>NZ_CP193936.1:0-5319021 GCF_050859475.1 Duganella sp. P38 | reverse complement strand
CAGCCTGTTCGGCGGCGACGATTCCGACCTCGAGCCGCCGCCGGATTACGTCAAGGCGGCGCCGTTCACCGACCGCCAGAAGCTGGCCGAAGAAAAGATCGCGCTGGGCTTCTACCTGTCCGGCCACATGTTCGACTCGTTCGCGCCGGAAGCGCGGCGCTTCGCCCGCACCAAGCTGGCGGACCTGGAGCCGTCGCGCGATCCGCGCATCCTGTGCGGCGTGATCACCGGCATCCGGCCGCAGATGACCCAGCGCGGCAAGCTGCTGATTGTCACGCTGGACGACAAGAGCGCGGTGGTCGAGGTCACCGTGTATGCCGAGGTGTTCGAGGAGCACAAGCACATGTTCAAGGAGGATGAGTTCCTGGCGGTGATCGGCAAGGTGTCGGAGGACCGTTTCTCGGGCGGGCTGCGGATTTCGGCCGAGAAGGTGTTCGACATCGTCAGCTCGCGCGTCAAGCACGGCAAGCAGCTGGGCATGGCGCTGCCGACCACGGTGGATGCGAAGAAGGTGGCCGAGGTGCTGGCGCCGTTCCGCCAGGCCGACGGCCTGCCGATATCGGCGCGGATTCAGCCGCAGGGCGTCAGCTGCGTGCTACAGCTGGGCGAGGCGTGGCGCGTGGCGCCGTCGGACGAGTTGCAGCTGGCGCTGCGGCAGGTGCTGGGCGCGCAAGAGGTAATGGTGGAGTACTAAGCGCCGCTCGCGCAGATCGCCGTCACTCCCGCGCAGGCGGGAGGCCATGCCGCGTCAGCGTTCCATGGACTCCCGCCTGCGCGGGAGTGACGCGGGAGGGCTTGCGCAGGTGACAGGCTCGCTCAGAACTGCGCGCCAACGCCGGTAATGGCGTATCCCTTGGCGCCAATCTGCGCCAGCGGCTGTTCGATGTGATAGGCGGGGAGCTCGTCGCGCTCGTCGTCGACTTCAACACGCTGGGCTTCGGCGTGCCAGTCGGTATTGGTGGCTTCTTCAGGAATCGGCTTGCCTTCAGGCACGGCCAGATAGGTATGCTTGCCTTGCGCTTCATCTCGGCAATAAATATCCACACGCATGGTATTTCTCCTGTGACGAAAAGCCCATGGTACTAGATTTTTTATGCCAGGGCGTACTTCTCAGCGTCCTCTTCCTGCGGCGCCAGCTGCGGCGCCTCCGCCGGCACGGCGCCGATGCGCGGCGCCCGCAAGCTGACGCCGATCGCCTGCGCCAGCTCGCACAGCGTCTCATGGCGCTTGCGCGCCTCCGAGCGTTTTTTCGAGGCGACCGCCGCCAGGTCCGGCTCGCAGATCGGCTCGCTCGCCAGCTGGAAGTCGCCGTCGGCGCGCCGCGATGCGCCCAGCTCCAGCCACAGCGCGTCATAGTCGGCGTGCACCTTGCCCTGGCGGGTGGCGCCGCACACCGCGCGGTTGGCGTTGCCGACCAGGCGCAGTTCGACGCAGCCGTAGTCGTGGGCGATCTGGCCCAGCAGCTTGAGCATCAGGTTCTTCGGCCGCAGGCCGTGCAGTTCGCGGGTGGCGTCCTTGATCAGTTGCAGCCCGCGCTCGCCTTCGGCCCCTGCAGGCAGCCGACGCCCAGCACCATGCCGCGCTCGCCGTCGAAGAAGGCGAAGGCGCAGCTGGTCACCAGCGCCTCGCCCTGCAGCAGTTGCAGCACCAGTTCGCCTTCGCGCTCCATCGGGTCGATGGCGCGCAGCTGCACGTGGTAGGGCAGGCCGCTCTTGCCGTCAACCCGCGCCAGCGGCACCGGCGTGCGCGCCGCCTGCAGCGTCAGCGGCCCGAGGCCGTGGCGGAAGATGTGGCGGTAGTGCGCGCCCAGCATGGCCAGGCGGCCGCCGGCGTCGACGGTGTTGCTCAGGTAGGGGCGGTAAATCTTGTAGATCAGGCGCGGCTGCGCCTTGACCAGCTCGGCGAACATCGGATGCGAGTTCAGCAGGGCCAGCCAGCCGGCGGTGGCGCTGCGGTGCAGCCGCGCGCGTAGCGCCAGCTTGAGGCGTTCGCGCAGGAACTTCAACCCGGTGAATCTGGCTGCGCCGGAACAGATGGTGACGGACTGCGACATCGGAACTCTTCCAAAAGGGCCTTGGCAGGCGAGCCGCGATGGTACGTTGCATGTAACGCAATGTAAATTAGTGTAAAGATCTATGGATAACCCTTAATATTCTGTGCTCGGCGAAGCCGGGTGTTGTATAGATGAGATGCAGTACGGATAAGGGTTGCCCTAATGGGAAAAAAGCAAGGCAGAATGAATGGCGGCAATGCATAATGATACATTGCGATACAAAACCGCCGGTATGAACTCGCGTTACCTGTCTGCCCCGCTGTTCATCGTGCTGTACGTGCTGTTCGACTGGGCCACCTATATCGATCCGCTGTACGGCTTGAACATCACGCCGTGGAATCCCGACCCCGCGCTGGGCCTGGTGATGTGGTTGCTGCACGGCTGGCGCGCGGCGCTGCCGTGGTATGCGGCGCTGGTGCTGGGCGAGTGGCTGGTGCGCGGCATGCCGGCCGGGCTGCCGCTGACGCTGCTGCTGTCGCTGTGGCTGGTTGCCGGCTACGGCGCGCTGGGCGAAGTGCTGCGGCGCGTGTTCGGCAGCGCCGGCCTGTTCGACAATCGCGGCAAGCTGTTCCAGTGGGTCTTGATCGTGCTGGCCGGCACGCTGCTCAACGACGTGGTGTATATGTCGCTGCTGTCGCTGGCCGGGCTGATCCCGCCGGGCGAATGGGCGGCCGTGGTGCTGCGCTTCGGCATCGGCGACCTGGTCGGGGTGCTGGTGTCGATGCCGCTGGTGTGGATGCTGTCGTCGGCGGCCGGGCGCCAGCGCCTGAAGTCAACCGTGTGGCGCTATGAAACGTTGGGCTACCTGGCGCTGGCGATCTGCGTGCTGGTGTTTGTGTTCAGCACCATCGCCACCTCCGAGTTCAAGCACTTCTACTTCCTGTTCCTGCCGGTGATCTGGGCGGCCTCGCGCCAGGGCCTGTACGGCACCGCGCTGATGGTGTTCGTGCTGCAGCTGGGCATCGGCGGCCTGGTCAAGTGGAACAATGCGGTCAACATCGAGGTGGCGCAGCTGCAGCTGCTGGACGCGATGCTGGCGCTGGTCGGCTTCTCGCTGGGCATCGTGGTCGACGAGCTGCGCCAGGTGTCGAACGACCTCAAGCAATCGCTGCGGCTGGCGGCGGCCGGCGAGATGGCGGCCGCGCTGGCGCATGAGCTGAACCAGCCGCTGACCGCGCTCAGCGCCTACGGCAAGGCCTGCCAGTTCCTCATCGAGCGCAATGAAAACGGCGAGATGCTGAAGAACGCGGTGCAGCGCATGATCGCCGAGTCGGGCCGCGCGGCCGAGGTGGTGCGCCGGCTGCGCGACTTCTTCCGCACCGGCGCGATGCAGCTGGAGCCGGTCGAGGCGGGGCAGCTGGTGGCCTCGGTCAGCCAGCAATTCTTCACCCAGCTGCGCCAGCACGGCGTGCAGCTGCAGGTCGAGCCGATGCCGCCGCTGGCAATGCTGGCCGATCGCCTGCAGATCGAGCTGGTGCTGCGCAACCTGCTGGCCAACGCGCTGGACGCGGTGCAGGAGCTGCCCGAGGGGCGGCGCCGCGTCACGCTGTCGGCACAGGTGCTCGACAGCAAGCAGCACGGCAAGGGCAGCTGCCTGCAGCTGACGGTCGAGGACAGCGGCCGCGGCGTCTCGGAAGAAACGCTGGCGCGGCTGTTCGAACCTTTTGTATCGTCCAAGGCCTCGGGCCTGGGACTGGGCCTGGTGCTGAGCCGGGCCATCATGGAAGCGCACGGCGGCTCGCTCTGGGCCGAAGTGGGCGATCACGGCATCTTCAAACTGGCGCTGCCGCTGGCGCGCCCCGCAGTCGAGGGACAGGACCACTATGTTGCAGCATGATTTAACCGTATTCATTGTCGATGACGACCCGGCCGTGCGCGACGCGCTGGGACTGCTGCTGGGGATACGCGGCTACCGTACGGCGGTGTTCGGCGGCGCCGAGGCTTTCCTGCAGGGCTGGCAGCCGGCGTGGAGCGGCTGCCTGCTGATCGATATCCGCATGTCCGGCATGGACGGGCTGGCCTTGCAGCAGGAGCTGTTGCAGCGTGGCTGCACGATCCCGGTCATCATCATGAGCGGCCATGGCGACGTCGGCACGGCGCGCGCGGCGTTCAAGGCCGACGCCGTCGACTTCCTGGAAAAGCCGCTCGACGACGGCAAGCTGATCGCCGCGATCGACGAAGCGCTGTCGCGCGCGCGCGCCACGCAGAGCGCGCAGCAGCGCCGTTCGCGCAGCGCCACCCTGCTCAGCGAGCTGACGCCGCGCGAGCGCGAAGTGATGGCGCTGGTGGTGGAGGGGCGGCACAACCGCGAGATCGGCCCGGCGCTGGGCATCAGCGTGCGCACGGTGGAGGTGCACAAGGCGCGGCTGATGAGCAAGCTGGGCGTCGACAACGTCGCCGACCTGGTCCGCATCAGCCTGCTCGACTAGCGCGGCGCGGCAGAACGCCAGCTTTGGATGACGTCGTAGACTTGCTGCGGCGTGATGGCGTGCATGCAGCTGCATTTGGCCGGGTCGGCGCAGTGGCCGCAACCGTTCGGCTGCACCAGGTTGGTGGCGCGCGGTCCCAGCGCGGCCCAGCGCACCGGGTCGATCGGCTTGATCGGCGGGAACAGCCCGGCCACCGGCCGCCCCAGCGCCGCCGCCAGGTGCAGCGGGCCGGTGCCGCTGGCCACCAGGCCGTCGCAGCCGCCGATCAGCGCGGTGAAGCCGGCCAGGTCGAGCTTGCCGCAGAGGTTTTCCACGTTCGGCAAGGCCAGCAGCGCCGGCGCCTGCTGCGCCAGCAGTTCGCCTTCCGACGGGCTGCCCGTCACCAGCACCCGCACGCTGGCGTCGTCGCCGAGCATGCGCGCCAGCGCGGTGTAGTGCTCCAGCGGCCATTCGCGGCCGTTACCGTTCGACTTCGGATGCAGGATCAGCTTGAATTGCGGGCCGGCCAGCACGGCGTCGGCGGCCGGGTGGCGCGGCGTGTCGAGGCCGTACAGCGGCCAGATTTCGTCCAGCGGCGGCTCGTAGTCCACGCCCAGCGGCAGCAGCAGCTTGAAGCTGAGCTGCGCCTCGTGCAGGCGCTGCAGCGGGCTGCTGAAGTTGACCAGGCGGTTGCACGTCAGCCAGTGGTAGAGGCGGCGCGCGCTGCCGACCCGGCGGTCGATGCCGGCGCGGCGCGCGGCGTAGGCCCATTCGCGCCGCGGGAACGCGAACAGCACCGTGTCGCAGCCGGTCTGGCGCAGGCTGGCGGCGACGTCCTTGCCAAGCTCCTCCACCGTCAGCACCCGGTCGACATGGCGGCATTGCGCCACCACGGCCGCCGCGTACAGCCGGCACAGGAAGACGATTTCGGCCTGCGGGTACAGCTGCTTCAGGTAGCCGGCCAGCGGCAGCGTCAGCACCACGTCGCCGATGTTGTCGGTGCGCGTGATGAGGATGCGGCGCGGCGTCGGCGCCCGGTGGCGCACCGCCAGGCACATGCCGATCAGGCTGCACACCATCATGACGTAGAACACTTTCGGCATCATCAGCCAGAACATCACGTCGGTCAGGCCGAAGCCGATGAAGGCGGCCACCAGCACCACGCCGGCCAGCGCCAGGCTGTGCTGGCCGAGGTCCGGGCGGCGCAGCTCGGCGGTGAAGTAGCGCAGCGGCGCGATGTACATCAGCAGCAGCAGCGAGGCGTCCAGCACGCCGCCGGTGGCCGGGCAGTGCAGCAGATCGTTGTGGGCGCTGCTGTAGGCCAGCGCCGGCGACTGCTGCAGCCGGCCGGCCGCCGCCAGCGCGTGCAGCGCGGCGTCGAAGTTGTCGCGGCCGACGCCGAGCCACGGGTGTTCGGCGAACATCATCAGCGAGGCGCGCCACAGTTCCAGCCGGATGCCGACCGAGGTGCTGGCGACGCCGCCGTCGAGGTAGGCGCGCACGTCGCCCAGCGCCAGCGCGGCGCGGGCGGCCACGCCGCTGGCCGGAATCAGGCAGGCCAGCACCATCAGGCCCAGCGCCAGCGCCACCATGGTGTAGACGCGGCGGCCGTACAGCCGGCGGCCATAGGTCAGCAGCGGCACCAGCACCAGCGGCAGCGCCAGCCAGCTGCCGCGCGCGCCCGACAGCACCGAGGCCAGCATGCCGGCCAGCAGCGCCAGTCCCGGCAGCCATTGCAGCCGCGCCAGGCGCGGGTCGCGGAACGCCGCCAGGCCGCAGGCCGCCATCAGGCCCGAGGCCAGCGCCAGGTCGCCGAAGGTGATGGCGTGGTGGGTGAAGCCGACCGCGCGCGTCATCTCGCCGCTAAACACCTGCCAGCTCGCTACCGCGGCCGCGACGATGCTGGTCACGCACAGGCCGAGCCAGAAGTAGCGGATGCGCGGGCGCAGATAGAACATGACGCCGATGCAGCTCAGGCCGATCAGCAGCCGCGCCGGCCCGTCGAGCGTGCGCAGCGGCTGCTCGTCGATGATCAGCCGCAGCAGCGACACCAGGAAGTAGCAGAAGAAGGCCAGCGTCACCCCGCCCAGCTCGCCCCAGTGCTGGAGGTAGCCGCGCACCACCTTGGGCAGGTGGCGCAGGAAGATCAGCAGGATGATGAATTGCACCAGGCCCAGCCCGTCCTTGCTGGTCAGCGCCAGCGCCGGCAGGGCAAACAGCAGGGTCGAGGACAGGGGGCTGCCGCGCTCGGGAACGAGGAGGGAGGTGCTGGCGGTGGTCATGGGCAAGTCAGTCGGTGCAGTGGAACAGGTTGAATTTGGTGGTGATGGCGATGCCATGGCGGCTAGGCGCTGGCCTGGCAGCTGCCGCGCAGCCCCTGACCGCGACGATGGTGCGGTCGACCGCGCGCTGCAGCACGGCCGCGCGGTTGCTGCTGGCCTGGTCGCGCGGATTCTGGCGGTGCCACAGGTGGAAGACCTCGGTGGCAAAGGCGCCGTCCTTGCGCATCACGCCGGCATGGAACAGGCGCAGCACCAGGTCGGCGTCCTCGTGGCCCCAGCCGAGGAAGCTTTCGTCGAAGCCGTTTACCTGCTCGAGGTCGGTGCGCCAGACGGCCAGGTTGCAACTCTTGATGCGGCGCCAGCTGAAGCGGTGGCGCGCGCGCCCCACATCCGGCAAGCGCATCAGCAGCGGCAATACCTTGTTGAGCGCGCCGCTACGGCGCCACGCCAGCTTGGTCCGCGTGTCCAGTGCATGGAGGTCGGCCTGCTGGGCCAGCACGCGCGCGGTGGCCTGTTCGCTGAGCAGGATGCGGCTGCCCTGCACCAGATAGCCGCGCTGCGCCAGCTTGCGGTGCTGGCTGATAAAATTACGCTGCGGCACACAATCGCCGTCGAGGAAGATGATGTAGTCGCCGCGCGCGTCCAGCGTGCCGAGGTTGCGCACGCGGGCGGCGCGAAAGCCCAGGTCCTCCTGCCATACATGGCGCAGCGGCACCGGCGCGCGCGCCTGCAGCGCGGCCACCGCCTGGGCCGTGTTGTGGCCCGAGCCGTCATCAGCGATAATGACCTCGAATCCGAGATCGTCCTGGGCAAAGCAGGCTTCGACGACGGCGGTGAGCGCATCCGGCCGGTTATAGGTGGTAATGACAACAGAGATAAGGGCGGCTGGCATGGTGTACGAACTGTGGCGGATTGCTTTTTTGCAATGAACGATTATATGAATGAATAATACCACCCAGTCCCCGACCAGCACCGTCCTGATCCACAGCCTGATCTTCCTGTTTCCCTTCCTGCTGCTGATTACCAATTTTGGCGTCGGCTTGTGCAGTTTTGCCTTTCTGGTCACGGCGATTGTTTATCGCCGGCAAGGGTGGCCGGAACTGGTGCGCCATCTTACTGATATTCGCTGGGTATTGGTAGCCTTTGCCGCGGTGTTGTTGCTGGCCGTGCTGCAGGGACTGGCGTTTGGCGCCTTCCGCCTGCGCGACATCGAAAAGCCGGTGCGCATGCTGGCCGCCGTCAGCGTCACGCTGACCGTGCTGGCCTGCCGGCCCAGCCGCAAGGCCCTGTGGTGGGGGCTGATCGCCGGCGCCGCCGCCGGCTGCGCCTTCATCGCCTACCAGCGCTGGGGGCTGGGCGTCGATCGTCCAGGCGGCCTGATCAATGCCATCACCTTTGGCGACATCATGCTGTGCATCGGCCTGATGTGCCTGGCCGCCAGCCTGGATTTCGCCGGCCGCACCGCCGTCTGGCCGGCGCTGGGCGCCGTGGCCGGCCTGGCCGGCTCGGTGGCCACCGGCAGCCGCGGCGGCTGGATCGCGCTCGGCCTGGCGGCGCTGCTGCTGCTGCGCGAGGGCCAGCTGCTGCGCGGGCGCTGGCGCAAGGCGCTGGCGCTGCTGGCGCTGGCGTTGATAGTGAGCACCTACTTTATTCCGCAGACCGGGGTCCGCGCGCGGCTCGACCAGGGCATCAGCGATGTCGAGCAGTATTATGCCGGCGGCTCGAGCTACACCAGCATCGGCATCCGGCTGGAGCTGTGGCGCAGCGCGCTGCAACTGATCGAGCGCCATCCGCTGGCCGGCGCCAGCATCCCGGCCGTGCGTGCCGAGCTGGAGCAGCTGGTGGCCGCGCGCCGCGCGCCGCCGTTCGTGCTCGAGTACGAGCATTTCCATAACGATATCCTGCAGGTGCTGGTGTATGGCGGCGTGTTCGGCCTGCTGGCCTACGGCGCGCTCCTGGCGGCGCCGTTCCTGTTCTTCCGCCGCCAGCTGCAGCGCCATGCTGGCGCGCGCGCGCCGGCGCTGGCCGGCATGCTGCTGGTGCTGTGCTATTTCAGCTTCGGCCTGACGGAAGTGATCTTCTGGTCCATGCTCAGCAATATCTTTTACGCGCTGATGCTGTTCCTGCTGGTTGGATTGTGCCTGCACGCGCAGGAGGCGGCCCGGTGAAGCCCTTGCGCACCCTGATTATTTCGCCCAACTGGATCGGCGACGCCGTCATGGCGCAGCCGCTGCTGCAGCTGCTGCGCGCGGCCCATCCGGAACGGCCGATCGATGTGCTGGCGCCGCCGGCGGTGTCGCCGGTGTGGCGCCAGGCGGCCGAGGTCGACGAGGTGCTGGAGACGCCGTTCCGCCACGGCGCCCTGCAACTCCGGCAACGCTGGCAGTTCGCCCGCCTGCTGCGCCGGCGCGGCTATGCCGACGCCTATATCCTGCCCAACACCATCAAGTATGCGCTGATCCCGTGGCTGGCCGGGATCCGCCGGCGGGTCGGCTACCAGGGCGAGAGCCGCTACGGCCTGATCAACGTGATGCACCACGACGAGGCGCCGCCGCGGCCGATGGTGGCGTTTTACGCGGCGCTGGCGCGGCCGCCGGTGACGGTGCAGGGGCCGGCGCTGCGGGCCGCCTTGCCGCGCCCGCGGCTGACCGTGGGCGGCGCGCAAGTCGCCGCCGCCTTCGCCCGCTGCGGCCTCGACCCGGCGCGGCCGCTGGTGGCGATGGCGCCGGGCGCCGAGTTCGGCGGCGCCAAGCGCTGGCCGGCGCGCCATTTCGCCGCCCTGGCGCAGGCGCTGCTGGCGCGCGACCCGGCCACGCAGATCGCGCTGCTCGGCTCGCCCAAGGACGAGCAGGCCTGCGCCGAGGTGGCGGCCGGCCTGCCGGCCGCGGCGGCGTTCAACCTGGCCGGCGTCACCAGCCTGGCCGAGGCGATCGCGCTGCTGGCCCGGGCGGCGGCCGTGGTGGCCAACGATTCCGGCCTGCTGCACATCGCCTCGGCGCTGAACCGGCCGGTGCTGGCCTTGTACGGCCCGACCGATCCGGACCACGCGCCGCCGTTTTCCGACCTGGCGGCGTCGGTGTCGCTGCGGCTCGACTGCGCGCCGTGCAAGCAGCGCGAGTGCCCGCTGGGCCACCAGGACTGCATGGTCAAGCTGACGCCGGAACTGGCGTGGCGCCATCTGCAGCCGCTGCTGGACGCCGGCTGAGCGTCGCGCGCGGCGGTTTTGTTGTATAACAGCAGGGCAGCAATGCCCTGTACGCACCCATGTTCAAGCGATTTTCCTTCACCTTCTGGGCCACCGTGTTTGTCGGCGTGGTGTGCCTGTCGCTGGTCGGCGTCGATGTCTGGCGCAGCCTGCATGCGCGCGCCGAGCAGCTGCAGGAGATGGAGCGGCAGGGCGCCAACCTGGCGCGCGCCATGGCGCAGCAGGCCGACGACACCATCAAGGCGGTCGATATCGCGCTGGCCGATATCGTCGAGCGGCTGGAAACCGACGGCCGCGGCGCGCCGGTGCGGGCGCGGCTGGAACAGCAGATGCAGGCGCAGGTGGCCAACCTGCCGCAGCTGGTCGGGCTGTTCGTCTACGACGAGCACGGCGGCTGGACCGTCAATTCGCGCGGCCTCCGCCACCAGAGCTACAACAACGCCGACCGCGAATACTTCGCCCACCACCGCGACCATGCCGGGCGCGGCCCGCACGTCGGCCAGCCGGTGCTCAGCCGGTCGAGCGGCAAGTGGGTGCTGCCGGTGTCGCGCCGCCTGAACCGGCCGGACGGCAGCTTCGGCGGCGTTGTGCTGGGCACGCTGGACATCGATTACTTCCGCCGCTACTACCAGAGCTTCGACCTCGGCCGGCGCGGCGCGGTGGCGCTGATGTCCAACGACGGCATGCTGATGCTGCGCCAGCCGTTCGACAGCCAGCGCGTCGGCGGCAGCATGCGCGACAGCGAAGTGTTCCGCCACTACGCGCAGCTGCGCGGGCCCGCGCGCGCCGGCAACGCGCTGCTGCGCTCCTTCCATGATGGCGAGTTGCGGCTCAACAGCTTCCGGCCGCTGGCACACTATCCGCTGTTTGTGACAGCCGCGCTGTCGCGCGAGGAGATGCTGGAGCGCTGGCGGCGCGACACCTTCACGCGCTCGGTGGCGGTGGTGGTGCTGGCCGCGTTCATCGGCTTTTTCGGCAAGCGGCTGGTCGATCAGATCAGGCTGCGCGCGCAGGCCGAGGCCGAGCTGCGCGACGCCCGCGACGCGCTGGAAAGCGCCAACCGCACGCTGGCGCGGCAGGCGATGTCGGACGGCCTGACCGGGCTGGCCAACCGGCGCCAGCTCGATGTCACGCTGGGCAACGAGTTCAGCCGGGCGATGCGCCACGGCGCGCCGCTGGCGTTCATCATGCTCGACGTCGATTACTTCAAGCAGTACAACGACCGCTACGGCCACGGCGCCGGCGACGAGGTGCTGCGCGCGGTCAGCCAGCTGATACGCGCGCTGACGCCGAAGCGGCCGGGCGACCTGACGGCGCGCTACGGCGGCGAGGAGGTGGCGATCCTGCTGCCCAATACCGAGCTGGCCGGCGCGCGCGCGTGGCCGAGCGCATCCGCGAGGCGGTGGCGCAGCTGCGCCTGCGCCACGAGGGCAGTCCGTTCGGGGCGGTGACGCTGAGCGCCGGCGTGGCGACGCTGACGCCGCAGCGCGGCGTGCATCTGGCCAGCATGCTGGTGGCGGCGGCCGACCAGGCGCTGTACGCGGCCAAGTCGGCCGGGCGCAACCGCGTCTGCCCGGCCTGACCGGCGGCGCTCAGCCTGCCAGCCGTTGCAGCGCGGCGCGCGCCACCGGCGGCGCAACGATGTGGGCGCCGTCGAATTCCTCGTACCGCACGGCATAGCCTTGCCGCGCCAGTTGCTGCGCGATGTCGTGGCCGCGCCGCACCGACAGCACCGGGTCGTCCTTGCCGTGCGCGACAAACACGCGCGGCTGGCCCTCGCGCCGCAGCGGCGCCATGAAGCCGGGCGAGAACGCCAGGATATCGCTGAACAGCGTGCCATTCATCAGTCCCACCGACAGCGCGTACGAGGCGCCGTCGGAAAAGCCGGCGATCGCCATCGCGTGCTCGTCGACGTCATAGCGCTGCATCACCCACAGCAGCGCGCGGTCGAGGAAGGCCAGGTCCGGGCCGAAGCCGCCGCGCAGCAAGTCCCAGCTGCTTGACAGCGCTTCCGGCATCAGCAGCAGCGCGCCGTGGCGCATGGCGTGCGCCAGCGCGATATGGTCGCCGCCGCCATGCTGGCCGGCGGCGCCGTGCAGCAGCAACAGCAGGTGCAGCCGCTTGCCAAGCGCGCCGGCGCCCGAGTCGAGGTGCGGCGGCACGTGCAGCACGGCCTTGCGGCCGTCGGCAAACGATAGCTGGTGCGTGCCGCAGTCCAGCGCCGGCTGGCGCTGGTGGGCGATCTGCCGCAGCAGGTCCGGCCGCGCATGCAGGCGGCCGTCGGCATACGGGGCGGGCGGGGCGGGCGGCGCTGCGTCGTGCGTGTCCGGCTGCGGCGTGGCGGGCGGCTTCGGCGGGGCGGGGCGGCTGTCCATGGCGTCCTCAGTCGGTGACAGGGAAGCTGGTCTGCGTGACAACGCCGTTGGGGGTGGTCACGCTGATGGTCAGCATGCCGGTGGCGATTGTGTTGGTGCAGTTCAGCGCGCCGTCCTGGGCGGCGTCGCTGATCAGCGCCACGGTGTGGACCCAGGCGCTGGAATCGGCCTCGCTGGTGTTCTGCACGGTCACCGCCGGCGAACTCAGCAACGTGCCGTTGGAGGTGGTGAACGCGATCCGCGTGCCGGCCGGCAGCGGATTGCCGGGCCGGTCGAACAGCCAGTCCGGATCGCCGGCATGGGCGCTGCGGCGGTTGGTGGCAAACACGGTCGGATTGCTGTCGCGGATGGCGAAGCTGAAGGTGCGCGTGTCGTTGACAAAGGCGGTGTTGCTGTCGCAGTGCGCCAGCGCCAGCGTGCCGCTGCCGGTGGGGCTGCTAAGCAGCTGCACGTTCGGTGTGCTGCTGGACAGCACCATCACCAGCGATTGCCGCACGTGCACGGTGTTGGCGTTGCCGGTGTTGACATTGGGCGTGGTCTGCAACACGCCGTTGTAGACGCCGTTGCCGCCCTGGTCCCAGCCGTTGTTGGCGTTGGCGTCGATGTACTGCTCGCCGCTGGCGCGCAGCGCGTTGCCGCTGTTAAAGACGTCGTCGCGACCGTTGGCATTGGCGTCGGTGACCGCGCGGTCGTTGCGGAACGCTTCGCCGAGGTCGGTATACGGCTCGCCCGGATCGTAGCGGTTGTTGCCATTGCTGTCGGTAAAGCTTTCCTCGCCCAGCGCATAGGCCAGCACCGTCACGCGGCCGTCGGCCGGACGCGGGTTGCCGGCGCAAAAGCGCACCGAGCATTCGCCGGGCGTGCCCTTGCTGGTGACGACGCTGCCGTCCGGCTGGGTGGTCTGCACCAGGCCGGTCACGCAGGAGGCGTCGATGCTGCCGCCCTCGGCGGTGAAGCTGACCGCCGTGCCGTCCGGCGCCGGGTTGTGGAAGTGGTCGGCCAGGCGCGCGGTGACCAGCGTGCCGGTGGGCGCGGTGCAGCCGTTGAACTGGCCGCCCTCGATGTTCTTGATGACAGCGCTGAGCGAGAAGCTGTTCTGCTCCGGTACGCCGGTCGACACCACCAGTTGGTCCGACAAGGTGCTGACGCTGGCGTTGAGCGTGGCCGTCACGCGCACCGGCGTGTTGATCGTGCCCGACGACACGGTGGTGCTGACCAGGCCGCTGCCGTTGCTGACCGCGCCCGACGGGTTGAGCGTGATGCCGCCGACCGTGGTGTTTAGCGCGAAGCTGACGCTCTGGCCGGCCACCGGGTTGCCGCCGCTGTCGAGCACGCGGAAGGTGACGGCCGCGCTCTCCTGCCGCCCGGCGCCGCCGGTGCCGCGCAGCGCGATGTTTTGCGGCGCGGCCGAGACGAAGTTCAGCTGCGTGCCGATGGTGCCGGGCGCGGCGCCGACGCTGTAGTTGGCGCTGGCCGTCAGCGGCGTGCCGCCGATGGTGGCGCTGGCGGTCACCACATAGTTGCCGGCCGCGCTGGCCACGCCCGGGCTCAGTTGCAGCGTGGCCTTGCCGTTGCCGTCGCTGACCACGCTGCCGGCGGCAGCCGAGAACACGGCGCGCGCGTCGGTGCTGCTGAACACCACCACCGTGTTGGGCACGGGCGCGTTGTTGGCGTCCTTGAGCTCGGCGGTCAGCGTGGCGCTGGCGCCGGGTGCCAGGCTGGTGACGGCGGCGCCGCTGGCGTCGGTCATGGTCAGGGTGACGGCGGCCTTGCCGGTGTTGCCGCCGCCGGCGGTGCCGCAGCCGGGCAGGTTGGGATCGCGGTTGGGATCGATGGTGGTGCAGCCGCCGCCACCGCCGCCGCCGCCGCAGGCGGCCAGCAGGCAGGCGCACAGCAGCGCGCAGCACAGCGCCAGCAGGGCGCGGGGGAGGCAGGCGGGGCGTCGGGTCATGGTCACTCCTGGGTGGTCAGTTCATGCCGGCCATGGCGGGCAGCAGGTTGCGGTACAAATTCAGTATCGCCGGACCGAGCAGCACCACCAGCAGGCTGGGGAAGATGAAAAAGATCAGCGGGAACAGCAGCTTGAGCGAGATCTTGGCAGCGTGCTCCTCGGCGCGCTGGCGGCGCTTGATGCGCAGCTGCTCCGATTGCACGCGCAGCGAGTCGGCGATGCTGGTGCCGAAGCGGTCGGCCTGGATCAGCATGGTGACCAGCGCGTCGACGTCCTCGACGCCGGTGCGCAGCGCCAGGTTGCGCAGCGCCTTGTCCTTGGCGCTGCCGGCGCGCAGCTCCAGCGTCACCAGCTGCATTTCCTCGGCCAGCACCACGCTTTTCAGGCCGATCTCGTTGGCCACGCGCGCCAGCGCGGCGTCCATCGCCAGCCCGGCCTCGACGCACACGGTCATCAGGTCGAGCGCGTCCGGAAACGATTCGAAGATGTCGCGCTGGCGCGTCTTGACCACATGGTTCAGCAGCAGGTTCGGCAGGTAGTAGCCGAGGCCGCCGGCGACCACCATCCACAGCAGCGCGACGTTGCGGTCGGTGGCGATGGCCTTGCTGCTCAGGTAGAGGAACACGATCAGCGGCAGCAGCAGCGCCAGCCCGGTCTTGCCGGCGAAGAACAGCGCCGGCGTCGACGGCGTGCGCCAGCCGGCGTTGATGAAGCGCATCCGCACCGGCGAGTTTTCCCAGCCCTCGGTCGGCAGCGACAGCCGCGCCAGCGGCGCCGCCAGGTTGACCACCGCCTCGATCCAGAGCGCGCTCTTGCGCGTGACCTGGCTGCGCTCGTGCAGCGCCTCCAGCCGGTCCTTGACCGGGTTGGCGCTGAGCAGGCGCACCGCCAGCACCACGCCGCCGAACACGGCGATGAAGACCACCAGCAGGAACATGATCTGGACCCAAGTCATGGCGCGCCCCTAAATGCGGATGGTGGTGATCTTGCGGATCGCCAGCATGCCGATCACCATCAGCGCCGCCGCCACGCCCAGCATCTTGCGCCCGCCGGGATCGGTAAACAGGATTTCCAGCGAGCCCGGATTGACCACCGACACCAGCCCACCGACGGCAAACGGCATCAGTCCCAGCACCCAGGCCGACATGCGCCCCTCGGCCGACATCACCTTGACCTGGCCGAGCAGCTTGAGACGGTCGCGGATGATGGCGCTGATCGAGGCCAGCAGGTCGGTCAGGTTGCCGCCGGTTTCGCGCTGGATCAGCACGGCGATGACGAAGTAGCGCAGGTCGGTGCTGGGCACGCGCACGGCCAGGTTCATCAGCGCGTCCGGCATCGCGACGCCGAAGTTGACCTCGTCGAAGACGATGCGGAACTCGGCGCCCAGCGGGTCGGGGATTTCCTCGCCGACCATTTTCAGCGCGGTCGGGAAGGCGTGGCCGGCGCGCATCGCGCGCCCCATCATGTCCAGCGCGTCCGGCAGCAGCGCCTCGATGCGCAGGATGCGCCGGTGCTTGGCGCGCAGCGCCTCCAGCACCGGCAGCGCGGCCGCCAGCGCGGCCAGCGCCAGCCGGCCCGGCCACGGCAGCTGCAGCGCGCTGGCGACAATGAAGCCGATCAGCAGGCAGCCGGCCATCAGCGCGCACAGCTGGGCGGCGTTCATGCGGCGCCCGGTCTGCAGCAGCAGCCGGTCGAGTCGCTCGATGCCGGGCAGCGCCGCCAGCCAGCGCTGCACTGCCGGGTCCTGCGCCAGCGTGCGCTGCTTGGTGATCGACACCGCCAGCTCGCTGCCGCTATCGCCGATGGCGTTGCGCAGGCGCCGCGCGATGCGTTCGGCCTCGGGGCCGCGCGCGTTGTTCCAGCCGGTGTAGGCGCCCCACACCAGCAGCGCCACGGCGGCGAAGATCAGCACGATGAACAGCAGCAGCCGCCAGTCCATCTCAGTGCCCCGCCGGATCGAACACCGCGCCGCCGATGTTGACGCCGAAGTTGCGCAGCCGCTCGATGAAGCGCGGACGGATGCCGGTGGCGGTGTGGTGGCCGAGCACCTTGCCGTCTTCGGCCAGGCCGGTCTGCTTGAAGAAGAAGATTTCCTGCATCGTGATGATCTCGCCCTCCATGCCGGTCACCTCCTGGATCGACATCACCTTGCGCTTGCCGTCGGTCAGGCGCGAAACCTGGATCACCACGCCGACCGCGCTGCTGATCTGCTGGCGCATGGCCTTGGTCGGCAGATTGGCGGCCGCCATCGACACCATGTTTTCCAGCCGCGTCAGGCCGTCGCGCGGGGTGTTGGCGTGGATCGTCGCCATCGAACCCTCGTGGCCGGTGTTCATCGCGCCCAGCATGTCGAGCGCCTCGGCGCCGCGCACCTCGCCGAGGATGATGCGGTCGGGCCGCATGCGCAGCGCGTTGCGCACCAGCGCCCGCTGCGTGACCTCGCCCTTGCCCTCGATGTTGGGCGGCCGGGTTTCCAGCCGCACCACGTGCGGCTGCTGCAGTTGCAGCTCGGCCGCGTCCTCGATGGTGACCACGCGCTCGCTCGGGTTGATGAAGCCGGATATGACGTTGAGCATGGTGGTCTTGCCGGAGCCGGTGCCGCCGGAGATGACGATGTTGACCTTGGCCTTGCCCAGCCCCTGCAGCACCTCGGCCATGTCGGCCGTCATCGAGCCGTAGGCCACCAGGTCGGCCAGGCGCAGCGGGTCGGCCGAGAAGCGCCGGATCGACATGATCGGGCCGTCGATGGCCAGCGGCGGGATGATGGCGTTGACGCGCGAGCCGTCCGGCAGGCGGGCGTCGACCATCGGGCTCGATTCGTCGATGCGGCGGCCGACCCGCGAGACGATCTTGTCGATGATCTTCATCAGGTGGGCGTCGTCGCTGAAGGTGACGTCGGTCAGCTCCAGCTTGCCGCGTCGCTCGACGTAGATCTGGCGGTAGGTGTTGACCAGGATGTCCGACACGGTCGGATCTTCCAGCAGCGGTTCCAGCGGGCCGAAGCCGAGCATCTCGTTCTGGATGTCGCGCGTCAGCGTCTTGCGCTCGGCGTCGTTGATGACCACCGCGTCCTCTTCCAGCAGCTTCTCGACCAGGTTGCGCAGCTCGGCGCGGATCTGGTCGGGGTTGAGCCGCTGCATGCTTTCCAGGTCGACGCGGTCGAGCAGCGCCGCGTGCAGGCGCTGCTTGAGCTTCTGGTAGGCGCGGTTGTCGATGCCTTGGGCGCGCTGGCCGGAGCCGCGGATGTCGGTGTTTTCCAGCCGTTCGCGCAGGGAGACGGGGGGCTGCTCATGGGGCGCTCCTTTATTTACGTGCCCGCAGGCGGGCCAGCCAGCCGCCTTGCTGCTGCGGCGCCGCTTCGCCGCTGAGCTTGCGCGCCAGCTCGGCCAGCGACTGGCTGATCGGCGCGTTGGGCGACAGCTGCAACACCGGCACGCCCTGGTTGACCGAGGCGGCGGCGGCGTCGTAGTTGTTGGGAATGGTGAAGGCGATCTCGGCGTCGAACGCGCTTTCCAGGTCCTTCAGGCGGATTTCGCTGTTGCGGTCGTGGCGGTTGACGATCAGCTGGATTTTCTCCTTGCCGTATTCGAGCGAACGGAAGACGTTGAGCAGGCGCTTGCTGTCGCGGATATACGGCAGCGTGGTCTGCAGAATCGGGAAGATCAGGTCGGCGTGGTCGAGCGCGCGGATGCTGACCGCGTCCAGGCTGCGGCCGACGTCCAGCACCACGAAGTCGTACTGGCGGCGCGCCAGCTTGAGGATGGCGTCGACGTGGTCGGGCTTGACGTCGTTGGCGTGCGCCGGGTCGGACGGCGCCGCCAGCACGCCGTAGTTGGGCGTGATGTTCAGCATCGACGAGGTCAGGAACGACGGGTCGAGCCGGTGGATCTGCTGGGCGACGTCGCTCAGCGTGGCCAGCGGCTTGTGGTCGGAGACGAACAGCGAGGCGTCGCCGAACTGCAGGTTGATGTCGATCAGCGCCACCTTGTGCTTGCCGCTGGCGGCCAGCGCGTAGGCCAGGTTGGTGGCGAGGAAGGTGGCGCCGCTGCCGCCCTTGCAGGAGATGAAGGCCAGCACCTTGCCGCTGGTGTGGCCGCGCCGCTCGAGCTTGTCGGCGATGCGCTCCATGGCCGGGTACAGCGCGCCGCTGGCGGCCGGCGCCGGCAGCACTTCGCGCACGCCGGCGCGCATCGCCTGCAGCAGGAATTGCGGGTCCTGTTCGGCGCACAGCACCACGCAGGCGATGTTCGGGTGTTGCGACGAGAAGCGCTCCAGATGTTGCAGGTCGTCGTCGGCGCCCTGCGGGCGGTCGATGATCAGCACGTCCGGCAGGGTGTCGTCGGTGAACAGGGTGACGCCGCGGGCGACGCTGCCGATCAGCTGGTCGACTTCGTCGGCGGCGGCGCGCGCGCGCAGCAGCCGCACCAGGTCGGCCAGTTGGCGTTCGTCGCGGGAGATGACGGTGATCTTCAAGGGGCCGCTCCTGGGCTGGTTAGCGTTTGCCGACGCCGATGCTGAAGGCGTTGCCGCTGTCTTCTCTGGTGCTGAAAGACTGCTGGTAGCTCTGGTAGGCCGCGGCGGCCGCTTGCGCGTCGAGGCCGTTGACCGGGCGGCGCTGCTGTCCGGCCTGCGGGTCGATCGTCTGCTGCGCGCGCGCCTGGCGCACGCTGTCGCCGAACTGCCGGTCCAGCTGCGGCGAGGTGCCGCAGGCGCCGAGCAGCAGTGAGGCAATCACGGCGAGGACGGGGGCGGGGATGGGTCGCATGGCGTCTCCTATTGAATGTCGCCGGGCAGGCCGGGCGGCGCTCGGCGGGCGTCCGGCCCGGGCGCGGCCGGGGCAGGCGGGGCAGGCGTGGCGCCGGCGCCGCCCGCACGGCCTTCCATCTTACCGTTGAGGAAGAAGTCGAAGCGGCTCGGCTGCACGTAATCGTCGGTCGGCAGTTTGGGGTTCGGCGGCAGCGGCTGCGCCGGGTGCGGCGTGACAATGAACACCAGTTCGGTGCGGTCGTTCTGGAAGTCGCTCGAACGGAACAGCGCGCCGAGGATCGGAATCTCGCCGAGGCCGGGGAAGGCCTTGATGCTGCTGGTGACGTTGTTCTTGATCAGCCCGCCAATGGCGAAGCTCTGGCCGTCGAACAGCTGCACCGTGGTGCTGGCGCGCCGCGTGGTGAACGACGGCAGCACGGCGGTGGCGGTGGCGCCGGTGGCGCTGATGCCGATGCCTTCGCGGTTCAGCTCGGACACCTCGGGCGACACGCGCAGGTTGATGCGGCCGTTGTCGAGCACGGTCGGCGTGAAGCGCACGGCGATGCCGTATTCCTTTTCCTCCAGCGTCACGCGGTTGGAACCGGCGGTGCTGTCCTGCGCCACCGGGATGAAGATCTTGCCGCCGGCCAGGAAGCTGGCCTCCTGGCCGCTGATGGCCATCACGGTCGGCTCGGCCAGCACCTTGACCAGGCCGTCGTTCTTTTGCGCGTCCAGCGTGACGAACTTGCCGCTGCCGTTGTTGAAGGCGTCGATCTTGCTCGGGTTGCCGCTGAGCAGATTGGACAGCATGGTGTAGGTCCAGCTGCCGCGCGTGCCGTTCAGGCCGACGCTGGCGCCAAGCTGGTCGACCAGGGTTTTCGACACCTCGGCGATTTTCACTTCCAGCATCACCTGTTGAGGCGCGGCCACGCCCAGCATATTCACCACGCGGCTGCCGCCGTTGCCGCCTTGCGACAGGCCCGACATCGGGTCCATCGCGGCCTGGAACGCGGCGCCGGCGGCGGCGCCGGAGGCGGCAGTTGGCGCGCCGCTGCCGGCCGCCGCTTGCGCGGCCTGGGCGGCGGCGTCCGGCGCGGCGGCGGTGCCGGTGTTGCCGCTGCGCGAAGTGCGTTGCAGATAGGCGCTGGCCACCGCCACCACCTGCGCCGCGCGCACCGCGTCGGCCACGCTGCCGGACAAAATCAGCGCATTGCCGGAGACGGTGATGCGGATGTCGCGCTCGTTGGGGAACAGTTCGCTGAACTGCTGGCGCAGGCCGGCCGTGTCCAGCCCGACGGTGATGTCGATGACGCTGGCCTGGTTGCCGCGGTTCCAGACGATCAGGTTGGTCGAGCCGGTGGACTTGCCGAGCATATAGATCTCGCTCGGATTGAGCAGGATGACGTCGGCGATTTTGGCGTCGCCGACGGCCACGCGGGCGGCCGGGAAGGGCAGGCGCATCAGCGTCGACTTGCCAGCCGACAGCGTGATCTCGCGCGCCACTTCCAGCCCCGGCGCCGCTGCGGCGGATGCTGCGGCGCCAGATGCGCCGGACGCGGCGCCTGCGCCAACGGCGGCCCGTGCCGCACCGCCGTTGGCGGCGTTGGTGACAGCGCTGGCCGGTTGCGCTTTGGCCGGCTGGGCGGCGAGGCTGGCGGGCGCGGCGGCGCACAGCAGCGCGGTCAGGGCAAGCGTGCGCAGCGGCACGTTGCGGAATCGCGTAGTTACCTTGCTCAAGTCACGTCCTCCCCGCTTAAAATTGTTGTGAACTACGCTCCAGCCCCTTGATGACTTCCACCTTGTCGCCCTGCCGTTCCGGCCGTGGCGCGCGCGGCGGCGGCGCCGGCGCGGCCGCGCGCGCCGTTGCCGCCGCCTCGGCCGCCGCAGACGCCGCAAAACCGGGCGCGCGCGCCGGCGCGGTGGCGATCGCGCTCTCGCCGAGCAGGCTGGTCTTGGTGGCGCCCTCGGTATTGGCGGCGTTCGGATCGATCTGGTTGCGCAGCACCAGCGACAGGGTGCCGACGCTGCGCGCCAGGTCCAGCTTTTCCACCTGCTCCGGCGTCAGCTCCAGCGTCACCGCGTTGACCACCTTCGGCTTGGTATCGTCGCGGCTGGACTCCTGCGCGATGGCCAGCACCAGGATGCGCTCCAGCACGATCTTGGAAATGGCCTGTTCGCGCGCCAGGTGATCGCCGTTGCTGTCGCTCTGCGTGTTGACCAGGATGTCGACATAGTTGCCCGGCAGCGCGAAGCCGGCCACGCCCACCACGTCGTTGACGCGCACCGTCATCGCCCGCTTGCCCTCGGCCACCACCGACGACAGGCCGCCCTGGGTGCCGGCCGGCGCCAGCTTGCCCTCGGTGATCGGTTCGCCGCGCTGGATGTTGGCGCGCGTGATGCGCCCCTCCAGCGCCTTGGCGTCGGTCAGCGCGCCCGGCGGCACCGAGCTGGCCGGCCAGTCGACCATGTGCACCAGTTCCGGCGCAATGCGCGCGCCCATGCTGATGTCGAGCATGGCCACCGCCACCTTGTTGCTGTTGCTGGCCGACTGGCCGGCGATCCACTGCGCCGCCACCACCACGGCCGCCAGCGCCAGGAACAGCGCCACCCCTATCATTGTCAGAGCACGAGTATTTCTCATCCCAGTCTTCCCAGGTTATGCGCAGTCGGTTGTGGTTCGCGGCGTTCGCGGTCCCTTTTGCTGTTCGGCGGCGACGCGGCGGGCGCCGGCGCCGGCAAAATAGTTATGCCAGGCCCAGTCCAGCGCGCGCTGGCTCAGTTCGGGCGGCGCGCTCTCGTAGCGCGCCAGGTCGCGCACCTGGCGGATCAGGTCGCGCGGATAGCAGGCCAGCAGCGGCGTCTCGTCGCGCGCATGCAGTCCGCTCAGCAGATAGTCGAAGCCGGCAGCGTCGTAGCCGATGCCGTACTGCGCGCAGGCCTGGCGGAACAGCTGCTGGTATTCGGCCGGCGATTGCGGCGGCACTTCGATCTTGTAACCGAGCCGGCGCAGGAAGGCGCCATCGGACAGGCGCTCCGGCAGGAAGTTCGAGGAAAACACCACCACCACATCGAACGGCACCTGGAACACCAGGCCGGTGTGCAGCGACAGATAATCGACGCCGCGGTCCATCGGCACGATCCAGCGGTTCATCAGCTCCAGCGGCGAGCAGCGTTGCCGGCCGAGGTCGTCGATGATGAAGATGCCATTGTTGGCTTTCAGATGCGGCGGCGCCTGGTACAAGCGGGTGTTGGGATCGAAGCGCAGATCGAGCATCTCCAGCGTCAGCTCACCGCCGGTCAGCGCGGTCGGGCGCTGCAGGCCGCGCACCCAGCGCGCGTCACGCGTGCGCAGCAGGTCGATGCCGTCGTCGGCCGGCGCCGCACCGGGCAGCGGCCGGTGCTGCACCGGATCGTAGAACGGCACCACCTCGTTGTCGATCATGATGGCGTAGGGCACGGCGATGGCGCCCTTGAGCAGGTTGCACAGGCGCTCGGCCAGATAGGTCTTGCCGCTGCCGGCCAGGCCGTAGATGAAGATGGCGCGCCCCGAGTTCATCGCCGCTCCCAGCTGGTCCAGCACCTGCGCGCTGGCCACCACGTCGTGGAACGCGGCCTGCACGTCCGCGCGCGTCACGTGCAGGTGGCGCACGCTTTGCGCCTCCATCTGCGCCACGTACGCGGCCAGCGTCACCGGCGCCGGGCCGGCGTAGGCGTTGCGGTTGAGGCAGGCGGTGGCGCGCACCATGCCGGCCTCGGTCAGGTGATAGGTCAGGTCGGCGTCGGTGCCGCTGCCGCCGCTGCGCGTGACCTCGCATAATTTTTCGTTGCGTAAATGCGTCACCAGCGGCGTGATGACGCTGATACTGAGTTTCAAATGGCTAGCCAGTTCAGGCAGGCGCACCTGGCCGCGCTGGAACAGCACCTTGGACAACAGCTCGACCAGGAACAGAAACGGCAGGCCCGTTTCGTCCGTGGTGCGCGGCGCGCGCGCATCGGCGGGGATTCTATCGTCTGCTGGATGGGCATGCTTCCCCTTAGAAGAACAGGCTGCGGCCGCTGCGGGCGCCGTAGATCAGGTAGGGGGCGGCGCCGGCGGCGATGGCGACGGCGTAGGGCAGCCGGCCGCTCGGCGTGGCCGGCGCGTCCATCTTCGGCACCTCGCCCGCGAGCGAGCGCAGCATGCTGTATTTGACCAGGTGCCAGGTGTTGTACAGCATCGGCTTGAGGCGGCCGTTGAAGCCGGCCACGACCAATGCCAGCACGCCGCCCGCCAGCAAGGTCAGCAGGGTGATGCCGGCCACCGCGCCGGGACCGGTGAAGGCGCCGATCATGGCCATCAGCTTGACGTCGCCGGCGCCGAGCGCGCGCATCGCGTACATCGGTAGCAATAGCAGCAGGCCGACGCCGAGGCCGGCCAGCGCCATCAGCAGGCCGATGCCGCCGAAGGGCTGGATGAACAGGCCGTCGCCGGCAGGCAGCGCGGCGTTGAACAGCAAGCCCAGCACGGCGCCGCCGAACACCAGGGAATTGGGGATGCGGCGCGTGCGCAGATCGTTCCAGACAGCCAGTGCCAGCAAGCAGCACAGTATGATCAACGGCAAGAAAGTCATGAATCGCCTTTATCAAAAGGGAGCCGACGATTTAGTGTATAGAAAATTTCCGCAACGGCGTACACCGTTCCGGAAATTTTTTTAACTTGCAATTGAGGAGGCGCGGCTCAGGTCCTGGAGCCGAGCACCGCCAGTATGGCGATGATGACGATCACTGAGGCCAGGGCGGCAATCAGCGCGTATTCCAGCAGCGTGGCGCCGTCGTCGTCGCCGACGAAGCGGGCGAGGCCGCGTTGGATTGTAGTAAGGCGCATTGCTGCTACTCCTGGGGGGATGGTGAAGACGAGAGCCAGTCTATACAGATGAGATCGTTTTCACAGCGGACAAACGTCCTGATCTGTAGTGACATTTGTCATGGTTGATAGGCAAAAAAATCCGGGACCGAGGTCCCGGAAAAAAGCTAACTACTAGGAGCTTACAACGAGGAGACTGAAATTAAGCGGACTTGATCAGGCCGGAGATATAGGTCAGCGAAGCGGTGATTTTCGGGCCGAGGATGGCCAGGCCGGCGGTGATGGCGGCGGCGATGGCGGCGGCCATCAGGGCGTATTCGATGGCGGTGATGCCGTCTTCGTTGCGGATGAAGTTGGTGATTGCGTTCATGATGAGCCTCGTAAAAGTTGGTTGAGTAAGTGGGTTCACTTCAACTAAAACGGGGTTCAGGTTTTAGGTACTGCGTTGCTGCGGCTTGCTTGTGTGGTGCCGATGAAAGACATTCTACGCACTGCCTGGGCGCCGCACATCCGACAAACGTCACGATCTGCGATGACATTTGTACCGAAACCGGTGATCCGCCCGGTCGGGGAGGGGCAAAAAAATCCGGCGCGCGGCCGGATTTGTGCGGGGCTGATACGGATTACGACGATTTGATCAGGCCCGAGATGTAGGTCAGCGAAGCGGTGATTTTCGGGCCGAGGATGGCCAGGCCGGCGGTGATCGCGGCGGCGATGGCAGCGGCCATCAGGGCGTATTCGATGGCGGTGATGCCGTCTTCGTTGCGGATGAAGTTTTTGATTGCGTTCATGATTGAATCCTCGTTAAGTTGGTTAGATAGGGGGCTAAATCAACTAAAACGGGGTTCAGGTTTTAGGTACTGCGTGTTGTGTGCCGATGAAAGACATTCTACGCACCGTTACACCGCCGCACATCCGACAAACGTCACGATTTTCGATGACATTTGTACTGGAAGCATTGACCTTGTGGCGGCTGCCGACATTCATTCCGGCGCGTTGGGCCTATATCGTCTATGAACCCCCGCCGTCATTCCCGCGAAGGCGGGAATCCATACTTGGCTTGCATTGGTGAGGTTCTATGGATTCCCGCCTGCGCGGGAATGACGGGAGGTTCGCGTCTCCTGGTTACTCGTGAAGAATCGTCACGCGCGGCCAGCGGGCCGGGTAGTTCTTCTGCGCGACGCGTTGGCGATAGGTGTGCAGGCTGACGCGCGCCGGATTGCGCCGCACCACGCAATTGAACAGATCATCCAGTCCGTACGGCGCGATGACGTCGATCGTGTCATCGGCGCGCAGGCATAGCCCGACCGCGGTGGCGTATTCCGGCCACGACGCCACCGCCGCCTCCAGCGAGAGCAACGGCGTCACCGCGTGGCCGAAGTAGTCTTCGAACCAGTGATGCACCGCCGCCTGGTTGGTCACTTCCCATGACAGTTGCGGCAGCGCGGCCGTGACCCGCGCTTGCAGTTGCGCGTCGCGCGCTGGCGACAGGTCGGCGGCGTTGAAGTATGCCAGGTCGATGTCGGCCAGCGCCGACGGCGTGCTGTGCTGATGCAGCGCGTCCCATACCAGGTTGCGCACCGCGCCAGCGCCGATGCACCACGAGGTCAGTTCCAGCCCGCGCGCCGCGCGCAGGGCGGCCATCATCCATGGCGAAGCCAGCGTTAGCTGGCGTAGACGTTCTTCCATTGCCTTCTTTTTATGCGGATCAGGATGCGATGGTAGCAGCTATTCATGCCGTCATTCCCGCGGAGGCGGGAATCCATAGACCGCACGCAAACTCAGTATGGATTCCCGCCTGCGCGGGAATGACGGGGGAGGGCGGCGGTCAGGAGGACTTGATCAGGCCGGAGATATAAGTCAGCGAGGCGGTGATTTTCGGGCCGAGGATGGCCAGGCCGGCGGTGATCGCGGCGGCGATGGCAGCGGCCATCAGGGCGTATTCAATGGCCGTGATACCGTCTTCGTCGCGCAGGAAGCTGTGGATGGCTTGCATGATGGTCTCCTTCGGTTGATGGGCTAGTGAGACCGATTCTACGCAGCCCGGCGCGCAGCCGCAGTGGACAAACGTCACTATTTTTGATGACATTTGTCACCAATTGTCACGCCGCCGTCTGCAGGCCGTGCCTGGTGGCGTACACGTACAGCTCCAGCCGGTTGGCCACGCCGAGCTTCTGGTAGATGGTGGTGAGATTGTTGCGCAGGGTCGGCTCGGCGATGAACAGCTTGGCCGCCAGCTCCTTGTTCGGCGCGCCGTTGCCCTCGACCACCAGGGCGACGATCTTGCGCTCCTTCGGCGTCAACGAGGCGATGCGGGCCGCCTCCGGATCGGCCCTGGCCGGCGCCGACAGCTGGCCCAGCAGCGCGTTCATCAGCGCCGGGTCGAGCGCCGTCTCGCCGCGCGCCACCGCGCGTATGCTGTTGAGCACGACATCGGCAGGCGCCTCCTTGCTGACCACGCCGCGCGCGCCCAGCTTGACCGCCTGCGTCAGCAAGCCCTGGTCGCGGTTGCCGCTGAGTATCATCACGCGCACGCCGGGATTGTCCTGCAATAGCTGCGGCAGGATCTCGATCGAGCTGCGGCCCTCGAGGTCGAGGTCGAGCACGATCACCTGCGGTTGCAGCGCGCGCGCCTGTTGCAAGGCGCTGTCGTTGTTGTGGGCGGTGCCGACCAGCTGCAGGTCGGCACCGCCGCCCTCGATCAGTTTTTCCAATCCCCACAACATGGTCTTGTGGTCGTCGACCAGCATGATGCGGATGGCTGTGCTCATGGGCTTGCCTCGCTAGGTTAGACCGGAATGGCGATGCTGACTGTGGTGGCGCCCGGCGTGTCGCGGTCGACCGCGATGGTGCCGCCCAGGGCGGCGGTGCGCTCAGCCAGCGATCCCGGCAGGAATGGCGCCGTGGGACCTTCCGGAGTTTCGTTTTCGATGCGTATGCGCAGCTGGCCGTCAGCGTTGCTCAGGCTGATCGACCCGGTGCGCGCACGCGTGTGCTTGCGTATATTATGCATGCCTTCATTGACGATCTGGAACACTTCCGCCGCCAGCCGGTCGCTGATCGCCAGGCCTTCCTCGGCATGCAGGGCGATATCGATGTCGTAGAACTGCTGCACCTGCTGCGCCTGCCGGCGCAGCGCCACCAGCAGCTCGGCCTCGGTCTGCGCCGCGCCCTGGCGCACATTGCGCGCGAACTGGCGCATGTCGCCGATGACCTGGCTGGTCATGTCCAGCAGTTTATCGAGTTCGGCCGCGACCGGGTGTTCCGCCTGCAGGCTTTGCCGCACGGCGCTGATGCCATGGCGCAGGCCGATGTAAGGCTGGATGGTGGTGTCGTGCAGGTCGCGGGCGATCTTTGCCGCTCGCGGAAGGCGGCGTCGGACGCCAGCCGGTCGAGCAGCACGATGTTCTCGATCACCGGGAACACCTGCGCGGCCAACTGTTGCAAAAACACTGCATCGTTGCGGCTGAAGCGCTGCTGGTGCGACACCACATAGATACGGCCCTCGCCCTTGCGCAGCGGCAGCGGCGCGCTGACGAAGGAACTGGCGTCCAGCAAGTCGGTCAGCGGCGCCAGCCGCGCCAGCGTCTGCTCCGGCAACGGCTGCCAGCGCGCCGCGCCGGGCAGGCGCCAGCGCGCCTCCAGCGTGCGCGGCAGGCGCGGATGCAGCGCTGCCGCATACTGCACCAAGGCCTGCGGCGCGAACACCAGCAGCGGCGCAGCGGCGCCGTCGGGCAGGCGCGCCAACGACGCGCGGCCGTCCGGCGCGCCGGACGAGTGCAGCTGCCACAGCTCGTCGCCGCTGTCGCGCAACAGCAGCACGCAGTTGCTCGCATGGTAGAAGTCGCGCGTCTGGCGCAGCATGGTGGCGATGGTCTGGTCGACGCCGAAGCGCGGATTGGACAGCTGGCTGACATCGCGCAGCAAGCTCAGGCGGCGGCGCTGCGCCACGCCGAGCCCGCCCCAGTAGGCGATCATGTAGCCGAGCGCCAGCACGAAGGCGGTGCGCAGCAGCAGATGGCCATGGTTGATGCTGCTGTCGGTCAGCCAGGTGGCCAGCGTCAGCGCGAAGGTGGCGCCCAGCGTGATGCGCGCGCCCTCGTCGAAGCCCCACTGGAACGAGGAGGTCAGGATGACGAAGAAAAAGAACGGGAAGAAGAAGCTGTTGCCGCCGCCGGTGCAGTAGACCATCAGCGCGAACCAGCCGAGGTCGATCCAGTAGACCAGCTTGCCGTGCCAGAAGGGATTGCGGTAGCGCCGCGCCGCCAGCAGCAGCGCCAGGCTGTGCAGGAAATAGCCGCCGAAGATCAGCGTACTCAGCAGCGTGCGCGCGCCGTGCCGGTTGCCCAGGTCGCCCGGCGCCACCCACAGCGTCAGGATCGCGGTCAGCGCCAG
Organism: Duganella sp. P38; assembly: GCF_050859475.1. Lineage (NCBI taxonomy): Bacteria > Pseudomonadati > Pseudomonadota > Betaproteobacteria > Burkholderiales > Oxalobacteraceae > Duganella > Duganella sp. P38. The sequence goes on along the minus strand of NZ_CP193936.1, from coordinate 5,290,763 downwards.
CACCAGGCGCATGATGAACACCATCGAGGCGCCGACGGCGTCGCCGCCGGTCTGCAGCGCTGCGGCAGGTGGGCTGTGGGGTATCACTTGGGAGCGATTCGCTAGTTGTTGCCAACGCAAACGAGTCTACGCACGCCGGGCTGCAATGTCTAGCCGGAGCGTGATACGCTGCAAGCATGATTCACGTCCGGCGGCGTCAGGCGCTGTGCGGACGCCGCGTGTTTGATGATTTCCCAAAACATTAAATAACCAGGCGAAAGAAAATGAATCGCGCTACAATCGCTCCACGTCACCCCATTCCTGTGGCGCTGCGCCCGGACGCCACCGCGCCGGCCAGCCAGTCAGCAGTCCCGCGCCAGCCGCGCTCCCGCCTGTATTTTTCCACCGTCACCCTAGCTGACCGTATCACGGACGCAACACCATGACACCGCATGCACCGCCGCGCCGCGCGCGCGGCTCCGCCGTCGTCGAGATGGCCATCATCGCGCCGCTGGCCTTCCTGCTGGTGATCGGCGTAATCGAATTCAGCCTGGTGTTTTTCACCACGCTGACCATGCAGTACGCGGTGCGCGAGGGCGCGCGCTACGCCACCACCGGCCGCAACGACGGCACCAACACGCAGCTGGTGTCGGTGATGAACGTCATCCGCAGCAACTCGGCCGGCTACCTCGACAGCGTGTGCCCGGTGCTGTCGGTGAACGGCACCGCGCGCACGTCGAGCAACAGCGGCACGCTGCTGGGCGGGCCGGGCGACGTGATCGTGCTGCGGCTCGACTGCACCTGGAAGCTGGCCACGCCGATCGTGGCGGCGGTGTTCCCCAACGGCGAATACAAGTTCGCCGTGGCGGCCACGATGCAAAACGAATGGTACCCGTCGCCATGAGCGCCGCCCGCCTTCCGCAACGGCGCGCGCGCGGCCTGGCCGCGGTGGAGTTCGCGCTGCTGCTGCCGCTGTTGCTGCTGCTGATGATCGCGCTGGTCGACGTGGCGCGCGCGCTGCAGGCGCAGATGATTCTGGTGAACCTCAGCCGCGAGGCGGCCAACCTGTCGGCGCGCGGCAAGCTGCAGCTGGCCGAGAGCGCGCAGACCATCATCGGCCAGGTGGCGGCGTCGGCGCCGCCGCTCGACATGAACAAGCTGGGCATGATTTACATCACCCGCATCATGGGCTCGACCAGCGGCGGCACCACCAAGAGCATCGTGGTCGAGCAGTACCGCTGGGACGACGCCGCCAAGAACCAGGGCTTCCGCGCCAGCGGCTACGCGCCGCTCAGCAAGGTCTGGAACTGCAGCAACTGGGGCAGCGGCACGGCCGGCACCTGCGTGGTGCCGACGGGCAGCACGGCGCCGGTGGTGTCGATGATGAGCGGCCAGTTGATCGACGGCGAGGTGATCTACGTGGTCGAGGTCTACTACAAATTCAATATGCTGTTCCAGAGCTTCAGCGTCGGCAGCTTCAGCACGCCGGCGCTGGCCACCGATTTCTACTCGATGACGGTATTCTGATATGCGCACACACGACAAACAACGCGGCGGCGTGCTGGTCATGGTGATCATCTCGCTGGTGGCCCTGCTAGCGGTGGTCGGCCTGGCCTTCAGCGCCGGCCTCAGCTACCTGGTCCGTTCCAAGCTCAACGCCGCCACCGACGCCGCCGGCCTGGCGGCCGCGCGCGCCATCAGCAACGGCAATAACCAGACCGAGCAGATCGCCAACGCCAAGGCGGCGGCGCAGCGCTTCTTCTACGCCAACTTCCCCGCCAACTACATGATGTCGACCGCCACGCTCAACGACGTCGGCGTATCGTTCAGCACCAGCGAGGTGACGGTCACGGTCAGCGCCTCGGCCACCTTGCCGACCGCGCTGTTCGGCGGCTTCGCCTCGGGCACGCTGGCGCCGTCGGTGCTGACCGAAACCAAGCGCAAGGATCTGGACATGATCCTGGTGATGGACGTATCGGGTTCGCTGGCGCCGTCGGCCGCCAATGTGCGCAGCTCGGCGGTCACCTTCCTCAACCAGTTCAATGTCGCGCGCGACCGTGTCGGCCTGGTGCGCTTCGCCTTCGGCGGCATCGTCGACGACCAGATCCGGCCGATCGCGCGCGGCTTCGACCGCGCCAGCATGATCAATCACATCAAGGCCTACCAGTTCAGCGGCGCCACCGCCTCGGCCGAGGGCATGTACTGGGCGCGGCAACAGATCAACAGCGTGCCGACGGCCAACCTGAACCGTTCCAACCTGCGTGTCATCGTCTTCTTCTCGGACGGCACGCCGAACTCCATCGGCGCCTACCTGAACTGGAAACCCGGTAACAACTGCACCGAGCCGGGCGTGGTCTACACCGACGACGACGGCTCGGGCGCGCCGGCCGGGCTATACAAAACAACCGAGCAGTACGACGACATCGGCGGCGTCTGCACCCCGGCCGACCTGCCGGGCAAGGTCGCGTCGTTGCCGGACTGGTACAACGCGCACAACGGCTCGTTCGCGCTGGCCAACGACCCGAGCAAGCGCGAATTCCCGATCGTCACCAACTCGCCGCGCGTCGTCACCAACGCGCTCACCTACCAGAACGTCAACCGCGCCGCGCGCAACCTGGTCGAAGCGATGGCCTCGAAGTCGCGCGACGAAGGCATCTACATCTTCACGCTGGGGCTGGGGTCCAGCCTGAAAGCCAACACCGGCTACGATGGCGAGCGTGGCGAGGACACGCTGAAGTGCATGGCCAACACGGTGGACGCGCCATCGCGCTGCTACAACCCGGCCAAGCCGGTCGGCATGTACTGCTTCGCCGCCACCCAAAGCGACCTCACGCCATGCTTCTCGAAGCTAGCGTCCGCCATCCTGCGCATCTCCAAATAAAACCGGGGTCAGATACCGTCTTGAATGGCAAGCCCTTTTGAAAGGTAATTGGCGTCAAAGGGCTTGCCGGTACGAATGACACCGTAGATGAGATGCACGAGCTTATGCATCACGGCGCCGATCACGGCTTTTTTCGCCATGCCATTATTCGCCAGGCGCTGGGCAAACTGGTGTAGTAGCGGGTTGTGGCGGCTTGCCACCATGCCGGGCATATAAAGCGCGGCGCGCATTGAGGTGCTGCCCTTGCGGCTGATGATGGTGCGCCCCCGAAGCGAGGTTCCTGAGCTGCGCTGGCGTGGCGTCACGCCGAGAAATGCCGCCAAGGCCTTCGCGTTGCCGAAGCGCCGAATGTCGCCCAACTGGCCTAAGATGCGAGCTGCGGTGGTGTTGCCAATGCCTGGAATACTGGTGATGAGCTGCGCGTCGTGCTTGAGGCCGGGATGGCGGTCGATGTGGTCATCCACGTCGTCTTCCAGTTGCTTGATCTCGGTGTCAAACCAGGCAATGAGCAAGCGCGCGTGCTCAGCCACCTCGCCCATGCCGCTGGCCTCATAGCTTTCCAGCCGGTTGCGTTCCTGCTGGCGCATATCCTTCAGAGCCAGTATCCGCTGCGACCACGCACGCAACTGACGTTGCTCCAGCGGAGCGGGCGCCCACGTTGCCGGCGCCATCGCCGCGCAGTAACGTGCGATCAATGCTGCGTCCGCCTTGTCGGTTTTATTGCGCAGGTTCTCGCTCTGGCCAAAGCCCTTGATACAGCCCGGATTGACTACGCTCACGGCAAGCCCGGCATCATGAAGCGTGGTTGCCACCTCCTCGAAATACACGCCGGTCGCTTCCATGCAGACCCGTAATGCCGCCTTGGGTAACTTGGTCTTGTCCAGCCATTCCAAGAGCACCTGATGGCCTGCGGCAGAGTTATCTATGACCTTGCTCTTGATCTTGCCGTTCACTAGCAGGGCCACGTCGAGCTTTTTCTTGCCGACATCAATCCCCACGATTGCTGTTGAGCTATCCATTTTTGACCTCTCTCGTATGCGGGCTTACGCGCGAGGCGATGACCCAAGATACCGTTCGGACTTTTAAAATGAAACAGGCAGGGGCACCAATCTGACCCACGGGCTCAATGGCCCAAATTCTGATCGGCATCACCCTGCCTGACCACCTCCGTCACTTTATCCGATGATGGGGCGGTATGCTCAATATACGAGGTCTGACATTCGCACACGGGCTCAACTGCTTCGCAGTTGAGCCCGTGTGCGAATGTCAGACCTGACCCCGGATTGGGTTAGCGGAGGCCGGCGACGTGCGCGCTTTGGCCGTGCTGCGCGTAGGCGGTCAGCTCCCAGCTGTCGCGGCTGTAGAGGCGGCCCTGGGCATCGCTGTCCTGGTATTCCAGTTTGACGTAGTGCTTGAGCGCGGGCACGAACCAGACGGTTTCGGTCAGCTGGCCGCCAGGCGCGCCGCTGTCGGCCGCGCCGTAGCGCGCCTCGACCACGATTTTCAGCGCCTCAAATTCGCCGGCCGGAACGCGTACTTTTTCCCAGTCCAGGACCTTGCCCTTGATCTGGTAGCGCCATTGCTTGCCAGCCTTGGCGTTTTCGCCGATGACTTCGCTCGTCCATTCCTTGCCCGGCGCCAGCGGGAAGGCGTAGCGCGCGAACGACGGCGCGAAGTGCATGCCGCCACGGTCGATCGGATTCATGTCGGGGCTGAATAGCTGTGTGCTGATCAGGGCGCCGCTGGCGGCGCGCTTGATCGCCATGTGCACGCCGGCGGCGTCGATCGCCGCCACTTCCATGCGGTTGATGTTGCCCTTGGCGCCTTTCCACACATCGGTATATTGGTAAGTCCACGCGTCGCCGACCGCCAGCGCCGGGGCCGGCACCGGATCGGGACTGCCCGCCCGCGCCACCGCGCATGGCAGGATGAAACAGAGCACTGCAAACCAACGTTTGATAGTCATGCTGTCTCCTTTGTTGTGAATTGTGCATTGACTATATCGCCAACATGTCAACAGAGCTAGCCGCAGTGCAGCATTTGCTACCAGCGTGTTGTTTGCACGTGCTCGACGAAGGCGCGCAGCGGCGCCGGCAGGTAGCGCCGGCCCGGATAGTACAGCGATGGTCCGCTGAACGACGGCCACCATGGTTCCAGCACCGGCGTCAGCTCGCCGCGCGCGAAGTGGGGCGCCAGCCAGTCCTCGAACAGGTAGACCAGGCCGCTGCCGGCCAGCGCCGCGTCAACCGCCAGCTGGGCGCCGCCGCCGAGGCTGACGATCAGCGGCCCTTCCGGCGCGATCACCACCTTCCTGCCCTTGCGCTCGAATTCCCACGGCGGCATGGCGCCGCTGGCGAAGCGCCCGCGCAGGCAGACGTGCCGCGCCAAGTCCTGCGGCCGTTTTGGCACGCCGTTGCGCTCCAGATAGGCCGGCGCCGCCGCCAGCGCGAAACGCTGTCGGCGCGGGCCGATCGGCACCGCCACCATGTCCTGCTCCATCGCTTCCTCGTAGCGGATGCCGGCGTCGCAGCCGCTGCGCAGCAGGTCGACGAAGCTGTCCTCGACCGTGACCTCGACGCAGATCTCCGGATAGGCCGCCAGGAACGGCGGCAGCACGCGCGGCAGCACCAGCTTGGCCGCGCTCAGCGGCACGTTCAGCCGCAGCCGTCCGGCCGGGCGCGCGCGGAAGCCGTTGACCACGTCCAGCGCAGACGCCACCGCCCCCAGTGCCGGCTCCAGCTGCTCCAGCAGGCGCAGGCCGGCGTCGGTGGCCGCCACGCTGCGCGTGGTGCGGTTCAGCAGCCGCACGCCCAGCCCGGCTTCCAGCCGCCGCACCGCCTCGCTCAGTTGCGACGCGCTGCCGCCGCTTTGCCGCGCCGCCTCGCGAAAGCCGCCGTGCCTGGCCACCGCCACGAAGGCGCCGATATCCTGCAGATTGTTCATGGTGATTGTCCTGAATCCGGCACAACTTGTGCGATTGTGCGGCATTGTCGCACAGCGCCGCCGCGCCTAGACTGGCTGCATCAACCACCAAGGAGATCACCATGCGCACTTATCAACTCGGCGACCGCAACGTCAACCGCCTCGGCTACGGCGCCATGCAACTGGCCGGCCCGCACGTGTTCGGCCCGCCGCGCGACCGCGCGCAGGCGCTGGCCGTGCTGCGTGCATTGCCGGCGCTGGGCGTCAACCATATCGACACCAGCGACTTCTACGGTCCGCACATCACCAACCAGTTGATCCGCGAAGCGCTGCATCCGTATGCCGATGACCTGACCATCGTCACCAAGGTCGGCGCGCGCCGCGGCGAGGACGCCAGCTGGCTGCCGGCATTTTCGCCGGCCGAGCTGGAAGCGGCGGTGCACGACAACCTGCGTCATCTCGGCCGCGACGTGCTGGACGTGGTCAACCTGCGGCTGATGTTCGACGTCATGGGGCCGGCCGAGGGCGACATCGAGGCGCAGGTCAGCGCGCTGGCGGCGTTGCGGCAGCGCGGCCTGATACGCCACATCGGCCTGAGCAACGCTACCGCCGCGCAGGTGCGCCAGCGCGCGCGCTGACGCCGATTGTCTGCGTGCAGAACCAGTACAACCTGGTGCACCGCCACGACGACGCGCTGATCGACGAGCTGGCGGGGCAGGGCATCGCCTACGTGCCGTTCTTCCCGCTGGGCGGCTTCTCGCCGCTGCAATCGGCCGCGCTGGACGAGGTGGCGGCCGCGCTGGACGCTACGCCGATGCAAGTGGCGCTGGCGTGGCTGCTGCAACGCGCGCCCAACATCCTGCTGATTCCGGGCACCTCATCGCTGGCGCACCTGCGGCAGAACGCCGCCGCCGCCACGCTGGTGCTGCCGCCGGACGCGCTGGCGCGGCTCGACGGCGAGCAATTCTTCGCCATGAAAAATGCCCTTCCATAATATGAAAACAGCATGACGGGCTGCCGCATGTTTTTTCTCATTTTTTGAAAGAGCGTTTCATATCAAGAAAAATGCAATCTATCTCCTTGAAAAATAACGAAGAAATTTAACTTATATGTCTTATATAAGACTTTGTGCAACGCATCAGAATGGCCTACTATTTAGTCATGCGATTTTGCTTATTCGTGTTTTTCTTCAGGAGATAAAAAATGTCCCAGTATCAAGATGACATCAAGGCAGTCGGCGCGTTGAAAGCGCAACAGGGTTCCAGCTGGAACGCCATCAACCCCGAGTCGGCTGCCCGCATGCGGGCCCAGAACAAGTTTAAAACCGGCCTGGACATTGCCAAGTACACCGCCAAAATCATGCGCGCCGACATGGCGGCGTATGACCAGGACCCGTCCAAGTACACGCAGTCGCTGGGCTGCTGGCACGGCTTCATCGGCCAGCAGAAGCTGATCTCGATCAAGAAGCATTTCAACAGCACCGACCGCCGCTACCTCTACCTGTCGGGCTGGATGGTGGCCGCGCTGCGCTCCGAGTTCGGCCCGCTGCCGGACCAGTCGATGCATGAAAAAACCGCCGTCTCGGCGCTGATCCGCGAGCTGTACACCTTCCTGCGCCAGGCTGACGCCCGCGAGCTGGGCGGCCTGTTCCGCCAGCTCGACGCGGCCGGCAGCGCCGCCGACAAGGCCGCCATCCAGGACAAGATCGACAACCACGTCACCCACGTGGTGCCGATCATCGCCGACATCGATGCCGGCTTCGGCAACGCCGAGGCGACCTACCTGCTGGCCAAGCAATTCATCGAGGCGGGCGCCTGCTGCATCCAGATCGAAAACCAGGTGTCGGACGAAAAACAATGCGGCCACCAGGACGGCAAGGTCACCGTGCCGCACGAGGACTTCCTGGCCAAGATACGCGCCATCCGCTACGCCTTCCTGGAGCTGGGCGTGGACGACGGCATCATCGTCGCCCGCACCGATTCGCTGGGCGCCGGCCTGACCAAGCAGATCGCCGTCACCAAGGAGCCGGGCGACCTCGGCGACCAGTACAATGCTTTCCTCGATTGCGACGAAGTCTCGGCCGACGCGCTCGGCAACGGCGACGTCATCATCAAGCGCGACGGCAAGCTGCTGCGGCCGAAGCGCCTGCCGAGCAATCTGTTCCAGTTCCGTCCGGGCACCGGCGAAGCGCGCTGCGTGCTGGACTGCATCACCTCGCTGCAAAACGGCGCAGACCTGTTGTGGATCGAAACTGAAAAACCGCATATCGGCCAGATCGGCGGCATGGTCAGTGAAATCCGCAAGGTGATTCCGAACGCCAAGCTGGTGTACAACAACAGCCCGTCGTTCAATTGGACCCTGAACTTCCGCCAGCAGGTGTACGACGCCTGGAAAGCGGAAGGCAAGGACGTGTCGGCCTACGAGCGCGCGCAGCTGATGAGCGCCGAGTACGACGCCACCGACCTGGCGCAACAAGCGGACGAGAAGATCCGCACCTTCCAGGCCGACGCCGCGCGCGAGGCGGGCATCTTCCACCACCTGATCACGCTGCCGACCTACCACACGGCCGCGCTGTCGACCGATAATCTGGCCAGGGAGTATTTCGGCGAACAGGGCATGCTGGGCTATGTGGCCGGCGTGCAGCGCAAGGAAATCCGCCAGGGCATCGCCTGCGTCAAGCATCAGAATATGTCTGGCTCGGATATCGGCGACGACCACAAGGATTATTTCAGCGGCGACGCCGCGCTGAAGGCCGCCGGTAAGGACAACACGATGAATCAGTTCCACTGAGCGGGTTCGCTTGACCACGTCGTTCCCGCGCAGGCGGGAATCCATGCAGCGTCTGCCTATCGCGCGCTCCATGGGTTCCCGCCTGCGCGGGAACGACGTTTGCGCCAACATCTGCTACATTGGCGCGCATGAACAAACTCAATCTGGATCGGAACCGGCTGCTGTATTGCGGCATCACCCTGGCGGTCATCGCCATCGGCCTGGCCTCGCGGCGCTGGCCCGGCATGTTGCCGGCGGCATGGGGAAAATATCCGGGCGATGCGCTGTGGACGATGATGGTGTTCTTCGGCCTCGCCACAGCCATGCCGCGGCTTGGCGCCAGGCGCCTGGCGCTGGCCGCGCTGGCGATTTCCTATGCGGTCGAATTCAGCCAGCTATATCAGGCGCCATGGATCAAAGCCGTGCGCGCCCACCCGATAGGACATCTGGCGCTCGGCTCCACCTTCAACTGGCCGGACCTGGCCGCTTACACCATCGGCGCCGTGCTGGCCATGCTGGGCGCGCAGGCCTTGCGCTCACGTGGCCTTACATGAGGATCACGTCGTAGCGTAATTCGATGCTCTAATGCAATCTATTGGCGTCTACGATTTGATATAAGTGTTTGATTTAATAGGTATTTATCGTCTATTGCCGTACATTGACGCCCCGTAAAGTCGCCGCTAATATGCGTAGCCATGTGTGTAGCTAGCGACAAAAAGGATCGGCAATGACAGGAAAAACTAACCCGGCGGAGGGTCTGCAAACCCTCCAGCTGCAACACTGGATACGGGCAGTGAAGGGCGGTGGCAAGCCAACCACCAAAGACCCTGAAACGGGCGAGGTAAGGGAGCTACCGTTGCCCCTGGCGCGGTCGGATGGTGGCGGACTAACGTTCACGCTGTCCACTGCTGGAACTGCGAGTTGGATTTTACGCTATCGGAGTGCCGGCAGGGCGAAGGAACTCACCATCGGCAACTTCCCCGACATCGGCTTGTCTGATGCCCGCAAGATTGCCCGCGAAAAGCGAGCGCACGTCGACAAGGCAGGCGATCCTGCCATTGACAAGCGGCGCGCGAAAGCCTTAGCGGTGAAGGACTGGACAATGCGGGAGCTGATTGATGACTACCGCGACAAGATCATGGTTGGCCTAGGAGTGAGTACGCAAAAGGGCTATGGCCGCAATCTGATTCGCATAGAGTCTCGCCTCGGCGCGTATATGGTGACCCAAGTATCCTCATTAGATATCGTGGAGATGATCGAATACATTGGTGCGCCCTGGGTCGAGTCGCGCACGTTGCTGACCACGGCACGGATGCTGTTCAGGCATGCCGCTGGCCGCAAGCTAGTAGCGTCCAATCCATGCATCGGCATCGACCTGACAGCTTTACTGGGCAAGCGTCCGGCAACTAAGCGGCGCTTGATGTTGAGCAGGGATGAACTACTACTCCTGATGCGGGCTGACATGAACCAAGAGAATGCGCTTGCCGTTCGCCTGCTGCTGGCTACAGCTGTACGTACCTGCGAATTGAGAACCGCTAAGTGGTCGCACTTCGATTTCAAGCGTGATATATGGACCATTCCGGAATCGAAGACGGGACCGGGCATCCAGATACCGTTGACTGAGCCGGTCAAGGGTTGGTTGTCCGAACTGAAGCAGCGGGCCGGGAATTCAGCGTTCGTTCTGCCGATGCGTGGCGACTACAAAAACGCGTCTTCGACGGGCGATAGACCGATTAATCCCAACACGATAGGCGCGGCGATTGAATTCTGGCTGACCGAGTACAAGCCTAAGGTACGCCGGTTCACGCCGCATGATTTGCGGTCCACCGCGAAAAGCCAGATGCGGGCGCTTGGCGTGGAGCGTGACATCACGGAAATGTGCTTGAACCACAAACTACCTGGCATCGAAGGCATCTATGACGTGCACAACTATTTTGAGGAGCGAAAGCAAGCGCTCATGACTTGGTCTGATTTCCTAGTTGCTGTTGAGCGCGAGAGTCTTGCTCTCAGTGCTGCAAAAACAGCTGATTGATTTCCCCGCGTTTTACGGCGTTTAAAAACGGCACGGTATGCATCGGTATCAGCTGACTGCTTTTGGCGGCTTGTCCGGCCGTTTAAATCGCTTCTCTGGCATCGTGGTTTGCCGAGCATGCTGACGTTCGGCATGGTTCACAGGTTTTTGTGGTTCTAACGGCTGTTTACGACAAAGTTATTTTGTTGTCAAAATACCCATTATCCATGAGATAATATTGGTGCAACGCTTGTTCGACTCGGCACCGCACAGTACCGGCAGAGTGAGCTTGCTCATCGCGACATTACCTACCCAAACCCAGCTCCTCGAAATCGAAGTGCAGCGGGACCAGTAACTCACAATACCCAATCCCACCACATCGCTTTGTAGCCGACTCAGGCAGGTACTGTCACGCCCATTCATTTCACATTGGAGCATTTCATGGTAACGATACCCACCGCCGTAACCTCTTCTGCAGCCGGATTCCAGCCTGCATTTAAGCCTGTCATTACACGAGACCGTCACGCCTGCGCCCTTGCGTCGGTGGCGATCATCGCGGGCGCCACACTTGAGGAGGTGTGGAAAAAAGCAGAAGAACTCGGTCTGCCAAAAACGGGGCCCTACAACCACGTGATCGACGGGGACTTTCTTGCCGCGTTATTTGCAAAGTATTCGCTGGTTGCCACCGTTTGGAAAGAATGCACGAAGGTGTCGCAGCTTCCAGATTGCTGCGTGGCTCTGGTCGATTACGACGCCGATTGGGAGGTTGGTCGGCACGTCGTAGTTCATCGAGCCAAGGCAAGTCATGATGCGAAGATGGTCATCTACGCGATTGACCCAACTGCAGCCAAACCTGAACAACAGGTTCGTACGGATTTGGAAGCACTGGCACCAGCCTGGTACATCGGCGTTCATTCGATGGGGAAAACGCCAACCACGTCCACTAAAAAATAGAGCACTCTGAGAATCAAACACTGCGGTTTGCTGAGAGTTTGATATCCCATCTAGTCTTGGCAGGCCGCTTTCGCAAGAGTTTGACGTTAGCGCAGACGCGATTTAGGCGGCTTTAAAGCGGCCTTTGAATGGTTGGCGCGGCGAGCGTTCTCATCTGGCGCTAAAGACGTCGTTACCGGCGTGAACAAGTCTGCCAGGGTGATACCTAACGCGTGACACAGATGCGCCAATGTCAAAACAGAGGGGTTCCCGACGCCTCGCTCAATCTGAGAAATATAGGTGCGATCTACTGCAGCCTCAAATCCTAGTACCTCCTGAGACTTATCCTTCTCGATCCGATGTGCTTTCAAGCTCTTCCCAAGTGCAATGCACACTTTGTTTTTGGAGGGGCTGCCTGCGTTTGTTTTGGTCGATCTCATACCATCCATGATGGCAAAGATGTGACTACTAATCGACGTGATATACACTACGTTTAATTGTTGTGTATATTCGACATTCTCGACCGTCTCCTATGGTCATTGATGAACTACGCGCACCTGGACGAACCAGCGCGCCAATCATTTTTAAAGGTTTTCAATGAGAACTCTACGCTACTCAAAAGTCACAGTAACCACAGCCTTCACTTTCATAGCCATTGGCGTGACTGGTTGCAGCTCCAAACCAGGCGACTCGGACGTCAAAACAAGTCTTGCCAACGAATTCCAATGTCCGATCTTGGAAATCACCGACGTCAAGAAAACTGACGGTGCTGAACTTGGCAATCACACCTACGAGGTCAGCTATACGTTTGAAGTTGCGCTGAAAGGCGGCAGTAGCGCAGCTCAAAAGCTCTTGCCTGAGTTAGCTGTGTTGAATGAACGTCTTGAGCGCGGGCGTTTGCAGCATGACCGCGCAGCCAATATCGCGGCCATTTCAGGCAACCCGGCGCCATTGGCCGCAGTCGTTGACCGAGCTACGGATGAAGTCATGGCCGTACGCAAACGACTCGCGGAGATACAGCCTTGTGAACTGCCCAATGCTCGCTTTGCTATTGAGCGAATCCGTTCCGCAGCGATGCCCAAAGCTGACGCGCCCGATGACGGTATTCCTGTTGGCCTAGTAATGCGAGGGACCAGCTCGATGATTAAGGCGGAAAGCGGCTGGCGCTTTGCTGAGCAGCCTAGATTTGACATCAACGCCGAAAAGATCAGTCGTGACAGCAGCGTACATATGCCGCAGCTATCTCCTCTTTGGACCGAGTTCTCGCAACGAGACGGGGCATTCATTGCCAAGGTACCTTCGGCTGAGCAATGTAACTTTGTCGAAGCTGATCCCAAGACAGGCCAGCGATGGTGGCAATGCTCGTTTGGGACCGCTGACACGAATATGGATGTTTGGTTTGCCAAGTTGTCCGGTGCAAATGCGAATGGCAGTGTCGACTTGGAGGCGAAAGTCAAAGACATTGCTGAGCGACATAGCGAGCAGGTGAGTGATATGAAGCCTGTGAAATGGGGAACTGTAGATGCTGCCGAATTCACAGGCAAATCGGCTGAGGGAGTGCGGAAGGTCCGGCTCTTTGTCGCTGGTCAGTATGAGGTTCAAGCAATTGCATCAGTTGTGCCAGGCAGGAAACCAAACTTCTCCGAAATGCAGCAGTTCATTGAAGGTGTAAAACCGACGTCCATCACCGACTGACACCAGCCGAACAATTAAAAGACCCCAACTTCAGGAAGTCCATCTAATGTCAATAATTCAGAGAGTAATCGTCGTCACCGCTGCAATCGTCTTGGCTGCTTGTGGTGGCGCAGGCTCGTCTTCTTCGCCTGTGGCCGCAACGTCACCCACGACGCCAACTAGCCCAACTACACCGGTTGATCCGACGCCACCAGTCGTAACACCGCCGACAGTGGCCGCTTGTGCTGCCCCTACGACAAATCAGGCGCCGGTCTTTTTTGACAAAGCTCCGATGCTCGCGATTTGCGACGGTGTGTATGTTGAATCCACCGCGACGGCAGACGATCAACTGGCCTTGCGTCAGAGTGTTGCAGGAGCCTATACGACGGTCACAAAGTTTTATGGCGAGTTCACCGCGCCGCATCCACAAATGATCTTCTGCCAAACGCAGGCTTGCCGTGCATATTTCATGGGTAGCTATGCCGGTGTCTACTCGCCGCTAGGCTTCAAACTGCCGAACGCAACTTATACAGCCGGGAAGCCAACAATCTTCATAACCTACACCGGCTTCGTTGGACAGGCGCATAGCTTGACGGTCGCGCACGAGTTGACGCATACCGAAACGCTCTACCGCTATGGCGGCGGCGGTGTACCGTCTTGGTTCAACGAGGGTATTGCAACTTTGGTCGGCAACTATCCTGACTGCAGCAGCCAGACCGCTAATTACGTCGTTGATTTCCGAACTGCTGACTTCGAGGCCGCGGTGGCCGATAGCTCGAAGGGGGATGCGATTTATTGTCAAGCTTCTCGCGAGGTCAACGCTTGGATCGTAGCGAATGGTAAGCCGAAACTGCTTGACCTGCTGGCAGGCGTCAAAGCTGGTAATCAGTTCTACACGTTGTACGGCAATCTGATCAATCGCTGAACCGCGTTTAGCGAGAGGCTTACTCAAGCCCTCTGCTGAACATGCCGTCGTCTACGGTCGCAACGTATAGCGGCCGTAGGCTCTCCTCCGTGCATGCACAGGTCGGCCCTCTAGCTGACTTGCCGGCACTTCATTTATCCCCGTCATTTATAGACCGTGCTCTAAGAGCAGGCTTTTGCACGTCCGTACTTTGGCGGTCCGACCAAGGAATAATTATGAACGACCACTCATCGGAAGTGAAACCTACTACCTCAGATACCCCACAGTTCAGGCCGCTATTTAAACTCGGAATGCTTGTTGCAACTCCTGGCGCACTTGATCTGCTAGATCGCCACGGCATCAACGCTACAACCTACCTCATTCGACATCAGCAGGGTGACTTCGGCACCATCTGTGCTGCTGATGCTAAGGAGAATCTGTTTGCCATTGAGCACGGACTTCGCATTCTATCTTCCTATGACATCGAAACGGAGGTGATCTGGGTAATTACCGAAGCCGACCGCTCCTCCACTACATTGTTGCTGCCGTCGGAGTATTGATCATGGCTACGACATCGGCCCCAAGAAAAGATGCTGAGCCATCGGCATATGCCATCTGCAATCTTCTGCTCTTAATGCCACACCTCCCGCTCATCGCAACGTCAGAATTGAATTACAGCGCAGCAGACCCAGCATTACTTGTTCAACTGGCAGACGCTGCTGATGCCGCACTTCTGATCATCCACATCGGGACGGCAGCAATTGGCCGGCTCTTAGCAAGAGCTGCTACAGATCCGTTTGGTGAGGAGGAACGTGCTGATGTTGTCGAGTCATTAGGCTGGCTCGTGGCAGAGCTCAATGACCTCGCAACTGTCGCACATAAGATTTCAGGTCGCTGCCGCCAGCTCACTTATGACTATTCGCCAGAGATCCTTAACTCGCTTCCCTTGGTCAAAACATAGGCACCAAATACGGCGGTCCAGTGCCGCCGTTTCTCTTTTGCGGCTAGCTATCGATACCGCTTTAATATCACTACTGAAAACAACATGAAAACCTTAACGAAGCCCTCCCCACAACCTACTAAGGTGTTGAAGGCGGGGAAAGTATCAAAGACGCTGCAAGGGACGCCATCGGCGCTTGTGGCTAGCTACTCAGCAGCAGCACAGTCAAACGCCACCACGCGCTCATACGAGGCGGACCTGCGTCACTTTAAGCAGCATGGCGGCACGATACCAGCGACAGCGACAATGGTAGCCGAATACCTTGCGAACTTTGCTGGAACTCTTGCAGTCGCCACCCTTCAACACCGCCTGATTGCAATTCATCGGACACATGTTGACAGTGGCTTACCATCGCCGGTAATGGACCACCTCGTCAAGCGGACCATGCAAGGAATTCGCCGCACGCTGGGTACTAAACAACGGCGCGTTAGGGCTTTGGTAAAGGATGATCTTCTTGAGCTGCTGTTCCATATCGGCCAGCAATTGCCCATGAAGGCCGCTCGCGACAAGGCGATTTTGTTGATCGGCTTCGCTGGTGCGTTCCGGCGTTCAGAGCTAGTGGCGCTGCAGTGTGAAGACATAACCCCATACGACAATGGATTGGAACTCTTGATTCGACGGTCAAAGACTGACCAGGAGGGGGCGGGGCGAACCGTATTCATTCCCCACGCACGCGGAAATCGCTGTCCGGTGAAGGCGCTACTGAACTGGCTTGAAATGGCGGGGATAAGGAATGGCCCACTGTTCAGGCCGATCAACCGTCACGACCAGATTGTGGGAAGCAAGGCGCTGACGCCACAATCCGTGGCCCTGGTAGTGAAATCTTCGGTATGCCTGATGGCGGGTGAGGAGGCGGCGAAATCGGTGGCAGGGCACTCGCTTCGCGCAGGCTATTGCACCGAAGCCGCCACCGTCGGACTACAGCCTTATCAAATCCGAGAGCAGACGGGCCATACATCTGACGTTACTCTCGCTCGATATATTCGGCCTCTCGCTAAGAGGAAACTCCCAAGCCTGCTGTGAAGTTGGGAATGCAATTCATGACTTAATCCCCCGGGCTTAGATTTTTTGCAGCCAAGCTCTCACGTTGTCTAAGCTCCCGAAACGTTCCTTCAGCTTCATTGCAATGTCGCCAGACGCGATAACTACAACCGGGTGGGCATCTTGTACGAGTTCTTGGTAAGCTTGCAAATCGAGATAGGAAGTAGTAACCAATATTCCAAATTGTCGATGCCGAAGGCGTGAGATTAATCTAGAAAGAGCTTTGACTCCGACTCCGTTGTCCATCCCATAGCACTTTGCTTCCATCGCGAAGTCCACATCGATCGCACCTGCACCGTGACCAATGCGATACGTTCCTAATGCGTCCCGGCCACCATCGCGCCAAGGACGTGTGAGTTCCCAGCTTCGAATTGCGGGCATGAAGAGCCTGGCAAGTTCTATCGCGCAACGCTCGAAAGCGTAGGGGTCATTGATGTAGAATTCATGCACAAGTTTGATATATGCGACTAGCTCTGTAGTTCCAGGTAACTGTTGCTGCTTGGAGCGTATCGCGTTAGCCGGTACAGATTTGAGCGGTGTGAATTTCCGCCCTCCAACCCAATCTAGCCAAGCTTTCGGGGCATGCGCTGAGAGTACTGTTTTCCCATTTTGGATATCATGGATCCATGCTCTGTGAACCACGGGGACGTCGAGGACCGTGAAAGTGGCTTTGTAATTCTGAAAGCGGACGCCATCGCCGGTTGTTCTCCAAACAGCGACTAAATCGTCGTCTGCCCCCATACCGACAGCTCCCGGCACGGCGAGCCCGATGAACCGAATATCGCGATACGTTCCTGTGTTCCCAAACAACAGTATCGGTGGGAAATTTGAGCTATGCTGATGCTGATGCGCTTCATCGAAAAGGTTTCGAAGCATCTGGTTTCCCTGCCGAGGGGTATCATGCAGGTCTCCAGGCCCTCGCTTATCCCCATAGTACACAAATGTTCCGTTTTCTCCGTCAAGAGCATCCGGCCAGTTTGAGTCAGAGAAGCTCGTTTTTAGTACAAGAAGCTTGAGTGTACTCAATGCGGGGCGCTGCCCAAGATGACGGAATCCAGCTCCATTGTCGACACCCAATAACTTGGGAAGTGGGTCATCGGATGAATTCCCATTCCGTGATCCGCCATAGACTTCGTCAACCATTAGATCAACAATATGGAGATCTGTATCGATCACTCGCCCTGACCCTCTAAATCGTTAGCTTGCACGGCATCTATCCACAAGAAAATGGCGGTCATAACGTCTGCGCAGACCCCGTTTCCACAGAGCTTCACCTTTTCTCTACGGCTTCCATGAGGTAAGACATGCTCAGCTCCTCCGCCCATCGCTTTTAGCAATTCACTTGGCTGCAGCATTCTTAAGAAAGGCTCTCCATTTTGCCATGTGACCAGCCCAAACCGATCCACAGTGGTTATTGTCCTTAACGGCACAGTAAGCGGTTGCCACCCGCCTGCATAATCAGAGCTGTAGTAAACAATAATAAAAGGGACATTTTCTCCAAGCGCTTCAATTGCCCGCTCTGCCCGATCCAGCGTTGCCTGAGCTCTGCCCGGCCTATGCAATGGAGTGCTTGGATGATTGACGTCCCACTCGATAATATCGTTGGCGGTCTGGGGGGCAATGGGTTGGAGAGCCAATAATTGCTCTCGGCTTACTGTCGTGCCCTGGCTATCGCAGACCAAAAACATGCGTTTTCTCGCCTGTGCTGAGCCGAAGTCTGCCGAGTTGAGATGTAGGTCGCTTACGGTGTACCCCAAATCTTCTATCGTCTGCACCAGTTCGTTATGTCGATCCCATCGTTTCATTCGATTG
Source organism: Duganella sp. P38 (assembly GCF_050859475.1). Taxonomy (NCBI): domain Bacteria; kingdom Pseudomonadati; phylum Pseudomonadota; class Betaproteobacteria; order Burkholderiales; family Oxalobacteraceae; genus Duganella; species Duganella sp. P38. The sequence goes on along the minus strand of NZ_CP193936.1, from coordinate 5,272,837 downwards.
ACGTTTTCGACGATGACCCAGCGCGGCGCCATCGCTTCCACCCAAGGAACAATACCAATTGCCGTTTCACGGCTGGTTTCCAGTCCAGGCCGAGCGCCACGTGCGATGGAATGCGAGGTACACTCAGGAGAGGTAAGCAAGACATCGGGTTGGAAACGTTCGCCTAGAGCTACAGTATCGACGTTTTCTATCCTGTCAGTGATAATTTCTGATGTTGGAAAATTTGCTTGGTAGGTTTGTGTAGCCAATGCCCAGGCGTCCAGGCCCAGCAGAGGAATACCACCTCCACGAACAGCCCCCTGGCTCCAAAACCACCGCCACAAAACAGATCTACAAAAGTTGCCATTGATTACTTATTTTTCCTGAGATTAGCTTGCAAAATGAACACCGTTATCCTGGTCAGGATGGTATTTTGTCGATTCTCACAGCCTACCAGGTTATCGGCAATGACGCCAGGTACGTCATCAATAACCCGATATCATACCAAGATAGTTGGGTTGCAGCGGGCTTCAGCTTGATTCCTTCATTCCTAAGCTGTAACTTTGCGTGCCAGATCTCATCTGGTCAATCTGCTGCTAATTTCACCAAACTGGGCGTCTGAAGCAATCCAGTCTTGAAGTTTTCCACTCAGCGTTCTGGCAACATCCTGATCGCGCGTCGCACATTCCCACACCACTAGAACCCTCCAGCCCATGGCCCCAAGTTTTTCGACCGCTTGCTGATCGCGAGCTGCGTTTGACTGAAGCTTTTCAACCCAGAAATCGGTGCGCGTGGCCGGGACTTTGGCGTATTTACATTCCTGGTGGGCATGCCAGAAGCATCCGTGCACAAAGATTGCAATCTTCCTGCTTGGCATGACAACATCCGGTGTTCCTGGCAAGTCTCGGCGATGCAATCGGAATCGATAACCCGCAGCGAACAGCAACCGCCTGATCAACATTTCCGGCGTTGAATTTTTGCCTTTGATTCCAGACATCATTCTGCTTCGAACGGCAGGCGGGACTATGTCAGTCATGCAACGGCCCATGGATGTTGATAGGATCAATGCTCATCGTGCCGTGTTGATCAAGCCTTAACCTCAGGAATGTTCGAGGCAGCTACGGAATAGCTTGCACTCATCACTGCTTCTTTGCATTCGGGGCGCTTGGCCCATTCTGAGACCATGCGGCCACCTGCGGTCAGATGAAGTGTTTGGTTGACCTCTTTCGCCCAAATAGCGATTTGTGCGAGCAATTCTGGTGAGGCAGCCTGTCTGGCCCAAATGCGATCAAGGTCAATTCTGCTTCCTAGCTTTTCTGATAACAATGCAACGGTATAGGCCGTTATATTGGCTTGAAATGCCTGGAACATTGGTCGCAGGAGCTTTTGAGTATCTCGGTATATTTTCGCTTTGGCGATCATTGCTTTGAATTCGGAAACCGTCGGTAGCGGTGCTTCTTGTCCCTCAATGGGAATTAGCGCGGCCATAAAACGGTCGAAGTTCTTTTGAGACCCTAGACTAACGATGTCTGGCTTGCGATCCCAAGCGGTAATGTATTTGGCTAAGTCTGTTTTTGTGATGCGACGATTGGTTGGTATCGCGTCTTTCAGTGCTTTGAGTTTCGCAGGTGTTGTTCCTTCTCTTGTTAGAAGAGTGTTATAGCTGCCCGCCGCACGTTCGTAGAACCATTGACCGACACCATCTGGACAATAGACCGAACGAGAGAGTTTTTCGATCTCGACATGGAATGGTTTGTTTGCCGAGAGGTCCGATTGCTTCACGGCATTTTGGCTGTTGGCAAACCTGGAAATATCGGAAACGAGGGCTTCCTCTTTCGTGGAGTCCTGTGCGCGCATTACTATAACTTTGGCTGGAACCCTAACATGGCTCAAGTCGGTGTCGGGGTACTTCTTCTTTGTGAAGTAAAGCGAAGCTGTCGTCTGACCGCCGTTCACAATTTGCAGCCCTTTAAGCCAAGCTATCCCTGCTGAGCCATCATTGCTTTTACCCAGTCGCATTTCGTCAGCGACGATGACAATTCCATTGTTATAGGCCATGAATCGCTCGGGAGATGAGCGTAAGGTGGTTTGGATACCCGCGTTCACGCCCTTGCCCTTGACGCTAAGGAAGGAACGAACATTCGCCTCCAAAAGGCGGGCTCCAAATTTCTCATAGAGCAACCGCAACGCCTCGCCAGGTATGGCAGTCAGAGCGTAGTCGTAGTCGTCGTTCTCTCCAGGGACAAAGACACAGGGTAACGGAGTTCCAGAGACCTCATTGAAATCCACGACCAGCTCGTCACGAGGCTTGCCCTCTGACCAATGGCGATGAAGTCTTTCGATATCCATGACTTCAAGACGTACGGCTTTCCCGCCGATATCGCGAGTCTTAAAGCTCTTGGACTTGGCGATTTTGTCAGTTATGACATAGACCCGAATCTGTTCAAGGTCGTTATAGATTGTTTGCAGAGTTTCTGCCAAGGAGCGTACATCGCTGGACGGATCGAGCTTCGGTGCCATTGCCCCTTCAGCACAAAGCGTCAGAAAGCGTAGGCACTGTTCAACAGCGGTCTTCGTTTCAGAATCGGGAACATGGGTTGGAACATCGACGCTATCGTATAAGCTGACGAACAGATCGAGTTGGTCAGTGTCTTCGGAAACTGAATATCCGCTGAGCCTCAGATTTGCGTTCCCCACTTTTCCTTCGTAGTGGCACTCTACTGGCTCGAATGTCATGCCGATCTCGGACATGTGGTCCATCACAATTCCAGCGAACACCAGTTCTTCGTATAAGGCTCCATCACGCATCTGTGAACGGACTGCAGCTTGTGTCTCGCGCAGGAAATCTTGTAAATCCATATTTAAATCGCTCCCATTTCTTTTAGTGCTGTCGCTATGCTGGTGCGGTGCCCCGGGACTTTATCGAGGTCGATATCATACGTTGCCTTCACTATGCCAATTGGAACCCGGCCAGTTGTCAGGCGCGGGAAATTGTCGTCAACTTCAATCACTGCTATGTCGGACGCGAAGAATCGACGAGAATAACGGTCGGCATGGGCATCGAAATAGCAAGCAGCGACCAAGCGGTCGTCAAGGGCGCTCAGGGCACCAGAATCGTCGTTGACAATTGCCCTTGCGGTATCTACTAAATCGGGCAGGCGCATTCCCGTTGCCACCTGCTGGAGTCGCTGACCAATAACGAATAGCGGTTGACGAACTGCGTCGTCGAGCTGGTCGAGTGACCCAATACGAGCGGGAAACCCAGCCGTTGATAGGGTTGATTTCACTTCTAGTGCTCCGGTGCCGAGCACAAAGTCCTGGACTCCATCAAGGGGGCCAACCCAGCCTTCGACAGCGACGAGGGCTGGAACTCCTACTGCGATAATATGAAGCAGCACAGACAGCTCACCAACGAGTCCGATTTCGGCTTCAGGGCTCAACGCTTGCATCCCTTTGCGCATAAACTCCTGCCAAGCCCCAACACGTCCGATGAAAACTCGTAATAGTTTTTCCGCAGTGGCCCCGGCTGACACGGCCTCGTCGAGGGCGCCGGTTACATTGCAAACCATATCCATAAACAGATCAACGTTCCCTGGGGCTTTGCGTGTCAGGGCAAGCCAGAGCATATTTTTATCTTCTGGGCTAGCGCGTTCCATGGCGAAGCCTTGACCTTCCGGTAGCTTGTCTGCCGCCGCCAAGCGAATGCAAGGAAATCCTACAAGCAACGCCTCAGCGTTATCCGGAGCGCGCCGGCCTGCACTCAATTCGAGCAGCCCAGAGGGAGCCACAGAAATGGTTTGCCATCCGGTATCTGAAGCACCGCCAGAAAGCGAAGACCACGCCATCCGAAATTCATCACTCTGTCGCGCCATATTCCTGATTCCAATAGAGAACATTCACCTCATACTCGACACTAATCCCACTGTCGCTGGCTGGGAATGCGATTGCAAAAGCCATTATCGGCTTTTCCCACTCAGGCACAACTTGGGACTTGGCTTTACCCGCGTAAGGGGCCAGCGGATAAAGTAGTAATAAACCGCGGTCCACTGCGCCGCCAAGCTTGCCGCGAGCTAAGCGCATGCCTTTACCACTCGGAACCGTTGGCATGGTGAGACGCCCACGTGCAGGTTCGGGTTTCCATGCGGCCTGTGTGATATCTAAGGCCACTTGCCAAGCGCTGTTATCCAGGTCGATCCCTTCATCTTTGGGATCGGTCAGTACTCCGATTGCGAAATTAACTGGATCTCTTTGCTCGGGAGGCACCGGATCTTCCGGCGAACGCATAGGTAAGGACTCGACTCGGATACCTGCTGTGAAGTCATGCGGAGTTCCTTCGCTGCTGCCTTCTGCAACAAGAGCCACGCTCCATTGGTCTAGCTGACCGATCTCGTTCATCTTGACGATGAACTCCGAAAGCATTCGAGCTTTAGCGGCGGTCGCGTCAGGGTGGGTGACGTACGCTTCTAGGAATGCCAATACTTTCGCGGCGTCCACATCCTTCCACAAGTGTGAACGCGGCCACGAGTCGGCACTACCATTGCGCTCATATCCTGGACCAACGACCGTCGGTTGTCCTAGGGAGGAGATCAAATCGTCGGTAGCAGCCAAATTCGCCGCCTGTATTTTTGCGTCGCGATGGAACAGAATGGTTTGTGGCCGGGTTCCGCTATAGCTTAAGGATAAGGTCTGGGCGTTACGCATCTTTAAGGGTGACGTAACCATAAGCACTTCGTGAGACACCACCTTGAGGCCGTATTGCTCGGGTGTGAGCTTCGCACTGGCCATAAAGTCGAACTCCTCACGCAGCTCTTCGGAGGCGTCAGCGATGTGCCCAAACCAGCGTACCAAATCAGGTGAAGTATAGAGGCGGCAGAGATCTAGATATCCCGGACGATAACCAAACCATCGGCCCATTTGCATCAGTGTGTCATACATCTTCGTAGTGCGTACGAAGTAGCTTACGCAGAGCCCTTCAAGGGTCAGCCCACGCGCCAGCTTGTCGCCTCCAATGGCTATGACCTTCAGAACCGAGCCTGGCGTTGCATAGTCCAATGCGTCCTTGGCAGTGCCGTTGACCGACCGAACCTCTATATCCTCCAGAACATCGGGAAGTGCCGCTCGTACCTTATCCCAAGTTGGCAATGCATCCGAACGCTCTTCAGGCGCAGATAGATCGGAAACCCTGGCGCTAGTGGGCACGAAGTCCCGCTCCCATAGTTCTTTTAACTGCTCAAGAAGTCCGTCGGCTTCAATGCCTCTACTGATTTTCTGACGCATGTTTCTTACAGCATCCTCAACTTGACGCCGAACGTGGTTTTGCACATCCACAAAGCGCGTCACGTGGATAAGCATTGAGCTATGTGCAGTTTTCTGGCCGCGCAGTTCTCGCACCGCGCAGGCTAGGACAAAAGCATAGATCGCCTCACGCAACGACGGTGGAATAATTTCCTGCCCGTTATAAATGGGTGTATGTGTCTTCTTGTGTTTTGGAGGCATCCAGCCCGAATCGGTTTCGGGATGATACTGATCAAGAATTGGACGTGATAGAGGAAGCTCGCCTTCGCGCCCATCCTTTGTCTTCTTGCCAAAGAGGCGAGTGGGGCCGACATAGTTTGATGGGGCGCCTAGGTTTATGATGAACGAGCGCGGGAATAGATCGGGGCCCTGCTTCTTGGTCGCTCCTTTATGGTGAATGAATATGTTGGCGAAGGGAGTCGCTGTGTAGCCGACATATGCTTTTCGTGTGAAAGCATGCAGCAGTTCACGGATAAGGCCGTTAATCGTCTTTGGATTGTGCTGCTCGTCGGGAGTACCATCCTCATTGAACAATTGCTCACCAGTGTCGACGGATGCATTGTCAGCCTCGTCGTCGATCATTAACAAAGGCAGTTTAGTCACAATCTTTCTGCCGTCTTCCGTGGCGTCGAATACGCGAGTCTGAATCCATTTTAAGAGGGACGTGAGTACCGTTTTTTCCTTCTTCACCACGAAAAGCCACGGCCGCTCTTCTGGTGATATGCCATGAAAATGTGAGGCGACGTTCTTATTGAAGTCTCCGTTGTCAGCGCGGGTAGTAGCAGAGTTCGTTTTCAGATCCTCTCCGAACTCTGCTACTCCGATGGGTAGCCCGGGATCGCGGTTGACGGTGGTTTCATAGCCCAAGAATCCTTCTTCAAGACGCATTTGTGTTTGGGAGCGCAGATTGTTGTGCGTCCCAGCCAGTACGATAATGATTTTGTAACCTGCATCCGCTGCCTTGCAGATTAGTCCAGAGTAGTTACTGGTCTTGCCTGACTGAACGTGACCAACGACCAAGCCGCGGCGATCCCATGAGTCGGTCCGGTGAGGGTCTTCAAGTAGGGCCAGGATATCTTCCGTTGCCTCGTCCAATCCTTCCACTACGGTATCCGAGAGTTTGGCTTCCAGATAATCGCGGTAGCGCCGCCAATATTGCCAGTCTTTTTTACGTGCGGCGTTGAGCCAATAGATGTGTCCGGCTTCGTCCAGAAGCGTAGTAGCCTTTCCCATCCGATGGCTGAATCTTTGTATGAGCGTAGAAACTGCGAGCTGTTGGTCCAAACTGATGTCGGCCCCTGCCTCGAACATCTCAGCTGCTCGTAATACCTTTGTTGCGATATATGCAGCTGTGATTTTCGACTTGTCTTTTTCCGCCTTTATCAACCGCTGTGCAGTGGCGATCACATTTTCGAGTAGCTCCGATTGAGCTGCTATAGATTCTGCCGGCGTCATGCATTACTCCCAAGCCGCGCAATAAGCGCAGGAAATTTATGAAATGGTTCTGTGCGTAGTAAAGCTTTTCTAGCATCGTCGAGGCTTAGATTTTTTCGCTCGATAAGGTCATTGAATAAAACGGTTGCTATCTCGATTACAGCTTCGTTAGGCTCACCGTCAAAACCGGTGCGCGGAGTTTCCTTATGTTCGGCGGTGTCAAGCCAGATACGTTGGACGGGAACTGTTTCCTCAATCACGCGAAGCATGGATTCGACCAAGGATCGGAGTTCACCAGCGCCTTCGAGAACGGCTGCAACTGACGGATGTTTCTCTTCGATTCTATATCGCATTCCTGCCTTAATGCGCTCCACCCTCCAGGCTTGTTCAACCGGCGCATTGCCATGGGTTGGAGCAGGAGTTCCGCGATAGGCGAAAACCTGACGAGCACGCTCGCGGGTGTTCTCTGCTAGCTGAGTGAGCCAGGGCCTGAGCGATACTGGAGGGCGAGCAGTAGATTTCCTAACGTCGATTTTCCAATCGGCGTCCGCAGTGTTGGGAATGTCAATACGAATGCGAGCCAAACGATGCGCTTCCTCCCGATTCCAAGCGCGAGAGTTGCCTAGTCCTAGCCATCCGCCAGCTACAAGCAGACGTTCGTTACGGTAGACGTAAAAGCCTTGTTGTGCTGTCCAGCCTCCCGGTCCACCATTGGCCTCGAATTCCGACGCCGTCAATTTGTCGCGATGGGGGAGAACGTGACACTGAACTTCAATGGTGCCGTATGTAGTCGCATGCTTGGTCGTTGGAGATGTCCATGACTTTGCCACATGGCCAATCATGAACGGATCCCACGGTCTAATGGTCTTACCATTTAACAGTAACTTCAAGCGAGCTCTTGGTCCTTGAATGAGTCGATGAAAGACCATAGCCAAATGGGTTTCGACATCATCAATCAGAGCCAGGTAGTCTTCCGATGTATACCCATCGGTGACGATGCGGTCGAGCAGTTCCCATAAAACGAGAGTTCCGGATTTTTGGTGTTTTAAGACTGCTATGAAAGGAGCGGATTCTGAGGCTGGCCCTTCGAAAAGAAGCCATCCGCTATCAGGATTTGCTGCCAACTCAGCCAAATCCCATCGCAGGCAACTGTGGACACCGTCCTTGGCGGACGCTACGGTCAGGCGCCGGCATTGCGAGAGGGAAGCGGTTTTCAGGCCCATGCCGAAGCGACCTAGATCGTGAGCTCCTCTGACACTTAAGGGGTTCTTGTCACCCAGGCGCATGGCACTCTCAAGCTCTGCATCGCTCATGCCGTGTCCGTTGTCGAGTACCGAAATACGACTGTTCTTCCCATCCCACGAAAAATCGATTTGTACTTCTACCGCTCCAGCAGATATGCTGTTGTCCACAATATCCGCCAGTGCCGTCGCGGTGGAATAGCCAAGGCCGCGAAGGGATTCAAGCATGGACACGGCGTTCGGAGGTGCGTTTCGTGTCTTTGCGCTCATTTCCAATAGCCTTTTTCAGGCGAGAATTCGAATCCTAAGGCAAGCAGTTTTCGAGTTAATTTGCGACGAGGGCTGTCAGATGCATTGATCAGGTGAACCCATATTCGCCCCGATGTGTCTTTGCAGTTGTCTACCAAGATCCCCAACTCTGCTGCTTGTGTTAACAACCTGTCGATGCTCGATGATTTTATTGGTTTTTGACCATTCAGGCCGGTGGAAGTAGTTTCAGTTGTGGCTGGTTGTTCCGTTTGCATAGGTTGTATGGAGTGTTCCGAGCTCTCATGCTCGGCAGCTTCCCCTTTGTCGCTAGAGATGACGTGCGGGCTTCCGAAGGCTGCTCGCGCTAATACATCTATGCGACTTGGTTGCTTCATTTTCCGGATTGCTGAGGCTTCAATCTGCCGTACGCGCTCTCTTGTAACTCCGTACTGGATACCGATTTCTTCAAGAGTTAATGCGCCCTCAACACCGATGCCAAAGCGAAGACGAAGAACCTGCTCTTCCTTGGGTTTTAGCGTGGACAAAGTCCTATTGATCATTGTAGACAGCTGAGACGCGGAAACGATTTCCTCAGGATCAGGCGATATAAAATCTGATCGTGCCTCGACGGCGATTAACTCATCGATATGCATTTCATGGATAGGTAATGGTTCTGGCGATAAGCATTGAAGAGCTGCCACTTTGTGAGCAGGCATATCCATTTTTGCGGCGATCTCGTCAAGTTCAGGTGTGCGCCCAGTTTCCGCTTCAAATGATTGAGTCTCTCGATGGAGGCGCTGTGCCTTCTCATAGACGTGGACTGGAACACGTATGGTCTTGCACTTGTCGGCCACGTGGCGCCCAATCTGCTGCCGTATCCACCAAGTGGCATATGTTGAAAACTTAAAGCCCCGGCGCCAATCGAAACGCTCAACGGCCTTCATCAATCCGATGTTTCCTTCTTGTGCTAAGTCGTCCAGTGGTTCGCCGCTGTATAAATATTTCTTGGCCAAATGGAAAACAAGCTTCAAATTCGCGACTGTCATTCGCTCCCGTGCGCGTTGATACGCGTTCATGGCGCAGGCGTATTGAGCGGCCACAATGGAGCTGTCAACGCCTGCGGCATCATTCAGTTGTAGAAGGAAGCGACGATTTAGACGAAGTGATGACAGCGCTGCACGAATAGTATGCCAGTCCGCTCCTTGCAAGTCTGGGGTGGTTTGAAGTCTCGCGAGAAGATCAAGAGCCTCCAAGAAGTCCGAAGGATAGTCGTTGGGTGACGACTGGATTTCGAGGCTGGAATCTTCGTTAGATTCGACTTGGTCATCAGGTGGGTAGTGCTCTGCCGCACCCGCGATATTTTCGCCATCCATAGTGGTATCAATTTCTGGCTGGGCTTCAGAATGACTCAAAGAAAACCAAGTCAATGACTGCTGTCCGGTTTTGACCGATTGGCCAGCAGCCGAAGTTAAATCGATACCACGCGGCCATGCCGCTAAGGCATCGAGGGCCTTTTCAAGTTCGGCCTCCATGGTTTGGCCCAACAAAACTTCCTCTTCAGTGGTAACACGCTTCTCTCTTTGAAATTCCTTTTGATAGTTGTAGAGAGGCTGGCAATGATTAGAGGCCAAGCTGTCGATGAACGCGAGGGCCTCTGCAAGAGCCTCTTCTTCATACAGCGTTTCTTTTGGGCTTACGAAGACTTTGAAGTTCTCGACTATGCTGACCCACTCGAATCGCTCGTCGACTTCTGCACCTAAATCATTGATGACCATACTCAACAACGCTTCTGCTTCGGAATTTGGAGATTGGTCTTCGTTGAGTGAGGTCACTTCGACTTCCATGCGGGGCACGCTGCCCTCGCGGATTGCTCTAAGCAGCAATAGGCGTAGTCGCTCACGGACTTCGGCATCACCAGTGCGAGCCAACGGCAGTGACCGCTCTGGAAGGTAGACGTCAATGTCCTCCCAGTCGGTTGAATAATCGATGGGTTCATGCGCGGTAATCGCTGCCTGAATTGCATTGACGGCTGTGACAACCGACAAGTCTGCATCAGGTGGAGGGCTATCCTCTTCTGCCTCCCAGGCGGACAAGTCAAAATCCTGTTTGTCCTGTGGATGGTCCGATTCATTTGCCAATGCTATATGTGCAAATTCTGTCGTCGTCCCTGCAACGCCGTCAGCGGGGTGGCTGATCAAGTCGGGTGACGCAACGGAAGCAGGGCTAGTAAGCAAGGGGGCGAATCCACTATCGCGGCGACGTCTGCCTTGAAGACAGCGGCGGCCTCGTGGGCCCCTGCGGCAAGAGCTATGGCGAGGGCTGTTTCGCCAGATGGCGCTTTCAGTTGATCATCAGCTCCTGCGTCAAGGAGCAGTTTGCAAATGGCAGGCTTGTTCCGTGCTGCCGATAACATGAGTGGGGTCAGCCCGTTGCTGTCACGTGCATTGAGATCGTCACCTCTGTCAATGTGAATCCGTATGGCGCTCTCGACGCCAGCCGTCACCGCCATCTTCAAGAACAGGTTAAGAGGCCGCATGTTCGTGACGCTCATATCACTCATCTCAGCGCTGCCTGGCGGAAGGCCGGAACGATGATCCCAGATTTCTCTCGGAAAAGAGCTTCGAGAATAGATGTCGTTGTCAGTTTCTGACCATCATCCGATGGCTCAGATGTTCTTGTGGCCATGGTTGGCTCTGCTGAATTTGCGTTAAGGCAATTCTACATGAGATACTCCCAATGCGGGTGACAACTAAGATTGCTTCATAGGGATTTCGCCAAGCTGTTTAACTTGCATTTCAATAGCTATTAAAAGTGCATGCAATGAATTGAGGGATTAGAGCTGACTATCGAAAAGCCACCATTATCGATAGTCAGCATAAAGCCTGACGTCACCACAACTAGCATATAAGTTTTTAAATTAAATGAGAAGCATCTAATTTTTCAGCTTTGGATAGAATTATGAAGATGCATGTACTTTCAGAACTACTCAAGAAAATGAGTGACCGCGAAAAGGCCATTCTCAATAATTTTCCGATTGAGCATGCGCCGACCATCGGGAAAATGTACGAGGGTCTCACCAAGCAGCTCTTGAAAGAAAGTAAGCTTGATGAGTATGGGGTCAATGTCGTTTCGGGCTTCATTCAGGTGAGCGGAGAGCGCTCTGGCCAGATCGATTGCATGATTGTGGTTGGCAACGGAAGTCGCATTCCTCATACTGATGACTTCGTTTATCCGATTGATCAGGTTCTCGCAGTCATAGAAGTCAAAAAGAACCTCTTTGCTACTGAAATGTCTGAGGCTTATCATCATCTTAACGACACATTGCGGTTGTCGAGACTGGCGTATAAGCACCAAGAAGATGAGAAAACTCTTCAGTTCAGTACGGCTCGCCCGGCTTTAGAATATCTGGATTTGTTTGGTGAGGTAGCCCCGCATTATGACGAAAATCATCTCCTACCTCTTCATAAACGCGTGATATATCATGCATTAGTCCGTGATAGTCTGACACCGGTGAGAATTGCTATCGGATACAACGGTTATAGGAGCGAAGAGGGTTTTCGACGTGGTGTTGGTGGGTTATACAACAATAATGCCAATAAAGAAGGCTATGGTGTGATCAACATGCCTAATCTGATGATCAGTGATGGCTTCTCAATTGTCAAAACAACTGGTTTACCGTATCGCGGTTTTTGGGACGAGAAAGGTGGTTGGGGCTGGCTAGCATCCAGCAGCAGCAATCCTCTTCTTTTAATTTTGGAACTTTTGTATGACCGAATTGAGCTCGCGTTGAATGTGGAGATTGATCGCGGCCCAGACTTAGAAGATGAAGTTCTTTATCCACTCATGCTTGCTAGGCCGGTCCAACTTGAACAGCAGGTCGGTTGGAGTTATGGCATCATAACTGCACCACTGCCAAAAGATGAACCTCGGAGTCGAGAATGGGCTCCGCTGGAAATTTCTGAATATCAAAAACTACTGCTCGATCTGTTACATACGGAGGGCGAATTATCCGGCGATGATCCCAGTTTGGTGAGATTTAAAAGTATACATGCTGTTGCTGACGTGTATGAATTCGTTCGACCCTTACTAGATGCCCGTTTGCTGCTAAACAGCAAAGGCACATTATCGATTGCTCCCGTTGAGATCCTAATAGTAAGTGTAGCTGGGAAGTGGTATTGCGCTAGCGAGAAAGATGGACGATTTCAGCAATGGCTGGCCCGTTTTGCTCAATAGATAGGTTGTGGGCGCGGATAGCTTAAGCGGCACTCAACTGCCAGATCCCATCGCCGTAACGGTACTGGAAATGAAAACCTAGTTGATCAGCCAGCCCCTGCACTTGATCTATCAGTTCGTTCGCCAACGTATGCGTCTTTTTTCGGTAGGTATCTTTGTCACGGCTTTCGATCCTTCCCCATAAAAGGATATCGAACAATGTTGAGTCTACCCAGTCAACCTCCTTGTCGTAGCCAGCAACCCACCGAAGGTGCGGGGCAGCATCTAGCAAATTCTGCAGATTCTTCTCGGAGCCGAATAGGCAGGAACCGAAGTGCACAAATCTTATGTTGTGGGCGGCCTGAATTGCCCTCTGGATCGACGTTCTGTTCAAGTTTTTGGACAGCCCGGCTAATTGACCATTGCTACCATGACATGCGATGTACAGCAGTTTCGGCCCAGCTATCGCCATCTCGTCATATGCTTTGATCCAGTGCTCAAACGAAGATTTATCAAAAAAGTCTGGTGAAACGCTTTAATGTTTCGCATTGCGGCGAATTCGCGGATCATGGGCCAGACAGACGAAGACTCTAACGAACCGCTATCCCATGGTGCTTCGAGCACAAGGATTGATTTGAACATGGCTGCCACATTTTAAAATGGATGCGTTGCAGCATACCCCTGAGATTTCCTTTTGGCAACACAAATAATTGGATCACACGACCGATGTGCTCCCCAGGACTGGGTGCATATACTTGCTTAACCGCGAGGCTGTCGCAGCACTTCCTACGAGATGGCCAAGGGTCATCACCATTTCAGCACCGCTCGGCTAACTTTCATCGACTCGTGCTCTTTAGAAATTTCGATTCGCCCCTTGCACGGCGTCAAACGGATAGTGCCGTCGTCCATCATGCGGCAGCCTATCTCATCTCCTACTCGCAGACCTGCCGCTTCCAAAATGTGTTTAGGTAAGCGCAGTCCTCCATCGGAATTCCCCCAGCGTGTTAGCCGTGCCATGACCATCTCCCAGTGAAAGTATATACATTGCGTACACTGCGAAATTGGCAGGGCCTTGCTGCATCTGGCTTTACGATGCCGGCTCTTCGGTGGTCGCCAGCGGTGCTAAAGCGAACGGCGGCAGCTCTTAAGCAGGTAATCGAAGCTGGGGCAGCATCCACGGCCAGATGGCACCACCGCTGCGTCGATTCTGGCGCTTTGTGACGATCTCAGCGGATAGAGCATCGTCAATCTTCCCAGCTAAATCTTCGGCGCGCTTATAGAGCTCTTCCCGCTTGACGCCATCGGACTCCCACAAGAACGATTCCTGGCACTCCAAAACAGCAGCACGCTCCGCCATCACCTTCGAGTGGTTGAACAGCCAGCGAGCGAACGCAGCATACTCCGGCTTGCGCTGCCACAGCAGGCCGTAGTGCTCGATGTACTGGCGAGCGAGCTCAGGTTCTGCAAAGTTGGTCCCATGCCAGATGGCCAGTGGTTCAGGATTCGGGTTCCCCGCAAGGATCTCTGCGATGTACGGATTGGCGATGAACCCGCGGCGTAGCGCTGTAGCGGCAGTCCTCCAATCATCGCGCAGGATGTGGCTGAGTCCAAGTTCGTAGAAGTACGGTGGATAACTGCTTGCCTCCTGCTCAAACACCTCCTGCGCTCGCTTGTGATTGCCAGCTCGAAGGGCTTCTGAGCCGAGTAGGTAACGAACTCCCTGATTGTCGTTCGGGTTCCGCTCCAACATGAGACCAATCAGCGTAACAGCATCCTTGTGGCGCTGTAGCCGGGCATACGAGATGGCTGCGATATGCATGGCCCGCAGATATGGCCGATTACCTATGTGCGCCCATTTGATCTGGCCGTTAAAAGCTTCGGGTATCAACCTGTTTGCAGCGCTAAGTCCCTGCAATGCAGCGTCAAGAGCTTTCTTATGCTTGCCTTGTTGCTGCCAGTGCAAACCGACGTGTGCGTAGACATCAACGAAGTCCGGTGCTTTCGCTGATAGCCCATCCAGTGCAGCGAGATAGGCCGTAGCTCCAATCTCGCCAGATGCATGGTCATCAAGCAGACCATCGAACTCGTCAAGCAGGCCATCGTATGCCTCGCCCGAGTATGTAAAAACACCTGATTCGGAATCGAGGATTTCAAAGGTTAAGGACATGGTGCATTAGTGGCCCGTGCATGGCCTGTATTGTGCGATACACCAATGATACAGACCATGCAGCCAGACATCAAAGCCCAGCGACTTACACAATCGCTCCCATCACTCGCGCCACTTTCGATGCGTTTCGGGCCTCGGCTACCGCCAGCGCCCGCTCATACGCGAGTTGCATATCCTCGCGGATTTTGGGCCAGTTAGCCTCGCAAAAAGACAGAGCAGCACGATCTTCCGATGGCGAATAGTCGCCGGGGTAAACCAAGCTATCCGCCAACTCAAAGCAGCGGAGTTTAGAATGCTTCTTCCAAGGTATGTTGATGTCAATCCGCGTCTGCTGAAGAATCGACTTACGGAGTTCGTGAAACCGCTTACTCGGATTCACGCTGTCCTGAACACTCTTAGACTTGCGCGGCTCAAGTGGTGGTGTGGCGAGATAGCCGCGTAAAACCTTCGCTTCGGTTGGCGTCAGTTTCGCCATGACTTCTTCGCGAGGAGCCTTGTGCCGAAGAATCCCTCCAGTCAGACGCAGCGAGGCCCGCACGGTATCATTGAATATCCTCTCGTACAATCCAGTCGAGTAAGCATCCTGCCAGCGCACCAAAGGAATGAGGTTGCGTGCCCTGAGAAATGGCAGGCTGAGCACCGACTCTATGCGAACGATGTATGCAGCAGCTTCCGTCATTTGCGTCTTGGTGGTGCCATCAATCCATGCGCAATGACTGAAGTCGGACTTGATGTAGGCTGTAACCTTGTAGTCTCGTTCGGGTATATAAACAGTGTCGTTACTGGACAAGTGCACGTTGCAGTCGTCATTCAATATCCTACCTGTGATCCCGATTGCCTCAACCAGTTCCTCAGCTTGAGAACGAGTCGAAAAGTGCATCAAATAGGTGATTGTCACCCCGTTCAGCCTTACGTCGTCGACGGTCAGCAGGTCTAGCTGCTCCCTCGGCAATCCACAGTTGGCAAGCCAAATACGCTGCAGTTCTAATGAGGACACGCCAGAGGCGAACACACTGGTTCCGTGTTCAACGTTCTGCCCAGTGACCGCGTTTGGTATGTTAAGTTCTGCCTCTATGAAAGCAGGAACGTTGTACCCTTCAAGTTGTCCAGTTCCGGGCTCGCAGCGTATCACCCACTTTGTCTTCGTGTTTGTCATTGCACTCTTCTGAGTGGAGGGAGCAACATACTGCCCCTTAAACTCGCCCCATGGATTGGTGCAGTTGCGCATCTGTGCCGGTACGTCCATGCGTACCAGTGCGGCGAGCTTCGATAGTGAGATGGATGTCTTGATAGTGTCAGTCATAATCTGTGATTCCGCGTGAATTAAGATACAGCCTTAGCAGTAGTGGTGATCCCAATCTTAGGCTGGGAGATCTACACTGTTAAGGCAGTTCAGCTTCTACAGTGTTGTTCAAGTGGCAGATGCTTGAAAGGTTGGTTGCTGCTGGCTGCTTATGGCAAATTGCAATCACCCCCGAATATTGGTGGTTTATATAGTCATCAAATTCGGCCACATTGGAAATTCTTGAAGCGTCGCGTTGGGGACGTCTACAGCTACCGAAGATGCCCTCCGCATCTTGTTCTTACGTAGATCAGGAAAACGATTGCACTTACTTATTCGCACGGATTAAGTGCCGATTGCTTACAGCCGCTGGCCAGCTTCTTCCATGGATAGCGCGTGCCTACAAGGCCCTTTGGGACGCTTCGACTTCCTCGCACTAACCTCCCCCGCCAGGGCGTTGCATCGTTGCGAACGCATAGCACGCGCAACAATGCAACTCGACCTACGAACTATTCTGCTTCAGCGTCGTTACCATCGAGCTCTTCACGAAGCCGTTTAAGGCGTCGGCTAACCGTCGACTTATTCACTCCGTACTTCCTGCCGATCTCCTCATACGACATTCCATCTTCGTGCAAGCTCAACCATTCCGCGTCATGAGCTGATACTTGAAAACCAGCTGGCGCAACTTCAAACTGGAGCGCTTGATCTTGAACCCAGATCGTATATTCAAAAGTCTTACGCAACTCAGGGAGGTTATCGCGAAGCTTCGTGTGCTGAACCGAGAACCTGGTGTCTTCGCGATCAGCACTATTTGGTAGAGGCGTCAGCAGAATCGAATAATCGAGAAGGTCTTCATGTGCGCTGCTACCTCGTTGCTGACCATTCTTACCCGCATGATGGATCAGCAACACTGCAACCCCGGCTATGCGCTTCGCGATCAGCCAAGTTTTTATCCCTGCCCATGAGTTGCCGTCCTCTCGTCCACCGCTTGTCCACGCTGACAAGTTGTCGACAATTATTAGTCGAATCCCATCAGGGATAAGAGCGTCGATCTGCCGTTGTCCTTCGATAGTATCGATTGATCCAATTTCTACACCCATACAGTCGCGGCTGATGATGTGTAGATTTTGCTCGGCAGCTTGTCTTGATTCGTCATCTTTGTTGGAGGCGTGAATCAATTCGAGCCGCTTTTGGAGACTGGCACTACGCATTTCTCCGTCAAGGATGACGGTAGGGAGTCCTGCCCCGTTACCCCAAGGTGGGAGTGTTTTTTTACCTGCAATGGCGTATGCAATAAGTATGGCTAGCCAAGACTTACCGCCGCCACGCATCCCCGCAATCATTCCGATTGATTTGGCGAGGATCATTGCACCCAGGAGCTCAGTATCGACGGGGAAAACAACTTCCAGCATTTGCCCTAGTCGAATAGCGCCACGGCGAATCTTAAGCGTATGTTTTGAGTCCATGGAATTGATATAAATAATTTATATTTTATTTGGACGTTAAGGCGCTGACGAAGGCCTTCATGTCAATGATGAGATTGTTTCGAGCGGCGTAGGTCTTAGCGTCGATCCAGGCTTGTAGCTCTGACTCGCGCCATGCAGAGATTCGAGGCCCCAGTGGAACTTGCGGGGGAATGGTCCCTTCTTTTACTCCTTTCCAGTATGTCGATGTCGCTAGGCCAAGCTTCCCACTGGCCTGCGGGAGTCGCAGCATACGGTCATTCGCCAACTCTTTGACACGACGTATGATCTCCTTTAACTCGTAGGGCAGTTCATCTTCAGTAGTTTTCATGATTGATTCCTTAGTGTCGGTTTAGAGAAGATTCAGGCCCGAATCATGTTGAGATTGTCTAAGGATGTTCGCTTTCCTACTTTTGCTAATGGGATGATTTCAAATACAGCCGTAAAACGAAAACCGCACCTTAGTGTTTGCTAAGGTGCGGTTTTTTTGGTAGGGAAGATGTTAAGTGTTTGGTTTTTGCTTATGAATCAGCATCCGATAACCTTCATCGGACATCATTAGAGCAAACGCGATGTGGTCTTCAAGCTCGTTGAAGAAGTGGTGCGCCCATGAGCCGACATAGCGGCCACTCGGGGAGTGAAGGCCAATAATCTGAGCGACTTTGGTAGTGTCTGTATGTCCTAGGCGATAAAGCATGGCTAGTGTTCGTAGAGCTTTCAGATAACTGCCTCCACTGCTGATTCGAGGAGTCCCGTCTCCGGCCCTTTCGACAAATGAAAGGTCTTTTTTAAAGCGCAGAACTTGCGGAGCCTCGGCCAGTTCATCGGCTACGAGCTTTCTATGAATGGTGGTCAATCGATTCAGTATCTGTTTAATCTGACCTTTGATCGGGGCCCTTGAATCAATCATCACTGCACGCCAAAGGTATGGGTATTCTTTATCAGATTTTCGATAAGGCCTGCTTGCATGTCGAAATCTCATATGGGCAAAGGCGTCGGCTGTTTCGACATCCTGTATAACCACTTTGTCGGCGCTTCTTTGGCCTCTCCATCCCTGATCCTTTAGTGCCTGGCGCACCTTTGTTGCTAAGTCCTCAAAGGCTGATACTTGGCCCGTAGGGGGGATGCTGCAGTCGATAGCAACCCATAGTTGGCTAAATGTCGCTATATCAAACTTGCCAGATGCCTTTATCTGCGGCTTTCCATGTTGAGGCTGACTAAATATGGGTATGGGGACTGACGAAGGTTCACGGTATCCGAATGGTGACTCATTAGCAGCGATATGAGCATGTTCCTTAACGGTTGGTGGGAGCCCTGACCAAGGAAGGCGTCGATGAGGAAGCGCTTCTACCTCCAGCCGTCTATAGTCTTCCGAAACTGGGCGCTTTAATGGAAAGAACCAGGAATCACTTTTATGCTTTAGCTTTGGGAGCTCTTTGAGTGATGGGGGTAACCAAGCAGCCAAGCCAAAGTCTTCAGCGCAGATGTAATCGACATCGAATTTAATCCCAGAAGGCGGTTCCATAAGCAGGATTTGGGTCAAGTCTGCATCTGGAGCATCAGCATGAGCGTTGTAAGACTGTTGGTAACTGCTGCTGAGACGTAGAAATGACCAAGCCCAATCGTCTGGCCCGAAGTTCGACTCCTCTTCGGTTACACTAAAAATCGATGCCCCCGAATTTAGCCGGAGGTGCAAGTCACTTCGCAGTTTATTTAGCTGCTCTTCGTTCAACCGATCTTTACTCATCGAAAATCATATCTGCATTGCAAAGGCCAGTTCTTGGTGTTCAATCGGTGTGTAGCTAGCTGTGTAGCTAGCGGCGAAATATCCGGATATCTTTATGTATGTATTTGATTTTTATGGGTAATTTAATCACATTAAAATCACGTCGTACTGCTCCTGGTGGTAGGAGTTCTCCACCTGCAGCGAAATCTTCTTGCCGATGAAGTCGCCCAGCATCGCCAGGTGCTGCGATTCCTCTTCGAGGAACATGTCGACCACCTCCTGCGACGCCAGGATGCGGAATTCGCGCGGGTTGAATTGCTTGGCTTCGCGCAGCAGTTCGCGCAGGATTTCGTAGCAGATGGTGCGCGAAGTCTTAACCTGGCCTTTGCCGCTGCACGCCGGGCACGGCTCGCACAGGATGTGGGCCAGCGATTCGCGCGTGCGCTTGCGCGTCATTTCGACCAGCCCCAGCGCAGAAAATCCGCTGACCGAGACCTTGGTGCGGTCGCGTGACAGCGCCTTCTTCAACTCGCCCAGCACGGCGTTGCGGTGCTCGGTGTTTTCCATGTCGATGAAGTCGAGGATGATGATGCCGCCCAGGTTGCGCAGCCGCAGCTGGCGCGCGATCGCGTGCGCCGCCTCCAGGTTGGTCTTGAAGATGGTGTCGGCGAAATTGCGCCCGCCGACGAAGCCGCCGGTGTTGACGTCGATGGTGGTCATCGCCTCGGTCTGGTCGACGATCAGGTAGCCGCCCGACTTGAGGTCGACCCGCCGGCCCAGCGCGCGCAGGATTTCCTCCTCCACGCCGTACAGGTCGAACAGCGGCCGCTCGCCGGTGTAGTGGTGCAGCCGCGGCAGCACGCCCGGCGTGTAGGCCTGGCCGAATTCCTGCAGGTTCAGGTAGTTTTCGCGCGAGTCGACCTGGATCGTGGCCGTCTCGTCGTGCACGAAGTCGCGCAGCACGCGCTGGGCCAGGCTCAAGTCCTGGTGCAGCAGCGTGGTGGCCGGCTTGGTGCGGGCGCCGTGGCTGATCGCCGCCCAGGTCTTGCGCAGGTATTCGACATCGGCGGCGATGTCGGAGTCCGACGCTTCCTCGGCCTGGGTGCGGATGATGTAGCCGCCTTTTTCATCCTTCGGCAGCAGGTTTTGCAGCCGCGTGCGCAGCGCCTCGCGCTCGGCTTCCTTTTCGATTTTTTGCGATACGCCGATGTGGCCGTCCTGCGGCAGGTAGACCAGCATGCGGCCGGCGATCGAGATCTGCGTCGACAGCCTCGCGCCCTTGGTGCCTATCGGGTCCTTGATCACCTGCACCGTCAGCACCTGGCCGTCGAACAGCAGTTTTTCGATCGGCGTCGGCGTCGCGTTGGCGCCGCCGTCGTGCGGCCGCGCTTCCCAGATGTCGGCCACGTGCAGGAAGGCCGCCCGTTCCAGGCCGATGTCGATGAAGGCCGACTGCATGCCGGGCAGCACGCGCACCACCTTGCCGGAATAGACGTTGCCGGCCAGCCCGCGCGTGAGGGTGCGTTCGATGTGGAGTTCCTGCACGGCGCCCTGCATGATGAGGGCGACGCGGGTTTCCTGCGGCGTGATGTTGATCAGGATATCTTCGTTCATGCCCCGATGATACACGGCAGGCGTCGGCGACGCCACCAAGGCGGCTAGGGCAGCGGCAGACCCGCCTGGCGCAGCAGTTGCACGGTTTCGTAGATGGGCAGGCCCATGATGCCGGAATGGCTGCCGGCGATGTGTTCGATGAAGGCGGCCGCCGGGCCCTGGATGCCGTAGGCGCCGGCCTTGTCGTAGGGTTCCGGCGTGGCGCAATAGGCGGCGATGGCGGCTGGCGTGAGCACGCCGAAGCGTACCTCCGACACCTGGGTGATCTGCGCCGAGAAGCCCTGCGCCTCGACCGCGATGGCGGTCAGCACCTGGTGCGTGCGGCCCGAGAGCTGCTGCAGCATGGCGCTGGCCTCGGCCACGTTGGCCGGCTTGCCGAGGATGGCGCCGTCGATGGTGACGGTGGTGTCGGCCGATAGCACCGGCCGTTGCGCCATGCGGCGGCGCGTCACCAGGTTGGCGGCGAAGGCGGCTTTTTCCTTGGCCACGCGGGCCACGTAGTCGTGCGGGGCTTCGCCCGGCAGCACTTCCTCGGTGACGTCGGCGCCGCGCGGGCCGTCGCTGCGCAGCAGCAGCAGCTCGAAGTCGATGCCGACCTGGCGCAGCAGCTCGCGCCGGCGCGGGCTTTTGGAGGCGAGGTAGATCTTCTTGTCGAGCGGTTTCATGCGTGTAGTCTCGTGGGTTACGTCGTTCCCGCGCAGGCGGGAATCCATGCTGAGCATGCGTTCCATGGATTCCCGCCTGCGCGGGAATGACGGCGGTTATACGCGGTGGTACGGGTGGTTCTGCGTGATGGTCCAGGCGCGGTACAGCTGTTCGGCCAGCATCACCCGTACCATGCCATGCGGCAGCGTCATGCTGGAGATGCGGATCAGGCCCTCGGCGCGCGCCTTCAGCGCCGGATCGAGGCCGTCGGCGCCGCCGATCAGGAAGGCGGTGTCGCGGCCGTCCTGCTGCCACGCTTCCAGCTGCTGCGACAGGCCAACCGAGGTCAGGTCCTTGCCGCGTTCATCGAGCGCAATGATGCGCACCGATTTCGGCAGCGCCGCCTCGATGCGCTCGCGTTCGAGCGCCATCGCGGTGGCGGCGGTCTTGCTGCCGGAACGCTCGACCGGCTTGATTTCCTTCAGCACGATCTTCAGTTCCGGCGGCATGCGCTTCACATACTCGGCGTAGCCGGTTTCGATCCAGGCGGGCATCTTGTGCCCGACCGCAGCGATAATCAGCTGCATCCCGGATTACTCTTCGGTTTTTTTGATGCGCTTGATGACCTTCTTGGCCGGCGCTTCTTCTGCTTTCGGCTTGGCGGCGCGCGGCTTCGGCGCGGCCTTCAGCGCTTTGACGGCTGCCACGGTGGCTTTCGGCGCGCCGACCTTGACCTTTTTGCCGGCCGGGACGGCGGCTGCCGGTTTGGCGGCGGCTTTCCTGGTGGCGGCGGTGGCGGTGGTCTTGGCGGCGGCCGGCTTGCGCGCGGCAGGCTTTTTCTCGACCACGGCTTCGGCGGCGGCGGCCTTCTTGCCGGCGGCCAGGTGGCTGCTGATCTTCTTCGGTTCCGCTTCCTCGGCTTCCTTGGTGCCCTTGCGCTTGGCCGCGCCCAGCTTCACCGGCTTGTCGCCCCAGATCTCTTCCAGGCGGTAGTAGGCGCGGATCGGCGCCTGCATGATGTGGACAATGATGTCGCCCAGGTCGACCAGCACCCATTCACCGGTGTCCTCGCCTTCCATGCCATAGACTTCGCCGCCGGCTTCCTTGACCTTGTCGCGCACCGAGGCGGCCAGCGCCTTGGTCTGGCGGTTCGAGGTACCGGAGGCGATCGCGATGCGGTCGAACAGGCTGGTGAGGTGGGTCGTGTCGAACAGGACGATGTCTTGGGCCTTGACGTCTTCGAGGGCGTCAACGACCAGGGTTTGCAGTTTTTTGATGTCCATTAGCTTTTGTATAAATTGTGTTGTTCAATATAGTCTAGCACTAGCGGCGGGATAAGCGAGTCCGCCTTCTCCCCCGTTGTAATGCCGCACGTATCCGGGTGGCAGAGATATCCACCGCGAAGTCCTGTGCCAGATACGTCAGACCATGCGGCGTGTTACGGATTTGTTCGGGCGTTGCCAGCCTGCTGGAAAACGCCTGCGCCACCGCCGGCGGCAGGCCGGCGCTAGCAAGGTCATAGCCGGGGCGCGCCGCCACGCAAATATGCGCGTAGCCGAACAGCGCCTGCCAGTCATGCCAGGTGTCGAGCCGCTGCAGCTGGTCGGCGCCCATCAGGAAGCTGACCGAGGCCTGCGGCCCCAATTCGCCGCGCACGCTGCGCAGCGTATCGATGGTGTAGGTAGGCAGCCCCTGGGCGCCGCGGGCGATTTCCTGCAGGTCGACCGCCACGCTGAACGGCCGGCCGGCAAACGCCAGCGCCAGCATGTCGGCGCGCTGCCGCGCCGACGCCTTCAGCGTCGGCTTTTGCCACGGCAGTCCGGTGGGGATCACGCGCAACTGATCGACCTGCAGCAGATCGGCGAAGTATTCGCCCAACGCGACGTGACCTAGATGCACCGGATCGTAGCTGCCTCCCAGCAGTGCGACGCGGAACGCCATCGTTATGCGGCGAGCCAGTCGCGGTGCGGCAGGAAGTCGGTGTACAGCGCCGCTTCCGGCGAGCCGGCTTCCGGTTCCCAGCGATAGCGCCATTTGACCACCGGCGGCATCGACATCAGGATCGCCTCGGTGCGGCCGCCCGATTGCAGGCCGAACAGCGTGCCGCGGTCGAACACCAGGTTGAATTCCACGTAGCGGCCGCGCCGGTAAGCCTGGAAGTCGCGTTCGCGCTCGCCGTAAGGCGTGTCCTTGCGCGCCCGCAGAATCGGCAGGTAGGCGGCGAGGAAGGCTTCGCCGACGCTTTGCGTCATGGCGTAGCTTTGCTCGAAGCCCGGCGCGTTGAAGTCGTCGAAGAAGATGCCGCCGACGCCGCGCGCCTCCTGCCGGTGCTTCAGGTAGAAATAGCCGTCGCACCACTGCTTGAAGCGCGCATGCAGATCGTCGCCGAACGGCGCCAGCGCGTCGCGGCAGGTCTGGTGGAAGTGCCGCACGTCGCCCTCGTCGCCGTAGTACGGCGTCAGGTCCATGCCGCCGCCGAACCACCATACCGGCTCGCCGGCGGCGTTGGTGGTGCTGAAGAAGCGCACGTTCATGTGCACCGTCGGCGCGTAGGGGTTGCGCGGGTGGATCACCAGCGACACGCCCATGGCTTCCCACGGATTGCCGCCGATGTCCGGGCGGTGCGCCGACGCCGACGGCGGCAGCTTGGCGCCCAGCACGTGCGAAAAATTGACGCCGCCGCGCTCGATCACATTGCCTTCCTCGACCAGGCGCGAAATCCCGCCGCCGCCTTCGGCGCGCTCCCATTCATCGCGCAGGAAAGGCTGGCCGTCGACCGCTTCCAGTGCCTGCACGATGCGGGCCTGCAGGTCGAGCAGCCAGGCTTTGACCGCCGCGGGATTCGGTTGGTCCGGCATCTCAGTGCTTCAGGCCACGCCAGCCGATGTCGCGGCGGCACTGCGCGCCTTCGAAGTGGATCTGGTCGACCGCCTCGTAAGCTTGTTTCTGCGCCAGCTTGATGCTGTCGCCCAGGCCGACCACGCACAGCACGCGGCCGCCGGTCACTTGCAGCTGGCCGTCCACCTCGGCGGTGCCGGCGTGGAAGGTCACCGCTTCCGGCGTCTCGGCCGGAATGCCGTCGATGACGGCGCCTTTCTTCGGCGTGTCCGGATAGCCTTCGGCGGCCAGCACCACGCCGACGGCGGTGCGGCGGTCCCATTCCAGTTCCACCTGGTCCAGCGTGCCGTTGACGGCGTGTTCCATCACCGTCACCAGGTCGGTCTTCAGGCGCGACATGATAGGCTGGGTTTCCGGGTCGCCCATGCGGCAGTTGAATTCCAGCGTGCGCGGGTTGCCGGCGGCGTCGATCATCAGGCCGGCGTACAGGAAGCCGGTGAAGACGATGCCGTCCTTGGCCATGCCGGCGATGGTCGGGTTGATGATCTCGCGCATCACGCGCGCGTGCATCGCCGGGGTGACGATGGGAGCAGGGGAGTAGGCGCCCATGCCGCCGGTGTTCGGGCCTTCGTCGTTGTCCTTCAGGCGCTTGTGGTCCTGGCTGGTGGCCAGCGGCAGCACGTTCTTGCCGTCGCACATGACGATGAAGCTGGCTTCTTCGCCGGCCAGGAATTCCTCGATGACGATGCGCGCGCCGGCGTCGCCGAAGCGGTTATCGGCCAGCATGTCGTCCACCGCGCGGTGCGCTTCTTCCAGCGTCAGCGCCACCACCACGCCCTTGCCGGCGGCCAGGCCGTCGGCCTTGATGACGATCGGCGCGCCGTTGGCGTCGATGTAGGCGTGCGCCGGCGCCACGTCCGAGAAGGTCTGGTAGTTGGCGGTCGGAATGCCGTGGCGCTGCATGAAGGCCTTGGCGAAGTCTTTCGACGACTCCAGCTGCGCCGCTTCTTTGGTCGGGCCGAACACCTTCAGGCCGCGCGCGCGGAACAGGTTGACGATGCCGCCGGCCAGCGGGGTCTCCGGACCGACCACGGTCAGGCTGATGCCTTCGCTTTCGACGAAGTTGGCCAGTTCGTGCAGGTCGGTGATGTTGACGTTGACCAGGCGCGAATCGCGCGCGGTGCCGCCGTTGCCTGGGGCCACGTACACCATCTGGATGCGCTCGGACTGCGCCAGTTTCCAGGCCAGCGCATGTTCACGGCCGCCGGAGCCGACTACCAAAATTTTCATAAGTCCTCAGTCTTCGATTTCAACGTTCGAATACACTTCCTGCACATCGTCCAGCGCTTCCAGCGCGTCCATCAGCTTTTGCATCTTGACCGCGTTGTCGCCGGAGACGGTGGTCACGGCGTCCGGCTTCATGATGATTTCGGCCACTTCGGCCTTGAAGCCCTTGGCTTCCAGCGCGTCTTTCACGCCGGCGAAATCGTGCGGGCCGCACAGCACTTCGATGCCGCCTTCGTCGTCGGTGACCACGTCCTCGGCGCCGGCTTCGAGCGCCGCTTCCATCAGCGCGTCCTCATTGGTGCCGGGCGCGAACAGGAACTGGCCGACGTGCTTGAACATAAAGGCCACCGAACCCTCGGTGCCCATATTGCCACCGTTCTTGTTGAAGGCGTTGCGGACTTCGGCCACGGTGCGCACGCGGTTGTCGGTCATGCAGTCGACGATGACGGCGGCGCCGCCGATGCCGTAGCCCTCGTAGCGGACTTCCTCGTAGTTGGCGCCGTCCTCGCCGCCGGTGCCGCGGGTGATCGCGCGCTGCACGTTATCCTTCGGCATATTGGCGTCGGCCGCCTTGTCCATGGCCAGGCGCAGGCGCGGGTTGGCGGCCGCGTCGCCGCCGCCCATGCGTGCAGCAACGGTGATTTCCTTGATCAGGCGTGTCCAGATCTTGCCGCGTTTCGCGTCAGTTGCTGCTTTTTTGTGCTTGATGTTGGCCCATTTGCTGTGTCCAGCCATGTTCGGTCTTCCTTCGGCGGTATATCGTTGGTAATCGTTGGAGAATGCGGTGAGGGCGGTATTCTAGCATAGGGGCCAGCTTATAAACTTTTCCCGCACCTCGGGGAGTTGGATTCCGCTCACCGGGTGCGCGGCGCCCCGTTTCGCTAGAGGCCGGCCTCCATTTTTTGTAGGGAAGCTGTCATATCCGGCTGCTAATGTTGCTTTTTTTCGGCGGAGCAACACATGGACAGACGGCAGTTTCTTAAATTCGGCGGCTTCATCACGGTATCGGCGGCCGGCCTGAGCGCCTGCGGCGGCAGCGATGGCCCGGCCGACGGCGGCCCGGCGCTGGCCAGCGGCGCCTGGAAGTTCCCGCAGAGCGTGGCCTCGGGCGACCCGCGCGCCGACAGCATCCTGCTGTGGACCCGCGCCGTGCCGGCGGCGGCCGACAACGTGGCAGCCGTGGCCGCCGGCGCCGACAGCGCCATCCGCCTGATCGTGACAGCGGCCGACAACGGCGCCGCGCTGGGCAGCAACACGGCGCTGGGCGGCGCCACCGTGGCCGACGTGCGCCTGCCGCTGCAAGCGCAGTACGACAACACCGTCCGCCACAAGCTGACCGGCCTGACGGCGGGCACGGTGTACTACTATCAGTTCATCGCCGGCGACAACCGCTCCAACGTCGGCCGCTTCAAGACCGCGCCGGCGGCCGAGGCCGACGTGGCGCAGCTGCAGTTCGCCTACATGACCTGCCAGGACTGGAGCGTCAACCACTGGGGCGCGATGAGCGCCATCGCCGCCGAGCAGCTCGATTTCATCGTCCACCTGGGCGACTACATCTACGAAACCGTGGGCGAAGACTTCCAGCTGGGCGCCGTCGAAAGCCGCCACGACGTGCTGGTGCTGCCGGACGGCGTGTTCAAGAACGGCAGCGCGGGCGCCAAATACGCCAGCACGCTGAACGACTACCGCTACCTGTACAAAAATACCGCACCGATACGCGCCTGCAGGCGCTGCACGAGCGCTTCGCCTTCATCGCCGTGTGGGACGATCACGAATTCACCGACGACGCGTGGCAGGACGCGCAGACCTATGACGGCTCGTTCAACGCCGACGGCTCGGACCTGCACCAGTCGGCGCGCCGCCGCAACGCCAACCAGGCGTGGTTCGAGTTCATGCCGGCCGATGTGACGCTGGACGCGGCCAACACCACCTTCCAGAACATCAAGATCTACCGCGACTTCCAGTTCGGCAAGCTGATGCAGCTGGTGATGACCGACCAGCGCCTGTACCGTTCGGATCACGTGATTCCGGAATCGTCGGTCAATCCGGCCACCGGCAAGCCGCTGGGCCGGATCGGCTCGCGCTACCTGGTGCCGCAGGACCTGTTCAACAGCGTGGAGGCGCAGAAGATGGCCGGCGCCAAGACCATCGGCCTCGATCCGCTGACCACCGCCACCATCCTCGGCAACACGCAGCGCCAGTGGTGGATGGACAAGATGAAGGCCGCCACCCCGACCTGGAAGCTGTGGGGCAACGAGGTGTCGCTGCTGCGCATGGGCATGAACGGCGTCGATGCCGTCGCCACGCTGCTGGCGCTGAACGCGGTGGCGTCGCTGGCAACGTCGGTCGGCACGACGGCGGCTGCGGCGGGCGGCAACTTTGCCGTGGCCGGCGCGATGGTGGCCGCCGTGACGGCCGGCGCTGCCACGGCGGCGGCGCAAGCCGGCGCCAGCGCCATCGCCACGGCGGCCGCCACCGGCGGCGCGGCCGAGGCGCAGGCCGCTGCCGGCGTCAAGGCCGGCCTGACGGCGGCGCAGGCGTCGATCGCTGCCGCCACCTTCGGCAAGGTCGCCGCGGCGGCCGGCGCGGGGCAGGGCGGCGCCGCGCTGGCGGCGGTGGCCGGGCAAACCATCGCCTTCGGCTACATCAAGCCGGAAGTGCAGCAGAACAAGGCCAATTCCGCGTTTGTGGCGGCCTCGGGCAAGAAGGAGGCGCTGGCGTCGTTCTTCACCAAATTCCTGCTCAACTGCGACCAGTGGGACGGCTACAACAGCGAGCGCAAGGCGCTGATGTCTCACCTGAAGAGCAACAATGTCAAGAACGTGGTGGCGCTGACCGGCGACATCCACGCCTTCTTCGCCGGCACGGTCAGCGACGACTTCGACGCGGCGGGCGGCGGCACGCCGGTGATGGTGGACCTGGTGTCGGCCGGCATCAGCTCCGACTCGTTCTTCAGCTACCTGCGCGACGCGGCGGCGTCGCTGGGCGACATCGGCACGCTGGTGTCGTATCCGCTGGCGGTGCCGGTGACGGGCATCGGCACGGTCAACCTCAGCTTCAACCTGCTGGACTACACGATGGGCAAGGCGGCGCCGACGGTGGCGGCGCTGGCCGAGCAAACCCGCGTGCAGCTGCGCGGCGCGCTGGCGGCCAAGGGCGTGCCGGAGGTGCAGCTGGAAGCGACGGTCGGCGCCGTGCTGAGCGGGCTGCAAGCCAACGCCGATTTCAACACCAGCCTGCTGTCGCTGGCGCAGCAGTTGTCCGCGCTTGGCAACAACCCGTGGCTCAAGCACCTGAACACGGACGCGCAGGGCTATACGCTGGTGACGCTGACGCCGGGTAAGCTGACTGCCCAGTTCAAGCAGGCCAACAAGCTGGTCGGCGCCAGCGCCCCGGCCACCACGATCGCCCGGACGACGACCGCCACCGTCACCGCCGGCGCCGCAGCCGTGACCATCAGCTAACCCGTCGTTCCCGCGCAGGCGGGAACCCATGCTGAGGCGCCCATCAGCGTTCCATGGGTTCCCGCCTGCGCGGGAACGACGGCAAGGCGGATGGCTTACAATCGAGGTATGGATAAAAGCCTCACACACAGCGCTTCGGCGCGGGCCGCCTATCTGGGCGGGTTGGGCATCGCGGTCGGGGGCGCGGTGCTGTTTTCCACCAAGGCCATCGTCGCCAAGCTGCTATACCGCTACCAGATCGACGCGGTCACACTGATCGCCTTCCGCATGCTGTTCTCGCTGCCGGTATTCGCCGCCGTCGCCATCTGGAAAACGCGCGGCGCGGCGCCGCTGTCCAGCGGCGACCGCTGGCGCATCGTCGGCCTCGGGCTGGTCGGCTACTACCTGTCCAGCTTTCTCGACTTCCTCGGCCTGCAATACATCTCGGTCGGCCTGGAACGGCTGATCCTGTTCCTGACGCCGACCTTCGTCCTGCTGATCAGCGCCACCGTGCTCAAGCAGCGCATCGGCCGCAAGCAGTGGCTGGCGCTGCTGATCTCCTACCTCGGCATCGTGCTGGTGTTCCTGCACGACCTGCAAGGCGGCGGCAACGTCGCGCTGGGCGCGTCGCTGGTGACCGGCTCGGCCGCCGCCTACGCCGCCTACCTGCTGCTATCGGGCGAAATGGTCAAGCGGCTCGGCTCGCTGCGGCTGGTGTCGTATGCGATGTGCGTCTCGACCGTGGCCTGCGTCGGCCAGTTCTTCCTGCTACGGCCGGCTTCCGGACTGGTGCAGCCGCTGCCGGTGTACGGCCTGTCGCTGGTCAACGGCCTGCTGTGCACGGTGGCGCCGGTGTTCATGACCATGATCGCCGTCGAACGCATCGGCGCCGGCACCGCCTCGCAGGCTGGTATGATCGGGCCCGTATCCACGCTGTTCCTGGGCGCGCTGCTGCTGGGCGAGCCTGTCACCTCCTGGCAGCTGGGCGGGACTGCCCTGGTGCTGGCCGGGATCTATCTGCTGTCTAAAAAATAAAAGGGATCGACAATGAAGTTCCGCATCGCGCTGATTGCACACGACAAGAAAAAAGACGACATGATTACGCTGGCCAGCGAATACAAGGCCTTCCTCTCGACCTGCGCGCTGGTGGCCACCGGCACCACCGGCGGCCGCCTGGTCAACGAGGTCGGGCTGGAGGTCGAGCGCAAGCACTCCGGCCCGTTCGGCGGCGACTTGCAGATCGGCTCCTTGCTGGTCGAAGGCCAGATCGACTGCGTGATCTTCCTGCGCGACCCGATGACGCCGCAGCCGCACGAACCGGACATCAACGCCCTGGTGCGCGCCTGCGACGTGCACAATACGCCGTGCGCGACCAACGTCGCGTCCGCGCATCTGGTACTGTCTCAGCTCCAGCAACGATAACTATTGGAGGAAGGAAATGGTCAAGGCGATCCGCATCAACCGCGTCGGCGGTCCCGAGGTGATGGAACTGGTGGAGGTGGACCTGCCGCCGCCCGGCCCCGGCGAGGTGCGGATGCGGCATGAAGCCATCGGCCTGAACTACATCGACGTGTATCACCGCACCGGCCTGTACCCGCAGCCGCTGCCTGGCGCGCTGGGCGTCGAGGGCGCCGGCGTGGTGGAGGCGCTGGGCGAGGGCGTCACCGAGCTGCAGGTGGGCGACCGCGTCGCCTACGGCGGCCGCCCGCTGGGCGCGTATGCGGAGGCGCGCAACATCCCGGCCGCGCAACTGCTGGTGCTGCCCAAGCAGATCGAATTCGACACCGCCGCCGCCATGATGCTGCAAGGGCTGACGGTGCAATACCTGTTCCACCGCACGGTGCCGCTGAAGGCCGGCGACACCATCCTGTTCCACGCGGCGGCCGGCGGCGTCGGCCTGATCGCCTGCCAGTGGGCGCGGGTAATGGGCGTCAAGCTGATCGGCACGGTCGGCTCGGCCGAGAAGGCCGCGCTGGCGATCGAAAACGGCGCCACGCACGTGATCAACTACAACGAGGAAAACTTCACCGAGCGGGTCAGGGAGCTGACCGACGGCAAGGGCGTCTCGGCCGTGTACGACTCGATCGGCAAGGACACCTTCACCGGCTCGCTCGATTGCCTGCAGCCGCTGGGCACCATGGTCAGCTTTGGCAACGCCTCCGGCCCGGTGCCGCCGTTCAGCCTGACGGAACTGGCCAGCCGCGGTTCGCTCTTCATCACCCGACCGTCGCTGATGGCCTACACGGCGCAGCGCGCGGACCTGGAGGCGATGGCCAAATCGCTGTTTGGCGTGGTCAGCAGCGGCGAAGTGAAAATCGACATCCGCCAGCGTTACGCGCTGGCCGACGTGCAGCAGGCGCACCGCGACCTGGAAGCGCGCAAAACCACCGGCTCGACGATTCTGCTGCCATGAGCGAGCGTCCGGACTACGACGACAACGAGCGCGACGGGGATGGCGACTTCTCCGACATGCTCAGTGAGATGCGCATCCTGCTGCCAGGGGCGCAAATGCTGTCGGCATTCCTGGTCATCCTGCCGTTCAACTCCGGCTTCGCGCAGATCGTGCACATGGAAAAGCTGCTGTTCCTGGCCACCTTCTTCTTCGCGCTGACCAGCCTGGTGCTACTGAGCGCGCCGGCGATCCAGCACCGCGTAATGCGACCGCTGAAGGACCGGGTGCGTTTCAAGCGCATCGCCACGCGCCAGATCGTCGCTGGCGCCTTCGCGCTGGCGATCGCGCTGGTGCTGGGGACGGACCTGGTCATCTCCGAAGTATTCGGCGCCACGGTCGGCGTCATCGCCGCCGCGCTGATGGCGACGCTGATCCTCATCGTCTGGTGGCTGATGCCGGTCTACCTCAAGCGCCGCCTGTAACGCCGGGTTTATTTCGCCGGCTTCGGCTCCAGCGTGATGTCGATCGTGCGCGGCACGCCGTTTTCGCCGGGGAAGCCGCTGAAGGCGCTTTGCACCAGCGCCGGCATCACGTGCGGCGTGGCCTGGATGCCGCTGGTGTTTTGCACGGTGACGTCATACAGCTTGCGGCCCGTGACCGAGTTGATCGTCACCCGCAGCTGGCGTTGATACTGGTGCTTGATGCGCTCCTCCACCCGCGTCGGGTAGAAGAACGGGTCGTTGTAGAACGGCCGGTAGCCCCAGCGCGAATAACCCCAGCGCGAGTAGCCCCAGCTGTAGCGGCCGTAGTACGGACCCCAGTACGGTCCCATGAACGGGTCTTCCTGCAACACCCGCACCGGATGGTCGATGGTGAAGAATTTCATGCCCACCAGCAACTTCGGCGGCTGGCCTTCGGCGCTCTGGTGGAAGCCCAGCTTGCCCAGTTCCTGCGCCACCAGCAGCTGGTAGTTGCGGTATTCCAGCGTGTCGTCGGCCTCCTGCGGCGCCTCGAAGGCGAACGATTTGTCCTGGATGTCGGCCGGCCAGTCGTTGAACGCCGTCACGTTGCTGTGGATGGTGGTGGCGCAGCCGCTCAGCAGCAGCACAGCGGCGGTCGCCAGGGTGGCGAGATATTTCATGATGGTGCCCTCTCAGATAAGACGGTATTTTCCAGAGCTAAGTGTATGTCGCACGCCTGGATCGTGCACGGATATTACAGAATGTTACCGCATCGTGGAAAGCGGCAACTTACAGCTAGGAAAGCTTGGCGGAATTGCCAATTCGCGCGTCCGCCGACGCCGGTATTGGTAAAATATGCTTTTGCCTCCGTCCATCCAGAGCCTCCCATGCGCACAGACAGCAGCCCAACGACGATTTACCGCAAAGATTACACCCCGCCCGCCTACCTGGTAGACACGGTAGAACTGGGGTTCGACCTGGCCCCCGCGCGCACCGTGGTCGCCAACCGCATGACGCTGCGCCAGAATCCGGCCGCGGCCAGCCGCGACATCGTGCTGCACGGCGAGGAGATCGAGCTGGTGCAGCTGCGCCTCAACGGCCAGCCCTTGCGGGAGGACGATTACCAACTGACCGGCGCCACGCTGACCATCCGCAACGCACCGGCCGAGGTGGTGCTGGAAATCGAAACCCTGTGCGCGCCGGCCGGGAACACCTCGCTGTCCGGCCTGTACGTGTCGAACGGCAACTTCTTCACCCAGTGCGAGGCCGAGGGCTTCCGCCGCATCACCTTGTTCCCCGACCGCCCGGACGTGATGGCCAGGTACACGGTGATGCTGCGCGCCAACAAGGAACAATACCCGGTGCTGCTGTCCAACGGCAACCTGGTCGAAGAGGGCGACCTGGGCGACGGCCGCCACTACGCCAAGTGGGAAGACCCGTTCAAGAAGCCGGCCTACCTGTTCGCGCTGGTCGCCGCCCGGCTGGTGTGCCAGGAAGAGACATTCAGGCTGGCCGACGGCCGCGAGGTGCTGTTGCAGGTCTGGGTCGAAGAGGGCAACCTCGACAAGACCGACTACGCGATGCAGTCGCTCAAGCACTCGATCCGCTGGGACGAGCAGCGCTTCGGCCTGGAGCTGGACCTGGACCGCTTCATGATCGTCGCCGTCGGCGACTTCAACATGGGCGCGATGGAAAACAAGGGGCTGAACATCTTCAACACCAAGTTCGTGCTGGCCAACCCGCGCACCGCCACCGACATCGACTACGCCGGCATCGAGGCGGTGGTCGGCCACGAATACTTCCACAACTGGACCGGCAACCGCGTCACCTGCCGCGACTGGTTCCAGCTGTCGCTGAAGGAAGGCCTGACGGTGTTCCGCGACCAGGAATTCAGCGCCGACATGATCGGCACCGATTCCGGCCGCGCCGTCACCCGCATCGACCAGGTGCGCACGCTGCGCCAGGCCCAGTTCCCCGAGGACGCCGGCCCGATGTCGCACCCGGTGCGCCCGGACTCCTTCGTCGAGATCAACAACTTCTACACCGTCACCGTGTACGAGAAGGGCGCCGAAGTGGTGCGCATGTACCAGACCCTGCTGGGCCGCGACGGCTTCCGCAAGGGCATGGACCTGTACTTTGAGCGCCACGACGGCCAGGCCGTCACCTGCGACGACTTCCGCGCCGCCATGGCCGACGCCAACGGGCGCGACCTGACCCAGTTCGAGCGCTGGTACGACCAGGCCGGCACGCCGGTGGTCAGCGCGCGCACCCGCTACGACGCCGCCAAGGGCAACTTCGACCTGATCCTGTCGCAGCGCGGCCAGCCGGGCCAGCGGCCGTTCCACATCCCGGTGGCGGTCGGCCTGCTGGACGAGCACGGCCGCGACCTGCCGCTGACGCTGGAACACGGCCAGCACGAGCAGGGCGCCACCACCGTCGTGCTGGAGCTGACCGGGCAGGAGCAGATCTTCCGCTTCCGCAACGTCGACGCGCGCCCGGTGCCGTCGATCCTGCGCGACTTCTCGGCGCCGGTGATCCTCGAATACGACTACACCGACGACGAACTGCTGCACCTGTTCAAGCACGACAGCGACCCGGTCAACCGCTGGGAAGCCGGCCAGCGCCTGGCGATGGCGCGCCTGCTGAAGCTGACCGCGCAGGTGGCCGCGCATAACGAGCACAATCTCAAGCTCGACCCGACCTTCATCAGCGCCATGCGCAGCGTGCTGACCGACGAGACGCTGGACCCGGCCTTCCGCGAGCTGGCGCTGATCCTGCCGTCGGAAACCATCGTTGCCGAGCAGATGGACGTGGTCGATCCGCAAGCGATCCACACGGCGCGCCAGTTCATGCGCCGCACCATCGGCGCCGCGCTCAAGGAGCAATTGCTGGCGCAATACCACGCCAACCAGACGCCGGGCGAGTACAGCCCGGACGCGCTGTCGGCCGGCAAGCGCGCGCTGAAGAACCTGTGCCTGTCCTACCTGATGGTGGCGCCGGAGCTGGCCGAGCTCAAGCTCGCGCAGCAGCAGTTCGAGCGCGCCACCAACATGACCGACCGCGCGGCCGCGCTGGTGGCGATGATCCACAGCGGCGCCGAGTCCGGCCCCTACCTGAGCGCCTTCTACAACGACTTCGCCAACGAGGCGCTGGTGGTCGACAAATGGTTCGCCATGCAGGCGGCCGCGCCGACCACCAACGTGGCGGCGGTGCGCCAGCTGATGGAGCATCCGGCCTTCACGCTGAAAACGCCGAACCGGGCGCGCGCGCTGATCTTCAACTTCACCAACGCCAACCCGGCGCAGTTCCACGCGGCCGACGGCAGCGCCTACGCATTCTGGGCCGAGTACGTCATCAAGCTGGACGCGATCAACCCGCAGGTGGCGGCGCGCCTGGCGCGCGCCATGGACCGCTGGCGCCGCTACGCGCCGGCGCTGCAGGCGAAGATGAAGCAGGCGCTGGAGCAGGTCGCCGCCCAGAAGCTGTCGAACGACGTCGCCGAAGTCGTCACCAAGGCGCTGGCCAACTAACCGTCGTTCCCGCGCAGGCGGGAATCCATACCGAGCCAAAGCAGATTTACATTTACCTCCAAGGGAACCCATGAAACGAGTCAGCCTCACCCAATATCTGGTGGAAGAGCAACGCCAGAACAACACCATCCCGGCCGAACTGCGGCTGCTGATCGAAGTGGTCGCGCGCGCGTGCAAAACCATCAGCCACTCGGTTGGCAAGGGCGCGCTGGGCGAAGTGCTGGGCACCGCCGAGACCGAAAACATCCAGGGCGAAGTGCAGAAGAAGCTGGACATCATCTCCAACGAAATCCTGCTGGAAGCCAATGAATGGGGCGGCCACCTGGCGGCCATGGCGTCGGAAGAAATGGAATCGATCCACCCGATCCCGAACCGCTATCCGAAAGGCGAATACATGCTGCTGTTCGATCCGCTGGACGGCTCGTCGAACATCGACGTCAACGTCTCGATCGGCACCATCTTCTCGGTGCTGAAGGCGCCCGAAGGCATGACCCAGCCGAGCGAGGCGGACTTCATGCAGGCCGGCACCCGCCAGGTCGCCGCCGGCTACGCCGTCTACGGCCCGCAGACGATGCTGGTGCTGACCACCGGCCACGGCGTCAACTGCTTCACGCTGGACCGCGAGATGGGTTCGTGGGTGCTGACCCAGCGCGACATCCAGATCCCGGCCAAGACCAAGGAATTCGCCATCAATATGTCGAACCAGCGCCACTGGCACCCGCCGGTGCAGCGCTACATCAGCGAACTGCTGGCCGGCGACACCGGCCCGCGCGGCACCAACTTCAACATGCGCTGGATCGCCTCGATGGTGGCCGACGTGCACCGCATCCTGAACCGCGGCGGCATCTTCATGTACCCGGCCGACACCCGCGACACCTCGATGCCGGGCAAGCTGCGCCTGATGTACGAAGCCAACCCGATGGCCTTCATCGTCGAGCAGGCGGGCGGCGCCGCCACCGACGGCAAGCAGCGCATCATGGACATCCAGCCGACCAAGCTGCACCAGCGCGTGCCGGTGTTCCTCGGTTCGCGCGACGAAGTGGCGGTGGTCACCGGCTACCACAACGAGGGCTGATCAGCCTCCGATCCGCATAAGGCAATGAAATTATTGCAACTGGACTAAAATTTATCGTTTTAGGGCTGGTTGGAGTGCAGGTTCTTTGTTAGAATGCGGGTCGTCGCCGCTGTAGCTCAGTCGGTAGAGCAGCGCATTCGTAATGCGAAGGTCACCAGTTCGATTCCGGTCAGCGGCACCAAGAAATCTGAAAAACCCGTTTTCCTGCAAAGGAAAGCGGGTTTTTTGTTGTCCGCTTGGCGACAGTGCGTATCATTGCCCTGTGGCCGGCCGGATTATTTGTGAGAGTTAGACAGTGCTTCGAATCGACGTATCCTCCCTGCTCATTGCCATGACGCTCAATTTGCTGATCATGGTCGTGGCGCTGCCTTACTTCATGGGGCAGGTGAACCGTGCCGCGCGCTGCGCGCAGATGGGCATCGTGTTGCAGACGGCGGGCTGGATTTCCTTGCTGCTGTCGAGTACCTTTCCGCGCGGCGGCGTGGGCGATCACCTGCTGTCGACGCTGGCGATGGCTTGCGTCTCCAGCGGCATGGTGTTCAACGCCTTCGCCTTTGAACTGTGGTGCGGCCGCAAGGCGAGTGCGCGCGCGCCAGCCATCATCGCGCTGGTGATGACCGTCGGCTATGGCATCGGTTTTTCCAGCTATGCGTTCCGTACCGGCTGGGCCAACGGCCTGCTGGCCTTGCAGATCGCCACCGTCGTGTTCATGTTGTGCCGCAGGCCGCAGGTGCCGGTTGGCCGCTGGCGCTGGCTGCTGGTGATTTCGCTGTTGATCCAGATGGTGGTGCTGGCCTGGCGCGGCGTGCTGGGCGCGTTCTACACCGCCGAGTTTCCGAATTTTTATACGCCGCATCTGCTGAACCAGGTGTTTGCCCTGTCGTCCAACGCCATGATGGTGCTGTCGATGATGGCCATCCTGCTCGCGCACCGCGACGAGGCGGCGCGCGAGCTGGAAATGCTGGCCACGCTGGACGGCCTGACCGGCGCTTTGAACCGGCGCGCGTGGTTGTTGCAGTCCGGCATAGACCTGGCCAGCAGCGTACGCTACCAGCAGCCGCTGGGCGTGTTGCTGCTGGATCTGGACTACTTCAAGCAAATCAACGATACGCATGGCCACGCGGTCGGCGACCGCGCGTTGCAGCTGTTCGTCAAGGGCTTGCGCGCCGTGAGCCGGGCCGGTGACGTGTTCTGCCGCTATGGCGGCGAAGAATTCTGCGTGCTGCTCAACTGCGCCGATTTCGCGGCGGTGATGTCGTACGACGAACGCATGCGCCAGTGGCTGGCGCAGCACTCGGCCAATGAGCTGGGCTTTGCGCTGTCCTACAGCGGCGGCCTCGCCATGCGCCTGCACGATGGCGACACCATCGATGCCATGCTGGAGCGCGCCGACGTCGCCCTTTACCAGGCGAAGTCAGAGGGACGCGGACGCACGCTGGCCAGTTCGCTGCCACCCGGCACGTAAGCGCCGGTCGCGGCCGGCCAGCGGCAAATTCCTGGCCGGTGGCAGTAGCTGTTAGGATTACATTTTGTGCCAATACAAAGTCCATGCCGCGCAGCCCCCTGTCCATTCTGGTAGTAGAAGACCACCCGACCATTGCGCGTCAGGTGGTTGATTTTCTGGACGGCTTGAACTGGCACGCCGACCATGCCGCTACCGGCGCGCTGGCGATCGACCTGGCCACGCGCGAGCCTTACGACGTCGTGCTGCTGGACCTGAATCTGCCCGATGTGGACGGGCTGGCAGTCTGCCGCGCGATCAAGCAGCGCGCGCCGCGCAATGTGCCGGTGCTGATGCTGACCGCGCGCGATGCTTTCGAGGACAAGGCGCGCGGATTCCACGAGGGCGCCGATGATTATCTGACCAAGCCCTTCGATCTGCGCGAGCTGGCCCTGCGCTGCGAAGCGCTGGCGCGGCGCGGCCAGTTGCACGTCAGCCAGCAGATGCAGCTTGGCCCACTGACCTTGCTGCAACGGGAGAAACGCGCACTCTACAACAGCACGCCGCTGGCGCTGACGCAGATCGGTTTCCAGCTGCTGCTCAAGCTGTGCACGGCGTACCCGCAAGCCGTGTCGCGTTCGGCGCTGATGCATGAGGTGTGGGGCGCCAATCCGCCGGACAGCGATGCGCTGAAGTCGCATATCTACGCGTTGCGCAAGCAGCTGGAGCGGGCCGGGGCGGAACAGATGATCGTCACCATTCCGCAGTTGGGCTACCGTGTGGTGCTGCCCGATGTTTAGCTCGATCCGGCACGGCCTGTTCGCGGCGCTGGCCAGCTTCACGGTGCTGATCTGCCTGTGCTACACCGGGCTGGCCCTGGTCATTTCGTACGTGACGGAAGATATGCTGATCGACCGCCTGCTGGAGCGCGAGGCGTCTGGCATGGTGGCGCATTTCCGCGAACATGGTGAGATCCGGCAGCCGGCCAGCGATGTTATCCGGGCGTATCGCGGCGCGGAGGCGCTGCCGGCGGTG
Organism: Duganella sp. P38; assembly: GCF_050859475.1. Classification (NCBI taxonomy): domain Bacteria; kingdom Pseudomonadati; phylum Pseudomonadota; class Betaproteobacteria; order Burkholderiales; family Oxalobacteraceae; genus Duganella; species Duganella sp. P38. The sequence goes on along the minus strand of NZ_CP193936.1, from coordinate 5,234,028 downwards.
GTGCAGGCGCAGCTTGCGGCTGGCCGAGAGCGCGCGGAGATTGCCAGCGACACCGGCCAGCACTATCACTTGCGCACCCTGTATCTGCCGGAGCAGAAGGTGTATCTGCTGGCCGACGCGCGGCCGTTGCTGGTGGTGTCTAAGCTGTTCCAGGAGGTCGGCGGCTTGCTGACGGCCGTAGCGCTGGGATTGATCGCGCTGGCCCTGTTGCTGGCGTACTGGCTGTCGCGGCGGCTGGTGTCGCCATTGCTGGCATTGGCCGACGAGGTGCGCGGCCGGACGCCGCAGTTCAGCGCCGCGCAACGGCGGGACGAAATCGGCTATCTGGCGCGCAAGCTTGATGCCACGCTGGGACAGTTACAGGCGTCGCTGGCGCGTGAGCATGCCTTCACGCGCGATGTCAGCCACGAGCTGCGCACGCCGTTGACGGTGATGAACAATACGCTGGCCGCGTCACGCCCGCTGACCGGGCAGGACGTGGCGCAGTTGCAAGCCGGCCTGGCGGAGATCGGCAATACCGTCGATGTGCTGTTCGCGCTGGCGCGCGCCGAACATATCGCGCGGGAGGTGGTTGAGCTGCGCGGCTGCATCGAGGAAGGTCTGCTGCGGCTGATGAGCGAGGGTGTTGAACTGACGCTGGATTTGCCGGAGCGGCTGCCAGTGCGCGGCAACCGGCATCTGATTGCGCTGCTGGTCAATAACTGCCTGGGCAACGCCTTGTTTCATGGCGGGCCTGCGGCGCGGCTGAACGTGTCGTTTGCTGATGGCTTGCTCAGTATTGAAAATAGCGTCAGCGGGACGTCCGCCATCCACGGCTTCCAGCACGGCCAGAATCTGCTGCAACGTATTGCAATAGCCATGGACTGGGAAATCAGTTTCCATGCCGGCGAGACGGTGTACCGCGTCGATATCGTGCCGCTTCAATAATCTGCGATATTTCACCGCGATTTCACCTGCGGTTTCGTATGCTGCATGCTCCTTAACTTAGCGAGTGCGCATCATGAAAATGCTGATCGGTTTCCTTACCCTTGTGTGTCTTTCCATGCCGGCGTTGGCGCAGGTGAAGTCGCTGGTCTACAAGGAGGACAAGCGGCGCTATATCGTCTACACGCCGCCATCGTATGAGTCGCAGCCGCAGAAGGCGTATCCGGTGGTGTTCAATTTCCATGGCAGCGGCATGACCATGGCCGAGCAGATGCTGTACACGCAAATGAACCGGGCGGGGGACCGGCATCAGTTTATTGTCGTCTATCCGCTGGGGATCAAGCAGGACTGGAATGTCGGCTTTGGCATGTCCTATCTTGAAGGCACCGACGATATCGGCTTTACCGAAGCGCTGCTGACCAGGTTAAAGCAGGATTACCGCGTGGATGCGCAACGCGTGTATGCGACCGGTTTGTCGCGTGGCGGGTTTTTCTCGTTGCGGATCGCGGCGGAGTTGCCGCACCTGTTTGCGGCGGTGGCGTCAGTTGGCGGGCCGATGCCGGAGCCGGTGATGCGGCACCACACAAAGGCCGGCAGTGTGGGCGTGTTGCTGATACACGGCACGGCGGACCAGGTGGTGGCCTACGGCGGCAAGGCCGGCGGCTATTTGTCCGCAGAAGATAGTTATAGTTACTGGATCAAGCGCAACGGCATCGCCGCTGGCGGCACGGCGCGCCTGATCGATACCGACGCCGACGACGGCACCAGCGTGCGCTGGCAGGAGCAGGGCAATGTGGCGTTGGCGACGGTCAGGGAGGGCGGCCATACCTGGCCGGGCGCCGATCCATTCAACGTCGGCCTGCCGATCGGCAAGACGACGCGCGATATCGATGGCAATGAGGTGATCTGGCAGTTCTTCGACCAGCATCGCAAATGACGTCTAACCGGACGATTACGAGGACTTGATCAGGCCCGAGATGTAGGTCAGCGAAGCGGTGATTTTCGGACCAAGGATGGCCAGGCCGGCGGTGATGGCGGCGGCGATGGCGGCGGCCATCAGGGCGTATTCGATGGCGGTGATGCCGTCTTCGCTGGCGATGAAGTTTTTGATTGCGTTCATGATTGAATCCTCGTTAAGTTGGTTAGATAGGGGCTAAATCAACTAAAACGGGGTTCAGGTTTTAGGTACTGCGTGTTGTGTGTCGATGAAAGACATTCTACGCACCGTCGGGCCGCCGCACATCCGACAAACGTCACGATCTGCAGTGACATTTGTCCTGCCCACGTCGTTCCCGCGAAGGCGGGAACCCATACAACTTAGGCATTCCTGCAACCTTGCGGCATACTCGGCATGGGTTCCCGCCTTCGCGGGAACGACGAGGGGCGGCACTCGTCGTTCCCGCACAAGGGGCAGACGTCACGCCGGCCTGGCGGCCCTCTTGCTCAACAGTAGCGCAGCTGCCGCCGTACCCACCACACCCAGCACCAGCGCAGCGGTGCTGCCGGAGAAGCCAACCGCGGTTTCCATGGCGATCTTGCCTGCCTTGGGCCCGACCAGTTCCAGCCGGCGCTTGGTCATCGCCACGCCCAGCTCGCTGAGGCGGTCCTTGCCCAGCAGGCGCTCGGCATGCGGCAGCAGCACGGTTTCCTCGTCGGCCACATGGTGGATGACGTCGCGCATCAGTTGTTGCAGCAGCTGGGCGTGGCGCACCTCGGTGGCCGGCGTGGCGCGCAGCTCGCTGATGAGACGGCGCATTTCGTTATGTTCCGGCACGCTTTTCAGCAGCACCGGCTCGTCGTTGTCGATCCCGCGCATGGCCGGGTAGAACAGTTCCTCCTCCAGCGTGGCGTGGATTTCCAGCGCGTCGCAGATGGTTTCGGCCAGCGCCTTTTTGACCTTGGGCCTGGCATCGGCCGTGTACTGGTGGAAAGTGACCAGCACATGCGAGTGATCGAAGCGGATCATGTCGGTGATGGTCGGGCTGAGTTTTTTGAGTGCAAACATGGCGATGTCTCCTGGCGTCAGACTGCTGGGACTTCCATCATAGCCAGCGCGCCGCGCAGGCGGCGTAGGACGACGCCGATTTGCCTGTCGGACTGCGGCGCGCGTTTATTTCTTGAAGCGCTCGGTCAGCGGCCACAAGGTCAGCGTCGCGGCGATGGCGATGGCGCTGCCCAGCAGGTTGTTCTCCAGCCGCGCCAGCGCGTAGCTGTAGTCGATGGCCGGCATCGCGTAATCGGCCACCAGGATGAACGACGGCGTCAGGAAGGCCACGAATACGCTGTAGCCGACCGGGCGCAAGGCCATCGTCAGGCCGATCAGCGGGAACACCGCCAGCGCGATCTGCAGCGGCGTTTGCGCCAGGCCACCGATGGCCACCGCGATCAGCGTGCCGACCACGGTGCCGGCCGCGCGTTCCAGGCTGCGCGGCAGCGTGCCCGAGGCGGACGGCTGCAAGATCAGCAGCACCGCCATGGTGGCCCAGTAGCCGCACGGCAGTTGCAGCATGTGGACGGTGAGGTAGGCGGCGGTGGTGGCGATGCCGAGCCGCAGCGCGAAGTGCATGCCGTCGCTCGAGCGCGAGGCATGCTCGCGCAGCGTCGCCAGCGCCTCGCGCACGGTTCGCTCGGCCGCTTGTTGCCAGGTGGTGTGCTGCGGTTCCGGCGCGAACGGACGGATCTGCCAGATCAGCATGCTCAGGGCGGTGGCGAACAGGCAGCCCAGCAGGTACAGGCCGAGGTAGCCCATGTGGCCGGACGCTGCCGACGGATGGTCGATCATCACCACGCAGGCGGTGGCGGCCAGGATCGCCACCTGGTAAGGACGGTCGCCCCAGATGCGGGTCAGGCCGGCCAGCGTGACGAAGATCAGGATCGCCAGCGCGCCGGCGGTGGCGCTCAGCGAGGCGGTGTAGGTGACCAGCGCGCCGCCGACGGTGGAGAGCAGCGCGAACGACAGCATCGACGCCAGCCGGCTGCGCGCGGTGTCCGGCGCGGTGGCCAGCGAGGTCCAGAAGGCGCCGATGGCGGCCCACGAGAAATCCGGCACGTTCAGCGCGCAGCCCAGCAGCAGCATCAGGGCGGAGGCCGAGGCGGCGCGCATCCCTTCCAGCAGATTGGCCTTGGCGGCGGTCGTGGTGATCAGATTCTTCAGCATGGAGACAGGTTAAGAGAGCGGCGCCCGCAAATCCAATATTTCGTGCCAGTCTCTTCAAGACGAAAAAGATATCGATACGCCGTTTCGCGGCGTTTTTTGAGATAAGCATAAATAAGGGAAAAATATGGAATTTCGCCAGTTGCGCTATTTCCTGGCGGTGGCCGAGCACTTGCATTTCACCGTGGCGGCCGAGCGGCTGGGCATCGCGCAGCCGCCGTTGAGCCAGCAGATCATCAAGCTGGAACGCGAGATCGGCACCAAGCTGTTCATCCGCCACCCGCGCCGGGTCGAGCTGACCGAGGCCGGCGCCATCTTCAAGGAGCGCGCGCAGCGCGTGCTGGAAGACGCCAACGACGCGCTGGAACACGTCAAGATGGCGGCGCGCGGCGAGAGCGGCCACCTGTCGATCGGCTTCGCCGGCTCCACCGTGTTCCATCCGACGGTGGCGCGGCTGCTGCGCCGCTTCCGCGAGGATTATCCGGGCGTCAAGATCCGCACCGAGGAGAGCAACGCCGCCGCGCTGGTGGGCAAGCTGGCCGACGCCCAGGTCGATTGCGCCATGATCCGCCTGCCGCTGGACTGCGGCGACGCCATTGTCACGCCGCTGCTGCAGGAGAAGATGATTGCCGTGCTGCCCAGCGGCCACGCGCTCGGGCGGCGCCGCACCATCGACCTGAAGCAGTTGGCCGCCGATCCCTTCATCCTGTATCCGCGCGCGATCGGGCCGGAGCTGTACGACGCCATCATCAGCGCCTGCCATGCGGCCGGCTTTTCGCCGAAGATCGGGATGGAGTCGCCGCAGATTTCGTCCGGCGTGAACATGGCGGCGGCGGGCTTCGGCGTGGCCATCATCCCGGAATCGATCGGCCAGTTCCGCGCCGAGGGCGTGACTTACCAGGACATCAGCAACAAGGACCTGGGCACGGCCATCGCGCTGATCACGCGGCCGCGCGAAAAATCAGTCACGGTGAACAATTTCCGCGAACTGGTCAAGCAGTTTCACCGCCGCTGAGATGGGCAAAGCTGTGCAGCGGGCCGGCGGCGTCGCCGGCCGCCATCGCCTGCGCCAGCGTGTGCATATCGCGTTCCAGCCGCTTGCGCATGGCGCCCAGCAGCAGCCGCACGAAAGACGACGCCGGCTGGCCGGCCGGGCGCACGGTCAGCGCGGTATAGGTCAGCTGCTCGGAGAACGGCCGGAACACCAGGCCCGCGTGCAGGTAGTCGCAGGCGGTAACCGGGTTGACGATGGCGACGCCGACCTGGTTGCGCACCAGCTCGCACTGGCTGATGGTGAACGGGCACTCGACCACCGTGTTCAGCTCCACCCCGTGCTGGCGGCAGATGCGCTCCAGCCGCAGGCTGACGCTGTCCTCGGGATTGAGCGCGATGAACGGATGGCGCGCTAGCATGGCCGGCGTGATGCGCTTGTGGCGCGCCAGCGCGTGGCCGGCGGGCAGGGCGACCACGCCGAAGTAATGGGCGAACAGCGTCGCCTCGATGCCGTTGGTGGAAACGTCGTCGGCCACCACGCCCAGCTCCGCCTCGTTGGCGAGGATGCGCTTGCGCACCTCGGCCGACCCCATGATTTGCAGCGACACCAGCGTGCGTTCGCGCTCGCGCGTCAGGTCGGCCAGCACGCGCGGCAGGAAGCCGACGCCGATGCCGGGAAAGCTGGCGACGCGCACGCGGCCCTCGCTGAAGCGCCGCAGGGAGCGCAGCCGTTGTTCGATCACCTCCAGGCCGACAAAATGGCGCTCCACCTCGGCCAGCAGCGCGCGTGCCTCCGGCGTCGGTTGCAGCTTGCCGCCGCCGCGCTCGAACAGCGCCAGCCCGGCCGATTTTTCCAGCCGGCGCAGCGACTGGCTCACGGCCGGCTGCGTCAGCTGCATCAGCCGGGCGGCCTTGGTGGCCGAGCCGGTGGTCATTACCACGCGGAAGATTTCGATCTCGCGGCTAAGCATGGGCAGGGTGGGGCATGGTGGTCCGTGGTTGAGGTGCTGGCGCGGCAATTTTACAAGACCGCCGGCGCGCTGCAACTGGCCGCCGCCAAATAAGCGCGCTATGATCGCGGCATGAACCAGAAATTGCTGGCGCTTGCCGCCGTTTGCGTGATCTTCGCCGTCATCAACCTCGGCAGCCGCGCCGCCCAGCCGGGGCCGCGCCAGGCGCCGTTCGCGGCGCTGGTCAGCCCCGCCAGCTGTGCCCAGCCGCAGTGGCCGGCCGAGGCGGTCCGCTATGAAATCACCGGCGCCACCACGGTGCGCTTTCAGATCGGCGAGGACGGCAAGGTGCTGCGCCCGGCCGTTACCCACAGCAGCGGCTGGGGCATACTCGACGCCGCCGCCGTGGCCGGCATCGCCCGCTGCGTGTTCAAGCCGGGGCTGGCCGAGGCGCGCGAGGGCGCCGTGTTCGCGCTGCAATATGTATGGCAGTTCAGCGACGCGCCGGCCGCGCGGCCGCTGCTGGTCAAGGATAGCTGCGCGCCGTCGGACCGGTTTGCCGGCTTCCGCGAGGCCGACCAGCGCCCGAGCGGCGCCGACGGCATGCTGCTGCGCTTCCTGCTGGACGCCGACGGCGCGCCGCGGCGCGTGGTGGCCGAGCCGAACGGCCAGCCGCCGGCGCTGGCCGGGCAGGCCGCGGCCTATTTGCAGACTTGCCGCTTCGCCTACCAGGCGGGACAGGCGGGCGAGCGCACCGATACCGGCTTCGGCCGGGTGCTGTTGAAATAATCAGGAGGCGGCATCGACCGCCGGGGCGGCCCGCTGCTGGCGCTTGGCCAGCGCGTTGCCGACGGCGGCCAGGATGCGGTCCAGATTGGCCGGCTTGATCACGTGCTCGTCGAAGCCGGTATCGGCCACGCGCTGGCGGGTCAGCACGTCGCCCCAGGCGGTGAAGGCGATCAGCGCCACATCGTCGAAGTCCGGCACGGCGCGCAGCGCGGCCGCCACCTGGTAGCCATCCATGCCGGGCATGCCGAGGTCGAGCAGCACCGCGTGCGGCTGGAACGTGCGCACCGCCTCCAGGCCGGGCAGGCCGGCATAGGCGACGGCGGTGCGATAGCCGTGCAGTTCCAGCAGCTCGGCCGAAATGTCGGCCGCTGCGCTATTGTCGTCGACGACTAAAATACGTTGGATAGAATTGGTCTGGTCCATGATAGTGAACGAAAGGTGAAACGACGTTCGGCTGGGTCCAGGCCGGGAGATAGGGAAGCGCGACAAACTGGGGGGCACGCGGGGCGGAAGCTGAATGGCTTTCCTGGCGTCAATTATAGAGGGATTTCCTTCGTTTGCTTGAAGAAATATGCATCTGTCTCCAAATTGAGTAAGAACGTTTATGGAAAGGAATGAAATATGACGACCGAAAAAGTGATACTGGCCGGCGGCTGCTTCTGGGGCATGCAGGATTTGATCCGCAAAATGCCGGGCGTGGTCAGCACCCGGGTCGGCTACAGCGGCGGCGATGTGGCCAACGCCACCTACCGCAACCATGGCAGCCACGCGGAGGCGATCGAGATCGTGTTCGATCCGGCCGTCACCAGCTACCGCAAGATCCTGGAATTTTTCTTCCAGATCCATGACCCCAGCACGCCCAACCGCCAGGGCAACGACCTCGGCACGAGTTATCGTTCGGCCATCTTTTATGCCAGCGCCGAACAGAAGGCGGTGGCCGAAGACACCATCGCCGACGTCAACGCCTCGGGCCTGTGGCCGGGCAAAGTGGTGACCGAGCTGGCGCCCGCAGGGCCGTTCTGGGAGGCCGAACCGGAGCACCAGGACTACCTGCAACGCATTCCCAATGGCTACACCTGCCATTACGTGCGGCCTGACTGGGTCTTGCCGCGTCGTTAAAATCCTTTAAGAAACAAAGGCTTGGCAATCCGAAGGTAATCGGAAGGAAAGATTTCAGCGCAAGACCTACAGTGGCGACCTGTTACACATCTTCACTTTAGGAATTGCCATGAGTCAATTATTTGCTGCCGTCTACGAAATCCACAGCGCCACCCTGGGCCGTCCGTCCTTGCGCCTGAACCTGGTGATCAACCGCGTCAACGGCAGCGCGGTCGGCACCGCTACGGTGGAAACCGTGACCGGCGACATCCATGAAATGTCGGTGCGCGGCCACCACGTGGAAATCGACAGCGGCGATCCCTTGCAGGCCATCGTGCTGGCCGGCACGCGGCCGATTTTCGCTACCCACGACGAGCAGCCGAGTTCCTTCCAGGCCCTGATGGTGCTGCCGACCGCGTGGAAGGAGGGCCAGGCCTACTTCAAGATGAGTTTGGGCAAATTCCAGCCGCGCGTGATTGATGTGCGCGATGGGATCGCACGCGCTGTGTTGCCGGAGACGGTCTACTAGTATATGTTGGAGGCTTGCCCCCACCCCGAGGCCTCCATGCCGATGCACTACCTGCGCAGCTACGCCAGCCCGCAACGCGACGACGTCGGCAACCGCCGGCTCGGCCGCTCGCTGGCGTTCGTGGCCGGCGCGGTCAACGCCGGCGGGTTTTTTGCCGTGGGGGAATATACCTCGCATATGTCCGGCGTGGTGTCGGCGCTGGCCGACAACCTGGTGCTGGGCAAGTTCACGCTGCTGCTGGCCGGCCTCGGCTCGCTGCTGGCCTTCTTTCTCGGCGCCGCCACCTCGGCCATCCTGATCAACTGGGGCCGGCGGCGCGCCGCCCATAGCCGCTGCGCGCTGCCGCTGTTGCTGGAGGCGGCGCTGCTGCTGGCGTTCGGCTTGCTGGGCGCGCGGCTGGCGGCGCACGGCCATATCGCCGCCACCGTGGCGCTGCTGTGCTTTGTCATGGGGCTGCAAAACGCCATCGTCAGCAAGGCCTCGCGCTCGGAAATCCGCACCACCCACGTCACCGGCCTGGTGACCGACATCGGCATCGAGCTGGGCAAGCTGCTGTACTGGAACCGCGACGCCGGCGCCGATGGCCGCGTCACCGCCGACCGCCGCCGCTTGTCGCTGCTCAGTTCCCTGCTGGCGATGTTCCTGGGCGGCGGCCTGGCCGGCGCGGTCGGTTTTCAGTATCTCGGCTTCAGCGCCACGGTGCCGCTGGCGCTGGCCCTGCTGTTGCTGGCGGCGGTGCCGCTGCTCGACGATGTGCGCGGCGGCTAGACACCGGTGCGTCGGTTTACCGCAGAACTTGGTATGATGCAGGCCTGATAATTCCGGATTTTTTCCGTCCCCAGCCATGCCCCAGGACAGCACCGCCATCGACCTCACCAGCTGCGAACGCGAACCGATCCGCACACCCGGCGCGGTGCAACCGCATGGCTTCCTGCTGGCGCTGGCGCCGGGCGTGGCGCTGCAGGTGCTGCAGGTGAGCGACAACCTGGCGCAACTGACCGGCCTGGCGCCGCAGCAGGCGCTGGGCCGGCCGCTGGCCGACGTCATCGGCGAAGCCGGCGCCGCCACGCTGGCGCCGCTGCTGGCCGGGGCGCTGCGCGAGCGGCCGGCCTATCTGGCCACCATCAGCCAGGGCGGCGCGCCGTTCGACGTGCTGGCCCACGCCTGGGACGGGCTGGTGATGCTGGAGTTCGAGCCGGCGCACGGCAGCTACGGCGCCGACCTGCAACAGCTGTATCCGCTGGTGGGCGATTTCCTCAACAAGATCACCGAGGCCGACACCATCGCCGCCTTGTGTGCACTGGCGGCGGCGGAGATCCGCGCGCTGACCGGCTTCGGCCGCGTGCTGGTGTACAGCTTTGACGAGGACGGCCACGGCAACGTGCTGGCCGAGTCGCTGGCCGACGGCTACGACAGCTACCTCGGCCAGCGCTTCCCGGCCAGCGACATCCCGCGCCAGTGCGCGCGAGCTGTACGTGGCCAACCGCGTGCGCATGATCCAGGACGCCGGCTACATGCCGTCCAGGCTGACGCCGCCGCACAACCCGCTGACCGGCAAGATCAACGACCTGTCGTTCTCGGCCCTGCGCAGCGTCTCGCCGGTGCATCTGCAATACATGCGCAACATGGGCACGCTGGCGTCGATGTCGGTGTCGCTGGTCATCAAGGGCAAGCTGTGGGGGCTGATTTCCTGCCACCACGCCGCGCCGCGCCTGCTCAGCTTCCACCAGCGCACCGTCTGCGAGCAGCTGGGCCAGATCCTGGCGCTGCACATCAAGAACCGCTGCGACGCCGACGAACTGCAGTTCCGGCTCGAGGTGCGGCGCTCGATGGTGCGCATCCTCGGCGGCCTGACCCAGGGCGCCGACTTCATCGAGAACCTGCGCAGCGTGCTGCCCGAGCTGCTGCATTTCGGCCGCGCCGGCGGCGTCGCCATCGTCATCGACGACCGCCTGATCGCCTTCGGCGACACGCCGTCCGATCAGCAGATCGGCGCGCTGGCCGCGTGGCTGGGCGCCCAGGTGCACCAGGAGGTGTTCCACAGCGCCCATTTGTCGGCGCAGTATCCGCCGGCGGCCGACTTCGCCGACAGCGCCAGCGGCCTGCTGGCGATGCAGATTTCGCGCATCCACCAGCACTACCTGCTGTGGTTCCGCCCCGAGCACGTCTACCACATCGACTGGGCCGGCCGCCCGGACGGCAAGCAGGCGGCGGACGGCCAGCTGTCGCCGCGCACCAGCTTCCAGCTGTGGCGCCAGACCATACACGGCACCAGCGTGCCGTGGCGCGACGGCGAGGTCGAACTGGCGGTGGAGTTCCGCACGGCGCTGGTCGGCATCGCGCTCGAACGCGCCGAGCAGATGGCCGACCTGGCCGAGGAGCTGGGCCGCGCCAACAAGGAGCTGGAGGCGTTTTCGTATTCGGTGTCGCACGACCTGCGCGCGCCGCTGCGCCACATCGTCGGCTTCGCCGACCTGCTGATGGAGACGGCCGGCAGCGACAACGCCGAACGGCGCCAGCGCTTCCTGGCCAACATCAAGGACGCGGCGCGGCTGGCCGGCAAGCTGGTCGACGACCTGCTGAGTTTCTCGCAGATGGGGCGCGCCGCGCTGCGGCCGATCCGCGTGCGCATGAGCGACCTGGTGCAGGGCTGCATCGACAAGCTGGCGCCGGACCTGCCGCCGCACCGCGTCGACTGGCAGGTCGGCCCGCTGCCGGAGGTCGACGCCGATCCGGCCTTCCTGCAACTGGCGCTGTATAATCTGCTGTCGAACGCAGTCAAGTTCACCGGCAAGAGCGATCCGGCCGTGATCCGCATCAGCAGCGAGCAGTTGCCGGGCGAGACTGTGTTCCACGTGGCCGACAATGGCGTCGGCTTCAACATGGAGTACGCGCACAAACTGTTCGGCGTATTCCAGCGCCTGCACCGCATGGAAGATTTCCAGGGCACCGGCATCGGCCTGGCCAATGTGCGCCGTATCATCGAGCGCCATGGTGGCCGGGTCTGGGCCACTTCCGTGCCGGGAGAGGGCGCAACGTTTTCGTTCGCCTTGCCCAATCATGATTGAGAGTACGTATGTTAAAGCCTATCTTGCTGGTAGAAGATAATCCCAATGATCTGGAGCTGACCCTGATCGCGCTGGAGCGCAGCCAGTTGGCCAATGAAGTGATCGTGGTGCGCGACGGCGCCGAGGCGCTGGACTACCTGAACGCGCGCGGCGCCTACGCCAGCCGCGAGCAGGGCAATCCGGCCGTGGTGCTGCTGGACCTGAAGCTGCCGAAGGTGGACGGCCTGGAAGTGCTGGCCGAGATCCGCCAGTCGGCGGCGATGAAAAGCATGCCGGTGGTGATGCTGACCTCGTCCAAGGAAGAGCAGGACCTGGTGCGCAGCTATGAACTGGGCGTCAACGCCTACGTGGTCAAGCCGGTCGATTTCAAGGAATTCGTCCGCGCCATCGCCGACCTCGGCATCTTCTGGGCGGTGCTCAACGAGCCGCCGCCAGGCTCGCACCGCTACATCAAGCCGCAGTAACGGGCGCGTCCCTGCGCAGCAGGTGGCGGATGCGCGCGCTCAGCACCTCGGCGGTGTAGGGCTTGTGCAGCAGGTGCACCCCCGGCGGCAGCTTGCCGTCGTGCGCCAGCACCCCTTCCGCATAGCCCGACGTGAACAACACCTTGGCGCGCGGCAGCTTGCGCTGCACCAGCTGGCTCAGTTCCAGGCTGCTGACCTTGCCCGGCATGATGACGTCGGTAAACAGCAGGTCGATGCTCGCGCCGCCTTCGATCAGCCGCGCCGCCTGTTCGGCGTCGGGACTGCTCAGCACCTGGTAGCCCAGCGCCGCCAGCAGGTCGACGGTCGAGGTGCGCACGTCCTCCTCATCCTCCACCACCAGGATGGTTTCGACGCCGCCGCTGAGCGGCGCCATCGGCGCCGGCGCGTGGGCGGCCGGCACGCCGTCGCAGCGGCGCAGGCAGATCTGCACGCAGGTGCCGTGGCCGACCGTGCTTTGCAGCGCGATTTCGCCGCCGGACTGCTTGACGAAGCCATACGCCATGCTCAGGCCCAGCCCGGTGCCCTGGCCGGTCGGCTTGGTGGTGAAGAACGGCTCGAACGCGCGCTGGCGCACTTCCTCCGGCATGCCTTCGCCGGTGTCGGCGATTTCGATCAGCACGTAATCGGCGCCGCTGTCGCCATGGTTGTCGGGCAGCGGCGAGCCGGCCGGCAGGTTGCGCGCGCGGATGGTCAGCGTGCCTTCGCCGTTCATGGCGTCGCGCGCATTGATCGCCAGGTTGAGGATGACGTTGTTGAGCTGGCCGATGTCGACCTCGGTGTTCCACAGCCGCGGCGCGATGTCGGTGATGACCACCGCGCGCGGACCGAGCACGCGGCGCAGCATGTCCTCCATATTGGCCAGCACCGGCTGCAGCGCCACCACCGCGTTCTGCAGCGGCTGGCGGCGCGCGAACGCCAGCAGGTGCTGCGCCAGCCGCGCGCCGCGCTCGACGCCGCCCAATGCATTCTCGATGCGCGCCAGGCCTTGCGGATTGACGCCGCCGATCATCTTTACCAGTTGCAGGTTGCCGCCGATGATCTGCAACACATTGTTGAAGTCATGCGCCACGCCGCCGGTCAGCTGGCCGATGGCCTCCATCTTCTGCGACTGGTGCAGCGCCGCCTGGCTGGCGCGCAGTTCCTCCTCGCGCTGGCGCAGTTCGAGGAAGGCGGCGTCGCGCTGGCAGCGCGCCTGGTAGGCGGCGCTGTGGTAGCGGATGCGCGCCTCCAGTTCGCGCGCGTCCGGCCATTTGACCAGGTAGTCGTTGGCGCCGAGCGCGAAGGCGCGCGCCTTGATGTCGGCGTCGTCCTCGGACGACAGCAGGATGATCGGCACGTGTTCGGTGTCCGGCGCCGCGCGCAGCATGCGGATCACGTCGAAGCCGTCCGCGCCCGGCATGCGCAGGTCGACCAGCACCACGGTCGCCGCGATTTCGCGGCACAGGGCGCCAGCCTGCTCGGCGCGGTTGTCGTAGCGCAGGCGGATGCCGTCCTGGCGCGACAGATGGAAGCCGATCAGGTCTTCGGCCATGGCTTCGTCGTCGATCAGCAGGACGGAACAGTCTGGTGTGGTGATATCGTTCATGGGCAAACGGTTGTGAATACGGAAATTCTACCTGAGCATGACGATCCGCGAGTGGGCTATTGCGTACCGTGCGCCCTTGGGCGTGTGTACAATCATTAAATCATGTTGAATCAGGGGAACGATTTGGATGTCTTGACCGCCTTGCGGAGCGCGACCGCCGAGCGCCATGCCGAGCTCGACACCCGCACGCCGCTGGCCGCCGCCGCGCCCGACCTGCGCGCCTACCGCGACCACCTGCACCTGCTGGAAGCGTGGCTGGCGCCGTTGCAGCCGCTGCTGGCGCGCCACGACGACGGCGCGCGGCACGGCCTGCCGGCGCGCGATTACCTGTCGCTGATCCGCGCCGACCTGGCGCATCCGGCGCTGGCCGGGCTGCCGCCGGCGCCGGCGCTGGCGTCCGCGCCATGGCCGCCGCTCGACGACGAGGCTTACCGCTGGGGCGTGGCGTATGTGATGGAAGGTTCGCAGCTGGGCGGCGCGGTGCTGTACAAGCGGCTGGCGGCGCGGCTGGCGCCGCATCCGCTGGCGTACCTGCGCGGCACCGGTGCACCCGGTCCGCGCTGGCAGCAGTTCCTGGCCGCGCTGCGCGGCGCGGTGACCAGCGAGCGCCAGATCGGACAGGCCTGCGCGGGCGCGCGGCAGGCCTTCGACCGCCTGATTGCGCTGGTCGACCGGCTTAATAGCTCGTCAGCGCAACCGGCTGGCCGCCCTTGAAGCTGAAGATGGTCACCGGCGACTGCTTCATGTCGCCCTTGGCGTCGAAGGCATAGGTGCCGGCCACGCCCTGATAGGCCCCGGCGCTGATGGCCTGCTGCACCTTTTGCGGGTCGGTCGAATCGGCCTGCCGCATGGCGTTTGCATACATCATGGTGGCGTCGTAGTAGGCGGCGGCGTAGACGTCGGCGTCCTGCTTGAAGCGGGCCTTGAACCTGGCCTTGAAGCCGGGGCCGGCCGCCGCCTTGTCCAGAATCGCGCCGCCCTGCGAGCACAGCACGTTGTCGCCGACGGCGTCGCCGCCGAGCTTGCCCATTTCGGCGGTGCAGATGGTGTCGCCGCCGAGCAGCCTGGCGCTGATGCCCAGCTGTTTCATCTGGCGCGCCATCGGTGCGCCCTGCGGCGCGTAGCCGCCAAAGAAGATCGCCTGCACGTTCTTGGTTTTCAGCTTGGTCAGGATGGCGGTGAAGTCGAACGCCTTGTCGTTGGTGAATTCGTGGCCGACGACGGTCATGCCGGCGGCGCGGGCCTGCTTCTTGAATTCTTCCGCCACGCCCTGGCCGAATGCGGTGCGGTCGTCGATGACTGCCACGGTTTTTAGCTTCAGCTCATTGGCCGCGTACAGCGCCATCTTGGAGCCGAGCTGGGTGTCGCTGGCGTTGATGCGGTACAGGCCCTTGTAGCCCTGCTGCGTAAGCTTGGGGTTGGTGGCGACGCTGGCGATCAGCGCGCCGGCGTCGTTGTAGGCGCGCGAGGCCGGGATGGCGACGCCCGAGTTGTACGGGCCGACCACGTAGCGCACGCCTTTGTCGATCAGCTTCTGGGCGGCCGCCATGCCGGCTTTCGGATCGCCCTGGTCGTCTTCCGACAGCAGTTCGAACTTGAGCTTTTTGCCGGCCACCGTGATCGGCTTGGCATTGAGCTCTTCCACCGCCAGGCGGGCGCCATTTTCATTGTCCTTGCCGGCAAAGGCCTGGGCGCCGGACAACGGGCCGCTGTGGCCGATTTTGACAATGGTGTCCTGGGCCTGGGAGCCATAGGCTGCCAGCAAGGCCAGGGCGGCGACGGTGAGCTTCGATTTCATGCGATCTCCTGAATAACTATAGTCCGGTGATTATCCTCAAAAAACGAGAATATTATCGTGCGAGTTGGGCCGATAAACCACAGTCGTTCAGAATTTAATTTGGTGCATGCCGCCCCAGTGTGGGGCGGCTGCCTGATGCGGGAGCTTACGGTGCGTTGCCGATGCCGCGTGTGGCGTTGGTGGCGCTGACGGCAGCCACGCGCGGGATGGCCGACTGGGCGGCCTGGACGGCGCGGGCGTTGGTGCCGGCCACGTCGTTGATGTTGTAGGCGGCAATGGCCGCGGCCAGCGCCGGGTTGCTGCGCAGGTCGGCCGGCGTGTTGCTTGCGGCCTGGGCGGCAGCCACTTGCGCCGCGTTGGTTTGCTCGGCCTGGGCTGCGGCTTGGGCGGCGGCCGCTTGCTGGGCGGCGTTGGCGGCTGCGGCTGCCTGTTGCGAGGCGTCGGCTGCGGCGGCGTTGGCCGCTGCCGGGCTGGACGCGGTTTCCTGCGCGGCGGCAGCCTGTTGCGCGGCGACCGTCGCCGCGGTGGTGGCGGCGTCCGGGTTGCGGGTGTTGTTCTGCGCCGGGCGCGCCTGTGCGGCGGCGGCATTGGCGGCGGCGTTCTGGGCGGCCATGGCGTCGGCGGCGTTCTGCGCGGCTTGCGCCTGCACGGCGGCCGATTGCGCGGCGGCGTTGGCGATGGCTACCTGGGCGGCGGCGGCCTGTGCCGCCTCGGCCTGCTGCGCCTGCGTGGCGTTGGCCGGGATGTTGACGCTCTGTGCGGCGTTTTGCGCCGCCACTGCCTGCTGTTGCGCTTGCTGTGCGGCGGTGGTGGCGCTGTTGACGGTGGCGGTGGCTTGCTGGCGCGCGGTCTGCGCCTGCGCGGCGGCCTGGGCTTGTTCGGCAGCGGTTTGCGTGGCGGTTTCCTCGGCCTGAGCCTGTTCGGCGGCCTGTGCCTCGTCCGCAGCCTGCGTCTGCGCGGCGGCTTGGGTGGCGGCAGCCTGTTGGGCCGACTGGGTGGCGTTCAGCTGCTGGGCGTCCTGGGCGTCGGCGGCTTGCTGGGCGCGTTCGGCGGCGGCCTGGTTCAGCGCTTGGGTCTGTAGCAGCGAGGAGACGCCTGCGGCCTGCGCTTGCTGGAAGTTTTGCAGCTGGGTCGCGGCCTGCTGGAGCTGCGCCTGCTGCGCGGCTTCGGCCTGGTCGAGCTGGGTCTGGCGGTTCAGCGCGGCCTGGGTTTGCTGGGCTTGCGTTAGGTTGGCTTGCTGGGTGGCGGCTTGCAGCAACTGCGCGCGCTGTGCGTCGGCGGCCTGATCGGCCTGCGCCAGTTGCGCTCCTTGTAGCTGCTCGGTCGCCTGCTGAACTTGCTGCGCCTGTTGTGCTTGCTGCTGCGCCGCTGCGCGGCATTCAACTGATTGGCTTGTTGCGCCTGCTGCGCCTGCTGTGCGGCTTGCGCCTGCTGGCCTTGCTGTGTCGCCTGCGCTTGCTGTGCGGCTTGCGCCTGCAAAGCTTGTTGCGGCGTCTGGGCCTGTTGCGCCTGCCCTGCGGCGAGCTGGTTGGCTTGCAGCTGCGCGTTGACCTGCTGGGTCGCCTGGGCATTGAGCGCCTGCTGGGCGTTGGCTTGCAGCGTCGCCTGTGCCTGCTGGTCCGCAGCGGCCTGCGCGTCCAGCGCCTGCTGCGCCTGCTGCTGGGCGGTCAGTTGCTGATTGACGATGGGCGAGGGCGTCTGCGGCTGTTGCGCGTTGGTCGGCTGCTCCAGCTCGGCCCGCTGTGCGGCGAGGCGGTCGGCCGCCGTCTCGGGCAGCGGATTTTGCGACAGGTTATCGATCTCCGCGCGCGCCAGGCTGAGGCGCGCATTGGCGGCCAGATCGGCCGGCGTCAGCGCCGGTTGCTGGAACGGATTCAAGCCCGGAATCTGCGAACTGCCGGCCGCCGCCAGGCGCTCGGCAAACTGCGTCGCCTGATCGCGGAAACTGTTCAGCGTATTCTGCAAGGTATCGGTGGTCTGCCGGTCATTGGCGCCGAACGCCGCGCGCAACAGCTCCGGCTCCAGCGACAGGCCGCCGGTCAAGTCCGACAGCAGCGGCGGCTGCAAGGTCAGCCCCAGCCGCGCCAGATTCTGCGCCTGCGTATTGGCGCCATCATTGTTCTGCTGGTTCAGGCTGTTGACCAGATTGTTCAGCAGCGACGCCTCCAGCGGCTGCCCCTGGTCGAAGTCCACGGTCGGCAGCAAATTGAACGCATCGACTACGTTCTGCACGGCAGCATTCACCGAATCGGCCCGCTGTGCCTGTGTGCCTTGCGCTTGAGCAAGCTGCTGCTGCGCATTGGTCACTGTCAGCAGGAAACTGGCCACCGGCGACAGGTCCACCTGCACCGACGCCGCAGGCGGCGCATCCAGCGCCGAACCCACGGCGTTGATGGTGGCGCTGTTGACCGCCGCCGCTTCTGCCGCGCGATTAACCGGTTGCAATTCCGTCGCCGCCGACGGTGTCAGGGAAGAAATAGGGAACATGCCGCTCTCCAAAAGGTCTATGCGTCACATTTAGCATGCGCTGATAAGGCGGTCGCGTCCGTGTGCCATTTCACATAGGAAGCCATTTTGTTAAAAGTGCGCTCCCGCACGGTCAAGCACGGCAGATGCGCTTATCGTGGCAGTTCACCGCAAACCCTAACGAGAGGATCGCATCATGGATAACAGCATCGACAGCAAACTCAACAACACCCGCGACGGCGTCACCCAAATCGGCAAGGACCTGCGCGCGGACGCCCACGCCAAAATCGACCAGGTCGCAGAAAAAATCCCGCCAGCGACCGAACGCCTGGCCAAGCAAGCCCACACCGGCGTTGACAAGGTAGCCGACACCGCGGAAAGCGCCTCGGACCGCCTGGCCGTACGCGGCAGGCAAGTGGTGGAAACCTACAAAAACTTCACCGAATCGAGCCGCACCCGTGTCAGCGCCAACCCGCTGATCTCGGTGCTGGTGGCCGCCGCCGCCGGCTACGGCATCTCCAAGCTGCTCGGCTCGCGCAGCAGCAAATAACCCGTCTTGCCCGGCTGGTATCGCTGCCGGGACGACCGGTTGTGTCCCGGACCGGGCTCCCGTTCGTCTCTTCAGGGGATATCCATGGCAAACAGCAAGCAAACGCCGGCCTCCGTCATGGGGGCCGGCTCCGTATTGAGCACCGTCTCCGGACCATCGTCGGCATCCACCCCGGACAGCCTGGGCGGCGCCAGCCCGCACGACCAGACCTTGATCGACAAAGTGGCCGGCGGCCAGCAGACCGCCGCCGCCATGCCGTTCAACGCCAACAAGGCCGGCGAACATGGCGAGGCGGCGCGCGCGCCACAGCCGGGCAAGACCTGCCCGGTGCCGCATCCGGTGGCCACCGCCAGCACCGCCGCCGAAACCAACGCCTCGCCGAAAGTCGGCGGCGGCGTGCCGCCGCTGGGCGTGTGCCCGGCCGGTCACCTCGACCGCGTGCGCGCCGACGGCAGCGACCAGCGCCTCACCACCAATCAGGGCGTGCCGGTGGCGGACAATCAGAACTCGCTGAAAATCGGCCTGCGCGGCCCGACCGCGATGGAAGATTTCATCCTGCGCGAAAAGCTGACCCATTTCGACCATGAACGCATTCCCGAGCGCGTGGTGCACGCGCGCGGCTCGGCGGCGCATGGCTATTTCGAAGCCTATGAAGACCTGAGCGAGATCACCCGCGCCGCGCCGTTCGCGGCCGCCGGCAAGCGCACGCCGGTGTTCGTGCGCTTCTCCACCGTGGCCGGCGAGCGCGGTTCGGCCGACACCGTGCGCGACGTGCGCGGCTTCGCCGTCAAGTTCTACACCGAGGAAGGCAACTGGGACCTGGTCGGCAACAACATGCCGGTGTTCTTCATCCAGGACGCGATGAAGTTCCCGGACCTGGTGCACTCGGTCAAGCCGGAGCCGCACCACGCCATGCCGCAGGCGTCGAGCGCGCACGACACGTTCTGGGACTTCGTCTCGCTGATGCCGGAATCGACCCACATGCTGATGTGGCAGATGTCCGACCGCGCCATCCCGCGCAGCTACCGCACCATGCAGGGCTTCGGCGTGCACACCTTCCGCCTGGTGAACGCGCAGGGCGCGTCGGTGTTCGTCAAGTTCCACTGGAACCCGGTCGGCGGCACCCACTCGCTGGTGTGGGACGAGGCGGCGAAAATCGTCGGCGCCGATCCGGACTTCCACCGCCGCGACCTGTGGGAAGCGATCGAAGCGGGCGCCTATCCGGAATGGGAACTGGGCCTGCAAATCTTCACCGAAGAACAGGCCGAGAGCTTCCCGTTCGACGTGCTCGACCCGACCAAGATCGTGCCGGAAGAACTGGTGCCGCTGCGCATCGTCGGCAAGATGACGCTGAACCGCAACCCGGACAACTTCTTCGCCGAGACCGAGCAGGTCGCCTTCTGCACCGCGCACATCGTGCCCGGCATCGACTTCACCAACGACCCGCTGCTGCAAGGGCGCATCCACTCGTACCTGGACACGCAGATCAGCCGCCTGGGCGGCCCTAACTTCCACGAGATTCCGGTCAACGCGCCGCTGGCGCCGGTGCACAACAACCAGCGCGACGGCATGCACCGCCAGGCCGTGCACCGCGGCCGCGTGTCGTATGAGCCGAACTCGCTGGGCGGCGGCTGTCCGTTCCAGGCCGGCATGGCCGGCTTCACCAGCGCCTTCAGCCGCATGCCGCAGCCGCCGGAAGACAAGGTGCGCGGCAAGCCGGAACTGTTTGCCGACCACTACTCGCAGGCGCGCCTGTTCTGGATCAGCCAGACGCCGGCCGAGCAGGCCCACATCGTCAACGCCTTCCGCTTCGAGCTGACGCGCGTGCAGACACCGGCGGTGCGCGTGCGCCTGCTGTCGATGCTGGCCAATGTCGACCCGATCCTGGTCGACGGCGTGGCGCAGGGCCTGGGCGTGGACGTGCCGCCGCCGATGCCGCTGGCGATCGACACGCCGCCGGCGCATTACGAGCCGTCGCCGGCGCTGTCGCTGCTGGCGCGCCCCGGCGTCACCGGGCCGAAGACGCGCAAGGTCGCCATCCTGGCCGGCCATGGCGTCGAAGCCGCTACGCTGAAGGCCGTGTATGCCGACCTGCTGGCGGCCGGCGCCGCGCCGCGCGTGGTGGCGCCGCAACTGGGCCAGCTGGCGGCCGCGGACGGCAGCCGCATCGACATCGAAATCTCCATCGATGCCGGCCCCGGCGTGCTGTACGACGCGGTGGTGATCGCCGACGGCGCGGCCAGCGCCAGGATGCTGGTGGACGACGCCGACGCGCGCGAATTCGTCCGTCACCAGTACCGCCACTGCAAGCCTATCCTGGCGATCGGCGCCGGCAAGGAGCTGCTGCAGGCGGTCGGCATTCCGCCGCAACGCCCGGACGGCTCGCCCGACCTGGCCTTGTGGACGGTGGAGGCCAGCGCGCTGGGCGGCACGCTGGCGGCGTTCAAGCAGGCCCTGGGCGGGCACCGCAACTTCCAGCGTGAAAACGACGGCTTGCCTGTGTAAGCGCGCCTATCACCATTGAAGTATGCACCGATGGCGGGCATAGTGATATGCTCGCCATAATGCATTTTTGGACCATAGACGCATGGACGTTTACGCCCCCAAGCCTGGCAGCCGCACGAGCGTCCCACCTTGCCCGGATCGCCGTCCAATCCGCATCACACCTTCCCGAAGCGGATTGCGTTCCTGGTCGTCGGTTTCATCGTCGCCATCACCGGTGGCCTGGGCAACGCGCTGGTGTCGGTCAACCTGCCATACCTGCAAGGATCGCTCGGCGTCTATTCGACCGAGATCCAGTGGTTGCCGGCCGCCTATGTGATGGCGAATGTCTGCATGAACCTGTTGCTGGTCAAATTCCGCCAGCAGTATGGCCTGCGGCTGTTTACGGAACTGTTCCTGATCCTGTACGCGGCGGTGACCGTGGCGCACCTGTTCGTCCACGGCCTCGGCTCGGCCATCGCGGTGCGCGCGGCGCACGGCATGAGCGGCGCGGCGCTGACCACGCTCGGCCTGTACTACACCTTGCAGGCGTTTCCGGCGCAGTACCGGCTCAAGGGCGCGGTGCTCGGCATCGGCTTTTCGCAGCTGGCGATTCCGATGGCGCGGCTGTTCTCGTCGGACCTGATGGAGATCGCCGAATGGCGCGGCCTGTACTTCTTCGAGCTGGGGCTGGCGCTGGTGTCGCTGGGCTGCGTGCTGGCGCTGAAACTGCCGCCGGGCGACCGCATCAAGGTATTCGAGAAAATGGACTTCGTCACCTTCGGCCTGTTCGCGCCAGGCGTGGCGCTGCTGTCGGCGGTGCTGGCGCTGGGCCGCACCGTGTGGTGGCTGGAGGCGCCGTGGGTCGGCTACGCGCTGGCCGGATCGATCGTGCTGATATTGGCGGCGCTGGCGGTCGAGCATAACCGCGCGCGCCCGCTGATCAACACGCGCTGGCTGTCCAACGCCAACATGGCGCGGCTGGCGTTGTCGGTGCTGCTGATCCGCGTGGTGCAGTCGGAGGCCAGCGGCACGGTCGGCTTCTTGCAGGCGCTGGGGCTGAACAACGACCAGATGCTGGAACTGTGGTGGATCGTGATGTTCGGCGCCATCGCCGGCATGGTGGTCAGCGCGCTGACGATTTCGCCGGCGCGCGGCACGGCGCAGTTGCTGTTCTCGCTGGCGGTGATGGCGCTGGGCGCGTACATGGATTCGCACGCTACCAATCTGACGCGGCCGCAGGACCTGTATCTGTCGCAGTTCCTGCTGGGCTTTGGCGGCGCGATGTTTGTCGGGCCGACCTTCATTTCCGGCTTTGGCGCAGTGATCGCGGCGCCGAATAACCTGGTCAGCTTCTCGGTCATGTTCAGCATCACGCAGACCCTGGGTAGCCTGCTGGGCACGGCGCTCACCGGCACCTTCCAGGTGTGGCGCGAGAAGTACCATTCCAGTATTCTGGTCGAGCACCTGTCGCTGCTCGATCCGCAGGTGGCGGCGCGCATCCAGTCCGGCGGGCTGGCCGCGCTGGGCGGCGCCGCCACGCGCGAGGCCAACATCCTCGCCTATAACGATGTGTTCCTGGCGATTACCGTGCTGGCGCTGGTCACGATGGCGTGGCTGCTGGCGCGCTGGCTGTGGACCGAGTGCGTGGTTTGCCAGGGCAAGGCCGGGCCGAACGCGCAAACCGGCATGGCCAATGTCTCTCTTAATAATTCTGGATCTCGCTAAAACATGGATAAAAATACGCCAGACAACGATACTTCCTCCGATAGCCGCGTGGCGGCGGTGGCTGCCGCTGCGGCGGCAGCGGCGGTCGCGGCCTCCGCGCCGAGCGCGCCGGCGCCGGACCGGCGCGCGCAAATCATCTCCGCTGTGCTGTTCTCACTGGTGGCGCTGGTCGGCGTGCTGGTGGTGCTGTACGCGTGGCGGCTGCCGCCGTTCAGCAGCGCCATCGTCTCGACCGAGAACGCGCTGGTGCGCGGGCAGGTCACGCTGATCGGCACGCAGCTGCCCGGCTATGTGGTGGACGTGAAGGTGCAGGACTTCCAGTACGTGAAGCAGGGCGATTTGCTGGCGCAGATCGACGACCGCATTTACCAGCAGCGCTACGAGCAGGCGCTGGCGCAGGTGGCGGCGCAGAAGGCGGCGCTGGAAAACTGGGCGCAGTCGCGCCGCTCGGCCGAAGCGGGCGTGTTGCTGAACGAGGCGACGCTGGCCAATGCGCAGGCGCAGGCGGCCAGGTCGCTGGCGGACCTCAAGCGCGTCGATGCGCTGGCGGCGGACGGTTCGCTGTCGCAGCGCGAGCAGGACGCGACCAAGGCGGCGCGCACGCAGACCGTGGCTGCGGTCGAGCAGGCGCGCGCCAACCTGGAGATTTCGAAGCAGCAGGTGCGCACGGTGGCGGTCAACAAGCAGTCGCTGGAAGCGGCGGTGGCCAGCGCGGAGGCGGCGCTGAAGGCGGCCAGGGTGGATCTGGACAATACGCGCATCACGGCGCCGGAGGATGGCCAACTGGGGCAGGTCACGGTGCGCAAGGGCGCTTACGTGAATACGGGCGCGCAGTTGATGGGCCTGGTGCCGAAGCAGCTGTGGGTGATCGCCAATCTGAAAGAGACGCAGATGAATCACGTGCAGGTTGGGCAGCCGGCCACCTTCAAGGTCGACGCGCTGGACGGCGCGCAGCTGACCGGCGTGGTGGAGCGGATCTCGCCGGCCACCGGTTCGGAATTCAGCGTGCTGCCGGCCGATAACGCGACCGGCAACTTCGTCAAGATCGCGCAGCGCATCCCGGTGCGCATCCGCATCGACCAGGGGCAGGCCAACGCGCGCCGGCTGGCGCCGGGCATGTCGGTCATCGTCAGCATCGACACCTCGGTCAAAGTCCGCGAAACCGACCGCACCGCAGCGCCAGGCACCGCGCCGACCGTCACCGCACCAGCCGGCGCGGCCCCCGCAGCGCCAGGTACCGCGCCGGCCGTCACCGCACCAGCCGGCGCGGCCCCCGCCGCGCCGGCCGTCAGCGCGCCGGCAAGCGCTGGAGTCCGGCCATGATGCCTCGCTTCGCACCGCCCGGCACAGTGGGTGCCGGGCGCGCGCCGGCGCCGGCGTCAGGGCGTCGCGGCGCCCCGGCTGTTGCGCTGGCAGCCGCTTTGCTGCTGGCTGGCTGCGCGGCGACGGTGGCGCCGCCGCCGGCGTCGACCTTGCAGGTGCCCGCCGCGTGGCGCACGGCGGTCGAAGGGCAGGGCAGCGGCCCGGTGGCGCAGCAGTGGTGGCAAAGCTTCGGCGACCCCGCATTGACCGCGCTGGTCACCCAAGCCCTGCAAAACAACGGCGACCTGCGCATCGCCCGCGCCCGCGTTGCCCAATACCGCGCGCAGATCGGCGTCGCCGAAGCGGGGCAGAAGCCCACGGTCAGCGTCGACAGCGCCCCATCGCGCGCACGGCAGCTGGCCTATACCGGCGTCCCCTACGTCACCAACATCTACCAGGCCGAATTCCAGGCCAGCTACGAAATCGACGTGTGGGGCCGCCTGGCCGCGCAGACCGACGCCGCCACCGCCACCTATCAGGCCGAACAAGCCAACGCCGACGCCGCAGCCCTATCGATAGCCGCCACCGTCGCCAGCGGCTACCTCAACCTGCGCGGCCTGGACGCCCAACTGGCGCTGACCGAAGCCACATTAAAACTGCGCGAAGAATCCGCCGCACTGGCGAAAAAGCAGTTCGACGTCGGCTACAGCTCGCGTCTCGAATGGCTGCAAGCGCAAGCCGAGTACCAGACCACCGCCGAACAGGTGCCGCAACTGAAGCGCCAAATCTTCGAGCAGGAAAACGCGCTCTCGATCCTCGCCGGCGGCAACCCCGGTCCGATCGCGCGCGGCAGCGAACTGGCCGACCTACGGGCGCCGGCCGTGCCGGAAGGCCTGCCGTCGGAACTGCTGCGCCGCCGTCCCGACATCGCCCGCGCCGAATACAACCTGGTCGCCGTCAACGCCAACCTGCAAGCCACGCGCGACCAGCTGCTGCCGTCGTTCAAGCTGACCGCCACCGGGGGCGTGCAGAACCTGAAGTGGCACGATTTCGTCAACGCCCCGACCGCGCTATGGCGCCTGAGCGGCGTGGTGGCCGCGCCGATCTTCGACGGCGGCCGGGTACAAAGCCAGACCGACGCGGTGGCGGCGCAGCGCGACCAAACCATCTACGCCTACGAAAACGCCGTGCGCGCAGCGTTCTCGGAAACCGAAAACGGCCTCGGCGCCATCGTCCGGCTCAAGGAACAAGCGGTCCAGAACGACGCGCGCCGCGCCACGGCGGCGGAAACGCTGCGCATCGCGCACAACCGCTATCGCAATGGCTACGCCTCATACCTGGAAGAGCTGGACGCCCAGCGCACGCTCTACAGCGCCGACGTCGGGCGCCTGCAACTAAAAACGCGGATCCTGATCGCCTCGGTGGACCTGTACCGCGCCATGGGCGGCGGCTGGGCGCCGTAAATCCCCGGATTATCTGGCGGGGATGCAAAGCTCGGCGTTGAAGACGCCGGTGGCCGGGTCCATCGCGTAGTCGGCCGGGTAGCGCTCGAAGCACAGGCCTTCGCCGATCTTGCCTTCGGCTGACAGCAGGGCGAAGAAGTCGCCCCAGGCGCGCGGCACGTCGGCGGCCGTGCCGCGGAACGGCGCCACCGCGT
Organism: Duganella sp. P38; assembly: GCF_050859475.1. NCBI lineage: Bacteria > Pseudomonadati > Pseudomonadota > Betaproteobacteria > Burkholderiales > Oxalobacteraceae > Duganella > Duganella sp. P38. Next base: position 5,208,471 of record NZ_CP193936.1, on the reverse strand, counting down.
AGCGCCCCGCCGGCAAGTGCGCTTCCTTCGCCGGTGCGACAATCGGGTAGTCCGGCGCGACTTCGACGCAGGCGTCGTAGCGGCATGCGTCCGGCGGCGTGCTGGCGGGATCGTCCTGCGCGACGCCGTAGGTCACCTTGCCGGTCAGCCCGAACGCCGTTTGCCACGGCGTGAATACTTCCTTCCAGAAGTCGCCCAGCGCCGGCCCGAACGGGCCTTTGTAGCGCAGGTAGGCGACCCGGACTTCAGGCAGGTTTTTGATCTCGTATTGCATGCTCGTCTCCTTGTGCCTGCGGCTGGCGGCGCAGCTTGCGCACCATGCGTTTGAGCCAGTGCTCAAAGTCGTCGACGTAGGTGAACACCGCCGGCACCACCAACAGGCTTAATAACGTTGAGGTAATCAGGCCGCCGATTACGGTGATCGCCATCGGTGAACGGAAGCTCGGGTCGGCGCCCCAGCCCAGTGCCAGCGGCAGCATGCCCGCGCCCATCGCGATGGTGGTCATCAGGATCGGACGGCTACGTTTGTGGCAGGCGTCAACCAGCGCTTCGAAGCGCCCCATGCCCGCCTGGCGCGCCAGAATAGCATAATCAACCAGCAAGATTGAGTTTTTGGTGACGATCCCCATCAGCATGATCAGGCCGATCATCGATGGCATCGACAGCGCGCTGTTGGTGATCAGCAGCGCCACGAACGCGCCGCCGATCGACAGCGGCAGCGCCGCCAGAATCGTCGCCGGCTGCATGAAGTCCTTGAACAGCAGCACCAGCACGCAGTAGATGCACAACACGCCGATCAGCATGGCGATGCCGAAGCTGGCGAACAGCGCCGCCATCTCCTGGGTGTCGCCCAGTTCCGCGATCTGCACCGACGGCGGCAGGTTTTTCAGCGCCGGCAGCGCGCGCGCCTCGTCGTTGACTTCACCCAGCGTGCGCTTGCCCAGCTCCACTTCGAGCGTGACGTTGCGGCTGCGGTTGAGGCGATTGATCTGCGCCGGCCCGCTTTCCATCGTGATCTCGGCCACGGTGGCCAGCAGCACCGGGCCGTTCTTGCCCGGCACCGTCAGGCGGCCGATGGCGTCGAGGTCGGCGCGCACGGCGTCCGGCAGCTTGACGCGGATCGGCACCTGGCGCTCAGGCAGGTTCATCTTGGTCAGGTCGGTGTCGTAGTCGCCGGCGGTGGCCACGCGCACCGTCTGGCCGATCGAGGCGGCGGTGACGCCGAGGTCCGCCGCCTTGGCGAAGTCCGGCTTGACGATGATCTCCGGCCGCACCAGCGAGGCGGTCGAACGCACATTGCCCACGCCTTGCAGCGTGCGCAGTTCGCGCTCGGCTTTTGCGCCGCCGCCTTCAGCGCCACCGGGTCTTCGCTGCGCAGCACCAGCTGCATCTTGACGCCGTTGTCCGGCGGGCCGACCTTGAAGCGGGCGCCGGGAATGGCGTCGAGCTTGCGGCGGATGTCGGATTCGATGTCGGCCATCGATTCCTTGCGGTCGGTGCGGTGCACGGTGGTCAGCGTCAGCACCGCGCTGCGCGCTTCGGCCGCCGCGCCGGGCGCGAAGGCGTCGCCGCTGGAGCCGCCGCCGATGGAGCTGAAGATCGACTTGATGCCCTTGACCTCCATCGCCGCCTTGCGCGCGCGCTCGGCCACCACGCTGGTTTCGGCCAGCGTGGAACCTGGCGGCAGCTCCAGCGTGATCTGCGTCTGCGACCGGTCGGCCGCCGGCACGAAGCCGGTCGGCAGCAGGCCGGTGAGCATGATCGAGCAGATGAAGAAGGCGCCCGCCGCCAGCGCCGTCACCAGGCGGTGGCGCAGGCACCAGCGCATGGTGGTCATGTAGCGCGACATCAGCCAGCCGTCTTTTTCCTCGCGGTGGACGGCCGGCTTGAGCAGGTAGGCGGCCATCATGGGCGTCAGCAGGCGCGCCACCACCAGCGAGGCCAGTACCGCGATCACGGCGGTCCAGCCGAACTGCTTGAAGAACAGGCCCGGAATGCCGCTCATGAAGGCGGTCGGCAGGAACACCGCCACCAGCGCGAAGGTGGTGGCGATGACCGCCATGCCGATTTCGTCGGCCGCTTCGAGCGCCGCCTCCATCGGTGTTTTACCCATGCGCAGGTGGCGCTCGATGTTTTCGATTTCGACGATGGCGTCGTCCACCAGCACGCCGACCACCAGGGCCAGCGACAGCAGCGTGACGATGTTGAGCGTGTAGCCGAACAAATAGATGCCGAGGAAGGCCGGCAGCACCGACAGCGGCAGCGCGGCTGCCGCCACCAGCGTGGCGCGCCAGTCGCGCAGGAACCACCAGACCACGATCACGGCCAGGATGGCGCCCTCGTACAGCAGGTGCATGGAGCCGGCGAAGTCCTCCTCGACCGGGCGGGCGTTGTCGATTACCTGTTTCAGCTCGACGCGCGGATGGGCTTTTTGCAGCTCGGCGACGGCGGCGCGCGCGCCGTTGGCGACCGCCACTTCGCTGGCGCCCTTGGTGCGGAAGATTTCAAAGCCGACCACTTGCGCGCCGTCCTGCAAGGCGATGGCGCGCGGTTCGGAGACGGTGTCGGTCACCGTCGCCACCTGGTCGAGCCGCACGTGGCGGCCGTCCGGCAGCGGCAGGTCCATGGCCGCCAGTTCGGCCGCCGTCTGCACGGTGGCGATGGTGCGCACCGATTGCTCGGCGCCGCTGACGTCGCCGCGGCCGCCCGGCGCTTCCTTCTGCACCTGGCGCAGCTGGCGCGAGACGTCCAGCGCGGAGACGCGCAGCGCCGCCATGCGGGCGTCGTCCAGCTCGACGCGGATTTCGCGGTACACGCCGCCGACGCGCTTGACCGCGCCGACGCCGGGCACCGTCAGCAGGCGCTTGGCGACGGTGTTGTCGACGAACCAGCTCAGTTCCTGGCTGTCGAGCTTTTCGCCCGGGGCCTGCGCGGCGGCGGCGGTGAAGGTCAGCACCACGCGGCCGGCGGTGGCGGCCTTGGTGACGCTCGGGTCGCGCAGCTCGGCCGGCATGTCGGCCTTGACGCGGGCCACGGCGTCGCGCACGTCGTTCACCGCGTCGGAGATGTTTTTCTCCAGGATGAATTCGACGGTGGTGGTGGAGACGCCATCGAGCACCGTGGTGTAGATGTTCTTCACGCCTTGCAGCGTGGCCACCGAGTCTTCGATCTTGCGCGAGACTTCGGTTTCCAGCTGCGCCGGCGCGCTGCCGTCCAGCGTGGCGGTGACGGTGACGATGGGCAGTTCGATGTCCGGGAAGTCCTGCACCGGATTGGCCTTGTAGGCCATGAAGCCGGCCAGCGACAGCAGCACGAACAGCATGATCGCCGGGATCGGATTCCTGATGGAGAGGGCGGAGAAGTTCATGGCCGGTCCTTATTGGGCGACGACGTTAACCAGGTCGCCGTCGTTGAGGAAGCCGGCCCCGCGCGCGACGATCTGGGTGTTGGCGTCGAGCCCGCCCAGCACTTCGATGCGGTCGCCCAGGCGGCGGCCCGGCTGCACCCTGAGCTGGCTCACATGCTGGTTGGGGTTGAGGCGGAAAACGAAGCTGAAGCCGTCGCGCACGACGATGGCTTGCTGCGGCACGGTCATCGCCTCCGAGGCGCCCAGCTGGAACTGGCCGCTGGCGAACATGCCGGCCTTGAACGGCGCGTCCTGGCTGCCGGCGCGCTGTGGCAGATCGACGTAGACCAGGGCGGAGCGGGTTTGCGGGTCGACGGTCGGCGCCACCATGCGCACCTTGCCGGTGACTTCGCTGCCATTGGCGGCCTTGACCACGGCGCTGACGCCCGGCTTGAGGTGGCGCAGGTCGGCGGCGACGACTTCCGCGCGCCATTCGAGGCGGCCCTGGCGGATCATGCGGAACAGTTCCGTGCCGGGCGCGGACACCGCGCCGACGGTGGCGCTGCGCGCCGAGATGATGCCGCTGTCCGGCGCCACCACCCTGGTGTACTTGAGGCGCAGCTGCTGGCTGGCCAGCGCCGCCCTGGCGGAGGCGATGCGGGCGTTGGCGGTTTGTTCGGCGGTGTTGTACTGGCTGATCTGCTGCGCGCTGAGGGCGCCGGAGTTTTGCAGCGTGCGCGCGCGGGCGGCGTTGGCGGCGGCGTCGGCGGCGTTGGCCTGGGCTTCCTGCAATGCCGCTTGCGCTTGCGCGAGGTCGGCGTTGACGGTGTCGGCCGAGAAGACGGCCAGCACCTCGCCGGCCTTGACCACGTCGCCAACGTTGACGCGCACTTCGGTCAGGCGCAGGCCGTTCGATTCGCTGGAGACGCTGGCTTCCTGCCAGGCGGCGACGTTGCCGTTGGCGGTGAGCCTGATCGGCAGGCTGGCGGTGCTCGGCCTGGCGATGGTGACGGTGAGGGCGGCCTTGGGCGTTGCCGCTTTCTTTTCGTCGGCCGCTTGCGAGTAGGCGGCGATGCTGGCGGCGGCCACCGCGAAGGCGGCGGCCAGGACGTAGGCGAGAGGTTTCAGTTTTGCGTTCATGGTAGGCGATGAAGTTAGTTGGCGGCCGGCGCGGCGTCTGCGCTTTGCGGCGCGAAGCCGCCGCCGGCGGCGCGGTACAGGGCGACCCAGGCGGCGCTGCGTTCGCGCTGCAGGTTGATGACGGTTTGTTCGGCCGCGAGGCGCGTGCGGCGTGCGTCTTCCAGCTCGAACAGGCTGGCCATGCCGTTCTTGTAGCGTGCATCGACGGCGGTGTAGTTGGCGCGGTAGCCTGCCAGCGCCGTTTGCGCGTCGCTGGCGCGGGCGGCGGTGCTGTCGAGGTTGACCAGCGCCTGTTCGGTCTCGCTGACCGCCTGGCGCACCGTGGCGCGGTAGCTGAGCACCGCCGCCTCGTAGCGCGCCTTGGCCGATTCGACGTTGGCGCGGCGGCGGCCGGCGTCGAACACCGGCACCGACAGCGAAACCGGGCCGATGGTCCAGGTGTCGGTCTTGGTATTTTCGCCGCCGGCGCGGAAGTTGGCCACGCCGATGGAGCCGGACAGCGACAGGCGCGGATAGCGCTGCGCCTCGGCGTTGCCGACATCGGCGCTGGCTGCCGCCACTTCGCGTTCGGCGGTGAAGACGTCCGGCCGCTGGCTGATCGTCTGTGCCGGCAGCGCGCCGATCGCCATGGCTGGCGCCGCGAATGACGCGTAGGCATCGGTTACCGCCGCGGCGCTGTTCGGCGCCGGGCCGGCGGACGCGGCGCCGGCGGCGAGCCGCGCGCGCAGCTCCGGCTCGGCGATGGCGGTCAGCGCCGACAGCACCTTGACGTCGATGTCGCACGCCGCCCGCTGCGAGATGTAGCGGCTGTTGCCGTCGGCGGCGCTGGCGCGGGCCAGCGCCAGGCTGGCCGGCGACTCGAAGCCCGCCGTGGCGCTCAGCTCCGTCAGGCGCGCGGTGTCGGCGCGCGACACCGCGTCCTGCCGCGCCACCGCCATCAACTGCTCGCAGGCGCGCAGGCCGTAGTACTGGTTCGCCACCTCGGCCGCCACCGACACGCGCGCATCATGCCAGCCGGCGTGCGCGCTTTCCAGGCGTGCCTGCGCCGCATCGCGCGCGGCCCGGTTCGCGCCAAAAATATCGATCTCCCACGAGGCGTTCAACGCCAGCTGCGAGGTGGTCCCCATCGGCAGCGCCGACTGCTGGTTGGAGCGATTCGCCGACGCCGCCGCATCCACGTTCGGCGCCAGCGCGGCGCCGGCCGCCACGCGCTCGGCGCGCGACTGCGCGATGCGCGACGCCGCCGAGGCCACGTTCGGGCTGACCGCCTGCGCCGACTCGATCAACTGCGCCAGCAAATCATCCGACTGCCCGCGCCACCACGACGCGAGATCGGCCTGGCTGCCGTTGTGCGGCAACGGCGCCTGCCACTGCGGGGGCGCCAGTGCATCCACCTGCTTCGCCGGACCCTGCACCGCGCAGCCGCCCAGCGTGGCGGCGACGGCCAACGCCGCCGCGCGTAAAAAGATACTCATGCTTTCCCTTGTTGAAGTTTGGTTTTTTCCGCCAGCACCAGCGTCTCGGCGAAGTTGGTCAGATGCTCGACCCAGGCGGCGATCGCCTCCGGGCCCGCCATCAGGTGCGGCGTGATCGCGTTGACCACGTCGCGCCCGATCAGCATTTGCACGCACATCGCGCCGACGGCGTAGGCCAGCATGTGCACGCGCTCGTCCGGTGCGGCCACGCCGAGGTGGCGGCATAGCACGCCGGCCAGCGCCATGTGCTCCGGCTTGATGTTGTTTTCGATCTCGCTCTGCCAGAAGCCGGTCGGCTCCAGCATCTCGCGGTAAAACAATTTGAGCAGCACCTCGGCGTCGGCGCCGGCCATCAGCGGCGCCGTCATCTGCTGGTAAAAACCGCGCAGCGATTCGCGCAGCGTGAAGTGCGGCTGGTCGAACATGACGATATTGTTCTCGACCGGCGTGCAGATGGCGCTAAAGCAGGCCTGGTACAAGCCGGCCTTGTCGCCGAAGTAGTAGCTGATGGCGGCGACGTTGGCGCCGGCCGCCTGGGCGATCTCGCGGGTCGAGGTCCTGGAGAAGCCCTGCTCGCCGAACAGGCGCATCGCCGCCTGCAGCAGGCGTTCGCGCGACTGCTCGCCGTCCGAACGCGGCTTGCGGCCGTCGTCGGCTGGCGGGCTGGTATGGGTGGGTTTAGCGTTCATGGCGGCATTACATCACACAATTAAAACAAATGATATAATTAAATCGATTGTTTAATTTATTGCTGAAACGTGCTCAAGCGAGCGTTGCAGCGGGGTAGACGTTAGCCGTTTGAAAATATTGCAGCAGCGAGCAAAAAGGCAGGCAAAAAAAACCCGCGACCATGCGGTGCGGGCTAATTCCAATGTTCAGCGAACGGATTGGAGGAGACAGTTCCCACTATACCGGGCTTTATGTTGCAGTGCAATACCGTAGAATTACGTTGTCATTATAGTCATCTTTAGTATTGCTCAAACCGTTACCTGGCCGGCAGCGCCAGCGTGAAGGTGCTGCCGTGGCCGAAGTCGCTCTTGAAGAACAGCGTGCCGCCGATCAGGTTGGCCAGGTTCTGGCACAGGTACAGGCCCAGGCCGGCGCCTTCGGCGTGGCGGGTCGAGGTCGAGTCCAGTTGCGAGAAGGCCTGGAACAGCTTGGCCTGGTCTTCCTCGCGGATGCCGGCGCCGCTGTCGGCCACCGAGAATTCGATCACGTGCTGGCCGCCGTCGTGGTCCGGCTTTTCGGCCAGCGTCACGCGCACGGTGCCCGCTTCGGTGAACTTGATGGCGTTGTTGCCGAGGTTGAGCAGGATCTGCGTCAGCGCGCGGCGGTCGGTTTCAAGCGCGATGGCCGGATCGGCCAGCTGCATCTCCAGCGTCAGGTTTTTTGCACTGCGAGCGGCCGCAGCGTGTCCACCACGTCCTTGACCAGCTCCTGGCATTGCACCGTCTCCAGTTCCAGCGTGACCTTGCCGGCTTCGATCTTGGCGACGTCGAGGATGTCGTTGATCAGCGAGAGCAGGTGGCGCGCGCTGGTGCGGATGGTGTTGAGCTGCTTGTCCTGCTCCGGCGTCAGCGGGCCGGGCAGCTTCATCAGCAGCGCGCCGGTGAAGCCGATGATGGCGTTCAGCGGCGTGCGCAGCTCGTGCGACATATTGGCGATGAAGGCCGACTTCATGCGGCTCGCTTCGGCCAGCTCCAGGTTCTTCAGCGCGATTTCGCGGTTGATGGTTTCCAGCTCGCCGGCGTGGTGCGCCAGCCGCATATTCAGTTCGATCACCTGGCGCTCGCGCGCCTGCAGCTCGCTGTTGACCTGCACCGCCTGTTCGTAGGTGGAGATCAGCAGGTCGAGGATTTGCTGGCGGTCGGCGTTGATGAAGTGCTTTTGCTCGCCCAGGTAGAGGGCGATGCCGATCTCCATGTTCTGGTTCTTGCGCAGCTTCTGGTTCATCAGCATGTGGCCGATGCGGTTGAGCAGGTAGTCTTCCGCGTAGGGCTTGCGGATGAAGTTGTCGGCGCCGCACTCGATGCCGCGGATGATGTCCTTCGGGTCCATCAGCGACGTCACCAGGATCACCGGAATCTCGCGCAGCTCCGGGTCGGCCTTGATGGCGCGGCACAGCGTGTAGCCGTCCATCTCCGGCATGACGATGTCCGACAGCACCAGGTGCGGCTTGCGTTCGCGGATCGCTTCCAGCGCCAGGCGGCCGTTCGGCGCCACGCGGGCGTTATAGCGCATCGACTGGATCAGGCGGCGCAGACGTTCGGCCTGGGTGGGGCTGTCTTCGACGATCAGTATTTCGATTTCATCGGGCTGTATTTCGTAACTGGTGTCCACAGACCACCCTCCTGGTGCGTAGTTAGCAGCGCCAACTATATCGGATTACCCTCTCAAGGGGAAGTTTCCTGTCCCTGGAAGCCGCCCGCGCGCCAGGTCAGCACCAGGGTGTCGCGGTGGCCGTGCCGCGCCAGCGGCTGGATCGGCGTCGATTCGTGGATGACAGTTGCGTCGTCGAGCAGCAACATGGTCCACGGCGCGGTCATCGTGAAGCGCTTGCCGTTCGGCCCGTCGGCCTCGAACACGCGCGTTTCGCCGCCCTTGATGCCGTCGCGCGCGACCAGGATCACGGCGACGAAATCGACGCCGTCGCGGTGCGCGCCTTCCGGCGTCGGCCGGCCGATGCCGTCGGTGGTGTCGATGCGGAACTGGTGCGCCTCAACATACCACGGCGCGCTGCTTTGGCGCGCCTCGCTGCACAGCTGGCCGATGGCGGTGATCAGCGCCGGCCACGCCGGCTGCGCCACGGTGGCCGGCAGCACCGGCGCGAACAGCCGGTTCATGCCGCCGTGCAGGGCGTTGTATTCGAGCGGCTGCCAGTGCGCGCGGTGCGGCGTTTGCGTCAGCGCCGCGCCTTGCTGCACGAAACAGGAGTGGCGGCGGCGGCGATAGCGGCCGCCGTCCTTCAGGTATTGGTCCGGCTCCAGCGCGTCCCAGCCAGGGGCCAGCGTGTCGAGCGTGGCCAGCGGCAGGCCGGCCAGCGCGGCCACGTCCTGCGGCGCCAGCAGCGCGTAGCCTTGCTGGCGCAGCGCCGCGGCGGCGTCGGCCAGCGGCGTGTAGATCGGCGCCGTCATGCGGAGGCCATCAGGCTGGCGCGCAGCTGGTCGAGCTGCTGCTTCATGCCGACCACCTGGTCCAGCGTGCATTGCGTCGCTTGCAGGATCGAAGGCGGCAGCTTGGCCGCCTCGTGGCGCAGCGCCTCGCCGTGCGGCGTCAGCTTGATGATGACCTGGCGCTCGTCGCTGGCGGCGCGGGTGCGGGTAATCAGCTCGGCCGCCTCCATGCGCTTCAGCAGCGGCGTCAGCGTGGCCGAGTCGAGGAACAGGCGCTCGCCCACCTCCGACACGGTCAGTTGGTCTTTTTCCCACAGCACCATCATCACGAGGTACTGCGAGTAGGTCAGCCCCAGGCCGCGCAACAGCTTGCGGTAGAGCTTGCTCATCGCCAGCGAGGTCGAGTACAGGGCGAAGCAGAGTTGCGCGTCCAGCTGCGGGACGGCGGCGGTGTCAGTTTGGGTATCCATGTCCCCAGTATAGATAGTGTGCTATATAATTGCAAGCGAGGGCGGAGAAAATAGTTTGGCCGGCCTGGCCGCTCGGTTATGATGATGGTAAGCACATACAGGGAGCAGCGGCGCATGAATGTCAAAAAGGCCATCGTACTGATCGTCGATGAGGCTTCGGACAATCTGATCCAGATGAACGGCATGCTGGAGGAGCAGTACGAAGTGCGGCTGGCCAACAGCGGCCGCGCCGCGCTGGACATCATGCAGCACGTGCCGCGCCCGCACCTGGTGGTGCTCGATGCGCAGCTGCCCATCGTCGACGGCTACAGCGTCTGCCAGCAGCTCAAGTCCAGCCCCGACACCGCTGAAATCCCGGTCATCTTGTTGCAGCGCGAGGCCGATGCGCGGCGCGCCTTCGCGCACGGCGCCGCCGACGTGGTGGCCAGGCCGGTGCTGGCCGAGGTGCTGCGCGCGCGCGTCGACACCCATCTGCAACTGCGCCACGCGCGCGAGCTGCTCAAGCAGCAGCGCAACCTGCTGGAGCACGTGGTGGAAGAGGTCACGGCGGAACTGAGCCAGATGCTCGACGCCATGATCTGGGCGCTGGCCTCGCTGGCCGAAACGCGCGAATACGAAACCGCCAACCACCTGCGCCGCGTGCAGCATTACGTGGTGGCGCTGGCGCGCCAGCTGCAAGGCCACAAGCGCTTCGCGGAAGAGCTGAGCGACGCCAATATCAAGGCGCTGTTCAAGGCGGCGCCGCTGCACGACATCGGCAAGGTGTCGATTCCGGACGCCATCCTGCTCAAGCCGGAGCGCCTGACCGACGCCGAATTCGCGGTGATGAAGCTGCACACGGTCTACGGCCGCGACGCCATCGCCAACGTCGAGAATGCGCTCGGCTACACCAACACCTTCTTGCGCTACGCGCGCGAAATCGCCTATTCGCACCAGGAGAAGTATGACGGCTCCGGCTATCCGCAAGGGCTGAAGGGCGATGCGATACCGATGGCGGCGCGGCTGATGGCGGTGGCCGACGTCTACGACGCGCTGATTTCCAGGCGCGTCTACAAGCCGGCCTTTACCCACGAAACCGCGATGGAGATGATACGGCAGGGCAGCGGCGAGCACTTCGACCCGGACGTGGTCGACGCCATGCTGACGGTGGAGCAGCAGTTCATGGCCATCGCCAACCAGTACAGCGACGCGGCCGGTTAAGCCATGCGCGGGCGCGGCTACCTGGCTTTCTTTGTCGGGATCTGCCTGACAGCCTGGACCTGCTATTTCGTCATGGAGGAGCAGCAGAAGCTGCAGGTGTACGCCGGCTTCCAGCGCGACATCGACCGCGTGGCGCGCGACACGCAGACCCGCTTGCAGATCTACGCCGACTCGCTGCATGGCCTGAAGGGCATGTACGCGGTCAACGACCATATCGACCGCGGCCAGTTTCAGCGCTTCGTCAACGAGCTGAAGATCGGCAAGCGCTATCCCGGCTATCAGGCCTTGCAGTTTGTGCGCGCGGTGCCGGAGGCCGGGCTGCCGGCGCTGGTGGCGCGCGTGCGCGGCGAGGGCTACCCCGACTTTCATGTGCACCCGGCCAGCCGCCGCCCGCTGCATTACATCATTGAGTACACCGAGCCGATGGCCGGCAACGAGAACGCCTTTGGCCTCGACCTGGCGGCGCTGCCGCCGCATCTGAAGGCGCTGGAACTGGGGCGCGACAGCGGCGAAATCGTCGCCACCGAGCCGATCACGCTGGTGCAGGACGCCAGCGGCGAGCCGGGTTTTGTGGCGCGCGCGCCGGTGTACCGCAACGGCGTGCTGCTGGAAACGACGGCGCAGCGGCGCGAGGCGCTGGTGGGCTTCGTGGCCATCGTGTTCCGCGTCAATGCGCTGATGCGCGAGGTGATCGATCCGGCGCTGCTGGAGCATCTGCACGTGCGCATCGAGGATGGCGGCTTCCAGAACGGCAAGGCGCCGCCGTCCGGCATCAACACGCTGCTGTACGACAGCGACGGCAAGGTGGAAAGCCATCAGCGCCGGGCCGAAACCGTGCCGGGCATGAAGGCGACGACGGTGCTGCCTGTGGGGCAGCGCAACTGGATCATCACGTTCGAGGGCCGCGCCGGCGCGCGCTACGGGCGCTCGCAGCTGCCGGTGGTGTTGATCGGTATCTTCGGCGTCGTCATCAGCGCGCTGATCGCGGCGCTGCTGGTGACCAACCGCCGCGAGGGCGATGCGCGGCGCGGGCTGGAAAACAGCCTGCAGGAACTGGAGCGCGAGAAGAGCCACGCCGAGCGCGCCCGCAACGACTTGTCGCGCGTGGTGGCGACGCTGAAGCAGGCGCAGACCAATTTGCAGACGTCGGAGAAAATGGCGTCCCTGGGCGCGCTGGTGGCCGGCGTGGCGCACGAGCTGAATACGCCGATCGGCAACAGCCTGCTGACGGCCACCGCGCTGGGCGACATGGTGCGCGACTTCGAGCAGCGGCTCAAGGAGGACGGCGGCATGAAGCGCTCGTCGCTGGAAGCGCTGCTGGCGGACGCGCGCAAGGCATGCGCCATCATGGCCGGTTCGCTGACGCGCGCGGGCGACCTGATTACCTCATTCAAGCAGGTGGCGGTGGACCAGGCCAGCGGCCAGCGGCGCCGCTTCCGGCTGGACGAAGTGCTGCACGATACGCTGGCCACCTACGCCGCGCAGCTGCGGCGCGCATCGTGTTCGGTGTCGGTGGACGTGCCGGCGGACCTGGTGTTCGATTCCTATCCCGGCAGCCTGAGCCAGGTGCTCAGCAACCTGATCGCCAACGCCCTGCTGCACGGCTTCGATGGCCGCGACAGCGGCGTGCTGACCATCAGCGCGCGGCGCGAGGGCGACGACCTGGTGGTGTTGCAGCTGAAGGATAACGGCGTCGGCATGAACGACGTGGTGCTGCACAAGATATTCGATCCCTTCTTCACCACCAAGATGGGGCATGGCGGCTCGGGCCTGGGCATGAATATCGTGTATAACATTGTGACCGGCGTGCTGAAAGGGACGATCCGCGTGGAGTCGGTGCCGGCGGCGGGCACCAGCGTGCTGCTGGTGCTGCCGCTGTCGCCGGCGCCGGAGGCGGAGAGCGCTCAGGCGTAGCGCTGGCGCAGCAGCTGCAGCATGGCCACGTTCAGCTCCCACGCGTTGGAGACTTCCTGCTGCGTGTACGGCAGGGTTTGGGTGTACGGCACCGGGCCGAATTCCGGCGTCAGCGTCATGCGTTCGGCGCCGGCGGCGCGGCGCAGGCGGATCACCTCATCCCACCACGACAGGTGCGCTTCCAGCGCCGCCTGCGATTCCGGCGCGCGGAAGTCGGCCACCTGCGGGCCTTGCGCATGGCCGACACGGGCGTGGATGTGGCGCACGTGCGGCAGCGTGGCGGCCAGCGTCTGCGGCTGGTCTTCCAGCAGCGATTCGCAGGCGCAGCACCAGTGCGACAGGTCGGCCGTCAGTTGCAGGTCCGGCATTTGCTCCAGGTAGGGCAGCAGCAGCATCGGGTGGCCGCTGAAGCGGCTGCGGTGGATCTCGTGGACGATCGGCACGCCGTGCTGGCGCGAGATGTCGGCGGCCAGTTGCAGCAGTTCGCGGTTCTGCGCCGGCGTGAAGTAGTCCTTGCCGGTGTGCGAGTTGACGTGCAGCGGCCTGGCGGCGCAGGCGTTGTGCAGCAGTTCGGCCAGCGCGGCCTTGTGCGGCTCGAACGTTGGGTGGAATACCGTTTCCCACTGGGCGACGATCAGGCCGAGGCCGGCGTCGGCGATCTGGCGGGTCCAGTCGTCGCGCTCGGCGGCGTCCAGCGGCAGCGACATTTCAATGCCGTCGAAGCCGGCGGCCTTGACGCGCTCGATGAACACCGGCGCCGGCAGCTCGTTGTTGCCCCACTGGGCGGCGAAAATTTGAATTTGCATAATATCCGTCGTTCCGGCGCAGGCGGGAACCCATGGGCCCGTGCGCGGATGCTGTGTATGGGTTCCCGCCTGCGCGGGAACGACGTTAGAGGAAGCCGCGCACCGGCAGCTTGTCGTCGCGCTGGATCCAGTTCTGCGGCGAATAGCGGGTGGCGCCGTCAGTCACATGCAGCGTATAAGCATGGCGCGACACCGGCGAGCGGTTCGGCGCGCTGTAATGCGGCAGCAAGCCGTGGAAGCACACCAGGCTGCCGGCCTTGCATTCCAGCGGCACGGCGGTGGCGTCGCCCGGCCACGGCATGTCGCTCAGTTTTTCCATGCGCACGTCATCGCCGTTGCGCAGGAAGCGTTCGCGCATCGGGCCGCGATGGCCGCCCGGCTCGGCCCACATGCAGCCGTTGTCCAGCGTCGCGTCTTCCAGCGCGAACCAGAAGGTGGTCACGCTGACCGGATCGGTGTCGAAGTAGGTGGCGTCCTGGTGCCAGCGCACCTCGCCGCCGATGCCCGGCTGCTTGAAGATGTACATCGACTGCCAGACCTTCGGATCGCTCAGGCCCAGTTCGCGCGCCAGTTCTTCGAGGCGGGCGTCGGCGGTAAACGCGCGGAAGGCCGGGTCCAGGTCGTGCATGGCGTGGCCGATCTTGTTGATCGACAGTTCCTTGGCCTGTTTCAGCTGGCCGTCCGGGCCGAAGGCTTCTTCCTCGAAGAAGCAGCGGATGGTGTTGTCGGAGCCGAGGAAGTAATCGTCGGTGGTCTTTTCCTGCTCGATGGTGCTGAAGATGCCGGATTGGGCGCTCGGATCGAAATCGTTGACAATCTGCGCGGCGCGGGCGCGCAGCTTGGCGATTTCTTCGGCGGTCTTGAAACCGGGGATAACAATAAAACCATCGCGTTGGTATTGTTGTTTTTGTGCTTCTGTCAGCATTTCTGGCTCCATGGCGGGATATTTGATCTAGCGCATTTTACGGGGCCGGCCGGGCGCTCACAATCGGCAAAAGGTTGACACATTGTCGCTTAAATGGAGACAATTGCCGCATGGACCAGTTACGCGCGATGGAAATTTTTGTGGAGGTGGCAAGGCTGCGCAGCTTCAGCGAGGCCGGCCGCCGGCTGGGGCTGACGCGCGCCATGGTCAGCAAGCACATTCTGCAACTGGAGGAAAAGCTCGGTGCGCGGCTGCTGCACCGCTCGACGCGCGAGGTCAGCCTCACCGACGTCGGCCAGGCCTACCCGGCGCCATGCACGGCGACGGTGACGCAGGCGCGCGAGGCGGCGCGGGTGGTGGCGCAGGCCGGCGACGATCTGGCCGGGCCGCTGCGGATACAGGCGCCGTCGAGCTTTGGCAGCGAATGGCTGGCCGGCGCGGTGGCGCGCTTCGCCGTGCAGCATCCGCTGCTGGAACCGATGCTGTTTGTCGACGACGCGCTGCTCGATCCGATCGAGCACGGCTTCGATCTGACGATACGGGTGGGCGGCATACCGGACGTGCACGCGCTGGCGATACGGCCGCTGGCGCCGTGTCGTGCGGTGTTGTGCGCATCGCCGGCCTACCTCGCGCGGCACGGCATGCCGGCCGCGCCGCAGGAGTTGCAGCAGCACCGCTGCCTGCACTTCAGTCACCTGACCGACGGCACCCAGTGGCATTTCGCGCGCGGCGAGGAGCGGCAATCGGTGCGCGTGCCGGCCGCCTTCACCGCCAACAACGGCCTGGTGCTGCAACAGGCGGCGCAGCAGGGGCTGGGCATCGTCTACAACACCACCTTCCTCGCCTGGCGCAGCCTGTTGGACGGCTCGCTGGTGCCGGTGCTCAGCGACTGGGAACTGCCGCTGAATCATCTCAGCGCGCTGTATCCCGCCAGCCGCCAGCCGTCGCCCAAGGTGCGCGCGCTGATCGATTTCCTGGTCGCCGAATATCATCCCGTGCCGCCGTGGGACCGGGCGCTGAGCGACAGCGCTCTGGCAGCCGCGCGCTTATGAGACAATATCTGCTGCCTCGATATCCACTGCCGCGGAGCGTCGTCCATGCCTGTCTTTACACTTGACCAGTTGGTCACCGAAGTCCAGCCGGTGCAGGGTTCCAGCGAACCGAATCGAACGCACTGGATCAGCGAAACCGGCGAGCTGACCCAGTTTGGCGCTTTCATCGAAATCCTGCAGCCGGGATGCCGTTCCTCGAACAGGCATTGGCATAGTGCGGAAGATGAAATGGTCTATGTTCTGGCCGGCGAGATCACCGTGGTCGAGGGAGCGTCCGAAACTATCGTGGCTGCCGGTGGCGTTGCCACTTTCCGGGCCGGCGTCGCGGTCGGGCATTATCTGGAGAACCGGAGCGCGTCTGCGACGCGCTGCCTGGTGGTGGGAACCCGCACGCCGGTCGACCGCATCACTTACCCTGATCATGACCGGGTCTGTCTGCGGGATAGATCGCTGCCGGACGACGTATGGACTACCTTGGCCGGCCAGCCGGCATAGGGTACATCGGTATGTCCGCACTTGCTTTTCGCCCCTCGTCCCGTCATTCCCGCGCAGGCGGGAATCCATGGACCGCCGGCCTCGATGCTCGGCTTGGATTCCCGCCTTCGCGGGAATGACGGGTGGTGGGCTTCAGGAGCAGCAGTTGCTCCTCCATTACGTGGAATTCGAGCGGATTGCTCATCAACGTGACTTCGCCGTCGGTGGCGACCTTGATGCGGCGGCGGCGCGAAAGTGTGCGGACTTTGACCTGAATGCGCTTGAAGCTGAAAGTGGTCAGCTCGTCGGCCTGATCCAGCCGGCCCATGCGGCCCAGCGCGCCGTGCAGCAGCAGCCACAGCATGCCGAACTTGCCCTTGGTGCGCGGCGCAACCGCCGCCAGCCGGCCGTCTTCCAGCGCCTCGCTCAGCGGCGGAATGCCGATTTGTTCCATTTGCAGCCGGTTGTTGCCGACGAAGAAGGTGGCGGTGCGCAGGCGTTGCAACTCGCCGTCGATCTTCAGTACCAGGCGCAGCCGGCGATGCGGGCTGAGGATGGTTTTCAGCGCCGAGAACGCCGCCACCAGCCGGCTGCGGCCAAACTGCGCCTTGTCCGCTTCGCGCTCCTCCAGCAGCCTGGGATACAGGCCGATGCTGGCGTTGACCAGGAACACCCGATCATTGACCACGCCGACCTGCACCGCCTGCACCCGCGCCGCCAGCAGCGCGTGCACCGCCTGTTCCAGATCCTCCGGGATGCCGTGGGTGCGCGCGAAGTAGTTGAAGGTGCCTTGCGGCAGTACGCCAAACGCGCAACCGTGGCGGATGGCCTGCTGCGCCACGGCGTTGATGGTGCCGTCGCCGCCTGCCGCGACCAGCACCCCGCCGGCCGCGGCGGCCTGTCGGGCAAGCTGCGCGGCCACCTGGTCGATGGCGTCGGGCGGATCGATGATGGTCAGCTGAAACGGCTGCCCGGCGCCGCGCAATACCGCTTCGATGATGGTTTGCCGCTCCTCGGTTTCGGCATGGCCGGAACCGGCGTTGAGCGCGATGAAGAAGGGGGCGGCGTGGTCGGGCATGGAGATCGTCAGGTTGTCGGCACCGGGCCAGTATGCCATGCGCCGTCCTGGTAGACGCGTTCGTTATCGAGATAGACGCCATCGGTGACGGCGAAGACGTCGATGTGGTAGCGCGCGTCCTTGCGCTTGAGCTGCGGCTTGCTGTAGACGCCGTGCTTGGCGCCGAGCGACAGGTGAATGCCGCACATGCGCTCATAGGTGCCGATGTCGTCCACCATGCGCTCGCGCGTGAAGGCGCGGTTCATGCCGAAGCCCAGTTCGCGCAACCACACTTCGCCCTCGTGTTCGCGGATGATGGCCAGCATCTGCTCGAATGCCGGCGTGCTGTTTTCGGTGCCGGTGACGCGGCCTTTTTCGACGATGATGGTGATCGGCGTGGCCGGCCTGTTGACCAGGAATCTGGTGTCGCCAAACACGAAGATGCGCGCGCGGCCGCTGACCGCTTCCAGGTCCTGCGCCTCGGTAAACACTTCGCCGAGCGGGAACTGGCCGCCGACGTTGTTCATCCCGCTGTAGTCGCCGATATTCAGCTTGGCCGGTTCGAACGGCGAGGCGAACACCAGTTGTGCGCCGTCGCCGCTATCGACCACGCCGCGCTGCGCGCGGTCGATGCGCGCCTTCAGCGCGTGGCCGACGCCGCGATAGTAGGCCGGGTCGTAGGCCAGCGAGGCGATGTAGTGCAGCCCCTGTTCGCCCGGCATGCGCGACAGGTGCACGTGCTCGACCACTTTCAGGCCGCGCTTGAACAGTTCGATGCGGATGCGGTAGGCGTCCATGCGGAAACTGGTCGATTGCACCAGCACCACCAGGTCGCCGGCCTGCATGCGCTCGAAGGTGGCGAGAATGGCCGCCGGCGTGGTGCTGTCGAAGTCGATGAATTGCGCATCCGGCGCGGCGCGCCGATAGGCCTCGGTCAGCGCGCGATTGAGGTCGGTGCGGGTGTCGTAGACGATCAGCGCGGCGCGCGGCGCGCGGTGTTCGAGGGCGATGCCGAGGGTGTCGCGCAGGTGGCGTTCGGCCTGGTCGACGGCGGCTTCGGGAATGGCGCCGAAACGCGAGGGGGAGGACGTCATGGTGAGGCGGTTTAAAGGAACAGCCCGCATTATAAGGGAGTTGCAGGGCGCGCCACGGCGAGCGCATTCTTCTTGTAATGGGCAAAAGAGCGATATAGAATGAAAAAATAGCCTAGCAGCAACTTCATGGCGATAATGACAGGAAGCATGATGACCAGAGTGATGGGACAGGATTTGCCGCTGGAACGACCGGATATCACCGGCCGTGCGGCGTTGTTCGTGCCGACGGCGGCGATCAAGGCCGACGTGCTGGAGACGGTGCGCATGGGGGCGGCGATTGTCGGTTATGGCAACCATGACCGAACGCTAACGATCTACTACGAAAGCAACCGCTTCAACGAGGCCAACCTGGTCAAGTGGGAGCAGAAGGCGCGCAAGGCGTTCGAGCGGCTGGCGGAGAACCTGCCGACCGTGTCCAAGATGGTCAGCAAGCCGGAGAACTTCGAGCAGGTCGGCTACATCAGCAACAAGGGCATCCTGATCCGCCGCATGGAGAAACTGCAGCAATGGCTGAGCCAGTCCGAGATGCTGGACAGCGGCCCCGCCTCCGAAACCATCGACTTCGCGCCGCCGCCGCCGCCGAAAAAATCGTCGCCGACTAGGCCGGCTGGGACCCCGCTTCCAGCGGGCCGGCCACAAAACGTGCGCTGCGTCGCCGCCGCCGGATGTATGCTCTTGGAAACAACTCATTCTTTCAGGAGATAAGCATGATGATGCGTTATGTGGCAGTGACATTGACGGCGCTGGCGCTGCTGGGCGGCTGCCAGAAGAAGGATGATCCGAGCGAGGCGGGTCCGGCCGAACGGGCCGGCCGCAAGCTCGATCAGGCCACCGAGCAGGCTGGCGCCCGGCTCGACAACGCCGCCCGCGACGCCAACGCGCAACTGAGCGACGCCGCCAAGGAAACCAGCCAGCGTCTCGACAAGGCCGCCGACAAGGCTGGCGAAACCTTGAACAACGCTACCCGCGAAGCCGGCCGCAAGCTGGAACAGGCCGGGGAGAAGATGCAGACGGCCGCCGAGCAACGCGAAGCGAAAAATAAGCCGGCGCCGCGCCTCAGTGCGTGCTGGCCGACTGCTTGATTGGGACCACGTTGTCGCGCTGCGCGGACGCGTGGCCGTCCGCATCGCTGCCCAGCACCACCGTCAAATCGACGAAGCCGGCGCGCCATGCGCGTTCCAGGTCCTGCTCGACCGCTTCCATCGACGTCAGATGGAAGTTGTCGAAGCCGCGCACGCCGTAGGCGCGATTGCGTCCATGCGCCTTGGCCAGGTACAGCGCCATGTCCACCAGGTTGACCGCGCGCTCCCACGGCAGCGGCTCGCCGCCCGGCGCCAGCGGGAAGGGCGAGAAGCCCACCGACACATTCACCGATATCTCATGCTCGCCGTACTTCAGCGCCTGCGCTGAAATGCTGGTGAGGATGCGGCGCGCGATTTCGTCGACGCCATGGCGCTGGATCGCCGGCAGGAAGGCGAGGAATTCCTCGCCGCCCCAGCGCACGATCATGTCGGTTTCGCGCAAGGCGATGCGCAGGTTCTCGGCGATCATTTTCAGCACCGCATCGCCGGCGGCGTGGCCGTAGTTGTCGTTGATATGCTTGAAGTGGTCGACGTCCAGCAGGAACAGGGCGCCGACCATGCCGTCCGGCCGCTCCGGCGTGGCCAGGCCGCGCATGAAGTCCTGGAAGTGGCGGCGGTTGTACAGCGCCGTCAGCGGATCGAGCGTGGATTGCGCCTTCAGCTCCAGGTTCTTCACCTGCAGCTGGGCGTTGGTGTGGCGTACCTTGCGGTACAACAGGCCGACCACCGCCGCGGCCAGCGCGAACACCAAGGCCAGCAGCCACCAGACGCGCTGCTGCAAGCGGCGATTGTCGATCTCCGCGCCCTTCACCTGGTTCTCGTGGCTCAGCAGCTCGATCTGGCGCTGCTTCTTTTCGGTGTCGTACTTTTCCTGCAGTTCCAGCGTGGCCTGCTGGCGGCGTTTCTCAAACAGCTCGTTGGAGATATCGCGCTCGCGGTGATAGGCGTCCACCGCGCCGCGCAGGTCGCCGGCGCGCTCCAGCGCTTCGCCGTATTCGCGCAGCGCCACTTGCAGATCGGGCTTGTTGTTCTCCTGTTCGTAGCGTTCCAGACCCAGCTCGTACTGCCTCTTGCCCTCGGCCAGGCGGCCGATGCCGAGGTAGGCCTGGCCCAGGTTCAGGCGCGCCGTCGCCTCGGTGGATTTGTCGCGCGTCTTCTGCGCCGATTGCAGCGACTCCTGCGCGTACTGCGCCGCGCGCGCGTAGTCGCGCTGTTTCAGATAGCTGTCCGACAGGTTCACCAGCGTCACGCCGACCATGCGCTCGGCGCCCATGTGGCGTTCCAGCGCCAGGCTTTCCTGCAGCACGCGCAAGGCGCGCTGCGGCTGGCCCGAGTCGATGGCCAGCCCGTACTCGGTGTTCTTGGCCATGGCCATGCGGCCGCGCGAGTTGAGTTTTTCGGTTTCGTCGAGCAGTTCGGCCAGCGTTTCGGCGGCGCTCTCGTATTCCTTCATCTGCGTGTGCAGCTTGGCCAGCGCGTTCAGCGCCGCCACCAGGCTGAGACGGTCGCCGGCCGGCGGCCGCGCCATCTCCACCGCATGCTGCAACTTGGCCAGCGCCGCCGGGAAGTTGCCTTGTTCGGCGTAGGTCTGGCCGGCGGTGATGGTGGCCTGCACCTTGAGCGGATTGTCGACGGTGCTCAGGGCCAGCTTCTCGGCCTCGAAGGCGATGCGGTGCGCGGCGTCGATTTCCGCCAGCGCGAACAGCACATAGGTCTTGGCCAGCATGCCCTTGGCGACGATGACGTCGTCGCGCAGCGACTTGCCGAAGGCGATGGCCTGCTCGGCCACGTCGAGCGCGACGTCGTTCTGCCCCAGGCGCATGCGGGTGGCGCTCATCTGGACCAGGAATTCGGCGCGGGTGTGGGTGGCGGCGGAAGCCAGTTCCGGCTGCAGCTTTTGCAGCTGCGCCAGCGCCTTGTCGGGCACGAAGCGGCTTTGTTCGCGGATGTCGAGTATGCGCTCGTCCAGCGTGGCCTGGGCGAGCGCCCACGCCGGCGCCAGCGCCAGCGCGATCGCCGCCGCTGCGGCGCGCCGCCTGCCTTGCCACCGGCCGCTATTTCCTGATCTTGCCAACTTGACGTCCTCGCACATTGCCCTACGATGTGTGAGTCATTATATTCTCGTTGCAGTCAAGAAAGCCCGTGCGGCCGGCGATTGTCGTCAAAATTGCACAGATTTCGCTGCCGTTTCAACTACATTAAGCAGCTAGTTGCTGCAAAAGGTATAGGCGTTGGTACAAGCCGCCGTCGATCTGCATCAGCTGCTCGTGCGGGCCGGTTTCGGCGATGCGTCCGTGATTGAGCACGATGATGCGGTTGGCGTCGCGGATGGTCGACAGGCGGTGGGCGATGGCGATCACCGTCACCTTGCCGCGCAGTTCATCGAGCGCCGTTTGCACGATCTGCTCGGTTTGCGAATCGATGTGCGAGGTCGCTTCATCGAGCAGCAGGATGCGCGGCGTGCCGGCCAGCGCGCGGGCGATGGCGATCAGCTGCTTCTGGCCGACCGACAGGCGCGAGCCGCCTTCGCCCAGCGGCGTGTCGTAGCCCCGGTCCAGCGCGCTGATGAAGTCGTGCGCATGGGCGGCGCGGGCGGCCGCTTCGATCTGCGCCTGCGTCAGGCCGCGCCCCATGTCGATGTTCTCGCGCGCGGAGGCGGCCAGCAGGAACGGGTCCTGCGGCACCAGGCCGACGTCGGCGCGGAAGCGTTCATTGTCGATATCGTCCAGCGGCGCGCCGTGCATCAGGATGCTGCCGTGCGGCGCCGGGTAGAAGCGCAGCAGCAGCGACAGCAGCGTCGACTTGCCGCTGCCGGTGTGGCCGACGATGCCGACGAAATCGCCCTGCGGGATCCGCAGCGACAAATCGTGCAGCACCGGCTGGCCCTCGTTGTAGGCGAAGCTCAGATGGCGGATGTCGACCGCCGGCGCATCGTCGCTGGCGTGGGCGGCCGCGCGTGGCGAGGCGCCGCTGTGTTCCCGCGCCGCGCCTTCGTCGAGCAGCGTCGCCACGCGCGCGGTGGCCACCACCGATTGCTGCAACTGGCTGAACTGCATGGTGATCTGGATCAGCGGCTCGATCACGCGCGCCGGTAGCTGATGAAGGCGTACAGGATGCCGACCTCGGTGGCGGTCATCTCGCGCTGGCCGAACAGGAAAATCACCGCCGCCAGCAGGATGATGTTGAACAGGTCCAGCGCGGGGCGCAGCAGCCAGGCGTTGGCGCGCAGCTCGGCCAGGCGCGCCGTGTAGTGGCTGTCGTTGGTGCTGGCGAAGCGCTGGCCGAAGCGCTGCTCGGCGTTGCTGGCCTGGAGCACGCTCATGCCGCCGATCGACTCGGCCATCTGGCCATTGATCTCGCTGCGCAGCGCGCGCGCGCGCGTCACCGCCGGCGCGCTCCAGCGCTGGTACAGCCAGACGATCAGCAGCACCGCCGGCAGCAGCGCCAGCACGATCAGCATCAGACGCCAGTCGAGGAAGGCCATGGCGCAGACGGTGCCGATCAACACGATGGTCGAATCGAGCATCACGAACAGCACCTGGATGTACAGGCTCTTGACCGCCTCGGTGTCGTTGGTGACGCGCGACACCAGCTGGCCGGTGATGGCGCGGTCGAAGAACGACATCGGCAGCAGCAGCACGTGGGTGTAGACCATCTCGCGCAGCCGCATCACCGAGCGCATGGCCAGGCCGGACAGGCGCACCAGCTGCAGGTAGCGCAGGCCGCTGGCGATCCAGCCGGTCAGCACCACACCGGCCAGCAGGGCGGCCATGCGCGGCCAGTCCAGATGGTGCGGCAGCAGGTGTTCATCGATCAGCGCCTTGCCCATGATCGGACCCATCACCTCCAGCAGCGCGGCGGCGATCAGCCACAGCACGGCCCACGACAGGTGATGCTGGTCCGGCAGCGCGGCGCGGCGCAGCAGGGAAAACGCCTGCCGCATCTGGCCGGCGGGGGAGCTAGGTTCAGGCTTCATCAAGGCTGGCTTCCAATTGTTGATAGCGCCACTGGCTGGCGTACCAGCCGTCCAGTGCCAGCAGTTGTTCGTGTGTGCCGGTCTCGCTGATGCGGCCTTCGCGCAGCACGACAATCAGATCGGCGCTGACCACGGAGCTGAGGCGGTGGCTGGCGATGACGGCGCTGCGGCCGGGGCGCTGCGCGCGCAGCTCTTCGAGGTGGCGCAGGATATGCGTCTCGGTGCCGGTATCGACGGCCGACAGCGCATCGTCGAGCAGCAGCAGATCGTTATCGGCCAGCAGCGCGCGGGCGATGGCGACGCGCTGGCGCTGGCCGCCGGACAGCGTAATGCCTTTCTCGCCGACCTGCGTATCGTAGCCGTCGGCGAACAGCAGGATATCGTCGTGGATGGCGGCCAGGCTGGCGGCGTGCTCGATCTGCGCGCGCGTGGCGCCGGGCCGGGCCAGCGCGATATTCTCGGCGATCGAGGCCGAAAACAGGAAGGACTCCTGCGGCACCCAGCTGATGGCGGCGCGCAGCGCCCGCAGCTGGTACTGATCGAACGCGTGGCCGCTCCACTGCACGCTGCCGTGCTGCGGCGTCAGCTGGCGCAGCAGCACGCGCAGCAGCGTCGACTTGCCGCTGCCGGTCGGGCCGACCAGGCCGAGGGTCTGGCCGGGCTGCAGCGTCAGCGAGATAGCGCTGATGGCCGGCGCGCTCTGGCCGGAATAGGCGTAGCCGACGTCGCGCAGCGCGATCGGGCCGGCCGGCACGGGGGCCAGCGTGCCGTGGTCGTCGATGGCCAGCGGCGCGTCGAGCATCGGCTGCAAGCGTTGCCAGGCGGCGCGGCCGCGTTCGATCAGCGACAGCACCCAGCCGGCGGCGAACATCGGCCAGATCAACTGGCCCAGGTACATGGTGAACGAGGTCAGCGCGCCGATGGTCAGCTGGCCGTGCCAGATCAGATAGCCGCCGAGGCCGAGGGTCAGGCCGGTGGCGGCGGTCAGCGTCAGGCCGACGGCCGGCTCATAGGCCGCTTCCCACACTTGCGCGCGCAGGCTGGCGTCGGAAGCCTGGCCGGCCAGCGCGGAAAACTGCTGCGCGCTGCGCTGCTCCAGGCCGAGCGCGCGCAAGGTGCGCACGCCGGACAAGGTCTCCTGCACATGATCGTTGAGCGCGCTGAAGCGCTTGAGCGAATCGGTCGACGCGGTATGGATATGGCCGGAGATATACCAGAACGCCCACGCCATCAGCGGGAAGGGCAGCAGGGCGATGCAGGCCAGGCGCCAATCGACGCCCAGCAGCATCACGCCCAGCACCATGACCAGCGTGAGGGCGCCGTCGAAGCCGGCCAGCATCGCCTCGCCGGCGGCCATCTCGATGGCGTCGATATCATTGGTGGCCAGCGCCATCAGGTCGCCGGTGCGCTGGCGCTGATAGAAGGCCGGGCCTTGCAGCGTCAAGCGGGTATACAGGCGGGTGCGCAGCGACACGCCGAGCTGGTAGGCGGCGCCATACAGGATCTGGCGCCAGGCCACGCGCAGAAAATAAATCCCGAGGCCGATCAACAGCAGCGCGCCGATCTCCATCAGCAGCGCATTGCCGGCCAGGGTATGGTTGGCCAGGCCATCGATCATGGCGCCGACCTTGCGCGGCACCCAAATGCTCAGCGTCGCGACGCCGGCCAGCATGGCGCCGGACAAAATATAGGCGCGGCTGTGCTGGCGAACGAAACCGCCGATCAGCCGTGAGAGTTTAGACATGCATGTTGCCCCGGTAAAGCCTGTAGCCCGCTAGGATACAACAAGCAGCAAAAACCCGGGGTCAGATACCGTCTTGAATAGCAAGCCCTTTTGAAAGGTAATTGGCGTCAAAGGGCTTGCCGGTACGAATGACACCGTAGATGAGATGCACGAGCTTATGCATCACGGCGCCGATCACGGCTTTTTTCGCCATGCCATTATTCGCCAGGCGCTGGGCAAACTGGTGTAGTAGCGGGTTGTGGCGGCTTGCCACCATGCCGGGCATATATAGCGCGGCGCGCATTGAGGCGCTGCCCTTGCGGCTGATGATGGTACGCCCCCGAAGCGAGGTTCCTGAGCTGCGCTGGCGTGGGGTCACGCCGAGAAATGCTGCCAAGGCCTTCGCGTTGCCGAAGCGCCGAATGTCGCCCAACTGGCCTAAGATGCGAGCTGCGGTGGTGTTACCAATGCCTGGAATACTGGTGATGAGCTGCGCGTCGTGCTTGAGGCCGGGATGGCGGTCGATGTGGTCATCCACGTCGTCTTCCAGTTGCTTGATCTCGGTGTCAAACCAGGCAATGAGCAAGCGCGCGTGCTCAGCCACCTCGCCCATGCCGCTGGCCTCATAGCTTTCCAGCCGGTTGCGTTCCTGCTGGCGCATATCCTTCAGAGCCAGTATCCGCTGCGACCACGCACGCAACTGACGTTGCTCCAGCGGAGCGGGCGCCCACGTTGCCGGCGCCATCGCCGCGCAGTAACGTGCGATCAATGCTGCGTCCGCCTTGTCGGTTTTATTGCGCAGGTTCTCGCTCTGGCCAAAGCCCTTGATGCAGCCCGGATTGACTACGCTCACGGCAAGCCCAGCATCATGAAGCGTGGTTGCCACCTCCTCGAAATACACGCCGGTCGCTTCCATGCAGACCCGTAATGCCGCCTTGGGTAACTTGGTCTTGTCCAGCCATTCCAAGAGCACCTGATGGCCTGCGGCAGAGTTATCTATGACCTTGCTCTTGATCTTTCCGTTCACTAACAAGGCCACGTCGAGCTTTTTCTTGCCGACATCGATCCCCACGATTGCTGTTGAGTTATCCATTTTTGACCTCTCTCGTATGCGGGCTTACGCGCGAGGCGATGACCCAAGATACCATTCGGACTTTTAAAATGAAACAGGCAGGGGCACCAATCTGACCCACGGGCTCAATGGCCCAAATTCTGATCGGCATCACCCTGCCTGACCACCTCCGTCACTTTATCCGATGATGGGGCGGTATGCTCAATATACGAGGTCTGACATTCGCACACGGGCTCAACTGCGAAGCAGTTGAGCCCGTGTGCGAATGTCAGACCTGACCCCGAATGTAGAGGCTGTTATTTCTTGGCCTTGGGGGCGGCTTTGGCGGGCTTGGCTTCTGGCGCCAGCGCGATCGGTTGCGGCGGTGTTTCAGGGAACGATGGCTTGATCGCGGCTTTTACTTCGATGACGTCTTGTTGCTCCGGGATCGGCGCGGCCACCGGTTTGGGTTTCGGCAGTTTCGGCGCGATCGCGGCTGCAGCCACCGCTTCCGCTACCGATGCCGATTCCGGTACGGCCACCGCCGGCGGCGCGGCGGTCAGCGCCGTCCCGGCGTTGGCCTTCGCTGCCTCGCTTGCTTGTTTGAACGTGCCCTGGGCGCTGCTGACCAGCGCCTGCTGGGCGGTCGAGGCGATGCTGTACAGCTCGCGGCCGTAGGCCAGCAGCGCGTCGAAGCTGCCCGGCTGGGCGACGCTGAAGAATTCTTTCGGGTCTTTCGCCGACCACAGCTGCTTGGCGGCAGCCGACGATTTTTCCACCGAGGCTTTGGTAGTGGTGAGGTTGAGCGCGATGACTTTTTCAGCGCTGTCGACCGCCGTGGTGGCCAGCGTGTTCAACAGGTGGAATTGCGCTTCAAGCTGGGATTTGGTCGCTGCGGAAAACTGTTCGGTAATCGATGACATAATTTCTCCTGAGATTATGATGCAACGCAATAAGCCCATTCTAGCCAGCATTGACCGGGATGGAAAGTTATTTTTTCTACCATGGGCAGGCGGGCGCCAGATATCCTTAGTGCGGCGCAATAATTGCTGTATTTTGATGAATGCGCCTACAATGTTCTTACTTCAAATCAACGGGAGTGCCGATGGATGTGGTGATACGCAACGCTAATCTGGCCGACGGACAGCAGGGCGTCGACATCGCCATCGAGCATGGCCGCATTGCCGCCGTCGGTCCCCGCCTGCCGTTGCAGGCGGCGCGCGAGATCGATGCCGGCGGCGACCTGGTCAGCCCGCCGTTTGTCGATGCGCATTTCCACCTGGATGCCACGCTGAGTTACGGCTTGCCGCGCGTCAACGCTTCCGGCACCTTGTTGGAGGGCATCGCGCTGTGGGGCGAGCTGAAACCGCAACTGACCCAGCAGGCGCTGATCGACCGCGCGCTGCAATATTGCGACTGGGCGGTGGCGCGCGGCCTGCTGGCCATCCGCTCCCATGTCGATGTCTGCGACGACCGCCTGCTGGCGGTGGAGGCCTTGCTGGAGGTGAAGCGCCGCGTGGCGCCGTACCTCGATTTGCAGCTGGTGGCCTTTCCGCAGGATGGCGTGCTGCGCGCGCCGCACGCGCTGATCAACCTGAAGCGCGCCATCGCCATGGGCGTCGAGGTGGTCGGCGGCATTCCGCACTTCGAGCGCACCATGGCCGAGGGCGCCGAGTCGGTGCGCATCCTGTGCGAGTTCGCCGCCGACCAGGGCCTGATGGTGGACATGCATTGCGACGAGTCCGACGACCCGATGTCGCGCCATATCGAGACGCTGGCCTGCCACAGCAACCGCCTCGGCCTGCACGGCCGCGTGACCGGCTCGCACCTGACGTCGATGCATTCGATGGATAACTATTACGTCAGCAAGCTGCTGCCACTGATGCGCGAGGCGGGCGTCAACGCCATCGCCAATCCGCTGATTAATATCACGCTGCAAGGCCGTCACGATAGCTATCCGAAGCGGCGCGGCATGACGCGCGTGCCGGAGCTGCTGGCGGCCGGCATCCCGGTCGCGTTCGGCCACGATTGCGTGATGGACCCGTGGTACAGCCTGGGATCGGGCGATATGCTGGAGGTGGCGCACATGGGCCTGCATGTGGCGCAGATGACCGGCCAGCAGGCGATGCGCGATTGCTTCCGCGCTGTGACCACGACGCCGGCCGCCATCCTCGGCCTGCGCGGCTATGGCATCGCGCCCGGCTGCCATGCCGACCTGGTGCTGCTGGACGCCGCCGATCCGGTGGAGGCGATCCGCCTGCGCGCCGGCCGCCGGCTGGTGATGCGTCGGGGAAAAATCGTGGCCGAGTCGCCGCGCGCGCAGGCCCGGCTGCACCTGCCGCAGCGGCCCGAACACGTCGATTTCCGCCTCGGCCGCTGAGGCGCGAGGCTGGACTTGCAGCGGGAAATACATGACAATCGAACACTGTTAAATCCGCCCGGAGTTGCCTTGAAAGAAATCGCCATCCGCCCCGCCACGGAAGCCGACTTTGGCGCCATGTGGGAGATATTTCAGGAACTGATCGCCAGCGGCGACACCTATTACTTCGCCGCCGACACCAGCCGCGAGGATTGCCACGACTACTGGTTCGGCGCAGGCATCCAGAGCTTTGTCGCCGTGCTCAACGGCGAGCGCCTGGTGGCCATGTACCGCCTGATTCCGAACCAGCGCGACCGCGGCGCTCATGTGGCCAACGCCTCCTTCATGGTCAGCCCGGCGGCGCAGGGCGTCGGCGTCGGCAAGCTGCTCGGCGCCGACTGCCTGGTGCGCGCCCGCGCGCAGGGCTACCTGGCGATGCAGTTCAACTATGTGGTCAGCTCCAATATGCCGGCCGTGCTGCTGTGGAAGAAGCTGGGCTTTTCCATCGTCGGCACCCTGCCGCGCGCCTATCGCCACCAGTACCTCGGCTATGTCGACGTCTACGTCATGTACCAGTTGCTGGAAGATCCCGCGCAGTGGCCGGACGCATGAGGATACTCGACACGGCGCGCCTGACGCTGCGCACCATCGCGCCGGACGACGCGGCGTTTTACTACGCGCTGGTCAACGATCCGACCTGGATCGAGCACATCGGCGACAAGGGCATCCGCAGCGTTGAGGACGCGCGCGCCGCCATCATCGACGGCCCCTGCGCGATGCAGCAGCGGCTGGGCCATTCGCTGTATGTGATGGAGCGCAAGCGCGACGGGCAGCCGCTGGGCTTGTGCGGGCTGATCAAGCGCGACAGCCTGCCCGAGGTCGATATCGGCTACGCCATCCGGCCGGCCCATTTCGGCCAGGGCTACACCTATGAGGCCGCCGCGGCCGTGGTGGCCTACGCGCGCGACGTGCTGGGCCTGCCGCGCCTGATGGGCATCACCAACCCGGCCAATACCGTGTCGATCAATCTGCTGGCCAAGCTCGGGCTGACGTTTATTGAACACAAAACGCTGCCGCCCGATAATCGTCCTACCAATATTTACCAGCTGGATTTGCGCTGAGGTGGGAATCCGATAGATTTTTATCGTTCCATATAGCATCATTGTCCCGTGGCGCCACCGGCTGCCTGTTCCCCAAACAACGGAACCAATTAAGAACAACAAGCTTGTTTGAATTGAATTCTTGAAGGGAGTAGGTATGAAACTCGCCAATCTGAAGATAGGCGTGCGCCTGGGGCTGCTGGGCGCGTTCTTCTTTGCCGCGCTGGCGGTGGTGGCATTCGCCGGCTGGCGCGCGCTGGAGAACAGCAATGCGCGCAGCGCCGACGCCATGGCCCGCTCGGCCGCGCTGAGCCAGGCCATCGATACTGCGCGCAGCGCCCAGGTCGAATTCAAGATCCAGGTGCAGGAGTGGAAAAACATCCTGATACGCGGCAACGATCCCGCCCAGCTGGAGCGCTATCGCCAGGCCTTTGTCAAGGGCGGCGAGACCACGCGCGCCGAGTTGCAGAAGCTCGACGGCCTGCTGGCCGGGCTGGAACTGAAAACGCCGCTGGTCGGCGAAGCGCTCGCCACGCAGAACGAGCTGGTGGCGCGTTATCTGCAAGCGCTGCAGCGGTACGACGCCGCCAATCCGCAAAGCGCGCACGTGGTCGATACGCTGGTCAAGGGCATGGACCGCGAGCCGACCAAGAAAATCGACGATATCGTCGCGTTCATCGGCAAGGAATCGGTGCGGCTGACGGCCGCCATGGAGCAGGCCAACCGCGCCGCCCACCGCCA
This sequence comes from Duganella sp. P38, assembly GCF_050859475.1. Lineage (NCBI taxonomy): Bacteria > Pseudomonadati > Pseudomonadota > Betaproteobacteria > Burkholderiales > Oxalobacteraceae > Duganella > Duganella sp. P38. The sequence continues at coordinate 5,178,373 of NZ_CP193936.1, read as the reverse complement.
GACCATGATCACCATGGGCGTCACGCTGCTGATCACGGTGGTGGTGGGCTGCGTGACGGTGTCGTCGTTGATCCGCAGCATTACCCGTCCGCTGGACGCCGCCGTCAGCATGGCGCAGACGGTGGCCGCCGGCGACTTGAGCAGCGAGGTGCGCATCAGCACCAAGGACGAGATCGGCGAGCTGCTGGGCGCGCTGAAGGCGATGCAGCATAATCTCAGCAATATCGTCGGCCGGGTGCGCTCGGGGACGGAAACCATCCACCACGCGGCCACCGAGATCGCCGCCGGCAACCTCGACCTGTCGGGCCGCACCGAGCAGCAGGCCAGCTCGCTGGAGCAGACCGCCGCCGCCATGGTCGAGCTGACCACCACGGTGCAGCAGAATAACGCCAACGCCGACCAGGCCTGCAAGCTGGCCGACACCGCCTCCACCGTGGCCGCCAGGGGCGGCGACGCGGTGGCGCAGATGGTGCACACGATGGGCGAGATCAATGACAGCTCGCGCAAGATCGTCGACATCATCGGCGTCATCGACGGCATCGCCTTTCAAACGAATATCCTGGCGCTGAACGCGGCTGTGGAGGCGGCGCGCGCGGGCGAGCAGGGGCGCGGCTTTGCCGTGGTGGCGTCCGAGGTGCGCAACCTGGCGCAGCGTTCGGCTGCCGCCGCGCGCGAGATCAAGGAGCTGATCGGCACCTCGGTCGGCCGCGTGGAGGAGGGCAGCCGGCTGGTCGGCCAGGCCGGCGCCACCATGACCGAGGTGGTGGCCAGCGTGCAGCGCGTGACCGCCATCATTGGCGAAATTTCGGTGGCCAGCGTCGAGCAGCGCGACGGCATCGAGCAGATCAGCATCGCCATCAGCCAGATGGACAGCGTGACGCAGCAGAACGCCGCGCTGGTGGAGCAGGCGGCGGCCGCCGCCGAATCGCTGGAGCAGCAGGCGTCCGGCCTGCGCGAGGCGGTCAGCGTCTTCAAGCTCAGCGACCAAGCGGCGCGGCCGGCTGCGCCGGGCCGGGCCTTGCGCCTGGTCGGTTAAGCTTTTCGCTACAGGCGGTTTGATGCGCGTCAAGCGGGCGCGCGAACGGCGTTTTTGCATGCTGGCGTTCAACTATGATGGCCTCTTCCGCAACGCACCGGACGAAGAGGGACAGCATGAACAGCATCTGGCCGGTACTGGCCGCCATCACGCCATGTTTGCTGGCGCTGCTGGCCGGCCAATGGCAAACGCGCCTGTTGCGCGCGCGCTGCGCGCAGTTGCAGGCGGCGCTGGCGGCGCAGCGCGACACCGGCATGCGGCTCGACTTCATGGCCCATCACGACAGCCTGACCGGCCTGCCCAACCGCTTGCAGTTGCAGCTGCGGCTGGAGCACGGCGTGGCCTATGCGCGCCGCCACGCCAGCCTGCTGGCGGTGCTGTTTGTCGATATCGACCGCTTCAAGACCATCAACGATCGCTGGGCCATGACGCCGGCGACCAGGTGCTGGTGCAGTTTGCCCAGCGCCTGCGCGGCTGCGTGCGCGAAGTCGACACGGTGGCGCGCCACGGCGGCGACGAGTTCATCGTGCTGCTGACGGAGCTGCGCGCAGGCGCCGATGCGCAGCAGGTGGCGGACAAGATCACCAGCGCCATCGCCGAACCGTTCGTCGTCAACGGCGACCTGCTCGACGTCGGCGCCAGCATCGGCGTGGCGGTCTATCCCGATGACGATGACGATATCGAGACGCTGATCGAGAAGGCCGACCTGGCGATGTACGCCGCCAAGCAGCGCGGCAACGGCGCCAGCCAGCGCTTCCTGCCCAGCATGCAGGCCAAGGCCTATTCGCGGCTGATCCTGGAAACGGCGCTGCGTCACGCGCTGGAACACAAGGAGTTCGCGCTGACCTATCAGCCGAAGATGGATCTGCGCCGGCGCCAGATCAGCGGCGTGAAGGCGCTGCTGCGCTGGAAGCATCCGGAGCTGGGCGTGGTGATGCCGCTGGATTTTCTGCCGGTGCTGGAGCAGAGCACCCTGATGCTGCCGGTCGGCGCGTGGGTGCTGTCCACCGCCGTGGCGCAGGCGCGCGGCTGGCTGGATCAGGGCTTGCCGTTGACGGTGACGGTGCATCTGTCGCCGCGCCAGTTCTTCCATCGGGATATCGTGCCGAGTCTTGCCGCCACGCTGGAGCAGGCCGGCGTGCCGGGGCGCTGCATCGAGATCGAAATCAACGAGGCCATGCTGATCGACAGGAACCAGCAGGCGGAGGAAATACTCGGGCAGTTCCGGCAGATGGGCGTGCGCGTGGCGATCAGCGATTTCGGCACCGGCTACGCGTCACTGAATTATCTGCGCCGCTACGCGGTGGACGTGGTGAAGATCGACAAGTCGCTGGTGGATGACCTGGTGCGCGGCGAGGCGATGGTGGCTGCCATCATCGACATGGCGCATGGCCTGAACATGCGGGTAATCGCCGCCGGCGTGGAAACCGGGGAGCAGCTGGCGCGCCTGTCGGCGATGGGCTGCGACGAGGCGTTCGGCTTCTGTTTGAGCCCGCCGGTGGCGGCGGACGAGGTGGGGGCGCTGCTGGCCGGGCGCCAGCAGCGCGTGCTGCTTACTTCCTGAAGAACCAGGTCAGCGGAATGCCGACCCGCGCGGCCCACGATTTCTCGTTATGGCTACCGCCTTCGGCGCGGTGGTACATCAGGTCTTCATTGAGCACATAACCCTTGGCCAGCATGGCGTCGCGCATATTGGTGGTGAAGTCGATGCCGTCGCCTTCGGTGCCGGCGTCGATGTAAAACCTGACCGGCTGGCGTGGCGGGACGTTCCTGGAAAACATCTGGTCGTTCCACCAGAACGAGCTGGATACGCCGCCGGCCTTCGAGAACACCTGCGGGTATTTCTGCGCGATGTAGACCGAGGCGATGCCGCCCAGCGAGGAGCCCATGATGGCGGTGTGATCGCGGTCCTTCAGGGTGCGCAGGTTGGCGTCGGCCCATGGCTTGACGGTGTCGACTAGGAAGGCGGCGTAGGCGTCGATCTTGCCGCCGCCGTGCTGCTTGTCGCAGCATGGCGTGTATTCGGCGACGCGCTGTTCGCCGGCGTTGTCGATGCCGACCACGATGATCGGTTCGATGGCGCCGGTGGCGATCAGCTTGTCGACGGTGGCGCCGATTTCCCAGGCCGTGCCGAAGGCGGCGGTCTTGGGATCGAACAGGTTCTGGCCGTCGTGCATGTAGAGCACCGGGTAGCGCTGTTGCGGATTGGCGTCGTAGCCGGGCGGCAGGTAGATGCGCAGCTTGCGGGTATTGCCAAGTTGTGGCGAGGCGAAGTTGTCGACGATGCGCAGCGTGCCGGCGGCGATTGCCTCGGTGGGGGCGTCGCTCTTCGGCACAGGCATGATGCGCACGCCGTGGATGTCGAACTTGTTGGATGGCCCTTGCACGCCGCCGGCGTCGCTGTAGGTGGCGTTGTTTTTCATGTAGCTCATGTTGTAGAAGTCGTCCAGGTGCAGCGTGTAGTCGCCTGGTTTGAGGCTGGCGCGCAGCGGCGTCGAGTATTTGGCGCCTTCGCCGGCCGGGGAGTGCGGCAGCTGCACCACGCCGTTGGCGACGATATTGCCGCTGTCGTCTTTCAGCGATGCCCATTTGACGCCGCCGCTGATGCCCAGGTTGATCTGGTGGGCGGTGTTGCGGTATTTGATCTGGATGGCGTAGCTGCCGGCGCGGTCTACCTTGAAGTGCTGTGCAAACGTGTCCGAAGGTGCGCCCCAGGTGGCGCGTGAGACGGCGATTTCCTGGCCGCCGTTCAGGCAAACCGGCATGCTGTGGTGACTGCGGTTGCCGGAGCTGGTGTACACCGCTTCGACGGCGTAGCACAGATTGTCGGCGGCGACGGCGTGACGGTCGGCCCAGGTGGAGGCCGAAATATTCGCGCCGGCCAGCTGGCCGTCGCGGTATACGTTGTACACGACGCCCTTGCCGGCGCTGGGCTTTGCGTCGACCGCGCCGCTGGCGATGTGCAGCGTCGGGTAGCCGTAGGCGCCGCGTTCCAGCCTGGCGATGCGCGGCTCGGCGGGCGCGTAGACGGCGGCGTCCTGCACCAGCGGCTTGCCGGTCACGCTGCGGCTGGCCTGCTGGCCCGGCAGCAGCCTGCCGAGACGGATTTCGATCTGGTTATCCTCGCCCAGCGCATCCCACGCCAGCGTGGCGGCGGCCGGCCTGCCGTTCAGCGTGATGTTGTCGACGGCATAGTAGCCATTTCCCTTGTCCGCTGCCGGCAGCGCAATCCGCACGGTGAGACGCTTGCCGCGCAGCGCCAGATTATTCAGCGTAATCGCATCGCTGCCGGCGAACGTGTCGCGCCGCAGCTTGGCCGTGATGAAAGGCCGCAGCGCGATGCCGTCGTTGGTTGTCTCCACGCCGAATACGCCGCCGATCACCATACCAAGATAACCGCCCACAGACCATAGCTGGCGCCGCGAATTGACTACCGGGCCACTCAGCTTGCCGTCGTCCAGCATCGGCTGGCCGGACAACCACTCCAGGTTCTCCATGTTGGACAGGTTGGTGGCCGCGCCGCGCATCAGCGTCGCGTAAGCCGCATCGGCCACGGCGACATTGCCGCCGATGGCGGCCGCCTTCAAACCGTAAGCGGTGACGAATGGCCACATCGCCCGGTTATGGTAGACGGCGGTATCGGCCTGCTGAGGGAAAATCACCGGCGCGCCCAATGGCCCATGCGGATAATGCGCCAGGATGCTCTGCGCCTGCCGCTGGTCGGCAATGCCGGTGACGATGGCCAGCGACTGCCCCAGCCAGTCGTACTTGTACATGGCGGCGCCGTCGAAGTGGCCGGCTGTCACGCTGCTATACATGCCGCTGTCGGCCTGCCAGAAGCGCTTGTTGATGGCGGCCTTCAGGTCTGCGGACCAGCCGCTGTAGCGCGCGGCGGTGGCGCTGTCGCCTTGTTCCGCCGCCAGTTGCGCGGCCAGCGTCAGCGCCTTGTAGTGGGCGGCGTTGGTGGACAGCGCCTTGGACGTGGCCATGAACGAGAGCTCGCCCGGCATCCAGTTGGCGTAGCTTTGGTCACGCCAGTCGAGGAAGGATTCCTCGCCGTTGTACAGGCCATCGGCCGCGTCCCAGATGGCGATGCGGTCATTTTCCAGCGTATTGCGCAGCGCGCGCAGGGCTGTCGCCGCGAAAGCCTTGCGCTGCTCCGGCGGCAGCGCCTTCAAGGCCTCGTCGGCGCCGAAGGCCCAGGTGACGCGGTCGGTGCTCACCGGCCAGCTGCCGCCGCTGCCGGTGTCCTGCACGATCTGGAAGCCGTTGTCGTTGCTGACAGCATGCAGGCCGGCGCTGACGCCGTCGCGGTAGCCGGCCAGCTTGAATTCCAGGGAATTGCGGGTGCGTTGCGGGTCCAGCATGCCGAGACCGAGCGCGGCGGCGTAAGACAGGTCGCGCGTCCACACGTAGTGCCACAACTCGCCGGTCTCGAAGCACTCGCAGGGAATGGCGTTGCCGCCGTTGTAGCTGCCGTCGCGGATATCGCTGACGGAGTCCAGCTTCATCTCGGCGCCGGCCAGCGCGAACAGCGCGTCAAAGGCCAGGTTGCCGCTGCGGACAGTCGGCAGGGTGGCCGATTCGGCGTAGCTGATTTCCTGCTTGCCGCCTTCGCGCACGCGCATGGTGGTCGACTGCGTGTAGCTGCGCAGCGCGGCGCCGGCGTCCGGCGTGGCGTAGCGGACGGTTTCCTTCTTGCCGTCCCAGGTGGGATAGCTGGCGCTCGCGGCGTCTGGCGCGGCGTGGGCGGTCAGCGCAGCGGCGCTGGCGGCAAGTGCGACCGCGCGTATCATCGCGGACGCGCGTGGCGCGGCGGCTTTCGCCGCCTGGCGCGTAGTGGCCGGATGTGGTTTGCGCGGCGCGCGCGCGGTGGATTGCTTCATTGTTCGATCTCCAGTATCAGCGCGGAACGCGCCGGCAGTTTAACTTGTCCGTCCAGCGACACGCGCTGGCCGCTGATGACATCCACGCCCGAGCGCACGCCGTTCAGCATTTCGTGGAAGCGCGCCGTTGGCAGCGTGGTGTCGGTCTTGTTCTTGTTAAGCGCCACCATGACCTTGCTGCTGCCGTCGTAGCGGAAGTAGACATAGGTGTTCTGCTCCGGGCCATAGTGCATCAGCTTTCCGCGATGGATGACGGCTGCGCCCTTGCGCCAGTTGAGCAGCTTGCGGACGTAGGCCTGCGCGCCGGCCTGTTGCGACGTCAGGCCGGCGCCGGTGAAGGCGTTCACCTTGTCGCCTGGCCAGCCGCCGGGGAAGTCGGCGCGGTACGAGGCGTCGTCGCGGCCCTTTGTGGTGCTGGTCATCTGAATCTCGGTGCCGGAGTAGAACTGCGGAATGCGCGGCAGCGTCGCCACCACCGCCAGCGCCATGCGGAACAGGTCCTGGTCTGCATCCAGCGCGCTGTAGATGCGCGACAGGTCGTGATTACCCTCGAACAGCACCAGGTTGGCCGCGTCCGGATACAGGTAGTCCTGCGACAGCGTTTCGTACAAGGTGGTCAGGCCTTGCTCGGCGCCGTCCGGCGCCACCAGCGCGCGGCGCAGCGCGTCGTTGAGCGGGAAGTCCATCATGCTCGGCATGTGCGACACATGGCCGTCGACATTCTGCTTGCCGCGCTGCCAGTGCGCGACCACAGGTATCAGCGGGCTCCATTCCTCGCCCACCAGGTTCAAACGCGGATACTCGGCCATCACCGCGCCGGACCAGCGGCTGAGGAAATCGGTGTTGGAGTAGCCGTAGGTGTCCACGCGCAGGCCGGACAGGCCGGCGTATTCGATCCACCAGATGCTGTTCTGAATCAGGTAATTCGCCACAAAGGGATTGGCCTGGTTCAGGTCCGGCATGCCTTGCACAAACCAGCCCTGCGTGAAATTGCGCTGGTCCTGCTGCGATCCATACGGGTCCTGCACCGCCACCCGGTGGTGCGCGGTTGGCACGTATTTTCCCTGGTAGGTCAGCCAGTCCGGCATCGGCATGTCCTGCATCCACCAGTGTTTGCTGCCGATATGGTTCAAGACCACGTCCTGTATCACGCCGATGCCTTTGCCGCGCGCCTGCGCCACCAGTTGGCGGAAGCCTTCGTTGCTGCCGTAGCGCGGGTCGATGCGGTAATGGTCGGTGGTCGCGTAGCCATGGTAGGAGCCGCGCGGCATATTCGATTCCAGCAGCGGCGTAGGCCACAGCTGCGTGAACCCCATGGCCGCCACGTAGTCCAGGTGTCCGGTGATGCCGGCGATGTCGCCGCCGTGCCGCCCGGAGCCGTCGGTGCGGTTCAGCTTGTCCGCGTAGCCGTCGATGTTGTCGTTGGCCGCGTCGCCGTTGGCAAAGCGGTCCGGCATCACCTGGTAGATGGCGTCCGCGCTGCTGAAGCCGGCGCGCTGCGCCGACGCCGGCGCGCGCGCCAGCAGCGTGTAGTTGTAGCGCAGGCTTTGCGCGCCGCGCTGGAACAGCAGTTCCAGCGTGCCGGGCCGAGCCTCCGGCGCGATCTCCAGGTCGATGAACAGATAGTTGCGGTTGGCGACACGCGAGACGCTGGCGATGCGCACGCCCGGATAGTTCAGCGCCGGTTCGAGGTCGGCCAGCTGCGGACCGTGCACCATCAGTTGCAGCTTGCTGTTGTGCATGCCGGTCCACCACAGCGGCGGGTCCATGTGATCGATGCGATAAGGCGCCGCCGCGGCGGCCGGCAACAGGGCGGCGAGCAGCGCCGCCAGCAGGACTTTCTTCATGCAGTCTCCGGGTAGGTAGTCGTACTACACGCCCATGTTTTTGTTGTTTTCGGGCTTAGGGCTTTGATTTTTCGAGAGAATACTCTTAAAACGCGACCGTATCAAACGCGCTGAATTTACCGCGAATACACTTTGACGACCAATTTTGACCAAGGGAAGGGACGGAAGCTGATATTTGCTTTCATAAAATCACCATTTTCGCCTCCAATCTGTAGTTCTACTACAAGTGTGCGCCGCGCGTCTTGTAGCCGAAATACAACGAGAACACCGATATCGTAGGGCGAGCCTTGATATCCGGGGCTCGCATTAGGTAGTGGCAGGGAAGTTTGATTGACATGCAATCTAGTTTTAGTACAAAATTCTTGGCAGAACGTCTTTAGAACGTTGTCATTCCTTGGATCCCGTGTAGTCGCAGCTGATTGCGGGACTTAATTTTGTGTCATGAGAGGGGACATTAAATGAATATCTTCGCAAGTACGCGTAGCCACACCGCATTTCCATTGAAGCCTGTCGCCGCCGGCTGCGCCTTGCTGATCGCTGCCGCCGCCGCGCCAGCGTTTGCTCAAACCGCCGCCGCCGCAGCGCCGGCCGCTGAAGAGCAAAAAGTCCAGTCCGTGACCGTGGCCGGCATCCGCCGCGGCATCGAGGACGCGATCTCGGTCAAGAAAGACGCCAGCTCCATCGTTGAAGCCATTTCGGCCGAGGACATCGGCAAGCTGCCGGACGTGTCGATCGCCGAATCGATCTCGCGCCTGCCGGGCCTGGCCGCCCAGCGCGTTGCCGGCCGTGCGCAAGTGATCTCGGTCCGCGGCCTGTCGCCGGACTTCGCCACCACCCTGCTGAACGGCCGCGAGCAAGTCTCGACCGGCGACAACCGCAGCGTGGAATTCGACCAGTACCCATCTGAACTGATGGCTGGCGTGACCGTCTACAAAACCCCGGACGCCAGCCTGGTCGGCCAGGGCCTGTCGGGCACCATCGACATGCAAACCGTGCGCCCACTGAACTTCAGCGGTCGCACCGTGGCGCTGAACGCCCGCGGCGAGAAGAACTCGCTGGGCAAGATCGCCAACGCCAAGGACACCGGCACCCGCTTCAGCGCCAGCTACATCGACCAGTTCGCCAACCGCACGATCGGTATCGCGCTGGGCTATGCCCGCCTGGAAACGCCTATCCTGTCGAACGAAACCGGGCTGTACGAGCCATGGACGCTGGACGCCCGCAACGGCCTGCCAGCCAACACCTTCTCGGCCAACGGTATCAAGGCGGTCGCGCGCAGCGGCCGCAACGAGCGTGATGGCCTGATGGGCGTGCTGCAATACCGTCCGAACAAGCAATGGACCAGCACCCTGGACCTGTACGCGTCGCGCTTCAAGGCCGAAGAGACCGCCAACCAGCTGGAAATTTCGCTGTCCCAAGGCGAGTCCAACTACAACCCGGTGCAGGTGGCCGACGGCACCATCGCCAGCGGCACGATGAACAATGTGCGCCCGCTGGTGCGCGGCATGTACAACAAGCGCAAGGACGATATCCGCGCGATCGGCTGGAACAATGAATTCAAGACGCCGGACTTCACCGTCGTCGCCGACCTGAGCTACTCGAAAGCCAAGCGCGACGAGCTGAGCCTGGAAAACAATCTGCAGTACAGCAACGGCGCAGCGACGGCCCTGCTGGACAAGGTCAACCTGGTGTACGGTAACGGCGGCTTCTCGCAGATGACCACCGGCCTGAACTACGGTAACGCCAGCAACCTGTACATCGGCAACACGATTTACGGCTCGGGCTACGGCAAAACGCCTAGCATCGAAGATGAGCTGAAGAGCGCCAAGCTGGCGATCAATGTGCCGATCACCGGCGCGTGGGAAAAAGCCTTCTCCAGCGTCGACTTCGGCGTCAACTACGCCGACCGCAGCAAGAACAAGCATCAGCCGGAAGGTTCGATCAACCTGGTGGGCGCGGGTGTTTCCGTGCCGGGCAACCTGCAATACGGCCTGGCAGACCTGGGCTTCGCCGGCGCCGGTTCGATTCCAACCTGGAACGTGCCAGCGATGGTCAGCCAGTACATGTCGTTCGCCCCGGTGGACAACCTGAACTACCTGATCCCGAAAACCTGGGAAGTCAACGAGAAGATCGCCACCACCTACGCCAAGGCCAATATCGAAGCCGAGCTGTCGCCGTCGGTCAGCCTGCGCGGCAACATCGGCGTGCAGATCCAGCACACCAACCAGTCGTCGGATTCGCGTTACTACGACAACAACGCGGCTGCTGGCACCAACCCGGTCAAGCCTGTGCATGACGGCAAGAGCTACACCGACTACCTGCCGAGCCTGAACCTGGCGTTCGGCTTCGACAACCAGCAGACCGTACGTCTGGCCGTGGCCAAGCAACTGGCCCGTCCACGTATCGACCAGCTGCGTTCGGCGCTGGAGATCGGCATCGACAACACCAAGCGCGAACCGGGCGCCAGCGGCGGTAACGCCCGCCTGGACCCATGGCGCGCCAAGGCGATCGATATCTCGTACGAGAAATACTTCGACAAGAAGGCGTACTTCGCGCTGGCCGGCTTCTTCAAAAAGCTGGACACCTACATTTTCACCCAGGGCCGTCCGTATGACTTCTCGCAATACCTGCCGTCGACATACCCAACCGGCACGCTGCCACCGCTGACCAACATCGGCACCTACACCGCCGCGTACAACGGCGAGGGCGGTATCCTGAAGGGTGTTGAACTGTCGGGTTCGCTGCCGCTTAACATGCTGAGCAAGTCGCTGGACGGCTTCGGCATCAGCGCCAGCACCACCTACACCGAGAGCGCGATCACGATTCAGGATCAGGGCAGCAACATCGGCTCGAACATCCCGCTGCCAGGCCTGTCGAAGCGCACCACCAACCTGACCGCCTACTACGAGAAGAATGGTTTCGAGACCCGTATCAGCCAGCGTCGCCGCTCGGACTTCGTGGGTGAGATCGGCAACTTCTCGAACGACCGCACCTTGCGTTATGTGGTCGGTGAGAACGTGATCGACTTCCAGATCGGCTACACCTTCGAAACCGGTTCGATGAAGGGCCTGGGCCTGGTGCTGCAAGTGAACAACCTGCGCAACGCCGCCTACGAAACCTACAACGGCGACCGTTCGCAACAGCTGGAATACGCGAAATACGGCCGCACCGTGCTGGCCGGCGTGAACTACAAGTTCTAAGCGTCAGCGCTTGGCAGGCAAAGGCGTCCCTCGTGGACGCCTTTTTTTATGACGACTTCAAAAAGGCAGCGATGCGGCTGGCCGTGTCCGGCGTCGCCGGGTTGTAGACCATCATCGACAAATCGGGCCGTCCATCGACGGCAAACGTCGAAAACTCCAGATCAATCGCCCCCAGCACAGGATGGTGCAGCACCTTGTAGCCGTCCGAGACGCTGATGACTTCATGGTCTTCCCACATGGCCGCAAACTCGGGGCTTTGGCGCGACAACTCGTCGGCCAGCATGGCCGCCTCATTGCCTGCGCCGGCGCGTATGGCGTCTGCGCGCAGCGAACCGACCACGAAGCGGGCCACACTTTCCCAATTGTTTTGCGATGCGCGCACACGGCCGTTGCTGAACATCAGCCGCGCGACATTGCGTTCTTTGGCGGGAAGCGCGGCGTAGTCGGTCAGCAGCAGCGTGGCCGGACGGTTCCAGGCCACGATGTCCCAGGTCGGCGTGCGCAGCATGGCGGCGCTGCCGGTGAAGGCGTCCAGCACCCGTTGCAGGCGCGGCGTGACGCCGTCGGCGCTCTTGTAGCGGGCTTCCGGCAAACGGCCCAGGCCCAGCATGAACAGGTGTTCGCGCTCGGGTTCGGTCAGCATCAGCGCGGCGGCGATGCGCTCCAGCACTTCGGCCGACGCGGCGCCGCCCCTTCCTTGTTCCAGCCAGGTGTACCAGGTGGTGCTGATGTTGGCGCGCTGCGCCACTTCTTCACGGCGCAGGCCGGCCGTGCGGCGGCGTCCGGCGGCGATGCCGAAGGCGGCCGGATCGAGCCGGTTGCGGCGGTCGCGCAGGAATTTGCCGAGGGGGTTATCGTCATGCATCCTGTTGGTCCTTATACCTGTATAACGTCACTACTTTAATAGGAAAGACATGCTGGCCATAATACGCGCACTTCAGCTATCAAGGAGCATGAGATGCGGGTATTTGTGACAGGCGCGACCGGCTTTATCGGCGCGCAAGTGGTGGCCCAGTTGCTGGCTGCGGGGCACGAGGTGTTGGGCATGAGCCGTTCGGACGCCGGCGCCGAAACGCTGGCCGCGGCGGGCGCGCAGGTGCATCGCGCCGGGTTGGAAGATCTGGACCGGCTTCGCGCCGGCGCGGCGCAGGCGGACGCGGTGATCCATACGGCGTTCAATCACGATGACTTCAGCAAGTTCGCCGCGAGCTGCGAGCAGGACGGGCGTGTGATCGCGGCGCTGGCCGAGGCGCTGCGTGGCTCCGCCCGGCCGCTGATCATCACGTCCGGGGTCGGCATGGGCGAACGCGGGCATGGCCAGGCGGCGGTGGAGACGGTGTTGAATCTGGAGCACCGCAATCCGCGTATCGCCTCCGAGCTGGCGGGCGTTGCGGCGCTGGAGTCGGGCGTGGATGTGCGCGTGGTGCGTCTGCCGCAGGTGCATGACACCCGGCGGCAAGGCCTGGTGAGCTACCTGATCGCCAATAGCCGCGAGCAGGGCCAGGCCGCGTACATCGGCGAGGGACTGAATCGCTGGTCCGCCGCGCATGTCAGCGATGTCGCGCTGCTGTATCGCCTGGTGCTGGAAAAGGGGAAGGCTGGCGAGCGCTATCACGCGGTGGCGGAGGAGGGCATTGCGGCGCGCGATATCGCCGAGGCGGTGGGCAAGGGCCTGGGTGTGCCGGTCCGGTCGCTGGCCGCGGCCGAAGCCGGCGCGCATTTCGGCTGGCTGGCGCTGTTTGCCGGTCAGGACATGTCGGCCTCGGCCGCGCTGACCAAGGCGCGCCTGGGCTGGCATCCGGCCGGCCCAGGCTTGATCGCCGATCTGACGGCGATGGATTACGCGGCGGCCCGCTAGGGCTTACTGCTTCTCAGCCGCCGCAAAGGCGGCGTTCTGCTGGTCCAGCCAGGTTTTCAGCGGCGCGAAGTATTCGAGCAGGGCGTTGCCGTCGATTTTGTCTTCGCCGGAGATGGCTTTCAGCGCCTCCGGCCACGGCTTGGACGCGCCCAGTTCCAGCAGCTGTTGCAGCTTGGCGCCGGCCTTGGCGTTGCCGTACACCGAGCAGCGGTTCAGCGGACCGCTGTAACCGGCCTCGCGGCACAGCGCGCGATGGAACTGGAATTGCAGCATGTCGGCCAGGAAGTAGCGCGCGTAGGCCACGTCGGCCGCCACGTGGTACTTGGCGCCGGCGTCGAAGCCCTTGGCGTCGTCGCCCGGCGCCGGCCGCTTCATGCCCATGTACTGCTCGCGCAGCTGCCACCAGCTTTTATCGTAGTCGGCCGGCTTGGTCTTGCCGGCGTAGACGTCCCAGCGCCATTTGTCGACCGAATAGGCGAACGGCAGGATCGCCACCTTGCTCAGCGCGCGCTGCAGCAGTTGCGGGATGTCGGCGGTGACGTCGGGCTCCTCGTCCATCAGGCCGATCTGCTTCAGGTAGGCCGGCGTGATCGACAGCGCCACGGTGTCGCCGATGGCTTCGTGGAAGCCGTCGTTGGCGCCGTTGCGGAACAGGAAAGGCTGCTTGGTATAGCCGAGGAAGTAGTAGATGTGGCCCAGCTCATGGTGGATGACGGTGAAGTCCTCGGCGGTCGGCGTGATGCACATCTTGATGCGCACGTCGTCTTTCTCATTGATCGGCCAGGCGGAGGCGTGGCACACCACGTCGCGGTCGCGCGGCTTGGTCAGCAACGAGCGTTCCCAGAACGATTCCGGCAGCTTCTGCATGCCAAGCGAGGTGTAGAAGCCCTCGGCGTACTTGGTCATCTGCCTGGCGTCGGTCTTGCGCTGTTCCAGCACCTTGCTCAGGTCATAGCTGCTGGCGCCGGTGGACGGCTTGAGGATCGGGTACAGATTGGTCCAGCTCTGGCTCCACATATTGCCGAACAGGTGGGACGGAATCGGGCCGGTCAGCGGCACCACGTCGGCGCCATAGGTGGCGCGCAGCTTGTGGCGGGTGTAAGTGTGCAGCGAGTCGTACAGCGGCTTGACCTGCTGCCACAGGCGTTCCATCTCGGCGGCGAAGGCTTCCGGCGGCATGTCGTACTGCGAGCGCCACAGGGCGCCGGTGTCGGCAAAGCCCATCTGTTTGGCGCCCTTGTTGGACAGGGCGACGTAATCGACATACTTCTGCTTGTAATCCTGCGACTGGGCGTGCCAGCCGAGCCACATCTCCTTCAGCCTGGCCTCGTCGCGGCTGGTGGCCAGCACTTTCTCCATGTCGCCCAGCGGCATGCACTCGCCGCTTTGCGGGCAGTACTTGGCCTTGCCGTAGGCGCCGTTCAGCGCCGCTTGCAGCGCGGCGTACTGCGCGCGCTCTTTCGGATCGGCGAACACCACGGTCTGCTGCAACAGCGACAGCTTGCGTGCCGAGTCGGGCGCCAGCTTCAGGCCGTTGAAGCGGCGCGCGCCGATGGCGGCCTCGCCCGAGGCGCTCAGGTAGCGCTCGGCGAAGTAGGACGCGATGGCCTCGGTGTCGTCGGTAATGAAGTTGGAGCCGACCCAGGCGGCGCGCGCCTGTTCGTTGTTCAGCTTATTAAGTTTGGCTTCGGTATCGGCGAGAAAGCGTTCGGCTTCGGCGACGGTCGGCCTGGTGGCGGGGGCGGCCAGCGCGGTGGCGCCGGAGGCTGCCAGCGCGGTCGCCAGCAGCGTGCTGATAATTTTTGGTGTCACAGACATCTCCCTTAGTTGATCCCAGATCATACCTCCGGACTTGGTCTTACAATGTGCTTTTTATTTGGCGTCTATTTTTATGGCTCATCTTCATCCTACCGGCTGGCAAGAGATGTCGGCGACCGGCGCGGCCGCGCGCGAGATCGAAACCCTGGCTTACCTGAATGCGGCGCTGGCCGATGCGCCTTATCACGTCTATCACGGCGTCCATTGGACTAATGTGGAGAAGGGCTACTCGGCGTTCGATCAGGTCGATTTCGTGATCGTCGCGCCCAACGGGCGGGTGCTGCTGATCGAGCAGATCGCCGGCTTTCTGAACGAGACGCCCGACGGCCTGGTCAAGCAGTACGCCGGCAAGCCGCGCAAGGTGGCCCAGCACATCATGCGCGCGATCCGCGTGATGACCGAACGTTTCGGCGCCGACCTGTCCATCGATTACCTGCTGTATTGCCCCGACTACATCGTGCGCCAGCCGCATCTGGCCGGCCTCGATCCACGCCATATCATCGACGCCCACAGCAAGCACAGGCTGGCGCAGATGGTGCGCGAGGTGCTGCCGGTCGACGACCCGCGCCCCGACGCCCAGTTCGACAAGGTGGCGCGCTTCCTCGGCAATATGCTGAGCCTGCGCCCGGACCCGAGCGCGATGATCGGCAACGCCGCGCGCATGGTGGCGCGGCTGTCCGGCGGCCTGGCGACCTGGGCGCACCGGCTGGAGTTCGCGCCGTTCCGCCTGCGCGTGGTCGGCACCGCCGGCAGCGGCAAGACGCAGCTGGCGCTGGCCGAGTACGCCGCCGCCATCGAGGCCGGCCTGTGCCCGCTGTACGTGTGCTACAACCGGCCGCTGGCCGACCATATCCAGTCGCTGGTGCCGGCCGGCGGCCGCGTCGCCAGCTTCCATATGCTGTGCGACGCCTTTGCCCGCGAACAGGGCCATATTCCGAATTACAGCCTGCCCGATGTGTGGCAGCGGATCGAGGCGCAGATGGCCGCCGCCGAACTGCCCGAGCGCTGGCAGTGCGATGTGCTGATCGTCGACGAGGGCCAGGATTTTTCCGAGGGCTGGCGCGATATCGTGCTGCGCCTGCTGCGCGACGGCGGCCGCGCGATCTGGCTGGAGGACCCGAACCAGAACCTGTACGGCAAGCAGAGCGTGGCCTTGCCGGGCTGGGTGACGCTGCATTCCGACACCAATTACCGCAGCCCGCGCCAGATCGTCGATATCCTGGCGTCGATCGGCGCCACCCAGTCGCCGGTGGAGGCGGGCAGCCCGTTCAAGGGCGCCGATATCGAGGAGCTGGTCTATCCGCACGGCGACAACGAGGCGATGCTGGCGCAGACGCGGCACGCCGTCACGTCCTGCCTGGCAGCCGGCTTCGCGCGCCACGATATCGCCATCGCCTCGTTCCGCGGCCGCGAGAAGTCGCTGATCCTGCAGCTCGACCAGCTGAGCGATGTGCACACGCTGAAGTCCTTCACCGGCGAGTACGACCTGTTCGGCAACCCGCTGTACCGCGACGGCGGCCTGCTGGCCGAGTCGGTGTACCGCTTCAAGGGGCAGTCGGCGCCGGCCATTATTTTCACCGAGATCGACTTCGAGCAAATCGACCAGCTGGTGCTGCGCAAGCTGTTCGTCGGCATGACGCGCGCGCGCTGAAGCTGGTGCTGGTGCTGAGCGACCGCGCCGAACAGCAGTTGCTGGACCGCATCGGATAGCATAATGTTAAGCAACTAACGGCCGCTGCAATCTTGCTTTGCGCAGCGCGGCGTTGTGCGGGCTGGCGCGCATTTCGTTTCCCACAGTTATGCCACGATATTGGCAAACAACTGGGATGAACAACTATGTCTACTGAGCGCGTTGCCACTGGCATTCCTGAACTCGACGCCGTATTGCGGGGCGGCCTGATCAAGGGCCGCATACATTTGCTGGAGGGCCGGCCCGGCACCGGCAAGACCACGATCGGCATGCGTTTCCTGATCTCCGAAGCGTCACGCGGGCAGCGCCGCCTGTATGTGTCCTTGTCCGAATCGGCCGAGGAGCTGCACGCCACCGCCGCCAGCCACGACTGGTCGCTGGACGGCGTGCAGCTGTTCATTCCGGACCTGTTCAGCCCGCAGCAGTTCGGCGAGCAGACCATCATGCTGCCGAGCGACGCCGAGCTGTCGCGTCTGGTCAGTACCATCGCCGGCGAGATCGAGCGCACCGGGGCGCAGCTGGTGGTGATCGACTCGATGGCGGAAATCCGCTTGCTGGCGCACAACAGCTCGCATTACCGGCGGCAGGTGATTTCGCTGCGCGAGCGGCTGACGCGCGCCGGCGCCACCGTGCTGATGCTCGACGACCTGACCTCGATCGAGCACGAGTTCGAATTGCAGAGCGCGGTCCACGGCGCCATCACGCTGGAGCAGCGCGAGCGTTCCTATGGTTCGGTGCGGCGCGTGCTGAAAGTGGTCAAGCTGCGCGGCGGCGACTACCAGAGCGGCTGGCACGACTTCGCCATCCAGCGCAGCGAAATCCTGGTGTTCCCGAGCCTGATCGCCGAGGAGCACCAGCGCGACTACGAGCGCACGGTGCTCGATAGCGGCGTGCCCGGCCTCGACGAGCTGCTCGGCGGCGGCCTGATCAGCGGCACCTCGACCATGATCGTCGGCACCTCCGGCGTCGGCAAGACCACGCTGGCCTTGCAGTACGCGCTGGCCGCGGTGCGCCAGGGCGGGCGCGCCGCCTATTTCGTGCTGGACGAGGCGGAAGTGACGTTGAAGTCGCGCATGCTCGAACGCTTTGGCATCCAGCCGGACGCCACGTCGCCGAAGGACTTGCTGATCTCGCGCATCAACCCGTCGCGCATTTCGGCAGGCGCGTTTATCTGGGCCGTGCGCCGCCGCGTCGAGGACGACAATGTGCGCATCGTCATCATTGACAGCATCAACTCCTATCTCGACCTGATCAAGGAGGAGCGCACCTTGCTGCTGCAGATGAACGAGCTGTTCTCCTACCTGGCCAATATGGGCGTGATCGCGGTGGTGGTGGGCGCCCATTCGCACGGGCTGGACACGTCGCGCGAGCCCGATGCGCTGTCGATCATCACCGATAACGTCATTTCGCTCAGCTCCTACAACTCGGAAGGCTCGATCAAGAAGAATATCTGCGTGCTCAAGAAGCGCCACAGCGACCATAGCCGCGAGGTGCGCGAATTCATCCTGACCGATGACGGTTTCGCGGTCGGCGCCAAGGATACCGACGTCGCCGCCACCACGGCCATCTCCGCCGGTGTCTAGCATGCCCGCGGTGATTTTCGCGCCATTGGGCAGGGATGCGCAGGTGTTGAGCAATATCCTGGCGGCGGTGCACATCGATTCGCGGCTGTGCGACAGCGCCGATGAATTCTGCGCCGCGCTGGACGAAACGGCGCTGATGGCGATCGCCTCGGAAGAGGGGCTGACGCGCTGCTCGGCGCAGCAGCTGTCGGTGCAGCTGGACAAGCAGCCGTTCTGGTCGAACATCCCGATCATTGCGATCGCCGACGCCGACGCGCTGATTCCCGGCGGCCCGACCTCGGTGCTGGAACGGCTGGGCAACGTGACGCTGCTGACGCGGCCCCTGCGGCACGAGGTGCTGATGCTGGCCATCCTGTCGGCGCAGCGCACCCGCACCTTGCAGCGCCAGGTGCGCGACCAGCTGCGCGAGCTGAACGACCACGCGGCGGAGCTGGAACGGCGCGTCGACGAGCGCACCACCGCACTGTCGCGCGAAGTGCGCGAGCGGCGCCAGATCGAGATGTCGCTGGCGGAGGCGCGGCGGCTGGAGTCGCTGGGGCGGCTCACCGGCGGCGTCGCGCACGATTTCAACAACCTGTTGCAGGTGATCGCGTCGGCGTCGACGCTGATGCGCTTCCAGCTGAAGGAGCATCCGGCGCTGTTGAAAAGCGTGGACAGCATCACGCGCGCCACCGCGCAGGGGCGCAGTTGACGCAGCAGCTGCTATCGTTCGCGCGCCGCCAGCCGATGCAGATCGCCGACGTGCGGCTGGAAAAGCACCTGCCCGATATCGCGCAGCTGCTGCATCATTCGCTGAGCAAGCATATCGCTTTTGCGCTCGATATTCCGGAAAACCCATGGCCGGTGAAGACCGATGTGGCGCAGCTGGAGATCGCCCTGCTGAACATGGTGGTCAACGCGCGCGACGCCATGCCCGGCGGCGGCAAGGTGACGCTGGCGATCCGCAACCTGAGCTTGCCCGCGCCCGCCTTCCCCGAGCTGCAAGGGCTGGCGGGCGATTTCGTGCAACTGGCGCTGATCGACGAGGGGTATGGCATGACGCCGGAGGTCGCCGAGCAGGCGTTCGAGCCGTTCTTCACCACCAAGCCGCTGGGCAAAGGCACCGGCCTCGGACTGTCGCAGGTGTATGGCTATGCGCAGCAGAGCAACGGCATGGCCTATCTGCGCACGTCCGACCACGGCACCACGGTATGCATTGTGCTGCCGCGCGGCGGCGATGCGGCGGCCACGCAGGAGCCTGCGCCGGCGCAGGCCGCGGTGGGCGGCGCCGGCGATGTGCTGTCGGGCAAGCGCGTGCTGTGCGTGGAAGATGATCCCTTCGTTGCCGAGCTGGCGGTGGAGATGTTTGCCAACATGGGCTGCCGCGTGTGCTGCGCCCACAGCGCCGATGCGGCGCTGCTGTCGGATCTGGCGCACATCGATTTCGTCTTCTCGGACGTGAAAATGCCGGGCACGATGGATGGCGTGGAGCTGGCGCGCAAGTTGCGCCAGGCCTGGCCGGCATTGCCGATCGTGCTGGCCAGCGGCTTCCTCGGCGACCCGGCGCGGCTCGACGGGCTGGGGCTGGAGTTCATCCGCAAGCCTTACAGCATCGACGCCGTGCAAGCGGCCGCGCGCGCAGCCATCGCGCGCAGCCTCGCCCCGCAGGCGCGCGAGCAGACGGCGGACCGCATGTAGGCGGGCCGCCGCTGCATCTTACAGCGAGATATCGACGCTGCGGCTGGCCTGGTCGCCGGCCGGCAGCTGCACGCTGAGCTGCTTGCCCGCCTGGTCCCAGGCGAAGACGGCCACCTTGCCATCGACCCGCACCGACGATGGCGCCGACGTTACGTTATGCACTGTCAGCGCAATCGCGCGTTCCGGGCGCTGGTGCTGCTTGCCGACTTCCGATACCACACGCAGCGACAGCGCTTTGCCTTCCAGCTTGCTGGTGAAGTGCAGCAGCTCGTACTTGCCTTGTTCGTAGGCTTGCGCGGTCAGGCCGTCGTCGTCATACAGCTTGCCGGCGTCGGCGCGCACGGAGGCGTCGTGCCAGTAATGCAGCTCGATGGCCCTGGTGTTGTAGTCGCGCGTGGTCTGCACCACTTTCGTCATCGGGATGAAGGCGCCGGCGCGCACGTAGACCGGCACATGGTCCGGCTGCAGCGCGACGCTGCGGCTGGCGCCGCCGGCCTGCTTCTCGCCGGTGTAGAAATCGAACCACGCGCTGCGCGCAGGGAAGTAGACTTCGGCCGTTTTCTGGCCGGGCTTCAGCACCGGCGTCACCAGGAAGTCCTTGCCCCACAGGTAGGTGGACGACATGGCGCGCACCTTGGCGTTGCCCGGCTCCTCGTACAGCATGGGGCGCATCAGTGGCAGGCCTTGCTGGTTGTTGTCGAAGCCCAGCGTGTAGTTGTATGGCAGCAGGCGATAGCGCAGGCGGATCGCCTCGCGCGCCAGCGCCTTGGTTCTGGCTTCGCGGTAGACCGGCTCCGACGGCACTTCTTCCTGCGCGTGCGGGCGGAACACCGGCTGGAACACGCCGTATTGCAGCCAGCGCTGATACAGCTCGTCGTCCAGCACCGGGTTGGCGAAGCCGCCCAGGTCCGAGTGCATATAGCCCAGGCCCTGCATGCCCATCTGCAGCGAGATTTCAGGCTGCGATTGCAGTCCGTCCCAGCCGCGATTGACGTCGCCCGACCACGGGATGATGCCGTAGTGCTGCGTGCCCGAGTAACCGGCGCGCATCAGGATGAACGGGCGCTCGTTCGGGAAGTCGCGCCGGTAGCCTTCCGTTACCAGCCGCGCCCACTGGTGGCCGTAGATGTTGTGCACCTGGTCGGCGCTGCCGGTGGCGTGGCGCAGCGCGGCCGGGTGCACTTCCGGTTCGCCCAGGTCGCCCCAGACGCCGGCCGCGCCCTGCTGGCGCAGGCCCTTGTAGATATTCCAGTACCAGTCCTGCGCCGGCTTGCTGAAGACATCGATCAGGCCGGTGTTGCCGAAGAAGAAGTCGAACGTCATCGGCTTGCCGTCCGCGCCCAGCGCCAGCACCTTGTGGTCGACCGCCTCCTGCCAGCGGTTGGAGGTGGTGGTGACAAACGGTTCGGTGAGCAGCACCGTCTGCACGCCTTGCTGCTTGAAGTCGGCCATCATCGCTTCCGGCCGCGGGAAGTTGTCCTTGTCGAAGGCCATATTGCCCATCGTGCCTTTGACTTCCTTGCCGAACCAGTACAAGTCGAACACGATCGCGTCCAGCGGGATATCGTCGGCGATGAACCGGGCGACCGTGTCGCGCGCCTCCTGCTCCGTGTGGTAGCCGAAGCGCATGGCGAAATTGCCGAAGGCCCAGCGCGGCGGCAAGGGCTGCTTGCCGGTCAGGCTGGTGTAGTTGCCCACCACGTCTTCCCAGCTGTCGCCGGCGATGACCTGGTAGGTCTTGCGCCCGCCGATGGCCTCGTAAGTCAGGCTGTTGTTTTTCCTGCTGTCGAAGTCCAGGTAGCCGGTCTGCGGATTGTCGAAGTGGATCGCGTACATTTTCGACGACAGCGCCACCGGCATGGTGTAGCCCATCAGCTCCGAGTGGTCGCCGTAGCCATAGTGCGCCTTGTTATACAGCGTGAACCTGTAGCCGCGGCGGTCCATGCCGACCGCGCGCGAACCGGCGCCGTACAGGGCCTCGTTCTTGTCCAGCGCGAATTCGATGGCTTCCAGTTCGCGCGCCTCGCCTTTGTTGATATCCTTGCTGCCGGTGGCCGGGTCGTCCTTGACGCGGATGTAGCCGCGCTTCTCGGCCACCAGCGGCTTGCCCTTGTAGGCATAGGCAATGCGGAACGGCGACTTGGTGATGGTGACCTTGATGCCCGGTGTGGCATATTCGATGCTGCCGCCTGTTTGCCTGAGCGAGGTGCGCACCGCGGCCGGCGCCAGCACCACCGCGTGCGAGGCCGGATCGGCGCTCTCGCCGGCCGGCACGAAGGTGGTTTCGACGATGCCGGCGGAGTAGGGCTTGATCAGGTAGGTGCCGTCGCTGGTGCGTACTTCGAGATGGCCGTCGCGCTCGGTGGCGCCGTCGAACTTGCGCGCGGCGTTTTGCGCCAGCGCGCCCTGGCTGGCCAGCAGCGTCGCCGCGGCCAATGTTGCAAAGGATTTAATGGTCATGAACGAGGTCTCAGTGGGAAGGTAGTTTTTTGTTGTTTGGCTACATTTGACACCATAGCCCGGCCTTTTGTCAGGCTTTTTCCTTTATTTTACTAGGAAGTTGTTGCGATTGACATGCGTGGGGCAGCGTGTTATTTTGCTACAAATTTTAAAATCGGGACGCGCAGCATGCATTCTTCCAGCAACAACAAGCCCATCCTGTCGTTCTGGCAGCTGTGGAATATGAGCCTTGGCTTCTTCGGCATTCAATTCGGCTTTGCGCTGCAAAACGCCAACGTCAGCCGGATTTTTCCACGCTGGGCGCCAACCCCGATGATCTGTCGCTGTTCTGGCTGGCCGCGCCGGTCACCGGCCTGCTGGTGCAACCCGTCATCGGCTACCTGAGCGACAACACCTGGCACCCGACCTGGGGCCGCCGCCGTCCGTTCTTCTTCATCGGCGCCTTGCTGGCGTCGATCGCGCTGTTCCTGATGCCGCATTCCACCGCGCTGTGGATGGCCATCGTGGTGCTGTGGCTGCTCGATGGCGCCATCAACGTCTCGATGGAGCCGTTCCGCGCCTTCGTCGGCGACAAGCTCGGACCGCGCCAGCAGACCGCCGGCTTCGCGATGCAGACCTTCTTCATTGGCTGGGGCGCGGTGATCGCCTCGCTGCTGCCGTCGATCTTCGCCCACTACGGCGTCAGCAACGTGCCGGTCGACGGCGCCATTCCGGACACCGTGCGCTATTCGTTCTACGCCGGCGGCGCCGTGTACTTCTTCTCCGTGCTGTGGACCGTGCTGACCGCGCAAGAGATGCCGCCGGCCGACCTGGCGGCGTTCCGCGCCGAGCAGCAGCGCAGCAAGGGCCTGGCCCACACGCTGAAGGAGATCTTCAGCGGCTTCGCGCAAATGCCGAAGACCATGGTGCAGCTGGCGGTGGTGCAGTTCTTCACCTGGATCGCGCTGTTCGCCATGTGGATCTACACCACGCAAGCGGTGGCGGAAAATGTGTTCGGCACCGCCGACGCGCAATCGGCCGCCTACCAGGAAGCCGGCAACCACGTCGGCGTGATGTTCGCCGTGTACGGCGGCGTGTCGGCGCTGGCGGCGTTCATTCTGCCGGTGTTCGCACGCTACACCAGCCGCAAGTTCGTGCACCTGAGCTGCCTGGTCATCGGCGGCGTCAGCCTGTTCAGTATCTATGCGATCCACGACCTGGAAACGCTGTACTACCCGATGATCGGCGTCGGCATCGCCTGGGCCAGCATCCTGACCATGCCGTATGCGATTCTGGCCGGCTCGCTGCCGGCGGATCGCATGGGCTACTTCATGGGCGTGTTCAACTTCTTCATCGTCATCCCGCAGATCGTCAGCGGTCTGGTGCTCGGCTTCGTCACCAAGTACTGGTTCGGCGGCCATAGCGTCAAGACTTTGATGCTGGGCGGCGTGTGCATGGCGGTGGCCGGCGTGCTGACGCTTATTGTGCGCGACGCAGCGGAACCGGTATGATGTAATATTGTTCGCGAGACAAGTAATATTCGGTCTCACCAACCTTATGCGGAGCGAACATGAGCATCAACACGGTTAACACCACGGCCATCCCCGGCCAGCGGCCCGGCACTTCCGGCCTGCGCAAGAAGGTCACGGTCTTCCAGCAGCCGCATTACCTCGAAAATTTTGTGCAGAGCGTGTTCGACACGCTCGGCGATTGCACCGGCAAGACGCTGGTGCTGGGCGGCGACGGCCGCTTCCACAACCGCGTGGCGGTGCAGACCATTTTGCGCATGGCGGCCGCGCACGGCTTTGCCAGGGTGCTGGTGGGCCAGGGCGGCATCCTGTCGACGCCGGCCGTCAGCTGCGTGATCCGCAAGCGCGGCGCGCTGGGCGGCATCGTGCTGTCGGCCAGCCATAATCCCGGCGGCCCGGACGGCGACTTCGGCATCAAGTACAACATCGCCAACGGCGGCCCGGCGCCGGAGAACGTCACCGAGGCGATCTTCAAGCGCACCGAGAGCATCACCCAGTACCGCATCAGCGACGCCGCCGACATCGACCTGAATCGCCCCGGCGTCACGCGCATCGAGAACACCGAGGTGGAAGTGATCGATCCGGTCGCCGACTACGCGGAGCTGATGCAGCAGCTGTTCGACTTCGACGCCATCCGCAAGCTGTTCGCCGGCGGTTTCCGCATGTGCTTTGACGGCATGCACGCCGTCTCCGGCCCTTACGCCAGGGCGATCATCGAGGGCCAGCTGGGCGCGCCGGCCGGCACCGTCATCAACGCCGAGCCGCTGGAGGATTTCGGCGGCCACCACCCGGACCCGAACCCGGTCAACGCCGCGCAACTGATCGAGATCATGGCCGCCGACGATGCGCCGGACTTCGGCGCCGCCTCCGACGGCGACGGCGACCGCAATATGATCCTCGGCCGCAAGTTCGACGTCACGCCGTCCGACAGCCTGGCCGTGCTGGCCGCGCATGCGACCGTGGCGCCGGGCTACCGCGCCGGCCTGAAAGGCATCGCCCGTTCGATGCCGACCTCGCAGGCGGCCGACCGCGTGGCCGAGGCGCTGGGCATCCCGAGCTTTGAAACGCCGACCGGCTGGAAGTTCTTCGGCAACCTGCTCGACGACGGCAAGGCGACGCTGTGCGGCGAGGAGAGCTACGGCACCGGCTCGGACCACATCCGCGAAAAGGATGGCCTGTGGGCGGTGCTGTTCTGGCTTAACCTGCTGGCAGCCAGCGGCAAGTCGGTGGAGCAGCTGGTCAGCGAGCACTGGGCGCGCTTCGGCCGCAACTACTATTCGCGCCACGACTACGAGGCGGTGGAAACTAAGGCCGCCAATGAGCTGATGGCGTCGCTGCGCATCAAGCTGGCCACGCTGGTGGGACAGGACCTGGGCCACTACGTGGTGGCACTGGCCGACGATTTCGAATACACCGATCCGGTCGACGGTTCCGTGTCCAGGCAGCAGGGCGTGCGGATTGTATTCACCAACGGCTCGCGCGTGGTGTTCCGCCTGTCCGGCACCGGCACCGAAGGGGCGACGCTGCGCGTCTACCTGGAACGTTACGAGGCCGATCCGAAATACCACCACCTGCCAACGCAGCAGGCCTTGTCGGCATTGATACTGATCGCCGAACAGGTAGCGGGCATCGCCGACTGGACCGGCCGCGCCCATCCCACCGTAACCACCTAAAGGACGACAGCATGAAATTGACGACAATCGCATTCACCATGGCGCTCGGCGCGGCGGCAGGCGCGCCGCTGGCGGCAGCGGCGGCGGAAAAACCGAAGCCGTTCCTGTGGGAGAATGCGACCGTCTATTTCCTGCTGACCGACCGTTTCAACAACGCCTTCACCGGCAACGACCTGGCCTACGACCGCAAGAAGGACGCGGCGCCGCTGCGCGGCTACATGGGCGGCGACCTGGCCGGCGTGATCAACAAGATCAACGACGGCTATTTCGACAGCCTGGGCGTAAACGCCATCTGGATCACGCCGCCGGTGGAGCAGATCCACGCAGGCACCGACGAAGGCACCGGCAAGTCCTACGGCTTCCACGGCTACTGGGCGTCCGACTTCACCGCGGTCGACGCCAACCTCGGCACCGAGAACGACTTCCGCAACCTGGTGGACGCGGCGCATGCGCGCGGCATCCGCGTGCTGCTCGATGTGGTGATGAACCATACCGGCCCGGTGACCGAGGCCGATCCGGTGTGGCCGAAGGAGTGGGTGCGCACGGCGCCGCAGTGCACCTACAAGGACGCCAGAAGCACCATCGAATGCACGCTGGTGAAGAACCTGCCGGACTTCCTGACCGAGAGCGACGAGCCGGTCGAGCTGCCGGAACGATTGATGGCCAAGTGGCAGCAGGAGGGCCGCTTCGAGCAGGAGGTCAAGAGTCTGAACGAGTTCTTCGCGCGCACCGGCTACCCGCGCGCGCCGCGCTACTACCTGATCAAGTGGCACACCGACTGGATTCGCAAGTACGGCGTGGACGGCTTCCGCGCCGACACCGTCAAGCACGTGGAAGCCAAGGTGTGGAAGGAATTGCAGAAGGAAGCCGCCATCGCCTTCGAGGACTGGAAAAAGGCCAACCCGGACAAGAAGCTCGGCGACGACAAGTTCTACACCACGGCGGAAGTCTACAACTACAAGATCAGCGACGGCCTGTATCACGACCTTGGCGGCGGCCAGAGCGTCAACTATTACCAGGCCAACTTCAACAGCATGATCAACTTCGCGCTGGTGAAGGACGCCGAGCAGGATTATGAAACGCTGTTCAGCAGCTATTCCAACGCGCTGCACGGCGGCCGCCTGAACGGCTATTCGGTGCTGAACTACCTGGACTCGCACGACGACGGCGCGCCGTTCGACCCGTCGCGCAAGAAGCCGTTTGAAAGCGCGACCAAGCTGCTGCTGGCGCCGGGCGCCGCGCAGATCTACTACGGCGACGAGACGGCGCGCAAGCTCGATATCGCCGAAGCCACCGGCGACGCCAGGCTGCGCTCCTTCATGAACTGGAACGAGCTGGCGCAGAACGTCTCACGCGACGGCTACAGGATCGCCGACGTGCGCGCGCACTGGGCCAGGCTGGGACAATTCCGTAGGGCCCACGTGGCGGTGGGCGCCGGCGTGCACCAGCAGCTGCAAGCGAAACCCTATGTTTTCAAGCGCACCTACGACAAGAACGGCCTGCGCGACAAGGTGGTGGTGGCGCTCGACCTGCCGACCAACAAGGCAAGCACCATCAAGCTGCATGGCGTGTTCGCCAATGGCCAGCGCGTGAAGGACTACTACTCCGGCAAGACCGCCGTGGTGCGCGGCGACAGCGTCAACTTTGGCACGCGCAACGCGCTGGTGCTCATCGGCCAGGAATAAGCGGCGAACGCCTCGGCTTCCAGCGGGGCGGCGAACAGGTAGCCCTGCGCCTCCTCGCAACCGGCGCGGCGCAGGAAGTCCAGCACCGCCTCGCTCTCCACGCCTTCCGCCACCACGCGGTGGCCCAGGTCCTGCGACAGCGTAATCATGGCTGTCACCAGCGCCTGCTGGCGCGCATCGTGTTCCAGTTCGCGGATAAAGGACTGGTCGATCTTGACCACATCTGCCGGCATCTTCTGCAGGTAGGACAGGCTGCTGTAGCCGGTGCCGAAATCGTCGATGGCCAGGCCCACGCCCAGCGCGGCGATCTGCGCCAGCGTCGCATGCGCCTTCGCCGGCTGCTCCATGATGGCGCTTTCGGTGATTTCCAGTTCCAGGCAATCCGGCGGCAGATGGTGGCGCGCCAGCGCGGTCGCCACGCTGGCGGCAAAGTCGTCCTCGGTCAGGTTGGCCGCCGAAACGTTCACCGAGACCTGCCTGGCCAGGCCGGCGGCGCGCCAGGCCTGCTGCTGGCGCAACGCTTCTTCCAATACCCACGCGGTGGCGGCTTGCGCCAGCCCTGAACGCTCGACGATCGGGATGAATTCCGCCGGGCCGATGGCGCCCAGCGTCGGATGGTTCCAGCGCAGCAGCGCTTCGGCGCCGACGCAGGCGCCGCTGGCGACGTCGATGCGCGGCTGGAACACCAGCCGCAGCTGGCCGCTGCCGGCCAGCGCCGTGCCGAAGTCGTTGAGCAGGCTGAATCGGCGCTGGTACAGGGCGTCCTCCACCTGCGAGTACACCGCCACGTGGTTGGGCCGCGCAATGGCGTCGAACGCCGCGCTGCGCGCCTTGCGCAGCACCGACAGCGCGTCGTCGTGGTGGATATCGAACGGCACAACGCCGGCCGACGGCGTGGCCACGTAGCGCGAGCGGGCGATGGTCTGCGCCTCCTGCATGCGCGCCTCAACCTGCGGCAGCCAGCTTTCCAGCGTTTCGCCCGGCGGCGACAGCAGCATGAACTGCGCGGTGGAGACATGGTAGATGCGGCGCTTCGGACCGATCTGGCTACGCAGCCAGCGCGCGCCCTCGCTTACCAGCTCGTCCAGGTAGGACGACTTCATGGCGCGCGCGGCGTGCGTCAGCTGGTCCGGCGTGGCCAGGTTGAGCAGGATCGCCAGCCGCCGCTCGCCCTGCTGGGCGTCCGATTGCAGGTCGTGGAAGTCGTCGATGAACTGCTGGCGGTTGGGCAGGCGGCTGACGGCGTCGACGCGGCCCAGCGCGTGCTGCAGCTCGATCTGCGACATCACCATGCCGGCCAGGTCGCACAGCGCCGTCAGTTCCTCCGGCGTGGTGTCGCGCGGCTCGGTGCCCAGCACGCACATGGCGCCGAGGCAGTGGCCGTCGGCGGTGGTCAGCGGCGCGCCGGCGTAATAGCGGATGCCGTTTTCCGCCAGCGTGCTGTCGCGGTAAAACGCGTCCAGGTGCAGGTCCGGAATCACCAGCACATCGGTGTTGTCGGCCACCTGGCCGCAGGGCGCGCGCAGGCGCGGAATCTCGGTGTGTTCGACGCCGACGCGCGACTTGAACCACTGGCGGTTGGCGTCGGTCAGCGAGACGGCGGCGATCGGCAGCTTGAACAGGCTGGCCGCCATGCGCGTGATGCGATCGAACGCCTCGCTCGCCGGCGTGTCGAGCAGGTTCAATTTGTACAGGGCGTCAAGGCGGCGTGCCTCGGCGGTCAGGCAGGATGTCGGCATGGTGCAAAGTCCGTAAGCAGTTCAGGTGCAATGCGGGTCAGGGCACTGGCGGCGATTGTGAGCGGGGGTGCGGCTCGAGTGACGGAAATGTAAATATTGTTTCCCAGGAGAAAGAGCATCTTATCATGCTGAGTGTTTCGGCGCTGAAATGGATTTCAATCGTGCTCATATAAATTTGCAATTGATAATGCTTCTCATTTATAGTTGTGAAACTTTTTTAATGATATGCAGGTATTTATGTCGATTTGCTTAAGAAACTCCGCCTTGCTGGCCGGCCTGATCGCCGCCGCGCCGCTGGCCGCCGCTCAGGAGAGCGAGCAGGCCTTGCCCCAGGTGACGGTCGCCGGCGACCGCAGCACCGATTTCTACAACCCGTCCCATTCCAGCGGCGCCACCCGCACCGATACGCCGCTGCGCGAAGTGCCGCAGGCGGTGCGCGTGATGAGCGCGCAACAGATCGAGGACCTCGGCGCCTTGCGCCTGGCCGACACGGTGGATTACGTCAGCGGCATCTCGCGCCTGAACGACTTTGGCGGCACCTGGGACAACTTCGGCATCCGCGGCTTCAGCAGCACCGACATGGGCTACCTGGTCAACGGCTTCCCCGGCTCGCGCGGCTACAACCCGCCACGCGACACCGCCACCGTGGAGCGCTTCGAATTCCTCAAGGGACCGGCGTCGTCGGTGTATGGCAGCAGCGAGCCTGGCGGCACCATCAACATCGTCACCAAGAAGCCGAAATTCGCATCGCACAATGTGGCCGAATTCAGCGTCGGCAGCCGTGGCCTGCGCCGCGCGACGCTGGACAGCACGGGCGCCTTGAGCAGCAATGTCGCCTATCGCCTCAACCTGATGACGGAAGAGGGCATGAGCCGTTCTACGCTGCTGGACAACAAGCGCCACCTGGTGGCGCCGGCGCTGACGTGGGTGATCGACAACGCCACCACGCTCAATTACGAGGGTGAATTCATGCGCGTCAACACGCCGCTGGACCGCGGCGTGATCAATGTGCGCGGCGTCCTCGGCACGCTGCCGCGCGACCGGGTGCTGAACGAGCCGTCCGACCGCAATATGCGCCTGAACAGCGACACCCATCAGCTGACGCTGGACCGCGTGCTGGCCGACGGCTGGCGCGCCAGAGTGGGCGCCAGCTACAAGGAAAGCACCTTCGACGGCGACTATACCGAGGCCAACTCGCTGGCCGCCGACAACCGCACGCTGAACCGCCAGGCGACCTGGCGCCAGCTGCCGTCGCGCGATGTGTCGATGCAGGCGGAGGTCGAGGGCAAGTTCGATACCGGCGGCATCGGCCACACGGTGCTGGTCGGCGCCGAGGCGTCGAGCCTGTTCATGAACATGGAGATTCTGCGCTCGACCAATTACCCGATCGATATCTACGCGCCGGTGTACGGCAAGCCGGCGCCGGCGCTGACGCTGCTGACCACCAGCTCGGACGAGCAGCAGCGCGTCAAGGCGCTGTTCGCGCAGGACCAGATCAGCCTTGCGCCGAAGTGGAAGCTGCTGGCCGGCCTGCGCTGGGACCAGTACAAGCAGCACGTGGTCAACCGCGTCGCCAAAACCGATACGCGCCAGCAGCAGAGCGAAGTGTCGCCGCGCGCCGGCCTGACCTACCTGCCGAACGCATGGAGTTCGGTGTACGTCTCGGCGGGCAAGTCCTTCCGCGGCAACAGCGGCACCGACATCAGCGGCCGCGCCTTCGATCCGCAGCACTCGACTGCGTATGAGGCGGGCCTCAAGCTGCAAACGGCGGACGAGCGCCTGGGCGCCAACTTCGCGGTGTTCGACATCACCAAGACCAATGTGCTGACGGCCAGCGATGTTCCCGGCTATTCGGTGGCGGCCGGTGAAGTGAAGAGCAGCGGCTTCGAGGCGGACGCCTTCGGCCAGATCGACGACAACTGGCGCGTGAGCGCGAACTTCTCATGGATCGACGCGCGCGTATCGAAGGACAGGACGCTGCGCAGCGGCGCGCGCCTGATGAACGTGCCGAAGGCCAGCGCCGGCCTGCTGCTGATCCGCGAAGCGGCGCTGGCAGGCGGCGGTCGCTGGGGCATCGGCGGCGGCGCCAACTACGTCGGCGACCGCGCCGGCAATACCGCCGACACGTATGCGCTGCCGTCCTACGCCACTGCCAAACTGCTCGGCTACTGGCAGGTGAACAAGACCGTGCGCCTGTCGCTGGACGTCAACAATCTGTTCAACCGCGAGTATTACAGCAACTCGTGGGGCAACCTGTACGTGGTGCCGGGCGTCGAGCGCAGCGTCGTCGCGCGGGTCAAGGTCGATCTGTAAGGATCAGTCTTCGACGAACACCACCGCGCTGCGGGCTGGAATGCTGTAGCTGCCGGTGGCGTGGTCGTAGCGGGCCTGCGCTGCCACGCGCTGGTCCGCAGCGGTCTTGCTGGTGTGGACCGGGTGCAGGCGGTAGCGGCGGTTCTTCTCTTCGGCCACGGTGATCGTCTGCGCTTTCTTGTCGACGTTGATCAGGTAAGTGATCGACTTGAAGCGCGCACCCGGATAGCCCTTGCCGTCAAGGTGCGCAGCGATCACGGTCGGCACCTGCGACGGGCCGGTGTTGAAGAAGCGCAGGCGCTGCCTGATGTCTTCCGCCGTGCGCAGGCGGAACAGGGTGCTGCTGGCGCGGATGGACAGCAGGTCGCGGAAGGCGTCGCGCGCGTAAGCGATATCGGCCGGCGCCGGCTTGATGGCGGCGTTGCGCAGGATAGGCTTGATCAGCGCGTAGTCCTTGCCGTTGTCGGTAGCGGGCGGCACGCCGGTGGCGATGTAGTTGTCTTGGTAGGTCCAGTCGAGGCGATTGAACCAGTCGCCGGATTCGAAGCTGTTGCGGTCCAGCGATTTGGAGCGCAGGATGTCGAAGCCGGCGTGGAAGTAGGCTACGCCCTGGCTAAAGGTGTTGATGGCGGCGCCCAGCATCTGCACCTGCGCGCGTTCGTGCGCGGTGGTGGCTTGCGGCAGTTTGAAGGCGTTGATGTCGTACAGCGTCTGGTTATCGTGGTTCTCGACGTAGTTGACCGCTTCACCCGGTTCGCTGGCGAAGCCGGCCGGCTGGTTGCCGCCGTAGACGATGTCCTGCAAGGCCACCGTGCGGCCATCGGCGATGGTCAGCGGGTAGCTGCGGATGGTGCCGGCCAGGCCAACCTTCACCAGGTCTGACGCCTGCAGCAGTTCCGCCGCCGGGCGCTTGCCGGCCTGCTCGTTGGCGTCGTACACCAGGCCATTGATGTAACCCTGTTGCGCCACCAGTTGCGCGCCGCTGTCGCTGGCGCCGCCGCCACGCACGGCGTCGCGCGCGCGGTCGCTGAAGCTGCCGATGCCGCTGCCGTTCAGCGACAGCTGCGACGCTTGCACGAAGCGCGCGCCATCGGCCACTTCGCCAAAATTCCAGCCTTCGCCGATCAGGTTAATCTGCTTGCCGACGCGCGCCTGCAACTGCTCCATGGCGGCGCGTGGCTGGTGGCCCATCAGGTCGAAGCGGAAGGAGTCGATCTTGTAGTGCCTGACCCACAGCGCCGCCGAATCCACCATCAGCTTGCCCATCATGAGATTTTCGGTGGCGGTGTTGTCGCAGCAGGTGGAGCGCTCGATGCCGCCCCTGGCGTTGAGGCGGTGGTAGTAGCCGGGCACCACGCGGTCCAGCACCGACTTTTCGTTTTGTCCGGCGATGTAGGTGTGGTTGTAGACCACGTCCATGCCGACCCGCAGGCCGGCCTTGTGCAGCGCCTGCACCATCTGGCGGAATTCGATGATGCGTTTGGCGCCGTCGGCCGGATCGGTGCTGTAGCTGCCTTCCGGCGCGTTGTAGTGGTACGGATCGTAGCCCCAGTTGTAGCAGTCCTGGAATTTGACCTTTTCGACGGCGGCTTGCTGCTGCTCGCCGTCCGGCGCGGTGTTGGCGATGTCCGGCGTGACGCAGCCCTGTTCCGGCACGCTGCCGATGTCGTACACCGGCAGCAGGTGGATGTCGGTCAGGCCGGCCTTGCTGAGCGCCGCCAGGTGCTTCATGCCGTTCGACCGGGTTTCGGTGAACGCCGTGTACTTGCCGCGATTGGCGGCGCTGACGGTGCTGTCGTTGATCGAGAAGTCGCGCACATGCAGTTCATAGACCGTCATGTCGGTTTGCGCGGCGACCTTGTTGGGCGCGCGGCTCTTGTCCCAGCCGGCCGGCTTCAGCCTGGGCGCGTCCAGGTCGGCGATATAGCTGCGCCTGGAGTCGGTCGTCAGGCTGATGGAATAAGGGTCGGTGACCAGGTTGCGTACCAGGCCGGCCGATGGGGCGATGACATCCACCAGGTACTGGTAATACTGGCCGTTGCGGCCGGCGTGGGCGGACCAGATGCCGGTGGCGTCGTCGCGTTTCATCGGCGTGATGGCGGCGGCCTTGCTGCTGCCGCTGTCGTAGGTGCATAGCGCAACGTTTTGCGCGGTCGGCGCCCACAGTTTAAAGGCCGCCTCGCGCGCGCCGACGCTGACGCCGAGGTCTTCGGCCTTGGCCGCGCCGGCGTAGATATCATCCAGCGCACCGGCAATTTGCAGCGCGGTCGCATCCTGCACGGCGCCATCCGCGGATTCGCGCACCAGCAGCACCTGCTGCGTCATCACGCGTGCCGCATCGGCCGGCGCGAGCGCCAGGACCGGGCCGGCGCCGACATGCCTGAAGCGCTGCGCAACAGCGGCGGGCAGCGCGCCATCGAAGCGCGACAGCGTAATCGCACCATCGGCGCCGGCGACACGCTGGCCGGGCGCGGCGCGCAGGGCGGCGCTGGCGGAGTAGTACAGTTTGAACACGCCATCGGCGCTGGCAGCCGGCCACTTGATCAACTGCCCGTTCAGCCAGTAAGCATGCGCCTCCACGCTGGGCGCGGCGTGCAGCGTGGTCGCAAACGCGCCATCGCAGTCTGCCAGCGCCGGGGCCGCCGCCGCCGTCACACTCCACAGCGCCAGCGCGCCCCCGAAACCTGCCACTGCCAAGCGCTTACCAGCCATCTTCTGTCTCCAAACCGTCAATATGAAGTAGTGCAATTACAAAATCTGTAATTTGCCCCTGAACTTTGCGGTTATGGTACTCCAGAATGTGTAGTTTTGGTACGAGTTAAGCGGCGCGGTAGTTGTCGACCATCTTGTAGCGCATCGCGTACAGGGCGAAGATGGCGGTAACGACGGCGGCAAAGGCGGCGAAGAAGAACATCTGGAAGGCGATCGGACTCAGCCCGCTGCTGGCGATCCAGCCGCTGACCACGTCGTTCTTCACGGCCGAGTTGACGATCAGCACCCACAGGTTGCCGACCGTGACGGCCAGATACCAGAAGCTCAGGATGATGCCCTTCATCGAGGCCGGGGCCTGGCTGTAAGCGAATTCCAGGCCGGTTGCCGAAACCAGCACCTCGCCCAGCGTCAGCAGCGCATACGGCAGCAACTGCCACATGATCGAGACGTGGTCGCCGCCATCCATCCACAGCTGGATCATGCCGATCACCACCCACGACGACGCCGACAGCG
Organism: Duganella sp. P38; assembly: GCF_050859475.1. Taxonomy (NCBI): domain Bacteria; kingdom Pseudomonadati; phylum Pseudomonadota; class Betaproteobacteria; order Burkholderiales; family Oxalobacteraceae; genus Duganella; species Duganella sp. P38. Next base: position 5,144,175 of record NZ_CP193936.1, on the reverse strand, counting down.
CGATGCCCAGCCCCATGCGGCGCAGCGGCGTCGGCGTGATGCCGATTGCGCGCATCAGCGGGAACAGCAGGATGTTGTTCAGCGGGATCAGCAGCATCACCAGGATCGGATTGACCGCCTGCATCTGCGCCGGCAGCAGCCTGAATTCCCAGCCGAAGAGCGACAGCAGCGGGCTGTCCATCGAGTTGGCCTGCACGATCCAGGTCGAGGCCTTCTGGTCGAACAGCGACCAGAACGGCGTAATCATGGCAAACACGATCAGGATGCGCAGCACGGCGCGCACGCCTTCGACCGCCGCGTCGGTATGTTTGCCGCGCGCGCGGTCCAGCTGCATCGACACGCCGATGCCGCCAAACGCCAGCAGCAGCACCAGCGCCGTGCAGGCGGCAATCACGAAGCCCCACGACGGCGTCATGCACAGCGAGACGATCGCCGCGAGCGCGCCGGCGCCGGCCACCATCAGGCCGGGACGGCCCAGGCGATCGCCTGGGCGGCCCGGCGCGCGCGCCAGCAGCGCGGTGCGGGCGACGGTGCTGAACGAATCCGGATTCGGCGCGGCCGGCGGCACGTGCACATACTTGTGGCGGCCGAGCCAGAACACCACCGTGGCGATCGCCATCAGCAGGCCGGGGATGCCGAAGGCCACGCTGGGGCCGTAGTCGCGCAGCAGCACCGGCATCAGCAGCGAGGCGAAGAAGGAGCCGAAATTGATGATCCAGTAGAAGGCGTCGAACACCAGCTTGGCGCGGTTCTTGTTGGTCTGGTCGAACTGGTCGCCGACAAACGCCACCACCAGCGGCTTGATGCCGCCCGAGCCGAAGGCGATCAGCGCCAGGCCGAGGTAGAAGCCTTCCAGGTTGTGCTCAAAGATCGCCAGGCAGGCATGGCCGGCCACGTAAATCAGGCTGAACCAGAACACGGTCTTGTACTTGCCCCAGAAGCGGTCGGCGATCCAGCCGCCCAGCAGCGGGAAAAAGTACACGCCGATGACAAAGGTGTGGAAGATGTGCTTGGCTTCGGCGGTGCGGTCGCCGATCGGAATGAATAACAGCAGCGTACTGAGCAGGAAGGGCGTCAGGATGTTGCGCATGCCGTAGAAGCTGAAACGTTCGCAGCCTTCGTTGGCGATGATGTAGGGGATTTGCCGGGGCATCGGCCCGTTGCCGGTATTGCTCACTATATTCACTCCTGTGTTTGTGTAGTTTGACTACTATTTTTAGCGTCAAGATTTCTGTTGAAATCCATAAGCATTTGTTTTTAAACGACTATTCGTGGTAATCGTTCAGCCGGGCGTCAATTGAAAAAACCTTGGTCGTGATGTATATTCTCTACAAAATCAATTACACCAGACAGCCAACCCCGGATTCTCTTATGACTAAGCAACTAACTCAAGTCTCCCCGCACTCTCCAGACTGGTATCGCGACGCGATCATCTACCAGGTTTATCCACGCAGTTACATGGATAGCAACGGCGACGGCGTGGGCGACCTGCCGGGGATTACGGCAAAGCTGGACTATATCGCATCGCTGGGCGTGGACATCGTCTGGATTTCGCCTTTCTTCAAATCGCCGATGAAGGATTTCGGCTACGACATCGCCGATTACTGCGACGTCGATCCGCTGTTCGGCACGCTGGCCGACTTCGACGCGCTGGTCGAGCGCGCGCACAGCCTCGGCCTGAAGATCATGATCGACCAGGTGATGGCGCACACGGCCGAAGACCACGCCTGGTTCAAGGAGAGCCGTTCCAGCCGCGACAACCCGAAAGCCGACTGGTACGTCTGGGCCGATCCGAAGGCCGACGGCAATCCGCCCAACAACTGGCTGTCGGTGTTCGGCGGCTCGGCGTGGCAGTGGGACACCCGCCGCCGCCAGTACTACATGCACAACTTCCTGACCAGCCAGCCGCAGCTGAACTTCCACAACCCGGCCGTGCAGCAGGCGCACCTGGACGCGCTGCGCTTCTGGCTGGAGCGTGGCGTGGACGGCATCCGCCTGGACGCCTGCAACTACCACTTCCACGACCGGCAGCTGCGCGACAATCCACCGGCCACCAACCGCGACTCGATCACCGTTACCGACGTCAACCCGTACGGCATGCAGGCGCACGACTTCGACAAGACGCAGCCGGAAAACGTGCCGTTCCTGAAAAAGCTGCGCGCGCTGCTGGACGAATACCAGGCGGTGTCGATCGGCGAGGTCGGTTCCGACGATTCGCTGGCCACCATGGCCGAATACACCGAGGGCGGCGACAAGCTGCACATGGCGTACAGCTTCAACCTGCTGGTCAACCACCTGTCGTCGCATTACATCCGCGAGCAGGTCGAGCAGTTCGAGAAGCGCGTGAAGGGCGGCTGGGCCTCGTGGTCGGTCGGCAATCACGACGTGCCGCGCGTGGCCTCGCGCTGGGGCGGCACGAGCGCGCCGCAGGCCTTCGCCAAGCTGGCGCTGGCGATGCAGTTGTCGCTGAAGGGTACGCCGTGCCTGTACCAGGGCGACGAGCTGGCGTTTGCTGAGGCGGACGTGCCTTACGAGCTGCTGCAGGATCCGTATGGCATCACTTTCTGGCCGGAGTTCAAGGGCCGCGACGGTTGCCGCACGCCGATCGCCTGGACCGATGACAGCAATGGCGGCTTCACCACCGGCAAGCCGTGGCTGCCGGTGTCGCCGGATCACCTGGCCAAGGCGGCTTCGGTGCAGGAGGCGGATCAGGGGTCGACGCTGGCGTTCACCCGCGCGTTCACCGCGTGGCGCCGCAAGCATCCGCAACTGCTGCGCGGCGAGATCGTGTTCTTCGATACGCAGGACCAGGTGCTGGCGCTGCGCCGCGACCTGGCGGGCGAGCGCAGCATCCTGGCCGTGTTTAACCTGAGCGGCGAGGCGCAGAGCGTGGAGCTGCCGACCAGCGCTGGCGCCGAAGCGCTGCAAGGTCATGGCCTGCCGGGCAGCGCGGCCAATGGCAAAGTCCAGCTGCCGGCCTTCGGCGGCTGGTTCGCTTACGCGCAGTAATCCCCCCGTCATTCCCGCGCAGGCGGGAATCCATGGAGCGCCGACGCAGCATGGGTTCCCGCCTGCGCGGGAACGACGTAGTGAGAAATCAACATTTCAGGTATGCTTCCGCCAACTGTTTGGACTGAACAAAGATGAAACAAGCTGAAGTGGATCAAAAACTGAATCGCACCGCCTTTGCCGACGGCCCGCGCCTGCTGGCCGACATCGGCGCCACCCACGCCCGCTTCGCCTTGCAGACCGCTCCCGGCGAGTTCCGCGCCGTGCGCGTGCTCAAGTGCGACGACTATCCCGACATCGTCGCCATGCTGCGCTCCTACCTGTCGGACCACAGCGGCGTCAACCTGAATCACGCGGCGCTGGCCGTGGCCAACCCGGTCAGCGGCGACTACATCCGCATGACCAACCGCGACTGGGAATTCTCCACCGACGAGGTGCGCCGCGCGCTCGGCCTGCACACGCTGCTGGTGGTCAACGACTTCACCGCGCTGGCGATGTCGCTGCCGGGCCTGAAACCGGCCGACCTGATGCAGGTGGGCGGCGGCAAGCCGGCCTCGAATTCCGTGATCGGCGTGCTCGGCCCTGGCACCGGCCTCGGCGTCTCGGGCGTGATCCCGACCGTCGACGGCTTCGTCACGCTGGGGTCGGAAGGCGGCCACACCAACTTCGCGCCCGCCGACGAGCGCGAGTACGCGATCCTGCAATACGCGTGGCAGACCTGGTCGCACGTCTCGACCGAGCGCCTGATATCCGGCCCCGGCATGGAAATCATCTACCGCGCCATCGCCAAGCGCAACGGCCGCCAGGTGCGAGATCTGACCTCGCAGGAAATCATCTCCGGTGCGCTGACCGACCAGGATCCGCTGTGCCTGGAAGTGCTGGAATGCTTCTGCGCCATGCTGGGCGGCGCCACCGCCAACCTGGCCGTGACGCTGGGCGCGTTCGGCGGCATGTTCATCGGCGGCGGCATCGTGCCGCGGCTGGGCGACTGGTTCGCCACGTCGCCGTTCCGCGCGCGCTTCGAGGCCAAGGGCCGTTTCACCAGCTACCTGGCTGAAATCCCGACCTATGTGATCACCACGCCGAACCCGGCGTTCTACGGCGTGGCGACGATTCTGTCGGAACACCTGCGCGGCCGCAGCGGCGCCAACACGCTGATGGAGCGCGTGCAGCATCTGCAGCACGAGCTGACGCCGGCCGAGCAGCGCGTCGCGCAGCTGGTGCTGGAGCAGCCGCGCCTGGTGCTGAACGAACCGATCGCCGACATCGCGCGGCTGGCCGAAGTCAGCCAGCCGACCGTGATCCGCTTCTGTCGTTCGCTGGGCTTCCTCGGCCTGGCCGACTTCAAGCTGAAGTTCGCCAGCAGCCTGACCGGCGCCATTCCTGTGCGGCACAGCCAGGTGCGCGTCAGCGACAGCACGCACGACCTCAGCGCCAAGGTCATCGACAACACCGTCTCGGCGATCCTGAAATTCCGCGACCAGCTCGACGTGCGCTCGCTCGACAAGGCGATCGCGCTGGTGGCCAAGGCCAAGCGGGTCGAGTTCTACGCCATGGGCAACTCGCGCGTGGTGGCGCTGGACGGCCAGCACAAATTCTTCCGCTTCCGCATTCCGACCGCGGCATATGGCGATTCGCACCTGCTGACGCTGGCGGCTGAATTGTTGAAGCCGGGCGACGTGGTGATTGCCATTTCCAATTCCGGCAAGCTGCCGGACCTGCTGGCGGCGGTCGATGCGGCGCGCGCGGCCGGCGCCGACGTCATTGCCATCACGGCCAGCAACTCGCCGCTGGCCAAGAAAGCCAGCGTTTGCCTGACGGTCGATCACACCGAGGACAGCACCACCTTCCTGTCGATGATCTCGCGCATCCTGCAACTGCTGCTGATCGACATCCTGTCGGTCGGCATCTCGCTCGACGCGCAGAACTCGCGCCTGGTCGTCGAACACAAAAGCAGCAACGGCGAGGCCGACAACCGCCGCCTCCTAATCTCCCACCTCGACGGCTAACGTCCCCCGGGGTCAGGTCTGACAAACGCACACGGGCTCAACTGCGTAGCAGTTGAGCCCGTGTGCGTTTGTCAGACCTGACCCCGGTTTTGTTACAAATGGCTGCTTGCGATCGCTGAGAAATGAGGTAAGATATATCTTAATAAGTTATATCTTAAGGAGTTCAGATGTTCCATCGTCATCACCATCATCATCCGCATGGCCCCCATGGCCATCACCACACGCACGGCGGTCATAGTCCGCGCGGTCGCGGCCCGAAAATGTTCGATGCCGGCGCCATGCGCTATGTTGTGCTGCATTTGATTGCAGAGAAGCCGCGTCACGGCTACGAGATCATCAAGGAGCTCGAGCAGCGTTCCGGCGGCGGCTACTCGCCAAGTCCCGGCGCCATTTATCCGCTGCTGTCGATGCTGCTGGATATGGGCCACGTGGTCGCTTCGCCTGACGGCAACAAGAAGCTGCACACCATCACGCCGGAAGGCGAGGCTTTCCCTGGCCGGGAACCGCCAGTTCGTCGACGCCATCCTGGCCCGCCTGGCCGATCCGGACGAGCACCGTGAAGGCCTGCGCAGCGCCATGCACGAACTGAAGCACGCGGCCATCGAGCAGGCGCGCGCCAGCAACCACCAGCCGGAGCGCATCGAGCAGATCCGCGCGATCCTGCGCAAGGCGGTCGAGGACATCAACGCGCTATGAGCTTGCCCCTGACTCCGGCGCGCGAGCGCCTGGTGCTGTGGCTGCTGGCGCTGACGCAGTTCACCGTCATCATGGATTTCATGGTGATGATGCCGCTGGCGCCGCAGCTGATGCACGCGTTTGCGATCGAGCCGGCCGCCGTGTCCGGCGCGGTGTCGGCCTACGCCTGGTGCGCCGGCATTTCCGGCCTGGCCGCGGCCATGTACTATCGACCGCTTCGACCGCCGCAAGCTGCTGCTGACGGTGTTCGCGCTTGTCTACGCTGTCCAATCTGGCGTGCGCGGCCGCGCCGAACTTTCACGTGCTGGTGCTGTCGCGCGCCTTCGCCGGCCTCACCGGCGGCATCCTCGGCGCCATCGTGATGGCCATCATCGGCGACCTGATTCCGGCCAACCGGCGCGGCGCCGCCACCGGCATCGTGATGACGTCGTTCAGCATGGCCTCGGTGGCGGGCGTGCCGGCCGGCGTGATGCTGGCCGCGCATTACGGCTGGGCCTCGCCGTTCTATATTCTGGTGCTGTGCTCGCTGCCGATCCTGCTGCTGGCCGCGCGCGTACTGCCGGCGCTGGACAGCCATCTGCCCAACAGCACGCCGCTGTCGGCGGCGCTGCCCAATCTGTTCGCGCTGTACAAGGAGCCGAGGCATTTGAAGGCTTTTCTGCTGTCCGTGGTCAACATGACCACAGGCATGCTGGTGATTCCGTTTATTTCGCCGGTGCTGGTGAATAACGTCGGCCTTCAGCCGGCCGAGATCACCTATGTTTATCTGGCCGGCGGCGCCGCCACCTTCTTCACCGCGCGCATGATCGGCAAATGGTCGGACCGCGTCGGCGCGCACAAGGTGTACCGCATCGTCTCGCTGCTGTTCATTGTGCCGGTGCTGTTCATCACCCACATGCCGGCGCTGCCGCTGCTGGGCGTGGTGCTGTTCTTCCCGTTCTTCATGGTGCTGGCGTCGGGCCGCAATATTCCGATGCAGGCGCTGATGACGACGGTGCCCGAGCCGTCGCGGCGCGGCGCTTTCCTCAGCGCCAACGCGGCCATCCAGCAGGTCGGCACCGGCCTCGGCGCCTTGCTCGGCGGCCTGAGCTTGCAGACGCAGGCGTCCGGCCACATCGCCGGCTACGGGCTGAATGGCTGGATCGCGGCCGGGCTGGCCGTGCTGACGGTGTTGTGGGTGGGGCAGGTGCGCGGCGCCGCGCAAGTGGCGGCGCCGGTGGTGAAGGCAGCTTAGTTGTCGACGGCGGTACGCTTGCCGGGATGCTTTTCGCGGCGCCAGCGGCCGAGGCTGATCGCCTCCTCGCTGCTGGCGTCTTCCACCAGGATTTCATCGTCGCTGGACGAGACCAGGAAGCTTTCCCAGCGCTGCGCCGCCTCGGCGCTGTTTTCGACAAAGCTGAACTGCCAGTAGTTTTTGCCGTTCAGCTTGCGTGGCGTCGGGTCGTATTCGAGCAGGCCGCCGTGGGCCTTGCCGCCCGAGTTCTTTTCGATCGCCGCCGACCACGCTTGCAGCTCGGGCAGCGCCATCAGCGCGGCCGCGCCTTGCTCCTTGGTGCGGATGGCCGGCGGTTCGCCCGGCGGCACCGGGTCCTTGATCTCCGGCTGGCGCTGCGGCGCGGCTGCCGGGGCCGGCTTCTTGACCGTGGCCGAGGCGCTGGCGCTGGCCGGCGGCGGCGGCGGCGCCTTGACCGTGACCTGCTTTTCGACCACCGGCGGGCGGCTGAACCAGGCGGCCAAACCCAGCGCGATGAGCGTCGTCGCCACGCCGGCGATGACCAGTTTGCGGGAGGACTGCTTCGCTTAATTCCATGGAGGGGGTGATGGGACTATTTTATTGCTGGCCATACTAAACTAAAGGCATGTAAGGGGCAACTGAGGGGCAACTTTTGCCCGTTTTTTACGCGGTTTTCATTGGTGTTTTGGCATGAAAACGTGGCTATCCTATATTATTTTGGTATTACTCCGCTCAGATAATTCATTGGCTGTTGAGGGCGGTTTTCCGTACCATCGACGCAGCTCAGTAAAGGATACGCCTGTGGACAAGAATATTTTGGGGATAGATTGGGGCACCAGCAACCGGCGCGCCTATCTGATAGATCAATCGGGCGCCTGCCTGGCCGAGCATGAGGACGGCCAGGGCATGCTGGCCGTTGGCGGACGCGACAAGTTCGGCGCCTCGCTGGCCGGCGTGCTGGACGCCATGCAATTGCCGGCCGACGTGCCGGTGATCATGTCCGGCATGGTCGGCAGCGCCTCCGGTTGGCAGGAAGTCGATTACCTCGACGCCGCGGTGCCGCTGGAGCAGTTGCCGCGCCATCTGGCCGCCGTCAGCGATCCGGCATGGGCCGGCCGCGGCTACATCGTGCCCGGCTATGTCTACCGCAACGGCGCCAGCGCCGACGTCATGCGCGGCGAGGAAACCCAGCTGCTGGGCGCGGTCGCGCAAGGCCACCGCGACGGCTGGATCGTGCTGCCGGGCACCCACAGCAAGTGGGTGCTGCTGCGCGACGGCGTCATCCAGTCGTTTGCCACGTATATGACCGGCGAATTCTTCGCCATGCTGTCCAAGGGCGGCACGCTGTCGGCCATGCTGGCCGGCGATAGCGCCGACGCGGCCGGCTTTGCCGCCGGCCTGGACCAGGCGGCCCGCAACGAGCCGCTGACCAATTCGCTGTTCCGCGTGCGCGCCGGCGTGGTGTCGCGCTCGGCCCCGCCCGAGCAGGCGGCCGCCACCATCAGCGGCCTGCTGATCGGCGCCGAGTTCGCCGCCGCCGCGCGCGCGGCCGAGGGACAGGGCATCACCGTCATCGGCTCGCCGGCGCTGGCCGCCCGCTACGAGATCGCCGCCCGCCATGTCGGCTTGCAATGCGCGGTGCTCGACCCACATCAGGTGTATTGCACCGCCGTTTCCCAATTCTTGAAGGGCTAGATCATGACCACGTTATCCCATCCGACCACGCCGCTCGTCGCCATCCTGCGCGGCCTCAATCCGGCCGAGGCGGTCGATGTCGCCAAGGTGCTGCACCAGGCCGGCTTCCGCGCGCTGGAAGTACCGCTGAACCGTCCGGGCGCGCTGGAAGCGATCGCCTCCATCGTCCAGCTGAACCTGCCGGACACGCTGGTCGGCGGCGGCACCATGCTCAACGTCGGCCATGTCGACGCCGTGTTCGAGGCCGGCGGCCGCCTGCTGGTGTCGCCGAACTGCGTGCCGGCGGTGATCCGCCGCGCGGCCGATCTCGGCATGTACTGCGCGCCGGGCGTGGCCACGCCGAGCGAGGCGTTCGCCGCGCTGGACGCCGGCGCCCACGCGCTGAAGATCTTCCCGGCCGAGTCGGTTGGCCACGGCGGCGTCAAGGCGCTGAAGAGCGTGCTGCCGGCCGGGACGCCGGTGTGGCCGGTGGGCGGCGTCTCGCCGGAAACGATGGCCGACTGGGTGAAGGCCGGCGCCACCGGTTTCGGCATCGGCGGCGCACTGTACACGCCGGGCGTCACGCTGGAGCAGCTGAAGGAACGCGCCGAGGCCTTCGTCAACACCTGGCGCGCGCTGGCCGCCTGAGCTACGGGATCGAACTGATGAGCAAGCATGACGTGCAATGCCTGTGGCAAGCGGGCGCGCAACTGGGCGAAGGCCCGCTGTGGGTGGCGGAACAGGACCGCCTGTACTTTGTCGACCTGAAGAACCGGACGCTGCATGCGATCGAGGCCGGGAGCGGCGAGCGCCGCAGCTGGGTGTTCCCCGACTTCATCTGCTGGCTGATCGCGCGCCGCGACGGCGACGGCTTCATGGCCGGCCTGCGCGACGGCATCGCCCACGTGTGGCTGGAGCCGGAACTGCGCATCGAGTACCTGCACCGGCCGTTCGCCGAGGGCAGCGGCCTGCGCATGAACGACGCCAAGGTCGACCGCACCGGCCGCCTGTGGGCCGGCTCGATGCACAACACCGATTACGCGCAGGCGGTGGGCAAGCTGTTCCGCCTGGAGACGGACCATACGCTGCATGTGGCCGATGAGGGCTACCACATCTGCAACGGCCCGACCTTCAGCCTGGACGGCGCCACCATGTACCACACCGACAGTTTTGAAGGCCGCACCTACGCCTATCCGCTGGCCGCCGACGGCACGCTGGGCGAGCCGCGCGTGTGGCGCCAGTTCGGCGAAGGCGAGGGTTCGCCGGACGGCATGACGGTCGACAGCGAAGGCTGCGTGTGGATCGCGCAGTGGGGCGGCAGCCGCGTCTGCCGCTATTCGCCGGCCGGTGAGCTGCTGGACACGATACACGTGCCGGTGCGCAACCCAGCCTCGTGCACCTTCGGCGGCGCCGACCTGAAAACGCTGTACATCACCACCGCCAGCGAGGACAACACGCCGGAGCAACTGGCCGCCCATCCGTTGACCGGCGCCGTGTTCGCGGTGCGGGTCGACGTGGCCGGCGTGCCGGCCGCGCGCTTCGGCTAAAATGCGGGCTTTAGCAACAGCGTTACGCCATGCAAAGCCCAGCCCCTAAATATCTTCACCTTCGCCCGGACGCAGATCTTCCAGCCCTGGAGGGCCTGCGCCAGTTCAAAACCGTTCTCGTCGCCGATGCCGAGGTGCAGCAGACGACGATGTGGGACATCAGCCGCTGGCTGATCGAGTCCGGCTGCCTGTACGCGCTGGCGTGGGGCCAGGACAGCGAGCAATGGCGCGAAGCACTGGAAGACGCCGCGCTGGAAGCCGTCAACTACGAAGAAGTGCCCGAGGAGCGACGCGTGCAGGTCACCGCGCACGAGGACGACGACCTGGACGAAGTCTTCTGGTTCGCCCAACATCGCGCTGCGCATCCGGCAGACCTCAAAGAAACCCTGATCCTCCACATCGCCGACACGCCGCGCCGCGAAGAACTCGAAGGCCAGTACCGCGACGCCTGATTCCGGTCATCGCCTGCGCTTCTGGCTGTGGTACACCGGAAGCAGTACCCCCGGCGGAGATCGTGGCATGATGCTTGTCATTCCAGTGTCACCAGTTGCCAATTTGTTCAAGCTAGTCGCCGTGAGGCTGCGGGCGAATCCACTATCAGAGGAATACATCATAGAGAGGAGATGAGGGGGGGCCTTTTTTTGATGCGCCTTCGTCTGTTCCGAGTGCCGAAAGTCGAGCGATTACGCTGGCCGTTTTGGCCGGCATTGAGACGCAAGAGCAAAAGCCTCTCGATCAGATCGATAAGCAAACGCTCAAGCGATATGCTGTTGAGATCGGAAATGCAGGCGATATTCTCACAGAACGCCTGCTGAAATCCTTCAGCGGATTGCGCGGCGACTTCGCCGTTAAAATGTAATGTGGACTGACGGCGCGCTGCGTTTGGCGTCGCCGTGGAAAACCGCTTCGATGTTGTTGCCATCCGGGTCCAGCACGAAGGCGGCGTAGTAGCCCGGGTGGTAGGGACGCTCGCCCGGCGCGCCGTTGTCCTTGCCGCCGGCGGCCAATGCGGCCTTGTGAAACGCCTCCACGGTGGCGCGGTCCCTGGCCTGGAAAGCCAGGTGGTGACGGCCGGTCAGCTGCCCCAGCGCCGCCTCGCTGTCGGCGGTGGAGACGAATAGCTCGTCGGCCCAGAAGTAGGTGTCGCCGGTGCCGCCGAGCGGAATGTCCAGCACCTCCAGCACGGCGGTATAAAACGTTTGCGAGGCAGCCAGGTCGCGCACGACCAGTTGCAGATGGTCGATCAGGCGACCGCGATGCAATTCTTGTGTTTCCATGTTGCACTCCTGATGAAGTCCATGGGAACACAGATTCTAGCCCACAAGCGCCTTTTGCACGCGCCACGATAGCGGCAGCGTCAGCAACAGCAGCGCCGCCAGCGCGCACAGCGCCACCGGCACGCCCAGCACATCGCCGAGGCGCCCGAACAGCACCGGCGACAGCGCGCCGGCGCCGATGGTGCCGGTATAAAACCACGCGAACGCCTGCTCGTGCCTGCCCGCCGCCGCCAGTTCCGGCACCACGCCGTACAGCACCGACGAAGTGCCGTTCAATGCCAGTCCGAGCAGCGGCAGCATCAGCATCACGCCGCTCAGCGGCAGCCATACCGCCAGCAGGATGCACAGCGAGGTCAGCGACTCGGTCGCCCACACGGTCTTCATCATGCCGACGCGCGCGCCCAGATAGCCGCAGAACAGCTTGCCAAACGCGCCGCCGACGAACAGCAGCGACAAGGCGACGCCGATGCCGGCCGTGCCGGCGCCCTTGTTCTTCAACAGGAAGGGCAGAAACGTCAGGAAGCCCATGCGCACCGCGCTGTCCAGCGTGCCGGTAGCCAGCAGCGCGCGCAGGCCGCCGATGGAGCCGTTGCCGCCGCTCACGCGCGCGGCCTTGGCGCGGCCGGCCGTGGCGCGCGACGGCAACAGCCACCACAGCAGCGCCGCCGCAGCCAGGCCGAGCAAGCCGATCAGCATGACGCTGGTCTGCCAGCTGACCACCACCACCAGCAAGCCGACCGCGCCGGGAATCAGGGTCTTGCCGATATCGCCGGCAAAGTTGTACTGCGACAGCGCCTGCTTGACGCCGCCGCCGGCCTCGTACGCGTCCGCCACCAGCGACGACGCCAGCGGATGCTGGGTGCTGGCGCCGAGGCCGCCGAGCATCAGCGCGATCAGCAGCAGCGGCAGGCCGCCAGCCATGCCGGCGATCAGGTAGGCCACGCCGGCCAGCGCGGTGCCGCCGATCAGCATGCGTTCGCGGCCCCAGCGCCGCGCCAGCCGGCTGGCCAGCAGCTGAAAGCCCGCCATCACGCCCGAATACGCGGCGCGCAACAAGCCGATCATCGCATAGCTGATGGCGAACTGTGCCTGCCAGACCGGCAGCAAGACATAGATCAGATCGGTAAGGCCGTCATGCACCGCATGCGCGCCGCTGGCTGCGAGCAGCGCGCGCCGCCGGCTCGGCGCGGTGGCGTCGTCCGCTTGCGCCGCAGTCGATGACGGCAGTGTCATTACTTGGGGGCGCCTGCGGGGGCGGTGGTTAGCACGTCATCGTCCTTGCTCCACGCCGGCGCGGTGATGGCGTAGAACTCCAGCGGCACGCCTTTGCTGGCGCGGATCGAGCGCACGGTGCTGGCCTGGATGACGATGTAGGAACCTGCCTTGACCGGCTGCGCCTTGCCGTCGGTCCAGACTTCGCCCTCGCCGCTGAGGACGAAGAACGATTCCTCGCCCAGCTTGTTGTGGCTCCACGGACTGGCCTTGCCCGCTTCCAGCCGGAACAGGGCGACGCTGACCTTGTCGCTGCGGGCGCCGTCGGGCGCGGTGCGGCCGCTGAGTTCGCGCAGCGTGACGCCGGGCGCGGCGGTAATCACCGGCAGACTGTCGGCATGGAGGACGGGAGGCAGGTCCTGCGCGAAGGCAGGGGCGGAGGCGAGAAGCAGGGCAAGTAATTTCATGCCCGCCAGTGTAACAGACAAGAAAAAAGCCCACGCAGACCGCAGTCCGCGTGGGCTTTTCAACAGCAGGCTACGTCAGCCGGCCGGCAGTATTACATCATGCCGTCCATGCCGCCCATGCCGCCCATGCCACCCATACCGCCCATGCCGCCGGCTGGTTTGTCTTCTACGACTTCAGCCACCATGCAGTCGGTGGTCAGCATCAGGCCAGCGATCGACGCGGCGTTTTGCAGCGCCGAACGGGTTACCTTGGCTGGGTCCAGCACGCCCATTTCCACCATGTCGCCGTAGGTGCCGTTGGCGGCGTTGTAACCGTAGTTACCCGAGCCGGCCAGCACGGCGGCAACCACCACCGACGATTCTTCGCCGGCGTTTTGCACGATCATGCGCAGTGGCTCTTCCATCGCGCGCAGCACGATCTTGATACCAGCGTCCTGGTCGGCGTTGTCGCCTTTCAGGCCTTGTACTTGCGCGCGGGCGCGCAGCAGGGCAACGCCGCCGCCTGGCACGATGCCTTCTTCCACGGCAGCGCGGGTAGCGTGCAGTGCGTCTTCAACACGTGCTTTTTCTCTTTCATTTCAACTTCGGTGGCAGCACCGACTTTGATCACGGCAACACCGCCGGCCAGCTTGGCCACGCGCTCTTGCAGTTTTTCACGGTCGTAGTCCGAGGTTGCTTCTTCGATCTGCACGCGGATTTGCTTGACGCGGGCTTCGATGTTGGCGGCCTGGCCGGCGCCATCGATCACGATGGTGTTTTCCTTGCCCACTTCGATGCGCTTGGCTTGGCCCAGCTCTTCCAGGGTGACTTTTTCCAGGGTCAGGCCGACTTCTTCAGCAACCACCTGGCCGCCGGTCAGGATGGCGATGTCTTCCAGCATGGCTTTACGACGGTCGCCGAAGCCTGGGGCTTTCACTGCAACGGTTTTCAGGATGCCGCGGATGTTGTTGACCACCAGGGTCGCCAGCGCTTCGCCTTCGATGTCTTCGGCGATGATCAGCAGTGGGCGGCCCGATTTGGCGATCTGTTCCAGGATAGGCAGCAGGTCGCGGATGTTCGAGATTTTTTTGTCGCACAGCAGAACGAACGGGTTGTCCAGAGCGGCAACTTGTTTGTCCTGGTTGTTGATGAAGTATGGCGACAGGTAGCCGCGGTCGAACTGCATACCTTCAACGATGTCCAGCTCGTCGTTCAGCGACTTGCCGTCTTCCACGGTGATGACGCCTTCCTTGCCGACTTTTTCCATCGCTTCAGCGATGCGCTCGCCGATCGACGAATCCGAGTTGGCCGAGATCGCGCCGACCTGGGCGATTTCTTTCGAGGTGGTGGTTGGCTTGGCGATTTTTTTCAGTTCTTCAACGGTCGCTGCCACGGCTTTGTCGATGCCGCGCTTCAGGTCCATCGGGTTCATGCCGGCGGCTACGAACTTCATGCCTTCGCGCACGATGGCCTGGGCCAGCACGGTCGCGGTGGTGGTGCCGTCGCCGGCGTTGTCGCTGGTGCGGGAAGCAACTTCCTTGACCATTTGCGCGCCCATGTTCTGCAGCTTGTCTTTCAGCTCGACTTCTTTAGCAACCGATACGCCGTCCTTGGTGACGGTAGGGGCGCCGAACGAACGTTCCAGCACAACGTTGCGGCCTTTCGGGCCCAGGGTGACTTTAACGGCGTTGGCCAGTACGTTCACGCCTTCAACCATTTTGGCGCGCGCTGCGTCGCCGAAGATAACTTCTTTAGCTGCCATGTTTATTACTCCTTGAGGTGTTAGGTGGGATCAGTGGACCAAGGATTACTTGGTGACGATCGCCATGATGTCTTCTTCGCGCATGACCATCAGTTCCTGGCCGTCGATCTTGACGGTCTGGCCGGCGTATTTGCCGAACAGGACGCGGTCGCCTACTTTGACATCCAGAGGACGCACTTTGCCGTCGTCCAGGATCTTGCCATTGCCAACCGCCAGGACTTCGCCTTGGTCTGGTTTTTCAGCGGCCGCATCAGGGATGATCAGGCCGGACGCAGTTTTGGTTTCCTGGTCGAGGCGTTTGACGATTACGCGATCGTTCAAAGGGCGAAGGTTCATACAAAACTCCTTAATTTTTTAGCAATGGTACAGTATGTTGGTAGTTGGGCGAGCTGTTAGCACTCATCCCTAACGAGTGCCAATTATAGGGACGACCTTTGCCCATTTCAAGGCATGCAAGCTTGTGAAACATCAAAAAGAAGAGAAAATAGTATCGATATGACTACAACGCATGTTCAGCACCGCGAATTTGAGCCGCCGCCGGCGCTGCGCGACGTCATCCGTTGCTTCTGGTACAACCGCCGCGACGTCGCCGAGGCCCGGTTCGAGATCATCCCGGACGGCTACGCGGAAATCGTTTTCCACTTCGGCGCTTGTTATCTGGACGGCAAGTCGCTGCCTTCGCCGTTTTTGATGGGGCTGCTCAACCAGCCGGTGGCGCTGACCGTCGACGGCCCGCTGGAGGTGATCGGCGTCCGCTGTTATCCGTGGACGGTGTTCGAGCTGCTGGACCTGGCGCCGGCTGGCGACGGCGTGCGCCTGTTCGAGCATCCGGTCGCGCAATTGCAGCAGCCCTTGCGCGAGTGCATAGCGGCGGGGCGCGTCGAGGACGCCGTGGCGCTGGTGGCGCGCTACTTTGCGCAGGCGCGGCGAACGGCGGTCGACGAGGTGCTGCGCAAGGCAGGCATGGCGATGCTGGAGGCGCGCGGCGCGCTGGCGGTCAGCGAGGTCGCTGCTGCCGCGCATGCGACGGTGCGCACGCTGGAGCGCAAGTTCAAGCAATCGTCCGGCCATACGGTCAGGGACGTGGCGGGGCTGATGCGCTTCGAGCAGGCGCGCAACCGCTTGTGGACCGCGCCCGCGACCAGCCTGGCGGCGTTGGCGCAGGAGCTGGGCTATGTCGATCAATCGCACCTGAGCCGCGAATTCAAGCGCTACAGCGGCGTGACGCCGGCGGTCTTTGCGCGCAGGCGCAGAACGTAGTTTGTCGCGTTTATACAAGCCGCCCAGCGCCGCCGTCCCTAGACTGGCGGCATGAATACTATCTACGATGTGATTATTTCAGGCGCCGGTCCGGTCGGCCTGTTTCTGGCGTGCGAGATGGCGCGGGAGGGCTGCGCCGTGCTGGTGCTGGAGAAGGCGGCGGACCCGCACTCGCCGTTGAAGCAGCTGCCGTTTGGCATACGCGGCCTGACGGCGCCGACCATAGCGGCGTTCGCGCAGCGCGGACTGCTCGATCAGCTGGAGGTGCCGAAGCGCCCCAGGAAGCCCTTGGGCCATGTGGCGCCCACGCAAGCGGGCCACTTTGCCGGCCTGCCGTTTTATTACGCCGATATAGATGCGGCAGCTTGGCCGTCGCCGGCCAGCCTGATCGCCGAACTGGCCGAGATCGAAGCCGTGCTTACCCGCCGCGCCTTGTCGCTGGGCGTGGAGCTGCTACGCGGCGTCGCTGTGGACGGCGTGGCGCAGGACGCGGCGGGCGTCTCGGTGCGCGCCGGCCAGCGCGCGTTTGCCGGCCGCTGGCTGGTGGGCTGCGACGGCGCGCGCAGCGCGGTGCGCAAGGCCGGCGGGTTCGCATTCGCCGGCACGGAGCCGGAGTTCACCGGCTACACGATGCAGGTCGATATTGCCGATCCCGGCCAGCTCCGGCCGGGCCGCAATATCACGCCGGCCGGCATGTATTTCCAGTCGCAGCCCGGCTACTTCGCCGTGCAGGATTTCGACGGCGGCGCGTTTCACCAGAGCGGCCAGCCGGTCACGCGCGAGCATGCGCAGGCGGTGCTGCGGCGCGTCTCGCAAACCGGTGTCACGCTGGGCGCGCTGCATATCGCCACCACGTGGACCGATCGCGCGCGCCAGGCTACCTGCTATCGCAACGGCCGTATCCTGCTGGCCGGCGACGCGGCGCATATCCATTCGCCACTGGGCGGGCAGGGGCTGAACCTCGGCATCGGCGACGCCGTCAACCTGGGCTGGAAGCTGGCGGCCACGCTACGCGGCGAGGCGCCGTCAGGACTGCTGGATAGTTATCACGCCGAGCGGCATCCGGTCGGCGCGCAAGTGCTGGACTGGTCGCGCGCGCAGGTGGCGGTGATGCGGCCGACGCCGGACGGCCGCGCTTTGCGGGCGATATTCGGTGATCTGCTGAAAACGCGCGATGGCGCGACCTATGTCGCCAGCCGCGTGTGGGGGATCGCGGCGGCCGGTGACGGGCCGCCGCAGGGTGGTGCGGATTAAGAAGTGCTGCGGTGCTGCGGGATCACCACTCGGCGACGCTGCCGTCTTCGTGGCGCCACACCGGGTTGCGCCAGTCCGGCGCATTCTTGCTGGCCTCGATCACGCGCGCCTCGTCCACTTCCACGCCCAGGCCAGGCTTCGGCAGCGGCTTGCAATAGCCGTCGATGATCTTGAAGTCTTCCTTGTTGATGACGTAGTCCAGCAGCTCGCCGCCCTTGTTGTAGTGGATGCCCATGCTC
Source organism: Duganella sp. P38 (assembly GCF_050859475.1). NCBI lineage: Bacteria > Pseudomonadati > Pseudomonadota > Betaproteobacteria > Burkholderiales > Oxalobacteraceae > Duganella > Duganella sp. P38. The sequence goes on along the minus strand of NZ_CP193936.1, from coordinate 5,126,556 downwards.
TGCTCCTGCAGCACGGCGTTGTACGACACGAAGTCCACTTGCAGGCAGGCGGCCAGCGCGACCGGGCCCAGCGGGCAGTGCGGCGCCAGCGTGATGTCGTAGGCTTCGGCCATCGAGGCGATCTTCAGGCATTCGGTGATGCCGCCGGCGTGCGACAGGTCTGGCTGCACGATCGACAGGCCGCCGGCCGCGAACACGTTCTTGAATTCGAAGCGCGAGTACATGCGCTCGCCGGCCGCCAGCGGGATGGAGGTCATCTCGGCCAGGCGCGGGTAGTATTCCGCCTGCTCGGCCAGTACCGGCTCCTCGACGAACAGCGGGCGGAATTGTTCCAGTTCGCGCAACAGCGACTTGGCCATCGGCGCGGCCACGCGGCCGTGGAAGTCCAGGCCGAACTCGATGGTGGTGCCGAACGCTGCGCGGATCTCGGCCACGCGCGCCACCGCCTCATCGACCTTGGCCGAGGTGTCCAGCATGCCCAGTTCCTCGGTGCCGTTCATCTTGAAGGTGTTGAAGCCGCCTTTTTGCAGCGTGCGGATTTGTTCGATGATGTCCGATGGACGGTCGCCGCCGACCCAGCTGTACATCTTCATGCGGTCGCGCACCAGGCCGCCCAGCAGTTCGTACACCGGCTTGCCCAGCACCTTGCCCTTGATGTCCCACAGCGCCTGGTCGATGCCGGCGATCGCGCTCATCAGGATGGCGCCGCCACGGTAGAAGCCGGCGCGGTACATGGTTTGCCACAGGTCGTTGATGCGCGCCGGGTCCTGGCCGATCAGATACGGCTCCATTTCCTGGACCGCCGTTTCCACGGTGCGGGCGCGGCCTTCGATGACCGGCTCGCCCCAGCCGACGACGCCTTCATCGGTTTCGATTTTCAGCAGCATCCAGCGCGGTGGAACACGGTAGGTCGTCAGTTTTGTGATTTTCATAGAGATCAGGTCAGGATGGAGTTCGGGGAACAGCGCTCAGTCTAAGGCCGGTCGCTAGACTGGAAATATGATTAATTCGCAAGGAGCCATATCATTATCAGATACCTCTCCCCGTCGTTCCCGCGCAGGCGGGAACCCATGCTGCGCGGACTCAATCCGCGCCCTATGGATTGCCGCCTACGCGGCAATGACGTGGGCTCTCAGGCACTGACGTGGGCGGCGCAGGTAGACGTGGCCTCTCAGGCGATGACGTGGTCGGCGCAGGTAGACGTAGCCTCTCAGGGAATGACGTGTGCGGTGCAGGAAATGAGGTGGCCTCGCCGGCACTGACGTGGCCTGCACACGCAATTCCGCACCGCTGCACAGCCAATGGCACAGCCTGCACGCCAATCACCCAACCCCGCACCAACGACAACCGTGGCTGCTATCCGATATCAGCATGGATGCCGGCGCTTTATTCATAGCTGCAGCATGGCACCTTCCCTTAGACTTTTCAGGTCGACAACTGTTCCCGAAACTTCTATGAATGTAGCCACCGCAGTCGCTTCCACGCCCGGCATCCTGCTGGTCCGGGTCGGGCAGGCCGGTTGCGCGCTGCGTTGGGATGCTGAAAGGCAATGCTGGCGTTGGCCTGACCCGATCGGCAGCCAGTTGTATGCCTGGCCGGCGCCGCCTGCCATGCCCAGCGGCTTGCGCTTGCAGGAACGCGCGTGCGCCATCGCCTGCTGCAGTTCCGGCCGGCTGTTGCTGGGACTGGGCAAACGGCTCGGCCTGCTGGACCTGCCGCCGCCTGGACAGCCGAGCCGGCCGTTGCAGGCGCAGGTGCTGCTGACCATCGACGCCGCCGAGCCGCGCACCAGCATCAGCGACGGCTGCGCCGACCGCCACGGCAACTTCGTCTTCGGCACCGCCAACACCGCCACGGACCAGCGGCCGATCGGCAGCTTCTACCAGTATTCGCAGCGCCATGGGTTGCGCCGGCTGGCGCTGCCGGCGGTGGTGAAAGCGGCCAGCATCGCCTTTAGCCCCGACGGCCGCCAGCTGTATTTCGCCGACGCCACGCGTGGCGACTTGATGCGATGCGACTACGATGCCGAGCGCGGCAAGGTAAGCAATACGAAAACGTTTACTGAACTGGCAGGGCCGGGCGCCGGCGCCGCCATCGTCGACAGCGTGGGCAACGTCTGGAGCGTGCAGGATGGCGTGCTGGTGCAGTACGAACGCGACGGCCGCCTGTTGCAGCGTATCGCGCTGGCGCGCGAGGCGGCGGCGTCGGTGGCCTTCGGCGGCGACGGCATGCGGCAGCTGCTGGTGCTGGGTGCGCAGGGCGGCTTGTACGGCTTGCCGCCGGATCTGGCGCGCGGCCTGGCGCCCGGTGTGGAAGATGGCTTGTTTATTGATAGCGGTAGCGCTTCCACAGGGCGCGCACATGCGTAGCGGTGATTGACGATGGTTCAGCCCCCATTTATGATGGGCAATCAAACTGAAACCAATATGACTGATTCCCGCTCGGACCGCTTCGTTCGTTCCCACCTGAAAACGCGCCATCTGGTTCTGCTGGTCGAACTGGGCCGGCATGGTTCCATCGCGCACGCGGCGCAAGCCGCCAACCTGACGCAACCCGGCGCGTCCAAATTATTGGGCGAGCTGGAACACGCGCTCGGCGTGCAGCTGTTCGAGCGCCTGTCGCGCGGCGTGGCGCCGACCTGGTACGGCAAGGTGCTGATCCGCCGCGCCGGCGCGGCGCTGGCCGAGATGGACGCGGCGCACCAGGAGGTGATGGAGCTGCTGTCGGGCCTGCGCGGGCGCGTCGGCCTGGGCACGGTGCTGGCGCCCGCCACCGGCCTGGTGCCGAAGGCGATCAATCTGTTGAAAGAACGGCATGCGCGCGTGCACGTGGCGGTGACCATGTCGACCAGCAAGGTGCTGGTCGAGCGCCTGCGCGGCGGCGAGCTGGACCTGGTGGTCGGCCGCATCCTCGACACCGAGGCCGCCGACGAACTGAATTTCGAACCGCTGACCGACGAGCCGCATCTGCTGATCGCGCGCGCCAGCCATCCGCTGATGTCGCGCGCCGACCTCAAGCTGGAAGACCTGATGGACCAGTGCTGGATCTTGCCGCCGGCTGGCTCCATCCTGCGCGACCGCCTGACCGCGCTGTTTCTGTCGCACGGCCTGGAGCAGCCGGTCGAAACCGTCGAGACGCTGGACATGCCGGTGGTGGCCAGCCTGCTGCTCAACAACGACATGATCGTCGCGCTGCCGGCCGAGGCGGTCCAGCCCTACCTGGACGCCGGCCTGCTGAAGACGCTGCCGTTCGACCTCGGCGTCAGCATGGATTCGTTCGGCATTGTGACGCGCAAGCGACACCAGCTCTCGCCGGGCGCCGACGCCATGCTGATCGCGCTGCGCGACGCGGCGGCCAGCATCTATCCTAATTATCAGCCGCCGGCGCAGATCTGATATACGAACTTGGTATGCCGCGCGCGAAATAATCTATTGGTTTGAAAATAAACGTTTCAGTTAGCATCCAGTCTATCCGTCCACATCCTCACCAGAGACGGGACAAAATACAAACACTGGAGATGCACAATGAAACAGAAAAAAGTGAGCTGGCTGATTGCCACGCTCTTCACTTCGCCGCTTCTGGTCCAGGAAGCATTCGCGCAGGAGGCCGCAGCCGCACCGGCAGCTACCGGCGAAATTCAGCAAGTGAACGTGACCGGTATCCGCGCCTCTGTGCGCAATGCGCTGGCGGCGAAGGAAGCGTCGAACAGCATCGTGGAAGTCGTATCGTCGGAAGACATCGGCAAACTGCCTGACACCACCATCGCCGAATCGCTGGCGCGCCTGCCTGGCCTGTCGTCCGGCCTGGATCGCGGCAACGCCTCGCAGATCGTCGCGCGTGGCATGGGCCCACGCTTCATCGGCGCCACCCTGAACGGCCGCGAGCTGGCATCGTCGGAGCCTAACCGCGCCGTGCGTTTCGAGCAGTTCCCGTCGGAGTCGATCAGCGGCGCTACCGTGTACAAAACGCAGAACGCCGAGCTGGTGGAGGGCGGCGTTGCCACCACCATCGACCTGCAAACCGTTTCGCCACTGCGCTACAACGGCCGTCAGATCAACCTGAAAGCCGATGCGCTGTACTATCCGATCTCGAAAGACATCCCGGGCGCCGACAAAACCGCGCCGCGCGTGGGCGGCATCTACATCGACCAGTTCCTGAACAAGACGCTGGGCGCGGCCATCGCCTTCAGCTATCAGGATCAGCCGTCGGTGCAGAAGAACGTGCGCCACTGGGGCTTTGACGAAAGCGCCGCCACCAACCGCACGCCCTGGGGCTTCCAGGACGACGTGCGCCGCGGCGACAACAAGCGCAGCAGCGTGCTGGGCAAGGTTGAGTGGAAGCCGAACAGCGATGTGCTGATTACCGCCGACACTTACTACGCGCAGACCAAGATCGATGAGGACCAGCTGCAGCACTGGACCGAGGGTCTGGCCAATTTCGGCAACTACACCAACGTCAACCTGATTGACGGCTACGTCGCCGGCGCTACCGCCGACTGGACCAAGGTAGTCAACAACCACTCGCGCTGGAAGCAGGACGCCTCCGTTGCCGCTTCGGGCCTGAACGGCAAGTTCACCGCCGGCGACTGGAAAGTTGAAACCGACCTGTCGACCTCCCACGCGCTGCGCAGCAGCCAGTGGGTCGACGTGCGCCAGTGGAGCAACGACTATACCAAGACCACCTGGAACTTCACCGGCAACGAAAACCAGTCCTATAGCTTCGGCATGGACACCGGCAATCCGGCCAACTTCAGCAACGCCACGCTGTACGTCGACACCGACGGCCACGTGAAAGATCTGCTGAACGCCGTCTCGGTCAGCGCCGCGCGCCCGATCGATAACAGCATCGTCAGCCGCCTGAAGATCGGCATCCGCGCCACCGACCGCGAGAAGAGCTTCCGCCAGACCACCTGGGATATGGGTTCGCAGGCGATTCCACAATCGGCCTTCGAGACCGTGAAGGTAGACGGCTTCCCGGCCTACATTGCGCTGAAAGACTTCGACGGCACCATCTCGTCGATTTACGGCGCCAACGCCACCAACCCGACCGGCCGTACGCAGACCTTTAACGATCTGCTGGCCGGCTGGAAGGTCAAGGAGCGCAGCACCTCGGCCTACGTGCAGGGCGACCTCGATGGCGAAGCCTTCGGCAAAACCTATCGTGGTAACGTCGGCGTCCGCGTGGTGCACACCAAGACCGACAGCTACGGCATGGAGTCGATCGGCGGCGGCACGCCAACGGCGGTCGAAGGCGGCACCTCGTACACCGAGATCCTGCCTAGCCTGAACCTGATCTTCAATATGGACGAAGCGCAGGAACATCAGGTGCGTTTCAGCCTGGCGCGCGCCATGTCGCGCCCACCGCTGGACGAACTGCGCGCCTCGCGTAACCTGAGCCTGGCCGGCACCGGCCAGCCGCAGACCGGCAGCGCCGGCAATCCTGACCTGAAGCCGATGATGGCCAACCAGCTGGACCTGGCCTACCAGTGGTACTTCGCCAAAGGTTCGCTGCTGTCGGCGGGCGTGTTCTACAAACAGGTGCAGCGTTACATCGCCATCACCCAGAGCGAGAACATCACCCGTTCGGTCAACGGCGAGGGCGGCAACATCCGTGGCCTGGAACTGGCCTACCAGCAGCAATTCACTTCGCTGCCGGCGCCGTTCGACGGCCTGGGCATCGCCAGCAACTACGCTTACACCAATAGCTCGATCCGCGAGCAGGTGCCGGTCAAGAATCCGTTCCCGGTTGAAGGCCTGATGAAGCACAACGGCGGCGTGACCCTGTGGTACGAAAAAGCCGGATATGAAGCGCGACTGTCGGCCAACTACCACAGCGAGTTTGTGCGCAACCCGACGTGGAGCGCCGGCCAGTTGCTGGTCAACGATGCGGAAACCTATGTGACGCTGAACCTGGCCAAGCAACTGACGCCTAATATCCAGCTGCGCTTCGGTATCGACAACCTGACCAATCAGAAGGCTGTCTACACCAGTGCCAACAACCCGCTGCAGCAAGAGGTGACCGAGTTCGGCCGCCGCTACAACCTGGGCCTGTCGTTCAAGCTGTAAGCGCGTAACAGTTTTTATCGTGGTTTTGCGGAGCGGTGCGTGATGGCGCTGCTCCGTTTTTTTATCAGGGGAGACTGATTTGAAAATACGGGCATTCGCCACCATCCTGCTCATGCTGGCCTGCGTCAGCGCCGGCGCAGCGACTAACGCGCCGCGCGAGCGCCTGTCGCTTGACCGCGGCTGGCTGTTCCACCAGGGCGACATCGTCGAGCCGCCGATCGTCGGCCACGAGGAGTCCTATAGCAACGCCAAGGCCGGCAACGCCGGCGGCGCCGCCGGCAACGAATACGACGACTCCGACTGGCGCCGTCTCAACCTGCCGCACGACTGGGCCGTCGAGGGCCCGTTCGATCCGAAGGCCAATGTGTCGCAGGGCTATCGCCCGCGTGGCATCGGCTGGTATCGCCGCTACCTGAAGGTCGACCCGGCCGATCGCGGCAAGCATTTTGAGTTGCAGTTCGACGCCATCGCCACCCACGCCACCGTTTGGGTCAACGGCAATGTGGTCAACCGCAACTGGTCCGGCTACAACGCCAGCTACATCGACATCACGCCGTTCCTGCGCTACGGCGACTCGCTGAACACCATCGCCATCCGCGTCGACGCCGAAGCGATGGAAGGCTGGTGGTATGAGGGCGCCGGCATCTATCGCCACAGCTGGCTGGTGAAACGCAGCCCGCTGCACGTCGTCACCGACGGCGTGCACGCCACGCCGCGCCAGGTCAAGGGCAAGCAGTGGAGCATCCCGGTCGAAGTCACGCTGAATAACAGCGGCAAGACCGCCGGCGATGTGCAGGTGGAAGTCACCGTGTACGACCCGTCGGGCAAGCAGGTCGCCAGGCGTATCGAGTCGGCGCGCGTGGGCGTGCTGGCCACCAGCGCCGTCAAGCTGCCGGTGACGGTCAACGATCCGGCCCTGTGGTCTATCGAGAAGACCAATCTGTATCGCGTGACCACGCGCGTTCTGCAAGCCGGCAAGGTGGTGGACGAGACTGCCCTGAACACCGGCTTCCGCACCATTCATTTTGACGCCGCCAAGGGCTTCTTCCTCAACGGCGTGCACGTCAAGCTGCAAGGCGTGTGCATCCACCAGGACCACGCCGGCGTCGGCGTGGCCGTGCCGCTGTCGATCTGGGAATATCGCCTGCGCCGTTTGAAGGAAATGGGCGTCAACGCCATCCGCTTCTCGCACAACGCGGTGGCGTCCGAGGTGCTGGACATGGTGGACCGCATGGGCTTTGTCGTCATGGACGAAAACCGCAACTTCAATCCCTCGCCGGACTACATGAAGCAGCTGGAGTGGATGGTCAAGCGTGACCGTCACCATCCGGGCATCGTCCTGTGGTCGGTGTTCAACGAGGAGCCGGTGCAGGCTAGCGAAGTCGGCTACGAGATGGTGCGCCGCATGACCGCCGCCGTGAAGGCGCTGGACGATACGCGTCCGGTCACCGCCGCGATGAACGGCGGCTTCTTCACCGAGCTGAATGTGTCGCACGCGGTGGACGTGGTGGGTTCCAACTACCAGGTGCCCGACTACGACCGCTATCACAAGGCCTATCCGAACAAGCCGTTCACCAGTTCCGAGGACACCTCGGCCTTCATGACGCGCGGCGAGTACAAGACCGTGAAAGAGAAGAACCTGATCGCCAGCTATGACGACGACGCCGCGCAATGGGGCAACACCCACCGCGACGCCTGGCAGGCCATCGATACGCGTCCGTTCGTGGCCGGCGGTTTTGTCTGGACCGGTTTCGACTACCGCGGCGAGCCGACGCCGAACGACTGGCCGTCGGTCAGCTCGGTGTTCGGCATCATGGACCTGAACGGCTTTGCCAAGACCGCGTACTACATCCACCAGGTGCAGTGGATCAAGGACAAGCCGCTGATCCACATCGCGCCGCACTGGAACTGGAAGCAGGGCGAGAACGTGCGCGTGATGGTGATGACCAACGTGGAGAGAATCAAGCTGTTGCTCAATGGCCGCGAACTGAGCGAGCAAAAGGCCGACCCCTACCGCATGAACAACTTCAACGTCGTCTTCGAGCCGGGCAAGCTGGAAGCCGTTGGCTACAAGGGCGGCAGGGAAGTGGTGCGCACGGCGGTGGAAACCACCGGCGAGGCGGTGTCGCTGGAACTGGCGCCGGACCGCGCGCAGCTGGCCGGCGACGGCTTCGACGCGCTGCCGATCACGGTGCGCGCGCTGGACGCGCAGGGCCGCGCCGTGCCGCTGGCGCAGAACGAGGTGACGTTTGCGGTGTCGGGCGGCGGCCATTCCATCGGCCATGGCAATGGCGATCCGAATTCGCACGAGGACGAGAAGGGCGCGACGCGTCGCCTGTTCAACGGCCTGGCCCAGCTGATCGTGCAGACCAACTACGAGGCCGGCGACGACATCACCGTCAGCGCCACCGCCGCCGGCCTGAAGGCCGCGCGCGTGACCATTCCGGTCAGGCGCGTCGCCGCCGTGCCGTATGTGGAACTGGCCGACGCGCCGCTGACCTTCGTGCGCAACTGGCGCATCGCGCCGGACGGCGATACGCGCCCGGACCCGAACCAGAAGCTGGCCGGCTTTGACATGAATACCTGGGGCTGGGGCTCGCCGCCGATGCGCGCGGCCGCCGGCAGCAAGTACCATCTGTACCGTTCCAGCTTCACGCCGCGCAAGAACCTGGCCGACGGCAATGGCCTGATCCGCTTCGGGGCCATCAAGGGCAAGGCGGAAATCTGGCTTAACGGTAAGCTGATCGGCAAGAAGGATAGCTATGCCGAGGGGCCGCTGGATGTCGTGCTGCCGGCCGGTGCCGGCAAGCGCGAACTGAATGTGCTGATCGAGGCCGAAGCCGGGCAGGGCAGCGGTATCGAGGGCCATGTGACCATCGAACCGGCCAAGTAATTGACGTCGAGTAAATAAATCGCGTGCTTGTTGACCGCAAACACGCGATTCGGTTGACGGCATCCCGCGCGCTGCCTATAGTGGCGGGATGATTTCAGAATTCCAAGAACTCTCCGATAAAATCGACCAGTTGGCCGAGATGACCGCCGCGCTGCGCCGGGAGAACGCCCAGCTACGCCAGGCCAACGCCGCCCTCGTGGTGGAGAACATGGGCTATCAGCGCCGTCTGAGCGAGGCTTCCTCGCGGGTCGAGGCGCTGCTGGAACACATCCCCGCCCCGGACAACGGCGACACCGCCGCGTCCGACGAAACCCAGCAGCCTGAAAACGAGGAAGCACGATGATCCAGGTGGACGTGACCATCATGGGCAACAGCTATAAGCTGGCCTGCAAGGAAGAAGAGGAAGCGGCGTTGCGCAAGGCGGCCGGCCTGGTGGATCGCAAGATGTGCTCGATCCGCGACGCCGGCAAGATCAAGGGCAACGACCGCATCGCCGTGATGGCGGCGCTGGCCGTGGCGGCGGAATTCCTGACGGTGAAGGCGCCGCAAGGGCCGTTGTCCGACATGTCGCTGCTGGAAGTGCAGACCAAGATCGCCTCCATGAATAAAGTGCTGGACGCCGCGCTGACACCACAGGAAGCGCTGTTTTAAGCAGTTTTTAATTGGATCAGCCCTTCCTTTGCGGCGCACAAGAGAGTAAACTCTTCTTACCCTGCAGTGTTCGAGACTTGTCATATATTCCTTGAACCATTCTTTTGCACCGGTTACGGAAATTTGTTCGATGGGCGTGAGCGTCGCTCGTTCGATGAACCCGAAATTGAACTAACTGTGACCACCTGAGCCTCTTGGTTCGGGATGCCGGCAAGACGGCACAGGCGGGGCCCTATTCAACTAGAAAGCGGTTGCAAGCATGTGAATGCGCAGCCGCTTTTTTCGTCTGGAGATTCCGATGCAATATTGGTTGATGAAGTCCGAGCCGGATGAAGTCAGTATCGACGATGTGATGGCGTCGCCGCGGCAGACCACGGCCTGGTTCGGCGTGCGCAACTACCAAGCGCGCAATTTCATGCGCGACCAGATGCAGGTGGGCGATGGGGTGCTGTTTTATCATTCCAGCTGCCCGGAGCCGGGGATTGCCGGGCTGGCGGAGGTCGTGAGTACGCCTTATCCGGATGCTTCGCAGTTCGACGCGAAGAGCAAGTACCACGATCCGAAGGCGACGCCGGAGCAGCCGCGCTGGATTTCGATCGATGTGAAGGGTATGCGTAAAACGCGTCTGCTGCCGCTGGCGGAGATGCGCACGATTCCGGCGCTGGAGGATATGGTGGTGCTGCAGAAGGGGAGTCGCCTGTCCATTACGCCGGTGACGCCGGCGCAGTGGAAAGCCATCCTGAAACTGCTAGCCTGACCTTCGTCATTCCCGCGCACGCGGGAATCCATGCTGAGCATCGTGGCACGCGCCCTATGGGTTCCCGCCTGCGCGGGAACGACGGGTTACTTGAGTGGGGCGCGGCCGCGTTGGTTGGCTTTGTACGACCACACCAGCATGGCGATGGCGGCGACGATCATCGGCAGCGACAGCACCTGGCCGGAGGTGATCGGCAGGCCGAGCACATGCGTCTCCCAGTCCGGCGTGCGGAACCATTCGGTGAAGAAACGCGCGCAACCGTACAGCAGCGTGTAGAAGGCGCCCACCGCCAGGCGCGGGCGCTCCTTGCGCGAGAACAGCCACAGGATCACAAACACCAGCAGGCCGTCGATCAGCATCTGGTACAGCGGCGACGGATGGCGCAGCCCTTGCAGGAACACCGGGTCCGGATGCAGCGGATAGCGGATGTCCGGCCACAGCATCGCCCACGGCAGCGACTGGTCGCCGACCACGCGCCCCGGCAGCTCGGCGTTGATGAAGTTGCCCATGCGGCCGGCCGCGTAACCGAGCGGCACCAGCGGCGCGATGAAGTCGTAGACGTCGAGGATGTTGCGGCCGGCCTTGCGCGCCCACAGCGACATCGCCACCAGCACGCCGATAAAGCCGCCGTGGAACGACATGCCGCCGTGCCACACCTTGAAAATTTCAATCGGGTCGGAGAAGTATTTGACCGGCTCGTAGAACAGCACCTCGCCCAGGCGGCCGCCGATGATCACGCCCATCATGCCGTAGAACAGCATGTCGTCCAGGTCTTCCTTCTTCCACTGCTGCGCGGCGATGTGCGGCTGCTTGATGCGCACGCGGCCCAGCGCGATGAACAGCGCAAAGGCCAGCACATACATCAGGCCATACCAGTGGATGGCGACTGGACCCAGTTGCAGTGCAATCGGATCGGGCATCGGGTGTATCAGCATATGACGTTCTTTCGTAGTAATTCCAAAAAGCCGTGCAGCACCGGCGAGGCGTTGTCGCGCCGCCAGGCCAGGCCGGTTTCGACCAGCGGCGTGGGGTGGCTGAGCGCCCGGTATTCTACCCCGGTCCGCATCAGGTTGGAGACCGACTGCGGCACCAGCGCCATGCCGATGCCGGCCGACACCAGGCTGACAATGGTTTGCATCTGGATCGCTTCCTGGCCGATCTGCGGCGTGACGCCGGCCGCGCGGAACACGGACAGGATGGCGTCGTGCAGCGCCGGCGAGATCGCGCGCGGGAAAATGATCAGCGGCAGCGGCGGCAGCGCGTTCAGGTGCAGCTTGCCTTTCTTCTTCAGCAACGGCAGGCCCGAGGGCAGGGCCAGCACCAGCGGCTCGTTCAGCACCGGCAGGTAGTCGAGCTGTTCGCGCGCCTTCTCGGGCAGCGGCGGGATCAGCAGGCCGGCGTCGATGCGGTTGTGCAGCAGGTCGTCCAGTTGCAGGTCGGACGTGGATTCCTGCAGCGTGATCTGTACTTGCGGGTAGGCGGCGCGGTAGGCGCGCAGAAACGGCGGCAGCACGCTGTAGTCGGCCGAGGAAACGAAGGCCAGCGTCAGGCGGCCGGCTTCGCCGCTGGCGGCGCGCCGCACCAGCTGCGGCAGTTCCTGCGCCTGCGCCAGCATGCGGCGCGCCTCCGGCAGCAGCGCGGCGCCGGCCGGCGTCAGCGCCACGCCGCGGCGGTTGCGCTCGAACAGGGCGGCGCCCAGCTCGGCCTCCAGCGCCTGGATGGTCTGCGACAGCGGCGGCTGCGTCATGTGCAGGCGCAGCGCCGCCTTGCCGAAGTGGAGTTCTTCGGCGACGGTGACGAAGTAGCGTAGCTGTCGCAATTCCATGTGGTTGATCCTCTGTGATATTTTATACGAATCACCGAGGTGGGTATCATATATTTGACACTGCGGTAGGGAGGTCGCAAACTGTGATACTAAGCCAGCATCTTTAAGCTCGCCTTAGCAGTCGAGCAACACCAGGAGAAAGCATCATGCCGCAGTACCGTTCCCGCACCACCACCCACGGCCGCAACATGGCCGGCGCCCGCGCCCTGTGGCGCGCCACCGGCATGAAGGACGGCGATTTCGACAAGCCGATCGTCGCCGTGGTCAATTCCTTCACCCAGTTCGTGCCGGGCCACGTGCACCTGAAGGACCTGGGCCAGCTGGTCGCGCGCGAGATCGAAAAAGCCGGCGGCGTGGCGAAAGAATTCAACACCATCGCGGTGGACGACGGCATCGCCATGGGCCACGGCGGCATGCTGTACTCGCTGCCGTCGCGCGACCTGATCGCCGACTCGGTCGAGTACATGGTCAACGCCCACTGCGCCGATGCGATGGTGTGCATCTCCAACTGCGACAAGATCACGCCGGGCATGCTGATGGCCGCGATGCGCCTGAACATTCCGGTGATCTTTGTTTCCGGCGGCCCGATGGAAGCGGGCAAGGTGGTGAAAGTGGTCAACGGCGGCCAGAAGGTCATCAAGCTGGACCTGGTGGACGCGATGATCAAGGCCGGCGACAGCACCGTCAGCGATGCCGACGTGGCGGAGATCGAGCGTTCGGCCTGCCCGACCTGCGGTTCGTGCTCGGGCATGTTCACCGCTAATTCGATGAACTGCCTGACCGAGGCGCTGGGCCTGTCGCTGCCGGGCAACGGCACCATTGTTGCCACCCACGCCGACCGCGAACAGCTGTTCCTGCGCGCCGGCCGCCTGATCGTCGAGCTGGCCAAGCGCCACTACGAGCAGGACGACTACACCATCCTGCCGCGCGCGATCGCCACCAAGGCGACCTGGGAAAACGCCATGGCGCTGGACGTCTCCATGGGCGGCTCGACCAACACCGTGCTGCACCTGCTGGCCGCCGCGCACGAGGCCGGCGTGGACTTCACCATGGCCGATATCGACCGCATCTCGCGCAAGGTGCCGTGCCTGTGCAAGGTGGCGCCGATGACCGACAAGTTCCACATCGAAGACGTGCACCGCGCCGGCGGCATCATTGCGATTCTGGGCGAGCTGGCGCGCGCCGGCCTGCTGGACACGTCGCGCCCGACCATCCACGCGCCGACGCTGGCCGACGCCATCGAACGCAACGACATCAAGCGCAGCGACGATCCGGCCGTGCACAAGCTGTTCAGCGCGGCGCCGGGCGGCGTGCCGACCCAGGTGGCGTTCTCGCAGTCGGAGCGTTTCGCTTCGCTGGACCTGGACCGCGCCACCGGCTGCATCCGCGACAAGGAACACGCGTATTCGCAGGATGGCGGCCTGGCTGTCCTGTACGGCAATCTGGCCGAGAAGGGCTGCATCGTGAAGACGGCGGGCGTGGATGAGAGCATCCTGAAGTTCAGCGGCAAGGCGCGCGTGTTCGAGTCGCAGGACGCGGCGGTCGAGGCCATCCTTGGCGATACGGTGCATGCCGGCGATGTGGTCATCATCCGCTATGAAGGCCCGAAAGGCGGTCCGGGCATGCAGGAGATGCTGTATCCAACCTCTTATATCAAGTCGAAGGGCCTGGGCAAGGCCTGCGCGCTGTTCACCGATGGCCGCTTCTCGGGCGGCTCGTCGGGGCTGGTGATCGGCCATGCGTCGCCGGAGGCGGCGGAGGGCGGCGCCATCGGCCTGGTGGAGGAGGGCGATATGATCGATATCGACATTCCTAACCGCAGCATCGGCTTGCGCATTCCTGATGCGGAACTGGCGGCGCGCCGGGCGGCGATGGAGGCCAAGGGCGCCGATGCCTGGCAGCCGGTTGGCCGCGACCGTTATGTGTCGCAAGCGCTGCAGGCGTATGCGGCGCTGACCACCTCGGCCGACCGCGGCGCCGTGCGCGACCTGTCGCAACTGAAACGCTAACCCCACCCCCGTCATTCCGCAGCGGCGGACCGCCGCGCAGGCGGGAATCCATGCTGAGTATCCTGTCACACGGCCTATGGATTCCCGCCTACGCGGGAATGACGGATCATTTCTTGTCGAAGGTCTGTTTCACGCGCTCCTTGCGGCGCTTTTCATCTTCGTTATGGGCTTTGCGCTTGTCAAAGCCCAGCATCGGCTCGATAAACTCGAACCAGAGAAACGCCAGCACCGCCAGGGCGCCGATCGCCCACCATGACAGTTGGGCAAACTTCCACACCTCAAAGTAGCGCAGCACAAGCAAAGCAACGATCAGCAGAATCAGTGGCATGTTGTTCTCCTTTGCTAGTATCTTACCTCACGTCGTCAACCTTTAACTTGACTTAAGCGTTAAATGCTTCAAGGTAAAACGCGGTAGAATGACCGGCAGCATTTGGTATGCCTTTACTTGGAGAATGAATAATGAAACGCAATTTGATGATGGTTGGGGTAGTAATGGCCTCCGCATTCGCCTCGCAAGCCGCCATGGCGGATGCGGGTTCGGATCTGGCCAAGGCAAAAAATTGCATGGCGTGCCACGCCGTTGCGACCAAGCTGGTCGGTCCTGCTTACAAGGACGTGGCCGCCAAATACGCCGGCCAGAAAGACGCCGAAGCCAAGCTGGTCACCAAAGTGATGAAGGGCGGTTCGGGCACCTGGGGCGCGATCCCGATGCCGGCCAATCCGCAGGTCAACGAAGCCGACGCCAAGACCCTGGTGAAATGGGTGTTGTCGCAGAAATGACCGGTCGTTGCCGTAGAGGCGGCCGGTCCGCCGCTACGGCCCGTGGATTCCCGCCTGCGCGGGAATGACGATGTGTGATGGTAGAGCGCCCGAGGGCGCTTTTTTATTTTAGTGGATGACTTCGATCTTGGTCTTCTTGCCATCCTTGTAGGTGAACAGCGTCAGCGCGCCGTCCTTGATGTCGCCCTTGTCGTCAAACGAGATCAGGCCGGTCACGCCCTGGTACTTGATCTTCTGCAGGAACGGCAGGTACTTGGCCGGCTGCGACGATTTCGCCTCCTGCATGGCGGTGGCCATGGTCATCACCGCGTCGTACACATACGGCGAATAGATCTGCACATCGGCGTTGTACTTCTTCTTGTAGCGGGCGACGAAATCGTCCATGCCCTTTTGCTGCTCGGCGGTGACGCCGCCCGCCTCGGCGCAGGTGACGATGCCGTTGGCATTGGCCGCGCCGGCCAGCTTCGGCAGCGATTCGGTGCAGATGCCGTCGCCGCCCATGTACTTGGCGTTGATGCCCAGCGCCTTCATCTGGCGCAGCAGCGGGCCGCCGACCGAGTCCATGCCGCCGAAGAACACCAGGTCCGGATTTTTGGCCTTGATCTTGGTGAGGATGGCGTTGAAGTCGGTGGCCTTGTCGGTGGTGAATTCCTTGGCGACGATCTCGACGCCGCCGCCCTTGCGCGTGGCTTTGACGAACTCATCCGCTACGCCCTGGCCGTAAGCGGTGCGGTCGTCGATCACGGCGATTTTCCTGGCGCCCAGCTTGGTGACGGCGTAGTTGCCCAGCGAGCCGCCCAGCTTGGCGTCGTTGGCAACCACGCGGAAGGCCGACTTGAAGCCCTGCTGCGTGTACTTGGTCTGGGTGGTGGCTGGCGAGATTTGCGGGATGCCGGCGTCGTGGTAAATCTTGGAGGCGGGGATGGAGGTGCCGGAGTTCAGGTGGCCGATCACGCCGTTGACCTTGGCGTCGACCAGCTTCTGCGCGACCGCCGTGCCCTGCTTGGGATCGCTGCCGTCGTCCTCCAGCTGCAATACAAACTTGACCGGCTTGCCGTCGATCTTGATGCCCTTGGCGTTCAAATCCTCGACCGCCAGCTTGGCGCCGTTTTCGTTGTCCTTGCCGAGGTGGGCCGACGGGCCGGAGACGGGACCGACGTGGCCGATCTTGATCACTTCCTGCGCACCGGCGCTGCCGGCGAACGCCAGGACCAGGGCCAGTGGGATGAACTTGAACCGCATGTGCAATCTCCAAAAGTTGTATGCAAGGCCACCAAGGTACAACAAAAAAATCGCCGCGCAAAGCGGCAAACAGGTGGTTTTGAACTTTTTTGGAGCGTTTCCCTGATTTGATGCAAAGGTGCTTCAGGGCGGTGCGGCTGGTGCACCGTTGCGGCTCGTTCGTCATTGCCTCGGCTCGGTCGTCATCCCGCGGCTCGGTCGTCATTCCCGCGCAGGCGGGAATCCATACTGCGTTGGTGTTGATGCGTTCTATGGATTCCCGCCTGCGCGGGAATGACGGTTATTTCTTTTGCGCTTGCAGATGGGTCAGCTCCTGCGTGACCGCGCGCGAGACGATCTTCTCGATGGTGTCGTGCAGGCCGATGCGGATTTCATTGGTCAGGTCGTGCAGCGCGTGGCTCAGCACCTCGGCCATGCTGTCCTTAATGCGCTGTTCCAGCACGAAGTCCACGCGCGATTGCAACTGGTGCATGATGCGCACCGACAGCCGATGCTCCATGACCGCCCATTCGGCGTCGGTCCAGCCGTCGACGGCGGCCGCTTCCAGCGCGGCGGCGGCCGACGGCGGCGGCACGGCGGCGGGCGGCGACTCGGCCGTCTGCTCTGCCTTCAGTACTTCCGTCAATACAGGGATGCTGGCGTCAAACGATGCTTGGCTCATGATTTACCTGCGACAAAGTGGGTGAGGGGATAGTCCTGCTGCTTGTAGGCGACGTAACGCTTGCGGCCGGCGGCCGCATCATCCTCTTCAGAGGAAATCACTTCGATCATGCGCGCAAACTGTGTCACATTGCGTGGCGCGCGGCGCGACAGATTGACCAACAATTCCGTGTGCGTGTGTGGTAATTCCGCCTCATCGTTCGCCGTCAACAGGATCGGCGTCTGCGCTGCCAGCGCGTCGTCGGCCAGCACGTGCGGCAGGAAGTCGGTGGCGGAAAACGTCCACATCGCCGCGTCAAGTTCCGCCAGTTGGGCCGCATCGTCGGCCATCAGCACCACGCGGTTGTTGGCGGCCCAGGCCTTGCGCACCAGGCGGCAGGCGTAGGCTACTTTGTCCGGAACATTGGTGTGGAAGTCGATGCGTGTCATGGTGAATCCAGTGTATGCGAAAACGCCGGAAAACGCTGGCATCGATGTTGCTACCAGCCGTTTTCCGGCGCGAAGAGTGGAACGAATTGTTACGCGGCCATGCCGCTGTGGCGCAGCAGCGCGTCAATGCTGGGCTCGCGGCCGCGGAAGGCGGTGAACGATTCCAGCGCCGGGCGCGAACCGCCGACCGACAGGATCTCGGCCAGGTAGCGCTTGCCGGTTTCCGACACTGCCGCAGGGCCCAGCTTCTGCGCTTCCTCGAAGGCGGCATAGGCGTCGGCGGACAATACTTCCGCCCACTTGTAGCTGTAGTAGCCGGCCGCGTAGCCGCCGGCGAAGATGTGGCTGAACGAGTTCTGGAAGCGGTTGAACGCCGGCGGGATCACCAGCGAGAACTGGCGGCGCACGTCGTCGATCAGCTGCTGCACGGTCTGGCCGGTGCTGGCGTCGTAGTCGTAGTGCAGGTGCATGTCCAGCAGCGAGAACTCGACCTGGCGCAAGGTTTGCAGGCCGGACTGGAAGTTCTTGGCGGCCAGCATCTTGTCGTACAGCGCGCGCGGCAACGGCGCCCCGGTGACAGCGTGCGCTGTCATGTGTTCCAGCACTTCCCATTCCCAGCAGAAGTTTTCCATGAACTGCGACGGCAGCTCGACCGCGTCCCATTCGACGCCGGAAATACCGGACACGCCCAGCTCGTCCACCTGGGTCAGCATGTGGTGCAGCCCGTGGCCGAATTCGTGGAACAGCGTAATCACTTCATCGTGGGTGAACAGCGATGGCTTGACCACGCCATCCTCTTCGGCCGGTGGCGTGAAGTTGCAGGTCAGGTAGGCAACCGGCGTCTGGACATTGCCGGCGTCGGCGCGGCGGCCGCGGGCGTCGTCCATCCAGGCGCCGCCGGATTTGCCGGCGCGCGCGTACAGGTCGAGGTAGAACTGGCCGATCAGCTTGCCGTCGCGTTCGATGCGGAAGAAGCGCACGTCCTGGTGCCAGACCGGCGCGCTGTCGGGCTTGATCTCGACGTTGAACAGGTTCTGGATCTGGCGGAACAGGCCGTCGACCACTTTGTGTTCAGGGAAGTATTGCTTCACTTCCTGCGCCGAGAAGGCGTAGCGCGCCTCCTGCAGTTTTTCCGAGGCGTAGGCGATGTCCCAGGCTTGCAACTCCTCGATGCCCAGTTCGTCCCTGGCGAAGGCGCGCAGCTCCGCCAAGTCTTTCTCGGCGAACGGGCGCGCGCGCCGGGCCAGGTCTTCGAGGAAGGCGATGACGTCGTCGGGCGACTTGGCCATCTTCGGCACCAGCGACACTTCGGCGAAGTTGTTATAGCCGAGCAGTTTGGCTTCCTCGTCGCGCAGCTTGAGCAGCGTGACAATGTTTTGCGTGTTGTCCCAGTCTTCCTTTTTGCTGAAGGCGTCGCCGAGTTCGGACGCCTTGGTGGCGTTGGCGCGGTAGATGGTCTCGCGCAGCGCGCGCTTGTCGGCGAATTGCAGGATCGGGTAGTAGGACGGGAAGTGCAGCGAGAATTCCCAGCCTTGCTTGCCGGCTTTCTCGGCGGCGGCGCGGGCGGCGGCCTTGACGTCGTCCGGCAGGCCGGCCAGGTCGGCTTCGTCGGTGACCAGCAGCTTGTAGTCGTTGGTGGCGTCCAGCACGTTTTCCGAGAAGCGGGTGGAGGTCATCGCATGCTCTTCCTGGATTTCGGCGAAGCGCGGCTTTTTGTCTTCAGGCAGTTCGGCGCCGCCCATGCGGAAGTCGCGGATGGCGTTGTCGATGATGCGCTTGCGGGCCGGCGACAGGGTGTCGAATTCGGCCGAGGCGCGCAGGGCTTTATATTTGGCGAACAGCGCTTCGTTCTGGCTGACTTCGGTCCAGAATTCGGTCAGTTTCGGTTGGTTTTCGTTGTAGACGGCGCGCAGTTCGGGTGTGTCCACCACGTTGTTTAGATGGCTGACGATGCCCCAGGCGCGGCCCAGCAGTTCGGTGGCGTTTTCCAGCGGGGTGACGAAGTTGTCCCAGGTGACGCTGTCGGCGGGCGCTTGCAGTTGTTCGACCACGGCGCGGCTTTTGGCCAGCAGGTCGTCGATGGCCGGGGTCACGTGTTCGGGGCGGATGGCGTCAAAACGCGGCAGGCCGCTGAAGTCGAGCAGGGGATTGGTGGCGTCAGTCATATTTTTCCTTTATCAAGCGTCGTTCCCGCGAAGGCGGGAACCCATAGAACGCTGGCTCAGCATAGGCTCCCGCCTGCGCGGGAGCGACGGTGCACGCGCCAGCATGTGCGGTGCGCGCGCGCGAACATACGCGCTGTGCGCAACAGCACACGCAGTTCGCGCCAACGCGCGATGTGCACTGGCGCGCGACCGTTAAACGCGCTCGGCCGCTTCCACCGTATTCATCAGCAGCATGGTAATGGTCATCGGCCCCACGCCGCCCGGTACGGGGGTGATGTGCGATGCCACTTCCTTGATGCCGTCAAAATCAACGTCACCGCACAGCTTACCCTCGTCGTTACGGTTGATGCCGACGTCGATCACGATCGCGCCCGGCTTGACCATATCAGCAGTCAGCGTATTGCGGCGGCCGGTTGCAGCCACGACCACGTCCGCCTGGCGGGTGTACACGCCGATGTCCGGGGTCGCGCTATGGCAGATGGTGACGGTAGCGTTGGCTTGCAAGAGCAGCAGCGCCATCGGCTTGCCCACCGTGTTCGAACGCCCAATCACCACCGCATGCTTGCCGCGCAGGTCGACACCGGTGCTTTCGATCAGCTTCATGCAGCCATATGGCGTGCACGGACGGAAACCTTCCAGCCCGGTCATCAGCTCGCCGGCGCTCAGCACCGCGTAGCCGTCCACGTCCTTTTTGACCGAAATCGCTTCGATCACCTTGTGCGCGTTGATGTGCTTGGGCAGCGGCATCTGCACCAGGATGCCGTGGATCTTCGGATCGATGTTCAGCGCGGCAATACGCTCCAACAGCGCGGCCTCGCTCAGGTCGGCCGGGTATTCTTCCTTGAGCGAATAGAAGCCGGCATCCTCGCAAGCCTTGACCTTGTTGCGCACATAGACGTGGCTGGCCGGGTCGTCGCCGACGATGATCACGGCCAGGCCCGGCTGCTTGCCGGCGGCGGTGAGTTTTTCAGCACGTGCAGCAATTTCCGCGCGCAGTTTTTTGGAGAGGGCGATTCCGTCGATCAGTTGTGCAGACATGATTTAACCAGGGTGGTAGAGGGAGAACAGCATTATAAGGCCGCACGGCCCGTCCTGCCTTGTTTTCAGCGCAGCGCGCATGCTGCACTGCACAAGGTTTTCATAGGGAAATTTCACGATATGAAATGCCTTATCGTAATTTGAAAAAGCAAAAATAGGCTGCTAGAATCCCCACACGTCATCGAAGTATTAGTAAATAATCAGCGAACTCTCAACCCGAAAGCCGCGTGGTTCGGGGCACATCTCAACTCAGGAGACTCAATAAATGTCAGCTCAACTCGACCAGGTAACGGCAAACACCGACCCTGATTCGCAAGAAACCAAAGAATGGTTGGATTCCCTGGCCGCAGTGCTGGAACAAGAGGGCCCTGAACGTGCTCATTACCTGCTGGAACGCCTGATCGACCTGGCCCGCCAGAGCGGCTCGGACATCCCGTTCTCGGCCAACACCGCCTACGTCAACACCATCCCTGCCGACAAGGAGCAACACTGCCCCGGCAACCTGGAATACGAAGAAAAACTGCGCTCGTGGATGCGCTGGAACGCCATGGCCATGGTGGTCAAGGCCAACCGCTTCGACGGCGACCTGGGCGGCCACCTGTCCTCGTTCGCCTCGCTGGCCAATATGCTGGGCATCGGCTTCAACCACTTCTGGAAAGCGCCGAGCGAAAACCACGGCGGTGACCTGCTGTACATCCAGGGCCACTCGTCGCCTGGCGTCTACGCCCGCGCCTTCCTGGAAGGCCGCCTGACTGAAGACCAACTGCTGCACTTCCGCCGCGAAGTCGACGGCGGCGGCCTGTCGTCGTACCCGCACCCGAAACTGATGCCGAACTTCTGGCAGTTCCCGACCGTGTCGATGGGCCTGGGCCCGCTGATGGCGATCTATCAGGCGCGCTTCCTGAAGTACCTGCACGCGCGCTCGATCGCCGACACCACCGACCGCAAGGTCTGGGCATTCTGCGGCGACGGCGAGATGGACGAGCCGGAATCGCTGGGCGCGATCGGCATGGCCGCGCGCGAGAAGCTGGACAACCTGGTTATCGTGGTCAACTGCAACCTGCAACGCCTGGACGGCCCGGTGCGCGGCAACGGCAAGATCATCCAGGAACTGGAAGGCGAATTCCGTGGCGCCGGCTGGAATGTGGTCAAGGTCATCTGGGGCCCGGGCTGGGACCGCGCTGCTGCAGAAGGATAAAGAAGGCATCCTGCGCAAGGTGATGATGGAAACCGTCGACGGCGAGTACCAGAACTACAAGGCCAAGGACGGCGCCTACGTGCGCAAGCACTTCTTCGGCAAGCATCCGAAGCTGCTGGAGATGGTTGCCAACATGACCGACGACGACATCTGGCGCCTGACCCGTGGCGGTCACGATCCGCACAAGATCTACGCCGCGTTCAAGGTGGCGCAGGAACACAAAGGCCAACCGACCGTGCTGCTGGTGAAAACCATCAAGGGCTTCGGCATGGGCAAGCACGGCGAAGCGCGCAACACCGCGCACAACACCAAGAAGCTGACCGACGAAGCCGTGCGCGAAATGCGCGACCGCTACTCGATCCCTATCCCGGACGACAAGCTGGCCGACATCCCGTTCTACAAGCCGGCCGATGACGCGCCGGAAATCAAGTACCTGCACGAGCGCCGCGCCGCGCTGGGCGGCTATCTGCCGGCCCGCCGCCAGCAGGCCGACGAAAAACTGACCGTGCCGCCGCTGAGCGCTTTCCAGAACGTGCTGGACGCCACCGCCGAAGGCCGTGAAGTGTCGTCGACCCAGGCTTACGTGCGTATCCTGACCACTCTGCTGAAAGACCAGAGCGTCGGCCCGCGCATCGTGCCAGTGCTGGTCGATGAATCGCGTACCTTCGGTATGGAAGGCCTGTTCCGTCAGGTCGGCATCTTCAACCAGCAAGGCCAGTTGTACGAGCCGGTCGATAAAGACCAGGTGATGTACTACCGCGAAGACAAGGCCGGCCAGATCCTGCAAGAGGGTATCAATGAAGCCGGCGGCATGAGCTCGTGGATCGCCGCGGCGACTTCGTACTCGACCAACAACCGCGTGATGATCCCGTTCTATACCTACTACTCGATGTTCGGTATGCAGCGTATCGGCGATCTGGTGTGGGCAGCGGCCGACATGCGCGCCCGCGGCTTCCTGATGGGCGGCACCGCCGGCCGTACCACGCTGAACGGCGAAGGCCTGCAGCACGAAGATGGCCACAGCCATCTGTTCGCCGCCGCTGTGCCGAACTGCATGCCGTACGACCCGACCTTCGGTCACGAGCTGGCAGTCATCATTCAGGACGGCATGCGCCGCATGGTGGAAGAACAGGAAGACGTGTTCTACTACATCACCATCATGAACGAGAACTATCCGCACCCAGGCATCAAGCCGGGCCAGGAAGAGGGCATCCTGAAGGGCATGTACCTGCTGCAAGAGGGCGACAAGAAAGCCAAGCAGCGCGTGCAGCTGATCGGTTCCGGCACCATTCTGCGCGAGTCGATCTTCGCCCAGGAACTGCTGCTGAACGATTGGGGCATCGCCGCCGACGTCTGGTCCGCGCCTTCGCTGACGCTGGTGGCGCGCGACGGCCAGGACGCCGAGCGCTGGAACCTGGTCAATCCTACCCAGCCGCAGCGCGTGCCTTACGCGGCGCAGCTGCTGAAGGATACCCAGGGTCCGATCGTGGCGACCACCGACTACATGCGTGCGTTTGCCGAGCAGATCCGCGCCTTCATTCCGAAGGACCGCACCTACCGCGTGCTGGGCACCGATGGCTTCGGCCGTTCGGACAGCCGCGCCAAGCTGCGCGAGTTCTTTGAGGTGAACCGTTACTACATCACGGTTGCCGCGCTGAAGTCGCTGTCGGAAGAAGGCAAGCTCGATGTCAAAGTGGTTGAGCAAGCGATTGCCAAGTACAACCTCGATCCGAACAAACCAAATCCGGTGACCCAATAACAATACCCCGTCGTCCCCGCGCAGGCTGGGACCCATGCTGAGCCAAGGTTCCATGGGTCCCCGCCTGCGCGGGGACGACGGATCTAAATACGGAGCAAACGCTATGAGCATTGTGGAAGTTAAAGTCCCGGATATCGGCGATTTCAAGGAAGTTGAAATCATCGAAGTGATGGTCAAAGTCGGCGACACCATCAAGGTGGACCAGTCGCTGATTACCGTTGAATCGGATAAGGCCAGCATGGAGATCCCGTCGTCCGCCGCCGGCGTGGTGAAAGAAATCAAAGTGAAGGTCGGCGACAAGGTCGCCATGGGTTCGCTGGTGCTGCTGGTGGAGGCCGAAGGCGCCGCCGCCGCGCCTGCCCCGGCCGCCGCCGCCGCCCCGGCGCCTGCGCCGGCGGCCGCCGCACCGGCCCCTGCGCCAGCTGCCGCCCCTGCGGCCGCGGCCGGCCCGGTCGAAGTTAAAGTGCCGGACATCGGCGACTTCAAGGAAGTGGAAGTCATCGAAGTCATGGTCAAGGTGGGCGACACCATCAAGGTTGACCAGTCGCTGCTGACCGTGGAATCGGACAAGGCCTCGATGGAGATTCCATCGTCGCACGCCGGCGTGGTCAAGGAAGTCAAAGTC
Organism: Duganella sp. P38; assembly: GCF_050859475.1. Taxonomy (NCBI): domain Bacteria; kingdom Pseudomonadati; phylum Pseudomonadota; class Betaproteobacteria; order Burkholderiales; family Oxalobacteraceae; genus Duganella; species Duganella sp. P38. Next base: position 5,102,460 of record NZ_CP193936.1, on the reverse strand, counting down.
AAGGTCGGCGACAAGGTTGCCATGGGTTCGATCGTGTTCGTGGTGGAAGCCACCGGTGGCCCGGTAGGCGCCGCCGCCGCGCCGACCAGCGCCGCGCCGTCGCCGGCCACCGCTGCCGCGCCGGCCCCTGCGCCTGCCGCCGCACCGTCGCCAGCACCAGCCGCTGCCGCCGCTGCGCCGGCCGCATCGCAAGGCTCGGTCCAGACCGGCAAGCTGGCGCACGCCTCGCCATCGATCCGCAAGTTCGCCCGCGAACTCGGCGTTGACCTGGGCAAGGTGCCTGGCTCCGGCCCGAAAGGCCGCATCACGCAGATCGACGTGCAGAACTACGTCAAAGGCGTGATCGCCGGCACCGTCGCATCGCCGGCTGCCGCTGGCGGCGCCGTCGGTGGCGGCGGCAACTTCAGCGTGCTGCCATGGCCGTCGCTGGACTTCAGCAAATTCGGCGAAACCGAACTGCTGCCGCTGTCGCGCATCAAGAAAATTTCCGGTCCCAACCTGCATCGCAACTGGGTGCAGATCCCGCACGTCACGCAGTTCGACGACGCCGACATCACCGACCTGGAAGCGTTCCGCGTGGAGTCGAACAACGCCAACGCCAAAAACAAGGACGCGACCAAGCTCACCATGCTGGCCTTCGTCATCAAGGCCTCGGTGGCCGCGCTGAAGAAATTCCCGACCTTCAATTCGTCGCTGGACGAAAAGGGCGAGAACCTGATCCTGAAGAAGTACTACAACATCGGCTTCGCGGCCGATACGCCGAACGGCCTGGTGGTGCCAGTGATCAAAAACGCCGACCAGAAATCGGTGACGCAGATCGCCAAGGAAATGACCGAGCTGTCGGCTCAGGCGCGCGAAGGCAAGCTGAAACCGACCGATATGCAGGGTGCGACCTTCACCATCTCGTCGCTGGGCGGCATCGGCGGCACGCACTTCACGCCGATCGTGAATGCGCCGGAAGTGGCGATCCTGGGCCTGTCCAAGGCGTCGACCAAGCCGGTGTGGGATGGCAAGCAGTTCCAGCCACGCCTGCTGATGGGCACCTCGCTGTCCTACGATCACCGCGTGATCGATGGCGCGATGGGCGCGCGCTTCTCCGTGTACCTGAGCGAAGTGCTCGGCGACATGCGTAAAATTCTGCTGTAAGGAGCCATGATGAGCACAGAAGTGAAAGTGCCGAATATCGGCGACTTCGCAGAGGTAGAAGTGATCGAGGTGATGGTCAAGGTCGGCGATACGATCAAGACCGATCAGTCGCTGATTACCGTGGAATCGGACAAGGCCAGCATGGAAATCCCGTCGTCGCACAGCGGCGTGGTGAAGGAAGTGCGCGTCAAGGTCGGCGACAAGGTCAAGGAAGGCGTGGCGCTGCTGGTGGTGGAAGAAGCCGCCGGCGCCGCCTCGTCCGCGCCTGCCGCTGCCGCTGCGCCGGCAGCAGCGCCAGCACCGGCGCCTGCCGCCGCCCCGGCCCCGGCCCCGGCCCCGGCCGCGCCGGCGGTTGCCCCGATCGGCGGCAGCTACAGCGGCCAGGTCGACATCGACTGCGACATGATGGTGCTGGGCGGCGGCCCTGGCGGCTACTCGGCCGCCTTCCGCGCCGCCGACCTGGGCCTGAACACGGTCATCGTCGAGCGTTACGAGACGCTGGGCGGCGTCTGCCTGAACGTCGGTTGCATCCCATCCAAGGCGCTGCTGCACGTGGCCTCGGTAATCGATGAAACCGCGCACATGGCCAACACCGGCGTCACCTTCGCCAAGCCTTCGATCGACATCGACCAGGTGCGCAAGTACAAGGAAGGCGTGATCAAGAACATGACCGGCGGCCTGGCCGGCATGGCCAAGGCGCGCAAGACGCAGATCGTCACCGGCGTCGGCCAGTTCCTGAGCGCCAACCACATCGAAGTCACCGCCAAGGATGGCTCGAAGAAAGTAGTGCAGTTCAAGCAGGCCATCATCGCCGCCGGTTCGTCGGTGGTGAAGCTGCCGTTCGTGCCGGAAGATCCGCGCATCGTCGATTCGACCGGCGCGCTGGAACTGCGCCAGATCCCGAAACGCATGCTGGTCATCGGCGGCGGCATCATCGGCCTGGAAATGGCCACCGTCTACTCGACCTTCGGCGCGCGCATCGACGTGGTCGAAATGATGGACGGCCTGATGCAGGGCGCCGACCGCGACGCGGTCAAGGTCTGGCAGAAGTACAACGAGGCGCGCTTCGACAACATCATGACCAAGACCAAGACCGTCGGCGTGGAAGCGCTGCCGGAGGGCATCAAGGTCACGTTCGAGGCGGCGGAAGCCGGCGCGCCTGCGCCTGCGCCGCAGGTCTACGACCTGGTGCTGGTGGCAGTCGGCCGCAGCCCGAACGGCAAGAAGATCGCCGCCGAGAAAGCCGGCGTGATCGTCACCGACCGCGGCTTCATCCCGGTCGACAGCCAGATGCGCACCAATGTGCCGAACATTTTCGCCATCGGCGACCTGGTGGGCCAGCCGATGCTGGCGCACAAGGCGGTGCACGAGGGCCACGTGGCGGCGGAAGCCGCGGCCGGCCAGAAGTCGCACTTCGATGTGAAGGTGATTCCGTCGGTGGCGTACACCGATCCGGAAGTGGCGTGGGCCGGCATTACCGAGGACGAGGCCAAGGCCAAGGGCATCAAGGTCGAGAAGGGCCACTTCCCGTGGGCGGCGAGCGGCCGCGCGGTGGCCAATGGCCGCGCCGAGGGATTCACCAAGCTGCTGTTCGACGCTGAAACCCACCGCATCATCGGCGGCACCATCGTCGGCACCCACGCCGGCGATATGATCGGCGAGATCGCGCTGGCGATCGAGATGGGCTGCGACGGCACCGACATCGGCAAGACCATCCACCCGCACCCGACGCTGGGCGAGTCGATCGGCATGGCGGCGGAAGTCTACGAAGGCTCCTGCACCGACCTGCCGCCACCGCGCAAGCGCTAAGCAGCAAGCCCGCGTCGTTCCCGCGCAGGCGGGAACCCATGGAGCGCCCGATGGGCAGACTCAGCATGGGTTCCCGCCTGCGCGGGAACGACGTTATAAACTGAGCGGTGCTAGCGCACGTTCCTGGATTCTTTACATCCTCAGCGCAGCACCACTCGCCGCGCGAACTTGCGATTATCAAAAGAAACCATCCTTTCGCAGCTTTGATAACAAGCACGATGCAGGGCGTCGGCAAAGGCAATTCCTCGCTCAACGTACTTTGGGCTGTTGACGTTGGTCGATGCTTCCATGGCAATCATTCAGCCAGGGTAGCACCACGCTCCCGCCTAGCGCGTCAGGCGGTACAGCAGGATGGCGGTGCGGATAGTGGCGCGTTCGATCGAGGCGATTTCCAGGTCTTCGTCGGGCGAGTGGGCGCCGTTGCCGGTGGCGCCGAGGCCATCCAGACTGTCGAGCAGCGGCGCGACGAACTGCACGTCGCCGGCGCCGCGCTGGCCCGGCGGCAGCGCGGGAATCGCGCCCAGGCCGGCGTCCTGGCTGGCCTGCGAGTAGACCTGTAGCACCGCCAGGCTGCCGGCCGTCGGCGACATCGGCGGGTAGGCGTCGCGGAAGCTGATGCCGGCGCTGGTGCCCGGCAGGTGCTGCGCGACGATGGCCTGCATTTTGGCGTGCGCGCGGTCGCGCTGCTCGTAGCTCAGGTAGCGCAGGTCGCCCTCCACCGTGGCGGTGCGGGCGATGACGTTGCTCTTGCCAGATGCCTGGCCGGCCGCGCCCAGCGCGTCGCTGCCGGCGTCGGTGCCGCCGACGATCAGGCCCGGGCTGAAGGTCAGGTCCGGCTCGATCACCTGCTGGCGGAAGCCGTCGATGATGCGCGCCGCCTCGTAGATGGCGCCATAGCCGGCGCTGTCGCTGAAGATGCCGCTGGAATGCCCCTGCCTGCCGCTGACCTTGAGTTGCCACGACGACGCCGCGCGGCGGCCGATGGTGCCGGTGTCGCGTCCCTGCTGGTCGCGCATATTGGCCTCGAAGGCCAGCGCGATGTCGCTGCGTTTGGCGGCGTCGACCAGGTCGGCGCGCGAGACGGCGATCGGCTCGCCGGCGTCTTCCTCGTCGCCGGTGAACACCACGCGGATGCTGGTGTTGTCGAGCGCGCCGACGCGGTGCAGCGCGCGCAGCGCTTCGATGATGATGACGTCGCCGCCCTTCATGTCGTTGACGCCCTGGCCGCGCACGCGGTCGCCGTCGCGCCGCCACAGCTGCACCGGGCTGTCCTTCTCGAACACCGTGTCCAGGTGGCCGATCAGCAGCAGGCGCTTGCCCTGTTTGCCTTCGCGCGAGGCGATCAGGTGGCCGGCGCGCCGCATCGCCGGCGGCATGTCGGACCAGCGCGTGGCAAAGCCGAGCTGCGCGAATTCTTCGCCGAACAGCTTGCCGACCGCGCGCACGCCGTCATGGTTCATGGTGCCGCTGTTGATGTTGACCGCGCGCTCCAGCAGCGCCAGCCCGTGCGGCGCGTGCGCCTTGACCTCGGCCACGATCTGCCGTTCGGTGGCCGACAGTCCGTCGGCGCGCGCGCTGCCCAGCGCCAGGGCCAGAACGGTGAGTGCAAGCGGTTTCATGAGTTCTCCGGGTGATGGTCTGCCAGCGATTGTAGCTTACGCCTGCGCCGAGGCGGGCAGGCCGAAGACGCGGTCGAAGGCCAGCGCGAACAGATAGGTGTAGACCATGAAAAATAGCAGCAGGCCGATGTCCAGCAGCAGCGCCTGCCACAGCGAGATGGCCAGCCACCACGCGAACAGCGGCACCAGCAGCAGCACCAGCCCGCCCTCGAAGCCGACCGCGTGCAGCACCCGGCGTTTCCAGTCGCGCCCGCGCGCCGGCTGGCGCGCTTCCCACGCCTCAAACGCGTAGTTGTAGGCGAAGTTCCAGACGAAGGCGATGGTGGACGAGACCACCGCCGCCACGCCGGCGTGGCCGGCGTCGTGGCCGGCGCCGAACATCAGCAGGCTGCTGGTCAGGCCGATGGCGATCAGTTCGAACAGGCTGGCGTAGACGATTTTGCGTTTCAATCCTTGCATGGCATTTCCTTTCTTGTGACAACGGCGCCCATGGTATGCGCAGTTTTCTGAATGAAAAAGTCAGCAGCTGTCAGTTTTTCTGATAGGCTGCCAGTTATGGCTTTTTCATCCGATAACGTCGCTGTGTTCCTGGCCGTGCTGGACCACGGCTCTTTCTCCGCCGCCGCGCGGGCGCTGCGGCGCGTGCCGTCGGCCGTCAGCATGACCATCGCCCATCTGGAGGCCGAACTGGGCCTGACGCTGTTCGAGCGCAGCTCGCGCGAGGTGCGGCCGACCGAGTCGGCGCGCGCGCTGGAACCCGAGGCGCGGCAGATGGCCGGCCAGCTGCGCCGCCTGCAGGCGCACGCGCTGTCGCTGCACCAGGGGCTGGAGCGGCGCCTGACGCTGGCGGTGGCGCCGGAGCTGCTGTCGGCGCCGTGGAGCGATCCGCTGGCGCGGCTGGCGCAGGATTTCCCGGCGCTGGAGGTCGAGGTGCTGTCGGCGCCGCAGGACGACGCGCTGCGCCTGCTGCACGACGGCGCCGCCCAGCTGGCGCTGATCTACGAGCGCGCCCGCGTCGACGAGCACGAGAGTTTTCAGGAACTCGGCAGCGAGGTGCTGGTGCCGGTGATTTCGCCGCGCCATCCGCTGGCGCTGGCGCGCAACGGCAGCTTCCGGCTGGAGGACCTGGTCGACTTGCGCCAGATCGCCATTTTCAGCCGCGCCGTGGCCGAGGCCGACCAGCGCGTGCTGGTGTCGCGCAAGCTGTGGCGCACCGACAGCCATCTGGCCACGCTGGGCCTGGTGCGGGCCGGCCTCGGCTGGGCCTACCTGCCGCGCCGCCTGGCGCAGCCGCTGATCGACGGCGGCGAGCTGCTGCCGATCATCTTCGCCCACATGAGCAGCGAGCTGCGCCTGTGGGTCGATGTGGTGTGGCTCAACGACCGCCCGCTGGGCCTGGGCGCCAAGCGGCTGATCGCGCTGATGCAGGATATCGCCGGACTGGAGGCGCGCGCGCCGCAGAAGTGATACTCTGCTGTTTTTTGCCTTTGGAGTTAGCCCCATGCGTATGATGAAGATTGCCCTGGTGGTTGCCGGCCTGTGCGCCGCTACCGCGTTTGCCTCGCCGACCGCGCCGCGCAACGGCGCCGAGTACACCACCCTGAAGAACCCGCAGCCGGTGCAGGCGCAGGGCAAAAAAGTCGAGGTGATCGAGTTCTTCATGTACCACTGCCCGGCCTGCTACGCGCTGGAGCCGGAGATGCTGGCCTGGGTCAAGAAGCAGGGCGACAACATCAGTTTCCGCCGCATCCACCTGCCGCTGACCGGCGAAAAAGATCCCGAGGCGCACCTGTTCCTGACGCTGGAGGCGATGAAGCTTGAGGACCAGCTGCACGCCAAGGTGCTGCAGACCTGGCACGTCGAACGCAAGCGCCTGAAGTCGGACGCCGACAATATCGAGTGGGCGGTCAAGAACGGCATCGACAAGGACAAGTTCACCGCCACCTACAATTCGTTCTCGGTGCTGACCCGGCTGAAGAACGCCGGCCGCGTGGCGGCCACCTATGAGGTGAGCAGCACGCCGACCATCATCGTCGATGGCCGCTACCTGACCACGCCGGCGCAGGTGGACGACGCCAATCCGGGCACGCCGCGCGCCCAGCTCAACGCCGCCACGCTGCAGGTGCTGGACGCGCTGGTGGCGCAGGCGCGCGCCAAGAAGTAATTACAGGTGACATTGGTACAGGTGGGAGGCGTGCGCCACGCCGTCCACCTGCACCACGTGCGGCGCCGCCAGCGCGTCGCGCTGGAAGCCGTATTTTTCCAGGATGCGCCGCGAGCCGAGGTTCTGCGGCGAAATCCACGCGTTGAGCAGGCGTAGGCCGTAGTGCGTGCGCGCGAGTTCCATCAGGTGTGCCAGCGCCAGGCCGCCAAGGCCCTGGCGCGCATGGTCGCGGGCGATGCGGTAGCCGACTTCGGCGCTGCCGGCCGCGCGCTCGATGCGGCGCAGATTGGCGCGGCCGACGATGACGGCGTCGTCATCGCTGGTCAGCACGCACGGGTGCATGGCGCCGGCCGCGTGGCTGGCCAGGTAGTCGGCGATGTGGGCGCGCACGCCCTCGGGGGAATAGAAGGCCGGATCACGCGCCTCCACATGCTGCTCGAACCAGCCGCGGTTGGCCAGCTCGAACGCCAGCAGCCGTTCGGCGTCGTCGGGTTGCAGGGTGCGGATGCGCATGCGCCGGCCGGGGGCTTAGTTGACGGTGAAGCGGGCCGGAATTTCGATGCCGCCACTGCGCGCGGCCTCGGCATAAGCCTGTAGCTCGGCGACTACCGCATCCAGCTGTTCCTGGCCGGGATTGGCCTGGAAGTGTTTGATACGCTCGTTCATGAGCGTGATTTGCTTGCTCCAGTCCAGACGATTTGTTTTGCTCATGTGTACTCCGATTTGCAAAAAATCAGTATAGACCAAATGGCAAATCCGTGGCGGCGTTTTAATGTGCGCTAGCGAACTTATCGGCGCACGGCGTGCAAAAACAGGTCCAGGCCTTCGGCCGCGCGCTGGCGCAGCTCCTCGCCGCGCAGCGGTTCGTCGCGCGGGAACAGCAGCCGCGACATGTAGTCGCCCATCAGGCAGTTGACCAGGAAGGTCGGCACCAGCTCGGGCCGCACGCCGTCGCGCAGCTGGGCGCGGATGTCGGGACGGGCGAAGAAGCGGCCCAGCTCGTCGCGCGTCAGCTGCGGGCCGGCCTTGAAGAAGGTCTCGGCCAGTTCCGGCGTGCTTTTTGCCTCGGCCACCACCATCCGGTGCAGGTGGTTGAAGGTTGGTAGCGACACCAGTTCCAGGAAGCGCAGCGCGAAGTCGTGCAGGATCTCCTCCATCGGCCGCGGGTCGGTTTCCATGCAGGCTAGGCCGGACAGGTAGTGCGAGCGGCCGTTGGCGATGATGGCCTTGAGCAGCCCGGCCTTGCCGCCGAACTTGACGTAGATGGTGCGCACCGCAACGTGGGCTTCGCGCGCGATCATTTCCAGGCTGACCTTGCTGTAGCCTTTTTCCAGGAACAGCTGGCCGGCAGTGGCCAACAGCGCCTGGCGGCGCGCTTCCTTGTCGGCGGCGCGTGGGCGGCCGGCCGCCTTGCCGAAGCAGGGCGAGTCGGGGCTGTACTGGCCTTCCGGACAATCTTGCGCGTCCAGCGGGGCGGCGTCGGTGAGGTCTGAAGAAGTCATGGCCGGGAATGATAGCGAATGGCGCTATGCTAGTCCATCATAAAATGAAATGCAATCGTTTCATTTCTTGACTTTGCGCAGAATCCGGCGATAATGCTCCTATCTCATTTCATTTCCCTGGAGCTATTCATGTCCGTCCAAGAACAAAAAATCAGTGCCGTGCCGCCCGCTCCAGCCGCTGCGCCGGCCGTCACGCCGCCGCAGCCGCCGAACCGCCGCGTGCTGGTGGTGGTGGCTGTCATTGCGCTGGCCGCGCTGGCCGTCGGCGGCCGCATGTGGTATCGCAGCCATTACTATGTCGAGACCGACAACGCGTATGTGGCCGGCCACGTGCATCCGGTGTCGTCGCGCATCGCCGGCGTGGTGACCAAGGTGCTGATCGACGACAACCAGCTGGTCAAGCAGGGCGATGTCATCGCCGAACTCGATCCGTTCGACCAGGGCGTCAAGGTCGAGCAGATCCGCGCGCAGATCGTCTCGGCCCAGCAGCAGGTGCTGCAGGCCGACGCCCAGATCGCCCAGGTGCAGGCCCAGGCCAGCGCCGCCGCCGCCCAGGTGGTGCAGTCGCAGGCGCAGCTGCTGCGCGCCAAGCAGGACGCCGAGCGCTTCGGCCAGCTGTATAACAGCCAGATGAAGGCCGTCTCCAAGGCCGAGCTGGACGCCGCCGTGGCCGCCCGCGCCAGCGCCGTGGCCGACGTGGCCGCGCGCCAGGACAGCGCGGCAGCCGCCAAGGCGCAGATCGCCTCGGCCAAGTCGGCGCGCGCCGTGCTCGACGCGCAGATCGGCGTGCTGCAGGTGCAGCTCAAGGACGCCCAGCAGCAGCTGGCGTATAACCAGATTCTGGCGCCGGTGTCGGGCCGCATCGGCAAGCGCACCATCGAGGTTGGCCAGCGCGTGCAGCCGGGCCAGTCGCTGACCGCCATCGTGCAGGAGAACGTCTGGCTGACCGCCAACTTCAAGGAAACCCAGCTGGCCGAGTTGAAAAAGGCCAGCCGGTGCACGTCACCGTCGACGCGCTGCCGGGCAAGGAATTGATCGGTACGGTCGACAGCTTCTCGCCAGCGTCGGGCGCGCAGTTCGCGCTGCTGCCGGCCGATAACGCCACCGGCAACTTCACCAAGATCGTCCAGCGCGTGCCGGTCAAGATCACCTTCAAGCCGGAGGACGTCAAGGCCCTCAGCGGCCGCCTGGTGCCGGGCATGTCGGCGATCGCCGAGGTGTCGCTGAAGTCCGACGCCCGCTAAGGAGCCGGCATGGCTAGCACCACAATCGATAACGGCGGCGCCGCGCCGGCCGCGCGCGCGCCGGCGGCCGACAAGGTTTCCGGCCGCACCTGGCTGGCGGTGGCGGCCGGCATGCTGGGCGCCTTCATGGCGGTGCTCGATATCCAGATCACCAATTCGTCGCTGAAGGATATCCTCGGCTCGCTGTCGGCCACGCAGGAAGAGGGCTCGTGGATCGCCACCGCCTACCTGGTGGCCGAGATCATCGTCATTCCGATGACCGGCCTGTTCGTGCGCGTGTTCGGCGTGCGCCGCTATATGATCGGCACCACCGCCTTGTTCCTCGGCTTCTCTACGCTGTGCGGCTTCGCCTGGAACCTGGAAAGCATGATCGCCTTCCGCATGTTGCAGGGCTTTACCGGCGGCGCCTTGATCCCGATGGCGATGACGCTGGTGATGACCAAGCTGCCGCCGTCCAAGCGCGCCACCGGCATGGCCATCTTCGGCCTGACCGCGACCCTGGCGCCGTCGATGGGCCCGACCCTGGGCGGCTATCTGAGCGAGCTGTATGGCTGGCCGTCGATCTTCTACATCAACTGGGTGCCGGGCCTGCTGTTGATCGGCGGCATCGCCTTCGGCCTCGACAAGGAGAAGGCCAATCCTGCGCTGCTGTTCAATGCCGACTGGCTGGGCATCGCCTTCATGGCGGTCGGCCTGGGCAGCCTGACGGTGTTCCTGGAGGAGGGCAATTCCAAGGACTGGTTCGACTCGGCCTTCATCAACACCTTTGCCGCACTGGCCGTGATCGGCCTGCTGGGCTGGGTGGTGACCGGCGCCACCCGCAAGCAGCCGTTCGTCAACCTGGCTTTGTACGGCCAGCGCAATTTCGCCGCCGCCACCGCGCTGTCGATGGCGATGGGCATGGGCTTGTATGGTTCGGCGTTTATCCTGCCGCTGTTCCTGGCGCAGATTCCCGGTTACTCGCCGATGCAGATCGGCGAGGTGATCATGTGGGCCGGCCTGCCGCAGCTGTTCATCATGCCGTTCGTGGCCAAGCTGTCGTCCAAGGTCGATAACCGCATCCTGTGCACCTTCGGCCTGCTGCTGTTCGGCGGCTCGTGCCTGATGAACGCGTATATGGACGCCACCACCGGCTACGACCAGTTGCTGCTGTCGCAGGTGGTGCGCGCGCTGGGCCAGCCGTTCGTGATGCTGACCTTGTCGAACTTCGCCATGAACGGCATTGCGCCCAAGGATGTGCCGTCGGCGTCCAGCCTGATCAACATGACGCGCAACCTCGGCGGTTCGATCGGCATCGCGCTGCTGGCGACCTCGCTGACCAACCGCGAGCATTTCCATTCGGTGCGCATCGGCGAGTCGGTCAGCAGCTTTGCGCTGGCCACCCAGGAGCGCCTCGATACCTTGACCGCGTCGTTCGTCGGCAAGGGTTTCGACAGCGCCACCGCGGCCGATATGGCGCTCAAGGCGGTCGACGGCGTGGTGCGCCGCGAGTCTTTTGTCATGGCGTATAACGATGGCTTTTTCCTGGTGGCGATGGTGCTGTTTGCGTGCATCGGCGTGCTGTGGTTCTCGGACAAGGTTAAAGCGCCATCCGGCGGTGGTGGCGGCGCCCACTAAAGAATCCCCGTCGTTCCCGCGCAGGCGGGAACCCATAGAACGCAAGCAGGACACGCTCCATGGGTTCCCGCCTACGCGGGAACGACGGGATAACTGTTTAAATGTAGAGGTAATCATGTTGCATTCAGCTTTGAAGCGCCTGACGCTCGCTGTTTCCGTCACCCTGGCCGTCACCGGCTGCGCTACCGTCGGTAGCGATTTCCAGGCCCCGGCCAATGTGGCCGACAGCGCCTTCCGCCACCAGCCGCAAGGCGCTGCCGCCGCGCACCTGCCGGCCCAATGGTGGACCGTGTTCAACGACCCAACCCTGAACCGGCTGGAAGAAACCGCGCTGCGCGACAATCCCAGCGTGCAGGCCGCCGCGCAGCGCCTGGTGCAGGCGCTGGAGCAGGCCGGCGTCACCCGCGCCAACCAGCAGCCGCAGCTGAGCGTCAACGCCGGCATCTCGAACGCGCGCACCTCGGCCGAAACCTCGCAGGGGCTGGCGCTGGGCGGCCGTTCGATCAAGGGCAACAACTACGCGGTTGGCTCCAGCTTCTCGTACGAGGTGGACCTGCTGGGCCGCGTGCGCCGCCTGGTGGAGGCGGCGGACGCGCAGGCGCTGGCCGCCGAGGCCGACCGCGACGGCGTGCTGCTGATGCTGTCGTCGCAACTGGCCACCACCTACTGGCAGTTGCGCGGCCTCGACGCCGAAATCGCCATCCTCAACGGCGCGCTCGACACCCGCCGCGAAAGCGAGGAACTGGTGACCGCGCGCTTCGACGCCGGCCTGTCGAATGAACTGGACGTGTCGCGCGCGCGCATCGAGCGCGCCAACGCGCAGGCCGACCTGCACGAGGTGCAGCGCCAGCGCAATCTGCTCGAACACAGCCTGGCGACGCTGGTTGGCGCCTCGCCGTCGGCCATGCTGACGGCCGCCAGCGCCGCCGCGCTGCCGCCGCCGCCGGCGATCCCGGTCGGCCTGCCGGCCAGCCTGCTGGCGCAGCGCCCGGACCTGGCCGCCAGCATGGCGACGCTGCGCGCCGACAATGCGCAGATCGGCGTGGCCGAGGGCGCGTTCTATCCGTCGCTGTCGCTGACCGGTAACTTCGGCTTCGCCTCGGAGAACCTGAGCAAGCTGGCCAAGGGCGATGCGCGCCAGTTCAGCGTCGGCCCGCTGGCATTGTCGCTGCCGGTGTTCGACGGCGGCCGCAACAAGGCCAACCTGGCCATCGCCAAGGCGCGCTACGCCGAGGCGCTGGCCAATCACCAGACCAGGCTGCTGACCGCGCTGCGCGAAGTCGAGGATGCGTTGTCCGACGTCCAGCAGCGCCAGTTGCAGGGCGAGGCGCAGCAGGCGTCGCAAGTGGCGGCGGCGCGCGGTTATCTGGTGGCGCGCGCCCGCTATGAGCGCGGCGTGTCGACCTACCTCGACGTTACCGACGCCCAGCGCAGCGCGCTGGCGGCCGATCGGGCGGCAGCGCAGATCACCACCCAGCGCCTGCTGGCGGCGGTGTCGGTGGCGCGCGCCTTGGGCGCCGGCTGGCAGCCGTCGCCGCAGCTGGCGCACGTGGCGCAGTAACGCCGCAGCACGGTACCGGCTGGCCGGAACAGGCCAGCGGCCTCGCCGTCATTCCCGCGCAGGCGGGAATCCATGGAACGCCGGCTCAGCATGGGTTCCCGCCTGCGCGGGAACGACGGGGGATGCCTGCCGCTGGTCCCAGGCGCTCCACCATGAAATCGATGAACGTGGTCAGCTTGGGCGTGGCCCGGCGGTCGCGCGGGTAGACCACGTTCATCGGCCGCGGCGGCGGCAGGTGCTGGCGCAGGATCGGCACCAGCCGCCCGGCCGCGATGTCCTGCGCCAGCAGCACCTCGGCCTGCATCACGATGCCGAAGTCGCTCAGCGCCGCCTGGCGCAGCGCCTGGCCGCTGTTGGCGCGGAAGCGGCTCGCTTGCAGCGGGCGCTTGCCGTGCACCGATTGCAGCCGCCAGCTGATCCCCACATCGCCCACCACGAAATCGAGGCACTCGTGCCCGGCCAGATCGGCCGGCGTGCGCGGCGTTCCGCGCGCGCGCAGGTAGCCGGGCGAGGCGCAGATGGCCATGGTGTACGGCCGCAGCGGCCGGGCGATCATGCTGGAATCGGCCGGCGCGCCGATGCGGATGGCGGCGTCGTAGCCTTCGTCCACCAGGTCGACCATGCGGTCGTTGAGGTTGAGGTCCACGCTCACTTCCGGATGCAGGCGCAGGTAGTCGGTCAGCGCCGGCGCCAGCCACTCGTTGCCAAACGAGGTGGACGCAGTGATGCGCAACCGCCCGCGCGGCCCGCTGCGCATCGCCTCGGCGCCGCGCTCGGCCGCGTCGATCTGCGCCAGGATGGCGCGGCACTGTTCGGCGTACTGGGCGCCGATTTCCGTCAGGCTCTGGCGGCGCGTGGTGCGCGCCAGCAGCCGCGCGCCCAGCGTCGCCTCCAGCTGGGCGATATGCTTGCCCACCATCACCGGCGAAATGTTGAAGCGCGCGGCGGCGGCGGTGAAATTGCCCGCATCGACCACCGCAACGAAAATTTCCATGCTGCGCAGCTTGTCCATCGATTGCTAACTGTGGGTTGCTAATGTTGTTCATGTTAGCGCATTTATTCTTTGGGAGAAGGAGAACATACTGCTGTTTTCTATAAGGAGCACAGCATGAAAGTGATCGTGATTGGCGCCACCGGCGCGGTGGGCAAGGCGGTGGTGGCGGAACTGGGCCAGCGCCACGAGGTGGTGACGGTGGGCGCGCGCGGCGGCCAGCAGCAGGTGGACTTTGCCGACATGGCTTCGGTGCGCGACTTGTTCGCCCGGGTCGGCAAGGTCGATGCGGTGGTGGTCGCGGCCGGCAAGCTGCATTTCGCGCCGCTGGCGTCGTTCACGCCGGAGCAGTTCCACGTGGGATTGAACAGCAAGCTGATGGGGCAGGTCAACGTGGCGCTGGTGGCGCAGGAGTATTTGCATGACGGCGGCTCGATTACGCTCACCAGCGGCATCGTGGCGGAGCAGCCGATTCGCCACGGCGCCAGCGCCAGCATGGTCAACGCGGCCATTGAAGGTTTCGTGCGCGGCGCCGCCATCGAGCTGCCGCGCGGCCTGCGCATCAACGTCGTCAGCCCGACGGTGCTGCAGGAATCGATGGGCAGCTACGGCCCGTTCTTCGTCGGCTTTGAGCCGATCGCCGCCAGCCGCGCCGCGCTGGCCTACGCCCGCAGCGTCGACGGCGCCCAGACCGGCCAGGTCTACCGCGCCTGGTAGCGGCTATACCTGTGCTCTGTTTCTCCGCGCCGTTCAGGGCGGCGCCGCCGGCAGCCGCAAGCGGGCGGCTCGATTACAATAAGTCCCTCACCGCACAAGAGGACCCCATGAAAAAAATCCTGCTCCCGCTGGCGCTTGCCATCGCCTGCGCCACCGCCTGCGCCGCCCCTGCCGACCTCAAGCAGCTCAACCAGATGAGCAAGCGCTACGCGCCGGTCGCGCTGACCGCCGACACCAGCCACCTGTCCGCTGGCGACAAGCGCGCCATCGTCAAGCTGGTCGAGGCGGCCAAGATCATCGACGTGCTGCAACTGCGCCAGCGCTGGTCCGGCAACGAAGCGCTGTGGGCCGCGCTGCAACAGGACACCACGCCGCTGGGCAAGGCGCGCCTTGACTACTTCTGGCTCAACAAAGGCCCTTGGTCCATCCTCGACGACCACCAATCGTTCCTGCCTGCCGAGGTGGCCGGCATCAAGGTGCCGCACAAGAAGCCGGAAGGGGGCAACTTCTATCCGGCAGGCGCCACCAAGGCCGAACTGGAAACGTGGATGAACGCGCTGCCGGCCCAGGACAAGGAACAGGCGCAATGGTTCTTCACCACCGTTCGCAAAAACCAGGCCGGCCAGTTTGCCACCGTCACGTATGCCGATGAATACAGGGCCGAGCTGGCCAAGGCCGCCGCGCTGCTCAGGCAGGCCGCCGCCGACACCGACAACGCCTCGCTGAAAAAATTCCTTGAGCTGCGCGCCGACGCCTTCCTCAGCAACGACTACCTGGCTTCCGACTTCGCGTGGATGGACCTGGACTCGCCGGTCGACGTCACCATCGGCCCGTACGAAACCTATAACGACGAGCTGTTCGGCTACAAGGCCGCGTTTGAAGCCTACGTCAGCATCCGCGACCAGCAGGAAACACAAAAGCTCGATTTCTTCGCCAGGCACATGCAGGAGCTTGAAGACAACCTGCCGCTGGACGCGCAATACCGCAACCCGAAAGTCGGCGCGCTGGCGCCGATGGTGGTGGTCAACCAGGTCTACGGCGCTGGCGACGGCAATATGGGCGTGCAGACCGCCGCCTACAACCTGCCCAACGACGAGCGCATCATCAGCCAGCGCGGCTCCAAGCGCGTGATGCTGAAGAACGTGCAGCAGGCCAAGTTCCAGTCGACGCTGACGCCGATCGCCAAACTGGTGCTGCGCCCGGCCGACCAGCAGGACGTCGACTTCGACTCCTTCTTCACCCACATCCTGGCGCACGAAATCACGCACGGCCTCGGCCCGCACATCACGCGCCAGGGCGGCAAGGAATCGACCCCGCGCCAGGACCTGAAAGAGGCGTATTCGACCATCGAGGAAGCCAAGGCCGACATCACCGGCCTGTACGCGCTGGCCTATATGATGGACAAGGGCCAGCTCAAGGGCACGCTGGGGCAGGGCGCCGCGGCCGAGCGCAAGCTGTACACCACCTTCCTGGCCTCGGCCTTCCGCACGCTGCACTTCGGCCTGACCGACTCGCACGCGCGCGGCATGGCGATCCAGGTCAACTATCTGCTCGACCACGGCGGCTTCGTCTCGCACGGCGACGGCACTTTCGCGGTCGATTTCAGCAAAATCCACCAGGCCGTGACCGACCTCGACCGCGAATTCCTGACCATCGAGGCCACCGGCGACTACGCGCGCGCCCAGGCCTTGATGCGCAAGTACGTGGTGATCCGGCCGGACGTGCAGAAGGCGCTCGATAAAATGCGGGCGGTGCCGAACGACATCCGCCCCGAGTTTAAAACGGCAACTGCCTTGTTGGCGAAGTAAACATTCCCGTTTTTCTACGTAGTAATATACCTGCCGTCGGGCAATAATTATTGCCCGACGCATGCTACAGTTTGATCACCATGATCAAACGCGCCTTCCTCCCCTGCTGTTGCTGAGCTCCAGTTTCGCCTCCGCCGCCGAGCTGACGGCGATCGAAATCCGCTGGCTGACGGCCGGCGCGGCCGTGCTGAACTACGCCAAGCAGGAACTCAAGCTGCCGATCGATATCACCGTGCAACCGCAGGCGCGCGCCCACGATGTACCGTTGGCGCTCGGCTACGATCAGAGCCAGGGCCGCTGCAAGCTGGTGCTGTCGATGCGCGGCAATCCCGGCGCCGAGGACATCCTCGACAGCGTGCCGGACGCGCAGCGCCCGCTGATGATCGAGGCCATGGTGGCGCACGAGATCGGCCACTGCTGGCGCTACGTCCAGGGCAACTGGCACGCCGTGCCGGCCGGTTTTGAAGAGCGTCCGCTGGCGGCCGGCGCGGAAGCTGAGCTGCGCGACACGCGCCGCGAGGAGGGCTACGCCGACCTGGTGGCGCTGGCCTGGATCCACCAGCGTCATCCGCAGCAATACGCCAGCGTGGCGGCGTGGATGCGCGCGGTGCGCGCACCGGCGCCGGCGGCCGGCACCCACAGCACGCTGACCTGGCTGCAACTGGCGCCGAGCGGCGCCGCCTTCACGCCGGGCCTGCCGATCTTCGAGCAAGCCAGCCTGCTGTGGCGTCAGGGCTTGTTGCGCGACAAGTAAACCGGGCGAGTGTACGTTTCCGCACGGAGTGCTGAACGCGACAGGCGTTTAATGTGTCCATCAACCACCACAAAGAGGGACACATCATGAACAAATTACTCGCCTTCGTGCTGGCCACCGCCGCCAGCGCCGCCTTCGCCGCCACCCCGACCAACGACACGGTGGCCTACAAGGCCGCGATCAACAAGTCGGACGCCGACTACAAAACCGCCAAGGCTGCCTGCGACGCGCAGTCCGGCAACGCCAAGGACGTTTGCGAAGCGCAAGCCAAGGTGGCGCGCGCCAACGCCGAATCGACTGCGGCCCTGCAATACAAGAACGACAAGAAATCCATCGAAAAAGCCCAGATCAATGTGGCCGACGCCAACTATGACCTGGCCAAGGAACAGTGCGACAACCGCAGCGGCGCCGACAAGGACAGCTGCCTGAGCGGCGCCAAGCAGCAGCACACGGCCTGGGTCAACGACGCCAAGGCCGGCAAGAAAGCTGCCGACACCGCGCAGACCGGCATCGACTGCAGCAGCCTGAGCGGCACTGACAAGGCCTCGTGCGAAGCCCGTTCTAAAACCGAGCTGGCCAAGGACGCTATCGCCGACACCACCATCACTACCAAGGTCAAGACCGAGCTGATGGCCGAGCCAGCGCTGAAATCGCTGGACGTGCACGTGGAAACCAACAACGGCACCGTCATGCTGAGCGGCTTCGTGCCTTCGCAGGCTGAAGTCGACAAAGCGGTTGACGTCGCGCGCAACGTCAAAGGCGTCAATAAAGTCCAGAGCTCGCTGCGCATCAAGTAAGGGTTGGGCGGAACTCCCCTCCGCCGCCGCCCCGGCGCCCGGCCGCGTTTGCAAACGCCGCCGGGCGCCGTCACGTCCGGCCCAGAACCTCCGCGCCTGCGGCCCGCCGTTCGCTGCGCTGTCGTGCACCGCCTGCCGCCTGCCGCCCACTGTCGCTCGCCGTCGCCGCTGCCGCTCACCGCCGCTCACCGTCGCTGCCCGCCGTTGCGTCCGCTGCCCGCCGCCACGCCCGCTGCCGCCACTCGCCAGCCGCCACCCGCCACCCGCCACCCCCGTAGGCGCGCAATGTTGCGCGCTCATTTTGGTTGTATTCATTATGACCATCATTTAAAATGGCGGTGAGCGTGCCTTCCGCACGCGTCGCCATCGTGAGGATTTGATGTTTGCACAACCTTTATCCAATTGGCTGCACCGTCGCGGCCTGCATTACGCCTGGGTGATCGTCACCCTGACCTTCGTGACCGGCCTGTCGTCGGCCGCCGCGCTGGGCCTGCCGGGCGCGCTGCTGCTGCCGCTGTCGAAAGAATTCGGCTGGGACGTCGAGCACATCTCATCAGCGCTGGCGCTGCGCTTCGCCCTGTTCGGCCTGATAGGGCCGTTCGCTGCCATCCTGATGGAACGCTTTGGCCTGCGCAACGTCGTCGTCACCGCGCTGACGCTGGTGGCGGCCGGCATGGCGCTGGCCACGCGCATGACGCAATTCTGGCACTTGGTGTTGTTCTGGGGCATCATGCTGGGTATCGGCTCCGGCCTGACCGCGCTGGTGCTCAGCGCCGTCGTCTCCAACCGCTGGTTCGACAGCCGACGCGGCCTGGTGGTCGGCCTGCTGACCGCAGCCTCGGCCACCGGCCAGCTGCTCTTCCTGCCAGTGGGCGCCTGGCTGGTCGAGCGCTACGGCTGGCGGCTCGCGGTGGCGCCGGTGTTTGCCGCCTGCGCGCTGGCCGCAGCGGCGGTCTACCTGCTGATGCGCAACCGGCCGTCCGACCTCGGCCTGGCGCCGTTTGGCGCCGCGCCCGGCACACCGGTGGCGGCCGCGCCGGCGCTGCGCATCACCTTGGCCACGCCGTTTGCCATCCTGGCCGAGGCCGCGCGCCACCGCGTGTTCTGGGTACTGGGCGGCACCTTCTTCATCTGCGGTCTCAGCACCAACGGCCTGATCCAGACCCACTTCATCGCGCTGTGCGGCGACGCCGGCCTCGGCGCGGTGCCGGCCGCCTCGGTGCTGGCCATGATGGGCGCCTTCGACCTGGTCGGCACCATCGCCTCCGGCTGGCTGTCGGACCGCTACGACAACCGCAAGCTGCTGTTCATCTACTACGGCCTGCGCGGCCTCTCGCTGCTGTGGCTGCCATATTCCGAATTCACGCTGTACGGCCTGTCGCTGTTTGCCATGTTCTACGGCCTCGACTGGATCGCCACCGTGCCGCCGACCGTGCGCCTGGCCGCCACCACCTTCGGCAAAGAGAAGGCCGGCATGGTATTCGGCTGGATCTTCGCCGCCCACCAGCTGGGCGCCGCCGTGGCCGCCTACGGCGCCGGCCGCGTGCGCACCTTGCTGCTGACCTACGATCCGGCGCTATGGGCCGCCGGCGCCGCCTGCCTGATGGCGGCCGCCGCAGTCTGGCTGATCCGCCGGCCAGCGGTGGTCAGCGCGCCGGTCGCCGCCAGCGCCGCGTAAAAATCTGGTAACGCTTCCAAAATGTAATCAGGCTGTCATTTGCCGGTGTGACAATGCGCCGGTTTGCCACCACCGATGGAGTTTTGCATGCGTTACGCCTTGCCTGCGGCGGCCCTGACGGCCGCCGCCTTTGCCGCCGTGCTGGCCGCCTGCGGCAGCGACCACGAGCCCGCGCCCGCCGCACCGGCGCCGGCCGACAGCGTCAACAGTACCGCGGTCGCGTTCATGAGCGACGTCCACTTCGAAAATATTTATGGCGACCTGAAGAGCAGCCAGTTCGCCGGCATCCCGACCAAGGATGGCAAGAACGCCACCATCCGCACCATGTACGCGCAGCTGACGTCGACGCGGCTGTTCAACGAAAACTACTTCGCCTTCCGCGCCGCGCTGGACGACGCCTACGGCAAGGGTCTGCGCCTGGTGGCGCTGCCGGGCGACATCTCGGACGACGCCCAGCCGATCAACATCGACGGCCTGGCCGACATCCTGCGCGAATACCAGGGCAAGGGCATGCGCTTCTTCATCGCCCCCGGCAACCACGACCCCAACGAACCGTATGACGACGACGAGGCAGGCAAGAACGACTTCCTGACCAAGGACGGCAAGGAACAGAAAATCTACGCCGTCAACAACGCCGCCTGCAAGGCCAAGGACCCGGCGGTGGTCTGCACCAACCAGTTGATGGAACAGGGCTACGACAAGCTGCTGGCCAAGCTGGGCGCATTCGGCTACGCGCCCGACAAGAACGACGTCTACTGGGAAACCCCGTTCAGCAGCTACGCCGACGGCAAATACAGCTATGAGGCTGCCGTGGCCGCAGCCGACCTCGGCAAGCGCCAGTTCGAAATCTGCACCGAAGGCGAGGGCGGCAAATACAAGGTGGCTGGCAAGAGCTACAGCCGCTGCGTCAACATGGTCGACGCCAGCTACCTGGTCGAGCCGGTCAAAGGCCTGTGGCTGCTGGCGCTGGACGGCAATGTGCACGCGCCCAACGCCAACTTCGACCCGGCCAATCCCAACTACTTCAAAGGCTACGACAACGCCGGCGATGGCGGCTGGAACAAGATGCTGACCCACAAAATCCACCAGATCGAGTGGATCAAGTCGGTGGCCGCGCGCGCCAAGGCGCAGGGCAAGCAGCTGATGGCCTTCTCGCACTACCCGACCATGGACTTCTACGCCAACCAGACCGAGGCCATGAAAGCCGTGTTCAAGCCGGGCGCCTTCCAGGTGGCGCGCGTGCCGGCGGCCGCCACCACCGCCGCCATGGCGGCGACCGGGCTGCCGCTGCACGTGGGCGGCCACATGCACTTCAACGGCAGCAACGACTACCAGGACAGCGCCGGCAATTACCTGGTCAACGTGCAAGCGCCGTCGCTGGCCGTGTTTGGCGCCGCCTACAAAATCATCCGCTACCAGAGCAAGGACCTGATCGACGTCCAGACGGTCGGCCTGAACACGGTGGCGCGCCACAACGAACTGTTCCCGCTGTACCAGGTCGAGTACGACTACCTGCAAGGCAGCACGGCCGCCGGCGACATCGCCAAACGCTGGAACCGCAACATCCTCGACAGCAAATCCTACGGCGAATTCACCCGCACCTACTTCGGCGAACTGGCGCGGCTGCGCTTCATGGGCGACTACTGGCCGTGCGAAATGAAGGAAGCGGCGATGGCGCTGGACCTGCGCCAGATGCTGATCCTGTCGCAGTTGCAAACCCGGGTCACGCTGGCGCAATTGAAGGACAACCCGTCGGTGCTGCCGCTGACGGCCGCCTGCGCGGCGCAGGGCGCGGCGGGCGTCGACGGCGTGGCCGCCAGCCAGCTGACGGCCGACTGGGCCGCCGCCACCGCCAAGGCCGAGCAGGTGGCAGCCGCCGCCAACCTCAGGCTGGCCGACTTCGCCAAGGTCAGCGCCTACGAGTTCTACGGCGACTTCCACCGCACCGTGTACGCCGGCGAGCTGGCGCTGCGCGACATGGGCGCTGAGCGGGTGGCGCAGTACAAGGTGCTGATGGGCGCCTTCCCGGCCGCGCCTGCCGCAATCGTCAAGGTCGGCGCGCAGCTGTCGGACCAGAACCCGGTGCACGTGGCGTTCCAGGCGCAGTTCAAGCAAGTGTTTGCGATCCTGAAAGGGCTCGGTTCGGGCAAGCCAAGCGACCACTTCACCATCGACCTCAAGGCGCGCAAGCTGAGCAACGCCAGCAACAGTGGCCTGAGCTTCAACTAAACCGGCGCGCGCGGTGCGCCGCTAGCTCATCAGCAAAAGGGCAACGCAGGTGGCCACGCCGACCAGCCACACCAGCGAGCGCAGCGCGGGGATATTGGCCAGATAGGCGGCGATATACACCAGGCGCAGCGCCACGAACGCCAGCGCCAGCGCATCGACGCGGTCCTGGTCGGCGTGGGCCTGCTGGGCCAGCAGCACCGCCGCCACGAACAGCGGCAGCGCCTCGAAGCCATTCTGCTGGGCGGCGCTGGCGCGCGCCCTCCAGCCGGTGAGCCTGGCGGCCCACTCGCGCGGGCGCTGGTTGTTATAGCGTTCGGCGTCGCGTCCCGCGCCCTTGGCCAGTCCCACGGTCGCCACCGGCAGCAGACAAGCCACCAGCACGCACCAATTCGCAATCGTCATAGCGCCTCCTTCAAAGTCGACAAGTCGGGGTCAGGTCTGACATTCGCACACGAGCTCAGCTGCTACGCAGCTGAGCTCGTGTGCGAATGTCAGACCTCGTATATTGAGCATACCGCCCCATCATCGGATAAAGTGACGGAGGTGGTCAGGCAGGGTGATGCCGATCAGAATTTGGGCCATTGAGCCCGTGGGTCAGATTGGTGCCCCTGCCTGTTTCATTTTAAAAGTCCGAACGGTATCTTGGGTCATCGCCTCGCGCGTAAGCCCGCATACGAGAGAGGTCAAAAATGGATAGCTCAACAGCAATCGTGGGGATTGATGTCGGCAAGAAAAAGCTCGACGTGGCCCTGCTAGTGAACGGCAAGATCAAGAGCAAGGTCATAGATAACTCTGCCGCAGGCCATCAGGTGCTCTTGGAATGGCTGGACAAGACCAAGTTACCCAAGGCGGCATTACGGGTCTGCATGGAAGCGACCGGCGTGTATTTCGAG
The DNA here is from genome assembly GCF_050859475.1 of Duganella sp. P38. NCBI lineage: Bacteria > Pseudomonadati > Pseudomonadota > Betaproteobacteria > Burkholderiales > Oxalobacteraceae > Duganella > Duganella sp. P38. The sequence continues at coordinate 5,079,931 of NZ_CP193936.1, read as the reverse complement.
GAGGTGGCGACCACGCTTTATGATGCCGGGCTTGCCGTGAGCGTAGTCAATCCGGGCTGCATCAAGGGCTTTGGCCAGAGCGAGAACCTGCGCAATAAAACCGACAAGGCGGACGCAGCATTGATCGCACGTTACTGCGCGGCGATGGCGCCGGCAACGTGGGCGCCCGCTCCGCTGGAGCAACGTCAGTTGCGTGCGTGGTCGCAGCGGATACTGGCTCTGAAGGATATGCGCCAGCAGGAACGCAACCGGCTGGAAAGCTATGAGGCCAGCGGCATGGGCGAGGTGGCTGAGCACGCGCGCTTGCTCATTGCCTGGTTTGACACCGAGATCAAGCAACTGGAAGACGACGTGGATGACCACATCGACCGCCATCCCGGCCTCAAGCACGACGCGCAGCTCATCACCAGTATTCCAGGCATTGGCAACACCACCGCAGCTCGCATCTTGGGCCAGTTGGGCGACATTCGGCGCTTCGGCAACGCGAAGGCCTTGGCGGCATTTCTCGGCGTGACGCCACGCCAGCGCAGCTCAGGAACCTCGCTTCGGGGGCGCACCACCATCAGCCGCAAGGGCAACACCTCAATGCGCGCCGCGCTTTATATGCCCGGCATGGTGGCAAGCCGCCACAACCCGCTACTACACCAGTTTGCCCAGCGCCTGGCGAATAATGGCATGGCGAAAAAAGCCGTGATCGGCGCCGTGATGCATAAGCTCGTGCATCTCATCTACGGTGTCATTCGTACCGGCAAGCCCTTTGACGCCAATTACCTTTCAAAAGGGCTTGCCATTCAAGACGGTATCTGACCCCGGAGTTTATTTCAGGTACTTGGCCAGCCAGCCGTGCACTTCGTTGTAGAAGTAGCGGCTGTTTTCTCCCTTTAAAATCCAGTGGTTTTCGTCGGGGAAGACGATCAGCTTGCTCGGGACGTTCAGCCGCTGCTGCGTGGCGAAGTTCATTAGCGCGTTGTTGGCCGGGACACGGTAGTCCAGCTCACCCACGGAGATCAGGATCGGCGTCGTGAAGCCGGTGCCCTTGGCGTGGTTGCCGCCCTGGAGCACCGGGCTTTGCTCGCGCCAGACGGCTTGCTCGCCCCACACCGGGCCGCCGCTGTTGACCTCGCGGCCCCAGATGCTGTCGCTGGTGCCCCACTGCATGATCAGGTCCATCTCGCCAGCGTGCGAGACGATCGCTTTGTAACGGGTGGTGGTGGCCTGCAGCCAGTTGGCCAGGTGGCCGCCGTAGCTGGCGCCGCCGGCAGCCAGCTTGCCGCTGTCGATGTAGTCGTATTTTTTGATCGCCTCGTCGACCGCTTCGTTGATTTCATCGGCCGGACCCTTGAGCGGGTCGCCCTGAATGGCGCGGGCAAATTCCTCGCCGTAGCCGGTCGAGCCCTTGTAGTCGGTCAGCAGCACCACGTAGCCGGGCCGGGCCAGCAGGTGGTAGTTCCAGCGCAGCACGAACTGGTCGCGCCACATATTGGCGGCGCCGCCATGGATGACCGCGAACAGCGGGTATTTTTTGGCCGGGTCGAAGCCGGCCGGCTTGATCACCATATTGTGGATCATGCGGCCGTCGCTGGCCTTGAACCAGAAGTGCTCGGGCGCCTGCCAGTCGATCGTGGCGGCGCGCTCGGTGTTGAACGCGGTCAGGCGCTTGGGCGCGCCGTTGCCGAAGGCGTATACCTCCGGCGGGTTGACCGACGATTCCCACAGGCCGACCACGGCCTTGCCGCCGGCGTTGAGCGCGCCGATGGCGCCGGTCGGCAGCGACGGCTCGTCGCGCAGGTCGGCGCCGTTGTAGCCGATCGAGTGCAACTGCTCCAGGCCGGCGTGCTCGTAGCTGAACAGCACGCGGTTGCTGCCGGCCGGCAGCGCGTAGCGGCCGATCGAGCGGTCCAGCGCGGCGGTCAGGATGGCCGGCGCGGCGCTGCGCAGCGGCCAGCTGAAGCTGGCCAGGCGGCTGACGTCGTAGACCTTGCCGGCCTCCTCGGCTTCGGTCAGCGCGAACAGCGTCTTGCCGTCGGCGCTGAATTTCAGGCTGCCGTAGCTGCGCTTGTCTGCGGTCAGGCGGGTGGTGTCGCCGCCGGCCGCCGGCACGCTGAAGATCTGGGTGTAGGCCGAGTTGCGCGCCAGTTCGTCGCGGTTGGTGGCGGCGGCAAACACGATGCTCTTGCCGTCCGGCGCCCAGATCGCGTCCAGCGACTGGCCCTCGTCGCCCTGGCCGCCGCCGAAGCCCGCCATGGCGGCCAGCGTGGTGCCGCTCAGCAGGTCGCGCGGCCTGGCGCCGATGGCGGCGTCCATGACGAACAGGCGCACCTGCTTGTCGTCCAGCCATTTGTCGAAGTAGCGCGGCGGGAAGCTTTCATAGGCGCGCGCCGAGTATTTGCGCTCCTTGCGCTGCTTGGCGGTTTGCTTGACGTCGTCCTCGCTGACGTTGCCGGGGAACAGGTCGCTGACGAACAGGATCTGCTTGCCGTCCGGGCTGAACTTCGGCGTGCGCGCGCCCAGCGTCAGCGTGGTCAGGCGCTGCGCCTCGCCGCCGCCGGCGATGTCGATGCGGTAGATCTGGCCGGCCTCGTCGCCGTCGCGTTTGGCGATGAAGATCAGCTGCTTGCTGTCGGGCGACCAGTTGAGCGCGCCTTCGCCGCCCTTGCTGAACGTCAGGCGGCGCGCCGGCGTGTCGTCCGTCAGCGACTTGATCCACAGGTCCGACCACTGTTCCTTGCTGTCGTAGGCCGGGTCGGTGACGGCAAACACGGCCCAGCGGCCGTCCGGGCTGGGCTGCGGCGCGCCGAGGCGCTTCATCAGCCAGACATCCTCGTGGGTGATGGCGTGCCGGGCCGGCGCGGCGTCGGCGGCCAGCGCCGCGCCGGCGGCCAGCGCCGCGCCGGCCAGCTGCGCTGAAATGATGAAGGCAAGAACGGAAAGTCGCGGTATAGTCATGGCGAGGTACAGGTAAAGTCAGTGAAACAACGATAGTGGCCACAACCGCCATTGCTGTCAATTAAGTTTTCCCAACTGGAGACAAGATGCAGACCATTACCAAGGTGCACAAAGTGGCGGCCTTCACGGCCGGCGAGCGCGGTGGCAATCCGGCCGGCGTGATGATACGCGCGGCCCTGCCGGAGGAGCCGGCGATGCAGCGCATCGCCGCCGAGATGGGCTACTCGGAAACGGTGTTTGCCGCGCCGCACGGCGACGGCTGGCGCGTGCGTTATTTTTCGCCGGACGGCGAGGTGCCGTTCTGCGGCCACGCGACGATCGCGCTGGGCGCGGTGCTGGCGCAGCAGAACGGCGACGGCATCTTTCCGCTGACCACCAACCACGCGCGCGTGACGGTCGAGGGCCGCGCCCACGCCAACGGCGCCCACGCGGCGCTGCAGTCGCCGGCCACGTCCAGCGCGCCAGCGGCGCCGGCGCTGGTGCGGGACGCGCTGGCGCTGTTCGGCTATACGCCGGCCGACCTCGACGACCGCATTCCGCCGGCCGTGGCCAACGGCGGCGCGCTGCACCTGGTGCTGGCGCTCAACAGCCGCGAGCGGCTGCGGGCGATGCGCTACGACCTGGCGCAGGGACGCGAGCTGATGCGCCGGCACGGCTTCGCCACCATCTCGCTGGTGTACGCCGAGACGCCGCAGCGCTTCCACGCGCGCAACGCCTTCGCCTCGGGCGGCGTCTACGAGGACCCGGCCACCGGCGCGGCGGCGGCCGCGCTGGCCGGCTATCTGCGCGACCTCGGCTGGCCGCACGGCGGCGCCATCGACATCATCCAGGGCGAGGACATGGGCGCGCCTTGCCACTTGCAAGTGCAGCTCGGCGACGAGCCGGGCAGCTCGATCCGCGTGGCTGGCCACGCGCGCCTGCTGGGCGACTGATCAATCCCACTTCTTCAGCATGCGGCGCAGCTCGCCAGCCTTGTCGAGCTGCTCGATCGCGCGCTGCACGCGCAGCCGCACGGCCGGATCGACGTGGGTGCCAAGCGCCATGTAGACATTGGTGGTGGCCATCACCGCCGGCAGGATCTTGACCTTGCCGGCCAGGCCGGCGCGGTCGATAAAGCCCTGGATGCCGGGCGCGCGGTGCAGGAAGAAGCGGCCGCGCCCGGACGCCAGCTTGTGCAGGTTGTCGGCCGGCGTGCTGGCGCTGGCGTCGATGCGCAGCCCGCCGATGCGCTCGAGCATGATCGGCGTGGTGTAGCCGCTGTTGGTCAGCAGCACGCCGTCGGCGCCCAGCTGGCGCACATCGTCCCAGCCGCGGATGACGGCCGGGTCGCCGGCGCGCGCGATCAGCTGGTAGCGCAGCTGGAACAGCGGCGGCTCAAGAAACACATAGTCGCGCGTGCGCTCGTCGGTGCGCAGCACCGCGCACAGCGCGTCGTGCTGGTGCGAGATCAGCTCGAAGTGGGCGCGCAGCAGCGGCAGCCAGGTCTGGTCGCCGACAAACTGGAGGCCCGGATCGACGCGCTCGATGGCGCGGTACAGGTCGACGCACAGGCCGACCACGCGGCCGATGCCGGCCGGGATGAACTTCGGTTCGGTGCCTTCCTGCGCCACCACCTTCAGCACCGTCGGCGCCGCCAGCGCGGGCGCGCCCAGCAGCGCCCCCAGCAGCGTCCATCCGCAGCGCCATCCCCGTAACCGCATCGCCACTCCCATCGCCTGTCGAAAGCGGCAGTATAAAACACGCGGCCGGCGCCGGGGACCGGCCGCGCCGGCGATTCAGTCCCATTTGCGCGTCAGGCGTTCCAGTTCGCCGTTCTTGGCCAGTTGCTCGAGCGCGGCGGCCAGGCGCGCGGCCACCTGGCTGTCGAGCTGCTTGCTGGTGGCGAAGTACAGCTTGGCGCTGTACATCACCGGCGGCAGGATCTTGACCTTGCCGGCGGTGCCGGTGCGTTCGAGCAGCTTTTGCAGGCCGGGACCGCGATGGAAGTACAGCCGGCCGCGGCCGGCGAGCAGCTTTTGCAGGTTCAGGTCCTGGCTGGTGGAGCTGGCGTCGACATCGATGCCGCCGATGGCGGCCAGGACGTCGCCGGCGGCGAAGCCGCGGTTGACCAGCACCACGTTGTCGGGCGCCAGCTTGCGCACGTCGTCCCAGCTGGCGATGCTGACCGGGTCGCCGGCGCGCGCCAGCAAGTGGTATTCGATGGCGTACAGCGCCGGGCCGATGAAGTTGAAGCGCCGCTCGCGCTCGCGGGTGCGCTGGACCGCGCACTGCACGTCCTCGACGCCGCTTTCCAGTTCCGAGTAAGCGCGCACCAGCGGCTTCCAGCGCTGGTCGCCGGCAAAGCGCAGGCCCGGATCGGCCTGTTCGACGGCGCGCATGATGTCGATGCACAGGCCGCTGATGCGGTCCTTGCCGGCGGCGATGAATTTCGGTTCGGTGCCTTCCTGCGCGGCGGTGCGCAGCAGGATGGTGGGGGAGGGCGCCGCCGCCAGCGACGGCGGGCAGGACGCGGCCAGCCACAACCACAGTGGCAGCGCCGCCCAGCAGGTGTGCTTTCCGCCCATAAGGCCCCCAAAGTCCGGCGCGGTGCGCGCATGGCCCCAGCTTACACGGATGAGGGACGAAAAAAGCTTCCGATCGGAAGCTTTTTCAGGAATTCGGTGGTAGGCCGTGCGGGATTCGAACCTGCGACCAACGGATTAAAAGTCCGCTGCTCTACCAGCTGAGCTAACGACCCCCGAAAGAGGCCGTATTATATACAGCCCGGCGCAAATTGCAAAGCTCTTTTTATGGCGTTTTTATTGCATGCCCAGCGCCGCCGTCACCTTCAGCACCTCGCCGGCTGTGGTGACGCCTTCCTGGATCTTTAGCGCGCCGGCGATGCGCAGCGGCCGCATGCCGTCGGCCATGCCCTGGCGGCGCAGCGCCTGGACGTCGGCGCGGGCGCGCAGCTGCGCGCTGAAGGCCTCGGTCACCGTCAGCAGCTCGTACAGGCCGGTGCGGCCGCGGTAGCCGGTCTGGCGGCATTCCGGGCAGCCGACCGGCTGGTACACCTGGGCCGGCCTGGCGAGCGGCGCGTCGCCGACCAGGCTGGCCCAGATGTCGTCGCTGAGCTCGCCGCCGTCGGTCTTGCAGTCCGGGCACAGCGTGCGCACCAGCCGCTGCGCCATGATGCCGGTCAGCGTCGCCTCCAGCAGGTAGTGCGGCACGCCCAGCTCCAGCAGCCGCATGACGGCCGACGGCGCGTCGTTGGTGTGCAGCGTCGACAGCACCAGGTGGCCGGTCAGCGCCGCCTGGATCGCCATCTCGGCCGTGGCCAGGTCGCGCACCTCGCCGACCATGATGATGTCCGGGTCCTGGCGCATCAGCGCGCGCACGCCGTCGGCAAACGATAGCTCGATGCCCGGCTGCACCTGCATCTGGTTGAAGGCCGGCTCGACCATCTCGATCGGGTCCTCCACCGTGCAGACGTTGACCTCGGACGTGGCCAGCGCCTTGAGCGTGGTGTACAAGGTGGTGGTCTTGCCCGAGCCGGTCGGGCCGGTGACCAGGATGATGCCGTGCGGGCGCCGCGTCAGCGCGTCCCAGCGCGCGGCGTCGTCCGTGGGGAAGCCCAGCTCGGGCAGCGTCTTGACCACCACGTCCGGGTCGAAGATGCGCATCACCAGCTTTTCGCCGAACGCCGTCGGCAAGGTCGACAGGCGCAGCTCGACCTCCTGGCCGCCGGCGGTGCGGGTCTTGATGCGGCCGTCCTGCGGCCGGCGCTTCTCGATCACGTCCATCCGTCCGAGCAGCTTGATGCGCGCGGTCATGGCGATCATCACCACCGCCGGCACCTGGTAGACCTGGTGCAGCACGCCGTCGATGCGGAAGCGGATCGCCCCCATGTCGCGCTTGGGTTCGAGGTGGATGTCGGAGGCGCGCTGCTCGAACGCGTACTGCCACAGCCAGTCGACGATGTTGATCACGTGCTGGTCGTTGGCGTCGACCTGCTGGTTGCTCTTGCCCAGCTCGACCAGCTGCTCGAAGTTGTTGCGCAAGGCCAGGTCGTGGCGGTTGGACTTGTTGGCCTTCTTGATCGACTTGGCCAGGCTGAAGAACTGGGTGATGTACTGCGCGATATCGAGCGGGTTGGCGATCACGCGGCGCACCGCGCGGCGCGCCACCTTGGCGATCTCGGCCTCCCACTCCTGCGCATAGGGATCGGCGGTGGCCACCACCAGCGTGTCGGCCGTCATCTCGACCGGCAGGATGTTGAAGCGGGCGGCGTAGTTGGCCGACATCACGTCGGCCACCTTGGTGAAATCGATCTTCAGCGGATCGATGCGGATGAACGGCAGGCCGGCGCGCGCGGCCAGCCATTCGCACAGCGCGTCCAGCGTCAGCAGCCGGTGCGGCGGCTGCGCCGACAGCAGCTTGGCGTGCGCCACCGCGCACAGCGGGTGCATATAGCCGCTGGTGTTCTTCAGGATGGCGTGGCTCTGCGCGTACAGCTGCTTGACGTCGGCCTTGCGTATCATGCCGTCGGCCAGCAGCCAGGTGTAAATCTGTTGCAGATCGAGCGCTGTCATCGTCAGGCCACCTTTCAGCGGAACTTATGCGGTCAGTATGCCCTTGACCCAGGATTTGGCCGGCAGCTTGGTGTCAGCCACGATTTGCGCGGCGCGCGCCGCCAGCGCCGCCGGATCGATGTCGCGCGCGCGCCGGAAGGCGATCGCCACCACGTTACCATCATGTACCTGCGGCAGGCAAATCACCTGCGCAAAGGCGAACCGGATGGCCTTCAGATTGCGCGCGTAGCTCGGGTGGTCGCCGAACAGGTTGACCGTCATCACGCCGTCCTCGCTCAGGCAGGCGTTGCAGGCCTGGTAGAACTCCGCCGTGTCGAGCACCGGGCCGCGCGCGGTGGCGTCGTACAGGTCGACCTGCAGCGCGTCGAGCGTGCCGGCGTTGGCCTTGTCGTTGACGAACAGCAGCGCGTCCTGTTCCCGCACCTGCAGCCGGGCGTCGTTCGGCGGCAGCTTGAACATCGACTCGCAGATGTGTATGACCGACGGATTGAGTTCCACCGCCGTCACCTGCGCCTGCGGGAAGGTGGCGTAGCAGAACTTGGTCAGCGCGCCGGTGCCCAGGCCCAGCTGGGCGATGTGGCGCGGCTGGTCGAGCCACAGCATCCAGCTCATCATCTGCTGCGCGTATTCGAGCTCCGGCCAGTTCGGCTTGCGGATGCGCATCGCGCCCTGCACCCATTCGGTGCCGAAATGCAGGTAGCGCACGCCATCGAATTCCGACAGCGTCACCGGCGCGTACTTTGGCTTGCGCGCCGGCTTGGCCGCCGCGGCCGCGGCCGGACGGGAGGATTCTTCTTTTTCGATGGATTTACGTTTGATTAACATGGGGGAGGTCGCGCACGGAGTGAAACGGCATTATCTGAAAACAACAATGCCGGCGCAAGGCCGGCATTCAGGCGGGAGGAGGGCGGCTGCCGATCAACGCTGCATCGGCTCGACCACCACGCGCAGGCGCACGCGCTCGCCCGGGTCGTAGGACATGATGCTGGTGTAGTTGCGGCCGCGGTAATCGTAGGTCACCTCGTAGCCCGAGGTGCGCGACTCCCAGTGGTCGACGGTGCGGCACTGCTTGACGGCCTGCTCCTGCACGCCGCCGCTGTTCGGGGTGTTGGCGTTGTCGACGCGGTCGCCGACCAGCGCGCCGGCGATGGCGCCGGCCGCGGTGGCCACCGAACGGCCGCTGCCGCCGCCGATCTGGTTGCCGGCCAGGCCGCCGACGATGCCGCCCAGGATGGCGCCGCCGACGCCGCGCTCAGGCGCCGGCTGCTGCACCTGCACGTACTCGGTGCGGCATTCCTGGCGCGGCCGGTTGATTTGCTCGGTTTGCGGCGTCACCCGCACCACGCGGCCGTAATCCTCGAAGTCGGCGGCGTGCGCGAACGGCAGGGCGCTCAGGCACAGGGCCGACGCGATCAGTTTCACTTGCAGGTTCATTTTGATACCTCGTTTTGGTTCAGGGTGTCTATCAGGGGAATTCTGATATTGCATGAATCGTATGGTAATCCTGCGGCACCGCCGCCGCTAGTGGCCGGCCGGTATCTGTGGCAACAAATTGTAACAACGGGCACCGTCCGGGCCGGCCGGATCGGGAATTGTGCCGATTTAACCCCTAAATTCCCGCAAAAAACTTCTGTTTTTAACAAATATTGCGTTGGATATCATATACGTGTTGATCTGGAAGGAACAACACGTTACCCTAATACGCGTATGGGAATCGATGGCCGGCACCGACCTGCAGGCCATTCTAGTGGACAGGTGCTCAAATTATTTATTCATTAATTCACAAGTTAGGCACTCCCGACAACAAAGTGGATACACCGTACACGCCAGGTCAAATCGAGGGAGACGAAAGCCTGCTGGCCAGCGTGCCGGCCAACCTTGTGCAGTCGATCCGCGCCTTCCGCGTGGGCGAACTGCAGGAGGAGGCGGCCCGTTTGGGCCAGCACTTCCTGTATGCGCACTGCATCGCCGGCGCGACCAAGCAGCAGGTGCTGGGCATCATCGCGGAGTCGTTCCAGTTCCCCAAAGGGGTGGGCAAGAATTTCGACGGGCTGCGCGCGACGCTGACCGACACCATGTGGCAGGCCGCCGGCACCCACACCGGCTTCCTGGTGGTGCTGGAACAGCTGCCGAACGCCCAGAAATTTGACAAGGAAGCACGGGAAACGCTGTTGGATGTGTTCCGCGACGCGGCCGACTTCTGGGCCGACAAACACGTGCCGTTCCGGGTGTTTTACTCGTTCGAGTAGGCCGCCCGGCGCCGCGCGGGCGCGCCGCTGCGCCCGGCGCGCCTCTGCTGCGCCGCAACAATTCCTGCCCCGGCAGTGGCCCTGCGCCTGTGGACGAGGTACAATGCCGGGTTATGAAAAACATCGTCATCCTGATTTCTGGTCGCGGCAGCAATATGGAAGCCATCGTCCACGCGCTGCAGGCGGAGCGCTGGCCGGCGCGCGTGGCCGCCGTCATCAGCAACCGGGCTGACGCCGCCGGACTGGACTTTGCGGCCGGGCAGGGATCGCCACGGCTGTCGTCCGCAACCAGGATTACGCCAGCCGGGCCGAGTTCGACGCCGCGCTGCAGGCCGTGATCGACGGCTATGCGCCCGATCTGGTGGTGCTGGCCGGCTTCATGCGCATCCTGACCGACGGCTTTGTCGCGCACTACGCCGGCCGCATGCTCAACATCCATCCGTCGCTGCTGCCGCTGTTCCCCGGGCTGGCGACGCATGCGCAGGCGCTGGCTGCCGGCGTGGCGGAGCATGGCGCGACGGTGCATTTCGTGACGGCCGAACTCGACCACGGGCCACTGGTGTTGCAGGCTGCCGTGCCGGTGTTGCCGGGCGATACGGTCGAAACGCTGTCGGCCCGCGTGCTGGAACAGGAACATGCCATTTATCCGCGCGCGGTGCGCTGGTTTGTCGAAGACAGGTTGACGCTGGCGCAGGGCCGGGTCCAGGTGGACCACAGTAAGTAACAACTAACCAAGGAATTCCATGAGATTGCCTCCAGCGATACTCGCCAACGCCGAAGAAGTGTTGCGCGAGATTTTGCGCTTTGCCGCGCCGGCCGACACCACCCTGTCGCGCTATTTCAAAGATCACCCGCGCCTGGGCGGCCGCGAGCGCGGCGCCATCGCCGAGTCCGTGTACAACGTGCTGCGCAACAAGAACTTCTACACCGACTTCTCCGAGCAGGGCGGCGGCGCCACCATGCGCCGGCTGACGCTGCTGGGCATGAGCGACGCCGTCGGCCTGGAAGCGCTGGGCGGCGTCTCGGAAGACGAGGCCGCCTGGGTCACGCGCATCATGGACATCGACCGCACGCTGATGCACAAGTCGAGCCGCTCGAATATGCCGCTGTGGCTGTTCGAGAAGCTGGTGGCGCAGTACGGCGAAGCGGAAACGCTGGAGCTGGCCGACAGCCTCAACAAGCCGGCGCCGCTCGACCTGCGCGTCAACACGCTCAAGGCCAACCGCGAGGACGTCATCGCCAAGCTGGCCGAGGCGCCGATCAAGGCCGAGCCGACGCCGTTCGCGCCGCAGGGCCTGCGCATCAAGACCAAGCCGCAGCTGCAAAACCTGCCGCTGTTCAAGGACGGCCACATCGAGGTGCAGGACGAGGGCAGTCAGATCCTGTCGGCGCTGGTCGCGGCCAAGCGCGGCGAGATGGTGGTCGACTTCTGCGCCGGCGCCGGCGGCAAGACGCTGTCGCTGGGCGCGGCCATGCGCAACACCGGCCGCCTGTACGCGTTTGACGTGTCCGAGAAGCGCCTGACCAAGCTCAAGCCGCGCCCGGCGCGCAGCGGCCTGTCGAACGTCCATCCGGTGGTGATCGCCCACGAGCGCGACGCCAAGATCAAGCGCCTGGCCGGCAAGATCGACCGCGTGCTGGTCGACGCCCCATGCTCGGGCCTGGGCACCCTGCGCCGCAATCCGGACGTCAAGTGGCGCCAGAAGCCGGACGCCGTGGCCGAACTGCAAGTCAAGCAGGCGGCGATCCTGGACGGCGCCGCGCGCCTGGTCAAGGGCGGCGGCCGCCTGGTGTACGCCACCTGCTCGGTGCTGGACGACGAGAACGACTTCATCGCCAAGCAATTCCTCGAAACCCATCCGGACTTCACGCTGGTGCCGATGCACCAGGCGCTGGCCGAGCAGAAGATCGCGCTGGAGATGGGCGACTACCTGAAGCTGCTGCCGCACAAGCACCAGACCGACGGCTTCTTTGCCGCCGTGTTCGAACGCAAGCCGATGGCCAAGCCGGCCAAGGAAGCGGAACAGGAGTAACGCGGCAGGCCGGGGATTCCGGCCTGTTTGCCGTTACGCTGCGCGTCTCACCACTGAATCAGAAAGCCCATGGCACGACAACAACCCCTGCTCAACCTGATCGACGATTTGATCGAAGGCGATATCCACGACGTCAGCCTGATGTGGCAGCTAGGCGCCATCCTGCTGTCGGTGGCGCTCGGCTTCGGCCTGGCCCGGCTGCTGAAGAAGCGCTTCGGCCGCGCCCGCGAGGAGCAGGCGGGGGTGCTGGGCTTTGGCGTCGAGAGCTTCGGCCGGGTGATGGCGCCGCTGATGGTGGTCGGCCTGCTGTTCCTGTCGCGCCTGCTGCTGGTCAGGTACCACATCCACGTCAACCTGGTGCTGGTGGCGATGCCGATCTTCGGCTCGCTGGCGGTGATCCGCTTCACCTTCTACCTGCTGCGGCGCGTGTTCGCGCGCAACGGCCGCACCATCAGCCCGACCATGCTGGCGTTCGAGAAGGTGTTCCAGCTGCTGGTGTGGCTGTCGTTCGTGCTGTACGTGACCGGGCTGTGGGTGGACGTGTTCGCCTTCATGGAGAACACCGTGCTGCCGATCGGCAAGTACAAGGTGTCGGTCGCCGACATCCTGCAGGCGACGCTGTCGGTGATCGTGCTGCTGATGCTGGCGCTGTGGGCCGGCGCGGCGCTGGAAGAATCGCTGATGAAGGTGCAGGGCATGCACACCAACCTGCGGGTGGTGGTGTCGCGCACGGCGCGCGCGGTGCTGATCCTGGTGGCTGTGCTGATGAGCCTGTCGCTGGTGGGGATCGACCTGACCGTGCTGTCGGTGTTCGGCGGCGCGCTTGGCGTCGGCCTCGGCCTGGGCTTGCAAAAGATCGCCAGCAACTATGTGTCGGGCTTCGTGATCCTGCTGGACCGCTCGCTGACCATCGGCGACATGATCACGGTCGACAAGTACAGCGGCAAGGTCACCCAGATCAATACCCGCTACACGGTGCTGCAAAGCCTGGACGGCATGGAATCGATCGTGCCGAACGAGATGCTGGTGTCGGGCGCGGTGCAGAACTCGTCGCTGTCGAACAGCCTGGTCAATATTTCCACCAAGGTCTCGGTAGCCTACGATACCGATGTCGATGCCGTCATCGCGCTGCTGACCGAGGCCGCGCTGACGGTCGAGCGGGTGCTGAAGGACAAGCCGCCGTCGGTCAACCTGACCAATTTCGGCGCCGACGGCCTGGAATTGTCGGTCAGCTTCTGGATCAACGATCCCGAGAACGGCCGCGGCGGCGTCACCTCCGACGTCAACCGTGCGATCTGGCGCGCGCTCAAGCAAAACCACATCTCGGTGCCGTTCCCGCAGCGCGAGATGCGCATCCTGGGGCCGGTGCCGGCCGCGCTGGCGGAGCAGGAAAGCACGACCGTGCCTAAAGAATAGTCAGGGCGGCGACGGCAAATCGTCGTACAATATCGTCCAAAAGTCGGACACGGCGGGCGGCGCACGCCTGTAAAAAACACAATCTTGGTTGGAGTGGTAATGGATTTATATGCAGTACTGGATTTCCTGGCGAACGGCATCACCCGTTTCACCGGTTGGCAAGTTTTCTTTTACACGATGGTGGTTACCCACATCACCATCGCGGCGGTGACGATTTACCTGCACCGCTGCCAGGCCCACCGCGCGCTGGACCTGCATCCGATCGTCAGCCATTTCTTCCGTTTCTGGCTGTGGCTGACCACCGGCCGGTGACCAAGGAGTGGGCCTCGATCCACCGCAAGCACCACGCCAAGTGCGATACCGAGGAAGACCCGCACAGCCCGGTCACGCGCGGCATCAAGAAAGTGTTCTGGGAAGGCGCCGAACTGTACCGCGCTGAATCGAAGAACAAGGAAACCATGGAGAAGTACGGCCACGGCACGCCGGACGACTGGATCGAGCGCAATGTCTACACCAAGCACAGCGCGCTGGGCGTGGCGTCGCTGCTGGTGATCAACGTCGCGCTGTTCGGCGTGATCGGCATCACCGTGTGGGCGGTGCAGATGTTGTGGATACCGGTCACCGCCGCCGGCATCATCAACGGCATCGGCCACTACTGGGGCTACCGCAACTACGACTGCTCGGACGCGGCCACCAACATCATCCCGTTCGGCCTGCTGATCGGCGGCGAAGAGCTGCACAACAATCACCACACTTTTGCCACCTCGGCCAAGCTGTCGTCGAAATGGTACGAGTTCGACATCGGCTGGGGCTATATCCGTGCGCTGGAAATGGTGGGCCTGGCGAAAGTGAAGAAACGCGCGCCGGCACCAAAGTTCGCCAAGGGCAAGACCGAAGCCGACTTCGACACGCTGCAATCGGTGATCGCCAACCGCTACGACGTCATGGCCAAGTACGCCAAGTCGATCAAGAGCGCCTGGAAGGAAGAGCTGGAACACCTGAAGGACAAGGCGCAGCTCGAAGCGCGCTTCCTCAAGTCGTCGCGCAAGCTGCTGCAGCGCGAGCCGGGCAAGCTGGAGGCGCCGCAACAGCAGCAGCTGTCGGAGCTGTTCCAGCACAGCAAGGCGCTGGAAACCATGCACAATATGCGCGTGGAGCTGGGCGTGATCTGGGAGCGTTCGCACTTCACCCGCGACCAGCTGCTGCACAAGCTGCAAGACTGGTGCAACCGCGCGGAAGCGTCGGGCATCAAGTCGCTGCAGGACTTCTCGCTGCGGCTGCGCAGCTACGCGTAACAAACAATGGCCCTGCGGGGCCATTTTCTTGCCCGTTCTCCTACAGGCGCGCATGGCGCCGGCCTATATCGGCGCCGCGCCGCGCGGCCTAAGCTGGTGATTCACTCTGGAACGGAGAACACCATGCCGGCGACAGCGCCGGCGCCGGCACAGCGACGGCAACCGGCGCCAATCCCGGCGCCACCGACACCCGGCCGCCGCCGCCATCCGACGGCAACACCAATATCCGGCGCTGAATAAAAAAAGCCACTCGATGAGTGGCTTTTTGCAAGAAGCGCAGATCGATTACTTGATCTTGGTTTCTTTGTAGATCACGTGCTTGCGTGCTTTAGGATCAAACTTGGTGATCTCCATTTTGGCAGGCATCGTGCGCTTGTTTTTGGTGGTGGTGTAGAAGTGACCCGTGCCTGCGGTCGATTCCAGCTTGATTTTGTCGCGGCCAGTTTTCGCCATGATAACTCCCTATTAGACTTTTTCGCCGCGCGCGCGCATGTCGGCCAGGACGGCATCGATGCCGACCTTGTCGATTACACGCAGACCAGCGTTGGACAGACGCAGGGAGACCCAGCGGTTTTCAGATTCAACAAAAATACGACGGTTCTGCAGGTTAGGCAGGAAACGACGTTTGGTTTTGTTGTTTGCGTGGGAAACATTGTTGCCGACCATCGGCTTCTTCCCAGTAACTTGGCAAACACGTGCCATAACGCACTCCTTAAAAGACATTCCACAATTGGAAAAACGAGAGTATATCCAAAAAAATCAGGTTTTTCAATCACTTACGAAAAACAATTGTGTCTCGATTGAATGGAAAAATTTAACAATTGTGATTCCGCTCGTAAACCCTTGAGCGCATAGGGGTAAAACCTAGAGCTGGCCATGCTCGGCGAACGAGTGAACCTGATGTCCGGCCACCACAAAGTGGTCGAGGATGCGGATATCGACCAGCGCCAGCGCCTGCATCAGCGCGCGCGTCAGCAGCAGGTCGGATTCGCTGGGATCGGGCGTGCCGGACGGGTGGTTGTGGGCCAGCATGACGCTGGCCGCGTTGCGCGCCAGCGCTTCCTTGACCACCTCGCGCGGATACACGGCCGTGTGGGTCAAGGTGCCGCGAAACATTTCCTTGGCGTCGATCAGGCGGTTTTTGACGTCGAGGAACAGCACGTGGAACGATTCGAAGGGCTTGCCGGCGAACGCCGTGCGCAGGTATTGCTTCACCGCGCGCGGCGAACCGAGCATGCAGCCGGCCGCGACTTCCTCCAGCAGGGCGCGCCGGGCCAGCTCCATCACCGCCTGCAACTGGGCGAACTTGGCCGGGCCCAGCCCGTGCACCTCGGCGAACTCCGCCAGCGTGGCGCCGAACAGCCGTTGCAGCGATCCAAAATGGTGCATCATGTCCTGCCCGAGCTGCACGGCGTCCTTGCCGGCCACGCCGATGCGCAGGAAGATGGCCAGCAGCTCGGCGTCCGACAGCGCCTGCGCGCCCTCGCGTATGAGCCGCTCGCGCGGGCGTTTTTCCTGCGGCCAGTCGATGATCGCCATGATGATCCCCTTGAAATCAGCAATTACTTTGCATCAGCGGCAGCCGGAGAAGGCGAGCAGGATCAAAGGTGGCTTACAATATGGCCTTTCTCTGTCCAACAAAGCTGAAGTCATGTCTAACGAGCAACCTGTTGTCACCGCGTCGTCCTACCTCACCCTGAATTACCGTCTGGCCTCGCTGGATGGCAACGATATTGTCACCACCTTTGGCGCCACGCCGGCCACGTTGCTGATGGGCCAGGGCCAGCTGGCGCCGGTGCTGGAAGAATTGCTGATCGGCCTGCCTGAAGGCACGCACAAGACCTTCGACCTGGAACCGGGCGTCGGCTTCGGCCCGCGCAACCCGGAGCTGATCCGCGAGGTCAGCCGCGCCACGCTGGACCAGAACTCGGCGCCGGACGCTGACTACAAGATCGGCGACCTGGTCGATTTCGCCGCGCCGGGCGGCGGCCGCTTTGCCGGCATCCTGCGCGAGCTGGGCGAGGAAACCTGCTTGTTCGACTTCAACCATCCGCTGGCGGGCCAGCCGCTGAAGTTCGAAGTTCAACTGATTTCGGTGCTGTGAGGATTACATGAGCGATAAAGAACTCCTGTTGGCCCAGCCGCGCGGCTTTTGCGCCGGCGTCGACCGCGCCATCGAAATCGTCGAGCGCGCGTTGCAGCAGTTTGGCGCGCCGATCTATGTGCGCCATGAAATCGTCCACAACGCCTATGTGGTGGCCGACCTGCGCGCCAAGGGCGCGATCTTCATCGAGGAACTCAGTGAAGTCCCGCCGGGCAACACGCTGGTGTTTTCGGCGCACGGCGTGTCGAAGGCGGTGCGCGCCGAGGCCGATGCGCGCGGCTTCAGCATCTTCGACGCCACCTGCCCGCTGGTGACCAAGGTGCACGTGGAGGTGGCCAAGATGCGCAAGCAGGGCTGCGAGATCATCATGATCGGCCACGACGGCCACCCGGAAGTCGAGGGCACGATGGGCCAGACCGAGGAGGGCATGTACCTGGTCGAGACGGTCGAGGACGTGGCCAGGCTGCAGGTGAGCAAGCCGGAGCAACTGGCGTATGTGTCGCAGACCACGCTGTCGGTGGACGATACCGCCGACATCATCGCCGCGCTGAAGGCCAGGTACCCGGCCATCATCGAGCCAAAGAAGGGCGACATCTGCTACGCCACCACCAACCGCCAGGAGGCCGTGAAATTCATGGCGCCGCAGGTGGAAGTGGTGATCGTGGTCGGCAGCCCGAACAGCTCCAACTCGAACCGCCTGCGCGAAGTGGCGGAAAAGAAGGGGACGCCGGCCTTCATGGTCGACAACGCCCGGCAGATCCAGCCCGAGTGGCTCGAAGGCAAGCTGCGCGTCGGCGTCACCGCCGGCGCCTCGGCGCCCGAGGTGCTGGTGCAGGCCGTCATCGACCGGCTCAAGGAGCTGGGCGTGCGCAGCGTGCGGCCGCTGGACGGCGTCGAGGAGAACGTCACCTTCCCGCTGCCCAAAGGCCTGGACGGCGGACAAAAAAACGCACCAATCGAGGGCGCCCTCTGATCCATTTGCCGCGGAGCGGAATATAATTCAGCTCCGCCAACGGTATTCCGGCGTTAGTTTTCCGGAATGTTCGTTATTATTGGCCTCGCTCTAAAAAGTTGTCGTTTCGGCTTAATTATCCGGAGCGATGGAGACACCGATCAGGCATGGAACTTGCAACGTGATTGTGTAGTCAACGGCGGCACTACGGGGACACCCGGGTGCCGTTTTTGTTACATGACCGCGCATAACAAAGGGCAAAACATGGATACGTTTATCCAACAAATCATTAACGGGCTGGTGCTGGGCAGCATGTACGCGCTGGTGGCGCTGGGCTACACCATGGTGTATGGCGTGCTGAATCTGATTAACTTCGCCCATGGCGATGTGCTGATGATCGGCGCCATGACCGGCATGACCATTCTTAACCTGCTGAACCAGTACGCGCCGGAGTTGCCGGGCTATATCAAGCTGGCCATCGCCATCGGCGGTGCGATTCCGGTCTGCATCATCGTCAATGTGGTGATCGAGCGCGTCGCCTACCGCCGCCTGCGCAATGCGCCGCGGCTGGCGCCGCTGATCACGGCGATCGGCATCTCGACGCTGCTCAATGTGTTCGCCATGATGATCTGGGAGCGCAACCCGCTACCGTTCCCGCAAATGCTGCCGAGCGATCCGGTGCTGATCGGCGGCGCGGTGATCACGCCGACGCAGATCCTGCTGCTGGCGCTGGCGCTGGTGTCGATGGCCGGCCTGGTGCTGCTGGTGGAAAAAACCAAGATGGGCCGCGCCATGCGGGCGACCGCGGAAAACCCGCGCGTTGCCGGCCTGATGGGCGTGGACTCGAATATGGTCATCGTGGTCACGTTCGCGCTGGGCGCGGCGCTGGCCGCGGTCGCCGGCGTGATGTGGGGCGCCAACTACGCCACCGTGCAGTTCAGCATGGGCTTCCTGCCGGGCCTGAAGGCCTTCTGCGCGGCGGTGCTGGGCGGCATCGGCAATATCTACGGCGCCATGGTCGGCGGCATCGCGCTGGGCATCATCGAAAGCCTGGGCGCCGGCTACCTGGCCGATGTGACCGGCGGCTTTCTCGGCAGCCATTACCAGGACATTTTCGCCTTCGTGGTGCTGATCCTGGTGCTGACGGTGCGGCCGTCCGGCATCATGGGCGAGCGCGTGGCGGACCGGGCTTAAGGAGACGACCATGGCATTTGTGAGCTTCGACCTCAAGCGTCATCCGCGCCAGGCCTACGGCAGCTTGGCGGTGCTGGCCGTGCTGCTGGTGGCTTTCCCGTTCTTCGCGCAGGACTACGGCAACTCGTGGGTGCGCATCGCCGACATGGCGCTGCTGTATATCATGCTGGCGCTCGGCCTGAACATCGTGGTCGGCTTCGCCGGCCTGCTGGACCTCGGCTACATCGCCTTCTACGCGGTGGGCGCCTACCTGGCCGGCATGCTGGCCTCGCCGCAGTTCGCCACCATGCTGGAGTCGATGATTTACGACTATCCGGCGCTGGCGCAGGCGCTGGTGGCCCTTCTCGGGCCGGAAATCCAGCAGAACGGCATCCACCTGTCGGTGTGGGTGATCGTGCCGCTGGCGGCGGCGCTGGCCGGCCTGTTCGGCGCCTTGCTGGGCGCGCCGACGCTGAAGCTGCGCGGCGACTACCTGGCGATTGTCACGCTGGGCTTCGGTGAGATTATCCGTATTTTCATGCTGAACCTGAACGCGCCGATCAATTTCACCAACGGCCCGCAGGGCATCAATATGATCGACCCGATCCGCGTGTTCGGCGTCAACCTGTCCGGCGAGGCCGGCTCGCGCGCCACCGTGTTCATCGGCGACTACGGCATGCCGTCGGTGAATGCCTACTACTTCCTGTTCCTGTTCCTGTGCGTGCTGGTGGTGTTTGTCACCTCGCGCCTGCAGCACTCGCGCCTGGGCCGCGCCTGGGTGGCGATCCGCGAGGACGAGATCGCCGCGAAGGCGATGGGCATCAATACCCGCAACGTCAAGCTGCTGGCGTTCTCGATGGGCGCCTCGTTCGGCGGCATCGCCGGCGCCATGTTCGGCTCGTTCCAGGGCTTTGTGTCGCCGGAATCGTTCTCGCTGACCGAATCGATCCTGGTGCTGGCGATGGTGGTGCTGGGCGGCATCGGCCACATTCCGGGCGTGATCCTCGGCGGCACGCTGCTGGCGGCGCTGCCGGAGATCCTGCGCCACGTGGTGGAACCGTTGCAGGAGAAACTGTTCGGTCACGTGCTGATCGAAGCCGAAGTGCTGCGCCAGCTGCTGTACGGCCTGGCCCTGGTGCTGACCATGCTGCTGCGCCCGGCCGGCCTGTGGCCCGCGCCCAAGCATGAGGATCGCCCGGACGGCGACTCCGACAGCAAGAATCAATCGACCGGCGTAATGGCGGCCTGAGGAAGAGACAATCATGACTGAACAGGTAATTCTCCAGATCGCTGGCGTCAACAAGCGTTTCGGCGGCTTGCAGGCGCTGACCGATGTGGGCATCAAGATCATGCAGGGCCAGATTTACGGCCTGATCGGCCCGAACGGCGCCGGCAAGACCACTTTCTTCAACGTGATTACCGGCCTCTACCAGCCGGACACCGGCACTTTCGAGCTGGCCGGCAAGCCGTATTCGCCGTCGGCGCCGCACCAGGTGGCCAAGGCGGGCATCGCGCGCACCTTCCAGAATATCCGACTGTTCGGCGAGATGACGGCGCTGGAAAACGTCATGGTCGGCCGCCACGTGCGCTCGAAGCAAGGCGTGTTCGGCGCCATCTTCCGCCACAAGGCGGCGCGCGAGGAAGAGGCGGCGATCCGCCAGCGCGCGCAGGAGTTGCTGGATTTCGTCGGCATCGGCCAGTTTGCCAGCCGCACGTCCAAATTCCTGTCGTACGGCGACCAGCGCCGCCTGGAAATCGCCCGCGCGCTGGCGACCGATCCGCAACTGCTGGCGCTGGACGAACCGGCGGCCGGCATGAACGCCACCGAAAAGCTGGCACTGCGCGAACTGTTGATCAAGATCAAACAGCAGGGCAGGACGGTGTTGTTAATTGAACACGATGTCAAGATGATGATGAGCTTGTGCGACCGCATGATGGTGCTGGAATACGGCAAGCCGATCGCCGAGGGCCTGCCGGCGGAAATACAAAGCAATCAGGCGGTAATTGACGCCTACCTGGGAGGATCGCACTAATGAGCGACAACGTTCTAAAAGTATCGGGACTGAAAGTCGCATATGGCGGCATTAAAGCCGTCAAGGGGGTCGATCTCGAAGTAAAACAAGGGCGAATTAATCGCGCTGATTGGCGCCAATGGGGCTGGTAAAACCACAACGCTGAAAGCGATTACCGGCACGCTGCCGCCGTGCAAAGTCGAGGGCACGATTACTTATCAGGGGCAATCGCTGAAAGGCAGCAAGTCGTTCCATTTGGTTGAAAAGAAACTGGCGATGGTACCGGAAGGCCGTGGCGTATTTACCCG
Source organism: Duganella sp. P38 (assembly GCF_050859475.1). Taxonomy (NCBI): domain Bacteria; kingdom Pseudomonadati; phylum Pseudomonadota; class Betaproteobacteria; order Burkholderiales; family Oxalobacteraceae; genus Duganella; species Duganella sp. P38. The sequence goes on along the minus strand of NZ_CP193936.1, from coordinate 5,058,872 downwards.
CATGACGATTCACGAGAATCTGATGATGGGTGCTTATACCCGCACCGATAAAGCCGGTAGTGAATCGGATATTGAAAAATGGTTTGCGGTGTTTCCCCGTTTAAAAGAACGCGCGCAGCAATTGGCCGGTACTTTATCTGGTGGCGAACAGCAAATGCTGGCGATGGCGCGTGCGTTAATGTCGCATCCACAGCTGTTATTGCTGGATGAACCGTCGATGGGTTTATCGCCGATTATGGTGGAAAAGATTTTCGAGGTTATTCGCACGGTGTCGAAAGAAGGTATTACTATTTTGCTGGTGGAGCAGAATGCGAAGCTGGCGCTACAGGCCGCGCATCGCGGGTACGTAATGGACTCCGGTAATATTACGATGACCGGGGCCGCCAGCGCTATGCTGGACGATCCGCGCGTGAAAGCCGCGTACCTGGGCGAATAACTCGCGCTTTCCTGAAAAGCCGTGCAGCGCAGGCTGTGCGGCTTTTTTGGGGCTGGGATATGCTAAAAATTGGTGCGTTCGTGCCGATTTTTGGCCGGAAGTGCATACTAGCGCCCGCACAGCGCCGTCGCACACCGCCATCCGCATATCCCCATCACACACCGCCGTCCGCACGCACCTTCCGCACAGCACGCATACCACGCACGCCACGCACACCACCGTCATTCCCGCGAAGGCGGGAATCCATGCTGAGCTTACCTTTGAGGCGGCCTGAAACTCACGCTGTGTATGGGTTCCCGCCTTCGCGGGAACGACGGGGGAATAAAAAAGCCCCCGCAGGGGCTTTCTGAAAATAACCGGCACCCTACCGTGCCGGATAATTTCTATTTATTTCTTCACTGGCGCAACCTTGGCGGCAGCGGTATTGAATTGATTTACCGCAGCGCTAACATTGCTTTCAAACGATTCAACCGCTTGTTTTGCAGTTTTGGTAAATTGCTCGTAACCGGCGGTGGCATTGCCAATCGCCGATTTAAACAGGGCGACAGCATTTTCAGTGCCGGCTGGCGCGTTTTTGCTGACTTCATCGACCAGCGAAATAACCTTGCGGTTGGTTTCGGCGATCTGGGTTTCTGCGGCTTTGCTGAATTCAGCGCCGGTGCTGGTTGCGATGGTCGCCAGGTGACGGCCGTAAGCGATGGTTTTTTCAGCGCTTGGTTGAGCCTGAGCAGTGGCCAGCGAGAAGAATTCTTGTGGATCTTTAGCAGCCAGCAATTGCTTGGTGGTGGCCGACGTTTCTTCCAGCGAGGCCTTGGCCGCGGTCAGGTTCAGGTCGACGAATTTCTCCACGCCTTCAAATGCCTTGTTGGTCAGGGTCGAGAAGATCGCGAACTGGGCTTCGAAATTAGCTTTGGTCGCATTGGAAAATTGCTCAGGAATCGAAAACATTTAGATCTCCAGAAATAGTCGTTGATTGAATTACTGCTTGTGTTTCTACCGTCGGTGAGAAACAGGCAAACTTCGTTTCAGACCGAACAACATATTGTGCAACGCAACACGATCAATTTTAAGCCCCTCAAAAATTAAGTCAAGCGCTTTTTTGTGCGTTGCATCAAAGAACGATCAACTAGTTGTGCTAGCTAATTCCTGACCGCAACTTCCTCGGCCACGCAAGGAAAATAGCGGCCTGCCGGCCGGAAGTTGTCTGACGTGTTAGACTCAAGGCCACCGGTTTCGGCGTCGTTCAGCGGCGCCGATTGCCTTCCATTTCACAAGTCAGCCTGATGTCCAACACGCCTTCCGCCGTTCCCACGACCCGGCACGCCAGTTTTTTGTCGCCGATTCCGATGTTTTTCGTGCTGTTGTGGAGCAGCGGCTTCATCGTCGCCAAGTTCGGCCTGCCGTACGCGCCGCCGCTGACCTTCATCCTGCTGCGCTTTCTCTGCGTGCTGGCGGTGCTGGCGCCGGTGGTGCTGGCGTTGCGCGCGCCGTGGCCGCCGCTACGCCAGGTCGGCCATATCGCTGTCGCCGGGCTGCTGGTGCAGGCCGGCTACCTGATCGGCGTGTGGTGCGCCATCAAGCAGGGGATGCCAGCCGGCCTGTCGGCCTTGATTGTCGGCATGCAGCCGATCCTGACCGCGTTTGCCGCGCCGCTGATTGGCGAGAAAGTGCTGCCGCGCCAGTGGCTGGGCCTGATTTTCGGCATCGGCGGCGTAGCGCTGGTGGTGGCCGCCAAGATACAGCTGGTCGGCCTGTCGGCTGCGGCAATCCTGCTGTGTGTGCTGGCGCTGGTCAGCATCACCTGCGGCACCCTGTATCAGAAGCACCATTGCCCGCAATTCGACCTGCGCGTCGGCACCGTGATCCAGTTTGCCGCCTCGACCATTCTGGTCTTGCCGCTGGCCGTGATCTTCGAGGGACTGGGGCCGGACTTTGCTGCGGTGCAGTGGACGCCGCGCTTTATCGGCGCGCTGGCCTGGGCGGTGTTGGGCGTGTCGATCTGCGCGATTTTCCTGCTGTTCGCCTTAATCCGCCGAAATGACGCCACCCAGGTCACCAGTTTGCTGTATCTGACGCCGCCGACTACCGCTATCATGGCCTGGCTGATGTTTGGCGAAGCTTTTAATGCGCTCGGCATGGCTGGCATGTTGCTGGCGGTGACGGGCGTGATCTTCGTGGTCAAGAAACCAAAGTGAGCAAGAACGCATGATTTCAACTCCCGAGCAGCAAGCGGTCGATGCCGCCATCACCTCGCGCCGCTCGATCCGCGCTTACCTGCCGACGCCGGTGGCGCGCGACGATATCGAGCAGATCCTGCGGGTGGCGGGCAGGGCGCCTTCCGGCACCAACACGCAGCCGTGGAAAGTCCACGTGCTGCAAGGCGAGGCCAAGCGGCGCTTGTCTTCGGCGATACTGGCCGCATATAACGATCCAGAGCAGGCGCTACAGCACAAGGAAGAGTACGCCTACTATCCGCAGCAATGGGTGTCGCCATATATCGACCGGCGCCGCAAGGTCGGCTGGGATTTGTACGCGCTGCTGGGCCTGACCCGCGACAACAAGGCCGGCATGGCCGCCCAGCACGGCAAGAACTATGACTTCTTCGGCGCCCCGGTCGGCCTGATCTTCACTATCGACCGCATCATGGAGCAAGGATCGTGGCTGGACTATGGCATGTTCCTGCAAAATATTATGATCGCCGCCCGCGCACGCGGTCTTGATACCTGCCCGCAAGCCGCTTTTACGCAGTACCACCGCATCATCGCCGCGCAGCTGGCGCTGCCGGAAGGCGAAACCGTGGTGTGCGGCATGGCGCTCGGTGTGGCGGATTTGAGCCAGATCGAAAATTCTTTGCAGACCGAGCGCATGGCGCTGCCGGAATTTGTTAAATTTGTTGAATAGGCATAGCTTGCCTTTTCCTATATTGCGTGAACACAACCAATGCTGCCGTGAGTGTTAAATTTTCTTGCGCTCGCGCAGCGATTTGCTACACTGCAACGGCTCGGTTGAATTCTTTTTTGGGGATACGAATGGTCAAACTCGCATTAAGCGCGCTGATTTCGCTGATGTTTGCTTCCGCCGCCATCGCGGCGCCGGCAACCGATAGCGCTGCCGCGCCCAAAAACAGGTCGTGAAGAAAAAGCGCCAGACCATGCGTCTGGCAGCGCCGGTTGCTAGTGACCGCGTGGTCAAGCGCACGGTTAAGGTCAATGGCAAGCGCAAGGTGGTGTACCAGCGCGTGCTGGCCGCCGCGCCGGCCATGCCGACCATGGGCGATCTGGCCGGCCTGAACAAAACCGACGATCCGTTGTCGCTGGCGTCGAACGTGGCGCTGGTGCTGGACCAGGCCAACTCGGAAGTGCTGTTCGAGAAAAATTCCAACGTCGCCCTGCCAATCGCCTCCATCACCAAGATGATGACCGGCCTGATCGTGGTGGAAGCCAAGCAGGACATGGACGAAATCCTCACCATCACCGATGAGGACGTGGACCGCGAAAAATTCAGCAGCTCGCGCCTGAAGGTCGGCACGCAGATGAGCCGCGCCAGCATGCTGCACATCGCGCTGATGAGCTCGGAAAACCGCGCCGCTTCGGCGCTGGGCCGCAACTACCCGGGCGGCAAGCCGGCCTTCGTCGAAGCGATGAACGCCAAGGCGCGCGAACTGGGCATGAGCGACACCCACTATGTCGATTCCAGCGGCCTGTCGAAAATGAATGTGGCCAGCGCGCGCGACCTCGCCAAGCTGGCGATGGCCGCCTACCAGCAGCCGGTGCTGCGCCAGTTCTCCACCGATCCGAAAGCCATCGTCGAAACCAGCAACGGCCGCCCGATGCAGTTCGGCACCACCAACCATCTGGTGGCCAGCCCGGACTGGGCGATCGGCTTGCAGAAAACCGGCTTCATCAACGAAGCCGGGCGTTGCCTGCTGATGCAGGCGGTGATCGAAGGCCGCTCGGTCATCATGGTGTTCCTCGATTCCAAGGGCAAGCAGTCGCGGACGGCCGACGCCGGCCGCATGCGCAAATGGCTGGAAGCGCTGCGCCCGGCCAACCTGGTCGGCGGCGGCGTCGCCACCACGCCTTATTCGACCGGCATGTAACCGAGGGTGACGGAGATCTGGCGCGCGGTCAGCACCAGATCTTCCAGCCAGTCTTCCTGCAGGCGGTCGGCCGGCGCCGAGATCGACAGGCCGGCGATCAGCTTGCCGCTGTCGTCGTAGATGCCGGCGGCCATGCAGCGCACTCCCAGTTCCAGTTCCTCGTTATCGCGCGAGTAGCCGCGCGATTTCACCAGGCTCAGCTCGCGCTCCAGCTTGCCCAGATCGGTAATCGAATTCTTGTTGTGCCCGGCCAGGCCGGTGCGCGTCGCATACGCGCGGATGGCTTTCGGCTCGTCGACCGACAGGAACAGCTTGCCGGTCGAGGTCAGGTGCAGCGGGCCGCGGCCGCCGATCGCGCGCACCACCTGCATGCCCGAGCGTTCGGAGAAGGCGCGGTCGATGTAGACGATCTCGTCACCTTGCCGTACCGACAGATTGATTGTCTGCTGGGTTTTTTGTGCAGTGCGCGCATGAAGTCCAGCGCAGCCTCGCGCACCGACAGCCGGCTCTTGACCACATTGCCCAGTTCCAGCAGCCGCATGCCGAGCCTGTAGGTGCCCGGCTCGACCCGGTCGACAAAGCGGGTGACCACCATGTCGTTCAGAATCCGGTGCGCGGTGGACGGATGTAGCCCCGAGACCTTGGATAATTCCTTGAGGCTGACGGGATCGGGATACTTGGCCAGGGCATCGAGCAGCGCCACCATGCGCTCGATCACTTGGATAGTGGTCTTTTGCTCTGGAACGGTTTCGATTTTCATGATGTGGTTGGTGCAATGCAGAATTCGATAATTGATTTATACCATAATGTGGAAAAAAGCGGAATTGGATGCATAATATGCTATTCACCCGTTACCACAGCCATCATGCAACCAGTCAGCGAATTCAAAAGCAAAAGCGGTCTTAAGCGTATTTACACGGCGTTTCTCTACTCCATCGACGGCTTCCGCGCCGCCTGGCGCAACGAGCACGCCTTCCGCCAGGAAGTCAGCGTGTTCGTGGTCGGCGCCGTCATTGCGCTGCTGCTGAAGGTGTCGGCGTTTGAAAAGCTGGTGCTGATCGGCGTGTTGCTGCTGATTCTGATTGTTGAACTGATCAACTCGTCAATCGAGGCGGTGGTGGACCGGGTGTCGCTGGAACGCCATCCGTTGTCGAAAAACGCCAAGGATTTCGGCAGCGCGGCGGTGCTGCTGACCTGCTTGCTGGCGGTCGCCACCTGGAGCGTGGTGCTGTATAACCGCTTCATATGATTTTCCGGTATATAGAACTAAAAAAAGCTTAGTTCTAATTTATAAAGCGCGCCGGTAATCTGGAGCCCTTCACTACTAGGGGAATCCAATGTTGTCCAAAAAATCATTGCCGCCGCTGTTCTCGCCGTCACCGCCGTTGCCCCAGCCCTGGCTGCGGACATCTCGCTGCTGAATGTGTCGTATGACCCGACCCGCGAGCTGTACCAGGACGTCAACACGGCATTCGCCAAAGAGTGGAAAGCCAAAACCGGCGACAACGTCAAGATCAAGCAATCGCACGGCGGCTCCGGCAAGCAGGGCCGCGCGGTGATCGATGGCCTGGAAGCGGACGTGGTGTCGCTGGCGCTGGCCTACGACATCGACGCTATCGCCGAGCACAAGCTGCTGTCGCCTGAGTGGCAGAAAAAGCTGCCGCACAACAGCACCCCGTACACCTCGACCATCGTGTTCCTGGTCCGCAAGGGCAACCCGAAAGCCATCAAGGACTGGGCTGACCTGATCAAGCCGGGCGTGTCGGTGATTACCCCGAATCCGAAGACCTCGGGCGGCGCCCGCTGGAACCACTTGGCCGCCTACGGCTACGCGCTGCGCCAGCCGGGCGGCAGCGAAGCCACCGCCAAGGACTACCTGACCAAGCTGTACAAGAATGTGCCGGTGCTCGATTCCGGCGCGCGCGGCGCCACCACCACCTTCGTCGAGCGCGGCATCGGCGACGTGCTGATCGCCTGGGAAAACGAAGCGCTGCTGGCGATCAAGGAACTGGGTCCGACCAAGTTCGACATCGTGGCGCCGTCGGTTTCCATCCTGGCCGAGCCGCCGGTGGCGGTGGTCGATAAAGTGGTCGACAAGCGCGGCACCCGCAAGGTGGCCGAGGCTTACCTGAACTTCCTGTACACCGACGAAGCGCAGGACATCATCGCCAAGAACTACTACCGTCCGGCCACCGAGAAAGCGGCCAAGAAATACGCCGGCCAGTTCCCGAACGTGAAGCTGTTCACCATCGCCGACGTGGCGGGCGGCTGGACCAAGGCGCAGAAGACCCACTTCGCCGACGGCGGCCTGTTCGACCAGATCTACCAGCCTAACAAGTAATGACCATGAGCGGCGCCTTTGAACAGTTGCGCGTGCTGATTGCGCCCGGTCTGCATAACAGCGGACCGGAGCACTGGCAAAGCCGCTGGCAACGCCTGTTCCCCGCCTTCGAGCGGGTGCAGCAGGACGATTGGGAGGCGCCGGACCTGCCGCGCTGGTCGGCCCGGGTGGACGAGTTGCGCCAGCGTGCCGCAGGCCCCACGCTGATCGTCGGCCACAGCTTCGGCGCGCTGGCCACCGTGCACAGCGTGGCGCGCGATCCGCACGGGGTGGCCGGCGTGCTGCTGGTGGCGCCGGCCGATCCGGATAAGTTCAACGTCGCCGCGCTGCTGCCGCAAGAAGCGCTGGCGGTGCCGTCGATCATGGTGGGCAGCACCAACGATCCGTGGATGGCGGCGCCGCGCGCGCAGCTGTGGGCGCACCGCTGGCAGAGCCGTTTTATCAATGGCGGACCGCTGGGGCACATCAATGCCGAGTCCGGCCTGGGCGATTGGCCGGAAGGTTTGGAAACCTTGTATTTTTTAGCAGAGCAGGCGCACAATGGTGTATTGTCCGCATGATCCTTTCTACTCTGGAGACTAACCATGACTATCCGTCTGGGCGATACCGCCCCTGATTTCGAACAAGATTCCTCCATCGGTCCGCTGAAGTTCCATGAGTGGGCTGGCAATTCGTGGGTGGTGCTGTTTTCGCACCCGGCCGATTTCACGCCGGTGTGCACCACCGAGCTGGGCCTGACCGCCAAGCTGAAACCGGAGTTCGACAAGCGCAATGTGAAGGCGATTGCGCTGTCGGTCGATCCGGCCGAGTCGCACAAGAACTGGATCAAGGATATCGAGGAAACGCAGAAGACCGTGGTGGGCTTCCCGATTGTTGCCGATGCCGACCGCAAGGTGTCGACGCTGTACGATATGATCCACCCGGAGGCGTCGGCCACCGCCACCGTGCGTTCGCTGTTCGTCATCGATCCGAACAAGAAGGTGCGCCTGACCATTACCTATCCGATGAGCACCGGCCGCAACTTCGACGAGGTACTGCGCGTGATCGATGCGCTGCAGCTGACCGATGGCTATACCGTGGCTACGCCGGGCAACTGGAAGGATGGCGATGATGTCATTATCCCGCTGACCGTGCAGGACCCGGAGGTGCTGAAGCAGAAGTATCCGAAAGGCTTTACCGCCGAGCGTCCTTACCTGCGGGTGACGCCGCAGCCGAACAAGTAAGCGTCATTCCGCATCGGCGGACGCCGCGTAGGCGGCAACCCGTCATTCCCCGCGCAGGCGGCAACCCGTCATTCCCGCGCAGGCGGGAATCCATGCGGAGTTGGCTGAATCAGCGTTCCATGGGTTCCCGCCTGCGCGGCGGTCCGCCGATGCGGAACGACGGTGGATAAGCTTATGAGTTTTTCGTTGTTGGGTTTGCTTCCCAGACTAGGTAACCTGCGGGCCTACTTTGGGAAAGCGTTATGGATTTGCAGTTTGTCGCATCAGGATTCGCAGTTGGCCTGCTGGTCGGCATGACCGGCGTTGGCGGCGGTTCGCTGATGACGCCGCTCCTGACCTTGCTGTTCGGCGTCACCCCCGCCGTGGCGGTCGGCACCGACCTCGCGTTCGCCTCGCTGACCAAGGGCGTCGGCACCTTCACCCATCGCCTGCGCGGCACGGTCCACTGGGACATCGTGCGCCGCCTGTGCCTCGGCGCGCTGCCGGCGGCGCTGTGCGCCAGCCTTGCGCTCAAGCACTTCGGCACCCTCAGCCACGAGATGGGCCAGATCATCCGTTACACCATCGCCGGCTCGGTCATGCTCACCGTCACCGCGCTGCTGTTCAAGCGCCAGATGCTGGCCTGGGTCACCGCGCATCCCGAGCGCCAATTGCAGGGCAGGGCGCTACGCAACGCCACCATTATTTCGGGCGCCATGCTGGGCGTGCTGGTGACGATCTCATCAATCGGCGCCGGCGCCATCGGCGCGACCCTGCTGGTGATGCTCTACCCGCGCCTGACGGCCGCCGAAGTGGCCGGCACCGACATCGCCTACGCCGTGCCGCTGACCGCGATCGCCGCCATCGGCCACTGGTGGCTGGGCTCGATCGACTGGTCGCTACTGCTAACCTTGCTGGTCGGCTCCGTGCCCGGCATCACCCTCGGCGCCTACGTTGCCCGCGCCGTGCCCGAGCGCCTGCTGCGCGCTATCCTTGCGGTAACGTTGGTTGCCGTCGCAGTCAAGCTTGTATATAGCTGAATCATCTAATCAAATGACTATTGCTTCGTTTGTATTATGAAGCAATGATGAGAACATGCAGCCCTTATAGAAGGTTTTGTAATAAGGGAGCATCCAATGTCTGCTGTTCTTGCAGCGCCCGCGGCCGCCACAGCGGTGGCCAAACGGGGCGCACCGTTCCGCGTGATGCCAGGTTTCCGGCTCTCGCTGGGCTTCACCATTTTTTACCTGACGCTGATCGTGCTGATCCCGCTGTCGGCCGTGTTCCTGAAGACATTCACGCTGACCTGGGATTCGTTCTGGACCACGGTGACCTCGGCGCGCGTGGTGGCCTCGTACAAGCTGACTTTTGGCGCTTCGCTGATCGGCGCCTTCATCAACGTCATCTTCGGCGGCATCGTGGCGTGGGTGCTGGTGCGTTATGAGTTCCCCGGCAAGCGCATCGTCGATGCGCTGGTCGACCTACCGTTCGCGCTGCCAACCGCCGTGGCTGGCATTACGCTGACCGCGCTGTATTCGGCCAACGGCTGGCTGGGCCAGTTCATCGAAGGCTACCTCGGCATCAAGGTGGCGTTCACGCCGCTGGGCGTGGTGATCGCGCTGACCTTCATCGGCCTGCCGTTCGTGGTGCGCACGGTGCAGCCGGTGCTGGAAGACGCCGAGCGCGAACTGGAAGAGGCCGCCGCGAGCCTGGGTGCCAACGCCTGGCAGACCTTCACGCGCGTGGTGTTCCCGACCATTTTGCCGTCGCTGATGACCGGCTTCGCGCTGGCCTTCGCGCGCGCCACCGGCGAGTTCGGCTCGGTGATCTTCATCGCCGGCAATATGCCGATGGTGTCGGAGATTACGCCGCTGTTCATTATTACCAAGCTGGAGCAGTACGACTATGCCGGCGCTACCGCGATCGCGCTGGTGATGCTGGTGGTGTCCTTCATCCTGCTGTTGGCGATCAACCTGTTGCAAGCCTGGGCTCGCGGAAAGTCGGGGAAATAAAATGAGCGGAGCTCCTGTTACGCAAGTCCGGCGCGGCGAACTGCCGTCCAAGGCCGACATTCTGGAACCGCGCTGGGTGCGCGGCGTGCTGGTCGCCATCGCGCTGCTGTTCCTGACGCTGTTCCTGTTCATCCCGCTGGTGGCGGTGTTCTTCGAGGCGCTGAAAAAAGGCTGGGATGCCTACGTCACCGCCATTGTCGAGGAAGATGCGATCTCGGCCATCAAGCTGACGCTGATTACCGCCGCCATCGCCGTGCCGCTGAACCTGGTGTTTGGCGTGGCGGCGTCGTGGTGCATCGCCAAGTTCGAGTTCTGGGGAAAAAGCTTCCTGCTGACGCTGATCGACCTGCCGTTCTCGGTGTCGCCGGTGATCTCCGGCCTGATCTATGTGCTGCTGTTCGGCGCGCAAGGCTGGTTCGGTCCGTGGCTGATGGAACACGACATCAAGATCCTGTTCGCGGTGCCGGGCATTGTGCTGGCCACCATCTTCGTCACCTTCCCGTTCGTGGCGCGCGAGCTGATTCCGCTGATGCAGGCGCAGGGCAGCGAAGAGGAAGAAGCGGCCATCGTGCTGGGCGCGTCGGGCTGGGACACCTTCCGCCGCGTGACGCTGCCCAACATCAAGTGGGGCCTGCTGTACGGCGTGATCCTGTGCAACGCCCGCGCCATGGGCGAGTTCGGCGCGGTGTCGGTGGTGTCCGGCCACATCCGTGGCGAAACCAACACCATGCCGCTGCAAGTCGAGATCCTCTACAACGAATACAACTTTGCCGCCGCCTTTGCCGTGGCCTCGCTGCTGGCGCTGCTGGCGCTGGTGACCCTGGTTGTGAAAACTTTTATCGCCTGGCGCCTGAACGAATCCATCGCCGACGACGCACGTACTTCGGAGTAATACCATGACGATCCAAGTAAAAAACATCAACAAACGTTTCGGCGATTTTGTCGCGCTCAACAACATCTCGCTGGACTTCCCGCAGGGCGAGCTGACCGCGCTGCTCGGCCCGTCGGGCTGCGGCAAGACCACGCTGCTGCGCTGCATCGCCGGCCTCGAACATCCGGATTCCGGACAGGTGCTGCTGGACGGCGAGGACGCCTCGGACCGCCACGTGCGCGAGCGCCAGGTCGGTTTCGTATTCCAGCACTACGCGCTGTTCAAGCACATGACGGTGTTCGAGAACGTCGCCTTCGGCCTGCGCGTCAAGGCGCGCAGCGAGCGTCCGTCGGAAGAGCAGATCCGCCGCAAGGTCAAGGACCTGCTGGAGCTGGTGCAGCTGGACTGGCTGGCGGACCGCTATCCGCCGCAGTTGTCGGGCGGCCAGCGCCAGCGCATCGCGCTGGCGCGCGCGCTGGCGGTCGAGCCGCGCGTGCTGCTGCTGGACGAACCGTTTGGCGCGCTGGACGCGAAAGTGCGCAAGGAACTGCGCCGCTGGCTGCGCCGTTTGCACGACGAACTGCACGTGACCTCGATCTTCGTCACCCACGACCAGGAAGAGGCGCTGGAAGTGGCCGACCAGGTGGTGCTGATGAACAAGGGGAACGTCGAGCAGATCGGCGCGCCGGACGAGGTGTACAACCACCCGGCCTCGCCGTTCGTCTACGGCTTCCTGGGCAACGTCAACGTGTTCCATGGCCGCGTGCAGGACGGCGTGCTGGCCAGCGGCGACGCCTCTTTCACGGTGCCGGGCGCATCGGCGGCGGCCGGCAAGGGCACGGCCTATGTGCGTCCGCACGAGCTTGACGTGGACCGCTACACGCCGGGCGCGGAAGGCATCGTGGTCAAGCTGCGCCGCGCGCACGCCATCGGCCCGCTGGCCCAGCTGGACCTGGAGCGCGGCGATAACGCCGAACTGATCGAGGCCGTCATTCCCAACGAGCGCTTTATCAGCCTCGGCTTGAAGGAAGGCGAAACATTGGTGGTGCGTCCGAAGCGCTTGCGCGTGTTCGTGGACGAAGGAGCATCGGTATGAATTTCCAGCAACTGCGGTCGATCCGCGAAGCGGCCCGGCGCGGCTACAACCTGACCGAAGTGGCGAATGCGCTGTTCACCTCGCAGCCTGGCGTGTCGCGCCAGATCCGCGAGCTCGAGGACGAGCTGGGCGTGGTTATCTTCGAGCGCAACGGCAAGCGCCTGACCGGCATGACCGAGCCGGGCAAGGGCATTTTGAAAATCATCGATCGCCTGCTGATCGAGGCGGAGAATCTGCAACAGGCCAGCCTGGAATACACCGGCCAGCAAAGCGGCACCTTGAGCGTGGCGGCCACCCACACGCAGGCCCGCTATGCGCTGCCGAAAGTGGTGCAGAGCTTCCGCACCGCGTATCCGGACGTGCGCATCGCCTTGCAGCAGAGTGCGCCCGAGCACATCGCGGAATGGATTTTGTCCGGCAAGACCGACATCGGCATCGCCACCGAGGGCCTGTCGCAGTTCCCGGACCTGGTGTCGTTCCCGTGCTACCGCTGGAGCCACCTGATCGTGGTGCCGGACGGCCACCCGCTGCTGTCGCGTTCGCCGATCAGGCTGGAGGACCTGGCCGAGTTCCCGCTGATTACCTATGACGTCGGCTTCACCGGCCGCGGCCACATCGACGCCGCCTTCGCGCAAGCCGGCGTGCGCCCGGACATCGTGCTGACGGCGATGGATTCGGACGTCATCAAGCAGTATGTGTCGCTGGGCCTGGGCGTGGGCATTGTTGCCTCGATGGCGTTCGACCATGGCCGCGACAAGGGCATGCGCGCGGTGGAGGCGTCGCACCTGTTCGCGCAGAACACCACGCGGCTGGCCGTGCGCAAGGGCGCTTACCTGCGCTCGTATGCCTACCATTTCATCCAGCAATTCGCGCCGGACCTGACCCGCGCCGACATCGATGCCGCCCTCAACGGCGGTGACCTGGCCTGATTGATTGCCGCCGTCACATGAGTGTGGCGGCGGCAAAACAGTCGTGTAAATTTTCTAATTTTCGTATCGGAACAGCCATATACTGGATTCCTGCAACCATATCCGGGAGCGCGTAATGGGATTCGGCAATTGGAAAATCGGCTACCGGCTGGCGGCCGGTCTGGGCGTGGCCATCATCTTCATGATCGGCATCTCCATCGAAGGCATCAGCAATCTTGGCAAGCTGAATGCCAACACCAAGGACCTGGCTGCCGACAAAGTTCCCAAGGTCATACTGGCTTACGAAACGATAGGCGGCTTGAACGATGTCGCCCGCGCGATGCGCAACGCCATGCTGTCCAGCGATCCGGCCGTGGTCAGCGCGGAACTGGAGCGCGTCGAGAAACGCCGCGTGGAGAATGCCGAACGGCTCGACAAGCTGGGCAAGCTGATCGCCGATGACAACGATCCGCAAGGCAAGGCCAAACTCCAGGCTGTGCTGGACGCGCGCGAAAAATACGTGGTGGTGCAAAGCGTGTTTCTGAAGATGTCGCCCGATGCCGGCCGGCGCGACGAGTCGGTCAGATACCTGCTGACCACGGTGCGCAAGGAGCAGACCGCCTATCTGAACGCCTTGACCGACCTGGTCAAATACCAAAACGCAGCGATCGAGCAGACGGCGGCGGTGGCCGAACAATCGTATGCCAGCTCGCGCAACACCATGCTGGTGTTGACGGTGCTGGCGGCCGCGCTGGCGGCGTGGGTGATTTACGTCATCACGCGTAGCATCACGCAGCCGCTGAACCGCGCGGTGGGCATGGCGCAGGCGGTGGCCGGCGGCGACCTGACCATGCGCATGGAAGTGCATTCTTCCGACGAGACCGGACAGCTGCTGCGCGCGCTGATCGATATGAACGATGCGCTGGCGCGCACGGTCGGCCAGGTGCGGCAGGGCAGCGATACGATTGCCACCGCGTCGAACCAGATCGCCACCGGCAATATGGATTTGTCCTCGCGCACCGAGCAGCAGGCGTCCAGCCTGGAGGAAACGGCGTCGTCGATGGAGGAGCTGACCTCGACCGTCACGCAGAATGCGGAGAACGCGCGGCAGGCTACCCGGCTGGTGGTGGCCGCCTCGGATTACGCCAGCAAGGGCGGGCAGGTGGTGGGCGCGGTGGTGAGCACGATGGGCGCGATCAAGGAGAGTTCCAGCAAGATTGTCGACATCATCAGCGTGATCGATGGCATTGCGTTCCAGACCAACATCCTGGCCTTGAATGCGGCGGTGGAGGCGGCGCGTGCTGGCGAGCAGGGCCGGGGCTTCGCGGTGGTGGCGTCGGAGGTACGCACGCTGGCGCAGCGGTCGGCCTCGGCCGCCAGGGAGATCAAGGAGCTGATCGGGCGCTCGGTGGAAACGGTGGATGCGGGTACGGCGCTGGTGGATCAGGCGGGCAGCACGATGGAAAGCATCGTGCAGTCGGTGCGGCAGGTGGCGGAAATCATGCAGCAGATCAGCGCGGCTAGCAGCGAGCAGAGCACCGGCATCGAACAGGTCAACCAGGCGATTGTGTCGATTGATGATGTGACGCAGCAGAACGCGGCGCTGGTGGAGCAGGCCGCCGCCGCCGCGCAGAGCATGCGCGACCAGGCGGACTTGCTGGCGCAGGCCGTCAGCGTGTTCAAGCTGGCGGGCGGACCGCCGCCGGCCGCGCCGCGTCCCGCGCCACGCCACCTGGTCGTTGCGTAGGCGCCGCTGCAAACGGGCCGCCGCAGCGCGTCTGCGCCACGCCGGCGCGCGGCCCTTAGCGCCACTTATGCGCCACTTATGCGCCGAGCGGCGCCTGCGCGCCCTTGCGCGCTACCAGCTGAAGCCGGCCTTGGCGTAGTAGTAGCGGCCGTTGAAGCCGTTCGGCGCCCAGCCGCTGTAAGGGTAGATGCCGTTGGTGTTGAGGTTGCCAGCCGACGTCACCTGGTCCGGGTAGCGGTCGGTGGCGTTGTCGACACCCACCGTCAGCCGCCAGTTCTTGCCCAGCTTGACGTTGGCCGACAGGTCCAGCACCCATTGCGGATCGTAGGTCTGGTCCAGCGTCGCGTTGTTCTGCGGCACGGTGAAGCTGCCGTAGCGCGTGACCACTGCCCGCACGCCCCAGTTGGCCAGCGACCAGTCGGTGGCCAGGCTGAACTTGTCCTTCGGCGAACCGACCGTCAGGCGGTTGATGGTCTGGCGGTCGATCAAGGTCAGGCCGTTGGCGCTCAGGATGGCCGGATTGGCGTTGACGTGTTCCAGCTTGGTCTTGTTGTGGTTGTAGGCGGCGGTGAAGTCGAAGCGGCCGGCGTCGCGCGTTTCCCAGCGGTAGGTGCTGAGCAGGTCGACGCCGGTGGTGCGGGTGTCGATGGCGTTGGTGAAGTAGCGGCCGGCGCCGACCAGGATGCCCTGCGCCGCCAGCGTGTTTTGCAGCGCCGGGTTCAGCGTCATATTGGCCGACAGCGCGATGCGGTCGTCGATGTCGATGCGGTAGGCGTCGATCGACGCGGTCCAGTTGCGGCTCGGCTGCAACTGCAGGCCGAGGCTGTAGTTGCGCGCCTTCTCGGCCTTCAGCGGCGTGGCGCCCAGCGCGGCGGCGGCGGCGCTGCCGACCGCGAACGTGCCCGTCTCGATCGGCGTGTTGACGCCGTTGACCACCGAGAAATTGGTGGTGGTGATGGTGTAGAACTGCTGCGCCAGCGACGGCGCGCGGAAGCCGGACGAGGCCGTCGCGCGCAGCGACACCGCGTCGTTGAAAGCGTAGCGGGTCGACGCCTTGGCCGAGGTGGTGTTGCCGAAGTCGCTGTAGCGCTCGTGGCGCAGCGCGGCCGAGGCGGAGAGCTGCTTGCTGATCTCGGCCTCGAAGTTGGCGTAGACCGACTGGTTGTGGCGGCTGTTGCTGCCGGCGTTGACCGGGCGGAAGCCGGAGAAGCCCTGCGCGCCGCTGCCGCTGTACGAGGCCGCGTCGCCGGCGCCGATTTCATATTCCTCGTGGCGGTATTCGGCGCCCAGCGCCACCGTCAGCGGGCCGCTGAAGGCCTCGACCGGGAATTCGCGGGCGACGTCGAAGTTCAGCAGCGCCTGCGTGTTCTTCAGCTTGCCCGCGTAGAAATGGGTCGGGCTGTCGGCCAGCGACAGGTTGACCGTGTTGTCCAGGTCCAGCTTGAATTCATTGCTGCCGTAGTTGGCGCTCAGGTCCCAGCGCCAGCCGCTGGCTTCGCCGCGCAGGCCGGTCACCAGCGCGCTGTCGGTCGATTTGCTGTTTTCCAGCGGCAGGAAGCCCTCCGGGAACACCGGGCTGCGGCCGAAGCTGCGCCAGGTGGCCGCCGCCGAGGTCTTGCGCTGGCCGTAGTTGGCGAAAGCGTACCAGTCGATATTGTCGCTGACGCGGTACTGGCCGTTGACGAACAGCGTGCGCGGCTTGGTGTCCGGATCGCCGAAGCGCTGGTTGACCTGGCCGTAGCGCGGGTCGTTGGGGAAGCGGTAGTCGGCGCCGGCGCGGTTGGTCGGATCGCGGTCGGCGGCGTCCACCGCCAGCCGAACCCAGCCGTCTTCGCCGAGCTTGAAACCGGTCGAGCCGCGCAGCGACACCTGCTTGCCGTCGCGCTCCTGGTACTCGCCGAAGCCGATTTCGGCATCGCCGCCGTCCGCGCCTTTTTTCAGGATGATGTTGATGACGCCGGCGATGGCGTCGGAGCCGTACTGGGCGGCGGCGCCGTCGCGCAGCACCTCGATGTGGTCGATGGCCGACAGCGGAATCGCGTTCAGGTCCACCGGCGCCGAGCCGCGTCCCTGGGTGCCGTTGACGTTGACCACCGCCGACGCATGGCGCCGCTTGCCGTTGACCAGCACCAGCACCTGGTCCGGCGACAGGCCGCGCAGTTGCGCCGGGCGCACCGCGTCGGAGGCGTCGGCGCCGGACGGGCGCGGGAAGTTCAGCGACGGCAGCACGCGGCCCAGCACGGTGGCCAGCTCGGTCGAGCCGCTGGCTTGCAGCTCGCGCGCGCCGATGATGTCGACCGGCGACTCGGTGTCGATGGTGCGGCGGTTCTTGGCGTAGGTGCCGGTGACAACGATGGACTGCAATTCGCCATCGACGGGTTGTTCCTGGGCGAAGGCGGGTAGGACGACGGAGGAAATCAGGCTGGTCAGCAGCAGGGGACGTAGCATCGGGTGTCTCTTGAAAGTATGGATAGCAAAAAGCATATCAGCAGGCGCGTATGCTGCCCACTAATCGTTGTGACTAATCATATTCAAGTTCTGGATATAACGTCGCCCCGTCGTTGCCGCGCAGGCGGGAACCCATGCTGACTGCGCGCCAACATGCACGCGCTCTATGGATTCCCGCCTGCGTGGGAATGACGGGGGCGGGGTTACTGGCCGGGGTTGGTGATTTCGGCGTGGATCAGGTCAACCTGTCTGACCAGCTCCGGCGGCAGCGCGACGGCGTAGGCGTCGATATTGTGCTTGAGCTGCTCCACGCTGGTGGCGCCAATAATGGTCGAGGCCACAAACCAGCGCGAATAGCACCACGCCAGCGCCAGCTGCGCCGGCGTCAGGCCGTGCTCGCGCGCCAGCTGGGCGTAGCGCCGCGCTGCCTCGACTGTAGCGGGACGCACATAGCGCGGGCTCCAGTTGGCCGGGAAAATCGTCAGCCGGCCGTGCGCCTTCGGATCGTCGATGTACTTGCCGCTCAGCTGGCCGAAAGCCAGCGGACTGTACGCCAGCAGGCTGACGTTCTCGCGGTAGCAAGTCTCGTCCAGCAAGCTGGTTTCGTAGTGGCGCGCGGTCAGGTTGTACAGGTTCTGGATGGTGGCGATGCGCGGCAGGTTCTTCATCTCGGCCTGCTTGATGAACTGGTTCACGCCCCAGCACGACTCGTTCGATATGCCGATGGCGCCGATCTTGCCGGCCTTGACCAGATCGCCCAGCGCCGCCAGCGTTTCCTCGATCGGCACACAGGCGCGCTCATGCTTCGGATTGAACACATTGTTGCCGAACACCGGCACGTTGCGGCTCGGCCAGTGCAATTGGTATAAATCGATATGGTCGGTTTGCAGCCGTTGCAGGCTGGTATCGACCGCCGCCTTCAGGTTGGCGGCGTCGAAGTTGCGCGCGCGGCCGCCGCGTATCCAGCCGATGCTGGCGTTGGGGCCGGCCGCCTTGGTGGCCAGCACCACCTGGTGACGCAAGCCGGTCTTCTTCAGCCAGGTGCCGATGTAGCGCTCGGTCGCGCCTTGCGTTTCCGCGCGCGTCATCACCGGGTACATCTCTGCGGTGTCGATGAAGTTGATGCCGCGTTCGATGGCGTAGTCGAGCTGCGCGTGCGCTTCCGCTTCGGTGTTCTGCTCGCCCCAGGTCATCGTGCCGAGGCAGATCTTGCTGACCCGCAGATCGCTGCTACCGAGTTGTACCTTGTCCATCGGCGGCTCCTGCTAGTGGCCGCGCACGGCGTCGGCGCAATCCTTGATCAGCGCCGGGCCGGCGTAGATCAGGCCGCTATACAGCTGCACCAGCTGCGCGCCGCACTCCATCTTCACGCGCGCGTCGGCGCCCTGCATGATGCCGCCGACGCCGATGATCGGCAGCGCGTCGCCCAGCTCGGCCTTGAGCAGGCGGATCACGGTATTCGAGAACTGGAACACCGGCGCGCCCGACAGGCCGCCCGCTTCGGCGCCGTGCAGCATGCCGGTGACGGCGTCGCGGTTGAGCGTGGTGTTGGTGGCGATGACGCCGTCGATCTTGTGGCGCAGCAGCGCGTCGGCGATGTTCTTGACCTGGTCGCCGTCCATGTCCGGCGCGATCTTCAGCGCCAGCGGCACGTAGCGCTGGTGCTGGTCGGCCAGGCGCAGCTGCGCGGTCCTTCAGCGTGCTCAGCAGGCCGTCCAGCTCGGAGCCGCCTTGCAGCTGGCGCAGGTTCTTGGTGTTGGGCGACGAGATATTGACGGTGACGTAGCTGGCGTAAGGGTAGACCTTCTCCAGGCAGTGCAGGTAGTCGTCGGTGGCGTTTTCGATCGGCGTGGCGGCGTTCTTGCCGATGTTCAGGCCCAGCACGCCTTCCTTGTTCTGGTAGAAGCGCGAGGCCTGCACATTGGCGACAAAGGCGTCGACGCCGCCGTTGTTAAAGCCCATGCGGTTGATGATGGCGTGCGCCTCCGGCAGGCGGAACATGCGCGGCTGCGGGTTGCCCGGCTGCGCGCGCGGCGTCACGGTGCCGACTTCGATCGAGCCGAAGCCGAGGTCGGCCAGCGCGTCGATGTAGGCGCCGTCCTTGTCGAGGCCGGCGGCAAGGCCGACCGGGTTCTTGAAGGTGATGCCCATCACGGTGCGCGGATCGGCCTTGGGCTGGGCGACCAGCCTGGTCAGGCCCAGCGCGGCCGCGCGCTTCAGTGCGGGAAGGGTGAAGTGGTGGGCGGCTTCGGCGTCCATCGAGAACAGCATCGGACGGGCCAGGGAATACAGGAATTTGGACATGGGCGGGCGGTTGGTGTGTAATTCGCCCGTATTTTATCAGGCGTCCATGACGCTCCACACGCCTTTTATCCGCGCTTCCAGCGGTTTAAAGTTGGTTTTGTAGCTCATTTTCGGGCTTTCCCGGATCCAGTAGCCCAGATACACATACGGCAGCTTCAGCTCGCGGGCTTGCTCGATCTGCCACAGCACGTTGAAGGTGCCGTACGAGGCGCCCTCGACATCCGGGTCGAAAAAGGTGTACACCGACGACAGGCCGTCCGACAGCACGTCGATGATGCTGACCATGCGCAGCGTGCCGCCCGGCTCGCGGAACTCCACCAGCCGGGTGTTGACGCGGCTTTGCAGCAGGAACTGCGCGTACTGGTCGCGGCTGTCCTGGTCCATGCCGCCGCCGGCGTGGCGCCGGCTCTGGTAGCGCAGGTAGAGGTCGTAATGCTCGTCGGAGAAGGACAGCGTGGCGACGCCGGCGATCAGCTCGCCGTGCTTCATCCACGCGCGCCGCTGGGTGCGGTTGGGCTTGAAGTCGTCGGTCACCACACGCACCGGAATGCAGGCCTGGCACCCGTCGCAATATGGACGATAGGTAAAGATGCCGCTGCGGCGGAAGCCGTTCTTGACCAGTTCGGAATACACGTCGGCGTTGATCAGGTGCGACGGCGTGGCCACCTGCGAGCGCGCCTGGCGCGCGTCCAGGTAGCTGCAAGGGTAGGGCGCCGTGGTGTAAAACTGCAGCGTGGCGAAGGGCAGGTCGTTCAGGTACGTCATGCACGTCCTATCGGCAGGGTTGAGTCTCTATGTTAGCTTAACTGGCTGGGGCGAGTGGTGCAATCGGTTCCCATACAGTGATCTGCGGCAATTCAATACTGTTGCGCAGATGCGCCAGGAATTGCGCGCGCGGTATCGGCGCCGCGCCCAGCGAGGCCAGGTGGCCGGTCTCCTGTTGACAATCGATCATCTGCACGCCGTGCTGGCGCAGGAAGCGCACCGGGTAGGACAAGGCGATCTTCGAGCCGTCGGTGACGCGCGCGAACATCGATTCGCCATAGAACATGCGGCCGATGCTGACGCCGTAGGCGCCGCCGACCAGTTCGCCATCGAGCCACAGTTCGGCCGAGTGCGCGTAGCCCATCTTGTGCAGGCCGCTGTAGCCGGCGATGATCTCTTCTGAAATCCAGGTGCCGGGGCCGTCGCGGCGCGGCGCGGCGCAGGCGCGCATCACTTGCTCGAAGGCGCTGTCGAAGCGCACTTGCCAGCGCCCGCCTTGCTCCATGCTGCGTTGGACTTTGCGCAAGGTTTTCTTTAATGAATCACTGATGCGGAATTGGTCCGTCATCAGCACCATGCGCGGGTCGGTGCTCCACCACAGGATGGGCTGGCCTTCGGAGAACCACGGGAAGATGCCGTGCCGGTAGGCCATCAGCAATCGCTGCGGCGACAGGTCGGCGCCGGCGGCCAGCAGGCCGGGCGCGTCCGTCGTCAGCGCGGTGGCCACGTCGGGGAACGGCGTATGGGTGTCGAGCCACGGAATCATGGGTGCCGCGTCACGTCGTCGGTTCGATGTCGGCGCGCATGGCGCGCGTGATGTCCTGCGTGTGGAAGCCGTAGCTGCCGCCTTCACGGATTTTGACGCGGTCGGCGAAAAACAGTTCCAGCGTGGTGCGGATGGTGGGGAAAGCCAGGTCGTCCCACGGAATCTCCTGCTCGCTGAACAGTTGCACTTCCAGGCTTTCCTCGCCGGGCTGGAAGTCGAGGTCGAGCAGCTCGGCCAGATAGAACATGTGGACCTGGTGTACGTGGGCGACGTTGAGCAGCGTGAACAGATTGCCAAGCTTGATGTTGGCGCCGGCTTCCTCCTGGGTTTCGCGCGCGGCCGCCTCGGCCGTGGTTTCGTTGTTTTCCATGAAGCCGGCCGGCAGCGTCCAATAGCCGTAGCGCGGCTCGATCGCGCGCTTGCACAGCAGCAGCTTCAGTTCGCCGTCGCGCTCCCACACCGGAATCGCGCCCAGCACCATTTTCGGATTCTGGTAATGGATGGCGGCGCAGTTGGCGCACACATAGCGGGGACGGTTATCGCCGGCCGGGATGCTGAGGCTGACGGGGGAGGCGCATTCGGAGCAGTATTTCATAAACAATCGTTCAAGTCGGTTTTATGCTTACTTTACACCGATTGCCGCCCGCACGGCATGGGCGCGGGGCTGCAGGTTTGGCATTTATTCGATCTATCGCGCTTGTTTTAGGGATTGATATTGCCTAAACGGCCGATCTGCCCTATAATACTGCCTATCAGACGCGGGGTGGAGCAGTCTGGCAGCTCGTCGGGCTCATAACCCGAAGGTCACAGGTTCAAATCCTGTCCCCGCAACCAAATTCCAAAGCCGTTGATACCGTCAGGGATCAGCGGCTTTTTCGTTTTCGCCCGGAAAGAAGTCCTCGTCGAGGATTTGCCGCTTGGTAAAGGCGCACTTTCGGGGAAAGATCGACGGCGGCAGCCTGGTGGTTGTGAATGGTATGCGTCCAGCGCCTGCAGATCCGTTGCGGCTGATATTGGTATTTGAGCAGGTGACCAGCTGATCGTATTTGCCGGCGCGCAGCAGGGCTATCTGGGTATCGGTCCAGATCAGCGCATCGGTTTGGTAGAGGTTGTTGAGATGGTCGTCCATGGCATGAAGTCCTGATTGAGTAATTGCTCCTTGGTGTAGGGCAGGTTTTCCGGCAGCGCGGAGCGTGACAGCCTGGCCCTGGCGGTCAGACGGTCCGCTGCTTGCGTGTATGCCGCTGCGATCAAGTTGTCCAACAGTGGCGCGATGCTTGGCATGCGCGCGATGCTTTGCCGGATGCGGTGACGATGTGTGAATAGCTTGCTCCGTGACTGGCCCGACAGTCGCTCGGGATACAGCTTGATTGAGGAAGCCGTATAGCATCTTTTCTATGTGTTTTTACGCCGGGTGGGAACATCGCTGGCGGCAAGCCTGTCTGCAACGCGGCCAGATCGCGCGCCATGTCATAAGCGTTGAGGATGCAGTCATCCATTGTGCGGCGCAGGCTGGGCGTTTTTTTCAGCAACCGGTGGATGCGCTTGCGTTGCTCGACGATCGTACCAATCCAGCTACCGCTGATATGATCCGGCTGGATCTGGAATTTGAGCAGGTGGATGGGCAGCACTTCCATCCTGTGCTCCAGTGCGTCCCGCTTGCGATCGCCCATGGCGTCGAGTTCCTCGATGAGATTGGGCAGATCAAGTCGCTCGAAATCGCGCGCCAGCAGCTGCTCGGCCTGGCGGTATGCCCACCGGCAGAAATCCGCGTCATACAGATTGTTGAGATGCTCGTCCATAGCGCACCATCATATGGCGGTAAATGGACCTTCACTGTATGCCGGATCAAACAGGTGGGCAAGCAGCCACGGCCTTGCGGATGTAGTCGACGGTGGCTTCGCTGACCCATGTGCCCCGCAGCAGTTCAGGTTCGTTGTCGTGGGCGAGGTCGATTCTTGCCTGCATGTCCGGGCTGTCGCCCATGCGCTCGCGCATCATGCGCTGCCATTCGCGCGCCAGCGATTGCGATGTCGGGTCCTCCGGCGGCACACCATTGTCCATCTGGCGTTGCAGGTTGAGGTAAAGCGTCGTCGATTCGTCGGAGGTCTGCCTGCTGGTGGTGGCCCGCAGTTGCCGCATTTCGTCTGCGGTCAGATACTTGGCATAGATGGCCATCTTGCGGGCCATGAACGCTTCGCCCAGATAAATATATTGCCGCACCTTTTGACTGATGGGCGAATGCTCGCCGGCCTCCTTCTGCTGCTTGAGCATGGCGGTCATGCGCAGTGCGAATTTCAGATCGGCGCCGGTCTCCTGCTCCAGCGTTTCCATCCAGCGCTGCGCCAGTGCGCTGGCTTCGTCGCTGTCGGCTGGCACGCCGCGTGCCATCAACGAGCTCAGTTCTTCCGTCATGCCACGCCAGTTGGCGTTGCGGCGTGCGTCCTGCTGCCAGAAGGGCAGACGGCGCAGTTCTTCGGGCGTGAAGTATTGTTCGTAGAGTTTCATGTGTTCCAGCGCGCCGAGCCAGTCTTCCAGTGCGGGATCGCTGTCGCCCCGCATTTGCTGTTGCAGGCGGCCGAGTTGTTCGCGCAGCGTGGTGGCTTGCCTGATCTGCTGATCCAGCGCGGCGATCTGCTGGGCGACGATGTCGGCAAATTGCGCGTCGTCGCTGGCGAGGAAGGTGGCGATGTCCGCCAGCGACATGCCGAACTTGCGCAGCGCCTGAATCTTGTGCAGGCGCGCGACGTCGTCCCGGTTGTAGAGGCGGTAGCCGGAATCGGCGCGCGCCGATGGCGTCAGCAGGCCGATGTCGTCGTAGTGGTGCAGCGCGCGGACAGTCAGGCCGGAGCGCGCCGCCAGTTCGCCGATTTTGAGAACGCTTTTTTCCATGCGCGCTAGTTTAAACCGTCGCGCGGATCAGGCGAAAAATCCCGCTCAGGCGCGGGCCGTACAGCGCGGCCAGTTCTTCAGGTCCGAAGTGCTCAATGCGGTGGAAGCCGTGGTGCCGCAGCATGTGTTCCAGCAGTTGCGGCTCGAAGCTGCTGTGCAGGTACTCGCCTTGCGCAGCGAGCGAGGCGGCGACGAAATCGAGGCCGGCGCGTTCATCATCGCCGAGGTGCTTGCGGTGCACGCAGTAGTCGAAGACGATGCTGCTGCCAGGCGCGCAGTTGGCGATATCGCCCAGCGTGCGCATAACGTCATCCGGCTTGAGATACATGCTCACCCCAAGCCACGAGAAGCAGGCCGGTTGCGCGGCGTCGAAGCCTTCGTGTTGAAGCTCGTCCATCAGCGCGTCGCCGCTGAAGTCGACGGCGACGTAGCTGACGTGCGCCGGCTCCGCGATGCCTGCATCGCGCAGGCAGCCGCGCTTCCATTGCAGCATGGCCGGCAGGTCGACTTCATAAATGCGGGCCACCCCCACCCCGTCATTCCCGCGCAGGCGGGAATCCATGCTGAGCGACGGCTGCCGATAAGCATACGTATCCAACCCTGCGCCGAGGATAACGTACTGCGGTGCGCCTTCCGCACTATCTTCCGCCAGCCGGGCGCGGACGGCCATGGTGGCGCGCATCGCGGCGGCGAGAGGATGCTGCTGGCGCTGGGCGTCGGCGCGCAGTTCGGCCTCGCGTTCGGCACCGAGAATGCGCAGGGCCAGCGGATCGTTGAGGATCAGCGGCGTGTCGTATAGCTGGTGTGCGGCGCGGGCGGTGGCGGTGACCCAGGCGCTGGGCTTGTGCATGGTGCTCTCCTTGTGGTTGATAAGAAGAGCGTAAAGCCTGACGTTACGTGAGGCTCAAGTGGAATTTAGCCGCGCGGATGCAGGCTGGCCCACAAGTGCGCCGCAGCCATGGTGCGGTGGGGGCTGTAGCGGGCGAGGATGTCTTCGGTGCGCTTGATGTCAGGCTTGGTGTCTTCGCCGAGCAGTGTTTGCAGCGCGGCGCGCACGGCGACATCGCCGTGCAGCGAGCAGTCGGCGTAGCCGTAGCCGCGCAGCAGGCCGTAGTTGACGGTCCATGGGCCGATGCCTTTTACGGCCAGCAGGGCCGCGGAGATTTGTCCAATGCTGTTGTCTTGCGCGAGGTCGAGCCGCAGTTCGCCGCTGGCGACCAACTGGGCGAGGCGCAGCAGGGTTTCGGCCTTGGCGCGCGAGAATTTGCGGGTGGTGAGGTCGTCCACCGAAAGCGACGCGGCGCTGCTGGCGTCCGGATAGCACCATAGGCCGCTGCTGTGCTGGCGTCCCGCTTGCAGGATGAAGGTGCGGCGCAGCGCAATCGCAAACGACAGGTTGATCTGCTGGCCGATGATGGCCCAGGTCAGCGCCTCGAACACGGTGGCCGATTGGACGATGCGCAGGCCGGGCTGGCGTTTGACCAACGCGGCGAACAGCTTGTCTTTTTTGACGAAGGCGCAGAAGGGCGCGGGATCGATACGCAGGCCGAGGATGTTCAACACCGCGTCGCGCGCCTGTTGGCGTCCGGCGGCGCCCAGTGTGCCATCCGCATGCAGCGAGACTTTCGCGGTTGCCGTTGGGCGCTGATCGCGCGCTGCGGCTTGCGTGGCGGTGCCTGCGGGCGGCAGCGCGATGTCGAGCAGCACCGGTACGCCGTCCAGCAGCACGCCTTTGCGTAGCCGTTCGGCGCTGACTTGTTCAGCGATGCTTTCGGCGTCGCGGCGGTGGAAGGCCAGTACGTCATCCAGGCGATAATCCGCCGGCAGTTCGATCGCGTAGGGCTTCATGCCGCGCGGCTCCTGAAGCGGAAGCCGGTCACCAGCGCGGTGCCGGTGATGACGATGGCGGCGCCGGCGAAGGTGTACCAGCCGACCGTCTCGCCGAGGAACAGCACGCCCCACAGGATGCCGAACAGCGGGCTAAGGAAAGTCACCGTCAGCGCCGACGATGGCCCGACGTCCTGGATCAAGCGGAAGTAGATCAGGTAGGCCACGCCGCTGCACAGCACCGCCAGCGCGATCACCGCGCCCATGATGCCGACGGTGTGCTCTCCCGGCGCCGGGAAGAACGGCACCACCGGCAGCACCATCAGCGCCGAGGCCCACATCGAGCCATGCGCATTGGCGAACGGCTCGACGGCTTTGGCCTGCCTGGCGTAGTTGCTGGCGATGCCGTAGTTGAAGGAGGCGAACAGCACGGCTGCAATGGCGATGCCGGCGCCCGGCTTGGTGCTGACGTGATCGAAGCCGACCAGCAGCGCGACGCCGCAGGTGCCCAGCGCGAGGCCCAGCAGCACTTTGCCGCTGACCATGGTGCGCGACCACACGGCGGCGATCAAGGTGCCCCACAGCGGCGTGGTGGCGTTGAGCACCGCCAGCACGGAGGCCGACAGCGTGCGCGCGGCGAAGGCGAACATCAGGAAGGGCAGGGCGGAGTTGAACAGGCCGAGGATGAAGTAGTGCTTCCAGTGCTGCTTCCAGTCCAGCGATTTTTTCAGGAAGACGCCGACGATGGCGAGGAAGATGGCGGCGAACAGTACGCGGTATTCGATCAGTACCGCAGCACCCAGCACCGGCGCGGCGATGCGCATGAACAGGAAGGAGCCGCCCCAGATGGCGGCTAGCAGGATAAGGCGTAACAGGTTGGCGGTGCTCATGCGGAATCCAGGATAGAGGCGGCAGGGCGGAATGGCGCTGCCGTCCTCTATTGTCGCGTATCCGCGCGCGCCGCACTAGCCGATTCTTGCGCTGGAATTCGTGGCGACCGCGCGGCTGGTGCGCTGCCGGCGGCGGGGCGCTAGACCGCGCCGCTGTCGGCGACGCAGACGGCGTCGCCCGGCCTGGTCGGCGCGGCGGCGTGGGGGACGATCAGGTTGGTCGGTACGCCGTTTTTGATGGCGGTCATTTCGGCCAGGATGGAGATGGCGATTTCGGACGGCGTCTTGCTGCCGATGTACAGGCCGATCGGGCCATGCAGGCGCTCCAGCTGCTCCGTCGTCAGGTCGAATTCCAGCAGCCGCTCGCGGCGCTTGCTGTTGTTAAGCCGCGAACCGATCGCGCCGACATAGAACGCGTCCGACTTCAGCGCCTCCATCAGCGCCAGGTCGTCCAGCTTCGGATCGTGCGTCAGCGCCACCACCGCGCTGCGGTGGTCGAGGTTCATCGCCAGCACCACGTCGTCCGGCATCTCGTGCACCAGTTGCACGCCGTCGACATGCCAGCCGGCGCGGTACTCCTCCCTCGGATCGCAGACGGTCACGCTGTAATCCATGGCCAGCGCAATCTGCGCCAGAAAGCGCGATAGCTGCCCGGCGCCGATGATCAGCAGCCGCCAGCGCGGGCCGTGCAGCGTCACCATGGCCTGCTCGCTGACCTGCATCTGCGCGCCCGCTGCCGCGTTGGACAGTTCCACCTCACCGGTGCGCAGGTCAAGCCGGCGCTGCACCAGTTCATGGCGCTCCAGCCGTTGCAGCAGCTCGGCAATGCGGCTGCGCGCGGACAGCGGCTCGATCGACAATTCAATCGTGCCGCCGCACGGCAGGCCGAACCGGTGCGCCTCGTCGGCGGTGATGCCATAGCTGACAATTTCCGGCGCCTGGCGGCTGATGCCTTGGTCGCGCACGCGCGCGATCAGGTCATCCTCGATGCAGCCGCCGGAGACGGAGCCGATCACCGTGCCGTCCTCGCAGATGGCCAGCGTGGCGCCGATCGGGCGCGGGCTGGAACCCCAGGTCTTGATGACCGTGATCAGCTCACAGCGGCGCCCGGCCGCAATCCACGCGGCGCTGGTTTTGAGTACTTCAAGGTCGATAGAGTCCATGAATGGAATATACTACGGCTCATTAAACCTTGCAGGGATCGGACATGCCTCAGAAGGAAGATGACGTTACACCCAAATTCGGCCGTTTACTGATCGTGCTGCTGTGTGCAGTGCTGGCCTGCGCCGGGTTGACGTGGGTGATGTCGGCCTACTTCCCCAACTTTCCCGGCTAGTCCTTGCAGGCCGCAACCAGCACGCTGTCGAAGGCGCTGTCGGGCACGATGTCTTCGGGGTTGAACTTCTCGAACTTGTAGTTTTCCACCGGCTCGCCCTTGCCCATCGCTTCCGGATAATAGACCTGCGCCAGCAGGGTGGTGGTGTGCTCCTCGCACGCATACACGTGCAGCATCTTCACCGAGCGATACAGCTTGCCCTCGGGCGTCTTCTGCATGCGGGTAAAGGTTTGCATCGAC
This sequence comes from Duganella sp. P38, assembly GCF_050859475.1. Lineage (NCBI taxonomy): Bacteria > Pseudomonadati > Pseudomonadota > Betaproteobacteria > Burkholderiales > Oxalobacteraceae > Duganella > Duganella sp. P38. The sequence continues at coordinate 5,030,692 of NZ_CP193936.1, read as the reverse complement.
CAGACCTTGCGCGTCTTCTCGGTCTTGATCAAGCTGGCCTTGTCCATGTAGTAGGTGGCCGCCTTGGCGCCGCCCACCTTGACCCATTGCGCGGCATGCGCCCCGCCGGCCGTCAACATCAGTGCGATTGCGATCAGGCCGGGCTTGTTCATGGCGTTCTCTCAGTGGTTAAGGCACCAGCGGCTGCTTGGCCGCCTGCTTGGTGCGGATCGCCGCCACCGTCTTGTCGATCACGCCGAGACGGTAACTGACGGCAGGGTGGTTGGCAGTATAACCGTTCAGCACCGAGGCCGGATATTGCGTCGCCAGCCGCTGCCAGAAGGCGCGCGCGCCGCTGACGTTGTAGCCGGCGCGCGCCACCATGTACAGCGACAGGTTGTCGGCCGCCGCGTCCAGCTCCTGCGGCATCGGCTTGACGCCAGCGGTGCCGATCAGCATCGACAGGTCGGGCCGCACCGCGACCAGGTTGTCGATGATGCCGCCCACCGTGTAGGCCTGTTTGGTGGTGGCCGCGTGGCCCAGCACATTGTGGGCGATGTCCTTGGCCAGCACGTAGGCGATGGCTTCGTCGCTCTGCGCGAAGTTGACCATGCCGCGCGTGATCATCACGCGCTGGCCGTCCGAATAGGCGTTGATGTTGTCGGCGTTGCCGATGTCGATCTTGAAGGCGCAGGCGCGCGTGACCGGCACGCGCAGCTGCTGGTTGCTGCCGCCGCGCGAAATGGTCAGGGTCAGGATCTTGTTGTTGCTGACCAGCGGGCCGAGAACCGCGGCCGCCTCGGTTTCGGCGTTGGCGCCCACCGGCAGCAGCTTGCCGTCGGCGGCCACCAGCACGTCGCCCTTGCGCAGGCCGGCGCGCGCGGCGCCGCTGCCGGCCAGCACGGTGGCCACTTCCAGGCGCTCGCTGTAATTCAGCACCGCGGCGGCGGCGTCACTGAACTCGCCGGGGTAGGAGTATTTGTTCTTGGCGGTGAAGCCGAGCAGGTTGCGCGCCTGCGTGCGGCACAGGTCCGCATTGTTGATCAACAGCGGGCCGGCGACGCGGTACAGGCGGTCCTGCAGCGCCACCATCTGGCTCAGTTGCTGGCGCGCGGCGGCCATTTTGGCGGTGACGGCCGGCGGCGCTTCGGTGGCGGTGGAGACCACCGCCGGCGCCGCGTCAGGCGCGGACGGTTGCGATTGGAAGGTGGAGCAGCCGGTCAGCGTGGCCGCCGCGCCTGCGACGACCATCGCCAGGGAGAATGTGCCAAATGTATTCGTCTTGTTCATCCCTGCGCTCCGTCTCCGTTCTTAGTGTTTGCCCGTGCTGCCGAAACCGCCGGCGCCGCGTTCGGTGGTGTCGAATTCCTCAACTACATTAAAGCCGACTTGCAGCACCGGCACGATGATCAGCTGCGCCAGGCGTTCCATCGGCTGCAGCGTGAAGGCGCTGTGGCCGCGGTTCCAGGTCGAGATCATCAGCTGGCCCTGATAGTCGGAGTCGATCAAGCCTACCAGATTACCCAGCACGATGCCGTTCTTGTGGCCCATGCCGCTGCGCGGCAGGATCATGGCGGCGTAGCCCGGGTCGCCGACGTGGATCGCCAGGCCGGTGGGAATCAGCACGGTCTGGCCGGCCTCGATCACCAGCGGCGCGTCGATGCAGGCGCGCAGGTCCAGGCCCGCCGAGCCGGGCGTCGCGTAGGCCGGCAGCTGGTCTTTCATGCGTGGATCAAGGATTTTAACGTCTACGTTTTTCATTTATTTAGCGAACAAAGAGTGTTGGGAGATCCGCTTCGAGATCTCGGAAATCAGTTGACGCGCCAGCGTCAGTTTGTCGGCGCGCGGCAGAATCGTGTGGCCGTTCTCGTCGAACAGGATGATGGTGTTGTCGTCCTGGCCGAAGGTGTGGTGGCCGATATTCCCTACTAGCAGGGGGATGCCTTTTTCTCGCGCTTGTCGGCGCCGAATTGGACCAGGTTTTCCGATTCGGCGGCAAAGCCCACGCAGTACGGATGGCCGGCCAGATTGGTGCGCGCGGCAACCGAGGCCAGGATGTCCGGATTCTGCTCGAACTTCAGGTCCGGCGCGGTGCCGTTCGGGTTCTTTTTCAGTTTCTGGTCGCTGGCGTTGGCGATGCGCCAGTCGGCCACCGCCGCCACGGCGATGAAGATGTGCTGATGGTCGACATTGCTCATCACCGCGTCATACATCTGCTGCGCGCTTTGCACGTTGATGCGCTGCACGCCGAACGGCACCGGCAGCGTCACCGGGCCGGAGACCAGCACCACCTCGGCGCCGGCCTCGCGCGCGGCGCGCGCCACGGCGTAGCCCATTTTGCCCGAGGACAGATTGGTGATGCCGCGCACCGGGTCGATCGGCTCGAAGGTTGGGCCCGCGGTAATCAGGATGCGCTTGCCCGCCAGGACTTTCGGCTGGAAGGCGGCGATGACTTCCTCCAGCAGTTGTTCCGGCTCCAGCATGCGGCCCAGGCCCACTTCGCCGCAGGCTTGGTCGCCGGCTGCCGGGCCGAAGATGACGATGCCGTCGTCGCGCAAAGTCTGCACATTGCGCTGGGTCGCCGGGTTTTGCCACATCTCGACGTTCATCGCAGGGGCGATCAGCAGCGGCACATGGCGCGGACGGGCCACGCACATGGTCGACAGCAGGTCGTCGCAGGCGCCGTGCGCCAGCTTGCGGATGAAGTCCGTCGAGCAGGGGGCGATGATGATGGCGTCGGCGTCGCGCGTGACGTCGATGTGGGCCATGTTGTTGTTGACGCGCGCGTCCCACTGGTCGGTATCACCGGGCGGCCCGACAGGGCCTGCATGGTGACCGCCGTGATGAAGTGGGTGGCCGCCTCGGTCATCACCACCTGCACCGTTGCGCCGGCCTTGGTGAAGGAGCGGCACAGTTCCGCCGCCTTGTAGCAGGCCACGCCGCCGGACAGGCCGAGGACGATTTTCTTACCAGTCAGTTCCATCATGATGCTGCTCCGTTATTTGTTCACCCGGCGCAGTTCGTCCAGGATGAACAGGGCGGCGCCGATACAGATGGCCGAATCGGCCACGTTAAACGCCGGGAAGTGGCCCAGGCCAGGCCAGTGGAAATCAAGGAAGTCGACCACGTGGCCGTACAGCAGGCGGTCGATGACGTTGCCGACCGCGCCGCCCAGCACCAGCGACAGCGCCCACGCGAACATGCGCTGGGCACTGTGTTTCTTCAGCAGGTAGATGATGAAGATGGCGGCGCCGATGCCGATGGCGGTGAAGAAGTAACGCTGCCAGCCGCCGCTGTTGCTGAGGAAGCTGAAGGCCGCGCCCTTGTTATACGCCAGCACCAGGTTGAAGAAGGAGGTGATGACCTTTTCCTCGCCGTACTGGAAGGTCTTGTTGACGGTGATCTTGGTCAGCTGGTCGATCAGGATCACCAGCGTGGCGATGCCCAGCCATGGCGTGATGCTGGAGGAGGACTTGGTCGGGAAGATTTTTTGGTGGCCATAAGTTTTCAGTTTTCGCAGCGATCGCTTCGTCATTCCCGCGCAGGCGGGAATCCATGCCGGGCGTCCGCCATCCACTCGGCATGGGCTCCCGCCTGCGCGGGAGCGACGGTATTGTGGGCGGTATCTTAAGCGAACTTGCGTTTTTCGCCCGCACCAAACAGGTTGCTGTAGCAGCGGCCGCACAGCGTAGGGTGGTCCGCATGGGCGCCGACGTCGGCGCGGTAGTGCCAGCAACGCTCGCACTTCCCGGCGGTCGACGCGGCCACGCTCACCGCTTCCTCCGCTTCCGACGCCACTTCCGTCACCGCCGCCAGCGAGGTGATGAAAATGAACTTGAGGTCATCTTCCAGGCTGGCCAGCGCCTTGAACTTGTCGCCGGCCGCCTTGATGCTCAGTTCCGCCTGCAGCGAGGAGCCGATCGCGCCCGAGGTGCGCAGGTCTTCCAGCTGCTTGGTGACGTCGGTGCGCACCGTGCGCAGCGTCGCGTACTTGGCCAGCAGCGCATCGGCGTCGGCCAGTTCGCGGCAGCTGCCACCAGGTCTGCGTGAAGATGGTTTCGTCGCTGGCTTTCCAGCCTTCCGCACCGGCGAAGACTTCCCATGCCTCTTCGGCGGTGAAGGACAGCGCCGGCGCCATCAGGCGCAGCAGGCTTTGCGTCAGGTGGTACAGCGCCGTCTGCGCCGAGCGGCGCGAGGCCGAGGTCACGCCGGTGGTGTACAGGCGGTCCTTCAGGATGTCGAGGTAGAAGCCGCCCAGGTCTTCCGAGCAGTAGTTCTGCAGCTTGGACATCACCGGCTGGAATTCGTACTGCAGGTAGTGCGCTTCGATTTCCTTCTGCAGCGACGCCATGTTGGCGATGGCGTAGCGGTCGATTTCCAGCAGCTCGGCCACCGGCACCGCGTCCTTCGCATAGTCGAAGTCCGACAGGTTGGCCAGCAGGAAGCGCAGCGTGTTGCGGATGCGGCGATACGACTCGGTCACGCGCTTGAGGATCTCGTCGGAGATCGACAGCTCGCCGGTGTAGTCGGTCGAGGCCACCCACAGGCGCAGCATGTCGGCGCCCAGCTTGTTCCACACGTCCTGCGGCGCGACCGTGTTGCCGATCGACTTGGACATCTTCTTGCCTTCGCCGTCGACCACGAAGCCGTGGGTCAGCAGCGCCTTGTAGGGCGGCGCGCCGTTCAGCATCGAGGAGGTCAGCAGCGACGAGTGGAACCAGCCGCGGTGCTGGTCGGAGCCTTCCAGATACAGGTCGGCAGGGAAGGCCGATTGCTCCTTGTGCGAGCCGCGCAGCACCGTCTGGTGCGTGGTGCCCGAGTCGAACCAGACGTCCAGCGTGTCCTTGTTTTTCTCGTAGTGCGCTGCCTCGTCGCCGATCAGGTCTTTCAGGTCCAGCGCCTGCCAGGCGTCGATGCCGCTCTTTTCGATCAGCTGGGCGACCTGCTCCAGCAGTTCCGGGGTGCGCGGATGCAGCGCGCCGGTTTCCTTGTGGACGATGAAGGCCATCGGCACGCCCCACTGGCGCTGGCGCGACAGGGTCCAGTCAGGACGGTTGGCGATCATGCCGTGCAGGCGCGCCTTGCCCCAGTCCGGGAAGAACTGGGTCGCTTCGATGCCTTGCAGCGCGGTTTCGCGCAGCGTGTGGCCGCCGTCCTTCGGCTTCACATCCATGCCGGCGAACCACTGCGAGGTGGCGCGGTAGATGATCGGCGATTTGTGGCGCCAGCAGTGCATATAGCTGTGATCGAACATCTTCAGCTCGAACAGGGCCCCGGCTTCCTTCAACGCGTTGCAGATCGGCTTGGACGCTTCCCAGATCGTCAGGCCGCCGAACAGCGGCAACGTCGAGGCGTATTTACCGTCGCCCATCACCGGCGTCAGGATGTTGGCGTCCTTCATGCCGTGCGCGCGGCAGGAGATAAAGTCGTCCAGGCCATAGGCTGGCGCCGAGTGGACCACGCCGGTGCCGCTGTCGGTGGTCACGTATTCGGCCAGGTACATCGGCGACAGGCGATCGTAGAACGGGTCGGCCGCATGCAGCGGGTGGCGGAAGCCGATATCGGCCAGCGCCGCGCCGTGCGCGGTGGCGATGGTGGTGCCTTCCAGCTTGTAGCGCGCCAGGCAGGATTCGACCAGGTCTTGTGCCAGGATCAGCAGCAAAGGCTGGCCATCGCGCTCGGTCTGCACCAGCGAGTAGATCACTTCCGGGTGCACGTTCAGCGCCTGGTTGGACGGGATGGTCCACGGCGTCGTGGTCCAGATGACGATGTAGCCGTTCTCGGTCGGCAGCTTATCGAGGCTGAAGGCCTTGGCCAGCTTGTCGAATTCGGCGAACTTGAAGCCGACGTCGATGGCCGGATCGCGCTTGTCCTTGTACTCCACTTCCGCCTCGGCCAACGCCGACTGGCAGTCGAAGCACCAGTTGACCGGCTTCAGGCCGCGGTAGACATAGCCCTTGTCCAGCAGCTTGCCGAGCGCGCGCAGTTCGTCGGCCTCGTTGGAGAAGTTCATGGTCAGGTAAGGATTCTGCCATTCGCCCAGCACGCCGAGGCGGATGAAGTCCTTACGCTGGCGGTCAACCTGCTCGTAGGCGTAGGCGCGCGCCTTGGTCAGCACCTCGCCGGTCGGCAGGTTCTTGCCGTATTGTTTTTCGATCTGGATCTCGATCGGCATGCCGTGGCAATCCCAGCCCGGCACGTAAGGCGCGTCGTAGCCGGCCAGCGTGCGGGCCTTGACCACCATGTCCTTCAGGATCTTGTTGACGGCGTGGCCGATGTGGATGTCGCCGTTGGCGTAGGGCGGGCCGTCGTGCAGGATGAATTTAGGGCGGCCGGCGGCGGCCTGCGCACGCGCTCGTAGATTTTCTTGTCTTGCCATTGCTGGACCCAGTTCGGCTCGCGCTTGGCCATATCGCCGCGCATCGGGAACGGGGTTTCGGTCATGTTGACCGGGTATTTACTTTCAGGCTTCTTTGCAGGTTTGTTATCGGACATGGTATGCGTTCAGTGATTTATTCGGAGATTCTGTGTAGCCGGCGCTCGTAGCTGATCGCGCGGTCAAATTCGGTCGGTGGCGCGCTTGGCGAAATAGGCGCGGGCGATGTCGGCGTCGCGGTGGATGGCGGCCGTCAGCGTCGGCAGGTCGACGTATTTTTCCTCATCGCGGATTTTTTGCAGGAATTCGACGCGCACCTGCTTGCCGTAGCAGTTCTGCGCGAAGTCGAACACGTGCACCTCCAGCAGCACGCGGCCGCTGTCGTCGACGGTCGGGCGCACGCCGAGGCTGGCGACGGCCGGCAAGGGCTGCTCGCCCAGGCCGTGCACCTGGACGATGAAGATGCCCGACAGCGCGGGGCGGTGCGGCACGCGCAGGTTCAGCGTCGGGAAGCCGAGCGTGCGGCCCAGTTTCTGGCCGTGGATCACGTGGCCGGAGATGGCGTACGGGTGGCCCAGCAGCGCCTCGGCGTGCGGGAAATCGCCCTCGCCCAGCGCGGCGCGCACGGCGGAGGAGGAGATGCGGGTGCTGCCGTTCATCACGGTCGGCAGCGTCTCGACGTGGAAGCCGTATTTTTCGCCCGCTTCCAGCAGCATCTGCACATTGCCGGCGCGCCGCGCGCCGTAGCAGAAATCGTCGCCGACCATCAGCCATTTGACGTGCAGGCCCTCGACCAGCACCTTCTCGGTGAACTCCTGCGGCGTCAGCGCCGCGAACGAGGACGAGAAATGTTCGACGATGACGCGGTCGATGCCGTTGTCCGACAGCGATTGCAGCTTGTCGCGCAGGTTGGCGATGCGGGCCGGGGCTTTCGACAGGTCGCCGGACTTCTGCGCGAAGAATTCGCGCGGATGGGGTTCGAAGGTCATCACGGCCGCTTCCAGCCCGAGGCGGTCGGCGGCGGCGCGTACGCGGGCCAGCAATGCCTGGTGGCCCAGGTGGACACCGTCAAAGTTGCCGATCGTGAGCGCGCACGGCGCGCGCGCCGCAGCATTGGGAAGACCTCGAAATACCTTCATGGGAACCTGGGGGAAAACTTGTCGCAAATTGGAGATTATACGGGGAATCCCCCAAAGCGAAAAAATCCGTCGTTCCCGCTGAGGGGAACTTGGGGCGCTGTTATCCGTTTACAAACGGAACCTGGCTTGCCGTCGTGTGGTGGCAAGTGGAACCTGAGCTGACGTCATGTGTGCGCAGGTGGAACCTGACCCATCGTCATGTCTCCGCAGGTGGAACCGGACCCGTCGTCATGCGTCCGCAGGTGGAACCGGACCCGTCGTCATGCGTCCGCAAGCGGAACCGGACCCGTCGTCATGCCTCCGCAAGCGGAACCTGCCCCGCCGTCATGTGCCCGCAAGCGGAAACCTGACCCATCGTCATTCCCGCGCAGGCGGGAATCCATGCTGAGCATGCTTCATACGTTCTATGGGTTCCCGCCTGCGCGGGAACGACGGTGGCGAAAAAAGCGCTGTCCGGCGGGGCCGGAACAGCGCTTTGCGCATCAACCGCCCGAAATTACATCGGGTGGTTAATGTTCAGGGTCCAGTAGCGGGCCAGGTCGGCGGTGCCGTCGGTGCCTTTGACGGTTTTCAGCGTAGCCAGCGCGGCGGCTTTCTTGCCGGCGACGTTCTGCGCGATGCCGTAGTGCAGCTTGATCGCTTCAGGGTTGCGGCCGGTGCCCAGCTTGACCGCCTGGTCCATCAGCGCCAGGCCCTTGTCGGCCTTGCCGGCCGACACCAGGCCGTAGCCCAGGTTGGCCAGCGCGTCAGCGTCCTTGGCCTTGACGGCTTCCGCTTCAGCGGCAGCGGCTTTGGCGTCGAACTCGGTCTGGGTCTTGGCGGCCAGGTCTTTCAGACGCTGGTGACGGGCGGCGTCGGTACCGGTGCCCAGTGCGCCTTTTTGTAGCCCTGGTCGATGATCTTGATCGCTTCAGCCGGGTTGTTCGCCTGCAGCGACAGCTGGGCCATTTCCATGTATTCGGCTGGCTTGGTCAGCAGGCCGTTGGCCAGGCGCAGGCGCAGCACGTCCAGCGACAGCGACGACGAGAAGCCCGGCTTGCCGGCCACGCGGTTCAGCAGGTCGGCCCAGTAGCTCGATTTCGGGTAGGAACCGGCCAGTTTTTCCAGCGTCTGCACGTAGCCGGCCTTGTCGTTCTGCTTCAGCTGGATATTGGCCAGCATCTGCAGCGACTGCTCGGAAGCGTTCTTCGACGATTGCAGTTCCTTGGCCGCTTCCGCGTACTTGCCGCTGATGTAGTAGGTCTGGATCAGCAGCTCGCGCATCTGGTTATCGTTCGGATTGTCTTTCAGCGCGCGCTGAATCCAGGTGATGGCCTTAGGGTAGTCCTTGGCGCGGTAGTAGATGCCGGCCAGGGCCTGGGTGAATTTTGGTTGTTCGGCAGCCGACAGCTTGCCGGAGTTGATCACCGATTCGAAGGCCTTGGCGGCTGCGTCGTTATCGCCGGCGGCAGCGGCCGCCGAAGCGCGGGTGCGCTCGATCAGATAGGTTTCGTTGGCGGATTTGCCGCCGACGGCGTCGGTTTCTTTCAGTTTGGCAAGTGCTTCTTTATTCTTGCCGGCCGCGGCCAGTTTCTGTGCTTCTTGCAATGGTTTGCCGATTTCTGCGCGCACCGTTTCTGCTGCGTAGGCGACCGACGAGAAACCTGCGATAGGGGCTGCTGCAGTAAAACCAATAGCGGCCATTACCAGGCCGAGATGAGCGAGACGAAACTTGGTCATGGGTGAGTTTTCTTTCTTCAAAAAAGCAAATAGGCAGGAATGGTCCTGCCTATTATTGTACATGGGACTAATTACTGGAACTGTTCGTTACCGACCAGACCAATCTTGGTCACGCCCAGACGCTGGGCCGAAGCCATGACGCCTGCGACAACTTTGTACGAGACCAGCTTGTTCGGACGCAGATGCACTTCCGGCTGATCCGCTTGCGCGGCGACATCGGTCAGTTTCGCTTCCAGGGTGCCGCGGTCAGGTACAACCACGTTATCCCACAGAATCGTACCGTCGAAGTCGACGTCAATCGTCACGACCACTGGTTCCTTGGTTGGCGGTGGCGGGGTGCCGACCGGCATGTTCAGGTTGACCGAATGGTTGGCTTTTGGAATCGTAATGATCATCATGATAATCAGCACCAGCATCACGTCGATGAGGGGCGTCATATTCATTTCCATCATTGGTTCCGGATCCGCGCCAGCGGCGGCCGGAGAGCCGACATTCATACTCATGATGTTTCCTTTTAAGAAGGGCAGACCTGGCGACCAGGTCTGCGGTGCACTAGCCGGGAATTAACCCTTATCAGGCGGTTCGGTGATGAAGCCGACCTTCTGGATACCAGCACGCTGGGTCGTGTAAATTACCTTGCCGATGGACTCGTACTTGGTTTCTTGGTCACCACGTACGTGTACTTCAGGCTGCGGTACTTTCACAGCTTCCACCTTCAGAAAATCGAACAGCTCATTGGCGTCGCGCATTTTCTTCTGATTCCAGTAGATGTCGCCATCCTTGCTCACAACGATGTTGACGTCTTCCGGCTTGGTCTGAATCACCTGGTTGGTTTCTTCTGGCAGCTGGATCTTGATCAGCTTCAGAACAACCGGGCTCGTGATCAGGAAGATAATCAGCAGAACCAACATGATGTCCACGAGGGGCGTCGTGTTGATTTCTGACATGACGGTATCTTCGTCTCCGGTATCGGAGCCTACGGACATGGACATGATGAATTAGCCTACTTTTTTGGAGCCGGTTGCGGTCGACATTGCGCCCGAGATCAGCACCGAGTGAACGTCAGCCGAGAAGGCACGCACGTCTTCCATTGCCGACTTGTTACGACGTACCAGCCAGTTGTAACCCAGAACGGCTGGAACTGCCACGAACAGACCGAAGGCGGTCATGATCAGCGCTTCACCGACCGGACCTGCCACTTTGTCGATCGAGGCGTTACCCGACATGCCGATGGCGATCAGCGCATTGTAAATACCCCAAACGGTACCGAACAGACCGATGAACGGCGAGGTCGAACCAACGGTTGCCAGGAACGACAGGCCGTCTTGCAGACGCGACTGGACTTTGTCCACAGCGCGCTGGATCGACATGGTCACCCAGGTCGACAGGTCGATTTGTTCCAGCAGGGCGCCGTCGTGGTGGGCGGTGGCCTTGGTGCCGGTTTCAGCGATGAAGCGGAATGGCGAACCTTCGGTCAGGGTAGCCGAACCAGCAGCGATCGACGAAGCTTTCCAGAACTTGGCCGAGGTTTCTTTCGACTGTTTGAAGATCTTGGTCTGGTCGATCAGCTTGGTGATGATGATGTACCACGAACCCATCGACATCAGCGACAGGATGATCAGGGTTGCGCGCGATACGAAACCGGCGTCCCAGACTGCTTTGAAGCCGTATGGGTTTTCCACTTCTTCTGCGCCACCGTGGGCGGCTGGCGCTGCTGCTGGAGCCGCAGCGTCGGCTGCAGGTGCTGCTGCCGCATCTGCTGCTGGTGCTGGCGCTGCTGCATCGGCTGCTGGAGCAGCAGCAGGTGCCGAGGCTTGCTCTTGCGCGAAGGCAGGAGCGCTCACCAGGGCGGTTGCTGCGGTCACCGAGAACAGCACAGCGGCCAGTACAGCGGACAAACGGGTATTCTTAAACATGCTTCCTCCAAATTGATAAAATAATCAGATCGCTGGCGTAATGACAACGAAAATTACTAAGTGAGACGGTCAGTTGTCTCGGTTTTACTCCAGCGTCCAGACGTATTGCATCTGCTGCCAGCCTTCTTGCGGGGTGCCATCTACGGTTGCCGGTTTGAAACGGCATTTCGTGATGCCAGCGACCGCAGCTTTATCGAGGTCCCTGAAGCCACTCGATTTCACTACCTTGCTTTCGGTAACGCGACCGTCAGCGGAAATCAGGAACGACAACTGCACAGTGCCGGTTTCCTCGTTACGCAGGGACGACTTCGGCCATTCCGGTTTGGCGCAAGTGCTGAAGTCGACCACTGCCGCGGTACGCACACCGGTCTTCGGAGGGCCTGGAGGGGCTGCCGGCGGAGCTGGCGGCGCCTTCTGGATCTCGGTGGTGGCCGGTTTAACGTTGGTCGCATTCGCGATCACGTTTTGTGGTGGTGGCGGCTGCTGCACGTTCACCTCAACTGGCGGGATGAATGGCGGTGGTGGTGCCTTCATCTCTGGCGGTGGTGGCGGTGGTGGGAGCTCTTTCGGTGGAGGAGGTTTGACCTCCTCGATGATCTTGGTCTCCACTGGTGCGATCATCTTATGCACCAGACGTGTTCCCAAGCCCGTCACGATCCCATAAGCGACCAGCAAGTGCAACAAAACGACAATCGTTATGCCTGTAAAGTTCTTCCCGGTGCTTTTCTCGTTGTGCGTGAAATTCATGCCTGCTTTCTCCAATACCAACTCTCTTTGGTGCTACTTAAACCCCAAAATGGCGACACAAAACAACAGCCGCATCCGGGACGTCGGCGAATTATACATACGAATTCTTGATTTTACATAGAATTTTCATCCCTAAAACCGGTTAAATTTCATAGGGTTTTCCTATATGGTAGCGCTCCCTTTGCACCGTTCTGGATCAACTTGCAAGTCTCTCCGGCGCATTTTTGGGCGGTGCTGCACCACGACGTTACTTAGTTTTCCCTTAAAGCGAAAAACGGAATTTTATGCAGGTAGCTTTACTACATCGCAGTTAATAATTTGGCCGCGAATGTTTCTTTCATGAAATTCTTGCTGGCACTCCTATACAAGCAGCGACAGAAAAATATTGACATCGCGCGGCCACCGTGCCTTGGATAAAAAAACCGGGGTCAGCGCGCCTTCGCTGACCCCGGTTTTGGACTCTTGCAAGAGCCGTGCCCGAAGCACACGGCCCAAAAAAAGCCTTATATATTAGTTGGTCAGAGAATCCGGCCGCGTTTCTCCCGTTTGACTTCCAGGGAACTGACGACTTCGCCGCTCGGCCCCACTGTTTCCAGGTGGACGTCGAAGCCCCATAAGCGTGCAACATGCTTCAGCACCTCGCCGGCCTGCTGGTTCAGCGGGCGACGCTGGAACTGGGTATGGCGCAAGGTCAGCGCCCGGTCGTCCTGGGTGTTGACCGACCATACCTGGATGTTGGGCTCACGGTTGCCCAGATTATATTGTTCTGCTAGCTGCTGGCGCACGTATCGATAACCGAGGTCGTCGTGGATGGCCGAGACGCTGAGCTTGTCGTTGTTGTCGTCGTCGAGCACGGCGAAGAAGTGGAACTCGCGGATCAGCTTGGGCGACAGGTATTGCGCGATGAAGCTCTCGTCCTTGAAATTGCGCATGGCGAAGTCGAGCGTCTTGCGCCAGTCGCTGCCGGCGATGTCGGGGAACCATTCGCGGTCCTCGTCGGTCGGGTTCTCGCAGATGCGGCGGATGTCGGTCATCATCGCAAAGCCGAGCGCATACGGGTTGATGCCGCTGTAGTAGGGGCTGTTGACGGGCGGCTGGTAGACGACGTTGGTATGGCTCTTCAAAAACTCCATCATGAAGCCGTCGCCGACCACGCCCTCGTCGTACAACTGGTTGAGGATGGTGTAGTGCCAGAACGTGGCCCAGCCCTCGTTCATCACCTGGGTTTGCCGCTGCGGGTAGAAATACTGAGAGATCTTGCGTACTATCCGCACCATCTCGCGCTGCCACGGCTCCAGCAGCGGCGCGTACTTCTCGATGAAGTACAGCAGGTTTTCCTCCGGCTCCGGAGGAAAGCGTTTAACCACGTGCGCGGCTTCCTCTTCCTCGCGCCGCGGCAGCGTGCGCCACAGCTCGTTGATCTGCGACTGCACGTAGGCTTCGCGCTCCTTCTGCCGCGCGCGCTCCTGCGCCATCGACAGCTTGGCCGGCCGCTTGTAGCGGTCGACGCCGTAGTTCTGGATCGCGTGGCAGGAATCGAGCAGCAGCTCGACCGCGTCGATGCCGTGGCGCTGCTCGCACTCGGCGATGTAATTCTTGGCGAACACCATGTAGTCGACGATGGCGTCGGCGTCGGTCCAGGTGCGGAACAGGTAATTGCCCTTGAAGAAGGAGTTGTGGCCGTAGGCCGCGTGGGCGATCACCAGCGACTGCATGGTCAGGCTGTTTTCCTCCATCAGGTAGGCGATGCAGGGATTGGAGTTGATGACGATCTCGTAGGCCAGCCCCATCTGTCCGCGCTTGTAGCCCTTTTCGGTGCTGAGGAAGTGCTTGCCGAACGACCAGTGGTTGTACGACACCGGCATGCCGACCGAGGTGTAGGCGTCCATCATCTGCTCGGCGGTGATGATCTCCAGCTGGTTGGGGTAGGTGTCCAGCCCGAAGTTCTCGGCGACGCGGCGGATTTCCTGGTGGATCTGCTCGATCAGCTCGAAGGTCCACTCGGATTGCTCCGGCAGCGCGTTCGGGTGCTTGGGCTTGGGCGTGGTCATGTCGTTCATTTTGGCTGCTTCTTGAACAGTTCGCGGAATACCGGATAGATGTCGGCCGGCGTCACAATCTTCTGCATGGCGAAATGCGGATGGTGGTCCGGCACCTGCGAATACTGCTCCCACAGGTTTTGCGGCGGGCCGTCGGTAATCTCGACATAGGTGTAGTACTGCACCTTGGGCATGATGGTGTTGACCAGCAGCTGCCGGCACAGCACCGAGTCGTTGTCCCAGTTGTCGCCGTCCGAGGCCTGGGCAACATAGGCGTTGTAGCTGCCGGCGCCGAAGCGCTCGTCGATGATCTTGTCCAGCAGGTGCAGCGCCGACGACACCACGGTGCCGCCCGATTCGCGCGAGTGGAAAAATTCCTCCTCGTCGACCTCGGCCGCGGCCGTGTGGTGGCGGATGAACACCACCTCGATCTTGTCGTACACGCGCTTGAGGAACAGATACAGCAGGATGAAGAAGCGCTTGGCGGTGTCCTTGCGGGTTTCATCCATCGAGCCGGAGACGTCCATGATGCAGAACATCACCGCCTGCGTCATCGGCTTGGGCACCTTGATGCGGTTGGTGTAGCGCAGGTCGAACGGGTCGATGAAGGGGATGGCCAGCAGCCGCGTGTGCAGGTGGTGGATCAGCTTTTTCAGCTCGACCACGCGCGGGTCCTGCAGCGGCACGCCGTCCAGCAGCAATTGCTCCAGTTCCTGCTCCGCCTCGGCGACGCGCTTGCGCGAGCCGCCGCCGACGGCGATGCGCCGCCCCAGCGCGCCGCGCAGCGAGCGCAGCACGTGAATATTCGATGGCGTGCCGGACATATTGTAGCCGGCGCGCTGGTTCTTGAAATCGGTGGTGGCGGTCAGCTGCGTCTTGACCATGTGCGGCAGTTCCAGGTCCTCGAAGAAATAGTTCATGAACTCTTCGCGCGACAGTTCGAAGATGAAGTCGTCTTCGGTCAGCTGGTCGCTATTGCCGGCCTTGCCGCGGCCGGAACCGCCGCCGCCCTTGGGGCGGTTGATCTGGTCGCCTTTCTGGTATTCCTGGTTGCCCGGGTTGACCACTTCCCAGATGCCGCCGTGGGCGTGGCCGAACGAGGGCTCGCTCACATCCTTGACCGGGATCGAGACTTTTTCGCCGTTCTCGACGTCGGTAATGGAGCGCCCCTTGATGGCGCGGCCCACCGCGTCCTTGATCTGCGATTTGTAGCGCCGCAAGAAACGCTCGCGGTTGACGGCGGACTTGTTCTTGCCTTGCAAACGACGGTCGATGAGGTAAGTCAAAAGATGCCTCCTGTTCACGTCGTTCCCGCGCAGGCGGGAACCCATGCTGAGCGTGCCATCACGCGGCCTATGGATTCCGGCTGGCGCCGGAATGACGATTCATGTTACGACGACTTCCTCACGCGCAGATACCATTCGCACAGCAGCCGTACCTGCTTGGCCGTATAGCCTTTCTCCACCATGCGCGCGACAAAGTCGGCGTGCTTGTTGGCGTCCTCCGCGCTGGCCTTGGCGTTAAACGAAATCACCGGCAGCAGTTCCTCCGTATTCGAGAACATCTTCTTCTCGATCACGGTGCGGAACTTCTCATAACTGGTCCACGCCGGGTTTTTGCCGCCGTTGTTGGCGCGCGCGCGCAGGCCGAAGTTGACGATCTCGTTGCGGAAGTCTTTCGGATTCGAAATCCCGGCCGGCTTCTCGATCTTCTCCAGCTCGTTGTTGAGCGACTCGCGGTCGAAGCTCTCGCCGGTGTCGGGATCGCGGTATTCCTGGTCCTGTATCCAGAAGTCGGCAAACGTCACGTAGCGGTCGAAGATATTCTGGCCATACTCGGAATACGATTCCAGGTAGGCGGTCTGTATCTCCTTGCCGATGAACTCGACGTAGCGCTGGGCCAGGTGCTCCTTGATATAGGAGAAGTATTTCTGTTCCAGCTCGGGCGGGAACTGCTCGCGCTCGACCTGCTGCTCCAGCACATACAGCAGGTGCACCGGGTTGGCCGCCACCTCGGTGTTATCGAAGTTGAACACCTTGGACAGGATCTTGAACGCGAAGCGCGTCGACAGCCCGTTCATGCCCTCGTCGACGCCGGCATAGTCGACGTACTCGTGGATCGACTTGGCTTTCGGATCGGTGTCCTTCAGGTTGTCACCGTCGTAGACCAGCATCTTGCTGAAGATGGACGAGTTTTCCGGATCCTTCAGCCGCGACAGGATGGCGAACTGCGCCATCATGCGCAGCGTGCCCGGCGCGCATGGCGCGCTCGACAGCGACGAGTTGAACAGCAGCTTGTCGTAAATCTTGATCTCGTCGGTCACGCGCAGGCAGTACGGCACTTTGACGATGTAGATACGGTCGAGGAAGGCCTCGTTGTTGCGGTTGTTCTTGAACGATTTCCATTCGGACTCGTTGGAGTGCGCCAACACCACGCCGTCGAACGGAATCGCGCCAAAGCCCTCGGTGCCCTTGTAGTTGCCTTCCTGCGTGGCGGTCAGCAGCGGGTGCAGCACCTTGATCGGCGCCTTGAACATCTCGACGAATTCCATCAGGCCCTGGTTGGCCAGGCACAGGCCGCCGGAATAGCTGTAGGCGTCCGGATCGTCCTGCGAATAATCTTCCAGCTTGCGGATGTCGACCTTGCCGACCAGCGAGGAAATATCCTGATTGTTCTCGTCGCCCGGCTCGGTCTTGGAAATGCCGATCTGCTTGAGCACCGACGGGTAGCGCTTGACCACGCGGAACTGGTTGATGTCGCCATTGAATTCGTGCAGGCGCTTGACCGCCCACGGCGACGGAATATTGCGCAGGTAGCGGCGCGGAATGCCGTAGTCCTCTTCGAGGATGGTGCCGTCCTCGTCCTCGTTGAACAGGCCCAGCGGCGACTCGTTCACCGGCGATCCCTTCAGGCAATAGAAGGGCACATGCTCCATCAGCGACTTGAGTTTTTCCGCGATCGACGACTTGCCGCCGCCCACCGGACCGAGCAGGTACAGGATCTGCTTGCGTTCCTCGAGGCCCTGCGCCGCGTGGCGGAAGTACGATACCACCTGCTCGATCACTTCTTCGGTGCCGTAGAATTCGCGGAAGGCCGGGTAGATCTTGATGACCTTGTTGGCGAAGATGCGCGACAGTCGCGTATCATTACGGGTATCAACCAGGGTCGGTTCGCCAATGGCAGCCAGCATGCGCTCGGCGGCGCTGGCGTAGGTCAGCCGGTCTTTCTTGCAAAGTTCGAGATATTCCTTCATGGACATCTCTTCTTCTTTGGTCCGTTCGTATCGTGCGGCGTAGTTGTCAAAAATGGTCATGTGCATGTCCTTTGATGATGAAAACCTGCATGTCACGAGTCACCGGCAGTTCGCCTGCCCTGGCTCTGGTTCGTATCAGTCCTTTCTGTCTTATTTTTCTTGTGGTCAGCTTCTTTGGGCGGCACGGATTGCCCGTGTCCTTGAGCTGGCTTTATGGCCGGATGGCGGCTTTTATGTGTCGGTCGTAACGCTTCTTACGTCTATGAAATTGATTATTGCGCTATTGGTGCAGGAAGTCAAAAGGTATGTCGTAATATCGTTAATACCCTTTTGTAACGGCCTGATTTCAAACGATTATCTGGCGTTTGACAGGCAAAAATGATGGCGTGTTACAGTCCTTGCGCACCACAGTAACACGCCTTTGCAAGATGTGCTGACACGCTATCCGCCGCATGCGATAAGATGGACCAATTCAGTCACCTCAGTAACAGGAAAAATCAATATGTTGAACGATCAATTACGCCGTGTTTTGCAGCAGATGCCGAAAGCCGAGCTGCACATCCACATCGAAGGCTCGCTGGAGCCGGAGCTGATCTTCGCACTGGCCGAACGCAACGGCGTCAAGCTGAACTACGGCTCGGTGGAAGAACTGCGCGCGGCGTATGCCTTCACCGACCTGCAATCTTTCCTCGACATTTATTACGCTGGCGCCAGCGTGCTGTTGCAGGAGCAGGATTTCTATGACATGACGGCCGCCTATCTCAAGCGCGCGGAACAGGACAACGTGCGCCACACGGAAATCTTCTTCGACCCGCAGACGCACACGCACCGCGGCGTGCCGATGGACGTCATCATCAACGGCATCCACCGCGCCTGCCAGGACAGCCCGGTCAGCGCCACGCTGATCCTGTGCTTCCTGCGCCACCTGTCGGAAGAAGACGCGCTCGCCACGCTGGACGCGGCGCTGCCGTACCGCGACAAGTTCATCGGCGTCGGCCTCGATTCGTCGGAGGTTGGCAACCCGCCGGAAAAATTCGCGCGCGTGTTCGCCCGCAGCCGCGAGCTGGGCCTGCACCTGGTGGCGCACGCCGGCGAGGAAGGGCCGCCGGAGTACATCTACACTGCGCTCGACACGCTGAAAGTCGAGCGCATCGACCACGGCGTGCGCTGCCTGGAGGACCGGGCGCTGACCGAGCGCCTGGCGCGAGAGCAGATGGCGCTGACCGTGTGCCCGCTGTCCAACATCAAGCTGTGCGTGTTCGACAAGATGCACCAGCACAATCTGGTGGAACTGCTGGACGCCAATATCGTGGCCACCGTCAACTCGGACGACCCGGCTTACTTCGGCGGCTACATGAACGACAACTTCATCGCCACCTTCGAGGCGCTGCCGCTGGGCCTGTCGCACGCGCAGCGCCTGGCGCGCAACAGCTTCGCGGCGGCCTTCCTGCCGGCCGCGCAGAAGCAGAAGTATCTGGATGAAGTGGACGCATTCTTCGCAAAGGTCTAAATGTTCAAACTCGCCCTCAACATGACGGCGCGCGACTGGCGCGCCGGCCAGCTGCGCTTTCTGCTGATTGCGCTGACGGTGGCCGTGGCGGCCCTGTCCGCCACCGGCTTCTTCATCGACCGCCTGCGGAGCGGCCTGGAGCGTGACGCCCACCAGTTGCTCGGCGCCGACGTCGTGGTCAGCGCCGACCTGCCGGTGCGCGCCGCGTGGCGCGAGCAGGCCGTGCGGCGCGGGCTGGTGGTGACCGACACCGTCGGCTTCCCCAGCATGGCGCAGGCTGGCGAGGGCGAGCTATCGACATCGGTGCTGTCGGCCCTGAAGGCCGTCGGCCCCGGCTATCCGCTGCGCGGCAAGGTCAAGACCACGACCGACGCCGCGCAGGCCGAGCAGAGCATCGGCGCCGCCGCCTATGTGGTGCCGGCGCCCGGCACCGTGTGGGTCGAGCCGGGCCTGCTGGGCAGCCTGAACACCGCCGTCGGCCAGCAGATCCAGCTGGGCGACAAGAAATTCACCATCACGCAGCTGATTGCCGGCGAACCGGATCGCGGCGCCAACTTCATGGCCTTTGCGCCGCGCGTGATGTTTGCCTTGTCCGACCTGGAGGCCACCAACCTGATCCAGCCCGGCTCGCGCGTCAACTACCGCCTGCTGATCGGCGCGCCGGCGTCGCTGAAGAACGGCGCCCAGGTCGCCAAGGCCTACGAGGAGTGGGTCAAGGCGGAAATCAAGAACAACAATATCAAGGGCGTGCGCGTCGAGTCGCTCGATGGCCGTCCTGAAATGCAGACCACGCTGGAGCGCGCCGACCGCTTCCTGTCGCTGGTCGGCCTGCTGTCGGCCATGCTGGCGGCGGTGGCGGTGGCGATGGCCGCGCGCCGCTTCATGCAGCGCCACCTGGACGCCTGCGCCATGCTGCGCTGCCTGGGCCTGACGCAGAACCAGGTGACGCTGATGTACCTGATCGAATTCCTGCTGGTCGGCGTGGCCGGCAGCGCGCTAGGCGTGGCGGTCGGTTTCGGCGCGCACTACGTGCTGCTGGAGGTGCTGGGATCGCTGGTGTCGGCCGAGCTGCCGGCGCCGACTGTTTTCCCGGCGCTGCAAGGCATGGCGATCGGCATTGTGCTGCTGGCCGCGTTCGCGCTGCCGCCGATCCTGCAACTGCGCAAGGTGCCGCACAACCGCGTGATCCGGCGTGAACAGGAGGCGCCGAAAGTCGGCGCGCTGGCCACCTACGGCTTCGGCATGGCCGGCTTTGTTGCGCTGCTGCTGTGGCAGGCGGGCGACCCGAAGATGGCGCTGTACACGGCGCTGGGCTTCTTTGGCGCGTT
This sequence comes from Duganella sp. P38, assembly GCF_050859475.1. Classification (NCBI taxonomy): domain Bacteria; kingdom Pseudomonadati; phylum Pseudomonadota; class Betaproteobacteria; order Burkholderiales; family Oxalobacteraceae; genus Duganella; species Duganella sp. P38. The sequence goes on along the minus strand of NZ_CP193936.1, from coordinate 5,010,686 downwards.
CGCCGTGTTCGGCCTGGTGGCGTGGCTGGGATTGCGTTCGCTGCGCTCGCTGCGCGGCGCCATCGATCATCAAAGCTGGCGCTTTGCCGTGACTTCCCTGCAGCGCCGGCCGGGCGCGACCATCGTGCAGGTGGTGTCGCTGGCCATGGGCATGATGGCGCTGCTGGTGCTGACCGTGGTGCGCGGCGACCTGATGACCGCCTGGCGCAACGCCACGCCGCCGGATGCGCCCAACCGTTTCATCATCAACATCCAGCCGGAGCAGGGCGCCGATATCGGCAGGCGGCTGAAGGCGGCCGGCGTGGATTACGCGCCGCAATACCCGATGATACGCGGCCGCCTGACGCAGGTGAACGGCGTGCCGGTCACTGCCGAGACCTACACCGAGGACCGCGCGCGCGGCCTGGCCGACCGCGAGTTCAACCTGTCGACCATGGCGCAGATGCAGGCCGAGAACAAGATCGTGCAGGGCAAGTGGTTCGAGGACCGGCCCGGCTTCCCGGAGGTGTCGGTGGAAGAGGGCATCGCCAAGACGCTGCGCTGGAAACTCGGCGACAAGCTGCGCTTCGAGATCGCCGGCTCGCCGGTGGACGTGACCATCACCAGCATCCGCAAGCTGGACTGGGGTTCGATGCGGGTCAATTTTTTTGCCATCATCAATCCGGCGGCGATGACCGATATCTCGCAGAGCTGGCTGACTGCTTTCCACCTGCCGCAAGGCCAGGGCACGCTGATGAACGCGCTCACGCGCGATTATCCCAACCTGACCATTGTTGATGTCGGCGGCATTCTGCGCCAGGTGCAGGCGGTGCTGGATCAGGTGATTACGGCGGTGGAGTTCCTGTTTATCTTTACGCTGGCGTCCGGTGTGCTGGTGCTGTATGCGGCCTTGATGGGCTCGCAGGACGAGCGTACGCGCGAATCGGGCCTGCTGCGGGCGCTGGGGGCGACGCGCAAGCAGCTGTCGCAGGCGCAGTTGATCGAGTTCACGCTGGTGGGAGCGCTGTCGGGCGTGCTGGCGGCGACCGGCGCGGCGGCGATGGGCTGGGCGTTGGCGACGTACCAGTTCAAGTTTGCGTGGGAGTTCAGCCCGGCGGTGTGGCTGGTGGGGCTGGTGGCCGGTGCGTTGTGCGCGATCGCTGGTGGCTGGCTGGGGCTGCGCAATGTGTTGCGCCAGCCGCCGCTGCAAACCCTCCGCGAAGCCTGACGTCGTCCCCGCAAAGGCGGGGACCCATGCCGAGCATGCGTTCCATGGGTCCCCGCCTTCGCGGGGACGACGGAGGGATAGGCGAGAGCGGCGCACCGCGGAGACGCGCGCAGCAGCCCCGGGACGCTCCGCGCGGTCGCCGCTACGCCGCCGTAGCCACCGGCTGCAACCCCTGCAAAAACTGCGCATACGTCCCCGGCCGCTGGTCGAAATAATGCCCCGGCACATCAAACAGCGCCCAATAATACGTCTCCCTGCCATGGCACATGCGCGGCGCCGCGCTGTAGCGGTGCCAGTTCTCCGCCATGCTGCTGATATACATCCCATCGCCAAACGGATCGCTAAAGAAGGTCAGCACCCGCCGCTCCAGCAGCGCCCGCAGCAGCGAGCGCGGCGCATCGCTGTCGCGCGCTATCTCGTATTGCGCCTGCATGCTGTGCTCCGTCTCGATCACCATCAACGTCGTCTTGCCATGCTGGTCGATGAACAGGATCCCGGTCGGATTGGGAAAGATGTAGTGCTCGACCAAGCCCAGCGTGCGCTTCAGTTCCCGCACCACCTCGGCCAGCGCCGGATCGGTCAGAAAACGGTAATCGTGCAGCGCCGCCATCTCGCGCAGCGTATCGGAGCGGCTGTCGAAGTAACAGTCCTGCATGGTGGCGATTTCCATCTCCAGCAGATCCAGCGCATGATCGTCGCTTTTCTTGATGTAACGGTCGATCAGGCCGCGATTGAAGGCGCTGACCGCCACCTTCTCATCGGCCGCGCCGGTGAATAAAATCTTCTTGCACGGCAGGTGCGCCACCGCCGCGCAGAATTCCAGCCCGTTCATCTGCGGCATCGAATAATCGACCACCAGCACCGACGGCGTGGCGAAGCGCTCGCGCTGTTCGGCGATGCGGTAGATGCGGTCCAGCTCCAGCGTCACATTGCACTGGTCGGCCGGCAGGTTCTGCATGTCGAAGTTGACGTGCAGCGGCAACGCGCTGTCCGGCGCGCTGCTGCACAGCCAGCGCAGCGCTTCGGTGGTGTCGTGGAAGGTTTTATTGGCCAGCATCGGATCGAGCTGGAACGACAGGCTGCGCAGGAAGGAATCGCTGTCGTCGACCAGCACGGTCAGCGTGGGATGGGCATAAACGGGCAGATGCATGACTCACCTCGGCGGGAATTCAAGAACGAAGATGGCATAGGCGCTCTCGCGCGATACGCAGCGGATGTTGGCGTTCCACGCATCCATGATCTCCTTGCACAGCGCCAGCCCGATGCCGGCGCCGTTGTGCGGCGGATGCGAATAGAAGCGGCGGAAAATCATCGCCAGCTGCGGCGCCGCGATGCCGCAGCCGGTGTCGATGAACAGCAGGCGCGGCGGCTGGTGGCCGCCGTCGATGACGATGCGCACGCGCCCCTTGCCGGCGCGCTGCACCGCCCGCAGCGCGTTGCGCAGCAGGTTCAGCAGGACCACCACCGCCAGCTCGGTCTGACCGGCGAACTGGAAGTTGCGGCGCACTTCCAGCCTGACCATCTTCTGCTGCTTGATGCTGGAGAAGGGATAGCGCTTCAGCACCGCCTCCACCACGGTTTCCATCGACACCGTTTCCACCGGATGCAGGTTCTGCCGCACCGCCGTCGCGCTCAGCAGGAACAGGTCGATCATGTGGTTCATGTGGCGCACCTCGAACTGGATGCGCGCCAGCGCGTCGATGATGGTCAGGCGGTCCTCGGCGTTCTGGCCCTGGGGCTGGGCGTCGGCCATCATGCGCAGCAGGCCGCGCACATTGGCGTCGACGCTGGTGAGCGGCGTGCGCAGCTCGTGCGCCACGGTGGCCAGGCCGGCGCCCATGCCGGCCAGCTTCTCCTGCGCCAGCACGTGGCGGCTGATCTTGGCGACCGACAGCACGGCGATGGTGAACCAGTGGATCGGCACCTGTTGCAGCACCTGCCGGCTGAGCAGCATGTCGCCCGCGCCCAGCGCCGCCGCCGCCGCGCAGGCCAGCGTCGTGCCGATGAGGTAGGCGCGCAGCGCCAGGCCGGTGTCGAAGTGAAACAGCACCACCAGGCCGATCAGCAGCGACTCGCTCCACACGCCGGACGCGTGGTTCATCAGAAACATGAACGTGAAGAAAAAGGAAAGATGTAGCTGAGCGTGACCAGCAGGTACAGGTGCAGCATCTGCCGGCCGAACTGGCGCGCGAACAGCCCCAGCGCGCACAGCACGATGCCGAGCAGGCGCAGCGACAGCGACTCGTACTCCTGCGGGAAAAAGTGCTGCCAGATCACGTAGTACAGCGGCATGCCCACGGTGCCGATGCAGGCGAGCAGCAGTACGCGCACGGTGGCGTGGTCTGCGCGGCCGTGATACAGCAGCAGGGACTGCACCAGTCCGTGTTGCCAGCGCTTCCAGCGTGCGTGCGGGGTGGGCTTCATGATGACGTTTGACTTTTATCAAGTTGCCATCATCGCCTTAATTTACAACGTGTTCTGGGATATCAAGACGGTAATTGATCCGCATCAATCTCGATGAGTTTTTTTAGCCGCATGGTGCTGTTTTTCTGTCCATATTTCAAGGAGATATGCCATGACCCGCGCGTCCATCCAGCCCCCGCCGGCGGCCCGCTTTCCCGACTTTGTCAGCCGCCGCATGGATCTGCACTATGTCACCCGCATTGCGCAACTGCTGGGCGGCGAGCACCCGCACGCGTGGCAGCCGAGGCCGGCCGATGCGGTGTTCCTGGCCGGTAACGACTACCTGTGCCTGACCGGCGAGCCGGCGCTGGTCGGCGCCCAGATGCGGGCGCTGCAGCACAGCCAGGGCGAGATGCTGATGTCGGCCGTGTACCTGCAGCAGGGCAGCGCGCAGCACCGGCTGGAGCGGCGGCTGGCGCGTTTCATGGGCGCCGAGGACGGCGTCCTGGCGCAATCGGGCTGGGCCGCCAACGTCGGGCTGGTGCAGACGCTGGCCGCGCCGGGCGTGCCGGTGTATCTGGACATGCAGGCGCACGCCTCGCTGTGGGAGGGCGTGCAGTCGGCCGGCGCGCTGCCGGTGCCCTTCCTGCACAACGACATGGACCACCTGCGCAGGCAGTTGCAGCGCCATGGGCGCGGCCTGATCGCGGTCGACGCGCTGTACAGCACCAACGGCAGCATCGCGCCGCTGGCGCAGCTGGCCGACATCGCCGAGCACAGCGGCTGCATGCTGATCGTCGACGAATCGCATTCGCTGGGCACGCACGGGCCGCGCGGCGCCGGGCTGGTGGCGGCGCAGGGCCTGGGCGGGCGGGTCCACTTCCGCACGGCGTCGCTGGCCAAGGCGTTCGCCGGCCGCGCCGGCTTCATCACCTGTAGCAGCCATTTCAAGGGCTACTTCCTGTCCGAGTCGCGGCCGGCGATTTTCAGTTCCTGCCTGCTGGGGCACGAGCTGGCGTGGTTCGACGCGGCCATCGACTTCATCGCCGCCGCCGATGACCGCCGCGCCGCGCTGCGCCGCCACGCGCGCGCGCTGCGCGAGGACCTCGGCGCGCTGGGCTACAACGTCAGCGACGGCAGCGAGCAGATCATCGCGCTGGAGCCGGGGCCGGAGCCGAAGACGCTGGCGCTGCGCAAGCTGCTGGAACAGCACGGCGTCTACGGCGCCATGTTCTGCGCGCCGGCGACGCCGAAGAACCGCTCGCTGGTGCGGCTGACGCTCAATTCCGGGCTGGATCGCGCGCAGCTGGCGCGCATCGTCCACGCCTGCGAACAGATCCGCGACGCGGCCGGCGTGGAGCACTGGTCTTCCACGCGCCGCCTGCGCAGGCTGGCGCTGGTATAAGCTATCATGGCGGGTATGACTGAAGAATCCCGTACCCTCTATGAAGTAATTGGCGGCGAGTCGACCATCCGCGAGATGGTCAACCGTTTTTACGACCTGATGGAGCTCGAACCCGAGTTCCAGCTGCTGCGCTCGGTGCACGGCCCATCGCTGGACAACGCCAACCAGCGCCTGTTCATGTTCCTCAGCGGCTGGATGGGCGGCCCCGATCTGTACCAGCAGGCGCACGGCCATCCGCGCCTGCGCATGCGCCACATGCCGTTCGCCATCGGCACCCAGGAACGCGACCAGTGGCTGCGCTGCATGGCGTGGGCGATGGAGGATGTCGGCATCGACACCGCACTGCGCGTGCGCCTGATGAATTCCTTCTTCCAGACCGCCGACTGGATGCGTAACAAGCCGGATTGATGCCATGAGCCAGATCGAGTTTTTCGTGTTGCTGGCGGCGCTGGCCGTCGTCATCGTGTTGCAGCTGGCCGCGCTGCTGCGCGGCCGCGCCGCTGCCAACGTTGCCGCGCCGGCCGGCGATCTGGCCGAACGCATCGAGCGCGTCGAGCGCGAGGTGCGCATGCAGCTGCAAACCACCGCGCAGGCCAGCAACGCCGCCTCGGTGCAGCAGTTCGAGGCGATGCGCCGCCAGCTGGAGGCGCAAGGCCTGGTCGGCCGCAACGAGCAGGCGCGCAGCCTGAAGCTGTTCTCCGACACCATGCATCAGCGCATGGAGGAAATCCGCGCCACGCTGGAACTGAAAATCAAGGATCTGCAAGCGGACAACGGCGCGCGCCTGGAGGAAATGCGCAAGACCGTGGACGAGAAACTGCACGCAACGCTGGAAACGCGCCTGAACGCCTCGTTCCAGCAGGTGTCCGAGCGGCTCGAACGCGTGCACCAGGGACTGGGCGAGATGCAGCAGCTGGCGCTGGGCGTCGGCGACCTGAAGCGCGTGCTGACCAATGTGAAGACGCGCGGCACGTGGGGCGAGGTGCAACTGGAGATGCTGCTGGAGCAGGTGCTCACACCGGACCAGTATGCGAAGAACGTCGAAACCATTGCCGGCAGCGGCGCGCGCGTCGAGTTCGCGCTGAAGCTGCCGGGCCAGGGCGACAGCGGCGTACCGGTGTGGATGCCGATCGACGCCAAGTTCCCGAAAGAGCAGTACGAGCGCCTGCTGGAGGCGGCCGACAGCGCCGACGCGGAAGGCGTGGCGCTGGCCGGCCGCGAACTGGAACGCGCGGTGCGCAACGAGGCGCGCACCATCTCGGAAAAATACGTCGCACCGCCGCACACCACCGACTTCGCGATCCTGTTCCTGCCGACCGAGGGCCTGTACGCGGAAGTGATGCGCCGTCCCGGCCTGGCCGATGAGTTGCAGCGCGTGAACCGCATCAGCATTGCCGGCCCGTCGACGCTGACGGCGCTGCTCAACAGCTTGCAGATGGGCTTCCGCACGCTGGCGCTGGAAAAGCGCTCGTCGGAAGTGTGGCAGGTGCTGGGCGCCGTGAAGACCGAGTTCGCCAAGTTTGGCGACGTGCTGGCCGCCACCAAGCTGACGCTGGAGCGCGCCGCCAAGAATATCGAATCGGCCGAAACGCGCAGCCGCGTCATGGCGCGCAAGCTGAAAACCGTGGAGGCCCTGCCGAGCGAGCAGGCGCAGCTGCTCATGGGCGCGGACATCGACAAGCGCGAGCTCGACAACGAATAAGTTTGTGCGCATTTATACTTGTTTGTGCGCGTTGTTGCGCACTTGTGTACAATGTGCGCATGAAAACCGAACCGCTGCTGCTGCCTGAGCGGCACGCTTTAATACTTAAACAACTCGCTGACGATGGCCGGGTGCTGGCCGCCACGCTGGCGCGTGAACTCAACGTTACCGAAGACACGATCCGTCGCGACCTGCGCGACCTGGCCGCCGCCGGCTTGTGCCAGAAGGTGTATGGCGGCGCGGTGCGCATGCCGGCGTCGCCCGAGGCCGGCACGCTGGCGCAGCGCATGACGCGTGGGCAGGACGACAAGTCCCGCCTGGCGGCGGCCGCCGCGCGGCTGGTCGCGCCGGGCAGCACGGTCTTCCTGGACGCCGGCTCCAGCAATCTCGCCATCGCCGAAGCGCTGCCAACAGCGCCGGTGACGGTGCTGACCAATGCGCCTTCGATCGCGGCGCGGCTGCTGGACAAGCCGCATGTGGACCTGATCATGATCGGCGGCCGCATCAAGCAAAGCCTGGGCGGCAGCGTAGGCGCCACGGCGATGCGCGAGCTGGAACTGATCCATCCCGACCTGTATTTTGTTGGCGCCTGCGGCGTCGATCTGCAGGCCGGGATTACCACCGTCGATTACGAAGAGGCCGAGTTCAAGCGCCGCCTGGCGGCGCACAGCAAGGCCACGGCGGTGGTTGCCACCGCCAGCAAGATCGGCGCGGTGGCCACCTACCGCGTGCTGCCCATTTCCCAATTAACCCACTTGATCGTCGAAGCCGCGACGGGCGAGGATGTAGCGCAGGCTTATGCCGCCGCTGGCACCCGCCTGCTGCGCGCGGACGCATGAATCCAATGAAAACGACTGGTTTGAAACAGCGCGTCTCGACGCGCCTGGCTTTCCTCGTGGCCGGCATGGCCATGTCCTCGTGGGCGCCGCTGGTGCCTTACGCGCAAGCGCGCACCGGCGTCGAGGCGGCGCAACTGGGCTTGCTGCTGCTGTGCCTCGGTATCGGCTCGCTGATGGCCATGCCGTTGACCGGCGCGCTGGCGGCGCGCTTCGGCTGCCGCCCGGTGATCCTGTTGTCCGGGTTCGGCTGCTGCGCGGTGCTGCCATTTTTGGCGATTGCACCGAGCGCGCCTTGCTGGCGCTGGTCCTGTTCCTGTTCGGCGCCGCCATCGGCACGCTGGATGTGTCGATGAATGTGCAGGCGGTGATCGTCGAGAAGGATTACGGCGGCGCGCTGATGTCGGGCTTCCATGGCATGTTCAGCGTCGGCGGCATTGCCGGTGCGGGCGGCATGAGTTTGATGCTGTGGCTGGGCATGGGCATAGTCAGCGCCTCGCTGGCGATGACGGTCATTTGCGCCGGCGTGCTGCTGGCTGCGGCGCCGCACCTGCTGCGCGAGGCGCCGCCGGCGGAGCGCGACGCGCCCTTCCTGGCGGTGCCGCGCGGCGCCGTGGTGCTGATCGGCGTGTTGTGCATGTTCGTGTTCCTGGCCGAAGGCGCGGTGCTCGACTGGAGCGCGGTGATGCTGACCAGCGTTGGCATGAGCGGTGCGCAGGGCGGCCTGGGGTACGCGGTGTTTGCGGTGGCGATGACCGTCGGCCGCCTGAATGGCGACCGGATCGTGCAGCGTTTCGGCGGCCGCCGCGTGATGCTGCTGGGTGGACTGGCCGCTGCCGCCGGCTTCCTGATCGTGGTGCTGGCGCCGTCGGCGTGGCTGGCGCTGCCGGGCTTCGCGCTGATCGGCTGCGGCGCGTCGAACATCGTGCCGGTGCTGTTTTCGGCGGCCGGCAATCAGCGTGACATGCCGGCCGGGCTGGCGGTCAGCGCGATTTCAACCATCGGCTACGCCGGCATCCTGGTGGGGCCGGGCATGATCGGCTTTGTCGCGCATGCCGTCGGCTTGCAGTGGGCCTTCGCGGCGCTGGGCTGCGGCATGCTGATGGTGGCTACACAAGCCCGTCGAACAGCATAACGTCGACCATGTCGCCGGCGTCGACGTTGCCCTGGTCGTGGCGCAGCACGACGATGCAGTTGGCTTCGGTCATGGAGCTGAGGATGCCCGAGCCCTGGGCGCCGGTCAGGCGCACTTGCGGCGCGCCGTCCTCCGCCAGGCTGATGATGCCGCGCTGGTATTCGGTGCGGCCGGCACGCTTGCGGATGGCCTGCGCGGCGCGCGCCTGCATGGTTTGCAGTTGGCTGTCGGCGCCCATCATGCGCAGCAGGGCGGGGCGGGCGAACATGTAGAACGAAACCATGACCGCCACCGGATTGCCGGGCAGGCCGAATAGCCAGGCGCTGTCCTGCCCGGTTTGCACTTTGCCGAAAGCCAGCGGGCGGCCGGGGCGCATGGCCAGCTTCCAGAAGGCGACGTCGCCCAGCAGCGCCATGATCTCGCGCGTGTGGTCGGCCGCACCTTCGGAGACGCCGCCGGAGGTGATGATGGCGTCCGCATTCTGGGCCGCCGCGCGCAGCGCCGCCTCCAGCGCTTGCGGGTCGTCGCGCACCACGCCCATGTCTAATACTTCGCAGCCGAGGCGTTGCAGCATGCCGAACAGCGTGTAGCGGTTGCTGTCGTAGACGCAGCCATCCTCAAGTTTTTCGCCGAGCGAGCGCAGTTCGTCGCCGGTGGAGAAGAACGCCACCTTCAGCTTGCGCCGGACCGTGACTTCGCCGATGCCGAGCGAGGCGATCAGGCCCAGGTCCGCGGGGCGCAGCAGCTTGCCCTTGGCGATGGCGATGCCGCCGGCCTTCAGGTCCTCGCCGGCGCGGCGCAGGTTGGCGCCGGCGCGGATGGCGTTGTGGGCGATGGTGACGTTGTCGCCGTCAATGCCGGCGGCCAGTTCCTGCGGCAGCACGCTGTCGCAGCCGGGCGGGATGGCGGCGCCGGTCATGATGCGCACGCACTGCCCGGCCTGCGGCGCTTGCGCGAACGGGTGGCCGGCGTAGGCGACGCCGATGCTCTTGAACGTGGCGGTCGCGCCTTCGGCCGGCAGATCGCTGCCGCGCAGGGCATAGCCGTCCATGGCCGAGTTGTCGTAGGCCGGCACGTTGATCGGCGACACGATGTCCTCCGCCAGCACGCGATCGAGGGCGGCCAGCAGCGCAAGCGTCTCGGTCGCCTCGACCGGCGCGATGCGCGCGCAGATCAGGCGCTGCGCCTGCTCGACCGCCAGCGCCGCCGGATCGCCATCGGCCGCGCGGCTGCCCGCTGCGCCGCTGGCCGCGCCTTGCGGCGAGCCGGCGGCGCGGCCCGGTGGCGCGGCCGCTGGCGCGCGGTCCGGCGCGGCGGCCGTGCGCTCGTGGTGGTGCAGGTCTTCGAGTGTGTTGATGTTGCTGAAGGCGGCGCTGTCGTCGAACAGCACCTCGGCCACGCGCAGCGACTTGTAGAAGCCTTCCATGCGCCGCGCGCCGGTCGCCAGATAGGCCTCCAGCTGCGGCAGCACGCTGGCCTTCACCAGGCTGAACACCGGGTGCGGCTGGCGGAACGGCGCCGCATCCGGCTGTTCCGGATCGCGCTCCATGGTCACCGCCATTGCCAGGTCGGCGTCCTCGGCCTCAAGCGCCGCGTGCAGGCGTTCAGCCATATCCAGCGGGAAGAATGGCGAATCGCACGGCGCCGTCAGCAGCAACTCGGTAGGGCAGAACTGCAGGCCGACCTGCAAGCCGGCCAGCGGCCCGGCAAACCCATCCAGGTAATCCGGCAGCACCGGCGCGGCGCCGGCCAGCGCCTGGTACTGCGGCAGATTGCGGTTGGCGTTGATCGCCAGCGACGCCACCTGCGGCGCCAGGCGGGCCAGCACCTGCGCTACCAGCGTCGTGCCGCGAAACGGCTGCAAGCCCTTATCGACGCGGCCCATGCGGGTGCCGCGGCCGCCCGCCAGGATCAATCCGGTGACCTTGCTCTTCAAAGACAAAACTACCCCCGATATAAGACATTTCCACTTTGTTCGCGCTGCGGCGCAGCTCCGCCGTCTGGCTGGTGCGCAGCTCCGAATAGCGGTCGCCGCGCGCGCGCCACAGATGCGCCAGCGCGGTGCTGATTTCCGCATCGCTGCGGCCCTCGCGCAGCAGCGCGCGCAGATCGTGGCCGCTGGTGGCGAACAGACAGGTGTACAGTTTTACCCTCGGTCGACAGGCGCGCGCGAGTGCAGTCCGCGCAAAATGCCTGCGACACGCTGGAAATGACGCCGATCTCGCCGCCGCCATCGGCGTAGCGCCAGCGCGACGCCGTCTCGCCGCTGTAATTGGCGGCCGCCGGCTCCAGCGGCATCTCGGCGCTGATGCGGCGCACCACCTCGGCCGACGGAATCACCTCGTCCATCTTCCAGCCGTTGGACGCGCCCACGTCCATGTACTCGATAAAGCGCAGGATGTAGGGCGAGCCGCGGAAATGGCGCGCCATCGGCAGGATCTGCTGCTCGTTCATGCCGCCCTTGACTACCATATTGATCTTGATCGGCCCCAGGCCGACCTGGTGCGCGGCGTCGATGCCCTTCAGCACATCGTCGACCGAGAAATCGACATCGTTCATGCGCTGGAAGGTGGCGTTGTCCAGCGCGTCGAGCGACACCGTCACGCGTTGCAGGCCGGCGTCCTTCAGCGACTGCGCCTTGCGCGCCAGCAGCGAGGCATTGGTGGTCAGGGTCAGGTCGAGCGGCTTGCCGCTGACGGTCTTGAGCTCGGCCAGCATGCCGACCAGGCGCTCGATGTGCTTGCGCAGCAGCGGTTCGCCGCCGGTCAGGCGGATTTTTTCGACGCCGTGGGCGATGAACAGCCTGGCGATGCGGGTGATTTCTTCAAACGACAGCAGCGAGGTATGCGGCAGGTATTGATAATCGCTGTTGAACACCGCTTTCGGCATGCAGTACACGCAGCGGAAGTTGCAGCGGTCGGTGACGGATATGCGCAGGTCGTGCAGCGGCCGCGCCAGCTGGTCGCCCAGCAGGCCGGTCGGTGTTTCGAGCGTGGCGGGGATGACCGGCACGTCGCCACGTTGCTCGGCCATCATGATGATCTTTTCTGCCATGGTATTGCAATCTTGCTGTTTTTGAAAACCGGGCGCGCGCCCAACCAGCTACGATACCACGAGCGGCAATTCCACGCCCTGTCCGAAGGTCAGAAGCCGGCCTCGCGCCAGGCCACCGAGGCGGCGGTGCGCAGGAAGCGCAGCGCCGGCGCCTCCCAGTCGCCGGCGATGGCGACATGGCCGCGCCACGCCGGCGTCGACGGCGGCAGCTCGGTGTCGGCCTGCAACAGCACCCGGTACACCGCCTGCTCGGGATACAGCACGCCGTGCTTTTCGCGCACCAGCACGTCGCCGCCGAACAGCGCAGCCAGTTCCGGTTCGCCCAGCACGCGGCTGGCGTCGCGGTCGATGCTGGCCACGGTCAGGCGCAGCGCCGGGCCGGCCATGCCGTCGGCGATGAACAGCGCGCGGTCGCCGCGGGCGATGCGGCGCACCGCGTCCTCGTCGACATAGGCGACCACCTGCCACTTGCCGGCCGCCACCAGCGAGCCCACATATTCCTGGTTCTGCAACCACTGGCCGGGGCGCAGGTCGGGATCGACATCGACCAGCACGCCGGCGTACGGCGCCAGCGGCCGGTAGCGCTGCAGGTCGGCGCCGACCGTGGCGCGTTCGGCGCTGGCGTAGGACAGCTGGTCGTTCAGCACCTGCCAGTCCTTGCGGCTGCCGGCGTCCAGCCCGGCGGCGGCCGATTGCCAGGCCAGCGCCTGCCGGCGGGCGCCGGTTTCATCGGCGCGCAGCGCCAGTTCCGGCGAGCCCAGCCGCAGCAGCGGGGCGCCGGCCGCGACTTGCTGGCCATTGGCCACCGGCAGCGCCTCCAGCGTGGCGTGGGGCGGCGCGTACAGCGCCAGCCGCTGCTGCGGCTGCAGCAGGCCGGAGGTCAGCACGCGGTTGGGCCACGGCAGCACGCACAGCGCCGCCAGCAGCAACAGCAGCAGCGCGCTGCGGCGGCTGCGGCGGCCGTGCGGCAGGGCGCGCCAGACCTGGATCTCGCGCCACACCGGCAGCGCCACGAACCAGCCGATTTCCACGATGAACAGCAGGATGCCGACCGCCTTGATGAAGAAGTGGTAGACCAGCGCCGCGATGCCGAGGAACAGCACCAGCCGGTAAATCCACACCGCCCAGGCAAACAGGATCAGGCCGCCGTGCAGCCGCGGCGGGAAGGCTTCCGGCGGCGCGGCGCCGGCCGCGAACAAACGCTCGCGCAGGTCCCAGCGCGCCAGCGCGAACGCGCGGTTGTGCAGGTTGGGCAGGCCCAGGTAGTCGGACAGCAGGAAGTAGCCGTCAAAGCGCATGAAGGGACTGGCGTTGATCGCCAGCGTGGTGATCCAGGTGGTGGTCGACAGCAGGAAGGCCACCTGCTGCGGCCCGCCTTCCGGCAGCCAGACCCAGGCCAGCGTGGCCCAGCAGGCGATCATCAGCTCGGTCATGATGCCGGCGCCGGCCACCGCCAGCCGCTGTTCGCGGCGCGCCAGCTTCCACACTTCGTTGGTGTCGGTGTAGGCCACCGGCCACATGACCAGGAAGGCCAGCCCCATGGTCGGCACGCGGCAGCCATAGCGCTTGGCGGTCAGCGCGTGGCCCAGCTCGTGACAGACCTTGGCAAAGGTGATGGCGCAGCCGTACAGCAGCGCGCCGTGCCAGCTCAGCGTGTCCATCAGCGTGGCGCTGAAGCGGTCCCATTCGCGGTACGCGCCGGCCAGGCCGAGCACGCCGGCGGCCAGCGTCAGCCAGCGGAACAGCGGCGAGAACAGCCAGCCCAGTCGCGGTGTGACGCGTTCCAGCCAGCGGTCCGGCCGCACCAGCGGGATGCGGAAAAACAGGTAGTTATGCAGCAGCCACTGGTGCCAGCTGCCGCGCTGCCGGGCGCGCGCTGCGGCCAGCGCCGCCGCCGCGCCGCGCGCCGGCTGCAGCAGCTGCTGCTCGCGCAGGAACGTCAGCAAGCGGTCGAGGTCGTCCAGCGCCAGTTGCAGCGTGGTGTCGCGGTTGATCTGTTCCAGCAGCACGTGGGGATTTTTCAGGTCCCAGCGGCTCAGCATTTCAAAGCTGGGCCAGTCGAGCTGGAAGAACTGGTTGCGCACCGGGTCGTGCAGCGTCCAGCTGGGCTGGCCGTCGGCCAGCCGCGGGCCGGCGTCGATCGCCAGTTCCTGGCGCAGCAGCGGCAGTTGCAGCAGCATGCTCACAGCGCGATGAACTGGCGGATCGCGGCCAGCGGGCGGCGCAACATCCAGTAGGCCAGCGGCACCCGTTCGCCGCCCAGCTTGGCCGTGCCCTTGAGGCCGATGCGCTGGCCGGCCGCCGCGTCCAGCGTGGCGCGCACGCGGTAGGCGTAGCTGCCGTCCGGGCGCGCGGTGGCGCGGTGGCTCATGTAGCGCAGCGTGCCCGACAGCGGCGTCAGCGGCGACGCCGCCAGGTAGAGCTGCAGCGGCGCGTTGGCGGCCAGCGGGATGGCGTCGCCGATCGGCACCCAGGCCTCGATTTCGACATCGTCGGCGGCGGCCACCTGCAGGATGCGCTCGCCGGTCTGCACCGGCCGGCCGATCCATTCGGACGGATCGTCAAACAGCACGATGCCGGCCTGCGGCGCCAGCACGCGCGACCGCTGCGCCTGGCCGGCGAGGAAGTCGGCCTGGGCCTGCTTCTCGGCTACCTTGCCAAGCGTCGCCGCCAGCTGGGTGCGCACGCGCGGATCGTTCAGCATCAGCTGGGCGTTCTGGCGGTATTCGGCCTGCGCGGTGGCCAGCGCCTCGCGCGCCACATCGAGCCGGCTGCCGATCGGCGCCTGGTCGAACGCGAACAGCGGCTGGCCGGCCGCCACCACCTGGTTGGGCCGCACCGAGAATTCGGCGATCACGCCGTCCAGCGGCGCGCGGATGGTGGCCGGCTTGGCCGGCACCAGTTCGCCCGGCGCCAGCACCGTCAGCCGCACCGGGAACAGCAGCACCGCCAGCAGCGCCAGCGCGACGCCGGTGCGGCGGCGCCAGCGGCGGTCGCGGGCGCCGCCCTGCCACCAGGCGCGCAGCAGCGTCGGCGCGCGCGCCAGCGACCAGCGCGGCGGCGGGTGGGCGGCGCGCCAGGCGTGCTGCCAGATGTCCATCCATTCGGCCAGCAGCGCCAGTTCCTTGGGCGCCGGCGCGCTGTCGCCGGCCAGCAGCAGGCCGCCGCTGGCGGCGCCGGGCGCGCTGTCGCCGGACGGGCGCGCGGCCGCCTGCACGGCGCGCAGCGGCAGCCACACCGCGCGCGCCGGCAGCCAGTCGTCCCACTCGGCCTTGATGGCGGGCGGCAGCGTGGCCGGATCGATGTCGAGCGGGGTGTCGGCGTCGTGCTGTGCGGCCAGCGTGCGGCACAGCTGGTCCAGCCACTGCGCGTAGGGCGCGTTGCTTTCCACCGCCACCACGCCGGACAGCGTGTGCACGCCGCTGCCGCGGAACCACAGCGCGGCCTGGCGGTAGGGCGCCAGCGCGCGACTGTCGTTGACCGCCAAAAAGGCCAGCTCGTTGCCGCTGGCGGCGGCGCGCGCGCGCTGGGCCAGTTCCAGCAGCGCGATCAGGGGATTGGTCGGTGCGCCATCGTTCATGACGACAATGCTACCAGACGGGCAGCGGCGCTGCTACGCGCACTGCGCATCTGTTCGCCCAGGCTGGCGCGGCCGGCCGGCTCGGCCGGTTCGCCCTGCCAGGGGCTGGTTTTGGCGCCATCCTTGGTCACCACGATCTTGAACACCTGCGTGGCGATCCGGCCCTGGCTGTCGCGCGCGGTCACGCGGAAGCTCAGCGTGCCCTCGAAGCCCGGCGGCGGCGTGCCTTCGAAGCGGGCGGTGCGGCCGTCGAAGCGCAGCCAGCCCGGCAGCGCCTTGCCGTCCACCATCTGCGCGCTCAGCGTGACGCTGGCGCTGTCGCTGGCGTGGGCGAAGGCGTCGCTGCTGATCTGCACCGAAATGCTGTCGCCGCTGGCGCTACGCACGTCCGGGATCGGCGTGTAGGCCACCAGCGTGTTGCCGCCGGGCAGATCCGGCAAGGTAATGATCTGGAACACATTGGCGGCCGCCGCGCGGATCTCCGCCATCGGCTGCAGCGCCACATAGGCCGGCAAGGTGTCGATCACCGTTGGCGGCGTCTGGCCCGGCCAGGTGGTGACGATGTCGTTGCCGCTGACGGGCGCCACCACTGGCGGCTCGACCGGCGTGGCGACGATCGGCGTGTTTTCAGGGCCGGCAACGGCCGGCGTTGGCGGCTGCGTGTCGACTAGCAGCGGCGCTTCCGGGCGCACCGGTGGCGGCGGTTGCTGCGGCAGTTGCGGTTCCTGCGGCGTGTCGCTGGCGTTGACGGTCAGCGTGGCGCTGCCGCTGCTGCGGTTGCCGGCCAGGTCGGTGACGGTGGCCACTACGCTGTAACTGTTGCCAGCCGCCAGCGACAGCGTGCCGTTGAGCGGCGTGGCGCTGGCCAGGTCCAGCGTCCAGCGGCCATCGGTGACGCTGACCGCGTAGCTGGCGCCGCCGACGGTGACGTTCAGCGTGTCGCCGTCGGCCAGCGTGGCGCTGCCGTTCAGCACTGGCGTCAGCGAACTGGTGCTGAGCGCCGCCGCCACCGGCGCCGGCGGCGGCGTGGTGTCCAGCGTGTAGGCGCGGCTGTAGACCGGGCCGGTGCCGCCGTCGCCGCTGACGCGCACCTGCAGCGTGCCGCTGGCGGCCAGCGTGGCGTTGATCGACCAGTTGCTGCCGCTGGCGCTGGCGCTGCTCCAGGTGACGCCGCCGTCCAGCGACACTTCAACCCGCTCGTCGGCCAGCAACGGCGCCGACAGGCTGCCGCTGATGGTTTGCTGGGCCACATTGGTGATCAGGTCGCTGCTGCTGGCGCCGCTGTCGTTGGACAGCGCGGCGCCGCGCGCGACGGTAGTCGGCGGCGTCGCCGGCTGCGCCAGCGTGCCGACGATCAGTTCGCCGGAGGTGCCGTCGTTGCTGCTGTTGCCGGCGGCGTCGGTGACGGTGGCCACCACGCTGTACTGGGTGTTGAGCACCAGCGTCAGCGCGCCGCTGGCCGGCACGGCTGTGGCCAGGTCCAGCGTCCAGGCGCCAGCCACCGGCGTGACGTCGTAGGTGGCGCCGCCGACCGTCACCTGCAGGCTGTCGCCGGCCGCCAGCGTGGCGCTGCCGCTCAGCACAGGCGTCAGGCTCGGCGTCTGCAACGGCGTGACAGTGGCGGCGGCCGGCGGCGTGGTGTCGTAGGTATAGCCCCGGCTATAGATCTGGCCGTCGTTGCCGGCGGCGTCGGTGACCTTGACCAGCAGCGTGTCGCTGCCGGCGGTCAGCGTGCGGCCGGCGATCGACCAGCCGTCCAGGCCGTCGCTGGTGGCGAGGGCCCAGGAAGTGCCGCCGTCGGTCGACACATACACCATCTCGCCGGGCGCCAGGTTGGCCGACAGGGTGCCGCTGATGGTCTGGTTGCCGGTCTTGGTGATGAAGTCGCTGTTGCTGGCGCCGGTGTCGGCTGACAAGCCGGCGCTGGCGACGGTGGTGCCCGGCTGCGTGGTGTCCAGCACATAGGCGGTGCTGGTGACGCTGCCGTCGTTGCCGGCGACGTCGCGCACATAGAACTGCAGCTGGTTGGAGGCGGCCAGCGTGACATTGTCCCAGCTCAGCGCAGTGCCGCTGACCTTGCTGGTGATCTCGGACCAGGTGGCGCCGCCATCGAGCGAGCCAAACACTTTTTCGCCGGCGGCGGGCGCCACACTGAGCGTGGCGGTAATGGTTTGCGCGGCGACATTGGTGATCAGATCGCTGTCGCTGACACCGCTGTCGTCGGAGAATCCGATGCTGCCAAAGCTGGTGGTGGGGCCGGCCTGGTCCAGCACATAGGTGAACTGGGTGCTGTTGCCGAGGTTGCCGGCGGCGTCCTGCACGCGCACCAGCGCGGTATTGCTGCCGCTCAGGGTACGGGCGCCGATCGACCAGTTGCTGCCGTTGGTGGTGGCGGTCAACCAGCTGGCGCCGTTATCGAGCGAGACCTGGACGAATTCGCCGCTGTTCAGGGGCGCGCTCAGCGTGCCGTGGATGTCGGTCTGTTGCGACTGGTAGGTGATGCGGTCGCTGAGCGAGCTGCCGGTGTCTTCCGACAGCACCAGCGTGCTGCCGGTCGCGCTTGGCGCCAGGGTGTCGATGACGAGGGCGCGGTTGGCGCCCAGCGAGCCGGCGCTGCCGGGCGCCAGCAGCACCAGCGAGGCGTTGCGGCCGCCGCCGCCGCTTTCGTAAATCAGCGCGCCGTTGGCCGCCAGCGCGGCGCTGCTGGCGTAATCGAGGTCGGCGCTGTTTTCGCCGGCGCCGACCGTGTATTGGAACACCAGCGTGCTGCTGCCGCCGCCGCTGAGGTAGGTGGCGGTGGCGCCGGTGCTGAGCGACAGGGTCGGCGAGCCGCCGACGGTGTTGACTTCCACCGGGGCGCTGAAGGCAACGGTGATGGTGATGGTCTGGCCCTGGCGATAGGCGCCATTGGGCGTGGCGCTGCTGACATTGATGACGCTGGGCTGCGAGCCGTCGACCAGCACGCCACCGGTGCTGCCGATGCTGTTCAGCGCGACGGTGCCGGCGTTGCCGGCGCCATCGGCCAGCGTGCCGCCGTTGACGGCCATGGTGCCGACGCTGATGCCGTCGGCGTCGCTGTCGCCATTGACCACGGTGTAGCGGAACAGCAGTGCGCTGCTGCCGGAACCGGAAACGTAGCTGGCGTAGCGCGTGGTGCCGCCGATGGTGATCTCGATGCGCGGCGTGCCGCCGCTGGTGTTGACGTACACCGCTTCGTTGTAGTTGACGGTGAATTCCAGCGCGTCGCCGGTGTAGTAGGTGGCGTCGGCCGGCACCGCGACCGAGGTCACCGTCGGCGCCTGGGTGTCGACCAGCACGCCGGCGGTCGGCGCCACGCCATGCAGCGTGGTGTCGAGCGCGTTGCCGGCCAGGTCGGCCAGCTTGCCGCCGTTGGCCGACAGGCCGGCCACCGTGATGCCGTCGCTGTCGCTGTCGCCGGCCTGCACCGCATAGGAGAACACCAGGCTGCTGCTGCCGCTGCCGCTGACATAGCTGGCGTAGCGGGTGGTGGCGCCGATGGTCAGTTCCAGGCGCGGCGTGCCGGTGCTGGTGTCGACATAGACGATGTCGTCGGTGTGCACCGTGAAGCTCAGCGTGGCGCTGCTGCCGTAGGCGGCGCTGGTCGGCACCGTCACCGTGCTGACCACCGGCGCGGTGGCGTCGATCGTCACCGCCAGCGGGTTCGACGGCGTCGAGACGTTGCCGGCGGTGTCGGTGGCGGTGACGGTGAAGCTGTGGCTGCCGCCGGCCAGCGTGCCGGTGGTGTAGCTCCATGCGCCGCCGGTGGCCACCACGCTGCCGAGCAGCGTGGCGCCATCGTACACGCTGACCGTGCTGCCGGATTCGGCGGTGCCGCTCAGGGTCGGCGTGGTGTCGCTGGTCAGGCGGTCGCTGTTCGACTGGCCGGTGTCGCTGGCGGTGGCCAGCACCGGTGTGGGCGGCGTCGCCGGCGCGCTGGTGTCCAGCGTGTAGGTCTGGGTGGTCGGGCTGTCATCGTTGCCGGCGTTGTCGCCGACCTTGAGCTGGATGCCGCCGCCGCCGGCGGTCAGCGTGGCGCCGGTCCAGGTCACGGTCGTGCCGCTGACCTTGCTGGTGATATTGCTCCAACTGGCGCCGTTGTCGGTCGAGCCATACAGCACGTCGCTCACGCCCAGCGTGCTGCCGAGGGTGGCGGTGATGGTCTGGCTGGCAACGTTGGTGATGAAGTCGGTGGTGATGTTGCTGTCGTTGGAGATGTGGATGTTGCTGATGGCGATGCCTGGCGCGGTCTGGTCCAGCGTGTAATTGCTGTTGCTGATACTGCCGTCGTTGCCGGCCAGGTCGGTGACCTTGACGCGGATGGTATTGGCGCCGGCGGCCAGCGTGACGCCGGCCAGCGACCAGCTGCTGCCGCTGACGGTGGCGGACGCCCAGGCGCCGTTGGCCACCGAGACATACACGGTGTCGGTCGACAGCGGCGCCGCCGACAGGTTGCCGCTCAGGGTCTGGCTGGCGGTCCGTGTGATCAGGTCGGCTGGCGTGCCGGTGTCGTTCGACAGCGTCAGGCCGCTGCTGGTGATGGCGGGCTGAGTGATGTCGATGGTGTAGCTGGCGCTGTCGGGCGCGCTCTCATTGCCGGCCAGGTCGCTGACCTTGAACATCAGCGTGTCGCTGCCGACCGGCAGCGTGCGGCCGGTCCAGGTCAGCGTGGTGCCGCTGACGAAGCTGGTGACGTCGACATACGTGTTGCCGCCGTTGAGCGAGGCCCACACGGTGTCGCCGGCGGCCAGCGCGCCGCTCAGCGTGGCCTTGACGGTTTGCGCCTGCACGTTGGTGATGCGGTCGGTGCCGCTTTTGCCGTTGTCGGTCGACAGGGTGACATTGCTGAAGCTGATCGTCGGGGAGCTGTTGTCGACCTGGTAGTTGTGCGTGTAGGAGGTGTTGCCAAAGGCATCGCTGCCGTAGACGGCGACCACGCGCGCCTGGAACACGCCGCTGCCGGCCAGCGTGGTGTTGGCGGACCAGGCGACCGCGCCGACCGTGTAGCTGGTGGCATCGGTCCAGCTGGCGCCGTTGTTGTAGGACACCTGGACTTTCTCGTTGGCCGCCAGCGCCGTGGTCAGCGTGCCGTTGATGGTGTTGACGCCGGTGTAGCTGGTGACGTAGTCGCCGCTGACGCCGCTGTCATGCAGCAGCGCGGCGCTGGCGATGGTGTTGCTCGACGCCAGCGAGTGGACGTTGATCACGAAGCTGGCGAAGCTGGCGTAATACGCGCCGGTGACGCGCAGCTGCGACATGCCGCTCAGCCCGTTGAGGGTGTAAATCTCCTGGGTGAATGGCGCCTGCGTGGTGTAAGAGACGTTGGGCTTGCTGCTGCCGTCGGCCTGTGTCGGGCGGTAGACCAGCGTGTCTTCGGTCAGGCCGTTCACCTGGGTCAGGTCGAAGCTGAAGCCGGCGGGGACCGAGATGGTGAAGTCGACCTGCTGCCCAACTATATAGGTATCGGGACGGAAGCCGGGACCGTCTTCCCAGAACCCCGGGGTGTCGCCCGGCACGGTCGATGAGGCGCCCAGCGTGAAGGTCAGGGTGACGCCGTCGACGGTCTTGGTGAAGCTCGTCGAGCCTTCGGGGAAATTGCCGGGGCCGGTGTTGAGCAGGGTCAGCAGGCTGTCGTAGCCGTCCAGCGCCAGGCTGCGGCTGTCGATCTGGCCGCGCTGCGCTTCCAGCGTCCAGTTGCCGCCCAGGCGCGCGGCGCCGGTGGCGTCGGTGGAGGCGGCGATGTCGGCGCCGGTGGCCAGCGCCAGGCCGTCCAGCAGGGCGGCGCCGTTGCCGTCGGCGACGTCGCAGCCGTACAGCAGCAGGTCGCCGTCGGTGTTCAGCGCGCGCCCCAGTTCTGCCAGTTGGGCCTGGGTGTCGGCCGACGCCAGCGCGGCGCTGGTCAGCTGGCGGGTGCCGAGGTTGAGCACCCCGTCGGCGCCGTGCGACAGGATGTGGATGGCGTCCAGCCCGTTCTGGGTGGCGGCCCAGGCGGCGATCTGCGCCAGCCCGTCGCGGCTGCCGTCATACTCGACAATGCCGATGCCGGCGCGGATGCCCGCTTCCAGCGTCTTGTAGTTGGCCACGGAGGTATCGACCAGCACCACTTCCTTCTTGCCGTCGTCCTTGGCCGGTTCGGCCGCGCGCACCAGCACCGCCGGCGGCACCGCGGCGGCGGCGACGGCGGCGTCATGCACCTGGGCCGCATGAGCGGCCTCGGCGACGGCGCCGTCGAACATGAAGCGCTGCTCCAGCGGCAGCAGTTGCGAACTGCGCCGCAACGGCTTGCGGCCGGTGCGTTCGACGCCGGCGGCAGCTTGGTGCAGAGGGTAGAGGGGCTGGTTCATGACTGACTCCTGAGGCGCGCGCGGCGCGCAAATGGGGATTTATCCGGAAAACTGGGCCAGGTGGGCGCTGACCTTGGCGTCGAGGTCGGCGCGCCATTCGGGCGGCATCACGGCCAGCACCTGCTGCTGCAGGGCGCTGGCCTGGTTCAGCAGTCCCTGGTCGCGCAGGCGCGCCTTGGCTGCACTGGTCCACAGATAGATCTTGGCCAGGTGGGCGGCGCTGGGCGCACCGGTGTCGGGTTCAGGCGGCAGGTGCGAGTACAGCACCGCCGTCGGCAGGTAGGCCGGCAGGTAGCCGGCCGCGGCCAACTGCTCCATGGCCGCCAGCGCCGCGTCGACCTCGACCGGGCCGCCATCGCCCTGGGCCTGCATGATGGCCAGGCGGTAGCGGGCGTCCTCGTTGTACGGCGCCGCCATCTGGTACCAGCGGCGCGCGGCCGGCAGGTCGGGCGGCACGTCGGCGTCGGCCCGCAGGTAATTGCCCATGCGTAGCATCGCCGGCGGCGAGCTGGCCAGCGCGGCCTGGCGGCACATGGCCAGCCCGCGCTGCACGTCGCGCGCGACGTAACGGCCGCGGATGTAGAACTCGGCGGCCGAGCACAGCGAAATCAGGTGGCCGCGGTCGGCGGCGGCCTGGTAGCTGGCCAGCGCCGCCAGCGCGTTGCCGGGCGCGTCGGGCGCGCGCATCAGGCAATCGGCGTGCAGGTGCAGCGCGGCGGGAATCTTGCCGCTGGCAGCCTTGGCGTACCAGCTGCAGGCCAGCTCCTGGCTGACCGGGCGACCCCAGCCGTTCTGGTGATACTGGCCGAGGGAAAATTGCGCCAGCGGATTGCGGGCGGCGTGACGTTCGAAGGCGGCGTAGGCGCGCGTGTAGTCGCCCTTGACTTGCAGCGCGTAGGCGGGCTGCAGCGGCTGGGCGTAATCCTTGACCGGCTTGCCGGCGGCGGCGCACTGGGCGCTCATGAGCGCAAGGAACAACAGCAGAAGGCGTATCGATGGCATGGTTGATTCAGGCGGCCGCCCCTTGCGTAAGCGGCCGCGCGACACGGTTTAGTTGGAGCTCGGGAACACGCCCTGGATGGCGATGAAGTAGTACATGGCCAGGTAAGGCGACATATTGTTGAACGCGGCGTTGCCGCCGGTGGCGCCGGTGGTGCCGGCCGGCAGGTTGCCGCTCAGCGTGACGGCAGCCGAGCCGCCCAGCGTGACCGTCGGCGTGCCGCTGCTGGTGACAGTGACGGTGCCGGCGATGGCGCCGGCGCCCATGGTCACGTCCGGCGCGGTGGTGCCGTAGATCCGGCTGGCCGGCGCCAGCGGCGAGGCCAGGCTGCCGCCCGGCTGCGGGGCGGTGACCGTGCCTTGCACGCTGCTGGCTTTCAGCGCCAGCTGCGAGGTGTTGGCGGTGTAGGTGACCGGCTTCATGTCGACGCTGCTGGTGATCTTGCTCAGATCGATGCCGGCGGTGATATTGGCCAGCGGCACCGCCGGCGTGGTGTGGACGTGGGCCGGGATGTTGGCAGTGACCAGCGTGGTCTGCGCGGTGCCGCCGACTTCGCCGACATTGTAGGTGATGCCTTCACGGCTGGTGCCGGCGCCGATGATGGCGCGGCCGCGCAGGTCCGGCAGCGCGAAGGTGGTGGCGCCGTTGCCGCCATAGGTGGTGCCCAGCAGCGCGAACAGGGCGCTGTTCTGCGCGATGCTCATCACCTGGCCCTGGGCCGGCGCATAGCCGCGCAGGTCGTTGCGGGCCCATGCCAGCACGCACACCGAGGACAGATACGGGTCGGACGCCGAGCAAGCGTAGCTGGCGTTGCTCCAGCTGGCCGCCGAGGCGGTGACGGCGGCCAGCGTCAGGATGCGGGCAATACGGTTGGTAGGTGATTTCATGGGCTCCCCTTTGGTTTTGGTTGGTGGTACGTCACTGCGAAATCATTTTTGCGGCGGCGTCATCAGCACCTTGCCGCTCATGCCGGCGATCAGCTCGCCGAAGCGGCCGTCGATCACCGCGTTCAGCTTGACCGACTGGCTGACCGGATCGACGCGGGCGCCGATGCGCTGCACCTTGGCCGGGTAGGTTTTGCCGGTTTCATCGATGCTGACCTGGAAGGTGGTGCCGCCGCGCACCCAGCTCAGCCAACGCGACGGCACGATGAATTCCAGTTCCAGCGTGCTGTCGTCGAGAATTTCCATCAGCGCCTGGCCTGGCTGCACATACTGCTGCTCGCGCGCCTTTTGCTCGGCGATGCGGCCGGCGAACGGCGCCGTGACCTGGCACTTGCCCAGCAGCGTGCGGTTGGCCGCCACTTCGGCCTGGGCTTTCTGCGCCTCGGCCTTGGAGACGTCGAGTTCGACCTGGCCGACCGAATTGAGCTGGGCCAGTTTCTGGTTGCCTTTCCAGTTGGTGTCGGCCGCCATCAGCGCGGCCTCGGCTTTGGCCAACTGCGCCTGCTGCAGCGCGCAGTCGAACTGCACCAGCAACTGGCCCTGGCGGAACGCGGCGCCTTCGGCCAGCGGCAGGCGGTTGATCTTGGCGCCGATCTCGGCCGCCAGCGTGGTGTAGCGGCGCGGCGCCAGCTGGGCGCGGATTTCGCGGCTGTCCAGCGCGGCGGCGGCCGGGGCCGGCGCCGCCTGGGCCGGCAGCGCTGCCCACAGGGTCAGGCTCAACAGGGACAACATCCGTTTCATTGGCCACCCTCGATGGCCGGCAGCTGGCCGCGGTTCCATGCCTGCAACGACTGGCCGACGGCGCTGGTCAGCTGGTCCAGCGGCATGCTGGACGAGCCGGTAATGCTTGGCTCCATGCCCAGCGTGGCCTGCAGCCGCGATGCGGCGGCCTGGGCGTTGGACAGCGCCTGGTAGCGGCGCAGCTGCGACAGCACCGCCGTGCTTTGCTGCGAGATGCGGTCCAGCGCCGACTGTTTCTGCGCCTCGGCCTGGTTGGCGATGTGGCTGGCGATGCGGGTATCGACGCCGGCAATGGCGTCGGCGCGCTGGAACTGGCGCGCGGTGTTGGCATACTGCAAACGCGCGATGTGCAGCTGGCTCAGCACCGCCATCTGGGTCGCCATGCGGCGCTGGTTGGCCAGCGACACGCCGGCGTCGGCCAGGCGCATCTGCGCCGGCGCCGACAGCAGGCCGAACAGGTTGAACGAGATCTGCGCGCCGGCCTCATTCCAGTTCTGGTGGATCAGGTAGTCGTCGTTGCTGTGCTTGACGCCATAGTTGAACGACAGGCCCGGGAACAGCTTCAGCAGCGTGCGCCGGGTTTCCTGCTGGGCGATGCGGGCGTTGTAAATGCCTTCGCGCAGGTCGGGATTGCGCAGCAGCGCGTATTCTTCCAGCCGTTCGACCGGCTGTTCCAGCCACACGGTGCTGACCTCGCCGGCCGGCTCGACCACGGTGTAGTCGGCGCCCAGCGCGCAGGTTGGCTAGCGTGGCCAGTTCGATCTTGCCGGTCGACAGTTCCTGTTCGATAGTTTCCAGCAGGCGCAGATTTTCCAGCAGCTGGCGCTGGTAGCGCAGCGGTTCCAGCGGCGAGCGGATGCGGTCGTCCTCGGCCTTGCGGGCGTCGTTCAGCGCGGATTCGGACTCGGCGATGGTCTGGCGCAGCTGCGGCAGCAGTTTCTGCGCCGCCACCACGCGCCAGTAGGCCGAGCGCACATCCTGCACCAGGTTGTTCAGCGCCTTGCGGTGGCGTTCGCTGGCGATCAGTACCCGGTCGGCGTTCTGGCGCGCGGCATAGTAGCTCTGACCGAAGTCGAGCAGGCTCCAGGAGATGCCGACCTCGGTGGTCAGCACTTCGCGGCTGGACGAGATATAGGGATTGGCCAGCGACGGCGCGCCGGTGACGGAGTCGACGCTGCGGGTGATCAGGTCGTTGTTGCGGTCGCGGTAGCCGGCCGAGGCGACCAGCTTGGGCAGCATGTCAAACTTGCCCGCCTCGAAGGTGCCGAGGGCAACCGCTTCTTCCATGGCGCGGAAACGGCGGTCGGCGTTGTATTTGATGGCGCGCGCAATGGCATTGTCCAGCGTCAGCGGACCGGACAGCGGCTCGACATCCTTGGTCAGCGCGGTTTTATCTTCTTGCAAGGTGGCGCGCACTTCCGGCAGCGTGAGGCGCGTTTGTTCGACATTCAAGGTGGAACAACCGGTTAACAGGAGCATGCCCAGGGACAGCGGGCCGAGCGCGGAAAGTTGGTAGGAACGCATTAATGGTTCTCTCAGCAAGATAAAAAAAGTCGATTCGGTGTGACTGGGCAGAATGCGGAAATCGGGGCTGATTTGCGCGATTAATAGTCAGTGAATCGCGGTTAATAAGAATTTCGATAGTCTAATTGGAGCATACGCTCAGGATTCGCAGTATTCCTGCTGCTGCTGATTTGGCAGACAACTCTATCCTAACATCAATTTACAATCCTTCTGGAAACCTTCTTTGTTCTTTTTCATGCAGCTGTAGGCTTACTTCCAGGCCGGTGTGAGTATTCGTGACAATAAAATTAATATTTAATTAATATGCTATTCAAAATAGTGTGATTATTGGAGATATTTTGCAGCCTGAGGGGGCGTTCGGAAATAAAAAAGGGAAGCGCGAAGCTTCCCTTTTTTATTTAACGGACCGGTTTATCGGCGCGTATCGACCTGAATCAATGGCTCGTCGTTTTGCGGCGGCAGCGGTTTGCGTTCGCGCGGCACGCGGACCGGGGGAGCGATCTTGGCGGCTGCTTCCTGGGCGGCGCGCAGCTTGGCCGGATCGGTGGCCGCCAGCGTCAGGCCAGCGGAGCCGAGTACGGCTTGCAGGTCGATGGGCGTCGCTGGTGCTGGCGCAGCAGGTGCCGCTGCTGGTGCGGGCGATGCCGCCACAGCTGCGGCAACCGGTGCGGCTGCAGCTGCAGCGGCTGGTTCAGCTGCGACCGGCTTGGCTTCCACCGGTGCCGGGGCGACTGCTTCGGCGCCAACGGCGGCCGGAGCGGCTGGCTCGGCGACCGGTGCTGCTTCGGCAACGACTGGTTCAACAGCTACCGGCTCAGCGGCGGCGACAGGCTCGGCGGCGACAGGCTCGGCGACAACCGGGGCCGGGGCTGCTGGTTCAGCAGCGGCCGGGGCAGCGTTTGCCTGTTCAGCGACAACTGGCTTGGCGGCAACTGGCTCAGCGGTGGTCGGCTCAGCAGCAGTTGGCTCAGCGGCCGCCACTGGCTCAGCAGCCGCTGGCTCGGCGGCAACTACTGGCGCGGTGGCGACTGGTTCAGCGGCCGGAGCGGGGCAGCGTCGGCGGCGGCGACCGGCTCTACTACAGCAGCAGCGGCGGCCTCTGCGGCCGGTGCGGCGGCAATCGCTTCCGGTGCAGCGGCCGCTGCTTCGGCAGCCACTGCTGCGGCAGGGGCTTCGACAGCTACGGCGGCTGGCGCCGGGGCGAAGCTCAGTTCAGCCTGTTCGCCAGCTTCACCGGCAACGGCTTCCTGGCCCTCCTGGCCCTCCTGGCCTTCTACGCCTTCGCGTTCACGGCGATTGCGGTTACGGCCGCCACGGCGGCGGCGACGGCGCGGCTCATCGCCTTCGCCTGCCACGTCGTTTTCTTCACCTTCCGGACCGGCGTTGGGCGCTGATTTCAGGATGCTGGCGGCAGCGTCCGTTACCGGGCCGGTGGCTGGCGCGGCGGCGTCCAGTGCCAGCTCTTCCACTTTGGCTTCCGCAGCGGCTTTCTCGCCGCGCGGCTCGCGTGGAGCTCGCGGCTCGCGTGGCGCGCGTTCCGGGCGCTCGGCGCGCTCAGGACGCTCAGCGCGCTCGGCACGCTCACGGCCCTGGCCTTCAGCGGCCTGCTCGCGTGGCTCGCGGGGTTCACGCGCTTCGCGTGGCGGACGCGGTGGGCGTGGCGGACGGCCATTGGCGTCTGCTGCCTTGCCTTCTTCCTGACCGGCGCCGGCGCCGGTGCGGGTGGCGCCGGCTTCTTTCTCGTCGCGCTCGCCACGGCCGCCTTTGCCGTTACGGCCACGGCCGCGTGGGCCACGGGCGTTGCGGTCGGCGCGCTCGCCATTGGCCGGGGTCTTGACCACGATGGTCGGCTGTTGCGGCAGGGCAGGGGCGGCTGGCGCGCCGGTGAAGAAGCTCACCAGCTTGGCGAAGAAGCCTTGCGGCGCAGGCGTCGGTGCTGGCGCCGGGGCCGGCTTGATGACCGTCTCGGTCGGCTTGCGCTCGACCAGCGGCGCCGGCTGATCCGGGGTGATGGTCTTGACCATGGCTTCCTGGCGCGGCTTGGCTTCTTCCTTCTGGCGCTTGCTGTAGGCCATGTCGGTTTCCGCCTGCTCGGCCAGCGAGTAGCTTGCGGCGCTGTCTTCCAGGCGCGGATCGTCGTGCTTGATGCGCTCCAGCTTGTAGTGCGGGTTTCCAGGTGCTTGTTCGGCACCAGGATGATGTTGATGCGATGGCGGGTCTCGATCTTCAGCACTTCGCCACGCTTCTCGTTCAGCAGGAAAGCTGCCACGTCCACCGGCACTTGCACGTGGATGGTGGCCGAGTTTTCCTTCATCGCCTCTTCCTGGATGATGCGCAGCACTTGCAGCGCCGACGATTCGGTATCGCGGATGTGGCCGGTGCCGGAGCAGCGCGGGCAGGTCACGTGCGAGCCTTCCGACAGCGACGGACGCAGGCGCTGGCGCGACAGTTCCATCAGGCCGAAGCGGGAAATCTTGCCCATCTGTACACGGGCGCGGTCGTGGTGCAGCGCGTCCTTCAGGCGCTGTTCCACTTCGCGCTGGTTCTTGGCCACTTCCATGTCGATGAAGTCGATCACGATCAGGCCGCCCAGGTCGCGCAGGCGCAGCTGGCGGGCCACTTCTTCGGCCGCTTCGCAGTTGGTGTGGAAAGCGGTGGTTTCGATGTCGGAACCGCGGGTGGCGCGGGCCGAGTTGACGTCCACCGACACCAGCGCTTCGGTGTGGTCGATGACGATGGCGCCGCCCGACGGCAGCGGCACGGTGCGGCTGTAGGCGGTTTCGATCTGGTGTTCAATCTGGAAGCGCGAGAACAGCGGCACGTCGTCGCTGTAGCGTTTTACACGGTGCACCATGTCGGGCATCACGTGGCTCATGAACTGGTGCGCCTGCTCGTAGATCTCGTCGGTGTCGATCAGGATCTCGCCGATGTCTGGCTGGAAATAGTCGCGGATCGCGCGGATCACCAGCGACGATTCCTGGTAGATCAGGAACGCGCCCGAGGCCGACTTGCCGGCGCCTTCGATGGCGCGCCACAGTTGCATCAGGTAGTTCAAGTCCCATTGCAGTTCATCGACGTTGCGGCCGATGCCAGCGGTGCGGGCAATGACGGACATGCCTTGCGGCAGATCCAGCTTGTCCATGGTTTCACGCAGTTCCTGGCGCTCCTCGCCCTCGACACGGCGGGAAACACCGCCGCCGCGCGGGTTGTTCGGCATCAGCACCAGGTAGCGACCGGCCAGTGAGACGAAGGAGGTCAGGGCGGCGCCCTTGTTGCCGCGCTCTTCTTTTTCCACCTGGACCATGATTTCCTGGCCCTCGCGCAGCGCGTCCTTGATGGTGGCGTTGCGCACATCCACGCCTTCGCGGAAGTAAGTGCGTGCTACTTCCTTGAACGGCAGGAAACCGTGGCGATCTTCGCCATAGCTGACGAAGCAAGCTTCCAGCGACGGTTCGATGCGGGTGATCACGCCCTTGTAGATGTTGGACTTGCGCTGTTCGCGTCCGGCGGTTTCGATGTCGATATCGATCAGTTTCTGACCGTCGACAATGGCTACGCGCAGCTCTTCTTGCTGCGTAGCATTAAACAACATGCGTTTCATTTTTATAAACTCCGCGACCCTTGGGCCATCGATGCCGTCCGGTTTCTTAGGACCGGTGCGGCAAGCTACAGGGATATACGCGAGAATCGGAATGATTGCGGTGGGTATGCCCATCCTGTGCGGCCGCGTGGGCGGCCGCAACTGGGCGCATGAGGTTGATCGACATGCCGAGTGCTCGCTTCATCTGTAGTTCTCCATGCGGCCCCAACGGACGGCAGAAAAGAACAGACGGAGAGCAGCGTCATAATGGCCAGATCTCGACCAGGCTTTCATACTACAAGTGTTGCAACTTCGGTAACCAGGCTGGTTTCAGCCTTCCGTCGAGCTTGCAGTGAGCATGGGGTCTGGCGAAAACGGCAAGCGTTATCAACTTCTCATCAACCGGCCAGCCCCTGTGAACTGGCTGACCGGACTTTATCCTTACTATCCAATCAATCTTCTTCAACATCCCTGTCGCCATCCGATTACAACTACGGTGCAACCCTGACTCCGACAAGGGCGGTGCGTATACATTTTTTCCTCTGAATTTGCAATTTGGCGAGGCCAGTGGAGACGCCCCTGTGTAAAATGTGCTTTTATTCTTACACTTGCCGCAGTTTGAACCGCAGCGAAACGATTATATATTCAAAATGAAGGACTTAGAGAGATTTCTGGGAAGACAGAGCAAATGAAGATGCAAAATGATGTTGTTCCCGCTTCAACGTCCGCCCCGCTGCAAGCCCAATTCGTAACCATCACTGAAGAAGAAGCCGGTCAACGGATCGATAACTACCTGTTGCGTGTTTGCAAAGGCGTGCCAAAAAGCCACGTTTATCGCATCCTGCGCTCGGGTGAAGTGCGCGTTAACAAAGGTCGTATCGACCAGCTATACCGTCTGGTGCAAGGCGATGTCGTGCGGATCCCGCCGATCCGCCTGGCGGAAAAACCGGACAACCACGTGCCGGCCGCCGAGTTCAAGATTATTTTCGAGGACAGCCACCTGCTGGTGATCGACAAGCCGGCCGGCGTGGCCGTGCACGGCGGTTCCGGCGTGTCGTTCGGCGTTATCGAGCAGTTGCGCGCGTCGCGCCCGGACGCCAAGTTCCTCGAACTGGTGCACCGGCTGGACCGCGAAACCTCGGGCCTGTTGCTGCTCGCGAAGAAACGTTCGGCGCTGACCAGCCTGCACGAACAGATGCGCGACGGCCTCACTGACAAGCGTTACCTGACCATGGTGGCCGGCGACTGGAAAAACGCGCGCCAGCACATCAAGTTGCCGTTACATAAATACACGACGGCCGACGGCGAGCGCCGGGTGTCGGTGTCGGCCGACGGCATGGCCTCGCACACGATTTTCTCGCTGCTGAAAAAATTCGACGGCTACGCGCTGCTGGAGGCCGAGCTGAAAACCGGCCGCACCCACCAGATCCGCGTTCATCTGTCATCGTCGGAGTTCCCGATCCTGGGGGACGATAAGTACGGCGATTTCGCGTTGAACAAGGCTTTGCAAAAAGCCACCGACACGCGCGGCGCGCTGAAGCGCATGTTCCTGCACGCGCATCAGATTACCTTTACCCATCCCGAATCCGGTAAAAAGATGACGCTCAATGCGCCATTGGCCGCCGAATGTGAGCGATTCTTGGTAAGCTTGGGCAAACCTCTTAACTAATCGCAAACACATGGCAAGAAAGCAATTTGATCTGATCGTCTTCGATTGGGACGGCACGTTGATGGATTCGACCTCGACTATCGTCAAATGCATCCAGGCGGCCGCGCGCGACCTGGCGCTGCCGGTGCCCCGCGACGATATGGCGGCCCACGTGATCGGCCTCGGCCTGCACGAGGCGATGCAGGCGGTGTTGCCGGACATCGATCCGGCCTACTATCCGCGCATGGTGGAGCGCTACCGCTACCACTTCCTGTCGCGCGATCACGAGATCAGCCTGTTCCCGGGCGTGCATGACATGCTGGAGGATTTGTCGCAAAACGGCTATTTCCTGGCGGTGGCCACCGGCAAGAGCCGGGTTGGCTTGAACCGCGCCATGAATGATGTCAAAGTGCTGTCGCTGTTCGACGCCACGCGCTGCGCCGACGAAACCTTTTCCAAGCCGCATCCAGCCATGTTGCAGGAGCTGACGCGGGAGTTAGGCCAGGATATGCGGCGTACCGTGATGATCGGCGATACCACGCACGATCTGCTGATGGCCAGCAATGCCGGCGCGGCCGGTATCGCGGTCGAGTACGGCGCCCATCCGGTCGAGCAGTTGCATGTCTGCAAGCCGCTGTTCTCGGCCAAAACCGTCGCCGAACTGCATCAATGGCTGAGTGAGCACGCTTGATGGATGAAATTCTGATTTGCGCCTCGGACGCCATTGAAAATGGCGGCAAGGGCGTGCGCTTTGCGCTGACCGCCGGCGGCAACGACGCCACTGGTTTCGTGGTGCGCCACGGCGGCCAGGCGTATGCCTACCTGAACCGTTGCGCCCACGTGCCGATTGAACTGGACTGGGCAGAGGGCGAGTTCTTCGAGTCCAGCAAGCTGTACCTGATGTGTTCGACCCACGGCGCCGTGTATGTGCCGGAAACCGGGCAGTGCGCCGGCGGCCCCTGCCGTGGCGGCCGGCTGCGGCCGATTACGGTGGTCGAGCACGACCAGCAAATCTTTTGGCAACCAGATGAGTACCTGCGCCCCGCGCGCGCCTGATTAACAAGAAAAGTCTTCCATGAGCGATAACCTCGATACGAATCCTTCCCAGCCAGCACGGCCGGCCGCGTCCAACTGGGAGCGCGAGGTGCTGGAAAAACTGGTGTTCGCCACGCTGAAGGAGCAAAAAGCGTCGCGCCGCTGGAGCATTTTCTTCAAGACGATGACGCTGCTGGTGATCGTGTTCGCGCTGAGCGCGTATTTCGACATCAGCTGGACCGGCTCGGACAGTGAAGCGCTGGGCCGCCACACGGCGCTGATCGAAGTCGAGGGCGCCATCGAAGCCGAGGGCAGCGGCTCGGCCGGCGTGGTGATCCCGGCGCTGAACAAGGCGTTTTCCGACGCCGGCTCGGTGGCGGTGGTGCTACATATAAATAGCCCTGGCGGCAGCCCGGTGCAGGCCGGCATGATCGTCGACGAGATGGTGCGCCTGCGCAAGGGCTATCCGGGCAAGCCGCTGTACGTGGTGGTGGACGAAATTTGCGCCTCCGGCTGTTATTACATCGCCGCCGGCGCGGACCGCATCTACGTCAACAAGGCCAGCATCATCGGCTCGATCGGCGTGTTGATGGACGGCTTCGGCTTTACCGGCGCGATGGAAAAGCTGGGCGTCGAGCGCCGCCTGCTGACGGCCGGCGAGAACAAGGGTTTTATGGACCCGTTCAGCCCGGTAACGGAAAAGCACAAGCAGCACGCCCAGCACATGCTGGACGAAATCCACCAGCAGTTCATCGACGTGGTGCGCGCCGGACGCGGCAAGCGCCTGAAGGAAACGCCGGACATGTTCTCCGGCCTGTTCTGGACCGGCGCCCGCTCCATCGAACTGGGCCTGGCCGACGCCTACGGCAGCGTCGACTCGGTCGCCCGCGACGTCATCAAGGCCGAGGACATCGTCGACTACACCACGCACGAGGGCTTGCAGGAGCGCGTGCTGAAGAAATTCGGCGCCGCCATGGGCGCCGGCGCAATGAAGTCGGCGGTCGATGCTGTACGGCCGAGCCTGCATTAGCCGGCGCCATGGTGCAAGTGGCTTGGCGATTAACATTATCAATACGGCCTTGTTTTCACTTGCATCTCCGAGGTGATGAACTATAGTGGTGTTGTAGTTCTTTCCAAGGGGGGCCGATATAAACATTAGCTTGTTGTCAGCACGTTCTTGATTCACGGTGATAGACGGAACTACTCAACCGCATCATCGATGCGGACCAGAGTGAATTGCGATTCCTCTTCCAAGTCCTTTCGTGGGACTGAAAACAGCGGCTCCGTGCCGCTGTTTTCTTGTTCCGTCTGCGTGTGCGCGAAGCCGCCGGCGTCCAGCCAGGCCAGGAACAGCGTTTGTTGATATTTGTACCACAGGGTTTGCGCGCTGGCCAGCGCCGGTTGGCCGGCGCGGCAGCGGTCGAGCAACAGGGCGGTGCGGTGATGGGCGGCCTGGGCTTGCGCCGCTGGGTTGGCAATATAAGTCATGATGGTCCTGCTGAGTATTCCGATGAGCAGTAGGCGGATTCCTAATGCGGTTTCAGTCTATCAATCGCATCCCGCCATGGCTTGATATGTATCAAGGATGCATACTCCTGTAAAATCGCGGCCATGAGCAAATTATCCTTGGACCGCATCCTGCAATCGCAGGGCTATGGCACCCGCAAATACTGCCGCTCCCTGATCGAGGACGGCGAAGTCGCCATCAATGGCGTGGTGCACGACAATTACAAAGAAACCATCGAAACCGACGGCCTGGTGTTCCGCCTGTTCGACGAGGACGTGGTGTACCGCGAACACGTGTATATCGCGCTGTTCAAGCCGCAGAATTACGAGTGCTCGCGCAAGCCGAGCCACCATCCGGGCGTGTTGACGCTGCTGCCGGAAGAGCTGACCTGGCGCGATGTGCAGCCGGTCGGCCGGCTCGACCACGACACCACCGGCATGCTGCTGATGTCGGACGATGGCGCCTTTATCCATGCACAATCGTCGCCGAAGCGGCATGTCCCCAAAATTTACCAGGCCACTACCGCCGAGCCGGTGAGCGATAAGCTGATCGCTGAACTGCTGTCGGGCGTCAAGCTGCACGACGAGCCGGAGCCGCTGGCGGCTCAGACCTGCATCAAGCGCGGCGAGCATCAACTCGAAATCGTGCTGGAGCAGGGCAAATACCACCAGGTCAAGCGCATGCTGGCTGCCGCCGGCAACCATTGCGCGGCGCTGCACCGCTCCGCCATCGGCGGCCTGGAACTGGCGTCGCTGGACATCGAGGAAG
This sequence comes from Duganella sp. P38, assembly GCF_050859475.1. Lineage (NCBI taxonomy): Bacteria > Pseudomonadati > Pseudomonadota > Betaproteobacteria > Burkholderiales > Oxalobacteraceae > Duganella > Duganella sp. P38. Next base: position 4,976,255 of record NZ_CP193936.1, on the reverse strand, counting down.
GCGACTGGTGCTACCTGACCCCCGAACAACTCGCCTTGCTCGCCCCGGCATGAAACTCGCCACCCTGAAAGACGGCACCCGCGACGGTCAGCTGATGGTGGTGTCACGCGACCTCAAACGCGCCCAGCTGGCCGACGGCATCGCCCGCACCTTGCAGCGCGCCCTCGACGATTGGGCCTTCATCTCCCCGCAACTCGACGCTATCTACCAGGAACTGAACCGGGGCGGCGGCCGCCGCAGCTTCGACTTCGAGCCGAAAAACTGCATGGCGCCGCTGCCGCGCGCGTTCCAGTGGGCCGATGGCTCGGCCTATGTCAACCACGTCGAGCTGGTACGCAAGGCGCGCGGCGCCGAGCTGCCGGCCTCGTTCTGGGAGGAGCCGCTGATGTACCAGGGCGGCAGCGACGACCTGCTCGGCCCGACCGACGACATCGTGCTGGCGCATGAGGCGTGGGGCCTCGACTTCGAGGCGGAAGTGTGCGTGATCACAGACGATGTGCCCATGGGCGCGACGCCGGACCAGGCGCACCAGCGCATCCACCTGCTGCTGCTGGCCAACGATGTGTCGCTGCGCAACCTGATTCCGGACGAACTGGCCAAGGGCTTCGGCTTCGTGCAGGCCAAGCCGGCCACCAGTTTCTCGCCGGTGGCGGTCACGCCGGACGAGCTGGGCGACGCCTGGAAGGGCGGCAAGGTGCACCTGCCGCTGCTGTCGACCTGGAACGACAAGCTGGTCGGCAAGCCGCACGCCGGCGTCGACATGGTGTTCAACTTCCCGCAGCTGATCGCCCACCTGGCCAGGACGCGCAATGTGCGCGCCGGTTCCATCATCGGCTCGGGCACGGTGTCCAACCGCGACGCCAGGCGCGGCTATTCCTGCATCGCCGAGCAGCGCTGCCTGGAGACGCTGGCCGGCGGCGCGCCGGTGACGCCATTCATGGCCTTTGGCGACACCATCCGCATCGAAATGCTGGACGACGGCAAATCCGTGTTCGGCGCCATCGAGCAGATCGTCAAGCCGATTTAATTTCCCCGTGGAATCGTGGATATGGCGGTGAAAACCTGCCGTATTCCACCGATGATATGCCGCTGCCGCCATCGATAATGGCACTGTCGAAGATTAACCCACGCAGCAGGCAGACCCGATATGGCAGAAGACAGCGACGCCGAAAAGACCGAACCCGCGTCAGCGAAGCGCCTCGAGCAGGCGCGCGAGGAAGGCGACGTCCCGCGCTCGCGGGAAGTGGCGACGTTTACCGTGCTGATGGCCGCCGGCGCCGGCCTGTGGGCGATGGGCGACATGGTGATCCGCCAGCTCGAGGCGGTGATGGTGTCCGGCCTGGCGCTGGACCAGGAACAGATTTTCAACGCCGACGTGCTGATACGCCGCATCGGCATGGACCTGGTGCAGGTGCTGATCGCCTGCCTGCCGCTGGGCGTGGCGGTGATGGTGGTGGCGCTGGCGTCGCCGATCCTGGTCGGCGGCTGGCTGTTCAGCTCGAAGTCGTTCATGCCCAACTTCAACAAACTCAATCCGATCAAGGGCGTCGCCAATATGTTCTCGAAGAACGCATTGGTCGAGCTGGTCAAAGCCATTCTGAAAACGGTGGTGGTGGCGTTTGTCGCCTGGCTGGTGGTGCTCAAGTACAAGGACGCGGTGATCGGGCTGGCGGTCGAACCGCTCAAGCTGGGCATCGCCCACACCGCCAATATGCTGGCGGCCAGTTTCATGTTCATCGTCGGCGCGCTGGGCCTGATCGCGGCGATCGACGCGCCTTACCAGATGTGGCATTACGCCGACAAACTGAAGATGACGCGCCAGGAAATGATCCAGGAGTCCAAGGAGTCCGACGGCAATCCGCAGATCAAGGGCAAGATCCGCCAGCTGCAGCGCGAGATGGCCAAGCGCCGCATGATGGCCGACGTGCCGACCGCCGACGTCATCGTCACCAACCCGACCCACTACGCGGTGGCGCTCAAGTACAACGACAGCATGCGCGGCGCGCCCAAGGTGGTGGCCAAGGGCACCGACGAGGTGGCGGCCAGGATCCGCGAGCTGGGCAAGGAACACAAGGTGGCGATCCTGGAAGCGCCGGCGCTGGCGCGCGCGCTGCACAAGCACACCGAGATCGGCGACGAGATTCCGGAGCAGCTGTACGCGGCCGTGGCCGAGGTGCTGGCTTATGTGTTCCAGCTGCGCCTGTTCAACCGCGGCGGCGGCAACCGTCCGGAAGAACCGAAGAAACTCGACGTGCCGCCCACCATGGACCCGCTGGACCCGGCCTTTGTCCCCAAGCACGGCCCGCAACCTGATTTGAATAACGGAGCATCCGCATGAACGCCCTCAGCAACGTGAAGTTACCGCCATGGCTGCAAGGCCTGGCCTCGTCGCAGAACAAGGCCAGCCTGGCGGCGCCGATCCTGATCATCATGCTGCTGGCGATGATGATCCTGCCGCTGCCGGCGTTTGTGCTGGACTTGTTCTTCAGCTTCAATATCGCGCTGTCGGTGATCGTGCTGCTGACTTCGCTGTACACGGTCAAGCCGCTGGACTTCATGTCCTTCCCGACGATACTGCTGGTGTCGACCATGCTGCGCCTGTCGCTGAACGTGGCCTCGACCCGTATCGTGCTGACCGAGGGCCACACCGGCGCCGACGCCGCCGGCAAGGTGATCGAGGCCTTCGGCCACTTCCTGATCGGCGGCAACTACACGGTCGGTATCGTGGTGTTCGTCATCCTGACCATCATCAACTTCGTGGTGGTGACCAAGGGCGCCGGCCGTATCGCCGAGGTGGGCGCGCGCTTCGCCCTGGACGCGATGCCGGGCAAGCAGATGGCGATCGACGCCGACCTCAACGCCGGCCTGATCGGCGAGGCGGAAGCCAAGAAGCGCCGCAGCGAAGTGTCGATGGAAGCCGAGTTCTACGGCGCGATGGACGGTGCCTCGAAGTATGTGCGCGGCGATGCCGTGGCCGGCATCCTGGTGACGGTGATTAACATCGTCGGCGGCCTGCTGGTCGGCGTGATCCAGCACGATATGCCGTTCGCCGACGCCACCAAGAACTACACGCTGCTGGCCATCGGCGACGGCCTGGTGGCGCAGATTCCTTCGCTGATCATTTCGATTGCGGCCGGTATCGTGGTGTCGCGCGTGGCCAACGACCAGGACATCGGCGGCCAGCTGGTGGGCGAGCTGTTCGCCAAGCCCGAAGTGCTGTACATCACCGCCGGCATCATTGGCGGCCTGGGCCTGATTCCCGGCATGCCGAACCTGGTGTTTCTGGCGCTGGCCGGCGCGCTGGGCGGCTCGGCTTATTTGATGTCGAAGAAAAAAGTGACCAAGGTGGCGGCCGAGACGGCTGCGGCCGAAGCGGCCGCGCCGGCCGCGGCGGCGGCGGCCGAGCAGGAGGAGGCCAGCTGGCAGGACGTGATGCCGGTCGATACGCTGGGGCTGGAGGTCGGCTACCGCCTGATTCCGCTGGTGGACAAGACCCAGGGCGGCGAGCTGCTCAAGCGCATCAAGGGCATCCGCAAGAAATTCGCGCAGGAGGTGGGCTTCCTGGCGCCGCCGGTGCACATCCGCGACAACCTGGAGCTCAAGCCGTCGGCCTACCGCATCGCGCTCAAGGGCGTCGAGGTGGGCGCGGGCGAGGCCTTCAACGGCCAGTTCCTGGCGATCAATCCAGGCATGGCGACCGGCACGCTGCAAGGCATGGTGACCACCGATCCGGCCTTCGGCCTGCCGGCGGTGTGGATCGACGCCAGCCTGCGCGACCAGGCCCAGGGCATGGGGTATACCGTGGTCGACGCCGGCACGGTGGTGGCGACCCATTTGAATCACCTGATCACCACCCACGCGTCCGAGCTGCTGGGGCGGGCCGAGGTGCAGGCGCTGCTGGACCACCTGGCCAAGGAATCGCCCAAGCTGGTGGAGGATCTGGTGCCGAAGATGGTGTCGGTGTCGACGCTGCAAAAAGTGCTGCAGAACCTGCTGATCGAAGGCGTGCATATCCGCGACATGCGTTCCATCATCGAGACGCTGGCCGAGCACGCCGTGCACACGCAGGACCCGAACGACCTGACGGCGCTGGTGCGCATCGCGCTGGGCCGGGCGATCGTGCAGCAGCTGTTTCCCGGCGCCGGCGAGCTGTCGGTGATGACGCTGGACAATCGCCTGGAGCGTTTGCTGATGCAGGCGCTGGCGGCCAGCGGGCCGGACGGCGCCGGCATCGAGCCGGGCCCGGCCGATACGATTGCGCAGCAGGCGGCCGCCGCGACGCAGCAGCAGGAGGCGCTGGGCCTGACGCCGGTGCTGCTGGTGCCGGGACCGTTGCGCGCCTTGCTGTCGCGCTTCCTGCGCCGCTCGCTGCCGCAGTTGAAGGTGCTGTCGCACGCGGAAATCCCGGAAAGCAAAACCATCCGCGTCACCGCGCTGGTGGGGCAGCAGCCGGCTTGATCCAGCTCGCGTCGCGTGCAGGCGGGCAGGCTAGACTGCCTGCATGCATGACGACTACGACACGCCATGGAAGCAGGCCATCGCCGGCCACCTGCCCGAATTCATGGCCTTTTACTTCCCCGACGCGTATGACGCGATCGACTGGTCGCGGCCGCACGATTTCCTCGACCAGGAACTGGCAGCCCTGTCGCGCGACGCCGAGCTGGGCACCCGACTGCTCGACAAGCTGGCATTACCGCGTGTATGACCATTACCTTCGGCCGCTGGCCAGCCTGGCCGTATTGGCGGACCAGGACGCGCGATGGCGGCCTTCGTCGTATGCCTATCAGATGCTGGGCTGCGAGATGTGCCTGACTTTTCCTGTGGCGAAGTTGCAAGACTACGCCGGCCGCCTGCCGGAGCTGCTGGCCCATGCGAATCCGTTTGCCCTGGTCACCGCTGCGCATCTGCTGACGCAGCAGACCCGGCATCATCCGCATCGGCGCCGCATCGCCAAGTGGCGCCTGACCAAAATTCTGTACGCGCGCCAGCGGGGCAGGGGGCGTATGATTAGTTTTTTCAAAGTGATCGACTGGATGATGCGCCTGCCGGACGGCTTGCAGGCCCGCTACATGCGGGGCGCTATCGCTTTGCAAAGGAGGGAGAGCATGACTTATCTGACTAGCCTTGAACGGCATGCGATCGGCAAAGGACTCCGCCGGGGCGGCGGCAGGGACGGCAGGAGGGACGGCAGGAGGGACGGCAGGAGGGCGGCGCGGAGGTGCTTGCCGCCATGCTGGTCAAGCGCTTCGGGCCGCTTGATGGCGCGGTGGCGCAGCAGCTGGCCGCGGCCAATGTGAAGCAGCTGTCGGCATGGGCGCTCAACGCCGTCGAGGCGGAGTCGCTGGCCGAGGTTTTCGGCGACTGAAATACGGGCCATTTCTGCCCCTGTTCATCGGATCGTTTCCAGAGTGCATCGTCAATAATGGACAGCATTGGAGTAAGGCGTTTGCCATTGCGGACGCACTGCTCAACCTGGTTACATTGAGAGACGGTCATGAACGTGAAAAAATTTACCGCACCGACTTCCCGCGAAGCGCTGCGCAAAGTCCGCGAATCCCTCGGCCCTGACGCCGTGATCCTGTCCAACCGTCAATCGGATGGCGTCGTCGAAATCCTCGCGCTGGCGAACGACGACGCCGCCTCGCTGGCCATGCCGGCGCCGCACTCGCCGATGGCCGAGCCGGCGCCGTCGCTGGACCTGGGCGCGCCGGTGATCGCCGCCGGCCGCGTCGAACCGCGTTTTGAAGATGAATTGCCGCACATGTCGCCTGCGGTCGCCGCCGCGCCGCGCCCGGCCAGCCTGCCGCAGCAGCCGCAGCGCCGCGTGGTCGCCTCGCACACCTCGCTGGCCACCAAGGTCGCCGCCGCGGCCGCACCGGCGCCGCAGCCGAAGGCGCCGTCCATCGACGCCCAGCAGATCGCCGCCATGGTCAGCGCCGCCGTTGCCAGCGCCAAGGAATCGGCCGCCGTCGAAATGAGCGGCATGATGAATGAAATCCGCGCCATGCGCGGCATGATGGAAACCCAGTTGGCTGAACTGTCGTGGGGCGCGACGCAAGCGCGCGAGCCGCAGAAGACCGCCGTGCTGCGCGAAATGCTGGCGGCCGGCTTCTCGGCCAGCCTGGCGCGCTACCTGATCGAAAAACTGCCGGCCGGCCGCGACGCCGCCGACAGCCTGCGCTGGATCAAGACCGTCCTCACGCGCAACCTGCAAACCATGGTCAACGAAGATGCGCTGATCGACCAGGGCGGCGTGTTCGCGCTGGTCGGCCCGACCGGCGTCGGCAAGACCACCACCACCGCCAAGCTGGCTGCGCGCTGCGTGATGCGCCACGGCCCGGACAAGCTGGCGCTGATCACCACCGACGCCTACCGCATCGGCGCCCACGAGCAGCTGCGCATCTACGGCAAGATCCTTGGCGTGATGGTGCACTCGGTCAAGGACGAGGCCGACCTGCGCATCGCGCTGAAGGAACTGAAGAACAAGCACACCGTGCTGATCGACACGGTTGGCGTCAGCCAGCGCGACCAGATGGTCACCGAGCAGGTGTCGATGCTGCAAGGCGCCGACGCCAACGTCAAACGCCTGCTGTGCCTGAACGCGACCGCGACCCAGGAGACGCTGAGCGAAGTGGTGCGCGCCTACCAGGGCAGCGGCCTGGCCGGCTGCATCATGACCAAGCTGGACGAGGCGGCCGCGATCGGCAACGCGCTGGACGTGGTGATCCGCCACAAGCTCAACCTGTTCTACGTGTCGAACGGCCAGCGCGTGCCGGAAGACCTGCACCTGGCCGACCCGGCCTACCTGATCGACCGCGCGTTCAAATTGAAACGCGAGGTCGTCAACACCCAGTACCACGACGCGGAACTGCCCCTGCTGATGAGCAACGACCACGCCATGCGCGAGGTGCACCTTGGCTAACTTCGATTTCGACCAGGCGGAGGGACTGCGCCGCATGCTGGCCGGGGCGCAGCCCCGCATCGTCACCTTTTTGTCGGCCGCGCCGCAGGACGACAAAGGCGCCATGCTGGTCAACCTGGGCGCCTCGCTGGCGCGCGCCGGCAACGACGTGCTGGTGGTCGACGCCTGCGCCAGCGCGCACGGCGTCGCCAGCCGGCTCGGCCTCGACGGCGGCCACAGCCTGCTGAACGTGGCGCGCCAGGAGTGCGCGCTGAACCAGGTGATCCACCAGGTGCCGCAGGGCTTCGCGGTGGCGTCGATGACGCGCGGCACGCCGCGCACCGGCCCGGACGACACCCGCCGCCTGGCCAAGGCGTTCGACGTGCTGGCCAAGCAGACCGGCATGGTGCTGGTCGACGGCGAGTTCGACGGCGAGGCCTTCCCGGTGCCGATCATGGCCAGCTCGGATATCGTCGTACAAGTCTCCAATAGCGCTACCTCGATCAAGGCGGCGTACAGTATGATTAAGCGCCTGAACCAGGAACTGGGCCGGCGGCCGTTCGGCATCCTGGTCACCGGCGCCTCTGAAGACGAAGCGAGGTTGGTCTATGATAATATGGCACAGGCGGCAAGCCGTTACCTTGCCGTCAATCTGGTGTCGATGGGATCGGTGCCGGCGGATGAATACCTGCAACGCGCAGCGCGCCTCGGGCGCGCGGTGGTCGATGCGTTTCCGCTGGCAGGGGCATCTGTCGCGTTCCGCCAGCTGGCGGGCCGCTTTGCGCTGGGGGAAACAACCAACTGCGCGCTTGATTAGAACACAAATATTCGAATGTATACGGTAAAAGGGAAAGCGGACAAGGATACTTTGCTGACGGAGCACATGCCGTTGGTCAAGCGCTTGGCCCACCACATGAAGGCGAAACTGCCGCCCAGCGTCGAAGTCGACGATCTGGTGCAAGCCGGGATGATCGGCCTGTTGGACGCCATCAGCCGTTACGAGGAAACGCACGGCGCGCAATTTGAAACCTACGCGGTGCTGCGCATCCGCGGCGCCATGCTCGATGAATTGCGCAGCAGCGATTGGCTGCCGCGCTCGCTGCGGCAGAATATGCGCAAGGTCGAGGCCGCCATGTCGACCTTGCAGCAGCGCCTGGGCCGTCCGCCGAGCGAATCGGAGGTGGCCAAGTCGCTCAAGCTGTCGCTGGCCGACTACCAGGAAATGCTGGGCGACGGCGGCGGCCACCAGCTGGTGTACTACGAGGACTTCCACGACGACGACGGCAACGACAGTTTCCTGGATCGCTACGCGTCGGACGAAGACGCCGACCCGCTGCGTGCGCTGCTGGACGGCGACTTCCGCCAGGCGGTGATCGACGCCATCGACCTGCTGCCGGAACGCGAGAAGATGCTGATGGGCTTGTACTACGAAGAGGAGCTCAACTTGAAAGAAATTGGCGCCGTGATGGGCGTATCCGAATCGCGCGTATCGCAGTTGCATACGCAGGCCGTGGCGCGGCTGCGCGCCTCACTCCGGGAGCGGTCTTGGACTGGGCCAGCGTAGCCGGCGTGCTGCTGGCGCTGGCCGGCATCGTCATCGGCCAGACCATGGAGGGCGGCAAGGTCACTTCCTTGCTGCAACCGGCGGCGTTCGCGATCGTGGTGGTCGGCACCTTTGGCGCGGTGCTGCTGCAAACCCGCTTCAAGACCTTTGTGCGCGGCGTGCGCATGCTGCGGCTGGTGTTCGCGCCGCCCAAGGACAGCCGCGCCGCGCTGGCGCGCGAGATCAACGCCTGGAACCTGGCGGCGCGGCGCGACGGCCTGCTGTCGCTGGAGCGCTACATGCTGGCCTCGAAGGACCAGTTCAACGTCAAGGGCCTGCGCCTGATCGTCGACGGCATCGCGCCGGAAAAGCTGCGCCAGCTGCTCGACACCGAAATCACCGCCTATGAAACGGCCGAGCGCCAGGCGGTGCGCATCTGGGAATCGGCGGCCGGCTACTCGCCGACCATCGGCATCCTCGGCGCGGTGCTGGGCCTGATTCACGTGATGGAGAACCTGACCGACCCGAGCAAGCTCGGCTCCGGCATCGCCATCGCCTTCGTCTCGACCATTTACGGCGTCGGCCTGGCCAACCTGTTCTTTTACCCGGTCGCCAACAAGCTCAAGGCCATCGTTACCCAGGCCGTGCACCAGCAGGAGATCGCCGCGCAGGTGTTCTACGACATCGCCACCGGCGACCACACGCGCGTCATCGACGAACGCATCGCCACGCTGATGCGGGAGCATTGACATGCAGCCCCAGTACCGCCGCGCGCGCAAGAAGTTCGACGACGAGCCGGAGAACCATGAGCGCTGGCTGATTTCCTACGCCGACTTCATCACGCTGCTGTTCGCGTTCTTCGTGGTCATGTATGCGATTTCGGTGGTCAACATCGGCAAGTACAAGGTGTTTTCCGACGCCCTCGGCGACGCCTTCGGCGGCCAGGGTTCGGCCACGCCGGTCAATACCCAGGTGCAGAACCTGCCTATCCCCAATCCCGGCCTGAAGCGCCGCACCGAGCTGCTGCGCAAGGAAAAGGAGCAGATGACCAGGCTGGCGCAGGATTTGTTGTCGACCATGGCGCCGCTGGTCAAGGAGGGCAAGGTGCGGGTGACGCAGAATTCGCGCGGCGTCAGCGTCGAGATCAACGCTTCGGTGCTGTTCGATCCGGGCGATGCGCGGCTGATGCCGGAATCGGTGGAGGCGTTGCGCGCGGTGGCCGGCCTGCTGGCGGCCGACAGCCACGACGTGCAGGTGGAAGGGCATACCGACAACCAGCCGATCGGCAATCCGCGTTTTCCGTCCAACTGGGAATTGTCGGCCGTGCGCGCCAGCAGCGTGGTGCGGCTGTTCATCGATGCCGGCGTGGCGCCGGGGCGGCTGACTGCGGTGGGCTTCAGCGCCAATCAGCCGGTGGCCGACAACGCCACCGCCGAAGGCCGCGCGCGCAACCGCCGCGTGGCGGTGACGATTTTGTCGGGCATTCCGGATCCGAGTACTGAATTGCCAACCAGCCAGTAATGTCGTCATTCATCCAGTCGTTCCCGCGCAGGCGGGAACCCATACGCAGCATGGATTCCCGCCTGCGCGGGAATGACGGCGGGCTAGGCGGTGAATGACGGCAAGCGACGCGGGAAAAACCGGATCAGCCAGCCAGAAAGCCGCGGCTGCGCGGCAGGGAAGTGGAGATGCCGCCAGGGCCGTAGAAATTATTCGCGGTCGAACCTTGCGGACGCAGCGATTGCAGCGCGTCCTGCGTATGCCCCATCTGCTTGTTGATCAGCATGCCGTTGACGCGGTTCAGCTCCTTGGCCTCGCGCGTGTGCTGCAGCAGCGCCTGCCACAGGCTGGCCGATTCGTCGCGCGCCTCGCCGCTGGCCGCGATCCACGCATCCATGCCGGCTTCCTCGGCCGGAAAACCCGCCTTGCCCAGCGCCCGGTGGCGTTGCGCCGACAACAAGGTCATTTGCGTGACCAGCGCGGTCTTGCGGTTGGTCAGCGCCGGCAGGCCTTCGATTTCCGCCGTCACCAGCAGTTGCTGTTCCTGGCGCAGCAAGTCCAGCAGCGTGGACATGATGTGCTCTTCTTCGCGCAGGCTGTTCAGCGGAGTGACGGTGGTCATAATCTTCCTATCGTTTTCTTGAGTGCAGCAGATCCTTGACGGTATCCAGCAAGCCATCCGCTACTTTTTCCGAGTTGACCTGGAACTGGCCATCGGCGATCGCCAATTTGATGCGCTCGACTTTCTTCGTGTCGAACACGGCGTTGGCGCCGCTGGCAGAACTGGCCGCCATCGCCTGCCCTTGCGAGGACAGGCGTACATTATCCGAGGCGACATTGGTGGTCGCCGTTTGCGCCGCCTTTTCGGTGCCGCGCGCGGTGGCGCCGTTGGCCGCCGGCGTCGACGGCAGGCCGGGCGTGCTCTTTAATGAGTCATTGATTTTCACAGCATTTCCTTCTCAGCTAGGAGTACGAAACTCCGGGATCTGAGTCGGTAACGGCGGCCTGGCGCGAAACTTTAGCCGGGCCCGTGCCTTTTTGTTGTTCAAAATGCTACCTCGACCATGCCGCCATGCTTGGCGATGCCGGTAATTTGCTGGCCGTTGCCGGTTCTGACCTGCACCACCTGGCCGTCGCCAGCCGTGCTCATCGCCCGGCCCTCGGCCGACACGCTGAAGCCGTTGCCGCTGGACACCAGCCGCACCAGCTGGCCCGACTGCACCACCGGCTTGCTGCGCAGCGTATCGAGCCGCAGCGGCGTGCCGGGCGGCAGCGAGATCGTGGCGCTGCGGCCGATCACCTGGCTGGCGTCGGTGGCTATGCCGGCAGGCAACATTGTCAGATCACCCTTGAGTACGGTCAGCTGGCCGGCGTCGATCGGCTGGCCCTGCACCAGCGGCGCGGCAGCAGCGACGTATTCGCCGACCACGGTGACGTTGGCTTGTACATAAATCGTCCACGCCGGCGCCGCGCAGCGCACGCCGACCGTGGTTTTGCCCCAGGCGCGCGCGCCGGGCATGAAGAACGCTTGCGGTTCGGCGCAGGCGGCCAGGCTGAGGCGCGGATCGATGGCGCCGACGGTGACCGTGACCTGGCCCGGCAGGCCGCCGGCCTGCACCTGCAGGAATTGCTCGACCGCGCTCTTCAGCGCGGCCACTTCCTGGCGCCCGGTCTGGGCGGCGGCGCTGGCGCTCAGTGCGCCAGCCAGCAGCGTGATCATTAGCAGACGTGGTTTCATGGTGGTGGGTTTCCCGTTCAATGTTGCCATCATAGTCTGGCGGTCTGAACTTGAAGCGCGGAATAGCGCGGGAAATGCGCTGCTTCTCGCCCGATGGTTGCGGCGGGCAACTCCGTATCATCGATTCTGTCATCAATGTGGAAGGGGAGCGAATCATGCTCGGCAGCAAGTTAGACGATTATATGCGCTTCAATGAGACCGCCCTGAGCCTGCGCTCGGCGCGTCAGAGTGTCATTGCCTCCAATATTGCCAACGCGGACACGCCGAATTACAAGGCGCGCGATATCGACTTCAGCAGCGCGCTGCAGTCGGCCATGGACAAGGCCGATCCGAACGCCCAGCAAGCGCTGAAGACCACTGCGCCCAAGCATTACCCCAACCCCTGCAAGTGGCTGGTACGCTGGCCGACGGCACGCCGCTGCTGTACCGCGGCGTGGTGCAGGGCGCGGTGGACGGCAACACGGTCGACATGGATGTCGAACGCAACCAGTTTACGGACAACGCCATCCGCTATGAAGCCGGCGTCAACGCCATCAACGGCCAGATCAAGGCGATGCTGGCCGCCATTCAGCCAGGGAACTAATCATGTCGCTCTTTAAAATTTTCGATGTGTCGGGTTCGGCGATGAGCGCGCAGGCGCAGCGCCTGAACGTGGTGGCCTCCAACCTGGCCAATGCCGATTCCGCCACCAGCGCCAGCGGCGAAGCCTACCGCGCGCGCCAGGTGGTGTTCGAGGCGCAGACGCCGACCAACGGCGGCACCTCGACCGGCGTGCGGGTCAAGCAGGTGGTGGAAGACCAGTCGCCGATGAAGATGATGTACGACCCCAAGCATCCGGCCGCCGACGAGAACGGCTACGTGACGATGCCCAATGTGAATGTGGTGGACGAGATGGTCAATATGCTGTCGGCCTCGCGCTCCTACCAGACCAATGTGGAAACCATGAACGCGGCCAAGTCGCTGCTGATGAAAACCCTGACCATCGGTCAGAACTAACCAATAAGAAGAGGCCATCATGAGTGTTAGCGGCATTATCGACACCCCCGTCAGTCTGAACAGCACTGTCCCGACCAGCACCAAGACCACCGACAGCGTGCAGGCCGACCAGGACAAGTTCATGAAGCTGCTGGTGACCCAGCTGCAAAACCAGGACCCGCTCAATCCGATGGACAACGCGGCCATGACCAGCCAGCTGGCGCAGCTGCAGACCGTCACCGGCGTCAACCAGATCAACGCCACGCTGGAATCGTTGCGCGGCGACATCGCCAGCACGCAGTCGTCCACCGCCATCAACCTGATCGGCAAGGGCATCCTGGTCGAGGGCAAGGGCATCGTGCTGAGCAGCGCCACTGGCGAGGACGGCAAGACCACCAGTTCCAGCGTGTTCGGCGTCGAGCTGGCGTCCGATTCGCAAACCGTCGACATCGAGATCAAGAACAGCAGCGGCAAGACGGTGCGCACGATGAGCATGACCAATGCCGAGGCCGGCACCTACCCGATCACCTGGGACGGCCTGATGGACGACAAGACCACCACCGCGCCGGCCGGCAACTACACCTTCACCGTCACCGCCAAGACCGCCGGCAGCGCGCTGACCGCGACGCCGCTGCAGCTGGCCGCGGTGGCCAGCGTCTCGACCGGCGCCAGCGGCGTCAAACTGAATACCTCGCTCGGGCATTTCACGATGAGCGAAGTCAAGGAAGTTCTGTAAGCAGTATCACACCTAGATAGGGGAATACCATGTTCCAACAAGGATTGAGCGGCCTGAACGCCGCATCCAAGTCGCTCGATGTCATCGGCAACAACATTGCCAATGCCAGCACGGTGGGCTTCAAGAGCTCGCAGGCGCAGTTTGCCGACCTGTACGCCAATTCGCTGAACGGCGTGTCGGGCAACAACCCGGGCATTGGTGTGACGGTGTCCAAACTGGCGCAGCAGTTCACGCAGGGCAATATCGAGACCAGCAACAACCCGCTCGACATCGCCATCAACGGCGGCGGCTTCTTCCGCCTGGTGGTCAACGGCGCGGTGCAGTATTCGCGCAACGGCCAGTTCCACGAAGACAATACCCACACGCTGGTCAACGCCCAGGGCGCCGTGCTGACCGGCTACCTGGCCAACACGGCCGGCGTGATCCAGCTGGGCGCGCCGGTGCCGCTGACGCTGGACAAGTCCGACCTGAAACCGGTGGCCACCACCGAGGCGAACTTCCAGCTGAACCTGAGTTCGGCCGAGGCGGTGCCGAAGACGGTCCCGTTCGACGCCACCGACCCGACCAGCTACAACAAGCAGACTGTGCTGACCGTGTACGACACGCTCGGCACCGCCCACATCATGACCACCTATTACGTCAAGACCGACGCCAATACGTGGGACGTCTACGCCGGCGCCGACAACAAGGAGATCGTCACGGCCGGCGTGGCCGCCTCGGTCAATACCAGCACGGACGTGGCGGCGGCCCGCACCGCCTACAACAACGCTGTGCGCGCCGTGCCGGCCGATCCGGCGGCGGTTGGCGCGGCCGCGGCCGCGTATGCGCAGGTCGCGTACGACACCATGGTGGCGGCCGCCCGCACCGATCCAGCCTCAGCCTCGGATGAGCAGCTCGCCGCGCTCCAAGCCGCATACACCAAGCTGAATCCGACCGGCGGCAATTCCATCACCGGCAAGTCGCCCGACGACATCAACGCCGCGCTGGCCGACGCGATCGTCGTGCCGGCGGTCAAGGTCGGCACGCTGCTGTTCACCAAGTCCGGCGCGCTGGACGAGCAGGCGATGGCGCTGATGGACCCGCCGCAAACGCTGCCGTTCCAGGTCAAGCTGCCGATCTTCCCGGCCACCGGCGCCGAGGAACCCATGACCGTGGCCACCACCTTCGACAAGACCACCCAGTACGGCAGCGTCACCAACGACCTGGGTTCGACCCAGAACGGCTATTCGGCCGGCTCCTGGCAGCGTTACTCGATCGACGAGAACGGCATCATCCTGGGCCAGTACAGCAACGGCAAGTCGCGCGCCATGGGCCAGATCGCAATGGCCAACTTCGCCAGCGTCGATGGCCTGACGCCACTGGGCAACAATGCCTGGGCGGAAAGCTCGGACTCGGGTCCGCCAACCATCGGCGTGCCGAACGCCGGCTCGATGGGGCAGTTGCGCGCCAGCGCCGTGGAAACCTCGAACACCGACCTTACGGCCGAGCTGGTCAACATGATCACCGCGCAGCGCGTCTACCAGGCCAATGCGCAGACCATCAAGACCGAGGACTCGATCCTGCAGACGCTGGTCAACCTGCGTTAAGGCGCGGCGTTAAGAGGAGCAAGCGATGGACCGTCTTATCTACACCGCGATGACCGGCGCCCGCCACGTGATGGAGCAGCAAGCCACCGTGTCGAACAACCTGGCCAACGCCACCACCACCGGCTTCCGCGCCCAGCTCGACTCGTTCCGGGCGGTGCCGGTGGTGTCCGAGGGCTTGCCGACGCGCGCCTTCGTGGTCGACTCCACCGTCGGCGCGGACTTCCGTTCCGGGCCGATGGAAACCACCGGCCGCCCGCTCGACATCGCCGTGCGCGACCAAGGCTGGCTGGCGGTGCAGTCGGCCGACGGTTCCGAGGCCTACACCCGCAACGGCAGCCTGAAGATCACCGAAAACGGCATCCTGCAGACCACCAGCGGGCAGACCTTGATCGGCGACGGCGGCCCGATCGCCGTGCCGCCGGACACCAAGATCGCCATCGGCAGCGACGGCACGGTGAGCGTGGTCAACGACAACTTCGAGCCGGGCCCGGCCAACGTGCTGGGGCGGCTGAAGCTGGTCAACCCGGACGTCAAGGGCCTGATCCGCGGCGACGACGGCCTGTTCCGCCAGGCCGACGGCGCGCCGGCGCAGAACGACCCGAATGTGCGCGTGGTCGATGGCGTGCTGGAGGGCAGCAACGTCAATCCGGTCGACTCCATGGTCAGCATGATCAGCCTGGCAAGGCAGTTCGAAATGCAAATGAGCCTGATGAAGAACGCCGAGAATAACGCCGCAAAAGCCACCCAGATCCTCGCTTTGAGTTGACGGCCTCTCCCGCATAATGCTTGCATGGGATGAACAGCCAACGTTCATCCGGCATTGGGAGAAGCAAGATGATACGTTCGTTATGGATCGCCAAGACCGGCATGGAGGCGCAGCAGACGCAGATGGACGTGACGTCCAATAATCTGGCCAACGTCAGCACCAACGGTTTCAAAAAGTCGCGCGCCGTGTTCGAGGATCTGCTGTACCAGAACATCCGCCAGCCGGGCGCGCTGTCGTCGCAGCAGACCAACCTGCCGTCCGGCATGCAGCTGGGCACCGGCGTGCGCCCGGTCGCCATCGAGCGCATCCACACCCAGGGCAACCCGCAGTCGACCGGCAACGATAAAGATATCATGGTCAACGGCAGCGGCTTCTTCACCGTGCTGCTGCCCGACGGCACTACCGCCTACACCCGCGACGGCTCGTTCCAGCGCGACCAGAACGGCCAGATGGTGACCTCGGAAGGCTTTGTGCTGCAACCGGCCATCACCATCCCGATCACCGCGCAATCGATCAGCGTGGCGCGCGACGGCACGGTCTCGGTCAATATCGCCGGCCCGAACGGCGCCACCACCACCCAGCAACTGGGCAATTTGCAGCTGGCCACCTTCATCAATCCGACCGGGCTGGAGTCCAAGGGCGAGAACCTGTACGTGGAAACCACCGCCTCCGGCGCGCCGCAGCAGAACACGCCCGGCACCAATGGCACCGGCCTGATCCTGCAAGGCTATGTGGAAACCTCCAACGTCAACGTGGTCGAGGAGATGGTCAATATGATCCAGACCCAGCGCGCGTACGAGATCAATTCCAAGGCCATCACCACCTCCGACCAGATGCTGCAGAAGCTGTCGCAGATGTAAGGGAGCCGCCATGAACTACGCCATTCCCCTGCTTGCCGCCGCTGTGCTCAGCGGTTGCGCCGCCACGCCGTCGACCATCGTGGCCGGTCCGAAGACCGCGCGCCCGCTGACCAGCGAACAGCTGCAGGCGGTGCCGAACAACGGCGCCATCTACCAGTCGTCCGCGTTCCGCCCGGTGTTCGAGGATCGCCGCGCGCGCCATGTCGGCGACGTGCTGACGCTGGTGATTACCGAGCGCACCTCGGCCAACAAGAGCGGCACCGCGTCCGGCAACAAGTCGGGCAGCGTATCGGCCACCATGCCGGCCAAGCTGCGCAGCACCTTTGGCAATCCGCTGGCGGTGTCGACCGAGAACACCTATAGCGATGGCGACGCCCAGACCGCCAGCAACGCCTTCACCGGCACCATGGGCATCACGGTGGTCGAGGTGCTGAGCAATGGCAATCTGATCGTGGCCGGCGAGAAGCAGGTCGGCATGAACAAGGGCACCGAGTACATCCGCTTCTCCGGCATGATCAACCCCGATAGCATTGCCACCGGCAACACCGTGTCGTCGACCGCGGTGGCCGACGCGCGCGTCGAGTACCGCACCGCCAACACCATCGACCGCGCCGAGCTGTCGTCGATGGCGTCGCGCTTCTTCCAAAGCCTGCTGCCGTTCTGATGACCATGAAAACTTCCCTCAAAGCCGCGCTGCTGGTGTGCCTGTCGCTGTGGGCGCCGCTGAGCCAGGCCGAGCGCATCAAGGACCTGGCCAGCATCGCCGGCGTGCGCAACAACCAATTGCTGGGTTATGGCCTGGTGGTCGGCCTCGACGGTTCGGGCGACCAGACCACGCAGACCCCGTTCACCGTGCAGAGCGTGATTTCGATGTTGCAGCAGCTGGGCGTGAACCTGCCGCAGGGCAGCCAGTTGCAGCTGAAAAACGTCGCAGCCGTGATGGTGACCGCGACCTTGCCGCCGTTCGCCCAGCCCGGCCAGCAGCTCGACATCACCGTCTCGTCGATGGGCAACGCCAAGAGCCTGCGCGGCGGCACGCTGCTGATGACGCCGCTCAAGGGCGCCGACGGCCAGGTGTACGGCATGGCGCAGGGCAATGTGCTGGTCGGCGGCGTCGGCGTGCAGGCCGGCGGTGGCGGTGGCGGCAGCTCGCTGACCGTCAACCACCTGAGCGTGGGCAAGATTTCCGGTGGCGCCACGGTCGAGCGTGCTGTCGCCACCAATCTGGGCGAAGGCAATATGATCAAGCTGGAGCTCAACAATGCCGACTTCGCCACCGCCAGCCGCGTGGTCGAGGCGATCAACGACAAATACGGCGCCGGCATCGCCTACGCCATGGACAGCCGCGTGATCCGCGTGCAGGCACCCAGCGGCAGCGACCAGCGCGTGAGCTTCATCGGCACGCTGCAGGACATGCAAGTCAATCCGGCCGAGCAGCCGGCCAAGGTGATCATGAACGCCCGCACTGGCTCGGTGGTGATGAACCGCGCGGTGACGCTGGATACGTGCGCCATTTCCCACGGTAATCTGTCAGTATCGGTCAACGCCGACACCCAGGTCAGCCAGCCCAATCCGCTGTCCGGCGGCCGCACGGTGGTCACGCAGAATCCGCAGGTCGGCATCAAGCAGGACAGCGGCAAGGTGATGCTGGTCAAGGGCGGCGCCTCGCTGGCCGAGGTGGTCAAGGCGCTCAACGCCATCGGCGCCACGCCGCAAGACTTGCTGTCGATCTTGCAAGCAATGAAGGCCGCAGGCTCGCTGCGCGCTGAACTGGAAATTATTTAAGCAGGTGTCCCATGGCCAGCCCAACCTCGACCTCCAATGACCTGAGCGGCAAATTCGCCCTTGACCTGCGCGATATGGGCAGCCTCAAGCAATCGGCCCGCGCCGGCAGCCCGGAGGCGCTGAAAACCGCGTCGACCCAGTTCGAAGCCATGTTCGTCAACATGATGATGAAAAGCATGCGCGACGCCACGCCGCAGGACGGCATGCTGGACAGCCAGCAGAGCAAGACCTTCCAGACCATGCTCGACCAGCAAACCAGCCAGAACATCGCCAAGAAGGGCATCGGCCTGGCCGACATGCTGGTGCGCCAGCTGTCCAGGCAGAGCGACCAGCAGGCGCTGGCGATCGGCAGCGGCGACGCCGGCGACCGCGCCAGCGGCAGCAACGCCGGCAGTTTTTCCGGCATGGCCAGCCTGATGGACGCCAAGCTGCAACGCGCGATCGCGGCGGCCGGCGGCAATGCGGCCGCCACCGCCGCCAGCACCGAGGCGGCGACGGCCTCGGCCAGCAAGGGCTCGCAGGCGCCGCACGTGCGCAGCTTCCAGGAGAAGCTGGCGACGCACGCCGAGGAGGCCAGCAAGGCCACCGGCATCCCGGCCAAGTTCATGCTGGGCCAGGCGGCGCTGGAATCAGGCTGGGGCCGGCGCGAGATCAAGGGCCGCGACGGCAGCAACAGCCACAACCTGTTTGGCATCAAGGCCGGCGCCGACTGGAAGGGCAAGGTGGTCGAGGCCACCACCACCGAGTATGTGAACGGCAAGGCGCAGAGCCGGGTCGAGCGCTTCCGCGCCTACGACAGCTATGCCGACAGTTTCAAGGATTACGCGAAATTGATTACAGGCAACCCCCGCTATGAAAAAGTGCTGGCCAGCGCCGGCGACGCCGCCAGTTTCGCCCAGGGGCTGCAAAAGGCCGGCTACGCCACCGATCCGAACTACGCCAGCAAACTGACCAGCATCATCAAGCGCTCGCTGGCTGGATGATCAAGTTTCGGCAAAAGCTGCCGTAAACCTTCCTAACTAAAGCGAAACTATCATGAGTCTTCTCAGCATCGGTAAAAGTGGTTTATTGGCTGCCCAGGTCGGTTTATCGACCACCGGCAACAATATTACCAACGCCAATACGGCCGGCTACAACCGCCAGGTGGCCATCCAGGGCGATACCGGTACCCAGTACCGCGGCTTCGGCTACGTAGGCACGGGCACCGAGATCACGGCCGTCCGCCGCTATTATGATAACTTCCTGGCAACGTCGTTGCGCAATGCCGAGGCCAACCAGGCGGCGCTGGACTCGTACAGCAACCAGATCAACCAGATCGACAATCTGCTGTCGGACCCGACCGCCGGCCTGTCGCCGGCCCTGCAGGATTTCTTCTCGGGCGTGCAGGACGCCACCGCCAGCCCGGCCTCGTCGGCCGCGCGCCAGTCGCTGCTGTCGAATGCCGAATCGCTGGCCTCGCGCTTCCACGCGATGAACGCGCGGCTGGTGGAGATTTCGTCCGGCGTCAACAGCCAGATCAACTCCAGCGTCAACGAGATCAACGCCTACGCGCGCCAGATCGCCGAGATCAACAACACCATCGCCGGCCTGACCACCGACACCGTGGCGCCCAACGATTTGCTCGACAAGCGCGACCAGATGCTGACCGAGCTGAACAAGCTGATCAAGGTCAACGTCACGCAGGGCGACGACAATATGCTGAACGTGCAGTTCGGCAACGGTCAACCGCTGGTGGTGGGCAACAAGCCATTTCAGCTGGAAACCGCGTCCTCGCCCAACGATGCCAGCCGGCTGGTGATCGGCTACGCCGCGCCCAACGGCAACTTCAGCGCCTTGCCGGACGCGGTGTTTACCGGCGGCCAGCTGGGCGGCGTGATGGACTTCCGCAACGGCGCGCTGGACCAGGCGCAGAACCAGCTGGGGCAGGTCGCCGCCGGCCTGGCCACGGCCTTCAACGCCCAGCACGTGCTGGGGCAGGACCAGAACGACGCGCCCGGTGGCAACTTCTTCAATCCGATCGAAGCCTATGTCGGGCCGAGCACGCGCAATTCGGCCGCCAGCACGGCCGAAGTGAAGGGCGTGGTGACCGACGCCAGCAAGCTCACCGCCAGCGACTACAGCGTCGATTACGACGCCGTCAGCGCCAGCTACAGCATTACCCGCAAGAGCGATGGCCAGGTCACCCAGATCACCGGTTCGCCGCAGGAGGTCGACGGTGTCACGTACACCTTCAGCGGCACGCCGGCGGACAAGGACAACTTCCTGGTGCGGCCGACCTACAACGCCGCCGCCAGCCTGACGGTGGCGATCACGGACCCGGCCAAGATCGCGCTGGCGGCGCCGGTCACCACGGCCGCGCCGACCACCAACGCCGGCAACGCCAAGATCTCGGCCGGCACGGTGGACAAGGATTACCTTGGCACGCCGCTGACCGCGCCCGTCACGCTCACCTACGACAAGGACACCGGCGAACTGTCCGGCTTCCCGGCCGGCGTCACCGTCAGCGTCACCCAGAACGGCACCACCACGGCCTATCCGCCGACGCCGGGCCAGCCGAAGTACGCCGACGGCGCCACCATCAATTTTGGCGGCATCAGTTTCACCATCAGCGGCACGCCGGCGGACAACGACCAATTCACGGTCGGCCCCAACACCAGCGGCGTCGGCGACAGCCGCAACGGCGCGCTGCTGGCCGGCCTGCAGACCAAGAACATACTCAACAACGGCAAGTCGACCTTCCAGACCACGTATGCGCAGATGGTCAACTTTGTCGGCACCAAGGCGCGCGAATCGCAGATCGCCAGCACCGCCGCCGACGCCGCCGTCAAGCAGGCCACCAATGCGCAGCAGTCGGTATCGGGCGTCAACCTGGACGAAGAAGCCGCCAACCTGCTGCGCTACCAGCAGGCGTACCAGGCCAGCGGCAAGGTCATGCAGGTGGCCAGCCAGTTATTCGACACATTGCTCAGCCTGGGCAACTAGGCAAACACAGGAATAGGGTAGCATCATGATTATGCGCATCAGCACCAGAACCATCTTCGATACGGGATCGAATCAGATCACGTCGCTGTCGTCGGCCATGGCGCGCACGCAGCAGCAGCTGTCGACCGGGCGCAAGAACCTGACCGCCGCCGACGACCCGATCGCCAGCGCGCGCGCGCTGGAGGTGACGCAATCGCAATCACTGAACACCCAGCTGGCCACCAACCGCTCCAACGCCAAGGGCTTGCTGAACCTCGAAGCGACGGCGCTGGCCAGCACCACGGCCATCCTGCAGGACATCAAGGACCTGGCGGTGAAAGCCGGCAATGGCACCTACACGCCGTCCGACCTGGGCTCGCTGGCCACCGAGCTGGAAGCGCGGCTGGCCGACCTGCTGGGCGTGGCCAACTCCTCGGACGGGGTGGGCGGCTACGTCTTCTCCGGCTACAAATCGACCACCATGCCGTTCACCAAGACCGCCACCGGCGCCGACTACCAGGGCGACCAGGGCCAGCGTTCGTTGCAGGTGGGATCGACCCGCACCATCCCCATCACCGATTCGGGCGCCGCGGTGTTCGAATCTAACATCACCGGCAACGGCAAGTTCGTCACCATGCCGGACGCCGGCAACTACGACCGGGGCGGCACCGGCATCATCAGCGCCGGCTCGGTCAAGGACGCTACGCAACTGACCGGCGACAAGTACCAGATCAATTTCCAGGTGGTGCCGGCCGCGGACGGCGTGCCGAAAAAGACCACGTACACGGTCACCAACCTGACCACCGGCGATCCGGTGCCGCCGACGCCGATTCCGGCGGTGCCGCAAGACTACGTCAGCGGTCAGAACATCACCTTTGACGGCGTGCAGTTCGACGTCAAGGGCGAGCCGGCGGACGGCGACAGCTTCTCGGTGGAGCCGTCGACCAATCAATCGATCTTCGAGACGGTGCAAGGCTTCATTGACGCGCTGCGTTCGCCGGGCAACGGCCCGGCCGGCAATGCCGAGATCAACAACATGCTGAACCAGCTGCAAGTCAACATCGACAACGCCGCCGACAATGTGTTGTCGGTGCAGGCGGCGGTTGGCTCGCGGCTGAAGGAGCTGGACTACCTGGACAGCTCGGGCGACGACCTGGGGCTGCAATACGCCACCACGCTCTCCAACCTGCAAGACCTGGACTACACGGCCGCCATCTCGCTGTTCACGCAGCAGCAGACCACGCTGACGGCCGCACAGAAATCGTTCACCACCATGTCCGGCCTCTCGCTGTTCAACTACATCAGCTAGCCATTCCGGGGTCAGGTCTGACAAAAGCACACGGGCTCAACTGCGCAGCAGTTGAGCCCGTGTGCTTTTGTCAGACCTGACCCCGGTTTTATTTTGCGGCGAGGATGCCTTGCGGGGCCGGCTGCTTGCGCAGCCAGTCGTCGTGCTGCGCGGCGGCGGCGTTGCTGAGCGCGGTCAGCGCCTGGTATTGCTGCAGACGCGCGGCGGCGCTGGCGACGCTGCCGTCCAGGCCGCCTGGCGGGGTGCTGCTGCCGTCGGGCGTCAGCCGGGCGGTGGCCGGTGCGCTGCTGCCGGCTTGCTGGACGTAGCCGCCGATCGCTGCGCTGAGCGCGCTGGCGTCGCTGGCGCGGCCGGCCTGGAACCAGACGTCGGCCAGCGCGTGCGTGCTGCCGTCGGTGCTGGTGTAGCTGGAACGCAGGCCGATCCAGTTGCCGTGGTCGAAGTCGGTCGACGCCTGCGCTTGCAGGCCGAGGCTGGCGATGTCGAGCGCCGCCAGCGTCTTCAGCTCGCCGGCCTGGCTGATGCCGTCGGCGTTGGCGTCGACCCACACGCGCAGGTCGCCGAACAGCGTGTCGGCGCTGTCGATGACGCCGTTGTGGTTGTTGTCGAGTTCGCTCAGCGCGGCGTAGCCGTTGGCGCTGTTGCCGCCGGCGCCGCTGGCGGTGGCTGTGCCGAACAGCTCGCCGCCGTCGTTGATGACGCCGTCGCCGTTGCGGTCCAGCGCCAGCAGGCCGTCGCCGCCGCCGACCCAGCCGGTGTTGACCTTGCTGCCGTCGGCGCGGAGGTCGAAGCGCACGCCGGCGCCGATGTTGAGCGTGCTGATGCCGTCGCCGTCGAGGTCGAGGACCAGCGGGCTGACGGTCAGCACCGACAACTGCTCGGTCGATAGCGCCGATTTCTGCGGACTGGCCAGCAGCGCCGTGACCTGCGTCATGCTGAGACCGGCCAGTTGATCGGTGCTGAGGGCCTTGAGCTGCGTGGCGATCAGCGCGCGGATCTGCGCGGTGGTCAGCGCCTGCACCTGCGGCACGCTGAGCATTTGCACCAGCGGCGCCTTCAGGCCGACGATCTGCGCCGTCTTCAGCGCGGCGATGTCGCCGCCGTCCAGCATGCTGACCTGCTCGGCGCTCAGGCCGTTGAGCACGCCCAGCGACAGCGCGCCGACGTCGGCCGAGCCGAGCGTGGCCATCTGGCTGGTGCCGATGCCGGCGAACTGCGCCGAGGTCAGCACGCTGAGCTGGCGGGTCGATAACGTGTCGAACAGGCTGGCCTCGAGTGCGGCGATCTGCGTCGAGCTGAAGCCGGCCATCTGGTCGGCCGTGAAGCCGCGCAGCGTGCTCAGGGCGCCGATCTGGTCGGTGCGCAGCACGCGCAGCTGCGACAAGGTCAGTCCTGGCAGCGCGCGCGTCGTCAGCGCGTTCAGTTGCTCGCCGCTCAGCGCGGTCAGCTGCGCGGTTTTCAGCGTCGCCACCTGGGCGCTGCTCAGGCCTTTCATCGCGGTCAGGCTCAGTTGCGGCATCTGCGCGGTGGTCAGCCAGGCCAGCGTCAGGCCGCTGGCCTGGCTGGTGCTCAGCATGCCGAGCTTGTCGCTGGCCAGCGCCGCCACCTGCGCCGCCCGCAGCGACGCCATCTGCGCCGAGCGCAGCGACAGGAAGCTGTCCTCGTCGAGCGCGCCGACCTGCGCGGTGGTGAGCGCGCCGACCTGGCTGTCGTTCAAGGTGCCCAGCGACGCGATCGCGTTGAGCTGGCTGGTGCTGAGCGCCTTCAGGCCGGCCGCGCTCAGGCCCGGCAATTGCGCCGTGCGCAGCAGCGATAGCTGGTCCAGATTCAGCGTGACCACCTGCGCCGTGTTCAGCGTGGCGAACTGGGCGCTGGTGAGCGCGCGCACGTCCTCGGCCTCCATGGCCGCGATCTGCGCGGTGCTCAGGCCGGGCAGGGCGGCCAGCGACAGCGCCTGCGCCTGCGCGGTGGTCAGCGCGACGATCTGGTCGGTGCGCAGGATTTGCAGCTGCGTCTTGGTCAGCGCGGCAACCTGCCGCGTTTGCAGCGTGGCGATGCGGGCGCCGTCGAGCGATTGCAGCTGGGCGCTGGTCAGCGCGCTGAATTGCAGCGTGGTCAGCGGAGTGAGCGTGCGCAGGCCGGCCAGCTGGGCGGTGCTGAGCGCCTTGATTTGCGCGGCTGTCATGGCGGCGATTTCAAGCGTGCTCAACTGCCCCATCTGGTCAACCGACAACTGCTGGATCTGTGCCGTGCTCAGCGCGGCGAACTGGCGGCTGCCGAGGGCGGCCAGGTCGGCATCTTCCAGCGCGGCCAGCTGCGCCGCGCTGAGCGTGCGTATGCCGTCGGTGCTGATGGCCTTCCATTGGTTGACGCTGAGCGCCTGGATCTGGTGCGTGTTCAGCGCGGCGATCTGCCGGGTCGACAGCACGGCGATCTGCGCCGTGGTGAGCGCGGCCAGCTGGCTGTCGTCCAGCTGGCCGATATTGGCCGTGCTCAGCCCCGGCAGTTGCTGCGTGCCGAGCCAGCCGAGCGGGAGCTGCGCCAGTTGCGCCTGGGTCAGCACGCTGACCTGGGCGGTGCTGAGCGCACGCACTTGGGCCGAGGTCAGCGCTTGCAGCTGGGCGTCAGAAATGGCCTGGATGTCGGCCGTGCCCAGCGCTACGATCTGCGCCGTGGTCAGCGCGGCGATGTCGCCCGCTTCGATGGCGGCGAACTGGCTGGCGCTCAGTGCCGCGATGGCTTGCGTGCTCAGCGCGCGCAACTGGCCGCCGCTCATGCCGATCAGCTGGCTGGCTGACAGGCTGCGCGCCTGGGCGGCGGTCAGGCCGGCCAGCGCGCCCGTGCTGAGCAAGCCGATCTGGGCGTCGGTCAGCCAGCTGAACTGCGCGGTGGTCAGCGCGGCGATCTGCGCCGATTTGAGCGCCGCCAGGTCCTCGCCCTCGATGGCGCTGATCTGTCCCTGCGACAGCGCTTGCAGCGCGCGCGTGTTCATGGCGATCAGGTCGCCCGTTTGCAGCGCGACGATCTGGTCGGGCGTCAGGTACGGCGTTTGCGCGTTGCTCAGCGCGGCGATCTGCGCGGTGCCGAGCGCGGCGATCTGCGCCTGCGACAGCAGCGCCAACTGGTCGCCGCTCAGCGCGCGGATCTGCGCCGTGCTCAGGCTGTTGATCGCGGTCAGCGCGTTCAGCTGGTCGCCGCGCAGCGCGGCGATTTGCGTCGGCTTCAGACCGGCGATGCCGCGGCTGCTGAGGAAGGCAATCTGCTCATCGCTGAGCGCCTGCAACTGGTCGGTGCCGAGCGCGGCCAGTTGCGCCGAGTTGAGGAAGGCGAAGTCGCCGGCCTCGATGGACGGCAGCTGCGCCGGCGCCAGGCCGGCCAGCGCCCTGGTGTTGAGCGCGCCGACCTGGGCGCCGCTGAGCGCGGCCAGCTGGGCCGGCGCCAGCACGCCGGTCTGCAGCGCGGTCAGCGCGGCGATCTGCCGGGTGCTGAGCGAGGCGATGTCGTCCACGGTGAGGGCGACGATGCGGTCGGTCGACAGGCCGGCGATCTGCGCCGTGGTGTAGTTGGCCAGCGCGCCCAGCGCGGCCAGCTGGGCGGCGCTGAGGGCGCCGATCTGGCTTTGCGTCAGCGCGGCAACGCTGGCCGTGCGCAGCGCCTGCAACTGCTGGGTCAGCAGATAGGTCATCTGCTCGGTGGTCAGCGCGCGCAGCTGGTCGGTGCTCAGCGCGGCGAAGTCTTCCACTTCCATCGCGGTCAGTTGCGCCTGGTTCAGGCGCGCGATCAGGCCGGCCGCCAGCGCCCGCACCTGCGCGGTGCTGAGCGCGATCAACTGCGCGTTGCCGAGGCCGCCGACCTGGCGGCTGTCCAGCGCCGCCAGCTGGCTGGTCTTGAGGGCGGTAAACTGGTCGACCGACAGGCCGCCCAACTGGTCGCTGCTGAGCGCGCGCACCTGGGCGCTGGTCAGCACGGTCAGGCTGCTGAGCGCGGCCAGCTGGCTGTTGTCCAGGTAGCCGATCTGGCGCGTGGTCAGCGCGGCGATTTCCTGCGTGGTCAGGATGTTGTACTGGTTCAGGCGCAGCGCCGCCAGCTGCGCGCTGCCGAGCGCGGCGATCTGCTGGCTGTTGAACGCGCGCAGGTCGACGTCTTCCAGCGCGTTCAGCTGCTCGCCGGACAGCGCCGCGATCGCGTCGCTCGACAGCGAGCGTACCTGCGCGGTGGTCAGCGCCGGCACCTGGCTGCTGGTCAGGTAGCGGACTTGCTGGCTGCCGAGGGCGGCCACCTGGCTGGTTTTCAGGTTGGCGATCTGCTCCGGCGTCAGGGCGCGCAGCTGGTCCGACGACAGGCCGGCGATCTGCCGGGTGCCGAGCCCGGCCAGCGCGCCCAGCGCGGCAAATTGCTGCGTGCTCAGCATGCCCAGCTGGCGCGTGGTCAAGGCCGCGATTTCCTGCGAGGTGAAGGCCGCCAACTGCTCCAGCGTCAGCGCCCGCACCTGGTCGGTGCGCAGCGCCGCCACCTGCGCGCTGGACAGCGCGGCGATGTCGACCGCTTCCATCGCGGCGATCTGGTCCGAGGTCAGCAGGGTCAGCGTGGCGGCGCCCATGCCGCGCACCTGGGCCGTGCTCAGCGTCACCAGCTGGTCGCTGCTCAGGGCCTGCGCCTGCGCGCTGTTGAGCACGGCCAACTGGCTGGTTTTCAGCGTGGCGATCTGGCCCAGCAGCAGGCTGGCGAACTGGTCGCTGGTGAGGGCGCGGATCTGGCTGGTGGTGAGCGGCGCCAGCGAGGCCAGGCTGTCGACCTGCGCCAGGCTCAGCGCGGCGATCTGGCGCGTGGTCAGCGCCGCCAGGTTGGCGCTGCTGATGGCGGCGAACTGGACGCCGCTGAGCGCGGCCAGTTGGTCGCTGCTGAAGGCGACGATCTGGTTGCTGGCCAGCGCGGCGATATCGATTTCCTCGATCGCCGCCACCTGGTCGGTGGACAGCGCGGCCAGCGTGGCGGCGTTCAGGCTGCGCACCTGGGCTGTGCTCAGCGCCACGATCTGGGCGCTGGTGAGGGCGCCGACCTGGCCGCTGGTGAGGCCGGCGATCTGGTTGGTCTTCAGCGTGGCGATGCTGCTCAGGCTGGCGATCTGGTCGGTGGTGAGCGCGCCGATCTGGCGGCTGGTCAGCGGCGCCAGCGTGCTCAGCGCCGCGACCTGGTCGGTGCTGAGCGCCTGCACCTGCGCGGTGGTCAGCGCGCTGATGATGTGGGTGCCCAGCGCCGCCACCTGGCCCAGCAGCAGATTGCTGACCTGGTCGGTGGTGAGGCTGGCGATCTGCCGGCTGCTCAGCGCCTGCAGGTCGATCAGCTCCATGTTTTGCAGCTGCGTGTTGCTCAGCGCCGCCAGCTGGGCGGTGCCGAGCGCGCGCACCTGGGCCGTGCTCAGCGCCACGATTTCCGCCGTGGTCAGCACCGCCGCCTGGTCGCTGGTCAGCGCGGCCACCTGCGCCGTGGTCAGGCTGGCCAGGATCGCCAGCGGCAGCGAGATGATCTGGTCGGTGGTGAGCGCGGCGATGGCCTGCGTCGAGAAGCTGGCCAGCGACGGCAGCGCGGCGATCTGGTCGCTGGTCAGCGCCGCCTTTTGCGCCGGCGTCAGCGCCGCCACTTCGGCGGTGCTCATGGCGCTGATCTGGCGCGTGGTCAGCGAGGTCAGCTGCTCGGTGCTCAGCGCCGCCACCTGGCGCGTGCTCAGGCTGATGATGCCGAGCGGCGTCAGGCCGCTGAGCTGATCGGTGGTGAGCGCGCGGATCGCCTGCGTGCTCAGCGCGCGCAGCTGCTCGGTAAGCATGCCGGCGATCTGGTCGGTGGTCAGCGCGCGCGCCTGGTCGGTGGCCAGCGCCGCCAGCTGGCTGGTCTTCAGCGAGCGCAGGTCGTCCAGATTGAGGTGCGACAGCTGGTCGGTATTGAGCGCCTGCAACTGGCGGGTGCTCAGCGCGGACAAGGTCAGCAGTGCGTCGAGCTGGGTGTCGTTCATGCCGTTCAGCTGGGCGGCGGTCAGCGCGGCGATTTCCTGCGTGGTCAGCGCGCGCAGCTGCGTGGTGCTCAGCGCCAGCAGCTGGTTGCTGGTCAGCACCGCGATCTGGCGCGTGTTGAGCGCGGCCAGGTCGCCATTGCTGAGTGCGGCGATGCTGTCGGTACCGAGTGCCATGAGCGCGCTGGTGCCGAGCGCGCGCAACTGGCTGGTGTCCAGCGCCACCACCTGGTCGCTGGTGATGGCCAGCGCCTGGTCGCTGCCGAGGGCGGCGATCTGCGCCGTGTTCAGCCGGCTGAAGCCGCTGCCGCTCATCAGCGCGATCTGGTCGCTGGTGAGCGCGCTGATCTGGTGCGTGCCCAGCGGCGACAGCAGCAGCGCGGCCAACTGGTCGCTATTGAGCGCGGCCAGCTGTTCGGCGCGCAGTGCGCTCACGGCTGCCGTGCTGAGGGCGGCCACCTGGTCGCTGCCCAGCGCGACGACCTGGTCCGTGCCCAGCTGCGCCACCTGCGCGCTGCGCAGCGCGCGGATGTCGCGCGTTTCGATCAGGCGTAGCTGGTCGGTGGTCAGCGCGTTCAGCATGTTGGTGCTGAGGTCGGCGTATTGCGCCGTGGTCAGCAGGACGATCTGATCCGAGCTCAGCACCTGCACCTGGTCGCTGCCGAGCGCGGCCAGCTGGGCGCTGGTCAGCGCCACCACGTCGCGGGTTTCGATGGCCAGCAGCTGATCGCTGGTCATGGCGCGGATTTGCGCGGTGGTCAGCGGCGCCAGCGTTTTCAGCGCGACGATCTGGTCGGTGGTGAGCGCGGCAAATTGCTCCGGCGTCAGGGCGCGCTCGGCGTCGGTGCTCAGCGCGCCGAACTGGTCGCTGGTAAGCGCCACCAGCTGCGCGGTCGACAGCGACCGCAGCTGCGACGGGCTCAACACGGCGATGTCGCGCGTTTCCAGCGCCAGCATCTGCTGCGTGCTCAGGCTGCCGAGCATGGCGGTGGTCAGCGCCGAAACCTGGGCGGTGGTCAGCGCGGCCAGCTGGTCGCTGCCCAGCGCCTGCACTTGCTCGCCGTTCAGCGCGGCCAGCTGGCTGCTGCTGAGGGTGGCGATGGCGGCGGTGGACAGCGCGGCGAGCTGGTCGGTGCTGAGCGCCGCCAGCTGGGCGCTGGTCAGCGGCAGCGGCGACCTGATGGCGACGATCTGGTCGGTGCCGAGCACGGCCAACTGGTCCGGGCGCAGCGCCTGCAGGTCGGCGCTGGTCAGGGCGTAAATCTGGTCGGTGCGCAGCGCCACCAGCTGGTCGCTCTGCAGCGCGCCGATCTGCGCTGCGGTCAGCGCGCGGATGTCGCGTGTTTCGATGGCCTGGATCTGCGCCGTGCCCAGTTGCGCGATGACGCGCGTGGTCAGCGCGCCCACCTGGGCCGAACCCAGCAGCGCGACCTGGTCGGTGCTCAGCGCGGCGATCTGGTCCGGCGTCAGCGCCGCCAGCTGCTGGCTGGTCAGCGCCACCAGGTCGCGCGTTTCCAGCGCCACCAGCTGGTCGGTGCTGAGCGCGGCGAACTGCGCGCTGCTCATCAGCAGCAGGTTTTTCAGCGCGGCGATCTGGTCGGTGCTGAGCAGGTTGATCTGGTCGGGGCGCAGCGCCGGCAGCATGTCGCTGGCCAGCGCCGCCACCTGGGCCGTGCTGAGGGCGGCCAGCTGGTCGCTGTTGAGCGCGCGCAACTGGGCGCTGCCGAGGGCGGCGATGTCGCGCGCTTCGATCGCCAGCACCTGCGCCGTGGTCAGCTGGCTGACCATGCGGGTACCCAAGGTGGCCATTTGCTGCGTGCTGAGGGCGATGATGTGCGCGTCGCTCAGCGCCGCCACCTGGTCGCCGTTCAGCGCGGCCAGCTGGGCGCTGCTGAGGGCGGCAACGGTTTGCGTGCGCAGCCCGTTCACCTGGTCGGTGCTCAGGCCTGCGATCTGGGCGGCGGTGAGCGGCGCCAGCGAGGTGAGGGCGTTGATCTGGTCGCTACTGAGCGCGCTCAGCTGGTCCGAGCGCAGGGCGGCGATCGCATTGCTGCGCAGCGACTGCACCTGGCCGGTGCCGAGGGCGGCCAGCTGGCCGGCGCTCAGCGCGCGGATCTGCGCGTTGTTCAGCCAGACCAGGTCGCGCGTCTCGATGGCGGCGATCTGGTCGCTCGACAGCGATTGCACCACGGCGGTCGACAGGGCGGCCATTTGTTGCGTGCTCAGCCAGGCGATCTGGTCGGTGCTGACCGTCGCCAGCTGTTCGGCGCGCAGCGCGTTCAGCTGCTGGCTGCCGAGCGCCTGCAACGCGGTGGAGTTGAGCGCGCCGAGCTGTTCGGCGGTCAGCGTGGTGATGGCGCTGGTGCTGATGGCGTTGAGCTGGGCCGTGCTGAGCGCGCTCAGTTGGTCGGTGCTCAGGTTGACGATCTGGTTGGAGCTGATGCCGCTGATCTGCTGCGTGCGCAGCGCGCGCAGGTCGACGGTTTCCAGCGCGGCGAACTGGCCCGGCAGCAGCGCGTTCAGCTGGCGGCTCGACAGCGCCGTCATGTCGGCCGTGGTCAGCGCCACCAGCTGGTCAGTGGTGAGCGCCGGCAGCACGGCGGTGGTCAGCGCGGCGATCTGCGTGGTGCTCAGCGCCTGGATGCCGTCGGTGCTGATGCCGGCGATGTTCTGCGTGGTCAGGTAGGCGATGCTGCGGGTGGTCAGCGCACGCAGCTGTGTCGGGCTGAACCAGCCGAGCTGGTCGGAACTGAACGCGTGCATATCCTCGGTGGTCAGCGCGGCAATTTGCTGCGTCGACAGGCTGGCGATCTGGTCGGAATTAAAGTTCACAAAAATCGAAGTCATTGCACGGCCTCCAGGGGCGACGAGGATATGGATTAAATTACCTTGGAAAAACCCGCAACCACCGCGTTGCGTTTATTCCGCCATGCGTTGCAGCGCCGGCGGCCGCAGCGGCGCGCCGGCCGGCCTGGCCGCCTCGGGCCGCTGCGACCAGGTGCGCGGCATCAGCCGCGCCCGTTCTATGCCGTCCAGGAACAGGTTCTGGATCGGCATGTTCAAATACGGCAGCGTCACGGCCACCACCAGCAGCCCGGCGCCGAGCGTGATCGGGAAGCCGATGCCGAACAGGTTCAGCTGCGGCGCCGCGCGCGTCAGGACGCCCAGCGCGACGTTGGTAATCAGCAAGGCCGCAACGATCGGCATCGACAGTTGCAGGCCGACGCTGAAAATCGTGCCGCCCCAGTCGGCCATCTGCTTGAAGCCGCCGCCGTAGACCGGTATCGACGACACCGGCAGCGAGCTAAAACTCTCCACCAGCGCCGACAGCAGCACCAGGTGGCCGTTGACGGCCAGGAAGGCCATGGTGGCCACCAGCGACAGGAACTGGCTGATGGCCGACGAGCGGCCCTGCGTGTTCGGGTCGAAGAAGGTGGCAAAGCCAAAGCCCATGGTCAGGCTGGAAATCTCGCCCGCCATTTCCACCGCCGCGAAAATGATGCGGATGCTGAACCCCATCGCCAGCCCGATCAGCATTTCTTGCGCCAGGATCAGCAGTCCCGCATACGACATCGGATCGACCGCCGGCCAGGCCGGCACCGCCGGCGCCACAATCACCGCGATCGACACGCCCAGCGCCACCTTGATGCGCGCCGGCACCGAGCGGTTGCCGAAGACCGGCGCGGCCGTGATCAGCGCCAGGATGCGCGTGAGCGGCCACAGCAGACCTGCGATCCATATGTTGATATCGGCAGAAGAGATGGTAATCATGAGGGCAGGCGCGCCACTTTTACATTTCTTTGTGGCATTGTTGCTGAAACGCTAGCCGACCAGCAGCGGGATGCCGGTCAGCACCTCGCGCATATAGTCGAGAATGACCGACAACATCCACGGCCCGGCCACCACCAGCGCCACGAACACGCCCACCAGCTTGGGAATGAAGGACAGCGTCTGTTCGTTGATCTGCGTGGCGGCCTGGAAGATGCTGACCACCAGGCCGATGGCCAGCGCCACCAGCAGCATCGGCGCGGCCACCATCAGCGTCACCTCCATCGCGTGCTTGCCCATGGTCATCACGGTTTCCGGCGTCATGGCGGCCTCCTAGTAGAAGCTCTGGGCGAGCGAGCCCAGCAGCAGTTGCCAGCCGTCGACCAGCACGAACAGCATCAGTTTGAACGGCAGCGAAATGACCGCCGGCGACATCATCATCATCCCCATCGACATCAGCACCGAGGCCACCACCATGTCGATGATGAGGAAGGGGATGAAGATGGCAAAGCCGATCTGGAACGCGGTTTTCAGCTCGCTGGTGACGAAGGCCGGCACCAGGATGCGCAGCGGCACGTCTTCCGGCCCCTGCAGCGCCGGGCCGCGCGAGAGCTTGACGAACAGCGCCAGGTCGGCCTCGCGCGTCTGCTTGAGCATAAAGGTTTTCAATGGCGCGGCGCCCTTGTCCAGCGCCTGGCTCATGTTGAGCTTGTTTTCCTGCAGCGGCAAATAGGCCTCGTTGTAGATCTTGTCGAAGGTCGGCCCCATGACGAACAAGGTCAGGAACAGCGCCAGGCCGACCATCACCTGGTTCGGCGGCGACGACTGCGTGCCCAGCGCCTGGCGCAGCAGCGACAGCACGATGATGATGCGGGTGAAGCAGGTCATCAGCAACAGCGCCGCCGGGATGAAGGTCAGCGCCGTCATCAGCAGCATGGTCTGGATCGGCAGCGTGTAGTTGGTGCCGCCGCCCGGCGCCGGCGTGGCGTTCAGCGCCGGGATGCCGATGTTCGATTGGGCGGCGGCCGCCAGCGGCAGCGCCAGCATGGCCAGCGCCAGCAGGGCCGGGGCCGCCTTGGAAACGCCTGCGGACAGCTTATTTGCCATGGCGTTTGTCTATCGTTTGTTTGATCCACTCAGCGAAGTTGGCGCTCGGCAGGCTGGCCTGCTGCGCCGCTGCGCTGCTTTCCTGGCGCGGCATGGTGGCCAGCGCGTTCATGCGGCCGGGTGAGGCGCCGACCACGATCCACTGTTCGCCGACTTCGACCACCAGGATGCGCTCGCGCGTGCCGACGCTCAGCGTGCCGACCAGCTTGACGTTGCTGCCGGCGCCGCCGAGGCCGCGCGGGTTGATGCGCTTGGTCAGCCAGGCCAAGCCCAGCATCAGGGCGATGACGAACACCAGCGCCAGCGAGGTTTGCAGCAGGCTGCCGCCGGCCGACGGACCGGCAGGCTGCTGCGGCGTCGGGATGGTCATCGCCATCGCGCCGGCTTGGGACGGGACGGACGCCGCAGTCGCGGCGGCGGGCGGCGTGGCGCCGGCCGGATCGGCCGGCGCGGTGGGGGCCGGGTCGGCGGCTGGCTGGGCCGGTGTGGCGGCTGGGGCCGACGGCGCGGCTGCCTGGGGCGGTGTGGTGGCGGCGGCGGGGGCGGCCGCCGGTGCGGCTGCCTGCGCCGGTGCGGCTGCTGCGGCCGGCGTGACGGCGTGGGCGCCGCCAATCGTGCCCGAGACGCTGCGCTGGGCCATCGCAGGCGCGGCGGCCAAGGCCGCCGCGATCAACAGGGTGGAAGTCAGTCCGTGCTTCATTTATTCAGTTTTCGGATACGTTCGGAAGGCGTGATGATGTCGGTCAGGCGGATACCGAACTTGTCGTTCACCACCACCACCTCGCCCTGGGCGATCAGGCAGCCGTTGACCAGCACGTCCATCGGCTCGCCGGCCAGGCCGTCCAGCTCCACCACCGAGCCCTGCGCCAGTTGCAGCAGGTTCTTGATGGCGATCTTGGTGCGCCCCAGTTCCACGGTCAGCTGGACCGGGATGTCGAGGATGAAGTCGATATCGTTATGCGTCTCGGTCTTGCTGGGCGTGCTGGAAAAATCCTTGAACACGGCGGCGCTGGCCGCCTGCGACGCTTGCTGCTTTTCCAGCGCGGCGGCTTCGGCCTGCGCCTGTTCGGCGATCGCCGCACCCCATGGATCGTCTTCGTCCAGCGGTTGATCGTCTTGGTTATCCGACATGTTTCTCTCCGGTTTTATTTGTTAAGGTTATCCGCGTTGGTCAGCAGCTTCTCGACCTTGAGCGCGTACTGGCCGTTCATGACGCCGTAGCTGCAATCCATGACCGGCACGCCGTCCACGGTGGCCGAAATGAATTCCGGGATTTGCAGCGGGATGATGTCGCCCGCGCGCATATTCAGGATCTCGTCGAAATTGACCTTGGCCGTGCCCAGCGACGCCACCAGTTCGACCTCGGCGATCTGGATCTGCTGCGTCATCAGGCGGATCCAGCGCTTGTCCACTTCCAGCGCCTCGCCTTGCAGGCTGGAGGTCAGCGAATCGCGGATCGGCTCGATCATCGAGTACGGCATGCAAAAGTGGATCTGGCCCGACACCGAGCCCAGCTCCACCGTGAAGGTGGACGCCACCACCACCTCGTTGGGCGTGGCGATGTTGGCGAACTGTGTATTCATTTCCGAGCGGATGTATTCGAACTCGACCGGGTAGACCGGCTCCCACGACTTGGTGTAGGCCTCGAACACGATGTCCAGGATGCGCAGGATGATGCGCTGCTCGGTCTGGGTAAAGTCGCGGCCCTCGACGCGGGTGTGGAAGCGGCCGTCGCCGCCGAACAGATTGTCCACCAGCAGGAACACCAGGCCCGGGTCGAACACCATCAGCGCCGTGCCGCGCAACGGCTTCATGTGCACCAGGTTGAGGTTGGTCGGCACCACCAGGTTGCGGATGAACTCGGAATATTTGGACACCCGCACCGAGCCCACCGAGACCTCGGCGCTGCGGCGCAGGAAGTTGAACAGGCCGACGCGCAGCAGGCGGGCGAAGCGTTCGTTGATAATCTCCAGCGTCGGCATACGGCCGCGCACGATACGTTCCTGGGTGGCCAGGTTGTAGTTGCGTACGCCGGCGACGTCTTCCGCCGCCGCGACATCGTCCTGGTCGCCGTTGACGCCCTTCAGCAGGGCATCGACTTCTTCCTGGGAGAGAAAATTATCAGCCATGGCTTATCTGCTTCTCTGCTTACTGAATGATGAACGACGTGAACAGCACGTCCTCGATTTCCTGCTGCGAACCGCGGTCCTCGAACGGTTCTTTCAAGGCCGTGATGATGTCCTTGGCCAGCTGGACCTTGCCTTCCGGCGTGTTGATCTCGCTGGCGTGCTTGCTCGACAGCAGCAACAGGATGCGGCTGCGCACCTTGGCCATGTTCTTCTTCACTTCTTCCTGCGTTTCCGGATCGCTCAGCTGTAGCGAAAAGGCCACTTGCAGGTATTGGTCGGCGCCGTTCTCGCCCGGTTGCAGGTTGACGGTGAATGGTTCGACCGGCTCATAGATCACCGGGCCGGCCGGCTTCTTGGCTTTCTTCTTCTTGGCCGGCGCCTCGTCATGCTCCTCCGCATCGGCCTTGCCGTGCATGAAGAACCATGCCGCGCCGGCGCCGCCGCCACCGAGCAGCAACACCAGTATCACGATGATGATGATCAGTTTTTGTTGCCGCCGCCGGCTGGTGCTTCAACTTTCTGATCCGCTTTCATTTTTGGATTCGCTTTCAAAATAGCCCTTCAAACTGCTCGATGGATCACGCCGCCATTATGGCATTATCGCTTGCGCCAAGGCATACGGAAGCGCCGAAAAGAGGGGCTTCCCCATGCTGCTTGACATTTCCCTAGTGTAACAGACAACAAAACCGGGAGGGCGGTGCGCCGGTCCCGGTCGGTCGTGGCTGCCGCTTGGGATCAGGCGAAGGTGTCGACGGCGCCGGCCGGCAGCCGGCGTGGGGCCGGCGCGCCGCGCGCCTCGGCTTCGCCGCCCTCGGCGCTGTCGCGGCCATAGCGGCCGCCGGCACGGCCGCTGCCGCCGTTGGCGCTGCCGGCCTGCTGGCTGAAGGCGCTGTTGTTCTGGTCCGACATGCCGGCCGAAACAGTGGCGCTACCCAGCTGGATGCCGGCGTCGCTCATCATTTCCTTCAGTTTCGGCAGCGCGTTCTCCAGCGCCTCGCGCACTTCGGGCGCGGCCGAGCTGAAGGCGGCGGTGGCCTGGTCCTTGTTGACGCTCAACACCACTTGCAGCGGGCCCAGGTCTGGCGGATTCAGTTCCATGGTGGCGCTGTGCTCGCCGCCGGCAGCCATGAAGATGATTTTCTGGCCCAGTTGCTGGTCCCAGGCCTGGGTGCCGACGCGGCTGCTGAGCTTGTCGGTCGGCACGGTCGTGGCGGCCTTGGCGATTTCCTGCGCCGCCTGGCTGGCAGTCGGCGCGATGGTGATATTGGCTTGTTCCTTCAGCGCCGCGGCCACCTCGGCGTTGACGGTGGTGGCTTTCGGCGCGGCGGCCAGCTGGGCCGCATTGATGTCGGCCTGTTGCAGCGTCGGCGACGCTGGCTGCTGCGTCCCGGCGCCGGGCGCCGCCTTGGCGGCGGCCTGGGCCAGTGCATCGGCGTCCGCCTTGCCGTTGGCGGCGCTGGCCGCGCCGTCGGCCGGCAGGGTGGCGCCCGGCTTGAGGTCGGCGTCGGTGCTGGCCGCCACGGCGGTAGCGATCACCGGTTTCAGATTCTCCGTGCCATCGGCTTTGCCGGCGGCTGCCTTGGCGGCGGCGGCGGCTGCGGCGGCCAGGTCGGCCGCGCTTTGCGCCGGGGCGCCGGCCTTGCCGAGTGCCTCCTTGAAATCGGCGGCCAGTGCGGCCGCGTCCTGGGTGGCGAGGGCGGCGGCCCCGGCGTCCGCATCGGTGGCGCCTGCTGCGGCCAGGGCCGCGTCGGCGCCGGCCGCCGCAGCGGCTGCGGCGGCCGCCAGGTCAGCGGCGCTGGCGCCGGCGGCGCCGACTGCCGCGCCGGCGGCCTGCGCATTGGCGGCGGTCGTGGCCGCGCTGGCGTCGGCAGCGGCGGCCGGCTGGTTATAGGCGGCCATCAGCGCCAGCATGTCGGCCACCGGATCGGCGCCGCGCGCTTGCCCGGCGTCGCCGGCGTCCTGGCTGTTGTCGCTCTCGCTGGCGGCGGTCTTGGCCGGCGCCGCTTGCTCGTCGCTGGCGGCCGGCCTGGTGTCGGTGGATGGATGTTCCGGCTGCCTGGCGGGCGCCGCTTGCTGCGGCTTCGGCGCGGCCGCGCGCGCGGCGTTGGCGCGTTCGGCGTTGCGCGCCTGCTCGTTGCGGGTTTGCTGGTTGGCGCCGGCGTTGCCGTTCTGGCGCTGGCTCATCTCGCGCGTCAACGCCTGCTTGAAAGCATCGTTATCGCCGCCCGCGTTCAGGTTCAAATTGACTTTGGGCGCTGCCACTGCATTGGCATTGAGGAGGGGAGTTTGAATATTCTGCATGATTGCGCCGTATCTTGTTCGGTTAATGCGTCATCGCTTGTAATAGGCCCCGCGCGCCGCGTGCTCGTCCATCGCCTTCTGGTCGCGCTTGTTTTCCAGCTTGAGCGCCGCCGCGTCGGCGCGGTCGTTCAGCGTGGAGTAGGACATGCGCTTGCGCTCGCTGGCCTGCCAGGCTTTCTTTTCCTGTTCGCTGCGGTACTCGGCGTGCTTGATCATGTCCAGCTGGCCCTTGACCGCGGTGTCCAGCTTTTCGATAAAAGCCACGAAATTGCGGTAGGCCATCGGCGTGATCCCGGCCGCCTGCGCAGCTTCAAATTTCTTGATGTATTCCTCTTGGAAACCCACCAGCATTTCGTGCTTCTGCTTGGCCTCTTCCACCTGCTTGAGGGACGCGCCCAGACGCTTGGCAGCGTCGTCTGTTTCACGCTGTGCCAGGTCCATCAGGGTTTCTAGTTGCGCTTTGGAAG
Organism: Duganella sp. P38; assembly: GCF_050859475.1. Lineage (NCBI taxonomy): Bacteria > Pseudomonadati > Pseudomonadota > Betaproteobacteria > Burkholderiales > Oxalobacteraceae > Duganella > Duganella sp. P38. The sequence goes on along the minus strand of NZ_CP193936.1, from coordinate 4,937,816 downwards.
CCATAATGACAAATTATAAGTAGCATGCTACCCGTTCAATCAGTCGAACAGAGAGGTTAATTGCCCCAAACTCTCGCCCATGGTGACGCGTTCTGTGATTTGTTGCTGTAAGAAATTTTCTATCCGATCATGCAATTGGATAGCCTGGTCCAGCACCGGGTCGGTGCCGGCGGCGTAGGCGCCCACGCTGATCAGGTCGCGGCTGCGCTCGAAACGCGAGAACAGCTGCTTGAGCTGGCGCGCCTTGGTCTGGTGTTCATGCGAGGTGATCGAATGCATCGCCCGGCTGATCGATTGCTCGATGTCGATGGCCGGGTAGTGGCCGGCCTCGGCCAGGCGGCGGTTCAGCACGATGTGGCCGTCGAGAATCGCGCGCGCCGAGTCGGCGATCGGGTCCTGCTGGTCGTCGCCCTCGGTCAGCACGGTGTAGAAGGCGGTGATCGAACCGCCGCCCAGTTCGCCATTGCCGGCGCGTTCGACCAGCACCGGCAGCTTGGCGAACACCGACGGCGGATAGCCCTTGGTGGCGGGCGGCTCGCCGATGGCCAGCGCGATCTCGCGTTGCGCCATGGCGTAGCGGGTCAGCGAATCCATGATCAGCAGCACGTTCTGGCCCTTGTCGCGGAAGTGCTCGGCAATGGCGGTGCAGTAGGCCGCGCCTTGCAGGCGCATCAGCGGCGGCGTGTCGGCCGGCGCCGCCACCACCACCGAGCGCGCCAGGCCTTCCTCGCCGAGAATCTGCTCGATGAATTCCTTGACCTCGCGTCCGCGTTCGCCGATCAGGCCGACGATGATGATGTCGGCCTCGGTGTAGCGCGCCATCATGCCCAGCAGCACGGACTTGCCGACGCCGGAACCCGCGAACAGGCCCATGCGCTGACCGCGGCCGACCGTCAGCATGGCGTTGATGCAGCGCACGCCGACGTCCAGCGTTTCGACGATGGGCGCGCGGCCCAGCGGGTTGGCGGGGCGGGTGTTGATCGGCGCGCTGTCGGTGGCCTGGATCGGGCCGAGGCCGTCCAGCGGGCGGCCGGCGGCGTCCACCACGCGGCCCAGCAATTCGATGCCGACCGGCAGGTGGCGCGCGCGGTCGCTCGGCCGGCGGCGCGGGTGTGCCACGGTGCCCGGCTTGGGAATGGCCGGCTCGACCGGGAAGACGCGCGTGCCCGGCACCACGCCTTCGACGTCCGACTGCGGCATCAGGAACAGCTTGTCGCCCTCGAAGCCGACCACTTCGGCCTCGATGCGGCCGCCGCTGGGCAGCGGCACGGTGCAGGCGGCGCCGACCGCCAGGCGCAGCCCGACCGCCTCCATCACCAGCCCGGCCACGCGGGTGACGCGGCCCGATACCTGCATCGGCTCGACCATGTCGACCAGCGCCGAGCAATCGTTCAGATAGGATTTCCAGCGCCCTGCGTGCGGATTGGCGGCCGGGCCGGCCGGGAGGGCGGCGCCATCGCCGGCGGCGCCGGCAGCAACGGTGTGGTCTACGGTATCCATGGCGTCAGTCCAGCCAGTCGACTTCCTTGCCCAGCGCGTGGCTCAGGCGTTGCCAGCGCGCGGCTGCGGTGGCGTCGATGGTGTTGCTGGCGGTATCGACCTTGCAGCCGCCGCGGCCGATCGACGGGTCCTCGACCACGCGCCAGCCGCCCTTGTCGAGTTCCTCGGCAATGCCGGCGCGCACCGTGGCGGCGTCGTCGGGATGCAACACCAGCAGCGCCGGCTGTTGCAGCACCGGCAGGTATTCGATGGCGTCGCGCACGATCGGCAGGATCAGTTCCGGCTTGACCTGCAAGGCGTTCTTCAGCATGCCCTTAGCCAGCTGCAACGCCAGGTCCAGCACCTCGTTGGCGATCAACTGGTCGGCGTCCTGCAGCGCGTTGCTGAAGTTGTTGGCCAGTTCGCGCACCTGTTGCAGTTCCTGCTTCAGCGCCTCGTCGGCAGCCTTGCGCACGGCCTCGGTGGCGTCGGCATGGCCGGCCGCGTGGCCCTCGTCGTAGCCGTCCTTGCGGGCGTCCTCGCGGATCTGTTCCAGCTCCTCGACGGTCGGGTACTCGATGGGCGGCGGCGGGGGCGGGCCCATCTCCATTTGTTCCTGCTGCGCCTCAAGCGCCTGCTGCACGCGCTGCTCGGCCTCGCGGCGGGCGTTGTCGGCGTCGATCTCGCGTTGTTCCGCTTCGCGCAGCGCCAGCGTGCTGGGGCGCTCGTCGCCAAACGAGGTCATTTCCCAGCGCTTGAATGCCGGCTGCGCGTCTTTCGAATGAATAACCATTAAACGAAGGAATCCTCACCTTTGCCACCAAGCACGATCTGACCCTCGTCGGCCAGGCGCCGCACGATTTGCAGTATCTGCTTTTGTTGCGTTTCCACTTCCGACAGGCGCACCGGGCCTTTCGACTCCAGGTCCTCGCGCATCATTTCCGACGCACGGGCCGACATGTTCTTGAAGATCTTGTCGCGCAGCTCCTGCGACGCGCCCTTGAGCGCGATGATCAGCATTTCCGACTGCACTTCGCGCAGCAGCAGCTGGATGCCGCGGTCGTCGATATCGATCAGATTGTCGAACACGAACATCTCGTCCATGATCTTCTGCGCCATGTCGTTGTCGTAGTTCTTGATATTGTCCATGACCGAGCTTTCCTGCTCGCCGGACATGAAGTTGAGAATCTCGGCCGCTGCGCGCACGCCGCCCAGCGTCGATTTCTTGATGTTCTCGTTACCCGACAGCAGCTTGGTCAGCACGTCGTTGAGCTCGCGCAGCGCGGCCGGCTGCACGCCGTCCAAGGTGGCGATGCGCAGCACCACGTCGTTGCGCAGGCGGTCGGTGAAGTTGCCGAGGATTTCGCAGGCCTGGTCACGCTCCAGGTGGACCAGGATGGTGGCGATGATCTGCGGGTGTTCGTTGCGGATCAGTTCGGCAACGGACTGCGAATCCATCCACTTCAGCGATTCGATGCCGGACGCGTCCTTGCCGCCCAGAATGCGCGACAGCAGCACCGAGGCCTTGTCGTCGCCGAGCGCCTTGGTCAGCACCTGGCGGATGTACTCGTCGGAATCGAGGCCCACGGTCGAGGCGGCCGCGACCATGTCGCGGAAATTGTCCAGCGTGCCCACCACTTCCTCGTGCGGCACGTTCTTCATGGTGGCCATGGCGGCGCCGAGCTTGAGCACCTCGCGCGGGCCGAGGAACTTCATCACCTCGGCGGCCTCGGCCTCGCCCATGGCCAGCATCAGGATGGCGGCTTTTTGCAGTCCGGTATTCTCAGTCATTTGCGCCTATCCAGTCCTTAATCACATTGGCCACAATGCGTGGGTCTTCCATCGCCAGTTTCTTGGCCATGGCCAGGTTTTCGCGGTAGCCGCGCGCGGTGTTTTCTTCCATCTTGCGCAGCTCTTCTTCGGCGATGAGCGCCTCGTCCGGGCCCTCGTCGATCTGTTCCTCCGGCACTTCCGGTTCCGGCTCGGGCGCGTTGATCTCGTCGATCTTCTTGAACACCGGCCGCATCATCGGGCGCACGATGCGCATCACAATGTACAGCAGGATCAGGGCGGTAATCAGGAACTTCGCCAGATCCTTGGCCATCGGCAAGTTGGCCGGATCGCGCCACCAGTCCGGCGGCGCCTCGAACGGCTTGTCGACGCCATCGAACGGCGAATTGGCGACGCTGACGGCGTCGCCGCGGTCCTGGTTATAGCCCATGGCCTGCTTGACCAGATCGTTGATCTTGGCCATCTCTTCAGGAGTATAGGCCTTTACCGTAACTTTGCCGTCCTTATCGACGATGCGCTTGTAATTGACCACCACCGCCACGGTCATGCGGCGCAGGCCGCCCATGCCGCGTTGCTCGTAACGCACAGTTTTATCGACTTCGTAATTGGTAGTCGATTCCTTGTGGCTCGGCGCGCCGGCGGCGCCGCTGGCCGGCAGCGCGCCCGGCGGCGTGCCCGGGGCGGGCGCATTCGGGCCGTTGGCGGCGGCGGTCTGGTTCAGCGGCGCGGTGGCAGTGCCCGGCGGCTGGTTCGACAGCGCGCCCGGAATGCCGCCCGGATTGGTATTGTTGCCGTTGCCATTGGTTTCGCTGGTCTGCTGGCTGCGGATGGCCGATGCCGCCGGCGGCGAGTTCGGCTTGTAGTTCTCGGACGCCTGCTCGATCTGCGCGAAGTCGACATCGGCCACCGCCTCGGCGCGCACATTACCCTCGCCGACGATGGGGATGATGATCGACTCGACCTGCTTGATCACCTGGGTTTGCAGGTTCTTGACGTATTTCAGCTGCTGCTCGTCGAGCTTGGCGTTGTTGGCGCCAGCCTTTTCCTGGTCGGAAATCAGGTTGCCGGCCTGGTCGACCACGGTGACGTTGGACGGCAACAGTTCCGGCACGCTGGAGGCGACCAGGTGGACGATGGCGCCGGTCTGGGCGCGGTCGAGCATGCGGTTCGGGTGCAGCGTGACGATGACCGAGGCGGTCGGTTTCTGCTGGTCGCGCACGAACACCGACGGTTTCGGCAGCGCCAGGTGGACGCGGGCGTTCTCGACCGGCGCGAGCGACATCACCGAGCGCGCCAGCTCGCCTTCGAGCGCGCGCTGGTAATTGACCTGTTCGAGGAACTGCGACACACCCAGCTTCTGGTTCTCCATCAGCTCGAAGCCGACGTTGCCGCCTTTCGGCAAGCCCTGGGCCGCCAGTTTCAGGCGGATGTCGTGCACCTGTTCGGCCGGCACCAGGATGGCGCTGCCGTTGTCGGAAAACTTGTGCTTGACCTGCAACTTGTCGAGTTCAGCGGTGATGGCGCCGCCGTCGCGGTCGGTGAAATTGGAAAACAGCACCGCGTACTCGGGCGGCTTGTTCCACAGCCACAGCCCGATCAGCACGGCCACGATGGCGGCGGCGCCGGCGGCGCGCACGAAGTTCTTGCCCATCGGCGTCTGGATGAAGGGCAGTTTCTCGGCGCCGTCTTCGGCTGCCTCGGCTGCTGTGGCGCTATTGATCTCTTCCGCTACGGCCATGATGGTTGGGTCCCGAATACGAGGGTTCTTGAAGGAATACGGCCATTATTACTTGTAAATAGGAAATCCAATAGCCCGAACAGCGCGCCCTTTACGGTTCTGCTCGAAGCAGGAGGCTGGACCAACCCTTGATATTCTGTCAGCACTGATAAAGCCTTGCCGTATTGTAACAAGAGGAGTAGCAATGAGAACAGGTGGAATAGACAGCAGCCAGATCCAGTCGATGATCGCGCAGCTGAAGGCCCACGCCACGCGGCCGAGCCTGACGCCGCCGGTGATCCAGACCGAAGCGCCGGCGCAGCCGAAGGTAGAATTCACGGACGCGCTGAAGACGGCGCTGGACTCGGTCAACGCCAGCGCGCGGACGGCCGAGGGCATGGGCAAGAAATTCGCGTCGGGGGACGACTCGGTCAGCCTGTCGGACCTGATGATCGCGCAGCAGAAATCGAGCATCAACTTCCAGGCCGCGATCCAGGTCCGCAACAAGCTGGTCTCGGCCTACCACGACATCATGAATATGCAAGTCTAAAACCGGGGTCAGATACCGTCTTGAATGGCAAGCCCTTTTGAAAGGTAATTGGCGTCAAAGGGCTTGCCGGTACGAATGACACCGTAGATGAGATGCACGAGCTTATGCATCACGGCGCCGATCACGGCTTTTTCGCCATGCCATTATTCGCCAGGCGCTGGGCAAACTGGTGTAGTAGCGGGTTGTGGCGGCTTGCCACCATGCCGGGCATATAAAGCGCGGCGCGCATTGAGGTGCTGCCCTTGCGGCTGATGATGGTGCGCCCCCGAAGCGAGGTTCCTGAGCTGCGCTGGCGTGGCGTCACGCCGAGAAATGCCGCCAAGGCCTTCGCGTTGCCGAAGCGCCGAATGTCGCCCAACTGGCCCAAGATGCGAGCTGCGGTGGTGTTGCCAATGCCTGGAATACTGGTGATGAGCTGCGCGTCGTGCTTGAGGCCGGGATGGCGGTCGATGTGGTCATCCACGTCGTCTTCCAGTTGCTTGATCTCGGTGTCAAACCAGGCAATGAGCAAGCGCGCTTGCTCAGCCACCTCGCCCATGCCGCTGGCCTCATAGCTTTCCAGCCGGTTGCGTTCCTGCTGGCGCATATCCTTCAGAGCCAGTATCCGCTGCGACCACGCACGCAACTGACGTTGCTCCAGCGGAGCGGGCGCCCACGTTGCCGGCGCCATCGCCGCGCAGTAACGTGCGATCAATGCTGCGTCCGCCTTGTCGGTTTTATTGCGCAGGTTCTCGCTCTGGCCAAAGCCCTTGATACAGCCCGGATTGACTACGCTCACGGCAAGCCCGGCATCATGAAGCGTGGTTGCCACCTCCTCGAAATACACGCCGGTCGCTTCCATGCAGACCCGTAATGCCGCCTTGGGTAACTTGGTCTTGTCCAGCCATTCCAAGAGCAGCTGATGGCCTGCGGCAGAGTTATCTATGACCTTGCTCTTGATCTTGCCGTTCACTAGCAGGGCCACGTCGAGCTTTTTCTTGCCGACATCAATCCCCACGATTGCTGTTGAGCTATCCATTTTTGACCTCTCTCGTATGCGGGCTTACGCGCGAGGCGATGACCCAAGATACCGTTCGGACTTTTAAAATGAAACAGGCAGGGGCACCAATCTGACCCACGGGCTCAATGGCCCAAATTCTGATCGGCATCACCCTGCCTGACCACCTCCGTCACTTTATCCGATGATGGGGCGGTATGCTCAATATACGAGGTCTGACAAACGCACACGGGCTCAACTGCTGCGCAGTTGAGCCCGTGTGCGTTTGTCAGACCTGACCCCGGGTTATGTGAGGCCGGCGATGCGGGCGTTGCGTTCGCGCTCCAGCTTGGTGATGAAGCGCTGCACCGCCGACAGGTTGCCGCGCGAGATGTCGACGAATTCGCAGCCCAGGCGGCGGTTGGTTTTGTTGTTGAGCAGCGTCATGTCCAGCGAGTTGCGCACCTGCAGCGCCGTGCTGACCTGGCCGATCTCGGGCAGGTCGATGCGGCAACCGTCGTATTGCTTGCCGATGGCGTTGGCCAGGATCATTTTGTTGTCGAGGATGGAGATGCCGCCGCAGCTGATGTCGGCCAGCGGAAACGAGGTCGGCCCGCCCAAGTCGTCCGGCAGCGGAATCAGCACCCGCACCGGGTTGCTGACCGGCGTCGAGATGCGGTAATACTCGCGCCGCTGCAGCCGGATCAGCGAGGCCGGGATGGCGATCTTGAACGCCGGGTTGCCTTCGAACGTGGCCGCTTCGACGCGCTCGGCCGCGAACAGGATGCGCACCTTGTCCAGCGAGGTTTCAAACGATAACTGCGGCGAGGCCAGCACCCGCTGGTTTTGCTCCTGGTCGATCGAGCAGTCGAGGTAGACCGCGTCGCCCGCGTCGTCGACGCCGAGGACCGAGGTGACGCAGACGTCCGACTCGCCGTTGATCAGCATGCGGATTAACTGGTTTTTTCGCCGATGCCGCGCAGCAGCGCGTAAATCTCGCGCCGCGACTCGACTTCAAAATCGTGCCAGTTCTCCAAATCCGCATCCTGAAAGTGTGAGTACATCTAGTGCCAGTCGAGTCAATTTTCGGTCAAGGGGATGCTGGTGTCCGGTGCCGGCGGCAGCGGGGCGCCAGACTTTTGCGCTGCTTCAATATGATATAGCCACGCTAATAGTTCCGCAATCGTCCGGTACAACATGGGGGGATTTGTTGATCCAAGTCAACATCCATGAGCAGCGAGACAAGTTCCTTGGACTCGTGGATGGCCACACCGGCCTCCTGCGCCACGTGGATGATCTGCTCGGCGATCAGGCCGCGGCCCTTGGCCACCACCTTGGGCGCCGGCTGGCCGCTGTCGTAGGCCAGCGCCACCGCCTGTTGCAGCGGCTTGCGCGGGGCGTCGTCGTTCATGGCTGGGCCTCATCGTCGCGGCTGATGGTCAGCGACGACAGCTGCGCGCCGGCCGCCTGCATCGCGCTTTCCAGCTGGCCCGACCAGGCGCGCAGCGTGCTGGCGCTGCCGTCGCTGTCGGTCTGCACCTGGATGTGGACCTGGTCGCCGATCAGCGTCACCGCCGCCGACACCGCGCCCAGCATCGGCAGGCGGAAACGCACGCCGCTGCGCCAGATCTGCTCCGGCTCGGCGTTGCTGTCGCCGCCGCCCTTGCCGCCTTCGCGCTGGTCGCGCCGCACTTCCCATTGCATCTGCTGGCCCGGCCAGGCCTGGCCGTTCCACAGCACGCGGTTCTGCTCCTGCGTGTGCAACTGCTGGTTGACCATTTGCGCGGCGGTCAGGTCGGGGCCGCTGGCGGCCGCGCGCGCCGCGCCTTCCTGGCCTTGCTGCAGCAGGCGCTGCATCTGCGGCTCGCGCATCAGGTCGGCCAGCGGACGCTCGCCCTTGGCCCATTCGGCCACATGCGATTCGTAGAACAGGCCGCTTTTGGATATGGTTTCCTGCAACTTTTGCGTCAGGTCGGCGGTGTCCGGCGCGGCGTTGCCGAACAGCGCGGTCTTGCCGATCAGCGCCAGTTGCGACGCCTGGCCGGGCTGCGACAGCGCCGTGCTGAGCATGGTGGTCAGCACCCGCGCCGCGCTGCTGAGCGTCGCCTGCGGCGTGTTGGCGCCCAGTTCGGGCAACTCGTGCGACGGGATCAGCGGCGCCTTGCCCAGCAGCGTCGCCGCCAGGCTTTGCGGCCGCGCGCCCTCGGCTGCTGCGGCACTGGCCGGCGCCCGTGGCCAGCGCGGCAGCCGGATTCGGCGTCGCTGCGCCCGGCCGGCCCGGCTGTGCGGCGTCGGCCGCGCCGGGACGGCCAGCGGCGGGATCGCCGGCGCCGGGCTTGAGCTGGCCCGGCACGGCCTCGCCGTCGGCGGCCGCCTGGGCGCCGCCGCCCGGCGCGCCCGGCAGGCCCGGTTGGCCCGCCGCGCCGCTGGCAGGCTTGCCGCCGCCCGGCACGTAGACGGCGGCGCCCTGCGACGGCAGCTCGGCGGCCGCCTCGCCGCCATCGGAATACAGCACGGTGGCGCTGCCGGGCGGCGCGTTGCCGAGCTGGAAAGTGGGGCGGGGCTGGGCGCTGAGCACGGTCAGCGGGACATTGCTGCCCACTTGCGTGTCGCCCGGCAGCATCATGCGCACGGCGTTGTCGGCCACCTTGACCAGGTAGCTGCCGTCCTTCATCTTGGACATCACCTCGGCGCTGACGGTCTGGCCGACGAGGTTCTGCAGCGCCCGCTGGAAGGCGGCCTGGCGGCCGTCGCCGATGGCAACGCCGGCGCCAGCGCCATCAGCCGGCTTGACCGGCGTGATTCCAGCGTCCAGGCGCGGCAACATGGCGCGCGCCTGCTTTAGACGCTACCGTAGGCGTTGACGACGCGTCGTTCAGTGCCGGTGGTGTTGATCAGCTTGGACAACTGGGCCATCCACGGCATGGTCAGGTCGCGGATCTGACGGTCGGCGTTGAGCATCTGACGGATCAGTTCGATCTTGCGCTCGCGGTCGGCGCCGCGCATCGGCTGTTGCTGCTCCTGGTCGCGCAGCGCCTGCACATGGGCGGCGCAGCGCTGTTCGAGCAATGCCAGCGTATCCCAGTCGCTGCGCGTGGCGGCTTGCACCATCTGCTCGCTGAGGTCGGCCATGGCGGCGTACACGGATAAAACATCTTGACTCGTCATCATAAATCAGGCGCTCGCGAGGTTGGGTTGGGGGATGCCGGTGGCGGCGGGCGTGTCGGCAATCGCGTTCCAGGCGTCGCGCAACTCGGTCAGCAAACGCTGCACTTCTTCGATGATGCTGGCGTCGTTGGTGATATTGGCGGTCAGCAGGCGGCCGCTCATGTATTCGTACAGCGCATCGAGGCCTTCGGCGATGTCGCCGCCGGCCTTTTTGTCGAGCGCGGCGCGCAGGCCGCTGTCGATGATCATGATGGCCTTGGAGATCGATTTGCCCTTCTCGCCGATGTTGCCGCTGCGCATGCCGGTCAGCGCGCTGCTCAACGCCACCAGCGCGCCGTCGAACAGCATCACAATCAGCTTGTGGGGGCTGGCTGCCACCACGCCGGTTTCCATGCCAACCTTGGCATAGGCGTTGGCGCCGGTTTGTCGGGATCCAAACATACTTTCTCTCCTGTTAAGCGTTCACTCAAGAGTTGGCCGACAAGGCGGCCAACTGCTGGGTCAGGAACTGCTGGGTGGTGTTCATGCTGGCGATCGCGGTGTCGAGCGCCGAGTATTGCTTGCGGTAGCGCGCTTCGACGTCGACCAGGCGGGTGGCGAAAGCTTCGCGTTGCTTTGCGAGGTCCGCCACAGTTTTGTTCAGGCCGGTGGTGCGGCTGGCGATCGTGCCGCTGCTACCAGGGAAGCCTGCGGCTAGCGTATTCAACTGATATGCATATCCTTGCGAGAAGCCGAAACTGCCCCGGGATCCAATATCGTCGCCGGTCACGGTAAGTTTCAACCCGTCGATGGGGGCGCCCGGCGCGCCAGTCAGGGTTTGACCATCGCCGGTGGCCGTGTAGCCGCCGATCGTTCCCGCAACATCGACACCATCAACTGAACTCGCTGTACCAAAAACCGCCGAAACCGCCGTTCCTGTGGCGCTGCTCACATGAATGTTGGATTTGGAACCGTAACGGGTGGACGTTAGCGACAACTTTCCGTCGTCCCCTATCGTCGCACTCACTGTCGCACCTGCGGTCGAGAACGCGCTGACGCCATTTATCGCCGACTGCAGCATGGTGGACAACTGGCTCGGGTTGTAGGTGCCCGCAGGTAACGAGACAGTGGCGGTGTTCGATAGATTGGCGGGCTTGGTGTCGTTCAGCGTCACGGTCCAAGTCGTGTCAGCGGCAATCGTGGTTTCGGCCGGCAGTACGACATTGCCCGCCAGCGTGCCTTTGGTGGCTAGCTGGCTAATCTCGATGTTGTAGTCACCGGCCTGGGTTTTGGCGGTTGAACTGACAAATTTGATGTCCGGGTCGGTGCCACGACCAACCGCAGCGAACAAACCAGGGATATCGTTAAAATTATTGTTGATCGCTTTGGTGAGTTTGCTTGTGTCAAGCTGCAGCGTCCCGTCTTTCTGAAACGAGATGCCAATTTGCGAAAGATTGGTTAATGACGTGCCTTGCAGCCCTGTAATAGAGCTCGACAATTGGCGCCGCAGTGACGATTGGACGTTTCGCAGTGTTGAGTCGCCCAGCAAAGGACCTCCGGACTTGGTCTCGGCATTGTAACCGCCCAAGGTGGAGATCTGGTTGTTAAGTTCGTTGTACGCCTTGACGAAACCATTCACCGCACTGGTGAGCGAGGAGCTGTCGGTTGCCACGTTTAGGGTGGTGCTGCCGGTTTTGAGCGCGCTAATCGTTACCCCAGGAATCGCGCCGCTGATGCCGGTGCTAGGGCTGGTCACGGCGATGCCGTTGACAGTGGCTTTGGTGTCTGCCGCAGCGGCTGTCTGAGAAAGATTTTGTACGCCACCAGGATCATAGCCCAGCAGTGCTACCAGCGCCGGATCCGGTGGATTGCCGCCGGAACCCGATAACGTGATCTTCATAGTCGACGTTGCGCCAGTCGCTGTCGAGGTCAGCAGCAGGTGGTTGGGGGTGGCACCGGTACCGCTGGAACCGTCCGAGACGATACTGGCGGTCACGCCGAAATTTCCCTTGTTAATAGCGGCGACAATGCCAGCCATGGTGTTATTCGAGCTGTCGATGACGATGTTGCCACTGGTGCGGCTGCCGTCTGCGGTGAAGCTGGCGTCCAGGTACGCACCGCCAGTGCCTGCAGTTAAGCCGGCGCCCGCGGGGTTGGTGCCACTTACAGTGATAGGACTGCCATCGGCAGAAATGAGCGAGATCGATCCGATCGCAGTGGTGTTTGAGCCGATGTTGGCAGTTCCACTATTACCTATCCCGCCCGTGACAGTGCCGGTAACAGTCTCGGTTATGGCGATATTATTGCCGTCGGAATTTTTAAATTGCAAGTCGCCGCCGGCAGCGGTGCCGGTCACGGTGATATTGGCGTCCGCCAGTGCACGGCTAATGGCGGTGTCGCCCGTCAGTGCCGCATCCAGCGATGCTGCACTGACGCCACTGCCGGCATCCACCCCGGCTGGCTGTACCGCAATTTCGACGCCTGCCACCGATAACGAGTAAGTGCCGCCACCCATGGTGTCGACTTCGCCAAAGGTTGAACTTCCGCCGTTGCCGAACAGTGTGGCGCTGGTTGCCGTCGCTGCAGCCTTCGCAGAAACGCCGGTGGTGGTGCTTTTCGAGTTGATCGCGTCCGCGAGCAAGCGAGCGCTGCGGGTGCTGCCATCGGTTGCGATAGCGGTGCCATTGATGACCAGCGATCCTGGCGTGAGACCACTGGTATTCAGGCTGGCCCCCAACTGCGTGCCCGTCATGCCAAAAGTACCACCGCTCACGCTGCCGAGCGAGAAATTGATAGTGGTTTTGCCTCCCAGGCCGATTGCCGCGGTGGTGCTTTTATAACCTCCGGAGGCTAACGTTTGAGCCTGCGCCACCTGACTGATGTTTACACGATAGCTGCCGGGCAAGGCGTCGCCAGTGGCAGTCGCAGTGAATATGCTGCTATCTCCAGGGGTGGCTACACGGGTTTGAAAGCTGGACAGTGAGGTTAGGCTGGACAAGGAAGACTGAAACGTGCCAAGTGCGCCAGACAGGTTGCCAAAGGCGGATACCTGCGACAGGTAGCTGGCAGATTTCTTGTCGAAATTGGTCAGTGGCTGCGACTCGACCGCCATCAGCTTGCTGACGATGTCGTTGACGTTCAGGCCTGAACCGATGCCGGGAGTTGAGATGCCCACTTTTTGCTCCTGTGTAAAACAATAATATAAGACAATATCGGCAGAATCAAACGGGACTTGAGAGGGGAGATTACCCGCCAGTTCGCGCAAAGCTGAAAAAACCGGCAGTGTTAACAGGCTGATACTGCGCAGTAATGAGCAGCAAGAGGCAATGATGAGGGAGGGCGCTCCCGGAATCAGGATGCCATAGATGAGAAAAAACGGCGCGCATTGCGCGCGCCGTTTCAGGCGGTCTGCTGGATCAGCAGGCCGGTACTGCCGGACTTGGCTTCGAGCGCCTTGGCGATTTCCAGCGCCTCGGGCGTGGGAATCTGCCGCAGCACTTCCTTGGTGCTTTGGTCGATCACTTTCACCACGGTGCGCTTGGTGTCGCTGTCGACCGAAAACTCCAGTCCCTGCGTCTTGGCCTGGGCCGATTTGTTGAGTTGCGACACGGCCTCGTTAACCTGGTCCAGCGTCGGGATGGCAGCGCTGCCTTTGACGGCGTTGGCTGTTTCAACCGCGGTGGCTGGCGCACGCGCGACGCCGGACGCTGCGGCGGCGTCGGGGCTGACCGGTGAACGGTCCGCGGTACGGGCCGAGGTGGCCGTGCCGATGGTATCGATAGTCATGATGCTTCCTTTACGCAAAATCCCCGGTTGAACGAATCAACCGGGGAACCTGGTCAGAGCGATAGATTGTTTCCTGAATCAGCTCATCGGCGGATTTTAGCCACGCAGCAGCGACAGCACGCCGTTTGGCAGCGAGTTCGCTTGCGCCAGCATCGCGGTACCAGCTTGTTGCAGGATCTGGCCGCGGGTCATGCTTGCGGTCTCTGCAGCGAAGTCGGTATCTTGAATACGGCTACGCGAGGCAGACAAGTTCTCGGTGGTCGTGTTCAGGTTGGCGATGGTCGAAGCGAAACGGTTCTGGATCGCACCCAGTGCAGCACGGTTGCTGTTGATCTGGTTCAGTGCGGCGTCGATCGTCTTCAGCGCGGCGTTCGAACCTGCAACGGTGCTTACGTCCAGCTTGGCAACCGACTGCAATTCGCTCGCGGCAGTGGCTACCGTGCCGGTCGACTTGGCTACCACGGTATTGTCATTGGCAGTCGAGCTGACAGAGAAACCGCTGTCCGACGAGAAGTCGACGTGGCCGCCAATGATGACCGTCGCTGCCGCAGCATCATAGGTCGGCGTACCGGTTGCATCCACCGTGTCGCCTGCGCCACCGGCACCGATCGTGATTTCGGTCGCTTTTTGTGCAGGAATCGAGCCGTTAGCTGGCTTGTCGGCGCCGCGAATGGTCGCTGCCGCCAGTTTGTCATCCGCTGCGGTATTGGTATTCTGCAGCTTGATGTCATCGCCGTTGCTATTGACCAGCGCAATTTCTTTGGTGGTGCCGTCTGCGCTGGTTTTGATCGAAGCAGTAATGTTGGTCGTGCCGCTCTGCGCATTGATTGCTTGTGCCAGCGCCGACAGGTCGCCGCCCTTCACTTGAGCCGAGATCGTGACAGGTTTCGATTGCGCATCATTTGCGATCGAGTTTGCGCCACGCAGGCTGAACTGGTAGGAACCGTCGCCCAGGCCGGCCAGGGTTGCGCTGGTCGAGGCAGTGGCGGTGACGCCGCTCGAGCCACTTTGACCATTGACCGACGCAGCGATCTTTTTAGCGCTGTCGCCCGCAGCCACCTGTACGGTCGTGCTAACGCCGCCAGCGGAGCGCATGGTCAGCGTTTGCTGCGTAACCAGGTTGGTGTTACCGGCGGCGCCGCCGGCGAAGCCGGTGGCATCCGACATCGACTTGCCATCGGTAGCATTGCCGTACGCACTGGTGGCGGTGTTGTTGCCGATATCGGTTGCTTTAGCCGAGCCGACGCCAACGGTAATGGTTTGACCCGAGTTGGCGCCCACCTGGAACTGTGCCGAGGTCAGCGAGCCGTCCAGCACGTTCTGGCCGTTGAACTGGGTGGTGTTGGCGACGCGGTCCAGTTCTTGCGACAGGGCCGATACCTCGTTCTGGATCGATTTACGGTCCGAATCCGAGTTGGTGCCGTTAGCGGACTGAACTGCCAGTTCGCGGATACGTTGCAGCAGATCGCCGGCGGTGCTCAAGCCACCCTCGGCCGTCTGAGCCAGCGAGATACCGTCGTTGGCGTTACGAGCAGCGGTCGTGTTGCCGCGAATTTGCGACGTGAAACGCTCGGAAATAGCCAGACCGGCAGCGTCGTCCTTGGCGCTGTTAATACGCAGGCCCGACGACAGGCGCTGCAGGGAAGTCGTCAGGCTAGCTTGCGACGAGGTCAGGTTACGTTGCGAATTCAGCGATGCGACATTGGTGTTGATGACTTGTGCCATGATGTTTCTCCAAACAGGTACTACTCATTGTGGGCTGGGTGCCTCAGTTGGCCTTGGTCTGCCACGCTGTTCCGTGACAATCAAACCGCAGTTATTACCGGTAACGGGTTCCCGTATGGAAAGTTTAGGGAGAAAAATGCAGTAAATTTTTGTTTTCAGGCCTAAAGTTCGTTCCTGATGAGCGTCTAAACGACGGCTAACAACCAAACTTTAGGGCGAAAAAAATTTATTTTGGGCATAAAAAAGCCCCGGAGCGGGGCGTGTGTGGTTTTAGTGAAGCTGTGTCGTCGTTCATTTGAGCCCCCCGTCATTCCCGCGCAGGCGGGAATCCATGCCTGGCGTGCGGTTATGCGCTCTATGGGTTCCCGCCTTCGCGGGAACGACGGGGGGATTCAGCTTCACTGGATGAGACTGGCGGCGCGAGGCGCCAGAACGGCACCAGCGCCCAACGCTGGCCTATTCGGCAATCACCACGCGATTCTTGCCGGTCTGTTTGGCGGTGTACATGGCTTTATCGGCACGTTTGACCAGTTCGGTCTGCTCCTCGTTCGGCCGCCGCAGCGCCACGCCGGCCGAGAAGGTGATCAGCACCTTCTCGTTATCGTGCAGGAAGAAGTGCTTGGTCAGCTCGCGCTGCAGCCGGGTCATCGTCGATGCGGCGGCCTCGACCGTGGTTTCCGGCATCAGGATCAGGAATTCCTCGCCGCCGAAGCGGGCGATCACGTCCATCGAGCGCAGCGTTTCCTTGACGATCTTGACCAGGTGCTTGAGCGCGGCGTCGCCGGCGATGTGGCCGTAGGTGTCGTTGAGCTTCTTGAAGTCGTCCAGGTCGAGCACGGCGATGCACAGCGGCGTGCCGCGGCGGTCGGAGCGCGCGGTTTCGCGCTCGAACACGTCGTCCAGGCCGCGCCGGTTGAGACTGCCGGTCAGCTGGTCTTCGCGCACCAGCTCGCTCAGGTGCTGCAGCTTGGCCTCCAGCGTGTGGATGCGCGCCTCGGCGTCCTGCACTTCCTGCTTGGCCAGCATCATCTTGTCGCGCGCCTTCAGCGCCTCGCTCTGCACCAGCCGGGTTTCCTTGAGCACCTCGTCGAGAATGCTGTTGAGCTCGGAGATGTTGTCGGCCTTGCTGATCTTGTCCGAATAGCCGCCGATCTTCTCGTGGAAGTCGCCGGTCGAGGCGGCCACCTGGCTGAGGCGGTCGATAAACGTCATCATCATGTTCTTGACGGTGAGCTTGACGTCCGCCAGGCTGTGCTTGAGCTGGCCCTGCTTATAGATGACATCCTTCAGGCTGCGCGTGGCTTCCTCCAGCGCCCGCACGTCCAGCGGGCCGGCAATGAGGTTTTGCACCGCCTCGATCTGGCCGCGCAGCCAGCTGTCGTCGTCAAGCAGCTCGCTGACATTTTCCAGCAGCAGCCGGAACAGGCGCAGCAGCAGTTCCTGCTGCTCGCCGCCGTCGCCGCCGCGCACTTCAATCTGGTAGCACAGCTGTTTCAGCCGCACGGCGATCTCGGCCAGCGCCTCCTCGCTGTGGGCCTGCTTGGTGGCGGCGCCCAGCGATTCGGCCTCGGCCGCCAGCACCGGCGCCCCGGTCAGCAGTGAGGCGACGGCGAAGGTGAGCGTGCGCGACAGCAGATCGCGCAGGCTGCGCGCCTGTTCGCTCTCCTCGCCGGGCACGCCGGCCACTTCGATGCCTTTCTTTGGCGCCACAAAATGCTTTTCCACCAGCTGCGACAGCGCGCGCGCATAGCCTTCCCAATCGCGCGTCTTGACCGCGCGGTCGAAGCGGCGGCCGAAGTCGGCCAGCTCGCCGGTTTTTTCGGTCATGCGGGTGGCGAACTGGCTGAGCACCGATTCCGGCCCCGGCGCGGCGCTGCCCAGCGGCGCCGCTGCGGCTGGCGCCGGCTCCGGCGTGATGCCGGAGATTTCGTGGTAGATTTCGCGATAGGCTTCCGGCGTCGGCGCGATGCGGCGCAGCGCCAGGCGACGGAAGGCCTCGCGTGCGATATCGGCCGGATTCTGCTCGGGCGTGGTGGGTTTGCTGGACATATGACGCGCGGACCTCTTAATGGATTACCAATTACGGCAATGATAAGCCCGCCACTAGCCCGTCATTGCCCGAATAAGCGGCGGGAAGCTGGCTTTCATTAAAGTATTAACCGTTTTGCTTTCAGCAACTATAAATACACTGCCGTATTGCTATCTTACCTGTGCTTATTCAATTAGTTGATTTTTAATTGCGTAATGGGTCAGCTCGGCGCTGTTTTTCAGCTTCATTTTCACCAGCAGGCGCGCGCGGTACTCGCTGACCGTCTTCACCGACAGCGACAGTTCCTTGGCGATCGCGCCGACCGTCTTGCCGGAGGCGATCATGGTGAGCGTCTGGTACTCGCGGTCGGACAGCGTTTCGTGCAGCGGCGCCTCGTGGTCGTCGCCGACGTGGTTGGCCAGCTCCTGCGCCAGCGCCGGGCTGATGTACTTGAGGCCGCCGCCGACCTGGCGGATCGCCGTCACCAGCTCCTTCGGCGCGCTCTGCTTGGTGAGGTAGCCGGCCGCGCCGGCCTTCAGCGAGCGGATCGCGTACTGGTCCTCGCGGTGCATCGACAGCATCAGCACCGCCAACTCCGGCTTTTCCTTCTTGATTTGCTTGAGCACCTCGATGCCGTTGCGATCCGGCAACGAAATGTCGAGCAGCATCACCTGGCATTCCGACTTGCGGAACAGCTTGATGGCGTCCAGGCCGTTCTCGGCCTCGCCGGCCACCACGATGTCGCGCGTTTCGGCCAGGATTTGCTTCAAGCCTTCCCGTACGATGGCGTGGTCGTCGGCGATAAAGACCTTGATGATGGCTTTTTCTGTCATGAATCTCTTACCCTGTTGTGTCCCGCCAGCGTGCTCTCATACACATTATTTCGCGGCGGAAATTTTTTCTTCCGCTATTGTAGCGCCAGCGGGCGGCGCCATGCGGCTGTCGGGGACCGTATCGCGCTTAATTTTGATCGAGACCACGGTGCCGCCGCCGCTGGCGTGGCTTAAGGTCAAGGTGCCGCCCAGCGCGCGCGCCCGTTCGGCCATGCCGCGCAGGCCGAACGAGGCCGGCTTGCTGCGATCGGCCTGGTCGATGCCGTCGCCGTTGTCGCTGATCTTCAGGCTGACATGGTGGCGCAGCCGCGCCAGCTTGACGCTGACCTTGGTGGCGTTGGCGTGCTTGGCGATATTGGTCAGCGCCTCCTGGGCGATGCGGAACAGGGCGGTGGCCTGGTCGTTGTCGAGGCCGATGTCGCGGTGGTTGGCGCTAAAGCTGGTGGCGATGCCGGTCTGCTTGTCGAACTCCTTCACCTGCCATTCCAGCGCCGCCACCAGGCCCAGGTCCAGCAGCGCCGGGCGCAGGTCGAGCGAAATGCGGTGGATGGCGTCGATGGTGCGGTCAACCAGGTTGTCGACGTAATCGGTTTTCTCGCGCAACGCCGGCTCGGCGCCGTCGAGGCGGGCGGCCAGCATCGCCACCGCCATCTTGATCGCGGTCAGGTTGCCGCCCAGCTCGTCGTGGATTTCGCGCGCGATGCGGGTGCGCTCCTGCTCCTTGACGCGGTCGGTATGCGCGGACAGTTCGGCCAGCCGCGCGCGCGAATGGCGCACCTCCAGCTGTTCCAGCTTGCTGTCGGTGATATTGGTCATGATGCCGTCCCAGCGCACCGCGCCGTCGGCCAGCGGGTGCGGCGTGCTGCGCAGGTTGATCCACTTGACGTCCTTCCACGCCTCGACCCAGATGCGGCCCTCCCAGTTCCAGCTCCACAGCGCCTTGGCCGACGCCTGCATCGACTCCAGGTACGACGCACGGTCGGCCTCGAGAATCAGGGCCAGGAAGCGCTGCGGCGCGGCGTGCAGCTCGGCCGCGGGCAGGCCCAGCAGCGCCAGGCAGCCGTCGCTCAGGTAGGGAAAGCTGACCTGGCCGTCGGCGTGCAGCACGAACTGGTATACCAGCCCCGGCGTGTTGGAGACGATGGCGGCAAAGCGAGCGCGCACCTGTTCCAGTTCGGCCAGCAGGCTATCGTGATGGGAGTGGGGGAGTGCGCTCATGGGCTTGTCATTTTATCGTGTGTGCCAGCGGCTGCGGAAGCGCTTTAGCAGGCGGCGGAAGCGCGCCAGCCAGCTGCCGGGGCGCGGCGCCGCATGCATGCGCCAATGGCGCAGCGCCGCGTGCAGCGCCGCCACCTGTTGCCAGGCGCGGGTGGCGCGCAGCTTCTCGATCCAGCGCGCCTTCAGCGCCAGGAACCACGCCAGCAGCGCGGCGAACCAGACGATGCTCAGCAGCACCGGCCGCGTCAGCAGATACAGCCGCGCCACGGCCGCCGCGCCGCCGAGCTTGGCCAGCACGATCACCGTCACACCGGTCAGCGGATAGCCGTGCGCCATCGCCCACAGCGCCAGCAGCTTGACCGGAAACAGCAGCGTGGCCGGCGCCACGAACAGCACCAGCGCCGCCTTCGGGCGGAGGCGGCAGATCCACGCCTCCAGCCGGTGCAGCGGCGGCCACTGCGCCAGCCGCCGCATCAGGCGCGCGCCGAGGTGCCACAGCCAGTCCTCCAGCAACAGCAGCAGCGCCGCCAGATAAACCAGCGGCGCAAACAGCCAGCGTTGGAATCGATGCAATATTCTCATGGGTTTCCCTTGCCAGCATGATACGTGAAAGCCGTTACAATAGGCCGCATGAATAAAGCATTTGTCAAAGAGAGCGACCAGGACGATGACGACGAAGCCGCAGCGCTGGCGTTGGCGATCCCGGCCGGCTCGAAGAATTACATCCGTCCCGAAGGCTACCAGCGCATCAAGGACGAGCTGCTGCAACTGATCGATGTCGAACGGCCGGAGGTGGTCAGAATCGTCCACTGGGCCGCCTCCAACGGCGACCGCTCCGAGAATGGCGACTACATCTACGGCAAGCGCCGGCTGCGCGAAATCGACCGCCGCATCCGTTTCCTGACCAAGCGCATGGACTCGGCCTTCATCGTCGATCCGAGCGCGCATTACGGCAGCGACCAGGTCTTCTTCGGCGCCACCGTCACCTACAGCAACCAGCACGGCGAGGAGCGCACCATCACCATCGTCGGCATCGACGAGCTGGACCCGCTGAACGGCAAGATCAGCTGGGTGGCGCCGGTGGCGCGGGCGCTGACCAAGGCGCGCGAGGGCGACACCATCAGCTTCCAGGCGCCGCACGGCGTCGAGGAACTGGACATCCTGGAGGTGCGCTATCCTGCGCCGGCCGCTGATTAGAGTGGGTTTGATCGGGCTGGCGCTGCTGGGCTGGCAGGGCGCCGCGCGCGCGGTCGACGTGTACGTCATCGACATGAATTCCAGCAAGTCCAGCTACAGCGACAGCCACATCCTGCGGCTGGTCACGGCCGCGCTGGACGCCTCCAGTCCCCGCTATGGGCCGTATGAATTCCGCGTGGCCCGGTTGCGCATGGAGCGCGACCGGCTGCTGCAGGAAATGCTCAAGGGCGAGCTGGTCAACCTCAGCGCGCAGGTCACGTCGGCCGAATGGGAGCAAAAGCTGACGCCGATCCGCATCGCGGTCGACAAAGGCATCTCCTCCTACCGCATCTCGCTGATAGACGGCCGCAACCAGGACCTGTTCAGCAGCCTGCGCACGCTGGACCAGCTCAAAAGCTGACGCTGGGCGCCGGCCGCCAATGGAGCCTGACCGCCAGCTACAAGCAGGCCGGCTTCAACGTGGTGGAAGGCAGCACCACGGCCGGGCTGCACAGCATGCTGGCGGCGGCGCGCTTCCAGCACTTCCCGCGCGCGATCGACGAAGCGGTCTACGAGCAGGCCGCCTATGCGCCGGCGTTCCCGACGCTCAGCGTCGAGCGCAGCTTCGCGCTGTACATCCCGTCGCCGCGCTACTTCTTCCTTGGCGGCGGCCAGCAGCGGCGGCTGGCCGAGCGGCTGGAATACGGCATGCAGCTGCTGGTCGCCGACGGCCGCTTCGACCAGCTATTCCACGAATTCTACGACGACCTCATCGAAAAAGCCGGTCTGCGCAAGCGCCGCATCTTCCGCCTCGACCAATAACCCGGGGTCAGGTCTGACATTCGCACACGGGCTCAACTGCGAAGCAGTTGAGCCCGTGTGCGAATGTCAGACCTGACCCCGGGTTAGCTGCGCTCGCGCAGGATGCGGTTGACGCCGGCCACGCGGCGCACGTTGCGCAGCAGGCCGGCCAGGTGCACGCGGTCCTTGACCTGCACCGTGAAACGCAGCTGGTGCAGCACGTTGTCCTTGTCCTCGTCCATGCCGACGTAGGTGATGTTGGCGTCCGATTCGCCAATCTCCGCCGCCACGCGCGCCAGGATGCCTTTTTCGTTGTTGATCAGCAGCTTGATGCGGCTGTCGAAGCGGCGGTTCAGCTCGCTTCCCCATTTGACCGCGATCCAGCGGTCCGGCTCCTTGGCCTTCTGCCGCTTGGCTTGCGTGCAGTCCGAGGTGTGCACCAGCAAGCCCTGGTCGCGGCGCAGCTGGCCGATGATGGCGTCGCCCGGAATCGGCAGGCAGCACGGCGCCAGTTGCACCGACACCCCTTCGCTGCCGCAGATGGTGACCGGGTCCAGCTCGGCCGCGCTGTTGTGGTCGACCGGCGCGCTGGCCGATTCGCCGCCGCGCAGGCCGAAGATGTGGCGCGCCACCAGCGCCGCCATGCGCTTGCCGACGCCGATGTCGGCGTACAGCTCGTCCAGCGATTTGGCGCTCGATTCCTTCAGCAGCCGTTCGATCAGGTGCTCTTCCAGGTCGGCGCTCATGCCCAGCGAGGTCAGCGCGTGCGACATCAGCTGCCGGCCCAGCGCGATCGATTCCGGCAGGTTGATGGTGCGCAGGTGATGGCGGATCGCCGAACGCGCCTTGCCGGTGCGCACGAACGACAGCCAGCTCGGGCTCGGCCGCGAGCTGGCGTCGGTGACGATCTCGACGATGTCGCCGTTGCGCAGCTCGGTGCGCACCGAGGCCGGCTCGTTGTTGATCGTTGCCGACACCGTGTGGTCGCCAATCCCGGTGTGAATCGCGTAGGCGAAGTCGATCGGCGTGGCGCCGCGCGGCAGCGCGATGATCTTCGATTTCGGCGTGAACACGTACACCGAGTCCGGGAACAGGTCGACCTTGACGTGCTCCAGGAACTCGGCCGAGTCGCCGGTCTGCTGCTGGATGTCGAGCAGCGATTGCAGCCACGCGTGGGTGCGCTGCTGCAGGTCCGACATATTCGCCTCGCCGTTCTTGTACAGCCAGTGCGCCGCCACGCCCGATTCGGCGGTGCGGTGCATTTCCTGGGTGCGGATCTGGAACTCGACCGGCGTGCCGTACGGGCCGATCAGCGTGGTGTGCAGCGACTGGTAGCCGTTCAGCTTGCGGATCGCGATGTAGTCCTTGAACTTGCCCGGCATCGGCTTGTACAGCGAGTGCAGCGTGCCCAGCGCCACATAGCAGTTGGGGAAGCTGTCGACCACCACGCGGAAGCCGTACACATCCAGCACCTGCGAGAACGACAGGTGCTTGCTGCGCATCTTCTTGTAGATGCCGTACAGGGTTTTCTCGCGCCCGTACACCTCGGCCTCGATGTGCGCCGCGCCCAGCGTGTTCTTCACCGATTCGAGAATCTTGGTGACCACCTCGCGGCGGTTGCCGCGCGCCGCCTTGACCGCCTTGGCCAGCGTGCGGTAGCGCAGCGGGAACAGGTGCGCGAACGACAGGTCCTGCAGCTCGCGGTAGATGTTGTTGAGGCCGAGGCGGTGCGCGATCGGCACGTACACTTCCATGGTTTCCTTGGAAATGCGCGCCTTGGCGGCCGGCTTCATCACTTCCATGGTGCGCATATTGTGCAGGCGGTCGGCCAGCTTGATCAAGATGACCCGCACGTCCGAGGCCATCGCCAGCAGCATCTTGCGGAAGTTTTCCGCCTGCGCCTCGATCTGGCTCTGGAATTCGATCTTCTCCAGCTTCGACAGGCCGTCCACCAGGTTGGCCACCGGCGCGCCGAAGCGCTCGATCAGTTCGTCCTTCTTGACGTCCTGGTCTTCCATCACGTCGTGCAGCAGCGCCGCCATGATCGCTTGCGCGTCGAGCTTCCAGTCGGCGCAGATTTCCGCCACCGCGATCGGGTGCGAGATGTAGGGCTCGCCCGATTTGCGCAACTGCCCGAGGTGCATCTCGTCCGAGAAGCGGTACGCTTCCTTGACCTTTTTCAGGTCGGCGGCCGTCATGTATGCGGCCAGTTTTTCGGTCAGATGGGTTACCGACGCGACACCGGCCGTCAGGGCGGGAGGCGTGGCCAGGGGCGACGAGGAAATCACGGGAGGAACTGGGGGTGTGGCGGATGGAACGGTGGCGCTGTGGTCCCCCGCGCCCGGCTCAGACGTGGCTTTGGCCGGCGCTTGGGCCGGCCGTTTCGCCCGGGCGGGCTTGCCACTGAGTGTCGGATCGGCAGGGATCAGATTCATACGTGTGCGTTCCGTCTAGATGAGAATGTCTTGCTACCGCTAAAACATACCACATTCACACAGAGGGGAACGCAGCCCAACTTACATTGGGACTTTCTTCAACATTTCCAGACCGACCTTGCCGGCTGCGATTTCACGCAGGGCGACGACGGTAGGCTTGTCCTTGGCTTCCACCTTCGGGGTGTGGCCTTGCAGCAGCTGGCGCGCGCGGTAGGTGGCGGCCAGCGTCAGCTGGAAACGGTTCGGTACGTTTTTCAGACAATCTTCAATCGTGATGCGGGCCATCTAAAACTCCTAAAATCTTGTGTGTTTGGTTATTCAGCGTGGATGCCCAGTTGGGCAAAGAGCGAGGCGTTGCGTGCCGCTTGTTGCGCAAACCGGCAACGGGCCGCTCGGACTATCGCTGTCAATTCCGACAGCGCGACGTCGAATTCTTCGTTGATAATAGCATACTCGAACTCGGGCGCGTGGGCGATTTCGCCGCCCGCCGCCAGCAGGCGTTTGGTGATCACATGCGGTTCGTCGGTGGCGCGTTTATTGAGCCGATCTTCCAGCGCGGCGATCGATGGCGGCAGGATGAAAATGCCGGCCGCCTGCGGGAACAGTTTCTTGACCTGGCGCGCGCCCTGCCAGTCGATTTCCAGCAACACGTCGGTGCCCGACTTCATCTGTTCTTCCACCATCAGGCGCGAGGTGCCGTAGTAGTTGCCGTGCACTTCGGCCCATTCCAGGAACTCGCCGTCGTTGGCGCGCGCGACGAAATCGTCGGCCGTGGTGAAGTAGTATTGCTGGCCGTGGGTTTCGCCCGGACGCGGCGCGCGGGTGGTGGTGGAAATCGACAGCTTGATGGTCGGTTCCTGGGCCAGCAGCGCGTTGACCAGCGTCGACTTGCCGGCGCCGGACGGCGCGGCGACAACAAACAGGCTGCCCGAAAATGCCTTGGTTGAGCTCATGGGTGATCTTTCAAAAACGTCGGCGGGCGACTTTTGCTTCGCCCAAAGAAGTATTTTACCAAGAGCAAGGACGGAAGTTCAATTTACAGCAGCGAGAGCAACTGTTGCGCCGCCGCCGGCGCCCGCTCCTTGGCGCCGTTGATGAAGTAGACGTAGACCTGGCCGGATTTCGCCGCCGCCTGCCAGTGCTGCGCCTGCCGGGCCCACTGCTTCAGCGCCGGCTTGCTGTAGCCGGTGTCGATGTCGCTGTGCGCGTCCATCAGGCGGGCGTAGACGAAGTCGCCGGTGATGTCGGTAAAGTTGGGGAATTTCGGCGAGTCGGTGATGACGGTGGCGACCTTGTGCTTGCGCGCCAGCTGCAGGTACTCGTCGCACACAAAGCTGTCGTGGCGCGCGTCCAGCACGTGGTGCAGCTTGCGCGTGCCCAGCCTGGCCGGCAGCAGCTTGAAGAACGCTGCGATGTCGTCGGCGTCGAACTTTTTGGTGGCGGCCAGCTGCCACAGGATGGGGCCGAGTTTGTCGCCGAGTTCGGCCAGGCCGCTGGCGATGAAGCGCTCGATCGATTCGCCGGCCTCGGCCAGCACCTTGCGGTTGGTGGCGTAGCGCGTGGCCTTGACCGAGAAGACGAAGTCGTCCGGCGTCTTTGCCGCCCAGCTGGCGAAGTGTTCGGGCTTGGCGGTGCGGTAAAAGGTGCCGTTGATTTCGATGCTGGTCACTTGCGTGCTGGCGTATTCCAGCTGTTTCTTGATCGGCACGTCGGCGGGGTAGAAGGTTTCCCGCCACGGCGCGTAGTCCCAGCCGCCGATGCCTGCCCTGATCTGCGCCATTGTGCGTCTCCTGATAGCATTGAGGTTTAAGCCTGCATAGGGATATACCATGAAAGATCTGATCGTCGTCGCCACCATCACCGCCAAAGAAGGCAATGAAGTCGTGGTGCGCGAAGCGCTGGAAGCGATGGTGCCGCCAAGCCGCGCGGAAGCGGGCTGCATCCGCTACGACCTGCACGTCGACCTGGGCAACCACGCCAGCTTCGTCATGCTGGAAGCCTGGCGCGACGACGCCGCGCTGGCCGAACATGAAGCCACGCCGCATTTCCAGGCCCTGGTCAACCGCATTGCCGGCAAGGCCGACGTCCAGATCAATAAGCTGAACCAGCTGCTCTGAACGTGGCGCCACGCCGATGACATCGCATGGCGCGCACGTTCCAGCCGCGGACCTTCGCACCTGCTTTACTCGACGTGCTCAGTCCGGGGTGAAGGCCTTGGAGGCGGCGAGGGTGTCGAGCGCTTCGCGCAGCAGCGTGATTTTGCCGTCCCTGGCCACCAGGCGGCCGGCATAGGTTTGCCGGTACAGCTTGCCGGTGGAGAGCACCGTGGCTTCGACGCTGTATTCGCCGAACGCCTGGTCGGCGGTTTCGATGAACAGCTGCACGTCGTGGAAGCGGAAGTCCGGCACGTTCTTCAGCAGGCCGCCGATGAAGGCTGCGATGGCCGCCGGGCCGACCGCGCGCACGTTCGGGCCGAGCGACGGCAGTTCGAGCACGCCGTCTTCCGCGAACAAGGCTGCCGCGGCGGCCGGCTGCTGGATGTTGTCGAGGTAGGCGTTAAGCAATTGGGCTGGGGTTTGCATGATGTTTCGCTTTCAGTGGAAGTTGGTATGGCTCCACTGTAGCGTCGCCAGATTATTTGATAAATCCGCTAAAATCGAATACTTTATCCATGTGCATGGATAATTCGGGCGTAAAAAAGGAGCCGGGGCTCCTTCTTGCTTATTCCAGGTTCTGCACCTGTTCGCGCATCTGCTCGATCAGCAGCTTCAGTTCCATCGACGCGTCGGCCAGTTCCTTGACGGAGGCCTTGGCGCCCAGCGTGTTGGCTTCGCGGTTCAGCTCCTGCATCATGAAGTCCAGGCGCTTGCCGACCTGGCCGCCTTTTTTCAGGATGTGGCGGGTTTCGGTCAGGTGCGCCGACAGGCGGCCCAGTTCCTCGGCCACGTCGATGCGGATGCCGTACAGGATCACCTCCTGGCGTATCCGCTCCAGCGCATCCTGGCGCGACAGCGCCGAATTCGAGCCCTGGCAAGCCAGCCCCAGCGCATCCTGCATGCGCTCGACCGCCTTTTGCTGGAACGCCGCCACCACCTGCGGAATCAGCGGCGTGATGCGCTTGACGATGCCTTCCATCGCCTCGATCCGCGAAATCAGCATCGCCTCCAGCGCCGCGCCCTCGCGCTGGCGGCTGGTGACAAAAGCCTGGATGGTGCGGGCGGCGAGGGCGGCCACGTCGGCCTGCAGCGACTCCTGGCCGATCTGTGCTTCCTCGATCACGCCGGGCCAGCGCAGCAGTTCAGCCACTGACATCGTTTGCACGCCGGGGAACAGGCCGCCGACTTCGCCTTGCAGCCGTTGTAATTCAGTTAATAACGGGAGATTCAAGGCCTGCGTGCCGGCGGTGGCGGCCTTGCGCCCAAAGCTCAACCGCAACTCGACCTTGCCGCGCGTGATGGCTGCCATGATCGCCGAGCGTAAATCGGGTTCAAGCGCACGCAAATCGTCGTTTATTCGGAACTGCAAGTCTAAAAACCGCGAGTTGACGCTCTTGATTTCGATCGTCAGTGTTCCCGCCGCACTCTCACTTGTGGCGACAGCGTAGCCCGTCATGCTGGAAATGCTCAATGGATATCCCCGATTTAATCTTTACAAAACAGTGATTTATCAACACAATCAGGTTGTCGAGGCGAGGAACCTTATGGCCGCACAGAACAACGCCCCCTTACCAGATGGTCTGGAAATTGCTGGATATCGCATTGTAAAGAAAATTGCGTCCGGTGGGTTCAGTATTGTTTACCTTGCATACGATACCGAGGGTGTCGCGGTCGCCATCAAGGAGTATTTGCCCAGTTCGCTGGCGCTGCGGCAGCCCGGCGAACTGGCGCCGACCGTGGCCAAGGCCCATCTTCCCGTGTTCCGCATCGGCCTCAAATGCTTTTTCGAGGAAGGCCGGGCGCTGGCCCGCATCGCCCATCCCAATGTGGTCAGCGTGCTCAACTTCTTTCGCGCCAATGACACGGTGTACATGGTGATGGCCTACGAGTCCGGCCGCTCGCTGCAGGAGCACATCCAGGACCAGCGCGGGCGGGGGCTTAAAGTAGGTGAACTTTTCATCCGCACCATTTTCACCCAGGTGGTCAAGGGCCTGCGCGAAGTCCACGCCAGCAAGCTGCTGCACCTCGACCTGAAGCCGGCCAATATCTACCTGCGCACCGACGGCACGCCGATGCTGCTGGACTTCGGCGCCGCGCGCCAGACAGTCAACACCGACATGCCGACGCTGACGCCGATGTACACGCCCGGCTTCGCGCCGCCGGAGTTGTACAGCAAGACCAACCTCGGGCCGTGGACTGATATCTACAGCATCGGCGCCGCGATGTTCGCCTGCATGGTCGGCTCGCCGCCGCAGCCGGCCGACCAGCGCCAGAGCGAGGATAAAATGGCCGGCCATTTCGACCAATTGCAAAGCCAGTACTCGCCGGAGCTGGTGCAACTGGTGCGCTGGTGCCTGGAAGTGGAGCCGCTGGACCGTCCGCAAAGCCTGTTCGCGGTGCAGAAGGTGTTGCAGGCCGCCGCGCCGGCTGCCACGGCGGCGGGCGCGCCGGCCGGCATGATGGACCGCCTGCGCGGCCTGGTCGGCCGCCTCGGCGGCGGCGCCCGCGCCAAGGCCGGGCCGGACACGCTGATATAAAGGACACGCACATGCAATTCTCCGTTTATCAGGAAAGCCACATCGGCGGCCGCAAGGTCAACCAGGACCGCGTCGGCTACAGCTTCACGCGCGATGCGCTGCTGCTGGTGCTGGCCGACGGCATGGGCGGCCACCTGCGCGGCGAAGTGGCCGCCAGCGTGGCGCTGAAAACCGTCGCCACGCTGTTCCAGCAGCAGGCCACGCCGTGCATCAAGAAGCCGCAGCGCTTCCTGGAGGAGGCGCTGCTGGCCGCGCACCATGACATCCACCAGTACCGCCAGGCGCACCAGATGCCGGACACGCCGCGCACCACCATCGTCGCCTGCGTCATCCAGCACAACACCGCCACCTGGGCGCATTGCGGCGATTCGCGCCTGTACTGGATGCGCCAGGGCCGCATCCTGGCGTGCACGCGCGACCATTCGCACGTCGAGCGGCTGATCGCCAAGGGCCTGGTGCAGGCGTCCGGGCGCGCCACGCACCCGGACCGCAACAAGCTGTATAACTGCCTCGGCGCCGACACGCCGCCCCAGGTGGAAGTGGCCACCGGCGCCGGCATGCTGCCGGGCGACCAGCTGCTGTTGTGCTCCGACGGTTTGTGGTCTATGCTGCCGGACGATGAACTGGCGCGCCGCCTGCACGCGCAAACGGTGGCGCACGCCGTACCGGATATACTGCGGGCCGCGCTGGGCGCCGCCGGCGATAGCGGCGACAACGTCACCGCGCTGGCCGTCGCGTGGCACGGCGGCGCGCCGGCCGGCGATGCGGCGCCGGCCAGCATGGTGTCGACCGCGGCGTTGCCGGAAGGGCTGCACAGCACCACCATCCGCGACACGCCGGCCGTCCAGGCGCCGCCGGAAAACATCGATGCCTTCGATGAAGACGAAATAGAAAAAGCCATCGCGGAAATCCGCGGGGCGATAGAGAAATCCTCGCACGTACTCAGATAAATCAAAAAGGAAAACAGCATGACCGTAGCCATCCGCCCAAGCGGCCGTCCCGTCGACGCCCTGCGCACCCTGCGCCTGACCCGCGACTACACCAAGCACGCCGAAGGCTCGGTGCTGATCGAATGCGGCGACACCAAGGTAATCTGCACCGCCAGCATCGAAGAGAAGGTGCCGGGCTTCCTGAAAGGCAAGGGCCAGGGCTGGCTGACCGCCGAATACGGCATGCTGCCGCGCTCCACCCACAGCCGCATGGACCGCGAGGCGGCCAAGGGCAAGCAGTCCGGCCGCACGCAGGAAATCCAGCGCCTGATCGGCCGCTCGCTGCGCGCCGCCTTCGACCTGCAAGCCTTCGGCGAGCGCACGCTGCACCTGGACTGCGACGTCATCCAGGCCGACGGCGGCACCCGCACCGCCTCGATCACCGGCGCCATGGTGGCGGCGTACGACGCCTTCTCCAGGCTGGCCGCGCGCGGCGCGATTCCGGCGATTCCGCTGAAGCACTTCGTGGCGGCGATCTCGGTCGGCGTCTACCAGGGCACGCCGGTGCTGGACCTGGACTACGTCGAGGACTCCAACTGCGACACCGACATGAACGTGGTGATGACCGACGCCGGCCACTTCATCGAAGTGCAGGGCACCGCCGAAGGCGCCGCCTTCGACCGCGCCGGCATGAACCGCCTGCTGGACCTGGCGCAGGCCGGCATCGCCGACCTGGTCAGGCTGCAAAAGCAGGCGCTGGGCATCGCGGGGTAAAATA
Source organism: Duganella sp. P38 (assembly GCF_050859475.1). Classification (NCBI taxonomy): domain Bacteria; kingdom Pseudomonadati; phylum Pseudomonadota; class Betaproteobacteria; order Burkholderiales; family Oxalobacteraceae; genus Duganella; species Duganella sp. P38. Next base: position 4,907,753 of record NZ_CP193936.1, on the reverse strand, counting down.
CGCCATGACTCAACGACTGATCCTCGCCTCCAACAACAAGGGCAAACTGAAGGAGTTCAACGAACTCCTGTCCACCGTGGGCTTCTCGGTCCACGCGCAGGGCGAATACGACGTGCCCGAAGCGGATGAACCTTTTCACACGTTTGTTGAAAATGCATTGCAAAAGGCGCGCCACGCGGCGCGCATCACCGGCCTGCCGGCGCTGGCCGACGATTCCGGCGTCTGCGTCAACGCGCTGGGCGGCGCGCCCGGCGTGTATTCGGCGCGCTTCGCCGGCGAGCCGAAATCGGACGCCCGCAACAACGAGAAGATGATCGCCGAACTGGCCCGGCATGCGGACAAGTCCGCGTATTACTACTGCGTGCTGGTGTTCGTGCGCCACGCCGACGATCCGCAACCGATCATCGCCGACGGCCGCTGGAATGGCGTGATGGTCGATACGCCGCGCGGCGAGGGCGGCTTCGGCTATGACCCGTACTTCTTCATTCCCGCGCTGGGCAAGTGCGCCGCCGAACTGGCGCCGGAACAGAAAAACGCCTTGTCGCACCGCGGCCAGGCACTGCGCGCATTGGTAGAGAAACTGAAATGATCCCGATTAAAGTCGTCGGCGCCAGCGCAGGCAGCAAGCCAGCGGCCGACATCAGCGAAGCCGCCGGCGTCGCTGCGAAGTACCTGCAAGGCGGCGCGCTGAACCTGACCGCGCTGCCGCCGCTGTCGCTGTACATCCACTTCCCGTGGTGCGTGCGCAAATGCCCGTACTGCGATTTCAACTCACACGAGGCGAAGCAGGGCGGCGCCTTCCCCGAACAGGAATACCTGGACGCGGTGCGCGCCGACCTGGAACAGGCCTTGCCGCTGATCTGGGGTCGCAAGATCTACACCATCTTCATCGGCGGCGGCACGCCGAGCCTGATGTCGGCGGCCGGGCTGGATCGCCTGCTGTCGGACGTGCGCACCCTGCTGCCGCTCGACAGCGACTGCGAAATCACGATGGAGGCCAATCCCGGCACCTTCGAGGCGGAGAAGTTCAAGTCCTATCGCGCCAGCGGCGTCAATCGCCTGTCGATCGGCATCCAGAGCTTCAATGGGCGCCACCTGAAGGCGCTGGGCCGCATCCACGACGACAACGAAGCGAAGCGCGCGGTGGAGATCGCGGTCGCCAACTTCGACAACTTCAACCTCGACCTGATGTACGCGCTGCCGTCGCAGACGCTGGAGGAAGCGCGCGCCGACGTGGAAACGGCGATGTCGTTCCAGCCGCCGCACCTGTCGCTATACCACCTGACGATGGAGCCGAACACGCTGTTCGCCAAATACCCGCCGGCGCTGCCGGACGACGACGCCAGCGCCGACATGCAGGACATGATCGCCGAGCTGACCGCCGCCAATGGCTACCAGCAGTACGAGATTTCGGCCTACGCCAGGCAGGGCAAGCGCGCGCGCCACAACCTCAATTACTGGGAGTTCGGCGACTACCTCGGCATCGGCGCCGGCGCGCACTCCAAGCTGTCGTTCCCGCACCGCATCCTGCGCCAGGCCCGCTACAAGCAGCCCAAGGCCTATATGGAGCAGGTCAGGCTGGGCGCGCCGGTTCAGGACGAATACGAGATCCAGCGCGAGGACATGGGTTTCGAGTTCATGCTCAACACGCTGCGCCTGCACGGCGGCTTCGATCCCAAGCTGTTCAGCGAGCGCACCGGCATGAGCATCAACGCCATCGACAGGCAGCTTAACGCGGCCGAGGCCAAGGGCCTGCTCTACCGCGACTACAAGACCATCAAGCCGACCGCGCTGGGCCAGCGCTTCCTCAACGACCTGCAAGAGATGTTCTTGAAGGGCTAGCGCCCAGCCGTGGCGCGGCGCGCGGCGCTGGCGGCGCGCTGGGCGCCGCATCGTGGCCCAGTTTGAAGGACGAGGCGACGTCGGCCAGCCGCGCCGCCTGCTCCTGCATGCTGGCCGCCGCCGCCGCGGCCTGCTCGACCAGCGCGGCGTTCTGCTGCGTCACGCTGTCCATCTGGCCGATGGCCGTGTTGACCTGGTCGATGCCGATACTCTGCTCGCTGCTGGCCGAGGTGATCTCGCCCATGATATCGGTAACGCGGCGCACGCTCGACACCACGTCGTCCATGGTGCTGCCGGCCTGCTGCACCAGTTTCGAGCCGATGTCGACCTGCTCGACCGAATTGCCGATCAACTCCTTGATCTCCTTGGCCGCGCCGGCCGAGCGCTGCGCCAGGTTGCGCACCTCCGAGGCCACGACCGCAAAGCCGCGTCCCTGTTCGCCGGCGCGCGCCGCCTCCACCGCCGCGTTGAGCGCCAGGATATTGGTCTGGAAGGCGATGCCGTCGATCACGCTGATGATGTCGAAAATCTTGCGCGACGAATCGTTGATCGATCCCATCGTGTCGACCACCTGGCCGACGATGGCGCCGCCTTTCTCCGCCACCGCCGATGCCGCCTGGGCCAGCTGGTTGGCCTGGCGCGCGTTCTCCGCATTCTGGCGCACGGTGGAGGTCAGCTCCTCCATCGACGACGCGGTCTGCTCCAGCGAGCTGGCTTGCTCCTCGGTGCGCTGCGACAGGTCCATATTGCCGGAGGCGATCTGGTTGGACGCGGTGGCAATCGTATGGGTGCCGGTCTGCACCTGGCTCACCACATTGCGCAGCGCATCGTTCATGCCGCGCAGCGCCTGCATCAAGTCGCCGATTTCGTCCTTGTTGGTGCGTGCCGGGAACTGCGTGGTCAGGTCGCCGTTGGCCACCGTGGTGGCGATATCGAGCGCGGACTTCAGCGGCTCGGTGACCGAGCGCGAAATGATCCAGGCGGCCACCGAGCCGATCGCCACCATCAGCGCCGCCAGCACCATCAGCAGCGTGTTGGCGCGGCTGTTGGCGGCGTCGATGGCGTGGGCGGTATCGTCGATGGCCTTGCGCTGGTGGGCCAGCAACTGGTTGACCTTGCCCTGGTAGGCCTTGGCGGCGGGCACGAAGGTGTTGTTGAACAAGGCCTCGACGGCAGCGTCGTCGCCGCTCTTGCGGATGTTGCCGACATCGGTCTTGGCCTTTTGATACACATTGCGCAATGTGGTTACTTCGTTAAACAGCGCGCGTTCCTCGTCGCTGGTGATCAGCTCCTTGACCTGGCCCATCAGCTCGGCGCCGCGCTTGCTGCTGGCGGCGATGACATCGGCGAACACGGTGGGCAGCGTCTCGTCCTTGCTGCGCGCGATCAGCTCGGTGCGGGCGACGGCCGAATACAGCAGCACGTACCAGTCGGACACCAGGCGCTCCTTGGCCAGCGGCTGTTCCATCATGGCGCGCGTGGCTTGCGCGGTGCCGCGCGCGTTGAACAGCGCCACGCCGGTGGCCAGGATCGCCAGCAACAGCACCACGGCGAAACCGATGGCGAGACGGGTGCCGATGCGCATCTGCGACAGTACATTCATGATCATCACTCCCAACAGGAAAGCGGGAGTCAAGTATGCGCCTGTCCGGCGGCGCTGTGTGCGCTTTGTTGCTGTTTGGGAACAGCTTAAAAGCTGGCGGCCTGTTTCAGGTCCGGCCGCTCGCACCAGCGGGCGAAGGCCTCGGCCATGCGCTGGCTTTCGCCGACGGCCTTGAGCCAGTCGCGGTTGCGGCTCGCGTGGTCCTGGCTGTAGACGTGGAAATCCTTGCGGTCTGGCAGCTTGGCGTTCGGCAGCGTGCGCACGAACTCGGCCGACGGCGACACCAGGATCATGTTGTCGAGCGCGGCGTCGCGGGCGCGGCGCCACGGCATCGACTTGTCGAGCCAGCCGGGTACGAGGTAGTCGCTGAAGTGCGGGTACAGCACCAGGCCTGGATCGCGCTGGTAGGGCAGGTGCAGGTGGTAGTCGATCAGGCCGCCGTCCCAGTAGGCGCCCTCGGGTGCGCCGACGATGTTGCCGACCGCCTCCAGCACCAGCGGAATCGAGCCGGACGCCAGCAGCGCGTCGCGCAGATTGGCTTGCGACAGGCCGACGAAGTGGTTGGCGAAGGCGTCGAAGCCGTCGCGCAGCCAGCGCCCGTCGTCGTCCGGGTGATGGAAGATCACGCGCTCCATCGACGCCGCCAGGCGCCGGCGCGACACGGCGTTGCCGGCGGCCGCCAGCAGGAAGCCGGTCATCTCGCGCCAGCGCGCGCCGTTGGTGTTGCGCAGCGCGCCGATGCCGCGCGCGGTGATGACCGACAGCTGGTGGCGGGCGTGGTTGAGCACTTCGGCGTCACGGCCGTCGAGCAGTTCGTCGAGCAGCGCGCGGCAGGTTTGCGACACGTAGGCCGGCGTCACCTTGTCCGGATAGCGCTGGCCGGCGTACAGGCGCGCCAGCCGCTGGTGCGCGGCAAGCGGATCGTCGAAGGCGGAGGCGGCCATGCGCCAGGCGCCGATGGAGGCGCCGATCAGGCGGCGCTGGCGCGGCGCATGGCGGAAGAATTCGCCGAACAGCCAGCAATCGAGGCCGTTGAGGATCAGGCCCTTGGGGCCGCCGGCGGCGGCCGGCACGATGGCGATATCGGCCGCTTGCACGCCATCGGCGGCGATGCGCGCGCGGGCGCGCGGCCCGAGGCGTATGGTGATTGGTGCGCTCATGAAAATTTCCAGAATCCCCGTCGTTCCCGCGCAGGCGGGAACCCATAGTGCGGCGAAGGAGGCCGCGCATGGGCTCCCGCCTGCGCGGGAGCGACGGTGGCTGATGCGAGAGCGGCAGTGGCTTCCGCAAGAGCGACAGTGGCTTCCGCAAGAGCGACAGCGGCTTGCGCAGACGCGAAGAAAACTTCCGCACGCGCCACGATTGCCTGCGCCAGCCCCGGCCGCTTAGCGCATGCCCGAGATGATCTGCTTCAGCTTGCCCGTGTCGGCGACGAAGGCGCGGATGCCTTCGGCGGTCTTCTCGGTGGCCATGGCGTCCTCGTTGAGCATGAAGCGGAAGGTCGGCTCATCCATCGAGATCTTGCCGATGGCCGCGTTGCGGCCGCTGTCGGCGCTCAGCTTGCGCTCGACCGGCGCGCTGCTGTCGGCCAGCTGTTGCAGCAGGTCCGGGCTGATGGTCAGCAGGTCGCAGCCGGCCAGTTCCAGGATCTGGCCGGTGTTGCGGAAGCTGGCGCCCATCACCTCGGTGTTGTAGCCGAACTTGCGGTAGTAGTTGTAAATGCGCTTGACCGACTGCACGCCCGGGTCCTCGGCGCCCTGGTAGTCGATGCCGGTCGATTTCTTGTACCAGTCGTAGATGCGGCCGACAAACGGCGAAATCAGCTTGGCGCCGGCCTCGGCGCAGGCGATCGCCTGCGGCAGCGAGAACAGCAGCGTCATATTGGTGTGGATGCCTTCCTTCTCCAGGATCTCGGCGGCGCGGATGCCTTCCCAGGTCGAGGCCATCTTGATTAGCACGCGCTCGCGGTCGATGCCATTCTTCTCGTACAGCTTGATCAGCTCGCGGCCCTTGGCCACCGAACCGGCGCTGTTGAACGACAGCGCGGCGTCGATCTCGGTCGACACGCGGCCGGGGATCACGCGCAGGATCTGCTTGCCGAAGGCCACCAGCAGCTGGTCGATCACCTCGCCGGTCGAGGCGTCCAGGTTGTCGCGCACGGCTTTTTCCAGCAGCGGCTTGTACTCCTCCTTCTGCACCGCCTTCAGGATCAGCGACGGGTTGGTGGTGGCGTCGCGCGGCGCGTACTGCTGGATGGCCTGGAAGTCGCCGGTATCGGCGACCACGGTGGTGTATTGCTTGAGCTGTTCGAGTTGGTTCATAAGCGCTGCCGTTTTGATAAGGGAGTTGTGATCAAGCCTATTTTACTCCTAACCCGGCCATCTCAGCCCAGCCGCATGACAATTGCGCCACAGGCGATCAGGCCGATGGCGAGGAGGCGGCCGGGCGCCAGCCGCTCGCGCAGCAACAGCGCGGCGATGGCGGCGGCAAACAGGATCGCGGTCTCGCGCAGCGCCGCCACCGCCGCCACCGGCGCCTGCGTCATCGCCCACAGGGCCAGGCCGTAGGCGGCCAGCGTGCCGGCGCCGCCCAGCAGCAGCAGCCGCGCATGGGCGCGGGCGTAGGCCGGCAGCTCTGCCCGGCGGCCGCTGCTGGCCAGCAGCAGCGCCGCGGTCAGCACGAACAGCCACATGGCGTAGCCGGCCGGGGCGCCGGCGCGGCGCACGCCGACGCCGTCGAGCATGGTATAGGCGGCAATCACGGCGGCGTTGAGCAGCGCGTACAGCGTGGCGCGGCGGCGCGCGGCGCGGTTGGCGGCGCTGTCGGCGCCGGCGCTGGCGCCGCGCAGGATGGTCAGCGTCAGCACGCCGCCGCAGATCAGCGCGATGGCCAGGTCCTGCCGCCAGTGCAGCCGCTCGCCCAGCAGCGGCGCGCTGGCCAGCGCCACCAGCAGCGGCGCGGCGCCGCGCATCAGCGGATAGGCCTGGCTCATGTCGCCGTGGTGGTAGGCGGCCGCCAGCAGCCGGTAGTACAGCACCGGCAGCAGGCCGACGCCGCCAGCCACGGCCAGCTGGCCGGCAGCGGCGCCGCAACCAGGGGCAGCAGCGGCAGCGACACCAGCCCGGCGCCGCAGGCCACCAGTAGCGCGCTCAGGTATTTATCGGGGCCGGCCTTGACCAGCGCGTTCCAGGCGGCGTGCAGCAGCGCGGCGAACAGGACGATGCTGACGACCGTGCCGTCCACCGCCTAGCCCCGGCGTGCGATCAGCCGGTTGATTTCGGCCAGCAGCGTATCGAAGGACACCGGCTTGCGGAAGAAGCTATCGTAGGGCGGCCGCAGGTCGCGCGGCAGGATGCCGGCGCTGGTCAGGATGAAGGGAATCGCGTGCAGCGCCGGGTCGGCGCGCCACGCCACGCACAGGTCGGCGCCGTTCATCACCGGCATCATGTAGTCGGACAGCACCACGTCGGGACGCTCGCGCTGCGCCATGGCCAGCGCGGCGGCGCCGTTGGCGGCGGTGCGCACGCGGAAGCCGCGGAATTCGAACAGCATGGCATACGCCGACAAGACGTCGAACTCGTCGTCCACTACCAGAATGAGCTTGCCATCCGGGTTGCTGTCCATGATTGCGGGATGGTCGCTCATGGCCAGCCGCTAACGGTTCAGAATCGGCGGCACCGTCGGCGGCACCGGCCCGTCGATGCTCATGCCCTGGTCGGAAATGAGCAGCACGTGGTTGGCGGCGTCATAGCTGTTTTCGCGCAGCTTGAGCACGCCGATCTGGCGCAGGTTGACGCCGGCCACATCGACGTAGCGCAGCAGCACGATGTTCTCGAACAGCATCGACGCCGTGACGTCGCTCTGCACCGGCCCGGTGCCGAAGTACGGCAGTTCCTGGGTGAAGAAGGTGGTGACGTTGCGCACCCGCAGCTCGTTGACCAGCGCCGCCAGCAGCGAGCGCGAGCGGCCCTCGTGCATGACGATTTCGCGCAGGCCGTCGATGCCGTCGATCAGCAGCCGGGTCACGCCGCGTTGTTCGACATTGCGCAGCAGACCGTTGGCCAGGCTGTCGACCAGCACCTCCAGCGGCGGGTGCCAGATGATTTGCAGCGCGCCCTGGTTGAAATAGGGCGCCAGGTCGAGGCCGACGCTGCGCGCCTTTTCCAGCAGCCGCTGCGGCGATTCGTAGAAGCCGACGATCAGCGCCGTCTCGCCGCGCTGCAGCCCCTCGTGGATGAAGTGCAGCGCCATCAGCGTCTTGCCGACGCCGGGGTTGCCCAGCAGTGCGGTGGTCGAACCTTGCGCCACGCCGCCCTTGGTCAGGCCGTCCCAGCCGGGAATGCCGAAGCTGACACGGCCGGCGGCCGCCGTCGGCATCGCCGGCGACAGGCTGCTGACCGCCTCCAGCCGCGGATAAATCTCGATGCCGTCCTCGCCCACCTCGAACACGTGGCGGCCCAGCAGGTGCTTGCTGCCGCGCAGCTTGAACACCTTGATCTCGCGGATCAGCTGCAGGCCGCGCTCGTACTGGCTCAGTTCGATCAGGCCGTCGACCAGCGTGTTTTCCGAATCGGCCTGGTTGCCCTCGGTCGGCGACAGCAGGAAGGTGGTGCATTCCATGGTCGACACCAGCGAGTTCAGCGACAGCATGAACTCCGACAGCGCCACGTCCGACGGCTTGGCCTCGCGCACGGTGCGGAAGCCGTCGATGATCATGATGTCGGGGCGCTGCTCGGCCAGCGTGGCTGCGATCGACTTCAGCAGCTCGCGCAGGCCGCCGCGCAGCAGGTCGGCGTAGGCGCCGATGAACAGGATGCGCTCGTCGACCAATCGTTCGTCGAAGAAAGAGAAATTACTCAGGTGATTGAGCATCTTGCCGTGGGTTTCGGCGATCAGCGTCAGGATCAGGACCTTCTTGCCCTGGTGCGCATGCTGGAAACCGATCTGGCACGCCAGCGTCGTCTTGCCGCTGCCGGCCAGGCCCTGGATCAGGTACAGGCTGTGCGCGGGAAAGCCGCCGCCGAGAATGTCGTCGAGGCCGGGAACGTGGGTGCTGAGCAGAGGAATGCGCTCTGAGGAACGGTTATGCATGGCGCAAAGTTGTGAATGCGGCAAATAATCTCCGCACTGTAGCACACTCGCGACAAAGCCGCCTAGCCGATGAAGGAATCGAACTGCAGGTCGAATTCCTGCAGCGCCTTCTGCGCGTTCTGCATTTTCTTGCGGAATTCCGGGCCGCGCTGCAGCGCCAGGCCGACCGCCAGCACGTCGATCACCACCAGGTAGGCCAGCCGCGCCGAGATCGGCGTGTACGGGTCGATGTTGAAGATCAGGTCGATCGGGATCAGCACCGTGGCCAGGTCGGCCAGCGGCGTGCCGGACGGCGCCAGCACGATGACCTCGGCGCCGCCGCGGCGCGCCAGCTTGACCGAGCGCACCAGCGACGGGCTGTTGCCGCGCTGCGAGATCGCCACCAGCGCGTCGCCGGTGCGCAGCAGGGCGGCGGCGATGCTGTGGATGTGCGGGTCGGCGTAGGCCACGGTCGGCACGCCGGAGCGGAAGAACTTGTGCTGGGCGTCGGCGGCGACGATGCCGGACGTGCCCTGGCCGTAGAACTCGATCTTGTTGGCCTTGGACAGGATGTCCAGCGCCTTCTGGATCGCTTCCGGGTCGAGGTTGTTGCGCAGGTCGAGCAGGGTGTTGATCGAGCGGCTGCAGATTTTGTTGACCAGGTCGGCCGCGAGGTCGTCCTGGGTCGGTTGCTCGTTCAGCCCCGGCAGCGCCAGCGCCAGGCCCTGCGCCAGCTTGAGCTTGAACTCGTGCCAGCCGTCGTAGCCCAGCGTGCGGCAGAAACGCACGACGGTCGGCTCCGACACCTGGGCGTGCTTGGCCAGCGCGGTGATGTTCTGGTTGACCGTCTGCGTCGGCTGTTCGAGCACGGCCAGCGCCACCTTGCGCTCCGATTTGGAGAGCGAGTCGAGCTGGGTACGGATGGAATCTAACAACATCTAGGCTCAGTCCTCAGGCAGCACTTCTTCGCGCCACTGCAGGCCGTCGCGGCCGATCAGGGCCGAGGCGGCGGCCGGGCCCCAGGTGCCGGAGGCGTACGGCAGCGGGAAGCTGTCGTCCGATTCCCAGTTGTCGAGGATGGGCTCGACCCATTCCCACGCCGCTTCCAGCTCGTCGCCGCGCATGAACAGCGTCAGCTGGCCGCGCAGCACGTCGAGCAGCAGGCGCTCGTAGGCTTCCATGCGCGGCGATTTGAACTGCTCGCGGAAGTCCAGTTCCAGCTCGGCCTGCTTGAGGCGCATGCCGTCGCCCGGCGTCTTCGCCATCAGGTTCATGCGCAGGCCCTCGTCCGGCTGCAGGCGGATCACCAGCGAGTTCGGCTGGAAGCTGTTGGTCGGCTGGTTGAAGATCGAGTGCGGAATCTGCTTGAAGCGCACGACGATTTCGGCCAGGCCGTCGGCCATGCGCTTGCCGGTGCGCAGGTAGAACGGCACGCCGGCCCAGCGCCAGGTGTCGATTTCGGCCTTCATCGCCACAAAGGTCTCGGTGCGCGAATGCTCGGGCGCGTCCGGCTCGTCGCGGTAGCTGGGCACGGCCTTGCCGTCGACGTGGCCGGCGCGGTACTGGCCGCGCACGATGTTTTGCGCCAGCGTGGTCGGCGTGAATTTTTTCAGCGAGCGCAGCACTTGCAGCTTGGCGTCACGCACGGCGTCCGGCGCGATCGAGGTCGGCGGTTCCATGGCGACAATGCACAGCAGTTGCAGCAGGTGGTTTTGCAGCATGTCGCGCAGCGCGCCTGAGGTGTCGTAGTAGCCCATGCGGTTGCCCACACCGAGCTTTTCTGCGATGGTGATCTGCACGTCGGAAATCCATTCGCGGCGCCACAGCGGCTCGAACAGGATGTTGCCGAAGCGCAGGGCCAGCAGGTTCTGCACGGTTTCCTTGCCGAGGTAGTGGTCGATCCGGTAGATCTGCGATTCCTCGAACACCTTGCCGACTTCGGCGTTGATCTGCTTGGCCGAGGCGAGGTCGCGGCCCAGCGGCTTTTCCAGCACCACGCGCGAGTTCGGCGTGACCAGGCCGTTTTCCTTGAGCGCTTCGCAGATCTTGGCGAAGATCGCCGGCGGCGTCGCCGGGTAGTAGACCTTGGTGATGGCCTCGTCCTTGCGCAGCGCCTCGACCAGGCCCTGGTAGCTGCCGGCGTCGGTGGCGTTCAGCGACACGTAGACGATGCGCCGGGTAAAGCGTTCCCACGCGGCCGGAATCACGGCCGGCGATTTGATCAGCGGTTTCGAGGTGGTTTCGACGGTTTGCAGGAATTCCTCCTGGCTGGCGTCCGCGCGGCCGACGCAGATGATGCGGGCGGAAGGGGGCAGATCGTTGGCGACGTCGCGCGCGTACATCGCGGGCAGCAATTTGCGCATCGCCAGATCGCCGCTGCCGCCAAACAGAACCAGATCAAAATCGGAAAGAGCCATAGTGTGAAAATCGTCGCAAAAAAAGTGCCGGAGGAATGGCCGCGAGCTGGTGGCGGCCGCTTCTGTAAATTTACTACTTATAGAGGCGGTTGGCAAGAAATTTTACTACATTGCCCTATGGGAATCCGTGCTGTACAGCTAGCGAATCCGCCAGACATCCGGGGCTATAATGGGTGTGTTACGCCCCCGCCGCTGTCCAACAAGCAGATTATAAGCTGGGCCGTGCGCGCGTGCAGTCGCATTGCGCCCGCCGCTCCAGCGTGGAGTGATCCATGACTGATCGATTTGACCCTTTGCAGGCGATTGCCGTCCAGGCCGACAAGCTGATGCTGTGCGTGCTGTGGGCCTTGCAGCTGTTCTCGCTGGCGCTGGCCGGCCTGAACGACACCTGGCTGCTGGCGCTGATGATCGGCCTGCCGGCGGCCGGCGTGCCGACGGCGCTGCACTTGAGCGCGCCCGGCTCGGTGCTGACGCGCTGCGTGGTCGGCGCCGCCGTGATGGTATTCGCGGCGCTCAACATCCACCAGGCCAACGGCCTGACCGAGCTGCACTTCGGCATCTTTGTCTACCTGGCGTTTTTGCTGGCCTACCGCGACTGGCGGCCGATCGTGGTGGCGGCGGCGCTGATCGCCGTGCATCACCTCAGCTTCCATTATTTGCAGGAGTGGGGCTACGGCGTGATGTGCTTCACGCGGCCGCAATTGTCGACCGTGTTCATCCACGCCGCCTACGTGGTGGTGGAGTCGGCGGTGCTGATCTTCCTGACCACCATTTTGCGCCGCGCGGCGACCCAGGCGGCGGAGCTGGAGCGCATCGTCTCGGCGCTGGCGGCCGTCGACGGGCACATCGATTTGTCTGCCGCCGGCGGCAGCCCGCGCAGCCGGCTGGCGCGCAAGCTGCTGGAGATGCTGGCCACCATGCGCGACACCATCGCCGGCGTGCGCGATGGCGCCAATACGATCGCCGGCGCTTCCGGCGAAATCGCGCAGGGCAACGCGGAGCTGTCGCGCCGCACCGAGCGCCAGGCCGGCGGCATCGAGCAGACGGCGGCGTCGATGTCGCGGCTGGCCGCCACCGTGCGGCAGAACAACGAGAGTGCGCGCGAGGCGAACGCGCTGGCGCAAAGCGCCTCGCGCATCGCGGCCAAGGGCGGCGAGGCGGTGCGGCAGGTGGTCGATACCATGGGCGAGATCAACGCCTCGTCGCGGCAGATTGTCGACATTATTTCGGTGATCGACGGGATTGCGTTCCAGACCAATATTCTCGCGCTGAACGCGGCGGTGGAAGCGGCGCGCGCCGGCGAGCAGGGGCGCGGCTTCGCGGTGGTGGCGTCCGAGGTGCGCGCACTGGCGCACCGCTCGGCGGCCGCGGCGCGGGAGATCAAGGAGTTGATCGGCAACACGGTGCAGACGGTGGACGGTGGCAGCAAGCTGGTCGACGAGGCCGGGGCGACGATGCTGGAGGTGGTCGACAGCGTGCGGCGCGTGACCGCCATCATGGGGGAGATGAGCAACGCCAGCCAGGAGCAGAACGAGGGCATAGAGCGCATCAACAGCGCCATCGTCGAGTTTGACGAAACCACGCAGCAGAACGCGGCGCTGGTGGAGCAGGATGCGGCCGCAGCCGACGCGCTGGCGCAGGAGGCGCGGCATCTGACGACACTGGTGTCGGCGTTCAAGCTGGAGGAGGGCCGTGCGGCGCGCGGACCGCTGCCGGTGGTCCCGGCAAAGGCCGGGACCCATGCCGGGCGTGCGCCGCATGCACTCCCGCCTGCGCGGCAGTGAGGCGGCCGATCAGGCCTGGTAGTCAGGCTCGGCGCGGCCGGCCACATCCATCTGAATCGCCAGCAGCTTGCCGCTCAGCGGATACTGTTCCAGCTCCGCCGCCGGGCGCGCGCCAGCGCTGGTGACATACAGGGTGCGCAAATCCGGCCCGCCAAACGCCGGCATGGTCGGGCAACGCACCGGCAGCCTGATCTCGCCCAGCAGCGCACCTTCCGGCGACAGCTTGACGATGCGCGCGCCCTCAAACATGGCCACCCAATAATTGCCCTCGCTGTCCACGGCCGCGCCATCCGGACGGCCGCCGTAGTTGTTCTCCTTATCCGCCGAGAACTGATGCAGCACGCGCTGATTCGCCACCGTGCCGGTGGCAACATCGTAGTCGTAGCGGTACACGCGGTGCGCCGCCGTATCGGCGTGGTACATGGTTTTCTGGTCCGGGCTGAAGCTGGTGCCGTTGGAGTTGGTCATGCCGCCCGACCACGCCGTGCGCAGCTTGCCGCGCTCCAGCACAAACATCTCGGCCGCCGGCTTGTCGCGCGGCTCGTAGATGGTGCCGACCCAGAATCGTCCCGCCGGATCGACATGGCCATCGTTGAAGCGCGTGATCGCCTGATCGTAAGGGGCGGCGACGATTTCGGTCAGCCTGAGCTCTTCGCTGCCGGTGTCCAGGTGCGCGAAGCCGCTGCGCATGGCGACAATCAGGCCGCCTTGCCCGGCGATGGCCAGCGTGGCCGGCTCGCTGGCCAGCTTCCACGCGCGGTGCGCGCCGCTGGCGGGGTGCAGCCGATGCACCGTGAAGGCGGGGATGTCGACCCAGTACAGGGCTTGCTCTCGCGGATGCCACAGCGGGCACTCGCCGGTTTGCATGGCTGTCTGAAAGGCTACGTTGATTTGTTGAGTGTTCATCATTGTCAATCAGCTGTCGTTCCGGCGCAGGCGGGAACCCATGTTGCGCTTGCGGGAAACGCTCAGCATGGATTCCCGCCTGCGCGGGAATGACCGGGGGAAGGTTAGATGTGTTGTGCTGCTTTCGCCATGAAAATCAGGCCGTTGGTCGAGCTGTCATGACGCTCGGGCTTGACCTCGCCGGTCAGCTCCGCCTGGATGTTCTTGGCCAGCACCTTGCCCAGCTCCACGCCCCACTGGTCGAAGCTGTTGACGTCCCAGATCACGCCCTGCACAAAGGTCTTGTGCTCATACAGCGCGATCAGCGCGCCCAGCGCGCCCGGCGTCAGCTGGTCCATCAGGATGGTGTTGGACGGACGGTTGCCGGGGAAGGTCTTGTGCGGCACCAGCGCCTCGACCTGCTCGGCGCTCAGGTTCTGGCCCGCCAGGTCGGCGCGCACTTCGTCGGCGGTCTTGCCGGTCATGAAGGCTTCCGACTGTGCGAAGCAGTTGGCCAGCAGCGCGTCGTGATGGCCGGCCAGATCGTGCGTCGCGCGCAGCGCGGCGATGAAATCGATCGGCGTCACGTCCGTGCCCTGGTGCAGCAACTGGAAGTACGCATGCTGCGCATTGGTGCCGCATTCGCCCCACACCACCGGGCAGGTGACGGTATCGACCTCGCCGCCGCCGCGGGTGACGCGCTTGCCGTTCGATTCCATGTCCAGCTGTTGCAGGTAGGCCGGGAAGCGGCTCAGGTCCTGGTGATACGGCGCGATCGACAGCGAGCCGGCATTGAGGAACTGGCGGTTCCAGAAGCCGACCATCGCCAGCAGCACCGGCATGTTCTGTTCCAGCGGCGCCTCGCGGAAGTGTTCATCCATCGCATGCGCGCCGGCCAGGAAATCGTTGAAGAAGCCGAAGCCCACCGCCAGCGCCACCGACAGGCCGATCGCCGACCACACCGAGTAGCGGCCGCCAACCCAGTCCCAGAACGGGAACATATTGGCGGTGTCGATGCCGAATTCGGCCACCGCCGTGGTGTTGGTCGACACGGCCACGAAGTGCTTGGCCAGGCCCTCTTGCGTGCCGCCGTTTTGCAGGAACCAGGTGCGCGCGGTGCCCGCATTGAGCATGGTTTCGGCGGTGGTGAAGGTCTTGGAGGCGATGATGAACAGCGTCGTCTCCGGGTTGACCTGCGCCAGCGCCGCATCCATGTCATGGCCGTCGACGTTGGACACGAAGTGCGTCTTCAGGCGCGGATGCGCATACGAGCGCAGCGCCAGCACGGCCATTTTCGGGCCCAGGTCCGAGCCGCCGATGCCGATGTTGACGATGTCGGTGATCTGCTTGCCGCTGTAGCCGAGCCACTGGCCGTTGCGTACGCGGTCGGTGAATTCCTTCACGTGATCGAGCACCGCGTGCACGTCGGCGTTGACGTCCTGGCCGTCCACCAGCAATTTCTTGCCGCGCGGCATCCGCAACGCGGTGTGCAGCACAGCGCGTTGTTCGGTAAGATTGATCTTCTCGCCACTCAGCATGGCGTCGCGCTGGCGTTCCACGCCGCGCTCCCTGGCCAGATCGAGCAGCAGGCCGACGGTGGTGGCGTCCAGGCGGTTCTTGGAATAGTCCAGGAACAGGCCGGCCGCATCGACCGTCAGCTTGGGGAAACGTTGGGCGTCGCTGGCGAACAACTGGCGCAGTTGCCAGTTTTTAGCATCGGCGGCGTGGGAGGCAAGGGCTTGGAAGCTCGCGGTGGAAGTCAGTGCAGGCTGGCGCATAATGTTGTGAGTAGGAAGGGGATAGCAGAATGATACAGGAAAATTCGGTAAATTCACTACGGTTTCAACCGGACACCGGATTTTTTATAGCGCTAATAGGGATGATGTGACCGTGTTACGAACCCGCCAGCTTCTGCCAGCTATCTAAGAAAAGCCCATGGGCTTTCAGATTTTGTAGTAAAATTTCACGGAATCCATTCATAAGGAACGATCATGGCGTTGCACCCTGTCCTGGAAACTGTCACCAACCGCGTCATTCAGCGTAGCAAACCTTCGCGCGGCGCGTATCTGGCCCATCTCGAAGCGGCCCGCGTCAAGGGTCCGCAGCGCGGCACGCTGGCTTGCACCAACCTGGCGCACGGCTTTGCCGCCTTCCCGGCCAACGACAAGCTGGTGCTGAAAGAGGTGAAGAAACCGTCGGTGGCGATTGTTTCGGCCTACAACGACATGCTGTCGGCGCACCAGCCATTCGAGCGTTTCCCTGAAATTATCAAACAGGCCGTGCGCGAAGTCGGCGCCGTGGCGCAATTTGCCGGCGGCACGCCCGCAATGTGCGACGGCGTCACGCAGGGGCAGCCGGGCATGGAACTGTCGCTGTTCTCGCGCGACGCCATTGCCATGGCCACCGCCGTGGCGCTGTCGCACAATATGTTCGACGCGGCGCTGTACCTGGGCGTGTGCGACAAGATCGTGCCTGGCCTGCTGATCGGCGCGCTGCACTTCGGCCACCTGCCGGCGGTATTCGTGCCGGCCGGGCCGATGACTTCCGGCCTGTCGAACTCCGAGAAGGCCAAGATCCGCCAGCTCTACGCGCAGGGCAAGGTAGGCCGCGCCGAGCTGCTGGAAGGCGAGTCGCAGTCGTATCACGGCGCCGGCACCTGCACCTTCTACGGCACCGCCAACTCCAACCAGATGCTGATGGAAGTTATGGGCCTGCACCTGCCGGGCGCCGCCTTCATCACGCCGAACACGCCGCTGCGCGATGAGCTGACCAAGGCCGCCGCCAAGCGCGCCGCCGTCATCAGCGACCAGGGCGACGAATACCTGCCGGTCGGCCATGTGGTCGACGAGAAGGCCATCGTCAACGCCATCGTTGCGCTGCTGACCACCGGCGGCTCGACCAACCACACGCTGCACCTGGTGGCCATCGCCAAGGCGGCCGGCATCGTGATCGACTGGAACGACTTCGACGAGCTGTCGAAAGTGGTGCCGCTGCTGTGCCGCATCTACCCGAACGGCGAAGCGGACGTGAACCACTTCCACGCCGCCGGCGGCACCGGTTTCGTCATCCGCGAGCTGCTGGACGCGGGCCTGCTGCACGACGACGTCACCACCATCCTGGGCAAGGGCCTGCGCGCGCACTGCGCCGAGCCGTTCCTGGGCGAAGGCGGCGCGGGCGTGGTGTGGAAGGACGCGCCGCTGGTGTCGGGCGACGACAAGGTGCTGCGCAAGTACGAGGCGGCATTCTCGCCGGACGGCGGCATGGTGCTGGTGAAGGGCAACCTGGGCCGCGCGGTGATGAAGGTGTCGGCCGTCAAGCCGCAGCACCGCACGGTGGAAGCGCCGGCACTGGTGTTCAACTCGCAGGAAGATTTCATGGACGCCTACAAGGCCGGCCAGCTCGACCGCGACTTTGTCGCCGTGATCCGCTTCCAGGGCCCGCGCGCCAACGGCATGCCGGAACTGCACGCGCTGACGCCAGCGCTGGCCAACCTGCAGGACGCCGGCCGCAAGGTGGCGCTGGTGACCGACGGCCGCATGTCCGGCGCCTCGGGCAAGGTGCCGGCGGCGATCCACGTGTCGCCGGAAATCCTGGCCGGCGGCCCGCTCGGCCTGGTGCGCGACGGCGACATCATCAAGGTTTGCGCCGAAACCGGCACGCTGGAAGCGCTGGTCGATTCGGCCGCCTGGCACGCGCGCTCGATGGCGCATGCCGACATGTCGCTCAACCAGGTGGGCATGGGGCGCGAGCTGTTCTCGATGTTCCGCAACAGCGTCAGCGAAGCGGAGCAGGGCGCTACCACTTTCCCGCTGCCGTCGCCGATCCACACCACGGTGAAGCTGCATGAAAAAGAACCGGTCGGTAATACCGTGCCGGGTTCCGACGAAGATTTCTCGACCAAGAAAGAAGCCTGATATGACCCTGTCCCTGCTCGATATTATGCGTACCTCGGCCGTGATCCCCGTGATCGCGATCGATGATCCCGACCACGCCGTACCGCTGGCGAAAGCGCTGGTGGCCGGCGGCATCCGCGTGCTGGAAGTCACCTTGCGCACCAAGCATGGCCTGGGCGCGATCAAGGCGATGAGCGAAGTGGAAGGCGCCATCGTCGGCGTCGGCACGCTGACGCAGCCGGAGGAATTCGCCGCCGCGCGCGACGCCGGCGCGGTGTTCGGCGTGTCGCCGGGCCTGACCCCGGCGCTGATCGCCGCCGCCAAGAGCAGCGGCCTGCCGCTGCTGCCGGGCGTGATGACGCCGTCGGAAGTGATGGTGGCGCGCGAGCAGGGCTTCAAGCAGCTCAAGCTGTTCCCGGCGGTGCCGGCGGGTGGCGTTGGCATGTTGAACGGCATCGGCGGCCCGTTGCCGGACGTGACCTTCTGCCCGACCGGCGGCATCTCGATCGAGACTGCGCCGCAGTTCCTCAAGCTGAAAAACGTGGCCTGCGTCGGCGGCTCCTGGCTGACGCCGAAAGACCTGATGGCTAACGGCGAGTGGGACAAAATCACCGAGCTGGCGAAAGCAGCCAGCGCCCTGCGCGCCTGACCGTCGTTCCCGCGCAGGCGGGAACCCATGGCGCGCTCGCTCAGCATGGGTCCCCGCCTGCGCGGGGACGACGTTATAGATGGCTGGCGATATGCTCGCGCAGCCATTGATGCGCCGGATCGCGATGCGCGCGCTCATGCCATAGCATCGTCATCTCATAGCCGGGAACATCGACCGGCGGCGCCACCACCCGCAAGCCCGGGTGGCCACGCACCAACCGCTCCGGCACCATCGCCACCAGGTCGGTGCTGGCCAGCGCCGAAATCACAAACAGAAAGTGCGGCACCGACAGCACCACGCGCCGCGTCAGGCCGGCCTGCGCCAGCGCCTTGTCGGTGATGCCGGCGAAGCCGCCGCCGTTCGGCGACACGATCACGTGTTCCAGCTCGCAGAACTGTTTCAGCGTCGGCCGCCGTTTCAGGCGTGGATGGCCGTCCCGTCCCGCCAGCACATAGCTCTCCCTGAACAGAACGCGGTGGCGCAATTCCTGTGGCGCGTCGTGCGCCGTGTGGAAAGCGAGATCGATCAATCCTTGCTCGGCCTGGCGCGCGATATGCGCCGGCGCCAGTTCCAGCACCGCCAGCCGCGTGCCCGGCGCCGCGCCGCGCAGTCCCGCCATGGCCGGCAGCAGGATGGTCGATTCGCCATAGTCGGTGGCTGCCACGCGCCAGGTATGCCGCGCCTGCAAAGGATCAAAGGGCGCCGATGGCGAGACGGCACGGCCCAGCGCCTCCAGTGCCAGCCGCAATGGCTCGCGCAACTCCTCCGCCCGCGCGGTCGGCCGCATGCCGCGCGGCCCCGGCAACAGCAAGGGATCGCCAAAGATATCGCGCAGCTTGGCCAGGTGCACGCTGATTGAGGGCTGGGAAAAGTTCAGCCGCTCCGCCGCGCGCGTGACATTGTGCTCGGCCAGCAGAACGTCGAGCGTGACCAGCAGATTGAGGTCCAGGCGCCTGAGATTATGCATGTCTATAGCTGGAATGTAAGGAATTCATTTCTACTATACCGCAGTGCCACCTATGCTGGGGCTTTTCTCATGGAGCCTTATATGAACGTCCTTATTGTCTACGCCCATCCTGATTCACGCTCGCTCAACGGCGCGTTGAAGGATTATGCCGTCGCGCACCTGCAAGCCGCCGGCCACGCGGTGCAGGTTTCCGACCTGTACGCCATGGAATGGAAAACCACGCTGGAAGCCAACGAAACGCCCGGCCCGGACGTGCAGCGCGAACAGGAAAAGCTGCTGTGGGCCGACACCGTTATCTTCCAGTTCCCGCTGTGGTGGTTCACCATGCCGGCCATTATGAAAGGCTGGGTGGACCGGGTGTACTCCTACGGCTTTGGCTACGGCATCGGCGAGCATTCGGACCAGCGCTGGGGCGACCGTTACGGCGACGGCACGCTGGCGGGCAAGCGCGCGATGCTGATGGTGACCACCGGCGGCTGGGAGCCGCACTACAGCGCGCGCGGCATCAACGGCCCGATCGAACAGCTGCTGTTCCCGATCCACCACGGCATCCTGTACTACTCGGGCATGCAGGTGCTGCCGCCGTTCCTGATCTACCGCACCAGCCGCGTCGATCAGGCGCGCTTTGCCGATGCCTGCGAAGAGCTGGGGCGGCGGCTCGATACGCTGCAAGCGGCCGCGCCGATTCCATTCCGCCGCCAGAACGACGGCGACTACGAGATTCCCGCGCTGACGCTGAAAGAGCATATCGCGCCGGGCGCGACCGGCATGGAAATCCACCTCGCAGAGCAGTGACCGTCAGCCGCCCAACTTGGTGTAAATGGTGCCGGCCCAGCGCGCGGTGATGCGGCTGCAATGCATCTCGAATTCGTCGCCGTCCTTGGTGTTGGTGGCCTGGAAGTGATTGATGGCGATGCGGGTGGCGTCCTGCAAAGCGCCCGCCTCGGTGATCTGCTTGGGCAAGGGTTCATCGCGGATGTGCAGCAGGTATTCGACTTTCTTCGGATCGGTATTCTGGTCGTACCAGATCTCGACGCGGATCGCATCGTCATCGTGCTCGCTCTCGGCGAAGCACCGCCCCTGCCTGCGGGTTTCAAATTTAAACCGCATCGCGCGTCTCCATCTGGCCTGTGCAGAACAGCCTAGCACGCATGCGGCGCGCGCGAAACAGCCTTGCAACAGGCTAGTGTTGCAAGCGCATGCGCAAGCCGATGGGCGACATGGTGAAGGCCATCCGTTCTTCCGCCTCGCGGCCGTCAACGGTGTCGATGGACTCGATGCGGAAGCTGGACAGCAGCATGGCGCTGGCGATCTTGATTTCGAGGAGCGCGAGATAGCGGCCGGGGCACGTCCGCACGCCGGCGCCGAACGGCATCGAAAGATGTTTGTCGATGGCGCCGGCGTCGCGCCGCAGCCATCGCTCCGGCTGGAACGCCGCCGCCTGCGGCACATGGGACTCCGACACGCTGTGGTTGCGCATCACGCACCAAATCAGGCCGCCCTTGGGGACGCGCACGTCGCCGACCACGCTGTCGCGCAGCGCTTCCAGCGGCAGGAAGGGCGCCACCGGCTTGAGGCGCATGGCTTCCTGCGCGCAGGCTTCGAGATAATCCAGCGCGTCCATCTGCTCGATGGTGAAAGCGCGCGCATCCGGCGCGATGCGCATGACCTCCTGTTGTGCTTCGCGCATGGCGGCCGGGTTACGTTGCAACAGGTACAGCATCCACGCCAGCGTGTTGCTGGTGGTGTCCTCGCCGGCCAGCAGCATGGTGGTGACATTGCCGGCCACCGCCACATCATCGACGCCGCTGCCGCCTTCGTCGGCCGCGCAAATCATCGCTTCGAGCAGATTGGCCGGGCGCGCGCGACGCTCGGGCTGCGCCGCCAACCGCGCGCGGGCGGTCGCGATCAGTTCATCGACCGCGCGGTCGATTGCCCGCAGGCTGACATCGAGGCGGCGGTCTTGCGGCAGCCGCACGTAGCGCCAGTACGGGAACAGCGCCAGCGAGCGGCGCGCCACCGCCGGCAGCACCACATCAAGGTGACGCTGGATTACGTCTTCGCCGCCGTCGATGGTATTGACCTCGGTGCCGAACGCCAGTCCGGCGATGATGTCCACGCTGTAGCGTTTCAGGTCTTCCGCCAGGTCGATCGCCACGCCGTCGCGCGCGGCGCCTTGCCAGCGCGCCCGCAAGCGCAACGCCACGCTGACCAGCGAAGGGAAGTAAGCCTTTACCGCATGCGGCGCCAATGCCGCCATCACCATGCGCCGCTGGTCGCGCCAGGCCGCGCCCTCGGCGTTGAAAACGCCGGGACGCCCGCCCATCTCGTCGGAGACGCGGGCCGTGACCGAAGGCCGGCGGAAGCCGTCCGGCCGGTCGCGCAGCACGGCGCTGACCAGTTCATGGTCCGCCACCACCAGCAACGGCGTGCGGCCGAAGGTCATGCGGAACAGCGGCCCGTATTGCCGCGCCCACGCCTCCACCTGCTGATGCACGCGCAGCGGCCGCAATTGCGGCAGGTTGCCGGCCAGCGGCCACGGACGTGGTCCCGGCAGCGCGTTCATGTGGCGAAGCTCGTTGGTGGCGTTGGTGTTCAGCATGACGGCTTTCCAGAATGAGGATGCCTCATTGTGCGCTGGCCCGCGCCGGCTGTATTGAACGTTTACGACATTGGTATACACTAGCCGCCATGACATCGCCCACCCGATTGATCTTTCCCCGCAAGGCGCTGGCGTCCTGCGTGCGCGCCTATGTTGTGCGCAGCACCTTCGAAACGCCGCTGGAAGAGCGCAAGGACCGCTACAACCATTATCCGGCCACGCCGCATTGCTCGATCACCTTCTACATCGAAGGCGAGGTCGAGGTGGTCGATCCGCCCGAGGTGATGCAGGACCAGTTCCGCGCCGTGTTCTGCGGCCCGCAAAGCCGCCCCGTCACCACCTACAATCCCGGCCCGGTGCGCATGCTGATGGTGATCTTTTACCCGCAGGTGCTGCATGCCTTGTGCGGCATCGACACTTCGCAGTGGCTGGACCGCTGGGCGCCGGCGGGGCAGGTGCTGGGCGCGGAATGGGAGGCGCTGTCGCGCGACCTGCTGGCGCCGCAGAGCGACGAGGCGCGCCTGGCCAGGCTGGAAGGCTTTCTCGCGCAGCGCTGGCAAGCCGTGCGTCCCGGTGGCGCCGGCGCGGCGGCCGGCGACTGGGTGCGGCACCTGGCGGCGCAAGCCGCCGATACCGCGCTGGGACGCGGCGTGCGCAATATCGAGCGCCGCATCAAGCTGCGCGCCGGCCAGCCGATGCGCAAGCTGCTGCGCCTTCAACGCGCCGAACACTCCTTCTTTGAAGCGCGCGACAAATACCTGGCCGGCAAGGCCGTGTGGACGGACATCGCTGCGCGCGGCGGCTATGCCGACCAGGCGCACCTGTGCCGCGAGGCGCGCGAAATCACCGGCCATAGCCCGCTGGAGCTGGTGCGCCTGCTGGCCTCCAGCGACGAGAGTTACTGGATTTATCGCGTCTGGACCTGAGGGCCGGGGCAGGCCGCGCGCGTCATCGGGAAGTCGATGCGCATCGTCTTGCCCTGGTGCGTGCCCTCGACCGCCGCGTGCAGCGCCGCCGGCGGCCGGTGGCGGTAGCTGACGCGCTGCGGGAAGTCGTGGCCGGCGCTTTCAAATACCACCTCGGTCGCCGTCAGCGTGGTGGCGGTGAAGCTGGCGGCCTCCTGTCCCGATGGCTGCGCGTGGAAGATCACCGCGTCGTCGTTGGCGGTGGTGATGCGCATGAATTCATAGTTGGCCACCTTGCCGCCCTTGACGGTGCGGCTCATGCCCATCATCGAGCCGTCCACCTGCGCCGTCCATTGCTCCACCGAGCCGGGTTCGCCCTTGTCCAGCGTCCAGCAGCCGCTCAGCCACGCCAGCTGGTCCAGCGGGGCGGCGTGCGCGCCGGCCGAGGCCAGCGCCAACAACATCAGGATCTTGTGCATGATGGTCCTCAGGAAGCCGCAGCGCGGCAAGTAGTTGGACGATGCGCGCTTCGGTGACCGGCTTGTCGACAAAGCCGAGGCGCAGGGCGGCGGCGCGTTCGCGCGCGGCTGGCTGGACGTGGGCCGCCAGCAGCGAAATCGGCACGCCCGGAAATTCCTTGCGCAGCTGTTCGGCGGCGGCGATGCCGCCCATGCCGGGCATGTTGAGGTCCATCAGCACCAGGTCCGGTGGCGCCTGGCGCGCCTTGAGCAGCGACTCCTCGCCGCTGCCGGCTTCCTCGACGTGCCAGCCGGGGTGCAGGCCGGCGATGTACTGGCGCGCCATCATCCGCGATACGCGGCTGTCATCGACTATCAGGACGGTTTTCGTGCTGGTCATGTCTCTCTTCCACGGCGACTCTTTTGAGGAATTTTCGCACATCGGCCGGCGTTTCCGGTCAGCCGTGTTGCATTCTTTGTACGGTTATTCACCAAAAACGGGATGGTAAAATAGCGCGATTCGATTTCCCCATCTCTTAAGCATTTATCATGACCCAAGACGAACTGAAACAAGCCGTAGCCCGCTCCGCCATCGACTATGTGGTGGAAAACCAGATCATCGGCGTCGGCACCGGCTCCACCGCCAACTTCTTCATCGACGAACTGGCCAAGATCAAGCACAAGATCAAGGGCGCCGTGGCCTCGTCGGAAGCCACCGCCGCGCGCCTGCGCGGCCATGGCATCGAAGTGTTCGACCTGAACGATGTGGCGGAAATCGCCGTCTACATCGACGGCGCCGACGAAATCGACGCCTCGGGCGCGATGATCAAGGGCGGCGGCGCGGCGCTGACGCGTGAAAAGATTGTCGCTTCGGTATCGAAACAGTTCGTCTGCATCGCCGACGGTTCCAAGCTGGTGGACGTGATGGGCAAGTTCCCGCTGCCGGTGGAAGTGATCCCGATGGCGCGCGCGTCGGTGGCGCGCGCGCTGGCCAAGCTGGGCGGCACGCCGAAGCTGCGCCTGAAGCCGGGCACGGAAGAGGCGTTTGTGACCGATAACGGCGGCTATCTGCTGGATGTGGCGGGCCTGTCGATTACCGATCCGAAGGCGCTGGAAGCGCAGATCAATCAGGTCGTGGGCGTGATCGCGGTGGGCTTGTTTGCCGCGCGCGGCGCCAATGTGTGCCTGCTGGGCACGGCGGAAGGTGTGAAAACGCTGAAGTTCTAACGGCGTCGTTCCCGCGCAGGCGGGAACCCATGGAACGCTGGACAGCACACGCAGCATGGGTCCCCGCTTGCGCGGGGACGACGGGGAGGGCTTACTCGGTCGGCGGCACGTAGCCTTGTGCGGCGTCGGCGCCGTCGCCGAAGAAGTGTTTTTCCATCTGCGTCGCCAGGTATTTGCGGGCGCGCTGGTCGGCCAGGTTCAGGCGGTTCTCATTGACCAGCATGGTCTGGTGCTTGAGCCACGCGGCCCAGGCTTCCTTCGACACCTGCTCGTAAATCTTCTTGCCCAGTTCGCCCGGATACGGCGGGAAGTCCAAGCCCTCGGCTTCCTTGTTGAGTTTAATGCATTGAACGGTGCGGGCCATGTGGGTTGCTCCTAAAGCTATCTGTAAAATAGTGATTATAAGGTTTTAATCAGAACCTGGGATTTGCGCTGCCAGTTATACATGCGCTGACGGTCCTTGGGCAGCGCGTCCACGGCGGCCGGATGGAAGCCGCGCTTGATGAACCAGTGCGCCGTGCGGGTGGTCAGCACGAACAGTTTCTGGATGCCCATGGCGCGCGCGCGGTTTTCCATGTGTTTGAGGATGCGGTCGCCGTCGCCCTGGCCTTGCACTTCCGGGTTGACGGTCAGGCATGCCATTTCGGCCATTTTCTGCTCCGGGAACGGATACAGCGCGGCGCAGCCGAACAGCACGCCATCGTGGTCGATCACCGAGAACAGGTCGATTTCGCGCTCGATCAGCTCGCGGCCGCGCTTGACCAGCGTGCCGTCGGCTTCCAGCGGCTCGATCAGCTTGATAATGCCGCCGACGTCCTCAATGGTGGCCGGGCGCAGCGATTCCAGGTTCTCGTGCGAGATCATGGTGCCCACGCCGTCGTGGGTGAACAGTTCCAGCAGCGCCGAGCCGTCCATGTCGAACGAGACGATGTGCGAGCGCTCGACGCCGTTGTCGCAGGCCTTGATGCAGTGCTTCAGGTAGAACGCGGTGGCGTCCGGCAGGAAGCCGGCCTGCAGCACGGCCTCGGCCTGGTGCGACGACAGTTCGCGGATTTCGGCGCCGCTGGCGTCGGTCATCAGCGGCGTTTCGGTGATGAAGATCAGCTTGTCGGCGTGCAGCGCGATGGCGGCGCTGCAGGCCACGTCTTCCATGGTCAGGTTGAAGGCCTCGCCGGTCGGCGAGAAGCCCAGCGGCGACAGCAGCACCAGGCCGTCCGAGCCGAGGATGGAGTGGATGGTTTCGGCGTCGACCTTGCGGGTCACGCCGGTCAGCTCCAGGTCGACGCCGTCGATCACGCCGAGCGGGCGGGCGGTGATGAAGTTGCCGGAAATGATACGGATGGCTGCGTTGGACATCGGCGTGTTCGGCAGGCCCTGGCTGAACGCGGCCTCGATGTCGAGGCGCAGTTCGCCGGCGGCTTCCTTGGCGCACTCCATGGCGGCGGTGTCGGTGATCCGTACGCCGTTGTGGAAGCGGCCTTCGACGTTACGCAGGGCCAGCTGTTCGGCCACCTGCGGCCGCGAGCCGTAGACGACGGTGACGTTGATATCGAGCGCGTGCAGCAGCGAGAGGTCGTGGGCCAGCACCGGCAGGCGCCGGCGGCCACCAGTTCACCTGGGAAGGCGACCACGAAGGTCTTGCCACGGAAAGCGTGGATGTAGGGCGCGACGGAGCGCAGCCATTGGACGAATTGGGTAGGGTTTTCCATTAGCCGCATTATAATTCGGGGTGCGACGTCCGCGCCAAATACCTTTGTAAAAAACAATGTCAGAAGCCAGCAACAAGCCACAAAAACCGTCTGAACGGCCCCAAAACGCCCCCACCTCGTCGTTCCCGCGAAGGCGGGAACCCAAGGAGCGCAGGAGCGGAAGCAAAGTATGGATTCCCGCCTGCGCGGGAATGACGGGCGCACGCCGCGTTCCGACGACGGGCGCACGCCACGTTCCGACGACGGGCGCACGTCACGTTCCGACGACGCGCGCATGCCTCGCGGCCACGACGGGCGCACCCCACGCGCCGACGACGGACGCACACCACGCCCCGACGATGGGCGCACGCCGCGTTCCGACGACGGGCGCACGCCACGTTCCGACGACGCGCGCACCCCACGCACCGACGACGGACGTACCCCACGCGCCGACGACGGGCGCACGCCGCCTTCGGACGGCGTTCGCACGCCACGTTCGGACGACGGACGCCCCCCCGCCCCGACGCCCCCGCAAGCCGCCTCGCGAACCGCGGCCGCGGCTGACGCCGGAAGAACAGGCCGCGCGCGAGGCCGAGCGCAATTTCCGCAATCCGCTGCCGCCGATCACCTTCCCGGAGGACCTGCCGGTCTCGGGCCGCCGCCACGAAATCGCCGAGGCGCTGCAAAATAACCAGGTCATCATCGTCTCCGGTGAAACCGGCTCCGGCAAAACCACCCAGCTGCCGAAAATCTGCCTGGAGCTGGGCCGCGGCCAGAAAGGCCTGATCGGCCACACCCAGCCGCGCCGCATCGCCGCCTCGTCGACCGCCAAGCGCATCGCCGTGGAGCTGGGCTCGCCGCTCGGCGAGCACGTCGGCTTCAAGGTGCGCTTTGCCGACACGCTGCAAAAAGGCGCCTCCGTCAAGCTGATGACCGACGGTATCCTGCTGACCGAAACGCAAAGCGACCCGCTGCTCAAGGCCTACGACACCATCATCATCGACGAGGCGCACGAGCGCAGCCTGAACATCGACTTCCTGCTCGGCTACCTGAAGCAGCTGCTGCCGCGCCGCCCCGACCTGAAGATCATCATCACCTCGGCCACCATCGACGCCGACCGCTTCGCGCGCCACTTCGGCACGCCGGAGAAGCCGGCGCCGGTGATCGAGGTATCCGGCCGCCTGTACAAGGTGGAAGTGCGCTACCGCCCGATCGAAAGCGACGTTCCGGCCGGCGCCAACGCCGCCGCCATCGCCAACGCCGAAGGCAAGGGCGCGCGCACCGCCGCCGCCCGCGAAAAGCGCGACCTGATGGACGCGGTGGTCGACGGCGTCGACGAACTGGCGCGCATCGGCTCCGGCGACATCCTGGTGTTCCTGCCCGGCGAGCGCGAAATCCGCGACACCGCCGAAGCGCTGCGCAAGCACCATCCGCCGCACGTGGAAATCCTGCCGCTGTTCGCCCGCCTCTCGGCCGAGGAGCAGGAGCGCGTGTTCAAACCTACCAACGCGCGCCGCATCGTCTTGTCCACCAACGTGGCCGAAACCTCGCTGACGGTGCCCGGCATCCGCTACGTGTTGGACGCCGGCCTGGCGCGCGTGAAGCGCTACAGCTACCGCAACAAGGTCGAGCAGCTGCAGATCGAGCCGATCGCCCAATCGGCCGCCAACCAGCGCGCCGGCCGCTGCGGCCGCGTGGCCGACGGCGTCTGCATCCGCCTGTACGACGAACAGGACTTCCTGCAGCGGCCTAAATTCACCGAGCCGGAAATCCTGCGCTCGTCGCTGGCCTCCGTCATCCTGCGCATGAAGACCCTGCACCTGGCCGACGTCGAGACTTTCCCGTTCATCGAGCCGCCGCTGGCGCGCGCCATCGCCGACGGCTACCAGCTGTTGCAGGAGCTGGGCGCGGTCGATGAATACAACCAGATCACGCCACTCGGCAAAAAGCTGGCCAAGCTGCCGCTGGACCCGCGCGTCGGCCGCATGATCCTGGCCGCGCTGGACAACGTCTGCCTGAACGAAGTGCTGATCATCGCCTCCGCGCTGTCGGTGCAGGACCCGCGCGACCGGCCGCTGGAACACCAGCAGGCCGCTGACGAAGCGCATAAAAAGTTCGCCGACGAGAAGTCCGAATTCCTCAGCTATATCAAGATCTGGAAGTGGTTCGAAAACGCGATTGAACACAAGAAGACCAATCGCCAGCTGCAGGACAACTGCCGCGCCAACTTCCTGTCGCAGCTGCGCCTGCGCGAATGGCGCGACGTGCACTCGCAGCTGCTGACGATTGTGAAAGAGCAGGGCTGGCGCCTGAACGAAGCGCCGGCCACCTACGAGAACCTGCACATGGCGCTGCTGACTGGCCTGCTGGGCAACGTCGGCTTCAAGCAGGAAGACGATCCGGGCTTCCTCGGCGCGCGCGGCATCAAGTTCAATATCTGGCCGGGTTCCTCGCTGAGCAAAAAGCCCGGCAAATGGATCATGGCGGCGGAGCTGGTGGACACCACGCGCCTGTACGCGCGCTGCATCGCCCAGATCCAGCCGGAGTGGCTGGAGAAGGTCGGCGGCCATCTGCTGAAAAAATCGTGGGGCGAGCCGCGCTGGGAAAAGCGGTCGGCGCAGGTCACCGCGTCCGAGCGCGCCACCTTGTACGGGCTGGTGGTGTACAGCCAGCGCCGCATCAACTATGGCTTGTTCAATCCGGCGGAAGCGCGCGAAATCTTCATCCGCGATGCGCTGGTCGGCGGCGACTACGAGACGCGCGCGCCGTTCTTCGCCCACAACCACAAGCTGATTAAAGAGATCGAGAACCTCGAACACAAGTCGCGCCGCCAGGACGTGCTGGTGGACGATGAGCTGATCGCCGCCTTCTACGACAAGCTGATTCCGGCCGACGTGGTGAACGGCGCCGGCTTCGAGAAATGGCACAAGGACGCCACGGCCCAGGAACCGAAGCTGCTGTTCCTGAACCGCGATGAACTGATGCGCCACGAGGCGGCCGGCGTGACCACCGACCTGTTCCCGAAGAAGATGAACGTCTCCGGCCTGGAGCTGGCGCTGACCTATCACTTCGAACCGGGCAGCGTGCGCGATGGCGTGACGCTGGCGGTGCCGCTGTATGCGCTGAACCAGCTGTCGCGCGAGCGTTGCGAGTGGCTGGTGCCGGGCATGCTGAAGGAGAAGGTGCATCTGCTGCTGAAATCCCTGCCGCAGAAGCTGCGTCGCCACTGCGTGCCACTGCCGGAATACGCGGCGAAATTCTGCGAGCGCATCGAGGAAAAGCATGCTTTCGGCCGTGGCGAGCTGATTGACGCGATCATCGCCGACATCCGCCAGCAGATCACCATCACGCCGCTGACCACCGACTTCAAGCCGGAGACGCTGGCCGCGCACCACTTCATGAACTTCAAGGTGATCGACGAGCATGGCCGCCAGCTGGACATGGGCCGCAACCTGGCGACGCTGCAAGCGGAATACGGCACGCAGGCGCGCGAGAGCTTCCAGAAAATGGCGGAAGCCTCCGGTCCCCAGTCCAGCGTTGCCGCGCGCGCCGTGGTGCCGGCGAAATCGGCACCGGCAGGCACCGCCGCACCGGCAGGCACCGTCGCTCCCGCGAAGGCGGGAGCCCATGCCGCGCCGGCATCGCCCGCAGCAGCAACCAACAACATCACCCTCACCAACCTCACCTCGTGGACCTTCGGCGAACTGCCGGAACTACTGGAAATCGCCCAAGGCAAGCTAACCCTGATCGGCTTCCCGGCGCTGGTCGACAAAGGCAGCCACTGCGACCTCGAAGTCTTCGATGACCCAACGGTTGCCGCGCGCACGCACCGCGTCGGCCTGCGCCGCCTGTTCGCCCTGCAAATGAAGGACCAGATCAAGTTCATCGAAAAGAGCATCCCCAACCTGCAACAAATGGGCATGCAGTTCATGAGCATGGGCACGCAGGAAGAACTGCGCGAACAGATCATCAACAAAGCGCTGGACATCGCCTGCCTGCAAGACCCGCTGCCGATCGACGCCGCCACTTTCGCCAAGCGTAAGGACGAAGGCAAATCGCGCCTGGTGCTGCTGGTGAACGAGATCGCGCGCCTGCTGTCGCAAGTGCTGACCGAATTCCACGGCCTGCCGAAACGCCTGCAAGGCCTGCCGCAACAGGCGGCGCAGGACATGCAGCAACAGCTGCAAGGCCTGGTGCACAAACGCTTCCTGCAGGAGAACGAGTACAGCCAGCTGTCGCACTTCCCGCGCTATCTGAAGGCGATGAATGTGCGGATCGAAAAGCTGCGCGGCGATCCAGCCCGCGATACCAAACTGATGGCCGAATGGCAGCAGGCCGCGGCGGCCTATCTGCGCGCGAGCCGCGACAAGTCGGCCGGCAAGAACACCGATCCGAAGATGGTGGAGTTCCGCTGGATGCTGGAAGAGTTGCGCGTCTCGCTGTTCGCCCAGGAGCTGCGCACGCCGATGCCGGTATCGGCCAAGCGCTTGCAGAAAGTGTGGGAATCGATGCTGCGCTAAGCGCGGTAGCGAACGCGCGGCGGCGCGGCATTCCGCTAGACTGTTTGGCAACAGGAGGGCGTCGCGATGGTGAAGACCGGGAAGCTGCTGCGTAGTCTGATCCGCGCCGGCACGCGCACGGCAAAGCTATTCGCCGCCGCCGCGACACCGCCGCCGCCACGCAAGCCGCGCAAGCCCCGCGCCGCGCCGGCATCGCCAGCGCCGCCGGCCGGGGCGCGCGTGGCGTCGGCTGCGTCGGCCCCCGTCGCCGCACCGGGGAAATGGCTGTCCGGCCATGTGCCCAATGCGACCGGGCAGCGCATGAGCTACTGGCTTTACCTGCCCAACAATCGCCCTGAAAAGGGCATGCCGCTGGTCGTCATGCTGCACGGCTGCCAGCAGACCGCCACGCAGTTCGCGCAAGGCACGCGCATGAACCTCCACGCGGAAAAAATGGGGTGCGCGGTCCTCTATCCTCAGCAACTGGTGAGCAGCCATCCGCACCGCTGCTGGAAATGGTACGACCGCGCCACACAGGAAGGCGGCGGCGACGCGCTCACCATCATCGGCATCATCCAGAGAGTGCTGACGCAATATGACATCGACCGTTCGCGCATCTACGTCGCCGGCATATCGGCCGGCGCCGGCATGGCCAACATCCTGGCGTTGAATTACCCGCAGCTGTTCGCCGCTGTCGGCCTGCACTCAGGCCCGGTGTTCGGCACCGGACACAACTCGCTGGGCGCATTGAGCGTGATGAAAAACGGCGCCCTCGGCATGGGCGCCGACATCGCCGCCCACGTGCTTCTGCAACGTCATGGCCAGTTCCCCGGCATGCCCGCCATCCTGTTTCAGGGTGAAAGCGACAATGTCGTCAAATCCATCAACCAAGTCCAGCTGACCCGCCAAAGCCTGCTGCTGAACCGCTTATCGGAACCAGCCAGGGTCACGCAGAAGCGCCATTACCGCCTGCTCGACTATTACGACGGCCGCAAGCTGCTGCTGCGCGTCGCCCAGGTCGGCAAGCTGGAACACGCCTGGAGCGGCGGCGACCCGGCATTCAAGTTCAATGACCGCGCCGGCCCGAATGCCAGCAAAATGATGCTGGCGTTTTTCGCCCGCCACCGACGCGTTTAGGCTGCGATCAAAGCAGCAGGAAGGCCAGGGCGGCGACGGCGGTGGGGGCCAGGGCGCCAGTCAGCAGGCCGAGGGCGCCGATCGATTGGTCGCGGAAGCCGTGCCGCAGCAGCGCCGCGCCGGCAGGATTGGGGGCGTTGGCGATCACCGTCAGGCCACCGCCGGTAACCGCGCCCGCCATCAGCATGTATTGCGCTTCGGCCGACATGCCGTCGATCAGCGAGCCGAGATAGGTGAGGGCGGCGTTGTCGGTGATCGCCGTCAGGCTCATGGCGCCGAAGAACAGGGCCAGCGGCGACAGGCTTTCGACGATCGGTTGCAGCCACCATTGCTGCATCCCGCCCAGCACCACCAGCCCGGCCAGGAAGAAGCCGACCAGCAGGCCTTCCTTGATGATCAGCGGGCTTTGATAGCGCTGGTACGCGGTGGTGAAGCCGAGGAACAGCATGAAGACGCCGAGGAACAGCACCGGATGGTGGCCCAGCACCACCACCGCCGCCAGGAAGCCGAGGTGGATCAGCATCACCGCCAGCGGCACCGCCGGCGACGCCGGGGATGCGGCGGCTTCAGCCGGCGCGCGCAGATGCCTGCGCAACAGGAAGCTGACGGCCGTGGCGTTGATGGCGACCGCGATCGCCGCCTTCCAGCCGAAGTGCGCGGCCATGTAGGCGGTATCCCAGTTCCAGGTGGCGGCCACCATCAGCACCGGCGGCGCGGCGTAGGAGGTCAGCATGCCGCCGATGGAGATGTTTACGAACAGCACGCCGAGCGCGCCGTACTTCAGCCACTCCGGCATGCCGTCGCGGAAGATCAGCGGCGCCAGCATCAGCGCCGCCAGCGTCATCGCGGCCGGCTCGGTGATCAGCGAACCGGTCAGCGGCACCAGCGCCAGGCCCAGCCACGCCAGCGCCAGTTCCGTGGGCACCGGCATCACGCGGGCGACGGCCAGCAGCACGCGCTGCACGATCTCCATCACCGGGCGCGACGCCGCCACCACCATCACCACAAACACAAACAGCGGTTCGGTGTACTGGCGCGATTCGGCATAGGCGATGGCGACCTGGCCGCCGTTGAGCAGGGCCAGCGCTATCATCAGGATGAAGGCCCAGAAACCGAACACCACCTCGACCTCGCCCAGCAGGTGCAGCAGCCCGGCGTGGCGCGGGTGGCGCTGCGCCAGCTGTTCAAAAACCTGGCGCTGAAGGTGTGCAGCAACGCCAGGGCGAAGAGGATGGCGCCAACCAGTTGTATCGTTTGCAAGGTGCGTCCTTTGATAATGATTCCAGTCGCATGGTACAGCAGATAAGCCTTGCCAAACTACGGTGCGAGTAGTACTGTGTATTTATACAGTATTTGCGGTACAATGCCATGACACTCCCGGAAACCCTGCACCCGTCCTTGTGGCGGGCGGATCAACTCGCCCACAGCGCTACGCGCTGCATGGACACAGGCTTTGCCGCCTTGTCCGCGCAGCTGCCCGGCGGCGGCTGGCCGCTGGGCACGCTGATCGATTTGCTGGTGCAGCAGCACGGCATTGGCGAGCTGCGCCTGTTGCAGCCGGCGCTGGCGGCGCTGGGCAAGCGTCCGATCGTGCTGTTGCAGCCGCCTTACGCGCCGCAGTCGCTGGCGCTGGCCGCGCTGGGGCTGGAGCCGTCGCAACTGCTGTGGGTGCGCAGCGGCGCCAAGGCCAGCGATGCGCTGTGGGCCGCCGAGCAAATCCTGCGCAGCGGATGTTGCGGCGCCTTGCTGTTCTGGCAGAAAAATATGCGCGGCGAAACGCTGCGGCGCCTGCATCTGGCGGCGCAGAGCGGCGAGACGCTGTTCTGCATGCTGCGGCCACTGGCGGCGGCGCAGGACGCCTCGCCGGCGCCGTTGCGGCTGTCGCTCAGGCCGGTGGCCGGCGGCGTGGACATCGGCTTCGTCAAGCGACGCGGGCCGCAGCGTGACGCGCCTTTGTTCCTTCCCTTAACTCCTGCTTTGCTTCAACGCCATGCGCCTCTGGATCGCTCTACACCTGCCACGGCTCCCGCTCGAAGTGTTCTGCCCACGCTGGTCGGCTGACCATTGCACGGTGGTGCTGGAGCAGGAGCGCGTCGTCGCCTTGTCGGCTGCGGCCCATGCGGCAGGCGTGCGGCCGGGCTTGCGGCGCGGCGGCGCCATCATGCTGGCGCCGCAATCGCAGTTTCAGGAGCGTTCGCTGTCGCTGGAGGCGGAGGCCCTGCAGGCGGTGGCGATGGCGCTGCTGCAATTCACGCCGCAGCTGGCGGAGGCGGAGGAAGCGACGCTGCTGCTCGATGTCGGCGCCAGCCTGCGGCTGTTCGGCGGCATCCGCGCGCTGTGCCGCAAGGTGGCCGGCAGCGTGCGCGCGCTGGGCTTTACCGGTTCCCTCGGCTGCGCGCCGACTGCGCGCGGCGCCTGGCTGCTGGCGCGCTGCAATGCCGGCCGCGCTTTAAAGATGGCGTCGCTGGAGCGGCGCATCGCGCACCTGCCGGTCGGCGTGCTGCCGCCGGCCCGGCCTTATCTGAGCTGGATGGAGGGCATCGGTTGCCTGACGCTGGGCCAGCTGCGCGGCCTGCCGCGGCCGGGATTGCAGCGCCGCTGCGGCCGCGCCTTGCTCGACATGCTCGACGACGCGCATGGCGCCCGTCCCGAAATGCATCAATGGCTGGAGGCGCCGGCCAGCTTCCGCGCCAGGCTGGAACTGTTCGACCGCGTGGAAAACGCCGAGGCGCTGCTGTCTGGCGCGCAGCGGCTGGTGTTGCAGCTGACCGGCTGGCTCAGTGCGCGCCAGCTGGCGGTCGAGCGCATCCACCTGCTGCTGGAGCACGAACGCGGCCGCACCGCCGGCCCGCCGACCGTGATTGAAGTCGCGCTGGCCGAGCCGACGTGGCAAGACGGCCATCTGGTGCGCCTGCTGAAGGAGCGCCTGGCCAAGCAGGAACTGGACGCGCCCGTCATCGGCCTGGCGCTCGAAGCGCCGCAGGTGCAGCCGATGGCGCCGCCCAGCGAATCGCTGTTCCCCGAGCCGGGCGGCAGCAAGGAAGACTGGCAGCGGCTGCTGGAGCTGCTGGCCGCGCGGCTGGGCGCGGACAATGTGCTGCAAGCCGCGCCGAGCGCCGATTACCGTCCCGAGCAGGCCAACGTCTGGCGCAGCATCCAGGAAAAATCCGCCCGGCCGAGGTGCGCGCGCAGTTGCCGCAGGACGTGACCAGCCTGCCGCGCCCGGCGTGGCTGCTGCCGAACCCGATTCCGCTGCTGATGCGCGATCACCGTCCCTACTATGGCTCGGCGCTGCGGCTGCGTTCGACCGGCGAGCGCATCGAGGCCGGTTGGTGGAGCACGATGCAAACCCGCGATTACTTCATGGCCGAAGGGGAAGACCATGCGCACTACTGGCTGTTCAAGCAGCGCGACGCCAGCGCCACCGAGCCCGAGACGCGCTGGTATCTGCACGGCCTCTTCGGGTAAAGTATGCGGATGAAATCACAACGACAAGAATTCATTGGCGCGCACGGGCATACGCTGTCGGCGCGGCTCGATGCGCCCGATGGCGAAATCAAGGCTTATGCGCTGTTCGCCCACTGCTTCACCTGCGGCAAGGACGTGCTGGCCGCGCGACGCGTGGCGGAAGCGCTGACCGAACACGGCGTGGCCGTGCTGCGCTTCGACTTCACCGGCCTGGGCGCGAGCGAGGGCGAGTTTGCCGACACCAATTTCTCGTCCAACCTGGCCGATCTGGTCGCCGCCGCCGGGTTCATGCGCGCGGCCTGGCAGGGGCCGGCCTTGCTTGTCGGCCATAGCCTGGGCGGCGCGGCCGTGCTGGCGGCGGCAGAACACATGCCGGAGGTCAAGGCGGTGGTGACGATTGCCGCGCCGAGCAGCCCGGCCTATGTCAACAGCATGTTCGGCCATCATCTGGAGGAAATCGCGCGCGAGGGCGAGGCGCTGGTGCAACTGGCGGGGCGTCCGTTCCGCATCAAGCAACAGTTCGTCGAGGATGCGGGCGGGCATGATTTGAAGGGCAAGATCGCCGGACTGCGCCGCGCCTTGCTGGTGATGCATGCGCCGGGCGACGACACCGTCAGCCTCAACAACGCGATGGAGATTTTCACCGCCGCCAGGCATCCGAAAAGCTTTATCTCGCTGGACAACGCAGACCACCTGCTGACCAGGCGCGAGGACGCGGTCTACGTCGCCAACCTCATCGCGACGTGGGCGGACCGCTACCTGTTTTAGAAGTCTTCCGACAGGTCTTTCCAGCCCTTGCTGGCGGCGAAGACGTTGAATTCGTCCGGCGCCTCCAGAACCAGCAGGCGGCCTTCCTGCAACACCGGATCGCCGGCGGTCAGCTCGGGGCCCTTGTAGCCGACGGTGCGCAGCTGCGCCACCACGGCAGCGATCAGCGCCTTGTCCTTGTGCAGGCCGGCGATGGGCGCCTTGAAATCGACATAGACGTCGATGGCGCCATAGCCCTCGTCGAAGATGCGGATCGCCTTGGCGTCGTGAGCACGGCCGGAGCCGTCGGTGGCCTT
The DNA here is from genome assembly GCF_050859475.1 of Duganella sp. P38. Classification (NCBI taxonomy): domain Bacteria; kingdom Pseudomonadati; phylum Pseudomonadota; class Betaproteobacteria; order Burkholderiales; family Oxalobacteraceae; genus Duganella; species Duganella sp. P38. The sequence goes on along the minus strand of NZ_CP193936.1, from coordinate 4,871,595 downwards.
GAACGGGCCGCTGAGCTGGATGTCGGTATCATTGTTCATGGGCGCAGCATACAGCCTAGTCCACTTTCGGTAAAGCCATGCCGCGCTGCACGGCCGGCCGCGCGCCGATCAGGTCGAGCCAGCGCAGCAGGTGCGGCTTGCTGGCCACACGGTCGCCCAGCGCCGGTTTCAGCTTGTCCAGCACGCCCACGGCCCACGGATAGCAGGCGATGTCGGCGATGCTGTAGGCTTCGCCGGCGATGTAGCTGTGCTTCGACAGTTGCTTGTCCATCACGCCCAGCAGGCGGTCGGCTTCCTCGACGAAGTGGTCGATGGCCAGCGTCGATTTTTGCTCCGAGCGGATGGCGAAAAAGCCGAGCTGGCCCAGCATCGGGCCGAGGCCGCCGATCTGCCAGTGCAGCCACTCCAGCACCTTGTAGCGCTCGGGCCCGGCGGCGGGCAGCAGCTTGCCGGTCTTCTCGGCCAGATAGGTGAGGATGGCGCCGCTTTCAAAGATGCTGAAGCTGTTGCCGTCGTTGTCGGTTTCGACGATGGCGGGGATTTTGTTGTTGGGGGAGAGCGCCAGGAATTCCGGCTTGAATTGTTCGCCCTTGCTGATGTCGACGGTCAGGATGTTGTATTCCAGGCCCAGTTCTTCCAGCATGATGGGGATTTTGCGCCCGTTGGGCGTGGTCCAGGTGTGCAGCGTTAGCATGAACAATCCTCGCGATGAATTTTCATAACGATAATCGATGCGGCCGCAAGGCAGCGCGCGGTAGCGCTGCCGCCTCCTCCCGCCTTGCGCGCGTCATTCCCGCGAAGGCGGGAATCCATGGAACGCCTCAGAGCATACGCAGTATGGATTCCCGCCTGCGCGGGAATGACGGGGAGCTTACTTTAGAGGGCTTTGAGGATGGCGCTCAGGCGGTCCGGCGTGCCCTTGATGCGCTCCAGGCGCGGGTACTTCAAACCGTCGTGATAATCGAGCGATACCGTCTGGTACAGATCGCGTTTCTTCACCAGCAGGTTGATCGGCTCCTTCGAGGTCTTGGCGGCCGTGATCGCCGCGCGCAGCACGTCCGGCTTGTAGGCGCGGCCGTTGACCGCCAGCAGCGTGGTATTGCCCGACAGGCCTGCCTTGAAGCCAACACCGTCCCAGATGAACGATTCCAGCTTGCCCTCCGCGCTGACCGAGAAGCCCAGCGAATACTGGAAGTTGGCCGATTTGCTCAGATCTTCCTGCGCCTTGAGGAAATCGGTCTGTTTCTCGGTGTACACCAGTTTCCAGCCGGCGCGGGTCAGGCCATCCAGCGGCGCGCCCGGGCCGTGGCTTTCCACGCGCTCGCGCAGGAAAGTGGCCCAGTCGTAGGGTTGCACGGCGTTGAGCGCCTTCACCACGTCATCGAAGGTGTAGTGTTTGGCGACGTACACGCCGTCGTCGACGCCGAAGAAGCCGCGCGCGAAGTCGTTCAGCGAGCGCTTGTCGCCCGACAGTTCACGGATCTTGGTGTCGGCGTCCAGCCAGATCAGCTGGCCTTCCTGGTAGTAGTCCTCGCCGCGCTGCCAGTTGTTCCATACCTGCGGACGGCGGGCGTTGACGATCGGGTCGTAGGTGGTGTCCTGCACCGCGCGCCATTCGCGGCCCCTGACGTTGTCGAGGCGTGCGGCCGATGCCGCCAGCAGGTCCATGGTGTTTTCCGGCTTGAGCAGGCCCGAGCGCGCGCCCAGCACCGCGCCCCAGTATTGCGTCTGGCCTTCGTAGACCCACAGCAGCGAGTTGTCGAGCGGCGTATTGAAGTTCGGCACGTCCTGGCCGTCCGGGCGGCGGAACTTGCCGTTCCACGAGTGCGCGAATTCATGCGGCAGCAGCTCGCGGCGCGCCTCGTATTTCTTCCATTCGGTGAAGTAGCCGAGCTTGACGCCGTTTTCGCTGGACTGGTGATGCTCGCGGCCGATGCCGCCGAATTCATCGCTGATGGCCAGCAGGAAATCGTAGTGCTTGTAGTGTTTCGAGTTGAACAGCTTGTAGGCCTGCTGGATCAGCGCGCGGTGCGGCGCGATCTGCTCCGGCGTCGCTTCCAGCTGCTCGGCATTGTCCGACACCAGGTTCAGGTGCACCGGCACCTTGGCGCCAGGGTCGAGGTCGATGCGGCGGAAGTAGCGGCCGGCAAACAGCGGCGAGTCCAGCAGCGTTTCCAGGTCGAGCGGCTTGAAGGCGATCTCGTCACCCTTGCGCTCTTCCACTTCCAGCGCGCTGCCGAACTGCCAGCCCGGCGGCACGGTCAGGTTGGGCTGGACGGTGATGTTGCGGCTGCGGTAGCCGTCCGGGTACAGCGCCAGCGATTGCCACTGCACGCCGAGGATGTCGTGGGTGAAGGTGGTGCGGCCCTGGCTGGCCTCGACCGGCGACACGTACTGGAACTCGACGTCGACCGAACTGGCGCCTTGCGGCACCTCAATGTTGAAGGCCCAGACGTTGAGCGGATCGCGTTTCCAGTTCAGCGCCTTGCCGCCGGTGCTGACCTTGAAGCCGGCAAACTGGTTGAGCGCGCCGCTGGGGCCGTGATTGGCCACCACCCACTGCGGATACAGCAGGGTCAGCTTGCCGGGCTGCGCCGGAATGTTCTGGGTGACGCGGAAAATTTGCTGCGCATTATTGGTGGCATCCACTTTCAGCACGATGGTGCCCGGGTAGGGCTGTTCGGACATGGAGGCGGCCTGGGCACTGAAGGCGGTGGCCAGCAGGCCGGCGAGTACGGCACGGGTCAGGGACATGGTTTTTTGATAAAACGATTTACAAAAGAGGCTGAGTGTAGCACGCGGGAAACGAAAAATTTTTCAAAAAATCCTCTTGAAAGCGTTTTGACGCGACTTATATGGGAGTCAGCGGTTGCCCAGATGGGGGCCGTGAACAGGGGATGCTCCCCGCCATATCGCTTATTTTTGAAAGGATATTTATCATGCGTAGTTTTGACCTGACCCCACTGTACCGTTCGGCTATCGGCTTCGATCGTCTGGCCCAAATGCTCAACGACGCCCAGCGCAACGACACCCCAAGCTATCCCCCATACAACATCGAGCTGGTATCGGATGACCAATACCGCATCGTGATGGCGCTGGCAGGCTTCGACCGTTCGGAAATCGACATCACCTTCGAGCGCGATTCGCTGACCGTGGTGGGCCGCAAGCAGAAGGACGCCACCGAGCGCACTTATCTGCACCGCGGCATCGCCGCCCGCGATTTCGAGCAGCGTTTCCAACTGGCAAATCACGTCAAGGTGACTGGCGCCAGCTTCGACAACGGCATGCTCACCATCGAACTGGTGCGCGAGATTCCGGAAGCGCTGAAGCCACGCAAGATCGTCATCGACGGTGGCGATAACGTGACTGCCCTGGAGCAGCGCGCAGCCTGATCCCGCTCTCGTGTAGTGCTTGCAACTGGCCGGTTTATCCGGCCAGTTTTGCGTTGTAACAAGATATTTCGGCCCGGATTTTCTAAGCAGCGCCTAAGTTTTTAGGCTCATATTAGATACATCTAAAGTCTTCATCCAATAGGAGAACCGTTATGTCCAATACTACTCTCAAGCGTGCCGCCATCGCCGTCGCCGTACTGGGCGTGGTCGGCGTCGGCGGTGCAGTCGCTGTCAAGCAGAACGCGGCGGTGGCCGCCGCCAACGCCCCCGCCGTCGCCATGGTTGCCCCGGCCGCCGCCAGTGCTGCCAGTGCGCAGCCGGCCCCGGTTGCCGCGCCAGCCATTTCCCTGCCCGATTTCAGTGTGATCGTCGCCCACAACGGGCCGGCGGTGGTCAACATCAACGTCACCGGCAGCACCAAGACCTCCTACGATGGCGACGGCCCGCAGGGACGCAACGATCCCTTCGGCGACGACCCGTTCTACGAATTCTTCCGCCGCTTCCAGGGCCAGCAGCGCGGCCAGCAAAAGCAGATGCCGACGCATGGCCTGGGTTCCGGCTTCATCATCAGCCCGGACGGCATCATCCTGACCAACGCCCACGTGGTGCGTGACGCCAACGAGGTGGTGGTCAAGCTGACCGACCGCCGCGAATACCGCGCCAAGGTGCTCGGTTCCGATCCGCAAAGCGACGTGGCGGTGCTGAAAATCGACGCCAAGAACCTGCCGGTGGTGCCACTGGCCAAGAGCAACGACCTGAAGGTCGGCGAATGGGTGCTGGCGATCGGCTCGCCATACGGCCTGGACAACACGGTCACCGCCGGCGTGGTCAGCGCCAAGGGCCGCTCCCTGCCGGATGGCAACGTGCCGTTCATCCAGACCGACGTCGCGGTCAATCCGGGCAACTCCGGCGGCCCGCTGTTCAACACGCGTGGCGAGGTGGTTGGCATCAACTCGCAGATCTACAGCCAGACCGGCGGCTACCAGGGCTTGTCGTTTGCGATTCCGATCGATGTGGCCACCAAGATCAAGAACCAGATCGTCGCCACCGGCAAGGTGGTGCACGCCAAGCTGGGCGTGACGGTGCAGGAAGTGAACCAGGGCTTTGCCGATTCGTTCAACCTGGCCACGCCGGAAGGCGCGCTGATTTCCAACGTCGAGCGCGGCGGCCCGGCCGACAAGGCCGGCCTGAAGGCGGGCGACGTGATCCGTACCCTGAACGGGCAGAAGATCGTCAGCTCGGTCGACTTGCCGTCGATGGTGGGCCTGTCGACGCCGGGCGAGAAGATCAACCTGGAAGTCTGGCGCCAGGGCAAGCCGGTGCAGATCACCGCGACGCTGGGCAACGCCAACGACAAGGTGGCGGCCCAGGCCGAAGCGGCGTCGGCCGATCCGGCCAGCGCCAAGCTGCGGCTGGGCCTGGCGCTGCGGCCGCTGAATCCGGCCGAACGCCAGCAGGCCGGCCTGCCGGGTGGCCTGCTGATCCAGGACGCCGGCGGCGCGGCGGCCGATGCCGGCGTGCAGCCCGGCGATGTGCTGCTGTCGGTCAATGGCCGCCTGGTCAGCAGCATCGACCAGGTGCGCGAGGTGGTTGGCAAGTCGTCCAAGTCGGTGGCATTGCTGATCCAGCGCGGCGACGATAAAATCTTTATACCGGTCCGCCTCGGTTAAACTACGTCGTTCCCGCGCAGGCGGGAACCCATGGGGCGCGTGAAGGCATGCTCGGCATGGATTCCCGCCTGCGCGGGAATGACGGTGCAGCACGCGCGACGGTGCAGAAGCAAAAAAACAGAAAGGAACAACAATATGCGACTTCTGCTGGTAGAAGACGACACGATGATCGGCGAAGTGGTGCTCGACCTGCTGCGGGCCGAGCACTACGCGGTGGACTGGGTCAAGGACGGCGCCATGGCCGACACGGCGCTGCAAACCCAGACCTACGACCTGGTGCTGCTGGACCTGGGCCTGCCGCGCAAGGACGGCCTCGACGTGCTGCGCTCGATGCGCCTGCGCAAGGAGCTGACGCCGGTGCTGATCGCCACCGCGCGCGACGCCAAGGAACAGCGCATTGCCGGCCTCGACGCCGGCGCCGACGACTACGTCCTCAAACCCTACGACCTCGACGAGCTGCTGGCCCGCATCCGCGCGCTGCTGCGCCGCTCAGCCGGCCGCGCCGAGCCGGTGTTCGAGCACGGCAACGTCACCGTCAACCCGCAAACGCGCGAAGTGATCGCCGACGGCAAGCCGGTCAACCTGTCGGCGCGCGAATGGGCGGTGCTGGAGGCGCTGATCGCGCGGCCCGGCATCGTGCTGTCGCGCCACCAGCTGGAGGAAAAGTTGTACAGCTGGAAGGATGAGGTCAACAGCAACGCGGTGGAAGTCTACATCCACGGCCTGCGCAAGAAGCTCGGCGCCGAGCTGATCCAGAACGTACGCGGTCTCGGCTACATGGTGCCGAAACTATGAAAGTGCGGATGCCGCCGCTGCCGCGCGTGCCGGTGGTGACGCACTCCTTGCGCGGCCGCCTGCTGTGGTTCCTGCTGGCGGCCATCACCATGGCGGCGTTCGCGCAGGCGATGATCGCCTACCGCAGCGCGCTCAGCGACGCCGACCAGATCTTCGATTACCACATGCAGCAGATGGCGATGTCGCTGCGCTCCAGCGCCACGCTGACCAACAAGGCCGCCGACACCGCGGCCGATCCCGAAAACGACGACCTGGTGGTGCAGGTGTGGACGCCGGACGGCGCGCAAGTGTTCCGTTCGCTGTCGCGCGCCGCCTTGCCGCAGCGCGCGGTGCTGGGCTTCTCCAACGTGCGCGTCAACAACACCACCTACCGGGTGTTCTCGGTGCAAACCTCCAACCAGACCGTGCAGATCGCGCAGGACATGGCGGTGCGCCAGCGCATGGCCGGCACGCTGGCCTTGCGCACGGTCGGCCCGATCGCCGTCATGGCGCCGGTGCTGATGCTGGTGGTGTGGTGGGTGGTGTCGGGCTCGCTGGCGCCGGTGTCGCGCGTCAAGCGGCAGGTGGCGGCGCGCCAGGCCGAGGACTTGTCGCCGGTGTCGGAGAACGACTTGCCGGACGAGGTGTTGCCGCTGGTGCAGGAGCTGAACCTGCTGTTCGTGCGCGTGCGCACGGCGTTCCAGGCGCAGCAGCACTTCGTGGCCGATGCCGCGCACGAGCTGCGTACGCCGCTGGCCGCGCTCAAGCTGCAGGTGCTGAGCCTGGAACGGGCGCAGGACGAGGCGGCGCGCAAGGTGGCCATCTCGCGCGTGTCGGCCGGCATCGAGCGCGCCACGCGGCTGGTCGAGCAATTGCTGATGCTGGCGCGGCAGGAGGGCGGCAGCGAGGAAATCAAGCTGGAGCCGGTCAACCTCGGCGACGTCGTCAAGCGCGTGCTGGGCGATATGAACGGGCTGGCGCAGGCGCGCCAGATCGACCTTGGCCTGCACCACGCCGACGACGTGGTGGTCGACGGCCAGCAGGACGCGCTGGTGATCCTGTTGCGCAACCTGATCGACAACGCCATCAAGTACACGCCGGCCGGCGGCACCGTCGATATCGACCTGCGGCGTAGCGTGGCCGCCACAAAAAACGCCAGGTCGCGCATTCTGTTGAGCGTCGAGGATTCCGGTCCCGGCATCCCGCCGGAAGAGCGCGAACGGGTGTTCAGCCGCTTCTACCGCGTGCCCGGCAGCCCTGCCGGCGGCAGCGGTCTGGGCATGGCGATCGTGCAGTCGATCGCCGAGCGCCACAACGCCAGCCTGTCGCTGGATCAGTCGGAACGGCTTGGCGGCCTGAAAGTCAAGGTTGATTTTCCCGAGACTGGCAAGCCCACTCCAGTCTAAAATGCCGTTTTTACACGGTGCTGGAGTGGCGCATGAAGAAAATCGGCTTTTCGGGAACCCTGGACCCGATCACCAACGGTCACATGTGGGTGATCAACGAAGCCCGTTCGCTGGCGGACGAGGTGGTGGTCTTTCTTTCTGAAAATCCCGCCAAGAAACCCAAGTTCACCGCCGAGGAGCGCAAGAGCATCATCGCGCTCAGCTGCGCAGAGCAGGGCTGGGACAACGTCTCGGTGGTGATCGTGCGCGGCGACTACACGGCGCGCGCGGCCAAGAAGCAGGGCGTGCACTGCCTGATCCGCGGCATCCGCACCACCGCCGACTTCGACTACGAGAACCTGATCCAGCAAACCAATGTCGACGTGCTGCAGGGCGCCAAGACGGTGTTTGTCATGCCGCCGCGCGACCTCGGCTCGGTCAGCTCCTCGTTCGTCAAGGCGCTGGAAGGGCCGATCGGCTGGAACTGGATCATGAAGAAATTCGTGCCGGGGCCGGGCTACCACGCCTGGGTGCTGAGCTGGCTGCGCAAGGAATGGGAAACGCTGTGGGACTACGCGCACCGCGACGCCACCGCGATCGCCCACGCCGACGACTGGTTCGCCCGGCTGACGGGGCCGTCGTGCTATGGCGGCGCGGCGCGCCATTATCACAACCTCGACCACCTGGTGCACGGCCTGTGCGAAATCCGCGTGTGGGCGGCCAACACCCGGCCGGAGCCGGCCGACGTCGACATCATCAAGCAGGCGTTCTGGTTCCATGACGCCGAGCACGGCGTCGGCACTAGCGAGCTCAGCAATGAAGAAGCCAGCGCCCAGCTCTGGCTGGGCAGCCACCTGGGGCAGGAAATGGGCGACGCGGCCGAGCTGATACGGGCCACCGATCACTTCCAGGAAGCGTCGATCACGCACCGACTGAAGGACGTGCTGCTGAGTGTGGACCTGGCCATTCTTGGCCAGGACGAAGAGGTGTACCAGAACTATGCGCGCGCGATCCGGCAGGAGTACAACCATCTGCCGGACGCCGAGTACCGCCGGCAGCGCAGCGGCGCGCTGGCGCACCTGTGCCGCAAGGCGCAGGCCGGGCAGCTGTTCGGCAATGCTTATTTTGCCGAGCAGTACAACGAACGCGCCATCGACAATATGCAGCGCGAGCTCGACCGGCTGAGCTGACCCCGTACCACGTCATTCCCGCGCAAGCGGGAATCCATACACAGCGTGCGTGCCAGCCGCCTATGGATTCCCGCTTGCGCGGGAATGACGAAGGTGGCGGCGGGCGGCGCCCGGCAGCGCGATCAAACCGGCGGCAGCTGAATCTCTTCCTTGCGCTCGGCCATCGCCTGGCCCAGTTCTTCCAGGTCCAGCTTGGTTTTGCGGACTTTCGGGAACATTTCCGTTTCTTCTTCTTCGACGTGGTGGTCGATCATCTCGGACAGCACTTTGACCTTGGCGTCGAACAGGTCTTCGGTCGGCTCCATGCTCTGGATCTGCGCGATCAGGTCCTTGGCCGAGGCGTGCTCGACCAGCGATTCGTCCATGATGTCGTCATCCTTGATGGCCTTGCGCACGGCCGGATAGAAGATTTCCTCCTCGATCATCGTGTGCCTGGTCAGCTCTTCACAGATCTGCAAGGCCAGCTTGTGCTTGCTGACGTGGGCGCGGTCGCCCAGTTCTTCGTATTGCTCGAACAGCGATTTGACCGTTTCGTGATCTTCGATCAGCAGCGCGATCGCGTCTTGCGGCTGGGATTCGGTCGGAATAGGCTTGGGGATCTTGCCCGAGGATTGGGACGTGGTTCTCATATCGGCTCCTTGCGTGGCTAATGAAGTGACTACGGGGCCAGTCTAGAAGTCGCACCTTCACCGGTCTGTGCGCCGGACCACGCAAGGAGCCGCGCCCGGCTTACGGCGCCAGGCGGGTGAACACGAAGTCGTGGTCCTTGACCAGCGCCTGGTGGCAGCCCCAGCAGGCCTGGTGCTGGGCCAGGTCGGCCGGCTGGCCATTGATGAAGCGGCCGAAGCCCCAGCCGCCGGTGGCCGCGTATTTCTTCGGGTCCTTGACCATCACCTGCACCGTGGTGGCCGCCCCCGGCACGTAGGCGGCCGGCGCCTCGGCCGATTGCACATGCTTCCACGCCATCTTCACCAGCACCGTGCCGTCGGGGAAGGGCAGCTGGTTCTTTTCAATCGCGGCCATCGCGGCCGGATTGCCGACCACCACGCGCAACTCGTCCAGCGGCGGCGTTTCGTGCGCCGGCGCGATGAACTGCCATTGGCGATAGCCCTCGGGCAAGGTGACGCCGTAGATCGGCGAGGCGTTCTGCGCCGCCTGCGACAGGCCGGCGACCGCCAACAACAGGGTGGCAAACAAGGTTTTCATGACAGGGTTCTCCTGATATCGAAATGAGGATTTTTCATCTTATCCGATTAAAGCGTATGCGTGTTAAATATCGTAAAAAACGGCCCGCAGGCCGTCGGCTTAGAACCGGTTCCAGTTGTTACGCCGGTGCTCCGTGGCTTCCTTCATCAGGTGGCTGGCGCGCAGCTGATCCCTGGCGCTGTGGTCGTCGCCCAGTTCCACCGTCATCGCCAGCTCCTGCAGCGCCGGCGGATATTCGTGCTCGGCGGCTTCTTCCAGCAGCGCCCTGGCCTTGGCGCGGTCTTGCCGCACCCCCAGCCCTTCGTTATAGATGTTGGAGAGAAGGAACATCGCGTGGGCGTTGCCACGCTCGCCGGCAAGGCCCAGCCAACGGGCGGCTATGGCGTCGTCGCGCTGGACGCCGTTGCCGTTCTTGTACAGTAGGCCGAGGGCCAGGGCGGCCCTGGCGTGCTGTTGCCTGGCCGCCTGCTCGTACCACGGGGCCGCCGCGGCCGGCGCGGCCGGCACGCCCAGCACGCCGATGCGCAGCATTTCGCCGAGCTGGAACGCGGCCTCGGTGTCGCCGGCCCGCGCGGCCCGCTCGAACAGCTGGAGCGCCTGCGTGCGCTGTCCGGGCCGGGTCTGGTACAAGATCGCCAGCTCGCGCTGCGCCACCGGCATGGCCGCTTCGGACCACGCCATCAGCTTGCGCTCGGCGTGCGGATCGGCTTCCTGCCTGGCCTTCATGCCGACGACTTCGATTTGTGCCGAACCCGGCTTTTCATGCTGGATCTGGCAGCCGGCCAGCGAGGCCACAGTCAGCGCAAGGGCGATCAGGGCGCGCATCTTATTTGCTCAGGTCGATGGTGTACTTGGCGAAGCCGCTGGCGTCCAGCGCGCCCTCGGCCGTCACCGCCGTCAGCCCGCTGCTGTTGGCCAGCGCCAGGTGGCCCGGCGCCGAGCGCAAAATCACCGGACCGGCCGTCGTGGTCTTGACGAAGCTCCAGCTGCGCGCGCTGCCGTTGCCGGCCAGCGTGACCTTGCCGCTGGCCGCGCCTTGCGCCGTCAGGTAGTTGCTGACCACGGTCTGGTTGGCGTCCGGCGACTTGATGATGGTCTTGCTGCCGTCGATGCCCGGCACCGCGCCGCCGCCGCCGGCGCGGTAGTCGTTGGTGGCGACGATGAAGTCATCGCCATCGGCCACCGCCTTGCCCTTGTAGGTCAGGTTGACGATGCGGCTGCCGGCCGGCCTGGTGACGTCGATCTGGTAGGTCAGCGCGTTGTCCTCGGCGTAGAACACGTCGTAGTTGTAGATGGTGCTGTACGACGGCACCAGGTCCTGTTCGGTGGTCTTGGCCGGGTCGATCTGGGCGAACTGTTTGGCGGCCGTTTCCAGCCAGTTCTTCAGGTCTGAACCCTTGATCTTGACCGCTTGCAGGTTGTTGTTCGAGTACAGGTAGAGGTCGCCCGGATTGCGCACCTGCAGGCCGACCGGCGCGGCGGCGCTGGCGCCCGGCGCCACGTCGGTGAAGTCCGAAGGACCGTTGCGGCCGGCCTTGAATGGCGCGCTGCACGACAGCACCGGGATGTTCTTGTAGCTGGCCAGCGTGGCGTCGGTGCTGGTGGCGATGAAGTTCTTCACGTACGCCAGCTGCGCCTGGTTGACCAGCTGGATCGCCGAGACGTCGCCGGCCAGCGCGAAGTACGAGGACATTTCGAAGTCGGTGGTCACGCCCAGCGGCTGCTTGGCGAAGGCGATGGTGGCCGCGTGCTCGGCGGCGACGATCGGCGCGATGCTGCTGTCGGCGGCGATGTTGGTGGCGCCATCGGTGTATTTGAAGCCGCGCGATTCCACCGTGGTCTTGGCCGGCTGCACCACCCACTTGCCGCTGGTGTAGGCCAGCGTCATCTTGATGATGCCCAGGCGGCGGCCCCAGCTTTGCGCCATCACCGTCGGCACACCGTTGACGAAGCCGTTGATGGCGTCGATGTTGGCGCTGGCCGGGAACGCCGCGAACGAGGCGTCCAGCGCGGCGGCGCCGGCCTCTTTGCCTTTCGGGAAGATCAGGTGCGAGTGGCCGATCATCAGCGCGTCGATGCCGGTGGTGGTCAGGTGGTAGGAGCCGTTTTCCATTTTCGGGCTGTACGGGCTTGGGTCGAGGCCGCCGTGCGACAGCGCCACCACCAGGTCGGCGCCCTTGCCGCGCAGCTCGGGCACATACTGCTCGGCCGCTTCCTGCACGCCGGTGATGGCCACCTTGCCTTGCAGGTTCTTCTGGTCCCACTCCAGGATTTGCGGCGGCACGAAGCTCATGATGCCGATGTTGAGCTTGACGTCGAGCTTGCTGCCGTCGGGCTTGACCGCCGCGAAGGTGCGCGGCAGCAGCGTGTACGGCTGCACGATCGGCTTGCCGCTGGCGACGCCGGTGACGTTGCTCAGCACCATGGGGAAGGCCGGCGCGCCGCAGTTGCCGGCCGGCTTGCTGACGCCCGGAATGCCGAAATCGGTGTTGGTGACCTGGCTCAGGAACGGCAGGCCGTAGTTGAATTCGTGGTTGCCGAAGCCGCCGCCGTCAAACTTCATGGCGTTCATGACCTTGTGCACGGCCAGCGTGTCGGCGCAGGGAATCGGTTTGGTGACGGCTTGCAGGTCGCCCAGCAGCGTGCCCTGGATGGTGTCGCCGTCGTCCAGCAGCACGTTGTTCGGGTTCTCGGCGCGCGCGGCCTTGACCAGCGAGGCGGTGCGCTCCAGGCCCAGGCTGGTGTCCTCGGCCAGCGAGTAGTAGTTGTAGCTCATCACGTTGGTGTGGATGTCGGTGGTTTCCAACAACGCCAGCGTGACGGTCGTGCCTTCCGGGATCGCCGGCGTGGCTGGCGGCGTCGCCGCGACCGGCTGGTTATCGCCGCCGCAGGCGACCAGGCCGGCGGCGCCCAGGGCGGCCAGCATCACCAAATTCAGTTTCATTGCAACCTCGAACAAGGGAAAAATTCAAGGTTGCGACTGTATATGGTTATCGTGACAACGTTATGACATGGCGCACAGGCCTGCCTCAGTAGGCCCAGTAGGGCCCGGTCTTGCCGGCCACGGTATTGTTCTCCATCACCACGAACACGCGGCGGCCGTAGAAGAACGGCATGCCCCAGTCGAAATAGGTGCTGGACGAGACGCTGCCGCTGCTGACCGTGCCGCCGACCTGGGCCGCCGTGATGGTCGAGGCCAGGCCGACCAGGTTGACCACGTTGAAGTTGACGTCGCCGCTGGCGCTGCCGTCGGCGGCGCTGTTGGTGGCGGTCAGCGACAGCGTCGAGGCCGGGCAGAAGAAGTCGCCGCCCGAGCAGGTGCGGATCGTGCTGTCGCTGAAGAAGTAGCCGTTCGAGCCGCTGTCGATGAAGCTGGCCGTGTAGGCCGTGCCCTTGTAGGTGGTGGTGAAGTCGCCGCTGCTGTTGGCCTTGAAGATGGTTTCGCTGGCGATGGTGTTGTTGCTCTGCGTGTTGACGCCGAACACCAGCGTGCCGCTTACCGAGGTCAGGCCGGCGACGCCGACGCTGGGCATGGTGATCATCAGGCCGTTGTTGTTGGTGGCGAACGAGGCCACCGGGTTGCTGATCTGCTTGGCCAGCGGCATGGCGCTGGCGGCGCAGCTGCCGCTGGCGCAAGCGTAGTAGACGCCGCTGATGGCGGCGTTGGCGCAGGCCGTGCCGCAATCGTGCTGGAACATGCCGACGCCGAGGATGCCCTTGGCGCCGATCGACGCCAGCGTGCCGAGGTTGGCGCCGGCGCTGCTGCACGTCGCTGGCGTGCTGGCGTAGCTGGCGCCGCTGTCGCCGATGACCTGGATCGAAATGCCCGAGGCGACTTCGTCGGCCATCTTGACGTCGGCCTGGCGCACCGCGCCCCAGGTATAGCCGCTGATGAACTTGCCGCATTCGCCGGCGTCGGCGCCGCTGGCGGTGGTGACGGCCGGCAGCGCCAGTGTCGAACTCATCTGGCTGGCCAGCAGCCGCAGGCCGTAGGAGCCGGTATCGAGCAGCACGTGGTCGATGGTCTGGCAGACGCTGGTGCCGGGACGGCAGACGGTGACGCTGACATACGGCACATTGATCACGCCGCTGACGCCGCTCGGGCCGCTGTCGACGACGATGGCGGTGCTGTTGCTGAGTGCGGCCGTGACGCTGAGCGCGGTACTGCCGCTGGCGCTGCCGCCGTCGCCGCTGCAGGTCATGCTGTAGGTAAAGCTGCCGGCGGCCGACGGCGTGATCGTCACCGCCCCCGAGGTGGCCTTGCTGCCGCTCCACGCGCCGCTGGCGGTGCAGCTGCTGGCGTTGGCCGACGACCAGCTCAACACGCTGGTCTGCGCGGTGGTGATGTTGGCCGGCGCCAGCGTCAGGCTGACGGTGGGCGAGGGCGGCGGCGTGCTGACGGTGACCACGGCCGTGTTGCTGACGCTGCCGCAGGTGAGCGTGTAGCTGGCGCTGCCGGCGGCGCCGGCGGTGACGGTCTGCGTGCCGCTGGTGGCCACGGTGCCGCTCCACGCGCCGGAAGCGGTGCAGGTGCTGGTGGCGGGGTTGCTGACGTTCCAGCTCAGCGTGACGACCTGGCCGGTGGTGGTGGCGGTCGGCGTGGCGCTGATGCTGACCACGGCGGTTGGCGTGTTCGTCGCCTCGGTGCTGGAGGTGGTGCTGGCGCTGGTGGACGACGCGCCGCCGCCACCGCCACAGGCGGCAAGTGCCAGGCACAGCAGGGCGCCGGCCAGGTGGGTGTATTTCATGCGGACTTCCTTGTTATTCGATGGTCGAGGTGTCGAAGCCGGCCGGCAGCGCGCTCGGTATCCAGGCCTTGCCGGCATAGGCGCGCATGTGGCCGTTGGAGACGATCACCACGTCGGACTGGTCGACCGCCAGTTGCGAGTGGCCGGCCTTGGGCCGCTTGGCGGCGTTGCCGGTCATGACGGTGAATTTGTCGCCGAGCAGCGTGCGCAGGTCGGGCAGGGTCGGGCCTTTCCAGCTGACGGCGAAGACGATGTTGCTGGCGTCCATGTATTCGCGCACGACGGTGCCGCTGTCGAGCGTGGACTGGTTGACCGTGTAGACGGCGGCGGCGCTGCTGGCGGCGGTGGTGGCGCTGGTGGCCGCCAGGCTGCGCGCGGCCAGCTTGGTTTGCGTGGCGCCGTTGCCGAAATCGGACGGCGCGCTGCCGAGCGCCGCCCAGGCGAGCGCGCCTTGCAGCATGGACAGCATGAACATCAGGGTGAGCGCGCGGCGCATAGGAATTCCGTTGCTGAAAATAAAGATAATGAAGTGTAGAACGCGGCCGCGTTGAGTTAAGTTAGAAAGATGTAAGAAAACGTTACAGTTTCGGCGCGGGCGCCGCCTTCGGCGTGACGTGGTTGAGCACGAGGATGGTGACGGTAATCCCCGTGCCGCCCAGCACAATGGCGGCGCCGACCCGTCAGGCCCGTCAAACGGGCCCGATAGAGGTAGTTCAGAACTTCACGTACAGCCGGCCAAAGTAGGACGCGCCGTTCAGGCCGAACTGCACCGACTCGTACTTGAAGCCGTTGTCGGTTTCATCCGGACTCTGCGTGGTCGGCTTGACGTTGAAGATATTGTTGCCGCCAAACGAGAACTTCATGTTCTTGTTGATGCTGTAGGTGAACGCCAGGTCGGCCGACGTCTTCGCATCGTAGTGCTGGTTCGCCACGCCTTTGGCGGTGCCGGAGTACGTGCCCAGCGTCTGCGGGCCGAAGTGGATGATTTTGAAGTCGGTGTTCCACGCGCCGTGCGTGTAATCGAAGCCCAGCGTCGCCTTCGAGCGCGGCGCGCCCTGCTCGATGTACAGCCGCTCCTTCTCCGACAGCAGCACATCCTCATAGCCGCGCAGCGAGGCCGGCGCATGAATGCCAGTCACCTCGGTCTTGCTGACGTTGAGCGCGAGGAAGGTGTTGAGCTTGTCGGCGCCGAAGCTGGCCTTGTGCGAGGCGGTCAGGTCCAGGCCGCGTGTCCTGGTGTCGACCGAGTTGACGAAGAACTGCGCCTGGCCCACGCCCAGCGTCGCCAGCCTGGTCGCCAGATCCGGATAGTTGCCCTCGTCGAAGCGGCCCGACAGCACGATGCGATCCTTGATCTTGATCTGGTACAGGTCGGCGGTGACCGACAGCGCCGGCGTCGGCGTCCACGTCGTGCCCAGCGTGAAGCTGGTCGACTTCTCCTTGGTCAGCTTGGGAATGCCGGCCAGGTTGGTGACGGCGCTGTTGTTAGGCGCCAGCACCACATCGGTCGGCACGCCGCCGATGAAGTCGGTGAAGGTCGACGAGAAATACATCTGCTGCAGCGAGGGCGCGCGGAAGCCGGTCGAGGCCGAACCGCGCAGCAGCACGCCCGGCGCCACGCGCCAGCTGCCGGCCAGCTTGCCGGTGGTGGTCGAACCGAAGTCGCTGTATTTCTCGTAGCGCACCGCGCCCTGCGCCTTGACGGTGTCGCTCAGGTCCGCTTCGAGGTCGAGGTAGGCGGCCACGCTGTGGCGGTTGGCGTCGACCCGGTCGGCCGGCTGGAAGCCGGGGAAGCCCTGGCTGCCGGCGTTGCCGCCGCTGCCGACGCCGTCGGCGTCGATATACGAACCCGCTTCGCCGGCGTAAATCTGGTAGTTCTCGTGACGGTACTCGCCGCCGAAAGCCACGTTCAGGCCGTTGCCGGCGACGCCTTCGAAGTAGCGGTTGAAGTCGAGGTTGGTGGTCAGCTGCTCAAACGCGAAGCCGCCGGCGTTGAAGCTGCTCGGGCTGACGCCCTTGCCGCCGGCCAGCAAATCCTGGTTGGCGATCGACGCGTTCAGCGTGTTGCTGATGTCGTAGATCATCTTGTTCTTGCCGTAGGTCTGCGACAGGTCCATATTCCACGCGCCCAGCTGGTTGCGGTGGCCGAGGATGGCGTAGTAATCGTCGATGCGGGCGTTGATGAACGGCACGAAGCCGTTCGGGTACATCGCTGCCGAGTTGCGCGACGGGATGTCGCCGCTGCCGATGCCTTCGCGCGCCCAGGCGCCGGACGAGGCGTCGCGCTTCTGCGCGCCGGCGGTGAAGTACAGGCGGCCGCTGCCGCTGGTCGGCAGTTCGCCGTTCAGGTAAATGGTCTGGTTTTCGGTCTTGCTGTCGCCGATGGTGCGCGGGTTGCCGGCGTCGGCGCGGTTGGAGCGGCCGCGGTCGAGGTATTCGCCGGTGATGCCGAGCACGCCGTTGTTGCCGATCTCGAAGCCGCAGTAGGCCGAGGCCAGCCAGTTCTTGCCGTCGCCTTCGCTGTACTGGCTATAACCGGTGACCGCCTCGCAGCCCTTCGATTTTTTCAGGCCGATGTCCATCACGCCGGCGATGGCGTCGGAGCCGTACTGGGCCGCGGCGCCGTCGCGCAACACCTGCACATCCTTGATGGCCAGCATCGGAATCGCGTTCATATCGGTGCCGGTGTTGCCGCGGTTGCGCGCGCCGAACAGGTTGACCAGCGCCGTGGTATGGCGGCGCTTGCCGTTCACCAGCACCAGCGTCTGGTCCGAGCCGAGGCCGCGCAGCGCGGCCGAGTCGACCAGGTCGGCGCCGTCGGAGCCGGTCTGGCGGGTCGAGTTGAACGAGGGCGAAACATAGGTCAGCGTCTGCGCCAGGTCGAACTGGCCGCCGGACTCGCCGGCCTTGGTCATCGGGATCACATCGACCGGCACCACGGTGTCGGTGGCGGAACTGGTGGCGCGGCGCGAACCCACTACGCTGACCGATTGCATGCTGTTGTCGGACTGCGCGTAAGTGACGGCAGGCATGGTGGCCAGGGCGCTGGCGCCGTACAGGCTGATCAAGACGGCTTTACGTAGTGGTGTTGTTATGAGCACGCGTCTTCTCCCTTGAAAAATTTCATTCTATGCAAATTACCTATACAACTATGCGATTTGATAGCGATTTTTCGTGAGGAGATTATTTTGTGTTGTATATCTGCTCCAGCGCTGTGTTTCCCGGTGTGTTTCCCTTGCGTAGCACTACGCAAACTCGGTCCTGCCACCAATTAAAGTTCGTTCGTGAAAGTACTCGGTTCGCAGCCGGCACGGCGTGCCGACGTTGCCTCCTTGAAATAAAGTAAGGCTGGCGTGCAGGTGGACCGTCAGCGCGCCCGCCGCCACGCCGGTGGCGCCGTCTTCGGCCGCCGGATCGAGGTGATTAAAGTTGCGGCCCTCGAAAGCGCCGTCATCGCGGCGGCACCAGGCGTAGCAGCCGCTGACAACCGTGCCGCTGGCTCCAGGCGGCGATCAGGGGGAGGTCGGGCCTCAGGGCCTGCAGCGTCGCGCTGTCGGCCACTTCCAGCAGCAGCTTGGGACTGCCAACGGAGGCAATTACCGGCGCTGATTGCAACGTGATGTCGGACGCGGCCAGCAAGCGCGCCGGCAAATCGGCGGCAATCTCGACCACCGGCGCCGGCTCTGGCGACAGCTGGATATAGACTTCGCCGTCGCGCAGGAGCAGCGTCAGTTGCTGCTCGTGCATGGCCGTGCGCACTTGCAGCTCTGGCTGTTCAGGCGACAGCAGCACCCGCGCCGCCGCCAGCGTGGCGTGCAGGCAAAGCGGGCTGCGCTTATGCGGATAAAAATAATCCAGCACCACGCCGCCATCCGCCGCGTAATCGACAAACACGCACGCCGGCTTGCCACGCTGGCAGGCAAAGCGCTGGCGTTGCTCCATGGTAGTGTTATCTCCCCGCACCACTAGCGCCGCATTGCCGCCACCCGGCGCCACGCCAAAACAAAGAAGTTCCTGTATCTGCATTTTTACCGTTGTTAGCTGTTCCATTCAACGCTGACCGGTCGAGTCTTGAAATATGGTTCGCGTCGACGTCGCACCTTGAGTCTTGGCGGGAAGTGGGTGTAGTATACTGTATAAAAATACAGTATTCAACATGAGTGCCACCACGCCCGCCGCAGCACTGCCGGCTTACGCCGAGCTGTTCTGCTTGTCCAATTTTTCATTCCTGCAAGGCGCTTCGCGCGCCGAGGAGCTGGTCGCGCGCGCCCGGCAGCTGGAGTATGCGGCGCTGGCCATTACCGATGAATGCTCGCTGGCCGGCGTAGTGCGCGCTCACGCCGCCGCCAGGGAGGCGGGGTTGCCGCTGATTATCGGCAGCTATTTCCGCCTCACCAATCCCGATGGCAGCCCCGGCTTGTCCTTTGTGGCGCTGGCAAGCAACAAGAATGGCTATGGCAATCTGTGCGAGCTGATTACGATCGGCCGCAACCGCGTGGCCAAGGGCAGCTATCTGCTGACGCCGGCCGACCTGGCCGCGCCGCCGCCTGAGTTTTCGCACCTGCAAGGCCTGCCGGATTGCCTGCTGATCTTGCTGCCCGAATATCCGGCCTACCGCCCCGAGGATGTCGATCAGTTGCACGCGCAAGCGGCGTGGATGGAGGCGACCTTTCCTGGCCGCACCTGGATGGGGCTGAACCTGCTGCTGCGCTCCTTCGACGAGGCGCATCGGAGCAGTATTGCCGAGGTGGCCACGCAGCACCGGATGCGGGTGGTTGCGGTGGGCCACGTCTGCATGCACGTGCGGTCGCGCAAGCCGATGCAGGATACGCTGACGGCGATCCGCGTCGGCCAGCCGGTCGCCGAATGCGGCTACGCGCTGGCGCAGAACGCCGAGCAGCACTTGCGGCCACGGCTGCAGCTGGCCAATCTGTATCCTGCGGCTGCTTTGGCCGAAACGCTGAGCATCGCGATGAAATGCAGTTTCAAGCTGACAGAGTTGCGCTACGAATACCCGAAAGAGCTGATCCCGGCCGACCATACACCCGCCAGTTATTTACGCCAGGAGGTCGAGCTTGGCGTGTTGCGTCGCTGGCCGCAAGGCGCTCCCGACAAGGTGCGCACCCAGATTGAGACCGAGCTGGCATTGATTGCGGAACTGGAATACGAGTCGTATTTCCTGACTGTGTACGACATCGTCAAGTTTGCGCGGATCAAGGGCATCCTGTGCCAGGGACGCGGCTCGGCGGCCAATTCGGCCGTTTGCTACTGCCTCGGCGTCACCGCGGTCGATCCGGCGCGCGGCACCATGCTGATGGGCCGCTTCATTTCGAAAGAGCGCAACGAGCCGCCCGACATCGATGTGGACTTCGAGCACCAGCGGCGGGAAGAGGTGATCCAGTACATCTACGAAAAATATGGCCGCGACCGCGCCGCGCTGGCTGCGGTCGTCATCAGCTACCGGCCGAAAAGCGCGCTGCGCGACAGTGGCAAGGCGCTGGGCGTTGACCTGGCCATCGTCGAGAAAGTCTGCAAGTCGCAGCGCTGGTTCGACAGCAAGCATGACCTGGTGGCGCGGCTGGCCGAATGCGGCCTGGACCCGGAGTCGCAACTGGCGCAGCAGTGGGCCGCGCTGGCGGTTGCGTTGCTGGGTTTTCCGCGCCATTTGTCGCAGCACCCTGGCGGTTTCGTGATCTCGCATGAGAAGCTCACCCGGCTGGTTCCGGTCGAAGCCGCGACCATGGAGGGGCGCCATGTGATTCAGTGGGACAAGGATGATCTCGAAGAACTGGGCCTGATGAAGGTCGATGTGCTGGCGCTGGGCATGTTGTCGGCCTTGCGGCGCGCGCTGGAGTTGGTCAGCGCCCGGCACGGTAGGCCAATCGGCATTTATGACATCCCGGCCGAAGATAGCGCAACGTACGACATGATCTGCGAAGCCGACACCATCGGCGTGTTTCAGATCGAATCGCGCGCGCAGATGAGCATGCTGCCGCGATTGCGTCCGAGGGAGTTCTACGATCTGGTCGTTGAGGTGGCGATTGTGCGGCCGGGGCCGATACAGGGCGGCATGGTGCATCCTTACCTGCAACGGCGCATGGGGCTGCAAGAGGTGGATTGCCCCCCAGGCCTGGAGGTGGCGCTGAAACGCACGCTGGGAGTGCCGATTTTTCAGGAACAGGTGATGCAGATCGCCATGATCGCGGCCGGTTTCACCGAGGGCGAGGCCGATGAGTTGCGGCGCGCGATGGCGGCCTGGAAGCGCAAGGGCGGGGTCGATAAATACCATCGCCGCATCGTCGACGGCATGACGGAGCGCGGCTACGAGATCGAGTTTGCCGAGGCGATTTTCGAGCAGATCAAAGGCTTTGGCGAGTACGGTTTTCCCGAATCGCATTCGGCCAGCTTTGCGCTGCTTAGCTATGCCAGCTCGTGGATCAAGTGCCACGAGCCGGCAGCCTTTTGTGCTCGCTGCTGAACAGCCAGCCGATGGGTTTTTACAGCCCGTCGCAGCTGGTGCAGGATGCGAGGAAGCATGATGTGGTGGTGCGCGAGATCGACGTCACCATCAGCGGCTGGGAGTCGTCGCTGGAAGAGCCGGCCGGCCGGCGCGGACAGCCGGCGGTGCGGCTGGGGCTGAATATGCTGAAGGGGATGAGCGCCGAGGCGGCGCAGCGGATTGAAGACGCGCGCGCGGCACGGCCGTTCGCCAGCGTGGCCGACCTGGCGCGCCGCGCCGACCTGGACCGTCATGCGCTGCACGTGCTGGCCGGCGGCGACGCGCTGCGCGGCCTGTCCGGTCATCGCCGGCAGGCGCTGTGGCAGGCGGTCGGCGCGGTGCCGGACAAGGATCTGCTGCGGCCCGCTGCACTGGATGAGGCGCTGCCTGCGCTGGACGCGCCCAGCGAAGGCGAGGACATCCTCGGCGACTACCGCTCGCACGGCCTGACCTTGCGCCGCCATCCGGTGGCGCTGCTGCGCGCCACGCTGGCCCGGCGCCGCTTCATGCCGGCCGCCACGCTCAACACCTACACCAGCAATATGGTGGCGCGCGCCTGCGGCATGGTCACGGTGCGCCAGCGGCCGGGCACGGCCAAGGGCGTGATTTTCATGACACTGGAGGATGAAACGGGCAGCGTCAACGTCATCATCTGGCCGTCGTTGCTGGAGAAGCAGCGGCGCGAGGTGCTCGGGGCGCCGCTGCTGGGGGTGTACGGGGTGTGGCAACAGGAGGGCATGGTGCGCCACCTGGTGGCCCACCAGCTGGTCGACATGTCGCACCTGCTGGGGCGACTGCCGACCGTGAGCCGGGATTTCTGTTAGCGTGAACGACGCCGCAAATGTACCGCCACCATGGATTCCTGGCCGTCGGCCCAACTGCTGAGCATGACGGGCATGCCGTCCTGCAGCCGCCGTGGCGGTCGCAGGTAGTGGCGATAGATCCAGTGTCCCGCGACACCGGCGATGCCGGCCAGCACCAGGATGGCGGCAAACATTATCGTGCTCCCGGCCGCACGTCGCGGTCGATGCCGTAGTAGCTGTGCACCTGGCTGGCCCAGGTCTGGTTGGCCATGTCCGGCCAGTCGTCCTTGTCGAAGCCGGGCGCGGCCTCGATGCGCTCCTTGTCGATATTGAGCGTGAAGCGCTTGTTGACGGTGTCCAGCGTCAGCGCTTCCCATGGCACGGCAAACAGCTTTTCGCCGATGGTCAGCACGCCGCCGTGGGCCATGACCGCGTAGGCGATCTTGCCGGTGCGCATGTCGAGCATGATTTCCTTGATCTCGCCCAGGTGCTCGTTTTTCAGGTTGTGGACGTGGTCGCCGATCAGCGTGTCGGCGCCCATCAGCTCGGGGCCGGGACCCTTGTGGCCGTTGTCCACATACATGCCATATTGATCACGATCTTCGTAGCTCATCATGAATCTCCTTTCATTATTGAGTTATTATTTTGGTCTTTTCGGCAAGTCGAGTCTGTACGCTGATGCACACGGCAGATGAAGATTCAGGCGTTTTAGGATATAATTTCAATTTCCCGCATGTGCCGTTCGGCACCATCCGCAATGACCAAATTTGTCTTCGTCACCGGTGGCGTTGTGTCTTCCCTTGGTAAAGGGATTGCCGCCGCCTCCCTCGCCGCGATCCTCGAATCGCGCGGCCTCAAAGTCACCATGCTCAAACTGGATCCGTACATCAACGTCGATCCGGGCACCATGTCCCCCATGCAACACGGCGAAGTGTTCGTCACCGACGACGGCGCCGAGACCGACCTCGATCTGGGCCACTACGAGCGCTTCATCAGCACCCGTATGAAAAAGGTGAATAACTTCACCACCGGCCAGATCTACGAATCGGTGATCCGCAAGGAACGCCGCGGCGAATACCTGGGCAAGACCGTGCAGGTGATTCCGCACATCACCAATGAAATCCAGGACTACATCCGCCGCGGCGCCGAAGGCTACGACGTGGCCCTGTGCGAAATCGGCGGCACCGTCGGCGACATCGAGTCGCTGCCGTTCCTGGAAGCCGCACGCCAGCTGAGCCTGCGCGCCGGCCGCAAGAACACCGCCTTCGTGCACCTGACGCTGGTGCCGTACATCGCCTCGGCCGGCGAGCTGAAAACCAAGCCGACCCAGCACTCGGTACAGAAACTGCGTGAAATCGGCATCTCGCCGAACGCGCTGCTGTGCCGCGCCGACCGCCGCATTCCGGACGACGAGCGCGCCAAGATCTCGCTGTTCTCCAACATCGAAGAGCAGGCCGTGATTTCCGTGTGGGACGTCGACACCATCTACAAAGTGCCGCAGATGCTGCACGACCAGGGCCTGGACGCGATCATCTGCGAGGCGCTGGACCTCAACCCGGCGCCGGCCGACCTGTCGGTCTGGAGCAAGCTGATCTACACGCAAGAGCATCCGAAGACCGAGGTGTCGATCGGCATGGTCGGCAAGTACGTCGAGCTGACCGAGTCGTACAAATCGCTGACCGAGGCGCTGCGCCACGCCGGCATTCACACCGAGTCGAAGGTCAACATCGAGTACATCGACTCGGAAGAGATCGAAACCACCGGCTGCGCCAACCTGGCCAAGTTCGACGCCATCCTGGTGCCGGGCGGCTTCGGCAAGCGCGGCGTCGAGGGCAAGATCATGGCGGCCCAGTTCGCCCGTGAAAACAAGATTCCCTACCTCGGCATCTGCCTCGGCATGCAGGTCGCGCTGATCGAATACGCGCGCCACAAGGCCGGCCTGAGCGAAGCCAATTCGACCGAGTTCGACCTGGCGACGCCGCAACCGGTGGTGGCCCTGATCGACGAATGGCAAGGCCAGGACGGCAAGGTCGAGAAGCGCGACGAGAACTCCGACCTGGGCGGCACCATGCGCCTGGGCGCGCAGACCTGCGCCATCAAGCCGGGCACGCTGGCGTCGGAAATCTACGGCGCCGTGGTGACCGAGCGTCACCGCCACCGCTACGAGGCCAACAACCACTACCTGCCGCGCGTGGAAGCGGCCGGCCTGGTGGTGGCGGCCCGCACGCCGACCGAAGACCTGTGCGAAATCATGGAGCTGCCACGCAGCGGCGACAATGCGCACCCATGGTATATGGGCGTGCAGTACCACCCGGAATTCAAATCGACCCCGCGTGACGGCCACCCGCTGTTCACGTCCTACATCAAGGCGGCGCTGGCGCACAAGGCGGCTGGCGCTGAACAGCAAGGAGAGGCGGCATGAAACTGTGCGGATTCGACGTTGGACTGGACCAACCGTTCTTCCTGATCGCCGGTAACTGCGTCGTCGAATCGCGCCAGATGGCCTTCGACACCGCCGGCGCGCTGAAAGAGATGACCAGCGAACTGGGCATTCCTTTCATCTTCAAGGCTTCGTTCGACAAGGCCAACCGCTCGTCGGGCACCTCGTATCGCGGTCCCGGCCGCGAGCAGGGCCTGCAGATCCTGGCCGACGTCAAGCGCGAGCTGCAAGTGCCGGTGCTGACCGATGTGCACTCGATCGAGGACATCGAGGTGGCCTCGAAAGTGGTGGACGTGCTGCAGACGCCGGCCTTCCTGTGCCGCCAGACCGACTTCATCGTCGCCTGCGCCGAATCGGGCCTGCCGGTCAACATCAAGAAGGGCCAGTTCCTGGCGCCGGGCGACATGAAGCACGTGATCGCCAAGGCGCGCGCGGCCGCCGAGGCCAAGGGGCTGAACGCCGACAACTTCATGGCCTGCGAACGCGGCGCCTCGTTCGGCTACAACAACCTGGTGTCGGACATGCGCTCGCTGGCCATCATGCGCGAATCGGGCGCGCCGGTGGTGTTCGATGCGACCCACTCGGTGCAGCTGCCGGGCGGTAACGGCACCTCGTCGGGCGGCATGCGCGAGATGGTGCCGGTGCTGTCGCGCGCGGCGGTGGCGGTCGGCGTCGACGGCCTGTTCATGGAAACCCACCCGAATCCGGCCGAAGCGCTGTCGGACGGCCCGAACGCCGTGCCGCTGGGCCGCATGAAGGATTTGCTGTCGGTGCTGATCGAGCTGGACCGCGTCACCAAAAAAGCGGGCTTCCTCGAAAACAGCTTCAGCTAGGACCGTCATTCCCGCGAAGGCGGGAATCCATGCCAAGTATGGATTCCCGCCTGCGCGGGAATGACGGGGGCTAAAGCCACAGTTGCGTGTGGAATATTTAGCAATCTTGTCTTGACCGGGTACAATTCCCTTTATTTCGTCCGCCACGCGCACCAGAATGCGTCGCGACGCCGCTTTGCCTAACTTTGGAGAATGACATGAGTGCTATCGTTGATATTATCGGCCGTGAAGTAATCGACTCGCGCGGCAATCCCACCGTTGAATGCGACGTGCTGCTGGAATCGGGCGTCATGGGCCGCGCGGCCGTGCCGTCGGGCGCCTCGACCGGCTCGCGCGAAGCGATCGAGCTGCGCGACGGCGATCCGAAGCGCTACTTCGGCAAGGGCGTGCTGAAAGCCTGCGAAAACATCAACACCGAAATCTCGGAAGCTATCATGGGCCTGGACGCCAATGAGCAAGCGTTCCTGGACCGCACTCTGATCGACCTGGACGGCACCGAAAACAAATCGCGCCTGGGCGCCAACGCCATGCTGGCGGTGTCGATGGCCGTGGCCAAGGCCGCCGCCGAGGAAGCCGGCCTGCCGCTGTACCGCTATTTCGGCGGTTCGGGCGCGATGCAGCTGCCGGTGCCGATGATGAACGTGATCAACGGCGGCGCGCACGCCGACAACAACCTGGACATCCAGGAATTCATGATCATTCCAGTGGGCGCGCCGTCGTTCAAGGAAGCCGTCCGTTATGGCGCCGAAGTGTTCCACACGCTGAAGAAAATCCTGCACAAGAAGGGCCTGAACACGGCCGTCGGCGATGAAGGCGGCTTCGCGCCATCGCTGGCCAACCACGAAGAGGCGATCAAGCTGATCATCCAGGCGATCGAGGAAGCCGGCTACGAGCCAGGCACCCAGATCGCGCTCGGCCTGGACTGCGCCGCCTCCGAGTTCTACAAGGACGGCAAATACGAGCTGGAAGGCGAGGGCCTGTCGCTGACCGCCACCGAGTTCACCAACCTGCTGGCGACCTGGTGCGACAAGTACCCGATCATCTCGATCGAGGACGCGATGCACGAGGGCGACTGGGAAGGCTGGGCCATCCTGACCAAGGAACTGGGCAAGAAAGTGCAGCTGGTCGGCGACGACCTGTACGTCACCAACACCAAGATCCTGAAGGAAGGCATCCAGAAAGGCATCGCCAACTCGATCCTGATCAAGATCAACCAGATCGGCACCCTGACCGAAACCTTCGCCGCCATCGAAATGGCCAAGCGCGCCGGCTACACCGCCGTGATCTCGCACCGTTCCGGCGAAACCGAGGATTCGACCATCGCCGATATCGCCGTGGGCACCAACGCGCTGCAGATCAAGACCGGCTCGATGTCGCGCTCGGACCGCATGGCCAAGTACAACCAGCTGCTGCGCATCGAGGAAGACCTGGGCGATATCGCTTCCTACCCGGGCCGCGACGCGTTCTATAATCTGAAGTAATTAAGCAAGCGCGGCCGGAGCAATCCGGCCGCTTGACGATTCATGCGCCTGATTACGCTCGCCCTGGCTTTCCTGCTGCTGTTGATCCAATACCCGCTGTGGCTGGGGAAGGGCGGCTGGCTGCGCGTCAAGGATTTCGAGGCGCAGGTCAATGAGGCGCACAAGAAGAACGCCGAGCTGATCGCCCGCAACGCCAAGCTCGACTCCGAAGTGCGCGACCTGAAGGACGGCACCGGCGCGGTCGAGGAACGGGCCCGCTACGAACTGAGCATGATCAAGCAGAACGAAATCTTCGTTCAGATAGTCGGCAAGGGCCAGGCGGCCGCGCTGGCGCCGCTGGCACCCAAGCCGGCCGAACCTCCACAACACTGAGAAAACCGATGACGCTGCGTGCTGGCCTGTTGCTGATGTTCGCTGTGGTTACCGGTTCCGTTTTCGCCATGCCCGATCCGGGCAAGACCTGCATTCCGATCCGCGTCGGCTATGTCGACCAGCACCGCCCGCCATACTGGCTGGGCGAAGGCGACAAGGTGCCCGACCCGCCCGGCGCGGCGGTGGACCTGATCCGCGACGCCGTGCTCGGCGCCGGCTTCGGCTGCACGCCGATCTGGGTCCGGCTGCCGGCCGCGCGGCTGCGGGTGGCGCTGGCCGCCGGCGATATCGACCTGGCGCCGATGGGCGAACTGAGCTTCTATCCGGCCGAGATCGCGCTGCCGCGCGACAAGGCCGGCAATATCGACCTCAAGCGCGCGCTGCACAACCAGGTGCTGGTGCTGGTGCGTTCCAGCGACAGGCTGCCGGCCAACACCAATCCGATGCAGTATTTCAAGGGCAAGACGCTCGGCATCCCGATGGGCAACAGCTACACGCCGCGCCTGCGCGAAGCCGGCCTGACGCTGGACGACGGCGCGCGCGACCTGGAGCGCAATATCGAAAAGCTCAGGCTGGGCCGGGTGGACGGCGTGGTGGTGGCTGCCGTGGCGCCGGCCCACCTGCAACAGACGCTGGCCAGGTACAAGGGCAGCATCGAACAACTGCCGCAGCCGCTGCTCAACGTCCGCCTGTGGCTGGCCTTCAACGACAGCTTCTATCATGCCCATCCGCGCCAGGCCGAAGCGCTCTGGACCTGGCTCGACACCAACCGTGGCCGCCTCGGCTACGTCATGCAACGCTATACCAAAAACTGATGCTCCACCACATTTCCTTTGGCGTGCGCGATCTGGCGCGCGCCGCCGCCTTTATGACGCCGTGCTCGGCGCGCTGGGCTTGCGCCGCGTGTTCGAGGACGACACCGCCATCGGCTACGGCGTGGAAGACGACAACGACCTGCTGTGCCTGAAACTGCGGCCGAATGCCGCGCCGCCCGGCGACGGTGCGCACCTGGCCTTTGCCGCGCCATCGCGCGCGGCGGTGGATGCGTTTCATGCCGCTGGCATCAAGGCCGGCGGCGTGGACAACGGCGCCGCCGGCCTGCGCGCGGACTATGGCGATCACTACTACGCCGCCTTCCTGATCGATCCGGACGGCCATCGTATCGAAGCAGTCATCAATCGTCCGGTCGGCTAAAATAAGCTCCCTGGTTTTATCCGAGTCTGGTTTGAGAGTCTTATTTTTTGCAGTGATGCTGGCAGTTTCCAGCGCCCATGCCGCCGAGCCGGCGTTGTCGGCGGCCGACACCCTGAGCGCGGCGCAGCGCGCCAGGCCGGTGTTGCCCAAGTCGAGCGGCCCGAATGTCTTGCGCGCGCAAGTGCTGCTGGACCGCGCACACTTTTCGCCGGGCGAGATGGATGGCGCCTACGGCAGCAATCTGCGCCACGCCATCCGCGGCTTCCAGAAACTGAACCAGCTGACCGTCAGCGGCAATATCGACGCCGCCACGTGGAAGGCGCTGGAGCGCGACCAGGCGCCGGTGCTGGGGGTCTACACCGTCACCGCCAGGGATGTCGCCGGCCCCTACAAGCCGGTGCCGGCCGACATGGCGGGCAAGGCCAGGCTGCCCATGCTCGGCTACGCCAGCCTGGCCGAGGCGCTGGGCGAGCGCTTCCATTGCAGCCCGGAGCTGCTGCGCCGCCTCAATCCGGGCAAGAAGTTCAGCAAGGTCGGCGAGCAATTGCTGGTGCCGAACGTGGGCATCATGAAGCCCCTGCCGAAGGCCGCTTCGGTGCTGGTCGACGCCAGGGAAGGCACGCTGACGCTGCTGGACGCCGGCGGCACGCCGTTCGCGCAATTCCCGGCCAGCACCGGCAGCAAGCACGACCCGCTGCCGGAAGGCCGCTGGAGCGTGCTGGGCGTGGCCACCAGTCCCGAATACCGCTACAACCCGAAACTGTTCTGGGACGCCAAGGCCGGCGAAACCAAGGCGCGCATCGCGCCCGGCCCGAACAACCCGGTCGGCCTCGCGTGGATCGACCTCAGCATCGACCACTACGGCATCCACGGCACGCCGGAGCCGGGCAAGATCGGCAAGACCCAATCCCACGGCTGCATCCGCCTGACCAACTGGGACGTGCTGCAAGTGGTGCGCTCGCTGGGCCGCGGCGCGGCGGTCCTGCTGCAAGCCTAGCGACAAACGGCATCCGGCGCGCTAAGATGGGGGCTCTTATAAAGGAGTCGTCATGAAACTGATCGGGATGCTGGATTCGCCTTATGTCCGCCGCGTGGCGGTGTCGTTGCAGCTGCTGGGGCTGAAGTTCGAGCACCAGTCGCTGTCGGTGTTCCGCACCTTCGACCAGTTCCGCGAGATCAATCCGGTGGTCAAGGCGCCGACCCTGCTCGACGAAGAGGGCGTGCCGCTGATGGACTCCACGCTGATCCTGCAATACGCCGAATACATCGCCCGCCCGGCGCTGCGCCGCACGCCGACCATGCCGACCGAGCTGTGGCGCTCGCAGCGCCTGCTGGGGCTGGCGCTGGCCGCCTGCGACAAGGCGGTGCAGCTGTACTACGAGCGCCAGCTGCGGCCGGCGGAAAAGCTGCACCAGCCGTGGGCCGACCGCATCATCCTGCAACTCCGCGCGGCGCTGGACACGCTGGAGGAAGAACAGGCGCGCGAGCCGCTCGGCGTCACCAGCGACACCATGCCGCCGCCGGGCGTGATGATGGCCGTCACCTGGCACTTCATCCAGCAGATGGTGCCGGACGCCGCGCCGGCTTCCAGCTATCCGGCGCTGGCCGACTACTCGCGCCAGGCGGAGCAGCTGCCGGAATTCCGCGCCGCGCCGCACGGCGACGGAACATATCAGGGGTGATTGCCAATCCGGCAGCTATAATTCAGGCTTTGTCATAAGCAAAGTCTTTTTGTCATGTCGCGCCGCGTTCTATTTGTGTTGTCCCTGTTCTTCATCTTCGGCGCCCAGGCCGCCTGTCCACCGGTCCGCATCGGCTATATGGACCAGGACCGGCCGCCGTACTGGCTGGGCAAGGGCAGCGAGGTGCCGGACCCGCCCGGCGTCGCCGTCGATTACCTGCGCGCCGCCGGCGCTGCCGCCATTCCCTGTCCGCTGCAATTCGTCAGGCTGCCGGCGCACCGGCTGCGGCTGGCGCTGCAAAGCGGCGCCATCGATTACCTGCCGATCGAGGAACGCGCGGAATTGCCGCCGGACGTGGTGCTGCCGCGCGACCGCACCGGCGCGCCGGACCGCAACCGCGCCATCCACACCAGCATCATCGTGCTGGTGCGCGGAGCCGACCAGTTGCCGGCGGACACGCCAACGCCGCGCTACTTCCAGGGCCGCGTGATCGGCGTCCCGTACGGCGCGCCTTACGCCGATGCGCTGCGCGAGGCCGGCATCAAGGTCGATGAGGGCGGGCGCGACCTGGAAAGCAATGTCGGCAAGCTCAAACTCCGGCGCGTCGACGGCGTGGCGCTGACGGTCGGCATGGCCGGCGATATGGACCAGGCCATCGCCGAGCGCTACGGCAGCGAGGTGGTGCGCCTGCGCGTGCCGCTGTTCAGCGGCAACCTGTGGCTGGCCACCAACCCGGCGTATTACGCCGCGCACCGCGAGCAGGTGGAGGCGGTGTGGACGTGGATGGCCTCGCATCAGAACGAACTGGGCGGTATGCTGAGCAAATATTCCCGCAAATAAGGATTTCCATGGCTGTCACTTCCTATCTCAACACCACGCCGCAGCTTGGCGAAGGCCTGTACCTGCACCCGTCGGCGCAGGTGATCGGCGATGTCACCGTCGGCAAGGATTGCTCGATCTGGTGCAACACCGTGCTGCGTGGCGACGTCAACCGCATCGTCATCGGCGACTGCAGCAATGTGCAGGACTTCGCCATGGGCCACGTCTCGCACAAGAACGACAACAAGCCGGACGGTTCGCCGCTGATCATCGGCGACTACGTCACCATCGGCCACCAGGCCATGTTGCACGGCTGCCGCATCGGCAACGAATGCCTGATCGGCATGGCCGCCATCATCATGGACGACGTGGTGGTGCAGGACCGGGTGATGGTCGGCGCCGGCAGCCTGGTGCCGCCGGGGAAGGTGCTGGAAAGCTGCCATTTGTACGTCGGCCGCCCGGCGCAGAAGGTGAGGGCGCTGACGGCCGAGGAAATCGCCTACCTCAAGTATTCCGCCGAGCACTATGTGCGGGTGAAGAACAACTACCTGGCCGGCTGATCACACGCGATAGGCGGCCAGCCAGTGCGCGGCCGCGTTGGCCGCCGCGCGGCAGTCGGCCTCGGAGCGCATCGCCAGCATCAGCGTGGCGCCTTTCTGCGCGCCGCGTCCGGTTTCCAGCGCCAGGCCGCCCTTGGCCGCGCTCACGCTCAGAATCTCCGTCCACTGGTAGCGCGCCACGCGGCCGTCGGCATGGACGTAGCGCAGGCCGTCCTCGTCGGCCGAAAAATATTCGACATGCGGCACCAGCGGCTGCGTCTGCATCAGCCAGCCAAACGCCAGCACCGCCGCCAGGCTCAGCGCCAGCGGCCACAACACCATCAGCCACAGCGCCAGCACGGCGCCTGCGCCCGCGCCGGCCAGCGTCGCCGCGACGGCGGCCGTGCGCCGGCGGGCATGGCCGGCGGTGGTGGCGGGCATCGTCAGTGAAACGCGGTTCATGATACAGATTGTAGCGGATTTACCAATCTTGACGATAATATTCCTTGTAAATGAGAATCATTATTGTTAGGATGCTTGCTTTGCCAGCGATCGTTTCTTCCGAGAGCCAGCCGTTCGATAACTCCCACTCTCTTGGAAAACTATGGTCGCTACCTATACGGGCGCCCGGCAGCAGGCCGCGCCTTTGTCCCTCCACGTCCGCGCCGCGCTGCTGGTGATGCTCGGCGTTGCTGCCGCCCTGCCGGCGGCGGCGCAGCAAGCCCAGTCCGCCGGTGAACTGTCGGAAATCCTGGTCCAGGCCAAGCGCGACGAACTCAACGCCACGCGCAACGGCAACACCGTGGTCATCGGCGCGCGCCAGCTCGAGCGCAACAATGCGATCGACATGTCCAACATTGCCCGCTACTCGCCGCTGATCAGCGTGCCGGCGGCCGCCAGCGGCGGCGGCAGCGTGTGGGACAGCGCCAACAACACCGGCATCAACATCCGCGGCGTCGAGGGCAACCGCGTGGCGCTCGACCTGGACGGCATCTCGCTGCCGGACGCCGCCTCCAAGCCGGACGGCACCGCCAACAACGCCTTCGGCATCGGCCGCGATTACTTCGATCCGGAAACCTTCCGCGAAGTGCGCATCGGTTCCGGCGCCAGCCCGGCCGGCCCGGGGTCGCCGGGCCTGGGCGGCGCGGTCTCGTTTGTCACCAAGTCGCCGGAAGACTTCCTCAGCGACACCCGCAAGGTCTACGCCGACTACCGCTTCGGCTACACCTCGGACCGCAAGAGCCGCGTCCACGCCGTCAACGCCGCCACTGAAATCAACCCGCAGCTGAAAGCGCTGATCGTCGCCGTGCACCGCAGCGGCGAACAGCCGGACAGCACCAGCAGCGCGCCGCTGAATCCGGAAGACTGGGATTCGGACGCCGTGCTGGCCAAGCTGCACTGGACCATCGCCCGCGACCAGAAGCTGAACTTCACCATCGACAGCTTCAAGTCGGGACACGACCGCCAGTACGTCAACAAGACCAGCGCGCTGTATCCGAACGGCGTCGCCCAGCAGTCCGACACCCGGCGCAACCGCTTCAGTGTCGAGCACCAATGGGCGCCGTCCGGCGCGGCGCTGTTCGACCTGCTGGAAACCAAGCTGTACACGCAAAAAGCCGAAGTGGAAGACCTGACGCACGCCGCCTACGTCAGCGGCGGCCAGCGCTATGTGCGCGACATCAACACCGGCTACTACAACGACAGCAAAGGCATCGCCATGGACGCCAGCAAGCAGCTGGGCGGCGGCAACCTGCTGAACTACGGCGTCCAGTACGAGCGCCTGGAAAGCCGCCGTCCGTGGAGCGAGGACCGGCTGGTGGTCGCCACCGGCGCGCACCAGTACATGACCAAGGAACGCATGATCGACATGGACACCGACAAGTACGCCGCCTATGTGCGCGGCGAGTTCGGCTTCCCGCTGGCCGGCCACCAGGCGACGCTGACGCCGGGCCTGCGCGCCGAGCACCGCAAGCTGTCGCCGAAGAACCTGGACAAATACGTGGTTGCCGTGCCGGCCGCCGCCAGGGAAATCAAGCAAGAAACCGATTCCACGCTGACGCCGTCGCTGAACCTGTCGGTGGAGCTGACGCCCAACTTCAACGCCTACGCGCAATACTCGCGCGGCACGCGCCTGCCGTCGGCAGCCGAGCGCACCGGCACCTACGACTCGTTCAGCTACACCGGCGCCGGCAACGGCTACGCCGTGCTGGGCAACGCGAATCTGGACAAGGAAACCAGCAAGGCCTTCGAGCTGGGCCTGAAAGGCGCGCCTACGGCCGGCGTGGAATTCAGCGCCTCGGTGTTCAACACCCGCTACAGCAACTTCATCGAATACGTCGCGCAGCCGGCCGATCCGGTCAACTACCCGACCATCACGCAGGGCCTGTTCCGTCCGGAGAACGTCGGCAAGGCGCGCATCTATGGCGTCGAATTCAGCTCGCGCTTCGCGCTGGGCCAGTGGCTGCCAACCATGAAGGGCTTCAGCGTCAACCTGGCGGCCGGCGCCTCCAAGGGCAAGGCGGAAAACACCAGGACCGGCAAGCAAGCCGACCTGGCGTCGGTGCAGCCGTACAAGGCCAACGCCAGCTTCGCCTATGACGACGAGCGCCTCGGCGGCGCCCTGACCGCCAGCACCGCGCGCGGCAAGCGCGCCGCCGGCGACGTGCTGACCGGCGGCACCGCCACGCTGTTCGACGTGCCCGGCTACAGCGTGCTCGACCTGACAGCCTACTGGAACATCAACCAGCACGTCACCTTGAGCGGCGGCGTGTACAACATCGGCGACAAGAAATACTGGGACTACGCCTCGGTGCGCAGCCTGGTGGCCGGCACCAGCTCGACCACGCTGGCCGACATCGAACGCCAGGCGCGTCCTGGCCGCAACTACGCATTCAACCTCAAAGTGATCTACTAAGGAGCAAGCGATGAAACCCCACCAACGATTTATCCTGGCGCTGGCAGGCGCCATGCTGATCTCGTCCCTGCCGGCGGGTGCAGCCAGCCTGACCGAGCGCTACGAAGCGCTGCGCGCGGCCGAACCGCGCCTGGCGCTGCGCGACGCCGCCGCCAGGCTGAACGTATCGGAAGCGGAGCTGCTGGCCGCCAACGGCATCGGCAAAACCGTCACCCGCCTGCAGGAAGGCGAGAACGTGCCGCGTGAAATCATGCGCCGCGCGCTCGACCTCGGCAAGGTCATGGCCATGACGCGCAATGAGAACGGCGTGCTGGAGCGCACCGGCGTCGCCACCAAAATGAAGCCGCAGGAACCTGTGACCGGCCTCGACGCGGACAAGGAAAAGGAACGCGAAGCGCGCATGCGCAACATCGCCGGCGGCTACCTCGGCGGCGAAATCGACCTGCGCTTCACGTTCAAGAACTGGACCTACGCGTTTGCCGTGGTACAGCCGGGCAAGGACGGCGTGCTTTCGCGCAGCCTGCAATTCTTCGACCAGTACGGTCACGCCGCGCACAAGGTCTACGTCAAGAGCGACGCCGGCGTACCGGTGTTCGACAAAATCGTCGCCGACTTCCGCAACCCGGTGCAGAGCGCCGACCTGAAAGTGGCCACGGCCCCGGCCAGGCCGGCGCCGAAGCCGGACAGCGCGGTGGACGTCAAGGAATTCCAGCTGGCGTGGAACGAGATCAATGACGTGCACCAGTTCAACCGCCTGCTGGGCGAGTTTGGCGTGACGCGCGAGCAGGGCCTGCGCCTGGGCCCGGCCGACAAGGTGCAGCGGATCGAACCGCTGGCGGTGCGCCAGCTGCTGGAGCAGGCGGCCAGGCAGCAGGTTGAGATCATGGCCTTCCTCGGCAATGACGCAACGATCCAGATCTTCAGCGGCAAGATCAACAAGGTGCAGGAAACCGGCGGCTACTTCAACGTGCTGGACCCGGAATTCAATCTGCACCTGCGCGACACCAGCTTCGTCAGCGGCTACGTAGTCAAGCGTGCCGGCGTGGTCAACGTCGAATTCTACGACAAGGACGGCCGCGAAGTGGTCAGCTTCTTCGGCGTGCGCAGCCGCGAAAAACCGGTGCCGCAAGCCTGGATCGACCTCACCGCCGCGCTGCCGAAGGCCGGCGCGCCACGTCAGGCCAGCGTGCAGCCGGCTCAGTAGGCGTAAGTGACGTAGACGGCGGCGGCGGGGCTGGTTTTACGCTTGGTCAGCGGGCTGTCGGCGGCGTCGCCCAGCAAGTGGTTGGCGCCCAGCATGGTGGTCATGCTCCATTGCGAAGCCAGTCTGTGCTGCCACGTCAGCATGAGGTTGGCTTCGTACAGGCCGGATTTCGGCGTGTAGGCCTTGAAGCGCGAACGGGCCGCTTGCCGGGCGTTCACGCCGTGGTAGGTCTGCGCGTATTTGGCGTCGGCAAAGCCGGCCGAGACGCCGACCGATAGCGCGTCGGTGTCGCTGGCCATCAACTGCGCGGACACGCCGCCGTGCACGGTCTTGCCATTGTCGCGCTGCGACAGCGGAACGTCGGCGCGCACATTGAATTCCAGCATGGACAAGGGCTTGTAGCCCAGGCTGAGCAAGGCGCTGGCGTTGCCCTTGATATCGCCCATGCCTTTCAGCTCCTCGCTGCCATTGTTGCCGAACAGCGATTTTTCATTTTCCTCGCGGCGCTCGCCGCGATAGCCCAGTGCCGCGCTGTAGTTGAACGGCCCGATCTGCGCTCCGTAGCCGAGGCCGCGCAAGCTGCTGGCGAAGAAGCCGCTTGAGTGGGTGTAATCGAGCACGACGACCGGCGCCACCATATTGTGACCGGAGCCGGCGTAGCGGCTGCCGCCGGCGATGCCGCCGCCGACCAGGAACTGGCTATCGGCATCGGCGGCCAGCGCCGGGGCGCTCAGCAGACAGGCGAGGGGAATGAGGCGAGACAGGTTTTTCATCATGACTTCCATTTCAGAGGAGTTCCGGCGCCACCACGGCCCGGGCAACTGCGAGCAGTATCGGCACCTGCCATGAAGACAAACTGAGCCTTTTATGAAGGAAACATGAAGCCGCCATTCTTTAGCTGATCTTCAGGTTGCCGTGCTCTAATATCGGCCATGAAAATCCTGTTGATAGAAGACGACCTTGATCTGGGCAACGGCGTGCGCATCGCCCTGACCGAGCAGGGCATGGACGTGGTCTGGGTGCGGACGCTGGAAGACGCTACGCGCAGCCTGGAACGCGACAATTGCGACCTGGTGCTGCTGGACCTGGGCCTGCCGGATGGCGACGGCCTGCAACTGCTGACCAAACTGCGCCGCAGCCGCACGCAAGCCGACGGCGCCGGCCTGCCGGTGCTGATCCTCAGCGCCCGCGATTCGGTCAGCGAGCGCCTGAGCGGCCTCGATGGCGGCGCCGACGATTACCTGGTGAAGCCGTTTGTGCTGGCGGAACTGCTGTCCCGCGTGCGCGCGCTGGCCCGGCGCAGCTACGGCTTCGACGGCGAAACCATCGAAGTGCGCGGCCTCGCCTTGCACGCGCCGACCCGCCGTGTCAGCGTGGCCGGCCGCGCGGTGGAACTGACCGCCAGCGAATACGCGCTGCTGAAGATGCTGATGATGCGCGCCGACCGCGTGCTGACGCGCCGCCTGCTGGAAGAACAGACGCTGCCCGGCAGCCAGACCAACGCCAGCAATTCGCTGGACGTGCACATGGCCAATCTGCGCCGCAAGATCGGCGAAGGCTACATCCGCACGGTACGCGGCGTTGGCTACGTGATCGACTTGCAGGCGCCCGGAGGCCACGCATGACGTGGCTGCGCCGGTGCTGGCGCATGATCGCCGAGCCCACCCTGGTGCGTCGCCTGATGGTGGCGCAGGTGCTGCTGGTGCTGCTGATGTGGGGCGGCGTGATTGCCGTCATCACCCACAACGGCGGCGACAGCAGCTCGCTGCTGAACGCCCATAAAACCTCCGAAGCGGTGATTCAGGTGGCCGACAACCTCGCCGGCCAGCCGCGCCAGCACGCCACGCTGCGCGCCATCGACGCCGCCCTGCGCGAGCAGTTCGAGGAAAGCGATCTGGCGGAGATCGGTCCGCTGCTGCTGGTGTGGCAGGGCGGAAAACTGGTCTACCAGACCGCCGGCGCGCCGCCCGGCCTGCAAGGCAATCCCGGCGTCGACATGGAGACGCTGCACATCAATGGCAAGCGCTTCCGGGCGCGCACCTATCGCTCGCCGCGGACCGGCACCACGGCCATGTTTGCCGTGCCGGTCGATGTCATCAACCTGTTCCTGACGATTAACTCGCGCGGCTACTATCTGCTGCCTTTGCTGGTCAGCCTGCCGCTGCTGCCGCTGCCGGCCTGGCTGTCGATCCGGCTGGCGATGCGGCCATGGCGCCAGGTGGCGCAGGAGGTGGCGTCGCGCGGCCCGTCCGACCTGACGCCGCTGACCTCGAAAACGCCGCACCGCGAATTGTCGGCCATGGTCGACAGCGTCAACGCCTTGCTGCTGCGCGTCAGCCACAGCGCGCAGCGGGAGCGCAGCTTCATCGCCGACGCCGCGCACGAGTTACGCACGCCGCTGGCGGCCATGCGCGTGCACGCGGAAGCCTTGCAGCGGCAGACCGGCAACCCGGTGCAGCGCGAACTGCTGAACGGCATCCTGAACAGCGGCAACCGCGCCGGCCGGCTGGTCGGCCAGTTGCTGCAATTGATGCGCAGCGACGCGCCGGACAGCGCGCCGCACGTCGGGCTGGCGCTGGATGTCCTGCTGCAAGACCGGCTGGCGGTGCTGTCGATGCTGGCCTCGCGCAGCGGCGTCGAGCTGGAAATGGTGGCGGCCGAGCCGGTGCACATTCAGGGGCACAGCGAAAGCCTGGTGTCGCTGATCGACAATCTGGTGGAAAACGCCATCAAGTACAGTCCGCCGGGCGGCATGGTACAGGTGAGCCTGGCCGCCGTCGGCGCCGAGGTGCTGCTGTCGGTGCGCGATCAGGGGCCGGGCATTGCGCCGGAGTTGCGCAAACGGGTGTTCGACCGCTTCTTCCGCGATCCGCGGCAAACGCAGAGCGGCAGCGGCCTGGGACTGGCGATTGCGGCGTCCGTGGCGGCCAGCCACCACGGACGCATCGCGCTGGGCGAGGCCGCCGGCGGTGGCCTGCTGGCCACCGTCCGGCTGCCGCGCGCCTAGCCGAGGGCGGCGCGGCCGAGCGCCGGGTCGTCGGTGAAGAAGCCGTCGATGCCGGTGGCGATGTAGCGCTTCATTTCAGCGATGGCGCCGGCCTCGTTGCGCGCCGTCAGCGCGCCGTTACGGAAGTCGGCGGCGAGGAACTGGTTTTCCGGGCGGAAGGTCCATGGTTCCACGCGCAGGCCGGCCTTGTGCGCGTCCTCGACCAGCGAGGACGGCGCGGCCAGCGTGCCGTCCTTGTTCAGCGGGATGATCGAGCGGGTCGGCGGCGCCACGACATCGGCATACTGGGCGATGTCGCGCAGGCCGCCTGGCGTGCACATTTGCGCGAAGGTCAGCGTGCCGCCGGCGGCCGCCACGTCCATCGGCCGGACGTTCTCGCCGATGACCAGCTGCATCAGGCGCAGGTTGGCGCGCCGGCCCAGTTTGCCGCGCAGGTATTTCAGGTTGGCCACTTCGA
Organism: Duganella sp. P38; assembly: GCF_050859475.1. Classification (NCBI taxonomy): domain Bacteria; kingdom Pseudomonadati; phylum Pseudomonadota; class Betaproteobacteria; order Burkholderiales; family Oxalobacteraceae; genus Duganella; species Duganella sp. P38. The sequence goes on along the minus strand of NZ_CP193936.1, from coordinate 4,832,986 downwards.
ACGATTGGATTTCCACCGGATTGCGGCGCGTGTAGTCGTGCGCCGCCAGGATCGACAGGAAGCGGTCTTCCAGCGGCAGGCCGACGCTGGCGAAGTAGGTCGAGTGCTTGAGCTCCGGCACGATGCCGATGATGCGCCCGCGCGCGGCCGCTTCGGCCGCGACGAAGTCGATCATTTCTTCAAACGTTACCACCTGGAACATGCCGTTGTACTGCGCGCTGCCCGGACGGTATTGCGGGATGCGCTCGACGGCGCGCAGCGTTTTCAGCTCGGCCAGCGTGAAGTCGTCGACGAACCAGCCATCGTGGGTTTCGCCGTCGATGGTTTTGCGCACCTTGCGGCCGGCGAATTCCTTGCGGCTGCCGACGTCGGTGGTTTCGCTGAGGAAGGCTTCGTGGCGCGCGACCAGCACGCCGTCCTTGGTGCTGACCAGGTCGGGCTCGACGTAGTCGGCGCCGTCGGCAATCGCTTTCGCATACGCGGCCAGCGTGTGCTCGGGACGCAGCGCGCTGGCGCCGCGGTGGCCGAATACCAGCGGCCGGCCGGCGCCGGCGCCCACCGGGGCGACGCCCGGCAGGCCGGATTGGTCGCCGGCCACCGGCGCTGCGGCGAAGGCCGCAGCCGGCAGCAGCAGCGAGGAACCGGCCGCCGCCGCGGCCGTTGCCGCCGTCTGGATGAAGCCGCGGCGCGACAGGCGCTGCGGTAAATAAAGTTTAGTCATCAGAAGTCCGCCATCAAAGTCAGGAAGCCCTGACGAGGTGCAATCGGGAAGGTATTGTACGTGCCGCTGGCGGCGCCGACCACCACGTTGAGGTCGCCCTTGCGGTCGGCCAGGTTGGTGACGTTGAGGCGGTAGCGCGCGTTCTTGACCCAGCCGCCGTTGAGGAACGGCAGCTTGCCCGAGACGCCCAGGTTCATCAGGAAGTAGCTCTTCACTTGCAGGTCGTTGGTGTAGGTGGCGTAACGCTTGCCGACGTAGTCGCCGCCGAGCTGGAATTCGGTGTCGGCCAGGTTCAGCGTGGCGACGAATTTGTCCATCCACTCCGGGCTGCCCGGCACTTTCTTGCCTGCGGTCGGCACCACGGCGTTGCCGTTCATGTAGTTGTCGTCGTATTTCGACTGGTTGTACGACAGCGCGTTGTACAGCGAGAAGGTGCGGCCGAAGTGCAGCGTGCCGGAGAAGTCGATGCCGTTGGTCTTGACGCTGCCGACGTTGGTCAGCACCGCCAGGTTGCCGCCGATAATCGACGAGATCACCGAGGTCGGGCTGATCTGCAGCAGGCGGTCCTTGAAGTTGACGTGGTAGACGTTGACCTGGCCGTCAAAGCCGGTCAGCACGCCGCCGTTCAACTGGTGGCTGGTGCGCAGGCCGGCCTCATACGTGACCGAGGTTTCCGGCTTGGCGGTGGACTTGAACAGGTCGAACGCGCCCTGGCTCGACAAGCTCCACGGCGAGGCGCCGCCGCCGCCGTAGGTGACGAACTGGCGCATGTTCTTCTGGATGTTGAAGAAGGCCTGGTCTTGCGGCGTGATGTCCCAGCGGCCGCCGATCTGCGGCAGGAACCATTTCTTGGTGTCGATCTTGCCGACCGGCAGGGCGGTCGAGTTGGCGATGGCGCCGTTCTTCGGCTGCACCGGGAACTGGCCGTCGGCAAATTGCAGACTGGACTTGAAGCCCGCTTGCAGCGCCATGTCCGGGCGGATGCGCCACTCGTCCTGCAGGTGCAGCTGCACCACCTTGTTGTCGATCTCGCTGCCGTACTGCGTGATCAGCGGGTTGCTCGGGCGGTCGTACGGCGAGCTTGGATTGTTGACGTCCAGCGCGTACCAGCGGCGATAGGCCGACGAGCGGTTGTGCTCGAACCACAGGCCGGCTTGCAGATTGTGGTCGCCCAGCTCGGTCTTCACGGTCGACAGCCAGCCGCTGCGGTTGATTTCGTATTCGGTGGTGCGGGTGGCGTAGCCGGAGTTGCCGAATACCTGCTTCAGGTTCTGGCCCGGGAAGTAGACCGCGAACAGCGCCGGCAGGCCGGCCACGCCGATCGGGCCGGCCACCACGCCGACGCCGTCGTCGTTGTGGTAGTAGACCTGATTCGACCAGGTGGTGGACTCGCCGAGGTTCATGTCGAACTTGGCGTAGGTCAGGTAGTCGGTGCGCTGGGCGTCGCTGTAGTAGTTGCGGTAGTTGTTGCCCTCGGCCGCCGGCGTGGCGCCGGTCGGCGACAGGTAGTTCAGCGCCTGCTGGAAATTCGGGTACATGAATGGACGGGTGTACGGCTGGTATTTCTCGCTGGAAGAGCGCACGGTGCTGTCTTCGTTCGGCTCGATCTTGTCCGAGTAGGCGACGTACAGCGTCAGCTTGCCCAGGCTGCTGTTGTTGATGAACTTGGCGTTGACCTGGTCGCCGCCCTGGCGGCCGTTGAAGTCCCAGGCTTTCTGCTCATGGTGCGAGGCCGAGATATAGGCGCTGTTGCCGTCGCCGAAGTTGCCGGTGTCGTAGCGCAGGAAGGTGCGCGAGGTCTTGTAGCTGCCCACGGTCTGCTGCGCCGAGAAGTTGGCGTTCGGCAGCGGGTTGCTGGAGAAGGTCTCGATGGTGCCGCCGAGGTTGCTGGTGGAGGCGGTGGCCAGGTCGCCGGCGCCCGACGACAGGATCACGCGGCCGACGTTTTCGCTGATGACGGCGCGCTGCGGCGACAGGCCGTTGTAGTTGCCGTACTGCTGGTCGCCCAGCGGCACGCCGTCCATCGTGTAGCCCAGCTGCTGGCCGCTGAAGCCGTGGATGAACAGCGACAGGTTTTGCTCGTTATTGCCCCACGGGTCGGCGGTCTGGAAGCTGACGCCGGGCAGCGTGTGCAGCGCCTTCAGCGGATTGACGCCGGGCAGGATCTTCTGCATTTCGTTCTTCCCCAGCTCTACCGAGGAACGGGTCTTGCGCGTGGCCACTTCGACGGTGGCGATCGGCGCGGCGGCGGCCGCCTCCGTGACGGCTTCGGCGGCTGGGGCGTCGGCCATGTCGGCGACGGCGGCGGCGACGTTGGCGGCCATGGCCAGCATCGGGATACTCAGGGCGGCGAAGCGGACAACGGACAGTTTCTTGTTCATGTTTTGCTCAGGTTGGTGGATGAATAACGCTGGGCATCATAGGTGGAGAGTGTTACCGGATCATGACGCGCACATGCGTTACACTGCTGGCTGGAAATAAGGAGATCGCTAAGATGCGCAGATTTTTATTGGCAGCCTTGCCACTGGTGTTGGCAGCCTGCTCAATCGATCAATCGAAGCTGGGCCACTTCGTCACCCAGACGGTGCAGCCCGGCATGCCGATGGAGCAGGCGCTGGTGCGCATGCAGGCCGAGGGCTTTTATTGCAACGCCGGCAGCGGCGTCGAGGCGGTCATCGCCTGCACCCGCACCTACCCACGCTTGATCCGCAAGAATTGCCTGGAGCGCGTCGACCTGGTGCGCAGCGCCACCTCCGCCAAGACCGTCGGCGCCATCGATGTGCTGGAAGTGAAGTGTCCTCAATAATGAAGCGTCCCCGTTTTTTGCCGGATAACTTTACGCTGGCCATGATCGCCACCGTGGCGGCCGCCAGCGTGTTTCCCTGCCACGGCCAGGGCGCCGTGATCTTTAACAACATCACCCATGTGGCGGTGTCGCTGCTGTTCTTCCTGCACGGCGCCAAGCTGTCGCGCGAGGCGGTGATCGCCGGCGTGACGCACTGGCGTTTGCACCTGCTGGTGTTGCTGTGCACGTTCGCGCTGTTCCCGCTGCTGGGGCTGGCATTGAAGCCGTTGCTGACGCCGCTGGTGACGCCGGACCTGTACCTCGGCATCCTGTTCCTGTGCATGCTGCCGTCGACCGTGCAGTCGTCGATCGCCTTCACGGCGGCGGCGCGCGGCAATGTGCCGGCCGCCATTTGCAGCGCCTCGGCGTCCAATCTGTTCGGCATTTTTATCACGCCGGTGCTGGTGGGCTTGCTGACCAGCGCGCAGATGTCGGGCGGCTCGCCGCTGGAATCGGCCGGGCAGATCGCGCTGCAGCTGTTGCTGCCGTTTATCGCCGGCCAGGTCGCGCGGCGCTGGATCGGCGCCTGGGTGGAACAACACAAGCCGTTGACGCGCATGGTTGATCAGGGTTCGATTCTGCTGGTGGTGTACACCGCGTTCAGTGAATCGGTGGGGGAGGGGCTGTGGCATCAGGTGTCGTGGAGCACGCTGGCCGGGCTGCTGTTCATCAGCGCGCTGCTGCTGGGGCTGGTGATGGCGATCAGCGCGCAGGCGGCGCGGCGGCTGGGTTTCAATCGCGAGGACAGGATTGCGATTGTGTTTTGCGGGTCCAAGAAGAGTCTGGCTAGCGGCGTGCCGATGGCCAAGATTCTGTTTGCCGGCGGCGCGCTGGGGGCTGTGGTGTTGCCGTTGATGCTGTTTCACCAGCTGCAGTTGATGGTGTGTGCGGTGCTGGCGCAGCGCTATGCGAGGGAGGCGGAGTAAATTGGGTCCCCGCCTGCGCGGGGACGACGGCCTTGCGGCGGCGCAGGCCCGTCGTTCCCGCGAAGGCGGGAACCCATGCTTAGTGCTTGGCCTCGCCGGCCGGGATCAGCGTCGCGACCGGATCGGCGCTGGCGAATAACTGCGCGCAATCGACCTTGTCATACTCGTAGTGCTTGCCGCAGAAATCGCAATTCACCGCCACCTGTCCTTGCTCGGCGATCACGCTCTCCACCTCCTCGCGGCCCAGCATCTTCAGCATATTGCCGACCTTCTCACGCGTGCAGCTGCAATGGAATTGCGGATGCAGCGGATCGAACACGCGGATCGTCTCTTCCCAGAACAAACGCTGGATCAGCACATCGATGCCGGTTTCCAGCAACTCCTGCTCCTTCAGCGTCGAGCCGAGGATGACCGCGCGGTTCCACGTTTCCAGCGCCTCCTCCTCGCTCACTGGCGTGGCTTCCGCCTTGCCGCCGTGGTAAGGCAGCTTTTGCAGCAGCAGGCCGCGCGAGACATTGTCATCGGCCGCCAGCCACAGCTTGGTATCGAGCTGTTCCGAGCGCAGCATGTAGTTTTCGATGACGGTGCTGACGTCGTCGCCATCCAGCGGCACGATGCCCTGGTACGGCTGCTGGCCCGGCACTTTTTCCAGCGGATCGAGGGTGATCACGAAGCGGCCCTTGCCGTGCGCGTTCAGCAGCGTGGTCAGCGTGGCGTCGTCGGCCACGCTGGCGCCGGCGCTGAGCTTGGCGGTGGCGCGCAGGCGCAGTTCCGCGTCGCATTCGACCACCAGCAGGCTCACCGGGCCATCGCCATGGATTTGCATGACGATCGAGCCGTTGAACTTCAGGTTGGCCGACAGCAGCGCGGCGGCTGCCGTCATCTGGCCCAGCAGTTTTTTGACCGGGGCAGGGTAGTCGTGACGGGCCTGCACTTCGCGCCAGGTGGCAGAGATGTCGATCAGCTCGCCGCGCACGGCGGCATTGTCGAAGATGAATTTTTGCAGGGTGTCCTGGGTGGTGGTGCTCATTGTTTTATCCAATCTTTTTGAGTTGCGTCTTGAACAGTTGGGCGCGTTTGACATAGCTATCGGCGCTGCCTTGCAGGGCGGCCACTTCCTCCGGCGTCAGCTGGCGCGCCACCTTGGCCGGCGCGCCGATGATCAGCGAATGGTCGGGAAAGCTCTTGCCCTCGGTGACCAGCGCGCCGGCGCCGACCAGGCAGCCATTGCCGATTGTCGCGCCATTCAGGATCACTGCCTGGATGCCGACCAGCGAGCCGTCGCCGATGGTGCAGCCGTGCAGCATGGCCTGGTGGCCGATGGTCACGTTGCGGCCCACGGTGAGCGGGTAGCCGATGTCCGTGTGCATTACCGTGCCTTCCTGAACGTTGCTGTTTGCGCCGATGGTGATACGCTCGTTGTCGCCGCGCAGCGTGGCGCCGAACCACACCGAGCTATGCTCGTGCAGGCTGACCTTGCCAATCACAGTGGCAGAATCGGCAACAAATGACGATGCGGCAATCTCGGGCGTGTGATCGCCCAGTTGGTATAGTGACATGGGAACCTGGTTGTGGTCGGTGGGATGGCGCTATTTTACGCTTGCGCGTCTAGCGAACGGTCGTGCTATTATTTTGCTTCACGCTAGCAAGTTTCCGATATGGCGCTGGCCCCCGTATTTTCAAGGCAGACAGAGATGACGACCCACACACCTTCCCGTTCCGAATTCCTGACCATTCGCGGCCTGCGCTGCCACGTGCGCCACTGGGGCCGGGAGGGCGCGCCCAAGCTGTTCATGCTGCACGGCTGGATGGACGTGGGCGCCTCGTTCCAGTTCGTGGTGGACGCGCTGGAAGGCGACTGGCACGTGATCGCCCCGGACTGGCGCGGCTTCGGCCTGTCGCAGCGCAGCGGGCTGGACACTTATTGGTTCCCCGACTACCTGGCCGACCTCGACGCCATCCTGCGCCACTACTCGCCGGATCAGGCGGTGTATCTGCTGGGGCACAGCATGGGCGGCAACATCGTCGGCCTGTACGCCGGCGCGCGGCCGGAGCGCATCCGCAAGCTGATCAACCTCGAAGGCGCCGGCCTCAAGGGCGCCAAGCCGGAGCAGACGCCGGGCCGCTACGCCAAATGGCTGGACAGCCTGCTGGAACAGCCCGAGATGCGCAGCTATCCGACCCAGGCTGCGGTCGCCGCGCGGCTGCAAAACCAACCCGCGCCTGAGCGACGACAAGGCCGCCTTCCTGGCGCAGCACTGGTCGGCGCAGAACGAGGCCGGCGCATGGGAAATCCTCGGCGACCCGGTGCACAAGCAGGCCGGCCCGCTGCCGTATCACGTCGACGACGTCATGGCCTGCTGGCAGGCGATCACCGCGCCGGTGCTGTGGGTGGAGGCCGACCAGACCAATATGTGGGACTGGATGGGCGCCAAGCCGGCCGGCCGCGTCGAACTGGAGCGCCGCCTCGGCCACCTGCGCGACGTCACCCGCAAAATGGTCGACGACGCCGGCCACATGTTGCACCATGATCAGCCTCAAGCGCTGGCGCGGATGATCGAGGAATTCCTCGCCGGCTAACCATGTACAATGCCTGATATGAAAGTCGATCTGCATTGCCATTCCAACGTCTCCGATGGCGTCCTCGCTCCTGCCGCCGTGGCGGCCACCGCCCGCAAGGCCGGCGTCGACGTCTGGGCGCTGACCGACCACGATGAGGTCAGCGGCATCCCGGCCGCGCGCGCCGCCGCCGAGCAGCAGGGCATGCGCTTTGTGACCGGTGTCGAGATTTCGATTACCTGGGCCAACGAGACGGTCCACATCGTCGGCTTGCGCATCGATGAGAACAACCAGGCGCTGGTCGACGGCCTGGCCAGCACCCGCTCCGGCCGCGACAGCCGTGGCCGCGAGATCGCCAGGCAGCTCGAAACGATCGGCATCGGCGGCGCCTACGAGGGCGCGCTGAAATACGTCGGTAACCCGGACCTGATGTCGCGCACCCATTTCGCCCGCTACCTGGTGGAAATCGGCGCCTGCGCCAACACGGGCGAGGTATTCAAGAAGTATCTGTCCGAAGGCAAGCCGGGCTACGTGCCGCATTGCTGGGCGACCTTGGCGCAGGCGGTCGGCTGGATACGCGACGCCGGCGGCATCGCCGTCATCGCCCATCCGGGCCGCTATCGCTTCACGCCGCTGGCGCAGGGCGAGCTGTTCAGCGAATTCAAGCAGCTGGGCGGCGCCGCCATCGAGGTGGTGACCGGCAGCCATACGCCGGATCAATATCCGCAGTATGCGCAATTGGCAAACTACTACGGTTTCCTGGCCTCGCGCGGCACCGACTTCCACGCGCCGGGCGAGTCGCGCGTCGATTTTGCCGCGCTGCCGCCGCTGCCGGCCAATGTGACGCCAGTCTGGCACGACTGGTTTTAGTCGCGGGTTTGCGCCGGCATGGCGCACTGCCTTGGTCGTTACGCCGTGTATCGGCTGCTGCCCGCGCGGGAGCGACGGCGGGCTCGGATGGTGAAATGGCTGGATAATTACCGCTGAGTTGCATCTTGATTTTGCGTTAAGCCGGTCTTACCTTATCATCGTGGGCTGTTGCCCGTACTGGAGACCCTTACATGAAACGCATAGTCCTGTTTATCGCCACCAACCTGGCCGTGATGCTGGTGCTGTCCATCGTCCTGTCGCTGCTGGGCATCGGCCGTCCGGGCTCGGGCAGCGAGCTGCAACTGGGCAGCCTGCTGGCGTTTTCGCTGGTGGTCGGTTTCACCGGCGCCATCTTCTCGCTGCTGATCTCCAAGCCGATGGCCAAGTGGTCGACCGGCGCGCGCGTGATCGACAATCCCTCCAATTCCACCGAGCTGTGGCTGGTCAACACCGTGCGCACGCTGTCCGAGCGCGCCGGCATCGGCATGCCCGAAGTGGCGGTCTACCCTGGCGACCCGAACGCGTTCGCCACCGGCGCCTTCAAGAACTCGGCGCTGGTCGCCGTCTCGACCGGCCTGCTGGAAAGCATGAACCGCGACGAGGTCGAAGCCGTGCTGGGCCACGAGGTCGCGCACATCGCCAACGGCGACATGGTGACCATGACCCTGATCCAGGGCGTGACCAATACCTTCGTGGTGTTCCTGGCGCGTATCGTCGGCTTCTTCGTCGACAATATGCTTAACAAGGGCAACGAGGAGCGCCGCGGCCCGGGCATCGGCTATATGGTGACCGTGTTCGTCTGCGAAATCGTGTTCGGCCTGGTGGCCTCGCTGATCGTGGCCTGGTTCTCGCGCCAGCGCGAATTCCGCGCCGACGCCGGCTCGGCCCGGCTGCTGGGCAGCACCGTGCCGATGCAGCACGCGCTGGCGCGCCTGAACGGCGTCGAGCCGGGCAGCTTGCCGCAGTCGTTCGCGGCGTCGGGCATCAGCAGCGGCCGTGGCGGCTGGGGCGCGCTGTTCTCGACCCACCCGCCGTTCGAGGAGCGCATCGCCGCGCTGCGTAGCGTACAATCGTAAGCATGAGCCAATTTTTCCAGGTACATCCCGTCAATCCGCAAGCGCGCCTGATCAAGCAGGCGGCGCAAATCATCCACGGCGGCGGCATCGTCGCCGTGCCGACCGATTCGTGCTACGCGCTGGTGTGCCACCTGGACGACAAGGGCGCCGTCGAGCGCCTGCGCCGCATCCGCGGCATCGACGAGAAACACCACCTGACCCTGCTGTGCCGCGACTTGAGCGAGCTGGGCGTCTACGCCCGCGTCGACAACCGCCAGTTCCGCCTGCTGAAGGCGGCCACGCCGGGGCCGTTCACCTTCATCCTTGAGGCGACCAAGTGCGTGCCGCGCCGTCTCAGCCATCCGTCGCGCAAGACCATCGGCCTGCGGGTGCCGGAAGACGCCATCATCAACGCGCTGCTGGCCGAACTGGAGCAGCCGCTGCTGGGGTCGACGCTGATCATGCCGGACGAGGACGAGCCGCTGAACGACGCCGACACCATCTGCGAACGCCTCGGCAAGCAGCTGGAGCTGATTATCGACGGCGGCGCCTGCAGCATGGAGCCGACCACGGTGATCGACCTGACCGGCGACGAGGCCGTGCTGGTGCGCCAGGGACGCGGCGACGCCGCCGCCTTCGGCCTCTGACATTCCCCACATTCAGGCGAGGGCGCCGGCCTTTGACGGCGCCGCAAGTAGGCAAACCAGCCTCTGGTAAAATCCCGCTCCATGGATATCGATAGCATTATTCAGACCGCCACGGTCTACGCCATTCCTGTTCTTTTTGCAATTTCCCTGCACGAAGCCGCGCATGGTTATGTCGCCCGCTATTTCGGCGATCCCACCGCCGCTAACCTGGGCCGCCTGACCGCCAATCCGCTCAAGCACATCGACCTGTTCGGCACCATCATCCTGCCGCTGCTGCTGGCCATCGCCACGCTGCCGCCGCTGGGCTACGCCAAGCCGGTGCCGGTCGACTACGGCAACCTGCGCAATCCGAAAAAGCAGATGGCCTTCGTGGCCGCCGCCGGCCCGGGCGCCAACTTTGCCATGGGCCTGGGCTGGATGATCGCGTGGGTGATCCTGACCTATGTGTTCGCCATGGACCAGCACGACTTCTTCATCCAGATGGCGCGCGCCGGCATCGGCGTCAACTCGGCCATGTTCGTGTTCAACCTGCTGCCGATTCCGCCGCTCGATGGCGGCCGCATCGTCACCGGCATCCTGCCGCTGTCGCTGGCGCGTCCTTACGCGCGCATCGAGCGCTATGGCCTGTTCGTGTTCATCGGCCTGATCCTGATGCTGCAGTTCGGCTTGCTGACCGGCTTCCTGGTGAACGGCATGCATCTGGTGCAGAGCGTCTGGCACCTGCTGGTCTACCCGCTGATGGCGCTGTTTAGCTGAACCGCGCATGTATCCCGACCGCGTCGTCTCCGGCATGCGTCCCACCGGCGCCCTGCACCTGGGGCACTACCATGGGGCGCTGAAGAACTGGATCAAGATGCAGACCGAGCTGCCATGCCTGTTCTTCGTGGCCGACTGGCACGCGTTGACCACGCATTACGACGACCCCACCGTCATCGAGCGCAGCACCTGGGACATGCTGGTCGACTGGCTGGCGGCCGGCGTCGATCCATCGCAATCGACGCTGTTCATCCAGTCGCGCGTGCCCGAGCACGCCGAACTGCACCTGCTGCTGTCGATGGCCACGCCGCTGGGCTGGCTCGAACGGGTGCCGACCTACAAGGACCAGATCGACAATCTGGCCAATAAAGACCTGGCCACCTATGGCTTCCTCGGCTACCCGCTGCTGCAGGCCGCCGACGTGCTGATCTACCGCGCCAGCCAGGTGCCGGTCGGCGAGGACCAGGTGCCGCACATTGAAATGATGCGCGAGATTGCGCGCCGTTTTAATCACCTGTACGGCAAGGAAAAGGGGTTCGAGGAGAAGGCGCAGGAGGCGGTGAAAAAGCTGGGCAGCAAGCGCGCCAAGCTGTACAACGAACTGCGCACCGAATACCGGCAGCACGGCAAGGACGCGGCGCTGGAACAGGCCAAGGCCATGCTGGACGATGCCCAGAGCCTGTCGCTGGGCGACCGCGAGCGCCTGTTCGGCTACCTCGAAGGCAGCCGCAAGCTGATCCTGGTCGAGCCGCAGGTGCGGCTGACTGCGGCGTCGCGCTTGCCGGGCCTGGACGGGCGCAAGATGTCCAAGAGCTACGGCAACTTCATCGCGCTGCGCGAGGACAAGGACACGGTCGGCAAGAAGATCAAGACCATGCCGACCGACCCGGCGCGCGTGCGTCGCACCGACGCCGGCGATCCGGAGCGCTGCCCGGTATGGCAGTTTCACCAGGTGTATTCCGACCTGCCGACGCGGGAATGGGTGGTCAAGGGTTGCCGGTCGGCCGGCATCGGCTGCATCGAATGCAAGCAGCCGGTGATCGACGCCATCATCAGGGAACAGGAACCCATGCACGAGCGCGCCCAGCCCTATCTGGACGATCCCTCGCTGGTGCGCGCCATCGTTGCCGACGGCAACGACGTGGCGCGCAAGCTGGCGCTGGACACCATGCGCGATGTGCGCGAGGCCATGGGCCTGGCTTATACGTAAAAGCAGGTAAAACAAATGAGCGATCAAATTTCTCCGTGGGTGCGCCGTTACGCACCACTGGTCCCCGGCGGCGCCGTGCTGGACCTCGCTTGCGGCAGCGGCCGCCACTCGCGCCACATGGCGGCGCTGGGCCACGAGGTGGTGGCGGTCGACCGCGACCCGGCCGCGCTGGCGGCCGCCTGCGGTCCCGGCATCACCACCAGCGCCATCGACCTGGAACAGCAGGGCGCCGCCTGGCCTTTCGGCCCGCACCGTTTTGCCGGCATCGTGGTCACAAACTACCTGCATCGTCCCCTAATTGGCGACATGCTGGCCAGCCTGGCGCCAAACGGCGTACTCATTTACGAGACCTTCGCGGCCGGCAACGAACAGTTCGGCAAGCCGTCGAATCCGGCCTTCCTGCTGCAGGCCGGCGAGCTGCTGGCGCTGGCCGCCGCGCACGGCCTGCGGGTGGTGGCGTTCGAGGACGGCGTCATCGACAGTCCAAAAGCTGCCATGGTGCAACGACTATGCGCCGTGAAGCCGGAATTTCCGCGCGAGGCGGCGCTGTTACCGCCATTTTGAGCGCCGATTTGTCGGCCCGAATGCACCACGGGCGCGGCCTATCGACTACAATCGTTGTTTTAATACTTTTTGCAGTGGTTTCCTATGATTAAGGGCAGCATCGTAGCAATCGTCACCCCGATGCACGCAGACGGCAGTCTGGACTTCGAGGGTTTGAACAAGCTGATCGACTGGCACATCGCCGAAGGTACGGACAGCATCGTCATCGCCGGCACCACCGGTGAATCGGCCACCGTCAGCGTGGAGGAACACTGCGCGCTGATCAAGGCGACGGTGGCGCACGCCAAGGGCCGCATCCCGATCATCGCCGGCGCCGGCGCCAACTCGACCGCCGAGGCGATCAAGCTGACCCGCTACGCCAAGGAAGCGGGCGCCGACGCCACGCTGCAAGTGGTTCCTTACTACAACCGTCCTACCCAGGAAGGCATGTACCAGCACTTCAAGGCCATCGCCGAGGCGGTGGACCTGCCGGTGATCCTGTACAACGTGCCGGGCCGCACCGTGGCCGACATGAGCAACGAAACCATCCTGCGCCTGGCCGCGATCCCGAACATCGTCGGCGTCAAGGACGCCACCGGCAACATCGGCCGCGGCTACGACCTGCTGCGCCTGGCGCCGAAATCGTTCGCCGTCTACTCTGGCGACGATCCGACCGCGATGGCGCTGATGCTGGCCGGCGGCGCCGGCAATATCTCGGTGACCGCCAACGTCGCCCCGCGCGCCATGGCCGACCTTTGCCGCGCGGCGATCGCCGGCGACGTCGCCAAGGCGGTCGAGATCAACAACAAGGTCTTCCCGCTGCACCAGAAACTGTTCATCGAACCGAATCCGGTGCCGGTCAAGTGGGCGCTGGCGGAAATGGGCAAGATGCCGTCCGGCATCCGCCTGCCGCTGGTGCAACTGGCCGATGGCTATCATGAGGCAGTACGCGCGGCCCTGCGAGAAGCCGGCGTACTGTAATATCCGTAGCATCGAGCAACTAGCCCCGACCTGGGTCGGATCATATTTTGCTGCACTCCAGCTTCTTAAACAGTAACGACATGACTATTCGCAAGACAGCTTTTATTTCCTCGCAGCGCGCCCTGGTGGCCGGCGCCGTGGTAGCCACTGTGACCAGCCTGACCGGCTGCGGCATGATCAGCTCGGTAGTAGGCAATGACAAGGTGGACTATCGTTCCGCCAAGAAGGCCAGCACGCTGGATGTGCCGCCGGACCTGACCCAGCTGCAAAAAGATAACCGCTACTCGCTGCCGGACTCGAACAACGGTGTCGCCACCGCCTCCGGCTACAACGCCTCGAAAGCCGCGCAGTCCGGCGCGCTGAACCAGGCGGTGGTGCCGGGCCAGCCATCGGCCGGCACCGTGGCGCAAACCTCGCTGAGCGATATCAAGGTCGAGCGCGACGGCAACCAGCGCTGGCTGGTGATCAAGCAGACGCCGGAGCAGCTGTGGCCGCAGCTGAAACAGTTCTGGGAAGATTCGGGCTTCACGCTGTCGCAGGAACTGCCGGGCGCCGGCATCATGGAAACCGAGTGGAACGAGAACCGCGCCAAGATTCCGCAGGACTTCATCCGCAACACCATCGGCAAGGTCTTCGACTCGGTGTATTCCAGCGGCGAGCGCGACAAGTTCCGCACCCGCATCGAGCGCCGCGCCGACGGTTCCAGCGAAATCTACATCAGCCATCGCGGCGTGCAGGAAGTGACGGTCGGCGCCGAGAAGGAAAGCACCAAGTGGATGGCCCGTCCCAACGATCCGGGCCTGGAGGCTGAATTCCTGTCGCGCCTGATGAACAAGCTGGGCAATGGCGGCGAGCAGCTGGCGCAAGCCAAGGAAGCGGTCGACGGCGCCATTGTGCAGCCGCAGCATGCGTCGCTGGTGGGCGCCGGCGCCGACCGCGCGGTGCAGGTGGACGAGGGCTTCGACCGCGCCTGGCGCCGTGTCGGCCTGGCGCTGGACCGCGCCGGTTTCACCGTCGAGGACCGCGACCGCACCCAGGGTATTTACTTCGTGCGTTATATCAACGACACGGCCGAATCGAAAGGTTTCTTCAGCAAGCTGTTTAGCTGGGGTTCGTCGGACGAGGCGGATAAGGAAGCGCAGCGTTATCGCATTTCGGTCAAGGCGGCCGAGGGCAATACCAGCGTGGTCAAGGTGCTGACCAATGCCGGCGCGGCTGAAACCAGCCCGGTCGGCGAGAAGATTATCACGCTGCTGCACGAACAGCTGAAGTAAATACAGTTTGTCGTTCCCGCGCAGGCGGGAACCCATAGGCCGCGTCAAATACAGACTCGGCATGGACGAGAGATGCCGGCGCAAGCCGGCATTTTATTTATCCCGGTTCTAGTCGATAAAACGCGGGACGAAAAAACCGGCCTAAGGCCGGTTTTTTCTCTCAAGCTGATATTACTTCGAAGCAGCTGGAGCAGCAGCGGCCGAAGCAGCTTGCGAAGCAGCAGCAGCAGCGTCAGCAGCAGCCGAAGCGGCTTCCGAAGCAGCGGCAGCAGCGGCTGGAGCAGCAGCGTCAGCAGCTGGAGCAGCTGGGGCTGGAGCAGCGGCTTCTGGAGCAGCTACTGGAGCTGGAGCGGCAGGAGCCTCTTCTTTTTCGAGCAAGCAGCCAGAGCAACAGCCAGCAGGGAGGCGATCAGCAGGGATTTTTTCATGGATTTTCCTTAGTTAATTCAAAAATTAAACACAGTGTTGCGATTAATAATTACCGGTAATTATCGCTCAATTAGGTCGTCTTCGAAGGCTTTCGTACCTAAAAGGTGCCTACCAGACAACGGAAACTTCCTAGCCGAATATTATAGCGATTTTTAGTGCATCGCAATAGTTCAACAAGCCTAACACTCAACTATTTTGCGATATCGCAACATTTCGTTTCGGACCGCATTGCGACCCTGTCCGCATAACTACCGTGTTGCCAGTATTTTACTCCCAAAAACCTCATAATCCTGTTGAGTTTGCGTATAAACCGGGTGCGGATTCTAACCAAATTGTAAGAAAACGTTCCAAACTGATTTGCAGGTCTTGAGGGCCGTTAAAAACGGCTTCTCCACGGAAATGATCGGCATGAAAACGGCGCACAATGTGGCGCTGGTCGGCGATGCAGAAGGAGTCCGTCAGTTGCCGCAGCTGGGCGCCGGTGCGGCGTACTTCGATCAGGTGGCCGTAATCGTTGAGCAGCCGCAGCAAGCGCGGCGCGTCGCGCTCGACCGCCTTGCCGTCGTGCGCGGCCAGTTGCAGCCGGCCGCCGTCCTGGAAGAAGCGGCGCAATTGCGCGTCGCTGGCGCTGCTGCCCAGCTGCCAGATGCTGAAGTCCGGATCGAACATCAGCAGCGTGTGTTCGGCGCGCGCGAGGCAGGTGGCCAGGTGCTGCTGAAATTCCGCCCGCGTGGTGAAGGGAATGACCTGCCTGTCCATCTTGCCTCCGCTTGATTAACCGAGTTCGGCCCAGCCGTCCTGGTACCAGGTGTATAGCGCTTCCAGCACGTCGTCCGACGCGGCGGCGAACTCTTCCGGCTCCAGGCGGCGGTTGTTGGCCAGCGCTTCCAGCGTCGCCTTGTCGGCCTTGCCGACGCCAAACGATTCGCCGTTGATGAAGACGTTTTTGCCGCGATACAGCATCTGCGTCTTGCGCGACAAGACCAGGCCTTTTTCATCACGGCCTCGCCGAACTTGCCGACGGTGAGCGGCTTGGCCGGGCCGGTGAAGAAGACATTGTGCTTGGGCTCGGACAGGTACTCGCCGAGGAAGATGGTGATGTCTTCCTCGGTGAAGCGCACCTTGTTGAGTTCCTCGGCCAGGTCGGTCAGCATCTGGCGCGGGATCTCGGCCGGCTTGTCGGTGGCTTTCAGGTCCGGATCCTCGTAGCGGCCCGGCAGGTCGATCGAGTCGGCCATGAATTGCAGGAAGCCTTCGCCCAGTTCCTGGTAGGATGGCAGGCGGAAGCCGATCGAGTAGGTCTGGCAGTCGCCGATGGCGATGCCATCGTGCGCGTATTGCGGCGGCAGGTACAGCATGTCGCCCGGGTTCAGCACGAATTCCTCGTCCGGCTCGAAGTTGGCCAGTATCTTCAGCGGCAGGCCCTCGATCAGCGTCAGGTCTTTCTGCCTGCCGATGCGCCAGCGGCGCTGGCCTTGCGCCTGCAGCAGGAACACGTCGTAGGAATCGAAGTGCGGACCGACGCCGCCGCCATCGGTGGCGAAGCTGATCATCAGGTCGTCGAGGCGGGCGTCCGGCAGGAAGCGGAACTGGCGCAGCAGCGCGTCGGCCTTGGCGTCGAACAGGTTGACGCCTTGCACCAGCATGGTCCATTCTTTTTGTCGCGCGGCGGCAGCGATTCCAGCGGGCCGTGTTGCAGCGACCATTCGCCGTCGAAGCCGGTGACCAGGCGCGATTCGGCGTGGTTGGTGGAGGCCAGCTTGGCCAGGGCGTCAAGGCTCAGCAGCGGCTTGAAGCCGGGGATGGCGTTGCGGATCAGGAGTGGCTTTTTATGCCAGTATTCGCGCAGGAACTGCGCTGGCGTGATGTCGCCGAGGAGGGGTAATTTGTTCATACCGCATTATAAACCGGCGCGCCGGAAACCCACCCCTACGTCGTTCCCGCGCAGGCGGGAACCCATGGAACGCCTGCCTGCACGCGCCCCATGGGTCCCCGCCTGCGCGGGGACGACGGCTTAGCGGCCGGTGTGCAGCCAGCGGGCGTGGGCGGCGCGCGCCAGCCAGTCGAGCGCGAAGCCGAGCACGCCAATCAGCACGATCGCCGCCATCAGCTCATTGTAGGCCAGCCGGTCGCGCGCATCGAGGATGAAATAACCGAGTCCCGCCGACACGCCAAGCATCTCGGCCGGCACCAGCACAATCCAGATGATGCCGATCGCCAGCCGCACCCCGGTCAGGATATCGGCGGTAATCCCCGGCAGCACCACGCGCAGCACCGTCTCGGCGCGCGTGGCCGACAGGCTGCGCGCCAGCAACAGCCAGTTCGGATCGAGCCGCGCCACGCCGGTGGCGGTGTTGAGCAGGATCGGCCACACGGCCGCAAACGCCAGCAGGAAGTACACCGGCGCGTCGCCGACGCCCAGCGTCATCACCGCCAGCGGCATCCACGACAGCGGCGACACCATGCGCAGCAGCTGGAACAGCGGCATCGCGGCCGCCGCGAAGCGCTTCGAACTGCCGACCAGCACACCGAGCGGAATGCCGATCAGCGCCGCCGCCAGCAGGCCGTAGCCAACGCGGCGCAGGCTGAGGCCGATATCGCGCCAGATATCCGGCCCTTGCAGCATCTGCACCAGCGCCCGTCCGGCCTCCAGCGGCGCGAAGGCGGCGGCGATCGGCGTGTCCTTCTCCAGCGCGGTGACGCCGGCTTGCCACAACAGCAGCGCCGCCGCAAAGCCCAGCAGCGGCAGGCCAAAACGACGAAGCGCCATCAGATCGCCAGCGTCTCGGTGCGCAGCAGATTGGCCGGCAGGCCGAAGGCTTGCGGACCGCCGACGGCGGTGATTGCCTTGCGCACGAAGCGGTCGTCCACCAGATCCCTGGCGACGAAGGCCGGATCGAGTTTTTGCAGGAAGCCGGTATCGCCTTCCACGCGCACTTTTGCAGCGCGCGCACCATCTGCTCGGTGTACGAGGCGAACGGGTAGGGCTGGAAGTCGATGCGGCGCTGGTTCCAGTCCTTGTGCGCGATGACGCCGCTCTTTTCGTAATCGGCGTAGTCGGTCACGGTCAGTACTTTCGACAGCACTTGCAGCGCGTGCGGCGTGTATTTGTGGCTGTCGCCGTTCGACAGCAGGCGCGCGGTGTCAAGCTGGTTGGAGCGGGTCCATAGCTGCGCCTTGACGATGGCGTTGGTGACGCGCTGCGCCCATTCCGGGCGGGTGCTGATGTCGCGCTCCGACAGGAAGGTGACGCAGCAGGCGTGGTTCTTCCAGACGTCGCCGGAGAAGCGCAGGATCTTGCCGACGCCGGTGGTTTCGGCCAGCGCGTTGAACGGCTCGGCGACGATGAAGCCGGCGATCGATTTGCTGGCCAGCGCGGACACCATCTCGGCCGGCGCCAGCACTACCAGGTTGACTTCCTTCGGACCGATATTGCCCTCGCGGCCCTTGCTCACCACCGACAAGCCGTTCTTGGCCAGGATCTGCTGCAGCAGCACGTTGTGGATCGAGTACCAGAACGGAATCGCTACGGTCTTGCCAGCGAGGTCGGCGACCTTGTTGATGTCCCTGGCGACGGTCAGGCCGGAGCCGTTGACGTGGTTCCACGCCACTACCTTGGCCGGGAACCTGGCGCCGTAGCGTACCGACATGGTGGCCGGCGACAGCAGGTGAATCACGTTGACCTGGCCGGAGACAAACGCTTCGATGATCTGCGCCCAACTGCGGAACAGGCGCGGCGTCTCCGCTTGCAGGCCTTCGGCCTCGAACAGCTTGCGGCCATGCGCCACCAGCAGCGGCGTGGCGTCGGTGATCGGCAGGTAGCCGATCTTGACCGGCTGGTCGTCGCCCTTCGGACCTTGCTGCGCCATGGCGTCGCCGGCGAACAGCAGCGGCGCCGCCACGCTGGCGGTGCCCAACGCGGACACGCGCAGGAAATCGCGGCGGCTCATGCCGCAATCGCAATCGGAGGAGACGCAGATGTGGGGTGGCTTGGTCATGGTGTGCTTTCTATTGTGGTTGATGCGTTGCCGCGCACGCCCTGCAGGGCGGCCAGGATGTCGAGACGCAGCCGGCTGAGGGCATCGCTGTCGGCCAGGCGCGGGCGGGGCAGCTCCACCTGCCATTCACGCATGATGGCGCCGGGACGGCCGCCCATCAGCACGATGCGGTCGGCCACCAGCAGCGCCTCGTCGATATCGTGCGTGACCAGCAGCGCGGCCGTGTGCCAGCGGTGCACCACGTCGACCAGCAGGGTTTGCATTTCGGCGCGGGTGATGGCGTCCAGCGCGGAGAAGGGTTCGTCGGCGAACAGCAGTTCCGGCTGGCGCGCCAGTGCGCGGGCCAGCGCCACGCGTTGCGCCATGCCGCCGGACAGCGCGGCCGGGTAGCGCTTCTCGCTGCCGGAGAGGCCAACGGCAGCGATAGCGTCCTGCACGCGCTGTGCGTGTTCGGCGCGGGAGATTGTCGGCTGGCGCGCGAAGTCCAGGCCGAAGCCGACGTTGGCCGTGACGTTCAGCCATGGCAGCAGGCTGGCTTGCTGGAATACCAGCGCGCTGCGCGGACTCGGTTCGGTCAGCGGCGCGCCAAGGAAGTGGACCGCGCCGGCGCTCGGCGGCTGCAGGCCGGCCAGCACGCGCAGCAACGTCGACTTGCCGCAGCCGCTGCCGCCCAGCAGCGCGACGATCTCGCGCGGGCGCACGCCGAGCGTGATGTTTTCGAAAGTGCTCGCCGCGCCGGCATAGGCAAACGACAGCCGCTCGGCGCGCAGCGCCCAGCCATCACCTGCCGCAGCGGGCGCCTTCCCGGCCGCGCCTGCGTTAGCCGCGTGGCCGGCGGTCACGTCGGTCATTGCGTGGCGGCGGCGTGCTTGGCCAGCGCCGCTTGCAGTTGCGTGATGCTCGGCGTGATGACCGGGATGAAAGCCGATTCGCGCAGGCGCCGCGCGAAGCCGTCTTCCTCCTGCATCAGATAGGCGTGTCCGCCCTTGGCTTGCAGCTCCAGCGTAACCGCCTGCTGCACCACGTCCGCAATGGCGATGCGCAGCTTGAACATCTGCGGCGCAGCCGTGACGAAGCGGCCGTCGGCCACGCCGTCCAGCAGTTGCCGCGTGAGGGCGTCCAGCTCGCGCTGCGCATCGGCGATGCTCTCGCTTAGCTGCCCACGGCCATTGGCCGCCACCGCCGCGGCCTTGTCCAGCGCCGCCGCCGCCAAACCAAGCGACATCCCGCACTGCATGCCAAGGAAGGCCGGACGCACGCGCGCCAGCCACTCCGGCGCCTGCGGCGCGATGATGTAGTCGGCGGGCGCCGCCACGTTCTCCAGCTGCACGGCGGCGGTATGGCTGCCGCGCAGCGCGATCAGTTGCAGGTTGCCGCTGCGCTGCACGCCAGCGTCGCCGCTGCAAAACATCGCCACCAGCGGCGTCGCGCCATCGACCGGCGCCACCGCCGCCGCCGCGACAAAGCGCTGCGGACGCAGGTTGGTAATCCATGCCAGCTTGCCGTTCAGGACCCAGCCATCGCCATCGGCGGTGGCGTGGACCGACAGCGGCTCCATGCCGGACAAGAACTTCATCGCATTCGACAAGCCGGTGGCGCCGGCCAGCGTGCCATCCAGCAGCGACGGCAGCAGGCGGTCGCGCAGCGCGCTGTTCTGGCTTTGCAGCAGGTACTCGATAAAGCTGCGCTGCCCCCAGTAGACAAAGGCCGCCGTCACCGAGTGGCGCGCCACTTCGGCGATGCCCAGAATGGCGTCGCGCACATCGTTATGGGCGCCAGGCGCGCCGCCGAGCGCCAGCGGCACGCCGGCGCGGAAGCAGCCGTGGGCGGCCAGCGCCGGCAGCACCGCATCGTTGAGCGATTCGGTCTGATCGAGTGTATCGGCGTTCTGCGCCAGCCATTCGTGCAGCGCCGCCATCGTTATACGGCTCCCGGCAGGAACGCTTGCAATTGCGGATTGACCGGCGTGTCAGCTAAGCTGTTGGCGAAGTTGCACAGCGTGGCCAGGCTGACGCCCAGCACCACTTCCAGCGCCTGCTGCTGGTTGTAGCCGGCTTCGATGAAGGCTTGCAGGTCGGCGTCGTCGACCGCGCCACGGCGGGCGATGACGGCGGCGGTAAAGACGGCAACGGCGTCCAGCCGGGCGTCGCCGGTCGGCTGGCCCGCATGCAGGGCGCGCACCGCCTCCACCGATTGGCCGGCCTTGCGCAGCCAGATGGCGGTATGGCCGGCCACACAGAAGTCGCAGCCGTGCAGGCGCGCGCTGGTGATCTGCACCACTTCGCGCTCGGCCAGCGACAGGCTGGCGCGCGAGTTGATGCCGGAGACAGTCAGGTAGGTTTCGAGCGCCACCGGCGCGTTGGCCAGAACGCCGATCAGGTTCGGCAGGTAGCCGTTGTTGGCGATCGCCTTTTCGACGAAGGGACGGCTGTCTTCGGGCGCCGTATCGAGGGTGTGTACAGTTAGGCGGGGCATGATCTATTCAACTTTTTCTGAAATGATGTCGACATATTATCAGTCTCGGCGAAAATCGACAGTTTAGCGATTGTAAGACGCATGGCTAGCGGCTGTCAGAACGGAATCCACATAACCTTATGACGGACGCGCGCGCGAGGCCCGTTTGCGATCCAAGGTATAATCGTGGGCTAATCATTGAAAGGATGCACAACATGAAGATTGCCAAGAATACAGTCGTGACTGTGAATTACAAACTGTCCGATGCCCAGGACAATCTGATCGAAGACGGCCGCCAGCCGATGGTCTACCTGCACGGCGGCTACGAGAACACCCTGCCGAAAATCGAGGAAGAGCTGGACGGCAAGGAAGTTGGCTACTCGTCCATCATCCAGATCGAACCGGAAGACGCGTTCGGTGATTACGACGCCTCGCTGGTGAAGGTGGAAGAGCGCAACCGTCTGCCTGAGCCGCTGGAAGTGGGCATGCAGTTCGAAGGCATGCCGGACGGCGAAGGCGGCGCGGAAGAAGCGATGATCTTCACCGTGACCGACATCGCTGACGACAAGGTGGTTCTGGACGGCAATCACCCGCTGGCCGGCATGGCGCTGCGCTTCTCGCTGAACGTTGCCGACGTGCGCGAAGCCACCGATGAAGAAATCGCCCACGGCCACGTGCACGGCGCCCACGGCCACCACCACGGTGACGAGGACGACGAAGGCGAAGAGGGCGATCACGTCGCCATCCACCCGATTCACTAAAAGCTGTCGTACCCGCGCAGGCGGGTACCCATGGTGAGTGGCCGCTGCTGCGCACCGGCCGCGTGCCACGGACACTGTGAAGTGGATTCCCGCCTGCGCGGGAATGACGTCAGGGCCGGGGATAGCGCTACGGCGCGTGCTCGGCGCTGCCGCCCTTGATCGAGAACAGGGCGGCGGCGCCGGGCGTCACGCGGACTTCGGCCCAATCGGCGGCCATGTTCACGTGTCCCACATTGCCGCGCCATTGAATGGCCGGTTCTCCATTCTGCGCTCCCGCTTGCGCATCGATCAGCAGCACCTTTCCCTTGTACTTGGCCGCCATGGTGCGGATTTGTTTGCGCACTTCGGCAAAGCCATCCTGCTTGCTCTGGAACGAAGGCAGCAGCGAGAAGCTTTCCTCCGCCGTCACGCCCGGATCGCCGTCCGAGAACAGCACCAGTCCCGCCATTTTCTGCCGCTCCGCCAGCGCGAACAGCCGATGCAGCCAGGCGCGGTTGGCCACCAGCCGGTCTTCGTACTCGCTGTTGCGGCCCGCTTCCGGGCGATAGTGGTTGTTGTTGGCCGGCAGATTGATGGTGGCGAACAGCACTTTGTTGACTTCCCAGTGCGCGTTCTCGGCGTAGCTGCGGAACTTGGCGGTGGACGACAGGCGCGTCACCTGAATGCGGCGCACGCCGAGCGATTCGCTGTCGGCGTAAAACAGCTCGCGCAGGCGGTTCAGGCGTTCGATGGCGTTGGAGCGGCCGGCGGAATTGAGGCAGGCGCTCCAGTCGCTGCCGGCCAGCGACACCACCATCGGCCCGGAGGATTCGTTCAGCAGCGCGCGGCGCTGGGCATACAGCTTGTCGCTGCAAGGTTCGCTGGCGGCCTTGATGCCGGTGGCGACCACGAAGGCGGGATAGTTCTGCGACGCTTCGACGAGGGCGCGCTTGAGCACCGCCTCGTCGCGCCCGTGCTGCAATGGATGGCCGATGACGCCGAACGCGAACGGCTTTTGCGGCGGCGTGGCCGGCGCCATCGGCGTAATCGGCGGCGCGGCGTGCGCGCCCGCCGCTGCCAGCGCCAAAGCGGCGGCCAGCAACACGCGGCGAGGGCGCGCCGTGCGCATCATGCCTGCGCCGACTCTGTCAGGCGCTTCAGCTGGTACAGGCGCTCCAGCGCCTCGCGCGGCGTCAGCGCGTCCGGATCGAGATCGTCCAGCGCCTCCAGCAGCTCGCGCATCGCCGGGCTGGCGGTGGCAGGCGCGGTGTCGACTTCCTCGTCGTTGGCGTCCACCGACGGCGCGGCGAACAGGTCCAGCTGCGGCGTGGCGTCGAGCGCCTGCGCTTCCAGCCGCGCCAGGTGCTTGCGCGCGGCCTTGATTACCGGCTGCGGCACGCCGGCCAGCTGCGCCACCTGCAAGCCGTAGCTCTGCGAAGCTGGGCCGTCCTGCACCGCGTGCAGGAACACGATGGTGTCCTTGTGCTCCACCGCCGACAGGTGGACGTTGCTGGCGGTCGGATGGCTCTCCGGCAGTTGCGTCAGTTCGAAGTAGTGGGTGGCAAACAGCGAGAAGCTGCGGCTTGTCTCGATCAGGTGGCGCGCGATGGCCCAGGCCAGCGCCAGGCCGTCGAAGGTCGAGGTGCCGCGGCCGATTTCGTCCATCAGCACCAGCGAGTGTTCGGTGGCGCCGTTGAGAATGGCGGCGGCCTCGGTCATCTCCACCATGAAGGTTGAGCGACCGCCAGCCAGGTCGTCGGTGGCGCCGATGCGGGTGAAGATGCGGTCGATCGGGCCGATGACGGCGCTTTGCGCCGGCACGTAGCTGCCCATGTAGGCCAGCAGCGTAATCAGCGCCACCTGGCGCATGAAGGTCGATTTACCGCCCATGTTAGGGCCGGTAATCAGCAGCAGGCGGCGTTCGTCGACGAAGCGGCAATCGTTGGCGATGAAGCGCTCGATCTGGTTCTCCACCACCGGATGGCGGCCTTCCTTGATGTTGATGCACGGCGTGGCCACCAGCTCCGGCGCGCACCAGTTGTGGCGCAGCGCGTGGTCGGTGAGGGCGGTCAGCGTGTCCAGTTGCGCCAGCGCGCGGGCGATGGTTTGCAGGGCGCCGATGAACGGCGCCAGATCGCCCAGCAGCTGCTCGTACAGCATCTTCTCGCGCGCCAGCGCGCGGTCCTGCGCCGACAGCGCCTTGTCTTCAAAGGCCTTCAGCTCAGGCGTGATGTAACGCTCGCAGTTCTTCAGGGTCTGGCGGCGGCGGTAGTCGTCCGGCACCTTGGTGGCCTGGCCGTTGGTGACTTCGATGTAGAAGCCGTGCACCTTGTTGTACTCGACGCGCAGGTTGGCGATGCCGGTGCGGGCGCGCTCGCGCGCCTCCAGGTCCACCAGGTACTGGCCGGCGTTTTCCGACAGGCCGCGCAGCTCGTCCAGCTCGGCGTCGAAGCCGCGCGCGATGACGCCGCCGTCGCGCACCATCACCGCCGGTTCCGGCATCACCGCGCGCTGCAGCAGGTCGAGACAGGCTTCCGGCGTGGCCAGGTCGGCGTGGATCGCGGCCAGCAGGCCGTTGGCGTCGGTCAGCGTGCGCTGCATGCCGTGGCGCAGCGCCGGCAACTGCGTCAGGCCGTCGCGCAGCGAGGCCAGGTCGCGCGGGCGCGCCGACAGCAGCGCGATGCGGGTGGTGATGCGTTCGATGTCCGGCACCTGCGCCAGCGTGTGCGACAGCGAGCCGGTGGCATCGGCCTGCGCCAGCGCGGCGATGGCCTGGTGGCGCGAGCGCGCCAGGTTCTGGTCGCGGCGCGCGTGGTGCAGCCAGTGGCGCAGCAGGCGCGAACCCATGGCGGTGCGGCAGTGGTCCAGCAGCGAGAACAGCGTCGGCGATTCCTGGCCGCGGATGGTTTCGGTCAGCTCCAGGTTGCGGCGGGTGGCCGCATCGAGGCCGATGAATTCATTTTCGGTTTCGGTGGTCAGCGTGCGCACGTGCTGCAGGCCGCGCCCTTGCGTCGACTGCGCGTAGCGCAGCAGCGCGCCGGCCGCGCCGAAGGCGGCGCCCAGGCCGTCGGCGCCGAAGCCGGTCAGCGTCGACACGGCCAGCTGGTCGAGCAGCGCCTTGTGGCCGCTGACCACGTCGAAGTGCCATTCCGGCACGCGGTTGACGTGGCACGCCGTGTATTCCTCGAACAGCTCGCCGTTATCGCCGCGCAGGATCTCGGCCGGCGAAATGCGCTCCAGCTCCTGCTGGATGCGGGTGTTGACGGTGTGCGCATCGCCCGAGAACTCCATCAGGCGCAGCGCGCCGCTGGCCAGCGACAACCACGCCAGGCCGGCGGTGGCCACCTTGCGCTGGCTGATGACGGCCAGCGCAAGCAGCGGGCGTTCCGATTTTTCCGGCAGCAGGTCGGCGTCGGTCAAGGTGCCCGGCGTGACCACGCGCATCACCTTGCGCTCGACCGGGCCCTTGCTGGTAGCCGGATCGCCGATCTGCTCGCAGATGGCGCAGGACTCGCCGATCTTGACCAGCTTGGCCAGATAGCCTTCCAGCGAGTGGAACGGCACGCCGGCCATCTTGATCGGCTGGCCGCCCGACGAACCGCGTGCCGTCAGCGTAATGCCGAGCACGCGCGACGCTTTCTCCGCGTCCTCGAAGAACAGCTCGTAGAAATCGCCCATGCGGTAGAACACCAGCATGTCCGGGTGCTGATTTTTTATCGCCAGGTATTGCTGCATCATCGGCGTGAGCTTTTCGGCAGGGCTGTTCTTGACTGCGGCGGCGTTGATTTCGTTCGGGACGGTGGTCATTGTTTCTGAGAAGTATGGTGCAATAATTAACCCGTCATTTTACCGCTTTCGGCCGCGCTACAGTGAAAACGCGCAGAAGCTGGCCGTCAGCCAAGCTACTGGACGTAACTCGGGAATTTGTCGCGCAGCAGCTCCAGCTGCGACAGCGTGCCGGACAGGTGCGCGCGCACGGCGTCCTGCGCAGCCGCGCGGTCGCCGGCGCCGATGGCTTTGGCGATGTCGTTGTGCTGCGTGAGAATGGAATTGGCCTTGTTGTTCAACGGCAGGTGCAGGCGGCGCAGGCGGTCGAGGTTGCCGCTGAGGTTGCGCACCGCGGCCCACAGGTCGGGCACGCCGGCCTCGGCGTACATCTTTTTGTGGAAGGCCTGGTCGGCGGCGTTAAAGCCTTCGAGGTCGCCGGCCTTGAGGCAGACGCGCTGCTGGCCGGTGAACACCAGCAGCGCTTTTTCCATTTCCTTGTTGGGCTTGGCGGCCAGCGTGTGGACGATTTCCAGCTCGATCGACAGGCGCGCGAAGTGGGCCTGGCGCGCGGAATCGAGATCGATGCCGCGCACGCGGGTCTGATGCTGCGGGAAGATTTCAACCAGACGCTCGTCGTCGAGCCGGGTCAGCGCGTCGCGGATCGGCGTCTGCGACAGCGTGAAATACTCCACCAGCTGGCTGCGTTGCAGGATGGTGCCCGGCTCCAGCACGGAGCTCACGATCAACTCGCGCAAACGCTCATAAACCTGGATCGTGGCGTTCCGCGAGCGGTCCAGTTTGAACGTGCCAAGCAGGCTGTCGAGTTGCATTTAACGGGGCCGCGCGAAGAGTCAATCGGTGTTGATATATTAGCATATTACTCCCCTTCAAAAGCGCCAAGGTCCGGCGCGCTGCCGCTGTACGGCAGGCCGACGTTGACGCCTTTGTTCAGCAGATCGCTGCCCGCCGCCAGGCGGAAGTGCGGCAGCACCGGCAAGCTGCCGTCGGCCTGGCGCGGCGCGTCCCAGCCTGCCGTTGACACGCTGCGGAAGTCGGCCGCCGTCACCGATACCACGCCGCTCAGGTTCCAGCTGTTGTTGACCGCGTCGGCGCCGTCCACATTGGTCACCAGCGTGCCTTGCCAGGCGAGGTTGTTGCGCAGGATGCCGAGGTTGATGGCGGCGCCCGACGGATCGATCCCCAGCATGTTGAAGTCGTGCCGGTTGGCGATGCTGGTGTTGTTGTAGAAGTAGCTCGCCACCGGATGGTGGTTGGCGTAGAAGCCCGAGGCCTTGTTGTTGAAGGCGACGCTGTTGCGCACGATGTGCTGCGGCGCGTCGGCGGCGTACTTGCCGCCGAAGCCGCCGATCTTGAAGCCGTTGCCGTTGCCGGCCGCCAGCGAGGTGGTGGTGTCCGGGATGTAGCCGTGCGACCAGGCCCACGAGTTCTCGATCAGCACCGCCGACCTGGCCTGGATCAGGTCATAACCGTCGTCCGTGTTGGCCCAGGCGCGGCAGCCGCGCAGCACGTTGCCAGGCTCGTTCGCGCCGATGTGAACGCCGAAGCCATCGGCGTTCTGGCCGTCGCCGCTCTTGCTGTACGGGTCGCGGTTGTGGTGCGAGTCGACATTCAGCACCAGGTTGTTGCTGCCCTGCGCGATGAACATGCCCGGCCCCATGTTGTGGTGGATGTCGAGCCTTTCGAAGATGTTGTTGCTGCCGCTGTTCCACACGCCCCATGACTCGTTGTTGAGCAAATTGCCCGGCTGCTGCGGCGCGCCGCTGATCTCCAGCCCGCGCAGATGCAGCCAGCTGCCGGTGACGTTGAAGCCCTTGACGCGGCAGTCGTCGCTCATCCGCGAGAAGTCGAACACCGGCTTTTCGCCGGCGTAAGCCCAATAGCGGATCGGGTTGCCGGCGGCGCCGCTTTTGCCGAGCGTGATGGCGTTGACGCGCGCCGTGCGGCTGGCGCACGCGCTTTCCGCCGCGGTGTAGAGGTAGCTGCCGCCGCGCAGGTAGACGGTGTCGCCGGCCACCGCCACCGACTGCGCCTTGACGATGCTTTTGAACGGCGCCGCCAGCGTGCCGGCGTTGTCGTCGCTGCCCGCAGGGGCGACATAGTAGGTGGCCGCCGGCGCCGCGTGCGCGGCGGCCAGCAGGACCATGCCCAGCAGCGTTTTAGAATTCATATTTCACCCGCAGTCCGACATAGCGTTGAGAATTGCGCGACAAGGTTTGCGACAGCACGTGTGCGCCGCTGTAGAAGTTGAAGTTGTCGGCGACGAAGCTATTGTAGCTTTTGTCGAGCAGGTTGTTGACGTAGAAGGTGACCTTGATCTGGCTCGATGGATCGGTGACCGCCACGCTGCCATTCAGCACGCCGTATGCGCGCTGTATCGTCAGCGGGTTGACCGACAGGTCGTAGTTCACCTCGGACTGGTGCTGGTAGTTCAGGTTGAAGATGCCGCGATAGCCCGACTCTGTCAGCGGCGTGTTGTAGGTGGCGCCCAGCGTGTACTTCAGCCTGGGCGCATTGGCCAGCCGCTTGCCGGCCAGGTCCTGCACGCTGGAGTTGCCCAGCGGCCGGCAGCCCTGGGCCAGCGTCTGGCCCGGATAGCAGATCGCCGACGGATACGAACGGATGGTGGCGTCGACCCACGCCAGCGAACCTTCCAGCAGCAGCGTGTTGACCGGCTTGGCCGCCACTTCCAGCTCCAGGCCGCGCGTGCGCAGCTGGCCGACGTTGGCCACCGCGTTCTGAATCAGGTTGGTCACCGGATCGAGGCGGCGCGACTGTGCCTGGAAGTTGTCGTAATCCGTGCTGAACAGCGTGGCGTTCAGTTGCAGGCGGTTGTTCAGGAAGCGGCTCTTCAGGCCCAGTTCATAGGCCTTCGAGGTTTCCGGCCTGATGTAGTTGTCGATGCGCGACTGATCGAAGCCGCTCGATACGTCGAAGCCGGCGCCCTTGTAGCCGGTGGCGAAGGAGGCGTAGGCCATCACCGCCTTGGCCAGGTCCTGTTGCAGCGCCAGCTTGCCGGTGACGACATCGTCGGTATTGCCGCCGTTATAGTGCAGCGGCGTGGCCGGCACCTTGTTGCTGAAGTCGGCCTCGATGCGCTCGTGGTTGTAGCGCAGGCCGGCGCTCAGGCGCGTGGCGGGCGCCAGCCGGTAGTCCGCTTGCGCGAACGCGGCCAGCGTGCGGTTCTTCGAGTTGCCGTCCCAGCGGGACACGGCCACCGTCGGGCCGCGCAGGAAGCTGCGACCGGTGCTGGAGTCGGAGAAGTACAGGCCGCCGAGGTAGTTCAGCGCCTGCTCGCCGCTGGAGGTCAGCCGCAGTTCCTGCGTCAGCATGTGGGCGTCGTACGGCCCGCCGTGGCGCACGCCGCCGCGCAGCGCGTTCCGCGTCAGCACCGATTGCAGGTCGACGTCGGTGAAGTCGTAGTCGGCCTCGATGTCGAATTTCCAGTCCTGGTAAGTGGTCACCGAGGTCAGCGTGTGGCCCGGCAGCTTCCAGTTCAGCGCGGCGCTGACGCTGCTGCCGCGGCTGTCCGAATAGCCCGGATCGTCGATCCGCACATTGCGGTTGTCCGGGCCGGGCGTGACGCCGGCCAGCGTCGGCTCCAGTGGCGCCACGTTCTGCTGCCTGGCGCCGGGCGGCACGTAGAGCAGCGTGGTCACCGGGCCCTCGATGCGGCGCGCATTGTAGTCGGCGATGATGCGGCCCCAGAACTCGTCGGCCGGCTTGAAGAAGTCCAGCCGCGCGCGCACGCCGCGCGAGCGTTCGCCGTTGAGCGTGGAATCGTAGGTCAGGTTGTTGATGTCGCCGCGTCGCTGGTTGCCGTAGGCGTTGATGCGAAAGCCGCTGCGCTCGCTCAGCGGGCCGGAGATGGAGGCGTCGAGGCGGCGCTCGCCGTCGCTGGTGGTGGTCAGCTGCACGCTGCGTTCCAGTTCGGCGGACGAGGCCCGGGTGACGACGTTAATCAGCCCGGCCGAGGAGTTCTTGCCGAACAGCGTGCCCTGCGGCCCGCGCAGCACTTCCATGCGTTCCAGGTCGCTCAGGTTGGAGAAGGCCTGCATCTGCTGGATCACCGGCACGTCGTCCACCACCACCGCCACCGCCGATTCGATGCCGAAGCTGAAGGCGATGGTGCCGACGCCGCGCAGCGAAATGGCGCTGTTGTTGGGGTTTTCGCTCAGTGTCATCGACGGCGACACGCGGGCCAGGTCGCGGAAGTCGACGATCTGCTGGTTCTCGATGGTCTTGGCGTCGATGGTGTTGACCGCCACCGGCACGTTCTGCATCACCTGCGCGCGCTTCTGCGCGGTGACCACGATGGTTTGCAAGCCATCTTCCTGCGCCAGGGCGCGCTGTTGCAGGGAAATCAGGGCGAGCGCCGCCAATACGGCCTCGGCCGTGCGTGAGAGTTTCATGTGGCCTCCAGTATCGTCGTTTAGTTTTTTTGCTTGTAGTAGTCGGCAAGCACGTCGAACGCCTGTTTGCGGGCGCCGGTTTCAGACAGCAGGCCCTTGCGGTTCCAGCCGTTTTGCAGCAAAGGATGTTCGCGCCGCGGCGAGCGGAAGTCCTTCAGTACCCAGGGTGACATGCCGGCCAGCGTGGCAATCCTGTCGGCCATGGCCAGCGTGTTGCGGTAATACGCGGCCTGGTACTCTTCGCTGAATTTCTTCACGCCGGCGTCGTGGTAGCCGGCCAGCGCGTCGGCGCCGAATTCGGACAGGATCAGCGGCCGATTCGCCGGCACGTTCCATTTCAGGCCGGGCAGGTCGGCCAGCCGGTCGTCGCCATACCAGCCGGCGTAGGTGTTCACGGCCAGCACGTCGAGCTGCTCCAGCAGCGGGTCGTTGATGGTGGTGACGTCCTTGTCGCGCTCCACCAGCAGCGCGGCGCTGATCAGGCGCGTCGGGTCCAGCGCGCGCACATTGGCGGCCATGGCGGCGTGGAAGCGGGTGCGCGGCGCCGACACGGGCGTTTCGTTCCCCACGCTCCACAGGATCACCGAGGCGCGGTTGCGGTCGCGGTAAATGGTTTCCGCCTGCATCGCCAGCGCCTTGCGCAGCACGGCCGGGTTGTCCCAGTCCACCGTCCAGTAGACCGGGATTTCGCTCCACACCAGCAGCCCCATTTCGTCGGCCAGGCGCAGTGTGGTTTCCGAGTGCGGGTAGTGCGACAGGCGCACGTAGTTGCCGTGCAGTTTGTGCTTGATCTCGCCGAGCAGCGCGCGCGACGCTTGCTCGCTCATGTTGCGCGCCGGGTTGGGGCCGAATTCCTCTTCGTGCATCGACACGCCGCGCAGGAAAATCGGTTTGCCATTCAATAGAATGCGGCTGCCGTCGACGGCGATGGTGCGGAAGCCGATGCGGTCGCGCAGCGTATCGCCGGCGGCGGCAAACTGCACGTCGTACAGCGTGGGGCTGTCCGGCGACCAGCGTTGCAGCTTGCGCGGGGCCGGCAGCGAGACGGCAGCGCGGCCTTGCGCGTCGGTGGTGACATTGACGCTGGCGATGTCGCCGATGCGGATGGCGACTTGCTGGCCGGCCGCGCCGGGGCCGTTCAGCTGCACGCTGCCGGCGATGCTGCCGTCGCGGTTCAGGTGCAGCATGGCGTCGTCGATGAAGGTGGACGGCGTGTAGACCAATCGTACCGGGCGCGTGATGCCGCCGTACAGGTCCCAGTCGGTGATTTGCGTCGGGATGCTTTGCGCGTCGTGCTGCGAGTCGACGCCGACCACCAGGCGGTTCTCGCCGGCGCGCAGCGCCTCGCTTACCTCGACGGCAAACGGCGTGAAGCCGCCTTCGTGCTTGCCCACTTCCTTGCCGTTCAGGTAGACGTGGGCACGGTAGTTGACCGCTTCGAAGCGCAGGAAGGCGCGGCCGCCGCGCAGCTCGCGGGCGTTGAATTTGCGCTGGAACCAGATCAGACCATCGTAGTAGCGCAGTTCCGGCTGCGCCGCGTTCCAGGCGCCGGGAATGGTCATCACCGGGCCGCGGTCCATGTCGAATTCGAAGAAGGTGGCGCCGCCTTTGGCTTCCTCGGCGGCGACGTCGATGTCGCGGTAGCGCTGCATGCGCGACTTTGCCACCCAGCCGTTGATGTCGGTCAGGCCGGTGCGGTACAAATCCCTGGAATAGGTCCATGGCCCGGACAGGTCCTGGCTGTCGCGCTGGTGGCTGCCGGTCAGCAGCAGGGGCGGGCGCAAGTCGTCCGCCAGGCAGGCGGCCCCCTGCGATCCCAGGAGGATAAAGGTGAATACTGCAAGCGCGAATTTTTTCATGGCGTTGTGATCTCAGCAGACGTACTAATATTTTAGTGGCCTTGTTCGCCCAGTTAATCGTTTAGCTAAAGATAATCACCATAATGATTGGATGGCATTCGCCCGGCCGGTGCAACACAGTATTGACCGGCAGGCGGTTTATCCGCAGCGCCCAGGCCAGTAAGCTGCAAGCCTGACTTTTTTGCCGGACCACCATGACCACCAAACTGCTTTATCTGTTCGATCCCCTCTGCGGCTGGTGCTACGCCAGCGCCCCGGCGCTGGCCACGCTGGCCCGCCACTTCCCGCAGCATTTGGAGTTGTGGCCGAGCGGCCTGTTCTCCGGCGCTGGCGCGCGCGACCTGACGCCGGACTTCGCCGCCCACGCATGGCACAACGACCAGCGCATCGCCAGCATGACCGGCCGCGTGTTCAGCGAGCGCTATCGTGCCGACATCCTGCACGGCGATGGCGTGCGCTTCGATTCCGGCGTCATCGCCCGCGCGCTGACCTGGGTGCGCGCGCTGGATGCCGCGCTGGAGCCGCAACTGCTGCACCGCGCCCAGCTGGCGCGTTATGTGGACGGCAAGGACACCGCGCTGCCCGGCGTGGTGGCGGAAATCGCGGCGTCGCTTGCCAGCGAGGCCGGGCATGCGGCCGATGCGGCGCAGCTGGCCGAGGCCTTGAGTGGCGACGCCGTGCTGGCCCGCGACACCGATGCGCGCATCGCGGCCGCGCAAGCGCTGATGCGGCAAGCGGGCATCCGTGGCGTGCCGCAGCTGCTGGTGCGTCAGGGCGACGCACTGCAAGCGGTCGGCTCGAACGCGCTGTATCAGAATGACGAGGCGCTGGCGCCAGCGCTGCGGCAACTACTGCAATCGCCGCAACCGCCGCAACCGCGCTGACGCGGGATCACAGCCTGGCGCCGCAGTCCTTGCAGTATTGGGCGCTGGCGTCGTGGCCGGTGGCGGGGCAGGCCGGGCAGGCGCGCAGCGGCAGCACGCTGCGCCCGCGCTGGTAGGTGATTTCCGAGCTGATAATGCCGGTCGGGACGGCCAGAATGCCCCAGCCGAGCAGCATCATGAACGAGGCGATGGCGCGGCCGATGTCGGTTTTCGGCACCAGGTCGCCGAAGCCCACGGTGGTCATCGTCGAAATGGCCCAGTAGACGGCGGTGGGAATGCTGGTGTAGCCGTTCTCCGGGCCTTCCACCACATACATCACGGTCCCCAGCAGGAACACGATCAGGAACACCACCGACAGGAACACGAAGATCTTGCGCCGGCTGGCCAGCAGCGCGTCGCCCAGCATGCTGTATTCCTGGATGTAGAGCGTCAGCTTGAGGATGCGGAAGATGCGCAGCAGGCGCAGGATGCGCACGCCCAGCACCACGTGCGCGGCCGGGAACACCAGCGAGATGTAGCTGGGCAGGATGGACATGACGTCGATGATGCCGAAGAAGCTGCGCGCATACACCACCGGCCGCTGCACGCACAGGCAGCGCGCCACATATTCAAGCGTGAACAGGATGGTGAAGAACCACTCGGCGCGATGCAGCCAGGCGCCATAGGCGTCGGCCACCGGTTTCACGCTGCTCAGCACCACTACCAGGACGCTCAGCAGGATCGCGCCGATCAGCGCCAGGTCGAACGCGCGGCCCTTGGGCGTGTCGGATTCGAAGATGATGGCGTACAGCCTGGCGCGCCAGCCGCCGGCCGGCTTGCCGAGGCGTTGGTGCGGGTCGGAGGTGAGCGTGGTGGGGCGCTTGTCTTGCATGATTATTCGGTCCAGGCGCTGGCCAGCATCGCCGCCAGCAGGTCGGTGTAGCTCCAGCCGTGGGCGCGGGCGGCGATGGCGCACAGGCTGTCCTGGTCTTCGCGTCCGGGGCGGCCGGCGCCGGTCATGTTCGGCTTCAGATTCAGGTCGAAGATGTGGTAGTTGCCGTTGCCATCGGCGCGGCAGTCGATGCGGATGGCGGCGCGCGCGCCCACCAGGTCGCAGGCCTGGGCGCAGGCGGCCATCAGCCCCCGGACTTGCGGCGCCTGCGCTTCTTCTGCGGTCAGCGCGGCGCTGTTGCTGCTGACCGCCACCGTGCCGTTGTACGGCGCAATGCCGTCGATGTGATTCAAGCGGCGCACCGGCGGCAGCAACAGCGGGCCGGCGGCGCCGGGCAGCACCGTCAGCGTCAGCTCGTCGCCGCCGAGATATTGTTCGACGATGGCCTGGTTGCCGAAGGCGCGGCTGTCGAGCAGCGTTTGCAGCGCCACCACCAGCGCCGTGTAGCCGTCCACCCTGGACACGCCCTGGCTGCCGCGCCCGCGCACCGGCTTGACCACCAGCGGGAAGTGCAGCCCATGTTCTGCCAGCCGTTCCAGCGCCGGCGCCTCGCGTCCCGCCAGCAGCGCGCCGGCGACCGGCAGGCCGTGCGACTTGAGCAGCGCGTTGGTGGCGAACTTGTCGTCGGCCGCCTGCTGCCGTTCCGGCAACTGGCCGACGATGGCGACCCGGCCGCGATGCGCTTCCAGCGGGTGGCCGGAGAACAGCACCGTGTTCGCCCACAGCACCGTGGCGCCGGCCTGCAGCGCGCCGGCGATGCCTTCCTCCGTATCGGCGAACACCCAGTCCAGCGCCTGCGCCGGATCGGGCGCGGCGACGGGCGTGAGGACCGTGTGTCCGGCGCGGCGCAGCGCGCAGGCGATGTCGGCGCCGCTGTCGGAATAGCCGCCCGGCTTGGCGTCCTTGCGCAGGCCATCGATGACGGGGGAGGAAGTGCCTGATACAGCACGGCGATGCGTTCGGCCATGATAGTGACGGTAAGGTTGGCGACGGCCGCTATCTTACCGGCAAATGCCAAACCGGGTCGCGCCCATATCGAAAGGGCATGGATTGTGGCATTTTCCGCATGCCTCGCGGATCTGCCTTTGGGCTAGCATGGCGGCATGAAAAAACTACTGATTACGCTATTGATGGCGGCCGGCCTGTCCGCCAACGCCGCCGAACAATTCGTCAAGGGCGCCGACGTCGGCTGGCTGCCGCAGATGGAAGCCACCGGCTACAAGTTCTACAACAAGCACGGCAAGGAGCAGGATGCGCTGCAAATCCTCAAGGATTACGGCATCAACACCATCCGCCTGCGCACCTGGGTCAACCCATCCGACGACAGGGCCAGTGGCCACAACAGCAAGGATGAAACAGTGGCGATGGCGCTGCGCGCGCAGAAGATGGGCATGCGCATCATGCTGAACTTCCATTACAGCGACAGCTGGGCCGATCCGCAGCAGCAGCGCAAGCCGGCGGCGTGGGTCGGCCACGACTTCACGCAGCTGAAGCAGGACGTCTACGACTACACCCATGATGTGATGAGCGCCATGAAGAAGGCCGGCGTCACGCCCGAATGGGTGCAGGTGGGGAACGAAACCCGTACCGGCATGCTCTACCCGGAAGGCCACACCGACAACTGGCCGCAGCTGGCGCAGCTGATCAACCAGGGCTACGACGCGGTGAAGGCGGTCAGCCCGTCGTCCAAGGTGGTGCTGCACCTGGATCGCGGCCAGGACAAGCAGTGGTTCCGCACCTGGTTCGACAACGCCCAGGCCAATGGCGCCAGGTACGATGTGATCGGCCTGTCCTACTATCCATACTGGCTGGACGGCCGCCCG
This sequence comes from Duganella sp. P38, assembly GCF_050859475.1. NCBI lineage: Bacteria > Pseudomonadati > Pseudomonadota > Betaproteobacteria > Burkholderiales > Oxalobacteraceae > Duganella > Duganella sp. P38. The sequence continues at coordinate 4,797,283 of NZ_CP193936.1, read as the reverse complement.
GACTACACGCAGTCGATCGATGCGCTGGCGGCGAACATGAACGATCTGGCGGCGCGCTACGGCAAGGAGGTGATGGTGGTGGAAGTGGGCGGCGAGGACACGCAGCCGCAGAACACTTACGACATGCTGATGGCGGTGCAGCGCAAGGTGCGCGAGGTCCCGCACGGCAAGGGCCAGGGCGTCATCTACTGGGAGCCGCTGGGCGCGCGCAGCTGGAGCCATTATGAACTGAGCGCCTGGGGCGCGGATGGCCGCCCGACCAGGGCGATGGATGCATTCCTGGATTCATTATAAGAAAAGTCGGTTTTCTTCGTATTCAGTGGTTTTTCGATTATGTATAGTAGTCAGAATAACCACTGAAGGAACGGGATGAACAAGCATTTGATGGCGCTGGCGATTGCCGGCGTGTTCGCGGCGGCCAACGCGCAGGACAGCGCGTCCGACAAGATCGAAAAAGTGGAGGTCACGGCCACCCGCACCGGCGCGGTGGACGTGCAGCAGGTGCCGGCCGCGATCACCGTCATCAAGCCGGAGGCGCTGGCCAGGTACGGCCAGGGCAACCTGCGCGACATCGCCAACCTGGTGCCGGCGCTGTCGCTGCAGGAGCAGGGCGCGGGCGTCAACAACATCACGATACGCGGGCTGGTGGTGCGCGGCATTGTGCCGTCCGAGGTGCAGGACGCCTCGCTGGTGGCGGTGTACATCGACGAGATGCCGGTGACGCTGAAGTCCGGCAATCCCGACCTGAAGGTGCTGGACCTGGAGCGCGTGGAAGTGCTGCAAGGTCCGCAAGGCACGCTGTTCGGCGCCGGCGCCATGGCCGGCACGGTGCGGCAGATTACCGCCAAGCCGGAATTCAACGATTTCTTCGGCTCGGTGGAAGCGCTCGGTTCGCGCACCGCCAAGTTCGGCGGCGACAACCACAATCTGCGCGCCACCGTCAACGTGCCGCTCAAGAACGACGTGCTGGCGCTGCGCCTGACCGGCTACACCGGCAACGATTCCGGCTATGTGTTCAATCAGCACAACGGCAAGACCGATAACGATGTCTCCACCAACCAGGCCCGCGCGGCGGTCCGCCTGCGCGCCACGCCGGACCTGCTGATCGACGCCAGCGTCATCGCCTCCAACATCCAGGGCGGCATCAACGACGCCTACGCCGGCCTGGCGCCGTACACCACCACCTCGCTGATCCCGCAGACCAGCAAGGACAAACTGCAACTGTATAACCTGACGCTGAACTACGACGCCGGCGCGGCGCAGCTGGTATCGTCCAGCTCCTACCTGCACCGCGACACGCGCTACATCAACTCCGGCCAGTACAAGGCGACCGCCTTCATTTTCGGCGGCCAGCTGCCGCTGATCGCCTCGTCGTATGTGATCGACAACGCCATCACCAATTTCGCCCAGGAGTTCCGCCTGCAATCGAAGGCGGGCGGCCCGCTGAAATGGACCGCCGGCGCCTTCTACACGCAGGGCAAGCGCGACCTGCGCCAGGACCAGCCGACGCCCGGCTTCGACGCGCGCTTCGCCATCGCCAGGAACTTCCCCGGCTATAACTCGCAGCTCAACGACAACGCCTTCACGCCGGACGATTACTTCTCCGGCACGCAGAACATCGATTCGAAAGAGGCGGCGCTGTTTGCCGAAGCCACTTACACCGTGTGGGACAAGCTGGACCTGACGGCCGGCCTGCGGCTGTTCCGCGGCACGCAGGACTTCGACCTGAAGTTCAGTGGCCTGTTCGGCAACCTGGTCAACTCGACGCCGGCGGCGCCGCAAAGCAGCAAGCCGGAAGTGAGCACCAGCAGCGAAACCTCGAAGGGCGCCAACCCGCGCTTCGCGGCCGCCTACCGCATCGACGACGACCACACCGTGTACGCGTCGGTGGGCAAGGGCTTCCGCTACGGCGGCAATAACCAGCCGGTGCCGTTCGACTTCTGCGGCCAGAATGCGCCGTCGACCTTCGCGCCGGACAGCCTGTGGAATTTCGAGGCCGGCTCCAAGAACACGCTGTTCGACCGCCGCGTCACCTTCAACGCCAGCGCCTACGTGGTCAAGTGGAAGGACGTGCAGGTGTTCAACCGCCTGCCGTGCACCTACTACTTCACCGAAAACGCTGGCAAGATCCGCAGCGAGGGCGTCGAGCTGGAAAGCTTTGTCAAGCTGTCGCGCCAGGCGTCGTTCGGCGTGAGCGCATCGTTCAATCACGCGACAGCCACCGATCCGGTCATTACCGGCGTGGCGGCGCAGTCGATACCGGAGGGCGCGCGCGTGCCGTACTCGCCGAAGTTTGCCGCCACCGCTGTCGCCAACTACAGCATTCCGCTGGACGGCGCGCGCGAGATCGCGCTGTCGGCCAGCTATGCGTATCGCGGCGAGTCCTACACCAACTTCGCGGCGTCGCAGGGCAACTACTCGCGCATTCCGTCGTCCAACACGCTGAACGCGACCGTGGCGTACCGCAGCGGCCCTTATGAATTCGGCCTGTTCGGCACCAACCTGAGCAACGGCGCCCGGATCAGCGATGTCACCACCAACACCATCGCCATCCAGCCCGGCGACAATCTGTACATGGTGCGTCCGCGTACCGTGGGCCTGCGCGTCAAAGCGCGCTTCTAAGCTCGGGCGGCTGGCGCCGCGCGGCGCCGGCCTGGTGCACCGCGTAGCCATCGCGGCCGGCGGCCTTGACGCCATACAGCGCCTGGTCGGCGGCGCGCATCAGTTCCTCGGCGGTGGTCGCCGCCGCGCAGGTGACGGCGATGCCGATGCTGGTCTTGACCGCGCGCTGCGCCGCGCCGAGCGTGAAGGGCACGTGCATGGCCTCGATGACGCGCCGCCCCAGCATCTCCATTTCGGTGGTCGACGACAGCTGCTCGAAGACGATGACGAATTCATCGCCGGCCAGGCGCGCCACGGTGTCGGTCGCGCGCACCGCGCCGCTCAGCCGCCGCGCAAACTCGATCAACACCTGGTCGCCGGCCGCGTGGCCCAGCGTATCGTTGATGTCCTTGAAGTGGTCGACGTCGAGTATGGCCAGCGCCAGCGGCTGGCCGGAGCGGGCGGCGCGCGCCAGCGCCTGCGGCAGCAGCGCGTCGAACATGCGGCGGTTGTGGATGCCGGTCAGGACGTCGGTGGTGGCCAGCCGGTGCAGTTCGCGTTCGGCCTGCTCGCGCCGCTGCGACAGGCCGAAGAAAGCGCGGCTCAGGTGGCCGAACTCGTCCTTGCGGCTGACATCGAACACGGCGATATCGGCCTGGCCGGCGCTGATCGCGACCACGTGCCGGTGCAACTGCCGTAGCGGCCGCAGCAGATTCTTGGTGATGACCCAGCCGAACACCCCGGCGCAGGCGATCAGCAGGGCCGCGCCCAGCAGCGCGCGCAGGCGCACGCTCTGCATGGTGGCGAACGCGCTGCGCACCGGGTAGGAGATGGCGATGGTCCAATCGACCTCGCGCAGATGCTTGTGCACCAGCAGCACCGGCACGCCGTCGTCGAGCACATTGTCCTGCCAGCCGTCCGGCTTGCGCAGCGCCGCCTCCAGCAGTGTGCCGGGGCCGTCGTCGCCTTGTTCCAGCAGCCGGCTCTTGTCCGGATGGTGCACGGTGAGGCCGCTGTCGGTGACGATGAACAGATAGCCGTCGGCGCCGGCGCGCAGCGCGTCGAGCTGGGCCGAGAAGGACGGCCGCAGCAGGTCGATGGCGCCCAGCAGGATGCCGGTGACGCGGCCTTCGGCGTCGCGCAGCGGCTGGGTGATGACCACCACCGGCCGTCCCGACAGCGCGCTCTCGAACGGCGGCGAGATCACGCCCTCCTGCAGGCTCAGCGTGTCCTTGAAATACTGGCGCCCGGAGATGTTGATGCGCTTGGCGTTGCGGTCGCGCAGGCTGGCCACCAGCTTGCCCGACAGGTCGAAGACGTTGACGTTGAAGAAGTTGTCGCGCAGCGATTCACGGCTTTCCAGCAACTGCTGGAGGCGCTCCTGCGGCAATCCGCGCTCGCTGATTTCCTCCGTCAGCGCCTTCAGCTGCTGGCGCTTGTTCTGGAGATCGTTATCGATGAAGGCGGCGGCCCCGGTCAGCAGCGACAGTTCCTGGTGGGCGATGACCTGGCGCAGCTCGGATTCGGCGATCAGCAGCGAAACGCCGCCGGCGCCGATGCCGGCGAACAGCAGCAGCCCGATGACCAGCGCGCTGATCTTGAACTTGAAACTGTACAGGAAGCCGGGGAGAGGCCGCATATTGGCTCCCGAAGCAAGGGAAGTCCAGTATAGCGCCGGCGTGCAAAATACCGCGTCCGCGATGTATCGAAAAAATCGAAAGTAGCACGGTAATTTTTCCGCTTTTTGACGGCGTCGCGCTGCCGCATAATGCATTCCATCAGCGCGACGCACACAGCAAACAGCGCTAAACACTAAATCGAAATTTTTGAATCTCAGGAGAATATATTATGCCGACCGCCATCGCCCAACCAGGTAAAACCCTGCTGAACCCAGCCAACCACACGCTGATCATGATCGACCACCAATCGCAGATGGCGTTTGCCACCAAGTCGATCGATCCGGTCCAGCTGCGCAACAACGTCGCGCTGGTATCGAAAGCGGCCAAGGAATTCAAGGTGCCGACGATTCTGACCACCGTGGCGGAAAAATCGTTCTCGGGCCCGATGTTCAACGAAATCAAGCAAGTGTTCCCGAACGAAGCGGCGATCGACCGCACCAGCATGAACACCTGGGAAGATCCGCGCATCGCCGAGCGCGTCAACGCCATCGGCAAGGACAAAATCGTGCTGGCCGGTCTGTGGACCTCGGTCTGCATCGTTGGCCCGGCGCTGTCGGCGCTCGACCAGGGCTTTGAGGTGTACGTCATCACCGACGCCAGCGGCGACATCTCGGACGAAGCGCACGAGCGCGCCGTCGAGCGCATGATCCAGGCCGGCGCCCGCCCGATGACCTCGCTGCAATACCTGCTGGAACTGCAACGCGACTGGGCCCGTGGCGAAACCTACGACGAAACGGTGGCCACCGCGATCGCCAACGGCGGCGGCTATGGCCTGGGCCTGATCTACGCCAAGACCATGTTCAACGCCTCCGAAGGCCACTGACCTGCAATTGCTGTAACCATGGCATCCCCCCAGTCGATGGCGGGATGCCATGCGCCGTCGCGCAACTTCCTGCGCGCACAGGGCGCCACCTTTATCCCGCCCGCGCCGATATTTCTTGTTATGTGGAAAGTATTCAGCTAAGCTGTCTGCATTCATATCTCCGTCCCCATGCCATTCTCGCCTGGCGGACTCCAAATTGACGGCCGCACCCCCGCCGTGTCCGAATTCTCATAGCTCACTCAAATAGGAAACTTTCATGTTTGCTAACCTGAAGATTCGTACCCGGCTGGTCGGCACCATGGCCCTGCTCGGCGTACTCATTATTTTTATCGGCGTCAAAGGCATCACGGCGTTGCAAACATCCAACAGCGTGCTGAAGGATGTCTACAGTAATTCCATGGTGTCGATGAAGGCCATTTACGAGACGCAGATCCAGATTGACCGCGCGCGCCTGTCGCTGGACCGGATCGCGCTGGCGCCGGACGCGGCCAACGTGCCGGAGACGCTGCAACGCACCCTCGGCTTCATCGAGGGCAGCGACAAGTTCTGGAATAGCTATTACTCGCTGCCGTTCGGCGACGGCGAAAAGCAGCTGGCCGACCAGGTGGCCGCGCAGCGTGCCGCGCTGATCAAGGATGGCTTGCAGGCCGCCATCAAGGCCATCACCGAGAAGAACAAGCCGGAAATCGACCGCCTGATGCTGAGCGAAGTCACGCGCCTGTTCCGCCTGTATACCGACAGCTCGGAAAAACTGTCGACCTACCAGCTGAAGGCTACCGCCGAGCAGTACGAAGCCAGCCAGGCCGCCTACAACCGCAACATGGTGCTGGCGATCGGCGCCATCGTGGCCGGCATCGTGCTGGCCGCCGTGTCCGGCATGCTGCTGCTGCGCGCCGTCATGGGCCCGCTGAACCAGGCCATCGGCCACTTCCAGGCCATGGCGCATGGCAACCTGTCCAACCGCATCGAGCTGGGCCGCAAGGATGAAATGGGCGAGATGATGCTGGGCCTGCAGCAGATGCAGGAACGCCTGGCCGGCACCGTGCGCAGCGTGCGCGAAGGCAGCGACGCCATCGCCACCGCGTCGAGCGAGATCGCCGCCGGCAACCTGGACCTGTCGCGCCGCACTGAACAGCAGGCCGCCAGCCTGGAGGAAACCGCGTCGTCGCTGGAAGAGCTGACCTCGACCGTGCGCCAGAATTCCGACAACGCGCGCCAGGCCAACACGCTGGCGACGTCGGCGTCCGACATCGCCGTCAAGGGCGGCGAGCTGGTCACGCGCGTGATCGAAACCATGGGCTCGATCACGCAATCGTCCGACAAGATCGCCGACATCATCGGCGTGATCGACGGCATCGCCTTCCAGACCAACATCCTGGCGCTGAACGCCGCCGTGGAAGCGGCCCGTGCGGGCGAGCAGGGCCGCGGCTTCGCCGTGGTCGCCACCGAGGTGCGCAACCTGGCGCAACGCTCGGCGGCTGCCGCCAAGGACATCAAGGCGCTGATTACCGATTCGGTGGAGAAGGTCGGCAGCGGCAGCGCGCTGGTCAACGAAGCCGGCACCACGATGGAAGAGATCGTCACCAGCGTCAAGCGCGTGACCGACATCATCAGCGAGATCAGCTCGGCCGGCCGCGAACAGGAAATCGGTATCGAGCAGATCAACACCGCCGTGGCCGAGATGGACACCGTCACGCAGCAGAACGCCGCGCTGGTCGAAGAAGCGGCCGCCGCCTCGCAGGCGATGCAGGAGCAGGCCGTCAAGCTGGCCGAGATGGTGGCCGTGTTCCAGGTGGAAGGCGGCAACATCGCGCCGCGCCGCACCGCCAGCGCGCCGGTGGCCCGCGCCACGCCTGCCGCCGCGCCGGTCCGCAAGCCGGCGCTGAAGCTGGCGCCGAAGCCGGCCGCCAAGCCGGCCGCCAGCGCCAAGCCGGCCGCCGGCCCGTCGGGCGCGCCACGCAAGGCGCCGGCCGACGAGAGCCAGGAATGGGAAGAGTTCTGATCTGAGGAACTCGCATCGCGCTGGCCGGGTCAGATAGATTTGACCGGAGGGCGCGATGCAAGACTTAGCTACCACATCAAGCAAGAGCACGGGCTGGCGCAACGCCGGCCTGCTTACCCTGGCCGCACTGGCCGCCGCCTATATTGCGGTGCGCACGCAAAGCGCGCGCGCCGAACGCCAACATCCCCCCACTGGCCGGTTCATCGATGTCGACGGCGTGCGCCTGCATTACCTCGAGCAGGGCGCAGGCCCGGCGCTGGTGCTCCTGCACGGCAATATGGTGATGGCCGACGATTTCCGCCTCAGCGGCCTGATCGAAAGGCTGGCCCCGCAGTACCGCGTGATCGCCTTCGACCGCCCCGGCTTCGGCTACAGCGAGCGGCCGCGCGACATCAGCTGGACGCCGGACGCGCAGGCCACGCTGTTGCACCAGGCGCTGCGCCAGCTGGGCGCCGACGAGTACCTGGTGCTGGGGCACTCGTGGGGCACGCTGGTGGCGTTGGCGATGGGCTTGCAGGAGCCGGCGCGCGTGCGCGGCCTGCTGCTGCTGTCCGGCTACTACTATCCGGGGCCGCGGCTCGACGTGCCGCTGGCGGCGCTGCCGGCCATTCCCGTGCTGGGCGATATGATGCGTTATACGGTGTCGCCGCTGTGCGGGCGGCTGGCGTGGCCGCTGACGGCCAAGGGCATGTTCAGCCCGGCCACGGTGCCCGACAGTTTTCGCAGGGAGCCGCCGTGGATGCTGCTGCGGCCCAGGCAGGTGCGTGCCACCGCGTCCGAGGCGGCGCTGATGATCCCCGGCGCGGCGGCGCTGGAGGGGCGCTACGGGCAGTTGCAAATGCCGGTCGGCGTCATGGCTGGCGAGGGCGACAAGGTGATCGACCCGCACCGCCATTCGGAACGGCTGCACCGGATGCTGGCGGACAGCGAGCTGACGCTGTTGCCGGGCATGGGGCATATGCTGCCGCACCTGGCGCAGGATGATATTGCGGAGGCGGTCGATGCGCTGGCCGAGCGCGCCGGCCTGGCGCCGCCGGCGCAGCGGCTCGACGGCGCGGCGCAACACGGCGATAGCGCGGACCGCGCGCCGGCCGGCTAGGGGATTACTCTTCCAGCAGGCTGCGCAGCATCCACGCGGTTTTTTCGTGGACGTCGAGGCGCTGGGTCAGCAGGTCGGCGGTTGGCTGGTCGTCGGCCTCGTCGACCACCGGCAGCAGCTTGCGCGCGGTGCGCGCGGTGGCTTCCTGCGCTGCCACCAGGTGGCGCACCATGTCCAGCGCGACCGGCACGCCTTCGACTTCCTTGATGGTGGCCAGTTTGGCGAACTGGGCGTAGGTGCCGGGCGCCGGGTAGCCCAGCGCGCGGATGCGCTCGGCGATCTGGTCCAGCGCGGCCCATTGTTCGCTGTACTGCGTCATGAACATCTGGTGCAGCGAGTTGAACATCGGACCTTTGACGTTCCAGTGGAAGTTGTGCGTCATCAGGTACAGCGTGTAGCTGTCGGCCAGCAGGCCGGACAGGCCGGCGGCGATCTTGGCACGGCTTTTTTCGGTCAGACCGATATCGATCTTGATTGGTTTTGCAGCCATCATTTAACTCCTTGGTTGGTCATTCGACGCTGACATTGTAGCGCCATGCCGCCAAGTTCGCCTGTCTCGCTGGTGAGACGTCGTTCCCGCGCAGGCGGGAACCCATAGGCCGCATGGGTTGCCGCCTGCGCGAAAACGACGGCGGGCGCGAAAACGCCGTCAGCCGCCGCGCCAGCCGCCGCCGATGGCCTTGACCAGCTGCACGCCGGCCTGGCGGTAGCGGGTGGTCAGGTCCAGCTCGCTGCGGCGCGACTGCAGGTAGGCCGTCTGCGCCGTCACCACTTCCAGGTAGCTGGCCGCGCCCTGGTCGTAGCGCTTGGTGGCCAGGTCCAGCGCGCGCTGCGCGGCGGCGGCCGCCAGATGGTCGGACCTGGCCGCCTGCTCATAGTTGTTGAGCAGGGTCAGCTGGTCCTCGACCTGCTGGAACGCCCCCAGCACCACGGCGCGGTAGCGCTGGCCGGCCTCGTCCAGCGAGGCCTCGGCGCCGGCGATCTGCGCCTTGCGGCGGCCGCCGTCCAGCAGGTTGACCGCCAGCGTCGGCCCGACCGCCCAGAACAGGTTGGAGGCGCGCGCGAAGCGGTCGAAATCGCTGGTCTGGTAGCCGCCGGTCAGGCCCAGCGTCAGCGACGGGAACAGCGCCGTGTGCGCCACGCCCAGCTGGTCGCTGGCGGCCGCCACGCGGAAGGCGGCGGCGGCGATGTCCGGGCGGCGTTGCAGCAATTGCGACGGCACGCCGACCGGCAGCACCGGCGTAACAAAGGCCGTGCCGTCGTCCGGGGCGACGCTGAAACTGGCGGCGTTGGCGCCAACCAGCGCGGCGATCGCGTGTTCCTGCACATTGCGCTGCGCCGTGCGCTGGCGCAGCAGCGAGCGGGTCGATTCCAGCTGCGTCTCGGCGCGCGCCAGGTCGAGGCCGGAGGCGGTGCCGCCGTCGTGGCGCAGCGTCATCAGCTCGGCCTGGCGCCGGTAGGCGGCCTCGGTCTCGCGCAGCAGCTTGAGGTCGGCGTCGGCGCCGCGCAGGGCCAGCAGCGTGTCGGCCAGCTGGATTTGCAGCGCCAGGCGGGCGGCGGCCAGGTCGGCGCCGGCCGCCTGTTCCTGCGCCTCGCCGGCGCTGACCTGTCTGGCGATGCGGCCCCACAGGTCGACTTCATAGCCGAGGTCGAGTTGCAAGGTGCCGCTGTTGTATTCGGACGGCGAGGTGGCGCCGCGCAGCGGCCGCAGGTCGGACTGGCGGTCGCGCTGGCCGTTGAGCGAGGCGGCCAGCGTCGGCGACTGCGCCGCGCGGGCGACGCCGGTGGCGGCCTGCGCCTGCTTGTAGCGCGCCAGCGCGCTACCGAGGTCCGGGCTGTTGGCGATCAGTTGCTGTTGCAGCGTGTTCAGCTGCGGGTCCTGGTACATGGTCCACCAGTCGGCCGGCAGCGCCGGCGCGGTGGCGTCGGCGGCGGCCCAGCCGGCCGGAATGTCGCGGAAACTGTCGGCCAGCGGCACGGCCGGCGGCTGCTGTACCGGCGCCTGCGCGCAGGCGGCCAGCGCCAGGGCCAGGGTGGTGGCGTAGAAAATCTTCACAGCTTGGCCTTTGCGTTGTTGGCGGCGGCCACGCGCACCTGGTCGCCGGTGGCGACGCCGTCCGGCGGATTGGCGATCACCTGGTCGTTGCGGTCGATGCCGGCGGCGATTTCCAGCGCGCTGCCGAGGTCGCGGCTGATGGTGACCGGTTTCACCACCACGCGGCCATCCTTGCCCAGCGTGGCCACCTGGGTGCCGGCCTTATTGAAGATCAGCGCGCTTGGCGGAATGCTCAGCGCGCTGCCGGCTTGCGGCGTGTCGAAGTGGATCGACGCGTAGCCGCCCGGCAGCAGTTCGCGGCTGTCGTTCTGCACGGTCAGCTGCACCAGCATGGCGCCGGAGTTGGCGTTGATGGCCTGCGACAGCGACTGCACGGTGGCGGTGTAGGTCTTGCCCGGACGTTCAGGCACGCTCAGCTCGGCCTTGTCGCCGACCTTGATGGCGGCCACCTGGCGCTGCGGCACGTTGACGTAGACGCGCAGGCGGTTGATGTCGGACACCACGAACAGTTCCGAGCCGGCGGCGCCGCCGACGCTGATCAGCGCGCCGACGTCGGTGTTGCGCGCGGTGACCACGCCGTCGAACGGCGCCACCAGGCGGGTGTAGCGTTGCAGCGCCTGCACGCGGTCGACATTGGCCTGCATGGCGTTGACCGCCGATTGCTTGGCCGCCAGGTCGCCGGCCTTCTCGTCGGCTTCCTGGTGCGAGACGGCGTCCGCCGCCAGCAGGCCCTGCCAGCGCTTGGCGGTGCTGGTGGCCAGCGTCAGGTTGCTGCGCGCCGTGGCCAGTTCGGCCTTGGCTTGCAGCAGTTGCTGGTCGAGGTCGGGCGTTTCGATATCGGCCAGCGTCTGGCCGGACTTGACCGGCGCGCCGATGTCGACGCTCCAGCTTTTCAGGTAGCCGCTGACGCGCGCGTAGATCGGCGCGCGCTGCCACGGCTCAATGCGCGCCGGCAGTTCCAGCGGCGCGCCGGCGGCCTGGCCGGCGCTGATCACGCTGACCATCGGCACCACCGGCGTGCTGGCTTGCTTGACTTGTTCGGCTTGCGAACGGCGGCTGATGACGCCGGCCGCGACCAGCGCGGCGGCGACAACGATCAGACCCAGGGCCAACGGCTTGTGACCCGTGCGAGATGGTTTAGACATGGACAGGTGCTCCGGAAATAGGTTGGTCGTTGGATTGCGATTTGGGCGCGTGCTTGCGGTGTACCAGGCTGAACACGACCGGCACGAACAGCAGCGTGGCGGTGGTGGCGAAGATCAGGCCGCCGATGACGGCGCGGCCCAGCGGCGCGTTCTGCTCGCCGCCGTCGCCCAGGCCGAGCGCCATCGGCAGCATGCCGATGATCATCGACAGCGCCGTCATCAGCACCGGACGGAAGCGCACCGAGCCCGCTTCCAGCGCGGCCTTGGTGGCGTCGCCGAGTTCCTCCAGGCGTTCGCGGGCAAACGAGATCACCAGCACCGAGTTGGCGGTGGCCACGCCCATGCACATGATGGCGCCGGTCAGCGCCGGCACCGACAGCGTGGTGTTGGTGGCGAACAGCATCCAGACGATGCCGGCCAGTGCCGCCGGCAGCGCCGAGACGATTACCGCCGGGTCCACCCACGACTGGAAGTTGACCACGATCAGCAGGTAGATCAGCACCACCGCGCCGAGCAGGCCGAACAGCAGGCCGGAGAAGGCGCGGTCCATGGTTTTGACCTGGCCCAGCATTTGCACGGTCGAGCCTTTCGGCAGGTCGGCCTTGGTGTCCGCGATGGCCTGGTTGATGTCCTTGGCGACGGCGGCCAGGTCGCGGTCCTGCGTGGTGGCGTAGATCTGCACCATCGACTGGATGTCGTACTGGCTGATGATGGCCGACTGCGTGCCGCGCTCGAAGCGGGCGACGCCGCCCAGCGTGGCGCCGCTGGTGGTGGCGCCGTTGCCGACCGGCAGGTTGGCCAGCGCCGCCAGCGAGTCCATCTGCGGCTGCGGCGTCTGCATCACGATCGGGTAGCCGACGCCGTTGGCCGGGTTGAGCCAGTAGGTCGGCGCCACCTGCGACGAGCCGGCCAGGTTGACCACCATGCTGTTGGTGATGTCGCGCGTGGTCAGGCCCAGCTGCTGCGCCTGGGTGCGGTCGATGTCGACGTTGAACACCGGCGACTTGTTCGATTGCTGGATGCGGGCGTCGGCCACGCCCGGAATGGCGCGGATGCGCTTCAGCAGCCTGTCGGCGTAGGCGTAGTTGTCGGCGATTTTGGCGCCGCGGATCTGCACGTCGATCGGCGCCGGCGAGCCGAAGTTCAGGATCTGGCTGACGATGTCGGCCGGCGGGAACGAGAAGGTGGTGTCCGGGAATTGCTCCGGCAGTACCTTGCGCAGCGTGCGCACGTACTCGGCGGTCGGCCGGTGGTCCTCGCTGAGCGCGATCTGGAAGTCGCCGTCGTGGGTGCCGCTGGTGCCGGTGTTGTTGTAGACCGTGTTGATCGAGCTGGCCGGCATGCCGATGTTGTCGGTCAGCGTGACGATTTCGTTGGCCGGAATCACGCGGCGGATGGCCTGCTCGATGCGGGCGAAGCGGGCGGCGGTTTCCTCGATGCGGGTGCCGACCGGAACGCGCACGTGGATCAGCACCTGGCCGGAGTCGACCGACGGGAAGAAGTTACTGCCAAGGAAAGGCACCATCGTGAACGAGGCCGCCACCACCAGCAGGAAGCCGACGATGAAGCGCTTGCGGTTGAGCACGGCCGATTCCAGCACGCCGTTGTAGCCGGCGCGCAGGCGCTCGAAGCGGGCCTCGAAGCCGCGCTGGAAGCGCACCAGCGGGTTGGACGATGGCGTCGGCGTGCCGTGGCCGCCGTGGCCGTGGGCGTGGCCTTCGCCGGTGTCGTGCGGCTTGAGCAGGTAGTTGGCCATGGTCGGCACCAGCGTGCGCGACAGGATGAACGAGCAGATCATCGCGAAGATCACCGCCTCGGCCATCGGCACGAACAGGAAGCGCGACACGCCGTCGAGGAAGAACATCGGCACGAACACGATGCAGATGCACAGCAGCGAGACGAAGGCCGGCGTGGTGATCTGCGCGGCGCCGTCGAGAATCGCGGTTTCCACCGGCTTGCCGTGTTCCAGGTGCCAGTTGATGTTTTCGATGGTCACGGTGGCGTCGTCGACCAGGATGCCGACCGCCAGCGCCAGGCCGCCCAGGGTCATCAGGTTGAGCGATTCGCCGATCGCCGACAGCGCGATGATCGAGCCGAGGATCGACAGCGGGATCGAGACGGCGATGATGATGGTCGAGCGCCAGCTGCCGAGGAACAGCAGGATCATCAGGCTGGTCAGCGCGGCGGCGATCACGCCTTCCGACGCCACGCCCTTGATGGCGGCGCGCACGAACACCGACTGGTCGTTGATCGGCGTGACGGTCAGCGCGTCCGGCCAGCCGGCCTTGAGCGTGTTGATCTTCTCGCGCACGCCGTCGACGATGGCCAGGGTCGAGGCCGAGCCGTTCTTCAGCACCGACATCAGCACCGAGCGGCTGCCGTCGACGTGCACCACGTTGGTCTGCGGCGCATTGCCGTCGTGGATGTTGGCGATGTCGCCGAGGTAGATGGTGGCGCCGTTGACCACGCGCACCGGCAGCCGCGCCAGGTCGGCGATGGCCGATGGCGCGCTGTTGAGCTGGATGGTGTATTCGAGGCTGTCGATCTTCTGCGTGCCCACCGGCGTCAGCACGTTCTGCGCCGCCAGCGCGTTGGCGATGTCCTGCGCCGACAGGCCGCGCGCCTGCAACAGCGCCGGGTCGACGTCGATCTGCACCTGGCGCTGCTTGCCGCCGTACGGCAGCGGGATCGCCGCGCCCGGCACGCTGACCAGCGGCGTGCGCACGGTGTTGGTGCCGAGGTCGGACAGCTGCTGTTCCGACAGCCCCTTGCCGGACAGCGCCACCTGCAGGATGGGCACGGTGGCGGCGTTGTAGTTGATGACCAGCGGCGGCGTGATGCCGGCCGGCATCTGGCGCACGATCGCTTGCGAAATCGCCGTCACCTGGGCGTTGGCGACGGCGATGTTGACGCCCGGCTGGAAGAAGATCTTGACGATGCTGACGCCGGTGAAGGTGTTGGCCTCGATGTGTTCGATGTCGTTGACGGTGGTGGTCAGCGCGCGCTGGAACTGGGTCGAGATGCGGCCGGCCATCTGGTCCGGCGGCTGGCCGGTGTACTGCCAGGCCACCGCGATCACCGGGATTTTGATGTCCGGGAAAATGTCGGTCGGCGTGCGCAGCGCCGCCAGCGGACCGACGATCAGCAGCAGCAGCGCCATGACCACGAATGTGTAGGGACGCCGAAGCGCCACGCGGACGATTTCAATTAACACAAAGTTACCCCCAGGGACAGTCTGACCGGCCAATATAACGCGGCGCAGCATTTTGAGTAATGCGGTGGTGATGCATGCCCTTATGAGCCAGGCTAATCAATCACCGGTGGATGTAATGCTGTATTGCAGCAGAGTGCTACATTAGTGAAGAATTTTATCCGCTTAACGGCGGCAGTTGACTTAAGATTTGTTTCTGGTATGTATCACTGTGTATCGCTGAACCGACATTTTCGCAGCTGGCCTGACGAATCGTGCGGCGCCGCCGCGCGGCGGGTATAGAGTGGTCTTTTAACCGGAGGAGACCACCATGATCAGCACCATCACCCCGCACCTGGTATGCGAAGGCGCCGCCGACGCCATCGAATTCTACAAAAAAGCCTTCGACGCCGTGGAGATTATGCGCCTGCCCGGCGAAGGCGGCCGCGTCATGCACGCCGAGCTGAAGATCGGCGAGTCCACCATCATGCTGGCCGACGACTTTCCCGACTACGACGGCGGCAAGGGACCGAAGGCGCTGAACGGCAGCCCGGTCACGCTGCACCTGTATTCACCGGACGTGGACGCGGCGTTCAGGCAGGCGGTCGACGCCGGCGCCACGGTGCGCATGGAGGTGGCCGACATGTTCTGGGGCGACCGCTATGGCCAGGTCACCGATCCGTTCGGCCACCACTGGTCGATCGCCACCCATCTGCGCGACGTCTCGCCGGAAGAGATGGAAGCGGCGATGAAGCAGATGGCGCCGGGCTGCCAGTGATGTGATACCTTACTGGTTGAACTTACTCTGGAGCAAGAAGTAATGGAATTCATGGTACTGCGCCGCGCGAATCAGAGCACCGAACGAGGCATGCAACCGCCGGCGCTGGAGCCGGGCACCTTCCTGCGGCCCAGCGCCGAGGCGGTGCGGCTGCTGCGCCGCGACGGCGTGTGGAGCGAGGTGCACGGGCCGTTCCCGCCCAAGGAACTGGTGGCCGGCTTCGTGCTGCTGGAGGCGGAGTCGCGCGAGGACATCATCGACCAGGTGCGCTGGTGGCCGCTGTTCGACAGCGGTGCGGTGTATGAAATCCGCGACGCCGGCGGCGTCGGCTTCGACGAGCGCGGCACGCTGCCGCTGCGTGACGCGCAGCTGACGCGCTATGTGATTTTCCTGCGCTCCGATAGCGCCACCGAGGCCAACGCGCTGCTGGAGCCGGAGGTGGTCGACTTCGTCGCCCGGCAGAACGAGGCCGGCGTGCGGCAGGGCGTGCTGCTGGCCGGCGAGGGCTTGAAAGGCACGGCCAGCTCGGCGCGCGTGCACTACGCCAATTCGAAGACGTCGGTGGTCGATGGCCCGTTCGGCGAGATGAAGGAGCTGGTCGCCGGCTATTGGATGGTGCAGGCGGCCTCGCGCGAGGAGGCGATCGCCTGGGCCAAGGCGTATCCGTATCCGCAGCCGGGCGATATCACGCTGGAAATCCGCGAGGCCTGCGAGCGCAAGTCGCACGCGGAGTTCACGCCGGAGATGGAGAAGGCGGAGGAGCGCCTGCGCGCCGAACTGCTGGAGGCGAAGCTGCGCAACGCCTTCAGCAAGGCCGCGCGCGGCGGCTGATGGCTGCTCTTAAGCCAGCGTTGCTTCCAGCACCTTGACCAGCGACTCGATGCCCTCGGCGTCGGTCTGGTCGAAGCGGTTGGGCAGCGGGCTGTCGAGGTCGAACACGCCGACGATGGCGCCATCGGGGCCGCGCACCGGCACCACCAGTTCCGAACGCGAGTTGACGTCGCAGGCGATGTGGCCCGGGAAGGCGTGCACGTCCGGCACGACGATCGCTTTGCCCTCGACCACGGTGGTGCCGCAGACGCCGCGGCCTTTCTTGATGCGGATGCAGGCTGGCTTGCCCTGGAACGGGCCCAGTACCAGTTCATCGCCCTTGAGGAAATAGAAGCCGGCCCAGTTCAGGCCCGGCATGCTGTTGAATACCAGCGAGCTGAAGTTGGCGGTGTTGGCGATCAGGTCGCTTTCGCCGTGGACCAGGCCTTGCAGCTGCGGGCGCAGGTCGTTGTACATGGCGTTTTTGGCGTCGGCGCTGTCGGTGCCGTAGGCGGTGTCGCTGAGGGTGAAGGTCATGATGTGTTGTTCAGTAGATAAGCGCGGGCGCGCACAGGGCTCTATGGTAGCCGATCCGGCGATTATACGAGGACTTCCTACCCGGTTTGTAGGCAGTATCCGATAGCGCATTTGCGTTGTGCGCGTTACTCTGGTTGGCAGTTGTGACCACCGAAGCGGGGAAATTATGTCCACCAGAAAAAGAGCGCAGAGCCGCCGCGACCACCCAAGCTGCCTGCGGCGCCGGCCGCGCGGGCGCCGGCGCCGGGCGCGCTGGATCTCGACGCCATGCTGATGATCGGCGAGGAGCGCGTGCATATCGATTGCGAAGAGGACGACAACATCACCTTCATGGCGGAGCCGATCGAGTGAGTCGGTGCGCTGGCTGACAGACCGGAGCGCGACTCGACGCGAGAATCGGTTTTCATCGTGACTTGAAAGCCGTTTATGCCCGCAGATATGGTGATCGTGCGCAAGGAGGGCCTGTACTGCGTGCCCGGCCAGTTTTACATCGACCCTTGGCGGCCGGTGGAGCGGGCGGTGATTACCCATGCGCACGGCGACCACGCGCGCGGCGGCCATCAGCATTATCTGACGGCGGCGCCCGGTGTGAATGTGATGCAGTCGCGGCTGGGGCCGATCAATGTCACCGGCCTGGCTTATGGCGAGCGCGTCGTGCACAACGGCGTGACGGTGTCGCTGCATCCGGCCGGGCATGTGCTGGGTTCGGCGCAGGTGCGGATGGAGTATCGCGGCGAGGTGTGGGTGGCGTCCGGCGACTATAAGGTCGAGGCGGACAGCACCTGCGCGCCGTTCGAGCCGGTGCGCTGCGATACCTTTATTACCGAGTCCACGTTTGGCCTGCCGATCTATCGCTGGCAGCCGCAGCAGGAAATCTATGATGACGTGAACGCCTGGTGGGCGGCCAACGCGGAGCAGGGGCGCGCCAGTGTGCTGCTCGGTTACAGCTTCGGCAAGGCGCAGCGTTTGCTCAGCGGGCTTGATCCTGCGATCGGGCCGATCATTTGTCATGGCGCGGTGCAGACCTTGAATCAGGTGTATCGGGAGGGCGGCGTGTGGCTGCCGTCCACGGTGATGGTGGGCGATGTGCCGAAGAGCGAGATGGGCAGGGCGATCGTGCTGGCGCCGCCGTCGGCTGCCGGGTCGCCGTGGATCAAGCGCTTTGGCGATTTCAGCGATGCGTTTGCCAGTGGCTGGATGCAGCTGCGCGGCGCGCGGCGGCGGCGCGGCGTGGACCGCGGCTTTGTGCTGTCCGATCACGCCGACTGGCCGGGTTTGCTGGAGGCGATCAGCGCCACCGGCGCCCAGCGCGTGATCGTCACGCATGGCTCGATCGCGGTGCTGGTGCGCTGGTTGCAACAGCAAGGCCTGCAAGCCAGCGGCTTCGACACCGAATACGGCGACGACGAAGCCGAGGGCGCAGCCACGCCAACCGGCGTCCCGACCACCGCCGTTGCGTCCGCCAACCCGGCCGCAGCGGCGCCAACTGGTGGCCCGGGCGTCGCCGATGTGGCCGGCGTAAGCGCCGGGCCGGACGGAGCGCTCGATGGCGGCCGTGCGCTTTCGGGCGGCGCGGCGGACCTCGGTGACGACGCGGGGGAGGCGGGCCATGCGTGACTTCGCGCTGCTCTACGCCGAGCTGGACGAAACCACCTCCACCAGCCGCAAGCTGGCGGCGTTGCAGACCTATTTCACGACCGCCGCGCCGCAGGACGCCGCCTGGGCCGTCTACTTCCTCGCCGGCGGCAAGCCGCGCCAGGCGGTGCCGACCAGGCTGCTGCGCCAGTACGCGATGGAATACGCCGGCCTCGACGAATGGCTGTTCGACGAGTGCTACCACGCCGTCGGCGACCTGGCCGAAACCATCGCCCATATCCTGCCGCCGCCCAAACACCCGAGCGAAATCGGCCTGGCCGACTGGATCGAACTGGGCATCGCCCCCTGCGTGGGGCCGACCCCGAAGCGGTGCGCACCGCGCTGTTCACCTACTGGGACCAGCTCGACACGCGCGAACGCTTCCTGCTCACCAAGCTGATTGGGGGCGGCTTCCGCGTCGGCGTCTCGCGCCTGCTGGTAACGCGCGCCCTCAGCGCCATCGCCGCGCTGGACAGCAAACTGATCGCGCAGCGGCTGATGGGCTGGACCGATGGCAGCGTCAGTCCGACCGCCGCCGGCTTCCAGCAACTGATCTCCGCGCACACGCCGGAAGAGCAGGCGCAGCGGGGCGGCC
Organism: Duganella sp. P38; assembly: GCF_050859475.1. Classification (NCBI taxonomy): domain Bacteria; kingdom Pseudomonadati; phylum Pseudomonadota; class Betaproteobacteria; order Burkholderiales; family Oxalobacteraceae; genus Duganella; species Duganella sp. P38. Next base: position 4,778,333 of record NZ_CP193936.1, on the reverse strand, counting down.
AGCCCTATCCCTTCTTCCTGGCGCACCAGCTGGAACGCGACCCGGCCACGCTGGGCGATCTGGCCGACTGGCAAATCGAATGGAAATACGACGGCATGCGCGCCCAGCTGGTCCGCCGCGAGGGCAAGAACTGGCTGTGGTCGCGCGGCGAGGACCTGATTACCGAACGCTTCCCGGAACTGGCCGCGCTGCGCCTGCCGGACGGCGTGGTGCTGGACGGCGAAATCCTGATCTGGCACGGCGGCCATGCCCCGGCGCCGTTCGCCGACCTGCAAAAGCGCATGGGCCGCAAGCAGGTGTCGGCGCGCCTGCTGGGCGAGTTGCCGGCGGTGATGGTGGCTTACGACCTGCTGGAGCTCGACGGCCGCGACCTGCGCGACCTGGCGCAGGCCGAGCGGCGCATGTTGCTGGAACAGCTGGTCGGCAGCCTGCAAGGCGCGCCGCAGCTGCGGCTGTCGCCGCTGATCGTGGCGGACAGCTGGGCGCACCTGGCCGCCATTCGCATGGAATCGCGCGAGCGCGGCGTCGAGGGCATGATGCTGAAGGCGGCCGACGCGCGCTACGGCGTCGGCCGCACCAAGAGCGTCGGCACCTGGTGGAAATGGAAGATCGATCCGTACAGCGTGGACGCGGTGCTGATCTACGCGCAAGCCGGCCACGGACGGCGCGCCTCGCTGTACACCGACTATACGTTTGCCGTGTGGGATGACGAGCGCAAGCTGGTGCCGTTCGCCAAGGCGTACTCGGGGCTGACCGACGCCGAAATCGCGCAGGTGGACCAGGCGATCCGCAAGACCACGATCGAGAAATTCGGCCCGGTACGCAGCGTGACGCCGAGCATGGTGTTCGAGATCGGCTTCGAGGGCATTGCCAGCTCGCCGCGCCACAAGTCCGGCATCGCGGTGCGCTTCCCGCGCATCCTGCGCCGGCGCGAGGATAAAAAGGTGGAGGAGGCCGACACGCTGGAGTCGCTGAAAAGCCTGCTGGCAGCGCCATGAACGCGGAACACTGGTTCGCCGAGCGCGGCTGGACGGCATTCCCGTTCCAGCGCGCAGTGTGGGCGGCGGCCGCCTCCGGCCGCTCCGGCCTGCTGCACGCGACCACCGGCGCCGGCAAGACTTACGCCGTCTGGTTCGCCGCGCTGCAGCGCGTCGCCGCCATGTCGTCGCCGCGCCCGCGCGCTGTGCGCGGCAGCGCTGGCGGCAGCCGCACGGCGCCGGGCGGCTTGCGGGTGCTGTGGATTACGCCGATGCGCGCGCTGGCCGCTGACACCTTGCGCGCCTTGCAGGAAGCCGCGCCGGACTGGCAGGTCGAGGCGCGCACCGGCGACACCAGCTCCGCCCAGCGCGCCCGCCAGAACAAGCGCCTGCCCGACGCCCTGGTCACCACGCCGGAAAGCCTGACGCTGCTCCTCAGCCACGCCGACGCCGCCGACCGCTTCAAGCATCTGGCGATGATTATCATCGACGAATGGCACGAGCTGATGGGCAACAAGCGCGGCGTGCAGACGCAACTGGCGCTGGCCCGGCTGCGCCGCTGGAATCCGGCGCTGCTGGTGTGGGGCTTGTCTGCCACGCTGGGCAACCTTGAACGCGCGCGCGACGTGCTGGCGCCGGACGGCGTCATCATCGAAGGCCATATCAGCAAGCAGATCGAGGTCGATACGCTGATACCGGAAAATCCGTCGCGCTTCCCCTGGGGCGGCCACCTTGGCGTGCAGATGCTGCAACCGGTGCTGGCCGAGGTGGAAAAGCATGGCAGCACGCTGGTCTTCACCAATACCCGCTCGCAGGCGGAGCTGTGGTATCAGCACATGCTGGACGCCCGACCCGAATGGGCCGGCCTGATCGCCCTGCATCACGGCTCGCTGGACAAGGAAGTGCGAGACTGGGTGGAGCAGGGCATCAAGCAAGGCAAGCTGAAGGCGGTGGTGTGCACTTCCAGCCTGGACCTCGGCGTCGACTTCCTGCCGGTCGAACGCGTGCTGCAAATCGGCAGTGCCAAAGGCATCGCGCGGCTGCTGCAACGGGCCGGCCGCAGCGGCCACGCGCCGGGCCGCGTCTCGCGCCTGACGCTGGTGCCGACGCAAAGCATGGAATTGCTGGAAGCGGCCGGCGCCATCCAGGCAGTGGCCGCGCGCGACATCGAAGCGCGGCCGGTGCCGGACAAGCCGCTGGACGTGCTGGTGCAGCACCTGGTGACGATCGCGCTGGGCGGCGGCTTCCGCTCCGAGGAATTGCTGGCCGAGGTGCGCACCGCCTGGTCCTACCGCAACCTGACAGACGACGAGTGGCAATGGGCGCTGGACTTTGTCGCGCGCGGCGGGCAGACGCTGGTCGCCTACCCGGAATACCGGCGCGTGCTGCCGGACGAGCAGGGCGTCTACCGCGTGCCCGATGTGGCGCTGGGCCGCCGGCACCGCATGGGCATCGGCACCATTGTTGCCGATGCGTCGTTGCAGGTGAAGTATGTCAGCGGCGGGCGGCTGGGCAGCGTCGAGGAATCGTTTATTTCGCGGCTGCGCAAGGGCGATCATTTCCTGTTCGCCGGCCGCATTCTCGAATTCGTGCGCTTGCACGAGATGACCGCCTATGTGCGCCGCGCCACCGGCGCCAGGGGCGCTGTGCCGCGCTGGCAGGGCGGGCGCATGCCGATGTCGTCCGAGCTGGCGCATGCGGCGCTGGCGCAGTTGCGGCTGGCCACGCAGGGCCGCTACGAGGGACCGGAGATGCGCGCCTTGCAGCCGCTGCTGGCAATCCAGCAGCGCTGGTCGTCGCTGCCGACGGCCGACACCACCGTCATCGAGACCATGCACAGCCGCGAGGGCCGGCACCTGTTCATGTATCCGTTTGCCGGGCGCTCGGTGCACGTGGGGCTGGCGTCGCTGCTGGCTTACCGCGTCGGCCGCATGACGCCGGTGACGTTTTCCATCGCCGTCAACGACTACGGCTTCGAGCTGCTGTCGGCGCAGGAACTGGACTGGGCGGCGCTGCTGCAGGTGGCGCGCGGCGTCGATGTCGGCCTGTTCAGCACCGAACGCCTGCTGGAGGACGTGCTGGCCAGCCTGAACGCGACCGAGCTGTCCAAGCGCCGCTTCCGCGAAATCGCCCGCATCGCCGGGCTGGTGTTCCAGGGCTATCCGGGGCAGGGCAAGAGCGCGCGCCAGTTGCAGGCGTCGTCGTCGCTGTTCTTTGCCGTGTTCACGCAGCACGATGCCGGCAACCTGCTGCTGACGCAGGCGCAGCGCGAGGTGCTGGAGCAGGAACTGGAACTGGGCCGCCTGCGCGCCACGCTGCTCGAATTGCAGGCGCGCGGCGTCGCCTTCCACGCCATCAAGCGCGCCACCCCGTTCGGCTTCGCGCTGATGGTGGAGCGCTTCCGTGAAAAACTCAGCACCGAAAAACTGTCGGACCGCGTGGCCCGGCTGGTGCGCGAACTGGAGAAAGCAGCAGGACCATGAATCACCTGATCGAGATCGCCGGCGAACAATTGCTGATGCTGCCACAGAAGGCGCTGTACTGGCCGCGCGAGTCCATGCTGATTATCGCCGACATCCACTTCGGCAAGGCCGCCTCGTTCCGCGCGCTCGGCGTGCCGGTGCCGGCCGGCACCACCAGCGCCAATCTGGCCGCGCTGGACGACTTGATTGCGCGGTTGCCGGTGCGCCAGGTGATGTTCCTCGGCGACTTCCTGCACGCCAGGGCGGCGCGCGCGCCGGCCACGCTGGCGGCGATGCAGGCGTGGCGCGCGCGCCATCCCGACCTGCTGTTGACGCTGGTGCGCGGCAATCACGACGCCCACGCCGGCGACCCGCCGCCGCAACTGGCGATGGCGATGGTGGACGAGCCGCACGTGATCGGGCCGTTCGCGTTTTGCCATCACCCGGACGTGATGGTGCCATCGTATGTGCTGGCCGGGCACGTGCACCCGGTGTACCGGCTGCGCTCGGGGTGGGATTCGCTGCTGCTGCCGTGCTTCCTGGTGGGACCCGAACGGATGGTGCTGCCGTCGTTCGGCGCCTTCACCGGCGGCCATCCGGTGCTGGCGCAGCCGGGCGAGCGGGTGTTCGTCAGCAGCGGCGAGGCGGTGCTGGAGATACCCCGATCAAGTCTCGGTTAAACCGCACTACCGGTCACCGGAATGTTCCTACGTGGGCTGCTGTGGGAGTCCTATATTGTTTGGCTGGGCCGTGAACTAGGATGAATGCTCCTGTGCCGCATGCAGGAGCAAGTCTTAACTACAGGAGATGATCATGGCAACCAGTGACAAAGGCAACAAGCAGGGCGGCGATACCAGCAAGCGCGGTTTCGCTTCGATGGACCCGGAGCAGCAGCGCGAAATCGCTGCCGAAGGCGGTCGCGCCGCGCATGAGAAGGGCACGGCGCACGAATTCACGTCGGAAGAGGCGCGCCGCGCCGGCGCGATGAGCCACAAGAACGATCCGGGCCGCAGCAGCCAGAGCGCGTCGTCGGGCAGCGGCGCGCGCGGCGCCGGCAGCAAAGGCGGCGCCAGCGAGGACGAGGATGAGGACGAGGACGAACAGGGCCAGGAACAGGGGCAGGAACAGGGGCAGGAACAGGGGCAGCGCGGCAGCCGTGGCGGCCGCAGCGGCGGTTCCGGCTCCCGCTCCAAGTCCTGATTAAAGACAGATGGTGGTGTGCTTGCCCATGGCCACGGGCGCGCGGCCGGTAACGGCCGTCCTGGCCAGTTGCACCAGCTGCTTCATCTTGCTGGTGCTGGCATCCCAATACTCCGCCGTTTGTATCCGCACCCGTATCAGCGCCAGATGCGGCTCATCGAGTCCGCGCGGATACCATGCCCGCACCAGCGGGTTCCACAATTCCCGCGCCTTGGCGCGGTCCCGCACCAGATAGGCTTGTCCGGTCACCGACAGGTACAGGTGTTCGTGCGGGTTGGAAAAGCTGACGTTCACGTCCGGATGCGACGCCAGCGCGTGGGTAAAGTCCGCCTCGTCCGAGGTGAAGAACCACATATTGCCTTCGCCATCGATCTGCTGCACGGTCAGCGGCCGGCTGGTCAGGCCGTGGTCGTCGTCGATGGTGGTGAACATGCCGAAGCGTACATGCTTGACCTTGGCGGCGATGGCGTTGATCTGTTCCTGTGAATAGAGCGGCATGATGCGCCTCCATGATAGAGAGAGTGTTGCGCCCACCTTAACGCGCCCGCCGGTTCGCCACTGTACTTTACATAACAGATACACAAGATGGATTGACCGATCAAATGATAATCATTATCATTTGTATTTTTGACCTAAGGAAAATCCGTGAGCGTACCCAGCGCCAGTCCCGCCCGCAATGCCAGCCGCGCTGTCTGGCTGAAGCATTTGCACCAGTGGCATTGGGTCAGCTCGGCCATGTGCTTGCTGTGCATGTTCCTGTTCTCGGTCACCGGCATCACGCTCAACCACGCCGCGCAGATCGAAGCCAAGCCGGTCATCACCAACAAACAGGCGCAGCTGCCGGAGGCGCTGACGGCGCAGCTGCGCGGCTACGCCGGCCAGCATGACGGCGCCAAGGAGCCGCTGCCGCCGGCGGTCGAGCAATGGCTGAAGGAGGCCTTCAAGGTGCAGGCCGGCGGCCGCGCGGCCGAATGGTCGGCCGACGAGGTCTACCTGCCGATGCCGAAGGCCGGCGGCGACGCCTGGGTGCGCATCGGCCTGGAGGACGGCGCCGCCGAATTCGAAAACACCGACCGCGGCTGGATCTCGTGGCTGAACGACGTGCACAAGGGCCGCAACACCGGCCCGGCATGGAACTGGTTCATCGACATCTTCGCCGTGCTGTGCCTGGTGTTCTGCATTACCGGCTTACTGATTTTGAAGTTCCACGCGGCCAATCGCCCGTTCACCTGGCCGATGGTGGGCCTGGGCGTGTTGATACCCGTAGTTATCGCAGCGCTGTTTATCCATTAATCTCACGACAGGACCTCCATGAAATTACGCTACTCCATCGCGCTTACCCTGCCACTCGCCAGCGCTTCGGCCATGGCCGCCGATCTGGCGCTCAAACTCGATGTGCCGCAGCTGAACGTGGCCGAATACCACCGTCCCTACATCGCCGCGTGGCTGGAGAACGCCGACCAGAAAGTGGTCGCCAACCTGGCCGTGCTGTACGACACCAAGAAGAAGGACAATGCCGGCACCAAGTGGCTCAAGGACATGCGCCAGTGGTGGCGCAAGACCGGCCGCGAGCTGACCATGCCGCTGGACGGCGTTTCGGGCGCCACCCGCGCACCGGGCGAAGTCACGCTGAACATCCCGAAAGGCGCGCTGGACAAGCTGCCGGCCGGCCAGTACACGGTGCTGGTGGAGGCGTCGCGCGAGGCCGGCGGCCGCGAAGTGGTGAAAGTGCCGCTGCAATGGCCGCCTAAATCGGCGCAGAATGTGAGCGGCCAGGGCAAGGAAGAGCTGGGCGCGGTGGTCGTGCAAGTCAAACCATAACAACAGGCGGGGATATGTCCAAATTGAATAAATCGTTGATCGCGCTGGCGCTGGCCGGCCTGTCGTTCGTCTCGCTCAACGCGCAGGCGCACAAGCCATGGATCCTGCCATCGTCGACGCTGGTGGAAGCGGGCCGCGACGGCGCCGCCTGGGTGACGGTGGACGCCGCCATTTCGGAAGGGCTGTTCGATATCGACCACGTGCCGCTGAAAATCGACGGCATTGATATCACCGGCCCTGGCGGCATCAAGGTCACGCCGGAAAACGTCAGCAACGGCAAGCTGCGCAACACCTTCGACCTGAAGCTGAGCAAGGCCGGCACCTACCGCATCGCGCTGGTCACGCAGAGCGTGTTCGGCAGCTACAAGGACAAGGACGGCAACGCCAAGCGCTTCCGCGGCACCGAGGAGTCGCTGGCCAAGGACGTGCCGGCCGACGCCACCGAGGTCAAGCTGACCCGCAACGAAAGCCGCCTGGAGACCTTTGTTACCAACGGCGATCCGACCACGGATGTGCTCAAGCCGAGCGGCAAGGGCCTGGAGCTGGTGCCGGTCGGCCATCCGAACGAACTGCGCGCCGGCGAAAAAGTCACCTGGCGCCTGCTGCTGGACGGCAAGCCTGCCGCCAACCTCGGCGTGAGCCTGATCCCGGGCGGCGTGCGCTACCGCGGCACGCTGGGCGAGATCCGTCAAAGCACCGACGCCAAGGGCGAGTTGACGCTGACGCTGCCGGCGGCCGGCGCCTACATGGTCAGCAGCAGCTGGCCGGCCGCCGCCGCGCCGGTGCCGGGCCAGCCGCCGCAGATGGCGCCGCGCCGCGCCAGCTACGCCGCCATCCTGGAAATCCTGCCGGATTAAGGTTGGCATGCGCCGGGTTTTACTGCCTCACGCTATTTCCGACGACCCGGCGCCAGCAGGCGGCGAGATCCGCGACTACGCTGGCCGCAGCATGGGCACCAGCTGGTCGGTGCGGCTGGTGGCCGCGCCGGACGCGGCCTGCGCGCACTTGCAGGACGGGCTGCAACAGCAGCTCGACGCCGTCGTGGCCGAAATGAGCCACTGGGAAACCGAATCCGACCTGGGCCGCTTCAACCGCGCCCCGGCCGACAGCTGGCACACCTTGCCGCCGGCCTTCTTCGACGTGCTGGCGTACGCCATGGACGTGGCGCGCGCCTCGGGCGGCGCCTACGATCCGACGGCCGGCTCGCTGGTCAACCTGTGGGGCTTCGGTCCTTGGGGCCGCTTCGACCAGCCCGATTTCGTGCCGCCGTCGCCCGAGGAAATCGGCATCGCCCGCGCGCAGCTGGCGGCGCGGCCGGTGCTGCTGCAACGCGACGGCCGCAAGGCCTGGCAGCCGGGCGGCGTGCAGCTGGACCTGTCGGCCGTGGCCAAGGGCTACAGCGTCGACCGGCTATCGTACTATCTGAAAACGCAGGGCTACGCGCACCATCTGGTCGAGGTCGGCGGCGAGCTGCGCGGCGCCGGCGTCAAGCCGGACGGGCAGCCGTGGTGGGTGATGCTGGAGCAGGTCGCCGACGCCGCGCCCGGCGTGGCGACGCCGGCCGAGCTGGTGCTGGCGCTGCACGGGCTGGCGGTCGCCACCTCGGGCGACTACCGCCGCTATTTCGAACTCGACGGCCAGCGCTACCCGCACACCATCGACCCGCGCAGCGGCATGCCGATCGCCAACGACCTGGCCTCGGTCACGGTGGTGCACGCGCAATGCATGGCGGCCGACGCCTGGTCGACCGCGCTGACCGTGCTGGGCAGCCGCGACGGCCTGCAACTGGCCGAGCTGCAAGGGCTGGCCGCGCGCTTCGTCGTCCGCCAGCCGGACGGCAGCTTCACGGAACACCTGAGCACCCATTTACGCACCATGTTAGACGTATGATCTGGACCAACGACCCCACCCGACTGCTGCTGGTGGCAGGCATCAGCGTCGCTTACGCGCTGGTCTGCCTGGCGCCGTATATGCGCACCCGCCGCAAGCGGCTGGCGGCCGCGCGCGCCAAGGCCGAGGCGGCGGCGTCGCCCGGCTGGATCGTCAGCTACGCCAGCCAGACCGGCAACGCCGAGGCGCTGGCGCAGCAGACGGCGGCCACGCTGAAGCTGGCCGGCATCCCGGCGCGGCTGGCGGAACTGTCGGAGCTGGGCGCGGACGATTTGCAGGGAGCCGAGCGCATCCTGTTCCTGGTCAGCACCTACGGCGAGGGCGACGCGCCCGACGCCGCCGCCGGCTTCGCGGGCCGCCTGATGACCACCACGCTGGCGCTGCCGCAGCTGCATTACGCGGTGCTGGCGCTGGGCGACACAAGCTACAACCACTATTGCGGCTTCGGCCGCGCGCTCGACCAATGGCTGCAGGCGCAGGGCGCGCAAAGCCTGTTCCCACGCGTGGAAGTCGACCGCAGCGCGGCCGACGCCATCGACGCCTGGCGCCAGCAACTGAGCCATCTGGCCGGCACCAGCGACGCGCCGGACTGGGGCGCGCCGGCCTTCGACGACTGGCGCCTCAGCGAGCGCGTGCAGCTGAACCCCGGCAGCGCCGGCGCCCCGGTCTACCATCTGGAGCTGGAGCCGGCCAGCGGCGTGCTGCCGGACTGGCAATCGGGCGACCTGGTGCAGATCGCCGCGCCGGCCGACCCGTCGCGCGCGCGCGAATACTCGATCGCCTCGATCCCGGCCGACGGCCGCGTGCACCTCTTGGTGCGGCTGCACACGCATGCGGACGGCAGCCACGGCGTCGCCTCCGGCTGGCTGACGCGGCAAGCGGCGCTGGGCGCCACGGTGCAACTGCGGCTGCGCCAGCACCGCCGTTTCCGCCTGGAGGGCAACAGCGAGCGGCCGCTGATCCTGATCGGCAACGGCAGCGGCCTCGCCGGCCTGCGCGGCCACCTGAAAGCGCGCGCGCTGGCGGGGCAGCGGCGCAACTGGCTGCTGTTCGGCGAGCGCAACGCCGCCTGCGACTACCACTATCGCGCCGAGCTGGAGGGTTGGCAACGCGACGGCCTGTTGGAGAAGCTGGACATGGTGTTCTCGCGCGACCAAGCGGAACGCCGCTACGTGCAGGACCGTCTGGCAGAGCAGGCGGACGCGGTGCGCGACTGGGTCAGGCAAGGCGCAGCATTTTATATATGCGGCAGCCTTGAGGGCATGGCAGCCGGCGTCGATGCTGCGCTGGAAACCGTGCTGGGCCGCGCCGCCCTGAACGACCTCGCCGCCACCGGCCGCTACCGCCGCGACGTCTATTAACCCGGGGTCAGGTCTGACAAAAGCACGGGCTCAACTGCTTTGCAGTTGAGCCCGTGTGCTTTGTCAGACCTGACCCCGGTTTAGTCGGCGCTGGCTTGTTCGAGGCCGCGGGCCAGGCTGGAGATCGAGGGGTTGTCGATGAAGACGCAACGCTTGCCGTTGCGCTTGCAGTAGTCCTTGACCCGCCAGTAGGCGCTGTGGCTGATGCAGCCGGTCTGGCAGATCACCAGGTCGGCCGCCGCCAGGCTCGCTTCGAGGCGGTTGGCGTTGTCTTCCAGGCCGCCGTCGTGGTGGCTGAATTGCGCGCCTTCGCGCTCGATCAGCTCGCGATAGCTGGCGACGTTGCCGTTGCGCCCGCCCACGCACAGCACCGCGCGTTCACGCAGGCTTAGCGGCATTTTCATGACGTGTTCGACCACCAGGGGGCTTCCTGCAGCGGCGCCGGCGCCTCGGCCGCGCGCGCCAGTTCCAGCTTCAGCTCGGCGATCTGCTGGCGCATGGCGCGTTCGCGCTCGTCCATCTGGGCCAGCCGTTCGGCCAGCTTGGCGCGCGACTCCAGGCCCGGGATCGATTCGCGCAACTGCTCCAGCTCGACCCTGAGCGAGTCAACCATGCTGTCCTTGCCGACCAGCTGTGCGCGCAGCTGCATCATTTGCGCCGCGTGCCGTTCGGCGTCCGCGGTTTTTCCGCCATCAGCGCGGTGGCGCGCTGTTGCGCCTTGGCCAGGTCGTGCGTCAGGCGCTTGTTCTCATCCAGCGTGGCGTTGAATTTGCTGATGTCGGCGCGCACGCAGGCGCCGGCCTGGTGCTGCACCATGTGCAGGTCGCGGCACATCTGTTCTTCCAGCTCGGAGGTGCAGCGCGGGTGCGTCAGGCCGGCCCAGAAGGCGCCGGCGACGTCGCCGGCGTTGACGGCGTTGCGCCACAGCTCGGCCACCTGCTCGGTGTTCTTGGCGTTGCGGAAGCGCAGCAGCACGGCGGCGTAGCGGCGCTCCAGTTCCTTTTGCAGCGCTTCCGACAGCCGGTTGCGGCTGCCGCATTCGGTGACCGCGCCGACGTGCACTTCATAGTCGTCGGCCACCACCTTGCCGTTGGTGACCTTGTCGACCAGCTTGCGCAGCACGCCCAGCGGGAAACCGACGCCGACCAGCGGGCAGTGGCAGGCATGGCCCAGCTCCCACAGCCGGCGCCGGCGCGAGGCCTGCGCGTCGGCTTCCTTGCCCAGCACGCTGCGCACGCTGTTGATGACCGGTTTGATGACTTGCGGCTTGGCCGCCGGCGCGCCGACGCGCGGCCCCGGCTCGGCGACCGCGCCGGCCACCTGCGGCATGGCGGCGGCGATGATGGCCGCCAGTGGATCGTGTTTCTCGCACATGGGTGGCCGCTCCGTTACGCCACCGACGGCGCGGTGCGGGCGCGCGCCATGATGCGGCTGAGGAAGTTGGTCTTTTCCTGCTCGTGGATGTTGCGCTCGACCTCGCTGGCCCATTGTTCCGACAGTTGCGCGCAGGTGGCGCTGAGCACCGGCGCCAGGTCCGGCAGGCTGGCCAGCGCCTTCAGGTGGCGCTCGATCACCGAGGCCAGCTTGACGCAGCCGCCGGCGTCGTCGCTGCCGGCCGTGTAGTGCGACATCAGATGCAGCACCGCGGACAGCATCAGTTCGGGATTGTGGCCGCCATGCGATGGGGCGAGGAAAATCGGGTTGCTATGTTCGATGGCCATCAGACGCTCCTGGGTCGGAAAAGAGAGTGTGGCTGGCGGCTGCGGCTGGCGACTCGAGGGGAGAATGGGGCGCGGCGGCGCCCCTTTAACGCACAGTTAATCTGTGACGGCTTACGCCGTCAAAATCAGTTTGTTGAGCTGGGTGACGCGCAGACGGTAGACGCGGCCCGCATGCTCGATTTCCAGTTCGCGGCCACCGTCCATCAGGCTGGCGCTGGTGATGCGCTTGACCGGCTTGACGGCGTGCGCGGCCACGGCGGCGCTGACAGGGTGGTTTACAACGACAGGGGGCATGGCTGGGGTGGTCGTAATCATCTTCGCTTCTCCTTAAATAAGAATGATTCGTATTTGCATTCATTATTGTGGAAGCCGGGCAGGAATGCAAGCCTTTTTGCGGGCTTTTTTGTTACCAAGACGATAAAAAAGGGGCCCGGTTGGAGGACCGGGCCCAAGGCTGGGTAATGCGGGAGGTAATACTGAATTGCCAGGCTACTCGCCTGCGGGTGCTACAGGGCCGCCAGCAACTGCGCGGACGGTTCGCGGGCGCCGCCCTTGCCGCGCGCGGCGGGCTTGCCGCGGGTGCGCGACGGCGGCAGGCGGCGCAGGGTTTTCAGCGCTTCCGGGTCCTTGATGCCGATGGTGCGCTGGTCGACACTGATCAGGCCGATCTCGTTGAAGGCCGACAAGGTGCGGCTGACCGTTTCCAGCGTCAGCCCGAGGTAGCTGCCGATTTCGTGGCGCGTCATGCGCAGGTTGAACAGCTTGCTGGAATAGCCCATCTGCGCGAAGCGCTCGGCCAGCGCCACCAGGAAGCGCGCCACGCGCGCCTCGGCGCTGAGCGCGCCCAGCATGCCAATCATCGCCTGCTCGCGCACCAGCTCGCGGCTCATGACGCCGTACATCATGTTCTCCAGCTCCAGGTGCACGCGGCCGAGCGCGGTCAGCTTCTTGAACGGCAGCAGGATCAGGTCGCAGTCCGACAGCGCCACCGCCTCCGACGAGTAGTGGCGGGTGTGGATGCCGTCCACGCCCAGCATATCGCCCTTCATCGGGAAGCTGAGCACCTGCTCGTTGCCGTATTCGTCGATCAGCACCGTCTTGAGGAAGCCGGAGTTGACGATGTACAGCGTGTCGAACGGCTGGCCGATGGTGTGGATGCGCTGCCCGGTCTTGAACTGCACGTGCTGGAACAGCAGTTCCTCGTTGGCCATCGAGCTGGCGGCCGGAATGTGCAACAGGTCGCAGACTTCCTTGAGGTTCGACCAGAGCCGGCCCTGCCGCTGGCGGCCGGCTTCCATCGACGACGATTGCAGCGCCGTCGTGGCTGGGCGAATTTCAGTCGTTTGCGTAGACAGCATGGTGTTCTCCTGTGGGCAGGTATCTGGACGGTATGGTTTCAGTATGCCAACACAGTGGTGAGATAGATATCAGCAATGGCTGAATCTACAGGTAGGAGTCGGGCTAAAGTTTGTAGGAGTAGTCCTACGCACGAGGCAGCTTGTCAGGTCTTGAACGGCGACAGCAGCCGGTGCGCCACCGCGTACTGCACCATTTCGGACAGCGAACTCATGCCCATCTTCTGCATGATGCGCGTCTTGTGGGTGCTGACCGTCTTCACGCTCAGGTGCAGGCTGTTGGCGATCTCGGTGATCGAGCGGCCCGCCACCAGCAGCGAGAACACCTCGAACTCGCGGTCCGACAATTGCTTATGCAGCAGCGATTCGTGCGGCATCATGATGTTGAGCGCCAGCTGCTCGGCCACCTCGGTGCTGATGTAGGGGCGGCCGGAGGCGACCTTGCGGATCGCCCCGACCAGCTGCGTGCCGGCGCTTTCCTTGGTCAGGTAGCCCTGGGCGCCGGCGCGGATGGCGCGCACCGCGTACTGCTCCTCCTCGTGCATGGTGAGGATGAGGATGGCCAGCTTGGGCGCCTCGGCCTTGATCTGGCGGATCAGGTCGACCCCGCTGCGGCCCGGCATCGACAGGTCCAGCAGCAGCAGGTCGAAGCCGCCCTGGCGCACATGGCCGAGCACCTCGAAGCCGTCGATCGCCTCGCCGACGATGTCGATGTCGGGCGCGCCGTCGAGGATGCGTTTGAGCCCCTCGCGCATGATGGTGTGGTCGTCAGCGATGACTATGCGTATCATGGGGCCGCCAAAAGTGATTAATAGTAACTGTTGTTATTCTTGAATTAAGCTTGTGATGTTACTACAAACGGCGTGCGCGTGGGCGTTATTTGCTGCCGGGCTCCTGGATCAGACGATGCACCAGCACCGGGATTGCCGCATGCTGCAACACCTTGTTGGTTACACTGCCCAGCAGCAGCTGGCCCCAGCCGCTGCGCCCGTGCGAGCCCATGAAGATCAGGTCGCAGCCGTGCTGCTGCGCGACGTCGACGATTTTTGCGCCGCGCTTTCGTGGAACGCGGTCAGCGCCTCGCAGCGCACGCCGCGCCGGGCGCACGCGTCGGCCACGCTTTGCGTGTGCCCGGCGCCGGCGCGGCGCATGGCGGCGCGGTATTCGTCCTCGCTCGGATAGCTGGGGGGATGATTTCAACGTAGATCGGGTACTGGTATTCCGGCGCCACAAACAATACCAGCACCTCGGCGCCCATCTGCTCGGCGAACTGCACGCCGGCGCAGGCGGTCTTGCTGGAGACGGCCGAGCCGTCGGTGGTGATCAGGATTTTGCGGTACATGACGGACCTCCTTGCTGATGCGCTTACTGCTGTATTGTAGTCGGGATTTACATTATTAATAGTATGGAAATACTTGATATTTATCAAATAAAACCGCTTTGCCGCGTGGAGCGCGGTGTGGGCTTTTATGCGTTTTACACGTTTTTTTTGCACCAAAGCACTACTTTTGTGTCACGCAGCATACTCCGCCGATCTATCCAATGTTAGTATTTGAAAATGCAGCTAGTTCTGGCAGTAACTTATCAATATGGAGAAGCAGGGATTATGACTAACGCCGCTGACGATTTCGACGCCTTATTTGAAGAAGTGTCCGCTCAGAGCAAAACCGCAGCGCCTGCTCCAGCGCAGGCCCCGGCCCCGGCCCCTGCCGCCAGCGCGGAAGACGACCTCGAAAGCCTGTTCGAGGAAGTCGCCGCCGCCCGCCCGGCCGATGCCGCCGCCGCGCCGGCCGCCGCGCCCGCCGCGCCCGCTGCCGCCGCCGCTGCCGCCGAAGCCGGCGCCGAGGGCGAGCCGGAAGAGGGCAAGGCCATGTTCGAACGCCTGGGCGGCATCGTGCGCCTGCTGCACGACTCGCTGCGCGAACTGGGCTACGACAAGGCGCTGACCGAAGCCTCGACCCAGATCAACGACGCGCAGGACCGCCTGGAGTACGTGGCCACCCTGACCGAACAGGCCGCCAACAAGGTGCTCAACACGCTGGACGAGGCGATGCCCGACCAGGACAATCTGTCGAAGCAGTCGAAGGACATGGAAACCCGCTGGGCCGACCTGTTCGCCGGCAAGCTCAGCCTCGAGCAGTTCAAGCAGCTGGCCGGCGACTCGCAGCAGTTCGCCATCGCCGTGTCCGCCGCGACCGAGACGGAAAAGGCGCGCCTGCTGGAAATCATGATGGCCCAGGACTTCCAGGACATCACCGGCCAACTCATCAAGAAAGTGGTGAATATCACGAAGACCGTTGAGAGCGAACTGGCGACGCTGCTGCGCGATAACGCGCCGCCGGCGGTCAAGGAGAAGATTGCCCAGAAAGAAGTGTCCCTGATGCAGGGCCCGTCGGCGCCGACGGTGGCCCTGAGCCAGGACAGCGTTGACGACCTGCTTGCCGATCTGGGGTTCTAATGGACGATATGCTGAGAGATTTCGTCGTCGAGGCGATGGATCTGGCGGTCAACGTGGAAGAGCACTTGCTGCGCCTCGAACGTGACCCGGAAAACAAGGAAACGCTGAACGCGGTGTTCCGCTCCTTCCACACCATCAAGGGCGGCGCCGGTTTCATGGGCCTGCCTGCGCTGGTGGCGGCCTGCCACCTGACCGAGAACCTGTTCGACGCGCTGCGCACCGGCGCCGCGCCCGTCACGCCGCTGTCGATCGAGGCGGCGCTGCAGGCGTCGGGCTTTGTGGCCGACCAGTTGGCCGAACTGAACAACGGCGCCGAGCCGGACAGCCTGCCGGCGCTGCCGAAGGATCTGGAGCAACTGCTCAACGACGCCATCGCCGGCAAGACCGACTCGGCGCCGCCTGCGCCGGCCGCCGCGCCCGCGCCTGCGCCAGCCCCGGCCGCCGCGGTCGCCGCGCCGGCGCCGGCTGCCGCCGCGCCAGTGGCCACCGCGTCCGCCGACGGCCTGGACTGGGAAAGCATGTATGAAGCGGTGGTGCCGCCGGGCACCTTCACCCGTTCGGCGCCGCCGCCGGCCGCCGCCGTGGCGCCGCTTGCGGCCGCCCCGGTCGCTGCCGCCACGCCGCCGAGCGCGGCCGAAATCGCCGCGGTCGCCGCCGAGATCAAGGCCGCGCCAGCCGCCGCCAAGCGCGAAGCGGCCGAGAAGAAGGACGAGCGCCCGCACGCCGCCCCGGCCAAGGAGGAATCGATCCGGATCGACGCCGTCAAGCTGGACGCGCTGCTGGAAGTGGCCGGCGAATCGGTGCAGGCCGCCAACCAGGCTGCCGTGCTGCTCGAGCGCCTGCTGCAATTCAAGTTCGAAGGCCAGGCGCAGACGCTGATGGCGACGCTGGCCGAGACGCTGGAACGCGCCTCGCGCTACTCGACCGAACTGCAACGCGCCACGCTGGCGACGCGCATGCAGCCGGTCGGCCGCCTGTTCCAGAAATTCCCGCGCCTGGTGCGCGAGCTGGCCAAGGACCTGGGCAAGGAAGTCGACCTGAACATCGAGGGCGCCGAAACCGAAGTCGACCGCGTGGTGGTCGATTCGCTGTATGATCCTCTGGTGCACATGCTGCGCAATGCGCTGGACCACGGCGTCGAGACGCCGGAAGAGCGCCTGGCCGCCGGCAAGCCGCTGAAATCGTTCATCCAGCTCAAGGCGTGGCAGGAAGCCAACAGCGTGATGATCGTGCTGCAGGACGACGGCAAGGGCATGGACCCGGTCAAGCTGCGCCAGAAGGCATTGCAGAAGGGCCTGATTTCGGAATCGACCGCGCTGACCGCCGACGATTGCTATCAGCTGGTATTCTTGCCGGGCTTCTCGACCAAGGAAGTGGCGTCGAGCGTGTCCGGCCGCGGCGTCGGCATGGACGTGGTGAAGACCGCCGTCGAGAAAAACCGTGGCGCGATCCACATCGAGTCGGAACTGGGCAAGGGCACCAAGTTCTCGATCCGCCTGCCGATCGAGCTGTCGATCGTGCCGACCATGCTGGTTTCGACCTCGGGCGCCGCGCTGGCGCTGCCGATGGCCGTGGTGCAGCGTGTGGTCGAGCTGCCGGAAGTGTTCATGGAGGTGGGCGGCGCCCCGGTCCTCAAGGATCAGGGCCGGCCGCTGCCGGTGCGCTCGCTGGCCGACTCGCTGGGCTATGAAAGCTGCCGCGAGAAGGTCGGTATTGTTGTCTCGGCGCCACAGCCGTACATTCTGGCCGTGGAAGCGGTCGACGGTACTGCCGACCTGGTGATTAAACCGATGACCGCGATTACCGTCGAGGGCATTACCGGCACGGCGCGCTCCGCCGAGGGCGAGCTGGTGCTAGTGGTGGGCCTATCGTTCCTAATGGACGGTTGCAGGGGAAGTGTACGCATGGCGGCTTGATTCACGGATCAAGCCCGAAGGACCAAAAGCCTGCGTTCACCCGCAGGCTTTTTTATACGTCGTCATTCCCGCGCAGGCGGGAATCCATAGCGCGCCGGATCCGGATGCCGCGTATGGGTTCCCGCCTGCGCCGGAACGACAATCGGAGGTCATACCACGTGGAGCGGTATGCAGAAGGCGTCGGGCTCAAGAGGCCCGGCAGCGGTGGCTGCTATTGCATTGCACAATATGGCATAATCAAGTTGGATAATAGTAGCAGTAGCATAAAGACATCATGAAGACGCTTTACGACAAACTCTGGGAATCGCACGTCGTCAACACCGAGGAAGACGGCACCACCATCCTCTATATTGACCGCCACCTGGTCCACGAAGTGACCAGCCCGCAAGCATTCGACGGCCTGCGCGCCGCCAACCGCCAGCCATGGCGTCTGTCGGCCAACCTGGCCGTGGCCGACCACAACGTGCCGACCACCTCGCGCGCCGACGGCATCGCCGATCCGGTCTCGCGCCTGCAGGTCGAAACGCTGGACAAGAACGCCAAATCCTACGGCCTGACCTACTTCAACATGAACGATAAGCGCCAGGGCATCGTCCACGTGATCGGCCCGGAGCAGGGCGCGACCTTGCCGGGCATGACCGTGGTGTGCGGCGACTCGCACACCTCGACCCACGGCGCCTTCGGCGCGCTGGCGCACGGCATCGGCACCTCGGAAGTCGAGCACGTGCTGGCCACTCAAACGCTGCTGCAAAAGAAATCCAAGGCCATGCTGGTGGAAGTCAACGGCGTGCTGCCGGCCGGCGTCACCGCGAAAGATATCGTGCTGGCCATCATCGGCAAGATCGGCACCGCCGGCGGTACCGGCTACTGTATGGAGTTCGGCGGCGCGGCGATCCGCGCGCTGTCGATGGAAGGCCGCATGACGGTCTGCAATATGGCGATCGAGGCGGGCGCGCGCGCCGGCATCATCGGCGTCGACGACACGACGATCAATTACGTCAAGGGCCGGCCGTTCTCGCCGGCCGGTCCGCAATGGGACCAGGCGGTAGCCTACTGGCGCACGCTGCACACCGATCCGGGCGCGAAATTCGACCTGGTGGTGACGCTCAACGCCGCCGAGATCAAGCCGCAGGTCACCTGGGGCACCTCGCCGGAAATGGTGCTGCCGGTCGACGGCCGCGTGCCGGACCCGGACCAGGAGAAGGACAGCGTCAAGCGCAGCGCCATGGAAAAGGCGCTGGTGTATATGAACCTGAAGCCGAACACGGCGATTGAAGACATCCGCATCGACAAGGTGTTCATCGGTTCCTGCACCAACTCGCGCATCGAAGACTTGCGCGCCGCCGCCGCCGTGGTGCGCGGCAAGCACCGCGCCTCCAACGTCAAGCT
This sequence comes from Duganella sp. P38, assembly GCF_050859475.1. Classification (NCBI taxonomy): domain Bacteria; kingdom Pseudomonadati; phylum Pseudomonadota; class Betaproteobacteria; order Burkholderiales; family Oxalobacteraceae; genus Duganella; species Duganella sp. P38. The sequence continues at coordinate 4,759,783 of NZ_CP193936.1, read as the reverse complement.
GGCGCTGGTGGTGCCCGGCTCGGGCCTGGTGAAGGAGCAGGCCGAGCGCGAGGGCCTGGACCGCATCTTCAAGGACGCCGGCTTCGAGTGGCGCGAGCCGGGCTGCTCGATGTGCCTGGCGATGAACGCCGACCGCCTGGAGCCGGGCGAGCGCTGCGCGTCGACATCCAACCGCAACTTCGAGGGACGCCAGGGCCAGGGCGGGCGCACCCATCTGGTGTCGCCGGCGATGGCTGCGGCCGCCGGTATCGCCGGCCATTTCGTCGACGTACGCGCACTGCACTGATCACAATACGCGGCTGAGGCGCCGCACTGAAACTGGAGTCCATCATGAAAAAATCTTCGCACTGACCGTTATCGCTAGCTTCGTGCTGAGCGGCTGCAACACCGTGGCCGGCGTCGGCAAGGACATTCAGCGGGCCGGACAAGCGGTGCAGGGCGCCTCGGGCCATTAACGAAATACCGCCCCCGTCGTTCCCGCGCAGGCGGGAACCCATAGAACGCTGGCGTCGATGCGCAGCATGGATTCCCGCCTGCGCGGGAATGACGGCGCAGCGGACCGAACACAGAGTCATTAAAAATGGAAAAATTTACGATTTATGAAGGGCTGGTCGCGCCGCTGGATCGCGCCAACGTCGATACCGACGCCATCATTCCCAAGCAATTCCTGAAATCCATCCACCGCACCGGCTTCGGCCCCAACCTGTTCGACGAGTGGCGCTACCTCGACCACGGCGAGCCCGGCATGGACAACAGCAAGCGTCCGCTGAACCCGGACTTCGTGCTCAACGAGCCGCGCTACCAGGGCGCCTCGATCCTGCTGACCCGCAAGAACTTCGGCTGCGGCTCGTCGCGCGAGCACGCGCCGTGGGCGCTGGACCAGTACGGCTTCCGCGCGATCGTCGCGCCGTCGTTTGCCGACATCTTCTTCAACAACTGTTTCAAGAGCGGCTTGCTGCCGATCGTTTTGAGCGAAGCGCAGATTGATCATCTGTTCAACGAAGTCAAGGCCTTCCCCGGATACAAACTGGTGGTCGACCTTGAGCAGCAACGCATTTCCACCAGCAATGGCAGCGTCTCCTACCCATTCGAGATCGACGCCTTCCGCAAATACTGCCTGATGAACGGGCTCGACGATATCGGCCTGACGCTGCGCCACGCCGACACCATCCGTGCCTTCGAAGAGCGCCATCTGGCAAACCAACCCTGGTTGGCTAACGTCATCTAAAGATAGAAACCATGAAAATCGCAATCCTGCCGGGCGACGGCATCGGCCCGGAAATCGTCACCCAGGCGGTCAAGGTGCTGAACGCGCTGGACGAACAATTTGAACTGGAAACCGCCCCGGTCGGCGGCGCCGGCTACGAAGCCAGCGGCCACCCGCTGCCGGAAGCCACGCTGAAGCTGGCCAAGGACGCCGACGCCGTGCTGTTCGGCGCGGTCGGCGACTGGAAGTACGACACGCTGGAGCGCCCGCTGCGTCCTGAGCAGGCCATCCTCGGCCTGCGCAAGAACCTCGGCCTGTTCGGCAACCTGCGTCCGGCCATCCTGTACCCGGAACTGGCCAACGCCTCGACGCTGAAGCCGGAAATCGTCTCGGGCCTGGACATCCTGATCGTGCGTGAGCTGACCGGCGACATCTACTTCGGCCAGCCGCGCGGCGTGCGCGAGTGCCCGGACGGCCCGTTCAAGGGCCAGCGCGAAGGCTTTGACACCATGCGCTACGCCGAAGGCGAAATCCGCCGCATCGCCCACGTGGCGTTCCAGGCCGCGCAAAAGCGCGACAAGCGCCTGACCTCGGTCGACAAGGCGAACGTGCTGGAGACGTTCCAGTTCTGGAAGGACATCGTCACCGATGTGCACAAGGAGTATCCGGATGTGGCGCTGGACCATATGTACGTCGACAACGCCGCCATGCAACTGGTGCGCGCGCCGAAGAAATTCGACGTCATCGTCACCGGCAATATGTTCGGCGACATCCTGTCGGACGCGGCGGCGATGCTGACCGGTTCGATCGGCATGCTGCCGTCGGCTTCGCTGGACGCCAACAACAAGGGCCTGTACGAGCCGTCGCACGGTTCGGCGCCGGACATCGCCGGCAAGGGCATCGCCAATCCGCTGGCGACGATCTTGTCGGCCGCGATGATGCTGCGCTTCTCGCTGAACAAGGCGGAGCAGGCGGACCGCATTGAAACCGCCGTCAAGAAAGTACTGGCGCAAGGCCTGCGCACCGCCGACATCTACGAGCAAGGCACCACCAAGGTGGGCACCGAAGAAATGGGCAACGCGGTCGTGAAAGCCCTCGCATAACGTCGTACCCGCGAAGGCGGGTACCCATGCTGAGCAAGCGTTCTATAGACTCCCGCCTGCGCGGGAGAGACGATAATAAAGGAAGAGCAAAATGAAACTCGTAGGTCTGGTAGGTTGGCGCGGTATGGTGGGTTCGGTCCTGATGCAGCGCATGCAGGAAGAGGGCGATTTCGCCCACATCGAGCCGGTGTTCTTCACCACCTCGAATCCGGGCGGCAACGCGCCGGCGATGGCCAGGAACGAAACCAAGCTGAAAAGCGCCACCGACATCGACGAACTGAAAAAGTGCGAGATCATCATCTCGTGCCAGGGCGGCGATTACACCACCGAGGTGTTCCCGAAACTGCGCGCGGCCGGCTGGAACGGCTACTGGATCGACGCCGCCTCGACGCTGCGCATGGAAAAAGACGCGGTGATCGTGCTCGATCCGGTGAATATGCACGTCATCAAGGACGCGCTGGGCAAGGGCGTGAAGAACTTCATCGGCGGTAACTGCACCGTGTCGTGCATGCTGATCGGCCTGGGCGGCCTGTTCCAGCAAGGCCTGGTCGAGTGGATGACCTCGATGACCTATCAGGCAGCCTCGGGCGGCGGCGCGCAGCACATGCGCGAACTGCTGACCCAGTTCGGCACCATCAACGGCGCCGTCAAGCCGCTGCTGGACGACCCTGCCTCGGCCATCCTGGAAATCGACCGCCAGGTGCTGGCCACCCAGCACGGCCTGTCGGCCGACGAAACCAAGCAGTTCGGCGTGCCGCTGGCCGGCAACCTGATCCCGTGGATCGACAAGGACCTGGGCAACGGCCAGTCGAAGGAAGAGTGGAAGGCCGGCGCCGAGACCAACAAGATCCTCGGCCTGGGCGCGGACTTCGGCTCGAAGCCGATTCCAGTGGATGGCCTGTGCGTGCGTATCGGCGCCATGCGCTGCCACTCGCAGGCGCTGACCATCAAGCTGAAGAAGGATGTGCCGCTGGACGAAATCAGCGACATCATCGCCTCGGCCAACCAGTGGGCCAAGGTGGTGCCGAACACCCGTGAGGCATCGGTCAAGGACCTGTCGCCGGCCGCCGTGACCGGCAGCCTGACGATTCCGGTCGGCCGCCTGCGCAAACTGGAAATGGGCCCGGATTACCTGTCGGCCTTCACCGTCGGCGACCAGCTGCTGTGGGGCGCGGCCGAACCGCTGCGCCGCATGCTGCGTATCGTGCTCGACCAGTAAGCGTTCATCGTCACAAGAGAAGGGGTTTTTCCTATGTGTTCTCATAGGAGAAACCCCTTTTTGTCGTTTAAACTTGCGCAGTCAAAAGCATGATGTTATGTTGACATATCTGGGAAAGTAACATTTTCCAACTGACAACCATAAAAACCACCGACTATGCCAGTACAAAATCGCCCCCGCGTTGTTTCGTTTGCGTTGAAAACTCTCACCAGCGCAGTAGCCAGCGCGGTGTTGATGGCCGCCACGGCCAATGCGGCCGGGCTAGGCAAGTTGACGGTGTTGTCGGCCCTCGGCCAGCCGCTGCGCGCGGAAATCGAACTGACCTCGGTCACGCCGGAAGAGGCCGGCGCGCTGGTGGCCAAGCTGGCGCCGGCCGAATCCTTCCGCAACGCCAATATCGATTTCAACCCGGCGCTGCTGTCGCTGCGCTTCGACGTCGAGCAGCGTAACGGCCGCCAGATCATCAAGGTCAGCTCCGGCCAGGCCATCAACGAACCGTTCGTCGACATGCTGCTGGAACTGACGTGGAATGGCGGCCGCATGGTGCGCGAATATACCTTCCTGCTGGACCCGCCCGAGATGCGCGCCACGCAGGCGCCGCAAGTGACGGCGCCGGTGGATATCAGCAACCGCAGCGCCAACGCGGCAGCGGCCGCTGCCATCGCTGCGCAGCCGCCGGGCGCGGCAGGCAACGCCGCCACCGCGCCGGCCCAGCCGGCCGCAGCCGCGCCAGCCCCGGGCGCCGCCGCGCCGGCCGCCGCAGCGAAAGCGCCGGCGCCGAAAGCTGTCGCCAGCCAGTACAAGGTCAAGCGCGGCGACACGCTGACCCGCATCGCCAACCAGGTCAAGCCGGTCGATGTTTCGCTGGACGCCATGCTGGTCGCGCTGTACCGCGCCAATCCGGAAGCCTTCAGCGGCAAGAATATGAACCGGCTGAAATCCGGCCAGATCCTGTCCGTGCCGAACACCGAGCAGATCACCGCCGTCGGCGGCGAAGGCGAGGCGCGCAGCGTGGTGGTGGCGCACGCGCTCGACTTCAACGCCTACCGCGCCAAGCTGGCCGGCCAGGTGGCCGCCAGCACGCCGGCCAAGGAAGCCGAACCGACGCAAAACGCCTCCGGCAAAGTCAGCGCCAAGGTCGAAGAGAAGCCGAACGCCGCCAACACCGCGCAGGACAAGCTGACCTTGTCCAAGGCCACCACCGAGAAGCCGCAAGCCGGCAAGACCGGCGTGGCGGCGGATGAGGACAAGATCGCCAAGCAAAAGCAGGTGGACGAGGCGGCCGCCCGCGTCAAGGAACTGGAAAAGAACGTCAACGATCTGGAAAAGTTGATGTCGATGAAGAGCAAGACCGCCGCCGACGTCAAGGCGCCAGCCGCAGCGGCGCCGGCCGCAGCGCCGGCGCCGGCCGCTCCCGCGCCGGCCGCAGCGCAGGCCGAGCAAAAACCAAGCGCACACCGGTGCTGCCGCCGAAGAAAATCGCCGAGCCGAGCATCTTCGAAATCATCATGGACAACCTGGCCTACGTCGGCCTGGCGGCGGTAGCCGTGCTGGCCGCCGCGCTGGCCTACGTCTCGTCCCGCCGCCGCAAGAAATTCGTCGTGCCACAGGAAGAGGCGTCGATCCTCGGCGAACCGGCCGCGCCGGCGCCGCAGCCGCCGGTTGCCGAAGCGGAGGGCCAGAGCGTTGACGCCAATAACAGCGTGTTCAACTCGAACTTCGCACCATCGGCCAGCCAGCTCGATACCAATGAGGTCGATCCGGTGGCGGAAGCCGATGTGTATATCGCCTACGGCCGCGACGCCCAGGCGGAAGAGATCCTGAAAGAAGCGCTGCGCACCCATCCGGAGCGCCACGCCGTGCGCCTGAAATTGCTGGAAATCTATCTGGCCCGCAAGGACGCGCGCGCGTTCGAAACCCAGGCGTCGGAGCTGTACGCGCAAACCCGCGGCCAGGGCGACGAGTGGGAGCGCGCTGCCGCCATGGGCAAAACGCTGGACCCGGACAACCCGCTGTACAGCGGCAACCACGATGGCGGCCTGCACGACAGCGGCGTTGCCGCACCTGCCGCAGCAGCCGTCGTGGCTGCGGGCGCGGCAGCCGCAGCGCCGGACTTCGGCAGCGACTACGGCAATACCTTCGCTGCCGAGCCGGAATCGGCGCCGGCGCTGTCGCCGTTGGACCTGGACTTGAGCCAGGACACCGCGCCGGCCGCCAGCAGCACCGACTTCGGCGCCAATTTCGCTGCCGCCGATCTGGAAACCGCGCTGCCGCAGGCGGCCGATGCCTCGGTGTCGCCAGCCTCCGTGGCAGCCGACGCCGGCAACCTGATGGACTTCGACCTCGGCGGCCTGAACTTCGATACAGCATCGGCGCCGCCGCCGGCGAACGACGCGCCGGCATCGCCTGCCACCGCGCCTGTAGACGACCTGAGCATGGACTTCGGCCTCGACATGCCGGCCGCTGCTTCGGCCCCGGCCGTGGAAACCCAGCCGGTCGGCACGACTGGCCCGCTGGACCTGGACCTGGCTGGCTTTGACATCCCCGAGGCGCCGGCTTTCACCGCGCCGCCACAGACGGCTGTGGCGCCGCTGGACTTCGACGCCAGCCTGGATTTCCCGCCGGACGCCGCAACCACCGCGCCGGCCCCTGCGCCGGCGGCGCAGGAATTCGACCTGTCCGGCATCGACCTGGACCTGGGCGCGCTGGCCGGCGACACGCCAGCCGCGGGCGCGCAGGGCGGCGAGCCGCTGTCGGCGCTGCACATGGAAATGGACACCAAGCTGGACCTGGCGGTGGCCTACCAGGAAATCGGCGACAAGGAGGGCGCGCGCGAGCTGCTGGACGAGGTGCTGCGCGGCGGCAGCGACGAGCAGGTCGCCAAGGCCAACGCCATGAAGGCCCAGCTGGGATAGCACCCCGCCGTTATATAATGGCTGACTCAGACATTTAGATTGGGCAGCAATTTTGAAACGGATCGCAATCGGGCTCCAGTACGACGGCCAGGCCTGGCACGGCTACCAGAAGCAGGACCACGGCCTCACCGTGCAGGACAAGCTGGAGCAGGCCATTCTGGAATTCGCCACCGTGCCGCTGGCTACCACTTGCGCCGGCCGCACCGACGCCGGCGTCCACGCTTCCGAGCAGGTGGTGCATTTCGATACCGATCTGAACCGCTTGCCGCACGCCTGGGTGCGCGGCATCAACGCTTTCCTGCCGCCGTCGATCGGCGTGCGCTGGGCCAAGGAGCTGGACGGCGACCCGGCAGCCGACAACTTCTTCCACGCCCGTTTCAGCGCGCAGGCGCGCACCTATCATTACGTGCTGTACAACCACCAGACGCGCTCGCCGCTGCTGAACGGCCGCGCCGGCTTCTACCACCACGCGCTGGATGTCGCGCGCATGCAGGAGGCGGTCAGGCCGCTGATCGGCACGCATGACTTCACCGCTTTCCGCGCAGCCCACTGCCAGGCCAAGTCGCCGGTCAAGCAGATGCACGACATCCAGATCCGCCGCCAGGGCGACCTGATCATCTTCACGCTGAAAGCCAGCGCCTTCCTGCACCACATGGTGCGCAACCTGGTCGGCTCGCTGGTCTACATCGGCCAGGGCCGCGAGGATGTGACGTGGATGGGCGAATTGCTGGTGGCGAAAAACCGCCAGGTGGCCGCGCCGACCTTCATGCCGGACGGCCTGTACCTGGCGAAAATCGATTACGATGAAAAATGGGCGCTGCCGCAGGAAGCCGCCAGCCAGCTGCCGTGGTTTTAAGAGGATAGCGCGATGCGTACCCGTATCAAGATCTGCGGCCTGACCCGCGAGGAAGACGTGCAAGCCGTGGTGGCGGCCGGCGCCGATGCGATCGGTTTTGTGTTCTACCCGAAAAGCCCGCGCTACGTGACGCCCGAGCGCGCCGCCGAGCTGCTGCGCGTGGTGCCGCCGTTGATCACCACGGTCGGCCTGTTCGTCAACCACACGCCGCAAGAGGTGGCGGCCATCGTGCGCGTGGCGCCGGTGTCGTTAATACAATTGCATGGCGATGAAACGGTGGCCGCCGCCGCCGCCATCGGCGCCGCGGCCGGGCGACAGTTCATGAAGGTGTTCCGCGTCAAACCTGACACACGTCCGGATGAACTGCTAGAATACGAGCAGGCAAACCGCGCCGCCAGTCCCTTGTTCACCAGCCTGTTGCTGGATACCTATGTGGACGCTTACGGTGGCGCAGGAAAGGGTTTTGATTGGTCTCTCGTTCCAAAAGATCTCGCGCCTCGGGTCGTTTTGAGTGGTGGCTTGAGCGTACACAACGCGACTGACGCGGTGGCAGGTGTACGCCCCTACGCAGTGGACATCAGCTCTGGTGTCGAAGCGTCCAAGGGGATCAAGGACGCCCGCAAGATTGCCGACTTTGTCGCGGCGGTGCGGGCAGCAGATACTCTTATCGAAAGCGCAGCCCATCATGAAAGCCCTGTTTCACGCCAAGGATTATGAACTTCCCGACGCCAAAGGCCACTTTGGCCCCTACGGCGGCAGCTTCGTCGCCGAGACCCTGACGTACGCGCTGGCCGAGCTCAACGAAGCCTACGCCAGGTACAGCAAAGACCCTGAATTCCTTGAAGAATTCCGCTACGAGCTGAAGCATTTTGTCGGCCGGCCGTCGCCGATTTATCACGCCAAGCGCTGGTCCGAGCAGGCCGGCGGCGCGCAAATCTATTTCAAGCGCGAAGACCTGAACCACACCGGCGCGCACAAGATCAACAACGTCATCGGCCAGGCGCTGCTGGCCGGGCGCATGGGCAAGCCGCGCATCATCGCCGAAACCGGCGCCGGCCAGCACGGCGTGGCCACCGCGACCATCTGCGCGCGCTTCGGCCTGGAGTGCGTGGTGTACATGGGCAGCGAGGACGTCAAGCGCCAGGCCCAGAATGTCTACCGCATGAAGCTGCTGGGGGCGACGGTTGTGCCGGTCGAATCCGGCTCGAAGACGCTGAAGGACGCGCTGAACGAGGCCATGCGCGACTGGGTCACCAATATTGAAAACACCTTCTACATCATCGGCACCGTGGCCGGCCCGCACCCGTATCCGATGCTGGTGCGCGATTTCCAGTCCGTGATCGGCGAGGAGTGCCTGGTGCAGATGCCGGAAATGACCGGCCGCCAGCCCGATTACGTGGTGGCCTGCATTGGCGGCGGCTCGAACGCCATGGGGATTTTCTATCCTTACATCGACGAGGCCGGCACGAAGCTGGTCGGCGTGGAGGCGGCGGGCGAGGGGCTGGACGGCGACAAGCACGCCGCTTCGCTGACCAAGGGCTATCCGGGCGTCCTGCACGGTAACCGCACGTATCTGTTGCAGGATGAGAATGGCCAGATCATTGAGACGCATTCGGTGTCGGCCGGCCTCGATTATCCGGGCGTCGGCCCCGAGCACGCGTATCTGAAGGATAGCGGTCGCGCCGAGTATGTGTCGATCACCGATGAGGAAGCGCTGAAGGCATTCCACGATTGCTGCCATATCGAAGGCATTATCCCGGCGCTGGAATCGTCGCATGCCCTGGCCTACGCGGCCAAGCTGGCAGCCACGCTGCCGAAAGAGCAGATTGTGTTGGCCAACCTGTCGGGCCGTGGTGACAAGGACATGCATACGGTCGCTGAGCGTATGGGGCTGAACTTCAGCTAGCGCGTCAGTTCCCGCGCAGGCGGGAACCCATGTTGAGCGTGACCGTCCATGGATTCCCGCCTGCGCGGGAATGACGACCGATATCAAAAGGAACACTATGTCCAAAATCGCAGCAACCTTCAGCGCCTTGAAAGCGCAAAACAAAACCGCGCTGGTCACTTTCATCACCGCCGGCGATCCCGGCCGTGAATCGACCGTGCCCTTGATGCACGCCCTGGTGGCCGGCGGCGCCGACATCATCGAACTGGGCGTGCCGTTCTCCGACCCGATGGCCGAAGGCCCGGTGATCCAGCGCGCCTGCGAGCGCGCGCTGGCCAACGGCGTCGGCATCCAGGACGTGTTTAACTACGTCGCCGAATTCCGCAAGACCAACCAGCGCACGCCGGTGGTGCTGATGGGCTATGCCAATCCGATCGAGCGCATCGGCGCCGCCGAGTTCATCGCCCGGTCGAAGGCGGTTGGCGCGGACGGCGCGATCGTGGTCGATTACCCGCCTGAGGAGTGCGAGGAGTTTGCCGCCGCCATGCGCGGGGCCGAGCTAGACCTGATCTTCCTGCTGGCGCCGACCTCGACCGAACAGCGCATCGAGCAGGTGGCCAAGGTCGGCGGCGGCTTCAGCTACTACGTATCGCTGAAGGGCGTGACCGGCGCCGGCAACATCGATGTGGCCGACGTGGCGCAGCGCCTGAAGGCCATTCGCAAGCACGTGAAATTGCCGGTGGGCGTGGGCTTCGGCATCCGCGACGGCGCCACCGCGCGCGCCGTGGCCGAGGTGGCGGACGCGGTCGTCATCGGCAGCCGCATCATTCAGGAAATCGAAACCGCCGGCAAAGACAACGCCGCCGCCGCCGTGCAAGCCTTCACCACCGCCATCCGCACCGCCCTCGACGCCTGACGCCTCTCAAATTCCGACCGCTCACCTTGATGCATAGTGAAGCACCCGCTATGTTAAAAGGGAGCGGTCGCCACATCGCCGGATGTGGCTATAAAGCCAATCTTGGCATTCTCACCCTGAAGGGGCGGAGTTGGGCAAGCTCCCTCTATCGGGGTAGTGCAATTCCTCTAAAGTTCGACAGGGGGGCGAGAAACGGCTACACTTCGGCCCACGAGTAAGCTGCAAGGAGAATTTATGAGTTGGTTGGAAAAACTGCTGCCCCCACGTATCCAGCGTTCCGACGCCGGCGCCCGCAAGACCATGCCGGAAGGCCTGTGGGTCAAATGCCCGTCGTGCGAGGCCGTGCTGTACCGCACCGACCTGGAGTCGAACCTGCACGTCTGCCCGAAATGCGATCACCATATGCGCATCCGCGCCCGCGAACGCCTCGACAGCCTGTTCGACGCCGGCGGCCGTTATGAAATTGGCATGGATACGCTGCCAGTCGATACGCTGAAGTTTAAAGATAGCAAGAAATACCCGGACCGCCTGAAACAGGCGATGGAAGCCACCGGCGAAACCGACGCCCTGATCGTTATGGGTGGCTCGATCATGAGCCTGCCAGCCGTGGTGGCGTGCTTCGAGTTCGAGTTCATGGGCGGCTCGATGGGTTCCGTGGTCGGCGAGCGCTTCGTGCGCGGCGCCCAGGTGGCGCTGGAGCAGAAAGTGCCGTTCATTTGCATCACCGCCACCGGCGGCGCCCGCATGCAGGAAGGCCTGCTGTCGCTGATGCAGATGGCCAAGACCACTGCCATGCTGACCAAGTTGTCGGAGAAGAAACTGCCGTTCATCAGCGTGTTGACCGACCCGACCATGGGCGGCGTGTCGGCCTCGTTCGCCTTCATGGGGGACGTGGTCATCGCCGAACCGAAGGCGCTGATCGGCTTCGCCGGCCCGCGCGTGATCGAAAACACCGTGCGCGAGAAACTGCCGGAAGGCTTCCAGCGTGCCGAATTCCTGGTACAGAAGGGCGCCGTCGACATGATCGTCGACCGCCGCAAGATGCGCGAGGAAATCGCCCGCCTGCTGGCCCTGCTGCAAAATCAGCCGGTGGAAGTGCTGGCTTAAAACCGTCATTCCCGCGCAGGCGGGAATCCATGCTGAGCATGCATGCTATGGGTTCCCGCCCGCGCGGGAAGACGCCAGAGTTACACGCGACGGCGCGCAATCGGATATCATCCGGCCTGCGCGCCGTTTCCATTTCAGAAGTCACATCATGTCGAACCTCCCAACTACTTTGCCCGCCTGGCTTGCGCTGCTTGAATCGCGCCACGCCGAAACCGTCATCAACATGGGGCTAGACCGCGTTCTCGCCGTCAAGGAGCGCCTGCAACTGAGCTTCAGCTGCCCGGTCATCATGGTGGCCGGCACCAACGGCAAAGGGTCGACCTGCGCCATGCTGGAATCGGTGCTGATGCGCGCCGGCTACAAGGTCGGCCTGTACATCAAGCCGCATTTCCTCGACTTCAACGAGCGCGCCCGCATCAACGGCGACATGGCCAGCGATGAGACGCTGGTGCAAGCGTTCAACGCAGTCGAGGCCGCGCGCGGCGACACCACACTGACGTACTTCGAGTTCACCACGCTGGCCATCATGATGCTGCTGTCGCAAGCCGGCATGGACGTGGTGATTTTGGAAGTGGGCCTGGGCGGCCGGCTGGACGCCGTCAACATCGTTGATGCCGACGTCGCTATCGTCACCAGCGTCGACATCGACCATACCGACTACCTTGGCGATACGCGCGAGAAGATCGGCTTCGAGAAGGCTGGCATCTTCCGTCCGGGTAAAACCGCGATCTGCTCGGACCCGGTGCCGCCGCAGTCGCTGATCGACCACGCCAACGCCATCGGCGCCGACCTGTGGCTGATGGGCCGCGATTTCAATTACTCCGGCGACAAGCAGCAGTGGAGCTACGGCGGCCGCGGCCAGCGTCGCAACTCGCTGGCCTATCCGAGCCTGCGCGGCGCCAACCAGATCCTCAACGCCTGCGCCGCGCTGGCCGCGCTGGAGGCGCTGAAGCTGGAGCTGCCGGTCGGCGCGCAGGAAGTGCGCACCGGGCTGGTCACGGTCGAACTGCCGGGCCGCTTCCAGGTGCTGCCGGGCCGCCCGACCATCATCCTCGACGTCGCCCATAACCCGCACGCCGCCGCAGCGCTGAACCAGAACCTCGGCAACATGGGCTTCCACCGCTACACCTACGCCGTGTTCGGCTCCATGCACGACAAGGATATCGACGGCGTCATCGCCGCCATGTCCGAGCACGTCGACCACTGGTGCCTGGCAACGTTGCCGTCGCCGCGCTCGGCCAGCGCCGCGGAACTGGCCGCCAAGGTGCAGGCGGTGCAACCGGAGCGCGACGAGCGCACCATCAATGTGTTCGACGACCCTGCCGCCGCGTACGCAAATGCCATCAGCCGGGCCGGGGAGGATGATAGAATTGTGGTCTTTGGATCTTTCCTGACCGTCGCCGGTGTCATGGCGGCGCGAAAATCCTCACTTCACTGAACGCACAGGACTGAAATCACGCATGGGCTTGTTCTCGAAATCTGGCAAAAACAAGCAAGACGCTGGTCAAGACAGCGGTTATTACACCAGCGCGGATGACCAGGCGTTGTCTGAACGCGCCCGCGCCAAGCGCGCCTCGTCCGCCGACGGTCCCAAGCGCCGCTCGCGCGACCGCGAGGACAATGACCCGGTGTTGCCGGAAAAGAAACGCGCACGCCGCCGCCTGGTCGGCGCCATCATGCTGGCGCTGGGCGTCGCCGTCGGCCTGCCGATGCTGCTCGATTCCGAGCCGAAGCCGCTGTCGTCCGACATTGATATCAAAATTCCATCCAAGGACAAGCCGTTGGCCGAGGCCGCGCCAGCGCCGGCGCGCGCCGAGCCGGTGCCGGCCACCGCCGCGCTGGACAGCAAGGAAGAAATCGTCGAGGACGTGAAACCGTCCGCCAAGCCGTCGCCGGCGGCCGCCGCGCCGACGGTCGCCGCCGTCGACACCACCAGGCCGGACGCCAAGGCGGAGGCGGATGCACGCGCCAAGGCCGAAGCCAAAGCGGAAGCCCAGGCCAAGGCGCTGGCCGACGCCAAGGCTGAACGCGAGCACAAGCAGGAGCAGGAACGCAAGCTGGCCGAAGCCAAGGCGGAAGCCGGGCTGAAAGCCGAGAAGCAGGAAGCCGAGCGCAAGCTGGCCGAAGCGAAGGCCAAGGGCGCTGACAAGCCGGCCGAGAGCAAGCCGGCGGCAGCCAAGTCGGAAGACGCGCGCGCGCTGGCCATCCTGGAAGGCAAGCAGGCCGCCGCGCCGTCCGGCGAGAAATTCGTGCTGCAAGTGGCGGCATTGAGCGATGCGGCCAAGGTCGAGGAGTTGCGCGCCAAGCTGAAGAGCGGCGGCATCAGCTCCTTCACGCAGAAGACCGCGTCGGGCATCACCCGCGTGCGTGTCGGACCGTTCAGCAGCAAGGAGGAGGCCGAGAAGGTCAAGGCCAAGCTGAGCAGCATGGGCCTGGAAGGCCGCCTGGAAACTGTCTGACGTGACGCTCTTCGACTATCTGGTGATCTTCGTCATGGTCACCTCGGTCATCATCGGACTGGTGCGCGGACTGGTGAAGGAAGTGCTGTCGGTGCTGAGCTGGATCATCGCCTTCGTGGTGGCCAACGCCTATGCCGCCCAACTGGCGCCGATGCTGCCCGAGGCGGTGCCGGGCGAGGTGCTGCGGCTGATTATCGCCTTCCTCGCCCTGTTCATCGGCGCGCGGATTTTAATGGGCCTGCTGTCGCTGGCGCTGGACGCCTTGCTCGACGCGGGCGGCCTGAGTTTCATCGACCGCTTGCTGGGCGCCGTGTTCGGCGTCGCGCGCGGGCTTGTAATTGTGTTGGCAGCCGTCATCTTAAGCGGGATGACCTCGTTGCCGCAGCAGGATTTCTGGAAGCAGGCGGCCACCAGCCCCTACGCCGAGCAAGGCGTGCGCATGGTCAAGCCGTATCTTCCCGCTGCGCTGGCGCAGCATGTGAATTTTTGAATTCTTTAAATCTGTAGTACCTGTCCAGGAGCACCATCATGTGTGGCATTGTCGGCGTCGTTTCCCATCAACCTGTCAACCAAATGCTGTATGACGCCTTGTTGCTGCTGCAACATCGCGGCCAGGATGCGGCGGGTATTGCGACCAATCACAGCAGCATGTTCGCCATGCACAAGGCCAACGGCCTGGTGCGTGACGTCTTCCGCACGCGGAATATGCGTACGCTGCAAGGCAATTCCGGTATCGGCCACTGCCGCTACCCGACCGCCGGCTCGTCGAGCGAGGAAGAGGCGCAGCCGTTCTACGTCAACGCGCCGTTCGGCATCACGCTGGCGCACAACGGCAACCTGACCAACTGGGAACAGCTCAAGAAAGAGATGTTCATCAACGACCGCCGCCACATCAACACCGATTCCGACTCGGAAGTGCTGCTGAACGTGCTGGCCCACGAAATCCAGAAAGCCACGGTCGATATCTCGATCGACGCCGACACCATTTTCAATGCCGTCACCGTGCTGCACCGCCGTGTGCGCGGCGGCTATGCCGCCGTGGCGCAGATCGCCGGCGTCGGCCTGCTGGCGTTCCGCGATCCGTTCGGCATCCGTCCGCTGTGCCTGGGCATCAACGAAACGCCGGAAGGCAATGAATACCTGATCGCCTCGGAATCGGTGGCGCTGGAAGGTATGGGCTTCCGCTTCGTGCGCGACATTGCGCCGGGCGAGGCGGTGTTCATCGACGCCGACAAGCAGCTGCACGCGCGCCAGTGCGCCGACAATCCGTCGCTCAATCCCTGCGTGTTCGAATATGTGTACCTGGCCCGCCCGGACTCGGTGATCGACGGCGCCTCGGTCTACGCCACCCGCCTGAAAATGGGCGAGTACCTGGCCGAGAAGATCAAGCGCGAACTGAAGGACATGAAGATCGACGTGGTGATGCCGATTCCGGATTCGTCGCGCCCGGCGGCGATCCAGCTGGCGCTGGCGCTGAACGTCGAGTACCGCGAAGGCTTCATCAAGAACCGCTACATCGGCCGCACCTTCATCATGCCCGGCCAGGCCGCGCGCAAGAAGTCCGTGCGCCAGAAGCTGAACGCGATTCCGGACGAATTCAAGGGCAAGGTGGTGCTGCTGGTGGACGACTCCATCGTGCGCGGCACCACCAGCCGCGAGATCGTGCAGATGGCGCGCGACTCCGGCGCCACCAAGGTGATCTTCGCTTCGGCCGCGCCGCCGGTGATTTACCCGAACGTGTACGGCATCGACATGCCGACCCGCGACGAGCTGATCGCCCACGGCCGCACCGTGGAAGAGGTGTGCCGCGAGATTACCGCCGATGCGCTGGTGTACCAGGATATCGATGCGCTGAAGCGTGCGATTTCGGACGTCAACCCGGCGCTGACCAATTTCGAGGCGTCGTGCTTTGACGGCGTGTACGTGACCGGCGATGTGACCAAGGAATATCTGGACAAGCTCGAATACGAGCGCCACAACCCGACCAAGGCCAAGGTGCCGGAAGACGCCGCGCGCACGCAGCTGAACCTGAACCTGGCCGCCACCGAAGCCTGATTATTCGTCGTTCCCGCGCAGGCGGGAATCCATGCTGACTATGCTCAGCGGTTCTATGGATTCCCGCCCGCGCGGGAATGACCGTGGAAACGAACACATGAGCGAAAAAAAGAACTACGGTTTCACCACCACCATTCTGCACGGCGATCGCCAGAAGGGCATCGAGCACGGCTCGCTGCACAAGCCGATCCACACCTCGGTGGCCTTCGGCTACGCCGACGCGCGCCAGCTGGCCTCGGTATTCCAGGGCAAGGAACCGGGCTTCCGTTACGGCCGCCAAGGCAACCCGACCATCTCCGCGCTGGAAGAAAAGGTCAACAAGATGGAGCAGGGTGTCGGCACCATCTGCTTCGCCACCGGCATGGGCGCGATCGGCGCCGTGGTGCAGGCGCTGCTGCGCGCCGGCGACCATGTGGTGTCCTCGTCCTTCCTGTTTGGTAACACCAACAGCCTGTGGCAGACCGCGATGAGCCAGGGCATCGGCGTGTCCTTCGTCGACGCCACCGATGTCGCCAACGTCGAGGCGGCGCTCACCGACAGCACCCGCGTGGTGTTTGTCGAAACCATCGCCAACCCGCGCACGCAAGTGGCGGACCTGAAGCGCATCGGCGAGCTGTGCAAGGCGCGCGGCATCCTCTACGTGGTGGACAACACCATGACCACGCCGTACCTGTTCCAGCCGAAGACCGTGCACGCCGGCCTGGTGGTCAACGCGCTGACCAAATCGATCGGCGGCCATGGCAACGCGCTCGGCGGCAGCCTGACCGACACCGGCGCCTATGACTGGACCCGCTTCCCGAACATCTACGAGAACTACAAGAAAGCCGCGCCGCTGCAATGGGGACTGGCGCAAGTACGCGCCAAGGCGCTGCGCGACTTCGGCTCCTCGCTGGCGCCGGATGCCGCGCACCACATCGCCGCCGGCGCCGAAACGCTGGCGCTGCGCATGCAGCGCACCACGGCCAACGCGCTGGCGCTGGCCGAGCTGCTGGAAAAGGATGAGCGGGTTGCCGCTGTCTACTATCCGGGCCTGAAGTCGCATCCGCAGCACGGCATCAGCGCCGAGCTGTTCCGTGCGCACGGCTCGCTGCTGAGTTTTGAGCTGAAGGAAGGGCTGGACTGCTTCGACTTCCTCAACCGCCTGAAGCTGGCGATTCCGGCGTCCAACCTGGGCGACAACCGCACGCTGATCATTCCGGTCGCGCACACCATCTTCTACGAAATGGGCGCCGAGCGCCGGGCGTCGATGGGCATCGCCGAATCGCTGATCCGCGTCTCGGTCGGCATCGAAGACACCGACGACCTGCTGGACGACTTCTGCACCGCGCTGGAAGGCTGCTAATCATCTGACAAGTGTTGCGATTTCGCCAATTCATCTGGCAAATTAATGCAGCAACAAAGTGACTGCGCTACACTCGCTTTGCTGTTTTAATAATTGTAAGGGGATGAGATGAAAACGATTCACTTGCTGGGCCTGGCGCTGGCATTGCTGGGTGGCGGCGCCCGCGCCGACGAAATGGCTGATGCGGACCGGTTCGCCGCAGCGAAGGATTACGCGCGCGCCTTGCCGATCTACGCCAAGCTTGCCGCTGGCGGCAACGCCGTGGCGCAGCTTCGCCTCGGCGAACTGCACTGGTATGGCGAAGGCACGCCGGTCGATATGGCCAAAGCCGATGAGTTGTTCCGCAAGGCTGCCGACGCTGGCGTTGCAGAGGCCAGGCAGGGGTTGCAGCTCACGCCGCAGCGTGCTGCCAATAAATCCAAGATCGACTACTACACCCGGCAATACGCGGGCGAAGATGTGCGGCTGGAGAAGTTCAACTGCGTCAAACCAGTGATTCCAGCTGTTTCCACCACCACCGAAGAGATCAAGAAAACCGTGGCTGGCATCGAGGGCTGGCAGAGTTGCTACAAGGGCTTTGTCAGCAACCTGAGCGCACAGCTGCCGGTGGGCAAAGCGATTCCTGCTGACTTGCAAAACCTGATGACGGATGAGGAGATCGCCACAGCTATTGACCGCATGGACAAGGCTTACGCGACGGTGGCGGCCGACGCCAAGGTGGAGGCGGAAGCTTTCCTCGCCGCGCAGGACGCATGGCAGGCCAAGACCAACTCGCATGTGGTCAGTGCGAATGCCAAGACCGCTTCGGATCTGGAGCAGCGCCGTGCGGAAATCGAGAAACTGAATGCGATGAAGCGTGATAGGGGCGCCGGTTTCGCGGCGCCGCTGACGAGCGGCGGCCGCTAATCTGCCCCAACAGCCCGCCGAGCGCGGGCTTTTCTCTTTAGTGCCAGGTGCGCATCAGGCCGACCGCGAGGCCTTCCAGCGCGAATTCGTCGGCTTCGGGATCGACCTTGATGATCTTGAAGTCCGGGTTTTCCGGCAGCAGCTCGACGGTGGCCCCGGTCTTGCGGTAGCGCTTGACCGTGACTTCGCTGCCGATGCGGGCCACCACGATCTGGCCGTTCTTGGCGCTGTCGACCTTTTTCACGGCCAGCAAGTCGCCGTCCATGATGCCGGCGTCGCGCATCGATTCGCCGCGCACCTTGAGCAGGTAGTCCGGCTTGGCGGCGAACATCGCCGGATCGACGCTGTAGCTCGCTTCCAGGTTTTCCTGCGCCAGGATCGGCGAGCCGGCGGCCACGCGGCCGATCAGCGGCAGCGACATCATCAGCGCGGCCGGCACCTTCGGCGCGGCCGGTTCGGCGTGCGCACCCAGCAGCCGGATGCCGCGCGAGGTGCCGGCCGCGATTTCGATCGCGCCCTTGCGCGCCAGCGCCTGTAAATGCTCCTCGGCCGCGTTGGCGGACTTGAAGCCCAGTTCATTGGCGATCTCGGCGCGGGTCGGCGGGAAACCGGTGTTTTCGATGGCGTCCTTGATCAGATTCAGGATTTGTTCCTGGCGGGCGGTGAGCTTGAGCATGTGGTCGGTAGCCTGTGGATATAGACAGTCTGTATTTTTGTACAGTATGGCTCGCAATGCAAGGGAATTTATTGCTTTGAGCGAAATAAACTGAAAAAAGTTGTTGCAGGCGGCCCCTCGGCTTCAGCGCGTCGGCTGCGCGCGCGCGACAAAGCGCAGGCCGATCGTGCGGCTGGCGCCCGGCTGCAGCGTAAAGCCCGGCGTCACCCAGCTGGCGTGGTCTTCGTTGATGGCGCGCTGCTCGGCCGGCGCTTGCCAGCTCAGCAGCGGCGTGCGGCCGTCCGCTTGCACGCGCAGCACGGGCTTGAAGCCGGCGTGGCTGGTCACCTCGACCGATCCCTGGTCGCCGGGGCGCGGCTTGACGGTGCTGTCCGGCGCCAACACCATCGGCATGCCGGCCTCGGCGATGTCGACCGGCTGCTTGCCGCGGTTGATCAGCGTGTAGCGCAGCACCAGCGCGCCCTTGTCGTTGAGCCAGCGTCGCTCCACCGTCAGCGGCAGGCCGGCGCCCATGCTGGCGCTGATGTCGGCGGCGGCCAGCACGCGCACGGCCGGCAGCACCGTGATCGGCTGGCGCGCGGCGAACGAGCTGTAGGTCTGCCATTCGCCGCCGGCCACGCGCAGCTTCAGCGTCAGGTCGCCGAGATGGCGGTAGCCGTCGAACTGGCGTTCCTCGACGCGCGGGCCGAGCGTGAAGTCGACGCTGGGATCGGCTACCGGCGTCAGCCGGGCCAGCGTTTGCGTATCGACGCGCAGCGCGAACAGCCATTTCGGCGTGCTGTAGGCCTTGGTCTTGACGGCCGGGTAGTCGGCAGCGGCGGCCGGGGCGGGGGAGGTGGCGGCCATGGCGGCGGCCAGCGACAGAAGGAAAAATGGCTTCACGGGCAATCCTGTTGTAACGGCAACGAGGCCCAACTGTAGCATCGACCACGCCGCGCTGGCGTTCCGCTTGAAAAGCTGCTATAGTCGCGGGCTTACCTCTTCCCACACCTGTCTTGACGCCAGGGTGGGCTATTTATCAAGTCCTTAAGGGAGTTATACATGCGTCACTACGAAATCGTATTTATCGTCCACCCGGACCAGAGCGAGCAAGTGCCCGCCATGATCGAGCGTTACAAAACCACCGTAACGACCCGCGGCGGCAACGTTCACCGTGTTGAAGACTGGGGCCGCCGTCAAATGGCTTACCCAATCCAGAAACTGGCGAAGGCACACTACATCTGCCTGAACATCGAAGCCGACAACGAAACCCTGGTTGAGCTGGAAACCGCATTCAAATTCAATGATGCCGTTCTGCGTCACCTGACCGTCAAGATGAAGAAAGCGGAAACCGCTCCTTCGCCGATGATGAAGTCGGTACAACGCGAAGATGCAGCGAAATCGCATCGCGCCGAAGCCCCAGCCGCTCCAGCCGCTGCTTAATTGTTCTGAGAAGGAACCGCGCTGAACCAGCTCCAGTTCATCGCCCTCATCGCCGAGCGGGACGCAATCCGTTACACCCCGGCCGGCATGCCGATCGTCAACGCTGTACTCCAGCACCGGTCGCAGCAGATGGAGGCGGGCATTGCCCGGTTGACCGAGTTTGAAGTGTCCGCAGTGGCTGCGGGCGAACTTTCAGGCCGGTTCAGCCAGCTGCCACTGGCAGGCATGTACCAGTTCTCCGGTTTCCTCAGCAAGAAAAGCCGCAATAGCAAAAGCCTGGTGTTTCACATCATTGATTTTAGTGCTGTCCCCGACAGCTCAATTTAAATACAGGAGCCTAAAATGGCATTCGGTAAAAAGTTCGACAAAAACAAGCTCAAGCTGAAAGAAAAGCGCAAGCAACAAAACCCACTGTTCAAGCGTAAGAAGTTCTGCCGCTTCACCGCCGCTGGCGTGGAACAAGTGGACTACAAAGACGTAGACACCCTGAAAGACTTCGTCCAGGAAAACGGCAAAATCATGCCAGCACGTCTGACCGGCACCAAAGCTCACTACCAGCGTCAAGTTGACACCGCGATCAAACGCGCCCGTTACCTGGCCCTGCTGCCGTACACCGATCTGCACAACGCCTAATCGCGGCAGAGAAACTGGAGAAGAACTATGCAAATCATTCTGTTGGAAAAAGTTGTCAACCTGGGCAACCTGGGTGAAGTCGTTAAAGTTAAAGACGGCTACGCACGTAACTTCCTGATCCCGCAAAAAATGGCCCGCCGCGCTACCGCCGCCGCCATCGAGGAATTCGAAGCCAAGCGCGCCGAACTGGAAAAAGCCGCAGCCGCCAAACTGGCCGCCGCCCAAGCCCAGGGCGAAAAACTGAACGGCATGACCGTGACCGTATCGCAGAAAGCCGGCGTTGATGGCCGTCTGTTCGGTTCGGTAACCAACTTCGACATTGCCGAAGCCCTGACCAAAGCAGGTTTCGCTGTTGAAAAAGCTGCTGTGCGCCTGCCAACCGGTCCGCTGAAGACCACTGGCGAGTTCCCAGTCAGCGTTGCGCTGCACACCGACGTGATCGCAGAAGTAACCGTTGCTGTTGTGGGCGAAGCCGCCTAAGACTAGACCGGGCGGCAACGCCTGTCTGGTACGCAACACCCTAGAAAAAAGCCGGGCTGAGCCCCGGCTTTTTTCTCGTCATAATTTTGTAATACTGCACAAGCAGGTATAATTCGTCGCCATGAACGCCCCCTCCGATCCGCAAGTCGAGTCGCTCCGCGTCCCGCCGCATTCCATCGAAGCAGAACAGTCCGTCATCGGCGGCCTGCTGCGCGATAACTCGGCGTTCGACCGTATTGCCGACATGATGCAGCCGGAAGACTTCTACCGCTACGATCACCGCATCATCTTCGAGCAGATCGTGCGCATGATTAACGCCTCCAAGCCGGCCGACGTGATCACCGTCTTCGAGAACCTGACCCAGCTGGGCAAGGCCGACGACGTCGGCGGCCTGACCTACCTGAACGCGATGGCGCAGAACACGCCGTCGGCCGCCAACATCCGCCGTTACGCCGAGATCGTGCGCGACCGCTCGGTGCTGCGCCAGCTGATCACCGTGGCCGACGATATCTCGGGCCAGGCGTTCAGCCCGCAGGGCAAGGAAACCAAGGAAATCCTCGACGAGGCCGAGTCGCGCATCTTCGCCATCGCCGAGCAGGGCGCGCGCGGCGCCGCCGGCTGGCTG
This sequence comes from Duganella sp. P38, assembly GCF_050859475.1. Classification (NCBI taxonomy): domain Bacteria; kingdom Pseudomonadati; phylum Pseudomonadota; class Betaproteobacteria; order Burkholderiales; family Oxalobacteraceae; genus Duganella; species Duganella sp. P38. The sequence goes on along the minus strand of NZ_CP193936.1, from coordinate 4,737,977 downwards.
GCGGTGCAGCCGCTGCTGACCCAGGTGGTCGAGCGCATCGACGAGCTGTACTCGCGCGACAACCAGTCCGAGATCACCGGCGTGCCGACCGGCTTCATCGACCTCGACCGCATGACCTCGGGCTTGCAGGGCGGCGATCTGGTCATCGTGGCTGGCCGTCCGTCGATGGGTAAAACGGCATTTTCGGTCAACATCGGCGAAAACGTCGCCATCGAAGCCGGCCTGCCCGTCGCCATCTTCTCGATGGAGATGGGCGGCGCGCAGCTGGCGATGCGTATGCTCGGTTCGGTCGGCCAGCTCGACCAGCACCGCCTGCGCACCGGCCGCCTGAACGACGAGGACTGGCCGCGCCTGACGCACGCGATCCAGAAGATGAACGACGCCCAGGTGTTCATCGACGAGACGCCGGCGCTGAACCCGATCGAGATGCGCGCCCGCGCGCGCCGCCTGGCGCGCCAGTGCGGCAAGCTGGGCCTGATCATCGTCGACTACCTGCAGCTGATGCAGGGTTCCAAGGCCGGCGACAACCGCGCCTCCGAGATTTCCGAAATCTCGCGTTCGCTCAAGGGCCTGGCCAAGGAGCTGGGCTGCCCGGTGATCGCGCTGTCGCAGCTGAACCGCTCGCTGGAGCAACGCCCCAACAAACGTCCCGTCATGTCCGACCTGCGCGAATCCGGCGCTATCGAGCAGGATGCGGACGTCATCATCTTCCTGTACCGCGACGAGGTGTACAACGCCGACTCGCCGGACAAGGGAACCGCTGAAATCATCATCGGTAAGCAGCGTAACGGTCCAATTGGCGCGGTGCGCCTGACCTGGATCGGCGCCTACACCAAGTTCGGCAATTACTCTGGTAGTTTGGGTATTTACCAGGGCGACTAATCTTGACGCCGGCCCGGCACGACCGGACTGGCGATCTGCAGTAGTAATAAACGGAGAAAAATATGTTTGGACGTTTGATGCCCACCGAGGGCAAATTCTTTGACCTGTTCAATCAGCATGCTGAACTGTGCGTCAAGGGGGCAAAAGAAATGGTGGGCCTGATGTCGAATTTCGATGACCTGGAAAACCGCGTGCACGCGATCGAGAGCATCGAGAAGCAGGCCGACAAGATCACTTACCAGACCGTCGACCTGCTGCACAAAACCTTCATCACGCCGATCGACCGCGACGACATCCACAAGCTGATCACGCGCCAGGACGACATCCTCGACCTGCTGGAGGACGCCGCCCAGACCGTCTCGCTGTACGACCTGCACTCGGTCACGCCGGAAGCCAAGCGGCTCGCCGAGCTGGTGCTGGCCTGCGCCGAGAAGGTGAAAGAAGCGGTCGGCATGCTGCACAATATGGACAATTCGCGCCAGATCGTCGCCGTGTGCGAAGAGATCGACCGCCTCGAATCGGACGCCGACCACGTGATGCGCGCCGCCATGTCCAAGCTGTTCCGCGACGAGCCGGACGTGCGCAACCTGATCAAGCTGAAGGCCATCTACGAAATCCTGGAAACTGTGACCGACCGTTGCGAAGATGTGGCCAACATCATCGAAGGCATCATCGTCGAAAATGCTTGATTACAGAAGACTGACCTGACATGCAAACCCTACAAATCAGTATCTACGTGCTGGGCATGCTGATCGCCCTGGCGCTGATATTTGACTTCATGAACGGCTTCCACGACGCCGCCAACGCCATCGCCACCGTGGTTTCGACCGGCGTGCTGAAGCCGCAGACGGCCGTTGCCATGGCGGCGCTGTTCAACTTTGTCGCCATCTTCGTGTTCCACCAGCTGACCGTGGCCGCCACGGTTGGCAAGGGCACCATCGATCCCGGCGTGGTGGACCAGTACGTCATTTTCGGCGCGCTGGTCGGCGCCATCGTCTGGAACGTGTTTACCTGGTACTACGGCATTCCGTCGTCGTCGTCGCACGCGCTGATCGGCGGCCTGGTTGGCGCCGCGGTGGCCAAGTCGGGCACCGGCGCGCTGATCTCGGCCGGCCTGATCAAGACCGTGCTGTTCATCGTGCTGTCGCCGCTGCTGGGCTTCGTGTTCGGCTCGATCATGATGCTGCTGGTGTCGTGGATCTTCGTGCGCTCGACGCCGCGCCGGGTCGACAAGTGGTTCCGCCGCCTGCAACTGTTCTCGGCTGCCTCGTACAGCCTCGGCCACGGCGGCAACGACGCCCAGAAAACCATCGGCATCATCTGGATGCTGCTGATCGCCGCCGGCTATTCGAGCGCCGGCGAGGCCGAGCCGCCGCTGTGGGTGATCGTCTCGTGCTACACGGCGATCTCGTTCGGCACGCTGTTCGGCGGCTGGCGCATCGTCAAGACCATGGGCCAGAAGATCACCAAGCTGAAACCGGTGGGCGGCTTCTGCGCCGAGACCGGCGGCGCCATCACGCTGTTCACCGCGACCGCGCTGGGCGTGCCGGTATCGACCACCCACACCATCACCGGCGCCATCGTCGGCGTCGGCTCGGCGCAGAAGATGTCGGCGGTGCGCTGGGGCGTGGCCGGCAACATCGTCTGGGCCTGGATCTTCACGATCCCCGCCTCGGCCTTCGTGGCCGCGATCGCCTGGTGGATCGGCCACCACATCATGTGACAAAGGGAGCTTCGGCTCCCTTTTTTATTGGAACGACAATGACGTTTATCGATTTTGCGCATTTGAAGCAGTTGGCCGACGCATCGGCGGCGGTCAGCCTGCCGTGCAACTGCGCCGACGCCGCGATGCTGGGCTGGCAACCGTTGCCGATGACCCTGGAGCTGGAGCAGCTCAACGAGGTCGGCACGCTGGTTGAAGACCCTTACGAGGAGCCGGCCTTTGCCGAATACCACCCCGACGGCACCCGCTACGAGAGCGCCGAGGCGCCGATCGCCCCGCGCTACTATCCGTACAACCAGTGCCTGGTGGTGCGCTGCGTCAAGTGCGGGCGCCACTACCTGCGCTACAACGAAGCCGGCGGCTACTTCACCGAACTGCGCATCCGCGCGCTGCGGCCGCAGTTGCTGGTCGACGCCTAACGGGCTGTGCAATAATGCGCCGCGTGACGACCGCGCCTTTACAGCTCAGCAAGGAAGATCCCGCCGCCGCCGATTCGGTGTGGCTGATGGACGAGTTATCGAGCGCGCTTGAAGCCATTACCGGCGACAGCGGCAAGGCCTCGTTCGACGCGGCTGACGCGGCCGGTGCGGCGGGATGCTTCGTGGTGGCGCGCGACGCCGGCGGCAAAGCGGTCGGCTGCGGCGCATTGCGCCCGCTACAACCTGGCGTGGCCGAGATCAAGCGCATGTATGCGCGCCATGGCACCAGCGGCGTCGGCAGCGCGGTGCTGCGCTTCCTGGAGTCAGAGGCGGCCGCGCTCGGCTATCAGGCGGTGTGGCTGGAAACCCGGCTGGTCAACCGCCGCGCGGTGGATTTCTACGCGGCGCGCGGCTACACGCGCATCGCCAACTACGGCAAATACATCGGCAACCCGCTCGCGGTTTGTTTCGAGAAACAGCTGTAAGTATGGTCTTACAAGGCGCTGCGCCATGCGCCGCTACCGTGCGGGAGCGCCGGCGGGCACAATACTGTCCATGAAAATCATCGATCAACGTTATCTGGACAGCGACAATCGCTATTCGACCCAACCGTGCCTGCTCAGTATTCTGGAGCTGGAGCCGGTGCAACCTGAACTCGCGGCGCAGGCGCAGGAGCGCCTGTACGCCGCACTGCCTGGCTTGCGCCGCCTGCGCGGCCTGGTGGGCAAGCGCGCCGACGCCGACGCCGTGCCGCCGCTGGTGGCGCTGGTGCAGCAAACCGCCATCGAGCTGCGTCGCCTGGCGCTCAATGAAGTCACCGTCGGCTTCGTCGGCGTGGTGCCGCGCATGAAGGGCCGCTATCGCCTGGTGCTGCCGTACAGCGCGAAAAGCGCCGCTGCGCCGGCGCTGGCCATGGCCACGCAACTGGTGGACGCCATGCTGGCCGGCCGCTCGTTCAACGTCAAGGCCGGCCTGGCGCGCCTGCGCGCGCTGGCCGACCGCCGCCGCAAGCCGCGCGCCAACCTGATGCAGACCGCCCGCACCATCCTGATGTCGGTCCGCAAACCCTTTCTGGCGCCGTCCATGGCAGCCGTCCCCGCGCGCTAAGGCAGCCGGACTTCCAATCCCTCGTACGCCAGGAATACCTGCAGCCCGCCCAGGCGTGGTGCATGGCGCGCCATGACGTCGGCGAACACCGCTTCCAGTTCATCATCGCTGCGCGTCGGTTCGTGATGGGTGCAGTACAGCGCCCGCGCGCCGGTGCGCAAGGCCAGCGCCACGGCGCTGTCGAAGGTGCCGTGGCCCCAGCCCTGCTTGGCCGGGTATTCCTCGCGCGTGTAGGAACAGTCGACGATCAGCGCGTCGACGCCGCGCGCCGTGGCTTCGATGGCGGCGTCGCGTTCGGCGATCCAGGCTGCATACGCCGCATGCTCGGGATGGCCGGGCGGGTGGATGTTGTAGTGCGGCTCATGGTCGCCGGTGAAGAACAGCGAACTGCCGTTGCACTCGACGCGGTAGCCAAGGTCTATCACCGGATGGTTCATCACCACATTGCTGACGGTGGCGTCGCCGACCGTGACCGGCACATCGACTTCCAGCGTCTGGTATTCGATGGTGGCGTCCATCTGCGTTTCGCTGACCGGGAAATAGCTGTTTTGCAGCTGCACCCCCATCACATGCTCGATGCCGTTGCCGCTGGAAGGATCGGTCACGCCATGCAGGCGCACGCGGCTGTCGCGGATGAACAGCGGCGAAAAGAACGGCAGGCCGTGGATATGGTCCCAGTGGCTGTGCGTGATGAAGATGTTGGCGTGGATCGGCTTGGTCTTATTCTGCAACAGCGACTGCGCCAGCGCGAACAGGCCGGTGCCGCCGTCGATGATGATCAGGGTGTCGTCGTCGGTGCGCACTTCGATGCAGGTGGTATTGCCGCCGTAGCGCGCGGTGCGCGGGCCGGGGGACGGGATGGAGCCGCGTACTCCCCAAAATTTAAATTTCATAAAGCAATCCCTGTTGTGCTTTTTATTTTGCTATTCGCTATGTGGTGTTGCCGCATTACCTACAACTGATGATAGCTTTTTTTCCACCGGCGGCGACTGGCCGCTGCAAAAACAGCGTTCCTTTCATTTCCTCATGTACAACAGCTTGCGCTGAAGCTACACTCTGTCTATGCTGCGCCGCGCGCAGGCGCCGTTGCGTCTTGTCCTGAACAGGTATTGAAACACATAACCATGCACGAGTTGAGCCAAACGCAAATCGCCGAACGGCTGGATCAGCTGACCGAACTCAGTGTGTTGCTGGGCAGCTCGCACGACACCGATTCGCTGCTGGAGCGCATCCTGGTGCTGGCCAAGCGCATGACCAATGCCGACGGCGGCACGCTGTACCGTCCCAGCGACGACCAGCGGCGGCTGAATTTCCACATCCTCATCAATGACACCCTGCAGATCCACCAGGGTGGCTCGGGCGGCCAGCCGGTGACGGCCGGCGCCGTGCCGCTGTACCACGACGGCGGCGAGCAAAACCTGGCGGCGGTGGCGGCCTATGTGGCGCACCTGGGCCGTTCGGTGAATATCGAGGACGCCTACCAGGCCGGCGACTTCAATTTTTCCGGCATGGTCGAGTTCGACCGGCTGCACAACTACCACTCGCAATCGTTCCTGACGGTGCCGATGAGCGACCACGAGGGCGAACTGGTCGGTGTGCTGCAACTGATCAATTCCAAGGACGCCGCGACCGGCGCGGTGCGCGCCTTCAGCCGCACCGACCAGCGTTTCATCGAAGCGCTGGCGGCGCAGGCGGCGGTGGCGCTGACGCACCAGCGCCTGATCGCCCAGCTGGAAGAGCTGCTGGAAGCGCTGGTCAACCTGATTAACATCGGCATCGACGAGAAGTCGCCGTACACCGGCCGCCACTGCCAGTTCGTGCCGGAGCTGACCATGATGCTGGCCGAAGCCGTGCACGACACCGACAGCGGTCCGCTGGCCAGCTTCCGCATGAGCGACGCCGACCGCAAGGAGCTGTGGCTGGCCGGCCTGCTGCACGATTGCGGCAAGATCACCACGCCGGTGCACGTGGTCGACAAGGCCACCAAGCTGGAAACCATTTTCGACCGCATCGCCATGGTCGACACCCGTTTCGAGGTGCTGCTGCGCGACGCCGAGATCGCCGCGCTCAGGCGCAAGCTGGCGCCCGGCGCCGACCACGCGGCGATCGACGCCGAGCTGGCCCGGCAGCAGGCAACGCTGCGCGCCGAGCGCGAGTTCATCCGCTTTGCCAACATCGGCGGCGAGAGCATGCCGGCGGCCGACCAGGCGCGCGTGCGCCAGATCGGCAAGCGCCGCTGGGTCGGGCCGGACGGCGCCGAGCAGGATTTCCTCAGCGCCGATGAATTGCTCAACCTGACCATCAAGTTCGGCACGCTGACCGAGGCCGAGCGCAAGCAGATCAACAACCACATCGCGGTGACCATCAAGATGCTGGAGGCGCTGCCGTGGCCCAGGCACCTGAAGAACGTGCCCGAGTACGCCGGCGGCCACCACGAGCGCATGGACGGCAAGGGCTATCCGCGCGGCCTGACCGGCGCGCAGATGTCGGTGCCGGCGCGGGTGATGGCGATCGCCGACATCTTCGAGGCGCTGACCGCGCGCGACCGGCCGTACAAGAAGGGCAAGATGCTGTCGGAATCGCTGCGCATCCTCGGCAACTTCGCGCTGAACGGCCACATCGATCCGGACCTGTTCGACATCTTCATCCGCAACCGGATCTATCTGGACTTCGCGCGGCGCAATATGGACGAGCGGCAGATCGACCCGATCGACGAGTCGCAGATCCCGGGATACCGTGCGGGCGCTTAACAAGTACGGCGCGCGCTGGGCCGCCGGCCTGCTGCTGACCGCGCTCGCGCTGCTGCACGTGGCGGGGCAGTTGCGCATCGATCCGGTCAGCCGCATGGACACCTTCCTCGCCGACCTGCGCATGCGCCTGCAAAAGCCGGCGCCCGATCCGCGCATCGTCATTGTCGACATCGATGAAACGAGCATCGCCGAAGTCGGCCACTTTCCGTGGAACCGCAAGATCGTCGCCCGGCTGGTCACCCGGCTGACCGACGACTACAGCGTGGCGGCGGCCGGCTTCGACATTGTGTTTCCCGAAGCCGACAATAGTTCCGGCTATGACGTGCTGAGCGCGCTGGCCGGCGACCAGCTGAAGGACGTGCGCGGCTTCCGCGAGCGGGTCGACGCGCTCCAGCAGGCGATGGATTATGACGGCCTGCTGGCCGCTGCGCTGCGCCAGCAGCCGGTGGTGCTGGGCTATAACATCGCCGACGGCCAGCGCAAGGGCAAGCTGCCGGCGCCGTTCTTCACCAGCGACACGCTGAACGGCCGCACGCTGCCGGCGGTCGCCGCGCGCGGCTACCTGGCCAACCTGGCGCGCCTGCAGGACGCGGCGGCCGGCGGCGGCATCTTCACCGCCACGCCGGACCCGGACGGCATCCTGCGCCACTCGGCGCTGCTGATGCGCATCGGCGACGGGTTCTATCCGACGCTGTCGCTGGCGACCGCAGCGGTGGCCTTGCAGGCGCGCGCCGTCACGCCGGCGTTCGGCAAGGCGGTGGACCGGATGTCGGCCAGCGAGCGCGCCAATGGCGGGCTGGACGAGCTGCTGATGTTCATCGGCCAGCAAAAAGCACCGCTGCGCATCCCGGTCGGCGAGAACCTCACCGCGCTGATCGAGTACCGCGGCGCCGGCGGGCCGAACGGCGGCGCCTTCCCGTACGTGTCGGCGGCCGACGTGCTGGCCGGCCGCGTGCCCAAGGCGGTGCTGGCCGACCGCATCGTCCTGGTCGGCACCACCGCGCCCGGCCTGCTGGACTTGCGGCCAACGCCGGTCAACAGCGCCTATCCGGGCGTGGAAGTGCACGCCAACATGATCAAGTCCATCCTCGACGAACGCTTCAAGGTGCGTCCCGATTATGCCGACGGCGTCGAAGCGATCCAGGTGCTGCTGGCCGGCGGCGTGCTGGCGATCGCGCTGGCGGTGCTGGCGCCGCTGCCGTCGATGCTGCTGGCGACGGCGACGGCGGGCGCCGTGATCGGCTTCAACTACTGGGCCTATAGCGAACTGGACTGGGTGCTGCGGATGGCGATGACGCTGCTGCTGATCGGCGCCGTGTTCGTGTTCAACCTGGCCTGGGGCTACTTCTTCGAGGTGCGCCGCAATCGCGGGCTGGTGTCGCGCTTTGGCGAATACGTGGCGCCGGAACTGGTGGCGCGCATGGCCGAGAATCCGGGACAGTACAATATGGAAGGCGAAAGCCGCGAGCTGACCGTGATGTTTGTCGACGTGCGCGGCTTCACCGGCATTTCGGAAGGGCTGACGCCGAAGCAGCTGCGCGAATACATCAACCTGTACCTGACGGCGATGTCGGAAGACATCCGCAGCGCCCACCAGGGCACGCTGGACAAATACATCGGCGACGCAGTCATGGCGTTCTGGGGCGCGCCGGTGCACTTCGACGACCATGCCAGCCGCGGCGTGGCCACCGCGCTGCGCATGCAGCACAGCGCGCGCCGGCTGAACCAGGACTTCATTGCGCGCGGCTGGCCGGCGCTGAACATCGGCATCGGCCTGAACTCAGGCCTGATGCACGTCGGCGACATGGGTTCCAACATCCGCCGCGCCTACACGGTGATGGGCGACGCGGTCAACCTGGCGTCGCGGCTGGAGGGCGTGACCAAGGTGTACGACGTCGGCATCGCCGTCGGCGAAGCCACGTGCGCGGCGGCGCCGGAGTTCTGCTACCGCGAGCTGGACCGCGTGCGCGTCAAAGGCAAGCAGGCGCCGGTGGCGATCTTCGAGCCGGTCGGGCTGGCGCACGAGATCGACGCCGGCACGCGGCAGGAGCTGGCGCGCTGGCACGCGGCGCTGGCTGCCGTGCGCGCCCAGCGCTGGGACGAGGCCGAGTCGCTGCTGGCCGGGTTGCAGCAGTCGGCGCCGCAGCGCGGCCTGTACCGGCTGTACGCCGCGCGCGTGGCCCACTATCGCCAGCATCCGCCGGGCGCGGAGTGGGATGGCGTGACGAGTTTTGACAGCAAATAGTGGAGACGCTAGCAAATCGACATCTTAGTGGCCAAGCCGACAAACACTATTGCTAGTCAGTCCAGACACAAATCCAACACTTAAGTTCTCAAAAGCAAGATGGTCCGCGCGGGGCGGTGTTGCCGTGCTAGCATCGGCAATAGTTACTGCGGGAACTACAAACAGGCGACGTTCTCGCCACATCCATATAACCATGAGTCAACAACTGCGAAATACCCTGAAGCGCGTGCTTGCAGGTTCCCTTCTTGCCGCCTCGGCCGCCTCGGCCTGGGGCGCGGACGACGGTGTCGTCCGCTTTGAAATCACGCGCTTCGACGTCCAGGGCAACACGCTGCTGCCGCAGTCGCAAGTGGCGGCGCTGCTGGCGCCGCATGCGGGCCAGCAGCGCGACTTCGGCGACGTGCAGCGCGCGCTGGAGGCGCTGGAGGCCGCTTACCACCAGCGTGGCTACAACGTGGTCATCGTCGAATTGCCGGAGCAGGAGCTGAACGGCGGCGTCGTCACGCTGCGCGTGGTGGAAAGCAAAGTCGGCCGCGTCAGCGTCCGCAACAACCAATATTTTGACGAGGCCAATATCCGCCGCAGCCTGCCGGCCTTGCAGGAGGGCCGCTCGCCCGACCTGAAGGCGGTGTCGGCCAACCTGAAGCAGGCCAACGAGAATCCGTCCCGGCAGGTGACGATGAAGTTGCGCGCCGGCGAACGCGACGACGAAGTCGACGCGCTGCTGGAAGTCAAGGACGAGTCGCCGTGGAAAGTCATCGGCAACGTCGACAACACCGGCACCGACGCCAGCGGCAAGACGCATGTGGGCGTGCTGCTGCAAAACGCCAACCTGTTCAACCGCGACCACATCGCCACGCTGCAATACACCACCTCGGCCGAGGAGCCGGGGCGCGTCAAGGTGTATGGCGCCGGCTACCACGTTCCGCTGTACGCGTCGGGCGACTCGCTGGACTTCTACGCCAGCTATTCCAACGTCGACTCCGGCACCATCAATGCCGGCCTGTTCAACCTGGCCGTCAGCGGCAAGGGCGCGGTGTACGGCGCGCGCTACAACCAGGCACTGGCCAAACGGGGCGAGCTCGACGCGCGCCTGTCGTATGGCATCGACGTCAAGGCCTTCAAGAACAGTGTGCTGCTCGACGGCACGGAGCTGGGCAATGACGTGACGGTGCACCCGCTCAGCATCGGCTATCAGGCCAGCATGCCGATCAGCAGCGGCGAGGCCGGCTGGCAACTGACGCTGCTGCGCAATCTTCCCGGCGGCTCCAACGGCGGCCACGATGCCTTCGCGCTGGCGCGCGCACACGCCAGAACCGCTTACACCATCCTGCGCTTCGGCGGCAGCGTCACCCGTGCAGTCGGGGGCGACTGGCAGTTGCGCGCCATCGTCAACGGCCAGTACACGCGCGATGCGCTGATTCCCGGCGAGCAGTTCGGCGCCGGCGGCGCCACCTCGGTGCGAGGTTTCCTCGAACGGGAAGTGGCCAACGATTCCGGCCTGAACCTCAACCTGGAAGCCTACACGCCCAACCTGTGCCCGCGCGACGGCTGGAATTGCCGCCTGCTGGGCTTTTACGACAGCGCCTATGTCAACCGCAACAAGGCGCTGCCGGGCGAAGTGGACAGCACCACCATCGCCAGCGCCGGCGTCGGCGCGCGCTTTGTGCTGTCGACCAATGTGAACCTGCAACTGGACTATGGCCATGTGACCAAGGCCGGCGCCACCACCCGCGCCGACGCCAACCGCCTGCATGTGCGGCTGGGCCTCGCCTATTGATTGAAGAGAACGCAAATGAAACCGCAAACCCCGTTTAACTTGCGCCGCAACGCGCTGGCCGTGGTGGTGGCCGCCGCTTTCGGCGCCGCCCAGGCCGCACCGGTGTCGCCCACCGTAGTGCACGGCACGGCGACCTTCAACCAGCAGGGCAGCCTGTACACGATCACCAACACGCCCAACACCATCATCGACTGGCGCAGCTTCTCGGTCGCGCCGGGCGAGATCACCCGCTTCATCCAGCAAAGCGCGGACAGCAAGGTGCTGAACCGCATCACCGGCCAGGACCCGAGCCAGATCCTCGGCTCGCTGCAATCGAACGGCAAGGTATTCCTGATTAATCCGAACGGCGTGGTCTTCGGCGCCGGCGCGCGCGTCGACGTCGGCGGCCTGGTGGCGTCCAGCCTCAACATCTCCAACGCCGATTTCCTGGCGGGCAAGCACAACTTCAGCGGCGACAGCAGCGCGGGCAAGGTCAGCAACCAAGGCGCGATCACCACGCCGGCCGGCGGCCAGATCTTCCTGATCGCGCCGGCGGTGGAAAACAGCGGCATCATTTCATCACCGAACGGCGACGTGGTGCTGGCGGCCGGCAAGAGCGTGCAGTTGTTCGACTCGGCCGATCCGAATGTACAGGTGGTGGTGTCGGCGCCGTCCGACCAGGCGCTCAACCTCGGCAGCATAGTCGCGCAGGGCGGCCGCGTGGGCGTGTTCGGCGCGCTGGTCAACCAGCGCGGCGTCATCAACGCCAACAGCGCGGTGCGCGGCGAGAACGGCAAGATCGTGCTCAAGGCCAGCGGCACCACGCTGGTCGAGGCGGGCAGCAGCACCACCGCCACCGGCAGCAATCTGAACACGGGGGGCGACATCGTGCTGCTTGGCGCCCAGGTCGGCTTGACGGGCAACGCGCTGGTCGACGCCAGCGGCGAGACAGGCGGCGGCAAGGTGCTGGTCGGCGGCGACTATCAGGGTAAGAACACCGCTGTGCGCAACGCCGATGCGACCTACGTTGGCAAGGATGTGGTGATCAGCGCGGACGCCACGCGGCAGGGCAACGGCGGCACCGTGGTGGTATGGAGCCAGGACGCGACGCGCATGCACGGCACGCTGTCGGCACGCGGCGGCGCGGCTGGCGGCGACGGCGGCCTGGTGGAAACCTCGGCCAATCATCTCGACGTTGCCGGCGCGCGCGTCAATACCAGCGCCGCCAGGGGCAAGACCGGCAACTGGCTGCTGGACCCTTATGACATCAGGATCACCACCGTGAACAACTCCGTCACGCTGGATGACGTGGATGACTTTTCCAAGCCGCCTGATAGCGGCGAAACCTTGATCGATGCCGGGCTGTTGTCGGGGGCGACCACCGGCATTATTCTGCAAGCCAAGAACGATATTTTCTTCGATGCCGCTGTCAACAATGCAAATAACGGCGTTAGCCTGACCGCGCAGGCCGGCCATGACATCAATGTGAATGCACCGCTGCTGATGAGAGGTGCGGTGACGTTGATCGCCAATGACTTCGCCAGCGGTACCGCTGATGGCTCCGGCGTAATCAATATCCTCAGCCAGAATGGCAATACCGCGCTCGGCACCAATGGCGGCTTACTGACGCTGAACGCGTACAAGATTAACGTCGATGGCCGCATTGACCTTGGTGACGGCAGCCTTGACGCGCGGGCGAGCGCGCTTGGCGGCGCATTTACCGTGGGGCAGACCGGCAGTGTGGTCACCAGCCGAACCGGGAACGGATTGATTGCGATTGTCGCGGACAATATCGATCTGAACGGCGGCGCCGGTAGTGTCGGGAGTGGCGCGGCGGGCGGTTCGGATACGGTGTCGTTATCGGCGTATCAAGGTCCCCGTGAAATCAGACTGGGGGACAGCAGTCCGACTAACGTGTTGGCCTTGACGCAGAGCGACCTCGACGCCATCGGTGCAGGTACGCTGCTGATCGGTCATAGCGGCTCGGGCAACATCAGCACCAGTGGGCCAGTGGCCGTCACCGGTGTGGCCGATCTGCGGCTGGAAAGTCACGGCACAATCAAGTTGAACCATGATTTCACTGCGGGTGATTCTCTTTTGCTGCGTAGTGTTGGCGCGCTCAGTGGCACCGGCGTGATTACCGCCGCCAATCTGATGGCGCAGGGCAGTTCGGTCACATTGCAGGGCGCGAACGTGGTCGATACGGTGCAGGGTTCTGCCGCCAGCGGCAATTTCAGTTTCACGACCCGGGATCAGATGACGATCGGCGGCACTGGAATCAGTGCGGCCAATGGCAATACGATGCTGACTTCCGGCGACGGCATTTTCCAGGATGTTAACGCCGCAATCGTCACCAAGACCTTGACCCTCGATGCCGCTGGACAGGTGAGCCTGAATGCTTGGGACAATCGGGTAAATACCTTGAGTGCTGCGAATTTGGCTGCGATTTCGTTTAACAACAACGATGCGATTACGCTGGACGACGTTGTCCTCAATGGTAGCGGTGCGGATCCTTTCATCAGCATTCGCGCTGGCGATATCACGGTGGCTGGCGCTTTGAACGCCGGCACCAATCAGGTGTCGCTTGTCGGGGGCAGTATCAGCGGCACTGGATTGATTACTGCTGGTAATCTGGTGATGCGGGCCGCCGGCGGTATTGGCACCAACGGCCGTGCCCTGACGACCAAGGTGTCCAGCCTGTCGGCTGTGAATGTCGGCGGTGTCAATGACACTTCGGCTATCAATATCTCCAACACCAATAATGGCGTGTCGATGCTGGAGGTGAACGACGTTACGCAGGATGGCGGTAGCGGGTTCATTAAAATCGACAATACTGGCGGCATGACGGTTGCAGGTGTGGTATCGACCAGCACCGGCAATATCACGTTGCAAACGCATAGCCCGCTTCAGATTGACGGTACAGTGCATTCCGACAGCGGCAATATTACGTTGACGGCGGGGAGGCCTACGATGTCAGTAACTCGGTGACGGTTGCGTCGTCAGGCCTGGTCACGACTGGAGGGCACGTGACTGTGCTGGCCACCAGCTATAACCAGAATGGGACGGTGACGGCAACCAATGGCGTAACCACCACGCTGACGCCAGCACCGACGCCAACGCCAACGCCAACGCCAACACCAACACCAACACCAACACCAACGCCGACGCCGACGCCAACGCCAACGCCAACGCCAACGCCAACGCCAACGCCAACACCGACACCGACACCGACGCCGGTGCCGGTGCCGGTGCCCACACCGGTGCCTACGCCTGTGCCGACGCCTGTGCCCACCCCGACGCCGACGCCTGTGCCGACACCTGTTCCAACGCCAGTGCCGACACCATCGGCGGACATCTGCACCATCGCGCCGAACTCCGCGCTGTGTCAGGTATTGTCGCCGCCGACCGCGGCGGAGCCGGTCAAGCCGGTGCAGCAGGCGACCAACCAGGTCGTCACCACGCTGGCTTCGGGCGCTGGCGAGAGCAAGGGCGGCGGGGCAGGTAACAGCGCCACCTCGACCACGCCAGGCGACGACGAGACGTCTGACAAATCCGCAGGCCCCGCAGCCAGCGACAAGACCGGAAAACAAAATGACGCAACCAAAAAAATGTACTGCAATTAAAGCCTGGCTGGCGCTGATGTTGTTCTGGCTGGCCGGTGCAAGCCTGGCCGCCCAGGTCGCCGGTACCGTCGTCCAGCTCAGCGGTCCGCTGATGGCCCAAAAAGCCGATGGCGCCGTACGCATCCTGTCCAAGCGTTCCGAAGTGGAAAGCGGCGACACGCTGATCACCGAGAAAAACACCTACGCCATGGTGAAGTTCATCGACAACAGCGAAATCACGCTCAAGCCATCGACCACCTTCAAGGTCGATAACTTTTCCTACGACGCCGATAAACCGGACGGCGACAAGGCCTCTTTCAATCTGCTCAAAGGCGGCCTGCGCTCGGTGACCGGGCTGCTGGGCAAGCGTAACAAGGAAAAGTTCGAGATGAAGACGCCGAGTGCCACCATCGGCATTCGCGGCACCACCTTCATTGCCGAGTGGGTACAACCACTGGTGACGCCGGCGCCGCCCAACAGCCAGCCGCCCGGCCTGTATGTGCAGGTGACTGACGGCAGCATCAATCTGAGCAACCAGGGCGGCTCCCAGCTATTCGGTGTGGGACAGTTCGGCTATGTGCCGAGCGCGCTGGCGCCGCCCGTGATCGTGCCGCAGAATCCCGGCATCCAGTTCACGCCGCCGCCGGCATTCAATAGCAGCACCGGGCCGGCGAACAGCGCTGGCGCGCCGCAACAGCCCGAAGCTGTCGATTGCATCGTCCGCTAAAAAAACCTTGACCTTCCAATCGTGGGATACTTGATGCTGCAAGTGTAGAAACAGCATTAGGTGTCCCATGAATCAGCTAGCGATCAAAATTGAAGGCATGAGCTGCGCCTCCTGCGTCGGCAGGGTGGAGCGGGTACTGGCGGCCGTGCACTGGCGTCGATAAAGTCAGTGTCAACCTGGCAACCGAGATGGCGCGGGTGGAGTCGGCCGAGCCGGTCGATTTCGCCGCGTTGGCGAAGGTGATCGACAAGGCAGGCTATCAGGCCTCGCTGCCTGCGCCTGAGCCGGGCGCGCCGCACGCCCCCGCGGCCGTCGATCCACAGGGCGCCGGGGGCCAATCGTCCGCATCGCACGTAACAAAGCCCGCGCTGATGCCAACTGGCGGCGCGGCGGTGCTGCTGGCCGCGCTGTTCTCCTTGCCCTTGCTGCTGCCGATGCTGCTGGAACTGGCCGGCATCCACTGGATGCTGGACGGCCGCCTGCAATGGCTGCTCGCCACGCCGGTGCAGTTCTGGCTGGGCGCGCGCTTCTACCGCGCCGGCTGGCTTGCCGCGCGCGCGCGCAGCGGCAATATGGACTTGCTGGTGGCGCTCGGCACCAGCGCCGCGTATGGCCTCAGCGTCTACCTGCTGCTGGCCGGCGGCGACCTGCCGCACCTGTATTTTGAAGCATCGTCGGTGGTCATTACGCTGGTCTTGCTGGGCAAGTGGCTGGAGGCGCGCGCCAAGCGCCAGACGGCGGCCGCGATCCGCGCGCTGCAAACGCTGCGGCCGGAATCGGCGCGCGTGCGGCGCGGCGGCGTGGATATCGACGTGGCGATCAATGAAGTGCGCGTGAACGACATCATCGTCGTGCGTCCCGGCGAACGTATCGCCGCCGATGGCGTGATTACAGTGGGCGCGAGCCATGTCGACGAAGCGCTGATCACCGGCGAGAGCCTGCCCGTGGCGCGCCATGCCGGCGAGCGGGTGACCGGCGGCGCGATCAACGGCGAAGGCCTGCTGCTGGTGCGCGTGGCGGCCATCGGCGCCGAGAGCACGCTGTCGCGCATCATTCGGCTGGTGGAGGACGCGCAGGCGGCCAAGGCGCCGGTGCAGCATCTGGTCGACCGCGTGAGTGCGGTGTTCGTGCCGGTGGTGCTGGTGCTGGCGCTGTTGACCTTTGCCGTCTGGTGGCTGGTGGGCGGCGACGCCGAACAGGCCATCATCAACGCGGTGGCGGTGCTGGTGATTGCCTGTCCATGCGCGCTGGGACTGGCCACGCCGGCCGCCATCATGGCCGGCACCGGTGTCGCCGCGCGCCATGGGATTCTGATCAAGGACGCTGAAGCGCTGGAACTGGCGCACCGCATCACCACCGTGGCTTTCGATAAAACCGGCACGCTGACCGAAGGGCAGCCATCGCTGGCGGTGCTGGCCGCCGTACCGGGCGGCGACGAAACGCGGCTGCTGCAACTGGCCGCCGCCGTGCAGCGCGGCAGCGAGCATGCGCTGGCACGCGCCGTGCAGCAGGCTGCGGAAGCGCGCGGGGCGGCGCTGACATCGGCGCCGGCCGCAGTCAGCGCCTTGCCGGGGCGAGGCGTGGCGGCGACGGTGGACGGCGTGCGCCTGCTGCTCGGCAGCACGCGCCTGATGCGCGAGCAGGGCGTCTCGCTGCAGGCGCTGTCGGCGCGCGCCGAGGAGCTGGAGCGCGCCGGCCACACCATTTCCTGGCTGGCCGACGATGGCGCGCATCAGCTGCTTGGCCTGTTGGCTTTCGGCGATCGGATCAAGCCGCAGGCGCAAGCCGCCATTGCGTCGCTGCACGCGATGGGCATCAAGACTGTCCTGCTCACCGGCGACAACCAGGGCAGCGCGGACGCGGTAGGCAGGCAACTCGGCGTGCAGCGCGTGGTGGCCAATATGCTGCCGGCGGACAAAGCCGGCGCCATCGCCGGCTTGAAAGGCGAGGGCGCCACTGTCGCCATGGTGGGCGACGGCATCAACGACGCGCCGGCGCTGGCGGCGGCCGATGTCGGCATCGCCATGTCCAGCGGCACCGACGTCGCCATGCACGCCGCCGGCGTAACGCTGATGCGCGGCGATCCGGCGCTGGTGGCGGCGGCGATTTCGATCTCGCGCCGCAGCTACAGCAAAATTCGCCAGAACCTGTTCTGGGCCTTTATCTACAATCTGATCGGCATTCCGCTGGCGGCCCTCGGCCTGCTCAACCCCATGGTGGCTGGTGGCGCGATGGCTCTCAGCTCGGTCAGCGTCATCAGCAACGCGCTGCTGCTGCGGCGCTGGAAACCGGAGGGCAAATGAATATTGGTGAAGCGGCCAAGGCGTCCGGCATCTCGGCCAAGATGATCCGCTACTACGAAAGCATCGACCTGATTCCAGCGGGGCGGCGCACCGATGCCGGCTACCGCGTCTACGGCGAGAACGACCTGCACACGCTGCGCTTCGTCAAGCGCGCGCGCCTGCTGGGCTTCTCGCTGGAGCAGATCCGCGACCTGCTGTCGCTGTGGCAGAACAAGGCGCGCGCCAGCGCCGACGTCAAAACCATCGCCATGGGCCACGTGGCGGAACTGAACCAGCGCATCGCCGAACTGACCGACATGCGCGACACGCTGCAAACCCTGGCCAGCTGCTGCTACGGCGACCATCGCCCGGACTGCCCCATCCTGCAAAACCTCGCCGATTGACCCGCCGCAAAATCGGTGTGCCCGGAATGCGCGATATTGCGATATTCGCGCAAGCGCTGAGCATGCTAGGGGCGGGGATGGTGCTGACGTTCAGCTGCTTCGGTGTGATGCGACGCCAACGCTTTGCAAACGTGAAGAAGTACGTATAATCCTGTCAAGTATGGTGCTCGCGCGTTTTTCTGAATGCGTAGTTAAACGGGAAACAGGAAGCCTTCGTTGGTGAACCTGTGCTGCCCCCGCAACGGTCAACAAGCGTCGTCTCGCGACGACAATCCGCCTCTCTACACCACTGTGCTTTTTGCATGGGAAGGTCAGGCGGATTCGCTTGCCAGCCCGGATACCGGCCAGACAGGTGGAGACGTCCAGGCGTCTCTGTTCAATCCGCTCACGGGGAGGTGAGGGGATTGCGCTACTCATTCAACCATTCATGATAAGTAAATCCATCGCCGTAATGATTGCGGTATTGCCGCTTGCCGTCCATGCAGACCCCGTGGACACCACGATTGAAGTACGAGGCCATTACGATAACGGCGTCGGCACCTCCAGCGCCGCCAGCCAGGGCGCGGTGACGGCGGACCTGATCGCCAATCGCCCGGCCCTGCGTCCGGGCGAGTTGCTGGAATTCGTGCCCGGCGTGATCGTCACCCAGCATAGCGGCGACGGCAAGGCCAATCAGTACTTCCTGCGCGGCTTCAACCTCGATCATGGCACCGACTTCGCCACCTTCGTCGACGGCATGCCGATTAATATGCGCAGCCACGCCCACGGCCAGGGCTATACCGACTTGAACTTCCTGATCCCCGAACTGGTGGACCGCATCAACTACAAGAAAGGGCCGTACTACGCCGACGAAGGCGATTTCGCCTCGGCCGGCGCGGCGCATATGACGCTGGCGAACAGGCTGCGCGACAACACCGCCAGCGTGAGCGTCGGCGAAAACGACTATCTACGCGCCGTCGTTACCGGCTCGACGCCGCTTGGCGCGGGAAGTCTGGTGTATGGCGCTGAGCTGGGCCACAACAACGGCCCTTGGGTGACGCCGGAAGCCTTCCACAAGAATATCGGCGTGCTGCGTTATACGCAGGGTGCGAGCGACCAGCAATTCAGCGTGACCGGCATGTTCTACAAGGGCGCCTGGCACGCGAGCAATCAGATTCCGCTGCGCGCGGTGCGGGAAGGAGCGCTGGACGAATTCGGCGCGGTCGACCCGAGCGATGGCGGCGACACCTCGCGTTACAGTGTCTCCGCCACCATGCGCAAGCGCTCCAGCGACGCGCTGCTGCAGGCGAACGCCTATCTTGTGCAATCGAGCCTGACGCTGTTCAACAACTTCACTTACTTCCTCGACGATCCGGTCAACGGCGACCAGTCGCGCCAGCACGAGAAGCGCCGCATGGGCGGCTTCGATGTGGCGCAGACGTGGTTCAGCCACTGGGGCGGGCTCGATGTCAGCAACAAGGTTGGCGTGCAGGGCCGCTATGATTATTTGTCGCCGCTGTCGCTGTATGCGACGCGCAACCAGCAGCCGCTGCGCGCCATCTCGGAGTCGCGCGTGAAGCAGGGCAGCGTGGGAGCGTATCTGGAAAACACCGTGCAGTGGCGCGATTGGCTGCGCACCACGGCAGGCCTGCGTTATGACCGCTACCGCTTTGATGTCGACAGCGATATCGCCGAGAACTCGGGCAAGGTCAGCGCCGGCACCACGTCGCCGAAACTGTCGGTGGTGCTGGGGCCTTGGGCCAGGACCGAATTCTTCGTCAATTACGGTGAGGGTTTCCACAGCAATGATGCGCGTGGCACCACCGTGCACCTGACGCCGAAGGAGCGCGAACCTATCGATCCGGTGACGCCGCTGGTGAAAACGCGCGGCGCCGAGATCGGCGCGCGCACCGAGTTCCTGCCCGGCCTGCAAAGCTCCGTCGCGCTGTGGAAGCTGCGCTCGGATTCGGAGCTGGTGTTTTCCGGCGATGCCGGCGACACCTCGCCGAGCCGTGGCAGCTATCGCTCCGGCATCGAGTGGAACAACCACTACATCGCCAATTCGTGGCTGCTATTCGACCTCGATCTCGCGTATTCGCGCGGGCACTATACCGAGCACGATGAGGCGGGCGATCATATCCCCGGCGCGATCGGCAAGGTCGCGTCGTTCGGCGCCACCATTACCGATCTTGGCCCGTGGTCGGCGGCGTTCCAGATGCGTTACTTCGGACCTCGTCCGCTGATCGAGGATAACAGCCGGCGTTCGGCCACCACCGCGATTGCGTATGCGCGCGTGGGCTACAAGTTCAATCGTCGCTGGTCGGCGCAGCTGGATGCCTTCAATCTGTTCGATCGCCGCGTCAGCGACGTGGATTATTACTATGCCTCGCGCCTGCCGGGCGAGGCGGCAGAGGGCGTGGAGGATGTGCATTACCATCCGGCCGAACGGCGCACTTTCCGCCTGACGGTCAAGGCGACGTTCTAACGCGCTACGGTGATGAGGCGAGGGTGCTACCATCGTCTCATGACGACTCCATACCAACTCTATTACTGGGACGGCTTGCAGGGCCGCGGTGAATTTGTCCGGCTGGCGCTGGAAGAGGCGGGAGCGCCTTATGTGGACGTGGCGCGGCACAAGGGCGGCATGCCGAAGCTGAAAGCCAGCCTCGATGGCGACAAGGTCGATCATCCGTCATTCGCGCCGCCGGCGCTGCTGGCGGGCGATATGCTGATCGGGCAGACCACCAATATCCTGATGTTTCTGGGGGCGAAGCACGGACTGGCGCCACGCTCGCAGCAGGGCCGCTTGTGGGCCAATCAGCTGCAACTGACGATCGCCGATATCGTCGCCGAGGCGCACGACACGCACCATCCTGTTTCCACCAATTTGTATTACGAAGACCAGAAGAAGGAAGCGAAGGCGCGCGCCAGGGACTTCCGCGAGCAGCGCATTCCCAAATTCCTGGATTATTTTGAAGGCGTCATCCAGCGCAACCGGGCGCGCGGCGGCTACGCGGTAGGCGCACGGCTGTCGTATGTGGACCTGTCGCTATTCCAGCTGATCGAAGGCTTGCGCTACGCCTTCCCGAAAACCATGGCGCGCCTCGAACCATCCTGCCCCGGCCTGATCGCGCTGCGTGACAAAGTGGCGGCGCGTCCCAATATCGCCGCCTACCTGAATTCCAAACGCCGCATCCCGTTCAACGAAAGCGGCATTTTCCGCCGCTATCCCGAGCTTGATGGTTAGTCAGGCTGCGCTGGTGACTGGATAGCCGGCATCGGCGATGGCCGATTTCAGCGGGGCCAGTGGGGTGGCGCTGTTGATTTTGACCGATTTGCTGGCCAGGTCGACTTCCACCTGGGCTGCCGCGTCGACTTCCTGTACCGCCTGCGTGACTGCGCGCACGCAATGGCCGCAGGTCATGTTTTCCACTTGAAGCTCATACATCATGTTCTCCCGAACAGTTTCGATACCCTATACTGTAAGGCTTCCAGCCATGGGAAGGTCAAGCTGATTTTATGATGATGAGATTCTTTACCCTGTTAGTCGTTTTGTTGCTGAGCGCTTGCGGCCGCTCCGGCGAGGCGCCGTCGTCCACGCCCGCCGCCGAGGCGCGCGATAAGTTTCTGGCTTATGAGCATACAATCGCCATCGACGCCGAGGAAGGTAACGTCAGGCCGCTGTTGAGCAAGCTGGTGGCCGCTTGCGCGGCGGACCGCGACAATCACTGCGCCGTGCTGAATTCCTCGGTCGAGGGTGGCCGGTTTGAAGGCGCGAGTCTGCGCCTGCGCGCGAAGACGGCGGGTGTCAACAAGCTGCTGGCGCTGGCGGCATCGGGCGGCGAGCTGGCGCGGCAGGAAACGCGCGTGGAAGACCTGGCGCGTCCGGTGGCCGACAACGCCAAGCGGCTGGACATGCTGCGCGCCTATCAGCAGAAACTGCGTGACCTTGAACGCCGTCCGGGCCTGGATGCCGATGCGCTGATCAAGCTGTCCAGGGAGCTGGCCAGCGTACAGGCCGACCTGGAGGAGGCCACCGGCCAGAATACGCATCTGATGACCCGCATTAATCTGGATATCCTGAATGTGCAGATCCAGTCGCGCGACCGGCAATCATTCTGGACGCCGATCGCACGCGCCTTCGGCGAGTTCAAGCGCAATCTGTCCAGCGGCATCGCCAGCACCGTCACCGGCGTGGCGTACCTGCTGCCCTGGCTGCTGGTGCTATCGCTGTGCTGGTGGCTCGGCCGCAAACTGTGGCGGCGGGTATTCAGGAAATGACCGGCACCGGCGCGGGCTTGGGTCCTGTCGGGGGGCGCTAGCCTGCCGGCGGATCGTCCAGGCGCGCCAGGTCGAGATTGATCAAGGCCCAGATGCCGCCGACATAGCCCGGTTCCTGCAACAGCGATTCCACGTCGGAAGGTTTGATTTCGAACGAGCGGCCTTGTTCGACCAGTTGGCCGACGTGGCCGTAGATGGCTTTGGCGGCATTGCTCATGGCTTTGTCCACCGTCTCGCCTGTTGTGACGCAGCCCGGAATGTCCGGCACCGTGACGCCGTATTTTTGCGTGCCTATCGTCCGCTGGATCAGGATAGGGATGTCCATGGTGTCTACCTCGACAGTGGGGAAACACGGGCAAAATCAATAACTTGGATGTGTAGTGTCATACAGCTTGCCGCCGGTTTCAAGCAATTTCTCTGAACGGTTTTCCGCTTTTGTTCGACGCTTTAAGCGATTGACATCGATAATTGCCTCAGATAACATTTAAAACATGCCGAAAGGCATCTAAAATATTTGTGTAGAAATACACAACGCCACGGTCCCATATCCCCGTACCTGGTCAAGCGCCACGCTTTATTCACCTAACCACTTCGGGGATCATCATGAAATTTGTCAAACTCGCGGCCTTGGCCGTTGCTATGGCGTTCAGCACGGCTGAAGCCGCTGTCATTACTTTCCAGACCGGTTACTCCAACGCCGGCGCACAAGGCTCCGCCATCGAGTATCGCGATGTGGTGGAGGCGGCTGTTGCCAATTCGTCGCATTCGACCGTGCTCAACAACTACGACATCGTTTCCAACCAGTCGCTGTTCGGCGCCGGCGCCAACCATATCGCCTTCAAATCCACGATCAATTTCGGCCTCGATGCGGCTGGCAGCTACGCGTTCCGCGCCGGTGTCGACTTCGGCAATGGCGGCGCCGTGTTCCTCGACGGCCAGGCGGTCGCCTTCAAGAGCAGCGATATGTGGTGGGCGCACAGCTATAACAACACCAATTCGGTGTTCAGCGTCGGCAGCCAGGCGCTGGCGGCCGGCAACCACACCCTGACCATCTACGGCCTCGAAGGCTGTTGCGACGGCGGCCAGCAAGTGCAGTTCTCGGCCAACGGCGCGGCCTTCCAGAGCTTCAGCGCCGACACGCTGCGTTTGGCTGCGGCGGTGCCGGAGCCGGAAACTTACGCCATGATGCTGGGTGGACTGGGGCTGGTGGGCGCTATCGCCCGCCGCCGGCGCGGCAAACCGGCAGCGTGAAAAAAGCCCCGCTGACATTGCTGTCAGCGGGGCTTTTGCCGGTGGTCCGTTGGGCCGTCCGTGGATTCCCGCCTGCGCGGGAATGACGGGGGCGGCTTACAGCACTTCGCTGGCGTGGTCCGCCAGGCGCGAGCGTTCGCCGCGCGCCAGGGTGACGTGGCCGCTGTGCGACCAGCCCTTGAAGCGGTCGACCACGTAGGTCAGGCCGCTCGAACCTTCGGTCAGGTATGGCGTGTCGATCTGCGCGATATTGCCCAGGCAGATAATCTTGGTGCCCGGACCGGCGCGCGTGACCAGCGTCTTGACCTGCTTCGGCGTCAGATTCTGCGCTTCGTCGATGATCAGGAACTTGTTGACGAAGGTACGGCCGCGCATGAAGTTCAGCGATTTGATCTTGATGCGCGAACGGATCAGGTCCTGCGTTGCCGCGCGGCCCCACTCGCCGCCGTCCGAATCGGACTTGTTGAGCACTTCGAGGTTGTCGTCGAAGGCGCCCATCCATGGCGACATCTTCTCTTCCTCGGTGCCCGGCAGGAAACCGATGTCCTCACCGACCGGCACCGTCACGCGGGTGACGATGATTTCGTTGTAGAGCTTGGTTTCCAGCACCTGCGCCAGGCCGGCCGCCAGGGCCAGCAGGGTCTTGCCGGTACCGGCCTGGCCCAGCAGCGTGACGAAGTCGCACTCCGGATTCATCAGCAGGTTCAGCGCGAAGTTCTGCTCGCGGTTGCGCGCGGTCACGCCCCAGACGTTGTTCTTGTTGTGGCTGAAGTCGCGCAGGGTTTGCAGCACGGCGGTCTTGCCGTTGATCTGCTTGACCTGGCCATAGAACGGCGCTTCGCCATTCTTCGGCTCCAGGAACACGAACTGGTTGACCAGCATCGACGGCACGAACGGGCCGGTCACGCGGTAGAACGTGGCGCTCTGGCCGTTCTTGTTCTCCTGCCAGGATTCGAGGTCCTTGCCGTGCTTGTTCCAGAAATCGTCCGGCAGCTGGACGATGCCCGAGTACAGCAGGTCGGTGTCTTCCAGCACGTGGTCGTTGAAGTAGTCCTCCGCCGGCAGGCCCAGCGCGCGCGCCTTGATGCGCATGTTGATGTCTTTCGACACCAGCACGATGGCGCGGCCGGCCTGCTCGGCTTCCAGCGAACGCACCACCGACAGGATCTGGTTGTCGGCCTTGCCCGATGGCAGGCCGACCGGCAGTTCCGCCGTTTGCAGGCGCGTCTGGAAGTACAGGCGGCCCTTGGCGTCCTTGTTGCCCAGCTTGGACAGCGGGATGCCGTTCTCGATGGCGTCGTCGTCGGTGTTGGAGACCAGCGCGTCCAGCGTGCGCGATACCCGGCGCGCGTTGCGCGCCACTTCGGTCATGCCTTTCTTGTGGTTGTCCAGCTCTTCCAGCGTCATCATCGGCAGGTAGACGTCGTGCTCCTCGAAGCGGAACAGCGACGATGGATCGTGCATCAGCACGTTGGTGTCGAGCACAAACATCTTGGTGCGGCCGGTCTGGTCGGCGTTGCGGCTGGTGGACGACTTGATCGTCACCTCGTTGGCCTTGTGCTTGGCCGGATGCGGCGCCTCGGCCACGATCGGCGTGACCTTGCCGCGCGGCGAAGGCTTGCCCTTGGCCTCGACTGCCTCGGCGGCGGCCTGCAGCACGGCCGGCGCGGCTTGCAGCACGGCGGCCACGGCCTTGGATTTGGCGCCCGGCTTGGCGGCTGCCGGTTTCTTTGCTACGGGAACGGCTTTAACGGTCGCCGCTTTCTTCGGCGCTGGAGCAGGCTCGGGGGCGATGTCGGCAACTGCCGCGAGGGCAGGCGTCACGCGGCCGGCGGCCTTGGGATAATCTTTTGCCAACAGTATAGTCGCTGGCTTACTTGGTATTTTTGGCAGTGGCATCAGGATCTCAATCGAAAGATATCTGGAGGAATCCGCCCATCGATGCAGGACGCTGCCGGGCGGACGGCAGCATTGACAGCGGATGGGGTGGATGCGATAGGGAAAAACGGTGAAAGACTGCCGAAGGGCATTGGTCTTGCCCGATGAGTACCGCAAGGTGGCCGGCTGGCCACCTAGGAGGGTAAGAGTTACAGTGTTGACTCAATGTGGTGTCGTTCCTACGGGTTGAGCAAACCGGAAGCCGCAGCGCACCGTAACAACTAAGCCTGGCGCGACACAAATTCCAGCACTTCATCGACGTGACCCGCTACCTTCACGCCTCTCCATTCTTTCACCAATTGGCCGTTAGCGTCAATCACAAACGTACTGCGCTCGATGCCGCGTACAGTCTTACCGTACATTTGCTTCATCTTCATGACACCGAACTGCTCGCAGACTTTTTCTTCCGGATCGGAAATCAGTTCAAACGGCAGGCCCAGTTTGGCGCGGAAGCCTTCGTGCGAGCGCAGCGAATCGCGGCTGATGCCGTAGATTTCGGCGCCGGCCGCCTGGAATTGTTGGTACAGGTCGCGGAAGGCCACGTTTTCCGTGGTGCAGCCTGGGGTGTTGTCCTTGGGGTAGAAGAACAGCACGGTATAACGCGCCGGGCGGCCGGACAACTGGAAGGTCCGGTCGCTGGTCATCGGCGCGGAGAAATCGGTTACTACATCAGCCACAGGCGTCTCCTAAGAGGGTTACTAAGCTTGGGCAGCACCTTGAATGATCAGCTGGCCCGAGCGTCCCGGCAATTCGCCCCAGGTGATGGGGCAAACCGGCATCGGCAGGGTACGTATCTTCTGATAGTAGTCAGCCATGGACGCCAATTGGTATCCTTGCGCTTGCCATCCTGCCAATAGCTGCTCGAATATGGGGGCGAGTTTCTGTCCTTCAAGCTCTGCATGCAAAGTATAAACGTGGTCGCGCGTGGCGCCCTCTGTCAAATTGAGCAGGAAAGCCGCGATATTGCCGACGCCGATGGTCACGCCGTTGATTTCGCGGCCTAAAACCTCGTCCAGCGTGGGCAGCGTGGTGGGCATCTGGATGTGCCGCAGCGGCTGGCCGCCGTCGCACAGGCGGTGCGGGCCGTCGGCCGGGTTGGCCAGCGTGCCGTCCGGGTTCAGCCCGCAGCGGCCGTCGGAGGCGTAGGCGTAGCCGGCGGCGTCGTGCTCGTGGAAGGCGCCGTTGTTCATCTGCCAGCCGGCGGCGCCGTGGGTGCGCGGCGCCGTGCCGAAGATTTGCGTGTGGCGCGCGGCTGCCTTGCGCATCATGGCGGACGACCAGGCGGCGTCGCGCCGGGCCACGTTGTCCTGCCACAGCACGTGGTCCCAGGTGTGGATGCCGCACTCGAAGCCGGCGTCGCGCACGGCGCGCAGCCCGGCCGCGCAGTCCTTGCCGATGTCGGGGCCGGGCAGCAGCACGCCGTACATCAGCGTCTTGAGGCCATAGTGCTCGACCACCGAGGTGCGCGACACCTTGCTGAAGAAGCCGGGCCGCAGCGCGCGGCGCAGCGCCCGGCCGGTGTGGTCCGGCCCGAGCGAGAACAAGAAGGTGGCGCCGGCCTGGCGCGCTTTCAGCATGCGCACCAGGTTGGGCACGCCCTCGCGGGTGCCGCGGTAGGTGTCGACGTCGATCTTCAACACCATCAAGGGTTTGGCGGCCAACGCTCAGTCCACCAGCGCCTGGGCCGCCGCCACCTGGCCGCGGTAGGCGTCGAAAATTTTCTTCAGCGCCTCGGCCATGGAGGTCGATGGCTTCCAGTCCAGTTCTTCGCAGGTGTTGGTGATTTTCGGCACGCGGTTCTGCACGTCCTGGTAGCCCTCGCCGTAGTAGGCGCCGGAGGTGGTTTCGATGAGCTTCACCTGCGCCGCGCCGGCCGCGTATTCCGGATACTGCCGGGCCAGGTCCAGCATCATGCCGGCCAGGTCGCGGATCGAGTAGTTGTTGACCGGGTTGCCGATGTTGTAGATCTTGCCGCTGGCGGCGCCGCCGCGGTTGGCGATGATCTTCATCAGCGCGTCGATGCCGTCGTCGATGTCGGTGAAGGCGCGCTTTTGCTGGCCGCCGTCGACCAGCGAGATGTTCTCGCCACGGACGATGTGGCCGAAGAACTGCGTCACCACGCGCGACGAGCCTTCCTTCGGCGTGTGGATCGAATCGAGGCCGGCGCCGATCCAGTTAAAGGGCCGGAACAGCGTGAAGTTCAGGCCCTCCATGCCATAGCCCCAGATCACGCGATCCATCAGCTGCTTGGCGTTGGAGTAGATCCAGCGCGGCTTGTTGATCGGGCCGCAGATCAGTTCCGAGTTCTCGGGATCGAATTCCTCGTCGTGGCACATGCCGTACACCTCCGAGGTCGACGGGAACACCAGGTGCTTGCCGTACTTGGCGGCCGAGCGCACGATCGGCAGATTGGCCTCGAAATCCAGCTCGAACACGCGCAGCGGCGCCTTGACGTAGGTGGACGGCGTGGCGATCGCCACCAGCGGCAGGATCACGTCGCACTTCTTGACGTGGTACTCCACCCATTCCTTGTTGATGGTGATGTCGCCTTCGAAGAAGTGCATGCGCGGATGGTCCAGCAGTTCCGGGATGCGGTCGGTGCTCATGTCCATGCCGTAGACGTGCCAGTCGGTGGTTTCGAGGATGCGTTTCGACAGGTGGTGGCCGATGAAGCCGTTGACGCCAAGGATGAGAACTTTTTCATGATGATTTTTCCAGAGATGTTTATGCCGCCGCAGCCAGGCGGGCCTGCAGCTGTTCCGCGGTGATGGCGACGCCATCGGCCGTGAGCGCGTCGATCGTCAGCATGCGGCCGTCGCCGCAGACGCCAACGATGCGGTGGTCGAGCACCGCCAGCCCGGGCGGCAGGCTGAGTCCGACCACATTGCCGGCCAGGCGCGCGCGCTGGATGACGTAGCGTACGCCATCGATGTCGGTGAACGCGCCTGGATAGGGAGGGGCGACCGCCCTGTGCAAATTGTAGACATGCTGCGCCGGCCAGCTCCAGTCGATGCGACCGTCTTCGGGCGTGCGGCCGCCGAAGTAGCTGCCCTGGCTCAAGTCGTTGTGCAGGCGCGGCGCGTGGCCGGCCAGCAGCGACGGCAGCACGCGCCACAGCGCCTGCTCGGCCGCCACCTGCACTTTGCCGAACACTTCGTGCGCCGTGTCGTCCGGCAGGATCGGCACCTCCATCTGCGCCACGATGGCGCCGGCGTCCGGCTTGACGGTCATCTCGTGCAGCGTGGCGCCGGTGACGGTGGCGCCGTGCAGCACCGCCCAGTTGACCGGCGCGCGGCCGCGGAATTCCGGCAGCAGCGAGCCGTGCATGTTGAACGCGGGCGCCACCTCCAGCAGCGCGGCCGGCAGCATGTGGCGGTAGTAGAAGCTGAACATCAGGTCCGGCCTGGCGGCCTTGACCTGCGCCAGCAGTTCCGGCGAGAGGGCATCGGCCGGCGTGATGTAGGGAATGCCTTCGGCCTGGCACAGCGAGATCACCGATTCGAACCAGATGTTCTCGCCGGCGCTGTCCTCGTGGGTCACCACCAGCGCCACATCGACGCCGCCGGCCAGCAGCACCTTCAGGCAGCGCACGCCGACATTGTGATAGCCGAAGACGACGGCGCGCTGGCGCGGTTCGAGTTCAGTCATGATGGCGCGCCACGCTGCGTTTCTCGACGCTGATCGGCAGCTCGGCGTGTTCGCCGGGCTTTTGCTGCAAAATGGTTTGCACCACGTAGCGCGGCCGCGCGCGCACCTGCTGGAAGATGCGGCCGACGTACTCGCCGAGCAGGCCGATGCCGAACAGGATCACGCCCATGAAGAAGAAGGCCACGGCAAACAGCGTGAACACGCCGTCCGCCTCGACGCCGACCACCAGCCGGCGGTAGGCCAGCACCACCACCATGATGGCGGAGAACAACGACATCGCCATGCCCAGCATCGAGTAGAACTGCAGCGGCACCAGCGAGAAGCCGGTGACCAGGTCGAAGTTCAGGCGGATCAGGCTGTACAACGAGTACTTCGATTCGCCGGCCGCGCGTTCCTCGTGCTCGACGATGATCTCGGTCGGGTTACGGGCGAAGCGGTAGGCCAGCGCCGGCACGAAGGTGTTGACCTCGCAGCACTGGTTCATCAGGTCGACCACGTTGCGGCCGTAGGCGCGCAGCATATTGCCCTGGTCGGTGATCTTGATGTTGGTGATGCGCTCGCGCAGCTGGTTCATGGCCTTGGACGCGTAGGTGCGCCACGCCGAGTCCTGGCGCTTGCGGCGGATCGAGCCGACGTAGTCGTAGCCCTCGCGGATCTTGGCCACCAGGTTGCCGATTTCCTCCGGCGGATTTTGCAGGTCGGCGTCGAGCGTGACCATGATCTCGCCGCGCGCCGCCTCGAAGCCGGCCAGGATCGCCATGTGCTGGCCGTAGTTGCCGTTGAATAGCACCACGCGCGTGACGTCGGGGCGCTTGCGGAACTGCTCGGCCAGCAGCGACACCGAGTTGTCGCGGCTGCCGTCGTTGACGAACACGATCTCGTAGGCGGAGCCGAGCTTGTCGAGCGCCGGGTACAGGCGGGCGAACAGCGCAGCCAGGCCCGCTTGCTCGTTGTAGATCGGGATGACGACGGAAATTTCAGGGTTGATCAGCAGGGCGGTCATTTGATCAGGATCGCTTTCACGGCTGCGACAGCACGGTCGACATCGGCCGTGGTCATGGCATGGAACATCGGCAGCGTCACGGTCAGGCGGCCGATCTTTTCAGCGATCGGGAACATGCCTGGCTTGAAGCCGCGCTCGCGGTACAGGGTGAACAAATGAATCGGCGCGTAGTGGTAGCCGGTACCGATGTTGTAGCCTTCCTGCATGGCGCGCATGAAGTCGGCGCGCGTGGTGGGACCGTTGTCCGGCAGGATGATCTGGAACAGGTGGTAGTTGCTGCTGTCGAAGGCTTGCAGCGGCAGCTGTGCGCCGGACTGCGCCTCAAATTCGGGGCCGAAGGCTTCGTAGTAGCGGCGCGCCAGCGCGCGGCGCTGCGCGGTGACGTGGTCGATATTGGCGAACTGGCCCAGGCCGATGGCGGCCATGATGTCGCTCATATTGTATTTGCCGCCGAGGACGTCGACATCGATGCCGTCGACGCCGCTGCGGGTCACGCCTTGCAGCCGGTATTTTTCCGCCAGCCTGGCTTCGTCTAGGTTGTTCAGCACCAGTGCGCCGCCTTCGCCGGTGGTGATGTTCTTGTTGGCCTGGAAGCTGAACGAGACGAAGTCGCCCAGGGCGCCGATGCGCTGGCCTTGCCACTCGGCGCCGAGGGCCTGCGCCGCATCCTCCACCACGCGCAGCTGGTGCTTGCGGGCGATGGCGTACAGGCGGTCCATGTCGACCGGCAGGCCGGACAGGTAGACCGGGATGATGGCCTTGGTGCGCGGCGTGATCGCGGCTTCCACCAGGTCGAGGTCGATGTTGCGCGTCAGCGGATCGATGTCGGCAAACACCGGCGTGGCGCCGACTTCAAGGATGACATTGGCGGTGGCCACCCACGAGATCGGCGTGGTGATGACCTCGTCGCCGGGGCCGATGCCGGCCACGCGCAGCGCGATCTCCATCGTGCAGGTACCGGAATTGAAGGTACGCACCGGGCGGCCGCCGACGTACTCGGACAGCTGGGCCTCGAAGGCGGCCACTTTGGGGCCGCTGGTGATCCAGCCCGAGCGCAGCACGTCGCCGACGGCGGTAATGGTGGCCTCGTCTATCGTCGGCCGGGAGAAGGGCAGGAAGGGCAGCGCAGCACTCATGGGGTATTAATCTAGTTGATGGGTGATCTGGCTGCAATTCTAAATTGTTCGTCAGGTGCGCGCTAGCCAAGCAACCCCTACGAGGATCACTAAAATGGCCATCAGGCGCTGCATCGACAGCGCCTCGCCGAACAGATACCAGGCCCCCAGCGCGGTCACCACATAGCCCAGCGAGAGCATCGGATAAGCGACCGAAACATCGACCCGCGACAGCGCGATAATCCACAGCACCACCGATAGCACATAGCAAGCAAGCCCGCCAATTATGGGGATCTGCGTTGCGACGCGCCAGCCGACGCTGAAAATATTCGCCAGCGTAATGTGGATTTCACCGATGTTGCGCGCGCCCGCTTTCAACAATAATTGGGCGACCGCGTTGAGCAAAACACCGAAGACGATGAAGCAAAAAGTAGCGAAATTCATTTTATGGTTTTGTTCATTACATATTGGTAAGGACGGCACGGCGGCTGTCCTGGGCGAGGATGCGGAACTGTAAACCGTGTCCTTGCATGACGCCCATTGTTTCGATGCCGACAATGGCCAGCGCCTTTTCGTGCCTGGTCGTGTGCGCGCGCCAGCGCTCGTAGAAAGCGTCCAGCGCCGGCACCGAGAGTTGCGGCTGCTGGCGCAGGCCGAAGGCGAACTCATCCCAGTACGACACCAGCGTGACCGGGCGGCCAAGATAGAAGGTCATCGACTGTTCGTAGACGAACACCGAGATACCGGCGTGTCCGGCTGCAGCTCGGGCTTGATCTGCAATGCCAGCGCCTTGCCGGAGCGTAGCTGGCCGTACGTCTCGAAGCCGGCCAGCAGCACCTGCACCGCGGCGAAACTGGCGATGGCCAGCGTCAGCACGGCGAGGTCGCGCCGCAGTTGGCGCGCCTGCAGCAGCGCCAGCGCGCCGCCGGCGGCGGCGATAATGGCGCCGGCCATCACCCACGGCTGGTACAGCTCCAGCAGCGCGCGCTCGTCCGGGTGGCGCGAGGCCGCTTGTATCATGTGCGGAATCATGGCGATGCCGGCCACGCCGGCCAGCACCAGCAGGCCGGCCGCCACCATGCGGCTCAGGCGCGAGGCGTTTTCCAGCTGCACCGCCAGCAGCATGGCCAGCGCCGGATACACCGGCAGGATGTAGCCCGGCAGCTTGGAACTGGAATAGCTGAAGAAGCAGGTGATGAACACCACCCACACCAGCAGCAGCAGCTTGGGCTGGAACACGGCGCCGGCCTGGCGCTGGGCGCCGTTGAACAGCGCCTGCGGCAGCAGGCCCAGCCACGGCATCACGCCGGGGATCAGCAGCACCAGGAAGTAGTACCACGCGCCTTCGCGGTGGTGGGTCTTGAGGAAGAAGCGCTCCCAGTGTTCGTGGATGAAGAAGAAGTGCGGCTGTTCCGGATTCTTCAGCGCCACCAGCACGAACCACGGCGCGGCGATGGCGAAAAACAGCAGCAAGCCCTTGGCCAGGTGCAGGCGTTTCCATATGGAAACGTCGCGCGACAGCAGCGTGTACAGCACCAGCACCGCGCCCGGCAGCACCACGCCGATCAGGCCCTTGGCCAGCACCGCCAGCGCCATGCCGGCCCAGCACAGCAGCATCCAGTTGCGCCGCCCGGCGGGCGTGGCGCCGTCGCGCTGGGCGATCAGCAGCGCGCCGAGGGCGAGGGTCATCATGCCGCTCAGGCCCATGTCGAGCGAGTTGATCTGGCCGCTGGCGACCCAGAACAGGCTGGAGCCGAGCACCACGCCGGCGTAGAAGCCGGCGCGGGCGCCGAACACGCGGGTGGCGGCGTAGCCGGTGAACAGCACGCCGCCCAGGCCGCACAAGCCGGTCCACAGGCGCGCCTGCCATTCGCCGAGGCCGAAGGCGGCGAAGGTCAGCGCGTTCATCCAGGTTTGCAGCGGGGGTTTTTCGAAGTACTTGATGCCGTTCAGGCGGGTGGTGATCCAGTCGCCGCTGGCCCACATCTCGCGCGCCATTTCGGCGTAGCGGCCTTCGTCAGGCGGGACCAGCGAGCGGATGCCCAGCGCATACAGCCAGACCAGGGCGAACACCGCCACCAAAGTCCAGACGACTTTCTTCGAGTTGTACAGGTCGTTCATCAGGCACGTCGTTATTGTATTTATGCGGCTGGATTGATGATCAGGGCCAGCGTGACCTTGCGGCCCTCACCCATCAGGATGTTGTAGGTGCGGCAGGCGGCCTGGCTGTCCATGCATTCGACGCCGATGCGGCGCATGGTCAGCGCGGCGGTCAGTTTCGGATGGATGAAGCGCTGGCGCTCGCCGGTGCCGAGGATCACCACGTCCGGACTGTCCTGGCCGATCAGGTCGAAGTGCGCGGCGGTCAGCGACTCGAAGGTCGGCGCGTTCAGCGGGCGCGGCGGCGTTTCCGGCAGCACGATCAGGCTGTAGTCGTAGCGTTCGGCGTTGATTTCGACGCCGCTGGCGTCGTAGCCGGTGACGGTCTGGTATTTCTGGGTATCGCTTTGATGGAGCTTCATGGCGTCATTGCTCTGTGAAAGTCGGCAAAAAAGAGCGCCATTGTAGCGTTTTCAGGGAGGCTCAGGCCTGAAAGGTTGATTAAATCGGCCCCTTTCGGCAGAATGGTTCTTTTCGCATTGCAGCACGGGCCGCGGCCGGGGTTTTGGCAGGTCAGAGAAGTTTGCCTCACATAAACAGGATTTTATTTTGCGACCGATTCAAAAATCGAACAAACTGGCGGAAGTCTGCTACGAGATCCGCGGCCCGGTGCCGGAAAAAGCCCGGCAGATGGAGGAAGAGGGCCACAAGATCACGAAGTTGAATATCGGCAACCTCGCCGTGTTCGGGTTCGACCCTCCGGACGAGATCGTCCAGGATATGAAGATGAACCTGTCCAACGCGGCGGGCTACACCGATTCCAAGGGCATGTTCGCGCCGCGCAAGGCGGTGATGCACTACACGCAGGGCAAGAACATCGCCGGCGTGTCGATCGACGATATCTACCTGGGCAATGGCGCCTCCGAGCTGATCGTGATGTCGATGAACGCGCTGCTCAACAACGGCGACGAGGTGCTGGTGCCGGCGCCCGATTATCCGCTGTGGACGGCGGCGGTGTCGCTGTCGGGCGGCACGCCGGTGCACTACATCTGCGACGAGCAGCAGGACTGGTATCCGGACATCGACGACATGCGCAGCAAGATCACGCCGAACACGCGCGCCATCGTCGTCATCAACCCGAACAATCCGACCGGCGCGCTGTATCCGGTCGAGCTGCTGCTGCAGATCATCGAGCTGGCGCGCCAGCACGACCTGATTATTTATGCCGATGAAATTTACGACAAGGTGCTGTACGACGGCGCCCAGCACGTGTCGATCGCCTCGCTGGCCGACGACGTGCTGTTCGTGACCTTCAACGGCCTGTCGAAGAATTACCGCGCCTGCGGCTACCGTTCCGGCTGGATGGTGGTGTCGGGCGAGAAGTCGCACGCGAAAGACTATATCGAAGGCCTCAACATGCTGGCCTCGATGCGCTTGTGCGCCAACGCTCCGGGGCAGTTTGCGATCCAGACTGCGCTCGGCGGCTACCAGTCCATCGACGATTTGGTGGGCCCGGGCGGGCGCCTGTTGAAGCAACGCGATCTGGCCTACAAGCTGCTGACCGAGATTCCGGGCGTCACTTGTGTCAAGCCGAAAGCGGCGCTGTATATGTTCCCCCGTCTTGATCCGAAGATCTATCCGATCGCGGATGACCAGCAGTTCGCTTACGAGCTGCTGGCCGAAACAAAAGTGCTGATCGTCCAGGGCAGCGGCTTCAACTGGATCGCGCCGGACCACTTCCGCGTCGTGTTCCTGCCGAACTCGGACGATATGGTGGAGGCTTTCGGCCGCATGGCCAAATTCATGGAAAGCTACCGC
Organism: Duganella sp. P38; assembly: GCF_050859475.1. NCBI lineage: Bacteria > Pseudomonadati > Pseudomonadota > Betaproteobacteria > Burkholderiales > Oxalobacteraceae > Duganella > Duganella sp. P38. The sequence goes on along the minus strand of NZ_CP193936.1, from coordinate 4,702,944 downwards.
AAGCGCCACGGCGCCAGCTTTTAACGCCGTCGTTCCCGCGCAGGCGGGAATCCATGCTGAGTCTCAGTGCCAGCGTTGTATGGATTCCCGCCTGCGCGGGAATGAAGAATGAGATCTTTGGGATTTATATGAAACCAATCAAAGTAGGCCTGTTAGGCGTCGGCAATGTCGGCGGCGGCACGTTCGATGTGCTGGAGCGCAATCAGGAAGAAATCCGCCGCCGCGCCGGCCGCAGCATCGAAGTGGTGGCCGTCTCGGCCCGCAACCTGGAGCGCGCCAGGACGCGCACCGGCGGCAAAGTGCAGGTGGTGGCCAACCCGGCCGACATCGTCAACGATCCGGAAATCGACATCGTCGTCGAGCTGATCGGCGGTTACGACGAGGCGCGCCAACTGGTCCTGCAGGCCATCGCCAATGGCAAGCACGTGGTCACCGCCAACAAGGCGCTGCTGGCCGTGCACGGCAATGAAATCTTCAAGGCGGCGCAGGACCGGGGCGTGATGGTGGCGTTCGAGGCGGCGGTGGCCGGCGGCATCCCGATCATCAAGGCGCTGCGCGAAGGGCTGACCGCCAACCGCATCGACTGGTTCGCCGGCATCATCAACGGCACCACCAACTTCATCCTGTCCGAGATGCGCGACAAGGGCCTGGACTTCGCCACCGTGCTGAAGCAGGCGCAGCAACTGGGCTACGCCGAGGCCGATCCGACCTTCGACATCGAGGGCGTGGACGCGGCGCACAAGGCCACCATCATGTCGGCGATCGCCTTCGGCATCCCGGTGCAGTTCGACAAGGCGCACGTGGAGGGCATCTCGCGGCTGAACGCGGTCGACATCAAGTACGCCGAGCAGCTGGGCTACCGCATCAAGCTGCTGGGCATCGCCAAGCGCGCCAAGGTGGGCGGCAAGGAAGGCGTGGAGCTGCGCGTGCACCCGACGCTGATCCCATCGAAGCGTTTGATCGCCAACGTCGAGGGCGCGATGAACGCGGTGCTGGTGCAGGGCGACGCCGTCGGCGCCACGCTGTACTACGGCAAGGGCGCCGGCTCGGAGCCGACCGCGTCGGCCGTGATCGCCGACCTGGTCGACATCACCCGCCTGGCCACGGCCGATCCGGAACACCGCGTGCCGCACCTGGCGTTCCAGCCGAACGCGATGACCAATATCGAGATTCTGCCGATGGCGGAAGTGACCACCAGCTACTACCTGCGCATGAACGTCAGCGACGAGCCGGGCGTGCTGGCCGACCTGACGCGCATCCTGGCCGACGGCGGCATTTCGATCGACGCCATGTTGCAAAAGGAGCCGGCCGAAGGGGAAACCCGCACCGACATCATCTTCCTGACGCACCAGACGCAGGAGAAGCACGTGAGCGCCGCCATCGCCAAGATGGAAGCGCTGTCGACGGTGGGCGGCAGCGTCACCAAGATCCGCCTGGAAAACCTCAGCTAGGTTTGTAGCGCCTCAATACGGCCGGGTTCAGTCCGGCCGTAGACTGGGCGGATGCCACCCGCAGCCGCCCGCTATGACTTGCCCTGGAAGATCGCGCTAAGCCACGCGTTTGGCGACTTCATGGCCTTCTTCTTTCCCGAACTCCATCCGCAAATCGATTGGCGCAAGCCGCCACGCTTCCGCGACAAGGAACTTACCGGCATCACTTTCGGCGCCACGCCGGACAACATGGTGGCCGACAAGCTGGTCGAGCTTCGCCTTGCCGCTGGACGCACACAGTGGGTACTGGTTCACATCGAAGTGCAAGCGCAGCGAGATCCAGAGCTGGCGCGGCGAGTGCTCGACTATAACTACCGCATCTTCAACGAGTATCGGCAGCCGGTGGCCAGCCTTGTGTTGCTGGCCGATGAGGACCCTGACTGGCGTCCGGGCGCATTTCATAACGATGTGCTTGGCACGGTGATGGGTATCTCGTTCGCCACCGCCAAGCTGCTCGATCATGCCGAACAGGACGCGGCGTTGTTGGCGTCGGATAATCCGTTTGCCTGGGTGGTGCTGGCACATCTGCGCACGCAGCAGGCGCGCCATGATCCCAATCAACTGTATGCGGTCAAGTCGCAACTCACCAGGCTAATGTTCCAACATGGTTGGCACAAGGAGCGCATACTGGCGATGTTCAAAGTGATTAACTGGATGATGGTGCTGCCGGCGCCGCTACAGCAGCGTTACTGGGACGCTGTCATCGAGCTGGATATGGAGGTTGACATGACACGACTGTCCGAACTCATGGAAATAGTGACGCCGCTGGAGCAGATGTTCATGGATCGCGGCTGGGAAAAAGGCTTGAAGGAAGGACGTGCAGCGGGTCTGGAAGCGGGCCGTGAAGAAGGCCGGGAAGAAGGCCTGGAAGCGGGCCGTCGGGAAGGAGCGCTGGCGTTGCTGGAGCGGCAGTTGGTACGGCGCTTCGGGCCGCTGCCGAAGAAGGTGCGAAACAAGCTGACGAAGGCGGAGCTGGCGCAACTGGAGGCGTGGAGCGATGCGCTGCCGGAGGCTGAGTCGCTGAGCCAGGTGTTCAGATAAAAAAAGCCGGGACAGCGTCTACGCACGCCGTCCCGGTAAAGGGTTCTTTTTACGACTAGAGCTGGCTACGGATTACTTCGACGCGACGGTCAGCTCGCTCTTCACTTCCTTGACGCCCGGCACGGCCGATGCAACCTGGATTGCCTTGGTGCCTTCGTCGGTGTTGGCAACGGTGCCGCTCAGGGTCACAACGCCTTCAGCGGTGGTAACGCCGATCTGCTTTTGATCAGCCAGGGAAGCCTTGATCTTGCTGGTGATAGCCTCGTCGTTGGTGGCGGCGCCAGCTTTAGCGGCGCCAGCCAGGGCTGCATCCTGTTGGCCAGCGGCGAATGCGGTACCGGTTGCGGCAGCGGCGGTCAGGGTGGCGGCTACCATCAGGCGGGCGATCAGTTTGTTGGTCATCATGATTTGCTTCCTTTATCGAGTTTGAGGATAAAACGTCTGTGACGTTACCCACTCCTTTGCAAACCCCGTGCCAGCTCTGATTTTCCCTTTATTTTCAAACACTTACTTGTTAATTTCTAAGGGGAAATAACAAGTTCGTAAATTTTCCGGCCATATTGCCGCGATTTTGTCGTGAAATAGCGACGATAGCCAGCGGGTATGGTCCAAGTCATTGATTTTTAAGGGGTTCGTCTTGTCGCTCGCTGGCGACATCGCCACGGAACAGGCTCGCGTCCAGATTGTGCTTCTGCAGCAAACGGTAAAACTCGGTGCGGTTACGCTCGGCCAGGCGGGCGGCGTCGGCGACGTTGCCATCGGTCAGTTTCAGCAGCTGGACCAGGTAATTGCGCTCGAAGCGCTGGCGCGCCTCGGTATAGCTGAGCACCTCCAGCGACGGCACGCGCAGCGCCCGCTGCACCAGCGACAAGGGAATCAGCGGCGCTGTCGCCAGCGCGCAGACGTGTTCGATGACGTTATACAGCTGGCGCACATTGCCGGGCCAGGCCGAGGTGGTCAGCGCCTCCAGGGCGTCGGGTGCAAAGCCGCGCACGGTCTTGTCGTACTTGGCGGCCAGCGTTTGCAGGAACTGGTTGGCCATCGGCACGATATCCTCGCGCCGCTGCGCCAGCGGTGGCAAGGTCAGCGTGATGACGTTGAGGCGATAATACAAGTCCTCGCGGAACTGGCCTTCCTGCATGGCGGCGTCGAGGTCGCGGTGGGTGGCCGACAGGATGCGCACGTCGACCGGCCTGGCCACGTCCGACCCCAGCTGGCGCACCACGCGTTCCTGCAGCACGCGCAGCAGCTTGACCTGCAACAGCAGCGGCATGTCGCCGATCTCGTCGAGGAACAGCGTGCCGCCGTCGGCGGCCTGCACCAGGCCCTCGCGCGCGCCGACCGCGCCGGTGTAGGCGCCCTTGACGTGGCCGAACAGTTCCGATTCCAGCAAGGCTTCCGGAATCGCGCCGCAGTTGATGGCGATGAACGGCGCCTTGGCGCGGCGGCTGGCGCGGTGGATGGCCTGCGCCAGCATCTCCTTGCCGGTGCCGCTCTCGCCGCGTATCAGGATGCTGGCCTCGGATGCGGCCACCAGCCGCGCCTCGGCCAGCAGCTCGTCCATGCACTGGCTGCGGCTGATGATGTCGGCGCGCCAGGCCTGGTCGCCCTCGTCGTTGCTGGCGGCCGGCGCCGCCAGGCTGAGCGCCTGGGCGATGCGCTCCAGCAGCGTCTTGGCGTCGAACGGCTTGGTCAGGTAGGCGTAGGCGCCCAGCGTGGTGGCCTCGACCGCGTCCGGGATGGTGCCGTGCGCGGTCAGCAGGATCACCGGCAGCGCCGGATAGCTGCGGCGGATTTCCTGGAACAACCACATGCCGTCGCGCTCGGGCAGGCGGATGTCGCTGATCACCAGACGAGGCAGTTCCATCGACAGCCGCGTCAGCGCCTCCTCGGCGCTGCCGACGGCGGTGACGCGGTAGCCGTTGGCGGTCAGCCGCATCGACAGCAGGCGCAGCAGGTCGTCGTCGTCGTCGACCAGCAGCAGATGGGCGCCCTGGCCCTGGGGAGTGGTGGTCATTTGGTCACCTGTGGTCCTGGCGCCGGGCGGACCGGCAACGTGCGTTCGATGGTCTTCAGCCCTTCCAGCATCTCGTTGAGCTGGTCGATGCGGCGCAGGCTGTCTTTTTGCTGCGCGGCCAGCTTGTCGGCGTGGTCGTACAGGCGGCGCGTTTCGGCGCAATTGCTCGACAAGAGCTGCGCCAGCGGCCGGAACGGCCCGGCTTCGACGTCGGCCGAGGTGGCCACGCTGTCGAGCAGCGCCTGCGCGCGCGCCAGGTCGCCGCCGCCGCGCGTCAGCATCAGCGCCATGCCCATCTGGATGGCCACGCGCGGGCTGCGTTTTTGCAGGCCGAGGCCGCTCAACTCCTTCAGCAGTTCGCCCTGGCTCATGCGGCGCAGCGTCTGATGATAGTTCAGTAGCGGAGCGATCTCGTCCGGTGGCGGCGGCGCCGTGGTGACGATTTCGATCACCGGCGCCGGCGCCGGTGGCGGCGCCGGGTCCTCGGGGAGCGGCGAATTGAGCGTGCAGGCCGACAGGGCCAGGCAGGCCAGCAATAGGAGGAGCTTAGCTTTCATAGGGCAGTTCAATGCGGAAGTGGGCGCCTCGCTGCGAGGGCATCAGTTTTAAAACGCCGCCATGCGCGGCCACGTATTCATGCACGATGGACAGGCCGATGCCGTTGCCGCGGCGCGCGCCGGGCGGCTGGCGCTGTCCCTGGTAGAACGGCTCGAAGATGCGCGCCGCGTCCTCGGCCGCCACGCCCGGCCCCTGGTCGACGCAGTCGAGCAGCAGCTTGCCGTCGAGCTCGCCGAGGCGGAAGCTGATCAGGCCGCCTGGCGGGCTGAAGCGCACTGCGTTCGACAGCAGGTTGCCGATGGCGGTGGCCATCTTGTCGGCGTCGATCGCCAGCGGCGAGGCGCGGCCCTCGCTTGCCACCGTCAGCCGCGCGGCCTGCCATTGCAGGCGCTGGGCGTCGATGGCCTGGGTCAGCAGCGCGCCGAAGTCGGCCGGCTGGCGTTGCAGGTGCTGGGCGTCGAAGGTGGCGGTGTTGTAGCGCAGCAGCGCCTCGATCTGCGATTGCAGCGCCGCCGTGTTTTGCTTGAGAATGCCGGCGATCTCGCGCTGGTTGGGCGAGAGCGCGCCGGCCACGCCGTCTTCCAGCAAGGCCACGCCTTCGCGCAGCGCCGCCAGCGGTGTCTTCAGCTCGTGCGAGATGTGGCGCAGGAAGCGCGCCTTGTCCGCTTCCAGGTCCGCCAGGCGCTGGCGCAGCCAGTTCAGTTGCTGGCCCACGCGCTCGAGGTCGCTCGGGCCGCGCACCACGACCGGCTGGTCGTAGCGGTTCTCGCCCAGCGTGTCGATGGCCTGCTCGATCTGCGCCAGCGGGCGCGACAGCCACAGCCCGAAGCCGGACGCCAGCGCGGCGGCGATCAGGATCGAAGCGATCACCTGCGCCTTGAGCACGGCGCGGCGCTGGTCGAGTTCGGCCAGCAGCTCGCCGTTGCGGCGTTCCACCTCCTGTTTGACCTCGTCGTCGAGCCGTTCGTTCACCTCGAGCAGCGGCAGCAGCGCCTTTTCCAGCGCCAGCTGGCGCGCGGTGCGGCCGCTGCCGGGGCGCGACGGCGCCTGCAGGATCTCCCATGCCTGCTCGCCGGACTGGCGCCAGCGCGCGAACAGCGCCGGCGGCGTGTGGGGCAGGGCGGCCGCCACGCCGTCCAGCGCCAGGCGGGCGTCGCGCCAGGCGTCGGCATAGCGCTTGCGGAACGCGGGATCGTCGAGCACCAGGTATTGGCGCGCGCTGCGCGCCATGGCGACGCTGCGTTCGGCCAGTTGTTGGGTATTTTCGGTGAGCGCCAGCGCGTGGCGTCCGCTGTCGCGGCTGTGGGCGGCCAGGCGGTCCAGCGTCCACAAGGCATGCAGCGAGGCGGCGCTCAGCAGCACGGCAATCAGCAAAAAGACGCCCAGCAACAACTGGCGAAACGAGAGTTTCGAGAGCATTGTGGGGTTAGAAAATGGCCATATTGACTGAATAATATGGCCAAACGGCTGCGACAGCCTGTTCGATTGGGCGCCGCGCCGGTCAGGCGGCGGGGCCGACGTCCATGCCGTCGTAGGATTCCAGCTGGTGTTCGTCGGCGAACTTGTAGAACTCCTGGTTGCGCGCGTGCAGCGTGTCGACCGTGTGCTTCTCGACTTTTTCAATGTGCAGCCACCACAGCGCGGGATTGTCGCCCTCGGGCTTGGAGTCGTAGATGCCGACCACCTGGTAGCCCTTGGCCTTCAGCGGCGCCTGCGCGGCTTCCAGCTTGGCCTTGTCGGCGTCGGCGAAAAAGTAGCCCCATAGCAGCGGCTTGCTGATGTCCCACGGCGCGTTCGCTTTCATGTCGGCGAACAGCGTTTCCATTTCTTCTTTGCTAATCATAAGTATTCCTTGAAGTCCAGACCGTATTTTACCGCGCACACGATACGCGGTGCGATCGGCGCGTCAGACGCGATAATTGCCGTTTCCTGCTCAAAAAGTGTGAGTTTCAGAGAGAATTTGTGCGCGGTTGTGCACAACTTTAGAGATATATCAATAAAAAAGTTGCCTATGGTCTATTTATTTTGATACAGCCGAGGTCGCTCGTTTATAATTTGAAAAGTACGCCAGCTGCTTTTTTCTCCAAGTTCTAGATATCAATCATTACCATGCGCTCCCCTGGCGTTCGCTTTTCCATTTCCCGGCATGCCCTATGGGCCCCGGGCCTGACTTCCGATGATGCCTGGGCGGCCTGGGCGCAGGCGCCGTATCCGATTGTGCGTGGCGAAGAGCCGGGCGTGAAGGCGATGCCGCCGATGCTGCGCCGGCGCGCCGGCTTCCTCGGCAAGATGGCGCTGGAAGTGGCTTACGCCTGCCTCGACGGCCGCGCCGGCGTGCCCACCGTATTCTGCTCGCGCCATGGCGACGTCACGCGCGCGGTTGAACTGCTGACCGACCTGGCCAACGGCGAGGCGCTGTCGCCGACCGCTTTCGGCATGGCGGTGCACAACGCCATCCCCGGCCTGTTCACCATCGCCCGCGGCGACCGCGCCAACCACATCGCGCTGGCTGCCGGCGCGGCGACCATCGAGCACGCGGTGATCGAAGCCTGCGGCCTGCTGGCCGACGGCGCGCCGGCAGTGCTGCTGGTGGCCTGCGATTGCCCGCTGCCGCAGTTATTCAAGCCGTTCGAGGCCTGCGAAGAACAGCCGTTCGCGTGGGCCTGGCTGATGACTGAGGCCGATGGCGAAGCGCTTGCACTGGACTGGAGCACCTGCGACGACGGGCCCCAAGGCGGCCAGCCGGGCGGCTTGCAGGTGGCGGCCTTCCACCAAAGCGGGTCGCGCAGCATGGAGCGCTGCGACGGCCGCCTGCGCTGGTGCTGGAGCCGCGATGCTTGAGGCACTGCTGGCGCGGGTGTCGTTGTATTGGCGGGTGTTGGCGACGGGATTGAGTTTTGTGGTGTTTGGGGTGGGCGGGCTGCTCATGCGCCTGGTGGTGTTCCCGCTGCTGAACCTGATGGTGCGCCAGCCGCAGCGCCGCGTGGCGGCGGCACGCGAGGTGATACGGCGCGCCTTCCGCGCGTACGTGGACCTGATGCGCGCCCTGGGCGTGCTGCGCTACGAGATCACCGGCCTGGAAAAGCTGGAGCGCGGCGGCTTGCTGATACTGGCGAACCATCCGACGCTGATCGATACCGTGTTCCTGATGGCCTTCGTCAGGAACGCCGATTGCATCGTCAAGGGCGCGTTGTGGAATAACCCGTTCACGCGCGGTCCGGTGCGCGCGGCCGGCTATATCAACAATGAGGGCGGGGCGGAGCTGGTGGACGACTGCATCGCTTCGCTCCAGCGCGGGAACAACCTGATCGTCTTCCCGGAAGGGACGCGCACCCCGGGCAATGGCGTCATCAGCATGAAGCGCGGCGCCGCCAACATCGCGGTGCGCGGCGCGCGCGACATGACGCCGGTGCTGATCCGCTGCGAGCCGGTCACGCTGGGCAAGGGCGAAAAATGGTGGCGCGTGCCGCCGCGCCGCGTGCTGATGCGCATCGATGTGCAGGATGACCTGGCGATTGGCCGCTTTATCGATGGCGGCGCCAGCGAAGTGATGGCGGCGCGCCAGTTGACCGAGTTTTTACAAAATTATTTTACGGGGAAGTATCAAAGCCATGCTTGAACAGGAAGTCAAAGAACTGATTATCGATGTGCTGCAACTGGAGGACATCACGCCGGATGATATCGACAGCGCGGCGCCGCTGTTTGTCGACGGCCTGGGCCTCGATTCGATCGACGCGCTGGAACTGGGCGTGGCGCTGCAAAAGAAGTACGGGATCTCTCTGTCCGCAGATTCGGAAGATACCCGCCGTCATTTCGCCTCGGTGCAGGCGCTGGCGGCGATGATTGAAAGCCATAGAAAAAAGTAAGGGATTGTCCATGATTGACTTGAGCGAAATGAATAAAGAGCAGCTGCAGACCTGGGTGGTCGATCTGCTGGCCGACATGTTTGAACTCGACAAGGCCGACCTCACGGCCGAATCGAACCTGTACACCGACCTCGATATCGACAGCATCGATGCGGTCGACCTGGCGGTGAAGCTGAAGCAGCTGACCGGCAAGCGTTTGCAGCCGGAAGTGTTCAAGACCATCCGCACCATCGGCGACGTGGTCGATGCGCTGGCCGGCATGACGGAGCAGGCAGCATAAGCACGATGCCGATGACTGTTTTGACGGCGGCCATTACGCTGCTGTATCCGTTGGCGATCTGGTTCGGGCACGGGCAGGTGGAGCCGCGCTGGCTGGCCGGCCTGCTGCTGCTGGCCGCAGCCACGCGCCTGCCGGCGCTGAAGCTGAGCGGCGTGGCCCGCTGGTCGGTGGCCGGCGCGCTGGTGCTGGTGGCATGCGCCATCTGGAGCAATCTGCTGCTGCCTTTGAAGCTGTATCCGGTGCTGGTGAACATGGCGCTGCTGGCGGGCTTCGGCTATAGCCTGACCACGCCGGTGTCGGCGGTCGAGCGCATGGCGCGCTTGCGCGGCGCTGATTTTCCGCCGGTGGCGCAGGCGTATATGCGCACGGTGACGCAGGTGTGGTGCGGTTTCTTTGTGCTCAATGGCGCAATCGCGCTGGGCACCGCGCTGTGGGCGTCGGAGGCCGTGTGGTCTTTGTACACCGGCGTGATTTCGTATGTGCTGATGGCGGCATTGTTCGGCGCCGAGTATCTGGTGCGCTTGCGTTTCAAGCGTTTGCATCATGTCTGATCGTATGGAAGATCTGGTCGCCGCGATTGCGGCGCGGCCGGCCGATGGGCTGGTTGGCTGGCGCGCCGGTGTGGCGGTCAGCAATGCGCAGTTCCTGTCGCGCGTGCGCGACTGGCATGTGCTGCTGCGGGCGCAGGCGGGCCGCAATTTTGCGCTGTACCTCGACGACAGCATCGAATTCGGCGCGGCGCTGCTGGGCGCCTGGCATGCCGGCAAAACCGTCTGGCTGAGCGCCGATACGCTGGAGGCGACATGCGCCTCGCTGCGCGCGCAGGTCGACGGCTTCCTCGGCCAGTTTCCGGCATCGCTGTCGCCACTCTCGCCGTCGCCATCACAGCCGCAGCCGCTGGCGGCGGGGGAGGCGCGAGGCCGGCTGCTGGCGCCACCGACGCTGCTTGGCCCGCTGCGGATGTCGCGCCGGGTGAGACGCTGTCGGCCGACCTGCCGGCGCTGGTGGTGTTCACCTCCGGCAGCACCGGCGCGGCGCAGGCCATTCCCAAAAGCTGTCGCAGATCGCCAGCGAAGTCGCCACGCTGGAACAGCTGTTCGGCCGCGCGGCCGGCAATGCCGCCGTGCTGGCGACGGTGTCGCACCAGCATATCTACGGGTTGCTGTTCAAGGTGCTGTGGCCACTGACCGCAGCGCGCGCCATTCACGCGCAGAGCATCGCATTCCATGAGGAGCTGGCGCCGGCCATGGCAGCCGGGCCATGCCTGCTGGTGGCCAGTCCGGCGCACCTCAAGCGCCTGCCCGAGCATCTGGACTGGAGCTGCGCCGCGCGCATGGTGCGCGGCGTGTTCTCGTCCGGTGGGCCGCTGCCGGAAGCAACCGCGTTTGCCACCGGCAGCCTGCTGGGCGAAATACCGATCGAGGTGTACGGCAGCTCGGAAACCGGCGGCATCGCCTGGCGCCAGCGCAGCCGCTGCGGCGACGATTCGTGGCTGCCTTTCCCGACTGTCGACTGGCGCATCGGCGACGAGGATAGCGCGCTTGAAGTACGCTCGCCGCATCTGGAGAATGATGAATGGCTGGTGCTGGCCGACCGTGCCGCGCGTGTCCAGCATAGCGGCGCACCGCGCTTCCTGCTGCTGGGCCGCGCGGACCGCATCGTCAAGATTGAAGAGAAGCGCATTTCGCTGACTGCGATGGAGGCGGCGCTGCTGGCCTCCGGCCTCGCCGCTGAAGCACGCGTGATATTGTGCGAGCCGGTAGCCGGCGAACGTCAGCGCCTTGCAGCGCTGGTCGTGCCGACTGCCGCCGGCCGCGCGCTGCTGGAAGAGCAGGGCAGGAACGCGCTCAATACCCAACTGCGCGGCGTGCTGGCGACCACGGTGGAGGCAGTCGCGCTGCCGCGCCGCTGGCGCTACATCGAACAAATGCCGGTCAACACCCAAGGCAAGATCACGCTCGCCGCCTTGCAGGCGTTGCTGAATGGCGGCGATAGCCCAGCCGAGGATGCGGCGCGCCAGGCGCACGAGATACAGGCGGACGCGGCGACCGTGCCCATGGCGGCTGCCGGCGCCGCGACAGGCACGACGCCGGCGCCGGAGCGGCGTGAGAACACGCCGCAGGAGCGTCCGCGCTTCCCGCGTGTGCGGGAACTGGAGCGAAACGAGGACGGCGCGCAGCCACGCGTACTGCTGGAAATCACCGCACCCGCCGAGTTGCTGTACTTCGATGGCCACTTCGACGTCGCCCCCATCCTGCCGGGCGTGGTGCAAGTCGATTGGGCCATGCACTACGGCCGCCAGTACTTCTCGCTGCCGACGCACTTCAAAGGCATCAACGCGCTGAAGTTCCAGCAGGTGATCCAGCCGGAAGTCCCGGTGCAAGTGGAACTGATCCACGACACCGCGAAGAGCAGCCTGAATTTCCGCTACATGTCCGCAGCCGGCCAGCACGCCAGCGGCCGCGTGATGCTGGAGGGCGCCGATGTTTAAGCCGTGCATCGTCGTCCCCGTCTACAACCACGAACACGCCATCGGCGCCGTGGTTGAGGGCCTGCTCCGACACGGCGTGCCAATCATGCTGGTAGACGACGGCAGCAGCGCCGCCTGCGCCGCCGCGCTGGACGCGCTGACGCAGAGGTACGGCCAGCATCAGCCGCCGGTGCTGCTGGAACGCCTGCCGCAAAACGGCGGCAAGGGCGCCGCCGTGCTGGCCGGCTTCCGCCGCGCCGGACAACTGGACTACACCCACGTGCTGCAAATCGACGCCGACGGCCAGCACCAGACCGCCGACGTGCCGGCCTTCCTGGCGCAAGCCGCCGCGCACCCGCAAGCCGTCATCGTCGGCTACCCGATCTACGACGAGTCGGTCCCGAAAGCGCGCCTGTACGGCCGCTACGCCACCCACATCTGGGTCTGGATAAACACGCTGTCGTTCGACATCAAGGACTCCATGTGCGGCTTCCGCGTGTATCCGGTCGAACCGGTCAACGCGCTGGCGGCGCGTCGCAACATCGGTCAGCGCATGAACTTCGACACTGATATTCTGGTGCGCCTGTTCTGGAGCGGGCTGCAAGTGGTCAACCTTGGCACGCGCGTATCGTATCCATCGGACGGCGTCTCGCACTTCCGCGTCTGGCGCGACAACGTCATGATCTCCTGGATGCACACCAAGCTGTTCTTCGGCATGCTGCCGCGCATCCCCAAACTGCTGGCGCGAAAATGGCAAGCCCGATGAGCGCGCGCGGACTGCACTGGGCATCGATCAACGAGATCAGCTTCGTGGCTGGCATGCGGCTGCTGTTCTGGATCGCCCGCGTTTTCGGTCGCTGGCCGTTCCGCTTGTTCCTGTACCCGATCCTCGGCTGGTACGTGATGACCAAGCCGCTGCCACGCCGCGCCTCGCAGGAATACCTGCAACGCGTCAGCGACCATACCGGAAGCAGGCTGCCCGGCGTGTTGCGCCACTTTGCCGCCTTCGGTGAAAGCATCCTCGATAAAATGCTGCTGTGGGGCGGCCTGTATAAGGTCGACAGCGTCGAGCTGCATGGCGGCGACCTGATTACCGACGCCGTCGCCGCAGGCAAGGGCGGCTTGATGATCTGTGCTCACCTGGGCAACCTGGAACTGTGCCGCGTGCTGTCGCGCCAGCGCCATGACATCAAGCTCACGGTGCTGGTGCACACCAAGCACGCGCAAGCCTTCAACGACATGCTGGGCAAGCTCAATCCGGCCAGTCAGATGAATTTGATGCAGGTGACCGACATGTCGCCCGCCACCGCCATGCTGCTGTCCGAGCGCGTGGCGCGCGGTGAATTCGTCGTCATCGCCGGCGACCGCGTGCCGGTGTCGCACAACCCACGCGTGGCGATGGCGGACTTCATCGGCGCGCCGGCCGCCTTCCCGGTTGGGCCGTACGTGCTAGCCAACATTCTGCAATGCCCGGTTTTACCTGTTGTTCTCCATCCGCGAAGGGCGCAGCGCGGCGGTGTATTTCGAACGCTTCCGCGAAGCGGTGCGCATCCCGCGCGTGGGCCGCCAGGAAGCCTTCAACGAACTGGCCGCCGATTACGCGCAACGGCTGGAACACTACACCTTGCGCGCACCGCTGCAATGGTTTAATTACTACGATTTTTGGCACTCACCACAATTGGAACGCCCAGATGCATCTCGCTGACATAGCCCAACTTAACCAGCCTACGCGCACCGTGCGCTTCGACCGCAACCGCCTGGCCATCGAAGACATCGTCGATATCGCGCAGGGCCGCGCCAGCGCCGAGCTGTCGGACGATCCAGCCTTCCGCGCCGCCATCGCGCGCGGCGCCGACTTCCTCGAACGCCTGCTGCGCGAGGACGGCACCATCTACGGCGTCACCACCGGCTATGGCGACTCCTGCACCGTTACCGTGCCGCCGGAACTGGTGGCGGACCTGCCGCACCACCTGTACACCTACCACGGCGTCGGCCTGGGCGAATACTTCACGCCGGCGCAATCGCGCGCCATCCTGGCGGCGCGCCTGGCGTCGCTGAGCAAGGCTACTCCGGCGTCAGCGTCGAACTGCTGTTGCAGATTACGCGCCTGCTGGACGCCGGCCTGCTGCCGCTGATTCCATCCGAGGGCTCGGTCGGCGCCAGCGGCGACCTGACGCCGTTGTCCTATCTGGCGGCGGTGCTGTGCGGCGAGCGCGAAGTGTGGCGCAACGGCGAGCAGGTGTCGGCCGCGCAAGCCTTGCAGGAAGCCGGCATCACGCCGCTGCGCCTGCGCCCGAAGGAGGGCTTGGCCATCATGAACGGCACCGCCGTGATGACCGCGCTGGCCTGCCTCGCCTATGACCGCGCCGGCTATCTTGTGAAGCTGACCACCCGCATCACCGCCATGGCCTCGTTTGCGATGGATGGCAACGCGCACCACTTCGACGAAGTGCTGTTCTCGGCCAAGCCGCATGGCGGCATGCAGCAGGTGGCCGCATGGCTGCGCGGCGACCTGCCAACCGACACCTGGGAACGCAACGGCAAGCGCCTGCAGGACCGCTACTCGATCCGCTGTGCGCCGCACGTCATCGGCGTGCTGGCCGACGCCATGCCGTTCTTCCGTACCTCGATCGAAAATGAACTGAACAGCGCCAACGACAATCCGCTGATCGACGCCGACAACGAACGCGTGCTGCACGGCGGCCATTTCTACGGTGGCCACATCGCCTTCGCCATGGACGGCATGAAGAACGCCGTCGCCAACCTGGCCGACCTGCTGGACCGCCAGATGGCCTTGCTGGTCGACAGCCGCTACAACCACGGCCTGCCGGCCAACCTGTCCGGCGCCACCGGTGCGCGCGCGCCAATCAATCACGGCCTGAAAGCCTTGCAGATCAGCGCCTCGGCGTGGACGGCGGAAGCATTGAAGCTGACCATGCCGGCCTCCGTGTTCTCGCGCTCCACCGAATGCCACAATCAGGACAAGGTGAGCATGGGCACCATCGCCGCGCGCGACTGCCTGCGTGTGCTGGAACTGACCGAGCAGGTTGTTGCCGCGCTGCTGATCACCGTGCGCCAGGGCGTGTGGCTGCGCATGCAGGCCAGCCCGGAGCTGCAACCGCATGCCGCGCTGGCGGCGATGCAGGACGCGCTGGCGGCCGATATCAAGCCGGTCGAGGAAGACCGCCGACTGGAACCGGACCTGCACGTGCTGTTGCAGCGCATCCGCAGCCAGGCATGGGAGCTGTATGCGTAAAGCCAAGGAAAGCCGCTGGTTCGCGGAAGTCGAGATGCAGGTGCAGTTCTTCGACCTGGACCCGATGGAGATCGTCTGGCACGGCCGCTACGTCAAGTATCTTGAAGTGGTGCGCTGCGCCTTGCTCGACAAGATAGGCTACAACTACCCGCAGATGAAGGAATCCGGCTACGCCTGGCCCGTGATCGACATGCAGCTGCGCTATGTAGGCTCGGCGGTCTTCGGCCAGAAGCTCAAGCTGCGCGCCGATATCGTCGAATGGGAAAACCGTTTGAAGATCGATTACCTGATCACCGACGCCGAAACCGGCAAGCGCCTGAACCGCGCCACGACCACCATGGTCGCCGTCGATATCGCCACCAAGGAAATGTGCTTCGTCTCGCCGCCGGTGCTGTTTGAAAAACTGGGAATCACACATGAACAAAATTAAGTACGCTATCGCGGCGGGGGCATCGGCGCTGGCCATGCTGGCCGCGCTGAACCCTGTGCACGCCGCCATTCCGGCCGCGAAGATCCAGGCCATGCTGGCCAAGCCCGCCGTCATGTGCGGCCGCTTCGACCAGACCAAGAACCTGGCCGGCATGAAAAAGCCGCTGGCCGCCGAGGGCCGTTTCTGCGTGGTGGCCGGCAAGGGCATCCTGTGGCGCACGCTCAAGCCTTTCCCAAGCACGCTGCGCCTGACGCGCGACGAAATCGTCAACTACCAGGGCGACCGCGTGGCGATGCGCCTGGATGCCAAGACCGAACCGACGGTGCGCGTGATTAACAACGTGCTGTTCTCGCTGCTGGCCGGCGACCTTGGCCAGCTTGACTCGCTGTTCGAAGGCGACGGCAGCGTGGATGGCGGTAGCTGGAACGTGGCGCTGAAGCCGCGCCAGGCGGCACTGGAAAAAGCCATCGGCACCATCAGGCTGGAAGGCGGCAGCTACGTCAAATCGATCGTCATGAACGAGGCGAGCGGCGACCGCACCAGCATCGTGTTCTCCGCCATCCAGACCGGCGACGGCGCGATGACCAAAGAAGAAGCGGCGCTGTTTTGACACGCACCAGACAACTCGCGCTGCTTTGGCTGCTGGCCGTGTGCCTGCTGCTCGGCCATAACGTCTATCTGTGGTCGATCAAGCGCATCATGCCGGACACCGACATCATGGCGCTGCTGCCGAAGCAGGAGCGCGACCCGGTGTTGCAGGCGTCGTTCAGCCACATGGTCGACGCCGCGCAGCAGCGCCTGATCGTGCTGGTTGGCGCGGAAGACTGGCAAGACGCCACGCGCGCCGCCGACGCCTACAGCGCCGTGCTGGCGGCGCGCAAGGATGTTTTCGCGTCCACGCCGGTCAACGAGCAGACGCAGAACGACTGGCTCTCGCTGTTCCAGCAGCATCGCCTGACTTTGCTGACGGCGCAGCAGGAAGCACAACTGCGCGAGCAGCCGTCGCAATTCTGGCTGGAGACAGCGCTGGCCAAGCTGTACGCCCCATTCGGCGGCCCTAAGCTCGGATCGTGGCAGGACGACCCATTCGGCCTGTTCGCCGGCTGGGTGCAGGAGCGCGCGATGGAAACCCCGGTGCGCCCGCGCGATGGCCACCTGTTCGTGGCCGACGGCCAGCGCCAGTATGTGCTGCTGCCAATGACGCTGAAAGTGCCCGCGTTGTCGATGACCGCGCAGGACACCGTGCTGCCGCTGCTGCAACAGGCCGGCGATGCCGCGCGCAAGGCGGCGCCGGAAGTGGAACTGATACAGGCCGGCGTGATCCTGCACGCGGCCAGCGCCAGCGGCAAGGCCAGCGGCGAGGCGTCGACCATCGGCATCGGCTCGCTGTTGGGCATCATCTTGCTGATGTGGTTCGCCTTCCATTCGTTCAAGCCGATTTCGCTGATCCTGCTGTCGATTGGCATCGGCTGCCTAGGCGCGCTGTCGGTGTGCTGGATGCTGTTCGGGCATATCCACCTGATGACGCTGGTTTTCGGCGCTAGCCTGATCGGCGTGGCGCAGGACTACGGCATCTACTTCCTGTGCAACCGCCTGGCGGCCGATGAAAAGGTCGATTCGCCGGCGCTGCTCAAACGCCTGCTGCCGGGCCTTGGCCTGACGCTGCTTGCGGCAGTCATCGGCTACATGGGCCTGGGCCTGACGCCGTTCCCCGGCCTGCGGCAGATGGCGGTGTTCTCGGCGCTCGGCCTGGTGTTCGCATGGCTGACGGTGGTGTTCTGGTTCCCGCAGCTGATCGGCAGCCGTTCGCTGAAAAGCGGCGGTCTGGTGCGCGTCTATGGCGCGGCCCTGCAACGCTGGCCGCTGCTGCGCCTCAATCGCGGCACGCTGGTTGCGGCCGGGGTGTTCATGCTGGCCGCCGGCTACGGCATCAGCCGGCTGGGCGCCAACGATGATATCCGCCTGCTGCAAAACCCGCCCAAGCATCTGGTCGATGACCAGATCAAGTTGAGCAAGCTGCTGGATGCGCCGACGCCGGTGCAGTACTTCCTGGTGCGCGGCGAGTCCGCCGAAATGGTGCTGCAACGCGAGGAGCTCTTGAAGGCCCGGCTGGACTCGCTGATCGCTGCCAGGCGGCTGTCCGGCTATCAGGCGATATCGAACTGGGTGCCCTCGGCGCAGGCGCAGGCTTCGCGCCGCGCGCTGATTGAAGAAAAACTGCTGCGCGACGACGGTCCGCTGAAAGGCGTCGCCGAACAGGCGGGCGAGGATGGGCGGTGGATCGCCGCGACCCGCGACGGCCTGCTGCAAGCTGCCGCGCCGCTGACGCTGGACGCCTTCCTGCAATCGCCGGCCAGCGAGCCTTGGCGCCACCTGTGGCTGGGCGACAGCGAGCGTGGCGGCGACGGCAAGCCGGTGTTCGCCAGCATCGTGGCGCTGCGCGGCTTGAGCAGCGCGGCCGCACCGCAGGTGCTGCTGGCGGCCGAAGGGCTGGACGGCGTGCAGTGGGTCGACAAGGTGGCCGAGATTTCGTCGGTGCTGGGCCGCTACCGCGCGTATATGAGCTGGGTGGTGGGCGCGGCCTACCTGGTGGTGTTCGGCCTGCTGTTCCGCCGCTATCGCGGCCGTACCTGGCGCGTGCTGGCGCCGACCGCGCTGGCCAGCGTGGCGACGCTGGCGATACTCGGCTACGCCGCGCAGAACCTGCAACTGTTCCACGTGCTGGCGCTGATGCTGCTGCTCGGCGTCGGCGTCGATTACGGCATCTTCATGCAGGAGCACCCGGACCGGCGCGACGCCACGCCGTGGCTGGCGGTCGGCATGTCGGCCGCGAATACGATTTTGTCGTTTGGCTTGCTGGGCCTGAGCTCAACACCGGCACTGCAGGCGTTCGGCCTGACGATGCTGCTGGGGACCGCGCTGGTCTGGCTGATTGTTCCTTGTTTTGGCTCCCTTCACCGAGAAAGCAGACATGAGTGACGCATTGAAGATCGAAACCGCTGAAATCCTGATCGTTGGCGCCGGGCCGGCAGGCTCGGTCGCTGCGGCCCTGTTGCGTCAGCAGGGCCGGCAGGTGCTGGTGATCGAGCGCGAACAGTTCCCGCGCTTCTCCATCGGCGAAAGCCTGCTGCCGCAAAGCATGGCCTACCTGGAGCAGGCGGGCATGCTGCAAGCGGTGGTGGAAGCTGGCTTCCAGTTCAAGAACGGCGCCGCCTTCATGCGCGACGGCTGCTACACCGATTTCGATTTTCGCGACAAGCACTCGGCTGGCTGGGGCACCACCTACCAGGTGCAGCGCGCGAACTTCGACCATATCCTGGCCAGGGAGGCGGAACGTTTTGGCGCCGAGGTGCGTTACCGTCACGAGGTACTGAATATCGAGCTGGGGCAGGGCGCCGGCGGCGGTGCGCGCGTCACCGTCCAGGATCCGGAAGGCCGGCAGTACCTGGTGGACGCCGGTTTCATTCTGGACGCCAGCGGCTTTGGCCGCATCCTGCCACGCTTGCTGAAGCTGGAAACGCCGTCCAATTTCCCGGTGCGCGGCGCCATCTTCACCCACGTCGAAGACGGCATTCGCGACGGCGGCTTTGACCGCAACAAGATCCGCGTCACCGTGCACCCGAAACATTGCGACGTCTGGTTCTGGACCATTCCGTTCGCCGGCGGCCGCTGCTCGCAGGGCGTGGTGGCGGAGACCAGCTTCCTCGACAGCTACGCAGGCACGCCGACCGAGCGCCTGCGCGCCATCCTCGCGGAGGAACCGTCGCTGCACGCCTTGCTGGCCAACGCCAACTGGGACACGCCGGCGCGCCAGATCGTCGGCTACTCGGCCAACGTCGACAAGTTGTGGGGCCAGGGCTACGCGCTGCTGGGCAATGCGGGCGAGTTCCTCGATCCGGTGTTCTCGTCCGGCGTGACCATTGCCTTCAAATCGGCCAGCCTGGCGGCGGCCGCGCTGCAACGCCAGTTCGCCGGCGAGACGGTCGACTGGCAGGCCGATTACGGCGTCCCGCTGCGCAAGGGCGTGGACACCTTCCGCGCCTTTGTCGAGTCGTGGTATGCCGGCGGCTTCCAGAAGATCATCTTCCACCAACAGAAGCAGCCGGACGTGAAGCGCATGATCGCCTCGATCCTGGCCGGCTATGCCTGGGACCAGAGCAACCCGCTGGTCAAGGAAACGTCGCGCCGCCTGACGGCATTGGAGGCGCTGTGTTCCTGACAGCGCGCCGCTGGC
This sequence comes from Duganella sp. P38, assembly GCF_050859475.1. NCBI lineage: Bacteria > Pseudomonadati > Pseudomonadota > Betaproteobacteria > Burkholderiales > Oxalobacteraceae > Duganella > Duganella sp. P38. The sequence goes on along the minus strand of NZ_CP193936.1, from coordinate 4,683,302 downwards.
ATGCCGCCGCCGCGATGGCGGTGGCGCTGACCCTGGCCGCCTGCGCCACCAGGCCGCCGCCGGCCGCCCGTCTCGGCCTGAAGCTGGCGCCGGCGGCGCTGGGCGCGTCCATCAGCGTGCAGCAGCACCTGAAGGTGGAGCGCAACGGCCGCACCGACGACCTGGACGTGGCTTTGCAGGTGGAGCCGGAGGCGATCGACGTGGTGGGGCTGGCCTTCGGCCAGCGCGTGCTGACGCTGCGCTACGACGGCAAGGAGCTGACGTCGTGGCGCCACATCATGCTGCCGTCGCAGGTACGCGCCGAGGATGTGCTGGAGGACATGCAGCTGACGCTATGGCCCGCCGACGCCATCGCCGCCGCGCTGCCGGCCGGCTGGCGCGTGGCGGAGCAGGGGCGCAAGCGCACCGTGTACCTTGCCGATGAACCTATTATGGAGATAGCCTACAGCGGCGATCCGCGCTGGAGCGGCACGGTGGTGTTGGAAAACCTGCGATATCACTATAAGCTCACGATACAGTTTGCACCAGAGAGCTAGCATGTTGAATATTTACCTGAACGATTGCGGCATCATCTGCGCGCTTGGCGACAGCCACGCGCAGGTCAAGACGCGCCTGTACGCCGGCCAGACCGGCGTGGCCGCGAGCAGCCGCTGGTCGTCCGGACGCGAGCTGCCGCTGGGCGCCGTGCGCGCGCCATTGCCGTCGCTGGCGCACCTGCCGCCGCACCTTCGCAGCCGCAATAACGCACTGGCGCTGGCGGCGCTGGCGCAAATCCGTCCCGCCGTGGACGCGGCGATCGCGCGCTATGGCGTCGACCGCGTGGGCGTGGTGATCGGCACCAGCACCTCCGGCATCGGCGAAACCGAGCAGGCGGTGGGCCAGTACGCCGCCGTCGGATCGCTGCCGCAGGACTTCCATTACGCGGTGCAGGAGATGGGATCGCCGGCCGAGATGCTGGCGCATGAACTGGGCCTGCGCGGCCCGGCCTATGTGCATTCCAGCGCCTGCTCGTCCAGCGCCAAGGCCATGGCCAGCGCCGCGCGCCTGATCCGCATGGGCCTGTGCGACGCGGTGATCACCGGCGGCGCCGATTCGCTGTGCAGCTTCACTGTGGCCGGTTTCGCCTCGCTGGAGTCAGTCAGCCGGGAGCAGTGCAATCCGATGAGCGCCAACCGCCACGGCATCAATATCGGCGAGGGCGCGGCGCTGTTCCTGATGACGGCGGAAGCGGCGCCGGTGGCGCTGATGGGCTGGGGCGAATCGTCCGACGGCCACCATATGTCGGCGCCCGATCCGGCCGGCGAGGGCGCGCGGCTGGCGATGACGCAAGCCTTGCAGCGCGCCGGCGTGCAGCCGGCGCAGGTCGATTACATCAATATGCACGGCACCGCCACGCCGCAGAACGACGCCATGGAATCGAAGGTCATCGCCGACTTGTTTGGCTGCGAAGTGGCGGTCAGCTCGACCAAGCCGTTCACCGGCCACACGCTGGGCGCGGCGGCCGCCATCGAGGCGGCCATCTGCTGGCTGGCGATGCAGGACGATAACGCCGACGGCATGCTGCCGCCGCACCTGTGGGACGGCGTCGCCGACAGCGCGCTGCCGGCGCTGAACCTGGCGGCGGTGGGCGCCGCGCTGGGCCGGCCGCTGCGCCATGTGCTGAGCAGCTCCTTTGCTTTTGGCGGTTCGAACGCCGTGCTGCTGCTGGGGAGAGCGTCGTGAGCCTGCCCGATATCCGCACGCTGGTGCCGCATTCCGGCCAGATGGTGCTGCTGGACCGCGTGGTCAGCGCCGACACCGACGACCTGTGCGCCGAGGTGCGCATCCACGCCGGCAGCATGCTGGCCAACGAGGGCGGCGTCGGGGCCTGGGTCGGCATCGAATACATGGCGCAGGCGATTGCCGCCCACGCGGGCTGGCTGGCCATGCAGCGTGGCGATGAAGTCAAGGTCGGCTTCCTGCTTGGCTCGCGCAAATACGAGGCGAAGGTGGCGCAGTTCGCGCTGGGCGAGGTGCTGCACGTGCATGTGCACCGCGTGCTGCAGGCCGAGAATGGCCTGGGCGCGTTCGAGTGCCGGATCGATGTCGTCGATGGCGCCAGCGCCGCCGCCACGGCCACGGTGACGGTGTTCCAGCCGCATAATGTCAATCAATTTCTCAAAGATGGAAACGTAGGATGAATCAGAATAAATCCATGAGCGTGCTGGTGACGGGATCGTCGCGCGGCATCGGCAAGGCGATCGCGCTGCGCCTGGCGCGCGATGGTTACGATGTGGTGCTGCATTGCCGCAGCCAGCGCGCCGAGGCCGACGCCGTGGCGCAGGAGATCGAAGCCATGGGCCGTGCGGCGCGCGTGCTGCAATTCGACATCGGCGACCGCGCCGCCACTGCCGCCGCGCTGGAGGCTGACGTCGAGCAGCATGGCTGCTACTACGGCGTGGTGTGCAATGCCGGCGTGGCGCGCGACAACGCCTTCCCGGCGATGTCCGGCGAGGACTGGGACATCGTGCTGCAAACGAACCTGGACGGCTTCTACAACGTGCTGAACCCCTTGATCATGCCGATGGTCCAGCGCCGCAAGCCGGGCCGCATCGTCACGCTGGCCTCCGTCTCGGGCCTGATCGGCAATCGCGGACAGGTCAATTACAGCGCCGCCAAGGCCGGCATCATCGGCGCCACCAAGGCGCTGGCGCTGGAACTGGCCAAGCGCAATATCACCGTCAATTGCGTGGCGCCGGGCCTGATCGAAACCGACATGATCGAGGACGTGCCGATGGAAGAGGCGCTCAAGCAGATTCCCGCGCGCCGCGTCGGCAAGCCGGAAGAGGTGGCGGCCGCCGTCAGCTTCCTGGTCGGCGAGGAGGCCGGCTACATCACGCGCCAGGTCATTTCCGTCAATGGTGGCCTGGCATGAGCCGCCGCGTAGCCGTCACCGGCATGGCCGGCATCAGCCCGATCGGCAACGACTGGCCGGCCATCCGCCAGCGCCTGGGCGAGTATCGCAACGCCGTGGTGCGCATGGCCGACTGGGAAGACTACGAGGGGCTGAACACGCGCCTCGGCGCGCCGGCCGCGCCGTTTGAACTGAACGAGCGCTACAACCGCAAGGCGATCCGCAGCATGGGCCGGGTGGCGCTGATGGCCACCCGCGCCACCGAGCTGGCGCTGCAAGACGCCGGCCTGCTGGAACATCCGCTGCTGAAGAGCGGCGGCATGGGCGTGTCCTTCGGTTCCTCGGCCGGCACGCCGAGCGCCATCGGCGACTTTGGCCGCATGATGGAGGAGCGCACCACCAAGGGCATCAACGCCACCACCTATATCAAGATGATGGCGCATACGGCGCCGGTCAACATAGGCGTCTTTTTCGGCATCACCGGCCGCGTCATCACCACGTCCAGCGCCTGCACCTCCGGCAGCCAGGGCATCGGCTACGCGTATGAGGCGATCAAGGGCGGCAAGCAGGTGGCCATGGTGGCCGGCGGCGCCGAGGAATTGTGCGCCACCGAAGCGGCGGTGTTTGATACCCTGTTTGCCACCAGCACCCGCAACGACGCCGGCCACACCACGCCGCGCCCCTTCGATGGCGGGCGTGACGGACTGGTGATCGGCGAAGGCGCCGGCTGCCTGATTCTCGAAGACCTGGAACACGCGCAGGCGCGCGGCGCCGCCATCTACGCGGAGCTGGTGGGCTTTGGCACCAACAGCGACGGCTGCCATGTCACGCAGCCCAACGCCGACACCATGCGCACGGCGATGCAGCTGGCGCTGGAAGACGCCGGCCTTCAGGCGTCGGACATCGGCTACATCAACGCCCACGGCACCGGCACGGCGCAGGGCGACGTGGCCGAATCGCAGGCCACGCTGGCGGTGTTCGGCAACGCCACGCCGATCAGCTCTTTAAAGAGCTACATGGGCCACACGCTGGGCGCCTGCGGTGCGCTGGAGGCCTGGATCAGCATCCAGATGATGAACGAGGGCTGGTTCGCGCCGACCATCAACCTGGACCAGGTCGACCCGGAATGCGCGGCGCTGGACTACATCGCCGGCGAGGGCCGCGCATTGCAGTGCGATTACGTGATGTCGAATAACTTCGCCTTCGGCGGCATTAACACGTCGCTGATTTTTAAACGCTACGTCAAATAAGGAAAACCACATGAAGAAGATAATCTTTGTCGCCACCCTGATGGCTGCCTCGTTCTCCGCATCGGCCGCCGACACCATGATCAAGCTGCCGATCGCCGGCGCGCTGGCCGTCAACGACGCCGAGAAGCGCCTGGATGAAGGCGTGAAGTTCTATTTCGCCGGCCAGCAGACGCCCAAGGTGCTGACCAAAATCACCAGCGACAAAACCAGCCAGCGCACCAACGGCTTCGGCAAATCGGCCGAGAAGTCCTGCAACTGGGTATTCCTGTCGGCCATGCTGGCGCTGCAAAAGCGCGCCAAGGAAGTCGGCGCCAACGCGGTGATTAACATCGTCAGCAACTTCAAGGATGTCGAGATGGCCAGCGCCACCGAGTTCGAATGCGCCGATGGCGCCATCATGGCGGGCGTTGCGCTGAAGGGGACTTCGTCAAGGTCGCCGAGTAGGCAAGTTACAATCGGGATAAGCGCTGGTTTATTGCATAACATCCCTCTGAGGAATTAGTCGGTTTTGAATCACTCTCAAGCATTTTCGCCTGTTGTGTCCCTGTGGATCAGCGATGCCGACGCGGTGGCGGATGCCGACCTGCAGCGCTACCGTGGCTGGCTGACGGCCAGCGAGATGGCGCGCCATCAGCGCTTTGTGCGCGCCCAGCGACAGCGGCAGTTCATCGTTGGCCGCGTGCTGCTGCGTGCCGCGCTGGGCCGGCTGCTGGGCGCCATGCCGCAGGAGATCAGGCTGGAAGAACAGATCGGCAAGGCGCCAAGGCTGGCGGCGCCGGTGCCGAAGAACGGCGCGCCCGGCTTCAGCATTGCGCACAGCGGCCGCTGGGTGGCGTGCGCGGTCAGCGCGCACACCGCGCTCGGGCTGGACATCGAACTGCGCGACGCCACGCGCGATTTGCCGGCGTTGGCGGCGCAAGCGTTCGAGGCCGATGAGATGGCGCAATGGGCGCGCATCCAGCACCTGCCCGGCGACGAGCGCACCGACGGGTTTTATCGTTTATGGAGCGAGAAGGAGGCGCGCTTCAAGCTGGGCGCTGCGGGGGCATTGCGTGGCCGTGCCGCATGCCGAGCTGTCGGTGGTGGTGTGCAGCGAACAGCCGCTGGCGCGGCCGCCGCAGATCGAGCTGGTCAGGCTGCCGTGACGCGGACGGCTACTGCCACAGCCAGTTCCACAGGCCGGGCAGCTGCGGCTTGGCGTCCGGGTTGCTGATGGTGGCGGCCAGCGCGGCGCGCTCCAGCTCATCGCGATTATCGTAGAACGGCTTGTCGGCCAGCGGCACGTTCAGTTCGCGCGCCACGTCCAGCAGGATGTCGATGTATTCCTCGATGTGGCGCGCGGTGTAGGTGTTCACGTCGTGGAAGGTGACCACCACCGGCGTGTAGCCGTCCACCGACGCCATGGCGCCGGCGGCCCAGCGCTGGCGCGTTTCGGCCAGGTGGGTCAGCATGTTGGAGCGCTTGTGCCAGCTGAAGTTGATGCCGTAGATTTTGCCGTCGTTGGCATTCAGGTCGGTCAGCAGCATGTGCAGGCCGTGCGCGCGGTACGAGGCCAGCGTGGTGGCGTCGTAGGCCCAGAACGGCGGGCGCACCAGCTTGGGGGCGACGCCGGTTTCGGCAATCAGGTCATCGACGCCCAGGCGCATCGTTGCATCGAGCTTCTCGCGGCTCATGAAGCGGTGGTTGGAATGGAAGGTGGTGGCTGAATGCAGCGCCACGACGTGGCCTTCGCCGTGTTCGCGGCGGATCAGGAAGCGGCCCATTTCGGTGCCGCCGCCGTGCCAGGCGCGGGTCTGGGTGAAGAAGACGGCCTTGATGTGCTTGCGCGCGAGGACGTCGAGAATGTGCCCGGTCGGGTTGTCGTTGATGGCCGCCGCCGGGCCATCGTCAAAGGTCAGCAGGAAGCGCACCGGCGCCGGTTGGCCCTGGGCCAGCGCACCTGCGCAGCAGAGCAGTAGAGAGAAAGCAGCAAGCAGCAGGCGGGGACGTAACACTGACACGGAATGAATCGCTGAAGAAGGTCCGATATTGTACGTGAATTTGAAAGTTTCGCCCCGCGGTGAATAACGTAGAGAGAAGAAGACTTATGAGCGCCAATGTAGATTTGATGCAGCCGCCGGGCGATCCCCATGTGCCGGAGACGGCTTTCGGCAAATGGTTTTTGCGCACCGAGACCTGGACCGTGCATGTGCTGGAACGCGCGCTGAAGGACCTGGACCGCCTGATGCCGGCCGGCGCGCCGCGCAGCTTCGAGGTGGTGGCGGACGTGGGCTGCGGCTACGGCCGTTCGCTGGGCAAGCTGCAACAGCGTTTCGCGCCGAAACGGCTGATCGGCATGGACATCGATCCGGAAATGCTGGAGGAATCGGCCAGGGAAGTGGCGGCGCTGAACATCAAGGCGGACTTCGTCTGCTGCTCCAGTTCCAATATCAAGCTGGAAGATAACTCGGTGGATCTGCTGTTCTGCCACCAGACTTTCCATCACCTGATTGATCAGGAACGCGCGATTGAGGAATTTTTCCGCGTGCTCAAGCCGGGCGGAGTGCTGCTGTTTGCCGAATCGACGCGGCGCTATATTCATTCGTGGGTGATTCGCTTGCTGTTCCGCCATCCGATGGATGTGCAGAAGACCGCGCCGGAATACCTGGCCATGGTGCGCAACGCAGGATTTTTGGTGCCGGATAGCGCGGTGTCGTATCCGTTTTTGTGGTGGAGCCGCGAGGACCTGGGCATGATGGAAACCGTGCTGCGCATCAAGCCGCCGGCGGTGCGCGAGGAGACGCTGATTAACCTGGTGGCGGTGAAGCCGTCATAAGCTCTCAGTCGTTCCCGCGCAGGCGGGAACCCATGGAACGCTGGCATAGCCGATTCAGCATGGGTTCCCGCCTGCGCGGGAACGACATTTCTTAGAAGGTGTAACGCACGCCGGCCGACACCAGGTTGGCCTTGATGTGGGCGTCGCCGTCTTTGGCGATCTTGCCGAAGTACTCGTATTCAGCAACGAAGCTGACGTTCTTGTTCAGCACGAATGCCGCGCCTACGCTGGCGTATGGCGATGCGTGGTTGTCCGAACCGCTGTCCGACAAGCCCAGTGCCGATGCCGACACTTTAACGTGGCTGTAGGCGGCGCCTACTTTGCCGATCAGGGCGAACTGTTCGTTCAGCGGCAGGGTGCCGGTGGCAGCCACGTAGGCGGTGCGTGCTTTCGAAGCAACGCGCAGGCCGCTTTCGGATTTTTCCGCTTCGCGCAGGTCGGCTACGCCGCCTTCGATGCCGAAGTTCTGGGTGAAGTTGTAGCCGCCGTACACTTTGTACGCGGTGTTGTGGTCTTTCAGCGAGAAGCCGTCGAAGTCGGCTTTCTGTTCGGCACGGCCGACGTTGCCGCCGATGTAGGCGCCTTCAGCGTGAGCGGCCAGTGGAGCAGCCAGGGCTGCGATCAGGGCGAACAGTACATTCTTTTTCATTTGCTATTCCTAAAGTTGTGGCTAAGAACAGCAAAACGGAAACGCGTCTTGCGGGCATTCCGTTTCGCTGGGGCAATATTATATAGGAGAGTAGAAAATCCTGCACGCCAACTTCATCAAGTATCAGTCGAGGCTCCAGACATATTGCATCCTGGTCCAGGATTGCTGCGGCACGCCGTCCACCGTGCCCGGCTTGAACTTGCACAGGCTGAGGCCGGCCTGGGCCGCGCGGTCCAGCTCGCGGAAGCCGCTGGAACGCTCCACCCGCGCCTCGGCCACCTTGCCATCGGCGCCGATCAGGAAGGCCAGCATGACGGTGCCGGTGTCGCCGTTGCGCAGCGCGTTCTTTGGATAGTCCGGCTTGCTGCAGGCCTGGGCGTCCACCACGGCGGCGGTGACCACCGGCGCGGCCTTGAGCGGCGGCGTCCTCTCGCCCGGCTCCGCCACGCCACGGCCCGGCGGCTGGGCCGGCGGCGCGTCCGCCAGCGGCCGTGTGCTGACTTTGGGCGGCGTGTCGATCACCACATCCACCGGCGTTTGCGGCACGAAGATGTCCGGCGGCGTCATGCGCGGCTCCTCGACCTGCGGCTCTTGCAGCCTGGGCTTGGGCGGCTCGACATTGGTCAGCAGGTCCACCACTGGCTGCTTCGATTTGAACACTGTCAGCTTCGATCCTTGCAGGAAGGCCGCAAGCAGCACGGCGTGCAGCAGGACTACCGTGGTCATGCCCGTCAGATTCTTCTTTTGGTTCATGCTTGCTCCTTTGTGGTCGTTAAAATTGCTACTTGATGGAAGTATACTATTCCATTGAATGGCAAATAAAAGCACAATTTATATGTTATGCTTGCACCATCAAGTACCTACAGGTAGCAAAATGAAGAAAATACGCGTGATGCTGGCGGACGATCATCCGATGGTAATGACAGGCTTCGCCATGGCGCTGGAAGGGCAAGGGCTGGAAGTGGTGGCGCAGGCGCGGTCGCCGGAGGAGGCGCTGGCGCAATTCGCGCAACTGCAACCGGACGTGTGCGTGCTGGACATCCGCTTCGGCGAGCAGCTGACCGGGCTCGATGTGGCAAAACAGATGCTGGCGCAGACCCCGTCGGCCGCCATCATCTTCCTCAGCCAGTTCGACCAGGACAGCCTGATCAAGGAAACCTACCGTATCGGCGGCCGCGCCTTCATGACCAAGGACTGCGATCCGGCCGACCTGGCGGCGGCGGTGCGCCGCGCGCATGACGGCGAGCTGTACTTCCTGCCGCACATCGCCGAGCGGCTGGCCAACCTGTCGGTACCGCGGCGACCTGTCGCCGCAGTCGCAACTGGACGAGCGCGCGCTGGAAATCTTCACGCTGATGGCCGAAGGCCTGACCAATGCGGAAATCGCCGAAAAGCTGGACGTCTCGACCAAGACCATCAGCAATATCAGCCAGGCGGTGAAAGAAAAGCTGGGCGTGCACCGCCCGGCCTACATCACGCGGCTGGCGGTCAAGCACGGCCTGATTGAACCCTGATGCGCTGGCAGCCCTGGCGGCGGTGGAGCGTGCGCACGCGACTGGTGGCCATGACCGCCATGCCGCTCGCTTATCTGTTCTGCACCTTCGTCTGGTACGCCTACCAGTCGCGGCTGGCCGAGGTGCGCGAGGAAATGGCCGAGCGCGGCCCGCTGGTGGCCAAGGTGCTGGCCGACAGCAGCGAGTTCAGCGTGGTAGCCCGCCGCTATGACGATCTCAAGCTGACCATCAACGGCCTGCTGCGCGCCGATCCCAGCATCTACCGCATCGACGTGCTGGATGCGCAGCGGCGCGCGCTGGTGCAGGCCACCGCGCGCGCGCCAGCCAGCGCGGCCGAGCTGCGCTACTACGAGGCGCCGGTTCTCAAGCGCTTGATGTGGGTGTCGGTGCTTGGCCCAGACGGCAAGCCCTACCAGAAGGATAAGCCGGCCGGCGCCAGCGGCGTCACGGTGGAAACCATGGGTTATGTGCGGGTGACGATGTCGCCATCGGCGCTGCTGCTCAGGCAGACGCGCCGCTTTTATGTGGAACTGGCGGTCGGCAGCCTGGGGCTGCTGGCTTGCGTGCTGCTGGCGTGGCAACTGGCCAAGGGGCTGGACGCGTCATTGCAGGCGTCGATGCGGGCGCTGCGCGAGGCGGACGACGAGAAGCGCAGGCTGATCCGCAAGGTCAACACGGCGGTCGAGGATGAGCGCCAGAGCATCGCGCTGGAAATCCATGACGAACTCAACGCCACGCTGATCGCCGTGCGGCTGGAAGCGCAGCGCATTGCCGACCTGAACCCGGAGGGCGAGACGCGCGCCAGGGCGCAGTCCATCACCAAGCTGGCGCTGGGCTTGTACAACAGCGGCCGTTCGCTGGTGCGCCGTTTGCGGCCCGAGGTGCTGGACATGCTGGGGCTGGATGGCGCGGTGGAGGAGCTGGTGCGCCATTATGACAGCGCACGCGGCGGCTGCCGCTTCGAATTGCAGGCCCAGGGAGACTTCTCGCGGATGGAAAAAACATTGCCATCTCCGCGTATCGCATCGTGCAGGAGGCGCTGGCCAACGTCGTCAAGCATGCGCGCGCCACGCACGCGACGGTGACGCTGGCGCGGGAAGCGGGCGCGCTGCACATGGGTATCGCCGACAACGGCAAGGGATTCGACGCCACGCAGGCGGCCGGCGGCATCGGCCTGGTCGGCATGCGCGAACGGGTGTATGCCGTCAACGGCACTGTCACCATTGATACCGGGCTGGCGGCCGGCACCCGCATCGCCATCATGATACCACTTTAATAAAGCGCTTTGATTGTAAACGATTCTCATTTACTATCTTCTTTTTTAGATAATAAAACGGGGAAACGAGTAATGCGCATCAAACTGATGGTGGCGGCACTGGCAGGCGTCATGGCCTGCTGGTCGGTACACGCCGAAGAGCCGATCGAACAAGTGGTCATTTCCGGCGACAAGCTGAAACGCACGGAAATCGACAGCAGCGCCAGCGTCGGCGCCCGCAACCGCCGCCAGATCGACGAATCCGGCATGGCAACCGTGGAAGAGGTGATCGCGCAGATGGCCAACGTCGGCACCGCCGAGAACCTGTCGATCCGCGGCGTGCAGTCGTATGGCCCGACCGGCGGCGGCGGCAAGACCATTACCGTGGTGGTGGACGGCGTGCCGCAGGACGGCTTTGGCCAGACCATTTCCGGACTGAGCGTGTGGGACGCCGACCGCGTGGAAGTGCTGCGGGGCCCGCAGTCCACCAACCAGGGGCGCAACTCGCTGGCCGGCGCGGTGGTGCTGCGCACGCGCGATCCGCAGGATGCGCGCGATTTCAGCTACCGCGTCAGCGCCGGCAACCAGAACGCGACGCAGGTGGCGCTGGCCGGCGGCGGCGCCATCGTCGAACAGGTGCTGGCCGGCCGCGTTACGCTGGAACAGCGCCGCCGCGACGGCGATGTGTACAACGTCACCCGCGACGACAAGCGCGCCAACCGCGACGACGGCCACACGCTGCGCGGCAAGCTGCGCATCACGCCCTGGGGCGACGCCTACCAGGCGCTGGTGACGCTGGTGGACGACAAGCAGCGCCCCGGCTACAACACGGTGGAGGCGGTGAAAACCCCGGCCGCGGCGCGCCTCAACTTTTCCAACGAAACGCGCGAGGTGGTCAACCACACCCGCTCAGCCGCGCTGGAGCAGACTTTCCGCGCGCTCGGCGCCGACATCACGCTGCTGACCACCTATTCGCACAACCGCTACACCCGCGTGGCCGACTACGACGGCACGGAGCTCAATCAGGGCATCCGCAATGGCGAGAACATCGACCGCCAGTGGGTGCAGGAGGCGCGCGCCAATTTCGACACGCAGCTGTTCGGCCACAAGCTGAAAGGCGTGGCGGGCCTGTACTACTCGCAGCAGTATTACGCCGGCGACGACAAGTTCGTGGTGCCGGTGTCCTACGTGCTGGGACTGATCGGCCAGTGCCGCGTGCAGGCGGTGTGCGACGCGGCCTACAGCGCGGAGTTCATCAGCCGCCGCCAGATGCAGGACAATGCCAGCAAGACGCGCGCCGTCTACGGCGAGTTCGATTACGTCATCGACAAGCTGACGCTGACCGCCGGCATGCGCTACGACGGCGAGCGCCAGAGCCGCGTGCTGGCCACCGAAACCGACGGCACTTCGGCGCTGGCGCGCCAGATCTACAAGCAGCTGATCGCCGGCGGCGCCTTTTCGCCGGACGGCACGCAGGACCTGCGCACCGATAACGCGGTGTGGCTGCCCAAGCTGGGCTTGCGCTATGCGTTGTCGCCGGAGTGGGTGGCGGGCCTGACGGCGCAGCGCGGCTACCGCACCGGCGGCGTCGATTACAGCTACCAGCGCGGCTCGCACGCCTTCGCGCCCGAGTACACCAGGAACTACGAGGCGTCGCTGAAGGGCGCGCTGAATAACGGCATGGTGGTGTCGCTGAACGCCTATCGCGTCAACTGGACCGACCAGCAGGTCAATATCGGCGCCAACACGCTCGATACGTGGTTCGTCAACGCCGGCAGCTCGCGCCTGCAAGGACTGGAGGCGGAACTGCGCGGCCGCGTGACCCGCAACCTGGAGCTGTTTGGCGCGGTGGGCCTGGCGCGCACCAAATTCATCGACTTCGATTCGCCGGGCGGCGATTACAGCGGCCACGAGTTCGCGCGCTCGCCGCGCCAGACGCAGTCGCTGGGCTTTAGCTGGACGCCGGGACGCTGGATGCTGAACATGAACCTCCAGCACGCCACCGGCACCTACATCGGCCCGGAGAACCTCGACCGCAACGACGGCCACACCACGCTGGGCGGCAAGGCCGCCTACACGCTGGCCAACGGCCTGACGCTGTTCGCCTATGGCAGCAACCTGACCAACCATCACTATGTCACCCACAACAAGCTGGAAACCGTGACCGGCCGCTATGCGGTGGCGCTGGGCAGCGCGCGCCAGTACGGCTTCGGCGTGCAGGGTGCAATGTAAGGAGGCGCGATGAACTGGATCTGTATCGGCGTGGCGGCACTGGCCGCGCTCTGTCTGTACCTGGCCTCGCCGCACCAGTCGCTATGGCCGGCGGCGCTGAAGCGCCAGGCCTTTTTGCGCTGGCTGTCGGTGCCGCTGGCCGTCGGTTCGATCGCCAGCGCGGTCGAGGCCTATGGCTTCTGGTGCGGCGTGTGCATCGCGCTGGCCGGCTTCATGAGCGCGCTGGTGCTGCTGCCTTACCTGGACGCGTGGCGCAGGAAAGGAGCGCGCCATGTGGGGTAAATCGACCGCCGCGATTTTTCTCGGCATGCCCTTGTCGGTGCTGGTGGTCGGCTTTGCGGCGCTGCTCAGCAGCTCGCAGTCCGTCACCACGCTGCCATGGCTGCTGGTGTTTTTCCTGGTGTGGATCGCCGTGATGACCGGCGCCTTCCTGTTCAAAAGCGGCCTGCGCGCCTGGCTGTGGATGGGCGGGTTGACGGTGGCCGGCTACACCGCGCTGCATTTTCTCAAGGCCAGTGGCCTGATAAGGATCGTCGCATGAAGGCCGCTACCTTACGCACCTATATCTCGGTGCACACCTGGGTCGGGCTGATCGCTGGCTTCGGCCTGTTCATCGCCTTTTATGCCGGCGCGGTGACGCTGTTCCATGAGGAGCTGCACGCGTGGGAGACGCCGCTGCCGCAGGTGGCGTCCGCGCCGCAAGACCCGCAACAACTGATCGATGCGGTATTGCAGGCGCACCCGAAAGCGAAGGAGGGCTTCTTCCTGCGCCTGCCGTCCGCGTTCGAGCCGGGGATGATGCTGGAATTCGACGAGCGCCATTTCCGCCTCGACGCCGGCGGCAAGCTGGAAGAGTTCGAGGAACGTTCGCAGCTGGTGGACTTCATCTACCGTCTGCACTACACGGCCGGCCTGCCGCGCGGCTGGGGTATCTATGTGCTGGGCGTGGTGTGCGTGCTGTATGGCGTGGCGCTGGCCAGCGGCGTGATTATTTACGCGCCGACCTTCTTCAAGGATCTGTTCGCGCTGCGCATCGGCAAAAACATCAAGCGCATGTGGCAGGACGCGCATAACGCCATCGGCATGCTGTCGCTGCCTTTCCACCTGATGTACGCGTGGAGCAGCGCGGTGCTGGCGCTGGGCCTGGTTTTGCTGGCGCCGTTCCAGTACCTGGTCTTCGACGGCAAGCTGTTGCAGCTGGTGGGGCCGGACATCAACGCCGCCGCGCCGGTGAAGGCGGCCGGCGTGGCGGCGCCGCTGGCGCCAGCGGCGCAACTGCTTGCCGAGGTGCGGCGCGCAGTGCCGGGCATCGAGGTGTCGACGCTGAGCTACCGCCATGCCGGCGACGCCAATGCGCAGGTGCAGGCGTACGGCCATGTGCAGCAGCAATCGGTGGCGGACATGGGCGCCGTGGTGCTCAACGCCAGCAGCGGCCAGGTGCAGCGGGTGATGATGCCGGAGAACTTCACGCCCGGTACGCGCTTCCTGCGCAGCCTGCAGGCGCTGCACTTCGGCAGTTTCGGCGAGCTGGCGGTGCGCTGGGTGTATTTCATTCTCGGCATCGCCGGCGCGTTCCTGTTCTATAGCGGCAATCTGCTGTGGATCGAGGCGCGGCGCAAGCGGCAGAAACTGGTGCAGCCGCGCAGCGGCAGGCTGATGGCGCAGGCCACGCTGGGCGTGTGCCTTGGCTGCGTGGCAGGGGTGTCGGCGGTGTTCGTGCTGAACAAGCTGGGACCGGCAGCGCAGTTGCCGTTGTGGGAGGAGCGCGGCTATTACGCGGTGTTCTTCGCCTGTGTGCTGTGGGCGTTTGCCCGGCCGCCGGCGCGCGCCGCGCACGAGCTGCTGGTGCTGTGTTCCGTGCTGACGCTGGCCGTGCCGCTGGCGCATTGGTGGCGCACCGGCCTTAACCCGCTGCTGGCGTTGTTGCAGGGCGACCCCATCGTGGCCGGCGTGGCGGCGATCGCGCTGCTGTTCGCCGTCGCCTACTGGAAGATGGCGCGCGCCGTGCTGCATCGCGGCCGCCATGGCGATCCGCACAGCGTCTGGTCGCTGCGCCCGCCCGCGTCCGCGCAGCAGACGATGCAGCAGGCCGCATAACGCGGTGTGTAGTCGATCCATGGAGGTGAGCCATGGAAGATCTGGCTGTAGCTGACGGTGAACTGGAGCAACTGCTGGCGGCTTATTCGGCTGGTCGAATAAGCCGCCGCCAGCTGGAAAAAGCAACCGGATGGTGGTTCGGCGACATCTTGTCGGCGTTGGCGGACAGGGGGCTGGCGTTGCCGCGTGTCGACACCCGCGTGCATTTCAATGAAGCACAGCAGTGCTTGTTTGACACGGTGTTCGGATGAACATCGCGCTGATCGTCACCGACGCCAGACCGCTGATCACGCTTGCGGTAGCGGATGCGCTGGACACGCTCAAACTGCTGGGCACGCGGATTGTGATTCCGGACATGGTGCACTTTGAAGTCACCAGGTATGCCGATAAGCCCGGCGCGCGCACGCTCCTGGCCTGGGTCGAGCGCAATCGGCAACTGGTGGAACTAGCCGCCACTGAGGAGTTTGCGGAATTCCAGGCATTACTGGCCTTCAATCCCACGCTGCGTACGCGCAATCGCGGTGAAATGGCGGCGGCGGAGGTGCTCGCCGCGGAACTTGAGGAGGGTATCGATGCCGGCTTGCTGCTGTTTGAGGATTCGGATATTCGCAAAGCCAACTTCCTGGTGCGACTACCGGACAGTGTTTTGATTCTCTCCACCCCGACGTTTCTGTACGGTTTGCAGTGGCGCAAGCTGCTGCCCGATGCAGAGCGGATTCTGGAGCGGGCGACCCGCGGTACGCGGGATGACGGCGCATGTGGCGGGCGCCTTGACCTGCAGCGGGGCCGCGCACGCGCTGGATGACTGGGGCATTGATACGGCGCAGTGCAATTGCTTGTTTGCATGATGCTTGGTTGCGGCGAGCGGTTATAATCCGCTCAATCTTTCCTGAACGGACACCTCCCTCATGAGCCAGCCCAATCAGTTTTCCCTGTTGAAGCAACGCCGCTTCGCGCCGTTTTTCTGGACCCAGTTCCTCGGTGCGTTCAACGACAATCTGTTCAAGACTGCGCTGGTGGTCATCATCACGTTTGACGCGCTGAGCTGGACCACGATGTCGCCGTCGCTGGTGACCAACCTGATTCCCGGCCTGTTCATCCTGCCGTATGTGCTGTTTTCCGCCACCGCCGGCCAGCTGGCCGACAAGTTCGAGAAGTCCGGCCTGACGCGCTGCGTCAAGTGGCTGGAGGTGGCCATCATGGCCGTGGCCGCCGTCGGCTGGGTCACGCACCATCTGTGGCTGCTGATCGCGGCGGTGGTCGGCATGGGCATCCATTCGACGCTGTTCGGCCCGGTCAAATACGCCTACCTGCCGCAGCAGCTGAGTAAGGAGGAGCTAATCGGCGGCAACGGCGTCACCGAGATGGGCACCTTTGTCGGCATCCTGATGGGCGAGGTGCTGGGCGCGGTGCTGGTGGTGCAGCAGCCGCACGGCCTGTGGCTGGAAGCGGCCGCCACTGTGCTGGTGGCCGCCATGGGGCTGGTGGCGGCCTACCGCATTCCGCATTCGCCGGCGCCGGCGCCGGAACTGAAGATCAGCTGGAACTTCGTCGGCGAATCGATCCGCAACATCAATTTCTCGCGCAATAACCGCACGGTGTTCCTGTCGATGCTGGGCAACTCCTGGTTCTGGTTCTACGGCGCGCTGGTGCTGGCGCAGTTCCCGGTGTACGCCAAGGATTATCTGCACGGCGACCACGGCGCCTTCGTGCTGCTGCTGACCATCTTCTCGCTTGGTGTCGGCAGCGGCTCGCTGCTGTGTGAAAAACTGTCCGGGCGCAAGGTGGAAATCGGCCTGGTGCCGTTCGGCTCGATCGGCCTGACGATTTTCGGCATCGACCTGTATTTCGCCAGCCTGGCCTACAGCAGCGCGGCGGCGGCCGGCGCCCACCTGGACGCGCTGGCGCTGCTGGCGCAGCACGGCATGTGGCGCATCCTGTTCGACATTTTGATGATCGGCATGTTCGGCGGCTTCTTCATCGTGCCCCTGTTCGCGCTGATCCAGACGCGCTGCGACCCGGCGCACATCTCGCGCACCATCGCCGGCATGAACATCCTCAACGCGCTGTTCATGGTGGCGGCCGCCGGCCTGGCCATCGTGCTGCTGGGGCAGGGCCTGAGCATTCCCGAGCTGTTCCTGGTGACGGCGCTGCTGAACGCGCTGGTGGCCGTCTACATCTTCTCGCTGGTGCCGGAATTCCTGATGCGCTTCCTGGCCTGGCTGCTGATCCACACCATCCACCGCGTGCACACGGTCGACACCGCGCGCATTCCGGACGAGGGCGCGGCGGTGCTGGTGTGCAACCACGTCAGCTATGTCGACGCCATCGTCATCGGCGCGGCGGCGCCGCGGCCGATCCGCTTCGTCATGGACCACCGCATCTTCAAGCTGCCGCTGCTGGGCTGGCTCTTCCGCACCGCGCGCGCGATTCCGATCGCGCCGGCCAAGGAAGACCCGTGGCTGATGGAGAAGGCGTATGTCGACATCGCCCAGGCGCTGCACGAGGGCGAGCTGGTCTGCATTTTCCCCGAGGGCCAGCTGACCCGCACCGGCGACATCAACGACTTCAAGGGCGGCATCGCCAAGATCATCGAGCGCAGCAGGGTGCCGGTGATTCCGATGGCGCTGCGCGGCCTGTGGGGCCACCTGCTGAGCCGCAACCAGGCCAACGTCTTCGGCCGCGCCTTCCGCAGCGGCCTGCGCTCGCGGCTGGAACTGGTGGTCGGCGAACCGGTGGCGCCGCAGGACGTCACGCCCGACGCGCTGAAGCTGCGCGTGGCGGCGCTGCGCGGCGACTGGAAATAAGCCGGGCGCGGCCGGCGCCTAGCGCGCCGCCTGCACCTGGTCGCGGTTCTGGCGCGCGCCGGCCAGGCGGACGATCTGGTCCAGCTCGACCGGCTTGACCAGGTGGTGGTCGAAGCCGGCGTCGAGGGTGCGGCGGCGCGCGTCGCTCTGGCCCCAGCCGGTCAGCGCCAGCATCAGGATGCGCTCGGCGCCGGGCTGCTGGCGGATGGCGCGCGCGGTCTCGTAGCCGTCCATGCCCGGCATGCCGAGGTCCATGATGATCATGTCCGGCGCCTGCTGCCCGACCGCGCCGATGGCGGCCGCGCCGTCGTAGACGGTGCGCACGTCGAAGCCATCCAGTTCCAGCAGCGCCGTCAGCGAATCGGCGGCGTCCTCGTTGTCGTCGACCACCAGCACCCGCAGCTTGCGGCCGTCCGCGCCGGCCGCCTGCGCCAGCGGCACGGCGTCGCGCTGGCCGGCCTGGTCCAGCACCGGCAGCCGGACGACGAACTCGGCGCCCTTGCCGGCGCCCTCGCTGAACGCCTCCACCGTGCCGCCGTGCATCTCGGCAAACTGGCGCGCCAGGCTGAGGCCGATGCCGAGGCCGCTGGAAAACTGGCCGTTGACGGTTTTGCTCTGCTCAAACATATTGAAGATGCGGGCGATGCTGTCGGCGTCGAGGCCGATGCCGTTGTCGCGGATGCTCACCAGCAGCCCGCCGTCGTCGATGGCGGCGGCCACCGCCACATGGCCGCCCTGCGGCGTGAACTTGACCGCGTTGGAGACGATGTTGGCGTAGATCTGCACCACGCGCGCGTAGTCGATATTGAGCATGACTTCGCTCGGCGGCAACTGCCAGGCGATGTGGATGCGCTTGGCCGCGGCGGCGTCCTGGCACAGCTCGTTGACGTGGTTCATCACCGCCGCCAGCGACGCCAGCTGGCGTTGCAGCGTGATCTTGCCGCTGGTGATGCGCGCCACGTCCAGCAGGTCGTCCACCAGCCGCGTCAGCAGGCGCACCTGGCGCTCGACCATGTCGCGGATGCGCGCCACCGGCGCGGCGTCCGGATACAGGTGCGTCAGCAGCGACACCGAGGTGCGGATCGGCGCCAGCGGGTTGCGCAACTCGTGGCCCAGGCTGGCCAGGAATTCATCCTTGCGCCGCGCCGCTTCGCGCACCTGGTACTGCTTGTTGCGCGCGCGCAGCGTCGCGTGCAGCGCGGTGATCAGCGTCAGCGTGCGCACCGGCCGCTCCATCAGGCTCAGGTTGCCCAGCGCCGCCACCGCCTGCCGCACCACCGGCGAATCGGCGCCGCTGTGCGTCAGCAGGATGATCGGCAGATCGGACCAGTCCGGCTGGCGGGCGACGCAGGCCTGCAACAGTTGCAGGCCGCCCGGCGCCAGCGCTTCCTCGACCGTCAGCACGGCGCCGGCGCCGTCCGCCAGCGCCTGCTCCAGATCGGCCAGCGTGGCGCAGACGTGGCTGCCGATGGCGGCCATGGCCAGCACCTTGGCCGCCAGCGGCGCGTCCTGGCCGGTGGGGGCGTAGATCAGGATGCGCGTTTCCATCGGCTCAGCCGGGGGCGGCGTCGGCGGCGCCATGGTAGCTGGGCACGCCGGTCAGCACGCCGTGGAAATCCTTCAGCACCGGGCCGACCTTCAGTCCGCCGGGACCGACCTCGAACGCGCGCAGTGTGCGTTCATGGGTGCTGCCGCGTTTCTTGAACACCGAGATCGCCTGGCGTACCTCGCCGGCTGCCTCGAAGTAGCGCAGCAGGATGACGTTGTCGGCCAGATAGCTGGCGTCGACAGCGTTCCTCATGCCGGCCCCGAGCATGCCCGACTGCACGCCGACGATGATGCTGACCACGCCGCGCTGGCCGAGGTAGGTCAGCAGCTCGTGCAGGTAGATGATCAGGAAGCGCTCCTCCGGCACCGCGTTCAGGTAGCCGTTCAGGCTATCGATGACCACCACCCGCGCGCCTTGTTCGACCGCCTGCATGACGGCGCTGGCGAATTCGCCCGGCGCCAGCTCGGCCGGATCGATCTGCTGCACCGACAGCAGCTGCTGCGCGATGGCGTCGCCGAGGTTCATGCCGAGGTTGGCGCAGCGGTTCAGCATATTGTTGCGCGCCTCCTCGAACAGGAACATGGCGCAGCGCTGGCCGCGCAGCGTGGCCGCGTGCACGAACTGCGCCGCCAGCGACGACTTGCCGGTGCCGGACGGGCCGCTGATCAGCGTGCTCATGCCTTCCTCCAGGCCGCCGCCGATCAGCGCGTCCAGCTGTGGCAGGCCGCTCGACAGCTGTGCCCGTTCGCTGTTCTCGCGCGTATTGGCCGCCACCAGGCGCGGGTAGACCTGCAGCCCGCCCCTGAGGATGCGGTAGTCGTGGGCGCCGCCGCGGTAGGCGATGCCGCGGTATTTGACCACGCGCAGCCGGCGCCGCTCGGCGCCATAGTCCTGATCGGCCAGTTCCAGCGTCAGCACCGCGTGCGCCACGCTGCGCACCTGCAGGTCCGTGGACAGGGCGGTGCGGTCGTCGAGGAAGATGGTGGTGCAGCCGCGCCCGCTGAGATACTGCTTCAGCGCCAGCACCTGGCGGCGGTAGCGCAGCGGGCTTTCGGCCAGCAGCTGCAGCTCCGACAGCGAGTCGAGCACCACGCGGCGTGGCCGGTGCCGGTCGACCGCGGCCAGGATGCGCTGGGTGGTGCTGCCCAGCTCGATTTCGGATGGGTGGAAGATGGTGTATTGCTGGTCCGGATCGAGCGCGTGTTCGTCGGGGATGATTTCCTCGATGTGGATGCCGGCCATGTCCCAGCCATGCGACTGCGCCACGCTGCGCAGCTCGACCGTGGTTTCGGCCAGCGTGACATACAGCGACGACTCGCCGCGCCGCACGCCCTCGGTCAGGAATTGCAGCGCCAGCGTGGTCTTGCCCGTGCCCGGTTCGCCCTCGACCAGGTACAGCCGGTCGCGGGTCAGGCCGCCGGCCAGCACGTCATCCAGGCCGGGCACGCCGGTCGATAGAAAGTCGGTAGTCAGGCTGTTTTGTTCTTGCATGGGCGCGGTCCGTACAGGAAGAAGATCGGGCCATGCTACCCGAAAGCGTCAGCGGCGAGCGCGCTGCTGAATTCCCTGTTGCTTGTGGCGGTACATGGCGCGGTCGGCGCGCCCGAGCAGGGTTTCGACGTCCTGCGGGTCGTCCGGATGGTGCAGCGCGATGCCGATGCTCGCGCTGAGCTCGACGGTGGTGGTTTTCAGCGCGAACGGCCGGCGCAGCGCCAGTTCCAGCTTGTCGGCCGCCTCGCGGGCGGCGGCGTCGCCGGCCAGCATTTCGAGGATGACGATGAACTCGTCGCCGGCCAGGCGGCCGACGGTGTCGGTCTTGCGCACGGCGCCGCGCACGCGGGCGGCGAACTGGCGCAGCAGCTCGTCGCCTTCCTCGTGGCCGTAGCGGTCGTTGACCTGCTTGAAGCGGTCGAGGTCGAGGAACAGCACGGCGCAGCTGTGGCGGTTGCGGTTGGCGCGCTGCAGCGCGGCCGGCAGCGCCTGCATCAGCGCGCGCCGGTTGCACAGGCCGGTCAGGGTGTCGCGCAGCGCCATTGCCTCCAGCGAGGCGAACAGCGACTTGCGCTCGCTGATGTCATGCAGGAAGGCAATAAACAGGTGGCCGCTGCTGCGCGGCACATAGGCCAGCGACACTTCCACCGGCAGCTCCTGGCCGGCGCGGTTGTGCAGCGTCAGCTCGACGCGGCGGCTCGGCACGGCGGCGCCGTGCTCGGCCAGCAGGCGCATGTCGCGCTCGTAGGCGCGGCGCAGCTGCGGCGGCAGCATCATGGCCGCCAGCGGCTGGCCGATGACCTCGCTGCGCTTCCAGCCCAGCAGCTTTTCCGCCTGCTGGTTCCACTCGCGCACCACGCCGCCGGGATCGAGCGCGATGAAGGCGTCGTGGGCGTTGTCGAGGATGGCGCGCAGCTCGGCGGCGCGTTCCTGCAGCAGTTGCTGGGTACTGTGTTCCTGGCCCAGCGCGCGTTCCAGTTGCAGCGCCTTGCGGACGATTTCGCGGGTGCGCTCGGCAACCGTCGATTCCAGCTTTTCGTTCAGGCCGCGCAGCGCGTCCAGATGCTGCTGCTCGTTGCGCAGCAGCCCGGCCAGCGCGCGCGACAGCACCTGCGCCTCGTGGAAGGTGTCGACCGGCTGCAGCGCCGGCAGCAGCGGCGCCGGGTCGGCGCTGGCCAGGCGGTGCTCGATGGCGTGGCTGAGCGCGTTGAGGGGGCGCGTCAGCCGCCGGGCGACCAGGGCGCCGGCGCACGCCAGCGCGGCGCCGAGGATGGCGCCCAGCAGCAGGATCTGGCGCTCCAGCGCGCGCGCGCCGGCCAGCGCCTGTTCCTCCGGCTGGCGCACCAGGATCGACCAGCTCAGGGTGGCCGGGTTGCCCGGCTCGCCGCTGCGGGCGTAGCCGGTCAGGTAGCTGCGGCCGTCGGGCCAGGTTTCCTTGAGGGCGCCGGCGTGGCCGGCGCGCGCCAGCGTCAGGCTGTCGCTGGCGATCTTTTGCTCTTCCAGCCCCTTCGGGCCGAGGATCACGGTATTGTCGCCGCGCACCACCAGGACCTCGGCGGCGTAGCGGCGGTCGGCCGGCGCCAGCATGGTGTGCACCATGCGCCGCGCCCAGCCCCAGCTCATGTGCACGCACAGCACGCCGAGGTCGCGGCCGGCGCTGTCGCGCACCGGCGCGGCGGCGTCGACGAAGCGCCACGGATCGGCGCTGGCCGGCAGCTTGTTGTTGAGCAGCGTGGCCGGGTGGAAGTCGCCGGCGAACAGCCGGTCGCGGCCGCCCTTGAACCAGTCGCGCTGGCTGACGTCCACGCCCTCCAGCATGCCCTGGGTGGCGGCCACCACCTTGCCGTCCCGGTTGGCCAGGCCGATCCAGGCGTAGTCGGGGAAGGTTTTTTGCAGGCTTTCCAGCACCTTGCGCACCTCGTCCGGCGAGCGCGCGGCGCGCACGCGCGGCAGCTCCGCCAGCAGTCGCACGTCGCCGGTGGCCTTGCGCACCACGCTGTTGAGCGAGTCGCGCATCTGCCACGCCAGCTGTTGCAGGCGGGCGCCGGCCTCGCGCCGCGCGTAGTCGATGGCGAAATGGTCGACCAGGATCAGCAGCGACAGCACCGTCAGCAGCACCGTGGCGCTGACGCCCACCGTCACCAGCGTGGTGAGGCGGGGACGGGCGGCGCGGGAAGGGGTGGATGAAAGATGCACGGTCGTACTAAAAGATGTCACAAAGAAATTATCTGATTGTAGCATTGCAAGACCGGGGCGGTCCGGCGACTTGTCCGGCCGGCTGTCTTAAGTCCCACTTAAACAACGCTTCGAGTTGCTGCGCCGCATTAAAAAGTTGCTTGACTTAATTAGAATGATCGTTCATTCTAGAGGCTGTGCTTAATTTTTATACAGAAAGCTCACACCGATGGAAGCCTTTTTCTGCAAAAAAACGATGTTGCGCACCGCGGGTGCCGCAGCCATAGTCTCCGCGCTGGCCGTCCTGGCCGGCTGCTCCAAGTCCACGACCGAAGCACCTCAAAAGCAGCAGGTGGCGGAAGTGGGCGTTTTCAAGGTGGCGCAAGCGCCGCTGCAAGTCACGACCGAACTGCCGGGCCGCACCAGCGCTTACCAAGTCGCTGAAGTGCGCCCGCAGGTCAACGGTCTGATTCAGAAACGCCTGTTTGTCGAGGGCGCCGACGTCAAGGCCGGCGTGCCGCTGTACCAGATCGACCCGGCCATTTACCAGGCTTCGTACAATTCCGCCAAGGCCGCGCTGGCCAAGGCCAAGGCCAACCTGCTGACCGCCGAGCCGAAGGTGCAGCGCTACAAGGAGCTGGTGGCGATCGAAGGCGTCAGCAAGCAGGAATACGACGACGCCGTTGCCGCCTTCGAACAGGCCAAGGCCGAGGTCGAATCGGCGAACGCCGCGCTGCAGCAAGCCAAGATCAATCTGGACTACACCCACGTCGATGCGCCGATCAGCGGCCGCATCAGCCGCTCGACCGTCACGCCGGGCGCGCTGGTCACCGCCAACCAGACCACCGCGCTGACCACCGTGCAGCAGCTGGACCCGATCTACGTCGACGTCACCCAGAGCAGCGAAGACATGCTGCGCCTGAAGCGCGAAGTGGAAAACGGCGGCCTGAAAAAGACGGCCAGGCCAAGGTCACGCTGCTGCTGTCGGACGGCAGCAAGTACGCCGAAACCGGCAAGCTGCAATTCTCCGACGTCTCGGTCGATCCGGGCACCGGCAACGTCACGCTGCGCGCGCTGTTCCCGAACCCGAAACACGATCTGCTGCCTGGCATGTTCGTGCGCGCGGTGGTGGAGTCGGGCGTGGATGAAAAAGCCATCGCCGTGCCGCAGCAGGGCGTGACGCGCAACCCGAAAGGCGAAGCGACCGCCATGGTGATCAACAAGGAAGGCAAGGTTGAACAGCGCACGCTGGTCACCGGCAGCACCCAGGGCGACAAGTGGCTGGTCAAATCCGGCCTGGCCGAGGGCGACCTGCTGATCATCGAAGGCCTGCAAAAAGTGAAACCGGGCGCGCCTGCCAAGCCGGCGGCCGCGCCGGCCGCCACGGCTGCCGCCGGCGGCGCCGCGCCTGCCAACGCCAAGAGCGCGCAATAAGGAGATAGCACATGTCCCGTTTCTTTATTGATCGCCCGATTTTTGCGTGGGTGGTCGCGATCGTGATCATGCTTGGCGGCGTGATGGCGATTCTCGGCCTGCCGATATCGCAGTATCCAAGCATTGCACCGCCGTCGATTTCGATCACCGGCTCGTATCCGGGCGCCTCGGCCAAGACCGTGGAAGACGCCGTTACCCAGATCATCGAACAGAAGATGAAGGGTATCGACGGCCTGCGCTACATGTCGTCGTCGTCCGACGCCACCGGTGGCGTCAACCTGACGCTGACCTTCAAGAGCGGCACCAATCCTGACATCGCGCAGGTGCAGGTGCAGAACAAGCTGCAGCTGGCAACGCCGCTGCTGCCGGCCGCCGTGCAGCAGCAAGGCCTGGTGGTTGCCAAGGCCACCAAGAACTTCCTGCTGGTGCTGGGCTTCGTGTCCGAAGACGGCTCGATGAACAACGCCGACATCGGCGACTACGTCACCGCCAACGTGCTGGACCCGATCTCGCGCGTGGAAGGCGTGGGCGATGTGACCAACTTCGGTTCGCAGTACGCCATGCGCATCTGGCTGGACGCCGCCAAGCTGCAAAGCTACCAGCTGACGCCGGCCGACGTGTCGACCGCCATCACCGCGCAGAACGCCGAAGTCTCGGCCGGTGAACTGGGCGGCCTGCCGGCCGTCAAGGGCCAGCAGCTGAACGCCACGGTGACGGCGCAAAGCCGTCTGCAAACGCCGGAACAATTCGGCGCCATCCTGCTGAAGACCTCCGCCAACGGCGCCACCGTGCACCTGCGCGACGTCGCCCGCATGGAGCTGGGCCGCGAAACCTACAACATCGTCGCCCGTTACAACGGCAAGCCGGCGTCCGGCGTGGCGATCAAGCTGGCCACCGGCGCCAACGCGCTCGATACCGCCAACCTGGTCAAGGCCAAAGTGGCCGAGATGGAAAAACGCTTCCCGCAAGGCCTGAAGGCGGTGGTGGCGTTCGACACCACCCCGTTCGTCAAGCTGTCGATCGAGGAAGTGGTGAAAACCCTGGTGGAAGCGGTGATCCTGGTGTTCCTGGTGATGTATTTGTTCCTGCAAAACTTCCGCGCCACGCTGATTCCAACCATGGCGGTGCCGGTGGTGCTGCTGGGTACTTTCGCCATCCTGTCGGCGCTGGGCTACTCGATCAATACGCTGACCATGTTCGCGGTGGTGCTGGCGATCGGCCTGCTGGTCGACGATGCCATCGTGGTGGTGGAAAACGTTGAACGTATCATGAGCGAGGAGGGCCTGTCGCCGCTGGAGGCAACCCGCAAATCGATGACCCAGATCAGCGGCGCGCTGGTCGGCATCGCGCTGGTGCTGTCGGCGGTGTTCGTGCCGATGGCCTTCTTCAGCGGTTCGACCGGTGTGATTTACCGCCAGTTCTCGGTGACGATCGTGTCGGCGATGGTGCTGTCGGTGCTGGTGGCGATGATCTTCACGCCGGCGCTGTGCGCGACCATCCTCAAGCCGGTCGAGAAGGGCCACCACATGGCCGACAAGGGTTTCTTCGGCTGGTTCAACCGCACCTTCGACCGTAGCAGCACCAGGTATCAGGGCGTGGTCGCATCGATCCTGAATCGCAGCGGCCGTTCGCTGATCGTCTACGCCGCCATCGTGGTGGTGCTGGCCTTCGCCTTCATGCGCCTGCCGACCTCCTTCCTGCCGGAAGAAGACCAGGGCGTGCTGTTCTCGCAGATCCAGTTGCCGACCGGCGCCACGCAGGAGCGCACGCTGAAGGTGATCGAGAAAGTCGAGAACCACTTCCTGACCAACGAGAAGAACAACGTCGCGTCGGTGTTCGCCGTGGCCGGCTTCAGCTTCGCCGGCAATGGCCAGAACAGCGGCATCGCCTTCGTGCGGATGAAGGACTGGTCCGAGCGTTCGGGCAAGGAAAATCGCGTCAGCGCGATCGCCGGCCGCGCCATGGGCGCGCTGATGCAGATCAAGGACGCGATGGTGTTCGCCTTCGCCCCGCCGGCGGTGCTTGAACTGGGTAACGCCTCCGGCTTCGACTTGCAGCTGCAGGACATCGGCGGCGTCGGTCACGAAGCGCTGATGGCCGCGCGCAACCAGATGCTGGGCATGGCCGCGCAGAGCAAGGTGCTGGCCGGCGTGCGTCCGAACGGCATGGAAGACACGCCGCAGTACAAGATCACCGTCGACCAGCAGAAGGCCATCGCTTTGGGCCTGAAGGTCGATGATGTGAACAAGGTGCTGAGCACCGCCTGGGGTAGCTCCTACGTCAACGACTTCGTCGATCGCGGCCGCGTGAAGAAGGTGTACCTGCAAGGCGCGCCGGAAGCCCGCATGACGCCGGAAGACCTGAACAAGTGGTTCGTGCGTAACGCCGACGGCGAGATGGTGCCATTCTCGGCCTTCTCCAGCGGCAAGTGGATTTACGCCTCGCCGCGCCTGGAGCGCTACAACGGCCTGTCGTCGACCGAGATCCTGGGCGCGCCGGCGCCGGGCCAGAGCTCGGGCGCCGCGATGGCGGAAATCGAGAAGCTGGCGGAGAAGCTGCCGGCCGGTATCGGCTACGAGTGGACCGGCCTGTCGATCGAGGAGCGCGACTCCGGTTCGCAGACCACGGTGCTGTACGCGATCTCGATCCTGATCGTGTTCCTGTGCCTGGCCGCGCTGTATGAAAGCTGGTCGGTGCCGTTCTCGGTGCTGCTGGTGGTGCCGCTGGGCGTGATCGGTACGGTGCTGGGCACGATGCTGTTCAAGCTGTCGAACGACGTCTACTTCCAGGTCGGCCTGCTGACCGTGGTGGGCCTGTCGGCGAAGAACGCGATTCTGATCGTGGAGTTCGCGAAAGAGCTGCAGGACAAGGGCGAGGACCTGAAGAAGGCCACGCTGCACGCGGTGAAACTGCGTCTGCGGCCGATCCTGATGACCTCGATCGCCTTCGGCCTGGGCGTGCTGCCGCTGGCGATCAGCAGCGGCGCCGGCTCCGGCAGCCAGAACGCGATCGGTATCGGCGTGCTGGGCGGGATGCTGACCGCGACCTTCCTGGGCATTTTCTTCGTGCCGCTGTTCTTTGTGCTGGTGCGTGGCTACTTCGCTCCGAAGCAGCCGGCCGCGCCGGCAACCGCTGTGGAGGTGCATTAATATGAAAAAATCCTTAATCACGATGGCGGCGCTGGCGCTGCTGGCCGGCTGCAGCCTGGCGCCGGTGTACGAACGCCCGGCGCAAGCGGTGCCGCAGGCCTATCCTAGCGGCGACGCCTACCAGGGCGTGCCGCCGGCGGCGGCCGACGCCAAGCCGGTGTCGCAGATCCTGTGGCGCGAATACTTCGCCGACGCCAAACTGCGCAAGGTGATCGAGCTGGCGCTGGCCAACAACCGCGACCTGCGCGTCTCGGTGCTCAACATCGAGAAGGCCAAGGCGCAGTACAACATCGACACGGCGGCGCTGCTGCCGAAGCTGTCGGCCAATGTCAACCAGAGCGCCTCGCGCACGCCGTCGACCATGACCGGCACCGGCGAGGCGGCCATCAGCCGCCAGTACACCGGCGGCCTGGTGATGTCCTCGTATGAGCTGGACTTCTTCGGCAAGCTGCGCAACCAGTCCGAGGCCGGCCTGCAAAGCTATCTGGGCACCGAAGAGGCGCGCCGCACGCAGCAGATCACGCTGGTGGCGGAAGTGGCCAACGCGTATTCGACCCTGATCGCCGACCAGCAGCGTCTGAAGCTGGCGCAGGAGACGCTGAAATCGCAGCAGACCTCGTATGACCTGAGCAAGAAGCGCTTCGCCTCGGGCGTGGTGGCCGGCACCGACATGTACGACGCCCAGACCAGCGTGGAGACGGCGCGCAACGACGCCGCCGTCTACACCGCGCAAGTGGCGCTGGACCTGAACGCGCTGACGCTGCTGGTGGGCAGCAGCGTGCCAGCCGACCTGCTGCCGACCGGCGATCTGGAAGAAGTGACGCAGCTGGCCGCGATTCCGGCCGGCCTGCCGTCGGACCTGCTGCGCGCCCGCCCGGACGTGCAGGAAGCCGAGCGCGCGCTGCGCGCCGCCAACGCCAACATCGGCGTGGCGCGCGCCGCCTTCTTCCCGAGCATCTCGCTGACGGCGTCCGGCGGCAGCGCCAGCACCACGCTTTCCGGCCTGTTCAAGGCCGGCTCGTCGACCTGGAGCTTTGTCCCGCAGATCAACCTGCCGATCTTCGACGCTGGCGTCAACCGCGCCAACCTCGACATCGCCAAGGCCGAGCGCGACATCTCGGTGGCGCAGTACGAGAAATCGGTGCAGACCGCGTTCCGCGAAGTGGCCGACGCCCTGGCCACGCGCGGCACGCTGGACGAGCGCCTGGCGTCGCAGACGGCGCTGGTGGAAGCGTCGCAGAAGAGCTACACCATCAACGAGGCGCGCTACCGCCAGGGCGCCGATTCGTACCTGAACGCGCTGGTGTCGCAGCGCGCGCTGTACACGGCCCAGCAAGGCCTGATCACCACCCGCCTTGCAAAAACCAGCAACGCCGTCACCTTGTACAAGGTGCTGGGCGGCGGCTGGCAGCCGGAGCTGCCGCAGCAGCAGCCGCAAGGCTGATCCGGCACGGCGGGCGCCGTCGCGCGCCCGCCGTTCTCTCATCGATACACGCCCCAGGCACATAACCAAGGACACCCATGAGCACCCCGGTCAAACGCCGCACCGACCCAGAGCGCGCGCAGAACCGCCGCAATCAGGTTTTGCAGGCGGCCGCCGTGTGTTTCGCCCGCAGCGGCTTCCACGCCGCCAGCATGTCGGAAATCTCGAAGGAAGCCGGCATGAGCGCCGGCCATATCTACAACTACTTCGACAACAAGGACGCCATCATCATGGCGTTTGTCGACCTGCATGCCGAGGATGTGCTGATCAAGCTCGGCGAGCTCGATAGCCAGGAAGACCCGCTGCAATCGATGATCGACGGCGCGCCGGAGCACATCGAGAAGCACCTCGACCCGCAACAGACCGAGCTGCCGCTGGAGATGTTTGCCGAGGCTTCGCGCAACCCGAAGATCGCCGAGGCGCTGCGCGCCGCCGACCGCAAGGTGGGGGAGCGCTTCCGTCCCATCATCAAGCGCGAGCGCGAGCGGCGCGGCCTGGCGGTCGACGACGCCACGCTCGACGGCCGCATCGACACCATGGTGTCGCTGTTCCAGGGCCTGTCGATCCGCGCCATACAGCGTCCCGACATGAACCGCGACTCCCTGGTGGCAGGGTGGCGCGTCGTGCTGACGGCATTGCTGCTGACCTGATTTGTCTCATAATGTTTCGCGCCGCAGCAGAGGGGCGCGCGCTGTTGTACCATCATGAGGTCTTAATCAGCTGATAGGCGCATCATGACCTCCTACGTAATTCCCGCCCATGACATCGTCGGCCTGCCGGTGGCCGGCACCTCCGACCTGTTCCCCGTGCGCCGCGTCTACTGCGTCGGCCGCAACTACGCCGGCCACGCGCGTGAGATGGGTTCCGACCCGGACCGCGAACCGCCGTTCTTCTTCTCCAAGCCCGGCGATGCGCAAGCGGTGGTGCCGGCCGCGCCCAACCGCGTGCTGGAACTGCCGTATCCGCCGCTGACCAGCAACCTGCATTATGAATGCGAGCTGGTGGTGGCCATCGGCAAGGGCGGCGCCAACATCGCGGTGGAAGACGCGGCCGCGCACATCTTCGGCTACGCGGTCGGCTTCGACATGACGCGGCGCGACCTGCAATTCAAGATGCGCGACGCCGGCCGTCCGTGGGAAATCGGCAAGGCCTTCGACTTCTCGGCGCCGATCGGCCTGATCCACCGTGCCGCAGAGGCGGGCGACATCAACAATGCCGCGATCGAGCTCGATGTCGACGGCGTGACCAGGCAATCGTCGTCGATCGCCCAGCTGATCTGGTCGGTCAGCGAAACCATCGCCAACCTGTCGACCTACTTCACGCTGGCGCCGGGCGACCTGATTTTCAGCGGCACGCCGGAAGGCGTGGGCGCGGTCGTGCGCGGCAACGTCCTCGAAGGCAAGGTCGCCGGCCTGTCGCCGATCACGGTGAAACTGGTATAAACCGTTTATAGCAAAGCGTCGATGGCGTTCAGCGCCGCCAGCGAGCCGGCGGCCAGTCCGACATCGCGCGGGCCCGCAACCTGCGGCTCGCGCGGATTGATGCGGACCATGCGGCCGTTGTGATGGCTGATCACCGACTGGCCGAAGTGGCGGACCGACGGTATCGCCACGCCGGCCCCCAGTTCCACGACCAGCGGGCGTTGCGCCTGGCGCAGCAGGCGGCCCAGGCGCGCCTCCTGGGCGGCGGAGCGGTGGTCATGCCATCCCCAGTCGCCGAACATCAGGATATTCGGCCGCGCCATGCCGCCGCAATGGGGGCAGGCGGGCGGCTGGTTCAGCAACTGGCAAGCGTCGTTATCGACTTGCGGCGTGTAGCCGTCCGCGCTCCAGATATCCGCGCCGCACGGCGCCAGGCATTGCAGGTGGTGGATCGAGCCGTGACATTCATAAATGCGCTGCGGGTCGAAGCCGGCCGCCTGGAACTGGCCATCAACATTGCTGGTGAAAACGGCGTAGCCAAGCCGCATGCGCTCGCCCCATTTCTTCAACAGGCCGAAGCCGGCGTGCGGCGTGGTCGCGCGGTAAAGATTGAGCCGGTGCCCGTAAAATCCCCAGGCCAGCGCCGGATCCTCACTAAAGGTCGCCGGCGAGGCGACGCTGGTGAACGCCATGCGCGCGCGGCCGAGGGCAGGGTAGGCCTGCCAGAAGCCTTGATTGCCGCGAAAATCCGGCAGGCCTGAATCGACGCCAAGCCCGGCGCCGGCGGCGACAATGAGCAGGTCGGCTTGCTGGACGAGGGCGGCGGCACGGTGGAGATCGGAAGTGTTCATCCAAGCTATGCTAGCCGCGTTCGGCAAACATGACAAATACTTAAACCCGCTGCTATAATAAGCCGTTCGTCGGGGCGTAGCGCAGCCTGGTAGCGTACATGCATGGGGTGCATGGGGTCGGAGGTTCGAATCCTCTCGCCCCGACCAACAAAATCAAAGACTTAGGCCAGCCGAGATGCTGGCCTTTTTCTTATCTGACGCGGCGGTCAGGATTCCGCCTTACCTGCCGCGATGCTGGTGGTGCTGGCAGGTGTTTCACGTCAAGGTCGATGACCTCGGCCTGGTTGAGTTGACCACGCTGCTGGCAGATTTGGTCAGGTCGCGCAGGGCGTTGAGCTCGCGCTGCCTGGCAGGCGTCAGGCGCGCGGCCAGGTCGCCTGCGGCAATGCAACTCGTCCCCCGTGTGGAGTCTGCCGCGCTGGCCCTCCTTCAGTGCTTTGTCCAAGCGGCGTTTATCGGCACCGATTGCGCGGCGACGCTCGTGCGCTCTCTGCCAAAGCAGGGCGGCGTAATGATTTTCCTGGCGGTCATGGCATCGCCGTCGGCCGTCCTGCTGATCGGCGCGCAGGCCCCCCCCTCAAAGTCGCGGGCGTTTACTGTTTCTGGCGCCCATTAAAGGATGCCGAGCCGTTTAAGCTCCCGCCCTAACTTTTCGGAATCTGCGAATCGCGCCCTGTCGTAAATGACGTAGAAGTCGGGGAACCCATTGCCTACGTCGAATGTGTGAACCGCAGCCTTGATACTCGTGCGCTGTGAAGAAAAGTGCTTTCGAACATTGCCTGATAGCGATCTTCGTTCAAGCTGTTGTGGGCAGGCCGACCAAGGCCGGGTGGTTCAGCGTAAGTCGCAATCCACGTTTCTCCAACTGCTGGTGCAGTGCTGGAAATGCGTCGGGGTTGTCGATGAAGCTTACGGTGAAATTGTCGTCCATGTTTTTAGTCGTTTGAAGTAGAGAAAGCTTAGGGTGTTAACCTGCGTCTCGAGTATAGTGCGATGTTGTTCATGGAAAACCAAATTAAGGTGCCGGCGCCTCACGGCGATGGCGGGGATGCGTCGCTATCAGGCGAGCGAGAAGTTCAGAGTTTTGTCGAGAACCTTGGCTGCTTGATCGACGAATTCGATTTTGGACGAATGATCAAGATCGGACAGACGGTCGATTTGTGGGGTGTGCACATCCAGCACGCGCGCCAGGTCGGCCTTGCGAATCTTGAGCCTGTAAGAATTTCTGTGTGATAGGGCTCATGAAATAATACCGAAAGGGTTTTTCCAAGACCGACGCAATGACCACTAAGAAGCCCAGAAAAAAGAAAGAGCCGTAGACTTCAAAATTCTTATGTTGAAAAGTTTGGATATTCTTGAGCACAACCAGATGTACAAATAGCATTTTGGCGATGCCGGAGAGAATTTTTCGGAAGCATGCCGCCAAGTTGTTGCCACTGACGCAGGCTTACGAATGGGAACCTTGATTTTAGGGCTATTTGCGGACAGTAAAGTTCCAAATGCTCTGAATCAGAGAAAGGTTCTGAGGTAGATATTCTTCATGATTGCTAGCCCAAAAGAAGCGCATTCTGATTTGCAGCTGAGCCTGCTATCCCATTCGGTTGGAACGATCACCAGCTCGCGCTATTATTGCCCGCCTTATCGCAGCGAAAAGTTAGCGGGGGCGTCGGCGTTCGCGGGGAGCGCGGACGTAATATCGGCGGTTAGCTGTGTCAGCACCACTCAGCGTGGCAAACATTCAGGTGCAGAAGTCGTGGCCTGTCGCAGTGGTGCCGCCGGACCTGATACTGCAAATGGACTAGCTGAACTGCAAGATGGGATCAAACTGTGCGGAATTTTCAGTCAATGTTAGTATTTCTTGGGCACCACCTTCCGGAAGCCAATTTAATTTAAAATTAACTTTATTTTTTTCATCAGAGATTACTAGAGTTTGCATGAAGGCCAATTTTCCCACATTTTCGGGGATATTGTGAGTATTCCTATATGATAATATGGTCTGAGCATGAGGCAGGGCCACGTCCCTAGCGCTAATCAAAACATGCTGTGACAGCATATTGAAGCACTCTTCCCACGACGCAAGCAGTTCAAATATCGAGAATTGCGGGGGGAATGCTTCCAAGTCTTGTCTGGTTTTTTGATTCCAGATGTCGCGTTCAGACAATAAGCTATCTCGTTCTAAAAGGAGTTGGAGCGTGATCTCGCCGGACAATCTTTCACTTCCAAAAGTGATTTGCATGGGTGGCACGCCCACATGTTGGCAATAGTTTCTCAGCCGAGAAACAATTCGATATGCTGCAGAGCTATCGTATTGCGCGCTTTGTGCGGATTTCCACTTGGAGTACTCGTTGGATAACTTCCCATTTTTTCTTGAAATTGCGCAATCGGCGTGATCTAAAAAAGTCCTGAATGATGATAAGATATTCAATATTTTCCTAATAAAATCTAGGCGGGCCTGTGTAATTGATTCCTCAGAGATATTTCCATTGTCGGCATATTCCTGTACATGAAATTTTACGGTGTTGACGAAGTCTGATATATTCATGCGCACCAGTTCAACTAATATCTTTGCCTGGGAAAAATCCCTTAAGCTTCGAAGTTTTTTGTTGGCTTCCTCTGCAGATACATTACATAGAAAAACAATTGAAGCCGGTTCTTGCCGCGATATAATTTCGAGGTCGCCGGTAACATGCACAAGTTCGTGCTCCCCTAGTTCACTCATAGTATTTCCTTTTAAAATTTGCTCTGCGTCGCCACATTAAGAACTAAGGTTACAATGTTAATTGGCCGTCAAATCTGGCCTGAGTGCCGCACCTGCTGCGCTGTGATTTTACTATAAGTCGTTTCTTGCCTTAACCTTGCCTTAAATTGCCTCGGCCCTTAGTGTACATCGCCGGAACCTCTGGAGAATCAAAACTTTATTTCGCAGGGGCTTTGATTGTTTGCGGGTGAGATCGACCAAGACCTTCTCGGATGCACAAAACAAAACATGGGGTGTATGGGGTGGAGGTTCGAATCTTCTCGCCCCGACAAACACAATCAAAGACGGAGGCCAATCATCGATTGGCATCTTTCGTTTCTTAGTTTTGGACGACCGACTTTTATCTTTGACGTGATAAAGCGTGATATTTCTTCCTGTAAATTTGTCTATACTTAAAGACATTGCCGAGCCACGGCCTAGCTACCAGGAAAGACATGACCACCGACGCTTCTCTTATCTTTGCTTTTTCGCAACGAAGCCATTACAGATCGTCAGATTGACGAACTGATTGGGATCATTAAAGGTGTACTTGCAGACGGGATGGTTTCGCAGGGCGAGCTTGAGTTCCTGATTTCTTGGATGGAGTCCAATCGCCGCGCTGCGAACCTTTGGCCAGCCAAAGTTTTGTATCCGCGCCTCTTGGCTGTAATGGCAGACGGTAAGTTAGATCTTCAGGAAGAATCCGAGATTCTTGAACTGCTGACCAAAACGGTCGGCGGTAACACTACGCCGCAATACGGTAACTCCAGCGGCAGTACCCGGCTGCCTTTCACTGAGCCGGCGCGACCAATCCAATTTGCCGATCAAGTGTTTTGCTTTACCGGCGCTTTTAACTCCGGCAAGCGCACTTGGTGTGAGCAGCAGGTCACGGAGCGTGGGGGCGTCACATCGGGTTCGATTACAAAAAAGCTGAATTATCTGGTTATTGGTGATATCGGTAACGAAAACTGTGTGCATTCCACGCATGGCAGAAAAATTGAGAAAGCTATCGAATACAACGCCGCCGGAGGCCGGATTGTGATCGTCGGTGAAGAGCACTGGTATAGCCATTTGTGATTCGCGCGAGGGGAGGTCCGCCTCGCCGTTTTTGTTTTCTTGTGGCAATGGGCTATCATATTTGCTTTGTCTGATAACAGGGGACGGATATGGCGGATTGGGATTGGAACAGTGCTTCGGCCCGCGAGTCGCTGGTGTTGCCGCGTGTGGATGCGCTGGCGATTTACGCGAACAGTAACGGCGAGATCGTGCTGCGCCAGCAGGGCATGGATGGCAATGAGGACAGTATTATCATCATTCCCAAGAGCCAGGCACCAGAAGTGGTGGCGGCGATTAACAACATGCTAACCGAAAAATAGCCGCCTCCCCGCCGTCATATTCACGGACATAAGGTGCTTCCCGGCCGGAAGCCGAGCGATTCGGCGCGACTGGTGGTCGGCGATTGCGGCAGCGTCAAGCTGAAGCCGGGCACCGGGAATATCGGCTGGTAGGCGACCGCGCCGCAGTCTTCCGCGCCGGGCGCGCAGATGCGGGCGCGCACCATGCGGATGCAGTCGCCGCCGAGCGGATGGGCCGCGCAGTTGATGCGCGCCTGGACCGGACAGGCCGGCAGCGCGCCTGCCGCAATCGGCGTCGGCGTCAGGCTGCCGTCGGCGCCGCGCGCGAGCGAGAGGTAGTCGATGCGCACGTGGGCGTCGGTGATGGGCATGCCCAGCGCCAGCGGGCCGGCGCTGTCGCGCAGGATCGCCGATTGCCGCACGCCATCCATCGCGGCCGGGTTGCTGAAGTCGCTGACGGCGGCCGCATGAGCTGCGCGGCGCGTCACTTCCTGCAAAGTGTTCCATAGGTAGAGTGCGCGTGCCGCTTCCAGCACGAAAAATACCACGCCAAGAAAGATGGCGATGGCAAGCGCAAACTCGGCCACGGTGGCGCCGCGCGCCCGCCGCTGGCGCCTCATCGTTGCAGCTCCGTCGCGCCGCCGAGCGACGATGGCGGGGCGATGCCGGCGAATTCGGCGGCAAGGCTGGTGGGCGTGGCCGGTACCGTCATGAAGAAGCGGCCGACGCCGAGCACGGTGGCACTGGCGGTGGGCCCGGCCGCCACCGGGCAGTCGAGCAGCGCGACATGGAGCACGCGCCGTTTGGCAACGCCGGGCTGGTGCCCCGCGCTGGGCGCGAGGAAGTGGGTGCCGGCGGTGGCGATGTAAGGCGTGGCGTTGGCTTGGCCGGCCGGATAGCCGCTGGCGGCCGGCGCGCCCGGCGCATACAGGCTGCTCCACGCGCTGGCGGCGAAGACGCCATAGCCATTGGCCGGCTCGACCGGCTGCGCGACGTAGGCCGAATAGGGCACGGCGCGGGCGCCGGCCCATAGCGGGCCGTACTGCGCGGCGGTGTTGCTGGCGTCGCCCGGCAGCGGGTCGGCGCGTGTCCACAGCCTGACGCCGCCGCTGGTCCAGGCGCCGGCCGTTTGCGTCGCCGGCGCGGCCGCCATCCAACTGATGGCGGTGTAGGGGTAGGGCTTGACGTTGCTGTCCGGCGGCGCGCCGTCCGGCGTGCAGACGTTGCCGCTGTAGTTGTCGAAGCGCGAGTTCAGGTGCTGGTAGAGCGTGGCCAGCGGGAAGCCGCGCTGCACCGTCAGCGGTCCGCCGATGACGGTGGGCATCGGCAGCGAGCCGTTGCAGACGAAGGGGCCGACCACGTCGGTGGCGAAGTCGGCGGCGGCGCCGGCCACGCCGGGCGGCGCCAGCGGGTCGATGAGGAAATGCTGCGGCGTCAGGCCTTGCGGATTGAGGTTCATCAGGTCGTAGGCGACACCGCGCCGGAAGCCGAACTCCACCAGTTCGTCGAAGGCGCTGTTGCCGCCGACGTTGGCGCGCGCGGCGGCCGGTTGCGTCGATTGGGCGCAGATCGCGAGCGGCGTTACCAGCGTCGATGCGCGCCCGGCGACGGCTTGCGCGGAGGCGCTGACGCTGCCCCGCAGCCGCATGAAGATAAGGTTGACCAGGCCCGGATCGCCGGACAGCTGGCGCGTGTCGACCTTGACGTACATCATGCGCGCGGCAGCGGCCTGGGCGCCCGCCGCATCGGTCCACGCGCCGTCCGGCGCAGCGGCAAAGCGCAGCGCGTCGGCCGCCCAGGTGATGCTGATCTTGTTGTAGCCGACCGGGAAGCGGGCGGCAGCCGTGGCTGCCGCGTTGAGGGCCTCGGTGACGCCGCCACCTGTGCCGTTCAGCTCGCGCGCGGCGGCAAGCGCGGTGGCGTCCGCCAGCACCTGCAGTTCGGCTTTGCGGTTGTACAACTGGCCGAGGTCCAATGCCAGGCCCATCAAGGCGAGCATGCCGAGCAGCATGGCGCAGCACAGCACGGCGATCACGCCCCGCTGGCGGGGCAGGCTCGGGCGGACGGCGGGCACGGGCATCTCCTGACGGTGTCGACGCGCTCGATTTTATCCAACGGGAAATATTCGCCCTTGAGTTGCCGCAAGGGTTTCCGTTGACACTGAAAATCAAGCGGTGCTATATTTGGTGGAATTGGGAACGTTTCCAATCAATCAAAATAACTACGGAGACAGGATGGACAAGCACACCAGGGACGCCGCGCGTCCGGGCGGGCGGCTGCGCTGTGCCGTGGCTGCGGGGGCCGCGGTGGCGTTGGCGCTGGCCGGCGGCGCGGCGTCCGCTGCGCCGGCCGCCGCCGCGCCCAAGGCAGAGGTGCTGCACTGGTGGACATCCAGCAGCGAGTCCGCCGCCGTGCGCAAGTTTGCCGACGCCTACCGCGCCGCCGGCGGCGCCTGGGCCGATACCGCCATTGCCGGCGCCGACCAGGCCAAGGCGGTGGCGATCAACCGTATCGTTGGCGGCAATCCGCCGACCGCCGCGCAGTTTAATACCACGTGGCAGTTCCGCGACCTGATCGAACAGGGTTCGCTTAACAACGTTGATGACATCGCCCTCCGCGAGCGCTGGGATCAGCTGATGCCGCAGCCGATACTGGACGTCATCAAGGTCAAGGGCCACTTTTACGCGGCGCCGGTGGACATTCATATGTCGACCTGGATCTGGTATTCCAAGGCCGCGTTCCAGAAAGCCGGCATCGCCGCAGAACCGACGACGCCGGACGAACTGTTCGCCGCGCTCGACAAGCTGAAAGCCGCCGGCCTGGTCGGCCTGGCGCACGGCGGCCAGCCGTGGCAGGAGAACATCCTGTTCCAGGCCATGCTGGCCAATATCGGCGGCAAGGAGCTGTACCTGCAGGTGCTGCGCGACCGTAATCCGAAAGCGATCAATTCGGAGGCGTTTAAAAAGGTGCTGCTGGCCTTCAAGCGCCTGCAAAGCTATGTGGACGCCGGCTCGCCCAACCGCAACTGGAACGACGCCACCGCGATGCTCATCAGCGGCAAGGCCGGGGTGCAGATCATGGGCGACTGGGCCAAGGGCGAGTTCGCCGCCGCGCGGCAGACCGCCGGCAAGGACTTCGGCTGCATCGCCGGCCTGGGGCCGAATGTGCCGTACCTGATCCAGGGCGACGCCTTCGTTTTCCCGAAGACGCGCAACCCGGACGCCGTGCGCGCGCAGAAGCTGCTGGCGACGACGATGCTGGCGCCGAAGGCGCAGCAGGAATTTAACAGGATCAAGGGTTCGCTGCCGATCCTGAGCAATGTGGATACCTCGGGCATGGACCTGTGCGCGCAGGCCGGCATGGCGATCCTGAAGGAGAAGACGCGCGCGCTCGGCATGATCGAGGTGTACCTGACGCCGGACCAGAACGGCGCGCTACAGGATGTGCTGACAACCTACTGGAACAGCCGCATGCCGGTGGAGAAGGCGCAGAAGGGCATCGCCGCCGCCTTGATGGATTGAGCGGCCCGGGTTATCCTTGCCGCCGCATAGACTGAACGGATAAGGGATCGAGTGGCAACCATCAAAGACGTGGCCCGGTTGGCGGGCGTGGGTTTAGGAACCGCTTCGCGCGTTATCAGCGGCAAGGGATCGGTGTCGCAATCCACGCAGGAGAAGGTGCGCAAGGCGATCGAGCAGCTGGAGTTCCGGCCTTCGCACGCGGCGCGCTCGCTGTTGTCGGGCACCAGCCAGATGATCGGTGTGTACATCCCCTACCTGAGCGGCACGTTTTATA
Organism: Duganella sp. P38; assembly: GCF_050859475.1. Taxonomy (NCBI): domain Bacteria; kingdom Pseudomonadati; phylum Pseudomonadota; class Betaproteobacteria; order Burkholderiales; family Oxalobacteraceae; genus Duganella; species Duganella sp. P38. The sequence continues at coordinate 4,644,350 of NZ_CP193936.1, read as the reverse complement.
CGCCGATTCTGCAGTCGATCTACACGGCGCTGCGCGAGGCGGGTTTGAACATGGTGGTGGCGTTCGGCGTCGGCGACGGCGATGCGCGCAACCAGGCGATCGATGGCTTGAACTTCCTGATCGAGCGTGGCAGCGATGGCCTGATCGTCATGAGCAATGCGATGGAGGACGAGGATTTCGCGGCGCTGGGGCCTTTCCAGTCCCGGGTGGTGGTCATCAACCAGGAGGTCGCCAGCTTGAGCAGGCAGTGCTTCACGGTGGACCACGTGGCCGGCGGGCGACTGGCGGCGCGCACCCTGCTCGACGCGGGACACCGCCAGATCGCGGTGATCGCGGGCCGCGCGGCGGCGCCGGACAACCAGCAGCGTATCGCCGGCTTCAAGGCGGAGCTGGACGCGGCAGGCATCGACAGCGGCAAGGTGTGGATGGCCGACGGCGAGTTCTCCTCGGAAGGCGGCTTTGCCTGCGCGGAGAAACTGCTGGCGTCGGGCGAGGAATTTACGGCGGTGTTTTGCGCCAATGATGAAATGGCGGTGGGTGCGCTGTCCGCTTTCCAGAAGGCGGGGGTGCAGGTGCCGCAGCAGGTGTCGGTGCTCGGTTACGACGATACGCATAGCGCGCAGTTCTCCGCGCCACAGCTGACCAGCGTGCATATCCCGTGGAGCGAGATGACGATGAACGGGTTGAACTATCTGCTGAACCAGTGCTATGGCCTGCAGCGACCGGTGACGCGCGGCTATCAGCTGCATGTGGCGCGGCGGGCGTCGCTGGCTACGCGTAAAACGAAGTAAAGATCGAGAGCACGCGCTGGCCGCATGCTCTTTTTTGCAGTATGCTTGGAAACGATTCCATCAACGGAGGCCGTATGCTGATAAAACGAATCGCTTGCTGCGTGGCCGTGCTGCTGGCCGGCGTGGCGCGCGCGCAAGCGCCGGCGCCGCTGCCGATGTTGCACACGGAAGGCACGAAGTGGCTGGCGGCCGATGGCGCGCAGCCGGCGCTGCGCGGCGTCAATCTGGGCAACTACCTGATCCAGGAGTTCTGGATGATGGGGCAGCAGACCAAGGCGGTCGGCGATCAGTGCAAGCTGGAGGCGGTGCTCGACCAGCGCTTTGGCTACGAAGAACGTCAGCGCCTGTACACGCTGTTCCGCGATAACTGGATCACGGAACGCGATTGGGATATGCTGCCCAGGCTGAATCTCAACCTGGTGCGCCTGCCGTTCATCTACAGCGTAGTGGAAGATGAAAAGAACCCGCGCCACCTGCGCGCCGACGCCTGGAAGTATCTGGACAACGCCATCGAGCAGGCGGAGAAGCGCGGCATTTATGTAATCCTCGATCTGCACGGCGCCGTCGGCAGCCAGGGCTGGGAGCATCACAGCGGCTGCGCGGGACGCAATCGATACTGGGACACGCCGGAATACCAGCAGCGCACCATCTGGCTGTGGCAGCAGATCGCCGCGCGCTACAAGGATCGCGGCGCGGTGGCCGGCTACAGCATTCTCAATGAACCGTGGGGCACCACGCCGGAGAACATGGCGGCGGTGATGCGCACGCTGTACACGGCTATCCGCGAGGTCGATCAGAACCACGTCATCATCCTGCCCGGCCACGTCAAGGGCATCGACGCCTACGGCAAGCCGTCCGACCACGGATGCGCAACGTCGCCTTCGAGATGCATCCCTATCCCGGCCATTTCGGCTGGGGCAAGCCGGGACTGGCGGTGCACAGGGCCTGGCTGCAATGCACCGGCGAAGGTGACAGCGTGTGCAAGTGGAAGCGGAAGCTGGCGGCGCTCGATACCGCCTTTTTCGTCGGCGAGTTCCAGCCGTGGGCCTTCATGGGAGCGGAGCTCGGCGGCCAGGTGCTGCGGGCGACTTACGACACCTATGTCGCCAACGGCTGGGCCTCGACCGCGTGGGCCTACAAGGTGGTGACCAACAAGGGCGGCCAGGGCAAGGGCACCTGGGGCCTGGTCACCAACGCGCCTGGCGCAAAGATTCCCAAACTCGATTTCAACAAGGCCTCGCTGGCCGAGATTGAAAACCTGTTCCGCCTCTTCGGCAGCGTGCCGTATGAGCCACAGCAAACCGCCATCAAGTGGATGAACTCTCCCACACCGCCTACTCCATTCCAACCATGACCAAGACTTCTACCGACCTGCCTATGGCGATCCAGCGTTCCGACTTTGCCAGTGACTTTGTATGGGGCGTGTCCACCTCCGCGTACCAGATTGAAGGCGCGGCCGCCGTCGATGGCCGCGTGCCGTCGATCTGGGACACCTTCTCCGCGAGGCCCGGCAAGATCCGCGACGGCTCCACCGGCGCCGTCGCCTGCGATCACTATCACCACTGGGAGGAGGACCTCGACCTGGCGCAGTCCATGGGCCTGAACGCCTATCGTTTTTCGATTGCATGGCCGCGCATCTTCAATGGCGTGGACGCGCAGCCGAATGCCAAAGGCCTGGCGTTCTATTCGCGGCTGGTGGATGGCATGCTGGCGCGCGGCTTGCAGCCGTGGTGCACCTTGTACCACTGGGACCTGCCGCAGTACATCGAGGACCAGGGCGGATGGAATAACCGCGCCACCGTCGACCTGTACCTGCAATATGTGGATGTGATTACACGCCACCTGGGCGACCGCATCAAGCACTGGATCACGCACAATGAGCCGTGGTGCACGGCCATGCACGGCAACTGGGACGGCATGCACGCGCCGGGCAACAAGTCGCTGCCGCTGGCGTTGCAGGTGTGCCATCACGTGCTGCTGTCGCACGGCCGCGCGGTGCCGCTGATCCGCGCCAATGTGCCGGGCGCGAAGGTCGGCATCGCATTGAGTTTGCATCCGGTGGAGCCGGCCAGCGACAGCCCGGCCGATGCCGCCGCCGCGTCGCGCCACGACGCGCTGCGCAACCGCTGGTTCCTCGATGTGCTGTATGGCCGGGGGTATCCGGCCGAAGCGCTGGCGCTGGTGGGCGAGGATGCGCCGGTGGTGATGCCGGGCGACCTCGAAGCCATCGCCGTGCAGTGCGATTTCCTGGGCGTGAACTACTACTTCCCGGAAGTGGTGCAGAATGCGCCGGACGAGTATCCGCTGCGCGCGGAGATCGTGTACCCGCAGGACCGCCAGCGCACGGACTTCGGTTGGGAGGTGTCGCCGCAAGGGATGGTGACGCTGCTGGAGCGCGTGGCGCGCGACTACCTGGTCGGCGACCTGTATGTGACCGAAAGCGGATCTTCCTACGACGATCATCTTGAACATGGCGCGGTGATCGATACGCAGCGCCGCGATTACCTGATCCGCCACCTGGCCGCGATGCGCGATGCGATTGCGGGCGGCAGCAGGATCAAGGGCTACTTTGCCTGGAGCCTACTGGATAACTTTGAGTGGGCCGAGGGTTACCTGCGCCGCTTCGGCCTGACCTATATCGACTACCCGACGCAGCGCCGCATCATCAAGCAAAGCGGCCAGTGGTACAGCGCTTTCGTGCGCGGACACTAGCCACCCGTCGTTCCCGCGCAGGCGGGAACCCATACCCGGCATAGATTCCCGCCTGCGCGGGAATGACGACACATAACGGAGACCTACACAATGAAATCGCAAAATCACATCCTGCGCTGCGCCGTCGTAACGGCCGCCATGACACTGGGCGCCGGCGTCACCGCCGCACCAACCAGCAAACCGCTGACCGACTGGCCCCGCATCACCAGCGCCGTCAAACAAGACAAGGCAATGGAAGCGCGCATCAAGGAAATCGTCGCCGGCATGACGCTGGCGCAGAAGATCGGCCAGATGACGCAGCCGGAAATCAAATTCAGCACGCCGGAAGACATCCGCAAATACTACATCGGTTCCGTGCTGAACGGCGGCGGCAGCTGGGCGCAAGGGAACAAGCACGCCAGCGCCGCCGACTGGGTGAAGCTGGCCGACGCCTACTACGACGCCTCGATGAGCACCGACATGAAGGTGCAGATCCCGGTCATCTGGGGCATCGACGCCATGCACGGCAACTCGAATATGTACGGCGCCACGCTGTTCCCGCATAACATCGGCCTTGGCGCCGCGCGCGATCCGCAGCTGGTTGGCGAGATGGCGAAGTCGGTCGCGCGCGCCGTGCGCGCCACCGGCATCGACTGGGTGTTCGCGCCGACGCTGGCGGTGGTGCGCGACGACCGCTGGGGGCGGACTTACGAAAGCTTCTCGGAAGATGCTTCCATCGTCAGCGAGTACGCCGGCGTCTACGTCAAAGGCCTGCAAGGCGACCTGAAATCCGATAACACGGTGGTGGCCACCGCCAAGCACTTTGTCGGCGACGGCGGCACTTTCGAGGGCAAGGACCGGGGCCTGAACAAGTCCACGCCGGAGGAGATGATTAATCTGCATGCGGCGGGCTACTACCCGGCGCTGGCGGCGGGCGTGCAGACGGTGATGGCGTCTTTCAACAGCTGGAACGACTACGGCAAGCTGCATGGCAGCCGCGAACTGCTGACCGTGGCGCTGAAGGAGAAAATGGGCTTCGACGGCCTGGTGGTCAGCGACTGGAACGGCATCGGCGAAGTGGCCGGCTGCGCGGAGGACAGCTGCGCGCAGTCGATCAACGCCGGCGTTGACCTGGTCATGGTGCCGGAGAAGTGGAAGAGCTTCATCGCCAACACCATCGCGCAGGTGGAGAAGGGCGAGATTCCGATGTCGCGCATCGATGACGCGGTGACGCGCATCCTGCGCGTGAAGATGCGCGCCGGCCTGTTCGACGGCAAGAAGCCTTCGCAGAACATCTACGCCGGCAAGCAGGAAGCCTTGCAGGAGCGCGCGCTGGCGCGCAAGGCGGTGCAGGAATCGCTGGTGCTGCTGAAGAATAACGGCGGCGTGCTGCCGCTGGCGCGCGGCAAGAAGATCCTCGTGGTCGGCAAAAGCGCCGACAATATGTCCAACCAGTCCGGCGGCTGGTCGCTGACCTGGCAGGGCACGGACAACAAGAACAGCGACTATCCGTTCAGCGACACCATCCTCGCCGGCATCCAGGAAGTGGCCGGCAAGGAGCACGTCACCTACAGCGAGAACGCGGCCGGCATCGATGTCGGCAAATATGACGTGGTGATCGCGGTGATCGGCGAAACGCCTTACGCCGAGGGCGACGGCGACATCGGCCCGGCCGGCACGCTGCGCCTGTCCGGCCGTCACCCGGAAGACCTGGCGGTGCTGCAAGCGGTCGCCGGCAAGGGCAAGCCGGTGGTGACGGTGCTGATTACCGGCCGTCCGCTGTACGCCAACGACATCTTCAACCTGTCGGACAGCGTGGTGGCCGCATGGCTGCCGGGCACCGAAGGCAAAGGCGTGAGCGATGTGCTGTTTCGCAAGGCGGACGGCAAGGTCAATGTGGACTTCCGCGGCAAGCTATCGTTCTCGTGGCCGAAGGCGGCCTGCCAGACGCCGCTCAACGTCGGCGACGCGGACTACGCGCCGCTGTTCAAATACGGCTATGGCCTGGACTACGGCAGCAAGGCGACCGTGCCGCAGCTCGATACCAGCTATCCGGAAGGCGGCTGCGGCAAGTCGCTGGCGGTGCCGGTGTACAATCCGACCGACCGCGCGACGTATGGCCTGTATGTCAGCAGCGGCGGCCAGCGTGTGGCGTTGGGGGCGGACCTGAACGCGGTGTTCAACCTGCCGACGGTGAAAGTGGAAACGGCGCAGATCAATACCCAACAGGACGCCAAGCGCCTGACCTGGACCGGGCCGGCGAAACTGGAAGCGCAGGCCGGCAAGGCGCGCAAGCTGCCGGCGTTTGCCAGCACCGACGGCGCGCTGCAGTTTGATACCATCGTGACGGCCGCGCCGCAGGGCAAGGTGCTGATCGGCATGGAGACGGTGGAGCTGGACGCCAGCGCTGTCCTGAAGCAGCTGACCGGCAAGGGCAAGCAGACGGTGAAGATTCCGCTGTCCTGCTTTGCCGCCAGGGGCTGCCGCTGGCCGCTTTCAGCACGCCGTTCAGCGTTGCCGCCGATGCGCCGTTTGCGGCGACGTTCGCCAATATCCAGATCGTTGGCGCCGCCGCCAGGGACAAGGATGCGCTGTCGTGCGCGGACTTTAAACAATAAAGGGGAAGTAAAGTATGGAACATTATTCGCAAACTGCGGTGGCGCCGGGGCAGTCGCAGACTGCGGGCGGCAATACCGGGCCGCTGGTCATCGTCACTATCCTGTTCTTCATGTGGGGCTTGCTCACGTCCTTGAACGACGTGCTGATTCCGCACCTGAAGGCGGTCTACACGCTGACCTATGTGCAGGCGATGCTGGTGCAGTTCTGCTTCTTCGGCGCGTACTTCATCGTTTCGCTGCCGGCGGGGATGCTGATCAAGAAGCTGGGCTACCAGAATGGCGCCGTGGCCGGCCTGACGATTGCGGCCGCCGGCTGCGCGCTGTTTTATCCGGCTGCCACCAGCGGCTACACGCTGTTCCTGATCGCCTTCTTTGTGCTGGCGGGCGGCATCACCATTTTGCAGGTGGCGGCCAACCCGTATGTCGCGGTGTTGGGCGATCCACGCACCGCGTCCAGCCGTCTGACGCTGACGCAAGCCTTCAACTCGCTGGGCACCACGGTGGCGCCGACGCTGGGCGGCATGCTGATACTGGGTGGCGGTGTTCTGAGTTCTGCCGATCTGGCCAGGCTGCCGGCGGTGGAGCAGGCCGCATATCGCGCCAAGGAAGCGGCCAGCGTGCAAGGCCCGTACCTGGCGCTGGCTGCCGCGTTGCTGGTGCTGGCGATCCTGTTCGCGCTGGCGCGCCTGCCGAAAATCGTCGACGCGGAGCAGGGCGGCTCGCAGGGCGGCTTTGCCGAGGCGCTGAAGCACCCTCATCTGGCGCTGGGCGTGGTGGCGATTTTCCTGTACGTCGGCGGCGAGGTGTCGATCGGCAGTTTCCTGATTAACTTCCTCGGCGAGCCGCATGTGGCGGCGCTGCCGGCGGAGACGGCGGCGCATTACGTCAGCTTCTATTGGGGCGGCGCCATGATTGGCCGTTTCATCGGTTTCGCGGTGATGCGCACCGTCAGCCCGGGCAAGGCGCTGGCTTTCAATGCGGCGGCGGTGATCGCGCTGGTGCTGGTGGCGATCTTCAGCAGCGGCCAGCTGGCGATGTGGGCGATTCTGGCGGTGGGTCTGTTCAACTCCATCATGTTCCCGACCATCTTCTCGATGGCGCTGAACAAACTGGGGCCGCTGACCGGCCAGGGTTCGGGCGTGCTGTGCATGGCGATTGTCGGCGGCGCGCTGGTGCCGTTCGCGCAGGGCTACTTGGCGGACACGGTGAGCTTGCAGCTGTCGTTCCTGGTGCCGGCCGCCTGCTATCTGTTCATCCTGTACTTCGGCCTGAAGTACGCCAATATGTACGCTGAAAAATAAGCTGTTTTTGTTCGATCAGATTGCCTTTTAGGTAAGCGCTTCTAATCCCGGCTTTTCTGAATCGTGCGCACTGACCTTGGTTGAGATGACTGCCTAGAATCGGCTCATCTCAACTGAGGGAGTTTGCGTCATGAGTAATCCTGTTAAAGCATATTTGATCGGTGGCGGTATCGGTTCGCTGGCCGCAGCGGCGTTCATGATCCGCGATGGCGGCGTGGCCGGCAGCGATATCACCATCTTCGAAGCCTTGCCGGTGGCCGGCGGCAGCCTTGACGGCGGCGGCGATCCGGAAAGCGGCTACACGTTGCGCGGCGGCCGCATGCTCACCACCGATAACTACGAGTGCACCTGGGACCTGTTCAGGAGCATCCCGTCGCTGGAGCATCCGGGACAGACGGTGTACGACGAAACCATCGCCTTCAACGAGCTGCACAAGTCGCACTCGCGCGCACGGCTGGTGGACCGCAACCGCTTCAAGGTGGATGTGAGTTCGATGGGCTTTTCGATGCAGGATCGGCTGGAGCTGGTGAAGCTGGAGGAAGCCGACGAGAAGGACATGGGCGACAGCGCCATCACCGACTGGCTGTCGCCGGAATTTTTCGAGACTAAATTCTGGTATATGTGGGCGACCACCTTCGCCTTCCAGCCGTGGCATAGCGCGGTGGAGTTCAAGCGCTACCTGCATCGCTTCATGAAGGAGTTTTCGCGCATCGAGACGCTGGCCGGCGTCAAGCGCACGGTGTATAACCAGTACGATTCGCTGGTGCGTCCTTTGCAGCACTGGTTGCAGCAGCAGGGCGTGCAGGTGCTGCTTGGCGCGAAGGTCGAGGATCTGTCGCTGACCGGGGATGCGTCCACTGTGACGGCGATCCGCTACGTGCGCGATGGCGAGGCGTTCACCCTTCAGGTGCGGCCCGAGGATCTGGTGTTCTTCCAGAATGGCTCCATGACCGATGCGTCGAGTTACGGCAGCATGCACAGCGCGCCGGCCAGGCTGGATAAGCGCGACAGCCAGGGCTGGGCCTTGTGGGAGAAGCTGGCCGCGGGGCGGCCGCAGTTCGGCAATCCGGCGGCGTTCAATAGCAGTATTCCGGAATCGTGGTGGGAGTCGTTCACCGTCACGCTGAAGGACCCGGTGTTCTTCGACCGCATGGAGAAATTCACCGGCAACGTCGCCGGCACCGGCGGGCTGGTGACGTTCAAGGACTCCAACTGGTTCATGTCGGTGGTGCTGGCGCATCAGCCGCATTTTGCCGGGCAGCCGGAGGGCGTGCAGGTGTTCTGGGGCTATGGTTTGCATCCGGACCGCGTCGGCAATTTTGTCGCGAAGCCGATGGCGGAGTGCAGCGGGGAGGAGATTTTGCGCGAGTTGTGCGGACATCTGAATTTCGATTACGCCGAGGTGATGGCGAACGCGAATTGCATCCCGTGCCGTATGCCTTATATCACCAGCATGTTCATGCCGCGCCAGTACAGCGACCGGCCGTTGCCGGTGCCTGTTGGTTCGCGCAATCTGGCCTTTGTCAGCCAGTTTGTCGAGGTGCCGGGGGATGTGGTGTTTACCGTTGAATACTCGGTGCGGGCGGCGCAGATGGCGGTGTACCAGCTGCTCGGCGTGCAGCGCGAAGTGCCGCCTATTACGGCGCATGACGAATCGCTGAAGGTGAAGTTCGATGCGCTGATTAAGGCGTTTAAGTAGCCCGCGTCATTCCCGCGCAGGCGGGAATCCATGGACGGCATGCGGCACGCGCGGCATGGGTTCCCGCCTGCGCGGGAACGACGGGGTTGGGCCTTCGGCTTTTACAGGAAGCGGTCGAGAATTTTTTTGCTGTGCTTATCCAGTTCGCGGATGTCGCGCACCAGATAGTGAATCCCGTGGATGTCCGAAATCAGCAGCGTGTCCACCGTCAGGCGGCGGATGTCCTCTTCGCCGCGCAGCACGAATTCGGTGTCGCCGCGATCGGTCGCCACCGACCAGGTGCACGGCGTGGCGAAGCTGGTCACGCTGTTGATGCGCGCGATCTCCGGCATGAATTCGCGTCCGCCCAGTTCTTCCGACACCAGCGCGCCGATCGCCGGCGGCAGGTCGCCGATGGCGTCGATCCACGCCACTTCCTTGCCGTCCGTGTTGAGCAGCGAGATGCCGTCCTGCGGCGCCTGCACCGGGAAGGCGCGCACCGGCGAGACGCCTTCGTGCACCACGCCGTCCGCAGTGGTGAGGATCAGGCGGCCGAAGGGATTGCGGGTCAGTTCAAATTTAGTCGTCGTCATCTTCTTATTCCTTGCTGGCGTCGTCCAGGTCCGTGTCCACATTGCGGGCCTGCGCCTGATACAGGCGGTAGTACGCGCCTTCGAGCGCCATCAGTTCGTCGTGCGGGCCGTCTTCCACCACCACGCCGCGATCGAGCACCACCAGGCGGTCGGCCTTTTGCAACGTTGACAGGCGGTGGGCGATGGCGATGGTGGTGCGGCCCTGCACCAGGTTGTCGAGCGCCTTCTGGATTTCTTTTTCGGTTTCCGAGTCCACCGAGGCGGTGGCTTCGTCGAGGATCAGGATCTTCGGATCGATCAGCAACGCGCGCGCGATCGAGATGCGCTGACGCTCGCCGCCCGACAGGCCCTGGCCGCGCTCACCGACCATCGAGTCGTAGCCTTGCGGCAGGCGCAAAATGAACTCGTGCGCGTGTGCGGCGCGCGCGGCGGCGATGATTTCCTCGCGCGTGGCATCCGGCTTGCCGTAGGCCAGATTCTCGGCGATGGTGCCGAAGAACAGGAACGGCTCCTGCAGCACCAGGCCGATGTTGCGGCGGTAGTCGGCCACCTTGAACGAGCGGATGTCTTTTCCGTCCAGCAGAATCGCGCCTTCGGCGACATCGTAGAAGCGGCAGATCAGGTTGACCAGCGTGGATTTGCCGGAGCCAGAGTGGCCCACCAGGCCGACCATCTGGCCAGCCTTGATATCGAGATTGATGCCGCGATTGACCGCGCGGTTCCCGTAGCGGAAGCCGACTTCGCGCAGCGAGATATCGCCCTCGACCTTGTCCAGCCTGACCGGATTGACCGGCTCCGGCACCGACGACACGTGGTCGAGGATATCGAAGATACGCTTGGCGGCCGACGCCGATTTCTGCGTCACCGACACGATGCGGCTCATCGAATCGAGACGGCCATAGAAGCGGCTGGCGTAGGCGATGAACGACGACAGCACGCCAACCGTGATATTGCCCTTGGAAACCTGGTAGATGCCGAACACCCAGATCACCAGCAGCCCGAGCTCCGTCAGGAAGGATACGGTCGGCGAGAACAGCGACCACACGCGGTTGAGCTTATCGTTGACCGCCAGATTGTGCCTGTTGGCGGTGCGGAAGCGGTTAGCCTCGCGCGCCTCCTGCGCGAAGGCCTTCACCACGCGGATGCCGGGAATGGTATCGGCCAGCACGTTGGTCACCTCGCCCCATACGCGGTCGATCTTTTCGAAGCCGGTGCGCAGGCGGTCGCGCACCAGGTGGATCATCCAGGCGATGAACGGCAGCGGCCCCAGGGTGCAGATGGCCAGCCACGGGTCGAGGTTGAACAGGATGATGCCGGTCATGATGATCATCAGGCAGTCCGACAGGAAGTCCAGCAGGTGCAGCGACAGGAACACGCAGATGCGGTCGCTCTCGGAGCCGATGCGCGACATCAGGTCGCCGGTGCGCTTGCCGCTGAAGTATTCCAGCGACAGTTGCAGCAAGTGCTGGTAGGTCGTGGTGCGCAGGTCGGCGCCGATGCGTTCCGACGCCAGCGCCAGCACGTAAGTTTTGCCCCAGCCGAAAATCCACGCCAGCACCGCCGCGCCGACCAGGCCGGACATGTACAGCGCCACCAGCGATGGATCGACGTCCTTGCCGTTCTGGTAAGGGATCAGCACATTGTCCATCAGCGGGATGGTCAGGTAGGGCGGAATCATGTGCGCGCCGGTCGACAGCAGCATCAGCGTGAAGCCGAGCGCCAGCTGCCATTTGTATGGCTTGGCGAAGCGCCACAGGCGGAACAGCGTCCAGGTCGACGGCGGCGTATAGACCACCTTGGTGCAGACCGGGCATTCCTCCTGCTCCGGCTCCATCGGCGCCTTGCAGCTCGGGCAGACGTTTTTATCGTCGACCACCACCGGCTCGCCGCTGGCGTGGCTGTCGCGGTGGGCGTCGAACTGTTCGACCAGGCGGATCGCCGCCAGGTTCTGGCCCAGCGTGAAGCGCCACGCGCCCAGCCGGCCTTGCGTATTGACCAGTTCCAGGTGGCCGACGCCGGCGTGGTCGTGGTGTTTCAGCACCTGGTCCGGCGTGAACGGCCATGACAGCCACGTGTCCGCGCCCGGCGCGCGCGCCAGTAAACGGCTTGGCGTGACCAATACCATGCCCTTGGAAAAACGAAGTTGCTGATCCAAGTCAACCTCCAGGGCACTTACAACGTTTTCCCCTTGGGAAAGTTGTGCCTGTATCTCGGAACGCCAGCGCTCGGGAAGCTCGCTCAGGCTGGATACGTTGGAAAGTTGTTCAGTCGTCATCGTGAGGCATGCTCCGGAGGGGAAAGGGGCTGATGTTATGGCTTATTTACGGTATTCTGTCATTCATCAAACATTTGACAGAGAACAATAAAACCGGATGTTTTGTGCTGGCGGCAAGTATACCGCACAGCAGCATGGCACGGGTACAGGGTTTACAATACGGCGCGGGCTGGCAAAGCCGATAACAAAGTTACAAGAATCAATACATGACTAAGAAGAAAGACATCGAAGTTCTCCGCGTAACCTATTTGCGCGGACCCAATATCTGGACGTATCGCCCGGTGATCGAGGCGTGGCTGGACATTGGCGAGCTGGAGAACTTCCCATCGAATCTGTTGCCCGGTTTGTATGAACGTTTGACAACCATCCTGCCCGGCTTGATCGTCCACCGCTGCGGCGTGGGCGAGCACGGCGGCTTCCTGGAGCGCCTGCGTGACGGCACGTATGCCGGCCACATCCTGGAACATGTTGTGCTGGAGCTGCAAAACCTGGCCGGCATGAAAACCGGCTTTGGCAAAACCCGCGAAATCATCCCGGACAGCGGCCTGTATAAAATGGCCTTCCGCACCCGCCAGGAGGAAGTCGGCCGCGCCGCGCTGGCCGCCGGCCGCGACCTGCTGATGGCCGCCATCGAGGACCGCCCATACGACCTGGACGCCACCGTTGCCCGCCTGACCGACATGGTCGAGAGCCTGTGCCTGGGGCCGAGCACCGGCAACATCGTCGACGCCGCCGGCGTGCGCCAGATCCCGTTCATCCGCCTGACCGACGGCAACCTGGTGCAGCTGGGCCACGGCGCCGCGCAGCGCCGCATCTGGACCGCCGAAACCGAGCACACCTCGGCCATCGCCGAAGGCATCGCCTCGGACAAGGACCTGACCAAGACGCTGGTGTCGTCGTGCGGCGTGCCGGTGCCCGAGGGCGAGCTGGTCACCAGCGCCGCGCAGGCCTGGGCTGCGGCGCAGGACATCGGCCTGCCTGTCGTGCTGAAGCCGTATGACGGCAACCACGGCCGCGGCGTCTCGCTGAACCTGACCAACGAGGCCGACGTCGCCGCCGCCTACGAGCTGGCAGCGCAGGAAGGCGACAGCAGCAGCGTCATCGTCGAGCGCTTCATCGTCGGCGACGAGCACCGGCTGCTGGTGGTGGGGCGCCGCGTGGTGGCCGCCGCCGCCGGCGAGTCGCTGTGGATCACCGGCGATGGCAAGTCCACCGTGCTGCAACTGTGCGACACGCAAATCAATATCGACCCGCGCCGCGGCGAGACCGAAGAGTTCCCGCTGGGCCTGGTCAAGCCGCATGAATCGGGCGAGATCATCCTGGAACTGAAACGCCAGGGCATGACCTACGCCACGGTGCCGGCCGAAGGCCAGAAAGTGCTGATCCAGCCGAACGGCAACGTCGCCATCGACGTCACCGACAAGGTGCACCCGCAGGTGGCGGCGATGGCCGCGCTGGCGGCGCGCGTGGTCGGGCTGGACATCGCCGGCATCGACCTGGTGACCTCGGACATTACCCGTCCGCTGGAGGAAACCGGCGGCGCCATCATCGAAGTCAACGCCAGCCCGGGCCTGCTGGCCCACCTGAAGCCGGCCGAAGGCGAGCCGCGCAACGTCGGCGAGGCGATTGTCGAGCACCTGTTCGGCGAGGCCACCGGCCGCATGCCGATCGTCGGCATCGCCGGCACGCACGGCACCACGATGACCGCGCACCTGGTCGCCTGGCTGCTGCAAATCAGCGGCAAGAAAACCGGCCTGACCTGCGCCGACGGCCTGTTCGTCAACGGCCGCCTGCTGCCGCGCGACGGCTTCTCCGACTGGGAAACCGGCGAGCGCCTGCTGCTCAACAAGAGCGTCGAAGCGGGCGTGTTCGAGAACAGCGCGCGCATGATCCTGGCCGAAGGCCTGGCTTACGACAAATGCGCGGTCGGCGTGGTGACCGACGTCGGCGGCCTGGAAGCGCTGGCGGAGTTCCACATCGACAGCGACGAGCGCCTGTACAACGTGCTGCGCACGCAGGTGGACGTGGTGCTGCCGAGCGGCGCCGCCGTGCTCAATGCCGCCGATCCGCAAGTGGTGGAAATGGCCGAGCTGTGCGACGGCGAAGTGATTTTCTACGGCGTGGACGAGCACCTGGCCGCCATCGCCGCCCATCGCCAGGCGGACAAGCGCGTGGTGTTCCAGCGCGCCGACTGCATCGTGATGGCACAGGGCCACACCGAGGTGGGCGCCTTGCCGCTGTCGCCGCTGGTGCCGCCGGAAGCCGTGCTGGCCGCGATTGCCGCCGGCTGGGCGCTGGGCCTGACGCACGACCTGATCGGCGCCGGCCTGCGCACCTGGGAAGCGAATCCAAAGAAACCTCACTGAAAGAACAACAAGAATCATGGAAGTTATACGCACCCGCGCCCTTCGCGGCCCGAATCTTTGGAGCCACCACACTGCGGTGGAGGTCATCGTCTCGTGCCCGCCGGAAGAGCAATCGATCGCCGCGCTGCCCAATTTTGAACAGCGCCTGCACGCGCGCTTCCCGGCCGTGGGCGCCTTGCACGCCGTCGGCAAGGACGATGTCGTGTCGCTGGCCCGCGTGCTGGAAGTGGCGACCCTGAGCCTGCAGGCGCAAGCCGGCTGCCCGGTCACCTTCAGCCGCACCACCGCCACGCTGGAAAGCGGCATCTATCAAACCGTTGTCGAATACACCGAGGAAGCCGTCGGCCGCCGCGCGGTGGAGCTGGCCGAGGCGCTGATCGCCTCGGTGCTGGCGAGATACCGCCTTCGACCTGGATGCGGCGCTGACCGAACTGCGCGACCTCGATGAAGACGTGCGCCTGGGCCCAAGCACCGGCGCCATCGTCAACGCCGCCGTGGCGCGCGACATTCCATTCCGCCGCCTGACCGAGGGCTCGATGGTGATGTTCGGCTGGGGTTCGAAACAGCGCCGCATCCAGGCCGCTGAAATGGACACCACCGGCGCCATCGGCGAGACCATCGCGCAGGACAAGGAACTGACCAAGAAACTGCTGCACGCGGCCGGCGTGCCGGTGCCTATCGGCCGCTCGGTGGAGGATGAAGAAGACGCCTGGAAGGCCGCGCAGGAAATCGGCCTGCCGGTGGTGGTCAAGCCGAAGGACGGCAACCAGGGCAAGGGCGTCACGGTCAACATCATGACCGAGGACCACCTGAAAGCCGCCTTCCGCACCGCCAAGGAATTCCGCGACGACGTCATGGTCGAGCGCTACCTGCCGGGCCACGATTACCGCCTGCTGGTGATCGGCAACAAGCTGGTGGCCGCCGCCCGCCGCGATCCGCCGCTGGTGATCGGCGACGGCGTGCACACGGTGCGCGAGCTGGTCGACATCGTCAATGCCGATCCGCGCCGCGGCTCGGGCCACGCCACCTCGCTGACCAAGATCCGCTTCGACGATATCGCGCTGGCGCGCCTGGCGTTGCAGGACCTGAACGCGGAATCGGTGCCGGCCAAGGGCCAGCGCGTGATCCTGCGCAACAACGCCAACCTGTCGACCGGCGGCTCGGCCACCGACGTCACCGACGACGTGCATCCGGAAGTGGCGGCGCGCGCGGTGGAGGCGGCGCAAATGATCGGCCTCGATCTGTGCGGCGTGGACGTGGTGTGCGACAACGTGCTGGAGCCGATCGAGAACCAGCGCGGCGGCGTGGTGGAAGTGAACGCCGCGCCGGGCCTGCGCATGCACATCGCGCCATCGTTCGGCAAGGGCCGCGCGGTGGGCGAGGCCATCGTCAACACCATGTTTGCACCGGGCGAGAACGGCCGCATCCCGGTGGTGGCGGTGACCGGCACCAACGGCAAGACCACTACCGTGCGCCTGATCGCGCACCTGCTGACCGCCAGCGGCCTGCGCACCGGCATGACCAATACCGACGGCGTCTACATCGAAGGCCGCCAGACCGACAGCGGCGACTGCAGCGGCCCGCGCAGCGCGCGCAACGTGCTGCTGCACCCGGACGTGGACGCGGCGGTGTTCGAAACCGCGCGCGGCGGCATCCTGCGCGAAGGCCTGGCCTTCGACCGCTGCCAGGTGGCGGTGGTGACCAACATCGGCATGGGCGACCACCTGGGCCTGAACTACATCACCACCGTGGAAGACCTGGCGGTGCTGAAGCGCGTCATCGTGCAGAACGTCGCCGAAAGCGGCTACGCGGTGCTGAACGCGGTTGATCCTATCGTGGCCGGCATGGCGGCCAACTGCCGTGGCAAGATCATCTTCTTCGGCGCCGACCGTTCGCATCCGGTCATCGCCACCCATCTGGCGCAGGGCAGCCGCACGGTGTACGTGGAAGACGGCGACATCGTGGCGGCGGAAGGGCGCACGCAGCATCGCCTGCCGTTGTCGGCGGTGCCGATCACGCGCAACGGCGCCATCGGCTTCCAGGTGGAGAATGTGATGGCCTCGGTGGCCGCCGCGTGGGGCGTGGGCATCAGCTGGGACGCGATCCGTCTCGGCCTGAAAACCTTCGCCAACGATTCGGACAACGCGCCGGGCCGTTTCAACGTGTTCGACTACAAGGGCGCGACGCTGATCGCCGACTACGGCCACAATCCGGACGCCATCCTGGCGCTGGTGAAGGCGGTGGAGACTATCCCGGCCAAGCGCCGCGTGGTGGTGATTTCCGGCGCCGGCGACCGCCGCGACGAAGACATCACGCAGCAGACCGAGATCCTCGGCCGCGCCTTCGACGATGTGCTGCTGTACGAGGACGCCTGCCAGCGTGGCCGTGTCGATGGCGAAGTGGTGGCGCTGCTGCGTTCCGGCCTGAACGGCGCGCCGCGCACCACGCACATCGAGGAAATCTACGGCGAGTTCAAGGCCATCGATACGGCCCTGGCGCGGCTGCAGGACGGCGATCTGTGCCTGATCCTGATCGACCAGGTGGAAGACGCGCTGGCGCACATCGCCAAACGCATCGCCGAAGCCTGACCCGTCATTCCCGCGCATGCGGGAATCCATGGCGCGCCTGCGTTCCATGGGTTCCCGCCTGCGCGGGAACGACGATAGGTTTTGGCTATATTTTCCATAAATATATATAGTTTTTATTTATGACTCCCCTTGTTTAAAATAGCCTAACGCTATCAAACAACGAGGAGTCATAGTATGAAGATCACCACCGCCTCCGGCATCCCCGTCGCCGACAACCAGAATTCCCTCACCGCCGGCCCCCGTGGTCCCGTGCTGCTGCAAGACTTCCACCTGATCGAGAAACTGCAGCACTTCAACCGCGAGCGCATTCCCGAGCGCGTGGTGCACGCCAAGGGCTCCGGCGCCTACGGCACCTTCACCGTCACCCACGACATCACCCAATACACCAAGGCCAGGCTGTTCGCCGAAGTGGGCAAGCAGACCGAAACCTTCCTGCGCTTTTCCACCGTGGGCGGCGAAAAGGGCAGCGCCGACACCGAGCGCGATCCACGCGGCTTCGCGGTGCGCTTCTACACCGAAGAAGGCAACTGGGACCTGGTCGGCAATAACACGCCGGTGTTCTTCCTCAAGGACGGCATCAAGTTCCCGGACTTCATCCACACGCAAAAGCGCGATCCGCAAACCAACCTGAAATCGCCGACCGCGATGTTCGATTTCTGGAGCCGCACGCCGGAAAGCCTGCACCAGGTCACCACGCTGTTCTCCAGCCGCGGCACGCCGGACGGCTACCGCCACATGCATGGTTTCGGCAGCCACACCTACAGCCTGATTAACGCCGCCGGCGAGCGTGTATACGTCAAGTGGCATTTCCTGACGCAGCAGGGCATCAAGAACCTCAGCGCCGACGAAGCCACGCGCATCGCCGGCACCGATCCGGATTACGCCCAGCGCGACCTGTTCAACGCCATCACCGGCGGCGACTTCCCGCGCTGGGACGTCAAGCTGCAAGTGGCCACCGAGGCTGAACTGGCGGCATGGGAAGCGCGCACCGGCTGGAATCCGTTCGACCTGACCAAGGTATGGCCGCACGCGGACTTCCCGCTGCTGCCGGTCGGCGTGCTGGAGCTGAACCGCAACCCGGTCAACTACCACGCCGAAGTCGAGCAGGCGGCGCTGTCGCCGTCGAACGTGGTGCCGGGCATGGGCTACTCGCCGGACAAGATGCTGCAAGCGCGCCTGTTCGCCTACCACGACGCGCAGCTGTACCGCGTCGGCACCAATCACCAGCATCTGCCGGTGAACGCGCCGCGCTGCCCGTTCCACAACCAGCAGCGCGACGGCGCCATGGCCGGCGCCAACGGCGGCGCGGCGCAGAACTACGATCCGGTGCAGGCCAACGGCAGCAATCCGCACGGCATGGGCCACGGCGAACCGCCGCTGGCGCTGGACGGCGCGGCCGGCCGCTACGACGGCCGCGGCAAGGAAGACGACTACACCCAGGCCGGCGATCTGTTCCGCCTGATGCCGGCAGACGAACAGCAAAACCTGTTCAACAACATCGCCGGTCCACTGAGCCAGGTAAGCGCCGAGATCATCGCCCGCCAGCTGGCGCACTTCGACCAGGCCGATCCGGCGTATGGCGCCGGCGTGCGCGCGGCCTTGCAAGCGCGCGGCGTCAACCTGGCGTAAAGATGGCTTACAATCTCCACGTTGCAGTGCATCGTGGAGGTTGGCTTGAGCTTGAATCCCGCTTGTCCGCCGTCGCCTGCCTTGCCGGGCCAGATCGTTCTGGTCCTGCAGGGCGGCGGCGCTTTAGGCGCCTACCAGGTGGGCGTGTACCAGGCTTTGCACGAAGCCGGCGTCGAGCCGGACTGGGTGATCGGCACATCGATCGGCGCCATCAACGGCGCCATCATCGCCGGCAATCCGCCTGCGCAGCGCCTCGACCGGCTGCGCGAATTCTGGCACCGCATGGAGCGCAACTCCTTCGGCTTCACCACCATGCCGCGCGTGCTGGCCAATGCGATCACGCTGGGGCAGGGCATACCGGCGTTCTTTGAGCCTAATCTGGTGTCGTGGTGGAATCCGGACGCGCATGTGGGCGTCGAGCAGGCGTCGTTCTACCAGACCACGCCGCTGCGGGCCACGCTGGAAGACCTGGTCGATTTCGATGTGCTGAACGATAAGGATATGCGGATGACGGTCGGCGCGGTCAACGCCCGCACCGGCGGGATGCGCTACTTCGACACCCGCAAGGAACCGCTGTGCGTCGAGCATGTGATGGCGTCCGGCGCGCTGCCGCCGGCGTTTCCGGCGATTCGCATCGATGGCGAGCCGTATTGGGACGGCGGCATCTACTCCAACACGCCGATCGAGGCGGTGCTGGACGATGAGCCGCGCCGGCAATCGGTGATCTTCTCGGTGGAGGTGTGGAATCCCGACGGCACCGAGCCGCAGAGCGTGCTCGATGTGCTGGATAAGCAGAAGGAAATCCAGTACGCCAGCCGCGCCAGCAACATCGAGCAGCAGCGCAAGCTGCACCGTTTGCGGCATGTGATCCGCCAATTGACCAAGTACCTCGACGCCGGCGAACTGGCGCTGCCGGAAGTGCGCGAGCTGGCGTCATGGGGCTGCGGCACCGATATGCATGTGGTGTCGCTGCGCGCGCCGCGCATCGGCAACGAGGACCATACCAAGGACATCGACTTCAGCTCCAGCGGCATCCGCGCCCGCTGGCAGGCCGGCTATGCCGACACCCAGCGTTTCCTCAAGCTGCGCCCATGGGAACAGCCGATCGATCCGATCGAAGGCATCGCTATCCACGAACTGCCGGAGCGCTAAGCACCTCGCCGCACACTTCCAGCCAGGCGCGGGCTGCGTGGGAAAGGTAGCCGTTGCGCCAGACATGCGCCGGCTGCCAGGCCAGTTCGGGATCGGCGACCTTCACCGCATCGACGTGGCCGATGGCGAGGCGGTGGATGAACGGTTCCGGCAGCAGCGCCACGCCCATGCCGGCGGAGGCCATCGCCACCAGCCAGTCCCACTGGCCGCTTTGCGCGGCCACCTGCGGCTCGAAGCCGGCGGCGGTGAAAGCGGCGCGCAGCGTGCGCGTCATGGCGAAATCGTCCTTCAGCAGCACCAGCGGCGTGTTGGCCAGCGCTTTGAGTTTGATGGTGGCGCGGTGCTTCTGGAAGGTGCCTTGCGCCGCCAGCGCCCACACCGGATAGCTGGCGATGGGCGCTGATTGCAGCTCCAGTTGCGGGTCCGCGGGCAGCACCGTCATGCCGATTTCCAGTTCGCCGTGCGCCACCTGGCGTTCGATCGCCTGGCCGGCGTCCTCCCGCAGCGTCAGCGTGATATTCGGATGGCGCTGGCGGAAGGCCTTCAGCACAGGCGTGAACAACAGGTTGATCATCGGCGGTATGCCGACCGTCAGGTGGCCGCGCTCCACTGTCTGCGTGTCGTGCACTTCGGCCGCCAGCTGGCGCATGGTGGCCAGCATTTCCATCCCGCGCGCGTAGACTACCTGGCCGGTGTCGGTCAGCGTCAGCTTGCGGCCTTCGCGTATCAGCAGTTGCGCGCCGACTTCCTCTTCCAGCTGCTTCACCATCTTGCTGATGGTCGACTGGGTGACATGCAGCGATTCCGCCGCCTGCGTAAAACTGCTCAGGCGGATGGTTTCGACAAAGTAGCGGAGCGAGCGCAAATCCATGAATAAAAAGAATGGAAAGTGAGAATTTAAGTCATAAAACTACAGTTTTTCTGATTCTATACTGAAACAAAAGAATGAGGAGAACCCAAACCATGTACGAAGATCGCATCCGCCGTCCGGCGCTCATGAACCAGCTGATGAGCGCGGAGCAGGCCGCCCTGTTATTCAAGGACGGCATGACAGTGGGCATGAGCGGCTTTACCCGGGCCGGCGACGCCAAGGCGCTGCCGGCGGCGCTGGTCGAGCGCGCGCGTTCGGCGCCGCTGCACCTGACCCTGCTGACCGGCGCTTCGCTCGGCAACGACAGCGACGGCCTGATGGCCAACGCCGGCGTGGTCGCGCGCCGCATGCCGTTCCAGGCCGACGCCGCGCTGCGCCGCAAGATCAACAGCGGCGAGGTGATGTTCATCGACCAGCACCTGTCGGAAACCGCCGAGCAGCTGCGCTCCGGCGACCTGAAGGCGGTCGATATCGCGGTCATCGAAGCGGTGGCGATCACGCCGGATGGCGGCATCATTCCGTCGATGTCGGTCGGGAACACCGCCAACTTCGTGCAGCAGGCCGACAAGGTGATCGTCGAGATCAACCTGAGCGCGCCGCTGGCGCTGGAGGGCTTCCACGATATCTACGTGCCCGGCGCCCGTCCGTACCGCGAGGCGATTCCGCTGCTGACGCCATGGCAGCGCATCGGCGCCGCCGCGATTGCGGTGCCGCCCGAGCGCATCGCCGCCATCGTCATCACCGATAGCCCCGACAGCCCGTCCAACGCGCTGCCGCCGGATCACGAGACCGACGCCATCGCGCGCCACGTCATCGCCTTCCTCGAAGGCGAGGTGAAAGCAGGGCGCATGGAGCCGTCGCTGCGGCCGCTGCAGGCGGGCATCGGCACCATCGCCAACGCCGTGCTGCATGGCCTGATCGATTCGCCGTTCCACGACATGACCATGTATTCGGAGGTGTTGCAGGACAGCGCCATCGAGCTGCTCGATTCCGGCCAGCTGAAGATGGCGTCGGCGTCGTCGATCACGCTGTCGGCGGCCATGCACGAGAAGTTCATCTGCAACATCGAGCAGTACCGCGAGCGCGTGGTGCTGCGGCCGCAGGAGATCAGCAACCACCCGGAGATCGTGCGCCGGCTGGGCATCATCGCGCTGAACACGGCGCTGGAGTTCGACATTTATGGCAACGTCAATTCGACCCACGTTGGCGGCACGCATATGATGAACGGCATCGGCGGCTCGGGCGACTTCGCGCGCAACGGCCAGCTGTCGATTTTCGTCAGCAAGTCGGTGGCCAAGGATGGCGCGATTTCCAGCGTGGTGCCGTTCGCCGCGCACGTCGACCACACCGAGCACGATGTCGACCTGCTGGTGTCGGAATGGGGCCTGGCCGACCTGCGCGGCCTGGCGCCGCGCGAGCGCGCGCCGCTTATCATCGAGAACTGCGCGCACCCGGATTATCGCCCGCAACTGCGCGCCTATTTCGAGGAGGCGAGGCAGGGCGGCGGGCAGACCCCGCATGTGCTGGAAAAGGCCTTGTCGTGGCATGCCCGCTATAAACGCGAAGGGAGCATGCTGGTAAAATAATGGTCATTAGCGTTCACTTAGTATTGGATCAACATGACCATCAAAATCAGCCAGAACTTCGACTCCGGCGCCATCGAAGTGCTGCGCGCCGACAGTGCTTCCACCATCGAACTGAATCTGCGCAAGGACTCTCACGCTGACATCCACCAGTGGTTCCACTTCCGCGTACAGGGCGCGCGCGGCCAGAAGCTGACGATGCGCTTCGTGAACGCCGGCCAGGCGACTTACGCCAAGGGCTTCGAGGATTACCAGGCCGTTGCCAGCTACGACACGGAGAACTGGTTCCGCGTGCCGACCAAGTTCGATGGCGCGGTCATGACGATCAATCACACGCCGGACACCGACAGCATCTACTACGCTTACTTCGAGCCGTATTCGTTCGAGCGCCATCTGCGCCTGCTGGGCGAGGTGGGCGAGCATCCGCTGGCGCGCGTGCACGATCTCGGCTCGACGGTCGATGGCCGCGATATGAACCTGGTTGTCATCGGCAAGCCGGAAGCGGAAAAGAAAATCTGGTTCATCGCGCGCCAGCACCCTGGCGAGTCGATGGCCGAGTGGTTCATCGAAGGCCTGATCGATTCGCTGCTGGACGATGCCAATCCGATCGCCCGCAAGCTGCTGCAGCGCTGCGTGTTCTACATTGTGCCGAACATGAATCCGGACGGTTCGGTGCGCGGCAACCTGCGCACCAACGCCGCCGGCGCGAACCTGAACCGCGAGTGGATGACGCCTTCGGTCGAGCGCAGCCCGGAAGTGCTGTATGTGAAGCAGAAGATGCACGAAACCGGCATCGACATGTTCTTCGACATCCATGGCGACGAGGCGCTGCCTTACAACTTCGTGGCCGGCAACGAGATGCTGGAGAACTTCAGCGACGAGCGTCGCCAGAAGCAGCAGGCCTTCATTGACCGCTACAAGAACGCCTCGCCGGACTTCCAGGACAAGGTGGGCTATGCCGCCAGCAAGTACAAGGAAGACATGCTGACGCTGGCCTCGAAGTATGTCGGTCACCACTTCGGCTGCCTGGCGCTGACGCTGGAAATGCCGTTCAAGGACAACGCCGACCTGCCGGACCCGCACGTGGGCTGGAATGGCGCGCGCAGCGCGGCGCTGGGCGCGGCGATCCTGCAGCCTATCCTGCTGTCGCTGGACGACTACTGATCGTGGGCGTCGAGATCGAACGCAAGTTCCTGCTGTCCGGCGATGGCTGGATGCACCTGGGCGAGCCGGTGTTTTTCAAGCAGGGCTACTTGTCCTCGCAGAAGGAGCGGGTGGTGCGCGTGCGTATCGAGGGCGAGCGGGCGGTGATGACGATCAAGGGCGCTAGCAAGGGCGCGACGCGCGGCGAATGGGAGTACGAGATTCCTGTCGCCGATGCGGCCGAGCTGCTCGATGGTTTGTGCGAGCAGCCTTTGATCGAGAAGTATCGCCGCCGCATCGAGTTCGGCGGCAATGTCTGGGAAGTCGATGAGTTCCTCGGCGTGAATGCCGGGCTGGTGGTGGCGGAGATCGAGTTGCAGTCGGAAGACCAGCAGTTCGATAAGCCGGACTGGATCGGCGAGGAGGTCACCGGCGATGCGCGTTACTTCAATTCCAGCCTGATCAAGAAGCCGTTCTCCACCTGGTAACGCCCCCGTCGTTCCCGCGCAGGCGGGAACCCATGCCGAGCTGGCATTCCATGGGTTCCCGCCTGCGCGGGAACGACGGGCTTAGTGGAAGTGCTCGGTGCCGCTTGGCGCGTCTTCGGGCATTTCCGCGTGCGCCAGCTCACCTTGCGGATCGGCGAACAGCGGCGCGCCGCAGTCGTCGCAAAACTCCACCACATAGCGCTCGCTATGCTTTTTGATCTGCGTGATGCCGGCCGCGTTGAGGTGGGAGATGATGTCTTCCACCGGCGTGAGCGGCTTCTGCTGGCCGCCGATCGCGCCCGGACCTTCAGGCGGCGTGCCTTCCTCGTCCTCCTGGCCATACAGCGGCCACACCACACCATAGATCACATCCGTCGACGAACGCTGGGTGAAGGCCACGCGGTATTCGTCCACCTGCCCATCGGCGCTTTCCTCGCCGAAGCCGGCGATGACCGCGCGCAGGTCGGACGGCTCGACGTCCAGCGTGTGCGTCAGGTAGTGCACGGCCGCGCGGATCGACACCGGGCGTATCAGCTTGTCCGCCTCGCGGCAGGCCATGTAGTAGGCTTCCGGCAGCAGCAGCTCGACGCCGCAGCCCGGCAACAGGCGGTTGATGGTCGGCGTGGCTTGCGCGCGCCAGGCTTCCAGCGCGGCACTGCGCTCGGCGGCGAAGCCGGACTGGTGTTCCGGCATCTGCCAGCGGAACAGCGGCGCACCGGCCGGCGCCACCACGGCCACCAGCAGGTAGCGCGTGTCGGCCAGGAAGGGAGCGGTCTCCGGCACCTTGGTGTCGGCTTTCAGCGTGGTGCCCTTGATGGCGGCCTGCGCCAGCTTCTGCACCTTGGCGTAGGTTTCGACGTGGCTGCGCGGCAGCTGGTCGATCGAGAACAGCGTCGGCGACATGGCCAGCTGCGTGCCGTCGGCCAGCAGGTGGGCGGCGAAGTGCGCCGTCAGCGTTTGCAGGATGTCGGCCGGGATGGCGCCGGAGGCGATGGCGAAGCGGGTCCAGGCCAGGATCGGCGCGGCCACCAGCAGCACGTCATACGGCTTGCTGACGCCGTCGGCGGTATCGATGGTGAGGTGGCTCGATTCGCTGACCGCTTCCACGCCGTCCATCAGCACGTCGTAGGCGTTCAGGTCTTCCTTGAACAGCGCGTTGAGGGTGGCGTCGATGGTGTCCTGGTGGCCCGTCTTCAGCAGTTTCTGAAGCTGTGCATCGAGGGAGTGTTCCCATGCCCGTTCTTCGATGCGGCTGGCCGCCTGCCCGACTGCCTGGGCATAGGTGGCGAGGCGCTGGCTCTCGGCGGACAACTTGTGGGGTGAAGCTTGTTTTGAACGACGCATTGCGCGAAGAGTCTCATTAAAAGTGAATAAAACGGATTATGACCCTATTGTAGATGATTCGGCAAACGTGCATAGAAAAAGCCGGGCAAGCCCGGAACGCCGTTAAGTCGGTCGCGGTCGTTCCCGCTTGCGCGGGAACGACACGGTGCAATTTCAAGCGCGACTTAACGGCATTACGGGCAAGCCCGGCTTTTTTAGCGATAAAGCGCGAACCTTACGCGGCCAGCAGCTGGCGCAGGACGAACGGCAGGATGCCGCCGTGCTTGTAGTAGTCGACTTCGATCGGGGTGTCGATGCGCAGCAGTACCTTGACGTCCTGGCTGCTGCCGTCTTCACGGTGGATCACCAGCGTGGCCAGCTGTTGCGGCTTGATTTCGCCGTCCAGGCCCTTCAGGTCGTAGGTTTCCTTGCCGGTGATGCCCAGCGATTCGACCGAGTCGTTGCCGATGAATTGCAGCGGCAGCACGCCCATGCCGACCAGGTTGGAACGGTGGATGCGCTCGAACGAACGCACGATCACCGCTTTCACGCCCAGCAGCTGGGTGCCCTTGGCGGCCCAGTCGCGCGACGAGCCGGTGCCGTACTCTTCGCCGCCGAACACCATGGTCGGGGTGCCGGCCGCCACGTACTTCATGGCCGCGTCGTAGATCGACAGCTGTTCGCCCGATGGCTGGTGGATCGTGATGCCGCCTTCGACCGCCGAACCGTCGGCTTTCGGCGGGATCATCTTGTTCTTGATGCGGACGTTGGCGAAGGTGCCGCGCATCATGATCTCGTGGTTGCCGCGGCGCGAGCCGTAGGAGTTGAAGTCGGCTTTCTGCACGCCGTTTTCCTTCAGCCATTTACCGGCCGGGCCGTCTTCCTTGATCGAGCCGGCAGGGGAGATGTGGTCGGTGGTGATCGAGTCGCCGAATACGCCCAGCGCGCGGGCGCCGGTGATGTTCGGATCGGTCGCCTTCGGCGTCATCTCGAAGCCGTCGAAGAATGGCGGCTCGGCGATGTAGGTCGAGGCCGGCCAGTTGTAGACCTGGCCTTCGGTCGACGACACGTGCTCCCACAGCTTGCCCGGATTGCCCTTGACGTCGGCGTAGTTCGATTTGAACACTTTCGAGTTCATCGCAAACTTCATCAGCTTGGCGATCTCCTGCGAGGTCGGCCAGATGTCGCCCAGGTACACGTCCTTGCCATTGCTGCCCTTGCCAACCGGCTGGGTCATCAGGTCAACGGTCATGTTGCCGGCGATGGCGTAGGCCACCACCAGCGGCGGCGAGGCCAGGAAGTTGGAGCGGATGTTCGGGTGGATACGCGCTTCGAAGTTACGGTTGCCCGACAGCACGGCCGAAGCGACGATGTCGTTCGAGGTGATGGCGGCGTTCAGTTCCGGCGTCAGGTCGCCGGCGTTGCCGATGCAGGTGGTGCAGCCGTAGGCGGTGACGCCGAAGCCCAGTTTCTCCAGGTACGGCAGCAGGCCGGCGGCGGTCAGGTACTCGGTCACCACGCGCGAGCCGGGGGCCAGCGACGACTTGATGTGCGGCGCCACGGTCAGGCCGGCTTCAACGGCCTTCTTGGCCAGCAGGCCGGCGGCCAGCAGCACGCTCGGGTTGGAGGTATTGGTGCACGAGGTGATCGCGGCGATCAGCACGTCGCCGTTCTTGACGTGCACGCCGTTGCTGGTGGTGTAGGTCTGGCTCAGGTCTTCCGGTTTTTTGTTGAAGCCGTTTTCCGAGGTCGGTTTCGAGAACAGCTCGATGAAGTTGTTCTTGACGTTGCCGATTTCGATACGGTCCTGAGGGCGCTTCGGACCGGCCAGCGACGGCGTAACGTCGGTCAGGTTCAGTTCCAGCACGCGGGTGTAGTCGATGTCGCCGGCTTTCGATACGCCGTACATGCCCTGCGCCTTGAAGTAGGCGGCGAAGGCGTCGATCTCCGCCTTGGTGCGGCCGGTGCCCTCGAAATACTCGATGGTGGCGTCGTCGACCGGGAAGAAGCCCATGGTGGCGCCGTATTCCGGCGCCATGTTGGCGATGGTGGCGCGGTCGGTGACCGACAGCGTCTCGGTGCCTTCGCCGAAGAATTCGACGAACTTGCCGACCACCTTGGCCTTGCGCAGCATTTCGGTGATGGTCAGCACCAGGTCGGTCGCGGTGCAGCCTTCGCGCAGCACGCCGGTCAGGTTGACGCCGATCACGTCCGGGGTCAGGAAGTAGACCGGCTGGCCCAGCATGCCGGCTTCCGCCTCGATGCCGCCGACGCCCCAGCCGACCACGCCGATGCCGTTGATCATCGTGGTGTGCGAGTCGGTGCCGACCAGCGAGTCAGGGTAGTAGACGCCGTTGGCATCCTTGTGGACGCCGCGCGCCAGGTATTCCAGGTTGACCTGGTGGACGATGCCGAAGCCCGGCGGCACCACGCCGAAGGTGTCGAAGGCCTGCATGCCCCACTTCATGAACTGGTAGCGCTCGTTGTTGCGCTGGAATTCCAGTTTCATGTTCAGGTCCAGCGCCTTCGGCTCGCGGAAGTGGTCGATGGTGACCGAGTGGTCGACCACCAAGTCGACCGGCACCAGCGGCTCGATTTTCTTGGCGTTCACGCCCATCTTGTAGGCGACGTTGCGCATCGCGGCCAAGTCGGCCAGCAGCGGCACGCCGGTGAAGTCCTGCAGCACCACGCGCGCGACCACGAACGGGATTTCGTCGGTGCGCTCGCCGGTGGCCGACCAGTTGGCCACTTGTCGGACGTGTTCTTCGGTGACTTTTTTGCCGTCGACGTTACGCAGTACGGACTCCAGCACCACGCGGATCGAGATCGGCAGGCGGGAAATTTTGGCGCCCAGGCTCTTTTCCAGCGCCGGCAGCGAGTAGAACTTGGCCTTCTTGCCCGCGATGTCGAATTCCTTAAGCGTGTTCAGAGTGTTGTGTGACATGACCTCTCCTTCGTATTGGGTATCGTCTATTTTAAAAAGCGTGGTGCTGCTGTTGTGACGTCGTTCCCGCGCAGGCGGGAATCCATGCTGAGCCGGTCCCGCAGGCGCTCTATGGATTCCCGCCTGCGCGGGAATGACGGGCTATCGTTATTGCTGAACCGTATCGGCCGGCGTGTCGGCCGTCACCACCGGCTTCATTTGTTCGGCGTTGCGGCACTCGTTGGCCAGCTGGCGGTTCTGCTTGGAGTCGAGCAGCATGCCCTTGGCCGGGATGCCGATCCAGATCAGGCCGTACAGCTTGTTCTCGAAGCGCAGCGCGCCGGTGGTGGTGCCCACGCGCGTCAGGCGGTGCAGGCGCTTTTTCCAGCGCAGCGCGATGTGGCTGTCGTCGCCGGCGTTCTGGTAGATGGTGATCTTGTTGCCCAGTTCGCAGTCGAAGTCGGTGGCGGCGGTGTCGGTGATGACCGGCTCGTCCTCTTCCTCGTTCGGCACTTTCGGCTCGGCCGGCTTGGCGGCCTTCTTGGCCTTGGCGGCGGTCTTCTTGACCGCTTCCTTCTTGACCGGTTTCTTGACCTCGCCTTCGGCGTGGGCGCCGGCGGCAAGGGTCAGCGAGGCCAGCGCGAGACTGCAGGCCATGAATAATTTGGAGATCGACATTTAATTTGCTTCCTGTGGCTGGTCGGGGGACGGACCGTTGAACAGCGGCGCCACCGATTCCGGCAGGCTCAGGCCCGCCAGCTTGGCGCGTTGCAAAACAGTCCAATAATATCTGTAGCTGGCGCGATCGTGCAATCGGCCATTTTGGGCAATCGGGCCCCACTGCGCGGCCGCCGCCTCGTGCAGGATGGCGGCCGCCTCGTTCACTTCCGACAGACGCGGCGTGAAGGTCTTGATGATCGGCTTGATCTGGTTCGGGTGGATGCTCCACATGCGCGTATAGCCGAATTCGGCGGCGGCGCGCTGGGCGTCGTTGGCGGCCACCGCCGTGTCCTTGATGTCGGTGGTGACGTTATGCGACGGCACCTTGCCGTGCGCGTGGCAGGCGGCGGCGATATCGAGCTTGGCGCGTACCACCAGCGGGTGCGTGAACTGGCCCGGCGTGCGCATCGCGCTGCCGGGAATGGCGCCGTAGTGCGACGAGACGAAGTCCATGATGCCGAACGACAGGCACTGCACCTGCGGCAACGCGGCGATGGCGTAGACGTCGTGCAGCGCGCCGTGGGTTTCGATCAGCACGTGGACCGGCAGGTCCTTGCGGCCGGCGCGGGCGGCGTGCGTCTCGATCAGCTTGATGGCGCGCGCCACCTCGTCGACGCTGTGCACCTTGGGCAGCACGATGTAGGCCAGGCGCGCGGCGGCGTCGCAGATGAGTTCGACGTCCTGCGCGAACCAGGGGCTGTGCACGTCGTGCACGCGGGCGCCGATGCGGTTGAATTGGTTCTCGGCGGAGTTGACCAGCTGCGCCACCAGGCGGGCGTGGGCTTCCTCGTTGCCGGCGCTGGCGCCGTCCTCGCAGTCGAGGGTGATGTCGAACAGCGGGCCAAGTTCTTGTTGCAGGGCGATCGATTTGCGCATCAGCTTCTCGGAGCCGGCGTAATGGTCGCAGGCGGGCAGCAGCAGCGGCTGGCGATTACCCTGGAATAAAACCTCGGATGGGTGCATGCGTGATGGTGCGGTAGAAGAAATAACCGCCGCGCTGCTCTCGGCAGCGCGGCGGGTGCGGCGGATCGGTTGTTTAACCGGTTCCACGGGCAGGGAAGGGCTTATGGCAGCAGGTGCTTGACGCCTTCGCGCTCTTCGGTCAGTTCTTTCAGGGTCAGGTTGATGCGTTCTTGCGAGAAGGCGTCGATTTCCAGGCCTTGAACGATTTTGTATTCACCGTTTTCGGTGGTGACCGGGAAGCCGAACACGATGCCTTCAGGGATGCCGTACGAACCGTCCGACGGCACGCCCATGGTGGTCCACTTGCCGTTGGTGCCGACGTGCCAGTCGTGCACGTGGTCGATGGCGGCGTTGGCGGCCGAAGCAGCCGACGACAGGCCGCGCGCTTCGATGATGGCGGCGCCGCGCTTGCCGACGGTCGGCAGGAAGGTGTTGGCGTTCCATTCCTGGTCGTTGATCAGTTCCTTGACGTTTTTGCCGTTGACGGTGGCGAAACGGTAGTCGGCGTACATGGTCGGCGAGTGGTTGCCCCACACGGTCAGCTTCTCGATGTCTTTCACCTGGGTGCCGGTTTTGGCGGCCACTTGCGACAGCGCGCGGTTGTGGTCCAGGCGCAGCATGGCGGTGAAGTTCTTCGCTGGCAGCGAAGGGGCCGATTTCATGGCGATGTAGGCGTTGGTGTTGGCAGGGTTGCCGACCACCAGCACTTTGACGTTGCGCGATGCCACCTGGTCCAGCGCCTTGCCCTGGGCGGTGAAGATCTGCGCGTTGGCTTCCAGCAGGTCCTTGCGCTCCATGCCTGGGCCACGTGGGCGGGCGCCAACCAGCACGGCGTAGTCGACGTCCTTGAACGCGGTCAGCGGGTCGGAGTGCGCGGTCATCTCGGCCAGCAGCGGGAATGCGCAATCGTCGATTTCCATCATGACGCCCTTCAGCGCCTTCTGCGCCTTCTCGTCAGGGATTTCCAGCAGTTGCAGAATGACTGGTTGATCCTTGCCGAGCATGTCGCCGTTGGCGATGCGGAACAGCAGTGCGTAACCGATTTGACCAGCAGCGCCGGTGACAGCAACGCGCAATGGGGTTTTAGCCATGATGAATCTCCAAAGTGTGTAAGTAAAACGTTCTTGAAGCTGGACCGTGGGCAGGTCCGGGAAATCGTAATCATACTGCAAAAATCAACGCTTATAATGATGTATCCATAAGTGTTGGCGGCGAGTGTAGGCCTGTCACCACTATCTGTCAATCCTATCTTATGTCTTATATAAGACAGATAACTTATTGCCGTTTTTTCTGGACGGCACTGTTCATTTGTGGTGAAATCTTGGTCTATGAGTTCCGCGCCACCCAATCCGAACAACAATGCTACCGCTGCCAGCGCCGGTAGTGCGGCTACGGTGTCGCCTACTTTCTCCCCGTTGTACCAGCAAATCAAGGCCCTGATCACCAAGAGCCTGCAGTCCGGCGAATGGAAGCCGGGCGAACTGATCCCCAGCGAAGTGGAACTGGCCAACCGTTTCAAGGTCAGCCAGGGCACCGTGCGCAAGGCGATCGACGAGCTGGCCGCCGAGAACCTGGTCATGCGCAAGCAGGGCAAGGGCACGTTTGTTTCCACCCATCATGAAGAACGGGCGCAGTTCCGCTTCCTGCGGCTGATGCCGGACGAGGGCGTGCCGCATCCGGGCGTGAGCCAGTTCATCGAAGTCAAGCGCATGCGCGCGCCGGCCGACGTGGCGCGCCTGCTGGACCTGAAGTCCGGCGACGCCGTGATCTTTGTGAAGCGGGTGCAGCATTTCGACGGCGTGCCGACCATCGTCGAGGAGCTGTGGCTGCCCGGCATCACCTTCAAGGGGCTGACGGCCGAGCGGCTGGAAGAATACAAGGGCCCGATGTACGGGCTGTTCGAATCCGAATTCGGCACGCGGATGATACGTGCCACCGAGAAAATCCGCGCCGTGTGCGCCGCCGAGGGCGACGCCGCGCTGCTGAAGGTTGCCGTCAACACGCCGCTGCTGGCGTCGGAGCGGGTGTCGTTTACGTACGGCGACAAGCCGGTCGAGCTGCGCCGCGGCCTGTACCTGACCGAGCGCCACCATTATCACAACGAGTTGAATTGAAGGAGACCGGCGCGCAGTCATACGCCCGTAGCATTGTTGCGCTGATAATACGTTGAGCTACGGAAAGTAGCCGCCCGCCGCCGCCGCAGACCACTATTTTGGTTATATGTAACAATAGATATTGGTTATGAGAGTGGAAATCGGCGAAAATCGCAGTCTTACCAAAATTTTGTATTAGCCTGAGGAGGTCTTGTTATGTCAGAAGCCGTGAGGGAAGCCCCTAAAAAAGAACGGCCGGAGTTCCGTAACATTCACGTTACCGAGCTGTCCAACTACCGTATGACGCCAGCCGCTTATGTGTCGATCCTGCACCGCATCTCCGGTGTCGGCATGTTCGTGCTGCTGCCTTTCGTGCTGTATCTCTTGCAGAATTCGCTGCGTTCCGAGATCTCTTTCGCTTACTACGAAGGTTTCGTCACCTACCCGCTGGTCAAGCTGATCATCCTCGGCCTGAGCTGGAGCTTCCTGCACCATATGTGCGCCGGCATCCGTCACCTGGTGATGGACCTGCACATCGGCCTGGACAAGCAGTCCGCGCGCAAATCGTCGATCACCGTGCTGGTCATCAGCCTGGCGCTGACCGCGCTGATCGCCCTGAAACTGTTTGGAGTATTCTGAGATGTCCATCAACGATAACGGTATCGGCCCTAAGCGCCGCGTGGTCGGCGCCCACTACGGCGTCAAGGACTGGCTGGTGCAGCGCGTCACCGCGGTCATCATGGTGGCGTACACCGCCATCCTGCTGCTGGCCTTCCTGACCGGCCAGAATTTCACCTATGAAGGCTGGGCCGGCCTGTTCGCCCAGCAATGGTTCAAACTGATCAGCGCAGTGACGCTGATCGGCCTGTTCTACCACGCCTGGGTAGGCATGCGTGACGTCTGGATGGACTATGTGCGCGCCGTCGGCGTGCGCCTGTTCCTGCAAATCGCCACCATCGCCTGGCTGATCGGCTGCGCCGTGTGGTCGATTCAAATTATCTGGAGTGTGTAATCGTGGCAGCTATTAAATCTGGTATTCCAACCCGCCGCTTTGACGCGGTAATCGTCGGCGCCGGCGGCTCCGGCATGCGCGCATCGCTGCAACTGGCCGAAGCCGGCCTGAACGTCGCGGTGCTGTCGAAAGTCTTCCCGACCCGCTCGCACACCGTGGCGGCGCAGGGCGGCATCGGCGCCTCGCTCGGCAATATGGCAGAAGACAACTGGTTCTGGCACATGTTCGACACCGTCAAGGGTGGCGACTACCTGGGCGACCAGGACGCGATCGAATTCATGTGCCGCGAAGCACCGAAGGTCGTGTACGAGCTGGAACACTTCGGCATGCCGTTCGACCGCAACCCGGACGGCACCATCTACCAGCGTCCGTTCGGCGGCCACACCGCCAACTTCGGCGAGAAAGCCGTGCAGCGCGCCTGCGCCGCGGCCGACCGTACCGGCCACGCGCTGCTGCACACGCTGTACCAGCGTAACGTGCGCGCCCGTACCCACTTCTTCGTCGAGTGGATGGCGCTGGACCTGATCCGCGACGCCGAAGGCGACGTGGTCGGCGTGGTCGCGCTGGAAATGGAAACCGGCGATGTCATGATCCTGGAAGCCAAGACCACCATCTTCGCCACCGGCGGCGCCGGCCGCATCTTCGCCGCGTCCACCAACGCCTTCATCAACACCGGCGACGGCATGGGCATGGCGGCGCGCGCCGGCCTGCCGCTGCAAGACATGGAATTCTGGCAGTTCCACCCGACCGGCGTGGCCGGCGCCGGCGTGCTGATTACCGAAGGTGTGCGCGGTGAGGGCGGTATCCTGATTAACTCCGAGGGCGAACGTTTCATGGAACGTTATGCGCCGACGCTGAAAGACCTGGCGCCGCGCGACTTCGTCTCCCGTTCGATGGACCAGGAGATCAAGGAAGGCCGCGGCTGCGGTCCGAACAAGGACCACGTGATGCTGGACCTGCGCCACATCGGCAAGGACACCATCGAGAAGCGTTTGCCGTCGATTCTGGAAATCGGCCACAAGTTCGCCAACGTCGATGCGACCAAGGAACCGATCCCGGTCGTGCCGACCATCCACTACCAGATGGGCGGCATCCCGACCAACATCCACGGCCAGGTGGTGACGCCAAACGGCGACGGCACGCAGAAAGTGGTCAACGGCCTGTACGCGATCGGCGAATGCGCCTGCGTGTCGGTGCACGGCGCCAACCGCCTCGGCACCAACTCGCTGCTGGACCTGGTGGTGTTCGGCCGCGCGGCCGGCAACCACGTGGTGGCCTCGAACCTGAAGCAGAAGGAAAACAAGCCGCTGCCGAAAGACGCGGCCGACTTCGCGCTGAACCGCCTGAACAAGCTGGAAACCTCGACCGGCGGCGAAAAAGTGCAGGGCGTCGCCAACGACATCCGTTCGACCATGCAGAAATACTGTGGCGTGTTCCGTACCGACGAGATGCTGAACAAGGGCGTGGAAGAAATCCTGAAACTCGACGAGCGCCGCAAGCACGTGTCGTTCCAGGACAAGTCCAAGGTGTTCAACACCGCCCGCGTTGAAGCGCTGGAACTGGACAACCTGATCGAAACCGCGAAAGCCACCATCGTTTCGGCTGCGGCCCGCAAGGAATCGCGCGGCGCCCACGCCCACGATGACTACCCGCACCGCGACGACGACAACTGGATGAAGCATACCCTGTGGTACTCGGAAGGCAACCGCCTCGACTACAAGGCGGTGGTGACCAAGCCGCTGACGGTTGATACCTTCAAACCGAAACCACGTACTTTCTAAGGCTATACAACATGGCACGCACTCTGAAACTGAAAATCTACCGTTACGATCCGGATCGTGACGCCAAGCCGTACATGCAGGATGTCACCGTCGAGCTGAAAGACACCGACAAGATGCTGCTGGACGCGCTGCAACGCATCAAGTCCGACGTCGATGACTCGCTGGCCCTGCGCCGCTCGTGCCGCGAAGGCGTGTGCGGTTCGGACGCGATGAACATCAACGGCAAGAACGGCCTGGCTTGCACCACCAACCTGAACGAGCTGACCGAGCCTATCGTGCTGCGTCCGCTGCCAGGCCTGCCGGTGATCCGCGACCTGATCGTCGACATGACGCAGTTCTTCAAGCAGTACGATTCGATTAAGCCGTACCTGATCAACGATTCGATCCGTCCTGAAAAAGAACGCCTGCAAACCCCGGAACAGCGCGAAGAGCTGGACGGCCTGTACGAGTGCATCCTGTGCGCGTGCTGCTCGACCTCGTGCCCGTCGTTCTGGTGGAATCCGGACAAGTTCGTCGGTCCTGCCGGCCTGCTGCAAGCCTACCGCTTCATCGCCGACTCGCGCGACGAAGCCACCGGCCAGCGCCTGGACAACCTGGAAGACCCGTACCGCCTGTTCCGCTGCCACTCGATCATGAACTGCGTCGATGTCTGCCCTAAGGGTCTGAACCCGAACAAGGCGATCGGCAAGATCAAAGAACTGATGGTACGCCGCGCAATCTAAGCCCCGTCGTCCCCGCGCAGGCGGGGACCCATGCCGAGCCTGCGTTCAGGCGCTCTATGGATTCCCGCCGACGCGGGAATGACAGTAGTTTTCTATTAGAGCAGTAGCTCCAGCAACATCGGAGCACAACGTGTAAAGTAGCAAAACGATGACTGAAACGAATCACTCCGCGCATCAGTCCGATCCAGCCAACCGCGCCCGCCTGCGCTGGCGCGCCCGCCGGGGTCTGCTGGAAAACGACATCATCCTCACCCGTTTTCTGGATGCGCGTGAAACTGAATTGACCGACGAGGAAGTGGACGCGTTAACGCGGCTCCTCGACTTGTCGGACAATGCCCTGATGGATCTGGTACTGGCCCGTAAAGAGCCGGAAGGCGAGATTGACCTGCCGCACGTTCGCGCGTTGCTGCAGCAGTTGCGCCTGGCGTAGCAGCACACCCAGTTTCTTTTTACTTGCATCATCTCTCCAAGAAGGAAGAGTCCATGAATATCTCTGATAACAAAGCCACTCTCTCGTTCTCCGACGGCAGCGCCTCGGTCGAATTCCCGATCTACAAAGGCACCGTTGGTCCCGACGTGATCGATATCCGCAAACTGTACGGCGCGACCGGCAAGTTCACCTACGACCCAGGCTTCATGTCGACGGCGTCGTGCAACTCGTCGATCACCTACATCGACGGCGACAAGGGCGAACTGCAGTACCGCGGCTACCCGATCGAACAGCTGGCGGTGAACGCCGACTTCATGGAGTCGTGCTACCTGCTGCTGAACGGTGAACTGCCGAACGCCAAGCAGAAGCAGGAATTCGTGGACACCGTGACCAAGCACACCATGGTGCACGAGCAGATGCAATTCTTCTTCCGCGGCTTCCGCCGCGACGCCCACCCGATGTCGGTGCTGGTTGGCACGGTCGGCGCGCTGGCCTCGTTCTACCACGACTCGCTGGACATCAACGACGCCAAGCAGCGTGAAATCTCGGCCATCCGCCTGATCGCCAAGATGCCGACCCTGGTGGCGATGGCCTACAAGTACTCGATCGGCCAGCCGTTCATGTACCCGCGCAACGACCTGTCGTACTCGGCCAACTTCATGCGCATGATGTTCGGCAATCCGTGCGAAGAATACAAAGTCAACGACGTGCTGGTGCGCGCGCTGGACCGCATCCTGATCCTGCACGCCGACCACGAGCAGAACGCTTCGACCTCGACCGTGCGTCTGGCCGGTTCGTCGGGCGCCAACCCGTTCGCCTGTATCGCTGCCGGTATCGCCTGCCTGTGGGGCCCTGCTCACGGCGGCGCCAACGAAGCAGCACTGACCATGCTGAAGGAAATCGGCTCGGTTGAGAACATTCCTGACTTCATCGCCAAGGTCAAAGACAAGAACTCCGGCGTCAAGCTGATGGGCTTCGGTCACCGCGTCTACAAAAACTTCGACCCGCGCGCGAAGCTGATGCGCGAAACCTGCCACGAAGTGCTGGCCGAACTGGGCCTGCAGGACGATCCGCTGTTCAAGCTGGCGATGGAACTGGAAAAGATCGCGCTGAACGACGAATACTTCGTTTCGCGCAAGCTGTACCCGAACGTCGACTTCTACTCGGGCATCGTGCAATCGGCGCTGGGCATTCCAGTGTCGCTGTTCACCGGCATCTTCGCGATGGCGCGTACCATCGGCTGGATCGCCCAGTGGAACGAAATGATCGCCGATCCAGAGCAAAAAATCGGCCGTCCACGTCAGCTGTTCATCGGCTCGACCGTGCGCGACGTGCCGCCGCTGGACAAGCGTTAATCCATGCGTAGCATGTAGCACTAAAAAAACGGGCCTCGGCCCGTTTTTTCGCCGTCGTTCCCGCGCAGGCGGGAACCCATGCTGAGCATGAACAGCCCGCGCCCCATGGATTCCCGCCTGCGCGGGAATGACGAGGGGCGCTGGCCTCAAGCCTTGGCCGCGCTATCGAAATGCAGCATATGCTCGACGTGCACCTTGATTTCACTATTCAGGCTGGCGAGAGCCTTGCGCAGGGCGCGGGCCGAGCCTTCGCCGATGCCGCCGACCGTAATGCTATGCTCATAACTGCCGCCACGCCGCTGGATCAGCCATTTGTCGACGCGCGCGCTGGCGCTCTTTAACGTGGATTCCAGCTGGCCGGCGGCAGGTTCGCCAGCGCCCAGCGACAGGTGGAAGGTGTGGGTCATGCGGAACTGGCTGTCCAGCGGTGCGGTGTGTGGGGAAGTGGTCATGGTGTTCTCCTGAAAGCTTGGCTCGATTTGGAGTAACCATGTCACACCCGCTTCGTTGCCGTTAAAAGGCCGCATCGCCGCAATGGCTTCCACCTTGCCCGGGGAGGCAGGTTGGCGTCGGATCAACCGACTCTTGATGCTGATGAGCTATAGCGAAAATCCGTTATAGCGAAAGTGTGTTCAATATAGCGGAAAACGCGCGGTCATGCAACCGGCCTGCGCTTATTGATTTTCTTGCAGCAGCTGGTGGAAGACGGCGCGGCTGGCGTCGTCGATGCGCAGGAATTGGACGCCGGTCTTGAAGCCGAGTTCGGCGTCGGGATCGCTGTAGACCACCTGGCCCATGGCCAGCACGCTGTGGTCGATATCGCCCAGCTGCACATTGAAGGAGACGGCGCAGTATTGCGCCAGGCGCATCTGGCTTCCGGTTTGCAGGCTGATGCCGCCGTGGGACAGGTCCAGCGTGTGGACCTCGTGGCGGCTTTCATCGGTCATGGTCAGCACGGCCGGCTGGCGGACAGCATGGCGGCGGGCGGTGCGGGCTTTCTGAATCATAATGCTAGCGGAAGTTTGATTATGGAAAGATTATCACACTCTCCGGTTGCGGCGGTCGGGACGCAGCACCAATAACCACCAACACAACACTCCGATCGTCAATTGCGGCAAATTGAACAGGAATTTATCGAGCGTGGCGTCGCGCCGCTGCGGCCAGGCGCTGTTGGCGGTCTCGGCCATGATGTTGGTGTGGTAGAAGCAGGCCGCCAACAAAAGCAGGGCGGCGATGCCCCACACCGCCGGCAGGCTGGTGATGCGGTGGCGCAGCAGCGCCGCAAACGGGTAGGCCAGCACGCAGCAGAAGACGTAGGCGAACAGGTTGGCCGGCAGGTTGGCCAGATCGAAGTGCGGCAGCACCACTGGCACCGCGCAGATCGCTACCGCCAGCATGACGGCAATAACAGGATGGGAGCGCTCAGGCCAGGAATCGAAGCGATTAATCATTATTGGGGCCGTGGTGAAAGGCGACCATTGTAGTCTCACTTGCCGCGCCCGTCATTCCCGCGTAGGCGGGAATCCATACCGCATATGCTTCACTTCATCGCGCGCCTCAACGGCAAACTCAGCATGGATTCCCGCCTTCGCGGGCATGACGGGGGCGGGCCGGAGTTATTTTTCCTGGTCGAGCAGGGCCTGGATTTCTTCGCGTTCTTTTTTGCTGACGTGGCCGCCGCGCAGCGCGGCCAGCACCAGTGCCTTGCCGGAGCCGGCGAAGGCTTTCTGGATCAGGTCTTTCAACAGGCCGGTCTGTACCGAGTCTTGCTCCTGCACCGGCGCGTAGATGTGGGCGCGCTGGCTTTCGTCGCGCTTGACCAGGCCCTTGGTGTGCATGATTTGCAGCACGCGCAGGACCGTGGCGTAGTTGGCGTCGGGGCGCGTTTCCACGGCGGCTACATGCACCTGGCGCGCCGTGGCCGGGCCTAGCGCATATAGCAGGCGCAGCATTTCCAGTTCGGCGGCGGTCGGTTTGGGCAGGTTCTTGGTACTCATGGATGTAGAATAAAATATCTAGAATGGATTGTCTAGCTCTTCTTTGATGTCGGTGAAGCGCGGCGTGCCCTGTTGGCAGGCGGCTTGCAGGGCGCGCAATGCCGCTGGTGCGTGGTCGCTGCGGTCCAGCAGCTCTTCCAGCAGATTGCCGAAGGCGCGCACTTCCAGCGTTTGCAGGGCGCCGGCTTGCGGACTGGCAGGGTCGTAGAACGAGGCGGCGCCGAAGTCGCCCAGCAGCGTTTGGCCGTGGTCGTCGTGCAGGATGTTGTGGCCGTAGAGGTCGCCGTGCAGGATGCCATGGGCGTGTAGCTGGGCGGCGGCGGCGGCGATGCCGCGCGCGATGCCCAGCGCGGTTTTCAGCGCGAAGCGCGCATCTTCGGCGTAGATGTCGCGGGTGCAGCTGTCCAGGCTGGGTGGGCCGGCGAGGTTGCGGAACTCGGGCGGGATCAGTGACATCACCAGCCCGTGCGCGTGGCCGGGATGGTCTTCAATGTGGCCGAGGATAGGAATCAGGTTCGGGTGGGCGCCGGCGCCGAGGCAGGCCGCCATTTCGCTCAGCGGCGAGCCGTCGCTGGTCATTGCGCCCTTGAAGAGCTTGACCGCGACCGGTTGGCCGGCGCCGGGCGCGCTCGCGGCGGTTTCGCCGGCGGCCGGCAGCAGCGGCGGCGCAGCGGCTGGCGTGGCCGCAGGGGCGGGCGCGTGGCCGCGCCCGACGGACGCGGCCGGCGACGCAGCGGCGTGCCAGTCGGCGCGGTAGATGATGCCTGAGGCGCCTTCGCCAAGCTTTTCGCGCAGTGTCAGCGATTGCCAGCGGATCGCCGCCGACGGCGTGTGAACCAGTGCCTCCTCGCGCTGTTCGGTGAAGGGATTGCCGGCATAGGCCAGCCACGTGAGGCGCGGCAGCGACAGCAGCCAGTCTGGC
Source organism: Duganella sp. P38 (assembly GCF_050859475.1). Classification (NCBI taxonomy): domain Bacteria; kingdom Pseudomonadati; phylum Pseudomonadota; class Betaproteobacteria; order Burkholderiales; family Oxalobacteraceae; genus Duganella; species Duganella sp. P38. The sequence continues at coordinate 4,604,342 of NZ_CP193936.1, read as the reverse complement.
AGCGCGGTCAGCTGGTTGCTGGCGATGCGCAGCAGTTCCAGCTTGTGCAGCGCCGCCATCGAGGCGGGCAGGGCACGCAGGCGGTTCCCGGCCAGCATCAGCTTTTGCAGTTGCGGGCGCTCGCCCAGCGCGGCCGGCAGTTCTTCGATAGCGTTATCGGTCAGCACCAGCCAGCGCAGGCCGGCCGGCAGCGCGGCGGCGGGCACGTGGCGGATCTGGTTGGCCTTGAAGCCGACCATGCTCAGCGCCGGGCACGCGCCCAACATGGCCGGCAGTTCGGTGAACTGGTTGTCGGAGCAAAAGATGATGCGCAGTTTGTGCAGCCGCGGCAGGTCGTCCGGCAGCGAGGACAGCGCGTTGCCGGACAGGTCGAGGATTTCCAAGCTGTCGGCCAGCGTAAAAATCTCGCGTGGGAATTCGGTGAGGCCGCAGCGCAGGGTCAGGCGTTGGATGCCGGCCAGCGCGCCGCCTGCGCAGCTGCTCCAGAGTATGCATGTGAGGTGGCGATTGAAAACGACGGCGCAGTGTATCACTTCGCCGTCGCCGCCGGGCTTACCTCACCACTTCATTTCGCCCTTGGCGACCTTGGCGCTGATGTCGAGTGCGCTTTCCAGGCCGGCGTTGGGGTACAGCTGCTTCATGCGACCGATCAGCGCTGCCGAGTCGGCGGCCTTGGCGGCTTCGGCTTCGAACTTGACCAGGTAATCGCGGGTGTAGCCGACCGACTCCGGCGTCAGTGGCGCGCCCGGCTTGAAGTGGCCCGGCACCACGGTCACCGGTTTCAGCGCGGCGATGCCGTCCAGCGTGGTCAGCCACTGCTTGCGCGATGCCGGCGTTTGCGTGTCCGCCGTCCACACGTGCAGTTCGTTGAAGGCGGTGACGCCGCCGACGACCGCCTTGATCGACGGAATCCATACGTAACCGCGCGGCGCCGCCTTGATTTCCAGGGTCTTGCCTTCGAGCGTGATGGTGTCGCCCTTCAGCGGCTGCGGCACGATGACCTCATGCGGCGCGTTTTCCTTCAGGATCGGGCCCCAGTAGGCGACCTTGGCGGCTTTCTTCTTTTCGATGCCGGCAATCACCGCCGGCGTGGCGACGATCTTGGCGTCCGGGAAGGCGGCGTGCACCACGTCCAGGCCGAAGTAGTAATCCGGATCGTCGTGGCTGATATAAATGGTGGTCAGATGCTTGCCGCCGGCGCGGATGCGCTCCACCAGCTTGACCGCCTCGCCGCGCGAGAACTGGGCGTCGATCAGCACCGCGTCCTTGTCGCCGCTGACGATGACGGACGCCACCGGGAAGATGGCGGCCTCGCCGGGGTTGAATACATCCAGCTTCAGCGGCGCGGCGTGGGCGGCGACGGTGGTGGCAAGGGCGGCGGTCAGCAGGGCTTGTTTGAACATGATCACTCCAGTCAGTAAGAATGACGCCATCTTAAATTTCTCGATCCGATAGAAAAATACGGTATTCTGCGTTTATTAATTGCATAAATCGGATGAATAATGGACCGCATCACCGCCGCGCGCGTGTTTGTCGGCATCGCCGAGCGCGGCAGCATGATCGCCGCCGCAGACGCCCTCGACATGTCGCGCGCCATGGTCACGCGCTATCTGGCCGAGATGGAGGCATGGGCCGGCGCGCGCCTGCTGCATCGCAGCACCCGCCGCCTGAGCCTGACCGACGCCGGCGAACTCACGCTTGAACGCTGCCGCCGCATGCTGGACGTGGCCGACGGCATGGCGGTCGCCACCGGCGCCGACGCCGACACGCCGCGCGGCCTGCTGCGCATCACCTGCTCGCAGGCGCTGGCGCAGGCCGAGCTGCTGGGCGCGGTCAGCGAGTTTCTCCGGCGCTATCCGCACACCGCGGTTGACTTGCAAATGAGTAACCGCGCCGTCAACCTGATCGAGGAGCGCATCGACCTGGCGCTGCGCGTGACCAATACACTGGAGCCGAACCTGATCGCCCGGCAACTGGGCGTGTGCGACTCGGTGGTGTGCGCCGCACCATCGTATTTGCAGGCCCACGGCACGCCGACGCTGCCGCAGGATCTGGCCGGCCACAACTGCCTGACCTACAACTACTTCGGCAAGAGCCTGTGGCAGTTCACCGGCGCTGACGGTGAAAAGCTGTCGGTGCCGGTCAGCGGCAATCTGTCAGCCAACGAGGACTTCATCCTGCTGAAAGCGGTGGAGCAGGGCGCCGGCATCGCCTTGCAGCCGCTGTACAGCGCGGCGCCGCTGATCCGCTCGGGCCGCCTGCTGGCGTTGCTTCCTGGCTACACTCCCTTAAGCATGGGAATCCACGGTATTTACACCTCGCGCCAGCACATGTCGCCAGCCCTGCGCGCCATGCTGGACTTATTGCTAACGTGGTTCGCCGCCGAACGGCAGAGCGAGCAGGGGCGCGGCTTAAGTTAAAATTAATGGTGCAAGATTGTTCGGTATTCGTCCGCACAAATGGTTGTTGCGATACAATACCGGTGCTATGCTGAAGGACCCGTTTTAGGTAACACCCGAATAAATAGCCCTTCCCCCACAACTTGATGTGCAATCCGCTAACCGGTCAGGCCGTGTCGCGGAAGGTTAGACCAACCCGCTAATTCCTCGCGAAGCGCGAAGAAAGGTGAGCAAGAATGATGCAACAATATACGTCCAACTCCTACCTGTTCGGTGGGAACGCACCGTACGTTGAAGAACTGTACGAAGCGTATCTGAATAACCCGGGCTCGGTGCCAGACAACTGGCGTGCCTACTTCGACGCCATGCAGCACGTGCCGGCAGTCGATGGTTCCAACAAAGCCGACGTCGCCCACGCCTCCGTCATCGCCTCCTTCGCCGAGCGCGCCAAAGCCGGCCCGATCCGTACCGTGACCGCCTCCACCGACGTGGAAATGGGTCGCAAGCGCGTCGCCGTTACCCAGCTGATCGCAGCCTACCGTTACCTGGGCTCTCGCTGGGCCAACCTGGACCCGCTGCAACGCCAGGAGCGTCCGAACATTCCTGAGCTGGAACCAAGCTTCTACGGCTTCACCGATGCCGACCTGGACACCGTATTCAACATCAGCAACACCTACTTCGGTGGCGAAACCGCGACCCTGCGCGACCTGCTGAACTACCTGCGCGACACCTATACCCGTTCGATCGGCGCAGAGTATATGTACATCTCGGACCCGACCGAAAAGCGCTGGCTGCAAGAGCGCCTGGAGTCGATCCGCTCGACCCCGAATTTCACCCCGGAAAAGAAAAAGCACATCCTGGAGCGCCTGACCGCCGCCGAAGGCCTGGAACGTTACCTGCACACCAAGTACGTCGGCCAGAAGCGTTTCTCGCTGGAAGGCGGCGAGACCTTCATCGCCTCGATCGACGAGATCATCCAGCGCGCCGGTGAAAAAGGCGTGCAAGAGATCGTGATCGGCATGGCCCACCGCGGCCGTCTGAACGTGCTGGTCAACACCCTGGGCAAGGCGCCTAAAGACCTGTTCGAGGAATTCGAAGGCAAGCACGCCGAAGACCTGCCGGCCGGCGACGTCAAGTACCACCAAGGTTTCTCGTCGGACATCTCGACCGTGGGCGGCCCGGTGCACCTGTCGCTGGCGTTCAACCCATCGCACCTGGAAATCGTCAACCCGGTGGTTGAAGGTTCGGTCAAGGCCCGCATGGACCGTCGCGGCGACCACGGCGGCAAACAAGTGCTGCCGATCCTGGTGCACGGCGACGCCGCGTTCGCCGGCCAGGGCGTGGTGATGGAAACGCTGAATCTGGCGCAGACCCGTGGCTACGGCACCGGCGGCACCGTGCACATCGTCATCAACAACCAGATCGGCTTCACCACCTCCGACCCGCGCGACGCCCGTTCGACCATCTACTGCTCGGACGTGGTCAAAATGATCGAAGCGCCGGTGCTGCACGTCAACGCCGATGATCCGGAAGCGACCGTGCTGGCCTCGCAGATCGCCATGGACTACCGCGCCGAGTTCGGCAAGGACATCGTGGTCGACATCATCTGCTACCGCAAGCTGGGCCACAACGAGCAAGACACGCCAGCGCTGACCCAGCCGCTGATGTACAAGAAAATCGGCAAGCACCCAGGCACCCGCAAGCTGTATGCGGACAAGCTGGCGACCCAGGGCGTGATCGCGGCCGACGGCGGCGAGCAGATGCAAGCCGCCTACCGCGACGCCATGGACGCCGGCAAGCACACCGTCGATCCGGTCATCTCCAACTTCAAGAACAAGTTCGCGGTCGACTGGCTGCCGTTCCTGAACAAGAAATGGACCGACGCCGCCGACACCGCCGTGCCGCTGACCGAACTGAAACGCCTGGCCGCGCGCATCACCACCGTGCCGGAAGGTTTCAAGGTCCACTCGCTGGTGGAAAAAGTGCTGGCCGACCGCGCCGCCATGGGCCGCGGTGAAATCAACCTCGACTGGGGCATGGGCGAACACCTGGGCTTCGCCTCGCTGGTATCGTCCGGCTACGCGATCCGCCTGACCGGCCAGGACGCCGGCCGCGGCACCTTTGTGCACCGTCACGCCGTGCTGCACGACCAGAACCGCGAGCGTTGGGACGCCGGCACCTACGTGCCGCTGCAAAACATCGCCGAAGGCCAGGCGCCGTTCACCGTGATCGACTCGGTGCTGTCGGAAGAGGCGGTGCTGGGCTTCGAATACGGCTACTCGACCGCCGAGCCGAACACCCTGACCATCTGGGAAGCCCAGTTCGGCGACTTCGTCAACGGCGCCCAGGTTGTCATCGACCAGTTCATCAGCTCCGGCGAAGTGAAGTGGGGCCGCGCTTCCGGCCTGGTGATGATGCTGCCGCACGGCTACGAAGGCCAGGGTCCGGAACACTCGTCGGCACGTCCTGAGCGCTTCCTGCAACTGTGCGCGGACAACAATATGCAAGTGGTGCAGCCTACCACCGCCTCGCAGATCTTCCATGTGCTGCGTCGCCAGATGGTGCGCCAGTTCCGCAAGCCGCTGGTCATCATGACGCCGAAATCGCTGCTGCGTAACAAGGACGCAGGTTCGCCGCTGAGCGAACTGGCCAAGGGCGCGTTCCAGACCGTGATCGGCGAAGTGGACGAGAGCATCGACGCCAAGAAAGTCAAACGCGTGATCGCCTGCTCGGGCAAGGTCTACTACGACCTGGTCAACGCACGCAAGACGCGCGGCCAGACCGATACCGCCATCGTGCGTATCGAGCAGCTGTACCCGTTCCCGCACAAGGCCTTCGCCGCCGAACTGAAAAAGTTCCCAGCCGCGACCGAAGTGGTGTGGGCACAGGACGAACCGCAGAATCAGGGCCCATGGTTCCAGATTCAGCACAACATCTTCGAGAGCCTGGAATCGGGCCAGCGCCTGGCGTACGCCGGTCGCCCGGCATCGGCGTCGCCAGCAGTCGGTTACTACGACAAGCACTACGCCCAGCAAAAAGAACTGCTGGAAACCGCGTTCTCGAAACTCAAAGGTTTCATCCTGACCAAATAAGCAGCACCACTTTATGAACGGAGCGCCCGGCCGCTACGCGGCGGGCGCCGCAAAAACAAAATATACGGAGTTTTTTCATGGCACAAATCGAAGTCAAAGTTCCTCAACTGTCGGAATCCGTCGCTGAAGCGACCATGCTGACCTGGCATAAAAAAATCGGCGAAGCCGTTGCGCGCGACGAAAACCTGATCGACATCGAAACCGACAAAGTGGTTCTGGAACTGCCGGCACCTGCCGCAGGCGTCCTGGTGCAAATCATCAAGGGCGACGGCAGCACCGTGGTGGCTGACGAAGTGATCGCCATCATCGATACCGACGCTGGCGCCGCTGCTGCCCCGGCTGCCGCCGCTCCTGCTGCCGCACCTGCCGCCGCGCCTGCCGCTGCCGCAGCGCCTGCCGCCGCGACCGGTGGTTCGAAAGGCGACGTGGCCATGCCGGCCGCCGCCAAGATCCTGTCGGAAAAAGGCCTGAGCGCTGGCGATGTCGCCGGTTCGGGCAAAGATGGCCGCGTGACCAAGGGCGACGCCCTGGCCGCCTCGGCATCGTCGACCCCGGCCGTAGCACCGCTGGCCGCGCCAGCCGCCAAGCCAGCGCTGGCCCAAGTGGCCGCGCCTGCCGCCGCCAACCTGGGCGACCGTCCGGAAGAGCGCGTGCCGATGAGCCGCCTGCGCGCCCGTATCGCCGAGCGCCTGCTGCAATCGCAATCGACCAACGCCATCCTGACCACCTTCAACGAAGTCAACATGGCGCCGGTGATGGACCTGCGCGCCAAGTACAAGGACAAGTTCGAGAAAGAACACGGCGTCAAGCTGGGCTTCATGTCGTTCTTCGTCAAGGCTGCTGTTGCCGCGCTGAAGAAATACCCGATCCTGAACGCCTCGGTCGACGGCAACGACATCATCTACCACGGCTACTTCGACATCGGTATCGCGGTCGGTTCGCCGCGCGGCCCGGTGGTGCCTATCCTGCGCAACGCCGACCAGATGTCGATCGCTGAAATCGAGAAGAAAATCGGCGAATTCGGCGCCAAAGCCAAGGAAGGCAAGCTGACCCTGGACGACCTGACCGGCGGCACCTTCTCGATCTCGAACGGCGGCACCTTCGGCTCGATGCTGTCGACCCCGATCATCAACCCGCCGCAATCGGCGATCCTGGGCGTGCACGCGACCAAGGACCGCGCCGTGGTGGAAAACGGCCAGATCGTTGTTCGTCCGATGAACTACCTGGCGATGTCCTACGACCACCGCATCATCGACGGCCGCGAAGCCGTGCTGGGCCTGGTGGCCATGAAGGAAGCGCTGGAAGATCCTGCACGCCTGCTGCTGGACCTGTAATTCATCGCGTGACCCCGGAGCCGCACGGCTTCGGGGGATTCTCAGGAAGGTCTTGAATGAGCGTTGCTGAAGAAATCAAGCGTTTGCACGAACTGCATCAGGCCGGTGCGCTGTCGGACGAGGAGTTCGCCGCCGCCAAAGCCCGATTGCTGAACAATCCGCCCGCCGGCGGCACCAGCGACATCACCACCTTGCGCCGTTCGCGCAGCGACCGCTGGTTGGGCGGCGTGTGCGGCGGACTGGGCCGCATCAGCGGCGTCGAGTCGTGGATCTGGCGCGTGCTGTTCGTGCTGTTCGTCGTCACGTTTGGTTTTGGCATCGCGATCTACATTCTGTTATGGATCTTCGTTCCAGAAGACGAACTGATTGGAAATTAAAAAATGAGTAAAACAATTTGACGTAGTAGTTATCGGCGCCGGTCCTGGCGGTTACATCGCTGCCATCCGCGCCGCGCAGCTGGGCTTCTCGGTCGCTTGCGTGGACGCGTGGGAAAACGAAAAGGCGGCCCGGCGCCGGGCGGCACCTGCACCAACGTCGGCTGCATCCCGTCGAAAGCGCTGCTGCAATCGTCGGAACACTACGAGCACGCCGGCCACGCGTTCAAGGAACACGGCATCGACGTTGCCGGCCTGTCGCTGAACCTGCCGCAAATGATCAAGCGCAAGGACACCGTTGTGAAGCAAAACAACGACGGCATCCTGTTCCTGTTCAAGAAAAACAAGGTGACCTTCTTCCACGGCCGCGCGTCGTTTGCTGGCGCCGCCACCGCTGAAGGCTACCCGCTGACCGTGTCGGCCCCGGCCAACGAAACCATCGTCGGCAAGCAAGTGATCATCGCCACCGGCTCGAACGCGCGCGCGCTGCCGGGCGCCGAGTTCGACGAGCAACTGATCCTGTCGAACACCGGCGCGCTGGCCATCGGCGAGGTGCCGAAGAAGCTGGGCGTGATCGGCGCCGGCGTGATCGGCCTGGAAATGGGTTCGGTATGGCGTCGCCTGGGTTCGGAAGTGACCGTGCTGGAAGGTCTGCCGACCTTCCTCGGCGCCGTGGACGAGCAGATCGCCAAGGAAGCCAACAAGCTGTTCACCAAGCAAGGCCTGAGCATCAACCTCGGCTGCAAGATCGGCAAGATCACCAAGGGCGACAACAACGTCACCGTGGAATATGACAACGCCAAGGGCGAGGCCAACACCGCCGTGTTCGACAAGCTGATCGTCTCGATCGGCCGCACCCCGAACACCAACGGCCTGGCCGCCGACAAGGTCGGCCTGGCGCTGGACGAGCGTGGCTTCGTGGCGGTCGATGACGACTGCAAAACCAACCTGCCAGGCGTGTGGGCGATCGGCGACGTGGTGCGTGGCCCGATGCTGGCGCACAAGGCGGAAGAAGAGGGTGTTGCCGTGGCCGAGCGTATCGCCGGCCAGCATGGCCACACCAACTTCGCCACCATTCCGTGGGTAATCTACACCTCGCCGGAAATTGCCTGGGTCGGCCGCACCGAGCAGCAGCTGAAGGCTGACGGCGTCGCTTATAAGGCCGGTACTTTCCCGTTCCTGGCCAACGGCCGCGCACGTGCGTTGGGCGATACCTCGGGCATGGTCAAGTTCCTGGCGGACGCGACCACCGACGAAATCCTGGGCGTGCACATCATCGGCCCGATGGCTTCCGAGCTGATCTCGGAAGCCGTGGTGGCGATGGAGTTCAAGGCTTCGGCCGAAGACATCGCGCGCATCTGCCACGCGCACCCGTCGCTGTCGGAAGCGACCAAGGAAGCGGCGCTGGCGATCGACAAGCGTACGCTGAACTTCTAAGCCTGATGTAGCTTGCGTTACAGGGCGGGCCGCTACGGCCCGCCGTTTTTATTTGCGCAGACCGCAAACCCGTCATTCCCGCGCAGGCGGGCATCCATGGAACAGCGAAGCATCGTCAGCATGGGTTCCCGCCTGCGCGGGAACGACTACAACGGTAAGACACACAACATCATGAACGTCCAAGAGTACTACCACAACGCGCTGTCGCAGCGCGGCTACAAGGCCGATGAGGCGCAACAGCGCGCCATCACTCGTCTGCAGCAATGCTATGACGAATGGGTCGAGTACAAGTCGCAGCGCTCCAGCACCTTCAAGCGCCTGATCAACCGTCCGTCCGTGCCGAAAGGCGTGTACATGTGGGGCGGTGTCGGCCGTGGCAAGTCCTTCCTGATGGACAGTTTCTTCTCGGTGGTGCCGCTGGTGCGCAAGACCCGGCTGCACTTCCACGAATTCATGCGCGACGTGCACCGTCAGCTCGACGAGCTGCGCGGCGTGGCCGACCCGCTCGACGAGGTGGCCAAGCGCGTGGCCAAGAAATACCGGCTGATCTGCTTCGACGAGTTCCACATCTCGGACGTGGCCGACGCCATGATCATGTACAACCTGCTGAAGGCGCTGTTCGACAACGGCGTGTCCTTCATCATGACCTCGAATTACGATCCGGAACTGCTGTACCCGGACGGCCTGCACCGCGACCGCATCCTGCCGACCATCGCGCTGCTGTACGAAAAGCTCGACGTGATGAACATCGACGCCGGCATCGACTACCGCGGCCGCGCGCTGGAGCAGGTCGAGGCCTACTACACGCCGCTCAACGCCAAGACCGACGCGGCGTTGCGCGCGGCCTACGCCAGCGTGGCAGAGACCGCCGACGAGGACCCGGTGATCCGCATCGAGGCGCGCGAGATCCGCGCGCTGCGCCGCGCCGGCACCATCATCTGGTTCGACTTCCACACGCTGTGCGGCGGGCCGCGCTCGCAGAACGATTACCTGGAAATCGCCAGCCGTTTCCATACCGTGATATTGTCCGGGGTGCCGATGATGTCGGCGTCGATGTCGTCCGAGGCGCGCCGCTTCACCTGGCTGATCGATGTGTTTTACGACCAGGGCGTTAAACTGCTGATGTCGGCGGAAGTCGCGCCCGAAGAGCTGTACACGACCGGCGCCATGGCCAACGAGTTCCACCGGACCGTGTCGCGCATTGTCGAGATGCAATCGCAGGAATACATGAACCGCCAGCAGCGTGGCGCCGCTGCCTCGCTGGCGTAAGGAAAAGCAATGAAAGCCCGTATTATCATGATCGCGCTGGCTGTGCTCAGCGCAGCGGCGCAAGCCCAGGTGACCTCGGTCGCAGAGGCCGACGCCGCGCTGGAAAAGGTCGCCACCGACCGCACCGCCGTGAGCGACGAGTTCGCCGCAAGCGAACGCGAGTGCTACACCCGGTTCTTCGTCAACAACTGCCTCGACAAGGCCAAGGAAAAGCGCCGCGTAGCGCTGGCCGAAATCCGCGCGCGCGAGGTCGACGCCGAGCACTTCAAGCGGGTCGACTCGGTGGCCGGGCGCGACGCCGACCTGGCCGAGCGCGTCCGCAAGGACGCGGAGGAAGCCGCCACGCGCGCGGCCCAGCCGCCGAAAGCGCCGAAGCAAGAGCATCCTGAGCCGAAGGCGCCGACCGGCCCGCGCCTGGCCGAGCGCGAAGCGCAGTACGACGCCAAGGTCAAGCGCCAGCAGCAGCAGGAGGCCGCCAATGCCGCCAAGCGCGCGGCCAACGTCGCCGCGTTCGAGCGCAAGCAGGCCGAGGCCGAGCGTCGCCAGGGCATCGTCGCCCGCAAGAAGGCGGAGAACGAGGAAAAGGCGCGCCGCGCGGCCGAACGCGAGGCCGCCGCCGAGCAAAAGGCGGCGCAGCCGGCGCGATGATTGGTTGGCGCGCGGCGCGGCGTCGTTTACACTATGGCCGTGTTGCGCCGTGCGCGCGATTGCCTTTTGTTGTGGTGAAACTAATTGGTTGAGAAATATGACTGATGTGCAAGATATCCAACGTCGTTTGATCGAACTCGACGTCGAACACCGCGACCTGGACGCGGTCATCAATATGCTCACTCTGGACGGCCACCACGACCAACTGCAATTGCGCCGCCTCAAAAAGCGCAAGCTGCAACTGAAAGACCATATCACCCTGCTGAAGATGCAATTGGTGCCGGACGTGCCGGCCTGAGCCGAACGCCACAACGAAGTTTATTTTGACCCAACACCTCCCACCGTCCCCCGACGCCACGCCCGCCGTCATCGGCGCCACGCCAGAACAGCCTCCCGGCAAGTATGATTCCGAGGTCGAGCGCCTGTTCGGCGCCGGCGGTCCGCTGGGCCCGGCCGTAGGCGACTTCCGTCCGCGCCGCTCGCAAACCGAGATGGCCAAGGCGGTGGCGTCGGCCATCGCCGCGCAAACCACCTTGATCGCCGAGGCCGGAACCGGCACGGGCAAGACCTTCGCCTACCTGGTGCCGGCGCTGCTGTGGGGCGGCAAGACCATCGTCTCGACCGGCACCAAGAATCTGCAAGACCAGTTGTTCCTGCGCGACATTCCGACCGTGCGGGCGGCGTTGCAGGCACCGGTATCGGTGGCGCTGCTGAAGGGGCGCTCGAACTACCTGTGCCACTACCACCTGGAGCGCACGCTGCAGAATGGCCGCATGACTTCGCGCGACGACGTCGGCCACCTGCGTGAAATCTCGCGTTTCCTGAAAATGACCAAGACCGGCGACAAGGCCGAGCTGGCGCGCGTGCCCGAAAACGCGCTGATCTGGAACCTGGTGACCTCGACCCGCGACAACTGCATGGGCACCGAGTGCCAGTACTACCAGGACTGCTTCATCATGAAGGCGCGCAAGGAAGCGCAGCAGGCGGACGTGGTGGTGGTCAACCACCACCTGTTCTTTGCCGACGTGGCGCTGAAGGACTCCGGCGTGGCCGAGCTATTGCCGTCCGCCAACACCATCATCTTCGACGAGGCGCACCAGCTGCCGGACACGGCGACGTTGTTCTTCGGCGACACCTTCTCCACCTCGCAGGTGCTGGAACTGTGCCGCGACGTGCTGGCCGAAGGCCTGTCGAACGCGCGCGACGGCGCCGACTGGGGCAAGGTGGTGACGGTGGTGGAAAAAGCCGCGCGCGACCTGCGCCTGACGTTCCCGCAAGACATCGTCCGGCTATCGCTGCCGCAGATCGCCCCGTCGAGCGACTTCTTCCCGGCGCTGCAAACCTTGAAGGACGAGCTGGACGGCATGATGGCGGTGCTGGAAACCCAGGCCGAGCGCGCCGAAACGCTGGAACAGTGCCGCCAGCGCGGCCTCGAGCTGGTAGCGCGGCTGGCCGCCTGGAAATTCGACCCGAAAGCCAAGGTCGCCAAGGGAGAGGAAGCGGTATTCTGGGTGGAAGCCTACGCCTCGTCGCTGCAGTTGCACAAAACGCCGCTATCGATCGCGCCGATCTTCGCCGGCCAGCGCGAGGGCGTGCCGCGCAGCTGGATCTTCACCTCGGCCACGCTGGCGGTGAAGAAAGACTTCAGCCACTTCTCCGAGCAGATGGGGCTGACTGACGAGCCATCGATGTCCTGGCCCAGCCCGTTCAACTACGAGGAACAGGGCATCTTGTACGTGCCGACCGGCCTGCCGGACCCGAACTCGTTCGGCTACACGGACGCGGTGCTGGACCTGGCGCTGCCGGTGATCGAAGCGGCCGGCGGAAAAACTTTCCTGCTATGCACCACTTTGCGGGCGGTCAAGCGCGCCGCCGAGCGCCTGCGCGACGAATTCGAAAAGCGCGGCCTGCCGTATCCGCTGTTCGTGCAAGGCGACAAAGGTCGGACCGAGCTGCTGGACCAGTTCCGCAAGGCCGGCAATGGCGTGCTGATCGGATCACAAAGCTTCTGGGAAGGCGTTGACGTGCGCGGCGACGCGCTATCGCTGGTCATCATCGACAAGCTGCCGTTCGCACCGCCGGACGACCCGGTGCTGGCCGCGCGCATCGAAGTGATGGAAAAGCAAGGCAAAAACGGCTTCATGCACCACACGCTGCCGGAAGCCATCATCAACCTGAAGCAGGGCGCCGGGCGCCTGATCCGCGACGAAAACGACCGGGGCGTGCTGATGCTATGCGACCCGCGCGTCATCTCCAAACCCTATGGCAAGCGCATCTGGCAAAGCCTGCCATCCTTCAAGCGCACGCGCGAACAGGAAGTCGTCATCGAATTCTTCAAAAACAAGAATTCCAACCAGTAACTTTTAGTACCAAAACCGGGGTCAGGTCTGACATTCGCACACGAGCTCAACTGCGTTGCAGTTGAGCTCGTGTGCGAATGTCAGACCTGACCCCGGAGGTGTTATTGAGGCAACACGATCACTTTGCCGGTGACTTTGCGGGCGGCCATGTCGTTGAGGGCCTGGGCGGCTTGGTCGAGTGGGTAACGGGCCGAGATGTGTGGCTTGATTTTGCCTTCGTGTAGCCATTTCAGTAACTGGCCCATGTTGGCCATGTTGGCTTTGGGGTTGCGCTTGGTGAATTCGCCCCAGAAGACTCCGACCAGCGAGGCGCCTTTCAGCAGCGTCAGGTTGAGCGGTAGCCTGGGGATGTCGCCGTTGGCGAAGCCGACCACCAGGTGACGCCCTCCCCAGGCGATCGAGCGCAATGCCGCCTCGCTGTATTCGCCCCCAACCGGGTCGTAAATGACGTCCGCCCCCTTGCCGCCAGTCGCCGCCTTCACCGCTTCCCGTAAGTCTTCCTTGCTGTAGTTGATGAGCACGTCCGCGCCGTGCTGGCGGCATACTTCCAGCTTCTCATCCGTCGAAGCGCAAGCAATGACGCGGGCTCCAAGCGCCTTGCCGATCTCGATCGCCGCCAGGCCCACACCGCCAGCCGCGCCAAGAACTAGCATGTTTTCGCCAGCTTCTAGCTTGGCGCGGTCGATAATCGCATGGTACGAGGTGCCATAGGTGAGGGTGATGGCGGCAGCCGTATCAAACTCCATGGCGGGCGGCATCGGGATCACGGCTTGTGCCGGCGCTAATAGTTGTTGTCCGAAGCCACCGGTCGGGACGAAGGCGATGACCCTGTCGCCGGGCTTGAAAGTCGTCACATCGGCAGCGACCGAGCGGATGACGCCGGAGACTTCGCTGCCCGGTACGAACGGCAGCGCGGGCTTGAATTGGTATTTTCCCTGCACGATCAGCACGTCAGGAAAGTTGACGCCGGCGGCGTGGACGTCGATGACCACCTCGCCCGCACCGGCCTCCAGGTCTTGCAATTCTTTTACCGCTAACGCGTCTGGGTTTCCCCACGCTTCGCATACGACAGCTTTCATTCTGGTCTCCTTGTTTATAAAAAAGAACGCTCGTTATATTTTTATCTTACCGGAAAACGCCAGCCGTTTGCGCAAAGTTCGGACTGCCGCGCGTTTGTTTTGCATCAAAGTGTGCGCCGAAAGGATTGTTAGAGTTGGTTAAACGCAGGGGGTATCATGACTATCCGTCACGGCTGCTTTTTCAGTTATGCACATGGCCAGCATGCTTATATGAGCAAGTTCAAGAACGACCTTGTCGATGCCTTGAAATGCTATCTGGAACCGCACTTCGACAATGAGAATGAATTGTTCATTGATAGTGAGCAGCTCGGAGGAGGGGATGACCTCGACGGCAAGATCGCACGCGCCCTGTGCGAGAGCGTCTGCATGATTGTCATTTACACACCCAAATACGAGGCCCATGGTTACACCCGCCGCGAATTTGCTGCGATGCAACTTATCGAAAACGAGCGCAAACAGTGGTACACCCTGCCCAGCCACCTGATTATTCCGGTGATCATGACCCGCCACCCGGTCAGCCTGCCGCCGCAAATCGCCGGTCCCGGCATGTATGTGGATTTTTCCCGCTATACGCTGGCCAGCGGCGACCTGAAGGCCAACCCAGATTTCATCCCGGACATTGAAAAAATCGTCCACCGCATTGCCGAGCACTATCACTGCCTAAAACAGAGTACGCCGCCGGGGCACGACTGCAGCCGTTTCGTCTTGCCGGAGATCCCGCCCGCATGGCGCGCCATTCCTCCTCCACATTTCCCACGCTAAAGGTTTGTCATGGAACTCACTTCCCTGCCACTACCGCCGCTGAGCAGCGGCGGCGAAGTCATTACTTTCTATTCATACAAGGGCGGCACGGGTCGCACCATGGCGCTGTCTAATATAGCGGTGCTGCTGGCGCGCCAGCAGAGCGCCACCACGCCGGTGCTGATGATCGACTGGGACCTGGAAGCGCCGGGCTTGCATCATTATTTTGAACACCAGCACGAGCACAAGCCCGGCGTGCTGGAATTCTTCGAGGCCTGCCATGAGCAGTTGCTGCGCCGCCAAGGCGCCACCCTGGACGACGACGCGCTGGCGCACGAGGTGCTGACCGCTGTTGGCTGGGAGCAATATGTGAGCCGCGTGGACGAGGCCAGCCAGCTGTACCTGATGCGCGCCGGGCGTCTGGACGATACCTTCCCGGAACGGCTGGCCGCGATGGAGTGGGAGACGCTGTTCCACCGCTGCCCGGCATTGTTCCGCTGCTTCGCCGAGCGCTTGTCGCGCCACTTCCGCTACGTGCTGGTCGATTCGCGCACCGGCCGCACCGATGTCGCCGGCATTTGCACCACTTTGCTGCCGCGCAAGCTGGTGCTGGTGTTCACCCCCAACCGGCAGAGCCTGGAGGGCGTGCAGGCGCTGGTCAAGCGCGCCACCACCTACCGCCGCAGTCACGAGGACGAGCAGCGCCCGCTGATGGTCTATCCTTTGCCGTCGCGCATGGAGATGGACGACAGCTCCCTGCGCGCCCAGTGGCGGCGCGGCGATGCCGCGCGCAATATCGCCGGTTACCAGTCCGGCTTCGAGGAGGTGCTGCGCGACAGTTACGGCATGCAGATGGTGTCGCTGGAGAGCTATTTCGACGAGGTGCAGCTGCAGCAGACGCGCGCGCTGGCCTATGGCGAGCAGGTGGCGGTGCGGCAGGAGCATGGCGACGGCGACCGTTTTTCGCTGACGCGCACCTTCGAGTCGCTGCTGGCTTGGCTGGCGCCCGGCTATTTCCCGTGGCAGTCGCTGGGCGAGATCAAGCTTCAGGGCGCCATCGGCGCGGCGCGGCGGGCGCTGGACGAGGGCGGGGCCGGCGCGCGCGCGGTGCCGCCGCCGCTGGCGCGCGACCTCAACGCGCTGGGCGAGCTGTATCGCCGCGAGGGGCGGCTGCGGCAGGCGCTGGCCAGTTTCGAGGAGAGCCTGTCGCTGCGCCAGCGCGGACTGGGCGAGGATCATCCCGATACGCTGGTCAGCAAGATCAACCTGGCCGACACGCTACGCCAGCAGGGCCGGCTGGACGAGGCGCTATTCCTCGACGAATGCATCGTCGACGCCCGCGAACGCATGCTGGGCGCCGACCACTTCGATACGCTGAGCGCGCGCGCCGGGCTGGCTGCGACGCTGGGCTTGCAGGGTCGCCTGTCCGAGGCGCTGCCGCTGCAAGAACAGGTGCTGGACGCCTATCTGCGCCTGCTCGGCCCCGATCACCTGCTGACCCTGTCCGCGAAGGCGGCGCGCGCCAAGCTGCTGTTGCAGCGGGGCGAGGTGGAACTGGCGCTGGCCACGCAGGAGCAGGTGCTGGCGGCGCGGCGCCGGCTGCTGGGCGCCGAGCACGCCGAGACGCTGCGCAGCAAGACCGAACTGGCGCACACCTTGCTTCAAATGCAAGAACTGGACGTCGCGCGTAATCTGCTGGATGCGGTGCTGCAAGCCAATTTGCGCCGGCTGGGGGCGGACCATGCGCAAACCCGCGACGCGCGCGAGCAGTTGATCGATGTCCAGCTGCAACTGGGAGTGCCGGCCGACGAGGCGCCGCTGGTGCCCGAGCTGCATCAGGACGCCTCGATGGACGATTACGGCGGCGCGCCGCTGCGGCCGCGCCGCCGTGGCGCCTCTGCCAACAGTGCCTGGCCGCGCGGCGCCGACGACCTGCTGGCGCTGGACGGCTACCTGTCCGGCACCCGTGACAACCCGCGCTAATCAAAATTTATGCGAAAAGGGCAGGGCCGGCATGCGCAGTCCGGCCATTGCTTCAGGTAAAATCCTTTGAATGAGAATCCTGATAAGCAATGACGACGGCTACCTGGCGCCCGGCATCAATGCGCTGGCCAACGCGCTTGCCCAGATCGCCGAGATCGTGGTGGTGGCGCCGGACAGCAACCGCTCGGGCGCGTCGAACTCCCTGTCGCTGGACCGGCCTTTGTCGGTGCAGCAGGCCAGCAATGGTTTTTATTTTGTCAACGGCACGCCCAGCGATTGCGTGCACGTGGCGCTGACCGCGCTGCTCGACTACCGGCCCGACCTAGTGGTGTCCGGCATCAACAACGGCCCGAATATGGGCGACGACACGCTGTACTCCGGCACCGTGGCGGCCGCCACCGAGGGCTATCTGTTCGGCATTCCGGCCATGGCGTTCTCGCAGGGCACGTACGGCTGGGAGCATATCGACGACGCCGCACGTCATGCGCGTGACATCGTGCAGCGTTATTATGAAACGTTGCCGCATCCGTATCTGCTGAACGTGAACATCCCCAACCGTCCTTATGAGCAGCTGAACCAGGTGGTCGCCACCCGTTTGGGCCGGCGCCACCAGGCCGAACCGGTGATCCGCGCGCAGGACCCGCGCGGCCGCGATATTTACTGGATCGGCCCGCCGGGCGCCTGCAAGGACGCCGGCGAGGGCACCGACTTCAACGCCTGCTCGCAAGGCCAGACGTCGATCACGCCCTTGCAGATCGATCTGACCCACACCACCCAACTCAATGCATTGGCAAGGGCCTTGGCATGACCGAAAAACACCGTACCTTTCCTTTGCCGCTGTCCTCGGTAGTCGATCAGGGGGCCAGGAAGGCGGCGGTCTTCAAACCGGTGGCGACGCCGCAAACGGCCACGCAGAACGCCGCGCGCTACGCGCCGCCGCCCTATCCGGCGGCCAAGCCGGTGGCGGCGCCGTCCAAGTCGCACAGTTCCGCGCTGGAGCGCGCCCAGGCGGCGCAGCCGGCGCCGCGCCAGAGCGCGCTGGTGTCGGACGGCGTGCGCCGCGCCATGGTGCAGCGCATCGCCCGGCAGGGCGTCAAGGACCCGGTGGTGCTGGCGGCGATGGAATCGGTGCCGCGCCATCTGTTCATGGACGAGGGCCTGGCGCCGCAAGCCTATGTCGACGCCTCGCTGCCGATCGGCCACCAGCAGACGATTTCCCAGCCCTACATCGTCGCCCGCATGATCGAGGTGATGCGCAACGGCGGCCCGCTGGCGCGCGTGCTGGAGATCGGCACCGGCTGCGGCTACCAGGCGGCGGTGCTGTCGTGCGTGGCGCAGCAGGTGTACTCGATCGAGCGCATCAAGCCTCTGCACGAGCTGGCCAAGGCCAATCTGCGCCCCTTGCGCGTGCCGAACCTGCGTCTGCACTACGGAGATGGTATGCTTGGGCTGCCGCAAGCGGCACCGTTTGACGGTATCATTCTGGCCGCGGCCGGAATGGCCGTGCCGCAGGCGCTGCTGGACCAGCTGGCCATCGGCGGCCGCCTGGTCGCGCCGGTCGGCGCCCAGACGCAGCATTTGGAACTGATTACGCGCATCGGCAAGCAGGAGTGGACCAGCCAAACGCTGGAAGATTGCCACTTCGTGCCCTTGCGCCCGGGCGTTGTCTAGATGGCGCCCGCCACTACATGAAGATGAGAATGACGAATAAAAGCAAGCTGCTCGCCACGGGCATGGCGCTGCTCATATTGAGCGCCTGCCAGACCACTCCCCACCAGGCCCCGGTCATCGACCGCCCGATCACGCCCGCTGTCAAACCCGCCACGCCAAGTGAAACGGCGCAGATCGCGCGCGAGGAGCGCGGCCTGTACACCGTGAAAAAAGGCGATACGCTGCTGCGCATCGCGCTCGAGTTCGGCCAGAACTACCGCGATCTGGTGACCTGGAACAACCTGGCCAACCCGAATGACATCAAGGTCGACCAGGTGTTGCGCGTGCTGCCGCCGGACAGCGCGCCGAACAGCCCGGGCGTGGAGACGGCTGCCGTCATCATGCCGCCGTCGGACAAGAATCCGGCGCCGGCGCCGGCGGTGAAGAAGACCGGGCCGAAAGGCGACAAGAAGCCGTACACCGACGCCAACCTGGCCGAGTTGCAGCGCGCCGATAACGGCAGGGACGGCGCCGCGCCGGCGCCGGCCGCCGCCGCCCGTCCGCCGGCGCCAGCCGCCCCGGCCGCGCCGGCCATGGCCGCCGACGACGCCAGCCTGACCTGGATGTGGCCAGCCGAAGGCAAGGTGGTCGCCACCTTCGACGAAGGCAAGAACAAGGGCGTCGACATCGCCGGCAAGGCTGGCCAGCAGGTCGTGGCCGCCGGCGCCGGAAAAGTGATGTATGCCGGCAGCGGCATCCGCGGATATGGTAATCTCGTTATTGTGAAGCACAGTAATAACTTGTTGTCTGCCTACGCGCACAACCGGACCATCCTGGTGAAGGAAGGCCAGAGCGTGAACAAGGGGCAGATGATCGCGGAAATGGGCGATTCCGATACCGACTCCGTCAAGCTGCACTTTGAAATACGGCAGCAGGGCAAACCGGTCGATCCGTCCCGTTTCCTGCCTAACCGCTAGCTGAGCCATGTAAAACGCCCATGACCTCGACGCCGCACGATCAGATGGATGACGACTCGCTGCCGGATGATTTCCGGGACGACGCGAGCGATGAGGGCGCGGTGGACAGGGCGGGCGACGGCGACGTGCCGGAAGCCGGCGCGGTGCTGGAAAGCGTCGACGAGCTGAAGAAGGTGCTGGCCGCCGAGCTGTCGACCGACACCACCCAGCACTACCTGAACCAGATCGGCACCCGGCCGCTGCTGACCGCGCAGCAGGAGGTGCACTACGCCACGCTGGCCAAGGCCGGCGACTTCTCCGCGCGGCAGACCATGATCGAGCACAATCTGCGGCTGGTGGTGTCGATCGCCAAGCACTACATCAACCGCGGCGTGGTGCTGCTGGACATGATCGAAGAAGGCAACATCGGCCTGATGCGCGCCATCGACAAGTTCGAACCCGAGCGCGGCTTCCGTTTTTCGACCTACGCCACCTGGTGGATACGCCAGAGCATCGAGCGCGCCATCATGAACCAGGCGCGCACGGTGCGGCTGCCGGTGCACATGGTGCGCGAGCTGAACCAGATCCTGCGCGGCAAATACCACCTCGAGGCGCAGCACCACAACGGCAAGGACGCCACCGCCGAGGACATCGCCGAGCTGGTCGGGCGGCCGGTGGAGGAGGTGCAGGACATCCTGGCCTTGTCCGAACACGCCACCTCGCTCGACGCGCCGCTCGACAACGATCCGCAATCGTCGCTGATGGACATGCTGCCCGGCGACAGCGACGACAGTCCCGACGCCCGCGCCGAGCATCACGAAATGACGGTGCTGGTGCGCGACTGGCTGACCAAGCTGCCGGACAAGCAGCGCATCGTCATCATGCGCCGTTTCGGCCTCGACAACGACGATCCGGCCACGCTGGAAACGCTGGCCGAGGAAATGGGCGTGACGCGCGAGCGCGTGCGCCAGATCCAGCAGGAGGCGCTGGTCAAACTCAAGCGCGCCATGGCCGCGCGCGGCGTGGTGCGCGATTCCCTGCTGTAGTCCCTGCCTGTTCTGGTATCATGTCGCCCCTGCACCAGGCGGCGTGCGCCTGCCTTTTTCACTCAAGATTGAACGCTATGCAAGAAAATACCATCGACATCAAATCGCTCGACATGGACGCCCGCGGCGTCGGCCACATGCAGGACAATGAAGACGGCACGCCGGGCAAAGTGGTGTTCGTGGAAGGCGCGCTGCCGGGCGAGCGCGTCAGCTTTGAAACGTTCAAGAAGAAGAAAAACTGGGAAGCCGCGCGCATGACCGCGCTGCACCGCGAATCGTCGATGCGGGTGCAGCCGAAGTGCGAGCACTTCGACTACTGCGGCGGCTGCTCGATGCAGCACATCGAGCCGAGCGCGCAGGTGGCGATCAAGCAGCGCGTGCTGGAAGATAATCTGTGGCACATCGGCAAAGTCACCGCCGACAACATCATGCGCCCGATGTACGGCCCGACCTGGGGCTACCGCTACCGCGCGCGCCTGTCGGTGCGCTGGGTGGAAAAGAAGGGCACGGTGCTGGTCGGCTTCAAGGAAAAGAAATCGATCTTCGTGGCCGATATCAAGAGCTGCCAGATCCTGCCGAAGCACGTGTCGGACATGTTCATGCCGCTGCGCGCGCTGGTCGGCTCGCTGAGCCTGTACAACCAGATTCCGCAGATCGAACTGGCCATCGGCCAGGATGTCACCGTGCTGGTGCTGCGCATCATGGACGCGCTGAACGCCGACGACGAAACCAAGATCAAGGCGTTCGCCGACCAGTACAACGTGCAGTTCTGGCTGCAAACCAAGGGCCCGGAAACCGCCGCGCCGTTCTACCCGCTGGAGCCGCAACTGCATTACCTGCTGCCGGAATTCGGCGTGCGCATGCCGTTCAAGCCGGTCGACTTCACCCAGGTCAACCACCACATCAACCGCGTGCTGGTGCACAAGGCGCTGCGCTTGCTGGAGGTGCAGCCGGAAGACCGTGTGGCCGACCTGTTCTGCGGCCTCGGCAACTTCACGCTGCCGCTGGCGACGCAGGCGCGCGAAGTGGTTGGCATCGAGGGCAGCCAGGCGCTGACCGACCGCTCGCTGAGCAACGCCAAGGCCAACGGGCTGGACGGCAAGACCACCTTCTACAACCGCAACCTGTTCGAGGTGACGCCGCAGGACCTGATCGACCTGGGCAAGTTCGACCGCATGCTGATCGACCCGCCGCGCGACGGCGCCATGGCCTTGTCGCTGGCGCTCGGCGAATTGCGCAAGACCCACCCGGAATTGCTGCCGAAGCGCATCGTCTACGTCTCGTGCAGCCCGTCGACGCTGGCGCGCGACGCCAATGTGCTGGTCAATCTGGCCGGCTACAAGCTGGACAAGGCTGGCGTGGTCAATATGTTCCCGCACACCTCGCACGTCGAATCGATGGCGGTGTTCGATCTGGTCTGAGCGGAACGGGCATAAAAAAGCCGGCGCGAGCCGGCTTTTTTGTTGGGGCGGGGCGCTTATTCGCGGTCGCCGCCGAAGATGCCCAGCAGGTGCAGCAGGCTGGTGAAGATGTTGTAGACGTCCAGGTACAGGCTCAGCGTGGCGCGGATGTAGTTGGTCTCGCCGCCGTTAACGATCTGCTGCACGTCGTACAGGATGTAGGCCGAGAAGATGCCGATCGCTACCACCGAGATGACGATCGCCAGCGCCGGGATGTGCAGGAAGATGTTGGCGATCGAGGCCAGCATCAGGATGATGACGCCGGCAAACAACCAGGTGCCCATGCCCGAGAAATCACGTTTCGAGACCGTGGCCACCGACGCCAGCACCGCGAACACCGCCGCCGTGCCGCCGAACGCGGTCATGATCAGGAAGCCGCCATTGGCGAAGCCGAGGATGCGCGACAGCAGCGGCGTCAGCATCAGGCCCATGAAGAAGGTGAAGCCCAGCAGCAGGGCCACGCCCACGCCGGAATCCTTGTTCTTTTCGATGCCCCAGATGAAGCCGAAGGCCACCGCCAGGAACACCAGTGCCATCAGGCCGCCGCCGAGCGGCAGGTGCAGCGAGACGCCGATGGCCGCGCCGATGACGGTCGGCACCATCGACAAGGCCAGCAGCCAGTAGGTGTTGCGCAGCACCCGGTGCTGCACGGCCTGGCGGCTACCGGCCAGGTCGTAAGTTTTTTGCATGTTGATCATATTGCCTCCAGTAAAGGATTTTCAGAACTACTTTGGTTCAAGAATAGCACGTCGGGGTAAGAATAAGTAAAAACATGTCAAAAAAGCACTTAAAGCTGGCTTAAACCGGGTTAATGTCGGTAATTATGTTCCCGTTGCAAGTTTATATGCCGCCTGCATTCTGGAATATGGGGTGTTCTATGGTAAAATCAAAGGTTGATTGGATTATCAATTTCGTTTTAAACCTTTCTTTTTATTGGAGTTTTTCAAATGGCAATCGAACGCACCCTGTCGATCATCAAACCAGACGCAGTTGCAAAAAACGTGATCGGCAAAATCTACACCCGCTTCGAAGAAGCCGGCCTGAAGATCGTTGCCGCGCAAATGAAGCAGCTGACCCGCGAAGAGGCTGAAGGCTTCTACGCCGCCCACAAAGAGCGCGGCTTCTTCAAGGACCTGGTGGACTTCATGGTTTCGGGTCCAGTCATGATTCAAGCGCTGGAAGGCGAAAACGCCGTCCTGAAAAACCGCGAACTGATGGGCGCCACCGATCCTAAGAAAGCCGACAAAGGCACCATCCGTGCTGACTTCGCTGATTCGATCGACGCCAACGCCGTTCACGGCTCCGACGCTGTCGAAGCCGCTGCTGTTGAAATCGCTTACTTCTTCGGTAAGTAATTTGTGAGGATTCCGCTTCCGCACTGCGGTGCGGAAACGGGATAAATGATTAGTACTGATTTGAACCAGAATATGAACGCTCCTCTGACCAACCTGCTGGACTTCGATCCCGCGCAGCTCATCGCGTATTGCGCCGAGTTGGGGGAGAAGCCGTTCCGCGCCAAGCAACTGCAGCGCTGGATCCATCAATTCGGCGCGTCGGACTTCGACGCCATGACGGACCTGGCCAAGTCGCTGCGCGACAAACTGAAAACCCGCGCGCAGATCGTCGCGCCGGCCATCATCAGCGACCACACCTCGGCCGACGGCACCCGCAAATGGCTGGTCGACGTCGGCAACGGCAACGCCGTGGAAACCGTGTACATCCCGGAAGAAAACCGCGGCACGCTGTGCATCTCCACCCAGGCCGGCTGCGCCGTCAACTGCCGCTTCTGCTCGACCGGCAAGCAGGGCTTCAGCCGCAACCTGTCGGTCGGCGAAATCATCGGCCAGCTGTGGATGGCCGAGTTCGAACTGCGCCGCACCAAGGGCATCGAGCCGGGCCCGAAGGGCGAACGCCAGATCACCAATGTGGTGATGATGGGCATGGGCGAGCCGCTGCTGAACTTCGAGCCGACCGCCACCGCGCTGAAACTGATGCTCGACGATAACGCCTACGGCCTGTCGCGCCGCCGCGTCACGCTGTCCACCTCGGGCGTGGTGCCGATGATCGACAAGCTGTCGCAGGAAGTGCCGGTGGCGCTGGCCGTCTCGCTGCACGCGTCCAACGACGAGCTGCGCAACGGCCTGATTCCGCTCAACAAAAAGTACCCGCTGAAGGAGCTGATGGCCGCCTGCAAGCGCTACCTGGAATTCGCGCCGCGCGACTTCATCACCTTCGAGTACTGCATGCTGGACGGCGTCAACGACAGCGACGAGCACGCGCGCGAGCTGATCGCGCTGGTGACCGACCGCGAATTCGGCGTCAACTGCAAATTCAACCTGATTCCGTTCAACCCCTTCCCGGAATCGGGCCTGCTGCGCTCGAAGAACCCGCGCATCAAGGCCTTCGCGCAAATCCTGGTCGATGCCGGCATCGTCACCACCATCCGTAAAACCCGCGGCGACGATATCGACGCCGCCTGCGGCCAGCTTGCCGGCGAGGTGCAGGACCGTACCAAGGTCCAGCAGCGCATGGAAAAGATGGCCGAGTACCAGCAAAAGTTTGGCGCCAATTTCGGCAAGATTGTGGAGATCCATTCCTGATGACGGTCCTGGCGCAGCGCAACCGGCTCGCTCTCGTCGCCCTGTGCGCGGCGGGGATGCTGGCCGGTTGCGCCTCGCCGGAAGCGCCGCGCGGCAGCAAGGCGGCAGCCGACGCCGGCGCCGCGCAGCGCAAGGTCGATATCCGCATGCAGCTGGCCAGCGGCTACTTCCAGCAGGGCCAGTACACGGTGGCGCTGGACGAAGTGAAGCTGGCGCTGGCGGCCGACCCCGACCATGCCGACGCCTACGGCATGCGCGGCCTGATTTACCAGCAGCTGGGCGAGACCGCGCTGGCCGAAGAGAGCTTCGTCCGCGCCCGCAAGCTGGCCCCGGCCAGTCCGGAGCTGGCCAACAACTACGGTTCCTTCCTGTGCCAGGCTGGCCGGGTAAAGGAAGCGCTGCCGCTGTTTGATGCGGCCCTGGGCAACCGTGCCTACCGTTCGCCGGCCAGCGCCGCGAACAACGCCGGTTCCTGCGCATTGAAGATCAAGGATTACGCCAGCGCGGAGCGTTATCTGCTGCAAGCCTTGCAGTTGACGCCCGACCTGCCGGCCACCAACGCCAATCTGGCGCGGGTTTATTATGAAAAGGGCGATTATGTGCGCGCCAATTTCTTTCTCGCCCGGTTGAACAAGGTGGCAAAGATGGAGAGCCTGACGGCCGATGTGCTGTGGCTCGCGATTAAGGTGCAGCATAAGCTGGGCGATACGGATGCGGAAGCTGGCTGGGCGACGCAACTGCGCCGTCACCACTCCGGTTCGGCCGAGTATGCTGCTTATCAACGTGGGGCGTTTGATGAGTGAAACAGGGGTACCAATGAATTCTGAGTGGGCAGAGGCGCCGAAGGAGCAGGGCAGTACCGCCAAGGCGACGCCCGGCGCATTGCTGGCGGCCCAGCGCGAGGCGATGGGCTGGACGGTCGAACAGATTGCGGATCAACTGAAGCTGGCCGCGCGCCAGGTGAAGGCATTGGAAGCTGGCGACTACGCC
This sequence comes from Duganella sp. P38, assembly GCF_050859475.1. NCBI lineage: Bacteria > Pseudomonadati > Pseudomonadota > Betaproteobacteria > Burkholderiales > Oxalobacteraceae > Duganella > Duganella sp. P38. The sequence continues at coordinate 4,578,924 of NZ_CP193936.1, read as the reverse complement.
GCGCTCCCCAACATGGCGGTCACGCGCGGCTTCGTGCGCGCTTACGCCAAGGTATTGAAGATGGATGCGGCGCCGCTGGTGGCGATGATCGAGGTGGAGTCGCCAACGCCCGCCGAACCCATCGTGCCGCGCAAGGATTTGTCGGCCTCGTTCTCCGAATCGCGCTTTCCGTCGATGACGGGGCGCTCGTCCGGCGCCACCGGCTGGCTGGTGGGGTTGGCGGTGGTGGTGGCGGCGGGCGGTGCGGCCGCCTATGCCTATCAGTCCGGCCTGATCCCGGCCTCGCTGTTCGAGCGCAAGGCCGAAGAGGTCAAGGTGGCCGACGCCGCGCCGGAGCTGGAGACCACGCTGGTCAAGCCGGGCGAGGAGGCTGCCCCGGTGCAACAGAAGAATGTGCCGCTGATTTCGGTGCCGCCGCAAGGCGAGCAGACGGCATCGGCTGAAGCCGCGCCAGCCGCGCCAGCCGCGCCAGCCGCGCCGGCCGCTGCGGTGACGCCGCCGGCCACCGTGACGACGCCAACGCCGACGCCGGCGCCAGCGCAGGTCGCCGCCGCCCCATCGGCGGCGCCCGCCGCTGCTGCACCGGCAACGGCGAACGGCGTCGGCCATCAGCTGGTGCTGAAGCTGACCGAAGATTCGTGGGTGGAAATCCGTCGCCCAGGCACGACGCCGCTGATTTCGCGCCTGGTGAAAGCCGGCAGCACTGAAACCTTTGATATCAAGGACCCGGCGCTGCTGATCATCGGCAAGCCGTCGGGCGTGCAGGCGACGCTGGGCGGCGCGCCGCTGCCGCTGCCGAGTGTTCCGGGCGGTACGATTTCGCGCGTAAAACATCAAGTAAGCAACAAGTACGAAGACAGAGTTAAAGAACCATGACGCAAACTGCTATTCCCTCGGGACCCACCGATCGCCGCGCCAGCCGCCGGGTGTTGATCTCGCACGGCGAGCGTAAAATCTGGGTTGGCGGCGACGCGCCGGTCGTGGTGCAGTCGATGACCAATACCGACACCGCCAACGCCATCGAAACCGCGATCCAGATCCGCGACCTGGCGCGCGCCGGCTCGGAACTGGTGCGCCTGACCGTCGACCGCCCGGAATCGGCCGAGGCGATTCCCTACATCCGCGAACAGCTGGACAAGATGGACGTCGACGTGCCGCTGGTGGGCGACTTCCACTACAACGGCCACACGCTGCTGCAGGACTATCCGGCGTGCGCCAAGGCGCTGTCCAAGTACCGCATCAACCCGGGCAACGTCGGCAAGGGCGCCAAGCGCGATACGCAGTTCGCGCAGATGATCGAAGTGGCCGCGCGCTACGACAAGCCGGTGCGCATCGGCGTCAACTGGGGCAGCCTGGATCAGGCGCTGCTGGCGCGCATCATGGACGAAAACGCCGTGCGCGCCAATCCGTGGACCGCGCAGCAGGTGATGTACGAGGCGCTGATTACCTCGGCCATCGAGAACGCGCAGCGCGCCGAAGAACTCGGCCTGGGCCGCGACAAGATTATCCTGTCGTGCAAAGTCTCGGGCGTGCAGGATCTGATCGCCGTGTACCGCGAACTGGGCAAGCGCTGCGACTATCCGCTGCACCTCGGCCTGACCGAGGCCGGCATGGGCAGCAAGGGCATTGTCGCCTCGACGGCGGCGCTGTCGGTGCTGCTGCAGGAAGGCATTGGCGACACCATCCGCATCTCGCTGACGCCGGAGCCGGGTGGCGACCGCACCAAGGAAGTGGTGGTCGGCCAGGAGATTTTGCAGACCATGGGCCTGCGCAAGTTCACGCCGATGGTGATCGCGTGCCCGGGCTGCGGCCGCACCACGTCGACCACCTTCCAGGAGCTGGCGGATAATATCCAGACCTTCCTGCGCGACCAGATGCCGGAATGGAAAAAGACCTATCCGGGCGTGGAGGCGATGAACGTGGCCGTGATGGGCTGCATCGTCAACGGCCCGGGCGAATCGAAGCACGCCAACATCGGCATCAGTTTGCCGGGCACCGGCGAATCGCCGGCGGCGCCGGTGTTTGTCGATGGCGCCAAGGTGGCCACGCTGCGCGGTGAGCGCATCGTCGAGGAATTCCAGGAAATCGTACTGAATTACGTGAAGAAGAACTACCAACCCGTCGTTCCCGCGTAGGCGGGAACCCATGCTCAGTATGGATTCCCGCCTGCGCGGGAATGACGACGAGTGAAAGAAGCTAAATGTCCGAGAATAAAAAAACCGAAAAAATCGTCGCCGTCAAAGGCATGAACGACATCCTGCCGCAGGACTCGCACCTGTGGCAGCTGTTCGAAAACACCGCGCAGTCGGTGGTGCAGAGCTATGGCTTCCAGCAGATCCGCACGCCGATCGTGGAAGACACCGCGCTGTTCAAGCGCGCCATCGGCGCCGTCACCGACATCGTCGAGAAGGAAATGTACTCCTTCGAAGACTCCATGAACGGCGACCAGCTGACGCTGCGCCCTGAAGGCACAGCCGGCGCGGTGCGCGCTGTCATCGAGCACAACCTGGTCTACGAAGGCCCGAAACGCCTGTGGTACACCGGCCCGATGTTCCGCCACGAGCGTCCTCAGCGCGGCCGCTACCGCCAGTTCTACCAGTTCGGTTGCGAGGCCGTCGGCTTCTCGGGCCCGGACGTGGACGCGGAAATGATCATCATGTGCCGCCGCCTGTGGGATGACCTGGGCCTGCCGGAAATCCGCCTGGAGATCAACTCGATCGGCGACGCAGAAGAGCGCGCGCGCCACCGCGTCGACCTGATCGCCTACCTGGAAAAGCACGAAGACATTCTCGACGCCGAAGCCAAACGCCGCCTGCACAGCAACCCGCTGCGCATCCTCGACACCAAGAACCCCGCGCTGCAGGACCTGGTCAACGCCGCGCCGAAGCTGATGGACTACCTCGGCGAAGAGTCGCTGGCCCACTTCAACGGCGTGCGCAAGATTCTCGACCACGCCAACGTGCAGTACGTAATCAACACGCGCCTGGTGCGCGGCCTGGATTACTACAACCGCACCGTGTTCGAATGGGTGACCGACGCACTGGGTTCGCAAGGCACGGTGTGCGCCGGCGGCCGCTACGATCCGCTGATTGCCTCGTTCGGCGGCAAGCCGACGCCCGCCGTCGGTTTCGCCATGGGCATCGAGCGCCTGCTGGAACTGATGAAAGAAGCCGGCGAGCCGGACGCGCCTAACCAGTGCGACGTCTACCTGGTGCACCAGGGCGAGGCGGCGCAGCTGCAAGCCTTCGTGCTGGGCGAGCGCCTGCGCGACGCGGGCCTGGATGTGATCATGCACGGCTCCACCGCCGCCGGTCCTGGCAGCTTCAAGTCGCAGATGAAGAAGGCCGACGGCAGCGGCGCCGCCTTTGCCGTCATCATCGGCGAAGACGAAGTGGCCAACAACACCGCCGCCGTCAAGGCGATGCGCGCGGCCGAAGGCGAACAGCAGCAAACCACCGTGCCGTTCGACGACGTGGTGGACTTCGTGGTGGACCAGATCACCGACAGCGGCGATCACCACCACCACGTGCACGATGAGCACTGCAATCACTAAGCATTCCATTCAACTATAACGGCAGACGAATACCATGGCATACGATCTTGAAGAACAAGAACAACTCGCGTCCCTCAAAGCATGGTGGGACAAGTACGGCAACGTGGCGACCTGGGTGCTGATCGCCGGTCTGGCCGCGTACTCGGGCTACACCTACTGGAAGTTCCATCAGCGCGGCGAGGCCAATGAAGCATCGGCGCTGTACGCCGAGCTGCAGACGGCCGTCGAAGCCAAGGACAACGCCAAGGTGCTGCGCGCCGCCGGCGACATGGAAAGCAAGTACGCCAGCACCGCCTACGCGCCGATGGCCGCGCTGGTGGCCGCCAAGAGCGCCTTCGACGCCAAGGACCTGAAGTCGGCCAAGGCGCAGCTGCAATGGGCGGCCGATCACGGCGCCGAGGAATTCAAGGCGGTTGCGAAGATCCGCCTGGCCGGCGTGCTGCTCGACGAGAAGGCGTATCCTGAGGCGCTGAAGGCGCTGGAAGGCGATGTGCCGGCGCAGTTCGCCGGCGCCGTGGCCGACCGCAAGGGCGACGTGCTGGCCGCGCAGAACAAGCTGGCCGAGGCGCGCACCGCCTACGAGGCAGCCTACAAGGCCACCGACAAGAACAACCCTGGCCGCCAGCTGATCCAGATGAAGCTGGAGGCGATTGGCGGCAGCGTGCCTGCCGATAAGGGCGCAGCCTGACATGTCGTCGTTCCCGCGCAGGCGGGAACCCATAGTGAGCATAGATTCCCGCCCACGCGGGAATGATGGATTTAACGATCAAGGTTTAAAAATTATGCGTATCACCGAAAAAGTAGTTGCAGCAAGCGTGTTTGCGATGTTGGCCGGTTGTTCCTTGTTCGGTTCCAAAGAAACCAAGAACCTGCCGGCGCCGCTGGTGGAGTTGAAAGATCCTTCGCTGGTGCCGAAGGTGGTGTGGAAGTATTCGCTCGGCAAAGCCGGCAACGCCGTCTTCACGCCAGCCTACGCCGGCGACAGCGTCTACGTGGCCGACGCCGATGGCGCCGTGGTGCGCCTGAACGCCGCCACCGGCAAGGAAATCTGGCGCGTCAAAACCGGCGCCGACCTGACGGCCGGTGTCGGCACCGATGGCGAAGTGGTGGTGGTCGGCGGCGTCAAAGGCCAGATCTTCGCCTACGACATCGACGGCAAGCAGCTGTGGAAGGCGCAGGCGTCGAGCGAGGTGCTGTCGTCGCCGGAAGCCGGCGGCGGCCTGGTGGTGGTGCGCAGCGTCGACAACATGATCACCGGTTACGACGCCAAGACCGGCGCCAAGAAATGGAACGTGGCCCGCACCACGCCGGCGCTGACGCTGCGCAACGCGCCGGGCATGGTGATCAACGGCCAGACCGCCTACGTCGCCCAGCCGGGCGGCAAGCTGCTGGTGCTGAACACCGCCCTCGGCACCACCCGCTTCGAGGTGGTGGTCGGCGAGCCGCGCGGCGCCACCGAGCTGGAACGCGTGACCGACATCGCCGGCACGCCGGTGCTGTCCGACAAAGATGTCTGCGCCGTGTCGTACCAAGGCCGCGTGGCCTGTTTCGACGCCACCACCGGCGCGCCGCACTGGAGCAAGGCGACGTCCTCCGACAAGGGCGTGGCGGTGGACCAGCGTTTCGTATTCGTCTCCGACGACAAAGGCGCGGTATCGGCCTACAGCCGTGAAAACGGCGCCAACGCCTGGAAGAACGACAAGCTGTCGTACCGCGTGCTGTCCACTCCCGTGTCCTATGGACGCGCGGTGGCGGTGGGCGACTACCAGGGATACATCCACTTCCTGTCGCGGGAAGATGGCGCATTTATAGGTCGTGTGGCGACCGACGGCAGCGCGATCAACGCTGATCCCGTCGTCGCTGGCACGAATTTGATTTTCCAAACCCAATCAGGGACTGTGACCGCTCTGGCGGTCGAATAATAAAATGAAGCCGGTAATCGCACTAGTGGGTCGACCCAATGTAGGGAAATCGACCTTGTTCAATCGTCTGACCCGCTCGCGCGATGCGCTGGTGGCGGACTTGCCTGGGTTGACGCGCGATCGTCACTATGGCGAGGGCCGTGTCGGCGAACGTCCCTTCCTCGTCATCGACACCGGCGGCTTCGAGCCGGTCGCCAAGGAAGGCATCCTCCACCAGATGGCCAAGCAGACCAAGCAGGCCGTGGCCGAAGCCGACGTGGTGGTCTTCCTGGTCGACGGCCGCCAGGGCCTGACGCCGCACGACAAGACCATCACCGACTTCCTGCGCAAGAGCGGCCGTCCGGTGATCCTGGTGGTCAACAAGGCGGAGGGCATGCGCTACAACGCGGTGGTGGCGGACTTCTATGAACTGGGCATGGGCGAACCGGCTGTCATTTCGTCGGCACACGGCGACGGCGTGCACGACCTGGTCGACCTGGCGCTGGACACCGCCTTCGCGCAGCGTCCGGAAGATCCGGAAGAACTGGAAAAGACCGACCGCGGCGTCAAGATCGCGCTGGTCGGCCGCCCGAACGTCGGCAAGTCGACGCTGATCAACACCCTGGTTGGCGAAGAGCGCGTGATCGCCTTCGACATGCCGGGCACCACCCGCGACTCGATCGAGATTCCGTTTGAGCGCGACGGCAAGAAGTACACGCTGATCGACACCGCCGGCATCCGCCGCCGTGGCAAGGTGTTCGAGGCCATCGAGAAGTTCTCGGTGGTGAAGACGCTGCAGTCGATCTCGGAAGCCAATGTGGTGGTGCTGATGCTCGACGCCCAGCAGGACATCTCCGAGCAGGACGCCCACATCGCCGGCTTCGTGCTGGAAACCGGCCGCGCGCTGGTGATCGCCGTCAACAAGTGGGACGGCCTGGAATCGTGGCGGCGCGACGAGATCAAGATCGACATCGACCGCAAGCTGGACTTCCTCGGCTTCGCCAAGATGCACTTCATCTCGGCGCTGAAGGCGCAGGGCATCGGCCCGCTGATGAAGTCGCTGGACTCGGCTTACGCCGCCGCCTTCGCCGACCTGTCGACGCCGAAGCTGACCCGCGCGCTGATCGAGGCGGTGGAGAAGCAGGAGCCGAAGCGCAAGGGCTCGATCCGGCCGAAGATGCGCTACGCCCACCAGGGCGGCATGAATCCGCCGGTTATCGTGATCCACGGCAATGCGCTGGATGCGATCAGCGAACCGTACAAGCGCTATCTTGAAAAGCATTTCCGCGACACGTTCAATCTGATAGGTACGCCGCTGCGGATTGAATTGCGCACCGGTAAAAACCCGTTCGCGAAAACGCCGGCGAAGTAACCCCGCCGCCCGGCGTCATTGCCGCGCAGGCGGCAATCCATGGAGCGGTGGCTTCGGCCTGTGCCGTATGGATTCCCGCCTACGCGGGAATGACGGACGGGGTGGTCGAACGTCATTGCCGCGCAGCGGCAATCCATGGAGCGGTGGCTTCGGCTTGCACCGTATGGATTCCCGCCTTCGCGGGAATGACGGGGCGGTCGAGCGTCATTGCCGCGCAGGCGGCAATCCATGGAGCGGTGGCTTCGGCGTGCGCCGTATGGATTCCCGCCTTCGCGGGAATGACGCAATATTTTTCGCGTTTTTTTACAGGAACACCCTGCAAAAAATGCAAAAACAAGGTACAGTGGCTTAGAAGCACCACTTTTGACGTGGCGAGCGGTGTTTCAGCGAAAATAGTTTGACTTTTTATGACTTTTCGCTGGGCCACGACCTTGAATTCAAGCGTTTCGCCTCCACTTCCAACACAACAACATAAAATGGAGCTGTTATGAGCAATAAAGGGCAACTGTTACAAGACCCATTCCTGAACGCTTTGCGTAAAGAGCACGTTCCTGTCTCGATCTATCTGGTCAACGGCATCAAGCTGCAAGGCCATATCGAATCGTTCGACCAGTACGTCGTTTTGCTGCGTAACACCGTGACCCAGATGGTCTACAAACACGCCATCTCCACCGTGGTGCCGGCACGCGCCGTCAACCTCAATATCGAAAACGAAGCGGAATAAGCATTTGCAGCATCGCTTCTTCCCATCCAGCCTGACCGTCGTATGCGCGCAGCTCTAGTCGGTATCGATTTCGGCCAGGGCGACTTTGCCGCCAGCGTCGAGGAACTGAACCTGTTGGCCCGTTCGGCAGGTGCGGAACCGGTGACGGTCATCACGGCCAAGCGCTCCGCCCCGGATGCGGCGTATTTCGTCGGCAGCGGCAAGGCCGACGAAATCGGCCAGGCCGTGCTGGCGGACCGCGTCGAAATCGTCATCTTCAACCACGCGCTGTCGCCGGCGCAGCAACGCAATCTGGAAAAGCGCCTGAACATCCGTGTGCTGGACCGGACCAGTCTCATTCTCGATATCTTCGCCCAGCGTGCCAAAAGCCACGAGGGCAAGCTGCAGGTCGAGCTGGCGCAGTTGCAGCATCTGGCCACGCGCCTGATCCGCGGCTGGACCCACCTGGAGCGGCAGAAGGGCGGTATCGGCTTGCGCGGTCCCGGTGAAACGCAGCTGGAGACCGACCGCCGCCTGATCGGCGAACGCGTCAAGGCACTGCGTGCGCGCCTGGCCAAGCTGCGCAAGCAGCACGAGACCCAGCGCCGTTCGCGCAACCGTACCCAGACTTTCTCGATCTCGCTGGTCGGTTACACCAATGCCGGCAAGTCGACCCTGTTCAACAGCGTGACCAAGGCCGGCGTCTACGCGGCCGACCAGTTGTTCGCCACGCTGGACACGACCTCGCGCCGCGTCTACATGAACGAGGAAGTCGGCCACGTGGTGCTGTCGGACACCGTTGGCTTCGTGCGCGAGCTGCCGCACCAGCTGGTGGCGGCCTTCCGCGCCACGCTGGAAGAGACGATCCACGCCGATCTGCTGCTGCACGTCGTCGACGCCGCGTCGCCGGTGCGCATGGAACAGATCGAGCAGGTCAACCTGGTGTTGCAGGAAATCGGCGCCGATCATATTCCGCAGATTCTGGTGTGGAATAAGATCGATGCGGCCGGGCTGGAACCGTCGGTTGAGCGGGATGAATATGATAAGATTTCCCGAGTCTTCGTCAGTGCGCGCACCGGCGAAGGCCTCGACCTGCTGCGCGGCGCCATCACCGAATGGGCCAAGGACGCGCCGGGCGCGCGCCTGCAGCAGCCGTACCAGGTCGATGCGGAACCAGAAGAAGAATTAGAAGTAGAGAGCAATTCCACCCACCTTGACGTTGGATCACACTAATGCGTGTCTCCTCACTTATGAAACGACTCGGCTTGAAGCTGTCGCTGAACGACCCTCGCTGGGGGAAGGACGATAAGCCGCAAGCCAATGAAGGCAAGAAGCCCGGCGAGGGCGGTCCGCCAGACATGGAACAACTGTGGCGCGACTTCAATCAGCGCCTGAACAATCTGTTCGGCCAGAAGCGGCCCAACAACAATAACAACGGCGACAACAACGGCGGCGGTGACGGCGGCGGCAACCGCCCCGACTTCAGCGGCGGCATGCGCGCCACGGCCGGCGCGGTCGGCGCGGTGGTCGCGCTGATCTGGCTCGCCAGCGGCTCGTTCATCGTGCAGGAGGGCCAGACCGGCATCGTCTACACCTTCGGCAAGGTAAGCCACACCACCGGCTCCGGTTTCAACTGGCGCTGGCCGTATCCGTTCCAGACCAATGAAACGGTCAAGGTGTCGCAGATGCGCATGGTGGAAATCGGCTACCGCGGCAATATCAAGAACAAGCAGGCGCGCGAATCGCTGATGCTGACCGATGACGAGAACATCATCGACATCCAGTTCGCCGTGCAGTTCAAGCTGAAAGACCCGGTGGCCTGGCTGATGAACAACCGCGACGAGGAAGACACCGTCCGCCAGGTCGCTGAAACCTCGATCCGCGAAATCGTCGGCAAAAACAAGATGGACTTCGTGCTGTACGAGGGCCGCGACAAGGTCGCCTTTGAAACGCAGCAGCTGATGCAGCAGATTCTCGACCGCTACGCCTCCGGCGTGCTGGTGTCGAACGTCACGCTGCAGGCGGTGCAGCCGCCGGAGCAGGTGCAGATCGCCTTTGACGATGCCGTCAAGGCAGGACAGGACCGCGAGCGCCAGAAGAACGAAGGCCAGGCGTACGCCAACGACGTGATTCCGAAAGCGCGCGGCACTGCGTCGCGCCTGATGCAGGAAGCGGAGGGCTATCGCTCGATGGTGGTGGAAAACGCCACCGGTAACGCTTCGCGCTTCAAGCAGGTGCTGGTCGAGTACCAGAAGGCGCCGGGCGTGACCCGCGACCGCATGTACCTGGAAACCATGCAGCAGATCTTCTCCAGCGCCTCCAAGGTCATGGTCGACGCCAAGTCGGGCAGCAATCTGCTGTACCTGCCGCTGGATAAGCTGATCGCCCAGGCGGCGGCCACCGACGCGCAAGCGGCTGCGGCGCGCGCCGCGCAAGCTGCCGGCGGAGTGCCAGCCAATACCACGCTGCCGGCGGACCTGATGCCGTCGGTGGAAGTCAATCGCCAGCGCGATCCGCGCTCGCGTGATACGTCTCGTGACCGGGAGAGCCGTTAATGAATCGCATAGCTAGTACCGTCGTCCTGGCGTTCATCGCGCTGATGCTGCTGTCGTCGACCGTGTTCGTGGTCGACCAGCGCAAATATGCGATCGTGTTCGCACTGGGCCAGATCAAGGAAGTGATCCGCGAGCCGGGCCTGCACTTCAAATTGCCGCCGCCATTCCAGAATGTGGTGTTCCTGGATAACCGCATCATGACGATCGAATCGCCGGACGCCGAGCGTTTCATCACCGCCGAGAAGATGAATATTCTGGTGGACAGCTTCGTCAAATGGCGCATCGGCCGCAACGAGAATCAGCCCAAGCTCTACTACGTCACCTTCGGCGGCGACGAGAGCCGCGCGCGTGACCGCATGTCGCAGATCATCAAGGCGGCGCTGAACGAGGAAATCACCAAGCGCACCGTCGCCGAAGTGATCTCCGGCCAGCGCGGCAAGGTGATGGAAGGCATCCGCACCAAGGTGGTGACCGAGGCCGCGCAGATCGGCGTCGAGATCATCGACGTGCGCCTCAAGCGCGTGGAGTACGTTGAGCAGATCAACAACTCGGTGTACGAGCGCATGAAGGCCGAGCGTACCCGCGTGGCCAACGAGCTGCGTTCGACCGGTTCGGCGGAATCCGAGAAAATCCGCGCCGATGCCGACCGTCAGCGCGCCGTGATCCTGGCCGAGGCCTATCGTGACGCCGAGCAGATTCGCGGCGAGGGGGATGCGAAAGCGTCGGCCATTTACGCCGAGGCGTTTGGCAAGAATCCGGAGTTCTATAAGTTCTACCGCAGCCTGGAAGCTTATCGCGCCACCTTCAAGAACCATGGCGACGTGATGGTGATGGATTCCAGCTCGGACTTCTTCAAGTACTTCAAGGGCAGCGGCGGCGCCGGCTCGGCCGCTCCAGCCAAGAAGTAAGCGCCACCACCGTCCGTCATTCCCGCGCAGGCGGGAATCCATACGGCGCAGGCTAAGCCAGCGTTCCATGGGTTCCCGCCTGCGCGGGAACGACGGCGGCACTTTTCCCCTCCTTTAACGCATTTTCGCGTAAAATATCAGGTTCGGCCTTCCAGTTGGTTGGCCGTGGCCTGCGTGCCGCATTGTTCATTTCTTAATTAAATAGTCCCATGCCGAATTGGCTGCTGCCCGAGAATATCGCCGACGTTTTGCCGTCGGAAGCGCGCAAGATTGAAGAGCTGCGTCGCCTGATGCTGGATAATTTCCGCCTGTACGGCTACGAGCTGGTAATGCCGCCGCTGCTGGAGTACCTGGAGTCGCTGCTGACCGGCGCCGGCGAAGACACCGACCTGCGCACCTTCAAGCTGGTGGACCAGCTGTCAGGCCGCATGCTCGGCCTGCGCCCGGACATGACCACGCAGGTGGCGCGCATCGACGCCCACCTGCTGAACCGCGCCTCGGTCACGCGCCTGTGCTACGCCGGCAGCGTGCTGCATACCCGTCCATCGGGCCTGCACGCCACCCGCGAGCCGCTGCAGATCGGCTGCGAGATGTACGGCCACGCCGGCCTTGAAGCCGACGCTGAAATCCAGGAGCTGGCGCTGGCCTCGCTGGCGCTGGCCGGTTTCACTGAAGTGCGGCTGGACCTGACGCACGTGGGCGTGCTGCGCGCGCTGCTGGACACTTGCCCGGCCGCCCAGCGCGACCAGGCGAAAATCCACGCCGCGCTGCGCGCCAAGGACGTGCCGGACCTGCAGGCGCTGGCCGTCAATTACGACCCGGTGGTGCGCGACGCCTTGCTGGCGCTGCCATCGCTGTACGGCGACATCGACGTGCTGGCGAAAGCGCGCGAGGTGCTGCCGGACCTGCCGGGCATCGCCAAGGCGCTGGCCGAACTGGCCGCGCTGGCGGCTTCGGCGCTGGGCCGCGCGCAAGTGGCGATCGACCTCGCCGACCTGCGCGGATACCAATACGAAAGCGGCGCGATGTTCGCGCTGTATGTGCCGGGCTTGCCGAACGCGGTGGCGCGCGGCGGCCGTTACGATCACGTAGGCGAGGCCTTCGGAAGGGCGCGTCCCGCCACCGGCTTCTCGCTCGACCTGCGCGAACTGGCGCGCCTGTTGCCGACCGCGGAGCGCAAGCATTCGATCCGCGCGCCGTGGGGCAACGCGCCGGAATTGAAGGAAAAAATCGCCGAACTGCGCAAGTCCGGCGAAGTGGTGATCCAGAGTATGCCGGGTCACAGTCACGAGCTGGACGAGTTCGAGTGCGATCGCGCGCTGGTCCTCGACGAGAATGGTAGTAACTGGATTCTTAAAAACTTAGGTTAATGTGATGTCAAACAAAAACGCAAAAAACGTCGTCGTCATCGGTACCCAATGGGGCGATGAAGGCAAAGGCAAAATTGTCGACTGGCTGACCGACCACGCCCAGGGCGTGGTGCGCTTCCAGGGCGGCCACAACGCCGGCCACACGCTGGTCATCGGCGGCGTCAAAACTGCGCTGCAGCTGATCCCTTCGGGCATCATGCGTCCAGGCGTGGCCTGCTACATCGGTAACGGTGTGGTGGTGTCGGTGCCGGACGTGCTGCGCGAAATCGACAAGCTGGAAGCGGTCGGCGTGGAAGTCGCCTCGCGCCTGAAAGTGTCGGACGCGGCCCCTGTGATCCTGCCATACCACTCGGCGCTCGACCTGGCCCGCGAAGCGGCCCGTGGCGAAGCCAAGATCGGCACCACCGGCAAGGGCATCGGCCCGGCCTACGAAGACAAGGTGGCCCGTCGCGCTATCCGTATCGCCGACCTGCTGAACGAAAACCGCCTGGCTGAAAAGCTGAAGGAAAACCTGGACTACCACAACTTCGTGCTGGAAAACTACCTGAAGGCGCCGAAGGTCGATTACCAGAAGACCCTGGACGACGCGCTGGCCTACGTGCCGCGCCTGCGCCCGATGGTCACCGACGTCTCGAGCGCGCTGTACAAGGCGCACAAGGCCGGCGCCAACCTGCTGTTCGAAGGCGCGCAAGGCTCGCTGCTGGACGTCGACCACGGCACCTATCCGTTCGTCACCTCGTCGAACTGCGTGGCCGGCAATGCCGCCGCCGGCGCCGGCGTCGGCCCGAGCATGCTGCACTACGTGATGGGCATCACCAAGGCCTACACCACCCGCGTGGGTTCGGGTCCGTTCCCGTCGGAACTGCCAACCGACGCCGGCGTGGGCCACCACCTGGCGCAAGTGGGCCACGAGTTCGGCACCGTGACCGGCCGCGCCCGTCGCTGCGGCTGGTTCGACGCCGCGCTGCTGCGCCGCTCGGTCCAGATCAACGGCGTGACCGGCATGTGCATCACCAAGCTGGACGTGCTGGACGGCCTGGAAACGCTGAAGCTGTGCACCGGCTACACCATCGACGGCGAAGCCGTGGACATCTTCCCGTCGGGCGCCGAGGAAGCCGCGCGCTGCGTGCCGGTGTACGAGGAAATGCCGGGCTGGAAAGACAGCACCGTCGGCGCCAAGTCGATGGACGCGCTGCCGGTTGCCGCCCGCAACTACATCAAGCGTATCGAAGAACTGGTCGGCGTGCCGGTTGATATGGTATCGACCGGCCCGGACCGCGAAGAAACCATCGTCCTGCGTCATCCGTTCGCGTAATCAAGGAATTTTATGACCACCACCACCCCACAATCGAACGAAAAACACCTCTGGGTATCCTGGGACGAATACCACCGCCTGATCGAGCGCCTGGCGCTCAAGGTGCACGAATCCGGCTGGCAGTTTGACATGGTGCTGTGCCTCGGCGCGCGGCGGCGTGCGTCCTGGCGACGTGTTCTCGCGCATCTTCGACGTGCCGCTGGCGATCCTGTCGACCAGTTCCTACCGCGCCGAGAAGGGCACCGTGCAGGGCGACCTGGACATCGCCAAATACATGACGATGACCAAGGGCCCGCTGAGCGGCAAGATCCTGCTGCTGGACGACCTGGCCGATTCCGGCGTGACCCTGATGAAGGTGGTGGACCACCTGAAGCAGAACTTCGCCGGCGTGACCGAAGTGAAGACCGCGGTAATCTGGACCAAGGGCAGCTCGGCCTTCAAGCCGGACTACCAGATGGAAGAACTGCCGCACAACCCATGGATACACCAGCCGTTCGAGGACTACGACGCGCTGCGCCCGCATCAGCTGGCGGCATGGATCAAGAAAGGCGAAACGGCTGCGTAAGCCGTTCGAGCAAGGGAGCTTCGGCTCCCTTTTCGTTAACCCACACAGATGCCCATGACCCAAGACTTCTTTCAGACCTTCATTTTGCTGGTGCTGGTGACCGACCCCTTCGGCAATGTGCCGCTGTTCGCCAGTGTGCTCAACCCGGTGCCGGTGGCGCGCCGTCCGCGCATCGTTATCCGCGAATGCGGCATCGCCTTTCTGCTGCTGCTGATTTTCATGTTCTTCGGCCGCCACTTCCTCAGCGCGCTGCATTTGTCCGAGGTGGCGCTGCGCATCGGCGGCGCGGTGATTCTGCTGCTGATTTCGATCCGCATGATCTTCCCGCATCCGGACGGTGTACTGGGCCGCACCGACGGCGCCGAGCCGTTCATCGTGCCGCTGGCGATACCGGCGCTGGCTGGTCCGTCGGCGCTGGCGACGGTGCTGCTGTTCTCCAGCGACAGCACCGGCGAGGTGCTGGTGCACGTGGCGGCGCTGGCGGCGGTCGGCGTGGTGTGGCTGGCGGTGTTCCTCAGCGCCGAGAAGCTGCAGAAGGTGCTGGGCCCGCAGGTGATGACGGCGTTCGAGCGTCTTATGGGTCTGATCCTGACGGCGATGTCGATCGAGATGCTGCTGGGCGGGATACGCGAGTTCGTTAAATCCCTGTAGCCCCCACCGTCATTCCCGCGCAGGCGGGAATCCATGCCGAGCTGGCGCTTCAAGCGTTGTATAGACTCCCGCCTGCGCGGGAGTGACGGAGGTTGGCGGGCGCTTGACGCCCGTTCTTTTTGCCCCTATATTTAGATAACTATCTAATTAGACGATTGCCTAATGACCGCCACCAACAGCGCCTTCAAAGCCATAGCCGATCCCGCGCGGCGCGAGATACTGCGCCTGCTGCGCGGCGGCGAGATGACGGCCGGCGAACTGGCGCAGCATTTCGACATGAGCAAGCCGACCATGTCGCATCACTTCGCGGTACTGGCGGAAGCGGACCTCATCACGCGCCGGCGCGAAGGGCAGGCCATCTGGTATGGCCTCAACACCACCGTGCTGCAAGACGTACTGGCGTGGATGATGGACCTGGCCGGGCCCGAAACCAAAGGAAGGAAAAATGAAGAAGCCGCATCTGATGATTTGCCTGCTGATGATCGCCGCCGCCTGCGCGGCCACCGTCTACTACTGGCCGCTGCTGCCGGAGGTGCTGCCGGTGCACTGGAACGCCCACGGCGAAGCCGATCGCTTCGGCCAGCGCTGGAGCTACTTCGCGCTGGGGCCAGGGGTGATGCTGCTGGCTTTGGCGGCGTTCTGGATAGCCCCGCGCCTGTCGCCGCGCCGCTATGAAGTCGATTCCTTCGCCAGCACCTTTTCCTACATCGGCACGGTGATTGTCGCCATGATGGGCTATGGGTACGCGCTGATGCTGGCGCAGGCGGTGCATGGCGGCGTGGCGATTGAGCGCGCGGTGCCTGCCGGCATAGCGGTGTTGCTGGTCCTGGCCGGCAACCCGATGGGCAAGGTGCGGCGCAATTTCTTCCTCGGCATCCGCACACCGTGGACGATAGCCAGCGAGGCGGTCTGGTATCGCACTCACCGCATGGCCGCGAAGCTGATGGTCGCCAGCGGCCTGCTGGCGCTCATGGCGGTGTGCCTGAATGCGTCGCCCTGGGTGCTGATGCCGCTGATACTGGCGTGGCGCCGCTGGCTGCCGGCTACTCGCTGCTGTACAAACGTCTTCCTCACTGATTGGAGAAAAGTATGCGCATTAAACTCATGCTGCCCCTGTTGCTGGTTTCCCTGTCCGCCGCCGCCGCGCAGCGGCCGGTGTCGCTGGAAGTTGACGGCGGCGCCATCTACGGCACCGAGCTGACGCCGGACGGCGTCAAGGGCAAGGTACCGGTGGTGCTGCTGCACGCTGGCTCCGGCCCCACCGACCGCGATGGCAACAGCACCATGCTGCCAGGCCCTAACGACTCGCTGAAGCTGCTGGCCGAAGGCCTGGCGAAAAACGGCATCGCCTCGATCCGCTACGACAAGCGCGGCATCGGCGCCAGCGCGCTGCCGGTGTGGAAGGAGGCGGAGCTGCGCCTCGACGACTACATCGGCGATGCTGCCGCATGGCTGAAGAAACTGCGCACGGATAGCCGCTTCTCGCGCGTGGTGATGGCGGGGCATAGCGAAGGCGCATTGATCGCCTCCGAGGCTTGTCCGCAAGGCGGCGCGGATGCCTGCGTCCTCATAGCCGGCGGCGGGCGTCCGCTGGAGGAGCTGCTGCGCGAGCAGTTGAAGGACAAGCTGCCGCCGCCACTGATGGCGGAAAGCGATCGCATACTGGAAAGCCTCAAGCAAGGCCAGACCACCGATAAAATCCCGCAGCCGCTGATGTCGCTGTATCGCCCGGACGTGCAGCCGTATCTGATCTCGCTGCTGCAACACGATCCGCGCAAAGCAGTCGCCGCGTTGAAGATGCCGGTGCTGATCGTGCAGGGCACGAAGGATATGCAGGTGCAGGAGGAGGATGCCCGCTTGCTGTCCGCTGCCGCACCGAGGGGCAAGCTGGTGATCATCGATGGCATGAACCACGTGCTGAAAATCGTTGGCGACGACCAGGCCTTGCAGCAGAAATCCTATTTCACGCCCGGCCTGCCGGTCGCGCCGCAATTGATCGACGCCTTGAGCGGTTTCGTTAAGACTCCGTGAGTGACAGGCTGCCGCCGCCACCGCCCGTCATTCCCGCGCAGGCGGGAATCCATGCTGAGTAGACCGCGCGCTGTCCATGGGTTCCCGCCTGCGCGGGAACGACGGGGTCAGGCGATGTTATCGGCGCCGGGGGCGCCGAACAGCTGCTGCTTGAGGTGATGCAGCTGGTCGCGCACCTGCGCAGCCTTCTCGAACTCCAGATTTTTGGCATGATCCAGCATGGCTTTTTCGAGGCGCTTGATCTCCTTGCTGATCTGCTTCTCGCTCATGGATTCGTACTTGGCCGTCTCCTGCGCCACCGCCAGTTCCTCCTTCGCCCCTTTCTCGCTGTAGACACCGTCGATCAGGTCCTTGATGATCTTCTTCACGCCGCGCGGCGTAATGCCGTTGGCTTCATTGAAGGCGATCTGCTTGGCGCGGCGACGTTCGGTCTCGCCGATGGCGCGTTCCATCGACTCCGTCATGCGGTCGGCGTACAGCAGCGCCACGCCGTTGAGGTTACGCGCGGCGCGGCCGATGGTCTGGATTAGCGAGCGCTCGGAACGCAGGAAGCCTTCCTTGTCGGCGTCCAGAATCGCCACCAGCGACACCTCGGGCAAGTCCAGGCCCTCGCGCAGCAGGTTGATCCCGACCAGCACATCGAAGGTGCCGATACGCAGGTCGCGCAGCAGCTCCACGCGCTCCACGGTTTCGATATCGCTGTGCAGGTAGCGCACCTTGATGCCGTGGTCCGCCAGGTACTCGGTCAACTGCTCGGACATGCGCTTGGTCAGCGTAGTCACCAGCACGCGCTCGTTCTTGGCCACGCGGTCGGTGATCTCCGACATCAGGTCGTCGACCTGTGACAGGGCAGGGCGCACGATCACCTGCGGGTCCACCAGGCCGGTCGGCCGCACCACCTGCTCCACCACCTGGTCCGCGTGCTGCTTCTCGTATTCCGCCGGCGTGGCCGAGACGAACACCGTCTGCCGCATCTTGCGCTCGAACTCCTCGAATTTCAGCGGGCGGTTGTCCAGCGCGGACGGCAGGCGGAAGCCGTAGTCCACCAGATTGGTCTTGCGCGAACGGTCGCCGTTGTACATGGCGCTCAGCTGGCCGACCAGCACGTGCGACTCGTCGAGGAACATCAGCGCGTCCTTCGGCAGGTAATCCACCAGCGTTGGCGGCGGCTCGCCCGGCATGGCGCCGCTGAGGTGACGCGAGTAGTTCTCGATGCCCTTGGTGAAGCCGATTTCCGCCATCATCTCCAGATCGAAGCGGGTGCGCTGTTCGAGGCGCTGTTCCTCAATCAGCTTGTTCTCCTTGCGGAAGAACTCCAGGCGGTCGCGCAGCTCGGCCTTGATGGTTTCGATGGCGCGCAGCACGGTGGAGCGCGGCGTCACGTAGTGCGAACCCGGGTAGACGGTGAAGCGCGGGATCTTCTGCTTGACGCGGCCGGTCAGCGGATCGAACAGCTGGATCGACTCCAGCTCGTCGTCCCACAGCTCCAGGCGCACCGCGAGGTCCGCATTCTCGGCCGGGAAAATGTCCAGCGTATCGCCGCGCACGCGGAAGGTGCCGCGGCCGAAGTCCACTTCATTGCGCGTGTACTGCATCTGGATCAGGCGCGCGATGATGTCGCGCTGCGCCACGCGGTCCTTCTGGCGCAAGGTCAGAATCATTTGGTGGTATTCGTTCGGATTACCGATACCATAGATGGCCGAGACAGTCGCCACGATCACCACATCGCGCCGTTCCATCAGCGACTTGGTGCACGACAGGCGCATCTGCTCGATGTGCTCATTGATGGACGAATCCTTTTCAATGAACAGGTCGCGCTGCGGCACGTAAGCTTCCGGCTGATAGTAATCGTAGTAGGAGACAAAGTACTCGACCGCGTTCTCCGGGAAGAATTCGCGGAACTCCGAATACAGCTGGGCTGCCAGCGTTTTGTTCGGCGCGAACACGATGGCCGGGCGGCCCTGGCGCGCGATCACATTGGCCATGGTATAGGTCTTGCCGGAGCCGGTCACACCGAGCAGCGTCTGGAAAAACAGGCCGTCATTAATGCCCTCGCACAGCTGGTCGATCGCGGCCGGCTGGTCGCCGGCGGGCGGGAAGGGCTGGTGTAATTTGAACGGCGAATCGGGGAACGTAACCACCGTTGCCTTCTGGGTTTCTGCGGTAGGTAAATCAGCCATCTTGCTCAGACCTTTGTTAGAATAATGGCCTGCCAGCGGCCTGAAGTCGTTATTTTAAGGGCGCTGTCTATACATCTCTGCTGCGAACCGCTTCCATTTGAATCCAATCTTATCATGACGAATCCTAGCTTGTTCAGCGCCATCGACATGGCACCACGCGACCCTATCCTGGGTATTACCGAAGCCTTCAACGCCGACCAGAATCCACAGAAAATCAATCTGGGCGTTGGCGTTTATTATGACGACAACGGTAAGGTGCCGCTGCTATCGTGCGTACAGAAAGCGGAAGAAATCCTGATCGCGGCGCCAGCGCCACGCACCTACCTGCCGATCGAAGGTCTGGCGGCCTATGACAAGGCGGTGCAAGAGCTGGTATTTGGTGCCGACAGCGCAGTAATTCAAGAGAAGCGTGCAGTCACCGTGCAAGCCATCGGCGGCACCGGCGCCCTGAAAATCGGCGCCGACTTCCTCAAGCGCTTCGCGCCGGATGCAGAGGTGTACATCAGCGACCCAAGCTGGGAAAACCACCGCGCGCTGTTTGAAAGCGCCGGCTTCAAAGTCAACAACTACGCGTACTTCGACGCCGCCACCCACGGCGTCAACTTCGCCGGCATGCTCGCCGACATCAAGGCCATGCCGCGCGGCTCCATCGTCCTGTTGCACGCCTGCTGCCACAACCCGACCGGCGCCGACCTGACCTCGGACCAATGGACCGAAGTGATCGCCGCCATCACCGCCGGCGGCCTGGTGCCGTTCCTCGACATGGCTTACCAGGGCTTTGGCGCGGGCATCGCGGAAGACGGCGCCGTGGTGCGCCGCTTCGCAGACGCCGGCGGCCCGCTGCTGGTATCGAACTCGTTCTCCAAATCGTTCTCGCTGTACGGCGAGCGCGTGGGCGCGCTGAGCGTAGTGGCCGCCTCGGGCGAGGAGGCCGCGCGCCTGATGTCGCAACTGAAACGCGTGGTGCGCACCAACTACTCCAACCCGCCAGTGCACGGCGGCAAGGTCGTCGCCACCGTGCTGACCACGCCGGAACTGCGCCAGCTGTGGGAAGACGAGCTGGCCGGCATGCGCGTGCGCATCAAGGAAATGCGCGAGGCGTTCGTGCTCAAGCTGGCCGCCAAAGGCCACGACTTCGCCTTCGTGCGCGACCAGATCGGCATGTTCTCGTACTCGGGCCTGAGCAAGGCGCAAGTAGAGCAGCTGCGCGCCGAGTCGATCTACGCCGTGGATACCGGCCGCATTTGCGTGGCAGCGTTGAACTCGCGCAATATCGATATCGTTATTGACGCCATCGCCAAAGTCCTCTAAACTCTTGTTTCTTCGCGCTGTGTTGCGAAGAAAAGGCAGCAGAACATACCGCAGTACATCGTAGTCTTGCTGATACGAAAGAAACAGTGTAGAATGTTGCCGCTAATCCCTGATAGCTCAGTCGGTAGAGCGACGGACTGTTAATCCGCAGGTCCCTGGTTCGAGTCCAGGTCGGGGAGCCAGAATACAAAAGGCCACGTTGTAAAACGTGGCCTTTTTCATTAGTGAAAGCCTATGCTGGTGATTCTGAAAAGATTGCACTTAGCACTGGTCAAAACCGAGAACGCCAGATATAATTCTGGCCTCAATTCCCTGATAGCTCAGTCGGTAGAGCGACGGACTGTTAATCCGCAGGTCCCTGGTTCGAGTCCAGGTCGGGGAGCCAAGAATTCAGCAGCATGCCAAGAACCCAGCCCTAACCCGGCTGGGTTTTGCATTGCGGGGCCGTTTGCGCGAGGAGATCGACTCCGCCTCAGGTTGCCTCGCGCTGCACAGGCGGGCACGCTGTTGGCTGGTCGATGACTGGACTGGGACGTGAGGGTAGGCCTGACAGATCAATCCCCTTGGGGAAATACTGCCGAAGCAAGCCGTTGGTGTTTTCATTGGAACCACGTTGCCAAGGGTTCTGCGGATCGCAGAAGTAGACTTGGATATCGGTCGCTGAATCGCCACGAGTCTGCTAGACACCCGCGAGCCGTTCAAAATGCCTTCGCTCATACTCTGCTGGCGAAAGCCTGTCATTAAATCCGTGGCGGCGCTTCGGATTGTAGAACATCTCGATGTAGTCGAAGATGTCCTGCCTGGCACCATCCCTGGTTGCATAGGTCTTGCGCTTGATGCGCTCGCGCTTTAAAAGCAGGAAGAAGCTCTCAGCTACAGCATTGTCGTGACAGTTTCCACGCCGGCTCATGCTTGGCTCCAGCCGATGCGCCGTCAAGAAATCGCGCCAGTCCTTGCTGGTGAAGTGCGAGCCCTGATCCGAATGAACCATCACAGGCTCGACCGGCTTGCGTCGCCAAACCGCCATCAGCAGCGCATTCATCGCCAGCGCCGTATCAATCCGTGAACTCATCGACCACCCGACAACCTGACGCGAAAACAAGTCGATTACAACTGCCAGGTACAGCCAGCCTTCATAGGTTCGAATGTAGGTGATGTCCGTCACCCAGACCCGGTTTGGCTCAAGTACGTCAAATTGCCGCTGCAGATGATTCGGCGCCACCACCGATGGCACGCCGCTGCCTTTCCACTTGCGCTTGCCATATCCAGTCTGCGAGCGCAGGCCCGCTGAGCGCATGATGCGGTGAACCCGATTGATGCCGCATCGCTCTCCGAGGTCGCGCAGGTCATCCGATACCTTGCGGTAGCCATACACCGCGCCGCTTTCCAGCCATGACTGCTTAATGTGACCGAGCAGGCGCTTGTCTTCCTTGGCTCGCTGGCTTTCAGGCTGAACGCACCACGCATAGAACCACTGGGGTGAACGCCCATCATCTTGCATAAGCGCCGCACCGGAAATTCGTCCTGTACTTCCTGAATGAAGGCGTACCTTACCCGGACGTCTTGGCAAAGTACACCGCGGCCTTTTTCAAGATGTCGCGCTCCTCGGTAACGCGTTTCAATTCGGCCTTCAGTCGCCGCATCTCGTCGGATTGGGCATCCTGGGCCTTGCGTTCAACTTCGGGCACGCCATACCGCTTTGTCCATGCATAGATGCTGTGGAGACTGACGCCAAGCCGCTCAGCGACCTCGGCTGCCGGGTGCCCGCGCTCAACAACCTGCTTGACTGCAGCGACCTTAAATTCTTCCGTGTAACGCTTCCCACTCATGATTTCTCCTTTGCCTAGATTATGGCTCAGGAGTGTCTACAATGGTCGTGGCGATTCAGTCAAAAACCGATACAAGACCTCAAACGAAGACTTTCTTCCAGTTCTTTCTGAATACGACATCATCACATGCACTCACAGAATTAAAAACATGGAGGTCCGCATCTGGCCGCCTAGCTACAGCCAACTTGGGCCTGCTGCGTTTAGCTTTCCATGGAGCATACGGCCGCGGCAGATGCGTGCTTAATTCACTCAGGACCAAGATGCTGACCCCGTGATTCATTGCTAGGGACGGACGAGTCTATCTAATGCAGGCATCGCGCTATTCATCGACTTTCCTGTCACGCCCCGTCAGCGTCATCTGGAGGCTGATGCGGTACAGCAGTGAGTTAATTGAGCAGATGCTCGTTGCTGTTTGCAGCATAACATATTGCTTTAAAGGAATATCCGCAGATTGCCACCCCGCAGGGCTGGCTTCTTGAATTTGCACTCGAAATGAATACTGATTGCAGTCCTGAAAATCCAGATCAAACGCAGAAAAAGGCCGCAGCGATGCGGCCTCTTGCATTGTGCTTACTGCCAGGCTGCGGCGGCCCAGTCGCTCCATACTTTCAGGCGGGCCGGCTCGGCGCCCAGTTGGGTGGCCTTCCAGATGCCGTACTGTTCGGTTTGCTCGGTAGGCGTCTGGTAGAGCGCATTCGACGTCATGTAGTAGCTGCCGTTGCTGTAGACACCCAGCGGGGTCTTGGCCTGATCCAGGCAGTAGCGGAAGCCGGCGAAGTTTTCCGGCTCGCCCAGCTGCGTGTTGTTCGGGTCGCAGCGGCGCCAGGCGCTGATCGGTTGCTGCGCGTACAGCGTGTTGAATTGCTGGATCGCGCCGTTCACCACTTTCAGGTACAGCCCCGGCTGCAGCCCGTCGAGGAAGCGGTAGTTCGACGGCGCCACGCCATCGCGGTTGGCATTGTCGAGGAAGTTGGCGACTGTCAGGTGCTTGAGCGTCTGGCCGCGGCCGTAGCGTCCGCGATTGGCGAACAGGTCGGGCTGGTTCGGGTCATACAGCGGGATGTCGTTGTTGACGTATTGCGCCGATTTGATGCGCGCCTGCAGCAGCCGCACGTAGTGGCTGTCCTGCAGCGCGGCGGCCGCCGGCGTGTCCGAGCCGACCTTGATGGCGACATATTTGTCGAACTCGGTCAGGTACGGCCAGTCCATCGGGTAGTTCACCCAGTCGCTCTGGCCGCCGGGATTGACGGTCATCTGCAACTGATACCACTGGTTGCTGCGGTAGTAGGAGGCGACGATGTTGTCGGCCTCCCATGCGGTGTACCACTCGCGGGTGATGTTGCCGGCGGCGTTTTTGTCCTCCTGGTACACCATGTGCGGCGCCAGGAAGAACAGGCTGACGGTGTTGAACGGCCAGCCATGCGCCTCGCCGCGGCCTTTCCATTTGCCGGTGGCCTGGTCCTTGTCGCCGATGAACCAGGTCTGGTTGCCTTCCAGCGAATATTGCTGCGCCAATTCCCATTGCTTGATCGCGTTCCAGTGCAGCATGCTGGCCACCGAGCGCTCGATGAAGGCGTTGGTGGTGAAGGCGCCGGGCTTGCCGGCCGCCATGGTGGCGGTCGACGCCAGCGACTTCAGGTGCGCTGCGCCCAGTTGCGCGCCGAAGGTGCCGTTGTCGGCGATGTGGTTGCCGCGACCGCCGCCGAGGAAGGTGTAGGCGTCCCAGCCGGTGAAGGTCATCATGGCGTTGATCTGTACCCGCAGGTCGGGTATCAGGTGGCTCCAGTCGGCCATGTTGCCGTTCGGATTTTTATTCTTGTTGAACCATTCGATCAGCGCCAGGTAGCGGCCGTTCGGGTTCTGCCAGCCGTTGGTCGGGTGCTGGATGCCATTGACGAAGCCGCTGCCGTCCGCCTGTGTCGGCCAGACGTCGAGCGGGTGGATGGTCGGCAGCCACGCGTTCCAGTCGGGGAACTGCATGGCGATCGCGGTTTCGCGCACGTTCATCGTGGCGTTGGGATTCATGACTTTGTCGATGTCCGCCTGCGTCAGCGCCAGCGGCGCGTTGATCGGCTTGCCGAACAGCGCATTGACCGCTTGCGCCGGTGTGTTCAGCACGGCTTCCAGGCCGGCGCCGGCGGCCCAGCGTGTGGCGCATTCGGCTGTGTCGCAGTCGAGGCCGGGGCCGGGCTGGTACGGCGGATTCCACGGTCGCGCTTTGTCGACGTAGGCGACGTTTTGCAGCGACGACCGGATGAAGGCGGCGATCTGTTTGCCTTCGGTTTCGCTCAGGCCGTGGAAGCGGCTGCGCTGCACGATGGAATTGTTGGAGTAATTGAAGTATTGCAGGTCGCGCGCGTCTTCCGCGTGGCACGAGGCGCACGCCGCTTGCAGTTTGCGGCTGACGATGGTCGACTTGGCCAACTTGCCCTGCGCATACCACAGCGCCTTGCCGGCGGCCACATCCGCTGCGGCAATGCCGGTGACGCCGCGCTCGCTCAGCGGATCGAAGCGCTGGACTACGGTGCTGTCCACCTGCGCTGCGCCGCCGTCCTGCAATTGCAGGTTGAGTATGCGGTAGCCGTTGGATTCGCCGTCGGTGCCGTTGAAGCGGAACTGGATGCGGTTGGTGCGCGGCAGTGCCACCAGGCGCGCCTTGGCGGCCGCGTCCAGCGGCAGCGTGATGCGGGTGGTGTAGAAGCCACCGTTGATGCCGCCGTGAAGCCGTTCGTCGTCGGCCAGTTTGACGTTGGCGTCGGTGACGTCGATCCATGGCGCGTTGCTGTCGTCGCCGTCGCCGCCGAGTATGCGGACGCTGGCCTTGATTTTGGTGGGCAGCGTGCTGGTGGCTTCAAACTCGGGCGCCGAGTAGAAGCCGCAGCGGTGGCACTGGAACCACAGTTGCGCGGCGCTGCCGAGTTTATCGGTGGGCAGGCTCAGTTGCGCTTCGGCGATGACCGGCCGGGCAGGGGAGCCGTCGCCCAGCACTTCCAGCGGCAGGGTGAGTCCCGCGCTGCTGCTGACCGTGGTGGCGAGGCTTGCGGCTTGCCTGTCGCTGACGGGTGGGGCCTTGCCGTCGCCGCCGCCGCAGGCCGCAAGCAGGGCGGCCAGCGTCGCGGCGCAGGTCAGGCGCAGGCGTTGTCGAAAATCGTTCATGACTGTTCCGGATAAAAGGGTGAAAAAGCAGGCTGCCGGGGCAGCGGCCATTGACTAAAAAGTCAGCATTTATGCTACCGGAATTTAATTTCTTTTTGTAAAGTGTGGTCTCTGCCATAAGTCGCTGTCGGAAGCGCTACAGGTCTTGTGTTTTTGTAACGGCGGGCGACGGCGGCTGACATCGCGCTGCGCGGCGATATGTTTCGCGGCTGGCGCACACGGTGGTTAATTTTGCATATTGCTACGTATAATTCATGAAATTATACGAATCCGGTGGACGAGAATCTTGCACGTGGGTATTCTGAAACCTGTTTCCGGCCAGAAGGTCGATCAGCATCAGCTGTTGGAAGATGAGGTAGTCATTTTTCGTCGCGCCTTGGATCGGGAAATGAAGGTTTCATCTTAAAAAATAAGTAAGAGGTAGAAGATATGAGCGGCGAAAACGAAGCGATTGTCTACGGCACGGAAGACCTGCTGGTAAGTCTGTGCAACTCGGTGACCCGGGTGCTGAACGTGGCAACGCAAAGCAAGGTGCATTACTCCGGCATGGTGCAACGCATAACCAAGGTCGGCCTGAAACCGGACATCGGCTGCTTCGTGCTGTTCGATGGCGGCTTCACCGGCCTGGTGGTGCTGAACTTTGCCGCCGACACGGCGATGGAGATTTACGAGCGCTACATGCTGCACATGGGCATGCCGAAGTCCGAACTGGCCGGTTCGCATACCTCCGACGAAGTGTCCAACATCCTGGGCGAGCTGATGAACCAGATCGTCGGCGATTTCACCGGTAAGATCCGCCGCGAACTGCAAACCAATATCACGCAAAACCAGCCGAAGATGCTGGTGCTGAACAAGCAGATCGTGCTCAGCGTCGACACCCCGCTGGACCGCCCGGAAATGCGCCGCGTCAGTTTCTACACCGAGAAGAGCAACATCTTCTACCTGGAACTGGCGATCGACCGTACCGAATTCATCCGCGTGAGCGACTTCGACGCCAGCGAGATCGACGACCCGGACGCGCTGCTCGAACAGGAGCGCGGCACGCACCAGGCCGCCAGCGCGCCGGCCGCCTCGGTGGTCGATGACGACGCCGACGAGCTGCTTAAATCGCTCGGCATGTAACACTTCCACGGCCAGCCTCGCGCTGGCCGTGTTGCTTTTGTGGCTTTTTTTCTACAGCATCCGCGCAACACTTTGCGCTTCCCGCCGTCCTGGCAAGCTTATCGATCTCACCACACTGTCGGATGGCCGACACACCCAAGCCACTGATTATTCAGTATTTGCATATGCTTAACCGAATTTCTATCAGTTAAATCGGTTTCAGATATATTCAGCTTGCAATACATGGTATCAATCAATGAAAATATCGCCTTTCAAAAAAGTCAGTGCACTATTGCTAGCTACAGCAGGGCGTACAGGCCGTTACGCTGCCACGATCACGACAGATGAGCGGGTAGTGACCTACAAAAAGAGAAAGCAGGAGACACACTGTTTCTAACTCTTTGCACTACATTTAAATCGGGAAATTGAATGATCAAACTGTCGAAGATGCACAAGCGCGTACTGGCGCTGAGCGCGATCCTGCCTATCGGCTCGGCCTTGGCCCAGACTGACGCAGCCACCACCCAGCCGCAGCTGGAAACCGTGACCGTGACCGCGCAGCGCCGCGCGGAAAACATCAAGGATGTGCCGGTTTCCGTGACGATGCTGAAAGCTGAAAAACTGGACGTGCTGCTGTCCGGCGGCCAGGACATCCGTTTCCTGGCCGGCAAAGTGCCGTCGCTGAACGTGGAATCGTCGAACGGCCGTACCTTCCCGCGCTTTTACATCCGCGGCTACGGCAATACCGACTTTTCGACCTTCGCATCGCAGCCGGTATCGCTGGTGTACGACGACGTAGTGCAAGAGAACGGCATCCTGAAAGGTTTCCCGGTGTTCGACGTGGCCGGCGTGGAAGTGCTGCGCGGCCCGCAGGGCACGCTGTTCGGCCGCAATACGCCTGCCGGCGTGGTCAAGTTCGAATCGGCCAAGCCTAACCTGGACAAGATCGAGGGCTACTACAGCGCCTCGATCGCTACCCACATGACCTCCAGCGTTGAAGCGGCCGCCAACATTCCGCTGTCGAGCGAGTGGGCGATGCGCGTTTCGACGCTGCGCCAGCACCGCGACGACTTCGTCGACAACACCTGGACCAAGCAGAACGATTCGCTGGAAGGCTACAACGAACACGCCGAGCGCGTGCAGTTCCTGTACCAGCCAAGCACCACCTTCAACGCGCTGTTCAACGTGCACGCGCGCTCGACCACTGGCAGCGCGCGCCTGTTCCGCGCCAACCTGATCAAGAAGGGCACCAACGACTTCGCCGACGGCTACGACTTCACCAAGATCTCGACCGACGGCCTGAACTTCCAGAACCTGACCACCAACGGCGCCAACGCCCGCCTGACCTGGGACCTGGGTTCGGTCAAGCTGTTCTCGATCACCGGCTACGAAGGCATCGACAACTACTACACCCGTGGCGACATCGACGGCGGCTCGCCGGCCAACCCGCCGCGCTTCCCGGTGCAGACTGCCGGCGGCATCAAGCAACTGTCGCAGTACAGCCAGGAATTCCGTGTTGAATCGAAGAACGCTGGCCCGCTGAACTGGCAGACCGGCGTGTACTACTTCAAGGAAAACGGCACCGGCTTCAGCGACAACTTCGACAGCACCACCCAGGCGCAAACCTCGGACATCACCAGCCAGCAGAAGAACGAAGCCTACGCGGCCTTCGGCTCGCTGACGTATGACGTGACCAGCGATTTCACGCTGCGTGGCGGCCTGCGCTACACGCACGACGAGAAGGAATTCCGCACCGTCAACATCTGGGGCAATGTCAGCCAGGTCGGCCCGAAGTCGGCTGACGTGAGCAAGAACAAAGCCAACTGGGACCTCAGCGGCAACTACAAGATCAACAAGGATGTCAGCGCCTACGCCCGCGTAGCGACCGGCTTCCGCGCGCCATCGATCGCCGCAGCGTCGTCGTCGGTGCCGATCACCGTGGCCGACGCGGAAACCATCACCTCGGTGGAAGCCGGCATCAAGGCCGACCTGTTCAACCGCCGCGCCCGCGCGTCGCTGAGCGTGTACGACTACGACGTCAAGAACCAGCAGCTGACCGTGGTTGGCGGCACCTCCAACGTCACCAAGCTGATCAACGCAGCCAAGACCGCCGGCCGCGGTGTCGAAGCCGAGATCGAAGGCTTCGTGACCCCGGACTTCAAGGTCAGCCTGAGCGGTTCGTACAACCACACCGAAATCAAGGACCCGAGCCTGTACGCGGCGGTATGCGGCACCTGCACCGTGACCGACCCGATGGTCAACGGCCTGGCTTCGATCAACGGCAACCCGCTGCCGCAAGCGGCCAAGTACATCATCAACGCCAGCGCGCGTTACAACTGGCCGCTGGCGAACGGCAACCTGTTCGTGCTGACCGACTGGTCGTACCGCAGCAAGGTTAACTTCTTCTTGTACGAATCGAAGGAGTTCACCGGCAAGGAAATGCTGGAAGGCGGCCTGCGCATCGGTTACAACTGGGCTGACGGCAAGTACGAGCTGGCCGGTTTCGCGCGCAACATCACCAACACCCAGCGCATCATCGGCGGCATCGACTTCAACAACCTGACCGGCTTCGTCAACGAGCCACGCCAGTTTGGCGTGCAGTTCCGCGGCGGTTTCTAAGAAACAAACCGGCCTGGGATTTAAATCGGGCCGATGTTGAAAGGCCACGTCCCGCAACATTCGGTTTGCGGGACGTCGGTCCTCGGCCGATTCACGCCATGCAAGTCACCCGCCGTCAGCGAGTCGCGCTGTGCCGGCATAACTTTCCCATCACGAGTAGAAAAAATAATTGCCTATCGCAATACAGTAGGATATTATTTTTCTACCAATTGCGCGGGAGGTGTCATGAGAATCGCTCTGCCTTGTCTTGCTGCGGTCGTTGCGTGCTTGTCGGCCGCGCCGGTCTATGCTCAACAACAAGCGCCTGTGATGAGCGCTACCGATCAGGAGCCGGTTGAAAGTGTGAGCGTCACAGCGCGCCGCACAAAGCTGCTCCCGCAGGACTTCCAGCCTTACGAATATGAATACGTGCTCAGCAACGGTGACATGGTGCGCTTCAGCCATCAGGTGAGGCGGTATTTCCTATCGCTTCGAGGCAGGCCGGGCGTCGAGATTTTTCCCGTCGCCGACGGCGAGTTCGTGACCAAGGATGGCGCCAAGCTAACCTTCACAGAGGACGGCGAGGTGCTGAACATCGATCGCTATGAGACGGTACAAAGAGCCTCCGGTGTATCGATCGCAATCGCACCGCAGGCGCAAAAATAAACTGCGCTGGGTCGGACTGGACAGTTGAAAAGCAGCCGTATATAATGCGGCCTCTTTTCCCTGATAGCTCAGTCGGTAGAGCGACGGACTGTTAATCCGCAGGTCCCTGGTTCGAGTCCAGGTCGGGGAGCCAGAATACAGAAAAAGGCTTACGTGCTTCGGTACGTAGGCCTTTTTTCTATTATCGGTACGGGAATGTCATGAAAAAATTTTATGCTGTAATGGCCGCCGTTTGTCTGCTGGTGTCATCGAGTTTGAGGGCTGGCGAACCGGACTCATGGAAGAGTGCTTATCAATTCCCGCATTTTTCTCCAACCTACGCCGGTTGCGACAACCTCGCTCTGGCGCAAATGAAGCAGCTGTTTCAGGCGCGAGGATTACCGGCCTCGGCTTGGACGGAGATGGCGAAATCCTTCTTCGATGATGCGTCTCCTAAAGAACTGGTCCGCCCCTTTGTTCAGGGAGATTCCGCACTGATCGGCCTGAACATGCGCCGGTTGGGGAATACGCTGTGCAGCAATCCTGTTTTGATCTGCCAATCAAAGGACAAGGGGACTTGTGCGGAAATGTCGGCCGTTGCGACACAGCACGTGCTGCAACCGCTGTGGGCCGACGCGCAGAGCATTATTGCTGAACGTGACAACTTTGCACCCGGAGATCTCAACCCAGGCCAATCGGATTTCGTGCTCAGTCACGACAAGGGGAAAAGCTGGGGCCGGATCAATACTCCGGTGTCCTGTGGCCAGCTTGGCACCTGGTGCAGATTGATTCCGCAGAATGCATCGAGCTATTTTCTGCTGTCTACCCAGCTCGCAGATGACGCGTTTGCGGATATCGCCATCCATGGCACGACCGATGGCGGCAAGTCGTGGAAGCTGTTGATGGAAAAGTGGAAGGGGATTAGCGATCCGGGCGCGGTATCCTACGCTGCTGACGCTTTTGTCAGTGTGCAAGCAGAGTCGGCGGAATTCGTCATGCTGTCCCGCTTTAATCCAGCGGAGAACAAGGCCGAGGAACTCGCCACAGATATCAGCACGCGCGCTTGGAGTCCGCGTTTCGACGCTCAAGTCTTGGCCGTGGAGGGCGGCTATCTGGTACGTCTGAATGCCGCCAGCGATAAAGTGACGCCAGACCATTTCGGAATGTTCCTCGTGCCTTCGGCAGGGCAGGCTGCGGCCGCCAGATTAATCTGGGAGGTTAAGGGCGTGATGATCGGCGACGTTCAATCGTCGGAAGGCGTTATTGCCATCAGGACCTGGAATCCCAAGTCCATGATCACCGGCAGGCGATTTGCGGAGCAAATTCACTATAGCCTCGATGGTGGGACAACCTGGCAGATTCGTGATGTTCCCGCAGAACTCCTTGGCGGCGTAATGCGATTGGCCGGCCGCAAGATATGGTTATTCACGGCGGGCGCTGTCAACTATCTGGAGCTTGCCAGGTAGGTCGGCTCTGGTTTGCGGCAGCCGGGCGCGCGCCGGCCGCCACGGCCCGTTTACAGGCTTTTCACTTGCAGAGTCTGCGCTGCCGATTGAATATTGAACAGCCGGTCGATGTTGGGATGTTTGCCCGGATTGGCGCGCGCATCTTGCGTGTGTTCAGCGTAAATCTTCAGGCCCAATTCTGCCGCCTCCGCGGTGATCGCGCCGAAGGTGTCGGCCAGCCAGGAGTAGACGCGCAGCGATCCGGCCTGGCCTGGCTTGTTTTCAAGCGTTGCCACTGGCGTGCCTGATTGGTCGAGCAATTCGATTGCCGCGACCGCATCGGTAACAGGAAGCAGGGCCAGGTTATCGGAAAATTTATCGCTGAAGTTTGGTAGTTGCATGGGACTCTGACAAGTGGGCGGTTAAAAGCGGTATTTTGGCACATATGCCGTTTCGCTGAGAGGAAGTATCAGGCATGCCTGTCAGTGAAGCGCCCGTGAGCATTCACGGGGCTTCGGGCTGGTGCTTACTTCGCCAGGCGGGCGGCCACTTCGGCCACGCGCTTGCCGTAGGCTTTTGCGGTGTCCAGGTCGCCTTGCGGGATTTCGTCGACGCTGGCGTCGGATGGCGATTGCACCAGCAGGCCGACCGAGCCGCCGAGGTTGTTCAGGTCGGTGCGCTGGGCAGCCTTGGTGTTGGCCGGCGCCAGGCCCAGGCTGACCCAGATGCCGCCATGTTGCGAGGCCAAGGTTTGCAGCGCGATCAGCGACACTTGCTTGTCGCCGTTGAAGCTGGCGCTGTTCGAGAAGCCGCCGAACACTTTGTCCTGCCAGCCGCGGGTGAACCAGACCTTGGAGGTGGCGTCGGCGAATTTTTTGAACTGCCAGCTCGGGCTGCCCATATAGGTCGGCGCGCCGAAGATGATGGCGTCGGCCGCCGCCAGCTTGTCCCAGCCGCCTTCCGGCAGGTTGCCTTCGGCGTCGATGGCCAGCAGCTCGCCGCCCGCGCCTTCGCCAACGTATTCAGCCACGCGCTTGGTGTGGCCGTAACCCGAGTGGTAGACAATAATGACCTTGCTCATAAATGCTCCTGGTAAATTGTGGGAATTTGCAGTGTAAGGGATTCGCTATCTGTCTGGTAAGTACGTACCAAAAGGTTAGTGGCGGGACTATCCCGCAAGAAGGAGCGATGTTGCGACATCTGTTGTTTGCCAACCTGGTGTCGACGGTTGGCGGTGGAGTATGATTTTGCTACCTATTCACCAAGGGATCGCGCATGAGTCAGAAAAACATTGAAGTCACCATCCTGGAATCCCTGAATCACTTGCTGGCCAACCATCCCAACCTGTTGCCGGCGGTGTATGACATCGTGCACACCCAGTTGGGCCTCGCCAAGGATCAACTGCCCTGGCTGCTGGGGCAGAACCGCATCCCCTTGGTCGATATCAACCAGTTTGGCTACGACCAGCAGTTGGGCGTTGAACACGACATCCGGAGCAAGTACAACTTTGAAGGCGATCTGGCGCGCATCTACGCCGAGAACAAGGGCTATCTGGTGCACAAGTGGCACCACTATATTCCGCTGTACGAGCGCTACTTCGGCGCTTATCGCGGCAAGCCGGTCCGCTTTCTGGAGATCGGCGTCAGCAAGGGCGGCAGCCTGCAGATGTGGCGCAAGTATTTTGGCGAGCAGGCGGTTATCTATGGTGTCGACATCAATCCCGAGTGCGCGCAGCTAAATGGCATCGCCGGCCAGGTGCGCATCGGGTCGCAGGACGATGTCGATTTTCTTGCTGCGGTGGTCGAGGAAATGGGCGGCGTCGATATCGTGCTCGATGACGGCAGCCATCAGATGGCGCATATTCCGGTGACGCTGAAGGCCTTGTTCCCCAAGGTCAGCGAGGGCGGCCTGTACATGATCGAGGATTTGCATACGGCCTATTGGGAAACCTTTGGCGGCGGCTACCGCTCGCCGCACAACTTCTTCAGCACCATCGTGCAGGACTTGATGGATGACCTGCACCACTGGTATCACATCGATGGGCAGAAGGTGCCGGAAGTGAGCAACTCCTGCCCTGGCATACACATCCACGATTCGGTCGTGGTGCTGGAGAAGCAGCGCGTGCAAAAGCCGTCGCGCTCGCTGATCGTCTGACGAGGCGAGCCTACTTGCCGCCGTATGGCGAGATGGTTTTGATGTTGCCCTGCTCGTCGTAGAACAGCTCGGTCACCTTCACCGAGCGCAGGTGGGTGATGCCTTTGGACAGGCTGCTGTCGTGGTAGTAGAGGAACCAGCGTCCATCGAATTCGACGATCGAGTGGTGCGTGGTCCAGCCGATCACCGGCGTCAGGATCTGGCCCTGGTAGGTGAACGGGCCATACGGGTTGTCGCCGGTGGCGTAGCACAGGAAGTGGGTATCGCCGGTCGAGTAAGAGAAGTAATACTTGCCATTGTACTTGTGCATCCACGGGCCTTCGAAGTAACGGCGGTCGTGGTCGCCGGTCAGCAGCGGCTTGCCGTGCTCGTCCAGAATCTCCACCGCGCGCGGCGCCTCGGCCAGCGATTTCATGTCGGCCGACAGGCGCGCCACGCGCGCGGTCAGCGCCGGCTGGTCGGCCGCCGGTTCCTCGTTGCCGTCGGCGTAGACATTGTCGCGGTACTTTTGCAGCTGGCCGCCCCAGATGCCGCCGAAGTAGATGTAGAACTCGCCGTTGTCCTCGAATACCGCCGGGTCGATCGAGTAGCTGCCTGCGATCGGCGTCGCTTCCGGCGTGAACGGGCCGGTCGGCTTGTCGCCCACGGCCACGCCGATCTGGAAGATGCCGTCCGCCTTCTTGGCCGGGAAGTACAGATAGTATTTGCCGTCCTTGCGCGCAGCGTCCGGCGCCCACATCTGGCGCGCGGCCCACGGCACGTCCTTCACATGCAACGCCACGCCGTGGTCGGTGGCGGGGCCGTCCGGCGTTTCCTGCGACAGCACGTGGTAGTCCTCCATGCCGAAGTGGTCGCCGTTGTCATTGAACGGAATGCCGGCTTCGATGTCGTGCGATGGGTAGATGTACAGCTTGCCGTCGAACACGTGCGCCGACGGGTCGGCGGTGTAGATGTGCTTGACCAGCGGTTGCGAGATAGCGTGTTGCAGGGCCTGTTCTTCGGCCGGCGTCAGTTGTTCGGACATGGGGTGACCTTCTTAGTGGGTGGCGGCGGCGCGGCGGGCAAACAGGTCTTGCTCGATGGTGCGCTCGGTGGCCTTGTTGATGTGGTAGAAGTAGAGGATCGCGGTGCCCAGCAGGAACGGGATCGAGGCGTAGACGCTGATCGAAACGCGGATGCCGTCGGCCACCGCCGGCGCCTGCTGCGCCAGCGTGCCGTCGTAGCCGTAGCTCGACAGCAGCGCGGCGACCAGCGCGCCGCCGATGCTGAGGCCGGCCTTGAGGCCGAAGATCATCGCCGAGAACAGCAGCGCCGTGGCGCGGCGGTTGTTCTTCCATTCCGAATAGTCGGCCACGTCGGCGATCATCGCCCACAGCAGCGGGATGGTGATGCCATAGAAGAAGCCGTGCAGGATCTGCGCGCCGAAGATCAGGCCGATCGAGGTCGGTGCGAAGCCGTAGAACACCAGCATGAACATGGTGGAGGCGAACAGCGTGGCGGCGTACACGTCGCGCTTGCCGAAGCGGTCGGCCAGCGATTTTGAAAAGCCGATGCCAATGATCATGCAGACGATGCCGGCGCCGTTGAACAGGCTGAAGGCCGAGGTCGCCGGGTCCTCGGGCCACTGGAACCTGGTCAGGCCGACGCCGTTCAGCGCCGCGTTCAGGTGCACGATGAAGCCGTTGAAACCGATGTCGTCGAGGAACTGCGCCAGCGCCGCCTGTTGCAGGTAGTCCTTGAAGTAATAGATGTACAGGCCGCCCTTGAGCGCCAGCGTGATGAACACCAGGATGGTCAGCAGCAGCATCACCACCCACGGCTTGTTGCCGAACAGGTCGACGATGTCCTGGCGTACGCTGGAGCGCTGCGCGGCGGTTGGCACGATGCGTTCGCGCGTGGTGAAGAAGGTGATCAGGAAACAGATGGTGCCGGCCACCGCGAAGATGATCATGGTGTTCTGGAAGCCGGCCACCTTGTCGCCGCCGCCGAGGATCAGTACCAGCGGCAGCAGCAGCACCTGGATGATCAGCTGGGCGATCATCACCGCGACGAAGCGGTAGGCCGACAGGCTGTTGCGCTCCTGCATGCTGCCGGTGAGCACGCCGCTAAGCGCCGAGTACGGCAGGTTGTTGGCCGAGTACACCAGCATCAGCATCAAATAGGTGAGGGTGGCGTAGATGATCTTGCCGCGCTCGCCCAGGTCCGGCGTGCTGAAGGCAAGGATGGCGATCAGGCCGAACGGGATGGCGGTCCACAGCAGCCAAGGGCGGAACTTGCCCCAGCGCGTGCTGGTGCGGTCGGCAAGTAGGCCCATCAGCGGATTGAAGCAGGCGCCCGCCAGGCCGCCGACGAAGATGATGGTAGCGGCGGCGTTGGCCGGAATCTTGTAGACGTCCGTGTAGAAAAACGCGATGAAGGTGAGCAAGGTCTGGAAGATCAGGTTGGCGGCCAGGTCGCCCAGGCTGTAGCCGATCTTTTCCGTGACCGAGAGTTTGCCCGCTGGGCTAGGGGTGGCGTTGGTCATGATGTCCGATATTGTTGTGTTCGGCCGGGTCTCCACGGCGCTTTTCATGGTATTACCATGTTGCGATGCGCAAAATGAATAGCGCAACCATTTCATTGTGACTTTTCCGGCAACCAACGTCAAGCGGATTAATGTACGGCCGTCAGCAGGTTTGCCGCGCTTGGTACATAATCAGCAAATCGTTCATTTTGAAAGTATTCGCACCATGGCAGACCTGTCCGCATTTCCCATCACCGGCAAGTGGCCGGCCCTTCATCCTGAGCGCATTCAGCTGTATTCGCTGCCGACGCCGAATGGCGTGAAGGTGTCGATCGCGCTGGAAGAGACTGGCCTGGCGTATGAGCCGCACCTGGTCAGCTTCGACACCAGCGACCAGATGTCGCCGGAATTCCTGTCGCTCAACCCGAACAACAAAATTCCCGCGATCCTCGATCCGGACGGTCCGGGCGGCAAGCCGCTGGCGCTGTTCGAATCGGGCGCGATCCTGCTGTACCTCGCCGACAAGACCGGCCAGCTGATACCCAAGGATGCGGCCGCGCGCTACGAGACCATCCAGTGGGTGATGTTCCAGATGGGCGGCGTGGGGCCGATGTTCGGCCAGCTGGGCTTCTTCCACAAGTTTGCGGGCAAGGAGTATGAGGACAAGCGTCCGCGCGACCGCTATGTCAATGAATCGAAGCGCCTGCTGGGCGTGCTGGAGCAGCGGCTCGAAGGGCGCCAATGGATCATGGGCGATGAGTACACCATCGCCGATATCGCCATCTGGCCGTGGGTGCGCAATCTGGTGGGCTTCTACGGCGCCGGCGATCTGGTGGAGTTTAGCAAGTTTAGCAATGTGCAGCGCGTGCTGGCGGCTTTCGTCGCGCGTCCTGCGGTGGCCAGGGGGCTGGAGATTCCCAAGCGCGGCTGACTCAGTGATGGCCTTGCGCCGGCGCGCGGCAGGCGGCGTCGGCCTCCCACCTGCCGGAGCAGATGCGCGAGCGGCACAGCATCCCTTCTATCATGCCCAGCTGCCTGCAGCGCGCCAGCAGTTGCTCCGTGGTGTCGCCGTCCTGACGTTCGACGACGTCACGACTGCGCTCTGACGTCACCGGCGCCGACTGGCCAGCGTGCGCGACCAGCGCGGTCAGCAGGGTGACGTCCGTGTCGCCCGCGGCCGCGGTCGTTGATGGCGCGGCCGACGCGGGGCGTGTCGGGCCCGGCTTGTACTGCACCACGCGCGGCGACGCCTGCGCTGCTGCGGCGTTGGCAATCGCGGCGGTGACTGCGGTAGGTGTCGGCGCCACGCCTGTGGGCGCTGCGCCTGCTCGCACCGTGGCCGGCCCGGCAGTTTCCCCTGGTTCGTTGATGATCGCGGCGGCTTGTTCCCGAGCCTGCGGATGCGCGATGCTGGCCGCCCTGGCCGGCGATGTCGTGGCCCGTGTTGTCGTGTAGGCCGGGCCTGGCCGGAACGTCTCCGGCGTAATCCGCTGGTCGTGCAGCAGCCAGGCCGCCACGCACATTAATAAAAGCAGCGCGCACAGGCTGATGCTCCACCCATCGATGGTCCAGCCGGCTGCGCGCACCGCTACTGCCGGCGCGCGCGGGCCATGTTCCAGTTGCGCCAGAATGCGCTTGCCTTGGACGCGCGGCGACGCGCTCATCAGATCAGGCTTCGACGTTTCCACATTTCCCCCTCGTATTTGATCTGGCCGGTATCGCTGTGCTGCGAACGGCCTACGATGAAGTGTCGTGTCTGCGGCGTCAGCCCGTTTTGATGGAGCGCACCATGTTTCTCGTTTC
Organism: Duganella sp. P38; assembly: GCF_050859475.1. Lineage (NCBI taxonomy): Bacteria > Pseudomonadati > Pseudomonadota > Betaproteobacteria > Burkholderiales > Oxalobacteraceae > Duganella > Duganella sp. P38. Next base: position 4,541,275 of record NZ_CP193936.1, on the reverse strand, counting down.
TATGCTGCTGTTCTTCGTATTGACATGCTTTTGCGCATGGCTGTTGCTTTTTCCAGCCGGCCGCGAGGCGATGACGCACGCGCTTGGCATGGCCGGTCGCCGCGTTGGCCAGCGGGTGCGCGGTGGCGCCCGCCTTGGCGCGAGGCAGGCGGCAGGGCTGGGGCGGGACGCTGGCGGCGCGCTGCGCCGCAGTGCCAGCTTGCTCAAGCGGCGCTGGCCGCTGCTGCTGGCCGCCTCGGTGCTGCTGACCGTGCCGCCGTTGCTGGCCTTGCTACTCAGCGGCCGCGACATGCTTTCCGCGTACGACAGCGACACGCAAGCCATCAACGACCAGATCGCCGGCCTGCTGCAAGGCGAGCAGCTGATGGCGCCGACGCCACCGCCGCCGCTGGTCTTCACCACCGCTGAAGTGACGCTGGTGCGGCCGATGCTCGACAGCGCCAACCGCAACTGGCAACTGCTCGATCCCGCTTTTGCGCAGCGCCTGCTGCTGGTCTTCAAGATCATGAAGGAGCGTCACGGCTACGACATGGCGATCCTCGAAGGTTATCGCAGCCCGGAACGGCAGAACACGCTGGCGGCGGCCGGTCCGAGCGTGACCAACGCCAGGGCGTTCCAGAGCTATCACCAGTTCGGCCTGGCCGCCGATTGCGCCTTCCTGCGCGGCGGCAAGCTGGTGATTTCCGAAAAAGATCCCTGGGCCATGCGGGGTTACCAGTTGTACGGCGCGGCGGCCGAGGCGGCCGGCCTTACCTGGGGCGGTCGCTGGACCATGATGGATTTCGGCCACGCCGAGCTGCGCGTGCCGGGCACGTTGAATAAGTAAGCGCCATTGTTCTTGCGCAAGAAAAGCAGGCTTTGTTGGTGGCACCATTGACCGGTCCGCCTGCTGCCTGGGCGTCGTCGTCTTCGCCGGACACCATCTATGATGCGCAGAATCTGGAGCTTTCTGACCGATAGTCGCAACCTTACCATCATGGGCCTGGCGGCGATGGCGGCCCTGTTTTATCTGGGCGCGCAAGTGCTGGAGCTGGCGTTGATCTGGGCACTGATCGCCACCGCCGTCATGCTGGCGCTGGCGGGCGCGGTGTGGGGTTGGCGCCGCTGGCGCGCCCGGCGCGAGTCCGGGCAACTCGGGCAGGCGATCAGCCAGCCGGAGCCGGTGGCCGATCCGTCTGTGGCCGAGGTCAATGCGATCCGCGACAGCATGTTGAAGGCGATTGATACCATCAAGGGATCCAAGCTGGGCATTGTGGCCGGCACACGCGCCTTGTACGAACTGCCCTGGTACATGATCATCGGGAATCCGGCTGCAGGAAAAAGCACGGCGATCACCAACTCCGGCCTGCAATTTCCTTTCGCGGATGGCAAGGTGCTGCAAGGCGTGGGCGGCACGCGCAACTGCGATTGGTTCTTCACGACCGAAGGCATTCTGCTTGACACGGCTGGCCGTTACTCGGTGCTGGATGAACACCGAGCCGAGTGGTACGGCTTTCTGGATTTGCTGAAGAAGTACCGCCGTCGCGCGCCGATCAACGGCATCATCATCGCGGTCAGCATTGCGGAGCTGCGCGGCGACGATCCCGAAGCCGGCATCAAGCTGGCGCGCAGCTTGCGCAAGCGTGTTCAGGACCTGATCGAAAGGCTGGAGGTGTTTGCGCCGGTGTACGTGGTGTTCACCAAGGCTGACCTGATTGCCGGCTTCGGCGAGTTCTTCGCGCAGTCCGAACGCGCGGAGCGCGAGCGCGTATGGGGCGCCACCATGCCGTATCAGCGCAAGACGAGCAGCCAGCAAGTGATGGCCTTCTTCGACCACGCCTTCGATGAGCTATGCGACGGCCTTAAGGCGATGAGTATCGCTACCATGGGCCAACAGCGGCGCGAACGCATGGAGCCTGGGGTGTTCACCTTTCCGCTGGAATTCTCGACGATCCGCACGGCGCTACGCTCCTTCCTCGTGACGCTGTTTGAAGAGAATCCATTTCAGTTCAAGCCCGTGTTCCGCGGCTTTTACTTCACCAGCGCATTGCAGGAGGGGGTGCCGCTGAGCGAACAATCGCAGCGTGTGGCGAAGCGCTTCGCCCTAGCGAGCCCTGTTGCCGCGCCGGCCGGCGTGGCGGGACACTCCGGCTTCTTCCTGCTGCATCTGTTTCGCAAGGTAATCTTTGCCGACAAGGATCTGGTTTCCCAATACGCCAGCAAGAACAAGGTGCGGTTGCGCTATGCGGCCTTCTTCGGTGCGGTACTGCTGCTGGGCGCATCGCTTAGTGGATGGACCTGGTCTTATATGAGCAACCGTCAGCTGGTGAGCAATGTGCAAGCGGACCTGGATAAGGTCATCAAGCTCCAGGCCAGGCGGCTGGACCTGCAATCGCGGCTGGAAGCGCTGGAGATTATCCAGGACCGCATCGGCCAGCTGGAGAAGTACCGCGAGGCGCGTCCCTGGTCGCTGCGCATGGGGCTTTACCAGGGAGAGGCGCTGGAGCGCAAGCTGCGCGAAGAATATTTCGCCGGCGTGAAAAACGTGATGGTGACGCCCGTGGTCGAGAATCTGGAAACGCTGCTGTCTGAAATGAACGCGCACGCCAGCGAGCTGCAACCCTCCGGTACGCCGCGTCCTGCGCAGGGCGGGCAGTTCCAGCAAGCGTCGCCCACCAATGTGGACGATGGCTATAACGCCCTCAAAAGCTACCTGATGCTGGCCGATAAATCGCACGCGGAAGCGAGCCACCTGAACGACCAGTTGCCACGCCATTGGCGCGCATGGCTGGAACAGAACCGGGGCGCCATGCCGCGCGAGCAGATGATCCAGAGCGCCGAGCGCCTGATGTCGTTCTATCTGGCGCAGATTCCCGATCCGGCCTGGCCGCGTATCGACCTGAAGCTGGCGCTGGTGGACCAGTCGCGCGAGAACCTGCGCCGCGTGGTGCGCGGCATGCCCGCGCGGGAGCGCGTGTACGCCGACATTCGCGCCCGTGCCAATACGCGCTTCGCCGCAATGACAGTGGCGCGCATGGTGGGGGAACAGGATCAGGCCCTGGTCACCGGCAGCCACGCGGTGCCTGGCGCCTACACGCGCGAGGCATGGGAGAAGTTTGTGCAGGAAGCCTTCCGCGACGCGGCCAACCGCGAGTTGCAAAGCACCGACTGGGTGCTGAAGAGCGCCGCGCGCGACGACCTTACGCTGGAAGGAAGTCCGGAGCAGATTCAGAAAGGATTGTCCGATCTGTACCGGACCGACTACGTGCGCGAGTGGCACAAGTTTGTGCAGGGTGTCAGTATCGCCAATCTGGGCGGCTTCGACGCGGCAGTGACGGCGATGAACCGGCTTGGCGATCCGCAGTCATCTCCGTTGTCGAAAGTTCTTGCGGAGATCCACCAGCAAACCTCGTGGGACAATCCCACGGTGGCAAGCGCGCAGGTGAGGGAGGCGCAGACGGGCTTCATCAACTGGATCAAGTACAGCGTGTTGCGCCGGTCCCCGGCGCAGATCAATATCAATCTGCCGGCGGAACGCCCGGGCGGCGGGCTTGGACCGGTGGGACGGGAGTTCGCGGGCATCGGCAGGCTGGTGGCGGTCAAGGACAAGGATGCGTCGCTGATGCGGGCCTATATGGAGGTGCTATCCCGGCTGCGTAGCCGACTCAATCAATTGAAAAACCAGGGCGACCCCGGACCCGGTGCGCGGCAGTTCATGCAGCAGACCCTGGAAGGCAGCGGCTCGGAACTGGCCGACGCGCTGCGTCATGTCGATGAGCAGATGCTGGCCGGGATGACGGACGCGCAGAAGCAGGCCATGCGGCCGATTCTGGTGCGGCCGCTGATGCAGACCTTTGCGGTGCTGATCGGGCCAGCCGAGGCGGAGATCAACAAGACCTGGCTGGCGCAGGTCTACGAACCGTTCCAGCAGACGCTGGCCAACAAGTATCCGTTCGCGCCGAATGCACGCATTGAGGCGGCCAGTTCGGAGATCGCGCAGTTCTTCGGTCCGGATGGCCTGGTGGCCAAATTTGCCACTGGTACGCTGGGGCCCTTGGTGCTGCGGCGTGGCGATGTGCTGGCGCCGCGCACGTGGGCGGATATGGGTATCACGCTGTCGCCGCAGACGATACAGCGCTTCCCGGCGTGGATTGCGCCGATCGGTGCCGGCGGCGTGGCGTCCGGCTCCGCCGCGCAGACGGTGTTTCAGATCCAGCCGATGCCGGCGCCGGGAACGCTGGAATATACGGTGGAGATAGACGGCCAGCAGCTGCGCTACCGGAATACGCCGGCGCAATGGGCGAACATGGTGCACCCCGGTCCGCAAGGCGCTCCGGGTGCGCGCATCACCGCCGTCGCCTTCGACGGCCGCAGTATCGATGTGTTCAATGAGCCGGGGCAGTTTGGCCTGAAGCGCATGATCGACGCGGCGGTCAAGCAGAAAAAGGACGGCGGCGCCTTCGAGCTGCGCTGGACCAGTGGAGCGATTACGGTGGCCATGGGCCTGAAGATAGTCAGCAGTCCGGATAGCAGCGCTACCGCCAATGCACCGCACGACCAGGGCTTCCGTGGCATGCGGCTGCCTGAAACCATCGTTGGCGCCTCGCCCGACGCCGCTGGCGCGATGGGGACTTCCGCGGCCGCATCGCCGGCGGTGGCGGCTCCTTTAGCGCCCGCTGTCGGGGCGATGACCGGAGCGGCCCAATGAAGCGTGGACCACAGGCCACACGCATCGGCTACTTCGGCAAGCTGCCCGCTTACGCCGACTTTATCAAGGCCGCAGACAACGTCGCTTTGGCTGCCTTGCTCGACGACTGGCTGGCCGACGTAATGAATATTCTCAGCGCGAGCCCGCGCTGGAAGCTTAGCTACGACGCCATGGAACCGCTGAGCTTCGCCTTTGTCGGCACCCGCAGCCGGCGCGCTATCGCCGGCCATCTCGCCGCCAGCAGCGACAGTTCGCAGCGCCGCTATCCGTTTCTTACCATGAGCGCCATCGAAGTCGGTGCGCCGGCAGCCTTTATTCCCCGCAGCCCGCTGGTTCTCGCTCCCCTGTGGGAAGAACTGAGCGCGCTTGGCGCGGAAGTGCAAGCCGCCGCAGATCCGGACGCCGCGCTGCAAGCGTTATCCGTGGCCCGCGTTGACATCGATCCAGCCAGCGAACAACATGAGGCGGACTTTCTCGAATTCCTTGATCGTCACAACATCGGCGCGCTGGAAGCGATGCTCTCCAGCGCCTGCGTGCGCCGCACGGTGTTGGCAATCGGTCTGCTGTTGCAGCCGGTGCGCCGCAGCGGCGCCGAACGGCTGGACAAAAGCCTGGTCCTGCCGTTGCCGCAGGCCGGGCGCCAACGCTGCCTGGTCGCAGCCTTCTGGCTGGACCTGATCATGCCCTTCCTCCAGCAGGCGGATTTTGAACTTGGCCTGTTTCTCGCGGACGTCGGCGAACGGCCATCGTTGATCATCGGCTTCGGCGGCGCCGCGCCGGAAACGCTAGCCGCCATCATCGACCCGCAATGCAGCGCCGAGCAGCAGATCAGCTTTGATTATGCCGGGTGGGTCGATGAGCTAATCGCCTGCGATCCGAATGTGCAAAAGCTCGCCGCCTATCTTGAGCAAACCCAGCTCTCCTTGCGCTCGGTGCAAGCGCTCTTCCATGAAACCTTTGTTTGAAAGGGGCACGCCATGTCCAGGAAAACGCTGCTGATTGCGCTGCTGCTAGCCAGCGGGGGAAGCGCGGCCCAGACGCCGGGGCAGATCGTCGTCACTGGCGCGGTGCCGGATGAAGCCAGCAAGGCGGCCTTGCTGGCTAATGTGCGGGCGCTGTACGGCGCAGAGCGCGTGGTGGACCAGATCAGCATAGCCCAGGTATCGCTGCCGCCCAACTGGAACACCTATGCGCAAAAGCTGATCGCGCCGAACCTGAAATTGATCAGCAAGGGAGAGCTGAAGATCGACGGCACCAACGTCACCTTGCGCGGCGAGGTGGCGAACGAGGCGCAGCGCCAACAGATCGCCAGCGACATCGCCACCAGCCTCAATCCCAGCTATACCGTCAACAATGGCCTACGCGTCAGCGCCGCCGAACAGAATCTGCTCGACGACACGCTGGCCAAGCGCATCATCGAATTCGATAGCGGCAAGGCGACGCTGACGCCATCTGGCCAGGCCATTCTCGATGAAATGGCGGCCGCGCTGCAAAAGGTCAAGGGTAAAAGGGTGGAGGTCATCGGCCACACCGACAACGTAGGCCTGCGCGACAGCAATCTGGCCCTGAGCCAGGCGCGTGCCGAGGCGGTGCGCACCTACCTGTCCGGCAAGGGCGTCAGCCAGGACATGGTGATGGTGTCCGGCCAGGGACCGGATCGCCCGGTGGCCGAAAACAGCACGGCGGAAGGGCGGGCGCGCAACCGCCGCATCGAGTTCCGCGTGGCGCAGTAGTCATGGCAGTGTGATCGTGACGTAGGCGGGACGCGGAGCCAGCTTGACCAGGTCCGCATACGCCGCCAGCGATTCCTGCGTGGAGCGGGACAGCGAGGCCTCAAGGCCGATGAACGCGCCCAGCGCAATCACGCTGAACACCGCCGAAACTGCCCACAATGGCGTGTTGGAGCGCAGCTTGTGCACGATCTGGTCGGGACGCTCGGCCTGCGGCGCGAAGCCTTTGCTCTTGCCCTGCATGTGCGCAATCTCGTCGCCGAGGCGGGCGGTCAGGTAGGCCAGCTTGTCGCTGGCATCCAATGCGTATTTGCCGCGAAAGCCGATGAGCAGGCACATATGGAAGACCTGTAGTGCCGGCAGCCGTGAACCGCCGGCGCTACGCAGGGCTTCGAGGCGATCGAAGAAGTGTTCGCCCGCCAATTGGTCGCCGAAGATCACCAGCTGCAACGGGCGGCGTTCCCACGCCATCCGCATCGGAAACTGCGACGACAGGATGATTTCGTCCAGCGCCGCGCAGAACGCGTACTTGGCGGCGTCGATGTCTTCTCCCTGCGCGCGCAGCTTGCGCGCTTCGCGGTCGAATTCCGCCAGGTAGGCGGTAACGGTGTCGAGGAACGGTGCTTCACCCGGCGGCACGCTGCCGTTCTTCAGCATGAACAGCATGTAGAAGCCCTCCTGCAGCAAGTCGAGCAATGTATGCACGTGGCCATAACCAGGCTGGATTTGCTTGCGCTGGCCACCCATCAGCGTTGGGTTGGCGCGGCGTTCCACCTGCGGCGTCATGCTGTCACCGCGATCAGGTTGAGGCGCAGATCGCGTATGCCGGCCGGCACGTAGATCGATATAGACTGCGCTTTGAGCATCTGTTCATACAACATGCCTTTGCCCTCCAGTGCGAAGTAGTAAGTGTCCGGCTGGATCGGAATCGCGGCCGGCACTTGTGGCGCGTGCGTGAGTTTCACCCCCGGCATGGCCGACAACACGCATTTCTCAACGTCGTCCGGCGCGCCGACCTTGACGCGCAGCGGTACTACCTCCACCAGTTCCAACGCCGGCAGCGCCGCGCCCACTGCCAGGTACAGCGTGGTGCGCTGGTCAATCTTGCCGGAATCGAGCTTGCCCAGATGGTAGCTGGGCTTTTCTTCGGTGAGCGAGATGGAAAAATATTTTGTCGAGATGACGGTGTCCAGCAGGTCTCGGATGATGTCGTCCAGCGCGGAGAAGCAAGACGCGGGATCTTCGTGCTGGTAGCTGGGCAGGTCGATCAGCGCATACTGTTTCGAGTAGGTCATCATGGCGCCGGCCAGTGCGAGCAGCGCCTCGAACAGCCGTTCCGGATGCAGTTCGGGATGTCGCGCGTAGTGCATCAGCGCCGCCGCCGAGGTGCTGACAGTGTGCAGCAGCCAGAAAGACGAAACATCGCCCGAGCGGAACTCGATCACATTGCGGCTAGGCTCGCGCATATGGCCTTGCAGCGACTGGACCTTCGCCTGCAAGGCTTCCAGCAGCCGGTCCAGCATGGCCCTGAGGGCGGGTGCGCTAGCGATCGAGAGGCCGGGTGGAATGAACGACGGATCGGCCTCAAATCCGCCGGTGACAGTGCGCCGCAAACGTATCACCGGTACGCACTCGAAGGCGCCCAGCGGCTCCAGGTCGGACAGCAGGCGCACCGCGCTCTTCAGAAAGATGACGTCGGCGCCGACCGCCTGGGTGTACAGGTCCGCCATCTGGCGGCTGGACTGGCCGTAGCGCGCGCCGCCATGCTGCTCGCCAATGGATGCCGCGTTACCGCCTGCGGGCGACAGCGAGGGCAGGGCTGCGTACCAGGTGATATCCATTACGCTGGCAGGAATGCGCGCGAGGTCGATTGCCGGCGGCAGCGGTGTGCTGGATGGCGCGTCGATGATCTCGCCATCGCGGAACATCAGCGACAACGATTCGAGTCGCAGCTTGCCGGCCTTGAGCGCGTCGAAATCCCAGCTGATCTCGCGCACGCCCCAACCATACGGATGCATGGCCTGCACGGTATGCAGCAGGCGGGCCTCGTGGTACTGGTCTTGCTGCTGGAAGTGCTGCGGACGGAGGAACAGTCCCTCGCCCCACAGCACCTTGGATGGAATGCTCATGCTGTCTCCTCGTTCAATTGCAGCGCACTGGCGCCAATGACTCGCCTGTGCTGATGGCGCAGGCATGCAGACCTATCGTGACGCCATTCCTCTCGGCGTCTGCGGCGGCAATGACGGTCCGCCAGCGATTGGGCGCTGGTGCGCGGAACAGCGCCACCACGCCGATGTGGGAAGCCTCGCGCGTCACCTTCTCGGTGATTTCGTAGCGCTGGCCGGGTATCAGCATCACTTCCTTTACTTCCAGCAGATCGTCGCCGAGCATCTGGCGTTCGCTGTGCTGGCTGAGAAAGCTGTCGGAGTTCATCCGCTGGAACGCCGCCGGTTGGCGTAGTTTGTAGATGCGCACGGCCAGCGCGTAGGGCTGCCGGCCATCGCCGGCGTTCAGATTTGGGCCTGCATGCAGGCGTATCGCCACATTGCGAGCTGGCTTCTGGCTTTCCGGCAGGCGTTGGCTTGCACAGCCTTGCAGCACAAGCAGTGCCGCGATCAGGATGAATTTCATGGCGTCTCCAGGCGATCCATCCATTAGAGCGAAAGCGGTGGCGCTACTTTTTGCGAAGGCGCAAGCAAAGAGAAAAGAAGACGGCGCTTGAGTAAGCGCAATCGCCAATCCGCGCATTTCATGAATACTGGCCATCTCTTCTCAACCGGTGACGCGAAAGGAGGAACCGATGAGTGATGCAAGATCAATACTGTCCTGTGTAGCCAGCCTGCTGTTGCTAACGGCCTGCGCGACGGATGGCGCCAGCGTACGTGCTGACAGGACCCAGTCACCTACGCTGGATCGTGCGCTGGCGGATGCGGATGCAGCGCTGGCTGCCGGCCAGACGGATAAGGCACAAAGCATCCTGAAAAGCGCCGCTGCCAATTATCCAGCCGATAAAGCGCCGTGGCTGCAAATCGCGCAGATCAAGTTTGATCGCGCCAACTACGGCGAGGCGATCCTGAACGCGCAGGAAGCCCTGCAACGCGACCCTGCCGACAAGCTGGGGAACAGCATCGTCGCCGTTAGCGGCTTGCGTCTGTCAACCAAGGCGCTGACGGACCTGAGCCGGCAAAACAACCTGAGTGGCTCGCTTCGTTCCGAGGCACAGGATCTGGCCAGGCTGTTGCGCACCAGTCTTGGCGAAGAGGTGCTGGTGCCGCCAGCAAATACCGCCCGCAACAAGCCGGTGGCGCCTGCCCCGTCGAAGAAGGGCGCCCCCGCAAAGAACAACAACTCAATCAACGATCCCTTCGGCGGATTGAAATAAGGAGCTTGTATGGCTAACGGTGACAGCATTCAGAAGCGCCTGACCAAGGTGCGCCCGCCACGTGTGCAGATGACCTATGACGTGGAGATTGGCGACGCAATGGAAAACAAGGAGCTGCCTTTCGTGGTGGGCGTGATCGGTGATTTCGGCGGCAATTCGGATGTGGAAAAAAAACGCCTGAAGGACCGCAAGTTCGTCAGCATCGACAGCGACAATTTCGACGAGGTGCTGGGCGGCGTGGAGCCGGTGGCGCGCTTCCAGGTGCCAAATCAGCTCAAGGACGACGACACCAGCTTCAATGTCGAATTGCGCTTCAAGTCGATGGATGATTTTCGCCCGGAGTCGGTGGTGCGACAGGTGCCACCACTGGCGCAGTTGCTGGAGGCGCGCGGCAAGCTGGCGGATCTGCGCAACAAGCTGGCGGGAAACGACAAGCTGGAGGACATCCTCAGCGAGGTGCTACAGAACACCGACAAGCTGGCCAGCATCCAGGCCGGAAAGGGAGAGTGACATGTCGGCACAACTGAACCCGATGGCGCAAACCGGGATGGTGGAGGCCGAGAGCTTGCTGGACCAGATCGTCGAGCAAAGCAAAGTGGCCAAATCCAGCGTGGAGCACGAGCGCGCCAAGGACATCATCACGGAACTGGTGAATCAGGTGTTGGAGGGGACTGTGGTGGTGTCCAACAACCTGTCTGCCACTATCGATGCGCGCGTTGCGGAGCTGGACCGGCTGATCTCCACGCAGCTGAGCGCCATCATGCACGCACCCGCCTTCCAGAAGCTGGAGCAAAGCTGGACCGGCCTGCATTACCTTGTGAAGAATTCCGCCAGCGGCCAGGGACTGAAGATCCGCATGCTCAATGCGACCAAACGCGAACTGGTGAAGGATTTCCAGTCCGCGCTGGAATTCGACCAGAGTACGATGTTCAAGAAAATCTATGAGGAGGAATTCGGTACCTTCGGCGGCGCGCCGTATGCCGCGCTGCTGGGCGATTTTGAAATCTCGCGCCAGCCGGAGGATATGTATTTCATCGAGCAGATGTCGCACGTGGCCGCAGCCTCGCACGCGCCGTTCATCGCCGCCGCCGCGCCGGAACTGTTCGGGCTTGACAGCCATGGCGACCTGGCCAAGCCGCGCGACCTGTCGAAAGTATTCGATACCGTGGAATACGCCAAGTGGAAGGCCTTCCGCGAATCCGAAGACGCGCGCTATGTTGGCCTGACGCTGCCGCGTTTCCTCGGCCGCCTGCCATTCAATCCGGTGGACGGCACCACGGTGGAAGGCTTCAACTTTGTCGAAGAGGTAGATGGCAGCGACCACCAGAAATACCTGTGGTGTAACGCCGCTTACGCCTTTGGCGCCAAGCTGACCAAGGCCTTCGACGATTTTGGCTGGTGCGCGGCGATCCGTGGCGTGGAGGGCGGCGGCCTGGTGGACGACCTGCCCACTCATACCTTCAAGACCGGCGAGGGCGAGGTGGCGCTGAAGTGCCCCACCGAAGTGGCCATTACCGACCGGCGCGAGAAGGAGCTGAGCGACCTCGGTTTCATCTCGCTGGTTCACTGCAAGAACACTGCCTATGCGGCTTTCTTCGGCGCGCAGTCGGCGCAAAAGGCGAAGAAATACACCAGCGATGCCGCGAACGCCAACGCCGTGCTGTCGTCGCAGCTGCAATACATCTTCGCGGTGTCGCGCATCGCACATTACATGAAGGCCATGATGCGCGACAAGGTGGGCAGCTTTGCCTCCGCGTCCAGCGTGGAAGACTTCCTCAACCGCTGGCTGATGAAGTATGTGCTGCTGGACGATAACGCCAGCCAGGAGCAAAAGGCGCAGTTCCCGCTACGCGAGGCATCGGTGCAGGTGCATGAAGTCGCCGGCCGGCCCGGCGTGTACCGCGCGGTGTCCTTCCTGCGTCCGCACTTCCAGCTGGATGAATTGTCCGTTTCACTCCGTCTGGTCGCGGAGCTGCCGCAATCGACCAATTACTGATCCCCCAACAAACCAAGAGGAGCATGCAATGGCAATCGACGTATATCTGTACATTGATGGCATCAAGGGCGAATCCAACGATGACCGCCACAAGGACTGGATCGAATGCAAATCGGTCAGCTTCGGCGTGGAGCAGCCCAAGTCCGCCACCGCTTCCACCAGCGGCGGCCACACGGCCGAGCGCTGCGAACACCGCGACATTGTGATCTCCAAACTCGCCGATCTGGCTTCGCCCATCCTGCTGCAAACCTGCTCGGCCGGCCGCACCATCCCCAAGGCCAAGTTTGAGTTCATGCGCGCGGACGCCCAGGGCGAGCGCGTGAAGTACTACGAGATCGAAATCGAGAATGTGCTCATCGGCGCCGTCTCGCCGGCAGTGGAGGAGGGCGACATCCTGACCGAGGACGTGGCGTTCAAATTCTCCAAAATCAAATGGAAGTACACGCAGCAGAAAATCAGTGGTGGCGCCGGCGGCAACTGCTTCCGGTGGCTGGGACCTCTCCACCAACCGCATTGTTTAAGCACTCCCCCAGCGCCGGCGACATGTACCGTGAGTACCGTTGCTGCGCGCGTTTCGGCCAGGCCGGCAGGCCTGGCTTCTTTTCGAAAGCATGCGATGAACGGCTTCACTCCCGGCCTGCTGGACCGGCTGCTAGGCATTCACGAGCGCCCGATGTCGATGGAACAGTACAAGGACAGCGTGGCGCGCGATCTTGAGGACCTGCTCAACACCCGCTGCGCGCTACCGGAGGAGCTGATGCGCGCCTATCCCGAATGCGCCCGCTCCATCGCCAACTACGGCCTGACCGACTTCGCCGGCATGTGCCTGAGCAGCGCGGACGACCGCGCGCGCATATGCGCCGCGCTCAAGGCGGCGATAGAGCGTCATGAGCCGCGCCTGCGCAATGTAAATGCGCAGCGCGGGCGGGCAAAACAGGCGTCGATATAAAGCCAAACGCTTACCGTGCCGCGGTTAGCCCGGGCTCATCGCCGCAGAAGCGTGAAACGGCGGGTAATAACCATCGCATTACCTGAGGGAATGGCCAGCATGTGAGCTCCCCTGTGTTCCCAAATCAGCAAGTCAAACATAAACTGACAATGGCCCACCACCACAAACACCATTAGCCATCACAAACACAAAGAACTGCTTCAAAGTCTAGAAGAACCAAAGATATCTGCCTTTTCTATCATACCACTAATCTGAATATCCCGTTTCCACATTAGACATCATCTACCATCAATCCTGAACCATAAGATGAATACACATCACAAAGAAGTCAATAAATCCCACCAGCATGTCTACTAGATATTTCCTTTTCTGCTTCTCAGAATGTCTAGCTAATGTCTAATCTCCTTTTCCTCTGTAAGAACACAAATCACAAAGCCCATGTCTACTAAAGCAAATACCTCTCCAGAAATATCAGAAACCTGGACTGCTTCCTTTGCCTCCTGTGTCCTCCCTTCTCATCAGCCAGCTATTTTCTGATGGGCAGCTCCTGCCACATGGACTCCACAGAAACAGGCATATCCTGGTCCCCTGAGAACAAAGCACTCTTATCAGCTTTGCTGGCTCTTCAGTGAACTCCTGCTCAGCCATGTAACCTGGCTATGAGCCCACTTCAATCTCTGTGAAAGCAGAAGCCCAACCACAAAAAAGAAATCCTCAAACAGCTAATGTTCTTCTTCACTTCATATAAATGAACTCAAACTCTTCTCCCAAGCAAACAAATGGCTTTCTTTCAACAACAATAAACACATACATATACTGGATATTCACATCTCTTCATAAAAATGAAGCATGCTGAACATGAAGCTTATTTCTGAAACCAGCATGGCACTGTTTGAAATGTGAATTCAAACAGCACCCCTTGTTTGTATCTGGGAAATACACTCATCATTGGCAAGATCATCTCTTCTCAGTGAAACCACATCCCTCAGCCTGCCATTCCCATTGCATTCAGCTGACTTCACTCATTCTATCAAAGCAAATATCATATTCATTTGATATGTCTGCTTCACTATAAGAACGAAACACAAACAACAAACAAAAAAGATTCTTCAACACAACAAACATTCAACACATCAAATGAAGAATGAATAGTTTGTATCAACAGAAACATTTACTTCCATATTCTGCTGAACGAACCATCCAGCGCGCGGCGAGCAATAAACCGGAAGCCAGGCCATATCATGGTGGTGCTCAGCGGGCGGCAGCTGCCGGACAAAGCTGTGAGCGTGCTGGATACTGCCTGCGCGCGCGTGGCGCTGGCTCAAAGCGGCACACCGGCGCAATTGGAAGACACTACCAGGCAGATGGAACGCTGCGCTGCCGAAATCGACGCCTTGCAGCGCGAGGAGGATGGCCCCCAGCTGCGCCAGCGCCTGCTGCACCTGCAGGCCAGTCACGCGGCCTATGCGGAAGAGCAGACGCTGCTCACCGAACGCTGGCAGCGGGAACAGTCGATCGTCGCCGCCATCGTGCGTCAACGGAACGAGGACGGCGGCACGGCCGGAGTGCGCGCGCTGAAGGAAGAGCTGGCGGTGCTGCAAGGCGAAACGCCAATGGTACCGGTGGAGGTGGATGGCGCTATCGTCGCCGGCATCGTCGCCGGCTGGACCGGCATCCCGCTTGGGAAGATGGTCAGGGACGAGATCCGCACGGTGCTCGCGCTCGACGAAACGCTGCGGACGCGCATCCTCGGCCAGCCGCATGCGATAGCCGCCGTGGCGCAGCGAGTGCGAACCGCCCGCGCCAATCTCGATGATCCCAACAAGCCGAAGGGCGTGTTCCTGTTTGTCGGCCCGTCCGGCGTGGGCAAGACCGAGACCGCGCTGGCGCTGGCGGATGTGCTGTATGGCGGCGAGCGAAAACTCATCACCATCAACATGAGCGAGTATCAGGAGGCGCACAGCGTCTCCGCCCTCAAAGGCTCGCCCCCGGCTACGTGGGCTACGGCCAGGGCGGCGTGCTGACCGAAGCCGTGCGCCGCCAGCCTTACAGCGTGGTGCTGCTGGACGAAATCGAAAAAGCGCACCCGGACGTGCTGGAACTGTTCTTCCAGGTGTTCGACAAGGGCGTTATGGATGATGCCGAAGGCCGCGAGATCGACTTCCGCAACACCATCATCATCGCCACCGCCAATGCCGGCTCGGCGACCATCATGCAGGCATGCCTGAACAACGAAACGCCTCCGGCGCCGGAGCAGCTGGAAGAACTGCTGCGCCCCCAATTGGTCAGGCACTTCAAGCCGGCCTTCCTCGGCCGCGTGAAAGTGGTGCCGTACTACCCGATTGCGGATGCGGTGCTGAAGGAGATTATCGCGCTCAAGCTGGCGCGCATCGGCCAGCGCATCCGCGAACAACATCAAGCGGAGTTCAGCTACGAACCGCCGCTGCTCGATGCGGTGCTTGCGCGTTGCACCGAAGTCGATTCAGGCGCGCGCAATGTGGACCATATCCTCAATGGCACGCTGTTGCCGGAAATCGCCCAGGCGGTGCTGGAGAAGATGGCGCAGGAGCAGGTCATCACGCGCATCAGGGCCGGCGCCACCAGCAAGGGACTGTTCAAATACACCGTCAAATAGGAGGCGCCGATGTTCAACGTAGCGCAACTGCTGCAACCTGTCAGCGCCGAGCGGCGCTGCGGCGAAGACCTGTCCTTTAGCAGCGAAGTCGACGCCATCGCCCAGGCGCGCCAGCACGACGACCCGACCCTTGACCAGGGCGAATGGGCCAGCGCATTAAAGGAAGCCGATTGGCTGTTCGTCGCCGGCCGCTGCGCCGACATGATCGCCACGCGCAGCAAGGATTTGCGCCTGGCCGCGTGGCTGGCCGAAGCCCTGGCGCGCACGCGCGGCCTGCGCGGCCTGGGGGATGGTTACGCCGTGCTGGCCGGATTGTGCGAACAATACTGGAGCGATTTGTATCCTTTGGTCGATAACGGCGACTGCGATCAGCGCATCGGCAACCTGTTCTGGCTACTGGCGCGCACGCCGCTGCTGGTGCGCGAGTGCGCCGCGCAAGCGCCCTCGCAGGCCGACGCTGAATACTGTCTCTCGATGCTGCTGGCGCTGGAGCGCGTGGTAGATACGCAACTCGGCGCCGACGGTCCCGGCTTCAGCGCCGCCCGCGAAGCACTGCAATCCGTGGTGCGCGATCTGGCGCCGTATGGCGATGCGCTTGCCATGTCTGGCGATACTGCCACTATTGGTAACGCGGCCATAGTGTTGACAGGTAATTTTCAAAGCCGCGCCCAGGCGTTGCAACAGCTGCGGCTGGTGGCCGAGTTCTTCCGCCGTACCGAGCCGCACAGTCCGGTGGCCTATCTGGCCGAGCGCGCGGCAAGCTGGGGCGAGATGCCATTGCACGTGTGGCTGCGAGCCGTCATCAAGGACCCCGGCGCGATTGCCGGGGTAGAGGAGTTGCTCGGCGCCACCCCCGGCTTGGAATAATGCTGCACCGCAATGCAGAAAGTTTCTTTTATGCCACAGCTTCCGGATGGATTAGTGCTACGATGAACTAGACAATCCAGACTTTTAGCTAGGGAGTCAGCCATGAACAATCTCAAGATCGGTACCCGCCTCGGCTTCGGTTTCTCGCTTATTTTGTTACTGCTGGTTGTGATGACCACCATTGGCATACTGCGTTTAAGCAGCGCCAGCAGCAAGACGGACGAGATGATCAACGTCAAGGTGCGCGACGAGCGCCTGACCGCCGAATGGGGCAAGATTATCGAGGTAAACGCCGCGCGCACCACCGGCGCGTTCATGGTGCGCGATCCGGCCGACCAGAAAAAGCTGGAAGCGCTGATGGCGGAATCGTCCGGCCGCGCCACGCAAATCCAGGACCAGATCGGCGCCAACTTGCAGGCGGAGGAACTGAAGCCGCTGTTCAAGCAGGTGCTCGATACGCGCAAGGCCTACACCGATTTCCGCAAGACCGTTTTCGCCGCCAAGAACGCCGGTAACCTGGATGCCGCCGCCAAAATCTATGAGGGCGAAATGACCCAGAGCCGCATTGCCTACCTGGCCGCGCTGAAGAGCTTCGCCGACCGGCAGGCGGCCTTGCTGGACCAGGCGGCGATCGAAATCCAGCAGCAGTACCAGAGCGGGCGCACGCTGCTGGTCATGCTGGGCCTTGCCGCGATTGTGCTGGGCGTGACCGCGGCATGGTGGATTACCCGCACCATCACGCAGCCGATCAACGAGGCGGTAAAAGTGGCGGAGACGGTATCGTCCGGCGACCTGACCAGCGACATTCAGGTCAACAGCAACGACGAAACCGGCCAGTTGATGAATGCACTGAAGACCATGAACAGCAATCTGGTGAACATCGTCGGCCAGGTGCGCAACGGCACCGAGTTGATCGCCACCGCGTCGACGCAGATCGCCGCCGGCAACCAGGACCTGTCGTCGCGCACCGAGGAGCAAGCCAGCTCGCTGGAGGAAACCGCATCCTCGATGGAGGAGCTGACGTCCACCGTGCGCTTTAACGCTGAGAATGCGCGCCAGGCCAATGAGCTGGCGATCAGTGCGTCTGAAATCGCCAGCCGTGGCGGTTCTGTGGTGGGCGAGGTGGTCAACACCATGGGCTCGATCAACGATTCGTCGCGCAAGATCGTCGACATTATTTCGGTCATCGACGGTATCGCTTTCCAGACCAATATCCTGGCGCTGAATGCGGCGGTGGAAGCGGCGCGCGCCGGTGAGCAGGGCCGCGGCTTCGCTGTGGTGGCGTCGGAAGTGCGTAACCTGGCGCAGCGTTCCGCCTCGGCAGCCAAGGATATCAAGGGCCTGATCGACGACTCGGTGCAGAAAGTGCAAATCGGTTCCGAATTGGTGGACAAGGCCGGGCAGACGATGGAGGAAATCGTCCAGAGCATCAGCCGCGTTACACAGATCATGACGCAGATTAGCAATGCCAGCGAAGAGCAGAGCCAGGGCATCGCCCAAGTGAATGACGCCATCACGCAGATGGACCAGGTGACGCAGCAGAACGCGGCGCTGGTCGAGCAAGCGGCTGCCGCTGCGGAATCGATGCAGGAGCAGTCGGCCAAGCTGGCGGACGTGGTCAGCGTATTCAAGCTCGATGCCGCGTATTCGCCGCCGGCCCTGCCGCGCGCGCCAGCCAGAACGGCATCGCTGCCGCGCCGTACCGCCCTGGCGGTGGCATCCAGGCCCGCAGCCGCCCCGACACCGGCTCCGGCCCCGGCCCCGGCCCCGGCCTCCTCGCCGGCCGCCAAGCGCAAGCCCGTCACTGCCAGCGAAGGTGACTGGGAAGAGTTCTAAGCCACTGTAGAATGGCGGCCTATGACTACCGCCAGCTTCTCCGAAACCCCGACGCGGCGCGCCCTGTGCGCCGCCTGCCTGCGCCCCCGGCAGACCTGCATCTGCCGCTGGGTGACGGCCATGCCCAATCAGGTCGAAGTCCTGGTTCTTCAGCACCCGATGGAGGTCGCTAACGCCAAGGGCAGCGCGCGCCTGCTGCATCTGAGCCTGGCCAACAGCCGCCTGGAAGTGGGCGAGAGGTTCGCTCCGGCGCAGCTGGAATCGATGCTGTCGCCGGAGCGCCGCAACGTGCTGCTGTATCCCGCCACGGAAGACGCTTCGCTCGGCCTGGCGAAACCACAGCCGTTCGATCCGGCGTGGCTGCAACAGCCGCTGCGGCTGGTGGTGCTGGATGGCACCTGGCGCAAGAGCCGCAAGATGCTGTACCTGAATCCACCGCTGCAATCGCTGCCGCGCATGCCGCTGCGTGAAACGCCGCCGTCGCACTACCTGATCCGCAAGGCGCACTTGCCCGACCAGCTATCCACGCTGGAGGCCACGGTCTACGCACTGGCGCAGCTGGAAAACGATATAAACAAATACAAGCCGCTGATCGACGCCTTCGATGGCTTTGTCGCCCAGCAGGCCGGCTACGTCACGAAATCAGCTTGAGGCCCGGCGGCAGGGCGTCGCCCAGCATGCGCTTTTCGTCGGCCAGGTCGAGCTGCACCACGTCGCGCACCATGGCGCTCCAGTTGGCCGGCGCGCCGACAGCGCTCAGGCGGCGCAGCACGTGGGCGCGCAGCGTGTCGTTGATGTCGCGCGAGCGGTCGCCGGTCATGCGCGCCAGATGGGACGCGGCAAAGCCGGCCGGCTCCACTTTTTCCAGTCCAGCTGCAATACCGCGTCCAGCCATTGTTCGACGACGGCGGTTTCCACCACATCGTGCGCGCTGCCGTGGAACGGCTGGCGCGCGCCGACGCGGCTCAGGCCCCACAGGAAGCGGCCTTGCGTGGCCTCGGCCCGGGCCAGGTCGGCGGCGCCGGTGCGGGTTTTGTTGGCGGCGGCCCTGGCGGCGGACTTGCTCGCCTTTTGCAGCTGATCGAGCATCCATGCGCCGATTTCGGCCTTGTAGTTGCCCGGGATCCGTTCAAGCGAAGCGCCGAGGCGCAGCATGTCTTCTTCGGCACCGTTGACCAGCGTGACCGGCCGGCGCCCGCGTTCGGCAGCATCGGCCTGCACGTTGAAGGCGAAATCGTCCAGCAGGCGCAGTTGGGCGTCCACGCTCAAGCCGCCGGAGACGCGGCGCCACATGGTCCACCATTCGGCGCAGACCTGGCTGTCCTTGTGATTCTGTGCGCCGGTTTCAAACAACGTCCACAGCTGCTCGATGCGCCATTCGTCGAGTGTGTGGCCGAAGCCGGGACGCAGGCAGTAGCCGCTCAGATTGAGCCATGCACGTTCATGTTCGACCGACCGGCGGCGGCCCTTGGCGCGCTCCATCAGCGCGTCGAACAGGCGGCGCAGCACCGGCGTGGCCCAGCTTTCGCGGCTGCCCAGCAGCTGTTCGAGCTGCGCGCGCAGTTGCCTGACTTCCTTGACGTCGACTTGCTGCGCGCGGCTGCCGAAGATGCGGTCGATCTTTTCGATGGCGGCGCCAAGGCCGGCCGGCATCTGCGCCTGATCGTCGCTCGCCGGCTCGCTGGCGGCGTCGCCGCGCAGCTGGAATTCGAGCAGCCAGCGTTGCGCGTCCTCTTTGGCGACGCAATGCACTTCCAGCGTGCCGACTTCGCTCAGCATGGCGGCCAGCAGCACCGGGATTTCCTTGAGGGCGCCGGCTGCGCCGCTGTCGCGCAGCACGGTGGCGATGGGCGGCAGCTGGATGTATTCGTCCGGCCGCAGTTCGACCAAGTCGCCCGCTTGCGGTGCGTCCGCCGTGGACGAGGCGAGGTGGAAGCGCACCGGCCGCCCGAGGCGCAGGGCGAAGGTGCGGTCGGCCAGCAGCAGCTCGCGGTTCTCGGCGGCGCCGCGCGGCAGGATGCAGACGGCGCGGCGTGGCTTGTCGGCCGGGCCGGCGTCGTCGAGCAGCAGGAAGTAGCTGCGCGCGGAGCCGCCGCCGATGACCGGCGCCTGGCCGGCCTGTCCCAGCGCATAGGCGACGCCGCCACGGGCGACCGCCACGTCCGGGTTATCGTTGTGCAGCACGCGCGGCGCTTGCTGGCGCCAGCCGGCCAGTGTGGCCTGCAGGCGGCGCGCCAGCGCATCGGCGCGGAATACGCCGCCGTTGAGCAGCAGTGTGTCCGGAATCGGGAGTGTGGTGCTGTCGGCCGCCAGGCCGAGGGCTTCGCGCATGGCGGCGGCGTGCTGGCGCAGGAAGTCCGCCAGGTGGCGGGTGATGGCGGCGTCGGCGGCGTAGGGCAGGCCGAATTCGACGATGGCGCCGCGACCGCGCCGGGCCGGCGCCTGCGTTTCGTTCAGCGGGAAGAAGCCGTCCACCACCAGCGCCGAGACTTCATCGCGCGTCAGTTCTGCGGAGCGCGAGCCGCCGATCAGTTTCGAGCCGGCGCCCAGCAGCGTGACGGTGGTGCGCTCGGGCGCGCCGGCCGCCAGCAGCAGTTCCTTCGCCGCCCGGCAGCGCTCCGCCAGTTGCGACAGCCGGCTGGCTGAAAGCTTGGCTACCGGCTGCGCCGCGCCCGGCGCGTTGCCGCTCAGGCGCGACTCGACCAGGTGGGCGAGGGCAAGGTCCATATTGTCCCCGCCGAGGATCAGGTGATTGCCGACGCCTATGCGGCTGATCGTCGGCTGGCCTTCGTCGCCGCCCTCGACCTTCATCAGGCTGAAGTCCGTGGTGCCGCCGCCGACGTCGCACACCAGCACCAAGCGAGTGTCCGCCAGCTCCTGCGCCAGCGACGCGCGCTGGCGGAACAACCAGTCGTAAAACGCCGCCTGCGGCTCCTCCAGCAATCGCAAGGACGGCAAGCCCGCCATGCGCGCCGCTTCCAGCGTCAACGCACGTGCGCCTTCATCGAACGAGGCGGGAATGGTCAGAACAATCTGCTGCCGATGCAGCGGATGTGCCGGAAAGCGCGCGTCCCAGGCGCTGCGCAAATGCGCCAGGTACGACGCGCTGGCCGCCACCGGCGACACCTTCGGCACCTCGGCCTGCGCGCCCCACGGCAGGATGGGCGCCATGCGGTCCACCTGCGGATGCGACAGCCAGCTCTTGGCACTGGCCACCAGCCGTCCCGGCACCTGCGCGCCAAGCTGGCGCGCCAGCCGTCCGACCACCACCTGCGACAGGCCCGCCACGTCGTCCGCCCGCCATGGCAGTTGCAGTTCGCCGTCCGCCAGCTCGCCGGCGGCAGGGTGATAGCGCAAGGACGGCAGCAACGCCGCAGCACCAACCTCGCCGGGCGCCGTCAACTGATCGATCTCGAACAACTGAATCTGCGTACTGCCGGCTTCCGCAAAGGCCATCACCGTATTGGTGGTGCCTAGGTCGATACTGACGACGTATTTACTCATGCTCAGGAAGCGGAACGAACGTCAAACTCCACCTTCCAGCGCTGGCCGTCGCTGGCCACTGCCGCCAGTTCCAGCGTGCCGGATTCGGTCGCCATCGCATGCAGCCGCACCTGCACCACGTCGCCGGCCTGACGGCCTTCCGGCGACAGGTTGGCCTGAATCTCGTTCATCTCGATCAGTTCATCGGCGCCCCAGAAGTCCAGCAGGTCGCCGATCTGGTCCTGGCGGCGCACCGAGGAACCGAAGAAGCGGAACTGCACCGGCTCACCGACCACCAGGCCAAACTCCTTGTTCGGCAATTCGATCTCGCTGCCTTCCTCCATGCCGAACGGCGCCACGCACAGCGCCTGAATCGGCGGCTCCATGCCGGGAATCGCCGGCATCGCCGACTCGATCGCCACGTAGTAGGAACGCGCCGTGCCGCCGCGAATGCGCACGCCGCTGCCGCGACGCACGTAGCTGTAGTAAGCGGCGCCGCGCGCCACCGCCAGATCGAGATCGGCGCCGCCCAGCATGCGCGCCGGCTCCGCGCCTTCCATGTACAGCCAGTCGTTGATGGTGCCCATGATGCGCTGGGCCAGCAGGTCCGACTTGAACACGCCGCCGTTGAACAGCACCGCGGTCGGATGCAGGAAAGTCGCCTCGGCGCTTTGCTTGCCGGCGTAGCCTTCCAGCTCCGCCGTGGCGCCAAGCTGGCGCGCCAGGAACGCCGCCAGATGGCGCGTGATGCCGGCGTCCTGCGCATACGGCAGGCCAAGCTGCGTCAGGCCGGCGCGCGTGCGCACGGCGGGACGCGCCGACGCGTCCACCTGCGGGAAGAAGCCGTCGAGGATGAAGGCCGATACCTCTTCGCGCGTCAATTCGGTGCGGATCGATCCGCCGATCAGCTTCGAGCCACGGCTGGGCACGACGATAGGCCAGGTGGCCACGGTCGCATCGGCCAGCAGTTTTTCCTTGGCGGTGCGGCAGCCGTAGGTCAGCGCGCGCATCTGCCAGGCGTCGAGTTGCGTGCCGTTGGCGGCCAGCTTGCGCGCCACCAGGTGCGCCAGCGCCAGGTCCATATTGTCGCCGCCGAGCAGGATGTGGTCGCCCACGGCGATGCGGTGCGGTTCCAGCACGCCGTCGCGTTCCAGCACGGCGATCAGCGAGAAGTCGCTGGTGCCGCCGCCGACGTCGACCACCAGGATGATGTCGCCCGGCTTGACTTCCTTGCGCCAGCGGCCTTCGCTGCCCTGGATCCAGCTATACAGCGCCGCCTGCGGCTCTTCCAGCAGCGTCAGGTTGGTGTAGCCGGCCGCGCGGGCCGCGTCGGCCGTCAGTTCACGCGCGCCCGGATCGAACGACGCCGGTATCGTCACCGTCACCGCCTGCTCGCCGAACGGCGCCTCAGGGTGCGCCTGCTCCCACGCCTTACGCAGGTGGCTCAGGTAGCGTGTCGATGCTTCCAGCGGCGACACGCGCGTGACTTCTTCCGGCGCGTCGTTCGGCAGCAGCGCCGAGCGGCGGTCGACGCCGGGATGGCTCAACCAGCTCTTGGCGCTCGACACCAGGCGGATCGGCGTGGTGGCGCCACGGCTGCGCGCCATCTCGCCGGCCACGCCGGCTTGTTCTTCAGCGCTTTGCTGCCACGGCAGCTTGTTCTCGCCGGGCGCCAGCTCGTCGGCGTGCGGCAGGTAGAGGAAGGACGGCAGCAACGGCAGTTCTTCGATGGTGCCCGGCGCGGTCAGCTGCGGAATCGCCAGCACGCCGTGCTGGGTTTTCTCGCCGTCGCTGGCTTGCAGGTTCACATACGACAGCGCGCTGTGCGTGGTGCCGAGGTCGATGCCGATGGCGTAGCGTGGATCGCTCATAGTTCCACCTCCGCCGGCGCCAGGATGGACGCGTCATGCGCTTCCGCCAGTTTCGGCAGGCGCACGTCGGCCGAGCGCCAGCCGCGGTGGCTCAGCGTGCCTTTGAACGGCGCCTTGCCGACCACGTTGCCGGTCAGGCGCACGGCGGCGGCGTCGAAGCCTGCCGGCAGTTCGACCCGGCTGCCTTCCGCTTCGCTGCGGACCGGCTCGATGGTGAAGTGCTCTTTCAGCACCTTGGCGCAGCCTTCGTGCACCACGCGCGCGGCGGCGCCGATGTCGGCGTCGGAATAGGCGCTCAGGTTTTCCTGGGTGAAGTCGATCAGGCGCGCCTCGCGCTGGAACAGCGACAGCAGTTGCAGCGCGGCGTCCGGCGTGGCCACGCGCAGCGTTACCGGCGCTGGGGCAGGGGCCGGCGCCGGCGCCGGGGCGGGCGGCGCGACCGGCGCCGCCGCTGGTTGCGGCGCATCGTCGATGCGCGTCAGGCGCGCGGCGTAGTCAGCGTCGGACAGGGCGCGGAAGAAGGCGCCGATGGCGATCGAAATCCGGCTGAAGAAAGACGGCAGGGGTTGGCTCGAATGGTTCATATTATTACTCACTGTGAGGTTGCCGAACGCTGCGCTGCGCGCGCGCTGGGGCGAAGCCCGGCATGATACCAGCTTGCCCCGGCGCTCCCCAAGAACGCACGCGGATTTCGCTTGAATTGGCGGCGCGCAGCGCTAGAATACTGTATATGTATACAGTATTTAGAGCGATGCCATGGGCCACGATGAAAATAAGCAGGAACAAGTGATGTTGCCGCCGCCTTCGCTGAAGGCGCGCAAGGGGCGTGGCGCCGTCTCGAACCTGCAGGGGCGCTACGAACTCAACGTCCGCGAAGCTTATGACGACGGCTGGCAGCGCGAGGAAGAGGAGGAACTGCCATGGAAAACCCAGGTCACCGAGGAAATATGCAAGTCCATCCTCAGCCGCAACGCCTCGCCGGACTTGCCGTTCAGCGTCTCGCTCAATCCGTATCGCGGCTGCGAGCATGGCTGTATTTACTGCTTTGCGCGGCCCACCCACAGCTATCTCGGTTTATCGCCCGGCATGGACTTCGAGAGCACGATCTTCGCCAAGGTCAACGCGCCGGAGATGCTGCGCCGCGAACTGGCCAGGCCGGGCTACCAGCCGGAATCGATCGCGCTGGGCGTCAACACGGACGCCTACCAGCCGTGCGAGCGCGAGTACAAGCTCACGCGCCGCGTGCTGGAAGTGCTGCACGAGTGCCAACATCCGGTCGGCCTGATCACCAAGAATTCGCTGATCGAGCGCGACATCGACATCCTGGCGCCGATGGCGGCCAGGCGGCAGGCGGGCGTCGCCATTACGCTGACCACGCTGGACCCGGCCATCGCCCGCACGCTGGAGCCGCGCGCGGCCGCCCCCGCGCGCCGCCTGCGCACCATCCGCACGCTGACGGACGCCGGTATTCCGGTGGCGGTCAGCATCGCGCCCATCATTCCCTTCATTACCGAGCCGGACATCGAGCGGATACTGGAAGCGGTCAAGGAGGCCGGCGCCGTCAGCGCGCACTACACCGTGCTGCGCTTGCCGTGGGAGGTGGCGCCGCTGTTCAAGCAATGGCTGGAAGCGCATTTCCCCGAGCGGGCGCAGCGGGTGATGAACCGTGTGCGTGAAATGCGCGGCGGCAAGGACTATGACAGCAACTTCGACACGCGCATGAAAGGCGAGGGCGTGTGGGCCGAGCTGATACGCCAGCGCGTCAAAATTGCCTCGGAGCGCCTGGGCTTGAGCGGGCAGGGCAGTCGCTTTCACCGCATGGACGCGTCGCAGTTCACGCGGCCGCTGGTGGTGCCGCCGTTGGGCGCGCGCGCCAAGGCCGCAGCCGACGCCGGGCAGCTGGACTTATTTTGAATGCAGCGCGGCCAGGTGGCGCTCGATCTCGAACACGTGCTGGTCGTGCCGGCCCAGCTGGCGCAGCGCGCTGGCCAGGTGGTTGAGGTAATCGCTGTTCGGGCCGCTGGGGCCGGCGGAGCGGGCGATGTGGGCGGCAATTTCCTGTTCGGAGGCGGCGCCGAGGAAGGCGGTGTTGTCCGGCGTGGCAATGTAGACCAGGCCTTCGGACTGGCCGCCGTCCTCAAAAGTGATGCGGATGGCCAGGCGCAGATAACCGTTTTTTTCGCGGTGGTCGAGGTGGGCGAACACTTCCGGCGTGATCAGGTAGGCCATGCCATGGCAGATCGCGCCGGCTTCTTCGATCAGCGTCACCACGCGGCCCGGCGCATCGGGCGTGCCGCGGTGGTCGTGCGAGCCCTGCCAGAAACGCCGCGTCCAGCCTTCGATGCTGGCCGGGCGGCGTTGCAGGTAGGGAAAGTCCGCCTTGTAGATCAGGGAGCCGTAGCCAAACAGCCAAACGCTGTGGTGGCCGTCAAACTTGTCCATCAGTTGGTTGATGGCGGTGGTATTCGCAGTCATGCCGCCATTATAAAACAGCGGTAGCGCTAACATCAGGCCGCGTGGTTTAGCCCCGTGATTTGTTGCAGATCTGCCAGTGTGCGCACCACGTCCACGCGGTCGACGCCGATGAAGTCGAACGCCGCCCTGAGCTGCAGCTCATGGTTGTCCAGCAGCTCGTCTTCCGATTGCAGGCCCATGACGGCACAGCCGGACGTGACCAGCAGCAGGCGCAGGGCGGCGCGCGGGCGGCCGGCGGCGGTCTGCATTTCCAGCAGGCGGTCCAGCCACGCTTTCAGCGTCGAGGGAATGGAGAAATTGTGCATCGGCGCGCCGACCACGGCCACGTCGGCGTGCCGGAATTCCTGCAGCAGCGAAGCGCTTTGCAGCGCTTCGGCGCGCAGTTCGGCGTGCATCGGAATGTCGGCGTCCCAGCGCTGGCTGATCACCTGCAGCAGCGGGCCGCTGGCGTGCGATAGCGGGGCGGCCGCCAGGTCGCGGTAGAGGACGGTTGCCTGCGCGTCCGCCGCGGTCAGCGCGGCGACGGCCGCTGCGGTGATCTGGCGTGACGTCGAATGGTCGCCAAGGGCGCAGGAATCTATGTGCAGAATGTTCATGAATAAAGGATACACAAACAGAAACCGCTTCCACAATAGATTTATGGCAATTTCAATTTCCTAATTGAAATAAAATGTGAAAAGCTGCTTCAGTTGGCCGGCAGATTCCAGTCGTGCGCGGCCACAAACTGGTGCAGGAAGGCGGCGAAGCTCTCCGCCGCCGGCGACAGCGCGCGGGCGCTGCGGGTGTAGACGAAAAAGCGGCGCGTCAGCGCCGGCGCCGCCAGCGGCCGCATTTTCAGCCCATACAACTGCACCATCTTTTCCGCGTAAGGCAGGCACACGGTAATGCCCTGGCGCGCATGCACCATGGCCAGCGCGGTGGTCATGAAGGTGACTTCGTTGTGCGGACTGAGCGACAGTTCTCTGAATGAAACGTGAACATCGCGCAACAGGCGTTCGGTGAACTGGCCCTGCAGCGAGATGAAGGGATAGCGGTTGACGTCGCTCCAGGTGATGCGCTTGCGCTGGTCCAGTTCGTGACCGGGCGGATACACGGCCACAAACGGCATTTCAAACAGCGGCTGCGCATCGATCTCGGCGGTGGCGTCGCGTTCGGGGCCGATGCCGAAGTCGACCTCGCCGCTGAACACGCGCGCCGACACTTGCTCCAGCGGGCAGTCGGTCAGCCGCACCTGCACCTCGGGATGGCGCTCGCGGTAGGCGGCGATCACTTCCGGCACCATGGTGCACGACAGCATCTGCGGCGCGGCCACGCGCACCGCGCCCTGTTGCAGCGCCTTGCGGCTGGCGATGTCGGCCATGGCACGGTCGAGGTCGTGCAGCATTTTGTCGAACAGCGGATACAGTTCCCGGCCCAGCTCGGAAAGCTGGGTCTTGCGCGTGGTGCGCTCGACCACGCGCATGCCCAGCAGCTGCTCCAGCTCCTTGATCTGCCCGCTGAGCGCCGACTGCGTCACGCTCAGGTGGCCGGCCGCCAGCGTAAAGCTGCCAGTCTTGGCCAGCGCCACCAGGGCGCGCATTTGCTTGATGCTGGGATTCATGGGAAATACTGATAAATGACGAGATAAATTCGATTTGCATGATATCTGAAACTGGCATCTAATGCGGGGAACAAGAGGAGACAGCCATGAAAATCAAGCAAATACATCACGTCGCCTACCGCTGCAAGGACGCCAGGGAAACCGTCGAGTGGTACGTCAAACACCTGAATATGGACTTCGTGCTGGCCATTGCCGAGAACGAAGTGCCATCGACCAAGGCGCCGGACCCGTATATGCACGTGTTCCTCGACGCCGGCAACGGCAATGTGCTGGCTTTCTTCGAGCTGCCGACCCAGCCGGCGATGGGGCGCGACCAGAATACGCCGGCCTGGGTGCAGCACCTGGCGCTGGAAGTGGCCAGCATGGACGAGCTGCTGGCGGCCAGGGAACGCCTGGTGGCCGCCGGCATCGAGGTTATCGGCCCGGTCAACCACACCATTTTCAAATCGATCTACTTCTTCGATCCGAACGGGCACCGGCTGGAGCTGGCCTGCAACACCGGCACGCCGGACATGATGCGCAAGCTCGACGAGGTCAAATGGGACATGCTGGAAGAATGGTCGCGCACCAAAAAAGCGCCCAAGCACGCAGCCTGGATGCACGGAGGCGAAGCATGAAACTGGCGACGCTGAAAGACGGTAGCCGCGACGGCCGCCTGGTGGTCGTCAGCCGCGACCTCGGTTGCTGCCAGCCAGTGCCGAAAATCGCCGCCACGCTGCAGCATGCGCTCGACCACTGGCAGCAGGTCGAGCCGCGCCTGCGGCAAGTGTACGCCGCGCTCAACGCGGGCGAGGCCATCGATACGCAGCCGTTCGAGCAGCAGCAATGCCACTCCCCGTTGCCGCGCGCCTACCAGTGGGCCGACGGCTCGGCTTACATCAACCACGTCGAACTGGTGCGCAAGGCGCGCAATGCCGACGTGCCGGCCTCGTTCTACACCGATCCGCTGATGTACCAGGGCGGCTCGGACAGTTTCGTCGGCCCGCGCGATCCGGTGTATGCGCTGTCGGAAGAGTGGGGCATCGATCTGGAGGCGGAAGTGGCGGTCGTCACCGGCGATGTCCGCATGGGCGCCTCGCTGGCGGACGCAGCCGCGGCGATCCGGCTGGTGATGCTGGTCAACGATGTCTCGCTGCGCAACCTGATCCCCAACGAGCTGGCCAAGGGCTTCGGCTTCTTCCAGTCCAAGCCGGCCAGCGCTTTCTCGCCGGTGGCGGTGACGCCGGACGAGCTGGGCCAGCACTGGGCGGACCACAAGCTGCACCTGCCATTGCGCGTCGCGCTGAACGGGCAGCCGTTTGGCCAGCCCGACGCGGGCGAGGACATGACCTTCAGCTTCGCCCAGCTGGTGGCGCACGCGGCCGCCACGCGCGAGCTGGCGGCCGGCACCATCATCGGTTCCGGCACGGTGTCGAACAAGCAGGGCGGACTGCATGGATCGAGCAT
Organism: Duganella sp. P38; assembly: GCF_050859475.1. NCBI lineage: Bacteria > Pseudomonadati > Pseudomonadota > Betaproteobacteria > Burkholderiales > Oxalobacteraceae > Duganella > Duganella sp. P38. Next base: position 4,512,318 of record NZ_CP193936.1, on the reverse strand, counting down.
CGCCCATGGCGGCGTCGGCTATTGCTGCCTGGCCGAAGTGCGCATGTACGAAACCATCGAAACCGGCAAGCCGCACACGCCGTTCCTCAAATTCGGCGACAGCGTGCGCATCGAGATGCTCGATGCGCACGGCGCCAGCATCTTCGGCGCCATCGAGCAGGTCGTCACGCACGACAGGGAGCGCCGCGGATGAAGCTCTATACCTACTTCCGCAGCTCGGCTGCCTACCGCGTGCGCATCGCCCTCAACCTGAAAGGCATTGCTTACGATGCGGTGCCGGTGCACCTGCTGCGCAACGGCGGCGAGCAGCTGGGCGAGGCCTATCGCGCCATCAATCCGGCGGCGCTGGTGCCGGCGCTGGACGACGGCGGCAACATCTTCAGCCAATCGCTGGCCGTCATCGAATATCTGGAGGAAACGCATCCGCAAACGCCGTTGCTGCCGGCCACGCCGGCCGAGCGCGCCCGGGTGCGCGCGCTGGCGCTGACGGTTGCGGCCGATACGCATCCGCTGGGCAACCTGCGCGTGCTGAAATACCTGACGGGGCAGTTGGGCGTGAGCGAGGAGGTCAAGCTCGACTGGCAGCAGCACTGGCTGCGCACCGGCCTGGCCACGCTGGAGAGCCTGCTGGCGGGCGATCCGCGCACCGGGCGCTACAGCCATGGCGACACGCCGGGTCTGGCCGATTGCTGCCTGGTGCCGCAAGTGTTCGGCGCGCAGCGCTTCGGCGTCGACATGGCGCCTTACCCGGTCATCATGCGCATCCACGCTGCCTGCGAGGCGCTGCCCGCTTTCCAGCAAGCCCATCCATCCCGGCAGCCGGACGCCGAATAGTCACGGCTGCTGTTCCGCCGCGCCGCTTGCCCCGCGGATGGCGGCCTGCGCCAGCTGCTGCGCCGTGTCCAGCGCGGCCGACGGCTCGGCCATGCGGTCGGGCTGGACGCCGCCGCCTTGCCAGTTGTAGCGGGTGAGATAGTTGCTGGCGCGCGTAACCGCGATCGACGTCTGCAACTGGCGCGAGATGCGCTGCTTGCTGCCCACGCGCGCGTCGCCAGCCGTCGGCGTGCCGATCACCAGCGCGCGCTGGCCGGACTTGCCGCTGGCGAAGGGACGCCGCACGTATTGCTGCAAGTCGTAGGCGAACGCTTCCGCCGCGCCGCTGGTGCCACTGTTCACCAGCAGGTACAAGGGCTTGACGCCGCCGAAGCGCCTGCCTGCCACGCTGCCGTAGGTCCAGTATTCCGCCACCACGCGGCCGTTGCGGTCCAGCTGGTCGTGCAGGTGAATCTGCTGGTTCTTGAAGAAGATGCTGCGCTGGTCATCGAGCAGGTAGCTCGCCAGCAGCGCCGCCATGTCCTGGCTGTCGCCGCCGGCGTCGCGCAAGTCGATGATGAGGGCCGGGCTGTCGGCGGCCTTGTCCATGAAACGTGCCGCCGTGTCCAGCGCGCCATGGTCGAGCGGTGCGAAGCGGGTGATTTTCAGATAGCCGATACCGTCATCCAGCAGCTCGAACTTGCGCAGGCCGTAGTTGTCGGCCGCCGGCGCAGGCGGCGCCGGGCGCAGGCGCGCGTCGCCCAGGTCGTAAGGCACGAATTCCAGGTAGGTATGGCGGTCCGGCGTGATGGCCGCGACGTCGCGGGTGACGCGCGGCGCCAGCGCGCGGGCCGTCAGCGCGTCGTCGTACTCGCCGCGCGCCAGGCGCTTGCGCAAGTCGTCGGCGGCCGCCTTGGCGCGCGCACCGTCAACATGCAGCTCGTTCAGCCGCCGCGCAAATTCGGTGACGATATGGGCGCGCGTTGGCGCGTCCAGCGCTTCGTCCAGCGCCGGCGCGGCGGCGGTTTGCGCGCCGGCGCTCGTCGAAGTCATCAGCAAAACAGCGGCGATCCAGCATTGACGGCTCATTTATTCCCCAGAATCAGACATTTATTCGAAAATTATCTTAACACTTTCCCATCAGAAAATGCCGCTGAGGGCCGCGGCGCGTTACAATCTCACCTTTCCCCGAAAGCAATTCCTTCATGACGATACCGACCACCATCCTGGCGGCGCTCGACCGCGCCGATGTTTCCTGGCGTCCCTTGCTGATCAAGGGGCTGGAAGCCATGATGGCGGCGACGCCCGACTACCTGCCGCAACTGGCGCAGGACCAGTACCTGCCGACCGGGCAGCGGCTGTTCGCGGCGTTCGCGCTGCCGCTTGATGAGGTCAAGTATGTACTGGTGGGCGAGGGGCCATATCCGCGAGCAGAGAGCGCCACCGGCGTCTGTTTCATGGATGGGGCGGTCGGCAGCCTGTGGTCGTCCGAGGCGGGCGGCGGCTTGTCGAAGCCGGTCAACAAGGCCACTTCGCTGCGCAATTTCATGAAGATGCTGCTGGTGGCCGACGGCCAGTTGCAGCTGGAAAATACCGCCGGCGAGGCGATGGCGGCCGTGTCGGCGCGGGCCCGCAGCGGCGCCGGCAGCCACATCCTGACGCTGGCCGACATGCAGAACAAGCTGACCGCGCACGGCTTTTTGCTGCTGAACGCCTCGCTGGTGTTCCGCAGCCACGTGGCCCCGGCCAAGGACGCCAAGGCCTGGCTGCCGTTCTTCGAAACGGTCATGGCCGGCCTGGCGGCACAGGCCGGCAAAGTGCCGACGATGGTGCTATGGGGGAAGATCGCCGAACTGTTGAGCAAGTTGCCGGTTATGAAAGAGTTTCCGCAGATCACGGCGGAGCACCCGTACAACCTGAGTTTCATCGGCAATCGGGACATGCACCAACTGTTCCAGCCGATGCAGTTGCTGAAGGGCTGAGCCCCCGGGGCAAAACCGAGGGCAGGCCAGCAAGCTTTATTAAAGTTTGGTATACTTGACTAAATCGATCAACTACTCAGGCTTTGTGAATAGTAATGAGGTCGATATTTTAACCCAACCGAGGTAGTGATGCGTCTGACCACCAAAGGCCGTTTTGCTGTGACTGCGATGATTGACTTGGCGTTACGCCAAGGCAAGGGTCCTGTCACGCTGTCGGGCATCAGCCAGCGTCAGGCGATTTCGCTGTCCTACCTGGAGCAGCTGTTTGGCAAGCTGCGCCGCCACGAGATCGTCGAATCGATCCGCGGCCCGGGCGGCGGCTACAGCCTGGCGCGGCGCGCCGACAAGGTCACCGTGGCCGACATCATCATCGCCGTCGATGAGCCGCTGGACGCGACGCAGTGCGGCGGCAAGGAAAATTGCCACGGCGCCGATGCCGCCAGCGGCGTGCGTTGCATGACCCACGAACTGTGGGCCACGCTGAACGAAAAAATGGTTGATTATCTGGATTCCGTTTCGCTGCAGGATCTGGTCGATCAACAAAAGCAGAAAGACGCGGCACAGAACGTGGTGCACCTGCACCGCAACGGCAATCACGCCGCGCTGTAAGCCCAGATAGATAACGGAGTAACCCAGATGAACGCCCCAGAAAAAAACATCGCTGACGTGAAGTTCCAGACCGCGCCGCATTTCCCGATCTACATGGACTATTCGGCCACCACGCCGATCGACCCGCGCGTGGCCGATGCGATGATTCCCTACCTGCGCGAGCAGTTCGGCAACCCGGCGTCGCGCAGCCACATGTATGGCTGGACCGCTGAAAAAGCGGTGGAAGAGGCGCGCGCCAACGTCGCCGCGCTGGTCAACGCCGACCCGCGCGAAATCATCTGGACCTCGGGCGCGACCGAATCGAACAACCTGGCCATCAAGGGCGCGGCGCAGTTCTACAAGACCAAGGGCAAGCACATCATCACCGTCAAGACCGAGCACAAGGCCGTGCTGGACACCGTGCGTGAACTGGAGCGCCAAGGCTTTGAAGCGACCTACCTGGAGCCGCAGGACAACGGCCTGATCACCATCGAGCAGCTGACCGCGGCCATCCGCCCGGACACCATCCTGATCTCGGTCATGCTGGTCAACAACGAGATCGGCGTGATCCAGCCGATCGACCAGATCGGCGAACTGTGCCGCTCGAAAGGCATCATCTTCCACTGCGACGCCGCGCAGGCGACCGGCAAGGTGGTGATCGACCTGCAAAAAACCAAGGTCGACCTGATGACCTTCACCGCGCACAAAACCTATGGCCCGAAAGGCGTGGGCGCGCTGTACGTATGCCGCAAGCCGCGCGTGCGTATCGAAGCGCAGATGCACGGCGGCGGTCACGAGCGCGGCCTGCGTTCGGGCACCTTGCCGACCCACCAGATCGTCGGCATGGGCGAGGCGTTCCGCCTGGCCAAGGTCGAGATGGACAGCGAAATCGCCCGCATCAAGGCGCTGCGCGACCGCCTGGCCAAGGGCCTGCAGGAAATCGAGGAAACCTACATCAACGGCGACATGGAACACCGCGTGCCGCACAACCTGAACGTCAGCTTCAACTACGTTGAGGGCGAGTCGCTGATCATGGCGGTGAAAGACCTGGCCGTGTCGTCGGGTTCCGCTTGCACGTCGGCCTCGCTGGAACCATCTTATGTATTGCGCGCGCTCGGTCGTAGCGACGAACTGGCGCACAGCTCGATCCGTTTCACCATCGGCCGCTTTACCACCGAAGCCGATATCGATTTCGCGATCGAACTGATGAAGTCCAAGGTTAGCAAACTGCGTGAACTGTCGCCGCTGTGGGATATGTTCAAAGAAGGCATCGACATCAGCTCGATCCAATGGGCAGCCCACTAAATTATTAAAGATACAGGAGCATTAAAATGGCTTACTCGGAACAAGTACTGGACCACTACGAAAACCCACGTAACGTTGGCGCCTTCGAAAAAGGCGACGACAGCGTCGGCACCGGCATGGTGGGCGCGCCTGCCTGCGGCGACGTGATGAAGCTGCAGATCAAGGTGGGCGCCGATGGCGTGATCGAAGACGCCAAGTTCAAAACCTACGGCTGCGGTTCGGCCATCGCATCGAGTTCGCTGGTGACCGAATGGGTCAAGGGCAAGACGCTGGATCAGGCGCTGGCCATCAAGAACACCCAGATCGCCGAGGAACTGGCGCTGCCGCCGGTGAAAATCCACTGCTCGATCCTGGCGGAAGACGCCATCAAGGCAGCGGTACTGGACTACCAGAACAAGCACGCCGCCGTCGAAGCGTAACAACCGTCATTCCCGCGCGGGCGGGAATCCATGCTGAGCATGCGTTCTATGGGTTCCCGCCTGCGCGGGAACGACAACGGAGAATCAAATGGCAATCACCCTGACCGAAAAAGCAGCGAAACACATCAACCGCTACATCGAGCGCCGCGGCAAGGGCATCGGTCTGCGCTTTGGCGTGCGCACCACCGGCTGCTCGGGCATGGCCTACAAGCTGGAATACGTCGACGAAGTGACCGACGAGGACAGCGTGTTCGAATCGCACGGCGTGAAAGTGTTCGTCGATCCGAAAAGCCTGCCGTACATCGACGGCACGGAACTGGACTTTGCGCGCGAAGGCCTGAACGAAGGCTTCAAGTTCAACAACCCGAACGAGAAAGACGCTTGCGGTTGCGGTGAAAGCTTCCGCGTCTAAGCCGTCATGCAGAATCACTTTGAGCTATTCAATCTGCCGCAGCAGTTTGCCGTAGACGCCGGGGCGCTGGACAGCGCCTACCGCGACGTGCAAAGCCGCGTCCATCCCGATAAATTCGTCAACGCCACCGACGCCGAGAAGCGCGTCGCCATGCAGTGGGCCACCCGCGCCAACGAAGCCTATCAGACCCTGAAGAATCCGCAGAAGCGCGCGCAATACATGTGCGAGCTGCACGGCGTCGATTTGCAGACCGAGTCGAATACGGCGATGCCGATGGCCTTCCTGATGCAGCAGATGGAGTGGCGCGAAGAACTGGGCGACGCCCGCGCCGGCAAGGACAGCGACGCGCTGGAGTCGCTGGACCAGCAACTGCGCGGCGCCCGCAAGCAGCAGCTGGCGCAGATCGAACAGCAGATCAACGCCGGCGACTACGCCGCCGCCGCGCAAGGCGTGCGGGCGCTGATGTTCCTCGAAAAATTCGGCGAAGAAGTCCGCTTCGCCTTTGAAGCAATCGAAGCTTGATGCCCGGCGCCGCTGCCCGGCGCCGCCTCAGCTGACCACATAAGAATACAGGTCTCACCCATGGCACTTCTGCAAATTTCCGAACCAGGCATGTCCACCGCACCGCACCAGCACCGGCTGGCGGTGGGGATCGATCTGGGCACCACCAACTCGCTGGTGGCGACTGTGCGCAACAGCATTCCAGAAGTGCTGAACGATGAAGACGGCCGCGCGCTGCTGCCGTCGGTGGTGCGCTACCTGCCCAACGGTCACGCCAACATCGGCTACAAGGCGCAGGCCGCGCAGACTACCGATCCGAAAAACACCATCGTCTCGGTCAAGCGCTTCATGGGCCGCGGCCTGGCCGATATCGCCTATGCGGAAAACCTGCCTTACGATTTTCAGGATACGCCCGGCATGGTGCAGCTGAAAACGGTCGCCGGCGTGAAAAGCCCGGTGGAAGTGTCGGCGCAGATTCTGGCCACGCTGCGCCAGCGCGCCGAGGATTCGCTGGGCGACGACCTGGTGGGCGCGGTAATCACCGTGCCGGCGTACTTCGACGACGCGCAGCGCCAGGCGACCAAGGACGCGGCGCAGCTGGCCGGCCTGAATGTCCTGCGCCTGCTGAGCGAGCCGACTGCGGCCGCCATCGCGTACGGCCTGGATAACGCTTCGGAAGGCATCTACGCCGTCTACGATCTGGGCGGCGGCACCTTCGATATCTCGATCCTGAAACTGAGCAAGGGCGTGTTTGAAGTGCTGGCCACCGGCGGCGACTCCGCGCTGGGCGGCGATGACTTCGACCACCGCCTGTTCTGCTACATCCATCAGGAAGAGAAACTGGCGCCGCTGTCGGATGAAGACACCGCCGTGCTGATGGTGAAGGCGCGCGAGGCCAAGGAGCTGCTGTCGACCAAGGCCGAGGTGATTGTCGACGCCACGTTGAAGTCGGGCGAGCAGGTACACATCACCATCACCGCCGAGAAGTTCCAGGAGATTACCAGGCACCTGATCGAGAAGACCATGAAGGCCATCAGGAAGGCGCTGCGCGACGCCAATGTCGATGCGGACGATGTCGATGGCGTGGTCATGGTCGGCGGCGCAACGCGCATGCCGCACGTGCATCGCGCGGTGAGTGAGTTCTTCCACACCACGCCGCACGCCAATATCGATCCGGACAAGGTGGTGGCGCTGGGCGCCGCCGTGCAGGCCAATCTGCTGGCCGGGAACCGCGCGCCGGGCGACGACTGGCTGCTGCTGGATGTGATTCCGCTGTCGCTGGGCATCGAAACCATGGGCGGGCTGGTGGAGAAGATCATTCCGCGCAACTCGACCATCCCTTGCGCGCGCGCGCAGGAGTTCACCACCTTCAAGGATGGCCAGACCGCGCTGGCGGTGCACGTGCTGCAAGGCGAGCGTGAGCTGGTGGCCGATTGCCGTTCGCTGGCGCGCTTCGAGCTGCGCGGGATTCCGCCGATGGCGGCCGGCGCGGCGCGCATCCGCATTACGTACCAGGTGGATGCGGATGGCTTGCTGTCGGTGTCGGCGCGCGAGCTGCGCTCGGGCGTTGAGGCGTCGATCAGCGTCAAGCCGTCGTATGGCCTGGGTGACGACGATGTGGCGCGCATGCTGCAGGAATCGCACACTTCGGCCGATGTCGACATGAAGGCGCGCGCGCTGCGCGAGGAACAGGTGGAGGCGGAACGCATCCTGCTGGCCACGCAAGCGGCGCTGGATGAAGACGCGGCGCTGCTGTCGGACGAAGAACGCGTTGCGGTCGATGCGTTGATGGTACAAACCCGCGAGGTGGTCGCGCAGTCGCAGACCGGCGCGGTGGATCATCAGGCGGTGAAGGCGGCGGTGGAAGCGCTGGCCCACGGCACCGAAGAATTTGCGTCCCGCCGCATGGACCGCAGCGTGCGCAGCGCGCTGGCCGGCAAGGCGCTGGACCAGGTAGTGTGACGTCGTCCCCGCGAAGGCGGGGACCCATGCTGAGTAGATTGAATCCGCGCCCCCATGGATTCCCGCCTTCGCGGGAATGACGGGGTCAATAGAAGAGTTTAAACATGCCACAAATCGTATTCCTGCCCCACGCAAAACTGTGCCCGGACGGCGCCGTCGTTGAAGCCGACGCCGGCAAAACGCTGTGCGACGTCATGCTGGAGAATGACATCCACATCGAGCACGCGTGCGAAAAATCCTGCGCCTGCACCACCTGCCACGTGCTGGTGCGCGAAGGCTTCAATTCGCTGAACGAAGCCAGCGAAACCGAAGAAGACCTGCTGGATAAAGCCTGGGGCCTGGAAGCCGTGTCGCGCCTGTCGTGCCAGGCCGTGGTGGCGGACCAAGACCTGGTCGTCGAAATTCCGAAGTACACCATCAACCACGCTAGCGAAGGCGGTCACTGATATGAAGTGGACTGACATCACCGCGATTGCGGAAGCGCTGTACGACAAGTATCCGGACGTCGATCCGGCCACGATCCGCTTCACCGATCTGCACAACAAAATCGTCGAACTCGAAGAATTCGACGACGACAAGTCGCGCGGCGGTGAAAAAGTCCTCGAAGCGGTTCAACAGGCGTGGATCGATGAAGCAGCCTAAGAAGCCCGTACAGAAGATCGGCGCCACCGTCACCAGCGCCGACAACATGCCGGAAATCCGCGAAGGCCAGACCGTAGCCCTGCTGCAGGAGCTGCACATCCTCACGCGCGACGGCAAGATGAACCAGGACAGCCGCCGCAAGCTGAAACAGGTCTACCACCTGTACCAGTTCATCGAGCCGCTGCTGAAGGAAGTGCTGGAACAGAAGGACAATGTCTCGCTGGTCGATCATGGCGCCGGCAAGTCCTACCTCGGCTTCATCATCTACGACCTGTTCTTCAAGGCGCTGCACAACGATTCACACATCTATGGCATCGAGACGCGCGAAGAACTGGTGGCGCGTTCGCAGGAACTGGCGAAGCAGTTCAACTTCCCGGGCATGTCCTTCCTGCCGCTGTCGGTGGCCGAGTCCACCGAATCGAAGCTGCTGCCGCAGCAGATCGACGTCGTCACCGCGCTCCACGCCTGCAACACGGCCACCGACGACGCCATCCAGTTCGCGCTGAAGAAAAAGGCCAGGCATATCGTGCTGGTGCCGTGCTGCCAGGCCGAAGTGGCCTCGGTCCTGAAGAAGAACAAGGGCCAGTCGCTAGGCAAGTCCGCGCTGACCGAAATCTGGCGCCATCCGATCCACACGCGTGAATTCGGCAGCCAGATCACCAACGTGCTGCGCTGTCTGCAACTGGAAGCGCACGGCTACAGCGTCACCGTCACTGAACTGGTAGGCTGGGAGCACTCGATGAAGAATGAGCTGATCATCGCCACCTACAAGAACCTGCCGCGCAAGCGTCCGGCCGAGCGCCTGAAAGAGGTGCTGGAAACCGTGGGCCTGCAGGAGATGAATAGCCGTTTCTTCGCTGAAGAAGAGGTGGTGTAATGGAGAACTGGCTGGACCTGCGCAGTGATACCGTCACGCGCCCAAGCGCCGCCATGCGCGCGGCCATGAACGCCGCCGAAGTCGGGGATGACGTCTACGGCGACGACCCGACCGTCAACCGCCTGCAGGAATACGCCGCCGATTTGTTTGGCTTTGAAGACGCGCTGTTCGCGCCATCCGGCACGCAAACCAATCTGCTGGCGCTGCTGGCGCATTGCGGCCGCGGCGACGAATACCTGGTCGGCCAGGAAGCGCATACCTACCGCTACGAGGGCGGTGGCGCTGCGGTGCTGGGCAGCATCCAGCCGCAGCCAATCGTCAATCAGGCCGACGGCAGCATCGCGCTGGCCGACATCGAGTCCTGTATCAAGCCGGATGATTTCCACTTTGCCCGCACCAGGCTGCTGGCGCTGGAAAATACCATCAACGGCCGCGTGCTGCCGATGGATTACGTGCGGCAGGCAACCGGGATGGCGCACGACAAAGGCCTGGCCACGCACCTCGACGGCGCGCGCATCTGCAACGCCGCCGTCAAGCTGGGCGTCGCGCCGCGCGACGTCGTGCAGGGCTTCGACTCCGTCTCCGTGTGCCTGTCGAAAGGCCTGGGCGCGCCGGTCGGCTCGGTCCTGCTGGGATCGCGCCCGTTCATCAAGGAAGCCAGGCGCTGGCGCAAGATGCTGGGCGGCGGCATGCGCCAGGCCGGCATCATCGCCGCTGGCGGCCTGTATGCGCTGGAACACAACATCGCGCGCCTGGCCGAGGACCACGACAACGCCGCCTACTTCGCCGGCGAGCTGGCGAAGATGAAGAACCTCAAGGTCAGCACGCCGCAGACCAATATCTTCTACGTCGACATTCCGCAGTTCGTGCTGAAAGGCCTGGGCGACGTTCTTGAGCTGACCCGCATCCGCATGTCGCTCGGCCCGCGCACGCGCATCGTCACGCACATGGACGCGTCGCGCGACGACATCGACCGCGCCATCACTGTATTTGGAGACTTCTTTGGATAACACGATACGACTCTCCAAGCGGGTGGCCGATGAGCGTCAATGCTCGCGCCGCGAAGCGGAACTCTATATCGAGGGCGGCTTTGTCAGCATTGATGGCGAGGTGGTGGAGGAGGTGGGCGCGCGCGTCGCGCCGGAGCAGCAGGTGACGCTGGCGGCTGACGCCACGCTGCTGGAGATCACGCCGGTCACCATCCTGCTGCACAAGCCTGCGGGGGCCGCGCAGCCGCTGCATCTGCTCAAGGCCGACACGCTGACGCGTTCCGTGCCCTGCCAGCGCTTCCTCAAGCGCCACGTCGCCGGCCAGCAGGAAATGGTGCCGCTGGACGCCAAGGCCAGCGGCCTGGTCGTGTTCACGCAGGACTTCCGCGTCAACCGCAAGTTGAGCGAGGAGACGCTGGAGCAGGAGATTATCGTTGAAGTGTCGGGCGCCATCATCGAGGATGGCCTGAAGCAGCTGAACCAGATCAACGGCAAGGTAAGCTGGCAGAACGAAACGCGTTTGCGCTGGGCCGTCAAAGGCCTGAAGCTTGGCACGATCGAAAAGCTGTGCAAGGAAGTTGGCCTGAAGGTCGTCTCCATGAAGCGCATCCGCGTCGGCCGCATCTCCATGGCCAGCCTGCCGTCAGGCGAGTGGCGCTATTTGCAGAACTACGAGAAGTTCTAAGCGGCGCTGGCCGCCTTCTTTTTCTTTGCCAGCGGCGGCAGCTGCACCAGCCGGGTGCCGGCCAGCTTATCGTGCAGGAACTGGCGGTCCCTGTCGAAGAAGGCCGTCAGCGACCAGGCCACGATGCCGATCAGGATCGCGCCCAGCGCCTGCCAGCGATGCAGGTCGGCGGCCAATGCGACGATCAGCGCCGGCAAGATCCACATCCAGCTCAACAGGTAACGCAGCGCGGCGACGCGTGGCGTCAGCGGCAAGCCGTGGTTCGTCACCAGCTTCAGGCGCCAGGTGCGCATCGCCAGCGTCTGGCCCTCGCGCGTCCACTGGTGGATAAAGTAGGCGCCCAGCACCAGGAAGGCCAGCGCCTGCCGCATGTGCTCGACCAGCGGCGCGTGGCTGGCGCCGCTGGCAATTTCAAAAATCAGGAACGGCAGGAACAGCACGGCGAAGCCGAGCAGGGTTTCGTACACCATCGAAATCAGACGGCGCTTGATGGTCGGGTTATTTGACATCGGCAGGAGGCGCCGCTTGCGTTGGCGGCGTGGAGGTCGGTGGAATCGGCGTCACGTTGGAGGCGTTCGGCAGCGGTGCGTTCGGATCGGCCGGCGGCGTCGCCACCGGCGCTGCAATCGGCGGCGCCAGCGGCGCGGCAGGCGCCTGCGCCGGCTGCCTGGCCTGCGTCGGCGTCGGCAGGTTGACCACCTGTTTCTTGGTCTCGGCCCTGGCCGCCAATTGCTTCTTCTGCTCTTCGGTGAGCATTTGATACTCTTCCCACGACACCGCCTTCTGCGCCGGGTTCAGCTTCTGCGCGCGGGCGTAGTTCTGGCGGATCTGGCGGCGCTCTTCCGGCGACATGGCGACCCACTCGCGCATGCGGCGCTGCACGCGCGCCTGCTCATCGGGCGTCATGCGCGCGTAGCGCTTGGCGATGCCCAGCCATTTTTGCTTGCGGATCGGCTCGATGCCATCCCACTCGCCGGCCAGCGGCTCCAGCGCCTGCTGCTGGGCCGGCGTCAGATCTTTCCATTTGGTTTTTTCGACCGGCTGGGCGACGTGCTGGCCGGTGACGGCTGCCACCGGCGCCGCCACCAGGTCAGCCGCGTCCGGCTGGGCGGCCAGCCAGGCGCCCCCGGCTGCTACCGCTAACACCGCCGCTCCCGCGCCCCACTTGGCGCCACTGCTCCATGCCATCGCTTACTCGCTTCGCGTCAGGTAGGCGTTGAAGCCGTGGTCGAGGTAGGCGTCCAGCGGCAGCTCGTCCGACAGCACGGCGGCGTCGATCTCGGCCAGGTCGGCGATGCGTTCCTGCTGCTCGTACTGGTAAATGCCGACCATGCCGATCACCAGCGCCAGTGCCGGCACCAGCATGCCCCAGCGGCCGAGCCAGTTAAATTGCGACAGGAAACCGCCGCCGGCGGCCGCCAGTTCCGTTTTGACCACGCGCACCGCCAGCGGCACTTCCACATGGGCTTTCTTGCGGGCCAGCGCCATCTTGCGCGCCTGCGCCAGGCGGTCTGTGGTCGAAGCGGGCAGCTCGTCCAGCTTTTCATTGAGCGCGTGGCGCACTTTGTAAGCGAAATTCAGATCGTCGGTGTTCATAATTTAATTCCCTTGGCTGCCAGCGCCTCGGCCAGCGCATGTGTTGCACGAGAGCAATGCGTTTTGACGCTGCCTTCCGAGCAGCCCATGGCTTCGGCCGTTTCGGCCACGTCCATATCCTGCCAATAACGCATCAGGAAGGCCTCGCGTTGACGCGCCGGAAGCTTTTGTACCTCGGCATCGATGATCTCCAGCATCTGCTGGCGCTCGAACTTGTCGGCGCCGGATTCGGCCGCCTCGGTGCCGGCCTCGGCGGCGTAGGATTCCAGCATGTCGAAGTCCTCGTGCTCGTCGCTGGACGGGCCCATGCCGGAAAACAGGCTGACCCAGGTGTTGCGCACCTTTTCCCTGCGGAAATAGTCGAGGATGGTGGTCTGCAAGATGCGCTGGAACAGCGCCGGCAATTCGGCAGCCGGTTTGTCGCCGTATTTTTCGGCGAGCTTGATCATCGCGTCCTGCACGATGTCTAGCGCGGACTCGTCCTTGCGTACTGCGTAGACGGCTTGCTTGAAGGCCCGGCGTTCGACGTTTTCGAGGAAGTCGGATAATTCTTTGTCTGTGGCCATGCGTCGGGGGAGGGGGCTGCCGGGTGTTTTGAACTGAGGCGCATGCTAGCAAAAAATGTCGTGTTTTGCATGGTTTTACGTCAAAACTAATCAATTTCAGATTTAGTCCTTGCTCAATCGGGTGCGCCGGTGTACCGTATGGGACGCTTTGAACAACCCCGAAGCTCTATGGTCTGGTCGCAGCAGGCACACAACGCCGCAATCGACACGACGCGCTTTCTTATGTAGGCAGTTTGCTCTCGCCCGTGCCACAAGCACGAGAGGTATGCAACACCACTACGGAAAACCCGGCCAAACGAGAGTTTGCGCTAGCATCGCTTTGCACGTCACTACGGTTGGCGGAAGAGGCAGTGCGACCGCATAAATAAAGGGAAGCCAGGCAGAGCTGTAGCGGTATTCGTACTTCGCAAGGACAGAGCATCCGATCAATCTCCTATGGACCTTGAAAGGAATGTTTCATGAATACCGAAGCATCTTCATCACAACTGACTGGCGCGGAAATACTGGTGCGCTGCCTGGCCGAAGAGGGCGTTGAACACGTCTTCGGTTACCCGGGCGGAGCCGTGCTGTATATCTACGACGCCATCTTCAAGCAAGACAAATTCCAACACGTTCTGGTGCGCCACGAGCAGGCCGCGGTCCACGCTGCCGATGCATACTCGCGCTCGTCGAACAAAGTCGGCGTCGCGCTGGTCACGTCCGGTCCGGGCGTCACCAATGCCGTCACCGGCCTGTCGACCGCGTACATGGATTCGATTCCGATGGTGGTGATTTCCGGCCAGGTGCCGAGCCACGCGATCGGCCAGGATGCGTTCCAGGAATGCGACACGGTCGGCATCACGCGCCCGGTGGTCAAGCACAATTTCCTCGTCAAGGACGTCAAGGACTTGGCCGAGACCGTCAAGAAAGCCTTCTTCATCGCCCGCACCGGCCGTCCCGGCCCCGTGCTGGTCGACATTCCGAAGGATATCTCGATGCACAAGACGCATTTCTCGTACCCGAAAGAGGTCGAGATGCGCTCGTACAAGCCGGTGGACAAAGGCCACTCGGGCCAGATCCGCAAGGCGGTGCAACTGCTGCTGCAGGCCGAGCGCCCGATGATTTACACCGGCGGCGGCGTGATCCTGGCCAATGCGGCGCCGGAACTGAACAAGCTGGTAGACAAGCTCGGCTTCCCGGTCACCAACACGCTGATGGGCCTGGGCGCCTACCGCGCCAGCGACGAGAAATTCGTCGGCATGCCGGGCATGCACGGCACCTACGAAGCCAATATGGCGATGCAGAACTGCGACGTGCTGATCGCCATCGGCGCCCGCTTTGACGACCGCGTGATCGGCAACCCGAAACACTTTGCCTCCAATCCGCGCAAGATCATCCACGTCGACATCGACCCGTCGTCGATTTCCAAGCGCGTCAAAGTGGACATCCCGATCGTCGGCAACGTCAAGGACGTGCTGATCGAGTTCCTGGCGCAACTGGACGCCTCGGAAGCCAAGCCTAACCAGCCGGCGCTGAAAACCTGGTGGAAGCAGATCGAGGAATGGCGCGGCCGCGACTGCCTGAAGTTCCCGACCTCCGACCTCGTCATCAAGCCGCAATCGGTGGTGCAAAAGCTGTGGGAAGTGACCAAGGGCGACGCCTTCATCACCTCCGACGTCGGCCAGCACCAGATGTGGGCGGCGCAGTACTACCCGTTCGACAAGCCCAAGCGCTGGGTCAACTCGGGCGGCCTCGGCACCATGGGCGTCGGCCTGCCATACGCGATGGGCGTGCAGATGGCCAATCCGGACGCCACCGTGGCCTGCATCACCGGCGAAGGCTCGATCCAGATGTGCATCCAGGAACTGGCCACCTGCAAGCAGTATCACCTGACGCCGAAGATCATCATGCTGAACAACCGCTTCCTCGGCATGGTGCGCCAGTGGCAGCAGATCGACTACGGTTCGCGCTACTCCGAGTCCTATATGGACTCGCTGCCGAACTTCGAGAAACTGGCCGAGGCCTATGGCCACGTCGGCATGCGCATCGAGAAACCGGGCGACGTCGACGGCGCGCTGCGCGACGCGTTCGCGATGAAGGACAAGCTGGTGTTCATGAACTTCATCACCGATCAATCGGAAAACGTCTGGCCGATGGTGAAAGCAGGCAAGGGTCTGTCCGAAATGCTGCTGGGTTCGGAGGATCTCTAAATGCGACACATTATTTCTGTATTGCTGGAAAACGAAGCCGGCGCCCTGTCCCGCGTGGTGGGCCTGTTCTCCGCTCGCGGCTACAACATCGAGACGCTGACCGTGGCGCCGACCGAGGACGCGACGCTGTCGCGCATGACCATCGTCACCACCGGCTCGGACGACATCATCGAGCAGATCACCAAGCACCTGAACCGCCTGATCGAGGTGGTCAAGGTGGTGGACCTGACCGAGGGCCAGCACATCGAGCGCGAGCTGATGCTGATCAAGGTACGCGCGGTGGGCAAGGAGCGTGAAGAGATGAAGCGCACGGCGGACATCTTCCGCGGTCGCATCATCGACGTCACCGAAAAGAGCTACACGATTGAACTGACCGGCGCCAAGAGCAAGCTCGACGCGTTCATCGACTCGATCGACCGTGCCTCTATCCTTGAAACGGTCCGTACCGGCGGCTCCGGCATCGGGCGCGGCGAACGCATCCTGAAAGTGTAGAACGTCGTTCCCGCGCAGGCGGGAACCCATATTTCGCCGGACACGATACGCACCATGGATGCCCGCCTGCGCGGGAATGACGGAAGTGCCTCCGGTTTAAAAAAATTTACTTAGGAATGAACATGAAAGTTTTCTACGACAAAGACGCTGACCTCTCCCTGATCAAAGGCAAAAACGTGGCCATCATCGGCTACGGCTCGCAGGGCCACGCCCACGCACAAAACCTGAGCGAATCGGGCGTCAACGTCACCGTTGGCCTGCGCAAGGGCGGCGCCTCGTGGCAGAAGGTGGAGAAAGCCGGCCTGAAGGTCGCCGAAGTGAACGAGGCTGTCAAAGCCGCCGACGTCATCATGATCCTGCTGCCGGACGAAAACATCGCCCAGGTCTACAACGAAAACGTCGCGCCGAACGCCAAGCAAGGCGCGGTGCTGGCCTTCGCCCACGGCTTCAACGTGCACTACGGCCAGGTTGTGCCACGTGCCGACCTGGACGTGATCATGGTCGCACCGAAAGCGCCAGGCCACACCGTGCGCGCCACCTACACCCAGGGCGGCGGCGTGCCGCACCTGATCGCCGTCTACCAGGACAAGTCCGGCACCGCGCGTGACATCGCCCTGTCGTACGCGTCGGCCAACGGCGGCGGCAAGGCCGGCATCATCGAAACCAACTTCCGCGAAGAAACCGAAACCGACCTGTTCGGCGAGCAGGCCGTGCTGTGCGGCGGTGCTGTCGAGCTGATCAAGGCTGGCTTCGAAACCCTGGTGGAAGCCGGCTACGCGCCGGAGATGGCTTACTTCGAGTGCCTGCACGAGCTGAAACTGATCGTTGACCTGATCTACGAAGGCGGCATCGCCAACATGAACTACTCGATCTCGAACAACGCCGAATACGGCGAGTACGTGACCGGCCCGCGCGTTGTAACCGCCGAGACCAAGGAAACCATGCGTCAGGTGCTGAAAGACATCCAGACCGGCGAATACGCCAAGTCCTTCATCCTGGAAAACAAGGCAGGCGCCCCGACCCTGATCTCGCGTCGCCGCCTGAACGCCGAGCACCAGATCGAAGAAGTCGGCGCCAAACTGCGCTCGATGATGCCTTGGATCGCCAAGAACAAGATGGTTGACCAGTCGAAGAACTAAGCAGCTTCTTCTTCCTCAAAAAACCGGCACTTGTTGCCGGTTTTTTTACGCCCAGTGAAAATGTGTGAGTTTTGAAAAGTTTCCGCAGGGTAAAATTGTTGTTTTATTGATGAACAGGGAATTGTATGATTATCTGGCGCGGGTATGGCATTGTGGTTGTGTTGCTGGCGGTACTGGGCATGGTTGTGGGCCAGCTGGGTGTGGAAGCCTTACCCGAAGGGTATCGTCCGGGCGGCGCTTTTGTCGGCATGTTGCTGGCGGCGGCGCTGGTGTACGGCTTGCATCGCCTGATCGACGCCAGTGCAGCCGGCGCGTGTGCTGGTGGACAAAAACACCGGGCAGGAAGTCGTCTTCAAGCCGAAGCACGACTTGTTCTTCATTCCGGTGAAATACTGGTCGTTCGTCCTGGTCGCACTGGCTGTTGTGCTGTTCTTCCAGAAATAGGCTCGCAGCGTTCAGCGCAGGGCCAGGTAAAGGGATAATGCCAGGGACAGTGTGATAACGCCGGCCATCGCAGCGCCCCATTCGGGGATCAACATCTTGCCGTCATCGGCATAGGGCGGCATGGGATTTCTACTGAAGATTTCCCTGGTCCGCACCGCGCGGGCGCGGCCCAGCGAGACGATGGGGATGATTAATCGCCCCAGGCTGTACATCAGTACGTCCATGAACAGATAAAACGCGAATTCCCCGATGATCATCATGACTAGCCCTCCTGGGTGGTAGAGCATCATAGTTCGCCGCCAATTATAAAATCCTTAAGCCGAGCCGCCTATCCGGTAATCAGCGGTGAAACGATAAATACCACCACGAAGTTGTGCACCGCGTGTGCGGTATTGCTTGCCAAGAACCCGGCCATCTTGCCGTGCTGACGACTTAGTACATAAACGTAGGCAAATACCAGCCCACTTAACAACGTTGACAGCCCGTGCGCGACGCCGCCACTCAGGTGAAAGGTGAGCGCTACGCTCAGGCTGAGCGCGAGGCTGAGGGGCGACACCAGCACGCCAGCAAGCATGGCTGCCAGCAGAGGCCGTGCGGCGTGGCGCCGGTGAATGCCTATCAAATAATTAAGCATGGGGATACTGTAGCACGGTGCCATCAGCAATGTTACAAACAGTCACTATGTCTTACAGGTGCGCGATGTAAATTCAGGTAAAGTGCGGCTTGTCGTTATCTCAACCTGGAGCCCGTAATGAACCTGATGAAAAAACTCGCCGCCGCTGCCGCCGTTTCGCTGGCACTGGGCGCACACGCCGCTCCGACCGACGCCGTTCCAACCACCGGCACGCTGGTAGTGGTGCCCGCCTACGGCGAAGTGAAGCACGCCAACGACCAGGCTGTCGTGGTGCTGGCGGTCGAAGAACAGGACAAGGACAAAGCCGCCGCCGCCTCGCGCGTCAACCAGAAAATGAAGCAAGGCCAGGACATCGTCAAGAAAGAAGACCCGAACGCCAGCCTGAAAACCCAGGGCTATTACACTTACCCGGTGTACCCGGAAGAGCGCGTGCTGCCCAACGGTCAGCCGGTCAAGCAACGCCTGCCGACCGCGTGGCGCGTCGGCCAGTATCTGGAAGTCACCACCACCAGCCTGGACAAGCTGCCGAAAACCGTGGCCGCGGCGCAGAAGGTGCTGACGCTGAACAGCATCAACTTCGGCCTGACCCCGGAAACCACGCGCAAGCTGGATCAGCAGCGCATTGCCGCCACCTACAAGAACCTGAACGAGCGCATCGGTTCGATCGCCAGTGCCATGGGCCGCAAGGTTGGCGACGCCGTGATCGATACCATCGACTTCGAAGGCTCGGGCAACTATGCCCAGCGCGAGCAGGCTTTCGCGCCAGCGCCGATGATGATGCGCACGAAAGCGGCCGACACGGCGGAAGTGGCCGAGCCTAGCTTCGAGCCCGGCGAATCCACGCTGCAGATGCAGGTGGTCGGCAAGGTACGCTTCAAATAACGCAAGTTAAGGTAGAGTTGCAGTTTTCTTAACCGGAGACTGCGATGAAATACCTTGCTGCTGTTGTTCTGCTGGCGTGCGCTGCGGCGCACGCCGAATCGTTGCCGACCAACGGCACGCTGGTGGTGGTGCCGGCCTTCGGCGAAGTGACGCATGTGAATGACCAGGCCACCGCCATCCTCTCGGTGGAGGAGATCGACAAGGACAAGGCCGCCGCCGCCTCGCGCGTCAACCAGAAGATGAAGCAGGGCCTGGACCTGCTGAAGAAGGCCGATCCGCAGGCCAGCCTGAAAACCCAGGGCTATTACACCTATCCCGTCTATGCCGAAGAAACGCCGCCGCAGCCGGGCCAGCCGCTGCAAACGCGCAAGCTGCGCGTACCGGCTTCGTGGCGGGTTGGCCAGTCGGTGCAACTGGTCACTGTCAACCTCGACAACCTGCCGAAAACCGTAGCCGCCGCGCAAAGCGTGTTGAGCCTGAACAATCTGCGCTTCGGCCTGCGGCCGGAAACCACGCGCCAGCTCGACGAGCAGCGCATCGCCGCCACTTACCAGAATCTGAACGAGCGCATCAACGCCATCGCCAGGGCCATGGGCCGCAAGGTCGGCGACGCCGTGCTCGATACCGTGGATTTTGAAGGATCCGGCAACTACAGCGGCAACCGTGTCGAAGTCACCGGCGCGCGCGTGATCGCCAACGCCACCAATGTGCGCGCGGCCGAGGTGGCCGAGCCGAGTTTCGAGCCGGGCGAGACGGTGCTGTCGATGCGCCTGGTGGGCAAGGTGCGCTTCAAGTAATCGCGCGGCAGGGCGCAACGGCGCGCGCCTTGCCTTTTTTGTTGTCCGGTCCTCTATAATGACGGAGCAACACTACCTGATAAGAGAACGGATCACTATGCCCAATTTCCCCCGCCGCCGCGCCAAGGGCGCGGCCCAAGCCAAACTGCCCAAAACCTCGCGGTTCAGCCGTTTTGCGCGTCGTGCCCGGGGATTGGATCTCGACCGCCCGCGCCATCGCGGCATTTACCTGCTGCCGAACGCCTTCACCACGGCCGCGCTGTTCTGCGGCTTCTACGCCATCGTCATGGCGATGAACCAGAAATTCGAGCACGCCGCCTGGGCCATTTTCGTCGCCATGATCCTCGATGGCCTGGACGGCCGCGTCGCCCGCCTGACCAACACGCAGAGCGAATTCGGCGCGCAGTACGATTCGCTGTCGGACATGGTGTCCTTTGGCGCCGCTCCGGCGCTGGTGATGTATGAATGGTCGCTGCGCGGCTTGGGCAAGCTGGGCTGGATCGCCGCCTTCGTGTATTGCGCCGGCGCCGCGCTGCGCCTGGCGCGCTTCAACACCAATATCGAAGTGGTGGACAAGCGCTACTTCCAGGGCATGCCGTCGCCATCGGCCGCGGCGCTGATGGCCGGCTTTATCCTGATGATGCTGGAACTGGAAGTGTCCGGCCTGGACATGGGCTGGGTGTCGTGGGGCATCGCCGTGTTTGCCGGCCTGACGATGGTGAGCAACGTGCCGTTCTACAGTTTCAAGGACGTGAACTTCCGCAAGCCGGTGCCGTTCATCGGCGTGTTCCTGATCGCGCTCGGCCTGGCGCTGATCGCCATCAAGCCGGCCGTGACCTTGTGGCCGCTGTTCGCGATCTACGGCCTGTCCGGCTATGTGGTCGCCGCCTGGCGCGCGGCCACCGGCAAGAAAGTCAGCCTGATCCAGACCGAGCTGGAAAGCGACGACCCGAGCGAACGACTGTAACCGCGCGGGCGGTCGGCCCTGGGATTAAGCTGAGCATCAAGCAACGAAGCGCAACGCAGCCACGGAGCTATCATGAGCAACTCATCCAACCGCCTGATTATCTTTGACACCACCTTGCGCGACGGCGAGCAATCGCCGGGCGCGTCGATGACCAGGGACGAAAAAATCCGCATCGCCAAGCAGCTCGAACGCTTGCGCGTGGACGTCATCGAAGCCGGCTTCGCGGCCGCCTCGCCCGGCGACTTCGACGCCATCAGGGCGATCGCCAGCGCCGTGCGCGAATCGACCATCTGCTCGCTGTCGCGCGCCAATGACCGCGACATCGCCCGCGCCGCCGAAGCGCTGGCGCCGGCCGAGCGCAAACGCATCCACACCTTCATCGCCACCTCCAAACTGC
Organism: Duganella sp. P38; assembly: GCF_050859475.1. Lineage (NCBI taxonomy): Bacteria > Pseudomonadati > Pseudomonadota > Betaproteobacteria > Burkholderiales > Oxalobacteraceae > Duganella > Duganella sp. P38. The sequence goes on along the minus strand of NZ_CP193936.1, from coordinate 4,491,040 downwards.
ACATGGAGGCCAAGCTGCGCATGTCGCCGGAGCAGGTGCTGGAACAGGCGCGCAACGCCGTGCGCTTCGCCCGCCAGCATACCGACGATATCGAATTCAGCCCCGAAGACGGCAGCCGTTCAGACGAGGACTTCCTGTGCCGCGTGCTGGAAGGCGTGATCGCCGAGGGCGCGACCACCATCAACTTCCCGGACACGGTGGGTTACGCGGTGCCCGAACTGTTCGGCGACACCATCCGCCGCCTGCGCGAGCGCATTCCCAACTCGGACAAGGCCGTGTGGTCGGTCCACTGTCATAACGATCTTGGGCTGGCGGTGGCCAATTCGCTGGCCGGCGTGGTGATCGGCGGCGCGCGGCAGATCGAATGCACCATCAACGGCTTGGGCGAACGCGCTGGCAATACCGCGCTGGAGGAGGTGGTGATGGCGCTGCGCACGCGCGGCGGCTATTACAACCTCGAATGCGGCATCGACACCACGCAGATCGTGGCGGCGTCGAAGATGGTGTCGCAGATTACCGGCTTCGCGGTGCAGCCGAACAAGGCGGTGGTGGGCGCGAACGCGTTTGCCCACGCTTCCGGCATCCATCAGGATGGCATGTTGAAATCGCGTGAGACTTACGAGATCATGCGCGCCGAGGATGTCGGCTGGACGGCGACCAAGATCGTGCTGGGCAAGCTGTCCGGCCGCAACGCCTTCAAGCAGCGCTTGCAGGAACTGGGCATCGATCTGGAATCCGAGGTCGAGGTGAACGCCGCCTTCGCGCGCTTCAAGGAACTGGCCGACCGCAAGGCCGATATTTTTGACGAGGACATACTGGCGCTGGTGTCGGACGGGCAGCAGTCGCAGGAGAGCGAGTTGTATCGCTTCATCGCGCTGGAGCAGCGTTCGGCCAGCGACGAGACGCCGAGCGCCAGAGTCACGTTCAGCATCGACGGCGAGCAGCATGTCAGCGAAGGCCGCGGCGATGGCCCGGTCGACGCCACCGTCAACGCCATCGAGGGCGAGGTGGGGAGCGGCGCGGAACTGGTGCTGTTTTCGGTGAACGCCATCAGCACCGGCACGCAGTCGCAGGGCGAGGTCACCATGCGGTTGTCGAAGGAGGGCCGCATCGTCAATGGCGTCGGTGCGGACCCGGATATTATCGTGGCGTCGGCCAAGGCCTATCTGTCGGCGCTGAACAAGCTGCATTCAAAAATTGAGCGAGTGAACCCGCAACCATGAGTGAGTATTTTGATGTTGTAGCGCTGGGCGAGGCGATGGTGGAGTTCAACCAGGCCAGAGCCAGCGAGCCTTTGTATCGCCAGGGCTTCGGCGGCGACACGTCCAACGCGGCGATTGCCGCCAGCCGCCAGGGCGCGCGGGTGGCCTACCTGAGCCGCGTCGGCGAGGACCATTTCGGCCGCATGCTGCTGGAGCTGTGGCAGTCGGAAGGCGTGGACGTCAGCGCGGTCGCGCGCGACGCGGGCGCGCCGACCGGCCTGTATTTCGTCAACCACGGGCCGCAAGGCCACTCGTTCAGCTATCTGCGCGCCGGCTCGGCGGCCAGCCGCATGCAGCCGCAGACGATGGACCTGGGCGCGGCGGCGCGCGCGCGCTGGCTGCACGTCTCGGGCATCTCGCAGGCCATTTCGGCCGGCGCCTGCGACACCGTGTTTGCCGCCATCGACACCGCGCGCGCCGCTGGCGGCCGCGTCAGTTTCGATCCTAATCTGCGGCTGTCGCTATGGCCATTGGCGCGCGCCCGCGCCACCATTGCCGCAACGATCGCAATGACCGATCTGTTCCTGCCTAGTCTGGACGAGGCGGTGGCGCTGGCCGGCACCGACGATGTGCCGGCGATCTTCGCCTGGGCGCGTGCGCATGGCGCTCACACGGTTGTGCTGAAGGCCGGACCATCCGGCGCGTGGTATGCGGAGCCGGGCGCCGAGCCGCGTCTGGCTGCGGCGCGCGCCGTGCAGGCGGTGGACGCTACCGGCGCCGGTGATTGCTTTGACGGCTCGCTGCTGGCGCGCCTGGCTGCCGGTGATGCGCTGGCCGACGCGGTGCGTTACGCGAATGCGGCGGCGGGGCTGTCGACGCTGGGTCACGGCGCGGTGGCGCCGATTCCGACGGCGCAGCAGGTGCGCGCAGCGCTGGGCTGATACAGCCGCCCCCGTCATTCCCGCGCAGGCGGGAATCCATGCTGAGTATGCGGTTTGCGTCCTATGGATTCCCGCCTACGCGGGAATGACGGGGAAGGGTGAGGCAGGCCGTAACGCCCGACCGCTTTAGAAGCGGACCTTAACGTAAGCAGCCGGGCCGTGCAGGCGGATATTCAGGTCGCTGTTGTCGCGCGCGCGGTTCAGGCTGACCTTATGGGCGGTGTATTCCGCCACCAGGCCGACCATCTTGGTCGGATACCACTCCACGCCTAGCGCGCCGCCGTAAATGTGGCCCTCGATGCTGCCGCCATTTTTCTTGATGCCCGAAGCGTCGGCATAGATGCGCACATTGTCCGACACCTGCTGGCGCCAGCCCAGTTCCAGCAACGGCGCGTAGGCGTGTTCCTTCTCTTCGTAGCGGCCACTGCCGGACACGCCGTTCAGCACGCCGCTGGCGGTGCCTTTCAGGCTGGCCGAGTAATAGGCCGCGCCGACGCCAACGCCGAACACGCTGGTGCCGCTGCCGATCCACCATTTATAGGCCAGGTTGGCCAGGTCCAGTTTCAGCTTCGCGTTCAGCTGGCCGTTGCCGGTCAGCGGCAGGCCGTTGATGTTGGTCGAGCCGCTCAGGCTCGGGTTGTAGTTCTTGTCGTAGCGGTAGTAGTCGAAATCGAGGCCGTGCGAATCGCCCAGCAGCAGCGAAGCTTTCACGCGCGGCAGCGTCACGTTGTCGGTCTTGTAGCTGCCGGTGTCGATGCGGCCATAGTCGGTGTCGCCTTCGTAGTCGATCTTCGGCTCGGTGTAGAACGCGCCGGCCGAGATGCTGGCGCGGTCCAGCGCCGGCGACGGCTCGGCCAGGGCGATGGCGCTGGCTGTGCTCAGGGCCAGCAGGGTGGCGGCGTAGATGGCGTGGCGGGCTGGGGGCGTGCGTAAGGACATGTCTTCTCCGTAGGTTGCAATGTTGATGGGAAAATAATAGCAACCATGCCCGGCAAAACACGTCGGCGCACGCCGTCAATTCTCGTGGGAATGATCCTACCCTCAGCGGCGGCGGTTCTCGCGTTCCTCGTCCGGCCCGTTGACCAGCGCGCTCACCACGCCCTGGCGGTTGAATTCGACCGACATCATCGAGTTCCACACATCCTGCTCCTTGTAGCGGTACAACCACACATCGCCGTCGACGCTGGCGTAGTGCGTCACCTGCGTCGGCCGGCCGAGGATGGTCAGCACCGTGTCCTTGGTATCGCGGCCCGGCTTGATGGTGGCGAAGGTGGCGCCGTTCAGCACCTGTTGATAGGAGATCAGCCGCTGGTCGGGACCCAGGCGCGCCATCCAGGTGTACTGGCCCATCGGCCCGGTGGCGTATTCCAGCAGCGTGTCGGCGCCGCTGCGGTAGACATTGGTGGGCTGGCCGAGGCGCGCGCGGACGGCGTCGGCGCTGTCGCCCGGTTGCGGCGGCGGCGCGCCGAAATGGGCGCAGGCGCCCAGCGCCAGTGGCAAAATAACAATCGATATCAGGCGTTTCATGGCGGTTTTCCTGAAAAAGGGCATACACAACCAGGTTTTTCCGTTATACTTCCGGGTCTGGTCTTTCCGACCAGGCTTTATTGTAACTTCACGGTGGGCAGGGTTACGACTCCGCGCACCGCATGTTAAAGGTAAATATCATGACCGTAGAAAACATCAACAAAGCAGCGATCATCGCTGACAACGCCCGTGGCCAAAAAGACACCGGCTCCCCGGAAGTGCAAGTTGCACTGCTGACCGCCCGTATCAACGAACTGAACGGCCACTTCAAAGCGCACAGCAAAGACCACCACTCGCGTCGTGGCCTGATCAAGATGGTTAACCGTCGTAAGAGCCTGCTGTCCTACCTGAAGGACAAGGACGCGACCCGTTACCGCGACCTGATCGCTAAACTGGGCCTGCGTAAGTAATTCTTGCCACGTCCGGCTTAAGTCAAAATGCCTGCGCCAGTTTGCTGTCGCGGGCATTTTGTCTTTATGGGTATTAAAAAATTGCTAAGTAGAACGTAGTTGTAAAGTTGTAGCAAAGGTCGCCGGTCCCCAGCCCGGTGGCCTGTGGTGAGGTGAACGACAGCTCCTGAAAATCTGTCGGCAAATAGAAAGGGATTACCCATGTTTAATAAAGTTACGAAAACCTTCCAGTACGGTCAACACACCGTCACGCTGGAAACTGGCGAGATCGCTCGCCAGGCCTCCGGCGCGGTGATGGTGTCGATTGAAGACACCGTCGTGCTGGCCACCGTGGTGGCGCGTAAAGACGCGAAACCAGGCCAGGACTTCTTCCCGCTGACCGTCGACTACCTGGAGAAAACCTATGCTGCGGGCAAGATCCCGGGCGGTTTCTTCAAGCGTGAAGGTCGTCCTTCGGAAAAAGAAACGCTGACATCCCGCCTGATCGACCGTCCTATCCGTCCTCTGTTCCCAGAGGGCTACATGAATGAAGTGCAAGTCATCATTCACGTGCTGTCGGTCAACCCGGAAATCGATCCGGACATCGCCTCGATGATCGGCGCCTCGGCCGCGCTGTGCGTGTCGGGCGTGCCGTTCAACGGCCCGATTGGCGCCGCCCGCGTCGGTTACGCCAACGGCCAGTACATCCTGAACCCGACCGTTGAACAACTGAAGACCTCGCAGATGGACCTGGTGGTTGCCGGTACCGAATCGGCCGTGCTGATGGTTGAATCGGAAGCGCAGCAACTGTCGGAAGAAATCATGCTGGGCGCGGTGGTCTACGGCCACACCCAGATGAAGGCCGTGATCGACGCGATCCACGACCTGGTGCGCGACGGCGGCAAGCCGGAGCAGGTATGGACCGCCCCGGCCAAGAACGAAGCGCTGATCGGCCGCGTGGCCCACTTCGGCGAAGCCAAGCTGCGCGAAGCCTATCAGACCCGCGACAAGCAGGCCCGTACCGAAAAACTGCGCGCCGCCTCGGCGGAAATCATCGCCGACCTGGCCGCTGACGCCGCCGCCAGCGGCGCCGCCGCGCCTGACGCGGTTGAAGTCGGCAACATCCTGTTCGACATGGAATCGAAGATCGTCCGTTCGCAGATCCTCGACGGCGAGCCACGCATCGACGGCCGCGACACCCGCACGGTGCGCCCGATTTCGATCCGCACCTCGGTGCTGCCACGTACCCACGGTTCGGCGCTGTTCACCCGCGGCGAAACCCAGGCACTGGTCGTTGCCACGCTGGGCACCGCCCGCGACTCGCAGAAGATCGACGCGCTGATGGGCGAGTACACCGATGACTTCATGCTGCACTACAACATGCCACCGTTCGCTACCGGCGAAACCGGCCGCGTCGGTACGCCGAAGCGCCGTGAAGTCGGCCACGGCCGTCTGGCCAAGCGCGCGCTGATCGCCGCGCTGCCGGCGCAGGACGAGTTCAGCTACTCGGTGCGCCTGGTATCGGAAATCACCGAATCGAACGGTTCGTCGTCGATGGCTTCGGTCTGCGGCGGCTGCCTGGCGCTGATGGATGCCGGCGTGCCGATGAAAGAGCACGTGGCCGGTATCGCCATGGGCCTGATCAAGGAAGGCGGCAAGTTCGCCGTGCTGTCGGACATTCTGGGTGACGAAGACCACCTGGGCGACATGGACTTTAAGGTAGCCGGCACCCGCAACGGTATCACCGCGCTGCAGATGGACATCAAGATCCAGGGCATCACCAAGGAAATCATGCAAGTGGCGCTGGCGCAAGCCAAGGAAGGCCGCGAGCACATCCTGGGCGAAATGCAGAAAGCCGTGCCAAGCGTGAAGACCGAACTGTCGGACTTCGCCCCGCGCCTGATCACCATCAAGATCAACCCGGAAAAAATCCGTGACGTGATCGGCAAAGGCGGCGCGGTGATCCGTGCGCTGACCGAAGAAACCGGCACCCAGATCGACATCAGCGACGAAGGCGTGGTCACCATCGCTTCGGTCGACGCTGCCGCCGGCCAGGAAGCCAAGCGTCGCATCGAAGAGCTGACCGCCTCGGTCGAAGTAGGCAAGTCCTACGACGGCGTGGTGCTGAAGCTGCTGGACTTCGGCGCCATCGTGCAAGTGATGCCGGGCAAAGACGGCCTGCTGCACATCTCGCAGATCGCCAACGAGCGTGTGAACGCCGTGGCCGACTACCTGAAAGAAGGCCAGCAAGTGCGCGTCAAGGTTCTGGAAACCGACGACCGCGGCCGCCTGAAGCTGTCGATGAAAGCCGCTGCGGAAGAAGCTGCCGCCGCTGCCGCCAACGCACAGTAATTCAGTTTAGGCTGAGTCAAAGAACCGCCGGGCGCGCAAGCCCCGGCGGTTTTTTTATTGTTCGTTTGATGTACGTCCAGCTTTCACTGAGTCGGAACTTTTGTCCAGCAATCCCGTCTAATTGCGACAGGAGGCGATCATGAGTACTGCTTACGAAGATGACGTTGTCGCTTGGGCGGATGAGCAAGTGGCGCTACTGCGCTCAGGACAATGGGCGTTGCTCGACATCGAGCATATTGCCGAAGAAATCGAGGACATGAACATCAGCCATCGCCACCAACTGGGGCATCGGATGGCGATACTCATGGGGCATCTGTTGAAGTGGCAGTATCAGCCCGAGCGGCGCGGCGCTAGCTGGATAAAGACGATTCGCGAGCAGCGCGAACGGATCGCCAGCTTGCTGAAGAAGATGCCGAGCCTTCGGCATCTTATGGATGATCCTGAGTGGAATCAGGAAATCTGGGCGGACGCGCTGAGCGCCGCGATCTTGCAGGCTGGACTGAGCGACCTGCCCGAAGCCCGTCCATGGAGCCTTGAGCAGGTGCTGGCGCTGGATTACTTGCCGTCGTAGATGACGCGGAAGATGCGGCCGGCGTAGTCGTCGGACACCAGCAGCGAGCCATCGTCCAGCGTCACCACATCCACCGGGCGCCCAACTACCTCGTCGCCGCGCAGGAAGCCGTCGATGAAACTGGTGTCGCTGACCATCTTGTTACCGTACAGCGTGATCAGGCGGACGTTGTAGCCGATCTTGGTCGAACGGTTCCACGAGCCGTGTTCGGCGACGAAGATGTTGTTGCGATACGCTTCAGGGAATTGCTTGCCGGTGTAGAAGCTCAAGCCCAGCGGAGCGACGTGCGGCCCCAGCTTGGCGACCGGTTCGACAAACTCTTCACAAGTGCGGCCCTGGCCGAATTTCGGGTCCGGCACCACGCCGCCATGGCAGTAAGGGAAGCCAAAATGCTGGCCGAACTTGGTTAGCACGTTCAGCTCGCACGATGGGGTGTTGTCGCCCATCTCGTCGCGGCCATTGTCGGTAAACCACAGCTGCTTGGTGGTCGGATGGAAGGCGAAGCCGACGGTGTTGCGGACGCCGCGCGCGATTTCTTCCAACTGGCTGCCGTCGGCATTCATGCGATAGATCTTGGCGCTCTTGGTGTCGTCGGTGTCGCAGATATTGCAGGGTGCGCCGACCGGTATTACCAGCTTGCCATCCGGGCTGGCCTTGATGATTTTCTCGCCATGCCATTTATCGTTGGGCAGGCTGACTTTGACCACCTCGTAAGACGGCTTTTGCGCATAGCGCTGGTCGATGTTGTCGAAACGGATCACGCGGCTGATTTCGCCGACGTACAGCGCGCCGTTCAGCAAGGTCACGCCAATCGGGTTTTCCAGCCCTTCGGCGATGGTGACCACGTCCGCGCTCTGCTTGTCGGCGCGCGGCACCAGTGCGTACACCTTACCGGCCTTGCGCGAGCCGACGTAGACAATGCCGCTGTCCGACACCACCATGCTGCGCGCAGTCGCCGCGCCCTCCGCGTAGACGCTGATGCGGAAGCCTTTCGGCAGCGTGAAGCCGCTCAGCAGATCGGTCGCCGGCCTGGCTGCCGGCGCTGCCGCAGGCGTGGCGTTGGCCGACAGCTTCTTGTTGGCGTTGGCGGCGATGTAGTCGGCCAGTAGCGCGATTTGCGCGGAACTGAGCGCAGGCGACCAGGCTGGCATGTTCTTCTCGGGCACGCCCTTGCTGATAATCTTGATGAGATTGGCCTTGGTCGGCTCGCCGTGGAGCCACGCGTGCTGCCCCAGTGTCGGGCCGACCGCGCCTTCCATGCCGGCGCCGTGGCAGACGGCGCAGTTGGCCTGGTAGAGCTGCTGCCCGGTGAGTGCCGGCGCGGCGCCGGCGGCAAACGAAGCGAACGCCATGCCGATGGCGGCGGCTTGCAAAGCGGTCTTGTACATTGGAAGTTGTCCCCTGGTAAATGATGCGCCATTGTACAGTCAGCACAGGGGAGCGCGGCGGTGCGGCCGCCGCCTGGCGGCCAGGCCTCAGGCGAGAGCGCCGCTGCGGCAGGTGCGGTGCGCGCAGCGGCGGTGCGGTCAGTTCGCCAGGTTGTTGCGCAGTCGCGGCAGGGCCGGCGCGCGTGCTGGCGCTGGAGTGCTTGCGGCGGTGGCGGAACGCGCCGCGCTTGTGGGCACGGCGCCGTCCAGCTTGAACACGCTGACCAGTTGCGCCAGATGGGTCGACTGGCCTTGCAGCGATTCCGCCGCTGCGGCCGCCTCTTCCACCAGGGCGGCATTTTGCTGCGTCACGCCATCCATCTCGCCGATAGCCTGGTTGATCTGCTCGATGCCGGCTTCCTGCTCGGCGCTGGCGTGGGCGATCTGCTCCATGATGTCGCTGACGCTGCGCACGCTGTTGACGATCTCGGTCATCGTATTGCCAGCCTGGTCCACCAGCGCCGCGCCGCTTTCGATTTTCTCCACCGAATCGCTGATCAGTTCCTTGATGTCCTTGGCCGCGCTGGCCGAGCGCTGCGCCAGGTTGCGCACTTCCGACGCCACCACGGCAAAGCCGCGGCCCTGTTCGCCGGCGCGGGCCGCTTCCACCGCCGCATTCAGCGCCAGGATATTGGTCTGGAAGGCGATGCCATCGATGACGCCGATGATATCCACCACGCGCTTGGACGAGGTGCTGATCGATTCCATGGTGGTGACCACTTCCGCCACCACGCCGCCGCCGCGCCTGGCCACGTCCGACGCCTCGGCCGCCAGCTGGTTGGCCTGGCGCGCGTAGTCGGTGTTTTGCTTGACGGTCGAGGTCAGTTCTTCCATCGACGAGGCGGTTTCTTCCAGCGAGCTGGCCTGCTGTTCGGTGCGCGACGACAGGTCCATATTGCCGCTGGCGATTTCGTCCGACGCGGTCGCCACCGCCTCGGTGGTGCTGCGCACCGGCCGACGATGGAGGCCAGGCGGTCGCGCATGGCGGCGATGCTGTAGAGCAGACTGGAGCGGTCGCCCGGCGCCAGCTCCACGCGCACCGTCAGGTCGCCGGCGGCGATGCGGTCGGTGATGCCGGCGGCGTACAGCGGTTCGCCGCCCAGTTGCTTCAGCACGGAGCGGGTGATCAGCCAGCCCAGCAGCACCGCGACGCCGATCGACATCACCGCCAGGAAGGCGGACAGCGAAATGCCGGCGACGCTGCGGTCGTGCACGGCCTTGCCGATTTCATCGATGGCGGCACGCTGGCGCTCGGCGACAGCGGCGATGCTGGCCAGGTAACGATCGCAGGCCGGCACGAACAGGTCGCGGATGCGCTGCGCGGTCAGCTCGGCGTTGCCGCTGTCGCGCGCTTCCAGCACGCTCTTGCGGGCGGCCTGGTAGGCGTCGCGGTCGGTCATGGCTTTGGCGAACAGTTCCTTGGCGCGCGGGTCGACCAGGCGCTCGGTCAGCAGCTTTTGCACTTCGCCGTTGCGCTTGATGGCGCCGGCCAGGCCGTCGTCGAAATACTTGCGGTCTTCCGGATTGGTCAGGCGCGCGGAAGCCTGGGCGCGCTGGATGTTGCTCTGGATGCTGCCGTGCCACTCGGTCACCAGGCGCTCGGTTTGCAGCTGCTGCTCCAGCAGGTTGTCGGTGTCGTTGGTGATGCCGCGCATCGTGATCGAGCTGCCGACCGCGATGACCAGCAACAGCACCAGGCAGGCGCCAAAGCCGATGGCCAGGCGATTACCCACTCTCATCTTTGCAAAATTCATAGGTTTCCTCGATGTTTAAAATGTGGTGGATATAGTTATTTTGATTGCAATATGTATTGTTGTTAGGCAATTCTAACATCTATTGTAAAAGTTTGTGCCTTGTGGAAACCCCTACTGTGCGCCCCCGTCATTCCCGCCTGCGCGGGAATGACGGAAGGCGGGCTACTTTCATTTACAAAGCCAGCGGCTTTCGGTAGGCTAAGGCATGACCATTCACGATTTCGACGTGCCGTTCGACGGCCACACGCTGAAGGCCGACCACTACGTGGGGCGCGACAGCAACCGCATTCTTTACCTGCACGGCGCCGGCGCCAGCACCCGCAAGGGCCACCATCTGCTGCGCGGCGCCTTGCAGCAACGCGGCCTGGGCAGCGTGTGTTTCGACGCGATCGGCCATGGCGACACCGGCGGCGTGCTGGCGCAATCGTCGGTGGCAAGCCGCACGCGGCAGGCGCAGGCGGTGCTGGCGGCCAGCCCGCTGCAAGGTCCGCTGGTGGTGTTCGGCGCCAGCATGGGCGCCTACAACGCCATCCGCCTGGCCGGGCAGCAGAAGGTCGATGCGCTGGTGTTGATCGTGCCGGGCGTCTTTACGCCGGCGGCGTATGAGGTGCCGTTCGGGCCGGAGTTCTCGGCCGTGATACGGCGCGAGCGCAGCTGGGACGACAGCGACGCCTGGGACATCCTGGCGCGCTTCGAGGGCCGGCTGCTGATTATCCACGCCGAGCACGACGCCGTGATCCCGCTGGAAATCTCCGACCGCCTATTCGGCGCAGCCACCGGCGCGCAGTCGCGCCAGCTGCACATCGTGCAGGGCGCCGCGCACAATCACCTGTGGTCGCTGCTGGAACAGACCCCGGCCGACTTCGACGCGGCCATCGACATGGTGCTGCAAACGGTGAATGGCGGAAGGCAGTAGGAGTCGAACTTACGAGGGAGCGGCTGACGCCCCCCACCGGGTTTGAAGCCCGGCCCCATCACCGGATGAGTATGCCTTCCGTGGGATTGCTAGGAACTGTACGCCCAGACTGCGTTCGGACGTATCAGGTGGATATTGCCAATCCGGCGAGTATAGCCGACCCGGTCGAAGAATTCCAAGATCTGTATCGCCCGCTTGCGTCCGAGCGCGGTGGCGTCGCGGAAACTGGCGGCCTGCACCTCGGGCAGCGTGGCCACCAGCCGCGCCAGTTCGTCCAGCCGCTGCGGATGATAGAACAAGTCCTTCACCACCTGACTCAGCTCGCCCGTCTTGGACAGCTTGAGCAGCAGGCGGCGCACCTCGGCCTCCGGCATCTGGTGGGCGCGCGCCAGGTCGCGCACCCATGGCGGATCGAAGCCGCCGGCCAATAGCGACGCCAGCAGCGGCGCCGCCGCGGCTTGTTCGTCCGCGCTCAGTTCAACGCTGTGCTCGGGCAGGTGCAGGCTGCGGCCGCGCTGGCCGATGGCGCCAGCGGCCAGCAGCGTGTCGACCAGGCGGCTCCACAAGCGGTCTTCCATGTCCGGCGAGACGATGCGCTTGAGGCGCCACAGTTCGGGGCCGGCATCGTCCGGCGCGCGCGCGTGGAACTCGGCCAGCGCCGCCAGAATGCGCGCTTGCAGCGCCTTCACTTCGGCCGCCGCGATCAGCAGCGTGTCGCCGCCTTGCAGCGCCACTTCCACCGTGCCCGCCGGCGCCTCGATCTGCGCCGCCGGCAGTTGCGACAGCCGCACCAGCGTCGATGCGCGCAGGCCGAGCGGGCCGCGCGCCAGCAGGGCGGCGATGTCGCCGTTGCCGATGTAGGCCGACAGCGCATCGAGCCACGCCAGCCGCGCCGCACTGCGTCGCTTGCGCGCGGGGCCGAACGGGTCGAGCACCACGCCGCCGCCGATGGTGGCGGTGGCTTGCGCGTTGCGGAGCACGAAGCGGTCGCCGGGCACCGCGTGCACCGGCGCGTCCAGCACTAGCTGTACGCGTCCCGTGCGGCCGGGCGCCAGCACCTCGTCATCGAGCATCACCACGTTGGCCGTATGGTGCGCCGCGCCCAGGTGCACGTGCACCGGCGACCATGGCTTCAGCGTCAGGCCGCAGTCCGGCGTCAGCGTCAGTTGCACGTCGACGCGTTGCGAGCATTCGCCGAGCGCCGGCGCCACGATCCAGGCGCCGCGCGCGATGTCGTCCTTGGCGGCGCCGCTCAGGTTCAGCGCCAGCCGCTGTCCTGCGCGGCCGGCTTCCGCCGCGCGGTTCTGCGCGTGGATGCTGCGCACGCGCACTTGCTGGCCGCCGGGCGCCAGTTGCAGCGTGTCGCCCACGCGCACGCTGCCCGCCAGCGCCGTGCCGGTGACAATCGTGCCCTGGCCGGACAGCGTGAACACGCGGTCCACGCCAAGGCGGAACAGGCGCCGTTCATCGCTGGACGGCAGCGTGGCGGCGATGCGCGACAGGTGGTGCAGCAGCGCCTTGACGCCCACATCGCCGTCCACCGTGGCGTTGGTGCGGAAGATTTGCGCGCTGGCGAAATCGGTGGTCGCCAGCAGCGCATGGATCTCCTTTTCCAGCTGTTCCAGGCGATTGCTGTCGACGCGGTCGATCTTGGTCATCGCCACCACGCCGCGCTTGACGCCCAGCAGGCGCAGAATGGCCAGGTGCTCCAGCGTTTGCGGCATGATGCCGTCGTCGGCGGCGATCACCAGCAGCGCGACGTCGATGCCGGTGACGCCGGCGGCCATGGTGCGGATGAATTTCTCGTGCCCCGGCACGTCGATCACGCCGAGGATGTCGTCGCCGCTCAGCGGCGTGTAGGCGTAGCCCAGTTCAATCGAAATCCCGCGCGCCTTCTCTTCCTTCAGGCGATCGGTATCGACGCCGGTGAGAGCGCGCGTGAGCGTGGTTTTGCCATGGTCGATGTGGCCTGCGGTACCGACGATCATGCCTGGAGCAGCGAAAGTTGTTCGATGAAGCGCTGCTGCTGGTAGTCCTGAAGGCAGCGCAGGTCGAGCCACAGCGCATCCTGCGCCACCCGGCCGATGACCGGCAGCGGCAGCGCGCGCAGGCGCTGTTCCAGCACGCCGAGGGCGTTGCTGATGCGGCCAGCGGCGGCGGGGCGGATCACCAGCCCGTGGCTGGGCAGCTGGTCCACCGGCAGCGCGCCGCTGCCGATCTGGCTGGTCATGGCGTCAGCGGTGACTTCGTAGCCGGCGCCCAGCGCGGCTTGCAGCAGCGGCAGAATGGCTTGCGCCTGCGCGCGCATGTCGGCGGCGGGGCGGGTCAGCAGCTTGAGGGTGGTCAGGCGCTCGGGCAGCAGGTCGGGCGCGCGGTACAGCGCGAGCACCGGTTCCAGCGCTGCCAGCGTCAGTTTGCCGACGCGCAGGGCGCGCTTCAGCGGATTCTTTTTGATCTGCGCGACCAGGTCCTTGCGGCCGACGATGATGCCACATTGCGGGCCGCCCAGCAGCTTGTCGCCGCTGAAGGTGACCAGGTCGGCGCCGCCTTCGATGGTTTCGCGCACGGTGGTTTCGTGCGGCAGGCCGTATTGTTCCAGATCGACCAGCGTGCCGCTGCCGAGGTCCACCGCGACCGGGATGTTGTGCTGTTTCGCCAGCGGCGCCAGTTCATCCAGTTCGACGCTCTTGGTGAAGCCGGTGATGGCGTAGTTGCTGGTGTGGACCTTCATCATCAGCGCGGTGTCCGGGCCGGCCGCTTCGTCGTAGTCCTTCAGGTGCGTGCGGTTGGTGGCGCCGACTTCGCGCAGCACGGCGCCGGCGCGGGTCATCACGTCCGGAATGCGGAAGGCGCCGCCGATTTCCACCAGCTCGCCGCGCGAGACGATGACTTCCTTGTTCAGCGCCACGGTGTTCAGCATCAGCAGCACGGCGGCGGCGTTGTTGTTGACGATGGTGGCCGCTTCGGCGCCGGTCAGTTCCAGCAGCAGGTCTTCGATCAGGTTATCGCGGTCGCCGCGCTTGCCGGTGTCGATGTCCCATTCGAGGTTCATCGGCCAGCGCATCGCGTCCACCACCGCTTGCACGGCGGCGTCGGGGAGCAGGGCGCGGCCAAGGTTGGTGTGCAGCACGGTGCCGGTCAGGTTGAACACGGGGCGCAGCGGCGAGGCGTTTTGTTCTTGCAGGCGGGTGGCCAGCATCGCGACCAGCGAGGCGATGCTGGTGTCGGGCGCGCCGGCCACCGCCAGCGCCGCCGTGTCGCCGCCTTCGCGCGCGGCCAGCAGCATAGCGCGCAGTTCGGCCAGCAACGCGCGCGCCGCTTCCAGCGTCTGCACGCGGCCATATTGCGCGATCAAGGCTTCACAGCCGGCGTCGGACAGGATCAGGTGCACGGCCGGCAGGCGGATCGCGCCTGCCGTTGCGGCGGTGGCGGGCGACACGCTCATTCGGCGTTAAACCACAGCAGAGGGTTGCCGCTGGCGCGCGAGTAGCCGGCTTCGCCGACCAGCAGGTCCAGCGCCAGGCTGGCCAGGTCGTCGGCCAGCGGATCGACGAACAGGTCGTGTTCCTGGTTGAAGATCTTGCGGTAGGTGTGGCAATCCTCGCAGGTCTCGGCGCGCGCTACCTTGCTTGGATCGTTGGCCTTGTTGACCGGCTCGGTCGCCGCCGGCATGCCGCCTTCCGGCTCGATGCTCTGGTAAGCGATATTGGAGGTGCTCTCGCAGCACGAGCATTTCACGCGCACCATGTGCCACTCGCTGGAGCAGCAAGCGCAATGCAGGTAACGATAGCCCTGCGACTGGCCGCCGATGCGGATCACGCTGGCCACCGGATGCGCGCCGCACACCGGGCACAGGGTATTGGTCACCAGCGGCTGCACCTTGGGCGCTTCGAGCTGGCTGGCGCGCATGGTCCACATCACTTGCAAGGCCGCAGCCACGAACGGCGCGTGCAGCGGATGCACGCCTTCCGTCAGCTCGGCCAGCACCGCGTCGGCGCAGCCTTCCAGTTGCGCGCTGTCGAGCGAGCGCAGCTCCGCCAGCACGGCAGCCAATTGTGGCTGGCTTGCCGCAAGCGGGTCGAGTTCATTCAGGATCGCGTCGAACACGCGGCGCCACGTCGCCGGGCGCTCGCCGTTGACCGGCAGCGGCGGCATGTGGTGGTCGATTGCCATTTGAATGCCGGCCGCATCCGGCAAGGCGAACGTTTCTGGCGGCAGCGAACGGATCACGGCGGACTGCGCGTCGACCAGCGCGGCCATCATCTTCAGATAGCCACTCATGGTCTCGCCGACCGGGATGCCCTTGATTTGATTATCCGCCAACTGGCGAAGACGCGCGGCGCGCGCGGTGAACAGACTGCGTGCTTCCGGGAGCAGCAGGCGTGGTATGGCGGTGTGATCGAGTGCCTCGATTTCGCCAGGTTCTAGCAAGCGTTGTACCAAAAAATCTCCCGTATTGCCGGCAGCGGAATCGCTGCCGGCTCAGGGAGTATTTTAATCCCAAATCGGGATCGCCGCAGGCTTAGTCAAGCTTGGTGCGGCCTTTGCGGATCACTTCTTCGAACCAGCGCGGATGGTGCTTGCGTGCCCACCCGTAGGTGACCGTGCCGCGCACCATGGCGCTGATCGAACCCTTAACCCAGAACGCCGCGTAGATGTGGACGATGATCGACATGATCAGCACCGTCGCGCAGAACGCGTGCAGCAACGCGCCCAGGCGCACGATCTCGATCGGGAAGTAGAACGCGAAGTACGCGCGCCAGATCACGATGCCCGACAACAGCAGGCCGACCATGGACAGGATCAACACATAGAACAGGATCTTCTGACCGGCGTTGTACTGGCCGACCGGTGGCAGATTCTCTTCACGGTTGTTGAACACGTCCTGCGGTTGCTGCAGCCATTCCTTGTCGCCCGGTTCGAACTTGTTGTGGTGCCAAAAACGCAGCACCAGCACGAAGAACGAGACGAACATCACCAGCCCGATGAAGGGGTGGAGAATGCGCGTCCACTGGCCGCCGCCAAGGAACACCGCCATCCACGACGTCGCCGGGTGGAACATGGCGAGGCCGGAGACAGCCAGCAGAATGAAGCAGATGGCCGTGATCCAGTGGTTGCTACGGTCGTTGGCCGTATAACGCTGGATCAGCGGGTTGCCGTCTTTATCATGGTTGGGCGAGCTCATTTTGCTTCCTCCCTGATACGTTGGGCCTCGGCGACCGCCTCGGCTTCCTCTTCCTTCGACACTTCGTTAGGACCCACGCGCGAGTAGTGGAACCAGCCCGCCAGCGCCGTCACCGCCATGCCGGCCAGTGCCAGCGGCTTGGTCAGGCCCTTCCACAGGCCGACCGTGGCGCTGATGCTCGGATCTTTCTTCAATCCGTGGTACAGCGACGGCTGGTCGGCGTGGTGCAGCACGTACATGACGTGGGTGCCGCCAACGCCGGCCGGATCGTACAGGCCCGCTTGCGCGAAGCCGCGCGACTTCAGGTCCTCGATGCGCTCCTCGGCGTGATGCTTCATGTCCTCCTTGGTGCCAAAGACGATGGCGCCGGTAGGGCAGGTCTTCACGCACGCCGGCTCCTGGCCGACAGCCACGCGGTCCGAGCACAAGGTGCACTTGTAGGCGCGGTTGTCCTGCTTGGAGATACGCGGAACGTCGAACGGGCAGCCGGCCACGCAGTAGCCGCAGCCAATGCAGTTCTCCTGATGGAAATCCACAATGCCGTTGGTGTACTGCACGATCGCGCCCGGCGAAGGACAGGCCTTCAGGCAGCCCGGGTCTTCGCAGTGCATGCAGCCGTCCTTGCGGATCAGCCATTCGAGGTCGCCCTTGGTGTTCTCGTATTCCGAGAAGCGCATGACGGTCCAGGATTGCGCCGTCATGTCCAGCGGGTTGTCGTAGACGCCGGTGGTTTCACCCACCTCGTCGCGCAGATCGTTCCACTCCATGCAGGCCGTCTGGCAAGCCTTGCAGCCGATGCATTTGGAGACGTCGATCAGCTTGGCGACAGTGCCGGTCACCGGGGTGCGGGCCACCGGCGTCTGCACCGTCGTCGCCGACATGCGCTTGATATCAAGTGATTGTAATGCCATGTTATCTCTCCTCCGGCCTTAAGCTTTTTCCACTTTCACCAGGAACGATTTCGATTCCGGTGTCTGCGAATTGCCGTCGCCCACGGTAGGCGTCAGCGTGTTAACCAAGTAGCCCGGTTTGGTAAGCCCCTTGAAGCCGAAGTTGATCGGCAGGCCGACGTGGTGCATCGGTTTGCCGTCGATGGTCAACTGCTTGATACGCTTGGTCACCACCGCCTTGGCGATGATGTAGCCGCGCTTGGACGACACCTTCACGCGTTCGCCGTGCACCACGCCCACTTCCTTGGCCAGCGCTTCGCCGATTTCGACGAATTGCTCCGGCTGGATAATGGAGTTCAGGCGCGCGTGCTTGGTCCAGTAGTGGAAGTGCTCCGTCAGGCGGTAGCTGGTGGCCGCGTGCGGATACTCGTCCTTCTTGCCCAACTTCTTGCGGTCGTTGGCGAACATCCGGCCGGCCGGGTTGTTGAAGGCCTTGGGATTGTTCGGGTGCAGCGGGTTGTGCCCGATCGGCGATTCGAACGGCTCGTAGTGCTCAGGGAACGGACCCTCGGCCATTGCGTCACGCGCGAAGAAGCGTGCCACGCCTTCCTGCAACATGATGAAGGGACCCATGCCGTTTTCCGGCGGTTCGTCGGCTTTGTAGTCCGGCACGTCGGCGCCGCCCCAGTTGGTGCCGTTCCACGCGATCAGCTTGCGGGTCGGATCCCACGGCTTGCCTTGCGGGTCGCACGAGGCGCGGTTGTACAGCACGCGGCGGTTGGCCGGCCATGCCCAGGCCCAGTTCAGGGTCTGGCCGATGCCGGTCGGGTCGCTGTTGTCGCGGCGGCCCATCTGGTTGCCCGCTGCCGTCCACGAACCGGCAAAGATCCAGCAACCGCAGGCGGTGCTGCCGTCGTCCTTGAGTTGCGCGAAGCCCGCCAGCTGCTCGTTCTTCTTCAGGATAACCTTGGTCGGATCTTTCGGATCGGTGATTTCCTTCAGCGCTTTACCGTTGAATTCCATCGCGATCTCTTCCGGCTGCGGCGAGTGCGGCTGCGCGTAGTTCCAGGTCAGGTTCAGGATCGGATCGGGGAACTTGCCGCCCTCGGTCTGGTACGCCTTTTTCAGGCGCAGGAACAGGGCCGACATGATTTCCAGATCGCTGCGGGCCTGGCCTGGCGGCTCGGCGCCTTGCCAGTGCCATTGCAGCACGCGCGACGACGACACCAGCGAACCGCGTTCCTCCGCGAAGCAGGAGGTCGGCAGGCTGAACACCTCGGTCTGGATCGCTTTCGGATCGACCTTGTGGAAGTCGCCGTGCGGTTTCCAGAACTCGGAGGTCTCGGTCTGCAGCGGGTCCATGATGACCAGCCACTTCAGCTTGGACAGGCCGTCGGTGATCTTCTGCTTGTCCGGGCCGGAGGCCAGGATGTTGAAGCCCTGGCAGATGTAGCCGGTCATCTTGCCCTGAGTCATCAGCTCGAAAGCCTGCATCATGTCGTAAGGCTTATCCAGCTTCGGCAGGTAGTCGAAGGCCCAGTTGTTGTCCTCGGTCGCGTGGTCGCCCCACCACGACTTCATGAACGACACCAGGAACTTCTTCGAGTTGCTGTAGTAGCTCAGCTGGTTGGGACGCAGCGGCTTCAGCGCGCGCTTGGCCACATAGGCGTCCCAATCCTGCTCGGCCTCGCCTGGCAGGCTCAGATAGCCCGGCAGCATATTGGTCAGCAGGCCCAGGTCGGTCAGACCCTGGATGTTGGAGTGGCCGCGCAGCGCGTTCATGCCGCCGCCGGCGATGCCCATATTACCCAGCAGCAGCTGCACCATGGCGCCGGTGCGCAGCGTTTCCGCGCCGGTCGAGTGCTGGGTCCAGCCCAGTGCGTACAGGATGGTCGCGGCACGGCCCGGCACAGCGGTCGAGGCCAAGGCTTCCGCCACCAGATGGAATTTTTCCGGCGGCACGCCGCAGGCTTTTCCACCATTTCAGGCGTGTAGCGCGAGTAATGCTTTTTCATCAGCTGGTACACGCAGCGCGGGTGCTGGAGCGTCGGGTCGATCTTGGCGTAGCCGTCGTCGCCCATCTCGTAGTTCCAGCTGCTCTTGTCGGTGTACTTGTTCTTTTCGTCGTCCCAGCCCGAATACAGGCCGTCGTTGAAGGCGAAATCTTCGCGCACGATGAAAGGCATGTCCGTGTAATTGCGGACGTACTCGTGTTGAATTTTGTCGTTGGTGAGCAGGTAGTTGATGATACCGCCCAGGAACACGATATCCGCGCCGGTACGGGTAGGGACGTAATGGTCCGCCACCGAGGCCGTTCGGGTAAAGCGTGGATCGACCACGATCAGCTTGGCGCCGCGATGCGCCTTGGCTTCCGTGACCCATTTAAACCCGCAAGGGTGTGCTTCCGCTGCGTTGCCGCCCATGACCAGGATGACATCTGCATTCTTGATGTCTACCCAGTGATTCGTCATCGCACCACGTCCAAATGTCGAGGCAAGACCTGCCACCGTTGGACCGTGTCAAACACGTGCTTGGTTGTCGAATGGGAGCATGCCGGTGGCACGCATCGTTTTATGGGTTAAGTAGCCGACTTCGTTGCTGGCCGCCGAAGCGCACAGCATGCCGGTGGTGGTCCAGCGGTTGACGGTTTTGCCGTCTGCGGTTTTTTCGATGAAGTTGGCGTCGCGGTCCTCTTTCATCAGCTTGGCGATGCGGTTCAGCGCGTCATCCCAAGAGATCGGGCTCCAGTCCGTCGCGCCCGGGGCGCGGTACTGCGGCGCCAGCAAGCGGTTAGGCGAGTGGATGAAGTCGATCAGCGAAGCGCCTTTCGGGCACAACGTGCCGCGGTTGACCGGGTGGTCGGCGTCGCCTTCAATGTGGATGATGCTGGCGCTGGCGTTCTTGGCGCCGTCGCCCAGGCCGTACATCAGAATGCCGCAACCGACGGAGCAGTATGGGCAAGTGTTGCGGGTTTCGGTACTGCGTGCCAGCTTGTACTGCCGGACTTCGGCCAGGGCCGTCGCCGGCGCAAAGCCGAGTAACGCAATGCTCGAACCCGCGATGGTCGCGCCGGTTACCCGAAGGAACTGGCGTCTCGACATCTGGTTCATGGGATTACCTCTCTAAGTGTCTAATGACCTTCCCAGTTTACCATCTGCATTAACCCTGCCGTGAGTGCTGATTTGTATTAATTGTTGCTAATGCGCTAGAAACGCCTTTTGGTATGGGCGATTTGATAATTTTTATTCTGCATATAACAAGCTTTCAGCTGTGCATAGTCGTAAAAGTGGCTGGTCGGGGTGATGCGGGCGTGGTCACATGCGGGCTGGAAGGCGGTTTCGCGTTCGTTGTACAGCATGCGGACCAGCGTGCGGCCGGCCGCGTTCTGGTAGAGATCCCACTGAATGTTGGCGGCCATCGGCGCCACCTGTTCGCCGCGCCAGCTGCTATTTTGGTAACTATAAGTCGTGGCGCGCGGCAGTTGCCGGCCCAGGCCGAGCGCGTTGGCCAGCGGCATGACGATTTCGGCGTGGGCGAAACGCAGCTTGGCCAGGTGGGCGCGCCGGCCGGCCGCGATGGCGTCGGCTTCGGCAAAGAAATCGTCCAGCAGCGGGGCGGCCATGCGCCAGGTGACGTCGCCGTTCTCGGCGATGCCGGGGCCTTTTTCGTAAAAGGCGACGGTGTCCTCGGCTTCGGCATAGATGCGGGCCTCGGTGGGCTGGATGTATTTAGTGAAGTCTGCCTTCAGTTCATGGCGCATGCCGGCCGCGGCTGCGTACATATCGTATAGCGCCAGCGCGGCGTCGGTGGCGCTGGCGATTCTGGCGTCACCGTCGGCGGCGAGCTTGGCGGTGAACTTGCCATCGGCGCTGCTGTAGGTGCGGCTGCCGCTGCTGGTGAAGCTGGCGTCGTCCAGCGTCGCGACGAAGTCCGGCTTGAACAGCGCGTTCAGCGTGGTGAGCGCGGCGGCTTTCAGGCGTGGTTGCCGATGGGCGGCTTGTTCGATGGCTTTGAGTTCGCCGCTGTCGATCCAGCGCTGGTAGGCGAGGGTGGCCTCTGGCACCTGGCCGTCCTGGCGGACGTTCAGCTTGTGGAAGTACAGCGTGGCGCGGTCGATGCCGGTGTCAATCAGCGGCGCCAGGCCGGGCTGCTGCCGCACCAGCGCGCGGCTGAAGAAGTAGCCGCTATCCGTCGCCCGGTCGCGGCCAGAGCTGACCACGACGATGCGGCGCGCGCCTGCGCCATCGGTCGCTGCGCCAAACAGCTCGGGCAGGCGGGCATGCATGCGCTGCGCCAGGCCGGCGTGTTCCTCTGCGCCGAGCGCTGTCTCGTTGCCGTAGCCAGGCTTGGTGATGCCGTCCACGCCGTAGCCCAGCAGCGCGTTCGCCTTCATCATCTCTTCCAGATCCGGTCCAAGCTGCCCGGCCATCGGCAGCAGCGCGTCCCGCTGTTTCGCCGCCAGCCACAGCTTGTACAGCGCCAGTTCGGTTTTGAAGCTGCTTAAGCCGCGCGAGCCGTGACGGGCCAGCATCTGCGTGTAGACCGCCCGGTAGCCGCTGGGCGGCGCCTCGTAGCTGCTGGCCGCCTGCTGCGGCGCGTAAGGCGTTTTGGTTTGATAAAACTGCGCGCCATAGGCATGCGACAGCAGCAGGAACAGCGCGGCGCTGGCCGCAAGACGGATCGGTTTCATACCCCGGAGTCTACGCCAACATGGACCCCGGCGGCGAGAAGCCTTGCGCAGATTACGAAAGCGTAAGGCTCTCGATATCGCGCAGGGACGGCGGCGATGCCCCGGCGCCGAGACACGCGGCGGCGCCGGCGGCCACAGAGAACTGCAAGTGCTGCAATGGCGTTGCTTCGGCGCGGTGCATCATGCTCCACGCCAGCGCGGCGATGCTGGCGTCGCCCGCGCCGACCGTGTCGACCACGTCGATGCGCGGCGCCGGCTGCGTCCATGACTGATCGCCAATGTGCAGCGAAGCGCCGTCGCCGCCCTTGGTGTACAGATAGGTGGCTGCCGGGTTCCAGCTGCGCAGCGTGTCGAACGCAGCGGCGATATCAGCGGTGCGGAACAGGCCCGCCAGGTCTTCCTCCGATACCTTGACCACGTCGGCCAGCGCCGTCATGCGGCGCAGCGTGGCGTCGTATCGCTCATCCATCAGCAGCCGGTAATTGGGATCGTAGCTGATGCGCACACCGTCCCGCTTCAGCTGCCCGGCCAGCGCCACGAGCTTGCCCGCCAGCGGCTCGCGTGCGAGGCTGATACCGCCGAAGTGCACCCACCGTACATGCTGGCGCCAGCCCTCGGGCAGTTGCGCCGCATCGAAGTGCAGGTCGGCCGCATCGTCGCCGACAAAGAAGTAAGCCGGGGGATCGGTGCGGTGCACAATGGCCAGCAGCGGCGACTTTGCGTAGCGCTGCAAGAAACGCAGGTCAAGCCTGGCCGCCTCGCTGGCCTGCCACAGCGCGTCGCCAAAGACGTCCTGGCTGATGGCGCCCGCAAACGCGGTCGGCACATCCAGCTTCGCCATTGCGCGCGCGACGTTCCAGGTCGAGCCGCCGGTGAGGCTGCGCCAGTGCTGCTGCGCGCCGTCCTGCACCACCATGTCGGTCAGCGCTTCGCCCGCCGCCACAAATAGAGGAAACATCTCAATCCTTCTTCAAAACGTTGAGGACTTCATAGCAGGCGCCCATGGTGTGATAGTCCACCTTGCCGGCCGGGCTTTTCTCGTCGGTCAGCTTGCCGTTGTCCGGCGCCAGGATGCGATACCACGCGCCGTATTCGTGATCGACGAAATGCTCCCAGCTATAGCCCCAGATCTTGTCGTACCAGGTCCAGTAGCGCTGTTCGCCGGTGCGTGCCGCCAGCAGGGCGGCGGTGGCCAGGCTCTCGGCCTGCACCCAGAAGTACTTGATGTCGTCGCAGATGCTGCCGTCCGGAGCGAAGCCGTAGTAGATGCCGCCGTGCTGGTGGTCCCATGCCTTGGCCAGCGCGGCGTCGAACAGTTCCACCGCGCGCGGCAGCAGCCAGTTCGGATTGAGCGACAGATGCGCGGCGTGGCGTTCAAGTAGCAGCAACAGCTTGGCCCATTCGGTCAGGTGGCCCGGCTGATAACCCCACGGCCGGAAGATATTGGTCTTGTCGTTGCGGTTGTATTCCGTGTCCACCGACCAGTCGTCGTGATAGTGTTCCCACACCATGTTGTCGGCCAGCGCGGCCTGACGGATGGTGATGTTATGCGCCAGCGTTTCAGCGCGCAGCAGGTAGGCGCGCTCGCCGGTGGCCTCGAAGGCTGCAATCAGCGCTTCGCAGGCGTGCATATTGGCGTTCTGGCCGCGATAGCTGTCGAGGCGCGACCAGTCGGCGCTGGCCTCGTCGGCATACAGGCCGTGCGCCGGTTCCCAGAAGCGCTTCTCCATCAACTCGAACGTCTCGGCGATCCACGGCGCGGCCTGCGTTTCGCCGGCCATCAGCGCGTGGCTGTAGGCCAGTAGCACGAAGGCCAGGCCGTAACAGTGGTTGGTGCCGTCGGTGACGCGGCGCTCGCCGTTGCTCCAATCCAGCTGCCATGCGTAGCCGCCGGTGCTGGCGTCGCGGTGTGCATCGCGCAGGAAGGCCAGCGCATGGCGCAGGCGCTGGCGATCCTCCGCATCGCCGAATTGCCGCCACGCCATCGCATAATTAAACACGAAGCGCGTGCTGCTTACCAGGTGGCGCGTGTGCGCATCGTAGATTGCGCCGTCATCCTTGTAGAAGTGATACAGGCCGCCGCTGGGATCAATGCAGCGGACGTCGTAAAAATGCTTGGTGTGGCGGATGTGGTTGAGCAGGGTGGTGCGGGATCGGAAATCAGGGGCCATTATCAGGTCCGTTTGAAGTTGACGAGGTTCTTGGGGCGCCAGCCGTCCATGACGGTGCTGGCGCGGACGATTAATTCCACCGGTGCGACCTTCTCCACCGGCTCTTCTTGCTGGCCGTTGAGCAGCATTTCCACGCCCAACGCGCCGAGCGCTTTCTTATCGATGCGCAGCGTGGTCAGGGGCGGTGTCCCAGCACGGCGGTCGAAATATCGTCGAAGCCGACGATGGCGACATCGTGCGGGACCTTCAGCCCCCTGGCCAGGCAGCAGCGCATCGCCACCAGTGCGGCGCTGTCGTTGTAACAGAACAGTGCATCCGGCGGATGCGGCAGCGACAGCAACTGCTCGGTCGCTTCCCATGCGCCGGTTTCCAGATCGACGCCGTCCGGCAGAAAGGCTTCCAGCCGTGGATCGGCCAGGATGCCTTCCTCGAACAGCGCCTGGCGGTAGCCGCGCGCGCGCTCGCGGATCGAATAGTGCGCCAGCGGGCCGGAAATGAAGCCCACGCGGGTGCGGCCGGTGTCGATCAGATGCTTGGTCGCCAGGTAGCCGCCCATCATGTTGTCCGGGTTGACCGAGCTGTAACCGCGCAGCTTCATATCGATCAGCACCAGCTGCTTGCCGGTCGAGCGCAGGGCGCTCAGCGTCTCCGGTTCGAAAAATCCGGCGCACACGATGCCATCCGGCGCGTGCATGCGTATCTGGTCGATCAGGCCATCGGCCGGCCCCACCGCCATGAACGACAGCACGATGCCCTGTTTGCGGCAGGCTTCCTCCGCACCGTGCAGCACCGGCGAATAAAACGGGCTGCTGGCCGCCGTGTTGTGCTGGCGGTGCAGCAGGAAGGTCAGGCGGCGCAGGCGTTTCGGGCGCAGCTTGCAAAAGTCGTAGCCCAGATCGCGCGCCGTTTCCAGCACCATCTGGCGCGTGGCCTCGGTCAGGCCTGGCTCATTTTTCAACGCGCGTGAAATGGTGCCCGCCGATACGCCGGCGACCCGGGCGATGTCCCTGATCGTGATGTTGGTGCCCATTGTTGTTATGTCTCCTCCGGTGTGATTGAAGCTTGCATTAGCGTCTATTGACGGTCAACCGCGACATCAAGTTGGCCTTTGAGTTTAGCGGAATTTACTAAACACGCCCGATTTAGTGAAGATGGCTAAACTCGGGCTGAAATTCGTATGTCGTTTGACCGGTTCGCGGCAACTATGCAGAATCGATTTATTAATACAAAAACTATCCATGCGAGGAGACACCTATGGAACACGTTGCATCCGCAACCGCGCGTCCGCACGTCCATGCCGAAGGCGGGAACACCGTCCCGCTGATCATCATCACGCTGCTGTTCTTCATGTGGGGGCTACTGACCTCGCTCAATGACGTGCTGATTCCGCATTTGAAATCGATCTACACGCTGAACTACGTGCAGGCCATGCTGGTGCAGTTCTGCTTCTTCGGCGCGTACTTCATCGTTTCGCTGCCGGCCGGGATGCTGATCAAGAAAATCGGCTACCAGCGCGGCGCGGTCAGCGGCCTGGTGCTGGCGGCCGGCGGCTGCGCGCTGTTCTATCCCGCCTCGACCAGCGGCTACGCCTTGTTCCTGCTGGCGTTCTTCGTGCTGGCCAGCGGCATCACCATTTTGCAGGTGGCGGCCAATCCGTTCGTCACGGTGCTGGGCGCGCCGGCCACCGCATCCAGCCGGCTGACGCTGACGCAGGCCTTTAATTCGCTGGGCACGACGATTGCGCCATCGCTGGGCGGCATTCTGATTCTGGCGGAAGGCGTGCCGGCCGTCGCCGGCATGGTCCGCAGCAAGGCCGAGGAAGCGGCGGCGGTGCAAGGGCCGTATCTCGCGCTGGCCGGCGCGCTGCTGGCGCTGGCCATCCTGTTCGCGTTGGTACGCCTGCCGAAGATCACGCACGCTGAAGAAGACGGCGGCGCCGTATCGTCGGTCAGCACCGGCGTGCTGGCACATCGTCACCTGCTGCTGGGCGTTATCGGTATCTTCCTGTACGTTGGCGCGGAAGTCAGCATCGGCAGCTTCCTGATCAACTTCCTCGGCGAAGCGAATATCGCCGGACTGTCACATGGCGACGCGGCGCACTACGTCAGCTATTACTGGGGCGGCGCCATGGTCGGCCGCTTCATCGGCTTTGCCGTCATGCGTTATGTCAGTCCGGGCAAGGCGCTGGCGTTCAATTCTGTAGCCTCGATCATCCTGATTCTGCTGGCGATCTTCGGCCACGGCCAGTTGGCCATGTGGTCGATCATCGCCGTGGGCCTGTTCAATTCCATCATGTTCCCGACCATTTTCAGCATGGCGCTGCACAAGCTGGGCAAGCAGACCGGCCAGGGCTCGGGCATCCTGTGCATGGCGATTGTCGGCGGCGCGCTGGTGCCGTTCGCGCAGGGCCTGATGGCCGATTCGATCGGCCTGCAATGGTCGTTCTTCGTGCCTGCCGCGTGCTACCTGTTCATCCTGTATTTCGGCGTGAAGTATGCCGGCATGTATAACGCGAAGGAGACTGTATGAAGTTGAAACTGGCGATCGCCCTGGCCTTGGCCGCGATGACGGCACAGGCGGCGGATCAACCATGGCTGGACAAGTCGCTGAGCGCCGATAAGCGCGCCGAACTTGCGCTCAACGCCATGACGCAACAGGAAAAGCTGCGCTGGGTGCTGGGTCATTTCGGCTCGGACTTCGGTAACAAGACCAAGAAGCATCCGGCCGCGCTGCCTTTCTCGGCGGGCTACATCGAAGGCGTGCCGCGACTCGGGCTGCCGGCGCTGTTCGAAACCGACGCCGGCCTCGGTGTCGCCACGCAAGCGTCGAAAACGCCGCGCGAGCGCACCTCGCTGCCTTCCGGGCTGGCCACCGCCGCCACCTGGGACCGCGCGCTGGCCTACAAGGGCGGGGCCATGATCGGCGCAGAGGCGCGTGCTTCCGGCTTCAACGTGATGCTGGCGGGCGGCGTCAACCTGCTGCGCGAGCCGCGCAACGGCCGCAACTTCGAGTATGCCGGCGAAGACCCGCTGCTGGCCGGCGTCATGGTGGCGCAGCAGGTGAAGGGCATACAGTCCAACAGCGTCATCGCCACCATGAAGCACTACGCCGTCAACAGCCAGGAGACGGGCCGTTTCGTGCTCGATGCGCGCATCGATGACGCCAGCAACCGCATGTCGGACCTGCTGGCCTTCCAGTTTCTGCTGGAGCAGGCCGATCCCGGCTCGGTCATGTGCTCGTACAACCGGCTGAACGGCGTCTACGCCTGCGAGAACGATTACCTGCTCAACCAGGTGCTGAAAAAGGATTGGGGCTACAAGGGCTACGTCATGACCGACTGGGGCGCGACCCACAGCACCGTGGAAGCAGCCAACGCCGGCCTCGATCAGCAGTCGGGCTGGGAATTCGACAAGTCGCAATACTTCGGCGGCGCGCTGGAGGAGGCGGTGGCCAACGGCCATGTGCCGCAAGCGCGTCTCGACAACATGGTGTTGCGCGTGCTGCGCGCCATGTTCGACAAGGGCGTGGTGGACAACCCGGTGGCGGAAGGCGGCAAGATCGATTTCGCCGCCCACGGCATCATCAGCCGCACGGACGCGGAAGAGGGCATGGTCCTGCTGAAGAATGCCGGCGATGTGCTGCCCTTGAAGGCGGGCGCGAAGAACATCGTCGTCATCGGCGCCCATGCGGATGTGGGCGTGCTGGCCGGCGGCGGTTCTTCGCTGGTTTATCCAATTGGCGGCAACGCGGTGCCCGGCATCGCGCCGACGTCGTGGCCCGGCCCGGTGATGTATCACCCGTCCTCGCCGTTGAAGGCGATCCAGGCGCGCGCGCCCGGCGCTTCCGTGACCTACAACGATGGCAAGGACCCGGCGGCCGCCGCGCAAGCCGCCGCCGGTGCCGACGTGGTGCTGGTGTTCGCCCAGCAGTGGGTGGGCGAGGCGCTCGATGCGGTGTCGCTGGCGCTGCCGGACAACCAGGACGCGCTGATTTCCGCCGTCGCCAAAGCCAATCCGAAAACCGTGGTGGTGCTGGAGACTTCCGGCCCCGTGCTGATGCCGTGGGCGGATCAGGCGGCGGGCGTGCTGCAAGCGTGGTATCCGGGCACCAGTGGCGGCGAGGCGATCGCGCGCGTGCTGTTCGGCGAAGTCAATCCGTCGGGCCACCTGCCGGCGACGTTCCCGGCGTCGGAAAGCCAGCTGCCGCGCCCCAGGCTGGACGGCGATCCGAAAAACGAAACCCAGCGCTTCACCGTCAATTATCATGAGGGCGCGGCGGTGGGCTACAAGTGGTTCGACGCCAAGGGGCTGAAGCCGCTGTTCCCATTCGGTCATGGCCTGTCGTACACGCGGTTCAGCTATTCCGGCCTGGCCGCCAGCCAGAAGGACGGCCAGCTGTCGTTGCGCTTCAAGGTCACCAACACCGGCGCGGTCAAGGGCAAGGACGTGCCGCAGGTGTACGTGGCGTCGCTGAACGCGAAGTGGGAAGCGCCGAAGCGCCTCGCCGGCTGGGACAAGGTGGAGCTGGCGCCGGGCGAGAGCAAGGAAGTCAGCGTCACCGTCGACCCGCGCCTGCTGGGCGTATTCGACAGCAAGAGCAAGACCTGGCGCATCGCCAAGGGTGGTTACAAGGTGCTGCTGGCGCACGACGCGGCAGACGCCAAAGCAGCAAGCATCACCGTCCAGCTGGCGCAACGCACGCTGAACGTCAACGGAAAATAAACAGAGGAGCGAGACTTGAAACAACTGTACAAATTCTGTGCCGCCGCCATGATGATCGGCGCTTGCAGCATCGTCGAGGCGGCGCCCGCCGCCAAGGGCGATTTCATCACCGTCAAGAACACGCACTTTGCGCGCAAGGGCCAGGCCTACTACATCGCCGGCGCCAACTTCTGGTATGGCGGTTATCTGGGTGCGGCCAGCGGCGTTGGCGACCGCGCGCGCCTGGTCAAGGAACTGGACAACATGAAGGCCATCGGCATCAACAACCTGCGCGTGCTGGCCGTCTCCGAGAAGACCGAGATGAAGAGCGCCGTCAGCCCGGCCACCACCACCGCGCCGGGTCAGTATGACGAAAACCTGCTGGCCGGCCTGGACTTCCTGATGGCGGAAGTGGCCAAGCGCGACATGACCGTGGTGATCTACCTGAATAACTTCTGGCAGTGGTCGGGCGGCATGACGCAGTACCTGAACTGGTTCGAAGGCACGCCGGCGTTGGACCCGAACGTGACCAAGGACTACGATACCTATATGCAGAAGACGGCCGGCTTCTACCGCAATGCCGCCGCGCAGGCCGAGTACCGCAACGTCATCGCCAGGATCGTCAAGCGCGTCAACACCATCACCGGCAAGCCGTACAGCGAAGACACGCACATCCTGTCATGGCAGCTGGCCAACGAACCGCGTCCGGGCAACGGCAAGGCGACGGCGGAAGAAAAAGCTGTCTACGTCAAATGGATAGACGAGTCGGCGGCCTATATCCGTAGCCTCGACAAGAACCACCTGGTCAGCACCGGCAGCGAAGGCCTGGCCGGCTCCGCGCATGACGCACAGCTGTTCCTCGACGCGCACCGCACCAGGAATGTCGACTACCTGACTTACCACTTGTGGCCGAAGAACTGGGGCTGGTTCGACTCCAATAATCCGACCGGCAGCTGGGATAACGCCATCGGCAAGAGCCGCGATTACCTTAACTCCCACATCGAGCTGGCCAAGAAACTCAACAAGCCTATCGTGCTGGAAGAATTTGGACTGGACCGCGACGGTCCTTCGTTCAGCATCAAGGCCACCACCACGATCCGCGACCGCTTCTACCGCGAAGTGTTCGACATCGTCGCCACCCGCGCGCAGAAAGGCGATCCGATCGCTGGCTTCAATTTCTGGGCATGGGGCGGTATGGGCCGCGCGGCCAACGCCGACTACTGGTGGAAGCCGGGCAATGACTTCGTCGGCGATCCGCCGCAGGAAGAACAGGGCCTGTACTCGGTGTTCGACTCCGACGTCAGCTCGCTGCTGCTGATCAAGGAGTACGCCGACAAACTGCACGCGATCAAGCGATGAAGCGCCTGCTGATGCTGCTGGCGCTGATCGCCAGCGCCAATGTCCACGCCCAGAAGTTCGACGGGCTGGCCGATACGCCGCAGATGGGCTGGAACAGCTGGAACTCGTTCGCCTGCGATATCAACGAAAAGCTGATCCGGGACACGGCGGACGCGATGGTCAGGCTGGGGCTCAAGGACGCCGGCTACCAGTACGTCAATATCGACGATTGCTGGCACGGCAAGCGTGACAAGGATGGATTCATCCATCCCGATCCCGAGCGCTTCCCTTCGGGGATGAAGGCGCTGGCCGACTATGTGCACGGCAAGGGCCTCAAGCTGGGCATCTACTCGGATGCCGGCGCCACCACTTGCGGGGGCAAGCCGGGCAGCCGTGGCCACGAGTACCAGGACGCCAAGACCTATGCCGACTGGGGCATCGACTACATCAAGTACGACTGGTGCGACACCAAGGGCCTGAGCGCGGTCGGCGCCTACACCACCATGCGCGACGCCATCCGTGCCGCCGGCCGGCCCATGTTGTTCAGCATGTGCGAGTGGGGCGACAACAAGCCGTGGGAATGGGCCAAGGACATCGGCCACTCGTGGCGCACCACGGCCGACATCTACCCTTGCTGGAACTGCGACCTGAATCACGATGCGTTCTCGCGTCTCGGTGTGTTGCGCATTCTTGACCGCCAGGCCGGCCTGCGCAAGTATTCAGGCCCCGGCCACTGGAACGACATGGACATGCTGGAAGTCGGCATGGGCATGACGGAGGACGAAGACCGCGCTCACTTTGCGATCTGGGCGATGATGGCGTCGCCGCTCATCCTCGGCAACGACCTGCGCAAGATGCCGGAAGCGACGCTGCGCATCTTGAGCAACAAGGACGTTATCGCCATCAATCAGGACAAGGCCGGCATCCAGGCGTGGAAGTTCTTCGACGACGGCCGGCTGGAATACTGGGCCAAGCCGCTGGCGAACAACGAGTGGGCGGTGATGATACTCAATCGCGGCGAGCAGGCGGTTAATCTCAGCTACGACTGGAAGGCGAATCTGGTCAGCGATGAATTGAGCAAGCGCGCGGTGGACTTCAAGCAGGCGACCTACGCATGGCGCGACATCTGGGGCGGCAAGTCGGGCGACACGGGCAGGAAGCTGGAAGCCCGCGTGGCGCCGCATAGTGTATTGTTACTGCGCCTCAAAAACAAAGGATGAGCAAAATGATGCGTAAGTTAGTGATTTCGGCGCTGCTGGCGGCGAGTTGTGTTGGTGCGTTGGCGGCGGATGCGCCGCCAGCGGAGAAAGTGGACGGCGCCGCGTGCAGCCTGACGCCGGCGCCGCGCCAGAAGGATTATCCGTGGATGTCGCGCGTCCGCTGGCAGCAGTTCTACGACGAGGATGTCGCGGTGGCCGACAAGGGGGCGTCGACCTGCTGTTTGTCGGCGATTCGATTACAGAAATGTGGAACCAGGAGGTTTTCCAGCGCGCCTTCGGCAACTGGCGGACCGCCAATTTCGGCATCGGCGGCGATCACACCGGCAACCTGCTGTGGCGCTTGCAGAACGGCCACGCCGACAAGCTGCGGCCGAAAGCGGTGGTGCTGACCATCGGCGTGAACAACTTCGGTTTCTGCGATGCGACGCCGGAGCAGGCCTACCAGGGCGTCAAGGCGGTAGTGGCGCAACTGCGCAAGATTTATCCGGACGCGCGCATTCTGCTGAACGCCGTGCTGCCGTACGGCCAGTTCACGCATAGCCCGCAGCGCGGCAAGGTGGTGGAGCTGAACCGCATGGTGGCGGGCCTGAACGACGGCCAGCATGTGTTCTATCAGGACTATGGCTTGTTCTTCCTGCAGCCGAATGGCGACATGTCGGCCGAGGTGATGGGTGATTTCCTGCACCCGAGCCCCAAGGGCTACCAGATCTGGGCCGACGCCATGCTGCCCGCCGTGCGCAAGCTGATGGAGTAAGCCATGCGCCTGCCAGCCCTGGCGCTGCTGCTTGCCGCATGGGCGGCGGGCGGCGTGGCCGCCGCACCCATCGCCGCCAGCGATGCAAATGTCGCCCGCATGGGTCGTGTGCAACTCACCGGCGACGGCGGCGTGCGATTCAGCTACCCCGGCGTGAGCTTCCTCCTCAACTTCGACGGCACGCGCCTGAGCGCTGTCACGCAGGCCAGCGGCAAGGATAGTTATCTCGACGTGCTGATTGACGGCGCGCCGCGCAAGCTGCGGCTGGAGGCGGGCATGCAGACCACGATGCTGGCGGAAGGCCTGAAACCAGGCGCGCACACGGCGGAAATCGTCAACCGTTCGGAGACCTGGCAAGGCACGGCTGCCTTGCTATCGTTCGACACGGATGGCGCATGGCGCGCTCCCCGGCGCTGCCGGCGCGCAAGCTGATGGTACTCGGCGATTCCGTCACCTGCGGCGCGGCCATAGACCGCGTGGCCGGCGAGAAGCCAACCGCCGCCTGGGGCAGTCCGCGCGAATCTTACGGCATGCTGCTGGCGCGCCGCCTGAACGCACAGGTGCAACTGGTGTGCTACGGCGGCCGTGGCCTGATCCGCACCTGGGAAGGCAAGACCAATGAATTGAACCTGGCGGACTATTACGCCATGGCGCTGCCGACGCAGCCGGCCAGCGTGCCGTGGGATCAGCGCTATTACCTGCCGCACGCGATCATCGTCGCCATCGGCACCAACGATATGACCACCGGCATACCGGACCGAGAGCAGTACGTGCAGGCCTACGTGTCGCTGGTGCGCACACTGTTGCACGATCATCCGCAAGCGCAGATCATGCTCACCGAAGGCAGCATTCTGCACAGCGAAAAGCAGGCCGCGCTGCACAGCTATATCGCGGACACCGTGCGGCTGGTGGGCGACCCGCGCGTGCGCGCCATCGCTTCCACCCATTACCCCGGCGACGCCACCGACGCGCACCCGACCCGCGAGCAGCATGTCAGGATGGCCGACGACCTGCTGCCGCAAGTACGCCAGATTATGCGCTGGTGATGAGGTGACCTAGCATTGGCGCCAGCAGCACCATCAGCACGCCGCTGAAGATCATGGTGAGGCTGGCGACCGCGCCTTCCTGCGGGCCGATCGAACGCGCCTTGCTCAAGCCGAAACCATGCGCCGCCGCGCCATACGGCGCGCCACGCGCAATGCGCATGCGCAGCGGCAGGCGCGCCAGCAGCACCTGTCCAAGCAGAATGCCGAACAAGCCGGTGATGATGACAAACACGCCGGTCAACTGCGCCGACCCACCGAGATGGCGCGTGGCTTCCAGCGCGAATGGCGTCGACACCGAGCGCGCCAGCAGGCTTTGCGCCATGCTGCCATGCAGGCCGAGCAAACGGTCCAGCAGCAGCGTGCTGCCCAGCGAAGCGGCGATGCCGGCCACGCTACCCAGCGATAGCGCCAGCCAGTGCTCCTTCACGAGTTCGCGGTACTGGTAGATCGGCAGCGCAAACGCCACCGTTGCCGGGCCGAGTAGCCACGACAGCCAGCGCGTGTCGCCAAAGTAGACGGGGAAAGGTGTGGACGACAGCTGCACCACGGCGATCAGCACCGCCGACGTGGCGATGGCTGGCGTCAGCCATAAGCGCGGGTAGCGCTTGTGCAAAGCCTGGTTCGCGTAGAACAGGCCAAGCGTCAGCAACAGGAACAGCAGCGGCTTCACGCGGCACGCTCCGCGCGCAGGCGGCGCAGCTTGCGGCCGCGCTCAAACCGGCACACCCATTCGACGGTGAAGGCGGTTGCCAGCATCACGCAGCTGAAGCCTATGCCGATGGCGGCGAACAGCCGCAAGCCGTCCTCCTTCAGCATGCCGGTGAACTGCACCACCGATACCACCAGCGGAATAAAGAACAGCAGCATGTTGGACAGCAGCCAGTCCGCGCCATGCTCGATCGCGGTCGGCCGCAGCACGCCGCTTTGCAGCAGCGCGACCATGATAATCAGGCCGACCACGCCGCCGGAGAAGGGCAATCCGACCCACGCCGAGAAGCGGTCCGCCGCGTACCACGCCCCGATCAGCCCCAGAACCTGCGCCAATGTGTAGACAATTCGTTTCATGATGCCATTTTAGGCGTGGGCGGATAAAAGATGAAATGAATTAAAATTATAAAAATCATTCTCAATAGGAATGCATCATGGATATCCGCGCGCTGCGCTATTTCGTCGCGGTGGTCGACAAGCAGAGTTTCAGCCGTGCCGCCGAGGCGCTGCACGTCACCCAGCCCACGGTCAGTAAAATGATCCAGCAGCTGGAGCAATCGCTCGACCTGACGCTGCTGGAACGCGTCGGCAAGCGTTTCACGCTGACCGACGCCGGCAACGTGGTGCTGCAACGCGGCCGCGCGCTGCTGGCGATGCACGAAGAGATGGGCGTCGAGCTGGCCGACCTGCAGCAACTGCGGCGCGGCGACTTGCGCATCGGCGTGACCCAGCAGGCGCACGCGCCGCTGGCGCCTTTGCTGGCCGCGTATCACAAGCGCTACCCGCAGATAGAACTCAAGCTATTCGAAGGCGGCTCGCAGGGTATCGAGGCGGACCTGCGCAGCGGCGTGTTGGAAATGGGCACGATGCTGGACTATCCATCCAACGCCGCCGCATGGCAGGACTTCGACTCCTACCCGCTGCTGACATCGCCCATGTGCCTGCTGGCGCCCGGCGATTCGCCATGGCGCGGCCGGCGCGGCGTGGCTCTGCGCGAACTGGCCGATTGCGCCTTCATTTTCTACGGCGAGGGCTTCGCGCTGAATCAGGTGATTGCCGACGCCTGCCTGCGCGCCGGCTTCAAGCCGCGCATCAGCAGCCGCAGCGGCCAGTGGGATTTCGTCGCCTCGCTGGTGCGGCTGGGCGTGGGCGTCACGCTGCTGCCCAAGGTGTTTTGCGATACGCTGGAAAAGGGCCGGTTCACCGTGGTCAGGCTACAGGAGCCGGCGCTGGACTGGAAGCTGATGCTGGCCTGGCGGCGCGGCGGCCATCTGTCGTTCGCCGCGCGCGCCTGGCTCGATCTGGTGCGCAGCAGGGCTGCCTAGAAGTTGGCGCCGAGCCGGAAGCCGAACATGCGGGGCTCGATGAAGTTCGACTTCATGAAGCCGCCGAAGGCCGAGTCGGTGCTGGTTTTCGCATGCTTGTCGGTGAAATTGCGGACGTACAGCTCCGCGTGCCATTTGTCTTCCGGCGATTCAAACCGCACCGATGCATCGCCGGTCGCGTAAGCGCTCTGATAGCGGCCAACGTGGGCGAACTCGGAATTGAGCAGGTCGAAGTAGGCCTTGTCGCGCCAGTTCAGCTTCACATACGGGATCACCTTGTAGCCGTTCTCCAGCCCGAACTCCTGCGAGAAGTTCAGGTTGAGCTGATACTTCGGCGTGTTGGGCAGGTGGTTGCCGTCGATGTTGGCGAGGCGGCGGCCCAGCAGCGTCTTGTCCGAACCGCTGTAGACGGCCGGGCAGGCCGGCAGTCCCAGCTCCGTGCGCACGTCGCACAGGTAATCGTCGCTGTAGGAGTTGAAGTCATGCACGCTGGTGTTGATGTAGGCGAAGCCGCCGCCGAAGCGCGCGCCGCGCCACGGGCGGTAATCCCACTCCAGTTCCAGGCCGGGGATGTTGACCTTGCCGACGTTGATGGTACGCCAGGTTTCGTACACGTCGCACTTCGGCTGGTCGGCCGGGCAGGGCAGGCCGTTGTCCGGAATGATCTGGTTGACGAAGTAGGTGCCGGTCAGCTGCATGCCCTTGTACTTCATGAAGAAGGCGGTGGCGGACAGGCTGAGTTTATTTTCGAGGAATTTGCCCTTGAAGCCCAGCTCATAGTTGGTGACAGTCTCCGGCTCGTACGGCAGGAAGGTGACTTGTCCCGGCTTGCCGTCGGCGCACAGGTGGTAGTTGCAGGTGTCCGCCTTGTCGGCGAAGCCGCCGGCCTTGTAGCCGGTGGAGATGGAGCCGTACACCATCTTGCTGTTGTCGATCTGCTTTTGCAGGCCGAGGCGCCAGGTGACCTTGTTCCACGTTTGTTTGTGGTCGTTGGAGGTCGGCGATCCATACAGGCGGTAGGCGTCCACGCTGCCGCCCATGCCCGGCGCCAGGTCGGTGCCGTCGTGGACATGGAAGCCCGGCGTGCCGGGCGTGCCCTGCGAATACCAGCCGTTGTAGTAAGCCGCGTTGCCGATCCAGTTGGCGCCATATACCTTGCCGCCCTTGTCTTCCTTGCTGTCGACGCTGTAGCGGGCGCCGGCGGTGGCGGTCCACGTCGGGATGAACTGCCAGTCGGCCTGCGCGAAGGCGGCCTTGGCGTCGACCTGGCGGTGAGGCTGGTGATACAGCACGCTGCCAACGTCGCCGTAGGGCTTCTGGATGGTGTTGGTCTGTTCGTAGTCGATGGCGTTCCGTTCGTGCATCCAGAACAGGCCTCCGACATATTTGACGCTGCCCAGCTGCTGCTTGAGCTGCGCTTCGTGGACGGTGGACAGATAGCGCGAGAACAGCGTGCGGTGGAAGGAGTCGGTCAGCGGCCAGGTGCCCCAGTTGCCATCGGCGGAATTCGGATAGGCGCCGTTGATCTGGAATGGCGCGGCGTGTTGCAGGCCCTTGTCGTCGTCGGTGATTTCCGAGCGGCGCTGGTCCGCCACCTGGAAGGTATAGTCCAAGCTGGTGTGGTCGTTGACGTTCCAGTTGACGCCCGTGCGCAGCGTGCGGATTTTCATGTCGATGTGTCCCGGCACGTTGACGTTGATGTCCCACTTGCCCTGCGTGGTGCAAGCGTAGCGGGTGCCGGCGCCGGCCTCGCAATCGCGGAAGTTGGCGCCGCCGGCGCTGGAATCCTGGAATTCCTCATACGCCGCCTTGGCGGTGAGGTCGCGGTTCACTTTCAGCAGCGCGGTCAGGCGGCCGGCCCACTGGTCCTGGTTGGTGTAGTACTTGCTCCGGCCAATCGGCGTGTTGAAACGCTGGTCGACGTCCGGCTTGCCGTTGGGGACCCAGCCCAGCGCCGGCGCATTGGCCTCGCTGACGTCGCGGCTTTGGTTGGCGTAACCGTCGCGCTTTACTTTCATGAAGGTGCCGCGCAGCGCAGGCGCGTCGTTGATCACCCAGTTCTGCACCAGGTTCAGTTGTTTCTTGTCGTAGTTGCCCAGGTCGAGCAGGGCGTTGCCGTAATTGCCGGTCCAATCGGGCTTGGCGGGGATGACGTTGATGCTGCCGCCGGTCGAGTTGCGGCCGAACAGCGTGCCTTGCGGGCCGCGCAGCACTTCCACCTGTTCCAGGTCGAACATCAGCGCCTGCGCGCCTTGCGGGCGGGGCGAGTACATGCCGTCGACGTGGAAGCCGACCGCCGGGTCGCCGGTCTCGGTAAAATTGGTGGAGGTGATGCCGCGAATGGTGATCTGCACCGCCGAATCGAGGCCGGTGTTTTCGATGACGACGTTGGGCATTTCGCCGCTGAGGTCACGCAGGCTGGTGGCGCCCTTGCGGGCCAGCTGCTCCTGGGTGATCGCGGTGACCGCCAGCGGCGTCTTGAGCAGCGAAGTGGAATAGCGGGTGGCGGTAACCTTAACTTCAGGGATTTCGTCCTGCGCAGCGGCCACGCTCATGAAACTGCAAGCGCTGGCCACGGCAAGACTCATCAGAGTCTTACTCGTAGGGTGCAGCATGTTGTCTCCTTGGTGTTATTAGAGTAGTCATTCACCAAATCTTGATGCGGTGGCGCTCAGGATGTGGCAATCTGACAATTTAGTATTGACCTGCGATCGCAGAGGGTCAAACAAAACACTATTTGATGACGCAGTTTATTCAGGTTTACTAAACATGAAGAGATACCACCTTGCAGCCTGCATGCTGGCCCTGACCGCGCTGACCACTCCGGCCCACGCGGCGCAGCAGGAAGCGCTGAAGATGCGCTGGGAAGTGCTGCGCAACGAGCTGACCGCATCGCAACCGCGCACCCGCGCGCGGCTGAGCATCACCGCGCTGAAAGGCACGCCGCTGCCGGCGCAAGGCTGGTCGCTGTACTTCAACACCGCTTACGGCGTGGTCACCGGCCCGCTGGACGGCCGGCTGATGATGGAGAAGGTCAGCGGCGGCCTGTATCGCGTGCGGCCGGCGCCGGGCTTCAAAGGACTGAAGGCCGGGCGCACGCTGCATGTGGATTATTACTTCTCCGATGTGCTGGTCAAATTAGAGCGCGCGCCGGCGGGGCCTTATCTCGTCTACGACGCCGAGCCGGAGGCGGCGCACGCCATCGGCGACTATCAGGTACTGCTGCCGACGCGCGAAGAGCAGCTTCAGCGTCCGGCCGGCCAGCATGTCCTGGTGACGCCGCAGGATACCTATCGCCGCAACGCGCAGTCGGACGTGCTGCCGGCGGCCGCGCTGCCGCCGGTGTTCCCGACGCCGCTGTCGCTGCGCGCCGGCGCCGGCCGCGTGCTGCTGGCGCGCGCGCCGCAGGTGATTTCCGGCCCGGGCCTGAAGTATGAAACGGCGTTTGCCCGCGCGCTGTTCGCGCGCTACCTGCCGCAGGGCGACGGCGGACGCGCGCCGGTGCCGCTGCGCTTGCGCATCGGGCCGGTGGACGCGCAGCAGTCGCCGGAGGCGTATGAGTTGAGCATCAGCGCCGATGATGGCATCAACATCACCGGCAACACGGCGGCCGGCGTGGCGCGCGGCCTGCAATCGCTGCATGACCTGCTGCCCTTGCCGTCGCCGTCCACCGTGCAGATCGAACTGCCGGAGCTGGACGTGACCGATGCGCCGCGCTTTGCCTATCGCGGCTTCCAGCTGGACGTGGCGCGCAACTTCCAGCCCAAGGAGGTGGTGCTTAAAACGCTGGACCTGATGGCGACCTATAAGCTGAACAAGCTGCACTTCCATATCACCGACGACGAAGGCTGGCGGCTTGAAATCGCCGGCCTGCCTGAGCTGACCAGCCTTGGCGCGGTGCGCGGCCACAGCGCGCAGCAGGGCGTACGCCTGCCGCCGGCGTACGGCTCCGGTCCGCGCATCGACGATCCGCATGGCAGCGGCTACTATACGCGCGCCGAGTACATCGAAATTCTGCGGTATGCGGCGGCGCGCCATATCGAGGTGATACCGGAGGTGGAGATGCCGGGCCATGCGCGCGCGGCGGTCAAGGCGATGGAGGCGCGCTATCGCCGCATGGCGGCGGCGGGCGAGAAGGGCGCCGCGCAATACCTGCTGAACGATTTCGACGACCGTTCCGTATACAACTCGCCGCAGCAGTATAACGACCATGTGATCAATCCCGGCATGGAGTCCAGCTACGCGTTCATCGACCATGTGGTGGGCCAGGTCGCGGCGCTGCACCGCGAGGCCGGCGTGCCGCTGAAGACCATGCACGTGGGCGGCGACGAGCTGCCGCATGGGGCGTGGGAGAAGTCGCCCGCCAGCCAGGCGCTGATGCAGCGCGAGAAGCTGGCCAGCATTCCCGACCTTTGGGACTACTTTTATGACCGGGTGGACGCCATCCTGCGCAAGCATGGCATGACGGCGTCCGGCTGGGAGGAACTGGGCGCGCGCCGCACGGCCAAGGAGGGAGCGCAGCAGTCGCCGAATCCGCGCTTCACGCAGCGCGGTTTCAGCCTGTACGTGTGGAATAACACGCCGGGCAATGAGGACTTCGCGTATCGCGCCGCCAATGCCGGCTATGACATCGTGCTGGCGCCGGTGACCAATATGTATCTGGATATGGCGGCCAACGCCAATCCGGAGGAGCCGGGCGTGAACTGGGGCGCGTATGTGGAGCTCGATACGGTCTACAACTTCAAGCCTTTGGGCGCGCAATTGACCGACGCGGGGCGGCAGCGGATACGCGGGCTGGAGGCGACTTTGTTCTCGGAGACCGTGCGCGAAGCGCGCCAGCTCGACTACCTGATGATGCCGCGCTTGCTGGCGGTGGCGGAACGGGCCTGGGCGCCTGATCCGGCGTGGGCGCAGGCCGGCGATGCGGTGCAGGCTGCGGCCTTGCATCGGGGGGCGTGGTCGGGTTTCGTGAATGTGCTGGGGCAGCGCGTGTTGCCCCGGCTGGACCTGGAGCGCGGGGATGTCGCATATCGCATCGCACCGCCGGGGATGGTGGTGGAGGGCGGCAAGGTGCTGGTCAACCATGTGCTGCCGGGGCTGACCTTGCGGTACACCACGGATGGCAGCGCGCCGACCGTGCGCAGCAAGGTGGTTAGCGGGCCGATTGCGGCCAGGGGCACGATTTCTGCCGCCGCCTTCGACCGCACCGGCCGTGCGGGGCTGGTGGCGCGCATCGTCAACCGCTAGCCGCCCCGCCGTCATTCCCGCGCAGGCGGGAATCCATGGGACGTGTGCGGGCAGGCGGCCCATGGGTTCCCGCCTGCGCGGGAACGACGGGGTTTTACCGTCCAGTCGCCGTTTTGTGCAGTTCGTCGCAATCCAGGGCTGGCCGGCCACGCGCGCGCGATATGATGGTTGCCTCAACATCAGAGGATTCGACATGAAGAAGTTTTTCCAGTTCGGTTTGCTGTTTGCCGCGTTTTGCACCCTGGCCGGCTGGGCCGGCGCCGCCGATGACATCACCGAAACGCGCGCGGTAACCATCGACGCCCGCGTGGTGCGGGTCAAGGTCGACGGCGTGATCGACCTCAAGCTGCGCCAGGGCGACACGCCCACGCTCAAGCTGATCGGCGAAAGGCGCTATCTGGACAAGCTGATCGCGTCGCAATCGGGCGACACCTTGCATCTCGAAAGCGAAGGCCGCGGCATCAAGGTCGGCCGCTCCACCGCGCGCGCCGAGCTGATCCTGCCGAAGCTGCGCGAAGTGGTGGTCGAGGGCGTGGGCCAGACCGAAGTCAACGGCTTCAGCGGCGAGCAACTGGACCTGACCATGGACGGCGCCGGCAATATGAAGGTGGTGTGCAATTACAAGCTGCTGAAGGCTAACCTGGGCGGCGTCGGCAGCATGAACGTGTGGCTCAGCGAGAACGACGAGGTCGACCTCGACATGAGCGGCGCCGGCCAGATCACGCTCGGCGGACGCGGCAAGAAGCTGCGCGCCGGCCTCGGCGGCGTCGGCGGCCTCAATGCGCAGCAATTCCAGGCGGATTCGGTGGATGTCGATCTAAGCGGGCTGGGCAACGCCACCGTGACTGCCAAAACCGATATCACGCTGAACCTCAGTGGCCTTGGATCGGTCATTGTGTATGGCAAGCCGTTGAACCGCAATGTGTCGGTCGACGGCCTCGGCAAGGTTAGCTGGAAGTAAACACACCTGATATAGCACGCGATATGAAAAAATTCATACTAGCGATCGCCATCGCCCTGGGTTGGCAGCAGGCCGCGATGGCAGGATTCGCCGAGGGGGCGACCGCGTACAACAGCAAGAACTACGCGGTGGCGCTGAGGGAGATACGGCCGTTGGCCCAGGCCGGCAATGCGGATGCGCAGCATCTGCTGGGGCTGATGTACTACATGGGCCGGGGCGTGTCGCAGGATTACAAGGCTGCGCTGGAGTGGCACCGCAAGGCCGCGCTCAAGGGCAAGGCCGACGCGCAGTACGTGGTGGGCGCCATGTATTACACGGGCAATGCGGTGATTCAGGATCACAAGCAGGCGGTGGCGTGGTTCCGCAAGGCGGCCGAGCAGGGCCACCCGGAGGCGCAGCAGGTGCTGGGGCTGATGTACCGCTATCACATCGGCGGCATGCCGCAGGATAATGTCATCGCTTATATGTTGTGGAACCTGGCGGCCGCCAATGGTTCGGCCAATGCCGCGGAGCAACGTTCGCAGTTGTTGAAGAAGATGACACAGGAGCAGATCGAGGAGGGGCAGGCGTTGTCGGCGTCGTGG
Organism: Duganella sp. P38; assembly: GCF_050859475.1. Lineage (NCBI taxonomy): Bacteria > Pseudomonadati > Pseudomonadota > Betaproteobacteria > Burkholderiales > Oxalobacteraceae > Duganella > Duganella sp. P38. The sequence goes on along the minus strand of NZ_CP193936.1, from coordinate 4,449,142 downwards.
CGTGTTAATACGCCGCTGCCGCAAAAGTCGCGCACCGGCGGCGGCTAGCCGTCATTCCCGCGCAGGCGGGAATCCATGGGGCGCTGATCGGCACGCGGTCCATGGGTTCCCGCCTGCGCGGGAACGACGGGGGGCGCCTTGCGCTTACACGACGGGGTGGTGCCTACGCGTACACGACGGGGGGCGCCTGCGCGTAAGCGTCGGTAGGCGTAGAATCGGGCTTTCTTTATCCGAGACGAACATGCGCGCGATTGAAATCACCCAACCCGGCCCAGCCGATGTCCTGAAACTGTGTGAACGTCCAATGCCGGTGGTTAAATCCGGCGAGGTGCTGATTAAAGTGCATGCCGCCGGCGTCAACCGCCCGGACGTCTTCCAGCGCACCGGCAACTACGCCCCGCCGCCCGGCGCGTCCGACATTCCCGGCCTGGAAGTGGCCGGCGAAATCGTCGACGGCGATCTCGACTACACCACCCTCGATATCGGCGACCACGTCTGCGCTTTGGTGCAGGGCGGCGGCTATGCCGAGTATGTTGTTGCGCCGATACAGCAAGTTTTACCGGTGCCCAAAGGCTGGTCGATGCTCGAAGCGGCCACAATTCCGGAAAATTACTTCACAGTCTGGAGCAACGTTTTTGACCGCGCCAACCTGACTGCCGGCGAGACATTGCTGGTGCAGGGCGGCAGTTCCGGCATCGGCGTCACCGCCATCCAGCTGGCCTCTGCGATGGGCCACCGCGTGTTCGCCACCGCCGGTTCGGACGACAAGGTCGCGGCCTGCGTCGGCCTCGGCGCCGAGCGCGGCATCAACTACAAAACCGAGGACTTCGCGGCCGTCGTCAAGTCGCTGACCAACGACCGCGGCGTCGACGTGATTCTCGACATGGTGGCCGGAGACTACCTGCCACGCGAGGTTTCCTGTCTGGCGGACGATGGCCGCATCGCCATCATCGCCACGCTGGGCGGCGCCAAGGCGACGCTCGACATGGGCCAGGTGCTGCGCCGCCGGCTGACCGTGACCGGCTCCACCTTGCGCCCGCGCTCGGCGGATTTCAAAGGCGCCATCGCCAAAAAGCTGAAGGAGAAAGTCTGGCCGATGATGGCCGAACGCAAGCTCAAGCCGATCATCCACACCGTTTTCCCGCTGGAGCAGGCGGCCGCCGCGCACGCGCTGATGGAGAGCAGCTCGCACGTCGGAAAAATCATGTTGCAGGTGATCTGATGGTGATTTCGTTGTAAAATGCGTAGTAAATTTACGGTTTTCGACAGCCGGGGAGAGGCTTTGCCTGTTTGACCATGCGTTTTTGCGCGCGGTAAAATGGTGGGTTATTAAACCTTTGGGCAAGCTATGCGTCACAAACTCGTTATCGGCAACTGGAAAATGAATGGCAACCGCGCCGCCAACACGGCACTGCTGTCGGGGATAGTCGCCGGACTGAACGACTTTGGCGCCGACTGCGCGGTCTGTGTGCCCGCACCCTACCTGGCGCAGTGCCAGGCGGAGCTGAGCGGCACGCCGGTGGCCTGGGGCGCGCAAGACGTGTCGATCCACGCCGCAGGCGCGTATACTGGCGAGGTGTCGGCCGCCATGCTGCAGGATTTCGGCTCGACCTACGTGCTGGTCGGCCACTCGGAGCGCCGTTCCTATCACCACGAGAGCAATGCGCTGGTGGCGCAGAAGGCGGTGGTGGCGCTGGCGGCAGGCCTGACGCCGGTGGTGTGCGTCGGCGAGTCGCTGGCCGAGCGCGAGGCGGGGCGGACCGAGGAGGTGATCTGCGCCCAGCTGCAAGCCGTGCTGGACGCGATTGCGGCGCAGGACGTGGCGAAGATCGTGCTGGCTTACGAGCCGGTCTGGGCCATCGGCACCGGCAGGACGGCGACGCCGCAGATCGCCCAGGACGCGCACCGTTTCCTGCGCCAGTGCCTGGCCGGCAAGCATGCGGCAGCGGCGGCGGAAGTGAAGATTCTCTACGGCGGCAGCATGAAGCCGGAGAATGCGAAAGAATTGATGGTGCAGCCCGATATTGACGGCGGCCTGATTGGCGGCGCTGCTTTAAAGTCGAGTGATTTTCTCGGGATTATTCAGGCCGTTTAAGTGGTAGAAACAAGCAGTAGAAACAAAACGATACAAAACTTTTAATTTGGAATGGAATAACATGAGCACCTTTTTCAATCTGGTTATCGTAGTGCAGGTGATTTCGGCCATCGCCATTATCGGCCTGGTGTTGCTGCAACACGGTAAGGGCGCCGACATGGGCGCGGCCTTCGGTTCCGGTGCCTCCGGCAGCCTGTTCGGCGCGACCGGTTCCTCCAACTTCATGTCCAAGTCGACCGGCGTGGCCGCCGCGATCTTCTTCGCTGCCACGCTGGCGCTGTCGTACATCACCACGCACCAGGCCAACAACGTCAGCGGCGGTGTGATGGACCGTGTGCAAGCCCCGGCGCCAGCCGCCCCGGCCGCTTCGGCGCCTGCCGCACCGGCCGCACCGGCGCCGGCGCCTGCAAACTCGATTCCAAAGTAATATAATCGCTGTAGTAAATCAGTGCTGTTGATAATTTTTTAAGTTGTTTGCTCATAGTTTTGGCAGTATCTTTGAGAGCAGAAAAAATAGTTAAAGATTTATCGATTTTTCCTTGTTTTGACGCAATACGGGATTAACAACCGCGTGAAAACGAAGTAGAATAACGGCCTTATGCCGACGTGGTGAAATTGGTAGACACGCTATCTTGAGGGGGTAGTGGCGCAAGCTGTACGAGTTCGAGTCTCGTCGTCGGCACCAGAACATAGGCCAGCAAGGGTGGTACCAAGCTGGCTTTTTTACGAGGATGTGTCGTTCGATCCTGGTCTGAGCAGTTTTACGATTGGGGCGAACGTTAAGCGCACCGCAGAGCACCGCGATGTGTCCTTTAAACTGATCGTTCAACATAAGCTCTTCAATCGTGAACCTCGAAAATTATCTCCCCGTCCTGTTGTTCATCCTCGTCGGTCTCGGCGTAGGTATCGCTCCCCAAGTGCTGGGCCACATCCTCGGCCCGAAAAAGCCTGACGCAGCCAAGCTGTCCCCGTATGAATGCGGCTTCGAAGCTTTCGAAGACGCGCGCATGAAATTCGACGTGCGTTACTACCTCGTCGCGATTCTCTTTATTTTGTTCGATCTGGAAACGGCGTTCTTCTTCCCTTGGGGCGTATCCATGCGCGAACTGGGCTGGCAAGGCTTCGTCACGATGATGGTCTTCATCGCCGAATTCGTGGTCGGTTTCTGGTACATCTGGAAGAAAGGTGCCCTTGATTGGGAATAAGCCATGGCTATTGAAGGCGTATTAAACGAAGGTTTCATCACCACCTCGGCTGACAAGCTGATCAACTGGGCGCGCACGGGTTCGATGTTCCCGATGACGTTCGGTCTGGCTTGCTGCGCAGTCGAAATGATGCACGTGGGCGCTGCCCGTTACGACATGGACCGCTTTGGCGTCGTGTTCCGTCCATCGCCACGTCAGTCCGACGTGATGATCGTGGCCGGCACGCTGTGCAACAAGATGGCCCCGGCACTGCGCAAGGTCTACGACCAGATGCCGGAGCCGCGCTGGGTCATCTCGATGGGTTCCTGCGCCAACGGCGGCGGCTACTATCACTACTCCTACTCGGTCGTGCGCGGCTGCGACCGCATCGTGCCGGTCGACGTCTACGTGCCGGGCTGTCCGCCGACCGCCGAGGCCCTGCTGTACGGCATCATGCAGTTGCAGAATAAGATCAAGCGCACCAACACGATCGCACGCTAACGGGGGCGCAACACAATATGACTACACATCTGGAACAACTCCAAACCGCCCTCGGCACTGCCCTGGGCGACCGCGTTTCTACGGTCGTTGCACTGGGCGAGATCACGCTGACCGTCAAGGCCGCTGATTACTATGCCGTGATGCAGACGCTGCGCGACGACGCCACGCTGGGCTTCGACACCGCCATCGACCTGTGCGGCATCGACTACCTGAACTACGGCGACGGCGCCTGGGATGGCCAGCGTTTCGCCGCCGTCACCCACCTGCTGTCGGTAAAACACAACTGGCGCGTCCGTGTGCGCGCCTTCTGCGCTGACGACGAGATGCCGCTGCTGCCGTCGCTGACCCCGCTGTGGCGCTCGCTGAACTGGTACGAGCGCGAAGCGTTCGACATGTTCGGCATCCTGTTCGAAAACCACAACGACCTGCGCCGCATCCTGACCGACTACGGCTTCATCGGCCACCCGTTCCGCAAGGACTTCCCGGTCTCGGGCTACGTGGAAATGACCTACGACGCCGAGCAGAAGCGCGTGGTCTACCAGCCGGTCACCATCGAGCCGCGTGAAAACGTGCCGCGCGTGATCCGCGAAGAAACCTACGGGAAGTAAGAACATGGCAGAAATTAAGAACTACACCCTGAACTTTGGCCCGCAACACCCGGCCGCGCACGGCGTGCTGCGCCTGGTGCTGGAGCTCGACGGCGAAGTGATCCAGCGCGCCGATCCGCACATCGGCCTGCTGCACCGCGGCACCGAGAAGCTGGCCGAGCAGAAGACCTACCTGCAGTCGGTGCCGTATATGGACCGCCTCGACTACGTGTCGATGATGTGCAACGAGCACGCCTACGTGATGGCCATCGAAAAGATGCTGGGGCTGGAAGTGCCGCTGCGCGCACAGTACATCCGCGTCATGTTCGACGAGATCACCCGCATCCTGAACCACCTGATGTGGCTGGGCGCGCACGCGCTGGACGTCGGCGCCATGGGCCCGTTCCTGTACTGCTTCCGCGACCGCGAAGACCTGTTCGACTGCTACGAGGCGGTGTCGGGCGCGCGCATGCACGCGGCCTACTACCGTCCGGGCGGCGTCTACCGCGACCTGCCGGACGCGATGCCGCAGCACAAGCCGTCGATCATCCGTTCGGCCAAGGCCATCGACAACCTGAACAAGGATCGTCAGGGCTCGATGCTGGACTTCATCGAAGCGTTCACCGCGCGCTTCCCGACCTATGTCGACGAATACGAAACCCTGCTGACCGACAACCGCATCTGGAAACAGCGTACCGTCGGCATCGGCGTGGTGTCGCCGGAAGACGCGAAAGCGATGGGCTTCACCGGCGCCATGCTGCGCGGCTCGGGCGTGCAGTGGGACCTGCGCAAGCACCAGCCGTACGAGGTGTACGACCTGATGGACTTCGACATCCCGATCGGCACCAACGGCGACTGCTACGACCGCTACCTGGTGCGCGTGGAAGAGCTGCGCCAGTCGAACCGCATCATCAAGCAGTGCGTCGAATGGCTGCGCAACAACCCGGGTCCCGTCATGACCAGCAACCGCAAGGTGGCGCCGCCGGGCCGCGTGGACATGAAGACCAATATGGAATCGCTGATCCACCACTTCAAGCTGTTCACCGAAGGCTTCCACGTGCCGCCAGGCGAGGCGTACAGCGCCGTGGAACACCCGAAAGGCGAGTTCGGTGTCTACATTGTGTCGGACGGCGCCAACAAGCCATACCGCGTGAAACTGCGCGCTCCAGACTATGCACACCTGCAGTCGCTGGATGAAATGGCGCGTGGCCACATGATTGCCGACGCCGTCACCATCATTGGTACGCAGGACATCGTGTTCGGCAGTATTGACCGCTAAGTGCGAGAGGCAAAAAGAATGTTGTTATCTGAGCAGTGCTACAAAAAAATCGATCGCGAGCTGGCCAAGTACCCAGACGATCAGCGCCAATCGGCCGTGATGGCTGCGCTGGCGCACGCCCAGGTCGAACTGGGCTGGATCTCGCCCGAGACCATGCAGGAACTGGCCGACTACATCCGCATGCCGGCCATCGCCGTGCAGGAAGTGGCGACCTTCTACAATATGTACAACCTGAAGCCGGTCGGCAAGCACAAGATCACCGTGTGCACCAACCTGCCTTGCGCCCTGTCGGGTGGCGAGCGCGCGGCGCACCACCTGAAGCAGAAGCTGGGCATCGACTACCGTGAAACCACGGCCGACGGCGAGTTCACGCTGATGGAAGGCGAGTGCATGGGCGCCTGCGGCGACGCGCCGGTGGTGCTGGTGAACAATCACCGCATGTGCAGCTTCATGTCCAACGATAAACTCGACTCCCTCGTGGAGGAACTCAAGAAATGACGTCACTCCACGACCGACATATCGATCCAGTCATTCTCGCCGGCCTGAACGGTGACAACTGGCACCTGGAAGATTACGTAAAACGCGGCGGCTACAGCGCGCTGCGCCGTATCATCGAAGAGAAAATCACCCCGGAACAGATCATCGCCGACCTCAAGGCGTCGTCGCTGCGCGGCCGTGGCGGCGCCGGTTTCCCTACCGGCCTGAAGTGGAGCTTCATGCCGCGCCAGTTCCCGGGCCAGAAGTACCTGGTATGCAATTCAGATGAGGGCGAACCGGGCACTTTCAAGGACCGCGACATTCTTCGTTACAATCCGCACGCGCTGATCGAAGGCATGGCCATCGGCGCCTACGCGATGGGCATCACGGTCGGCTACAACTACATCCACGGCGAAATCTTCGAGGTGTACACCCGCTTTGAAGAAGCGCTGGAAGAGGCGCGCGCCGCCGGCTTCCTGGGCGACAAGATCATGGGCAGCGAGTTCAGCTTCCAGCTGCACGCGCACCACGGTTATGGCGCCTACATCTGCGGCGAGGAAACCGCGCTGCTGGAATCGCTGGAAGGCAAGAAGGGCCAGCCGCGCTTCAAGCCGCCGTTCCCGGCCTCGTTCGGCCTGTACGGCAAGCCGACCACCATCAACAACACCGAAACCTTCGCCGCCGTGCCGTTCATTTTGAACATGGGCCCGGAGAAGTACCTGGCGATCGGCCGCCCGAACAACGGCGGCTCGAAGATCTTCTCGATCTCCGGCGACGTCGAGCGTCCGGGCAACTACGAAGTACCACTGGGCACGCCGTTCGCCAAACTGCTGGAACTGGCAGGCGGCATGCGCGGCGGCAAAAAGATCAAGGCGGTCATCCCTGGCGGTTCCTCCGCGCCGGTGGTGCGCGGCGAGATCATGATGCAAACTGACCTCGACTACGATTCGATCGCCAAGGCCGGTTCGATGCTGGGTTCCGGCGCGGTCATCGTCATGGACGAGACGCGCTGCATGGTGAAAGCCATGGAGCGCACTGGCGTACTTCTACTTTGAAGAGTCGTGCGGCCAGTGCACGCCGTGCCGCGAAGGCACGGGCTGGATGTACCGCATGATCCACCGTATCGAAAACGGCCAGGGCCGCCCGTCGGACCTGGACGTGCTGAATTCGGTATGCGACAACATCCAGGGCCGCACGATTTGCGCGCTGGGCGACGCGGCGGCCATGCCTATGCGTGCGTTCATCAAGCAATTCCGCGAAGAATTTGAACACCACATCGAGCACAAGCAATGCTGCGTGCCCGCTTACATCTAAGCGTCACAGGTAACGATCACCATGGTTGAAATCGAAATAGACGGCAAAAAAGTCGAAGTCCCTGCTGGTAGCATGGTGATGGACGCCGCCAACAAACTGGGAACCTACATTCCGCACTTCTGCTATCACAAGAAATTGTCGATCGCAGCGAACTGCCGCATGTGCCTCGTCGAAGTGGAGAAGGCGCCCAAGCCTTTGCCAGCATGCGCTACGCCGGTCTCGGCGGGCATGATTGTGCGCTCCAATTCCGACAAGGCCACGCAGGCGCAGAAGTCGGTCATGGAATTCCTGCTGATTAACCACCCGCTGGATTGCCCGATCTGCGACCAGGGCGGCGAGTGCCAGCTGCAGGATTTGGCCGTCGGCTACGGCAAGGGCGAATCGCGCTACGAGGAAGACAAGCGCGTGGTCGTGCCGAAAGACGCCGGCCCGCTGGTGTCGATGCAGGAAATGGCGCGCTGCATCCAGTGCACCCGTTGCGTGCGTTTCGGCCAGGAAGTGGCCGGCGTCATGGAACTGGGCATGATCGGTCGCGGCGAACACTCGGAAATCACCGCGTTTGTCGGCCAGACCGTCAACTCGGAAATGTCCGGCAATATGATCGACCTGTGCCCGGTCGGCGCGCTGACCTCCAAGCCGTTCCGCTACAGCGCCCGTACCTGGGAACTGTCGCGCCGTAAATCGGTGTCGCCGCACGACGGCCTCGGCGCCAACCTGATCGTTCAGGTCAAGGCCGGCAAAGTCATGCGCGTGCTGCCGCTGGAAAACGATGCGGTCAACGAGTGCTGGATTTCCGACAAGGACCGCTTCTCGTACGAAGGCCTGAACACCGCCGACCGCCTGACCCAGCCGATGCTGAAGCAGGGCGGCGAGTGGAAGGAAGTCGACTGGCAGACCGCGCTGGAATACGTCGCGCACGGCCTGAAAAACATCCGTCACGAACACGGCGCCAACGCGCTGGCCGCCGTCGCCACGCCGCACTCGACGCTGGAAGAACTGCACCTGCTGCAAAAGCTGACCCGCGCCATGGGCTCGGACAGCGTCGACACCCGCCTGCGCCACAGCGATTTCTCGCTGGACGTGACGCCATGGCTGGGCATGTCGATCGCCGAATTCGGCGCGCTGAACCGCGCCTTCGTGATCGGCTCGTTCCTGCGCAAGGATCACCCGCTGCTGGCGACCCGCCTGCGTACCGCGGTCAAGGGCGGCGCCAAGCTGTCCGTGCTGCACGCAACCGACGACGACCTGCTGATGAACGTGGCCAACAAGCTGATCGCCGCGCCGTCGGAATGGCTGTCGGCGCTGTCGCAAGTGGTGGTGGCTGTCGCCAAAGCAAAAGAAGTGGCCGCACCGGCCGGCTTCGACGGCGTGCAAGCCTCGGACGCCGCCAACGCCATCGCCGCTTCGCTGCTGTCGGGCGAGAACAAGGGCGTGTTCCTGGGTAACGCCGCCGTGCAGCACCCGCAAGCTGCCGCGCTGCACGCCGCCGCGCAATGGATCGCCGAACAGACCGGCGCCAAGCTGGGCTACCTGACCGAAGCCGCCAACACCGTCGGCGCCTACATCGCCAACGCCAACGGCGGCAAAGCGCCGGTGTTCTCGGAGCCGAAAGCCGCCTACCTGCTGCTGAACGCCGAGCCGGAACTGGACGCGCACAACCCGCAAGCCGCCGTCGCCGCGCTGAAGAAGGCCGACATGGTGGTGGCCATGTCCGCCTACAAGCACGGCATGGACTACGCCGACGTGCTGCTGCCGGTGTCGCCGTTCAGCGAAACCTCGGGCACCTTCATCAACGCCGAAGGCCGCGCGCAAAGCTTCAACGGCACCGTCAAGCCGCTGGCTGAAACCCGTCCTGCGTGGAAAGTGCTGCGCGTGCTGGGCAACATCCTGGGCCTGACCGGTTTCGACTACGACACCTCGGAACAGATCCGCGACGAACTGCTGGGCGCCGGCGTGACCGATGTATCGGCCAAGCTGAACAACGTGTCGAAGCTGCCGCTGGTTGCCGCAACGTCGACCTCGACCGGCACCGAACGCATCGCCGACGTGCCGATCTACTTCGCCGACGCCGTGGTCCGCCGCGCCGAGTCGCTGCAGAAGATGGCCGACGCGGCCGCGCCGAAAGCGCACCTGTCGAGCGCGCTGGCGCAACAACTGGGTGTGGCCGAAGGCGACAAGGTCAAAGTTACCCAAGGTTCCGGCAGCGCGATCCTGGTCGCCACTGTCGACGCCAAACTGCCAGCCAACGCCGTGCGCGTGGCCGCTGCTCACGCATCGACCGCCGCCCTGGGCAGCATGTTTGGTTCCATCACCGTTGAAAAAGCAGGAGAGGTGAAATAATGGCTCTGCCTGAATTCGTCACTACGTTACACACGCTGGGCGCGAACAGCGTGCTGGCGCCAGTCTGGCCAGTGGTCTGGTCGCTGATCAAAGTCCTGTGCGTGCTGCTGCCGCTGATGGGCCTGGTTGCTTACGCCACGCTGTGGGAACGCAAGTTCATCGGCTGGATCCAGATCCGCGTCGGTCCCAACCGCGTTGGCCCGCTGGGTCTGCTGCAACCGATCGCCGATGCGCTGAAACTGCTGTTCAAAGAGATCATTACCCCGGCCAAGGCTAACCCAGGCCTGTTCGTCATCGGCCCGATCATGACCATCATGCCTGCGCTGGCATGCTGGGCCGTCGTGCCGTTCGGTCCGGAAGCCGTGATCGCCAACGTCAACGCCGGTCTGCTGCTGCTGATGGCGATTACCTCGATGGAAGTCTACGGCATCATCATCGCCGGCTGGGCCTCGAACTCGAAGTACTCGTTCATGGGCGCAATGCGCGCCTCGGCACAGATGATTTCCTACGAAATCCCGATGGGCTTCGTGCTGGTGGTGGTGCTGATGGTGTCCGGTTCGCTGAACTTCGGCGACATCGTCGCCGGCCAACAGAAGGGCATGATGGTCGAGCAGGGCCTGAACTTCCTGTCGTGGAACTGGCTGCCGCTGCTGCCGCTGTTCGTGGTTTACCTGACCTCCGGCCTGGCCGAGTGCAACCGCCACCCGTTCGACGTGGTGGAAGGCGAATCGGAAATCGTTGCCGGCCACATGGTGGAATACTCGGGCATGGCCTACGCCATGTTCATGCTGGCCGAATACGCCAACATGATCCTGATCGCCACGCTGGGTTCGATCATGTTCCTGGGCGGCTGGTCCGCACCGTTTGCCTTCCTGGAATTCTGGGGCGGTTTCGGCGGCTTCTTCTGGTTGTTCGCCAAGGCGTTCTTCCTGGTATCGGTCTTCATCTGGGTGCGCGGTACCTTCCCACGCTACCGTTATGACCAGATCATGCGTTTGGGCTGGAAAGTATTCATTCCGCTGACGCTGGCATATCTGGTGTTCATCGCTGGCTGGATGCAGACCTCCTGGAATATCTGGAAGTAAGGAAAAAATAATGGAACGTTTAAAAGACTTCATCGGCAGCTTCATGCTGACCGAACTGGTTAAAGGGATGGCGCTGACGGGCAAGTACATGTTCTCGCGCAAGATCACCGTGCAGTACCCGGAAGAGAAGACGCCGATGTCGCCGCGCTTCCGCGGCCTGCACGCGCTGCGCCGCTATCCGAACGGCGAAGAGCGCTGCATCGCCTGCAAACTGTGCGAAGCGGTGTGCCCGGCGATGGCGATCAGCATCGAATCGGAGCAGCGTGCGGACGGCTCGCGCCGTACCACGCGTTACGACATCGACCTGACCAAGTGCATCTTCTGCGGCTTCTGCGAAGAGTCGTGCCCGGTTGATTCGATCGTGGAAACGCATGTGCTGGAATACCACGGCGAGAAACGCGGCGATCTGTACTACACGAAAGAGATGCTGCTGGCCGTCGGCGACCGTTACGAAAACGATATCGCCGCGGCCCGCGCAGCGGACGCTCCTTATCGCTGAGACGGCGCCTGTCCTGACCTCGCCAAGGCGAGGCCACAGGCAGGCACCTGTTAATCAGGGATTCGATCAATAAAACTGTACGTCTCTTGGGTTAGTTATGGAATTTAAAACTGCTTTGTTCTACGTCTTCGCGGCCATCATGATATTGGCCTCGCTGCGCGTTATCACGGCCCGCAATCCGGTGCACGCCGCGCTGTTCCTGGTGCTGGCGTTCTTCAACGCCGCCGGCATCTGGATGCTGCTGGAGGCCGAATTCCTGGCCATCGTGCTGGTGCTGGTCTACGTTGGCGCCGTCATGGTGCTGTTCCTGTTCGTGGTCATGATGCTGGACATCGACACCGAAAAGCTGCGCGAAAACTTCTGGGGCTACCTGCCGGTCGCCTCGTTTGTCGGCGTGATCATCGTGCTGGAAATGGCGGCCGTGCTGTGGCGCTCGTTCCTGACCTTCGATCAGGAAGTGGCCAATCCAAACAATATCGGCGGCACCAAGGAACTGGGCATGCTGATCTACACCAAATACATCTATGGCTTTGAGATTGCCGCCGTGGTCCTGCTGGTGGCGATCATCGCCGCCGTGGCACTGACCCTGCGCAAGCGCAAGGACACCAAATTCTTCGACCCAGCCGACGCTGTCCGCGTCAAGCGCAATGACCGCCTGAAGATCGTCAAGATCGATCCGGTCACCAACCGCGGCCAGGCCGAAACCGAAGTGAAGGAGGCACCATGACTTTATCCCTGGCTCACTACCTGATCCTGGGCGCGATCCTGTTCGCGATCTCGATCGTAGGTATTTTCCTGAACCGCAAGAACGTCATTATCATCCTGATGGCCATCGAACTGATGCTGCTGGCAGTGAATATGAACTTCATCGCGTTCTCGCATTACCTCGGTGATGCGGCAGGGCAGATCTTTGTCTTCTTTATCCTGACCGTTGCCGCTGCCGAATCGGCGATCGGCCTCGCGATCCTGGTGGTGCTGTTCCGTAACCTGGACACCATCAACGTAGAAGACCTGGATAGCCTGAAGGGCTAAGTTTTAACCTCCGAAAATAACGATTAAGGTTCATCATGGCGGGTACACTTAACGCTAATCTCTTGCTAGCTGTTCCACTGGCGCCCCTCGCGGGCGCGGCAGTGGCCGGCTTGCTGGGAACTAAATTCTTCGGCAACGTGGTCGGTCGCAAGACCGCGACCGCGGCGACCATCCTGGGCGTGCTGGTGGCATTCATCATCTCGGCGATGACGCTGATGGAAGTGCTCGACGGCGCGCGCTTCAACGAAACCATCTACACCTGGATGACGGTAGCCGGCATGAAGCTGGAAGTCGGCTTCCAGATCGATGCGCTGTCGGCAATGATGATGTGCGTGGTGACCTTCGTGTCGCTGATGGTGCACATCTACACCATCGGCTACATGGCGGAAGACGAGGGCTATAACCGCTTCTTCTCGTACATCTCGCTGTTCACCTTCTCGATGCTGATGCTGGTGATGGCCAACAACTTCCTGCAGCTGTTCTTCGGCTGGGAAGCGGTGGGCCTGGTGTCCTACCTGCTGATCGGCTTCTGGTACACCCGTCCGACCGCCATCTTCGCCAATATGAAAGCCTTCCTGGTCAACCGCGTCGGTGACTTCGGCTTCATCCTCGGCATCGGCCTGCTGCTGGCTTACGCCGGTTCGATGAACTACCAGGAAGTGTTCGCCAAGCGCGAAGCGCTGTCGGCGCTGACGCTGCCGGGCACCGACTGGGCGCTGCTGACCGTGGCCTGCATCTGCCTGTTCATCGGCGCGATGGGCAAGTCGGCGCAGTTCCCGCTGCACGTCTGGCTGCCGGACTCGATGGAAGGCCCGACCCCGATTTCCGCACTGATTCACGCGGCAACCATGGTTACCGCCGGCATCTTCATGGTGTCGCGCATGTCGCCGCTGTTCGAGCTGTCGGACACCGCGCTGAGCTTCATCCTGGTGATCGGTTCGATTACCGCGCTGTTCATGGGCTTCCTGGGCATCATCCAGAACGACATCAAGCGCGTGGTTGCTTACTCGACGCTGTCGCAGCTGGGCTACATGACCGTGGCGCTGGGTTCGTCGGCTTACTCGGTGGCGGTGTTCCACCTGATGACCCACGCGTTCTTCAAGGCGCTGCTGTTCCTGGGCGCCGGCTCGGTCATCATCGGCATGCACCACGACCAGGACATCCGCAACATGGGCGGCCTGCGCAAATACATGCCGATCACCTGGATCACTTCGCTGCTGGGTTCGCTGGCCCTGATCGGCACGCCGTTCTTCTCGGGCTTCTACTCGAAAGACTCGATCATCGAAGCCGTGCACGAAACCCATATCTGGGGCGCCGGCTTCGCCAACTTCGCCGTGCTGGCTGGCGTGTTCGTGACCGCGTTCTACTCGTTCCGCATGTACTTCCTGGTGTTCCACGGTAAAGAGCGTTTCGGCCAGGCCCACGCCCACGGCCACGACGACCATCACGCACCGAAAGCCGCACACGGCGCGCATGACGACCACGCGCACGACGATCACGGCCACGACGACCATGACGACCACGCCCACCACGGCCTGGCCCCGGGCCAGAAACCGCACGAATCGCCATTCGTGGTGTGGTTCCCGCTGGTGGCGCTGGCCATCCCGTCGGTGCTGATCGGCTTCTTCACCATCCAGCCTATGCTGCATGGCGACTTCTTCAAGGATGTCATCTTCATCGGTGAAAACCACAAGGCGATGGAAATCCTGGGCGAAGAGTTCCATGGCGCCGTCGGCATGGCGATCCACTCGCTGACCACGCTGCCGCTGTGGCTGGCCATTGCCGGTGTGGCGTCGTCGTACTACTGCTACATGATCAATCCGCGCGTGCCGGCATGGTTCTACGAAAAGTTCAAGGCCCTGCACACGCTGCTCGACAACAAGTACTACATGGACAAGTTCAACGAAACCGTGTTCGCAGGCGGCGCCCGCCTGCTGGGCAACGGCCTGTGGAACTTCGGCGACAAGAAACTGATCGACGGCCTGCTGGTGAACGGCAGCGCCAAAGTCGTCGGCTGGTTCTCCTCGCTGACCCGCCTGGCGCAGACCGGTTACATCTACCACTACGCCTTCGTGATGATCCTGGGCATCCTGGGGTTCCTGGTCTACTTCCTGCCGTTTTGGCACGCTTAATTAGCTGATACGCAAAGAGATAACGATAACCATGATGTCAACAATATCTTCATTACCTCCGTACCTGAGCCTCTCGATCTGGCTCCCGATTATTTTCGGCCTGATCGTGTTGGCGGTAGGGCGTGACAGCAACGCGCCATTCACCCGCGTGCTGACCCTGATCGGCTCGATTGTCAGCTTCGGCGCGACCGTGCCGCTGATCACCCACTTTGACAACGCCGCCCACGGCATGCAGTTCGTCGAAAAAGCGCCGTGGATCGAGCGCTTCAACATCTGGTACTCGCTGGGTATCGATGGCCTGTCGCTGTGGTTCGTGCCGCTGACCGCCTTCATCACCATCATCGTGGTGATCTCGGCCTGGCAAGTGATTCAGAAACGCGTGGCCCAGTACATGGGCGCGTTCCTGATCCTGTCCGGCCTGATGATCGGCGTGTTCACCGCCATGGACGGCCTGCTGTTCTACTTCTTCTTTGAAGCGACCCTGATCCCGATGTACATCATCATCGGTATCTGGGGCGGCGACAACCGCGTGTATGCGTCGTTCAAGTTCTTCCTGTACACCTTCTTCGGTTCGCTGCTGACGCTGGTTGCCATCGTCTACCTGTACAACGTCACCGGTAGCTGGGACATCCTGCTGTGGCACAAGGCGCCGCTGACGATGACCGAGCAGATCCTGATCTTCCTGGCCTTCTTCATGGCGTTTGCCGTGAAAGTGCCGATGTTCCCGGTCCACACCTGGCTGCCGGACGTCCACGTCGAGGCGCCGACCGGCGGCTCGGCCGTGCTGGCCGCGATCATGCTGAAACTCGGTGCCTACGGCTTCATCCGTTTTTCGCTGCCGATCACGCCGGACGCGTCGCACTACCTGTCGGGCTTCGTGATTACGCTGTCGCTGATCGCCGTGATCTACATCGGCCTGGTGGCGCTGGTGCAGAAAGACATGAAAAAGCTGGTCGCCTACTCGTCGATCGCCCACATGGGCTTCGTCACGCTGGGCTTCTTCGTCTTCAACGACATGGCAGTGCAGGGCGCCATCATGCAGATGATCTCGCACGGCTTCGTGTCGGGCGCGATGTTCCTGTGCATCGGCGTACTGTACGACCAGGCGCACTCGCGCCAGATCGCCGACTACGGTGGCGTGGTCAACAAGATGCCGAAATTTGCCGCCTTCTTCATCCTGTTCTCGATGGCCAACTGCGGCCTGCCAGCGACCTCCGGTTTCGTCGGCGAG
The DNA here is from genome assembly GCF_050859475.1 of Duganella sp. P38. Classification (NCBI taxonomy): domain Bacteria; kingdom Pseudomonadati; phylum Pseudomonadota; class Betaproteobacteria; order Burkholderiales; family Oxalobacteraceae; genus Duganella; species Duganella sp. P38. The sequence continues at coordinate 4,433,386 of NZ_CP193936.1, read as the reverse complement.
TTCATGGTGATCCTGGGCGCGACCCAGTACAACTTCTGGATCGGCCTGCTGGCAGCGACCGCCCTGATCTTTGGTGCAGCGTACTCGCTGTGGATGGCCAAGCGCGTCATCTTCGGCAAAGTGACCAACCACCACGTGGCCGAGCTGGTCGACCTGAATGGCCGCGAGTTCTTCATGCTGGGCATCCTGGCGGTGGCCACCCTGTACATGGGCCTGTACCTGGCGCCGTTCACCGACACGATGCAAACCTCGGTCGCTGACCTGCTGGCGCACGTAGCACACAGCAAGCTGCCTTAAGAAGAAAACGGAAATACATACATGACTACACCTATTCCTCAAGAGGTCGTGAACCTGGTCCCGGCCTATGCCGAGATCGCGTTGCTGATCGGCGCTTCCGCCATCCTGTTGATCGACATGTTCCTGTCCAAGGCGCAGCGTTCGTTCACCTACGTGCTGTCCCTGCTGATGCTGGTGGTCCTGGCCGGCATCAGCTATTCGGACTTCGCCGCCGGCACCACGACCTACACCTTCCACGGCATGTTCGTCTCGGACCCGATGGCCAACCTGCTGAAACTGTTCACCTACCTGACCGTGGGCATGACGCTGGTGTATTCGCGCCAGTACGCCGGCGACCGCGAGATGCTGAGCGGCAACCTGGGCGGCGAGTTCTACGTGCTGGCGCTGTTCGCCATGCTGGGCCAGATGATCATGATCTCGGCCTCCAGCCTGCTGTCGATCTACCTCGGCGTGGAACTGATGTCGCTGTCGCTGTACGCGCTGGTGGCGATGCGCCGCGACAATGTGCGCGCCACCGAGGCGGCGATGAAATACTTCGTGCTGGGCGCGCTGGCGTCGGGCTTCCTGCTGTACGGCATGTCGATGCTGTACGGCGCGACCGGCACGCTGGACATCCGTGAAATCGCCACCGCTGTCGGCGCCGGCACCATCAAGCCTATCGTGCTGGTGTTCGGCCTGGTGTTCCTGGTGGCTGGCCTGGCCTTCAAACTGGGCGCCGTGCCGTTCCATATGTGGGTGCCGGACGTCTACGACGGCGCGCCAACCGCTGTCACGCTGCTGCTGGGCGGCGCGCCGAAGATCGCCACCTTCGCGATCTGCATCCGCCTGCTGGTGGAAGGCCTGCTGCCGCTGGCGTTCGACTGGCAGCAAATGCTGATGGTGCTGGCCGTGCTGTCGCTGGTGGTGGGTAACGTCACCGCGATCGCGCAGACCAACATCAAGCGTATGCTGGCGTACTCGACCATCGCACAAATCGGCTTCGTGCTGCTGGGCCTGCTGGCCGGCGTGGTCGGCACCAACCAGACCGGCACCAGCGGCGCCTACAGCTCGGCGATGTATTATGTGCTGACCTACGTGCTGACCACGGTGGGCACCTTCGGCACGCTGATGCTGCTGTCGCGCGCCGGTTTCGACGCCGACAACATCGCCGACTTCAAGGGCCTGAGCAAGCGCAGCGGCTGGTTCGCCACCGTGATGACGATCCTGCTGTTCTCGCTGGCCGGCGTGCCGCCGATGATGGGTTTTGCCGCCAAGTTCGCCGTGCTGAACTCGGTGCTGGCCACCGGCCAGATCTGGCTGACCGTGTTTGCCGTGATGTTCTCGCTGATTGGCGCGTTCTACTACCTGCGCGTTATCAAGCACATCTGGTTCGATGAGCCGGTCGACAACGCGCCGCTGGCCGCCCCGGCCGACATGAAGCTGGTGCTGAGCCTGAACGGCCTGGCGATCGTCGCCCTGGGCGTGCTGCCTGGCCCGCTGCTGGAAGTTTCGCTGCGCACCATCAAAGCGACGCTGGCCATCTGATGGATATCTCCACCGCCGGCTGGCTGGTCATCGCGATTGCCATCGCGGCGGCCAACCTGCCGTTCTTCAACGACAAAGTGTTCGCCGTGCTGGGAGCCAAATGGACGGGCAAACCGCTGTTCGTGCGGCTGCTGGAAATGACGGTGCTGTACTTTGTCGTTGGCGCGGTGGGTTTCGCGTTGGAAACCCACATCGGCGCCCGTTTCCCGCAGACCTGGGAGTTCTACGCGATCTCGGCCTGCCTGTTCCTCGTTCTCGGATTCCCGGGATTCATCGTCCGCTACCTGCGCAAGCCTCACGGCTGATACACTATCGTTCTCATACGATAGTGGAGCAGGGATGGACAACCTCAAAGAAACGCGCATAGACGGCGAACTGGCCTACGACGGCCACTTCCTCAAAGTCCAGCGCGATACCATAGAACTTCCCAACGGCAAGCGCACCCGGCGCGAATACATCCTGCACCCTGGCGCGGTGGTGATCCTGCCGCTGCTGGACGACGGCACGGTGCTGCTGGAGCGCCAGTTCCGCTACCCACTGCACGATGTGTTCATTGAATTCCCTGCCGGCAAAATCGATCCGGGCGAAGACCCGCTGGTCGCCGCCCAGCGCGAACTGGAAGAGGAAACCGGCTACAGCGGCGGCGAATGGCAGTTCGTCACCAAGATCCACAACGCCATCGCCTATTCGGACGAGCATCTGGACCTGTACTTGGCGCGCGGCCTGCAAGCAGGCAAGCAGAAACTCGACGAAGGCGAATTCCTGGAAACGTTCACTGCCACCATTGACGAACTGCTGCAATGGGTGCGCGAGGGCAAGATCACCGACGTCAAAACGGTGATCGGCGTCTTTTGGCTGGAAAAGCTGCGCGCCGGCGACTGGACGCTATGAAAACCCGGCTGGCGCTCGCCATGCTGCTGGCCGCCGGTGGCGCGCAAGCGGCGGCGCAGCGCACGCCGTTTCAGATACGCTGCGAGGACACCATCAGCAAATCGCTGTCGGTGCTGAAGGCGCAGCAGGACGGCTACACCGTCAACAACCAGTTGCCGTACCGCGCGCTGACGGCGCGCACCGGCAGCAGCAACCGCAATATGGAAACGCTGGGGCTGACCGTTACGCAGGGCATGCACAAGGCTTCGGTCGGCGGGCCGATCCTGCAGGACGCGGCCAGCGGCTACGAATGCATCGCCCCCAAGGTGGACATCCAGCTGTATTATTCGCCGGTGCGGATTTATGTCGGCAGCGAGTTCGCTCCGGGCACGTGCGCGTACAAGGAGATTCTCGCGCACGAGATGCGGCACCTGAAGGCGCACATGGATAACCTGGCGCGGGTGCAGAAGGTGGTCGGCGATGCGCTCAACAAGCGCTTCGCCGGGCAACCGATGTATGCGCCGTCCGGCACCGCGATGTCGGCGTTGCAGCATGAGGTCGGCAGCACCTGGTTCAACTTCATCCGCGACGAATTCGAGAAGGGCAAGGTCGAGCAGGACAAGATCGACACGCCGGAAGAATATGCCCGCCTGGCCAAGGCATGTAATGGCGAGATCGCGCAAATCCTGGCGCGCCGCCGCAAATAAAGAGAGTTATGACAGATACGCATCACCCATCCGTGCAGCCGGCGCACGCGCAGGCGTCCGCGCTGGGGCCGCAAGCCGGGCCGGCGCGCGCACCGCGCCACTTCGCGCTGTTGCCGGCCGCCGGCGTCGGCGCACGCATGGCGGCCAACGGCCCCAAACAATACCTGACCGTCGGCGGCAAGCCGATGCTGCGGCATGCGGTGGACGCCTTCCGCGCCTCGCCGCTGGTGGCCCACACCTACGTGGTCGTCAGCCCCGACGACGGCGTGATCGATTCGGTGCTGCCGCCGGCGCTGGACGGCGTGACCGTGCTGCGGGTCGGCGGCGCCACCCGCATGGACTCGGTGCTGAACGGCCTGCGCGCGCTCGATGGCGTGCTGGGCGGACAAGACCATGTCATGGTGCACGACGCCGCGCGCCCCGGCCTGACGCCGGCACTGATCGCACGCCTGATCGACGGCGTCGGCGACGACCCGGCCGGCGGCCTGCTGGCATTGCCGGTGGTCGACACGATGAAACGCGGCGCCGCCGGCGCCGCCGGCGCCAGCGTCAGCGCCGCCACGGTGCCGCGCAACGGCCTGTGGTCGGCGCAAACGCCGCAGATGTTCAGCTACGCGCTGCTGCTGCGCGCGCTGGGCAGCGCGCCCGACGCCAACGCCATCACCGACGACGCCAGCGCGGTCGAAATGCTCGGCTACGCGCCGCGGCTGATCGAAGGCCATCCACGCAATCTCAAGGTAACGCTGCCAGCCGACATCCGCATCGCGGAGATGTACCTGGCCATCAAGGAAGACTAATCATGAACAAACTCCCATTCCGCATCGGCCAGGGCTACGACTGCCACGCGCTGGTTGAAGGACGCAAGCTGATCATCGGCGGCGTCGACATTCCGCACCACGTCGGCCTGCTGGGCCACTCGGACGCCGACGTGCTGCTGCACGCCATCACCGACTCGATTCTTGGCGCGGCCGCCTTGGGCGACATCGGCAAGCACTTTCCGGACACGGATCCGGAATTCAAGGGCGCCGACTCGCGCAAGCTGCTGAAGGAAGCGGCCAGGCGGGTGGTGGCCACCGGCTATGCGATCGGCAACGTCGACTGCACCATCATTGCCCAGCGCCCGAAGATGGCGCCGCATATCCAGAACATGCGCGCCAACATCGCCGAGGATTTGGGCGTGGACATCAGCCAGGTCAACGTTAAAGCCAAGACCAATGAAAAGCTGGGTTATTTGGGCCGCGAAGAAGGCATCGCCGCCGAATCCATCGCCTTGCTGATTTCCTCGTAAAACAGCATCGCTTCATTCTCGCTGGCGCTGACGGCAATCTCGCGCGGCACCGACGGATAATCGCGCAGGAAGTCTTCGACGGTCTTGCCTGCCAGCAGGTAATCAAACATGCGCTTGATCGGCACCAGCGTGTTGGCAAACACCGGCGTGCCACCAAGCACAGCCGGCTCCACCTGCACCTCGGGCGTCAGCGACAGCATGAACGTCAATAATTCCGGGTCAATCGGATCGAGCGGCGAATTGCGCGGCTCGATGATGCGCCCTTTAAACCGTTCGACCGGATTGGCATAGAGCCCGGACTCCAGCGGCGGACAATCATCATCAAACTTGATGTCCTCTTCAGGTCCGGGAATCACCTCTGCCCATTCGCTTGCTTCGCCCAAGTATGGTTCGACGCTCGTTCCTTGTTGCTTTCCTAAATGAGATGATTCGTATTCCATTATTTCGCTCCGTGTAAATGACGGCCACCTCTTGGTCGCCCCAAAAGCCCAACGTAAGAAACCTTTGCTCGTCGTAGTGGTAGCGAGTGTCCTCGATCGTGATCGAACGCTTATCTTCGATCACTTCAGCGCAGTCCGCGAAGTCCATACCGTGGTTACGACGATTACTCTTACGCTTGGCCTCATCCCAAAAATAGATAGTCATCTCAGTCTAGCCGCTGAAAGATATCCTTCAAGCAAACTGAAGCAGACAATCCGCTCAGGACATCATCGCACTAGGCTGAGCCCATCTTTTTTGCCAGTCTTAAGCCAGATCAATCGGACGGCAGCGCCGCTTCCATCTTCAGCCGTACTTGCGAGACGAACTGTTCAGAGAACATGGGCTTCCCGCGTCAAGACCATGAGGGCGGCGACCAGTTGATCGAGTTCTTCGGTGGTCGTGGTCAGTGCGACGGTAACACGCACGACGTCGCTCGCCCCGACGTTGCGCTCCACCGTGAACAGGTTGAAACGGTTCAGCAGCGCCTGCTGCAACTCGCGTGCGCTCATGCCGTCGATGGCCACCGCGACCAGCGCCGTGCCGTGCTCCGCCTCCCGTGGCGATAGCAAACGCAAGCCGGGCAGGGCGGCCACGCGGCCGACCCAGTATTCCCGCAGCGCCGCCAGCCGCGCGGCCTTGGCCTCGCTGCCGCCCAGATTGGCATGGAAATCCAGCGCCGCCGGCGTGGCGAGGATCGCGGCCAACGGCGGCATGCCCACGTACAGCCGGCAGCGGATATCGCTTAACGGATAATTGCGGTCGCCCATGTGCGGCTCAATCTTGGCGAGCTGCGTGGCGCGAATGAACACGAACCCGAGCCCCGGCGGCGCGCCGATCCACTTGTGCAGGTTAAAGCCGGCGAAATCGACGTGCAACTGCTGCACGTCCAGCGGCAACTGTCCCAGCGCATGGGCGCTATCGACCAGCACATCGACGCCATGCTCGCGCGCGAACGCCACAATCTCCCGCACCGGCGCCTGCTGGCCATTGCACGGGTAGACCTGCGACAGCAGCAGCAATTTCAAGCCCGCTGTGTGACGGATAGCGTCCTTGTATTTTTCCAGCAGCGCTGTCCTGACTGATGGGCAAGTCCAGTTGCAGCACCTGCGGCGTGACGCCGCGCCGCTGCTCCAGCCATGCCATGCTGGTGCGCATCGCCGGATAATCGAGGTTGCTCCACAGGACAACATCGCCCGGCTGTAGCTGGTGGTACTGGCCGATCAACACCTGCATCGACTCGCTGGCGCTGCGGGTGAGCAGGATCTCATGCGGCTCCGCATTGATGAGCCGCGCCAGCTTTTCACGCAAGGCATCAACATGCGTGGCGGTGAATTCGCCACGCACAAACGGACTCAGATGCGTGTTCACATGCCGCACCGCCTCCTCGAAGGCCGTTTGCACCGGCAAGGCCATCGCCCCGAAATAGCCGTGTTCTAGATTAACAACCGTGGAGCTGGACTTGGGATGCATGAGGTGGTCTTTCGCTTTGGAAGTGTCCTATTCTATCCAAAGATGAAGCAAGTCAGCGGGGCAGTGCGATGATCTCGCCGACGCCGGAGTGATCGTGCTTGTCGCCATACACGCGGTCCAGTTCCACTTGTGCATATTCGCCGGTGCAATGTCCGGCAGCGATGCGCTCCACCTGCCAGCGCGTCTTGAAGTTGTTGACCACCTCGCTAACCTGCTGGTCGCTCTTGTCGACCAGATGCAGGCCGCCGACGATTGTGTACAACTGTTTGTCATACTGCGACGCCGCTGCAAGTATCCGCTCGATGCCGGGATGCGAGCAGCCGACCACCACCGCCAGTCCTTTGGGTGTCCGCACCGCCAGCGACAGCTCGTTCAACTCCAGCGTGCCTTTGCTGTCTGAGATCGTCTTGACCAGATACAGTCCTGGCGCCACTTCTACGGATTTGTCGATCAGGGTGAACCTCGCAGCCGGCCACGGAGAATCGATGGTCAGCTTTTCCGGCGGCTGGCCGTTGAAGTAGCGCAGATCCGGCGCGATACCCGCCGCATTGCGCAGCAGTGCTTTTGCTGCCGGCGGCGAGGGCGGCGTGCCGAATGAACCGGTTTCCAGCGGCGCGTATATTTGCACAGCGGGATTCTGTTCCAGCACGTAGGCCAGCCCGCCCGTGTGATCGCCGTGGCGATGCGAAATCACCACAAAGTCCAGCTTCTTCAAATCGATGTTCAGCTTACGGACGTTGTCGGCAAAAGTCTGGTACTGACCGCCAGCGTCGAACAGGATGCGCTTGCCCTGGTACTCGACCAGCGCCGAGTAACCCCAGCCGCGCTGCAAGTCGGACGGCTTGCCAAATGCATCAAAGATGACGGTGACGCGCGCCGGCGCATCATCGGCCTTGGCCGGAAGCAGGGCGCTCAATCCTGCCAGCAGAACGAACAAGCGGAAAAATTTCATATTTGATCCTCGCCTGAAAATGGAATCCGATGATTTTCACGCGCCGCCGATTTTTGCGCCAAGTCTATTTTGGCATAGCGTTATCGGTTTTTCGAGCAAGGCGACAGCAGTGCTGTCCGCAGGTCAGCGGCGCGTCACGGCATGGGCGTTTGGGCTATCGTGGGAAAAACGATGGAGGTGCGTATGCTAAAGACTTGCTTGGTGGGATTGGGGCTTGCCGCAGTGACCGCAGTGGCGCCGCCCGGCGATGAGAAGAAACCGAAGACCAGGGCGCTTGAGGCGGGGGCGAAAGTATTGCAGAGTAATCGCCCGCTGGCCGGCTTCGATATTTATCTGGTCGGTTTCCACCCGATGAAGGACCACCCGGAGCAGCAGATGGAAGCCCATCATTACTGCCATCAGATGAACGAGGATTTCGCGCAGTGCATGCTGTTCGACGGCAATACCAAAACCGCCAACATGAACGGCGTCGAATACATCATCTCGGAAAAGCTGTTCGCCAGCCTGCCGGCGGAGGAGCGCGCGTTCTGGCATCCGCATAACGGCGAGATCCTCAGCGGCCAGTTGATGGCGCCCGGCATCCCCAAGGCCGCCGAGAAGGCGCTGATGAAGACCAAGATGAACAGCTACGGCAAGACCTGGCATTTCTGGCACACCGACAAACAGAACCTGCCGCTGGGCGCGCCCATGCTGGCATGGTCCTTCAACCGCGACAACGAAGCGGCGCCGGGCCTGGTCGAAAAGCGCGATGAAAAGATGGGCCTCGATACCGCCACCACCCGCGCCGCGCGCCGCGACTTGCAGCCGCTGGCGCGTCCGCAGTCGGGCGTGGATGACCTGAAGGGTAAGTTCAACCGCCCCACCACCGAGATTCCCGGCGTTCGGCAGCAGTAGTCTCTGCTACCATGTCGCCTTTTTGGGAGCGAAGATGGCGCGCGATATGACTGCGTACCGCCAGGTGGCGGTGCAATCGATGGAGTGGGGCGGGCAAGTGCTCATCTATCCGCTGCCCGGCCAGGCCTATTCGACCGATTTGCCGGTGCAGTGCTCGCGCCGGCTGACCGATGCCAGCGTCTATCCGGTCGGCACCTGCTTCCTGGTGAACGCCAAGCTGACCGACCGCCTCGGCGGCCCGCAGTACCTGTATGTCTGGCATGGCGACGACATCAAGGTCCTGACGGACAAGGACGCCGAGGTGTTCCTGGGCGCCTATCGCCGCGTTAGGCTCTAGCAGCTTAATGCACCGCGTGCAGCCTGGCCGCCGGCTTCTCGCCGTCACGCGCCCACAGCAGCGCTACGCTCGCCATCGACAGCGCCAGCGCGCCGCCCACCACCATGGCGCTTGATACGCCGAGGTGATCGACCGCCAGGCCGCCGACCAGCGCGCCGCTGGACAGCGCGATCTGCGCGGTGGTGACGAAGACCGCGCCGCCGCTCTCCATCGCGTGCGGCGCCGCCTGGAAGATCCAGGTCTGCACCGACATCGGCATCATGCCGAACGCCACGCCCCAGACCACCACCAGCACGGCCGCGCCGATCAGGCCGTGACCGAGCAGCGGCAGGGCAATGGTCGACAGGCCCAGCACCACGCCGGTGGTGACCAGCCCGGCCTGCACGCTGCGCGCGAGGATCTTGCCGCCGATTACGTTGCCGGCCAGGCCCGCCGCGCCGTACACTAGCAGCAGGATGCTGATGGTCTTGGCGTCCAGCCGCGCCACTTGCGCGAGGAACGGCGTGATGTAGGTATAGGCCGAGAACTGGCCGATGAAGATCAGCATGGTGATGAAGATGCCGAGCCGCGCCTTCGGCACGCGCAGCAGTTCCGGCAACTGGCTGAAGGTGACCGACGACTTGGCCGGCAGCGGCGGCGGCAGGCGCATCTGCGTCAGCAGCACCAGCACGGCCACCACGCTGCCGGCGTGGAAGGCGGTGCGCCAGCCGAACAGTTCGCCGATCAGCGCGCCGGCCGGCACGCCGGCCACGGTGCCGATCGAGACGCCGGCAAAAATCATCGACAGCGCCTTCGGCTCCAGGCCCGGCTGCACCAGCCGCGTGCTCAGCGCCGGGCCGAGCGCCCAGAAGCCGCCCACACCCACACCCAGCAGCGCGCGGCCGGCCAGGATCAGCGGGAAGGAATCCGAGAAGGCGACGATCAGGTTCGACAGCAGCATGGTGCCGGTCAGGCCCCACAGCACGTAGCGGCGGTCGGTCTTGCCGATGCCAACGGTGACCAGAATCGCGGCCACCGCCGCCACCAGGCCCGGCACGGTGACCATCATGCCGGCCAGGCCTTCGGTCACACCCAGCTCGGCGGCGATGGCCGGCAGCAGGCCGACCGGCAGGAACTCGGTGGTCACCAGCGCGAACGCGCCGATGGCGATCGACAGCACGCCGGGCCAGGGCGAATGATGAGGGCTTGGCGGCGCGTCGGCGACGGCGGCCTGGGTGTTTTGGTTTTGCATGGAAAGTCCTGAAAAAGCTTGAGTTTTTTACTGGTCGGTTCATAATGTGTGCAGCAACGCGTTTTGTCAATTAATTTTTAACCGATCGGTATGAAAGAGCGAAAATTAGGCCGCCCACGGACCTTCGATGCTGACGTGGCGCTGGAAAAGGCCATGAAGGTGTTCTGGGAGAAGGGCTACGAAGGCAGCTCGCTGCCAGAGCTGACCGAGGCCATGGGCATGAACCGCCCCAGCATGTATGCCGTGTTCGGCAACAAGGAGAATCTGTTCAAGCTGGCGCTGGAGCGTTATGGCGCGTCGCACGACCCGCTGTTCGACGCCGCGCTCGAGCAGCCGACCGCGCGCGCGGTGGTTGAGCATTTCTTGCGCGGCAATGCCAATGCGCAGACGGAGGAGGCGAATCCGCACGGCTGCCTGGTCATCAACGGCGCGCTGGTGTGCAGCGACGATGCGCTGCCGATCCGCAATACCCTGATTGAACGGCGTGCCGCGGCCGAGATGCGGCTGCGCGAGCGTTTTATGCAAGCCAAGGACGACGGTGATCTGCCGCCCGACTTTTGCGCCGGCCAGATGGCGCGCTATGTGATGACGGTATCCAACGGCATGGCCGTCCAGGCCGCCGCCGGCGCCACCCGCAGCCAGTTGCAGCAGGTGGTCGACCAGGTGTTGCGCGGCTGGCCGAGTTAGGCGCCAGCCGGCGCCACGGCATCGGCCTGGCTTGCTGCTGCCAGTGCATCGGCGTGGCCTGCCGACTCCGCCGGCCTATGCCAGGTCAGCCGGGCCGATCCCGGCCAGGCGCGTCCGGCCAGGCCGCTGGCCGGCGCGGGCGCTGGTTTATTCGGCGCTGGCCTCGTCTTCTTCGTCGCTGTCGATCGCGCCGTCCTTGACCGCTTGCGTGCGCGCGGCGTCGGCGCCGGTTTTCAGCCTGGATGCATTGAGCAGGAACTGGTCGACGCTACGGTCCTCGCTCTGGCGCACTTCCGGCGGCAGCAAGACCGACATATACAGTTCGTCCGACGCGCGGCCGGTGGTTTGCAGGTTGGACAGCACCAGCAGGCCGGAGCCGGCCAGTAACATCACCGTGGCGGTAATCAGGAAGCGGCGCGGATGATGCGGCTTGATGGTAATCAGATGGAAGAAAATCATCGCGCAGGCAATGCCCAGCGTGACCAGGCTGCCATACCGCGTCAGCGACTCGGCCGACCAGGCATACGCCAGCACCGAACTCAGCGCCCGCCACAGGCCGACCACCGCCAGCGCGCCGCCGAGAATGAACAAGTGCCGTCCCATCCGCGCATGGCTGCCGAACAGGCGATTGGCCAGCGCCCACACGCCCGCCCACAATAGCGCGCCCGCCAGGCTGGACGCGAGCACCAGCAGGTAACGGATCAGCGCGAACGGCTCGACGTCGCCCAGCCACGTTTCAAAGCAGCTGAATACCGCAATCAGCGCCAGGCCGATGGTGGCCGGCGTGGCGCCCTCCCAGCCGTGCATGGTGGTGTCGGCGATTTCCGGCGCGACCGGAAAGTCGGCGCCGCGCACGCGCAGCCGCGTGTGGCCGAGGCGTACCACGGCGTCGCCGTCCAGCGTCATGCTGGTCTGGCGGCGGCCCCTGTAGATGGTGCCATTCTTGCTGCCCAGGTCGCGCAGCACCACCTGGTTGTGCTGGTCCGTTTCGACCACGGCGTGGCTGGCCGCGCTGTGGGCGTCGTCCAGGATGATGTCGTTGTCGTAGCTGCGGCCGATGCGGATCGGCAGCGCGGCCACCTTGTGCCGGTGCAGCACGTCGCCATTGCGCGCGAGGATTTCGACGAAGTAGGGCGCTTTCATTGCACGCCGCCTTTCTTCGCCGCGGTCGGAGCCGGCGCCAGCGACAGCGAGTCGAGGAACACGCGCGACAGGCGCATGCCGTTGTCATACGAGACGCCGCGCGCGTCGAGCCGGCTTTGCAGGCTCATCAGGCCTTGGTCGGTGCTGGCAGTCAGCAGCGCGAAATCGTACAGGCCGGCGAACTTGCGGTAGGCCCGGACGCACAGCACGGCGCGCAGCGGCAGCGTCTTGTTTTTGACGAAGCTTTCGGTGCAGTTGGGGCCGGTCAGGCGCGAGTCCTTGTTACTGCCGAAGTGTTCGTTCTTGAACGAGGCGCTGGCCAGTTGCGCAAAGCGTAGCTGGTCGAGGCCGGTGCTGCGCAGGAACTGGTGGCGAATGGCGATCTGGCCGGTCTGCAGCGAGCCGTTGACGAAGATCGCCGACTCCATCGCGCAACTGGCGTCGTCGACGCTGAAGGGCTTGTCGGCCTTGACGTTTGAGCGGCCCCAGCAGCGCATCTGTTCGGATTCGCGCACCGGCACCTGGTATGGGCCCATCGGCTTCAGGCTCAGCGGGCTCGACAGTAACTGGTTGACCATCGCGCTCTGGTGCGACAACAACTGGCCGGCCACCACGGCGGTGAAGTCGGTTGGCGCTTTGCGCTGGGCGTCGACTTTCTTCAGCAGGTCCTGGGCGTAGCGGGCCGGCACCAGGAAGCTGACCAGTTCGCCGTCTAGGCGCTTGGAGACGTTGACGCCGGCCACCGAGCCGTCGGCGGTCACGCTGGGGCCGCCGCTCATGCCGGAGTTGATCGGGCCGGTGAACATCAATTGGTCGTAGAAGCTGCGCGTGATGACGCCGTTGTAGGCGCCTTCGGAAATGGCGAAGCCGAGGTCGAGCGGGTTGCCCATCGAGTACAGGTACTGGCCCTGCGTCAGGCGCGCGAGCTTTTCCGGCATCTTGAAAAAGCCGGTGCCGTTGCGGTTGACGCGCAGCACGGCGAGGTCGTGCAGCACGTCGACCGCCAGCAGTTCGACATTGCCGCGCTGGCCGCTGGTATCGACCCATTCGCCGATGTAGGTGTCGGGGTCGAGCGCGAACTGCGACACCACGTGGTAGTTGGTCAGCACCAGGTTGCTGGTGCCGATCAGGAAGCCGGAACCGACCGACGATTGCGTGCGGCCGCTTTTCAGCAGCGAGCGCACTTGCAGGATGTCGTTCTTGGCAGCGGCATACAGGTGCTGGGCGGCGCTCGACGGCGGCGGCAGCGGCGCGCCGTCGGCAGCGTCGGCGGCGTCCGTGCCGGCAGCGTCGTGGGCGCCGTGCGGCGCAGCGGCGCCTTGGGTGGCGCCCGGCGCGGCGGCGGCGGGCGGCGTTGTGCCTGCTGCCGGCCGGTTCGCTGCGGGCGGCGTCGTCGCAGCGGCTTTAGCGCCGTGCGGTGTCGTGGCGGGGGCGGCTGGCGTGGCGCGCGCGGCCGGCGGGGCGGGCTGTGTCGTAGTGGCCGGGTCGGGCGCCGCCAGCGCGACGCCTGCGCAGGCCCAGGTTAATGCAAGAGTGCTGGCGAGCTTGGTGACTTTCATGCAGTCCTTAAAACAATGTTACAGCGCACCATCCTCCACCGGCGCCGGGGTCAGCGGCGTCATCATGTGGCCCAGCTTGGCGGCCTTGGTATCCAGATAATACTGGTTAAAGGCATTGCGGTTGACCAGCAGCGGCACGCGCTCGGCCACCTCAACGCCCAGATTCGTCATGGCGTTGATCTTACGCGGATTATTGGTCATCAGGCGCAGGCTTTTCACGTTGAACTGTTCCAGCATGGGCTTGACCAGGCCATAAGTGCGCTGGTCCGGCTTGAAGCCGAGCTGTTCGTTGGCCTGCACCGTGTCAGCGCCGGCCTCTTGCAGGCGATAGGCGCGGATCTTGTTGACCAGGCCGATGCCGCGGCCTTCTTGGCGCAGATAGAGCAGCACGCCGCGGCCCTCGTCGGCGATCTTCTTCAGCGCGCCCTCGAGCTGGGCGCCGCAGTCGCAACGTTGCGAGAACAGCACGTCGCCGGTCAGGCATTCCGAGTGGACGCGCGCCAGCACCGGCTGGCCGTCGCCGATATCGCCCAGCACCATCGCCAGGTGTTCCTTGCCGGTGGCCTTCTCGACAAAAGCGTGCAGCGTGAACTGGGCCCAGGGTGTAGGCAGGGCGCAGGAGGTGACGTAGTTCAGTTCGTCCTGGGACGGGATTTCTGCGCTCTGCGACATGGTTTTGCTCTTTATTCTATTCATCTGATGTAAAAAGGCGCGCCGGGCTGTTCCAACAGACCCGGCGCGCCCTTCATGATACCAAAACTGGCGGAAATGTTTTGAGCCGCCCCTCGACCGTCATTCCCGCGCAGGCGGGAACCCATGCTGCATCTGCAATGCCGGCGCGCCATGGATTCCCGCCTGCGCGGGAATGGCGGGTTACTGTTTAGGCAGGTCGAACAGCAGCAGTTCGGCTTCCTCGGCCTGGTTCAGCGTCACCAGCGGCTCATCGGTCAGCTTCAGCGCGTCGCCGGCTTTCAGGTGGACGCCGTTGACGGTTACCGCACCGCGGATCAGATGTACATAGCCAATCCGGCCTTCCTTCAGCTCATGCTTCAGGCTGTCGCCTTCGTCCATGATGGAGGCGTACAGTTCTGCGTTCTGGTGGATCAGCACCGAACCATTGCGGCCATCGTTCGAGGCGATCAGCGCCAGTTTGCCTTTTTTGCTTTCTGGCGAGAAGTTTTTCTCCTCGTAGCTAGGCGGAATGCCGATCTGGTTAGGCTGAATCCAGATTTGCAGGAAGTGCACGACTTCATCGCGGTTATGGTTGAACTCGCTGTGACGCACGCCGGTGCCGGCGCTCATGCGCTGGACGTCGCCGTAGTGCAGCACCGAACCGGTGCCCATGCTGTCCTTGTGTTCCAGCGCGCCGCTCAGCACATACGAGATGATTTCCATGTCGCGGTGGCCGTGGGTGCCGAAGCCCTGGCTGCCTTGCACCTGGTCCTCGTTGATCACCAGCAGCGGGCCGAAGCCGACGTGCTCGGGATCGTGATAGTGGCCGAACGAGAAGCTGTGTTTGGAATCCAGCCAGCCGTGGTTAGCTTTACCGCGGGAATCAGAATGACGTACTTGCAACATGATGAGCTCCATTTCTTTTTGATTGGGTTAATGTGCGATAATTTTGAAAGTGTTTTTCGTGAACCGCTTTCGTATCGCTGCATCCATGAATCACATTGTAGACCCCTGATTCGAAATAAAAAAACGGAAAAATTACCCTCCTATTGTCGAAAAAATCGAATGCTCAGATTAAGCCTTGAAGCCCTGCAAATCGTGGACGCCATCGACCGGCGCGGTTCCTTCTCCGCCGCCGGCAAGGAATTGCACCGCGTGCCATCGACCATCTCCTACACCGTCAGCAAGCTCGAAGACGACCTCGGCGTGCAGGTGTTCGAGCGCAATGGCCCGCGCGTGGAGCTGACCGCCGCCGGCGCCGAGCTGCTGAAAGAGGGGCGCTACCTGCTGAAGGCGGCGCAGGACCTCGAGCATCGCGTGCGCCGTGTCGCGTCCGGCTGGGAGACCGAGCTGGCGGTCGGCATGGACTCGATGTTTTCGCCGTGCCTGTTCCATGACGATGTGCCGGCCTTCTACGAGGTTGCCAGGCAGACCCGCCTGCGCATCGTGCAGGAAGCGCTGTCCGGCACCTGGGAAGCGCTGCTGCAGCGCCGCGCCGATATTCTGGTGGGCGCGGCCGGTGACGGCCCGGCCGGCGGCGGCTATGTGTCCGAGCCGATCGGCAAGCTGGACTTTGTGTTCGCGGTGGCGCCGTCGCATCCGCTGGCCGCTGTCCAGGACAAGCTGGGCCGCACGCATTTGCAACACTATCGCGCCGTCAGCGTGGCCGACTCCGCGCGCCAGATGGCCCCGCGCACGGTCGGCTTGTTGCTGGGGCAGGACACGCTGACCGTGCCCGACATGAAGACCAAGTTCCAGTACCAGATTGCCGGCATGGGCTTCGGCTTCCTGCCCGAACCGTGCGCGCGCGCCGCCATAGCCGCCGGCCTGCTGGTGGAGAAGCAGGTCGAGGAACCCAAGCCGGCCGAGACTTTCTACCTGGCCTGGCGCAGCGGCGAGAACGGCGCCGCGCTGAACTGGTGGAGCAACCGCATGCGCCAGCCGGGCCTGTTCGAGCGGCTGATCAGCCAGCTGCCACATCATAATGTTGACCAAGCTCAATAGTTTCGTGCAACATAGCAGGATCATTGAACGTCCCTCCTGCCGGAAAAATTTTTCATGACCGCGTTCACCGCCGTGCCGCCGCTGTTTTTGCATCCCCTGGCTGACCGTCACGGCAGCCCGGCGGCATTGCTGCTGGACGTCGCGCCCGCGGCGCCGCTGAAGCTACTTGAAGAATTGGCCGGCGGCAGCATGGCGTGCTTCTATCGGCCCGGCGCCGATGAGCAACTCCAGCAGGCGCTGACGCACGCCGGCTGGCGGCCGCTGCTGGCCGCGCAAGTGCACCGCGCCGATGCCGGACTGCCAACGCAGCTGCCGCCCACCGTGCAGTGGATCGAGGGCGACTGGTTCCTTGCCGCGCCGCCGAAGCCGGTCGGCACGCAGGCGGCGTCGCGCGCGCTGGCGCTGCGGCTGGTGCAACTGGTGTCCGCCGACGCCGACACCCACGAAATCGAAGCGCTGCTGCGGCATGACCCGACGCTGTCGTACCACCTGCTGCGGCTGGTGAATTCGCTGGGCATCGGCGCCGGCCGCCGCGTCACCAGTTTTTCGCAAGCGATCCTGATTCTCGGCCGTGCACAGCTGCGCCGCTGGCTCAACCTGATGCTGTTCTCGTCGCGCGAGGGCGACCCGCGCGCGGCCATGCTGCTGTCGCGCGTGGCGGTGCGGGCGCGCACGATGGAACTGCTGTCCAAGGCCAACGGCGAGGACAAGCTGCACCAGGAGCAGGCGTTCATGGTCGGCATGTTTTCGCTGCTGGGCGCGCTGTTCGGCATGCCGCTGGAGGACGTGCTCAAGCCGTTGACCATCAGCCCGGCGGTGCACCAGGCGCTGCTGGCGCACGAGGGCGAGCTGGGCCAGCTGCTGTGCGTGGTCGAGGCCGCCGAGCGCGGCGACTGCGGCTGCCTCGGCGACTGCCTGTCGGCGCTGCAGATCGACAGCGCCAGCTTCAACCGCATCCTGATCGATGCCTATCTGTGGATGCAGGGCGTCACCGCCGGCAAGACGGGCGGCGCTCATGGTTAATGCGCTGGAGCTTTGCTTCGAACTGAGCCGCCGCGCGCGTGGCGAGCACGGCGCGGCATTGGCTAAAACGCTGGACGAACTGGAGGCGGCGCTGAAGCTGGCGCGCGCGGCCATCAAGCCGGCCGACATGCCGGCCGTGGTGCATCCGGGCGCCACCTTCGAGCTGGACCTGGCCGGCTACATCACCGCCTGGAGCGACGGCGCGCAGCAGCTGTTCGGCTACGCCGCGGCCGAGGTGATCGGCCAGCACGTGCTGTTCCTGTACGCCGGCGGCGACGACGACGCCAACATCGCCGAACTGTTCTTCGAGCACCGGCCCGGCGCCTCGGCCGCGCTGACCGAGGTGCGCCGGCGCCGCAAGGACGGCGAGATCATCTGGGTGCAGCTCGACATCGCCCTGCGCCACGACGCCGCCGGCGATCCGCTCGGCATGCTGGTGCAGGTGGCCGAAGCCAACGAGGCGCTGTCGGACCAGGACAAGGTGCACCTGCACACGCGCATCATCGAAGACAGCGAGCAGGGCGTGCTGATCACCGACGCCCACGAACGCATCATCTCGATCAACTCCTCGTTTACGCGCATCACCGGCTACACGCCGGCCGAGGCGCTCGGCAAGACCGCCGACCTGCTGCGCTCGGGCGTGCACGACGCCGACTTCCGCGCCAAGGTGCGCCACGCCATGCAGGGCGGCGGCGCCTGGCGCGGCGAGATCATCGGCAAGCGCAAGAACGGCGAGCTGTTCCCGCAGTCGGTGACGATCAGCGCAGTGCGCGACCAGAGCGGCAAGATCAGCCACACGTTCTCGCTGTTCTCCGACATCAGCGTGCACAAGGACGCCGAGGCGCGCATGCAGCGCATGGCCAATTACGATCCGCTGACCGGGCTGCCGAACCTGTGCCTGCTGACCACGCTGGTGGGGCAGGCGCTGGCCGAGACGCGGCGCTCCGGCCAGCACGGCGCCCTGCTGGTGGTGGAGATCACCCGCATCGGCGCCATCAGCGACACGCTGGGCCACGAGATCGGCAACGAGCTGCTGTGCGAGATCGGCCGCGTGTTCCGCCAGACGCTGCGCGAGGGCGATGTGCTGGCGCGGCTGGACGGCCACCGTTTCGCCGTCGCGCTGCTGCACGTGGAAAAGCGCGAGCACGCCGGCATCGTCGCCGAAAAGCTGCTGGCCGCGCTGGCCGCGCCGATCCTGATCGCCGCCCACAGCCTGCAAGTCGGCGCCCACGTCGGCATCACCGTCTACAACGAGGACGGCGCCGACGTCCCGACCCTGATCCGCTACGCCGACGTGGCGGTGGCCAAGGCGGCGCAAAGCATCGAATCGAACTTCCTGTTCTACAGCGAGGAGATGAACCAGCGCGCCAAGGAGCACCTGCGCATCGAGAGCGAGCTGCGCCAGGCCTTGCAGCAGCACCAGCTGCAGCTGTACTACCAGCCCAAGGTCAGCCTGCGCAGCGGCCGCATCGTCGGCGCCGAGGCGCTGCTGCGCTGGAAGCATCCGCTGCGCGGGCTGGTGTCGCCGGGCGTGTTCATCCCGGTCGCCGAGGAGACTGGCCTGATCCACGATCTGGGGGCCTGGGTGCTGGAGGAAGCCTGCCGCCAGATCAGCGCCTGGCGCGAGGCCAACCTGATCATGCCGCCGGTGGCGGTCAACCTGTCGGCGCGCCAGTTCGACAGCGACCTGCCGCGGCGCATCGCGGCGGTGCTGGAAAAGTACGGCGTGCAGCCGGACCAGATCAACCTGGAGATCACCGAAAGCCTGCTGGTGCGCGGCACCGACAAAATCATCGCCATCATGAACGAGCTGGTGGCGATGGGCATGGCGCTGGCGCTGGACGACTTCGGCACCGGCTATTCGAGCCTGGCCTACCTGAAGAAGTTCCCGATCAGCACGCTGAAGATCGACCGCGCCTTCGTCATCGGCCTGCCGTATGAGGAAAACGACTGCGCCATCGCGCGCGCCATCGTCACCATGGCGCAGCAGCTGCGCCAGGAAATCGTGGCCGAGGGCGTGGAGACGGCCGAGCAGATGAGCTTCCTGCGCGAACTGGGCTGCGACCAGTTGCAGGGCTACCTGTTCAGCCAGCCGGTACCGGCGGCGGAATTTGCCGCCATGCTGCGCGAGGGAAAACGCCTGGCGTTCTCCAACCGCTGAGCAGTGCGTCAGCGAAGACAGATAGCGTGCTATGTTACAGGCTGACAGAATGGTCTGTTTTCATCCATCCAAGGAGACTTCCATGCTAAAACACACTTTTGCCGCCATGGCGCTGGCTTGCGCCGGCCTGGCGATGACCGGCTGCACCACCACCACCGGCGAGGGCAAGCCCAGCCCGGCGGCGGTCAAGACTGAGATCGAGCAGGGCGCCTATAACACGCTGGAGCGCCTGTACAAGGAAGTGCCGGGTTCGCGCGAGCTGGTGCGCAAGGCCAACGGCGTGCTGGTGTTCCCGAACGTGGTGGCGGCCGGCCTGGTGGTCGGCGGCGAATACGGCAAGGGCGTGCTGCGCACCGGCGGCCAGGCGGTCGATTATTACAGCGTTGCCTCGCTGTCGGTAGGCTTCCAGGCCGGCGCCCAGTCGAAGGCGGTGGTGCTGCTGTTCATGAGCCGCGAGGCGCTCGACAAATTCCGCAGCGGCAAAGGCTGGACCGCCGGCGTCGACGGCTCGGTGGCGCTGATCAAGGTGGGCGCCAACGGCGAGATCGATACCGCCACCGCCAACAATCCGATTCAGGGCTTTGTGCTGACCAACGCCGGGCTGATGGCCAACCTGAATCTCGAAGGCACGAAGATTTCCAAACTCAATTTCTAAGGCAATAATGACTCGCAACACCCTGGACCAGGCCCATATCCATCCCGCCGCGCTGGCGCAGATCGAAAACAATCATCCGGCGCTGGTGGCCGAGGTCCAGGCCGCCATTGCCGCCAACCCGGTGGTGGTGGTCGGCATGGGCCTGAATCCGTTCCCGGCCAAGGCGCGCAAGATGCTGGAGGCGCACGGCACGCCGTACACCTATCTCAGCTATGGCAATTACTTCTCGCAATGGCGGCCGCGCCTGGCGCTCAAGCTGTGGAGCGGCTGGTCGACCTTCCCGATGATCTTCGTCAACGGCACGCTGATCGGCGGCGCCAGCGAGCTGCAACAGCTGATCGCCAGCGGCGAGCTGCAGCGCTTGCTGGCGGTCTAGTCGGGCTCCACCTCATCGTTGAGCTTTTCGGTCAGCGCCTTCAGCGGCGGCGACGCCTCGTCGAGGTGGTAGACCACGCAGTGGGCGGCGGCGCCGTCGTCGACCTCCAGCTGGTACTTGAAGTCCCACGACTTGGGCGCCGGCTTGACCAGCTTGGGCGGCAGCGTAAAGAAGCTGCTGGCTTGCAGCAACTGCTCCAGCTGGCTGGCCTGTTCCGGCGGCAGCTGCGCCAGATCGACGGTGCGCGTTTGCGCCCCGGCCGGTCCGGCGAAGCCGCCGGTGCATTTCAAAATCAAGCGCATGGTGCTTCCTTTAGCTCACGCTCACGCCAACCACTTTCCATGCCGCCAGCACCGCGTGCTGCTCGGCCGAGTCCGCGCCATACAGCAGCGCGGCCGATTCCGACGTCGCCTTGGCCATGTCGGCAAACGTGGCGTTGGGCGTCAGCAGGCCAAGCGCCTTGTACCAGATCGGCCCGGCCTTGTCCCAGCTATTGCCCTTGAGCGCGATGGCGGCCGCGTAGAAGGCGTGGTTGGGGATGCCGGAGTTGGTGTGCACATCGCCGTTTTCCACATAGCCTGACATATTTTTCGGTTGGTCGTCGCCCGACCAGGTCAGCGCCTGGTTGCCCGGATCGGCCATCGAGCGCAGCGCCTTGCCGACCGTCGGCGCCATGATGCCGGCGCCGATCAGCCAGTCCGCCTGTTCGACGTTTTGTTTCAGCGTCCACTGCTTGACCACGCTGCCGAAGACATCCGAGATCGACTCGTTGAGCGCGCCGCTCTGGTCTTCGTACACCAGGCCGCCGGGCACGGCGTACTGCGTCACGCCGTGCGTCAGCTCGTGGGCGATGACGTCCAGCGCGCCGGTGAAGCCGAGGAACAGCTTGCCGTCGCCGTCGCCGTAGACCATCTGCTGGCCGTTCCAGAAGGCGTTGTTGAAGCGGGTCTGGTAGTGCACGGTGGAGTCGAGGCGCATGCCCTTGCCGTCGATCGAATTGCGCTTCAGCACTTCGCGGTAAAAATCGTAGGTGGCGCCCGCGCCGTCGTAAGCCTGGTTGACGGCGGCATCGGTGACGGCCTTGCCGCCTTCGCCGCGCGCCAGCTTGCCCGGCAGCGCGGACTTGTTTTGCGCATCGTAGACGTTGCGGCTTTTTTCGCCGGCAGCGGCCGCGGCGATGCCGAGCACCACCGGCGCGACCGAGCGCTGGCCGCGCAGGTGGGCGGAAATCTCGGCCGCATCGAGCAGGCAATGACGCTCGCTGGCGTCGCCGGTCTGCTCGGCCAGCTTGCGCAGCATCTTGGGTGGAATGATGAAGCAGGTGCAGCCGGGCGGGTGCGCGCTCATGACGTTCTCCTAAACAATGCAATAACGTATTTATACACGTGTTTGCATTGCCGTGACGTCACTGTTGTCGCTGTGCTTGCCTCAGGGGATCGAGCAGCATGCGCAGGTTGTTATGGTCGAGTTCGTACATCAGCGCGATCAGGCCGCCCAGCTCGCCGGAAGGAAATCCTTCGCGCGCGAACCAGCCCAGGTAATGACCGGGCAGGTCAGCGATCTTGCGGCCCTTGTATTTTCCATAGGGCATTTCGCGCGTCAGCAGCAGGGCGAGTTTTTCAGAGTTCATGCGGCCGATTTTACTGCGGCGCCGCCACCATTTCCAGCGGTACGCCGCCGCGCGCGGTGCGCAGGTTGACCAGCCGTACCGGCTCTAGCGCGTTGTCCGCCTTGCCGTCGGTGGTGACCGCCAGCGCGATGGTGTTGCGGCCGTTCGGGTTGAGGATGCCGGGCGGAATGACGAAGGTGCGCTGCGGGCCGATGTGGGCGATGAACTGCCCCATGTTCCAGCCGTTGACGAAGATCAGCGCGCGGTTTTCGCGCTCCGAGCGCGGCTGCGTGGTGTCGCCGAAGGCCAGGCCCAGTTGCACGTCGTGCCGCAGCGGCAGGTCCAGCGTGAACTCGGTGCGCAGCCAGTAGGTGCCGGGCGCCGGCGGCGCGTCGGTCGGGCGCGCGGCGCGCCAGCCTTGCGGCGGCGCGGAAGGCAGCTGCCAGCCTTCGCGCTCGCCATACAGGCCGCCGTTGTTGAGCGGGCCGCGCGCGATGTCGGTCGGCGTTTCGCCGCCGCGCGCGCCCTGGATGCGCCAGGCCACCGGCACCGCGAAGCGCCGGCCGCCTTTCGCGGTCAGCGAGGCCGAGATCAGGCCGCGCGCCTCGCGGTGGTAGTCGTCGGCCATCAGGTTCCAGTTGTGCGAATTGTTGCGCACCATGACGGCGATGAGGTGCTGGCCCGGCGTGAGCTGGCCCAGCGCCAGCTTGACGCTGTCGGTGGTTTCGGGGAACGAGCGGCCGGTGTCCAGTTCGTGCTGGCCGACGTAGCGGCCATCGATCCAGACCTGCAGCATGCCGGCGCCGCCGGCGCCGTAGAACAGTTCCAGCTGGTTGGTTTTCGGATCGGTGATGGTGACGCGGCCGCGGTACCAGACGTCGCCGTGATGGAAACCGTAGTCGCTCATCGCCAGCGTCGGCTGGCCGCGCTCGGGCATGGTCCAGGTTTGCGCGGCCGAGGCGCGGGTGTCGACCCGGATCCAGTGGCTGTCGTCGAAGCCGGGCTGGGCCTCGGGACTGTCGGCGCGGCGCAACCACGTGGCGCGGCCCAGGTCGGGCAGGCGCACGGCGTCCGGGCCGGCGAGCGGCGCGCTGCGGTAGCTGCCGTCCGGCTGCGCGCTCAGCGTCAGGCTGTTGCCATTGAAGCTGGCGTTGCTGAACGATGGGCCCCAGATCTCCAGTGTGCTGGCGGCCGAGGTGTCGCCGCTCAGCGCCAGCGTGCCGTTGGCCAGCGTGGCGCCGCGCACCAGTGCCGGTGTCAGTTGCAGCACCTGGCCGGCAGGAGTTTGCTGGGTCCAGAAGTTGAGGCTGTTCTTGTTGTCGGCGATCAGCAACAGCAGCGGCGCTTTGCCGCCGCCGCTGATGCGTACGCGCGCCAGGCCGTCGTGGACGTAGCTTAGCTTGAGGTCGCCGCTGGCGGCGTCATAACTGGCGCTGACTTTGCCGGCCAGCACCTCGACTTGCGGCGCGCTGGTGTAGCGCAGCACGGTTTCGCCATCTTCGCCGTCGCGGCCGTGCAGCAGGGCGAGGTCGCGCGCGCCGTTGCGGAAGTGGGTTTGCAGTTCCGAGGTGGAGTACACCAGATGCTGGCGCTCCAGCGTGTACGAGGCCAGCAGCATTTTGGCGTCCTGGCCGTTGAGGCGCAGCGGGATGGTGTAGCGGCGCTCGCGGGTTTCCAGGTCGAAGGTGAAGCGATCGTCGCTCAGCAGGTCGGATGGGCTGTGCACGGCGAACAGGATGTGGGCGCCCAGCGTCGGATTGATGTTGTGGTAAACCTTGACGTTGGGCGACGAGGCCCGGATCGCAGGCCCTTTGTCCATCTGTGCCAGCGCGGCTTCGGCGGCCTGCACGAACATGCCTTGCTGCTTGAGCGCCAGCGCTTTCGGGCGCAGGCCGCGGTCCTCCGAGATCGGCGCGCCGTAGTCGTACGAGGTGTAGACCACCGGCCCGCCCAGCCAGCCCCACGAGGTGCCGCCGAACGTCATGTAGACGTTGTGGATGGTGATGCGGTTGATCAGGTTGGTGCCGTAGAACACGCGCTGGTAGCCGGCGCCCTGGCGCTCGGCGGTGCAGTTGTAGGTGCCGTTGGAACCCCAGTAGTCGAACCAGCCGCCGCCCAGTTCGGCCGCGAAGCCGGGCGTTTTCGGCGACGACAGCGATCCGGCCTTGAAGCCGGGCTTGCCATAGATGCCCCAGTCGGGCGCCCGGTTCGGGCCGGACGGATCGGCAAAGACGTTGCAGCTGCCGCCGGGATAGCCGTCGAAGGCGTAGATGTCGGTGGGGCCGGGATTGGCCCATGGCGCGCTGGAGCCGGGCGGTGTCCAGTCGGGTAGGCGGCCGGCGGCGTTGTGGAAGAAGGGGACGGTGATGCCGTCGGCGCGGGCTTTCCTGGCCAGGTGTTCCATCTGGCGCACGTGTTTCGGTTCCACCTTGCCCAGTTCGTTTTCCAGCTGATAGGCGATGACGTTGCCGCCGCCGTCGGTGATCTGGTGGCGGGCGATGATGGCGTTTATTTGCGTCATCCATTCGTCAGCGGCGGCCAGGTAGACCGGGTCGTCGGTGCGGGCTTCGGCCTTGTTGCGGAACATCCAGCCGGGGTAGCCGCCGCCGGTCAGTTCGGCGTTGACGTAGGGGCCGGTGCGGGCGATGACGTACATGCCTTCTTCTTCGGCGATGTCGATCGCGCGTTCGACGTTGCGCACACCGTTGAAGTCGTACACGCCGGGGCCGGCGAATGGTAGCCCCAGTCGAAGTAGAAGGCGACGCCGTTGAAGCCGAGCGCTTTCATTTTCTGGATGACGTCGCGCCAGAGGGCGGGGCTGGGCAGGCGGAACGGGTGGATTTCGCCGGACCAGACGACGATGCGCTTGCCGTCGACCATCAGCGAGTGTTCGTCCCAGCTGACTTTGCGGGCTTGGCCTTTGGGTTTGGTGGCGGTGGTGTAGGCATGGCGGTCGTCCAGCAGGACCGAGACGTGGCGGACGGTGCCGGAGATGCCGCCGACCTGGGTTTTGCCGCTCCAGGTGCGCAGGTTGTCGGTGCTGTCGGCGTACCAGAGTCGGCGGCCGTCGCTGTCGTTGGCGTAAAGGCGCCAGCCGCCGCTGGGCAGCTTGACCAGGGCCGGCGCGCCGCTGATGGCGCCCAGTGTTGACAGGCTGGCCGAGGCGTCGGGCTTCCACGGGCCGGCCGGTGTGGCGGCGCGGTACAGCTCCAGACCGCCACTGGCGGGATTGCGGCTCAGAGCGACATAGCCCGCGCCGGCCGGGCTGGAACCATCCGCAGCGCCGCGATCAGCATCGCGCCGGCTCGCGCCGGCCGGGCTGGGCGCATCCGTGGCGCTGCTATCAGCGCCGCCCCGGCCCGCGTCCGGACCGTCGATGCGTGTGATGGTCGCGCCGGCAGGCAGACCGTCCGCACGCCGGGGGGCGGACCATTGCGTGAAATCGGCGTTGGGCGTGAGCAGGTAGGTCTGCGCGCCAGCTTGTGTGGCGAGCGAGACGGCCAACTGCGGCTGTCCATCGGCGCCGGTCAGCCAACGCGGAGTCGACGCTTGCGTCAGGCCGGGCAGGGCGGGGGCAGGAATGTCGAGCGGCTGCCAGTGCTTCAGGTCAGCCGAGCGCGCGACGACGATGCCGGCGCCCTGCACGTAGGCGACATGGTACAGGCCAGCATGTCGCACGATGGACGCCTCAATGCCGGCGTCGCCCACCGCCGGCTCCGTAGCCGACGCTGGCGTCGCCGCCGTCCGGTTGGAGCCAGCCGGTGGCGCGGCTGCCGACGCTCGCGGTGACAGGGCACCCAGCGCTTCCGATGCCAGCGGGGTGAAGGTAATGCCGTCGAACGATGAATACACACTGAGCTTGCCAATGCTGGCCAGCGGCGCGCCGACCAGCACAAACACCGGCGACTGCGCCGTCACCTGCTGGCGCGACTGCTGTTTTTGCACGTCAGACGCCTGCGGTATCCCCAGTTCCTGCGCGCCGGCGTGCAAGGCCAGCGTCGCGCAAGCCAGTGACAGCAGGCGAGGCAACAAGGACAGTCGGAGGCGGCGTTGCGCGGCAAGGGCAGGCGTCATGGGCGGAAGGCGTCGGGTTGAGGATAGCCCGGATCATAATGCCTTTTCCCCACGTTGCCCGACCGGAAAACGTCAAAAACGTGAGTGTTTCGCCGGCCGGGCTGTAGCAGCGCTTAGAAACTGGCCACCACGCGCAGCATCACCGTGCGCGGATCGCCAAGCGGCAGCACGTTGTTGCTCAACACACCGGCGTAATAATCGCGGTCGAACAGATTCTTGACCGTCAGCGTCACGCGGTAGCGGCCGGCATCGTAGCCCAGGTTGGCATCGACTGCGGTATAGCCCGGCACCGTGTACGACACGGCCGGACCGGTCTTCCCGGCTTCGTAGCGCACGCCCGCGCCGGCGCTCAGGCCATGCAGCGCGCCGCCACGGAAGCGGTAGCGGCTGGTCAGGCTGGCGCTCTGGCGCGGCACGTTCAGCAGCCGCTTGCCGACGTTGCCCGAATTGTCCTCGGTAACGCGGCCATTGATCAGCGACAGCGCCGCCTGCACATCCCAGCCGTTGCGCAGATCCGCGTTCAGTTCGGCCTCGAAGCCCTTGGTGCGCTCCTCGCCGGTCTGCACCTGCGCGCTGGGCAGGACGGCGATGTGGGCCGGGTCCGGATCGGCGGTGGTGACGTTCTGGCGCTTTAAATCGTATAGCGCGACGGCGCCGGTGATGCGGCCGTGGTCGAACTCGAACTTGGCGCCGACCTCGGCCTGCTTGCCTTCCTCCGGCTTGAACTGCGCGCCGAAGAAATCAGCGCCGCTGACCGGCAGGAACGACGTGGCATAGCTGATGTACGGCGACACGTTCGGCGTCAGTCGGTAGAGCAGGCGGCGCTGCCGGTGGTGGCGTTGTTGCGCTGCGCGGTGGTGCGGTTGGTCAGCTCGTTGTACAGCTTGTTCTTGCTGCGGTCGTGCCGCGCCGACAGGCTCAGGTTCAGCTGGTCGCTGAGCGCGATCTGGTCGCGCAGGTACAGCGCCGCGTAAGTCACCGTGGTGGTGTTCTGGCTGTTGCGCGTGGCGTTGCAGGTGTAAGGCTGGTAGTAGCTTGGCGCGTACAGGTTCAGCGCGGCGATGCGGCAACTGGTGGCGCCGTTGCGCACCTGGTCGTCGTTCAGGTCGAGGCCGGCCATGACGGTGTGGCGCTGGCCGCCGAGGTCGAAGGCGCGCTCCACATACGTGTCCAGCGCGCGGTTGATGCCCTGCACGTCCTGAATCGAGCCGCTGCGCGCCTGCGTCATCTCGTCGGCGGCCAGCGCGCCCAGCGAAACGAAGCGGCCGTCCATGTCGAACTGCTGGAAGCGGAAGTTCTGCGCCAGTTTCCAGCCGTCGCCGAAGCGGTGCGTCAGGCTATAGCCGAGCGCCGCCTGGCGCGAGTTGTAGGGGCCAAAGCCCGGCTCGCCTGTGAACTGGTCGCGGTTGAAGGCGCCGTTCTTGTTCGGCAGCAGCGTGCCCTTGAGCGGCGCGCCCTGGCTGCGCAGGTATTCGCGCTCGGCGTAGGAGGACAGGATGGTGAAGTCGGTGTCCGGTCCCAGGTCCAGCGACACCGATGGCGCGATGTAGCGCTTCTTGAAGTACACATAATCCAGCGGGTCATCCTGGTCCGACCACATGCCGTTGATGCGCACGGCCGCCTTGCCGTTGTCCGACAGCGGACGGCCGATGTCGAAGTCCAGCTGCTTGAAGTCGTTGCTGCCGTAGGTGGCGCCGATCTCGGCGAACGCTTCGGCGCGCGGGCGTTTGCTGACCATGTTCACCAGCCCGCCCGGCTGCACCATGCCGAAGTTGATCGACGCCGGCCCCTTGAGGATCTCGATGCGTTCGACGCCGAACACGTCCTGCCCGACCCACTGGTTCTGGCCGCGCTTCAATCCGTCGATGTATAGCGACTCGGAAGCGCGCTGGCCGCGAATGATGAAGTCGTCCCAGCCGCGCCGGCCCCAGTTGCCGGCCGTGACGCCGGCGCTGGTTTGCAGCGCTTCGTTGAGGGTGGTGACGGCGCGGGCGTCGAGCAGGTCGCGCGTCAGCACGCTGATCGACTGCGGCGTTTCCAGCAGCGACAGCTCAGACTTGGTGCTGCTGGCGTTGCGGGCGCCATAGCCGACGCCTTCGGCGCGCTGGCCGGAAATCTCCACCACTTGCGGCGCCGGATCGGCATCGTCGGCGGCATGGGCGTACTGGGTGAACTGGGCGAGGGCGCCGAGGGCGAGAATCAGGGTAGGTGTCGTGGTCATGTGATTTAATTGTAATTGAGAAGCATTCGCAATTATACTCATATGACATCGTATGACTATAGCCAAATTGCATAGTTTGAGTGCTAATAATTGCGCGTGGTGCAAATATGTTTTGGAATTTTGGAGCTTTTTCTCATCAACGTAAGCCCCGATACTGCGTGACATCCACTTTTTCAAGGAGTTACGCCATGCCCATTGCCTTACTGGCGCTGACCATCAGCGCATTTGCCATCGGTACCACCGAATTTGTCATCGTCGGCCTGTTGCCGACCATTGCCGCCGATCTCGGCGTCAACCTGCCGTCGGCCGGGCTGCTGGTCAGCCTGTATGCCGTGGGCGTGGCCATCGGCGCGCCGGTACTGACCGCGCTGACCGGCAAGGCGCCGCGCAAGCTGCTGCTGGTGTCGCTGATGGTGTTGTTCACGCTCGGCAACCTGCTGGCGTGGCAGGCACCCAGCTATGAATCGCTGGTGATCGCCCGCATCCTGACGGGCCTGGCGCACGGCGTGTTCTTCTCGATCGGCTCGACCATCGCCACCTCGTTGGTGCCGAAGGAGAAGGCGGCCAGCGCCATCGCCATCATGTTCACCGGCCTGACGGTGGCGCTGGTGACCGGCGTGCCGCTGGGCACCTTCATCGGCCAGCACTTTGGCTGGCGCGAAACGTTCCTGGCCGTCGCCGCGCTGGGCGTGCTGGCCATCATCGGCAGCGCGATCTTCGTGCCGGCGTCGATCAAGCACAATCAGCCGGCCTCGCTGCTGCAGCAAATGAAAGTGCTGGCCGAGCCGCGCCTGCTGCTGGTGTACGCCATGACGGCGGTGGGCTATGGCGGCTCGTTTATCGCCTTCACCTTCCTGGCGCCGATCCTGACGGACATCAGCGGCTTCAGCGCCAACGCGGTGGGGCTGGTGATGCTGGTGTACGGTGTATCGGTCGCGGTGGGCAATATCTGGGGCGGCAAGCTGGCCGACCGCCGCGGCCCGGTCGGCGCGCTGAAGATCATCTTCCTCGGCCTGGCCGCTGTACTGGTGGTGTTGAGCGTGGCCGCGCCGTCCAAATGGCTGGTGATTGCAACTGTACTGGTATGGGGCGCGGTGGCGTTTGGTAATGTGGCGGGCTTGCAGGTGTACGTTGTACAGCAGGCGGAACACTACACGCCGCGCGCCGTGGACGTGGCCTCGGGCCTGAAT
Source organism: Duganella sp. P38 (assembly GCF_050859475.1). Classification (NCBI taxonomy): domain Bacteria; kingdom Pseudomonadati; phylum Pseudomonadota; class Betaproteobacteria; order Burkholderiales; family Oxalobacteraceae; genus Duganella; species Duganella sp. P38. The sequence goes on along the minus strand of NZ_CP193936.1, from coordinate 4,403,962 downwards.
ATCGCCGCGTTCAACCTCGGCATCGCCGGCGGCGCCTGGGGCGGCGGCCTGATCGTCGAACACGTGGGGCTGGTGCACACCGGCTGGATCGGCGGCCTGGTCGTGCTGGGCGCCTTCGGCCTGACGGCGCTGAGCGGACGGCTGGATCGCCTGAACCCGCGCCCGGCCGCCGTTGGCGGCGGCAAGTCGATCCATGCGGTCGGCCACTGAGGCGTGTATAGTGGCGGCGATTTGAACTTCGCCGCCACACCATGTCCGCAGCATCCCTGTTTAGCCTCATCTCCGCGTATTTCGCGATCCTGCTGATCGTAGCCTGGCGCACCTCGCGCAACGCCAACAACGATAGCTTCTTCATCGGTAACAAGAGCAGCAACTGGCTGCTGGTGGCCTTCGGCATGGTCGGCACGACGATGAGCGGCGTCACCTTTATCAGCGTGCCGGGCGCCGTCGGGCGCGACGGCTTCGGCTACCTGCAAGTGATACTCGGCTATGTGCTGGGCTACATTGTGGTGATTACCGTGCTGCTGCCGCTGTACTACCGGCTCAAGCTGACCTCGATCTATACCTACCTGGAGCAGCGCCTCGGCCCCCGTTCTTACCAGAGCGGCGCGGCCTTCTTCATTTTGTCGCGCACCATGAGCGCCTCGGCGCGGCTGTACCTGGTGGTGAATATTTTGCAGATCACCATCCTCGACGGCATGGGCGTGCCGTTCTGGCTCAGCACCGTGGTCATCCTCGGCATGATTTTGCTGTACACCTACGAGGGCGGCGTCAAGACCATCGTCTGGACCGACATGCTGCAAACGGCCGGCATGGTGCTCGGCCTGCTGATCTGCGCCGGCTGGCTGCTGCACGCCCTCGACATCAGCCCGCTGGCCAGCCTGGCGCGGATGCACGAGCAAAACCTGACGCGCGTGGTCACCACTGCCATCGACAGCCCGGCCAATTTCTGGAAGCAGGTCGGCGCCGGCTTTTTCATTGTGCTGGCGATGACCGGCATGGACCAGGAAACCATGCAGAAGAATATCTCGGTCAGAACGCTGCGCGATTCGCAGAAAAACATGGCGCTGATGACGGTGGTGTTGACGGCTGTACTGGTACTGTTTATGTACCTTGGCGGGCTGCTGTACCTGTACGCGCCGACGGTCGGCATTACCGCCAGCGGCGACAAGATCTTCCCGGCAGTGGTGATGGGCCACATGCCGGCGGTGCTGCAGCTGATCTTTTTCATCGGCTTGATTTCGGCGCTGTTCCCCAGCGCGGACGGCGCCATGACCGCGCTGACGTCGTCGTTCAGCATCGACATCCTCGGCGTGCAGCGCCGCACCGACATGACGGAGCGGCAGAAGATACGCTTGCGCCACCGCGTGCACCTGGCCTTCTGCGCCATTTTCCTGGCGCTGGTGCTGGTGTTCAAATGGGTGGACAACGCCAGCATGGTCGGCCTGGTGCTGAAACTGACCGGCTATACCTACGGCCCGCTGCTGGGCCTGTTCGCCTTCGGCATCCTGACCCGGCGCGCGCTGCGCGACCGCTGGGCGCCACTGGTGGCGCTGGCCGGCCCGGTACTGTGCTATGTTATTGATTCCAATCAGGAATTGCTGTTCGGCAGCTACCGCATCGGGCTGGAACTGCTGGTCCTGAACGGCGCGATCGTGTTTGCCGGGCTGATGCTTATTTCCAAAAAGCACGCATAGCAGTATCATCATTGCAAATTACGCAACCACTGGAGTGTTGATGAGTCAATCCCCGTTTTCCTATGTCCGCCGTGGCTTCGGCTTTTTCTGGCGCGTGCTGGACGCCTGCCGCCGCACGGTGCTGAACCTGATTTTCCTGCTGCTGATCGTGCTGCTGCTGTACGCGATCTTCGGCGGCGGCGCCAAGCCGCTGCAGCCAAAGACCACGCTGGTGCTGGACCTCAAGGGCCAGCTGGTCGAACAGTCCAGCATCAACGCCACCGAGGCGCTGGTGGCCAACGCGCGCGGCGCCGAGGTGCACAAGATGATACAGCTGCGCGACGTGCTGTCAGTGCTCGACGCCGCCGCCAAGGACCCGGACATCGGCGGCGCGGTGCTGCTGGCCGATGAGCTGCAAGGCGGCGGCCAGGCGACGCTGCGCGAAGTGGCCGGCGCCATCGAGCGCTTCAAGGCCGCCGGCAAGCCGGTGGTGGCGTGGGGTTCCAGCTACGACCAGCGCCAGTACCTGCTGGCCGCGCATGCCAGCGAGGTGTATATGCATCCGATGGGCATGGTGCTGATCGAGGGCTTTGGCCGCTACCGCAATTACTACCGCGATGCGCTCGACAAGCTGGGCGTGACGGTCAACCTGCTGCGCGTGGGTACCTACAAGGCCGCCGCCGAACCGTATATCGCCAACGGCCCGTCGCCGGCGGCGTCCGAGGCCGACGCCTATCTGTACAACGCCCTGTGGGATTCCTACACCGCCGATGTCGAGAAGGCGCGCAAGCTGCCGCAAGGCCAGATCATGAAGACCATCAACGAGCTGCCGGCGCAGGTGGCGGCGGTCAACGGCGACCTGGCCAAGCTGTCGCTGTCGTCGAAGTTCGTCGACGGCCTGAAAACCAAGGATGAAGTGCGCGACCTGATGATCAAGCGCGGCGCGCCGGACGCGGAAGGCAAGAGCTTCCGCCAGGTGAGCTTCGACGAGTACCTGGCGCGCGTGCCGCGCAAGCTGACCGGCGACGCCGTCGGCGTGATCGTGGCGCAGGGCGAAATCAGCGACGGCACCGCCGGCCCCGGTTCGATCGGCGGCGATTCGACTTCAAAGCTGATCCGCGCCGCGCGTGAGGACAGCAGCATCAAGGCCGTGGTGCTGCGCGTCGACTCGCCCGGCGGCAGCGCCTTCGCCTCGGAACTGATCCGCCGCGAACTGGAACTGACGCGCGCGGCCGGCAAGCCGGTGGTGGTCTCGATGGGCAACCTGGCGGCATCGGGCGGCTACTGGATTTCGATGTCGGCGGACGAGGTGATCGCCGATCCAAACTCGATCACCGGCTCGATCGGCGTGTTTGCGCTGCTGCCGACCGCCGACAAGGTGGTCGACAAGCTGGGCATCCACACCGCCGGCCAGCCGACCACCTGGCTGGCCGACGCCGGCAATCCGCTGCGGCCGCTGGACCCGCGCTTCGCGCAGGTGATCCAGGGCAGCATCAATCATATTTATTCGGAGTTCACCACCCGCGCGGCCAAGGCGCGCAAGACCACGCCGGCCAAGATCGACGAGGTGGCGCAGGGGCGCGTGTGGACCGGCGCGCAGGCCAAAGAGCGCGGCCTGGTGGACCGCCTGGGCAGCTACGGCGACGCGCTGAAATCGGCGGCGTCGCGCGCCAGGCTGGCGGCCGATTATCGCGTGGTGTATGTCGAGCGCGATATCAGCAAGTTCGATCGTTTCGTCGAGATGGTCGGCGGCGGCACGGCGAAAGCGGTGGCGCAGGCGGTGGCGACGGAGCTGAAGCTGGGCGCGGCGGCCACCACCGGCCTGCCGCCGAATGCGGCCAGCGGCATCGCCGGCGATTTGGGCTGGCTGTCGGACCTGACGGTGCAGCGCAAGCCGTTCACCGCCGTCACCCACTGCCTCTGCGCATCCCCGTAAGCCGTCGTTCCCGCGCAGGCGGGAACCCATGGAACGTCGATTCAGTATGGGCTCCCGCCTTCGCGGGAGCGACGGACGTGCAGCGGCAGCGTCACCTCAAACGTGCAGCGGCAGCGTCACCTCAAACGTGCAGCGGCAGCTGCACCTCAAAGCAACTGCGTCCATCCCGCATCAAAACGCAGCGCGCCTCGCCGCCATGGCGGCGGGCGATCTGCCGCACCAGCGCCAGGCCGAGGCCCGCCCCGGTATTATCGAGCGTACCGCGGCGCCGGAAGAACGGCTCGAACACGCGCTCGAATTCCGGGTCCGGCACGCCCGGCCCCTGATCCCACACCCGTAACGTCGCCATCCCATCGGCACAACTGATCTGCACATTCGCCGGCGGCACGCCATGGCGGTGCGCATTTTCCAGCAGGTTGCGCAGCAGGCGGCGCAGCAGGCGCGGATCGCCGTGCATCACGGCCGACTCGCCATCCAGCGTGGCGTCGTCGTAGCGCGCGCATTCCTCGGCCGCCAGTGCCAGCAGGTCCAGTTCCTCGGTATCGGTGTTTTCCTGAATCGCGCCCAGGCGGCTGGCCAGCAGGATCTCGTCCAGCAGATGATTCAGCTCGGCGATATCCTGCTCCAGCCCCGCGCGGCGTTTCGGGTCGATGCCGTCCGGGATCAGCTCCAGCGCCAGGCGGATGCGCGCCAGCGGCGTGCGCAGCTCGTGCGAGGCGTTGGCCAGCAGCGTCTTGTGCGCGCCGACCAGCTGCTCGATCTGGTCGGCGGCGCGGTTGAAGCTCTGCGCCAGCCGCGCCACCTCGTCCTTGCCCTCGACCCGGACGCGCGTGGACAGGTCGCCGGCGCCCAGCGATTCCACGCCTTGCTGCAAGCGTTCGAGGCGCTTGGTCAGGTGGCGCACCAGCGGAAAGGCCGCCACGCCGATGCCGATCGCCAGCAGCAGCATGGCGTTGTGCAGCATGGCCTTGGGCCGGGTGAAGCCGAGCGGCTCGCTGGACAGCAGCTTGCGGCCGTCCGGCAGGCGCACGAACGATTCCGGCGGCGGCCCGGTCATGCCCTGCTTGCGCCAGTGACGGGCCGGAATCATGTCGCCGACCACCGCCAGCGGGCGCCAGTCGCGCGTGTACAGCGTCATGTGGGCGTTCAGGCCCCTGGCCACGCGCTCCAGCGCCGCCTGCTGCTCGGCCGGCGGCGCGTCGGCCGGGGCCAGCATGTTGGCCATCAGCTTGGACAAGGTGATGTTGGAGCGCTCCAGCGGACTGCCGGTGCGGGTCCAGACCATGGTGGTGGCGACCGCGAACAGCGCCAGCACGAACAGCAGCGCGACATAAAAGCGGAAGTAGAGGCGCGGCAGGCCGATGTTGAAACGCTTCATCAGTCCTGCACCTTGGCGAACAGGTAGCCGGCGCCGCGCACGGTGATGATGCGGCGCGGCTTTTCGGGTCGTCCTCGACGGACGCGCGGATGCGCGACATGTGGACATCGATCGAGCGGTCGAAGGCTTCCAGCGGCTCGCCCTTGAGCAGGTCCATCAGCGCATCGCGCGACAGCACGCGGCCGGCGTGCCTGGCCAGCACCAGCAGCAGGTCGAACTGGTAGGCGGTCAGCTCGCACGGCGCGCCGTCGAGCCGGGCGGCATGCGCGGCAGGGTCGATTTCCAGCCGGCCGAAGCGCAGCACCGCGGCGGCGTCGGCGGCGGCGCCATGCGCTGCGCCGCCGTTGCGCGGCTCGACGCGGCGGCGCAGGATGGCGCGCAGCCGCGCCAGCAGTTCGCGCGGCTCGAATGGCTTGGGCAGGTAGTCGTCGGCGCCGATTTCCAGGCCGACGATGCGGTCGATGGCGTCGCCGCGCGCGGTCAGCATCAGCACCGGCACGTCGGAGGTGGCGCGCAGTTGGCGGCAGACGTCCAGGCCGTCCATGTCGGGCAGCATCAGGTCGAGGATCACGGCGTCGACTTCGGCGGCGGCGAGATGCTCCATCGCCAGCCGGCCGGTGGGCGCGTGGGTCACGCGAAAGCCCGATTGGCCCAGGTATTCGGTCAGCATGTCGGCCAGGCGCGGGTCGTCTTCGACTAAGAGTATGCGGTCTACAGGATTCATGGGGCCATTCTACGCCAGCGGCTTGGGCGGCCGATGTCACGCCGGTAAAGAAATGTAAAGCTAGATGAAGGATGTGAGCGCAAAGTCCTTGATTTGTAGCGAGTTTGTATCGCCGGTGTTTCACCGACAGACACCACCAAAACCTTGTGCTAGAGTCCCGGCATTAAGGCCATGGTACGTCTGCCATGGACACGCATGCCCACAAAAAGGATAACGATGGATTCGCAAGCCAAGCCGACTTTGAATGCCAACCCGCCTAAACGCAGCCGCAAGCTTCTCGGCAGCGTGATCGCCGTCGCCGTGATGGCGGCCCTCGGCGGGCTGGCGTGGTATCTGACGCACCAGCCAGCGACGCCGGCCGGCGGCGCCAGTGCGCAAGGTCCGGGCGGTCCTGGTCCGGGCGGTCCGGGCGGTGGTGGCCGCCGCGCGCCGGCCACCACGGTCGGCGTGGCGACCGCCGAAAAGGCCGATATCCCGGTCACGCTGGAAGCGCTGGGCACCGTCACGGCTGCGGCCACCACCACGGTGCGGCCGCAAGTGTCCGGCATCTTGCAGAGTGTTTTGTACAAGGAGGGCCAGATGGTCAAGGCCGGCCAGGTGCTGGCGCAGATCGATCCGCGCCAGTTCGAGATGGCGCTGATGCAGGCCACCGGCACGCGCCAGCGCGATGAGGCGCAGCTGGAAAACGCCAGGCTGACGCTGAACCGCTACCGCACGCTGCTGACCCAGGACTCGATCGCGCGCCAGGACGTGGACACGCAGGCGGCGCTGGTCAAGCAGCTGGAAGGCACGGTCATGACCGACAAGGCGGCCGAGGGCACGGCCAGGCTGAATCTGGGCTACACCAAGGTGGTGGCGCCGATCTCCGGCCGGGTGGGCTTGCGCACGGTCGATATCGGCAACCTGGTCGGCTCCAGCGACACCAGCGGCATCGCCGTGATTACCCAGCTGTCGCCGATCGATGTCGAATTCTCGATCCCGCAGGACAGCGTGCCGGCGGTGGCGCAGCGCGTCAACGAGGGCGCGTCGCTGCCGGCGCTGGCGCTGGACCGCAGCCGCACCAATACGCTGGACGGCGGCAAATTCCACGCGATGGATAACCAGATCGACACCTCGACCGGCACGGTCAAGGCCAAGGCGCGCTTCACCAACGCCAAGTCGACGCTGTTCCCGAGCCAGTTCGTCAACGTGCGCCTGGAGCTGAACACCATCAAGGACGCCATCATGGTGCCGGTGACGGCGCTGCGCCACGGCACCAGCGGCGATTTCGTCTACGTGCTGAAGGAAGACAAGACCGTCACCGTGCGCGCGGTCAAGCGCGGCGCCTCGACCGTCGACAAGGTGCAGATCACCGAAGGCCTGAAGCTGGGCGAGCAAGTCATCACCGAGGGCGCCGACCGCCTGAAGGAAGGCGCCAAGGTTACGCTGCCGGGCGCCAGGGCGGCCGGCGCGGGCGGTGACGGCGCCGCCAAGGGCGAACACCATCGCCGCCACAAGGACGGCGCCGCCAAACAGGAAGGCGCGGCGAAACAATGAGTCCATCCGCACCATTCATCCAGCGCCCGGTAGCGACCTCGCTGCTGATGCTGGCCATCGTCCTGGCGGGCATTGTCGGCTTCCGCTTCCTGCCGCTGTCGGCGCTGCCGCAGGTCGATTTCCCGACCATCCAGGTGCAGACGCTGTACCCGGGCGGCAGCCCCGAAGTGATGGCGCAAACCGTGACCGCGCCGCTGGAGCGCCAGTTCGGCCAGATGGCAGGCCTGTCGCGCATGAGTTCCACCAGCGCCTCCGGCGTCTCCATCATCACCTTGCAGTTCGGCCTGGGCCAGTCGCTGGACGTGGCCGAGCAGGAAGTGCAGGCGGCGATCAACGCCGGCTCCTCGCTGCTGCCGACCGACCTGCCGGCGCCACCGGTCTACGCCAAGGTCAATCCGGCCGACGCGCCGGTGCTGACGCTGGCCATCACCTCCGACACGATGCCGCTGACCGAGGTGCAGAACATCGTCAATACCCGCCTGGCGCTGAAGATCAGCCAGGTCTCCGGCGTCGGCCTGGTCACGCTCAGCGGCGGCCAGCGGCCGGCGGTGCGGATTCAGGCCGACACCAACGCGCTGGCCTCGTATGGCCTCGGCCTCGACACGCTGCGCACGGCCATCACCGCCGCCAACGCCAACGGCGCCAAGGGCAGCTTCGATGGCCCGACGCGCGCCTACACCATCAACGCCAACGACCAGCTGGTGACCGCCAGGGATTACAAAGAGCTGATCCTGACCTACAAGAACGGCGCGCCGGTGCGCCTGGCCGACGTGGCGCAGGTGGTCGACAGCGCCGAGAACGTGGAGCTGGGCGCCTGGGCCAACGACAAGCAGGCCATCATCCTCAATGTGCAGCGCCAGCCCGGCGCCAACGTCATCGCCACCGTGGACGCCATCAAGGCGCGCCTGCCGGAGCTGCAAGCCGGCCTGCCGGGCGCGATGCAGGTCGAGGTGCTGAGCGACCGCACCAAGGGCATCCGCGCCTCGGTCGAACACGTGGAGATGGAACTGGTGCTGGCCGTGGTGCTGGTGGTGCTGGTGATCTTCGCCTTCCTGCATAGCCTGCGCGCGACCGTGATCGCCAGCCTGTCGGTGCCGATCTCGCTGATCGGCACCTGCGGCGTGATGTACTTGCTCGGCTACAGCCTGAACAACCTGTCGCTGATGGCGCTGACCATCGCCACCGGCTTTGTCGTCGACGACGCCATCGTCATGATCGAGAACATCGCCCGCTACATCGAGGAAGGCGAAACGCCGATGGCCGCCGCGCTGAAGGGCGCCAAGCAGATCGGCTTCACGATCATTTCGCTGACGGTGTCGCTGATCGCGGTGCTGATTCCGCTGCTGTTCATGGGCGACGTGGTGGGGCGCCTGTTCCGCGAGTTCGCCATCTCGCTGGCGATCACCATCCTGATTTCCGCCGTGGTGTCGCTGACGCTGGTGCCGATGATGTCCGGCCGCTGGCTCAAACCGCACGGCGAGGAAAAGCAAAGCCGCTTCGCGCTGCGCTTCCAGCAGTTCTTCGACTGGGTCATCGGCCATTACGACAAGTCGCTGACCTGGGTGATCAAACATAGCGGCCTGACGCTGCTGGTGGCGCTGGCCACCTTGCTGCTGACGGTGCTGCTGTACGTGGTGATTCCGAAAGGCCTGTTCCCGACGCAGGACACCGGCCAGTTGCAGGCGCGCCTGGAAACCGGCAAGGCCGTCTCGTATGAAAAGATGGCGGCACTGCAGCAGCAGGCGGCCAAGGCCATCCTCGAGGATGCGGCGGTGGAGAACCTTAGTTCCGTGGTCGGCGTGGATGCGGCCAACAACACCATGCTGCACACCGGCAGCATGCTGATTAACCTGAAGCGGGAAGGGCGCGGCAACCAGCAGGAAACCATGGACCGCCTGCGCAACCGCGTGGCGCAGATTCCCGGCCTGACGCTGTATCTGCAACCGACCCAGGATTTGACGATTGACGCGGAAACCGGCCCGACCCAGTTCCGCGTGTCGATCGAAGGCGCCGACAACGCCACCGTCAACGAGTGGGCCACCAAACTGGCCAACCAGATGCGCACCAAGTCGCAACTGCGCAACGTGGTGTCGGACGTGGGCGCCAGCGCCGCCGCGGCCTACGTCAGCGTCGACCGCGACACCGCGTCGCGCCTGTCGGTGACCGCCGCCGCCATCGACGACGCGCTGTACAGCGCCTTCGGCCAGCGCATCGTGTCCACCATCTTCACCGAGACCAACCAGTACCGCGTGATCCTGGAGGCGCGCCGCGACGATATCGCCACGCCGGCCGACCTGGGCAACCTGCAACTGAAGACCGGCTCCGGCAAGGCCACGCCGCTGTCGGCGGTGGCTTCCGTCACCGAGCGCCAGGCGCCGTTGCAGATCACCCATGTGGCGCAGTATCCGGCCACCACGCTGGGCTTCGATACCGCGTCCGGCGTGTCGCTGGGCACCGCCGTCGATAGCATCAAGCAGGCCGCCGCCGAGATTCACCTGCCAGCTGCGGTCACGCTGACCTTCCTCGGCGCCTCGGGCGCGTACCAGAATTCGCTAAACAACCAACTGTGGCTGATCCTGGCCGCCGTGGTCTGCGTGTATATCGTGCTGGGCGTGCTGTATGAGAGCTACATCCACCCGCTGACCATTCTGTCGACGCTGCCGTCGGCCGGCGTCGGCGCCTTGCTGGCGCTGTGGGTGTCGGGGCAGGACCTGGGCGTGATCGGCATTATCGGCATTATTCTGCTGATCGGCATCGTCAAGAAGAACGCCATCATGATGATCGACTTCGCCATCGAGGCGGAGCGCGACGAGGGCAAGCCGCCGCGCGAGGCGATCCACCAGGCGGCGCTGCTGCGCTTCCGTCCTATTCTGATGACGACACTGGCCGCGCTGTTCGCCGCCGTGCCGCTGATGCTGGGCTGGGGCGAGGGTTCGGAGCTGCGCCGTCCACTGGGCCTGGCCATCTTCGGCGGCCTGATTGTCAGCCAGCTGCTCACGCTGTACACCACGCCGGTGATCTACCTCGGCTTCGACAGCCTGGCGCGCCGCCTGCGCGGCCGCTCGGGCAACGACCGCAAGCCGCAGGCTGAAGGCGGTGCCGCGTGAACCTGTCCTCGCCATTCGTCAAGCGCCCGATCGCCACCGTCCTGTTGACGATCGGCGTGGCGCTGGCCGGCATCGGCGCCTTCTTCGTGCTGCCGGTGGCGCCGCTGCCGCAGGTGGACTTCCCGATCATTTCGGTGAACGCCACGGTGCCGGGCGCCAGCCCGTCGACCATGGCCACCAGCGTGGCCACGCCGCTGGAGCGGCACCTGGGCACCATCGCCGGCGTCAACGAGATGACGTCGCAGTCCAGCACCAGTACCGCCAACGTGATCCTGCAGTTCGACTTGAACCGCAATGTCGATTCGGTGGCGCGCGAGGTGCAGGCGGCGATCAACGCCAGCCGCGTCGACCTGCCGGCCACGCTGCGCAGCAATCCGACCTACCGCAAGGCCAACACTTCCGGCTCGCCGGCCATCATCCTCGCGCTGACCTCCAAGACCCGCACGCCGGGCCAGATCTACGATTCGGTGTCCAACATCGTGCTGCAACGCCTGTCGCAGGTGACCGGCGTGGGCGACGTGGAACTGGGCGGCAGTTCGCTGCCGGCGGTGCGGGTGGAACTGAACCCTTACGCGTTGAACAAGCAGGGCCTGTCGATGGAGGACGTGCGCGCCGCCATCCAGGCCGCCAACGCCAACCGGCCGCGCGGCGCCATTCAAGGCAACGGCCGCCGGCTGCAAATCTATTCCGAGTCGGCCAACGCCGTCGGCGGCCGCAGCGCCGCCGATTACCGCCAGCTGATCGTCGGCGTGCGCAACGACGTGCCGATCCGTCTGCAGGACGTGGCGGAAGTGGTGGACGGCGTCGAGGACCAGAACAACCTCGGGCTGTTCAACGGCGAGCCGGCCATTATCGTGCTGCTGCGCTCCCAGGCCGGCGCCAACGTCATCGAGACGGTGGACAGCGTGCGCGCACAGCTGCCGATGCTGCAGGCGCAGTTGCCACCGGACGTCAAGATCCAGGTGGCCAGCGACAGCACCAATTCGATCCGCTCGTCGCTGCATGAAATCGAGGTTACGCTGATCATCTCCATCCTGCTGGTGGTGCTGGTGGTCAGCGTCTTCCTGCGCAATGTGCGCGCCACCATCGTGCCGACGGTGGCGACGGTGGTTTCGCTGCTGGGCACCTTCGGCGTCATGTACATGCTGGGTTTCAGCCTGAACAACCTGTCGCTGATGGCGCTGACCGTGGCCACCGGCTTCGTCGTCGATGACGCCATCGTGGTGCTGGAAAATACCACCCGCCACATCGAGGCCGGCATGGACCGCTTCGAGGCGGCGCTGCTGGGCGCGCGCGAGGTCGGTTTCACCGTGCTGTCGATCAGCCTTTCGCTGATCGCCGTGTTCATTCCGCTGCTGTTCATGGGCGGCCAGTTCGGCGCGCTGTTCAAGGAATTCGCGGTAACGCTGTCGGCGGCGGTGATGATCTCGCTGGTGATCTCGCTGACCACCACGCCGATGATGTGCGCCTGGCTGCTCAAGCCGGGCGGGCACGAGGCCAAACCGCAGGGCCGCGTGGCGCGCTTCTTCGAGCGCGGTTTCGACGCCATCCTGCGCGGCTACGCCCATGCGCTGGACTGGGCGTTGCACAGCGTGTGGATCGTGATGGCCAGCCTGGTGTTCGTCATCGGCCTGAATTTCTACCTGTTCGCGGCCATCCCCAAGGGCGGCTTCCCGCAGCAGGACACGGGCCAGATCAGCGGCGGCATCCGCGCCGACCAGAGCATCTCGTTCCAGGCCATGCAGGGCAAGCTGCGCCAGCTGGTCAACGTCATCAAGGACGATCCGGCGGTCGATACGGTGGTCGGCTTTACCGGCGGCCGCCGCGCCGGCGGCGGCTTCATGTTCATCAACCTGAAGCCGGCCAGCCAGCGCGACGTGGCGGGGCAGGCGGTGATCGCGCGCCTGCGGCCCAAGCTGGCGAAGATCACCGGCGTCAGCCTGTTCCTCAGCCCCGTGCAGGACTTGCGCTCCGGCGGCCGCTCGGCCAACGCCAATTACCAGTACACGCTGAAGTCCGACAACCAGGCCGACCTGAAAAAGTGGGCGGCGCGTCTGGCCGAGGCGATGAAGACGCAGAAGGCGCTGACCGACGTGGATTCCGACCAGGCCGAAAACGGCGTCGAGACCTTCGTCACCATCGACAAGGACAGCGCCTCGCGCCTCGGCATCTCGACCAAGGATATCGACAACGCGTTGTACAACAGCTTCGGCCAGCGCCAGGTGGCGACTATCTACAGCGAGCTGAATCAGTACCACGTGATCATGGAGGTGCCGCGCGAGTTCGCGCGCAGCCCGAATGCGCTGAACGATGTGTATGTGCCGTCCAAGGGCTTGCCGTCGCCGACCGCCGATAACCCGAGCGGCGCCGCCACCGTGACCACCACCACCACTTCGTCCACCGGCGCCACCACCACCACGTCGACCGCTGCCAACGTCGCCGCGCCGGCGGTGAAGGATGCCTCGTCCGGCTCCGCGCTGAGCACCGCCACCACCACCATGGTGCCTTTGTCGACGGTGGCCAGCTTCGCCGAAAGCTCGGCGGCCACCTCGATCAACCACCAGGACGGCGAGCTGGCCACCACCATCGCCTTCAACCTGGTGGAAGGCTACAGCCTGTCCGACGCGGCGGCCGCCATCGCCGACGCCGAGGCGGAAATCGCCATGCCGAACAATGTGCGCGGCAGCTTCGCCGGTTCGGCCAAGCAGGCGCAGGAGAGCAACAAGTCGCTGCCGCTGCTGATCCTGGCCGCCATCGTGGTGATCTACATCGTGCTGGGCATCCTGTACGAAAGCCTGGTGCACCCGGTGACTGTGCTGACCACGCTGCCGTCTGCCGGCGTTGGCGCGGTGCTGGCGCTGTTGATCTTCAAGATGGAGTTCTCGACGATTGCGCTGATCGGCATCTTCCTGCTGATCGGTATCGTCAAGAAGAACGCCATCATGATCATCGACTTCGCGCTGGAAGCGGAGCGCTCGCGCGGCCTGTCGCCGCTGGAGGCGGTGCGCGAGGCCTGCCTGCTGCGCTTCCGGCCGATCCTGATGACCACCGTGGCGGCGGCGCTGGGCGCGCTGCCGCTGGCGATCGGCTTCGGCGAAGGCTCGGAGCTGCGCCAGCCGCTCGGCGTGGCCATCATCGGTGGCCTGATCGCCAGCCAGATGTTGACGCTGCTGACGACGCCCGTGGTCTATATCCTGATGGACAAGCTGCGCCGCCGCAGCCCGTCCGAACAACAACTAAGCCGCATCCATAGCGACGAAACGCCGATTACACCATGAGCAAACACGCATCCTCTCCCCGTTATTCCCTGATCGCGCTGGCCGTGGCGTCGGCGCTGCTGGCCGGCTGCGCGGTCACGCCGGCCTACAAGGTGCCGGAAACGCAGGCGCCAGCGGCCTACAAGGAAACGCCGAGCGACGCCGACAAGGCGGCTGCCGGCTGGACTGCCGCCGCGCCGGCCGACACGCTGGAACGCGGCCCGTGGTGGCAGCTGTTCGGCGATCCGCTGCTGAACCAGATGGCCGACAGCATCGAGGTCAATAACCAGAACGTGGCCGCCGCCGTGGCGTCCTACGCGCAGGCGCGCGCGCTGGTGGCCGAGCAGCGCGCGTCGCTGTTCCCGAGTGTGGCGCTGAACGGCAGCGCCACCCGCTCCGGCGGCGGCGACAACACGCAGACGGCCAACCAGTACCGGGCCAACATCGGCGCCAGCTGGGAGCCGGACGTGTGGGGCAAGCTGCGCGCCGGCGTCGGCAACGCGAATGCCAGCTTGCAGGCCAGCGCCGCCGACCTGGCCGCCGCGCGCCTGTCGGCGCAGGGCGAACTGGCCACCAATTACTTCTCGCTGCGCCAGACCGACGCCGAAAAGGCGCTGCTGGACGCCACGGTGGAAGGCTATGAGCGCGTGCTGCAAATCACGCAAAACCGTTTCGACGCCGGCATCGCCGCCAAGTCCGATCTGTTGCAGGCGCAAACGCAACTGGCCAGCGCGCGCATCGACCAGATCACGCTGGTGCGCCAGCGCGCCACGCTGGAACACGCGATCGCGGTCCTGCTGGGCAAGCCGGCCGGCGACTTCACGCTGGCGCCGGCCGAGTGGAAGATCGCCGTGCCGGACGTGCCGGCCGGCGTGCCATCGACGCTGTTGCAGCGCCGCCCGGACATCGCCGCCGCCGAGCGCCGCGTGGCCGCCGCCAACGAGAACATCGGCATCGCCCGCAGCGCCTACTTCCCGAGCCTGAACCTGACCGGCTCTTATGGCTACGGTTCGTCGTCTACCGGCGGCTTGTTCAACGCCTCCAATAATCTGTGGTCGCTGGGCCTGACGGCGGCGCAGACGCTGTTCGACGCTGGCGCCATCAAGGCGCGCGTCAGCGGCGCCGAGGCGGCGCGCGACCAGGCCATCGCCACCTATCGCCAGACGGTGCTGACGGCGTTTGCCGATGTCGAGAACCAGCTGGCAGCCACGCGCACGCTGGCGCAGCAGCAGGATCTGCGCAAGGCAGCGTCGGAAGCGGCCGACCAGGTCGAGGTGCAGATGTTGAACCGCTACCGCGCGGGGCAGGTCAGCTACAGCGATGTGGTGACCGCGCAGCAGACCGCGCTGACCGCGCGCCGCGCGCTGGTGCAGGCGCAGGCGGATCGCCAGACTACCGCCATTGCCCTGATCCAGTCGCTGGGCGGCGGCTGGCACGCGGCCGAGTAGCCGTCGTCCCCGCCTGCGCGGGGACGACGGAGGGGCGCGGGGACGACGGGGGCTGGCTTGGCTTTATAATACTGGCGCCGAAATCAATCAGGGGCCCTTATCTTGTTTAAATACCTAGTCATTCCCGCCGCAGTGCTGTGCGCCACAAGCGCTTACGCCGACGAAGGCCAATGGCAGCCGTACCAGCTGCCGCAACTGAAATCCGAACTGAAACGCGTCGGCATCGCCATCCCGGCGGAAAAGCTGGCCGACCTGTCGAAGCACCCGATGAGCGCCATCGTGTCGCTGGGCGGCTGCTCGGCGTCGTTCGTCTCGGATGCCGGCCTGGTAGTCACCAACCACCACTGCGCGTACGGCGCCATCCAGCGCAACTCCACGCCCGAACACAACTACATCGCCAACGGCTTCCTGGCCAAGACCCGCGACGCCGAGCTGCCGGGCGGCCCGAACACGCTGGTGTACGTGACCGACAAGGTGGAAAACGTCACCGCCCGCGTGCTGAAAGACGTTACGCCTTCGATGAGCGGCAAGGCCCGCAGCGTGGCCGTGGACAAGGCCATCAAGTCGCTGATCGCCGAATGCGAGAGCGACAAGTTCTACCGCTGCTCGGTGCCGGCCTTCCATCGCGGCCTGGAATACTACCGCATTCGCCAGATGATGATCCGCGACGTGCGCCTGGTCTACGCGCCGGCCAACTCGCTGGGCGATTTCGGCGGCGACGTCGATAACTACGAATGGCCGCGCCACGTCGGCGACTATTCCTTCCTGCGCGCCTACGTCGGCAAGGATGGCCGTCCCGCCGATCCGTCGGCGGACAACGTGCCGTACAAATCCAAGGACTTCCTGGTCGTCTCGGCGCAAGGCCTGAAGAACGGCGATCCGGTGCTGCTGGCCGGCTATCCTGGCCGCACCAGCCGCTACAAGCTGCCGTCGGAGATCCGCTTCGCGCGCGACGCCGCCTATCCGGCCAAGGCCGACGAGATCCAGTCCGACCTGGACGTGATCGCCGCCGCCACCAAGGACAGCGCCGCCAACGCGGTGCGCTATGCCAGCGTGGTCAAGGGCCTGAATAATGTGATGAAGAAAACCCGCGGCCTGATGGACGGCTTCGCGCGCAAGGACATCGCCGCCATCAAGGACGTGCAGGACGCCGAGTTCCGCGCCTGGTATGCAAAACAGCCCAACGCCGACAAGAAGCTGCTGCAGGAACTGGATGCGCTGATCGCCGCCGACATCGCCCTCAGCGGCGAGGAGTTTGGCTACAGCGTGGCGGTGACCAGCGACCTGCTGAAGTCTGCCTCGTCGCTGTACCGCCTGGCGCAGGAAAGCGCCAAGCCGGACGCCGAGCGTGAGCTGGGCTATCAGCAGCGCGACCTGAGCTTCATCAAGGCGCGCCTGAATCGCCTGGAACAGTCGTATGTCGGCAGTGTCGACCAGGCCCGCTTCACGGCCGCGCTGCAACGTTACGCCAAGCTGCCGCAGGCCATGCACGTCGAAGGCCTCGATGCGCTGCTGCCGGCGGTGGACGCGGTGCCGGCGCTGTACGCGCAGTCGCAGCTGGGCGATACCGCCGCGCGCCTGTCGTGGATCGGCAAGGACGCCGGCGCGGTGCAGGCGTCGAAGGATGCCTTCATCCAGCTGGCGGTCAAGCTGGATGGCGTGAACCAGTCGCTGATCGAGCGCCGCAAGGAGCTTGATGGCAACCTGGAACGCGTGATCCCGCAGTACATGGCGGCGGTCATCGCGTGGAAGAAATCGCAGGGCAAGCCGGTCTACCCGGACGCCAATTCGACGCTGCGCGTGACCTATGGCACCGTGTCGCCGTATTCGCCGAAGGACGGCATTACCAAGGGGCCGTTCACCACCGTCGAGGGCATCGTCGAGAAGAACACCGGCAAGGCGCCGTTCGACGCGCCGCAAAACCTGCTCGATGCGATCAAGGCCAAGCGCTACGGCCAGTTCAAGGACCCGGTGCTGGGCACTGTGCCGGTCGATTTCCTGACCAGCGCCGATACCACCGGCGGCAACTCCGGTTCGGCGGTGATGAACAAGCACGGCGAGCTGATTGGCCTGAACTTCGATTCGACCTACGAGTCGATCACCAAGGACTGGTACTTCGACCGCGACATCACCCGCGCCATCCATCTGGATATCCGGTATATGCTGTGGGTGATGGCGGAAGTCGACCATGCCGACAATCTGCTCAAAGAGATGACCATCAAGTATCCTAAAAATGACGACCTTGCAGCTCCTGTTAAGTTACGCGAACACGCCTTTGCACCTGGCAGTCTTCGCCACGACCCCGCTGGAGCTGCTGTCGTTCCTGCTGTCGGTGGCGACGGTGTGGCTGAATATCCGCCAGAGCCATTGGGCCTGGCTGTTCGCCATCATTTCGTCTGCCACCTACGGCCTGGTGTTTTATGGTTCGCGCCTGTATGGCGACATGGGCCTGCAACTGGTGTTTATCACCGTGTCGATTTTCGGCTGGTATCAGTGGCTGCATGGGGATGACCGCCATGACAGGCTGCCGGTGACATCGCTGACGGCGCGCGGGCGCGTGATCGCCGGCGTGGCCTGGCTGGCGGGCTTTGTGGCGCTGGCCTGGTTCCTCAAGAACTATACCGATACCGACGTGCCGAAGTCGGACGCGTTTCTTACCGCCGGCTCGCTGGTCGGCCAGCTGCTGCTGTCGCGCAAAAAGATCGAGAACTGGCATGTGTGGATCATTGTCGATGTATTGTATGTGGCGCTCTATCTGCATAAGCACCTGATGCTGACTGCGATTTTGTACGCGGTGTTCGTTGGGATGGCGGTGATCGGCCTGCGCGCGTGGAGCGGCGATACGCATGGCGGCGGCCGCAGGCTGGCGCTGGAATGAGCGCCTCATCGGCGCCGCTGCGCATTGCCATTCTCGGCACGGCGTCCTCCGGCAAGACCACGCTGGCCGCCGCGCTGGCGGAGCGTTATCAGACGCTTTGGGTGCCGGAGTATCTGCGCGAGTTCGTCGATACGCAAGGCCGTGTGCCGGTGGCGGCGGACCAGATCCATATCGCGCGCACCCAGCGCGCGCATGAAGATGCCGCCGCGCCGCGCGCGCGGGGCTACCTGTTTTGCGATACCACGCCGCTGATGACGGCGGTGTACAGCCGCCATTATTTCGGCGGTATCGATGCCGGGCTGGCCCCGCTGGCCGACGCGCACGCGCGCGACTATGCGCTGACGCTGGTGACCGCGCCCGATATTCCGTGGGTGGCCGATGGTTTGCAGCGCGAGAGCGAGGAGGTGAGCGTTACCATCCATCGCCTGCTGCATGAGGAGTTGGCGGCACGTGGGATTTCCTTTGTGCCGATCAGTGGTGGTATGACCGAACGCCTTGCCCAGGCGGACGAGCCACTACGTCGCTGCCGCGCAGGCGGGAACCCATAGAACGCTTGCCTGCCAGCCCAGCATGGGTTCCCGCCTGCGCGGGAACGACGACGGCGGGGTCAGAGGTCGACGGTGGCCGAAATGCGCACCGTGCGTGAGGCGCCCGGCATCAGGTAGCCGCCCAGGTCCGGCGTGACGTCGCGCCAGTAGAACTTGTCGAACACATTATCCACCCCCGCGCGGAAGGTGGTGCCGACGCCGCCGATGCGCGTGGCATACGACGCGCTCAGATTCGTCACATGGTACTTCGGCACAAACACCGTATTGGCCGCGTCAAACGCCTTCTTGCCCGAATACTGCCAGTTGGCGCCAACCTTCAGGCCCGCCACCGCCGGCACCGCGTAATCCGCATACACCGATGACTTGAAGGCGGCGACGTCGGTAACGCGCTTGCCATCCAGTTCCGCCGACCCGGTGCCGCTTTGCCGCGTGTTCAGCGCGGTGGCCGAGACGCCGACATTCAAATCGCGGTTGACGCGGCCGTTCAGCCCCAGTTCCAGGCCGCGGTTCTGCGCCTCGCCGTTGCGCACGTAGTAGTTGGCGGCGTCGGTGTATTCCAGCCCTTTGCGGATCTGGAACAGCGCCACGGTCGCGCTCAGGTCCGGGCGGATGTCGGCCTTGATGCCCACTTCCACTTGTTTCGATTTGCCCGGCTCCAGCGCGCGGTGCTGGTTTCCGGTGCCCATCGGCGCCACGCCGCCGTGTTCCAGGCCCTGCGCATACGACACATAGGTCGAGACGTTGGGACGCACGGCGTACACCAGCGCCACGTTCGGCAGCCAGAAGCCGATGTCGGTGTGGGCGTAAGGCAGCACGACGCCGTTGTCGTCGGCGCCGACATATTCGTCGCGCTTGACCTGCACGTAGCGCGCGCCGGCGTGCAGCTTCAGTTGTTCGCTGATGCTGACGATATCCTGCGCGAACAGCGCGCGCTCGTTGTCGCGGCGGCGCTCCGAGACGGGACCGCTGCTGCCCGGCGCCGGCGCTACCGCCACCGGGTGGTAGATATTGCTGGTGCCCGACCAGTCGTACAAATAGTCGCCCCATTTTTCGCGATTCTTGAAGAACGACGCGCCGATGGTGAGGTCGTGCCCGACGGTCCCGGTGGCGAAGCGGCCCTGCAGCAGCGCCTGGGCGGTCAGCGGCGCTTTTTTCTCGCCCAGGCTGATGTAGTTGTAGACGTCGTAGTCGCCGTTGCCGCAGAAGCCAGGATACAGTTCCTGCGCGGCGCAGCCGTAAGGGAAGGCGGTGTAGTCGTCGCGCTTGAAGTGGTGCTGGTTGGCGCTGACGGTGGCGCGCCACTCGGGCGAGAATTGGTATTCGAAACGCGCGCCGACGTTGCTGCTGGTGGTTTCCACCGGGCGGCTCCACGGCTGGTCGTTGAGCAGCTGGTCGGCCGGCACGTCGGGCAGCGTGGCGTTGTTGAGCAGCTGGTAGCCGGGCGCGGTGATTTGCGACTTGCGTTGGTAGTCGGCGTCGATCTGCAGCAGCGCCTGCGGCGACAGGCGCCAGTCGAAGGCGGCCGAGACGAATTTGCGGTTGCCGTCGGCGCCCTTGATGTAGGAGCGCAGCCGTTCGCCGGCGACGTTGACGCGGTAACCGAAGTCGCTGCCGGCGAAGCGGCCGCCGACGTCCAGCGCGCCGTACAGCGTGCCGCGCTCGCGCGCTTCCAGCACCACGGTGCGCAGCGGCGTGTCGGTCGGGCGCTTGGTGACGTAGTTGACGATGCCGCCCGGCGCGGCGACGCCGGCCTGCAGGCCGGACAGGCCCTTGAGCACTTCCAGCCGTTCCTTGTTTTCCAGCGGGATTTGGGTGTCGCCGGCGATCGCCATGCCGTCCTTGCGGTAGCTCGACGCGTTATCGAGCTTGAAGCCGCGGATCGAGAACTGCTCGGCGTAGCCGACCGCGTTGTAGGCGTCGCTCAGGCTGGCGTCGTAGCGGGCGGCGTCGGTGGTCGAGCGGATTTGCAGGTCCAGCATCTGCTGCGCGGTCAGCACGCTGACCGAGGCCGGCGTTTCCAGCAGCGGGGCGTTGCTGAAGCCGGCCACGCTGGCCGCGCCGGCGCGGGTCTTGGCGGCGCTGACCACCACTTCCTGCATGGTTTGCTCGGCGGCTGCCTCGTCGGCCGCGTGCGCGCCGCCGGTGGTGATCTGTAAAACCGCCAGGGCGATGGCGGACACTGCGAAGTTTGGTGTGGACATATCTGCTCTCTACGTGTTCGGCTGGAACGCCGGCGAAGAGAGCCATCAAAGGAGGGGAGACCGACTTTTGCGCTTTCCTTCGCTGGCATTATCCAGATCAGGTACGAAGGGTATCTCTCACCCGGAAACGATGTTCCAGGACCCCTAGCGAGGCGCCAGTGTAACACAGTTGTCATGCCGCGCCAGCAGGCGAGGTGCCGTGCGCCGCGTTTTGCGCGGCGTCGCTACACTTCCGACTTGCGCCGCCACAGGGCGGCGGTTGAAAGGATTTGAATGAAGCAGTCGTATCAAGAGGGGAGCTGGTTTGCCGTGCCATTGCTGGACGGCGGCTACGGTTGGGGTCTGGTGGCGCGCATGACGCCGGGTAGCAAAATCATGCTGGCCTATCTGTTCGGCCCCAAGCTGCCGCGCTTTCCGGCGGTGGAGGAGTTGAACACGCTGCGCCCGCAGGACGCGGTCAAGGTGCTGCGCTGCGGCGACATGGCGCTGGCCAGCGGCCACTGGCGCGTGCTGGGCGAGATCGATGTGTGGCAGCCGGCCATGTGGCCGGTGCCGCAGTTCCTGCGCCGCGCCGACGCCCTCAGGCGCGCGTGGCGTGTGACATATGCCGACAGCGATCCGGGCCGCTCGGAGCGCGAGGAGTCGGTGCCGTATGAAACCCAGGGCCTGGACGCCGATTCGCTGTACGGCTACGGCTCGGTCGAGCTATTGCTGACCAAGCTGCTGGAAGCGCCGGACCACCCGATCAACCAGCAGGCTGGCGCGCAGAGTCAGCGCAGTTGACATTCCACGCCGCGTATTCGCCGCGGCTCTTGCGCACCGCCACCCGCACCAGCGTGTCGCGGTCGCTCTCGAACACCATGCCGACCATGGCCGGGGCGCCGTTGGCCGGCGCCGCCGGTTCGATCGCGGCCAGCCGGAAGGTCAGCGAACGCTGGCGCGCGCACGACGAATTGCCGGCAAATAGCAGGCGGGCGCGGGCCAGCAGCGTGCGGTGCTGCCAGATCAGCGCGGTGACGTCGTCCGGGTGCACCGCCGGGTCCATGCGGGTGGTGTAGCGGGCGGCCGTGCAAATCACTTTTGGCGTGGCCAGCCAGACTTGCCATTCCGGCGGCGCCGCCGACGGCGCCCAGCGCTGGCCGGCCGGCGCCTTGGGATTGTAGATGTAGCTGGTGCGGATTTGCCGGCACAGTTCCGGCGTGTGGTGGCGCGGCGCCGAGTCGACCCGGGCGATCACCCGCCACGGCTCGCCGCGGCGGCGCTGGATGTCGAACGTCGGCGCGAACAGCGCCGCGCCGCCGCTGACGCCGGCCGGCACCTGCTGGCGGTAGTAAGCCTCGAACGATGCGCGCTCCTCGTCGCTGGCCGCGCGCGTCTGCGTTGCGTCCGCCTTGGCCGTGGCGGCGGCGCGGGCACGGCCGCCGCTGGCCGCCTCGCCTGGCGGGGCAGGGGCCGCCGCAGCCGCGCTGCCGGCCGCCGGCAGCGTTGCCAACAACGCCAACAACGCCAGCGGCGCGCCGGAATGCAGGGGATGGCGCATCACAGGCCTTTCATGACGATCTGGATCTGCAAGCCGCCGCCGTCGCGGTTGCGCACCTGCAGTTCGGCGTCGTGGCGGCCGACCACGCGGTCGACGATCGCCAGCCCGAGGCCGGCGCCGTTGGCCTGGCCGCGTGCCTCGTCGAGCCGGGTGAAGGGCTTGAGCAGTTGCTCGATCTGCGCCGCCGGCACGCCGGGGCCGTGGTCCTGCACCTCGATGGTGACCCGCTTGGCGCCGTGCGCGCCCTTGACGCTGCAGCGCAGGTCGATCTCGGTGTAGTCCTGGCCCGGCGTCTTGCCGTAGCGGCGGGCGTTTTCGATCAGGTTGTTAATCACGCGCTTGATGTCGGTGGCGTTGCCCATGGCGTGCGCGCCGGGGGCGATGTCGGTGCTGATGCGCACGTCCGGCAGGCGCGCCGCCTCGTGCGCGGTGTCGCGCAGCAGCTCGCTGAGGTCGACGTCGAGGAAGCTCGACGCCTCGGTCGGCTTGGCGTAGTCGAGGAACTGGCCGATGATGGCGTCCATCTGGCCGATGTCGGACTGCATGCCTTCGCGCGCCGCCTCCGACAGGTTGGCCATCTCGACTTCCAGCTGCATGCGCGCCAGCGGCGTGCGCAGGTCGTGCGAAATGCCGGCCAGGATCACCGCGCGGTCCGATTCGACCTGCTGCAGCTGGTCGACCATCTGGTTGAAGCTGCGGTTGGCCTCGATGATTTCGCGCGGCCCCTTTTCCGGCAGCGGCGCCGGCCGCCTGCCTTGGGCGAAGGCGCGCGTGGCCTGGGTCAGCCGGCGCAGCGGCAGGTTGACCAGGCTGGAGATCAGCGCCGCGCCCAGCAGCGACACCAGCGACACCACGCTGGCCCAGCCGAGCCACTGGATGCCGGTCAGGCCGCGGATGCGCTCGCGTTCGAGCATCAGCCAGTAGCGGTCGTCGTCGATGTTGAAGCTGACCCAGAAGCCGGCCACGCCGTTGACCTTGGACGAGAAGCGGGTGTCGGCGCCCAGCTTGGCCTTGACCAGCTTTTCGATGTCCGGCATCAGCGCGTTGTCGGCCGGCGGCGCCACCACGTCGTCGTCCTCCAGCGTGAACACGCGGATGCCCTCGTTGGCGACCAGCTCGAACAGCAGCTCGCGCCGCAGCTCGGGCGCGGCGTGGGTCAGCGCGGCGTGGGTGATGGTGACCACCGAGATCACCTGGGCCGAGATCTGCTGCACCTGCGGCTCGTGCTGCACCACGCTGATCATGCCGACCCAGGCCGTCATGCTGGTGGTCGTCAGCGCGCCGAGCAGGAAGAAGGTGCGCCAGAACAGGCCGCTTTTAAGCGCGGCCAGGCGCAGCCCGAGGGCGCGCCGGACTAGGGGAGCTGCAAAGCCATAACCGTCCGCTCAGCGCGGTTGTCCCTCCGGGATGAAGACATAGCCCAGGCCCCAGACGGTCTGGATGTAAAGCGGGCTGGACGGATCGGGCTCGATCAGCTTGCGCAGGCGCGAGATCTGCACGTCCAGGCTGCGGTCGAACACCTCGTACTCGCGCCCGCGCGCCAGTTCCATCAGCTTTTCGCGCGACAGCGGCTGGCGCGCGTGGCGCGCGAACACCTTCAGCACCGAGAATTCGCCGGTGGTCAGCGGCACCGTCTCGCCGTTTTTCTTCAGCGTGCGCGTGCCGAGGTCGAGCACGAACTGGCCGAACTCGAAGGTCTGCGGCGTTTCCGACGGCGCGCCGGGGATCTCGTCCGGGCCGCGGCGGCGCAGCACGGCGCCGATGCGCGCCACCAGCTCACGCGGGTTGAACGGCTTGGGCAGGTAGTCGTCGGCGCCCATTTCCAGGCCGACGATGCGGTCGACATCCTCGCCCTTGGCGGTCAGCATGATGATCGGCGTCTGGTCGCCGGCGCCGCGCAGGCGGCGGCAGATCGACAGCCCGTCCTCGCCGGGCAGCATCAGGTCCAGCACCAGCAGGTCGTAGCGTTCGCGCAGCCACAGCTTGTTCATCGCGGTGGCGCTTTCGGCGGTGAAGACGTTGAAGCCCTGTTCGGTCAGGTAGCGGCGCAGCAGGTCGCGCAGGCGCACGTCGTCGTCCACCACCATGATCTTGGCGGCGTGACCGGGCGTGTTGGCGGCGGCCGGGTGGCCGGCATCGGTGGTTGTACTAGTCATTTGGCAGCCAGATTTGTCTTATTCATGTTGCTATGGTAACGTCATATTCGTCCTGGGAAAACGCGCACGGGATAAGTCATTACAAAGTGTTACAAACTTTACCCAATTCGCCTTATCACCTCCGACAAACCATCTTACACTGCCGGCATAGAGTCAGCTTTCCAGGGAACGCCATGTTCATCGATCACAAAAAAATCCGCGGCAGCTAGCGCATCTTTTTGCGTTCGATTCAGCGTGGCTGCCGCGCTGTCCTGCGCCGCGCTTGGCGCCGCCTGGGCGCAGGAGCGGCGCGAGTCGCAGCAGCAGGTGCAGCAGGTCCAGCGTTTTGAGCAGCGCGAGCAGCGCGTCGACCCGCGCCAGTTCGAGGCCCGCAACTATGAGCTGCGCGCCGACGAGCAGCGCCGCGCCATGCAGGAGGCCAGCCGCAACGCCGAGATGAGCCGCCGCGTCGGCCGCATGACGCCGGACGAGCGGCGCGACCTGCGCCGCCAGATCAACGAGGCCAGTCAGGATCTGTACTCGGTGCCGCCCAAGCGTTAATCCACGGCAAGCAAACATCAAGCAGCCATAAAGTTGTTATTCGCGTACTATTGATTTGTATCAATATTCGCACACATCGCGCCCGGCCGGGCGCTTTCCATCTGGTTTTCCCTTGGTCTGCGTGTAATATTAATTTATTACACGCAACGCCCTCCGGCGGCCTGCGTGCCGTTGGGAGGATGACCGTGGTACACGACGTTGCACCCGCAGCGCTAGCCGCCGGCCAGGAGCCACAAGCGCCCGGCCCCGGCTTGCCCCTTGGTTTGCTGAAGCGCGCGGACGGGATTTATATTGATCTGGGCATGCCGGCGCCGGCCCTGGCGGCGGCGGTCGGCCACCTGTTCGGGTCCGGCTGGTTTCTGGCCGGCCTCGATTATCCGGCGCTGATCAAGGCGCTGTACGGCGTCGGCCCCGACCTCGGCGGCCTGCAGGCGTTGCGCCTGGCGGCCGCCGCGCTGCCATTCGCGCCGGAACGGCTGGCGCTGTACCAGCCGCCCCGGATGAGCCTGACCTACGCCGAGTATTATTTCCAGCCGCTGTATTTCGAGGAAGTCACGCTGCCCGACGGCACGCTGCTGCCGGAGCGCCCGGCGCGGCTCGACAGCGACGAGTTCGTCGCGTGGATGTGGACCCAGGGCGTCCGCTTCGGCATCGACGTCGCGGCCGTGCGGATGGCGCTGGCCGGCGGCAAGGCCGAGCGCATCACCTTTGCCTCCGACCTGGCGCCGGCGCCCGGGCGCGACGCCGCCGTGATCGAGGTGTCGGCAGCGCTGCACCGCAGCGACGCGCCCAAGGCGCGCGCCGACGGCCGCATCGACCTGCAGAGCTTCCAGAACCGCTTCCCGCAGATCAAGGCCGGCGTGCGCCTGCTGAAGAAGCAGGAGGCCGTGCCGGGCCTGCCGGGCTTCGACCTTGCCGGGCGCCGCACCGAGCCGCCGCCGCCGCGCGAGCTGACCCTGGCGCTGCTGGCCGGCGAGGGCACCGAGGCGCGCCGCTGCGAGGACGGCGAGTATCTGCTGTCGACGCGCGACGGCTTTCTCAGCGTCGACGCCAAGTCCAACCGCGTCGCCGTCACCGACAAGATCGTCAGCCTGGAGGGCGTCAGCGGCCGCACCACCGGCAACCTGCAACTGGCCGGCGCCTACGAGGAGTATGGCGACGTGCAGGAGCAGCGTGAGCTGACCGGCAGCGACATCACCGTGCACGGCGACGTCTACGGCAATATCCATTCGCGCGGCGGCGCCGTGCGGCTCGGGCGCAACCTGGTCGGCGGCAGCGTGCACAACGCCGCCGGCGAAATCCGCATCGCCGGCGTGGCGTCGAACGCGGTGATCCATGCGGCCGACGGCGCTGTCAGCGTGCGGCGCGCCGAGAACTGCGTGATTTCCGCCACCCGGGTCCAGGTCGACGAGGCGTCCAACTGCGAGATCATCGGCGACGAGGTGCGGGTGACGCTGGCCGAGGGCTGCGCCATCGCCGGCCGCAATGTCGAAGTGGAGAGCGCCGGTCCGCGCCGCCGCACCGAGATGGTGATCCATGTGCTGGTCAAGGATGTGACGCAGTTCGACCGCCAGATCGCCGAGCTGGAGCTGCGCCTGGCCGCCTTTGCCCAGGCCAATGCCGATGGCGAGCGCGAGATCGCCCGCCTGTCGGCCTTGCCGGATGTGCGCCGCTACCTGGCGCTGGCGGCCAAGCTGCGCACCCAGGAGCTGCTGCTGACCGCCGAGCAGGGCCAGCACCTGCGCAAGATCGCCGCCGCCGTGGCCGCAGAGATGCAGGCGCTGACCCGGCAGAAGCAGGATCTGCAGGTCGGCCTGACCCAGCACAAGCTGCTGCGGGACCGGCTGGCGCAGCTGCTGGCGCAGCAGGCCGAGGCGGCCGGCGTGGCGCGCTGCGGCCTGCACCTGGCCACCGGCGAGACGGTGGTGCGCACCTTGCCGTTCACCGGCGAGGCGGCGCTGCTGCGCCAGCTGCCGGCGCGGGAGCTCAAGCAGCGCCTGCGCGGCAGCGCCAACGGCGGCCAGTTGCTGTTTGCCGACAGCGCCGGTTCGCTCGACTGGCACCTGCAGCCGCGCCCGCGGCCGGCGCCGTGATGCGGCTGGCGCTGGACCGCCGTAAATGCTAATCTTGGGCTACTATTTTCCTGGGGATTAGACTGTGTCAGACGAGGCGACGGCGCTGCAACCACCTGCCGATGGCGAGCTGCCGGCCGCGATCGTCCAGCGCGAGGACGGCGTGTTTTTCAAGGCCGACGCCACGGCGCTGGCCTGCCTGACCGGCGTCAGCCAGATCTTCATGAGCAGCGCCTTTTTCGGCGGCCTCGATTACGCCGTCTTCAGCAAGATGCTCTACAACGTCGGCCCCGACCTGCCCGAGGCGCTGCGCGCGCAGCCGCTGCTGCGCTTTGCCGACATCATCCTGCCGTTCCATGCGGCGCGGCGCGCGCTGTACAAGACGGTCAAGGTCATCAACGGCGAGGCCGAGTATTACTTCGAGCAGGTGTTCATGGAGTTGCCCGGCCTGCCGCCGCAGCCGGCGCGGCTCAATTTCGACGAGTTTGTCGCCGACATGTGGGCCAAGGGCATCCGCTTCGGCATCGATGCGCCGGCCGTGCGCGACGTCATCGCCAGCGGCCGCCTGGCGCGCATCATCGTCGCCCGCCGCCTGAACGCGGTGCCGGGGCGCGACGCCGCCATCGTCGAGGTGTCGCAGGATATCCACCGCAGCAACGCGCCCAAGGACATGGGCGAGGGACGGCTGGACTTGCAGACTTTCCAGAACCGCTTCCCGCAGGTGAAACCCAACGTCAAGTTGCTGCGCAAGGTGCCGCGCGCGCCCGGTGTGCGCGGCTATGAGCTGTCCGGCCTGGTGCTGGAGCCGCCGCTGCCCAAGGATATCGAGCTGGCCGCGGTGGCCGGCGAGGGGACGGTGATCGAGCACCTGCGCGGCGGCGAGTTCCTGCTGTCGGCGGTCGAGGGTTTTCTGAGCGTCGATCCGGGCAGCAAGCGCTTGTCGATCGGGCCGAAGATCATCAGCCGCGAGGGCGTCAGCGCGCGCACCACCGGCAATCTGCAATTGACCGCCGAGTACGAGGAGTTCGGCGACGTGCAGGAGCAGCGCGTGGTCGAAGGCGGCAACATCACGATCCACGGCAATGTGTTCGGCAACATCATTTCGCGCGGCGGCGATATCGCGTTGAACAAAAATCTGATGAGCGGCAGCGCCACCAACGCCGATGGCGCCATCCGCGTGCGCGGCGTGGCATCGGGCGCGGTGCTGCAGACCCGGCATGGCGAAATCGCCTTGTCGCGCGCCGAGAGCTGCATTATTTCCGGCACCCGCGTGGTGATCGGGGAGGCCAGCAACTGCGAGATCATCGCCGAGGAGGTGGTGATCAAGGTGGCGGAGGGCTGCGCCATCGCCGCCCGCAAGATCGAGATCGTCCACGCCGGCCCGCGCAAGCAGAGCGAGATGCTGTTGTACGCGCTGGTGCCCGATACCGCGCAGTACGACAAGAAGCTCGACGCGCTGCGCCCGCGCGTGGCGGCGGCCGCGCGCGAGGCCGAGGCGCGCAAGGCCGAGATGGACGGGATCACCGGCCAGACCGAGGTGCGCAATTATTTGACGCTGGCCACGCGTGTGCGCAAACGCGAGGTGACGCTAACGCCAGAGCAGCTGCCGCTGTTCCAGAAGATGGCTGAGGCGGTCGGGCCGGCGCTGCGCCAGGTGGCGAAGATTTCGCTGGCGATGAAGGCGGCGCAGGTGCAGCAGGAGCAGGCGCACGAGGAGGTCAATCAGGTGCTGCGCCAGAAGCAGGCCATGCAGCGCGGCTCGCGTTGCGTGGTGGAGCTGCTGACCGGCGATGTGCTGCTGCGGACCATGAGCTTTGTGCCGGGCGAGGCGCCGCCGTACGACCGGCCGCCGAAGGAGGTCAAGGCGCGCGTGCGCACCGCCGAGCCGGGCATGACGGTGCTGCATAGCGGCGCAGTCGGCCCGATCAACTGGGCGCCCAAGGTCGACGACTAGCGCGGCCGCAGGCGGCTGCCCTGGCCGGCTTTGCTTGCCGCGCCGCAGACGCCGCTGCCGGCCCGGCGCGCTACTGCTGGTGCCGCGGAACCCCGCTGCCAGCGCGGCGCGCTACTGCCGGTGCTGCGGATGCCGCTGTCAGCCCGGCGCGCTACTGCCGGTGCCGCAGATGCCGCTGTCGGCCCGGCGTGCTACTGCCGGCGCAGCGTCGCCACCAGCGCGCGCGCATACTCCGGCAGTGCTGCGTCGTCGCGCACGCAGATCAGCAGCTTGCGGTCGGCCCAGCTATCGCTCAGCTTGAGCACCCGCAGCTTCTCCGGGCTGCGCCGCGCAGCAGTCGCCGGCAGGATGGCGAGGCCGGCGCCGCTGGCGGCCATGCGCGCCACCGCCTCGAAACTGAGCAGCCGGATCTTGCAGCGGAAGCGCCGTCCCAGCCGCGCCGCCTGCTCGCTGGCGTTCTGCTGGAAGGCGCTGTCGCCAGCCAGGCCGATGAAATCGTGATCGAGCGCCTCGGCGAACGCCAGCCGGCGCCGCTGGCCGAGCTGGCGCGCCAGCGGATGGCCGTGCGCCATCACCAGCACCAGCGGGTCGTCGCGGAAGGCGTAGGTTTGCAGCCCGGCGCTGTCCACCGCGTCCGAGATGATGCCGATGTCGGCGGCGCCGTCGGCCACCGCCTGCACGATCTCGCGGCTCATGCGCTCTTCCAGGTTGATGCTTAGCTGCGGCTGCGCCTTGAGAAAGGCCGCCAGCGCGTCCGGCAGGAATTCAGTGATGGCCGAGGTGTTGCACAGCAGCCGCACCTGTCCCTGCAGGCCCTCGGCAAATTGCGCCAGGTCGGCGTGCATGCTTTCCACCTGTCGGGTGATGGCGCGCGCGTGTTGCAGCAGCGTGCGGCCCGCCTCGGTCGGCTCGGCGCCGCGCCGGCCGCGCTGCAACAGCGCCACGCCGAGGGCTTCCTCCATGCCGCGTACGCGCGCGCTGGCCGACGGTAGCGCCAGGTGCGCCCGCTGCGCGCCGGCGGTGATGCTGCCGCTGTCGGCGATGTGGATGAACAGTTGCAAGTCAGTCAGGTCGAAGCGCATGGCCGGGTGCGTGCCTAAGTATTATCCGAAGTCTGGCTCAGTATATTCCACATTTTCAGCCGCAGCGCGGCGCGGCACAATATCGTTCATGGAGATTCTGTTTATTACCGCCGTGTTCATAGTGGCCGGCCTGGTGAAAGGCGTGACCGGCATGGGCCTGCCGACGGTGGCGATCGCGCTGCTGTCGCTGCGCATGCCGCCGCTGCAGGCGGCCGCCTTGCTGATTGTGCCTTCGTCTGTGACGAATGTGTGGCAACTGGCCGCCGGGCCGTCGGTGTATCCCCTGTGGCAGCGGTTCCGCTGGGTGATGCTGGCCATCTGCGCCGGCGTGGCGGGCGCCTTCGCGCTGGGCGCGGCGGCGTGGAGCGGGGGGTGCTGGGCGTGGCGCTGGTTGGCTACGGTCTGCTGGGATTGAGCGGCTGGCGACTGAGCGTGGCGCCGCGCCATGAGCGCTGGGCCGGGCCGCTGGCCGGTGCAGCCACCGGTTTGATGGCCGGCGTGACCGGCGTGTTTGTGATGCCGGTGGCGCCGTATCTGCAGGCGCTGAATCTGGACAAGGATGATCTGGTGCAGGCGCTTGGCATGGCTTTTACCGTCGGCACGCTGGCGCTGGCGGTGATGCTGGCGGCGCGCGGCGAGTGGCAGGTGACGGCCGCCTGGCAGTCGGCGCTGGCGCTGCTGCCTGCCATCGCCGGCATGCAGCTAGGCCAGTGGCTGCGCGCGCGCATGGCGCCGCTGCTGTTCCGCCGCTGCTTTTTTATCGCTTTGCTGGCGCTCGGCGGTCATCAGTTGCTACGTTAAGCTGTTACCCGTCATTCCCGCGCAGGCGGGAATCCATGGAACGCCGCCCGGCCAGCGCTGCATGGGTTCCCGCCTGCGCGGGAACGACGGTGGGGTGCATCAAAGCTTGATTTTGCCGCGCAGTTGCTTGCGTTCGCTGTCCTTGGCCTTGCCGTCGAGGCGTCGGCGCTGCGAGCTGAAAGTCGGCTTGGTGGCGCGGCGCACCGTTGGCAGTACCGCCACGCTGTCAACCATCTCCTGCAGGCGTTGCAGCGCGTCCTGCTTGTTGGCGCCGAGGCTGCGCGACTGCTGCGCCTTCATGACGATGACGCCCTCGCGCGTGATGCGGCTGTCGCGCAGCGCCGCCAACCGCTCCTTGATGTGCGGCGGCAGCGACGAGGCGCCGATGTCGAAGCGCACATGCACCGCATTCGAGACCTTGTTGACATTCTGCCCGCCCGGCCCCTGCGCGCGGATGGCGGTGAATTCGACGTCGTCGGGATTGATCGTGTAGTTCATTCAACGATTGTAGCAAACGCGCCGGCGTGCCGGGAATCGTTGACGCCTGTCAACGCCGGGGCCGGCGCGCACGGTTAGCATGGCATTTGCTGTTCTCCGAACGAAAGGATCATCATGGCTATCCCCACTACGCCGGCGGCCGCGGCGCGCCAGTACCTGGTCTTCCGGCTGGGCGGCCTCGATTACGCGCTGGATTTCTCGCGGGTGCAGGAGCTGCGCCCCTTGCAGGCGCTGGAGCGGCTATCGGCGGACGGGGAAGTGGTCGCTGGCGTGGTGGTGTCGCGCGGAGTCATCATGCCGATCGTCGACATGCGCGTCGCCTTCGGCCCGCGCCCGCCGCAGCACGATCCGCTGACCGATGTGGTGATTCTCAAGCTGTCGGGCGGCGTGATGGGCATGGTGGTCGATGGCGTCACCGACATCGTGGCGCTGGCGGCAGAGCAGATCCGGCCGATCGCCGGCGCGGCGGCGGTCGACTATCTGGTCGGCCTGGCGCAGGCGGACGGGCGCCGCCTGATCGTGGTGGACATCGATAAGCTGATGGCCATCCGCAAAGTGCCGTTCGGCGCCCGCCAGGCGGCGTAGCGGCCTAGCCGAGCGCTTCGAGCTGCTCGCTCAGCGCCAGCCACTGTTCTTCCAGCTCGCCCAACTCCTTGGCGCAGTAGGCCTGGTCGCCCAGCAGTTCCTTCAGCTTGCCCTTGTTGGCGGCGTCGTAGATCGATTCCTCGCCCAGCTGCGCGTCCACTTCGGCCTTGCGTGCCGTCAGCTTGGCGATCTGCTCGTCGAGACGCTTGATCTTTTGCTCGATCGGCTTGCGCTGCGCCGACAGGCGCTGGCGCTCCTCGGCCTCCAGGCGCTTTTGCTCCTTGCTCAGCACCGGCGCGGCCGGTGCGGCTTTCGGCGGCGCCACCGGCGACTGCACCGGGAAGGCGGTCTTGTTGTCCTTGCCGGCGGCCGGCAGCACGTCGGTGCCTTTACCCAGCTTGGTCTGGAACAGCCAGTCCTTGTAGTCGTCGAGGTCACCGTCGAACGGCTGCAGCTTGCCGTCGGCGACAATGATGAACTGGTCGGTGGTGGCGCGCAGCAGGTGGCGATCGTGCGACACCACCACCAGCGTGCCCTCGAACTGCGCCAGCGCCTCGGTCAGCGCCTCGCGCGTTTCCAGGTCCAGGTGGTTGGTCGGTTCATCGAGCAGCAGCAGGTTGGGGCGCTGCCAGACGATCAGCGCCAGGGCCAGGCGCGCCTTTTCGCCGCCGGAGAACGGCGCGATCGGGCTGGTGACCATGGTGCCGGGGAAGTTGAAGCCGCCGAGGAAGTTGCGCAGCTCCTGCTCGCGCGTGGTCGGCGCGATCTTGGCCAGGTGCCACAGCGGCGATTCGTCGTGGCGCAGCATCTCCACCTGGTGCTGGGCGAAGTAGCCGATGTTGAGGCCCTTGCCGGTGGTCGATTCGCCCGTCAGCGGCGCCAGTTCGCCGGCGATGGTCTTGATCAGCGTCGACTTGCCGGCGCCGTTGATGCCCAAAAGGCCGATGCGCTGGCCGATCTGCAGCGAGAAGTTGATGCCGCGGACGATGGTTTTCTCGGCGATCTCGCCGGTCTTCTCGTTCTCGCTGCGGTAGCCGGCGTTGACGTCCTCCATCACCAGCAGCGGGTTCGGCGCGTTCAGCGGCTCGCGGAATTCGAACGAGAATTCGGCGGCGGCGCGCAGCGGCGCCAGCTCCTCCATCTTGGCCAGCGCCTTCATCCGGCTTTGCGCCTGGCGCGCCTTCGAGGCCTTGGCCTTGAAGCGCTCGATGAACGATTCCAGGTGGGCGCGCTTGCGCTGCTGCTTTTCCATGGCGCCGGCCGCCAGCGCCATCTGCGCCGCGCGCTGGCGCTCGAAGGCCGAGTAGTTGCCCGAATAGCGTTTCAGCTTGCGCTCGTCGATGTGGACGATGACGTTGACGATTTCGTCGAGGAAGTCGCGGTCGTGCGAGATGATGATCAGCGTGCCGGCGTAGCGCTTCAGCCAGTCCTCCAGCCAGATGATGGCGTCCAGGTCCAGGTGGTTGGTCGGTTCGTCCAGCAGCAGCAGGTCCGATGGGCACATCAGCGCCTGCGCCAAGTTCAGGCGCATGCGCCAGCCGCCCGAGAAGCTGGCCACCGGCTGCTGCATCTGGTCCAGCGAGAAGCCGAGGCCCAGCAGCAGCTGTTCGCCGCGCGACTGCACGGTGTAGGCGTCGGCGTCGGCCAGCGCGCTGTAGATCTCGCCCATGGCGATGCCGTTCTCGGTCGATTCCGGCTCGGATTCGAGGCGCGCCAGTTCGGCTTCGAGCTTGCGTAGGTTGACGTCGCCGTCGATGGCGTAGTCGAGCGCCGCGCGCTCCAGCGGCGGGGTTTCCTGCGCCACGTAGGCGACGCGCCATTTGGCCGGGAAGTCGATGTCGCCCTGGTCTGGGTGCAGCTCGTTGCGCATCATCGCGAACAGGCTGGATTTGCCGGCGCCGTTGGCGCCGATCAGGCCGATCTTGTCGCCGGGGTTGAGGGTGACGTCGACTTGTTCCAGCAGCGGCTTCACGCCGCGCATCAGGCTTACTTGGTTAAAACGGATCATTGTATATTCTCGCGCCGTCGCTCCCGCGCAGGCGGGAGCCCATGCTCAGCATGGATTCCCGCCTGCGCGGGAACGACGTTAAATTTTCAGTTGGTCGGCCGTCAGCAGGAAGACCATGTCGTCGCCGTTGCTGGTGGTGAGCCAGGTCAGGCCCAGTTCCCCGAACGCGGCTTCGGCAAATTCTTTTTCGTTGCCGATTTCGACGATCAGCAGGCCGTCGTCGGTCAGCCGTTCGGCGGCGCCGGCGACGATGCGGCGCACGATGTCCATGCCGTCCTTGCCGCCGTCCAGCGCCAGTTCCGGCTCGGCGCGGTATTCCATCGGCAGCTTGCTCATCGAGGCCGAATTCACATACGGCGGGTTGGTGATGATCAGGTCATACTTCTTGGCCGGCACATTGGCGTACAGGTCGGACTGGATCAGCGTCAGGCGGTCTTCCAGCGCGTAGGTGGCGACGTTGCGCTTGGCCACCTCCAGCGCGTCGGCCGAGATGTCGACCGCGTCGACGGCGGCGTCGGGGAAGGCGTCGGCCATCATGATCGCCAGGCAGCCGGACCCGGTGCACAGCTCCAGGATGTTGGACACATTCTCAGGCTCGTTGACCCACGGCGCGAAGTACTCCGGTATCAGCTCGGCGATGAAGGAGCGCGGCACGATGGTGCGCTCGTCAACGTAGAACTTGTACGAGCCGAGGAAGGCCTCGTTGGTGATGTACGCGGCCGGCACCCGCTCGACCACGCGGCGCTCGATCACCGCCAGCACCGCCGCCACTTCGTCCGGCAGCAGCTTCGCGTCCAGGAAGGGATCGAGCAGGTCCAGCGGCAGCTTCAGCGTGTGCAGGATCAGGTAGGCCGCTTCGTCATACGCCTCGGTGCTGCCGTGGCCGAAGAACAGCTGGGCGGTGTTGAAGCGGGTGACGGCGTAGCGCAGCAGGTCGCGCGGCGTGGTGAACAGATTGGTGGTCATGGCTTTTCAGGTCAACAGGTTTTCCAGCGTACGGCGATAGATGTTCTTCAGCGGATCGACGAAACGCAGCTCGATATGCTCGTCGATCTTGTGAATGCTGGCGTTCGGGGGGCCGAATTCTATCACCTGCGGGCAGATCTGCGCGATAAAGCGCCCGTCCGAGGTGCCGCCGGTGGTCGACAGCTCGGTGTCGACGCCGGTTTCCGACTTGATCGCCGACGACAGCGCGTCGCTCAAGGTGCCGCGCGGCGTCAGGAACGGCAGGCCGCTCAGCGCCCACTTGATGTCGTAGTGCAGATGGTGCTTGTCCAGAATGGCGTGCACGCGGCGTTTCAGCTCCTCGTGCGTGCTGGCGGTGGAGAAGCGGAAGTTGAAGTCGACCACCATCTCGCCCGGGATGACATTGTTGGCCCCCGTGCCGGCGTGGATGTTCGACATCTGCCAGGAGGTCGGCAGGTAGTATTCGTTGCCGTTGTCCCATACCTCGGCCGCCAGTTCCGCCAGCGCCGGCGCGCCCAGGTGGATCGGGTTCCTGGCCAGCTGCGGATAGGCGATGTGGCCTTGCACGCCCTTGATCGTCAGCTTGCCCGACAGCGAGCCGCGGCGGCCGTTCTTGATCATGTCGCCCAGCGTTTCGTCCGAAGTCGGCTCGCCGACGATGCAGTAGTCCAGCGTTTCGCCGCGCTCTTTCAGCATATTGCAGACGATGACCGTGCCGTCGGTGGCCGGACCTTCCTCGTCGCTGGTGATGAGGAAAGCGATCGAGCCTTTGTGATCGTCATGCTTGGCGATGAACTCCTCGCAGGCCACGACGAAGGCGGCGATCGAGGTTTTCATGTCGGCCGCGCCGCGCCCATACAGCTTGCCGTCGCGGTGGGTCGGCGTGAAGGGCTGCGAGCGCCATTGCTCCACCGGGCCGGTCGGCACCACGTCGGTGTGGCCGGCGAATACCATCACCGGCGACGTCGTGCCGCGCCGCGCCCACAGATTGGTGACGCCATTCGATTCGATGGTTTCGCACTTGAAGCCGAGCGGCGTCAGCAGGTCGATCAGGTGCTGCTGGCAGCCCTTGTCGTCCGGCGTCACGGAGGACAGGGAGATCAGCTTTTCGGTCAGCGCCAGGGTCTTGGAAGGAGTCATGTCAGCCATTGAAAATTTGTTGGTACTGTGCGTCGGAGAAGCCGACGGCCAGGGCGCCGTTGTTGTCCAGCACCGGGCGCTTGATGACGGACGGGTTTTCCAGCATCAGCGCGATGGCCGCTTCGTCGTCGACGATGGACGCCTTGCGTTCATCGGACAGGGCGCGCCAGGTGGTGCCCTTGCGGTTCACCAGCACGTCGCGCGACAGGTGCTTTAGCCAGCCGGCCACGATATCGCGGCTCAGGCCCTGCTTTTTAAAGTCATGGAAGATGAACTCCTGCTGCTGGCCGGCCAGCCAGGTGCGCGCCTTTTTGACGGTATCGCAATTCGGGATGCCGTAGAGAGTAATGGACATGATCAGTGGGACATAAGAAAGACCCGGTAGGATACCACGCGCGGTATCGGCACAGATAGTTGTCAATCTATGCGAAATGCTATTATCCGATTGATAAATTGAGGTTTCTTCTATAGGCCAGAGGTTTTTAAATGAGCAAGAATACCGCGCCAACGCGCCGCACCCTCGTGAAATTCCTCGCGACCTCGCCATTGTTACCGTTGATTGGTGGCGTGGACTGCATCGCCGCCCCGCAGCCGGCGAACGGGCGCAAGGGCGCCATCCCGGGCTTGCCCCGGCCTGCACTGGGGCTCGGTTACGATACGCTGGATGGCTACACCTTTGATCACGTGGCGGGCGCTCGACACAATCTGCTGGCCAGCGGCCAGTTGCAAGGCAGCGGCATGATCCAGCTGCTCGGCGGCGGGGTGGAGGCAGCCGATGCATCTGCCGACACCATCGGCGCCAGGGGCTCGCTGTTTGTGACCGGCACGCTGCCGGGTGATGATCCCGCCGCCTATGGTGTGATGACGTTGCTGGTCCACGTGGCGCCGACCGCCCGGAATGCCAGCTTTAAGCAGATACAGGTCGTGGTTGCGCGCGGCACGGTAAGCCAGGCTGTAAACTTCAATGTGATGCTCAGGCCGGGCCGCCACACCCTGGCGCTGGATATGGCGACGCAGTGTCCTCTGGTGGTGGCGGCCGGCCGTGGCCCGACCACGGTGCGGGTGGCGGTCAACCAGAGTGCGCCGAACGCCGCCAATGTCTCGGTCGACGCGCTGCTGGTCAACGCCAAAGGCCGGCCAACATGGGTGGTGACGGGTGACGACGGCTACAAGACCCACCGCGATGTGCTGTGGCCTATCCTCAAGGCCCGCCATATCCCGCTGACGATGTATATTCCCACCGGCCAGGTGGGCGAGGGCAATGGCAAGTTCGCGCGCCTTTCCTGGGCTGATCTGCGGGCATTCAAAGCGTTGGCGGGGGAGGCGCTCTCCTATGGCACCAATACCACCACTGACGTGTCGGTCCTTTCCTATGCCTCCAAAGAGGCGGCGGGCAATCTGCGCCAGTCGTGGGCCGACTTCACCGCCGAACGGCTGGACAGCCCCGCCATGTATCACATGGCCTTAAGCAATGGCGAATACAGCGAAGCCCAGTTGGCGGCCCTGGATGCGGCCGGGATGAAGACGTATCGCTCGACGCGGTCGCCCACGGATCAACAGGGGAACTTCACCCGCTTTGGCATCTACCAGAATAATGTGATGTCGCGCGGCTTTGGCACCAAAGCGGACAGCTCGCCGACCATTCCGCTGGCCACCACCATGGCGGCCATGGACCACAACGACGCCATTGGCGGGACCATGTTCGTGCACTTTCATCAGGTAGGCGCGACGTATGCCGATTGCGGCGCGATCGGCTGCACCACCGATTACGCCACCGCAGTGGCGGACCGCATCAAAGCCAGCGTGGATGCCGGTGGCGTGGCGTTGACGGTGGACCAGTGGTATGCGCGCGACAGCGTGCAGCTGTTCCCTGACCTCTCGTGACTCGCGCCCGCGCCGAGCCGCGCGGCAGGTGCGGGCTTGCGGCGGCGCGACGCTCAGGTGTTCAGGGTAAATCCGGTGAAGGATGCGTCGCCGCTGGCGGCTGCCCTGGTTTCCGGCTCATCGGCCCGGGCGTTCTTGCTGTCGGGGCCATTATTCAACAGCCATAGCAGGTTGGTGGCGGAATCGGCGTTGGCCAGCGCTTCCTCCTGGCTGACCACACC
Source organism: Duganella sp. P38 (assembly GCF_050859475.1). NCBI lineage: Bacteria > Pseudomonadati > Pseudomonadota > Betaproteobacteria > Burkholderiales > Oxalobacteraceae > Duganella > Duganella sp. P38. The sequence continues at coordinate 4,365,826 of NZ_CP193936.1, read as the reverse complement.
ATCCTGCACCAGCTTGAGCAAAGCCTGCTCGAACGACTGCGAACCGGGCGACAGGCTCTTTTCCATCGCCTCCTTGATCTGGCCTATTTCGCCGGCCTCGATCAACTCGGCGACATGGCGCGTATTGACCATCACCTCCACCGCCGCCGAGCGCGCGCCGCCATGGGCCGAACGCACCAGCCGCTGCGACACGATCGCCTTGATGGTGCTCGACAAATCCTGCAACAGGGCGGGGCGGTTCTCGATGGGATAAAAGCTGATGATGCGGTTCAAGGCGTTGTAGCTGTTATTGGCATGCAGCGTCGCCAGCACCAGATGGCCGGACTGCGCATAGGCCAGCGCCGCCGCCATCGTCTCCTTGTCGCGGATCTCGCCGATCAGGATGCAGTCTGGCGCCTGGCGCAGCGAATTGCGCAGCGCGGTGGCGAAATCGCGCGCATCGCTGCCGATTTCACGCTGGTTGACGATGGATTTTTGGTTGTGGAACAGGTACTCGATCGGATCTTCAAGCGTCAGGATATGCCCGGAACGCAGCGCGTTGCGGTGATCCAGCATGGCGGCGATGGTGGTCGACTTGCCCGAGCCGGTGGAGCCCACCAGCAGCAGCAAGCCGCGCTTTTCCATGATCAGCTCCGTCAGCACCGGCGGCAGCCGCAGATCGGCCAGCGGCGGAATCGTCGCCGGCACAAAGCGGAACACCGCCGAGATACTGCCGCGCTGGCGGAACGCCGACAGCCGGAAGCGCCCCAGATTGGGCACCGACACGCCCATGTTCAATTCATTGGTGGCGGCCAGTTCCTGCATCTGCTCCGGCGTGGCGATTTCCGCCAGCAGGGCGTGGATGTTGTCCGGCTCCAGCTTTTGCTGGTTGATCGGAATCAGGTTGCCGTTGATTTTGATATGAACGGGAGAGTTCACGGCGAAGAACATATCCGACGCGTTCTTCTCCTTCATCAGCTGGAACAAGCGGTCCATTGCCATGAAACTCTCCTCAAATGTCGTCCCCGCGCAGGCGGGGACCCATGGAACGGCCAACCAAAGTCAGCATGGATTCCGGCGTGCGCCGGAACGACGGGCGGCGGGGGTATTAAACGCCGCGCAGCAGTTCGTTGATGCTGGTTTTGGAACGGGTCTGCGCATCGACGCGCTTGACGATCACCGCGCAGTACAGCGAGTACTTGCCGTCTTCCGAAGGCAGCGAACCCGATACCACCACCGAACCGGCTGGCACGCGGCCGTAGGTCACCTGGCCGGTGGCGCGGTCGTAGATCTTGGTCGACTGGCCGATGTACACGCCCATCGAGATCACCGAGTTCTCTTCAACGATCACGCCTTCGACGATTTCCGAACGGGCGCCGATGAAGCAGTTGTCTTCGATGATGGTCGGATTGGCCTGCATCGGCTCCAGCACGCCGCCGATGCCGACGCCGCCCGACAGGTGGACATTCTTGCCGATCTGCGCGCACGAACCGACGGTGGCCCAGGTGTCGACCATCGCGCCTTCATCGACATAGGCGCCGATGTTGACGTAGGAAGGCATCAGCACCACGTTCTTGGCGATGAACGAACCGCGGCGCGCCACGGCCGGCGGCACCACGCGGAAGCCGCCCTTGGCGAAATCGTCGGCGGTGTAGTTGGCGAACTTGGTTGGCACCTTGTCGTAGAACTGCATGGTGCCGTCCGATGGCAGCACCACGTTGTTCTCCAGTCGGAACGACAGCAGCACGGCCTTCTTCACCCACTGGTTGACCACCCAGCTGCCGGTGGCCTTGTCGGCCACGCGGATGGTGCCCGCGTCCAGGCCGGCCAGCACGTGGTTGACGGCGTCGCGCAGTTCGGCGGCGCCGTTGGCCGGGTTGATGTTCGCGCGGTCTTCCCAGGCGGTTTCGATGATGTTCTGGAGTTGTTGGCTCATGATGGACTCAATAGTATTAAAGGGACTTGCAGAATTGGACTATGCGCTGCGCCGCTTCCAGGCCTTCGGCCGTCTCGGCGACCAGCGCCATGCGGATGCGGTTGCGGCCCGGATTGACGCCGTGCGCCTCGCGCGCCAGGTAGCTGCCCGGCAGGACGGTGACATTATATTCGGCGTACAGGCGCTGGGCGAATTCGGTGTCGGACAGGCCGGTGCGGCTGACGTCCGCCCACAGGTAGAAGCTGGCGTCCGGCAGTTCCACGTCCAGCACTTCCTTCAGCAAAGGCGTGATGGCGTTGAACTTGGCGCGGTACTGTTCGCGGTTTTGTTCGACATGGGTTTCGTCGTTCCACGCCGCGATCGACGCAGCCTGCACGGCGGTGCTCATGGCGCCGCCGTGATAGGTGCGGTACAACAGGAATTTCTTCAGCACTTCGGCGTCGCCGGCGACAAAGCCCGAGCGCATGCCGGGCACATTGGAGCGCTTCGACAGGCTGCTGAACACCACCAGCCGCGCGTACGGCCGCTCGATGGTGGCCAGGCCAAGCTGGTGGGCCGCTTCCATTGCGCCCAGCGGCGGCTGGTCGCCGTGGTAGATCTCGGAATAGCACTCGTCGGCGGCGATGACGAAGTTGTAGCGCTCCGACAGCGCGAACAGGTGTTCCCAGTCGGTCAGCGACAGCACGGCGCCGGTCGGGTTGCCGGGCGAGCAGACGAACAGCAGCGCCACGCGTTTCCACACTTCTTCCGGAATGCTGTCGTAATCGCAGCCGAAGTTGCGCGCCGGGTCGGAATTGACGAAGTAAGGCTCGGCGCCGGCCAGATAGGCGGCGCCCTCGTAAATCTGGTAAAACGGATTCGGGCTGACCACCACCGAGCTGGCGTCCTTGTCGATCACCGCCTGCGCCAGCGCGAACAGCGCCTCGCGCGAGCCGTTCACCGGCAGCACCTGGGTGGCGGCGTTGAGCTTGGGCAGCTGATAGCGCCGTTCCAGCCAGCCGGCGATGGCCTCGCGCAGCGCCGGCGTGCCGATGGTGGTCGGGTACACGGCCAGGCCGCCCAGGTTGTCGATCAGCGCCTGCCGGATGAACTCCGGCGTCGGATGCTTGGGTTCCCCCATGCCCAGGCTGATCGCCTTGTACTGCGCATTGGGCGTGACCTGCTCGAACAGCAGGCGCAGTTTTTCAAACGGGTAGGGTTGCAGCTTGTCGAGAAGTGGGTTCATAGTCGCTGATTATAGCGCCTCGGCGCGAGCACGGACATCCATGCAAAATTGTTAAAATAAGCGGATATATAATCAAAAGGCTCAGATGATGGCGGAAAACGAAATCGTGCTGGAGGCGCAAGTCAGCCGCAAGGTGATGGCGGCGCGGCTGGCGGCAGGACTGGCGCAGGGACTGCTGCTGTATTGGCTGTACGCGGCCGCGCGCGACGCCGTCTGGCCGGCTACCGCCGCCTATGTCATGGTGCCGCTGCTGACGGTGCTGCTGATCTGGCCCATGCTGCTGGTGTCGAGCCTGGGCCACCTGGCGCCGCGCCGGGCCGGCTATTGGCTGCTGGCGGCGGCCGCGGTGCTGCTGCTGTTCGCCCAGCACGACGTCTGGCGCGGGCTGCACGCGCACTTGCTGCTGCCGCGCTGGCAGTACAAGGCGGTATGGTCGCCGTCGGTGCCGCTGCTGTTCTACAGCGCCGTGTTCTTCTTCATCGCCCACGCCATGGTGCTGGCCGGCGCGCACGAGGGCCGGCGCATCGCCAGCTACAACGGCTACTTCGAAACCGCGTGGAAGCTGGCTATACAACTGTTGTTTTCCGTGTTCTTCGTCGGCGCGCTGTTCCTGGTGCTGTGGATGGGCGCGGAGCTGTTCATGCTGGTCAAGCTGGGCTTCCTGCGCCAGCTGCTGCGGCAGGCGTGGTTCAACGTGCCGGTGATCTGCATGGCCTTCTCGTGCGCCATGCACGTCACCGACGTGCGCCCGGCCATCGTGCGCGGTATCCGCACGCTGCTGCTGGTGCTGCTGTCGTGGATATTGCCGGTGGCGGTGGTGCTGGTCTCCGGCTTCCTGTGCACGCTGCCGTTCACCGGCCTGACGGCGCTGTGGGAAACGCGCCACGCCACCGCCGTGCTGCTGGCCACCGCCAGCGTGCTGCTGGTGCTGACCAACGCCGCCTTCCAGAACGGCGCGGCCGTGGTGGCGCTGCCGCTGCGCGTCGGCGCGCGCACCGCCGCCATCCTGATCCTGCCGGTGGTGCTGGTCGCCATCTACGCGCTCGGCCTGCGCGTGGCGCAATACGGCTGGAGCGCCGACCGCGTGATGGCGGCCGCCTTCCTGCTGGTGGCGCTGTGCTATGCCGGCGGCTACCTGTGGGCGGCCTACCAGTACGACACCTGGCTGCAGCCGCTGACCACGGTGAACATCTATACCGCCTTGCTGGTGCTGGCGGTGCTGCTGGCCTTGTTCACGCCGCTGGCCGACCCGGCGCGCATCGGCGTGCATAGCCAGATGGCGCGGCTGGCCAAGGGCAAGGTGGCGGCCGCCGATTTCGACTTCCACTACCTGCGCTACGAGGGCGGGCGCTATGGCAAGGCCGCGCTGGAGGAACTGGCGCACGCCACCGGTCCGGACGCGGCGGCGCTGCGCGCTGGCGCCAAAGCCATGCTGGCGCAGGACGAGAAAGACCGCGGCAAGCCGCCGGCGCGCAGCACCGCGCCCGTCTCGGTGGCCGCCAACCTCACCGTCTGGCCGGCCGGCGCCCAAGTGCCGGCCGGGTTCCTGACGCAGGACTGGCAGGCCACGCCGGACGACCAGAAGCCGTCCTGCCTCAGCACCCGCGAAGGAAAGTGCGACGCCTTCGTGCTCGACGCCGACGGCGACGGCCGGTCCGACGTGCTGCTGCTGGAGAAGAAGCAGGCGTTCGGCGCGCGGCTGTACGCGGCCGGCGGCGACGGTGTCTGGCGCACGGTGGCCACGCTGAGCTACCGCGACGCCGCCTGCGCGCCGCTGATCGACAAGCTGCGCCAGGGCGAATTCACGCTGGCCACGCCGCGCTTCAAGGAACTGCGCATCGGTGACCGGCGCGTGGCACTGACGCCGGAGGAGCCGCCGCGCGAGAACTGCCTCAAGTAGCGCCGTCGCGCAGCGGGCAGGCCTGCATCGGGTCGCCGAGCCGGCGCGCCAGTTCGCCGCGCAGCGACTGCAGGCCGTCGATGCGGCGGTCGATCTCGGTCAATTTGCGCTGCAAGGCCGCGCGCAACTGTGGCGCGGCCGCATCGGGCGCCGCCAGCAGCGGCAGGTCGGCCTCGATCTCGGCCAGCGTAAAACCCAGCGTCTGCGCCAGCCTGATATAGCGCAGCCAGTCCACCGCCTCAGGCGGATAGTCGCGGTAGCCATTGGCGCTGCGGCGTGCGCGCAGCAGGCCGCGCTTTTCGTAAAAGCGCAGCGTGTCGTGGCTGATGCCGGTGGCGGCGGCGATTTCCCCTATCCGCATATGCAAGTCTCCAGATAATGCTTGACCGTGGAGTGTACTCCAGGCTTTAGCATCGCTCCATCATTCAACTGGAGACTGTCATGCCAAGCACCACCGCATACCGCAAGATCGTGCGCGCCAGCGCACTGTACGACTTGCTGCTTACCGCCCCTTTTGCCACGCCGTGGAGCTTCGCGCTGGCCCACGCACAACTGGACCGCGTCAACCAGGGGCTGGGCGGCGCCGCGCTGCCGGCCTTCACGCCGTTCCACGTGCTGTTCGCCTGCCTGCTGGGCAGCGTGGTGCTGGTATGGGCGGCGTTGCGCCTGCGCGATCCGCAACCGCTGTACGGCCGCTTCGACGGCGTCGCGCGCCTGCTGTTCACCACCTGGATGCTGTGGGCGCTGCACGCCACCGGCGCGCCGCTGCTATGGCTATTCGTCGTGCCGGAACTGGCCTGGGGTGTGGCCCAGTGGCTGCCCATCCGTCCTATAATGCGCCCATGCTCCCAGACACCGCCCAAACCCCACGACGCAAACCGCAGCAGCAGCGCGGCGAGCAGCGCGTAGCCGCCATGCTGGACGCCGCCGCCGGCGTATTCACCGACGCCGGCTTCGACGCCGCCACCATGACCGCCATCGCCGAACGTTCCAGCTCGTCGATCGGCGCGCTGTACCAATACTTCCCCAACAAGCTGACGCTGGCGCTGGCGCTGCGCGACCAGTACGCCGAGCAGATGGCGCAGCGCTGGAGCGTGCTGGTCGACGAAGCGGCAGGACTGGACGTGCCGGCGCTGGCCGGACGGATTTTCGACCTGATGATCGGTTTTCTGGAAGAGCGTCCGGCGTATTTCACGCTGCTCAACGCCACGCTCGGCTACCAGCGCAGCGGCGACGCGCGCCAGCGCTTGCGCGCGCAGTTTGGCGCCATCCTGCGGGCGCAAACGCCAGCAATGGGCGAGACCGAGTCGCTGCGCACCGCCAACGTGGCGCTGCAAATCATCAAGGGCCTCAACCCGCTGTACGCGCAAGCCGGCGCCGCCGAACGGCGCGAACTGGTGGCGGAATTCAAGCTGGCGCTGGTGGCCTACCTGGAGGTCAGGATGCGCCGCTGACGGCGCTGCGGAGCGGGCGCCGTCGGCAATGCCGCCATCGCCAGCGCTCGCGCCGCCGCCACCTCTTGGGCGCCCGTTATGCCGCCCGTGCGGGCGCCATGTGCGCGGTTGGCGCGCTCCACACCTGCTGCGCCACGCGCATCATATTGCGGCCCAGGACCAGCTCCACCTCGCCGTCGCTCATGCCGGTGCGGCGCAGCGCGGCCGGCAGCTCGCGCCACACCTCGGGCGGCGTAAAGCTGGGCGGCCGCTCGGCGCTGTAGCCAGCTGACGCCGGCCACCAGTAAGACGGATCGAAGCCGCCGGGCGGCGTATCGTCGAGCCCCGGCTGCTGAAAGCAGATATCCAGGCCAATGCCGGCGTGGCGCACACCCACCAGATCGGCGATATACGCCGCATGGCGCGCGACATCGTGTGCATCCGGCCGTTCGCTGCCAAGGAAGAACGATAGTCCCGACACGCACACCACGCCTCCGGTGGCGGCGCAAGCGCGTATCTGCTCATCGCTGACATTGCGGCCGTGCGGCACCAGCGCATGCGGATTGGCGTGGCTGAAGATCACCGGCTGCGCCGACGCCTCCATGATCTCCAGGCTGCACAGATGGCCGGTATGCGCGCAGTCCATCAGGATGCCGTTATCGTTGACCGCCTCCACCATGCGCCGTCCCAGCGGCGTCAGGCCGCGCGGCGTGTCGTGGCAACCGCCGGCCACGCTGTTATTGCGGTTATAGGCGAAATGCATCTGGCGCACGCCCAGCTGGGCATACAGCGCCACCATCTCCGGCTGCTCCAGCAGCGGCAGCGCGCCTTCAAGGTCGAAGCTCAGCGCCATGCGGCCATCGGCGGCGGCCTGGATGATATCGTCGACGCTCGACACCAGCACAAAGCGCTCGGGATCGGCGGCGATGGTGGCGCGGTAGCCGGCGATCACCGACATCACCTGCGCCAGCGGATTCATGTCGGCGCCGACGTTGAGCGACACATAATTGACGCCCGCCGCATGCAGCCGGCGGACCGGCGTGAAGTCGGCCAGCGGGTGCTGGGGCAGGCAGGCATGGGCATCCCAATTGATCATGGCGGTCATCTTTATCAAAACAGCTATACTGCATGATAATGCATATTCGTGCCCCGGACTCACCATGCGCCTATCCTGCCTCATCCTGACCGCCGCGCTGTGCACCGCCGCGCAGGCGGACGAGCCGCGTAAAGATCCTTACCTCGACGCGCCGGTAACGGCGGCGGAGCTGAAAGCGTTGCAAGGCCGCGCCGACCCCGTGGCGCAGAAAGCCGTTGCCGACACCGTGGCGGCCGAACCGGCGCCGGCCCCCACGCCGGTGCAGGCCGCCGTGATCGGTCTCAATCCGGAAAAGCACGACATCATGACCACCGCCTTCAACGAGGCCAAGGTGCCTGACTGCCTGCATGCCGATGGCCTGAAACGGCAACCGACGTTCTTCCTCAACGGCGTGCTGGCGCTGCCGTTTATCCCGATCGCCTACCTGCGGGGCGTGTGCCAGTAGCATGCTTTATACTGTCGCCCTCATTTAAAGAATTCAGGCCGATATGTCCTTCTCCACCCTGGGCCTCGCGCCCTCCCTGCTCAACGCCATCAGCGACATCGGCTACCACGAGCCGACCGCTATCCAGCGCGCCGCCATCCCCGCCATCCTGCGCGGCGACGACGTGCTCGGCGCGGCGCAAACCGGCTCCGGCAAAACCGCCGCCTTCGCGCTGCCGATGCTGCAAACGCTGCTGGCCGGCCGCGGCGGCCCGCGCCGGTTGCATGGCCTGATCCTGGTGCCGACGCGCGAGCTGGCGGCGCAGGTGGGGGAGGCGGTGCGCAAGCTGGTGTCGATGCTGCCCACCACCTACAAGGTGCAGGTGGTCTTCGGCGGCGTCTCGATCAACCCGCAGATGCTGGCGCTGCGCGGCGGCACCGACATCCTGGTCGCCACGCCGGGCCGGCTGCTGGACCTGATCGACCACAACGCCGTGCGCATCGAGCAAACGGCGATGCTGGTGCTGGACGAAGCGGACCGCCTGCTGGACCTGGGCTTCAGCGAAGAGCTGAACCGCATCCTCGCATTGCTGCCGGCGCAGCGCCAGAACCTGTTCTTCTCGGCCACCTTCCCGCCGGCGGTGCAAAAGCTGGCCGACACCATCCTGCGCGCGCCGACGCGCATCGAAGTGCTGTCCGAAGCGGCCAGCGAACCCGCCATCGCGCAGCGCGCCATCAGCGTCGACGTGCCGCGCCGGACCATGCTGCTCAAGCACCTGATCGAACAGCATAAATGGCGCGGCGTGATGGTGTTCGTCGCCACCAAATACGCCTCCGACCATGTGGCCGACAAGCTGCGCCGCAACGGCATCCACGCCGCCTCGTTCCACGGCGAGTTAAGCCAGGGCGCGCGCACGCAGACGCTGACCGATTTCCGCACCGGCTACCTGCAAGTGCTGGTGGCGACCGACGTGGCGGCGCGCGGCATCGACATCGCGCGGCTGCCGGCGGTGGTCAACTACGACCTGCCACGCTCGCCGACCGACTACACGCACCGCATTGGCCGCACCGGCCGCGCCGGCGCAAGCGGCGTGGCGATCAGTTTCGTCAGCGCCGATGCCGAGGCGCACTTCCGCCTGATCGAAAAGCGCCAGAACCTGCGCGTGCCGCGCGAAGTGATCGCCGGCTTCGAGCCGACCGAGGTGGCGCAGCCGGCGGGACCAGCCACGGACGTCGCCAACGGCGGCGTCAAGGGCAAGCGCAAGAGCAAGAAAGACAAGCTGCGCGAAGCGGCCGCCCGCGACGAAGCGTCCGGCAAGTAAGCCCGCTGGATCTCGCATCCCGCCAGCTGCAACGCGCCTGGCAGGGGAGGTCATGCCGCCGGGCGCGACTTGATACCCGCTAGGTAAGCCAGCGCCGCAGCGCGCGCGGCGTCTCCAGGGGGCTGCGCGGACAGGTGCGGTGCGCGCAGTTCGTCGTAGAGCCGTACGCAAGCTTCCAACGCCGCCAGGCAGGACGCGCGCTCATGCAGCGCAATGGTAGCCTCCAGCCGCGCCGCATCAGCAGGCGCCAGTTGCTCGATCCGGCGCACGCCATTGGGTTGCGCGCCGACCGCCATCAACATCAGCGGGCCAAGCGCCCGCCAGCGCAGGAACGCCAGAAAGTCCAGCGCCTCGAACAGCTCCCCGCGTCCGATCTTGGTAGCGCAGTAATGCGTCCAGATCCAGAATCGGTCTTCGATCCACTGCGGGTCCGGCGCCGGATAGCGCGCCTCTCCCTGCGCCAGCGTGTCGGACAAGCGGCCGTCGCGCTGCCATACAATGCGCGTCTCATCCACCCGCGCCGCCGCATCCGGCAGGCTGACGAATTTCAGATCCACATGCATCAGCGGCTCGTCGAAAAGACAAATCAGCAAACGTGGTTCACCCACATGCTCGCCGGTGAAGGCGGCCAGCAGCTTGCCCATGCGCGCCGCGATCAGCTTGCGCTGCGCCGACACCACCGCATAATCGTCCGGCTCCACCGCGATCACCAGATCGAGATCGCTGAATTCATCCGCGGCGCCGCTGGCGCACGAGCCGCTCGCCGCCACGCCGACGATGCGCGCGTCCGCCGCCAACACCGCGATAATTTTCTCCAGTACTGCCTGATGGGATGGTGTCATGACTGCTCTCCTGTAGGTCGATACAGCTTACGATAAGCCGACGGCGAGATGCGCAGCGCCGCGCGGAAGTGCTGACGCAGCGACAGCGCCGAGCCAAAGCCGGCCTGCTGCGCCACCATCTCGACCGGCAGCGCGCTGCCCTCCAGCAGCCGCTGGGCGTGCGCCACGCGCTGGTTCAATAGCCACTGCTTGAACGAGGTGCCGGTGGCGTCGCGGAAGTGGCGCGTAAAGCTACGCCGGCTCATGGCCGCGCGCGAGGCCAGCGCGTCGAGGCTATGTTGGTCGGCCAGCCGTTCGCCCACCCACGCCAGCACCTGTGCGAAGCGGTCGTCGCTGCCGCTGACGGGTAGCGGACGCTCGATGAACTGCGCCTGCCCGCCTTGCCTGTGCGGCGCCACCACCAGCTGGCGCGCAACTTGATTGGCCACCTCGGCGCCGCGCAACTGGCGCAGCAAATGCAAACAGCAATCGAGCCCCGCCGCTACGCCGGCGGATGTCAGCACGCCGTCATCCACATACAGCACCTCGCGGTCGACGGCGACGGCTGGATGGCGCCCGGCCAGCGCGTCGGCGAAGGCCCAGTGGGTGGTGGCGCGGCGGCCATCCAGCAAGCCCGCCTGCGCCAGCGGGAACGCACCCAGGCACAGGCCGACGATGCGCGCCCCGCGCCGGTGCGCGCGTTGCAGCGCCGCCAGCAGCGCCGGCTCGGCGTCGCGGCAATCGTCGTGCCAGGTCGGCAGGATCACGATATCTGCGCGGGCCAGCGCCGCCAGGCCGTGCCGCACGGCGATATCGAAACCGCCAGTGGTGCGCAGCGGCGACCGGTCCGCCGAACAGATTTTCAGCTCGAATGCGGCGTCGCGGAACACCATGCCCGGCAGCGACAGGTGAAACGGCGTGATGCCGTCGAAAGCGATGACGGCGATGCGCAAGATTTGGGCGGCGGGTGATTTCATGGCCCGATTGTATCGCATGTATGCCTTCGGGCCGCTGTCGGCGGGCGCCCGACAGGGGCACAATGGCCGTCATTGCCACCCAGCCAGGAGAACCACCATGCGCCGCGCCCTGATCGTCATCGACGTGCAAAACGAATACTTTACCGGCCATATGCGGATCGAACATCCGCCGTTGACTGTCTCGCTTCCCAACATTACGCGTGCGATGGACGTCGCGCAAGCCGCCGGCATCCCGGTGGTGGTGGTGCAGCACGACGCGCCGGAGCAGTCGCCGATCTTCGCCAAAGGCTCGCCGGCCTGGAGGCTGCATGACGACATCGCCAGCCGCCCGGCCGCGCACCACATCAACAAAAGCCATGCCAGCGTATTCACCGGTACAGACCTGGCGCAATGGCTCGACGCCAATGGCATCGACACGCTTGCCATCGTTGGCTACATGACGCACAACTGCGACGCCGCCACCATCTACGAAGCGGCGCACAGGGGATTGTCCGTGGAGTTTCTGGCCGACGCCAGTGGCTCGCCGTCCTATGAGAACGCCGCCGGCAAGGCCAGCGCGGAAGAGATACACCGGGTTTTCAGCACGGTGTTTCACACCGGCTTCGCGGCGGTGGCCAGCACCGCCGAATGGGTCGCCGCCGTGGGCGAGGGCAGGGCGCTGGAGCGCGACAATATTTACCTGTCAGTGCAGCGCACCCGCCAGTGACGCGCCGTCGCGCCGGCGCGTCAGCCGCCGACGCGTTTCGGCTTGTGGCCCAGCTTCGTCAGTTCGGCCATCACGCGCTCGCAATGGTCGCCCTGGATCTCCAGCACGCCGTCCTTGACGGTGCCGCCCGAGCCGCAGGCGCTGCGCAGCTGCTTGCCCAGCGCCGCCAATGCCTCGGCGTCCAGCGGCAGGCCGCGCACCAGCGTCACGGTCTTGCCGCCGCGCCCCTTGGACTCGCGCGACACGCGCACATTGCCGTCGCCGGCGGGCCTGGCTTTGGCGGTTGTCTTGCAGCCGCAATCGCTCAGCGGCTTGCGGCAGTCCGGGCACATGCGGCCCGTTTCGGAGGAATAGACAAGGGCCATGGCTCAATCCTTCAACAGTCGCGGCATCATGATCTCGAAGAAGCGCTTCTGGTCCGAGGCCAGGCAAACTTGCGCGTTCGGCTTGCCCGGCTGCTCGCGGGTAAAGCCCTCGTTATCTACAACAATGCGTAGCGGCGTGGTCGGACACACGGCCGGATCGAGCAGCCACGCCACCGGCACCACGTCGAATAGCGACGGCATATTGCTGGACCACGGCTGGTAAGCGTTGATCCACTGGTGATAGAGCAGGGCCAGCGCATCGGTGATGGCCGAACCGTGGCCGAGCAAGGCATTGCGCTCCACTTCATCGAGGCGAATCTGGGTCGAATCGACCGGCATCATCACAATCGGCACGCCGGAGGTGAACAGCTTTTGCGCGCCGGCGATGTCGGACACGATGTTGTACTCCTTGTCGGCCGGGCGCGCGGGCACATACTGCGACTTGCGGTAGCCGCTGCGCACCGAGCCGCCCATCATCGCCACCTGTTTCAGCTTGCCGAAGGCTGCGGCGTCGCGCTCGATGGCGGCGCCGATGTTGGTCAGCGGGCCGAGCGCGAGCAGCGTGATCTGGCCGGGCTGGCGCTTGATCTGGTCGAGCATGAAATCAACCGCATCGACTTTGGCTGGCAACTGGCCGCGCCGCGCGTAGCGCGCCTGCGTGAACGGCTGCGGATTGCCGCTGGTGGCGATGCCCCGCGCCACTGGAATCTGGCTGTGGCCCGTCTCGCGCAGCATGCGTTCGAGCAGTTGCGCGCGCAGTGCGGTGTCGCCCCAGGCGGTGGCGATGCCGACGATTTCGATGTCCGGGCTTTGCAGCAGCAGGCCGAGGGCGAAGGCGTCGTCGATGTCATCGCCGATGTCCATGTCGACGATGACCTTCTGCGGCGCGGCCTGCGCGAAGACGGCGCACGACAGCGCCAATGCGGTGAACAGCCCGCGCAACGGGCGGGCGAGGGAGTAAGCCATGACTATCCTTGATGCGGTGAAGCCGCGATTTTACAGGAAGCTGGCTTTCCTCAGCGTGGCCGGGACGATGCGGCGGTGCGCGGGGGCGACGAACAGCATGTACAGCCGCCCTAGTGCGTTTTTCGTATGCACCACGGTGCTAACGGCGACTTTTCCCGGCAGCTTGCAGACCGACAGGTGGACGTCGAGATGCTTGTCCGAGTCGCCGAGGATCACCTCTTGCTCGCTGATGTGGCGGATCGTGAAGATGCCGACACGATCGCCGACCTGGTAGCCGGCGATCGGCTTGTGCGGATCGATATCGCCCAGCAGGCCGAGGTCCTTCAGGCCGGCCAGTCGCACGACGCGGTTGCGTAGCGCCATCGCGGCATTGACCCAGCCGGGCGTGGTGGCGACCACGCGCAGGTAGAGTTCCAGCGCGGTCAGGGGCGTGGGCGCCAGGTCGGTGGTGTAGCAGTCGTGGAAGTCGGCGCCGCGCAGGTGGCCGGCGATGGCGGCGTGCGAGGGGACGGCGGTGGTGGCAATGTTCATTTTTCGGTGACCAGATCGATGCGGCGCTTGATGCGCTGGGCTTCCGCGGTGTCGCCGGCTTGAGCGGCGCGCATGGCCTGCACGCCAAGCCAGGCAAGCAGGGGGCGGCGCCAGCCCTGCGCGGACGCGGTTTCCACCGCGTCGGCCAGCACCTGCGGCGTGGCTTTGCCGGCGCGCAGCAGCACACCGCTGGCGACCAGCTTGGACAGCGGATCGGCAATCGCCTGCACCGCGCCAGCCGCCGCCGCATCGCTAGCCGCAGCGGCCACCGCCTGATGCTGTGCCGGTAGCAGCGCGATATCGGCGGCCGTCAGCGTGCCACCAGCATCGGCTATGCCGCTAGCGCCTGGCGCGACGGTGGCGCCAGCTTCAAGGGAGGACGTCATTGCGGGGCCGGCGTCGGGCAAATGGGTGGGCAACTGGGCGGGCAAGTGGCCAGGCAGTCGGCCGGGCAGGCGGCCGGCGAGGTAGGCGGCGTAGGCGCGGTCGGCGGCGCTGGCGTCCTGGGCCAGCCTGTTGTAGCCGGCGCAGTCTTCGAACACCAGCGAGGCGACGCGCGCGGCGCACTGGATCAGCTCCGCGCGGATCATCAGATCGACCTTGCCGGTGCTGGCCAGCGCGCTGCGCGCGCGTTTGAATTCGGCCGTCTCGACGCGCGTGTTGCCCTCCATGTAGGCGGCGGTGGCGCGGTCGATGCCGTTGTGCGCATTCATCTGCCAATCCGGCAGCGGCGGATTATTGCCGCAGCCTGCCAGCAGCACAGCAGCGATAACGATGGTCTTCTTCATGGCAGCTTGATCTCCGTATCGCGCTTGAATGGCCACTTGCGGTTGATTTCATTCACCAGCTGCTCAACGCGCCGCAAGCTGCTTTCCACCTCGCCGCGCAAGGCGCCCAGGTCCGCCGTCGCTTCCCTGGTATTGGAAGCCACCGCCTGCGCCTCCACCAGCACCGCATCCATCTTCTTCAGCGAATTGCGCGCATCCGCCAGCAGGCCATTCAGCTGCTTCACGGTCGCTTGCGCATCGGTCATCACACCCTGCTGGCCGAACACCTGCTCATCCGCATGGCCGATCAGGCTATCGGCCTTCACCGCCAGCGCATTCACCGTCACTAGCAGCTTGTTGGCGCGCTCCATCAGCTGCTGCGCATTCTTGTCGTCGCCAGCGATCAGCCCCATCGCGCCTTGCGGGCCATTCAGCTTGCCGGTCACGCCGGCCACATTCGCCAGGCTGGACGCCAGCGCAGAATTTTCCGCCGTCAGGTCATTCAGGTTTTGCAGCAGGTCGCGCGCCGCCGCCAGCAGGCGCGGAATCTCGGCGCCAGGATCGCCCACCAGCAGCGTGCGCGCCGCGCCATCTTCCAGCGGCGGATCGGTCGGAATGCCGCTGAAGGCGCGCAGCTTGGCGCCGCCCACCAGCCCGCGCTCCAGCGTGAAGATGCTGGAACTGCGTAGCCAATGCGCATCCTTGCTCTGCACATCGACCACCAGGCGTGCCTTGCCCTCGCTGCTCAACTCGATGCGCCGCACGCGGCCGATCGGAAAGCCGGCAAAGGTCACATCCATGCCAACCACCACGCCCTCGGAATCGTCGGCCTGCAAAATCAGCGTCTGCGTCGACTCGAACGCACCGCGCGCATATAGCAGATACAGCCCCGAGCCGGCCACCAGCAGCACCATCAGCACCAGCAGCAGGGCCGCCTTGAATTCAGCATTGCGCACCGGTGCGGCTTCATTGATTGGTTCAGTCATATCAGTAGTAATTTCCCATGAGTGAAGCGACTTCGATCAGCAGCATCACGGCAAACAACCGCACCATGTCCGACAGACCGTGCGACACCTTGTTGCGGTAGCTCTCGCCAAAATAAAAGGAGGACGCCATCGGAATCAGCCCGACGGCAAGGCTGAAGAACACGATCTTCAGCACCAGTATCATGGTCACGGCCGGATTGAACACCTGGCCGACCACGCGCGTATAGCCGGCCAGCGCCCACGGCGTAAAGCCGTACAGCGACAAATAGGTCAGGATCAGCGTCAGCACGCAGCTGACCGCCGCCAGCATCCACACCGCGAACATGCCCGCCGCAACGCGCGGGAAGAACTCGCGGTGCAGTTCCGCCTCGCCCATGCGGTGGCCACTGCCGCGCCCCTGCGCGAATTCCAGCCCGGCCGGCAGGGTGGTGCGCAACGCTACGAAAGCCGCGGCGGTCAATGGAATCAGCTCCAGCACCAGCACCCGCACCACCATCTCCAGCGCATAGCGCGTCAGGCCATAGCTTTGCGAAGTCACCACCACGATGCGGATCAGCACAAGGCTGATCAGGGCCGACAGCACGCCGTACCAGGCCAGGTTGGGCGCCGTATCGGCCACCAGATGGCGTGCCAGCAGCGGGCGCCGCTCGCGGCCATAGCTCGCCGGCGTCAGCGCCACGGAAAACATCAGCACCGCGAACTGCGTCAGCCGCCACCAGCTTTGCAGCCAGCCGACCGCGCCCCGGTGTAGCCGTTGCAGGAGGTTGGGAAAAGATGCTTGCGTACTCATATAGTCATATTAGCACCGGCGCGGTGGAAACCGGCGTCCGCTACTTTTCCGGGAAGCTGTCGATGATGGCGTCGGCCACCGCGCGCACGCGGGCGCTGCGGCTCAAATCCGCATGCATCGCCAGCCACACATCGTAGTGATCGACCCGCTCGGGCCACACGCGCACCAGGCGCGCATCGTTGTCGGCCATGTGGCAGGGCAGTTCGGTCACGCCCATGCCCAGCCGCGCCGCCTCGATCAGCGCCAGGCCGCTGTTGACCTCCATCGCCACGCGCGCGTTGTGCACCGGCTCCATGCAAATCTTCTCCTGGTGGCGCGGCGCCACCGAAGGCTGGTAGATCACGATGTCGTGCCCCGCCAGCCCGTTGCCCGGCACCGGCACGCCGCGCTCTTTCAGATAGCCCGGCGTGGCATAGAGGCCCATGCTGCGGCGGGTCAGGTGCCGCGAAATCAGGTCAGGATCGGTGGGCTTGAGCGTGCGCACCGCCAGGTCGGCCTCGCGCCGCGTCAGGCTGGTGATGCTGGTGCTGGTACTGAGCACGATGCGGATTTCCGGATGCATGACGTGCAGCCGCTGCATGGCGGCGATGACGAAATGCGCGGCCATGGTGTCGGAGGTGGTTACGCGCACACTGCCGGACAGGCGGTTGTCGATGCCCTGCATCTCGCGCTGGAATTGCAGCGCCGCCTGCTCCATCTTGCCGGCGGCGGTGACGGCCAGTTCGCCGGCCGGCGTGGCCATGTAGCCGGACGGCGTGCGCAGGAACAGCCGCGCGCCCAGCGACTTTTCCAGGGCGTTGAGGCGGCGGCCGACGGTGGCCTGGTCGATATCCAGCGCGGCGGCGGCGGCGCGCAGCGTGCCCTTGCGGTAGATGGCGAGGAAGATGCGGGCGTTGTCCCAGTCCATGTCAGTCTCTGTGCGCGATGCATTTTTGCATCATAGCGCTGATGTTATGCGTATTTACTGCATTGCGCAAGCGGCCTACCATGCCGGCATGAATACATCGAACACCACCACCACCACCACCGCCGCGCGAGCGCGGCAAGTACCGCCGCTGCTGATGCTGATGACGCTGGCCATCGGCTTTGTCATGGCCATGATCGACGTCACCGCCGTCAACACCGCGCTGGGCGACATCTCGGCCAGCCTGGCGGTGCCGCTCACCGGCCTGGTATGGGTGGTGGATGGCTACACGCTGACTTTCGCCGCGTTGCTGATGGCAGGCGGCGCGCTGGCCGACCGTTTCGGCCCCAAGGCCGTATATCAGGGCGGCCTTAGTGTCTTCATTCTCGGTTCGGTGCTGTGCGCTGTTGCACCCAGTGGCAACGCGCTGATCGCCGCACGCTTCCTGCAAGGCGTGGGCGCGGCGCTGTTCATGCCGAGTTCTTTGAGCCTGCTGACGCACGCCTACGAGGACCAGGCCACGCGCGCACGGATGCTGGGCACGTGGTCGGCCATCGTCGGCTGCTCGTCGGCGGCCGGGCCGCTGGTCGGCGGCGCGCTGGTGCACGAATTCGGCTGGCGCAGCGTGTTCTGGGTGAATGTACCTATCGGCCTGCTGGGCATCGTGCTGACCCAGATGCTGGCGCCGGCCACGCCGCGCCAGGCGCGCGACCTGTCGATGATGAGCCATGCGCTGGGTGTGGTGGCGCTGGCGGCGCTGGAGTTTTGTGCTGATCGAAGGCCCGGCGCTGGGCTGGACCTCGGCCGGCGTGGTGGGCGCCGGGGTGGCCGCGCTGGCCGCCGCCGCGCTGCTGGTGCGGCGCGAGCGCGCCGGTGCGCATCCCTTGCTGCCCAAGGCGCTGTTCGAGACGCCGGCGTTCGCGGCGGCCAACGGCGTGGGCTTCCTGATTAACTTCGCGGTGTTCGGGCAGTTGTTCCTGCTTAGTCTGTTTATCCAGCAGGGCGGGGCGGATGCCTTGCAGACGGGCTTCAAGCTGATTCCGATGATGGCTGCTTTCGCCATCGGCAACCTGACCTCGGGCCGCATCACGGCGCGCGTCGGCACGCGGCCGCCGATGATGTACGGCCTGATGGTGGGGTTGGCCATGGCGCTGGTGATGTTGTTCGGCCTGCGTCCGGACACGCCGTACTGGCTGCTGGTGACGGCGGCCGCGGTGATGAACGTCGCCATCGGCATTGCGATTCCGGGCATGACGGCGACGGTGATGCTGGTGGCGGGCAAGGCGCACGCCAACAGCGCCGCCGCCGCGCTCAACGCCAACCGCCAGATCGGCGCGCTGGTGGGCGTGGCGATGATGGGCAGCGTGATGCACGCGGCGCCCGACTGGGCGCTGCGCATGCCGCTGGCGTTCACGCTGATCGCCGCCGCCTACGCCGGCGCCTTATGCCTCGTCTACTGCCACGTCAAACTTGGCAGGCCGACCTAAGCCTGCCGTCGTTCCCGCGAAGGCGGGAACCCATACCCGGCAAGCGCCCCATGGACTCCCGCCTTCGCGCGAGTGACGGCTTACTCGTGAAGGCGGCGCCACTCGATCATCTCGGCGATGGTCAGAATCGGCATCCGATGCAGTTCGGCGAAGCGTTCGATATCCGCGCCCCGCATCATGGTGCCGTCCGGGTTCATCAACTCGCACAGCACCGCCGACGGATCGAGGCCCGCCATCGTGGCCAGGTCCACCGAACCCTCGGTATGGCCTTTGCGCGACAACACGCCGCCCGGCGTGGCGCGCAGCGGGAACACGTGGCCCGGATGCACCAGGTCCGACGGCCTGGCGTTGGCCGCCGTGGCCGCGCGGATGGTGGTCACGCGGTCGGCCGCCGAGACGCCGGTGGTGACGCCTTCACGCGCCTCGATCGACACCGTGAACGGCGTGCCATAGCGGCTGCCGTTATTGGCCGCCATCATCGGCAACTCCAGTTCGCGCACCTTGTCGGCGCTCAGGCACAGGCAAACGATGCCGCTGCACTCGCGGATCATCATGGCCATGGTCTGCACGGTCATCTTCTCGGCGGCGACGATCAGGTCGGCCTCGTTCTCGCGGTCGAAATCGTCGAGCAGGATGACCGGCACGCCGGCGCGCATGGCTTCCAGCGCCGCGTGGATGCGACCTTCCAGATCGTCGGATACCAGGGAATAAGGGGATACTGCGGTTTGGTCCAGCATGGGAAACGCTCCTTGATAAAATAGGAACGCGACAGGGCAAGCGAATACGCGCAGCCAGCCGCGCACGAACGTGCGGCAGGATGCGTACAGCGCACATCTTCTTTCATCCGGACTTTAACCGTCGGCCCTGGAGTCGCACCAGGTCTGCGCGTTACCGCGCTCGCGGGCTTGGTTGTGAACCTTACCGCCGGTGGGGAATTACACCCCGCCCCGAAGACGTTGTTGTCGCCTGCCGGGCGGCAGGCACGAGGATTCTACCCTGAATTGCGGATTTCGGTGTAAGGTAGCTGCTCTCTTACCTATTTTGCATTCGGAATGAAGCTGATTACCCTGCGTATCGTGTCCGGCGCTGCACTTCTGGCATGGTCTTTTCTGGCGCAAGCCGATACCCTCCCGCCACTGAAGCTCAGCGACCAGATTCCGGTCGGACCGCAGGTCAAGATGGGCAAGCTGGCCAACGGGCTGACCTACTACATCCACCAGAATGGCCGCCCGGAGAAAAAGCTGGAGCTGCGGCTGGTGGTCAAGGCCGGATCGATCCTGGAGGACGACGACCAGCAAGGCCTGGCGCACTTCACCGAACACATGGCCTTCAACGGCTCCACCAACTTCAAGCGCAACGAGCTGGTGTCCTATTTGCAGTCGATCGGCGTCAAGTTCGGCGCGGACCTCAACGCCTACACCAGTTTCGACGAAACGGTGTACATCCTGCCCATCCCCACCGACAAGAAGGAAACTGTCGAGCAGGGCTTCCAGGTGCTGGAAGACTGGGCGCACGGCCTGTCGTTCAACAACGCCGACATCGACAGCGAACGCAGTATCGTGCTGGAAGAACTGCGCCTCGGCAAAGGCGTCGACGACCGCATGAACAAACTGGTGCTGCCCAAGGTGCTGAACGGTTCGCGCTATGCGCAGCGCATGCCGATCGGTAAAGATGAGATCATCAAGAACTTCAAGTACGACGCCATCAAGCGCTTCTACCGCGACTGGTATCGCCCGGACCTGATGGCGGTGGTAGTGGTTGGCGACATCGAACCGGCCGAGGCGGAGCGCCTGATCGGGCAGCACTTCAACAAGCTGAAAAACCCGGTCAATCCGCGCCCGCGCAACTACGCCAGGATTCCACAGCGGCAGAAGTCCGAAGGCATCGTCTTCACCGACAAGGAAGTCAGCGCCAACACCGTCTACATCCGCTATCCTATCCAGTCCTGGCCGGCCGGCGGCACCATCGCCGACTATCGCCAGAAGCTCATCGAAGGCATGTACAGCTTTATCCTCAGCCAGCGCATGTACGAACTGACGCAGCAGGCCGACCCGCCGTTCCTGCAAGGGGGCAGCGGCATGAACAAGATCGTGCGCGGCTACCGTTCCTTCGGCGCCGGCGCGGTGCTGGGCAAGGGCGGCGCCACGCCGGCCATCAACGCGCTGGTGCAGGAAGACCAGCGCGCGCGCCAGTACGGTTTCAGCGCCGCCGAAGTGGAGCGCGCCAAGAAGGGCATGCTGCGCAACTATGAGCGCATGTACAACGAGCGCGATAAATCCGATTCCGCCGGCTACGCGGCCGAATACATCCGCAACTTCCTGGAGGACGAATCGATTCCCGGCATCGCCGCCGAATACCGCTACGCCACCGAGCTGATACCGGAGATCAGCGTGCAGGAGGTGAACGCCGCCGTGCGCGCGGCGATACCGGTCAACCAGAGCAAGCTGGTGATCTACAGCGGCAGCGACAAGCCGGGCGTGACGCCGCCCAAGGCCGCGCAGCTGGTGGCCACCGCCACGGCGGCCGAGAAGATCGCCGTCAAGCCGATCGAGGACAAGGTCTATGCCTCGCAGCTGATGCCCGCCTTGCCGCAGGCCGGCAGCATCGTCAGCGAAAGCGTCAACGCCAAAATCGGCACCACGGAACTCACCCTGAGCAACGGCGTGAAGGTGGTGCTCAAGCCGACCGACTTCAATAACGACCAGGTGATCCTCGGCGGCCTGCGCTACGGCGGCTGGTCGCTGCTGCCGGACAGCGATGTCTTCGCCGCCCACTACGCCAGCAGCATCGTCGGCCAGATGGGCGTGCTGAATTACTCGCCCAACGACCTGGTAAAGGTTTTAGCCGGCAAGAGCGTCAGCTCCAGCGCGCAAGTCAGTTCGCTCAACGAATCGGTCGGCGGCAGCTCCGGCAGCTCGGACGTGGAAGCCATGCTGCAACTGGTCTACCTGCAAATGACGCAGCCGCGCAAGGACGCCGCCATCTACAGCGCCTACGTCGACCGCCAGCGCGAACTGGCGCAGAACAATCTGGCGCGGCCGGAGTCGGTGTTTTACGACACGGTGACCGCCACGCTGTACAACAACAACCCGCGCGTGCTGCGCGCCGCCAAGCCGTCCGACTTCGACCAGCTGGCGCTGGACCGCGTGCTGGACATCTACAACAGCCGCATGTCGAGCGCGCGCGACTTCACCTTCTTCATCATCGGCAGCTTCGAGGTGGAGAAGATCAAGCCGCTGATCGCGACCTACCTTGCCAGCCTGCCGGCGGGCGAGATTCCGGTGGCCTTCCGCGACGAGGGCGTGCGGCCGGTGAAGGGCGTGGTGAAGAAGGAGGTGCACGCCGGCTCGGAGCCGAAGAGCACTATTTCGTTGTCGTTCACCGGCGAGGTGGAATATTCGCGCGTCGAGCGCATCCGCTTGCAGGCGCTGGTCGAGGTGATGAACATCAAGCTGATTGAGACGCTGCGCGAGAAGATGGGCGCGATGTACAGCGGCGGCATGAGCGGCAGCATGAACCGCATCCCGTACGGGAACTACTCGATCAACGCCACGCTGCCGTGCGCGCCGGAGAATGTCGACAAGGTGCTGGCCGCGACGTTTGCGGAAATCGCCAGGATCAAGCAGGATGGCGTGGACGAGGCGGACCTCAACAAGGTAAAGGCCTCGTGGATCAAGAGCTACCGCAAGGGCATGCGCGAAAACGGCTACTGGATGGCGTCCTTGCAGAATGCCTTCTTCAATAATAACAATCCAGAGGATATACTTACTTATGAGTCGCGCGTGAACGCGCTGACGACGGCGGACCTCCAAAAGGCCGCACAGCGTTATTTTGATACGGATAACTACCTGCAGGTGGTGCTGTATCCCGAGAAGTAAGGAGTCATCATCATGGCAAAGAAAAAGAAGAGCTTGACCCGGAAACCCTGGAGCTGATCAACTGGTGCATCGAAGTGGAGGGCTTCCTGGTCAAGGGCGGCGCCACGCAGCAGCAGGCGCAGGACCACATCGAAGAGCAGGTGGAATGGTTCACCGACCAGTTCTACGAAGGCCTGACGCCCGAGGAAGCCGCCAAGGAAGCCCTGGCTTAATCTCCCGCCGCGTCGTGGCAGACGACGCCCAGCTTGTTCCCCTCCGGGTCGCGAAAGTAGGCGCCGTAGTAGTTGGCGTGATACTGCGGCCGCAAGCCCGGCGCGCCCTCGCAGCTGCCGCCATGCGCCAGCGCGGCGGCGTGGGCGCGGTCCACCGCCGCGCGTGAAGGCGCCATCAGCGCCACCATCTGGCCGTTGCCGCAGCTCGCCGGCTGGCCGTCATACGGTTTGCCGATCACGAACAGCGGCCGGGCGCCTTCTGCCGGCTGCCATGCGGCCCATGGCTTGCCGGCGTCGATAAAGCGCTGGCGCGCGCCGACCGCTGCCAGCACGGCGCTGTAAAATGCCAGCGCCGGTTCAAAATCGTTGCTTCCTATGTAGATGTGCGACAGCATGGTCCGGCTCCTGTGAATGTACGTTACGAGTAAAACATGTTTAAAAATCTAATCATCGGGATTTCAGCGCTGGTGCTGGTCCTGTTCGTCATTGCCGCGTTCCAGCCGTCGAGCTACACCGTGCAGCGCGCCGTCAGCATCCAGGCGCCGCCGGAAAAGGTGCTGCCGCTGATCCGCGACTTTGGCAACTGGCCGCAGTGGTCGCCGTGGAATAATATCGCGTCGGCGCAGATGGAGGTGCTGAGCCAGACGCCGACCAATATCAGCGTCAAGCTCACCTTCGCCGGCGATAACGCCAAACCGTCGCTGATGGAATTCTGGGTGCAGCCGCAGGACGGCGGCACCACGGTACGCTGGAGCATGAACGGCGAAGTCGATTTTACGGGTAAGATCATGAATATGATTATCAGCATGGACCGGGCGCTGGGCCCGGCGTTTGAAAACGGCCTGGCGAAACTGAAGGCGGTGGCGGAAAAATAAGCGGAGGTGTGCGATGAGGATGTTTGTGGCGACACTGACAGTGGCGGCGGTCGCGGCCACCACCACGGCCCATGCCGCGCCGCTGCGGGCCGACCATCCGCTCATCGGCACCTGGCGCACCGCCGTGCCGGACACCGAATGCAGCGAAACCTACCGCATCCGCGCCGACGGCACCGCGCTGGTGTTCAGCAACGAGGAGGTGGCCGAATCCACCTTCACCGTGTCCGACCAGCCGGACAGGAATGGCTTCTACAAGCAGGCCGACACCATCGTCAAGGACAACGGCAAGCCCGATTGCAGCGGCGCCATCACCAAGGCCGGGCGGGCGGTCACCAGCTACCTGCGTTTTCACCCCAGCGGCAATATGTTCGTCATGTGCGTCGACGCCAATCTGGAGCGCTGCATCGGCCCCTTCATCCGCGTGCGCGGCCGCCCGGTCTGAGCCGCGTCACAGGCGCCCGCGCAGGTCGGCCTCGCCCGTAAAGCGCGCCGCCACCCCGGCCACAAAATGATGCTCGTCGAGGATGCTGATCTCGATGACGGCCAGCGCGCCGGCCGCACGCGGGTCCGCGATCAGGTACTGGAACGCCGCTTGCGCGGCGCGCGTCAGCGCATCACCAGCGCTTTGACGGTGGCCAGCGAGGCGCCGCCGGTTTTGGTGGCCTGCACCTGATTGCGGCCGCCTTCCTTGGCCACGTACATGGCGCGGTCGGCGGCGACGAATAGCGACTCGGTGTTGTCCAGCTGATGCGGGTGGATGGTCGCCACGCCTATGCTCACCGTCAGCCACGCCGACGTGGTCGAACGCGGATGCGGAATCTGCAAGGACTCGATATGCGCGCGGATCGCTTCGGCCAGCAGATAGGCGGCCTCGCTGTCGGTTTCTGCGAACAGCAGCACGAACTCCTCGCCGCCGTAGCGCGCCGCCAGGTCGGTCGGGCGCAACGCGTGCGAGGCGATGGCCTGGGCCACCTGCTGCAGGCAGGCGTCGCCGGCCGGGTGGCCCAGCGTGTCGTTGTATAGCTTGAAGTGGTCGACGTCCAGCACCACCAGCGACAGCGGCAGGCCGCTGCGCATGGCGCGCTGCCATTCCTTTTCGAGGAAGGTGTCGAAGTGGCGGCGGTTGGCGATCTTGGTCAGCGGGTCGACCATGGCGGCGCGCAGCAGCGTGTCCTCCGACTGCTTGTGGTGGGTGATGTCGTGCAGCAGGCCGATAAACAGCGGCTGGCGCAGGTACATCGGCGTCAGCGTCAGGTCCATGCACACCGAACTGCCGTTGCGGTGGCGGATGATGACTTCGCGCGTGCCGTGGTTGTGCGCCGTCTGCGGCGCGGCGGCGTAGCGCTCGAAATATTCCAGGTACTCCTGCGCCACCAGTGGGTTGAGCAGCTCGGAGATGGTGCGCCCGGCCAGTTCCTCGGCCTGGTAGCCCAGGTATTTGTCGCAGGCCGGGTTGGTGAACTGGATGCGGCCGTCGGCTTCGATGATCAGCAGGCCCTCGGCCATGTTGTTGACGATGGTGCGCAGGCGCTCGGCCTGTTCCTCGTGCGTCTCGCTCTTGCTGCGGATGTGCAGTTGCGTGCGCACGCGCGCGCACACTTCCGGCATGCGCAGCGGCTTGCTGATGTAGTCCACCGCGCCGAGGTCGAAGCCGGCCACCACGTCGTCGGTGCCGGTGCGCGCGCTCATGAAGATGACCGGGATGCGCTGCGTGGCGGCGTGGCTTTTCAGCTGGCGGCAGGTTTCGTAGCCGTCCATGCCGGGCATGACGATGTCGAGCAAGATCAGGTCCGGGTGGACGCGGCGGGCGATCTTCAGTGCGCGCTCGCCGTTGGTGGCCACAAAGGTCTGGTAACCTTGTTCGACCATCAGCTTGCGCAGCGCGCCGAGGTTCTCGGGGGCGTCGTCAACGATCAGGATCGCGGCATCGCGCCGCGTAGCGTAACTCAGACTTCCGGAATTCATTGGGAATCGCCTTTAACCTGGTGGGTTGGGTTGGCGTGGGTCGACCGTTGCGTGGGTGGGCAACGTGGTGGGCAAGCGAAGGTGATCGATGCGCGTTTCAACAAAGGCTGGCCTGATATGAAAGTGACTATCCGTCTAAATCATACCGCTTTGCAACCTCGCACGGTTGAAAAATTTCCCCTGATTTTCAAGTATTGTCGCCGATGCATCAAGGCGCAGCCAGGCTAGCGCCAGATGGTGTAAGTAATGTTGGCGGGAAGTTAAAGGATTGGCCGTTTTTAGTGACTATTGGTGATAAAGTCACTGCTGCCGATGTTGTATTTTTGCGGGCGGCGAGTGCCGCCCGCGGGAGGTACTGCTTAGATTTTTGCGGCGATCAGCTTGCCCAGGATTTCAATGCCCTGGCGGATGCGCTCCGGCGGCACGGTCACGAAGGACAGGCGCAGCGTGTTGCTGGCCGGGTCGTTGGCGTAGAACGGCGAGCCAGGCACGAAGGCGACTTTCTGCGCGATCGCTTCATCCAGCAGCTGCATGGCGTTGATGTGTTTCGGCAGCGTGACCCAGATGAACATGCCGCCCTCCGGCTTGGTCCACTCGACGCCGGCCGGGAAGTGCTGGGCCATCGCGTCCAGCATCACCTGGCACTGGTCGCCGTACAGCGCGCGGATTTTCGGGATGTGCTGTTCCAGGAAGCCGTCCTTGACCACTTCGTGCACCACCATCTGCGTCAGCTGCGAGGTGTGCAGGTCGGCGGCCTGCTTGGCCAGCTCCAGGCGGCGCGCCAGCGGCAGTGGCGCCACCACGTAGCCGAGGCGGATGCCGGGCGTCAGCACCTTGGAGAAGGAGCCCATGTAGATCACGCCGTCCGGGTTCATCGCCACCATCTTCGGCAGCGGCTCGCCCTTGTAGCTCAGGGCGCCGTATGGATCGTCCTCGATCAGCGGCAGGCCGAGGCGGGCGCAGGTTTCCACCAGTTCCTGGCGGCGCTCGACCGACAGCGTGCGGCCGGTCGGGTTCTGGAAGTTCGGCAGGGAGTACAGCAGGCGCGCGCCTTGCGCCACCTTTTCGATCGACGACGGCACCAGGCCGTGGTCGTCGGTGTCGACGGACTTGAATTCAGGACGGTAGACCGAGAACGCTTGCAGCGCGCCCAGGTACGACGGCGTTTCGACCAGCACGCGGCTGCCTTCATCGATCAGCACTTTGCCCAGCAGGTCCAGCGCCTGCTGCGAGCCGGACACCATCAGTACCTGTTCCGGCACGATTTTGGCGCCGCCGGTCGACAGCGAATCGGCGATCCACTGGCGCAGCGGGGTGTAGCCGTCGGTCGGGCCGTATTGCAGCGCGACCTTGCCGTTTTCGCTCAGGACCTTGTCGTAGGCCGCCTTCATGGCGTCGACCGGGAAGGTCAGCGGCGATGGCAGGCCGCCGGCGAAGGAGATGATTTCCGGCTGCTGCGTGATCTTCAGGATCTCGCGGATGAAGGACGCCTGCAGCTGTTCCGCGCGTTCGGCGAACTGCCACTGGATCGGGTTGGGGTTTTCAATTTTCATACGTGTCTCACTAGAGAATGACAACAAGCGCGCTTGTGGCGGCTTTTATAGGAGGAACGGCAGCGGGTAAGCTGCCGCCCGCTTTACGCGACTTCCGCGATCAGTTCGATTTCGACGCAGGCGCCAAGCGGGATTTGAGCGACACCAAAGGCCGAGCGGGCGTGTTTGCCGGCATCGCCGAAGACTTCGCCCAGCAGCTCGGAAGCGCCGTTGGTGACCAGGTGCTGTTCAGTAAATTCAGGGGTGGAGTTCACCAGGCTCATGACTTTGACGATGCGCTTGACGCGGGTCAGGTCGCCGCCGACGGCCGCTTGCAGCGTGCCGATCAGGTCGATGGCGATGGCGCGCGCGGCGGCCTTGCCCTCTGCGGTGTCGATATTCTTGCCCAGCTGGCCGACCCAGACGCTGCCGTCGGCGCGCTTGGCGATGTGGCCGGACAGGAATACCAGATTGCCGGTTTGTGCGTACATGACGTAGGCGGCGGCCGGGGTGGCTGGTGCGGCCAGGGTGATATCAAGCGCTTTCAGTTTTTCGTAAACAGACATGTGCTTAT
Organism: Duganella sp. P38; assembly: GCF_050859475.1. NCBI lineage: Bacteria > Pseudomonadati > Pseudomonadota > Betaproteobacteria > Burkholderiales > Oxalobacteraceae > Duganella > Duganella sp. P38. Next base: position 4,338,176 of record NZ_CP193936.1, on the reverse strand, counting down.
CCAGTTGTTAATTATGTGTGTTGAGACCGATATTGTACTCTCGCGGCGGGGGATGCTGCCGCCCACCGCGAAATCAAGATACTGTATGGCTTCAGCCGCGTTTTACCTGCATTTTGCGGCCCGCGCCCACGGTGGCGATGACGGCGATTGCGAAGACCAGCGTTGGCCATTCCAGCGTTTCGCCCAGCACCGCCGTGGCGCCCAGTACAGACAGAAAGGGCTGCACCAGCTGTACTTGGCCGACGCGCGCCACGCCGCCCAGCGCCATGCCGCGATACCAGAAGAAGAAGCCGATGAACATCGAAAATACCGAAACGTAGGCGAAGCCGGTCCAGGCGGCGGCGCTGGCGCCGGCGATCTGGCCGGCGTCCTGCCATGCCAGCCAGCCGACCACCGGCAACAGCGGCGGCGCGGCCAGCACCAGCGCCCAGCAGATGGTTTGCTGGCCGCCCAGCGTCTGCGACAGGCGGCCGCCGGCGGCGTAGCCCATCGCCGCCAGCAGCACCGCGACGAATACCGCCAGATCGGCCATGTGCAAGCCGCCGCCGCTCTGGCGCAGCGCAAAGCCGACTACCAGCGCCGAGCCTATGATGGCCATGATCCAGAAGCCTGGCGACGGCTTTTCGCCGCCCAGCAGGGCCGCGAACAGCGCGGTGGCCAGCGGCAGCACGCCAACCAGTACAGCGCCGTGGGCGGCCGGCAGGCTGCGCATCGCCACGGAGGTCAGCCAGGGGAAGCCGATGACGCAGCCGACGGCGACCATCGCCAGCGCGGGCAGGGCCGCGCGCGGCGGCAGCGGCGCGCGCTTCCAGTACAGCCAGCCGCCGGCCAGCACGGCGGCGACCAGCGCGCGGGCGAGGGCGACGAACATCGGCGACAGGCCGCCAGCGCCGTCCGCGCCGCCGCCGACGGCCAGCCGGGTGAAGGGCAGCGTCAGGCTGAAGATGGCTACGCCGGTCAGGCCGAGCAGCATGCCGCTGGTTTCGTCGCTCAGGCGGCTGTGGGTGGTCAGGGTAGGGGTGGCAGTCATGAAGTTATCGTACGTGACAAAACCAGTACAGTGCCAGTACACTTGCAAACATAATTTGACATACTGTGACGGTAAAATGACCAATACACGAGCACGCACGTCGCTGCTGGGCGCCGCTGCTGCCGCAGCGGCGGAGGCAGTCAACGAGGCGCTGGCCGCCGCCCAGGCCCGCGAAGCCCGCGCCATGGCCGCGCCTGCGCCCGGCCCGTCGACTACCTCGGTGCGGGTGCCGACGCCGGCGCCGGCCGCCGCCGGCCGCGATGGAGCACGGTCCACTGCGCGCACAGCGGCGCAGGCTGGTGCCGGTGCCGGTGGTGCCGGTGGCATCGGTGGCGGTAGTGGTGGCGGTGGTGGCGGGGCGGAGGCCGCGTCCCCTGGCGCTGGGCGCGGCGCGTCCCGGTCGTTATTGCCGCCGGCGCGCGGGTCGGCCGGGCCGATGCTTGGCCTGCTGTTGCGCGAATCGGGGGAAACACTGATCGACCAGATCGTGCGCTCGGTGGCTGCGCGCATCGACGACCGCCTGCTGCGCGGCGGCGCGCGCATGCCGTCGATCCGCGCGTTTGCCGCTTCGCACGGCGTGTCGGCCTTTACCGTGGTGGCCGCGTATGACAAGCTGGTGGCCACCGGCTACCTGGAATCGCGCCGTGGCGCCGGTTTCTTCGTGCGCGAACGGCCGGCGATGGCGCTGAACGCTGCCGACGCCAGCCAGGCCGGCGGCGCCGCCACGGCTGCCCTGCGCGCCGCCAGGTCGGGCTTCGACAGCAAGCCGATTGACGTGGTCTGGCTGGTGCGGAACATGTTCCGCCAGATGCCGCACCAGCAAATGCCGGGCTCCGGCGTGCTGCCGCCGGAATGGCTGGACGGCCCGGCCGTCGCCAACGCGCTGCGCGCCGTCAGCCGCCAGAACCCGACGCTATTATTAAGCTACGGCGTGCCGCAAGGCTTCCTGCCGCTGCGCCAGCAATTGCAGCACAAGCTCGCCGAACTGGAAATCGCCGCCGCGCCGGAGCAGATCCTCACCACCGCCGGCGTCACGCAGGCGCTGGACCTGGTGGCGCGCGAATTCACCCGTCCCGGCGACACCATCTTCGTCGACGATCCGGCCTGGTTCCTGATGTTCGGCTCCTTCGCCGCGCTGGGGGCGAAAGTGATCGGCATCCCGCGCCTGGCCGACGGCCCGGATATCGCCCGGCTGGCCGAACTGGCGGCACTGCACAAGCCCAAGCTGTACATCATCAATTCGGTGCTGCACAACCCGAGTTCGACCTCGCTGTCGGCGGCCAAGGCCTTCCAGGTGCTGCGCCTGTCGGAGGAACACGACTTCATCATCGTCGAAGACGATATCTACTGCGACCTGCATCCCGGCAGCGCCGTGCAGCCGGCCACGCGGTTGTCCGCGCTGGACCAGTTGCAGCGGGTGATCTACCTGAGCGGCTTCTCCAAGACCATGGCCGCCAACCTGCGGGTCGGTTTCATCGCCACCTCGCCGGAGCGTGCCGAGCGCCTGGCCGACCGCAAGATGCTGTCGACGCTGACCACCAGCGACATCGGCGAGCGAGTGGTGTACAAGGTGCTGTCCGAGGGCTCGTACCGCAAGCACGCCGACCGCCTGCGCGCGCGGCTGGACGGCCTGCGCGCCAAGACGCTGCGCCAGATGGAGCGCATCGGCCTGACGGTGGACGGCTCGCCGCCGGCCGGCATGTTTGTATGGGCCGACGCCGGCCGCGACACCAACGTGCTGACCGAGCGCGCCATGGCGCACAACCTGCTGCTGGCGCCGGGCAGCCTGTTCTCGCCCAAGCAGCTGCCGTCGACCCGCATGCGCCTCAATGTGGCGGCGATGCAGGACCCGGCCGTGTGGCGTTTCCTGGAACGGGAGCTCTTGAAATAGCCTTTATAATCCCCACTTTCCTGCAATCTTAACCAAAAGACTATTTAAAAATGGCTGACACCGAAAAACAAACCCTTGGATTCCAGGCCGAAGTGAAGCAGCTGCTGCAGCTGATGATCCACTCCCTGTATTCGAACAAAGAGATCTTCCTGCGCGAACTGATCTCCAACGCCTCCGACGCATCCGACAAGCTGCGTTTCGAAGCCATCAACAACGACGCCCTGTACGGCAACGACCATGAGCTGAAAATCAAGGTCGCTTTCGACAAGGCGGCGCGCACCATCACCATTTCCGACAACGGCATCGGCATGAGCCGCGACGAGGCTATTTCGCACCTCGGCACCATCGCCAAGTCCGGCACCAAGGAATTCTTCGGCAAGCTGTCGGGCGACCAGCAGCAGGACGCGGCCCTGATCGGCCAGTTCGGCGTGGGCTTTTACTCGGGCTTCATCGTCGCCGACAAGATCACCGTCGAAAGCCGCCGCGCCGGCGCGCCGGCTTCGGAAGGCGTGCGCTGGGAATCGAGCGGCGAAGGCGACTACTCGGTCGAGCAGATCGAGAAGGTCGGCCGCGGCACCGACATCATCCTGCACCTGCGCGAAGGCGAGGACGAGCTGCTGTCGTCGTGGAAGATCAAATCCATCATCCGCAAGTACTCGGACCACATCTCGCTGCCGATCGTGATGCAGAAAGAAGAGTGGGACGAAGAGAAGAAGGAAACCGTCGTCAAAGACGAATGGGAAACCGTCAACCAGGCTAGCGCGCTGTGGGCCCGCAGCAAATCCGACATCACGCCGGAGCAGTACGACGAGTTCTACAAGCATGTGTCGCACGACTTCCAGCCGCCGCTGACCCACACCCACAACCGCGTCGAAGGCCGCAGCGAGTACACCCAGCTGCTGTACATCCCGGCCAAGGCGCCGTTCGACCTGTGGGACCGCAACAAGCGCGGTGGCCTCAAGCTGTACGTCAAGCGCGTGTTCATCATGGACGACGCCGAGCAGCTGATGCCGACCTACCTGCGCTTCGTCAAAGGCGTGATCGACTCGGCCGACCTGCCGCTGAACGTATCGCGTGAAATCCTGCAGGAGTCGCGCGACGTCAAGGTGATCCGCGACGGCTCGACCAAACGCGTGATCGGCATGCTGGAAGAACTGGCGAACGCCGAAGAGCAGGAAAAGAAAGACAAGTACCAGACCTTCTGGACCGAATTCGGCCAGGTACTGAAAGAGGGCATCGGCGAGGACGCGGCCAACAAGGACCGCCTGGCCAAGCTGCTGCGCTTTGCCTCGACCGCCAACGACAACGACCAGCAGACCACGTCGCTGGAGCAGTACCTGTCGCGCGCCAAGGAAGGCCAGGACAAGATCTATTACGTCACCGCCGATAACTATATCGCCGCGAAAAACAGCCCGCACCTGGAAATCTTCCGCAAGAAGGGCGTTGAGGTGCTGCTGCTGACCGACCGCGTGGACGAGTGGATGCTGTCCTTCCTGACCGAGTTCGAAGGCAAGGAACTGGTGTCGGTGGCCAAGGGCGGTCTCGATCTGGGCGCGCTGGAAGATGAAGCCGAGAAGAAGGAGCACGAGGAAACCGAAACTTCGTACAAGGACCTGGTCGAGAAGATGAAGGGCGTGCTGGCCGATAAAGCCAAGGACGTGCGCGTGACCTTCCGCCTGACCGATTCGCCGGCCTGCCTGGTGGCGGACGAGAATGAGCTGTCGGGTAATCTGCTGCGCATGCTGAAGGCTGCTGGCCAGAACGCGCCGGAGTCCAAGCCTATCCTGGAAATCAATCCGGATCACCCGCTGGTGCAGCGCTTGAAGGCCGAGGACGTGGCTAGCTCGTTCAGCGACTGGTCCAACCTGCTGTTCGATCAGGCGCTGCTGGCTGAAGGTGGTTCGCTGAGCGATCCGGCTTCTTTCGTGAAGCGCTTGAACGAGCTGCTGCTGGCGAAGTAAGCCCCCGTCTCCGTCGTCCCCGCGAAGGCGGGGACCCATGCAGGGTGGCCTGATCGGCGCTCCATGGATTCCCGCCTTCGCGGGAATGACGGGGTTGTGATACTTTAGCGGTTCACAACACACCGGGGCGTTCATGAAGAAATCCGCACTGGCGCTGGCCGTTCTGGCCAGCGTCGTCCTCTCCGCACACGCACAATCCACCTTGCCCAGCGAGACGCCTGAAGAATTCAAGGCGCCGGTGGACAGCTTCGACTACATCAAGCGCACGGTCATGATACCGATGCGTGACGGCGTCCGCCTGAATACCGTCATCGTGCTGCCGCGCCACGCGCGCAAGGCGCCGATGCTGCTGACCCGCACCCCGTACGGCGCCGACGGCATGACCAGCCAGTCCGAAAACGCGCAGATGGAATCCATCCTGCAGGGCTACGACAACCAGGCCGACGTTATCGTCAAGGGCGGCTACATCCGGGTGGTGCAGGACGTGCGCGGCAAATACGGTTCGCAGGGCGATTACGTGATGAACCGTCCGATGGCCGGCACCGAGTTCAACCCGACTGCGATTGACCATTCCACCGATACCTGGGACACCATTGAGTGGCTGACCAAAAACGTGCCTGAGTCGAACGGCAAGGTCGGCATCATCGGTGGTTCGTATGACGGTTATCTGCCGCTGGTGGCGCTGGTCAATCCGCACCCGGCGCTGAAGGTGGCGGTGCCGATGAACCCCATGGTGGATAACTGGCGCGGCGACGATTGGTTCCATAATGGCGCGTTCCGCCAGGTGAACCTGCCGTACATCCTGGAGCAGGTGGTCACGCGCCGCAACGACGCGCGCTGGTTCACCAGCACCTACGACGATTACGATACCTTCCTGCGCGCCGGCTCGGCGGGCGAGCTGGCGCGCCAGCGCGGCGTCGAGCAGAGTGGCTTCTGGCGCAAGGTGCTGGCGCATCCTTCGTATGACGCCTTCTGGCAAAGCCAGGCGGTCGACAAGATCCTGGCCGGGCGCCCTGTGACGGTGCCGACCTTGCTGGTGCATAGCCTGTGGGATGCCGAGGATATCTATGGCGCGATTGCCGTCTACAAGGCGATCAAGCCTAACGACAAGGACAGCAAGGTGTTCCTGGTAATGGGGCCATGGAATCACGGCGGCCAGGATGGCGACGGCGGCAAGCTTGGACCGATCAAGTTCAATAGCGATACCGGCTTGTACTTCCGCGAAGAGATTCTGCGGCCATTCCTCGACCGTTATCTGAAGGACGAGCCTTCGCCCGGGGCGCTGGCGGCGCAGATCGCGCCGGTGACGGCGTTCGAGACCGGCACCAACAAATGGCGCATGCTCGACAGCTGGCCTGCCAGCGGCGCCAGCGGCGCCATCGCGCCGACGGCGCTGAAGCTGGGCGCCAATGGATCGCTGAACCTCAGCAGCGCGATTCCCGCTGCACCCGGCGCGCCGGCGCAGCGCAACGCTTACGACGAATACATCTCCGATCCCGCCAAGCCGGTGCCGTACCGCGCGCGGCCGATCATGGCGGTCGGCTATGACGAGGCCAAGGGCCAGACCTGGCCGCGCTGGCTGGTCGACGACCAGCGCGAAGCCTCGGGCCGCACCGACGTGCTGACCTACACCACCGACGTTTTGACCGCGCCGGTCAAAATCAGCGGCGAGCCGGTCGCGCACCTGCTGGCCGCCACCACCGGCACCGATGCCGACTGGGTGGTCAAGCTGATCGACGTCTACCCGGATCAGGTGGCGTCGCAGCCCGAACTGGGCGGCTACCAGCTAATGATATCGGCCGATATCTTCCGTGGCCGCTACCGCGAAAGCCTGGAAACGCCGAAGCCGATCAAGGCCGGCGCGCCGCTGCCATACCGCTTCGCGCTGCCGACGGCCAACCACGTGTTCCTGCCCGGCCACCGCATCATGGTGCAGATCCAGTCCAGCTGGTTCCCGCTGTACGATCGCAATCCGCAGACGTACGTGCAGAACATCTTCCACGCGCAGCCGGCGGACTACAGGAAAGCCACCCAGCGCATCTACCAAGACAGCTACATCGCGCTGCCGCTGGTGTCACAGGGCGGTGCGCAGCGCAAATAGCTCGGGGAACAGCACCACGTCCAGCATCTTGCGCAGGTAGCTCACGCCGGCCGTGCCGCCGGTGCCGGTCTTGAAGCCGATGATGCGCTCCACGGTGGTGACATGGCGGAAGCGCCAGAAGCGGAAGGCAGTCTCCATATCGACCAGTTTCTCGGCCAGCTCGTACAGCGCCCAATAGCGGGTCGGGTCGCGGTAGACCTGTAGCCAGGCCTGTTGCACCGATTCGTCGGCCACGGTTGGCTGGGCCGGATCGGCGTTCAGGCGTGCGGCCGAAATCGGCAGGCCGTGGCGCGCCAGCAGCTGGATCGCCTCGTCGTAGATCGACGGCGTGCGCAGCGCTTCCTGCAGCAGCGGGTATTCCGGCGTGGTGGCGTGGACATGGAGCAGCGCCGCGTTCTTGTTACCGAGGATGAACTCGATCTCGCGGTACTGGTAGGACTGGAAGCCCGACGACGCGCCCAGGTAAGGGCGGATGGCCGTGTATTCCGGCGGCGTCATGGTGGCCAGCACGTCCCAGGCGTGCACCAGCTGGTCCATGATGCGCGCCACGCGCGCCAGCATCTTGAACGCCGGCGGCAGATCGTCGGCGCGGATGTGCGTGCGCACCGCGCGCATCTCGTGCAGCATCAGCTTCATCCACAGTTCGCTGGTCTGGTGCTGGATGATGAACAGCATCTCGTTGTGGTTCGGCGACAGCGGATGCTGGGCGTGCAGAATCTGGTTCAGGCCCAGATAGTCGCCGTAGCTCATCGCATTGCTGAAGTCCATTTGCGCGCCGTGCCATTCGGCGTTCGCTGGCGCCGCCGCATGCATCGGGCAGCCGCTGGCTGGTTTGTTGTCGCTCATATTCTTGCTCTCGTTATCAGGTCACGGCGTCGCGCTTGGCGTCGATGTTGTAGTCCTTGCGGTCCAGGATGTCGCGCAGGATTTCCACCGCGTCCCACACGTCGGCATAGCTGGTGTACAGCGGCGTAAAGCCGAAGCGCATGATGGCCGGCTCGCGGTAGTCGCCGATGACGCCGCGCGCGATCAGCGCCTGCATCACCGCATAACCGTGCGGATGGGTGAAGCTGACGTGGCTGCCACGGTTGGCGTGTTCGCGCGGCGTCACCAGTTCCAGCGGATGGGCGGCGCAGCGCTGCTCGACCAGATCGATGAACAGGTCGGTCAGCGCCAGCGACTTGGCGCGGATCGCCGCCATGCTGGCCTGGTGGTGCACGTCAAGGCCGCACTCGACCAGGGCCAGCGCAACGATGGGCTGGGTGCCGCACAGCGCGCGGGCGATGCCGTCGGCCGGCGTGAAGTCCGGCGCCATGGCGAATGGCGCGGCGTGGCCCCACCAGCCCGACAGCGGTTGCTGGAAGCGGGCCTGATGCTTTTTTGGCACCCAGATAAAGGCCGGCGCGCCGGGGCCGCCGTTCAGATATTTATAGGTGCAGCCCACGGCCGGTCGGCGCCGCCGCCATGCAGGTCGACCGGCACCGCGCCGGCCGAGTGGGCCAGGTCCCAGATGATCAGCGCGCCGCCGTCGTGGGCGAGGGCGCTGGCGGCCTGCATATCGTATTGATAACCGGTGCGGTAATTTACGTGCGTCAGCATGACCACGGCCACGTCGGCGTCGATGGCGCCGGCCAGCTGGTCCGGGCTATCGATCAGGCGCAGCGCGTAGCCGCGGTCGAGCCAGGCGGTCAGGCCCTGGGCCATATAGATATCGGTGGGGAAGTTCGAGCGCTCGGTGACGATCACGCGGCGGCCGGCCCGCGCCGGGTCGGCCGCCTGCATCTGCAGCGCGGCGGCCAGTGCCTTGAACAGGTTGACCGAGGTGGTGTCGGTGACCACAACTTCGCCGTCGGCGGCGCCGATCAGCGGCGCCAGCAGCTTGCCCAGGCGCTTGGGCAGCTCGAACCAGCCGGCGCTGTTCCAGCTGCGGATCAGGTCATGCCCCCATTCCTGGACGATGACCTGCTGGGCGCGGGTGAGGGAAGCCTTGGGGCGGGCGCCGAGAGAGTTGCCGTCCAGATAAATAACGCCGGCTGGCAGGTCGAACTGGTCGCGCAGCGCGGCCAGCGGATCCTGGGCGTCGCGTTCCAGGCAGTGGGTGCGAGTTGTCATTATGGATAGTTGTTGAGGTCTAAAGCAGGGAGTTTAACCGGAAAATATTCTCCGGGCTCCTCCACGTCATTCCCGCGAAGGCGGGAATCCATGCCGAGTTGGCCGGACGCGCCCTATGGATTCCCGCCGTCGCGGGAATGACGGGAAAAAAATTTTCGATTTTTTTCAAAAAACCCCTAAAGTTCCCCAAAACCCTGCCGTTACCCTTCCTAGATGCGCAGCAAACCGCGTGAGCAAGGCAAAAAAATTTTTAAAATTTTTTCGTCAAAACCCTAAAGTTCTCCAAAACGCTGCCGTTACCGGTTTAGATGTCGTAAAAAAGAGTCGCTTTGCCGCTTTATTTTTCGATTTAAAGGGATGAATTTTTGAAACTTGTATCCCGCAAGAAACCTGCGCCGCAAGGGCGTAGATGAAGATCTGCGAGTGTTTGTAAGACAAACACCGACAGGTCGTGCCCGCTATTTCCCGACGAAAAATACGGAGTGTTTCCTCTTCTCGTGTTTTTGTTGCTCAAGCAGAATGTATCTCAACGGAAACGCAAATGTGTTCCGACAGAGAGAAAACCGCAAGGAGTAGGGAAAATGACCGCAAACGATATGATGGCTGAAATTCGCGACGCCAACCTGAGCTACCTGATGCTGGCTCAGCAGATGATCCGCGCCGACAAAGTCACCGCGATCTTCCGTCTGGGCATCGCCGCTGAAATCGCCGACCTGATCGAAGGCATGAGCAACGCGCAAATCCTGAAACTGGCAGGCGGCAACATGATGCTGGCCCGCTTCCGCTTCGACGACAGCGCCATCCTGTCGATGCTGACCAACTACAATAAAGACCGCGTCCTGGCCCAGTCGCACGCCGCCATCCTGATGGCCGGCCAGCCAGTCGAAGAAATCGTTTAATTCCGGGAGCGCAGATCATGGCCGCCAAGAAAAGTGTTGTGTCGGAAGCCCAGGAAATTCAGCTGGCCATCGAACTGATCCAGCTGGGCGCCCGCCTGCAACTGCTGGAATCGGAAGTGTCGCTGTCGCGCGAGCGCCTGCTCAAGCTGTATAAAGAGCTGAAGGGCGTGTCGCCGCCAAAAGGCATGCTGCCTTTCTCGACCGACTGGTTCCTGACCTGGCAGCCGAATATCCACTCCTCGCTGTTCATCAACATCCACAGCTTCCTGGTGACCCACGCCGGCGCCACGGGCATCGAAGCGGTGATGAAGGCCTACAAGCTGTACCTGGAGCAAATGCCGCCGGAGCCGGGCGAGGAGCCGCTGCTGTCGCTGACCCGCGCCTGGACCCTGGTGCGCTTCTTCAGCAGCAAGATGCTGGAACTGGCGCCGTGCAACAAGTGCCAGGGCAAATACGTGGTCAACGCCATGGACCTGCACGGCAGCTATGTCTGCGGCCTGTGCCACATGCCTTCGCGCGCCGGCAAGACCAAAAAGTCGCGCGAGGCGGAGGCAATCGCGGCATAATGCCGGCGTGACCGACGCTTATCTTCCACGCATCATCCGCGCGCCCGCCGTGCGGGCCATGCTGATCCAATGCGGCGCCTTGCCGCTGACCCTGGCCATCCTGTATGTGATGGCCAGTTTCCGTTTACCGGTCGATTATCTGGCGCTGGCGCTCGTCCAGGGCGTGCTGGCGGCGCTGCTGACGTGGAAGCTGGCGCTGGCCGCCTGGTGGCGCGTGATCCAGCTGCTGTTCCCACTGGCGGTGCTGACCGCGCTGGCGCTGCAACTGCCGCCATGGCTGTTCGGCGCCGGCTTTTTGCTGCTGCTCGGCTGGTACTGGTCGACCTTCCGCACCCAGGTGCCGTATTACCCGTCCGGCCCGGCCGTGTGGGACGCGGTGCGCCAGCTGCTGCCGGCCGGGAAGCCGGTGCGCGTGGTCGATGTCGGCAGCGGCCTGGGCGGCTTCACCTTATATATGGCGCGGGTGCGGCCGGACGCCGACGCGGTCGGCATCGAGCTGGCGCCGCTGCCATGGCTGGTCAGCTGGCTGCGCGCTACGCTCGGCCGCAGCCGCGCGCGCTTCCTGCGCGGCGACTACGAGGACCTCGATTTCAGCCAGTTCGACCTGGTGTTCGCCTACCTGTCGCCGGCCGCCATGAGCGGATTGTGGCGCAAGGCGCGCGCCGAAATGCGTCCCGGTTCGATGCTTATAAGCTATGAATTTATCATCACGGAAACACCGCCCGATAGCATCATTCGAGTCACTGAAGCGGAAATCCCCTGTATATATGGTACTTTTAAGCATCATTTGACGTTATTCACTTGCCCGCCGCCCCCGACTCAGGCTATTGTAGTTCTATATGTAAATTCTTGAAAAAACCGGCCCGCTTCGTAACAATTCGGCCGGTTTTCGCTCTGGGAGTCAGTACACTTGTTAGTCATCATCGGATATGTGGTGGTCCTGGTCGGCGTGTTCGGCGGCTATGCCATGGCCGGCGGGCACCTGGCCGCCTTGTTCCAGCCGCTGGAGCTGGTCATGATCGGCGGCGGCGCGATCGGCGCCTTCATCGTCGGCAACAACGGCAAGACGCTGAAGGCCACGCTGGCCGCGCTGCCGACCCTGCTCAAGGGCTCGCGCTACACCAAGGACCTGTATATGGAGCTGATGTCGCTGCTGTTCGACGTCCTGTCCAAGGTGCGCAAAGAAGGCCTGATGTCGATCGAAGGCGATATCGACAGCCCGGAGCAAAGCCCGCTGTTCAGCAAATACCCGACCGTGCTGGAAGACCATCACATCGTGGAATTCATCACCGATTACCTGCGCCTGATGGTGTCGGGCAATATGGACGCGTTCCAGATCGAGAACCTGATGGATATCGAAATTGACACCCACCACCACGAGGGCGCCGCGCCGGGCCACGCCATCGCCCGCCTGGGCGACGGCATGCCGGCCTTCGGCATCGTGGCGGCGGTGATGGGCGTGGTGCACACGATGGAAAACGTCGGCCTGCCGCCGGCCGAGCTGGGCATCCTGATCGCGCACGCGCTGGTCGGCACCTTCCTCGGCATCCTGCTGGCCTACGGCTTCATCGCGCCGCTGTCGAGCCTGTTGGAGCAAAAGCTGGAAGAGTCGACCAAGATGTACCAGTGCGTCAAGGTCACGCTGCTGGCCAGCCTGAACGGCTACGCGCCGGCGCTGGCGGTGGAATTCGGCCGCAAGGTGCTGTACTCGACCGAACGCCCGACCTTCAACGAGCTGGAAGACCACATCAAGAAATCGAAGTCGAAGTAAGCCATGCGGCACACTGTTATTAGCGTAAGGATCAATCATGGCTGAAGAGGGCCTGCGGCCTATTATCGTCAAGCGCATCAAGAAGCATGGCGGCGGCCACCACGGCGGCGCCTGGAAGATCGCGTACGCCGACTTCGTGACCGCGATGATGGCCTTCTTCCTGTTGATGTGGCTGCTGGGCTCGACCACCAAGGGCGACCTCAACGGCATTTCCGAATACTTCAAGACGCCGCTGAAGGTGGCCATGCAGGGCGGTTCCGGCAGCGGCGACAGCTCGTCCATCATCAAGGGCGGCGGCAAGGACCTGACCCGCAGCGACGGCCAGGTCAAGGCCAGCGACGACCCGCAGGAAAAGAAGACCTATAACCTGACCGCCGCGAAGGCGGCGCTGGAGGCCGAGGAAAACCAGCGGCTGCAGGCGCTCAAGCAGCGCATCGAGAACAAGATCGAGGCCAATCCGCTGCTGAAGAAATACAAGGACCAGCTGCTGCTCGACATCACCAGCGAGGGCTTGCGGATCCAGATCGTCGACGAGCAGAACCGCCCGATGTTCGCGCTGGCCAAGGCCGAGCTGCAACCGTACACCAAGGAGATCCTGCACGAGATCGGCTTCGTGCTCAATGACGTGCCCAACCGCATCACGCTGTCCGGCCACACCGACTCGACGCCGTACATGAGCGACGCCGGCTACGGCAACTGGGAATTGTCGGCCGACCGCGCCAACGCCTCGCGCCGCGAGCTGATCGCCGGCGGCATGCAGGATGCCAAGATGCTGCGCGTGGTCGGGCTGGCCTCGGCCATCAATCTCGACAAGGCCGACCCGTTCAACCCGATCAACCGCCGCATCAGCATCGTGGTGATGAACAAGCGGGCCGAGGACAATGTGCTGCGCGACGGCCGCAAGATCGAGGTCGGCGATGTCGACGACGCCGCCGGCATCGGCGCCGCCGCGGCCGCGCCGGCCAAGCCGGCCGGGCCGCCGGTACGCAAATAAAGTAGTAAAGAACGAGACTGTTATGACGAGAAAAAAATTCTGGGTTCCCACGTCAAGCGCCTGCTGTCCGGCGTGTCTGACCACGGTCGCCGGCACCTGACCGAAGTCGAGACCGACCTGATCCAGACTGGCCTGCTGCTGGAGGAAGCGATCGAAAAGCTGTCCTACAACTTCATGGCCATCCACCAGACGGTGGCGGCGGAGCAGGCCACCATCCAGCTGCTGCTGGACGGCGGCAGCGTCACGCCCGAACAGCGCGCCCAGCTCGAGGCGCTGCAGGGCCAGGTGGGCGGCTATGTCAACGCCGCCATCACCAGCCTGCAATTCCAGGACATGACCAGCCAGCTGCTGGACCGCACGCTCAAGCGCGTGACCGGCCTGCGCGAATTCCTCGGCACGCTCGGCGCGCACGGCGCTGAAATGCTGCCCGAAAGCGACAACGAGCAGATCGTCGAACTGCTCGGCAAGGTCAGCATGGCGCTGGCGATACAGAGTCTGGAACTGCGCAGCGTGCTGCGCAAGGCCGTCAGTCAGCAGCACCTGGAAAGCGGCGACATCGAGCTGTTTTAACCACCCAACAAACGTGATTTACAAGAGAGAAGAAGATGGCCAAGACTATACTTGCAGTTGATGATTCCAGCTCCCTGCGCCAGATGGTTGCCTTCAGCCTCAAGGCTGCCGGCTACCAGGTGGTCGAAGCGGTGGACGGTCAGGACGGCCTGGACAAGGCCAAGCTGCAGAGCGTCGACCTGGTGCTGACCGACCAGAACATGCCACGCATGGACGGCTTGCAGCTGATCGCGCTGCTGCGCGAGCTGCCGGCCTACGCCAAAACCCCGATACTGATGCTGACCACCGAGTCCTCCGACGAGATGAAAGCCAAGGGCCGCGCCGCCGGCGCCAACGGCTGGCTGGTCAAGCCTTTCGACCCACAGCGGCTCATCGAGGTCGTCAAAAAGGTCATCGGCTGATAAGGCGCGTCATGATGCGAAGCGAACGTAACGGAGTATCACCATGACCATCGATATAAGCCAGTTTTATCAGGTCTTTTTCGATGAGGCCGAGGAACTGCTGGCTGAAATGGAGCGGCTGCTGCTGGCCGTCGATGTGGCGTCGCCCGACGCCGAGGACCTGAACGCGATCTTCCGCACCGCCCACTCGGTCAAGGGCGGCGCCTCGACGTTTGGCGTGACCGACATGAGCGAGATCACGCACGTGCTGGAAACCCTGCTCGACCGCATCCGCAAGGGCGAGATGGCGCTCACCGGCGAGCACGTCGACGCCTTCCTGGCCGCCAAGGACATCCTCAAGATGCAGCTGGACGGCCACCGCCTCGGCAGCGAGGTCGACCAGGACGCCGTCGGCGACGTGCGCATGATGCTGCAGTCGCTGGCGCAGGACGTGCCGGTGGTGGCGCTGGCGCCGGTGGCGCCGGCCTTCAACGCGCCGGAAGCCAGGGTGGTCGACCACAGCGGCGGCCGCCGTTACCGGCTGCAGCTGCCGGCCATGCCGCACCGCGAGGTGCAGGCGCTGGGCGAGGAGCTGGGCCTGATGGGCCATGTGGCCATCACGCCGCTCGACAAGGACCGCAACGCCATGGTGGTCACCACGCACGAGAGCCTGGACGACATCATCGCCATCTGCTCGTTCGTGCTCAATCCGGACGAGATGCAAGTGACCGAGCTGCCGGCGCTGGACGACGCCCAGGCGCAACAGGAAAAGGCCGCGCGCGACCAGGTCGAGGCCGACCTCGGCTACGGCTTCTTCGACAGCACCGACCTCAAACCGGCCGCGGCCGGCGGCGACGGTTATGGCTTCTTCCAGCCGCTCGACGAAATCCGCGCCAACGCCAGCGCCGCGTCCGAGGACGCGCAGGGCTACGGCTTCTTCCAGCCGGTCGAACAGATCCGCGCCGCCGCCGGCATCGTCATCGAGACGCCGCCGCCGGAGGAAGAGAAGAAGGTGGTCAAGAAGGAAGAAAAGGAAAAAGAGAAGGCCGCCGCCCATGCCGGCGCCGAGTCGTCGTCGATCCGGGTGTCGATCGAGAAGGTCGACCAGCTGATCAACCTCGTGGGCGAGCTGGTCATCACGCAGGCGATGATCGAGCAGCGCGTCGACACGCTCGACCCGATGGTGCACGAGCGCCTGCTCAACAGCGTCAGCCAGCTGACCCGCAACACCCGCGACCTGCAGGAAGCGGTGATGTCGATCCGCATGATGCCGATGGACTTCGTGTTCTCGCGCTTTCCGCGCATGGTGCGCGACCTGGCCCACAAGCTGGGCAAGAAGGTCGATTTCATCACCAACGGCGCCGCCACCGAGCTTGACAAGGGCCTGATCGAGCGCATTGTCGACCCGCTGACCCACCTGGTGCGCAACTCGATCGACCACGGCATCGAGATGCCGGCCGTGCGCCGCGCCGGCGGCAAGAGCGACGCCGGCCGGCTTTTCCTGTCGGCATCACACCAGGGCGGCAACATCATCATCGAGGTATCGGACGACGGTGGTGGCCTGAACCGTGAGAAAATCCTCGCCAAGGCGCAGCAGAACGGCCTGGCGGTCAGCGACACCATGAGCGACGCCGAGGTCTGGCAGCTGATTTTCGCGCCGGGCTTCTCGACCGCCGAGACCGTGACCGACGTGTCCGGCCGCGGCGTCGGCATGGACGTGGTGAAACGCAACATCACCGCCATGGGCGGCGTGGTCGACATCCGCTCGGCCAAGGGCTTCGGCACCACCATCTCGATTTCGCTGCCGCTGACGCTGGCGATTCTCGATGGCATGTCGATCCGCGTCGGCGATGAGATCTACATCCTGCCGCTGGGCTTTGTCATCGAATCGCTGCAGCCGGCGCCGGAAGACGTCAAGGAAATCAGCGGCAAGGGCCGGGTCATCAAGGTGCGCGGCGAGTACCTGCCGCTGGTGCCGCTGTATCAGATGTTCGACATCGCGCCGCGCTTCAACGATCCGTGCCAGGGCATCGTCATCATCGTTGAAACCGACGGCCGCAAGGCCGGCCTGTTCGTCGACGAGCTGGTCGGGCAGCAGCAGGTGGTGGTCAAGAATCTGGAGTCGAATTACCGCAAGGTGGCCGGGATTTCCGGCGCCACCATCCTCGGCGATGGCGGCGTCTCGCTGATCCTGGATGTGGCCGCACTGATACGCTCGTCGCGCCAGCTGGCCGACGAATCGATTTTTCTTCATAGGGGGCCATCATGGCAGAGATACAATCCACCGCGGCACACGCACACGAGATCGCCGGCCACGAATACCTGGCCTTCAAGCTCGGCTCGGAAGAATACGGTATCGACATCCTCAAGGTGCAGGAGATCCGCGGCTACGAGGCGGTCACCCGCATCGCCAACGCGCCGGACTTCATCAAGGGCGTGATCAACCTGCGCGGCATCATCATCCCGGTGGTGGACATGCGCATCAAGTTCCACCTCGGCGAGCCGGTGTACGACCAGTTCACCGTGGTCATCATCCTCAACATCAACGGCCGCGTGGTCGGCATGGTGGTCGATTCGGTGTCGGACGTGACCACGCTGTCGCCCGAGCAGGTCAAGCCGGCGCCGGAAATGGGCACCGCCTTCAGCAGCGACTATATGATCGGCCTCGGCACGATCGACGAGCGCATGCTGATCCTGGTCGACATCGACAAGCTGATGTCGAGCCCGGAAATGGGCTTGATCGACCAGCTGGCCGCCTGAGTTTCATCGCTGTACCCGCCACGGCCGCCAATGCGGGCGCGGCGGTGGGCATAGTTAGTACGCAGTACCAGAAAGGGTTAACATATGCCGCAATCTAAAGACACGGTCAAGGAATTCGACTTCAACGCGCGCGACTTCGAGCGCGTGCGCGGGCTGATCTACAAGCGCGCCGGCATCTCGCTGGCCGACAGCAAGCAGGAAATGGTCTACAGCCGCCTGGCGCGCCGCCTGCGCGCGACCGGCATCGACTCGTTCGCCAAATACCTGGACCAGCTCGAAGCGGGCCACCTCGGCGAGGAGTGGGAGTCGTTCACCAACGCCTTGACCACCAACCTGACCTCGTTCTTCCGCGAGGCCCACCATTTCCCGCTGCTGGCCGAGCACGTCAAGGGCAAGCGCGAGCCGCTGACCATCTGGTGTTCCGCCAGTTCGACCGGCGAGGAGCCGTATTCGATCGCCATGACGGTGTGCGAGGCGTTCAACACGCTGACGCCGAACTGCCAGATCGTCGCCACCGACATCGACACCAATGTGCTGGCGACGGCCGCCAACGGCGTCTACGGCATGGACCGGCTCGACAAGATGTCGCCCGAGCGCCAGCGCCGTTTCTTCCTCAAGGGCAAGGGCGACCGCGAGGGCATGGCGCGCGTGCGGCCGGAACTGCGCAATATGATCACCTTCAAGCAGCTCAACCTGCTGGCCGACAGCTGGCCGATCAGCGGCCAGTTCGACGCCATCTTTTGCCGCAACGTCATGATTTACTTCGACAAGGCCACCCAGCGCAAGATCCTGTCGCGCTTTGTGCCGCTGATGAAGCCCGATGCGCTGCTGTTCGCGGGGCATTCGGAGAATTTCCTGTATGTCTCGGAGTCGTTGAAACTGCGCGGCAAGACCGTCTACGAGCTCGACGATGCCGCCGCCCGTAAAGCACCGCCGCATCGCACCTGAGAGAAAACATGGACCTCGAACAATTTGCCACCAACGTCTATTACGACCGCACGTTCGACTGCCAGGCCGCCAAGATCCTGCCCGGTGAGTATTACCACACCAACAAGGACATGCTGATCGTCACCGTGCTCGGCTCGTGCGTGTCGGCCTGCATCCGCGACCGCACCACCGGCCTGGGCGGCATGAACCACTTCATGCTGCCGGACGGCGGCGGCGACACCGGCAGCCCGGTGTCGGCCTCGGCGCGCTACGGCACGTACGCGATGGAGATCCTGATCAACGACCTGCTCAAGGCCGGCGCCAAGCGCGAGAACCTGGAAGCCAAGGTGTTCGGCGGCGGCGCCGTGCTGAAGGGCTTCACGGCCATCAATGTCGGCGAGCGCAACGCCGCCTTCGTGCTGAATTTTTTGAAAGTGGAACGCATCCGGGTGGTGGCCGAGGACTTGAACGACATCTACCCGCGCAAGGTGTATTTCTTCCCGCGCACCGGCAAGGTGCTGGTCAAGAAACTGATGCAGAGCCACAATGACACCCTGGTCAAGCGGGAAATCGAATACGCCAGCCGCCTCAAGGTGGCGCCGGTGGGTGGCGAGATCGATCTGTTTTAAATAACAAGAAAGCCTTTTATGAAGATCAAAGTCCTGGTGTGCGACGACTCCGCACTGATCCGCAGCGTCATGAGCGAGATCATCAATTCCCAAGCCGACATGGAAGTGGTCGGCGTGGCGCCCGATCCGCTGGTGGCGCGCGAGCTGATCAAGCAAACCAACCCCGACGTGCTGACGCTCGACGTCGAGATGCCGAAGATGGACGGCCTCGACTTCCTGGAAAAACTGATGCGGCTGCGACCGATGCCGGTGGTGATGGTGTCCTCGCTGACCGAGCGCGGCTCGGAGATCACCATGCGCGCGCTGGAGCTGGGCGCGGTCGACTTCGTCACCAAGCCGAAGATCTCGATCCAGGCCGGCATGCGCGAGTACACCGAGCTGATCACCGATAAAATCCGCGCCGCCTCCAAGGCGCGCGTGCAGGCGCGGCGCCTGCCGCAGCCGGGCGCCGAGGGCCATGGCGCGGCGCCGCTGTCGGCGCTGCGCAACCCGCTGCTGTCGTCGGAAAAGCTGATCATCGTCGGCGCCTCCACCGGCGGCACCGAGGCGATCCGCGAATTCCTGATGCAGATGCCGTCCGACTGCCCCGGCATCCTGATCACCCAGCACATGCCGGAAGGCTTCACGCGCTCGTTCGCCAAGCGGCTCGACTCGCTGTGCAAGATTTCAGTGCAGGAGGCGCAGGGCAACGAACGCGTGCTGCCGGGCCACGCCTACATCGCGCCCGGCCACTCGCACCTGTACCTGACCCGCAGCGGCGCCAACTACATGACCCGCATCGACCAGGCCGAGCCGGTCAACCGCCACCGGCCGTCGGTCGATGTGCTGTTCCGCTCGGCGGCGCAGGCGGCCGGCAAGAACGCGGTCGGCGTGATCCTGACCGGCATGGGCAAGGACGGCGCCGCCGGCATGCTGGAGATGCGCCAGGCGGGGGCGTATAATTTCGCCCAGGACGAAGCCAGTTGCGTGGTGTTCGGCATGCCGCGCGAGGCGATCGCGGTCGGCGCGGCGCACGAAGTGGGCGCCCTGCAGGCACTGCCGGGCATGGTGCTGGGCCACCTGGCGCAGCACGGTATGCGCGCCTTGCGTGTTTAATTGTGCAAGTGTGACGTTTTACTGCTACTTTGTTCGCCTTCAGGCAACGAAAATGCTATCCTACAACTTAATGCCAAGTGTAGGCACTATTAACAACCGCGTAGAGAATCAACGGAGCAATTCATGGCTGATCCAAAGATGAAATTTTTAGTTGTTGACGATTTTTCGACGATGCGTCGCATCGTCCGGAATCTGTTAAAAGAACTGGGTTATGCCAACGTCGACGAGGCAGAGGATGGCGTGATGGCGCTGGCCAAACTGCGCGCCGAATCGTTCGACTTCGTCGTGTCCGACTGGAACATGCCGAATATGGACGGCCTGACGATGTTGCAAAACATCCGTGCCGACCCGGCGCTGGCCAAGCTGCCGGTGCTGATGGTGACCGCCGAAGCGAAGAAGGAAAACATCATCGCGGCAGCGCAGGCCGGCGCCAACGGCTACGTGGTGAAACCGTTCACCGCCGCCACGCTGGACGAAAAACTGAACAAGATCTTCGAAAAACTCGGAGCTTGATTCCTGGCAGCGGGGGCGGGACCCCCGCAAGCGGGCGGCGCGGACGCGGGCGCTGCCGAGCTCACCCTAACAGGCCATGCACCAGTCTACCTTCCTTGTCCGTGAGCCATTGCTAGACCCGAAGCAGCGCGTGGTCGGCTATGAGCTCGCCTGGCAGGACGCGGACACCGCCCCGCAGCGCGAGCTGCTGGAAGCACTGATCGGCTTTGTCGCCGGCCAGGTGGTGGACCAGGACCAGGGCTGGTTGCTGCGCGATAAAATCCTCTTCCTCGCGGCCGTGCCGGCCATGCTGTCGGCCGACGCCCTGCACGACCTTCCCCCGAACGCACGGTGCTGTCGATCAAGGCGGCCGAACTGGCGCATCCCGACACCATGGCCGCCGTGCAGGGCTTGCGCGCGGGCGGCGTCGGCATTTTGCTGCGCGAGGCGGACCTGGCGCGCATCGGCGCCCGGCTGCCGACCATGGCGTCCTACGTGGAAGTGCGCTTTTCCGGCGCCGACGTGGCGACCCAGGCGCGCACGTACGCGGCGCTGAAGCAATCAAGCGTGGGCATGATCGCCCGGCCGGTCACCAACTGGGCCGATTTCGACGCCTGTGCGGCGCTGGGCCTGAACGCCTTCGTCGGCAAGCTGCACCTGACGCCGCGCCCGACCAGCAACAGCAAGGGTATGAATCCGGCGCAGACCATCATCATGCAACTGATGCAGATGGTGCGGCAGAATGCCGACATCGCGCAACTGGAGGCGGTGCTCAAGCGCGACGCCACGCTGTCGTACAAGCTGCTGCGCTTCATCAACTCGGCGGGCTTTGGCGCCGGCAGGGAGTGCAGTCGCTGCGCCAGGCGCTGACGCTGCTGGGCTATACGCCGCTGTACCGCTGGCTGACCTTGCTGCTGGCGACGGCCAGCACGAGCGGCTATTCGCCGGTGCTGCTGGAAACGGCGGTGGTGCGCGGCCGCCTGGCCGAGCTGCTGGCGCAGGCTGCGCTGGGCAAGAGCGAGGCAGAAAACGTCTTTGTGGCCGGCATGTTTTCCTTGCTGGACCGGTTGCTGGGGATTCCGATGGAAGAGGTGCTGGCCAACATCCAGCTGTCGGACGAGGTGGTGGCGGCGCTGCTGAACCGCAGCGGCAGATACGGCCCCTACCTGGCGCTGGCCGAGGCCTGCGAGCTGAGCACAAGCCTGGTCGCCTCGCTGGCCGCGTCGCTCAAGCTCAGTCCGCTGGACGTCAACAAGGCCCACCTGTCTGCCCTGGCCTGGGCGCAAAACGTCGCCGCCTGATCTGCATCAAACGCATAACGCGCGGCCGTTGACGCCGTGGGTGGCGCGGCGCATGCTGATGCAGTCGCGTCAGGAGCGGCGGCACACGCCGGCGGTCATTATTCAATGGTTAGCGCAGGGCGCGGTGGTGTTTCCGGCGGTGCCGCCGCCGGCTGGTCAGCCTTAGATTTCGAGGTTGTCGATCAGGCGGGTCGTGCCGAGCTTGGCGGCGGCCAGCACCACCAGCGGCGTGCCCTGCGCCAGGTCGCCGGCGTTCGGCGGTTGCAGGTCGCTGCGCTTGCGGATCGAGATATAGTCCGGCTTCCAGCCCCGCTTGGCCAGATCGTCCATGGCCTTGTGTTCCAGCTGGAATACATCCAGATGGCCGCCGCGCACCTCGTCGGCCACCGCGTTCAGGGTCTGGTACAGCGCCGGCGCCTCGGCCCGTTCGCTCGCCGACAAATACATATTGCGCGACGACAGCGCCAGGCCATCATCGGCACGCCAGGTTTCGGCCGCGATAATCTCGGTCGGCATCGCAAACTGGCGCGCCATGTTACGCACGATCATCAATTGCTGGTAATCCTTCTTGCCGAACACCGCCACGCGCGGCTGCACGCACGAGAACAGCTTGGTCACCACCGTGCACACGCCGTTGAAGAAGCCGGGGCGGAACTCGCCCTCCAGCGTATTGCCGAGGCCGTCCGGCGGCTGCACGCGGTATTCCTGCGGCTCCGGGTACAGGTCTTTTTCGGTCGGCGCGAACAGCACGTACACGCCTTCCTTCTCCAGCTTTTCCACGTCGGCCTGGAAGGTGCGCGGATACTTGTCGAAATCCTCGTTCGGGCCGAACTGCAGGCGGTTGACGAAGATCGACGCCACCACCGGGTCGCCATGCTTGCGCGCCAGGCGCATCAGCGACAAATGGCCTTCGTGCAGATTGCCCATGGTGGGGACAAAGGCGGTGCGCAGCTGGCCGCTGAGTTGGTCGCGCAATTCTTCAATCGAGGTGATGATTTTCATGTGTTAGCTCATTCTTGTTGCCGGCTCACGCCGGCGAGTAGGCCAGCCGCACGTAGATCGGTGCGAACGGTTCGGCCTGGGTAATTTCAATCAGGGTTTCCTTGGCCAGCTCCAGCAGCGCGACAAAGTTGACCACCACCACCGGCACGCCGCCGGCCACATCGAACAGGTCGGCGAACTCGACGAAACGGGTCGATTGCAGGCGGCGCAGGATGCCGGTCATGTGCTCACGCACCGACAGTTCCTCGCGGCTGATTTTGTGATGCTGGGTCAGCCTGGCGCGCTTCATGACATCCATCCACGCCTGTTGCAGATCGCTGGCCGCCACCTCCGGCCACACCGGCACCAGGCTTTGCTCGATGAAGATCTGGGTGCGGACAAAATCGCGGTCGACCTGGGGCAGCGCGTTGAGGTCGTAGGCGGCCAGCTTGATCTGCTCGTATTCCAGCAGGCGGCGCACCAGCTCGGCGCGCGGGTCGTCGGCCTCGACGTCGAGATCGGCCTGGCGCTGCGGCAGCAGCATGCGCGACTTGATCTCGATCAGCATGGCCGCCATCAGCAGGTACTCGGCCGCCAGTTCCAGATTGGAGAGGCGGATCTGGTCGACGTACTTCAGATATTGCAGCGTCAGCTGCGCCATTGGAATGTCGAGGATGTTGAAGTTTTGCTTGCGGATCAGGTACAGCAGCAGGTCCAGCGGGCCTTCGAAGGCGTCGAGGAAAATTTCCAGCGCGTCGGGCGGAATGTACAGGTCGGTGGGCAGCTTGAGCAGCGGCTCGCCGTACAGGCGGGCGAGGGCGGAAACTTCAGCCGTGACCGCCGCAGCTTCGGCTGCCGCTGCTTCGGCGCCTGCCGCTTCAGCTGAGGCCGCCAGCGTGGCATCGCCGGCAGCGCCGCCGATGCCGACGCTGGCCGCGTCTACCGTGCTGGCTTGGGCGGCTTCGGCGAGCGGGTGGGCGCCATCGTCCGGCGTGCCTTGGGCGGCGTCCGGTACTGGCGGCTGCACGTCAGCCGTATCCTCTGGCAACATCCTTGCCGCCCCGTGTGAACTCAGACCTTGTTCTGGTAAACGTAAGCCTGTTGCTTCACCGCCGACTTCAGCTGACGCTCCTGCTCATCCAGCGAGATCGGCGGACGGTCCCACAGCAGCGCGCGGCCTTGTTGCTGGCCGGCTTCAATGCCAGGATTCTTTTCCTTCAACGCCTTGATGAACAGGGTGTGATCGGATTCGTACATCGAATGTTGTTTAGAAAGTTTCATATTATCTAAGTGGGTGGATCAGCAGCGGCTATTTTACCGCGCACCGGTGCCACAACGCTATTTCTATCGCTGGCGACCGGCCGGATCGGGTATGCTCTGGATGATAATGTTGTACGAATATTAAAAATGAATCAACGCCTCACCGCCAAAACCGTTTTCCTGCTCACTTTGCCGCCGCTGCTGTGGGCCGGCAACGCCATCGTCGGCCGCCTGGTGCACGACATGCTGCCGCCCGTGCTGCTCAACTTCCTGCGCTGGAGCATCGCCTTGCTGATCCTGTTGCCGCTGGCCGGCCCCGTGTTGCGCCGCGACGCCGGCCTGTGGCGCCACTGGAAAAGCTACGCCATGCTCGGGCTGCTCGGCATCGGCATGTACAACGCGCTGCAATACATGGCGCTGCAAAGCTCGACGCCGATCAACGTCACGCTGGTGGCGTCCGGCATGCCGGTGTGGATGATGCTGACCGGCTGGCTGTTCTTCGGCGTGCCGGTCAGCCGCAAGCAGGTGGCCGGGGCGGTGCTGTCGATTGCCGGCGTGCTGCTGGTGTTGGCGCGCGGCGAATGGCAACACGTGCTGGAGCTGAGGTTGGTGCCCGGCGACCTGTTCATGATTCTGGCGACCATCGCCTGGTCGTTCTACAGCTGGCTGCTGACGCGCACCACCGAGCCGGCCGCCATCCGCGCCAACTGGGCCAGCTTCCTGCTGGCGCAGGTGGCGTTTGGCGTGTTGTGGTCGGGCGGCTTCGCCATCGGCGAGCAGGCGCTGGGCGCGATGCCGGTGCATTGGAGCGGCATGCTGGTGGCGGCGCTGTTGTACGTCGCCGTCGGCCCGGCGATTGTCGCCTTTGGCTGCTGGGGCGCCGGCGTGCGCGCGGCGGGGCCGTCGGTCGGCGCCTTCTTTGTCAACCTGACGCCGCTGTTCACGGCCGTGCTGTCGGCCGCGTTTCTGGGCGAGGCGCCGCACGGCTACCACGCCGCCGCGTTCGCGCTGATCGTCGGCGGCATCGTGATCTCGGCCCGGCGCGCTTAGAAAACTTGAACCAGCGCAACAGTTCGCTGCCATTCGCGCTCTACACTGCAAGTCCGATCAGTTCACCGGAGCAACAGCATGTCGTCGTGTCCCTTTGCTGTCATGCTGGCGGCTGCAGCCCTGTTGTACACTGCCGCCATGTCCTCGCCCGCCGCAACCGTTACCGACAGCAGCGTCCGCGACGCGCTTGCGCCCGGTTGGCTGGGGCTGTACCCGACCGACCGTTTCAGGCTGGCCACCGGCCACTGCAAGTACTGCCTGGCCAGCAAGCAGGCGCTGTGGTACTTCAATGACGACATGCTCGCCGTCGCCCGGGGCGAGGCGGCCGGCTACGCGCCGCGCCTGCGTGCGCAGGACGATGTGAAGGCGTGGCTGGCAGAGGGCGGCGGCAAGCCGCGCGACGTGCCGCCGCCGTTGTTGTGGATCGGCTCTCCGCACGTGGCGGAAGGGCGCTTGCTGCCGGACGGCCACTTGCTCCGGGCCGGCGTCGCCGCGCCGCTGCCGGTCGCGCTGACGCCGAAATTATCGACCAACCGTTCGTATGCCGACGCCAGCAGCCTGGCCTTTTTTGCCGACGGCGAGGTGAAGGCGCGCGGCGCGATGCGGGAGGACCGGTTTGTGATCCGCACGCTGTGGCCGAAACGTTACGCCATGCCAGCGGCCGCCGCCAGCCAGCCGCTGGCCGCCGGCGAGACGCTGGAAAGCCTGGTGCGCGCCGGGCACGGCGGCGCCCGGTCGGCCTACGCCACGCGTACTTTGTGGCGGCGCGACGGCGGCACGCAAGCCTTGCCGCTGGCCGGCAAGCCGGTGCTGGCTTTCGTGCTGAACGGCGCGCAGGGCGACGACGACGAGGCTTACGGCGGCCACTTTGCTGTCGCCACCGGCCGTTTCGGTATGGCGGGCGAGTGGGATGACTGGCTGGTGAATAATTTCTACAGCCTGGCTTCGGTCAGCGAGAAGGGCATCATTGCCTCCATGCTGCCGATGGACGCTTACATGGGCGACCTGAATAGCGGCCAGGCTTGGTATCGGCCTTCCTACCTGCTGGTGGCGGTGCTCAGGGACCAGCGGGCGCCGGCGCTGTATCAGGAGGCGATCAGCCGGGTGTTCAATCATTTTTACCGGCAGGATTTCCACTACCGGCATGCCAGCGCCAATTGCGCGGGCATCAGCGTTGCGACCTTGCGCACGCTGGGTTGGGATATTCCGCGCCTGGGCGGCGAGAGTCCGCTGAAGGCGGCCGTGGCGCTGCCGTATATGGCGCTGAAGGAAGCCAGCCTGGCCAGCGGACAAAGCGCTTATGATTACCTGAAGACCGAGCGCACCGAGTTGCTGCCTTTCGCCGCTTTCAACACGATCGGCGAAGATTTGCTGGGCAGGCTGGCCGCCGGCGTCGGTAAGGTAGGGCTGGAGGCGCAACTGGCCGCAGACCTGGAAGCGCTGCTGTTTGTGCGGATGCCGCAATTTCCGTCGTCGCGGGCGTTTGGCAGCGATCCGGTATTGTCGCTGCGCGAGTACCAGCAGCGCGCGCCCGCCAACCGCGCCGACTGGCGTATCGTGCCGCTGGCGGCGCGCCCGTTTCCGGCTTCGTTGCAGGATGCGGGCGCTCCCAAGGAGCCCAGGCCGCCGTCGGCAATGGCAACATGGATCTGGGCCGGCGTGGCAATCGCGTCCGCTGCCGCCGGACTTGCGGGATTGGTGGCGCGCGTCGTCAACCGCTAGCCGACCTGCCGTCATTCCCGCGCAGGCGGGAATCCATGGGACGCGTGTGGGCAGGCGGTCTATGGGTTCCCGCCTGCGCGGGAACGACGCCGTGGAGTCGCCGCTCACACTGGCGCTGCGCCGCCGGCGGAAACGCGCCCGGCCGCCATCTCCGCGTTGATCTCGCGCCCACATGCTGGCGTGCCCGGCGCGCCGCCCCTGGCCGGCCGTTGGCGCTAGGCGGCGGTGGCCGCCTTGAGGGCGTCGATGAAGACGCGCACTTTCTGCGGCACGTGCGAGGTGGCGGGATAGACGGCGTGGATGTCGCTGTCCGGCAGCGACCACTCCGGCAGCACACGCAGCAGCCGGCCTGCGGCGACATCGTCCTTGATGGAGAAGGTGGTGGCGCGCAGCACACCGTCGCCGCTGAGCGCCGCCGCCCGCGTCGCAAACGCCGTGTTGGACGAAAACACCGTGTTTTGCATGCGCACCTCCACCTGCTCGCCGGCGCGGTTCGTCAGCGCAAACTGCGCCGGCTGCGCCAGCACCGACAATGACACATACGGCAGCTGCGCCAAATCCTCCGGCGTGCGCGGCATGCCGTGGCGGGCGATGAACTCCGGGCTGGCCACCAGCCAGCGCACCAGCGTGTCCACGCGCGTCGCCATCAGGCCCGAATCGGCCAGCTTGCCCAGCCGTACAGTCACATCGATGCCCTCGGCGATCAGGTCGATGATGTGGTCGCCGCAAGTGAGATCGATCTTCAGCGCCGGATAACGCGCCCGCAACTGCGCCAGCAGGGGCGACACCACAATCAACCCGTAATCGATCGGGCAGGCGACCCGCAGCGTGCCTTGCGGACTGCCGCTGCCGCTGCGTGCCTGCTCAATGGCCAGCTCGGCCGCTTTCAGCAACTGCCGGCTGGATGCGTAGAATTCCCGCCCGGCCTCGGTCAGGCTCAACCGTCGCGTCGAGCGCAGCAGCAGGCCGACGCCGATTTCCTGCTCCAGCAACTGCATGTGCTTGCTGACCATGGACTTGGCCAGCCCGAGCCGCTCGGCGGCGGCCGTCAACGAACCAGCCTCCACCACGGCAACAAAGGTGGTCAGGCGATTGAGATTAATGGCTGCAAGATCGGTCATGCCGCCAATTGTACACTTTGAGTGGACGGTGATTCCTGTTTTGTCCGGCTTATCAGCACGATCCTGGCTCCCTATACTTTCCCCATCATTCACCGACCAGGAGTCATCATGAAGCTGTACGGCATTCCCCTTTCCGGCCACACCCACCGCGTGCACCTGTTTCTCAGCCTGCTGAACCTGCCGCACGAATATGTCCACGTCAACCTGGCCGCCGGCGAGCATAAGCAGCAACCATTCCTGTCGATGAATGCCTTCGGCGAAATCCCGGTGTTGCAGGACGGCGAAGTCACGCTGGCCGATTCCAACGCCATCCTCGTTTACTTGGCGTCGAAATACGACGACAGCGGCCGCTGGCTGCCGCGCGAGCCGCTGGCCGCCGCCAACGTGCAGCGCTGGCTGTCGGCCGCCGCCGGCAAAATCGCCTACGGCCCGGCCGCCGCCCGCCTGGTCACCGTGTTCAATGCCCCGCGCGATCATGAAGCCGCCAAACACATCGCGGCGCGCCTGTTCGACGTCATGGAGCAGGAACTGCAGGGCCGCCGCTGGCTGGCCGGCGAGCACGCCACCATTGCCGATGTCGCCGGTTACAGCTACATCGCCCACGCACCGGAAGGCGGCGTGTCGCTCAAGCCCTATCCGAACATCCGCGCCTGGCTGGACAAGGTACGGGCATTGCCCGGTTTTGTCGCCATGCCTGCCACCAAGGCCGGCCTCGCGCCCGAGGAGGTGTAATCATGGATGCCGCCGCCTCGATTTTTCATGCCGGTGAACTGGCGATCCAGGAGCGCGTGGGTGTGCGCGAGCAGATGGCGGGCGCGGCGGCATACATACGCGATTTCATGCCTGAGCAGCACCGCGAGTTCTACCACAGCCTGCCGTTTTTCTTCGTCGGTGCGCTGGACGCGGCCGGCCAGCCGTGGGCGACGGTGCTGGCGGCCGATCCCGGCTTCATCGTCACGCCGGACGCGCGCACGCTGGATATCCGCAGCGGCATGCTGCCGGGCGATCCACTGGAAGGCCAGCTGCGCGCCGGCGACCACATTGGCGGCCTCGGCCTGGAACCAACCACGCGCCGCCGCAACCGGCGTCAATGGCGAAATCGTCGCCGCCGGCGATGGCGGGTTGCGCGTGAGCGTGACGCAAAGCTTCGGCAACTGCCCGCAGTACATCCAGCACCGCCAGCACAGTCCGGCGCCGGCTGACGGCCGCAAGGTGCAGGTGCAGCGGAGCGCGGCGCTGAGCGCGGCCGACCGCGAGCTGATCGCCCGCGCCGATACCTTTTTCATCGCCAGCGCCAATATGGCGGCCGATGCCGGCCGCGGTCGTGGCGTGGATGTATCGCACCGCGGCGGCCGGCCCGGCTTCGTCCGTGTCGATGACGAACGCACGCTGACCGCGCCCGAATTCGTCGGCAACTACTTCTTCAACACCATGGGCAACTTGCTCAACAATCCGCGCGCCGGCCTGCTGTTCATCGACTTCGAGCGTGGCGACATGCTGCACATCGCGGTCGAGGGCGAAATCATCTGGGACGGCCCGCAGCTGCAAGCCTTCGCTGGCGCCGAGAAGCTGCTGCGCTTCCACGTGCGCGAAGTGGTGCGCAACGCCGGCGCCTTGCCATTCCGCTGGACCGACCCGAAGCCAGCCATGCAAAACGCCCGCACCGGCAGCTGGGAAGAGGCGGACCGCGTGCAGGCCGCGGCCGCGCTGACCGCCAGCTGGCGTCCATTCACCGTGGTGGACGTGGTGCAGGAGAGCAGCGACGTGCGCTCCTTTCATCTTGAACCGGCCGACGGCCTCGGCGTGGCGGCGCATGTGCCGGGCCAGTTCGTCTCCGTGCGGGTGCCGGCGTGGGCGGAGCAGGGCGCGGCCTCGCAGATCCGCAGCTATACGATTTCCGACGCGCCAAATGGCCGCCGTTACCGCATCAGTGTCAAGCAGCAGGGCGTGGTGTCGTCCTGGTTGCATGCACATCTCGCGCCGGGCGCGCAGATCGAGTTGATGGGGCCGGGCGGCGAGTTCACGTTTGAGGAGGGCACGCAACGTCCGGTGGTGATGCTGTCGGCCGGCATCGGCATCACGCCGATGATCGCCATGCTGAACGGCTTGCTGGTCAACGGCAGCCGCACGCGGCACAAGCATCCGATCCACTTCATTCATGGCGCACGCGAGGTGGCGCATCCGTTTGCCGTGCATCTGCAAACGCTGGCGATGGGGCACGGCAATCTGGCGCTGCATGTGCAGCGCGAGCGCATCGATATGCAGGCGCTCAAAACGCTGCTGCCGTTTGACGATTACGATTTTTATCTGTGCGGCCCGGCGGGCTTTATGCAGGATATGTATGACGGCTTGCGCAAGCTGAGTGTGCCCGATGAGCGTATCCGCTTCGAGGCGTTCGGTCCTGCCAGTGTGCGGCGCGCCGCTGTGGTGAAGGACAATACCGCACCAGCGGCGCCGGTGGCTGTCCGCTTCGTCAAGTCCGGTGTCGATGCGGTGTGGGATGGCAAGCACGCCAGCCTGCTCGATCTGGCCGAGGCCAGCGGGGTGGAAGCGCCATCGGGCTGCCGTTCGGGCCTGTGCGGTTCTTGCGCGGTGGGCCTGAGCAGCGGCGAGGTCGACTACACTCGCGCCTGCGGCACCGGGCCGGGAGCCGGCCAGGTGCTGCTGTGCTCCACGGCGCCGCGCGCGGGCAGTGGCCCGCTGTCGCTGGCGCTGTAAGGCGGATTAGCGCTTGGATTTGACGTTCTTGTCTTCGCAAGGCGCGTGGGCAGGTGCGGTGGCGCCGCCATCGGTGTGCGCGGTATTGCAGTCGACCTTGTTCTTGTCACGCTGCGACTGCTTGCGGTCCTTGGCGGTGTCGACCGGCGCGGTGTTTTGACGGTTGCTGTTGTTTTGCATGGTCGTGGCCTGCTGCTCGCCGCTGGTGGCGTTGCTCTGGCCTTGCGTTGGCGTGCCGGTATTGGTGGTGCCGGAAGTTTGCGTCTGTGCCATGGCTGCGGTGCTCAGGCAGGCTGCGGCAATCATTGCGATCAGTTTGCTGTTCATGGTGCTCTCCTTTAGCGTTTAACGTCGGGATTGGACGTGGTGGGGGCGGCGTGGGGCGACGATGCTTTGCCGTTGTCCTTGCCGCAGGCGTGATCCTGCTTGGTTTTATCTGTCTTGGCGTGAGCCTCGACCGTTTCGGCGCCGCTGGCGTCGACACCGCCCTGCATATTGGTGCAGGGATGCTTCTCCGCTTTCCTGGTCTGGGCCTGTGCGGCTTTGCCGTCACCGGTCTTGACCGAGGGATCGGGATCGGTCTGCTGCTGGGCCCATGCCGGGGCGCTCAGGCAGCCTGCCAGTGCCAGCAGTGCGAATGCTTGCTTCATGGCCGCACCTGGCGGGTGTTGTCGCAATCCAGACGCGGCGCCTGGGCGATATTGGGCGCGGTCATGGCGGAGGTGGAAGTGGTGTCGCGGCGCGTGACGCCGGCGGTGCTGGCGCAGTTGACCGAGTTGTTGCGGTTGTTGTTGAGGTTGTTGTTATTGTTATTGTTGTTATTCAGGGTATTGTTGGGCGTGTTCGGATTGGTCCGGCTGAGATTGTTGTTATTGCTGAGCGTGCTGCGTGGCTGTTCCAGCGGCAGCGTGTTGCTTTGCGTATTGCCCAGGCCGCGGTCGGGGCTGGTGTTGAGCGCCGGGTTGGGCGTCACGGTAGTCGGCTGGTTGCCGGTCGGAACGCTGCCGGGCTGGCCGGCTGGCGCCGGAGTGGGCGGATTTGGCGTGGCGGTGGTCTGGGCCAGCGCGCTCACGCTCAAGGTCGCTGCTGAAAGAAATGCGATCAATTTACTGTTCATATTGCTCTCCTGTGGAAACAAGGCGATGAACAGTCATTCTTTCATGCAAGCGCGATCAAGGACGTAGGACTGGCTCCCGTATTCCTGTCAGTTTCGCAGCAGACGTCGCATGACCAGCGGCGCCGGTTCCAGCGGATTGGCGTGCGAATATTCCAGCTCCTCGGCCAGTTCGAACTCGTAGGCGGCGTAAAAATCGATCAGCTTCGGCTGGTCGGCGCGCACCGCCAGCCGCACTTCCTGCACGCCCGCCGCCAGGCCATGGTGGATCACCGCCTCCAGCAAGTGCTGCGACAGATTGCTGCCGCGATGCCCCGGCAGCACGCCCATGCGGCACACTTCCCACACGTCCTGGCCGCCGTCCAGCGGCAGCCAGCGCACCGAGCCGATGGCCTGATCGTCCACTTCCAAAACAAAACCGCCGCCATCGCGCAGGTGCTCTGCGACGATGACGGCGGTTTCACGGTGGCCGCTGGAAGTAACGCTGACCTTGCCGGCCCACGCGGCGCGCGTGAGCTCGGCGATCAGACTGGCATCGTCCCTTGTTGCTTCGCGCACCCTCAGGTCCATGCCCGGCCCTTAGCGAATGCGCATGCCCGGCTCGGCGCCCGGCCACGGATTCAGGATGTAGATGCCCGGATTGGCTTTCTCATCGGCTGCCGAGGCGGCCATGACCATGCCTTCCGACACGCCAAACTTCATCTTGCGCGGCGCCAGGTTGGCCACCAGCACGGTCAGCTTGCCGATCAAGTCTTCCGGCTGGTACATCGACTTGATGCCGGAGAAGACGTTGCGGTGGCGGCCTTCGCCGGCGTCCAGCGTCAGACGCAGCAGCTTGTCCGAGCCTTCCACGTGTTCGCAGTTGACGATTTTGGCGATGCGCAGGTCGACCTTGAAGAAGTCGTCCACGGTGATTTCCGGCGCCATCACTTCGATGCCGGTCTCGGTCACGGCGACGGCCGGCGCGGCCTTGGCCTTGGCTGGCTTCTCGGCCTTGACGGCAGGGGCGGCGGCCTGCGCGGCGGCGGCCGACGGCGCGTCGAACAGGTCTTCGATCATCTTGGCGTCGACGCGGGTCATCAGGTGCGCGTAGGCACCGATGGTGCGGCCCAGCATGGCGCTCGACACCACGCCGCTGGCGACGTCGGTATCGGTCCACACCAGTTGCTCGTCGTTGAGGAACTTGGCGACGTTGGCGGCCACGCCCGGTAGCACCGGCGACAGCAGCAGCGTCAGCTGGCGGAACAGGATCAGCGCGGTGGTGCAGACGTCGTGCAGTTCGGCGACTTTCGACTCATCCTTGGCCAGGATCCACGGCTTGTTCTCGTCGACGTACTGATTGGTGATGTCGGCGATTTCCATGATTTCGCGCAGCGCCTTACCGAACTCGCGCGCCTCGTAGTTGGCGGCGATGCTGGCCTGGCGCTCGGCGCCTTCCGCCGTCACCAGCGCGCGCTTGATCCACGCCTGGGCGTTGTCGGACAGGCTGGCGGCCAGCTTGCCGTCGAATTTCTTGGCGATGAAGCCGGCGCAGCGCGAGGCGATGTTGACGTACTTGCCGATCAGGTCGGAGTTGACGCGGGCGACGAAGTCTTCGCCGGTGAAGTCCAGGTCTTCCACCTTCGAATTCAGCTTGAAGGCGATGTAGTAGCGCAGCCACTCCGGATTCATGCCCAGGTTCAGGTAGCGCAGCGGCGAAAT
This sequence comes from Duganella sp. P38, assembly GCF_050859475.1. Lineage (NCBI taxonomy): Bacteria > Pseudomonadati > Pseudomonadota > Betaproteobacteria > Burkholderiales > Oxalobacteraceae > Duganella > Duganella sp. P38. The sequence goes on along the minus strand of NZ_CP193936.1, from coordinate 4,305,030 downwards.
GCCGGTGCCGCGCGACTTGGACATTTTCTCGTTGTTGACGGTCAGGTGGCCGTGCACCGCCACGCGCATGCGCTCGATGGTCGGGTGGTCGGCGAACTTCAACATCGCCGGCCAGAACAGCAGGTGGAAGGACACGATGTCCTTGCCGATGAAGTGGATCTGCTCGGTGTTCGAGTCGCGCAGGAAGGCCTCGTAGTCCAGGCCTTGCTTGGCAAAGTAGTTTTTCAGCGAGGCCAGGTAGCCGACCGGCGCGTCCAGCCAGACGTAGAAGTACTTGCCCGGCGCATCAGGAATCGGGATGCCGAAGTACGGCGCGTCGCGCGAGATATCCCAGTCGGCCAGTTTCTCGCCGGCTTCGCCCAGCCATTCGGAGACTTTGTTGACCATCTCCGGCTGCAAGCGGCCCGGCGTGTTCAGCCATTCTTTCAGGAACTCGTAGCAGCGCTTGTCCGACAGCTTGAAGAAATACTGTTCCGACGGTTTCAGCACGGGCGTGGCGTTGGTGAACACCGAGAACGGATTCACCAGGTCGGTCGGCTGATAGGCCGCGCCGCACACTTCGCAGTTGTCGCCGTACTGGTCCTTGGCGCCGCATTTCGGGCATTCGCCCTTGATGTTGCGGTCGGCCAGGAACATGCCTTTGACCGGGTCGAAGAAGCGGTCGACGGTCTTGGTCTGGATCAGGCCGGCATCGCGCAGCTTGCGGTAGATGCCTTGCGACAGCTCGACGTTTTCCGGCGAGTCGGTGGAGTACCAGTTGTCAAAGGCGATGTGGAAACCGTCCAGGTACTGGGCGCGGCCGGCGGCGATCTTGGCCACGAACTCCTGCGGCGTGATGCCTTCCTTCTCGGCGGCGATCATGATCGGCGTGCCGTGGGTGTCGTCGGCGCCGACAAAGTGCACCTCGCGCGCAACGCCGGCGTCGCGCTGCATTCGCTGGAACCGGACCCAGATGTCGGCCTGGATGTACTCCATCATGTGGCCAATATGGAAGGCGGCGTTAGCGTAGGGCAGGGCAGTGGTGACGAACAGCTTGCGGGTCATGGTCTTGTTGCACTTTGTGGGTGGAAAAGGAGCATTTTAACAGCGGATGCGGCACTTGCGCAGCTTGCGCTAGAATGGCGGCATATTTATCGGAGAGTTACATGAGCATCACTGTAGAAGACGTCAAGGCCGCCCTGTCGAAAATTGTTGATCCAAACACAACGAAGGATTTCGTCAGTGGTAAAGCTGTCAAGAATTTAAAGGTCGATGGCAGCGATATTTCGCTCGACATCGAACTGGGCTACCCTGCCAAAAGCCAGATCGATGCCATTCGCGGCAGCGTGATTGCCGGCCTGAAGACCCTGCCGGGTGTCGGCAATATCAGCGTCAGCGTCTTTAGCAAGATTATCGCGCACACCGTGCAGCGCGGCCTGAAGCCGATGGTGAATGTCAAAAACATCATCGCCGTGGCCTCGGGCAAGGGCGGCGTGGGCAAATCCACCACCGCCGTCAACCTGGCGCTGGCGTTGTCGGCAGAGGGCGCGTCGGTCGGCCTGCTGGACGCCGATATCTACGGCCCATCGCAGCCGATGATGCTGGGCGTGAAGGGCCGCCCGGAAACGAAGGACGGCAAGTCGATGGAGCCGCTGGAGAACTATGGCGTGCAGGTGTCGTCGATCGGCTTCCTGATCGACCCGGACGAGCCGATGGTGTGGCGCGGCCCGATGGTCACCCAGGCGTTGCAGCAGCTGCTGGAGCAAACCAACTGGCGCGACCTGGACTACCTGATTGTCGACATGCCGCCGGGCACCGGCGATATCCAGCTGACGCTGTCGCAGAAAGTGCCGGTCACCGGCGCCGTCATCGTCACCACGCCGCAGGACATCGCGCTGCTGGACGCGCGCAAGGGCCTGAAAATGTTCGAAAAAGTCGGCATCCCGATTCTGGGCGTGGTCGAGAACATGAGCGTGCACATCTGCACCAACTGCGGCCATGCCGAAGAAGTCTTCGGCCACGGCGGCGGCGAGAAGATGTGCAAGGACTTCGGCGTCGACTTCCTCGGCGCGCTGCCGCTGACCATGGCGATCCGCGAGCAGGCCGATGCCGGCAAGCCGACCGTGGTGGCCGACCCGGATGGCAAGGAAGCTGCCATCTACAAGGCGATTGCCCGCAAAGTCGCCGTGCAGGTGGCGGAAAAAGCCAAGGACATGACCAGCAAGTTCCCAACCATCGTCGTTAAAAACGACTGATCACCAGGGCCAGTGGATACCGAGGCCAACGCCATCCTGGCGCGCGGCCTGGTATAAATACTCGGCCAGCACCAGATCCTGCAGGGCCAGGCCGGTCATGTCGAAGATTGTGATGTCCTCACGATCGCGCTTGAACTGTAGCCGGCCCGTCAGCAGACCGCCCAACGGCAAGCATGCCGTGGCGGGCGCCCATTGCAGTTCACCCAGCGCGCTCGCCTGGGTCAGATCATCCACGAACACTTTCGCCAGTTGTAGCAAGCCGTCCGGCAGCTCGCGCTTGCCGCGCGTATCGGCGCCGACACAGTTGATGTGCGTGCCCGGCCGGACGGCGCTGGCGCTGAACAACACCTCGCGCGCCGGCGTTGCCGTGATCACCACGTCGCTGGCGGCTACCGCGGCGTCGGCGTCGTGTGCGTGCTCCAACGCGCAATGCCCACTGGCCAGCGCTGCAAACTGCGCCTCGAAACGCTGGTCCGGCCGCCCGCTGCGCGATACATAGCGCGCTTCGCGCAGTGCGGGCAGGGCGCGCAATGCCGCCGCCAACTGCGCGCCGGCCTGCACGCCGGTGCCGAATACGCATACCGAGGCACTGTCCTGGCGCGCCAGCGTGCGCAAGCCCAGTTCGCCGGCTGCGGCGGTGCGCGCGGTGGTGATCGCGTTGCCGTCCAATACGGCGCGCGGCCGCCCGGTGGCCGGATCGAATAACATCACCGTGGCCTGATGCGGCTCGCCGCCCAGCTCGCGGTTGCTTGGCCAGAAGCCGGCCGCCTTGAATCCCAGCACATCACGTGCGGCGACATCGCCGGACTTGATGCCGAACACGCCGCCGGTCGCCAGCGATTCGCGCACCACCGGGAAGCTGCGGCCTTGGCCGTGCCCGTGCAGCGTGAATGCGGTGTTGGTGGCGTCGAGCGCGATGTCCGTGGTCAGCAGACCGGCGATGGCATCCCGGTCCAGCAGCAAAAGTTGAGCTTGATTTCGCATGATTGGCATATTTGTCTAAAAATGGATAAAATGTATTGTATCGACAATCGAGGAGCAAGTCATGCAGAACAATCTGGAAACGCCGGCACTGTTGTTGGACGAGGCGCGCATGCAGCGCAATATCGCGCGCATGCAGAACCGCATGACGCAGCTTGGCGTGGCGTTCCGGCCGCATGTGAAAACCAGCAAATGCCTGGAGGTGGTGCGGCGCCAGTTAGCTGCCGGCGCGCGCGGGATCACCGTCTCGACGTTAAAAGAGGCGGAAGAGTTCTTTCGCGCTGGCGTGGACGACATCCTCTACGCGGTCGCCATCGTGCCGAACAAGCTGGATCACGCGCTCAGGCTGATCCGCGCCGGCCTGCGCCTGACGCTGCTGGTGGAGTCGGTGGCGATGGCCGGGCAGGTCGCCCGCCACGGCGCCGAACATGGCGTTTGCTACGACGTACTGATTGAAATCGATACCGACGGCCACCGGTCCGGCATCAAGCCCGCCGATCCGGCGCTGTTGCACATCGCTGCCGCGCTACAGGGCGGCGCGCGCCTCAAGGGCGTGATGACGCACGCCGGCGCCTCCTACGACCTGAACACGCCGGAAGCGCTGGCCGCGATGGCCGAGCAGGAACGCGCGCGCTGCGTAGCTGCCGCCGACAAGCTGCGCGCCGCCGGCCACGCTTGCGCGGTGGTCAGCGTCGGCTCCACGCCAACCGCGCTGAACGCGCGGCAACTGGAGGGCGTGACCGAAGTGCGCGCCGGCGTCTACGTCTTCTTCGACATGGTGATGGCCGATGTCGGCGTCTGCACGGCGGACGAGGTGGCCATCAGCGTGCTGTGCACGGTCATCGGCCATCAGCCCGACAAGGGCTGGGTCATCACCGACGGCGGCTGGATGGCGATGAGCCGCGACCTGGGCCACCAGAGCCACGGCTACGGCCTGGTCTGCAACGCCGACGGCAACGCCATTCCCGGCCTGGAATTCGGCAAGGCCAACCAGGAACATGGCGTGCTGCAATGGACGGGCGAGGGCGACATCAGCCACTTGTTCCCGGTCGGCAGCAGCCTGCGCATCCTGCCCAATCACGCCTGCGCCACCGGCGCGCAACACGGTCAGTACCATGTGATACCGGAGCAGGGCGGCGCCTGGCAGGTGTGGCCGCGCTTCAGCGGCTGGTAAAAGCGCCGGGCGGGCGCTGACGCGGTAAAATAGCAGCTTTTACATCTTAGCTTTCATTACGATGACCAACGCACCAGCCAAGCCAGTCCGCACCCGTTTCGCTCCCAGCCCGACCGGTTACCTCCACCTCGGCGGCGCCCGCACGGCGCTGTATTCCTGGGCCTTCGCCCGTCACTTCGGCGGCACCTTCGTGCTGCGCATCGAAGACACCGACCTGGAGCGCTCGACCCCGGAAGCCGTGCAGGCGATTATCGAGGGCATGGCCTGGCTGGGCCTGAATCACGACGAAGGCCCGTTCTACCAGATGCAGCGCATGGACCGCTACCGCGAAGTGGTGGCGCAGATGCTGGAAGCTGGCACCGCCTACCACTGCTACTCGTCGCCGGAAGAAGTACAGGCGATGCGTGACCGCGCCACTGCCGCCGGCCTGAAGCCACGCTACGACGGCACCTGGCGTCCGGAACCGGGCAAGGTGCTGCCGGCGATACCGGAAGGCCGCAAGCCGGTGGTCCGCTTCAAGAACCCGCTCGATGGCGACGTCACCTGGAACGACTTCGTCAAAGGCACCATCACCATCGGCAATAAAGAACTGGACGACCTGGTCATCGCCCGCCCGGACGGCACGCCGACCTACAACTTCTGCGTCGCCATCGACGACCTGGACATGGAAATCAGCCACGTGCTGCGCGGCGACGACCACGTCAACAACACGCCACGCCAGATCAACATCCTGCGCGCCATCGGCGCGCCGCTGCCGGAGTACGGCCACCTGCCGATGATCCTCGGTTCGGACGGCGCCAAGATGTCCAAGCGCAAGGACGCGGTCAACGTCATGCAATACCCGGCCGAAGGCTATCTGCCGGAAGCCATCCTGAACTACCTGGCGCGCCTGGGCTGGAGCCACGGCGACGACGAAGTGTTCTCGATGGAGCAGGTGTGCCAGTGGTTCGACGGCTCGCACCTGTCGAACTCGGCCGCGCAGTTCAACATCGAAAAACTGAACTGGCTGAACAACCACTATATAAAGCAGGCCGACAACGAGCGCCTGGCCGAGCTGGCCAAGCCGCGCATGCTGGCCAACGGCGCCGTGTTCGACGGCGCGCCATCGCTGGCCGTGGTGCTGGGCCTGCTGAAAGAGCGTACCAACACCGTCAACGAACTGGCCGACGCCGCCATGCTGTTCTACCGCGAGCCGCAGCCCGACGTCGCGCTGTTGACCCAGCACGTCACGGACGCCGTCAAACCGGCGCTGGCCGATTTCGCCGAGCGCTGCAAAACGGTCGAGTGGAACAAGGCGGCGCTGGCGGCCATGATTAAAGAAGTGCTGGCCGCGCATGGCTTGAAGATGCCGCAGATCGCCATGCCGCTGCGCTTGTTTATCACCGGCCAGCTGCAAACGCCGGCGATCGACGCCGTGCTGGAAATCTTCGGCCGCGACACCGTTGTGGCGCGTCTGGCGAAGTTCCTTTAAATTATTCATTGAAGCAGGGGCAAAGTTGCAAAAGGGTATTTGCATAATACGGCGCCTCTGCTATACTCTTGTCTCTCGCGCAAACGGGGGTATAGCTCAGCTGGGAGAGCGCTTGCATGGCATGCAAGAGGTCAGCGGTTCGATCCCGCTTACCTCCACCAGTTTGCAGAGGTTGTAGTACGGTAGTGCCAAGGTCCCCATCGTCTAGAGGCCTAGGACATCACCCTTTCACGGTGAGTACCGGGGTTCGAATCCCCGTGGGGACGCCAGCTTCGCCAAGGCTGGTAGGTAGTAAATTTTCTGTGCCAGAGGGGGTATAGCTCAGCTGGGAGAGCGCTTGCATGGCATGCAAGAGGTCAGCGGTTCGATCCCGCTTACCTCCACCACCGCACAGGAGATGTTGTAGTTAAGGTAGTTCCGAGGTCCCCATCGTCTAGAGGCCTAGGACATCACCCTTTCACGGTGAGTACCGGGGTTCGAATCCCCGTGGGGACGCCAGCTTCGCCAAAGCTAGTCGGTTAGTAGTAAATGTTTTCTGCGCCCGGGGGGTATAGCTCAGCTGGGAGAGCGCTTGCATGGCATGCAAGAGGTCAGCGGTTCGATCCCGCTTACCTCCACCAACAGCGTAGAAGGCAATATCGAGAAGTTCCTTGGTCCCCATCGTCTAGAGGCCTAGGACATCACCCTTTCACGGTGAGTACCGGGGTTCGAATCCCCGTGGGGACGCCAAAGCGTAAATGAATCAAGCCGCCATGATGCGGCTTTTTTGTTTTCTGCGCCTCCTGCAGCCCCCTCGTGATAATCCGCGCATTTTTCGCTTCGGCAAGATGCTATGCTGTTGCCGATTGTTAAACAATGGTGGTGGCATGCGCGTCCTGTCTCGGCTGGTGCTTTTGATTGTCGTGCTTTCCTGCCTGACGCCGGCGGCGTGGAGCGCCACAGCTGAATCCGCCGCAGTGGAATTCGTGCAGCGCCGGCAATTGGGCGCCAACTTGCGGGCGATTGCTGTCGAAGTCGCGCTGAGAACCCAGACTTTTGCCATCATCTCGGCCAGGCGTGGCGTGGCGGAGGCGCGAGCGCTGCTATCGCAACAACTGGACTACCACGCTCCGCAGTTTCAGCCGCAATGGAATGCCAACCTGGCGCATATCTACGCCCGGCATTTCAGCGCTGAGGAATTGAGGTCGCTGACGTTACAGGGGCGAAATTCTCCCCACATTAAAAAGCTCGCCGACAAGCAAGCGCTCATCGGCGCGGAAATGCAGCGCCAGTCCACGCAGATCATGACGGCCTACACCACCGCCGCGCTCAATAGCGCGTTTAACCAGGCAAATCAGAAGTGATTCAGCTGAAAATTGCAGTAAAGTGCGGCGGCAAAGTGAAATGGGTCTACATTGGGCCAGAGTATTACGCTGGTCTGCTTTCCCAAGTCGGCACATCGAAAGTGAATCTGCGGAAAGTTGAAGATTTCTTTCAACGCATTGCGAGAAAACTCGACGTACAACGGCGCCATCGAGACTTTTGTGCTGGGACAAATGTAATATCGCAAGCGGCCCAAGCGAATCTATTCAGGAGACGCCCAACAAGGAAATGATAAATACGAAGGCTTATCTATGGAAAAGCAGATTGCGATAGAGTTAATGCAGGAAGTGCTGAAGCTCACAGCTCAGTTGAATGTGATAATTCATAAAATTCAGGAAGTGAGCCCTGAGGCTGACCGCCTGAGTCTGGACCGACACATGGGGCCGATGATGGCGGCATGCGATGAGCACCTTTTCAGGCCTATTTTGAAACATTATCCGGAGCTCGACCCTCATCGCTGATGACACGATTCGGCCAGGAGCCGTCGTTCGCAAGAGCTGTGAAAGGAATAAGGATATTGAAAAACTTTTTGTCTTTACTGGTCGTACTTTGTGCCTGCGTGAATGCTCGCGCAGAACCTTTGCCTGAGGTTGAGCGTTCAAATATCGAATACAGCTCACCTGCTGAAGCTCTATCAGCTTTACGTTTAAAACTAGGCGGTAGTTTGCCCCCGAAAAACATGCCTTGTATCCGTCTGTGGTTAAACGAGCCATTGTAGCGAAAGACAGCACCGTGTTCGTCAACATAGACGTGAAATGCAAAGCAAGCAAGGATGTCTGCGATGAGCTTGTGCGTGAATTCCTTCAGCTAAATGAACAGATGCGCTTGTCGATTCAATCAGGAGCACGCAACGCAAAGTAGGCGCTTCCGGCCACATGCGGACATTAGCTCAATCGACTCCGCGCCTAACAACAATGGTTCGCAATCATAATGAGACGCAGCGGCATACCGTGTTCGCGTATCTTATGCAAAGGACGTTACGATGATCATCAAACGACTGGCAGGAATCTTCGCTCTGTTGGCATTTATAGGTCACGCGGAGGCCAACGCCGGAACCAAGGAGAAGACCATGCAGGCTTCAGGACAGTTCGACGTGAAATTGACACCACAGCCGCCCGCGCCGGGCCTCGAATCCACTGGTCTGGGCCGGATGACTATTGACAAACAATTCGATGGGGATCTTGTGGCGCACAGCTTGGGTGAGATGCTGGCAATTCGCACCGAGGTGTCCGGGTCTGCAGGCTACGTGGCGATGGAGCGCGTGGAAGGCAGTCTCAACGGGCGCAAAGGCAGTTTCGTGTTGCAACACAGCGGTACGATGAATCGCGGCGCAGCGTCGCTTGTTTTGACGGTGGTACCAGATTCCGCAACGGGCGAACTGATGGGCCTCACCGGCGCTATGACGATAGAGATCACGAGCGGAAAGCACTATTATCGCTTCGACTACTTCCTGCCTTGAATGAGATTTCGAGGGCTCAGGCTGAATCGTCGCAAATGACAGATCGCGGGATGTGGCCAGAAGGCGACGTTCGAGCTAAAGGAAATTGCTCAGTGAATCTACGAAAACTAAGCTCCCCATTTGCACCAGGTTTGATTGCCTTTGGTGCGTTCCGCCCACGCGGCGCTATGCGCGCGGTTTGACCAGGCCGTACATGACAGCCTTGGCCACGGCATGCTGGCGGTTCGAGGCGCCGAGTTTTTTGATCACCGAAGTCAGGTGAAAATTGATGGTGCGTTCCGCCACGCCGACAATTTGGGCCATTTCCCAAGCAGTCTTGCCCTCGCACGCCCAGAACACGCACTCCAGTTCGCGCTCGGTCAACTGGTTGACCTTAGGGTTGTCGATCTTGTCGATGCGGATGTAAGCGTCGAAAAGGTAGTTGCTGAAGATGCCGGCGGCCGGCAGCAGATTGCCGAGCCGGTCGTCGTCCAGCGTCAGGTCAGAACTGGCCAGGCTGAAGAAGGCGGTCTGCCCGCTCGGAGGGCTGAGCGGCACCGTCAAGCCGCGGTGCAGACCATGCGCCTTGCCGCGCTCGATGAAGGCTTTTCCCTCGCCGGCGCCGCCTTGGGCTGCGGGCAGATGTTCCAATTCGCTCCAGAGGAGCGGCGCGGTATTGGAAAAGCTGTACTGGAGGATCGGATCGACCGACGATGTCCGGCGCTGCAGATAATGGTCGACCCACTCCGTGGGAAAATTCGTCACGGTGATCAGGCGCGGCGCGGTCAGCGACACCGCCTCGCAGACGGCGAACATATAGTGCGGCATGCCTGTCGCGCTACAGAAGTCCCTGCAGATCGATTTCAAATCCGTCAGGTGAGGCGCCTTCGACAAGGCATCGCGGAATGCGCGGAGGTGGGAATAGTCCATCGCTACTGCAGGTTGTCCAGATCGGCCGGGTCGCACTCGTCGGTGAAGACGAAGCCGAGCGGGTATCGATGATAGCCGTCGAAGTCGGCTTTCCCGATCGGCACCCCGGCATGGCGGGCGATCGCATACACCATCGCATAATGGAAGAAGAAATTCGGCATGGCGTACATCTGGTAGTACTCCCACCCGTCCAGGTTCAGATCGGCAAAGCCTGCCGCCGTCGAGACGGACTGCGCGCCAATCCGGCCGAACGCATCGTCGGGAATGGCCGCCAGATAAGCGCAGGTCGAGTCCAGCTCGGCCAGAACGCTTTCAAAGCTGTCGACGTCGTCGCTGAAGGAGACGATCTCCCGGCCGGCCAGCGGGCAGACGGTGCGCAGTGTGAATCCGATCGCCGTTTTCGCCTGCTGCAGCAGCGGGAACATATCCGGATAGAGCCGCTCGCTGCCGATCGCTTGATCGACCGCGCGTACACGGTCGAGCACTGCGCGCATCCTGCTCAGGTAATGCAAGAAAATTTTGGTTGGCACGACCACGTTGTCTACTCCTGTTCCGGCACGGTTAGCATGTTGATGGCGGCACGTCACCGCGTTTTTCTGCGACGCCCCCGCTACTATAGCGAAGTGCCTCGGCCTGCTCACCTGTCAGATCTGACACAGCGCTCCCTGCCATATCTAACAGGGACATCTGACAGCTTCACATGCAGCAGGCAGCGCCGCAGAATGGTTCTCGAATCAACCCAACCGGAGGAGCCAGCATGCACACCCATCCAGTCGCCGGCAAGCGGCGGCGTCTCAGCTTCGTGGTCATGGTAGCAGGGTACGCCGCCGCCTGGATGGTGGCCGTGCCGGTGCTGGCGAACCTCGCTCAGACCGGGTTCATCGCGCGGCATCATCTTGAGGCCCTTTCGAACCACCACCTCCGCTATCCGCCCTACGCAGGGGACGCGAAGACAGCCGTCGACGCGGCCATGCCTGTGGCAGGGCGGGCCGGAAGCGGCGGCCGCAGTCCGCCGTGCTTGCCGTCTGGAGTCCGGCCGATGACTGGCGCGATTGCCGTGGCAGACGTCTTGTAGCCGCAGTTGGACTAGGCAGCACCCACGCAATTTGCTGACGATGTACAAGTTAAAAAGCCAAGTTGCGTCGGCGACCATCCATGACCGACCTCCATTGTTTGGATCTCTAACATGCGTTTCTTAATGGAGGCACCCTTGCCACGTGGGAATGTGTGATATTTTCATTTCAGCAAGCTGGTATCCTATAACCTTTGGCTCACATGCTTGGCCGATAACGGCCAGAAGCCGCCGCTCAAAAAACGAGTCCTGAGTGAAGTCAAATAAAGAAATGAATTCAAAGAACCATCTTCCCGATACGGTAACGGTCACCCCAAGTGGCGATGAACTTGGTTCGTCCGAAGTAGTGGGCGGCAAACATCATTTCCTCTCTGCTTCCGTAGATGTGGGCAACAACGATGTATGCTTAAATTTTTCCACGCGACGAGCCATGTACGATTTTGCTAGATCTCTGCTGCATGAAGCTGTGTATGGAAATGGAGGGATGGTTGACGGCAAGGGCGGAGTCAAGGAATTTCTCCCGTCGAATGAAGAGCGTGTGGTGGACGGTGTGCGAGTGAAAGAAGGCAGTTCTCGCGTCTTCGTTTTTTATAATGAAGGATAGAGCATAAGACGGCAATGTCTTGCCGCCATCGGCCAATACCGGTCGCTCACCAACATAAGAAGGGTTAGAAGTGGAGCATCTTGTTATCGACTTTAGGCACGGAATTCGCGACGTCATTCCGTACTGCGAGTTCATCTCTAAGTGTCGTATTGCGATGGCTGAGCGCGGAATAGGAGAGTACCTCGGTGATGACATGGCCATTGATGGCGGTGATGCTGAAGGGGTCTTTGCCGGTCATTCTTCAAAGGAGCTTTTTGCGTTCATTCGGCAAGACCTTTGCGCTTTGCCGTTTATGAAGGGAGCGAAGGTCACGTTTGTTTTCGGTGCGCTCGAACAAGGCAGTCCGAGTGAAGAAATTTTTATTTGATGATGCAATAGATGGCTGCGTTCGGCCAGAAGCAGACCCCACCGTTTAGTATAAAAAAATAGAAAATTCAAATGAACATTCCAGGACTTGGTGAAGTAGAAAAAGATGAGCGCTTTGGTTGGCACTATAGTCACCCGCTTCCATTGAAAATGTTCATGGGTAAAGAGTGCAGCATCATTATCGAAGGCTACGACGAGGATGCGAATAAGGAAGATTACCATTCAACGATTGCAGCATTCTTGACTGCTGGACCGGCTGTGCTCAGCGCGGCTGAGGAATTTATCTTTCAGTACTACAAGGATATGAATAAATTTTGGAGTTCTTCTGATTCGGAATTCTTGTCTATCGAGTCCTCTAACGATGTTTGGAAACACATTCAGCTTGGAGACCAACCGATAATCTCTCGTCGGGGGTATGGCGACATGGGCATGTATGTTTCCATTGAATGCAACTGCGACTGGGAACCCGAGCACGGTCTTCAGTTGGTATTCAAGGACGGGGTAAACGTGTGCAAAGTCGGCCCGTATGATGGTCACGTCACGAATTCTGATGCCTATGCCGACGCGGGCCTTGAAAATGTAATCTATCGAGCTATAGCTTGACCGATAGCGGCCAGAAACGGCCATTGGCGTTGAATCATTGATTCAAATTTTTGTCCCGCCTTTTGTGATCTTTCATACTGTAGACCTTCATGTTTAACTACGAGCGACCTTATCAAGCTTACGTAATACTGGGTGACGCTGCTTCCGAACCTCTCTGGGAATGGCATAGGTGGCAATCGTTTGCTGCTGAACTGGACCCCGTATTTGCTGCATGTCGTGATAAGCCCCTCGTGCGCTGTGGGCAATTTGGAATAGCAACAAGGAAGGAGATCAAATTTGGACGACTTGGCTGGACGCCCGAGAGTGCGGCGAAGTGGACTCATTCTTCTCCTTTAACGACGGAATCATCAAAAGACTGGGGTTTCCTTTTTGTTGAGGCTGCTGCTCCTTCACTGCCTGCTTGTGCGCGCGACGGTAGTCCTCCAGATTTCTTTGTTGCCGTAAGTAACGAGGCATACATTACCAGGCAGGCTCCGGTGCAATTTAGTCCTCGAATACTCATGGCGGTAGCTAAAGATTTGTCGCCATCAACACTACGAATAGTGGATGAGGTAGTCCGGTCAGTAGCGGCAATGGTCGACGCTCGACTAACTGCAACAATCGAGCGCCCATGGGGATTCAAGCTGGGTTCCGGTTTTACTGCTGCGATTCAAGACATTGCTCATGCGGGTCTTTTCAAGGTTGGTCAGCCACACGACCGGCCGCTTGATCTAAATACCTTCGTTGAATCATGGAAACCGCTATAGTGGAAGACGCCGCTGCCGGCCAGAAGCGGCCCTTCGCAATTTTCTTCTTTGTTATGTTCGAGCATATAGATTACATCCTCGCCAACTACTTTTCAGCCGAGATTGGGCATAACGAGCAAGAGGCGCTGGACTGTTTGCGGCAGGAAGTAGGACACGGTACTACGATATGGAAAGAGCTACATTTGCAGCTAGAACGTGCATTTGCGGAGCCAGAATTTTCATGGAAAAGCGCGTTATCCCGAAATAACGTTTGCCACCTTGCTGACGAAGATACTGCTAGAAAATATGCGGAAAAACTTCTTAGGTCGGGACTGAATACTCACTTAAGATAGCCTTGGCTGAGTTCGGCCAGAAGCAGTCAGTCGACCTTAGGTCAAGTGCCGAACCAAGAAGAGGGAAACGTGGCATTACATCGATTTACTATTTTTGCGGATTATTTTCAGTTCATCATCCAAGATGAGAATTCAAAAGACGATTTCGGTGCGCTTTGGAATGATGACGCAGCTGCCGCGATGGTAGCAGTTGGCGAGACCGCGCTTTCCCTGGGAACGCTCAGAAATGTCGATGTCGCGGTTGCAGTCCATGTTGTTAATGGACCTCCTGAAATTAAATTGAAAGAATTCGACCACGCAGTAGAAGGCTCGTTTGCATTTCCGACGGGGAAAATCGCCGTGATGGGCTGCACAGATTTCTTTCCGGATGCGTCCCGATTGGAGGTAGCGCCAGGCTCTTATCGATTCATTTACTTGGTCAGCGGAGCTCGTACAATTCAAACGGAGTGGGAGCCCGCCGATGACCTGTATTCACTTTACATCTGGCCCGCAGAGCGACGCGCATTGCACCTGCTGAAGGAATGGAAACCGGCGCGGTTGGATAGCGGCACATGACGGCATCCGGCCAATAGCTGACGTCTGAGCGAAAGAAGGGCAATGAGTAAGAGCAGAGTTGGTATGGTTTTCTTTTATTGGTATTAGGGTGTACTCTCTCGCACCTTTGGTCACAGAGAAATGTGGACTTGAAAATCGCCAGTGTAACCTTTCGAGTTCCAAATCCAGCGATAATCAGCGCGTCTTCGCTGCGAGCTACTAGCAGCGCACTCGATAGTACACAAGGCGCTTTTTTAGAATTTCCCAACGGTCCTTATTATGGAAAATGGGGAATTTACTTGCAATCGAGCGCAGAGCGACGAGCGAATGGATTTCCGCCGCCATTTGACGCAGCCATTGCCGAGGGAGCGGTAGGCGCTGTGCTTCAAGTGGTAATCCCCCAGCAAATGATCGCGTTTAAAAGTAGAATTTTCCAAACTCAGATTTTTGAAAGTTCTGCATGAAGACGTCCCGTTTTACCGATAGCCAGATCATCGCCATCCTCAAGCAAGCCGAGGGCGGATCGCCAGTCCCTGAGTTGTGCCGCGAGCACGGCATCAGCAACGCCACGTTCTACAAGTGGCGTTCCAAGTTCGGCGGCATGGATGCCTCGCTCATGGCCCGCATGAAAGAGCTGGAAGACGAAAACCGTCGCCTGAAAAAGATGTATGCCGAGGAGCGCCTGAAGGCCGAGATCGTCGCGGAGGCACTGGCAAAAAAGTGGTGAAGCCATCTCGTCGACGTGAGATGGCGCAGCACTACGTGGCCGCAGGCCGATTGAGCATCAAGGTCGCGTGCCTGGCCTTTGGCATCAGCCAAACTTGCTACCGCTACGAAGCCAAGCTAAATGCGGAGAACGAAGTCATCGCCGACTGGCTGGTGCGACTGACAAGCAATCAGCGTAACTGGGGCTTCGGTCTGTGCTTTCTGTACCTGCGCAACGTGAAGTCGTTCGGCTGGAACCACAAACGGGTCTACCGGATTTACCGCGAGTTGGAACTGAACCTGCGGATCAAGCCGCGCCATCGCCTGGTGCGCGAAAAACCGCTGCCGTTGGCCGTGCCCACACAGATCAACCAGACTTGGTCGATGGATTTCATGCATGACCAACTGTCCGATGGCCGCAGTATCCGTTTGTTCAATGTAATCGACGACTACAACCGCGAAGGACTCGGTATCGAGGTCGACTTCTCGCTGCCCTCGGAACGGGTCATCCGATCGCTCGACAGGATCATCGAATGGCGAGGTAAGCCACTGGTCATTCGTTGCGATAACGGCCCTGAGTACATCAGCGCTGTAACCTTGGCATGGGCCGCTAAGCGCGGCATCCGCATTGACTTCATTCAGCCCGGACAGCCGCAGCAAAACGCCTACGTCGAGCGCTATAACCGCACAGTGCGCTACGATTGGCTGGCTCATCACCTGTTCGACACGCTCGATGAGATTCAGGATTTTGCAACCCGCTGGTTGTGGACTTACAATCACGACCGGCCCAACATGGCACTTGGCGGCATCACACCGAAACAGAAGCTTGCTTTGGCCGCTTAACCCCTACTTTTGGCGCGCTCTAAAAATGGGGGGATTACCAAGTCACATCCTTCGGTTGGTATAGATGCTCAGATTTATGTGAGAGAGATATCTGGTACTTCCGACGAAAGCCTACTCGCGCCGATTCGACATATTCTGTTGGAACAATTATTTGTCACGAAACAGAAATTTGTCATTTGTTCTTCTCATATCGTGATGTTGACGTTCAGGTTTCACTTCAGCAAAGCCAGATTGAGAATGCCCCTGCGAACTTAAAACAAGCTGCCGATTTGATTGCTTCTTTAGACGTTACTAGAAAGTGATTTAGCCTAGCTTTACGAAAAGCTGATTCACTAATCGGTTCTTAGCCAGCGAGAGAATGTGTCGAAGGTCCGAGATGGGGCGGAAGCGGCCGCTAAGTGTTTAGTTCCGTGCGATCATATCCCTCGTCGTAGCTGGCCTTTGTTTCGCGCCAAGACCATACTGGAGGAACTGATCGCAGACCTGTCGCCGCGATCATCGCGCCCCCGCAAGATCGCACTGGAGACATCGAGAGCATGACTATGCGCATTCATCCACAAGCCCGTACCACTCCCAAAATCCGCCAGGAGATCAAGGACTCAGGGCTGTCAGACCGGCAGGCGGCGAAGGTCTTCAACGTCACGCGATCCACGGCAGCCAAATGGCTTAAGCGTGACGATGTTCAAGACCGCTCCCATCGTGCCCATACCCTGCATACGACCTTGAGCGAAGCGCAGGAGGCCATTGTGCTATCGCTGCGCCAAACGTTGTACTTGCCGCTCGACGATCTGGTCTACATCACCAAGCAGTACATCAACGCCGACGCCTCGCGCTCGGGCATCGCCCGCCTGCTCAAACGCGAAGGCATGGCGCGTCTGGAGGACGTCATTCCCAAGGCCGAGGGAGAAACGATCTCGTCCAAGAAGACCTTCAAGGACTACGAACCAGGCTTCGTTCACATCGACATCAAGTACCTGCCGCAGATGCCCGATGAAACTTCGCGCCGCTATTTGTTCGTGGCTATCGACCGCGCCACGCGCTGGGTCTTCCTGCACATCTATCACGACATGAGCGACACCAGCAGCATCGATTTTCTACGGCGGTTGAAGGAGGCCTCACCAATCAAAATCGCCAAGATCCTGACCGACAACGGCTCGCAGTTTACGGACCGCTTCACGACCAAGGCCAAGAAACCCAGCGGCCGGCATGTGTTCGATAAGGTCTGCGCCGGCATGGATATTGAACACCGCCTGGCGCCACCTCGTCATCCACAAACCAACGGCATGGTCGAGCGCTTCAATGGCCGTATCAACGAGCTTCTTCAGCAAACCCGCTTCGACAGCCAGGCCGAGCTGGAGACGACGCTGAGAAATTACCTCCAGCTGTACAACCATCACATTCCCCAGCGCGCCATCGGTTCAAAAACACCGATTCAGGCTCTTAAACTATGGCAGCAACAGAAACCCGACCTATTTGTAAAACGGGTTTATGAACAGACGGGACTGGACAGCTAGGCTCTGTTATGTGCATTTCGAGTTTGGGGTAGCGCAGCTGGGACACGCTTGGCACCGTGTTATTTTTTCCGCTATTCGATCGGGGGGCTTGATGAGAAAAGTGATACTCGCTGTGTTGTTGACGTTGTTGGCACCGTTTTGCCGGGCTTATACGTTGACGCCTGAAATCGGTGGGATAAAGCAGGTGGTGGAGATCAGCACGGATGATCCGGCCAAGCCAGTGTTGCTGTTCCTCTCCGGCGGGCCGGGCAGTTCGATGATGAAGAACGCGGATGCCTTTACCGATCAACTGAAGGGCAGGTTTACCTTGGTGCAGTGGGATCAGCGCGATGCCGGCCAGACGCTGAAGCTGAACCCGTCCCCGGTCCAGCCCTCGCTTGAGCTGATGCTGAGCGATACCTATCAGGTGATCGAGTTCGTAAGGAAAGAGCTGCGGCAAGACAAAATTTATTTGCTCGGCAGCTCTTGGGGCAATGTCCTGGGTTTTCATATCGTCAGGACCCATCCGGAATTGCTGCACGCGTATTTCGCCGTCAATCCGGTCGTGAGCCAGCTGGCGAGCGAGAAGGCCTTGCTGGTGACGCTGAAAGCCCATTTCCACGACAACGCTGACGCCATCGCGGAACTGAACCGGGTGCGCGTTCCGCTGGAGTCCGATGAGGATATGTTCTATCTGCGGAAGTGGCTGTTCTTTAAAGAGGGCAAGCAGTTCGTGATGACCAGCGAGTTCAAGAGCTACTTCATGCAATGGTTCAAGGCCTGGTCACCGCTGTGGAACGAGGTGATGCGGATCGATCTGGCGACAAGTTTGCCGTCGGTGGCATGCCCGGTGTATTTCCTCGTCGGGCGCAATGATATCCAGACTTCCACGCAGGTGACCACGGCTTACTTCGACAAGCTGGCCGCGCCGGCGAAGGCGCTGTTTGTGTTCGAGCACTCCGGACATCAGATTCATCTTGAAGAGCCGGTGCGGTTTCAGCGCGTAATTCTCGAGGCGACGCGGTGAATGTGGCAGACCTGCCAATCTTGCTGTGATTTTTCAGCAAAAACAAGGGTTTGCTATTGCGTTCGGAGAATGACGCTGCCATAATACGCGCCTTGGAAATGTCCCCATCGTCTAGAGGCCTAGGACATCACCCTTTCACGGTGAGTACCGGGGTTCGAATCCCCGTGGGGACGCCAAAAGATATTTCCAAGTGGCCACTACGGACAGTTTCTGTCCCCATCGTCTAGAGGCCTAGGACATCACCCTTTCACGGTGAGTACCGGGGTTCGAATCCCCGTGGGGACGCCAAATCATGCGAAAAGCCGCCTCGTGCGGCTTTTTGCATTTCCACGCTTACCACGCCAGTGGCGCGTAGGGCAGCGGCGGCCGGTAGTAGGGCAGCATGCCCAGCGCGAACGGATCGTAGCCCGGCGCCTGCGCCTGCATCATCAGCGGCATCCCCATGGACTGTGGCTGCATCGGCGGCATGGCGGCCTGCGGCTGCAGCCCCACTGCCAGCAGCGTGTCCGGCATGCCGTAGCCGGTGCGGCTCTGGTCGCCCAGGCTGACGCGGCGCGCGCTGGCGCGGATGATCTGGAACAGTCGTTCGACCCGTTCCGCCCCGCGTGTCCTGTACTGCTGCGTCTGGAAGTCCGGATGATGCGCCAGGCATAGCGCAGCCAGCCCGGTGACGTGCGGTGTTGCCATCGAGGTGCCGTCCCAGGCGGCGAAGTTATTGGGCGGCACGCAAGAGGTGATGGCCACGCCCGGTGCGCATACCGCCACCTGCGGCCCGAAGCAGCTGAACTTGGCCGTGAAGTAGCCGTAGGCGTCGACGTTGGCGTCCAGCGTTTGCGCATGGTAGCTGTCGGCCGGGAATTCGTCGAGCTTGCCGATGGCTGCCACCGCCAGCACGTTGGGCGATGAGGCAGGGTATTGCACCGCGCCGCCCGAGTTGCCGGCCGCGACGATGCAGGCGATGCCGGCCCGCCGGGCGCGGATGATCTGCTGTTCCAACGCCTCCGATACGGCGGCGCCGCCGAGCGACAAATTGACCACGTCGATCTGCTTGTCGATGCAGTATTCGAGCGCGTCGATCAACTGGCTTACCTGGCCGCCGGGGAAGAGTTTGCAGGCGTGGACTTCCGCGTCGGGCGCGAAGCCGCGAATGCCGGAGGCGATATCGGCCGCCGCGATCACGCCGGCGCAATGCGAGCCGTGGCCCAGCGCGTCCTGGTCCCAGCCGTCGGGATTGGTTTTCTTGTTGATGACGTCGAAGCCAGCGCGGATGCCGTGCAGATTGTCGTGCGTGGTGGCGGCGCCGGAATCGATGATGGCGATGCGCACGCCCTGGCCGCGATAGGTGCCGGGCAACTGGTCCAGCCGCATCGCTTTTGTCCCCAGCCGTAGCAGCGCTGCCGGGGAAGCCGGCCAGCGCCGGCCAATCGGCCAGCGCGCGCAGCACCACCACGTTGGCTTCGTTGCTGCTGATGTCGGGGTCGCGCTGGTAGAAGCTCCAGTAGTCGGACTTGGGCTTGACGTACAGGCCGCGCACGGTGTCGGGCGTTTCGCCAAACAGCGAGAGCGTGACCTGGCCGTTGGCGTCGGTGGTGCCGCTGGCCGGCAGCATGCTGCCAAACAGCGATACTTCCGCGCTGGCCTGTGGCGCGCCATCCTTGCCGACCACCCTGATGACGGCGTTCAGCACCGGCCCGCCGCCCTCGGTCGGCGTGACGCCGGTGACCATCGTCGGCAGGCGCAGCAGCGGTTCCATCATGTTCAGCGGCTGGTCGCGCTCGACCAGCAGGCGTCCCTGGCCTTGCTGGTGCAGCGTGGCCGCTTTCTGTTCGGTCATGCGCGCCACCAGCACGCCCTGGTTGCCGCCGAGGCCGTCGGCCAGCGCGCCCAGCACGGATTTGGGGCCGAGCTTGTCGATCACTTCGATGTCGTTGCTGTTGCGTAGAGCCTGCTCCAGCGCGTCGAACCGCAGCGGCTGCAGTCCGAGCGTCTGCAGGCCTTCCGACGGCTGGCGCGGTGCGATGACGAATTGCTTCTTGCGGGCGGCGATGTTACGGCCGGTGCTGTCGGCGCGGCCGTTGCTGTGCGGCGCGGGATCGCTGCTGCCGCCGGCCGCTTCGCTGGCGGGTGCTTCGCCGGCGCTGGCGCCGCTGCTGGCGCCGCCGCCGCGGCGGCTGGCAACGGGATTGCCGCTGTCAGCGGGGGCAGCGGTGTCGCCGTCGCCGATGGACGTGCTGAGGTCTGGCGGTGTGCTGCCGCCGCCATTGGGATTCTTGGGCATGATGTTCCTTTCAAAAGGGGGCGAACGGGCCGCTGAACATGGATAGCGGCCGGTCCGGTTCTATCGTCAATTGGTGCGAGGGCGTGCCGGTCAGGCGGAAGTGCTGTTCGAGCTGTTGCGCCTTGTCGGGGCTGAGTTCCACCACCGCCGTGTGCGGACGGTCGCGCGGGCCGATGATGTCGATCACCTTGATGTCCGTATCGGTGGCGGCCACCGTCAGGAAGTCGTTGAGCGGCGCACCGAGCGCGGCGTGGACCAGGAAGCGGGACTTGTCAGGCATACGGTTCTCCTTCAGGTGCAGCGCCCCGCGACGGCCAGCGCCGCGGCGGGGTGGTCGTGCACGGCTGGGTGTCAGTGCAGGGTTTGCCCGCCGTAGAGGGCGCTGTTGCCTTGCTGCGCCACCAGTTGCGCCAGCTGTGCCTGTTGCTGCGCGTAGGCCGCGCTCACCGGGTCGGCGTCGAAGGGCAGCATGCCGCCCAGGTGGCCGGCGATGCCGCCGATGGTGTTGCCCAGGCCGGCGTTACCGAAGATGCCGCCGACGGCGCTGCCGATCGGCCGCGCCACGCTTTTGAGGATGTTGCCGAACCATCCTTGCGGCGCCAGGCCCTGGTCCTGGAACTGCTGCATCTGCTGCATCTGCTGCAGCTGTTGCAGTTGCTGTAGTTGCTGTAGTTGCTGTAGTTGCTGTAGTTGTTGCAGCTGCCCTTGTTGCATCGGATCGGCGCCAAATGGCATCAGGTTCGGCGACGATGGGAAGGTGGGGCTGATGATGCCCGTGTAAGGGCGGTATTTGCGCATGATGTCGCCCAGCCAGCCTTGCGGCGCCAGGCCTTGCTGCTGCGCCAGTGCTTCCTGCTGCGCGTAGGCCTGCGCCACCGGGTCGGCGGCGAACGGCAGCATGCCGCCCAGCTGGCCGGCGATGCCGCCGATGGTGTTGCCCAGGCCGGCGTTACCGAAGATGCCGCCGACGGCGCCGCCGAGCGGCCGCGCCACGCTCTTGATGATGTTGCCGAACCAGCCCTGCGGCGCCAGTTGGCCAAGTTGGCCCAGCTGCGCCTGTTGCAGCAGTTGCTGTTGCTGCGCCTGTTGCGCATAGGCGGCGGCGACCGGGTCCGCGCCGAACGGCAGCAGGCCGCCGCCGATGCCGCCTGCGGCCTGGCCGATCTGGCGGCCCAGGTTGGCGTTGCCGAACAGGCCGCCGATGCCGCGTCCGATCAGGCCCCCAGCGGAGCGCCGAGCAGCCCGCCGAAGAAGCCTTGCGGCGCCAGTTCTCCGAATTGTTGTGGTGCGAATGGTTGTCCGTAATATTGTTGATATTCGTTCATGACATCTCCTTGTGTTTGGTGAATCCAGCCGGTAGAGGCGCCGCGCTGGTAGGATTGGACTGACAGCGCGGATTGAAGTTTTGATATTCTTGGTGGCCGCCATGCCTTAATCAGGTATCATCCAGCCTCGATTTTTTTGCCCGCATGCCTATGAAACTGGACCTGTTCTGCCGCGTCGTCGACAACTATGGCGATATCGGTATTTGCTGGCGTCTCGCCAGACAGCTGGTGCACGAGCACGGCGTGGCGGTGACGCTGTACGTCGACGATCTGGCCAGCTTCCAGCGCATCTGCCCGGAGGTGGACGTGGCGGCCGCGCGCCAGCAGGTGCAGGGCGTCGCCGTGCGCCACTGGCGCGACCAGGACGGCGTTTATGCGCCGGCCGACGTGGCCGACATCGTGGTGGAATTCTTCGCCGTTGACATCCCGCCGGGCTACATCGACGCCATGGCGCAGCGCCAGCCGCGTCCGGTGTGGTTCAACCTGGAGGGGCTGACGGCGGAGGAGTGGGTGGAGGGCTGCCACCGCCTGCCGTCGCCGCAGCGCCAGGGGCTGATGAAGCATTTCTTCTTTCCCGGCTTTACCGGCCAGACCGGCGGGCTGCTGCGCGAGGCCGCGCTGGAGCAGCAGCGTTTGCAGTTCGCGCCGGCGCCGTTCCTGCGCGGGCTGGGGCTGACGCCGGCCGAGCTGGCGTCGACCAAGGTATCGCTGTTCTGCTATCCGCACGCGCCGGTGTCGGCGCTGTTCGACGCCTGGCGGCAGGGCGGCCGGCCGCTTACATGCCTGGTGCCGGAGGGCGTGGCGGCGGACGCCGTGCGCGCCTTTACCGGCGGCGATGGCCACGCAGGCGCGGTCGCCACGCACGGTGCGCTGAGCGCTGCGCGTGCTGCCGTTCGTGCCGCAGCCGGACTACGACAAGCTGCTCTGGGCCTGCGACCTGAACTTCGTGCGCGGCGAGGACTCCTTCGTGCGCGCGCAATGGGCCGGCAAGCCGTTCATCTGGCACATCTACCCGCAGGACGAGAACCTGCACCACAAGAAGCTGCGCGCCTTCCTGCAACGCTACGCCGGCGCGCTGCCGCAACTGGCCGCCTTTGCGCTGCGCTGGAACGGCGCCGCGTCCGGCGGCGGTGCCGAAGACGACTGGACGGCCTTGTGGGCCGGGCTGCAAGGGGAGGCGGCGCAGGCCGCGGCGGGCGCCGCCGAGTGGCAGCGGCAGATGCTGTCGCATGGCGATTTGGCCAGCAATCTGCTGGCGTTTGCGGCCACGCTGAGATAGGCGCTAGAAGAAAAACAAGGTACAATGCCGGGTTAATCTCTATAACGCATTTTTTACCCGATCAAGCGTAGGCCGGCGAGGCAACGATGATCTTTACGCAACCACCTTATTAAGTAGAATCACTATGAAACCTGCAAAAGAAATTCGCGTTGGCAACATCATCATGGTTGACGCTAAGCCATTCATCGTGCTGCGCTCCGACGTCAACGGTTCGAGCCGCACCGGCTTCACCTACAAGTGGAAAATGAAGAACCTGCTGACCAACGCGCCTTTCGAAAGCGTGTTCCGCGGCGACGACAAATTCGACGTTGTGGTGCTGGACAAGAAGCCAGTAACCTACTCGTACTTCGCCGACCCGCTGTACGTGTTCATGGACGCTGACTACGAACAGTACGAAATCGAAGAAGAAAACCTGGGCGACGCGCTGAACTACCTGAAAGACGGCATGGAATGCGAAGCCGTGTTCTACGACGGCAAAGCGATCTCGGTTGAACTGCCAACCACCATCCAGCGTCAGATCATCTACTCGGAGCCAGCGGTTAAAGGCAACACCTCGGGCAACGTGACCAAGGAAGCCAAGATCGAAAACGCGATCGAATCGAAACAGTTCTCGATCCAGGTGCCACTGTTCGTGTCGCAAGACGACATCGTCGAAATCGACACCCGCACCAACGAATTCAAGAAAGTCGTGCGTAACTAAGCACAGTCTTTGTTGCCAGAAGCACGCCCGCGCAAGCCGGCGTGCTTTTTTTATCAATTTTTGTGGTGGAAGTGGCAACCTCCTGATATATTAATGTAGCGCAACAAATGCGGCGCATTGGTGAAACTCACGGGGACGGCATGGATCGCAGGGATTTCGTAAAAATCGGGCTGGTGGCCGGGGCGGCCACGGGGAGCGTGTTTGCCAGGCCGGTCGGCGCCGGCGGCATCCTCGACGCCGGCGTCTTCGAGCAGCAGCAGATGATGGCGGCGGGCAAGCTGACCTCGCACAAGCTGACCTCGCAGTACCTGGCGCGCATCAAGACCATCGACAAGGCCGGGCCGCGCCTCAACGCCATCATCGAAATCAATCCGGAAGCGCTGAAGATCGCGCTGGACATGGACCGCGAGCGCAACCTCAAGCGCGTGCGCGGCCCGCTGCACGGCATTCCGGTTCTGTTGAAAGACAATATCGCCACCGCCGACCGCATGAGCACCACCGCCGGCTCGCTGGCGCTGGCCGGCGTGCGCGCCGCGCGTGACGCACATGTCACGGCACAGCTGCGCGCCGCCGGCGCGGTCATCATCGGCAAGACCAATCTGAGCGAGTGGGCCAATATGCGCTCGACCCATTCGGTCAGCGGCTGGAGCGCGCGCGGCGGCCTGACGCTCAATCCCTATTCGCTGGACCGCAATTGCAGCGGTTCGAGCTCCGGCTCCGGCGCGGCCATCGCGGCTGGCCTGGCGACGCTGGCGGTGGGCACCGAAACCGATGGTTCCATCGTCTCGCCGGCGTCGATCTGTGGCCTGGTGGGCATCAAGCCGACGCTCGGATTGGTCAGCCGCAGCGGCATCATCCCCATCGCACACTCGCAGGACACGGCCGGACCGATGGCGCGCAGCGTGGCCGATGCGGCGCTGATGCTGGCGGCGATGACCGGTGTGGACCCGAAGGATCCGGTCACGCGGGAGAGCGCCGGCAAGGCCGGAGACTACCGCGCGGCGCTGGAGAAGGGCGGCCTGAAAGGCGCGCGCATCGGCGTGGCGCGCAACTTCTTTGGCCAGCACGCGGAGCTGGACGCGGTGATCGAAAAGGCATTGCTGGACCTGAAGGCGCAGGGGGCGGTGCTGGTGGAGACTGAAGTGCCTAATGTCGGCAAGTACAGCGACAGCGAGACCGAGGTGCTGCTGTATGAATTCAAGAACGACCTGGCGGCCTACCTGAAAGAGTATGCGCCGAACGCCCCCGTGTCCAACATGGCGGAGCTGATCGCCTTCAACGAGAAGCATCGCCAGCAGGAGATGCCGTACTTCGGCCAGGAGTACCTGGAACGCGCGCAGGCCAAGGACGGGCTGGAATCGCCGGCCTACAAGGAGGCGCTGGCCAACAACCACCGCTATGCGCGCGCCGAAGGCATCGACAAGGTGATGCAGGAACATCGTCTGGATGCGCTGGTGGCGCCGACCGGTGGCCCGGCGTGGCTGACGGACTTCATCAACGGCGACCATTATGTCGGCGGTTTCTCGTCGCCGGCGGCAGTGGCGGGCTATCCGCACATTACCGTGCCGGCGGGGCATGTGCACGGGCTGCCGGTGGGCTTGTCCTTCGTCGGTGCGGCCTACAGCGAGGCGGCCTTGATCCGCATGGCCTACTCGTATGAACAGGCGACGCTGCACCGGCGCGCGCCGCAGTTCCCGGCCAGCGTGCTCGCTGGCGGCGCGCTAGTTTTTCAATACGTGGCGGAAGGTGGGTTCGATGCCCATCGCATGCAGGTGCCTGACGATGTCTTCCAGCGTGGCGTCCTTCAGCAGCGGGCCATCGGCGCTGCCGGGCGTTGGCGGAGACGCGGGCGTGGCTGGCGTGGCAGGCGTGGCAGGCGTGGCAGGCGTGGTGGGGCTGCGCGCGCTGGCTGGCGCGGCTTGCGGCCTGGCCTCATGCTGTCGGCGCAGCGTGGCCAGCGCGTGGGCGAACTGCTCGTCGCTGATGCAGTCGAGCTTTTCCAGGAAGGCCGCTTGCGCCATCTCGTTCGGCGGCATTTCCAGGCCCAGATCCTCGGCCAGCGCGCCGCCCATGCTCGGATTGATGAACGCGGCCCACAGGCCGGTGGCCACGTGCAGGCAAGGCGGCAATTCGACCATGGTGCGGCCGAAATCGATCTGCTCATCTTCGAAGTAAGCCTGATGCAGCAGCGCGAGGAACTGGCGCGCCTGATCGAGCGAAATCGGCGTCGCCAGCGATAGCCACAAACAGTAGCTGTCGCCGCCGGACACGCTGACCGCCGGCGCCGGCAAACCCAGCTCCGATTGCAGCGCGTTGGCCACGTCGCACAGTCGCAGCCAGTGCCGCTCCCCTGCGCCTTATGGAAATTGATGACGATGGCGCGCGTAACGCCGTCCTGCGCCAGGTCGAAAGCAAATGTCGCCTCGCCGCGCAAGTGGTGTTGCAGGCGCTGATGGTTGTCCGCGTTAAGCAGGTACAGCCTTCTCAGTTCAGAAATTAACTTGTCCATCCCTTTATTATCGCTGATTATTACGCAACTTCACACGACAACGGAGGTGGAATGAAAGCTGTTCTGATGGTCCTGGCCTTGAGTTCAGGCTGGGCAGCGGCAAGCGACTTCGCAGTGCCGCATCAGTTGCTCGATGTTGGCGGCGGCCGCAAGATGAACCTGTACTGCACCGGTTCAGGCGCCCCGACGGTGGTGTTTGACGCACCTGCCGGCGACGCCGGATGGGCGTGGCATCGCGTGCAGCCGGCGGTAGCCAAACATACGCGCGCCTGCATCTTCGACCGCGCCGGTTTCGGTTTCAGCGATCCGTCTTCACAGCCGAATACCGCCGAAAGCGTGGCGGCCGATCTGCATGCGCTGCTACAGGCCGCAGGGGAGAAGGGGCCGTACATCATGGTCGGCAATTCGCTCGGCGGCGCCAATGTCCAGGTATACGCCTATCGCCATCCCCAGCTGGTGCAAGGACTGGTGCTGGTCGAGGCACAGCACGAGGACGAGACCGAGCGGCTGAACAGGGCTTCGGGCGGCAAGATCAAGCAGATCTACGCGATGTACGAGGCGCAGAACAAATACTGTCTGGACGCAGCGGAGCAGGGCTTTGCAAGCGATGGCGAGAAGCAGAAGCAATGCATCGGCGAGCCGTTGCAGAACTATGGACCGCAACTGGGCGCGGCCATCCTGGCTTCCGAATCGAAGCCGTCCTACTGGCACGCCAAATCGTCGGAGTACAACGCCATGGCCACCAGCGATGCACAGCTGCGCGCATTGCGCCGCCCCTTCGGCGACATCCCCGTGCTGGTCCTGACGCGTGGCGTTAGTCCCTACGCTGTGCCGGGCCAGCCGCAGAGCGCTGCCAATAAAGCGTTTGAGGACGAGAATGTCGCCATCCAGAAGGAGTTCACCAGGCTGTCGTCGCGCGCCGTGCAGCGCGTCATTGCCGGCGCCGGCCACGCGATTCAGGCGGATAAGCCAGAAGCGGTGGCCGACGCCGTGCTGGAAGTGCTGAAGCAGGTCCGGCCTTAACTGTTCCCGCCGGGTCGCACGAGGACCGCTTCCGCGCGATAGTGGGCGGGCAGGATGCGCTTGAAGTCGGTCAGCTTGGGCAAGTCGTTGTAGACAATGTACGGATCGCTCGGATGCAGCGTCAGGTAGTTCTGGTGGTAGGACTCGGCCACGTAGAACTGCTTGCCCGGTTCGATGCGCGTCGTCAGCGGTTTCTTGAACACGTGCGAGGCGTTCAACTGAACGATGTATTTCTCGGCCACGCTCTGCTGCGCGGGCGTCTGCGGGAAGATGGCCGAGCGGTACTGCGTGCCGCTGTCCGGTCCCTGGCGGTTCAGCTGCGTGGGATCGTGCGCCACCGAGAAGAATATCTGCAGCAGCTTGCCGTAGCTGATTTGCGCCGGATCGTAGGTGATCTTCACCGATTCCGCGTGGCCGGTGTCACCGTTTTCCACCGCCTCGTAACTGGCGGTGCGCGCCTCGCCGCCCGTGTAGCCGGACACCGCGCTGGTGACGCCCTTCACGTGCTGGAACACGCCCTGCACACCCCAGAAGCAACCACCCGCGAAGATGGCGGTGGCGCTTTGCGCGCCGCCGGCCGGCAAGTCGATCACCGGCGGTGCGATCACGGTTGCGGATTCCGCCGATATCGCCTGCTGCTGGCAGGCTGCGATGCTAAAGAGGGCGAGCGCGCCGCCCAGTGCCTTGATGCTGTTCATGGTCTTTCTCCTGTTAGCCGAAGGTGAAGGCATACGCTTGTACGCCCGGGTCAAGGAATTCAATCCGGAAGGTGCGGTCGGCCACATCGCCGGACTGGCGCACCAGTTGATACAGGCGCTGGCTGTCGATTACGCCGGCGCCGTCGGCGGTGGTGTCGGCGCCATGGTTCTTGCCCGGCGCCGCACCGTCGATGGTGACGCGGAAGCGCACCGGCTTGCCGTTCCTGGCCGGGCCGAGCACCAGGTGCAGGTCACGCGCATGGAAGCGGTAGACGATGCTGCCGGCGCCCTGTGTCAGCGTGACCTGCTCCGGCAGCGACAGCCAGTTGCCGGCCAGTCCCCACTGGTTCAGCGCTGGCCTGGCGGGCGCCGTGTACTGGCGGGCGGCGTTGGCTGCCTGCGTTTCCGGCGATGCGAAGTTCTCGGCGCGCTCGTAGCCCAGATAGGTTTCAGGCGAGCCGACCTGGCCCATGTCCGACTGCTGCTGTATGCCTTTGACGTCCTCGGTGCTGACCACCGTGTTGGCGACGTCCTTGCGGCCCGCTTCTTCCAGCAGTTGCTGGATCACTTGCTCCGACTTCGCGTAGCCGCCTTCGCCGAAGTGGTGATGGCGGATCTGGCCTTTGGCGTCGATGAAGTAGTGCGCCGGCCAGTACTGGTTGTTGAAGGCGCGCCAGATGGCGAAGTCGTTGTCGATGGCGACAGGGAAGTTGATGCCCTGGTCTTTCACCGCCTTGCGCACGTTGTTGACGTTGCGCTCGAACGCGAACTCCGGTGCGTGCACGCCGATCACCACCAGTCCCTGGTTGCGGTATTTGTCCGCCCAGGCCTTGGTGTACGGCAGGCTGCGCAGGCAGTTGATGCAGGAGTAGGTCCAGAAGTCGACCAGCACCACCTTGCCTTTCAGTTGTTCCGCCGTGAGCGGGGCGGTGTTGAGCCATTCCACGGCGCCCGTCAGCGCCGGCAGCTTGCCTTCGACCGGCAGCGCGTCGGCGGCTTGCGCCACGGCGCGGCGCGACATCATCGCCGGCCCGGCGGCATTGGCGGCATTGGCGGACATGGCGACACGCGACATCATCGCGCCGCCGGCCGCCACCTCGTCCGCCGCTGCGGTTGCGGCACTGCGCATCATGGCGCCGCCAGTAGGCGCATCGCTGGCTGGACGTGGCGCGAGGGTGTCGATCAGCTTTTGCTCGACGCCTGCGGTGGCGACGCTCGAAACGCGCGTCAGCAAGCCGGTATCCAGCCCGGTCGCAATCGCAGCGACGCCGGCCAGCATGGCCACGCCCAAGCCGCGACGTATCCACTCGCCAGCGCCCAGCGAACGCTTCATGGCGCCGAACACTTTGCCGCCGACCAGCAGCGCCAGTGCCAGCGAAGTCGCCGCGCCGGCCGCATACGCCAACAGCAGCAAGGTGGTGCCCGCGCTGGCGCCATTCAACGCCGCCCCGGTCAGCACAAGCCCCAGCACCGGTCCGGCGCACGGCGCCCACAGCAGACCGGTGGCGACGCCGAGCAGGAAGGACGAACGTGCACCGCCATGCTGGCCGTCCGCCGCATCGCCCGACTGCTGCGCCTTGTTCGACAACTTGTCCCCCAGCGCCACCAGCGGCTTGGTCAAGCGGTCCGCCACCTGTGGCAGCATCAGCGTAATGCCGAAGAAGGCCATCAACACCAAGGCGATCCAGCGGCCATACTCATTGGCCTGCACCACCCAGCCGCCGCCGACCGCAGCCAGCGTTGCCACCAGCGCGAAGGTCAGGGCCATGCCGGCCAGCAGCGGCAGGCCGCTGCGCACAAACGGCTGCCCGGTGCGGGCAAACACAAACGGCAGCACCGGCAGAATGCAAGGGCTCACAATCGTCAGCGCCCCGCCCAGATAAGAGAGCAAAATCAGCAACATGATGTCATCTCCCGATCAGGCTTCGCCGGCGACGAAGTTCAGCGCCACGCCGTCGATGCAGTAACGCAGGCCGGTCGGTTCCGGGCCATCGTCGAACACGTCGCCCAGGTGGCTGCCGCAACGGCGGCACACTACCTCAACGCCATACATGCCCAGCGACGTGGTGCGGCTGGTGATTACACCCTTGTCCAGCGGCTTCCAGAAGCTCGGCCAACCGGTGCCGCTATCGAATTTGTTCTTCGACGAGAAAAGCGGATTCTGGCAGCCGGCGCACAAGAACTTGCCTGCGCGGTGTTCCTTGTGCAGTGGGCTGCTGAACGGCCGTTCGGTGCCGTGCTTGCGCAGCACCTCGTACTGTGCGGGCGTCAGCAGGGCGCGCCATTCGGCGTCGCTGCGGGTCACTTCCCAGGCGGCGGCAGGGGCGGCGATGGTGCTGCGGTAGGCGATGCCCGCCAGCAGCGCGGCGCCGCTGGTCAGGATGAAAGAGCGTCGTGATGTCATGGTGTCCTCCGTAAGTGGAATAACGATGGAGCCATTCTGCGCCGGGAGTGCTGACGAAATCCTCACGTAAACTTAAACTAATTGTGATACTTTCGTCCTTCCGATTACGGCACAATGACGGTCATGGACAACAAACGTGTACTCATCGTCGAAGACGATATTCATATCGCGGATCTGCTGCGGATGCACCTCCAGGATGAGGGGTATCAGGTGACGCACTGCGCGGACGGCGCCCAGGGCCTGTCGCAGGTGCGCACCGGCGGCTGGGACGCGCTGATCCTCGACATCATGCTGCCCGGCGTGGACGGCCTGGAAATCTGCCGCCAGGCGCGCGCGATGACGCCCTACACGCCCATCATCATCACCAGCGCGCGGTCGAGCGAGGTGCACCGCATCCTCGGGCTGGAACTGGGGGCGGACGATTACCTGCCCAAGCCGTTCTCCGTGCTGGAACTGGTGGCGCGCGTGAAGGCGCTGCTGCGCCGGGCCGACGCCATGTCGCGCAACCAGCGCAACGAGGGCGGAGCGCTGGAACTGAACGGCGTGCGCGTCGACCCGATCACGCGCCAGGCGCACCTGAACGGCGCCTTGCTGGATTTGACGCCGCGCGAGTTCGACCTGCTGTATTTCTTCCTCAAGCATCCGGAAAAAGTGTTCTCCCGGCTCGACCTGCTGAACCAGGTGTGGGGCTACCAGCACGACGGCTACGAACACACGGTCAACACCCACATCAACCGCCTGCGCGCCAAGATCGAAGCCGATCCGGCCGAACCGACCCGCATCCTCACGGTCTGGGGCAAAGGCTACAGGTACGCCAGCGCCGGCGAGGCCGCATGAGGCTGACGCTGTCGCAGCGCCTGTCGCTGGTCTTTTCGGTGCTGCTGCTGGCCTGCTGCGGGGCGTCGGCCTGGCTGCAAATCCGCGCCAACATCATGCACGAGAAGGAAGTGGTGCAGGGCTTGTCGCGCGGGCTGGCGCGCAGCATCGCGCTGGACGCGCAGCTGATGCACGCCGAGGACGCGCAAGCGCTCGGCCCCGACATGGTGCGCCGCCTGTTCAGCCGCCTGATGGCGGTCAATCCTAGCGTGGAAGTCTACCTGCTCGATATGCAGGGGCGCGTCGTCGGTCACGCCGCCCCGGAAGGTAGCCTGAAACGCGACCATGTCAGCCTCGATCCGATCCGCCGCCTGCTGGCCAACGAGCCGTTGCCGATACAGGGCGACGACCCGCGCAGCGACAAGGGCCGCAAGGTATTCAGCGCCGCCGTCCTGCGCGCCGGCGAAAAAAGGTCGGCTACATCTATGTCATCCTGCAAAGCGAGGAGCACGACCGGCTGGCCGCCCGCGCCACGGCCAGCTCGGTGCTGCGCACCACCTTGTGGTCGATGGTGGTGGTGGCGGCGCTCGTGCTTATCGCCGGCCTGATCGCGTTCCGCCTGATCACGCGGCCGCTGCGCCGGCTCACAACCACCATGCGCCAACTGGATACCAAGGCGGACCAGTTGGCGCTGCCCGCGCCCGGTGTCGAGAACCCGCGCGACGATATCGCCGTCCTCGAACACGCTTTTGGCGATATGGCCGCGCGCATCAACCAGCAATGGCAGACCATGCGCCAGCTGGACCACGACCGGCGCGAAGTGGTGGCCAATATCTCGCACGACCTGCGCACGCCTTTGGGTTCGCTGCACGGCTACCTGGAAACGCTGTCGCTGAAGGATGAAACGCTGACAGCGGTCCAACGCCAGCACTACCTCGGCATCGCCCTGGCGCAGAGCCAGAAAGTAGGGCGGCTGGCGCAGGCGCTGTTTGAACTGGCGCGCCTCGAACACGGCTCGGTGCAGCCGGAGCTGGAGCCGTTTTCGCTGTCGGACCTGATACAGGACGTGTTCCAGAAATTCGAGCTGCAAGCCGCCGAGCGCCATGTGCGCCTGATGGCGACGCTGCCGCACCCGGCGCCGATGGTGCGCGCCGACCTGGGCATGATGGAGCGCGTGCTGACCAATTTGTTCGACAACGCCATCCGCCACACGCCGTCCGGCGGCGAGGTTGAAATCACCGTCGAACCGGCGGCCAGCGGCAAGGTCACCGTGACCGTTGAAGACACCGGCCCCGGCGTGCCCGCCGCCATGCGCGACAACCTGTTCCGCCGCCCGGTGGCGCTGCAAGGCGAATACCGCGTCGGCGGCCTCGGACTGCTGACCGTCAACCGCATCCTGCAACTCCATCACAGCAAGATCGAGTTGGTCAGCGAGCCGGGGCTCGGCGCGGTGTTCCGCTTTACGCTGGACGCTGCGTAAGCGGCTGGCGCCACTCGGTCAGGTAGTGCTGCGGCGTTTTGCCGAGAATGCGGCGGAACATGGCGCTGAAGGCGCTGGGACTCGCATAACCCAGCGCCGCCGCGATCTCGCCCACGCTCTGGCCCTGCGCCAGCCGGCCGAACGCCTCGGCCAGATGCACCTGCTGCACCCATTGGCGGTAGTGCAGCCCTGTCTCCTTCGGGAATAGCCGTATCAATGTGCGGGCGCTGGCGCCCACTGCATCGGCCCATTGTTCGATATTGCGGCTGCTGCCCGGATCGGCCATGATGGCCGAGCACACGGCCAGCAGGCGGCGGTCGCGCGGCCACGGAATCGCAATCGGCACCGTCTCCGCCGCCTTCAGCTCCGACAGGATCAGCATCGCCAGATGCTCGCCGCGTCCCGGCAGCGGATATTCGATCGGCTCCTCCAGCAGCGCCAGTATCAGCTCGCGCAGCAGCGGACTGACTTCGATCACGCGGCAGCTGTCGCCAAACGCCTTTGCGGCGCCGGCTTCCACATAAATGGTGCGCATGGCCACCTTGCTCACCGAGGTCCAGTGATGCACCACGCCCGGCGGCAGCCAGAGCGCGCGGCGCGGCGGCAGTATCCACACGCCGGAATCGGTCTGCACGCGCATCAGGCCCTGGGTGGCGTACAACAACTGCGCGCGTTCGTGGCTGTGCGGTGCGGCGGTGATGCCGTGTTCCGCATCGCGCGCGAGGGCGGTGACCACGCGCGGCACGCGCTGGTAGTCGCGGTGGTCGGTGCTGCGGTCGGGATTTGGCATTTATTCGACGATTATTGGAATATCACAGTTTGCCAACCATATTACACTCAATCCTCCTCAAACCGGAATTTTCAGATCATGACTACCGCTGCTATGAGTCGCCCGCACGGCGACACCGTGATGCAGATACTCGGCGCCGTCGCGCTGGTGCATCTGCTGAACGATTTGACCCAGGCCATGCTGCCTTCGATTTATCCGATGCTGAAATCGGAGTTTGGCCTGAGCTTCACCCAGGTCGGCCTGATCACGCTGACCTTCCAGTGCACCGCCTCGCTGCTGCAACCGTGGATCGGCCTGTACACCGACAAGCGCCCGATGCCTTTCCTGCTGCCGATGGGGATGGTGGCCACGCTGATCGGCGTGCTGATGATGTCGTTCGCCTCGTCGTTCGCTGGCTTGCTGGTGTCGTCGGCGCTGATCGGTATCGGCTCCTCGACCTTCCACCCGGAGGCCTCGCGCGTGGCGCGCGCCGCTTCCGGCGGCCGCTTCGGCTTCGCGCAGTCGCTGTTCCAGGTCGGCGGCAACGCCGGTTCGGCGCTGGGCCCCGTGCTGGCGGCGGCGGTGATCATCGGCCGCGGCCAGGGCAATATCGCCTGGTTCGCGCTGCTGGTGCTGGCCGCGATTGCGATCCTGGTCTACGTCAGCCGCTGGCACAGCCACCACCTGGCGCAGCCGAAGAAAGCCGCCGGCCCGGCGGTGTCGCCGCTGCCGAAGGCGCAGGTGTACGGCGCCATGACGGTGCTGGCGCTGCTGGTGTTCTCCAAGTACATCTATATGTCCAGCCTGACCAGCTACTACACCTTCTACCTGATCGACAAATTCGGCGTCTCGGTGTCGAACGCGCAGATGTATCTGTTCCTGTTCCTGGCGGCCGTGGCGGCGGGCACCTTCATGGGCGGCCCGATCGGCGACCGCATCGGCCGCAAGCGCGTGATCTGGATCTCCATCCTCGGCGCCGCGCCGTTCACGCTGGCGCTGCCGTACGTGGGCCTGTTCTGGACTGCCGTGCTGTCGGTGGTGATCGGCTTCGTGATCTCGTCGGCCTTTTCGGCGATCGTGGTGTTCGCGCAGGAGCTCATGCCGGGCAAGGTCGGCATGGTGGCGGGGATTTTCTTTGGGCTGATGTTCGGCGTCAGCGGCATCGGCGCGGCGGCCATGGGCCACATCGCCGACATCAAGGGCATCGCCCATGTGTACCAGCTGTGCTCCTACCTGCCGCTGCTGGGTATCCTGACGGTGCTGCTGCCGCACATCGAGCAGCCGAAGCACCGATAACAGGCATCAGGCGTCGATAAAGCGCATCTTGAAGTTGCGGCCTTTAATGGCGCCGAAATCGCCGCCGAGCGGATTGCCTTTGTTCAGGCGCGCAAAGGCGTCGTAGGCGACGCGGCGGTCGATGGCGACGTAGGTCTGGAACTCGGTCACGTTGATCTTGCCCACTTGTTCCTTGCTCAGGCCGGCGTCGCCGGTCAGTGCGCCCAGCACGTCGCCGGGGCGCAGCTTGTCCTTTTTGCCGCCCGAGATCACCAGCGTCATCATCGGCGCCGGATCGACGCCGTAGTCGTTTTCGTCCAGGCTATCGAGATCGAACCAGTTGACCGGCTGGCCCTGGTATTCCTCGATCAGCTTGACCCATTTCTTCTCGTTCGGCGCGCACAGCGACAGCGCCAGGCCTTGCTCGCCGCCGCGGCCCGTGCGGCCGACGCGGTGGATGTGCACCTCGGTGTCCTTGGAGACGTCGACGTTGATCACCGCTTCCAGGTTCGGAATGTCCAGGCCGCGCGCGGCGACGTCGGTGGCCACCAGTACAGAGCAGCTACGGTTGGCGAACAGGATCAGGATCTCGTCGCGCTCACGCTGTTCCAGTTCGCCGTACAGCGCCAGTGCGGAGAAGCCTTTCGATTGCAGGTCTTCGACCAGTTCGCGGCATTGCACCTTGGTGTTGCAGAAGGCGATGGCCGATACCGGCTTGTAGTGCCCCAGCAGGCGCGCCACCGCGTCGTTGCGCTGGTCGAAGCCGATCTCGAAGAACAGCTGTTCGATCTGGTTGTTGTCATGCTGCGCCTCGACGGTGACTTCGACCGGATCGACCAGGAAGTCGTCGGTGGCGCGGCGGATATCGTCCGGGTAGGTGGCCGAGAACAGCAAGGTCTGGCGGCGCTTCGGGCAGGCGCTGACAATGCCGGCGATTTCGTCGTAGAAGCCCATGTCGGTCATGCGGTCCGCCTCGTCCAGCACCAGCGTGCCGACCTTGGACAGGTCCAGCGTCTCGCGGCTCAGGTGGTCGCGCACGCGGCCCGGCGTGCCGACGATGATGTGGGCGCCATGCTCCAGCGAGGCGATTTGCGGGCGCATCGGCGAGCCGCCGGTCAGCACCAGCACCTTGACGTTGCCGGTCGAACGGGCCAGGCGGCGCAGCTCGCCGGCGACCTGGTCGGCCAGCTCGCGGGTAGGGCACAGCACCAGCGCCTGCACCGCGAACCAGGCAGGATTGAGCTTGGCCAGGATGCCGATGCCGAAGGCGGCGGTCTTGCCGCTGCCGGTCTTGGCCTGGGCGATCAGGTCGCGGCCTTCCAGCACCGACGGCAGGCTTTGCGCCTGGATGGCGGTCATCTCCTTGTAGCCGAGCGAGTCGAGGTTGTCCAGGATGGCGGGATTCAGCGGCAGGCTGGCGAAGGAGGTGGAAGTCATGGTGGCGGACCCTGTTCTAAAAGGATGTGGACACAGTCTAACAGGCTAGCATTGTCTGGCCCACTGTGCGGGAGGTGTTTGTGCGGTGTACGGCAGGTGTGCCGTATCAGTCACGCTTCCATACCGGCAAACCGGTCAGATCGAGATTGTCGTCGCGGACCCAGACCGGCAGGCCGGTGGTGTCGGTCGGTTCCAGCAGCTCCAGCTGTTCCTGCTTGAGCGTGGCCCGGCGCACGCGCGGCGGCGGCGGACGCTTGGCTTCCGGTTCGAGCGGCGCGGCGGGATCAAAGCCCGGCAGGTCGAACGTCGCGTTATCTTTTTTATCTCTCATTGGGGAAAAACAAAAGCCCGGCTGAGTAGTCGGGCTTCGTAAGCATACAAAATTGCGCTCAGTTTAACACATGCGCCATATCAGCGGAAGCTCAGGGCCCCCGTCAGGTCGCCCGGCGGCGTGGCGTGGCGGGCGGCGAAGGCTTCGTTGCGGGTCTTCAGGCCTTCCAGCAGCGGCAGGTCGTGCAGGCGGGTGATGAAGCGCATGATCGAGGTGGTGTCGTAGAAGTTGTGGTCCACATGGCCTTTTTTCGCGAACGGCGAAATGACGATGGCCGGAATGCGCGAACCCGGGCCCCAGCGGTCGCCCTTCGGCGGCGCCACGTGATCCCACCAGCCGCCGTTTTCGTCGAAGGTGATCACCACCAGCATGTTCTTGAACTGCGGCGACTTCCTCAGATGCTCGACGATATTGGTGATGTGAGCATCGCCCGATTCGATGTCCGAGTAGCCGGCGTGCAGGTTGAGGTTGCCCTGCGGCTTGTAGAAGGTCACGGCAGGCAGCTTGCCGGCCACCGCGTCGGCGATGAATTTGTTGGAGATCGGGCTGTCGCCCAGGCCGCCGTCGCGCAGGTGTTCCTCGCGCTCCTTGGTGCCGGGCGCGAACTGCTTGAAGTAGTTGAACGGCTGGTGGTGGTACTGGAAGTTCGGCTTTCGCCGCCGCCGCGCGCGTCCAAGGCTGCCTGCCACGCGCCGCCATACCACGCCCAGCTGATCTTCTTGCGCGACAGCAGGTCGCCGATGGTGTCGTAGGTTTGCGGCGGCAGGGTGTTGGCGTCTTTCGGATCGGCGTGCAGCGGATCGCCGTCGTAGGCCGGTCGGATGTAGCTCGGCTGGTACGGCGGCGCCATGGTGTTGACCGCGTAGCCGTCCGGCGTGATGGCGCCGTTGTTGACGAAGTGCGGATGGCCGTCCATCGCCGATGCCGGCGAATCCGGCGTGACGGACAGGCGGTGGCCGGTCGGACCGTCGTCCAGCACGGCGATTTTCTTCCTGGCCGCGGTATCCTTGGCGTTGAAGTATTCCGGCACGCGGCCGGTGATCAGGAACTGGTGGTTCAGGTAGGAACCGCCGAAGGCCGCCATGAAGAAGTTGTCGCACAGCGTGTACTGCTCGGCGATCTTCCACAGGCCGAGGTTTTTACTGGTTTCGCTGTAGTAGCCCATGACCATGCCGCCGGTGTTGCCCCAGGCGGCGAAGCCGTCGTTCTTGCCGCCGTTGATCTGCATCTGGTTCTGGTAGAACAGGTGCCACAGGTCGCGCGTGATGACGGCTTCCGGCAGCGGCTTGCCTTCGGTGTCCACCAGCTTGAACGGGCCGTTCGGCAGGCCCTTGATATCGTCTTCCTTGACGGCGTATTTCTTGCCGCCGATGTCCTGTGTGTTCGGCACCATGCCGCCCCAGATTTTCGGCAGCGACGGCAGCACCGAGCCGTCGCGGTCGCGCTGCAGGCAGGCGGCGGCCGGCGCGGCCGACAGTGGGCTGGCGGTACCGGGGAAGTTGGCGAACAGGTTGTTGAAGCTGCGGTTCTCCAGGTAGATCACCACCACATTCTTGATATTGGCCTTGAGCTTGTCGTCGAGCGAGCCCTTGACGGCCGGCCTGGCGGTCGCCGCCTCGGTCAGCGCCGGCAGCGTGGTGGCCAGGCCGGCGGCGCCCGCCGCCTGGAAGATGCGGCGGCGCGAAGGATTGACTGGCGCATCCTGCACCGGTTGTTGTGTTGCTTGTTCTTGATCCTTCACGCGGCTCTCCTGGCTAAAACGAAAAGCCGATTGTGCCAGTTTTGCCGCGGCTTGGGTATGCCAGCGAACATTCCGATACAAAGGAGCGCAATGGAAAAAGCCGTTGACTCCTTGCGAAATCAACGGCTTTTCGAATTTGGTTGCGGGGACAGGATTTGAACCTGTGACCTTCGGGTTATGAGCCCGACGAGCTGCCAGACTGCTCCACCCCGCGTCTGAAGGCATGTATTATATAGAGGTTTGCCGCGATGCGCAAGTGCCCCTCATGCGGTCCATTATGCTGCGCCCAAACGCCACAGCGACGTTACCTCGGCGGCGCGGGCGGCATGCAGGGGATCGCTGGCGTCGGCGGCGCGCGGGTGGACCGGGCGGACGTCGATCCTGCCCAGCACCGTGAGGCCGGCGGCGGCGATCCATTCCAGCAGCTGCCCGCGCGGACGCAGGCCCAGATGCTCGGCCAGGTCGGACAGGATCAGCCAACCTTCGCCGCCCGGCGTCAGGTGCGACGACAGGCCGGCGAGGAAGCCGCGCAGCATGCGGCTGTCCGGGTCATATACCGCGTATTCGATCGGTGAGCTTGGACGCGCCGGCACCCATGGCGGATTGCACACCACCAGCGGGGCGCGGCCCTCGGGGAACAAGTCGGCCGTTTGCAGCGCGACTTGCTGATCGAGCGCCAGCAGCGCCAGGTTCTCGCGCGCGCAGCTCAGCGCGCGCTGGTCCTGGTCGGTGGCGACCACGCGGGCGATGCCGCGCTTCGCCAGCACCGCCGACAGCACGCCGGTGCCGACGCCGATATCGAACGCCAGATCCGCGCCCGCCGGTAACGGCGCATCTGCCACCATCTGAACGTATTCGCCGCGCACCGGCGAGAACACGCCGTAATGCGGGTGGATGCGCGCGCCCAGTGCCGGAATCTCGACGCCGGCGCGGCGCCATTCGTGCGCGCCGATCAGGCCAAGCAGCTCGCGCAGCGAGGCGATGAACGGTTCTTCATAGCGGCCATATGCTTCATTGCAGGCCAGCTTGACGTCCGGCGCGCGGCGCAGTGGAATGGTGTAGCCCTCGTCGAATGGGATCAGCAGCATGGCCAGCGTGCGGGCGCGTTGCGATTGCGCCTGGCGGTGCAGGTGGAAGGCTTCGGTCGGCGAGGCCGCTACCTTGGGCGCCTTGGCCTTTTTGCCGGACTTGCCCTTGTGGTCGGCGCGGCGCGCCAGCGCTTGCAGCAGCTGGCGCGCGTTCTGGAAGTCGCCGCGCCACAGCAGCGCGGTGCCTTCGCAGGCCAGGCGGTACGCGGTGTCGGCGTTGGTGGTGTCGTCGGCGATGACGACGCGCTTCGGCGGCGGCATGCCGGCCTCGGAGCGCCAGCGCGCGGAGCGTTGTTCGCCGTTCTCCTCCCAGTGGATTTGTGGTGGCAGCGGAGAGGAGGTCTGTTCAGGCATGGGGAGGCGATCGATAAAATAGGGGAGCGCCACGCGGAGTTGCGTGGCGCGGAGCCGCTATTATACCGATGCGCTGTCCGACGGCGGCTTGCCCGTGGCGGTGGCGGCGCCGGCTTGCCCGGCCGGGGTGGCCGGGGTTGCCGGTGCTGCAACGGACGGCGGCTCGCTGGCAGCAGGCTCCTTTGGCGCGACCGGCTCGACGTCGGTGGCGTTGGCCGCTGCCTTGGCCTTGTCGGCGGCGGTCGGCGCGGCGTAGGTGTTGGTGTCCTTGCTTTCGACCAGATCGAGCAGGCGCAGGGACAGGCTGCGCAGCGTGTTGCGGTCGATGCCGTCCTCGTTTTTGCCGTTGCCTTTGTCGTTGTTGGCCAGCGCGGTTTGCAGATCGCGGCCGATCAGCTGGAACAGGTCCGCCAGCGTGCCCGGGAAGTCGAGATTCGGCAACTGCACCACCGGCAGATCCTTGGTATCGGTGGCCCAACCGGGTTTGGGCAGGTCTGCGGTGTCGGTGGTCTGGCTGGCGGCCGCACTCAGTTCGGCGTTGTACTGGACTTCCACCTCAAAATCGAACTTGCGGCCGTCGGCGGTGGTGATGGTGCCTTTGCCGATGAAGTGCGAGCTGTCGGTCAGGCTGAAAGCTGCCGCGTTGGTAACGCTGCCGCCGCTGCGCGTCTGCTGCACGCCGGCCGCGAACGTGGACGTGGTTTCCAGGCTGGCGGAATCGAAGTCGATCACGGCGCCCTTGGCGGCGTCGCCGAACAGCGCCTGCGTGAAGCTGTTGACGAAATCCTCGGCGAAATCCACCGTGGCGTTGCCCAGCGCGGCCACGCGGCTGGTCAGGTCCAGCGGGTTGTTGGACAGTTTGGCCGGCGTGGCGGCTTGCGTTTTTTGCAAAGCCGACGCCTTGTTGTCGTTGCCCTGATTACCGGTGTACAGCGACGGCAGGCGGCTGCCCAGATTGGAAATGATAGACATGGTGGACCCCGTTTGATGATACTTCTACAACTCTTTAACGGTATGCTAATCCAATACTTGAGGGCCGGGCGCGCAATTTAGTGGTGATGGGTCCAGCCTTCCGGCGCTGCCAGGTAGGATTCTACGGCGTCTTTCTGGCCGATGGCGTGATGACGTACTTCGCCGCACTGGCAAACGCCGACGTAAGGCTGGATGTGCGAGCATGCCGACACCTTTTGCAGGCGGACTTGCACGGCTTTGGCGCACTTGGCGCATTTGAAGGTGAGGGTGCGTGGTGCTTTTAACATGATTGCCAGGTTGCGGAAAATTTCAAAGGCGGGATTTTATCATTCACGCAAAGATGTCGAGCGCGGGGCGCTTCTCCGGCGGGTCTTCATAGGCGCGTTGCGCCTGCTCGGCGCGGGCTTTCATTTCCATCTGCTGCGCTTGGGCGGCCACTGCGCGGTCGGGGCCGGACGGTTCGGCCGGCGCCATCGCCGCCGCCTGGATGGTGCGGGCGCGCTCGATGGTTTCCTCCGGCGTGGCGCCGGGCGAGGTGTCGATATTGACCTCGCCGCCGATAGCGTAATTGACGCCGTCCGGGCCGCGCTGATAGGTATAGGACGGGCCCGAAAGTACCAGGCCGCCGGCCGCCGCCATGTGCGCCTGCTCGTGCTGGCGCACTTCGAGATCGCGCGCCTTGAGCTTTTCGACCATGGCTTGCGCTTCTGGCGATAGATTGATGGTGGTGGCAGGCGTGGTTTTTTCAGCAGGCGCAGAAGGCTGCACCGGCGGTACGCTGTACCCCGGGGACAGGCTGGCGGAACTCGGTAGGATGGCGCCGATGCTCATGGTGTAGCCTCGCTGGAGACTTAATCATAGCACCGGTGCGGCTACATGACGCTAATTGTGCTGCGGCCGCCGGCCGATGGCTGCACCAGGATTTTGGCCGAAATCCGGTCCGTCATCTCCTGCACGTGCGAAATGACGCCGACCTTGCGGCCCATCGCCTGCAGGCCGTCCAGCGCGTCCATGGCCACGCGCAGCGTGTCGGCATCCAGGCTGCCGAAGCCTTCGTCGATGAACAGCGATTCGACCCGCACCCGGTTCGACGACAGCGAGGCAAGGCCCAGCGCCAGCGCCAGCGACACCAGAAAGGATTCGCCGCCCGACAGCGAATGCACCGAGCGCATCTCGCCGCCCATGTCCTGGTCGCGCACCAGCAGCGCGAGCGACGGCGCGGCATTGTTCTGGATGCGTTCCAGCTGATAGCGGCGCGACAGGTGGCGCAGGTGGGCGTTGGCATAACCCAGCAGCACGTCGAGCGTGAATTGCTGCGCGTAGTTGCGGAAGCGTTTGCCGTCGGCGGAGCCGATCAAGTCGTCCATGCGCGCCCAGCGCTGGGCGATGGCTTCCTGCTGCTCGATTTCGGCCAGCATGGAATGCGAGCGGCGGCGTTTTTCGTCGTCCTGCGCCAGCGCCAGTTGCAATGCGGTGGCGTGGTCGTTGGCGGTCTTGCGTTCGGCCAGCAGCGCGTCGAGCGCCGCCGTCACCGCGTCGATAGCGGAGATGGCGGGTGCGGTCGCCGCCGCTGGCTCGGACCACAGGTCGGCGCCTGGCGCCGCCTCGCCGGCCGGCGTTTCAGGCAGGCGCGATGGCGGTGCGCCCAGTTGGTGCTGTTGGCGCTGGCGCTGGCGCTCTTGCAGCACGGTCGCCGACTGGTCGGCGGCGCGGGCCAGCGCTTGCAGCGCGTTGCGCTCGGCGGCGATGTCGTCGGCCGGAGTGGCAAGCAGCTCGCGCAGCTGCGCCAGGTCGTGCAGCCCGGCTTCCGGCTGCCGCTGCTGGAATGCGGCCAGCCAGCCGGCCAGCCGCTGGGCGGCGCCGGCGGCGGATGCCTGCAAGGCCGCGAGGCGCTGGCTGGCCTGCACCAGCGCCTCGTCGGCGCGCGTACGTGCCTGCGTGGCATCCTGGGCCGCCGCCTGGCTGGCGGCGTGGCGGGCCTTGGCTGCATCGATGGCCGCTTGCAGCGCGGCTTCGACATCGCGCACTTCCTTGCCGCCCCACATCGACATGCGCTGATCCTGGCTGGCCTTGAGCGCCGCATCGGCCGTGGCGAATGTGGCGCGCACCACGAGGGCGTCTTGTTCGGCCTTGGCCGAGGCCTCGCTCAGCGCTTTCAGTTCGACCTCGAAGCTGGCCAGCGAGGCGGCGCGCTCGTCGTAAGCCGCGCGCTGCCCCAGCCATTGCTTGCTTTCTGCCTGGCGCGCCTCGTAAAACCGCGCCGGGCCGGACTTCCAGTCCTCTTTCCACTCTTCGCTTGGAATATCGCCGCCGCTGAAGGCCGCGTCCAGGTCGGACAACAGCCCGCTCAGCGCCAGCGCCACTTCGATGCGCTGGTCTTCCAGACCCTTGTATTCGGTGTTGGCCTGCGCCAGTGCGGTCCTGGCCGCGGCGGCCGCGGCTTGCAGGCGCGTATGCTCGGCGGCCGCGCGCTCGTAGGCGGCTTGCGCCTGATCGCGCGCCAGGCGGGCGGCGTGCAGGGCGCGCTCCTGTTGCTCAACGATTTGCAGCGCCTTGTACGCTTCGTTCAGTTGTGCGGTGAACCAGGCGGTGCGCTCGCTTTCCGGCGGCAGTTCGCCGCCATCGACCAGCGGATGCGCCGACCAGGCGGCGCGTACACGTTCCATTTGCTGCTGCACCGAGCGCTGTTCGGCGGCCAGCACGTTCAGCTGATCTGCGCTGGCCTGCGCGGTGGCGCTGTGCGCCGCCTGCTGTTTGACGTTGGCCTCCATCTGCTGCCGGCTGCGCGCCACATCGCCCTGAAGTTCGCGCAGCATGGTTTGCAAGCTGTCGTCGTTGTGGCGGTATGGATGATCCTGGGCGCCGCAGACCGGGCAGGGCATGTCGTCTTCCAGCGTCTGGCGCAGCGATTCCACGCTGGCGGCGGTGGCGGCTTCCGCCAGCTTGAGCGAGCGTTCGGCCTGCGCGAAGGTGGCCATGATGGCGATGCCTTGCTGCTGCGCGGCCGCCAGCTGCGCTTCGGCGGCAGTCATGGCCTGGCGCAGTTGCGCCGATTGCGTTTCAATTTGCGCGTGGCGGGCCTGGCGCGCTTCCAGGTCCAGCCAGATTTTCTCCGCGCTGGTCAGCAGGTCGCGGTGCTGTTCCCAGCCGGTGCGCGATTCGCGCAGCTGTTCGACCGGGTACATGGCCATTTCCTGCGCTGCCTGCTGGCGCTGCTGGTCCAGCGTCTGCAAGGCCTGGACGGCGCTCGCCAGTTTGGCGATGGCGTCGGCCTCCTCGTCGCGATGCAGTTGGGCGTTGCGCTGTACGCGCGCCAGGCCATGGTGCAGGCGCTCGGCGTTCGCGGCGGCCTGGCCGGCCTGCACGAACAGCACGTCCCAGCGTTCCCATTGCTGGGCCAGCGCTTTCCAGTGCTTGTGCTGCTGTAGCCATGCGACGCCGGCCTGCTGTTGCGCGGACAGGCGCGCATGTTCATTCTGGCGCGCCTGCAGCGCTGTCCGGGCGGCGGCGTCGGCCTGGTCGGCCTTCTCGCAGGCGGCCTGGCCCTGGCGCCAGGCGGGCAGCATGGCCTCGATGCGCGCGTCCAGCGCCTTGGCCTGGTCCAGCAGCGGTGCGGCGGCGCGCTGCGCGGCTTCGGCTTCCTGCTGGCTGACGGCGGCTTGCGCCTGCGCGGCGCTGGCTTGCTCAAGGGCGGCTGCCGCTTGCCGCGCATGTTCCGTATTGGCGGCGATGATGTTCTGCGTGGCGGCGATGTCGCCGTCAATGCGACGGATGTCGTCGTCCAGCGGACGCGCTGCCTGCACCGCATCGATGCGTGCCAGTGCGGCGTGACGCGGCGCGGCCGCTTCCACCGCCGCCAGTGCGGCGGCGACGGCCTGCTGCGCGGCCTGTTCATCCTGCGCCA
This sequence comes from Duganella sp. P38, assembly GCF_050859475.1. NCBI lineage: Bacteria > Pseudomonadati > Pseudomonadota > Betaproteobacteria > Burkholderiales > Oxalobacteraceae > Duganella > Duganella sp. P38. The sequence continues at coordinate 4,260,732 of NZ_CP193936.1, read as the reverse complement.
GATTTTGCGCTTGCTGGTGCCAGCGCAGTTCCTGTTCCAGCGCCGCCTTCTGCTGGTCCAGCGCCTGCATGGCGACGGCCGCATCGGCGCTCTGCGATTCGATCGCGGCGCGCTGGTCGGCGCTCAGCGGCTTCTGGTCCGCCAGCCGCAGGTTCAGCTTTTGCAGCGCCGCCTGTTCCACCTTGTTGCGTTCAAAGGCACGGATGGAGATTTCGGAATAGACGGTGCTGCCGGTCAGCGTCTCCAGCAGTTCGCCGCGCTCGTTGTCTTCCGCCTTGAGGAAGGCCGAGAACTCGTTCTGGGCCAGCAGCACGGCGCGTGTGAACTGCTCGAACGAGAGGCCGATACGTTTTTCGATTTCCGCCTTCACCTCGGTCTTGGTGGCGCCGATCTGCTGTTCGGTCGGCAGCAGCTTCAGCGACATCGTCGTCGGTTGCAGCGCGCCCTCGGCCTTGGTGCGCGAGCGGCGCACGCTCCAGCGCGCGCGATAGGTGGCGCCATCGCTGCCGACGAAGTCCACCTCGGCGTGGCCTTCCGCGGTGCCGCGCCGCAGTAGCGTGCGCGGGTCTTGCGTGGAGACGGTTTCGTTGCCGACGTCGGCCAGGTAGTTGCGGCCGGCCACGCGCAGCAGGCGCGGGGTGGCGTCGTACAGCGCCAGGCACAGGGCGTCGAGCAAGGTGCTCTTGCCGGCGCCGGTCGGGCCGCTGATGGCGAACAGGCCGGTCGATGCCAGCGGCTCCGATTCGAAGTTGACGCTGAAGTCATCGGCCAGCGAGGCCAGGTTTTTGCCGCTGATTTTCAGGATTCTCATGGCAGCATCAACTCCGCGAAGGCGCTCAGCTGATCGGCCGGCGCTGGATTGCCGAAGCGCTGTTCATATAGCTGCCTGAAGATGTCGTCGGGTTTCAGTTTTTCCAGCTGGTCCAGCGTCATTACTTCCTTGTCGATGGACGAGTCGCGGGCGGCGGTCGAGGTTTCGATCTTCGCCAGCCGCACATGCTTGCCGTCCAAAGCCGCCTCGATGCGCGCGCGCAGGCCGGGTTCCGGCTGCTCCAGCAGCACGCGCACTTCCAGATACGGCTGCTGCTCGGCCGGCGCCTCCGGCGGCGCCAGCGCTTCCAGTTCTTCCAGCACCTGCGTCAACGGCGCCGGCCTGGATGGCACGCGCAGCAGCTCCACCGCGCGCGGCACCGGCACCGGCACGATCTCGCGCACGCCCGCGCCTTGCAGGTCGATGCGCAGTATCTGGTGCGCGTAATTCACCTCGGCGAAGGACAGCGGCAGCGGACTGCCGCTGTAGCGGATGTGTTCCTGCTTGCCGACGTGCTGCGCCAGGTGCAAATGGCCCAGCGCCGCGTAGGCGATGGCCGGGTCGAAGATCCCGGCCGGCAGCATTTCGGTGCCGCCGATGACGATGCGGCGCTCGGAGTCGCTGGACATCTGGCCGTCCACCATGTGGCAGTGGCCCATGGCGACGATGGCCTGGCCTTCCTGCCGCTTGCTCTGCGCCAGCGCGAACGCCTGCTGGTAGAGCAGGGCGATGCCGGCCAGGTAGGGATCGACGCCTTCCTCCGCCGGCACGCGCGGCACGTCGCCGGGCCGCAGGAAGGGCACGGCCAGGCACCAGGCCTCGATTTCGCCACTGCGGCCGGTCAGCGGCAGCACCAGCGATTCGATGTCGATTTCACCGTCGGCGCCGCGCTGCGCGGCGCCGATCACGCGCGTGCCGTGCGCCTCCAGCAGCGGGCCGGGGGCGTCCAGCCGGCCCGGCGAGTCGTGGTTGCCGGCGATGATGACCAGGTTCAGATGCGGCACACGCTCCTTCGCCAGGCGCAGGAAGCGGTACAGCTGCTTCTGGGTCGCGGCCGACGGGTTGGCATTGTCGTAGACGTCGCCGGCGATCAGCAGCACGTCGGCCTGTTCGGCGACGATGGCGTCGAGCAGCCAGTCGAGGAAACGCTGGTGTTCGTAGTGACGCTCGAAATTATGCAGGGATTGGCCGAGATGCCAGTCGGAGGTGTGCAGCAGACGCATGAAAAAGTGTGAAACAGCCGGAAAAGCGCCAATATAGCGCATGCCGGCGGCTCCCGCTTTGATTTATGCCGGGTTGTCGGCCGGCGTGTGCAGCGTCTGGCCGGCGCGGAAGGTATTGCGGCCGGCTTGCTTGGCCTCGTACAGCAGGATGTCGGCGCGGTTCAGCAACTCGGCGGGCGTGACGTCCTCGCCGCGATAGTAGGTCAGGCCGATGCTGGTCGATATCGACACCACCGTGCCATCGAGGTCGAAGTCGCCCTGCATGGCGGCGACGATCGTGGCCGCCAGCGCGGCAGCGTCGTCGACCCGGTGGATGCGGTCCATGATGATGGTGAACTCGTCGCCGCCAAGGCGGGCGATGGTGTCGCTGGCGCGCATGGTGTGGGTCAGGCGCGCCGAGAAGGCTTTCAGCAGCGCGTCGCCGACGGCGTGGCCGAAGGTGTCATTGACCGGCTTGAAGCGGTCGATGTCCATGTACATCACCGCCATCAGGTTGCCGTTGGCGCGCGCGGCGAGCATCGTGTCGTGCAGTTTTTGCAGGAAGCCGGCGCGGTTGGTCAGGCCGGTCAGCGCATCGACCTGCGACAGCCGCAGCAGGCGCTGTTTCTCGCGCTTCTGCACGGTGATGTCCTGCCGCATGACGTGGAAGCCGATGACATTGGCGCCGTCTTCGTCCATCTGCGGGATGTAGACCACTTCGTAGGTGCGCGGCGTGGCGTCGCTCTCGTCGTCTTCCTCGAAGGTCAGCGTTTCGCCTTGCAGCGCGCGCTGCACATAGGGCAGCAGGTTGGCGTAGCGCTCGGGGGAGACGGTGTCGCGGATCGGCATGCCCAGCACCGTGGTGCCGGTGCGGTTGAATTCCCGCTCGTAGGCGAGGTTGTGGAAGCGGTAAATCTGCGCGGCGTCGATATACGCCACCATGGCCGGCAGCGTGTCGGCGATGGTGCGCAGCCGCGACTCGCTTTCGCGCAGCGCCATCACCGATTTGCGCACGTGGGTGATGTCGTCCACCGTGCCCACGTAGCCGTACACCGCCTCGTCCACCACCATGACGGCGATCTTGAACGACACCCAGACTATGGCGCCGTCCGGGTGCACGCAGCGCAGCGTGTCCTGGTAGGGCGTGCGGGTGCGCGCCATGTGATGCAGCGCGTTCTTCAGCACCTCGCGGTCCTGCGGGTGGACGGCGCGCAGCCAGGCGTCGCCCAGCGCCTCTTCGCGCGTCAGCCCGGTGATCATTTCAAAGGTGCGGTTGACGTAGGTGCAGTGGCCGTTGGCGTCGGCGCGCAGCAGGCCAAGCGGCGAGGCGTCGTTGACGGCGGTGAGTTCGGCCTGCTGCTTGCGCGCCGCCAGTTCGGCCTCCTTGCGCGAGGTGATGTCGTGGACGTTGACGGCCACGCCGTCGGTGATCGGCACGATCTGGTGATGCAGCCAGTGGAGCGCGCGGTTGGGCAGGAAGTCGACTTCGAATTCCTCTTCCAGCGGCTGGCGCGATTCCAGTACGTGGCGGTATTTTTCGACGAAGCCTTTGGCGTGCAGCTCCGGCATGACCTCCACCAGCCGCTTGCCCTTGATGTCGGCGCTGCGGTAGCCCATCAGCTGCGCGCCGCGTTCATTCAGGTCGGCGATGGTGAAGTCGAGGATTTCGCGCTGTGCGCCGCGCATGCGGCAGGCCTTGAACAGGTAGACGGCGTCCAGGCTGGCGTCGGCGGCGGCGCGCAGCATCAGCTGCGCCTCGATCACCATTCTGGCGCTGCGGCGCAGGCGGTGCGCCTGTTGCATCAGCAGGTAGACGAACAGTAGCACCAGCCCGGAAATCACCACGGCGGCGCCGACATACATATTGCGCCGTTGCTCGAAGCGCGCCATGGCGACCTGGCCCGGAATGCCCACCACGGCCGTCAGCAGATAGCGCGGCAGCTCGCTGGAACTGTAAATGCGGTCGATGGCGTCGAACGGGCGCTTGAGCAGCAGTTCATCCTGCGGCCGGCCGGCGCCGGCCTGGGTCACATCGAAGCCGATGCTGTCGCTGATGATGACCTGGGCGTCGACGCGCCCGGCCGACATGCCGTTTTCGCGGCTGAGCAGCATGACGGCGGCGCCGGCGTCGACGTTCAGCCGGTCGTAGCCCTCGACCAGGTAGGCCGGGTCGACGCTGACCATGATGACGCCGGCGAAGCCGCCGCCGGCCTGATTGAGGCGGCGCGAAATCTGGATCTGCCATTTCTTGGTGCGGCGGTCCACCACCGGCGTCGCCACCAGCGAGGTGTCGGAAGCGCTGGCGGCGTGCTGCCTGAACACCGCCTGCTGGCGCAGGTCCGGCGCGAAGTAGCCATTGCGGCTGTCGATGACGCGGCCTTCGCGGTCGATGATGGCCAGCGGCAGGTCCAGGTTGGCCGGCAGCAGGGAGTGCAGCAGGCCGTTCTTGCGGGTGAATTCGGACAGCCGCAGCTGGCCGTCGCTTTCCTCGTATTTGACCTTGAACAGCTGGGTGGCGTGGTCGACCTGGCGCAGCAGGTGGTTGCTATGCTCGGCCAGCGTGCGCGCCAGCGATTGGCTGTGCAGCACCGCCTCGTAATGGGCGGTCTGGTGTTCCTGGCGCAGCTGGTAGGCCACGGCGCTCCAGGTAAAAATCAGCAGCGCCAGGCCGAAGGCCGGGAGCAGGATCACGCGGTACAGGCGGCGGAGAAAATCGAGCATCGGGCGGTGGTCTGGTCATGGTGTGCAGGTGTGCCGCTCATTCTGCACGGAAATATCGCTTTTGGCATGAAAGGTGTACAAAATACGTCACTCCTGTACAGGCAATATTGAAATCTTTATTAGAATAGCGTGCATGACTGAACCGATATTGAGCCTGCCCGCCGCCCCTGCCAGTTTGCTTGCCGCCGACGGCCAACCGCTGTTTGGACGCTACGCCGGCCAGGTCGGCAACATCGACTGGAGCCAGCTGGCGGCGCCGTTTTCGCGCGGCGCGCTGTGGCGGCGCTTCCACCACAAGCGCTGGCATTACGTGGCGCTGTGCACCGAACAGGTGTTCTGCGCGGTCGCCATCGTCGATCTGGGCTGGACCAGCACCGCCTTTGCCTACGCCTTCGAGCGCCGCGACGGCGACATGCTGGCCAACTTCTCGCAGGACGGCCTGCCGCTGGTGTCGGCCAAACTGGCCAACCACGCCGGCGAATCGAGCCGCTTCAAAACCAAAGGCTGCGATATCGGCATCGACACCAACGGCGCCGGCAGCTACGAACTGGCGCTGCGCTGCGATTACCTGGAGGTGGACGCCAGCTTCGGTCCATCGCCAGCGCCGTTGCTGCTGGCCACCGGGCCGATCGCCCATGGCTCGGTGCACGCGACGCAGAAATCGTCCGCCATGCCGCTGCGCGGCGAGGTGCGCACCTGGCGCGAGGAATTCAAGCTCGATGGCGGCGTCGCCAGCTTCGACTACTCGAACGGCCTGCTGGCGCGTAACACCGCCTGGCGCTGGGCCTCGGCGCACAGCATGGAGCTGGGCTTCAACCTGCAAGCCGGCTACTTCGGCGACCATGAAAACGCGCTGTGGCTGGACGGCGACCTGATCGCGCTCGGCCCGGCGCACTTCCTGTACGATAAAAAAGACCTGCTGTCGCCATGGCATATCTTCACCGAAGACGATATGCTCGACCTGACCTTCACGCCGGAAGGCGCGCGCCGCGACAACCGCAAGATGATGGTGGCGGCCAGCCGCTACCTGCAACCGATCGGCACTTTCAGCGGCTGGGTGCGCGCCGCGCCGGACCAACCCAAACGCATGGTCACGCAGATGATGGGCGTGACCGAAGACCACAGCTCCCGCTGGTAGCCCTATGAGCATCCGCAATCTCGACCGCCTGTTCCAACCCCGTTCGGTGGCCGTCATCGGCGCCTCGGACAATCCGCAGCGCATCGGGACGCGGGTGCTGGCCAACCTGCTGGCCGGCGATTTCGTCAGGAACGGCGGCAGCGTCTGGCCGGTCAATCCCAAGCATCAGCAGCTGCAAGGGCTGCCAAGCTACGCGCGGGTCAGCGCGCTGCCGGCGGCGCCGGAGCTGGCCATCATCTGCACGCCGCCGGCCACGGTGCCCGGCTTGATCCATGAACTGGGACAAGCCGGCGGCAAGGCCGCCATCGTCATGACGGCTGACCCGGGACACGCTGGCGGACGCAGCCTGCGCCAGCCGATGCTGGAGGCGGCGCGCCCGTATCTGCTGCGCGTGCTGGGCGCCGGCAGCGCCGGCCTGCAGTCGCCGGCGCTGGGGCTGGACGCCAGCTTCACGCAGATGGCGGCGCGCAAGGGCAAGCTGGCCTTCGTCTCGCAATCGGCGGCGCTGGCGACGGCGGTGCTGGACTGGGCGGGGCAGCGCGGCATCGGCTTCTCGCGCTTTGCCGCCATGGGCGACGGCGCCGATGTCGATTTCGGCGACCTGCTGGACTACCTGGCGGCGGACGGCGAAACGGAAGCCATCCTGCTGTGCATCGAGCATGTGAGCAGCGCGCGCAAGTTCATGTCGGCGGGCCGGCTGGCGGCGCGCGGCAAACCGGTGATCGTGCTGAAAGTGGGGCGCGACGCCGCGCCCGGCGCCGACCTGGTGTTCGACGCCGCCATCCGCCGCGCCGGCATGCTGCGCGTGCACTCCACCGAAGACCTGTTCGACGCCGTGGAAACGCTGGCGCGCCAGCGTCCGCAGCGCGGCGAGCGGCTGGCGGTGCTGACCAACGGCGGCGGCCTCGGTTTGATCGCCGCCGACGCCCTGGCGTGCAGCGGCGCGCAACTGGCGGAGCTGTCGCCGGCCACGCAAAAGCTGCTGACGCAGGCCGGCGCGCCGCACGCCAACCCGGTCGGCCTGCTGGCCGATGCCCAGGTCGAGCGCTATGTCAGCACCGTGCAGGCGCTGCTGCGCGAGCCGCAGGCCGACGCGCTGCTGTTCCTGCACGCGCCCACCGCCATGGTGCCGAGCCACCTGATCGCCGAGGCGGTGGCGCCGCTGATGCAGGCGGCCGGCAAGAACGTGCTGTCCTGCTGGCTGGGCGGCGGCTCGGTGGCGCAGGCGCGGCGCGTGTTTGCCGACGCCGGCCTGCCGACCTACGACACGCCGGAAAAGGCGGTCAACGGCTTCCTGCAGATCGTCCAGTACCGGCGCAACCAGGAGCTGCTGATGGAGGTGCCCGTTGGCGTGCCGACCACCAGCGCCGGCGGCCGCTCGACCGCGCGCAAGCTGGTGCAGGCGGCGCTGCAGCAAGGCCGCAGCGAGCTGTCGGACGCCGACGCCCGCGCGCTGATGGCCGCCTACGGCATTGCGCTGGCGACGCCGCAGCAGGCCGCGCTGGCCGGCGCCACGCTGGCGGCGGCGCGCATCCAGATCGGCCACGACCCGGTGTTCGGGCCGGTGGTGTTCTTCGGCCAGGGCGGCATTGCCGCCGACGTCGCGGCCGACCGCGCGGCCGGCCTGCCGCCGCTGAACCTGGCGCTGGCGCGCGACATGGTCGGCCGCACCCGCGTTTCGCGGCTGCTGGCGCAGGGCCAGACCGCGGCCGACGGCGAGGCGCTGATCCGCACGCTGGTGCAGGTGGCCGACATGGTGGCCGACCTGCCGGAATTGGCCGAGCTGGAGCTGAACCCGCTGCTGGCCATCGGTGGCGGCGTGGTGGCGCTGGGCGCACGCCTGCACCTGGCCAAGGCGCGCGGCCGGCGCGCCGAGCTGGCCATCCGTCCCTATCCGCAGGAATTGGAGGAGCGGCTCGACTGGAACGGCGGCCAGATTCTGCTGCGCCCGATTAAGCCGGAGGACGGCGCGCAGCACCAGGCCTTCTTCAGCGCGCTGGCGCCGGACGATGTCCGCCTGCGTTTCTTCTCGGCCATGCGCGAGCTGCCGCCGGCCCAGCTGGCGCGGCTGACGCAAATCGATTACGACCGCGCCATGGCTTTCATCGCCACCCGCCCCAATCCGCAGGGTCAGCCGGAAACGCTGGGCGTGGTGCGGGCGGTGCTGGACCCGGACAATCAATCGGCCGAGTTCGCCATCATCGTGCGTTCCGATTTGAAAGGGAAGGGGCTGGGCTACATCCTGTTCCAGAAGCTGGTCGATTATTTCCGCGCCCGGGGCACGCGCGAGATCGTCGGCGATGCGCTGTCCGAGAATGGCGGCGTCCAGAAACTGATACGCCATTTCGGCGGCGTGGTTTTGCCGCACCCCGAGGCCGGAATGGTACGTCTGCAACTGCCTTTGCGATAGCATTCGGGGCGGGCTTGTTATATATTTGTGCTTCGAAGCGCGGGGCCGGTTTGTGCTAGCTCAAAGCGCCGTTGTCGGGAAACTTTACACTTTTACTTCCTCCACCTCAGCCCAGGGAGTCAGTCAGAATGTTAACCGCCACATACACTTTGGTCGCACTGTCAGTCGAACAAGCCAGCGTTCGGGTTAGCCTGATATCGTTTCAAAAGTATGTGCGCACCACGCTCATGCAGCAGAACCGCATGACCCTGTCGCAGCTGGAATACGCCTGCGAAAGCCTCAACACCCTGTACCAGGCCTGCCACTGGCGCAAGACGGAGATGTACCTGATCCCGGCGCTGCGCGACGCTACCGAGCGCGCCGATCAATTGCTCGACGAACTCAACCGCCTGAACCAGGCGGCGCTGACCTCGATCCGCCTGCTGCAGAACAAGCTGGGCGCGCTGGCCGACGTGCGCGACGAGCAGGTCAGCGAAGTGTGCGACAGCATCGACACTTTCTGCGCGGCCCTGCTCAAGCGGCTGGAAAAAGAGGAGCAGGAACTGTTTGCCCTGGCGCGCAACGCCATCGCCGGCGAAACCTGGTTCTCGATCGCCAACCAGTTGATGATGCACGATAAGCACCTGGACGAAATGAAGCGCTCCGGCCTGCCGCCGGCCGAGGCGGCGCAGGTGACCGCGCGACGCCGCGCGCTGCCGGGCGGCGAGGTCGATGACGGCCAGATTTCCATCCCCGGCCTGCAGGTTTTGCCGGTGGCCGGCCTGGACGACATGCCGGCCAGGCCGCTGCCCAAGCCGCGCGACATGCGTCGCGCGATGATGCAATTATGAAATAGCCACCCTCTTGACGCGCTAGCAGGGCAAATTCCGCCTGCTTTGCTATGATGGTGGTTTTAGCCATCACCACAGCGCACCATGTTCGATTTCCTCTTTAAGCGTGCGACCGAAACTTCGGCCGTTCCCACCGCCCCGGCCGCTTCGCAGGAGCAGGATGCGGCCACTGCCGCCACCGCCAACCGTCGCGACGAGCAAACGCAGCGCGCCGCCGCGCTGAACGGCAACGAAGCGGCCGCGGTCGCCCTGATACTGGAGAGTGAATTTGCCGGCGTGCGCCTGACCGCCGCCGAGCACGTGACGTCGCAGCCGGCGCTGGAGCAGGTGCTGGCGGCGGTGCGCAATACCGATCGCCGCGTGGCCAAGCTGATGCAAGGGCGGCTGGACGCGATCCGCTACCAGCAGGCCGAGCATCAAAAAGCACAAGCGTGCCTGGACCATGCGCAACGCCTGTTGGCCGATGAGAAACTGACGCCGAACCAGGTGGCCGAGCTGGATCGCCAATGGCAGGTGGTTGCCGAGGTGCCAACGCTGGCAGCCGACTACGCGGCCGCGCGCGCGGCGCTGGCGGCGCGGCTGGAAGCACAGGTTAATTTGCAGCGCACCATCATCGACGCGCTGGCCGCCGTGCGCAAGCTGCCGGAGGCCGGCTTGCCGGCCGAGGAGGCGCTGCAAGCGCTGGAGCGGCACGCGGCCGATGCCGCCGGCTATCAGCAGGCGCCGGAGCACAATGCCTTGCCGCGCCACCTGCTGAGCGATTTCGCCGCAGCGCTGGAGCAGACCCGCGCCGCACTGACGGCGCCGCCCAAGCAGGCCGCCGCCGCGAGCCCAGCCGCCGCCGCGAAACCTGCCACTGCCGCGAGCCCGGCCAACGCCGCGAACCCAGCCGCCGCCGCGAAACCTGCCACCGCCGCTGACCCGGCTGCCGCTGCCGGTACAGCTGCGGCAAGCGGCGCCAGCGGCCGGTCCGCCGCAGGCGCTACGTCGCAAGCGGGCGAGGGCGTTGTGGACGCCTCGGCGGAGGCTGCCGGCGCAGCGGATGGCGCCGCAGGCGGCGCGCAAGCGGCCACTCCGGTCAAGCCGCCGAAGCAGCCGAAGCAGCCCAAACAGGCGCCGCAGGAAACCGACAAGAAATTCCTGGAAACCATGGACGCGCTGGAAGCCGCGCTTGAGCAAGGGCAATTGCACACCGCCGCCGAGCACGACAAATGGCTGCGCGACCACAAAACCCGCCTCAGCCCGGCACAAACCGACCACCTGAACCACATCCGCGCCGAGCTGAAGCGCCTGGGCGACTGGGCGCGCTGGGGCGGCAACGTCTCGCGCGAGGAGCTGGTGAAGGCGGTGGAAGAATTGCCAGGCCAAAAGCTTGCCATGAGCGAGCTGGCGAAGAAAGTCGGCAGCATGCGCGACCGCTGGAAACAGCTGGACGCGGTGTCCGGCCACGCGCCGAAATCGCTGTGGGAACGCTTCGACGCCGCCTGCACCAGCGCCTACGCGCCGGCCGCCGCCCACTTCAAGCAACTGGCCGACGAACGCCACGCCAACGCCGCCAAGGCCCAGGCGCTGATTACCGAAACCCAGGCGCTGGCCGACTCCGTGGCCGACGGCGGCGCCGACCTGAAAAACGTGGCCGCCGCCGGCCAGCGCCTGCGCCAGATGTGGGGCCGCCTGGGCACCATCGACCGCAAGGAAAAGCGCAAGCTCGACCATACCTTCGACAAGGTGCTGGCGCACATGCTGGCGCCGCTGTCGGAGCAGCGCAAGATCGAGGCCGCCAGGCGTGAACAACTGATCGCCGAAGCCGAGGCGCTGGAGCCGTCCGGCCGCCACACGCTCGACCAGGTGCGCCGCCTGCAGGAGCGCTGGCAGGAGCAGGCCAAGGCGCTGCCGCTGGAGCGCAAGACCGAACAGGCGCTGTGGCAGCGTTTCCGCGCCGCCTGCGACGCCATCTTCGCCAAGCGCAAGGAAACCGCCCACGCGGCCGACCACGAGCGCAAGTCCCAGCTGCACGCGCGCGAAGATATCTGCAAGCAACTCGAAGAAGCCACCTTCAGCAGCGACGACAAGGCCCAGCTGGCCGCCATCGCGCAGGCGCTGAAGGACGCCGCCAGCGCCTGGAACGCCACCGGCACCGTGCCGCGCGCGGCCGAGGCGCGCATCAACCAGCGCTACCACAACGCAGTCGGCAAGGTGCAGGCGCAGGCGGACGCGATCAAGCGCCGCGCCGGCGCCGCCCAGGCTAACGCGCTGCGCGACAAGCTGCGCCTGACGCAGGCGCTGGAAAGCGAACTGGTGTCGGACGGCGCCATCGACGTCGCCGCCTGGCAGGCTAGGTGGGCGGCGCTGCCGTCGCTGGGCAATGACTACGAGCGCGCCTTGCAGGGCCGCTTCAACACCGCGCTGGCGGCCGACGGCAAGCGCAGCGAGTACGCCGCCGAGCTGGAACGCAACCGCGCCAGGCTGCTCGATGAAATCCTGCGGCTGGAAATCGTTGCCGGCGTCGACAGCGGCGCCGAGTTCGCCCGCGAACGCCTGAAAATGCAGGTGGAAGTGCTGCAATCGTCGCTCAAGTCCGGCCAGAAGCCGCAGTCGGCCAGCGCCGCCTATCTGCAGCTGTGCACGTTGCCAGCGCTGGCGGACGCGCGCACCGCCAGCCGCATCGAGCAGCTGTTCCGTCGCATCGGTGGCGGAGACCGCGCATGAGCCTGAATGAAGTCCGCATCCAGACCGGGGATTTCGACCTGAGCACGGAAATCGCCCGGCTGCGCGCCGACCATCCCGGCGTAGGGGGCGTGGTCAGCTTTGTCGGCACCGTGCGCGACCTGAACGAAGGCGCCGCCGTGTCGGAAATGGAGCTGGAGCACTATCCGGGCATGACCGAGCAATCGATCAGCGCTATTATCGATAAGGCAAGGCAGCGCTGGCCGATCTTCAGCGCGCTGGTGATCCACCGCGTCGGCCCGCTCAAGCCGAAGGACCAGATCGTGCTGGTGGCGGTGACGTCGGCGCACCGGGGCGAGGCGTTCGCCGCCAGCGAGTTCATCATCGACTACCTGAAGACCGAGGCGCCGTTCTGGAAAAAGGAGCAGACGCCGGACGGCGCGCGCTGGGTCGACGCCCGCGTCAGCGACGACCAGGCGCTGAATAAGTGGCAGTGACTCCTTGAAATGTTATTGGTGGCCCCTATGTTAGCGATAGTTAAATATATCGGAGCATCACCATGCGTCAAGACAAACTCACCACCAAACTCCAGGAAGCCCTGTCGGACTCGCAGAGTCTGGCCGTGGGCAATGACAACCAGTACATCGAACCGGTCCACCTGCTGACCGCGCTGCTGAACCAGGACGACGGCAGCGCCCGTTCGCTGCTGCAACGCGCCGGCGTCAACGTTGGCGGCCTGAGCAAGGCGCTGACCGCCGCGCTGGAGCGCCTGCCGAAGGTTTCGGGCGCCGGTGGCAACGTGCAAGCCAGCCGCGACCTGGTCGCCGTGCTGAACCTGGCCGACAGGGAATCGCAGAAGCGCGTGGACCAGTTCATTTCCAGCGAGATGGTGCTGCTGGCGCTGACCGACGACAAGTCGGACGCCGGCACGCTGGCGCGCGAAAACGGCCTGAGCCGCAAGTCGCTGGAAGCCGCGATCGACGCCGTGCGCGGCGGCGCCAAGGTGGACAACGCCGACGCCGAAGGGCAGCGCGAGGCGCTGAAAAAATACACGCTGGACCTGACCGAGCGCGCCCGCCAGGGCAAGCTCGACCCGGTGATCGGCCGCGATGATGAAATCCGCCGCGCCATCCAGGTGCTGCAACGCCGTTCCAAGAACAACCCGGTGCTGATCGGCGAGCCTGGCGTCGGCAAAACCGCGATCGTCGAGGGGCTGGCGCAGCGCATCGTCAACAACGAGGTGCCGGATTCGCTCAAGGGCAAGCGCGTGCTGGCGCTGGACATGGCCGCGCTGATCGCCGGCGCGAAATACCGCGGCGAGTTCGAGGAACGCCTGAAATCCGTGCTGAAAGAGCTGGCCATGGACGAGGGCCAGACCATCGTCTTCATCGACGAGATGCACACCATGGTCGGCGCCGGCAAGGCCGATGGCGCCATGGACGCCGGCAATATGCTGAAGCCAGCGCTGGCGCGCGGCGAGCTGCACTGCGTCGGCGCCACCACGCTGGACGAGTACCGCAAGTACATCGAGAAGGATGCCGCGCTGGAACGCCGCTTCCAGAAGATCCTGGTGGACGAGCCGACCGTCGAGGCCACCATCGCCATCCTGCGCGGCTTGCAGGACAAGTACGAGCTGCATCACAAGGTGGCCATTTCGGACGCCGCCATCATCGCGGCGGCGGAACTGTCGCATCGCTACATTACCGACCGCTTCCTGCCCGACAAGGCCATCGACCTGATCGACGAGGCCGCGGCCAAGATCAAGATCGAGATCGATTCCAAGCCGGAGGTCATGGACAAGCTGGAGCGCCGCCTGATCCAGCTGAAGATCGAGAAGGAAGCCGTCAAGAAAGAGAAGGACGAGGGGTCGCGCAAGCGCCTCGACCTGATCGAGGAGGAAATCGCGCGCCTGACGCGCGAGCTGAACGACTTCGAGGAAATCCTCAAGGCCGAAAAAGCCGTGGTGCAGGGCAGTACCCACATCAAGGAAGAGATCGACCGCATCAGGCAGGAAATGGAGCAGGCCACGCGCGACAGCAACTGGCAGCGCGTCTCCGAGCTGCAATACGGCCGCCTGCCGCAGCTGGAAGCCGAGTTGAAGCAGGCCGAGGCGGCGTCGGCGCGCGGCGTGTCGATCGAGAAGAACACGCCGGCCAAGCAGCGCCTGCTGCGCACCGAAGTCGGCGCCGAGGAGATCGCCGAGGTGGTGTCGCGCGCGACCGGCATTCCGGTGTCGCGCATGATGCAGGGCGAGCGCGACAAGCTGCTGCATATCGAGGAGAAGCTGCACGAGCGCGTGGTCGGGCAGGACGAGGCGATTTCCGCCGTGGCCGACGCCATCCGCCGCTCGCGCGCCGGGCTGGCCGACCCGAACCGCCCGTATGGCTCGTTCATGTTCCTCGGCCCGACCGGCGTTGGCAAGACCGAGCTGACCAAGGCGCTGGCCGGCTTCCTGTTCGATACCGAGGAGTCGCTGATCCGCATCGACATGAGCGAGTTCATGGAGAAGCATTCGGTGGCCCGCCTGATCGGCGCGCCGCCCGGCTATGTCGGCTACGACGAGGGCGGCTACCTGACCGAGGCCGTGCGCCGCAAGCCGTACAGCGTGATCCTGCTCGATGAGGTGGAAAAGGCGCACCCGGATGTGTTCAACGTGCTGTTGCAGGCGCTGGACGATGGCCGCATGACCGACGGCCAGGGCCGCACGGTGGATTTCAAGAATACCGTCATCATCATGACCTCGAATCTGGGTTCGCACAAGATTCAGTCGATGGAGGATTCCGACCCGGCGCTGGTCAAGCTGTCGGTGATGGCCGAGGTGCGGTCGCACTTCCGTCCGGAGTTCATCAACCGGATCGACGAGATTGTGGTGTTCCACGGCCTCGACGAGAAGAACATCGGCGCGATTGCGCGGATTCAGCTGGCGATCCTGGAGCGGCGCCTGGCGAAGATGGAGATGACCTTGTCGGTGAGCGACGCGGCGCTGCACAAGATCGCCGAGGCCGGCTACGATCCGGTGTACGGCGCGCGGCCGCTGAAACGGGCGATTCAGCAGCAGATCGAGAATCCGCTGTCCAAGCTGATCCTGCAAGGGCGGTTCGGGCCGAAGGAGACGATCGTGGTCGATGCCCGCGATGGCGAGCTGACCTTCGGCTAAACCCTGTCGTCCCCGCGCAGGCGGGGACCCATGCCGAGCGTGCGTTCCATGGGTTCCCGCCTGCGCGGGAACGACCGTGTCTCTCAGCGCACGATACGGTTGCGGCCGTCGCGCTTGGCGCGGTACAGCGCCTCATCCGCCCGTTTCAGCACGTCCGCATAGGACAGGTCGCCCGGCCTGATTTCGCTCAATCCGCCGCTGATGGTGGCGCCGGCGCGCTCGGCGATGCGCTGGCGCAGCCGTTGGGCGATCGGCAGCGCCTGCTCGCTGCCGGTGTGCGGCATCAGCACCACAAACTCATCCCCGCCCAGCCGCGCCGGAAAATCAGTGCTGCGCAACTCGCGCCTGCACACCTCGGCCGTGCCGATGATGGCCTCGTCGCCGGCCAGATGGCCATGCTCATCATTGATGGTCTTGAAATTGTCGATATCGAAGATCAGCACCGAGGTCGGCGCCTTGTAGCGCACGAACAGCTCGAAATGCTCGGTCAGGCTGTTCATCAGTTTGCGGCGGTTGGCCAGGCCGGTCAGCGCATCGGTCTCGCTTTGCATGCGCAGCAGCGCCTCCAGTTTTTTGCTGGCGGTGATATTGCTGGCCACCCACAGCACCGCGTCCTCGCCCATCACCTGGTACGGCAGCTGCTGCACGCGGCCCTCGAACCAGATGGTTTCGACGGGTCCATCGCTGCCGATGCCCTTGACATCGGCTGCCGCCAGCGCGTACTCGACCACGTGCAGGCCGCGCGACGCTAGCGCGATGGCGATCTGCGCCTGGAACCAGGCCGACTTTTCATCGCTGAGCACATCGGCCAGCTTTTTGCCGATCAGGCTGCTGCCATCGTGGTAATAACGGCTGTCCGTGCCGCCGAACTTGGCGGCGTAGCAGCCGCTGCGCGTGAGGATGAATGCCGGGTCGGGCAGCGCCGACAGCAGGGCGCTGATTTGCCCATCCGAAAAGCGGCTGTCGTCGGCCATGCGCAGCGCCTGTTCTAAATGATTAGTTTTCACTAATGTACCGTAGATTGTCGTCCAAGCTTGCGTTAACGGCAGGCTTTTGGAAAACTTGACTAACGGTCATTATTGTTGCAATCCGAAAAAGGAAGTTGGCGAACAGCCAAAAGTTTTCTTGAACATGGCCGAGAAGGCCGCCTGGCTGGCGTAGCCCAGCTCGGCAGCAACCTGCGACAGCGGCATGCCGCGCGCGATCAGCGGCGCCGCGTGCGCCAGCCGCACCTGCTGGCGCCACTGCGTGAAGCCCATGCCCAGTTCACGCTCGAACAGGCGCGCCAGGGTGCGCTCGGAAGCGCCGACCTGTCCGGCCCAGCCGGCCAAGGTCAGCCCGGCGCCCGGCTCGGCGATCAGGGCGTCGCACAGCGCCTTCAGGCGCTTGTCGGCCGGCAGCGGCACGCGCACCGGGCGCACGGCGCAACGCGGAATCTCGTCGAGGATCATTTCCATCAGCAGGTGCTCGCGCTGCGGCGCGGCGTCGCGCTCGTGCTGCTCCAGCGCGGTCAGCAGTTCGCGCAGCAGCGGCGACAGTTCCAGAATCTTGCATTCGTTGCCGGCGAAGGGCGCGCGGCCGGCGTACACGCGCATCGGCCGCAGATGGGTGTTTTCCAGCACCGTCACGCTGTGCACGACGCCGGCCGGTATCCAGATGGCGCGCTGCCACGGCACGATCCAGCTGCTGTGGTTGGCGTCGGCGCGCATCACGCCGCGCAGCGCGTAGGTGAACTGGCCCCAGCTGTGGACGTGCGGCGCCAGCACGGCGGCGGCCTTCAGGTCGCGCCCGGACATGGTGATCGGCCGCGCGGCCGTGGGCGGCTCGTGCTGCAGGTCAAACCGCGTGTGGTCGACGATCTCGATGGGCATGGCGGAAACTCGACAAATATTGTCCTGCTATCTTAAATCAGACTGGCGCAAATTGCTTACACTTTGGCATCGATCAAGGAGATAGCAGCATGCGCGACAATACTTTATGGCGCCAGGATGCCCGCGTGATTACGCTGGTCGGGCTGGCCCATGGCACTTCCCATTTTTATCACGTGATCCTGGCGGCGCTGATTCCGTGGCTGAAGCCCGAATTCGGCCTCAGTTATTCTCAGCTGGGCCTGCTGATGACGGTGTTCTTCGTGGTCTCCGGCGTCGGCCAGGCGCTGGCCGGCTTCGTCGTCGACCGGCTCGGCGCGCGCACCGTGCTGTTCAGCGGCATCGCGCTGCTGGGCTTGTCGGCGCTGATGCTGTCAAGCGCGCACAGCTACGCGCAGCTGATGCTGGGCGCCTTGCTGGCCGGCTGCGGCAACAGCGTGTTCCACCCGGCCGACTACACCTTGCTGAACCAGCGCGTGTCCAGAGCGCGGCTGGCGCATGGCTTCTCGGTGCACGGCATCAGCGGCAATATCGGCTGGGCCATGTCGCCGCTGTTCCTGACCTTTGTTGCGGGCCGGACCGACTGGCGCACCGCGCTGCTGTGCGCGGCCCTGCTGCCGCTGACGGTGCTGGCGCTGCTGGCCTGGAACCGCCACGCGCTGCGACCGGAACCGGCGGCGATGCCGCACGCCGGCGCCACCGCCGCCAAGGGCGCGGCGGCCGGCGGCGGCGCGCTTGGCTTCCTCAGGCTGAAGGTGGTGTGGCTGTGCTTTGCCTTTTTCCTGATTTCCGCCGTGGCGCTGGCCGGCATCCAGACCTTTGCCGCCACCAGCCTGGTCAGCCTGTACGGCATGTCGCTGGCGACCGCCACCTCCGCCTACACCTGTTTCATGCTGGCCTCGGCGGTGGGCATGGCGTACGGCGGCTTTCTCGGCGCCGGCAGCCGCAACCACGACCGCATCATCATGATCGCCTTCGGCTCGGCGGCCTTGCTGTCGCTGGTGCTGGCGGCGGCCGTGGTGCCGGCCTGGATGGCGGTGGCGCTGATGGGACTGATCGGCCTGGTGACCGGCATTTCCGGTCCGTCGCGCGACCTGATGATACGCGCGGCGGCGCCGGCCAACGCCACCGGCCGCGTGTTCGGCGTCGTCTATTCCGGCCTGGACAGCGGCCTGGCGCTGGGCCCGCTGCTGTTCGGCGCGCTGATGGACGCCAACCATCCGGCCGGCGTGTTCGTGTGCGTCGGCCTGTTCCAGGCGCTGGTGATCCTGACGGCGGTGGGCGTGGGCAGCAACACCCGCGTGACCGCGGCGCCGGAAACCGCGTAGTATTTGCCCATCTATAGCGACGCCGGAGGACTGCCATGAGTTTTGCCACCACCGATCTTTGCGACGACCACGCCAATCTGCTCGAGGACGGCCGCCTGGCCGTGCTGCCGCCGGTGTTCCGCCATTACGGCCAGCGGCTGCGCTTTGCCGGCCGCGTGGTGACGCTGAAGGTGCACGAGGACAACGCGCTGGTGCGCGCCGCGCTGGAGACGCCCGGCGACGGCAATGTGCTGGTGGTCGACGGCGGCGGCAGCCTGCGCCGCGCGCTGGTCGGCGGCCAACTGGGCCTGCTGGCGCAGGACAATGGTTGGGCCGGCATCATCGTCGATGGCTGCATCCGCGACACGGACGAAATCAACGCCTGCGACATCGGCGTGCGCGCGCTGGGCGCCCATCCGCAAAAGCCGAACAAGAAAGGCGTCGGCGAGCGCAACCTGCGGGTGCACATCGCCGGCGTGCCGGTCAATCCCGGCGACTGGATTTACGCCGATGCGGACGGCGTGCTGGTGGCGCAGCAAAGGCTGGCCTGAGAAGGAAGCCGCGGCGCGGGCCGCGGCTTGGCGGCGTCAAGGTTTCTGCTGGTGCTGCTGCAGGTGACGGCGCAGGCGCTGCTGGAACTCATCGACATCGTCGACCGTGGTCAGGTCGTCGTCGACTTCGATCATATGGGTGGCGTGGCCCGGCGAGAACGATACGGTGGCCTCGACGCCATCCTTTTTCTCGCTCAGGTCATGCCCCTGGACGGCGCCCAGCACGTTGCCGTGCACGTCCGTAACAATGGTCATCTTCATGACATGCCTCCGCCTTGCAGGTTGTGGAAACAGCCGCCGACACCCTGGTTGTGGATGGCGACGAAGTAGGTGGCGTTGCCGTTGTTATCCTTGCGCTTGCGCTGCTGGTCGGCCAGGTGGACCGCGCCCTGGTTGGGGGTTTTGACATCGGCCGAGGCGAACTGCGTGCCGCGGTCGCCGCCGTAGGTGTAACTCCAGAAAGCGGTCTGCCCGGGCGCCAGGAAGGTCAGCGGCCCGACGTTGTTAAAAGCCATAATCTCCTCCATCAAAGTAGGCCGCGCCAGCGGATGCCGGCGCGGCACTTCCATCTTAGCCAGCCGGTCCGCACGGACTTTGATGCAGGCGAAGCTGCGTGCTTTTTTGGCGGCGGCGGCGTTCTGAGGGATAATGTCGGATTGAATCATTCAGGATCACCAGCTTATGTTCTCTTACCGCCACGCTTTCCATGCGGGTAACCACGCCGACGTGCTGAAGCACTTCATCACCATCCAGCTGCTGCGCTACCTCAATCAAAAGGAGGTGGCCTATACCTACATCGACACCCACTCGGGCGCCGGCGTCTACGAGCTGGACAGTGCGTTCGCGTCCAAGAACGCCGAGTACGATACCGGCATCGGCCGCCTGTGGAAGCTGGACGAGATGCCGGAGCAGGTCGGCGAATATGTCGACCTGATCCGCGCGATGAATCCAAGCGGCAAGATGCGCTTCTATCCGGGCTCGCCATACATCGCCGACCAGGTGGCGCGCGAGCACGACCGCCTGCGCCTGTTCGAAATGCACCCGGCCGACGCCAAGCTGCTGGCCGATAACTTCCGCAAGCGCGAAGAGCACGCGGCGGCGCAAGGCATCCGCCCGACCGTGCGCGGCCAGCGCGTGCTGGTCACCCGCAGCGACGGCTTCGCCTCGCTGAAGGCGCTGTTGCCGCCGCCGTCGCGCCGCGCGCTGGTGCTGATCGACCCGCCCTATGAGGACAAGCAGGACTACAAAAAGACCAAGGACGCGCTGGCCGAGGCGCTGGGCCGCTTCCCGACCGGCACCTACGCGGTCTGGTATCCGCTGCTGCAACGGATGGAGTCGCGCCAGTTCGCCGACAAGCTCAAGCAGCTGCCGGCCGCCAACTGGCTCAACGTCGTGCTGACCATCAAGAAGCCGATGCCGGACGGTATCGGCGGCCTGCACAGCAGCGGCATGTTCATCCTCAATCCGCCGTACACGCTGGAGCCGATGCTCAAGCAGGTGATGCCGTGGCTGGTGAAGGCGCTGGGCGAGGACGCCGGCGCCCGCTTCACGCTGGAAAGCGGCACGCAGACGACGGGTATGCGCAACAGCGCCGAGCGCCGGCCGCCGATTCGGCAGAAAAACATTGTCAAGGGTGCATGATTAGGTATAGGCTGGTGGCAAGCAGATCGACCAGGGGAGCTGCCCATGATGTTAGCCGCGCCACCGAGCACCGCCAGAATCGCTGACAACTTTTTCCTCGCGCGCCAGCCCATCCTCAACCGCGGACAGCGGCTGGTGGGGTACGAACTGCTGTTTCGCGGCGCCGGCAGCCACGACGGCGCCCGCATCACCGACCACACCGCAGCCACCGCCACCGTCATCGCCCATGCGTCCGAGCTGGGCATGGAGCAGGTGGTGGGCGACCAGATGGCCTTTGTCAACGTCGACGCGGTCGGGCTGATGAGCGACTTCATCCACTTCCTGCCCAACGACAAGGTCATCCTCGAAATCCTCGAAACGGTCGAGGCCACGCCGGAAATCCTGGCGCGTGTGCGCGAGCTCAAGCAGGCCGGCTTCAAGTTCGCGCTGGACGACGTCATCGGCCAGTCGGACGACGTGCAGAAGCTGACGCCGCTGTGCGACGTCATCAAGGTCGACATCAAGGACATGCGCCCCGGCACCTTGCCGGCGCTGGCGCGGGTGCTGAAGAACCCGAAACAGAAGCTGCTGGCCGAAAAGGTCGAGACGGTCGAGGAATTCCAGGAATGCATGGACCTCGGTTTCGAATACTTCCAGGGCTATTACTTCGCCCGGCCGGTCATCCTGAGCGGCAAGAAAATCTCGCCATCGCAGATGAGCGTGCTGCACCTGCTGGAGCTGCTCGACCGCGACGCCAGCAACCAGGAAATCGAAAGCAGCATCAAGCACGACGCGCTGATCTCGCTCAATCTGCTGCGGCTGGTCAACACGCCGGCGGTGGGCGCGCGGCAGCGCATCAATTCGGTGGGGCACGCGCTGATGGTGCTGGGCCGGCGCCAACTGAAGCGCTGGCTGCAGATCCTGCTCTACGTCAAAAACGGCGGCACCCAGGAATTCACCTCGCCGCTGCTGCAACTGGCGACCACGCGCGGCAAGACGATGGAGCTGATGGTCGAGCAGCGCCGGCCGGGGCAGCGGGTCAGCGCCGACATCGGCTTCACGGTCGGGGTCATGTCGCTGATGGACACCTTGTTCTCGATCCACATGCGCGACGTGCTCGACAGCGTCAACGTGCTGGACGAGGTGCGCGCGGCGCTGCTGCACCGCGCCGGCGACTACGGCAGCATGCTCAGCCTGATCGAACACATCGAGCGCGGCCGCGACGGCGAGGTGCTGGCGCAGATGCTGCATCAGCTGCAACTGCGCCCGGCCGAGCTCTACGCCATCCAGCTGGCCGCCATCGAATGGGTCACCGACTACACCCGCAACATCTAGAGCGCCGGGCCGGGCTTATTGGGCCAGCAACAGGAAGACGGTGGGCTTTTTGTGGAAGTCCGGCGCGGCGGCGGTTTTCCATTGCGCCGCCGTCATCGTGCGGATGGTTTCGGTTGGCAGGCTGAGGTCGGTGGCGACGCAGATCAGCGTGCCCGGCGCGCAGGCCGCCGCCATCGCTTCCAGCATGGCGGCGTTGCGGTACGGCGTTTCGATGAACAGCTGCGTTTGCTTTTCCTTGCGCGAACGCTGCTCCAGCTCCTTGAGGCGCTTGTCGCGCTGCGCGGCGTCGGTCGGCAGGTAGCCGTTGAAGGCGAAGCTCTGGCCGTTCAGGCCGCTCGCCATGACCGCCAGCAGCAGCGACGACGGCCCGACCAGCGGCCGCACCGCAATCTTGTGCTGGTGCGCCAGCCGCACCAAGTCGGCGCCGGGATCGGCCACCGCCGGCACGCCGGCTTCCGACACCAGGCCGCCGTCGCGGCCCGCCAGCAGCGGCGCCAGCAGCTCGCTCAGCGCGGCGGGCGGCGTGTTCACGTTCAGCTCGGCGATCTTGATTTCCTGCATCGGCTTGCACAGCGGATGCTGGGCGCCGACCAGCTTGAGGAAGGCGCGCGCCGTCTTGGCGTTTTCCGCCACGAAGTAGTCGAGCTGGGCGGTGATGCGCTGCACCTGCTCGGGCAGCACGTTGGCCAGCGCTTCGGTCTCGCCCAGGGTGTTCGGGATTAAGTACAGGGTGCCAGTCATATTATTGTTGGAAGAAAGTGATGCCGATGTTGCGCAGCATGCCCGTCAGGGCGATTAATGGCAGCCCGGTGAGGGCGGTCGGATCGCTGCTGTCGATGCGCTCCAGGATGGCGATGCCGAGCGCTTCGTTCTTGGCGCTGCCGGCGCAGTCGTAGGGCCGCTCCAGGCGCAGGTAGGCGTCCAGCTCGGCATCGGGCAGGTCGCGGAACTTGACCACCGTCCGGATGTCTTCCAGCTGGTGCGTGTTGTCGCGGCCATCCCAGACGCACAGCGCGGTGTGGAAGATGACTTCGCGGCCGCGCATTTTTGCAGCTGCGCCAGGGCGTTGGCGTGGTTGCCGGGCTTGCCGATTTGCTCATCGTCCAGCGTGGCCACCTGGTCGGAGCCGATGACGATGGCGCCCGGCATCTTGGCGGCCACGGCGGCGGCCTTGTCGCGCGCCAGCCGCAGCGCGGTGGCGCCCGGCGTTTCGCCGGCCAGCGGCGTCTCGTCGATGGCTGGCACGGCGACGTCGAACGGCAGTTGCAAGCGGGATAATAACTCCTTGCGGTAGGCGGAGCTGGACGCCAGTACGAGTAAACTTGATGTCATGAGGGGAATGTTATATGCTCTGTCGCCGGCGATTTCTGCGCTGAAATGTCGCAAAAAACGCGCAGGCTTTGACTTGAATACGAAAACCCTGCTATTATCGCAGGTTTTCCGGGGAAACTCTGTAATGAATGCTTTTGTGATCGACACCTTTGAATTCTGTCGGACCAACAGCAGCCAGGAAGGCACAACGCCTGTCGCTGAATTGACCCGTCTGGCCAAGGAGTGCGCGGACGCCTCCGGCGAGATCGCCTGGAAAGCAGTCGGAAGCACCCACAAACTGGGCTTCCCGCAGATGACGCTGTCGGTCGACGGCAGCGTGCAACTGGTCTGCCAGCGCTGCCTGCAGCCTTACGCTCACCACCTCGATTCGTCGACCGTGCTGATGCTGGGTAAGGACGATGAAGAGGCGGACGAAATTGAAGAGACGATAGACGACGAATCGATCGACGTCATCGTTGGAAGTCGCAGCATGGAGCTGATGTACCTGGTGGAAGACGAAGCGCTGCTGGCCCTGCCGCAGTCGCCGCGTCACGATGTCTGCCCGGATTCCAGCCTGCTGGACAAGGCGAAAAGCGAGAAAATCTCGCCCTTCGACGCTCTGAAGAGCCTCAAATCCGAATAAGTAGTAGTAAAGAACGTGTCAATACGCGGCGTATCAATCGAGTCTTGGCAAGTTAGCAGTGCAATGTAGTAGGGCTCGATTCGCATGTTGTATGCCGGTCGATTGTGTTAGAATTTTAGAACTTATGTATTAGGAGTCATTAACATGGCAGTTCAACAGAACAAAAAATCCCCATCGAAGCGCGGTATGCACCGTTCGCACGATTTCCTGGTTGCTCCACAACTGGGCATCGAGCCAACCACCGGTGAAACCCACCTGCGTCACCACATCAGCCCTAACGGCTTCTACCGTGGTCGTAAAGTCCTGAAAACCAAAAACGACGAGTAATCGATCGCTTTTGCTGGACCCGGAAACAGGCGGTGCTGACTTGTGTAGCATCGCTTTTTCTTTTTAAGCGGCTGCAATCTGATTTTGCACACCGTCATGTTCCAACGCGGATTCCGGCCCCACCGGCTCTGCCGCTTGCCATAACAATGACAATCAAAATTTCTATCGACTGCATGGGTGGCGATCACGGCCCGTCGGTCACCATTCCCGCAGCTGTTTCCTTCGTCAAGCGCGAACCTGATGCCGAGCTGATCCTGGTTGGCCTCGAAGACGTCATCCGCGCCGAACTGAAGAAACACCACGCCGACGCCCATCCGCGCCTGAGCGTCATCCACGCTTCCGAACAAGTCACGATGGACGATCCGCTTGAAGTGGCCTTGCGCCGCAAGAAGGATTCGTCGATGCGCGTGGCCATCGAGCAGGTCAAGGACGGCAAGGCCCAGGCCTCCGTCTCGGCCGGCAACACCGGCGCGCTGATGGCGGTGGCCCGCTATGTGCTCAAGACCATGAGCGGCGTCGACCGCCCGGCCATCTGCAGCATCATGCCCAACCAGAAGGGCGGCCCGACCTATATGCTGGACCTGGGCGCCAACGTCGACTGCGAGCCGCACCACCTGCACCAGTTCGCCATCATGGGCTCGGTGCTGGTGTCGGCCATGGAAAACATCGAGCGCCCGACCATCGGCCTGCTCAACGTCGGCACCGAGGACATCAAGGGCAACGACGTGGTCAAGGCCACCAGCAAGCTGCTGCAAACCGACCACGAGCGCGGCGCCCTGAACTTCCACGGCAATGTGGAAGGCAACGACATCTTCAAGGGCACCACCGACATCGTGGTGTGCGACGGCTTCACCGGCAACGTCACGCTGAAGGCGGTGGAGGGTGTGGCGCGCTTCTTCGCCGACACCGTCAAATCCGAATTCACCCGCAATCCGCTGACCATGTTGAGCGCCCTGATCGGCCGCGGCGCGCTGGGCAACATCAAGAAACGCCTGTCGCCGTCGCGCTACAACGGCGCCAGCCTGCTGGGGCTGCGCGGCCTGGTGTTCAAGAGCCATGGCGGCGCCGACGCATATTCCTTTGAGTGGGCGATCAAGCGGGCGTATGATGCTGCAAAAAATGACGTGTTGCCGCATATTTCGACCCTGATTGCAGAGTTGATGCCGCGCAACACCGAAACCCCGGAAGTACCCAGCTCAACTCTTTAGTGGACGGTAGAACGTCATGACCCTGTATAGCAAAATTATTGGCACCGGCAGCTATCTGCCGGAAAAGCGTGTGACCAATCAGGAACTGACTGATCAACTCGCGGCCAAAGGCATCGAGACTTCGGACGAGTGGATCAGCACCCGCAGCGGCATCGCGGCGCGCCACTTCGCCGCGCCCGACCAGAAATCGTCCGACCTGGCGGTGCACGCCGCCCGCAACGCGCTGCAGATGGCCGGCATGCAGGCCAACGATATCGACCTGATCATCGTGGCCAGCTCGACGCCGGACTTCTTCGGCAGCTTCCCCAGCACCGCCTGCATCGTGCAGCAAAAGCTGGGCGTCACCAACAACGCCGCCGCCTTCGACGTGCAGGCCGTGTGCAGCGGCTTCGCCTACGCGCTGGCCACCGCCGACGCCTTCATCCGCGCCGGCGCGCACAAGAACGTGCTGGTGATCGGCGCCGAAGTGTTCTCGCGCATCCTCGACTTCAGCGACCGCAGCACCTGCGTGCTGTTCGGCGACGGCGCCGGCGCCGTGGTGCTGTCCGCCTCGGAAGAGCCGGGCATCCTGGCCAGCGCGCTGCACGCCGACGGCCGCCATTCGAACATCCTGTGCATGCCGAACACCTTCAGCGGCGCCACCGCCGGCGAGGCCTTCCTGTACATGGACGGCCCGGCGGTGTTCAAGATGGCGGTGTCGGTGCTGGAAAAAGTGGCCAACGAAACGCTGGCCAAGGCCGGCATGGGGCAGGACCAGATCGACTGGCTGATCCCGCACCAGGCCAACCTGCGCATCATGAGCGGCACCGCCAAGAAGCTCGGCCTGCCGATGGAAAAAATGGTGGTCACCGTCGACCAGCACGGCAATACCTCGGCCGCCTCGATCCCGCTGGCGCTGGACGTCGCCGTGCGCGACGGCCGTATCCAGCGCGGCCAGAACATCATGATGGAAGGCGTCGGCGGCGGCTTCACCTGGGGCGCCGTGCTGGCCAAGTTTTAAGTGAATTAGAATTAGAGTTCTAACGGGCGCGGCCGCAAGCGGCGCCCCATAAAAAAGAGATCAACCCATGACTAAATTTGCTTTTGTATTCCCGGGCCAAGGTTCGCAAGCGATCGGCATGCTGAATGGCTTCGCCGATAACCCGGTGGTGGCGCAGACGGTTGCCGAAGCATCGGCAGCGCTCGGCTTCGACCTCGGCAAGCTGATCGCCGAAGGCCCGAAAGAAGAGCTGGACCTGACCACCAACACCCAGCCGGTGATGCTGACCGCCGCCGTTGCCGCCTACCGCGCCTGGATCGCCGCCGGCGGCCCGTTGCCGTCGGTCGTGGCCGGCCACAGCCTGGGCGAATACTCGGCGCTGGTGGCTGCCGGCGTGATCGGGTTCAAGGACGCCGTGCCGCTGGTGCGTTTCCGCGCGCAAGCGATGCAGGAAGCCGTGCCGGTCGGCCAGGGCACGATGGCCGTGGTGCTGGGCCTGTCCGATGACGACGTCCGCGCCACGTGCGCCGAAGCGGCCGCCGCTGGCGGCGTGGTCGAGGCGGTCAACTTCAACGCGCCGGCGCAAGTGGTCATCGCCGGCGACACCGCCGCCGTCGAGCGCGCCTGCGAAATCGCCAAGGGCAAGGGCGCCAAGCGCGCCATGAAGCTGCCGGTGTCGGCGCCGTTCCACTCGTCGCTGCTGAAGCCGGCGTCGGACCGCCTGCGCGACTACCTGGCCAACATCACGTTCTCGGCGCCGCAAATCCCGCTGATCAACAACGTCGACGTGGCCGTGCTGACCGATCCGGCCGCGATCAAGGACGCGCTGGTGCGCCAGGCCGCGGCGCCGGTGCGCTGGGTCGAAACCGTGCAGCAGATCGCCGCCGACGGCATCGTCGATGTGGTCGAATGCGGTCCGGGCAAGGTGCTGATGGGCCTGACCAAGCGCATCGACGGCAACCTGGCCGGCGACGCCATCTTCGACCAGGCCTCGCTGGGCAGCGTATTGAGCAAGCTCAAATAATCCGTTTGCGGTTTCAGGCACACTCCGAATTTACTGTAGAAGGACTTACATGACTTTAGCAAATCAAGTCGCCCTGGTAACGGGCGCATCGCGCGGCATCGGCAAGGCCGTCGCCCAGGAACTGGCGCGCCAGGGCGCGAAAGTGATCGGCACCGCCACCACCGAGGCGGGCGCCGACGCGATCTCCGCTTACCTGGCCGAGATCGGCGCCGAGGCCGGCAAGGGCATGGTGCTGAACGTCACCAACGCCGAAGCCTGCGCCGCCATCATCGACGACATCGGCAAGACCTTCGGCGCGGTCGGCATCCTGGTCAACAACGCCGGCATCACGCAGGACCAGCTGGCCATGCGCATGAAGGACGAGGAGTGGGATAACGTCATCGCCACCAACCTGAATGCGGTCGGCCGCCTGTCGCGCGCGGTGCTGCGCGGCATGATGAAGGCCAAGGCCGGCCGCATCATCAACATCACCTCGGTGGTGGCCTCGTCGGGCAATCCGGGCCAGATGAACTACGCCGCCGCCAAGGCCGGCGTGGAAGGCATGACGCGCGCGCTGGCGCGCGAGATCGGCAGCCGCAACATCACCGTCAACAGCGTGGCGCCGGGCTTCATCGACACCGACATGACCAAGGCGCTGGGCGAAGAACAGCACGCCGCCTTGCTGACCCAGATTCCATTGGCGCGCCTCGGCAAGCCAGAGGATATCGCCGCAGCGGTCGCCTTCCTGGCGTCGCCGCAAGCCGCTTATATTACCGGCACCACCCTCCACGTGAACGGCGGTATGTATATGAACTGATGCGTGTGGGCACAAAATAATAGCCCATTCAATTCTTTTAGTAGTAATTTCGGTATATTTAGCAGCAGACACTGAAATTAGTTTTTCAGCGCGCAAACCTGATAAAATGCGCGCTTTCCGTAACACACAAAATGGAGCCATAACATGTCGGATATCGAACAACGCGTTAAGAAAATCGTCGCTGAGCAACTGGGCGTCGCCGAAGCAGACATCAAAACCGAATCGTCGTTCGTCGATGATCTGGGTGCTGACTCGCTGGACACCGTGGAACTGGTGATGGCCCTGGAAGACGAGTTCGAAATGGAAATCCCTGACGAACAAGCCGAGAAAATCACCACCGTGCAGCAAGCGATCGACTACGCTACCGCGCACGTCAAGGCCTGATCGCCGCGCCCGATCGACTCTAGGAGATTCGCTTGAGAGGTTCTAAAAACCGTCGTGTTGTCATTACCGGCCTGGGCGCCGTCACCCCGATCGGCAACAACATTGCCGAATCGTGGGCTGCGGCCGTCGAGGGCAAGTCCGGTATTGCCACCATCACCAAGTTTGACGCAACAGCTTTCAGCACCCGTTTTGCCGGCGAAGTCAAAGGCTTCAATATCGAGGACTATATCTCCGCGAAAGAAGCCCGCCACATGGATACCTTCATCCATTACGGCATGGCGGCCGGCATCCAGGCCGTGCAGGACTCGGGCGTGGTTGTCACCGAAGAGAATGCCGACCGCATCGGCGTGATCGTCGGTTCCGGCATCGGCGGCCTGCCGATGATCGAAGAGCAGAAGGAAGATTACGACAAGCGCGGTCCGCGCCGTATCTCGCCGTTCTTCGTGCCGGCGTCGATCATTAATATGATCTCGGGCAACCTGTCGATCAAGTACGGCATGCGTGGTCCTAACCTGTCGATCGTGACGGCTTGCACCACCGGCCTGCATTGCATCGGCGCCGCCGCTCGTCTGATCGAGTATGGCGATGCCGACGTGATGGTGGCCGGCGGCGCCGAATCGACCGTGTCGCCACTGGGCCTGGGCGGTTTCGCCTCGGCCAAGGCGCTGTCGTCGCGCAACGACGATCCGGCGACCGCGTCGCGCCCATGGGACCAGGACCGCGACGGCTTCGTGCTGGGCGAGGGCGCCGGCGTGATGGTGCTTGAAGAGTACGAACACGCCAAGGCGCGCGGCGCCAAGATCTACGCTGAAGTGGTTGGTTTCGGCATGAGCGCCGACGCCTATCACATGACCTCGCCTCTGGAAGATGGCAGCGGTGGCAGCAAGTCGGCGCAAGCCGCGCTGCGCAACGCCGGCATCAACCCGGATCAGGTGCAGTACGTGAACGCGCACGGCACCTCGACGCCGCAAGGCGACGTCGCCGAAGTGCAGGGCATCAAGCGCACCTTTGGCGACCACGCCCAAAAGCTGGTGGTCAACTCGACCAAGTCGATGACCGGCCACCTGCTGGGCGGCGCCGGCGGCCTGGAAGCGGTGTTTACGGTCCTGGCGATCCACCATCAGGTGTCGCCGCCGACCATCAACATCTTCAACCAGGACCCGGCCTGCGACCTGGACTTCGTTGCCAATACGGCGCGCGACATGAAGATCGATTACGCAGTGAAAAACTCGTTCGGCTTCGGTGGCACCAACGGCAGCCTGGTCTTCGGCAAAGTCTGAAATAGTATGAACTTATTCTCGTCTCGCCCTGTCTTATCAGGGTGAGCGAGAATTCGGCGCCGGCATTCGCTGGCGCCTGAATTGCCCGGCCTTCCGGCCGGCGCTTCCACGCAGTAATCCCCGTAAATTCGTTTTTATTCATGTGTTTGTGGTGCTGCCGTCATGTCGATCGCGGTGTCTGTCATCGTTCGCCCCTCGCGTTGCTTGCGCCTTGCGCACGCCTGCCTGTGCTGTTGCGTGATGGCTTCCGCCGCCGCCTGCCCCGGCGTGGTGGCGCCCTTGTTGTGCTGGCTGGCCGGCGCGCTGGCGTGGCGGTATGGCCGTCCGCCGGCTATCGCGCACCAGCTTGATATATCCGGTGTCGGCCATATGCGGCTGGCGGTATACCAGCACAACGACGGTGCGCTGCGCCTGCTGGGCGGCTCGACTTTGTGGCCGCGCTTGCTGTTGCTGCGCCTGTGCGACGCGGCCGGCAAGGCGAGGGCGGTGGTGGTGCTGCCCGATAGCGTGGCGGCTGCCGAATGGCGGGCGCTGGCGCTGGCATGCCGCGCCGTGGCGCGCACCGAAATAAACACGCCGGCAGGTTGAACTTCTTGCAGCGGGCTAACTCTATAGCATATGGCTACAGGGATCGGCCGCGCTGCAGGCCACCAAGGAATGCAGGAGTGACGACAGAACGCGAGTGCGACCAGTTGCTGGTCGAGCGGGTACGCGAGGGCGATAAGCAGGCGTTTGATTTGCTGGTGGCGAAGTACCAACGCCGGCTGATGCGCCTGCTGTCGCGCATCGTGCACGACCCTACCGAAGCGGAGGACGTGGTGCAGGAGACCTTTATCAAGGCATACCGGGCGTTGCGGCATTTCCGCGGCGATTCGGCCTTCTACACCTGGCTGTACCGCATCGGCATCAACACCGCCAAGAATTACCTGGCGACGCAGGGGCGGCGCACGCCCACCTCGACCGATGCCGACACCGAACAAGCCGAAGGATTCAATGATGGCGAGCATTTGCGCGACATCAATACGCCCGAGTCCATGTTGGCCAGCAAGCAGATCGCCCAGACCGTCAACGCGGCGATGGACGCCTTGCCCGTGGACCTGCGCACCGCAATCGCCCTGCGCGAGATCGAGGGGCTGAGCTATGAGGAAATTTCCGACATCATGGCCTGTCCGATCGGCACGGTGCGCAGCCGTATCTTTCGCGCCCGCGAAGTCATCGCAGAGAAACTGAAGCCCTTGCTGGACATGCCGGTTGACAAGCGCTGGTAAGGCGGGAATGATGATGACATTCGGCAACTTGAGATGGCGGGATAGCAATGGACACCGACAAAAAACTGCGTGAACATATCTCGGCCCTGGCCGACGGCGAATTGCCGGACAGCGAGCGCGAACTGGCCTTCGCCGCGCTCGACACGGGCGCCGGCCAGGCCGCCTGGCGCGCCTACCACCTGGCCGGCGACGTGCTGCGCAGCACGCCAGGCGGCGATCTCAGCGATAGTTTCAGCGCCCGCCTGGCGGCGCGGCTGGCGGCCGAGCCGGCCTACGAGGCCGACGACGCCGGTCTTGAAGTTCAGCCGGCCGCCATCATTTTCCCTTAAGCGCATAGCTTTATCATCATATTGCACATACGGAACGGCGATTTTCGCTTACCATGTGCTAGCCTCACGTCGCGCGACGCCACGTGTAGGGCCGCCTGAACTTTAAAGAAGAGATCGATACTCCATGAAAAATAATTTCTCTGCTGGTAGTAAAACTCTGTCCGCGCTGGTCCTCGGCGCAAGCTTGTGGATGTCCCTGGGCATGTCGCCCGCGACTGCGGCGTCGCCGGTGACCGGCGCCGTGATCGGCCTGCCCGACTTTGCCGACCTGGTCGACCGCGTCGGCCCCGCGGTGGTGAATATCCGCACCACCGAGCGGCCGAAGCAGTTGCAGCGCGGCGCGCCCGGCCTGCAGGGCGACGAGGACATGCAGGAATTCCTGCGCCGCTTCTTCGGTGGCCAGTTGCCGCCGGGCGCGTCGCCGCGCGGCCAGCGCCGTGGCGCGCCGTCCGACGAGCCGGTCAACCGCGGCGTCGGCTCAGGCTTCATCCTGTCGGCCGACGGCTATGTGATGACCAATGCCCACGTGGTCGACGGCGCCGACGAGGTGTTCGTCACGCTGACCGACAAGCGCGAGTTCAAGGCCAAGGTGCTGGGCGCCGATACCCGCACCGACGTCGCCGTGCTGAAGATCGAAGGCGACAAGCTGCCATTCCTGACGCTGGGCGACTCGGACAAGATCCGCGCCGGCGAATGGGTGATCGCCATCGGCTCGCCGTTCAACCTGGAGAACACCGTCACCGCCGGCATTATCTCGGCCAAGGCGCGCGACACCGGCGAATACCTGCCGCTGATCCAGTCGGACGTGGCGGTCAACCCCGGCAACTCGGGCGGCCCGCTGATCAATATGCGCGGCGAGGTGATCGGCATCAACTCGCAGATCGCCACGCTGTCGGGCGGCTCGAACGGCATTTCGTTCGCGGTGCCGATCAACGAGGCGATCCGCGTGTCCGACCAGCTGAAGAAATCCGGCAAGGTCACGCGCGGCCGCATCGGCGTGCAGATCGGCGAAGTCAACAAGGAAGTGGCCGAGTCGCTGGGCCTGAAGTCGGCGCAGGGCGCCGAGGTGTCGCTGGTGGAGCCGGGCGGTCCGGCCGACAAGGCCGGCATCAAGGCGGGCGACATCATCCTGAAGTTCAACGGCAAGACCGTCAACCGTTCCAGCGACCTGCCGCGCCTAGTCGGCGAGACGGCGCTGGAAAGCAAGGCGACCGTGACCGTGTGGCGCAAGGGCGCCGAGCTGACGCTGCCGGTGACCGTGGCCGAGCTCGATGGCGACAAGAACGCCAAGGGCGCGAAAGGCAAGGGCGCCGACAAGGCCGAGCCGGCCAAGGCCAATGCGCTCGGACTGAAGGTGGACGACCTGAGCGCCGAGCAGAAGAAGGAGCTGGGCGTGAATGGCGGCGTGGTGGTGGTCGATGTCGAGGGTGTGGCGGAGCGCGCCGGCCTGGACGAGGGCGATGTGCTGCTGCAGCTGAACAACATCGAGGTGAGGGACGCCAAGCAGTTCAATGCGGCCGTGGCCAAGCTGGATCCGAAGAAGGCGTCGGTGCTGCTGGTGCTGCGTGATGGGAATACCCGCTTCATCTCGCTGCGGCCGACCGCCAAAGCCGAGAAATAACCCGGCGTCCTTGCCGCGCGGGCGGGAATCCATGCTGCGCGTCTTTATCGAGCGATGCATGGGTTGCCGCCTGCGCGGGAACGACG
This sequence comes from Duganella sp. P38, assembly GCF_050859475.1. Lineage (NCBI taxonomy): Bacteria > Pseudomonadati > Pseudomonadota > Betaproteobacteria > Burkholderiales > Oxalobacteraceae > Duganella > Duganella sp. P38. The sequence continues at coordinate 4,227,859 of NZ_CP193936.1, read as the reverse complement.
GATAGCTTATGCACTTTACTCTGTATTCCCGCAGTTATTGCCATTTATGCCAGGACATGCTGGACGCGCTGCTGCGCCTGCAAACGCCGCAGCAGCCGATTACCGTCGACGTCATCGACATCGACGAGGCCGGCGACCCGGTCTTGCTGGCCCGGTACGACGAACTGGTGCCCGTGCTGTTCGCCGATCTGTCGCAGCCCGAGCTGTGCCACTACTTCCTCGATGAAGCCAAAGTGCGCGAAGTGCTGAAAAACTAGGCAAAATTGCATTTCTCGTGGCATAAATCCGGGCTTTCCACTCTGAAATCCGGTAAAATGCCGGGGCAAAGCATATTTCCACAAGGCGCTCGCCAGGGCTTCGCCCCGTCCTGAGCGCTTTTTTGTATTGTGCGCCCGTCGTGTCAAACCCGTTTTTGAATATTTGTTAATGAATAACATACGCAATTTCTCCATCATCGCCCACATCGACCACGGCAAATCGACGCTGGCAGACCGCATCATCCAGCTGTGCGGCGGCCTGTCCGACCGCGAGATGGAGGCGCAAGTGCTCGATTCGATGGATCTGGAGCGCGAGCGCGGCATCACGATCAAAGCGCAAACCGCCGCCCTGCAATACAAGGCCCGTGATGGCGTGGTCTACAACCTGAACCTGATCGATACCCCCGGCCACGTCGACTTCTCGTATGAAGTGTCGCGCTCGCTGTCGGCGTGCGAAGGCGCGTTGCTGGTGGTCGACGCCTCGCAAGGCGTGGAAGCGCAGACCGTGGCCAACTGCTACACCGCGCTCGACCTCGGCGTGGAAGTGGTGCCGGTGCTGAACAAGATCGACCTGCCGAACGCCGATCCGCCCAGCGCGATCAAGGAAATCGAGGACGTGATCGGCATCGAGGCCGGCGACGCCGTGCAATGCTCGGCCAAAACCGGCCTCGGCGTGGAAGACGTGCTGGAATCGATCATCGCCAAGGTGCCGGCGCCGAAGGGCGACGCCGCCGGTCCGTTGCAGGCGCTGATTATCGACTCCTGGTACGACGCCTATGTGGGCGTGGTGATGCTGGTGCGCGTGGTCAACGGTACGCTGAAACCGAAAGAAAAATCAAGCTGATGGCCACCGACTCGGTGCAGCTGGTGGAAGACATCGGCATCTTCTCGCCGCGCTCGGTGTCGCTGCCGCAGCTGTCGGCCGGCCAGGTGGGCTTCGTCATCGCCGGCATCAAGGAACTGAAGGCCGCGCGCGTCGGCGACACCATCACCCACGCCACCAACGGCGCCAGCGCGCCGCTGCCGGGCTTCAAGGAAGTGCAGCCGCAGGTGTTTGCCGGCCTGTTCCCGGTCGAGGCCAACCAGTACGACGCGCTGCGCGACGCGCTGGAAAAGCTGAAGCTGAACGACGCCGCGCTGATGTACGAGCCGGAAGTGTCGCAGGCGCTGGGCTTCGGCTTCCGCTGCGGCTTCCTCGGCCTGCTGCACATGGAAATCGTGCAGGAGCGCCTGGAGCGCGAGTTCGACCAGGACCTGATCACCACCGCGCCGACCGTGGTGTACGAAGTGGAAATGCGCGATGGCTCGGTGGTCAAGGTCGACAATCCGTCGCGCATGCCGGAAACCACCAAGATCAACGAGATCCGCGAGCCTATCGTCACGGTCAACCTCTACATGCCGCAAGAGTATGTCGGCTCGGTGATCACGCTGTGCATCGCCAAGCGCGGCGTGCAGATGGACATGAGCTACCACGGCCGCCAGGTCAAGCTGATCTACGAAATGCCGATGGGCGAGATCGTGCTGGACTTCTTCGACAAGCTGAAGTCCACCTCGCGCGGCTACGCCTCGATGGACTACGAGTTCAAGGAATACCGCGCCTCGGACGTGGTCAAGGTCGACATGCTGATCAACGGCGACAAGGTCGACGCGCTGGCCATCATCGTCCACCGCTCGAACTCGGCCTACCGCGGCCGCCAGGTGGCGGCCAAGATGCGCGAGCTGATCCCGCGCCAGATGTTCGACGTGGCGATTCAGGCCGCCATCGGCGTCAACGTCATCTCGCGTGAAAACGTCAAGGCGCTGCGCAAGAACGTGCTGGCCAAGTGCTACGGCGGTGACGTCAGCCGTAAGAAGAAACTGCTGGAGAAGCAAAAAGCAGGTAAAAAACGCATGAAGCAGGTGGGCTCGGTCGAGATTCCACAAGAAGCGTTCCTGGCAATCCTACAAGTGGACGAGAAATGAACCTGCAAGTCATCTTGGGTAACTTTGCATTAATTCTGTTCGTGCTGATGGTGGTCACGGGCGTAATCTGGTGCCTGGACGTGTTCTACCTGGCCAGGCAGCGCCGCGCCGCGGCCGACCGCGCGCTGGCCGAGTACGACGCCCGCAACGCCCGTGCGACCGCCGACGGCATCAAGCTCGACAACCAGGGCAAGCGCGCGCAGATCGAGGCCGACATCCTGCGCCAGCCGACCTGGGTGGAATACTCGGGCAGCTTCTTCCCGGTGATCGCGCTGGTGTTCTTCCTGCGCTCCTTCCTGTACGAGCCGTTCAAGATTCCGTCGTCGTCGATGGTGCCGACGCTGCTGGTGGGCGACCTGATTTTGGTGAACAAGTTCACCTACGGCATCCGCCTGCCGGTGATCAACAAGAAAATCATCCAGATCAACGACCCGCAGCGCGGCGACGTGATGGTGTTCAAATATCCGAAGGATATGAGCCAGGATTACATCAAGCGCGTGATTGGCGTGCCCGGTGATAAAATCACGTATGAAAACAAGCGCTTAACCGTCAACGGCGTGGAAGTGAAGTACAGCCCGCTGGACGATTACCTGAACGACGAGCGGCTTGTTTATAACAAGCAATTCGAGGAAAACCTCAGCGGCGTCAGCCATCGCATCCTGAACGACGACAGCAAGCCGACCTACGGCCGCGACGCGGTCGAGGCGTTCCCGGGCCGCGATGAAAACTGCAGCTACCGCTATGAAGGCTTTACCTGCACCGTTCCAGCAGGCAACTACTTCATGATGGGCGACAACCGCGACAACAGCGCGGACAGCCGCTACTGGGGCTTTGTGCCGGACAAGAATATTGTAGGAAAAGCCTTCTTTGTGTGGATGAACTTCAGTAGCCTGCGTCGGATCGGCGGTATCCACTAAGCGGACAGCGTTGCGGCTCGAAAGGGACTAAGATGCAACAACGGCAGAACGGTATTTCCCTGGTCGGTCTGATCGTCGTGCTGGCCCTGGCGGGCATGGTGCTGGTGCTGGGCCTGAAGATCGTGCCGGCCTACACCGAGTACCGCGCCATCCGCAACGCCATCGCCACGGCCAAGGCCGGCGGCGGCTCGGCGGCCGAGATCCAGCGCGCGTTCGATGCCGCCGCGTCCGCCAGTTACATCACCGCCATCAGCGGCCGCGACCTGATGATTGACAAGGTGAACGGCGAAACCGAAGTCAGCTTCGCCTACGAAAAGAAAATCCCGCTGGTCGGACCGGCCAGTTTGTTGCTTGAATATGAGGGCACCACCGCCAAGGTGGTGTCAAACCCACCGAATAAAGAACCACAATGAATCTCCAGTTATTGCAAACTCGTTTAGGCTATACGTTCCAGGATGCTGGCCTCTTGCAGCAAGCCTTGACGCACCGTAGCCATAGCAGTGTGCATAACGAACGGCTGGAATTCCTGGGCGACTCCATCCTCAACTGCGTGGTGGCGTCGATCCTGTACGACCGCTATCTGGAAATCGACGAGGGCGACCTGTCGCGCCTGCGCGCCAACCTGGTCAAGCAGCAGTCGCTGTTCGAGATCGCGCAAAAGCTGGAACTGTCGCACTTCCTGCGCCTGGGCGAGGGCGAGCTGAAATCGGGCGGCTTCCGCCGGCCGTCGATCCTGGCCGACACGCTGGAGGCGCTGCTGGGCGCGATCTTCCTGGACGGCGGCTTCGAGCCGGCGCGCGCGGCGATCCGCTCGTTCTACATTCCGATCCTCGATTCGGTCGACCCGCAGACGCTGGGCAAGGACGCCAAGACGCTGTTGCAGGAATTCCTGCAATCGAAAAAATCTCGCTGCCGCTGTACAACGTGATCGCCACCCATGGCGCCGCACACAGCCAGGAATTTGAAATCGAATGCCTGGTGCCGAAACTCGGCATCCAGGTGTTCGGCCGTGGCGGCAGCCGCCGCGCCGGCGAACAGGCTGCCGCCAAGCTGGCGCTGGCCGCCGCCGAGCTGGCGGTGCAGAAGGCGCCGTCGGCCGCCCGCAAGTCCAAGCCGCGCGCCGCGCAGCTGAAACTGGCCGGCATCGCCACCGTGCAGGACCAGCCGGCGCCGTCGGCCAAGGCCGCCAAACAATAAAAGAGAACACCATGACCACTGAAACGACTTCCGCCGATAACTTCCGTTGCGGCTACATCGCTATTGTGGGCCGCCCGAACGTGGGCAAGTCCACGCTGATGAACACGCTGATTGGCGCCAAGGTCAGCATCACCTCGCGCAAGGCGCAGACCACGCGCCACCGCATCACCGGCATCCAGACCTACGACGACGCCCAGTTCATCTACGTCGACACGCCGGGCTTCCAGACGCGCCACGCCAATGCGCTGAACAAGAACCTGAACAAAACCGTCACCAACACGCTGATCTCGTCGGACCTGATCCTGTTCGTCATCGAGGCCGGCACCTTCGGCCCGGCCGACCAGCAGGTGCTGGACCTGCTGCCGGCCGAGGTGCCGGTGATCCTGGTCATCAACAAGGCCGACCGCGTCAAGGACAAGGCGGCGCTGATGCCGTTCGCCCAGCAGGTGGCGGCCAAGTTCAACTTCGCTGCCATCGTGCCGGTGTCGGCCAAGCTGCGCTTCCAGCTCGACGGCCTGGAGAAGGAGCTGAAGAAGTTCCTGCCCGAGAACGACGCCATCTTCGGCCCAGACGACATCACCGACCGCAGCGAGAAGTTCATGGCCTCCGAGATCGTGCGCGAAAAGCTGTTCCGCTTCGTTGGCGACGAGCTGCCGTACACCAGTACCGTGCTGATCGAAAAATTCGAGCAGGAGGGCAATCTGCGCCGCATCTTCGCCGCCATCCTGGTCGAGCGCGATACGCACAAGTCCATGATTATCGGTAACAAGGGCGCGCGCCTGAAAGAGGTGTCGACCCAGGCGCGCCAGGACATGGAAAAGCTGTTCGGCGGGCCGGTGTACCTGGAAATCTGGGTCAAGGTGAAATCCGGCTGGGCCGATAACGAAGCGGGCCTGCGCGCTTACGGTTACGAGTAACGCTCCGTCCAGCATGTCCACCACGCCAGACGCCACCCTGGACGCGCCGCAAGCAGCGGCGCCGCAGGGCGCTGGCGTGCCTGCCGCACAGGACGCCAGTTCGGCGCCGCCTCCGGCCGCCGCCGCGCCCAAGCGCCCGCGCGCCGCGCCGCGCGAGCGCACCGTCGGCACCAAGGTCGCCGGCCAGCCGGCCTTCGTCCTGCACAGCTATCCCTACAAAGAAACCAGCCTGATTATCGACCTGTTCACGCGCGACTTCGGCCGCGTGGCCTTGATCGCCAAGGGCGCCAAGCGGCCGCACTCGCAGCTGCGCGGCGTGCTGCAAACCTTCCAGCCGCTGTCGAGCAGCTGGGTCGGCAAATCTGAACTGCGCACGCTGACCGACGCCGAATGGGTGGGCGGCATGCTGCCGCTGGAGAAAACCGCGCTGCTGTGCGGCTTCTACCTGAACGAACTGCTGGTCAAGCTGCTGGCGCGCGACGACGCCCATCCGGCGCTGTTCGACCATTACGTCTCCACGCTCAACCAGCTGGCGCACAACGAGCCAGCGCCCATCGTCTTGAGAAAATTCGAACGGGCCTTACTTAGAGAGACGGGTGTGGCGGCCGACCTCACGCGCTGCGTTGAAACGCGCAGCGCCGTGCGTCCGGACGTGGTCTACGTGGTCGATCCGGAGCGCGGCCCGCGTCCCGGCCGCGCCGGCGACCCGTGGCCGCGCGTGGCCGGCAAAACCCTGCTCGACATGGAATGTGAAAATTACGAAGACGTCGCCACGCAAGCCCAAAGCAAGCAGCTGATGCGCTTCCTGGTGGCGCATCACCTGAATGGCGCGCCGTTGAACACCCGGCAGATCCTGATCGACCTGTCACAGTTATAAGAGAAAGAAGAATGAGCTTCCTGCAACCATCCGGCACCATCATCGACCTGGGCGTGAATATCGACCACGTTGCCACCTTGCGCAATGCGCGTGGCACCCGGTACCCGGACCCGATCCGCGCCGCGCTGCTGGCCGAGCAGGCCGGCGCCGACTGCATCACGCTGCACCTGCGCGAAGACCGCCGCCACATCAAGGACGCCGACGTCATCGCCATGGCGCCGCAGCTGATCACCCGCATGAACCTGGAAGCCGCCGTCACCCAGGAGATGATCGACTTCGCCTGCAAGATCAAGCCGGCCGACGTTTGCCTGGTGCCGGAAAAACGCACCGAAGTCACTACCGAAGGCGGCCTCGATGTCGTCGGCAACTACAACGCCGTCGAGCGCGCGGTGAAGCAATTGCAGGCCGAAGGCATCCGCGTCTCGCTGTTCATCGACGCCGAGCAGGCGCAGATGGACGCCACCGCCGCCATCGGCGCGCCGGTGATCGAACTGCACACCGGCCGCTATGCCGACACCGAAGGCGCCGAGCAGGCGGCCGAACTGGAACGTATCCATCGCGGCGTGCTGTATGGCGTCGGCAAGGGCCTGAAGGTCAACGCCGGCCACGGCCTGCACTACACCAATGTGCAGGCGATTGCCGCGATTGCGGAAATCGCGGAACTGAATATCGGTCACGCCATCGTCGCGCACTCGGTCTTCGTAGGCTGGGAAAACGCCGTGCGTGAAATGAAGGCCATCATGGTTTCCACTCGCCTGGGCGCAAAAAAATGATCTACGGGATCGGCACCGACATCTGCAAGATCCCGCGCATCGAAGCCGCGCTGGCGCGCCATGGCGACCGCTTTGCGAAGAAGATCCTCGGGCCGCAGGAATTCGAGAAGTATTTGGCGCGCAAGGCCAAGCACCCGGTGCGCGGCATCCGCTTCGTGGCGACCCGCTTCGCCGCCAAGGAGGCGTTCTCCAAGGCGATCGGCCTGGGCATGCGCATGCCGATGACCTGGCCCGCCGCGCAGATGCTGAATCATCCCAGCGGCAAGCCGATGATCGTGTGCAGCGGCGTGCTGAAGGAATTCATGGAAAAGAACCGGCTGTCGGCCCAGGTGACCGTCAGCGACGAAGAGGACTACGCGGTCGCCTTCGTCATCGTCGAACAGGCACAATAAATAGACGTCGTTCCCGCGCAGGCGGGAACCCATACAACGCGCGCTCAGCATGGGTCCCCGCCTGCGCGGGGACGACGGCGCGCCAGAGGTGAAAAATTGACTGAAGAAGTAAGCGATCCGCGCGAAAAAGTACTAGCCACCGTCGCCAAGCTGCCCAATCTGCCGGGCGTGTACCGGTACTTCGACGCCGAGGACAAAGTCCTCTACGTCGGCAAGGCGCGCGACCTGAAAAAGCGCGTATCGAGCTACTTCCAGAAAAACCTGGCCAGTCCGCGCATCGCCATGATGGTCGAGCGCATCGCCCGTCTCGAAACCACCGTCACGCACAGCGAAGCCGAAGCGCTGATCCTTGAAAATAACCTGATCAAGGCTCTAAGCCCGCGCTACAACATCCTGTTCCGCGACGACAAATCCTACCCGTACCTGAAGATCACCGGCGGCGACGCCCCGCGCATGGTCTACTACCGCGGCGCGGTCGACAAGAAAAACCAGTACTTCGGGCCTTTCCCCAGCTCGTGGGCCGTCAAGGAATCGATGCAGATCTTGCAGAAGGTATTCCAGATCCGCACCTGCGAGGAAAGCGTCTACGCCAACCGCACACGCCCATGCCTGCTGCACCAGATCGGCCGCTGCTCGGCGCCGTGCGTGGACCTGATCTCCAGGGAAGACTACAAGCTCGATGTGGAAAACGCCGCACGCTTCCTGCGCGGTCGCCAGTCCGAAGTGCTGGCCGACCTTGAGCAAAAAATGCACGCCTACGCCGCTGAGCTCAAATTCGAGCAGGCCGCATCGGTGCGCAACCAGATCCAGTCGCTGTCGCGCGTGCTGCACCAGCAAAGCATGGAAACCACCGGCGATGCCGACGTCGACATCATCGCCGTGCTGGTACAGGGCGGGCGCGCCTGCGTCAACCTGGCCATGGTGCGCGGCGGCCGCCACCTGGGCGACCGCGCCTACTTCCCAACCCACGTCAGCGACGCCGAGGCGATTGCCGAGGAATCGATAGAAGTCGAAGTGCTGGCCGCCTTCCTGGCGCAGCACTACGCCGACAAATTCATCCCCGGCACGCTGATCCTGAATATCGAGTTCGATCACCCGGCGCTGATCCAGGCCTTGCAGGAGCAATGCGGCCACCGCATCAATTTGATCTTCCAGCCGCAGGACCAGCGCCGCAAGTGGCTGGAACTGGCGCAGAAAGGCGCCGAGATTTCGCTGGCGCGGCTGCTGTCGGAGCAGGGCTCGCAGCAATCGCGCACGCGCGCGCTGGTCGAGGCTTTGCAACTGGAGCCTGAAGACATCGACACCCTGCGCATCGAATGCTTCGACATCTCGCACACGCAGGGTGAGGCGACGCAGGCTTCGTGCGTGGTGTTCCACCACCACCAGATGCAGAACGGCGAATACCGCCGCTACAACATCAACGACATCACGCCGGGCGACGATTACGCCGCCATGCGCCAGGTGCTGTTCCGCCGCTACGAGAAAGTCGCCAATGGCGACGGCGTGATGCCGGACGTGGTGCTGATCGACGGCGGAAAGGGCCAGATTGAGATGGCGCGCCAGGTGTTCGCCGAACTGGGGCTGGACATCAGCCTGATCGTCGGCGTGGCGAAAGGGGAGGGACGGCGGGTCGGGCTTGAGACGCTGATGTTTGTCGATGGCCGCCCGTCGCAGGAGCTGGGCAAGGAATCGGCGGCGCTGATGCTGGTGGCGCAGATTCGCGACGAGGCGCACCGCTTCGCCATTACCGGCATGCGCGCCAAGCGGGCCAAGACGCGCCAGACTTCGCGCCTGGAGGAGATTGAAGGTATTGGCGCCAAGCGCCGCCAGCGCCTGCTGGCCCGCTTTGGCGGTTTGCGCGGCGTGGTCAACGCCAGTATAGAAGACCTGAAGCAGGTGGAAGGCATATCCAGCGCGCTAGCCGAAGAAATCTACAAACAACTACACTAACCCGTCGTCCCCGCGAAGGCGGGGACCCATGGAACGCGTGCCTGGCATGGATTCCCGCCTTCGCGGGAATGACGGGGAGCACCGCAGCAATAACAAGACCAAATTCTTACCTGGTTTTACATTCAGCTTAATGTTAGACCAATCCTGGCAGGGGAAAATGCGGTATCCCTTTCTTCAGGATCAAACCCGTTATGTTCAACAGTGCATGGAAGCGGCGCCGCATGGTGTTTGCCGCTATCGCAGCAATTCTTGTTATTGCCTTCATTCTGTACCAGTGGTTCAAACCGGCCCCGCCGCCGCAGTTGGTGCTATCCAGCGTCGCACGCGGCGACATCGAGCAAACCGTCGAAGCCACCGGCATACTCAAACCCTCACGGCTGGTCAGCGTCGGCGCACAGGTATCAGGCCGCATCGAAGTGCTGCACGTGAAGCTCGGCGACAAGGTCAAAAAAGGCGACCTGATTGCCGAAATCGATTCCCGTACCCAGGTCAACGCGCTGCAAAGCGCGCGCGCCACCTTGCGCAGCGCCCGCGCCAGCCGCGACGCGCAAGTCGCCACCCAGCGCCGCTACGAACTGACCTTGCAGCGCCAGGAGCGCATGCTGGCGGCCGAGGCGACTTCGCGCTCGGACTACGAATCGGCCAAGGCCAACGTCGAAGCCACACGCGAACAGATCGCTGCGCTGGACGCGGAAATCGTTCAGCGCGAAACCGAAGTGGCCACCGCGCAGACCAATCTGGAATATACCCGCATCACCGCGCCGATCGACGGCACGGTGCTGGCGGTGGTCGCCAAGCAGGGACAGAACGTCAACGCCGTGCAAAGCGCGCCGACCATCGTCATGCTGGGCAACCAGGCGACGATGACGGTGTACGCGCAAATTTCCGAAGCGGACGTGGTGCGCGCCAAGGTGGGCCAGGAAGTCTACTTCACCATTCTCGGCAACCATGAGCGGCGCTACACCAGCAAGCTGCGCGACATCGCGCCGGCGCCGGAATCCGTCACAAATGAGGACAGTAGCAGTTCCACCGCGAGCACCTCGACCACCACCTCCACCAAGACGGCGATGTACTATAACGGCCTGTTCGACGTCGACAACACCGACGGCGTGCTGCGCACCTACATGACGGCGCAGGTCAGCATTGTGCTGGGCCGCGCCAATGGCGTGCTGCTGGTGCCGTCGACAGCGCTGGGCGACCGCGCGCGCGACGGCAGCTACACGGTGCAGGTGGCGGGGCCCGATCGCCGCCCGCAGCCGCGCCAGATTCAGGTAGGGCTGGACAACCAGGCCATGGCCGAAGTCAAGGCCGGCCTGCGCGAGGGCGAGAAGGTCGTGGTGGGCGAGGCCGATGCCAAGGCCGGCGCCAGCCAGCAGCGCATGCCCGGTCCTGGCGGCCCGCCGCCGATGTAAGGGGAGGCCAGCATGAACCAACCCTTGCTGCGCTTGCGCGGCCTACGGCGCGAGTTCCCGGCCGGCGAAGGCACCGTGGTGGTGCTGGATGACGTCAACCTCGATATCGAGGCTGGCGAGATGGTGGCGATTGTCGGCCAGTCCGGCTCCGGCAAATCGACGCTGATGAATATCCTCGGCTGCCTCGACCGGCCTTCCTCCGGCAGCTACCGCGTGTCCGGCCGCGAAACCGGCCAGCTGGCGCCGGACGAACTGGCGGCGCTGCGGCGCGAACACTTTGGCTTCATCTTCCAGCGCTATCACCTGCTGGGCGATCTGACCGCCACCGGCAATGTCGAGGTGCCGGCGGTGTACGCCGGCGTGCCGGGCGCCGCGCGGCGCTCGCGCGCCCGTGAACTGCTGGCGCGCCTCGGCCTGGCCGAGCGCACCGGCCACCGGCCGGGCCAACTATCCGGCGGCCAGCAGCAACGCGTCTCGATTGCGCGCGCGCTGATGAACGGCGGCGCCGTCATCCTCGCCGACGAACCGACCGGCGCGCTGGATAGCCGTTCCGGCGAAGAGGTGATGAAGATCCTCGGCGAACTGCACGCGGAAGGCCACACCATCGTACTGGTGACGCACGATATGGCGGTGGCCGGTCACGCCCAGCGCGTGATCGAAATCCACGACGGCCGCATCGTCGCCGACCGCCGCACCAACGGCGAAACGCAGCAGCCGTCGGCGCTGGGGCAGCAGGGCGTGGCGGCCAGGGGCAACAGCTTGCTGGCGCTGCGCGATCGCTTCAGCGAGGCGTTCCGCATGGCGCTGCTGGCGATGAACGCGCACCGGCTGCGCACCTTCCTGACCATGCTGGGGATTATTATCGGCATCGCCTCGGTGGTGTCGGTGGTGGCGCTGGGCGCCGGCGCGCAGCGGAAAATCCTCAGCGACATCGCCTCGCTGGGCACCAACACCATCGAGATTTATCCCGGCGCCGGCTTCGGCGACTTGCGCTCGGCGCGGGTGCAGACGCTGAAGGCCACCGACGCCGCGGCGCTGGCCAGCCAGAGCTACGTCGACAGCGCCACGCCCAGCGTCTCCACCTCCGTGACAGCGATGTACCGCAACAAGATGGCGACCGCGCAGGTATCCGGCGTCGGCGATCAATACTTCCGCGTCAAGGGACTGAAGCTGGCCGCCGGCCGGTTTTACGACCAGTCGGCGGTGACAGGCTTGCAGCAGGTGGTGGTCATCGATGAAAACACCCGCAAGCAGTTCTTCGGCGAACGCGCCGACCCGCTGGGGCAGATCATCCTGCTGGGGAATGTGCCGGCGCGCGTGGTGGCGGTCACCAAAAAGCAGACCAACGGCTTTGGCGACAATTCGTCGTTGAACGTGTGGGTGCCGTACACCACGGCGATGGCGCGCATGCTGGGCCAAAGCTATGTATCCAGCATTACCGTGCGGGTGGCGGACGCCACGCCGATGAGCGCCGCCGAACAGGCGCTGACACGGCTGCTGAAACTGCGCCATGGCGTGCAGGACTTTTACCTGAATAACAGCGCGCAGATCCGCGAAACCATCGAACAGACCACGCGCACCATGACGCTGATGATCGGCTCCATCGCCGCCATCGCGCTGGTGGTGGGCGGCATCGGCGTGATGAACATCATGCTGGTGTCGGTCACCGAGCGCACCCGCGAGATCGGCGTGCGCATGGCGGTGGGGGCACGGCGCAGCGACATCATGCAGCAGTTCCTGATCGAGTCGGTGCTGGTCTGCCTGCTCGGCGGCACGCTCGGCGTGCTGCTGGCGCTGGGCCTGGGCTGGGTGCTGGAGTCGACCGGCGTGTTCACGCTGGTGTTCTCGCTGACATCGATCGTGGTGGCCTTCGGGTGTTCGAGCCTGATCGGCATCGTCTTTGGCTATTTGCCGGCACGTAGTGCCGCACAACTTGATCCTGTAGAGGCATTGGTACGCGAATGAGTAATATCCTCCGTCTTTCGACAATTGCGCTGGCCGCAGCCGCGGCCTTGGCCGGCTGCGCCACTTCCGGCGATTACGCGGCGCTTACGCCGGCGCCGCTGCTGCCCGAGGCCTATGGCTGGGGCAGCGCTCCTGCCAGCGGCGGCCAGCAGGCCTTGCCGGTACTGGACGCCGCCCGAACCAGCGCGGTGCGCCAGGACCCGTGGTGGCAGGGCTTTGGCGACGCGCGCCTCAACCGCCTGGTGGAGCAGGCGCTGGACGTCAACAGCAACCTGGCCGCCGCCGGCTTCGCGCTGCGGCAGGCGCGCCTGCAGGCGGGGCTGGCCGACAGCGACCTGTATCCGCAAGCCAGCGGCCAGCTTGCGGCCAGCGCCAGTCGCCGCGTCGACCAGGGCGCGGCCAGCACGCGCAGCACCAGCAGCAATGTGGGCCTGAGCTGGGAAGTCGACCTGTGGGGCCGGCTGCGCAGCCAGCGTGACGTCAAGTCCTGGCAGGCGCTGGCTTCGGCCGACGACCTGCAAGCGACCGCGCTGTCACTGGTGGGTGACGTCTGCCGCAACTACTGGACGCTGGCCTATCTGAACCAGTCGATCGCCGCCGGCGAGCAAGACCTGGCCTCGCTGGAGCGCACGCTCAAGCTGGTGCAGGTGCAGCACGCCGAGGGCGAAGTCTCGCTGCTGGAACTGCGCGAAGCGCAGCAAAGCCTGGAGGCGCAGCGCGCGGCACAAAGCGCGCTGCTGCAACAGCGCGTGGAAAGCCGCAACGCGCTGGCGCTGCTGCTCGATGGCCGGCCGCTGGCGCTGGCGGAAGAACCGCAGTCGGTGACGCAGGCTGCGGCGCTGCCGGTCCGCGCCGGCATGCCGGCCGAACTCCTCGCGCGTCGCCCGGACCTGCGCGCGGCCGAACGCCGGCTGCGTGCCGCGCTGGCCAGCATCGACGCCACCGCGCGCTCCTACTACCCGGCGCTGACGCTGACCGGGGGCGTGGGCGGCGGCGGCACGGCGCTTGGCGATGTGCTGCGCAACCCGGTGGCGACGCTGGGCGCCGGCCTGACGCTGCCGTTCCTGAACGTGACACAGGCGCGCCTCAACACCGACTACGCGGGCGCCAGCTACCTGGAGGCCGCCAGCAGCTTCCGCAGCACCTTGTACAGCGCATTGCAGGATGTCGACAACGCGCTGTCGGCGCGCACCCGGCTGCAGGAGCAGACGGCGGCGCGCCAGCGTTCCTATCAGGCGGCGCAGGAGGTCGCGCGCATGTACGAGGTCCGCTATCGCAATGGCGATGTGGCGCTGCGCACCTGGCTCGACGCCCAGCAAACGTTGCGCAGCTCGGAGCTGGCGCTGGCCCAGGTGCTGCGTGACCAGGTGCGCAACGACGTCACGCTGATCCTGGCGCTGGGCGGCTCCTGACGGCGCGGGCAGGGCGGCCGCACACGCGTCCGGTACGGGCTGGTCTTCGGGGCGTTGGCAAGGTAGACTAGCGGCGCATTATAAAATTTCAAGACACGCCCTTAATAACTTGCTATGCCCTTCAATATTCCGATACTGTTGACCTGGTTGCGCGTTGCGCTGATTCCGCTAGTGGTGGGCGTCTACTATCTTCCCACCACGGTGCTGCCGGTGGCGGATCAGAATCTGGCGGCGACCATGGTGTTCATTGTTGCGGCCGTTACCGACTGGTTCGACGGTTTCCTGGCCCGCCGCTGGAACCAGACCTCGGCCTTCGGCGCCTTCCTCGACCCGGTGGCGGACAAGCTGATGGTGGCCGGCGCCTTGCTGGTGCTGGTGCAGCTGGACCGCGCCAACGCCGTCATGTCCTTCATCATCATCGGCCGCGAGATCGCCATTTCGGCGCTGCGCGAGTGGATGGCGCAAATCGGCGCCTCGAAATCGGTGGCGGTCAGCTCGCTGGGCAAAATCAAGACCACCGCGCAAATGATGGCGATTCCGGCGCTGCTGTTCCATGACGTGCTGTGGGGCGCCATCGACACCCAGTTCTGGGGCGCGCGCCTGCTGGAAGTGGCGGCGGTGCTTACCGTCTGGTCGATGTTCTACTATCTACGGTTGGCGTGGCCGCTGATCAAGGAAAAATCGGGCCAGCTGTAACCGTATAAACAATATTTATATTCAGCATTGACAGCCGCCACAGAACCTCTATAATGCTGGCCTGTTGTTGATGACGACGCAGCGAAGCGGGAGTAGCTCAGTTGGTAGAGCGCAACCTTGCCAAGGTTGAGGTCGAGAGTTCGAGACTCTTCTCCCGCTCCACAATGCGACGAAGTCAGTAACAAGTAGTACTAGCAAAAACAACAGTCACCTGTTATGATGCTGGACTCGAAATGCGGGAGTAGCTCAGTTGGTAGAGCGCAACCTTGCCAAGGTTGAGGTCGAGAGTTCGAGACTCTTCTCCCGCTCCAGTTTCCCCGGAAACGCGAGCGCAGTAAAAATGTAGTAACGGTAGTAAAACTCCAAGCGGGAGTAGCTCAGTTGGTAGAGCGCAACCTTGCCAAGGTTGAGGTCGAGAGTTCGAGACTCTTCTCCCGCTCCAGAATTTCGGGTGGCAGCGCATAACCAGCTGTTATCTTGTAGTAAATGTTTCCTCTGGCGAGGTAGCAAAGCGGTTATGCAGCGGCCTGCAAAGCCGTCTAGGTCGGTTCGACTCCGATCCTCGCCTCCAAACGACTCCAAGCGGGAGTAGCTCAGTTGGTAGAGCGCAACCTTGCCAAGGTTGAGGTCGAGAGTTCGAGACTCTTCTCCCGCTCCAGAATGTAAAAGGGCAGCCAGTGTGGCTGCCCTTTTTGCTTTCTGGGCTGCGTGACGCCAGCGTTTGGGAACCTCAGTCAAGTCCTGCGGCGGCTTGTTGTTCATCGCGGCGCCATGTACGGGATATCGTATGGTCAGCACTCCGCGTCCTCGTAATTCATTTGGCCTTGGTCGGGCGTTAGAAGGGCGATTTCCTGCGGTAGGTGATCGTGGATGAGCACCAGCCTTGTCGCGTTGTCATATTAGGCGAGGAAATTGGGAGCGGAGGTCAACACAGCACCGGTGTAAGTTCCACGGAGTTAGCTGCCGCTCAGGGAAGAGCGACCTGTGCGCTTTCTTCCCAATTCACCTCACCGTTACGGTAGCCACGTGGACTCCCACCGGCTCGATCATCGAATCTGGTACTGGTTTTTATCTTTGCCCTCAAGCCATTTAGGCGCGCGTCCACGGCCGGTTCATTTGACTTCTACTGGCTGGATCTTGGCTTTCGCATCCGACACCTCTGTACGCCGCGCAGCCTCAGCTTGGCATGAAGTTCGGCGATTTGTTTTTGATAGTCCTGGTAGGTCGACATTGGCGGTCCTTTTAAAGATTCGCGGTGAAAAGGCGATAAATCTCTTAGGCGTACTATTGTGATAATGAGTGTATTTTAAGCCCATGCAACATGCTATTCTGAGCAGGACCGGCTTCGGCCATGAGCAGATATCTTCGTTATGAAGAAAGAGAAGAATGAATTTTGAACTTTCCGCAAAGTCTATTTCGTTTTCTGAGGACGAGGGAAATTTAGTGTTTGCGTTTGGGGATGATGAGCATGGCGTTGTTCGATATCTTATGCTACAGCATTCGCTATCTCCTCGGGAGTTGGACATTCAGCTGGGTCTAGATGGCCTATACATTGAACGCGATGACCAAAAGCACGGCTGCTATATCGGAGTTCAAGCAATAAGACGTATTGATCAGCGTATAGAGATCGAGTTGACGGAGCGCGGGATTCAGAAACTTGGGGTTGATAAGATCACTATTACGCCGATGCCTTGGATGCCTATAATTGATCAAGGACTGTCACGCCTTGCAGCCTTGTCTCAAGGTGAATATGACGTCCACTTACTGTAAGCGGATAATAGCTGGCATTGGCTCCGCGTTTCGCTGACGAAGAAATATCCGATGATATTGACTCAAGTTTTACCTTTATCCTGACCTAGTAGAGTTTCAGACTGACGCTGCGTTTGCGTTTAGAAATCAAACGCGATTTCTTTGTCATTATGTGCAGCGATATCTGGCTTCGTTGAAAATCAAAACTGTTGGGTTCAACAGGATATGCGTGATTGGCAAAAGTCAGGCATCAGAATCCGGTCGAATTAATTCTTCGAAGGTCCTGGTAGTTGAAGTGCCACTCGATATTGAAGAGTATAACAAGCTTTCGAGAGACGACGTTCCCGAGTATTTCATTGGCTTGCTTAAAGTCGGCTTTGAGAAGGCCATCAGAAATCAAAGTTTGCCGATACATTTCTTTGGTGATGTCTTTGAAATATTCCGGGCCGAAGGGTACATGAACAGATGGACGCATGCGACGAAGAAATTTCCTTCTATTGGCGGGAAATGTAATTTGAACTGTGAACTCGATCTTTCTTGGTTTCGCCTGACGCTTGTGATTGAACGCGACGGAGAGGGTATTTTTTCAGAGGAGATTCTGAGAACTTTGCCGGATGAGATTGTTTATGCGCATAGGTTCAAGAACCTCCAAGTCAATGGACGAACTTTAACTGTCTACGACAAGTTTGGTATCCCGCTTTGGGAAATGAGCGTTATATGAATGCTGCAATCACTTCGAACTTCCCGTTCATCTGCAAGGACCGCAACGTAACGGTTGCCGCAAAAAGCGGAAATCGTGTGTGGTTTTGGAAAATAAAAAAGCCGGAACAGCAGTTCCGGCTTTTGCTTGCTGCTGACGGCGATCACGACGATTTGATCAGACCCGAGATGTAAGTCAGCGAAGCGGTGATTTTCGGGCCCAGGATGGCCAGGCCGGCGGTGATCGCTGCGGCGATGGCGGCGGCCATCAGGGCGTATTCGATAGCGGTAATGCCGTCTTCGTTGCGGATGAAGTTGGTGATTGCGTTCATGATGAGCCTCGTAAAAGTTGGTTGAGTGGGTTACTACATCAACTAAAACGGGGTTCAGGTTTTAGGTACTGCGTCACTGCTTGTGTACTGCCGATGAGAGACATTCTACGTAGCCTGAGCGCACTGAACATCCGACAAACGTCACTTTATGTCGTGACGTTTGTCACCGCCGCCATTATGCGCACGCGCTGGTTCTTGAAATAGCGATAACGGGACAAGGGAAGAAGCGCCAAGGAATTTGTTTTTTGTCACCGCCCAAACGATTGTGCGAGAATGCCCTTCCTTTGTGAATGGTGTGCAAATGACCAAACTCACCGCAATGGCTGCAATGACATTGGTGCTAGCCGCTTGCAGGCCCGCTGCTACAACACCTTCACATGACATTCCTGCGGCAATGAGCCAGACCGCGACCACCTTGTTGCAGTCCAAATTCTTACACTCGGCCTCCATCGCTGTAGTTTATCGGGGCAAGGAATTCGTTTTACATCAAGGCGAGCTGGAGGCCGGTAAGGCAAATCCGCCGAACGACGCAACGCTTTATGAAATCGGCTCGGTCAGCAAGACCTTTGCCGGCCTGCTGCTGGCGGCCGCCGTGCTCGATAGGAAAGCGGCGCTCGACGATCCGATACAGAAGTACCTGCCGGCCGCCTATCCCAACCTGCAGTCGGAAGGCCAGCCAATCCGCCTGCGTCATTTGATCACGCATACCAGCAATATGCCGGGCATGATGCCGTTGCAAGTGAACACTGTGCTGAAGGATTTTACCGCGCATACCACGCCGGCACAGCTTAACGCAGCCTACGCCACCTACGGACAGCCACAGTTCTGGCAGGAACTGCATACCGTGAGCATCCACGGCCCGCTTGGCAAGGACTATGCCTATTCAAGCGCCGGCACCGAGCTCATTGCGCATACGCTTGAGAAAATCTACGGTATGTCCTATGAAGCGCTGCTCACGCGATTCATCGCGCGCGAAGCCGGCATGCGGGATACCTGGTTGCGACTGTCCGCCAAAGATGCCAGCCGCCTGGCGCCCGGCTACCACAGCGATAATCCCGTCATCACAACACCGATGCCGCAACTGCCCTGGGGCGCAGCAGGCAACCTGAAGTCGACCATGCCCGATATGGCGAAATACCTACGCCTCCAACTGAGCGCCAATCAAGCGGTGGTCGAATCGCATAAGCCGTTGGTACGCTTTAAGGACGATTTCAGTATCGGCTATTTTTGGAACATTGGGAGCAATCGACAGTTAGGAACGCATTACGTACACCACGGTGGCGTGCCACGGGCGCAAAGCTACGCCTACATTGTTCCAAAATATCAGCTTGGGGTTTTCATCATCACTAACCAGAGTGGCGACGATACCGCCGGCGCGATGGAAAGTTCGCTGGCGCATATTTTCGATACGGTGGAAGCGTTGGAAACCGCGCAGTAGGCCGCCTGCGCTTATTTAACTTTGATATCAGATATCGACACTATTCACCGGCCTCAGCCGGATCGGCAACGGCCTCCGCAGTACTGACACTGTTGCCCAAAATACATTCTTAGCTCTCTGCTACACTGCGGCAAATCCACCGCGTCCTGCCTTGCGGTTCCCGAGGGACCCTCGCGGGGCGCTTACAACGCCGAGGTAGCATTGATCATCCGATATTTACTCTCCCTGTTTTTGTGCGTCACCGCGTCGCTGGCGACCCTGCTAGCGCCGGCAGCGCCGGCCTGGGCAGTTGAACCGGCTGCTGCGTCCGCCACTTCCGCCGCTGCCGAACCCGACCCGCTTGCTCGTGAAACTCCCCGTTCGGCCATCTCCAATTTGTTGCAGGCGCTGGCCGATCAGGACTACGAGCGCGCAGCCTTGTACTTCGACGTGCCCACCACCGGCAGTCGCCAGCAGCGCAACGGCCCCGAGCAGGCGCGCCGGCTGCTGGTGCTGCTCGACAACGGTGGCTCCCTGAAACCGTTCGCTTCGCTGTCCAATGACGAAGAAGGCGAGATCAATGACGACCTGCCGATCGACCGCGAACAGGTCGGCACCATCACCATTGCCAAGAAAAAGGTTCCGGTGCTGCTGGCACGCGGCATGGACGAGCCGCACCAGGTGTGGCGCATTTCGCGCGAAACCATCAGCCAGCTGATGGCCGCCTCCACCCCGGCCGGCGACCCCAAGGACGATGATGCGGTGCTGATCGGCGGCGCGCCGATCGAGGACTGGCTCAAGCTGCTGGGGCTGGCCGCAGCCAGCTTTGGGGGGCTGTGGATTGCTGCCGCGCTGATCGTGTCTGGACTGCAGCGGCGCGTGGCCGAGCCGGGAACCAACAGCGTGCTCAAGTTCGTTCAGGCCGCGCTGCCGCCACTGAGCCTGCTGGCGGCGGTGGCAATCTTCTACACCTGGGCCGACCGCCTGCCGGTTTCCATCGTTGCGCGGCAAATCCTGCTGCGTTACATCGGCGTGTTTGCCGTGGTGGCGCTGGTCTGGCTGGCGCTGCGCCTGATCGATGCAATTGCCGAGCTGGCCATTGCCCGCATGCAGCGGCGCCAGGCGCGCCAGGTGATTTCGGTCGTCACGCTGCTCAAGCGTACGGTCAAATTCCTGTTGCTGGCCTTCTCCGGCGTGGCCGTGCTCGACACCTTCGGCATCGACGTGACCACTGGTATTGCCGCGCTCGGTATCGGCGGTATCGCGCTCGCGCTCGGCGCACAGAAAACCGTGGAGAACCTTGTCGGCAGCGTCACCTTTATTGCCGACCGCCCCGCGCAGATCGGCGATTTCGTGCGCGTGGGCGACGTTACCGGCACCATCGAGGACGTCGGCATCCGCTCGACCCGCATCCGCACGGGAGAACGCACCGTCATCACCATCCCCAATGGCGACTTGTCGGCGCGCCAGATCGAGAACTTCGCCACACGCGACCGCTTCCTGTTCAATCCCGTCATTGCGGTGGCCCATGGCATCAGTTATGCCAAGCTGCTGGAAGCAATCGACATCGTCCAGCAAATCCTGCGCGACCATGAAAAGATTGCCGAAGGCGCCCGCGCGCGGCTGGCGCGGCTGGCCGAACGGTCGATCGACATCGAGGTGTTCTCGTATATCGACGTGAGCGACTTCGATGAAAGCGTCATCATCCGCGAAGAGCTGCTGCTGCAAATCTATGCGCGCTTCGAGCATGCCGGCCTCCGCCTGGCCTACCCCGAGATCCAGGCCAGCACGCGACAGTTCCAGGTGGCGCTCGATGCCGAAGCGCTGGCGCCTTTGCTGTCCGCTGCCAGGACGGCGCCCGATGCTGGCGGTCCGGCATCGTCGTCGGCGGAGACAAGCGCAGCGGCAAACACCGAAGCGTCGCGCAACGCGCCTGCTTCCGTTTCGCCTTCCCAATCCGTGCCATGACTCTTCACGGCCGATTCCGCAAGTGGGATCGCCGTGAGTGCCGATGCAGGGCGCGATTCGTCAGGCCTGATCCTGACATCACGCTAGCCACGCCGGCGGCGGCAATGCCATCGCGGCGCAGCATCCACGCATCCGTCTTGAATCAGGCCATCAAGTGGGGGCCGGCCAGCGGCATGTCCAGCAAGCGCTTGCCGGTCGCATCGGCCAGCGCGTTGCCCAGAGCGCCGGCCATCGGCCCTTGCGCGGCTTCCGCCACGCCGAGGAATGGCGCCCCCGGACGGTCAATCAGTATCACCTCCACCTTCTGCGGCACATTCGAGTAACGCATGATCGGGTAGCTGGCCCAGTCTGTGCTGGTGATTGCTTCGGGCGTGAATTGAAGCTTTTCGTACAGCGTCCAGCTGGCGGACTGCAGGATGCCGCCTTCCACCTGGTTGCGGATGCCGTCCGGATTGACGCCCTGGCCGCAATCGACCGCCGCCGTCACGCGCACGATGTGCACCGCACCGGTGCTGCGCTCGACCCGCACTTCCACCGCCAGCGCCACATAGGCCATGATATTTTTGTACTGGCCGAAGGCGAATCCGAAGCCGTGGTCGCGGCGGCGCTTGCGCTGCGCCCAGCCAAACTGCCTGGCTGCGCGTTCGATCACGTCGCGTGCGCGACGGTCGTTCATGTGGCGCAGGCGGAACTGCACCGGGTCGGCATGCGCCGCCGCCGCCAGTTCGTCCATCATTCCTTCAATGGCGAACAGGTTGATGTGCGCACCCAGCGAGCGCATGGCCGAGGAACGCAGCGGCGTCACCGGCAGGAAGTGATTGATGATCTTCGCCCGCGGCAGCGTGTACAGCGGAACGGCGTTGCGGTCGCCGCCGCCTTCGGGCATGGGCATCGGCTGTGAAGGGCTGGGCACGAAGGCCTGCGCCAGCAGTTGCGCCGGTATCAGCTTGCCGGCGTTGCCGGGCCGTTCGTTGTGCGAGCCGCTCCACAATTCATATTGCCAGTCGCAGATTTTGCCGTCCGCGTCGAGCGATGCCGCCAGTTGCGTGCTCATGGCCGGCGCATACGGTTCCCATTGGTTTTCCTGGTCGCGCATCAGCTGCACGCGCACCGGGCGGCCCGGCATGGCGCGCGCCAGCAGGGCGGCATCGGCCGCCACGTCGTCGGCGCCATTCTGGCCGTAGCAGCCCGCGCTTTCGGTGTGGATGCAGCGGACGTCGTCCATTGGCATCGACAGCATTTCGGCCAGCGCGGCGCGCAGCGGGTAGACGCCCTGGGTATGCGTCCAGACCGTCATGCGGCCTTGCTCCAGCAGCGCTACCGAGCACGATGGACCGATCGAGCCATGCAGCACATACTGCTTGGTGTAGCGCCGCTTGAGCGTGAGTATCGCTTTGCCGGCGGCCGCGCGCTTGTCTTTGACGACGATGTCCTGCGACGGCAGGGCGCGCAAGGTGGCGTGGATGTTGGCCGGCGAGGGCAGGGCGGGGCCGCGCTGCCAGCGGGCGCTGGAAGACAGCGTCCGCATCGCCTGGATCGCCTGCCATTCATCGCTGGCGATGACGGCGAGGTAGTTGCCGTCGACATGGACCCTGATTACGCCGGGCATGCGTTTCACCGCGTCGACGTCGGCGGACAGCAACCGCGCGCCGTATGCGGGTGGACGTACCACGCGGGCGTGGACCATGCCGGGCAGGCGCATGTCCTGCACATAGGCAGCGCCGCCGGTGAGCTTGGCGGGAATGTCGACGCGCGGCAGCGATTGGCCGATGACGGTGTAATCGCGCGCGTTCTTCAACGGCGACCTGACTTGCGCGGCGCGGTGCAGGTCGACCGCGCGCACGGCTTCGCCGTAATGCATCTTGCGGCCATCAGGTGCGATGACGACGCCGTTGCGGGTTTTGAGCATGGCCGCATCCACCTTGAACTGGGCCGCCGCGCCTTGCACCACGAGTGCGCGGACTTGCGCCGCCGCGTTCAGCAACGCGGTCCCGCTGTCTGCCATGGTGTGGCTGCCGGCGGTGAAGCCTTCGTTCGGCGTCAGGCTGGTGTCGCCGGTGATGAAGTGGATGGCGGCCGGCGCCACGTCCAGCTGTTCGGCGGCCACCTGCAGCAGCGCGGTGCGTACGCCCGTGCCCAGTTCCACCTTGCCGGTGAAGACCGTCACTTTGCCGTCCGCCGCGATCTTGATCCAGGCGTCCAGCATCGGCGTGCGCTGCAGGCTCCCCGCCAGGTCCTTGTTGGCGATCGGCGGCACGCCCATGCCGTTGAATTCCGCTAGCGCGCGGCGCGGCAGCAGCGTGAAGCCCAGCACCAGCGCGCCTGCGCTCAGCACCGCCCGGCGGCGCAAATCGATCGTCTGCTCGCTCATGCCCGGCTCCCTTCCGCCACTTCCTTGATGGCGGCGATGATGCGCATATGCGTGCCGCAGCGGCACAGATTGGGTTCCATATGCGTGCGGATCTGCGCTTCGCTTGGATGCGGATGCTGTTCCAGCAGCGCCTGCGCGCGCATCACCATGCCGGCTATGCAATAGCCGCATTGCGCGGCCTGGTGCTTGATGAAGGAGGCCTGCAACTTGCCCGGCTTGTCGGCGCTGCCCAGGCTTTCGATGGTGCGGACCTGGCGTCCTTCGCATGCGGCCACCGGCGTCAGGCAGCCGAATACCGGCTGGCCGTCGAGCAGCACGGTGCATGCGCCGCACTGGCCCATGCCGCAGCCGAACTTGGCGCCGTTGAGTTCCAGCTGGTTGCGCAGGGCGTACAGCAGTGGCGTCGAGGGATCGATATCCAGCGTGTGGCGGACGCCGTTGACGGTGAGGGTGCTCATTGTTGGTTCTCCTTGCGGATGTCGGCGGCGCGTGGTTCAACGCCGGTCCAGGCGGCGCGCTTGCCGATGTCGGCGCGCACATAGGCTGCGATGCTGGCGATCTGCGCATCGGTCAGCGATGCGGCGAACGGCGGCATAAACGTGGTTTGCTGTGCGTGGCTCCAGGGCACGCCGTTCAGCATGATCTGGATCAGGTTGTCGGGACGGTCGCTGGCGACGGCGCTGCTCAGTGCCAGGGAGGGGCGGCCGCCCGCTGTCATCATCGGCGCGGCGCTGCCGTGGCAGCCGGCGCAGGCGCCGGCGAACAGCCGGGCGCCCGCAGCGATGCGCGCCGTGTCGGTGGCGGCGGCCGGCGCGGTGGCTTTTGCGGCCGGCTGTTGCAGCGACATGATGTAGGTGGCGATGGCGTCGGTGTCCTGTTGCGGCACCTGCGACAGGCTGTGCGCCACAGGCCCCATCGGCCCGGCGGCGGCGCCGTGTTCGGAAGACCAGCCGTGGCGCAGATAGAGCGCCAGCTGTTCGCGCGTCCAGGGTTTCGGCGCCTGCAGCAGCGTGGTCAGGGAGGGCGCGTCCCAGCCGTCGATATGGCCGCCGCCGAAGGCCGGGCTGCGCTCGCCGCCTATCGGTCCGAGCGCGCTGTGGCAGGATGCGCAGTGGCCGGCGCCGTCGACCAGATAGCGGCCGCGGTTCCATTCGGCGGACTGCGACCTGTCGTCCGCCACCGGGCCAGGGCGCAGGTACAGCAGGTTCCAGCCGGCCAGCAAGGGGCGCAAGCGCAGCGGCGGCAGCAGGTCGTTGTCCGGGGCCTTGTACGCCACCGGCGTGCGCGTCATCAGGTAAGCGTAGGCGTCATTGATGTCTGCGGTCGACATCTTCGTGTAGTGGATGTAGGGGAAGGCCGGATACAGCAGGTGGCCGTCGCGCGCCACGCCCTGCCGCAGCGCGCGCGTGAACGCGGCCAGCGACCAGCGACCGATCCCGGTGGCCGGATCAGGCGTGATGTTGGTGGTGTAGATGGTGCCGAACGGTGTCTTCAGCGGCAGGCCGCCGGCAAACGGCGCTCCACCGGCGGCGGTATGGCACACCATGCAATCGCCTTGCGCCACCACCCGCGCGCCTCTGCCGACGCTTGCGGCGTCGAATGTGTCGGCGCCTGGCGTGGGGATCGGGTCGATGCCGGGTTTGAAGGCTATCGTTGCAAATACGGCGCAGCCGACACAAACCGCAGCGGCTATTAAAAACCATTTGTTCTTCATGGGCATCCTTAAAGCGTCTGGCAATGAAGTCTGCCAGTCACGCGGACGCCGCGCCCCTATCAAGAGTAGAGCCCATCCATTCGGGAGGGATATCAATCAAGCTATTCACTATTTTGGAAATTTGCAAAATTTCGGTTAACCACAATGGTTAAACCAGTTTACGTGGACTAATATCCAAGATAGCTGCGTGCCGACGTCCGCGCCCATGCGCGACCCGGCTTCCTGTAGCAAAAACGTTTCTGCCACCCATGCGCATGTGCGCACTCTGCAAGGCCACCGCCTAGGCAACCAGATCCGAAACAGCATCGAGGCTGATCGCGCGACCACGCTCCTGATCAGGCTTGGCCATTGTTTCAATATTTCTTAAGAGGTAAATCCATGAGTGAAACGAACAACAAGAATACGAGCACGGACGCCAAGGGCAGCCGCTTCTCCCGCCGCAAGTTTATCGGCGCAGCGGTTGGCGCCGCAGCGGTCTGGGGCGGCTATTCGGCGTTCTTCGGCGGCCAGTTCCGCGCGGACAAGGCGGACCGCAGCGTCGATGTGCTGCTGATCGGCGGCGGCATCATGAGCGCGACGCTGGGCGTCTACCTGGCCGAGCTGGAGCCGACCTGGACGTACGAAGTGTTCGAGCGTCTGGACAAGGTGGCTGAAGAAAGCTCCAACGGCTGGAACAACGCCGGCACCGGCCACTCGGCGCTGTGCGAACTGAACTACACGCCAATGGACGACAAGGGCAAGGTGCAGATTTCCAAGGCGATCGAAATCAACGAAAGCTTCCAGATCTCCCGCCAGTTCTGGTCGCACCAGGTGCGCAAGGGCATCCTGGGTAGCCCGCGCGAATTCATCAATTCGACGCCGCACATGAACCTGGTCTTCGGCGAGGCCAACCGCGAGTTCATCCGCAAACGCGTCGAGGCGCTGAAGGCGTCGCCGCTGTTTGCCGGCATGGAAATGACCACCGACCCGGTCAAGATCAAAGAGTGGATTCCGATCATGATGGAAGGCCGCAAGGCCGACGAGGTGGTCACCGCCACCCGCTCGCCGCTGGGCACCGACGTCAACCTCGGCGCCATCACCCGCCAGTTCTACGCCCACCTGACCGAGCGCGCCAAGGTGAAGATTTCGACCGGCTACGAAGTACGCTCGATCACCCGCAACGACGACGGTTCGTGGCGCGTGTCGGCCTTCGACATCAAGGACAAGTCCAGGATTCAGACCGTGGATGCCAAGCGCATCTTCATCGGCGCCGGCGGCGCGGCGCTGCCGCTGCTGCAACTGTCGGGCATTCCTGAAGCCAAGCAGTACGGCGGGTTCCCGGTCGGCGGCGAGTTCCTGGTGACCGAGAACCCGGCCATCACCTCGCGCCACCTGGCCAAGGTGTACGGCCTGGCCGATACCGGCTCGCCGCCGATGTCGGTGCCGCACCTCGATACCCGCGTGCTGGACGGCAAGACCGTACTGCTGTTCGGCCCGTTCGCCACCTGGTCGAGCAAGTTCCTCAAGAACGGTTCCTACTTCGATATCGCCAAGGCGACCACGCCGTCGAACATCATTCCGCAGCTGCAAGTGGGCATGAACGAATTCGCGCTGGTCAAATACCTGGCGCAGCAGCTGGAGCTGTCGAAGGAAGAGAAAATGGCCGCGCTGCGCCAGTACATGCCGGAAGCGAAAGACGCGGACTGGCGCCTGTGGCAGGCCGGCCAGCGTGTGCAGATCATCAAGAACATTCCGGGCCAGGGCGGCGTGCTCAAGCTGGGCACGGAAGTGGTGGTGTCGGCAGACCGTTCGGTGTCGGCGCTGCTGGGCGCGTCGCCAGGCGGCTCGACCTCGCCGGCCATCATGCTGTCGCTGCTGGAGAAGGTGTTCCCGGACCGCATGAAGACGCCGGCCTGGCACGACAAGATCCGCGAGATCGTGCCGTCGTATGGCAAAAAGCTCAACGAGCATCCGGACCTGCTGGCGGCCGAGTGGGCCGCCACCGCCGAAACGCTGCAACTGGCGATCGCCTCGCCGAGCCTGGAAAACTTCGCGCCGTCCACCGCGCCGGCCGAGCAGCCGGGCGTGGTGAAAAAAGTGCCGGACATCGCGCTGTAAGCCACCCGGGTGGCGCATGCGGGGGAACTGACATAAACTGTGTTATACTCCCAAGCTATTGATTTGAAAGGGCAGCCAGGGTGGCTGCCCTTTTGCTTTTTTCGGAATCCCCATGGAAATCAAGGTTAACTTTCTAGACAAGCTGCGTCTCGAAGCCAAGTTCGACGACTTCACCGTGATCGCCGACCAGCCGATCCGCTACAAGGGCGACGGCTCGGCGCCGGGTCCGTTCGACTACTTCCTGGCCTCGTCGGCCCTGTGCGCCGCCTACTTCGTCAAGCTGTACTGCAACACGCGCAACATCCCGACCGAGAACATCCGCCTGTCGCAGAACAATATCGTCGACCCGGAAAACCGCTACAAGCAGATCTTCAAGATCCAGGTCGAGCTGCCGGAGGATATTTCCGAGAAAGACCGCCAGGGCATCCTGCGATCGATCGACCGCTGCACGGTGAAAAAAGTGGTGCAGGAGGGGCCGGACTTCGTCATCGAGGAAGTGGCCAACCTGGACGAGGACGCGCAAGCGCTGCTGACCGTCAAGGCCGACGCCGGCGCCAGCACCTTCATCCCCGGCAAGGACTTGCCGCTGGAGCAGACCATCGCCAATATGTCGGCGGTGATGGCTAAGCTCGGCATCAAGATCGAGATCGCCTCGTGGCGCAACATCGTGCCCAATGTGTGGTCGCTGCATATCCGCGACGCGCATTCGCCGATGTGCTTCACCAACGGCAAGGGCGCGACCAAGGAAAGCGCGCTGGCCTCGGCGCTGGGCGAGTATATCGAGCGCCTGAGCAATAACCATTTCTACGCCGGCGCCTTCTGGGGCGAGGACATCGCCAACGCCGAGTTCGTCCACTATCCGGACGAGCGCTGGTTCAAGCCGGGCCGCAAGGACGCGCTGCCGCCGGAGATACTCGACGAGTACACGCTGGAGATCTACAACCCGGACGGCGAGCTGCGCGGCTCGCACCTGATCGACACCAACTCCGGCAACACCGCGCGCGGCATCTGCTCGCTGCCGTTCGTGCGCCAGTCCGACGGCGAGACGGTGTATTTCCCGTCCAACCTGATCGAGAACCTGTACGCCAGCAACGGCATGAGCGCCGGTAACACGCTGGCCGAGGCGCAGGTGCAGTGCCTGTCGGAGATTTTCGAGCGCGCCGTCAAGCGCGAAATCCTCGAAGGCGAAATCGCCTTGCCGGACGTGCCGCCAGCCGTGCTGGCGAAGTATCCCGGCATCGTGGCCGGCATCCAGGGACTGGAGGAGCAGGGCTTCCCGGTGCTGGTGAAGGACAGCGTCGCTGGGCGGCGTCTACCCGGTGATGTGCGTGACGCTGATGAATCCGCGCACCGGCGGCGTGTTCGCCTCGTTCGGCGCGCACCCGAGCCTGGAAGTGGCGCTGGAACGCAGCCTGACCGAGTTGATGCAGGGCCGCAGTTTCGAGGGCCTGAACGACCTGCCGCGCCCGACCTTCGCCAGCGAGGCGGTGACCGAGCCGTACAACTTCGTCGAGCACTTCATCGATTCCAGCGGCGTGGTGTCGTGGCGCTTCTTCAGCGCCAAGGCCGATTACGACTTCGTCGAGTGGGACTTCTCCGGCCATGGCGCCAACTCCAACGCCGACGAGGCGGCCACGTTGCTGGCCATCCTGGAACAGATGGGCAAGGAAGTCTACACCGCCGTCTACGACCAGCTGGGCGCGACCGCCTGCCGCATCCTGGTGCCGGGCTATTCGGAAGTGTATCCGGTGGAAGACCTGGTCTGGGACAACACCAACAAGTCGCTGCTGTTCCGCGAAGATGTGCTGAACCTGCACCGCCTCGACGACGACCAGCTGGAAGCGCTGCTGGAGCGCCTGGAGAACAACGAGCTGGACGAGTACGGCGACATCGCCACGCTGATCGGCATCGAGTTCGACGAGAACACCGTGTGGGGCCAGCTGACCGTGCTGGAATTGCGTTTGCTGATCAACCTGGCCTTGCAGCAGTTCGAGGAGGCGCAGGAGCTGGTCGGCGCCTTCCTGCAATACAACGACAATACCGTCGAGCGCGGCCTGTTCTATCAGGCGCTGAGCGCGGTGCTGGAAGTGGTGCTGGACGATGACATGGAAATGGACGAGTACGAAGTCAACTTCCGCCGCATGTTCGGCAACGAGCGCATGGACGCGGTGCTGGGTTCGGTGGACGGCAGCGTGCGCTTCTACGGCCTGACGCCGACCAGCATGCGGCTCGAAGGCCTGGAGCGCCACGCGCGCCTGATCGACAGCTACAAGAAACTGCACGCGGCCCGCGCCAGGGCGCGCTAAGCGCGGCGTGGGCGGGCAGAAACCCGCGCACGCCTGAATCCAGGTGCATGCGGGCTCATGCCCTGGATGTTACAATCACCGCTCTCAAGCGCGTCACGGCAGCAGCCGCTGGCGCCCACCCATCCTGCCAACGCGGCGCCTCCGGCGCCTGCGCTTGTGTTTATCACCAGGCCGGCGCGCCAGCGCCGGGCGCACGGGAGACCGATGAATTACGTTCTGTTTAAAAACGACCTCACCACCTGGGCCATCGCCCTCGCCATCACCTTCGCTGTATCACTGCTGCTGTACTCGATTCGCCGCGTCGCCGTCTGCCGGCTGGACCGCTACGCGCAAACCACCACCACCTATGTCGATGACGCCGCCGTCAAGGTCCTGAGCGCCACCCATCCGCTGTTCATCATCATGATGGGCCTGCTGGCCGGCTCGCAGTGGCTGGAAATGTCCGAGCTGGCCACGCTGCGGCTGACGCGCGTGGCGCTGGCGGCCGGGCTGCTGCAAGTGGCGCGCTGGGGCGACGTCGCCGTGCGCGAGTGGCTGGAGCACTACCGCCGCCAGCGCATCGCCGAGGACATCGCCAGCACCACCTCGACCGCCGTGCTGGGCTTCCTGCTGCGCCTGGCGCTATGGGTGGTGATCCTGCTGATGATACTGGATAACTTCGGCGTCAACATCACCACGCTGGTGGCCAGTCTCGGGATCGGCGGTATCGCGGTGGCGCTGGCCTTGCAGAATATCCTTGGCGACCTGCTGTCGTCGCTGTCGATCGTGCTCGACAAGCCGTTTGTCGTGGGCGACTTCATCATCATCGACGACATCGCCGGCACGGTCGAGCACATCGGCCTGAAGACCACCCGTATCCGCAGCCTCAGCGGCGAGCAGATCGTCTTCTCCAACAGCGACATGCTGAAGAGCCGCATCCGCAACCTCAAGCGCATGGAGACGCGCCGCATCGTGTTCCCGATCGCCGTGACCTACCAGACCAGCAAAGACAATGTGCGGCGCATCCCGCAGCTGTTGCAGGAGGCGGTCGAAGCGCAGCCGCTGGCGCAGTTCGACCGCGCCCACTTCAAGGCCTGCGGGCCGTCGGCGCTGGAGTTCGAGACGGTGTACATCGTGCAAAGCGCCGAGTACCGGGTCTACATGGACATCCAGCAGAACATCAACCTGATGCTGTTCGAGCGTTTCGCCGAACTCGGTATCAGCTTTGCCCATCCGACGCAAACACTGTATCTGGCGCGCCACGGCCAGCAGAGGGTCAGCGCTGCTCCAGTATAATGCCGGACCGCCGGGAGGCGACCCCAACAAAAAGGAGGCAGTGAGAGTGAGTATTTTCAGAACCAAGGATTTCGATGCCATGCGCGCGGCCACCACCCAACCGGGCGGCCTGCGCAAGGTGCTGGGTCCTGTCGATTTGATCCTGCTGGGCATCGGCGCCATCGTCGGCACCGGCATCTTTGTCCTGACCGGCAGCGGCGCCACCACGGCCGGCCCGGCGCTGGCGCTGTCGTTCGTGGTGGCCGCGCTGGCCTGCGGCTTCGCCGCGCTGTGCTATGCCGAGTTCGCCTCCATCCTGCCGGTCGCCGGCGGCATTTACACCTATAGCTACGCCATCCTCGGCGAAATCATCGCCTGGATGATCGGCTGGGACCTGATACTGGAATACGGGTTGGTGACGTCGGCGGTGTCGGTCGGCTGGTCCGGCTACTTCCAGTCGCTGCTGAGCGGCTTCGGCCTGCATATCCCGGTGGCGCTGTCGGCCGCGCCGGGCGCGATTCCGGGCGTGACCACGTTCTTCAACCTGCCGGCCTTCTGCATCATGATGCTGCTAACCGTCATGCTGTCGCTGGGCGTGCGTGAATCGGTGCGCGTCAACAACATCATGGTGGTGGTCAAGATCGGCGTGGTGCTGATGTTCATCCTGGTTGGCGCGCGCCATGTGGCGCCGGCCAACTGGCAGCCGTTCATGCCGTTCGGCGTGACCGGCGTGATGAGCGCGGCGGCGCTGGTGTTCTTCGCCTTCATCGGCTTCGACGCGGTGACCACGGCCGCCGAAGAGGTCAAGAATCCCAAGCGTGACCTGCCGATCGGCATCATCGGCTCGCTGGCCGGCTGCACCATCCTGTACGTGGTGGTGTCGCTGATCATGACCGGCATCGTGCCGTTCGCCCAGTTCAAGGGCATCGACCACCCGGTTTCGCTGGCGCTGCAATTCGCCGGTGAAAACTGGTTTGCCGGCTTTGTCGACCTGGGCGCGATCCTGGGCATGAGCACGGTGATCCTGGTGATGGCCTTCGGCCAGACCCGCGTGCTGTACGCGATGTCGCGCGACGGCCTGCTGCCGAAAAGCCTGTCGTCGCTGAACAAGGCTGGCACGCCGATCGTCTCGACCTGGCTGGTCGGCATCGTCTTTGGCCTGCTGGGCGCGCTGGTTCCGCTGCAAGTGCTGGGCGAGCTGGCCAACATCGGCACGCTGACGGCGTTCTGCCTGGTGTCGGTGGCGGTGCTGGTGCTGCGCAAGAAGCGTCCCGACCTGCCGCGCGCGTTCCGCTGCCCTGGCGTGCCGGTGGTGCCGGTGCTGGCCATCCTGTTCTGCGGCGCGCTGATGGCCTTCCTCAGCGCGGTGACCTGGATCGCCTTCCTGATCTGGCTGGCGATTGGCCTGGTGGTCTACTTCACCTACGCGCGCCACCGCTCGGCGCTGAACTAGGCGTCAGACGTCCGCTGGCGCAGCCACGCCACGAAGGCCCGGCCATTGGCCGACAGTGGCGGCTGCGCCGGATGGACAATGTAATAGGCGGACCCGGCCGGCAAAGCCGCGCCGGGCAGCCTGACCAGATGGCCGGCCGCCAGATCGTCGCCAGCCAGCACGGCGCGCGCCAGCGCCACGCCCTGGCCCGCCACCGCCGCCTGCACCAGCAGGCCGGAGTCGGTGTAGACGAAGGTATTCTTCGGTTCCGGCAGCGTCAATCCCATCGCTGCAAACCAGCTTGCCCACTGCACATGCGTGTCGCGTAGCAGCGGCATGTCCCGCATGTCCTCCGGCCCGGCGGGCAGGCGGCCGCCGTTGAAGCGTGGGCTGCATACCGGGATCAATTCCTCATCCATCAGCTTTTCTGCTGCCGTGCCCGGCCATGCGCCCCGGCCATAGCGGATCGCCAGGTCCAGCCCATCGCGGCCGAAGTCCGCCAGCTCGGTCGTCGTGTGCAGGTGCAAATCGATGTGCGGATGCCGGGCGCGGAAGTCCGGCAGGCGCGGCAGCAGCCAGCGCGCCGCGAACGAGGGCAGGGCGCTGATCCGCAGCGGTCCATGCATGGCATCGGCGCGCACCTCGGCCACCACGTCCTCCAACTGCGCCAGCGCCGCGTTCAGCTTGACGGCGAAGGCGGCGCCGGCCGGCGTGAGCACGATGCCGCGTCCCTTGCGGGCGATCAGCCGCACCGCCAGTTGCTGCTCCAGGTTTTTGATCTGATGGCTGACCGCGCCGTGCGTCAGGTGCAGCTCGTCCGCCGCGCGGCTGATGCTGAGATGGCGCGCGGCCGAGGCGAAGGCGCGCAGGGCGGTGAAAGGGGGCAGTGGCGGCATGGTGTCGACATATGAAATTGATTCACATGTTACCGGAAAAATCATCCATGGTTGCGCCGACGCCGGCTCCCTACAATGCCGGCACACAGACTACGGAGCGACCCCATGCAAGCATTGACGTTTGACACCTTCGGCGGCCCCGAGGTGCTGCAACTGTGCCAGCTCGACGACCCGCCGGTGCCGGCGGGTCATATCCAGCTGGCCATGCGCGCCATCGGCCTCAACTTTGCCGACATTTACCGCCGCCGCGGCGAGTATCACCTGGCCGGCGCCGCGCCGCACATCTCCGGCTACGAAGGCGCGGGCGAGGTGGTGGCCATCGGCGAGGGCGTCAGCGGCTACGCGCTGGGCGACCGCATCGGTTTTGCCGACGTGCCGTTCGCCAATGCCACGCGGGTCAACGTACCGGTCGCGCACGCGCTGCCGCTGCCGCCGGCTGTCAGCTATGTGGACGCGGCGGCCGTGCTGCTGCAAGGGCTGACCGCGCAATACCTGGTCGAAGACAGCTACGCGCTGCGGGCCGGCGACCATGTGCTGATCCACGCGGCGGCCGGCGGCGTCGGCCAGTATCTGCTGCAGTTCGCGGTGGCGCGCGGGGCGCGGGCGATCGCGCTGGCGTCCACGCCGGCCAAGCGCGCTATCGCCGCGCGGCTGGGCGCGGCGCACACGCTGGGCTACGACGGCGATTGGGTGGAACAGGCGCGCACGTGGAGCGGCGGCGGCGTCCACGTCGCTTACGACGCGGTTGGCGTGACGCTGGCCGACAGCCTGCGGGCGGTGCGCCAGCGCGGCACGCTGGTCAGCTATGGCATGGCGGGCGGCATGCCGCCGCCGCTGGACGTGCGCCGGCTGATGGAGGCGTCGAAAACGCTGGTTGGCGGCGACCTGTGGGATTACCTCGACAGCGCGGCGGCGCGCCGGCACAGGGCCGGGCGCCTGTTCGACGCGCTGGGCA
Organism: Duganella sp. P38; assembly: GCF_050859475.1. NCBI lineage: Bacteria > Pseudomonadati > Pseudomonadota > Betaproteobacteria > Burkholderiales > Oxalobacteraceae > Duganella > Duganella sp. P38. Next base: position 4,193,942 of record NZ_CP193936.1, on the reverse strand, counting down.
GCGGCGCCATCCGCCTGCCGGCGGTGGAGACGTTCCCGCTGTCGCGCGGCGCCGACGCGCACCGGCGGCTGGAAGACCGTAGCTTTGCAGGCAAGATCGTAATGCTGCCCGACTCTGCATAAAGGTAGAGTAAAATCACGCGCTATTAACCATAATTCCAGCGAGTGATTTCTTGACCAACAGCCCACCGGTACGCGCGCTGCGCGCCGCCTTGTCCAAGCGTATGCGCACGCTGGACGAGGGCGACCAGGACCTGCAGGGCTGGCGCAACCGGCTGTTGAACGGCCTGTGCGCGGTGGCGTTCTGGCTCGGCCTGCTGGCGGCGCTGCCCAGCATGTGGGCCGGCGCGCGGCAGGGGCACTGGCTGCTGCTGGCGGTGGATGTGTTCTCGCTGGCCGGCATGGCGGTGCTGAACTACCGCCACGACATCGCCTACCGCTGGCGCGCCTTCGGGCTGCTGGGCATCGCCTACCTGCTGTCGGTCGGGCTGCTGTTTTCGCTGGGGCCGCTGTCGCAGATCTATCTGCTGGCGGTGCCGGTGCTGTTCACCGTGCTGATCGGCACCAAGGCGGCCTTGCTGGCGCTGCTGTGGTGCAGCGCCACGCTGTTTCTTGCCGGTCACTTTGGCGGGCTGGAACCGGGCATGGCGGTGATCGCCGTCACGCCGCTGGTGCACTGGATTGTTGTCTCCCTGAATTTCCTGCTGGTGTCGGCCGTGCTGAGCGTGTCGTGCGCCTACCTGCTGCACGGACTGGGCGGTTCGCTGGTGCGTGAGCGCGTGATTCACGCGCGCAATGCCGAGTCGCTGGCGGCGCGGCGCGCGGCCGAAGTCTCCAACCAGCTCAAGAGCGACTTCCTGGCCATGATCAGCCACGAGGTGCGCACGCCGCTGGGCGGCGTGATCGGCATGCTGCGCTCGGCGCTGAAAGATTCCGCGCTGACGGCGCACACGCGCGACCGCCTGCGCCTCAGCCTGAGCAACGCCGAGGTGCTGCTCCAGATCATCAACGACATCCTCGACTTTTCGCGCCTGGAAGCCGGCAAGATGCCGCTGGAGCGCCTCGACTTCGACCTGCCCGCGCTGGTGCATGACGTGGTCAGCCTGCTGGCCGGGCGGGCCGAGGCCAAGGGCGTATCGCTGGTGGCTGAAGTCGACCCGGCGTTGTCGGCCTGGTGGCGCGGCGACCCGACGCGGCTGCGGCAGGTGGTGGTCAATCTGGCCGGCAACGGCATCAAGTTCACCGAGCGCGGCGAGGTGCGCCTGACGGTGGCCGGGCAGGATGGCGGCGTCGTCATCACCGTGCGCGACTCCGGCATCGGCATCGAGCCGGCGGCGCTGGCGCGGCTGTTCCAGAAATTCGAGCAGGCGGACGCGGCCACGTCGCGCAAGTATGGCGGCGCCGGGCTGGGCCTGGCCATCTGCAAGCACATCGTCGTCGCCATGGGCGGGCGGATCGAGGCCAGCAGCCAGCCGGGCGTGGGCAGCGTGTTCCGTGTCCACCTGCCGCTGGAGCGCGGCGAGCCGGCCGCCATCGTGCAGGAAGAGCAGCGCCGGCCGCATGCCGGCCGCCTGTCCGTGCTGTGCGCGGAAGATGGCAGCACCAACCAGCTGATCCTGCGCGAGCTGCTGACGCACATGGGCCATGCCGTTACCATTGTCGAGGACGGCTTGCTGGCGCTGGAAGCGCTGGCCGCGCGCGATTACGACCTGGTAATCATGGACGGCCGCATGCCGCGCATGGACGGCATCGCCGCCGTGCAGCGCCTGCGCGCCGGGCTGGACGGCGTGCGCGACGCCGCCTTGCCGGTGATCGCGCTGACCGCCAACGTCAGCGCCGAGGAACGCCAGCGTTTCCTGGAAGCCGGCGCCAGCGCCTTCCTGGCCAAGCCGATCGACGAGCACGAACTGCACAACGAAATCGCACGGCAACTGGACCTGCTGCTGGCGCAAGGCAAGCCGCTGTTCGGCGAACGGCATGCGCCGGCACCGGCGGTGCTGGACGCGATGTTCGGCGTCACCACCGAGCCATTGCCAACGCCGATGCCGGTGGCTGAAATCGGTGACAAGCTCTACTACGCCATGCGCGCCGCCTTCGTGGTCGAAGGGCCGCGCCTGCTGGAAGTGGCGCAGCGCGGCGTCGACCAGGGTGACGCCACGGCGGTGGCGCTGGCCGCGCACAGCATGATGGGCGCCGCCGCCTTCCTCGGCGCCGACCAGCTGCACGCCTGCTGCGCGCACATTGAAAAACTGGCCGACGCCGGCCAGATGGACGCCATCGCGCCGCACCTGGGCGCGCTGCGCCAGGCGCTGGCGCTGGCCTTGCGCGAGATGGCGCCCGAGCGCGCCACCCATTCCGGAGGATCATCAGGATCATGAGCAGCATTACCGAGTTCAGCAAACAATCGCCAGCACCCAAGTATGACCATCCGCGCCCGGAGCGGCGGCTGGATGGGAATCCGCGGCGCACCACCTGGAACCATTTCAGCAACGCCAGCGGCGAAGTCAGCGCCGGCGTCTGGGCTTGCGAAAAGGGTAGCTGGCGCATCGCCTTTGGCCCGCACAAGGATGAATATTTCTACGTGATCGAAGGGCGCTGCCGCGTCATCGACGAAGACGGCCACGCCGCCGAAGCCGGTCCCGGCGACGCGCTCGTCATTCCCGCCAACTTCAAGGGCGTCTTTGAAGTCGTCGAGCCGGTCAGGAAGCACTACGTCATCGTCGACCGCGCGGGCTGAGTTCCGGGCGCGGAGCGCGTGGTAAGATAACCGTTTTCCCCGACGCCGCTCCGTAGGCCCGCCCCCCAGGCATGCTTGAAATCCTCGCCATTACCTGTCCGATTTATCTTGTTGTGCTGGCCGGGTATGTGGCCACCCGCAGCGGCCTGTTTGCCCGCGCCGACATGCAGGTGTTCGGCAAGTTTGTCTTCAACCTGGCGCTGCCGGCGCTGATCTTTAACGCGCTGGCGCAGCGGCACATCGGCGATATCCTGCACCCGGCTTATCTGCTGTCTTACCTGTTCGGCTCGCTGTTGATGCTGGTGCTGGCGTATATGACCGGCCGCCGCGTGCTCAAGCTGACCATGCTGCGCAGCACCTTCATGGCGATGGGCGTGTCCTGCTCCAACAGTAGCTTCATCGGTTTCCCGATCCTGATGCTGATGGTGGCGCCGGTGGCTGGCGTGGCGCTGGGCCTGAACGTCATCATCGAGAACCTGGTGATGCTGCCGCTGCTGCTGGCGATGGCCGAGCATGGCCGCGACGGCAGCGCCGGCGCCTGGCACCAGGTGCTGCGCCAGTCGGCACAGCGCTTGATGAAGAACCCGCTGGTAATTGCGGTGACGGTTGGCCTGGCGGTCAGCCTGTCCGGGCTGACGCTGCCGCAGCCGGTGGTGCGCACCGTCAACCTGTTTGCGAATGCCAGCGGCGGCCTGTCGCTGTTTGCCGTCGGCGGCATGCTGGTCGGCCTATCGCTGAGCGCTGGCTGGCAGCGCGTGGTGCCGCTGGTGATGGGCAAGCTGATCGGCCATCCGCTGGCGGTGCTGCTGGTCGCCACGCTGGTGCCGCTGCTCGGCGTCACGCCGATGACGCCGCAATTGCGCGCCGCCGCCTTGCTGATGGCGGCCATGCCGATGCTGAGCATTTATCCGATCCTCGGCCAGGCCTACGGCGAGGCCGACCGCAGCGCCACCGCCTTACTGATTTGTATGGTCGCGTCCTTCTTCACCCTCAGCGGCTGGATGTGGCTGCTGCACTGAGCTGAAGTGGCTGGAGGCGAAGCCGAGCAGCGCCTGTAGCGCCGGGTTGCGGTGATCCGGCCGCCACGCCATGTACAGGTCGGCGAAGGCGGTGGCGTCGGCCAGCGCGCGGAAGGCCACGCCGCGCACATTGAAGTGCTGCGCCGAGGCCGGCACGATGGCGATGCCGAGGCCGGCGCGCACCAGGCCGACGATGCTGTGCGTCTGGCTGATGTGCTGTACATAGTCCGGCAACACGCGCGGGCCGTGCAGCAGGGCGTGGATCAGGTCGTGGAAGTATTTGCCCTCGTCGGGCGAGTACATGATGAAGCGCTGGCGGTGCAAGGCCGTCAGCGGCACTTGTTCCAGCGCCGCCAGCGGATGCTGCTCCGGCATGGCCAGCAGCAACGGCTCGCTGGCGATTAGCTGGAAGTGCAGCGCGCTCGGCGTGTTCAGCGGCCGCACGAAGCCGAGGTCGATGGTGCCGGCGTCGAGCGCGGCAAACTGCCCGACCGAGACCATTTCCTTCAGCAGCAGCGTGATGCCGGGCAGTTGCGCGCTGGCGGCGGCGATCAGCGACGGAATCAGCTCATAGCCGGAGACGGCGGTAAATCCCAGCGTGACCTTGCCCGCCTCGCCGGCGCCGAACTGGCGCGCCGACAGCGCGGCCTGCTCGGCAAAATCCAGCAACCGGCGGGCGTCGATCAGGAACACGCGGCCGGCGGCCGTCAGCCGCACGCTGCGGCTGGTGCGCTCGAACAGCTGCACGCCCAGCGCGTGTTCGAGCAACTGGATATGGCGGGTGAGGGGAGGCTGCGTCATGTGCAGGCGCTCGGCGGCGCGGCCAAAATGCAATTCCTCGGCCACGGTGACGAAGCAGCGCAGCTGGTTGAATTCGATATTCATTCCGATTTTTGAATTGATTGATAGTCATTATAGCTTAGAAATATAACGATAGCCTGCCTATAATCGACTCGTCGTACAACTGAAAGAGTCGTCATGTCGCCAGCTATCTTATTGATTTCCCCCGTCCTTCCCGAGCTGGACCGCCAGCTTGCCGAGCGCTACACCGTCCACCGCCTGTACCAGCATCCCGACAGGGATGGCTATCTGCGCGAGCATGGCCACGGCATCGCCGGCGTGGTTACCGGCGGCGCGCTGGGCATCAGCACGGCGATGATGGAGCAGCTGCCCGCGCTGAAGATCGTCACCATCAACGGCATCGGCACCGATGCGGTTGATCTGGCCTACGCCCGGCGCCGGGGCATCCATGTGACCACCACGCCGGACGTGCTGACCGCCGACGTCGCCGATCTGGCCATCGGCCTGGCGATCGCCACGCTGCGCGGCCTGTGCACCGGTGACCGCTACGTGCGCGGCGGCGACTGGGGCCGCAAGCCGCTGGCGCTGGCCAACAAGTTTTCCGGCAAGCGGGTCGGCATCGTTGGCCTTGGGCGTGTCGGCAAGGCGATCGCCAGGCGCGCGGCAGCCTTCGATTGCCCGGTCAGCTATATCGACCGCCGCGAGCACACGGACCTGCCATATCAATACGTGAGCGATTTGCTGCAACTGGCGCGCGGCAGCGAGGTGCTGGTGCTGGCCGCGTCGGCCGACGACGGCAAGGCCATCGTCGATGCCGCCATGCTCGATGCGCTGGGGCCGAAGGGCGTGCTGATTAACATCGCGCGCGGCAAGCTGGTTGATGAGGACGCGCTGGTGCAGGCCTTGCAGCAGGGGCGCATCGCCGGGGCCGGCCTCGACGTGTTTGTCGACGAGCCGCATGTGCCGGAGGCCTTGTGGACGATGGAGAACGTGGTGCTGCAACCGCACCGCGCCAGCGCCACCGAGGAAACACGGCGCGACATGGGCCAGATCATTCTCGATAACCTGGCCGCTTACTTTGCCGGAGAGCGGCCGCCGACCAGCGTGACCGCGTAGCGGAATACCACCAGCCCGGCGACCCATAACAACAACAGGCGGCGGGAACTTTGAACAGAGGAGACACCTATGAGCAAATTCACCCCGCCGGAAGCGGGCGCGGTCGCGCAGGCCGCCAACGCAGCGATTGCCGCTAATGCTGCCAACGCCGCTAAGGCCGCCAATGCCGCCAATGCCACCAACGCCGCCCCCTTGGGCCGCGGCCTGGCCCGCGCAGGTGCAGGCGCAGCGGCGGCAGCTGTCCCGAACGCCGGCCGCTTCCGCTATGTCATTCTGGCGCTGATCTTCGTCGCCACCGTCATCAACTATGCCGACCGCGCCACGCTGTCCATTGCCGGCACCGCCGTCTCGGCCGACCTCGGCATGAGTCCCAGCCAGTTGGGCATCGTCTTCTCCGCCTTTGCCTGGGCCTACGTGATCGGCCAGATTCCGGGCGGCTGGCTGCTGGATCGCTACGGCGCGCGGCGCGTCTACGGCGCCAGCATCGTGCTGTGGTCGCTCTGCACGCTGGCGCAGGGCTTCGTCCACTTCAGCGCCGGCGTGGCGATGGCGGTGGCCTCGCTGTTCCTGCTGCGCTTCATCCTCGGCCTGGTCGAATCGCCGGCCTTTCCCGGCAACGCCCGCGTGGTGTCGACCTGGTTCCCGACCGGCGAGCGCGGCCTTGCCACCGCGCTGTTCAACTCGGCGCAATACCTGGCGGTGGTGTTGTTCACGCCGCTGATGGCATGGCTGACCCACGTGTTCGGCTGGCAGCATGTATTCGTCTTCATGGGCTGCCTCGGCCTAGCGCTGGCAGTCTGCTGGTACTGGCTGATGGGCGAGCCCAAAACCCACCGCCACATGTCCAGGCAGGAACTGGCCTACATCGAAGCCAACGGCGCGCTGACCTCGCTGGACAACGGCATCGACAGCGCCAAGCCCAAGCAGAAATGGGCCGAAGCGAAGCAACTGTTCACCAGCCGCATGATGTGGGGCGTGTACATCGGCCAATATTGCATCACCGCGCTGACCTACTTCTTCATCACCTGGTTCCCGATCTACCTCATCAAGGGACGCGGCATGACCGTCATGACGGTTGGCCTGGTGGCGGTGCTGCCGGCGATCTGCGGCTTCGCCGGTGGTATCATAGGCGGCGCGCTGTCGGATTACCTGATCCGGCGCGGCATGTCGGCCTCCACCGCCCGCAAGATTCCCTTCATGGCAGGCATGGGTTTGTCGAGCTGCGTGGTGGCGGCCAATTTCGTCGACACCAATAGCGCCGTCGTGGCCATCATGGCTCTGGCGTTCTTCGGCAAGGGGCTGGGCGCGGTAGGCTGGGCGGTCGTATCCGACACCGCACCGCGTGAAATGACCGGCCTGTGCGGCGGCGTATTCAACGGGCTGGGCAACGTCGCCGGTATCGTCACGCCAATTGTCATCGGTTATGTCGTAGCCACCACCGGCTCGTTCAACGATGCACTGTGGTTCGTCGGCGCGCATGGCGTGCTGGCCATTCTTGCCTACGGCGTGCTGGCGGGTCCGTTCCAACGGCTGGTGATCCAGCAGAAGTAAGAAGCAGATTATGAAGATTCAGCATCACTTGATGGCTGCCGCGCTGGCGGCCTCCTTCGGCAGCGCCGCTGCCCAATCCAATGTCACGCTGTATGGCATCGTCGACCTCGGCCTGGTGGCCGAGCGCGGCGGCGTCAACGGCGCCCTGAACAAGATCAGCAGCGGCGCCGGTTCGGTTTCGCGCTTTGGCCTGCGCGGCACGGAAGACCTGGGCGGCGGCCTGTCGGCCATCTTCACGCTGGAGTCCGGCGTCAAGGCCGACACTGGCGAACAGGACAACGCCGGCGTGCTGTTCCAGCGGCAGTCGTGGATGGGCTTGCGCAGCAAGACCTGGGGCACGCTGACGCTGGGCCGGCAGTACACGCCGTTCTACACCACGTTCTCGAACTATGCCGACCCGTTCGGCACCAACTACGCCGGCACCGCGCGCAACCTGTTCCCGGTCAGCGGCGCCACCACGCGCGTCAGCAACTCGGTGCTGTACGCGTCGCCGGAGTTCAACGGCTTTAGCGCCGATGTGCAGGTGGCGCTGGGCGAGCAGGCCGGCTCGCTCACGGCGGGCCGCCAGACCAGCTATGCGCTGACCTATCACAAGAGCGCGCTGAACGTGCGCGTCGGCCGCCTGGAGCGCAACAGCGACATCTCCGGCGGCGCCGACCACGACAGCGGCAGCAACACCATCCTGGCCGCCAACTACGACTTCGGCAGCATCAAGCTGTACGGTGCGTATGAGGCGGACAAGGGCTACAACGTCGGCACCTTGCCGAACACATCCCACCCGTATGGCGGCGTACCGCCGACGCCATCCGACAATTCGCGCGAGCTGATCGTCGGTTTCACCATGCCGCTGGGGAAGGGCAGCCTGATCGCTTCGCACATCCACAAGGACGACCGCAGCAGCTTTAACCAGGATGCGCGGCAGAACGCCATCGGCTACGTCTACCCGCTGAGTCCGCGCACCAATGTGTACACGGCCTACGCCCACATCGACAACAGGAACGGCGCCGGCTACACGGTCGGCAATAACGGCGAGGTTGGCAGCGGCGACAGCGCGTTCAACCTCGGCTTGCGGCACAGTTTCTGACTCAGGCTTCCTGTTCCAGCGTGGCCAGGTTCAGCGCGTTGGCGTAGTGGTGGTTGACGTCGCGGTGGCCGACTTCATCGGCGCGCACGGCCAGCACCACATCGCGCAGCGTGGCGGCGGCCGGCAGCGCCCAGTAGTCGATGGCGATCTGCGGCGCAGCGATGTTTTCCACGCGGCCGGCATCAATCTCGGCCAGGTACAGCGTGTAGCTGATGACTGCTTGCTCCTCGAAGTAGCCGACCAGGCGGTGCGCGGTGCGCGGCGTGGTCAGGTACAGCAGGAAGAAGAAGATGAAGAACAGCGCCTGCACCACCAGGATCACCATGCGCTCGAACCAGCTTGGCTTGGCGATTTCGATAAAGGTCATCAGGTGCATGCGTTCGTTGTCGGCTTCTTCCAGCAGGGTGCGGATCCAGCCGTGGTCCGGCGTCATCCAGCGCAGGCAGCGCAGGTGGACCAGCATGCCACCGACCATGCCCGGCACGGCGGCCACGGTTTCGAGCACAATGGCGCGGTTGCCGTAACGCTTGGCGAAAAAGGTGTCGGCGAAGAAGCGCAGCGCCAGTGTGATACCGAGCGCAATGCGGTCCGAGAGGTTGCGAACCTCGTGATGTTTGTCCAGTACGACGGCAGGGGTGTTCGATGCTTTCATTTTCTCTCTCCTTTAAACATGTAAACACAATACATGTTTAAATCTGCGAGGTCAAGCGCTGGATGAGGAGCCTTCGAACCGGCCCGCAATGATCCACATCAAAATTAATCTAGAATAAATTTATATTTTATTTTGGATAATATAGTTGTTGTGGCGACTATATAATTTCCGACTGATTTTATTATCGGATGAGATTATGCGGTCGAATTTACCCATCACCAATACTGAATATATCCTGGAGGAAACAGAAACCATTGTTTCCAAAACTGATCTCTACGGAAACATTCACTATGTAAATAGAGATTTTATCAAGATCAGCGGTTTCTCCGAAGCCGAGTTAATTGGCGCGCCGCAGAATATCGTGCGGCATCCGTATATGCCTGCGGCGGCCTTCGCCGACCTGTGGCGGGCGCTGAAGGCGGGCCGCGCCTGGACCGGTCTGGTGAAGAATCGCTGCAAGAACGGCGATTTCTACTGGGTCGAGGCGAACGTCGCACCGTATCGCGAGAACGGCGAAATTGCCGGGTATACCTCGATACGGGTCAAACCTTCGCGCGAGAAAATCGCGGCGGCCGAGCTTCTTTACAATACCGAAAACCTGCAATTCCGCGAAAAGCACAATATATCGCTGGCCAGCCAGTTTAATGCGTTATTCTTTTTGATAATCGGCTTGATGGCAGTTTCATGGATGTTTCCATCGGTCATTATATTAAACATGCTGGTGGCTGCCGGCGGTTGGCTGATATTGCGCCGGACGGCGCTGACCCCGCTGAATACCATGCGTCGCCACCTCGACCGCATGGGCGGCGGGGATCTGACCGGCCGTATCGAGGCCAGCGGCTGCAGCGAGGCGCAGGAGATGCTGCAATCGCTGCGTATCCTGCAAATCAACCTGCAATCGCTGGTCGGCCAGATCAAGGAGGCCAGCGCCGTGGTCAACAGCGGCGCCGAGGAAATCGCCCTCGGCAACGCCGATCTGTCGGCGCGTACCGAAGGCCAGTCCAGCGCGCTCGAACAGACCGCTGCGTCCATGAAGCAGATGACCGGCACCGTGCGTCAGAATGCCGAAAACGCGCACGATGCCAACGCGCTGGCGCTGGCCGCCGCCAAAGTGGCGGGCGAGGGCGGCGCCGCCGTCAGCGCCGTGGTCGCAACCATGGACGCCATCCACGCCAGCTCCACGCGCATAGCCGACATCATTACCGTCATCGACAGCATCGCTTTCCAGACCAACATCCTGGCGTTGAACGCCGCGGTGGAGGCGGCGCGGGCCGGCGAGCAGGGACGCGGCTTTGCCGTTGTGGCCACGGAAGTACGCAACCTCGCCCAGCGCTCGGCCACCGCCGCGCACGAGATCAAGCACCTGATTACCAGCTCGGTCGATAAGATCGAGAGTGGCAGCCGTCAGGCCGCCGACGCCGGCCGCATCATGGCGGGCATCGTGGAATCGGTGGCACGCGTGGAGCGGCATATGGGAGAGATCAGCCACGCCAGCAAGGAGCAACGCGGTGGCATAGAGCAGATCAACAGCGCGGTGGCGCATATCGATACGATCAACCAGCAGAACGCGGCAGCGGTGGAGGAGGCGGCGGTTGCAGCCCGCCGCATGCGGCAGCAGGCGATGCAACTGGCTGGCCTGATCGCGCAGTTCAAACTGGTGGCGGGCAGTGGCCCATCGTCGAATGTGGTGGCGATCAGTGCGCGCCGCAAGCTTGCGGCGCCGGTGCGGCAGGCCTCTGTCAAGGCCTATGAGGAACAGGTCAGCGCCGGGCGGCCTTGATCTTGCGCGTTGGCGTGGCGCGCGGCGGGTGTTCGGCGGCGGCGCCGAACAGCGCTTCCACCATCGGGTCGCGGCGGATATTCATCTTCTTGGCGCGGGTAGGATAGATCGTGTCGTCGATCAGGCGGTGCACGCGCGCGCCTTCACGGTTGATGGTGACGCTCAGGGTTGGTCCGTCGTAGTAGTCATTAGCCAGTTGTTTCATGATTCTCTTTCGGTGAGGTTCAAGCAGTCATGTAGACGCTGGTGCGGCGCGCGATATGGCGACGTACCGGCGTGGTAGAAAGACCGGCCGGCTGCTCTTGCGCAGGCGCCTCGGTAATCTTCAGGATGTGGCGCCGTGCCTGCGCCGCGCAGCCGCCGTACAGGGCCGCGTAAGTCTGATACGCTTCCATCGCCGGCCAGTCCTGCGGCAGCAGTTCCTGCGGCAGCAGCGGATCGGCACGACGGCAGTGCTGGTAGCCGTGGCTGACCAGAAGGCGCAGCATGTAGGCCTGTTCGTCGGTGAAGGCGCCGCGCTTGCCCAGCATCTGGCGCAGCGGCGCAAAGCGTTGCTGGAATTGTTCGTACATCGCGGCCGGCGTCTCCAGGTCCCAATCCATCTTGCCGAACAGCGGCTGGCGCACGGCGGCCGCCAGCTGCGTGCCGCTGACTTCAAACAGCGCCAGGCCGTGGTCTTCGCCGGCCTGGATGCCGCGCGTGTAGGAGGCGGGACGCGCCATCACGTTCGGCGCCAGCACGCAGTAGTCCAAGTCCAGCAGCAGCTTGCGCGCGGCCGCGTAGCTGGTGGCGCTGATGCCGCCGGAGTTGACCAGCATGCTCCAGTCCTCGGCGAAGCTGCGCGCGGCGGGAATGTTAAGGCGCTGGCGGGTCGAATGGATCAGCGTCGCCGCCGCGGGCGTCAGCATGCACAGGCTGCGGCGGCCGTGGCGCTCGATCTTGATGACCTGGTGCTCGGCCAGGCGGAACAGCGCTGTGCGCACGGTGCGCTCCTGGAAGCCCAGCGGCTCCAGCAGCGCGATGACGCTGCCCAGCCATTGCGTCTTCTGGCCGAAGGCCTGGGCTTCGCTGAACATCAGTTTCAACAGGGTGCTCAGGCGGGGCTTGGCCTGGCGCAGTACGGCATCGATATAGAATTCGCTATTCATGATTGTGCGGGTACAAAAATAATATGTTGGGACACGGCGCGGCCCAGGTTGAGCCACAGTCCGATGCAGGCGGTGCACAGCAACACCGCGCCCGGACGCACCAGCGCCGGCTGATAGCAAGCGCCCAGCAACAGCAGCAGGCCGGCGAGATGCGCGCCGTACTGCCACTGTGCATGGCGCTCGGGGATGATCTGGTTGATATTGGGCGGCTTGCGGCCGCTGACGCCACGCGCCTCCTGCAGGTGATACCAAGTCAGGAAGGGGATGATCTTGTACAGCATGCCGCAGATGGCGGACAACCCGAAGCCGGCGATCAGCAGCACGCCCACCGCCAGCGGCATGGCATTGGAAGGCGTGGCGGCGGGCCATAGCCATACCACCAGCGCCGCCAGCAGGCTGGCCATGGCGGTGCGCCAGTGCAGCGTGGTCGGATCGGCGCGCGGGCGCTTGCGGCGCGCCAGCAGGTACAGCGTGACGGCGCCGAACAGCGCGTAGCCGACGGCCAGCAGCACCAGGCAGGCCATGTGCAGCGTGGCGCCGGGCCCGGTCCAGGCGCTCGACAGCGAGGCTGCAACCAGCAGAACGAACATCCACGTGGCGTAGGCGCCGGTCAGGAATTTCGGATAGGGTTCGGTCAGCATGAACATCGGCACCACCTGGAAAGCGATGGCGATCACCAGCAGACCCACCCAGCCCAGCATGCCCCACATCGCGTGCAGGTCGGTCAGGCGCTGCGCCGCCAGCCGCACCATGCCGGGCCAGGCGAAGGCGCTGGCCAGCATGCCGCCCAGTATCATGGTCAGCACCAGCGACGCCAGCGCCAGGCGGATGCCCGCCACCACCGCGCCGGAACCGGGCAAATGGTACTGCCACATGGCCACGGTGCAGGCGCCGACGAACAGCATCAGCCCCGCCAGCAGCAGGGCCATGGCGATGCGGAACAGCGGCGGGCTGCCCTGCCAGAAGGCGGCGGCCAGGGCCAGCGTGCCGGCGCACAGGCAGACGTGGACCACGGCGCCGACCGGATGGGCGCGCGGCACTTCGATGCCGGCGACCACCGGCAGCATTTGCAGCAGCGCGCCGATCATCGTCATGCTCAGGCAGCCCAGCACCATCAGGTGCGTGATGGCCAGCGTCAGCGGCGACCAGCGCGTCAGCAGGGCCGCCTCGCCCTGCCAGGCAAGCAAGGCGGCGGCCAGCGCCGCAAACAGCGGCGCGCTAAGGAAGTACCGCAGCGGCAGCGACAGCGGCGGATTGCCGCCGAAGGAAAGTACGCGCTGCGGTGCGTCGAGGGGTTTCATGCGATGGGGGCGAGCCAGATAAGGACTTCGTAGCGGTGGTTGTCCCGCACCGTGGTGCGGTACTGGTAACCGTTGCGCAGCAGGATGCGGTACAGCGGCACCGGCTCCCGGTCGATCAGCACGCGCAGGCGCTCGTCGGCGCCCAGCGTGTCCAGCGCTTCCATGATGCGCACCATCGGCTCCGGCGGTTCCAGGCCGCCGACATCCAGCAGGCGGACGCTCTCGCCGCGATCCAGCAGGACGTTCATGCCGCACTCCCTTCGGTCTGGTCGATATTGTCCATGCTGGCGATGACGGCGCCGGCCTGCTTTGCCAGCACGAAGTCCGCTTGCGGATAGAGGATGCCTTCTTCCTTCAGGTTATGCTGCCGCATCATGATGCGCAGCGTGTCGGCGTGGTCGAAGAAGTCGTCGCTGTCGCGGCTTGCGATGGCGGCTTTCATCCCGGCCAGCATCTCGCGCATCTGGCGGTGTTCGGCGCGCATCACCACCGTCGGGCCGTAGCCGTTGCCCAGCGCGTGGTCGAGGCGCGGGAACAGCACGCGCTCCTCCTTGTCCAGGTGACGCTCGAACATGTGCAGGAAGGTGTCGAAATGGCCGCTGGCGTCGTCCCAGTGGCGCAGGATAACTTCCGATTCGGCCATGGCATATTGCTCGTCGCAGCGGCGGTGATCCTGATCGAGATAAGTGGCGATCGTCTGCATTTTCTTTGTCCTTGATTAAATCTGTGTGCATTGTCCCATCCGATAAAGCTCAATTTCTTTGATTCACATCAAGGATTTCCGGGTTCATGGGGCGATACAGTTCGTTCGCCCCACTAGCTCTCAAGTAATGACATGAAATCACCTGTATCCCCCCGATCGAGCTGGTATGCCCGGCGGGTAGTTTGCCGGCCCTGAAGGCCGCCATCGACCTGGGCGCCGACTGCGTCTATCTCGGTTTTCGCGACGCCACCAACGCCCGCAATTTCGCCGGCCTGAATTTCGACGATGCCGCCATCGCCACCGGCATCGCCTATGCCCATGACCACGGCCGCAAGGTGCTGCTGGCGCTGAACACCTATCCGCAGCCGGACAACACGGCGCTATGGCAGGCCGCCATCGACCGCGCCGCAAGGGCCGGAGTGGACGCCGTCATCCTGGCCGACCCGGGTTTGATGCGCTACGCCGCCGACCGCTATCCGAACCTGCGCCTGCACCTGTCGGTGCAAGGCTCGGCCACCAATGCGGAAGCGATCAACTTCTATCAGAAGCAGTTCGGCGTGCAGCGCGCGGTGCTGCCGCGTGTGCTGTCGCTGGCGCAGGTGGAGCACGTGGTGAAGAACACCAACGTGGAAATCGAAGTTTTCGGCTTCGGCAGCCTGTGCGTGATGGTGGAGGGCCGCTGCCAGCTGTCGTCCTACGTCACCGGCGAATCGCCGAACACCCACGGCGTTTGTTCGCCGGCCAAGGCGGTGCGCTGGCAGCAGAATCCGGGCGGCCTCGAATCGCGCCTGAACGGCGTGATGATCGACCGCTACACGCCGCAGGAAAACGCCAGCTATCCGACGCTGTGCAAGGGCCGCTTCGAGGTGGAGGACGAAACCTATTACGCCATCGAGGAGCCAACCAGCCTGAATACGCTGGAACTGCTGCCACAGCTTCTGGAAATGGGCGTGCGCGCGGTGAAGATCGAGGGACGCCAGCGCAGCCCGGCCTACGTTTCGCAAGTGACGCGGGTGTGGCGCGCGGCGCTCGACGATTGCCTGCGCAATGCGGCGCGCTACTCGGTCAAGCCGGGCTGGATGTCGGAACTGAACACGCTGGCCGAAGGCCAGCAGCACACACTGGGCGCGTATCACCGCTCGTGGAAATAAGAACGGAGAAGTCATGTTGAAACTCGCCCTCGGGCCGCTGCTGTATTACTGGCCGCGCGCCAAGGTCATGGAATTTTATGAAGAAATCGCGGACAGCCCGGTGGATATCGTCTATCTCGGCGAAACCGTGTGCTCGCGTCGCCATGAGCTGCGCACAGCCGACTGGCTGGCAGTCGCCGAATTGCTGCGGGAGCGCGGCAAGGAGGTGGTGGTGTCGACGCTGGCGCTGATCGAATCCAGCGCGGACCTCGGCGCGCAGCGCAAAATCGTGGCGAACGGCCGCTTCCTGGTGGAGGCGAACGACATCGGCGCGGTGCACATGCTGAGTGGCCAGTCGGGCTTTGTCGCCGGCCCGCACCTCAACGTCTACAACCCGCCGACGCTGGCGCTGATGCACGAATTGGGCGCGCAACGTTGGGTGATGCCGCTGGAAATGAGCCGCGACGGTTTGCGCCACATGCAGCGCGAACGGCCGCAAGGCATGCAGACCGAGATATTTGCCTTTGGCCGCATGCCGCTGGCGTTCTCCGCGCGCTGCTTCACCGCGCGCAACCGCAACCTGCCGAAGGATGACTGCCGCTTCAGCTGCATCGACCACCCGGACGGTATGCTGATGCAGACCAAGGAGAAGCAGGAGTTCCTGATCCTGAATGGCATCCAGAGCCAGTCCGCGCTGGTGTACAACCTGGTGGCGGAGATGGCGCAGATGGCGGAACTGGGCGTCGATGTGGCGCGCATCAGTCCCCAGTCCACCAACATGAAAGAGATTATCGCTGCCTTCGACGCCGCGCGCACCGGCACGTTGGCGCCGCGCGCCGCCGCCGACGCAATTTCGCCGCTGCTGCCGTCCGAGGCCTGCAACGGCTACTGGTACGGCAAGCCTGGCCTCGAATATCGCATGGAGAACGCAGCATGAATCCGGTAGCACAAAACAATTACGGCCCTGCGCAACCATTGCCAGCCTTGTTGGCCACGCTGGGCCGCCGCCTGCCAGCGTATCCCGGCTCGCTGCTGTGCGTGACGGCGCTTAACCTGGTACTCAAGCCGCACCTGCCGGACGACGTGCGCGCCGGCCTGGCCGGCCGCCATCTGCGTGTGCGCGTCAGCGACGCCGGTGTGGGGTTCGACTTCACCTGGCGCGGCGACAGCTTTGCCGCGCTGCCGCGCAGCGGTGTGCCGGACCTGGAAATCGGCGCCTGCACGCGCGACTTCATTGCGCTGGCCAAGCGCGAGCAGGACCCGGACACGCTGTTCTTCTCGCGTCGGCTGTCGATGGAAGGGGATACGGAACTGGGCCTGCTGGTGAAGAATACGCTGGACGCGATCGAGCTGCCGGTGACGGAACTGGGCCGGCGGGCCCTGACACGGCTGTTTAACGCGCTGCCTGGCCGGCGCGGCGCACGCTGAAATTGGCGAACAGCGGCGCTATCCCGGTCAGCAGCGCCTCGCCCGGATAGCCCGTCTGCGCACTTGCCACCAGGGCTTCGTCCGCGCAGCCGGTGGCGCGGAACTCCTGTAACACGTAATTCTCTACGCCCATTTTTGCCAGGTCATGCGCAAGCTCCGCCAGTATGGCGGGCGATAGCTGCGCCGGATGCACGGTGGTGCGGCATTCGTAATCGACGCCGCTGGCCAGGATGGCGGCCACGCCATCCCTGACTGGCGCGCCGCTGCCGGCGATGCCGGTCACTTCGGCGTAGCGGTCAAACGTCGTCTTCACGTCAAAGCCGACCCAATCCACCATCGGCAGCACGCTTTTCAAGCGTTCTGGATAAATGCAAGCCGTTTCAAGTCCAATCCTGAAGCCCATGGCGCGCACCTGCGCCATGGCGCTGTGCAGCGCCGGGTCCATGGTGGCCTCGCCGCCGCAGAACACCACGGCGTCCAGCATGCCGGCGCGCCGTTCCAGCGTGGTCGCGATATCCTTCCATGCGATCGGGCTTTCGCGCGTGCGTTCCTGCAGATGGGTATTCTGGCAGTAGCCGCAACGCCATGGACAACCCTGCACGAATATCACGGCCGACAGCAGGCCGGGATATTCGCTGGCGCTGAACGGCGTATAGCCGCCAACCCGCAGCTGGCGGCCATCCTCTTTAAGATTCCAGCTGCGCATGCGGCTCGCGGAAGAATTTACGTTCATGGAATTCGCCTTGCTTGCCGATGTTGAAGGACGATACAGGACGATGGTAGCCCATCACGCGGGTCCAGATTTCGCAACGCTGGCGTTCCGAGTCGTCGAGCTGAATGGTTTGCTGGTTCACACTTTGCATGGCGTTTCCTTTGCTGGTTGTTGAAGAGTGGCTTGTTTGCGGGCGATGATCTCGGCATCGCATTTCGGGCAGAACTCATGGCTGCCATTCAGGTAGCCGTGTTTCGGGCAGATCGAGAACGTCGGCGTGACGGTGATGTAGGGCAGGCCAAAACGTCCCAACGCGCGGCGCACCAGCGTGCGGCAAGCGGCGGCGCTGGACAGCGCTTCAGTCAGGTACAAGTGCAGCACGGTGCCGCCGGTGTATTTGCGTTGCAGTTCGTCCTGCTGTTCCAGCGCCTCGAACGGGTCTTCGGTAAAGCCGACCGGCAGTTGCGAGGAGTTGGTGTAGTAGGGCTGCTGCGGCGTGCCGGCTTGCAGGATATTCGGGTAGCGCTTCTTGTCCTCCTTGGCGAAGCGGTAGGTCGTGCCTTCCGCCGGCGTGGCCTCCAGGTTGTACATATGGCCGGTGGCTTCCTGGAATTCGACCATGCGCGCGCGCACGTGATCCAGCAGGCGCAGGGCGAAGGCGCGGCCCCAGGGTGTGGTGATATCGTGCTTGCCGTCCGGGTCGAAGTTGCGGATCATTTCATTGACGCCGTTGACGCCCAGCGTGGAGAAGTGGTTGCGCAGGGTGCCCAGATAGCGCTTGGTGTACGGGAACAGGCCATTGTCCATGTGGCGCTGGATGACCTTGCGCTTGATTTCCAGGCTGTCGCGACCCAGTTCCAGCAGGCGGTCCAGCGCGGCGATCAGGCCAGCTTCGTCGCCGCGATGCAGGTAGCCGAGGCGCGCGCAGTTGACTGTGACCACGCCCAGCGAGCCGGTTTGTTCGGCCGAGCCAAACAGGCCGTTGCCGCGCTTGAGCAGCTCGCGCAGGTCCAGCTGCAAGCGGCAGCACATGGAGCGGATCATGTTCGGCTTCAGCTCGGAGTTGATGAAGTTCTGGAAGTAGGGCAGGCCGTAGCGGGCCGTCATCTCGAACAGCAGCTCGGCGTTGGGACTCTCCCACGCGAAGTCCTCGGTGATATTGTAGGTCGGGATGGGGAAGGTGAAGGCGCGGCCCTTGGCGTCGCCGGTCATCATGATCTCGATGTAGGCGCGGTTGATCATGTCCATCTCTTCCTGTAGATCGCCGTAAGAGAAGGGCATTTCTTCGCCGGCGATGTATGGAATCTGTTCGCGCAGGTCTTCCGGGCATACCCAATCGAACGTCAGGTTGGTGAACGGCGTTTGCGTGCCCCAGCGCGATGGCACGTTGAGGTTGTAGATCAGCTCCTGCATGTACTGTTTGACTTCATCGTAGCGCAGCTTGTCCTTGCGGATGAAGGGCGCCATGTAGGTGTCGAAGGAGCTGAAGGCCTGGGCGCCGGCCCACTCATTTTGCAGCGTGCCGAGGAAGTTGACGATCTGGCCGATGGCGCTGGACATGTGGCGCGGCGGGCTGGATTCAACCTTGCCCGGCACGCCGTTGAGGCCTTCGTTGAGCAGCGTGCGCAGCGACCAGCCGGCGCAATAGCCGGCCAGCATGTCCAGATCGTGGATGTGAATGTCGGCGTCGCGGTGAGCGCGGCCAACTTCCGGCGGGTAGACGTGATTGAGCCAGTAGTTGGCGATGACTTTGCCGGAGACGTTGAGTATCAGTCCGCCCAGCGAGTAGCCCTGGTTGGCGTTGGCGTTGACGCGCCAGTCCTGGCGTTCGAGGTATTCGTTGATCGAAGAGGCCACGTCCACCAATGAGTGCTTGTCCTGGCGCAGCGTGGCGTGTTGTTCACGGTAGATGACGTAAGCGCGCAGCGTGTGGCGGTAGCCGGCGTCGTAAAGGATTTTTTCTACGGTGTCCTGGACCAGTTCCACCGTCAGCCGGTCGGTTTGCGGCAGCGTGGAGAGTTGCAGTAGTACGGCCTCGGTGAGCTGGTCCGCTTGCGGGGTGTCGAATTCGCCGGTGGCGCGGCCGGCGCGCAGCAGGGCGCTTTCAATCTTCACCAGGTTGAATGGCTGCTCGCTGCCGTCGCGCTTGATGATCTTGGTGTGAAATAGTCCTTCCATACTGGCCCCATATCTAGTTGATTTGATCGTGCTTTAACTATATATGGTGTTTTTGGTGACGGTTAGCCCTATCTGTAGTTTTCTTGATCTGGCTTATCTTTTTAGCGCTGTGACGATTTGCTTGACGAATTCGGGGTCTGGATCGACGGTTAGCCTGGTGCTGTCCGCGCGCACGCTGCCGTCCGGATTGAGCAGGGCGATGCGGGTGGTGTGGCTGATTTCGCCGTTGTCCAGTGGGCGATAGCGGATGTCCAGCGCGGAGGCGAGCATGCGGGTGTCGGTGTCGCTGCCGGCGACGGCCAGGCGGTATAGTGCGGGGTCGAGTTTCTGCATGTCGGCCATCATGGCGAGGGACTTGGGTGTGTCGCGCTTGGGATCGAGGCTGATGAGCAGGATGCGCAGGCGCTTGCCATCGGGGCCGAGGGCGGTGACGGTGCGCTTCAGCGTTTCGATCACCACCGGGCAGGCGGAGTGGCAGTCGCCGTAGAACATCGTGACCAGCATTGGCGCGCCGGCGGCTTCTTTCAGCACGAAGCGCCGGCCGGCGGAGTCGGTCAGCGGCGTTGGCACCTGGTAGACCGAGTTGGCCGGGATGTTGATGCTGGCGGCGGCGGGGCGCCACGCGCCGGAATCGGCAGCCGGCGGCACGGCCTGCGCGTGCGATGCGTGCCCCGCATGGTCGTGTTGCTGCGCACTGGCGGAGCTGAGCGGCAGTAGCACAGCGGCGATGGCGAGTGTCACGCCGGTGATGACGGTGGTTCTCATGGTGTAGCTCCTTGATCGTTGGAGTCGCGCGCGCAGCGGAATCCGAGGTTGGCGCCGCCCTGGCGCGCTTCCATCGCGGAGAGCAGGGCGAGGCGCATCAGGACTGCGTAATTACGGCGGTCTTGCAGCGAGACGGCCGCGCCGCCGCAGAAATCGAGCTGTTTCTTTTCGCCGCTGGAGCGGCTGTCGGCATTGACGAAAAGGCCGCTGTAGTCCTCCACCCATTCCCACACCAGACCATGCGTATCGTGTACGCCATAGTAGTTGGCAGGGGTGGCGGCTACGCGGCCGGGAAGGGTTTTTCCTGCGTCGGCATACCAGCGCAGGATGTTGGAAAGCCAGGCGTCATCATCACGCGCATCGGCTTGCGTGGCGTCGGCTTTGGCGGCGAATTCCCATTCATACCAGCGGGGGAGTCTGGCCTGTTCTGACGCGCAGTAGGCTTGCGCGGCATACCAGCTGACCTGGATGACCGGGGCTTCGTCGTCGGCGCCGTCGATGGCGGACAAGTACGTCGGCGTGGTGAACAAGGCCGGCGCCTGTTCGCGACGCCACATCGGCGACGCTTGCAGAAAGGCCTTGAACTCACGGTTGGTAACGAGGCGGCTGCGCAGTTGGTATGGTTTGACCTGCGCGTCTGCCGCCACGCCGTCCGCCGGCAGCACGCTGCGCAACGGACCGCCGGCGATGGCGCGATACGCCGCGGCGGCGGCATCGGCTTCGGCTTTGGTACCAGCGCCCGCGCCGGAGCCGGCGCCGATGCCGCCAGCGCGATGAGCATCGCGGTGATCGCCGCCTCCACCTGCGTCGGCCCCGGCGGCTGGCTGGGGAGCGACGCAAACATCGGCGAGGGCGGCGTCGAGGCGGGCGCCGACATCGGGCTGCTGGACAGGACCGCCGTTGCTGGCGGCCCCAATGGCAGTCACGCTGCACGCAACTGCGATAGACAGCACAAGTATCGGCGCTTTCATGATTACCTCGCCTTGCGCATTTCCGCCACTTGCGTCGGCGTGATCACCGGTTTGCCATCGTTCATCGCAACGCTGACATAGTTGATCACTGCCGCCACATCCTCGTCATTGAGCTCCTGCGGCGGCATCACACCGTTGTAATGCTCACCGTTGACGACAAGTTCGCCGGTACGTCCATGCAGCACAATGTGCGCCATCTCATATGGACGCTCCTTAAAGAAGTCCGAATTAGCCAGCGGCGGGAACACGCCCGGCACGCCCTGGCCCTTGTCCTGATGGCACACCGCGCACGTAGCGTCATACACCGACTTGCCGCGCACCTGCTGTCCCGGCACCGCCGCCACAGGAGGCGCAGCCTTGACCGGCACCGGCGCCGCAGCACCCTTGGCGGCAGGCAGCGGCTTCTTGACGCCCTTGCCATAAATGCTCGGATTCTCAGGGCCGCTGACCGACAACAGGCCGATAGCGCCCTTGTTGAAAGCGCGCGTCAGCGAATGATCCACCAGCGTCAGGTTGCCCGGCACCTTGGGCGTGAACTCGACGATGGTGGCGCCGCCGGCCGGCACCATGGTGGTCTGCACCTGCTCCTGGAACTTGGTGCCGCCCTCGATATACACCTTATCGAAGATCGCGCCGATGACGTGGAAGCTCGACGTGATGTTAGGGCCGCCGACGCCGAAGAACATGCGGACCTTCTCATTGGTCTTTGCGGTCAGCGCATTGGCGCCGGTCAGGGCGCCGTCGGCGCCGTTGAACAGCACATAGGTAGGCTTCTCATCGATGGCTTTCTGCTGGTCGAATGATTGCAGGCCGGGCGCGCGGTAGGCGCCGGTGGTGTAGAAGTCACCCTGCATCACATAGTATTCCTTGTCCACCTTGGACATGCCTTCCTTCGGCTCCACCAGGATCATGCCGTACATGCCGTTCGCCACGTGCATGCCAACCGGCGCGGTGGCGCAGTGGTACACGTACAGGCCCGGATTCAAGGCCTTGAACGTAAAGCTGGCCTCATTGCCTGGCGCGATCAGCGTCTGTGCCGCGCCGCCGCCAGGACCGGTTACCGCATGCAGGTCGATATCGTGCGGCAGCTTGTTGTCCGGGAGGTTTTGCAGATTCAGCTCCACCGTGTCGCCCTCGCGCACGCGGATCATCTTGCCGGGCACCGTGCCGCCGAAGGTCCAGAAAGTGTATTTCGTCCCGGGCGCGATCTCGCGCTCGACCTCCTCGACAGTCAAATTGACCACCACCTTGGCGGGGGTCTTGCGGGTTATCTGAGGCGGCATTAACGGCGGAGCGACCAGTTCCTGCGTGATGACGGGGAGTTCTGGAGCGGCGAAACTTTGGGACACGACGAGCAGCGCAGCGGCAACGCTGGCGGCGGCAAGCTTGAATTGCGTTTTCATCTCAATCACCTTCTGGTTGTTGTTGGTGTTTTACTGCGGTGTTGCTTCCTCAACTGCGAGGAAATCGATAATGACCTGTCCTTCCGTGCGCGAGACATAGGTGGCGCGGAAGTACGGGCCATAGCGATGCTGGATCTGTGCCAGTAAAGGCAGCGGATCATGGTCGTTACAGAAGCGCATGGTCTCGCCGGGATGCAGCGCTTCCAGCGCGCCGAAGATGGCGGCATGGCGGAAGCGCTTGGCGACGCCACGCGCGTCGAATGGATAGACGCCGGTGTCGGCGGTTGGGGTGGGACAATCGTGGGGCATGTTAAGACTCCGTGTTGTCGTCATTCCGGCCTACGCCGGAATGACGGGGGTTTCAGGCGTGATCGGCGACGGCGGCAGGGCTGCTTTCCTTGCGCGCCACCATCAGGCGCCAGGCAAACAAGGCCAGGAACAGCGTGCCGACGGCGAACACCACGTCGCCCGGAACGCGCAGCCACACCAGCGTTTCCATGAATTTCGAGTGGATCAGTTCAGGCGAGCGGGCAAACCACATGCCGTGCGTGATGCTGCCCCAGGCCTGGTAGATGCCGGCCGGGACCAGCGAGATGAACACCATCATCGCCAGGCCGATGTTCAGGCACCAGAACATCGGGCGCAGCAGCGCATCCGACCAGGCCAGACGGCTGGACAGGCCGCGCAGGCAGAACAGCAGCAGGCCGATGCCCAGCATGCCGTACACGCCAAACAGCGCGGCATGGCCGTGGGCCGCTGTCATGTTCAGGCCCTGCATGTAGTACAGCGCGATCGGCGTATTGATCGAGAAGCCCAGCAGGCCGGCGCCTATCGTGTTCCAGAAACCGACCGCGATGAAGCACAGGATCGACCAGCGATAGCTGCTGACCCATGGCGCGGCTTTCGATCGCTGGTAGTTGCGCCATGCCTCGATACCGATCAGCGACAGCGGCACCACTTCCAGCGCCGAGAACATGGCGCCAATCGCGATGACGAAGGTTGGCGTGCCGGTGAAATACAAGTGGTGCAGCGTGCCCAGGATGCCGCCGAACAGGAACACGATGGTTTCCAGCACGATGGCGTTGTTGGCGGTGGCTGCGCGGATCAAGCCAAGGCGGGTGAACAGCAGGGCGATGACGGCGGTGGCAAACACCTCGAAGAAGCCTTCTACCCACAGGTGGACCAGCCACCAGCGCCAGTATTCGATCATCGAGTAGTGGCTATGACGGCCCCAGGTCAGCGAAGTGGCGTAGAAGCCGCCGATGCACAGCGCCGACAGGAACACCATGACGATCAGGCCGCGGCTGGACGATGGATTTTTCAGCGCAGGCCACAGTGCGCGGCCCAGCAGCGTCACCCAGAACAGCAGGCCGACGAACAGCAGGATTTGCCAGATGCGGCCCATGCTGGTGAATTCCAGTCCTTGATTACCCAGCCAGAAGGCGAACTCGGTGCCCTTGTGTTGCAGGGTGCCGATCCAGCCCATGGCGGTCGAACCGACCACGATGAACAGCAGCGCGTAAAACAGCACATTCACGCCAAGCTTCTGGAAGCGCGGCTCGTGGCCGGAGATGGCCGGCGCGATATACAGGCCGGTGGCCAGCCAGGCGGTGGCGATCCACAACACGGCGAACTGCGTGTGGATGGTGCGGCTTACCACGAACGGCAGGATTTCCGCCAGCGGGTAACCAAAGAAGCTCGTGCCTTCGACCGCGTAGTGTGCGGTGATGACGCCCATGCCCACCTGCGCCAGGATCAAGCCGATCACCACGAAGAAGTACTTCTTCGTCGCCTTCATCGACGGCGTGGCTTTGAGGTTGAACAGCGGGTCGTCCTTCGGTGGTTCGGGATCTTCCTCTTCCTTGGCAGCCGAGTGGGCCATCACCATGGCGGCGATGGCGCCGATCATCAGGATCACGCTGGCGATGGACCAGATGCCCGCTTCGGCGGTCGGCCGGTTGTCGATCAGCGGTTCATGCGGCCAGTTGCTGGTGTAACTCAGGTCCGTTTCGCCCGGACGGTCGGCCGCTGCGGCCCACGACGACCAGAAGATAAAGGCCGGCAGCGCGCGCAGGTCTTCCTGGTTCGGCACCGAGTTGGCGTTCATCGCATATTGTTCGCGCAGCTGATCGAGGCTGCGGGCGTCGCCGAACAAATCAGTATAGTGCCTGGCGACGGCGCGCACGGCGGCGGCGCGGTCGGCCGAGAGGATGATGGCGCCGGTGTTGGCGTCATAGGTATTGCGGCGCATTTCTTCTTTCAGGCGCGCGTTCAGCGCGGCCTGCTGCGACTTGTTCAGGTCATCGAAGTTGGCGCTGTATTCGCGCTGCGCCCAGATCTGGCGCAGTTCCAGCGCCTCGCGGTGCAGCCAGTCGGCCGACCAGTCGGGCGCCAGGTAGCTGCCATGGCCCCAGACGGAACCCAGCTGCTGGCCGCCGGCCGAGAGCCAGGCCTGCTGGCCGCGATCGACCTGGCCTTCGCTGAAGAGCACCTCGTTGTCGGCGCTGATGACTTGTTTGGGGATGGGTGGCGCGGTCTGGTAGATTTGCGCACCCACCCAACCCAGTACGGCGAAGGAGAGAACGCAGATGACGGCGAGCCAGGTCCAGAGCTTGCGTGTAGCGTGCATGGCATGGTTCCTTTTTATTTGAGCTTGTCAGGATCGACAGCCGGATTCTAGGCCTGCGTTTTAAACAAGCATACAAAATGTTTGTTATTTCTTGATCTGGGTTATGCATGCTGTCCGCGCCGGCGGGAATAATGGGCGCCATGCGACTAACCACCTTCACCGACTACACCTTGCGCACGCTGATCCACCTGGCGAAGCAGCACGCGCGCCTGTCCACCGTGGCCGAAATCGCCAGCCTGCACGGCATGTCGCAGCACCACCTGACCAAGGTGGTACACCACCTGGGCGTGACCGGCGTGATACGCACGATACGCGGCCGCAATGGCGGCATCATGCTGGCCCGCCCGGCGGAGCAGATCAGCGTCGGCCAGATCGTGCGCGACAGCGAGCCGGATTTCCACATGGCCGACTGCTTCGACATCGAGAACGGCAGCTGCCACTTGGCGGGCCGCTGCCATGTGCAGAAAGTGCTGTGCAAGGCCACCGATGCCTTTTTGGCCACGCTGGACGCTGTGACGCTGGCGGACCTAGTCCTTTCGACCTAGATGGGGCATACGTCATGCCGATAGTCGATTGGTGCGCTGCAGCGTACCCTGACGCCATCCCTATGTGTAATCAGGAGAGGCAAAGTGTCAAACAATAACAAGGCAATTTCAGTGCTGGTGAGTAGTACCTTCGCGTTCACGATCTGCTTCGCGATCTGGATGATGTTCGCGGTGCTGGGCATTCCGATCAAGAAGATGCTGGGATTGAACGAAACCGAATTCGGCCTGCTGGCCGCGATGCCGGTGTTGAGCGGATCGCTGGTGCGTGTCCCGCTGGGCATCTGGTGCGACAAATACGGCGGCCGCATCGTTTTCTTCCTGCTGATGCTGGCCACCGTGCCGGCCATCCTGCTGATCGGCCACGCCACCGAATACTGGCAGTTCCTGGTGCTTGGCCTGTTCGTTGGCCTTGCCGGCGGCTCGTTCTCGGTCGGCACGCCGTATGTGGCGCGCTGGTTCGCCAAGGAGCGCCGTGGCCTGGCCATGGGCATTTTCGGCGCCGGCAACTCCGGTTCCGCGCTCACCAAATTCGTCGCGCCGGCCATCATCGCCGCGTGGGGCTGGCAATCGCTGCCCACCGTGTATGCCATCGCCATGCTGGTGACGGCGATTCTGTTCTGGCTCTTTTCGGCCAGCGATCCTTCGCACAAAACCAGTTCCGCCGTGTCGTTCGGCGAGCAGCTGAAGGTGCTGAAGGACCGCCGCGTATGGCGCTACTGCCAGTACTACTCGGTGGTGTTCGGCGGCTACGTCGGCCTGGCGCTGTGGATGACCAAATACTACGTGGGCGAATACGGCTTTGACCTCGGCCTGGCCGCCTTGCTGGCAGCCTGCTTCTCGCTGCCGGGCGGCGTGCTGCGCGCGGTTGGCGGCTGGATCTCGGACCGCCACGGCGCCTACAAGGTGACGTGGTGGGTGATGTGGGTGTGCTGGGTGTGCTTCTTCCTGCTGTCCTACCCGCAGACCGCGATGATCATCCAGACCACCAAAGGCCCGCTGCATCTGGACCTGGCGCTGTCGCCATGGGTCTTCACCGGCTTGTTGTTCATCGTCGGCACCGCGATGGCGGTCGGCAAAGCCTCGGTCTTCAAATTCATCGCGGACGATTTCAGCGACAACATCGGCGCCGTATCGGGCGTGGTTGGTCTTGCCGGCGGCCTCGGTGGTTTTGTGCTGCCGATCATGTTCGGCGCCTTGCTGGACCTGACAGGCATTCGTTCCAGCGCCTTCATGCTGTTGTACGGCACCGTGTGCGTATCGCTGGTGTGGATGCACTTCTCGTTCCGCCCACAATCGATTAAATAAGGAGAACCTCATGAGCAAGTACATGATCAACACGTGGGAGCCGGAAAGCTCCGCGTTCTGGGGCAGCGGGGGCAAGGCCACCGCCAACCGCAACCTGTGGATCTCGATTCCCGCGCTGGCGCTGGCCTTCGCCATCTGGATGGTGTGGAGCGTGGTGGTGGTGAACCTGCCGGCCATCGGCTTCAAATACAGCACCAACCAGCTATTCTGGCTGACCGCCTTGCCCGGCCTGTCCGGCGCCACGCTGCGCATCTTTTATTCGTTCATGGTGCCGATCTTCGGCGGCCGCAAATGGACGACGATTTCCACCGCCTCGCTGCTGATTCCGGCAATCGGCATCGGCTTCGCGGTACAGGACATCAACACCGGCTATCCGACCATGCTGATACTGGCGCTGCTGTGCGGCTTCGGCGGCGGTAACTTCGCCTCGTCGATGGCCAACATCAGCTTCTTCTTCCCGAAAGCGCAGAAGGGCTACGCGCTGGGCATGAACGCCGGCCTGGGCAACCTGGGCGTATCGGCGGTGCAGTTCGTGGTGCCGCTGGTGATTACCGCCGGCGTGTTTGGCGCCGTGGGCGGGGAGCCGCAAAGCGCCGTCAAATTTGGCACGGAAACCACCTTGTGGCTGCAAAACGCCGGCTTTATCTGGGTGCCGTTCATTATCGTCAGCAGCCTGCTGGCCTGGTTCGGCATGAACGACCTGGCCTCGGCCAAGGCTTCCTTCGCCGAGCAGGCGGTGATCTTCAAGCGCAAGCACAATTGGCTCATGTGCTGGCTCTACACCGGCACCTTCGGCTCCTTCATCGGCTATTCCGCGGCCTTCCCGTTGCTGATCAAGACCCAGTTCCCGGATGTGAACGCGCTGAAGTACGCCTTCCTCGGCCCACTGGTGGGCGCCTTGTTCCGCGTTGCGGGCGGCGTCATCGCCGATAGACTGGGCGGCGCGCGCGTCACCTTCTGGACCTTTGTCGGCATGATCGCCGCCGTCTATGGTGTGATTGCCTTCCTGCCGCATGGCGAAGCGGCAGGCAGCTTCAGTGGCTTCTTCTGGATGTTCATGGCGCTGTTTGCCGGCACCGGCATCGGCAATGCCTCGACCTTCCGCATGATCCCGATCATCTTCATGACCGAGCGCCAACGCGCGGCCGCCGGTCAGCCGGAAGCCGTGCAACAACAAGCCATCATCGACGCCAACAAGGAAAGCGCGGCGGTGCTGGGCTTTACTTCGGCGGTGGCGGCGTACGGCGCCTTCTTCATCCCGAAAAGCTACGGCACCTCGATCGCGCTGACCGGCAGCGTGGACGCGGCGCTGTGGGGCTTCATCGCTTTCTATGCCAGCTGCATCGCCATCACGTGGTGGTGCTATTCCCGCAAAAACGCCGCCATGCCTTGCTAACCGGAGAAATATCATGATTCCGCTGATCCCATCTGTCGAATTTGACGCAGCCCTGGTACGCAAGTTGAACCAGATGGGGCCACGTTACACCTCGTACCCGACCGCCGACCGTTTCGCCGGCGACTTCGGCGCGGAGCAGTACCGCGCCGCCGTCGCCCGGCTGGACGCCATCGGCGAGCGGGCGCCGTTCTCGCTGTATGTCCACATTCCGTTCTGCGAATCGCTGTGCTACTACTGCGGCTGCAACAAGATCATCACGCAGGACAAGACCAAGTCCACCGAGTACCTGGGCTATCTGTCGCGCGAGATGGCGCTGCAGGCGGAGGCGCTGGGCGAACGGCGCAAGGTCGACCAACTGCACTTCGGCGGCGGCACCCCGACCTATCTGAGCGACGCGCAGATGGACGGCTTGCTCGGCCAGTTGCGCGCCTATTTCGACTTTGCGCCGGACGAGGAGGGCGAGTTTTCGATTGAAGTCGATCCGCGCACCGTCACGCCGGAGCGCATCGCCACCTTGCGCCGCCAGGGTTTCAACCGCATCAGCCTGGGAATCCAGGACTTCGACCCGGCGGTGCAAAGGCCGTCAACCGCATCCAGTCCTACGAGCAAACCATGGACGTGTTGCGCGCCGCCCGTACCTGCGGCTTCCGTTCGATCAGCGTGGACCTGATCTACGGCCTGCCGCTGCAAAGCGTGGAAAGCTTCGGTCCGACGCTGGACAAGGTGGTAGCCGCGCGCCCGGACCGCATCGCCGTCTACAACTATGCGCACATGCCGCAGCTGTTCAAGGCGCAGCGCCTGATCAAGGCGGAAGAGCTGCCGGACCCGGAAGCCAAGCTGGCCATGCTCGGCCTGTGTATCGAGCGCCTGACGGCCGCCGGCTATGTCTACATCGGCATGGACCATTTCGCGCTGCCGGACGACGATCTGGCGCGCAGCCAGCGCGAAGGCAAGCTGCAACGTAACTTCCAGGGCTATTCCACCCACGCCGATGCGCCGATGGTGGCGCTGGGCGTCTCGGCCATTAGCGCGGTCGGCAACAGCTACAGCCAGAACGAGAAGGTGTTGAGCGCCTATTACGAGCGGCTGGACGCCGGCCAGCTTCCCATCGCGCGCGGCATCACGCTGAACGAAGACGATGTACTGCGCCGCACAGTGATCGGCCGCCTGATGTGCGACTTCGTCCTTGCGTACAAGGACCTGCCGCTGCCGCCGGGCGTGACGCCCGGGGAATACTTCGCCGCCGACCTGGCGCGCTTGCAGCCGCTGGAAGACGAAGGGCTGCTATCGCGGGATGGCAGCGGCATCGAAGTGAAAATGCGCGGACGCCTGATGATACGGAACATCTGCATGGCGTTCGACAATTACCTGAACGCGCCGAAACAGGAAGGACCGCAGCCGGTGCGGTACTCGCGAACCATTTGAGGCGGTTATGGATAAGACCAAGATCAAAGTACAAGACTTCCTGGCCAGGGTGCCGCTGTTTAACTCGATGGGCGCAGAGGAACTGAATCGCATCGCGCTTGGCACCACCGAGGTGCGGGCGGAACGCGGCGAGCAGATTTTCCAGCGCGGCGATCCGTGCGTAGGCTTCCATCAGGTGCTGTACGGGCAGGTCAAGCTGTCCTTCACGTCGGTCAGCGGCGTCGAGAAAGTGATTGAACTGATCGGCCCCGGTCACAGCTTCGGCGAAGCGCTGATGTTCATGGGCAGCCCGTACATCGTCACCGCCACCGCCACCGAGGATACGCTGCTGCTGCACGTGTCCAAGCCGGTGATTTACCGCGAAATCCACCATGACCCGGAATTCGCCTGCAAGATGCTGGCGGGCCTGAGCCAGCGCATGCACTCGCTGATGTGCGACATGGAGTCGTACGCGCTGCGCACCGGTACCCAGCGCGTAGTCGGCTACCTGCTGAAGGAGCTACCGGATGCACAGTCCACGCAAGTGACGCTGCCGGTCACCAAGGCGGTGCTGGCGTCGCGCCTGAACCTGACGCCGGAGCATTTCTCGCGCATCCTGGCGGAGCTGAGTGCCCAGAACCTGATTACCTTCAAGGGTCGCAAGATCAATATCACCAACCCGGAGGCTTTGCGCAATCATGCAGGATATTGAAAAATTCATCAGCGGCTTTAGCCGCTTCCAGCAACAATACTTCAACGATAACGCGGAGCTGTATAGCAGCCTGCGCACCGGCCAGCATCCGCACACGCTGCTGATCGGCTGCTGCGACTCGCGCGTTGATCCTCTTCTGCTTACCGGCAGTAATCCGGGTGATATTTTCATCGTACGGAATATCGCCAACCTGGTGCCGCCTTGCACGCCGGACGCGCCGCCGGGCGTCAGCTCGGCCATCGAATTCGCCGTCTGCGATCTGGAAGTGGACCGCGTTATCGTGCTGGGGCATGCGCGCTGTGGCGGCATCCGCGCGCTGATGTCGCCGGCGCCGCGCGCCGTGCCGCGCGAAACCGACTTTGTCGGCCGCTGGATGCGCATTGCGGAACCGGTGGCGGCGCGCGTCAGGCGCGAGCTGGCGCACCGCGACGTGGCCGAGCAGCACCACGCCTGCGAACTGGCCAGCATCCTGCAATCACTGGATAATCTGCTGACCTATCCGTGGCTGAAGCGCCGCGTCGACGAAGGGAAACTCAAGATTCACGGCTGGTATTTCGATCTGGAGAGTGGGGCGCTGATGGCGTATTCGGCGCGTCAGCAGCAGTTCCTTCCGCTGGTGTGCCCTCTGACTTCGGCGCGTTAAGGCCGAAGGTCTCCCAGCCTTCGCCGAAGGTTTCGATCGGGTGCTGGGTGCGGTCGGCGCCATTGCCGCAGATCATGGCGTCATGGGCGCAGTATTTATCGCACCCCCAGCAGATCAGCTCCGGGCGTGCCGGGCGTATGGGGAAGTTCTTGGCCATGCTCGCCCCCTCAGGCGTATTGCAGCAGGTCGCCGCTGCGGTCGAAGGCCAGCAGGCGTTCCATCTGGCCATGGCGGATCGCCTTGATCATCTTGCGCAGAGCGGCTTCGGTTTGATCGTTGTCCGGCAGCTGGCTGCTGGTGCCGGACAGTGTGGTCACCAGCAGCACGTCCCAGTCCTGGCCCATTTGTCTTGCCTCTTCGGCCAGATTGCTGAAGGTGTCCAGCTCCGCCACCTGCTTGTCGACGCACATTACCGGCACCAGCGTGGTACGTGGGCGTACGCCCGGCCTGGCGTCCGGCTCCGGTTCGGCGACGGCGAACGTTAGCAACAGGCGCTGTTGCTCCGGCTGGACGGCGGCGGCGATCAGCAGTTCTTCGAAAGTGGCGATGTTCATTTCAGGCTCCTTGCTCGTTGGCCGCGCGACGTGGCGGCCCAAGCGTATGTATATCGCGCCGTGCGGCTGCTGCCTATGGTCATGAAGGACTAGATGGACTAGTTCTTTTGCCGTGATTTGCTTGGGTAAAACCTGACCTGCATCAAGGAACTCGGGCGCCAAGGCCTAGCACAATCACCCCCGTCATTCCCGCGCAGGCGGGAATCCATGCTGAATTGGCCAGGCCAGCGTTCTATGGATTCCCGCCTGCGCGGGAATGACGGAGAGGGCGCGGGAATGACGGGGGGCTATGAAAGGATATTGTTATGTCAAAAAAAATCAGCATGCGGCGCCTGGCCTGGGGCCTGGCCGCCGCCACACTGTGGGTGCTGCTCTACGAGGGCTACACCCCGGCGCGCGCCGTGCCGCCGCAGGAACAGCGCTGCGGCGAAGAGGGCGTACGCGCGCAAATCCGTTACGACAACGGCCGTACGCTGGTCTATTGCAGCGTGAGCGCCATGTTCGCGCAGCTGGGCGCGCAGGAGCAGCCCGGCATGGTGCGTGCCGCCCTGGTGCTGGATGCGGACGGCCGCTGGTCCGACGCCCGTCATCTGCCCAATTACCGGCAAATGCTGAAAACATGCGCCCGTGCGGCCTGCAACTAGTCATTTAGAACTAGGCCGACTACTCCTTCTCACTACGCCGCGCGGCCTTCTTGCCGATTCACACAAGGCGCCGCGCTCCGTAGACTGGAATCATCGTAGAGTGAGGAGGTAGCATGAGTCATTTTCTGGATCGCCTGAAGTTCTTCAACAAAACCACGTCGACTTTCTCCGACGGCCACGGCGCCGTCGTCAATGAAGACCGCACCTGGGAAAACGCCTACCGCCAGCGCTGGCAGCATGACAAGATCGTGCGTTCGACGCACGGCGTCAATTGCACCGGTTCCTGCAGCTGGAAGGTGTATGTGAAGAACGGCCTGATTACCTGGGAAACCCAGCAAACGGACTATCCGCGCACCCGCCCGGACCTGCCGAACCACGAGCCGCGCGGCTGCCCGCGTGGCGCCAGCTACTCCTGGTACGTGTATTCGGCGCAGCGCGTGAAGTACCCGATGGTGCGCGGCCGTCTGATGGACATGTGGCGTGAGGCGCGCAAGACCATGGACCCTGTGACCGCCTGGGAGTATGTGAGCCAGGACCCTGAGCGCGCCGCCAAGTACAAATCCGTGCGCGGCCTGGGCGGCTTTGTGCGCGCCACCTGGGACGAAACCAACGAGATGATCGCCGCCGCCAACGCGCTGACGATCAAGAAGTATGGCCCTGACCGCATCGTCGGCTTCTCGCCGATTCCCGCGATGTCGATGGTCAGCTATGCCGCCGGCACGCGCTACCTGTCGCTGATCGGCGGCGTGGCGCTGAGCTTCTACGACTGGTACTGCGATTTGCCGCCAGCCAGCCCGCAAGTATGGGGCGAACAGACCGACGTGCCGGAATCGGCCGACTGGTACAACTCCACCTACCTGATGGTGTGGGGTTCCAACGTGCCGATGACGCGCACCCCGGACGCCCACTTCTACACCGAAGTGCGCTACAAAGGCACCAAGACGGTCGCCGTGTCGTCCGACTTCGGCGAGATGGCCAAGTTCGGCGATATCTGGCTGGCGCCGAAACAAGGCACCGACGCCGCGCTGGCGATGGCCATGGGCCACGTCATCCTGAAGGAGTACCACAGCGCGCAGCAGTCGCAATACTTCAAGGAGTACGCCAAGCAGTACACCGACTTCCCGATGCTGGTGCTGCTGAAAGAGCAGAACGGCGTGCTGGCGCCGGACTACTTCCTGCGCGCTTCGCACCTGGATAACAATCTGGACGAAACCAACAATCCGGAATGGAAAACGCTGGTCATCGATGAAGCCACCGGCCGCATCGTCGCGCCGGCCGGTTCGATCGGCTTCCGCTGGGGCGAATCAGGCAAGTGGAACCTGGAGATGAAAGAGGGCGGCAATGGCGCTCCGGTCGACCCGCAATTGTCGCTGCTGGGCAGCGGCGACGACGTACTGCCGGTTGGCTTCCCTTACTTCGGCGGCAAGGACGCCAGCGATATGCTGATGCGTAACGTGCCGGTCAAACGCCTGACGCTGGCCGACGGCAGCACCGCGCTGGTCGCCACCGTGTTCGATCTGACCATGGCCAACTACGGCGTAGACCGTGGCCTCGGCGGCGGCAATGTCGCCACCCGCTACGAGGACGACATTCCATACACCCCGGCATGGCAGGAGAAACATACCGGCGTCAAGGCCGCCGACGTCATCACCGTGGCGCGCCAGTTTGCGGAAAACGCCGACAAGACTCGCGGCAAGAGCATGGTCATCGTCGGCGCGGCGCTGAACCACTGGTATCACATGGACATGACCTACCGCGGCATCATCAACATGCTGATGATGTGCGGCTGTATCGGCCAGTCCGGCGGCGGCTGGGCGCACTATGTGGGCCAGGAGAAGCTGCGTCCGCAAACCGGCTGGACGCCGCTGGCCTTCGCGCAGGACTGGAACCGTCCGATGCGCCAGATGAACGGCACCTCGTTCTTCTACAACCACACCAGCCAATGGCGCCACGAGAAGCTGCACACCGAGGAAATCGCCTCGCCGCTGGCCGGCGACGATGTCGCCCCCATGACGCTGCTGGACTACAACGCCAAGGCCGAGCGTCTCGGCTGGCTGCCATCGGCGCCGCAGCTGCAAACCAATCCGCTGGAAGTGACGCGCGCCGCCGCTGCCGCAGGCCTCAAGCCAGTCGATTATGCGGTCGATCAGATCAAACAGGGCAAGCTGGAATTCTCCTGCGACGATCCGGACAATCCAGCCAACTTCCCGCGCAATATGTTCGTCTGGCGCTCGAATATCCTGGGCAGCTCGGGCAAGGGCCATGAGTACTTCCTGAAGTACCTGCTGGGCACCCAGAACGCCTTGATGAGCGATGAGTCGAACTGCATCAAGCCGCGCGACGTCAAGGTGCGTCCGGCCGCAGAGGGCAAGCTCGATCTGCTGGTGGTGCTGGACTTCCGCATGTCCACCACCTGCCTGTATGGCGACATCGTGCTGCCGACCGCCACCTGGTACGAGAAGGACGACCTGAATACCTCGGACATGCACCCGTTCATCCATCCGCTGTCGGAAGCCGTGAACCCGCTGTGGCAATCGCGTTCGGATTGGGAGATCTACAAGGGCATCGCCAGGAAATTCGAGGAAATCGGCGGCGCCTACCTCGGCACGCAGCAGGACATCGTCCTGACGCCGCTGATGCACGACACCCCCGGAGAACTGGGCCAGCCGTTCGACCCGAAAGACTGGCGTGCCGGCGAGTGCGAGCCGATTCCGGGCAAGACCATGCCGAATTTCACGGTCATCGAACGCGATTACACCAAGATCCACCAGAAGTTCACGTCGATAGGCCCACTGCTTGAAACCATC
This sequence comes from Duganella sp. P38, assembly GCF_050859475.1. Classification (NCBI taxonomy): domain Bacteria; kingdom Pseudomonadati; phylum Pseudomonadota; class Betaproteobacteria; order Burkholderiales; family Oxalobacteraceae; genus Duganella; species Duganella sp. P38. The sequence goes on along the minus strand of NZ_CP193936.1, from coordinate 4,158,825 downwards.
GGCAACGGCGGCAAAGGCATCAGCTGGAAGACCGGCCATGAAGTCGACATCCTGCGCGGCATCAACCGCACCGTGACGGCAGAAGGCGTCGCCAAAGGCCAGCCGCGCCTCGATACCGCGATTGACGCCGCCGAGATGATCCTGTCGCTGGCGCCGGAAACCAACGGCCACGTGGCGGTCAAGGCCTGGGATGCGCTGTCCAAGATCACGGGCCGCGACCACACCCACCTGGCGCTGCCGCGCGAGCATGACAGCATCCGCTTCCGCGACGTGCAGGCGCAGCCGCGCAAGATTATCTCGTCGCCTACGTGGTCGGGCCTGGAGTCGGAAGAAGTCAGCTACAACGCCTGCTACACCAACGTGCATGAACTGATCCCATGGCGCACCATCACCGGCCGCCAGCAGTTCTACCAGGACCACCGCTGGATGCGCGATTTCGGTGAAGGCTTCTGCGTCTACAAGCCGGCGATCAACACCAAGACGACGACCGCGATGCTGGGCGCTAAACCGAACGGCAACAAGGAAATTGCGCTGAACTTCATCACGCCGCACCAGAAGTGGGGTATCCACTCCACCTACTCGGACAACCTGCGGATGCTGACGCTGTCGCGTGGCGGTCCCCACGTGTGGCTGTCGGAGATCGACGCCAAGGCTGCCGGCATCGTCGACAACGACTGGATCGAAGTCTTCAACGTCAACGGTACGCTGACCGCCCGCGCCATCGTCAGCCAGCGCGTGCCGGAAGGGATGACCTTGATGTACCACGCACAGGAGAAGATCGTCAACGTTCCGGGTTCCGAGCAGTCGGGCAAGCGTGGTGGCATCCACAACTCGGTAACGCGCGCCGTCACCAAGCCGACCCACATGATCGGCGGTTATGCGCAGCTGTCGTGGGGCTTCAACTACTACGGCACCGTAGGCTCGAACCGCGATGAATTCGTGCTGGTGCGGAAAATGAACAAGATCGACTGGCTGGAAGGCCCACTGCAAGGAGTAAATGAATGAAGATCAGAGCGCAAATCGGCATGGTGCTGAACCTGGACAAATGTATCGGTTGCCACACCTGCTCGGTCACCTGCAAAAACGTCTGGACCAGCCGTGACGGCGTCGAATACGCCTGGTTCAATAACGTCGAAACCAAGCCGGGCATCGGTTATCCGAAGCACTGGGAAGATCAGGCCAAGTGGAACGGCGGCTGGCGCCGCACCGACAGCGGCAAGATCGAGCCGCGCCAGGGCAGCCGCCTGAAGATCCTGTCGCAGATCTTCGCCAACCCGAACCTGCCGAACATCGACGAGTACTACGAGCCGTTCACCTACGATTACGAGCGCCTGCAAAACGCGCCGCTGGTGGAAACCCCGCCGACCGCGCGCCCGATCTCGGTCCTTACCGGTAAAAAGATGGAGAAGATCGAGTGGGGCCCGAATTGGGAGGATGACCTGGGCGGCGAATTCGCCCAGCGCAGCAAGGATACGCTGTTCGAGAACGTGCAGAAGGAAATGTACGGCACTTTCGAGAACACCTTCATGATGTACCTGCCGCGCCTTTGCGAGCATTGCCTCAATCCCGCTTGCGTCGCCTCCTGCCCATCCGGCTCGGTGTACAAGCGCGAAGACGACGGCATTGTGCTGATCGACCAGGACAAGTGCCGCGGTTGGCGCATGTGCATCTCCGGTTGCCCGTACAAGAAGATTTACTACAATTGGTCTTCGGGCAAGGCGGAGAAGTGCACCTTCTGCTACCCGCGCATCGAAGCCGGCCAGCCTACCGTTTGCTCGGAGACTTGCGTGGGCCGCATCCGCTATCTCGGCGTGCTGCTGTACGACGCCGACAAGATCGAAGCGGCGGCTTCGGTGGCCGATCCGCGCGACCTCTATCCGTCGCAACTGGGCCTGTTCCTCGATCCACACGATCCGAAAGTGATCGAGGAAGCGCGCCGCCAGGGCATCCCTGACAGCTGGCTGGAATCGGCCAAGCGCTCGCCGGTGTACAAGATGGCGGTCGAGTGGAAGGTAGCCTTCCCGCTGCACCCTGAATATCGCACGCTGCCTATGGTGTGGTATATCCCGCCGCTGTCGCCGATCCAGGCTGCCGCCGAGTCGGGCCTGATGGGCAAGAACGGCATCCTGCCGGACACGCAAAGCCTGCGCATCCCGGTGCAGTACCTGGCCAACCTGCTGACCGCCGGCGACCAGCCGCCCGTCATCAGGGCGCTGGACCGCATGCTGGCGATGCGCGCCTACATGCGCAGCAAGAGCGTGGAAGGCATGCCGGATCTGGAAGTGCTCAAGCAGGTCGGCCTGGACGCGGAGACGGTGGAGGACATGTATCACATCATGGCCATCGCCAACTACGAGGACCGCTTCGTCATCCCGAGCAGCCATAAGGAAATGGCCGAGGACAGCTTCAACGAGAAGGGCAGCTGCGGCTTCAGCTTCGGCAACGGATGCTCGGACGGCGTCAGCGACGCAAGCCTGTTCGGCAAGCGCAAACACGGCTCGGAAATCTTCATGATGATGCCGAAGTCGCGCAAGAAAAAGGCTAACAGCGAGGAGAACGCAGATGTCTAACCAAGGCTACGCAGTGCTCTCCGCATTGCTGCAATATCCCGAGCCCGAACTGGTGGCCGCGCAGGCGGAGCTGAACCAGCTGCTGCTGGAACACCTGCCGGTGTGGCACGCCCCGTTGCAAGGGCTGTTCGCCCATATCGGCAGCACGCCGCTGATCGATTTGCAGCAGGAGTATGTGGCGACCTTCGACCGCAATCCCGGTCACTCGCTGCATCTGTTCGAGCATATCCATGGCGAGTCGCGCGACCGCGGCCAGGCCATGGTCGACCTGATGGAGGAATACCGCCGTCACGGCCTGCAAATGGTCGGCGACGACCTGCCGGACTACGTGCCGCTGTTCCTGGAGTTCCTGTCGCAACAGGAAGAGGAGCAAGCCGAACGCCTGCTGGGCGACGCCATCCACGTGCTGGCGCACATCGGCCGCAAGCTGCGCACCAGCGGCAGCCCGTACGCCTGCATCTTCGAGCTGCTGCAAACGCGGACCGCCGTGCAGGCCGAGGAATTGAGCGGTCCGCCGGTGCGCGACATGGACGAAGCGCTGGAAACCTTCGGCCCCGGCGCCGACGGCATCGAGCCGCTGCTCAAGCCAGGCGCCGGCCCGCTGGCCGGCGGCGCGCACCCAATCAATTTCTACCCTAAGGCGGCAGCGCCGCAGCATCACTGAAGGAGAAGCCATGAACTACCTGAATCAATTCCTGTTCGGGATCTACCCGTACCTCGCGCTGGCGATTTTCTTCCTCGGTAGCCTGATCCGCTTCGACCGCGAGCAGTACACCTGGAAGTCGGAGTCCAGCCAGACCCTCAACACCGGCATGCTGCGCCTCGGCAGCCCGCTGTTCCACGTCGGTATCCTGGGCCTGTTCTTTGGTCATGCGGCCGGCCTGCTGACCCCAGTGTGGGTATGGGACACGCTGGGCGTCAGCCACACCGTCAAGCAGCTGGTGGCGATGACTGCCGGCGGCATCATGGGTTCCATGTGCCTGCTGGGCCTCCTGATGCTGCTGGCGCGCCGCTTCAGCAATGACCGTGTGCGTGCCCGCACCACCTTCAAGGACAAGATCGTGCTGCTGTGGATACTGGCGACGCTGCTGCTTGGCCTGTCGTCGATCTTCGTCTCGGCCGGCCACATGGACGGTCACATGATGGTGTTGCTGATGACCTGGGCCCAGCATATCGTCACCTTCCGTGGCGACGCCGCCGGCTTTATCGAAACCGCGCCGCTGATCTTCAAGCTGCACCTGTTCATGGGCATGTCGCTGTTCGTGATCTTCCCGTTCACCCGGCTGGTGCACATCTGGAGCGGCTTCGGTGCGGTGACCTACCTGGCCCGCGCTTATCAACTGGTGCGTTCGCGCTAAGGAGAACATCATGGGCATAGCAGTCAACGGCGTGGATATCAACGATAGCGCCATCGATGCGGAAATCGCGCATCACCAGCAGGCTAAAAATCCGCTGCGCGAGGCGGTGCATGAAGTGGTGCTGCGCCGCGTGCTGCTGGACGAGGCGGCGCGGCTGGGCGTTGAAGGCGAGACTGACGACGACCGCATCGAAGCACTGTTTGCCCGTGAGGTGACGGTGCCGGAGGCGGACGAAGAGGCCTGCCTGCGCTACTACCTGAGCCAGGCCGACCGCTTCCGCAGCGGCGATCTGGTGGAGGCGCGCCACATCCTGTTCCAGGTGACGCCATCTGCGCCGCTGGACCTGCTGCGGCAAACGGCGGAGGCGATCCTGGCCGAACTCCAGGCCAATCCGCAACGCTTCGCGGAGCTGGCGGCGCAGTATTCCAACTGCCCCTCCGGCGCTGTCGGCGGCAGCCTGGGACAACTGGCGCGCGGCCAATGCGTGCCGGAGTTCGATGAGCTGCTGTTCCGGCTCCAGCCGGGAGAACTGTCCGGCCGCCTGCTGGAGACGCGCTTCGGCCTGCACATCGTCCAGGCGCAGCGCCGCGTGGCGGGGGAGGTGATCCCGTTCGCCACCGTGCGCGCGCAGATCGCGGATGAATTGCAGCGCCAGTCATGGCAGCGCGCACTGCACCAGTACCTGCACATCCTGGTCGGCCGCGCCGACATCGAGGGCGTGGAGCTGGAGGGCGCGGACACGCCGCTGGTGCAATAAACGCAATAGTCATAAAGAACTAGGCCGGCCCCTCCGTCATGCCAAGTGGCAGACGAGGCGCCGGCCTTTACATGGTGGCACACCATTCAAGACTGGAGAGCGACGATGTTAAGCGACCGCTTTGGTCGATCGATCGACTATCTCAGGGTGTCAGTGACGGATCGCTGCGATCTGCGCTGCACCTACTGCATGCCCAAGGACTTCAAGGGCTACGAAGACCCGCCGGACTGGCTGACCTTTGCCGAAATCGAACGCGTGGTGGCCGCCTTCGCCCGCATGGGCACCTCGCGCGTGCGGCTTACCGGCGGCGAGCCGCTGACCCGCCGCAATCTGCCGCAACTGGCCTCGCGCCTGTCGTCGCTGCCGGGCATCCGCGACCTGTCGCTGTCGACCAACGGCACGCGGCTGGCGCGCCATGCCGAGGCGCTGAAGGCGGCCGGTGTCACCCGCGTCAACGTCAGCCTGGATACGCTGGACCGCGACTGCATGGCCAACATCACGGGGCGCGACTGCCTGCCGGTGGTGCTGCAAGGACTGCAGGCGGCCAAGCAAGCCGGCCTGGCGCCGGTCAAGATCAACATGGTGGCGATGCGCGGCGTGAACGACGCCGAGATCGACGCCATGGCCGCCTTCTGCATCGAGCAGCAGTTCATGCTGCGGCTGATCGAAGTCATGCCGATGGGCGAGACGGGCCAGAATACGTCCTACCTGAACCTGGCGCCGGTACAGGCGCGCCTGGCCGAGAAATTCAAGCTCAAGCCGCAGGCGCTGGAGCTGGGGGGCGGGCCGGCGCGCTACTGGTCGACGGCGGACGGCACGGCCAGCATCGGCTATATCACGCCGCTGTCGCAGCACTTCTGCGCCACCTGCAATCGCGTGCGCCTGTCGGTGGACGGCACGCTTTACCTGTGCCTCGGCCAGGAACAGCAGTATCCGTTGCGTCCATTGCTGCGCGGCGGCGCCACCGATGCGGAGCTGGAGCAGGCGATCCGCGAGGCGATAGAACTCAAGCCGCAGGAGCACGATTTCAACCGCCAGCCGGAGAAGATCATCCGCTTCATGTCGCAAACGGGTGGGTGAGCCTGCGTGTATACTAGTGACGTACCCACACGGAGAGAGTCTTTGAAGCCCACCCTGTTCGCGAGCTGGCAAAAGCTATCGACCCGCATCGTCGGGCTGCTGCTTGGCTTCCTGGCGATCGCGCTGCTGGTCATCGGCTCGACGCTGCTGCTGTCATGGCAGCTGGAAGGCAGTGCGGCCGCCATCAACGTGGCCGGCAGCCTGCGCATGGAGAGTTACAAGCTGGCGATGCTGGCCGGCCGCCTGTCCGACGGCTCGGACCGGGCCGGGGCCGTGGCGGGCGTGCGCGCGCAGGTGCAGCGCATCGACGGCACACTGCGGCTGCTGCAACAGGGCGATCCGCAACGGCCGCTGTTTTTGCCGCCCACTTCCTCCATCCGCAATGTTTTCCTGGACGTGCAGCGCGAATGGCGCGTGCAGCTGGCGCCGCAGGTCGAGGCCTTGCTGGCGCCGGAAACGCCGGCCAACACGCCGGTGTCGGCGTCCTACACCGTGCAGCGGCTGGCCGAACGCTTCGTGCTGGGCGTCGACCATCTGGTGCAGCGCATAGAGCGCGACAGCGAGAACCGCACCTTCTGGTTGCGCGCCTCGCAACTGACCTTGTCCGGGCTTGCGCTGGTGGGCACGGTCAGCATCATCTACCTGCTGTTCGACATGATCGTGGTGCCGGTGACACGGCTGCAAAATGGCCTGGACCGCATGCGCGAAAAGGACTTCAGCGTGCGCCTGCCGGTCAACAGCAACGACGAATTCGGCATGCTGGCGCGCGGCTACAATCAGATGGCCGACAAGCTTCAGGACTCCTATACCAATCTCGAACAGCGGGTTCAGACCAAGACCTCGGAACTGGAACAGCAGAACAGGGAACTGGCGCTGTTGTACGACAGCGCCGCCTTCCTGCAACAGCCACAGTCGGCGGAAGCGATGTGCGACGGCTTCCTGCAACGAATCAGCGACTACTTCGGCGCCGACGGCGGCTCGGTGCGGGTGCTGGACCCGAACCGCAACAACATCCACATGCTGGTGCATCGCGGCATATCGGAAGAACTGGTGGAGTCCGAGCGCTGCCTGAAAGTGGGCGATTGCCTGTGCGGCGAGGCGGTGGTCAGCAAGCTGGCGGTGATCCACGACCTGCGCCGCCGCGCCGATACGCATAACCTGAAATGCCACCGCGAAGGCTTTTCGACGATCTCGATCTTCCATATCTTCGCGCAGCGGCAATACCTTGGCTTCTTCAACCTGCACTTCCGCCAGACGACGGTGTTCACGCCAACGCAGACCGCGTTGCTGGAAACGCTGGGCCAACTGCTCGGCACCGCCATCGAGAACCAGCGCCTGCAAGTGCGCGAGCGCGAACTGGCCATCTCGGAAGAACGCAACCTGGTGGCGCAAGGCCTGCACGACAGCATTGCCCAGGGCCTCAACTTCCTCAACCTGCAAGTGCAGATGCTGGAACAGTCGCTCAAGCAGCAGCGCATCGACGAAGTGGAGAGTATCGTTCCGATGCTGCGCGCCGGCGTCGACGAGAGCTATCAGGATGTGCGCGAGCTGCTGCACAATTTCCGCACCCGCCTGCAGGAGGGCACGCTGGTGTCGTCGCTGGAAACGGTGGTCGACAAGTTCCGCCGCCAGAGCGGCATCGCGGTGGATTTCGACGCCGATGGCGATGGCGCGCCGTTCCCGCGCGAGCATCAGCTGCAACTGCTGTTCATCGTGCAGGAGGCGCTGTCGAACGTGCGCAAGCACGCGTCGGCGTCGCAAGTGCGGATACGCCTGGCGGACGAGCAGGATTTCACGCTCAGTATCAAGGACAATGGCCACGGCTTCGACGTGGAGAAGCTGCAAACACTGGGCGAAGCCCACGTCGGCATCAACATCATGCGCGAGCGCGCGCAACGCATCGAGGCGCAGCTGGAGCTGAAGTCGCAGCCGGGCGAGGGCACCGAAGTGGTGCTGCACCTGCCGCGCGCGCAACGCCGCGCCGCTTAGAAAAGGAAAGACATGGAAGACACTATCACCGTCCTGCTGGTCGACGATCACACGCTGTTCCGCAGCGGCATACGCTCGCTGTTGCAGCGTAATCCGGAGTTTTCCGTGGTGGGCGAGGCGGCCGACGGCTTCGAAGGCGTGAAACGCGCGCAGCAACTGAAACCGCAGGTGATCCTGCTGGACCTGAACATGCCGGGCATGTCCGGTGTCGAGACGCTGCAACTGATGCGCCAGGACAGCCCGGAAAGCGCCATCGTGATGCTGACCGTGTCCGAGGATGCGGAAGACCTGAGCACCGCGCTGAAGGCCGGCGCCAGCGGCTACCTGCTGAAGAATATCGACACCGATTACCTGACGCGCGCCATCCGCCGCGCCGCCGCCGGCGAAACCGTGGTGGCGGAGGCGATGACGGCCAAGCTGGTGGCGCAGCTGCAAAGCGGCTCGGCGCCGCCGGCGGCGTCGGAGCTGGACAAGCTGACGCCGCGCGAGCGCGAAATCCTCGACTGCCTGGCGCGCGGCGAGAGCAACAAGGGCATCGCGCGCATTCTGGATCTGGCGGAAAGCACGGTGAAAATCCACGTGCAGAGTGTGTTGAAAAAGCTGAAGTTGAGCAGCCGTGTGCAAGCGGCTGTCTATGCGGTGGAACACCGCAGGCAAAACGGCGGCTGAGCGCCGCCGCCCAGGGTTTAGCTGGCGCCGCCGCAGCAGCCACCGCAGCAGCCGCCCGCCTGTTCCGCGCGCGGCGCGGCAGGGTAGCCGGCGGCGGCCAGGCCCATGGTCAGCATGCGCGGCGATACGCGCGATTCGTCCAGCTGCACGCTGGCCAGGCCATCGAGCAGCGAGACGCGGACGTCGCTGACGCCGTCCATGCTGCGCAGCAGTTCAGTGATTTTATCGGCGCAGGCTTCGCCGTTCATGCCATCGATATTCAGTACAGCGGTTTGCATGACAGTCCTTTCAAAATAGTGTCGTAACAGCGCTAGCCTAGCGCAGCACGCGCGCCGCCACGACAGCTAATTGCGAGTTTCTTGATCCAGGTTATGAATATCGGGCCTGCCTCTTCACCCGCGCGCGAACAGCGCACAAAATGAAGGTGCACATTGAGAGGAAACGAATCATGACACTGCTACGCATTGACGAACCAGCGGCCGCGAAAGCCGGCCATCCCTTGTGGCGCCTGGGCTTCCGTCCGTTCTACATGGTGGCGGCCATCTTCGCCGCGCTGGCGATTCCGTTGTGGATGGCGCAGTACCACGGCTGGCTGCCGCATGGCCTGAACGTCGGCTACATGTGGCACATCCACGAAATGGTGTTCGGCATGGCGGCGGCCGTGGTGGTGGGCTTCCTGTACACCGCAGGCTACAACTGGACCGGATTCTGGACGCCGGTGCGCGGCCATCTGGCCGCGCTGGTGGCGCTGTGGCTGGCCGGGCGCGTGGCGATGCTGGTGGCGCCGCCGCTGGCGGCCGCCGTCATCGACTGGCTGTTCCTGCCGTGCGCCGCCTGGCCGCTGTTCCGTGTGATGCAGAAGGCGAACAATAAGCGTAACTACTTCCTGGTTGGCCTGCTTGGCCTGATGGCGATCGCCAATGCGCTGTTCCACGCGATCGCGCTGGGCTGGCTGGCGGTGGCGCCAACGGCGCCGGTGCAGGCCGCGATCCTGGCGATTGTGATGATGGAAGCGGCCATCGGCACGCGCATCATCCCGATGTTCACGCGGAACGGCGCGCCGGGCACGACGCCGCTGGTGCAGCCCAAGGTGGACAAGGCCTCGCTCGGCCTGCTGGCGCTGTCGGCGCTGTGCTGGGTGGCGCAGGCGCCCAGCTGGCTGTTCGCGCCGGTGGCGCTGGCCGCCGCGGCGTTGGTGCTGGTGCGGCTGTATCGCTGGCAGGCCTTGCGCACGCTGTCGGTGCCGCTGCTGTGGATCATGCACCTGTCGTACGCGTGGATCGCCGCCGGCCTGGTGTTGCTGGTGCTGTTGCGCTGGAACCTGGTGAGCGCCAGCGCCGGCTTCCACGCGCTGACGGTAGGCTCGATGGCCGGCCTGATACTCGGCATGATTACCCGCACCACTCTGGGCCACACCGGCCGGCCGTTGAAGGCCGGTCCGGCCGAGCGAGCGATGTTCATCCTGATCCAGTTGAGCGCCTTCACCCGCGTGGCCTCGGCGCTGGGCTTCGATACGACGCAGGGTGCGGTGCTGATGGCCAGCGCCGGCTTGTGGACGGCGGCCTTCATCGCCTATGCCGTCGTCTACGTGCCGTATCTGTCAAGCGCGCGGGTCGACGGCAAGCCGGGTTGATTAAGGCCGATTCCCTCGGTTGCCGCTGCATTGTTCGCTAGCGCACAATCAGCCTTTGGCGAGCGTCCTACAATCAGCCGTCATCAATGAGAGGGAGTCAATAATGAAAAAAGTGATGCTGGCGTTCGGCGTGGTGCACGCGACGATCGCCCTGTTATTTACGGCCGGTGCGATCTTCCTGATTATCCTGGGTGCGCAACTGGGCTGGGAGGCGATCCATGCGGACACGGGCCTGGGCGCCGCGCAGGAGGTGATTGAGGCCATCGGCATCCTGGCCGCCGCCGTGGTGGCGCTGCAGATCGCCGAAACTATCGTCGAGGAAGAGGTGGTGCGCGATGCCGATATCAGCGCGCCGACGCGGGTGCGCCGGTTCTTGTCGCGCTTTTTCGTGGTGGTGGTGGTGGCCTTGGGGATCGAGGGCCTGGTTGCTACTTTCCATGCCGTGCACGATGATTTGAGCGAGTTGCTGTATGTCGCGGCGCTGGTTACCAGCGTTGGGGTGCTGCTGGCGGCTTGGGGCGTCTTCGTTCATCTTAACCGGTCAGCCGAGGAACTGGAGCCGGAAGCCATGCAGGAGGCGCAGGCCGAGGACGAGAAGCTTAAACCCTAACCCCGTCGTTCCCGCGCAGGCGGGAACTCATACTGAGTATCCGGTGCACGCGTTCTATGGATTCCCGCCTGCGCGGGAATGACGGGGGAGTGGTTGCGCGGGTGGCGCCGCTTCATTGGCCGCTTCCGCGCCTTGCTCGAACAGCAGGCGACGGGTAGGGGCGCTGGCGTCCACACCCAGTTCCGCGAACACCTCAAGAGCCCCCAGCAACACCGCCTGCTGGATATTCATGTATTTAAGGTAGGCCGAATCCAGCACATAAAACACCAGCTCGAACTCCAGCGCATCCTGTGTCACCGATTTGAGATGCACGCGGTCCGCGCGCACGTCCGGCTGGCGCCCGATCACGGCTATCAGCGCGTCCGGCACCCTGGCCGCCAGCGCCGCCGGCGTGGCGGGATTGATCTTCAGCGAGAGCTGCACACGCCGCGTCTGCATGCGCTTGTAATTGCGGACGGTATTCTTCAGCAGCTCGGCATTGCCGATGATGATTTGCTCGCCGCTGTCCGAGCGGATGCGGGTGGTCTTCAGCCCCACATGCTCCACCGTGCCGGAAGCGTTGGTGATGGCGATCGCGTCGCCCACCTCGAACGGCTTGTCGACCGCGATCGACAGCGAGGCAAACAGGTCGCCCAGTACATTCTGCACCGCCAGCGCCACCGCGATACCGCCGATGCCCAGGCTGGCCACCAGCGCGGTGACGTTGATGCCAAGATTGGACAGCGCCGCCAGCAGGAAGATAACCCAAATGGTGGTCTTCAGCGCCCACTCCATCAGCGTGTTGGCGACCGTGGTGGGCGAGTCGGGATGCTCCGCGTGATTGCGGAAATAACGCCGCGCGCCCAGCGTGGCCGCGCGGTCGAAGTACAGCACCAGCTGGAAACCGAGCACGATGAACCACAGGTGGCCCAGGCGCTCCTCCCACAGCGGCGGCAGTTCCAGCGTCTTCAGGCCGACCAGCAGCGCGACGGCGGCGATCGCCAGCACGCTGGTGCGGTTCAGGGTTTCCTTCAGCAGCTGCGCGACCGGGCGTTCGGTCTGGCCGGCGGCGTCGGCGCGGTGCAGGCGCTTGCCCAGCAGCCGCAGCAAGCCGAAGATGGCGAGAAAAGTGATGGCGGCGACAGCGCCGGCGATCAGCAGCTCGTCGAAATCCACTTGGTTGAACTGCGCGAGAAAACGTTGGATAAGCAAACCGGGCTCCTATTCAATATGCCGAGAGTGCCCCATGCTAGGCCGCCGCGCCGTCGCCCTCTGTTCGGTGCATCACGCCGCTACCGGATTACGCTTTCTGGTCGGAAATTCCCGCAAGGCAGTGCAGGATGGCGCAGTCGCGCGCCGCCCGGTCCTGGCCGCACAGGCCGCGGATGTCTTTCAGTTGCCGTTCCAGCGCGCGCAGTTCGGCGATGCGCCGGCCTACCTGCGTGATGTGCTGGTCCAGCATGGCGTTGACGGCGCCGCAGCGCTGGTCCGGCGCGTCGCGTACCGCGAGCAGGGCGCGGATTTCGTCGAGCGCCATGTCCAGCGAGCGGCAACGGCGGATGAATTGCAGCCGCTCCAGCTGCGGCTGGCCGTAGTGCCGGTAATTGCTGGCCGTGCGCGCCGGCTTGGGCAGCAGGCCGGCGCGCTCGTAATGGCGGATCGCCTCGACGGTGTAGCCGGTGCGGCCGGCCAGTTCTCCGATTCTCATCGCTTGACCTTGTAGTTACTTCAGGGTTTGTAATGGCGACTATACCTGAAAGGAGAAGCCATGTCTGGATGCTGCTGCGCCGCGCCCAAGCCGGCCGTTGATCGCCGCTACCGGCGCATATTGTGGATCGCACTGGTTCTCAATGCGCTGATGTTCTGCGTCGAACTGGCCGGCGGCGTGGGCGGCGACTCGGCCGCGCTGCTGGCAGACGCCGTCGACTTCCTCGGCGACGCCGGCAACTACGGCCTGTCGCTGATGGTGCTGGCCGCCGGCGCGGCGGCGCGCGCCCGCGTGGCGCTGGTCAAGGGCTGGACCATGGCCATCTACGGCGCCTTCGTGCTGGCCAAGGTGGCGTGAGACGTGGCCAGCGGCAGCGCGCCGCAGCCGCTGGTGATGGGCGCCATCGGCTTGCTGGCCCTGCTGGTCAACGGCGGCGTGGCGCTGCTGCTGTACGCCTACCGCGATGGCGACGCCAATATGCGCTCGGTGTGGCTGTGCAGCCGCAATGACGCCATCGGCAACGTGGCGGTGATGCTGGCGGCGCTGGGCGTGTTCGGCGCGGGCAGCGCCTGGCCCGACCTGGCCGTGGCGCTGGTGATGGGCGCGCTGGCCGTCAGCGCCGCGCGGCAGGTGATCGGGCAGGCGCGCAAGGAGTTGCAAAACTCATAAACGTAGTCCGATTTGGTGATTTTCGTAATTGCTTTGTTGAAAATGACGACGCAAAATGCTGCCACATCTCCATTTCAAGAGAGGCTTATGAGACAGCTCGCACACACGCCGGTATTCACCGCGCTCGCATCGATTTTCACGCTTTCCGCTTCCGCCTTCGCCGCGCCGATCGCCACGCTCGATCGCGACGGCGCCTTCGTCTCGGTCGAGGCCTATGGCCCGAACGTGGTCCACGTCACCATCGCCGTCGACAAGGAAGAGGTGCTGAAAGGCCCCGGCTACGGCATCCTGCCGAAAAACGCCGACAACAAGCCATTCCGCCACAGCGCCGGCAAGGACGGCGACGTGTTCACCTCGTCCGCGATGACCGTGCGCGTCAACCCGGCGCCGCCGCCGTCGGTGCCGACGCAGGGACAGAAGTACTTCGCGCCGTCGCTGGCGCCGGTTGGCCTGCAGGTGCTGAACGCCAGGGGCGAGCAGCTGGTCAGCATGACCGGCTGGGAGATGTCGCCGCAAACCGTCAACACCGAGAAGACTTTCCAGGTCGGCGCCTCGTTCTCCGTCGCGCGCGACGAGCACTACTACGGCATGGGCCAGAACCAGGAGTCGCTGGGCGCGCTGGACCTGCGCGGCCGCACGCTCGATTGCAAGCACTGGTACGACGCGCCGGCAGGCGAAAGCGTCTGCGTGCCGTTCATGGTGTCGTCCAAGGGCTATGGCATCGTCTGGGACAACCCGTCGGCCACGCGCTTCGTCGCCGGCATCAATGGCCGCACCGGTTTCCAGTCGAATGTGGGCGAGCGTGTCAGCTTCTTCATCATCACCGGTTCGACGCCGGAAGAAATCTACTCCGGCTACGCGCGCGTGACCGGCAAGACGCCGATTCCGCCGAAATCCGCCTTCGGCCTGATTCAGTCGAAAGCCCGCTACGACAGCCAGCAGGAGCTGATGCGCGTGGCCAGGACCTACCGCGAGAAGAAGTATCCGCTGGATATCATGGTGCTGGACTGGTTCTACTGGACCCGCATGGGCCAGATGGACATCGACCCGGCGCAGTTCCCCGACCCGAAAGGCATGAACAAGCAGCTGCACGACATGGGCATGGAGTCGATCATCTCGATCTGGCCGCGCTACGAAACTTCGGGCCGTTACTTCAATGAACTCGACAGCAAGGGCTATCTGCTCAAGGACAAGGACGGCAAGACCGTCGACGGCCTGCCGTTCCGCTCCGACCGCACCGGCGGCCTGATCGACGCCACCAACCCGGCCGCCCGCAAGTGGTTCTGGGAAAAGGCGCGCGACAACATCCTGTCGCAGGGCTTCGACTACCCGTGGCTGGACGAGACCGAGCCGGACCTGGTGCCGAGCGGCTTCTTCTACTCGATCGGTTCGGGCGACCGCTATCACAACCTGTTCCCGCTGCTGCACGTCGAAGGCGTGGCCGAGAACCTGCGCGCCTGGAAGCCGAACAAGCGCGTGCTGATCCTGTCGCGCGCCGCCTACCTGGGGTCGCAGCGCAGCGGCGCGCTGTTCTGGTCGTCGGACATCAAGCCGACCTGGGAAGCGCTGGCGCGCCAGGTGCCGTCCGGCCTGAACATGACAGCCTCCGGCATCGCCTACTGGGGCAACGACATCGGCGGCTGGCAGAAGCTGACGCAGGTGCAGTCGGACGTGCAGAACCCGCTGCTGGACCCGTCGGACGCCGTCAACGTGGTCGGCAACTACCGCGACTATCCGGAGCTGATGACGCGCTGGTTCCAGTACGGCACCTTCCTGCCGACCTTGCGCCTGCACGGCGACCGCAAGGAGGGCGAGATCTGGTCCTTCGGCAAGCAGGCGGAGGCGGTCATGGCGCGCTTCAACAAGCTGCGCTACGAGCTGATCCCGTACATCTACTCGCAGGCCAAGTACACCCACGACACCGGCGCGCCGTTCATGCGTCCGCTGTGGATGGACTTCGCCAGCGACCCGAACGTGGCCAACATCGGCACCCAATACATGTTCGGCCCAGCCTTCCTGGTGGCGCCGGTGACCGAGCAGGGCCAGACCACGAAGGATGTCTACCTGCCGGCTGGCGCCGACTGGTACAACTTCTGGACCAATGAGAAGCTGGCTGGCGGCCAATGGGTCAAGGTGGCTGCGCCGATCGAGCAGATGCCGCTGTTTGTCAGGGCCGGATCGATCGTGCCGGTCGGCGCGGAGATCCAGTCGACGGCGACCAGGCAGGCCATCGCCAGCATCAACGTGTATCCGGGCAAGAGCGGCGAGTTCCGCCTGTACGACGATGATGGCGTCAGCTACGACTACGAGAAGGGCAAGTCGACCGTCACCGTGCTGAAATGGGACGACGCGGCTGGCAAGCTCAGCGGCGGCGGCTCGGCCGCGGTCAAGGTCATCGGCAAGTAACCTCCACGTCATTCCCGCGCAGGCGGGAATCCATGCTGAATCTGAAATGCCAGCGGTCTATGGATTCCCGCGTACGCGGGAATGACGGCGCATATGTCCTGGACAAATGCGAGGCGCGCACGGTTCACCAGTTTTCCTTTTCTCTCAAGTAAAATTAATGCCAAAGAGCCAAAAGGATTACCATGCAGCCAAGTGTAGACGCGATTGAAGCAGAACGGTTCCGCCAGTTCATCATGGGCGTGACCGACTACGCGATCTACATGCTGTCGCCGCAGGGCGTGGTGGTCACCTGGAACGCCGGCGCCCAGCACTTCAAGGGCTATCATCCGGACGAGATCATCGGCCAGCACTTTTCCATGTTCTACACCGAAGAGGACCGCGCCGGCGGCCGTCCGGCCTACGCGCTGGACGTGGCGCGCAGCACCGGCAAGTTCGAGGACGAGGGCTGGCGCGTGCGCAAGGACGGCAGCCGCTTCTGGGCCAGCGTGGTGATCGACCCGATCCTCAATCCGGAAGGCGAGCTGCTGGGGTTCGCCAAGATCACGCGTGACATCACCGAGCGCCGCGTCGCCGCCGAACAGCTGGAAAAGGCGCGCGAGCAGCTGTTCCAGTCGCAAAAGCTGGAAGCCATCGGCAAGCTGACCGGCGGCATCGCGCACGACTTCAACAACCTGCTCAACGTCATCACGAACGGCCTGGAGCTGATGCGCCTGTCGCGCGATCCGGCCACCGTCAGCAAAGCCATCGACACCATGTCGCGCGCGGCCCAGCGCGGCGCCTCGCTGACGCAGCAACTGCTGGCCTTCGCCCGCCAGCAGCCGCTGCGCCAGGAGCCGCACGACGCCGGCCGCGTGATCCGCTCGTTCGAGGCCGTGCTGCGCCGGGCGCTGCCGGACGATATGCGTTTGCTGTTGCAACTGCAGGCGGACCTGCCGCAGGCCATGCTCGATCCGACCCAGTTCGAGTCGGCGCTGCTCAACCTGGTGGTCAACGCGCGCGACGCCATGGATGGCCGCGGCGAAGTGCTGCTCGACCTGGCCGCCGTCACGCTGGCCGACGGCGAGGTCGAGCGCCTGGCCGCCGGCCGCTACCTGCGGGTGCTGGTGCGCGACAGCGGCACGGGCATGACGCCCGAGACCATGGCGCGCGCGGTCGAGCCGTTCTTCACCACCAAGGAAATCGGCAAGGGCACCGGCCTCGGACTGAGCCAGGTGTACGGCCTGATGCAGCAATGCGGCGGCACGCTGACGCTGGAATCGCGCGTGGGCGAGGGCAGCACCGTGTCGCTCTACTTCCCGGCCGTGGCCGGCGACGGCGCGGGCGAGGAGGGCGCCATTGCGCGCGCCGAGAAGGTGTTGCTGGTGGACGACCAGCCGGACGTGCTGGAAACCGCCGTCAGCCTGTTCGACCACCTCGGCTACGAGGTGCTATCGGCCGACAACGGCGCGCAGGCGCTGGACACGCTGCGCCGCAATCCCGACATTGCCATCCTGTTCAGCGACGTGGTCATGCCGGGCATGAGTGGCGTCGACCTGGGCAAGGCGGCGCGCGCCGAATTCCCGCAGCTGAAAGTGGTGCTGGCGTCCGGCTTTGTGCAAACCGCGCTGCGCGAGGAAATGCCGGACATCGGGCAATTCGAGCTGATCGCCAAGCCCTACCGCCTGAGCGAACTGATCCGCACACTGAAGACGCTTTAAGACGCCATCCCCGGCGTGGTCGAGCGCGCCCGTCCAGGCTGGCGCTGGCTACTTTTATCGCGCTATGTGCGCCAGCGCACGTTACCTTTTCGTGGCGATGCGGCAGTATGGGTCTTTATCAGGAGCGCTTGTGACCACCAACGACTTTCCCCATCTGGCGCCAGTGCAGCAACAGGCATTGCTGGCGCTGGGCGCCGCCCTGCGCGCGCGCAAATACCAGTTCTCCACCGTCACGCCGGCCACGCAAGCCCGCGTGCTGGCGCGGCCGCTGGCGCCGCAAAACGCCACCTTGCGCGACATCTTCGGCTGGAGCCGTCCCTTCACCGCCGACGCGGTCGACGCCGAGCTGCTGGCCTGCATGCACGCCGCCGGCATCGTCGCCGAGCGCGACGGCCTGCTGCGCAGCAGCGTGCGCGTGTCGACGCTGGCCGGCGAGTGGCTGTTCCACTCGGCCTATCCGACCACCGAGGCCGACGCCGTGTTCTTCGGCCCGGACACGGCGCGCTTCGTGCGCGCCATGGAGCAGACGCCGGCGCCGGCGCGCGATCCGCTGCGGCGCATCGTCGATATCGGCTGCGGCAGCGGCATCGGCGCCATCACGCTGGCGCGCCGCTTCCCGCAGGCCGAGGTGCTGGCGGTGGACGTCAACGCCAGCGCGCTGGCGCTGGCCGACATCAATATCCGGCTGGCCGGCGTGGGCAATGCGTGCAGCCGCGGCAGCAACCTGCTGAACCAGCTCGACGGCGTGTTCGACCTGATCGTCGCCAATCCGCCGTACCTGCTGGACCCGGGCGAGCGCGCCTACCGCCACGGCGGCGGCGCGCTGGGCGCCGGCCTGTCGCTGCAGATCGTGCAGGCGGCCATCAACCGCCTGGCCGGCGGCGGCGCGCTGTGGCTGTACACCGGCGTTGCCATCGTCGACGGCGACGACGCCTTCCTGCGCCAGGCCACCGCGCTGCTGGACGAGGCGGGGCTGCGCTGGACCTACGAGGAAATCGATCCCGATGTCTTTGGCGAGGAACTGGAGACACCGGCCTATGCGGGCGTCGAGCGGATCGCCGCGGTGTGGCTGGTCGCCAGCAGGGACGTGTAACGATGCGCATTGTGCAGCAACGCCTGCTGAGAGGCGCAAATTTGTACAGCACTTCGCCATGCATCGTGGCGTTGATTGAATCGTCGCTGGCCGAAGCGGGGCCGCAGCTGGCCTACACCGCGCGCTTCCTGCAACAGGCTTGCGGCGAACCGGTGCAGTTCATGCACGCGGAAACCGTGGCCGGCGCGCCGGCGCAGTGGCGCGTGGTGGTGCAGTACCAGGTCGAGCACCTGGGGCAGGCCGCGCTGGCGGCCGCCGTCGGGCTGATCGCCGCCACCGAGCGCGGCGAGGCGCCCGACGTGCCGTCGGCCGTGCGCGCGCTGCGCGCACTGGCCGAATCGATGCAGCTGTCGCCGGCCGCGCTGGCGGTGGTGCGCGAGGCCGAGTCGCTGGGCATGCCGGTGCAGCGCGTCAGCGAGCATGGCGGCCTGCTGCGGCTGGGCTGGGGCGCCCGCCAGTGGCGCTACCTGGACGTCGCAGGCGACGACAACCGGCTGCTGAGCGCCACCTTGCTGCGCGAGCGCCAGCTGATGCGCTCCGTGCTGATCGAGGCGCAGCTGCCGGTGCCGAAGGAGGATTTCCGCAACCCGCAGCGGCAGCCGGGCGAGCGCCTGCGCGTGCAGGTGCTGGACGGCGTGGCGCAGCATGACGATGCGCAGGTGCGCAACCTGTGCGAGCGCGCCGCCGTCGCCCTCGGGCTGGCGCACGCGCAGGTCGACCTGCTGCCGCGCCGGCGCGGCCACGCCGTCGATGCGGTGCTGGCGGCGGTGGCGCCCAGCGGCGAGCAGCGCATGCTGGTGCAGCAACTGCGCGCGGCGCCGCAGCAGGGGCGGATTCCGGTCATCGGCATCACCGGCACCAATGGCAAGACCACCACCACGCTGATGATCGCCCATGCGGTGCGGCTGGCCGGCTACCGCACCGGCTGCGCCAGCACCCAGGGCGTGGTGGTCGATGGCGTGCATTTCGACGAAGGCGATTGCACCGGCTACTGGTCGCACCGCAGCGTGCTGGCGTCGCCGCGCACCGAGTTCGCGGTGCTGGAGACGGCGCGCGGCGGCCTGCTCAAGCGCGGGCTGGCGTATGACCGTTGCAGCGTCGGCGTCATGCTGAATGTCTCGGACGATCATCTGGGGCTGGACGGGGTGGACACGGTGGAGCAGCTGGCGCGCGTGAAGTCGCTGGTGGTGCAGGCGGCCGCCGTGGCGGTGCTGAACGCGGACGACGGCCATTGCGTGGCCGCGCGCGCGCGGCTGGCGGCGGACACGCGCGTGGTGTATTTCTCGATGAAGGCGGACAGCCCGGTCTTGCAGACGCACCTGGCGCAGGGCGGCGACGCCGTCTGGCTGGACAACGACGTTATCATGCTGAGCCAGCGCCAGGTGCGTCAGCGGCTGATGCCGGCCACGCATATCCCGGCCACCTGCGGCGGGCTGGCGCGCTACAACATCGCCAACAGCATGGCGGCGACGGCGGCCTTGATGGCGTGCGGCTTTACCGTGGCGCAGATCAGCGCCGGCTTGTCCAGCTTTGAGTCGGATGCGGCCACCAATCCCTTGCGCTCGAATGTGTTCGAGCTGGGGGCGATGCATATCGTGCTCGATTACGCGCATAACGCGGCCGCCTATGCGGCGCTGGCGACGCTGGCGCGTGGGCTGGCGCAAGGGCAGGGGCAGAGCAAGGCCACCGGCCAGGCGCCCGGCAGGGTGCTGGCAGTGGTGACCTCGCCGGGCGACCGGCGCGACGAGGATTTGACGCGCACCGGCGCTACCTGCGCGGCGCATTTCGATGAACTGTTTGTGTATGAGTCGCAGAGCCGTAGCCGCAAGCATGGCGAGGCGGCGGAGTTGATCGGCGCCGGGGCGCGGGCGGTGGGCGGCGCGGTGGTGCGCATGTATGGCGGCGACGCCGAGGCGGTGCAGGCGGCGTACCTGGCGTGCCAGCCGGGCGATGTGCTGGTGTTCGCCTGCGGCACCGAGGTGGCGACGCTGATCGAGGCGATTCGGGCGGTTGACGCGCCAGCGGCTGAGAAGCTGGCGCGGCAGGCATCCCCCGCCGCCTGACCGTCGTTCCCGCGCAGGCGGGAACCCATGCGACGTCGGCACGCAGGCGAAGCATGGATTCCCGCCTGCGCGGGAACGACGACGGATCAGGCCAGGGTGGCGTCGATGCGGGCGGCGCTGACCGGGTCCACCGGCCGCAGCGCATCGACCAGCTCCGACACCGACGACCCGCACGCATACACCAGCACATCCCCTCGCGGCATTGCGCCAGGCCGAGACGCAGCGCCTGCGCCGGATCGGCCTCCAGCAGCACGCCCGCCTTGCCGCCGCGCGCACCGAGCGCCGCCGCCTGCATCATGGCCGAACGCTCGCCGGCCGCACGGCCGCGATGCTCGCTGTCCCACTCATAAAACACCACCGTATCGAAGCCGCCGCCGCAAATCTGCCCGATCTGCTCGAAATCGCGCTCGCGGCGGTCGCCCGGCGACGTCACCACCGCCACCGTGCGGCCCGGCGTCATGGCGCGCGCGGTCGCGGCCAGCGCCTGGAAGGCCGCCGGATTGTGGGCGAAATCGACGATCACCCGCACGCCGTTGACGTCGTACAGGTTGGCGCGCATCGGATTGTGCCGCGCGTCCGACACAAAGCTGCGCAGTCCGGCCGCGATCGGATGCAGCCCCAGCTCCACCGCCATCAGCGCGGCGGCGGCGGCCAGGCCGTTGGCGACATTGTGCTGCGCGCAGCCGCCCAGCGTGGACGGCATGTCGCCGGCGTCGAGCAGGTGTTGCGGCTGGCCGTCGAAGCCGGTCATCTTCAGCGCGCCATTGTCCAGCCACGCGGCGCGGCCGCCGGCTTGCAGGTGCTGCACCAGCACCGGATGGCGGGCGTCGCAGCTGAAGTAAATGCGCTCCACCTGCTGATCCAGCGTAGCGCCGATGGCGACGCAGCGCGGGTCCTCCGCGTTCAGCACCACCGCGCGCGAGGCCGCTTGCGCCACCACCGCCTTGACCGACGACAGGTCGTCCAGCGTCTCCACGCCGTCCAGGCCCAGATGGTCCTCGCTGACGTTGAGCAGCACCGCGACGTCGCAGCGGTCGAACGCCAGGCCGCGTTTCAGGATGCCGCCGCGCGCCGTCTCCAATACGGCGAATTCCACCTCGGGCGCCGACAGCACGGTGCGCGCCGACCAGTAGCCGCTGCAATCGCCCTGCTTGACCTGCTGGCCGTGGATGTACACGCCCTCGCTGGTGGTGCAGCCGGTGCCGATGCCGGCCTGGCGCAGCACGTGCTCGATCATCAGCGTGGTGGTGGTCTTGCCGTTGGTGCCGGTGACGGCGACCACCGGAATGCGGCCGTCCTGCTGGCCGAACATCGATTCGACGATGGCCGCGCCGGCGTCGCGCGGCACGCCGGCGCTCGGGTATTCATGCATCCGGATGCCCGGCGCGGCGTTGATCTCGATAACCGCGCCATTGCGGCCGTCCAGCGGCACGGCGATGTCCTCGCATACCAGGTCGATGCCGGCCACGTCCAGGCCGATCTTGCGCACGGCGCGCACGCACATGGCCAGCGTTTCCGCCGGCAGGCGGTCGGTCACGTCTTCCGCCGTGCCGCCGCTGGAGAGGTTGGCGTTGCCGCGCATCAGCACCCGGCGGCCCGCTGCCGGCACGCTGTCGAAGTCCAGGCCTTGCGCGGCCAGCGTGGTTTCGGCATGGCCGTCGAGCGGAATGCGGGTCAGGATGTTGGTGTGGCCCTCGCCGCGCGCCGGGTTGCGGTTTTCCTGTTCCACCAGCTGGCGCACGGTCGAGGCGCCGTCGCCCACCACGGCGGCCGGGCGGCGCAGGGCGGCCGCCACCACGCGCTCGCCGGCCACCAGGATGCGGTAGTCGTCGCCGGGAATATAGCGTTCGACGATGATGGTGCGGCCATGCTCGCGCGCGCGCTCGAACGCCAGTTGCACCTCGTCCGGGTTGCCGCAGCGGGTGGTGACGCCTCGGCCATGGTTGCCGTCCAGCGGCTTGACCGTGACCAGGCCGCCCAGTTCGCGGGCGGCGCGCTGCGCCTGTTCCAGCGAGCGCACGCTGACGCCTTCCGGCACCGGCACGCCGGCTTCCTGCAACAGCGCCTTGGTCAGCTGCTTGTCGCAGGCGATGCCGACGGCGATATGGCCGGTGTCGCCGGTGATGGTCGCCTGCAGGCGTTTTTGCTGCGCTCCCCAGCCCAGCAGGAACATATTGGCGTCCTCGGTGAGGCGCTGGTAGGGGATGCCCTGGCGGATGGCGGCGCGCAGGATGGCGCCGGTGCTGGTGCCGATGGCGTGGCGCTCGGCGGTGTCCTTCAGCGCGGCGACGCCGTTTTCCAGCTGCTGCGCCAGTCCTGGCTCGCCGCTGGCCAGGCCGCGCACCAGCGACAGCGCCAGGTCGCAGGCGTCGATGGCGACGTGTTCCGACTCGTACGAGCACACCACGCGGTACTGGCCCGGCGCGTCCGCCACTTCATGCGTGCGGCCGGTGTAGGTCGGCGTGCCGGCCAGGCACTGCAGCGCTATGGTGACGTGTTCGACCACGTGGGCCAGGTTGGCGCCGCTGTTCAGCGCCTGCACGAAACCGCCGTACTGGCCCACCGAGCAGCGGTGGTCGTACAGCGACGGCAGCAGTTCCAGGAGGCGTGCGTTGAAGCCCGCGATGCGGTCGGTGGTGTGGTCGCGCAGGTCTTCCAGATCGATAACGCTCAGCAGGCAAGGCTGCTGCGAATACAGATTCGGACCACGTAACACGTGTTGTTTAACGATGATCATGCTCTTGATTCCTGTTGGTGATGTATTGAATGAAGTCTGCCAGCGCGCCCGCTTCTTCGGGGCTGGCGAAACGGGAGCCGGACGGCAGCAGGTGCAGGCGCACGTCCAGCATTTCAGGGACGGCGCCGGCGCGCACGTCGGCGATATTGGTGCGGGCGTGGCGGCAGTCGACCACGGTGACGGTGCCGTCGCCGACCACCTCGACGCCGTTGTCGCGCACCACCAGCGCGGTGTCCTCGTCAATCCCCGCGCCTATCAGGAACGGGCTTTGCGCCAGCACGCTGAGCAGGCGGTTGAGCCGGTGGCGCTGCGAGAAGTGCTGGTCGATGATGACGCTGCGGATGAAGCCCAGCCCCGCGCCCAGCCGCACCGCGCCTTTTTCCGGCGCCAGCTCGGCCTTGCCCTCGGCCAGCATGTGGGTGCACAGGCCGGAGGCGCCGGCGCTGGTGCCGGCCACGCAGGCGCCGTGTTCGCGCCAGGCCTGGCGCATCGCGCGCTCCACCGGCGTGCCGCCGAGGAAGGCCATCAGGCGTTTCTGGTCGCCGCCGGTCATGAAGATGCCGCGCGCCTGCGCCATGCGCGCGGCCAGCGTTTCATCCTCGGCTTCCGCGCGGCTGGTGATGCGAACGTGCTCGAACTGCGGCACGCCCAGCTCGTCGAAAGCCTTGCGGTACATTTCCCAGACGTCGTCCGGCACCGTGCTGGCGGCTGTGATGACCATGACCGGCTGTTGCGTGGCGCCGGCCAGTTCCAGGAATTTTTGCAGCACATCCTTGCTGCCGGTGCGGTCTTCATTGCCGCCGATAATCATCAAACTGCCGCTGTCGCTCATGGTGCCTCAGTGCTTTAGTTAATCAGCTGGCGGTACAGACGGGTCGCCATCAGGCCCAGCGGGCGATGATGCTGGTCCGGCGTCATCAGCCCTTGCAACAGCTGCATCGCGGCCTGCTTGCTGCCCAGCGTGGCGATCTGCTGTTCCAGGTCGCGCAGCGGGCTGGTGTTGCCGTCGTCCTTGTGATGGCGCACGATGCCGCGCGGCGCCGCCGGACGCTGGCTGTGGTGCATGCCGAGCGCGTCGAGCGCGCGCTGGCGGGCGCGGAAGCTCGGCACGCGCGGCTGCGTGGCCGGGCCGCCCGGCGGCGTCGCCAGCCAGTCGCGCAGCACCTGCTGCTCATAGGCGCTGAACACGCCGAACATCTCGGCGCGCTCGCTCTGGATCAGGCGCCAGAAGCGGCTCTGCTCAGGCGGCTGGCCGCGTTGCAGCCAGCCGGCCTGTTCCAGCTCGGCCAGCATGGCGGGAATCTGCTCGGGGTCGCTGAGCCATTCATTGATGCTGCGGCCGCCGAGGCGGCAGTAGTTGGAGTGCATATTGCAGCCGGCGTGGCTTTTGGCGGCCATGATGTCGACCAGTTCGGCCTGCAGGTCGAAGCTGCCGATCACCGAGGTGGTGCAGGCGCCCAGGTCGTTCAGGCGGTAGCCGTCGCGCACCCGTTGCCAGAAGGTGGCGCTGTCGCCGCAGCGCGGCAGCAGTTGCAGCAGCGCCTGCACGGCTTTCTGCGCGTGGCCGGTGCTGCCGTTGTCGACCGTGATGTGCAGGGTGAAGTAATACGGATCGATGCCCAGCTCGTTCAGCTCGTAGGCGGTGATCAGCAGGTGCAGCGGCAGTTGCTCGTAGCCGAGGTTGTAGCCGATGATTTCCGGCAGGAACCTTTCGGCGTCATAGGCCAGCGCCAGCTGGATCGCGCCCTGCTCGAAGTTGGTGTCCGGCAGCTGCTGCCAGTCCTCGCACTCGTGGGCGGCCAGCAGTTTTTTGTACAGCAGCACGTGGTTTTTCTCCGGCACGCCGTCGCCCAGCTCTTCCAGATAGGTCTGGATCAGCGGGCGGAAGTCCGGGTCGTCCCAGCGCGCCAGCAGGCCGTGCAGCCAGGCGCCGTCGACCAGCTTGGTCGGGGCGACGTGGCGCAGGAAGTACAGCGCATGCGCCTGGTTGCTGAAATAGCGGCGCGGCGCGCCTTCCTTGCGCGCTTGCAGATAGGCCTGGTATTCCATGCCGACCGTGAAGGCGCGGCTGGCCACCCAGGGCGTCAGCTGCTCCGGGTCGGACGGCAGCTCGTCGCGCAGCTGGCGCGCGGCCTGCAGCCGCTGGCCGAGGAAGGCGCGGGCCTGTTCCAGTCCGTGCTGGTCCGGCGGGCCCGCGCTGAGCGCGCGATACATGGCGGCGGCGCTGGTGTCGGCGACGAGGGCGGGTTCGGCATACGCTAGTTGTAGCATAGGGTTCTCGATAGAAATAGTGAAGGTGGCGTTTCATGATTATCAATGGCGCCACCAGTGCCCCACATCGGTGCAGCTCTTGTGTGCGTGTAAGAGTAGGCCGACACAGCAGGGCTGCCTATTTTTTAGCCTCCAGCCCGGGCGCGGCGGCGCGCTGCAGGAAACGGGCGGTGATGGCCGGCAGGCGGTCGAGCAGCCAGCTCGCCATCGCCCGTTCCTGCGCCAGGATGTGCTGGCAGATGGCGCGGGTGTCGACATCCCCGGCCTGGTCGGCGGCGGCGATCAGCACCGTGTAGCTGGCGATCTCCATCTGCTCGAACACATAGCCGGCCATCGCGCCCTTGACCGCCTCGTCGCTGGTCAGCATGCCGCTCATGCCCTGGCCGAAAGGCCATCAGCTTGGCGCCGAGGTCCTTGACGGTGGACGGGCTGCTGCCCCGCCGGCTCAGGCAGTTCTCCAGCTAGGCGCGCTGCCAGCGGGTTTCGTCAGGGTGCGCGACGATGCGCTGGCGCAGGTCTGGGTAGTGTTCCAGCCGGCTGGCCTGCGATTCCAGCATGGCCTCGGCCTGCTGCTCCATCGCGTGGGCGTCGCGCAGCCAGTCGACCAGGTGCGCGCTGGCGGCGCTGCTCATGACAGCACTCCTTGCTGGCGCTCACGGGGGCGGGCTGGCCGGTGGCGCCCTGGCCGACGCTTTGGCCGACGCTTTGGCCGAGTTCGGCGCCGGTGAGCGGATTGGCGTCGGGGTCGGACATGGTGCGGGCGGCCATCTGGTCGAGCAGGCTGGCTTCCGCGGTGCTGAGGCCGACCGAGGCCGAGCCGTCGCCGCCGTCGACGGCGCTCTGCGCGTCGCGCTCGCTGACGGTCTGCCAGTCGCCGCCGTCATTCCACGAGCCGCGCACCTCGGGGCCGCCCTGCGACATGTCGAAGTAGACGCTGCTGAATTCCGGCCGGCCCTGGCTTTTCCCGGGCGGGAAGTTGGGCTGGATCGCGTACAGCGCCTTCTCGAACGACTTCTGGTGGGCGATTTCGCGCGTCATCAGGAAGCCCAGCGCTTCCTTGACGCCGGGATCGTCGGTCAGGTTGATCAGCCGTTCGTAGACGATCTTGGCGCGCGCCTCGGCGGCGATGTTGGAGCGCAGGTCGGCGGTCGGCTCGCCGATGGTGTCGATGTAGGCGGCGGTCCACGGCACGCCGGCCGAGTTGACCAGCGGCGCGCCGGCGCCGTACAGCACTTGCGTCAGGTGGCTGTCGTTGCCGGCGCCGGTGATCGAGCGATACAGTTCGCCTTCCTCCTCGACGCCCTCGGCCAGCCGGCCCTTGGCGCCCTTGTTGAGCATGACGACGATGTTGCCGATCACTTCCAGGTGGCTCAGCTCCTCGGTGGCGATATCGAACAGCATGTCCTTGCGGCCCGGATCATCCTCGGCCAGCGCCTGGGTGAAGTAGCGGCACGCGGCCGCCAGCTCGCCCTGCGGGCCGCCGAATTGTTCCAGCATCAGGTTGGCCAGGCCGGGGTTGGTCTCGCTGACGCGGACCGTGTACTGCAAGCGTTTGTTGTGAGCGAACATGATTTCTCCTTGGTGAGTGGAGTAACCATCGTAGGCCCGCTGCGGGACGCCGCGTATCAGCAGGAATCGGCCCTGCCTGTAAGACAGGGCCGTCAGTGGACAACCAGATTTTAAAGCAGAGCTTAACCAATCAGGCGGCGCGGCGGTCCTTGCGGCGGCGCTCCTGGTCGGTCGGCGCCGGTACGGCGCGCAGCGGCGGCGGCGCCGGATGCAGCTTTGCTCCCAGGCCCAGGCGTGGGCGATGATGGCGTCGAGGTCGGCGTAGCGCGGTTGCCAGCCGAGTTCGCTGCGCGCGCGTGTGGCGTCGGCCACCAGCCGCGCCGGGTCGCCGTCGCGGCGCGGCCCGCTGGCCACCGGGATGCGCCGTCCCGTCACGCGCTCGGCGGCGGCGATGACGTCGCGGATCGAATAGCCGTTGCCGTTGCCGAGGTTGTAGCGGGCGCTCGGCGCGCCGCCGGCCAGCGCCTGCAAGGCCAGCAGGTGGGCGTCGCACAGGTCCTGCACATGGATGTAGTCGCGCAGGCAGGTGCCGTCCGGCGTGGCGTAGTCCTCGCCATGGATGGTGATCTGCGCGCGCCGGCCCGACGCCGCTTGCAGCACCACCGGGATCAGGTGCGTTTCGGGCTCGTGGCATTCGCCCAGCTCGTTGTCGGGATCGGCGCCGGCGGCGTTGAAGTAGCGCAGGCAGATGCTGCGCAGGTCGTAAGCGCGCCCGAAGTCGTCCAGCATCTGCTCCACCATCAGCTTGGACTGGCCGTAGGGATTGATCGGCGCGGCAGGGTGCCGCTCGTCGATCGGCACGTAGCGCGGATCGCCGAAGATCGCGGCGGTGGACGAGAAGATGAACTGGCCGACGCCGTGGCGCACCATCATTTCCAGCAGCGCCAGCGTGTTGCTGACGTTGTTCTCGTAGTAGCGCGCCGGATGCTGCACCGATTCGCCGACCTGGATGAAGCTGGCGAAGTGCATCACCGCGCGCACCGGGTAGGCCTGGAACAGCACGTCCAGCGCGCCCTGGTCGTGCAGGTCGGCGACGATCAGCGGCGCCTCGCCGACCGCCTCGCGCCGTCCTTGCGACAGGTTGTCCAGCACCACCGGCTGATAGCCGGCTTGCCGCAGCCGCTTGACCATGTGCGAGCCGACGTAGCCGGCGCCGCCGACCACCAGGATATGTGTCTGCATGGCCGGCTCCTTCATGATTCGGCCCGCCGGCCGGCCGGGGCGCCTGCGGCGTCGCGCACGCGCCCGGCGGCTTTTTACCGGCCAGGAAGGCGTGGTCCGAGTTGTAGTATTCCCATTCGCTGTAGCGGCCGGACAGGATGATGTCGTGCTGCTCCATCCAGGCGCGCACGGTGGCGACGTTGCGGGCGCGCGCGTGGTCGTAGACCACGTAGGCGTAGGGCATGTCGACCTGGTTGGCGGCGACGATGACGTCGTCGGCGCGGATGAAGCCGACCTTGACGCAGTCGTCGATGCAGCGCTGGATCAGCGCCGCGCCGTCGACCGGCAGCGGCTTCCACGGCGAGTAGGAAATCTCGCAGGTGAAGCCGAAACCGCCCGGCGCGTTGCATTCCGGGCTGGCGTTGCCCTGGACGAAGATGCGGTGGAAGATGCTGTCCTCCGGGTAGTAGATCCAGTGCTTGTCGGTTACATCGGTGCGGTTGACGCCGAGATTGACGCAGCGGATCGACACATGGTGGAGTCCTTCGGCAGCGGCGCGCACCCCGGCCGGCGCGGCCTGGCCGCACAGCCGCGCCAGTTCCGGCAGCGGCATGGTGCTGATCAGTTGCGTGTAGCGCAGGCGGCGGCCGTCGGCCAGCACCACCGTGTGCTCGTGCGGCAGCACCTTGACCACGTTGGCGTTCAGCTCGACCTTGCCGCGGATGTGCGGCAGGAAGCCGTTCATCAGCGCCTGGAAGCCGCCGCGTTTCGGGTAGCCGAAGCGGGCGTTCGGCCCCATCGGCTTGGCCACCGGTTCCAGCGCGCCCTCGATGATCTGGTCGAGGTCCGGCAGCGGTACGCGCCCGCCCAGCCACGAGGTTTCCATGTCCTTCAGCGGCACGGTCCAGATCTTCTTGTTGTAGGGGATGGCGAAGTGGCGGGCGATGCCCTTGCCCCACACGCGGTAGATGAAGTCCTCGAAGTTCTCGCTGCGCGCGGCTGCCGCGCCGGCCGCGCTGTTGGCGACATCGGCGGTGCCGTCGGCGCAGCAATCGTCCACCGTGCCCGGCGCGCAACTGGCGCCGGCCAGGCCGTAGCGCGACTCGATGGCGCCGCTGATGCACTCCTTGATCACCTGCGGCGGCAGGCCGTACAGCGCGCCCTGGAACGGGTAGCGCGTGTACACCTGCTTGCTGTAGACCCAGGCCTCGCGCATCTGCCAGTGCTGGTTGTCGCCGAGCAGGATGTCGTACAGCTTGAGCACATATGGATCGTTGGAGAACATGATGTGGCCGGCGTAGTCGAAGGTGAAGCCGTTGTCGCGGATCGAGCGGCACCAGCCGCCGACGCTGGCGTTACGCTCCAGCAGCACGGTGTCGGCCCCCAGGTGGTAGGCGGCCGACAGCCCGGTCGGCCCGCCGCCGATGATGATGCAGCCGGCGGCGCCGGCCCGCGGCATGGCGTTGACGTTGGCGCGGTCGGCCGGGCTGTCGCTGGTGGCGTGGCCGGCCTGCGGCGCCGGCGCCAGGCCGGCGGCCGCGCGCCCACCGGGCGGTGTGCGTTCGATCAGCGCCTTCATGTGCGCGGCCGTGGCTTCCCACGAGGTGCGCTCGACCACTGCGCGCAGCCGTTGCGCCAGCGCCGCCCGCTGCGCCTCGCTTAGTCGCAGCGCCGCCTCGCAATGGGCGATGAATTCGGCGTGGTCATGGCCTATGGCGACGATGTCGCCATAGGGCTGCTCGACGTCGGTGATCGCGGTGCTGACCGACGGCAGCTCGGCCGCCATGTATTCCAGCACCTTGGTCGGGCTGATGTAGCGGGTCGATTCATTGAGCGCGAACGGCAGCAGGCACACGTCCCAGCCGGCCAGGAACTGCGGCAGCACCTGGTACGATTGCTGGCCGAGGTAGTGGATGTTCTGCCGCTGCGGCAGCGCCGCCGGGTCGATCTTGACCACCGGCCCGACCAGCACCAGCTGCCATTCCGGATGGGCGTCGGCCATCGCGGCGATCAGGCCGGTGTCGAAGCGCTCGTCGATCACGCCGTAATAGCCGAGGCGCGGGTGGGGGATGTCGTTGTGCAGCGGATGGCCGTTGCTGCGGTCCAGCGCCTGCTGGAAGTGCACCGCGTCGACGCTGCTGGCAAAGCAGTGCGCATTGTCGTGGCGGTGGCGCTTGGCCTCGTACAGGCTGGGGCCGCCGGTGAACACGAGGTCGGCGATCTTCAACAGCGCCGCCTCGCGCTGCAGCAGCTGCTTGGGCGCATTCTTGAACGCCGCCAGCTCGTCCATGCAATCGTAGACCACCACGCCGGCGTTGGACGGCAGCAGCGGCAGCGCCATTGGCGTGTAGAACCACACCAGCGGCTGTTGGTCGATGCCGGGCAGTTCGCCGAGCAGCGATTGCAACACCGGTAGCTGGTCGTCATGGAAGCCGGCGGCGCGCACCGGCGTGTGCGGCCGGTACACCGCCAGGTTCGGCGCCGGATTCAAGGTTTCCCAGTAGGCCGCGCCGTCCGTGTACACCGGCTCTTCGACCACCACCACGTGGTAGTGCTGGGCCAGGCGCGACAGCAGGTGCTGCGGACGCTGGTAGACGAAATCCCACCGCAGGTGGCAAAACACGATCATGGTTTGCATAGCGCTCTCCCTTGTTGTTTCTGATTGCCGCGCCACCGGTTGATGGCACAGATGGTTGGTCAGGCGGATCGCCTGATGCAGCGCGGTGGCGTACGCCGGCACCGGCAGCCGCGCCAATGGCGGCGTGCTGTGCAGGTCGACCTCCCACAGTCCGCTCTTATGCCAATGGTCGGCATGATCCCAGTCGGGGCGGTCGATGGCCGGATACAGGCAGATGCCGCGCACGTCGGCTCCCAGCTGCACCGCCAGCGCCGCCTGTTCGGCGATCTGGCGCATCCAGATGCCGCGCCCGCTGCCGACGTGGCTGGTTTCCGCCACCAGCAGCGGGCGCTGGTAGCGTTGCTGCAATGTCAGCAGCGCGCGGTGCAGCGGCATCCGGCGCGGATCGTCGAGGTGCCACCACAGCCGCAGGTTGGTGCCGCTCTCCCACTGGTTGCTGTGGTAGAAGTTGCCGCCGATGATGTCGAGGTAGCGCGCGGCGCCGCCCAGTTCCGGCTCGCGCCGGCCGCACAGCATGTCCCAGGCGTCGAACTGCGACGCGCTCCAGCCGGCCGCCTGGCCGCTCCAGTCGGGCCGGCCCGGCGGGGCGATCACATGGATCAGCGGATCGCATTGCAGGATGCGCGCGCCCGGCGTGATGCGCCAGATGGCGTCGCAGCCGGCCAGCGTGGCGCGCACCAGCTGGCGCTTGCCTTCCGTGGCCGCGCGCGGGTCGTGCATGTTGTTGCACTTGAACATGTGCACCGACAGGCCCCAGCTCTGGAACGAGATTTCGTTGATCGGTGAATACACCGGCGAGGCGCCGGCCCACGGCGCCAGATAGGCCGCCAGCGCGCTGCAATAGCGCACGAAGCGCGGCACAAACTGGGCGCCGTAGATGTCGAGGTCGTCCGGCCAGCCGTAGTGGCAGAAGGTCCAGCAGATCTGCATGTCCAGCTCGCGCGCGGCGCGCAGCCTGCTGTCGAGCACGGAAAAATCGAAGCGGCCGTCGCGCTCGCACAAGCGCCAGCCGGCCGACTCGCGCACCGTGCGGATGCCGAACTGGCGCAGCAGCGCGTAGTCTGCGCGCGCACGATCGAGGTGGCCGGTGCCGGCGTTCATGTCGAGCGCGCGGCCGGCGTGATTGACGTGGTCGGCGCCTTCGTAGCCGGCCTGCCAGAACGTGGCGAACGGCGGTGCGGCGTCGATGCGGGGCGGTGCGGCAGGGGGCATGGCGTGTCCGGTGGGTGTGGGGCGCGCCAGGTAGCTCATCTGTATTGCGGTCCAGCCGGCGCGCGCTTGCTGGTGGCGATGAGAATGTGAATCCATGCTAGGCGGGTTTCACTTTTACCCCCGCTCGGTACCAATAAGAAACAGGGATCGCAGGCCAATGCGCAACGGATTTCTGCGCGGAATTGAGTTATCTCCCCGCCGCCGCCTGAACGTTGTTACGATGCCCGGCACACGACGACAAGCGGAGGCATGTATGGCTCAGTTTGAATATCCGCGGCCCCAGCTGCGGCGCGACGCGTGGCAGCCGCTCAACGGCGAATGGGATTTTTGCTTCGACGATCAGCGCCGCTACCGCCATCCCGGCGACGCCATCGCCTGGAGCCACCGCATCGCGGTGCCGTTCGCGCCTGAGAGCGAACTCAGCGGTATCGCCGACCAGGGCTTCCACAGCGTCTGCTGGTATCGCCGCCTGTTCACGCTGGACACGCGCAGCGCACGCACCATGCTGCACTTCGGCGCGGTCGATTACCGCGCCACCGTCTGGGTCAACGGCATTCTGGTGGCCGAGCATGAAGGCGGGCACACGCCGTTCCAAGCCGACATCACCGATGCGCTGCTCGACGGCGAGGAACAGGCCGTGGTGCTGCGCGCCGAGGATGATCCGAGCGACCTGGCCAAGCCGCGCGGCAAGCAGGACTGGCAGCTCGAACCGCACTCGATCTGGTATCCGCGCACCACCGGCATCTGGCAGACCGTGTGGCTGGAGCCGCTGCCGGCGACGTATGTGCGCTCGCTGCGCTGGACGCCGACCTTCGACAACTTCGAGATCGGCTGCGAGGTGCTGGCCGGCGGCGATATCTCGCAGCCGCTGTCGGTGGAGGTGCGGGTGCTGCACAACGAGGTGCTGCTGGCGGCCGACCGCTACCTGCTGGTCGGGCAGGAAGCCAACCGCAAGATCGTGCTGTCCGATCCCGGCATCGACGATTCGCGCAACGACCTGCTGTGGAGCCCGGAACGGCCGACGCTGCTCGACGCCGAGCTGACGCTGTACCACGGCGACGAGGTGGTCGACGTGGTGCACTCGTACACGGCGCTGCGCTCGGTGGCGATCAACCGCGACCGCTTCATGCTCAACGGCCGGCCGTACCACCTGCGGCTGGTGCTGGACCAGGGCTACTGGCCGGAGTCGCTGATGACCGCGCCGTCGGACGCGGCCCTGCGGCGCGACGTCGAGCTGGCCAAGGAGATGGGTTTTAACGGCGTGCGCAAGCACCAGAAACTGGAAGACCCGCGCTACCTGTACTGGGCCGACAGGCTGGGCCTGCTGGTGTGGGGCGAAATGCCGTCGGCCTATGCCTTCAGTTCGCGTTCGATGACGCGGCTGGTCCGCGAGTGGACCGAGGCCATCGAGCGCGACTACAGCCACCCGTGCGTGATCGTCTGGGTGCCGTTCAACGAGTCATGGGGCGTGCCCAACCTGACCTCGCGCCAGGCGCACCGCAACGCGGTGGAGGCGCTGTACCACCTGACGCGCATGCTCGACGCGACGCGGCCGGTGATCGGCAACGACGGCTGGGAGGCGTCTGCCACCGACATACTCGGCATCCACGACTACGACGGCGATCCGGAAAAACTGGGGGCGCGCTATGCGGTCAACGATCCGGTGCGGCAGCTGTTCGACCAGCGCCGCCCGGGCGGACGCATCCTGACGCTGGACGGCTTCCCGCACCGCGGCCAGCCGATCGTGCTGACCGAGTTTGGCGGCATCGCCTACGATCCCAACGCGCCGCAAGGGCATACCTGGGGCTATTCGCGGGCCGGCGACGCCGACAGCTATCTGGCGCGCTACCGCGCCTTGCTGCACGTGGTGAACGAGACGGTGATGTTCAGCGGCTTTTGCTACACGCAATTCGCCGACACCTACCAGGAAACCAACGGCCTGCTGAACGCCGACCGCTCCCCCAAGGTGCCGCTGGAACAGATCAGCGCGGCCACGCGCAACGTGCCGCACTGAGCGGCCCGGCGCCAACTTACCCGGCGGCGTCGGCCGCCTCCAGGTTGGCGCGGATCTGCCGCAGCAGCAGCCCTAGCTGGCCCAACTGGGCCGCGCTCATGCCGGCCACCGCCAGGCCGGACGCCTGCGCGCCGAGGTCGTTCAGGCTGTGAAACACCTTTTCACCTTGCTCGCTGAGCGACAGGCGCGTGATGCGGCGGTCGGCCGCGTCGGCCACCGCATCGAGCAGCTTCTGGTCGCGCAGGCCCTTCAGCAGGCGCGCCAGCTGCGCCTTGTCGCGCCCGGAGTGGGCCGCCAGGTCGCCCTGCGTGGCGCCCGGATGGCGGAAGAAAAAGCCCAGCGCCTTGTATTCCAGATGGGTCAGCTCATGCGGCGTGTCGCGCAGGCCGCGCAGCTGGCGCGCCCGGTACAAATGCATGATCGAATGGATATCGTCGAACACCTGTTCGGATTGGTTGACTTTATTAACTTTGTTGGTCATAATGTGGACATTATCAACTAATTCTGGAGCAGATGATGAGTGGTCGGATTCAACGTGTGCGGCACGAACTCAAACTGCGCGAGCTGCAAGTAGTCAAGGTTGAGCAATTGGCACCGAACTACGTCAGCGTAACATTCAAAGGCGAGACCTTACACGATTTCGTCTCGGCATCCTATGACGATCATGTGAAATTCTTCGTCAGCGAGGAGGCCCGCCGCGATTTTACGCCACGCAGCTATGACAATGCGGCCGGCGAGCTGGTTATCGAATTCGCGCTGCACGCCACCGGCGCGGCGTCGGACTGGGCGCGCCAGGCGGCGCCGGGACAGACCGCCGCGATCGGCGGCCCGCGCGGCTCGATGGTTATCCCGATGGACTATGCCTGGCACGTGCTGGCGGGCGACGCCAGCGCGCTGCCGGCGATCCGCCGCCGCCTGGAAGAACTGCCGGCCGGCGCGCAGGTGCAGGTGCTGGTGTGCGGCGACGAGGCGGCGGCGCTGCCGTTCCGCAGCGAGGCGCAACTGACGCTGCAACGCTACGCCGACAGCGCGGCGCTGCTGGCCGCCATCCGCGCGCTGCCGCTGCCGGCCGGCGAAGGCTTTTTCTGGTTCGCCGGCGAGGCCGCCGTGGCGGCGCAGGTGCGCGACGCCGTGTTCGGCGACAAGGGCCACCCGCGCGACGCCGCGCGCATCTCGGCATACTGGAAGCAGGGCGCTTCCGGCCACCACGAAGACCTCTGATAGCATCATGGCACGTCAATACATCGCAACGGGATCGCCGTTCTACATCGTCATGCTCGGTTTGCTGTCGGCCTTGCCGCCGCTGGCCATCGACATGGGCCTGCCGGCCATTCCGGCGCTGCAATCGGCGTTCGGCGTCGGCATCGGCGAGGCCACCCGCACGCTGACCGTTTTCCTGCTGGGCTTCTCGGTCGGGCCGATCCTGTTCGGCCCGCTGTCTGACCGCTATGGTCGCAAACCGGTGCTGATCTTCGGCATCGGCCTGTTCTCGCTGGCCGCTGTCGCCTGCGCATATGCCGGCTCCATCGGCGCCTTGCTGCTGTTGCGGCTGATTCAGGGCGTCGCCGCCGGGGCGGCGGCCGCGCTGCCGGCCGCCATCGTGCGCGATGTGTTCAGCGGCCACGCGGCGCTGTCGCGCCAGTCCTACGTGGCGCTGGTCAACGCCGTGGCGCCGCTGGTGGCGCCGCTGTTCGGCGCGGCGCTGCTGCAATTTGGCAGCTGGCGCATGGTCTACGGCTGCCTGGCCGTGGTCGGCCTGGCGCTGTTGCTGTTGGGCGTGCTGGGCTATGAGGAAACGCGGCCGCGCCAGGCCGCGCAGCGTGCCGGGCAGAACGTTTTCAGCGCCGCCGGCGCCGCCTATGGCCAGGTGCTGCGCAACAGGCATTACCTGATCCACGCCGGCCTGCTGGCAGCGTCGTTCGGCGCCATGTTCGCCTACATCACCGGTTCGTCGGCGGTGTTCATCGACATGCTGGGCGTCTCGGGCGGCGCCTATGGCGCGCTGTTCGCGCTGACCGCCGCCGGCACCATCCTCGGCGCGGCGGCCGGTGCGCGCCTGGCGCGCCGCTGGGGCGGCGGCCGCCTGCTGGCGGCCGGCGTGATCGCTTCCGCCGTGGTCAGCCTGCTGCTGCTCGGCGTGGCGCTGGCCGGCGCCGGCTCGGTGGCGGCGATCGCGGCCTGCGTCCTGTTGAGCAATGTCTGCGCCGGCGTCGTCATGCCGAACGCGACGCATCAGGCGCTGACCACGGTGGGCCATGTCGCCGGCAGCGCGGCCGCCTTGCTGCGGTCGATGCAGATGCTGGCCGGCGCCGCCGCCGGCGCGCTGGTCGGCCTGCTGGCCGGCAATCAGCTGACGGTGATGGCGGTGGTCATGACGCTGTCCTCGATGCTCGGTCTGGCGCTGCTTGGCGCCCGTCATCTGCTGCTGGGCAAGGCCGAACCGGCCGCGGTGTGATTGCAGCGAACGGCGCCGGCGGCCGGGCGCGCGGCATCAGCCACGCAACGCATCCAGCACCAGCTTGAACGCCAGCGAGGACTGGCGGCGGCTGGCGTAGTACAGGTGGTAGCCCGGCCACAGCGGGCACCAGTCGCGCAGCACGCGCACCAGCGCGCCATCCTCCACATGGGCGGCCACCATGTCTTCCGGCACATAGGCGATGCCGTAACCGGCCAGCGCCGCGCGCAGCCGCGAAGAGCTGTTGTTGAACACCCACTGGCCGTCGACGCGCACGTTCAGCGGCTCGCCGTTCTGCTCGAACTCCCACACCATCAGATTGCCATGCGTCGGCAGGCGCAGGTTGATGCAGCTGTGCTGCTGCAAATCGTGCGGCGTGCGCGGCTTGCCGCGGCGCGCGAAATAGTCGGGCGTGGCCACCAGCGCCATGCGCAGGTCGGGGCTGATGCGCACCGCCACCATGTCTTTTTCCACCTGGTCGCCAAGGCGCACGCCGGCGTCGAAGCGCTGCGTGACGATATTGGTCATGCCATAGTCGACGTTGATTTCAATGCGCACCTCCGGGTAGTCGTGCATCACCGGCGCCAGCTTGGGCCACAGCACGTGGTTGGCCGCGTGCTCGGCGGCGGTGATGCGGATGGTGCCGGCCGGCTTGTCGCGCAACTCGCTCAGCGAGGCCAGCTCCTGCGTGATCTCGTCAAAGCGCGGCGCGGCCGTGTGCAGCAGCCGCTCGCCGGCTTCGGTCGGGCTGACGCTGCGCGTGGTGCGGGTCAGCAGGCGCAGGCCGAGCCGCGTTTCCAGCCCGCGTATGGTATGGCTCAGCGCCGATTGCGAGACGCCCATTTTGGCCGCCGCACGGGTGAAGCTGCCTTCGCGCGCCACGGTCACGAAGGCCAGCAGGTCGTTGAAATTTTCATGTTCCATTAATGAGTTCTCCTCATAGGCTCATGCTGATTATAGTGTCTTATCGCCACAATGATGTCGCTTTAAACTGGCTGCATATTGGGAGAGGAACATGAACAAACGCGCCATCCTGGCCATTATCCTGTTCAGTTACGCGATGATTGTGCTGGATACTTCGGTGGTTCTGACCGGGCTGCCGCAGATCCACCGTGAACTGGGCTTCAGCGACAGCGGCCTGGCGTGGGTGCAGAGCGCCTACACGCTGACTTTCGGCGGCTTCCTGCTGCTGGCGGCGCGCGGCGGCGACATTGCCGGCCGCCGCCGCATGCTGGTGGCTGGACTGGCGCTGTTCACGGTGGCGTCGCTGGCGATCGGCGCGGCGGCCTCGCCGGCGCAACTGGTGCTGGCGCGTGCGGTGCAGGGCCTGGGCGCGGCCATCCTGGCGCCGTCCACGCTGGCACTGCTGCAAACCACGTTTGCCGAGGGCGCCGAGCGCACGCACGCGGTCTCGCTGTACAGCGCCACCGCCGGCATCGCCGCCAGCGTCGGCCTGGTGCTGGGCGGCGTGCTGGCCGAGTGCTTGTCGTGGCGGGCCGGCTTTCTGCTCAATCTGCCGATAGGCGCGGCGATGATCTGGGCGGCGCTGCGCTACATTCCCGAAAGCCCGCGCAGCGTCGGCCAATTCGATGTGGCCGGCGCGCTGACCTCGACTGTCGGCATGGGCGCGCTGGTGTATGGCTTTATCCGTTCCGCGGGCGCCGGCTGGACCGATCCGCTGACGCAAGGCGCGCTGCTGGCCGGCCTGCTGTTGCTGGTGGCGTTCGTCATCAACGAGCGCGGCGCCGCGCAGCCGATCATGCCGCTGCGTTTATTGGCCAACCGCCAGCGGGCCTCGGCATATGCGGCGCGCGTGCTGTTCCTGGGGGCGATGATCGGTTTCTTTTTCTTCACCACGCAATACCTGCAAGCGGTGCGGCACTATCCGCCGTCGCTGACCGGCCTGGCCTTCCTGCCGATGACGCTGGTGAACTTCGCGGTGGCGCTGCAAGTGCCGCGCCTGACGCGCCGCCATGGCAATGCGCGGCTGCTGGCGGCGGGGCTGGCGGTGTGCTTCGCCGGCATGGCATGGCTTAGCCGCGTCGAGGCCGGTAGCGCGTACTGGCTGGCGGTGGCGCTGCCGATGGTGCTGATCGGCGCCGGGCAGGGCATGACGCTGACTCCGCTGACGGCGGCCGGCATCGCCGGCGTGCCGGCGCGCGATGCCGGCGCCGCCTCGGGCGTGGTGAATGTGGCGCACCAGCTGGGCAATTCGCTGGGGCTGGCGGTGCTGGTGGCGCTGGCCGGCGCCGGCGCGCGCGGCCTGCACGGCGCGGCGCTGCTGGCGCACCGCGTGACCACGGCGCTGAGCGCGTCCAGCGCGTTCCTGCTGCTGGCGCTGCTGTTGATGGCGCGGCTGGGATGTGGCAAAAAGTCGGTATTGAGGCAGCGCAGTCGTAGCAACGCGACGCGCCTCACAATGGAGCCTCCATCGACAGGAGACTGCCATGCGCGCCGATATCCTCATCCATCCCGAACGGGACGATTATCCGGCGGCCGACGATCTGCCGGCCGTGCGTGCGCACTTCGAGCGTGAAGGCTATGTGGTGATCCGGCGCTTGCTGCCGCTGGCGGCGTGCGAGCTGGCGCGGCAGGCGTTCCTGCGCGAAGTGTGGCCGGCGCGGCGCGCCTACTTCAAGCGGCACGCGTCCGGCAGCTACGAGCGCAACGTCTACACCGAGCATGGCCACATGAAGTATCCGATCATGAATTTGCAGGACATCGGCGGCCGCCGCTTCCGCCAGTTCCGCCAGCGCGGGCTGGAGCTGCTGACGCATCCGCAGCTGCGGCGGCTGATGCGGCAGATGTTCGACGAGCCGGCGCGGCTGGTGCACACCATGTACTTCGACGGCAACCAGGCCACCTGGGCGCACCGCGACGGCGACTACTTCGATTCCTCGGCCCGGGGCCGCATGATCGGCGCGTGGGTCGCGGCGGAGGATATCCATCCCGATGCCGGCCGCTTCTACGTGGTGCCGGGCAGCCACCGCGCGCTGGTCGGCGACATCGGCGACCCGAACGGCGCGCGCTACAGGCAGCAGCTGGCCGGCGCCGTGCGCGACGCCGTGGCGCCGGCGATGAAGCAGGGCGATGTGATCCTGTGGTCGGCGCTGACGGTGCACGGCAGCCTGCCGACCGTCGATGGCCGCCACCCGCGCCGCTCCTTCACCGGCCACTATGTGCCGGACTCGCAGCCGCTGCGCCGCTATCTGAGCAGCGCGCCGACCGACCGCTATATCGCCGTCAACAACGTACCCGTCGTGCTGCACGAGGACAGCCACACGCTCGGCGGCGTGCTGAAGGCAACGTTGAAGTCCGACTACCCGCTGCTGTATGCGGTGCTACGCGCGCTGCGCTGAACGGATGAACAGCGAAGTGACGATGCCGACCACGCACACGCCGATGACGTAGTACGCCGGCCCAAGCGCATCGTTCTTCAGCATCAGCG
The DNA here is from genome assembly GCF_050859475.1 of Duganella sp. P38. Lineage (NCBI taxonomy): Bacteria > Pseudomonadati > Pseudomonadota > Betaproteobacteria > Burkholderiales > Oxalobacteraceae > Duganella > Duganella sp. P38. The sequence goes on along the minus strand of NZ_CP193936.1, from coordinate 4,119,039 downwards.
TCACCACCACCGGCGTCAGGCCGCCGAAGATGGCGTAGGACAGGTTGTACGAGAACGACAGCCCGGAGAAACGCACCTGCGCCGGGAACGCCTGCACCAGCACGCACGGCACGGCGCCGACCACGCCAACCGCGAAGCCGGTCAGGCCGTACAGCGGCAGCAGCAGGTCGGGCCGCTTGTGCAGCGTGGTGTAGAAAATGTAGGTGCACACGGCCAGCAGCGCCGCGCCGGTCAGCAGCACCGGCCTTGCGCCCAACCGGTCGGCCAGCACGCCGTAGACGATGCAGCCGACCGCCAGGCACAAGGTGGCGACGGTGTTGGCCAGCAGCGAAGTGCGGGCGTCGATGTGATACAGCTTTTGCAGCAGCGCCGGCGTCATCAGGATCACCACCACGATCCCGGCCGACAGCATCCACGTCAGCAGCATGGAGACGGCGACCGCGCCGCGATGGCTGCGCAGCACGGCCTTCAGCGGCATTTCGGCCGCCAGCGCCTTGCGCTGCGCCATCTCGGCGAACACCGGTGTTTCGTGCAGCCAGCGGCGCAGGTACATCGCGCCCATGCCGAACACGCCGCCCAGCAGGAACGGCCAGCGCCAGGCGCCGGCCAGCACGTCGTCCGGCTGGTACACGGTGTTGATGCCGGTCGCCACCAGCGAGCCAAGCAGGATGCCGACGGTGAGGCCGGCCGTCAGCGTGCCGCAGGCGTAGCCGGTGTGCCGCGCCGGCACGTGTTCGGCAACGAAGACCCAGGCGCCCGGCACCTCGCCGCCGACCGCGGCTCCCTGGAATACGCGCATCAGCAGCAAGAGCAGCGGGGCGGCCAGGCCGATGCTGGCGTAGGTCGGCAGCAGGCCGATGGCCAGCGTCGGCACAGCCATCATCAGGATCGATAGCGTGAACATGCGCTTGCGGCCCAGCAGGTCGCCGAAGTGCGCCATGACGATGCCGCCCAGCGGCCGCACCACGTAGCCGGCGGCGAAGATGCCGAAGGTTTGCAGCGTGCGCAGCCAGTCAGGCATTTCCGGCGGAAAGAACAGCTGGCCGATGGCGTTGGCGAAAAAGACGAAGATAATGAAGTCGTAGAATTCAAGCGCACCGCCCAGGGCCGCGAGAGAGAGTGTTTTGTAATCCTGGCCGGTCAATGGGCGTGCTGCGGTCATGTGCTGTCTCTTGTTGTTGGTGCTCCCCGGATATTACAGCATGCGCTGCACCAGCATATTGCGGATATTGCTGATGGCGGCAGCCGGATTGAGTCCTTCCGGGCAGACGTCGGCGCAGTTCATGATGGTGCGGCAGCGGAACAGGCGGTAGGCGTCGTCGAGATTGTCGAGCCGTTGTTCCAGCGCGGTGTCGCGCGAGTCGGCCATGAAGCGGTAGGCCTGCAGCAGGCCGGCCGGGCCGACGAAACGGTCCGGGTTCCACCAGAAGGTGGGGCAGGCGGTGCTGCAGCAGGCGCAGCACGATAGGCTGCGCCACTTCCTGAATGTTGGTAACGCAGGCCAGCCGGTTCTTGCCATTGATGTTCATGGCGTCCGAGCCGCACACGCCCTCGCGGCAGGAACGGCGGAAAGCGAGGCTGTCGTCGATTTCGTTCTTGATGTGGGTGACCAGGTCGAGCACCATGGCGCCCTGGTGGCCGCGGACGCTGTACGCTTGCATGCGCGGCGCGCTGTCCTGGTCGGGATCGTAGCGGTAAATATGCAGTTCGACGGCCATCGCCTCGCTCCTATGAAAACCTGTTGGACCGTTGCGGCGGCACTACGTTCATGGTGCGGCGCAATATGAATTTTTCTTTACAAATTCCTACGTTAAGCTAAAGTTCGTATAAATGATAACGCTATCTTTGCGTTGAAAAGACTTCCCGATACCTGATTGATAGGCGGCTTTACACAGAGCCGCCGCTTTCGGAATATCTATGTTAGCGCTATCTAAGCTTGGAGGATGGATGCAAAGTACCCGCTGGGTGGTGATGGGCGTGAGCGGCTGCGGCAAGAGCACGATCGGGCAGGCGCTGGCGGCGGCCGAGGGCGTGCCGTTCGTCGAGGGCGACCAGTATCACCCCGAGGCCAATGTGGCCAAGATGTCGGCCGGCCTGCCGCTCAACGACGACGACCGCGCCGATTGGCTACTGGCCTTGCAGGCGCAGATCAGCGCGGCGCGCGCGCGCGGCGAGGGGCTGGTGGTGTCGTGCTCGTCGCTGAAGCGGCGCTACCGCGATTTGCTGCGGCAGGGCGATCCGGCGCTGCGCTTCGCTCACCTGAATGGCCCGCAGGAGCTGATCTCGTCCCGCATGCGGGCGCGCGTCGGCCATTACATGCCGCCGTCGCTGCTGGACAGCCAGTTCCGCGACCTGGAGCCGCTGCAACCCGACGAAGCCGGCCTGACGCTGGACATAGAGACACCGCCCGTTGATCTGGTGACGCAGATCCAGGGCAGTAAGTAAGCACAAGATAAGCACAAAAAAACTATATGGAGACTCACATGACTACACTGAAAACCCGCAATACCATCATGCGCCTGGCCGTGGCCAGCGCCTGCGGCTGGCTGGCGATGACCGCCGCTCATGCGCAACAGACCGCACCGGCAACGGCCGCCGCCGAAGCGGCAGCCAATGCGGCGCAAGCCGCCGGCCTGGCCGCCCCGGCCGCTACCCAGGCCGAGCCGGCTGCTGCACCGGCCGCTACCCAGGCCGCGCCGGCTGCTGCACCGGCCGCGCAGGCCGCCGTCCAGCCCGTGCAGGGCGCCGCGCCGGACGCGCCGGCCGAGGCGGAGGCCGCAGCCAAAGTCGACAACGTGGTCACGGTGTCCGGCTCGCGCATCTCCGCGCGCGGCTTCAGCCAGCCAACGCCGACCACGGTGCTGGGCGCCGAAGACCTGGCCAAGACCGCCAAGCCTAACCTGTTCAACGCCATCGCCGAACTGCCGGCCCTGCAGGGCAGCACCGGCCGCACCACCAGCACCAACAGCACCTCCAGCGGCATCCAGGGCCTCAGCTCGCTGAGCCTGCGCGGCCTCGGCCCGATCCGCACGCTGACGCTGCTGGACGGCCAGCGCGTGGTCGGCGCCAACGTCACCGGCGTCACCGACGTCAGCCAGTTCCCGCAACTGCTGGTCAAGCGCGTCGACGTGGTGACCGGCGGCGCCTCCGCCTCCTACGGCTCGGACGCCATCGGCGGCGTGGTCAACTTCATCACCGACAAAAAATACGAAGGCTTCAAGGCCAAGGTGGAAGGCGGCCAGACCTCCTACCACGACGACAAGAACGGCTCGATCCAGGCCGCATGGGGCAAAGCCTTCATGGACGACCGCCTGCACGTGACGGCCAGCGTCGAATATGGGCGCGAGAAGGGCATCGAGTCGCCGGGCTTCGGCGAGGTTGGCCCCAATGGCCGCACCTGGTACAAGAATCCGGCGTACCAGGTACGCCCGCTGAGCGCCACCACCGACGGCAAGCCCCAGTACACCGTCATCGAACACGCGCAACAGTACCAGTACGCCAAGTACGGCCTGATCACCAGCGGACCATTACAGGGCACCGCGTTCGGCCCTAACGGCCAGCCGTATCAGTTCCAGTACGGTTCCGGTGGCGTGCCGACCGGCACCGGTGCAGTCACCGGTTGCGTCAACCCGTTCTGTGTCGGTGGCGATCTGAGCGGCAGCGTCGGCGCCGGCACCAACCTGGCGATGGACCTGACCCGCCAGGTCGGCTACACCCGCGTCGGCTTCGACATCAGCCCGGATCACGAAATCTACATGACCGCCAACTTCGGCAAGGTCAAATCGCACTTCTCGCCGAATCCCGGCGCGGCCAAGAACGCCAACCTGACCATCCAGTGCGACAACCCCTACCTGCCGGCGTCGATCGTGGCGGCCTGCGCGGCCAACAACATCAGCAGCTTCCAGTACGGCACCGCCAACGCGCAGTTCCCGGAAAATATCAACGTCCACCCGACCCGCGAAATGCGCCGCATGACGCTCGGCGCCAACGGCCGCTTCCCGGCCTTCGGCAAGGAATGGACGTATGACGCCTACCTGGAGCGCGGCATCAACTTCACCGACATCATCGTCCACGACATGACGCTCAATGCGCGCTACAACGCCGCCATCGACGCCGTGCGCCTGGCCGACGGCAGCATCGTCTGCCGCAACCCGGTGGCGCGCGCCTCGGGCTGCGTACCGATGAACATCATCGGCAATGTGCCGGTCAGCGCCGCCACCTGGGGCTACGTGGCGCCGGGCTACGGCCCGCAGCAGCACACCCGCCAGCAGCAGGACGTCGGCAGCTTCAATATCAACGGCGAGGCGTTCGATTCGTGGGCCGGCCCGGTTGCCGTGGCGGCGGGCGCCGAATGGCGCCGCGAGAGCTATCGCGTCAGCGGCGACCCATACGGCAACGGCTCGACCGGCGACACGCCGAACAACGCCAACTATCCGGCCGACCCGCTGCTTAACGCCACCGTCGGCAACAACTGGTACGCCGGTAACTACCACAACGCCTCCGGCACCTACAATGTGCGCGAAGCCTACGTGGAGCTGAACGTACCGGTGCTGAAATCGGCCACCTGGGGCGAGGCGAATATCAACCTGGCCGACCGCCACACCCACTACAGCACCTCGGGCCACGTGGAAAGCTGGAAGCTGGGCGCCAACTGGAAGACCGGCATCGACGGCCTGCGCTTCCGCGCCGTTACCTCGAAGGACGTGCGCGCGCCCAACCTGAGCGAGCTGTATGCGGCGCAGGTGGTGGTCAACAACATTGTCCAGTACCAGGGCAACACCGTCACCGTGCAGCAGCGCACCGTCGGCAACACGCGTCTGCGCCCTGAAATCGCCCGCAACAACATCTTTGGCATCGTGCTGGATCGCCCGTCCTGGGCGCCGGGCTTCAGCGCCTCGCTGGACTACTTCGACATCAAGGTCGATGGCGTGATCTCGTCGCTGACGGCGCAGCAGGAAGTGGACCTGTGCGTGGCCGGCAACCAGGAAATCTGCGGCGCCATGTCGCTTAACAATCCGGTCGCCACCAACAACTACGTGACGGTGCAGGCGTTCAATCTGGCCTCGCTGCGCGCCAAGGGCTATGACCTGGAAGGTTCGTACCGCATGAACCTGAAAGACTGGAACCTGCCGGGCCGCTTCACGGTGCGCGCGCTGGTGACGCGCAATATCAGCTTCCTGACCGATCCGGGCGTGGTGGGCACCATTCCGTCTGAGGGCGCCGGCAATAACCTGGGCAACACGCCGCGCTGGAAAGGCCTGGCTTCGCAGTCGTGGGACACCGATAAATACAGCCTGACGCTGACCGAGCGCTGGGTCAGCAGCGGCAAGTACAGCAACGAGTTTATCGAGTGCCAGACCGATTGCCCGGTATCGACCGTGACCCGGCCGACCATCTACAACAACCACATGAAGGGCGCCTTCTACGTGGACCTGGGCGGCACCTGGAAGTTCTCGGACAAGGCCACGGCCTTCTTCAAGATCGACAACATCGGCAACGTCGATCCGGCGCCGGCGCCGCAGACTAACCTGAGCTACGGCATCAACCCGGCGCTGTACGATGTGATCGGCCGCGTGTACCGCGTCGGCATGCGCTACAACTTCTAAGCGCAGCCACGATGGCCATCACCAGTCCGCTGGCGTCGCTCCTCGGAGTGACGCCGGCAGCGTGGGCGCTGATCGCCGTGGCGCTGTCGGTCGGCTCGCTGACATTGCTGATCGCCTGGGCCAAGGTGCAGCCGCTGCTGGCGTTCGTGGTGGCCGCACTGGCCGCCGCGCTGCTGCTTGGCATGCCGGTCGAGAGCATCCCCAGGTCAATCGACAAGGGCATCGGCGACCTGCTTGGCTCCCTGATCGTCATCGTCTGCCTTGGCGCCGTCTTCGGCAAGCTGATTGCCGACAGCGGGGCGGCGCAGCGCATCGCCAGTTACCTGATCGGCGTATTCGGCTCGGCGCGCATGCCGGTGGCGCTGACGCTGACCGGCTTCGTCGCCGGCATCCCGCTGTATTACAACGTCGGCTTTGTGCTGCTGGTGCCGCTGGTATTCTCGCTGGTGTACCAGAGCGGCCGGCCGGCGGTGGCGATGGCGATACCGCTGCTGTGCGGGCTGTCGATCGCGCACGGCTTCCTGCCGCCCCATCCTTCGCCGACGGCGCTGGTGGCGCAGTTCCATGCCGATATGGGCCGCACGCTGTTGTACGGCATGCTGGTGGCGGTGCCGACGCTGATCATCGCCGGTCCGCTGTTCGCCATGACGCTGAAGCGCATCGAAGCGGCGCCGGCGCCGATGTTCCGCACCGGCCTGCGCGACGAGGCCGGGCTGCCCGGCGTCTTCAATAGCTTCGCCACAGCGCTGCTGCCGGTGTGGCTGCTGGCGGCGGCGACCTGCGCCAGCGCGGCGCCGATCTCCGATCCGGCGCTGAAGTCGGTGGTGGCCTTCCTCGCCAACCCCATGATCGTGATGCTGATCGCCTTGCTGGTGGCGGTGTTCACGCTGGGCGTGGCGCGCGGGCAGAAGCTGGCGGTGCTGATGGCCGGCGCGCAGGACGCGCTGCGCGATATCGCGCCGATATTGCTGGTGATCGCCGGCGCCGGCGCGTTGAAGCAGGTGCTGGTCGATTCCGGCGTCAGCGCGCAACTTGGCACGCAGCTGGCGCAGTTGCCGGTGCCGCCGCTGGTGCTGGGCTGGATCGTGGCGACGCTGATCCGCATCTGCCTCGGCTCCGCCACGGTGGCCGGGCTGACGGCGGCCGGCATTGTGGCGCCGGTGGTGCAGGCCTCCGGTATCGATCCGGCCCTGATGGTGCTGGCGATCGGCGCCGGCAGTTTGATGTGCAGCCATGTGAACGATTCCGGCTTCTGGATGTTCAAGGAATACTTCGGGCTGTCCCTGAAAGACACCTTCCGTTCGTGGACGCTGATGGAAACGCTGGTCGGCGTGTTCGGGCTCATTTTCGTGCTGATTCTTTCTGCCTTTTTAGGATAAACAGATGAAACCAATGTTGAATGTGATCGCGGCCACGGTGTTGGCCGTGCCGCTGCTCGCCCATGCGGCCTCCATATCCGCCTACCAGAGCACGCCCGACGACCCGCGCGCGGTGAAGGTGAAAGCCGTTGGCGACGGCCGCAGCGACGATAGCGCCGCCATTCAGGAAGCGCTCAACGCCGCGTCCAACAAGGGCGAGGGCGGCGTGGTGTTCCTGCCGTCCGGCCGCTATCGCATCACGCGCTCGCTGCTGGTGCCGCAGGCGGTGCGGCTGTACGGCGTCGGTCCGACGCGGCCGGTGCTGGTGCTGGGCGCGAATACGCCGGGCTTCCAGAAGGGCGTGGCGAACATGGTGGTGTTCACCGGCGGCGACCAGTACACGGTGGGCAAGGTGCCGGTGCCGGTGAAAAGCGCCGTGCCTTACAGCGAGAATGTGCGCGATGCGAATTCGGCCACCTTCTATTCGGCCATGAGCAATGTGGATTTTGAAATCGGCGACGGCAATCCGGCCGCCGCCGCCGTGCGCTTGCGCACAGCGCAGCATTCCTACCTGAGCCACATGGACTTCCACATCGGCTCCGGGCTGGCCGGCGTGTACATGGTCGGCAACGAGAGCTTCGACCTGAAATTTTACGGCGGCCGCTATGGCATCCTGACCGAGAAGACGTCGCCGGCGTGGCAGTACACGCTGATGGACTCCACCTTTGAAGGCCAGCGCGAGGCGGCGATACGCGGCCACGAGGCCGGACTGACGCTGGTGAACACCACCATCCGCAATACGCCGGTCGGGATTGAGATCAGCCGCGGCTACGGCGACTGGTTGTGGGGCAAGGATGTCCGGTTCGAGAACGTGTCCAAGGCCGCTGTGGTAATCAGCAACGAGGACAATGTCTATACGCAGGTCGGCTTCGATAACGCGCTGGCGAAAAACGTGCCGGTGTTTGCGCGCTTCCGCGACAGCGGCAAGACCGTGGCCGGCTACGGTCCGCAGTATCAGATCAGCGAATTCAATTACGGCCTGATGCTGCCGGGATTGAACAGCGTCGGCAAGTTCGCCACGCACGTCAAGGGCGCGTCGCTGAAGGCGCTGCCGGCCGCCCGCACGCCGGTGATGCGCAGCCTGCCGGCCACCGCTCAATGGGCCAGCGTGCGCGGCTTCGGCGCGGTGGGCGATGGCGTGACCGACGACACGGCGGCGATCCAGAAGGCCATCGACAGCCAGCGCGTGGTGTATCTGCCGCAAGGCTTCTACATGGTGCAGGACACGATACGCCTGAAGCCCGACACGGTGCTGATTGGCCTGCATCCCGGCGTGACGCAGCTGGTGCTGCCGAACGGCGCGCCGGCCTATGCCGGCGCCGATGGCCCGAAAGCGCTGCTGGAAAGCGCGAAGGGCGGCGATGCCATCGTCACCGGATTTGGCCTGGCCACCGGCGAGATCAACCCGCGCGCGACGGCGCTGTTGTGGAAGGCCGGCGCGGCGTCGCTGGTGGATGATATCCGCATCCAGGGCGGCCATGGCACGCGCCTTTACGACGGCAAGCGCCGCGATCCTTATCAGAAGACCGCCAACTTCGATCCGGTCCAGCATTGGGACCGCCAATATCCAAGCATCTGGGTAACGGATGGCGGTGGCGGCACCTTTATCGCCTGCTGGTCGCCGAGCACTTTCGCGCAGGCGGGCTTCTATGTGTCCAACACCAAGACGCCGGGCAAGGTGTACGAACTGTCGGCCGAACACCATATCCGCGCCGAGATCGTGCTCGATAATGTGGAGAACTGGGAGTTCCTGGCGCCGCAGACGGAGCAGGAGGTGCGCGACGGCATGGATGCGGTGTCGCTGGAAATCCGCAATTCGCGCAACATCACGTTCGCCAACTACCACGCTTATCGCGTCACGCGTTCGCTCAAGCCGGCGGTAGCGGCGGTGAAGATGACCAACTCGGAGAATATCCGCTTCCGCAATGTCCACGTGAATGCGGAAAGCGGCTACGCCACCTGCGATGAAAACGGCTGCGATACCTATCTGCGCGCCAGCAAATTCCCGTTCGAGAATACCTTGCAGGACCTGACCAGCAAGCAGGAAGTGCGCGAGCATGAATTCGCGGTGCTGGACATCGGCCCGGCCAAGCCGCGCGGCGCCGCCCCCACGCCTGCCGGCACATTCGCCAACGCCAAGGTGGAAAAGCTGGAAGGCGATTTCTACTCCATCGCCGGCGCAGCGGTGGACAGCAAGGGCAAGCTGTATTTCGTCGACCGCCGCTTCCATCGCATCTATAGCTGGAGCAGGGAGGGCGGCCTGGCGGTGGTGCGCGATGCGCCGCTGGACACGGTGAATCTGGCGATCGACAACAGCGGCGCGATCATGGCACTGTCCTCGTTCGGGCCCGAAGGCACGGTGTATTCGTTCGACCCCGCGCAGCCGGCAGGCCCGGTCACAGTCATCAAGCCCACGCCCGCCAAGCCGCATGCCGGCGCGCGCACGGTGGTTCCGGTGAATTTCTGGCAGAACGGTGAATTCCGCGATCAGCTCAACTTCGATACCTACGAATTCACCACGCTGGCCGAAATGTTCGCGCGCGACGTGGCCTTGCCCAAGCAGCGCGAGTACGTCTCGCCGGACGGCAGCCTGGTGCTGCCGGCCTACCGCGTGTTCAAGCAGGGACCGGCCGATCATCTGGGCTGGCGCTGGTCGGATACGCTCGACACCTATGGCCTGGTGTCGGCCGGCGCCAATGGCCGCGTGGTGTTTACCAACGGTTCGGAGAACCGCACCTTTAGCGGTGTGATCGGCGCCGGCGGCGGCATCACGGACCTGAGGCTGGCGGCCAATCGGGGCGGGGAAAGCGCGGCGGTCGACCGGAACGGCAATGTGTATGTGGCCAACGGCCAGGTGTTCGTGTACGGGCCCGATGGCAAGGAGATCGGCCGCATCGATGTGCCGGAACGCCCGCTGCAACTGATCTTCGGCGGCGCCGGCGGGCGCACGCTGTTCATCCTCACCCATCGCTCGCTGTACGCGGCCGGAGGCTTCGATGCGTAAGGCGTTTGCATTGGTGTTGCTGGCGCTGTGCGCGCATGCGGGCGCGCAGCAGGTGGCCATCTGGCCGGACGGCGCGCCCGGTTCCGGGCAGCGCCGCAATGAGGCGGAGAAGGTGGATCAGGTCTACATCAGCAATGTGCACGCGCCGTCGCTGACGGCGGTGCCGGCCAATCCGCGCCATGCGAACGGCGCGGCGGTCGTCATCGCGCCGGGCGGCGGGCATCGCATGCTGGTGTTCCAGAACGAGGGCATGCTGGCGGCCAGGTCGCTCAACCGCGTTGGCGTCAGCGCCTTTGTGCTGAAGTACCGGCTGGCGCGCGATGAAGGGTCCAGTTACTCGATTGAGAATGACGCCGCCGCCGATTTGCGGCGCGCGGTGCGCTGGGTGCGCGCGCATGCGAAGGAATATGGCGTCGACCCGCAGCGGGTTGGCGTGATGGGCTTTTCGGCTGGCGGCGAACTGATTTCGCTGGTGGCAGACAATCCCGAGCCGCAAGCGGCGCGCAAGACCGACGCCATCGACAGCTTCAGCGCGCGGCCGGATTTCCAGGTGCTGGTGTATCCGGGGCCGCTGGGCTCGCCGGGCAAGGCGGTACAGAATGCGCCGCCGGCGTTTATCGTCGCCGGTTCCAGCGACAAATGCTGCATGCCGCCCGCGCTGGCGCTGTACCAGCAGTTGATCGGCGCCGGCGTGTCGGCCGAGCTGCACCTGTACGCCGACACCGACCACGCCTTCAACATGGGCCAGCGCTCGGAACGTCTTTCCGATGAGCATTGGCCGGACCGCTTGCATGACTGGCTCAGTGACGGCGGATGGTTGATTCCACGCAACAGCGCTATACCACAGGGTGTACCATCGCCGTCACCTTAGTTGTAACAGTGCGTTACCGCACGGCAGGGCCTACGGTAGAATCCGAGAATTGGATATTGTCCATATTCAGGAGGCAGTAATGTCTACCACGCAAACTTTCCGCCCGGACTATCAATCGTCCGAGGTGGTGGAGGCCGGCATCGAGCGTGCCGACCGTCTTGGCCCCCAGAGCGGCGCCGCGTACCTCAGCACGCGCGGCGTGCTGGAGAACGTGATCAAGCGGGTTATTTCTGAGCCGGAGCATCGGCGCAACCCGGGGCGCCTGCGTTCGCGCGACGAGCGGCTGGCCGAGGAAGCATCCCGCTTCACCAAGTTTATGCCCTGAGGAAACTCTTCAGGCGGCGCAGCTGGAACTGCCAGCCGCGCCCGAGTAGTTGCAAGCCCAGCGGCGCCAGACGCAGCCGTTGTATCTGGCTGCGATAAATCAGTACATCGCTTAGCGTGCGCGGCTGTCCCCCCAGACGGAATTTGTACGCCTCCTTTCCCCATCCAAAGTTAAATTGCCGTATTTCATGCGTTTCTATGCATGCCGCGCACATCAGGTAGGCGCACAGAAAGCCCAACCGGTACAAGTCATAGGCGGGGTCGTGCGCGAGGAAGCGGGCGCTGACCACATCGCCGTTGCGGTAGCAGATGGAACCGCCACAGCATCGCCCGCCGATGCTGGCCACGCCGACCATGCCGCAGCGCGCCACCATCCGCATCACCCGCGTTTCCTCGCCCGCGTCCAGCTGCATGGCGTGGCGCCAGCGGCTGCTGCGCGCGCGGTGCAGCGCGAGGATGGTGCGCACGTGCTGCGGGTCGACATGGTCTTTCTCCGCCACGTGAAATTCAAACGACGGATGCTCGCGGCGGATTTTGTTGAAGCGGTTTTTTAGCAGCGAACGGGTGCAGGAGCCGAGGCTGTTCAGGTAGTTGTCCTTGTTATCGGGCAGCGTCAGTACGCTGTCCTGTTCGCATTCGACGCGTTGGGTGAGGGCATCGGCCGGTGCGTCGTCCATGCGCACGGCGCGCAGCAGCACGGCTGCCGGTGGCTGGGCGCTGCCGAATATGTGCGTGGCGAAGCGCTGTGCTTCGTTCATCGTCAGCGGAATGCCTTCGTTGAGCACGCGAACGATGGGGCCGTCGCGGTGGTATAGCAGCAGCGTGGTCGGCTGCGCGTCTCGACGGGCGACATAGGTGCTGGCCTGTTCGGTCAGTCCGTAGATTTCGAAATGCGGCAGCGACGAGTAGCGGCCGGCGTGCAGCCGCGCCAGTTCATGTTCGGCGTAGTCGGGGATGTGGTCGGGATAGCTGTGGCATTCGACGATGCCGGGAGAGATGCGGGCCGGTTTCATGGACGCTCCTTTCAGGGCGGGTGGAAGTCCATTCTAGGCAGGCCGGTGGCGGTTGGCGTTTATGCCGGCGCAAGCGCGCGGGCGCGCACGTTTGATGCGGCTCTAGTGGCGCGTGCGCGGCGCCGCTACGCTGGACGCTTTCGTTTCACAGGAAGACCGTCATGGCCGCCCCTTATCCTACGGTATTGCTGCTGGGCGTGGTGCCGTCACTGACGTGGTCGGTGGCGCGCTGTCTGCGCCGCGCCGGCCGCGCGCCGGTGGTGCTGGCCTGGCATGCCTGCTCGCCGATGATGTGGACTGGCGACTGTGCGCGCTACCGGCGCTGGCAGGGGCTGCTGCGGGACGGCGCGCCACTCGATATTTCGGCCTTGGCGCAGGTGCGGCAGGTGTGCGATAGCGAGGGCATCGATCGGGTGCTGGGCGCGGATTACGATACGGCCCTGTTGCTGGCGCATGCGCCCGCGTCTGCCCGCATTCCGGCTTGCGCGGTGCCAAGCGCGTCCACCATCACGACCTTGCACAACAAATGGAATTTGACGCGGCTGCTGATGGCGACCGGCTTGCCGGCGCCCGACAGTGTGCGCGTGGAGGATGCGCAGGGGCTGTTGGCCCATCCGCTGCTGTATCCGATCATCACCAAGCCGCTGGACCGCTGGGCCAGTGTCGGCTTCCAGATGCACCGCAGCCGCGCAACGCTGGAGCGCACCTTGGCGCGTGGCCGGCTGGCGGCCGGCTATCCGTTGATCGCGCAGACATTCGTGCCGGGCTGGGATGTCGGGGCATCGTTCCTGGCGCGTCATGGCAGATTGGCGGCTTGCTCGGTGTTCCGCCATACGCGGCGCGGTGAGCGGACGTTTTATTCGAGCGTGCGGGTGCGCGAGTATGTGGAACGGTTTGTGGATGCTTGTGGGTACAGCGGCGTCGGGCATCTGGATTTGCGTTACGATCCTTCGCTCGACAGTTACTTTATTCTGGAGCTGAATCCGCGCTTTTGGGCCTCGTTGCTGTATGCCGAGCGGGCGGGTCTGAATTATCCTGATCTGCTGTTGAAGCTGGAAGAGGGCTTGCCTGAGCGGCCGGCTGGCCCGCGCCCCGGCAGGGTGCGGCTGGCGGGCTATGAGCGGGCGATGATGTTGTCGACACGATGGTTCAGTAGCGCGTATGAGGGCCTGACCGGCGCGCGGCTCTAAGGCTTAGTCCCTGCGTGTGGGGATCCAGTCGCGCTGGCGGCGACGCAGGTAGAGTGGGATTTTTCCGCAGACGTAGATGATGATGCTGGCCAGCCGGCGCGCTGGCAGCAGGTCGCGGCCGTGCAGGGCCCAGTTGGCGAGCAGGGACAGCAGCAGGATGGTCAGCGGTAGTAATAGCATCAGCCAGGGCCAGGCTTGGCTGGCGATCAGCCATGTCAGCGGCGGGGCGAGGCTGGCCAGGGCGGTCAGCACCAGCAGAAGGCTGAGGGGCGGGATGCAGAGGTCGAGCGCTAGCGAGGCATAGCGCCAGTCGCGCCGGTGGATTGCGTTGAGCAGATGACGCGGCGCATGGCGGGTCAGCAGATGCAGATGGCCATGTTCCCAGCGGGTGCGTTGTGCGCGCGCGCCTTCTGCGTTGCTGGCGAAATTGCTGTGGATGATGGCTTCGTGGCAGTACACCGGCGCGTGACCGTGTGCTGCCAGCGCGAGGCCGAGCGCGAGGTCTTCGGCCAGATGGTTGGTCAGCTCGACCGCTTGCAGCGCGGTCCACGGGAAGGCCATGCCGCTGCCGGTCAGCTGGCAGGCCATGCCCAGCCGCTCGCGGCCCAGCGCCCGCAGCCCATTCTTGACGCGCCAGGCAAACTCCGCTGCTCCCCACCGCGCCCCCTCCATGCTGCCCGCACCGTCCGCGCGCATCGCGCCACCTGCACCGTCGGCGCAGTCCACGCGCAGCGCGCCACCCGCATCGGCGGCACCGTCCACGCGCAGCGTGCCACACGCACTGTCGGCGCAGTCCACGCGCATCGCAGCACTCGCACCGTCGGCGCCGTCCGCGTGCTTCGCGCCATCCGCGTCATTGGCACCTTCGGTTCCAGCCGCGCTATCCGGGCCACCTATGCTCTGCGCGCTGCGTGTTCCCGATGGGCTGCGTGCGCCTGATTCGTTGTGGGCGGCTGTGGGGCGGTTGTGCATCAGGTAGCGGCCTTGCGCGGGGCGTCCGCTGGTATGGCAGCGATGGGCAAGCCAGGTCAGCGCTTGAGGACCCAGCGTGCAGTCCGCATCGATGCAGATAACGATCGCGGCCGGCCACCGTGCCAGCCAATGCAGGCCGAACGACAGCGCGCATGCTTTGCCGCGCACTCCGGGTTCATTGCGCTCGATGACCGTGACGTTCCCGGCGGCGCGGGCAACGGCCGCGGTGTCGTCGCTGCAATTATCGGCGACGACGATCAGCCGGTCCGCCGGCGTCATCTGGCGCTGGATCGCCCGCAATGTGCCAAGAATCCCGGACGCTTCATTATGCGCCGGCACCAGTATGGCCAGCGGCGCGCGCTCGACCAATAACGGCGTGCCGCGCCGACCCGCTGGCAATGCGGCCAACAACTGCGCGCACAACAGCAGCACCGGCACGTACAGCACCAGTAGCGGGAGACATAGCAGCATCGGCAGCGAAAACAGCGTCGCGGTCATGATGGGCTCCCGATGGCGATGCTGCGCTCGAAATGACACCCCAGTTCCCGGACCTCATGCGCCAGGTTGTGACGCCGCAGCACGATATCGCGCCCCCGTCCGCCCATGCGGGCCATGTCTGCCAGCGGCGTGCGGCAGACGTCTTCCAAGGCCCGCGTCAGCGCGTCCAGATCGCCTGCCGGCACGAGCCAGCCATTCCAACCTGGCATCACCAGCTCCGGAATGCCAGCGATATATGTGCTGACGACCGGCCGCCCCAACGCCATCGCTTCCATTAGCACCACCGGCAAACCTTCTGCAAAACTCGGCAGAACCAGCGCGCGCGCAGCCAGAATTTCAGCGCGCACCTCTTCGCCACTGAGCCAGCCCGTGATGCGCACCGAATCATGCACACCAAGCCGGGCGACTTGCGCGCGCAACGCCTCGCGCAACTCGCCATCGCCGGCCAGCACCAGTTGCATAGAAACGCCCACCGCCCGCAGACGTGCAACCGCCTCCACCAGCAGCAGTTGCGCCTTCTGCGGGCACAGCCTGCCGACGCAAACCAGTCGCGGTGCGTGCGGCAACGGCGCCGCCTGCGTGGCGCCATATGACGCATCCACTCCGCAGCGCACCAGCCGCAGCTTGCCCCACTCGCCATGCGGCAGGATGCGGTACAACTGGCTGAGACCATAGCTGCTGACCGCCACCGCAAACGCCGCCGGCCGTATCTTTTCCTCCAGCTTCCAACCGCCGGCATCATCAAACTCTTCGGGCCCGTGAACGGTAAAACTGTAGGGAAGCCGGACCAGCATGGCGCCCAGCATCGCCACCTCGGCCGCATTGGTGCCGAAATGCGCATGCAGGTGACGCCCACCCACATCACGCAGCAGCCGCGCCAGTTGGCAGGCCTCCAGCAGATATACCAGGTGATAGGCGAGCGGGCGTTGCGCGCGCCAGCCCAGCCGCAGCGCATGCATGGCCGCGCGCAGGAAGCGGCGCGGATGGCGCGTCAGCAGCACCAGCCCGGCCACGGCAAGGCGCAGCGCTGTGCCAGCCGCATGCTCGCCGAGCAGATAGCATGTGCGTTGCGCCTCGTCTTGGTCTGCCGGGTCGGGCAGCGGCTCTTTGCTGCGCCGAAGCGCGAAGCACCGCACCTGCCAGCCCTGCCGCTCCAGCTCGCGGATTTCACGGCGGATGAAGCTATGGCTGGTCTTGGGATACTGATTCAACACGTACACCAGCATCATCGCTCCCTCACCGAAAAACTGCCGGCAAAAAACCAGAAATACCAGTTGAACGACAGGTAGTACAGCATATTGTCCGACCACGACGTCAGGATGTAGGCCAGCACGGTCGCTATTACGATCACCGCCGCCGCCCAACTGGCCGCCATCAGCCAGAGCCGGTGCAACACGCGCCAGAACAGCCAGCCGTAGGCAGTCAATCCCAGCACGCCTGTCTCGAAATACAGCTGGACGTAGACGTTGTGCGGGTC
This sequence comes from Duganella sp. P38, assembly GCF_050859475.1. Taxonomy (NCBI): domain Bacteria; kingdom Pseudomonadati; phylum Pseudomonadota; class Betaproteobacteria; order Burkholderiales; family Oxalobacteraceae; genus Duganella; species Duganella sp. P38. The sequence goes on along the minus strand of NZ_CP193936.1, from coordinate 4,102,666 downwards.
CCAGCTGTCCTGTCCCGGCAGCGGGAAAAAGCGCGGCGAATAGAAGCGGAACGATTCCAGCCCGTAGCCATGCAGCCAGTGCAGGCCATCCATCCAGTTCAACCCGGCCCGCCAGAGCAGCACGCGCCAGGCATAGGAGTTCAGCTGCCCCTGCGCGTCATAGGCACCGGCGGCGATGTCGGCCAGGCGCAGGCGCACGTCTTCGTTGAGCAGCAACAGCGCGGGCGCGACCAGCGCGTACAGCAGGAAGCGGCGTTCGACCAGCAAGCCGTAGACGATGAACAGCGTCATGCAGCCGGCCCAGGCGCTACGGGTCCGCGTCAGCACCAGCAGTATCAGCAGGAGCAGCATGTAGAACCACATCAGCCGCCGCGCCAGTGGCGCCGGTTGCGCCACACGCAGCAGGTACAGCAGCAGCGCCACCATCAGCAGCAGATAGAAGGCGAAGATGTTCGGGTGGCTGAAAGTGGCTTGCAGGCGCTGGCCGGCCTCTGCGTGCGCCAGCTCGGCCAGTGCCCAGCAGGCCGGCAGCAGCGATGAGCAGAGCAGCAGTCGCAGCCAGCGCAGCCGCGCGCGGGCGTCGCGGATCAGCCAGAACGGCAGCGCATAGGCGGCGCAGTACGAGGCTTGCACCAGCGCCAGCCGCAGCGCGCCGGCGGTGTCCGGCGCCACTGCCGCCGACGCCAGCCCGGCCAGCAGGAATGGCCCCCACGCCGGCAACACAATCGCCGCCAGCGGGTACGGCCGCAGCAGGGCCAGCCGCAGCGCCGCCAGCAGCATCAGCGCGTTCAGCAGCGCCCCGGGGCCCATGCCGCCGCCCCGGTCGCGCAGTTCGTCCAATAGCGGGTCGCAGCTGGCGCGCAGCAGCAGCAGGACGGCGCACAAGCGCATCGCCCAGCCGGGCTGGCGCACCGATGGCAGCGGCGGCGCGTACGGCGTCATTCAGGCTGCTTTCAGCAATGCCCGGCCCGGCAGTCGCCGCAGCAGCCAGGAGCGCAAGGTCAGCCATTCGCCGGTTTCGGCCGGGTATTGGCGGCGGAAATGCGCGTAGCGCAGCAGCATGCATGGCAGACTGCGCCTGGCCAGTGTGTGGCGGTAGCGCAGTTCGCGTTCCAGCTGCGACGATGCGCCCAGCCCGCGCCGCAGCGCGCCGGCGATGACGTGGAACTGGGCGTCGAAGTCGGGGCCGTCCGGCAGGTCGAGCAACTGGCCGCCATGGTTGCAGAACGGCGCCGGGTCGAAGTCCGGCAGTGCGTGGATGCGGCAGAAGGCGCGCGCCAGGTAGCGCGAGATGCGCAGCGACAGCCGGACCTGTTCGCGCGTGCGCATGCTGCTGACGTTGGCCGCGTGCCAGCGATAGCGGATCAGCGGCCGGCCCAGGTTGACGCACAGGCCCAGCAGCGCGAGCTGGCCGAACATCAGGTAGTCCTCGGCCAGGCCGTCCACCTGCGGCTGCTGTTCGTCCGGCAGCATGCCGAGGAAATCGCGGCCGTACTGGGCGCCGAGGCGGCCGATCTGCGCCCGGTCCATGGTCAGCGCCGGATGCGAGATTGGATTGCGGAACAGGCTGGCAGCGGTCAGGCGGGCGCTGCCGATCGGCAGCCTGAGCTGGCCGATCCTGGCGTCGCTGGCGTCGATCAGCTCGGCTTGGCCGCTGATGACGGCCATGCCCGGATGCTGGGCGAAGCCGGCCATCGTCTGCGCCATGCGGTCGGGCAGGCAGAGGTCGTCGGCGTCGTGGCGCATCACGTAGCGGCCGTCGCAGCGCGCCAGGCCGAAATTGAGCAGTTCGGCCAGGCCGCTGGTGTAGGCGCCGTCGTGCACTTCGATGCGGCGGTCGGCGTCGGCATGGCGCTCGGCTACTTCGCGGCTGCCGTCGGTGGAGCCGTGGTCGAGGATCAGCAGCCGCCAGTCGCGCACGCTCTGGCGGCGGATGCTGGCGATGGCCGCGCCGAGGTAGGGCAGGCCGTTGCGCACGGGCAGCAGGACGTCGATGCGCGCCATGCCGTCTCCTATGCGCCCGGCGCCTGGCGGCGCGCCGCCAGCAGGTGCAGCAGGCAGCGCGCCAGGGTGCGCGCGGCCATGCGCAGGTTGTCGAAGCTGTGGTCGGCGTTCCAGCCGCGCAGGCAGTAGCGCAGCGCGCCGCCGGCCCGGCCGCCGAGCGAATGCTGACGGGCGATGCGATAGCGGACCCTGCTCAGCGCCGCCGGCAGCAGCGGCCGGGCGTGTTCCGGCAGCAGGCCGCTGGCGCGCCATTTCAGCAGCACCTGTTCGTGGTATTGCTCGGTTTCCAGCGCGTGGCCGGTGAGGTTGGCGTCGTGGCTGCGTTTTTCCAGCAGGAGTTCCGGTAGCACCAGGATGGGGGCGTGCAGGGCGCAGCGCAGCCAGTAGTCGTAGTCTTCGGCCTGGCGCAGCTGCGGGTCGAAGCCGCCGGTCAGCGCGGTCAGCGGGCGGCGCAGCATGACGTTCGAGGCGGTGCCGACGAAGTTGCAGCTCAGTAGGGCTGGCAGCGCTGTGACCAGCAGGCCCGGCTGGGACGGCAGGCCGGCCAGGGGCAGGGCGGCGGCGAAATGGCTGACGAGGGTGTCGCGTTCGCGGTGCAGCACCTGATAGTCGCAGCAGCACAGGCCGGCCTGCGGGTGTTGCGCCATGGCGGCGGCCTGCCGCGCCAGCTTGTCGGGATGCCAGATGTCGTCGGCGTCCAGGAACGCCAGCAGCGCGCCGTGGCTGATGGCGATGCCGGCGTTGCGCGCGCGCGAGACGCCGCCATGCGCAATGGTCAGGTGGCGGATGCGCGGGCCGTAGCTGGCCAGCACGGCGGAGGTGCCATCGGCGGAGCCGTCGTCGATCACGATCACTTCCAGCGGCGCCAGCGTTTGCGCCAGCGCGCTGTCGATGGCCTGGCCTACCAGCGTGGCGCCGTTGTAGACCGGGATGATGACCGAGATGGCCGGCCCAGCGTCGTTTCCCGCCACCGTTCGCCGTGCCGCGCGCGCCGTAGTCGCGTCGGCCGTCGCAAGCACTGCGCCGTCCGCTAACGGCAGCGTTGCCTCGTCCGCCTCGGCAAGCGTCGCTTCGTTTGCCGCCGCTGCGGCAGGCGTCGGGACTGCCGATTCTGGCGTCGCGCTCATGGCCGCGCTCCGCGCAGGGGCCAGAGGTTGTCCAGCTGTGGCACGCGCATGGCGAGCAAGATGGCGGCGTAGACCAGCGCGCCGGCGGCTACGCAGGTCCAGAACGCCGCTGCCATGCCGGCGCCGCCGCCCAGCAACCGCGCGTATAGCGCCGCCACCGCCACCAGCATCACCAGCGCGGCGGCGACCGGCCGGGTGATTTCCGCCAGCAAGGCCAGCGCGCGCAGGGGCAGGCCGGCCAGCGCGTACCCGCTGAGCGGCAGCAGCGACAGCAGGCTGGTGACGCAATACGCCGCCACCATACCAGGCAGTCCCCAGCGCAACGCCAGCACAAAGCCTGCCAGTTGCAGCAGCGCCGACAGCAATCCAAGCCGCAGCATGCACCGCGCCTGTCCCTGGGCCAGCAGCACCGCGCCGGGGATCGCCGCCTGCGCCTGAATCAGCCCCAGCGCCGCCAGCCAAGGCACCAGCGCAACCAGCGCGCTCCACGCCGGCCCGAGCACCAGCAGCACGAATGGTTCGCGCAGCGCGTACAGGCCGGCCATCAACGGCGCGGTCAGCAACGCCGTCATGCCGCTGGCGCGCTGGTACAGTTCGGCCAGGCGTTCGGGCTGATGCTGACAGCGGCTCATCGCCGGCACCAGCGCGCGCGAGGCGACCCAGCTGATGTGCTGCAATGGCGACAGCACAATCTTGAACGCCATCGCATACACGCCAAGCAGCGCGGGGCCCAGCAGACGGCCGATCAGCATGCTGTCGGCATTTCGCTGCAAGTAGTGGAGGAACTGGAAGGCGGCAAAGTGGCCGCTGAAGTCCAGCATCAGCCGCAACGCGCGCCAGCTGTAACGCCATCGCGGCCGCCACGGCGACGCCCATAGCAACTGCAACGACGCCAGCCCGGTGGCCGCCAGCATCTGCCACACCAGGCTCCACACGCCGGCGCCATGGCTGGCGGCGGCCAGCGCCACCGCCACGCCGCCCAGCGCGCTGAGCGTCTCGATGCGCGCCAGCAGGCGGAAGCGCGATTCGCGTTCCAGCAGCGCCTGCTGCACGGACGCCAGCGCCGACAACGGAAACACCAGCGCCAGGGCCATCAGCACGGCGGCCAGGCGCGGATCGCGGTAGGCGTGCGCCAGCGGCGACGCCAGCGCCGCCAGCAGCAACGCCAGCAGCAGCGCCAGCCCCAGGTTCAGCCAGTACAGCGAATGCTTGAGCAGCGCCGGTACGCGCGGCCGCTGGATGATGGCCGCCATGGTGCCGAGGTCGCGGAACAGGAAGGCAAAGTTGGTGACCGTCATCGCCATCGCCATCAGGCCGTAAGCATCGGCCGGCAGCAGGCGCGCCAGCACGACCAGGCTCAGCATTTGCGACGCGAAGCGCGCCGCCTGCGCCACAGCAATCCAGCGCACGCTGGCGGCCAGCGTCATGGCGCCACCCGGAAAGAACGAGAAAAACGCGGCATGACGGTCTCCGGTGGCTGGCGATATGAGCATCTTATGCCGCGCATCAAACGCTTTGTTTGACGCAGCGCAGACGCTCCGCGCATGCGTTCAGGCAAGCGCGCGCGGCGCTACTGCGGCCGCCGTTTGGTTCCTCATGCCGCATTGGCAGGGATCAAGCGTGGCGGATACCGCCGGCCTAACGTGGCGCTAGGCCACAAGAGGGAGGGACCATGGATACACCACACGAAACAGTAGCTCTATTCCACATGCCGCTGGCGCGCATCGACGAAGCCGGCTGCATCGACCTGGTGCTGCGCGCTCTGGCCGCGCGGCGCGGCGGCTGGATCGTCACCGCCAACCTGGATATTTTGCGCCGTCACGTGGTCGACGCCGGCTTCCGCGAACTGGTGCGGCCAGCCACCGTGTTCGTCGCCGACGGCATGCCGCTGGTCTGGGCCAGCGCGCTGAAAGGCCTGCCGCTGCCGCAGCGCGTGGCCGGCTCCGACCTGATCCTGACGCTGAGCGCGCGCGCCGGCCGCCACGCCCATTCGGTGTTCCTGATCGGCGGCGACCACGGCATGGCCGAGCAGGCCGGCTGCCAGCTACGCCGCCTGTGCCCCGGCCTGCGCCTGGCCGGCACCTGGTATCCGCCGCACGGCTTCGAGCGCGACCCGGCCCATCTGCCGGCGTTGCGCCAGGCCTTGCAGCGGGCGCAGCCGGATATCGTCTATGTCGCGCTCGGCTGTCCGAAGCAGGATGAATTGATCGCCGCCTTGCGGCCGGAGTTCCCGCGCACCTGGTGGATCGGCGTCGGCATCAGCTTCAGCCTGCTGGCGGGCCGGCTGCGGCGCGCGCCGCGCTGGGCGCAGCGGGCCGGCCTGGAATGGGTCTGCCGGCTGTGGCAGGAGCCGCGCCGGCTGGCCGTGCGCTACCTGGTGCACGGCCTGCCGTTCGCGGCGGTGCTGCTGCTGTCGTCCGCCTGGGCGCGCTGGGCGCCGCGCCCGCGCCGGCGTCAGGGCTTGCCGTAGTCCTTGGGCAGGAATTGCAGCTTATCCCATGGAAAACCGTTGAGCAGCGCGTAGTTCGGCGTGCCGTTGAACAGCGCCACGTACGGATCGGCCTGCCCGAGCGCGGTGTAGGACTTGGGATTCTGCACCCGCAGCGATATCGCGCCGGCCTTGTCCCACACCACAAAGCCGTACTTCTGCGCCGCCTTGGCGATGGTGCGCGCCACCGGATGCAGGTTGAGGCTGTCCACGTTCAGGTTGGGGTCGAGACGGAAGCGCGTGCCTTCCGGAATGCGGTTGGCGGCATTGCCGGGATTGTAGCCGTCCGACCGGTTGGCCGGCCACGAGTAGACGCCGGCCCGTTCCAGGTCCACCAGCGCGATGCCGATCACGTGGCGGATCTCGCCGCGACGCAGCTCCTCGGCCGTGACCTGGCCGCCGATGAAGGGCAGGCCGGTGGCGGTGGTGCCATAGCCCGGCGGCCAGATGCCGCTGCTGGCCGCGACATTGTCCATGCGGCCGCCCCAGCACGCCTGCCACTGGCCGTTGACCTTGCGCGTCTGCCAGAATTCCCACAGCGTATTGCTGGACGGCTGGTAGATGCTCATCTCGCCGTCGGTGCCGTCGGACGGCGTGGCGTAGGATGGCATCGGCACGCTGGCCCATTGCTGCGCCAGGCTGGCGTCCAGATAGCCTTTGTGCTGGCAGTCCCACTGCGTCACCTTGCTGGCGCCGGTGCCGGCCGCCGGCTGGAACAGCGGGCTGGCGTAGGACGTGGTGTTGATGGTGACGTTGCCGTAGTAGGTGCGCACCTGGCGCAGGAAGTCGGCGACGAAGCCGGCCGAGTTGGCGTGCAGCGCCACCGTCTTCGGGATCTCCCGGTACCAGAAGCTGCCCGGCGCGAAGATGGCGTCGGTCGGCAGCGGATTGGCCGGCGTGGCGCCGGCGTCGTTGAACACTTTCAGCTCATACAGCGAATAGCCCCATGGCGTGGCGCGGCGGATGCCGTTCATACGCACCCAGCGCGCGCCGGTGGCGGTGAAGCGCGCCTCTTCGGTGCCGCCGCTGCCATTGCCGTTGCTGTACACCGTCTTCCAGTTGACGTTATCGGTCGAGGTTTGCAGCGTATGGCTTTTGGCGTAAGCGCCTTCCCATTGCAGCGTGACGTGGTTGATGTTGCTGACCGCGCCGAGGTCGACCTTGATCCATTGCGCATCGCTGAACTGCGAGCTCCAGCGCGTGTTGCCCTGGCCGTCGACAGCCTGGGCGCCGCCGGTGGCGCCGCTTTCCGCCGACGACACGCTGACCGGCTTGTACAAGGCCAGGTTGACGGCGCCAGTGGCGGCTGCGGCGGCGGCGGCGACGGGCGTGGTGCTGACTGTTTCCACGGCGGTGACTCCCGGGTCGGTAACGGTGGCCGCTGCCAATTGGTCCGCCTGCGCCGCGCCGGGGCGCCGTTGCCGCCGCCGCAGGCGGCCAGCAGCGTGGAACTGAGCAGCATCGCCTGGAATTGAATTCGTTTGAACATAGAAGTTCCTTCCTTATCTCGATGAATGGACAGGTTTTGACTTGGATCAAATGCGTTTGTTCCGGCCGGAAAGGAATTATTTTTACGTAGGGAAAATGTTACTGCTTGTGTCTGCCAGGAACGAGGAGTTCCCGGTGTACGCTTGACGCAGCGCAGGCGCGCGCGCCGCCGCGCCGCTAGCCTTGGTCGGGTCAACGGGAGGGCGGCATGCGCATCGTCTTGAGTCTGTTATTGCTGCTGGGCGGTTGCGCCGGCAGCCAGGGTTATATGGCGCAGGTGACGGGCGCCGAGGCCGGCGCGCCGGTCGCGGTGCGGCAGATCAGTCCCGCATGGCTACAGGCCGAGCAGCTGCGGCGCGCGCAGCGCGACCGCCAGGATGTCGGCGGCCTGCTGGCGGACGCGCCGGCGCCGTACCGCATCGGCCACGGCGACATCCTGACCATCGTCGTCTGGGACCATCCGGAACTGGGCGCGGGGGCGCCGGCGGCGGCGGCCGGCGCAGCCGCGCCGCAAGCGGACGCGTCCGGCGTGCCGCCGGCCGGCTTTGTCGTCGATCACGACGGACTGGTGCAGTTTCCCTACGCCGGCCGGCTGCGCCTGGCCGGCATGACCGAGGAACAGGCGCGCACGCTGCTGGCCGCGCGCCTGGCGCGCTACATCAGCAACCCGGTAGTGACCTTGCGCGTGCAGGCCTACCGCAGCCAGCGCATCTACATTGCCGGCGAGGTCAGGACGCCCGGCCTGCAGGCGATCAACGACTTGCCGATGACGCTGGTGGAAGCGCTGAACCGCGCTGGCGGCCCGCTGCCGTCCGCCGACCAGAGCCGGCTGCTGCTGGAGCGCGGCGCGCAGCGCCATCCGCTCAACCTGCCCCAGTTGATGCGGCAGGGCGTCAATCCGGCGCGGATAATGCTGCAGCACGGCGACGTGCTGCATGTGCCGTCGCGCGATGAAAGCAAGGTGTTCATTTCCGGCGAAGTGATGGCGCCGAAAGCGCTGACCATGCACGACGGCCGGCTGACGCTGAACGAAGCCATGGGCGAAGCCGGCGGGCTGACGCCGCAGGGCGATGGCCGCCAGGTCTACGTGGTGCGGCGCGCCGACGGCGAACCGCAGGTGTTCCAGCTGGACGCGCGCGCGCCCGGCGCGCTGGCGATGGCCGAGGCGTTCGAGCTGGAGCCGCGCGACGTGGTGTATGTGGCGGCCACGCGGCTGGCCAACTGGCACCGCAACATCAGCCAGATCTTCCCCGGCGCGCTGTCGTCGGCGGTGGGCGCGACGCGCTGACGGCGGCAGCCATGCCTTTGCCTTCGATTTTCCGTTCCGGGCGCGAGGCGCTGCACATCGCCGGCGCGCCGTTGCCGCAGCGTGGCGCCGGCGGCGCTGGCGTCGATGAAGCGCTGGACCTGCGCCACCACCTCGATGTGCTGCGCGCCCACCGCTGGCTGGCGGCGCTGGTGGCGCTGGCCTGTTTCGCCGGCGCCGGCCTGTACGCCTTGCTGGCGCGGCCGGTGTACGAGGCCAACATGCTGTTCCATGTGGAGGAGGGCAAGCCCAACGCCTCGCGCAACATTCTCAACGACGTCTCGTCGCTGTTCGACACCAAGCAAGAAGCGGTGGCGGAGATGGAGCTGCTGCGTTCGCGCGCGGTGATCGAGCCGGCCGTGCTGCGCCTGCGGCTGGACCTGGACGCGGCGCCGCGCTACCTGCCGCTGCTGGGCCGCTGGCTGGGCGAATGGCGCGGGCCGCCGCTGCTGCCGCCCGGCGTGTTCGGCTACGGCGGCTATGGCTGGGGCGGCGAGCAGATCGAGATCGGCGAGTTCGCGCCGCCGGCGCCGTTGCTCGGCCACGGCTTTGTGCTGACCGCGCGCGCCGGCGGCGACTACGAGCTGGCCAATGACGAGTACGGCATCGCCGCCACCGGCCGCATCGGCCGCACGCTGTCGCTGGCGACGGCGCATGGTCCGCTGAAGCTGGCGGTGCTGCGGCTGCACGCGCTGCCCGGAACGCGCTTCCGGCTGGTGCGGGTAACGCCGCAGGCGGCGGTCGAACGCGTGCAGCAGGCCATGACCGTCAGCGAGCAGGGCCGGCAATCGGGCGTCATCGCCGTGCGCCTGCGCGCTGCCCAGGCGCAGCAGGCGCGCGCCACGCTGGCCGAAATCGGCCGCGAATACCTGCGCCAGAACCGCGCCCGCAAGGTGGAGGAGGCGGAGCGCTCGCTGGCCTTCCTCAACGCCCAGCTGCCCGAGCTGAAGGCGCAACTGGAACAGTCGGAAGACCAGTACAGCCGCTTCCGCCAGCGGCACGGCACGGTCGATCTGGCCGAGGAAGCCAGGATCAGCCTGCAGCGCGTGGCCGCCGCCCGCCAGCGCCGCTCCGACCTGGAGCAGAAACGCACCGAGCTGCTGGCGCGCTACACGCGCGAACATCCGATCGTGCAGGGCGTGGCGGCGCAGATGCGCGGCGTCGAGCGCGAGATCGTCGAGGCGCAGCGCCGCATCGAGGGCTTGCCCGCGCTGGAGCAGGACGCCACGCGGCTGGCGCGCGACATCAAGGTCAATACCGAGCTGTACACGGCGCTGTCGAACACGGCGCAGCAACTGCGGCTGGTGTCGGCCGGGCAGGTCAGCAATGTGCGCCTGGTCGATGCGCCGGTGGCCCTGAGCGGCCGTTGCGGCCGAACCGGCCGCTGATCCTCGCCATCGGCGCCGGCGCCGGCCTGCTGCTGGGCTGCCTGGCGGCGATGGCGCGCGATTACTGGACCGGCGGCATCCGCGATCCGCAGCGCGTCGAGCAATTGCTGGGCGCCGGCGTGGTGCACGCGGTGGTGCCGCACAGCAGCGCGCAGGCCGCGCTGGACCGCGCCGCGCGCCGCAAGTCCCCGCCGCCCCGGCTGCCGCTGCTGGCCCGCGACGCGCCGGACGACGTGGCGATCGAGGCGCTGCGCGTGTTCCGCACCGCGTTGCTGCGGGCGCTGCCGGGCTTTGGCAACAACACGGTCATGCTCAGCAGCCCTTTGCCGGCGCAGGGCAAGTCCTTCCTGACGGCCAACCTGGCGGCGGTGGTGGCGGCCGCCGGCCAGCGCGTGCTGCTGATCGACGCCGACTGGCGCAACGGCGGCCTGCACCGCCATTTCGGCGTACCGCATGCGCCCGGCCTGAGCGAGGCGATTCTGATGCCGGCGCCGCTGGAACAGGTGCTCCAGCGCCAGGTGCTGGCCAACCTGGACTTCATCGCCACCGGCAGCATGCCGTCCAGCCGCGCCGAATTGCTGCTGCATGCCGGCTTCGGCGAGTTGCTGGCGCGCGCCGGCGCCGACTACGACCTGATCCTGCTCGATCCGCCGCCGGTGCTGGCGCTGGCCGACGCCCTGGTGCTCGGCGCCCGGGCCGGCGCCGTGTTCCTGGTGGTGCGCGCCGGCGCCAACGGCCAGACCGATATCGTCGAAGCGGTGCGGCGGCTGAACCAGGCCGGCGCGCCGCTGCACGGCGTCATTTTCAACGATCTGCACCTGCGGCTGGGAAGCTATGGCTACCGCTATCATGATAGCGACGTGCGCCGCCTCGTAGGATCAGGCTGACAAACGCCTATGTTCCCAGCCTACATAAGGCGTGTAAGTGCTCCTATAATCGAGCGTACATAGCGGGGCTATAGTGTTAATCATCCAACACATACAACAGATGAGGCACACCATGTACGCAGCTAAACAACAGACTTCCGTTTCCGCCAGCATCCCACGCGCCATGCAGCAAAGCGCCGCGCCGGCCGTCAGCCTGATTGGCGCGCAGCAGAACGAACTGCTGCGCGCGCTGTCGCGCGAGGAACTGCTGGATCTGTTCGTGCACCTCGACCTGGTGCCGCTGGAAGCGGGCAAGCACCTGTTCGATACCGGCGAGGCGATGGAATATGCCTATTTCCCGACCAACGCTATTATCTCCCTGCAATATGTGACCGAAGAGGGCGGCGCCGCCGAGGTGGCGGTGGTCGGCCGCGAGGGCGTGGTCGGCGTCTCCATGTATGAAAACGAGCGCGCCAACTGCTGCGCCGTGGTGCAGAGCGCCGGCTACGGCTACCGCATCAAGGCCTCGGTGCTGCGCCAGGCCTTCTTCAGCGGCGGCGCGCTGGCCCAGCAACTGATGCGCCACACGTCGGCCCTGTTTGCCCAACTGGCCCAGACCGTGGCCGGCGTGCGCCACGGCAGCATCGAACAGCGCCTGTGCCGCTGGCTGCTGGAACGCCTGGACCGTTCGCTGTCGAACGAACTGAAAGTGACCCAGGAAATGATCGCCAACATGCTGGGCGTGCGCCGTGAATCGATCACCTGCTGCGCCGGCAAGCTGCAGGAAGAGGGCCTGATCGAATACCGCCGCGGCACCGTCACCATCGTCGACCGCCACGCCATGGAACGCCGCGCCGGCGGCTGCTACTCCCCAGCCTGATCTAATGCAGGTAACGCGGCGCATGCTGGAGGTCTTCCAGCTTGCGCTGCACCAGCTGATACCACGCCTGCGCCCAGCGCGCGGCCGCCTGCGATTCTTCCACCGTCGCCGCCGACATCGTCCTGCGTACCGCCACCATCTGCCTGTGCAGCGCATGGGCGGCAGGGTGGTATTTGCGTGGCTCGGTGATGTTGGTATGCGTATCCATGGACTTTATTTTGCGCGTGACCTGCGGCTGCGGCTGTACGCTGCCTCACCTACGCGGGAACGCGAAATTCGCATAAACATGCTTGTTTTAATTCGTTTTCCGTCCAGTTAGCCCTGCTTATACTGCCTGCAAAGGGAGACAGCATGCAGGCCTGGATAGACGACAAGCAGCGTAACGAGGTGGCGACCGAACGCAACCGGCCCCTGTGGCGCGCCGAGTGGCCGACCTGGCTGCTGATACTGACGATTCATGGCGGATGGCTGGGCACGCTGGCGTGCTGGCCGCGGCTGGGGCCCGGCGCCGGCACCGCGCTGATGGTGTGGTGGTGCGCGTGGTATATGTCGCTCCAGCACGAGCTGATACATGGCCACCCGACGCCGTGGCCGTGGCTGAACCGGATGTTCGGCTACGCGCCGCTGGCGGTCTGGTATCCCTACGAGATTTACCGCGAGAGCCATCTGCGCCACCATAACGACTTCGACCTGACCGTGCCGGCGCTGGACGCCGAGAGCACCTATGTGTCGCCGGCCGAATGGGCGGCGATGTCGGCGCCGCTGCGTGCGCTGCGCTGGCTGAACAAAACGTTCTGGGGCCGCCTGCTGGTCGGCCCGGCGCTGGCGATCTGCGCCACCTGGGGCGCCGCCGCCCGCAAGCTGGCGCGCGGCGACATGCGCGACGCCGGCGTGTGGCTGCGCCACCTGGCCATGCTGGCCGCGCTGCTGTGGTGGCTGAAAACCAGCTTCGGCGTCCCTGCGCTGTGGTATCTGCTGGCGATTTCCTACCCGGCGCAGTCGCTGGCGATGATACGCTCCTACTACGAGCACCGTCCGGCCGAGGACCACAAGCAGCGCATCGTGCTGAACGACGCCGGCCTGATCTTCCGCATCCTGTATCTGAATAACAACCTGCACCTGGTGCACCACGACCTGCCATCGCTGCCGTGGTACTTGCTGCCGCGCGTGTATCGCGCCCGCCGCCAGGCTTATAATGCGCGCAGCGGCGGCTTCCAGATCGACGGCTACGGTGCGCTGATGCGCCGCTACGGTTTCCGCCCGATCGACGCGCCGGTCCACCCGCACATGCCATGATAGTTTCACTACCGATGTACAACGTCTCGCCGCGCCTGCAACGCGAGTACGAGGCTTTGCTGGCGCGCGTGCTGGCCGACGCCGGCCTCGGCGGCCAGGCCGCGCTGCTGCGCGAGCCGGAACTGCCGGCGCTGTGGCGCCGGCCCGACCTGCTGCTGGGGCAGACTTGCGGCTATCCCTATGTGACGTTCCTGAAGGGCGTGGTCGACCTGATCGCCACGCCGTGCTTTGACTTTCCCGGCTGCGCCGGCGGCGATTATTCCAGTGTCATCGTCACGCGCGCGGTCGATGGCGTCGCCACGCTGGCGCAAGCGCGCGGCCTGACCGCCGCCGTCAATGACCGGCATTCCAACAGCGGCATGAACGTGCTGCGCCATGCGGTCGCGCCGCTGGCGCGCGAAGGCCGCTTTTTCGGCGCGGTCAAGTGGACCGGCGCCCACGTGGCCAGCCTGCGCGCGCTGAAGGAAGGCGAGGCGGACGTCGCCGCCATCGATTGCGTCACCTACGGCTATTTGCTGGAGGAAGCGCCGGACAGCTTGCAGGGCATCCGCGTGCTGCAATACTCGGTTTCCTCGCCCGGCCTGCCGCTGGTGGCCGCGCGCGGCGTGCCGCCGCAGCAGCGGCAGCGCCTGCGCACGGCCTTGCTGGCGCCATCGGCGGCATTGCGCGCGCACATGGACGCGCTGCACATCAAGGCGTTTCAGCACCGTCCGGGCGAGGACTACCAGCGCATCGCGCAAATTGAAGCCGAGGCGGCCGGCGATGCGGACTTCAGCGCTTAATGGACTGGTGGACTGGCGGACTGGCGCCCTGAGCGCGCGGCAGCGGCTGCATCTGCGTTGTAATGCGCCGCCTACTTGATCTCCGCTTCAAATTGCAGCCGAATTAGCCGATGCTGCCGGCTCGACGTCAGCCGGCTGCTGGCGTACAGGCCGTCGTCGTAGATGCGGCCGGTCTGGCGATGCGATTGCAGCATGTTGGCCACGCCCAGCCGCATTCGGCCGCCGATGGCCGGCCAGCCCGCGTAGGCTTCCAGCTCGCGTACCCGGCCGGTCTCCTCGGTCAGCGACTGCGCGGTACGTGCGCGCCAGCCACTCGTCAGGCGCCAGTTCGCACCTGCGTTCAGCTGCCGCGGCAGCCGCAGATCGGCGCCGAGGTTGACCGTCAGCGGCGCCTGATTGCGAAGGCGGTTATCCTGCCCCGCCGTGCCCTCGACGCGGGACCAGTTGCGGCTGATGTTGGCGCGCACCTCCGTGACGAATCCTGCGCGCCACGGAATGAACAATGGCATGCGTCCGTCCACCTCCACGCCGTGCACATGGGCGACGCCGCCGTTGGCCGGGCTACTGACCCATACCCCGTTTTCCTGCCACAGCGTGAGCTGCACCACGTCGCTGATGCGGCGCGCATAGGCTGAAACGCTGAGCATGGCCTCGTCTTCAAAGTACGACTCCAGCGCCGCATCCAGGCCCCAGGACAACTCGGGACGCAACCGGGGATTGCCCTGATAGTCGGGCTGGGCCGGACCGTTGCCATTGTTGACGGTGAAGCGTCGCGGCACCAGGTCGCGTGGCTGCGGCGCCTGCTGTAGGTACGGGCCAGGGACAGGCGCAACTGGTCGCGCGCACGGTGCGGCAGCTTCCACACCGTCTGCACCACCGGGCTCCACACGCGTGAACTGGTGGCGGCGTGGTCCGGACCGTCGGTGCGGGTATCCAGTCCCTCCCAGCGCATGCCGACATAGGCCTGGAGTTGCCGGTTCACCGTCCACTCGTCTTGCACGAACAGCGCAAGCTGACGCACGCTGGCGTTGTAGTCCTGTTGCAGCAGGTAGACAGGCACACTGTCCGGCCCCCGGTCCTGCTGATGGCGCCGTTCTTCGCGGCGCACGCCGGCGGCCTCCCAGCCGACCGCGATATCGTGCCCGGCGGTCAGGCCGGTCAGATATTTGCCGCTGGTGCTGGCACGCCGCTCCAGTGCGCGCGAGGCGACGGCCCGGCTCAGCCACGGAACGCCGGCGGCGTTGGCGCCGAGGAACAGATAGTCGCCATGGCGATTGCCGGCCTCCGCGCTCGCCTTGAGCGTCAGCCGGCCGGCGGCGAGCCGCTGCATCCAGCTGAGGTCGGACTTCAGCAGCCAGCTGTTGGACAGGCTGTGCCAGGTGGATTCGGGGTAGCCGCCGGGCGTGCCTTGCAGCGTATGGTCGGACTGTGCGCCGCGCGCGTCGGCGCGTGACAGGTCGAGCAAGCCTTGCCATGTCAGCGTATTGCCAGCGTCAAGCTTCAGATCGACGCGGGGCGCGGCATTGATGCGGCGGGTGCGCACTTCATCGTCGTCGTGCAGCCGGTGCAGGGACGTGACGCCGCCGTCCCGCGTGCGCTCGTCGGTGCCGGATTGCGCGCGCCGGCGTGTTTCGCTGAGCGTGGTGGTGACGCCGTAGCCTGCCGCACCGCCGCCCGCACTCCACTGCACGGTGGCGGCGGGCGAGATTTCCGCGCCTTGCCGCTCGGCGCTGACTTTTGCCGTGGTCCTGCGCGGACCCGCCGTCTTGCGCAATATGAGGTTTAGCGAACCGGCCACCGCTTGCGAACTTGCATCGGCCTGGGCGCTGCGCTGTATTTCCACTCGCTCGATCAGGTCGGGGGACAGCGTTGAAATGTCAAAGCTGGCGGGGGCCGGCTGTCCGTCGATGAGGATCTGGGTATAGCCGCCACCGAGGCCGCGCATGCGGATCTCGCCCCCGGCGACGCTGAGGCCGGGCTGGCGCTTGAGGACGTCGGCCAGCGTGCTGTCGCCGTAGCGCCCCAGTTCCGCGCGGCCGAGGATGACACGTCCCATGGCGTCGTCCCGGCGCAGCTGGTTGCTGCCGGGGCCATTGACTTCGATGGTTTGCAGGGAAGAGGTGTCCTCGCTTGCCATGGCGGCGAGACTGAGAGCAAGTGAGGGCAATACGCACAGGCCGGGGAAACGCATGATGTCGGTCAGGAAGTTGGAAAGCCGTCACGCTACCGCGCCCGCACTTGCGGTCATATGCTCGTGTGACCAGCCCCGGCGCCGGCGGGACGGATGCCGGACAGTGTGATGAACGCCGCCAGATCAGGGACGAATGGCCGGCAAGGCGCTGGTATACTTCCGCCCATGCATTCATCCTCCGCCATGTCCGGTCCATTCCGCGCTTTCCTGATTAACTTTGGCCTATGGACGCTATTGTGTGCGGTGGCCGGCTTCAGCACCTACGGCGATGCCGAACACTACCGCGACCTGCGCAGCTACTGGATGATGACGCTGGGCTGGTGGTGCGGCTACGCGGCGATGATGGTGCAGAGCTATCTGCTCTACCTGGTCTATCTGCGCCATCCGGACTGGCTGGCTACCCGCCGCCGCATCTCGTATGGCTACGTGGTGTACATGGCCCTCGGCTGGCCGCTGGCGATGCTCGGCCTGGCCTACCGCCGCTGCTTCAAGTTCGACCTCGCGCCGACACTGGCAAACGCCTGGCATTACTGGGTGTCCATGGACAAGTTTGAATGGTTCGTGGTGTTTGTGCTGTTGTCGTTGGCGTTTGGCGTGGTGGTGGCGAGCTTGCTGTGGCAGCGGCACCGGCAGCAAAGCAACGAATTGGCGGAGGTCCGCCTGTCGCTGGAGCGGCAGCGTCTGGCCGCCTTGCGCGGCCAGCTGGAGCCGCATTTCATATTCAACACGCTGAGCGCGATCGG
Organism: Duganella sp. P38; assembly: GCF_050859475.1. Lineage (NCBI taxonomy): Bacteria > Pseudomonadati > Pseudomonadota > Betaproteobacteria > Burkholderiales > Oxalobacteraceae > Duganella > Duganella sp. P38. The sequence continues at coordinate 4,086,107 of NZ_CP193936.1, read as the reverse complement.
CGCCATGGTGCGGACCGACGACAAGACGCTGGCGCTCGACGGGCTGGGCCGCCTGGGCGACCTGTTGCAGTACGCCTTGTTAAGCAGCGAACGCGACTGGATCAGCCTCAGGCAGGAGCTGCAATTCGTGCGGGATTATCTGGAACTGCAGCATTTGCGCTTCGGCGCCCGGCTGCAGATCGACATCGAAGGCGAGCATCTGCTGGACGATGACATCGAGTGCCCGCCCATGCTGTTGCAGCCCCTGGTCGAGAACGCGTTGCGCCACGACCTTGAGTGCCACGAGCAGCGTAGCGACATTCGTGTCACGTTTGCGCTGGACGCCGATGTTCTGCTGGCCCAGGTCAGCAATCCGATCTATGCGCACTCGGCGCCGTCAGCGGGACTGGGCATCGGCTTGCGCGGGATTCGGGCCCGGTTGAAGCTCGCCTACGGCGACAAGGCCGCGCTGCACACGGCGCGCGCGGACGGACGCTTTGTGGCCACCTTGCGGCTGCCGCGCCAGCTGGAGGACTGACGATGCCGTTCAGCATATTGATCGTGGACGATGAGGCGCATGCCCGCACCAACCTGCGCCACGCCGTGGCGCCGTTTCACGACTGGGTGGTGGCCGGCGAATGCGCCAGCGCGGCCAGCGCGCGCGCGTTGATGCAGGCAACCGAGGTCGATCTGCTGTTGCTTGATGTGCAGATGCCGGTGGAATCGGGACTGGAAATGGCCCGCGTGCTGAGCTTGCAGGAGGCGCCGCCGCTGATCGTCTTCGTGACCGCGCACCGGGGGCACGCGCTGGACGCGTTCGACGTGCATGCGCTCGACTACCTGGTCAAGCCGGTCAGCGAGCAGCGCCTGCGCCAGGCGGTCGAGCGGGCGCAGCAGCTGTTGCAGCAGCGCGCCACCTATGCGCGGGCGTTGCGCCAGTTTACCGATCCGGCGCCCGGCTATTGGAATGAGCTGATTGTTCGTTCGGTTGGGCGGATGGAGAAGGTCGCGCTGGACGACGTCCTGTGGATGGAGACGGCCAGCAATTACGTCGCACTGCATCTGGCGCAGCGCAAGCTGCTGCACCGGACTACGTTGACGGAGCTGATGCGCTACCTCGATCCCGGCCAATTCCTGCGCATCCATCGCCGCACACTCGTCAGGCGCAGCGAATTGCTGGCGCTGAGGCAGACGCCGGAAGGCGGCCATGTGCTGGCGTTGCGATGCGGTCAGCTGTTGGCGGTCAGCGAGAGCTTTCTGACCGCCGTGAAGTCGGCCATGGACGGCCGGCGCTGACCGCTGCGGCGCAGCGGCGTAGCGGGGCAGCAGGCTTAATTGGCGTCCTCCGGCTTGAGCACCATTTCCACGTAATTCTTGCGGTCGAGGAAGCGCTGCGCGGCGGCCTTGATGTCGTCGGCCGTCACGTCGTTGATGCGTTGCTCGATTTTCAGGATTTCGTGCGGATCCCTTTCTTCCAGCACGCCCTGGCGCAGGTGGTTCAGCCAGTAGCCGTCCTCGCGCAGCGCGCGCCGATAGGATTGCAGGCGGGCCTGCTTGACCTTGTTCAGGTCATCCGCCGCCGGTCCGCTGGCTTGCAGGCGCTCGATTTCGCCCCAGACCGCCGCCTCGACTTTCTCTGCGTTCTGCGGCGAGGTCGGCAGCATAATGGCGAAGCCATAGGCGCCGCGCGGCGTCTTCTCGTAGCGCACGCTGGCGTTGCCGGAGTAGACCAGCTTTTGCTTTTCGCGCAACTCGTCGGTGATGCGCAGGTTCAGCACGTCGGCCAGCAGGCCCAGCGGCCAGGACTGGGCGTAGTTGTATTCGACGTCGCCGCCGAAGTCGAATACCACCTGGCTCTTTTGCTCCACGCCGGCCTTGACCTCCTGCCGCACCACGCCGCGCACCTGGCGGATGCCGGGATCGCGGAACGTCAGCGGCAGGTCGGCCACCGGCAGCGTCGCCACATAGGTGGCCAGCAGGGGCTTGATCTTCTCGATCTCGAAGTCGCCGACGAAGATGTAGGTCATGCCCTTGGCGCTCGACATGCGCGCACGTTGCAGGTTCAGCGTGCGGTCCAGGTTCAGCGCCTCGAAGTCGGCCGGCTTGGGCGGCAGGTCGAGCTGCGGGTGGTTGCCGTAGACGGTCTTCATGCGCGCCTCGGCAAAGCGCATTTCCGGCATGGCGGAGCGGTTGCGCACGGCCTCGGCGCCACGGCTCACGAAGGAACGGAACAGGTTTTCGTCGCGCCGCGGGCTGGTGACGGACAGGTAGTTCAGTTGCAGCATCGATTCGATGTCGCCGGTGCGGCTGCTGCCGGCCACCTGGTCGGCATACGGCATCAGCTGTGCGCTGATGGCAACGGCTTTGCCGGCCAGCACGCGTTGCAGGTCGGCTGGCGTATAGGAGCCGACCCCCATCGCATTCTGCACGGCGCTGGCGAAGCGGGCGCTTGGCTTGTCGGCTTCCGGCAGCGCGTACAAGCCGCCCGGACGCACGGCCAGCATCAGCACCTTGTCCTTGCTGAAGTCGGTCGGCTTGAGCAGGACCTTGACGCCGTTCGACAGCGTCAGCGTGGTCACGCCCAGCGCCTGGTCTTCGCTGTGGGCGACGATGCTGCCCGGCTCGGGCTTGTAGCTCATCAGATTGGCCGGCAGCGGCTTGTCGTCGGCCTTGGCGACCGCCAGCCTGGCGGCGGCCTCGGCGCGCGCCAGCAGTTCGGCGCCGGTCGGCGCGGCCTGGCCGGCGGCGACGCTGTTGGCATGCGCCGAGTACAGCACCAGCTTCGGCGGCGCGGCCGGGATGATGCTCCGGGCGTAGGCGTTGACTTCGTCCAGCGTGATGGCCGGCACCAGCGCCTTGGCGTACTCGTGCTCCTTGTCGGCGCCGGGGATGGCGCCGCCGGCCAGGAAGTGACGGATGTAGGTGCCCAGCACGGCGGCGGAGTCGCGCGTGGCGCGCGCATTGGCGTTGTATTCGTAGGACGCCAGCAGGTTCTGCCTGGCGGCGTCGAAATCGGCGGCGGGGAAGCCGTACTGGCGCGCGCGCGTGTTTTCCTGCACCAGCGCGTCGATGGCGGCGTTGACGCCGGCCTTGCCGACGCTGGCGGCGGCCGTAAAGCCGTACTGGTTGACGCCGAACGGCACCGGACTTTCGCCCGCGCCGCCGCCGAGGAACGGCGCCTCGGCTAGCTGCGTCAGGCGGCTGAAGCGCATCTTCATCAGCTGGCTGAACAGCTGACGCACCAGCACGTCGCGGAAGTCACCCACCGTTTCCGGCGGCTTGCGGCCGAAGGTGGCGTAATACAGCTGCACATTATTGGACGGCGCTTCCTTGTCGAGGAAGACCAGCGCGTCCGGCCTGGTCAGCGGGGCCGGCGCATAGCTGACGTGCGGGCGCGGCTTGGCCGGCATCTTCAGGCCGCTGAAGTGGCGCTTGATCATGCCTTCCGCCGCGACCGGATCGAGATCGCCGACCATGATGACGGCCATCAGGTCGGGGCGGTACCAGTCGGCGTAAAAGCGCCGCACCGCCTCCGGCCTGGCGTGCAGGATCGAATCCTCGGTGCCGATCGGCAGGCGGTCCTGGTAGCGCGAGCCGTTGGCCAGCTTGGGCAGCATCGCCTCCAGGCTGCGCTGGCCGTAGCCGCTGCGCATGCGCTTTTCCTGCAGCACGATCTGGCGCTCGTCGTCGATGTCCTTGTCGGTGAGCGTCAGGCCGTGGGCCCAGTCTTCCAGCACGGTCATGCCCTGTTCCAGGTTGTCCGGCTTGTCGGTGGGGATCGGCAGCATGTAAATGGTCGCATCGAAGCCGGTGGACGCGTTGAGGTCGGCGCCGAAGCGCACGCCGATCGATTGCAGGTAGGCGATCAGCTCATGCTTCTTGAAATGTTTGCTGCCGTTGAAGGCCATGTGTTCGAGCAGGTGCGCCATGCCGCGCTGGTCGTCGTCTTCCTGCACCGACCCGGCCCTGACCACCAGCCGCAACTCGACCCGCTGGGCCGGCTTGGCGTTCTTTTCAATATAGTAGGTCAGACCGTTGTCGAGCTTGCCCAGCTTGACGTTGGGGTTGTTGGGAACCAGCTCGGTCAGTTCGGGCGCGGCCACCGCGCTCACCGCCAGCAGCAGGCCGGCAAGCAGGGCGGGGAAGTTCAGGTGTTTGGTCATTGCGTGTTCCTGTGATGGATGTCCAGGCTAAATTTAATCAAAAAACATCTTTCTATCAAGGAAACATCGCTGAATCGGCTGAAATTGTCACCTGCTTGCACGCTTGGCGTGACAGCGCGGCGCGCTTCGAGCCGGCAGCGCATGCCGCCTGCGCGGTTGCGCCATGCGCGCTACAATCAAATTCTTTCGAGCCACACTGGAGAAATGCGATGAATCACAAGCGTCTTGGAAAATCCGGCCTGCGCGTGCCTGAACTGAGCTTCGGCACCGCGACATTCGGCGGCGGCAACGACTTCTTCAAAGCCTGGGGCAGCACCGACGCCGGCGGCGCCGCGCGCCTGATCGACGTCTGCCTCGAACACGGCGTGTCGATGTTCGACACCGCCGACGTCTACTCGGACGGATTGGCCGAACAAATCCTGGGCGAAGCGATCAAGGGCAAGCGCAATCGCCTGCTGATTTCGACCAAGGTGACATTCCCCACCGGCGACGGCGCCAACGATTACGGCTCCTCGCGCCAGCACATCATCGAGGCGGTCAACAAGTCGCTGAAGCGCCTGCAGGTGGAGCACATCGACCTGCTGCAATTGCACGGCCAGGACTACAACACGCCGGTCGAAGAAACGCTGTCCACGCTGGACCAGCTGGTCCGCGAAGGCAAGGTGCGCTACATCGGCGCGTCCAATTTCTCCGGCTGGCACCTGATGAAATCCCTGGCGACCTCGGACCGCTACGGCTATCCGCGCCATGTGGCGCATCAGATCTACTACTCGCTGCTGAACCGCGACTATGAATGGGAACTGGCGCCGCTGGCCGAAGACCAGGGCGTGGGCGCGGTGGTATGGAGCCCGCTGGGCTGGGGCAAGCTTACCGGAAAAATCCGCCGCGACCAGCCCGCCAGGCCGGGCACGCGCGCGCACGATATCGCCGGCACCGGACCGCACTTTGAAGAGGAGCGCCTGTTCCGCATCGTCGATGCGCTGGACGCGGTGGCCGAGCAGACCGGCAAGTCGATCCCGCAGATCGCGCTGAACTGGCTGCTGGGGAAGCAGACCGTCTCCAACGTCATCATCGGCGCGCGCGACGAGAAGCAGCTGATCGAAAATATCGGCGCCACCGGCTGGTCGCTGACGCCCGCGCAGAACGCGCTGCTGGAACAGGCCAGCGAGGTGCCGCCGGCTTACCCGGTCTGGCACCAGCGCGACTTCGCCATGCTGAACGAGAAGCGCTGATCGATCAGAAGGTCTTGGTCAGCGTCGCCCGCAGCGAGCGCGATTCGATCGGGTGGAAGTGGATGCCGGCGACGGCGGCCGCTTCCCCTTCAGCTGCGATTCATAGTAGTAGTCGATCGCCGAGTCGCGGCGGTTGGTGAGATTGAACGCTTCCAGTTCCAGCGCCAGGTCGTTGCGGATTTTCCAGCCGAAGCGGCCGTTCAGCGTCAGGCTGGAATTGGAGCGCACGCTGTTATCCTCGACCAGCGGACGCGGTCCGAAGTAGCGCAGCTTCAGCGATGCCGAATACGGGCCGCCGTCATTTACCGTCACCGCCAGCTGTCCGGTGCCTTCGACCGCGCCGGGAATGTAGCTGCCGCCGGGTTGTTCGCCGCGCGCCCGCGCATGCGCATAGGCCAGGTCCAGGTCGAGCGACAAGTACTTCAACGGCTTGTAGTAGCTGGAGAACTCCACGCCATAACGGCGGCTGGGCGGGCCGGGCTCGGTGGCGCCGGCATCGCCGATGTAGACCAGCTCCGAATCGAAGTCCAGCCGGTATAGCGACAGCGCTGTTTGCAGGCCGGGCAGCCAGGCGCTGCGCGCGCCCAGTTCCATGCCGCGCGAACGCGCCAGCGGCGTCACCTTGCTGGCCGCCAGCCCGGTCTTCGGGTCGATGGCGATGGTGGCGCCGCGCGCGTCGTTGCTGTGGAAGCCGCTGCCGAAGTTGGCGTACACCTCGGCGCTCTGCCACGGCCCATAGATCACGCTCAGGCTGGGACTGAGCAGGTGGTCGTAGGCCTTGCCCGAGTTGGCCGCAAGATCGCTTTGCACATCGAAGCGATAGCCGTCCACGCGGGCACCAACCACGGTGCGCAACGCCGGATTCCAGCGCGTGCTGTTCTCTACAAACAGGCCGGCGCTGGATTCGACGATGTGGTCGCGGCGCGTGGCCGACAGGGTGCGGCGGGCCTGCGTGTTGAGCAGGCCGTTAAAGATATTATCGTTCTGTAGCTGCACGCCGATGGTGGTGTCGCTGTTGCCGGCGCCGGTGTGGCGGTGCCAGCTGTGCGAGGCATTCAGGCCGCTGGTGACGCGCCTGTCCGGCTGCGCGAACTGGTCGCCGCGCAGCGGATCGTCCATGAAGTAGGTGAAGTTGGACCACAGGTCCAGCCGATTGGCGATCACATAGGCGTTGACCGCCGACGCGCTGTCCTCGCCGGTGCGGCGCCAGCCGCCGGACAGGCTGTAACGATGCGCCTTGCCGCCGTCGGTATTGTCGATCGCGTCATTGCGGCCGATCTGGCGATCCTGCACCGCGCGCAGCGGAATCTGGTCGGTGGCATGCCAGTCGGCCTGGTAGGCCATCAGGCTGAGATTGAAGCCATTGTTGGCGTAGCCCTCGCTGTAGCGCAGCACGGCGTTGTGCTTCTTGTAGTTGTCCGGATTGGTGAACGGGCCGTCGTTGTGCAGCGCCTCCACGGCGTACAGCAGGCTGCCGCGCGCCGTTTCAATGGAGTCGGCGAGCAGCGCGCGGCCGTAGCCATTCTGCCCGGCGGAGACGCTGGCCACACCTCGCAGCAGGCGGTTGGCATACACCACCGACGCGGCGCCGGCCGAAGCGAAGTCGCCGTCCTCGGCGGAGTAGGGGCCTTTCTTGTAATCGAGGCGCACCGCCAGTTCCGGGATCAGGAAATTCAGGTCGGTCCAGCCCTGGCCGTGCGCGTGGCTGCGCTGGTTGACCGGCATGCCATCGACGCTGGTGCGCAGGTCGGTGCCGTGATCGAGGTTGAAGCCGCGCAGATAGAACTGGTTCGCCTTGCCTTCGCCGCTATGCTGGCTGACCACCAGGCCGGGTACCGCCTCCAGCATCTCGCCGGGACGGTAGACGGTGCGCGCCGCCAGTTCGTCCTGCGTAACGCTGCCGGCGCTGGCGGCGTCGGCCACGCCGAGCTGATTGGTGCGCGAGCCGTCCACCAGCACGCGCTGCATGATCAGGTCATCCGCGTGGGCGCAGCCGAGGGCCAGCAGCAGTGCGTACTTAAGGGGCGGTTTGATCGACGCCGCGCTGATCGAAAATGAGGGTTTTGGTGGCGCCATCGGTTTGCAGATTGACGGTGTTTTTTTGCGATGGCAGGAAGTCGATCAGCAGGGCGTTGTGTATGCGGTCGCCCTTGGCCAGCCGGGTCCGCGGAATTTCCTGGAAGATGACGACGCTGTCGGCGTCCACGCGCGCGCCCACCCATTGCAGCGGCAGGCGTTTGCCATCGGCCCTGGAGATGGTGAATTGTTTTTCCACGTAGCGGCGCAGCGGTGCTTCGCTGTCCGCGCGGCCCAGGTCGAACTGGCGGCCATACAGTTCGGTCAGTAGCGCGGTGAGATCGTGCCCGGTGTAGGTGTGCACGATCTCGGTGCTGCCGGTGCGCTCGTTGTAGCTGATGTCCGCCATCCCCATGTGGAAGTTGTGGGCGGCGGCCGTCATGCCGGCGCAGGCCAGCATGAGGGCGGCAACGGCGCGCAGCATCACTTCTTCTCGTCCTTCTTCAGCGGCGTGTTGAAGTCGCGCATCAGGTTATTGCGATCGCGTTCGGTCTTGAACAGTTCCAGGCGCGACTGGCTGACCTTGCGCGGCCACGAGTTGTTGGACGTGTCGATGTCGGCGGTTTCCCAGTACGGGTCCTGGGTCAGGCCCACCATCGGCTCGTCGGTGACGATCAACTTGGTGATCTTCTTCGACGAATAGCGCCACACTTCGGCCGGAATGCGCTCGATGTACTTCTTGCCGCTCTTGAGTTCAATCTCCAGCACCAGCGGCATCACCATGCCGCCCAGGTTGGAGAAGTCCACCAGGTACAGGTGCTTGCCCTGCGCCAGCAGCTGCTTTTCCCACGGCTCCAGCTTCTCGACCGCTTCGGCGTAGGCGTTGCGGTCCTTGTTGGTGACGGTGAACTCGTCGTGCTCGTTATAGAAGTCCTTCAGCTCCGGATGCGCGTCCACGCGCTTCGGCAGGGCCTTGTTGCGCTGCTCCGACAGGGACACCGGCTGCGCGTCCTTCTGCGCCTTTTTCCAGGCCTTTTCGGTTTCCGGATTCTTGGTGCTCACGCCGTATTCGGTGATGCCATCGACGCTGATGTCCACCGGATCGGTGGTGTAGAACCAGCCGCGCCAGAACCAGTCAAGGTCCGTGCCGGAAGCGTCTTCCATGGTGCGGAAGAAGTCGGCCGGGGTGGGGCGCTTGAATTTCCAGCGCTGCGCGTATTCGCGGAAGGCGTAGTCGAACAGTTCGCGGCCCAGAATGGTCTCGCGCAGGATGTTCAGGCCAGTCGCCGGCTTGGCGTAGGCGTTGTTACCCAGCTGGAGCACCGATTCCGAGTTGGTCATGATCGGCACCTGGTTGCGGCTCTTCATGTAGTCGACGATGTTGCGCGGCTCACCGCGGCGCGAAGGATAGCCGTCCTCCCATTCCTGCTCGGCGAGGTACTGCACGAAGGTGTTCAGGCCTTCGTCCATCCAGGTCCACTGGCGTTCGTCCGAGTTGATGATCATCGGGTAGTAGTTGTGGCCCACTTCGTGGATGATCACGCCGATCAGGCCATGCTCGGTCTGCTGCGACCAGGTCAGCTGGCCGGTTTTCTTGTCCTTGGTCGGGCGCGGGCCGTTGAACGAGATCATCGGGTATTCCATGCCGCCCACCGGGCCGTTGACCGAGATCGCGGTCGGATACGGATAGTCGAAGCTGTACTTGTTGTACTTGTCGATGGTGTGGATGATGGCCTGGGTGCTGTACTTGCCCCACAGCGGGTTGCCTTCCTTCGGATAGTAGGACATCGCCAGCACGTCGGTGGAATCCTTCTTGTAGCCTTGCGCGTCCCAGATGAACTTGCGGCTCGACGCCCATGCGAAGTCGCGCACGTTGCTGGCCTTGAAGTGCCAGGTCTTGGTGGAGCTGCTGCGCGATTTCTCGGCCTGCGTCGCTTCCTCCTGGGTGACGATGACCACCGGCGCGGTCGCGGTCCTGGCCTTTTCCAGGCGCTGGCGCTGGGTGGCGCTCAGCACCTCGTTCGGGTTTTGCAGCGCGCCGGTGGAGGCCACCACGTGGTCGGCGGGAACGGTCAGCTGCACATCGTAGTCGCCGAATTCCAGCGTGAACTCGCCCGAGCCGAGGAACTGCTTGTGCTGCCAGCCGTAGACATCGTAATAAGCCGCCATGCGCGGGAACCACTGGGCGATTTCGAACAGGTCGTTCTTGTCTTCGTCAAAATGCTCGTAGCCCGAACGGCCGCCCAGCACCTTCTGCTCGTTGATGTTGTAGGACCAGTCGATATTGAAGACAAACTTCTCGCCCGACTTCAGCGGCTGCGGCAGGTCGATGCGCATCATGGTGCGGTTGATGACGTACTTCAGCGGCTGGCCGCCGGCCGCCACGGCCTTGATCTTGAAGCCGCCGTCGAACTCGCGGCCGGCCAGGATGCCGCGCATGCCTTCGAACTTGTAGCCGTCTTCCGGCGACGCCGGCTTGGACCACGCCTCGCGCGAAGGCTGGGTGAGCATCATGCGGGCGTCGGAGTCTTTCCTGTAGATGTTCTGGTCGAGCTGCACCCACAGGTAGCCCAGCGTGTCGGGCGAGTTATTGTGATAGGTGATTTGCTCGCTGCCGGTGATGGCGCGCTTGGCTTCGTCCAGCGATGCGCTGATGGTGTAGTCGGCGCGCTGCTGCCAGTAGGCGTGGCCCGGCGCACCGGAGGCGGTGCGGTAGGCGTTAGGCGTTGGCAGGATTTCTTCGAGCTGACGGAATTTGTCGTCAAAAGGTTCCGCCGCGTAGGCGGACACCGTCAGGCAGAGGGCCAGTAAGCCAAGCTTCTTTTGCATAGGGTTTGTTTCCTCATGATAAGAGGATAAATTGTATAGCAGCTTTTCAAGCGATTACCTGCTGATACAATAAAATACAAACCTGTTGCATTATCAGCGCCTGGCCCCGGCGTCGAGGAAGCGCTGCCGCGCCTCGTCGTCGGCACTGGCGGCGGCCGACGGCACCCCGAGGCGCATCAGGCGCGCAGGCCCGGAGGCCGCGCCGTTGCCGGCTTGCGGCCATTCCGGCAGGCCGGCGCCATTGGGGTTGCCGGTCTTGACGAAGTTGGCGAAGTAGTCCTGCATCTGCGCGGAAAGCGCATAATCTTCCGCGGTCCACGCATATACTTTATTCGTCGCCAGGTTGCCCAGCGCGTATTCGATCTCCACCGCATGCGCCGCGCCTTCCTGGCCGGGACGCGCGTGCGTGTAGTAATAGCGGTACACGGGCTTGCCGCTGGTGCGCGCATGCGTGTCGATCCACTTCCAGGCGCCATGGCCGATGAACAGGTCGCTGGCGAGGTGGGTGGCCGCCTGTTTTACCTCGCCGCCGTAGGCCAGCCGCGCCGCCGCCGCCTTGTCGCCGTAGAGGTTCTGCAGGTGTTCGGCGAACAGTGCCTCGCTTGGCTCGTTGTCCTTGAAGATTTGCCTGTAATGGCCTTCCTGCGAGTTCCAGCCGGCCAGCAGCGGCACCCTGGCCTGCTGCCCGGCCTCGTACATTGCCACCGGCGCGCGCGGGATCACATAGCCGTCGCGGATGGCGGAGAACCAGATGCCCGAGGCCTGGGCCGATTCCAGCAGCTTTTGCGCCGGCAGCTTGCGCAGCGTCGCCAGCGCCGGCGCGCCGATCGAGCGGGCGAATCCGGCGCCTTTCTGTTCCGCGCTTTCCAGGCTGGCCGGCTCGTTAAGGCCGAGCAGCGAGCCGCTTTCGCCGATGGCGCCGGCGATCAGGTTCTTCGCCTGCGGGTTGATCATCTGCGCGCTGACCGAATACGAACCGGCCGATTCGCCGGCAATCGTCACGCGCGACGGATCGCCGCCGAAGGCCGCGATATTCTGCTTTACCCATTGCAGCGCCGCCGCCTGGTCCATCAGGCCGTAGTTGCCGGAGGAGCGGTGCGGCGCCTCCTTGCTCAACGCCGGGTGGGCCAGGAAACCGAATACATTCAGGCGGTAATTGACGGTCAGCGTGACGATGCCTTTGGCGGCCATGCTTTCGCCGTCGTAGCGCGGCTCGGAGCCGTCGCCGGCCGCAAAGCCGCCGCCGTAGAAGTACACCAGCACCGGCAGCTTTTCCTGCGCCGACCTGGCCGGCGTCCAGACGTTGAGGAACAGGCAGTCTTCGCTGACGCCGTTCGAGCGGAACACCATGTCGCCATACAGCGGCAGCTGCATGCAGCGCGCGCCGAAGCGGTCCGCCTTGAGCACTCCCTGCCACTTCGCCGCCGGCTGCGGCGCTTTCCAGCGCAACTGGCCGACCGGCGGCGCGGCGTACGGAATCCCCTTGTACGAGGCCACGCCAGACGCTTCCAGCGTGCCTTCGGCCATGCCGTTGGCGGTGGCGACCTGCGGCGCGGCGTGGGCCGACACGGCAAGCATCGAGGAGAGCAGCAGCAGACCGGTTTTTTTCATGATTTCACTTTGCTGGCAATCTTGGTGGAAGGGCGCAGGCGCGGCGCGGCGTCCGACTGGCGGCGCACAAGCGTGTGTTCGATGACCACGTGGCTGGGCGCCTCCGGCGTACCGTTGCGCTGGGCGCGGATCAGGCGTACCAGGATCTGCACCGCTTCCTCCGCCATGTCGGTAATCGGCTGGCGCACCGTGGTCAGCTCCGGCCAGATGGTGGTGGCCAGCGCGGTATCGTCGAAGCCCGCCACCGTCAGGTCGCCCGGCACGTCCAGGCCGAGGCGATGGGCGATGGCGACAACGGCGGCCGCCATGTCGTCGTTGCTGGCGAAAACGGCGGTCGGGCGCTGGTCGAGCGACAGCATGTTCTCGGCCGCGTCCAGGCCGGAACGGTAGGTGAACAGGCCCTGCACGATCAGTTCCGGCGCCAGCTGCATATGCTTGTCCGCCAGCGCGGCCTTGAAGCCGGCCAGGCGGCGCGCGCTGGCGCTCTGGTTCGGGTGGCCGATGACGAAGCCGATGCGCTGGTGGCCCAGCGCGATCAGGTGGCAGGTCATCGCATACGCGGCCTGGTAGTCGTCGATGCTGACGCCGCCCACGCGCGGGTCGGGCTGGCCGCAGGCGACGGTGATGGCCGGCGTGCCGGAAGCGGCGATCAGGTCGATCAGGTTGCGCGTGTCGCACAGCGGCGGCGGCAGGATGATGCCGTCGACGCCATTGGCGATCAGGCGGCGCGCCTGTTCGACGCCATGTTCATCGGCCTCGCACTTTTCCACCACCAGCTGCACGTTATTCGGGCTGGCCTGGTTCAGCAGGCCGACCAGGAACTCGCTCAGGTAGCCCGCCGACGGATTCGAGTACAGGAAGCCGACGCGGATCGGGCGCGAGCCGGCCAGGCGGCGCGCCGCCTGGTTGGGAACGTAGTTGAGGGCAGCGACAGCCGCATCGACGCGGTTGCGGGTTTTTTCGCGGACGTTGGTATCGCCGTTCATCACGCGCGACACCGTCATCGGGGATACGCCTGCCAGTTCGGCCACGTCGGCCATGGTCGGCGCCTGCGAGCGGATCTGCGCGGCCGGTACTGGCGCCGGTTTCACCTTATTCTTTGTCATCTGTCCTCTGTTGATAATTAAGCTATGTTAAGCCCCGGACTTTACCACAAGCGGGGCTTACCAATGGCCTGGCGCGTAGGGGAAAGTCACGGATTTATAATATTCCAGCGATTGCGCGGGCGCTTTTACGCCGGCCGGCAGCGGCAGGCCGGACACCGACTGGAAGTAGGCGATGCAGGCATCGCGCCACAGCACGGCGTTGGCCACCTGGCGCGCCAGGCGCTGTTCCTCCTCGGCGTGGCGGCGCGCGTCGATCAGTGGCTTGAGCGCCACCCATTGCGCATGCAGGGCGCGGGCGTCGGCCAGGCCCTTGTCGTAGTGGGCCAGCAGCTCGTTCCACAGCGTGCGGCCGGACTGCATCCTGTAGTCCCATGGCAGGTGGTGGAACCACAGCAGGAACTGCTCCGGCGTGGTTTTCGGATCGCTGTACTGGCGGGCGATCTCCGGCGCATACTGTTCCAGCGCGTTGCTGCCCTTGGCGGTGCGGTCGAAGCCGATGCCGTCGCGGCTGGCGCGGTGGTAGTAGGTCGGGTTCCAGTCCGGGCGCTCCAGATTGTCGATCCACGGGCCGGGGCCGTGGTGGTGGCCGGTGCCCATGATGTGGTGCAGGCCCAGTGGCGTCATGTAGTTGACCACCGTTTCGCGCGACTTCATCATCATGTCGACGATCGGCGCGACCACGCGCTGGTCCGGGCCGAAGGTGAGGGCGGCCCATTCGGCGGCGATATCCCTGGCCTTGCCTTGCTGGTTCCAGGCCAGGCGCCCGTAGGCGTACCAGTTGGCCTGGTCGAAGTGCGAGCCGGCCCAGTTGCGGTCCGTGCCGATGTTCGACACGCCGGCGATGCCGCTCAGCGTTCTGGCGACGGTGCGGCCGCCCGGCGCGGTCATGGTGTCGGCTTGCAGGGTTTCCTCGAACATCGTGCCCAGGTAGGCCATGTCGGTTGAGAAGCCCAGGTACTCCTTGGTGATCTGGAACTCCATCATGACCGGCGTTTTCAGGGCGCCGAACAGCGGGTGGAACGGCTCGCGCGGCTGGAAGTCGATGGCGCCGTTCTTTACCTGTACCAGCACATTCGGCGCGAACTGGCCGTCCAGCGGCTTGAATTCGTCGAAGCCCTGCTTGGCGCGGTCCTCGCCGAGGTGCGTGCCTTTCGGCGCGTAGACGAAGGCGCGCCACATAACGATGCCCTTGTGCGGCGCCAGCGCGGCGGCCAGCATGTTGGCGCCGTCGGCGTGCGTGCGGTGATAGTCTTGCGGGCCTGGCTGGCCTTCGGAGTTTGCCTTGACGACAAAGCCGCCGAAGTCCGGAATGGCTTTATAGATCTCGTCGGCCTTGCGCTTCCACCACGCCTGCACTTCCGGCGACAGCGGGTCGGCGGTGCCGGTTTCCTTCAGTTCCAGCGGCGTCGACCAGCGCGCCGATAAATAGACCTTGATGCCGTAAGGGCGCAGCACGTCGGCGATGGCGGCGGCTTTGGCGATGAACGGCGCGGTCAGCACCTCCGGCTTGGAGTTGACGTTGTTGAGCACCGTGCCGTTGATGCCCAGCGAGGCGTTGGCGCGCGCATAGTCGGTGTAGCGCTGGTCCTTGATGTCCGGCAGCGCCCACCAGTCCCAGATCGACTGGCCGGAGTAGCCGCGTTCCACGGTGCGGTTCAGGTTATCCCAGTGGTTCAGCAGGCGCAGTTGCAGCGTTGGCGCCGACGAGGCCTCCGGCCTGGCGCCGGTGGCGGCGTCGCGTAGCCAGGCGTAGGCGCCGTACAGCAGGCCGATGTCGCTGTTGGCGGCGATCAGCGTGACGTTGTGGCCTTGCACGCGGGTCTGGCGCAGCAGATATCCTTCGTTCCCCATCGCCGCCAGTTCCGTGCGCAGCGGCGATGCGTTAGCATGCAGCTCTGGAAGACGCGCGGGCGTGGCCAGCAGCAGGGCGCCGTCGCTGATGCGGGCGGCCGGCGCAGGTGCGCGGCCGAGCAAGCCGCCCAGGCCTTTTTGCAATTCGTCCAGCGCCGCTTGCGTGGTCGGCGTGGCGGGGCCGGGCAGCACGATGCTGCGGGCTTGCGCCTGCACGCGGGCCTGGGCGGCGCGGTCGAGTGGGCGGTAGCGCAGCCACAGGTCGTAGCCGTCCTCGCTGGCCGGTGGTGCGGTTGCGGATGCCGCCGCAGCGACTGTTAATCAGCAGCGCCGCGAGGGCGGCGGACAAGGAAAATCGCATCATGTCTCCAGTGTTTTTAGTGTGTTGTGAGTTTTATGGTAGCGTAATCATTTAATTATGCCACGATGTTAGCAAACATTTTGACCAAGGAGTAAGACAAAAATGAAGATTTCCCGTCGTGGCGTATTGGCGCTGATGGCGGCCGGCGGCTTGCTGCCGCTGCATGCCGCGGAAATGCCGGAGCCGTTGAAAGCGCTGGGCAAGCGCAAGGGGCTGAACGTCGGCAATGCGATCGGCGCGCGCAAATTCAAGGACCCGGCCTACAAGGCCCTGATGGCGCGCGAATGCAATATGATGGTGGCCGAGAATGAAGGAAAGTGGCTGTCGCTGGCGCCGCGCGCCGGAACCTATAACTTCGAGCGCGCCGACGAGATGTACGCATGGGCGCAGGAGCAGGGCATGCTGATACGCGGGCATAACCTGGTGTGGCAGGAAGCCCGGTGGATGCCGAAGTGGGTCAATGAATTCGACTTTGGCGCGCAGCCGGCCGAGATGGCGGAAGCGCTGCTGCGCCGGCACATCGCAACCGTATGCAACCATTTCGGTTCGCTGATCTATAGCTATGATGTGGTCAACGAAGCGGTGGACCCGAAGACCGGCGAGCTGCGCAAGAATGTCTTCACCGAGCGCCTGGGCGCGGTCGAGCAGATCGATTTGTGCTTCCGGCTGGCGCAGGAGCGCGCGCCGCACGCGGAGCTGGTGTACAACGACTACATGGTGCCCGGAAAATGGAGCGACAAGCATCGCGCCGGCGTGCTAAAGCTGCTGCACGACCTGAAGTCGCGCGGCACGCCGGTCCACGCGCTGGGAATGCAGAGCCATATCAGCTCCGTGGACGATTTGAGCGACAGCTCGCGCCAGCGCGAATGGCGCAAGTTCCTCGACGAAGTGACCGGCATGGGCTACAACCTGCTGATCACCGAGTTCGATGTCAACGACCGCAAGCTGCCGGCCGAACTGGCGGTGCGCGATGCCGGCGTGGCGGCGCTGGCCAAGGATTATCTGGACGTGACGCTGAGCTACCGCCAGTGCCGCGACTTCCTGATGTGGGGGATGGTGGATGACGCCAGCTGGCTGCAGCGCATGAAGGATATCTCGCGCACCGACGGCAACCAGATGCGGCCGGCGCCGTTCGATGATGAACTGCGCGCCAAGCCGCTGCGCGACGCCATCGCTTCCGCCCTCAAAGCGATGCCGCCGCGCGCGGCTGGGTGATCGCTTACTGGCGCGGGCTTTCCGGCGGCCCCAGATAGCTGGAACGCTGGCCGCCGGTGTTGACCACCAGCTTTTGCAGCACCAGTCCCGGATCGACCGCCCAGAACTTCAGCGTGTGCTTGCCCGGCTTGTCGACCTGGTGTTGCGAGACGAGCACCGTGGCGCCGTCCGATACCGTGCGTTCCCATGCCTTTTCGCTGGCGTCTGCATGGATGTTGATGATTTGCGGCGCTTCGTCATCGATGGATATCGCGTAGCGCAGGCCGGCGCCTGGCTGGAATTTCTGCGTCGGCGCCAGTGTCGCCTGCACTTCCACCTTGCCGGCGCTGAACAGCTGCATGTCGTATTCCAGCCGCATGCGCGGCTGCTCGCCGGCTGGCGCGTCCGCTGGCAGCGTGGTCATGCCGGACAGCGTACGGCCGTGGTCAGGAATCTTCAGCCAGCTGCGCTTGTCCGTCGCCACGGCGCGCGCGTAGTGTTCCGCTTCCATCGACACCACGCCGGCCGTCTCGATAAACCCTTTCATCGCCGCCGCGCCGGCCGGCTTGCGCAGCGGGACTTTCACCATGGTCTTGACGCCCGCGCCGCTGATGGTCAGCGTGGCGCTGCTGGCGCCTTCCGGCGCCTGGGCCCAGCGTGCGCCGATGAATACGCGCTGCTGGCTGGCCACCTTGCCGGCCGGCTTGTCGATGGTGACCCACGGCTCACTGGCGCTGATCGTATAGTCGAATGGCTGCTGGCCGCGATTGAAGACATCGATGAAGCGCGCCTGCTTCTCGAAGACATCCAGCGCCGGCAGGCTAAGCGTGCCTGTTTCGCGGCCCGGCCATGCCAGCTCGCTGCCTTCCACCGCCACTCCCATGTCGGCGGCCTTCGGCACCTGCATCTGCGTCACCGGCGGCATGACGTTGCGCGGCGGCTGGTTCCAGTAGGTGTAGCCCAGGTGCGTCTGCGACATCATGTGACGCCATTTTCCGCCGGCGATGTCTTCCTGATAGCGGCGCGCCAGCTCCGCGTCTTCCGCGAACAGCGCCCGCGCGCGCGCCGCCAGCTCGTTGGTGGCGGCGCGGCCCTGCGCGCCGTACAGATGGTTCAGGCCTGCGCTGACATACAGCTCGTTCACCACGGCGCTGGCCTTTACCGGATACAGCACCAGCTGGAAGAAGGCGTCGCGCCGGCTGGCGGGGAGGGCGGCGGAAATCTTCCCGGCGCGCGCCGCGATGGCGTTGTAGTCATCGACGATGCGCTGCGCTTCGTTGTAGTTGACCAGGCTATAGGTGTCCGGCTCCAGTTGCTCCGGCTTGCGGCGGCCGTTGTACTTGGCGTATTTGGCCACGATGTCGGCGATATCGTCCGCGTGCTCAGGCCCGAACTCGCGCGTGGCCCACAGCTTCAGGTACTCCGGCAGGCGCGCGGCCGGCCAGGCTGCGGGATTCCACGCATAGGTGAGGAAGAACTCGATCGGCACTTCCATCGGCTTCAGGTCGCCGACGTTGACGATCCACATGCGGTCGGCCTGGTGCCGCCATGCCAGGTGCATCTGCTCCCACACCTTCGGCAGCGGCGTGACGTTGATCCATTTGTACGAACGCGGCCCGCCAACATAGTCGAAGTGGTAGTAGATGCCGGCGCCGCCGGCGCGCTTGCGCTCATCGGCGGTCGGCAGGCGGCGGATATTGCCCCAGTTGTCGTCGCACCACAGCAGCATCACGTCGTCCGGCACGCGCATGCCTTTCTCGTAATACTCCTGTACTTCCTTGTAGAGCGCCCATACTTGCGGCACCCTGGTGACATCCGGGTTGATCTCTTTTGCGATGATCTTGCGCTGGTCAGCCACGATGCGCTCCAGCAGCGCCACGTTGGCGCCTTCCGACATCGGCTCGTCGCCGTCGCCGCGCATCCCCAGCGTAATCAGCTTTTCCTGGCCTTGCGATACGCGCAGGCCTTGCGTCCAGAATTCGCGCAGCGCTTGCGGCGCGCGGTTGTAATCCCACGGCTTGCCCTCGCCGTAACGGCGCCATTCGTCGTGCGCGCGCATCATCGGCTCGTGGTGCGAGGTGCCGATGACGACGCCGTATTCATCGGCCACCTTGCCGTTTAGCTTGTCGTCGTCGTAGAAAGCCTTGCCCCACATGGCCGGCCACAGGTAGTTGCCGCGCATGCGCAGGATCAGTTCATATACTTTTTCGTAGAACTGGTGATTGAAGCCGCCGTAGCGCTGCTTGACCCAGTCGGTCAGCGCCGGCGCCTCGTCGTTGAGGAAAATGCCGCGATACTGCACCACCGGCGCGTCGCTGACTGCGGCGGCGGCCGAGGCGTAGACATTGGCGTGCTTCGCCGCCGGCACATCCGCCCACCAGTTCCATGGCGAGACGCCGATCTGCTCGGACATCTCGTAGATGCCGAAGATGGTGCCGCGCTTGTCGCTGCCGGCGATCACCAGTGCGCGCTCGACGCCCGGCAGCGGCTTGCGCAAGGTTTGCACCTGCCAGCCTTCCCATTTGCCCTTGATGGCCGAGACATCGAGCTTGCCGTCGGCGATCAACTGGTCGATCAAGGCGCTCTTGCCGACGGTGCCGATGATGACCACGTCCGCACCGGCGGGCTTGCCGCCGCGCGCCAGCACCGGCCTGGCGGCGCTGACGCGCGTGATGTCCGCCTGCAGGTCGCCGGCCGCGCGCAGCACGCCGGCATGGTCGGCCGGATCGACATACATCCTGGCGGCCTGGCCGTTGCGGGCCAGCGCCACCGCGTCGGCGGGCGGTTGATCGAACCAGGCCAGTTTCCTCTGGCCCAGCGCCTGCGCGGGCAGGGCGTGACAGAGCAGGGCCACCAGCATGGCCCCTGCGGCGAAAACACGTTGTCTCATATCGTTATTTTTCCAGTGGGGTGTAGTCGAACCACGCGAAATCGGCCGCTGGCTTGGCCTGTCCCGCTTGCGCGCCTTCGGCGTACATGCCTATAAAGACGCCGGTGAACCCGCCGGCCGATTCGGACGACAGCGGCGCGGTCGGCAATGTAGCGCCAATTTGCTTGAGTGGCGCGCCGGCGCTGCCATAGCTGAAGGCGTAGCGGTCCGGCCACGATTCCACCTGCAGCGTTACCGGACCGGCAGGCAGCGGGGCGGACGCGGTCAGCGTGGTTACGCCGCCGGTGCGCGACACCAGCTCGACGCGGCGCTCCGGCGCGCCGGTGATGCGCAGCTGGTAGTAGTTCTTTTCGTTCTGGCGCAGCACCAGCCCCGCGGCCTGCACGGCGGCCGAGGGCTGGAACTCGACTTGCGTGGCGGCGCGCATGCGCATGTGCTCCTGGCGGCGCGCCACAAAGGCCGGCTGCGCGATGTCGTTCATGGTGATGCTGCTGCCTTTCAGGCGCAGGTATCCTTTACGTTCGCCCAGCGACCACAAGCCGTCGCCGGGGCCGCGCAATTGCGTCCATTGCAGCGCGAGCTTGGACGCGCTGAAGTCGTCGCGCACCGGTTCGGCGGGCCATGGCGCCGACGGCGGCAGGCCTGCGGCGGACATTTCCGTTTGCAGCGGTTTGTTGTCGTTCACCGTGAGCCAGCCCTTGTCGTTCCACGACACTGGCGTCAGCAGCGTTTCGCGGCCCAGGTGGTGGCGCTTGTCGACCGGGCGTATGCCCAGCAGCGGCATCCACCATTTGCCTTCCGGCGTCTGTACCAGGTCGCCATGACCGGTGGCCTGCAACGGCAGTTCAGGATGGTCGCGATGGGTGAGAATGGGATTCGCCGGGTTGGCGGTGAAGGGCCCGAACGGCGAAGATGAACGCGCCATCGTCAGGCTGTGGTTATACGAGGTGCCGCCCTCGGAGATCAGCAGGTAGTACTGGCCGTCATGCTTGTACAGGTGCGGCCCCTCGGGCCAGACGCCGCCGGTGCCGGACCAGATCAGGCGCGGCGGCTCCAGCAGCTTGCCGGCCTTCAGGTCGATTTCCGCCTGATAGACGCCGCCGCGCTCACCGCCGCCGTGGCGGGTGTAATAGACCTTGCCGTCGTCATCGAAGAACAGCGACGGGTCCATGGCGAAGGCCGGGTCGTTGAGCCACACCGGCTCCGACCATTCCCCGGCCGGGTCCCTGGTGTGCACATAGAACGCGCCGCCGCCTTCCATATTGGTCGTGACCATGTAGAACACGCCGTCGTGGCAGCGCAGCGTCGGCGCGTAGATGCCCTGCGAGCTGCGGGTCCTGGCCAGATTCAGCTGGCTGCCGCGCGACAGGGCATGGCCGATCTGGCGCCAGTGCACCAGGTCCTTGCTGTGGTAGATCGGCACACCGGGGAAGTATTCGAAGCTGCTGGTGGCCAGGTAGTAGTCGCCGCCGACGCGGCAGATGCTAGGATCGGCGTGGAAGCCGCTGAGTATCGGATTGGTGTAGGTGGCTGGCTGCGCCGCGTGCGCAACCGGGCCGGCCAGCGTGGCGCTGGCCAGCAGCGCCGTCAAAACGGCGCGCGCTGCAATCATCATTTATTTGTCTCCGCATTTTATTTTTAGCGCCTTCAAGGGCACGGTTTCCGCCAGCGCGCGATAGCCCGCCAGCGATGGATGCAGGCCGTCGCCTGAATCGTAGACCTTCTTGATATAGGCCGGCCGCGCGGGATCGCGCAGCGCGGCGTCGAAATCGGCCACGGCGTCAAACACGCCCGAGGAGCGTATCCAGTTGTTCAGTTCCTGGCGGTCCGCCTCATTGTCCGGCTCCGGGTGATAGTACTCGCTGCCGGCATAGGGCGTGACGGTGCCGCCGATGACGCAGATGCCGTGCGCGTGCGCGCGCTGCACCAGCTGGCGGTGCGCCAGCTTCAGGTCCGCCAGCAGCTGCCGGCGGTCGGCCGGCGTGTCCGGGCCGTTGCGGTGCTGGACGCCCAGGTCATTCACGCCGATCAGCACCAACGCATGCGTGACGCCGGCGCGCGAGATCACATCGTTGTCGAAGCGCGCCGCCAGATTCGGGCCTATGCCGTCCTTCAGCATGCGGCCGCCGCCGATGCCGGCATTGACCACGCCCAACGTGTGGCCGTTGTCGCGCAGACGCGCCGCCAGCACGTCCGGCCAGCGCGTGTTGCTGTCGTTGGGGATGCCGTAGCCGTCGGTGATCGAGTCGCCGATGGCGACCAGCGCGCCGGCGCCGCGCGGCGCCAGCACTTCGACATCGCTGATCGAATACCAGCGGGTGACCTTGCCGGCTTCGGGCCAGGCGGCGTCCATCACGCGGTTGCCGCTGGCAAGGAAGGTGGTGGCGCGCGCGCCGTTATGGCTGGTCTGGCGTGCCGGCTCGCCCTTGAAATACAACGATACCGCCAGGTCGGCGGCCGGCTTCACCTCCATCGCGACGGCGTCGCTATAGTATTCCGCGCCGGCCGGAATGGTCACCGATGCGCTGCCGCCGAAGGTCAGCGGGCGCACGGTAGGGGCCAGGACGCCGGGCTGGCCGGGCGCCTCGGCCAGCGCCACGCTGGCGCCGTCAAGCACCAATGGTGCGGTGCCATACAGATTGCTGACGCGGACCCGGAACTGCTGGCCGCCCAGAGTGAGATGGACGGTCTGCCGCAGGCTGGCGTCGCGCCAGTGTTCGGCCGCCAATTGGTTTGCGCTATCAGGAATTTGCTGCGCCGCACCCCAACTCGCCACCCAGTGCCGCGTTGACGGTGGTGCGGCGGCTGCCGCGTGCATCAAACCAGCGGCGAAACAGCATGCCAGGGCGGCCGCCACATAACGGGGTAAAGCGTGTTGACTTGGTTGCATAAATCCTTCACACTCATAAAATGTTAGCGCTATTCATTTTAGGTTAACCGGATGGTACATGCAACAAAAATGCCGGTTAAAGCCATTAACGAGGAGACACCGTGAAGAACACCCTGAAACACGCGCCGGCGTCGGCGCACCTTCCTGCCGACCTGCCGGACGCGCTGCTGGTTGGCCGCGTATGGCGCGGCGGCGACATCAACGGCCCGAGCGTGGTCGTGGTGCGCAACGGCGAAGTGTTCGACATCACCGCCAAGGTGCCAACCGTATCCGATCTGCTGGACCGCGAAGACGTGGTGGCTTTCGCCAAGGCCGCGCAAGGCGAATCGCTGGGCCGCGTGGAAGCGCTGATCGACGCCGCGCTGGCCGGTGACGACAACGCGCCGGCACGCCTGCTGGCGCCAAACGACCTGCAAGCCATCAAGGCCTGCGGCGTGACTTTCGCCGTCAGCCTGCTGGAACGCGTGATCGAGGAACAAGCCGGCGGCAATCCGGCCAAGGCCGACGAGCTGCGCGCCACGCTGCTGAAGGATATCGGCGCCGACCTGTCGGCCATCAAGCCTGGCTCGCCCGAGGCGGAAAAGCTGAAACAGCAATTCATCGCGCGCGGCGCCTGGTCGCAATACATGGAAGTGGGCATCGGCCCATACGCCGAAGTGTTCTCGAAATCGCAGCCGATGTCGGCGGTCGGTTTCGGCGCGGACGTCGGCCTGCACCCTGAATCGAAATGGAACAACCCGGAGCCGGAAGTCGTGCTGGCCGTGAACAGCCGCGCGCAAGCGGTCGGCGCCACGCTGGGCAACGACGTCAACCTGCGCGACATCGAAGGCCGCAGCGCGCTGCTGCTGGGGAAAGCCAAGGACAATAACGCCTCCTGCGGCATCGGTCCCTTCATCCGCCTGTTCGACGAGCGCTTTACCATCGACACCGTGCGCAACGCGGAACTGCGCCTGGTGATCGAAGGCGCCGAAGACGGCTTCCGCCTCGATGGCGAGAGCCGCATGCGCGAAATCAGCCGCGACCCGCTGGACCTGGTGTCGCAAACCAGCGGCGCCCATCACCAGTATCCGGACGGTTTCATGCTCTTCCTCGGCACAATGTTCTCGCCGATTAAAGACCGTGGCGCGCCGGGCGCCGGCTTCACCCACAAGCTGGGTGACCGCGTCAGCATCGCCAGCCCGTCGCTGGGCATGCTGGTGAATCACGTTTATCGCAGCGACGCTGTCACGCCATGGACCTTCGGCGTGCGCGCGCTGTACCGCAATCTGGCCCAGCGCGGCCTGCTCAACTAAAAAACAAATCTCTGGAGAGAATAAATGGGGAAACCTTTGGTCTTCGCTACCTACCCGGACCTGGCAGGTAAGCGGGTTCTGATCACCGGCGGCGGCTCCGGCATTGGCGCCGGCATCGTGGATGCCTTCGTCAAGCAGGGCGCGCAAGTGTTCTTCATCGATATCGTTGAAGACGCGTCGCGCGCGCTGGCCGAGCGCCTGAAAGACGCCAGGCATGCGCCGGTGTTCTTCCACTGCGACCTGACCAATCTGGATGCGCTGGCCAAGGTGATCGCGCAGATCGAACGGGATCACGGCGCGATCGAAGTCCTGATCAACAACGCCGCCAACGACAACCGCCACGAAGTGCACGAGGTCACCGGCCAGTACTGGGACAACAGCCTGGCCGTCAACCTGCGCCACCAGTTCTTCTGCGCGCAGGCCGTGGCGCCGGGCATGAAGAAGGCCGGCGGCGGCGTGATCCTGAACTTCGGCTCGATCTCGTGGCACCTGGCGCTGCCGAACCTGACGCTGTACATGACCGCCAAAGCCGCCATCGAAGGCCTGACCCGTGGCCTGGCGCGCGACCTGGGCAAGGACGGCATCCGCGTCAACACCGTGATTCCGGGTTCGGTGATGACCGAGCGCCAGAAGGCGCTGTGGCATTCGCCCGAAGCCGGCCAGGCGATCCTGGACGCGCAAGTGCTGCCGCAACCGGTGGAAATCGAGGACATCGCCGCCATGGCGCTGTTCCTTTCCTCCGACAACGGGCGCCGCTGCTCCGGCCGCGACTACTTTGTCGACGCCGGATGGTATGGCGCATGAGCGTCTACCAGCCTGAATGCATCTGGCCTCTCGCCGCCACGCTGGCGGAAGGCCCGGTATGGCACCCCGAAGACAAGGCGCTGTATTTTGTCGACATCAAGCAGCGCGCGATACACCGCTGCGCCGAGGACGGCGGCCGCCGTCAAAGCTGGACGGTGCCGGAGGAAGTGGGCTTTGCGCTGCCGATCCACGGCGGCGATTTCGCCATCGGCCTGCCGGGCCGCGTCGACCGTTTTTCGTTCGAGACCGGCGAACTGACCACCATCCAGCAGCTGGAAGCCGACATTCCGGGCAACCGCCTCAATGACGGCTATGTCGACCGCCACGGCGCGCTGTGGTTCGGCTCAATGGACAACGCCGAGGTGGCGCCCAGCGGTTCGCTGTTCCGCCTCGGCGCCGCCGGCTTGCAGCACAAGGATGGCGGCTACGTCATCACCAACGGTCCGTGCGTCAGCCCGGACGGCCGCACCTTCTACCATACCGACACGCTGGAAAAAACCATTTACGCGTTTGACCTGGACGAAGAGGGCAATCTGTCCAACAAGCGCGTGTTCGTCAGGATCGCCGGCAGCGGTTATCCGGACGGCACGGCGGTCGATGCCGATGGCGCGCTGTGGGTGGGCCTGTTCGCGGGCGCCCGCATCGAGCGCTACTCGCCGGCCGGCGAACTGCTGGACACCATCCCCATGCCGTGTTCGAATATCACCAAGGTCACTTTCGGCGGCGAGGATTTGCGCACCGTGTTCGTGACCACGGCCCGCAAGGGACTGTCGGCCGAAGAATTGAGCCGGGAGCCGCTGGCCGGAGGCATTTTCAGCTTCCGCGTCGCCTCGCCGGGACAACTGCAACATCTGTACTTACCAGAATAGGCACTCTATGAGCACCCAACCACGCCGCTACCGCTCGCAGGACTGGTTCGATAATCCGGACCACATCGATATGACCGCGCTGTATCTTGAGCGCTTCATGAACTACGGGATCACGCCGGAAGAACTGCGTTCCGGCCGTCCCATCATCGGCATTGCGCAATCGGGCAGCGATCTTAGCCCGTGCAACCGCATCCACCTGGAACTGGCCAAGCGCGTGCGCGACGGCATCCGCGACGCCGGCGGCATTGCGATGGAATTCCCGCTGCACCCGATCTTCGAAAACTGCCGCCGCCCGACCGCCGCCATCGACCGCAACCTGGCGTATATGGGCCTGGTCGAGATCCTGCATGGCTACCCGATCGACGCCGTGGTGCTGACCACCGGCTGCGACAAAACCACGCCGTCGCAGCTGATGGCCGCCGCCACCATCGACATTCCCGCCATCGTGCTGTCCGGCGGCCCGATGCTGGACGGCTGGCTCGATGGTGAGCTGGTTGGCTCCGGCGCCGCCATCTGGAAGGGCCGCAAGCAGCTGGCCGCCGGCAAAATCGATAACGAGAAGTTCCTCGAAATCGCCGCCGCTTCGGCGCCGTCGGCGGGCCACTGCAACACCATGGGCACCGCGTCGACCATGAATGCGATTGCCGAAGCGCTGGGCATGTCGCTGACCGGCTGCTCGGCCATACCGGCGCCGTACCGCGAGCGTGGCCAGATGGCCTACGAAACCGGCAAGCGCATCGTCGAAATGGCGAAGCAGGACCTGCGTCCGTCGCAGATCCTGAGCCGTGATGCGTTCCTGGATGCGATCGTGGTCAATGCCGCCATCGGCGGTTCGACCAACGCGCAGCAGCACATCGTCGCCATGGCGCGCCACGCCGGCGTTGAGCTGAAGTCGAGCGACTGGATGGAGTATGGCCACAAGGTGCCGCTGCTGCTGAATATGCAGCCGTCCGGTAAATTCCTCGGCGAGCGCTTCCACCGCGCCGGCGGCGTGCCGGCCGTGATGTGGGAACTGGAACAGCAGGGCAAGCTGCGCTCCGAGCGCCTTACTGTTACCGGTAACACCATGAAGCAGAACCTCGTCGGCCGCGAGACCAATGACCGCGAGGTAATCTATCCGTTCGACGCGCCGTTGAAGGAAGATGCCGGCTTCTTTGTCCTGAAGGGCAATCTGTTCGATTTCGCCATCATGAAGACCAGCGTGATTTCGCCGGAATTCCGCCAGCGTTATCTGAGCACGCCGGGACAGGAAAACGTCTTCGAATCGCGCGCCATCGTGTTCGATGGTTCGGGCGATTACCACGACCGCATCAACGATCCGGCGCTGAACATCGACGAGAACTGCATTCTGGTGATCCGCGGCGCGGGCCCGATCGGCTGGCCAGGTTCGGCGGAAGTCGTCAACATGCAACCGCCAGATGCCTTGATCAAGCGCGGCGTCAACTGGCTGCCGACGCTGGGCGATGGCCGCCAGTCCGGCACGTCGGACAGCCCGTCGATTCTGAATGCGTCGCCGGAGAGCGCGGTGGGCGGCGGCCTGGCTTATATCCGCACCGGCGACACGGTGCGCGTGGACCTGAACGAAGGCAGCTGCAATATGCTGATCAGCGATGAAGAGCTGGCCAAGCGCAAGGCAGAAGGCATTCCGCCGGTGCCGGCCAGCCAGACCCCATGGCAGCAGCTGTATCGCTCGACCGTGGGACAGATGGAAACCGGGGCCTGCATGGAGCTGGCGCTGGAGTATCGGAATGTGGGGCAGACGCCGGCGCGTCATAACCACTAACCCCCTCGTCATTCCCGCGCAGGCGGGAATCCATACTGCGGATGTGAATCCCAGCCGGCATGGATTCCCGCCTTCGCGGGAATGACGGTGACGACTAAAATAAGGAGACGATAGAGATGAAGAAGATTGTACTGAGCGCCGTCATCGGCGCGATGATGGCCTTGGCGCCGGCAGCGCCCTGGCGGACGCCAAGAACCCGAAGATCGGCTTCTCGATCGACGACCTGCGCCTGGAACGCTGGGCGCGCGACCGCGACTACTTCACCGCAGAAGCGGAGAAGCTCGGCGCGAAAGTCTACGTCCAGTCGGCCGACGCCAGCGAACAGCGCCAGATCGCGCAGATCGAAAACCTGATCTCGCGCGGCGTGGACGTGCTGGTCATCGTTCCCTACAACGCCACGGTGCTGAACAACGCCGTGCGCGAGGCGAAGAAAGCCAAGATCAAGGTCGTGTCCTACGACCGCCTGATCCTCAACGCCGACATCGACGCCTACATCTCCTTCGACAACGCCAAGGTCGGCGAGCTGCAAGCCAGCACGCTGGTGGCGCTCAAGCCAAAGGGTAACTACTACCTGCTGGGCGGCGCGCCCACCGACAACAACGCCAAGATCCTGCGCGAAGGCCAGCTGAAGGTGCTGCAACCGCTGATCGACAAGGGCGACATCAAAGTCGTCGGCAAGCAGTGGGTGAAGGACTGGAGCGCCTCCGAAGCGCTGGCCATCGTGGAAAACGCGCTGACCGCCAACGGCAACAAGATCGACGCAGTCGTGGCCTCGAACGACGCCACCGCCGGCGGTGCGATCCAGGCGCTGGCCGCGCAAAAGCTGGCAGGCAAGGTCCCGGTCTCCGGCCAGGATGCCGATCTGGCGGCCGTCAAGCGCGTTATCGCCGGCACCCAGGCCATGACGGTCTACAAACCGCTGAAGGTGATCGCCACCGAAGCGGCGCGGCTGTCGGTGAAACTGGTGCGCAACGAAGCGCCGGCCTACAACTCGACCTACAACAACGGCATGAAGAACGTGAACACCTTGCTGCTGGCGCCAATCGCGCTGACCAAGGCCAACGTCGATGTGCTGGCAACGGACGGTTTCTATACCAAGGCCCAGCTGACCGCCAAATAAGGAGTCAGCATGGCTGAATATCTTCTGGAGATGCGCAACATCGTCAAGGAATTTGGCGGTGTGCGCGCGTTGAACGGTATCGACATCAAGCTCAAGGCCGGCGAGTGCGCTGGCCTGTGCGGCGAGAACGGCGCCGGCAAATCCACCCTGATGAAAGTGCTGTCCGCCGTGTACCCGCACGGCACCTGGGACGGCGAAATCCTGTGGGACGGCCAGCCGCTGCGCGCGCAGTCGATCCGCGAAACCGAGGCGGCCGGCATCGTCATCATCCACCAGGAACTGATGCTGGTGCCGGAGTTGTCGGTGGCCGAGAATATCTTCCTCGGTAACGAGATCACGCTGCCGGGCGGCCGCATGGACTACGCGGCGATGAACCGCCGCGCCGAGCAGCTGCTCAAGGAATTGAACATCAACGATGTGAACGTGGTGCTGCCGGTGAAGCAGTACGGCGGCGGCCACCAGCAGCTGATCGAAATCGCCAAGGCGCTGAACAAGAACGCGCGCCTGCTGATTCTCGACGAGCCGTCGTCATCGCTGACGGCGGCCGAAATCAAGGTGCTGCTGGATATTATCCATTCGCTCAAAGCCAAGGGCGTCACCTGCGTCTACATCTCGCACAAGCTCGATGAGGTGGCGGCGATTTGCGACACCATCGTCACCATCCGCGACGGCCAGCATATCGCCACCACGCCGATGAGCGAGATGAATATCGACCGCATCATTGCGCAGATGGTGGGCCGCGAAATGACGCAGCTGTATCCGCAGCGCGAACACACGCCCGGCGAGGTAATTTTCGAAGCCCGCAATGTCACCTGCTACGACGCCGATAATCCGGAACGCAAGCGCGTCGACAATATCTCTTTCCAGCTGCGGCAGGGGGAAATCCTCGGCATCGCCGGCCTGGTTGGGGCGGGCCGCACGGAGCTGGTGTCGGCCATCTTCGGCGCCTATCCCGGCCCGAGCGAGGCCGAAGTATGGTTGAACGGGCAAAAGCTCGATACCAGCACGCCGGTCAAGGCGATCCGCAACGGCCTGGCGATGGTGCCGGAAGACCGCAAGCACCACGGCATCGTGCCCGATCTCGGCGTCGGCCATAACATGACGCTGGCAGTGCTGAAGGACTTCTCGCGCGCCACCCGCGTCGACCAGGATGCCGAACTGGCCACCATCCGCAAGGAGATCCAGAGCGTCAAGCTGAAGACCTCCAGTCCCTTCCTGCCGATTACCGGCCTGTCGGGCGGCAACCAGCAAAAGGCCGTGCTGTCCAAGATGCTGCTGACCAAACCGAAGATCCTGATCCTGGACGAGCCGACGCGCGGCGTCGATGTCGGCGCCAAGTTCGAGATCTATCAGCTGATGTTCGACCTGGCCAGGCAGGGCGTGTCGATCATCATGGTGTCGTCGGAACTGGCCGAGGTGCTGGGCACCTCGGACCGCGTGCTGGTGATCGGCGAGGGCAAGCTGCGCGGCGATTTCGTCAACGACAATCTTAGCCAGGAAACCGTGCTGGCGGCGGCGCTCGATGCGCATTGAATTCAGGATGATCCATGAAGAGTAACAATATCAAACAGCTGTTCACGCAGTACAAAATGCTCGCGCTGCTGATCGCGGTGGCGCTGATCTGGGCCTTCTTCAGCTACCACACCGAAGGCGGCTTCCTCACGCCGCGCAACCTGTCGAACCTGATGCGCCAGATGGCCATTACCGGCATTGTCGCCTGCGGCATGTCGCTGGTGATCATCGCCGGCGAGATCGACCTGTCGGTCGGCTCCCTGCTTGGGCTGCTGGGCGGGATCGCGGCGGTGCTGGATGTGACGCACCACCTGCCGCTGCCGGTCACGCTGATCGCCGTGCTGGTGGTCGGCCTGCTGATTGGCCTGTTCAACGGCTACCTGACTGCCTACCTGGGCATCCCGTCGTTCATTGTCGGCCTTGGCGGCATGCTGGCGTATCGCGGCATTGTGCTGGGCGTCACCGGCGGCACCACCATTGCGCCGGTGTCGGACGATATGGTCTACATCGGCCAGGCTTACCTGTCGCCGACGCTGGGCATTGCGCTCGGCTTCGTGCTGTTCGCGGTCGGGATTTACCTGGTGCTGCAACGCCGCCGCGGCCGCGCCGCCCACGCGCTGGAAGTGGCGCCGATGTGGCGCGACGCCGCCAAGCTGGCCTTGCTGGGCGTGGTGCTGGCCGCCTTCGTCATCACCTTCAATTCGTACGAGGGGATTCCGCTGCCGGTGCTGCTGCTGCTGGCGCTGCTGGCGGTGTTCAGCTACGTGACCACGCAGACGGTGTTCGGCCGCCGCGTGTACTCGGTCGGCTCGAACATGGAGGCGACCCGCCTGTCCGGCATCAACGTTAAGTCGATCAAGCTGTGGATCTTCGGCATCATGGGCCTGATGTGCGCACTGGCCGGCATCGTCAACACCGCGCGCCTGGCGGCGGGTTCGCCATCGGCCGGCACCTCGGGCGAGCTGGATGCGATCGCGGCCTGCTTCATCGGCGGCACCTCGATGCGTGGCGGCTCCGGCACCGTGCACGGCGCGCTGGTCGGCGCGCTGGTGATGGCGTCGCTGGACAACGGCATGTCGATGCTGGACGTGGATACGTACTGGCAGATGATCGTCAAAGGAGCAATTCTGACCTTGGCGGTATGGGTGGACGTCAGCACCCGCGCAGGCAAACGATAAATCAAAATATAAAAAACTACCGGAGACAAATGCATGACCAATCACCGCAGGCAGTTCCTCACCTCCATGACCGGCCTGGCCGGCATCACCGTGTTACCGGCGCTGGCCGCGCCGGCCAAGCTGCCGTACAAGGACGCTTCGCTGCCGGCCGATAAGCGCGTCGATGACCTGATCGGCCGCATGACGCTGGAAGAGAAGATCATGCAACTGCGCAGCGTCTGGCTGGGCAAGGTCAAGATCCAGGATGAGCAAGGCGAGTTTGTCGCCGCCAAGGCGCAGCAGGAGTACCCGCACGGGCTTGGCATGGTGACGCGGCCGTCGGACCGCCGCCTTGGCCAGGGTGCCGGCGCCGCCGGCGACGATGGACAGGTGCGCAACCGCACGGCGCTGGAAACGGCCAACTACGTCAACGCCGCGCAGAAGTGGTCGATGGAGCAGACCCGCCTGGGCATTCCGATGTTCATGCACGAGGAAGCGCTGCACGGCTTTGCGGCGAGAGACGCGACCTGCTTCCCGCAGGCGATCGGCATCGCGTCCTCCTTCGACACCGAGCTGACGACCAAAATCTTCAGCGTGGCGGCGCGCGAGATGCGCGCGCGCGGCTCCCAGCTGGCGCTGGCGCCGGTGGTGGACGTGGCGCGCGATCCGCGCTGGGGCCGCATCGAGGAAACCTTCGGCGAAGATCCCTATGTCTGCGGCGAGATTGGCAAGGCGGCGGTGCTGGGCTTCGCCGGCACCGACCCCCGGCTGGCCAAGGACAAGGTGTTCGTCACGCTGAAGCACATGACGGGCCACGGCCAGCCGGAGAGCGGCACCAACATCGGCCCGGCGGAAGTGACCGAACGCACGCTGCGCGAAGAGTTCTTCCCGCCGTTCGAGCGCGCCATCAAGGAGTCCAATGTCGGCGCGGTCATGCCGTCGTATAACGAGATCGGCGGCATTCCGTCGCACGCCAGCCACTGGCTGCTGCACAAGATCCTGCGCGAGGAGTGGGGCTTCAAGGGCATCACCGTGTCCGATTACATGGGCGTGACCGAGCTGATTTCGCGCCACAAGCTGGTGGACTCCGACAAGGAAGCCGCCTACCGCGCCTTCAAGGCCGGCGTCGATATCGAAACGCCGGACGGCAAGGCCTTCCGCGAACTGGGCCAGCTGGTGAAAGAAGGCCGCATCAGCGAAGCCGAGATCGATGTGGTGGTGCGCCGCGTGCTGAAGATGAAATTCGAAGCCGGCATGTTCGAGAATCCGTATGTGGACGCGAAGGCCGCCGATGGCCTGACCGCCAACAAGGAAGCCATCGCGCTGGCCCGCCTGGCCGCCACCCGCACGCCGGTGCTGCTGAAGAACGACAAGGGCCTGCTGCCGCTGGACGGCAAAAAGGTCGGCAAGCTGCTGTTGATCGGCACCCACGCAAAGGACACGCCGATCGGCGGCTACTCGGACATTCCGCGCCACGTGGTGTCGATCCACGAAGGCTTGCAGGCGGAGGCCAGGGCGCAGGGCTTTACGCTGGCGTATTCGGAAGGCGTGCGGATTACCGAAAGCCGCATCTGGGGCAAGGACGAAATCAAGTTTACCGATCCGGCGGTGAACGCCAGGCTGATTGCCGACGCGGTGGAAGCGGCCAAGTCGGCCGACACCATCGTCATGGTCCTGGGCGACAACGAGCAGACCAGCCGCGAGGCGTGGGCCGACAACCACCTGGGCGACCGCGAAACGCTGGACCTGATGGGCCAGCAGAACGACCTGGCGCGCGCCATTTTCGCGCTGGGCAAACCGACCGTGGTGTTCCTGCTGAACGGCCGTCCGCTGTCGATCAACTTGCTGGCGGAGAAGGCCGACGCCATCATCGAAGGCTGGTACATGGGCCAGGAAACCGGCAACGCGGCGGCCGACCTGCTGTTCGGCCGCGCCAACCCGGGCGGCAAGCTGCCGGTGTCGATTGCGCGCAGCGTCGGCCAACTGCCGGTGTTCTACAACCACAAGCCGTCGGCGCGACGTGGTTATATCGACGGTTCGACCAAGCCGCTGTACCCGTTCGGCTTTGGCTTGAGCTACACCACGTTCGAGATTTCCCAGCCGCGCCTGGCGAAAGCCAAGATCGCGGTCGGCGAATCGACCAGGGTGGACGTGGATGTAAGCAACACCGGCAAGCGGCTGGGCGACGAAGTGGTGCAGATTTATATCCGCGACGACATCAGCTCGGTCACCCGCCCGGTGCTGGAACTGAAGGCGTTCAAGCGCGTGACGCTGAAGCCGGGCGAGAAGCGCACGCTCAGCTTCGACATCAAGCCGTCCGACCTGTGGTTCTTCAACACCGAGATGCAGCGGGTGGTGGAGCCGGGCAGCTTCACCATCCACGCCGGACCGGACAGCGTCAACCTCAAATCCGTCAAGCTGATGGTGGGCTAGGGCCTGTCACGCTCCAGCAAAATCCGGCCTCGCGCCGGATTTTTTATTTGGGCTGGCAATCGGCGCAGCGGCCGTACAGCGTCAGCTCGTGGCGCTCGACGCTGAAGCCTTTCGGCGCCAGGTTCTCCATGTTGGACGGGCAGGCGTGCACGTCGAACACGCGTTGGCATGCGGTGCACTGGAAGTGGTGGTGATGGTGTTCGGCCACGCTGGTCGACTCATAACGCGCGTTCTCGCCGGGCAGTGTAACCAGTTTCAGCGCGCCGTCTTCCAGCAGCGATTTCAGGTTGCGGTACACCGTGGCCATGCCGAGCTGGCTGACTTCGCGGCTGGCTTCCGCCAGAATCTCCTGGGGAGTCAGCGGCCGGCGCGCTTGTTCGATGGCGTTGAGAATGGCGGATTTCTGACGTGTATTTCGTTGCATAGACGAAGAATACCTGAAAGGCCGGTGACGGACCAGCCAAGGCTTGAATCGATAGTGAGAATGCACTATCATTAGTGCCATTCAATAAATGATAATAGATTCCCATTATCAACGCAGGCCAATTTACCACCTAGAGGAAATCCCATGACCGACTTCACCCTGAAGCGCTCGCCGCTGACGATCGCATTACTCCTGGCATTCGGCGCACCAGCCACTGTGCATGCCCAAACCACCAGCCGCACTGCGGCCGATCCGGACAGTGTGCCGAGCGTAGTGGTGTCGGCCAGCGCGCTCGGTGTGGTGGGGGACGACATGATTACGCCGGTGACGTCGATCGGCGGCGGTGAACTGGTGCGCCTGCGCGAATCGACGCTGGGCGAGACGCTGGGCAGCCTGCCCGGCATCACCTCCAGCCACTTCGGCGCGGGTGCGAGCCGGCCGGTGATTCGCGGCATGGATGGCCCGCGCGTCAAGATCCTGTCCGATGGCGCGGAAATCCAGGATGCCTCCACCATCAGCCCGGACCACGCGGTGGCGTTCGAGCCGGTGCTGGCCGAGCGCATCGAGGTGCTGCGCGGTCCGTCGGCGCTGGCGTATGGCGGCGGCGCGGTCGGCGGCGTGGTGAATATCCTGGACCGCAAGATCCCGTCCGCGATGCCGGCCAACGGCCTGGAAGGCGGCGCCGAATTGCGCGCCAACTCGGCGGCCAAAGAACGCACCGGCGCGTTCGAGTTCACCACGGGCGCCGGCAATATCGCGCTGCACCTGGAAGGCGTGAAGCGCAATTCGGACGATTACCGCGTCGGCAAGGACTGGAGCGAGGGTCGCAAGGTGCAGGGCAGCTACAAGGATAGCGACACCGGCACGGTGGGCCTGTCGTGGATCGGCCAGAATGGCTATATCGGCGCGGCGTTCACCCGCGAGCGCACCGAATACGGCATTCCAGGCCACAGCCACGCCGCCCACGACTGCCATCCGCACGGCGACCATCTGCATTGCGGCGGCCACGAGGAAGAGGAGGAAGAGGGCCACGACCACGATCATGACCACGATCACGAGCATGAGGAAGTCCCGGTCGTGAAACTGACCAGCGACCGCTGGGACGTGCGCGGCGAATACCGCAATCCGGTCGCCGGCATCGAGCGTGTGCGCGTGCGCGCCTCGTTCACCGACTACGTTCACGATGAGCTGGAAGACGGCGTCGTCGCCACCTCGTTCCGCAACAAGGGCCACGATGGCCGCCTGGAGTTCGTGCAACGCGCCGCTGGCCGGCTGGCGTGGCGTGTTCGGCCTGCAAACCACCCGCCGCGATTTCAGCGCGACCGGCGAGGAAGCCTATGTGCCGCCGACGCTGACCAAAAGCACGCCGCCTTCCTGACCGAGGAATACAGGCTGCAGGACTGGCGTTTCGAAGCGGGCCTGCGCCATGAGTGGCAGGACATCACGGTCGATGCGCCGGGCCTGCGCGACACCGATGCGCGCGGCACGTCGGTGTCGGTTGGCGCGGTCTGGAAGCTGGCGCCGGCGTATTCGCTGCGCGCGTCGCTGGCCCGCAGCCATCGTTTGCCGACCGCCGAGGAGCTGTATGCCGATGGCGCCCACCTGGCAACCAACACCTATGAAGTCGGCAACCAGAATCTCGACAAGGAAACCTCCAACAATGTCGACCTGACCCTGCGCAAGTTCGCTGGCGACACCACCTTCTCGCTGAGCGCCTACCATAACCGCGTCGACAACTACATCTACGCCCACACGCTGGACAACCATGAAGGCTTCCAGCTGGTGGAGTATGCGCAGCGCGACGCCACCTTTACCGGCCTGGAAGGAGAGGTGAAGCACAAGCTGTCGTCGGCGCTGAGCGCGACGGTGTTCGGCGACTACGTGCGTGCGCGTTTCGATGAGGGCGACGGCAGCCGCAATCTGCCGCGCATCCCGGCCCGGCGCCTGGGCGCGAAGCTGGACGGCGAGTGGAACCAGTGGCACGGCATGGTCGAGTTCTACCGTGTCGGCAAGCAGGACAAGGTGGCCGATTACGAGACTGCGACCGCAGGCTACAACATGCTGAACCTGGGCACGCACTATTCGACGCGCATCGGCGGCATGCCGGCCCAGTTCTACGCGCGCCTGAACAATGTGACCGACAAGCTGGCCTACAACCACACCTCGTTCATCAAGAACGCCGCCCCGCTGACCGGCCGTAACCTGACCGCAGGCGTGCGTGTGATGTTCTGATTCCGCAGTAGAATCGCCGGACTGGAAACAGAGGAGGGATCATGAAAAAGAATACCATCTGCCTGTGGTATGACAAGCATGCGGAAGAAGCGGCAAACTTCTACGCGCGGACGTTTCCTGATAGCGCGGTCACAGCGGTGCACCGCGCACCCGCCGATTACCCGTCCGGCAAGGCCGGCGACGTGCTCACCGTCGAATTCACGGTGTGCGGCTTGCCGTGCCTGGGCCTCAACGGCGGACCCGACTTCCGCCACAGCGAAGCCTTCTCGTTCCAGATCGCCACCGACGACCAGGCCGAAACCGACCGCTACTGGAACGCCATCGTCGGCAACGGCGGCGCCGAAAGCGAGTGCGGCTGGTGCAAGGATAAATGGGGCCTGTCGTGGCAGATCACGCCACGCGTGCTGACCGAGGCCATGGCGCAGGGCGGCGACGTGGCCAGGCGCGCCTTCGAGGCGATGATGACGATGCGAAAAATCGACGTCGCTCAAATTGAGAGCGCCGTGCGCGGCCAGGTGCGCTGTCGAACATACGTTGCGTTAGCTCGGCAGTACGATGGCCTCACAATTTCAAATCAAGGTGAGGCTGATCATGGCAAGCGCAAAACAGGTACTGGTAGTGGATGACAACGTGGACGTGGTGGAGTCGCTGTCGGCGATGCTGCAATGCCACGGCTACGAAACCGCGGCTGCCCACAATGGCTACGAAGCCTGCGACTGGGTCAAGGATGCGATGCCGAAGGCCATCATCATGGACCTGGGCATGCCGTGGATGGACGGCTTTGGCGCCGTGCGCGCGATTCGCCGCATGCCGGGCGCGCAGTCGGTGCCGATCATCGCGCTGACCGGCTCGGCCGACCGTGATTCGGCCAAGAAGGCCGTCGCGGCCGGCTTCACCCAGCATTTCTCCAAGCCGCTCAACTTCGATCACCTGAACCGATACCTGAGCAGCCTGTCGTAAGCGGCGCTCAGCGCAGCGTTTCCACCAGCACGCGGCCTTCCGAGCCGGCTGGTGGGCGCAGGCGCAGCAGGTGCGCCAGCGTCGGCGCGATGTCGACCACTTCGGCGTACTGGCCGTAGGCGCCCGGCTTGATCCAGCGCTTGCCCATCACCATCAGCGGCACATTGGTGTCGTAGGCGTACGGCGAACCGTGCGAGGTGCCGCTGGCGCCGCTGCCGAAGTACCAGTATGGCTTGGTGATGACCATCAGGTCGCCCGACGATTCGCGGTTCCACGCGCGGCGCATCAGCGTGTTGATGTGCGTGCCCTGCACCGCGCCGCTTTCGAACTGGGTGCGGGTAAAGGTGTCGACAATGCCTTCCTGCGCCAGCAGGTACTGGGCCGCGGCGTTTTCCACGTCGGCGTGTTTCAGCTGGTTCTGCTCGGCCAGCGCGTAATCGAGATGGATGTTGGGCAGCGACCAGGCCTGCACCAGCTTGGCGACGCCGAATTTTTCCTGCAGGTGCTTGTCCAGCGCCGCCATCAGCTTGTCGCCGTCGAGGCGCTGCGCGTCGAAGTGCTGGGTGCGCGCGAATTCCGGCGTGTTCGGGAAGCCGTGGTCGGCGGTCAGCACCACCAGCACGTTGTCCATGCCGACGCGCTTGTCCAGATAGGTGAAGAACTCGGCCAGCATGCGGTCCAGGCGTTGCAGGTGGTCGTGCGACAGCTTGCTCTCCGGGCCGAAGGCGTGGTTGACGTAGTCGTGCGCCGACAGGCTGACGCCCAGCAGGTCCGGCACGCCGGCCGGATTGCGGCCGAGGTTTTCGCCTTCGACCGCGGCGCGCGCGAAGTCCAGCGTCAGCTGATCGAGGTAAGGGCCGACGCGCAGGCTGGCGTAGTAGCCGGCGTCGATCTCGCCGCTCTCGCTGTAGTAGCTGTACGGCAGGCGGTTATGGCCGCCGGCTTTCGGCGCGTTCAATTCTTCCGGCGCGTCGCCGTCGTAGGCGGCCGCCGGCAGCAGCGCCGACCAGGTCTTGCCGTAGTAGCGGTCCTGCGGCTTGCTGGCCAGGTACTTGGTGGCCCATTCCGGGTGCTGCTTCATGTAATAGGTGCTGCTGGCGAAGTTGCCTGTTTTGTCCATATACATATAGGCGGTGCCGGTTTTTCCGGCCAGCAAAATCGCGCCGCGATCCTTGCCGGACACCGCGATGACCTTGCTCTTGCTGCCGGTGGCGTAGCGCAGTTCATCGCCCAGCGTGTTCACTTTCAGCCTGGCCGGCGAGGTGCCGTCGTTCGGCTTGGTTTCCTCGCCGATGTAGGTGTAGTTGCGGTCTTCGGTGCAGTACACCGATTTCCTGGTGACCGGGTCGATCCAGTTATTGCCGATGATGCCGTGCACATATGGATAGGCGCCGGTCAGCACCGCGCTGTGGCCGATGGCGGTGACAGTCACGCCATGCGCCTGGTGGGCGTTGCTGAAGGACGCGCCCTGATCCAGCATGCGGCGCAGGCCGCCCTGGCCGAACTGGTCGCGGTAGCGCTGCACCTGTTCGTTCGGCAGGCCGTCCACCACCAGCACCACGACCAGCTTGGGCAGGGCGGGGGCCGGGGTGGCGGTGGCGGCGTGGCCGCTGGAAAGCGCGAGGCTGGCTGCGGCGAGTACGATGGCGCGCAAGGACATGTTTATGGTCATAAAGGTCGTCGTCAGGTTGTTGGGGATGCATTGCCGCGCAGCGTACCACGGGCGTGCGGCATGCTACCCGAATCATGTGACGAGAAGATGACTGGGGCAATGTTGTTGTTTCCACACACAAAACAGGCTGAAACTATCAAAACTTTCATTTCGTTAGTCTTTTCCATGAAACAAGTGTTGTATGGAAACTTTTTTTAGCGGAAAGCGTGCTTTTTTACAGTAGATGCCGGCATGTAATGGAAACTCTTGCCAAAACGCTGATAGAATGGCGTGGTGAGGAATCTCTTGCAGGAGTCGAAAATGATTACGGTAAATAATATTGGTGGCGCCACGCTTTCCGCAGCCATGGTGGCGGACAAGGCGCTTACCCCTGTCAAAACGGGCACGGAAAACAGCA
Organism: Duganella sp. P38; assembly: GCF_050859475.1. NCBI lineage: Bacteria > Pseudomonadati > Pseudomonadota > Betaproteobacteria > Burkholderiales > Oxalobacteraceae > Duganella > Duganella sp. P38. The sequence continues at coordinate 4,047,330 of NZ_CP193936.1, read as the reverse complement.
CCAACGCGGACCTGAGCGCATCGGTCGCCGCGTATTTTTCGCTGCCCGGTTTCAATGCCACCAGCCCCCTGCAGGCTGATACGAGCAACACCAGCAACACCGGCGACCAGGCCAACGCGCTGGTCAAGGCGGTGTCGGAAGACGATACGCTGAAAGGCGCGCTGCAGGAATTCGACGAAGGCCTGAAGAAACTGGTGCAGCGTCCGGAAACGCAGATCTTCCAGGCCCGCTTCAGCGGCGCCGAAGGCACGACTTCGGACAGCGCGCAGGAAGTGCTGTTGCAGCCAGTGCCGCTGCCGGGCGTGGGCGAAGACGGCGTCCTGGGCGTGCCGCCGCCGGCGGCCGAGATGGCGGCCGACGTCAACCACGACGGCAAGATCAGCGAAGAGGAACGCGTACGCTACGAAGCGCCGCTGACCTACCGCAGCATGCCGGGCGAGAAAATCGCCGATGCGCAGACCAACGGCCCGAATATCTTCTCGGTCAACGAGGTCAATCGCGGCTACGGCGCGGCCGCGCCAGTGGTGCCGGCCTGATATTTACTCCCCGATCCCGAAACGGGCTTTGCCAGCGATGGCAAAGCCCGTTTTTTATCGCCGCACGGCAATAAAGTCACACCTGATCAGGAAAAAATGCGAATATGTTATGCAATCTATATTCATAACAGGCGCAGGAGACTGCAGTGACAAAACGGATCTTCATGCAATTCAATTCGCTGGCCCTGCGTGCCGGCGCGGCGGTGCTGCTTGCCGCCGGCCTGGGCGGTTGCGCGCTCGGCCCGGACTTCAAGACACCGGAGCCGCCGGCCGCCGCCGGCGACAGCTACACCCCGACGCCGCTGCCGCGGCAGACCGCCTCGGCGCCGGTCGCTGGCGGCGCCGCGCAGCAGTTCGCCTTCGGCCAGGAGATTCCGGCGCAGTGGTGGACGCTGTTCCGTTCGCCGGCGCTGGACCAGCTGATCCGCAACGCGCTGGCCCAGAACCCGAATATGGCGGCGGCCGAAGCGGTGCTGCGCCAGGCCCAGGAGAGCTACAACGCGCAAGCGGGCAACCTGGTCTACCCGGCGGTGAGCGCGCAACTGGGCGCGGGCCGGCAGAAGACCAGTGTCACCACCGCCGGCGCGGCGGCCGGCGTGTACAACGTCTACAACGCCTCGGTCAACGTCGCCTACACGCCGGACGTGTTTGGCGGCACCCGGCGCACGCTGGAGGGCGCGCAGGCGGCCATCGATTACCAGCGCTATCAGGTCGAGGCGACTTACCTGACGCTGAGCGCCAACGTGGTCACCACAGCGATCCAGGAGGCCTCGCTGCGCGCGCAGTTGCAGGCCACGCGCGAAGTGCTCGATGCGCTGACCCGGCAGCAGAACGTGATCGAGAAGCAGTTCGAGTACGGCGCCATTCCGCGCACCACGGTGCTCAGCCAGCGCAACCAGGTGGCGCAGATCAACGCCACCATCGCGCCGCTGGAAAAAGCGCTGGCGGCGGCGCAGCACCAGCTGTCGGTCCTGGCCGGCAAGCTGCCGGGCGAGGGCGGCATGCCGCAGTTCACACTGGAGTCGCTGACGTTGCCGGAGCAGTTGCCGGTGTCGCTGCCGTCGGCGCTGGTGCGCCAGCGGCCCGACATCCGCGCCAGCGAGGAAGCGCTGCACCAGGCCAGCGCCAATATCGGCGTGGCCACGGCGGCCCAGTATCCGCAGTTCACGCTGAGCGGCAGCTATGGCTCGTCGGCGTCGAGCTTCGGCAAACTGTTCGACGCCGAAACCACCGCCTGGAGCCTAGCGGCCGGCATCGCGCAGCCGATCTTCAACGGCGGCGCGCTGAGCGCCCAGCGGCGCGCGGCGGAAGCGGCCTACGACGCGGCGGCTGCGCAATACCGTGCCACCGTGCTGACGGCGTTCCAGAACGTCGCCGACACGCTGCGCGCGCTCGATGCCGACGCCGCCGCGCTGAAGTCGCAGGCGGAAGCCGAGACGCTGGCCAAGGAAACGCTGGACCTGGCGCAGGAGCAGTACAAGCTCGGCGGCATCAGCTACCTGGTGCTGCTCGACGCGCAGCGCAGCTATCAGCAGACGCATATCAACCTGGTGCAGGCGCAGGCGGCGCGCTATGCCGACACGGCGGCGCTGTTCCAGGCGCTCGGCGGCGGCTGGTGGAACCGCGCCAACGGCGTTCCGGCCGCCACGCCGGTATCCGCCGCCGCACCTTACGGCGCCAGCGGCACTAACAAATAACTTAAAAAGCAGGAGAACGATTCATGGCCAAGCGACTGATGACCAAGCGTATGCTCATCATGGTGGGGTGCGTTATTTTACTGATCGCCGTCCTCGCGTTCGGCAAGTTTTTGCAGATCAGGAAGCTGATCGCCAGCGCGCCCAAGCCGGCGGCGCAGGTGGTCACGGCGGTCAAGGTGCAGTCGGCCGAGTGGCAGCCGCAATTGAGTTCGGTCGGGACGCTGGCGCCGGTGCGCGGTGTCGACGTCACCACCGAGATCGCCGGCCTGGTGCGCGAGGTGCGCTTCAAGTCCGGCGACGAAGTGAAGGCGGGCCAGGTGCTGTTCGAGCTGAACGCCGATACCGACGTGGCGCAACTGCGCTCGCTGCAGGCGGCCGCCGACCTGGCCGCGACCACGCTCAAACGCGACAAGCTGCAACTGGCGGCGCAGGCCATTTCGCAGGCGCAGGTCGACAGCGACGAGGCGGACCTGAAGAGCAAGCAGGCGCTGGTCGCGCAGCAGAAGGCGGCGGTCGACAAGAAAACCATCCGCGCGCCGTTCGCCGGCAAGCTGGGGATCACCGCCATCAATCCGGGCCAGTATCTGAACCCGGGCGACAAGCTGGTGACGCTGCAAACCATCGACACGGTGTACGTCGATTTCTTCGTGCCGCAAAAGCAGCTGTCGCAGCTGTCGATCGGCCAGAAACTGAACCTGACCAGCGACGCCTGGCCGGGCGTCGGCTTCGCCGCCAAGGTCACTTCCATCAGTCCCAAGGTGGATGCGGCCACGCGCAACGTGCAGGTGCAGGCCACCGTGCCGAACGCGAAGCGCCAGCTGCTGCCCGGCATGTTCGCCAACGTCAGCCTGGATCAGGGCGAGCTGAAAAAATACCTGACGCTGCCGCAGACCGCCATCACTTACAACCCCTACGGCTCCACCGTGTTCGTGCTGGCGCCGCCGGCCGGCGAGGCGGCCAAGGATGCGCTCAAGGATGACAAGGGCCAGCCTTACCTGGTGGCGCAGCAGGTGTTCGTCACCACCGGCCCGACCCGCGGCGACCAGGTGGCGATTCTCTCCGGCGTCAAGGAAGGCCAGACCGTGGTCACCAGCGGCCAGCTGAAACTGAAGAACGGCACCCCGGCCACCATCGACAACAAGGTGCAACCGGCCAACAGCCCGAATCCTACGCCGCAGGAAAAGTGAGGATAAAGCGCCATGAACTTTACCGATATCTTCATTAAAAAGCCGGTGCTGGCCAGCGTGATCAGTTTACTGATCGTGGTGCTGGGCCTGCGCTCGCTGTTCAGCCTTCCGGTCAACCAGTATCCGAAGACGCAGAACGCGGTGGTCACCGTCTCCACCACCTACTATGGCGCCGATGCGGCCACGGTGGCGGGCTTCATCACGCAGCCGCTGGAATCGGCCATCGCACAGGCGCAGGGCATCGACTACCTGTCGTCGTCGTCGAACAGCGGCGTGTCGACCATTACCGCCACGCTGCGCCTGAACTACGATTCCAACCGCGCGCTGACCGAGATCACCACCCAGGTCAACTCGGTGAAGAACCAGCTGCCGGCGCAGTCGCAGGAACCGGTGCTGTCGGTGCAGACCGGCCAGACCACCGACGCCATGTACATGGGCTTCTACAGCGACACGCTGCCGACCAATAACGTCACCGACTTCCTGGCGCGCGTGGTCAAGCCGAAGCTCGATTCGATCCAGGGCGTGCAGACCGCCGAGCTGCTGGGCGCGCGCCAGTTCGCGCTGCGCGCGTGGCTGGACGCCGGCAAGATGGCGGCGCACGGCGTCACGGCGGCGGAGGTCAGCGCCGCGCTGGCGTCCAACAACTACCTGGCCGGCCTGGGCTCGACCAAGGGCCAGGCCGTGACCGTGCCGCTGACCGCCGGCACCGACCTGCATACGGTGGAGGAGTTCAAGCAGCTGGCCGTCAAGCAGGAGGGCGGCGCCATCGTCCGCCTGGAGGACATCGCCAACGTCACGCTGGGATCGGAGAACTATGACTTCAACGTCGCCTTCAGCGGCGTGCGCTCGGTGTTCATCGGTATCAAGGTGGCGCCCGACGCCAACATCCTGGACGTGGCCAAGCGCGTGCGCGAAGCCTTCCCCGGCATCAAATCGCAGCTGCCGACCGGCCTGACCGGCGAAATCGTCTACGACTCGACGGAGTTCATCAACACCTCGATCGAGGAAGTGGTGAAGACGCTGGTGGAGGCACTGCTGATCGTGACGGTGGTGATCTACCTGTTCCTGGGCAGCTTCCGCGCGGTCATCGTGCCGGTGGTGGCGATGCCGCTGTCGCTGATCGGCACCTTCTTCGTGATGCTGATCCTCGGCTATTCGATCAACCTGCTGACGCTGCTGGCCATCGTGCTGGCCATCGGCCTGGTGGTGGACGACGCGATCATCGTGGTAGAGAACGTCGACCGCCACATGAAGGCGGGCATGAAGCCGTTCGACGCCGCCATCGTCGCGGCGCGCGAGTTGGGCAGCCCGATTCTGGCGATGACGGTGGTGCTGATCGCCGTGTACGTGCCGATCGGCTTCCAGGGCGGCCTGACCGGCGCGCTGTTCACCGAGTTTGCCTTTACGCTGGCGGGGGCGGTGGCGGTGTCCGGCATCGTCGCGCTGACCTTGTCGCCGATGATGTGCGGGCACTTCTTCGACCATACGCAGGACGAGGGCAAGTTCGTCAAGGCCATCGACCGCGTGTTCGAGAAGGTGCACAACGGCTATCTGCGCCTGTTACACAGCCTGCTCGATACCTGGGTGGTGCTGATCGTGTTCGGCTTCATCGTGTTCGCGCTGCTGATCGTCCAGTTCAAGATGTCGCAGTCGGAGCTGGCGCCGGAAGAGGATCAGGGCATCGTGCTGTCGCAGGTGGTGGGTGCGCCTACCGCCACCTCGGACCAGATGCAGGCTTACGCCAAGCAGATTTTCGACGTCGCCAAATCGATGCCGGAATATGAGCAGATGTTCCAGATCACCGGCGTGCCGACCACCAATGCCGGCATCGGGGGGTGCTGTTCAAGTCGTGGGACAAGCGTTCGCGTTCGGCGCACGAAATCCAGACCGAGTTGCAGGCCAAGTGGAACCAGATCGCCGGCGGCCGCGTGGCGGCGTTCCAGTTCCCGGCGCTGCCGGGCAGCTCCGGCCTGCCGGTGCAGTTCGTGATTACCACCACCGAGCCGTTCGAGAACCTGAATACGGTGGCGCAGGCGGTGCTGGCCAAGGCGCAGGCCGACAACAAGTTCTATTTCGTCGACGTCGACCTGAAGATCGATACGCCGCAGGCCAAGGTCGAAGTGGACCGCGACAAGCTGGCCACGCTGGGCCTGACGCAGCAGGACTTCGGCAACGCCATGGGTGCGGCGCTGGGCGGCGGCTACGTCAACTACTTCTCGATCGCCGGCCGTTCGTACAAGGTGATTCCGCAGGTGCAGCAGGTGGACCGCCTGAACCCGAACGATGTGCTGGACTTCCATATCAAGACGCCGACCGGCGAGATGATCCCGGCCAGCACCGTCGCCAGCATCAAGTACACCGTGCAGCCGGAATCGATCACCCGCTTCCAGCAGCTGAACTCCGCCACCATTTCCGGCGTGACCGGCGCCTCGCAGGGCGAGATCCAGCAGTACCTGCGCGACACGCTGAAGGAAGTGGCGCCGTCGGGCTACACGGCCGACTTCTCGGGCGAATCGCGCCAGTACGCGGCGGAATCGGGCGGCTTCCTGGTAACCATGCTGTTCGCGGTGGTCATCGTGTTCCTGGCGCTGGCGGCGCAGTTCGAGAGCTTCCGCGATCCGGTCGTGATCCTGTTCTCGGTGCCGATGGCGCTGTTCGGGGCGATGACTTTCATCTTCCTCGGCTTCGCCTCGGTCAATATCTATACCCAAGTGGGGCTGGTGACGCTGATGGGCCTTATCTCCAAGCACGGCATCCTGATCGTGGAGGTGGCGAATCATTTGCGCGAGGCCGGCAAGTCCAAGCGCGAGGCGATCGAGGAAGCGGCGGCCACCCGCCTACGCCCGATCCTGATGACCACCGCCGCCATGGTGTTCGGCGTGGTGCCGCTGGTGATCGCATCGGGCGCCGGCGCGGCCGGCCGTCACGCCATGGGCCTGGTGATTTTCACCGGCCTGTCGATCGGCACCTTGTTTACGCTGTTCGTGGTGCCGGCGATGTATCTGTGGCTGGCCGGTGAGCACAAGACGGAAGCCAGGCCTGCCGGCGCACCGCCCTCCGAGCCTGCGCCGCAAGCGGTTCACTGAGCGCGGCGATGGATAGAAGCAGCAAGCCGGACGCCGGTCGCTGGCGCTGGCTGTCAGGCGGTCGCCAGCGGCGTCAGGAAGAAATCATCCTGATGCTGCTGTGCGGCCTGACGATATTGAGCATCCTGCCTTTCGGCATCTACCGCATGTGGCAGGGCAGCTGGGCCACCGCGCTGGTCGATGCGTCGCTGATCGCCGCCATGTCGGCGGTGATCGTGCACGTCTGGCGCACCGGCCGCTATCAGGTGGCGGGGCTGGCGGTCACCATCTTTTACTCGGTCGGCATGCTGGCGGTGGTCTACCTGCGCGGCATGGCGCTGGTGTACTGGGTTTATCCGACCATGATCGCCGCCTATTTCGTCGTGCGGCCCGTGGCGGCGCTGGCGATCAACAGCGTGGCGCTGGTGCTGCTGCTGATGATGCTGTGGTGGCAGGTGGCGCTGGATAACCTGTCGACCATTGTGGTTACGGTGGCGCTGGTCAATCTGTTCGCCTACGTGTTCGCCTACCGCACCGGCCTGCAGACGCAGCGCCTGCACACGGCGGTGGAGCTGGACTTCCTGACCGAGGTGGGCAACCGCCGCGCGATGGATCGCAAGCTGGCGGAGTATGCACAGGAGCGCAGGCCGCAGCTGGCATCGAGCCTGCTGTTGCTGGACCTCGATCACTTCAAGCAGATCAACGACCGGTATGGCCATGCGGCGGGCGACAAGGTGCTCAAGCGGCTGGCCGAGTTGATGCGGGCGCATACGCGGTCATCGGACCGCATCTTTCGCTACGGCGGCGAGGAATTCGCCATCATCGCCTGCGGCGCAGGCCTGGCCGCGGCCGCGCACCTGGCCGAGGGCTTGCGGGCGGCGGTGGCCTCGGCCACGCTGCTGGAAGACCATCCAATCACCATTTCCATCGGTGTCGCGCTGATGGACAAGGCCGACCCGCCGGCAGAGTGGCTGGCGCGCGCCGACAAGATGCTGTATGCCGCCAAACAGGCCGGCCGCAATGCCGTGCGCGTGGCCGAGCCATGATTGTCACGTTGTTCGCCGCCGCTACGCTGGCATTGGCCCTTATGCGCTGCCATGGATGGTCAGCGCGGCCATCCGGGGAAGTGCCGATGATACGCGTGGTGTACGCCGCACCCTAGAACGGGCGCACGCCGATCAGTGGCGCGTGTAGCCACATGGCGAATACGCCAGCGCTGGCAATGCCGGCCGCGATGGTTGCCGCCGTGCCGGTGACGCTGCCGGCAGCGTAGGCAGTGCCCTGCGCTGCATCGCGCTTGCGCGAGGCGCGGTACAGCAATATCGCCCAGGCCAGGAAGCCGCCGAACAGCAGGATGTCGTGCAGCGTGCCGTTGGCGATCAGGTGCGCGAGCGCCCAGGTCTTGACGCCCAGCGTCATCGGGTGATGCAGCCTGGCCTTGATGCCGTTGCGCGGAACGTAGGCGGCGGCGATGAAGATGAAGGCGATGACCGCCAGCAGCGCGGCGATATGGCGCGTGGCCGGAGGCGGCGTCCAGATGACGACCGGCGCTTCGCGACACAGGCTGTAGCCCCAGACGATCAGCAGGAAGCCGGTAATCGACACCACCGAGTACATGGCGCGCCAGGCCAGCAGGCCAATACGCGCGCGGGCGGCGTTGCGCCAGTCTTCGGCGAAGATGCGGATCGAGTGCAGTCCGAGAAATAGTATCAGGCCCAGTATCAGTATCGTCATCGCGCTTCCCTGTGGTTGGTGTGGCGTGACGATACACCGGCTGGCCGGCAGGCGCAACGCCGCTAGCGCAAGTTTCCCGCTAAATGGACGGCGTCTCCGGCGCCTGCCAGGCGGATCGGACGCCGGCCTTCGTGGTCGGCCGCCGCGATCTGTACCGCAAGCGTGGAGCAGGGTAGCGGCACCGGCTTGACGAAGCGCACATCGATTTCGCTGAATGCGATGCCTTGTTGTTTGAGCAGTTCGTGGCTGCGCACGAAGCTGCCGAAGCCGTGCAGCACGAGGCCACGGAATAGCGAGCGTCGCGCCAGCGGACCGCACCAGTGGATCGGATTGAAATCGCCGGTCAGCAGCGCGAAGCGCAGTCCGTCGCGGGCATCGGCTTGCCATGTGCCGATGGTATTCCAGTGCGGCTCTTGCGGCCTTGCCTGCACGGTTTTGGCGGCGCGCGGGCCGGGGAGCAGGAAGCTCATATGCAGCCTGGCTTCCACAAGCGCCGGTTGCGCAGCGGTGCCGGTGACGACGGCCACCACGACCTTGGTGCGGCCTGGGGTTTCCTCGATCTGCTCGACCGCCGCGCTGACGTGCAACGGCACGTTTCGCGGCAGCGGGCCGTGCGCACGCAGGCTGACGCCCTGGTTAATTACGCTTGTCAGCCTGTAAGGCATCCGCAGCAGCAGCTCTCCGACCAGCGGCAGGCTCCATTGCGACACCATATGCGGCGGCAGTTCGTCCGCCGCCGGTGGCGCTCCCGCCCAGGCGCGATAAGCATCCACCAGCTCCGCCGGCGGCGCCGCGATCACCCGCGTCACGCGGGCGCCGCGCCACGCGGCAGCCTGCACACGGTCGTTCGCTGCCGGCGCGTCTCGCTTCACCGCACCTGTCCCGCCGCAATCGTCCGCAACCAAAGCGTCCCGATCCGTCGCGCCGCTGTTCGCTGCGCGCGATGGTGGCGACACTGAGTTACGCAGCGTGTGCCAAACCACCCGCGCGCCGATGAGCAGCATTGGTAGCTGATGGCGCAGCAGGCGGTAAGGCACGCCGTTCATTGCGGCAGCGCTTTCACCACAGCCGCCAGCAGTGCCTGCGGCTGATACAGCAGGCGATGCGGCGTCAATCCGAGCCGCACCACCACCAGCTGTCGCGACGGCACAATCGCGATACTGTGCCCATCATGTCCCTGCATCCAGTACGTATCCGCCGGGAGCTGGAAGCGCACGTCGGGACTCTGCCCTTCGGGCGTATCACCGGACGGCCCCCAACGCCACACCTGTCCCTGACCATACTGACCGCCGGACGCAGTGGCCACCTTCTGCATGCCCTCGACAAAGCCTTCGGGCAGCATGCGCTTTCCCTGCCACACGCCATCCTGCAAAAGAAACTGGCCAAAGCGCGCCCAATCCTGCGTGTTCGCATACATATAGCTGGACCCGACCAGATTGCCACGTGCATCCGCCTCCATCACCGCGCTGCTCATGCCCAATGGGGCAAACAGACGATCATGCGGCAGCGCCAGCACATCGGCCGTGGTGGCCGGCGTGGCGGCATCACCTTTCGCTGCGCGCTGCCAGATGCGCGACAACAGCAATGTCGTGCCGCTCGAATAATTCCACTTGCTGCCCGGCGCCGCCTCCAAAGGCTGCGCCGACGCGAACGACGCCATATCCGGCTCCAGATACAGCATGCGCGTCACATCAGACACATCGCCATAGCTCTCGTTGTAGCGCAAGCCGCTGGTCATGGACATCAGCTGCGCCACCGTAATCTGCGCGCGCTCATCGCCCTGTGGCCAGAAACCACTCTGCTGCAAGGACAGCTTGCCGTCGGCCACCTGCATGCCCACCAACGCCGCCGACACGGACTTGGTGATCGACCATCCCAGCAGCGGCGAAGCCGCGTTAAAGCCGGCGCCATAGCGCTGCGCGACCAGCCGCCCGCGATGAATCACCGCCATGCCACGCATGCCCGGACCGGCTAGCGCATCCTGATCCAGCAAGGCCTGCACCGCCGCATTGGTCTGCGCCAGCGAACCGGTGGGCCAGGACACATTGGGCGAGGGCGCCCAGATCGGAACAGGATGGAACCGGTATTGCGACGCCAGCGCCACATCGCCATCCGGCACGGCCGCGCAACCCGTGCCCGGCCGGTACACCGCCATGCCATCGCCGACGAAGCCGAAGAACTGCGCCCGCACCGTCTTGCGTTCCTTGTCGATGCTCACCTTCAGATGCTTCAGCACCGGATGTCCGGGCGCCTGCACATCGTCCGCCAGCACCGCCTGCGCGTCGCGGCCGGCGAGGAACACATTCGAACAAACGATCTTGGCGCCGTAGTTGGCGCCGACCTTCAGCAACTCCGGCGGCTTCACGGCCAATGTCATCGTGCCGCCCGCCGCAATCAACAACACTGCCGCAGCAGCCAGTCCGATTTTTGATGCCATCTACATGCTAGCCCTGAATTCAACGCCGATTGCGCGCGGCGGCGTTATGTTGGAATACGGCGCGCCGTACTGCCTGGTCTGGCCCGCCAAGGATAGTACATAACGCTGGTCGAACACATTGTTGACGATCAGCGCGGCGCCGTAGCGCGAGTCCGGGCTATCCCAGCCCACGCGCAGATCGAACTTGCTGGTGGCGGTGCCGGTTTTCAGCGTGGCGGTACGCAGGCACTCCAGCGCCGCCGTATCGCTGTTGCAGCGCTGCGCCGTCGCATGCGTGCCCTGGAAATTCACGCTGGCGCGGCCGGCAGCCATTTCCCAATTAAGGTTGACACCCGCCATGGCGGTCAGGCGTGGCGTGCCCACGGGCTGCCCACCCAGGTCCAGCGCCACGCGGCCATTGGCGTCGAGCCGCTGGTAGCGGGTATAAGTCTGGTTGATGTACTCGAATCCGCCGAACAGCGCCACGCGGGGCGAAATGCGAAGCCGCCCATCCACGTCCAGGCCATGCGCCTTCTGGTCGCTGGTGATGACGTTATAGGTCGGTATCGTGCCAACACTGTATAGCTGCACGTCCTGAAGATTCTTGAACCTGTAGGCAAACAGCGCGGCGTTGACGGTGGCGCCGTAAGCGGGCAGCGCCAGTTTGACGCCGGCCTCGAAGTTGGTCATCTTCTCCGGCTCAAAGCTCGGGTCCTGGCCGGTTTGCGTCGACGCGGCGGGATTCGGCGGCGTGAACACATTGAAGCCGCCTGCCTGATAGCCGCGTGACAGGGACGTGAACAGCATGGTGTCCTTGTTCAGCCTATGGTCCAGCACCACACGCGGACTCCAGTCGCTCCAGGCCTTCTCGCGCGTTACCGGCGCTGCCGCCAGTTGGGCCGCCGAGGCAAAAATGACGTTGGACGGGAAGCTTGCGGGGCTCAGGCCGGCCAGTGCGCCAAAGCGATCGAGGAAAACGTCCAGCTGCGGCGAAACACGGCCCGGCACGTGCCACGTCATGCGCTTCTTGTCGCGGGTGTAGCGCAGGCCGAGCGTGGCGCTGGTTTGCGGCGTCAGGCGCCAGATAGTGTCGCCGTAAATGGCGGCCGACTGGGTGCGTACATTGCTGTAGTGATTTTCATCCCACGAGAACAAGGTGCCGGCGCCCACGCCCGGTAGTCCCGCTGCGGCCAGGCCGCCGAACAGCATGGCGAAATTCGGCTGGCCGCCGCTGAAGCGGCTCAGCGTGTCCAGCGTGGCGGTGTTGAGGTAAGCGCCGGCGATCTGCCGCTCGTTGTTGTGGTAAAAGCTCAGGCCCGCAATCCAGTCCAGCTTATCGCTCTGGCCCGACAGCTTGAACTCCTGCTGGAAGCTGCGCGCGCGCTTGGCGTCCTGCGTGGTCAGGTGCAGTTCCGGGCGCGCGGTGCCGTCGTTATCGGTCAGGTTATGGGTGTCGAAGCGCCGCCAGCCGCTGATGGCGCTGAAGGTCATGCCGCCCAGCGGCGCTTCCAGGCGCACGGTGGCGCCGTTGAATTCGCGCCCCTCGCTGCCTTGCTGGTCATTGGACAGCGGCGCATCCAGTGGATTGACGAAGTTGGCGACGTAGGCCGCATCGTACACGCCGCGATATGCGCCCAGCGGCAGCGAAGGGTCCTTGACCACGCCGAAAGAAGGCCGGCCATACTGCTCCATGCGCTCGTGCTCCCACGCGAAAACCAGCTTGGCGGCGTTCAGGTCCTGGCGCAGCGACACGCGGGTGGCCCAGTCCTTATCGCCGCCGGACTTCTTGCCGGTGGCGGTGTTGTCGGCCCAGCCCTCGCTGCCGTTGCGGACCGCGACGATACGCACGGCGGTGGTTCCGGAAACGGGGGCGTTCATCATCACGTCCGCATTGGCGCGGCCGAAGCGCCCCAGCTTGACGCGGGCGGCGGCATCCACTTCCTTGCCCGGTTCATTGGTGGTGATGGCGATGGCGCCGGCCGCGCTGTTACGGCCGAACAGCGTGCCTTGCGGCCCCTTGACCACTTCGATACGCTGCACGTCGATGAAGTTCATCAGCGCGCCGCCGGTCTTGCCGGTGTAGACGCCGTCGACATACACGCCGACCGGCGAGTCGGTTGCGATGCCAAAATCGCCGGTCTGCACGCCCCGTATGCCAAACGCGGGCTGGGTGGGGGCGATGGCGTCCACCGCCAGGCCGGGGATGTAGCCGTTCAGGTCAGCCAGGTCCCTGGCGCCGACAGCATCGATTTCCTTGCTGGTGAGGACATGCACGGTCATCGGCACGTCCTGCGCCAGCTGTTTGCGCGATTGCGCGGTGACTAGCACGGATTGCACGTCTTCCTGTGCCCATGCGGGCGGCGCAAAAAGGCTGTCGCCAGGCTGGCGGCGACCATGGTGCGCTGCGTGTTCATCTCGTCCTCCGTCACGATCTTTCAGATCGAACGGATTATATGACATTGTGAGGCCGGCGAGGGCGCCCAGCAGGTGCGCTTGCCACGCCACGCGAACATCTGCCGGCAGGTCGGTCCACGGCGCCGGCTGGCCGCAGGCTTCAGCGGCGATCTTCACCAGCAGCGCGGCGCCCAGCAGGAGCAGCACGCCGCGTGAGATTTTATCCGCGCGTGGCCACAGCGTGCGTGCCGCCAGCACGGCCAGCATGACCGCGATGCCGGATGCGCCACGGTAGTAAGCGCAGTCCGGCGCGATCAGCAGCATGCCGGCACTGATCTGTGGCGCGGCCAGCGCCAATATCAGGCACAGGCGCCGCCAGCCAAGCGCCGGCAGCACAATCGCGCCCGCCACCAGCGCGCTGGCGCAATCGATCAGCGCCTGCTGCGCCGTGTAGTGAACCAGGTGCCCGGTCCACAGGCGCCAGATTTCTCCCGCCAGTATCGCCTGGCGGTCGAACTCCAGCAGGCTACTGGCGGCGGCCGACGGCATAGGCAACGCCACCCAGCAGCATCACCATCGCAAGACTGATCCAGCCGATGCTGCCGCCGCCCTTGTAGCCAGCCTTGTTCTCAACCTGGTAAGCGGCGTTATTTTTGATGCGGTCACGGAAGCCATCCAGCTCCGCCTGTAGCGCAGGTACCAGCTGGGCGACCGCGCGTTCGTAGCCCTCGCCGCCGGCCTGGCGCGTTTTTCGCTGACGCCCGACAGGCTCGCGCTGCCTTTCACGCGGCTGGTGCCGGGTGCGCGGAACAACAGCTGCCGGCTTTTCACGTCGAACACGGCGGCGTCCAGCATGGTCTGCACGTCGTATTGCTCGCCTTGTACAACGTAGGCGCCGATGATGGTCCAGTACAGCACCGACAGGACGTTGCTGTCGTTGAACTGCACCTGGTCGTAGGAGAGCAGGGTGACGACTTCCACGTCGAACATGCGCGCCACCTGTTCCAGATTGTTGAAGCCACCCTTGGCCTTCAGGTATTGCGACGGAATGATTTCGATTTTGCCGATATATTCGTGCCTCGCGAACGAATCGCGCACGCGTTCCAGCAGCTTCATTTTGGCCACTTCCGACAGGCCGCCGTAGCCCGAGCCGGGCACGAAGGCGATGCCGACCTTGACCGGCGGGCGTAGTTTGACCACCGTTGGCGTCAACGCGGGCGGCGTTGTGGCGTCCGGGTACAGATAATCGACGATGCTTCCGGTTTGCTTGATGCCGCCACTGCTGCGCCAGATGGCGCAACTGCTCAATGCCGCGGCGGCGATGACGATCGCCAGGACCTTCAGGAATTTCATATGCCTCTCCTCACCATGATGGCTTAAGTATAAGGCAAACAAGATTCGCCCAGATAGCCCCGGCGATCAAGGTATCAGCGTATGCTGCACGCGGTATCGTCACACTGAACCTGCTGTGGCGCCCGTTCCGCCACCAACTGGCCGATGATGGCGCCGACCTTCATGTCATCGGCCCGGCCGAAGTGGTGCAGCCGCAGCCGGCCCTGGCGGTCGATGACCAGCAGTGTCGGCGTGCCGTTCAACCGATAGGCCTCCATCGTCAGCGGGATCGGCCCGTGGGCCGAGGGCTGGTCTATCGCCACCGGGAAGTCGATCCGGTACTCGTGCACAAAGGCTTCCAGCGCGGCGCGATTCATCACCTCATGGTGCTCGAACACCGAATGCAGCCCAAGCACCGCCACATCCTGCTGATCGAAAGCGGCGCGGATGGCCTTGGCCTGCGGGATGCCGTGCGAAACGCAGCCGGGGCACAGCATCTGGAAGGCGTAGACCACCACGACCTTGCCGCGCAACTGTTCCAGCGACAGCGGCCTGGCGGTGTTCAGCCACGACGCAACCTGGAGTTCGGGGGCGATAGCGTTCATGGCGGCTCCTTATTTTGCGCGCAGTTTGACCGATGGGAAGTCGACCGGGACCTTGAACGCCACATTGACGTAGTTGGTGAACAGGTTCAGCGCCACATGCGCCAGGATCTCGACGATTTCCTCGTCATTGAAGCCGGCGTCGCGCAGCGCCACTACCTCCTCATCGCCGATCTGCGCGCGGTTGTTCACCACGGCGGTGGCGAAGCGCAGGGCGGCGGCGGTTTTGGATCGGCCGACTGGCCTGCCTGGGCGGCGGCCATTTCCTCGGCGGTGGCGCCGGCCTTGCGACCGAGGGCGGTGTGCGCGGCCAGGCAGTATTCGCAGTCATTGCGGTCGGCGATGGCGACAGCGATCTGCTCGCCGAGCTTGGCGCCAATCACGCCGCCGCCCAGCGCACCGAACGAACCCCACATCGACTTCAGTGCGGCGGTGGAGTTGGCGACGGCCTTGAACATATTCGGCGTCACGCCGAAGGCGCCATGGATCTGCGACAGCAGTTGTTGACGTTCGCCGGTGGTATCGGCAGGGTTAACGAGAGCGATGCGGGACATGATATTTCCTTTCAGTGGTTAAGGTAGGAGTCCTAACTATTGTAATCAAAAAAACTTACGCGAACACTTTCCAGTTGCGCGCCTTGGCTGCCGGATCGGCCGGCTCGTGTTCAAGGCAATCCGTGCGCAACAGGGGCACCGACAGCGGCGCATCCACCAGCGTGCAGTGGTGCGGAGCAGGCTTGCCTGGATGCGCGTTCGGCTGGAAGAACCGGCACGACAAGCAGGCGCGCATCTCGGGGAAGCGATCCGTTTTTTGCAACTGCGCGATCAGCTTGAACAAGCCGGTCAGCAGCTCCGCCTGTTGAGACGCAGGCAGGGCGGCTGCGGCGTGTTCCGCAAAACCCAGGGCGCTACCGATACGGGCCGCCATGACCGCGCCTTCCGCTGTGAGGAAAAGCGCGGTGGCACGGCCGTCATCTTCTGCGCGCGCCTTGTACAGCAAACCCTTGGACACCAAAGCCGATACCGAATCGCTGGCACTGGCGGCGCTGATCGACAATTGCGAAGCGAGCCAGGACAGGCGCACACCCTGTTTGCGGCCTTGAAGCAGTTGCAGCATCTCGGCCTGGGTGGGATTCAGGTTTTCGGCCGTGGCAAACTCCCACATACCGGAGCGCATCACGCTGGCGATGCGCCCGATAGAGCTAACGATACGGGCCGAAACCTCCGGTGTATCCTGCCACGGCTTTTTAGATTTGGTGTCCATGCTTTGCATCATACGCCCAAAAAGCATTTGTCAAGGACTCCTAATTAAAAATTTCCGCGTCCACGGCGCACCAAGCCAACCCGCATCTCCGCAGGACGAGTCCAGGCGTTAGAAGCTGGTTGAAATGCCTGCGTAGAGCGAGCGGCGCTCGCCGTATTGCGGGGCGCCGACGCCCACGCCGGAGCCGTCGCGCAGCAGGTAGACCTTGTCGAAGGCGTTGATCAGGGCCAGGCGGCCTTCGACGGCGCCGACCGGGGTGGCCTTCCACGTGTGCGTCAGCGCCAGGTTGACAGTGGTGTAGTGCGGCAGGTGGCCGGAGTTCGGCGCGGCGCCGTCCGTGTCCGGCGTCAGGCGCAGGCCGCTGCCGTAGAGGACATCGCCGCTGATCTGCGAGTCGCCCCAGTGATAGTGCGCACCGCCCGATATTGTCACCGTCTGGTCGTGATCGACGTGAATGTAGTGGTTGGCGATGTAGGCCAGTTCGTCCGGGCCAAACAACGACTGGCCGGAGGTGATGTTGGTGCCCTCGGCCTTCTGCGTGGTGACGTTGAGGAAGCTGCCCCAGTCCTTCTGGCTGTACACCGCCGACAGCTCCAGCCCTTTGGCGTAACCGCGGTCGTAGTTGAACGGCGACAGGATCAGCGCCTGGCCGAACTGGCCTTCGTCCAGCATGTTGCGGATCTTCTTGTAGTAGGCGTCCGCCGTCATCGTCAGCGCGCCGCTGAACTGGTGGCTGATGCCCACGTCATAGTAGTTGGTGCGCTCGGACTTGACGTTGTCCGATACCGCCACTTCCGGCGCGTTCGAGGTGCCGGCGTATTTGTCGATGCTCGATTGCGCCGCCAGCTCCTGCGGCGGCGGCGTGAAGTAGCGCGAGTAGCCGGCATGCAGCGCCGTGCCTTTGGCCAGCTGGTAGGCGACATTGATGCGCGGACTCCATTGCTGCTCGTTGACGAAGGCGTCCACCTTGTCGAAGCGTACGCCGTAGTTGATGGTCAGCGGCGCGCCGATATGCCATTCGTCCTGCAGATAAACGCTGGACAGCTTGCCGGTCTTGCTGCTGTTGTCGACGATGGTGCGCGGGTCGGTGCTGGCCTGCGTGCCGTCGTCGTTCATGTCGAATACGCCGACGCTGTTGTCGCTGTGCGTGTTCTGGCGCGTGTAGGCCAGGCCGGTGCGCAGCGTGTGCGCGGCATTGAGCTTGTAGCTGGCGTCAAATTGCAGGCCGTTGGCGGTGTTGGAGCGCAGCGTGTCGGAGGCGACGCCGTTGTACGCCAGGTCGCCGATGGCGTCCGGCGTGTAGTGCAGTTCCGAATACTGGTGGAAGCCGGACAGCTGGTAATTCAGGTCGCCCACGCTTTTTGCAGCGACAGCACCAGGAAGCGGTTCACCTCGCGCTGGCGCTCGTCCAGTTGCGCCGAATCGGGCGCGGTGGCGCCGGTGACGGCAAACGCCGGCTGCTGATCCGGGTTGTTGGGAATCTGGAAGCGGCCGTTGTAGGTGCCGAACATCAGGCCCAGGCGGGTGTTATCGTCGAGGAAGTAGGAGAGGGCGCCGAAGGACTTGGCCTGGTGCGTTTCGTCGTGCAGCGCGCTGCGCGTCGGCAGCGGATTCTCGATGCCCAGGTGACTGGTCAGGTAGCTGCCGGACAGGTAGTAGTTGAAGGCGCCCTGCGTGCCGAAGAATTCCGCGCTCGGCTGCACATGGTCGTGGCTACCGACCAGCACACCCACGCGACCGCCCGATTGGGGCTGGCCTTCCTTGGTCTGGATGTCAACAATGCCCGAAGTGCGCAGGCCGAACTGCGCTGGCAGCGCGCCGGTGATGAAATCCGTCGACTCGACGAAGCGCGTGTCGATCGACTGGCCGAAGCCGCTGATCGATTCCGGCAGCTGTACGCCGTTCACGCGGTACTGCACATTGGCGTGATCGTCACGCACGTGGATCGAGCCGGAGCCTTTGGAGTCCTGGCTCACGCCGGGGAGGCGCAGCAGCACTTCGTTGAACGGCGTGTTGTCGCCCTGGCCCAGCTGGTCGACCATGTGCCTGTCGATGCTGTAGATGGTGGTGCCGACGTTCGGCGACAAATCGATGCGCGCGCTTTTCAGGTGGGCGGCGGTGACTTCCACCTGCGGCACGACGGCGTCGTCGTCGGCACAGGCATGGTGGGTGGAGAAAATGGTGGCCAGCAGCAGCGGCAGGGTACGGAGTTGCATGTTCAATCCTCAAAATGTTCAGGCGTGGCGATGCGGCGGCCCGCGCGGGGTCGTGCAACGTTCAAAGGTCGGAATTCAGTTGGAAGAAACAGCAACGCCGGGCGGCGCGTGGGATGGTGGCTTGAGGTAGCCGGTTTGCGCGACGCGCACCACGCCGGCCGGCGCCAATACCGGCAGGCTGCCGGGCAGCGGCAGCGGTTCGACCGTAAGCGCTAGCGGCGGCATGTCGCCGGCTGGCATGTCCTGCAAGGCGCAGGCGGCGCAATCGGGCTCGTGGTCGGTGTAGGCGTGGCCGTGCGCGTTGGCGCCGATCAGTTGCAGCGCCAGGAACAGCAGGACGAAGAACATCATGACGCGCTGATAACGCGTCTGGCGATGTGCTGCGCTCATGGAGATGTTCCGGGTATGCATCCCATGATTCTACAATGGTTGTTAATGCTAGTGCGAGTAATGTTCGCTCACCAGGCCGCGGCGCGTGGCCAGCACCACCGCGTGCGTGCGTGCCGTAGCGCCAAGCTTGTCGAAAAGGCCTTTGACATGGGTCTTCACCGTGCCGACGCCGATGCCGAGTTCCCGCGCGATCGACTTGTTGCACTGGC
Organism: Duganella sp. P38; assembly: GCF_050859475.1. Lineage (NCBI taxonomy): Bacteria > Pseudomonadati > Pseudomonadota > Betaproteobacteria > Burkholderiales > Oxalobacteraceae > Duganella > Duganella sp. P38. Next base: position 4,028,289 of record NZ_CP193936.1, on the reverse strand, counting down.
CCTGCGCCAGCAGTTGCAGCACGTCGGTCTCGCGGCTGGTCAGGCCGATGCGGGTGAAGCTGTCGGCCACGCAGCGGCTCAGTTCCGCGCTGAGGTAGCGGATGCCGCGGCTCAGCGAGCGGACGGCCGTCAGCAGTTGCTCGGTGTCGGAGTTTTGCAGCAGGTAGCCGTGCACGCCGGCCATCATCGCCGTGCGCACCTCCCACTCGCGCTCCAGCTGGGTGACGATCAGCACGCGCGGCTGGCCTTCGCCGTGGTGCGCGGCGGCGGCCCGGCGCATGTGTTCCAGCCCTTTGCGGTGATCGAGGATGATCACGTCGGCGCCGCTGTATTCGAGCGGGTCGCCTTCAATGGCGGTCACTTGCATGTCATGTTGCGCGCCGAGCAGCGCGGCCAGGCCGGCGCTGACAATAACGTCGGCGTGCGCGATCAGTACTTTCACTTGATTGCCTTGTGGGGCAGCGTCGTTGGTATCTCGCATGTCGCTCTCCTATGTCAATGATGTGAAAGATTAATGTCCGCTGCCATTTTTGCCACGCCCCGATCCGGGAGGGGGCGCCTACCCAAATAGAGGTATAGGAAAGCACTTGCGCTTATGTCATTATTACCGTTGGATGCCCGAACCTTAATCCCGAGATGCCCATAACTTCCCCGCCCATCACCATCCTGAGCGTCGACGACCATCCGATGTTCCGCGAGGGCATAGCCAGCGTGATCGCCGACGAAACAGATATGCTGCTGTTGGAAGAGGCCACCAACGGCGTGCAGGCTGTCGAGGCCTATCGCCGCCTGCAGCCCGACGTCACGCTGATGGATATCCAGATGCCCGATATGAACGGCATCGACGCCACGCTGACCATCCGCAAGGAGTTCCCCGACGCCCGCATCGTGGTGCTGACCACGTACGAGGGCGATGTGCTGGCGCAGCGCGCCATCGACGCCGGCGCCGCCGGCTATCTGCTCAAGAGCATGCTGCGCAAGGAGCTGCTGGCCACCATCCGCAGTGTGCACGAGGGCCGGCGCAGCATTCCGCAGGCGGTGGCCAGCGGCATTGCAGAGCATTGGCACGCCGGGGCGCTGAGCAAGCGCGAAGTCGAAGTGCTGCAACTGGCGGCCGGAGGCCAGAGCAATAAGCGCATCGGCATGCACCTGGCGATTTCGGAGGAAACCGTCAAGGTGCATATGAAGAGCATCCTCGCCAAACTGAACGCCAGCGACCGCACCCACGCGGTGCGGCTGGCCATCGAGCGCGGCATCCTCGACCTGCACGCCTGCGGCGTGAACCAGTAATCACGCCGCCCCTCCCAAAAGGGAGGGGATGAATCAATCAATACCGGTGATGTGAAAAGCCCGCCGCGTCACTACACTGTGGCCACGATTTAACTACTGGAGTAACGCTAAATCATGAAAATGTATATCGTCTCGATCGCCGTCGGCCTGCTGGTTGGCCTGATCTACGGCTTCCTCAACGTGCGTTCGCCGGCGCCGCCGGTGATCGCGCTGGTTGGCCTGCTCGGCATGCTGATCGGCGAGCAGCTGCCGCCGCTGCTGCGCCAGTTGTGGCAGCCGGAAGCGCCGAAAGTGTCGTGGATCGAAGACCACGTCAAGCCGCATTGCTTCGGCCAACTGCCGAGCGCACAGAAAACCGATGAAACCCGGAGCTCCTAAATGACCCAAGCGAACCAAACTCCCGACCTGATCCTGCATCGCGGCCTGTTCACCACGCTGGACCGCAGCAATCCGACCGCCGAAGCGGTGGCCATCAAGGATGGCAAGTTCATCGCCGTCGGCCGCGCCAACGAAGTGATGGCGCTCGCCGGCGCCGGCACCCGGATCATCGACCTGCACGGCAAGCGCGTGCTGCCAGGCCTGATCGACAACCACTGCCACATCATTCGCGGCGGCCTGAATTTCAACCTGGAGCTGCGCTGGGATGGCGTGCGCTCGCTGGCCGACGCCATGGCCATGCTGAAGGCGCAAGTGGCCATCACGCCGGCGCCGCAATGGGTGCGCGTGGTCGGCGGCTTCACCGAACACCAGTTTGCCGAGAAGCGCCTGCCGACCATCGAGGAACTGAACGCGGTGGCGCCTGACACGCCGGTGTTCATCCTGCACCTGTACGACCGCGCATTGCTGAACGGCGCCGCGCTGCGCGCCGTCGGCTACACCAAGGACACGCCGGAACCACCGGGCGGCCAGATCCTGCGCGACGGCTCGGGCAATCCGACCGGCCTGCTGCTGGCCAAGCCGAATGCGGCCATCCTGTACTCGACGCTGGCGAAAGGCCCGAAACTGCCGCTGGAATACCAGGTCAACTCGACCCGCCACTTCATGCGCGAACTCAATCGCCTGGGCATCACCGGCGTGATCGACGCCGGCGGCGGCTTCCAGAACTACCCGGAAGACTACCAGGTGATCCAGCAGCTGTCGGACGAAAAGCAGCTGACCGTGCGCCTGGCCTACAACCTGTTCACGCAAAAGCCGAAGCAGGAGAAGGAAGACTTCATCAACTGGACGCAGAGCGTCAAGTACCAGCAGGGCGACGACTACTTCCGCCACAACGGCGCCGGCGAAATGCTGACCTTCTCGGCGGCCGACTTCGAGGACTTCCGCGAGCCGCGCCCGGATATGCCGCCGAATATGGAAGATGACCTGGAAGGCGTGGTGCGTGTGCTGGCGCAGAACCGGTGGCCGTGGCGCATGCACGCCACCTACGACGAAACCATCAGCCGCGCGCTGGACGTGTTCGAGCGCGTCAACCAGGATATCCCGCTGGCGGGCCTGAACTGGTTCTTCGACCACGCCGAAACCATTTCGGACCAGTCGATCGACCGTATCGCCGCGCTGGGCGGCGGCGTCGCCGTGCAGCACCGCATGGCTTATCAGGGCGAATACTTCATCGAGCGTTATGGCCACGGCGCCGCCGAAGCCACGCCGCCGATCAAGAAGATACTGGAATCGGGCGTGAAAACCTCGGCCGGCACGGACGCCACCCGCGTTGCCTCGTACAACCCGTGGGTATCGCTGGCCTGGATGATCACCGGTAAAACCGTCAGCGGCGCGCAGCTGTACCCGCGCGCCAACTGCCTGGACCGCGAAACCGCGCTGCGCATGTGGACCGAGAACACCACCTGGTTCTCCAACGAGGAAGGCAAGAAGGGCCGCATCGAAGTGGGCCAGCTGGCCGATATGATCGTGCCGGACAAGGATTTCTTCGCCTGCGCCGAGAGCGAGATCTGGGACCTGAGTTCCGAGCTGACCGTGGTTGGCGGCAAAGTGGTTTACGCGGCCGGCGCCTTTGCCAGCCATGACCTGCCGCCGCCGCCGGCCATGCCGGATTGGTCGCCGGTGCGCCGTTTCGGCGGCTATGCCGGCTGGGGCGAGAAGCAAGGCACTAGCCGCGCGGCGCTGAAGGAGCTGGAAAAACGCCAGCTGGCGCAGAAGCGGGAACGCGAGAAGCAGGCGGCCGCCTGCGGCTGCGCCAATAACTGCAATGTGCACGGCCACCAGCACGCCAACTCTTGGGGCAGCAAGGCGCCGGTGTCGGATCTCAAGTCGTTCTGGGGCGCGCTCGGTTGCGCCTGCTGGGCAGTTTAATAACTCTCGTCGTTCCCGCGCAGGCGGGAACCCATGGTGAGCATGGGTTCCCGCCTTCGCGGGAACGACGACGTGGGCAACAATAGGAGTTTTAATGACTCGGCAATTATTAGCATCCCCATGGATCGGCCGCGTATGTCTGCTGCTGCTGTGTGCCGCCTATCTCCAGGGCGGCATCAACAAGCTGACCGACTTCAACTCGGCCATCGCCGAGATGCAGCATTTCGGCCTGGCGCCGGCGGCGCCGTTGGCGGCGCTGGTGGTCGCGCTGGAACTGGGCGCCTCGGTGGCTATCCTGACCGGCTATTATCGCTGGCTGGGCGCCGGCTTCCTCGGCGTGTTTACGCTGATGGCCACCTTCGTCGCCAACCGCTTCTGGGAAATGGGCGGGCAGGAACGCTTCATGGCGGCGAATAGTTTTTTGAGCACCTTGGCCTGACCGGCGCCTTCCTGCTGGTGGCCTGGCTCGATCTTCAGAAAGGTAGTAATGGAACGCGGTAATATCAAACAAGGCGTAGCGCTGGGCTTCCTGGCCGGCTACGTCGACACGCTGGGCTTTGTCGGCCTGTTCGGCCTCTTCACGGCGCACGTGACGGGCAACTTCGTGCTGATCGGCCGTGCGCTGATCGAGCCGTCGCAATCGATCGCCATCAAGCTGATGGTGTTCCCGGTGTTTATTCTGTTCGTCGCGCTGGCGCGGCTGGCGATCGTGCGCTGGGAGCGCAATGGCAGCAAGGTGCTGCGCAACAGCTTCCTGTTCCAGCTGTTCATGATGCTGGCGACGGTGGTGTGTGCATGGCACGCGGCGCCGGTGGTGGAAGCTTCGGCGCCGCTGACGCTGTTGACCGGCATGCTGTGCGCCGGCGCGATGGCGGTGCAGAACTGCTACGGCAAGCTGTTGCTGGGTAAAACCGCCGCCACCACCGTCATGACCGGCAACGTCACCACGCTGGTGATCGAGGCGGTCGATTCGATGCGGGGCGATCCGGAAGCCATCGGCCGCTGCAAAAAGCTGACCTGGCCGGTGCTGGCGTTTGCCGCCGGCTGCATGCTGGGCGGCGTCGCCTTTATCTACACCGGTTTCCACGGCCTGCTGCTGCCGTGCGTGCTGCTGGTGTGGCTGGCCATGTCGGCCAAGGATTAAATCGAAATAATCCCGCGCTTCAGGGCGATCGTCACCGCGTGGGTGCGATCGTTCGCGGCCAGTTTGGCCAGCACGTTCTTCATGTGGGCCTTGACGGTTTCCTCGGAAATCGACAGGCGCTCCGCGATGCGGCGATTGGAATGTCCACTCGCCGCATGATTCAACACTTCCATCTCGCGCGTGCTTAACGGTCCCTGGCCCATGTGCTGGGCCAGTTCCATCGCGATCTCCGGCGGGATGCGGCGCTGCCCGAGGTGGACGCCGCGCACCGTGTCCAGCAAATCCTTGCGCAAGGTACTCTTCAACAGGAAACCGGCGGCGCCGCCTTGCACGGCGCGCAGGATCTGCGCATCGCCCTTGTAGGTGGTGAGCATGACCACGCGCGCGTTCTGATGCTCGCGGCGGATTTCGTGCAGCGCGCCGACGCCATCCAGTTCCGGCATGGCGATATCCATGATGGTGACATCGGGCCGCAAACGCCCGTAGGCGTCCACGGCCTCGCGGCCGTTGCTGGCTTCTCCGACCACGCACATATCGCTCTGGCTGGAAATGGCCTCGGCCAGGCCAGCGCGCAGCAAGGGGTGATCGTCGACGACGAGCACGGAAATAGGGCGGGGGAGTTGCTGATATTCATGCGGCTAATTTTACAGAAGTTGCTGACACGGTGCTGACCGATGCTTATTTGGCGGCTGGTTGGCGCAGCTGCGAATAGGCGACCGGCAGCCAGTCGTAACCCTTGCCGTCCACGCGCAGGTGGCCGAGGCCGGGGAAGGACAGGTGGGCGGCGCCAACCAGCGCGCCTTCCTTGGCCAGCGCCTGGAACACCCTGGCGCGCGAGGCGGCGGCCGCCTTGGCGTCGCTGTCGAAGCCGATGGTCACGCCCGGATGCTGCAGCTGCACGGCCGCCACGTGGATCAGGTCACCGACCAGCACCAGTTTCTGGCCCTTGCTCTCGAAGGTGTAGATGGTGTGGCCCGGCGTGTGGCCGTAGCTGGACGTGGCGCGCACGCCCGGCGCCAGCTCGGTGTCGCCGCTGAACGGCTTCAGGTGCTGGGCGGCGGCGTATGGCGACAGCGAGGCGATGGCGCCCTGGAAGAAGCCCTTGTTGTCGGCCGGCGCTTTATCGAGGTTGGCCTGGCTCAGCCAGAAATCGGTATCGCGCTGGTCGGCGCGGATGATGGCGTTGGGGAAGACGATCTTGCTATCGGTGGCCAGGCCGCCCACGTGGTCCGGGTGCAGGTGCGTCAGGTAGATCTCATCGATCTGCTCCGGCTGGTAGCCGGACGCCTTGATATTGGCCACCAGCTTGCCCAGCGTCGGGCCGAACAGGCCGCCGGCGCCGGTGTCCACCAGAATCAGCTTGCCGCCGGTGTTGACCAAGAAGGCGTTGACCGAGGCCTCGGTCGGCACCGACTGGTAGTTGCGCGCCAGCGCCTTCCTGGTGGCGTCGGCCGGCTGGTGCAGCAGCTTGTCGAACGGCAGGTCGACGGTGCCGTCGCTGACGGCGGTGACTTCAAACTCGCCCAGCATCACGCGGTGGAAGCCCGGCGCGTTGGTGCCGGCCAGCGGTGCGGCGGCAACAGCGACAGTTGGCGCGGTGATAGCAGCGGCTAGCGCGAGGGCGGCGAAGATCGGTGTGAATTTCATATTATTATTCCTTAACAATTTCCAATAAACACAGTATGCATCTTTGCAAAAAATGGCACAATATTGAAAAAGGCAAAGGCAATTTGCTGAAAACGCAAAGATAGGGATGCTTGTGATTGATGGTTTGAAGTGCTTTGTGACTGTGGCCGAGTTGAGCAGTCTGTCGAAAGCGGCGGTGCAGCTGGAAATGGCCGTCTCTTCAGTCTCGCGCAAGATCAACGCGCTGGAGGACGAGCTGGGCGCGCGGTTACTCTTGCGCAGCTCACGCCAGGTGTTGGTGACCGACGCCGGCGAACGGTTTTGCCGCGCGCCCGCAATATTCTGGCCGAGCTGGCCGAAGGCCGCAGCGCGGTGCAGGAACTGGACACCGAACCGCGCGGCCTGCTGACCGTGACGGCGCCGGCCGCCTTCGGCCGCCTGCACGTGGCGCCGGCCATCGCCTCCTTCCTGCAACGCCATCCGCTGATCGAAATCGACCTGCACGTCAGCGACGATGTGGTGGACTTGTCGGCGCGGCGGGTGGACGTGGCGGTGCGCGCCGGCGTGCTGCCGGCCAGCGACCTGGTGGCGACGCACCTGGCCGGCATGAACCGCGTGGTCAGCGCCAGCCCGGCGTACCTGGAACGGCATGGCTGGCCGAAGTCGCCGGAGGACCTGCTCAACCATCAATGCTTGACGGTCAACGGCCGGGTGCCGCCGCGCGGCTGGTGGCGCTTCCAGGGCGTCAACGACTACCAGCCCTTGCCGGTGAAGGGCAATCTGCGTTGCGACGACACCGACTCGCTGCTGCATGCGGCCATCGCCGGCGCCGGCATCGTCCACATGGCGAACTGGCTGGCCAGCGACGCCATCGTCTCCGGCCAGTTGGTGCCGGTGTTCCCGATGCTGCCGATCGAGCGCGATCCGGCGCCGCGCCGCGATCCGAACGAACCGGCGATCCATGCGGTGCACATGCCCGGGCGTTCAAACCAGGGCAAGGCACAACTGCTGATACGGCATTTAAAGGAATATTTTGGCAGTCCCGCTTACTGGGACCTGGCGATGGAAGCTGCCGGGGCGGGCGAGCGCCGCGCCCCGTGAGGAGGAGGCTGGTGGAGCAGGGCGCTGAGCCGCCGTCTTAGGCCAAGCCGTCAATCCCAGTCGCCGCCACCGCTGTCGCCACCCCCGCCACCGCCGTCATCCCAGCCGCCGCTGACGCCGAAGTCGTTGCCGCCCATGTCGTCGCGGCGCAGCAGCTCATCGCGCGAGGACGGGTCGTCGTAGACGATATCGTTGCGCGGCTGGTCGTGCGAAGCCGCGTTGGCCTCGTTATGGTTGCCGGTGAACTGGCGCGCGATCGCCCCGGCCGCCACAAAGCCCGCGCCAACCGCCGCGCCGGTCGCCAGGCCGCCCATGATGCGCGAGCCCATGCCCGGTTGCTGCTGTTGCGGGTAGCCCGGCTGGCCGTAGCCCTGCTGCTGCGGATAACCTTGCTGGCCCCAGCCCGGCTGATTCACGCCTTGCTGCTGCGGATAGCCGCCCGGCGCATAGCCCGGTTGCTGCGCGCCCGGATTGTACTGGTTGTACGGATCATTGACCGCCTGTTGCTGTTGGCGGCGCTGCATGAAGCGGGTCGCCAGCCAGATGAAGCCGGCCAGGCCCAGGCCAATGATCAGGATGCCGCCGAAGGAAAAGCCCTTGGCTTCGGGCTCCCTGGCGTAACCGCCGCTTTCATAGCCGTTGCCGCGCGCCGGCTTCTGGGCGTAGGTTTTGCTGCCTTCGTCCAGCAGCGTGCGCAGCTTGGTGAGCGCCTCGGGCTTCACCTTCGGCAGGCCGGGCGTCAGTTGTTCCGCCTTGGCCAGCGAGGCGCGCGCGGCCTCGAACTGGCCCTGCTTGGCCTGCAACTCAGCCTGTACGAAATACGCGGTGCCGCTCTTCGGGTGCGCAGCGATCACCTGATCGAGCATGCTCTGCGCTTCGCTGTACTTGCCTGCGCTGGCCGCAGCGTAGACCTCCTGGACGGAGGGCTCGGCGGCAAATACCGGGGCCGACAGCGCAAGCGCGCTGGCCAGCAATGTAATACGTGCAATTGATTTAGCCGTCATGTCATACCTCCTAGTGAAGACAGGCCTCAGATGGAGATAGTTTACGCCAATTTCAAGAAAGTGAAAGTTAGCCAAGACTTAAGTAGGTGCGGTCGCACACCTCGGCGCGTTACTGCTACAGCAAACGCAGCAGGGCGGCCTTGAGGACGCCGGCGGTCTTGTTCGCCGCGCCCAAGCGGCGCAGCGCGTTATCGATGTGGAAGATCACCGTGCGTTCGGCAACGCCCAGGATATCCGCTGTTTCGGCGGCGGTCTTGCCGTCGCCGGCCCAGCGCAGCACCTCCGTTTCGCGCGCGGTGAGCTTGATCGCGGCGGGGCTGCCGGGCCGTGTCGCCAGCATCCTGGCCAGGGTTTCATGGCTTGCCTGCGCCAGCCAGGCCACTTGCGGCGCCTTGTCGCTCAGTTCCGCCGCTGAGGTGGCGTCGTGCGAACGCGCCAGCGTCAGCAGGCTGGCTGTGCCCAGCCGATGCGCAGGCCGTGGCCATGGGCGTCATCCCAGAAATCCTGGGCTCTGGCGAACACCTGGTCCGACCACAGCACCGGCCGGGTCGATACGAGCGCATGCGCGACGGTCGGATCGACGCCGAGATAGCGCGCTGCCGCGTAGCGCTCGCGCCATGCCGGCGCGTAGTCGTTCAGGGTGATGATCTTCGGATTCGACAGCGGCAGCGGCAGACGCATCCCGATGGCATACGATTCAAAGCCCAGTTGCCTGGCCGCTTGTCCCAGCACGGCGCCCAGCTCTGCCTCCGTCTGCACGTTTGCCAGGTGTTCTTGCCAGCCCTGTTGCCACCGATTGTGTGGATGCATTAAATATATCGCTTTCGGATGCCGGATCATCTGTAGGAAATTACAGCTTACTTTCCTGTCATCGCATTGCTATGCTGGCATTTTTTAATGCATCCGTCAAAGCTGGGTGATATTTTCCTCATGATTCGTGTCCTGTTAGCTTCATTCTTAACCTCGTTTACTGTCCTCGCCTCGGCACAGGAGGCGGTTCCCGCCACCGGCTTCGCCGGCCTGCAACGCGGTCCGCTGGCGGTCGGCTGGAAGCTGGTCCAGCAATACGATTACGCGCGCACCTACAAGGGCGAGGCCGACCTCGTCAGCGGCGAACCGACACGCGGCGAGCGCGCCCGGCCGATCCAGACGCAGATCTGGTATCCGGCGCGCGCCCAGGGACCGGCCGTCACCTACGCCGATTACGTACGCACCGAAGCCAGCGAAGATGATTTTTCGCGCAGCCCGGCCGAGCTTGATGCCGCCCTCGCCGCCGCCCGCAAGGACGTGGCACAACGCATCGGCGCCGCGCAAGCCGCGCAGGTCCTCGGCCAGCGCATGTGGGCCCGGCGCGACGCCGCCGCGCTGGCCGGCAAATATCCGGTCGTCATTTACGCGCCGGGTGTTGGCGGCAGCGGCCATGACCAGGCCGATCTCGGTGAATACCTGGCCAGCCATGGCTACGTGGTCATCGCCAGCCGCAACCTCGGCACCCGCACGCTGATGATGGACATCAACCTGGACGGCATCGATGCGCAAATGCGCGACATCCAGTTCCTGATCGCTTACGCGCAGGGTTTGCCGTACGCGGACGTCAGCCGCCTGGCGGTCGCCGGCTGGAGCTGGGGCGGCATGGCCAATGTGTTCGCGGCCGAGCGCGATAGCCGCATCCGCGCACTGGTCAGCTTTGACGGCACGCGCGAGCCGGAATATACGAAGCGCATCTCGCCGTATCGTGTCACCGTGCCCTGGCTTTACATCCAGCGCCGGCCGAGCATCGTGTCCGAACTGGCCCGTCAGGGTATCGACACCTCGTTCAGCCTCTTGAATGTGTTGAAACACGCGGACGTTTATCAGATGGTGATGTATCCGATGCAGCACGTCGATTTTTCGGCGGCAGCCTTGCGCATCCAGCGCCCCGGCTATTTCGACGAGTATTCCCGCGCCGAGGTGGAACAGGCCTATCACTGGACCGTGCGCTATGTGCTGGAATTCCTCAACGCGACCGTGAAACAGCAGGCCTCTGCCCGCGCCTTCCTCGACCGCAAGCCGGCCGACAATGGCGTGCCGCGCCACATGGCGACGATCCAGCGCACCGCCGCGCAGGCTGGCCCGCTGCCGACCCGCGAAGGCTTCGCCGAAGCGCTGCGGCTGAAGGGCTTCGACCAGGCCGCCGGCCTCTACCGCGAATTGCAGGCACGCGATTCCACCTTCGTGCTGTCCGAAATGGACATCAATACGTGGGGCTACGCGCTGATGGAAAGAAAAGGCGGACTGGATGACGCCATCGCCATGTTCCAGTTCGGCACCGGCCTGTACCCGGACAGCTTCAACCTGTTCGACAGCCTCGGCGAAGCGTTCGATAACAAACACGACACCGCAGCCGCCATTGCGAGCTACCGCCGCTCGCTGGAACTCAACCCGAAGAATGCCAACGCCAGCGCGCGTCTGGCTAGGCTGACGGCTGTGCCTTAACCTGTTCCAGCGGCGCGGCGGCCGGCGTTTGCGGGGCGTCGTGGCCGGCGGCGATGGCGCTGGCCACGCTTTCCGCGGTGGCGGCCGACAAGGTCCAGCCGAGGTGGCCGTGGCCGGTGTTGTAGAACACACCCGGCGCCTTGCCGGGGCCGACGCGCGGCATCAGGTCCGGCATCATCGGCCGCAATCCCGCCCACGGTGTGATATTGCGCGTGCTGATGTCCGGGAAGTTCTGCTGCACCCACGCGGTGAGCGGCGCGATGCGGTCGGCGCGGATGTCGCGGTTCTGGCCGTGGAACTCGGCCGTGCCGGCCACGCGCAGCCGGTCCGCGCCGAGGCGGCTGCATACCAGCTTGACGGTGTCGTCGACCAGGCTGACGTTGGGCGCGGCCGCGCGGCTGGCCGCGTCGTCCAGCTGCAGCGTGACCGAGTAGCCCTTGACCGGATAGACATTGACGTTGTCGCCCAGTTGCGCCGCCAGGTCGCGGCTGGCGGCGCCGGCGCAGATCACCACCGCGTCGTAGCGGCTGGTGTCGGCGCCGTCGCCTTGCAGCACGGTGACATCGACGCCGCCGCTGCCGGCGCGCAGCTGCACCACCTGCTGGTTGTAGCGCAGCTGCGCGCCGTGGCGCTGCGCCGCCTGCGCCAGGCCGGTGGTGAATTTGTGGATGTCGCCGCTGCTGTCGCTTTCGGTGTAGTGGCCGCCGTAGTAGTCGCCTTGCAGCGCCGGCTCGATGGCGCGCATCTCGTCCGGCGTCACGGCGCGGCGCGGCACGCCGGCGCGCGCCAGCAGCTTGCTGACGGTGACGGCGTGGTCGAATTCCTCGCGGTCGCGGTGCAGGTGCAGGATGCCGCGCTGTTGCAGGTCGAACTCGATGCCTTCCTCGGCCGCCCACTGGAACAGGTGCGCGCGCGCGCCGACGGCCATGCGCGCCAGCGCGATGGTGTTGTCGTGATAGTGCGGCATGGCGCCGATGAATTCAGCGAACCACGACAGCTTGTGCCAGGTCGGATGCAGGTGCACCAGCAGCGGCGCGTCGCCGCGCAGCAGCCATTGCAGCGCCTTGCCGATGGTCGAGCGGTGGTTCCACACTTCAGCGTTGGAGGCCGACAGCTGCCCGCCGTTGGCATAGGAGGTTTCCATCGCCGCATAGCGATGGCGTTCGAGCACGGTGACGGCGAAGCCGCGCTTAGCGAGGGCATAGGCGGTGGTCACGCCGGTGACGCCGCCGCCGATGATGGCGATGGTTTTCATAATGGACAAACAAGCTTACAAGAAAACCATCGGCCGTCAAAAGGTTTTTATGCCTTCTGTTGTTGTTTGACGATGTAGCGGTCGATGACGCTCGGCAGCACCGTCAGCGGCACGCCGCAGCTTTGCACCAGCGCGTCGTTGAAACCGGCCAGGTCGAATTTTCCACCGAGCGCCTGCTTGGCGCGCTCGCGCTGGCGGATGATTTCGTTGTGGCCCATCTTGTAGCCGCAGGCCTGGCCCGGCGACACGGTGTAGCGGTCGATTTCGCTGGTCATGGCCTGCTCGCCACGGCCGGTATTCTCGACCAGGTAGCGGATCGCCTGTTCGCGCGTCCACTTCATCGCGTGCATGCCGGTGTCCACCACCAGGCGGCAGGCGCGGAATTGCTGCGCCTGCAGATAGCCGATCTGGCTGAACGGATCGTTGACGTACAGGCCGAATTCGTCGACCAGCTGCTCGGCGTACAGCGCCCAGCCTTCGATGAAGGCGTTAAAGCCGATCAGCGAGGAAATCAGCGGCAGCTCGCCGTGGCGCTCGGCCAGGTAGGCGCCTTGCCAGGCGTGGCCCGGCAGGCCTTCGTGCGCGGTCAGCGTGGCGATTTCCGACTTCGGCCACAGCGTGGTCGATTTCAGGTTGATGTAGTAGATGGCCGGGCGCGAACCGTCGAGCGCGGCGAAGTTCATATAGCCCAGCGGCGCGCCGGCTTCGATATCGACCGGCACGCGCTTGATCTGCAGCGGCACCTTCAGGTCCAGGTGCGAAATCTGCGGCATCAGCTTGCGCACGGCCGCCACGCGGTCGTTGCAGTAGGCGATCAGCTCTTCGCGGCCCTTGTCGTTGTCGGCGTAGAAGCGCGCCGGGTCTTTCGACAAGGCCAGCAGGCGCTGGCCCACGGTGCCGTTGCCGATGCCCTGTTTTTCAGGATGGCGTCGATGCGCGATTGCAGCTGCTGGTTCTGTTCCAGGCCGACGGCGTGGATCTCCTGCGCGCTGTGGGTGGTCGAGGTGCCGAGGCGCAGCGCCCACTCGTAATAGGCGGCGCCGTCGGGCAGGCGGTGCACGCCGGCCACGCTGGTGGCTTTGGCGGCGGCCTTGCCGAAGGCGGCGATCTGGCGTTCCAGCGCCGGATAGACGGAACCTTCCACCAGTTTCAGTGCGCGCGCGTGCCAGTCGCCGGCGAGCTTGAGCTTTTTGGTGCGCTCGGTGATCGAGATGACCAGCTTTTGCCCGGCAGCTGGGGTCTTGCGGAAGTCCTGCAACTGGCCCAGCGCTGTCTTGCAAATGAAGTCCGGCGGCGCGATGCCTTTGCCGGCTTGCTCGGCGATGCGGGCGGTTTCCTGGTCCAGCACCGTGGACAGCGCTTGCAGGCGGGCGAGATAGGCCTCGGCGTCGGCGGCGTTGGCGATCTGGTGTTGCGAGTCGAGGAACTCCGGAATGCGGGTGATGGCGCCGTCCTGCTGCGTGACAGGGAAGGGCGCGGTGCCGCCGAAGAAGCCGCTGGCGGCGCCGCCGAACGGGAAGCGCAGGCCCTGGCGGCCCGATTCGGCGGCGTAGGCGATGGTGTCGTAGCGGGTTTGCGCGTCGGCGCTGAGCGCCTTGCGGTCGATGGCGCGCAGGCGCGTGTCGATCGACTTGACCAGCGCCGCCCATTGGGCGTCGCCGGCGGGTGAAACGTCTTCCAGCCGCGATTTCAGGCCCGCGCGCTGATCCTTGTCCAGACCCAGGCCGGTGGCGCCGGTCGGTGACAGCACCAGCACTTCTTCCGCGATGTCGGCCAGCAGTTGGTTGAAGCCCGCATCGGCGTCGCCGGCCCAGGCCAGGTTGGGCAGCGTGCCGGCGGCGGTTGCGGAGAGGGCGGCCAAAAGGAAATCGCGGCGGGAGTGGGTCATGGCATCCTTGAGTAGGTAAGGTGAAGAATCAGCGCGACGCTGACCTTAGCTCGCCCGGCGACGCGATGTCAATGCCTTTTAGCTATCGCGGCTGAATCGCAGCTGGAAGCGCGTGGCCAGCTCCTGCAGCACGTCCACCTCCTGGCGCGGCAGGGCGAGGGCGATGTGCATGTCTGGCCGCACCAGATACGCCGCGTCTTCCAGCAAGCCCGCATGTTCCGCCGCCGCGCTCCACGGGAAGGCGCGCAGCGGCAGGCGCAGCGCGTGCGCGGCGGCGGCCAGCAGCGGACTGGGTTTGCCGTAGACATGCAACTGCCAGTCCAGCGTTTGCAGCGCGGTGAAGTTGTCCGGCACCCACGGCAGCCTGTCGCCGCCGATTACCTCCCCGGCGCGGCCGGCGCTCAGGGCGCTGTCGGGATAATGGAGCATTATTTGCGACAGCGTTTTGAACAGCGTGCGGCGCGCGCCCGCGAAGCCGCCCAGCACCGGTAGCACATGCGGCACCAGCCAGTTGCGCAACAGCTGTCCGCCGCTGCCCTGCGAGACGATCAGCTGGAAAGCGCGGTCGGTGGTGGTGACCAGCTTGCGCGCGAAGGTGATGCGTTCGGCCTCGTAGGTGTCGAGCAGTGCGGCGTCGGCGCGGCCTTGCAGCACGTGCGCCAGCTTCCATGCCAGGTTGATGGCGTCGCCGATGCCGGTGTTCATGCCCTGGCCTCCGGCCGGGCTGTGGATATGGGCGGCGTCGCCGGCCAGGAAGCAGCGATCGATGCGGAAGCGCGACGCCACGCGGTGGTGCACGCGGTAGGTGGAGAACCAGTTCACCTGCTCCACCGTGACGCCCAGCAGCGGTTCCAGCACCGGGCGCACTGTCTCAAAGGTGGGCGGCTGGCTTTGCGCGTCGTCCGGCAGGATGCCGATCAGCCGCTGCATGCCGCGCGAGCGTACCGGCAGCATCAGCGCGAAGGTGTTGGCGCCCAGGTGAGCGACCAAGTCCTGGTTGGGCGGGCCGGCCGTCTGCACGTCGGCCACGTAGTACAGGTGCTGGTAGGTGCCGCCGGTGAATTCGAGTTTCAGCGATTCGCGCACACGGCTGCGGGCGCCGTCGCAGCCGCACAGGTAGACGGCGCTGCATGCGCGGCGCTCGCCGGCCGTGTCCAGCACCGCGCGCACGCCCCATTCGTCCTGCGTGAACGATTCCAGTTCGGTATTCCATTCCACGGCCACGCCCTCGGCCTGCAACTGGGCGGTGAGCAGGCGCTCGTGGTCATCCTGCGGATAGGCCAGCACGAAAGGGTAGGGACTGAGGCCGGCGCCCATGTCCTTGAGCGGCAGCGCGGCGATGCCTTCGCCGTGTTCGCGCAGGTGGATCGCCTCGATCCTGATGCCCTGGTTGATGACCACGTCGGCGAAGCCCAGCTGGCGGTAGAACTCCAGCGTGCGCGCATGGACCGCCATGGCGCGCGAAGCCAGTCCCGGCCCGCTGTTTTTGTCGATGATGCGCACAGAAACGCCCCGTCTTGCCAGCGCAATGGCAAGTACCAGGCCGGTGGGGCCGGCGCCGACGATGAGCACTTGAGTAGCCATGCAGCGAGTCTACCGTCACCGTGGATTGCGGCGCGCGCTTGAGCTGCGCCTTTGCATTGGCTTTTTCGCCAAGGCTGTGTTATGTTTATTTTTTCTTAACTGTGATACTTGGCTTGATGAGTAATTTCACAACCCGCCGCGCGCTGATGCTGGCGCTGGCCAGCGCGCCGCTCGCGCGGGCGGCAGACCTGCTGGATCAGGCGCCCGCCAACGCTACCTTGTCCTCGACCGCGCTGCTGGCGCGGCTGGAGAAGGACTCCGGCGGCCGGCTTGGCGTGGCGGCGCTGAACACGGCCGACGGCCGGCTGGTGCTGCATCGCGCCGACGAGCGCTTCCCCTTGTGCAGCACCTTCAAGATGATGCTGGCGGCGGCGATGCTGTCGCGCGATCCGGCGCTGATGAAGAAGCGTATCCAGTACGACAAGGCCGACCTGGTGGCCCATTCGCCGGTGACGGGCCGGCACGTGAGCGAGGGCATGACAGTCTCCGAACTGTGCGAGGCCACGCTGCAATACAGCGACAACGCCGCCGCCAACCTGTTGATGAAGCAGATCGGCGGCCCGGCTGCCGTGACGGCGTTTGCGCGATCCATCGGCGACCATGAGTTCCGGCTGGAGCGCTGGGAGACCGAGCTTAATTCCGCTATTCCCGGCGATGCCCGCGACACCACCACGCCGCTGGCGATGGCGCGTTCGCTGCACAAGCTGGTGCTGGGCGAGAGCCTGCCGGCCGCGCAGCGCCGCCAGCTGAAGGACTGGATGATCGGGAACACCACCGGCGCGTTGCGCATCCGCGCTGGCGTGCCGTCCGGCTGGACGGTGGCCGACAAGACCGGCGCCGGCGATTACGGCACGGTGAACGATATCGGCATCATCTGGCCGCCTTCCAGGCCACCGGTTGTGTTGTCGGTCTACCTCACGCAGCCGAACAAGGACGACAAGGCGCGCGGCGATATCCATGGAGAGGTAGCCAAGGTCGTCATCGAAGCCTTCAAATGACGGACATCGATGATGCGTACACCGCAGGGCGCTACGACCAGGCGCTGTGGCTGATCCTCGAATCGTTCGAGAGTGCGGCCTCGGGGCTTGGCGGGCCGAGACTGGACTTCATGGTGACGTACACGTGGGAGCGGCTGATCGATGTCGGCTACGCACCGGCGCGTGACGCCATGATGCGTGTGCGCGACGAACAGCGCGCGCGCCTGTTGGCCGGCGAATTCATCTTCGGCGCGCAGGATCAGACATGGCCGCTATCACGCCTGGACGTGATCCTCGATATGAATGCGAATTTGAAGGACAGCCGTTCAAGCTACGACACTTTCATCCAGCTGCTGGACGTTGCGCCCGAAGAGGCGCGTCGCCACGTCTTCCGCGTGCTGCCGGCGATGGTGGACGTTGGCGACTACACGCGGGCCGAGAGCTATCTTGGCGACCCGCTGACGGATCTTGACAGCCTGAATGCGCAGGCGCGCGCGGCGCCGCTTTATCCGTTACGCGGCCAGCCGCCGCGCACATGGGCCGAACTGCATAACTTCGTCAACAGTGTCAGCTTGCTGATGGCAGCACACCGGGGCCTTGGGCGCGAAGCCGATGCACAGTCCCTGCAGGCAGCTGCGCTAGCCGGCATCGAGAATGAAGAACTGCGCGCCATGGCTGGCCGCGAAATCGCCACCCCCGGCCTGATGCAGCGCGAGATAGGCGAATACCTCGCCCGGAGCGAAGCATGACGCTGAAGCCTGTCACCGCAGCGGCCACTGCGGCCTGGTCGATCAGTCGATATGAGCCGGCGGCCACCCGCGCCGTTCGCAAGCGACTCAAGGAAAAGGCCAAATGATTGATATCCGCTACATCACCGAAGACGACTGGCAGCAATTGAAGCAGGTGCGCCTGGCGGCGTTGCTGGACGCGCCGACGGCATTCGGCGTGACGCACGCTTCCGCGGCCGCCTACACCGATCAGGCGTGGCGCGACCGCGCCGCAGGTCGCGGCCCTGCGCGCTACATCCTGGCCTTCGACGGCGCTGCGGCAGCCGGCATTGTCGCCCACCTTCCAGTGGCAGAAGGCGCGTTGAATTTGATCGCAATGTGGGTGGCGCCATCGCTGCGCGGCACACCGACAGCGGCGCGCCTGGTCGATGCGGTGAAAGCGCATGCTGTCGCGCACAAGCACTCGCGCATCCTGCTCGACGTATCCCCGGAAAACGCCCGTGCCGCAGCCTTCTATCGAAGACAAGGCTTCACCTTCCTGCCGCAATGGGAGCCGCTGGAAAGCCATCCTCACATCCAATTGCAGAAAATGGCTTGGGTCATTAATGCCCCCGACGCAGATTAAAAGCCGGCATCGCGCGTTATTGGCCCGGATGGCGTGTATGGCTCGCACGGTAGGCAGCGCTGTCATTTGCGCTGCTGCGTCGATCATTGTATTGTTGCGGTCGATATTGTTATTGCATCAAAGGAGAACGATTTGCAGTTTCGCTACGCCGCATTATTGGCTTCACTCAGTTTCACGATGGCGCTGGCACATGCCGGACTGGTGGAGACTCAGGAGCTGGTTAAAAATCCCCGGCATTAAAGACTTATAAGATAGGCGGCACGACGCTGTCGTCGACGGTGCTGCGCGCGACTGCAGTAGCGGACATGTACAAGGCGGTCGATCCGGCAAGCGACAAGACGCTGTTCTACGTGCACGACGGCCTGGATTACGTTATCCAGGCCAGCGGCTGGCACGAGGTAAAGGGACAGGAACTGGCGCTGGTCAAGGGCGACCCGGCCCAGCTCCAGCTGGACAAGCAGCTGATCCTGAGCAAGCTGCCGCTAGATCTGGATATGAGCTACAAGATCGGTGATCCGACGCGCCGCGTGGTCGTGGTACTGGATGCGCTGGACTGCGCGCACTGCCGCGACTTCGACGCCGTGCTCAAAAAGTACAATCAGGAGTACAACGCCACGGTGCACATTCTGCCGACCGCGCTGGTGAAAAGCCCGGAAAACGTCAACCTCGTGCGCAATGTTTGGTGCGGCCCGAATCCCGGCGCAGCATGGCGTGAGCTGATGACCAATCCAAACTACAAGGTGGCCAAGGTCGATACCGCGAACTGCGATCCGCGCAAGAGCGTTGAAACCAGCACCGACATCGCTGGCATGCTGCGCATTCACGGTACGCCGGGTTTCATCCTCGGCAGCGTCAACGGCAAAGCCAGCATCAGCGGCTTCCCAGCCAACTCCAAGCCTGTAGTCCAGAAGCAGATGTTGGACGTCATCATGGGCAAGAAGTAGGTAGAACTTCGAGGCAGCACTTCGAGGCCGCACTTCGCGCCTCGCCAACGCATCTGGCGAAGACAAGGTGCGCTTCGTCGCACGCGCACCCGGCCATCGTTGGATAACCAGAGAATTGGTGCTTTAACGCTTCTCTGGTTATTCAACGATGTTCAAGCTCAAACCGATCCTGCTGACATTTCTGGCGCTGTGCGCCGTTGGCGCGCAAGCCGCTGGATTTCAGCGCGCATTTGCTGCCGACCCGAATGGCAAACCGCTGGCGGTCGGCATCTGGTATCCCAGCCAGGCCGCGACCAGGCCGTTTACAATGGGAACTACGATCATGCCGGTGGCACCGGAGGCGCCAATCGACGGAAGTGCATTGCCCATGATTGTGATATCCCACGGCACCGGCGGCTCGATGCTGGATCACCATGACACAGCCATCGCCCTTGCAGATGCCGGCTATGTCGTTGCGGCGGTGACGCACGGCGGCGATAACTACGCCGACCAACGTCGCGCCACATACATCATGGACCGGCCGGTGCAGATCAGCCGGGTCATCGATTACATGCGCACCAGTTGGGGCGGAGGTGGTGTTATCGATGCTGGTCGCATTGGCATGTTTGGATTCTCCGCCGGCGGTTTCACCACGCTCGTCAACATAGGCGGAAAGCCGGATTTCGCCAGGATGGCGCCCATGTGTCGCCTCCACCCGTCCGATTTCGCTTGCCAGTTGATGGCGAAGGCAGGCGACAGCATCGCGGCGCCCGATCAGCGGGATGTATGGGATAAGCGCATCAGGGCCGCCGTGGTGGCCGCGCCGGCGCTTGGCTTTACGCTATCCCCGGACGGCCTGAATAACGTGCGGATACCGGTGCAGCTCTGGCGCGCCGAAGACGATGTGGTATTGCCGCATCCGCGCTACGCGGAAGCGGTGCGGCAGGCGCTTCCCGTGGCGCCGGACTATCACGTCGTGCCCAACGCTGGGCACTTCGATTTTCTGGCGCCGTGCAGCGATGCGTTGGCGAAGATCGCACCGCCAATTTGCCAGAGCGCGGCAGGCTTCGACCGGGCCGCGTTTCACCAGACATTTAATGCCTCGGTGGTGCGCTTTTTCGGCGAAAACCTGAATTAGTCGTCTAGTCCTTTGCCGTCCAGGATGCGCGGTGCGCATTTTTCGATGCGGGACTCGCGCGTTTTGGATTGCTTGGCAGACGAAAAGTGCAGCAGGTAGGCGCGCTGGCGGCCGGGCGTCAGCTGTTCGAAGGCGGTGCGCAAGGCGGGGATCTGGTCCATCTTGCGCTCCAGCTCTTCCGGGAAGGAGAATTCGGCCGTCTTCTTCATCTCCACCTTGGCGCCGGATTGTTCCAGCGCCATGGCGTCCTTGACGTAGGCCTTGAGGGTTTTCTCCAGGCGCTTGATGTCGTCGATGCCACTGAAGCGGATCTGGCGCGCGGCTTGCACATTTTCTGTCTGCCGCACCAGGATGTTCTTCGGGTCTTGCATGATCGCGCCTTTGAAGAACAGCAGCGCGCAGTATTCCTTGAAGCCGTGAATCAGCACTACATTACGGCCGTCGAGTGTGAAGCAGGGCTGGCCCCACTTGACGGTTTCTTCCAGCCCGCAGCTGCTGACGATGTCGCGCAGCGCGGCAAATTCAGGCTCCCAGTTCATTTGGCCTTCTCCCATTCCAGGTGGACCACTTTGTAGCCCTTGTCCTTGAGGACCTTGAGCAGTGTTGGCAGGGCCTTGGCGGTGGGGCCGTTCGCATCGTGCATCAGGATGATGCCGCGTCCTGCCTTGTCTAGGCTTTCCGTCAGTCGCCTGGCGAGGATGTCGGTGGTGTCTTCCGGTATCCAGTCATTGATGCCGAGGTCAATCGAGGCGACGGTGATGTTGGCTTGCTTGAGCGCGGCCAGCATGGCGGGCGTCTCTTCGAGGAAGGGGAAGCGGTAGGCTGGCGTCTCGACGCCAAAGACGGCTTGGTAGGCTGCGCGGCTGCGCGCCAGGTCGTCCAGCTGCTGTTCGACCGGCAGCGATGCGAGGTGAGGGTGGGTGTTGCTGTGGATGCCGGTGGAGTGGCCTTCGCGGATCAGGCGGCGCGCCAGCTCCGGTTGCTGGGTGATATGTTCGCCGATCAGGAAGAAGGTGGCTTTGGTGCATTGGTCGGCCAGGGCCTTGAGCACCAGCGGCGTGTTCTCCTGCGATGGGCCGTCGTCGAATGTGAGGACGACTTCCTTGTCGGCCAGCGGCAGGGCGGTGTGCTGGTGTGCGCCGTAGGCCACGCCTTCGCGCTTGAGGGTGATGGTGCGCTCGGTGTTCAGCTTATCCGGGCCGCATTCGGCTGCGCTGGCGAGGCCGGATATCAATAGCATTGGCAGCAGGGCTTTGATCACTTTTGTCTCCTTGTTTATTTTTTTAACGCTAAAGGCGTGTGGCCAGCGTGCCGGCCATACCTGCGGGTAGTATAAGTGATTGCGTTTGTGCTGTTGTGGCGCAGGGCTGCCATTCGGTGAGGTGGCGGGCTTCCAGTTTCAGTCGCGCTTCGTTCGCGGTCCAGGCCAGGGCGAATGCATGTGGGCGTTCGCTGGCGGGCAGGGCTTGCAGCCTGGCTGCGGTTGCCGGGCCGAGGTAGTCGCGGGCGACGGTTTGCCAGTCGGGGATGTCCTGTACGCGCATAATGTCCGCGCCGATCGGGCCTTGCAGGTTGATGGCGGCCAGTGAGTGGATGTCGTCGTGGGTGAAGGAGATGCCGATGGCGCTCGGGCGGCCGGCCAGCAGGATTGATGGCGCCTCGCCGGGGCGCGAGGTGATGCTGATGTCCCCAACAGGGATGCGCAGCACGGCGGACAGCGCCTCGCGCGCGGCGAGGCGTATCCGGCGACGGGCGGCGTCCCGCAGCGCCCCGGCACCCGGCCCGGCATCATTCTGGCTCGGCGCGGCATCGCCCAGGCTTGGCACGACGCCGCTGAGGCGCGGTAAGGCATCGCCTGACGCCGGCGCGGGGGCGCTCTGGCTCGGCGCAATGCCGCTCTGGCTCGGTGCGCCGTCGCCAAGCGTGCCAGCGGAGGTGGTGAGCAGGATTGCGAACAGGCCGTCCTGTGGCGCCGGCGTGGGCCCGGGCCAGACGTGGACGGCCATTGCTTTCATTGGCGCGCCGGCGCGGCCGGGCAGCCGGCCCAGTTGCCGTTGGCCGGGATGGTTTCACCTTTCATCACCAGCGTCAGCGCGCCGAGGCGCGCGTTGTTGCCGACGGCGGCGCTGTACAGCACCGCCGCGCGCGGCCCCATATAGACCTTCTCGCCGATGACCACATGATCGATCTTCATCACACGGTCCTCGAACAGGTGCGTCTGTGGACAGGTCAGCGCATTCAGCTCGCTGTCGTCGCCGATCTGCACGCAGTCGAATTCCGTGATATCGGTCGTGTCCATGTAGACGCCTTTGCCAATCCGCGCGCCGAGGAAGTTGAACGCCAGCGGCAGCCACGGCGTGCCACGCAGGTAGCGCATGAAGTTCGGCACGGCGATGCCTTCGTACAGATTGGTGACCGCCTCCGACAGCCACACGAACGGCGTCCACATCGGCTCCGACTGTTTGCGATAGCGCCCGATCAGCAGCCATTTGAGCAGCACCACAAATACATAGTTACCCACGCCGTAGACCAGGCCTGCCAGCGTCAAATCCCAGATCACCTCGCCCCAGCGTCCTGCGCCGGCGGCGGGCATCACCGCCAGCACCAGCGTGTAGCCGACCGCGATCACCAGCGCATGCGGCGCGACGATGCGGAAGGCCTCGATCAGGCCGCGCCCCAGGCGGCGCAGCGGCGAAGGGTGGAAGGTCAGCGATTCCGGATAGCCGCTGGTCTGCTCGCGCGCCGGCAGGTTGATCGGCGGCGAACCTAGCCAGGTGTCGCCATGGCTCATCTGCGCATTGTGCGGCGCGCGCGAGTGCACGCCGATCAGCACCTGTTCCGGCAGCGTGGTGCCGTCCGGGATGTAGGCGCCGTTGCCGACGAAGCTGCGGTTGGAAATCACAGTCGGCTGCATGGTCATCCAGCCGCCGTCGATTTCCTCGTCGCCCAGCATGACCGCATCGGCGATGAAGGTTTCGTCGCCCAGCGTCAGCATGTCCGGCACCACGCCGAGGGCGGTGGAGATTTCGGCGTCCTTGCCGACCTTCGCGCCGAGCAGGCGATACCAGTAGGGCGCGAACACGGTGGCGTAGATGCCGTGCAGGACGTTGAGGCTCGATTCCTGGATCTGGCTTACCAGCCATTTGGCGCAGTAGGTATTGCTATGAACGGCGAAGCGGCCAGGCTTCAGTCGCGGCAGCACGGTCCAGCGGATGCCGGCCGACAGCAGCGCGGTCAGGATGATCAGCACCGCACTGGCGGGGAAGGCCAGCAGGAAGTAGCGCAACAGCTGGATGCGCATGTCGTCGCCTTGCAGCCATGGCATCCAGCCTGCTTCGTCGAACCAGTCGATCAGCACGAAGCTCGGGAACACCGGCATGAAGAACAGCGTAACGATGAGCAGTATGCCGAACACGAAGAATACCGCTTCGGCGGCCCGGCGCGCGGCGCTGACCGCAGGTCGCGGCGGCAGCGAGGCCTTGTCGAAGGCGCCTGTGTCGCGTGCCGGCGAGCCGCCCCACACGCGGCCGGCCGGGACCACGCCGCCGTCGCTCAACGCGGACTGGCCTTCGAGGTGGCCCAGCGCTTCCACCCGCGTATTGCCCTCCATGATGGCGAAGGAGCTGACGCAGGCGTCTTGTTCCAGCGTGACCTGGCCGAGGTGCAGCTGGCCGCGTTCAACGCGGGCGTTTTCGAAGTTGACCGCGTTGCCGATGCTGACGTGGTCCGCGATGTGCAGCAGGTCCGGCGCGCGCAGCGTCATCGAGCCGATGGTGACGTCCTTGCCGACCTTGGCGCCGAGCGCCCGCAGCCACCAGGCGTTGAGCGACGATCCGCTAAGCAGGTAGGCCGGCGCCGATTCAACCAGCCGGTCGGCCAGCCACCAGCGGTAGTAGGTGAGGCCCCATAGCGGGTAGACGCCCGGCTTGAGGCGTCCGGCGATCAGCCATTTACCGAGGATGGCGATGGCGAATTCGCCGATGGTCGCCAGCAGGAACACGCCGACCGAGGCGGCGATGGCGCGCGCCACCGAATCGCCAGGGTCGCCGGTGAAGAAGTGGTAGGTGAAGAAGGGAGCCAGCCATTGCGCCATGCGCAGCGTGATCATAGGCGGCATGGCGGCGGCTTGGGCGGCGCCGCAGATCCAGCGTTTCAGGCGCGATGGCGGCGTCCAGTCCTGTTCCTCGCTGCCGGCGCGGGGCGCTTCGGCCAGTGCCTGGGCGATTTTGCCGATCTGGCGCTGCTGGTAGATGTCGCGCACGGTCACGTGGGCGTAGCGCGGGTCGGCGCGCAGCGACGATGCCAGGCGGGCGGCGAAGAAGGAGTGGCCGCCAAGGTCGGTGAAGAAGTCGGCGTGGCGCAGGATCGGTTGGCCGGGGAAGAGGGCCGCCAGGGCGGCGAATAGCGCCTCTTCGGCCGGGGTTTCGGGCAGGTCGGAGTCTTCGGCGTTGCCGGCTGCCGGGGTGCTGAGCGGTGTGGCTTTCAGTGTTTTACGGTCGATTTTTCCGGAGGTCAGGCGCGGCATGGCGTCCAGCATTTCGTAGCGGCTGGGGACCATGTACGGCGGCAGCTTGGCCGCCAGCGCGGCGCGCAGCTGGCGCGGGTCCAGCGCAGCGGCCGGCGGCTGGCCCGGCGTGGCGGTGGCGTCGCTGTTGTCCGCAACGATGTAGGCGGCCAGCTGGTCGATGCCGTCGTCCTTGCGCAGCAGGACTGCGACAGTGCCGACGCCAGGCTGCTGCGCGAGCAGGGCTTCGATTTCGCCGAGTTCCACGCGGAAGCCGCGGATTTTTACCTGATCGTCCGCGCGGCCAAGGCAGGTCACTTCGCCGTCCGGGCCGATGCGCGCCAGGTCGCCGGTGCGGTACAAGCGGGCGTCGTGCGGGCCGGTGGACCATGGATTAGGCAGGAACTTCTCGGCCGTGAGGTCCGGGCGGCCAAGGTAGCCGGCGGCCAGGCCCGGCCCGGTGATGCACAACTCGCCGACTTCGCCGTGGGGCAGCAGGCGCAGCACCGGGCCGGCGGGAGCGTCGCTGTCCGCCGGCGCGCCGGACAGCGACGTGTGGCCCGCCGTCGCCGTCAGGGCGTGGTCGCCGCCCGCATTTGCGGTGGCGGCAGGCAGGGGATCGGTGTTGGCGTCGATGACCAGCAGGCCGTAGTTCGGCAGCGGGCGGCCGATGGTTACCGGATGGCCGGGTTGCAGGCGCGCCAGGCTGGCGGAGACGGTGGCTTCGGTCGGGCCGTAGGTGTTGAACATCTGCCGGCCCTCGCGCGACCAGCGCGCAACCAGCGATTCCGGACACGCCTCGCCGCCGAGGTTAATCAGCCGCAGGCCGGGCACCTCCTGGTTGAACAGCGCGAGCAAGGTCGGCACCGCGTGCAGCACCGACACGTGGTTCTGTTCCAGCATGCGCGGCAACGTCTCCGGATCGCCGCTGATTTCCTTGGGGCCGATCCACAGCGTCGCGCCGACCAGATACGAAATCCAGATCTCCTCGAACGACATGTCGAAGGCCACCGAAAAGCCCTGGTACACCCTGTCCGCGCCGGTCACGCCCAGCACCTCGTTCTCGCTGCGCAGGAAATGGCAGATGCTGCGCTGGGTGATCAGGATGCCTTTCGGCTTGCCGGTCGAGCCGGAGGTGTAGATCACGTAGGCCGGCACGTCCGGCGACACCGCACCGCGCCGCGCCAGCGTTTCGCCGGGCGCGGGGGCGGCCAGCAGCGTCTCGGCGGTCCACACCGGGCGGCCGGACGCCGCGAATTCCGCCAGCGCGGCCAGGCGCGGCGCAAACGCGGCACATGTCAGCACGCCGGCGCCGCCGGCATCGTCCAGGCACACTTGCAGGCGCTCGACCGGCGTGCCCTCGTCCACCGGCAGCCACGCGGCGCCGGCCTTGGCCACGCCCGCCTGCAGCACCAGCAGCTCGATCCCGCGCGGCAGCCACAGGCCGACGATCTGCCCCGGCCCCACGCCGGCGGCGATCAGCCGCGCCGCCACCAGGTCCGCCTGCGCGTTCAACTGACCGTAGGTCAGCGTCCGATCGGCGAAAATCAGCGCCGGCTGGTCCGGCACGCGGGCGGCCGTCGCCTCCAGCAGGTCGGCCAGGATTTCCTCCCGCAGCAGGCTTTCCTGCTGTGGGCCAAAAAGAACGTCGGAATGGGGCTGTGATGCTGGCTGGTTCATGCGGAAACTTTTATCGGTGTCAGGGCGTCATTGTACGGTACGGCAGATCGTTCCCCTAGAGGGGGAATGCAAGTTCCGCTTACAGCCTTTACAATAGGTAATACGAGCTAAAACTGAAGGAGCCGCATGTCTACGACCCGCCCATTCATCGCCCCGATCCAGTTTGACGACGCCCAGGCCGCCCTCGACCAGGTGCAGGCGATCTACGACGCCAACATCGCCTATCTGCGCGACGCCATGAAGCGCTTTGTCGCCGGCGAAAACGTCGGCGACCATGTGCGCGCCTGCTATCCGTTCGTCCGGGTGCATACCGACACCGTGGCCCGTGCCGACTCGCGCCTGGCCTTCGGCTTTGTCGCCGGTCCGGGCACCTACGAAACCACGCTGACCCGGCCCGACCTGTTTGCCCGCTACTATCTCCAGCAATTCAAGCTGCTGCTGAAGAACCACGGCAGCCATCACGTCAAGATCGAGGTTGGCGTCAGCGCGCAGCCGATCCCGATCCACTTCTCGTTCGCCGAGCATGAGCACATCGAGGGCAGCCTGACGGCCGAGCGCCGCCTGCTGATGCGCGACGTATTCGACCTGCCCAATCTGGCCGCAATGGACGACGGCATCGCCAACGGCACGCACGAAGTGCCAATGGGCGAGGCGCAGCCGCTGTCGCTGTTCACCGCGCCGCGCGTGGACTATTCGCTGCAA
The DNA here is from genome assembly GCF_050859475.1 of Duganella sp. P38. Taxonomy (NCBI): domain Bacteria; kingdom Pseudomonadati; phylum Pseudomonadota; class Betaproteobacteria; order Burkholderiales; family Oxalobacteraceae; genus Duganella; species Duganella sp. P38. Next base: position 4,001,338 of record NZ_CP193936.1, on the reverse strand, counting down.
CGCCTGCGCCACTACACCGGCACCTCGTGCGAGCATTTCCAGAAATTCGTCCTGTTCACCAACTACCAGTTCTACATCGACGAGTTTATCCAACTGGGGCACGAGCTGATGGCCAGTCCGGCCGGCGAGCCGGGGAACGACTACATCGCCTTCGTCGAACCGGGCAACCTGGTGATGCGCCGCGTGGGACAGGCAGTGGAGCCGGGCGACGCCCATGGGGCGCCGCTGCCTCGCCTGCCGCAGATGCCGGGTTACCATCTGATCCGCGCCGATGGCACGGGCATCTCGATGGTCAATATCGGTGTCGGCCCGGCCAACGCCAAGACCATCACCGACCATATCGCCGTGCTGCGCCCGCACGCCTGGCTGATGCTCGGACATTGCGCCGGCTTGCGCAACACGCAGGAACTGGGCGACTACGTGCTGGCGCATGGCTATGTGCGCGAGGATCATGTGCTGGACGAGGACCTGCCGTTGTGGGTGCCGATCCCGCCGCTGGCCGAGGTGCAGGTGGCGATCGAGGCCGCCGTGGCCGACGTGACCAAGCTGACCGGCCATGACCTGAAGCGGGTGATGCGTACCGGCACCGTGGCCAGTACCGATAACCGCAACTGGGAATTGATGCCGCAGCGGACGCCCGAGCGCCGCTTCAGCCAGAGCAGAGCGATCGCGCTGGACATGGAAAGCGCTACCATCGCCGCCAACGGTTTCCGCTTCCGCGTGCCGTATGGCACCTTGTTGTGTGTCAGCGATAAGCCGATGCATGGTGAAATCAAGCTGCCCGGCATGGCCAACCAGTTTTACCGTGACCGGGTGGACCAGCATTTACGCATCGGCATTCGTGCGGTCGAGCTGCTGCGGGCGCTCGGTGTGGACAAGCTGCATAGCCGCAAACTGCGCAGCTTTACCGAGGTCGCCTTCCAGTAAGGAAGGCCAGCAATCGCGGGCGCCAGGTCAGCGTGAACGCGACGGCAATGGCGCCCGCCGTCAGCAGGACGCCCCATAGCAGGGCGCCGAAGCCGGGGCCATCGCGCCACAGGCAAAGCGCCAGCGTTATCGTCAGCAGCGCCGCGCCGGCCAACCGCAGGCGAAGAGGCGACGGCTGGTGGGCGTCGCCGCCGGCCGCCACCTGCCGGTAATCCGGCATGGCCAGCGCCAGGCAGGCGAAGCCGCCATAGCCGGCGGCGCCCGCCAGCAGAAACAGCAGGACGGCCGTCATGGTGCAGGCTCTGGAGTGCCGCCGGTCCGGCGCGGCATGCCGTTGGCCAGGGCGCGTCGCAGCGCGGCGGTCATGGCGTTGCCTCCACCGCGCCGCCGCGCCGGCGGGGACGTAGAGTCGCGGCCGAAGCCGCAAGGCGGCGCTGGCGGACAATGCGGCTACCAGCAACAGCATCAGGTCGACGCCGGCCACCGCCCACAGGCCGTTGGCCGCGGCGCGCAGCAGGTGGTCGCCGGTGGTGATGGCGTTTAGCGCGACGCAGGCAAGCGCGCCGGCGCAAATGGTCCAGGCCTGGTCGCGCCACGCGGCGCGGCCGCGCAGCCAGGCGTGGAGGTATGCCGCCAGCCAGGTCATGAAGAATGCCCACATTTCCAGCGAGGCGCGCTGCGCGCCGGCCAGGCTGGCCTCCGCCGGCAACAGGCGGTTGGCCGCCAACAGCGCCAGCGTGGCGATCAGGATGCCGGTGACACTACCGGTGGCGATGCCTTCCACCACCCGCACGCCGGCCAGGCCATGCCTGGCGTGCCTGGCGCGCCGCGCTTCAATCCAGAACAGGAAGCCGGTGGCGATCAGCACGCAGCCGCTCAAGCCGGCCAGGAAGTACAGCCAGCGCAGCGGCCAGTGCTCGAACTGGATGAAGTGCATGCCGGAGATGAAGCGCTGCACCGACATGACCGGCGCGGCCTCGAAACGGTTCAGGATTTCGCCGCTGGCGGCGTCGAAGTAGATCTGGTCCAGGTTCATGGTAACGTCGTTGGCGTAGGAGCGCCGCAGCTCGACATAGCTGTTGGCATCGCCGGGATGCCATACGCGCACGAAGTAGGGACGCCCGCCAACCCATTCCTTTTCCGCCCGCGCGGCCATGGCGTCGATGGAGCCGAGCGTGCCCGGCGCCTTGGCCTTGGGCCGCGAGAATTTGCCATAGGCTTCTGCGGTGAAGGCGGCCTTGTTGTCGCCGTAGACGCTGGTGTGCGCCTGCGGATAGTAAATCGTGATGAAAATAATCAGCCCTGACAGCGTGATCAGGAAGTGAAACGGTAGTCCCAGTACGCCGGTCAGGTTGTGCAGGTCCAGGCTACTGCGCTGCAAAGACTTGTGCGGCCGGAAGGTAAAGAACTGCACGAATATCTTCTTGTGGATGATAACGCCGGACACCAGCAGCACCAGCATCGCCATTCCCGCCAGCCCGACGATCCACTTGCCCAGATCATTCCATTTGATGTGCAGGCCGTAGTGGAGAGGGAAGATAAAGCCGCTGGCCCCCAGCGTGCCGGGTTCCGGCAGCAGCACCAGCCGCGCCGGATCGAGCTGCCGCACCGGCGCCTCGTCCGCGCCGGCTTTGTATGTGAAGCGCAGCACCGGCACGCGCGCGGTGGGCAGATCGACGCGCCATTGCGAGGCCTTGGCCGGCACGGCCGGCGCCACCGCCGCCGCGATGCGGTCGAGCGACAGCTGCTGCGGCGCCGCCTGCAGGCGCGTGGCGGGCATCATCCAGCGGTCGATTTCACGATCGAACACGCTCAGGGTGCCCATCCAGAACACGGCGAACAGCACGCCGCCCAGCGCCACGCCGGCCCAGGTGTGCAGCCACCCGAGCGCGGCGCGGTAGCCCCACAGCAGCGCCGTCAGGCAGACGACGAAACCGAGCATCGCGCCCAGTACCACCGCTTCCGGCCGGGCCAGGCCGGCCCAGGCCAGCGCCGCGCCGATGCCGGCCACCGCCAGCGCGGATAGCAGCCAGGCGCCGGCAACGGCGGCGAGCAGGAGCAACAGGCGTGGCAACAGGCGTGGCGTCGGCTGGCGTTGCATGCTGTTTCCCCGGTCAGAACTTCAGCGCATAGCCCAGCGTGACGGTGCGGCCACGGCCGGCGAAGTAGCGGGTCGGTTCAACCAGTGCGCTCTGCGAGTAGTAGGTGATGTAGTCCTTGTCGAACAGGTTGGAGACGCCGAGGCGCAGCGCGCCCTGATTCAGCTTGTAGTTGAGCGAGGCGTCGGCCAGCGTGTAGCCGCTGAAGCGCTTGGTCGCGTCGTCGAAATTCTGGCTGAACGCGTGCTGCAGCTGGATGAATGACGACAGCTTGTCGTTCCAGCTGGCGTTCCAGTTGGCGATGACGCGGTTCGGCGCGACGTTCAGACCATCGAGGCGGGCATCCAGGCTGCCGTCGCCGTTGCTGTCGTAGCGGCCCTTGGTATAGGCGTAGGCCAGGCTGGCGCGATGGGCGTTGCTGAAGCGGTAGGTGGCGCTGGCGTCGTAGCCTTCCAGCCGCGTTTTTCGCGCGCCATCGAGAACACGCCGTTGACCGACACCACGCGCGTGCCGAAGTCCGAATCGGAGCGGTAATAGGCGGCGTCCAGCTCCCAATTGTCCTTGCGCACGCGGGCGCCCAGTTCGGCGCCTTCGGTCAGGATAGGCTCCAGTGCGCGCAGGCTGTTGATGCTCTGGCCCGGCGTGTTGATCGAACGCAGCGTGCGGCCGATATCCGGCAGGCCGAAACCTTCCGAGTAGCTGGCGTACAGGGTCAGCTCGCGCACCGGCGTGATGACCACGCCGACGTTGTTCAGCGTTTCGTTGAATTTGATCTTGCCGCCCTGGACCAGCGTGTTGTTGTAGGCGGCCAGCGTGCGGTAGGTGTCGACCTTCAGATCGGCGTTCTCGCGGCGCACGCCGGCGTGCAGCATCACGGTGTCCAGCAGCTTGTACTCGGCCTGCGTGAACAGCGACAGGTTGCTGTATTTCGATTCCGGTACGAAGGTGCGGCCGGTGCCGTACATGTCCTGCTTGCCCTCGTCGAACAGCGTGTCGAAGCCGAGGGTCAGCTTCAGGCGGCCATCCAACAGCCCGGCCTTGGTCAGGCCTACCTTGCTGCCGTACTTGGACGCCACCGCGCGCGACTGGTCGTACAGCGTGCCGCGCGGGGCGATGGTCGGGTCCTGGAAGGTGGCCGAGTTGTCGGCGCCGAACAGGCCGACGAATTCCTGGTTGAACACCATGGCCGACAGCTCCATGTCGGCCAGGTCGTCATGCTGGTAGCTGGCGCTGGAGGTCCAGACGTCGTTCCACGCCGGAGTGCCGGGTGGCGTGCCCTCGACCGAGGTGGACGGGATGCCTTGTTGGCGGTTGCCAGCCACGCCGACGTAGCTGGCCTTGGATTTGATGCGGTAGCGGTTGACCGAGAACTGCAGCCGCTGGCGGTTGTCCGGACGGTAGCCCAGCTTGGCCAGCACGTCGTAGCTGCGCGAGTCCATCAGGTCGCCCTGGGTGATGTCGACGCCGATCGCGCGGCCCTGGCCGTCCAGGTGCAGCCCCTGGTCTTCGTAGCCGATGGCGAACAGGTAGTCCAGCTTGTCCATGCGGCCGTCGAGGCGGTAGTTGGTCTTGTAGTTCAGGGTGTCGCCCTCGACGCCGCTGGTCGGCGCGGTCACGGCCACGTCGATACGCTGGTTCAGCGTGCCTTTCTCCGGGCGGCGCGTAATGATGTTGATGGTGCCTCCGGTGGCGCCCAGGCCGTTGACGGCGTTCGGCCCCTGGATGATCTCGATGCGGTCGACCATGGCGTAGTCGATGGTGTGGGCTTCGCGTCCGGTCGGGCGCACCGGATTCGATTGCGGCACGCCGTCGATCAGGATCAGCGGCGTGCGGCCGCGCAGCGTTTCGCCGGAACCGTTCATCTTTCCCCGGCTGGGCGTGTAGGAGGGCAGGATGTTGCTCAACACATCGGAGGAATTGCTGGAGATGGTCAGCTGCTGTTCAATGTCCTCGCGCTTGATGACCACGGCGGTCTGCGGCGCCTTGTCAACCTCGATATTCGAGCGGGACGCGGAAATTACAACACTATTATTGGCGTCTTCCTGCGCTTGCGACGGCGCGACGGAGATCAGCAAGAGGGCAGCGACGAGGGGACGATAGTTGAACGGCGTGGACTGATGCAGCGGCACTGCGGGCTCCTGAAGTTGTTGAGAATGCCTATCATTATCATTTGTCAGGGTTGTCGTTGTCAATAAAATAGCCATACCCTTTTTGGTATCAAAAACCCCAAAAAATTGATTGGTTTGTTTTCTCATCAGCACCTAAGATTCGTTTCTGAAAGCTGCTGTCATGCAGCTCTCTAGAGAAAAACGACATACACTGGAGACTTATGAAACACACCGTATCCGGGACCCCGCAGTCCCAGGCGATGCATCGCCTCGTCCTGAAATCCGGCGTCGCTGTCCTGGCGGCCGCTGGCCTGTTGAGCGCCTTCCCAGTCGTAGCACAAGAAACTACCACGCCTGTCAACGAAGAGGCCGCGCCAGTGGCGGCCGAAGCTACGGTGACCGTGACTGGTGTGCGTCGTGCCGCGCAAAGCGCGCAAAAAATCAAGAAAGATGCCGATAACGTTATCGATTCCATCGTCGCCGACGATATTGGCAAGTTCCCGGACACCAACGTCGGCCAGACCATCGCCCGCGTTACCGGCGTGCAGGTGCGCCGCGACGGCGGCGAGGCCAACACGGTGCTGATCCGCGGTCTGCCGGGCATTGCCACCATGCTGAATGGCCGTGAGCTGTTTACCACCACCGGCCGTTACATCCAGCTGGCAGACATCCCGTCGACCATGCTGCAACGCGTGGACGTGTACAAATCGCAGAGCGCCGACCTGATCGACGGCGGTATCGCCGGCGTGATCGATGTGCGCACCAACCGTCCGTTCGACTTCAAGGGCTTCACCGCCGTGGTCAATGGCGGCGCCACCAACAATTCGCTGGCCAGCCGCACCGACCCTAACCTGAGCGGCATGATCTCGAACCGCTGGAAGACCGACATCGGCGAATTCGGCGCGCTGTTCGGCGTATCGTATGTGCGTAACCACTATGCCGAGGAGCGCGTCTTCAACACCAAGCCGATCGACAAGAGCTGGCTGCTGCCTAACCTGACCGGCCCCGACCTGCTTGGCCTGCAGAACATCGGCGGCGACCGTCGTCGCGCGGCCGGCAACTACGCCTTGCAGTGGAAGCCTAACAAGGACCTGGAAGTCTACGCCGAAGGCCTGGGCACGCATTACCTGAACAACTTCGAGACCGACTACCTGGTGGCGCTGCCATGGTGGGGCCCTGGCGACACCATGAGCGGCACCAAGATTCCTGGTTCCGATCAGCTGCAGACGCTGAATTCGAAGAACGTCAACACCATCATGTCGACCCAGGCCAACCGCCAGGACAACGTGACCCAGCAGCACGCCGTTGGCGCCCGCTGGAACGCCGCACCCGGCCTGCGCCTGAGCACCGAGATCGCCCGCACGCTGTCGCGCTTCGACTGGCAGAACCCGATTCTGGACACGCTGACCGTGGTGCCGGATGCCGCCGTCAACACCAACCTGAATGGTTCGGCCAACGTCGCCTACGGCGGCATGGACCTGAACGATCCGAAGAATTACCAGTTCAACGCGCTGTTCGACCGCTACGGCCACGACACCGGTTCCTCGACCGACTGGCGCGCCGACGGCACCTATGCGCTGGAAAACGAAGGCTTCTTCAAGGACTTCGGCTTCGGCGTGCGCGCTTCCAAGCGCCGCGCGGATTCGATCAAGACCTTCGAGGGCTCGACCGCCGCGCTGCCTGGCGTCGGCGTGAGCACGCTGCCGGGGCTGAACTGCACCGCCCAGATGGACAACAACTGGGGCACCACCTCGTGGTACACGCCGTGCGCCAGCTACCTGATCTCCAACACCGCCGACGTGCGCCAGGCCGTTACCGGCACCAGCGCGGCCCGCGCGCTGGACCCGGGATCGTACTTCGCCGACGAAGAGAAGAACTACGCGCTGTACGGCAAGGCCCACGTGGGCTGGGAAATGGCCGGTATTCCTGTCGATGGCGTAATCGGCATGCGCGTCACCAAGACCGATTCCGACTTGCTGGGCAACTCGCTGGTGGGTAACACCTATGTGCTGACCTCAAAGAAGAGCAGCGACACGACCTATCTGCCAAGCGCCAACTTCAAGCTGCAACTGCGCGATGATCTGATCGGCCGCCTGTCGGTGACCAAGACGCTGACCCGTCCCGATTTCGCCCAGCTGAATCCGGGCACCGCCTACGTGAAGGCCAGCGCCACCGTCGATCCTACCGCGTCGGGCGGCAACCCGGAACTGAAGCCGTTCACCGCGCGTAACTACGATGGCTCGCTGGAGTGGTACTTCTCGTCCACCGGCATGGCCAGCGTTGCGCTGTTCCGCCACGAGTTCAAGGGCTACATCATGAACACCCAGACCAAGGAAGTGTTCAATGGCGAGACTTATCTGACCACGCGTCCGTTCAATACCGACGACGGCTACCTGCAAGGCGCCGAGGTGTCGTACCGTACCTTCTTCGACAAGCTGCCTGGCTTCTGGAGCGGTTTCGGCGTCGAGGCGAATGCGACCTACACCGAAGGGAAAACCACTTCGTCGTCGGTGGAGGGCAATGTCGCCAACGGCAAGCCGTTCGCCGGCATGTCGAAATGGTCGTACAACGTGGTGGCGCTGTATGAGAAGAACGGCATCTCGGGCCGCCTGGCTTACAACTGGCGGTCGAAGTTCACCCAGGTGTACAACGATAGCGACACCGGCCTGGATCTGATCGCGTCGCCGATGTCGTCGCTGGATGGTTCGATCGGCTACAAGATCAACGAAAATACGTCGATCACGCTGACCGGCGCCAACCTGTTGAACTTCAAGTACACCGACTATTGGAGCAACAAGGGCGTGTACCCGCGCGATACTCGCCGCTATGATCGTTCGGTGGGCCTGTTCCTGAACTGGAAGATCTAAAGTAACACACCCCGTCATTCCCGCGAAGGCGGGAATCCATGCTGAGCGTGCAGTCGGGCGTTCCATGGATTCCCGCCTTCGCGGGAATGACGGCATTTAAGGGGACTAGGATGACAAATCAAAAAATGCCGGTGCTGGAAAAGATCGGATTCGGTGCGGGCGACATGGCGCTGAACGTGGTGATCTCGTCGATGATGTTGATGATCACCTTCTTCTACACCGACGTCTACGGCCTGGCCACCACCGACCTGGCGCTGCTGTTCGTGCTGGTCAAGGTGATCGGCGCCGTCAGCGACCTGGTAATGGGCCAGATCACCGACCGCGTCATGACGCGCTGGGGGCGCTACCGCCCATGGCTGCTGTTCCTCGCCGTGCCCTATGGCCTGAGCGTCTTCCTCGTCTTCTCCACGCCCGACTGGGGCTACAGCGCAAAACTGATCTGGGCCTATTCGACCTACATCATCATGACGCTGATGACTTCCGGCGTCGGCGTCTCCTATATCTCCCTGCCCAGCACCTTGTCGAACGACCCGCAGCAGGTGCTGTCGGCCAACGGCTACCGCCTCTTCCTGGCCAAGGTCGGCGCCTTCATGGTGACGGTGGTGGTGCCGCTGCTGTCCGAGCGCTGGGGCGGCGGCAATGCCGCCATCGGCTACCAGGCCGCGATGGGCGTGATGGCCGCGATGGGCGTGGTGCTGTTCCTGTTCTGCTTCTTTACCACCAGGGAGCGCGTGGTGCACAAGGTCCAGCGCCAGCCGCTGACGGAGCAGATCAAGGTGCTGATGCAGAATGACCAGTGGCTGATCCTGTGCGCGGTGTGCGTGGTCGGCACCATCGGCTACGTGATCCGCGGCTCGGTCGCCATCTACTACGCCAAGTATTATCTGGGCGCGAATACCGAAACCGTGTCCGCCTTCCTGTCGACCGGCGTGGCGGCGGCCATCCTGTCCATGGTCGCTTCGACCTGGATCACCAAGTTCTATTGCAAGGTCAAGCTGTTCCGCTGGACGCAGATCGCCGTGGGCGTAATCAGCGCGGCGATGTACTTCTTCGTCAAGCCGGGCGATACCGCAATGGCGTTCGTGCTGTACTTCCTGCTGTCCTTCGTGGTGGACCTGCATGCGCCGGTGTTCTGGTCGGCCATCGCCGAAGCCATCGACTACGGCACGCTGAAGACCGGCAAGCGGGTGTCCGGCTTCGCCTTCGGCGGCATTTCGGTGTGCCAGAAGGCCGGCATGGGCATCGCCGGGGCGCTGGTGGGCGTGCTGCTGACGTATTTCGAATACCATCCGAACCAGCAGCAGACGGCTTTCGCCATGCACGGTATTGTATTGATGCTGACACTGATACCTGGCTTCTTCCATACCGTGATGGGCCTGCTGATGTTCAAATATCGCATCAACGATGAATATTACGGCGAGGTCAAGGCACAGATGGGAGCCAAGGCTCATGTGGCAGTCTAATTTTTGGAAGATGAAATGGAAAACGTACTCACTCCGCTGATCGAGCAGCGCGCCGATCCTCATATCTATCGCCATACCGACGGCTATTACTACTTCGTCGCCTCGGTGCCGCAGTACGACCGCATCGAACTGCGCCGCGCGAAAACCATCGCCGGCCTGGTCGATGCGCAGACGGTCGATGTCTGGCACAAGCCGGACACCGGCCCATACAGCGAACTGATTTGGGCGCCGGAGTTGCACTTCAACGACGGCGCCTGGTATGTGTACTTTGCCGCCGCCCCTAGCCGCGAAATCAAGTACAAGCTGTTCCAGCACCGCATGTACGCCATCCGCAACACCAACGCCAACCCGCTGGAAGGCGAGTGGGAGTTCATGGGCCAGATCGACACCGGCATCGACACCTTCTGCCTGGACGCCACCACCTTCACCCACAAGGGGCAGCTGTACTACGTTTGGGCGCAGAAGGACGTGGCCATCGAAGGCAACTCCAACATCTACATCGCGCCGATGAAAACGCCGTGGCAGTTGGGCGGCGCGCCGGTCATGCTGACCAAGCCGGAATATGACTGGGAGATCCGCGGCTTCTGGGTCAACGAAGGCCCGTCGATCCTGAAAAAGAACGGCAAGATCTTCCTCAGCTACTCGGCCAGCGCCACCGACGAGAACTACGCCATGGGCCTGCTGTGGGCGGACGAAAACGCCGACCTGCTGGACCCGAAATCGTGGACCAAGTCGAAGGAGCCGGTGCTGCAAACCTGCTTCGAGCACAAAATCTACGGCCCTGGCCACAACAGCTTTACCGTGGCCGATGATGGCGAAACCGTGATGTTGGTTTATCATGCTCGCACCTACACCGAAATTATCGGCGACCCGCTGTGGAATCCGGACCGTCACACGTTCGTCAAGCCATTGAAGTGGGACGACCAGGGCATGCCGGTATTCGGCAAGCCATCGATCGCCTGACGTCGCTCCCGCGAAGGCGGGAGTCCAAAGAACATCGGCGCAGCGGCCGGCGTGGATCCAGTCCCCGCCGGCCGTCGTGTCATCAGAGAGCCAGAGAATGCAAGCCACCATCACCGAATCGCCATTTGGCAAGCTGCCGGACGGCCGCGAAGCCACCCTCTACACCCTGACCAACGCCAACGGCATGATCGCCAGGATCAGCAATCTCGGCGGCGTCATCACCGAACTGCACGTGCCTGACCGCGACGGCGTACTGGCCGACGTCTGCCACGGCTTCGACAACGTCACGCCCTACATGGGTGACTCGCACTATTTCGGCGCTTTGATCGGCCGTTACGGCAACCGCATCGCCAATGGCCGCTTCACGCTGGATGGCGCCGAGTATCAGCTGGACGTCAACAACGGCGTCAATCACCTGCATGGCGGCGCCGATGGCTTCCACCGCCGCCTGTGGACCGCCGAAACCTTCAACACGCCGAAATCCGCGGGCCTGATCCTGACCTATATCAGCCCGGACGGCGAGCAGGGCTACCCGGGCACGGCCGAAGTTACGGTCATCTACGAACTGCGCAACGACAATGAGCTGCGCATCGCCTTCCACGCCATCGCGGACAAGGCCACGCCGATGAACCTGACCAACCACGCCTATTTCAACCTGGCCGGCAAGGGCGATATCCTGGGCCACGAGCTGACCATCTTCGGCGACGCCTTTACGCCGGTGGACAGCGGCCTGATTCCCGCCGGCGCGCCGGCGAAAGTGGCGGGCACGCCGTTCGACTTCCGCACGCCGCACGCCATCGGCGAGCGTATCGATCAACAGGATGAGCAATTGGGCTACGGCTCGGGTTACGACCATAACTTCGTCCTCTCCAAAAAGGAAGGGGAGGGGCTGGAGTTGGCCGCGCGCGTGGCCGATCCGGCGTCCGGCAGGGTGCTGGAAGTGCTGACCCGGGAGCCGGGCATCCAGTTCTACAGCGGGAACTTCCTGCATGACGGCGTGAGTGGAAAAGGGCGCATCTACGGGTATCGCAGCGGCTTCTGCCTCGAACCGCAGCACTTCCCGGATTCGCCGAATCGTCCCGATTTCCCATCGACGATCCTGCGTCCGAACGAAGAGTATTCCACGGTCATGGCGTACCGCTTCAGCGTGGTCTGAGCTATACCGAATTCGGTATCGATATCGATAAACAATTTATTGGAAAGTTATCTCAGGACGACTTAGTATGCCTTATCGATGCGGGGGCATGACATTCAGGCCCTCGCACAAGGAAAATACTGAGGAGAATTGCATGTCTGAGAATGACAAAAAGGTGAAGCTGCGCTCCGCCGAGTGGTTTGGTACCCAAGATAAAAACGGCTTCATGTATCGCAGCTGGATGAAGAATCAGGGTATCCCTGATCACGAATTCGAAGGCAAGCCGATTATCGGCATCTGCAATACCTGGTCCGAGCTGACCCCATGTAACGCGCACTTCCGCAAACTGGCGGAACACGTCAAGCGCGGCATCTACGAAGCCGGCGGCTTCCCGGTTGAATTCCCAGTGTTCTCCAATGGCGAATCGAATCTGCGTCCGACCGCCATGCTGACCCGTAACCTGGCGTCGATGGACGTGGAAGAGTCGATCCGCGGCAATCCGATGGACGGCGTGGTGCTGCTGGTGGGCTGCGACAAGACCACGCCGGCGCTGCTAATGGGCGCGGCCTCGGTCGACATTCCGACCATCGTTGTTACCGGCGGCCCTATGCTGAACGGTAAACTGAACGGCAAGAACATCGGTTCCGGCACCGCCGTCTGGCAGCTGCACGAGCAGGTCAAGGCCGGTGAAATCTCGATGCACGAATTCATCGGCGCGGAAGCGGGCCACTCGCGCTCCGCCGGCACCTGCAATACCATGGGCACCGCATCGACCATGGCCTGCATGGCCGAATCGCTGGGCACCTCGCTGCCGCACAACGCCGCCATTCCTGCCGTCGACGCGCGCCGCTATGTGCTGGCGCACATGTCGGGCATCCGCATCGTCGAGATGGTGAAGCAGGACCTGAAGCTGTCGAAGATCCTGACCAAAGAGAATTTCGAAAACGCGATCCGCGTCAACGCCGCCATCGGCGGTTCGACCAACGCCGTGATCCACCTGAAGGCCATCGCCGGCCGTATCGGTGTCGATCTGGAGCTGGAGGACTGGACCCGCGTTGGCCGTGGCACGCCAACCATCGTCGACCTGCTGCCGTCGGGCCGCTTCCTGATGGAAGAGTTCTACTACGCCGGCGGCCTGCCGGGCGTGATCCGCCGCATGGGCGACGGTAATATCCTGCCGCACCCGAACGCGCTGACCGTCAACGGCAAGACCATCTGGGAAAACTGCCAGGACGCGCCGATCTACGACGAGGAAGTGATCCGCACGCTGGATAACCCGATCCGCAAGGATGGCGGCATCTGCATCCTGCGCGGCAACCTGGCGCCGCGCGGCGCGGTGCTGAAGCCTTCGGCGGCGACGCCGGAGCTGATGCAGCACCGCGGCCAGGCCGTGGTGTTCGAGGACTTCGAGCATTACAAGTCGCGCATCATGGACCCGGACCTGGAAGTGACCAAGGATTCCGTGCTGGTGATGAAGAACTGCGGCCCGAAAGGCTATCCGGGCATGGCGGAAGTGGGCAATATGGGCCTGCCGCCTAAATTGCTGGCCGCTGGCGTCAAGGACATGGTGCGTATCTCGGATGCGCGCATGTCGGGCACCGCTTACGGCACCGTGGTGCTGCACGTGGCTCCCGAGGCCATGGCTGGTGGCCCGCTGGGCATCGTCAAGGATGGCGACTGGATCACGCTGGACTGCGCCGGCGGCAAGCTGGATCTGGAAATCTCTGACGAGGAAATGGCTGCACGCCAGGCGGCCCGCGTGGCCGGCAGCGCGCCGGGACCGAAGACCGGTTACCAGCAGCTGTACATCGAGCACGTGCTGCAGGCTGACGAAGGTTGCGACTTCGATTTCTTGGTCGGCAATCGCGGCTCCGCAGTCCCACGCCACTCGCACTAACCGTCGTTCCCGCGCAGGCGGGAACCCATACTGAGCAAGCGTTCTATGGATTCCCGCCTTCGCGGGAATGACGGCGCTTAGGAGACTCCTGATGTTACTCGTACAATTCAAAAACGAACAAGGCGCGCGCCAGGTCGGCGTGCTGGAACAGAACACCATCCGCATCATCGACGGCTACAGCACCACCTACGCGCTGGCCCAGGATGCGATCCGCAAATCGGTCGGCCTGGCCGCACTGGTTGAAAAATCGGTAGGCGCCCAAACCGCCGCCTTCGACGCGGTAGCCGCCGCCGGCCGCCTGCTGTCCCCACTGGACCACACCGACGACGCCCACACCTACGTCACCGGCACCGGCCTGACCCACCTGGGCTCCGCCGACACCCGTGACGCCATGCACAAGAAAATCGGCGGCGACGTCGAATCGCTGAGCGACTCGATGAAGATGTTCCGCATGGGCGTGGAAGGCGGCAAGCCAGCCGCCGGCGCCGCCGGCGTGCAGCCGGAATGGTTCTACAAGGGCGACGGCTCGATCGTGGCCGCCAGCGGCCAGGACCTGGCCATGCCGGACTTCGCGCTGGACGGCGGCGAAGAGCCGGAAGTCGCCGGCCTGTACGTGATCGGCGACGACGGCCAGCCATATCGCGTCGGCTTCGCCATCGGTAACGAATTCTCGGACCACGTGACCGAACGCCAGAACTACCTGTACCTGGCCCACTCCAAGCTGCGCGTCTGCGGCCTGGGCCCGGCGCTGCTGGTCGGCGAAGCGCCAGCCAGCATCGAAGGCACCTCGCGCATCTACGACAAGGAAGGCAAGGTACGCTGGGAGAAGCCATTCTTCAGCGGCGAACAAAATATGTCGCACACCATCGCCAACCTGGAACACCACCACTTCAAGTACCCGCTGTTCAAGCGTCCGGGCGACGTGCACGTGCACTTCTTCGGCACCGCCACCCTGAGCGTGGCCGACAACATCGTGGTGCAGCCTGGCGAAACGTTTGAAATCGACGCGCCGCAATTCGGCCCGGCGCTGCGCAACAAACTGTCCGTGTTCAAAACCGAAGTCGCGAAAGTGAAAACCTTATGATGATTACCGGCGACGCACTGATCGGCGGCAAAGCCGTCAAAGGCACCGGCGCGGGTGTCCGCGCCTTCAATCCGGCGCTGGGCCAGGTCATCGAACCCGAGTTCCGCACCGTGGACACGGCGCAGATCGACCAGGCCTGCCGCCTGGCCGACGAGGCCTTCGACACTTTCCGCGCCCTCAGCGACGAGAGGCGCTCGGTCTTCCTCGAAACCATCGCCGACCAGATCATGGCGCTCGGCGATGTGCTGGTCGAACGCGTGATGGAAGAAACCAGCCTGCCGCGCGCGCGCGTGGAAGGTGAGCGTGGCCGCACCGTCGGCCAGCTGAAACTGTTTGCCAACCTGCTGCGCGAAGGCTCGTGGCACGATGTGCGCTTCGATAAAGCTCTGCCAGACCGCACGCCGCCGCGTCCGGACCTGCGCATGCGCATGATCGGCCTTGGCCCTGTGGCTGTTTTCGCGGCCAGTAACTTCCCGTTGGCTTTTTCTGTCGCTGGCGGCGACACCGCGTCGGCGCTGGCCGCCGGCTGCCCGGTGGTGCTGAAGGCGCACTTCGCGCACCCAGGCACGTCGGAGCTGGTGGGCCGCGCTGTCGTCAAAGCGGTTGAGATTTGCGGCCTGCCGGCCGGCGTGTTCTCGCTGCTGACTGGCGTTGGCAACGAGCTGGGTATTGAGCTGGTGCGTCATCCAGCCATCAAGGCGGTCGGCTTCACCGGCTCGCGTGGTGGCGGCTTGGCGCTGATGGCCGCCGCCGCCGCCCGTCCTGTGCCGATTCCGGTGTACGCCGAAATGAGTTCGATCAATCCGGTGTTCCTGCTGCCGAACGCGCTGAAGAACCGCGCCGAGGACATCGCCGCCGGTTTCGCGGCGTCGCTGACGCTGGGCGTGGGCCAGATGTGCACCAATCCGGGCCTGGTGCTGGCGATCGAGGGCCCTGACCTGGAGCGCTTCACCACCGCCGCCTCGCAGGCGCTGGTGGGCGGCGCGGCCTGCTCGATGCTGTCGCCGGGGATCGCCGGCAACTTCGCGCGCGGCGTGAGCCAGTTGGCCGAACATGCGGATGTGAAGACGCTGGCGCTGGCGCCGCAGGCGGAAGGCAAGGGCGCTCCGGCGCTGTTCGTGTCGACCGCGGCGTCCTTCCTGTCGCAGCACGCGCTGCAAGAGGAAATCTTTGGCCCTGCATCGCTGGTCATCTCGTGCAAGGACGTGGCGGAACTGCGCCAGGTCACGGAGAAGCTGGAAGGCCAGCTGACCGCCACGCTGCAAATGGATGAAGGCGATCTGGAAGCGGCGCAATCGCTGCTGCCGGTGCTGGAGCGTAAAGTGGGCCGCATCCTGGCCAACGGTTATCCGACCGGCGTGGAAGTGTGCAGCGCCATGGTGCACGGCGGCCCGTTCCCATCGACCTCGGATGGCCGTACCACCTCGGTTGGCACGGGGGCGATCACGCGCTTCCTGCGTCCGGTGTGCTATCAAAACCTGTCGCAGGCCTTGCTGCCTGAAGTCCTGCGCGATAACGGCAGCGCCACCTGGCTGCGCCGCGAAGGTGAGCTGACCCGCAACTAAACCACCGTCATTGCCGCGCAGGCGGCAATACATGCTGAGCAGACGTTCTATGGACTCCCGCCTGCGCGGGAGCGACGAAAAATAACGGAGACTGTATGACCCAACTGGCCAAGTTTGGCAGCTTGCGCGGAAAACGCGTATTCATCACCGGCGGCGGCACCGGCATCGGCGAAGCGATGGTAATCTCGTTCGCCGAGCAGGGCGCGCAAGTCGCCTTCGTCGATATCGCCCGCGACGCCAGCCTGGCGCTCGCGCGCCGCGTGAAGGAAGCCGGCTACCCCGAGCCGCTGTTCCGCCAGTGCGACATCACAGACATCCCCGCGTTGCAAGCGACCATTACCGAGCTGGCCGGCCTGGTTGGCGACTTCGACATCCTGGTCAACAACGCGGCCAACGACCAGCGCCACGACACCGCCGAAGTCACGCCCGAATTCTGGGACAAATGTATCGCCGTCAACCAGCGCCCGATGTTCTTCACCTGCCAGGCTGTCCTGGAAGGCATGAAGAAAAAGGGCGCCGGCTCCATCATCAACGTCGGCTCGATCTCCTGGCACGTCAAGAACGCCGGCTACCCGGCCTACGCCACCACCAAGGCGGCCACGCACGGCCTGACCCGCGGTCTGGCGCGCGAGTTCGGCGCCCACGGCATCCGTGTCAACACCGTCACGCCGGGCTGGGTCATGACCCAGCGCCAGATCGATCTGTGGCTGGACGACGCAGGCGAAGAAGACATCAAGCGCAATCAGTGCTTGCAGAATAAGCTGATGCCGCAGCATGTGGCGTCGATGGTGCTGTTCCTGGCCGCCGACGACGGCGCCATGTGCACCGCACAGGAATTTATCGTAGACGCAGGCTGGGTATAAGCCGCTTGCAGTAGCACTGTTCGCCCCCGGAGACAACCGCACATCGAGGCGGCGGGGTATCTCAACCATAGATAAATGGTAGGAACATGGTGAATACAACCGTAGTCACGGCGCTGTCCTGCGCCGCTGCAATCCTCGCGGCCGCGCCGGCCGCCGCACAATCAAACCCATCGCCCTCCGCCGGCGCGCCGGGCGCCGCTGGCCCGTTGCGCAGCCCTGACAACCATATCGCCGTCACCGTGCGCGCGGCCGACGGCAAGCTGACTTACACGGTCGCCCGCGACGGCAAGCCTGTGCTGCAAGCCTCCGGCCTTGGCCTGCAACTGGCCGGCGCCGACCTGGCCAGCGACCTGTCGCTGGTTTCCGCCTCCACGCCGCGCGCAATCGAAGACCATTACCAGATGGCCGTCGGCAAACGCAAGGACATCACTTACCGCGCCAACGAACAGACCTACTCGCTGCAAAACGCAAAGCAGCAGAAGATCGACATTGTGTTCCGCGTCTCGAACGACGGCGTTGCCTTCCGCTATATCGTCGCCGAGCCATCGCTGCCGCTGAAAAAACTGGTGCAGGAGCACACCACCTTCGCGCTGCCTAAAGGCGCGAAGGCGTGGCTGCAACCGATGTCGGTCGCGCAAACCGGCTGGAGCAATACCAATCCGTCTTACGAAGAACACTACCAGATGGACATCGCGGCCGGCACCAAGTCGCCAACCGAAGCCGGTTGGGTATTCCCCGCGCTGTTCCGCACCGGCTCCAACTGGGTCGCCATCTCGGAAGCCAATATGGACGGCAGCTGGCAAGCCTCGCGTCTGGCGCAAGACTCCAGCGGCGGCGAATACCGCATCGGCAACCCGATGCCGGCGGAGGTCTACACCAACGGCGGCCTGATGGCGGAAGTGGAGGGCACGCTCACGTCCCCATGGCGCATCATCGCCCTCGGCTCGCTGGCCACCGTCACCAACTCCACGCTAGGCACGGACCTCGCCGCACCGGCTGTCGCCTTCGACGCCGCGCGCGTGAAGCCGGGTCGCGCCTCGTGGAGCTGGGCGATCCTGAAAGATGACTCCATCGTCTACGACGTGCAGAAGAAATTCATCGACTACGCCGCCGACATGAAGTGGGAATACACCCTGATCGACGTCAACTGGGACCGCAACATCGGCTATGACAAGATCAAGGAACTGGCTGGCTACGCGGCGAAGAAGAACGTAGGCCTGATCCTTTGGTACAACTCGTCCGGCCCATGGAACAAGACCGAGTATTCGCCCAAGGGCCAGCTGCTCACGCATGAACAGCGCGTCAAGGAATTCAAGCGTCTCAGCGAGATTGGCGTCAAGGGCCTGAAAATCGACTTCTTTGCCGGCGACGGCCAGTCCATGATCGCCTACTACAACGACATCCTGCGTGACGCGGCGGCGGCCGGCCTGCTGGTCAACTTCCACGGCTCCACGCTGCCGCGCGGCTGGCAGCGCACCTGGCCGAACCTGATGACGATGGAAGCCATCAAGGGCTTCGAGTTCACTACCTTCGAGCAGAAGGACCAGGACGCTATGCCCGGCCACGCCGCCATGCTGCCATTCACCCGCAACCTGTTCGACCCGATGGACTTCACGCCAGTGGTCTTCGGCGACATCCCGAAAATCAGGCGCGCCAGCACAAACGGCTTTGAGCTGGCCACCTCGGTGCTGTACCTGTCCGGGATCCAGCACTTCGCCGACACGCCGGAAGGCATGGCGACCGTGCCGGACTACGTGAAGAAATTCATGCAGGACGTGCCGCGCAGCTGGGACGACAGCCGCCTGGTCGATGGCTACCCGGGCAAGTATGCCGTCGTCGCGCGGCGCGCCGGCGACACCTGGTACATCGCCGGCATCAACGGCACCGACAAAGAGAAAACGCTGACGCTGGACTTGTCCTTCGTCGGCAACAAGCAGGGCGTCGTCATCACCGATGGCAAGGAAGCCCGCAGCTTCAGCCAGCGCGGTATCGCGGCCGGTAAAAAAGTGGCAGTAACCGTCAAGCCGCATGGCGGCTTTGTCATCCAACTATAAAACAGGAGACTGAGGAATGAATCAAATCAAACGCGGCGTACTCGCCTTGTGCATGCTGGCTTCGGGCGGCGTTTTCGCCGCCGAAATCACCATCGATACCGCCAAACCTGGCGCGGTGATTAACAAGGACGTGTACGGCCAGTTCGCCGAACACCTTGGCACTGGCATCTACGAAGGTATCTGGGTCGGCCCTAAATCGAAAATCCCCAACACCAAGGGCTGGCGCAACGACGTGGTTGGCGCGCTGAAGGAGATTCAGGTGCCCCTGGTCCGCTGGCCTGGCGGCTGCTTCGCCGACGAATACCACTGGCGCGACGGTATCGGCCCGCGCGAGAAGCGTCCGGTCAAGGTCAACACCAACTGGGGCGGCGTCGATGAATCCAACGCCGTCGGCACGCATGAATTCTTCGATCTGGTCGACCTGCTGGGCGCCGACGCCTATGTCAACGGCAACCTGGGCACCGGCAGCGCGCAAGAGATGTCGGAGTGGGTCGAGTACATGACCTCCGACAGCAAATCCACGCTGGCCAACCTGCGCCGCAAGAATGGCCGCGACAAGCCGTTCAAGGTGGCTTACTTCGCCGTCGGTAACGAGGCCTGGGGCTGCGGCGGCAATATGAGCCCGCAGTACTACTCGGACCTGTACAAGCAGGTCGAAACCTTCCTGCGCGCGCCGAAGCAGTACCGTCCGAAGATCATCGCCAGCGGCGGCAATGACAATGACCTGACGTGGTCCGACGTGCTGTCCAAGGAATTGAAGAAGCAGACCGAGGGCATCAGCTTCCACTACTACACCATCCCGACCGGCAAATGGGAAGGCAAGGGCGCTTCGACCGGTTTCCAGGAAAACGAGTGGATCTCCACCGTGTCCAACACGCTGCGCATGGAAAGCCATATCCAGAAGAACAGCGCCGTGATGGACAAGCATGACCCGGAGAAGAAACTGGGCCTGTTCGTCGACGAATGGGGCACCTGGTATGACGTGGAGAAGGGCACCAATCCCGGCTTCCTGTTCCAGCAAAACACGCTGCGCGATGCGGTGGTGGCGGCGCTGAACTTCAACATCTTCCACGCTCACGCCGAACGCGTGCGCATGACGAATATCGCGCAGATGGTCAACGTGCTGCAGGCGATGATCATCACCGACAAGGACAAGATGCTGCTGACGCCAACCTATTATGCGTATCAGATGTACGTGCCGTTCCAGGGCGCGACCTCGCTGCCGATCACGCTGAAGGACAATCCCGACTATTCGGCGGCCGGCTTCAAGGTGCCTGAGATCAGCGCATCGGCGGCGCGCACCAAGGACGGCAAGGTGTATCTGGCGCTGGTCAATACCAATCCGAACAAGCCTGCGGATGTGGCGGTGAATATTCCTGGCCAGTCGGTGAAGTCGGTCAAGGGCCGCGTACTGACCGCCGCCGCGATGGATGCGCATAACACCTTCGCCGCGCCGCAGGCGATCAAGCCCGCCGCGTTCAGCGCCAACGCTGGCGCCGATGGCAAGCTGTCGATCAAGGTGCCGGCCAAGGCCGTGATCGTGGTAGCGGTGGAGTAAGACCATGGACGACATCAAGCTCACCCGCCGCAAGGTGATTACCGCCGGTGGTGTGGCCTTGGTGTTGGCCGGTTGCGGCGGCGGGGAGGCGGCAGCGCCACGCCAACCCCGACGCCAGCGCCGGCTCCAACGCCTACGCCAACACCGACGCCAACGCCAACGCCAACGCCAACGCCAACGCCAACGCCAACGCCAACCAGCATCACCTTCAGCGAAGCATCGGTCCACGATCCATCCGTCATCAAGGTGGATGGCACGTTCTATGTGTTCGGCTCACACCTGGCCGCTGCCAAATCGACGGACCTGATGAACTGGACCAAGATCGCCGATGGCGTCAACAATGCCAATCCGCTGTTCACCAACGTGGTGACGGCGCTGGCCGACACCTTCACGTGGGCACAGGTCACCGACACCTGGGCGCCAGATGTGGTGCGCCTGGCCGATGGCAAGTTTTATCACTACTACTGCGCCTGCAAAGGCGATTCCCCGCGCTCGGCGCTGGGCCTCGCCGTGGCCGACAAGGTGGAAGGGCCCTACGTCAACAAGCAAATCCTGCTGAAATCC
Source organism: Duganella sp. P38 (assembly GCF_050859475.1). Classification (NCBI taxonomy): domain Bacteria; kingdom Pseudomonadati; phylum Pseudomonadota; class Betaproteobacteria; order Burkholderiales; family Oxalobacteraceae; genus Duganella; species Duganella sp. P38. The sequence goes on along the minus strand of NZ_CP193936.1, from coordinate 3,980,191 downwards.
GGCATGTGGGGCCAGACCAGCGAAGACGGCGTGAATGTGTACGACGCGCTGACCATGCCGAACGTGGTGGACCCGAACACCTTCTTCGACCAAAACGGCAAACTATGGATGATCTATGGTTCGTACTCGGGCGGTATCTTCATTCTTGAGATGGACACCACTACCGGCTTGCAGAAGCCGGGCCAGGGCTATGGCAAGCATCTGATCGGCGGCAACCACAGCCGCATCGAGGGCGCTTATGTGTTGTACAGTCCCGAATCAAAGTTCTATTACATGTTCACGTCCTTCGGCGGCCTCGATGCGAATGGCGCGTACAACATGCGCGTGGCGCGCTCGCTCAACCCGGACGGCCCGTATCTGGATGCGAAGGGCAACGACATGGCCAACGTCAAGTCGAATCCCGCGCTGCCGCTGTTCGACGATGCGACCATTGCGCCATTCGGCCAGAAGATCATGGGGAATCACCGGTTCCAGCTGGCTGCCGGCGAGAGCGGGACGCCGTTGGGCTATGTGTCGCCGGGCCATAACTCGGCGTACTATGACGCTGCGACCGGTCAGTACTTCCTGATCTTCCATACGCGCTTCCCTGGTACGGGAGAGCTGCATCAGATCCGCGTCCATGAGATGTTCATCAATACGGATGGCTGGCCGGTGGTGGCGCCGTTCCGTTACGCGCCGCTGAGCAAGAACGCGACCGCGTTGTCGGCGGTGGTGACGGCGGCCGATGCGGCGGGCACGTACAAGATGATCAACCACGGCAAGGATATTTCGACGACGATCAAGACGTCTTCGAATGTGGTGCTGGCGGCGGATGGTACGGTCAGTGGCGCGGCGACAGGCACCTGGAAGCATGATGGCGGTAACAGGATTACCTTGACGCTGGGTGCTGCGGGGACTTTCGTTGGGGTGTTGTCGCGCCAGTGGAATTCCAATGCCAACGCGTTTGTGGTGACGTGGACTGCGCAGTCGGTGGATGGCGTGTCCATCTGGGGTGCGCGGACCGGTAATTAAGAAAACCCATCATCCACGCGCAGGCGGGGATCCATAGGGGGCGTGCGGGCTGGCGCTCTATGGGTTCCCGCCTTCGCGGGAACGACGGGGTGATAGGAGTTGTTAAATGAAGTATGTTGTATTGACGGCGGCGTTTGCGCTGGCCGCGGCTGGCAGCACGGCCAAGGAAGTCAGCGTGCATGACCCTGTGATGGCGAAGGAAGGCGATACCTACTACGTGTTCAGCACCGGGCCGGGCATCACTTTCTACAGTTCGAAGGACATGAAGAACTGGACGCCCGAGGGCCGCGTTTTCAAAGGCCAGCCAGTATGGGCGAAACAAGCCGCGCCGACGTTCGACGATCATATCTGGGCGCCGGACATCCAGTTCCATGACGGGAAATACTATCTGTACTATTCCGTTTCGGGATTCGGCAAGAATACCTCCGGCATCGGCGTCACTGTCAATAAAACGCTGAACCCGCGTTCTCCGGATTACAAGTGGGAGGATCAGGGCATGGTGCTGCAGTCGGTGCCCAACCGCGACGACTGGAACGCCATCGATCCGAATGTGATCCAGGACGAGAGGGGCGAGGCCTGGATGTCCTTCGGTTCATTCTGGAGCGGCCTGAAAATCGTCAAGCTGAATAAGGCGTGGACCGGATTGGCCGAGCCGCAGGAGTGGCACTCCATCGCCAGCCGCACCAATGGCGCATCCGGCTCCGGTGACAAGGCCGGCGCTGGCGAGATCGAAGCGCCGTATATCTTCAAGAAGGGCGATTACTACTACCAGTTCGTGTCGTTCGGCTTGTGCTGCAAGAAGGCCGACAGTACCTATCACGTGATGGTTGGCCGCTCGAAATCCGTCACCGGGCCATACGTGGACAAGAACGGCGTCGACATGATGAAAGGCGGCGGCTCGCTGGTGATCGCTGGCGACAAGGACTGGAAGGGCCTGGGCCACAACAGCGCCTACACCTTCGACGGCAAGGACTATCTGGTGCTGCATGCCTACGAGACGGCGGACAACTACCTGCAAAAGCTGAAGATCATGCCGATGCGATTCGACGCCGCCGGCCGGCCGACCGTCGATCAGGCGGACCTCAACAAATACCGCAGCAACCAGCTGCCAGCGAAATAATGAGCGCCCCGCGCCCGGACGCCGCATTGCCCCGATGCCCCCGCGCCGCAAGGCCTTCAAGCTGGCCGCCGGCGCGGCCGCTGCGGTCGCGTCGCACGGTTCGCTCGCCGCCACGCTCGGATCGCAGGGTACTAGCGCGGCTGCCGACGCGCCAGCTGCCTCGGCGCCTGGCGCAGAAGTCGCGCGCGCGGAAGGCGCGGTGGCGCTGTTTTCGTTAAACGCCGTGCGTCTCGGGCCGAGTCCTTTTCTGGCAGCCCAACAGACGGACTTGCGCTACATCCTGTCGCTGGATGCCGACCGCCTGCTGGCGCCATTCCTGCGGGAAGCCGGCCTGCCGCTGAAGCAGCCGACCTACGGCAACTGGGAGTCCACCGGGCTGGATGGTCACATGGGTGGTCACTATCTGTCCGCGCTGGCACTGATGTACGCCTCCACCGGCGATCAGGAAGTTCATAAGCGCCTGAACTACGCCGTCGCGGAACTGAAACGCTGCCAGCAGGCGAACGGCAACGGCTATATCGGCGGCATTCCGGGCGGCGCGGCCGCCTGGCAGGACATCGCCAACGGCAAGCTCCAGGCAGACAACTTTTCCGTCAACGGCAAATGGGTCCCGTGGTACAACCTCCACAAAACCTACGCCGGCCTGCGCGACGCTTACGCCTACGCCGGCAACGAAGATGCCCGCGCCATGCTGATCGCCCTGTGCGACTGGACCATCAGTCTGGCGGCGGGCCTGAGCGAAGAACAAATGCAATCGATGCTGCGCGCGGAACACGGCGGCATGAACGAAGTGCTGGCGGACGTGGCGCAGATGACCGGCCAGCAAAAATACATGGACCTGGCCATACGCTTCTCACACCAGGCCATCCTGCAGCCGCTGGAACAAGGAAAGGACCAGCTTACCGGCCTGCACGCCAATACGCAGATCCCGAAAGTGATCGGCTTCAAGCGCATTGGCGACATCACCGGCCGCAAGAACTGGCAAAAAGCCGCCGCCTTCTTCTGGCAGACCGTCCACGATCACCGCACAGTCGCCATCGGCGGCAACAGCGTCAAGGAACACTTCCACGACGCGCAGGACTTCTCGTCCATGATCGACGAAGTGGAGGGGCCTGAAACCTGCAACACCTACAATATGCTCAAGTTGACCGAGCTGCTGTTCCAGGGCGACGCCAGGGCCAGCTACGCCGACTACTACGAGCGCGCGCTGTACAACCATATCCTGTCGTCGCAGCATCCGGACAGCGGCGGCTTTGTCTACTTTACGCCGATGCGGCCCAACCACTACCGCGTTTTACTCGCAGCCGCAAAAGGCGATGTGGTGCTGCGTCGGCTCCGGTATCGAGAGCCATGCCAAGTACGGGGAATTCATCTACGCGCACAAGGGCGACAACCTGTACGTCAACCTGTTCATCCCTTCGTCGCTGGACTGGCGCGAGCAGGGGGTGCAGATCCGCCAGTCCAACCGCTTTCCGGACGAGGCGCGCAGCACTATCACGGTGAAGGGCAGCAAGACCTTCACGCTGAAGATCCGCTATCCGGAATGGGTGGAGCGTGGCGCCTTGCGCATCCACGTCAACGGCAAGCAGGCCGCCGCAGCGATAGGCGCCGACCGTTACGTGAACCTGCGCCGCGCCTGGCGCGACGGCGACAAGGTAGAGATCCAGCTGCCGATGAAAACACGGCTGGAGCAGATGCCCGACAAATCCGCCTACTACGCCGTGCTGCACGGCCCAGTGGTGCTGGCCGCGAAAACCAACCCTTTACCCGGCGAGCAGCTCAACTACCTCGCCGACGACAGCCGCATGGGCCATATCGCCAGCGGTCCCGTGGTGCCGCTGGAGCAGGCGCCGGTGCTGGTCAGCGACAGCACGGCTTTCACCGGCCGCTTTCGTCCAGTGCCAGGCCGCCCGCTGACATTCACCGCGCCCGGCCTGGTGCAGGCCACGAGCGCCGGCCCGACCACCTTCGTGCCGTTCTTCCGCGTGCACGACGCCCGCTATGTCGTCTACTGGCCGTATTCCACGCCGGCGGACCTTGCCAGGCGCCGCGCGCAGGCCGCGGCGGACGAGAAGGAGCGCCTGGCGCTGGACGCGCGGACCATCGACCAGGTGGCGCCGGGCGAACAGCAGCCCGAGTCGGACCACTTCTTCAAGGGCGAAGGTGCGGATGCCGGCATCAATAAAGGCAAGCATTGGCGCCACGCGACCGGCTGGTTCAGCTACGACTTGAACGACAGGAAAGGCGAAGCCCGCGTGCTGCGGCTGACATATTCAAAACTCGACGCCGGCCGCCGCTTCGATATCCTAATCAACGGCAAGCTGCTGGCGGAAGTACGCCTGGACGCCGGCGCGCCGCAGGAACTCTACACCCGCGATTACCCGATTCCGGCTGGCGCTGCGGTAGCTGGCAAACTGGTAGTCAAGTTCGTGGCCCGGGAAGGCTCGGTGGCCGGCGGCCTGTATGGGGTGCGCCTGCTGCGCTGACATATCGAAAAAGATATTGCAGAGTGTGAAAATATCATTGGATAGATATTTATGTTTCTCATAGTATTGATCCGAATAACACTATAAAAAAACTTATCAGGAGACTTGCCATGACATGCAATCGCAGAACCGTATTGGCCACCGCACTGGCCGCCGCCGTCACCCTGAGCGTGCCGAGCGCCTTCGCCGCCAAACCGCTGGTGATTGGCTTCTCCCAGGTGGGCGCCGAAAGCGAATGGCGTACCGCGAACACCGTATCGATCAAGGAAGCGGCCAAGAAAGAGGGCATCACGCTGAAATTCGCGGACGCCCAGCAGAAGCAGGAAAACCAAGTCAAGGCCATCCGCTCCTTCATCGCCCAGCGTGTCGACGTGATCGCGTTTTCGCCGGTGGTGGAGTCGGGCTGGGATACCGTGCTGCGCGAAGCCAAGCGCGCCAACATTCCGGTGATACTGACCGACCGCGCGGTCAATGTCAGCGATCCTTCGCTGTACGTCAGCTTCCTCGGTTCGGACTTTGTGGAGGAAGGCCGCCGCGCCGGCCGCTGGCTGGTGGAGCGTCAAAAGAAGGCGCCTGATGCCGTTTTGAATATCGTTGAGCTGCAAGGCACCGTCGGCTCCGCGCCTGCGCTGGACCGCAAGAAAGGCTTCGAGGAAGTCATCGCCGGCAATCCGAAGCTGAAGGTGATCCGCTCGCAGACCGGTGATTTCACCCGCGCCAAGGGCAAGGAGGTGATGGAAGCCTTCCTGAAGGCCGAGGGCAAGAAGATCAATGTGCTGTACGCGCACAACGACGACATGGCCATCGGCGCGATCCAGGCAATCGAGGAAGCCGGCCTGAAACCGGGCAAGGATATTCTGGTGATCTCGATCGACGGCGTGAAGGGCGCCTTCGAGGCGATGATCTCCGGTAAGCTGAACGTGACCGTCGAGTGCAATCCGCTGCTGGGCCCCCAGCTGATGCAGATCGCCAAAGACGTGGTGGCCAAGAAGCCCGTACCTAAGCGCGTTGTGACGCAGGAAGGCGTGTTCCCGGCCGAAGTCGCGGCCAAGGAATTCCCGAACCGTAAATACTGATACCGATGACGACGAATTCTTCCGCACCCGCGACCCCGGTGCTGGAGCTGCGCGGCATCAGCAAAGCCTTCACCGGGGTGCAGGCTTTGAATGGCGTGTCGCTCAACCTCTATCCGGGTGAAGTTCATACGCTGATGGGCCAGAACGGCGCCGGCAAATCGACGCTGATCAAGGTGCTGACCGGCGTTTATACGCCGGACCATGGCGAGATTGTGCTGGCTGGCCGTTCGATTCAGCCGCAGTCCACGCTGGACGCGCAGAACCATGGCATCAGCACTGTTTACCAGGAAGTGAATCTTTGCCCGAATTTGTCTGTGGCGGAGAATATCTTCATTGGCCGTTATCCGCGCAAGTTCGGGCGTATCGACTGGGCCGGGATGGCGAAGCAGGCGGCCGAGCTGCTGGAGCGGATGCAGATTCGTATCGACGTGACGCTGCCGCTGGCGCATTATCCGCTGGCGATTCAGCAGATGGTGGCGATTTCGCGGTCCTTGCTGGTGTCGGCCAAGGTGCTGATCCTCGATGAGCCGACTTCCTCGCTGGATGAGAAGGAAGTCGACCTGCTGTTCAGCGTTTTGCGCGGCCTGCGCGAGCAGGGCATGGCGATTCTGTTTGTGACGCACTTCCTCGACCAGACATACGCGATTTCAGACCGCATTACCGTGATGCGCAACGGCGAGCGTGAGGGCGAGTACCTTGCCGCCGACCTGTCGCGCGTGGAGCTGGTCAACAAGATGATCGGTGCGACCGCCGCCACTGACAGCGCCGCCGCCGGCGCGCAAGGCGTGCGAGCGCCGGACCGCGTGGCGCCGGATGGGCAGGCCAGCGGTGGGGCGACTGGCGGCGGGGACGCTGGACAATCGCGCTTCAAGTCGTTCCTGCGCGCTGTGGGGCTAAGCCGCAAGGGCGCGCTACTGCCGATGGATCTGGAAATTCGTCAGGGTGAACTGCTGGGTCTTGCCGGCCTGCTGGGTTCCGGCCGCACCGAGGCTGCGCGCCTGTTGTTTGGCGCCGATAAGGCGGACAGCGGCGCCATCACCATCGACGGCAAGGAACACAACTTCACTTCGCCGCGCGACGCCATCGCCGCCGGCATCGGCTTCTGCTCGGAGGACCGCAAGCACGAGGGCGCGGTTCTCGACCTGTCCGTGCGCGAGAACCTGATCCTGGCGCTGCAGGCCCGCATGGGCATCATGCGCGCCATTCCGCTGAAACGCCAGCAGCAACTGGCGGAAGAATACGTCAAGGCGCTCGGCATCAAGACCGCCAGCATCGAAACGCCTATCGGCTCGCTCTCCGGCGGCAATCAGCAAAAAGTGCTGCTGGCCCGCTGGCTGGTGACCGATCCCAAGCTGCTGATCCTCGACGAGCCGACCCGCGGCATCGACGTGCGGGCCAAGCAGGAAATCATGGACTACGTCTCGGCGCTGTGCAAGAAAGGCATGTCCATCCTGTTCATTTCGTCCGAACTGCCCGAAGTGCTGCGCGTCAGCGACCGCATCGTCGTCATGCGCGACCGCAAGCAGGGCGGCGAATACCCGCGCGGCGCGCTGGACGAAACCTCCGTGCTGCATGTGATCGCGGCGGGAGACCAGCATGCATAAGTCCCCGACGGAGGCGCGCCCGGCGCCCGCCGCCCTGGCATCGGCCGTTGCCGGCGGCGCACGCACGCCGGCGGCGGCATCCACCAAATCGAGTCTGCCCATGTTTGTGCAACACCCGTTATTCCGGCCGCTGGCCGCGCTGGCGATCCTGCTGCTGATTGACTTCATCATGATCCCCGGCTTCTTCCACCTGGAGATCAAGGACGGCCACCTGTACGGCAGCCTGATTGACATCGCCAACCGCGCCGCGCCGCTGATCCTCGCGGCGATCGGCATGACGCTGGTGATCGCCACGCGCGGCATCGACATATCGGTCGGCGCCACCGTCGCTATCAGCGGCACAGTCGCCGCGATGCTGGTCGGCGGCACCATGGTCATGAACAACGGCACGCCCGAATACGTCGCCAACACGCCGATGTGGATCGCGCTGGCGGTCGCCATGGGCGCGGCGCTGCTGTGCGGCGCCTGGAACGGTGCGCTGGTGGCCGGCCTTGGCCTGCAACCGATCGTTGCCACGCTGATCCTGATGGTGGCGGGCCGCGGCCTGGCGCAGCTGTTCACCGATGGCCAGATCGTCACCGTCTACTACCAGCCGTTCTTCTTCCTCGGCAGCGGCTACCTGCTTGGCCTGCCGTTTTCGCTGTACATCGTCGCGGCGGTCTTCATCGTCACCGCGCTGCTGCTGCGGAAGACGGCGCTGGGCCTGTTCATCCAGTCGGTCGGCATCAACCCGGTGGCCGCGCGCCTGGCCGGCCTGAAGACCGCGTCGCTGATTTTCTTCGTCTACGTTTTCTGCGCCGCCTGCGCCGGCGTGGCGGGGCTGATGATTACCTCCAACATCAAGAGCGCGGACGCCAACAACGCCGGCCTGCTGCTGGAGCTGGATGCCATCCTCGCTGTCACGCTGGGGGGCACCTCGCTGGCCGGCGGAAAATTCAGCCTGGCCGGCAGCGTGATCGGCGCGTTGATCATCCAGACGCTGACCTACACCATCTACTCCCTCGGCTTGCCGCCGGAAGTCAACATGGTCGTCAAATCGATCGTGGTCTTCATCATCTGCGTTTCGCAGTCGGCAGAATTCAAGAACATGTGGCGCCGGGCCTTCCCGGCGGCGCGCGGAGGTAAAGCATAATGAGCAGCATGAGCATTCCGGCGCCGTCGATCACCTCGTCGCCGTACTTCACATCCCTGATCACCTTATTCCTGCTGGTGGTCCTGCTGGGCGCGGGCGGCGCCGCCTATCCCGGCTTCCTGTCGCTGCAGGTGATGTTCAACCTGTTGATCGACAACGCCTTCCTGCTGGTGATCGCGGTCGGCATGAGCTTTGTGATTCTGTCGGGCGGCATCGACCTGTCGGTCGGCTCGGTGCTGGCGCTGACCACCATGGTGTGCGCTTACATGCTGCAAGCCTGGCACTGGAATCCGCTGCTGGTCATCGCCATCGCGCTCGCCATCGGCACCGTGTTCGGCGCCGCGCAGGGCGCGTTGATCCACTACTTCAAGCTGCAACCGTTCATCGTTACGCTGGCAGGCATGTTCCTGGCGCGCGGCCTGTGCTACCTGATCAGCATTAACTCGATCACCATCGAAGATCCGTTCTTCGTCGCCATGTCGCAAACGCAGCTGCCGGTGGGCGACTGCTTCATCTCGCCGGGCGCGCTGATCGCGGTTGCCTTGCTGGCGGCGGCGGTGTACGTTGCGCACTGCACGCCGTTCGGCCGCGCCATCTACGCCGTGGGCGGCAACGAGCAATCGGCCTTGATGATGGGGCTGCGCGTGGCGCGCACCAAGGTGCTGATCTATGCCTTCTCCGGCTTCTGCGCCGCGCTGGCCGGCGTACTGTTCTCGTTCTACATGTTGTCCGGCTACGGCCTGCATGCGCAGGGCACGGAGCTGGACGCGATTGCCGCCGTGGTCATCGGCGGCACGCTGCTCAGCGGCGGCTACGGTTACGTGGCCGGCGCGCTGACCGGCGTACTGGTACTGGGATCGATTCAGACGCTGATCGCGTTTGACGGCACGCTCAGTTCCTGGTGGACCAAGATCGTCATCGGCGGTCTGCTGTTCATCTTCTGCGTAGTACAACGCGTGATGACCATGCGCGGAAATAAAAAATAACTAAGACGATATTTACACACTGGAGAGCACCTTGAAAAAAGTCTGATGTTCGCCGCGGCGAGCCTGCTGGCCTGCGCCGCCCACGCGGCCAACCCGCTGTTCCCGAATCTGTTCACCGCCGACCCGGCGGCGTTTGTTGAAAACGGCACCGTCTACCTGTACGTCGGCCACGACCAGGCATCGCCAACCGACAAGGACTACGTGATGAAGGAATGGCGCATGTACTCCAGCTGCGACATGAAGAACTGGACCGACCGTGGTTCGCCGATCCAGCCGTCGGCGTTCAAATGGGCGATCGGCAAGGTGGACGCCTGGGCGGCCGACATCACCAAGCGTGACGGCAAATACTATTTCTACGCCACCGTCGATCACGCCAAGATCCCAGGCCGCGCCATCGGCGTTGCCGTCTCCGATAAGCCGGAAGGCCCGTTCGTCGACGCGCGCGGCTCGGCGCTGGTCACCAACGACATGACGCTGGAAGCGCCGATCGCCTGGGACGATATCGATCCGGGCGTGTTCATCGACGACGACGGCCAGGCCTACCTCTACTGGGGCAACACGGTGATGAAGTACGCCAAGCTGAAACCGAACATGATCGAATTCGATGGCCCGATCCACACCGTGGGCATGGACCGCTTCACCGAGGCGCCGTACCTGCACAAGCACAAGGGCACCTACTACCTGTCGTACTCGCGCGACTTCCCGGAGGAGACCGCGTACTACACCGGCCCAAGCGCCATCGGCCCATGGAAGTACCAGGGCGTGATCATGTCGAAGAACGACAAGGTAAAGACCATCCACCAGGCCATCGTGGAATTCAACGGCAAGAACTACATCTTCTACCACAACGCCAAACTGCCGGGCGGCGGCGAGTATCGCCGTTCGGTAGCGGTGGAGGAGTTCCAGTACAACGCCGACGGCACCATTCCGTTCATCAAGCAGACCAAGGAAGGCCCTGCGGCCAACCCTAGCGCTGCGTGCAAGTGATATTGAAAACTGCGATATTGAGTAAAAATCAATATCTAACATGATATCATTTGAGTATGGATACAAACCCGAACTGGTTCCTGCGCGCGCGCCTGAAAACGCGCCAGCTGCTGCTGCTGATCGCGCTGGACGAACAACGCAACATTCACCGCGCCTCCGAGGAGCTGCACATGACGCAGCCCGCCGCGTCCAAGCAGCTCAAGGACCTGGAGGAGATGCTGGGCGTGCAGCTGTTCGACCGCCTGCCGCGCGGCATGGAGCCGACCATTTACGGCGAGACGATGATACGCCACGCCCGCATGGCGCTGACCAGCCTCTCGCTGGCGCACGAGGACATCGTCGCCATCAAGGCCGGGCTGACCGGGCAGGTGGACATCGGCACCATCATGACGCCAGGGATCGCGCTGCTGCCTAACGCCATTACCCGCACCAAGCAGCAGGCGCCGAAGCTGCGCATCGGCGTCGAGATGGAGCTGTCCAACGTGCTGCTGGAGCAGTTGCAGCGCGGCCGCCTGGATTTCATGATCGGCCGCATTCCGGAACGCGAAAGCGCGCAGGGGCTGAGCTACGAAGAACTGGGCGACGAGCCGGCGTGCGCCGTGGTGCGCGTCGGCCATCCGTTGATGAAGTCCAGGAACCTTCAACTGCGCGACATCGCCAACCAGCCGTGGATACTGCCGCCGCAAGGCTCGATCCTGCGCGCGCGCTGCGAACTGATGTTCCGCCGCGCGGGGCTGGAAGTGCCTGTCAACGTGGTCGACACCACGGCGGTGCTGCTGATTAAACCGCTGTTGCAGCAAACCGACGCGCTCAACGTCATGCCGATCGCCGTGGCCAAATACTACGAATCGCAGGGTGTGCTCAACATCCTGCCGATCGAGCTGCCGTGCCGCATGGACGCTTTCGGCATCATCACCGTCGACGGCCACATTCTTTCGCCGGGCGCGGAGCTGCTGCTCAAGTCTGTGCGCGAGGTCGCGCGCGAAATTTACTGAGCGTGCCGCGCCATGGCGCGCGCCGGTGCCGCAGCCCCGTGTCTTGCCTATCCTTGCGCGGGCGCCGCGCCAAAGGATTCAAACGCTTCCAGCAGGATTTTGGCGCGGAAGGGTTTGAGGATGACGCGGTTGATGTGGCGGTCGCGCAGCTCGCGCATCAGGTCCGCCGTGGCCTGGTCCACCATCACCGCAATGGGAATGCTCGCCGCGCTGGCCGACATGCCGTTGCGGACCTTGTCCAGCAAGGCCAGGTTGTAAAAACAGCCGGGATTGGCGCCGCAATCGATCGAGATCACTGCGCCATGGAATGGGCGCTCGCGCAGCAGGCGCTCCGCCGCCTCCACGCTGGCCGCCTCGTGCACGGTGCCGATGCCCAGCGAACGCGCCGTCATTGAGACGGTCTTGCGCAGCAGCGGCTGTTCTTCCACCAGCAGCATGTTGACATTGCCGGATGGTGCGTCAGGCATGGAGTGCCTCCGGACGATTGGATAATTCTTCCAGTAGCAGGTCGCGCAAAGATGTGAAGATCGCCATTTCAGTGGCGTCCAGCGTGCGCGGCTCGTGGTCGATAATGCATAGCGTACCGATGACGAAACCGGACGGTATGCGCAGCGGCGCGCCGGCATAGAAGATCACATGCGGCGGCGTGGTGACCAGCGGATTGTCGGCAAAGCGCTCGTCGCTGCGCGCGTCATTGATGACGAAGAGGTCCGGCTGCAGGATCACATGCCCGCAAAAAGAGATATCGCGGCCGGTCTCGCAGATATCCACGCCGACGCTGGCTTTGAACCATTGCCGGTTCTCGTCGAGCAGCGAAATCAGCGCGATGGGCACATCGAACTCCTGCGCCGCGAATTGCACCACCTTGTCGAAGCGTTCTTCGGGCGGCGTATCCAGGATCAGCATCTGGCGCAGGGCGGCGACGCGCTCTTTGTCATACGGAGGGATCGGCGCAGCTAACATGGCGTGGGACGGCGCGGCGGCCGCGTAGTCGTGTTGTTCTTACTCTAACATTAAACGGCGTCCATGGCGCATTTTTAATGCATGCCGGCGATTGCCCGTCGCCCGTGTCTCTGGCACTATGGGCAATATGAATCTTGTAACAACGGGGATGCTATGCAAAAGAGCCGGGTGCTGGTGTGGTCCAAGCGGATACTGATCGCCGCGTTGGTGTTGCTGGTACTGGCGATAGGCGCCGCCTGGCTGTATTTGCGCGGCAGCCTTGCGCAGCTTGACGGCGCCCGCCAGGCGGCCGGCCTTGACGCCACCGCCAGCGTTGCGCGCGACGCGCACGGCGTGCCGGTCATCAGCGGCGGCAGCCGCGCCGACGTGGCGTATGCCACCGGTTTCGTGCATGCGCAGGAACGCTACTTCCAGATGGACCTGCTGCGCCGCGTGGCGGCCGGCGAGCTGTCGGAGCTGTTCGGCGAGCGGGCGCTGGCGATCGACAAGTCACACCGCCTGCATCGCTTCCGCGCCCGCGCGGAGTTGGCTGTGAAAGCGCTGCCGGCGGCGGAGCGCGCGCTGCTGGAACGCTACGCGGCCGGCGTCAACGACGGCCTGAATGCGCTGAGCACCCGTCCTTTTGAATACGCGCTGGCCGGCTTGCCGCCACGCGCGTGGTCGCCGGCCGATACGCTGCTGGCCGTGTGGGCCATGTATTTCGATTTGCAAGGCAACCTGGAAACGCGCGAGCTGGCGCGCGGCTGGTTCCGCGATAATACCGACGAGACGCAGCGCGCCTTCCTCGCACCCGACTCGACGCCATGGGACGCGCCGCTCGATGCGCACACCATCGCCGCCGCCGAAGTGGTGATTCCGGCCGCGCCGCCGGCATGGTGGGGCAAGCGGAAAAGCGCCGACGCACCGTCGCCGGCCAAGGTGGCGCAAGCGGATTTCCTCCACACCGTAGGCAGCAACAACTGGGCGGTGGCGGGCAGCCGCAGCGACACCGGCGCCGCCATCATCGCCGACGATATGCATCTCGGCATACAGCTGCCGGCCATCTGGTATCGCGCCGTTTTGCAGTTCCCGGACGGGAAGGGCGGGCAGCGCCGCATGGTCGGCGTTACGCTGCCTGGCACGCCGTTTATCGTGGTGGGCAGCAATGGCCATGTCGCCTGGGGCTTCACCAACAGCTATGGCGACTATCTCGACCTGATCGAGATCGACGGCAAGGAGAAAATCGTCACCCACGACGAAACCATCCTGGTGAAAGGCGCTCCGGCGTACAAGCTCGCCGTGCGCGAAACCCCGCGTGGACCGATCCGGGAAGTGCGCGGCCGCAGCTACGCGGTGCACTGGGCGGCGCATCTGCCGGGCGCGGTCAATCTGAACGTGGGCAAGCTGGAACTGGCCGATACGCTGGACGAGGCGCTTGCCATCGCGCCGACGCTGGGCATACCGGCGCAGAACTTCGTCGGCGGCGACAGCAGCGGCAATATCGGCTGGACCATCGCCGGCCCGCTGCCGCGCCGCGCCGCCACCGGCAGCGCATCGACCTATCCGCTCAAGCCCTATGACGCGGCGGGCCTGTGGCAAGGCTGGCTGCCGGCCTCGGAATATCCCAGGATCGTGAATCCCGCCGATGGCCACATTGCCACCGCCAACAGCCGCCAGCTGTCCGGCGCCGGTGCGGCACTGATAGGCGACGGCGGTTTCGATCTTGGCGCGCGCACGCATCAGGTGCGCGACAGCCTGGCGGCGCTGGGCGCGAAGACCGACGTGAAAAAGGTCTACGCCATCGGCCTCGATGACCGCGCGGTATTCCTCGCCGCCTGGCGCGAGCGCGCCATCACCGCGCTGGATGCGAAGGCGGTCGCCGGCCACGCGCCGCGCGACGAGGCCTTGGCGCTGCTGAAGGATAACTGGACCGGCAGGGCCAGCGTGGACTCGGCCGGCTACCGCATCACGCGCGGCTTTATGTATGCGCTGTACGACATCATCTACGAGAACGCCAACGCGGAGCTGGCGAAGGTGGACCCGAAAGCCTCCATCGCCAGCGTCACGTCGCGCTGGCCGGTGGTGCTGGCGCGCGTGCTGGACCAGCAGCCGGACGGCTGGCTGCCGCCGCAATACGCCAACTGGCAGGAACTGCAACTGGCGGCGCTGGATCGCGTGATCGCCGACCTGACCAGGGACGGCCAGCCGCTGAAGAACGCCACCTGGGGGCAGCGCAATACGGCGGCCAGCGCGCATCCGATGGCGTCCGCCATTCCGCTGCTGGGCAAGTATCTGAAAGTGGCGCCGGACATGCTGGCCGGCGACCAGCACATGCCGCGCGTGGCCGGCCCCACCTTCGGCCAGTCGGAACGCCTGACGGTATCGCCGGGGCGCGAAGAGCAGGGCATCTTCAACATGCCGGGCGGGCAAAGCGGCCATCCGCTGTCGCCGTACTTCCTCGATGGCCGCACCGACTGGCTCACCGGGCGGGAGTCGCCGCTGCTGCCGGGGCCCGCGCAGCATACGCTGACGTTTGTGAAGTAAGCGGCCCAAGCCCGAACAGCGGCCGCAATACGGCGATGCGGCGCACCGCTTCAAACACGCCGAAGCTGACGCCGAAGGTGAGCACGACCAGGAACACGCCTTCGACGGTCGGCGCCAGCTTCACCGGTTTGAGCCAGTGGGCCATGGCGACGATCAGCGTCTGGTGCAGGATGTAGACCGGGAACACGGCCTCCGTCAGGTAGCGGCGCGCTGCGCTGTCGAAGTTCAGGTGGCGGCGGCCGAAGCCGCACATGGTCAGGATCGCGCTCCACTGGCAGACGCAATACACGGCGCGCATGACCGGCTTCCATTGCTGCACGGCGGGCGTATTGGCCAGCGCGTCAGGGATCGACCAGTAGATCACCACCAGCGCCCAGCTGCACAGCCACAGCCCGAGGCTGCTCCAGCGCTGCGCCTCGACGCGCGCCCAGAAGCCGCCTTGCATCGCCATCAGCGCGCCCAGGGCGAACAGGAAGAAGTAATGCGCGTGGTTGTACCAGTCGTCGACCAGCGCGTGGGTGGCGGGGAAGCGGTCGACCAGCGCGTAGCGGGCGATGGCCAGCACCAGCACCGGCAGCACGACGATGCGCCAGCCGCTGAGCAGCCGGTCCAGCGCCGCGCTGGCGGCGTCAACGCGGGCGCCCAGCAGCCAGGCGATCAATCCGCCGATCATGGTGTAAGCCCACAGGTAGGCAACGAACCACAGGTGATTCCAGGTCGGCAGGCGCAGGCAGTCGTCGCCGCGGCAAAAGCCGTTGTAGGCGCTGACATAGTGCCGCATGAATTCAAGATAGCCGCCCTGATAGGCGATCTTCTCGACGATTTCGAAATACGCCTGCGGCGGCACGATGACGAACATCCCGAACAGCAGCGGCACCAGCAAGCGCCAGCTGCGCTGCCGCAGCAGCGCGCCCACGCGCATCCGCTTCAGCATGAAGGCGGTGGCGACGCCGGAAATCATGAACAGCAGCGCCAGCCGCCATGGCGAGGAAAGTATCATCAGTGGTTCGATGGCGCTGCTGGCAAAAGGACTTTTCACGTGCCAGTCCCACGTCACGTAATACATGCCGGTGTGGTAGAGGATTAACAGGCAGAAGGCGAAGATGCGTATCCAGTCGAAGAAATACAGGCGTTGGTGGTTCATTGCGGGCTCCTTTTCGATGCCACAAGATTAACCAGCGGCGCGGCGCTGGTCGAGCGTCATGGGGCGAAACGGGAGCGGCGTGGGGCGAGTCGGAAGCTTGCAATAAACAATATACAAAAATACATCAAAAGACCATTTCGTTGCTACAATGAGTTTCCGTTTTTAACAAGACCAGGGGATAAAAATGAAATGGATCAACGCAGGAAAAATGCTGTCCGGCATGGCGCTGGTGCTGCTGGCCGGTGTCGGTCAAGCGCAGGTGGTCAAGTTTGAATTCACTGCCACCGGCAGTACGGCGCAGACCGGTGGCGACCTTGGCGCCATCCCGGCGCTGGCGCAAGGCACTAAAATCAGCGGCGTCTTCTATTACGATCTGTCGACGCCACCGGATGTTAGCCAGTCCGGCACCGACTTCGATAGCAAGACGTATAACAGTCTGAATACCAGTCTGACGTTCAGTGCCAATACCGGCTACAGTTTTGCGCCTGGTGCCAACGCCGCTGATTCATTGTTGCAGCCCACCATCGACATCCGAAACTACCATGCGGCAGGCGAGGGGCATAACGACGCGTTGTATCTGTACGCATACAACATTGACGGCGGCATCGAGCAGCAAGGCCAAATCACCCTGATCGGCAAGAACGGCCACAACACGTTCAACAGTGTGGCGCTGCCATCCGCGCTGTCGCTGGGGGACTTCGACGGCACGCTGCAGTTGCTGTGGCAGCACGGCGATAATTTTGTGCGGTTCGAGGCCAGTATCGATACGCTGCAACAAGTGGCTGCGGTGCCTGAGCCGGAAACCTACGCCATGCTCGGCGCCGGCCTGCTGCTGATGGGCGCGCTGGCTAGCCGCCGTCAGCGGCAGCCCTCGGCCTGAGTGTCCGGCACGCCGCCGTCAGCGGCGCCTTTAGCCCGCGTACTACGCAAGCCGTCTGCCGCGCGGCCGAAGCCGTGCTGGCCGGCGCGCCAGGCCAGCAGCATCGCTGCGGCGGACAGTGCCAGCAGCGACCACGGGAACGCCGTCACGCCCGCCTTGTCCAGCAACACGCCCCCGGCCACGCCGCCGGCAGCGATGGCGCTGTTCCAACTGGTGACCAGGATGGATTGCGCTACGTCCGCATGGTCGCCGGCCGCTTCCGCCAGCGCCGTTTGCAGCAACGCCGGCGAGCCGCCAAACGACACGCCCCACAACACCACCGCCACGTAGATCGCTTGCGTCGACCCGCCTGCCACGCCCAGCATCAGGGCTGCCAGCGCGAACCCGCCCAGGCTCAATAAAACCTGCCGGTGCAGATGGCGGTCGATCAGCATGCCGGTCAGCCAGACGCCGGCCAGCGCCGCCAGCCCGAACGCCATCAGCACCGTTTCGCTTTGCCCGGCCATGCCCAGCGGCGCCAGGAAAGGCACGATATAGGCGTAGAGCATGGTGTGCGCCAGCACCCACAGCATCAATACGGCCAGCACCGGCCGCACGCCGGGCAGCGTCAGCACCCGCGTGAGCGGCGCGCGCCGTGCGGCCGTCTGGCCCGGATAATCCGGCAGCACCAACCCCACCCAGACCATGGCCGCCAGCGTCAGCGCGGCCAGCATGATGAAGGCGAAGCGCCAGCCGAAGTGCCCACCCAGCAAGGTGCCGAGCGGTACGCCGATCGACAGCGCCAGCGGCGCACCGACGCCGGCGATCGCCAGCGCGCGGCCTTTGAGGTGATCCGCCACCATGCGGCGGGCATAGCCGGCGGCCATGGCCCAGATCATGGCGCCGGCGACGCCGGCGACAAAGCGCACCGCCAGCACCAGCGGCAGATGGCTGGCGAAGGCGGTCAGCAGATTGGCCAGCAGCAGGCAGCCCAGCGTGACCAGCAGCAGCGGCTTGCGGCGCCAGTGTAGCGTGGCCGCCGTCAGCGGAATGGCCGCCACCAGCGAGCCGACGGCGTATAGCGTGATGAACTGGCCGGCCATCGATTCGGAGATGCCCATGCCGCCGGCGATCATCGAGATGGTGCCGGCCGGGATGATTTCCGTGAGCAGGGCCAGAAAACCGGCGGTGGCCAGGGCGAGCAGGGCGCCCATCGGTAATGCGTTCATATGATCTTCCGTTGGATAAAGCCGTAGTGTGACGAAAGATCGATCAATGAAAAATAGGCTATAGTTCACAACACTTGTGTCATCGGAGTCATCAAAGGTGGATAACCTCAGTGCCCTGAACGTGTTCGTGCGCGTGGGCGAAGCAAGCAGTTTTACGGAGGCCGGCAAGCAGCTGGGCGTGAGCGCTTCGGCGGTCAGCAAATCGATAGGCCGGCTGGAGGCGCGGCTGGGCGTGCGCCTGTTTCACCGTTCGACACGGACGGTGAGCCTGACGCCGGAAGGGCTGCTGTTCCTGGAACGCTGCCGCCACATCCTGGCGCAGGTGGAGTCGGCCGAGGCGGAACTGCTGCAAGCGCAAGGTGCGCCGCGCGGCAGGCTGCGCATCAGCGTACCGTCGGTGGGCGCGATGTTCATGTCGCGGCTGGCGCACTTCAAGCGCCTGTATCGCGAGATCGCGCTGGACATCGATTGCTCCGACCGTTTTGTCGATGTCATCGAGGAGGGTTTCGACGCCGTCATCCGCACCGGCCAACTGGCCGACTCGCGCCTGGCCGCGCGGCGCATCGGCGCCTGCCGCAGAATCGTCGTCGCTTCGCCGGACTACCTGCAACGGGCAGGCGTGCCGCGCAAGCGACTGGACTTGCTGAAGCACGACTGCATCCTGTACCGCTATCCGCAAACGGGCAAGCTCGATATGTGGCCATGGGACGGCGTACCGCAAGGGCTGCCGGCCAGCGCCATCGCCAACACGCTGGAACCGCAGGTGTGCCTGGCGGAGCAGGGCGCAGGCCTGGCTTATGTGCCGGATATCGCCGTGCGCCAGCAACTGCGGGCCGGCCGGCTGGTGACGGTGCTGGACAAGCATGTCACGCAGGAGCTGGAGTTCTATGTGCTGTGGCCTTCGAGCCGGCACCTGCCGTCGAAGATCCGCGTGTTTGTGGACTTTATCGCGACGCAGCTGTTCCCGCTGTAGCCATCAGCGGCTGGCCGGGCGCCGGTGGCTGCTCAAGCGGCCAGCCGGCTTGCGACCTCGGCCCGGTACTGGCGGCTCAGCGGGACCCGCGCCCCGCCGCGCAGCAGCAGTTCGCCGTCGCCCTTGTCGTGATTGACGATGCTGGCGACCCAGTCGAGTTGCACGGCGGCGCGGCGGTGGCAGCGCATGAAGCGCGGGCCGAGTTTTTCCAGCAGCCCGGCCAGCGTCTGGCGCATCAGCGGTTTGCCGTCGGCAGTATGCAGGATAACGTAGTTGTCGGCGGTTTCTATCCACTGGATTTGCTCGACCTTGAGCACCCGCGTGCCACTGCGCTCCGGGATCAGCAACTGCGTGACCGCGGGCAGCGGCGCGGCGCTGGCGGGGCGCTGCGCCGCGCGCCGTTCGCGCGCGCGTTGCAGGGCGCGTTGCAGGCGCGGCTGGTCGTAAGGCTTGAGCAGATAGTCGATGGCGTTGGCGTCGAAGGCGCGGATGGCGTATTCGTCGTAGGCCGTGACGAACACCACCAGCGGCGTGGGCGCCGGCAGCGAGGCGGCGACATCGAGGCCCGAGACTTCCGGCATCTGGATGTCAAGCAGCAGCAGGTCCGGCGCGAAAGCGGGCAGCATTTCCAGCGCCTCCACGCCATCGCGCGCCTCGCCGATGGCGCTAATGTCCGGTTCTGACGCCAGCATGCGCCGCAGCTTGTCGCGCGCGGGCCGCTCGTCGTCGACGATCAGGATGCGCATGGCAGCCTCACTTCGGCGCGCACGCCGGCCGGCGATAGCGCCGTCAGCGCAAACGCCGCCCGGCCGGCATACAGGGCGTCGAGCCGCTCGCGCAGATTGCGCACGCCGATGCCAGGCGATGCGCCGCCGGTTGGCAGCGCGCCGGCGTCGTCCTCCAGCCGCAACACAAGCGCATCGCCGTGGCGTTGCGCGGAGATGCGAATGGCGGTCGGCTGGCGGCGTTTTTCCACCGTGTGCTTGAAGATGTTTTCCAACAGCGGCTGCATGCTCATCACAGGCACGTCACAGTCCAGCAGCGATTCGTCGATATGCCAGCCGATGCTGACGCGGTCCGAAAAACGCTCTGCCATCAGCGCCGCATAGCCGCGCAGGATGCGCAGTTCGGTTTCCAGCGGCACCAGATGGCGTTCGCCGACATCGAGCGTGGCGCGCAGCACGTCGGACAGTTGGACCAGCATGGCGTCCGCGCGTTGCACGTCGCTGTACATCAGCGACGATATCGTGTTGAGCGCGTTGAACAGGAAGTGCGGCTGCATCTGCTGGCCCAGGCGCAGCAGCTGCGCCTCGCGCAACGAGGCCTGCGCCTGCGCGGCGCGCAGCCTTTCCTCCAGCATCGCATGGAAGGACAGCAGGCCGAACACGATGCCGGTGAAAAGAGCGAAGAAGACCGTGATCTTCACGTTCTCGTACAGGAAAGTCTCCGGCCACGGCGTGTGGGTGTAGGCCTGGCCATTGAATGCGTACACCGCATGGCGCATGCCGAACGCCACCGGCGTGAACAGCAGCCAGTACATCGGCAGCCACGCCAGCTGGCGCGCGAACCAGCGCGGCGGCGACGATATCAGCGCGTCATGCTGGCGCGTCATGCGCCGCTGCGCCAGCAGCAGCAGCGTGCAGGTCAGCGCCGACGACGTCTCCCACAACACCGGCTTCCAGTATTCGCGGCCGCCGTCATGGATGAAGTCCTGCACGGCGGTCGAGACCATCAGGCCCCAGAACAGCAGCCACGCGAGTATCAGCAGGAGGCGGGTGCGGGAGCGTGGCATGTCAGCGGTAGCGCGATTCCATCAGGTCGATCTCGCGCACCAGCTTGCGCGAGATTTCGTCGGAGATGTGATCGTGGCGCGCCAGGTCGAACACCGTGCGGCGCTCGGCCGCCAGCGCCGCCAGGCGCAGCTCCTTCTCGGCATAATCGGTCTTGCGCCAGGCTTGCTCGCTTTCCGGATCGACCTCTTTCAGTTTGTGCTCGTAGAAGGCGATGACCCGCGCCGCCGCCTGCGGATAGACATCCGGATCGATGCAGGCGTCCGATTCCATCAGCTCGACCTGGGTTTTTTCGATGGCGGCGATGGCGGCGTTGGCGGCCGCGCGGCGCGCCAGGTCTTCTTCCTGCTGTTCTTCCGGCTCGGCCGGGAAGGTCATGCCGGCCAGCAGGCGTGGCAAGGCCACGCTGGCGATCAGCAGCGACAGCAGAATCACCGAGCAGGCCAGGAAGATGGTCAGCGCGCGCGCCGGGAACGGATCGCCGTTCGGCAGCGCCAGCGGCAGCGTCAATACACCGGCCAGCGTGATGGTGCCGCGCGCGCCGGCCAGCGTGGTGGCCAGCAGCAGGCGCGGATTGATCTTGTGGCGCGGCTGGTGGCGGTATTTCTGCTTGAAGATGGTCAGCCGCAGCGACGCCCACACCCACGCGAAGCGCAGCGCCAGCAGGCCGGCGGTGATGGCCAGCGCGTACACCAGCAGCCACCAGCGGTTCATATGGCCGCTTTCCTCCAGCGAGGCGCCGGCCAGGCGGAAGATTTCCGGCAGCTGTTCACCGAGCAGCACGAACATCACGCCGTTCAGCGAGAACTGCACCGTGTCCCATACGGCCGAGCGCTGGATGCGGGTGCTGGCCATCGCGTGGCCGCTCAGTTCCACATAGCTCATGGTGATGCCGGCCGCCACCGCCGCCAGGATGCCGGAGGCGTGCAGGCGCTCGGCCACCAGGTAGGCGCCGAACGGAATCAGCAGGTTGACCAGGATCGGCGAACCTGGCGGCTCGCCGAAGTGGCGCGTCAGCCAGCGCTGCACCCAGGTGATGAGCATGGTGACGCCGACGCCGGCGCCGATGCCGCCCACCACCACCCAGACGAAGGTGAGGGCGGCGCTTTGCAGCGAGAAGGCGCCGGTCATCGCCGCCGCCACCGCGAAGCGGAAGCACACCAGGCCGGAGGCGTCGTTCAGCAGCGATTCGCCTTCGAGGATGTGCATCAGCCGTTTCGGGATCGGCGTCGAGGCGGTGATCGAGCTGACCGCGATCGGGTCGGTCGGCGAGACGATCGCCGCCAGCGCGAACGCCACCGCCAGCGGCACGGTCGGGATCAGCCAGTGGATCAGGAAGCCGGCGCCGATGACGGTAAACACCACCAGGCCGAGCGCCAGCTCGAGGATGGTGCCCTTGTCGCGCAGCAGGCCGCTTTTGGGGATGCGCCAGCCGTCGAGGAACAGCAGCGGCGGCAGGAACACCAGGAAGAACAGCTCCGGGTCCAGGTCCACGCCATGGGTTGACTTGGCGGCGATCAGCGCGCCCAGGCCGATCTGCACCAGCGGCAGCGGTATCGCGCCGGGCAGCACTTTGCGCAGGTAAGCGCTGGCGACCACCGCCAGCAACATGATCAGCACGACTTCGATTGAATCCATTAACTTCCTTTTCCTACGTGAATACCAAAACGGACTAAGCTTACACTATTGGAAGTTCGGTAAGAAGTTGAGCTATGGCACTGGCGGAATCCCAATTTTTCTGGCATACTGCATGCCTTCTGCGGGAGTAGCTCAGTTGGTAGAGCGCAACCTTGCCAAGGTTGAGGTCGAGAGTTCGAGACTCTTCTCCCGCTCCAGAATTCAATAGCACATTGGTAGTGAGCTATTCTTGGAAAAAGGCGGCCCGCGGGCCGCCTTTTTTGTTGTTTATCGTTCTCCAATACAACATCTTCCGCGTTGCAAACGTTATACTGGTAGCGGACCACCGAAGGAGACGATATCCATGAAATCTGTTCAACAGGAAGTTGATGAGCGTAGCAACCTGACCAACTCCAACAAATTCGAACTCCTCCTGTTCCGCCTGGGCGGCGACGCCAATGGCGAACATTCGGAGTTGTTCGGTATTAACGTCTTCAAAATCCGCGAAATCGTAGCAATGCCCGAAGTAACTGCCGTGGCCGGGTCCCCGCCACACATGTTGGGTGTTGTGAACCTTCGCGGGCAAATCATCACGGTGCTGGATTTGCCAGGCATCGTCGGTGTGACCCCAAAAACCGGTCTGAATATTATGTTGGTCACTGAATTCGCGCGCACCACGCAAGCGTTCGCGGTCGAGTCAGTGGATGAAATCGTGCGCCTGGACTGGAGCCAGGTGCTGACTGCCGAAGGCACGGCCGGCGGCAAGGTCACCAGTATCGCCCGCGTCGACGGCGACGTGCAGAACACCCGTCTGGCGCAGGTGCTGGACGTGGAAACCATTCTGCGCGAACTGGTGCCGCCGGAAGGCAAGGATGTCGATCCCGAAACCATCGGACCGAAAGTGCTGCTCAAACAGGGCGCTGTCATCCTCGCCGCCGACGATTCGGTCGTCGCGCGCAATCTGATTGAAAAGGGCCTGGAAGCGATGGGCGCCCACTTCATCATGACCAAGTCGGGCAAGGAGGCATGGGACCGCCTGCAAGCCATCGCCGAAGGCGCCAAGGCCGAAGGCGTGGGCATCAGCGACCGTGTCGCCATGATCCTGACCGACCTGGAAATGCCGGAGATGGACGGCTTCACGCTGACCCGCCTGGTCAAGCAGGACCCGCGCTTTGCCAAGATCCCTGTGGTGATTCACTCTTCGTTGTCGGGCAAGACCAACGAAGACCACGTCAAGGGCGTCGGCGCCGATGCGTATGTGGCCAAGTTCTCCGCCGAGGACCTGGCCGGCACCATCCGCACCGTGCTGACCAAGGCGGCTGCCGCGTAAGCAATAAAACAAGGTAGTATCAGGGGCCACGATGGCGACATCGTGGCCCTTTACTTTCACGAAAGGATCTACCGTGGCAGCGAAGAAAATTCTGTTTTTGACGGGCGATTTTGCCGAAGATTACGAAACCATGGTGCCGTTCCAGGCGCTGCAGGCGGTCGGCCATACCGTGCACGCCGTGTGCCCGGACAAGCAGGCCGGCGACACCATCAAGACCGCCATCCACGATTTCGAGGGCGACCAGACCTACACCGAAAAGCCGGGCCACCGCTTCACGCTCAACGCCGACTTCGCCGGGGCCGACGCCGGCCACTACGACGCGCTGGCCATCGCCGGCGGCCGCGCGCCGGAATACCTGCGGCTGAATCCGCGCGTGATCGAACTGGTGCGGCAGTTCGCCGACGCCAACAAGCCGATCGCGGCGATCTGCCATGGCGCGCAGCTGCTGGCCGCGGCCGACGTCATCCGCGGCAAAACGATTTCCGCGTATCCGGCCTGCGCGCCGGAGGTGCGGCTGGCCGGCGCCAGCTACGCCGACATCGCGGTCGACCAGGCGGTCACCGACGGCATCTTCGTCACCGCGCCGGCCTGGCCGGCGCATCCGGCGTGGATTGCCCAGTTGCTCAAGGCGCTGGGCACGGAGATCAGGCTCTGAGGTTGTTCGCGTGGAAGCGCAGGTGGTCTTCCACGAATGTCTGGATGAAGTAGTAGCCGTGGTCGTAGCCGGCATGGCGGCGCAGCGTCAGCGGCTGCGCCGCCGTCGCGCAGGCGGCCTCGAACGCTTCCGGGTACAGCTGCTCGGCGAGGAACTTGTCGGCCAGTCCCTGGTCTATCAGGATGCCGGCCGGGAAGGGCGTCTGCACTTGCGCCATCAGCAAACTGGCGTCATACTGCGCCCACGCGCCCTGGTCTTCGCCGAGATAACCGGTGAAGGCCTTCCTGCCCCACGGGCACTGCGATGGCGCGGCAATCGGCGCAAACGCGGACACCGACTTGAACAGGTCGGGGCGTTTCAGCGCTAGCGTCAATGCGCCATGGCCGCCCATGGAGTGACCGAAAACGCCGATGCGCTGCGCATCGACCGGCAGTTCCTGCCCCACCAGCTCACGCAGCTCATGAATATAGCTGTACATGCGATAGTGTTTGGCCCACTTCGCCTGCGTGGCATCCAGATAAAAACCCGCGCCGACGCCGAAGTCCCAGCTCTCGCTCTCGCCGTCGACATTGGCGCCGCGCGGGCTGGTGTCCGGCGCGATCAGCATCAGGCCGAGTTCGGCGGCCACGCGCTGCGCGCCGGCCTTGATCATGAAGGTCTCTTCGGTGCAGGTCAGGCCGGCGAGATAGAACAGGGCAGGCACAGGGCCGTGCTTTGCCTGCGCAGGAATGAAGACCGAGAAGCGCATCGGCAAGCCGATTTCGCGCGACTCGTGGCGGTACACACGCTGCACGCCGCCGAAGCACGCATGTTCGTTAACAATTTCGGGCATTAAATGTTTCCTTAAGTTCCCTAGCGCACAGTGATGGCGCTAGCCATACCGCAGAATTGTACAAGTATTGATAAAAAGGAGAAGTACATGCCGGATATTCAGGTCATTTTGGCCGATATGGGATGGCCGCTGGCCATCGCCGTCGCCTGGCTTACAGGGGAACTCTTGCACCGCTGGACGCGCCTGCCGCGCATCAGCGTCTACGGCCTGGTCGGCTTCGCACTGGCCCAGGCTTTCCCGGAAGCGCTCAGCAGCGGCGCCTCAAGCAACGTCACCATCATCGCCAACCTGGCCTTCGGCCTGATCCTGTTTGAATTTGGCTACCGCATCAACCTGCACTGGCTGCGCATCAATCCATGGATTGCCGTCACCGGCCTGGTGGAGTCGGCCGCCACGTTTATCGTGGTGTATGCGATTTCCCACCTGACCGGCATGCCGCCGCTGACCTCGCTGTTGCTGGCCTCGCTGGCCATGTCGACCTCGCCGGCCGGCGTGCTGCGCGTGATTAATGAAGAAGACTCGTCGGGCCAGGTGACCGAACGCGTGCTGCACCTGGTGGCGATCAACAGCGTGGTGGCGCTGTTCGTGTTCAAGGTGGTGGTCGGCTTCTGGGTGTTCGAGACTTCCGGCAGCCTGACGCAGGCGATGTCGCACAGCGGCATCGAACTGCTCGGTTCGGCCGCGATGGGCGCGGTGATGGGCTTCCTGGTGCCGGCCGTGCTGCGCCGGCTGGGCGCGCTGGCGCGCGACGGCACCATCGCCTTCGCGCTGGGCGTGATCCTGCTGGTGGCGGCGGCGCGCGCGTTCGACGTCTCGCCGGTGCTGGCGACGCTGACCTTCGGCCTGGTGGCGCGCCACAACCGCGTGGCCTTCAGCCGCACCGAACGCAACTTCGGCGGCATCGGCGAACTGCTGACCGTGCTGCTGTTCGTGTTCGCCGTCTCGACGCTGGAATGGGAGCGCGTGGTCGATGGCGCCGGCCTGGCGGCGGTGCTGCTGCTGGCGCGTTTCCTGGTCAAGACGGCCAGCGTGACGGCGTTCGCGCACGTCAGCGGCATCTCGTGGCGCAAGGGCGTGGCGACCGGTATCGCGATGTCGCCGATGTCGGTGTTCGTCACGCTGCTGCTGGAGCAAACCAAATACATGGGCATCGTGCTGGTCGATGAACTGGCCGCGCTGGCGGCGATGACGCTGCTGCTGGAGGTGCTCGGCCCGATCATCACGCAGCGCGCGCTGGTCTGGGCGAAAGAAACCCATCAGGAGGCAAAATAATGGCATTGGAAGAATTTAAATCGTCGCAACCGCTGACCATGGGCGTGGAGCTGGAGCTGCAACTGGTCAGCCTGTCGGACTTCGACCTGACCGCGTCCAGCCCGGACCTGCTGCACCTGTTGAGCCGCAAGCCTTTCCCCGGCAACGTCACGCCGGAAATCACCGAGAGCATGATCGAGATTAACAGCGACGTGCACACCAACCACACCGAGCTGGTCAAGCAATTGCAGGTGATCCGCGACACGCTGGTGCAGGCCGGCGAGCAGCTCAACATCGGCATCTGCGGCGGCGGCACGCACCCGTTCCAGAAATGGTCGGACCGGCGGATTTTCGCCAAGCCGCGTTTCAAGGAAGTGTCCGAGCTGTATGGCTATCTGGCCAAGCAGTTCACGATTTTTGGCCAGCACGTGCACATCGGCTGCGCCTCGGGCGACGACGCGCTGTTCCTGCTGCACGCGCTGAGCCGTTACGTGCCGCATTTCATCGCGCTGTCGTCGTCGTCGCCGTACGTGCAGGGTAACGACACGCTGTTCAACTCGGCGCGCCTGAACTCGGTGTTCGCCTTCCCGATGAGCGGTCGCGCGCCGTTCACGCAAAGCTGGCACACCTTCGAGCACGAGTATTTCGCCAAGATGGAACACACCGGCGTGATCAAGAGCATGAAGGACTTCTACTGGGATATCCGGCCGAAGCCGGAATTCGGCACCATCGAGCTGCGCGTGTGCGACACGCCGCTGACGGTGGAGCGGGCGGCCGCGCTGGCGGTGTACCTGCAATCGCTGTGCGCCTACCTGCTGGAGCGGCGCGAGGAAGCGCCGGCGGAGGACGACTACCTGGTCTACAACTACAACCGCTTCCAGGCCTGCCGCTTCGGCCTGGACGGCACGGTGGTGCATCCGAAAACCTACGAGAGCCTGTCTCTGCGCGAAGACATCCTGACCACGCTGCGCAAGATGGAGCCGTACGGCGTGCAGCTGGGCGCCACGGCCGGCCTGCAACACCTGGTGCAGGTCACGCACGAGGGCAGCGACGCCCACTACCTGCGCCAGCAGTTCGACCGCAGCGGCAGCGTCGAAGGCGTGGTGGATGCGGCGATCCAGCGCTTCCGCGGCCGCTGAGTTATTTATAGGTGATCGCCTTGTTGAGGCGGGCGATCACCTCGTCGGGCACGTTCTTGCCGCACATGATGTGGCGTTCCAGGCCGCGCGGCATGTCCTTGAATTGCAGCAGCCGCAGGTTGGGCGCGCGCTCGCTCATCTGCCTGATGATGTAGTCGCCTTCGTCTTCCGAGACGAACATCAGGTCGACCAGGCCCCGGCTGACCGAGCGCACCATCTTGACGGTGGAGGCGGTGGAGACGCCGGTGACCGGCTGCCACTGCTTGAGGAAGTCTTCCAGCCCGCCGTAGGAATAATTCTCCTTGATCAGCACCCGGGCGTCGCGGTGGCGCGCCAGTTCCGCCAGCGAGCCGATGCCGCGCGCGGCGAAGGCGGCGTTGGTCAGCACCACCCAGCTGCGGTCGCGGTAGATGGGCCTGGTGAACTTGGCGTACTGCTGGCGCTCCGGCGTGGCGAACCAGCCGACCGCGCAGTTCAGGCTGCCCTGGTCCTTGACCATCAGCAACTGACGGTTGGTCGGCACCTTATGCCATTGCACCGGAATCTGGGCCTGCCTGAACGCCGCCGCCGCCGGCGCCCCGGTCAGGCCGGCGGGCGCGCCGTCCGGCTGCGCCATCATATACGGCGGACGTTCGCTGTAGGCAACGTGAACGATTTCCACGGCCGACGCCACCGGCCAGGCAAACCACAGGCTCGCTGCAATGACGGCGGGGCGGCGCGGACTTCCCATGACATTCCATCCGGTTGAGAAGCCTTTAGTCTACGCTAATGATGGCATTTTATCAAAATATATTTATTTAAAGCATTAGAAACGCGTCTCGCGCGCGACCCGCAGGAAGTTGTCGAGGATGCCGTTGCAGTCCATCAGCTCGACGCCGCCGGCCTGGTGAAACTCCGGATGCCATTGCAGGCCCATGACAAACGGCGCCTTGCGGTAGCGGATCGCCTCGACCACATTATCCGGCACCGACAGCGCTTCGATCGACATGTCGCGCCCCAGTGTCTTGACGGCCTGGTGGTGGATGGAGTTGACCAGCCCGCTTGTGTTGCCCTGCAACATGCGCGACAGCGAGGAGCCGGGCGGGAAGACGATTTCGTGGCGGTTGCGGTCGTAGTCGTCGTTGACGTGGGCCAGCGATTCCGGCATGTCGGTGGCGATGTCCTGGTACAGCGTGCCGCCGAAGGCGACATTGATCAGCTGGCAGCCGCGGCAGATGCCCAGCACCGGCTTGCCGGCTTCGACGAATTCGTGCAGCAGTTCCAGCTCGTACATGTCGCGCGCGCGGTCGCCGCCCCATTCGGGCCGGGTCGGCGATTCGGAATAGCTTTGCGGCGACACGTCGGCGCCGCCTTGCAGCACCAGGCCGTCGAGGTGCTTGGCATAGTCGCGCAGGCGGATGTTGGACGGGTGCAGCAGGCCGTCGGTATTCACCGTCGGTATCATGAACACCAGCACATCGCGCGACATCACCCACTGGGCGATCGACTCTTCGAGGTATTGCAGATTTTTGCTGCGCAGGCCGGTCGCGCCGGGTTCGGGATGGAAGATGCGCGCCGAGACGCCGATGTGCAGCGGGCGCTGGATGATGTGGCGTGTGGCGGCCGCCGCGATGCGGCGGTAGCGCGCCATGATGACCCGGCCCCACAGGCTGAACACGGTGTCGCCCGGGTCGAGGTAGCGCGGCGTGCCGGCGTCCTGCGTGGTGCGCTGTTCGGCCTTGCGGCGCTCGCCGTGATCGGTGGCGCGGCGTTGCGGGGGAGGGGACTGCGGTGGATCTTGATCGTCTGGTCCGGCGCTCATGCTGGTTCCTGTAAGTCTCGGATAGCATTAGTTTGCCACACCTGCAGACCGCCAGTCGTCCTCTACGCCAGTTGAGCGGGAGCGCGCGCAGCCAGCATGCCCCGGCGCCCCCGGCTGCCTACTTCGACTTGTTGCCGGACTTGTTGCTCTTGCTGCTGCCGCTGCCGGCCGACTGGCTGTTGCCCTTGCCGCCGCCGCTGTTGCCGGTGGTGGACGACTTGCTGCCCTTCGCTTCTTGCAAGCTGCTATTGCCGCCGTTTTTGCCGCCCTGGGTCGGTTTGCTCATGACGCTCTCCTGATGGTAGGCGCGCCCACCACGGGCGCGTTGCGATGATCCTAATCCGATCGGCAAGCCGGGGCTGTAGGAAAAAGCGCGTGCTGCTGTAGGTCCGCGCTCATGCAACCGGGTGGCTCAACAGTATGTGACCTGTGCTCTCAAGTCGCAAGGAAAGTCCTACGCAAGCACAGGCGTGAGTGCCCTACACGCGCAATTGTGCTGCCCTTACGATGGCATCTCTCCTGTTGCACCTCAGGCGGCAGGCGAGTTTCACTTTTTAGGAGACCAATCATGGCCAACTCGAATCAAGGCAACCAAGGCGGTAACCAAGGTGGTAAAAACCAACAGAGCGATACCAGCAACCGCGGCTTCGCGTCGATGGATCCGGAGCGTCAACGCGAGATCGCGGCTGAAGGCGGACGCGCCGCCCATGCATCGGGCAATGCGCACGAATTCACGTCGGAAGAAGCGCGCCGCGCCGGCAGCATGAGCCATAAGAACGACGGCAACCAGCAGAGCGGCTCCTCGGCCGGTTCGCGCGGCCGCCAGGATGGCGAACAGGGCGGCGGCGGCCAGGGCAATCAGGGCGGTCAGGGCGGCCAGGCCGGTAATCGCGGCAGCAGCGGCGACCAGCAGGGCGGCAGCCAGCAAAGCGGCGGCGGCAGCGGCGGCAACACCGGCTCGTCCGGCGGCACCCGTGGCGGCACGCCGGAGCAGCACGCCGCGGCAGGGCGTCAAAGCCATAAGAACGATCGCTGATCCGGCTGCGCCGGACGGACCGACGGCGGCCTCAGGGCCGCCGTTTTTGTTCGGTTAGCCCACGCACATACCGCCGTCTGCTGTCGCGCTATGGTGGAACTCCATTCTTGGGAGGCAGCATGTTCGACCTCAGTTTGCCGTGGTGGGAATTCATCGTGCGCGGCGTGATCGTGTATTGCGCGCTGCTGGTGCTGGTGCGGATGTCCGGCAAGCGCACCGTCGGCCAGTTCACGCCGTTCGACCTGCTGGTGGTGATGCTCTTGAGCGAAGCCGTGTCCAACTCGCTTTCCGGCGGCGATGATTCGATCGGCGGCGGGCTGCTGATCGCCTGCACGCTGATCGCGCTGAATATCTCGCTTGGCTTCGTCTCGTCGCGCAGCAAGAGGCTGGCCACCATCATCGATGGCGAAAGCGTGCTGCTCGGGCGCGACGGCCGGCTTTACCACGACGTGCTGAAGAAGAACCGCATCGCCGAGAGCGACGTCGAGCAGGCGCTGCGCGAGGCCGACGTCGAGCTGGCAGACGCCCGCTGCATCTTCCTTGAAGCCGACGGCAGCATCACGGTGCTGGAGCAGAAAGGCGGCTGACGAAGGTGTCGGCGAAGGCGGTGACCAGCGGGTCGGCCTCGCGCCGCGTGGCCAGGCCCACCGTGCTGCGCAGGGCGCCATGCGCCAGCGGCACGAAATGCACGCCGGCCGGCGCCGTCAGCCGCATGCATTCCGGCACGATGGCGATGCCGAGGCCGGCCTCGATCAGGTTCAGCTGCGAGGATTTGCGCGACAGCGCGCGCGCCGGCTTGGGAAAGAAGCCCTGCTCCAGGCACAGGTTGGCGACCAGATAGCTCAGGCCGCCGCGATCCTTGTGCGGGATCGAGATGAAGGCTTCCTCGCTCAGTTCGGCCAGTTCCACATTGCCGCGCGCGGCCAGCGGCGAATCCCGCGCCACCGCCACCATCAGCTGCTCGCTGCCGATCTCGTGCACCTGGATGTGCGGATGGCGGCGCAAGGTCGGCAGCCGCAGCAGGCCGATATCGACGCGGCCTTCCTCGATTTCCAGCGTCTGGTTTTCAGACGGCAGCATCGACACATCGAGCGTCACGCCCGGATGGCGCGCCAGCGCCAGGGCCAGCGCATTGCTGATGCGCGGCGTCAGTATCACCGAGCTGGAATGCTGGAGCCGGATCACGCCCTGCGCGCCCTTGCCGACGTGCCGCGCCTGCACCAGCGTATCGTCGATGTCTTCGAGGATGCGTTTGCCGCGCTCGTAGAACAGCTGGCCGGCCGGCGTCAGCTCGAACTGGCGCGCGTCGCGCGTCAGCAGCGGCGTTTGCAGCTCGTCCTCCAGCTCCTTGATCTGCCGGCTCAGCGCCGACTGCGCGATGTACAATTTTTCTGCGGCGCGCGAATAGCTGCCGGCGTCCACGATCTCTATAAAATACTTAAACTGTTTAAACGAAATCACCGTTATGCCGTTTCGAGATAGTTGGCCGCCGTTTTTGATATTGGATCAATTCCCGGGCGGCCGTTAAAGTGAAGCGTCTCTTCTTCATTTACGGAACCTGCCATGTTGGGATTGCTAGGCGTTATCGGCGTGGTGCTGAGTATTGCAGTAAAAATGATCTGCGTCCAGATCGGCTGCGCAAGCGGCGTCGACGATCGGGAGGATTAGCCGCATAATCGCGGCATGATCAAACGCATATTCTTCCTTGCTCTCGGCACATTGGTAATGGTGTCGCTGGCCGCGTGGGGCGCTGGCGCCCTGTGGTTCCAGCTACCGTTGGGCGACCTCGCGCGCAAGCTGGCGCTGCTCGCGTGGCCGCTGTTCAGCCTGATCGCGCTGCTAGCCTTGTGGCGCCGCCGCTACCGCCTGCCGGCCATCTGGCTAGGCTTGCTGCTGGCGCTGCTGGCCTGGTGGAGCACGATCGCGCCCTCGCACGACCGTATCTGGGCCGACGATGTGGCCCGCATGGTCAGCGGCAAGGTCGATGGCAGCATGGTCACGCTGGACCAGGTGCGCAACTTCGACTGGCGCAGCGATACCGATTATACGGTGCGCTGGGCGCCGCGCCGCTATGATTTGAACCAGCTGCGCTCGGTCGATGTGGCCTTGTCGTACTGGATGGGGCCGGCCATCGCCCACACGCTGGTGTCGTTCGGCTTCAGCGACGGCCGCTACCTGACGTTCTCGATCGAGATCCGCAAGGAGCGCGGCGAAAGTTTCGACGGCCTGGCCGGCTTTTTCAAGCGCTACGAAACCGTGCTGATTGCCGCCGACGAGCGCGACATCCTGCGCGTGCGCACCAACGTCCGCGGCGAGGACATGTGGCTGTACCGGCTGCAGATGCCGCCGCAGATGATGCGCTCGCTGTTCCTGGCTTATCTGGACGAGGGCGCGCAGCTCAGGCGCACGCCGCGCTTCTACAACACGCTGACCGGCAACTGCACCACCATCGTCTACCAGATGGCGCGCCGCATCAGCCCCGGCCTGCCGCTGGACTGGCGCCTGCTGGCCTCCGGCTATCTGGACCGCTACCTGTACCAGCTGGGCGCGCTGCAAGGGCAGGGCGGTTTCGACGCGCTGCGCCAGCGCGCCCACATCACGGCGCGCGCCCGCGCGGCCGACCAGGCGGCGGATTTTTCAGCCCGCATCCGCTGACGACGGGCAAGCCATCTGCTTCAGCTGGTGCTTGAGGATCTTGCCGCTGGGCGCGGCCGGCAGCGCGGCCAGGGTGATGATCTCGGCCGGGCGCTTGTACGGCGCCAGCCGTTCAGCCAGATAGTCGTGCAGCTGCCGCATGCCGGCCGGGTGGCGGGCGTCGAGTTCGACAAAGGCGACCACTTCCTCGTCGCCATCGTCCGCCGGACGGCCGACCACCGCCGACTGGGTCACGGCAGGATGCGCGTTCAACAGCGTTTCCACTTCCAGCGGGTAGACGTTGAAACCGGAACGGATAATCAACTCCTTGCTGCGGCCAACGATGAACAGCGCGCCGTCGGCCTCCTGCCGCACCATGTCGCCGGTATTCAGCCAGCCGCCGGCGTCGATGACGGCGGCGGTCAGTTCCGGCTGCCGGTAGTAGCCGCGCATGACGTTGGGGCCGCGCACCCACA
The DNA here is from genome assembly GCF_050859475.1 of Duganella sp. P38. Classification (NCBI taxonomy): domain Bacteria; kingdom Pseudomonadati; phylum Pseudomonadota; class Betaproteobacteria; order Burkholderiales; family Oxalobacteraceae; genus Duganella; species Duganella sp. P38. Next base: position 3,946,542 of record NZ_CP193936.1, on the reverse strand, counting down.
GTTCGCCGGCCTGGCCCGGCGCGGCCGCGCTGCCGTCCGCCAGCAGCACGCGCGCCGCCACGCCGGGTATTGGCTGGCCGACCGAGGTGTCGCCGCGCGGCTGGTCGAGCCGGGTCTGGCTGACGGTGGGCGCGCTTTCCGTCAGGCCGTAGCCGTTGTGCAGCGGCATGCCGAGCAAGCGCTCCACCTGCGCCTTCAGCGATGGCGGCAGCGGCGACCCGCCGGCGTAGGCGAAGCGCAGCTGCGTTTGCAGCGGAACGGCGGCAGCGCCGCCCAGCTTTTCCAGCAGCCGCGCGTACATGGCCGGCACGCCCTGCACGATGGTCAGCCGGTGCGCCTGCAAGGCCGACAGCAGGCCGCCCGGCGTGAAGCGCGGGCACAGGTAGAGGCAGGCGCCGGCGTACAGGGTGCCCAGCATGACGGACGTCAGGCCGTAGACGTGGGTGATCGGCAGCACGCCGTAGGCGCGGTCGTCCGGCGTCAGGCCGCGCAGCGTGCTGGAGACGGCGGCTACGAACAGCAGGTTGCGGTGGGTGAGCATCACGCCCTTGGGCGCGCCGGTGGTGCCGGTGGTGTAGATCAGCGCGGCGACCTGTTCGTGCGCAGCGGCGTGCACCGGCTCCGGCGCGCAGTCCGCATTGGCGGCGCTCACCATCCACGGCCCCAGCGGCGTGCACACCGCGCGCGCGCCGGTCCGCACTGCGTGGGCGGCGGTTTCCGGCGAGGCGGCGGTGGTCAGGTAAATGGCGAGGCGCGCGCCGCTGTGCTCCAGCACCACGTCCACCTCGCGCGGCGACAGGCGGCCGTTGATGTGCACCACCCACGCGTCCAGCTCGGCGGCGGCAAAAGTCAGCGCCACCTGCGCAACGCAGTTCTCGCCGATCACGGCCAGCCGGTCGCCGGGCCGGAGGCGCCAGGCGCGCAGTTGCGCGGCCGCCTGCGTGACGGCGTCGGCCAGCTCGGCATAGGACCAGTGGCGCTCGCCGTCATGCAGCGCGGGCGCATGCGGCGTGCGCTCGGCCCAGCGGCGCGCAATGTCGGAAATGCGGGAAGGCAGGGAAGCGAGTAGTTGGGCGGTATTCATCACCGCGCATTGTGGCCGATATGGCCGCTGCCGATCAAGCCTGGATGTCGATCAGCGTGCCGAGATTCTGGTCGGCGGCCTGGATCACCTTGGCCGAAAGGTCGAATTGCGCCTTGTAGACCAGCGAGTTGGTGGTTTCCGTCGCCAGGTCGGTGGCGCTCGGGCCTTCCCCCTGTGACAGCTGCTGGCCGCGCAGCGAGATCGACACGCCCGAGCCGGCCGGCGCATTCTCGGTGAACTGCGCCTGCGACGGCTGGAAGCCCTGGGTGCCGATGTTGGCGATGGCGTGCGCGCTATTGCCCAACGCGCGTTCCGCGGCGTTGAGACCGGTGACTCCAGAGCTGAGTGCGGCGATGGCCATGATGTTTAGTTTCCCTTCGGCAATAACGACAGTTTACACCGATCTTCAACTATTTGCACGTGCTGATCAAAAATTGGGCGTTTCTGTGTTGCAAGTAAGGCGCAACCGGCTTGTATGGATTATGTATGTGTTATTCTTGCGCCCCACATTGTTCACAAGAAACACTATACGGGGAAAAAGTGAATGGCTTTGTTTGATTTTCTGGAAAAGGAACGCACCGTTGCCGGTGCCGGTTTCAATCGTTGGCTGGTGCCGCCTGCGGCGCTGGCAATTCATCTGTGCATCGGCATGGCCTACGGTTTCTCCGTATTCTGGCTGCCGCTGTCGAAAGCGCTGGGCAAGGACGGGCTGGCTTGCCCGGCTGATATCGGCATGCTGGAACGCATCCTGTCGACCAGCTGCGACTGGCAGATTTCCATGTTGCAGTGGATGTACACCATGTTCTTCGTCTTCCTCGGCCTGTCGGCCTGGCTGTTCGGCGGCTGGCTGGAACATGCCGGCCCGCGCAAGGCCGGCGTGGTGTCGGCGCTGTGCTGGTGCGGCGGCCTGGTGATTTCGGCGCTGGGCATCTACCACCACCAGATCTGGCTGATGTGGCTGGGTTCAGGCGTGATCGGCGGCATCGGCCTGGGCCTCGGATACATCTCGCCGGTGTCGACGCTGATCAAATGGTTCCCGGACCGCCGCGGCATGGCCACCGGCATGGCCATCATGGGCTTTGGCGGCGGCGCCGTGATCGGCGCGCCGCTGGCCGACAAGCTGATGAAATACTTCGCCACGCCGGATGCGGTGGGCGTGTGGCAGACCTTCCTGGTCATGGCCGCGATCTACTTCGTGTTCATGATGGCTGGCGCGCTGTCGTACCGGGTGCCGGCGGCCGGCTGGAAACCGGCCGGCTGGACGCCGCCTGCCGCCAACGGCAATGCCATGATCACCACCCGCCACGTGCACGCCAGCAAGGTCTGGGGCATTCCGCAATTCTGGCTGGTGTGGTGGGTGCTGTGCCTGAACGTGACGGCCGGCATCGGCATCCTGGGCATGGCCTCGCCGCTGCTGCAGGAAATCTTCGGCGGCCAGCTGCTGAACCTGCCGCTGAGCTTCAATGAACTGGACGCCGCGCAGAAATCGCAGATCGCCGCCATCGCCGCCGGCTTCACCGGCCTGCTGTCGCTGTTTAATATCGGCGGCCGCTTCTTCTGGGCCTCGTGCTCGGATTTCCTGGGCCGCAAGGTCACCTATGGCATCTTCTTCGTGCTGGGGCTGGCGCTGTACGCGTCGATTCCGGCCATGGCGCACGGCGGCCACCTGGCGCTGTTCGTGATTTTCTTCTGCGTCATCCTGTCGATGTACGGCGGCGGCTTCGCCACCGTGCCGGCCTATCTGGCCGACCTGTTCGGCACGCAGATGGTGGGCGCCATCCACGGCCGCCTGCTGACCGCGTGGTCGGCCGCCGGCGTGTTCGGTCCGCTGCTGATCGGCTTCGTGCGCGAATACCAGATCGCGCACGGCGTGCCGAAGGCGCAGGCCTACGACATCACGATGTACGTGCTGGCCGGGCTGCTGGTCGTCGGCCTGATCTGCAACCTGCTGGTGCGCCCGGTGGCCGACAAGCACTTCATGACCGAGGCCGAACTGGCCGCCGAGAAGAAGCTGGCGCACGAGCGCGACGCGGCGGCGGCAAGCGGCGCGGCGCAGGCCTCGAACGGCGTCACCAGCCCGCTGGCGGTGGCCTTCGGCTGGCTGGCGGTCGGCATTCCGCTGGCGATCGGCATCGCCATCACCATGCAGAAAGCCGCGGCGCTGTTCAAGTAACAGGGCAGCGATAGCGATAGCATGCGGGCCGGCGGCGGCCCCGTTTTCTTTTGGGCGCGCCATGCGCCCACGTTTGACGCAGATCAAACCTGGCAAATCGGGCTAACGTAGCCTTGACGTTCGCGCTGCATGTCGCGGCGCTGACAACTCAACGAGGCATCTATGTACCCATTTTCCCAATCTGTTACCCCGGCAGCTAAAAACCATCTGGAAGCGCAACTGTCGTTCTTCAACGACATGTCCAAATCCATGTTCCGCACCGTTCAGCAATACAGCGACCTGAACATCCAACTGGCGCAGACCCTGCTGGAAGAAACCACGCAGGCCAGCCAGCAGGTCATCACCGCCCATCGCCCGACCGAGGTGCTGGCGGCGGCCGCAGCGCACGCCCAGCCAACCGCCGAGAAACTGCGCGCCTACCAGCAGCACCTGTCGCGCATCGCCGCCGACACCCATGTCGACCTGTCCAAAGTGGCGGAAGAGCACGTACAGGAAACCAGCCGCACGGCCAAGGCGCTGGCCGACGAGGTGGCGCGCGTGACGTCGGAGGAAACCGAAAAGACGCTGCGCAACCACCAGGACGCGGTGCAGAAATTCACCGACCCATTCCGCACCGATGGCGCCCGCCAAGCGCGCGGTAACGAAGGCCGCAGCGGCCAGCCGCAGCAAAACGGCCAGAACGGCGCCGAAGGCCGTGATAGCGGTAATCTTCAAGGGCAGGCCACCCAGGCCCAAACCGCCGCCCAAGCCGCCGCGCAGAGCGGCAAGCAGACTGGCGCTCGTAAAGAGACCTGATCTCATCCCATAGCAGCGTAAGCCCTGATTGTGCCGCCCGCGCGATGCCAGTTCGCGTGGCGCGGCATTTTTTTCGTCCTTGGATTATCATGCTCAGCTTGTTGCAGGAGATGAATGATGACCAATACGACCAACGCGCAGCCGGAGTCGCTGCATATTGTTTGCCCGCATTGCGACGCGGTGAACCGCGTCCCGTCCGCCCGGCTGGCGGCGCAGCCGGTGTGCGGCAAATGTCAGAAGGAACTGTTCACCGGCGCGCCGGTGGACCTGAGCAGCGCGCGCTTCCTCAAGCATATCGAGCGCAGCGACATTCCGGTGCTGGTGGACTTCTGGGCGCCGTGGTGCGGCCCTTGCCGCACGATGGCGCCGTTTTACGCGCAGGCGACGCAGCGGCTGGAACCGCAGTTCCGCGTGGTGAAGGTCGATACCGAACAGGCGCAGGACCTGGCGGCGCGCTACGCGATCCGCAGCATTCCGACGCTGGCCTTGTTCAAGGGCGGGCGTGAAGTGGCGCGCCAGCCCGGTGCGATGGACGCGCAGAATATCATCGCCTGGGCGACGCAGAATACGCGCTAGCCTTCGTCGGCGGCGCGCTCCAGCCATTTGTGGATGCCGCCCAGCGTGCGGAAGTCCGCCACCGAGCGGGTGCTGATGTGCGGGTGGCGGTGTTGCAGCATGCGCGACAGCGCGCTGCCGGGGCCGAGTTCGAGAGCGACCGTGATGCCGGCTTCGGCTATCGCGTCCATGCAGGCCAGCCAGCGAATTTTTTCCGCCAGCTGGCGCGCGAGCGTGTCGGTGGCGCGGCCGTGGTCGCGCACCGCGGCCGCGTCTATGCCCGCCAGCACTGGCGCCTGCTGCGGCTCGAATGTGGCGTTGCGCAGCGCTTGCGCGAACGGCGCGACGGCGTCTTGCATGTACGGCGTGTGCGAGGCGACCGCCACCGGCAGGCGCCGGCTGCGTGCGCCGGCTGCCTCAATCGCCTGCTGCAACCGGTCCGCCTGCGCGGCGGGGCCGCCGGCGATGCACGTGTCTTCTCCGGTTTCTATGCTGAGGTGGTAGCCGTGCTGTGCGGCGAGCTGGCTGGCGCTGGAAAGCGTCAGGCCGGTGATGGCGAGCAGCGCCTGGCCGGGCGCTGCGCGGGCGCAGTCGTCCATCAGTTGCGCGCGCTGGGCCGCCAGCGCCACCGCCCGGTCCGGCGTGATGGCGCCGGCCACGCCGTAGGCCGCCAGTTCGCCGATGCTGTAGCCGGCCACCAGCGCCGGCGCCGGCGCGCTGTCGCGGATGGCCTCCCACATCGTCAGCGTGGCGGCGACGATCAGCGGCTGGGCGACGCGGTTGGCGTAGATGTCGTCGCTCGGCTGGCCGGCCAGCAGCTGGTCCGCCAGCGCGCTGGCGGCGGGGCTGGTGCGGGCCAGATCGAACATGTCGGGATGCTGGTCGCCCTGGCCGGGGCACAGCAGCAGCAGGCGCGCGCGGCTCATGGCTGATCCAGTGCGGCCAGCGCCTGCACCAGGCAGCAGGCGGCCAGCAGGTCGGCCGCGCCGCCCGGCGACAGGCGGTGTTGGATGAAGATTCGGTGGCTGTGCAGGGCGTCGGCGCGCCAGTTGGCGTTGGCGGTGCCGCCGTTGGCGATGAAGCGTTGCGCGTGCTCGCGGACGATCCGTGCGCCTTGCGGTCCGGCGCGATGGTAGACGTTGCTGTCGCTGATGTGGGCCATGAGGGTGTAGAGCGTGTCGATGCGCTGCTCGGTGGCGCCGGCGCCACGGGCGTCGGCTGCCAGCAGGGCAGGTAGGCCGAGTTCAAATACCGATGGCAGTCCGAGCGCGCCTTCCTCGCGCGCGCCGCTGACCGCATAGCGGGCTGCCACCAGCAGGCCGTTGCTCAGTGGCGCATCATGGGGGCGGGCGCCGGCATGCTGGCGACTTTGCGCCGCGCGCTGCGGCGGTGGTGGCACTGGCGCTGGCGCTGGCGCCTCTGGGGCGGCGTGGCGGGCCAGCTCTTCGCCCCAGCGGATCAGCATGACGGCGCGCAGCGCGGCCGGATTGAGCGGCGTGCCTTGCGCGCGCGCGCGGCCGGCGGCGGCGCACAGCATGCCCAGGCTGAAGATAGCGCCGCGATGCGTGTTGATGCCTTGCGTGGCCTTCAACATCGCCGTTTCCGCCGCGATGCCGAGTTTTTTCAGTTGCCCGAACGGTGCATCGCTCCATCCCGCGAGAGAGATTTTTTGAAGTAGTGGCGCAGCGCGAACATGCTGCGCATGAAGGTCGATGCGTCCATGTCGTCATGGCTGCCGCTGTCCACTGGCGATACCAGGCCGGGTTTCGGGTACAAGCACAATTCCGCGTGCAGGCTGCGCACCGCCAGCCGCGCTACCTCGCTGGCAAAGGCCAGCCTCGCCGCGCGGCCGTCAGCACGCGCCAGGCGCGCGGCCAATGCGGAAGCCATGTCGTCGCAGGGAGCGATACCGGGCGCGCGTCGGACCATGGCGCCGGTCATGATGCCTCCAGTGTCGCCAGCAGCGATGCGGTAGCGGCCAGGCGCACGGCCCCGAGTTCCTTGACCATTACCTTGGCGGGATGCCTGGTCGCCATCAGCCACTCTTTCCAGGAAACGGCTGCGCCGCCGGGGAAGACGATCTCGCCGTCCAGCGGCAGCTCCGCGGCGTGGTGCGCCAGCAGTGCGATGACTTCATCAAGCTGGCCAGCGCTGGCAGGGTGAAACAGCAGATCAATGTCCGAGGCTGGCGATACATAGTGCAAGCCGGTCAACGACTGCATGGCGAGGGAGCCGAACACGCGCAGCGAAGGCGCGGCGCCGGCGAGTTTTGCCAGTCCCTCGCGCCATGGGCCGGCGGCCGGCAGCGCCGCCCGCAGATCGAGCGGCGCCGATGTGCGGGCGATATGGCCGGCAGACGCCCGCAGCGGAATGCGCACCTTGACGCCGTCGGCGTCTGGCGGCAAGGGCACTCCAAGGCAGACATCGTCCCGCCCCGCGCCGCCATCACCCGCCACAGTGCCGTTAGCGCCCGCCGCGGTGTCGCCATTTTCCGCCACAGCGCCGTCAGCGCTCGCCACGCTGCCGCCATTGCTGGCGGGGCGGGGATCGGTGCGGCGCACGATGGTTGGCCAGTCGTGATGGCGCCACTGCGCCAGGCCCGCCACGTGCTCGGGCTGGGCGTCGGCGATGGCTGCGTCCCAGCCGGCGGCGGTCAGCCACACCAGCGTATGCCGTTCAAGCGCGTTGGACATGACCGCCAGAGATCACCGCATCAATCACCGGCTGCGCCCAGCGACGCCCGCCACGCTGCAAGCCCAGCGCGCTGCGCTGATCGCCCGTTACAGGCTGCGCCAAGGCCGCACGCAAATGCGCAGCCAGATCGCCATCCCAAATCGATTCCAATCCACCCATGCGCAGATAATTCTCCGGTCCCGGCGCAAACACCGGATTACTTTGTGCCAGCGCGGTCAGTTGCTCCTCCGGCACCTTGGTAATGCGCGCCATCGCCGGCAATCCCATCACGCGTATGGTCGCATCAGGCAGCGCATGGCACGCATCCGCCATCAAGCCACTGGTGATGAAGCCACCCGACAGCGCCTGGTCATACACCACGCCGATAATCTTGTGCCCCTTGCGCCGCGCCAGATCCACGCATTTGCCCAAGTGCGCCATGTAGCTATTGATGCCCAACATCTCATCGCGATGCCGCAAACGCTGCCCCTGCGTATCGATCAGCATCAGAATCGGCATGCCAGGAAACTCGCGCACCGTGCGCAGAATAGCCTGCGCCTGCGCCAACGCAATCTCCACGCCGATCGGCGTATGCCCGGTAGTGCCGATCACCGCGATCGCCTGCCCATCCACCTGCGCGCCGCCGCACAGGAACTCACTCTGCTCAACGATCGTGTGACCTTCGGGGAACAGCGTCTCCGCCAGTTTTTTCCAATCCATCTCAGACTCCCTTGCGCCGCGAAGCCGCCGCGATAAAACTGTCCACGTCCAGCATGGGGATATTGGCCGCATCCGGAATTTGCATCGCATTCCAGATATCCACCGGGTCGCGCAACGTGCCGAAATTTAGCAGGCGCGACTCCAGCATCCGCTGCTCGGCTTCCAGCGCTTCCAGCGTCAGGCCTGCCGGCTGGCCGGCGAACGACGCCACCGCCTCCTGCGCAGCCAGGCGGAAGGCCGCTACATCGTCGGCCACGATGCGCTGGCAATCGCCCAGCAGATAGCGATGCTTGCCGCCCGACGTACGCCACACCAGCGCGCGGTCGCGCGAATCGAATTCCTCCACGCCGTTAGCCGTCTCGATCACCTCGGGACCGGACATCGCCAGCCGTCCTTCCTCCGACATGATGACCACATTGGCGCAGCGCGTCACAATGCCCATGCCGCCGAACGCGCCATTGGCGCCGCCAACCAGCGCAATCACCGGCACGCCGGCATCGCGCGCATCGAGCAGGGCGCGCATCACTTCCGACACCGCGATCAGGCCCGCGTTGGCCTCGTGCAGGCGCACGCCACCCGATTCCACCAGCAGCACCACAGCGGCAACCCGGTCGGCCACCGCCTTGCGCAGCAGGCCAACCAGCTTGGCGCCATGTACCTCGCCGACCGCGCCGCCCATGAAGGCGCCTTCCTGCGCCGCCACGTAGACCGGCACGCCGCCCAGCAGCGCGCGGCCGATCACCACGCCGTCGTCGAACGACACCGGCGCGTTCAACTGCGGCAGGTGCGGACTGGTGATGCGCTCGGACGGCGGCAGGAATTCTTCGAAGCTGCCGGGATTGAACAGGTGCTGCAAGCGCTCGCGCGCGGTGGCTTCCTGATAGCTGATGGCGCGGCTCATTTGGATTCTCCCAGCATGGTTTCCACGGCCTGGTCGAGCCGCAGGCTGACCACGGCGGGCGTCGCGCCCATGTCATTGATCGAAATGCGCGTGTCGGCCAGTTGCCAGCGCGCGTGGAAGTCGCCCATCACGGCTTGCCAGATCGGCCCGAAGCCGACTGCGGCAGTGTTGATTTCGATGGTGCAGGCGCCGTTTAATTCGGCCGGCTCGATCAGCACTTCCAGGTTGCCTGAGCCGACTACGCCGACCACTTCGGGCGGCGCGGTCAGGCGGTGGGTGCCTTGTTCAAAGCGGTAATTTAGTGTTTCCATTTTTTGGACTCCTTGTCGTCGTTCCCGCGCAGGCGGGAATCCATAGTCAGCATGGGTTCGCGCCTGCGCGGGAACGACGGGTTACCAGTTGCGGAAACGCTTGGGCGGATTGTACAAGCCGCCCGATGCGCGCACCAGGTCCTTCATATTACGTGCGGCCAGCAGATCGCGCGTGGCCAGGCGCTTGTCGATGCCGAGATCCTCGGCACGGGTAATCACGCCACGGTCGCGCAGGTTCTCCACCGCGCGCTTGTCTCGTCCCAGCCCGACCGGCGTATAGCCCGCCACGCCGCGTATCGCCTGTTCGCGTTCCTCGTCGGTGCGGCACAGCAGCAGGTTGGCGATGCCTTCCTCGGTCAGGATGTGGGTCACATCGTCGCCGTAAATCATCACCGGCGGAATCGCCATCTTGGCCTGTTCCATCAGCTCCCACGCATCCAGCTTCTCGACAAAGGCCGGCTGCATATGCTCGCGGAAAGTCTCGACCATCTGCACCACCAGCTTCTGCCCGCGCGGGATGGTATTGCGGCCCGCGCGCGCCTGCTCGCCGGCTTTCAGCCACGCCGGGCTGGCGTGCCGCCGGCCGCGCGCATCGGCGCCCATATTGGAGGCGCCGCCAAAGCCGGAGATGCGGCCGGCCGTCGCGGTGGACGAGTTGCCCTGCAAGTCGATCTGCAAGGTCGAGCCGATGAACATATCGCAGGCATAATGGCCGGCGGCCTGGCACATGGCGCGGTTGCTGCGCATGCTGCCGTCCGGGCCGATCGCAAACACGTCCGGCCGCGCGTGGATGTATTCCTCCATGCCCAGTTCCGAACCGAAGGAATGGATGGAAGTGACAAAGCCGGCTTCAATCGCAGGGATAAGCGCCGGGTGCGGATTCAGCGCCCAATGCTTGCCGATCTTGCCGCGCAGGCCGAGCGACTCCGCATACGTCGGCAGCAGCAGCTCGATGGCGGCGGTGTCGAAGCCGATGCCGTGGTTCAGCCGCTGCACCTCGTATTCGGCGTAGATGCCCTTGATGGCCATCATCGCCATCAGCACCTGGATCTCCGAAATCTGCGCCGGGTCGCGCGTGAACAGCGGCTCGATGTAGTAGGGGCGCGGCGACTGCACCACGAAGTCGACCCAATCCCCCGGCACGTCGACGCGCGGCACTTTGTCCACCAGTTTATTCACCTGCACGATGACGATGCCCTGTTTGAAAGCGGTCGCCTCGACGATGGCCGGCGTGTCCTCGGTATTCGGCCCGGTGTAAAGGTTGCCGTGACGGTCGGCCGCCTCCGCCGCGATCAGGCACACGCGCGGCGGCAGGTCGATGAAGTAGCGGCTGAACAGCTCAAGGTAGGTGTGGATGGCGCCGATATTCAGCTTGCCGGCCGACGCCAGCCGCGCCACCCGCGCCGCCTGCGGGCCGGAGAACGAAAAATCCAGCCGCGCGGCGACGCCCCGCTCGAAGACGTCCAGATGCTCCGGCAGCGCCAGCACCGACTGCAACATGTGCAGCCGGTTGACGCGCGCCGGGTCCAGGTTGGCCAGCGCATGGCCGAGGAAGTCGGCCTGCTTCTGGTTATTGCCTTCGAGGCAGACGCGGTCGCCGCATTCGACGACCGCATGCAGCAGATCGGCGATGCGCGCGGCCGGCAGGCTTTTGCCGTCCAGCTGATTGCCCAGTGCCGTTCGGGCGCGCTGCAATCGCGCATCGCGATTTTGCTGCAAGGTGTTCCAGGACATTTTATTTGGCTCCCATAATCATGTCAGGCAGGCCGGTTGCAATCGACGGGAAGAAGCAGAGCAGCAGCACCGCCACCACCATCAGCAACAGGAAGGGGAACACGCCCCAGATCACATCCTTCAGCGGAATGTCCGGCGCAATGTTCTTGATGACGAAAATATTCAGTCCCACCGGCGGGTGGATCAGCCCCATCTCCATCACCACCGTCATGACGATGCCGAACCAGATCAGGTCAAAGCCGGCTTCCCGCAGCGGCGGCAGGATGATCGGCGCCGTCATCAGGATGATGGACACCGGCGGCAGGAAGAAGCCGAACACCACCACCATCAATAGTATCACCGCCAGCAGCACCCATTTGGACAGGTGCAGGCTGACCACCCACGCGGCGGCGGACTGGCTGATGTGCAGGTAGCTCATCACATACGAATACAGTAGTGACATGCCGATGATGAGCAACAGCATGGTCGATTCCTTGATCGACGAACCGAGGATGGGCGACAGGTCCTTCGGCTTCCACACGCCGTAGATGCAGGCCAGCAGCGCCAGTGCCAGCAGCGCACCCAGGCCCGCCGTTTCCGACGGCGTGGCGAAGCCGCCATACAGCGCCACCATCACGCCGATCAGCAGCACGATGAACGGCAGCACGCGCGGCAGCATCTCCACTTTTTCCTTCAGCGTGAAGTGTTCGTCCTCCAGGTAGGCCGATTTCTCTCCGCCTTTCTGGTAGATGTCCAGCGCCATGTGGTATTCCTTGCGGGCGCGGTAGACGGCGTAGCCGGCGAACAGCACCACCAGCAGGATGCCGGGGCCGATCCCGGCCAGGAACAGGCGTCCCAGCGACTGCTCGGCGGCCACCGCGTACAGGATCATGGTGATCGACGGCGGCAGCAGGATGCCCAGCGTGCCGCCGGCGGCGATGATGCCGGCGGCGAAGCCCGGCGAGTAGCCGCGCTTGCGCATTTCCGGAATGCCGGCCGAGCCGATGGCCGAGCAGGTGGCCGGCGACGAACCGGCCATCGCCGCGAACAGCGCGCAGGCAAACACGTTGGCGATGCCCAGGCCGCCGGGGATCTTGTGCATCCACGTGTGGATCGCCGAGTACAGGTCGCGCCCCGCCGGCGACTTGCCGATGGCCGCCCCCTTCAGGATGAACAGCGGAATCGACAGCAGCGTGATCGACGCCATCTCCTCGTACACGTTCTGCGTGATCGTGTCCAGCGACGATGCCGGCATGAAGAAGTACATAAAGCCGGTGGCGACGATGCCCAGCGCGAAGGCGATCGGCATGCCCGAGAACATCACCACCAGCGTGACGGCGCCATACAGCGCGCCCAAAGTCAGTTCACTCATGCCGCATGCTCCGGTTTGTTGGTGAGGCGGGCCAGCGTTTGCAGCAGCAGTTGCAGCGTCAGCAGCGTCATGCCGGCGGCCATCATCGAGTAGGGTATCCACAGCGGTGGCGCGAAGGTGGAGGAGGTGGTCTGGCCATCGACCCAGGCCTCGTGGAACAGCAGCCACGATTTCCAGGTGAAGAAAGCGCAGAACAGCGTCGACGCCAGGTCCACCACGAACAGCCGTACCGCATTGACGCGGCGCGGCAGCAGGCCGGCAATCGCTTCGATGCCGATATGGCCGCGATGGTACTGGACGAAGGCGGTGGTGAAGAAGGTCACGCCCACCAGCATGAACACCGAGGCCTCATCCTGCCAGTCGGTCGGCGCCTGGAAGAAGTAGCGCGACACCACCGAGTAGGTCAGCACCAGCGCCGTCAGCACCAGCGCGATCATCGACAGCATCATCAGGCCGCGATTGAGCTTGTCCAGCGCCGCCGTCAACGCCGCGATGACGGCGTTGTCCGGTGGCGCCGGGCCGCGCGGCGGCGTCAGTTCCACGCCGTGGCTCACAGGGTTTTCTCCGCCAGTTTAAGCAGGTTGGCGCAGCTGGCGTTCTTGTCGCCGTAGTCCTTCCATGCGGTGGCGCGGGCGATGGTCTGCCATTTTTTCAGCGAGGCGGCGCTCATGTCGGCCACCTTGGCGCCGGCTTTCTGGTACACCACCGCCACTTGCTGGTCGTCTTCCTTCGACGATTTCAGCGCGAACGCTTCCAGTTCGGCGCCGACGTTCAGGATCAGCTGCTGCTGGTCCTTCGGCAGCTTGTCGAAGATGGCGCGCGACATCATCAGCGGTTCCAGCATGAACCAGTAGGAGCCGGTGCGGCCGGTCACCAGCGCCTTCGACACCTCTTCGAGGCGGAACGAGATCAGCGAAGTGGAGGAGGTCAGCGCCGCTTCCATGGCGCCGGTCTGCATCGCCGCGTAGATTTCGTTGGACGGCAGCGTCACCACGGCGGCGCCGGCGGCCTTCAGCATCATGTCCATCTCGCGCGAGCCGCCGCGGATCTTCATGCCCTTGGCGTCGTCCGGGTCGAGCACCGGCTTGGTGCGCGAGGCCATGCCGCCGGCCTGCCAGATCCAGCTGACCATGACGATGCCCTTGTCGTAGAGGATGCGCGCCAGTTCCTTGCCCACTTCGGCGTTCTTCCAGCCGTAGGCCTGTTCATACGAGGTCACCAGGCCCGGCATCAGGCCGATGTTCACTTCCGGCACTTCTCCGCCGGCATACGACAGCGGCACCAGCGACAGGTCCAGCGCGCCCTTGCGCATGGCCGCGAACTGGGCGTTGGTCTTCATCAGCGAGGAGCCGGGATAGACCGCGAACTTCAGCGCGCCTTTCGAGCGCTTTTCCACCTCGGCCGCGAACATGCGCGTCAGGCGGTCGCGGAAGTCGCCTTCGGCAATCGTACCGCCGGGGAATTGATGGGAAATCTTGAGCGAGGTCTGGGCCCAAGCAGTTTGCTGCAACAACAACGGGCTAGCGGCGATGGCTGCTAGTACGGACCGGCGGGTGATGGCACTCATACGTCCTCCAAGGGTTGATGTACGGAAACATTATCATTATTCGCATCTGGCATGCAATAATCTTTTTTGTGTATACAAGAATAGCGTTTGCGCATACGTTGTCAAGCGATATAATGACCAACATGACGACCCATTCCGCCACGCTCCGAGAGCAAATTGAAGAGATGATCGCTGTCGGCCAGTTCAAGCCGGGGCAGCATCTGGACGAGACCGAACTGGCCACGCGCTTTGGCGTATCGCGCACGCCGATACGCGAAGCGCTGATCCAGCTATCGTCGATGGGGCTGGTGGTGATCCGGCCACGGCGCGGCGCCATCGTCGCCGAGCTGGGGCCGCAACAGCTGGTGGAGATGTTCGAGGTGATGTCGGAACTGGAGTCGACCTGCGGCCGGCTGGCCGCGCGCCGCATGACGCCGGAAGAACAGCAAGCGCTGCTGGCGGCGCACCAGGCGTGCCAGGCGGCGATGGAGGCGCAGGAGCCGGATACCTACTACTACCAGAACGAGATTTTCCACGAGGCGATCTACGCCGGCAGCCACAACCAGTTCCTGATCGAGCAGACGCGCGCGCTGTACCGCCGCCTGCGTCCATACCGCCGCCTGCAACTGCGGGTGCGCAATCGCCTGGCCAATTCCTACAACGAGCACGAGGGCGTGGTGCAAGCCATCCTGGCCGGCGACGGCGAACTGGCCGCCCGGCTGCTGCGCGAGCACGTCATGATCCAGGGCCAGCGTTTTTCGGACCTGATGGCGTCGCCGCCGCAGCTGCGGCAGGACGCGGCGTAGCGGTTACGGCGAAGGCGGCCGCGCCGGCAGCGGCGGGAATTTCTCGGCCGGATACCAGAACGTCTTGTGGCAGCCCTCGCACGCGTGATCGAGGTGATCGCCCAGTTTCATCAGCGATTCCACATCGCGCCTGTCGCTGGCCTTGAGCAGCTGTTGCGACGCGTCGCGCAGGTTCAGGGCCAGCGCGTTGAAAGTGGCGCGATTGCTGTCGATCTGGCGCTGCACTTCGGCCGAGCTGTAGACGCCGGGACCGGCCGATGCGAACGGCGTATCGGTGACTTTGCGGTCCGGTATCAGCAACATATTGCTCGCTTCCAGCAGGCGCAAGGCGGCGCGGCGTTGCGCTTCCCAGTCCTCATCGGTTCTCGGATAATTCTCGATCACGCCTTCCTTGGTGGCGATGGTGCCGGTGGCATGCCAGATCACATCCGCCTCTGGATCGATGATATGGTTCATGGCGTCCTGCAGTGTGACCTGCGCCGCATATGGCGGCGCTTCCGGTGTTGGCTGGCATGCCGCCAGCAGCGCGAGCGCTACCAGCGCCGCCGCGCGTCGTGTCGTAAGTTCTCGCATCGTCATAAATCGTAGGCCTCCGGGCCCGGCGGGGCTTTGGGCAGGGGCGCGTTATAGCCGAAGCCGCGGTTGCCGTCGGGGCCGATCACGCCGGCGCCCGGTCCGATATGCTCGTGCTCGACATTGTTTTCGTTGCAGGAGTATTCCCCACGCCGCGGCCGTCGCCGCCATAATTCCATGTGCGCGTGAATTTGAACGGCTCGCGGTAATACTTCGGATCGATCACGGTTTCTTCCAGCCGCAGGTGGTGGTAGTCCGGCCGCGACCAGCGCTCGATCACCTTGGTCTGGTCGCTGGTCGGGTTGCCGTTTTCATCGAGCCAGATTTTCTCGAACGAGGAATCGCGCAGCCCGCTGGTTTCAACCACCAGCGTATCGCCATCCCAGTACGCCACATTGGTGCCGAAATAGGTTTTGCCGATTTGCTCTCGCGGCGGCAGTTCGCGCTTCGGCCCGACGCTCGCCGAACGGTGCGTGGTGTAATGGTAGAGCGTGGCGAAGCGGTCGGCCGTGTGCAGGATCTCGAACGGCAGGCCGCTGCTGTTGTGGCGCGGGATGCCGCCATTGATGCAGACGGCTTCCGGGTCCGGCGCGTGGTTCTGCGAATAGATCATCGCGCGCTTGCCTTTTTCGCTCAACGGCAGGATAAAGCCAGGCTGGTCCTTGCCGTGATTGCCGCCGGGGACGCTTTTATCGCGCACGCCCTGCCAGAAGCCGCTCAAGTCCGGTTTGCCGTCCGATAGACGCGGCGTCGCCACCGGCGGCCCCTTGTAGTTAAGCGGCTTGAACATTTCCGTCTCCGCGTCGCCGTTGTCGTTCGCGGCCGGGCGGGCGGGAGCCGGGCGGTTTTGCGCCAGCGCGTCGCTGCTCAACGCCGCCAGCATGCTCAATAACAAGACACTCTTTGCCCACGTCATGCACTTGGTCTCCGTATTCATGCTGTTCACTTGGCCTCCGGCTTGGGTGGCAGGTCCGACGGCTTCGGCTTGTTCTTGCGATACAGCCAGTAGCCGGTAGCGCGGCCCTGGTCCTCCACATTGCCCAGCGGCCAGTCGGGAACGATCTGCTTGTCCGGCCCGAAATAGCGGTTGCCGTCGGCGCCGATCTTGCCTGGCCCCGGCTCCAGCTGCGTGGTGATCCAGTAGGTATTCCACTCGCACGAGACTTCCTTGAGCGTTTCGCCGGCCGGCGCCAGCGCGAAACGGCGGGCATACCGAATCGGCTGGCTGTAGTACTTCGGATCGGTCAGCGTCAGTTCCAGATGCAGGTGATGACGATCGGGACGCGTCCAGCGCTCGACCAATACCGCCTCGCTGCTGATCGGATTGGCATTGTCATCGGCCCACACCCGGCCGTCGTTGCTGTCTTTGAACGCGTGCGAGCGGATTACCAGCGTATCGCCTTCCCAGTGGCCGATGCCGTTGCCGCTGTAGCGCGGATCGGGATCGTTCACTGGCTTGCGTCCGTCCAGCCAGGCCAGACGGTGCCAGCCCAGCTGGTGAAAGGTGGCGAAGCGCACGCCGTTATGTTGTATCTCGAACGGCAGCACGCCGGTCAGCGCGCGCGGCAGGCCGGTGATGATGCAGCGCGCTTCCGGATCGATGACTTTGAAATTGGCTGCCAGCGTGGCCTTGCCGGCGGCCGTGTACGGCAGCTGGAAGTTCGGCAGGTCTTTCGCCAGATTGCCATCCGGCTTGTTGGCCTCGTGCAGTAGCTTCCAGTACCCGTTGAGAACCGGTTTGCCCTTGGCGTCGCGCGGTGTGCTTTCAGGCTTGCCGGTGTATTCGCTGCCGAGCAAAATTTTTTCTGACTGCTTGGTGATGCTATCGGGCCTGGCTTCATCGCGGTACTGCGCATGGACCGTCAAGGCTGCCGCAGACAGAGCCAGGCCAACCGCCATATGCAGCGGATTGATTCGATAAGGCATGGGTTCTCTTGGGTAGGTGATTTATGGAGCGCCTAATTTGCCAGCAAGCTTGCCCACCGTCCAATAAGCTTATTGCATATCCATATCATAAGTGCGCGTTTGGTCGCGGCCATGTTTGCGGGTAAGCTGCAACGACCTTTAGCCATGGAGATAAGCATGAAGAAGATTTTTGTCCGCGCGGCGCTGCTGCTGGCGGTTGGTTCCATCGGGCCGCTGGCCTCCGCGCACCACTCGTTCGCCGCGCTGTTCGACGCCAATAAACCGATACGGCTGCAAGGCACGTTGACCAGGATCGAGTGGACCAATCCGCACAGCTACTTCCATCTCGATGTGGTCGACAGCAAGGGCGTCACGCACAACTGGGCGGTGGAGGGCGCGGGGCCTGGCGCGCTGTCGCGGCGCGGCTTCAAGAAGGGCGACATCAAAATTGGCGACACGCTGGTGGTGGACGGCTACCTGGTCAAGAAGCCCGGCGTGCGCCTGATCGATGGCCGTGTGGTTACCTTGCCCGATGGCCGCGTGATCAATGGCGGCACCGAAGGCGATGGCGGGCCCGGCGACGCCAGGCCGGCCGAGGCGCCCAAGGCGTCCGGCGCGTGACGCGTCAGGATTGTAATTAGCTTACGCTGCGGGACCGCATAACGGTGTGAGGTTTTATTCTTCGACAGTGGTGTGTGCGACATGGCAAATTGGGCTTTCGTTAATAAAAAATGAAAGCGCCGAGATGAACCCACCTAACAGCCAACACCACAACGTTCCGCTTACCGCACTGGCCTTGGCGGTTTCCATGACAGTGCTTGCGCCGGCCGATGCGGCAGACGCGGCCGATGCGGGCGGCGATGGCAGCGTGGTGGTTGTCACCGGCTCGCGCGTCAGTGGCCGCACCGTGGAAAACAGCGCCTCGCCGGTCGATCTGCTGACGCAGGAAGACCTGAGCAACACCGGCTCGGACAATCTGCTCGGCGCGCTGGTGGCGCTGGTGCCGTCTTTCAATCTGCCGGGACAGTCCCCGCAACCGGACCTGGGCAGCATTGTGCTCGGCGTACAACAGCGCAACCTGTCGCCTGCCTACACCTTGGTGCTGATTAACGGCAAGCGCCGCAACACCACCGCCATCGTCAGCGAGAACGGCTTCTCCGGCTCGGCTGCGGTGGACCTGGGCCTGATTCCCACCAGCGCGGTCGACCATGTTGAGGTGCTGCGCGACGGCGCGTCCGCCTTGTACGGTTCGTCGGCGATTGCCGGCACGGTCAACGTGATCCTGAAACGCGGCGCGCAGGGCGGCAGCCTCAGCGTGAAAGGCGGCTCCACCTTCAAGGGCGGCGGCGAGAACGCCAGCATCGCCGTGGACCAGGGCGTGGCGCTGGGCGAGCGCGGCTTCGTCAGCCTGTTCGCTCAACTGAACCGGCAGCAGCCGGCAGTGCGCAGCTCGCCGCTGAATCGCGGCTATCTGCTCTATCCGGCGATCCGGGCCGACGGCACGCTGTCCACCACGCTCGGCGCCAACAATGCGCTGCCGGCCGGCGCCACGCCCCATCCCAGGGAAGCCACGCGCGACAACGCGCCGTGGAAAAACAGCGGGCAAAAGCTGGACGTGCGAACCGGCAGCGCCGGCTTCAATGGCGAGTATGAGCTGGGCAATGAGCTGACTGTTTACAGCTTCGGCACCTATGCCGACCGGCGCGCGTATTCGGCGCAGAATTTCCGCAGCCCGTTCTCCATCTACAGCAATGCGCTGGCCCGCAACAACGGCTGGTACGGCTTTTATCCGGACGGCTACACGCCGCAGGAGTCGACCAAAGACCGGCAACTGCAACTGGTGGCGGGCTTGCGCGGCGTGGCTGGCGGCTGGAACTGGGACCTGAGCACCAACTATGGCAAGGACAAGGTCGATGTCTACACGGTGGACTCGGTCAACTACGCGCTGCCGGCGTCGGCCGGCCAAACCGATTTCTACATCGGCCAGAACGCGTATTCGCTGTGGAGCACCACCGTCGATCTGACGCGCAGCGTGCAGACTGGCTGGACCGCAAAGCCGCTGAACCTGTCGGCCGGCCTGGAATACTCGCGCGAGCAGAATGCGCTCAAGCCCGGCGAGCCGAACGCCTACCTCGGCGTGATCCCCGGCGACGGCGGCGGCGGCAGCGGCGGCGCACAATCGCTGCCCGGCTACCTGCCGCGCGATGCCGCCGACACCAGCCGCCACAGCTACTCGGCGTACGCCGGCGCGGGCGCCAATATAACCGAGGCCTGGTTCCTTGACGGCGGCATACGCGGCGAGCGCTATTCGGATTTCGGCAGCAGCGGCCTGATCGGCAAGCTGTCGACGCGCTACGACTTCAGTCCGGCGTTTGCGCTGCGCGGCACCGTGAGCAACGGCTTCCACGCGCCATCGCTGCAAACCGTTTCGTATAGCAATACCTCCGGCCGTCCGAACGGCCTGATCTCTTCGCTGGTACGGCCGGACTCGGCGGCGGGCCTGGCGCTGGGCGCGGTGCCGCTGGCGCCAGAAAAAGCCAAGGGCTATACCTTGGGCATCACGGGCGCGATCAGCTCGCAGATCAATTACGCGGTCGACTTTTATCAGACCGAGGTGGAGCACACGCTGGGCACCTCCGCCAACGTCGGCTTGGACCGTACCAATGCCGACGGCTTGTTCCGCGACGCCACCGGCGCGGTCCTGACGCCGGCGCAGCTGGCGATTCTGCAAGGCTACTTCACCGCGGCCGGGCTGGCCATTCCGCAGCAAGGCAACGGCCTGACCGCGCATTACTTCACCGATGTGGGCGACGTCCGCAGTCGCGGCCTGGACCTGACCATCGACGGCAAGCACCGCCTTGGCGCCGGCACGCTGAAGTGGAATCTGGCGGCGAATCTCAACACCAGTGCCTTCACGCGGATCTCCGGCGTGCCGGCCAGGTTGCAAGGCCTGCCCAATATCTCGACCCTGTCGCAGACGGCCCAGCAGAACACGCTGTACCTGGCGCCGCGCGACAAGCAGATACTCGACCTGACCTACAAGAGCGGCGGCTTCTCGGCCAATCTGCGTGAAACCCGCATCGGCAAGGTGCGCCGCTTCTGGACCAACGCCGACAACGCGGCCCTGGGCCTGCCGACCACCGGCGAATGGAACGCCGGCAAGCTGTGGACGACCGACCTGACGCTGGGATGGAATCTCGGCCACGGCTTCGAGGCAAAACTGGCTGCGTTCAACCTGTTCAACGAGCGCGCGCGCCGCGTGCCGCAGATCTCGCGCACCAATGCCTCCAAGGCCCAATACCAGTACGCCTTCGACACCAGCGGCCCGCTCGGCGCCGATCTCGGCACGCTATACGCGGCCACGCTGAACTACAAATTTTAAGGAGCAAGGCCATGCCTGTTGGCGTTTTTTGACAGCCTGGCTGCGCTGCCGGTCAGCCAGAGCATCGGGGAATCATTGAATTTGTTCAATGCGCTGGATGTGGTACATGTCGTTGGCGTATTGCTGCTCGCGGGCAGCATCGCGGTGGTGGACTTGCGCTTGCTTGGACTGGTATTTCCCGAGGTCGGGCTCGACACGCTGCAAAAGCAAGTGCTGCCGCTCACCATACTCGGCGCCTTGCTCGCCATCCCCAGCGGTATCGGCCTGTTTTTGCCGCAAGCCGGCAGGATATGGGAGAACCCGGTATTGCAGGCCAAGGCCTTGTTGCTGGTATTGGCGGCGCTGAATATCGGCTACTGGCACTACAACTTTTCACGCCACGCGCAATGGCGCAGCGCGCCGGCGCTGCCGTGGCAAGCCAGGTTCGCCGGGGCGTCCTCGCTGCTGCTGTGGGCAGCGACGCTGGTCGCCGGCCGCCTGATCGCTTTCTACATTTGAGGAGCTTGCGATGTCCGTTCCTACGCATCCGGCCGCCATCGAATGGCTGGCGCACACTTCGGTCGCCCATGCTTTCAATGAAGCCGACCCCTGGATTTTCGCCGGCGTCATGAGCCTGCACCTGCTTAGTCTGGCGCTGGCCTTCGGCGCCTCCTTGATCCTCGATTTGCGGCTGGCCGGCATCGGCTTGCGGGCCAGTCCGCCGGCCGATATCGCGCGCTATCTGCGCCCTTACTTGCTCACCGCGTTGAGCATCGCCTTGCTCAGCGGCCTGTGGCTATTCGTCGCCGATGTATTGAAATTCTGGTCGAACCCGGTGTTTAAAACCAAGCTGGTGCTGCTGATCGTCATTATCTTGGCGCAGACCTGGCTGCTGCAACGGGCGAAGAATGGCGCGGCGCCCGCGCGCCCGATCGCCGTGCTCACGCTGCTGACGTGGCTGGCCGCGATTGTCGCCGGCCGTTTGATTGGCTTGATTTAAGGCATGCAATGAACAAGAAACTCCTGGGCGCCTTGATCGCCGGCCTGCTGTTTGCGGCATATGCGGGCGCCGCGAATACCGATCTGCCGGAACAGGCGCGGCAAATTCACCAGCGCATTGTTGCCTTCGATAGCCATGTCGATCTGCCGTTCGATTATCCGGGCGCGGCGGCGGACGGCAACACGCAGATCGACCTGCCCAAAGCGGCACGCGGCCAGTTGAAGGGCGCGTCGCTGGCGGTATCATACCGCAGGGGCCGCGCACCGCAGAGGGCTACGCCAGGGCGCGCGAGGACGCCGAGAAAAAGTACCAACTGGTCAAGGCCTTCGCCGAGGCCAACCCGGACAAGGCGGCGCTGGCCTACACGCCGGCGGACGTGCAACGCATCGCCGGGCAGGGCAAGTTCGCCGTGCTGATCAGCGTGTTGAACGCCTATCCGCTCGGTGAAGACGTGGGCCAGATCGATGCCTGGTATCGGCGCGGTGTGCGTGTGCTCGGCTATACTCACGCGGGCAACAACGCATGGTCGGACTCATCCCGCCCCGTCAAAACCCTCAACGACAGGCCGGATGAACACGGCGGGCTGTCGGCGCTGGGCAAGCAGGGCGTGGCGCGCTTGAACGAACTGGGCATCCTGATCGACGTCTCGCAACTGACCACGCCGGCGCTGAAACAGGTGCTGGCGCTGAGCCGGGCGCCGGTGGTCGCCAGCCACTCCGGTCTTAAAGCCATCGTGGACGCGCCGCGCAATCTCAGCGATGAGGAACTGGACTTGATCAGGCGGAATGGCGGAGTGGTGCAGGTGGTGGCGTTCAGCAACTATCTGCGTACGCCGCCGGAGGGCGTGAAGGCTGGTCCGGCGACGCTGGCGCAATTTGTCGATGCCATTGCGTATGCAGTCAAGCGTATCGGTATCGATCACGTCGGCATCGCCTCGGACTTCAATCACGGCGGCGGCGTCGACGGCTGGCAAAACGAGGGGAGGCGCAAAACGTCACCGCCGAACTGCTGCGGCGCGGCTACACCGGGCAGGATATCGCCAAGTTGTGGGGTGGAAACTTTCTGCGCGCGCTGGGCGAGGCGCAACAGCGCGCCAGCAGCCGCTAGCCGACCGATCTGCGCATGATGCGCACCGGCTTGGTCTGGTTGTGGACCGGATCGGCCGGCAGCATGTCGGCCAGCGTTTGCTGGTCCAGCACGGCCAGGAAGGCGCGGGTGGCGTCGTTCAGCGTGTGCTTCAGCTTGCAGTCGTTGGTCAGCGGGCAGGTGTCGACGGCGCGGTCGAAGCATTCCGCCATGAAGAAGTCAGTCTCGGTCGAGCGCACCAGCGCGCCGATGTTGATGTCCTTGGGTTCCTTGCCCAGCCGCAAGCCACCGTTGCGCCCGCGCACCGTCTCTACCAGGCCGGCCTGGCCGAGCTGGTACACCACCTTCATTAGATGGTTTTTTGATATCACGTGCAGGTCGGCGATATCCTGGATGGTGACCAGGCGATCACGGTTGGCCGCCAGGTAGAGCAGCGTGCGCAGCGAGTAGTCGGTAAAGAGGTAAGACGCATGCGTCTATTTTACGTTAACTTGCGTACTGACGCATATGGCCGCTCGCCGGCACACTGCCGGGTAACCGAAGGAGGAAACATGGATAACGAAGATGCACGCCGCCAGTTCATCAGCGAATTGTGGCAGCGTTTCGAGCAATTGCAGGCCTGGGCCGAGGAGAATTGGCCGGACAAGGACAATCCGTTGTCGAGCGCGGATTTTGTCGAGTCGCGCAAGGAGATACTGGGCTTGCGCAATCCGGCGCAGGCGCCGGGCCGCGCACGGCTGTTGAATGAGCCGGAGCCGGAGCAGGGCGGGGCGCAGTATGTTGATCTTAATCCGGCGCCGTGGCCGTAAGTTGGGACTCGCCGTCATTCGCGCGCACCCCGTCATTCGCGCGTACCCCGTAATTGCCGCGTACCCCGTCATTCCCGCGAAGGCGGGAATCCATGGCACCCCTGAATAGCAAATTTAGCCGTCATTCCCGCGAAGGCGGGAATCCATGGCACCCCCGAATAGCAAATTCAGCCGTCATTCCCGCGAAGGCGGGAATCCATAGCACGCCCGAATAGCAAATTCAGTATGGGTTCCCGCCTTCGCGGGAACGACGGTTAGTCGTGCACTACCGGCTTGCCGATCAGCGCAAGCATCCACGCAACCAGGCTAACGATCAGCGTGGCCAGCACGCCCCACGCCAGCTTCAGCGCGCTGTCGAACAGCAGCGGCGCCACCAGCCCCGACACCAGCGCAAACAGCAGCATCTGAATAAACGACTGCATCGACGACGCCAGCCCGCTATTGTTCGGGAAGTAAGCCAGCGCGATCAGCGACAGCGGCGTCATGGCCAGCGCCAGGCCGAAGGAGTAAATAAACAGCGGCATCACCGCCCACGGCACCGCAGCCGTAAACATGGCGTTATACACCACGTTGATCACACCCGCGCCGATCATGATGGCAAAGCCCATCCATACCTGCGCATTGCGCGAGAAGCGGTGCGCGAACTTGCCGGACAGCGCAGAGCCGACCACCATGCCGCTAATCAGCGGCACGAACATCCACGCGAACGCGGTTTCCGGCAAATGCAGGATGTTCATCACAAAGTAAGCGGCGGAACCGATATACAGCGCCACACCGGCAAAGCTCATGCCCACGGCCACCGCCAGCAGCAGGAAGTGGTGGTGGCACAGCACCTTCCAGTAGTTTTTGGCGATCACGCCCGGATGGAAAGGATGGCGGTCCTTGACCGGCAGGCTTTCCGGCAGCGCGCGATACACCGACACAAACATCAGCACACCGAAGGCGGCCAGGAACCAGAAGATCGAGCGCCAGCCGAAGCCCACTTGCAGCCAGCCGCCCAGCACCGGCGCGATGGCCGGCGCCAGGCCGAACACCATCATGATATGCGACAGGATTTTCTGCGCCTGCACGCCGTCGAAGCGGTCCAGCACAATCGCGCGGCCCACCACCGAACCGGCGCCCGCGGCCAGACCCTGCACGATGCGGCAGGCCAGCAGCACGCCGATCGACGGCGCCATGGCCGCCACCACCGAGGCGGCGATGTAGGCCACCAGCGACACCAGAATCACCGGCCGGCGGCCGAAGGAATCCGACAGCGTGCCGTAAAACAGCATCATGAACGCGAAGCAGAACAGGAACATCGACAGCGTCTGCTGCACCACCAGCGGGCTGGCGTCGAACGCCTGGGTGATGGCGGGGAAGGATGGCAGGTAGGTATCGATGGCCAGCGGTCCGACCATGGAAAGGCCTGCCAGCAGCAGCGTCAGCAAAATGTTCATGAATAGCGTATTGTTCGTTGGACCCGGCATTTTACGCGATATGCGCTTGCCGTATAAGAAAGCCTGAAAACCTTCGTTTGCTTGCAAGGAGGAAGTGGCTATGCTGCACCGTGGGCGACTGCGCCCCAGTTTTTCGACTTCGAGACATCATGACAAGAGACATCTTTGACGGCACCTCCGTCAAGCCATCGCACTGGAACCTGGCCAGCGTGATCGAGCAGTTGCGCGTATCGCGCGAAGCCACCCACAACATCCGCCACCATGGGCGCGTGCGCGAACTGCCGTCGCGCGAGGCGTTGACCATCATCGTCAACGGCCTGCAGGCGGCACTGTTCCCCACCCACTACGGGCGGCCCAACCTGACCGACGAGAGCATCGACTTCTTCGTCGGCGACACGCTCAACACCACCTTGAACCGCCTGGCCGAGCAGGTGCGGCGCGGCCTGCAATTCTCGGCCGAGGAGGCGATTCCGGACGAGGAGGCGCTGTCCGGGCAGGCGCACGAAATCACGCGCCAGTTCGCGGCCAGTCTGCCGGAGGTGCGCGCGCTGCTCGTCTCGGACGTGCAGGCCGCGTTCTCCGGCGACCCGGCGGCCACCTCGGTGGCGGAAATCATGCTGTGCTATCCGGGCACCATCGCCATCCTGTACTACCGGCTGGCGCACAGCCTGCACCGGCTTGGCTCGCCGTTCCTGGCGCGGTTGATTTCGGACATCGCCCACTCGCTGACGGGTATCGACATCCACCCGGCGGCGCAGATCGGCGCCAGCTTCTTCATCGACCACGGCACCGGCGTGGTGATCGGCGAAACCGCCATCATCGGCCAGCGCGTGCGTCTGTACCAGCACGTGACGCTCGGCGCCAAGCGCTTCCCGGCCGACGAGCAGGGCGTGTTGATCAAGGGCGTGCCGCGCCACCCGATCGTCGAGGACGACGTGGTGATCTACGCCGGCGCGACGATCCTTGGCCGCATCACCATCGGCGCCGGCTCCACCATCGGCGGCAATGTGTGGCTGACGCAAAGCGTGCCGCCGGCCAGCAGCGTGTCGCAGGCGCAGATGCGCAACGACTAGGCCTTGGCCTTCCTGGCCTTGGCGGTCTGCTCGCCCTTGACGGCGCTTTGCAGGTTTTTCAGCGCGGCGGCAATGCCGCCGGCGCTGCCGGTCGGGATGATCGCCGCCAATCCGATCATCGCCGTCACCACGGTGATGGCGCGGGTGATGTTGTCGATGGTCTTGATCGCATCCCTGGCCTGGCCGGTGGCCTCGAGCAGATCGGCCACGCTTTGCCCGGCGTCCTCGATGATGACGCCGACCGCGCGCGTCACCAGGTCGCTGGCCACGTTCAGCAGCGTCACTTCCAGCGATTGCAGCGTGGCGCGGTCCGGCTCGGGTATCCTGGCCCAGTTGTCCGGAGCGTAGAGATAGTCGCCCAGCGCAGTCGAGGCGCCGCGAAATTGCGCCGACAGTTTCAGCGCGTCGTCAGCAGAAAGCGTGATGTTGCTCATGTGCGCTCCTTAGAGTGCGCGCACCGCGTTGTAGGCGGCGCGGATTTGTTTGGTGTAGCGTTTCAGGTCGGCCAGCAGCTGCTGGTTGTCGATATGCTCGCGGCCGTCGTACAGCGCCTGGTGCGCGGCGGCGATCCGTTGCAGCGACGCGATGTAGAGCGGGATGGCTTTCTCGCGTTCGTCGAACTGCGCGTTGGCGGCATTCAGGCCGGCCCACGCCAGTTCGGCGGCCACCGGCTCGCGGTTGTTGTCGCGCGCCTGCGCGTGCAGCGCGCGGTAGTAGCGGTTGGCGTTGGCGCGCTCGATCTTGAGCGACGCGTCGAAGGCCTGCATCGACTGCACCAGGCTGGCCAGCACCGCCTGGATAGGCTGGTTGGCGTCGGCGATGACCTTTTTCAGTTCGCGGTGCCGGTAGCCGTTCAGCGCGGCGTCGGTCAGCAGCTTGCCGATGGCGCGCGCCGGCGCGGCATTGGCCTCGCTCAGGTGGTCGGCCTTGACGGCAGCGTCCACCAGCCCATCGACTTCCTCGGCGCCGGTCGGGATGTCGTCGCCGGCCAGTTCCGCCACCGTCGCCATGTAGGCCGCCACGGTCTTGTGGTACACCTGTAGCTGCGCCGCCTGCGGCAGGCGTTGCTGGTACTCGGCGTCGAGCCGGGCACGCTGCTGGGCGTCGGCCTCCATGGTGTAAGTCTTGTTCACCAGCGGACTGCGGGCATAGTCGTCGCTGAGCCGCGTATAGCCGGCGCTGAGCGATGAAATCTGTCCGAACTCCCGCACCGCCTGCAAATTGGCGCAGCCGCTGAGCAGCGCGGCAAGCGCGCACACCGTAAGAAAGCGCATGGCAATCCTTCTAATCGTGGAAAAATGCCATAAAGGATACTACAAATAACAATGGTTCCAAGCACTGCATGCCATTTTGTATAATTTGCGCATCGTTTACTTTTGAAGCACAAAATGCAAATTGCGACTATGTTGAGCTTGGCTGGTTCGGTAACGTGCGTCGGCGTCTTCATCGGCCGCAAGAACTGGATACTGGCGCTGGCCTTTGTCTGCTCCATCGCCTACACGGTTCTGGCGCAAGTGGTCAGCGTGCCGCAGATTCCCGGCATCGTCGTGCAGGCCTTGCCGTTCCTGTTCCTGGCGCTGGTGGTCTACGAGGTGCTACAAAAGCTGGTCATGAAGTGACATGCGGCGCAGGCCCAGCCGGTCCAGTTGCTGGCTGAATTCCGCCGACGGCGGGTTAAGCAATATGCCGTAGGGATCGCGCGACGTATCTTTTTTAAACAGCAGCGTGAAGCCGTCGCCCTCCATGCGCACGCCGCACAGCCTGCGCTTCCAGCGCCGATTCGATACGCCGTCGATAATCCTGGCGTAGGCGATTTCGTCGTCGAAGACCTGGTACTCCGCACCGAAAGGTACGGACTTGGCGGCGGAAGACAGCAGGCGCCTGGTGGTTTGCCTCGCCAGCCAGCCCAGAAACGCGACCTGGCGCCGTTTCAGGCGGTACTCCTGCCGCTTGAACCAGTAGGCCAGCGCAGTCAGGACGACAAAGTAGGCGATGAATATGTAATCCAGCCGGTAGCCCTGATACAGCAAGCCGCCGTTGATGGTGAACAGCAGCCCGACCAGCGTGCCGCACAGCGCGATCAGGCCGACGATCAGCATTCCTTTGCGGTGGGGCTTTGGCAGGCGTTTCATTACGGCGCCCATGCTGCGCCGGTGCGCCTGCCTTTCCCGCGCGCGGCAGAGCGCCAAAACGGCCGCCCTGATCCGCGCAAATTCGTCGCTGTCGATATCTGCGCTCAGGCGCAGCCGGGGTTCCGCTTCAGGTGGTGGGTTTGCTTTTTTGATCATGCATGAATGATATCGCTTTCTGGCGCGGCGTGTAGTTTTTCACGCAGCGTGCCGTGGCTGTAGTCGATGCGGTAGCGGCCGCGCCGCTGTAACTCGGGAACGATCAGGTCCACCACATCGCGCATGCTCTCGTGCGACAGCGCGTAGGCGAGGTTGAAGCCGTCGATGCCGGTATCGTCCTGCCATTGCGCCAGCTGGTCGGCCACCTGCCGCGGATCGCCGACCAGCACCGGTCCGCGTCCGCCGAGGCCAATGAATTCGGCCGCCTCGCGCACCGTCCATGTGCGGTGCGGGTCCGCCGCGCTGAAGGAGGCCAGCGCCGAACGGCCGGCGTCGGAGTCGATGTATTCGATGGTGGCGTCCAGCGAAAACCTGCTGAAGTCAACGCCGGTCCAGCCGGACAGCAGTGCCAGCGCGGCTTCGATGTCGATATGGCGCTTGTAGTCCTCGTGTTTGGCGCGCGCTTCGGCTTCGGTCGGCGCGGTGACGATCAGCGCCTGTGCGTAGATTTTCAGATCGTCGCCATCGCGTCCGGCGGCCCGCACGGCGGCGCGCAGTTCGTCCGCATACTTCTTCACCACCTTGATGCTTGGGCCGCTGACGAAGGTGCATTCGGCGTGGCGGGCCGCGAACGCGGTGCCGCGCGGCGAGGTGCCGGCCTGGTACAGCACCGGCGTCCGCTGCGGCGAGGGTTCGCACAGGTGAAAGCCCGGCACCTTGAAGTATTTGCCTTTGTGCCGGATCGGGTGGATGCGCGACGGCTCGGCGTAGACGCCGCGCTGCTTGTCGTTGACCACCGCGTCCCCGTCCCAGCTTTGCTCCCACAGCTTGTGCACCACTTCCATGTATTCGTCTGCCAGGTCGTAGCGTTCGTCGTGACTCAGTTGCCGGTCGAGGCCAAGATTGCGCGCGGCGCTGTCCAGATAACCGGTGACGATGTTCCAGCCGATGCGCCCGCGCGTCAGGTGGTCCAGCGTCGACATGCGGCGCGCAAAGGTGTACGGGTGCTCATACGTCAACGCGCAGGTGACGCCGAAGCCGAGGTGCCTGGTGACTTGCGCCATCAGCGGCACCAGCGCCAGCGGATCGTTCAGCGGCGCCTGCACCGCGTGGCGCAAGGCCGCGTCGGCGCTGCCCTGATAGACATCGTAGGCGCCCAGCACGTCGGCCAGGAAGATGGCGTCAAAGCGGCCGCGCTCCAGCAGCTGCGCCAGTTCGGTCCAGTAGTCCGGGTCCGTGTAGCGGTGCGCCTCGGCGCGCGGGTGCGTCCACAGTCCGGGCGACTGGTGGCTCACCGTGTTCATGTGGAAGGCGTTGAAGCGTATCGGCTTGGGCATTACTTTTCCAGCGCGAGCTGGTAGTCGGTCTTGGCGTAGTCCGCGAAGTGCTTGTTGGTGATGGCGAGGAATTCGCGCGAGCGGTACGCCGCCGCGATGTCCCTGGCGAACTGCTTGTCCTTGTCCGCCGTGCGCACCGCCACCAGGTTGGCGTAGGCCGGCGAGATTTTTTCGGTAATCAGCGCGTCCTTCAGCTTGAGGCCCGAGGCCTGCGCGTAGTTGCCGTTGATGAAGGCATAGTCGGCGTCCTGCAGGGAGCGTGGCAGCTGGGCCGCTTCCAGCGGCAGCAGCTTGATTTTCTTGAGGTTGACGGCGACATCGCGCTCCGAAGCTTTCAGCGGATCGGTTTTCTCTTTCAGCTTGATCCAGCCCTGTTGATCCATCAGCACCAGCGCGCGCGCCTGGTTGGTCGGGTCGTTCGGCAGGGCGATGCTGGTGCCTTCCTTGATGTTGGCCAGCGTTTTGTGCTTTTTGCTGTAGAGCGCAATCGGGGCGGTCGGAATCTTGATCAGCTCCGACAGCGCCAGCTTGTGGTCGGCCGAGAACTTGTTCAGGTAAATGATGTGCTGGAAGACGTTGGCGTCGAGCGAGCCTTCGGCCAGCGCGAAGTTGGGCTGGATGTAGTCATTGAACTCAATGATCTTGACCTTGTAGCCCTGCTTTTCCAGAATCGGCTTGATGCCGATCTTGAGCTGGTCGGCGTAAGGCCCGGCGCTGGTGCCGATGACGAGTTCTTTCGGGTCCTTGGCGTAAGCGGTGAGGCTGACGGCGGCGGCCAGTGCGGCTACCAGAACGGTGCGGCGAGTATTCATGTGATTCCTTGTTGTTAGCGTTTATCCAGGCGTTTGGCGACGCGGTTGCCGGTGATCTGGATGGCCTGCACCATGACGATCAGGATGGTGACCGTGAAGACCATGATGTCTGTTTCGTAGCGGTAGTAGCCGTAGCGGATGGCGAGATCGCCGATACCGCCGCCGCCAACCACACCGGCGACGGCGGTGTAGGAGAGGAAGCTGATGGCCAGCACGGTCAGCGCCAGCACCAGGCCCGATCGCGCCTCCAGCAGCAGCACGCGCACGATGATCTGAAATTCCGAGGCGCCCATCGCATGCGCCGCTTCGATGACGCCCTTGGGCACCTCGCGCAGATTCTGCTCGACCAGCCGCGCGAAGTAGGGGATGGCGGCGAACGACAGCGGCACGGCTGCCGCCAGCGGCCCGATCGACGTGCCGGCGATGGTGCGCGTGAACGGCCCCAGTACCACCAGCAAAATGATGAACGGGAACGAGCGGATCACGTTGACCACCCAGCCGACGACCAGCGCGGCCGGCCGGTTGCGCAGCGACTGGCCATCGCCCACCAGAAACAGCAGAATCCCCAGCGGTCCGCCGATGACGATGGCGGAGGTCAGGCCGATGCCGAGCATCAGCAAGGTCTGGCCGAAGGCGTCCCAGATTTCCGGCGCCATCTCGTTGATGTTGTTAAAGGACGCGCCGAAGTGCGAGAGGAATTCAGACATGGGCGGCCTCCTGGTGCGCGGTGATGGCGGCCAGCGCCTTGGCGGCGCGGACGGCGGCGGTCAGCTCGCGGCCCAGCGCGGTCTGGCGCGGCGCGGCCAGGCTGGCTGCATCGTCCAGCGCGAATTCTTCGGCCACCGCGCCGTTTTCGATGACCGCCACCCGCTTGCAGATTTCGCCAATCACGTCCAGCTCATGGCTGACGATGACGATGGTGACGTTGAGCCGCTGGTTGATGTCCTTCAGCGTCGCCAGCAGCGAGCGTGTGGTTTCGGAATCCAGCGCGGATGTCGGCTCGTCGCACAGCAGCACCGCCGGCTTGCTGGCCAGCGCGCGCGCGATCGCCACGCGCTGTTTCTGGCCGCCCGACAGTTGTGCCGGGTAGCTGTCCGCCTTGTCGGCCAGGCCTACCAGCTCCAGGCAATCGGCCACGCGCGCGGCGATCTGCTCCCTGGCCTGGCCGCCGTGGATATGCAGCGGGAAGGCGACGTTATCGGCCACGCTGGCGTTTTGCAGCAGGTTGAACTGCTGGAAGATCATGCCGATGTTGGCGCGCGCATCGCGCAGGTCGCGCTTCGACAGCGAGGTCAGTTCGCGGCCATCGACGGTGATGGCGCCGCTGTCCGGACGCTCCAGCAGGTTAATCAGGCGTAGCAGCGTGGATTTGCCGGCGCCGCTTTTGCCGATCAGGCCATAGATATCGCCCTTGGCCACGTTCAGCGAGACGTCGCGCACCGCGTGGAAGGCATCGAAGGATTTGCTCGCATGCTCGATGCGAATCAACGGAGTAGTCATTTCAGGAGTAAGCAGTAGGTTCAGGCAGCGTGCCGTCGAGCGCATGGCGTCCGAGGTCGCGGATCTTGTAGTCGACCGGATCGTGCAGCGTATGCACGCGCGCATTGCGCCAGAAACGGTCGAAGCCATATTTGGCGGAGGTGGAACGGGCGCCGGTCAGCTCGAAGATTTCGCTGCTGACCTCCACCCCGGCGCGGTGCGCCAGCACCTTGGCCTCGGCCACGGCCAGCGCCAGTTCGCCGCGCTGCTGCGCGGTGACGGCGGCGCCCAGGCGAAACAGGCGCTCCAGTTCTTCGGCCGCGTGGTCGGCCAGCACGGCGGCAGGGCGCAGCTTGAGCCGCAACTGGCCGACACGATGCTGGATCAGCGGATCGTCGCCAGCCTTGCCGACGCCCGAGGCGAACCACGGCCGCGCTTCCGCCGCGATGTAGCCGCGCGCCGCCTCGAACGCGCCTTCGCCGATGCCGAGGTAAAGATTGGCCATGATCAGCTGCGCCACCTGCGAACGCAAGGTGGCCTGCGCGGTCGGCCTGGCGCCGGGCGCTTGCAGCACCTGCGTCGACGGCAGCGACACCTGATGGAATTGCACATTGCCGCTGTCGGTCTGTTTCTGGCCGAAGGCGTCCCAATCCGCCTGCACCGCCACGCCGTGCTGGCGCGTCGGCACCACGCCGATCAGCGCCGACTGCGTCTCCGCGTGCCAGGCCGAGATGGTGAGCCAGTCCGAGCCCACGGAGCCGGACGAAAAACTCTTCACGCCGTCGAGCTGGAAGCCATAGTCGGCATCGGTGGCGATGGTGCGCTGGTCGAGTGGATTAAGGGCGTTGCCCCAAAAGAGATCCTGTTCCACCGTCTGCGTCAGGAAGCGGCGCTGCTGCTGCGCGCTGCCATACAGCTGTATGCCCGCCAGTTGCAGGTGGTGGAAGCCGAAGACGTGGGCCAGCGCGCTGTCGGCGCGGGCCAGGATGCGTATGGCCTGATACACCGTGGGCCAGTCGGCGCCCTGGCCGCCATAAGCGGCGGGAATGGACAGGGTGAGCAGGCCGGACTCGCGTATCCACGCGCGCTCCTGCGCCGCGTGGCCGCCGGCCTGGTCGCGCGCGTTGGCGGTGGCCGCCAGGCGCCGCGCCAGTTCGGCGGCGACGTGTAGCGGATCGCCGGCACGGTCGTGCGGCGTTTTGAGCAGGGCATGAGACATGGTATGTCCACTGGATGGTATCGGTCTTGCTAGTATGCAGACCACCTCGGACCCAGTACACGAAGAATTCCGGCTTTCCTTATGCGAAAAAATCATGCTATGGATTTTGCATATCGAAGCGTAAAACAATTCGTTCTGAATCGGGAGGTGCGGATTTATGCTGAACGCCACGATCAAATCTGGGGACTTACACCATGAGCATTCTTCTCGTCAGCGGCAGCCCGGCCGCGCCATCGAGCACCGGCCGCTTGCTGGATCACGTCGGCGACAAGCTGGCGGCGCTGGGCCATCGTCACAGCAAGCTGCAAGTGCGCGACCTGCCGGCGAAAGCCCTGCTGCACGCCGACTTCGCCGACCTGTCGCTGAAGCGCGCGATCGGCGCGGTGGCCGAGGCGGAGGCGATCGTGATTGCCACGCCGGTATATAAAGCTTCCTACACCGGCCTGCTGAAAGCCTTCCTCGATTTGCTGCCGCAGGATGGACTGAAGGACAAGCTGGTGCTGCCGCTGGCAACCGGCGGCAGCCAGTCGCACATGCTGGCGCTGGACTATGCGCTGCGGCCCGTGTTGCAGGCGCTGGACGCGCGCCAGGTGTTCACCAGTGTTTACGCCACCTCGCAGCAGCTGGCGTGGAGTGACGTCAGCGGCCTGACGGTCGATCCGGCCATCGCCTGGCGGGTGCAGGCGGGCGTGGACGCGCTGTCCTCGGCGCTGCACGCGCTGCGCCGCCAACCCGACGACGTATTTGTGCCGCAGGTGCAGCCTGTGCGCCTGGCCCGCTAAGGAGAATTGATGAGTATCGATCAGAAACGCGCTGCGCGCCGCCATACCCTCGGCCTGTTGTTCGCCGCCGGCGTGATGGCCGCCAGCAGTTCGGCGCCGGTGCAGGCGCAGGCCAGGCGGGAAGTCCGCATCGGCTACCAGAAGTACGGCACGCTGACATTGCTGAAAGGGCGCGGCACGCTGGAGCAGCGCCTGGCCTCGCACAATATCGGCGTTAAATGGACCGAGTTCCCGGCCGGCCCGCAACTGCTGGAAGGCCTGAACGTCGGCAGCGTGGACTTTGGCACCGTCGGCGAAGCGCCGCCGATCTTTGCGCAGGCGGCCGGCGCCAACCTGGTTTATGTCGGCAACGAGCCGCCATCGCCGGGCAGCGAGGCGATTGTCGTGCCCAGGGATTCCAGGCTGCGCACCGTGGCTGACCTGAAGGGCAAGAAGGTGGCGCTGAACAAAGGCTCCAATGTGCACTACCTGCTGGTGAAGGCGCTGGAGAAGGCCGGCGTCGACTACAAGGATATCAACGTGGTCTACCTGCCGCCGGCCGACGCCCGCGCGGCCTTCGAGCGCGGCGCGGTCGACGCCTGGGTGATCTGGGACCCATTCCTGGCCGCCGCCGAAAGGCAGATCAATGCCCGCGTGCTGGCCGACGGCAAAGGGCTGGTGGCCAATCACCAGTTCTATCTGGCCGCGCGTCCTTACGCCGAAAAGAACGGCGACATCGTCCGCATCGTGCTGGAGGAAATCGCCAAGGTCGATGACTGGGGCGCGAAGAATCCGCAGGAGGTGTCGCAGATCCTGGCCGCGCAGACCGGCCTTTCGGTGGACGTGGTGGCGCTGGCCGCCTCGCGCTACAGCTATGGCGTCAAGCCGATTAGCAGGGAAGTGCTGGAACAGCAGCAGAAGCTGGCCGACACTTTCGCCAACCTGAAACTGATCCCGAAACCGATCTCGGTCAAGGATGCGCTGCTGCCGGCCAAACAGCTGGCGGCGCAATAAGGAAATACGATGTCCCTGAATTTGTTCTGGTTTATTCCGACGCATGGCGACAGCCGCTACCTGGGCACGTCCAAAGGCGCACGGCCGATCGACGCCAACTACCTGAAACAGGTGGCGGTGGCGGCCGATACGCTGGGCTACGACGGCGTGCTGCTGCCGACCGGCCGTTCCTGCGAGGATGCTTGGGTGGTCGCCTCGTCGCTGATCCACGTCACGCAAAAGCTCAAGTTCCTGGTGGCGATCCGCCCCGGCCTGACCACGCCCGGACTGGCGGTGCGCATGGCCTCGACCTTCGACCGCCTGTCGAACGGCCGCCTGCTGATCAATGTTGTCACCGGCGGCGATCAGGGCGAGCTGGAAGCGGACGGGCTGTTTGCCGACCACGCCAAACGCTACGAGATTTCGGATGAATTCATCCGCGTGTGGCGCGCCTCGCTGGCGGGCGAGGGCGGCGAGAACGGCTACGATTTCGAAGGCAAGCATATCACCGTCAAGGGCGCAAAGACGCTGTACCCGCCGGTGCAGAAGCCGTATCCGCCGCTGTATTTCGGCGGCTCGTCGGAGCCGGCGCACGAGCTGGCGGCCGAACAGATGGACGTCTACCTGACCTGGGGCGAACCGCCGGCGGCGGTGGCGGCCAAGCTGGAGGATATCCGCGCGCGCGCCGCAAGGCACGGCCGCACGGTCAAATTTGGCATCCGCCTGCACGTCATCGTGCGCGAGACCAACGAGGAGGCGTGGCGCGCCGCCGATGAGCTGATCAGCCACCTGGACGACGACACCATCGCCAAGGCGCAGGCGGCGTTCGCCAAAATGGATTCGGTAGGACAGCAACGAATGGCAGCTTTGCACGGTGGCCGCCGTGACAAGCTCGAAGTATCCCCCAACCTTTGGGCCGGCGTGGGACTGGTGCGTGGTGGCGCCGGAACCGCGCTGGTGGGGGACCCCGACACCGTGGCCGCGCGCATCCGCGAGTACGCCGGCCTGGGTATCGAGACCTTTATCTTCTCGGGCTATCCGCACCTGGAAGAATCGTACCGCTTCGCGGAGCTGGTGTTCCCGCTGCTGGGCAAGGGCAAGGACCACGGCGAGCAATCGCTGACCGGCCCGTTCGGCGAGATCATGGCCAGCGATATCGTGCCAAAGAAGAAGGCTGCATAAGATGAGCAAAGCGAAACCGCGCCACAGCGCGTGGACTCCGTGGGTGTTGCCGGTGCTGCTGATCGCGGCCTGGCAGCTGTCGTCGCAACTGGGCTGGCTGTCCAGCCGCATCCTGCCCGAACCGTGGGCGGTGGCCAAGGCCTTCTGGTCGCTGGCCGAATCGGGCGAGCTGTGGACGCATTTGCGCACCAGCCTGTGGCGCGCGGTCAGCGGCTTTGCCATCGGCGCCGGCCTGGGCCTGGCGCTTGGCCTGCTGACCGGCAGCTTCCGCGGCGCCGAGACGGCGCTCGACACCACGCTGCAAATGATCCGCAACATTCCGGCGCTGGCGCTGATTCCGCTGGTGATCCTGTGGTTCGGCATCGACGAAACGGCCAAGCTGTTCCTGCTGGCGGTGGGCGTGTTCTTCCCGGTGTATCTGAACACCTTCCACGGCATCCGCTCGGCGGACCAGGGGCTGATTGAAATGGCGCGCAGCTACGGCTTGTCCGGCTGGCCGCTGTACCGCGATGTGATTCTGCCGGCCGCGCTGCCGTCGATCCTGGTCGGCGTACGCTTCTCGCTTGGCCTGGTGTGGGTGCTGCTGATTGTGGCGGAGACGATTTCCGCCCAGGCCGGCATCGGCTACATGACCATGAACGCCCGCGAATTCCTGCAGACCGATGTGGTGCTGGTCGGCATTCTGCTGTATGCCTTGCTGGGCAAGGCGGCCGATCTGGTGTCGCGCGCGATGGAGAAGCATTTCCTGCGCTGGAACCCGGCCTACCGTTAAGGAGAACCCATGTTTATTTCGACCGCTTTATTCGATACCGGCGCCTTGCCGCGCGAGAGCGCGACCTGGACTTCGGCGCAGCCGCCGCGCCGGCAGGGCGTTGCGCTCAATCTGGACGGCGTCGGCAAGGCCTTCGGCCCGCGCCAGGTGCTGCATGATGTGGACCTGAATTTGCAGCCGGGCGAGTTTGTCGCCATTGTCGGCCGCAGCGGTTGCGGCAAGAGCACGCTGCTGCGCGCTGTCGCCGGGCTGGAGACGGTGGAGCAGGGCAGCGTCCGGGTAGGGAACGGCAGCATCGCGGCCAGCATCCGCATCATGTTCCAGGAGGCCCGTCTGCTGCCGTGGAAAACGGTGCTGGAGAATGTGGCGATCGGCTTGCCGCGCTCGCTGAACGCGGCGGCGGCCACGCTGGCGACCGTTGGCCTGGCCGAGCGCGCCGATGACTGGCCGGCCGAGTTGTCCGGCGGTCAGCGGCAGCGGGTGGCGCTGGCGCGCGCGCTGCTGCATGAGCCGCAGTTGCTGCTGCTCGACGAGCCGCTGGGGGCGCTCGATGCGTTGACTCGGATCGAGATGCAGCAGTTGATCGAATCGTTGTGGCTGGCGCGCGGCTTTACCGCCGTGCTGGTCACGCATGATGTGCAGGAGGCGCTGGCGCTGGCCGATCGCGTGGTGCTGATCGAGGAGGGCCGGATTACGCTGGATATGAAGGTTGAATTGCCGCGCCCGCGCGCGCGCGGCAACGCGGCGTTTGCGGCGCTGGAGCAGCGCTTGTTGGGCCGCATCCTCAATCAGACCGCTGTCGCGCCGGCCATCGCGGCCTGATTCGCTCAGTATGGGTCCCGGCCTGCGCCGGGACGACGTAGCCGTCGTTCCGGCGCAGGCCGGAACCCATGGAAGCTTTACTCCGCCGGGTAATCACCCGACCCGCCTTTCGGCAGATCCCCTCCCGCCAGCCATTCCGCTATGATAACCGCACACACATGATCGATTTTATCGATAGTAAAGCGGTAAATTTTTCGTTTTACAACTTTAGGTGTGGCGAGCATAATCGTCCTCACTCGAACAATCTTGTTCCCCACATTAGGAGTTTCTAAATGAAAAAAATTGTTGCCCTGCTGATCGCCGCTGGTTTGTCGATGTCCGCCTTTGCCGCGCCTGAAAGCTACTCGTCGGATGAACACCACACCTTCTCCAGCTTCAGCTACAGCCACCTGGGTTTCTCGACCCAGCAAAGCCGCTTCAACAACACCAAAGCCAAGTTCACCATCGACCGCGCCGCCAAGACCGGTTCGGTGGAAGCCACGATCGACGCCAAATCGGTCGACACCGGCTCGAAGCTGTTCGACCAGCACATCCAGGGCGAGCAATTCCTGGACACCGCCAAGTACCCGACCATCACCTACAAGTCGACCAAGGTCAACTTCAAAGGCGACGTGCCAGCCACCGTCGAAGGCAACCTGACCGTCAAGGGCGTGACCAAGCCGGTCACCCTGACCATCACCCACTTCAAGTGCGCTGAACACCCGATGGCCAAGAAACAGGCT
Organism: Duganella sp. P38; assembly: GCF_050859475.1. NCBI lineage: Bacteria > Pseudomonadati > Pseudomonadota > Betaproteobacteria > Burkholderiales > Oxalobacteraceae > Duganella > Duganella sp. P38. The sequence goes on along the minus strand of NZ_CP193936.1, from coordinate 3,908,260 downwards.
TGCGGCGCCAACGCTACCGCGACCATCAAGCGCACCGAGTTCAACGCCGGCGCTTACGCCCCGAACGTGGGCGACGACGTGACCCTGACCTTCGCCATCGAAGCACTGAAAGACTAATTCAAGAGAACTGAGCTCGCCTCAATTCTCTGACACGCTGCCGGCGCGGCACACTCACCGCGCCGGCATTTTTTTATCCAGGAGTAGTTATGAAATTGAAGCAGCTTGCATGCGCGGCGGCGGTCGCCTGCGCGTTCTCCGCGCACCTCGCGCACGCCACCGACCTGATCATCACCAACGGCAAGGTCGCCACCATGACCAGGGAGGGCGCGTTCGCACAAGCCCTGGCCATCAAGGACGGCAAGATCGAAGCCGTGGGCAGCACCGCCCAGATCCTCAAGCTCAAGTCCGCCAACACGCAAGTGATCGACGCCGCCGGCAAGACCGTCATTCCCGGCCTGAACGACTCGCACCTGCACATCATCCGCGAAGGCCTGAACTACAACGCCGAGCTGCGCTGGGATGGCGTCACGTCGCTGAAGCAAGCGCTGCAAATGCTCAAGGAGCAGGCCGCGCGCACGCCGGAGGGCGAATGGGTCAAGGTGGTCGGCGGCTGGAATGAGTTCCAGTTCGAGGAAAACGCCTGCCGACGCTGGAAGAAATCAACGCTGCGGTGCCGGACAAGCCGGTCTTCATCCTCTACCTGTACGGCCTGGGCTTCCTGAACCAGAAGGGCATCGCCACGCTGGGCTACGATGCCAACACCAAATTCAAGGATGGCGTGGTCGAGCTGGGCGCCGACGGCAAGCCAACCGGCAAGCTGATCGCCAAGCCGAACGCCGCCATCCTGTACGGCACGCTGGCCAAGACCAATGTGCTGTCGCGCGAGCAGCAACTGAACTCGACGCAGCAGTATTACACCGAACTGAACCGGCTGGGCCTGACCAGCGCGATCGACGCCGGCGGCGGCGGCCAGGCTTATCCGGACGACTATGCCGTCAGCCTGGAACTGGCCAGGAACGGCAAGCTGACCGTGCGCACCTCCTACTACCTGTTCGCGCAAAAGCCGGGCAAGGAACTGGAAGACTACCAGCGCTGGCTGACCCAGACCAAACCGGACAAGAACGACCACCTGTTCTACGCCAACGGCTACAACACCGAGGGCGGCGGCGAGAACCTGGTGTGGAGCGCGGCCGACTTTGAAAACTTCCTGGAGCCGCGTCCGGATATGCCGTCGCATATGGAAAGCGAACTGGAGCCAGTGCTGCGTCTGCTGATCAAGAACCGCTGGCCGTTCCGCATCCACGCAACCTACGACGAGAGCATCGACCGCGACCTGGCGGTGATCGAGAAAGTCAATAAGGACACGCCGCTGAACGGCCTGCGCTGGTTCTTCGACCACGCCGAAACCATCAGCGACAGGCAACTGGCGCGCGTGAAGGCGCTGGGCGGCGGCATCGCCGTGCAAAACCGCATGTATTTCCAGGGCGAACTCTACTGGAAGCAGTACGGCGAGCAGGCGCGCCAGATGCCGCCGATCAAGAAGATGCTGGAGATGAAGATTCCGGTCGGCCTCGGCACCGATGGCACGCGCGTGTCGAGCTATGGCCCGTGGCCGTCGATCTACTGGGCGGTCAGCGGCAAGACCGCCGGCGGCCTGCAGATCTGGCAGCAGAAGGATGTCCTGAGCCGCTACCAGGCGCTGAAGCTGATGACCCAGGGCAGCGCCTGGATGAGCGGCGAAGAGAAGCTCAAGGGCACGCTGGCCAAAGGCCAGTACGCCGACGTCGTGATCTTGCCGCAGGACTATTTCACGATGGATGTCGAGAAGATCAGGAACCTCGAATCGAGCCTGACCATCGTCAACGGCAAGGTCGTCTATGCCGCCCCGGAGTATCAGCAATACGCGCCGGCCAAGCTGGACGTGCTGCCGGACTGGAGCCCCGTGAAGTACTACGGCGGCTATCAGAACAAGTAAGTTCCCGGTCCGGGAGGCTGCCGCCGCAAAAAAATTCGCAATGATAGGAGGCTGACATTGACTTTGTGCGAGGGTCGATCATACTCCTTGAGCGCATCACCGATCGGGGCGGCAGCCTCTCACTTCTTACCAGGGATCATGATGAACGTTATGCTAGTCCACAGCCTGGAACCGGCGCCGCAGGCGTCCGTGTTCCAGCCCCGCCATGACGAGGAATGCAGCGCAGTCGTTGAGCGCGGCATCATGGCGCAGCACAGTTTTAATACGGTGTGCGCCATCGAGTACCTGAAGTCGCACAACGTCAAACCACAGGTGATCGAACGGGTGCTGCTGCATCCGGACCAGCGGCGCCGGCCAGCGCACTGATAGGCACGGCCGGCGTTTAGTTATGCACAAATCATAATGACCAGAATCTTTTTGAAAAATTTTCTCGTTACAATCCGTGATAATCTAAGTCATTGATTTTTAATGGTATTGGTTTTGCTTGTTGGATAGGCAGTTTATAGAAAACCGCGCCGTTACAGGCTGTATGCATTGTCAATGGGGTGCTGTCCACACAGATATCCACAGCATTTGTGGATATCCCGAAAAACGCTTATGTTTCCGATACTTAAGCGAAGCTTAAAGCGGCTTTTTCAGCGCCTGCAACACGCTGCCGACCACGATGACGCCGTCGCCATGGCCGGTCACGGTGATCCGCAGGCGCACTTCCTGTCCGTCGCGCCGCCAGGCGGTGACCACGTCGGTCCACGTTTCGCCGTCCTTGAGCGCCTGTAGCGCGTCTGCCAGCTGGTCCGGCGGGTACGGCGGCGCGTGCAGCAGGCGCGGATCGGCGCCCAGCAGTTCCTCACGGCTGAACTGGAAGACCTTGCAGAATTTATCGTTGACCGAGCTGAAGCGCCCGCCGCCATCGAGCGTGGCGATGACGGCGTGCTGGTCGACCGCGTTGAGCAGGGTGCGCGCAGCGTCCAGTTCGGCCTGCAGCGCCGCCGTGTGGCGATGCGCCTCGTCCAGTCCCGCATAGGCGCGCAGGGACGAGATGACGGTGGTGAACAGTTTGCGCGTGGTCAGGTCGGTCTTGCACCAGAAGTCGTTGATGTCGTAGTCGAGTATGATGCTGTGCTCCAGCGCCTGGCCTGGCTGGCCGGTGCGCAGCACGATGCGCACCAGGCTGTTGTGCAGCGTGTCGCGGATCTGGCGCGCCACGTGCAGGCCGGCGTCGCTGGTTTCCATGATGACGTCCAGCAGCACCAGCGCGATGTCCGGTGTGTTGCGCAGTACGTTCAGCGCTTCTTCACCGCTGTACGCATGGAGGAAGCTCAGGCGGCGCCCCTGGAAGCAGGCGTTGCTGAGAGAGAATTTGGTGACGACGTGCACATCGACGTCATCGTCGACGATCAGCACACGCCACGGCGGTGGCGCGGCGGCCGCGTTGGCGCTGCCTGCGCGCGCTTCGGTGGCCGTTGGCGCTTCGTCCTCTATCATCCAATCGGTATCGTCGTCGTTCTGATTCATGCAGGCTATCCCATGGTAAGTCGAACAAGCCGAACTTCAGAGTGACACTATTCCTCGCCGGCACTTTTGTCAAAGGATTCCCGGTACGGCGCAACAACAGTATCTGCCTTCCCACTTATGCACAGAAAATTTTTTTCAAGACGCGCGCGAGCCGCCATGGCACGGCTTGCGCTGTTTCCTAAGTCATTGATTTTAATTGGTAAAAAATCTGCCTGTGGATTAGGCATTTTGTTGTACAGCCCGCCGTTATTGGGCTTCTTGCCTGTCAAGTGGGGCTTATTCACACCCTTATCCACAGTTGGTGTGGATATCTACAAAATCCACTTTAAATACGTGCGCTTATGCCTTTTTGCTGAGAAAAAGCTTGCGCTCTGTCATCAGACAGATGGCGGCTCAGCAGGATAAGGAATACCACCAGCGCATGCAAGGCCAGTCCAAAGGTGATGGCGATATTCGCCCCGGAGCCGGCCAGCGCGGCGTAGGCCAGCAGTGCAAGCGCCGGCGACAGGCCATAACGGTCGGATTTTAACAATTGCTTGGCATCCAGTTTTACCCAGGCGACGATGCCGGCGGCAAACAGCAGCCAGCCGGCGGCTTGCTGGTCGAGTGTGCCCAGCACCAGGGCGGACAGCAGGGCGAGCGCGCTGACCGGCAGCGGCAGGGCGTTCAGGCGGTTTTGCAGTTTCATGACGATGCTCTCTCAATGCGGTGGAACTTGTGCTCAGATTAATTGAGGCGCGGCGATTGGTAAATTTTATTGTTTCTATCTTATTGATAGGTTTTTACATTTTCCGTTTTCGTCTATGATGTGCGCATGTCAAAGTTTCTTCATCTTGTATGCCTGTTAGCCTTGCTGGCCGGCGTTCCCGCCGCGCACGCCCTCGACAGCAAAATCGCCCTCAGCGATTATCACCACGATATCTGGACCAGCAAGGATGGTGCACCGGGCGAGGTGTATTCCATGGCGCAGACCGCCGACGGCTGGCTGTGGATAGGCGCCAGCACCGGCCTGTACCGCTTTGACGGCGTCCGTTTCACCCGCTTCGAGGCGCTGTCCGGCGAGGTGGCGCCGAAGCGGCCGGTCACCGCGCTGAAGGCGCTGCGCAACGGTGATTTGCTGATAGGTTATGTTTTTGGCGGCCTCAGCCTGTTGAGCAAAGGGCATATCAGCCATTATCCATCCAGCCTCGGCAACGAGCTGATGGGGCCGGTTCTGAACGCCATCCGCGATGACGACGGCGCGGTGTGGGCCGCCACCACCAACGGCCTGCTGCAATTGCGGCAGGGCGCCTGGCGCAATGTCGGCGAAGAGATGGGGCTGCCGCCGGGACGCGTGTCCAACATTTTGCTGGACCAGTACAGCCAGATCTGGCTGGCGGCCGGCGAGCATCTGGTGGTGCTGGCGCGCGGCGCCAAGCGCTTCCGCACTGTCCTGAGCGGCTACAGCACCGTCAACCTGACCGCCTCGCCCGATGGCCGGCTCTGGCTCGACACCCACGGCAAGCTGATTACCGTGCCGGCGCAGCATCCGGGGCCGCAACTGCCGCGTCCGGCCTGGATGGCGCAGGCCGAGGGGCAGGAGAGCGGCATATTCGACCGCGACGGCAATTACTGGACGCTGGGCTGCCCCGGCATGTGCCGCACCGACGGCATCGGCCAGCAAGCGAACTCCGTCTACACGCCGGCCGCCGAAGCCGATAGCCGGCTGGACCAGCCATGGCAGGTCAGCAACCTCACCGCCAACGTGGTGTTCGAGGACCGCGACGGCAATATCTGGATCGGCACGCAGGCCGGCGTCGAGCGCTTCCGCAATAACCGGCTGGCCAGGGCGCGCCTGAATGGCGGCGAGCGCTTCTTCAGCTTCGGGCGGGATCACGACGGCCGCGTGCTGGTGTGGGCCAAGCCGACCAACGAGTTGTGGCGGCTGAACGAGGACGGCAGCGCGGTCGTGCTGGAACGCGGCCCCGCAAGCCATTTCGGCGTGCTGTCCAACAGCCCCGACGGCGCGCTGCTCAAGGCTGGCGCGCAGCACATCGAGCGCCGCCGCGGCGACGCGGTGGAGATCATTGCCTACCCGGATGGGCTCAGCGAGGCCGGCGGCGTGTCGGCCACGCGCATCCTGGACGACGGGCGCGCGCTGTGGCTGTCGGTGTCGCGGCGCGGCACTTATCGCTGGCAGGACGGCAAGTGGACCCATCAGGGCGAACTGGGACTGCCCAACAGCATCGCCTTTGCCGCGCCCGGCGGACCGGGCGAGATGTGGTTCGGCTATAACGACGGCCTCATCCTGCATTATGAAAACGGCCGCCTCACCCGCTACACGCCGGAACGCGGCGAGGACATCGGCGCCATCACCTACATCCACCAGGGGCCGGAAGTGCTGATCGGCGGCGATGGCGGACTGGCGGTGCTGCAAGGCGAACAGTTCCGCCGCCTGAATGTGGCCGATGCGGAAGCGCTGTCGCGCGTGTCGGGCATGGTGATCGCCGCCAACGGCGACCGCTGGTTCAACGGCAACAAGGGCGTGGTCCACGTGCGCGCCGCCCAGTGGCGGGCGGCGCTGGCCGACCCGCGGGCGCCGCTGGAGTACACGCTGTACGGCGTGCAGCAAGGCTATCCGGGCTTTGCCGCCACGGCCAATCGCCAGCCGAGCGCGATTGCCGATGCGTATGGCCAACTTTGGTTTGCCGGCGTCGGCGGCATCGCCCGCCTGGACAGCAGCCGCAGCGATCCGCCGTTGCAGCCGCCGGCGGTCAAGCTCGAAATGCTGATGTCGCAAGGCAAGCGTTACCTCGACCTGACCCAGCCGGTGGTGCTGCCGCCCGGCACCACCGCATTGCGCATCGAATACACCGCGCTCAGCTATACCATGCCGGAAGCGCTGCGCTTCCGCTACCAGCTGGACGGCGTCGACCAGGGCTGGCAGGAGACCGGTACGCGCCGCGCCGTCTCGTACACCAATCTGCGCCCGGGCGACTACCGTTTCCGCGTGGCGGCGATGAACCAGTTCGGCCAGTGGAGCAAGGAAGAAGCGGTGATGTCGGTGCGCATCCTGCCGACGTTCACGCAGACGCCGCTGTTCTACGGCCTGTGCGCGCTGGCCGGCGCCGGGCTGCTGTATCTGCTGTACCGCCTGTGGGCGCGGCAGGCCACGTTGCGCATCGCCACCCGCATGGCCGAGCGCGAACGCATTGCCCGCGCGCTGCACGATACCTTCCTGCAAAGCGTGCACGGCTTGACCTTGAGCTTCCAGTCGGCCTTGCGCGCTTTGCCTTCCGACTCGGCGTCGCGCGGCCGGATCGAGCGGGTGCTGCTGCTGGCGGACCAGGTGATGGAAGAGGGACGCAACGAAGTGCAGGACCTGCGCTCCGGCGCCATGGGGGACGGCGACCTGGCGCACGGCCTGGCGCTGGTGGGCGAGGTGCTGCAGGAAAGCCACCGCGCGGTGTTCAGCCTGCGCACGTTGGGCCGTCCGCGCCGGCTGGACGAGCAGGTGGCGTGCGAGGCTTACAGCATCGCCCGCGAAGCGTTGCAGAATGCCTTCCGCCACGCCGGGGCGGCGTCGATCCAGATCGTGCTGGAGTACGCGCCAGGCGCGTTCAGCTTGCAGGTGGTGGATGACGGCAAGGGCATTGCCGATGAGTTGATACGCAACGGCAGCAACGGCCGCTGGGGGCTGACGGGCATGTTCGAGCGCGCCGCCCGCATAGGCGGGCAGCTGGCGCTGGAGAATGTGGAGGGCGGCGGCACGCGCGTGCGCCTGGAGGTGACGGCCGCGCGCGCCTACGCCGGGCAGGCGCGCTGGAAGCGCTGGCTGCCGCGCTGGCTGCGCGCCGGCTGATTTAAATCTGCGCCAGCAGCTTGCGCACGGCGCCGTGCGCCATCACCAGTTCCGGGCCGTCGTGTAATAAGGCGTTGTACTTGGCGCGGAACTCCTGGTCGCCTTCCTCGCAGGGGCCGATCAGCATTTCCAGCGACTGGCGGAACGCCTTGGCTTCCGCGGCCGTCACCGGCTCCTTGTCCTCCAGCCGCTCGTCGAGCTGCGTCATCAGGCCGGACAGCTTTTGCAGCCAGGCGAAATGCGGGTGATTGGTAATCAGCTGCAAGTGCTCCAGCGGGCTGCCGACGGCGCCGAAATACTGGGTTTCCAGGTTGATCAATTGCTTGTGCAGGTCGCGCAGGGCGCGGGTCAGTTCGGTCAGTTGTGTATTCATGGTGAGGCTATCTTAGCAGAGACAGGGGTAGCGGGAGGTCTACTTTTAGGCAGGTGGTTTTTCACGCGGTCGCATCCTATGATGACGTTTCTTTCACACACATGGAAATCCATCATGAGCAATCCGAAATTAGAAGTCCTGACCCCGCAGAACAGCCAGCTGATCTTCATCGACCACCAGCCACAGATGGCGTTCGGCGTCCAGTCGATCGACCGCCAGGTGTTGAAGAACAATACCGTTGGCCTGGCCAAAGCCGCCAAGGTGTTCAACATCCCGACCACCATCACCACCGTTGAAACCGAGTCGTTCTCCGGCCACACCTACCCGGAACTGCTGGACGTGTTCCCAGGCAAAGAGATCCTGGAACGCACCTCGATGAACTCGTGGGACGACCAGAAAGTCCGCGACGCGCTGAAAGCCAACGGCAAGAAAAAGTCATCGTTGCCGGCCTCTGGACCGAAGTTCTGCAACACCACCTTCGCGCTGTGCGCGATGCTGGAGGGCGAGTACGAAATCTACATGGTGGCCGATGCTTCGGGCGGCACCTCGAAAGAAGCGCACGACCAGGCAATGGCGCGCATGGTGCAAGCCGGCGTGGTGCCGGTAACCTGGCAGCAAGTGCTGCTGGAATGGCAGCGCGACTGGGCGCACCGCGAAACCTACGACGCCGTCATGGCCATCGTCAAGGAACACTCGGGCGCCTACGGCATGGGCGTGGACTACGCTTACACCATGGTGCACAAGGCGCCACAGCGCATCACCACCGAGCACAAAACCCTGGCGCCGGTAGCCGCCAACAAGTAAGCGGCCACGCGCTTGCGGAAAACGGCTCACCGTTGCGGGTGAGCCGTTTTTTTACGACTTCAGGAAGGCCAGCAGGTCGGCGTTCAGCTGGTCTTTGTGGGTGGTCGGCAGGCCGTGCGGCGCGCCCTGGTAGACCTTCAGCGTGGCGTTCCTGACCAGCTTGGCGGCGGCCTTGGCCGAGGCGTCGATCGGCACGATCTGGTCGTCGTCGCCGTGCACGATCAGCGTTGGCACGTCGATTTTCTTCAGGTCTTCGGTGAAGTCGGTTTCCGAGAATTGCTTGATGCAGTCATAGGCGCTCTTGATGCTGCACTGCATGCCTTGTCGCCAGAATGCATCGCGCACGCCTTCCGATTCCTTGGCGCCCGGACGGTTGTAGCCGTAGAAGGCGATGGTCAGGTCCTTGAAGAACTGCGAACGGTCCTTCAGCACGCCGTCGCGGATGCCGTCGAACACCGACATCGGCAGGCCGTCCGGGTTGTTGGCCGATTTCACCATCTGCGGCGGCACGGCGCCGACCAGCACGGCTTTCTTGACGCGCGCGCTGCCGTGGCGGCCGATGTAGCGCGCCACCTCGCCGCCGCCGGTCGAGTGGCCGACCAGCGTGGCTTCCTTGATGTCCAGCGCGTTCAGCAGCGTGGCCAGGTCGTCGGCGTAGGTGTCCATGTCATTGCCGTTCCACGGCTGGCTCGACAAGCCGTGGCCGCGGCGGTCGTGGGCGATCACGCGGTAGCCCTGGCTGGCCAGGAAAATCATCTGGTCTTCCCAGGCGTCGCCTTGCAGTGGCCAGCCGTGGCTGAAGACCACGGCCGGGCCGCTGCCCCAGTCCTTGAAGTGGATGCGGGTGCCATCTTCGACGGTGACGCTATCAACGGTCAGTTTGCTGTTCGACATGAAATGCTCCTTGTGAGTGAAGGGATGCTGCGGGGAGATGCTGAATCAGGGTCGGCTTGCCGGCGTTTCGTCATAGTTAAGCGGCAGCCACTCGTATTCGCCGTGATGCAGGCGGATATGGCCGAGGCCGGGGAATGCGATGTGGGCGGCCGCCACGGTCAGATGCTTGCTGGTGGCCAGTTGCAGCAGCGTGGCGCGGGTCGCTTGCGCATCCGGCGCGCTGCTGTCGTACTTGACGGTGGCGCCCGGGTGCGGCAACTGGATGCCGGCGACGTGCACGATATCGCCCCACACCAGCAACTGTTGCGACTTGCTGGTGACGAGGTAGGCGGCGTGGCCCGGCGTGTGGCCGGGCGCGGGCAGCGCCTCGATGCCCGGTTCCAGCTGGCCGAACTGCTTGAACGGCTGGTAGCGGCCGGCGGCCTGGTAGGGCGCGACGGCCGCTTGCGCGGCGTCGAAGAAGGTCGACAGGAATGGCGGGGCCTTGGCCTTGTTGGCCTGTGTCAGCCAGTAGTCGGCCTCGGCTTGCGGCAGGCGCAGCACGGCGTTGGGGAACACCGCCGCGCCCTCGCGCAGGATGCCGCCGGCGTGGTCCTTGTGCAAATGGGTGAGATAGATTTCATCGACCTGCCCGGGCTGGTAGCCGGCCGCGCGCAGGTGCGCCAGCAGCTTGCCGCAGCAATCGCCGTACAGGGCGCCGGCGCCGCTGTCGATCAGGATCAGCTTGCTGCCGGTGTTGATCAGGAAGGCGTTGATCGAGCCTTGCAGCGGCAGCTTGAGGTCGACGTCGGCCAGGTCTTGCACTGCCTGCTGCTGGGTGATGTTGGTCATCACCGTATCCACCGGGAAGGGATGGGTGCCGTCCGACAGCGCGGTGATTTCCATGTCGCCCAGCTGGGTACGGTAATAGCCGGGCGCCTGCGTGGCGGCCATTGGCGCGGCTGCCAGGGCCATCAACGGCATCGCCAGTGCGCATGCCAGCAGCAGTGTCTTCAGTTTCATGCTGTGTTCCCGCTTAGTTCAGGTGGACCAGTCCGCGCTTGGCGGCGACCATGGCCGCCTCGGTGCGGGTGCACACGTTGAGCTTGCTCATGATGCTCTTGACGTGGAACTTGACGGTGCCGACGCCGATGCCGGCCGCGCGGGCGATGACCTTGTTGCTCATGCCGGTGGCCAGGTGGCGCAGGATGTCGCGTTCGCGCGGCGTCAGCTGGTTGCCGTGGATGCGGCTGGCCAGTTTGACGGCCAGGTCCGGCATCATGAATTTCTTGCCTTGCAGGACGGCGTGGATGCACAGCATCAGATCGTCCAGTGGCGCGCTTTTCGGCATGTAGGCATGGGCGCCGGCGCGCATGCTGCGGTCGGCGTCCTCCTCGCCGTCATGGCCGCTGAGGATGATGACCTTGGCTTCCGGATGCTGGGCGCGGATGCGGCCGATGGCTTCGACGCCATCGCAGCCTGGCATGTGCAGGTCCATCAGCAGCAGGTCCGGTTGCAGGCGCGAGCACATTTCCAGCGCCTGCTGGCCGTCGGCCGCCTGGCCCAGCAACGTGAACTGGCCATCGGACTCGATCAGTGCGGCCATGCCGGCGCGGATCAGTGGGTGAACATCGGCGATGAGGACGGAAGCGGTGGTCATGATCTGGCTCCTGGTAAAGGTTGATGAAGGCATTCTCGTCAACCTTGCCGGCGCCGTATAGTTATACGTTGGTATAAGCGCCGTCGTTCCCGCGCAGGCGGGAATCCATAGTGCACCAATGATGCAGGCGTTCTATGGGTTCCCGCCTGCGCGGGAACGACGGGGAAGCGCTGCGCTAGGCGCACAGTTGCTTCAACCGTTTGAGTTCGGCGAGAAAGCGCTCGGCGGCCAGGGCTGGCGGCCACGGCTCCCACGGCGTGCCGCCGTACACGGCATGCAACGGATCGTGTTGCAGCGGCGGCGCGCTGATCTTCAGCGCCTGATGGACTTCCTGCGCCGACCAGCCGGCCACATGCACCGCCTCGCTGGCGGCGGCCAGGCGGTCGGCGACCTTGTGGGCGGCGTGCTCCTTCGGCGTCCAGTGCGGCAGGCCGTAGCGCAGGAACACCGCCGCCTCCAGCTTCTGCGACAGCGTCTTGAACGCGGCGCCGAGGAAAGGCTTGAGCGGCGAGATGCAGTCGAAGCCGAGCAAGCCTTCCTCGGCATCGTGCAGCAGTTCGCGCAGCGCCGCTTCCGGCGTCAGCGTCACACCGGTGGCGGCGCAGGCGTCGGCGCGCACCTGCATCACCGTCAGCGAGTGCTGCGCCACCGACAGCGGCAGCGGCCAGGCCGAATGGCCGCCCCAGCGATAGGTGCGCGCCAGCCCCAGCGCCAGATCGCTGTCGTCCCAGTCGAAGGGTGTGGGATCGAGCAGGTCGAGGCGCCGTCCCGACGGCATGCGCACCCAGGCGCGTTGTTCTTGGTGATCTCTGGCCATGGCAAATTCTACTTCGAAATTTGCAATTTATTTTTGGCAACAGTGCAGGATCTGAAATACACTTCAGGGATTGTCCACTTCCATTCTTGTGAGGCCATGGCGACCAGACCTTCGTATATTTACCAGGGCGGCTCGGTGATGATGCATGCACCGCTGCAGTTGAAGAATTCCGACATGTACGGCTTTTTCGTCAAGGGCGACACGGCCCGGTTGCAGGCGACCATCGACGGCACGCTGAACGCGGTGGCCGGCGCGCGCATGACCTTCAAGGCCATTTCGCCGTATGTGCTGATCACCTTCACGCAGGTGAACCACGCCGATTCGGCGGTGGCGGTGGATCACGCCAAGGGCTGGATCACCGAGGTCGATATCGTCACCTGGATCATGGTCGGGGCGATGGACGAGGAGGGCGAGCTGGCCCACATCTACTACTACCCGGCGCATATCTTTGTCGATGACGCAATGGCGCTGATTAACGGCCGTGAGCTGTTCGGCTATCCCAAGTACCTGTGCGAGCATGAGATCACCGAGAAGCGCTGCGCGCTGTCGGCCAAGGGCTTCCATCCGTTCTCGCCGGAGACGAAGATCGCCATGCATCCGCTGCTGGAAGTGAACGCCACCCGCCAGTCTCGCGAAGAAACGCCGATCGAGAACTGGGTGGACCTGATCGAAGAGGCGATCAAGCTGTTCCTGTCGATTCCGGATTTCTTCAATCTCGATGCGGCCGGATGGAAGAGCATCATTTCGCTGATCCGCAACCCGCGCATCGACCAGATCTTCCTCAAGCAGTTCCCGGACAGCGCCGGCCTGAAGGCGGTGTACCAGGCGATCCTCGCGGCGCCGGCCACCGTCGAGAAAATCCACGGCGGCAAGCTGCTGGCGTATGAGTACGAGGCGGTGCTGCACGCCTTCGACAGCTTCCCGCTGAACGAGACGCTGGGCCTGAAACTGGGTCCGCAGGACGCCATCCTGCCGTACTACCTGAACTTCGATTTCACCGCGCAGACGGGCGAAGAACTGATCGACAATTCGGCCATCGCGCCGCAGAAGATCGCCATTCTCGGCGGCGGCGTCAGCGCCATGACCACCGCTTACTATCTGAGCGCGCAGCCGGGCTGGCAGAATAACTACGACATCACCGTCTACCAGCAGGGCTGGCGCCTGGGCGGCAAGGGCGCCAGCGGCCGCAATGCGAAGATGGGGCAGCGCATCGAGGAACATGGCCTGCATATCTGGTTCGGCTTTTATTCGAATGCGTTCAAGATGATCAAGGAGGCCTATGCGAGCCTGGACCGGCCGGCCGGCGCGCCGCTGGCGACCTGGCGCGACGCCTTCAAGCAGCACGACTACGTGGCGCTGTCCGAGCGCGTGGGCGACCAGTGGCACAATTGGTCCATCGTGTTCCCGACCTTGCCGGGCGAGCCGGGAGAGGGCGACCAGAAGATCACGCTGTGGCAGATGGCGGTGGCCATGGTCGGCTGGATCGAGCAGTGGATACGCAGCCTGGACCGGCTGACCAAGGAGATGGAGCTGCCGCCGCATCCGCACCACACCGGCATCATCCCCGACTGGCTGTATCACCTGGCCGAAGGTGTAACGTCGTCGGTGCAGGAGCTGATCGACGATGTGTCGCTGCTGGCCGGCGCGCTGACCGGCATGGTGTTCAATATGGCGGAGGATGCGGACGAGGGCCAGCACCTGGCGCTGGCCGGCGCCATGGCCGGCGTGCGCGGCAAGCTGCATTCGCGCTACGATAAGCTGCTCGCGCGTGTCGAAGGGGACGTGGCGGACGATGCGCGCCGCCTGTTCATCTGCCTTGACCTGGGCATCACGATCATGAAGGGCGTGTTCGAGGATGGCGTGATCAAGCATGGCTTCGATGTCATCAACGATCTGGATTTCCGCGGCTGGCTGCGCAAGCACGGCGGCGACGAGCAGCTGTCGGTGCAGTCGGCGCCGGTGCGCGGCTTCTATGACCTGATCTTCGCCTACGAGGATGGCGATTTCGATAAGCCGAACGCGGAGGCGGGCACCATGCTGCGCGCGATGGCGCGTATCGGGCTGGCCTACAAGGGCGGCATCATGTTCAAGATGCAGGCGGGGATGGGCGATACCATCTTTACGCCGATGTACGAGGCGCTGCTGAAGCGCGGCGTGAAGTTCAAGTTCTTCCACAAGGTGGAGGAGCTGGTGCCTGACGGCGATCAGGTGGGCAGCATCCGCATGACGCGGCAGGTGCAACTGGCGGGAGAGGACTACAACCCGCTGGTGCCGGTTAAAGGCATCGACTGCTGGCCGAGCGAGCCGCTGTACGATCAGATCGACCCGGCGCAGGCGGCGCTGTTGCAGGACAAGGGCATCAACCTGGAGTCGCATTGGACCGACTGGCCGCAGGTGTATCGCGAGGCCTTCGGCCAGGAGCTGCCGACAATGACGCTGAAGCGCGGCGTCGACTTCGATCAGGTGGTGTTTGGCATTTCGATTGGTTCGCTGCCGGTGCTTTGCCCGCAGCTGCTGGCGCAAAGCCCGGCGTTGCTGGCCACCACGGAGAAAGTCAAAACGGTGGCGACCCAGGCCTATCAGGTGTGGCTGGACAAGGATCTGACCCAGATGGGCTGGGCCTATCAGCCGGGCGGCCAGCAACCGGTGCTGAGTGGCTTCACCGAGCCATACGATACCTGGGCGCCGATGGATCAGCTGTTGGCGCGAGAGGATTGGCCGGCGGCGCTCGATCCGCGCAATGTGTCTTACTTTTGCAGCGCGTTGCCGGTGGCGAGCTATCCGCCGGCCAGCGATCATGATTTCCCTAAGCGGATGACGGAGGTGGCGAAGCAGGGCGCGATCAATCAGCTGGGCAGGGAGATCGCGTCACTGTGGTCGGCGGCCGGGCCGGCGGGAGCGTTCCCCTGGAACTGGCTGGTCGACGGCAGCGAGGCTACCGGTGTGCAGCGCTTCGATGCGCAGTATTGGCGCGCCAATGTCGACCCGTCGGAGCGCTATGTGATGTCGGTGGCAGGCAGCACGCGCTACCGGCTGCGCACCGACCAATCGGGCTTCTCCAATCTGTTCCTTACAGGGGATTGGATCAGGACCGGCATCAACGCCGGCTGCGTGGAGGCGGCCGTTATGGCCGGCATGCAGACCTCGCGCGCGATTAGCGGTTATCCGGCCGTGATCGAGGGTGAGACGGACTTCTAGAGCTGCTTGTAGAAGTAGGTGGTGCTGCACGGTGCGCCGTCCGGCATCAGCGCGTAGTTGGGAATGACGCCGGCGACCTGCCAGCCGGCGCGCTGGTAGAGTCGTTCGGCGTCGCCGCCGGTCACGGTGTCCAGCACCAGCAGCGTTTTGCCTTCCTCGCGCGCGGCATGGTCGATGGCGGCCATCAGCTGCGCGGCCACGCCCTGGCGGCGCGCTTCGCTGTGGACCAGCATCTTGGCAACGTCGGCGCGGTGCGGCTGGTTGTCCGGCTGCGCGGTGATAAGCTGCACGGTGCCGACGATGCGACCCACCGGTGTTTCCGCCACCAGCAGCACGCGTTCCCCGCGCGCGACGTCATCCAGCACGCCGCGCCAGAAGCCGGCCGCCTTGTCCCGCGCCAGCGGCAGCATAAAACTGACTGACGCGCCGCCCTCCACGCAGTCCAACAGCACATCCGCCAAGGCTTCGGCCAGCGTTTCGCCGCGCTCCCGCGCCTCGTCCATGCCGACGCGCCGCACCGCAGGCTGCGCTGCCGGCGCCATCGTCTGCGGCTTGCTGGCGGCTGTCATCGTGGCGCCTGCTGTTGCGGAATGGTCGCTGGCGCCGGTGCTCATGTTGCCCTCCGGCCGTTAGACTGCGTGGTCAGCGCGACCAGATAGCGCGCCGGCTTGCCGGTCGGGTTGTGATAGACGATGTGGCGGTCGAGCCGCATGGCCAGCGTATCGCCAGCCTCCAGCCGCCATTGCTGCTCGCCGACGCCGATCTCCATCGCGCCGTCGATCATCCACACCTGCTGATGAATGTCCGCATTGTGCGGCATACTGTCGTAAGCCACGCGCTGCCCGGCGGGGAACACCACGTCCACCAACTGCAAAGGCGAAGGCGCTGCCGGCGACAAACTGCGGCGCATATAGCCGGAACCGGGATCGGTCCATACCGGCTGCTCTGCCACGCGCGCCACCGGCGATGGTTCAGCCTCGCCCTCGGCGGCCTTGTCCTCGAACAGCGCAGCCAGCGCCACGCCGAGCGCACTGGCCAGCTTGTCGAGCACCGCTGCCGTCGGGCTGCTCTCGCCGCGTTCGATCAGCGAAATGGTTGAACGGCCCACGCCGCTGCGGCCAGCCAGCGCGTCCAGCGACAACCGTTGGGCGTCGCGTAGCTCCCGCACGCGGCGGGCGATTAAAAGATTGATGTCCATGGATTTCCATTCTACAGGAAATCCATGTCCAGTAAACTGGATGTTGCGCGTTAGCCGCGACCCGAACGATTATTGTCGGTGCCAACGTCGCCGCGCGCGCCGGCGGTGCGGTCGCGGTGCGTGGCCGTCTTGGCGGCGGACGATGCGCTCTGCTGGTTGTTGTGCGGATTGTCATTGCCCGGATGGCCGGCCGCATGGTTGCCGCTCTCCGACATGCCTTGCGTCTTTGGATCGTAGTCGCCCTGCGGCATATTGGCGCCGGGTTTGAATCCGCGCGGATCAGGTTTATTAGGTTGGCTCATGATGCGTCTCCTTTCTGAAAAAGCGTAGACATATGCTAAGCCTGCCCGACAGTGAGGGCCGTAGGCGCACATGCCGTTGCCCTGTAGGAGGTGCGTCAGCGCACGGTGGCCAGCTCTACAGCATGCCAAGCTGGGTCCATAGAGGAGGCTACCATGCCAGAAGCACCAGAAGTAAGAACGGGACAGGCGCCGCGGAAGCTGGCGCGCCAGGAATTTCATTTGCAATTCATGCGCTCTTTCAAAGACCCGACTTTCGACGCGGCGCGCGAAGCGCTGGCGCAAGTCGAGGAAATCGCCTGGCAAAACTATGACGCCAGCCGCAAGGCGCCGGTGACGCAGAAAGCCGGCGGCGAATTTGCCGATCCTGATTACGATTTGTCGGTGGAATGGAAAGCCACGCGCGACAAGCTGATCGCCGCCGAGCAGCGGCAGAAAGACCCGCGTTCGAAATCGCGTGTGCTGCTGATTATCGGCGCCGCGCGCAACGACGGCACCTGTCCCGGCGAAATCTCCAAAACCTACCGCATGGCGCTGTGGGCCAGCGAGGTGCTGGAAGCGGCGGGCATCGACGCCGATGTGCTGGATTTGAGCCTGCTGACTTCCAGCTACGACCTGCATATCCATCCTTGCAAGGGCTGTGTCTCGACCGCCATGCCGCTTTGCCACTGGCCTTGCAGCTGCTATCCGAATCACGGCGAACGCCAGACCAACGACTGGATGGCGGAAATCTATGAGAAGTGGGTGGCGGCGCATGGCGTTATTATTCTGACGCCGACTTACTGGTATCAGGCGCCGTCTGTGCTCAAGCTGATGATTGACCGGCTGGTGTGCGCGGATGGCGGTAATCCCGATCCCACTACTACCCATGGGAAGAAGGCTGCCGAGGCCAAGGAGATCGAGCGCAAGGGGTGGGATTATCCGAAGCACCTGGCCGGCCGCGCTTATGGCTTGGTGGTGCATGGGGATGTGGCCGGTGTTGAGAGTCTGCGCCGTAACCTGGGCGAGTGGCTGGACTGGATGGGGCTGATCGATGCCGGCAAGCAGTCGGCGTTGGATCGCTATCTGGGCTATTACGAATCCTACGCGGATAGTCATGCGACACTGGATCAGGATGAGAAATTCCAGGAGGAGGTGCGCAATGTCGCCCGTTCGGTTGCCGCCGCCGTTCAGCAGCTGCGCGCTGGGCGGCTGGGTAAGCCGGATGCGCTGGTGATGCCGGCGCGGCCGAAATAGTGTTAGTTGGAGATTGTTTTTGTTGTGCGCGGTGGGGGCTTGCTGGCATTGGAATGCCAGCGTTCTATGGATTCCCGCCTGCGCGGGAATGACGGTGGGTGGGTGTTGGGGGGATTAGCGTTTGCGGGCTAGGGTTACGCCATCGCTGAGGGGCAGCAGCGAGATGTCGATGCGCTGATCTTCGCGCAGCTTGATGTTCAGCGCCTGTAGCGCGGCGGTGTCGTCATTGTCCGCGCGCTCCAGCACTTTGCCGTCCCGCAGCGTGTTATCGAGCACGATCAAGCCGCCCTGGCGCACCAGCTGCAAGCAGGCCTCGTAGTAACCATCGTAGCCCACCTTGTCGGCATCGATGAAGGCAAAGTCGTACAGTCCCGCCTCGCCGTCGCGCAGCAGCGTTTCCAGCGTCTGCAGCGCCGGTGCGATGCGCAGGTCGATCTTGTCCGCCACGCCGGCCTGCCGCCAATACGGCAGCGCCACGCTGGTGTACTCCGCGCTGATATCGCAGGCCACCAGCCGCCCCTCCGGCGGCAACGCCAGCGCCACCGACAGCGCGCTGTAGCCGGTAAATACGCCTACCTCGATCGCATTGCGCGCGCCCATCAGCTTCACCAGCAGCGCCATGAACTGCCCCTGTTCGGGCGAAATCTGCATGCTGGCGCGCTCGTGGCCGCGCGTGGCGTCACGCAGGGCGGCCTGCGCCGGGTGCTCGCGCAGTGAGTGCGCAAGCACGTAGTCGTACAGCGTATCGGTCAGATTCAGCGTGCGGTTGGACATGCGGCGGCCTCCTGTAATGTGTTAGCGGGGAGTGTACCAGCGTCCGCGCTAGCGCGGCTCACACTTGCTGCGAGACGATCAGGCGCGAGAAACTGGCGATGCACGCCACGCCGGCAAACGCCGCGCCCAGCATCAGCGCATACGAGGTGCCGCGCGTGGCCGACACGGTGAAGCAGTAGGCCACCAGCGCCGCGCCGGTGGCCTGGCCGATCAGGCGCGAGGTGGCCACCACGCCGCTGGCGCCGCCGGCACGCGATGGCGGCGCGCTGCCCATGATGGCTTTCAGGTTGGGCGCCTGGAAGAAGCCAAAGCCGATGCCGCACCACGCCATGCGCCAGCCGATGTCGAACGCGGTCGGCTGGTCCGGCAGCATCAGCAGCGACACCATGCCGGATGACAGCAGCGCCAGGCCGATGCCGCCCAGCGCGCCGGGCGGGTAGCGGTCACTGAGCTTGCCGGCGATCGGCGCCATCACCGCCACCAGCACCGCCCATGGCGTCATCAGGAAGCCGGTTTCCACCGGCGAGCGTCCCAGCGTGTGCTCGAAATAGAACGGCAGCGAGACGAACGCAAGGCCCTGCGTGGCGAAGGTGCACACGGCGGTCAGCGACGACAGCGCGAACAACGGCCGCTTGAACAGGTCCACCGGCAGCATCGGCGCCGCGTGGCCGGCCTGGCGGCGCAGCAGCAGCGCGAACAGCAGCGCCGTGGCGGCCAGCTCCGGCAGTAGCCGGCGCCAGCTCTCCTGGTGGGCGGCGTCGCCGAAGGTCAGGATCAGCATGCCGAAGGCCAGCACGTTGAGGATGGCGGTGGCGGCGTCGATTTTGTGGCTGGCGCGCGGATTGTGCGGCAGCGCGCGGCGCGCCAGCAGCACGGCGCCCACGCCCAGCGGCACGTTGATGGCGAACAGCCACTCCCACGACGCCACGGCCAGGATCAGCGAGGCGGCGGTGGGACCGACCGCGAAGGCGACCGCCACCACCAGCGAATTGAGGCCGAAGCCCTGGCCGTGCAGCCGGGCCGGGAAGATGGTGCGTATCATGGCGGTGTTCACGCCCATCATGGCGGCGCCGCCGACGCCTTGCAGCAGGCGCGCCGCCACCAGCGACGGCAGCGACCAGGCCAGCGCGCAGGCCAGCGAGGCGGCGGTGAACAGCGCCAGGCCGAAGATGCACACGCGCCGGTAGCCGATGATTTCGCCCAGCGCGGCGAACGGCAGCAGCGTGGCGACCATGGCCAGTTGATAAATATTGACGATCCAGACAGAGGCGGCCGGCGTGGTGTGCAACTGGTCGGCGATGGCGGGAAGGGCGGTGTTGGCGATGGCGGTATCGAGCGAGGCCATGCCGACGCCGATGGCGACCGACAGCATGGCGATCCGGCGCGCCTCCGGCGGCAGGCCGTCGCGCGCTTCCAGCGCGCTATCTGGGTGGGTCATATAAAGTCCGGTGCAATGGATACTGAGCTTGCCATTGTCGCGGAAAACGCCAAACTTTGCTTACGCCGCCGCTGCGCCGGCGCGCAAGTCGGCGCAGGCCTTGTCCAGCGCCGCCTCGACGTCGGGCAGCATGTCGATCACGTCCACCAGGTCGCCGGCGTTGGCGGCGCTTTCCATTTCCTGGCACAGCGCGTGCAGGTGGGTCGAGTTGAGGTAGCCGGCGCTGCCTTTCAGCGCGTGGATGGCCGCCGCCGCCGCGTGGCTGTTGCCGGCGACGACCGCCGCGCGCGCCGTCTCCAGCCGGCGCGGCGCCTCGTCGAGGAAGGCTTGCGTGATGCGCTGTATGTGCTTGTGCGACAGGCCGGCCAGCGGCATGATGCGCACCGTGTCGGGCCGGGCATCGGGCGTCACGCCGAACTGCTCGTCCAGCGACTCCACCCGCTGCGCCGCCAGCCGCTCGCCATCGGTCGGGCGCAGTGTGCGGCCGCGGCTCAGGTGCTGGGCGATGACATTTTCCACCTGGTCGTACAGCAGGCGTTCATCCACCGGCTTGCTGAGGAAGCCGTCCATGCCGGCCGCCAGGTAGCGCGCGCGGTCATGGTCGCTGGCGTTGGCGGTCAGCGCGATGATCGGGATCGCCGGATCGAGCACGCGATAGTCCTCGCTGCCGCCGGCGCGGATCAGGCGCGCGGCCTGCTCGCCGTCCATCATCGGCATGCGGCCGTCCATCAGCACCAGGTCGTAGGCGGCGGTGCTCAGCGCGTGCAGCGCCTGCAGGCCGTTTTCAACGATGCGGATGTCGTGGCCCATGCCTTCCAGCAGCGTGCTGACGATGATCTGGTTGGTGCGCACATCCTCCGCGCACAGCACGCGCAGGCGGTAGCTGTGGTGTTCCTTGCGCGGCGCGGTGGCGGCGACGGCCGGCGCCGCGCCAAGCTCCAGCGGCAGCGTGAAGCTGAAGGTGGAGCCGGCGCCGACCCGGCTCTCGGCCGCAATCGAGCCGCCCATTAGCTGTACCAGTTCCTTGCAGATGGCCAGGCCAAGGCCGGTGCCGCCGTAGCGGCGCGTGGTCGAGTGGTCGGCCTGCTCGAACTTCTGGAACAGGCGGGGCAGCGTTTCGGCTGGGATGCCCGGGCCGGTGTCGCTGACGTCGAAGCTGACAGCGGTGCGGCCGTCGGCGGTCAGCAGGGCCGAGGCGTCGAGCCGCACTTCGCCGCGGTCGGTGAACTTGATGGCGTTGCCCAGCAGGTTAAGCAGGATCTGGCGCAGGCGCGTCGGATCGCCGCGCACGTAGCGCGGCAGGTCCAGCGCCAGGTCGCTGCGCAGCAGCAGGCTTTTGGCGTCGGCCTGGCCTTGCAGGATGCCGATGGCGTCGTCGATCAGCGCGATCAGGTCGAAGTCCACGGTTTCTATCGACAGGCGGCCGGCGTCGATCTTGGAAAAATCGAGGATGTCGTTGAGGATGGCCAGCAGCGACTCGCTGTTCTGCAGGCCGATGCGCAGGTATTCCTCGGTCCTGCCGCGCACGGACTGGTCGCGCATGGCGAATTTGATCATGCCGATCACGCCGGCCAGTGGCGTGCGGATGTCGTGGCTCATCGCCGACAGGAAGTCGATGCGGTGGCGGCTGACCACTTCCGCGTGTTCCTTGGCTTCGGTCAGTTCCAGCGTGCGTTCGTTGACGCGCTGTTCCAGGTTGTTGCGCAGCAGGCGAATCTGGTCGGCCAGCGCGAACGCCAGCAGCACGCCGTCCAGCGTGCCGCCGAGAAGCGTGAACAGCTGCGCGTTGCTGACCAGCGCCGGAATCAGGCCGACGTTGGCCGGCAGGATCAGCAGGCCCGGTATCATCAGCGCCACGAAGCCCAGCACGAAGAAGCGCGCCGGATAGTAGCCGCTGCGCCAGACGATGATGCCGGTGGCCAGCGCCATCGTCATCCAGATGGTGATGACCACGGTGGCGATGGTGTGCGCGTAGCTGAGCGCCAGGAAGCAGCTCGGCAGCGTCGCCAGCGGCAGCACGATGTTGATGCGGCTCAGCGCATACAGGCGCGGCGCGGTTTCCTTCAGCCGCAGGAAGGTGGTGTAGAACAGGGTGCTGAGCACCGGCAGCAGGAAGAAGGGCACGTAGTGCCAGTGCAGGTTGTGCCAGCCGAACAGGTCGGCCGACATGTGGAAGGTCATGCCCCAGGCGATGGCGTAGCACAGCACATACATCGAGTAGTACAGCGAGGAGCGGTCGCGCGTGATCGAATAGATGAAGAAGTTGAACACCGTGAGCGCCAGCAGCGCGCCCACGGAGCCGATGATCAGCACATTCTCCCTGGCCACCAGCTGCTGGTAGTCGGCGCGCGGCAGCACCGAGAACACCGGCGTGCGCGCGTAATAGGGACTGGAAAAGCGGATCAGCACCTGGTAGCGCTGGCCCGGTTGCAGGTCGAGGTCCTTGCCGTAATGGAGCATATAGGAATGCGGCTGGCGATAGCCGGTCAGCAGCTGGCGGATGCTGCCATCCGCGCCGTAGATCTGGATGTCGACCATGTCGATCAGCGTGTCGTTCGGATCGATGACCCAGTGCGGCAGGCGGCTGTCGTTGCTCAGTTCCGCGTATAGCCAGTAGCTGCCGCCCAGCAGGTTGACGCTGGACGCCGGCTTGAGCTGCGCCAGCATGGCCGGCAGGCCGGCGGCATCGACCGGATATGGTTCGCCGTTGTCGGCATACAGCCGGCCGGCTTTGGCCAGATCGATGCTGGCGCTGGTGAGCGAGATGGGTGCGGCGCTGGCGGGAACGCACAAGACCAGCAAAAGTAGCACGGCGTAGTGGCGCAGGAGGGCGATCAGGCTGTGGGTCTTGCTCGCTTTGCTCATTCGTATTCCGTGCGCCGGCTGGAGGTAAAAGGTGTTATGCCATTTTAAACGAGAAATTAACTGTTTGGTATGATGGCGGCTTTGTATATCAGGAAGACCATCTTGCTAATTTCGCCAGAACAGTTCATAGGATTCCTCAGCGCCGCGCTGCTGATCACCGTGTCGCCGGGACCGGACAACCTGATGGTGCTCAGCGTCGGCATGTCGCGCGGCCGCCGCCAGGGGATGATATTCGGCCTGGGCTGCGCGCTGGGCTGCCTGAGTCATACGCTGCTGGCCGCATTTGGCGTGGGCGCATTGATCAAGGCCTCGCCGCTGGCGTTTGGCGCGTTGAAGCTGCTGGGCGGCGCGTATCTGATCTGGCTGGGCATCGGCGCCTTGCGCAGCCGTGGCGGCGCGCGCGTGGAGGGCGGGGGCTTGCCGGATGAAAGCCTGCGCAAATTGTTCGCCAAGGGGCTGTTCGCCAACATGATCAACCCGAAGGTGGTGTTGTTCTTCCTGTCCTTCCTGCCGCAGTTCGTGGTGGCCGAGCGTGGCGACGCCGCGTGGCAGACCGCGCAACTGGGCTTGCTGTTCACATTGCAGGCGGTGGTGCTGTTTGGCTTGCTGGGCTATTTTTCCGGCGCGGTGGGCGCGTGGATCAACCGCACCCCGAGCGCCGGCAAGTGGATGGACCGCGTGGCCGGGGTGATCTTCGTTGGCCTGGGACTGCGCCTGATGGTCGCGCGTTAAAAAAATTTAAGCGGGAGGGCGCGATGTCATCATGTCGTCATGCGCGGCTGGGATACTGTCTTTGCTCTTTCAAGTCTCTCCCGATTTGAAACCTTTGGCCCGCGCCCTTTGCTGCGGGCTTTTTTTATCTGGCCGTCAGGTCGAAGCGCAGTTCCATCTCGTCCTGCACCGCCATGGCGCCGGCCATGACGGAAAACGGCGTAAGGCCGAAATCCGTCTGCTTCAGGTTGACCGTGCCTTTGACGTTGATGACGCCTCGTTCCTCGCGCAGCTCGACCGGGATCGCCAGTGTGCGCGTGACGCCGTGCAGCGTGATCGCCACTTGCAGCGGCTGACCGCTGGCGCTGCGCTCTGCATGCACGCGCACCAGCGGATAGCGCCCGGCGTCCAGCACCTTGTTCAGCATGTTGTAGCGCGTGCCTTCGATGGCGTCCGCCGATGGCTGCTTCGCCAGGCCGGCGATCTGGCGCAGGTCTGCTTCGTCGACTTTCATCTCGTCGAGGCGGAACGTGAAATCGGCGGTGTTGCGGGCCGGCGCAACCGTGCCGCTGATGGCGTGGCTGGCCACGACGTGATCGTGGCCGAGGCGCGCCAGCACGCCGCCACGGCGCACGGTGACGGCGATCAGCGACTGGCTGCTGTCGATGGTCAGCAACGGTCCGGCATCGGCGGCTTGCGTCGCTTCCACGGGCGTTGCCGCCGGCGCCGCTGCCGGCGCTGGCGGGGCGTCGGCAGTCGGCACCTGCGAGCAAGCGCTCAGTGTGCAAACCGCCGCAAACATTAAGCGTATAAAGTTCGTGTGCGTCATTTAGCCGTCATATTGTCCAAATATTATTGCATCCGCTGGCGACAGCGTGCTCCAGTTGGCCCCGCGCCCAAGATGGCGCGGACGTTCAGGGAGCATAGCTCAGCAGGCTGGCCGGTGGCCTGAAACACCGGCACCACCTCTTCTTGCTTAAAACCCCTTAAGTTTTACCTTAATGAAGTCCTAAGCCTGTCCGCGCGGTTCGATGGCAAAGTAGAACCCATAGCGCGAGGCTAAGCCCAGCGCCCGGTTGCCGGACCGTTCAAGCCCGGCACAAATTTCGTCCAGCCGGCACGACAGCCGGCGGACCAGCGGACATCCCCACGCTCTCGAGCGTTTTGTAACCAGCACCATCTCACGATGATGCTGGTTTTTTTGCCTACGCGCCGTGCTGCTTCAGCCACGCGTCGATTTGCGGCAGGCGTTGCGCGCGCACCTTGATGCGAGTCTCGATGGAGGCGATGGCCGTCCTGGTATCGCCCTGCGCGTCGGCCGGCAGGTACTGTTTGGCGTACTCCCGCAGCTTGCCGATCATGGCCGGATCGGCCGAGCGCCCGCCCAGTCCCGGGAAGTAGCGGCTGCGCGAGGCGCCATCGACGATCTTGTCGACCTTTTCGCGGTTGGCCAGTGCGAAGTCGAACGCGAGGTCCGGATGGCCGCCCGCCACGTGGCTGATGATCGACGCGCCGGCGGTGGCGCCGGGTTCGTCGGTCAGCGCCAGGTCCAGCGCGCGTTGCGCCAGCGCCTTGTCGTCGGCGGCGCCCAGCAGGTCGTACAGCTCGGCCTTGATCATGCTCGATTGCTCGGCCTTGGCGGCGGCGCGCAACTGCTCCCAGGTCGCCGCGTCGGCGTTGGACGCGATCACGCCCAGGATAGGGCGGCGCAGCGCGGCCGGCATCGCATCCTTGTCAGTGGCCGCGGCGGCGTAGCGGCGGCGCGCTTCGGCGATGACCGCCTCGTCGCCGACTTCACCGAGCGCGCGGATCAGCGTCTCGCGCAGGTTGGCCACTGGCGCGGCTTCGTCCTTGGCCGCGCTCCAGCCGACGCGGGCAAACACCGGCGCCAGGCGTGCGCGCGCGAAGCGGTCCAGCGCCGCGCGCTGTTCCGGCTTGCCTTCGTAGCTGTTGTGCAGGCCGGCCAGCACGCCGGCAATGCGTTGCCAGACTTCCGGCGCGGCGTCGGCCGGCGCGTTGCTGGCCAGGTCGAGGAAGCTCGACGCCGGCATCTTGCCGGCCATGCCCAGCGCCCAGCTGTCGGCCAGCAGGCCCAGTTGATCGATGGTCGGCATCCGGGCGAAATCGGCGGCCAGCGTAGCGAACGCCTTCGGCGCGTACAGCGTGCGGTAGTAGCCGCTCTGGCCGGCGTTGACCAGCACCGCGCCGCAGCCGGGCAGCGTCACGCTGGCCTTGCCGCCGCTGACCAGCGTGCGCACGGCGGTCCCGCCGACCGTTTGCGCGATGACCGGCACGCGCCAGCTCAAAGGCTTCTTGTTTTCCTGGTCGATACTGAATTCACCTTGCGTCAGCTGGACGGTGGTTTTGCCGTTCTTGCACACCGCGTCCGCAACGCGGATCATCGGCACGCCCGGTTGCAGCGTGAAGTCGTGCGCGATCGCGGTGATCGGCTTGTGCGCGGCCTGTTCGATTTCGCGCCACAGATCGTCGGACACCGTGTTGCCGTACGCGTGCCTGGCCATGTAGCTGCGCACGCCGGTGCGCCAGGCGTCTTCGCCCACATAGCTTTCCAGCATGCGGATCACCGCCTCGCCCTTGCTGTAGGTGATGCTGTCGAACGCCTGGCTGGCCTGTTCGACGGTGGCGATGCGCTGCACGACAGGGTGGGTGGTGGACAGCGCGTCGCGGCTCATCGCGCCTTCACGCGTGTCGACCGCGCGCAGGCCCCAGTTCCACTCCGGATGCAGGCGGTTGGTGGTGCGCGATTCCATCCACGAGGCGAAGCCTTCGTTCAGCCACAGGTCGTCCCACCATGCCATGGTGACCAGGTCGCCAAACCACTGGTGGGCGATTTCGTGCGCGGCCACCAGGAACGAGACTTCCTTGTCCGACTGCGTGGCCACGCGCGGGTCCAGCAGGATCGAGTTTTCAAAGGTGAAGATGGCGCCCCAGTTTTCCATCGCGCTGAAGAACTGGCTGCGGCCCGGCGCGGCGATGTTGTCCAGCTTAGGCAGCGGGAACTTGACGCCGAAGTAGTCGTTGTACTCTTTCAGCACATCGCGCGACGAATCCAGCGCAAACTGGGCCTGGCCCAGCGAACCTTTTGCGTGATGACGCCGAGTTCCACGCCGTCCTGCACGGCGGTGGCGCGTTCGAACTCGCCCAGGCCGAAGAACAGCAGGTAGGTCGACATTTTCGGCGAGGTGGCGAAGCGCACCAGTTCGCGGCCGTCCGCCAGCCTGGTGGTGGAGGTCACCGGCATGTTGGACACGGCCATCTGGCCGGCCGGGATGGTGGCTTCCAGCGCGAAGGTGGCCTTGTAGAACGGCTCGTCCCACGACGGGATCACGCGGCGCGCATCGGAGTTTTCAAATTGCGTGTACAGCGCGCGTTTCTTCACGCCGCCGTTGTCGTAGTCCAGCGAGAACAGGCCCGAGGCCTGGGTGCCGATGATGCCGGTGTAGTCCAGCTTGAGCTGGTAGCTGCCCGGCTTGAGCGGCTGTGCGAAGTGGAAGGTGGCAGTCTGTTTTTCCGCATCGACGTCGATCCGGCTGGCCTGCTGCGGCGCCTTGCCCGGGCCGGCGCTGATGGCGGCGGCGCTGAATTTCAGGTCGGCCGCCTGCAAGGTCAGGCTGCTGCTGGCTTGCTTGACGTCGAGCGCGATGGTGACGCTGGCGCTGAAGCTGCTGTTGGCCGCGTCCGGCGTCAGCGACACCGCGTAATGGGTCGGCACGGCGTTGCGCGGGAGCTGGGTGGTGACCTGCGCGGCTTTGGCGGCGGGAGCGGCGGCAACCAGGGTAGGGGCGCCGGCGGACAATCCTAACAGCGCCATGACGGCGAGCGAAATCAGACTGCGTTGCATGTTCTTCCTTAGAAAAGAGGGTGGCCTTTTGGGCAAGCAAGCAATCTACGGCGAACCGTGGGCGCTGTCAAATCCCAAATAGGATTATGATCTGGCCACGCCCACATTCAAGGAAAAGGCAGAGACATGATCGATTTATACACGGCCGCCACACCCAACGGCCACAAGGTTTCCATCATGCTGGAGGAGCTGGAGCTGGTTTATACGCTGCACGCGCTGGACTTGCAGGCCGGCGAGCAGAAACAGCCCTGGTTTGTGGCGATCAATCCGAATGGCCGCATTCCGGCCATTGTCGACCGGTCTGAGGACAACTTTGCGGTGTTCGAGTCCGGCGCCATCCTGATCTACCTGGCCGAGAAAACCGGCGAGTTGATGCCGTCCGATGCCAAGGGCCGTTCGCGGGTGCTGCAATGGCTGATGTTCCAGATGGGCGGCATCGGGCCGATGATGGGACAGGCCAATGTGTTCCACCGCTACTTCCCGGAGAAGATCCAGCCCGCCATCGACCGCTATCAGGGCGAGAGCAAGCGCCTGTTCCGCGTGCTGGACGCGCACCTGGCCGATAACGAGTACCTGGCCGGCGACTATTCGATCGCCGACATCGCCAACTGGGCGTGGGTGCATACGCACGACTGGTCCGGCGTGACGGTGGACGACCTGCCGCATGTGCAGCGCTGGCTGGCGGCGATAGCGGTGCGGCCGGCGGTGCAACGCGGGATCATTCTGCCGCCGCGCGCCGGGCGTACCGATCCCTCCACCGTGCGCACGATGCTGGAAACGGGGCAGTCGCGATGAAGCTCTATACCTCCGAGCGCGCGCCCAATCCGCGCCGTGTTGCCATGTTCATCGCCGAAAAGGGCATCGAAGGCATCGGGCAGGTGCAGGTTGACCTTGGCGCCGGCCAGCACCGCAGCGCCGAATACCTGGCGCGCAATCCCTTTGGCCGCGTGCCGGCGCTGGAGCTGGACGATGGCCGCATCCTGTGCGAAACGCGCGCCATCTGTTCGTGGCTGGAGGGCCATGCGCCGGAGCCCAACCTGATGGGCGAGGGCTACGACGAACGCGCTTTCATCGAAATGACCGATCGCCGCGTGGAGCTGCACCTGTTCCTTGGCATTGCCAACTCCGTGCGCCATACGCATCCGGGCCTGGCGGCGCTGGAGCAGCCGCAGTTCCCCGACTACGGCGCGGCGCAGGGCGAGAAGATGCGCGATACGGCGCGCTGGCTGGACCAGGTGCTGGCGGCGCAGCCTTTCGTCGCCGGCCAGCGGTTTACGATTGCCGACATCACGGCTTTTTGCGCGCTGGAGTTTGCGCGTGGCTTGATGCGCTTCCGGCCGGGGCAGGAAGGCATGCCGCATCTGCAGGCCTGGCGCGACCGCATCGCCGCGCGGCCCAGCGCTTCGGCGCTCGGTTAGGCGATGCGCTTGTACCAGGCCTGGTGCGGCAGGATGGGTTTATAGGCGCGGGCCAGCGGATCGTGGGCGTCCAGTTCGCGGTCCAGAGCCAGCACGCCGAATGGCGCCAGGCTGTCGTTGAACAGTTGTTGCACCCGCTGGCGCAGCGCGGTGCCGAAGTCGGGCAGGGCGCGCTGGCCGAGGATCATGTGGAATTCGTTGAATGAAGCGTCGGTCACCAGGTTGTATTGTGCCCAGGTGATGCGGCTGGCCAGTTGCGGCTTGAGCGTCGCGCGCTGGCCGTCCGCGCTGACCTGAAAGTAGTCTGCCAGCTTGCCGGCGCCGCCGCTGCGAACGTAGTTCAGCTGCAGCTCGCTGAGCTGCGACATCGGCAGGCTGGCCTGGCGGATGTCGGCCAGCGTGGCGTCGTTGTTGACGGTCGCGTAGATTTCGGTGCGCGACGCCAGTTGTTCCTGGTCGAGCAGGATGGCCAGCGTCCAGGCCTGCTGCGCGCCGGCGCAGTCGGCCAGCCAGACGCGCGGCAGGGCGACGCCGTGCAGGCTGGCGCCCAGCGAAAGGCGCAGCATCGAGGCTTCCAGCGCGTCGTCGAACATGTGCGCCGGCGCCACGTGCAGGGCGCGCAACAATGCGTTGCAGGCCTCCTCGTTGTGCAGGATGTGCGATTGCAGCGCGGAGATGGTGAGCAGCCCGCATTGCGCGCGCAGGGTGCGGACCTTGCGCATGACGACGGCGCGCTGATAGCCGCGGAAGTCGTAGCCGTGGCATTGGAACAGCGCTTCCAGCAGCAGCTCCAGTTCCAGTTCCTCGACCTTGTCGGAGGATGCCGGAGGCAGCGGGGCGCCGCCGGCCACGGTCCGCGGCGCGCCGGGTGGCGGCGCGGCCGGCATGACGCCGGGCCGCAGGGCTGCCTTGAGGGATGCGAACAGCGATGGCATCAGTGCAGCCACACGCGCATCAGCGACAGCAGCTGCGCCACGTCCACCGGCTTGGTGATGTAGTCCGAGGCGCCGGCGGCGATGCACTTGTCACGGTCGCCCTTCATGGCTTTCGCCGTCAGCGTGATAATCGGCAGCGACTTGAATTTGGGGATGCGGCGGATCGCGCGCATCGTGTCGTAGCCGTCCATCTCCGGCATCATGATGTCCATCAGGACGATTTCGATGGACGGATCGCGCTCCAGCACCTCGATGCCATCGCGCCCGTTCTCCGCGAACGACACATGCATCTGCTGCCGCTCCAGCAGCGACGACAGCGCGAAGATGTTGCGCAAGTCATCGTCGACGATCAGCACCTTGCGTCCCGCCAGGCCGCCTTCGGCCGCATGGATTTCCTCCAGCATGCGCCGCTGCGCCTCCGGCAGGCTGGCCTGCGAGCGATGCAGGAACAGCGCCGTCTCGTCCAGCAGCCGCTCGGGCGAACGCGCGTCCTTGATGACGATGGTCTTGGCGTAGCGCTTCAGCTTTGCCACCTCCTTGCGGTCCAGGTCCTTGGCGGTGTTGATGACCACCGGCAGGTCGCGCAGGGACTCGTCCTTGCCGATGATGTCCAGCAGGTCGAAGCCGCTGATGTCGGGCAGCGTCAAGTCCAGCACCATGCAGTCGAAGCGCTGCTCGCGCAGGGCGTTCAGCGCCGCCTGGCCGGTATCGACCGCTACAATATGAATATCCGCATCGCCGATCAGCGCAATGATCGACTCGCGCTGCGCCGCCTCGTCGTCCACCACCAGCAGGCTGCGCTTCCCGCCCAGCAGGAACTTCTGAATGCGCGCAAACTCCTCCTGCAAGTCCTCCTTGCTGACCGGCTTATTCAGATAGGAGATGGCGCCCAGCCGTAGCGCGCGTTCGCGCTCGCGCAGCGACGACATCACATGCACCGGAATATGCCGCGTGCTCGGATCGCGTTTCAGGCGGTCCAGCACCGTGAAGCCGTCGATGTCCGGCAGGTCGAGGTCCAGCAGAATGGCCGACGGCAGGTAATCACGGGCCAGGCTCAATGCCGAATCGCCCTGCATGGTGACGATGCCCTTGAAGTTCTTTTCGCGCGCAAAACCCAGCACCACCTGCGAGAAGCGCTCGTCGTCCTCGATGATCAGCACCGAAGGATCGCCGGGCGCCACCAGCCCGCGGTCGTCGCTGCCGCTAAATTCGTCCAGTTCCGCTTCGAGCTCGCCGCCATGCTCCGCCGGCGCCACCTCGGCGTGCGCCGGCGGCGTGTACACCACCTGCGGCGAAGGCAGCGGCAGGCGCACCTGCGGCGCACGGACCGTGTCGAAGTTGATAAAGCCGGCGCGGTTATACGGCAGGAACAGCGTGAAGGTCGAGCCGTTGCCGACCACCGACTCGACACGGATCTCGCCGCCCAGCAGGCGCGCCAGCTCGCGCGAGATCGACAGGCCCAGGCCCGTGCCGCCGTATTTGCGCGCGGTGGAGCCGTCGGCCTGCTGGAACGCTTCGAAGATCAGTTGCAGCTTGTCCGAGGCGATGCCGACGCCGGTATCGCTGACCGCAAACGACAGCACCGCGTCCGCATGCAGCAGGTTGGGGTGGTCGCTGGTGAAGCCGCTGCTGACCAGGCTGATGACCAGCGACACCTGGCCGTGCGTGGTGAACTTGAAGGCGTTCGACAGCAGGTTTTTCAGCACCTGCTGCAAGCGCGTGGTGTCGGTCATCATGGCCGTCGGCAGGTTGTCCTTCAGTTCGACCGAGAAGCCCAGGTGCTTGGCCTCGGCCATGTGGCGGAAGGTGCGGTCGACGTAGTTGCGCAGGTTCTGGAAGCGGTACTCCGAGACGTCCAGCGTGACGGTGCCGGATTCGATCTTCGACAGGTCCAGAATATCGTTGATCAGCGTCAGAAGGTCGGAGCCGGAGCCGTGGATGGTCTTGGCGAATTCCACCTGCTTGCCGGACAGGTTGCCGTCCGGGTTGTCGCCCAGCTGCTGCGCCAGGATCAGCAGGGAGTTCAACGGCGTGCGCAGCTCGTGCGACATATTGGCCAGGAACTCGGACTTGTACTTGGACGACAGCGCCAGCTGCGTGGCTTTCTCCTCCAGCGCCAGCTTGGCCTGCTCGACCTCGCGGTTCTTGCGTTCGACCTCGATATTCTGCTCGGACAGCAGGCGCGCCTTCTCCGCCAGCTCCTGGTTGGTCTGTTGCAGTTCCTGCGCCAGCGACTGCGACTGCGTCAGCAGCGATTCGGTACGGCTGTTCGCCTCGATGGTGTTCAGCACCACGCCGATCGATTCCATCAGCTGGTCGAGGAAGGACAGGTGCGTCTCGGTGAAGCGGTCCAGCGAGGCGATCTCGATCACCGCCTTCACCTGCTGCTCGAACAGGATCGGCAGCACCACGATATTGGTGGGCGGCGCGGCGCCCAGGCCGGACGAAACGACGATGTAGTCGCGCGGCACATCGGTCAGCCAGATGCGCACCTTCTCCAGCGCGCACTGGCCCACCAGGCCCTCGCCGGGCAGGAAGGAGGTCGGCAGCTTGCGGCTGGAACGGTAGCCGTAGCTGGCGATCATGCGCAGGCGCGCGTCGCTGTCGCCGGAGTCCATCATGTAGAACACGCCGTGGTGCGCCGACACCAGCGGCGCCAGCTCGGACAGAATCAGCTTGGTCACCGCTTGCAGGTCGCGCTGGCCTTGCAGCAGGCGGGTGAAGCGGGCCAGGTTGGTCTTCAGCCAGTCCTGCTGGGCATTCTTCAGCGTGGTGTCCTTCAGGTTGCGGATCATCTCATTGATGTTGTCCTTCAGGTAGGACACCTCGCCGCGCGCCTCCACCTGAATCGAGCGTGACAAGTCGCCGCGCGTCACCGCGGTCGCCACCTCGGCGATCGCGCGCACCTGGTTGGTCAGGTTTGCCGCCAGCTGGTTGACGTTTTCGGTCAGGTCCTTCCATGTGCCGGCGACGCCGGACACATTGGCCTGGCCGCCCAGCTTGCCCTCGGTGCCCACCTCGCGCGCCACCCGCGTTACCTCGGAGGCGAACGAGGACAGCTGGTCCACCATCACGTTGATGGTGTCTTTCAGTTCCAGAATCTCGCCCTTGACGTCCACCGTGATTTTCTTCGACAGGTCGCCACGCGCGACGGCGGTGGTCACCGCCGCGATGTTGCGCACTTGGCCGGTCAGGTTGGACGCCATGAAGTTCACGTTGTCGGTCAGGTCCTTCCACGTGCCGCCGACGCCCGGCACATAGGCCTGGCCGCCCAGCTTGCCCTCGGTGCCCACCTCGCGCGCCACGCGCGTCACCTCGGAGGCGAAGGAGGACAGCTGGTCGACCATCACGTTGATGGTGTTTTTCAGTTCCAGAATCTCGCCTTTCACGTCCACCGTGATTTTCTTCGACAGGTCGCCGTTGGCCACGGCGGTGGTGACGTCGGCGATGTTACGCACCTGGCCCGTCAGGTTGCCCGCCATGGAGTTCACGCCGTCGGTCAGGTCTTTCCAGGTGCCGGCGACGCCGGGCACGTTGGCCTGGCCGCCCAGCTTGCCCTCGGTGCCGACCTCGCGCGCCACGCGCGTCACTTCCGAGGCGAAGGAGTTCAGCTGGTCGACCATCACGTTGATGGTGTTTTTCAGTTCCAGGATCTCGCCCTTCACGTCCACCGTGATTTTCTTGGATAAGTCGCCGTTGGCCACGGCGGTCGTCACGTCGGCGATGTTACGCACCTGGCCCGTCAGGTTGCCCGCCATCGAGTTGACCGAATCGGTCAAGTCCTTCCAGGTGCCGGCCACGCCCTTCACCTGCGCCTGGCCGCCCAGCTTACCTTCCGTGCCGACCTCGCGCGCCACGCGCGTCACCTCGGAGGCGAAGGAGGACAGCTGGTCGACCATCACGTTGATGGTGTTCTTCAGCTCCAGGATCTCGCCTTTGACGTCCACCGTGATCTTCTTGGACAGGTCGCCGTTGGCCACGGCGGTGGTCACCGCCGCGATGTTGCGCACCTGGCCGGTCAGGTTGGACGCCATGAAGTTCACGTTGTCGGTCAGGTCCTTCCACGTGCCGCCGACGCCCGGCACATAGGCCTGGCCGCCCAGCTTGCCCTCGGTGCCCACTTCGCGCGCCACCCGCGTTACCTCCGAGGCGAAGGAGCGCAACTGGTCCACCATCACGTTGATGGTGTCTTTCAATTGCAGAATCTCGCCGCGCACGTCCACCGTGATTTTCTTCGACAAGTCGCCGTTGGCCACGGCGGTGGTCACTTCGGCGATGTTACGCACCTGCGACGTCAGGTTGCCGGCCATCGAGTTGACCGAGTCGGTCAAGTCCTTCCAGGTGCCGGCCACGCCTTTCACCTGCGCCTGGCCGCCCAGCTTGCCCTCGGTGCCGACCTCGCGCGCCACCCGCGTTACCTCGGACGAGAAGGACGACAACTGCTCCACCATGGTGTTGGCGGTCATCGCCGCGCGCAGGTACTGGCCCTTCAGCGGGTGGCCGTCCACTTCCAGCGCCATCGTTTGCGACAGGTCGCCTTTTGCCACCGCGCCGATCACGCGCGCCATTTCGGTGGTCGGGCGCACCAGGTCGTCGATCAGCGTATTGACGGAGCTGAGGATGGTGGCCCAGCCGCCGGTGGTGTTGGCCATCTCGGCGCGCTGCGTCAAGCGGCCCTCGCGGCCCACCACGCGGCTGACCTCCGTGACTTCGCGCACCATGCGCGCCTTGGTGTCGATGATGTCGTTGACGGTATCGGCGATCTTGCCGGCCATGCCGATCCAGTCGGAAGGCATGCGCACTGAAAAGTCTCCTTTTTTCAGCGCCATCAGAGTCGACAGCAGAATCTTCGCATCCAGCTGTTCGCCCATGTCGGTCATATTATTCATGTCTTGTTCCTCGTTGCTCAGGAGGGTAGGTAGGTTAGGTTGCGGGTTTGTTCGAGTAGTTCGGCGGCCGGCAGCGGCGGATAAAACAGGTCGCCCTGGCAGATGTGGCATCCCAGTTGGCGCAGCACTTCCAGTTGCAGGCGCGTGTCCACGCCCAGCGCAACCGCGCGCATCGACAGGGCCTTGGCCAGGTGCACCACGGCGGCAACGACGTCGGTGCCGCCTTCGTCATTGCCGATGCCGTGCACGAAGCCGCGGTCGATTTTGAGCGCGTTGAGCTGCCAGCGCTTGCAGGCGGCCAGCGACGAGCGCGCGCTGCCGAAATCGTCCAGCGCCAGGCGCACGCCGGCGCTTTGCAGGTGCGTCAGCAGCTGCGCCAGCGGATCGGAAGGCCCCAGCAGCAGCTTCTCATTGAGTTCGATGCCGATGCTGCATGGCGCCAGCCCATGCTTGCGCATCGCCGCCAGCAGCAGTTGCAGCAGGTCTGCATGCAGCTGCGGCGTGGCCAGGTTGATCCACATGCACAGCGGCTTGCCCGGCAGCGAGCCGCACAGGCTTTGCCACAGCGAGGCCTGGGCGCAGCTCTGCGCAATCACCCAGGCGTCGACCTGGTCCAGCAGCGTGCGGTCGTGCACCTGCGGCAGAAATTCGGCCGCCGTCAGCAGGCCGTGGGTCGGGTGACGCCAGTGCGGCAGCGCCTCGGCGCCGATCACGCGGCCGCTTTGCAGGTCGACCTGCGGCTGGTAGCGCAGTTCCAGCTGTCCGGCGGCCAGCGCCTTGCGCAGTTCCAGCGTCCAGCGTTCGCGTTCGCGTTCGCGCACGTTCAGCTCTTCGTGGAAGAACTGCACCGGCGAGGCGTCGTTCTGCTTGGCGTGGTACATCGCGGTATCGGCGTTCTTCATCAGCGCCTGCGCGTTGGCCCCGTCTTCGGGATAGAGCGCGATGCCGATGCTGGCGGCGGTTTTCAGCCGCTGGCCGCCGATGTCGAACGGCAGGGCGCAGGCCATCTCGATCTTGCGCCCCACGCGCGCGGCGTTGGCCGAGGCCGACTGGCCTTCAATCAGGATGACGAATTCATCGCCGCCCAGCCGCGCGACGATATCGGCCACCCGCACCGCCGCGCTCAGGCGCGCCGCCACCTGGCGCAGCAGCTCGTCGCCGGCTTCATGGCCGTAACTGTCGTTGATGCCCTTGAATTTATCCAGGTCGAGAAACAGCAGCGCGAAGCCGACGCCGCTGCGGTCGGCGCTGGCCACCGCATGCTCCAGCTGCTGCATCAGCGCGCGGCGGTTCAGCAGGCTGGTGAGCGCGTCGCGGGTGGACAAATCGTGGGCGCGCTGTTCCGCGTGCTTGCGTTCCTTGATTTCCTGTTCCAGTTCGGCGTTGATGCGTTCCAGGTCCTGCAGCCGCTGCACGCGCAGGTCCTGGTTGAGCCGCGCCAGTTCCTCGCTCTTGATGCGCAGTTGCAGCGTCCGCGCCGCCAGCTCGACGAAGACCGCCACCTTGGCTTGCAAAATCTGCGGGATCACCGGCGTGAACAGATAGTCCGCCGCGCCGTTCTGGTAGCCCTTGAGGCGGTTCAGTTCGTCCGCGTAGTGGGCGGTGATAAAGATGATCGGCGTGCCGGCCGAGCGCGGGTGCGAGTGAATGGCTTCGGCCGTTTCGAAGCCGTCCATGCCGGGCATGCTGACGTCGAGCAGGATCACCGCGAATTCGTGCAGCAAGACCTGGCGCAGCGCTTCCTTGCCTGAGGTGGCGGTGAACAGTTCATAGAGCTGCTGGTCGACGGCCTCCAGCAGCAAGCTTTCCAGCGCATACATGCTGGCCTGGTCGTCGTTGACGAGGAGAACTTTCGGGATCTGCACGGCGGCTGTCGGGTAGCGGATTGGAAGGTAAAAGATACTCTTGTGTAGTTGGGAGTCAAGCAAAATTGTGCGCTGCCGCACGATCAGGTGCAGCGACTATTTTATCGTTTTAATAACTTGGATTCCAGTATTTCTAGCAAGAAAAATATTATCGGAATTAAATTTTCCGCTGCGCACGATTGCATGGATTCAGCGCGCCTGTTGCGATACCCAGATCGGCGCGCTCCAGATAATTTTGCCGTCGTCTTGTGTAACTCTGGCGTAATAGAAATGTTCTCCCGGCAAGGGTGTCAGCGTGTGCCGGGTTTTGCTGCTGACGGCGCTGACTTTTCCATTGCGCCCGGGCACGCCGTGGAAGAAGGCGACTGCCGCCGCGCCGCGCCCATCGCCGCTGGTGTAGTGCATTTGCAAGGTCAGCTTGCCGCTGTTGCGGATGCGCTCGCCCATCATCTTGCCGTTGGCGGTGAAGATCAGTTGCGCATGCTTGTCCATCGTGGCGTAGACGCGACGGGCTTGCAGCGCCGCCATCAGGTTGTCTGCGGTGAGTGCCGTGTTGCGCGGCAATAACACGGCCGTGCGGTTGGAATACGCCGCGCCCCAGTTGGCGCAGTGATTGTCCTGATTGCTGCTGAAGGCGACGTGGTAGCCGGCTTCCAGCAGCGCGTTGCAGCTGGATTCGAAATTGCTGCGGCGAGTTTCGCTTTCACTGGTGTTGGTGGAGTAGGCGCTGGTGTTCATCACCTCGCACAGCAGCATGGCGCGGTCGCCTTGGGTGCTCCATGCCAGCGGTTTGCCGGCGATGCTGAACTGGTCTTTGGCCGGGTGGTTGAACTGGCCAAGCCAGCCGCGCTCGCTCATCATCCGGTAGAGGGCGGCGTAGTCGTTTTTCGGCGTTTCGGCGCCGGCCAGCAGCTCGCCTTGCGCGTTGCGCTCCCAGCCGAGCAGGGCGCCGGCGTTCAGAATGTTGATGTGCCCGCCATTGGCGATGGTGCCCCATTCCTGGCCGTACAGGGCCAGTAGCTTGTTCTGTGCGGCGTTCCACCGTGCCGCCTGCTCCAGCCCTTCCATGTAGAGCGCGCGGGCGGCGCTGGGATCGGCATCCGCAGCGGTGCGGTCCGAGCCGTCGTACATATGGTTGTGCTCGGATGTCATCAGGAAATCGAGGCCGTGGCGCTGGGCGTATTGGTAAGCGTCGGTGGGGCCGAAGGCGCCGGACTGCGGGTTTTGCGCGCCGTGGCATTGCTCCAGCGCGCCGCCGCCGTCGCTGTGGTTGGTCTGGCTGTGCAGGTTGCCAAGGTAGACGTCGTAGCCGGCCGCTTCCGCCGCGCCAGGTTGGGCAGGCGCCGGCTGCCGCGCCAGCGTTGCGGGCCTGCGGGAGGCGACGGGCGCTGTGGGCGCCGTGACAGGGCCGACCGCCACCGGCCAGCTTTGCTCGGCTCGCGTGCCATCGTCCAGCCGCGCGCTTAACTTCATCCTGTAAATGCCGTTCGGCACTTTCGCCCGCCAGCGCACCTCCACCTCCGTCTCGCCGCCGGCGAGCAGCCGCTCGCCGCGCCAGCTGCGCACCACCGTGTCATCGTGTCGCGGCAGCAGGTCGAGCCGCCAGCGCAGCCGGTGGGGGCCGCCGGGCGGCGGCAAAACCGCAGGAGCGCCACCCGCGGCCCGCGGTCGTCGGCGTGGAACGGCAGCGCCAGCGTGGCCTCGAATTCATCATGTCCGGCAATGGCATGAGGCGAACTCATCATGGTCAACGCGACCCCGAATGTCGTCAAAAATACGCGCATGATCGCCTCCATGAGACAGCCTCATCACTTAGAGCGATCCTTACTGTATAAGGTTCCGTTGAAAATTCAATCCCCGCACGATTAATTCTCACCAATTGTTTCTCTGGTTCCCGCGTGGCATTGATAGTATGCTGCTGTGATGCAAAATATTTCCGCTATTAAAGTGATGATGCATGCTTAAATCGGCTAACAGCAGACAGGGAAGACGGGGACCGCGCCTGATGTTCTGGGGCGTGGGATGCCTGTTGGCCAGCGGCGTTGGCGCACTGCTCTACAGCGCCGCGCTGCGCACCGTCGACGAGGACGCGCAACAACGGTTTGAAAACCTGGCGCGCAGCACGCAGTACAGCATTGCCGCGCGCATCAAATCCTATTCGGACCTGACGCGCGGCGTGGCGGCGCTGTTCCAGACCACCGACCACGTCACCCGCCAGCAGTTC
This sequence comes from Duganella sp. P38, assembly GCF_050859475.1. Lineage (NCBI taxonomy): Bacteria > Pseudomonadati > Pseudomonadota > Betaproteobacteria > Burkholderiales > Oxalobacteraceae > Duganella > Duganella sp. P38. The sequence goes on along the minus strand of NZ_CP193936.1, from coordinate 3,869,490 downwards.
CACCAGTACGTTGCCAGCCTCGATATTGCGCAGCACTTCCCGGCCATCGAAGCGCTGAACTGGGCGCCGTCGGTGAGCGACTCCGGCCGCGACGCTTTCGTCGCCGGCGTGCGCGCCGAAGGCCATCCTGGCTTCGACATCACGCCGCCGGGGCGCCGGCCCGAGTACACGGTGCTGACCTACCTGGAGCCGATGGTGGCGGAGCGCCATGGCGTCGACCTGGCCGCGACGCCGGCCATCGCCCGCATGCTGGAGCTGTCGCGCGACACCGGCGGCGTCGCCGCCTCCGGCCAGCCGATCGTGGTCCAGCATCCGGCGCCGCATTATGGACTTGGCGTGCGGCTGCCGGTGTACCGCCGCGGCATGCCGTTGACGACGGTGGCCGAACGGCGCGCCGCCTATCTCGGTTCGGTGGGCGCGGGCTTCAGCGTTCCCAAGCTGATCCAGGTCGCCATCGACGAGATGCGGGTGCGGCAAATGCACCTGCAGCTCTACGCCGATGGCAGCGCCAGCGTCGATCAGCGCCGCCTGGTCATCGAGAGCACCGACCGGCTGCTGTTCAATGACGCCGGCGCCATGACCGCGACGCCGCTGCCCAACCAGCGGCCGGACGATCTACAGACCGTGCTGCCGATCGATTTCCACGGCAATCTGTGGAAGGCGCAGTTCCAAGTCCACCGCGACGTGTTGCTGACGCCTTTCGACCTGTATTTCCCGTGGCTGGCCGCGCTGACCGGCTTTGCCGGCACGCTGCTGCTGTACAGCTATGTCTTCGTGCTGTACGCGTCGCGCCGGCGCGCCATCAAGCAGGGCGTGCTGCTCGATACGGTGCTGAACAACATCGACGCCCAGGTCTACATGAAGGACCAGAACCGCCGCTTCCGCTACGTCAACGCCCGCATGGCCGAATGCATGGGCCGTCCGGTGGAGGAGATCATCGGCAAGCTGGATCGGGAGCTGATGCCGGCCGCCGAAGCCGATGCCGCCTGGGCGCAGGAACGCCCGGTGTTTGCCGATGGCCTCAAGCGCACCGGCGAAACACAGTTCGTCGGCAGCGACGGCGCGGTGCAGCACCTGTGGACCGTCAAGGTGCCGGTGGAACTGGGACGCTCGGTCAACGCGGTGATCGGCCTGGCGACCGATGTGACGGCGCTGCACAAGCTGAAGGACGAAGCCGATGCGGCCAACCAGGCGAAGAGCGATTTCCTGTCCAATATGAGCCACGAGATCCGCACGCCGATGAACTCCATTATCGGCATGGCGCACCTGGCGCTGAAATCGGTCACGCATCCGAAGCAGCGCGACTATTTGCAGAAGATTTATCACTCCGGCCAGCACCTGCTGGGCATCATCAACGACATCCTCGACTTCTCCAAGATCGAAGCCGGCAAGATGGACCTGGAGGTGCTGGACTTCACGCTCGATGCGCTGCTGGCGAACATCTCCAGCCAACTGGGTGAAAGCGCGCAGGCGCGCGGGCTGGAACTGGTGTATGAAATCTGGCCGGGCCTGTCGCACCAGCTGCGCGGCGATCCGCTGCGGCTGGAGCAGGTGCTGCTGAATTTCGTCAGCAATGCGATCAAGTTCTCCGATAACGGCAAGATCATCGTCCGCGCGCGGCCGGTGGAGGAGCGCGACAGCTACATCATGGTGCGGTTCGAGGTCATCGATTATGGCATCGGCATGACCGGCGAGCAGGTGGCGCAGCTGTTCCAGTCCTTCCATCAGGCGGACACCTCGACCACCCGGCGCTACGGCGGCACCGGCCTGGGGCTGGTGATCAGCAAGCAGCTGGCGGAACTGATGGGCGGCGGCGTTGGCGTCGACAGCAAGCCGGGCGAGGGCAGCACCTTCTGGTTCACGGCGCGCCTGGCCAAGGGCGTGTCCCTGCTGGCGCCGAGCGACGAGGCGGTGCAGCCCGAGGTGCTCGACAGCATACGCGGCGCCTCGATCCTGCTGGTGGAGGACAATATCTTCAGCCAGCAGGTCGGGCAGGAGCTGCTGGAGGACGCCGGCGCCACCGTCTGCGTCGCCAACAACGGCAAGGAAGCCATCGACCTGCTGCTCAAGGAGCACTTCGATGGCGTGCTGATGGACGTGCAGATGCCGGTGATGGACGGCTACGAGGCCACGCGCCTGATCCGCGCCCATCCGAAACTGGCCGCCACGCTGATCATCGCCATGACCGCCAACGCCGGGCGCGGCGACCAGCAGCGCTGCCTCGACGCCGGCATGGACGAATTTGTCACCAAGCCGATCGCGCCCAAGCAGCTGTTCAACATGCTGTCGAAGTGGATGAATCAGCGGGCCAGGGCGGCCAGCCAGCTGGCGCGCCAGCCCGTGCCGCCGCCGCCTTCCTACTTCTCGGCGCCCGAAGCATTGGCGGTGCTGCCGTCGCCGCCCGTATTCCCGCTGCGCCAGCCGCCGGTCGCCGCCCCCGCGCCGGAACCGGCGGCGCCGGCTGCGCTGTTCGATGTCGAGGCGCTGGCGCAGACGTTTGGCGGCAAGGCCGACAAGATGCGCAAATACGCGCTGCTGTTCCTGACTTCCGCGCGCGGCGCGCTGGCCGAAATGGATGAGGCGGTGGCGCTGGAAGACCTGGCCCATCTGGCGGAGCTGGGCCACCGCACCAAATCCGCCGCGCGCGCCGTCGGCGCCATGCAGTTCGGGGAGTTGTGCTATGCCCTCGAACAGGTGCGCGGCGACGCCGACGCCGGCAACGCCCGGCGTCTGATCGAGCAGCTGCATGCGATGCTCGCTGTGCTGGATCAACTGATGGAACAGGAACTGCTGGCATACGACCCAAGCTAGAGCGATAATACGGTTTCGATCATAACAAACAGCTCTATGCACCCTGGCATCACTCCCGGCCTGCTGATCTTGCACGGCAATCAGATGGAACAGTTGCGCGCCGCCGTCTTCCAATGGCTGCGCAACCACCCGCTCGGGGCGCTGCAGCCGGAAATCTTCCTGGTGCAGTCGAACGGCGTGGCCGAATGGCTGAAGATCGCGCTGGCCGAGGAAATCGGCATCTGCGCCGCCTCGCGCGTGGCGCTGCCGGCCCGCTTCCTGTGGGACGCCTATCGCGGCATGCTGGGGCGCGAGCGCGTGCCGCCCATCTCCGCCTTCGACAAGGGGCCGCTGACCTGGCGCCTGATGCGGTTGCTGCCCACCTTGCTGGCCGATCCGGTGTTCGCGCCGCTGCGCCACTTCCTTGCCGATGGCGAGGCGGAGCGCCGGCTGCAACTGGCCGAGCGCCTGGCCGATTTGTTCGACCAATACCAGGTTTATCGCGCCGACTGGCTGGACGACTGGGCCGCCGGCCGCGACCAGTTGCGCAACGCCCGCGGCGACGTCACGCCGCTGCCGGACGAGCAGCGCTGGCAAGGCCAGTTGTGGCGGGCCGTCATGGCCGACGTTGCGCCGCACGAGCGCGAGCTGGGCCGCGCCACCGTACACACCGAATTCGTGCGCGCCAGCGCCGCCGGCGAGGAGCCGATGGGCCGCCTGCCGCGCCGCGTGGTGATCTTCGGCGTCTCGGCGCTGCCGTTCCAGACCTTGCAGGCGCTGGCCTCCATCGCCCGCTACACGCAGGTGCTGCTGGCCGTGCCGAATCCCTGCCAGTACTACTGGGGCGACATCATCGAGGGCCGCGACCTGCTGCGCAGCGCCCACCGCCGCCAGCAGCTGCGCAATGGCCAGGACCTGGGACAAATCCCGCTGGAAGAATTGCACGCCCACAGCCACCCGCTGCTGGCCAGCTGGGGGCGGCAAGGCCGCGACTTCGTGCGCATGCTGGATGAATTCGACGAGGCCGCGCAAGCCCATGCGGCCGAACACGACGACGTGGCGCCGCTGCGGGTCGACCTGTTCAGCGAAGGCGAGGGCGATACCTTGCTGACGCAGGTGCAGGCGGCGGTGCGCGAGCTGTTGCCGCTGTCCGAGCATCCACAGGCGCCGCCGGCGGAGCACGACCGTTCCATCGAATTCCACGTTACCCACAGCGTGCAGCGTGAGGTCGAGGTGCTGCATGACCAGCTGCTGCACATGTTCGCCGACGCCGAACGCGCCGGCCGTCCGCTGCGCCCGCGCGACGTGGTGGTGATGGTGCCGGACATCGACACCTTCTCGGCCGCCATCCACGCGGTGTTTGCGCAGCACCGCCGCAGCGACGCGCGCTACATCCCGTTCGAGATCGGCGACGTCAATGACCGCAGCGTCAACCCGCTGCTGGTGGCGCTGGAATGGCTGCTGCGATTGCCGCAGCAGCGCTGCCGTCAAAGCGAGGTGCGCGACCTGCTGGACGTGCCCGCGCTGGCCGGCCGCTTCGGCCTGCACGAGGAAGACCTGCCAACGCTGGGCCTGTGGATCGAAGGCTCGGGCGTGCGCTGGGGACTGGACCAGCAGCACCGCAGCGGCCTCGGTCTCGGACCGGCCGGCGAACAGAATGCCTGGATCTTCGGCGTGCGGCGCATGCTGCTCGGTTACGCCAGCGGTGACGCCGGCAGCTACGCCGGCATCGAGCCCTATGCCGAAGTCGGCGGGCTCGATGCCGCGCTGGCCGGCTCGCTGGCGCAACTGGTCGAGGCGCTGCTGCACTGGCGCGCGGTGCTGGCCGAGTCGCGCTCGCCCGCCGAATGGGGCGTGCAGGCGCGCGCGCTGCTGGCGGCCTTCTTCAAGGCCACGGAAGAAGGCGACCGCCTCACGCTCGCCCAGCTGGACGACGCCCTGAACAACTGGCTGGACACCTGCGAAGGCGCCGGCTACGAAGAAGCCGTGCCGCTGGCCGTGCTGCGCGAAGCCTGGCTTGGCCTGATGGACGAGCCCACGCTGAACCACCAATTCGTCTCCGGCGGCGTCACCTTCTGCACGCTGATGCCGATGCGCGCCGTGCCGTTCCGCGTGGTGTGCCTGCTTGGCATGAATGACGGCGACTTCCCGCGCCGCGCGCCGAAGGCGGACTTCGACCTGCTGGCGCTGCCCGGCATGTCGCGCCCCGGCGACCGCTCGCGCCGCGACGACGACCGCTATCTGATGCTGGAAGCGGTGCTGGCGGCGCGCGACAAGCTGTATATCAGCTGGGTCGGGCGCAATGTGCGCGACAACAGCGAGCAGCCGCCGTCGGTGCTGGTGTCGCAGCTGCGCGATTACCTGGTCGGTGGCTGGCGGCTCGACCTGCATGCGCGCACCACCGAACATGCGCTGCAACCGTTCAGCCGCCGCTATTTCGAGGCCGGCGGCTTGCTGACCTACGCGCGCGAATGGCGCGAGGCGCATGGCGGGGAGGGCGACGCCACCGGGGCGGCCGCGCTGCCGCCGTTCGAGATCGACGACAAATTCCGTCTCAAGCTGGCCAGCCTGCACAACTTCGTGCGCCAGCCCGTGCGCTTCTTCTTCCGCCAGCGGCTCGGCGTGATGTTCGGCGAAGCGGCGCTGGTGGGCGAGGACGAGGAACCGTTTTCGCTCGACGCCTTGCAACGCTACGTGCTGGAAGACACCATGCTGGACGACGCGCAAACGCCGGAACTGATCGAAGAGGTCTACGACCAGCTGACGCAGCGCGCCGAACGCCTGGCGCGCGAAGGCAGGTTGCCGATCGGCCTGATCGGCCAGCAGTACCAGAACAAGCTGGTGGATGCGCTGGTGCCGGTGCGCTGCGCCTGGCTCACGCTGCGCCAGCATTACAGCCTGGCGGCGCCGAAGGTCGCGCTGAACCTGGAACTGGCCGGCGTGCCGCTGGACGACTGGATCGACCAGCTGCGCACCAACGGCAACGAAACCGTGTGGCTGGCGCAGATGTCGTCGCGCGTGGCGGACAAGCAGGGCAAGCCGCGCGGCGACAAATTGATCGCGGCCTGGCTGCGCCAACTGGCGATATCGGCCACCGGCATGCAGGTCACCGGCCACCTGGTGGCGCGCGACGCCATCGTCACCATGATGCCGCTTGATCCTGAACAGGCGCGGGAGGCGCTGCGCGAACTGGTGTGCCTGTGGCGCGACGGCATGAACCGCCCGCTGCCCACGGCCTGCAAGACCGCGCTGGCGCTGGTGGGCGACGGCGATCCGCGCGCGGTGTACGACGGCGGTTTCGACGCCAATGGCGAAAACCACGATCTGTGCCTGCGCCGCGTATGGCCGGACTTCTCGGCGTTGAGCGCGGAACCGGATTTCCATGACGTGTCGCGCGCCTTGTATGGTCCGCTCGCAGACTGGATGGAACAATGTATCACGGTCGCCCAGATCGAAGCCGAGGACGCGGCATGAGCAACGTAGCAAACCAACTCGCCCCTTTGACCTTTCCGCTGCACGGCTCGCGCCTGATCGAGGCCAGCGCCGGCACCGGCAAGACGTGGACCATCGCCGCGCTGTATGTGCGGTTGGTGCTGGGGCACGGCGGCGAGGACGCCTACAAGCGCCCGCTGCTGCCGGCCGATATCCTGGTGATGACCTTCACCCGCGCCGCCACGCGCGAGCTGTCCAACCGCGTGCGCGAACGGCTGGTGGAGGCGGCCGCGTACTTCCGCGAAGCGGCGCCGCACGCCAGGCCGGATGAATACCTGGACCAGATTCTCGAATCCTACCCGGACCACGCGGCCCGGCAGCAGGCCGCGCACCGCCTGCAACTGGCGGCGGAAACGATGGACGAAGCGGCCATCTTCACCATCGACGCCTGGTGCCAGCGCATGCTGCGCGAGCACGCCTTCGACAGCGGCAGCCTGTTCGACGAAGAACTGGTCAGCGACGAGCAGGCGCTGTTCGAGGACGCCGCCCACGATTACTGGCGCCAGCAGGTCTATCCGCTCAACGCCGATTCGCTGGAAGCGCTGCTGTCGTGCTGGAGCGACGTCGGCGCCTTGAAGCGCTCGATCCGTGAGCTGGCCAGGCGCGCCGACATCATCGGCGGGGCGGGCGGCGAATCGCTCGGCGTATTGATCGCCAACGTGCAGCGCGAACAGCAGGCGCAACTCGCCGGGCTGAAGGCCGGCTGGTACGAGCGCGCCAACCGCATGGAGCAGTGGATCGCGCAACTGCGCGCGGCCGATCCCAAATGCCTGAACGGGAACAAGATGCGGCCCGATTCGCTGGTGGCGTGGTTCAATGGCCTGCGCGAGTGGTCGCAAAATCCGGTCAGCTTCAAGCCCGATATCTCGGATACCGCCTGGAACCGCCTGACGACCGAAGGCGTGGAAGATGCTTTCGCCAAGAACTTCAGCACCGTGGTGCCGGAAGACTTCGAGGCCACGCTGCCGTTGAAGTTCGCGCTGGCGGAAATGGAGCCGCTGTCGCACGCGCTGTACCGCCACGCCGCCGCCTCGGTGGCCGCGCGCATGGCCGAACTGAAAAAGCGCAGCCGCCAGTTCGGCTTTGCCGACATGCTGGACCGCCTGAACGCCGCGCTGCAAGGCGAGAACGGCGCCGCGCTGCGCAAGCGCATCACCGATCAGTATCCGGTGGCGCTGGTCGACGAGTTCCAGGATACGGCGCCCAACCAGTACCAGATTTTCAATGCGCTGTACCGCGTGGCGGACAACGATCCGGAAACGGGGCTGTTCCTGATCGGCGATCCCAAGCAGTCGATCTACGGCTTCCGCGGCGCCGATATCCACAGTTACCTGGCCGCGCGCCGCGCCACCGCCGGCCGCCATTATCAGCTGGGTACCAACTACCGGTCGACCAGGCCGGTGGTGGAGGCGGTCAATCACCTGTTCCTCAACGCCGAGGGGCGCGGCGACGGCGAAGGCTTTGCCCGCGGCGCCTTCCGTTTCCGCAATCCGAAAACGCGCGAGAACCCGCTGCCGTTCGAGGCGGTTGGCGCCAAGGGCCGCAAGGAGCGCATGGTCGGCGCCAGCGGCGATGTGCCGGCACTGGTGCTGGCCTGCAGCGCCGCGCAGGACCTGAAGGCCGACAGCTACCGTGATTTCTTCGCCCACTACTGTGCCGAGGACATCGTCGCGCGTCTTAACGATGAACGCACCGGATTCCAGGGCGAGGCGTTCGAACGCCTCAAGCCGGCCGATATCGCGGTGCTGGTGCGCGACCGCAAGGAGGCGTCGGCCATCCGCCGCGCGCTGCAACGGCGCGGCGTGCCTAGCGTCTACCTGTCGGACAAGGATTCGGTGACCGACAGCGAGGAGGCGGCCGACGTGCTGCGCTGGCTGTCGGCCGTCGCCAATCCGCTCGACGGCGCGCTGGCGCGGGCGGCCTTCGCCACGCGCACCGCCGGCCTGCCGCTGGCCGAACTGGCGCGCCTGTCGTCGGACGAACTGGCGTGGGAGGAGCGCGTCGAACAACTGAAGGCGCTGCGTATCATCTGGCAGCGCCAGGGCGTGCTGGCGATGCTGCGCCGTTTCATCCACGACCTGCAACTGCCGGCGGCCTTGCTGCAACAGGTGGGCGGCGAGCGGCGCCTGACCAATCTGCTGCATCTGGCGGAACTGCTGCAATCGGCCAGCCGCCAGCTGGATGGCGAACAGGCGCTGATACGCTGGCTCGCCGAACAGATCGAAGGTGGCGAAGGCGCCGGCGACGAACGGGTGCTGCGCCTGGAGAGCGACGCGGAACTGGTGAAGGTGGTCACGGTGCACAAGTCCAAGGGGCTGGAGTATCCGCTGGTGTACCTGCCGTTTGCCGTCACCGCGCGCAAGGTGGAGCGCCGCAACCGCAGCTTCTTTGAATTCAGCGACGACGACGGCGTGCGCCAGATCGACATGGCGCTGACCGACGCCGCGCTCGATCTGGTCGAGCAGGCGCGCCTGCAGGAAGACCTGCGCCTGATGTACGTGGCGCTGACGCGCGCGCGCCATTTCCTGTGGCTGGGCGTGACGGCGCTGTCGGGGCGCAAGGCGGGCGACAACACGCTGCATGAATCCGCGCTCGGCTACCTGCTGACCGGCGGCGCGCCGCTGCCGTCTGACCTGATGCTGGAGCGCTGGCGGCATGCCTGCCAGGAGTGCGCCGACATCAGCATCGCCACGCTGGAGATGAACACGCAGCCGCCGACGCGCTTGAGCCGCGTCGAACATCGCCCGCCGCTGCTGGAGCCGCAGCACTATGCCGGTCACTTCGAGCGTGACTGGTCGGTCGGCAGTTTCAGCTCGCTGGCCCGCCGTACCGGGCCGACCGGCACCATCAGCGCCGCCGGTCCTGTGCCGCGCGACGCCGCGCAGGAAAAGCTGCTGGAAGACGGCGCGCCGCCGGCCACGCTGATGCCGCTGCGGGTCGAGGACATGCCCTGGCACCGCTTCCCGCGCGGCTCCGTGCCCGGTAACTTCCTGCACGAGCAGCTTGAGTGGATGGGGCAGGAGGGCTTTGCCATCGTCGGCCAGGAAAATTTCGAAGCGCGCCTGACGCGCCGCGTCGAGCGCGCGGGCTGGGGCAACCGCCTTGAGGACACGCTGGCCTGGCTGCGCGAGCTTGCCACCACGCCGCTGCCGCACCTGAACGCGCCCCTCAGCGCTATCGAGTCGCCGCTGCCGGAGATGGAGTTCTGGTTCCCCAGCGAGCGTCTCGGCACCAGCGCGCTGGACAAGCTGTGCGCCAGGCACCTGCTGGGCGGCGCCTCGCGGCCCGCGCTGCCGGAGCGCGAGCTGCACGGTATGCTGAAAGGTTTCTGCGACCTGGTGTTCGAGCATGAAGGGCGCTATTGGATACTCGACTACAAGTCGAACGCGCTGGGCGGCGGCGATGCGGCCTACCACGAGCCGGCGCTGGTCGCCGCGATGGCCGAGCATCGCTACGATATTCAGGGCGCGATCTATATGCTGGCGCTGCACCGGCTGCTGCAAAGCCGCCTGGGCGAGGCCTACGATCCGTCGCAGCAGTTGGGCGGCGCCATCTTCATGTTCTTGCGCGGCATAGGCAATACACAGACGCGCGGCTGCTACTGGATCGCGCCGGAACCTGAACTGCTGGACGGGCTGGATAGCCTGCTGGGTGCAAGCAATGAATGAGGAATTTTTCGCGCAAGTCGGTGCGCTGACCGAAGCCGGCCAGCTGCGCCGCCTCAGTGGCGCGTTCGCGCGCTTCATCGCCTCGCTGGGCGACAGCTCGCCGCAGCTGATGATGGCCTGCGTGCTGCTGTCCGAACTGGAAGGGCGTGGCCACAGCTGCCTGATGCTCGATGAGCTTAACGCCGATCCGGCCGCGCTATTGGGCTGGAGCGGCGACGAGTGGCGCGATCTGCGCGCGACCGTCGGCCACTGGCCGGAAACCACGGCGGCGTGGCGCGCGCTGCTGCTCGGCTGCGCGCAGGTCTGGCCGGCCCATAGCGCGGACGACCACCAGCCGCTGGTGCTGGACGGCGAGCGCCTTTACCTGCGCCGCTACTGGCAGGACGAAACGCACGTGGCCAAGGCGGTGCGCGGGCGCGCGCTGGGCGGCCTGCTGCCGCTCGATGACGAGGCGCAGACGGCGCAAATCCGCCGCTGGCTCGACGTGCTGTTCCCGCATGCCGCGCGGCGGCGGCGTCGATTGGCAGAAAGTGGCGTGCGCGGTGGCCATGCGCGGCAAGCTGGGCATCATCACCGGCGGCCCCGGCACCGGCAAGACATATACCGTGGCGCGCCTGCTGGCCTTGCTGTTCGCCACCGCCGGCGACCAGCAAGCCGGCCTGCGCGTGGCGCTGGCCGCGCCGACCGGCAAGGCGGCCGCGCGGCTGAAGCAATCGATCGATACGGCGCTGGACGAACTGGCGCACAAGGTTGGCGGCGAGTTGCCGCTGCGCGAGCTGGCCGCGCGGATGGGCGCCGCGCGCACGCTGCACAGCCTGCTCGGGGCGCGGCCGGACACGCGCGCTTTCCAGTACAACGCCGGCAATCAGCTCGATGTGGATGTGCTGATCGTCGATGAGGCGTCGATGATCCACCTGGAAATGATGTCGGCGCTGCTGGCCGCGCTGCCGGATTCTGCCACGTTGATTTTGCTCGGCGACAAGGACCAGCTGGCGTCGGTGGAGGCCGGCGCGGTGCTGGGCGACCTGTGCCACAACGCCGAGGCAGGCGACTATCTGCCGGAAACCTTGTCGTATGTGCACGCCAGCACCGGCCAGCAGATTCCCGCGCGTTTCGAAGGCCGGGGCGCGCCGATCGCCCAGCAGACGGTGATGCTGCGCGAGAGCCGGCGTTTTGGCGGGCCGATCGGTGCGCTGGCGCTGGCGGTTAATAGCGGCGACGCTGCGGCGGCGCTACGGGTGTTGCGCGAAGGGCAAGACGGCAAAGTCGCGTGGACCGATCTGGCGCAGTCGGCCGACCTGTTGCAACTGGCGCTGAACGGCCGTTCCGGCGCCAAGGGCGGCTATCGTGAGTATTTGCAATTGCTGAAAAGTCCGCCGCTGGAGCCGGATGAGATCGTACAACTTGCTTGGGTGAAATCGGTACTGCAGGCGTTTGAGCGCTTCCGCATCCTGTGCGCCGTGCGTGAAGGGGAGTGGGGCGTTGCCGGCTTGAACGAGGCAATCGAGCACAGATTGCAGACGGCCGGCCTGCTCAAGCGCAGCGGCGAATGGTATGTCGGCCGGCCGGTCATGGTCACGCGCAATGATTATGCGACCGGCGTTTTTAACGGCGATATCGGCCTGACGCTGGCCGATCCGGCGCGTGCGGGCGCGCTGCGCGTGTACTTCTCGGAAGGGGAGACGGTGCGTAGCGTGCTTGCCACCAGGTTAAGAAACGTCGAGACCGCATTTGCGATGACGGTGCATAAATCGCAGGGCTCGGAGTTCGCGCACACTGCCATGGTGTTGCCCAAAGATGGCGGCGGCATGCTGGCGCGGGAGTTGATTTACACCGGCATTACCCGTGCGCGTGACTACTTTACGTTACTTACGCCGAATGGGCAGGTGTTGCTCGATGCCATCGGTCAACGTACCCAGCGGGCGAGCGGCTTGCGCACGCTGCTGAGTAATTAAGCCAGGCTTTGGCGCGTTGATGCCGGATTCCGGCATGCACCGTCGTTCCCGCGCAGGCGGGAACCTATACGGAGCTTGCCAGACCACCGCCGTATGGGTTCCCGCCTGCGCGGGAACGACGGAGGCTTACATCGCGCGGCGCACGCGCTTGGATTTCTTGACCGCCTTTTTCTTGGTCTTAACCGACGCTTTCATGACTTTTGGTTTCTCATCCGGCCCGGCGATCAGGCGGCGAATCTTGATCGCGTCCATATTGCGCACCGACGTCGCGCCGGCGTTGAGCAGCACCAGCGTGTTGTTCTTGCCGCCGGATTTGAAGCGCATGATCAGGCAACGACCAGCCTCTTCGGTATAGCCGGTTTTCGACAGGCCGACGTCCCAGCCCTTGGCGCCGACCATGCGGTTGGTGTTGTGATACTCGACCTTGCGGCCCTTGATCTTGATGATGTCCTTGGTGTCGGTGGTGATGCGGCGGATCTCCGGATAGGCCGAGGCGGCCGCTGCCATTTTGACCAGATCGGTGGCGGTGGACATATTGTGCGGCGACAAACCGGTCGGCTCTTCGATCACGGTCTGGCGCAGGCCCAGCGTGCGGATCTTGTTGCGTACCGCCATGCGGAACGCCGGCGCGCCGCCAGGATAGGTGCGGGCCAGCGAGGCGGCGGCGCGGTTGTCTGACGACATCAGCGCCAGTTGCAGCACATCGCCGCGCGAGAGTTCGGCGCCGACCGGCACGCGCGAGGCGCTGTGCTTCAGCGTATCGACGTCAGCGCGATCGATTTCGATCATCTCGTTCATGTCGAGTTTGGCGTCCAGCACCACCATCGCGGTCATCAGCTTGGTCAGCGAGGCGATTGGCACTTGTTCATCGGCATTCTTTTCGAGCAGCACTTTGCCGGTGGCGTCTTCGACCACCAGTACCGACTGCGAGCCGAGCTGCGGACCGGCGGCGAACGTCACCGCGGTAAACGAGCTCAGCAAAACAGCAACAATTTTCTTCAGCATGGTTTGAAATCAGGGAATAGGGAGTCTATCGGACACGTCGGGGCGACGTGGCGCGCGTAAAAATAGCCAAATAACTCTAGCTATACGGCAATATTCTCTAGGGAATAGACGATAACATTAAAGTGCCTTCTCGTCTATCGTGTGTAAGTTGCGGATTCCTTTATTTTTTTATTCCTAAGCTGGTCTTAAGGAAGGCGGGTGGGCTGGGCTAATGGCATGCTTGCGTGGGGGAATCGACTTGGCGCCGCATTGGTCGTCGCGTATGGGTTCCCGCCTGCGCGGGAACGACGGGGGAAGACAAAAGCCCCGAGGCGGGAGTCCTCGGGGCTTCTGCGGTCTTGCTGTCGCGGCGGCGGCCGCGACGGGGGCTTGCCTAGTTGCCGATCTTGGCGATCGATACTTCGGTGGATTTCACCAGCGCGATCACTTCGCTGCCCACTTTCAGGTCCAGGTCCTGGATCGAGCGCGAGGTGATCACCGAGGTGACGATGCCATGCTGGGTTTCCACATCGACTTCCGAGACGACCGGGCCAAAGATGATTTCCTTGATCTTGCCACGGAATTGATTGCGTACATTAATTTCAGAAATGGCCATCGTGCTTCCTTTTGTCTGGTTGGTTCACGCAGCCAGATTACGGGCGCGGCGGCCGTTTGCAAACGAATCTATCCGAATAATGTTATTTGTTATAAATCTTGTCGAACTCGGCGCCGTCGGCAAAGTGCTTGGCCTGGGCTGCCTTCCAGCCGCCGAACACCTCGTCGATGGTGAACAGGCTGACCTGGCGGAAATTGGCGTTATATTTCTTGAACGCTTTTTCCGAGCGCGGGCGCAGCGAGTGCCTGGCGATGATTTCCTGCCCCTCTTCGCTGTACAGGAAGTTGATGTAGCCGGTCGCCTGCTTGCGCAGGTTGCGCTTGTCGACCACCTTGTCGACCACCGCCACCGGCGATTCGGCCAGGATGGAGATCGACGGATAGACCACGTCGAACTTGTCGCCGAATTCCGCGCGCACCAGGTTGACTTCGTTTTCAAACGTCACCAGCACGTCGCCGATTTCACGCTGGGTGAAGGTGGTGGTGGCGCCGCGCCCGCCGGCGTCCAGCACCGGCACGTTCTTGAAGATCTTGCCGACCAGGTCGCGCGCCTGCGCTTCGTTGCCGCCTTTCTTGATCACGGCGCCCCAGGCGGCCAGGTAGGTGTAGCGGCCGTTGCCGGAGGTTTTAGGGTGGGGAATGATGACCTTGACGCCAGGCTTGGCCAGGTCGGCCCAGTCCTTGATCTGCTTCGGATTGCCCTTGCGCACCGGGTACACCATGGTCGAGTAGAACGGCGAGGCATTGTGCGGGAATTTCTTGGCCCAGTCGGCCGAAACCACGCCGCGCTCGACCAGGATGTCGATGTCGTTGGCCTGGTTCATGGTCACGACCGAGGCTTCCAGGCCGTCCGCCACCGAGCGCGCCTGCTTGGACGAGCCGCCGTGCGACTGGTTGACGTCGACGCTTTCGCCGGTGGTTTTCTTCCACTGGGCGCTGAAGGCTGGATTAATTTCCTTGAACAGCTCGCGCGTGACGTCATAGGCGGCGTTCAGCAGCACGGCGTCCGCCGCGTGCGCTTGCGGCAGGCCGAGCAGGGTGGCCGAGGCGGCCAGGAACGACGATAAAACGACGCGGCGCGTGGTATTTTTAGTGGTCATCATCAGCTTTCGTAAAATAGAAGCACTTCTATATGCGTAGAACCACCAATTATGGGGCTTTTCGGGGCCACGTCTAATACTCGTTTGGCATATTGATATTCCAGCGCCAATTGTGGCGCACCGCACCGCACAATTTAACATTCGTGCGCGCATTTGCTGGCGAAATGCTAGGCTGCCGTTTTTTTGTGCGCAACAAACGGGAAGCTGAAAGTGCAAGAGGACGACTCAATAGTCTCATTCGGGGTGAGACATGACCTCGTAATCGGCGAAGGGCAGGCGGAAGCAGCCCTCGACCATCCACTGGATCAGCAAATGTTTCACATTCGCATGGCCAATTCGCAAGGCCGGCGTGAAGCTGCCAGCATGTTGTTGAAAAAATGTATGGCTGGCGCGGCTACTCGGTCGATCCGCACGCGGTCCACGCCGCCAACAAAATCACGCTGTTCGCAGAAAGCTGTGGCGACACCGTCGGCACCATGTCGCTGTGCCTGGACAACGATGAAATCGGCCTGCCGGCCGACGAGAATTTCCGCGACAAGCTCGACGAACTGCGTGCCGCCCGGCGTCGCCTGTGCGAGCCGTCGCGGCTGGCCATCGAGCACGGCGTCTCCAAGCGCGTGTTCGCCTCGATGATCCATATCTCCTATATCTACGCGCACAACATCCACGGCTATACCGACTACGTGATCGAGGTCAATCCGCGCCATGTCATGTTCTACAAGCGCATGCTGGGCTTTAGCGACTTTGGCGGCATGCGCCAGTGCACGCGCGTCGGCGCGCCGGCCGTGCTGCTGCGGCTGGACCTGGCCTATATGGGCGAGCAAATCCGCAAGTTCGGCGGCATGATGGAGCAGATTCCCAGCGAGCGCTCGTTCTATCCGTATTTTTCCCGACCTGGGACGAGCCGGGCATCACCGGCCGCCTGATGCGCGAACAGCAACAGGCGACGCCGCTGCTGCTGCAGCCGCAGCAGAGCGCGGCCGCCTTGGTGTAGAATTTCGCGCGGAAAAGGAATCGCATATGCATTGTCGAAAACATTCGTGGGCAAATACCTGATCCCCACTAGTCTGGCATCCGACGGCCTTACTCAGCATGGTGTATAGTCGTTACCAGCACTAAAGTAATGTTTTGTGAGCCTAAATGAGTCTTGAAATTCGTATTGCTGCTTCAACTGACGCGGAGGCAGCGTGCACTGTATTGCGCCGGTCGATCAAGGAGTGCTGCGAGCTGGATCATCGGAACGAGCCCGCCATCCTGGACGCCTGGTTAGGCAATAAAACGCCGCAGATGGTGGCGAACTGGTTCAGTTCGCCGACCAATTTTTCGCTGGTCGCGATCAGCGAAGGCACGGTTGTCGGCGTCGCCTTGCTGACCGGCGCCGGCAAGCTGGCCTTGTGCTATCTGCTGCCGGAGGCGCGCGGCCGCGGCGTCGGCAAGGCGCTGCTGCAGCGGGTCGAGGAGCAGGCCTGCGCCTGGGGTGTGAAGGCGCTGCAACTGCACAGCACGGCCACGGGCAAGGATTTCTTCGCCGCGCGCGGCTACACCGACGCCGGCAAGGTGCGCTCGCCGTATGGCGTGGAGACGGTGTTCTTCTGGAAGCAGCTCGACGAGGACGCCACGTGCCCGAACGCGCCCAAGCGCAAGAAGTTTTGCAATTGTAATACCGGTTAATACGCCACTTTCAGATTATCCCGCCGTTCCGGCGCCGCCCCCACTTCCACGCCGCCGGCGAACAATTTCAGTTCGCCCGCGCCAAATTGCGTCCAGCGTTCGTTGGAGGTCAGCGGCTGGGTGGCGATGACGGCGATGCGGTCGTCGAGGTGGTTGTGGCGGTTGAAGTCGATGCTGAGGTCGCAATCGATCAGGTGCGCCACCGAGAACGGATATTCGCGCACCACCACGTGCAGGTCGGTGCTGCAATGGGCGAACAGCAGTTCGCCATTGGACAGGATGAAATTGAAGGCGCCGTGGCTGGCGATCTCGCCGGCCAGCGTTTCCAGCGCCGCGTACAGCAGGTGGCGCGGCGGCTGCGTGGCGAAGCGTAGCGCCAGGCCGGACAGCAGATGGCAGAAGGCGCGCTCGCTGTCGGTGTCGCCCCACGGCGCGTACAGGCTGGGATTGGGGTCGAATAATTTGAGGTCGCCGTTGTGCGCGAACGACCAGGTCTGGCCCCACAGCTCGCGCGTGAACGGGTGGCTGTTCTCCAGCGACACGCGGCCCTGCGTGGCCTTGCGGATGTGCGCCACCACGCTGCGCGCCTTGATCGGACTCTGCTTGAGCTGCGCCGCCAGCGGCGAGTGGATCGACGGCAGGTAATCGGTGTACAGGCGGCAGCCGCTGGCGGTGTGCAGGGCGATGCCCCAACCGTCCTTGTGCTCGCCGGTGCGGCCGCCGCGTTCGGCAAAGCCGGCAAAGGAAAAGTCTACCGCAGCCGGTTTATGGCTGCTCATCGCGAGGAGTTGGCACATGGCGGGAGGGCGGAGTTAAACGATGTCCCACGATAAAGCGCGCGCGGCCGCGCCGGAACGAATGTTTTGGCATATCCATAGGCGAAAGCATTCGTTCTGCTTTGCTGCCGGCGCGCATACGCTGTCGACATTGTCAGTATCCCAAGAGGAATTCCATGTCATTTCCCATCCTGCAGAAGTACCTGGCGCGTTTATCCGACGCCACCGGCGCCGCTTCCAGCATCTGGCTCGATCACGAGGGCAAGGCGCAAGGGCGGTTTTTCAATTGCACCATGAGCAGCGCGTTCCAGCCCATCCGCCAGCTCGACAGCGGCGCGGTGCAGGCCTACGAGGGGCTGGCGCGCAGCGTGTCGGCGCAGGACCAGGGGCTGTCGCTGTGGAAGCTGCTTGACCACGCGGCCAGCGACGATGAGTCGATCGAGCTCGACCGGCTGTGCCGGATGCTGCATGCGATTAATTTCTTCCGCCAGGCCAGCGCCCCGGGCGCCGACCTCTACCTGAACGTGCACGACCGTCTGCTGAGCGCGGTCAGCAGCAATCACGGCCACGCTTTCCGCCGCATCCTCGATGCGCTGGAACTGCCGCTGGAGCGCGTGGTGCTGCAACTGCCGGCAGCGACGCCGCAGCAGGGCTGGCTGTTGAATTATGTGTCGGACAATTATCGCCGCAATGGCTTCCGCTTCGCGGTCAACGTCAACAGTCCGCATGCGGCGTCTGGCGTGCTGGATCGCTTGCGGCCGGATGCCTTCAAGCTCGATGCGCGGGAATTACAGGACAGGGCGGGACTGGAACAACTGCTGCAGCGTTGCGCTGCTGCCCGGGTGGCGGTGGTGTTCAAGCGGGTCGAAACACCGCAACACCTGGCGGCTCTGCGCGAAATCAGCGCGGCCGCAGGCGTGTCACTACTGGTGCAAGGGTATCTGCTGGACGAACCGCGCGCGGCATTGATTCAGGAGCCGGCGCGGTGGGCAGCATGAGCCGCACTTAGTTCAGAACCCATTTGTATTGCACCTGGGCCCAGACCGGTGCGGCGCCGTTGGCGGCCGGCTGGAATTTGCAGCCGGTGCTGGCGCGCAGCGAGGCTTTGTCCAGGGCGACGTGGCCGCTCGACGAGATCACCTTGGTTTCCTGCACATTGCCTTTGGCGTCCACCAGCACGGCCAGTTTCACATTGCCTTGCAGTTCGTCGTCTTGCCATGCGCTACGGTACGCAGGGGCTTCGCAGTCGCCGGCGGCCAGGCGCGAATCGGTCGCTGCGCTGGCTGGGTTGAGGGTGGACAGCGAAATCAGGCCGAGGGCGATAATGGAACGGATGATCATAATGGACTCCAATGAATTAGTTCGTCGGGAAAACAATCTGGTATGACTGAACTATACTGCGTCGCATCATATATGGATACTTTATTGTTGGAATGCCAGCCATCAGTAAAATATATAACTATGCAGCAAAAGCAGTTTCCGATACACAATGCCTGAGTCATCCGTACAGCTGTATCATTTCTTAAGCGTAAGTTAAGGCGGTTTGTGCTTCCCTCCGCATAGGCTATAGTAGCAACATTGCTTTTCATGGATAAACTATGGCATCGCGCAGAGATTTCATTCAGCGGGGCGTCGGCCTGACTGCCGCCAGCTTCTTGTCTGTGCCTTTGATTGGTTGCGCTTCGACCAGCGCTCCATTGCGGCATAGCAACATGACAACCAGCACGCCGCAGCCGGCCCGGCAGATGGCGCGCGCTTCCGAGCAGTCGGCGCCGTCGGGCAGCGGCATGCTGGAACCACCACCGGATATTTTCGACGCCCAGGCGCTGGACCTGGAGTTCTGGCTGCGGCCGCGCACCATCGAGGTGGTGCGCCCGGCCAGCAAGGAAAGAGCCAAGCTGCTGTACTGGCGCGATGGCGAGATCATCCAGTCGGCTTACGAGGATTTGTGCCACCTGATGCGGGACGTCAACGGCGGCAACGAAACCCGCAACATCGATCCCAAGTTGTTCGAAACCTTGTGGGGCACGCAGGCCTTCGTGCAGCGCTACGGCATCGAGGGGCCGCTGGAGATCCTGTCCGGCTACCGCACGCCGGCGTCCAACAGCAAGCTGCGCGAGGCGGGCGTGCCGGCCGCGCGCCAGTCGCTGCACATGGTCGGCCGGGCGGCCGACATCCGCATCGCCAATCTGAATTCCGATGTGCTGGGCGGGCTGGTCAAGAGTTTCCGTCAGGGCGGCGTCGGCTTCTACTACCGCGCCGGTCCGCGCGGCGGCTGGATCCATGCCGATACCGGCCTGCAGCGCACCTGGAAAGGCTAATCGTAGTAGTACGGCGAGCGCGGCACCTCGTCCTGGCGGTTGTCCACCCCGGGCCGGACCGGGATGGTCCACCAGCGGCGCCAGGCGCGCACCTGGTCGCGTTCCACTTCCGGATGCTGGTGCAGGAAGCTGTCCATGAACTGCTCAAACTCGGATACATAGTGCTGGCTCTTCATGCTGTGTCCTCCTATCGATTACACTGTCGGCTGAGAGATTAAGGGACAGGTATGCAAGATATTAATCCGCCACGTTTCCGGCCGGTGCCATGGAGCCCGCTGGAAACACCGGCAGACGTGGAACTCTGGGTCGAGGAGCACAACCAGGCGCTGCAACAGCACATCGGCCAGCACGAAACCGGCTATGGCGTGTGCTTTACGCTGGCCGAGGGCGGCGAGATCTATATGCAGACCACGCAGGACGGCCACATCGTGCTGGACGTGACCGAAGAAGCCGCATGGGTGGCGCCGCTGATCATGGCCGCCGCGCACGTCGGCGAGGCGCCGCCGGGCCGCATCTGGGTGCTGCCCGATGATAAGCTGGTGCAGTTGTTGATCGGGCTCAGCGGCCTGATCGCGAGTTCCATCCTGGTCGTCGGCCATGACTTCGGCCGGCGTCGCCGCATGGGCGCGTGGTAGGCTGCGGCCTTGGCGTCCACCTTGAAAGGATTTCCATGCTCAAACGCGAATTTTTACTGGCGCTGGTGCTCGCTGTGGCGCTGCCGGCCGGCGCCGCCGATCTGCTGGACACGGTCAAGGCGCGCGGCACGCTGAAGGTGGCGCTGGAAGGCACGTATCCGCCATTCAATTACAAGGAAAAGACCGGCGCGCTGGCCGGCTACGACGTCGATGTGGCCAGGCTGCTGGCGGCGAAGCTGGGCGTCAAGGTGGAGTTTGTCAGCAGCGAGTGGGCCAGCATTCTGGCCGGGCTGGCCGCCAATAAATACGACGTGATCATTTCGCAGGTGGGCATCAATCCCAAGCGCGAGCAGGCTTTCGATTTCTCGCAGCCGTATATTTATTCGATGCCGCAACTGATCGTGCGCAACAACGAGACCGCCGCCTACAAATCGCTGGCCGATCTCAAGGGCAAGAAGCTGGGCGTGGGGCAGGGCAGCGTCTATGAGCAGCAGGCCAGGGCGGTGCCCGGCATCGAGGTGCGCAGCTATGCGGCGGCGCCGGACACCATGGCGGACCTGGCGGCCGGCCGCATCGACGCCGCGCTCAATGACAGCCTGATGTCGGCCTACCTGCTGAAGATTTCCAGGCTGCCGATCAAGGCCGGCGCCCAGGTCGGCGCGACCGAGCGCATGGGCATCCCGTTCAGGAAGGGCAATCCGGCATTCAGGCAGGCGCTGAACAAGGCGCTGGAAGAGGCGGCAGCCGATGGCAGCCTGAAGGCGATCTCGGTCAAGTGGTTCGGCGTCGACGTCAGCAAGGCGCCGTAAGCGATGGCGTGGCTGGAGCTGCTGCGCGAGGCTGCGCCGGTGATGCTGCGCGGCGCCGGCTATACGGTGCTGTTCGCGCTGGCGGCGATGGTCGGCGGCCTGTTGATCGGTTTCCCGGTGGCGCTGCTGCGCATGCTGCCGCAGCGCCTGCTGGCGTGGCCGGCCAACGTCTATGTCAGCCTGATGCGTGGCACGCCGCTGCTGGTGCAGATGTTCGTCCTCTATTACGGCCTGCCCAGTGTCGGCGTCGAGTTGCCGCCGGTGACGGCCGGCATTCTGGCGCTGAGTCTGAACTCGGGCGCCTTCCTGTCCGAAAGCCTGCGCGGCGCCGTCGCTGCCGTGCCCCGCGGGCAGTGGGCGGCCAGCTACAGCCTCGGCCTGGGCTACTGGCCGACGCTGTACCACGTGGTGCTGCCGCAGGCGCTGCGGGTGGCCGTGCCGGCCATGAGCAACACGCTGATCAGCCTGATCAAGGACACCTCGCTGGTGTCGGTCATCACGCTGACCGAGCTGATGCTGGCGACCAAGGAAGTCATTTCCACCACCTTCCAGCCCTTGCCGCTGTACCTGGCGGCGGCCGCCATCTATTGGGCGCTGAGCCTGCTGTTCGAGGCGCTGCAACGGCGCGCGGAACAACGCTTGAACCGCGCGCACCGCTCCCGGTAGCCGGTTTTCTCGACATCGCCGTGGCTTGATGTTAGTCTAAAGACATCAACGAAGGGGTGTATGGAGAAGACTCTGCACGCTGAACTGCCGGGCTTGTCGGTGCTGACCGACCCGGCCGCGCTCACGCCTTACGCTACGGCGGACCAGCCCGCCGAGCCGGCCGGCTTCAATGATATCTACCTGCTGGCGCCGGTCGGCTATTTCGTGCTGTCGTTCGACAGCACCATCGTGCAGATGAACGTGGTGGGCGCCGACCTGCTGGAGCTGCCCCGCGCCAATCCGGAGCGCGCCACGCTGCGCCAGTTCGTCGCGCCGCGCTTCCTGGACGACTTCGACCGCTGGCTGCGGCGCGCCGTCAACAGCGCCCAGCCCGAGCAGTGCAACCTGCAGCTGCAGCGCAGCCGCGGACAGCAGGGCTTTCCGGTGTCGCTGCGCGCCAGCGCCGACACCGGCGGCCAGGGCGTGCGGGTGGTGCTGGAGCTGGCCGAGGGCAAGCTGGCCGCGCTCGAACGCAGCGAGGAGCGTTTCCGCCGCATCGTCCACAACGCCGAGGAAGGCATCTGGGAAATCGACGCCGCCGCTCGCACCAGCTTCGTCAATCCGAAGATGGCGCAGATGCTCGGCTACGCGATCGAGGAGATGCTGGAGCAGCCGCTGGTGGCCTTCATGGACGAGGAGGGCCGCGCCATCCTCGAGCGCAATATCGCGCGCCGCCAGCAGGGCATGGCCGAGCGCCACGAGTTCAAGTTCATCCGCAAGGATGGCAGCGACCTGTGGGCCACGCTGGCCACCAATCCCATTTTCGACGGCGACGGCGCCTACCGCGGCGCGCTGGCGCTGGTCAGCGACATCACCGCCAGCCGCGCCTCCGCCGAGCTGATCTGGCAGCAAGCGAATTTCGACGCGCTGACCGCGCTGCCGAACCGCCATATGTTCCAGGACCGGCTCGGCCAGGAACTGAAGAAGGCGCGCCGCGACGGCTCGCTGCTGGCGCTGCTGTTCATCGACCTCGACGGCTTCAAGCAGGTCAACGACACGCTCGGCCACGCGCAGGGCGACGCGCTGCTGGTGGAGGCGGCGCGCCGCATCGGCCGTGGCGTGCGCAGCTCGGACACGGTGGCGCGGCTGGGCGGCGACGAATTCACCGTGATCCTGGCGGGGCTGGAGCAGGCCAGCGTGGTCGACCGCATCGCCCAGAACCTGCTGGCCATGCTGAACCGGCCGTTCGCGCTGGGCACGGCGCAGCCGTCGATTTCGGCCAGCGTCGGCATCGCCATGTACCCGGCCGACGCCGCCGCGCCGGACGAGCTGCTGCGCAGCGCCGACCAGGCGATGTACGCCGCCAAGCAGAGCGGGCGCAACCGCTACAGCTATTTCACCCGCGACTTGCAGCTGGCGGCGCAGGCGCGCCAGCAGGTGACGCTGGACCTGCGCACGGCGCTGCAGCACGAGCAGTTCGAGCTGCACTACCAGCCGATCGTCAACCTGCGCAGCGGCAAGATCGAGCGGGCCGAGGCGCTGCTGCGCTGGCGCCACCCGCAGCGCGGCCTGCTGACGCCGGCCGAGTTCCTGCCGTTTGCCGAATCCGGCGGCCTGATGCTGGAAATCGGCGACTGGGTGTTCCGCCAAGCGGCGCGCCAGGCGCGCGACTGGCAGGATGCGCTGGGCGCCAGCTTCCAGGTCAGCATCAACCAGTCGGCGGCGCAGCTGCGCGGCGATACCGCCGTGTATGTCGACTGGCTGAAGCACGCCACCCAGCTCGGCCTGCCGCCGCGCAGCATCGTGCTGGAAATTACCGAGGGCGTGCTGATGGATGGCTCGGCGCGCGCCGCCGAGCGCCTGCGCGACTTGCGCGAGATGGGCTTGCAGGTGGCGCTGGACAACTTCGGCACCGGCTACTCGTCGCTGTCGCACCTCAAGCATTTCGGCATCGACCTGCTCAAGCTCGACCACAGCTTCATCCAGCACATGGTGTACGACAGCGGCGACCTGGCGATGTGCGAGGCGCTGATCGTCATGGCGCACAAGCTGGGGCTGCGGGTGGTGGCGGAGGGCGTGGAAACCAGCGCGCAGAGCGGGCTGCTGTCGATGGCCGGCTGCGACTACGCGCAGGGCTATGTGTTTGCCGGCGCGCTGCCGGCCGGCGAGCTGGCGGCGCTGGCCAAGCGCGGCCTGAGCCTACTGCACTAGTTGCGCAGGCCGAGCAGCGACAGCACGCGGTCGCGGCTGATGCCGGCCAGCGCCGAGGTGATCGACAGCAGCGACTGGTAGCCGGGCTGCCTGGTGGTGGTGACGAAGTTCTGCGCCACCTGGTCCATGCCGCTGCGGGTGTCGGCCGGCGCCGCGTTCTGCACGCGCGCGGCCACCTGGGCCAGCGCCTGGCGCACGGTGGCGATCGACTGCTCGATCTTGGCCAGCGCGCCCACCACCTGCGCCAACGTGGCGCGGATCGATTCGGCGTCCAGCACCTGCCAGTTGTCCGGCTCGATCTGCGGCGCCGCGGCCTCGGCCTTCACGCGGTTCAGCGCGCCGGTCGGGAAGCGGATGCCGCCGCCCTGCACGGCGATGGTGTCGCGCACGGTGGTCCATTGCGACTCCGGCGTGGAAAACTCCAGCTGGCCGTCGTCGTTGACGCGGGTGCGCACGCCGGCCGGCGCCAGCGCCTCGTCGAAGCGCTGGGCGATCTGCGCGTCGCTGAGGCCGGCTTCGAGCACGACCGAACGGACGTTCTGGCCGCCGCCGACCGACACCGCGATCACTTCGCGGCCGCCGTTGCGCAGGTTGGCCAGGCTCATGCCGCGCACGGTAAAGCTGGTTTCGCTGCCCTTGCTGTTGAATTTGAGCTGGGCGTCGAGCGTGCCGCCGGTGGCGCTGTTGCGGTTGCGCCAGCTGTTGCTGAACTGGCGCACGCGCGCCTCCAGCGTGCCGTCGGTGCGCTGGCGGTTGGCCAGGCGGGCGCTGAGGTCGGCCTTCAGGCTGCGCAGCTGGCCGGCGCTTTGTTCGAGGAAGTCCAGCGCCTGCTGGGCGCCGGAAATGTCTTTTTGCAACGGCTGGTCCCAGTTGCTCAGGCCGCGGCGCAGCGGGGCGGCCGAGGTCGGCGTCGGGTTGACCGGCGTGCTGGTGGCGGCGTTCTGGCCGTTCAGCCCCAGCGAGGTGCCGTCCACCGCGGTGGCATTGCCCGCGTTGTTACCGGCCTGGGTGCCGGGAACCAGGACTTGCGGCGTGGAGGTGGACGTGATTTGCATACGCGGACGGAAGCAGGGAAGTTACAGGACGTTGAACAACGACAGGCTGCTGATCTTCGAGTACGCCTTGTACGAGGCTTGCAGCGCGGTGTTGTAGCCGTTCAGCTCAGTGACGGCGCCGGCCACGTCCAGCGAGCCGAGGTCGAGGATCGCGGTCTGGTTCGACAGGCTGACGTTGGCGTGATTGCTGTCGAGCGTGGCCATGACGTTCTGGGCGCCGCCGAACGCCGCGATCTTGCCGGCGATCAGGTCCAGCGTGGCCATGGCGCCGTCCATATTCTGTTTCAGCGCGGTGGCCTTGTCCACCGGCGCGGCCGGGTCCTCGTTCAGCGCGGCAATGGTGGCGTCCATCTGGTTGAGCAGCGACTCCAGGCCCTTGACGTCGACGTTGACGGTCTGCGTGATGCCGTTGCCGATCACCGATTTCTGCTCGTTGGTGTTGCCGGAGAACGAGTAGCGCGAGCCGGGCGGCTGGGTGGCGTCGATTTTCATGGCCGGCGTGCCGGTCAGCGTACCCGAGAATACATAGCGGCCTTCCTGGTCCTTCTGGTTGGCCGAGTAGTACAGGCTGTCGCGCAGCGCCTCGAGCGTGCTGACCATCGACTTCAGGTCGTCCGGCGTGTTGCTGGCGTCCGAGGCCCAGACCAGCAGGTCGTGGCTCTGCGTGATGTCGTTGGCCATGCTTTGCAGATAGGTTTCGTTGGTGGCCAGGCGGATCTTGATCGAGGCGATGTTGCTGCGGTACTGGCCGACCAGCGCTTCCTCGCGGTCCAGGCGCGACAGGCGCACGGCGGTGATCGGATCGTCCGACGGCACGTCGATCTTGTTGCCGCTGGCGATGCGGGTGGTCAGCGACGACAGCGCGCTCTGGTTGAACTGCAGGCCGCGGGTCATCGTGGCCTGGAACTGGGCAGTGGCGATACGCATTCAGGCTACTCCTTAGTTGAACATTTGCAGCGTGGACTCGAACAGCGTGTTGGCCACGGCAATCACCTTCATGTTCGCTTGGTACATATTCTGGAATTCCATCAGGTTGATGGCTTCCTCGTCGGTATTGACGGCGCTGGTCGACTTCCAGTCGTCTTCGGACTGGCTGCGGATCGTGGTGGCGGTGGTCAGCTGCGACTGGTTCTGCTGGCTGACGATGCCCAGCTTGCCGACGATCTGGGTGTCGGCGTCGCTCAGCAGCACGTTGCCGAGGCCGGTCAGGGCGATCGGCTCGCCCTTGACGTCGATCAGTTTTTGCAGGTTGGCGCTGTCGCCCTGGGTGCCGTCGCTGGAGAACGCCGAGGTCGGCGGTGGTGAAGCCGGCGGCAATCTTCAGCAGGCCGGTCGAGCTGGCGTCGTTGAAGACGAACAGGTCGATGCCCGGGGTGCCGGTGTCGCCCGGCACGGCCGGATCGGCGTCGCCCTTGGAGCCGGCCTTCAGCACGTCATTGATCTTGGTGGCCATCTGCTCGGCGATTTCGCGGATATTGGCGCGCAGCGGTTGCAGCGTGGTGTCGCGGTAGCTGCCCAGGCCGCCCAGCTGGCCGCCGACCTTGGTGTCGTCCAGCTTGAAGGTGCTGGTGGCGAATTTCAGCGTCAGCGTGGTGGCGCCGGCCGCGGTGGTGTAGGCCAGCGTGGCGGCCATGTTGGACACCACCAGCGGCTCGCCGCTCTTCAGCGACACGCTGGTGGTACCGTCCGGGTTGTCCAGCACTTCCACCGCCACCTGCGCGGCGACGCCGTCGATCAGCTGGTCGCGCTTGTCGATCAGCGCCGAGGTGTTGGTGCCGTTGGCGCCGACCGCGACGATCTGCTGGTTCAGCGCGGCGATGCCGGCCAGCGCCTCGTTAATCGACGGCAGCATCGCGGTTTGCTGCTGCTGGATCGACAGCAGCTGGTTCGAGGTGACGTTGTAGATCGAGTTGATCTGCTGCGCCATCGAATCGGCCGAGGTGATCACCTGCTGGCGCAGCGGCGACGAGGTCGGGTCGACGCCGGCCGCGTTGAGCGCCTTGAAGAAGTTGTCGATGCCATAGCTGATGCTGGCCTTGCTGTCGCTCATTACCTTTTCCATCTGGGTCAGGTAAGGCTGCACTTGCTGGCGCGAGCCGAGGTCGGAATTGGCGCGCCACATGGCCTGCGATTTGTAGCTGTCGCTAAAGCGCAGCAGCGCGCCCACTTGCACGCCGTTGCCCGGCGACATGGAACCGGCGTCCGAGGCGATCGCCTGCAGCAGCGCGCCCTGGCGGGTGTAACCCTTGGTTTGCGAGTTGGCGATATTCTGACTGACGGTGTTCAGGGCAGCCTGGGCGGCCAGGGCGCCCGACAAAGCGTTGTAGGTGATGGTCATGTAGCGGGTCTTTCCTGGTGAAGTCCGAAGGGCCCGTGGGTGACTGCAACAGGGCTGGCGCCCACCGGTCCGATATCAGTAAGAGGCGACCGATTATTGCTGCTGATTAAGCGTTTTCGACGGTGTCGCGCTTAAATTTTGCGAGCCGGCAACACTGTTCACGGCCGCCGCTTGCTGTTGTGGCAATAACTGGCGCAGGATGGCGTCGGCCACGCCGAAGGCGCGGCGATTGGCCAGCTGGTCGGCCACCAGGTTGTCGGCCATGTCCAGCATATCGTCGTTGATGCGGCTCTTGCTTGGGCTGTCGTCGGCGGCAAACGCGCGCGTGCCTTCGCGCATCTGGTGCAGCATCTTGCCGATGAAGAAACTTTCAAACTTGACCGCCGCCTCGGTGGCCTTGGCGCGGTAGGCCGGATCGACCGGGTCGCCCGGCTGCGCCGGCTGGGCCGCCACCGCGTTCGGGCTCAGCTGGCCGGCGGTGCCGTTGGCCAGCAGGCGGGCGGGGGAGAACTGGCTGTTGTCGTAGCTCATGGGTATCCTTAAATAACGACCAGTTCGCCTTCGATGGCGCCGGCCTGGTCCAGCGCCTGCAGGATGGCCATGATGTCGTCCGGCGTCGCGCCCAGGCTGTTGACCACGTCGATGATGGTTTGCAGCTTGGCGCCGGCCGGCCAGTTGAACATCTGCGCCGGCCCCTGGTCGGCGCTGACCTGCGACTGCGGCGCGGCCACGGTCTGGCCGCCGGCCAGCGCGTTCGGCTGGCTGACCTTGGTCGATTCGGAAATCACTACCTTCAGCGAGCCGTGGGTGACGGCGGCCGCGCGCACGCGCAGGCCCTCGGCGATCACCACGGTGCCGGTGCGCGAATTGAACACCACGCGCGGCGCGTCGACGCCGACGTCGACGTTCATCGCCTCCAGCTTGGCCATGAAGGCCACGCGCTGGGTCGGGTTGGCGGGCGCCACCACGTCGACGCTGGTGGCGTCGCTGGCGGTGGCGATGTCGCCGAAGCGCTTGTTGATCGAATCGACAATATTGATCGCGGTCTGGAAGTGCGGGTGGCGCAGCGACAGGCGCACGGTCGGCTTGCTGGTGAAGTCGGTCGGGATTTCGCGCTCAATGTTGGCGCCGCTTGGAATCCGGCCCGAGGTCGGCGTGTTGACGGTGATCGACGAGCCGGACTTGCCCTGGGCGCTGAAGCCGCCCACCACCACATTGCCCTGCGCCAGCGCATACACCTCGCCGTCGGCCGCGCGCAGCGGCGTCAGCAGCAGGGCGCCGCCGCGCAGGCTCTTGGCGTCGCCCATCGAGGAGACGGTGACGTCGATGCTCTGGCCCTTGCGGTAGCCGGGCGGGAACACCGCCGACACCATCACGGTGGCGACGTTCTTCGACTTGGCGTCGGTGCCGTCCGGCACCTTGACGCCGAACTGCTTGAGCATATTGATCACCGACTGGCTGGAAAACTTGACCTGGGTCGAGTCGCCGCTGCCGTTCAGGCCGACCACCAGGCCGTAGCCGACCAGCGGATTGTCGCGCACGCCTTCGATGGCGACCAGGTTGCGCAGCGCCTGCGCGGCCTGCGCCGGCGCGGTGGCGCCCAGCGTCAGGCTGAGGGCCAGGGTCAGGGCGATAAGCTTGCGGAAATTCATGAATTCACCTTAGAACGGCATCAACGGGCCGTTGAAGAAGCGCGACAGCCAACCCGGCTGCTGGGTATCGGCCAGCGTGCCTTGCGCCGAGTAGGCGATGCGGGCATTGGCGATGCGTTGCGACGACACCTGGTTGTCGGCGTCGATGTCGGCCGCGCGCAGGTAGCCGCGCAGGCGGACGAATTCCTCGCCGTTGTTCAGGGTCAGGGTTTTTCGCCGGACACGCGCAGCAGGCCGTTCGGCAGCACTTCCTGCACGATCACGGTGATGGCGCCGGTCAGCGCGTTTTGCTGGGTGCTGGTGGCGTCGCCGGCGAAGCTGTTGGAAGCGCCCAGGCCGACGCCGGCTTTCGGGAAGGTCTTGCCCAGCAACAGCGGCGCATTGATGTTGTCGGCCGACTCCTTCGAGTAGCTGGTGCCGGCCTTCTTGCTGGCCTGCGTGGTTTCCTGCAGGTTGACGGTGACGATGTCGCCGACGCGGAAGGCGCGGCTGTCCGAGGTCAGCGACAGGCCCAGGTCCGGGCTGAACACGCCGCCGGAGACGCCGCGCGGCACGCTGCTGCGGTTGACCGCGGGCGGCTCGTCGGACGGGCCGGGGCGCACCGCCGGCGGCTGCAGTGCGGCGCAGCCGGCCAGCGACAGCGTCGCGAGCAGGGCGGTGACGGCGGATTTCATCAGCGCGCCGCCTGCGACAGGTACTGCAGCATATTGTCGGCAGCCGACAGCACCTTGGTGTTCATCTCGTAGGTGCGCTGGGCTGCGATCATGTCGACCATTTCCTCGACCACCTGCACGTTCGAGCCTTCCAGCGTGCCCTGCTTGATCTTGCCCCATTGCGCGGTGCCCGGCTGGCCTTCGGTCGGCGTGCCCGACGACGGCGTTTCGGCAAACAGGTTCTCGCCCAGCGCCAGCAGGCCGGTCGGGTTGATGAACGAGGTCAGGGTCAGCTGGCCCAGCTGCTGCGGCGCGACGTTGTCGGCCACCTTGGCCGAGACGGTGCCATCTTCGCCGATGCTCAGCGCGGTGGCGTTGGCCGGGATGGTGATCTGCGGGATCAGCGGCAGGCCCTGGGCGTTGACCAGGATGCCGTTGGCGTCGACCTGCAACTGGCCGGCGCGGGTGTAGGCGGTGGTGCCGTCGGGCTGGCGCACCGACAGGAAGCCGTTGCCCATGACCGAGATGTCGAGCTCGCGGCTGGTGGTTTGCAGGATGCCCTGGGTGAACACTTTCTGCGTGCCGACCATGTGCACGCCGTTACCCAGCTGCACGCCGGACGGCGCCAGCGTGTTGTTGTCGGCGCGCTGCGCGCCCGGCTGCTGCTCGACCGAGTAGAACAGGTCTTCGAAGACCACGCGGTCGCGCTTGAAGCCGACGGTGTTGGCGTTGGCCAGGTTGTTGGCGATGGTTTGCAGTTTCTGGTCCTGCGCCTGCACGCCGGTCTTGCTGATCCACATTGCTGGATTCATGATTTCTCCCTGCTGATATGAGTTTAGCTGCCGCTGATCAGGCGGTTGCCGGCCTGGACCATCGAGTCGCTCGACGAGAACAGCTTCATCTGGATTTCAAACGCGCGGTTGAGGCTCATCACGGAGACCATCTCTTCCACCGCCGAAACATTGCTGCCTTCGAGGTGGCCCGGACGCACCACCACGGTCGGGTCGGTCGGCAACGGATTGCCGTCGCGCGCGACGATCAGGCCGGCTTCGTTCTTGGTCAGCTCGGACGCCTCGGCCTTGACCAGGCGCAGCTTGTCGATGGTCTGCATCGTGGTCGTGCCCGGCGCCTGGATGGAAATGGTGCCGTCGTTGCCGATGTCGATGCGGGTGTACTCGGGCAGCGTGATCGGGCCGCCTTCGCCCAGCACCACGTTGCCGTTGACGCGCAGCGTGCCGTTCTCGTCCAGCACCATGGCGCCGGCGCGGGTGTAGGCCTCGCCGGCGCCGGTCTGCACGGTCAGAAAGCCGTCGCCGGCCACCGCGACGTCGAGGTCGCGGCCGGTGCTTTTCATCACGCCCGGCTTGGTCGAGACGCTGTTGGCCTGCAGTTGCGACATGTGGCGGTCGTCGTAGCCGTAGCCGTTGACGGTTTGCGCGGCCGACTGTTCCATGTTGGCGCGGAAGCCGTTGGTGTCGGCGTTGGCCAGGTTGTTGGCGTGGACCTGTTGGCCGCGCAGGGCCCGTTCGGCCCCGCTCATGGCGGTGTAAATCAGCGCATCCATGCTTGTCCTTAGATCGCCTGCATCAGCGCTTGCATCATGGTGCTCTCGGTCTGGATGACCTTGGAGTTGGCCTGGTAGTTGCGCTGCGAGGTCATCAGGCCGACCAGCTCGGACGTGATGTCGACGTTCGACTGCTCCAGCGAGCTGACGGTCAGCGTGCCGCCCATGCCGACGCCCGGCGTGTTGACCAGCGGTTCGCCCGAGTTGATCGAGGTGATCCAGGCGGTGTCGCTGACGGCGGTCAGCGCGCCCTCGTCCGGGAAGGTGGCGATCGCCAGGCGGCCGATGGTCTGCTTCTGGCCGTTGGTGTAGCTGGCCACGACCGAACCGTCCTCGGCCAGCGAGACGCCGGTGTAGTTGCCGGCCGCGTAGCCGTCGGCGTTGTTGGTCGAGGTGGTGGCTTCGCCGGCGAAGCCGGTGGTGCCGCTGTAGTCGACCGCCACGGTGCCCAGCTTGCCGCCGTTGCTCAGCGCGACGCCCGACAGGTCCAGCGACAGCTCGTAGTTATTGGCCGGGGCGATCGGGTTCATCGCGCCGGTGGTGGCGTTGAAGGTCAGCGGCGTGGTGGCCGGCGAGACGGTGGTGACTGGTTTGCCGTCCAGCACGTAGTGGACGTCGACCGAGTTGGCGGTCGGCGCAGCCGTGGTGCCGGAGCGCACGAAGTACTGCGTCAGCGTGTGCTTGCCGCCCAGCGAATCGTAGATGACGGTGGCTTTCGACATATTGAAGGTCGACGGGTCCGGCGGCGTGGCTGGCGTCACGGCGGCGTCGTTCCAGGTGGTGGCCGGTACGGTCCAGTCGGCCGACAGGTTGCCCACGTAGTTGACTTCGCTCGACACCACGGCCGGGATCGAGCCGGTCGGGATCGCCAGGTCGCCCAGCGCGCCCATGGTGCCGGTCTTGCCGTCCACCGAGTAGCCCTGGATCTTGCGGCCCGAGGCGTCGGTCAGGAAGCCGTCTTTCGAGGCGCTGAAGATGCCGACGCGGGTGTACTGGGTTTCGCCGGTCGAGGCGTCGCGGGCGATGAAGAAGCCGCGGCCATTGATCGAGGCGTCCATCGAGCGGCCGGTGTTCAGCACGCCGCCCTGCAGGCCGATGTTCTGCGTGGTCGAACCGACCATCACACCGGTCACCTGGGTGCCCGCCACCAGCGACGAGAAGTTGGCGCGGCTCGACTTGTAGCCGTAGGTGCCGGCGTTGGCGATGTTGTGGCTGGTGACGTCCAGCGAATCGTTAATGGCTTGAATGCCAGACAATGCGATATCGAAACTCATGACGGATACCTTCCTTTAGAGACTAGATTGGGTGGCAGAAGCGGAGGCGGTCGCGGGACCGTTGAAAGCGGTAACGGCAGCCGGGCTGGTTTCTCCAATATTGGAGACGCTCAGCACCACGGCGCCGGTGGCCGACAGGCGCACGCTGTTCAGGCGGCCCTGGATGTCGATGGTCGGGGTTTCCTTGCTGGAGGTTTCCACCGCCATGCTGTAGCTGCCCTCGGGAATGCCGAGCGCCTTCGGGTCGATGCTGAAGCTGACATCGCCGGGCGCCTGCGTGCCGAGCTTGACGGTGTATTTGGTGCCGTCGGCGCCGGTTAGCACCAGGTTGGTGGTGGCGCTCGACGCCGCCAGCGTGGTCTGGCCGCTGACCTTGGTCGTGCCGTCCAGCTTGACCGTGGTGGTTTCCGCCATCACGTTCGAGCCGACCTGTGCGCCCAGCGCCAGCACCTGCATGCTTTGCAAGCACGCTGGCGCTGGCCGACGTCACATTGGTCAGGTTTTGCAGCGTTTCGGTCTGCGACAGCTGGGTCAGCTGTTGGACGAATTGCGCCGGATCGGTCGGCGACAGCGGGTCCTGGTTCTGGATCTGCGCCACCAGCAGCTTGGTGAACATGTCCGACGCCTCACTGGCGGTGTTGCCGGTGATGCTGGTGCCGGTCGTTGCCGACGAGCTGGTGTTGTTGTTAAGGAGACTGACTGCCATGACTTAGCCTTCGCCGAGTTTAAGGAGGGATTGCTGCATCGTGCGGATGCGGCCCAGGACTTCAACATTGGTCTCGAAGGCGCGCGAGGCCGACATCATGTCGGTCATCTCGGCCACCTGGTTGACGTTGGGGTAGAACACCATGCCTTCGGCATTGGCCATCGGGTTGCCCGGCTCGTAGACCTGGCGCAGCGGCTCGGCCGATTCGACCACGTCGAGCACCTGCACCTTGCCGCCTGCGCTGTTCATGCCCTGCGGGCTGTCGCTCATGACGGCGGCAAACACCGGCTTGCGCGCGCGGTAGGTGTCGCCCTCGGTGGCGGCCACCGAATCGGCGTTGGCCAGGTTGCTGGCGATGGTATTGAGCCGTACCGACTGGGCCGCCATGGCCGAGCCGGCGATCTCGGAAATATTCTTGAAGGACATACGGAGTGCTCCTCGATTACTGGCCGGCGATGGCCTTGGCCAGGCCCTTGAACTTCATGTTGACGAAGGTCAGGCTGGTCTGGAAATCGGTGGCGTTCTGCGAGAACGCCGCCTGCTCGACGCCGATCTCGACGGTATTGCCGTCGCGGGTCGGGTGGAACGGCACGCGGTACATCAGCGCGCTGTCGCCGCCGTCGCCGAGTTCGCCGTTGCCCTCGGCCCGGACATTGGCCATGGTGGCGGCGAAGTCCATGTCCTGCGCCTGGAAGCCGGGCGTGTTCTCGTTGGCGATGTTGGCTGCCAGGATGCGGGTGCGCTCGGAACGCAAGGCCAGCGCGTCGCCATGCACGCCCGCTGCATCTTTGAAGTTAATGCCCATAATCTTCCCCTGTGTGGACGTTGCGGTAAAACACGATCATCGACAAGCGCTACCTGCCATGTAGAATGACGGCCGGGCGCTTGCCAGCGCCACCGTCTCCGGCATCATAGTAGAGGTATTGCCCATGTTCAACAAATCTATTGTAACTGTTTCGGCTGGAATGTTGCTATGTTGCATTCCATTTTCTTCGGCGCTGGCCGCCAACGGCCCGGTCGCGGCCGACCAGGTGCCGGCCATCGTGGCCGCCGCCGCGCGCCAGCAGGTCGCGCGCTGGGCCGAGGGCAACGGCCTGAGCGAGCCGCAATTTACTGTGTCGGTGGTGCCCGGAACCCGGCCGCTGACGGGCTGCAGCGGCCCGGTGACGGCGCAGGGGGCCGATACGCGCACGCCGGCGCGCATGCGTTTCGTGGCGGTCTGCGCCGGCGCTAACGGCTGGCGGTACGAATTCATCGTGCGCGCGCAAGTGAGCGCGCGCATTGCAGTGATGGCAAATGACTTGGCGGCAGGGAAAGTTCTTGCAGACGAAGATGTGTTGCTGGAGCGCCACGATGTGTCGGCGATCACCGACAGCATCGGCGATCCGCAGGAGGCGGTCGGCATGAGCGGCAAGCGCAGCCTGCGCGCCGGCGAGGTGTTGAGGAAGAATGTGCTGATGTCGCCGACGCTGGTCAAGCGCGGCGAGCCGGTGCGCATCATCGCGCGCCACCAGCAGATCGAGGTGACGATGGCCGGCGACGCGCTCGACGCCGGCGGCCGCGGCGACACCATCCGCGTGCGCAATTCGAATGGCACGGTGATCCGCGCCCGGGTCAGCGGCGCGGCCACGGTGGAACCCGTCACGTTGCCGGTCACAGCTAGTTCTCCGTCGGAGTAGCGCCGAGGCTGCGCTGTAATTGCGCGGCTACCTTGCTCAGCTTGTCTGCATAATTGGGGTCGGTGGCATAGCCTGCGCGCGCCAGGCCGCTGGCGAAGGCGCGGGCGTCGCTGCCGGTGTTGAGGGCGGCCGCGTAGCGCGGATTGCTGGTCAGCAGATCGGCATAGTCGCGGAAGGCGCTGGCGGTGTCCGGGTAGCTGCGGAAGCGCTCGGTCTTCTTCAGCATGGCGCCGTGTTCGTATTCGGTGGTGCTGGCGACAGCGACGTCGCCCTGCCAGCTGGCGCCGGCCTTGATGCCGAACAGGTTGTTGGCGTTGGCGACGCCGTTTTTCAGCGGCTGCCTGCCCCAGCCCGATTCGAGCGCGGCGTGGGCGGCCACCAGCTCGGGCGCCACGCCCAGCTTGCCGGCGGTTTCCTGCGCCCATGGCTTGATCGAGGCCAGGAATTGCATCTGGGTGTCGCGGTCGACGCCGCTGCCGTCGTCGTCGAGGCTGGCGCTGCCGCGGTTGCGCAGCGCCATCGCCTGCAAACTCATGGCCTGGGAGGAGGGGGCGGCGTCCGCGCGCAAGCCGCCGTCGCCGTTGGCGATATAGGCGGCGACATCGGCCTGCACCTGCATGGCGGAATCGAAGGCACCGGCCGGCGCAAAGCCGCCCAGCGCCGCGGCCGGGCGGCTGGCGCTGATGTTCGAGACGGTGGCGGCGGTGGGTGCGGTGGCCTGCATCCCGGTCATGCCACTAAGTTGGCGCATACAGTTGTTCCTCGCCGTGCAGCACGCGCTGCAAAATGGTGTATTGCTCGGCCAGCAAATCGCCGTTGCGCTTGCTGAGTCGCTTGCATTCGGTCACCGCGGTTTCCAGCGATGCCCAGTCAGCTTCCATTTTCTCCCGGGTCGGGCTTTTGAGCAAGGCGAAGGCCTGGGCCATATTGCCAGTTTCACCAACTAAACGTTGTGCCAGCGCCACGCGTTCGGCGCGCCGTTGCTGCATTGCGTCAACTAGCGTGCTGATAGCCTCGGCGGCGGCGCCCAGTTCGGCCGCCCTGTGGCCGAGCGCCGCCTCGAACTGCTGGCGCAGCAGCTGTTGCAGCTGCGGGTAGGCGACCAGGTCGGCGGCGATCCCGGCCAGCAGTGCGCGCATCGCGTCCTGCCGGCTCATGCTGCGGATATTCACTGCTCGCTCCCATGGAAGCGCTGGATCAGGCCGGCCAGCTTGGCCGGGTCGAACGGCAGCTCGCCCTTGGCCAGCGCGTCGCGCAGCATGTCGACCCTGGCCTGGTCGATGTCGGGCATGTCCTTCATCGCTTGCAGCGCCGGCTGCATGACCGCCGATTGCAGCGGGGCGGGCGAGGGCGCGGCAGGCGCTTCGGCCACGTCGGCCGGCGCGGTCTCGGCCACGCGCTGGACGGCCATGCCGTCCGGTGTCGATGTCGTGATTCTCATACGGGTGCCTCGTGTTGGCTTGGTTTCCATACGTCAGTCTTATTTATTGTGGCGCGGGTCGCGCAACGGGCTGTTCTCCGGCTTGCCGGTCAGCTGGTTGCGCAGCTTCTGCAGCAGCGTCGGGTCGGGCAGCGCGGTGTTCACATCGTGGATCAGCGGATCGCTGCTGTCCGGCATGCCGAACATGGCGGCGATGGTCTTGGCCTGGGCCGTGGTCAGGATCAGCAGCTCGATGCGGCGGTTGACGCCGGCGTCGGCGCGCTTGATGTCGAGCGGCGCGCGGTCGGCCATGCCGACCACCTGCAATACCGATTCCGGGTTCATCGAGCCGGCCAGCAGCTGCGAGCGGGCCGACATGGCGCGGTTGGCCGACAGTGTCCAGTTGGAAAAGGCGGCGTAGCTGGTGTCGGCGTACTGCAGCGAATCGGTGTGGCCGACGATCAGCATCTGGTTTTCCATCTGCTTGAACAGCGGGCCCATCTTGCGCAGCAGCGCGCGGAACTTGTCGGTCGGCACGGCGCTGCCGCGCACGAACATGCCCTGGCGGTCGGTGTCGTGCAGCATCACGCGCAAGCCGTAGGGCGTGATGACGGCCTCCAGGTTCGACGTCAGGCCGAACTCGGCGCTCATCCTGGTCAGCGCCTTCGACAGCGCCTGCAGGTCGTCCGGGCTGTCGTACCTGACCTTGGACGATTGCGCCGTGTTTGGCGCGTCGGCAGGTTCCTTGGTCGGCTCGTCGCTGTCCTCGGCCTTGGATTTTTGCTTGCCGTCGGATTCGGTGTTGCCGAAGTGCGGCATCGGGAAGCGGTCGATCAGGCTGCCGCGCGGGCCGCCGACCTGCTCCGGCATGACGCCCTTGCCCTGGTCGGTCTTGGCGCCGTCGGCCTCGGTCAGGATCTGTTCCAGCGACTCGGTGTTACGCGCCGCCATCAGCCACAGCACCAGGAACAAACACATCAGCGCGAGACAGAAGTCGGCAAACGCTACCTTCCAGGCGCCGCCGTGGTCGTCGTGCTTGTGCTTGCCGCCACCGCGCTTGACGATGGTCTGGTCATGCGCCTTGTCATGCGGCTTTAGCACCACGGCCTCCACGACGCGAGTCATCGGCTGGCGCGCTGTCGCGGCCTTCCAGGTCATTGATCCAACGCTCCAGCTGGGCGAAGCTCGGCTTGATGTTGAGCGCCACCAGGCGGCGGCCGGCGTCGATCGCCAGCAGCGGCGGCTTGCCGGCCACGTGGGTGACCAGCACCACCTTGACGGTTTCCTTGTTCGACGCTTCCGAATTGATCAGCTGTTTCATCATATTGCACAGCGGGTCGATCAGGCCGTAGCAGAAGAAAATACCGATGAAGGTGCCGACCATGGCCGCGCCGACGTGCTCGGCGATCTCGCCCGAGGTCGCGCCCTCGTTGACGGTGTTCATGGTGATCACGATGCCGAGCACGGCGGCCAGAATGCCGAAGCCCGGCATCGCCTCGCCGATCTTGCCGAGCGACTTGGCCGGCTGTTCCAGCTCGGTGTGGATGGCTTCCAGTTCCTGCTCCAGCACGCCTTCGAGCTCGTGGGCGTTGATCTTGCCCATCGCCATCAGGCGGAAGTTGTCGACGATGAAGGCCAGCAGCTTCGGCTCTTCCAGCACGCGCGGGTAGCGCTGGAACAGTGGGCTGTCCTTCGGCGCCTCGACGTGGGCGTCGAGCGCCTTCAGGCCGCCGGCCGCCAGTTGCAGCAGTTCATACATCAGCAGCAGCAACTGACGCTGGAACTCGGAGTCGTATTTCTTCTTGGTGATGATTTTTTTAATCTGCGTCATCATCTCCTTCAGCACGTGGCTCGGGTTGCCGATGACCAGCGCGCCGATGCCGGCGCCGGCGATGACGATCAGCTCGATGGGCTGCCAGATCTGATGGAAGGCACCGCCCATCATGAAGAAGCCGCCGAACACACTGGCCAAAACTATGAGAAGACCGACTATTTGCTGCATGATGATTCGCCTTTCCGCGTCATTTTCTTAATTCCCGCCGCACCGCGCCGTTCAGGCGCTTTGCAGAACTGCTTTCATTTTGTTCAGCGCCGCCTTGTTGAGCTGACAGACGCGGGCGTCGGTCAGGTCCAGCACGGCGGCGATTTCCTTGTAGCTCAGTTCGAACTCGTAATACATCTGCACCACCCGCTGCTCGCGCTCGTCGAGGCCGCGCAGCGCCTGTTCCAGGCTGCGCCGCACCATCAACTGCTCTTCCGGGCTGGGCGCGCTTTCGTTGCTGACGCTGTCCTGGAGGATGTCGTCGAAGCTGGCGATCAGCTCGGCGTTTTCGTCCATCAGATAAGCCTGGTAGGCTTCCGGCGTCAGCGCCAGGTTGCTCATGATCTCGTGCTCGCTCGGCTCGCGGCCGAGCTTGCGGGTGAGGGCGCGCACGGCGTCGCGCAGCTTGTGGCTTTGCTGGCGCACGGCGCGCGGGCGCCAGTCCTGGCGGCGCAGCTCGTCAAGGATGGCGCCGCGCACGCGCAGGCTGGCGTAGCTGCCGAAGGCGGCGTCCGGCTCGCCGTAGCGGCGCAGCGCCTCCAGCAGGCCCATCAGGCCGATCTGCTCCATGTCGTCGCGGTCGATGGCGCCGGCGATCTGCGAATTGAGCTGGCGCACGATGCGCTTGACCAGCGGCGCATATGCCAGCAGATGCTTTTGCTCTTCGGCCACGCTGAGCGTCGACGGCGTGGCGCCGTGCTCGCTGTAGCCTTCTGCATAAGTGTCTGCGAATTCTTCTACATATCCCATGCCCGCTCCACTTGTGTTCATGCTGCCTGGGCCTACTCGACGATGAGCTTGCCAATCATGACTTCGTCAAACGGCTTTTCGCGGCCTTCCTGTTCGAACTCGTGGTCGAAGGCCTTGTTCAGCTCGGCGGCAAACTGGTCGATGGTCATCACGCGCGCTGGCCATCGGCAGGTTGGACAAGGTCTTCACCGCAACGCTGCGCAGCATCGGCAGGTTTTCCTTGGTTTCCTTCTCGCGCTTGGCGTCGGTGGCCACCACCAGGTCGGCCGACAGGTAGTGGGTCACGTTGTCGCTCGGCTCATGGCGCAGCATCACCACCACCTTGTCCACCGTCAGGTACTTCGGCGGCAGTTCGGACTTCTTCACTTCCTTCTTCGGTTTCTTCTTGGCGTCCTTGCTTTCCTCAGCGTGTTCCTCGTCGCCCTTGGACATATACCACACGGCCCCGCCCGCCACTGCGGCGCCGACCACGGCTACCAGTACAAAGGCGATGATGACTTTCATGTTCTTCATTTAACAGATTACTCCCCGGTCATGGCAAAGGTGGCGGTGCTGTCGTCTTCCGTCAGCGCGCGGCCGGCGTGCGGCCGTCATCCTGGTTGCGTTGCTGGCCGTTGCGGCCGCCGCCCTGGTCGGCCTGCGCCTGGGCGCGCGACGACGACACGGTGACAGCGACGTCGGCGAACTGGCGGTTCGACAGATCCTGGCGCACGCCGTCGCTGATGGTGTTGAGCTGGCGCACCACTTCGCTGTTATTGGCCGACAGGTTGACCTGCAGCGCACCGGCGCTGTGGCGGATCGAGATTTCGATGGCGCCCATGTTCGGCGGTTCCAGGCGGATGACCGCGTGGTCGTTATTGCGTTGCAGCTGCAGTTGCAGGCGGTCGCCCAGCGCTTCGCGCAGCGGCTGCTGCCATTGTTCCGGCGTGCCGGCCAGCTTGACGGTGGCGGCGGCCTGGCCGGCGGCCGGTGCGGCGCCTTGCGTGACGTTGACGCCGGCCAGCGGGCTGGCGGCGCTGTTGCCGTTGTTGCCATTGCCGCCGTTGCCGTCGTCGGCGCCGCTGTTGGCGCCGCCGGCAGCCGCGCCACTGGCGGCGCGCACGGCGTCGGCGGTGGCGGTCGGTTGCAGCGACAGCAGGCGCGCATCCTTGGGCAGCGCCAGCTCGCCGGCGTTGGCTGCCGGCGCGTCGCTGTCGGCCGGACGGGCGGCGCCGGCCAGCGCCGCCTGGTTGACGGCGGCCGCTGGCGGTACGGCGGCCTGCGCGACGGCTGCCTGCGCGGCGTCGGCGGCCGGCGTCACGGCGACGTTGACGGCCGCCAGGTTCAGGCGGGTGGCGCTGGTATTCAGGGCGGCACTGACGGCGTCGACGCGGGCGGCGTCGCCATCGGCGGCAGGCGGCGCGACTGGCGCCGGCGCCGGCGCCAGGTTCAGCATCGAGGCGATCATGGCCGGCATGACGTCGCTGGCGGCAGCGCTGCCGGAACCGGCGGCGTCATCGCTGCCGCCCGTGGTGTCGCTGTCGGCGCCGGCATCGCCGCTGGCGCCGCTGAGGTTCAGCAGTTGGGCGAACAGTGGGGTGGCGGCAGGCGCGGCCGCGCTGGCCGCAGCCTGGGCGGCCTGCCCAGCGTCCGTGACGCCGGCGCGTGGCTGCTGGCCGGCCTGGGCGGCGGCATTGGCGGCGGCATTGGCGGCATTAGTGGCGCCGGCCGGGTTTTTGGCCGTGCTGGTGCTGGCACTGTTGGCGCTGGCGCCGGCCGCCCTGGCCGGTGCGGCGGCGTTCTTGCCGCTGTTGGCCGCGGTGGTGGCGTGGTTGGCGGCCACCGGGGCGGTCAGTTCGGCTTGCGCGGCCTTGGCCGCTGCCGTTGCGCTGGAGAGTGTCATGCTCATGCTTGGATTCCGTTTTCTGCTAATTCGCTTTCGAGGGCGTAGGCGACAAAGCCCTCTCTGTTGGCCTGCATCGCTTGCAGCCGGCGGCCGAGTTCGTCGGTGGCCTGGTTGCAGCGCTTTACTGCTTCTTCATGCATCTGGCGCAGCGCCGACAGCGCCGCCATCTCCTGGCTGTTCCACTTGCCTTGCGCGGCCATCTGCGGCAGCGCGGTGCCCATTAACGTGTTAATCGCCGCCAGCGTCTTCCAGTCCTCGGAAGCGATGGCGGCGCTCATTTTCTGCGCCATCTGCAGCAGGGTGCGCTGCCTATCCATTGGTTTTAGCCTGCACGCCGAGCCAGCCTTTTTTGATCGTGGTCAGCAGCGTGGTCACCTCATCGATGATGGTCGGGTCCAGGCTGACGCCGGCCGTGTACAGGCGGCCGGCGCAGTATTCGTACAGGCGGCCGAGGTTTTCCACCACCTCGCCGCCGTTCTCGAAGTCGAGCGAACTCGACAGACCGTTGATGATGTCGGTGCACTTGTTCAGGCTCTTGGCCTTCAACTCATAGCGCCGGCCCTCGATGTGGCCACGGGCGCGGGCCAGCTCTTCGAGCAGGCCGTCGGTGAGCACCAGCACCAGCTCAATCGGCGAGGCCCGTGCGACCTGGGCGTCGAGATTGGTGGAGTGGTAACTGCTGTAAGCTTCGTGGTTCATCATAAATCACCGTGCGGTCAAAAAAATGGCGGGTTAATGCTTAGCTGTCGCTGCTCGAGAACATGGCCGTGAACATGTTCGAGGTGCTGGTCATGCTCGACTGCAGCTGCTGCAGCGCGGTGAACTGCGCCAGGTAGCGCTTGTAGGCGTTGTCGAACTGGTTCTGCACCACGACCTGGCGGTCGGCGATGTCGTCCTGCAGCTTGTCGTTCTGCGTGCGGCGCTGCGTGATCAGGCCGCCGGTGCTGCTGGTCCAGGTGGTGGTCAGCTTGTTCATCGCGCCCAGCACGCCGGCGTCGACGCCGGTGCCGGCGCGGCCGAACAGCTTGTCCAGGCCTTCCGGATTGGCGGCGATGGCCTTGTTCAGGCGGGCCGAATCCAGCGTAATGGTGCCGTCCTTGTTGCCGATGATGCCGTAGCTCACCAGCGACTGGCCGCCGGTGGCGTCGCGCAGCATGGCGTTCAGGCGGTCGCGCAGATTGAGCACGCCGGCGTCGTTGTAGAAGGCGGCGTCGGCTGACGTGGTGGCGGTGCCGGTGGCCGAGGTCAGCGTGTGGTCGCCGGCGGCGGTCAGCGTCTTGATCACGCCCAGCAGGGTGTTGTAGGCGTCGACGAACTTCTGCACGTTGGCGGCGGTGCCGCTGTTGTCGGCCGCGACGGTCAGCGTGACCGGCGCGTCGCTGGCGCCCTGCGCCTGGGTGACGGTGAACTTGACGCCGTCGATAATGCTGAAGGTGTTGGACGCCTGCTCGATGGTTTCGCCGCTGGCGCCGCCCACCTGGACGATGGCGTTCTTCGCCGCGGTCATCACCTGCTGGTTGGCGCTGCCGAGGTCGGTCGACAGCGGCGCGCCGAGGCCGGTGGTGTCGATGCCGGTCACTTCGTTGGCCGTGCCGGTCGCGGCCGAGGTCAGCACCAGGCGGGTTTCGCCGTTGATGGTCATCACCGAGGCGGTCAGCTGGCCCTTGTTGTCTTCCGAGGCGTTGATGGCGGCGGCCAGTTCCTTGACGCTCAGGCCGGCCTTGCCGTCGGTATCGGCCTTCGACAGGTCGACGTCGATCAGCTTTTCGTCGGCGCCGCTGCCGAGCTTGATGGTCATGTTGCCGCTGGCGGCGCCGAGGTTGGCCGACATCTTGTAGCCGACCTGGCCGGCGGTGGCCATCTGCTTGACGAAGAACGAGTAGCTGCCGGCCTGCGCGCTGGAGGTGGCGGTGGCGGTGCCGATCGCGGTGTTGCTGAACGTGGCCTTGGTGGCCGTCAGCGAGCTGCTGCTGGTCGCCAGGCCGGACAGCGTCGACTGGAAGCTGGTCAGCGCCGAGCTGAGCTTGGTCAGCGCGCTGGTGGTGGCAGTCGCCTTGGCCGCCCGCGCGTCGAGTATCGCCTTGGTCGACGCCACATACGCATTGGCCAGGTTTTCTGCGGTGGTTTGCGGATCGTAGGTCGGGCTGCTGATGACGGATGTTGCCATGCTTTTACTCCTGGAAAGGATAAATGAAGTGTACCCCGAGATAGGGCGACCTTAATCGTTTCCGTATGAAAATATTTTGAACAATTTTTTGTAACTGCGCTTACTTTTGGCCGCGCAGCCACAATTGCGTTGCCAGTTCGTCATTTTGCTTGCGCTCCTTGACGTGCAACTCGCGATCGACGACCTTTTGCGTCTTGTCCAGCACCTTGCCCAGCACTTCGCGCCTGGCCCAGGCGGCGTTGAGCGCCTGTTGTGACACCGCCATATCGGCTTCGTGCATGTGCAGGTCGAGGCGGTGGCTGTCGGCCATCGCCATCACCGCCTGCTTGTAGTTGCCGCAATTGCCGGCCAGCGCCGGGTGCAGGTTGCCGCTGGCGCCGCTATTGGTGTACAAGCTGGTCAGGCGTTCCAGGTTTTTCTGGTAACGGTCGCGCAGATTGGCTTTTTCCGCCATTTCGGTCTGCAGGCGCTCCACCTCCGTGTTGCGCAGGGCCACCAGCGTGGTCAGATTACGGATCTTTTGTTGGCTCATGGTGTCATCAGCTTT
Source organism: Duganella sp. P38 (assembly GCF_050859475.1). NCBI lineage: Bacteria > Pseudomonadati > Pseudomonadota > Betaproteobacteria > Burkholderiales > Oxalobacteraceae > Duganella > Duganella sp. P38. Next base: position 3,826,087 of record NZ_CP193936.1, on the reverse strand, counting down.
TCAAGTTGCGCAATACATTGCTCGATGGGCGCCGCTTCCTTGGTGCCCTGGCAGAGGAAATCTTCCACCTTGGGGTGCAGTTGCACCGCCTTGTCGGTCACCGGATCGGCGCCGGGCACATAGGCGCCCAGCGGGATCAGGTCGCGCACGCGTTCATGCCGGGCCATGCTGGCCTTGAGCGCGCGCGCCGCCATCTGGTGTTCGTGGTCGATCACTTGCATCATGCAACGGCTGATCGATGCCGCAATATCAATTGCCGGGTAGTGGCCGCGCTCGGCCAGTTCGCGCGTCAGCACGATGTGGCCGTCGAGAATCGCGCGCGCGGTGTCCACCACCGGGTCCTGCTGGTCGTCGCCCTCGGCCAGCACGGTGTAGATCGCGCTCATGCTGCCGCTCTGGTTTTCGCCATTGCCGGCCGATTCGATCAGCTGCGGCAGGTTGGAGAACACCGACGGCGGATAACCCTTGGTGGCCGGCGGCTCGCCCAGCGCCAGCGCCACTTCGCGCAGCGCCATCGCATAGCGGGTCAGCGAGTCGACCAGCAACAACACATTCTTGCCCTGGTCGCGGTAGTGGGCGGCGATCGAGTGGCACAGCTCGGTGGCCATGACGCGCATCAGCGGGCTTTCGTCGGCCGGCGCGATCACCAGCACGGCTTTCTGCAAGCCTTCCTTGCCCAGCGACATGTCGACAAACTCGCGCACCTCGCGCGAACGCTCGCCGATCAGGCCGACCACGACCACGTCGGCCACGGTCTGGCGCGTCATCAGGCCCAGCAGCACGGACTTGCCGACGCCGGAGCCGGCCATCAGACCGACGCGCTGGCCCTTGCCCAGCGTGAGCATGGAATTGATGGCGCGCACGCCGACGTCGAGCGGTTCGGTCACCGGCTTCTTGCGCAGCGGGTGGACGCGCGGCGGCTGCGATTCGAGCGGGAAGTCGCCGCCCAGCTTGCCCAGGCCGTCGATCGGTTCGCCGAGGCCGTTGACCATGCGGCCCAGCCAGCCGGAACCGATCTGCAAGCTGACTTTTTCGGGCGAGGGCAGCACGCGCGCGCCGGTGGTCAGGCCGACCGCTTTTTTGAACGGCATCAGGTACGAGACTTTCTCCCTGAAACCGACCACTTGCGCGTCCAGCCAGTCGCCGCCGACTGTCTCAATCTGGCAACGCTGGCCCGTGTGCAGCGGGCACCCGACAGCCTCAAGCAATAAACCGGATGCGCCCACCAGGCGGCCCGTCGGGGTCGCCATGGGTACCGAACCCAGTTCGAGATTGCGTAAGGCGTCTGCGATCACTCTTCGGTCTCCGGTTCCTCGCCGCTGTCGGCGATCTGCAGTTGATTATCGACCTGTTCCATGACAGCCGCAAGACGTTGATGGCAACCGGCATCGACTTCATTATCGCCAGCCTTGATGCGGCATTCGCCGACTTCGAGGCGGGCGTCGGGAATCAGGTTCCAGCGCTTCGAGCGTTTCGGGTCCAGCTCGGCAATGCGTTTCAGTTCTTCCGGATTCAGGTAGACATCGATCTCGTCGCGGGTCGGCGGCATCGACGCCAGCGTTTCCTCGACCAGCGCCATCAGCTGCACCGGCTGCAGCGCCAGCTCGGCGCGGATCACCTGGCGCGCCACTTTCGCCACCAGGTCGACCACTTCCTTGCGCTGCGCGGCGCGGTAGTCGGAACGCAGCTTCTTCAGGCTCTTGAGCATGGCGTCGACCGGGCGCGCCATCTGATCGTAGGCAACCAATGTTTCGTGGCGGCCTTCTTCGCGCCCTTGCTCCTGGCCGGCCAGGCGGCCGGTTTCAAAGCCGTCTTCCTGGCCGCGCGCCAGGCCGATTTCGTAGCCGTCGCGCTGGCCCTGTTCAAACCCTTCGCTGACCGAGGCGGCCCACTGCGCGCCGCCGTCGCCGCCATGGCCGTGGGCATGGCCCTGGGCGGCAGCGGCGGCGGCGCGCTGGGTGGTGAACTGCGCCAGCGGCGGGAAGCGGTAAGGACGGAATTGCTTCATTCAACCACCTGTTCTGCAAACAGTTGAATCTCGACTTCGCCGGCGTCGGCCAGCGCTTTGACGGTAGCCATGATTTCCTGGCGCGTCTGTTCGATACGCGACATCGGCACCGGGCCGGCGCGCCGCATCATGTCCTCGAACGCTTGCGCCTGGCGTTTCGGCATGGTTTTCAGGATGGCGTCGCGCACCGAAATATCGGCGCCCTTGAGCGCGATGGCCCATTGCTCCAGCGGCACGTCTTCGAGGATGCGGGTGATCGCCTGCTCGGTCTGGTTGCCGAGGATAAAGAAGTCGTACATCGACAGCTCGATCTTGGACACCACGTCCGGGTCGTGCGCGCGCAGCAGTTCGACCATCTGCGCGCGGTTGCTCGGCAGGCGGTTGAGGATTTCGGCGGTCTGGCGGATGCCTTCGACGCTGGTGCCCTGCGAATCGAACGAGCTCAGGCAACGGTCCACCAGCTCGTCGAGCTCCTGCAGCAGGTCGGCGTCGACTTCTTCCATGCGCGCCAAGTTCAGCAGCACCAGGTCGCGCGTGTCCTGCGGCAGGCCGTCGATGATCTGGCCGGCCAGCGCGGCCGGCAGGAAGGCCAGGAACACCGCCTGCATCTGCACGTGCTCATTGGAGATGTACTCGGCCAGCCATTTCGGCGAGGCCCATTGCAGGCGCGCCATCTTCGGCCGCAGCTCGTCGCCGTAGATGTTGTTGAGCACGGTGTTGGCGAGGTCGCCGCCCAGCGCCAGGTCCAGCGAGCGCTTCAGGTAGGAGCGCGAGGCGCCATGCACGCCGGACTGCTCGCGGTAGTCGTCGAAGAACTTCTGCATCGCGTTCTTGACCGACTCGACCTTGATGCCGCTCATGCGCGACATCACTTGCGTCACTTCCAGCAATTCCTCGCGCGACAGGCAGCGCAGCACGGCGGCGGCCGGCTCTTCGCCTATGCTCAGCAGCACGATGGCTGCCTGCTCCACCGGCGTCAGCTTGGTCGGCATGGCGTATTCGCCATCATCTTCCATATTATTGAGTTCGGCCATTTTTCTGCATCCATTGTTTGACGACTTCGGCCACGCGTTCCGGTTCTTTCGCGGCCAGCACTTTCAGGTGGTCGACCATGACGTCCACGGCCGATCCCGGCGGCGGCAGGTCGTAGTTCTCCAGCAGCGGCACCACCGGCATGCCCGGCTGGCCGCTGGCGCCGGCCAGCGCCGGCGCGCCCGCGGCGGCGCCGTCGGCCAGCGCGGCCTGTTCCTTGGCGCCGGCTTCCCTGGCTTCGCGGGCGGCCGCCACGGCGGCCTGCTCGGCGGCGCGGCGCTCGGCGGCGGTGCGCGCGGCGTCCTTCGGATCGGGCGCGAAGCGCACGGTCAGCAGGCGCATGATCGGGCGCAGCAGCAGCAGGTAGCCGAGCAGGGCGGCGACGGCGTAGATCGCGTACTTGCTGATGTCGACAATATTGTCGCGCTCTTCCCACCAGGCGACCGGCGCCGCTTTCGGCGGGAAGTTCATGGCCGACACCACCAGCTGGTCGCCGCGTTCGGCGCTGATGCCGAGGCCGTTGCGCAGGATCTTGTCGATGTTGGCGATTTCGGCGGCGCTCCAGCCGGTCTTCGGCGTCGGCGCGGCGGCCTGCGCCAGCACCACCGCCACGCTGAGTTTCTCCAGGCGGCCACGGCTGCGCTTGGTCTGGGTGATGCTGCGGTCATACGCGTACTGGCGCGTGGTGGCGTTCTTGCGGGCGCTGCCGTCGGGCTGCTGCGCGTTCGGATCGGCGGCGCCGCCGGCGGTCTGCTGCGCGGCCGCGGCCGGGTTGGCGTTGGCCGGCGGCGGCCGGTTCGACAGCGTGCCCGGCACGCCCATCACCATGCGGTTGCGGTCCTGCTCTTCGCGCATGGCTTCGCTGGTGACCTTCGGATCGGCGCCGTATTTCTCGACGGTTTCCTCGACGCGGTCGTTGTCGACGTCGGCCGCCACCGACATGCGGTAGTTATCGTCGCCGATGACCGGACCGAGCAGGCCCTTGATATTGGTCTTGACCTGTTCCTGGTAGCGCTTGGCGGCGTCGTTGCCGGTGGTGCCGGCGTCAAAGCCGTCGGCCAGGTCGATGTGCGACGACAGCAGGTTGCCGCTCTGGTCGACCAGGCTGACGCGCGCCGGGTTCAGGCTGGCCACGCTGCCGGCCACCATATTGATGACGGCGGCGATCGCTTCCGGCTGCAGCGTGGCGCCCGGCTTGAGCTGCACCACCACCGACGCCGACGATTTGTCGCCGTCGGCCGACACAAACGAGGTCGACTTGGCGATCGACAGGTGCACGCGCGCATGCGAGATCGCGTCCAGCGTCATGATCGATTGCGCCAGCTCGCCTTCGAGGCCGCGGCGGAAGCGCACGTCCTGGACGAACTGCGACACGCCTAGCGGGTCGTTCTTGTCCATCAGCTCCAGGCCGGCCGGCAGCTGCGCGGTCACGCCCTTGGCGGCTAGCAGCATGCGCACCTTGCCCAGCATCGAATCGGGCACCAGCACCTGGCCGCTGTCCGGGTGGATGCGGTAGGGGACGTGTTCGGCGTCGAGCACGGTCATCATGTCCGGCGCCGAGACTTTTTCGCGCGCGCCGAACACCGGCTTGTAGCTGGACTGGTTGCTCCACATATACATCAGCACCAGCGCCGTCAGGCCGATGGCCAGGATCAGCAGCGGGTACAGCGTCTTCAGCAGGGCGGGGGGCAGCGACGGCGCGGACGGGTTGGCGCGCCAGCGCTCGAAGGCGGACTTGAAGGTGTTAATCACGTTGATTGCTTTCGCGGAGGCTTACAGCGGTAATTTGATCAGTTCGTCGAGGCCGCCCATGACCTTGTTGCGTACTTGCATCAGCATCGAGAACGACAGGCCGGCTTCCTGGCTGGCCAGCATGGCGCCGACCAGGTCGTCGCTCTTGCCGGAGTCGACATCGGCCATCTTCTGGCCGGCCTCGACATCCTGCACATTGACCTTGTCGATGGCGTTCTGCATCGACTGGGCGAAGGAAAAGGCGGCGTGCTGCTCGTGCCCGCCAAACTGGTTGGCGGCGGCGATCTGGGTGCTGCTGTTCGCCAGGTTTTGCGCCGCATTGGTCAGCGACGCCAGGTCGGCCTGTATCAGGCTGGAGAAACCGTTACTCATCTTGCTACCCCCGTTTTTGCGGTGTTGGGACCGCTTTGAATCCAGACGACTACCATAACGAGATTGCCGAAAAGCAGCAAGTCTAATGGCAGATTATGTGACGTTCTATAGCGAACCTGCTACACATCCATTGTGCATGTCACATTTTTGTAAGAAAGCTAGTGTACCGATGTCGGACAAAGCCGGACACGCGGACCGGTGCGGGCCCGCAGCGCGCCGGGCTGCCGTGGTGGACGTTGTGGCAATTGTCAATTCTCCGCAGCGCGCCGTGGATGGTCGCCTGAAACTGTTATCTCGAAGCAAATCTCGTTATAAATCATTCACTAAGCGCCATGTGTTGATGTATGTTGCGGAGCAGCGTAAGGCCCCCACAACTTGAACTAAGCTTACCGGCTAGCAACTTTCTTGTAAAGTGAAATTTGTCTTGCAGGAAATTTTCCAGCCAAATATTGTTCGTTAGCAATAATGTGAATTTTCGGGTATGCTGCTACCGGAATCATCCCGCCGTCACAAATAATTGCGCCCGAAGTAACCAGTTTTTAGCTGGATAGTGCGATGATGGGGGCGTGGGAAAGAATTAACCGCCATGGCCAATACATGACAACGACAAAACAGACGCAACATCAAGTGCTGGACCCATGCCTGCTGGGCCGTCCGGTACACTTGCTGCATATCTTTGCGGCCCAGTTGCGCGACGATCTGGCGCAGTCCATGCGCCTGAATATGAACCGCCGCTACTGGGGCGGTTTTCAGGTGCAAGAAGTCGGCTTCAGCCGGCTGGAAGGCAACGAGATCCGCAGCCGCTGGCTGAGCTTTGCCGCGCCCGCCGGCCAGATCGCCTTCGCCATGGAGCGCAAGGTGCTGCTTAGCGTGCTCAACTACCGCTATGGCAGCGGCGCCAAGGCCAAGGCCGAGGCCAAGCCTGATGCCGAGGCCAAGGCCGACGCCAAGGCCGATGCCAAGGCTGACGCCGTGGACGAGAACACGGTGCGCGTGACCGCCACCGAGGAGCGCCTTGCTGTGGTGCTCGGACAACAGTTGGCCGGCACGCTGGCCGGCCGCATCGAGCTCAACCTGCCTGCCAGCGACAAGCCGGCGCCGGCCGAGGGCGAGGGCGGCGCGCCGCACGACGGCGCCGACACCGGGTTCAAGCCGGCGCCCGGTTCGCCGCCGCCCAAGGGCACCTGGATCATCACCGTCACCGTGGCCGACGTGGCCAGCGGCGCCACCGGCCAGTACTGGTTCGCGCTCGACAAGGCGCTGATGTCGAGCGTGCTGCGCGGCCTGCTGCGCGACCGCGACAATGGCAAGAAGGCCAGGAACGCGGCGCCGCTGGCGCAGCGCCTGCAGGTGGGCCTGATCGGCCGCCTGGCCAGCAAGGAAGTGTCGCTGGGCAGCTTGTACGATTTGCAGGTCGGCGACGTGATCCCGATCAGCCTGTCCAGGGCGGATGTGCTGCTGGAAGAATCGCGCCTGTTCACGGCCGCGGTCACCGAGCACAAAGGCAAACTCTGTTTAACCTCTTTTGAAGACGCAGAATAAATGATGAACATGAACGTAGCCAATCCTAGCGACGCCCTGCTGGAAGACCTGTCCGAAGAGATGATCATCGACCAGCCCGGCGCGGAGCTGACCGATCTGCCGCCCGCCGCGCCGCGCCGCGACCTGCCGGCCATGATGCGCAAGATCCCGGTCACGCTGACGCTGGAGGTGGGCTCGGCCCGCATCTCGCTGGAGGAGCTGATGAACATCGGCCCCGACAGCGTGGTCGAACTCGACGTGCTGGCCGGCGAGCCGCTGGTGATCAAGGTCAACGGCACCGCCATCGGCCGCGCCGAGGTGGTGGTGGCGGGCGAGAACTACGGCCTCAAGGTGCTCGACCTGGACGGCCTGAATCTGGACATGATGACCCCATGACCTGCGCTGTGAACGCGCGCTGGCGGCGCCGCCTGCTGGCGGGCGCGCCGGCGGCCGCCTTGCTGGGCCTGGCATTGCTGCCGGGCGCGGCGCAGGCGGTCGACCTGCTGGCCAACGTGGTGCCGGGAGCCAAGACCGAGCTGACGGTCAAGATGCAGATCCTGATCATCATGACCTTGCTGGGCTTGCTCCCGGTGATGGTCATGATGATGACCAGCTTTACCCGCTTCGTCATCGTGCTGTCGCTGCTGCGCCAGGCGCTGGGCCTGCAACAGGGCCTGCCCAACCGGGTCATCACCGGCGTCGCGCTGATTCTGACGCTGCTGGTGATGCGCCCGATCGGCAACGAGATCTGGGCCGACGCCTTCGTGCCCTACGACCAGGACAAGATCGGCCTGGAGACGGCGCTGCAGATCGCCGAGAAGCCGATTTCGCGTTTCATGATGGCGCAGACCAGCAAGGCGGCGCTGCAGCAGATCGCCCACCTGGCCGGCGAGGACAAGATCACCGACCCGACCCAGCACGCGTTCACCGTCAAGCTGGCGGCGTTCGTGCTGTCGGAGCTGAAGACCGCGTTCCAGATCGGCTGCATGCTGTTCATCCCGTTCCTGGTGATCGACCTGGTGGTGTCGTCGGTGCTGATGGCGATGGGCATGATGATGCTGTCGCCGCTGGTCATTTCGCTGCCGTTCAAGGTGCTGCTGTTCGTGCTGGTCGACGGCTGGACGCTGACCGTGAACACGCTCGTGACGAGCATCCAGGCTTACTGAGAGAGCGACGCCGATGCTGACACCTGAAATTGCCGTCGATCTGGTGGTCGAGTCGCTGCACATCGTGATGCTGCTGGTGGTGGTGCTGGTGGTGCCCGGCCTGGTCGTCGGCCTGCTGGTGGCGCTGTTCCAGGCCGCCACGCAGATCAACGAGCAGACGCTGAGCTTCCTGCCCAGACTGCTGGTCACGCTGGTGGCCATCATCCTGGCCGGGCGCTGGATGTCGACCTATCTGATGGACTTCTGCGTGTCCATCTTTACCCGCGCCGCCACGCTGGTCGGCTAGCCGCTGCGCCCGCGCCATGGAATCCGTCCTGACCCAGTTGCTGCCGCTGCTGACCGCCATCTGGTGGCCGTTCTGCCGCATCCTGGCGATGTTCATCGGCGCGCCGGTGCTGGGCGAGGCGGTGACGCCGACCACGGTGCGCATCCTGATCGCGCTGGTGCTGGCGATCCTGATGCTGCCGCTGACCGGCGGCGCCGACTGGGGAGCGGCGGCGATCAACCCGTTCTCGCTGCACGGCGTGGTGGCCACCATCGAGCAGGCGCTGATCGGCTTCGTGCTGGGGCTGGCGTTCCACTTCGCGATGGCGGTGATCGGCGTGCTGGGCTTCCTGGTGTCGTCGCAGATGGGCCTGTCGATGGCGGTGATGAACGACCCGATGAACGGGCAGTCGTCGGACGTCACCTCGGCGCTGCTGTCGACCCTGGCCATCATCGTCTTCTTCGCCATCGACGGCCACCTGGTGATCGCCAACGTGATCGGCCAGAGCTTCAAGGCCTGGCCGCTCGGCCACGGCTTCGGCAACCAGCTGCTGGAGGCGGTGGCCTACAACGTCGCCTGGATTTTCTCGGCCGCCATGCTGCTGGCGCTGCCGGTGGTGTTTTCCACCATGGTGGTGCAGATCGGCTTCGGCTTCCTCAACCGCGTGGCGCCCAGCCTGAACCTGTTCGCGCTGGGCTTTTCGGTGATCACCATCTTCGGCCTGCTGATGCTGACGCAGGTGGTGCGTTTCATCCCCGAGCACTATATCCGCATGACCAATATGGTGCTGGAGCTGATCCGCCAGCAAATGCAGGTGGCGCATGGCTGACGACAGCACCGGCGATAAAACCGAGAAGGCGTCACAGCAGAAGCTGAAGAAGTCGCGCCAGGAAGGGCAGGTGGTGCGCTCGCGCGACCTGTCGACCGCGATCGGCATCCTGGTCAGCCTGAAGCTGTTCGTCTACCTGCTGCCGACCTATCTGGCCGAGTTCAACGAGGTGTTCCACCAGAGCTTCGCGCCGCTCGACGGCGACGGCGCCATCGACAACGCGCTGTCGATCGTGTTCAGCACCTCGATGGTGTTGCTGATCAAGATGGTGCTGCCGCTGTTCGTGGTGCCGCTGTTCATCGTGCTGGGCGCCATGGTGCCGGGCGGCTGGGTGATCTCGGCGAAGAACCTGGAGCCCAAGCTGTCGCGCATGAGTCCGATATCGAACATCGGCCGGCTGTTCAGCGGCAAGCACGCGTTCGAGCTGCTGATCTCGATCGGCAAGGCCGGCGTGCTGATCGCCGTGCTGATTCACGTGGCGCGCTCGATGGTGCCCGACTACACGCAGCTGCAGATGATGCCGCTGGGCCAGGCGTTGCTGTCGGGCTCGAACCTGATGCTGGACGGGCTGATGTCGCTGGTGGCGGTGTTCATCATCTTCGCGCTGATCGACGTGCCGGCGCAGGCCTGGTTCTTCGCCAAGAACCAGCGCATGTCGAAGCAGGACTTGAAGGAAGAGCACAAGACCACCGAGGGCCGGCCCGAGGTCAAGGGCCGCATCCGCCAGTTGCAGCGGGCGATGGCGCGGCGCAGCGCGCGCAAGACGGTGCCGACCGCCGACGTGGTGATCGTCAACCCGGAGCACTACGCGGTGGCGCTGAAGTACGACCTGGACAAGGCGGCCGCGCCGTACGTGGTGGCCAAGGGCGTCGACGAGATGGCGCTGTACATCAAGCAGCTGGCGGCCGAGTTCAAGATCGAAACGATGGCGCTGCCGCCGCTGGCGCGCGCCATCTACAACACCGCCCAGGTCAATCAGCAGATCCCGGTGCAGCTGTACCAGGCGGTGTCGCAGGTGCTGAATTATGTGCTGCAGCTGCAGGCATTCCGTGCCGGCCGGCGTCAGGCCGAACCGGTGCCACCAAGAGAAAGTGAAGTTGTTGTGCCCACATCCATGAGCGAGGTTAAGCAGTGAATTTTTTGAAAACGCTGATTGCGGAGGCACGTCGCCATAAGTTTGCCACCCCGGCATTCCTGTTGATGATACTGGCGATGATCATCTTGCCGCTGCCGCCGATATTGCTGGACGTGATGTTCACGTTCAACATCGTGGTGGCGCTGATCGTCATCCTGGTGTCGGTCTCGGCCAAGCGGCCGCTGGACTTCTCGGTGTTCCCGACGGTGATCCTGGCCACCACCATGCTGCGGCTGACGCTGAACGTGGCGTCGACCCGGGTGGTGCTGCTGCACGGCCACGAGGGCACGGCCGCGGCCGGCCACGTGATCGAGGCCTTCGGCAACGTGGTGGTGGGCGGCAACTACGTGGTCGGCATCGTGGTGTTCGTGATCCTGATGATCATCAACTTCATGGTGGTGACCAAGGGCGCCGAGCGCATTTCCGAGGTGTCGGCGCGCTTCACGCTGGACGCGCTGCCGGGCAAGCAGATGGCGATCGACGCCGACCTCAACGCCGGCCTGATCAACCAGGAGAAGGCCCAGCAGCGCCGCATGGACGTGGCCACCGAGGCCGACTTCTACGGCGCCATGGACGGCGCCTCGAAATTCGTGCGCGGCGACGCCATCGCCTCGATCCTGATCCTGATCATCAACATGGTCGGCGGCGTCGCCATCGGCGCGCTGATGCAGGACATGTCGTTTGCCGACGCCTTCAAGCAATACGCGCTGCTGACCATCGGTGACGGCCTGGTGGCGCAGATCCCGGCGCTGCTGCTGTCGGCCGCGGCGGCGATCCTGGTCACCCGCATCTCGGACTCGGGCGACTTCGAGCAGCAGGTCGGCAGCCAGGTGCTGACCTCGCCGCAAGTGATGTTCAGCGCGGCCGGCATGATGATGATCCTGGCGCTGGTGCCGGGCATGCCGTGGCAGATGTTCGTGCCGTTCGCGCTGGTGCTGGGCTATGTCGGCTGGAAGCTGCTGAACCGGGTGCAAAAGCCCGACACCTCGAATATCGACGCCATCGAAGCGGCGCTGCGCGACGACCGCCAGCCCGACCTCGACTGGCACAACCTGCCGATCGTCCATCCGCTGCAGGTGGCGGTCGGCTACAAGCTGGTGACGCTGATCGACAAGGCGCACGGCGAGCTGCTGACCAAGCGCGTGCGCGGCGTGCGCCAGAGCATCTCCGAGGCGATGGGCCTGCTGCTGCCGCCGATCACCGTGCGCGACGACCTGGGCCTGAAGCCGACGCAATACTCGGTGATCCTGTCGGGCAGCGTGGTGTCGCAGGCCGAGGTGTTTGCCGACCGCCTGATGGCGATCCCGTCGCCGAACGTCTACGGCCAGATCGACGGCATCCCCGGCATCGAGCCGGCCTACGGCATGCCGGTGACGTGGATCGAAACCAGCGAAAAGGCCAACGCGCTGGGCCTCGGCTACCAGGTGGTGGAGACGCCGAGCGCGATCGCCACCCACTTGTCCAAGCTGATCCGCGAATACCTGCCGGAGCTGTTCCGCCACGAGGACGTCTCGGCCATGATGGACCGGCTGACATCGATCTCGCCGAAGCTGGCGGGGGCGCTGGACAAGGCGCTGACGCCGACCCAGTTGCTGCGCGTGTTCCGCGTGCTGCTGGCCGAAAACGTCTCGCTGAAAGACATCGTCCCGATCGCCACCACGCTGGTGGACAGCTCGGAAACCACCAAGGACCCGATCCTGCTGGCGGCCGAGGTGCGCTGCGCGTTGCGGCGCCAGATCGTCACCGCGCTGTTCGGCCAGAAGACCGAGATGCAGGCGTTCAACCTGGGCGGCGACCTGGAAAACATGCTGCTCGGATCGCTGAACCAGGCGCGCCAGAGCGGCAAGGTGGTGCTGGACAACTACCCGATCGACCCGCACCTGCTGGCGCAGCTGCAAGTCAACATGCCGGTGGCGCGCGAGCAAATGAAGCAGCAGGCGACGCCGCCGCTGCTGCTGGTGCTGCCGCAGATCCGGCCGTTGCTGGCGCGTTACGCGCGCCTGTTCGCGCCGGGCCTGCACGTCCTGTCCTACAACGAAATCCCCGAAAACCGCGAAGTCAGCATCATCGGCACCGTCGGCTAAATCCGGGGTCAGGTCGACAAACGCACACGGGCTCAACTGCGCAGCAGTTGAGCCCGTGTGCGTTTGTCAGACCTGACCCCGGATTTAGCCGGTCAGCTTGCTTGCCCATCGGGGCAGGCGGTTGAATATGCAGTGGAGGCCGCCGTTGAAGCTGCCGAATTGCAGGCCGCGCTGCTCGGCCAGCTTGATCAGGCTTTGCTTGGAGAACAGGCTGATGTGGCCGTTGCGCGGCGCGGCATACCACCACGTCAGCCGCTTGTTGGGCTCGATGTTGCCGTCCGATAGCAGGGTGCTGAAAATGACCACGCATTCGTCTTCCATCAGCGCGGTGATGTTGTCCATCAGCTCGTTGACGTCGGGCACGTGTTCAAACACCTCGAACGCGGTGACCAGGTTGAACTTGCCGAGGTCGCCCACTGTGCGCTCGCTGCGCGGGAAGGGATCGAAGCTGCTGGAGTTCCAGCCGCGCTCGCTCAGCTTGTCCGACAGCACGCCGCTGCCGCCACCATAGTCCTGATGGCGGATCTCGGCCGACTGCTCGCCGAACAGCTGTTGCAGGAAGTCGGCATTGCCCAGCGGCCGCGCGCTGACGTAATCGGGATCGATTTCGACATAGCGCTCGTTGTACACGTGCTGCTGGAAATCCTGCTCCGACCAGCGTCCAAACTCGGGCGCCAGCACGAAGCCGCAGTCCGTGCAGCGATGGTAGTACACCGGCCAGCCGCACAGCGGCATGCTGTGCTGCCGGTCTTCCAGGCATATCTTGTTGAAGTCGAGGACGTCGTGAATGACCGTGGCGGCCTGGCACACCGGGCAGGCGATGCCGGCCGGCGTGGCGATGATGTTGGGCTGCATGCTTTGCTTCCGTGTTAGCTGGTGTGCAGTTTCAAGCGGCCCGCACCGTCCGCTGCCGGCAGCTTTTTCAGGTCGGCTTCGATGCGGGCGATGACCGGCGACCAGTCGCCGATTTTCTCCTGGCGGTACAGCGTCGCGCTCGGATACCACGGACTGCCGGCGCCTTGCTCGAGCCAGCGCCATTCGAACGGCGTCGGCAACATGATCCACACCGGCTTGCCGAGGGCGCCGGCCAGGTGGGCCACGCTGGTGTCGACCGTCAGCACCACGTCCATCAGGTCGCACAGCGCGGCGGTGTCGCTGAAATTCTTGATCAGATGGCTGACCTGGCGCACCGGCAGTTGGTCCAGCGCCTGCTGCTCGTGCGCACGCACTTCTTTTGCAGGCTGATAAATTCATAGTCCGGCGTGAACAGCCTGGCCAGCGTGGCCAGCGGCAAGCTGCGGTTGTGGTCGTTGCTGTGCCCGATCTTGCCGCTCCAGACGATGCCGATGCGCGGCCGGGTCCGGGGACCGAGCGTGGCAGCCCATTCCTCGCGCCGGGCCGGGTCGCTGCGCAGATAGTGGGCTGGCGCCGGGACGCTGTCGAGGCGCGTGTTGAACGCAGCCGGCAGGCTCATCAACGGTATGTGGTAATCGAAGACCGGCAAGTCGTCGCCATGCGCGACCACCTGGTCGACGCCGTCCAGCGTATGCATCAGCGGCGCCAGGTCGCGCCAGACCTCCAGCACCACGCGCGCGCCGCGCTGTTTCGCCAGCGCCGCGTAGCGGCTGAACTGGATGGCGTCGCCGTAACCCTGCTCGGCGTGCAGCAGGATGGTTTTGCCTTGCAACGGCTCGCGTCCGCTCCATTGCGGCTTGAGGAAGCGGCGCCGCGTGTTATAGGTCGGCAGTTCTTCCGCCTTCCAGCGCCATTCGTAATCCTGGAAGCCGCGCTCGTAGTCGCCGCGCGCCAGCAGGATCAGCCCGCGGTTGACGTGCGCCAGCGGCGAGTCCGGCCGGATTTCCAGCGCCTGGTCCAGCCGTCCCAGCGCCTGGTCGCGCAGGCCGATGGCCGCCAGGATGCCGGCCAGGTTGATGTGCGCGCTGGCGTTGTTCGGCGCGAGCTTGCTGAGTTTTTCAAAGGCCAGCAGCGCCGATTCGTATGTCTGTTGCTGCTGCTGCGCCGGCAGCGGCATGCCGTGCCGTGCGGCGCGTTCCATCTTCAGGCGCAGCGCCTCGCGCAGGCCCTGTACCGCCTCGGCGTGCTGGCTGGTGTTGTCGAGCGCGCGCGCGTGCAGGCGTCGCAGTTCCTCGTCCTGGGCGTCCAGTTCCAGCGCGGCCGCATACATGGCCGCCGCCGAAGCGTGGTGCTGCAGCTGCTCCAGCTCGGCGCCGCGCTGGCGGTAGGCCGCAGTCAGCTCGCGCTGGGTCGCCAGCGCAGCCTCGTCCGCCCGTTGCGCCGCATCGGCCTGGCCGGCCGCGCGCAGCGCGAGCGCGTGTTGCCGGTGGGCCTGCACATGCTGGGGCGCCAGGCGGACCGCCTCGCCGAGATGCTGCAAGGCCTGGTCGTGGCGGGCGCCGGCCAGCAGCAGGCGCCCGAGGTTGTAGTGGGCGTCGGCGTAGTCCGGCAGCAGCGCCAGCGCCTGGCGGTAGTTGTCCTCGGCCTGTTCGTTGCGGCCGAGGTCCTGCAGGATATTGCCGCGAACATTGAGCGCTTCGACATTCTGCGGGGCCAGCGCCAGCGCCTGTTCGGCGTTGACCAGCGCCAGGTCGTAGCGGCCGCTCTGCCACAGCAGGAAGGCGCGGCTGTTCCAGGCCTGGTCATCGCCCGGCTCCAGCGTCAGCGCTTGTTCATATGCTTGCAGCGCCTCTTCCGTGCGCATCAGGCTTTGCAAGGTGACGGCGCGGTTGAAATGGGTGTTGGCGTCGTTGGCGACCAGCGCCAGCGCGCGGTCGTAACTGCGCAGCGCGTCTTCCATCAGCTGCATTTCGCGCAGCGCGTTGCCGAGGTTGTTATGGGCGGAGGCGCGCTTGGGCTCGACTGCAAGCGCCGAGCGGAAAAAGCTGGCGGCCGCTTCGAAGTTGCCGCTCTGGAAGGCGGCAATGCCGGTATTGTGCAAGGCGTCGAAATGCTGGGGCGCGATTTGCAGCACCTGCTCATAAGCCTGCAGCGCTTGCGGCAGCTTTCCTTCACGGTGAAACTGCATGCCTTGTGCGAATAACTGCTGTACGTTCGATGAAGTTGCCATGAGTGATAGTAGAGAAAAGAGGGGTTCTTACCAGTAGCGCCCGGCCGCGCGGGCCCGGCGCCTATTGTAGTTCATCGGCCACCGCCGGCTGCGACAGCAGCGTGGCCACTTCGGCCATGGCCTTGAACAGCGGCAGCGTCAGCGCCGCCGTGTGCAAACGGCTCGGATGCGTGTGGTCGCCCGACGCCACCAGCAGTTCGCGGCGCAGGCGGAAGCGCAGGATGGTCAGGCCGGCGCGGCTGACCACGGCGGCCAGTTGCGGCAGCACTTCGCGCATGTGCTGCATGGCGGCCGTCTGCGCCGCGCCGATTTCCATGACCACGCCGTTGCTGCTGGCCGGCTCCATCTGGATCACCACCCGGCCGACGCCGGGCAGCATCAATTCCAGCCGCAAGGCCACGCGCGAGCGGCGCCGGCGGTTGCGGTCGTATTCTTCGTCTTCCTTTGTCACCACCCGCAGCACAAGGCGCTCGGCACCCCAGGCGAACACGGCGAAACGCCACGGCTCCATTTCGGTAACCAGCGGCATGCCGGGGCGGCTGTCGCGCGGCGTGTGGTCGGCCATGAACAGGCTCGACGGCAGATGCTTGCCGCTGGCCTGTTCCAGCCAGGCGGCGCGCTGTTCGGCGTAGGTGCGGATCATGACCTGCCACGAGGCGGCCATCAAACTGGTATCGGGCGGTTGCCACACCAGCTGGCGCGACAGGAAGACCTGGTTGGGGCGCATCGCGGCCGGGTCGCCGCCATCGGCCGTCTCGGCCAGCGCGGCGGCCAGCGCTTCGGCGGCGCCGGGCGGCAGTTGCCGGCCATCGGGGCCGTCGACAATGGTGCCGACCGCTTGCGGGCCGCCAGTGCCGTTCGGCCCGGCGGGGGCAGCGGGCCGAGCGGGAAATCGGTATCGAGCGGGCCTTCGCTGCCGGGCACGCGCGTGACCTGGCCGGGCTGCGCCAGCGGCCGGTCGGGGACGCTCAGGGGGCGCGACGCTGCTCCGATACGATCTACAGCCATCAGGCTCGCTTTCTGAAAAGGCGGATATAAAAAAGGCCAACCGAAGTCTTCCGGTTGGCCCTTGATAGCATCCGGGTATGGTTACATACCCGGATCTTACTACGATTACTGCAGCAGGGACATAACCAGCGACGAGGTGCTGTTCGACTGCTTCAGCATGGCGGTGCCAGCTTGCAGCAGCATCTGCGACGAGGTCATGTTCGACGACTCGGCAGCGAAGTCGGTGTCCATGATACGGCCGGTAGCGGCCTTGGTGTTGGTCGAGATGTTTTGCAGGTTGTTGTAGACGTGGTCCAGACGGTTTGCAACCGCACCGATTTGCGAGCGCAGGGCGCCAACGCTGTCGATGGCGTTTTTCAGCTTGTCGATGGTGGTGGTGGCGTTGGTGCCGTCGATTTCGGTACCAGCGGCGCCGCCAGCAGCGGTACCAGCGGTGCCGGCGGTGCCGTCGAACTTGAAGCCGGTAGCAGCGGCGGTGATCGAGCCGGTCATGGTGGTCAGCGCGGTGTTCAGGCTGACGGTCATTTTCTCGTCGGTCGAAGCGCCGATCTGGAAGGTCACGGCGGACTGCAGGGTGCCGGTGGTGGCTTTGAACAGCTGGGTGCCGCCGAACGAGGCGTTGCCAACGATGTTGGTCAGTTCGTTCGACAGTGCGTCGAATTCAGCTTGCAGCGCGGTGCGGTCATCGGTGGTCGACGAAGCGTCAGCCGACTGGGTCGCCAGATCCTTCATGCGGGTCAGGATGGTGGTGGTCTCGTCCAGCGCGCCTTCGGCGGTTTGCAGCATCGAGATCGAGTTCTGGGTGTTGCGCATTGCAACGGCCATGCCGCTGGTTTGTGCTTTCAGGCGGGTTGCGATCTGCAGGCCTGCAGCGTCGTCCATTGCCGAGTTGACACGGAAGCCGGTGCTCAGGCGGGTTTGCGAGGTCGACAGGGCCGACTGGGTGCGCGAGATCGAGCTTTGTGCGGACAGGGCCGAAGAATTGGTGTGAAGGCTCAGCATGAAATAACTCCTGGTAGGTGGATTCAGTTCGGAGCAACGAATCGTTTTCGCTCTCCCAAGTACAAGACGACCGCATCTGGAAGGACATTAAATGCTTTGTGGAAATTTCTCAAAATATTTTCATTCGCCCCGGGAAGCCGCTTATTTCCTCGCTTCCACAGCCCATTATGAGCCGCCCGGCGCCTGCCGGCCATAAAAAAAAGCGCGGCTGGCCGGCCGCGCTTGGTTCTGCATTGCTATTTACATATTCGGATAATTCGGGCCGCCGCCGCCTTCCGGCGTCACCCAGACGATATTCTGGGTCGGGTCCTTGATATCGCAGGTCTTGCAGTGGACGCAGTTCTGGGCGTTGATCTGCAGCCGGTCGCTGCCGTCGTCGTTCTTGACGAATTCATACACGCCGGCCGGACAGTAGCGCGCCTCCGGGCCGGCGTACTGCTTCAGGTTGACGTCGACCGGCACGCTCGGGTTCTTCAGCGTCAGGTGGATAGGCTGGTCTTCCGCGTGGTTGGTATTCGAGATGAATACCGACGACAGGCGGTCGAAGGTCAGCTTGCCATCGGGCTTGGGATAGTTGATCGGCGAGAACTGCGAGGCCGGCTTCAGGCACTCGTGGTCGGCGTGCGAGTGGCGCAGCGTCCATGGCGCCTTGCCGCGGAAGACGATCTGGTCGATGCCCACCATCAGCGAACCCAGGTACAGGCCCTTGTTCAGCCATGGCTTGACGTTGCGCGCCACGTGCAGCTCCTCGTGCAGCCAGGATTGCTCGAAAGCGGCAGGGTAGGCCGCCAGCTCGTCGCCCTGGCGGCCGGCGCCCAGCGCCTCGAACACCGACTCGGCCGCCAGCATGCCCGACTTGATGGCGGCGTGCGAACCCTTGATGCGGCTCATATTGAGGAAGCCGGCGTCGCAGCCGATCAGCGCGCCGCCCGGGAACACCAGTTTCGGCAGCGATTGCAGGCCGCCGGCGGTGATGGCGCGGGCGCCATACGAGATGCGCTTGCCGCCCTCGAGGAACTGGCGGATTTCCGGGTGGGTCTTGTAGCGCTGGAATTCCTCGTACGGCGACAGGTAGGGATTGGCGTAGTTCAGGCCAACCACGTAGCCTATCATCACCTGGTTGTTTTCCAGGTGGTACAGGAAGGAGCCGCCGTAGGTCTTGCTGTCCAGCGGCCAGCCGGTGGTGTGGATCACCAGGCCGGGCTGATGGTTGGCGGGATCGATTTCCCACAATTCCTTGATGCCGATGCCGTACGATTGCGGGTCCTTGCCCTTGTTCAGGTCGAACCTGGCCATCAGCTGCTTGCCGAGGTGGCCGCGCGCGCCCTCGGCGAACAGCGTGTACTTGCCGTGCAGTTCCATGCCGAGCTGGAATTCCGGGCCGGCTTCGCCGTCGCGCTTGACGCCCATATTGCCGGTGGCGATGCCTTTGACGGAGCCGTCGTCGTTGTACAGCACTTCGGCGGCGGCGAAGCCGGGGAAGATTTCCACGCCCAGCGCTTCGGCCTGCTGGCCCAGCCAGCGCACTACGTTGCCCAGCGAAATGACGTAGTTGCCGTGGTTCTCGAAGCACTTCGGCAGCAGCAGGTTGGGGGTCTTGATGGCACCTGTTTCGGTCAGGAACAGCACGCGGTCCTCGGTCACCGGGGTGTTCAGCGGCGCGCCTTTTTCTTTCCAGTCGGGAATCAGCTCGGTCAGCGCGCGCGGGTCCATCACGGCGCCGGACAGGATGTGGGCACCCAGCTCGCCGCCTTTTTCCAGCACGACCACCGAGACTTCCTGGCCTTTTTCCGCGGCCAGCTGCTTGATCTTGATCGCCGCCGACAAGCCTGCCGGGCCACCGCCAACGATGACGACGTCATATTCCATCGCATCGCGTGGGCCGTACTGTTCTACTAAGGTTTGGGGCTGTGTCATGGTCTGTTGTTATAGTGGTTTTGGTGAATGAGAAAATTTTAGCACGAGTGTGCTTCTTTTTCGTCGGGAATGCAATTGTGGCGCCATTGTCTTCGACATTATTAGACACCGCAATCTAATACTGGAGATTTGTGTAATCATTATGTTTAGACACCTCAAACGTAACGCTAGGAGCAGTCCGTGGGCATAGAAGTCAATTTTGAAGGAAAGATCGCGCTGGTGACCGGCGCCTCAAGCGGCCTCGGCGCCCGTTTCGCCAAGGTGCTGGCCCAGGCCGGCGCGCAGGTGGTGCTGGCCTCGCGCCGTACCGAGCGCCTGAAGGAGTTGCGCGCCGAGATCGAGGCCGACGGCGGCGCCGCCCATGTGGTCAATCTGGATGTGACCGACTATGCCAGCATCAAGTCGGCCATCGCCCACGCCGAGACCGAGGCCGGCCCGATCGACATCCTGGTCAACAACTCGGGCGTGTCGACCACGCAGCGCCTGGTGGACGTCACGCCTGAGGACTATAACTTCGTCATGGATACCAATCTGCGCGGCGCTTTTTTTGTTGCGCAGGAAAGCGCCAAGCGCATGATTGCGCGCGCCAAGGGCGACCCGAACAAGAAGCACCGCATCATCAACATCGCCTCGGTGGCGGGCTTGCGCGTGCTGCCGCAGATCGGCGTGTATTGCATGAGCAAGGCCGGCGTGGTGCAGATGACCAAGGCGATGGCGGTCGAGTGGGGCAAATACGGCATCAACACCAACGCCATTTGCCCCGGCTATATTTCGACCGAGATCAACGAGGAATACTTCGCCACCGAGCAGGGGCGCAAGCTGATCGAGATGCTGCCGCGCAAGCGCCCCGGCAAGCCCGAGGATCTCGATGGTTTATTGCTGCTGCTGGCCGGCGAGGACTCCAACTTCATCAACGGCGCCGTCATCTCGGCCGACGACGGCATGACCGCGATGTAAACCGTCGTCCCCGCGCAGGCGGGGACCCATGCCGAGCCAGCGTTCCATGGGTTCCCGCCTGCGCGGGAACGACGCTTAGCGTTGCACGCCGGCCAGCTTGTGCACCAGCTCGGACGAGGTCGAAGCGGAAAACTTCCATGCCGAGCCAGCGTTCCATGGCTTCCCGCCTGCGCGGGAACGACGCTTAGCGTTGCACGCCCGCCAGCTTGTGCACCAGCTCGGACGAGGTGGAAGCGGAAAACTTGCGCATCAGCCTGGCGCGGTGCATCTCCACCGTGCGCGGGCTGAGGTCGACCTGGCGGGCGATGCTCTTGCTGGTCTTGCCCTCGACCAGCAGCGCGGCGATTTCGCGCTCGCGTGGCGTCAGCTCGGCGGTGACCGGGCGCTTCTCGCTGACATCCTCAAAGGTCCAGATACCGGGGCCGAGCGGGGCGCCGGACTGCATCGCGTGGCCGGTCACGTGACACCAGAACAGCTCGCCATCGGCGCGGCGCATGATGCGCTCGTCGGAGTAGCGGCCCTTGGCGTTCATGATCGGAATGATGCGGTCGCCGGTGCGCAGGAACTCGTCCATGGTCGGATATAGTTCCTGGAAGGACAGGCCATCGAGCTGCGCGCGGGTGTAGCCGAACATCGCGGCCAGCGCCTCGTTGCAGGTCTGGATGGTGCGGTTTTCCGAAATGCACATGCCTACCGGCGCATGAAGGAAAATCGATTCGTAATCAATGATCGGCTGGGCGCGCATGGGTGGGTGCAGGTATTTCTACGGTATTGAACTTTTGATGAGCGTATTCTATGCTGGATCGCCGCTCGTTGACGTATTTAACAACGTTGGCAGAGCCTACGCAACACAAACATAAGGGACAACTATGAACAAGCTCTATCCGGACGCCGCCGCCGCCCTGGCCGGCGTGGTACAGAATGGTCAAACCATCGCCGTCGGCGGCTTCGGCCTGTGCGGCATTCCGGAGGCGCTGATCGGCGCCTTGCGCGATTCCGGCGTCAACGGCCTCACCGCCATCTCCAACAACGCCGGCGTCGACGGCTTCGGCCTCGGCCAGTTGCTGGAAACGCGCCAGATCAAGAAGATGATCGCCTCGTATGTCGGTGAGAACAAGGAGTTCGCGCGCCAGTACCTCGCGGGCGAGCTGGAGCTGGAATTCACGCCGCAGGGCACGCTGGCCGAGAAACTGCGCGCCGGCGGCGCCGGCATCCCGGCGTTCTTCACCAAGACCGGCGTCGGCACCATCGTTGCCGACGGCAAGGAAATCCGCGAGTTCGACGGCGAGCAGTACGTCATGGAGCGCAGCCTGGTGGCCGATGTCGCGCTGGTCAAGGCGTGGAAGGCGGACAAGGCCGGCAATCTGGTGTTCCGCAAAACCGCGCGCAACTTCAACCCGAACGCGGCCATGGCCGGCAAGGTCTGCATCGTCGAGGTCGAACAACTGGTCGAGACCGGCGAAATCGATCCCGACCAGGTGCACCTGCCGAGCATCTTCGTGCATCGCATCGTGGTCAACGCCACGCCGGAAAAACGCATCGAGCAGCGCACCATCCGCGCCGCCCACTAAGAACACGGAGAGACAAATCATGGCATGGACTCGTGACGAAATGGCCGCGCGCGCGGCAAAAGAACTGCAAGACGGTTTTTATGTGAACCTGGGCATCGGCCTGCCGACCCTGGTGGCAAACTACGTGCCGCAGGGGATCGAAGTATTCCTGCAATCGGAAAACGGCCTGCTCGGCATCGGCCCGTTCCCGACCGAGGGGGAAATCGACGCCGACCTGATCAACGCCGGCAAGCAAACGGTGACGGCGCTGCCGGGCGCCGCCTACTTCAGCTCGGCCGACTCCTTCGGCATGATTCGCGGCGGCAAGATCAACCTGGCCATTCTTGGCGCGATGCAGGTGTCGGAGCAGGGCGACCTGGCCAACTGGATGATCCCGGGGAAAATGGTCAAGGGCATGGGCGGCGCCATGGATCTGGTGGCCGGCGTCAAGAAAGTAGTGGTGCTGATGGAACACGTGGCCACGGCCAAGGACGGCACCACCTCGCACAAGCTGCTGCCGAAATGCGACCTGCCGCTGACCGGCGTGGGCGTGGTGGATCTGGTGATTACCGATCTCGGCGTGCTGGAAGTGACCGGCGCCGGCCTCAAGGTAACGGAGCTGGCGCCGGGCGTGACCAAAGAACAGATCCAGGAAGCCACCGGCGTCAAGCTCGACTTTTCGGCTGTGTGATCAAGTTTTGATTCCAAACAACGGCACGCTGCTGCGTGCCGTTTTTTATTTGCGCCGCATCAGATCTAGATCAGATCATTCTCTTCTCCCGCCTGCATACTGAGGTGGCGATCATGACTGTCTTTGCAACAGTTTCTCAAAATAAATTGAGAAAATCGCTACTTTTCCCTCCTCTTAAGTAATTTCCTGTAGTACACTTTATTTGATTTATGGATATCTTTTGCTTGCGAGGAGAGTTATGAGCAGTTGCGTGAAATGCGGCAATGAGAATAAGCCGGGCGCGAAGTTTTGCAAATTTTGCGGGGAGGGCCTGGCCACGCCGCAAGCAGCCATTGCCTGCCTCGGTTGTTCCGGGCCGTTACAGCCGGGGGCCAGGTTTTGTAAGCAATGCGGGCGCGCTGTAGCCCAGTCACCCGCCGTTGCCGCAGTAGCAGAGCTTGCTACCGCGCCTGAGGTCCTTGCCCCTGACGCCCTTGAGGTATCTGCGCCCACGCCAGCAGAGAGTGCGGAGCAGGTGCCTGCGCCTGCCGTGATCGAAAATTCCCCGGACGCCCAGCAGCCGGATGCCGTAGCGCCGGTATCGGCCGACGCTGGCGTTGCGCCCGAGCCAGCGCCTGTTGCGCCGTCTCGCGCTGCGGCGTCACCAGCGCCGAAGCTGGTCGCGGCCTTGTGCGTCGCCGCCATCGTGGCGGGGGGCGGGTTTTATGCGTTTAAGCGTAATGATGCCGCAGTCCCAGCCGCGTCGGCGCCGAGCGCCGCGACAGCTCCGGCCTCCACGGCGGCAACTGCCGCGCCGGAGGCCGCCGCAACTGCGGCAAAGGCGCCTGCCGAGCCAGAAGCGGTAGCGCCAGTTGCCGAGCCGGCTCAGGCGCCTGCCACCACGGCCAGGGCTGAACCCCCGTTGCGCGCTGCCCCAGGCGCGCCGGCCGCACAGACGCCAGCTTTGCCGTCTAAGGCTGCGCCGACGCCGACGCCAACCTCCACGCCAGTGCCCACGGCGCCTCGCGCCGCAATGCCGTCCTCGCGTCCGGCCGCTGTGCCTCAAGCAGGCGCGGACGCTGCCGAAACCATGGCCCGCAAGGTGTCCGCGTTGCTGGCCAAAGCCAATGGCTATGTCGAGAACAAGCAATACGACAAAGCCATCGCCACCGCTGAAAACGTGCTTGAACTTGATCCGGGCAGCACGGCGGCCCACGCCATGATCAGCAAAGCCAAAAACAGACAGCTGGAAGCCCTGCGCTCCGGAAGCACTCTTGAATAATGAAAGGAAGCACCATGATCCGAGTTAAACAATCCATTCTGGCCGCCTGTATTGGCGCCCTGCTGGTCACTGGCTGCGCTACCCCGGGCGGGCAGGGCGGCGTGAGCAGCGAAACTGCATTCCGCTGCGCCACCTTTGGCGTTGGCGGCGCGCTGCTTGGCGCCGCCGTCAGCGGCAGCAAGGGCGCCGTCAAGGGCGCGCTGGTTGGCCTGGCCGCCTGCGCAGTGGTCGAAATCGCTTCGCGCCAGACCAAATCGTCCACCGCCGTCGATGAGCAATACCGCAGCAACAACCGCAACCAGCTGCCGCAAACCGCCAAGATCGATGCCTACAGCACCTCGGTCTCGCCCAATGGCGTGGCCAAGGCTGGCGACGCCATTCGTGTGCAGTCGACCATCCGTGCCGTCTCAGGCGTCAAGGAGCCGGTGACGGAAGTGAAAGAGCAACTGGTGGTCTACGCGCCGAGTGGCGAAGAATTCAAGCGCGGCGAGAAAAAAGTCAACGAGGGCGCGGGCAGCGGCGAATACGAGAATGCCTTCACGCTGCGCCTGCCGCAAGGCGCGCCACAGGGCGTGTACAAAATCAGGACCCAGCTGTTCCTGAACGGCAAGCCAGCCAGCGCCAGCGAAAGCAGCGTGCAGATCGCCGCTGCCGACCTTCCGTCCACCGCGGCCTTCGCCGCCCGTTAATCCAAGGACGCAACCATGACCGCATCTATCAATGGTGTCACGCCTTCCTACGGCCTGTTGCGCGCTACCGAAGCCGTCACCAACTGGCGTGCGCTTGCCGCCACCGGCCTGGCCGGCCTGGCTATTCTGCTGAGTGTGTTTCTTGGCGTGCTGCTGGCCAAAGTCAGCTTCATCTTTACGGCATTGTGCGGCTTGCTGACGCTGATAGTCGCGCTGACCGGTTACTCAGCGGTCGGTATTTTGCTGATGCGTCAGGCGCAACAGCAGCCGGTCAGCATAGCCGATGCTTTCGGCCAGGCGGTGTTCACCGTGCACCGCCTGCTGGGCGTGCTGCTGATGATGTTCCTGATCGTGCTGGGTATTAGCCTGATTGCCATGCTGGTGCTGTTCTTGTGCAAGCTGCCGGGCGTCGGCGGACTGCTGTACGCGTTGGCGATGCCGGTGTTGACGGTGCTGATCGGCGTCGCCGTCGGCGGTATGTTTTACGTCGGCCTGCCCCTGGCCGGGCCAGCCATTTGGGAAGGCAACACGGTCTGGCAGACCACCGCGCGTCTGCTGGTGATCGTGCGCCAGCGCCTGGTGACGGTGATTGTCAACCTGGTGCTGCTGGGCCTGTTGGTAATGCTGCTGAGTGGCGTGGTGTATGTGGTGCTGGGCTCAGGCTACGCGATCACCACCATGCTGTCCGGCGCGGTAGGCATCAATACCTTCGGCAGTCTGTTGTCGTCGCCAGCCGCGTTGCTCGGCGGTTACGGTGGCGCTGGCTATGCCGGCGCGTCGATGTTTGCCACCGGCTTGCTGCTGATGGTTGGCGCCATCATTCCTAGCCTGACATCGATCAACGGCGCTTGCCTGGTGTATCTACAAATCGTCGAGGGGCTGAACTTCGGCGAGGCGGAACAGCAGATCCAGGCACGCATGGAAGAAGCGAAACGCAAGGCCAAGGAAGCCAAGGATCGCGCCAGCGCGCAAATGCAGCAGGCCAAGGCTGCCGCGCAACGTCCGGACGGTGGTGCTGACTCTGCCGGCGTCCAGCCTGCGGAAGCCGGGCCTGCCGCTACGTTTGCCGCCGCTGTGCCTGTCGCCGCGACTGCCGGCGTTCCCGCGCAGCGCGTGTGCTCCGGCTGCGCGGCACCGCTGGCGCCGGAGGATGTATTTTGCGGCGAATGCGGCGCCAAGAACGGGTAAGCATATTTATGGCACGTTTTTGCACACAATGCGGCACGCCAGCCGATGCTGGAAGCCGATTCTGCGTGGAATGCGGTACCCCATGCAAAGCGAACCCGCCTGAGCCAATGCCGGCATCGGCCCCGGCGCCGGAGGCAGGCGTTGGGACTGCGCTTGCGCCTCGGCCCGGTAAGCGTGCGCTGCTGATCGGCGGCGTTGCGGCCGTAGTGCTGGTGGGCGTTGGCGGCGCCGCTTATCTCTTGGCAGACCAGAAGGCCACGCCGGAGGTGTTCGCCAATGCCATCAGCAGCTACTATGCCGCCAACACCGAGGCGGCGGACAAGCTGCTGTGCGTGGGTGGCCTGCAGCTGGATCGCAACCCGGTGCGCCTCAACAGCATGGAAGGCGAGCGCCGCCGCTTCATGGATGAACTGGCGACAGCGGGGCTGTTCGCGCCGGCGGTGGTGCAGTCCAGCGGCGGCTTCTTTTCCATCGAAACCTACAGCTACAGCCGCACCGATGCCGGCAGTCAGGCCATCCGCGACGGGCGGCTGTGTGGGGCGCCGGCGCTCAAGGTGACGGATGTGCGCTTTGCCGCCGAGGCCTCCGGTCCGCAGGTGGTGGCGCGCTTCCGCTATGACTTCGAGCGGCCGGCTGCGTGGCTGGCCGGTAACCTGGCGCAGCAGGTGCGTCAGCGCCTGTCGCAGCAGGATGAACGGGTGGCGGTCATGGCGCTGCAAGACGGCAAGTGGATCATGATCAGTGACAACCCACGCACCGCACGCGCCATGGCGGCCGGCAGCCGTGCGGAAGCGCCGCCGCCGTCGATGCTGGAACGGGTGAAGGGCTGGTTCCGCACCGGTAATCCGCTGCTCGGCAAGTGGCGCGTCACCAATGCGCTGTGGCTGGACGGCACGGTCATCGCCTTTAGCGAAACGCATGCCTCGGTTGGCCGGCCGGACGAGGCGGTCACCTATGAGATCAAGGACCAGCGCATCACGGTGCGCTACACCGAGCGCGGCGCCAGCGATGTGTTTGTCGTCAAAGACGACGACCACCTCACGCTGGAAGGCGAATTGGCATCAGTGCAGCTGGTGCGTATCAAAGAGTAAAACATGAGCTACGAATTTAATCCTGAAAGCAAACTGTTCGAGTTTCCCAACCCGTACAAAATCCAGAACCTGGCGCTGCTGGCGGCCGGTGGCCTGATGAGCCTGGGCGGTATCGGCACGCTGGTGGCGGTACGCGAGCGTATCGCCCAGGGCGCGGATTTGCCGGCGTTAAAGGTGATCGGCATCGCGGTCCTGTTGCTGGGCCTGGGGTTCTGGTTCCTGGCGCGCGCCTTCGTGCAACTGCGCTATTTCTTCGGCCGCAACCGTCCGGCCAGCCTGGCGCCTGTGGTCGCAGCCGACGTGGACGGCGATAGCAACGGCGCCCGCTTTTACAAGGAAACCTTGCGCCAGAACGCGATCAGCTATCCGGAACCGCGAGGCGCGCTGAACGGCTTGCTGTACTCGATGCTGCCGTCGCTGATTTTTGCGCCGCGCGTGATCCAGCGGGCGGCACAGAGCCAGTTCTACAACTTCCTTGCCCTGGCCGCGACGTTCGTCAGCTTTTTGATTTGCTGGCTGGCGTTCGGCCAAAGCAGGGCGGACGGATGGATCGGGCTGGCCTACGGTTTGTTTGCCTTCTTTCAAATCATTCGGCCGATGACGCGCAGCGCCGCCGGCGCCACCGATGTGCAGGTCGGCAAAGGTAGCCTGATTGCGCTGGTGGTGCTGGCCGTGCTGGGCCCGGTGATGCTAGGCATGTTTGCCAGCCGCCTGCCATCGCTGGACGAAGTATCGGTGAACGGCGTGGTGTGCGTGGCCCTGCTGTGCGCGCTGCTGAGCTGCGCGGTGTTCGGCGTGGCGCTGAAGAACCAGCTGCGCGGTGCGCCGGATGCGGTAGGCGCGGCGCGCGTGATGGACACCGTGACCATGAACGCGCATCCGAACAAGCTGATCGAGGAACTCGACCGTATCCTGATGAGCCGCTGGTACAGCAATATCCCGAACCGCCGCTACACCCGCCGCTCGCCGCAAATCACTGGCCGGCAGGGCCAGTTCGCGGCGGAGATGTTCGAGGAAACGCAGCCGCGTCCGCAAGCCAACCGCGTGGCCGAGGGCATCGGCCACGCGCTGTCCACGCCGCGCTTCTTCTGGCTGACCTGCCTGACCGCGCTCGGCCTGGCCGGCGTGCTGGCGGGGAGGTCGCCGCCCTGTTGGTCGGCAAGGCCATCCTGCAGGGGGCGCCGGTGGCCAGCGCCGCCGCATTTGCCATCAGCCAGTTCGCGGTGGGCGTGTTCTGTCTGAACGCCGCCAACCAGCTATGGGGCCGTTTCGACTTCGTGTCCGAGCTGGTCTGGGTCGATATCGGCGGCAGCTATGAATCGGCGCAAATGCATGTCGGCAATCAGGTGACGTCGCAGGTGCAGAGCAGCAAGAACGTCATCAATATTGAATCGATGACGATGCGCGTGTGGGTGTCGGAAATTGATACCGTCATTTTCGGCAAGGACGCCGAACGTCAGCTGGTGGGGATGCGCGGCTTGCCGGCCATGGCCGACGAACTGGCCAAGACGCTGAAGGGCTTCGGCGAAACGCGCGCCTCCATAGTCGCACCGTCGTCGCAGCAGGATCTGGAGCGTGCGCGCAATATGGCGCTGATCGGCAAAGTGGTGGCCGGTCAGGCCGCGCCGGAGGCGGTCGAGCTGCTGGGCGCCAAGCCGGCTGCGGCGGCCATGGCGACACTGCCGACGTGCAAGCAATGCGGCGCCGGCATGGAGGCCGACTCGCGCTTCTGCGGCGACTGCGGCGCCGCTGCGCTTTAACGCGATAGCGCAATGCCGCGATAGCGGCGTCGGTAGACCACCACGCAGGCCGCGCCCAGCAGCACCAGCGCGATGGCGGTCAGCAAATCCTGGCCGCCGTGCGTGACCGCCGCCGGCTGGCTCGATATCATGGTCGAGGCGGTAAATTTCTTGCCGATGTAGCGCGCGCCGATCACCAGTTCCTCATTGTTGATGGCGTTGACCAGATACAGGCCGTGGCCGCCCGGATGCACGGTCATCTTGCCGTCACGGTACACGAAAGAGCGGCGCTCGTCGCCGACGCGGATGCTGCCGACCACATGGCCGGCGTGGTTGACGGCGGTGGCGAAGCTGTCGCCATAGCCGATCAGCGCGCCGAGGTCGGTCATCTTGCCGTTCTCCCATGCAAACGCATGCCAGCGCCGCCCTGCGGTTTCCGATGCGCCCACCACCATGCCGTGATCGTTGACCGCGCTGGCGCTGCTGAGCCGGCCGCCTAGCGTGCCGAGGTCGCGCATGGCGCCGTCGCGGTATAAAAAGGCGTGGCGATAGCCGTCCGGCAGGGCGGCGGTGCCGACGATGTCGCCATGGTTGTTGATGCCGGCCGCGTAGCTGATCCTGCCGCCCAGCGTGCCGAGGTCGACCGGCTTGCCGCGGCCGTCGCTGCTGAAGGCGCGGAAATAGCCGTCGCTGGTGTCGGCGTAGCCGGCCAGCTGGCCATGGTCGTTGATGGCGGCGCCGTAGCTGCTGTTGCCGCCCAGCGTTCCGAGGTCGCGCATCTGGCCGCCGTACGGCACGACGAAGGCGCGCCAGTGGCCGGCGGCGTTCTGCGCCGTGCCGGTGACGTCGCCGTGCTGGTTGATGTCCTTGCTGAAACTGTCGCTGCCGCCCAGCGTGCCCAGTTCCACCGGGCGGCGGTCGTACAGCACGGCGCGCTGGCGGCCGCTGTCTTCTTCGATGACGCCGGCCATCTGGCCGCGCCGGTTGATGTCGACGGCGATGCTGGCTTCCTTGCCGCGCGCCCCCAATGTCAGTTCCACCATGCTGTCTCCTTGCGTTGTTGAGCAAGGGCTACAGCAACTCCTGTGCCATGCGCTGTTCCGGGCCGAACGGCGAGCCGGACGGCTGCCGGGTGTGCGGAAATGAACGCCGGCGCTGTTCGTTAACGAACAAAAAGCCCCGGCATCGCTGCGCGGGGCTTTCAGTGGCGTGACCAGTGCTTAGCGGGCTGGCGCGGCGGCTGGGTCCATCGGTTCCAGGTCGGCCGCAGTCACGGTCGAGCCTGGGTTGCTCAGTTCCGCGTTCAGCTTGTCGCGGTCCAGTTCTTTTTCCCAGCTCGACACCACCACGGTGGCCACGCCGTTGCCGACGAAGTTGGTCAGCGCGCGGCATTCGCTCATGAAGCGGTCGATGCCGAGGATCAGCGCCATGCCGGCCACCGGAATCGTCGGCACCACGGCCAGCGTTGCCGCCAGGGTGATGAAGCCGGCGCCGGTGATGCCTGATGCGCCTTTCGAGGTCAGCATCGCCACGCCGAGGATGGTCAGCTCTTGCATCAGCGTCAGCTCGGTGTTGGTGGCCTGGGCCACGAACAGCGCGGCCATGGTCATGTAGATGTTGGTGCCGTCCAGGTTGAACGAGTAGCCGGTTGGCACGACCAGGCCGACCACTGGCTTGGAGCAGCCCAGGCGCTCCAGTTTGGTCATCAGCGAAGGCAGCGCCGATTCCGACGAGCTGGTGCCCAGCACGATCAGCAGTTCTTCCTTGATGTACTTGATGAACTTGAAGATCGAGAAGCCGGTGTACTTGGCGATCAGGCCCAGCACGATGAAGACGAACAGGAAGCAGGTCAGGTAGAACGAACCCATCAGCTTGGCCAGCGGAATCAGCGACGCCAGGCCGTATTTGCCGATGGTGAAGGCCATCGCGCCGAACGCGCCGATCGGGGCGGCTTTCATGATGATGTTGACGACGCCGAAGATCACGTGCGAGATATCGTCGATGAACTTGGTGATCGGACGGCCGCGCTCGCCCATCAGCGACAGCGAGAAGCCGAACAGGATGGCGATCAGCAGCACTTGCAGGATGTCACCCTTGGCGAACGCGTCCACGAAGGTCTTCGGGATGATGTTCATCAGGAAGTCGGTGGTGGTCAGGCCTTCGGCGTGCGTGTATTGCGCGATCGACTTGGCGTCCAGGTGGGCAGGGTCGGCGTTGAAGCCGGCGCCCGGTTTCAGCACATTGGCCACGATCAGGCCGATGGCCAGCGCGAAGGTCGACACCACTTCGAAGTAGATCAGCGCCTTGCCGCCGACACGGCCGATTTTCTTCACGTCTTGCATGCCGGCAATGCCAGACACGACGGTGCAGAAGATCACCGGGGCAATGATCATTTTGATCAGTTTGATGAAGCCGTCACCGAGGGGTTTCATGGCGACTGCGTCGGTAGGCAGGTACACGCCCAGCAGCACGCCGCAGACGATGGCGAAGAGCACCTGGATGTACAGGACTTTATAGAATGGTTTTTTCACGGGGTCTCCTCGTGTGGTGGTTCGTTTGAGGAGTGCATCATCTCGCAAGCGGCCAGATATCACTATTGTGGAAACCCGCAAATTCGCGCCAGTGATATCTCTGCCGGCTAAGGGATACTACGTAGGCGCCGTCGCTCCCGCGCAGGCGGGAGCCCATGGCGCGCCCGATCGGCAACGTCAGCATGGAATCCGGCCTGCGCCGGAATCACGGCCGGGATGCTTACTGCGCCACCCAGCCGCCATCCATATTCCAGGCCACGCCGCGCACCTGCTTGGCCGCGTCCGAGCACAGGAACACGGCCAGCGCGCCCAGTTCCTCGGGCGTGACAAACTCGCCGGCCGGTTGTTTGTCCGCCAACAAGGCTTTTTTCGCCTGGTCATTCGAGATGCCTTCCTTGGCGGCGCGGTCGTCGACCTGTTTCTGCACCAGCGGCGTCAGCACGAAGCCGGGGCAGATGGCGTTGACGGTAACGCCGGTGGTGGCCGTTTCCAGCGCGTTGGCCTTGGTCAGGCCGATCAGGCCGTGCTTGGCGGCGACGTACGCCGACTTGCCGGCCGACGCCACCAGGCCGTGGGTCGAGGCCAGGTTGATGATGCGACCCCAGTTCTGCTCGCGCATGCGCGGCAGCACCAGGCGCGAGGTGTGGAAGGCCGAGGTCAGGTTGATGGCGATGATGGCGTCCCATTTCTCGACCGGGAAGTCCTCGACATTGGCGACAAACTGAATGCCGGCGTTATTGACCAGCACATCGACGCCGCCGAACTTGTCGCCGGCGAATTGGATCATCGCCTCGATCTCGCCCGGCTTGGTCATGTCGGCGTTGTGGTAGGCGGCCTGCACGCCGAACTCGCTGGCGATGTCGGCCTGCAGTTGCTCGATCTCTTTGGCGTCGCCAAAGCCGTTCAGCAGCACATTGGCGCCCTCGGCCGCCAGCGCGCGGGCGATGCCCAGGCCGATGCCGGAAGTGGAACCGGTAACCAACGCGGTTTTACCGCTCAAAGTCTTGTTTGCCATACTGTCCTCTACAGGTTGGTGATAGGGTTGGAGATTGAAGGCGCGCTGCGCTACACTTTAATAGAATTTTAACCACAACGCGGTAAAATGGTGTTTCTGCACATTAAGGAAGCCGCATGTCCGAAGCCCAAATAAAGTCTGTTCAATGCCTGTCGCTGGCAGGCTTGCATCGCATGTCCTACAAAGAGTGGGGCGACGAAAGCAATCCCAACGTGCTGCTGTGCGTACACGGCGTGACCCGCGTCGGCGACGACTTCGACTACATGGCGCGCGCGCTGGCCAAGGATTACCGCGTGATCGCGCCGGACATCGTCGGCCGCGGCCGCTCGGACTGGCTGAAAAACCCGCAGCTCTACGTCATTCCCCAGTATGTCAGTGATATCGTAACCCTGCTCGCGCGCGTGCTGCCAGACGCCGAAAGTCAGAAGGTCGACTGGTTCGGCACCTCGATGGGCGGCCTGATCGGCATGGGCCTGGCCTCGCTGCCGGGCAACCCGATCCGCAAGCTGGTGCTCAACGACATCGGCCCGGTGCTGGCGCCGCAAGCCATGCAGCGCATCGGCGACTACATCGGCCAGGACCTGCGCTTCGACAGCTTCGAGGCCGGCGCGCAGTTCGTGCGCGACGTCTCCACCTCGTTTGGCGAGCACAGCGCCGATGAATGGCACAAGCTGGCTGCCGATGTTTTGCGCCAGGACAAGGACGGCAAGTGGGTGCGCCATTACGATATGGGGCTGGCGTTGCCGTTCCGCTCGGCCACGCCGGAATCGGCCGAGGCCGACCAGGCGATGCTGTGGGCCGCGTATGACGCCATCACCTGCCCGACGCTGCTGGTGCGCGGCGCCGAGTCCGACCTGCTGTCGCGCGAAACGGCGCAGCAGATGACCGAGCGCGGCCCCAAGGCCCGGCTGGTGGAAATCCCGGACGTCGGCCACGCGCCGACCTTCATCCACGACGATCAGATTCAAATAGCAAAGCAATTCCTGTTAGGTTAATAGTATGGAAATCAAACGACTGCATGTAGGCAAGCGCCTGTCCGAGGTGGCGATTCACAACAACACGGTGTACCTGGCCGGCCAGGTGCCGGAAGACACCGCGGCCGACATCCAGGGCCAGACGCGCGAAGTGCTGGGCCA
The DNA here is from genome assembly GCF_050859475.1 of Duganella sp. P38. Classification (NCBI taxonomy): domain Bacteria; kingdom Pseudomonadati; phylum Pseudomonadota; class Betaproteobacteria; order Burkholderiales; family Oxalobacteraceae; genus Duganella; species Duganella sp. P38. The sequence goes on along the minus strand of NZ_CP193936.1, from coordinate 3,793,063 downwards.
CATCGACCGTCTCCTGGCCGAGGCCGGCAGCGACAAGACCTGCATCCTCAGCTGCCAGGTCTACATCAAGGACCTGGCCGACTTCGCCGGCTTCAACGAAGAGTGGGACGCCTGGGTGCCGCAAGGCCACACGCCGCCGCGCGCCACCGTCGAAGCCAGGCTGGCCGACCCGCAATGGCTGGTGGAGATCGTCGTCGTCGCAGCCCAGCGCTAGGAGCACCATGGTTTCCACCACCGCGCTGACCAGTGCCACCTCGGAGCAACTGGTCCAGGGACTCACGCCCGATGAAAGCGTCCGCATGCTGGCGGCGCTCGAATTCGCCAGCGCCGCCTACGCCGACAAGCAGTGCAGCAGCGGCCAGCCGGCGCTGGAGTTTGCCGTCGGCGTGGCTGGCACGCTGGCCTATCTGAGTACCGACATCGAAACCCGCCTGGCCGGCCTGCTGTTCGAGCTGACCGTGCTCGACACCGAGCAGGCGGCCGTCATCGAACCGCGCTTCGGCCAGGACGTCAACGACCTGGTGGCCGGCGTGCGCCAGCTGATCCGGCTGCGCGAGCTGACGCAAAACCAGAATCCGGGCGCGGCCGCCGCGCCGGGACGCGGCCGCAACGCCCAGCAGATGGCGGTGGCGCAAGTCGAAACGCTGCGCAAGATGTTGTTGGCGATGGCCTCCGACATGCGGGTGGTGCTGGTGCGGCTGGCCTCGTGCGTGACCACGCTGCGCTACTTCGCCGACATCAAACTGTTCAACGACATGACCTGCGCCTACGGGCGCGAAACGCTGGACCTGTACGCGCCGCTGGCCAACCGCCTCGGCATCTGGCAGCTGAAATGGGAGCTGGAGGACTTGTCGTTCCGCTTCATCGAGCCGGAAACCTACAAGCGCATCGCCAAGATGCTGGAAGAAAAGCGCATGATGCGCGAAGGCTTCGTCACCAACGCCATCGCGCGGCTGCAGTCGGAAATGGCGGCGGCCGGCATCAAGGCCGAGGTGTTCGGCCGGCCCAAGCACATCTACTCCATCTGGAGCAAGATGAAAGGCAAGGAGCTGGACTTCACCGACCTGTACGATGTGCGCGCCTTCCGCGTCATCGTCGCCGACGTCAAGACCTGCTACACGGTGCTGGGCGTGGTGCACAACATCTGGACCCCGATCCCGAAGGAATTCGACGACTACATCTCGCGCCCCAAGCCGAACGGCTACCGCTCGCTGCACACGGTGGTCACTGCCGAGGACGGCCGGCCGCTGGAAGTGCAGATCCGCACGCAGGAAATGCACAGCTTTGCCGAATACGGCGTGGCCGCGCACTGGCGTTACAAGGAAGAGGGCGGCTCCAACTTCCAGGGCCAGAAATACGATGAAAAAATCGCCTGGCTGCGCCAGCTGCTGGCGTGGAAAACCGACGTTGCCGACGCCGTGGTCGGCCAGGAGGAGCAGCAGCGCGAATGGGTCGAGAAACTCAAGGCCGCCGCGCTGGACGACCGCATCTTCGTGCTGACGCCGCAAGCGCGCGTGATCGAACTGCCGGTCGGCGCCACGCCGATCGACTTTGCCTATCACCTGCACAGCGATGTCGGCCACCGCTGCCGCGGCGCGCGCGTCGATGGCGTCATGGTGCCGCTGAACACGCCGCTGAAAAACGGCCAGACCTGCGAAATCATCACCGCCAAGGGTGCGCCGGGCACGGCCGGGCCGTCGCGCGACTGGCTCAGCGACGAATACACGGTGGCGACGCGCACGCGCTCGAAAATCCGCGCCTGGTTCCACGCCATCGACATGCAGGAAACGCTGTCGCACGGCCGCGCCATGGTCGAAAAAACCTTGCAGCGCGAAGGCAAAACGGCGGTCAATCTGGAGGCGCTGGCCAACAAGCTGGGCTTCGCCAAGGTCGACGAGCTGTTCCTGTCGGTCGGCAAGGACGAATTCAGCCTGCGCCACATCGAGCAGGCGCTGCACGACAGCGGCGAGCCGGCCGAGCCGGTGGATGAAGTTTTCCTCGGCAAGAGCCGGGCGTCGAGCGTGGAGCAGGGCGCCAAGTCGGGCGTGCTGGTGGTGGGCACGGACGGCCTGATGACGCAGCTGGCCAAATGCTGCAAGCCGGCGCCGCCCGATGGCATCGTCGGTTTCGTCACGCGCGGCAAGGGCGTTTCGATTCACCGCGCCACGTGCAAAAACTTTGCCGAGATGCGCGCCAAGGCGCCGGAGCGGGTGATTGTCACCGAATGGGGACGGGCGGGCAACGATACCGTGTACCCGGTCGATATTTTCATTCTGGCCAATGATCGCCAGGGGCTGCTGCGCGATATTTCGGAGGTGTTCTCGCGCGAGAAGATTAACGTCATCGGCGTTAACACGCAGTCGGCGAAGGGCTTTGCGCGCATGACCTTCACGGCGGAAATCGGCGCTACCGCGCAGTTGCACAAGGCGCTGAACGCGATTGCCGAAGTTACCGGTGTTCAGGAGGCGCGCCGAGGCTGAATCCGTCGTTAAATCCCCCGTCGTTCCCGCGAAGGCGGGAACCCATAGGGCGCATGACCGCACGCCGGGCATGGGTTCCCGCCTTCGCGGGAACGACGGTGCTAGGCGATGGTCGTGGCGATGTTGTTTGCAATGGCCTCGGCCAACAGATGCACGTGATAACCATCAATGAAACCATGGTGCGCTTGCACCGCCATGGTCAGCGTCATCTTGCCGTCGGCGCGCGGCTCGCTGTAGCGGCCCCAGGCGAGTGACGGTATGTCGTAGCTCTTGTGCTCGTAGATCGGGTGCTCGATGGCGGAGAGCTTCAGCCACGGCATGCAGGTAATGTAAATGTTGCGGCGCTGCTCGTATTCGCTGAGGTCTTCGGCGGTGTTGATCAGCTTTTCGCTGGCCTCCGCCTCTTTGGCCGAAGCCACGCTGCGCGCGATGAATTCCCGCAGGTCATCGGTCATGACGAAGCGCGCGAAATTCAGGTTCCGGTGCTGGTTGATGACCGTGTACGAAGCCCAGAAATCCTCGATCTTGATCACTTCTCCCTTGTAGATGCGGTACATATAGTTGTCGATCCCTTTGATCGCATGCAGCACGTGATACAGGAAGAAGTGGAAGCTCGGCAGTTGATGTCGCTTGCAATAAGGCCGGAAGTCCGGCACTTCGAGCTCGAAGCTCAGGTTGACCAGCGGGTTCTCGAACGACGCAAAAGCATGGTATCGGTCGCGGCGTTTTTCAAAATTCTGCATAGCACTCGGGTGTTCATTTGGATGGCGCCGCCATTATAGCCAGAATGCCTTTGAGGATGCTTTCAGAGCGCCTTTGCCCATAGCCTTTCCCATAAGCGCTGGAGGTGATGACGACCACGGCCTTCAAATCCGGCGCCACATAGATCTTGTTGCCGCCATTGCCCGAGGCGAAGTGGACGACGATGTTGCGGCCGTCGATGTGGTGGACCTTTCTGTACCAGAAGTAGCCATAGTGGTCGGCATACGGATCGACGCCGCCGGTGCGCACCCGGGGCGCAAGCGCCGCCTCCAGCCAGCTGGCGCTGATGACCTGGCGGCCGCCGTATCGGCCGCTGTCGAGCACCATCTGGCCGATTTTGCCAAGGTCGCGCGTGCGCAGGAAGAGGTTGCCCTGGCCCTTCGGGTGCTGGGCTGCATCGCGCAGCCATTGCCATTGCCCGATGCCCAGTGGCTCGAACAGCACGCTGCGCGCGTATGCTTCGAGGTCCTGGCCAGTGGCCTGTTCGACCACCAGGCCGACGATGTAGGATGTCAGCGAATTGTAACGATAGCGTGTGCCGGGGGCGGTCTCGGCCGGCACGGCCAGCGCAAAGGCCACCGGGTCGGCGGCCTCGTCCAGTTTGTCCTCATTGCCGGGTGAGGCTGGGTCTTCATCGAAGGCCGCGAGGCCGGAGCGCATCGTCAGCGCCTGGTCGAGCGTGACGTTCGCCAGTGCCGTGGCTCTGGCTGCCGGCCACAGGCGCCCGATGGTGTCGTGCGCGCGCAACTGGCGCCGGTCGGCGGCTGCGCCAGCGAGCAGGGCGGTGATGCTTTTGCCGGCCGAGCGGATGTCGTGCAGCGTCTCGGCGGTTTCGCCGTTGTAGTAGCGCTCGGCGAGGATGGCGCCGTCGCGCATGACCAGCACGCTGCGCAGGTCGGCATGCTGGTCGTGGTCCCTTTGCGCCAGCAGCGCGTCGAGCGGCTGGGCCAGGGCGGGGAGGGCGGTCATCAGGAGTGCGCACAGAAGATATTGCATATTATTCCTTTGCGATCACGGCGCCGCTCATTCAGCGCGTCGGGTTGGCTTGTGCTTGCGGCGCGACTTCGGCTTGCAGCGTGATGTGATCGATGCCGTGTTTTTCCAGCAGCATCGCCTTGATGGCCCGCAGGATGTCCGGCCAGCGCGACAATTCGGTGATTTCGACATGGCCGATCAGCGCCGGCTGGCCGGGCGACATATCCCATACATGCAGGTCGTGCACCGAGCAGACGCCGTCGATCTGCTCCAGGTCGGCGCCGACGTTGAGGTAGCTGATGTCCTCCGGCACGCCGCCCATCAGGAAGTGGTAGGACTCGCGCAGCACGCCGACCGTCGACTTCAGGATCAGCAGCGCCACGAACAGCGACAGCAATGGGTCGATCTGCATCCAGCCGGTGTAGTAGATCACCGCGCCCGAAACCAGCGCCGCGACCGAGCCGAGCAAGTCGCCCAGCACATTGACCAGCGCCGCCCGCGTATTCATATTGCTGTCGCCGCGCGACAGCAGCCACGCCAGCACCAGGTTGATGATCAGGCCCAGCCCGGCGACGATGAACACCGTGGCGCCATGCACTTGTTCCGGGTGCGAAAAGCGCGTCAGCGCCTCATAGGTAATCCACGCCACCAGCACCAGCAGCACCAGGCTGTTGACGAACGCCGCCAGCGCCTCGGCGCGGCCGAAGCCGAACGAGTGGCGCGCCGACGGCGGCCGCTTGGCGATCAGCTGCGCCAGCAGCGCCAGCCCCAGCGCGGCGGCGTCGGTGACCATGTGGCCGGCGTCCGAGATCAGCGCCAGCGAATTCGACATGAAGCCGGTCACCACCTCCACCACCGCAAAGCCCAGCGTCAGCAATAGCGACCATGCCAGCACCGACCGGCTGCGCTGCACCGTGTAATGTTTGTAGCGGGCGTCACCGGCGCGGTGTTCGTGCAGGTGGGCGGAGGGCGAGGTGGTGTCTGCTTGCATGGATAGCTTGTCGAGTATGAATAACGACAGTGTAATGTAAGCCGGAAACACCTGCTGTTACGCCGCCATGGGAGAAATTGAAATGTTTCGTTTGATCACCCTTGTTTTTCTTCGAATCGCTCTCTATAATGCTGGTCTTCGGGCGGTTAGTTCAGCTGGTTAGAATACTTGGTCGACATCCAAGGGGTCGGGGATTCGAATTCCTCACCGCCCACCAGATTTCGTAGTGCAGCAGTAAATAAGCAGTAAAATAGCAGTGCAACGGGCGGTTAGTTCAGCTGGTTAGAATACTTGGTCGACATCCAAGGGGTCGGGGATTCGAATTCCTCACCGCCCACCAGAACACATGTAAGAGCGAGAAAGGCAATCACGGTTATGACACCGCGAACTACTACCAAGCTTTGGGAGTGACGCTAGTCAACGGGATTCTTTTGCTTGTCAAAAAGAGAAAAACGCGGCTAGCCCGCGTTTTTTTTCGTCTGCAGTTTTTAAACTCACATCATCGGCCTGCGCGCCTACATTGGAGATCACCATGATTTCAGTTCGCCTCCCTGACGGTTCCGCCCGCGAATTCGACGGTCCAGTCACCGTTGCTCAAGTGGCGTCGAGCATTGCCACCAGCCTGGGCAAGGCCGCGCTGGCTGGCAAGGTCGACGGCAAGGTCGTCGACACCTCCTATCTGATCGATAAAAACGTCGACCTGTCGATCGTCACCGACAAGGACCCCGAGGGCCTGGACGTGATCCGCCATTCGACCGCCCACTTGCTGGCCTATGCCGTCAAGGAGCTGTTCCCGGATGCGCAAGTGACGATCGGCCCGGTCATCGAAAACGGTTTCTACTACGACTTCTCGTACAAGCGCCCGTTCACCCCGGACGACCTGATCGCCATCGAAAAGAAAATGGCCGAACTGGCCAAGAAAGACGAGCCGGTCACCCGCAAGGTGCTGCCGCGCGACGAGGCGGTGGCGTACTTCAAGTCGATCGGCGAAGCCTACAAGGCCGAGATCATCGCGTCGATTCCTGCCGACCAGGATGTGTCGCTGTACAGCGAAGGCAACTTCACCGACCTGTGCCGCGGCCCGCACGTGCCATCGACCGGCAAGCTGAAAGTCTTCAAGCTGATGAAGCTGGCTGGCGCCTACTGGCGCGGCGACAGCAAGAACGAGATGCTGCAACGCGTCTACGGCACCGCCTGGGCCAAGAAGGAAGACCAGGAACAATACCTGCACATGCTGGAGGAGGCTGAAAAGCGCGATCACCGCAAGCTGGGCAAGCAGCTGGACTTCTTCCACTTCCAGGACGAGGCGCCGGGCCTGGTGTTCTGGCATCCGAAGGGCTGGACCATCTGGCAGCAGGTGGAACAGTACATGCGCAACAAATACCAGGTCAACGGCTACCAGGAAGTGAAGGCGCCGCAGATCCTCGACGCCAGCCTGTGGGGCAAGACCGGCCACTGGGACAACTACCGCGAAAACATGTTCGTCACCGAGTCGGAAAACCGCTCGTACGCGCTGAAGCCGATGAACTGCCCGGGTCACGTGCAGATCTTCAACAGCAATATGCGCTCGTACCGAGACCTGCCGCTGCGTTACGGCGAGTTCGGCCAGTGCCACCGCAACGAGCCGTCCGGTGCGCTGCACGGCATCATGCGTGTGCGCGGCTTTACCCAGGATGACGGCCACATTTTCTGCACCCACGAGCAGATCGAGCCGGAAGTGGTGGCGTTCCACACGCAGGCGATGGAAGTCTATAAAGATTTCCACTTCCATAATATCGACGTCAAGCTGGCGCTGCGTCCGGATAACCGCATCGGCTCGGACACCGTCTGGGACGAGGCGGAGGAAGCGCTGCGCTCGGGCCTGCGCGCCTGCGGCGTGACCTGGACCGAGCTGCCGGGCGAGGGCGCGTTCTACGGTCCGAAGATTGAATACCACCTGAAGGATTCGCTGGGCCGCCCATGGCAGGTCGGCACCATGCAGGTTGACTTCTTCATGCCGGAGCGCCTGGGCGCCGAGTATGTGGCGGCCGACAACAGCCGCCAGGTGCCGGTCATGCTGCACCGGGCGATCGTCGGTTCGATGGAGCGCTTCATCGGCATCCTCATCGAAAACTATGCGGGCGCGCTGCCGGCGTGGCTGGCGCCGGTGCAGGTGTCGGTGCTGAACATCTCCGATGCGCAGGCCGAATATGTACAGCAAGTGGCTGAAAAGCTGCGCCGCAGCGGCTTCCGCGTACAGACCGATTTGCGCAACGAGAAAATAAACTATAAAATACGTGAACATTCCGTCCAAAAACTGCCGTACATCCTCGTGGTGGGCGACAAGGAGCGGGATGCCAACACCGTCGCCGTGCGGGCACGGGGCAATGTCGATCTGGGCGTCATGTCCGTCGATGCCCTGATAGAGCGACTTCAGCAAGACGTCGCCACGAAAGCCTAAAGCGCACTGGCATATCATTAGATTTTAAAAGGAATCACCATAGCTACTGACAAGTCGCATCGCATCAATGGCGAAATCACTGCCCCTGAAATGCGTTTATCCGGGGTCGATAACGAGCCGCTCGGTATCGTGAGTTTGGCCGAGGCCTTCCGCCTGGCGGAAGAGGCAAACGTCGACCTGGTCGAGATCGCGCCGAACGCGACTCCGCCGGTTTGCCGTTTGATGGACTACGGCAAGTTCAAGTATTCGGAGCAGAAAAAGGCTCACGAAGCGAAATTGAAGCAAAAAGTCATCTCCGTGAAGGAAGTCAAATTCCGTCCGGGTACTGATGACGGCGACTACAATATCAAGCTGCGTAACCTGATCAAGTTCCTCGAAGACGGTGATAAAACCAAGATCACCCTGCGCTTCCGTGGCCGCGAGATGGCGCACCAGGATATTGGCTTCCGTATGCTGGAACGCCTGAAAGCCGACCTGGAGCCGCATGGCCAGGTCGAGCAGTTCCCGAAAATGGAGGGCCGCCAGATGATCATGGTGCTGGCGCCGAAGAAAAAGAAGTAATAACTTAGCAATGCCCCGTCATTCCCGCGCAGGCGGGAATCCATAGGACGCGTGATTACACGCTCAGCATGGATTCCCGCCCTCGCGGGAATGACGTTTTTGGCGTTGCGAAATTTTGCTGCACAATCGCGCCCACTGGGCTATAATTGTCGGCTGTAGTAAATGTAGTGGACTCGCATCCGCTGCACAAACAAGTGAGAGCAGGCATCTAAGAGCGACGTAGTGTTGCCACCTGTAATCCTGTTTAATAGGAGCTGTCCGAGAGGACAGAATATCTATGCCTAAAATGAAAACCAAGAGCTCCGCGAAAAAACGTTTTCGCGTGCGTCCAGGTGGTACCGTTAAATCGGGTATGGCTTTCAAGCGCCACATCCTGACCAAGAAGACGACGAAGAACAAGCGTCAACTGCGCGGCACCCGTAACATCGATGCGACCGACGTCCAGCGCGTCTACGCAATGATGCCATCCGCTTAATCTCACACTCAATTAAGGAGCTAATATGCCTCGAGTAAAACGTGGGGTTACTGCGCGTGCCCGTCATAAAAAAGTACTGAACCTGGCCAAAGGCTACCGCGGTCGTCGTAGCAAGGTATACCGTATTGCCAAGCAAGCAGTAATGCGCGCTGGCCAATACGCTTACCGCGACCGTCGTAACAAGAAGCGCGTCTTCCGCCGCCTGTGGATCGCCCGTATTAACGCTGCTTCCCGTGAGCACGGCGTTACCTACAGCGCGTTCATGAACGGTCTGAAGAAAGCTTCGATCGAACTGGACCGTAAAGTCCTGGCCGATATGGCTGTGATGGACAAGCCAGCGTTCGCTGCGATTGTCAACGTCGTTAAAGCTAAAATCGCTGCTTAATTAAGCGCTGATTTACGCAGAGAACGGGGCAAGGGTCACACCTGTGCCCCGTTTTTGATTCAAGGATAAGAAAAACGCATGGACTCCCTGGAACAACTCGTCGCCTCAGCAGTGCAGGATTTCGACGCGGCCAAAGATGATGCCGCCGCACTGGAAAACGCCAAAGCCAAATACCTGGGCAAGACCGGCCAGATTACCGAATTGATGAAGGGCCTGGGCAAGCTCGACCCGGACGCCAAGAAGGCGCAGGGCGCGCTGATCAACGCCGCCAAGCAGCAGATCGAAGCCGCGCTGACCGCGCGCCGTGACGCGCTGGCCGAAGCCCAGCTGCAAGCCCGCCTGAACGCGGAAGCGATTGATGTCACCTTGCCAGGCCGCGGCCGCGCCGGCGGCGGCATCCATCCAGTGATGCGTACCTGGGAACGTGTGGAAGAAATCTTCCGCTCCATCGGTTTCGACGTGGCCGACGGCCCGGAAATCGAGACCGACTGGACCAACTTCACCGCGCTCAACAGCCCGGAAAACCATCCTGCCCGTTCGATGCAGGACACCTTCTACATCGAAGGCAACGACACGCAAGGCAAGCCGCTGCTGCTGCGCACCCATACTTCGCCGATGCAGGTGCGCTACGCGCGCAACAACCAGCCGCCGATCAAGGTGATCGCCCCGGGCCGCACCTACCGTGTCGACAGCGACGCCACCCACTCGCCGATGTTCCACCAGGTGGAAGGCCTGTGGATCGCCGAGAACATCAGCTTTGCCGACCTCAAGGGCGTATACCTGAACTTCGTCAAGGCCTTCTTCGAGACCGACGATTTGCAAGTGCGTTTCCGTCCGTCGTACTTCCCGTTTACCGAACCGTCGGCCGAGATTGACATTGCGTTCGGCAGTGGTCCGCTGAAGGGCCGCTGGCTGGAAGTGTCCGGCTCGGGCCAGGTGCACCCGTCGGTGGTGCGCAACTTCGGCCTGGATCCGGAAAAGTACATCGGTTTCGCGTTCGGCTCCGGCCTCGAGCGCCTGACCATGCTGCGCTACGGGATCAACGACCTGCGCCTGTTCTACGAAGGCGATCTGCGTTTCCTGAAGCAGTTCAACTAAAGAATACCGTCATTCCCGCGCAGGCGGGAATCCATGCTGACGCTGATCAGCCGCTCCATGGGTCCCCGCCTGCGCGGGAACGACGGGGCAAACGATAACTAAAGGTTTGATTATGCAATTCTCTGAAAATTGGCTGCGCACCATGGTCGATCCGAAGATGACTTCGGATGAACTGGCCCATCTGCTGACGATGTCCGGCCTGGAAGTGGAAGAAGTGGAACCGGTCGCGCCACCGTTCTCCAACGTGGTCGTCGGCCACGTGCGCGACATGGCCAAGCACCCCAACGCCGACCGTCTCAACGTCTGCCAGGTCGACGTCGGCACCGGCACGTTGTTGACCATCGTCTGCGGCGCGCCGAACGTGCGCCCGGGCCTGAAAGTGGTGTGCGCGATGGCCGGCGCCGTGCTGCCGCCGGGCGCCGACGGCAAGCCGTTTGAAATCAAGGTGGGCCAGCTGCGCGGCGTCGAGTCGCAAGGCATGTTGTGCTCGGCCAAGGAGCTGAAACTGTCGGAAGAGGGCAGCGGCCTGCTGGAATTGCCGGACGACGCGCCGATCGGCAAGAACTTCCGCGACTACTACGCACTGAACGACCTCAAGTTCACCATCAAGCTCACCCCGAACAAGGCGGACTGCCTGTCGGTGCTGGGCGTCGCCCGCGAAGTGTCGGCGCTGACCGGCGTGGCGCTGACCGCGCCGACCTTCCGTCCGGTCGCTGTCAACCTCGACGAGAAGCTGCCGGTGAAAATTTCGGCGCCGGACCTGTGCGGCCGTTTCTCGGGCCGCGTGATCCGCGGCCTGAACGCCAAGGCCGCGACGCCGGACTGGATGAGGCAGCGCCTGGAGCGCAGCGGCCAGCGCTCGGTATCGGCGCTGGTGGACATTTCCAACTACGTCATGCTGGAACTGGGCCGTCCGACCCACGTGTTCGACCTGGACAAGATCCACGGCGGCCTCGACGTGCGCTGGGGCCGCAAGGGCGAATCGCTGAAGCTGCTGAACGGTAACACCGTGGCGGTGGACGAATGGGTAGGCGTGATCGCCGACGACAAGGAAATCGAATCGCTGGCCGGCATCATGGGCGGCGACGCCACCGCCGTCTCGCTGGACACCGAAAACATCTACCTGGAAGCCGCGTTCTGGTGGCCGAACGCCATCCAGGGCCGCGCCCGCAAGTACAACTTCTCGACCGACGCGGCGCACCGCTTCGAGCGTGGCGTCGACTACGCCACCACCGTCGAGCACATCGAGCGCATCACCTCGCTGCTGATCGAAATCTGCGGCACCGCCAGCACCAAGGTCGGCGCCATCGACGACCAGACCGTCAACGTGCCCAAGCGCGAACCGGTCAGGATGCGCACCGCGCGCGCGCAGAAAGTCATCGGCGTGGCGCTGGACGACCAGGTCATCGCCGACATCTTCACCCGCCTGGCGCTGCCGTTCACGCTGGAAGACGGCGTGTTCAGCGTGACCTCGCCGTCGTACCGCTTCGATATCGAAATCGAAGAAGACCTGATCGAGGAAGTGGCGCGCGTCTACGGCTTCGAGAACATCCCGACCGTGGCGCCGGTGGCCGCCAACACCATGATCATTGCGCCGGAAAACACCCGCTCGCTGTTCGCGGTGCGTCACCAGCTGGCCGACCTCGGTTACCAGGAAGTGGTCAACATGAGCTTCGTGGAAGCCGCCTGGGAGCAGGACTTTGCCGCCAACGACAACCCGATCAAGCTGCAGAACCCGATCGCCAGCCAGTTGAGCGTGATGCGTTCGACGCTGGTCGGCAGCCTGGTGGCCAACGTCCGCTACAACCTGAACCGCAAGGCCAGCCGCGTGCGCGCGTTTGAAGTCGGCGCCATCTACCAGCGCGACGCCAGCGTGGCCGACGGTCCGCTGACGGTGGCCGGCTATCACCAGCCGAAGCGCGTGGCCGGCATCGCCTACGGCCCGGTGGCCGACGAGCAGTGGGGCCAGGACACCCGCGCGGTCGACTTCTTCGACGTCAAGGCCGACCTGGAGCACTTGTTTGCACCGCTGCGACTGCGCTTCGTCAAGGCCGAACACCCGGCGCTGCACCCGGGCCGCGCCGCGCACGTGCTGCTGGACGGCGAAGTCATCGGCTTCATCGGCGAGCTGCACCCGCGCTGGCTGCAGAAATACGAACTGCCGAATGCCGCGATCGTGTTTGAACTTGATGCGCTTGCCTTGCAGCAACGACCTGTGCCAAAGTATGATGAGATTTCCAAGTTCCCGGGCGCGACCCGCGACCTGGCGGTTGTCGTCAAGCAGGCCGTGTCGGCGCAACAGGTGCTGGATACATTTAATGCTGCTGCGCAAGAAATTCCGCAAGGCAAGATTGTGCAAGCTATTGTTTTGTTTGATGAATATCGTGGTAAAGGTTTGGAGGTGGACGAAAAATCGCTTGCTTTCCGCTTTAGCTTGCAAGATACTCAAAACACGCTGCAAGACGATGTGGTCGAGGCCGTAATGGCCGCCGCCGCCGACGCCGCCAAGCAAAAACACGGCGCTCGCCTGCGTTAATCGGCTACCCCGTCGCTCCCGCCTGCGCGGGAATGACGGTGGTTATAGGAGTCCGGCCTGTGCCGGACTTGTTCATTTTTGATATAAGGCAGGGCTGGAAAATTACTAACAACGACGTTGATTCCGCCGTACTCCAATCCGCATTGGCTGCCGATTTGCACCGGGCCATGCAGGTTGCCAAAGTGCGCCAGGATGCGGAAAAAGATTTGCCGACGCTGACCAAGGCGGAGCTGGCCGAACTGTTGTTCGAACAGGTCGGCCTGAACAAGCGCGAGGCCAAGGATATGGTCGAGACGTTCTTTGACGAGATCCGCAACGCGCTGGAGCGCGGCGAAGCCGTCAAGCTGTCCGGCTTCGGCAATTTCCAGCTGCGCGACAAGCCGCAGCGTCCGGGTCGCAACCCGAAAACCGGCGAGGAAATCCCGATCACGGCGCGCCGCGTGGTGACCTTCCACGCCAGCCAGAAACTCAAGGGCATGGTGGAAGAGAGCAATCCGATGGCGCGCGCCGCCTGAATGGGAGCTGATTTGCCATGAACGATCGTCTCGTCAAACCAGAACTGGTCGTCCTGCCGCCGATCCCCGCCAAGCGCTACTTCACCATCGGCGAAGTCAGCGAGTTGTGCGGCGTGAAGCCGCACGTGCTGCGCTACTGGGAGCAGGAATTCACCCAGCTCAAGCCGGTCAAGCGGCGCGGCAACCGCCGTTATTATCAGCACCACGAAGTGCTGCTGATACGCCGCATCCGCGAGCTGCTGTACGAGCAGGGTTTCACCATCAGCGGCGCCCGCAATAAACTCGACCATCGCGGTCACGATAGCGGCGCTGCAGAGTATGATGGCGATGCAGCTGTCAACGGCACGCCACCTCCGGCCGTTGTTCCCCCGCTGGACCGTGACTTGATCCGCGGCGAGCTGCTGGCCATTCTCGACTTGCTTAAAGTCGGCTGAAGAGGCCCGCGCACTGCTGGCGCGAGGCGCGGCTGGCAGCTTGATTGCTGCTATACTTTCAATATTATTCGATTATCAGCGATGAAAGCTGATGCACGGTGGCGGACAGTCCGGGTCTATGCCGGACACGACGAGAGGAAACAATGATACGCGTTGCCATTTGTGACGACCATCAAATTGTAAGAGCAGGCTTTAAACAGATTTTTTCGTCCTCGGATGACTTCGAGGTGGTGGCGGAAGCCGGTACCGGCCGTGAAGCGCTGGATATCGCCCGCCGCGAAATTTGCGATGTGCTGTTGCTCGATATCGCCATGCCGGATCAAAGCGGTATCGACACCCTGCGCACGATACGCCAAGGCCAGCCCGACCTGCCGGTGCTGATCCTGTCCGGCTATCCGGCGCAGCAGTACGCGCTCAACCTGTTCAAGATGGGCGCCAACGGCTATCTGAACAAGGAATGCGAGGCGGACGAGCTGATCACCGCCGTGCGCACGGTCTACCAGGGTCGCCGCTACGTCAGCTCGCAGGTGGGCGAGCTGCTGGCGCAGAGCTTCGACCGCGATCCGAACAAGGCCCCGCACACCGAGCTGTCGGACCGCGAGTTCCAGGTGTTCCTGCGCCTGGCGCGCGGCGCCACCGTGTCGGACATCGGCGTGGCGCTGTCGCTGAGTATTAAAACGGTATCGACCTACCGCACCCGCATCATGGAAAAAATGGGCATGCAGTCCAACTCGGACCTGACCTATTACGCCATGAAGAACAATCTTTTAGATTAGCAACATGTGCGCACTGTTGGCGTGCGCACAGACACATCACTTTTTCTTCCGGTCTATAATTGGTAGCTTGGGCCAGTTTACGGTCCAATCCCCCATTGTGAAGGAATCGGATGTATTTCACCGCAGAAACAGCGCCGCACAAGGGCATGCCGCTGTACAAGACCGTCTTGTGCGTGACCTGCGCGTTGCTGCTGATCGTCAACGGTTTCAGCCTGTTCCATAATTTGCAGGCGTTGCGCGGCGCGCAAGTGCTGCTGGGCCAGACCGCGCGCGTGGCCGACCGCCTGCAATACCTGAATGTGCTGGTGCTCGATGCCGAGAGCAGCATGCGCAGCTATTTCCTGTCCGACCGCGATTCCTACCTGGGGCCGACCCGCACCGTGCTGGCCGACAGCGAGGCCGAATTCCGCGAGCTGGAAAAGCTGCTGGCCGACAATCCATCGCAACTGAAAAACCTGGCCCAGCTGCACACGCTGGTGCGCCGTCGCCTGAGCATCATGAACCAGGCGATCGACGTCTACCGGGACGGCGGCTTGCAGGAAATCGTCAAGATCGCCAAGCTCAGCGACGACCGCGCCAGCATGGACGAGATCCGCCTGCTGGTGGTCATCATGGAGCAGGAGCAAAACGAGATGCTCAACGCGCGCAGCGCGATGTTCTACCAGGAATACCAGAAGGCGGTGTGGCTGGGCGTCAGCATCAATGCGCTGGCCATCATGGTGCTGGTGATGTTCTACCAGCTGGTGCGGCGCAGCTTCGCACACCGCGCGGCGGTGGAGTACGCTTTGCAAAGCACCAATGAGAATCTGGAAAGCACGGTGCAGCAACGTACCGAGCAGCTGTCGGTGCTGTCGCGCCGCCTGATCAGCATCAGCGAGGAAGAGAAAGTGCGCCTGTCGCGCGAGCTGCACGACGAACTGGGCGCCAACCTGACCTCGATCAGCATGGATATCGCGGCCGTTACCCAGCAGCTGCGCCATACCCACCCGGAACTGGCCGAGCAGCTGAAACGCGCGCGCGGCACGCTGGTGGAAACGGTGGAAATGAAACGCCGCATCGTCGAGAATTTGCGTCCGAGCCTGCTGGACAACCTGGGCCTGTGCGCGGCCATCGAAAGCTACTGCCAGGAATTCAGCCGCCTGTCGCAAGTGCGCTGCGACTGCAATGTCGCGGCCGAGATCGAAGGCCTGAGCCGCAATTCTGGCGACCTGTCGATCGCGCTGTTCCGCATCGTGCAGGAATCGCTGACCAATATCCGCAAGTACGCCAAGGCCAGCCGCGTGACCGTCACGCTGAACCGGAACCAGGAAGGGTTGATGCTGCGGATTATCGACGATGGCATCGGCATTGCGCCCGACACCATCATCAAGCCGATGTCGCATGGACTATTGGGGATGCGCGAACGCGCGCTGCAACTGGGCGGCACGATGAATATCCGTCGCGGCCGCAACGATACGGGGACTTGCATCGAAGTGGCGATTCCGCTGCGCAGCCGCGATCATGCGGCGCCGCCGGTGGAACCGCCTGGTCAGGAGCGCCGCGCCGCCGCGCCGGCCGCGACGATGCTGCCGCCGGCCATCAGCGACGTCATCAGCAACGCGCTACATCCAGGCGCAGACGATCAAACTCCGACTTCGCCACCTTGTAGCACTCACCGGCATACGCCTCCAAGCCTGAGCGATCAAGCACAGTGATGTTGCCGCGGCGGTAGGTGATCAGGCCTTCGTCCTGCAGCTTGCCGGCCGCCGCAGTGATGCTTTCGCGGCGCACGCCCAGCATGATCGAAATCATTTCCTGCGTCACCTTCAGCGAGTTCGACGGCGAACGGTCGAGGCGGTCCAGCAGCCAGCGGCACAGTTTCTGTTCGATCGAGCTGTGGCGGCCGCCGACGGCGTTCTGCGCCATTTGCGCGAACAGCGCGGTGTTGTAGCGCATCAGCAGCGCAGGCAGCGCGCCGCCCTTGGCGAACGCCGCGCGCAGGTGCTCGGCCTTCATGCGCAGGCCGTAGCCAGCCGCCTGCACCACCGCGCTGCACATGGCGCGCTCGCCCTCGAACAGCGACACGCCAACCACGCCTTCATGGCCGACCACGGCGATCTCGGTGGTGGCGCCGTCTTCCATGACATACAGCAGCGAGACGATGGCGGTGGTTGGGAAATGAACATATTCCATCGCATTGCCGAACTCAAACAGCTCTTTGCCGAATGGCAGTTGCACCAGTTCCAGGTGTTCAAACAGGGTTTCGAGGACGTCGCGTGGCAGCGCCCCCAGCAGTTCGTTTTGCTGCGCGCCGCTGAGGGTGACCACAGGCCGTGGCGCAACATGTTTGTAGTTATTCTTGGTGGTTGCGGCGACTTGGATGTTGTTCATGGTGTTCCTCACAAGCTAGTTACGTGTTGGTGTAACTTTATGAGGAATGTTAATTGGCGAACATAAGAGCAGCGGACGCACGAATGTAGGCATGGAACAGGCAGAAATGTAGTCCTGTTCCTACAGTGCCCGCTATTAATCCGGGAGAGGCAGCGGCATAATGGCATACATCCGGATCAGATGGCGCACGAATATGCAAGTATTGGTGGTCGAAGACGATGTACTGCTGGCCGACGGCCTCAGCCGCACGCTGGGCGGCCACGGCATGCAGGTCACGGTAGTCGGCCACGGCGCCCAGGCCGACCTGCTGCTGCGCCGCGCGGGCGTCGCCGACGTCGTGCTGCTGGACATCGGCCTGCCCGGCATCGACGGCTTCGAGGTAGTCCGGCGCCTACGCGCGCGCGGTTGCGCCGTGCCGGTGCTGCTGTTGACGGCGCGGGACGCCATCGAGGACCGTGTACGCGGCCTGGAGCAGGGCGCCGATGATTACCTGGTCAAGCCCTTCGCCACCGCCGAGCTGGTGGCGCGCGTGAAGGCGCTGGCGCGTCGCCACACGCCGCAGCCGGCGGCGCTGGCGCTGGGCGATCTGTCGCTGGACACGGCCACGCGGCGCGCGCGCGTGGGCGACAGGCTGGTCGAACTGTCGGTGCGCGAATGGGCGGTGCTGGAATACCTGTTGCAGCACGCGGCGCGCGTGGTTTCCAAGCAGCAGATCATCGACGCCATCCTGCCATGGGGCGACGACCTGAGCCTGAACGCGGTTGAGGTCTATGTGTCGCGCCTGCGCCTGAAACTGGCCGACGCCGGCGTCACCATCCGCACCATCCGCGGCTTCGGCTACATGCTGGAGGCGGGCGCATGAGCAGCATCCGCCTGCGCCTGCTCAAGTGGCTGATCCCGCCCATCCTGCTGGCCAATCTCGGCGCCGGCGCGCTGGCCTGGATGCTGGCGCCGCCGCCGTTGCGCGAGGTGGTGATGCGCACGCTGGTGCTGCTGGAGGTGGTGTTCGCGCTGGCATGCGTGGCGCTGATCTGGTTTTCGGTCAGCAATGGCTTGCGGCCGCTGGACCGGCTGCGCGCCGACCTCAACCAGCGCGATGGCGATGATCTCGCGCCGATTGACGCCGCCGGCGTGCCGTACGAGCTGGAGCCGATGGTGTCGGCCTTCAACGGCCTGCTGGCCAAGGCGGGCGAGGGCGCGCAGGCGCGGAAGGATTTCCTGGCCAACGTCGCGCACCAGTTGCGTACGCCGCTGGCGGGCCTGAAGACGCAACTCGAATGGCTGGCCGCGCGCCACGCCGAGCCCGACACCGCGCAGTCGGTGCGGCTGATGCTGTCGGCCACCGAGCGCATGATACGGCAGACCAATCAGCTGCTGTCGCTGGCGCGCGCCGAGCCGCATCATTTCGAAAAGACCCGGCTGGAACCGCTGGCGCTGGACGCCCTGGTGGCGCAGTCGGTGCAATCCTTCGTCGAGCAGGCTACGCTGAAGTCGATCGACATCGGCTTTGACCTGCTGCCGGCGACCATTACCGGCGACCGCTTCCTGCTGCGCGATCTGATCGATAACCTGATCGACAACGCCATCCGCTATACGCCGTCCGGCGGCGCGGTGACGGTGACGGTGCGACCCGGCGTGCTGACGGTGGAGGACAACGGCCCCGGCATTCCGCCGGCCAGCCGTGAACAGGTGTTCAGCCGCTATGTGCGGCTGGACGACAAGGCCCACGGCAGCGGCCTCGGCCTGGCCATCGTGCGCGATATCGCCGTCGTGCACGGCGCCCGGCTGACGCTGAGCGAGCCAGCCGGCGGCAGCGGTGCACTGTTCAGCGTGAAATTCAGCTGAAGTCTGTGCGCTTGTCAGGCGTTTGTCAGCTTTCCCTCAGGGAGTTGCAAGACGGCAAGCGTACACTGGAACCCGATGAGATAACGTCACGGGAGTCCGGCCATGAAGCGCATCCAGCAGGGTTTTACATTGATCGAGCTGCTGGTTACCGTGGCCATAGTCGGCATTCTGCTGGCGGTGGCGGTGCCGGCCTACAACGATTATGTGCTGCGCGGCCGCCTTAACGAAGCCTTTACCGCGCTGGGCGCGGCGCAGCCGGCGGCGGAGCAGTACTGGTCGAATAATCGCACCTATGTCGGCTTTGAGGCATCGGCCGGCTTCCCGTCCGCCACGCCGAACTTTACCTACGCCTTAAGCAACGCCACCGCCTCGACTTACACCATTACCGCCACCGGGCGCGCCAAGGCCGACGGCTTCGCTTACACCATCAATGAAAGCGGCGCCCGCGCTACCACCGCCGGGCGCGCCGGCTGGGGCGCCAGCACCACTTGCTGGGTCGACCACAAGGGGGCGCATGTACCGAATAGCGCTGCCCGCCGGCTTCACGCTGATCGAGCTGCTGGTGACCATTACCGTGTTCGGCATCATGCTGGCGATCGGCATTCCCAACGCCAGCAACTGGCTGCTGGCCAACCGCGCGCGCGGCATCAGCGAGTTTTATGCGGATGGCTTCGGCACGGCGCGGCGCGCGGCGGTGGCCCATAACACGGCCAGCCGGATTTCGCTGACGCCCAACGCCCATAGCGGGCAGATGGATTGGCAGGTCGACCTGTGTTATGTCGGCGCCGGCACCCAATGCCAGCCGGGGCAGGGCGGCTGGTCGACCGTGGACACGCCGGCGGCCAACGATCCGTTGGGCGCGGCGGGCTTCAAATCGGTGTTTCGCTCGGCGGACGCGCTGGCGTCGGCCGAAGTGCTCAAGCCGAGCATTTTGCCGGAGGGGAGTTCGCAGGTGTACTACACGGCGCTGGGCTGGGTGAACACCACGTTCAGCGAACGGCTGACGCAGCTGCGGCTCGATCCGTCGAGCCGGTACGCGGGCGAGGTAAGGCCGGTGGCGTTGAACATTGCGCTGGCCGGCATGGCGACCAAATGCGATCCCACCGTCACCAGCCCGGACAGCCGGGCCTGCCCACCATGACACCGGCCATCCGCCAGCCCGGCCAACCACGCCCGCTGGGCCAGCGCGGCCGACCACGCCAGCCTGGACAGCTGCGCTTGCCCACCATGACGGCCATCGGCCAGCCCGGCCAGCCACTCCGGTCTGGCCGGTGCGGCCCACGCGGAGAGGCGGGGCGAACCGGCCAGCGCGGCATCGCGTTGCTGGAGGCGATGTTGGCCATCGTGATCCTCGGCATCGGCTTGCTGGGCACGGTGGGCATGCAGGCGCGCGCGTATTCGGCGCTGGCGGACGCTGGCATGCGCGCCGAGGCCACGCTGGCCAGTGAAAAACTGATCGGCGTGATGAGCGCCGACGTGGCCAGCATCAACCTCTACAACCTGGCGGAAAACGGCGCGCCAAACACCCGCCTGGCCGCGTGGGCGCAGGAAACCAAGACGGCGATCCCCGGCGCCGTGCTGGCCGTCACCGTGGCCGACCAGCCCGCAATGAACCGCTACCAGATCGACATCTCGATCCGCTGGCAGCGCAAGGCGCGCAGCGAGGTCAACCAGCATCGCGTCACCTCCTACATCGCCCGCTGACCATGATTATCTCGCTCAAGCGCCCGGTGCGCGGCTTCTCGCTGGTGGAGCTGATGATCAGCGTGGTGATCGGCCTGCTGGCGCTGCTGTTCGCCACGCGCCTGGTGATCAGTGGCGAAACCAACAAGGACGCCGCGGTCGGCGGTGGCGATGCGATGCAGAACGGCATGCTGGCGATGTTCCAGCTCAGCGGCGACGCCGCCATGGCCGGCTGGGGCCTGAACGATCCCACCGTGGCCGGCTGCGCCGCCAACTTCAGCGACCAGCGCGGCTACCAGCTGCTGACTGCCCAGCGCGACGGCGTCACCATCACACCGCTGGCCTCGGTGGTGATCCAGTCCAACGGCGCCGACCCGGACCTGATCTCGTTCAACAGCGGCAGCTCCAACGCCGCCGTCGCCTCGACTATGATGAAGGCCAACTACACCGGCGAATCCTATGTGGTGGCGGCCGAGAGCGCGCCCTACGGCTACGCCGCCGGCCACGTGCTGGTGGTGGCGCCGCAGGCGCCGGACCGGCCATGCTCGGTGATGCAGATCGCCGGCTTCAATCCCGCCACCGGCCGTGGCGCCGAAATGCTGCTGCAAGGCGGCAGCCAGTACCGCTACAACGCCGCCGCCAGCATGCCGCAGCACTACAACATGAATGTCACCTTCATGTATAACCTGGGCGCGCCGGACCAGCTGCATTTCCACACCTGGTCGGTCAGCAACGGCGTGCTGCTGCTGCGCGCCACCGACCTGGCCGGCGCCGAGGCGGCCGGCGTGTCGGTGGCCGACAACATCGTCTCGATCAAGGCGCAATACGGCTTCGATACGCGGGTGCTGGCCGGCTACGATCCGAATCCACCCAACAATGGCAAGCAACTGCTGCCGACCGCCAGCGGCGGCATGCGGATCGGCGCCTGGAGCGGCGCTATGATGGACGCCGACGGCGACGGCGTCAATGGCGGCCTGGGCGACTATCAGCGCATCGCCGCCGTGCGCATCGCGGTAGTGGCGCGCAGCAAAACGGTGGAGCGGCCGCGGCCCGGCGTGCAATGCAGCGCCAGCGCGGCGCTGCCGACCGTGTTTGCCGGCAGCGTGCCGGCCGGCGTCGCGGCGGCGCCGGTGCAGGTCAATGTCGCCGTGGCGGGCGACCCGGTCAGCTGGAAATGCTATCGCTACCGGGTGTTCGAAACCATCGTTCCCATCATTAACTCCCAGTACCGGCCATGAAGACAGCGACCAGCCAGCGCGGCATTGCCTTGCCCATCATGCTGATCATGCTGGCGGTGATGATGGTCAGCAGCATATACCTGCTCAAGTCCAGCACCTCGACCACGCTCACCACCAGCAACCTGGCCTATGACGCCGCCATGACCAAGGCGGCCGACGCCGGACTGCACGCCGGCTTCACCTATCTGCGCAACCTGGCCACCAAGGCCGACCTGCTGGCCGACCAGCCGGCGGCCGGCTATGTCGCCACGCTGTCGCCGGCCTGGACCGCAAGCACCCCGAACTTCTGGCTCGGCTCGGTCACGCTGCCGGCCGACGCCGACGGCAACCGGGTCGAATACGTGATCCACCGGCTGTGCGATTTTCCCGGCGCATATGACACCAACAACAAATGCCAGACCAGCGCGCCGCGCACCGGCGCCACCGGCCCGCGCGCGCTGGGCGAAACCTTGCGCGTGGACGCACCCAACCTGGCCACCGCGCCGCAGCTGCATTATGTTGTGACGGCGCGCGTGTTCGGCCCGCGCGGCGGCCATGTGGTGACGCAGGCGGTCATCATGAAAGGTCCTTGAGGAAATCATCATGAAGACGCTTCTATCCTTGCTGATGCTGGCCGCGTTGCCGGCCATGGCGGCCACCACGCAGATCGCCCAGGTGCCGCTGCTCAACATCACCGGCACCGGCAGCGTCAAGCCCAACCTGATGCTGTTGTTCGACAACTCCGGTTCGATGGACCAGACCTACACGCCGGACTACGTCAACGACAACCTGTGCCGCAGCAGCCTGACGCTGGCGCTGGGCGTCATGGCCTGCAATGTCGGCCATCCGCCATTCATGAGCCCGGACTTCAACAAGCAGTACTACAACCCGGCGATCCGCTACATGGTGCCGATCAGGGCCGACGGCAGCTACTACCCGGAGCAGAACGCCGCCAACACCAGCAACTGGACCGTGGTGAGCAACGACGGCTTCGGCGCCCGCCGCGCCGATTTGTTCGGCAACACGGGCAGCAACAACATCAACCTGGTCACCGGCTTCCCGGACCTGAAATGGTGCCAGGTCAACTCCACTACCCAGTGCGCCTTCAACAGCGCCAGCTACACCTATCCGGACCAGCAGTACCGCAGCCCGGTGGATATCACCACCGGACCGTATTACTACACCATCGGCGTCGGCCAGTACTGCACCGACGAAACCATGACCACCTGCAAATCGACCACCATCGGCGGCGCGGCGCCAGCCGGCTATCCGGTGCCGGTCAAGGTGCGCTGGTGCAGCGACCGCGCGCTGACGCAATGCCAGGGCAAGCGCGTGGGCGTGTATATCTACCCGGCGTACTCGCAGCCGACCGGCGCCATTGTTGCCTACGGCACCATCGGCATTGGCCAGTCCGGCAGCGCCACCTCGCTCAGCATCGGCAATGTGCAGGTGACCGACACTAGCAACAACGTAGTCACCATCAGCAGCGGCCAGGTGACGGCCAGCACGGGCACCAACAGCGCCATCAAGCAGCAGGCCATGGCCAGCGCGCTGGCCGCCAACATCATCGCGACCTCGACGGCGACGTTCAACAACAACCCGGCTTCGGCACGGCTGTACTACGCCTGCGTGCGTACGCCGACCGGGCAGTCCACGGTGCCGGCCTGCAGCAGCTTTGGCATCAACCTCAGCGCCGAAAACGTGGTGGCGGTGGTGCCGGTGCTCAGTTGCAGCGGCAGCTTCAGCGTAGTTAACTGCACGCCGCACACCGACGGCGCGCGCGCCGGCTGGGGGCTGTCGGCCACGGCCACCGCAGCGCGCTTGTCGCCGGCGTCGGTAACGTTCAGCGGCACCACCGGCAACTCCGCGCGCATCACGCTCAGCTTCAACGGCGCGACCCTGCTCAGCAACGCCAGCCTGGGCAACGGCCGCTCGGCAACGCAGGTGGCGACGTCGGTGGTGAACGCCATCGGCACATTCAACGCCGCGGCGCGCGCGTATCTCGGCGGCGGCAGCAACTGCCCGGCGCCGCTGGGCGGCAACAGCGCATGCCTGATCGACGCCACCAGCAGCGCCAGCGGCGGCAGCATCGCGGTATCGATCGCCAACGCCGGCAGCATGAGCTGGAACACCACCGCTGCCGTGGTCGATACGATACCGCTGACGTCGGCCGCCATCAGCGCCGGCCAGGCGGCGCCGAATCCCTTTGTGCGGGTCAATATCGTCAGCGGCCGGACCTATCCGAAGTCGGTCGACCGCGACGACTGCGCCGGCGCCAGCTGTACCTACGCCGAGGAAATGAGTAATTTCGCCAACTGGTATGTGTATTACAAGAGCCGGCTGCAAATGATGAAGACCTCGGTGGGCATCGCCTTCGCGCCGATCACCGCCAACTACAAGGTCGGCTATGTCAAGCTGTCGGCGGCGGGCGCGGGCAACGCCATCGACATGAAGCCGGCGGAGTTTTCCGGCAGCGCGCGCAGCACCTGGTACAGCACGCTGTACAGCACCACCACCTCGGGCGCGACGCCGATCCGCACGGCGATGGACAACACCGGCCGCATGTTCGCCAACCTGGCGCCGTACAACTACGCCGCCGGGCAGGAAGTGGTGCAGTACCCGTGCCAGCCGAACTTCCTGATCCTGACCACCGACGGCTACTGGAACGGCGCCAGCACCGGCAATGTGGTCAACAACGACAATGTCGAGAACCCGGCGCGCTTTTGCAGCATCGCCAGCGGCTGCGTCGACAAGCGCGCGCAGAGCCAGCCGTCGATTGCCGACGTGGCGCTGCACTGGTACAACGGCGGCTCCAGCACCGGCACGGTATCGCTGCGGCCGGCGCTGGAGCCGGACATGAGCAAGCCCGGCTCGGTGCCGGCGGCGGCCGGCGAAAACACCCATCTGCACATGAACACCTACACGCTGGGCCTGGGCGTGGACGGCATCATGACTTACGAGCCGAACTACGACACCGCGCCCAGGCCGGGCGGCGATTTCTACAACCTCATCACGCAGGTGCCGAGCGGCTGCCCGTGGAACGGCGGCGGCGCCTACGTCTGGCCCAACCCGGACGTCACCAACACCGCCAGCACGGTGCAGGAGCGGGTGGACGACCTGTGGCACGCGGCCATCAACGGCCACGGCAAATACTTCAGCGCGCAGGACCCGAAAGACGTGGTCAACGGCTTGCGCGAGGCGCTGTCGAACATGCAGGTGCGCACCGGCGCGGCCGCGGCTGCCGCCACCTCGACGCCCAACATCACGCTGACCGACAACGATATTTTCTCCGCCACCTTCACCACCGTGCACTGGTACGGCGAGCTGACCGACCGCAAGATCGACACCAGCACCGGCCAGGTGCTGGCCCGCACCGAATGGAGCTCCAACACCACGGTCGGCGGCGCGCTGGCTACGCGCCGCATCAAGATGATGCAGCCGGACCAGCAGCCGGGCGCCGACCCGGTCGACTTCCTGTTTACCGACGCGCTGATGGACGCCACCACCAAAAGCTGGTTCGCCAACAAGTGCAACATCCTGTCGCAATGCACGCTGCTGTCGGCCAGCGACAAGGCCATCGCCAACAGCGGCGCCAACCTGGTCAACTGGCTGCGCGGGGCGCAGGCCCATGCCGACGACAATATCTACCGCGCCTACAGCAGCACCACCGACGCCAACGGCAACACGCTGCCGATTGTCATCGGCGACATCGCCTCGTCCAAGCCGGCCTATGTGCGCGAGCCGCACAACAACTACCCGGACCTGTCGTACGCGCAGTACAAATCCGACTACGCCGGCCGCGCCGGCACGGTGTTTGTCGGCGCCAACGACGGCATGCTGCACGCCTTCCACGCCCAGACGGGCGCCGAGCGCTGGGCCTATGTGCCGCGCATCGTCATGAGCAAGATGGCGGCGCTGGCCAGCGTCACCTACGGCACCAACCACCAGTTCACGGTTGACGGCTCGCCCGAGGTGGCGGACGTGCAGATCGGCGGCGCCTGGCGCACCGTGCTGGTGGCCGGCCTGAATGCGGGCGGGCGCGGTTACTACGCGCTGGACGTGACCGAGCCCGACAGCCCGAAAGTGCTGTGGGAGCTGTGCGCCGACCCGCTGGTGTGCCCGCAGCACAACGACGCCGACATCGGCCTGACCTTCGGCAATCCGCAGTTCGGCAAATGGCGCGGCAAGTGGGTGGTATTGCTCACCTCCGGCTACAACAATGTGCCGGGCGCCGACGGCGTGGCCGGCGGCAGCGGCGTCGGCACGCTGTTCGTGGTCGACATCGCCACCGGCGCGGTGCTGGCCAAGGCGGCCACCTCGGGCGACGTCGGCACGCCGTCCGGCCTGGCGCGCATCACGGCCATCAGCAACGACCCGCTGGCCGACCCGGTCGTCACCTACGTCTACGGCGGCGACATGCTGGGGCAGATGTGGCGCTTCGACCTGACCAGCCTGACCGGGCCGATCGGCGTGCTGCGCATGGGCACGGCCGGCGCCAGCAAGCCGATCACCACGCGGCCGGACGTGACGCAGTGCGGCGTGCCGCTCACCAGCACCGACGCCAACGGCATCAGCACCACGCGCACCAGCGCCACGCGGGTGGTGCTGTTCGGCAGCGGCAGGCTGCTGGATGTGCCGGACACGGCCAACACCGACGTGCAGAGCCTGTTTGCGGTCAGGGACAGCGGCGCGGCGCTTGGCAGCATCCCGAACAGCAACATGGTGCAGCAGGTGCTCAGCGTCAAGGGCGCGACCAGCAACAGCGTCAGCTACGCTGCCAGCAGCAACCCGGTCGACCTGCAACAGCGCGACGGCTGGTATCTGAACTGGAACCTCAACGCCGGCGAGCGCATGAACCTGGACCCGCAAATCGTCAGCGGCGTGGCGAACGTGGTCACCAACGTGCCTTCGTCCTCGTCGGCGTGCTCGGTCGGCGGCACCAGCAATCTGTACCAGATCGACGTCTGCAGCGGGCAGGGCGTCAATGGCGACGCGGCCGGCGCCACCCTGTCGAACGCCTCGGCGGCGGTCGGCTTCATCATCGTGCGGCTGCCGAGCGGGCAGCTGAAGCTGATCACCACGCTGGCCGACGGCAGCAACATCACCAGCGCCGCCAAGGAGCTGGACACGGCCGAGGCGCACCGGGTCGGCTGGCGCAGGATAAAGGGACAACAATAAAGGCCCAAGAGCCGGTATAATCGAGGGTTTGCAGAACCGCCTCAGATCGCAGAACACATGGTCAACGATACCGAAAACACAATCCCCGAGAATCCCGACGACGCCGTCGCCGCCGCCAGCGCCAAGACGCCGGCCCTGATCGCGCGTGAAGTCCAGCGCCGCCGCACCTTCGGCATCATCTCCCACCCGGACGCGGGTAAAACCACGCTGACTGAAAAGCTGCTGCTGTTCTCGGGCGCGATCCAGATGGCCGGCACCGTCAAGGCCCGTAAATCGGGCCGCCACGCCACCTCGGACTGGATGGAGATCGAAAAGCAGCGCGGCATCTCGGTGGCCTCGTCGGTGATGCAGTTCGAATTCCGCGACCACGTGGTCAACCTGCTCGACACGCCGGGTCACCAGGACTTTTCGGAAGACACCTACCGCGTGCTGACGGCGGTGGACTCGGCGCTGATGGTGATCGACGCCGCCAAGGGCGTGGAAGCGCAGACCATCAAGCTGCTGGACGTGTGCCGTATGCGCAACACGCCGATCGTCACCTTCATGAACAAGCTGGACCGCGAAACCCGCGACCCGCTGGAACTGCTCGACGAGCTGGAATCGGTGCTGAAGATCAAATGCGCGCCGGTCACCTGGCCGATCGGCATGGGCAAGAATTTCCGCGGCGTGTACCACCTGCTGAACGACACCATCATGCTGTTCAAGGCTGGCGAAGAGCGCGCGGACGGCGCGTTTGAGCTGATCGAGGGCATCGACAATCCGCGCCTGCAGGAAATGTTCCCGTTGGAGATGGACCAGTTGCGCATGGAGGTCGAGCTGGTGCACGGCGCCTCCAACCCGTTCGACCTGGAGCAATTCCTGGCCGGCATCCAGACGCCGGTATTCTTCGGCTCGGCGATCAACAACTTCGGCGTGCGCGAGATTTTGTCGGCGCTGGTCGACTGGGCGCCGGCGCCGCGCGAGCGCGACGCCACGGTGCGCGCGGTCGATCCGAAGGAAGAGCCGTTCTCGGGCTTCGTCTTCAAGATCCAGGCCAATATGGACCCGGCGCACCGCGACCGCATCGCCTTCCTGCGCGTCTGCTCGGGCCGTTTCGAGCGCGGCATGAAGGTCAAGCATTTGCGGCTGGGGCGGGAAGTCAAGCTGTCGTCGGTGGTCACGTTCATGGCCTCGACGCGCGAGCAGGTCGAAGAGGCCTACGCCGGCGACATCATCGGCCTGCCCAACCATGGCAATATGCAGATCGGCGACTCGTTCACCGAGGGCGAGCAGCTGACGTTCACCGGCATCCCGTTCTTCGCGCCGGACTTCTTCCGCCAGGTACGCATCCGCAATCCGCTGAAGATCAAGCAGTTGCACAGAGGCTTGCAGCAGCTGGGCGAAGAGGGCGCGGTGCAGGTCTTCAAGCCGGTCCAGGGTGGCGAGCTGGTGCTGGGCGCGGTCGGCGTACTGCAGTTTGAAGTGGTAGCCAGCCGTCTGCTGAACGAATACGGCGTCGACGCGGTGTTCGAAAGCACCAGCATCAGCAGTGCGCGTTGGGTATCCAGCGACGACAAAAAGCGCTGTCGGACTTCGAAGACCAGCTTGGTCACAACGTCGCCTACGACGCCGCCGGCAATCTGGCCTACCTGGCCACATCGAGCGTTAACTTGCGGCTAACGCAAGAGCGCTGGCCGAAGCTGCAATTCCACGCCACCCGCGAACACTCCGCCAAGCTCTAACCCATTCGGGGTCAGGTCTGACATTCGCACACGAGCTCAACTGCGCAGCAGTTGAGCTCGTGTGCGAATGTCAGACCTCGTATATTGAGCATACCGCCCCATCATCGGATAAAGTGACGGAGGTGGTCAGGCAGGGTGATGCCGATCAGAATTTGGGCCATTGAGCCCGTGGGTCAGATTGGTGCCCCTGCCTGTTTCATTTTAAAAGTCCGAACGGTATCTTGGGTCATCGCCTCGCGCGTAAGCCCGCATACGAGAGAGGTCAAAAATGGATAGCTCAACAGCAATCGTGGGGATCGATGTCGGCAAGAAAAAGCTCGACGTGGCCCTGCTAGTGAACGGCAAGATCAAGAGCAAGGTCATAGATAACTCTGCCGCAGGCCATCAGGTGCTCTTGGAATGGCTGGACAAGACCAAGTTACCCAAGGCGGCATTACGGGTCTGCATGGAAGCGACCGGTGTGTATTTCGAGGAGGTGGCGACCACGCTTTATGATGCCGGGCTTGCCGTGAGCGTAGTCAATCCGGGCTGCATCAAGGGCTTTGGCCAGAGCGAGAACCTGCGCAATAAAACCGACAAGGCGGACGCAGCATTGATCGCACGTTACTGCGCGGCGATGGCGCCGGCAACGTGGGCGCCCGCTCCGCTGGAGCAACGTCAGTTGCGTGCGTGGTCGCAGCGGATACTGGCTCTGAAGGATATGCGCCAGCAGGAACGCAACCGGCTGGAAAGCTATGAGGCCAGCGGCATGGGCGAGGTGGCTGAGCACGCGCGCTTGCTTATTGCCTGGTTTGACACCGAGATCAAGCAACTGGAAGACGACGTGGATGACCACATCGACCGCCATCCCGGCCTCAAGCACGACGCGCAGCTCATCACCAGTATTCCAGGCATTGGTAACACCACCGCAGCTCGCATCTTAGGCCAGTTGGGCGACATTCGGCGCTTCGGCAACGCGAAGGCCTTGGCGGCATTTCTCGGCGTGACGCCACGCCAGCGCAGCTCAGGAACCTCGCTTCGGGGGCGCACCACCATCAGCCGCAAGGGCAGCACCTCAATGCGCGCCGCGCTTTATATGCCCGGCATGGTGGCAAGCCGCCACAACCCGCTACTACACCAGTTTGCCCAGCGCCTGGCGAATAATGGCATGGCGAAAAAAGCCGTGATCGGCGCCGTGATGCATAAGCTCGTGCATCTCATCTACGGTGTCATTCGTACCGGCAAGCCCTTTGACGCCAATTACCTTTCAAAAGGGCTTGCCATTCAAGACGGTATCTGACCCCGGTTTTAATTGGCGGCGAGGGCGCGCAGCAGGGCGGGCACTTCGGTGCTGATCTCCCGCGCGAGGTAGCCTAGCGGGCCGTGCTTGAGGGCTAGCTGTTCGCCCGCCATCGCATGCAGGGCTACGCCCCAGGCCGCCGCCTGTTCGAGCGTCGCGCCGCGCGCGGCCAGGCCGGTGATGATGCCGGCCAGGACGTCTCCCGAACCCGATATCGCCAAGCCCGTGTTGCCGCCTTCGTGGCACCATTGCCGCGTGCTGGCGTCGGCAATGACCGTCAGCGCGCCTTTCAGGACTACCGTCGCTTGCCAGCGCTGCGCCGCCAGCCGGGCCGCCGCTTCCGGCTGCGATTGGATGTCGCCCTTGTCCGCGCCAGTGAGGCTGGCCAGCTCGCCTGCATGCGGTGTCATTAGCGTTGGATTGTCGAAGCGGAAGCCGCCCGGTGCGGCCGCCTCGGCGCAGTCGGCGTCGCGCGCGGCGATGCTCATGCCGGCCGCGTCCAGGATGAGCGGCTTGCCGGCGCAGTGCGGCAGCAGCGCGCGTACCAGCCGGCAGCAGGCCGCGTCGTCTTCCATGCCGGGCCCGATCAGCACCGCGCTGGCTTGTCTGGCGACGTGGATCAGGCTGCCGGCGTCGTCCGCCATCAGGCCGCCGGCCTCGGTTTCCGGCAAGCCGATCACGCGCGCTTCGGGAACGGCGACGCCTACTTGTGGCGCGATGCTGGCCGCCGTGGCGATCACCAGCTTGCCGGCCCCGGCCCGCAAGGCGGCTGTGGCCGCCAGCAGCACCGCGCCCGGCATCTCCTTGCAACCGGCAACGATCAGCGCATATCCTCTCGCATCTTTGTCGGCGTTTGCCGCCGGCATCGGCAGCGGCCAGTCGCGTAACAGGCGGGCGGTGATGTCGTCGCTCATGATTTGGCTGCCGCTGGCTGGTCTTTTTCGTGCGTCACCGGCGTGCCGGTCTGCTCCAGCGGCGCGACAAAGTTGGCTTGCACCAGCATCAGCTTGCCATGCTTGCCGACCGTCGGGTCGAAGCGGTATTCGGTGATGCCGCAATTGGGCACGTCCCCGGCGCGGTCGATGGCCAGGATGGCGTCTTCGTCCAGCCGTTCCAGCAGGTAGCGGAAGCAGTTGACGATCACCTGGTGCGCGACGATCAGTACCCGTTCGCCCCGGTATTCGCGGGTGATGGTGTCGATGACGCTGCGTAGCCGCAGGATGACGTCGCACCAGCTTTCGCCACCGGGCGGGCGGAAGTAGAACTTGCCTACGTGGGCGCGCTGCTCCGCCAACTCCGGGTATTTGTCGTGAATGCCCAGCGGAGTCAGCCGGTCGAGGATGCCGAATTCCTTTTCCCGCAGCCGTTCGTCGGCGGCGATGGCGGTCAGGCCATCCCGGTCGAGGCGGTCGAGGACGGCCTTGGCGGTGGCGCGGGCGCGTACGTACGGCGAATGCAGCACCACCGTCGGCTGCCCTGCCGGGCCGAGCGCGTGAAACCACTCGCTCATGGCCGCAGCCTGGCGCTGGCCGAGTTCGGACAGTGGCACGTCGACATCCCGGTCAGCGATGTCAATCAGGAATTGTTTGCTGGCCTCGGCGGCGTCGCGCGCCACATTGCCGGCGCTTTGGCCGTGCCGGACCAGCCAGAGTTGCTGCGGCCATTTCTGTTCCATCAGCTTATCCTTTTGATATCCAGTTCCACCCACACCGGCGCGTGGTCGCTGGGTTTTTCGCGGCCGCGCACATCGCGGTCGACCTCGGCCTTCTTCAGCGCCGGCGCCAGCGACGGACTGAGCAACAAATGGTCGATCCGCAGTCCGGCATTGCGGCCGTAGGCATTACGGAAGTAGTCCCAGAAGGTGTAGATTGTTTCGCCGGGATGCATGGTGCGCAGCGCATCCGTCCATCCCTGCGCCAGCAGCCGGTGATAGGCTTCACGCACCTCGGGACGGAAAAGCGCGTCATCGAGCCAGCGCTCGGGTTTATAAACATCTTGCTCGGTCGGCATGACGTTAAAATCGCCAGCCAGTATGGCAGGACTATCCAATAGCTTCTCGGCGTGAATAATCAAGCGCTCAAACCATTTTAGTTTGTAGTCGAATTTCGGCCCCGGTGCCGGATTGCCATTTGGAAGATATAAGCCGCCGATTAATATGCCGTCGACTATCGCCTCGATATACCGGCTTTGAACATCGTCGGGATCGCCCGGCAGACCTCGGCCAGTTTCTATCGGCAGCTGGCCGCGCGCTAATATTGCTACGCCATTCCAGCTTTTCTGACCGTGCCAGATCGCCTGATAGCCTGCCGCATTAATCGCAGCTTCGGGAAATTTTTCTTGCGGCGCTTTTAATTCTTGAAGACAAACGGCATCCGGCTGGGTTTCTTCCAGCCATTGAAGGAGGGCGGGCAGGCGGGCACCGATGCCGTTGATGTTGAAAGTGGCTATACGCATGCGTTCAAGTATACGCACTCTCTTTGCTCCCTCCCTGTGCGTCAGCGCACTCAAACGCTGGTGACTGCGCCAGTTATTGGCGCGATCAGGCCAGGTGCTGGCGCATCAGGCCGCGCAGCGACGTGGCGGCGCTTGACGCCAGCCCCAATTGCGTATACTGTATTAATCAACTAATACACAAATACGTGAAAATGGTCACACACTCTCCCAGCCTGTTTTCGATCGCCACCGGCTCGTCCGAGCCAATTTACCGGCAGTTAATAGAGCAGGTCCGACGCTTAATTGCCGCTGCCGTCTTAAAACCGGGCGATGTTTTACCGTCCGTGCGGGACGTGGCGGTGGCTTTGGCTGTAAATCCAATGACAGTTTCCAAGGCATATAACATGCTTGAAACCGAGGGCTTATTAAATCGCGCACGTGGCGTAGGCATGCTGGTTGCAAAAGGAAATAGTCCGCAGGGTCGTGAAAATCTATTGATTCCTACGTTGCAAAGAGCCGCCGCCGAAGCACGTCAGCTGGAAATGGATAATGAAACAGTGATTGCGCTGTTTACCAAAATTCTTGGAGAAGCCAAATGAAGCCGGTCATCGAAATAACCAATCTGCATAAAGCCTTCGGTAATCAGCAGGTTTTACAAGGCGTTAATTGGACGATTGAACCGGGCAAGGTGGTCGGCCTGCTCGGGCGGAATGGCGCCGGCAAATCGACTTTGCTGGAATGCCTGCTGGGCCTGCGCGAAGCCGATGCTGGCAGCAGCAAGTTGTTCGGCCATCCGGCGTCGGCACTGAGCGACCAGGTTCGCGCCGACATCGGCTACGTGCCGCAAAAGTCGGAGTTGTTCGAGTGGCTGACGCCTTTGCAGCTGCTGGATTATTTCAAGGCGTTGTATCCGCGCTGGAATCAGGCCAAGGTCAACGGCCTGATGCAGCGTTGGGGCTTCACCGGCGATGCCGCAAACAAGCAGATCGCCAAGCTTTCCGGCGGCCAGAAGCAGCGCCTGTCGATCATCCGCGCGCTGGCCCACGATCCAACGCTGCTGGTGCTGGACGAGCCTGTCGCCAGCCTTGACCCCATCGGCCGCCGTGACTTCTTGCAAGAATTGATCACCGATGTCGTAGAACGCGATACGACCGTTGTTTTTTCCACCCATATCCTGTCCGATCTGGAGCGCGTGGCGCTGGACGTCGCTTTCCTGCAAGGCGGCAAAATCGTGCTGCAAGGCGCGCTCGATGAGTTGCTGGAGGGTAAAGATCTCAGTCTCGAAGACCTGTTTGTCGAGGTGACGAAATGAACGCCGCCGGCTGGCCAGCATATCGGCAATTGCTGTTGCAAGTGGTGCGTGAGCACAGCATCTATCGCATGATGGTACGCATCAACTGGCTGCTTGGCGGCGGCGCCGTGCTGGTGCTCGCAGCCACCTGGTATGCAGACAAACCCAGGGTCGCTTCATGCGTACTGGCATTATTGTTATGGTGCGCAACGATGATGTGGTGTGGTGCGGTGCTGAAGAGCGCCGCGCGGCAAAACCGGCCGGAATACGCCTGTTTGACGCCGGGCTTGCGCGGGCGGCTGCTGCGCGTGGTCGCTATCTTGTTTATCTTCAGCACCTTGCTGGGCGGATTGTTAACGGCGGCCCTGTCGGAATACGGCGGCTATGGCTTGCTGGCTGCTGGCATGATGAACGTTTATATCCTGTTTGTGACTCGTTATCCTCAAGCGATGCTGGTTCCTCTGGCAGTCTCCTTGATCGCCTCGCAATCCGCACTGGTCGACGACATCGGCGCTGCATTGCATGCGCATCTGGGGCAGTCGTGGATTACCGCGATTGGCAGCGTCTTGCTGCTGATACTGGGTGCGCTCGGACTGCAGCGTGTTTTGCCGCGCGGCGGCGATCGGCATTGGGCCTGGTTCAAGCTGTATAACCAGCGCCTGGTTGCCGTCGGTGCGCCGCCGCTGCCGGTTTCAAACACGCTGTTGGACAGATGGCGCCAAGCGACCTGGCGCGCCCGCTATCACCTGGCGCTGCGTAACGATAGCCGCACCGGCGGCACGCCGCAGCGGATGATGGTGCATGCGCTGGGGCCGGGGGCGTATCCGCTCGGCTATGTGGTCGATCTGGCAGTGGCAATGGCACTGTTGCTGGTTGGGTTGGCGATCTTCAGCGCTTGGCGTGAAACCCGTCAGTTCTTCATGTGGAGCATGGTGATGAAGGGCGGCCTGTTGCTTACCGTCGTCACTTATGTTGACCGCGCCATCGATGGCGCACTCAGCTACCGCACCGAGCAGGCAGTGTTTTTCCTCAGCCCCGGCGCGCCGCCAGCGCGCGACGTGAACCGCTTGCTGGCTGGTGCCCTGGTGCGTGGTTTCGTTATTGTCTGGGCCGCTGCACTGGTATGCGTCGCCTGCTTTGACTTCTTCGTGTTGCGCGAGGGAAGGCTGCGCGGTTCTTCTTTCGTGCTGGCCACTTTGATGCTGCCGTTTGCCTGCGCGCTGCTGCGAGACTACGCCGTCATGCGTCCAACCACCCGTACAAGCTCCTGGAAGGCGTTGACGCTCCTCTATCTGATGGTTTGTTCGGCTTTTCTGGCGGTTGCCGAGCGCTGGCCGGCCGTACCCTGGTTCTGGCTGGGCGCCCTGGTGGCGCTTGTCAGTGCGTTGGCGGTGGCGTGGCGCTGGCACAAGCTGGTGGCGCTCCCGCCGGTGCTGCCGGCGGGTCGGTTGGCCGAGTGATTAATGTGGCGCGGTCGGGCGGCGGCTTAACCACAGCACATCGACCACGGCGCTGACCCAGCACATCAGCACGACCGCCGAGGCGATGTTGGTGGCGGGATTATCCACGCCGGACGCATGTACGCGCTCCAGGATGGCGAGCGGATCGAAAGCGAGCTTGCCGCCGTTGATCTCGTCGACCAGCTGGTTGGCCAGTTGCACGACGGACTGCAACAGATACAACACCGCCACGGCGGCCGGGATCAAAAACAGCATGCCGCGCGCGGCGCGCCGGGGCTTGAGCGCGAGATGGCCCAGTCCGGGGAATAACAATGCCGAAATCAGTGCCGGCGCGGGAGATGCTTTCAATATGACTCCTCAAATCGTACGTGCTGCGCGCATTATCGCCGTGCTGGTGTGAAACGCGGCGCACGATGCGGATCTAGCTGGCAACGGCGGCGCGCCAGCGGTCGCCGTTCTTGTGGATGTAGTGGTCGAACACGTAGCGCCACGGCATGGCCAGCGGGATGATGATGGCGACCGCGCACTCAACGGCGGTGGTGGCCACGTTCGCGTTCATGGCGCCGTGCCGCCAGGCGGGCAGGGCGACCAGCAGCAGCCACAGCGACTTCCACAGCATTTCCCACAGCAGCACCGGCAGCATTTGCAAGGGATAGCGAATGCCGAGGATGCACAGCAGGCTGAACGCCGTCAACATGCATTTGACCACGCCCTGCGCCAGCCCCCACGGTTCGGCATGGCGCAGCACGCCCGGCCACACTGCGAGCGCCAGGCCCACAGCGATGATCAGATAGACAGCTCTCAGCGAATACAGGCGAAACAGTGATACGTGTGGCATGGCTTGGCTCCCGGTGGTGGTTATTCGACTTGCTTCAGCACCTTTTCGATGGCGATGATGCGGGTTTGCAGATCGGCCAGCGCGGCGGCGGTTTGCTCCTGCGCGGCGGTGGCGCGTTCGGCGATGGCGCGGTAGGACTCCGCGTTCTCCGCCTGTAGCTGGGCCTTCTTGACGCTGGTCTGCGAGCGGATCAGGACGATCATGAAGATCGTGCCGAAGAAGATGGCGAGCGTTGTCAGGTACACCGGTTCAGACATGGTTGCCTCTATTTTTCAGGGTTATGCGTCAAAGTAGCGACTGCTGCCGCGATCAGGGCGGGCGTCAGGTCGATGGCGAACGGCGCCGCCTCAAAATAATTGAGCGCCTTGCCGTCGGCCGACAATTCCAGCTGGCTCGTGACCAGCCCGGCATCCTCCAGCTTCTGCAAATGCAGATGCAGCAACGGCCGGCTGATACCCAACTCGCGCGCCAGCTGGCTCACATAATTCCGTCCGCCGGCCGACAGCGCCGCCACCACCCGCAAACGGTGCGGGTTGGACAGCGCCGCCAGCGCCGCCAGCAGCTGGTCACCAGTGAGATGTTTCGGTTTCATGTGTAAAGAATATCTGACAGGTGAGGCGAACGCAAGCAGAAATTGTGGCAGGGGTTTATCCGGTCCAGTTAAAACAACGTCATTCCCGCGCAGGCGGGAATCCATGCTGAGTTGGCCTTTGAGGCGCTCTATGGATTCCCGCCTGCGCGGGAATGACGGGGTTGCTTAGATGTGCGCCGTTACGGCGCAGGGCCGAGCCAGGCTTACTCGTAGTCGCTGATCGGCGCGCAGCCGCAGAACAGGTTGCGGTCGCCGTAGACGTTGTCGGCGCGGCCGACCGGCGGCCAGTACTTTTGCTTGCGCAGCGAAGGCACCGGATACGCCGCCACTTCACGCGAGTACTTGCGGTCCCAGACGTCGGCCGTCAGCACCTCGGCGGTGTGCGGCGCGAACTTCAGC
Source organism: Duganella sp. P38 (assembly GCF_050859475.1). Lineage (NCBI taxonomy): Bacteria > Pseudomonadati > Pseudomonadota > Betaproteobacteria > Burkholderiales > Oxalobacteraceae > Duganella > Duganella sp. P38. The sequence continues at coordinate 3,756,329 of NZ_CP193936.1, read as the reverse complement.
GGGTTGTTCAGCTTGTCGAACTCGCCGCTTTCCACCTTGGCGATCTCGCCGCGAATCGCGATCATGGCGTCGATGAAGCGGTCCATCTCGGCTTTCGATTCCGATTCGGTCGGCTCGATCATCAGCGTGCCCGGCACCGGGAACGACATGGTCGGGGCGTGGAAGCCGAAGTCCATCAGGCGCTTGGCGACGTCCTCGTTGGAGATGCCGGTGGCGTCCTGCAACGGGCGCAGGTCGATGATGCACTCGTGCGCCACCAGGCCGTCGTGGCCCGCGTACAGCACCGGGAAGTGCGGCGACAAGCGGCGCGCGATGTAGTTGGCGTTGAGGATCGCGGTTTCGGTGGCGGCGGTCAGGCCTTCGGCGCCCATCATGGCGATGTACATCCACGAAATCGGCAGGATCGACGCCGAGCCGTATGGCGCGGCCGAGACGGCGCCGATGCCGGCGTTGTCGCGGATATAGCCGTTCGAGCGCTGGTTCGGCAGGAACTTGGCGAGGTGCGCGCCGACGCCGATCGGGCCGACGCCCGGGCCGCCGCCGCCGTGCGGAATGCAGAAGGTTTTGTGCAGGTTCAGGTGCGAGACGTCGCCGCCGAACGCGCCCGGCGCGGCCACGCCGACCAGTGCGTTCATGTTGGCGCCGTCGACGTACACCTGGCCGCCATGGCTGTGGACGATGTCGCACAGTTCGCGGATGCCTTCTTCAAACACGCCGTGCGTCGAAGGGTAGGTGACCATGACGCAGGCCAGGTTTTTCGAGTGCTGTTCTGCCTTGGCCTTCAGGTCCGCCAGGTCGACGTTGCCGTTGGCGTCGCAGGCGGTCACCACCACCTGCATGCCGACCATCGATGCCGATGCCGGGTTGGTGCCGTGCGCCGACGATGGAATCAGGCAGATGTTGCGGTGGCCCTCGCCACGCGACTGGTGGTAAGCCTGGATCACCAGCAGGCCGGCGTATTCGCCCTGCGAGCCGGCGTTAGGCTGCAGCGAGACGGCGGCGTAGCCGGTGACGGCGCACAGCATCTCTTCCAGCGAGGCGATCATCTCGCGGTAGCCGACGGTCTGCGCTTCCGGTGCGAACGGGTGGATGGTCGAAAATTCCGGCCACGTGACCGGGATCATTTCGCTGGTGGCGTTCAGCTTCATGGTGCAGGAACCCAGCGGGATCATGGTGCGGTCCAGCGCCAGGTCCTTGTCGGCCAGCGAGCGCAGGTAGCGCAGCATCTCGGTTTCCGAGTGGTAGCGGTTGAACACCGGGTGCGTCAGGTAGGCCGAGCTACGCGCCAGCGCGGCCGGGAACGACTCGGCGACGGCAGCTTCGACGCTGTCGAAGTCCGGGCCGTGCGCAGGGCCGCCAACCGGATGCGAGAACACGGTCCACAGCAGGGCGATGTCTTCGCGGGTGGTGGTTTCGTCCAGCGACACGCCGACGTGGGTGGCGTCGATCACGCGCAGGTTGACGCCGTGCGAGTGGGCCGATGCGTGCAGCTGCTCGGCGTTCTTGACATTGACGGTCAGGGTGTCGAACCAGCTGTCGTTGGTGATGGTGTAGCCCAGCGTTTTCAGGTTGGACGCCAGCACGCCGGTCAGGCGGTGCACGCGCTGCGCGATCTGTTGCAGGCCTTGCGGGCCGTGGTAGACGGCGTACATCGACGCCATTACCGCCAGCAGTACTTGCGCGGTGCAGATATTCGACGTGGCTTTTTCGCGGCGGATGTGCTGCTCGCGGGTTTGCAGCGCCAGGCGGTAGGCCTTGTTGCCCTGCGCGTCGATGGTGACGCCGACCAGGCGGCCCGGCATCGAGCGTTTGAATTCGTCGCGGGTGGCCATGTAGCCGGCGTGCGGGCCGCCGAAGCCCAGCGGCACGCCGAAGCGCTGCGAGTTGCCGACGACGACATCGGCGCCCCATTCGCCCGGCGGCGTCAGCAGCGTCAGCGCCAGCAGGTCGGCGGCGGCAACCACCATCGCGCCTTTGGCCTTGACCGTTTCAACGTCGGCCTTGTAGTCGCGCACATTGCCGTTGACGCCAGGGTATTGCAGCAGCACGCCGAAGCATTCGCCGATGCCGGCCAGTTCGGCCGGATGGAAGACCTTGACGTCGATGTCCAGCGGCCTGGCGCGGGTCTGCACCACTTCCAGCGTTTGCGGCAGCACGTCGTCGGCCACGTAGAAGACGTTGGACTTGGACTTGCTGACGCGCTGGATCAGCGTCATCGCCTCAGCGGCGGCCGTGCCTTCGTCGAGCATCGAGGCGTTGGCGATGCCCATGCCGGTCAGGTCGGTGATGGTTTGCTGGAAGTTCAGGATGGCTTCCAGGCGGCCTTGCGAAATCTCCGGCTGGTAGGGCGTGTAGGCGGTGTACCAGGCCGGGTTTTCAAAGATGTTACGCAGGACGACGTTGGGCGTCAGCGTGTTGTAGTAGCCCTGGCCGATCAGCGACTTCAGCACCTTGTTTTTCGCAGCGATTTTTTTCAGCTTGTTCAGCGCTTCGCTTTCCGGCATCGGCTGCGCGTAGGCGCCCAGCGGCAGGGCGGCCTGGTTGCGGATGTTGGCGGGCACGATGGCGTCGATCAGGGCGGCGCGCGAGGCGTAGCCGAGAACCGACAGCATTTCCTGCTGTTCGGCGGCGTCCGGGCCGATGTGACGGGCGATGAAAGCGTCGCGTGCTTCGAGTTGGGTCAGGCTGGTGCGGGTCATGATGTGGGCGAGGGCAGTTGGGGTAGGCTGTCGTTCCCGCGGGCGGCGGGAACCTATGCAGAGTGGGCGTGCCATGGACTCCCGCCTACGCGGGAGCGACGGGCATCAGGCGCCGATGTTTTTGGTGTAGCCGGCGGCATCCAGCAGGCCGTCGATGGCGGCGGCGTCGGCCGGCTTGATCTTGAACAGCCATGCCGCATAAGCGTCGCTGTTGATCGACTCGGGCGCGTTAACCACGTCTTCGTTCACGGCCACCACCTCGCCCGATACCGGCGCGTAGATGTCGGAAGCGGCTTTCACCGACTCCACCACGGCGGCGTCGTCGCCGGCGGTGTAGCTGTTGCCGACTTTCGGCAGCTCGACGAAGACGATATCGCCCAGTGCATCCTGTGCGTACTCGGTAATGCCTACAGTGACGGTGCCGTCAGCTTCAGCGCGTACCCACTCGTGGGATTCGGTGTACTTCAGGTCTGCAGGAATGTTCATATTGTAATGCTCCAGAGGGTGAGGGTATTAAATTCAGACGGCCAGGATTTTGCCGTTGCGGACGAACGGCAATTTAACCACAGACGCGGCCAGTTTCTTGTCGCGGATTTCCACGTGCACGGTGTCGCCGACATTCACGCCCATCGGCACGCGCGCCAGCGCGATCGCCTGCTGCATGGTCGGGCTGAAGGTGCCGCTGGTGATTTCGCCGGTGGCGTCGCTGCCGGCCACGATGACTTTCTGGTGCGCGCGCAGCACGCCGCCTTTTTCACGCAGGATCAGGCCGACGAACTGGGCGTTCTGGCCCTTGGCCTGCAGCGCCGCCTTGCCGATGAAATCGCGCTCGGCCACCAGGTCGATGGTCCAGGCCAGGCCGGCGTCCAGCGGGTTGACGCTTTCGTCCATGTCCTGGCCGTACAGGTTCATGCCGGCTTCCAGGCGCAGCGTGTCGCGCGCGCCCAGGCCGGCCGGCTTGACGCCGGCGGCGGCCAGCGCCTGCCACAGTTGTTCGGCCTTGTCGGCGGCCACGCCGATTTCAAACCCGTCCTCGCCGGTGTAGCCGGTGCGGGCGATCATCGCCTCGCCAAACGCGGCGCTCTGCGCGAAGGCGACGTTGAACGGCTTCATCTCGGCGGCGGCGGCTTGCGATTCCGGAATCACTTGCCATACCTTGGCGCGGGCGTTCGGGCCCTGCACGGCGATCAGCGCCATGGCGTTGTCGCCATCGCGGCGCTGGGTGATGGTCAGGCCGTGCTTGCCGGCGGCGTTCTGCTGCTGCATCCACGCCACGTCCTTCTCGGCGGTGCCGGCGTTGACCACCAGGCGGAACCAGCTTTCGTTGATGAAGTAGACGATCAGGTCGTCGATGACGGTGCCTTCCTGATTCAGCATGCACGAGTAGAGCGCCTTGCCCGACACCTGCAGCTTGTCGACATTGTTGGCCAGCAGGTGGCGCAGGAAGGCGCGCGCATGGTCGCCCTTGATATCGACCACGCACATGTGGGCGACGTCGAACATGCCGACGTCGGTGCGCACGGCGTTGTGCTCTTCGATCTGCGAACCGTAGTTGACCGGCATGTCCCAGCCGCCGAAATCGACCATGCGGGCGCCGGCTGCGCGGTGTGCGTTATTGAGTGGGGTGGCTTTGAGCGTCATGGTACGGTCCAAACGAAAGAGGTTAACGGGAATGCCAATGATTCCAAAACCCCTCTGTCCTTGGTACCTGAGAGATAGCGGAAAGCTGGTTCCGCACGCCCCTTCGGTGGGTTGCGTCCGCAACCTCTCTCCAGAGTTTGAGCCACGCTGCATGGCCCCCTGACCGGTCCTTTTGCCTGAGAGTTTTTGGGTAGTGCCCCTTCGGCGGCAAAGCTGGTTTGCCCTCTCCCGATCAAGACTCGGGAATATATGTCAGAAGGGCTTGAATGTCAATCTTGCCTGGCCGCGCACGAATGAACGCGCAAAATGCTGGAAAAGAAACAATTTGCTAGAATAAATCACACGATTTTGAGAGCCCACAGATGAGCCAAGACCAAACCAATTACGACGGGCATGCGTGGTTCACGCTGTCCGGAGATGTCAACAGCGACATGGTGCGCCGCGTCTTCGACGCGGTTGCCGACATGACCGAGGACCGCATTACCACCGCCCACATCCTGATCCAGTCCAACGGCGGCTACGTCAGCGACGGCATCTGCCTGTACAACTACCTGAGCAAATTGCCGATCAAGATTGTCACCTACAACGCCGGCGCGGTGGCGTCGATCGCGGTGGTGCTGTTCCTGGCCGGCGCCGAGCGCTATGCCAGCGACACCGCCCGCTTCATGGTGCACAAGTCGCACGCCAGCGCGCCGCACGGCGCCCGCCCGGATGCGCTGCGCATCATCGTCGAAGGCCTGCAGGCCGACGACGCCCGCACCGAACAGATCCTGCGCAACCACGTGCAGCTGACCGACGAGCACTGGCGCACCCATGAATACTCGGACCTGCACCTGACGGCGGCCGAGGCGTTGAAAGTGGGGCTGGTGAACGGCGTCGAGGACTTTGTGCCGCCTGGCGGCCAGCGCGTCACCAATATCTGATGTGTCCGGCGATGCGGCGCGCGCAGCGCCGCATGTACCGCAGAATGTCTACTTAGCGGTTGCCGGATTGCTTGTTGCCGTCATTTTTGTGGCTTTGACGGCCAGCTTCGACGTGCTGCTCGTGGGTGCCGCCCTGGTTGCCGCTACGCGAACCGCTGGACGAGCCTGCGCTGCCCGATTGCTTGCTGCTGCCTTGGTTGGAGCCTTGTTTCGAGCCCTGGTTGTTGCTGCTGCCTTTTTGATTCGAGTTCATTTTGCTTCCTTTGTAAAAGTGAAAAGAACGTACTCGCCAGAATCGTCCCGGCTGTTGGAGGAGCTGAGGCGTTTCCGGTGACGCCATGATGCGATTTTGAACTCCGGCTCGGTATCGGAATTTGGCCCAGATGCTTGTAGGAGCAGGCCTTGCTGGCAAATTAAAACTCTTCCCAGTCGACTTGTTGCTGCGGGCGGCCCGCAGCCTGCCCGGCGGGCGCCGCCGCCAGCGCGCCCGCGCCCGCAGTGCACCGTTGCGCCGGCGGCGCCAGCCCTTCATCGGCGGCGGTGAACACGCTGATTGCCGCGCTCAGTTTGCCAGTCTCGCCGCGCATGGCGGTGGCCGCGGCCGCCGCCTCGCCGACCAGCGCGGCGTTTTGCTGCGTTGCCCGGTCCATGGCGGCGATGGCCTGGTTCACCTGTTCCAGGCCGCTGGTCTGCTCGGCGCTGGCGCTGGCGATTTCGCCGATCAGCCCGGTCACCTGCTGCACGCTGTCGACCACCTTGTCCATGGTCTGGCGCGCCTGGTCGGCCAGTTGCGAGCCGAGCGCCACCTTGTCGACCGAATCGTTGATCAGGTCTTTGATTTCCTTGGCGGCCGCAGCGCTGCGCTGCGCCAGGTTGCGCACCTCGGACGCCACCACCGCGAAGCCGCGCCCCTGTTCGCCGGCGCGCGCCGCTTCCACGGCCGCGTTCAGCGCCAGGATATTGGTCTGGAAGGCAATGGCGTCGATCACGCCGATGATGTCGGCAATCTTGCGCGAGCTGTCGTTGATGGACGCCATCGTCCCCACCACCTGCGCCACATCGCCGCCGCCGCGCTCGGCAATGGCGGAGGCCGACAACGCCAGCTTGTTGGCCGCCGCCGCATGCTTGGCGTTCTGGCGCACGGTCGTGGTCAGCTGTTCCATCGACGCGGCGGTTTGTTCGAGCGCCGACGCCTGCTGCCCGGTGCGCGCCGACAATTCCTGATTGCCCTCGGCGATCTGCGCCGCCGCGCCGCCGAGGGCCCGGGTGCCGCTCTGCACCTGGCCGACGATGCCTTGGAGCTGGTCGTTCATATGCTGCATTGCCAGCAGCAGCTTGCCGATCTGGTTGGCGGGCTGCGGCGCAATGCGCGAGCTGAGGTCGCCACCGGCGATGCGCTGCGCCACCGCCATCGCCTGCTGCAGCGGACGCGATATCGAGCGCGCCACCCACAGCCCGAGCAGGGCGCCGCCGCCGATGGCAGTCGCCAGCACGCTGAAGGTGATGATGCGGGCTTCCTTGTACAGCGCTTCCGTCTGGCGCGTTTCTTCCTGGCTGGCCTGGATGGCGCCGACCATCAGGCGGCTCAGCTGGGCGTTGAGCGCGCGCTGCTGTTGCAGCTCGGCCTCCGGCGAGGCCGCGTTGCCTTCGTTCAGCAGCGCGGCGTTGCGCCTGGCCAGGGCGTCCACCGTCTGCGGCAGCCATTTGCCGGATAATTCAAGCGAAGCCTGGTTGATGGCGTTCAGCCGCGACAGCGCGCTGAGGCCGACCACGGCCGTCAGGCTGAGCAGAATGGCGAAGGCGGCCAGCAGCTTGCGGGACGTTTCGAGGTTGTGCAGGATTTTCATGGCATCCTTCAGGGCGTGGACAGAGTTTTATCTTAAGGAAACGCCCATTCCGCCCGTTGATGCCGCGCAAGCATGCGGCGTGGCGCCGTCAGGGCTGGCCGTTGCAGCCGTGCTGGCGGAAGCCGGGGCGTTGCCCCAGGCGCGCAAAATACGCGCCGACCGCGGCCAGCGCGGGGCGCGTCATCGGCGTCGACAGCCAGCGGTTGACCGACAGGCCGAGGACGATATCGGCCAGCGTCAGATGGTCGCCGCAGACGAAGGGGCGCTCTTCCAGTTGCCGGTCCAGCATGCCCATCAGGCGGTTCCATTCGGCCGTGCTGGCGGCGATGGCGGCCGCATCGGCATGCAGCGGGCTGTGCCGAACCAGCGCCATGAAGGCATAGCGCCACGAGTTGTTCAGCTCGGTTGCCTGCCAGTCCATCCACTTTTCCATCTGCGCGCGCGCCATCGGCGCGACCGGCAGCAGGTCGCCGCGGCCATGCTTGGCGGCGAGGTAGCGGCAGATGGTGTTCGACTCCCACAGCGCCTGGCCGTCGTCGACGATGACCGGCACCATGCCGTTGGGATTCATCGCCAGGAATTCCGGCGTGCTCGTGGATTGGTGGCCCGCGCCGTATTGTTGCAGCTGGTAGGGCAGGTCGAGTTCGGCGCAGGTCCACAGCACTTTGCGGACGTTGATCGAGCTGGATTTTCCGTAAATCGATAGCATCGCCAGAGTATGCCACAGCTTGCCTGGCGCGCAGCGGATATTGCGCAAGGGAAATATATCGCTAAAATATGTTCCCATGTGTTTTAATGCATGCTGCAGTGCGGAATAAGGATGGCTATGGTTTTGTGGCATTGGTTGGGAGTGGTAGGGAGTCTGGCCGTCACCGGCCCGATCGGTCTGGCGATACTGGCATGGCTGCTGGTGGGCAAGTCGTGGCGGCTGGCGGCCAGCTGGGTGCTGCTGTTCGGCGGCGGCATGGCGCTGGTGGTGCTGACCAAGATCGCCTACATCGGCTGGGGCCTGGGCGTCGCCTCGGTCGAGTTCGGCGGTTTCAGCGGCCACGCGATGCGCGCGGCGGCGGTGTTTCCGGTGGCCGGCTTCCTGGTCACGCGCTCGTCGCCGCCCTGGGCGCAGATGCTGGGCAGCACGGCCGGCATGGTGCTGTCGGTGCTGATCGCCATGTCGCGCATCCATACCGACGCCCACTCGGCCTCGGAAGCCTGGACCGGCTGCGTGCTCGGCCTGGCCATTGCCGCCGCCTTCATCTGGTGCGCGCAGGGCGAGCGCCAGTTGCCGATGAGCCGCGTGCTGGCCGTGCTGTGCGTGCCGGTGCTGCTGGCGGCGCCGCAGGTCAAGCCGATCCCGGCGGAAACCTGGATCACCAAGGTGGCGCTGCACCTGTCGGGTCACGACCGTCCCTATACCCGCGCCAGCTGGCGCGCGCCCAAGCCACAGCTGCGCTGACAACGGTGTAGCCCTCTGGTTTGCGGCCTGATATGATGCGCAAAATGGTATTATTGTGAAATTTTCCAGCCCCAACCCCTAGATAACAACGTGCGTCTATCCTCCATCAAATTGTCGGGATTTAAGTCTTTCGTTGATCCCACCAATTTCCAGGTGCCGGGTCAACTGGTTGGCGTGGTGGGTCCCAACGGTTGCGGCAAGTCGAACATCATCGACGCCGTGCGCTGGGTGCTGGGCGAATCCAAGGCCTCGGAGCTGCGCGGCGAATCGATGCAGGACGTGATCTTCAACGGCTCGACCAACCGCAAGCCGGCCGGCCGCGCTTCGGTGGAGCTGGTGTTCGACAATAACGCCGGCAAGGCCGCCGGCCAGTGGGGCCAGTACGCGGAAATCGCCGTCAAGCGCACGCTGACGCGCGACGGCACGTCCACTTACTACATCAACGGCCAGCCGGTGCGGCGCCGCGACATCCAGGACATCTTCCTCGGCACCGGCCTCGGTCCGCGCGCCTACGCCATCATCGGCCAGGGCATGATTGCGCGGATTATCGAATCGCGCCCGGAAGAGCTGCGCGTGTTCCTGGAGGAGGCGGCCGGCGTCTCGAAGTACAAGGAGCGCCGCCGCGAAACCGAAAACCGCCTGCACGACACGCGCGAGAATCTGCTGCGCGTGGAGGATATCCTGCGCGAACTGAATGCCAACCTGGAAAAGCTGGAGAGCCAGGCCGCCGTGGCGACCAGGTTCCATCAGCTGCAAGCCGACCAGGAAGAAAAGCAAAAGCTGCTTTGGCTGCTGCGCAAGATCGAGGCCGAGAACGAGCAGAAAAATACTTCCGCGAAGTCGAGCAGGCGCAGAACGACCTGGAAGAGCAGACCGCCAAGCTGCGCAACGTCGAGCTGTCGCTGGAGCAGATGCGGCAGTCGCACTTCGCCGCCGGCGACCGCCTGCACACCGCGCAGGGCGCGCTGTATCAGACCAATGCCGAAATCGGCAGCCTGGAAGCGCAGATCAAGTTCGTGGTCGAATCGCGCGGCCGCCTGCAAGCGCAGCTGGCCGCGCTGGGCGCGCAGCGCGAGCAGTGGCAGCGCCAGGTCAGCGAATACAGCGAGCAGATCGGCGAGGCCGAATTCTCGCTGGAGGAACTGGGCGCCAAGGTCGAAGAGGCGCAGATGATGGCCGAGCAAAAGGCCGAATCGCTGCCGACGCTGGAGCAGGCGTGGAAGGAAGCGCAGGCCAGGAGCACCGAATCGCGCGCCCGCATCATGCAGGCGCAGCAGCAGTTGGAACTGGAATCGGCGCACCAGCGCAACGCCAGCAACATCCTGAACGGCCTGGCTGTGCGCCGCGAGCGCCTGCAACAGGAAAAGAACGGCTTGAGCCTGCCGGACAGCGCGCATCTGGCCAACCTGCGCTTGCAGCTGGAAGAAAAGCAGCTGGCATTGGAAGAACAGCAGTTCGTGCTGGAGGAAGCGCTGGAGCAGCAGCCCAGGCTGGAGCAGGAGCGCCAGGAAGCGCAGCAGCAGGTCAACACCGAAACCGCCGCCAACGCGCAGCTGGAAGCGCGCCTCAATGCGCTGCGCCAGTTGCAGGAGCGCGTGCAAACGCAGGGCAAGGTCACGCCATGGCTGCAAAAGCACGAGCTGGAATCGCTGCCGCGTCTGTGGCAGAAGCTGAACATCGAAGCGGGCTGGGAGCAGGCGCTGGAATCGCTGCTGCGCGAGCGCACCTCGGCGCTGCAAATGTCGAACATCGAATGGGCCAAGGCCTTCTTCAGCGATGCGCCGCCGGCCAAGCTGGCGCTGTATGCGCCATCGACCGCCGTGCCGCCGGCGCCGGTGGAGGCGCCGGGCCTGAAGCCTTTCCTGAATCTGCTGAAGATCAACGACCCTGGTCTGCGCGGCTTGCTGCAGGACTGGCTGCACAACGTCTACATCGCCGAGGACACGGCGCAAGCGTTCGACGACCGCGCCAGGCTGCCGGCCGGCGGCAGCATCATCACCCGCCAGGGCCACGTCGTCACGCAGGGCAGCGTGCGCTTCTACGCCGCCGACTCCGAGCAGGACGGGCATGCTGGGACGGCAGCAGGAAATCGACAACATCACCAAGCAGCTGCGCGCGCAGCAGATGCTCGCTGACGAGGCGCGTGCGCGCTCGGTTCGCGCGGAAGCCGCCGTGTCGGATCTGGCGCGCCGGCTGAGTGAGTACCGCGCCAGGCTGCAAGGCCTGCAATCGTCGGTGCACACGCTGCAGCTGGAGGTGGTGAAGCTGTCCGAGATCGAGGCGCGCTTCAACCAGCGCAGCACGCAGATCGAAACCGACCTGGCCGAAATCGCCGCGCAGGAAGAGGAGCAGACGCAGATCAAGCTGGAGTCCGAAGAGAAGTTCGAGCAGCTGGACATGGAGCTGGGCGAGCTGCAAGGCACGCACGAAGACGGCCAGACCGACTTTATGCAGAAAGAGCAGCGCCTGGCCGACGCCCGCCAGGCCTTGCGCGACCTGGAACGCGCGGCGCAGGAAGTGCAGTTCGCGGAAAAGACCCAGCGCAGCAAGATCGAGGAATTCCGCCGCAATGTCGCCACCGCCACCGCGCAGGTGGCGCAGGTGACCGAGAGCATGGAGGCCGGCCGCATGGAGCTTGAAGGCCTGGAGCAGGGCAGCGCCAACGAGGGCTTGCAGGAGCTGCTGGACCGCCGCACCGAACAAGAGAAAGCGCTGTCCGACGCGCGCCACGAACTCGATCAGATCGCGCAGCAGATGCGCATGTTCGAGGAAGGCCGCATGTCGACCGAGCGCGCGCTGCAACCGCAGCGCGACAAGATCATGGAGATGCAGCTGAAGGAGCAGGCCGCGCGCCTGAACCAGGAGCAGTTCGCCGCGCAACTGGCCGAGGCCCAGGCCGACGAGGCGGCGCTGGCCGAGAAGCTGCATCCGGACATGAAGGCGTCCTACCTGCAAGGCGAGGTGACGCGCCTGACCAACGCCATTTCGCTGCTGGGCGCCGTCAACCTGGCGGCGCTGGACGAACTGGCCACCGCTTCCGAGCGCAAGAATTTCCTCGATGCGCAGAACGCCGATTTGCAGGAGGCGATCACCACGCTGGAAGACGCCATCAGCAAGATCGACAAGGAAACGCGCGATCTGCTGCAAGACACGTTCGACCGCGTCAACGGCCACTTCTCCGAACTGTTCCCGATCCTGTTTGGCGGCGGCCAGGCCAAGCTGATCATGACCGGCGACGAAATCCTCGACTCCGGCGTGCAGGTCATGGCCCAGCCGCCGGGCAAGAAGAACGCCACCATCCACCTGCTATCCGGTGGCGAGAAGGCATTGACCGCCACCGCGCTGGTGTTCTCCATGTTCCGGCTGAACCCCGCGCCGTTCTGCCTGCTGGACGAGGTGGACGCGCCGCTGGACGACGCCAATACCGAGCGATTCTGCCGCATGGTCAAGCGCATGTCCGAACATACTCAATTCCTCTTCATCTCGCACAACAAGATTGCGATGGAGATGGCCAATCAACTGATCGGTGTGACGATGCAGGAGCAGGGTGTATCGCGCATCGTGGCGGTGGATATGGAATCCGCCGCAAACTTCGCTACCGAGGCACAAGCAGCATGACAGATCTTCAACTCAGTTTAATCGCGGCCGCCGGCGTGTTTGTCGCCGGCGTCTTCACGTACAACAAAATCCAGGAGTACAAGGCCAAGAAAAGCGTCGAACGCGCCTTCTCGACCGACCATGACGATGTGCTGATGCGCAGCGGCGAAGAGCCGCAGCTGGCGCCCGCCGTGGACCCGCTGGCGCCGCAGGTGCGCCAGGAACCGAGCTTCTCGCTCGACAGCGCGGCGCCCGGCGTGGCCGGCGGCGAGGCCGCCGCCGCCGCAGCGGCGCTGGGCGCGGTGGCGGCCGAATTCACCACCGAGGACGACGCCGGCAAGCCCGCCAGCGAGGACGAACTGGCCGCGCGCGCCAACGCCGCATCGGCCGCCGCCGCCGAGCAGGCGACCGCGCTGGTCGATCCGCTGATCGACTGCCTGCTGCCGCTGGCGCTGGAAGCGCCGGCGCGCGGCGACAAGCTGCTGCCGGTGCTGCAAACGCTGCGCATGGTCGGCAACAAGCCGGTGCACTACATCGGCAAGGCCGTCAGCGGCGACTGGGAGCCGATCGCCCATGGCGGCGTCTACACCGAACTGCAAGGCGGCGTGCAGCTGGCCAGCCGCAGCACCGCGTTGAACGAACTGGAATATTCGGAACTGGTGACGCGCCTGCGCGCCATGGCCGACGAAATCGGCGCCGAGCCGGCGATTCCGGACATGATCGAAGTGATGGCCGAGGCGCGCAACCTGCACCGTTTCGTCGCCGGCCACGACGCGCAACTGGGCGTCAACCTGCAATCGAACGGCGCGCCGTGGGCGATCAACACGCTCATCGGCGCGCTGGAGAAGCAGGGCTTCGACCTGCGCCCGGACGGCCGCTTTGTGATGCCGGACGGCGACGGCGGCTTCCTGTTCTCGTTGTCGACCAACGTCACCCCGGCCGAGGAAACCACCTCGCGCCTGACGCTGCTGCTGGACGTGCCATGCGTGGCGCCGGCGCGCGACGGCTTCGGCGCCATGGTCGCTTGCGCCAAGGGCCTGGTGGCGCGCCTGGACGCGACCATCGTCGACGATTACAACCAGCCGTTGTCCGACGCGGCGCTGACTGAAATCGCCGGCCAGGTTCAGGATTTCTATACGGAGATGAACGACGCCGACATTCCGGCCGGTTCGACCCGTGCGCTGCGTCTGTTCAGCTAAGAAGGTCTGGCAATGTCAGAAGTAGATTTCAAAACGCGCATCGAGCAACTCAGCGCGGAGCTGAACCGGCATTTGCACGCCTATCACGTGCTGGACGCGCCAACCATTCCGGACGCGGAGTACGACAAGCTGTTCATCGAGCTGCAGCAGCTCGAAGCATCGCACCCTGAGCTGGCGCTGCCCGACTCGCCGACCAGGCGTGTCGGGGCGGCGCCGCTGCCGCAGTTCGAGCAGGTGACGCACACGGTGCCGATGCTGTCGCTGAACAACGGCTTCACCGACGAGGATATCGAGAACTTCGACCGCCGCGTGCGCGAAGGGCTGGACACCGCCGCGCTGGTGGAATACGCCGCCGAAGTCAAATACGACGGCCTGGCGATCAATCTGCGCTACATCGACGGCGTGCTGGCACAGGCGGCCACGCGCGGCGACGGCTATACCGGCGAGGATGTCACCGCCAACATCCGCACCATCCGCAGCATTCCGCTGCGCCTGAACACCGCCAACCCGCCGGCCATCCTCGATGTGCGCGGCGAGGTGCTGATGTTCAAAAAGGATTTCGAGGCGATGAACGCGCGCCAGCGCGAAGCGGGCCAGAAGGAGTTCGTCAATCCGCGCAACGCGGCGGCGGGCAGCCTGCGCCAGCTCGATTCGCGCATTACCGCGTCGCGCAAGCTGAGTTTCTTTGCCTACGGCGTCGGCGCGCTGGAAGGCGCGGACATGCCGGCCTCGCACTCGGCGCTGCTGGACTGGTATCGTGAACTGGGCATGCCAGTAGCGAAGGAAGCCACGGTAGTGCGCGGCTACGATGGCCTGATGGCCTACTACAAACAGATCGGCGAAGCCCGTCCGGCCATGCCATACGAAATCGACGGCGTGGTGTACAAGGCCAACCGCCTGGAAGACCAGCGCACGCTGGGCTTCGTCTCGCGCGCGCCGCGTTTCGCGCTGGCGCACAAATTCCCGGCCGAGGAAGCGCTGACCACCGTGCAGGCGATCGAAGTGCAGGTCGGCCGGACAGGCGCCATCACGCCGGTGGCGCGCCTGGCGTCGGTATTCGTTGGCGGCGTCAACGTCACCAACGCCACGCTGCACAACGAGGATGAAGTGCGCCGCAAGGACGTGCGCGTGGGCGACACCGTCATCGTGCGCCGCGCCGGCGACGTCATTCCGGAAGTGCTGGCCGTGGTGCTTGAGCGCCGACCCGAATCGACAGTGGTGTATGAGCTGCCGAAGGAATGCCCGGTATGCGGCTCGCACGTGGTGCGCGAAGAGGGCGAAGCGATCGCGCGCTGCTCCGGTGGCCTGTTCTGCTCCGCGCAGCGCAAGGAAGCCATCCGCCACTTCGCCGGCCGCCGCATGATGGACATCGAAGGTTTGGGCGACCGCTACATCGACAGCCTGGTCGAATGGGGCAAGGTGCAGCGCGTGGCCGACCTGTACGCGCTGACGCTCGACGATCTGCTGGAAATGAAGCGCCTGGCCGATGAACGCGACGGCACCACGCCGGAGACGGTCGCCAAGGGCAAGATCGCCACCAAATGGGCGGACAACCTGCTGGAAGCCATCGCCGCCAGCAAGAACCCGCCGCTGGAACGGCTGCTGTTCGCGCTCGGCATCCGTCACGTCGGCGAATCCACCGCCAAGACGCTGGCCGAGTGGCTGGGCCGTTTTGAACTGATCCGCCGCGTACCGGCGGCGCTGCTGCGCGTGCTGCCCGATATCGGCGGCACGGTGGCCGAATCGATCGCCGACTTCTTCGCCGAACCGAAAAACCAGCAAGCCATCGACGCGCTGCTGGCGGCCGGCGTGGCGCCGCAAGGCGAGCATCCGCCAAGCGCCAAGCTGCGCGAAAAACTCGATCCGGTCAAGCTGATGGCGGCGCTGGCGATTCCGAAACTGACCGAGCCGCGCAGCAAGCAGCTGGTGGAAGAAGGCGTAACGCTGGAGGCGCTGGCGTATCTGCAAGTGTTCAACGTCTTCGGCCTGCCGGCGACAGTGTCCGAATCGCTGGAGAACTGGATGGCGCAGCCGGGCAACCGCCAGCAAGTCAAGGTGCTGCACCTGCTGCGTGAAGACCTGCTGGCGCAGCTGCCGGAAGCGGTGGCCGCCGAAGGGCACCTGACCGGGAAGACCTTCGTGCTGACCGGGACGCTGCCGACCATGGGCCGAGACCATGCCGCCGCGCTGATCGAAGCCAAAGGCGGCAAGGTTTCCGGCTCCGTCTCGAAGAAAACGCACTACCTGGTAGCCGGCGCCGACGCCGGCAGCAAACTGGCCAAGGCGCAGGAACTGGAAGTAACCATCCTCGACGAAGCCGGCCTGCTGGCGCTACTCGCACAAGAATAAGAAAGGAGAGGCAATGACCGTTCGTGAAATCCTCAAGATGGGCGACCCGCGCCTGCTGCGCGTGGCGGAACCGGTGACCGAGTTCGATACGCCGGCGATGAAGCAGCTGATTGCGGACATGTTCGATACGATGTACGCGGCCAATGGCGCCGGGCTGGCGGCGCCGCAGATTGGCGTCAACCTGCAACTGGTGATCTTTGGCTTCAAGCAGAACCCGCGCTATCCGGAGGCGCCGCAGGTGCCGGAGACGGTGCTGATCAACCCTGTCCTGACGCCGTTGTCGGAAGAGATGGAAGAGGGTTTCGAGGGCTGCCTGTCGGTGCCGGGACTGCGCGGCAGCGTGCCGCGCTACGTCAAGCTGCGCTACGAGGGCGTGGATGAGCATAATCAGCCAATCCGGCGCGAGGTCGATGGCTTCCACGCGCGCGTGGTGCAGCACGAGGTCGATCACCTGCTGGGCAAGCTGTATCCGATGCGGATCAGGGACTTTTCCAAATTCGGCTTCACCGAGGTGATGTTCCCCGGCCTCGATCCCAACGACGACGACCGACGCGTAGCGACGATTATGGTTCCATTCTCCTTCCAACAAAAAGTATTCCTGTTCCTGCTGGCCGTGGTCACCATCGGCTTCGGCTGGATACTGGCGCCGTATGCCGGCGCGATTTTCTGGGGCGTGGTGCTGGCCATTCTGTTCGCGCCTGTGTATCGCTGGCTGCTGCAACGCACGCGCAACCGCGCGGCGCTGGCCGCGACGCTGACGCTGCTGCTAATCGTCGTGATGGTGATTCTGCCACTGACGCTGATCTCGATTTCGATCATCAACCAGGCTTCGTCGGTGGTGGAGCTGATGCGTTCGGGCGAAATCACGGTCGGCTCGTTCTTCAACAAGGTCATGGCGGCGTTGCCCAACTGGCTGGTGTCGCTGCTGGACCGCTTCCATCTGACCAGTCTCTCCTACCTGCAGGACAAGCTTACCGAAGCGGCCTCGCAGGTAAGTCAGGATGTGGCCAAGCGCGCCATCAACGCCGGCCTGTACACCGTCGACTTCCTCACCAGCCTGTGCATCCTGCTCTATCTGCTGTTCTTCCTGCTGCGCGACGGCGACAAACTGGCCAAGCGTGTGCGCGAGGCGGTGCCGCTGAGCCGCAAGTACAAGCAGCGCCTGTTCCAGAACTTCACCACCGTGATTCGCGCCACCGTCAAGGGCAATATCCTGGTGGCCATCGCGCAGGGCGCGCTGGGCGGCCTGGCGTTCTGGTTCCTCGACGTGCGCGCGCCGGTGCTGTGGGGCGTGCTGATGGCGTTCCTGTCGCTGCTGCCGGCGATAGGCGCGGCCATTGTCTGGGCGCCGGTGGCGGTGTACTTCGTGGCCACCGGCGAGTTGTGGCAGGGCGTCGGCCTGGCCCTGTTCGGCGTGTTCGTCATCGGCCTTGTCGATAATTTCCTGCGCCCGATCCTGGTCGGCCAGGACACCAAGATGCCCGATTACGTGGTGCTGCTGTCCACCATCGGCGGCATGGCGCTGTTTGGCCTGAATGGTTTCGTCATCGGTCCTGTAGTGGCGGCGCTGTTCATCGCCAGCTGGGAGCTGTTCGTCAACGCCAGCGAGTTCCACGCCGACTAGTCTTCGCCGTCGCGCAGCAGATCGCGCGCGTTCAGCAGCGCGTAGATGATTTCCGGATGCTTGCCGAGGCAGCGCCGGATGGCGGCGGGGATGCTCTCGCGCGTGCGCCGGCACAAGCCCGGCTGCTCCGCAAGTTTGATCTGCAAGCCCATGACAGTACGCACGCCGTTGGTGCTGGGGGTGATGGTCAGGCGCACGCCCAGCAACTCGTGCAGCCGCTGTTCGATGCGCCCGAGCGCCTCGTAGTTGTCGATCGCCTCAATGCGGGCGATCAGCGCCTTTTCCTCTTCGCGGGTGAGCCGCAGCACGCGGATGTCGGTCTGGGTGTCGCGCTCCCAGGCGTCCAATAGCTCGCCCTGGCGGCATTCGCAGGCGCCGGGCGGGCACTCTTTACGGATCGGGAAGGGCAGGATGGGCGGCATGCGGACGATTTTACTCCCACCCACGGATGTGCCGGCGCGAATCTGTCGGCAATCGCTGACGCGGTTTCAGCCCTGGCGCAAGCGCTGTTGAAGCAGGGCCAGGACGGCTGCCTCTTCGGGGCGCAGTGCGTGCAGGTCTTCCTTGAGCTCCTGCTGCGCGCGGCGGCGCAGGGCGGTCAGCATGGTGCCGTCGAGGTAGGACTCGATGACCGCCGGGTGCACATAGCACTTGCGGCAGATGGTCGGCGTGTTGCCGAGGTTTTTCGCGACCGATTCGATGGCCTGCACCACGTTCTTCTTGGCCTGCGCTTCGGAGTCGTACTTCTCGTATTCCAGCAGCGCGACGGCGGCCAGCACGGTGCCGGCCCAGGTGCGGAAATCCTTGGCGGTGTAGTCCGCGCCGGTGATCGATTGCAGATAGTCGTTGACGTCCGCCGAACCGATGGCGTGCGGATTGCCGTCGTCGTCCTCGTACTGGAATAACTCCTGGCCGGGCAGGTCGCGCACCTTGCGGATAATATTGGCCAGGCGGCGGTCATGCACCTCGACCGCGTGATGGACGCCGCTCTTGCCGCGAAAACGGAATTCCACCTTGCCGCCATTGAGGCGCACATGGCGGTCGCGCAGCGTGGTCAGGCCGAATGATTTGTTCTCGCGCGCATACTCCTCGTTCCCGATGCGCATCAGCGTCGCCTCCAGCAGGTAGACGATGGTGGCCAGCACCTTCTCGCGCGGCAGGCCCGGTTTGCGCAGCGCCTCGTCCACCGCCTTGCGGATTGCCGGCAACGCCTTGCCGAAGCTGAGCATGCGCTCGTACTTAGCTTCATCGCGGTGGCTGCGCCAGCGCGGGTGGTAGCGGTATTGCTTGCGCCCGCGCGCATCGCGGCCAGTGGCCTGCAAGTGGCCCAGCGCATGCTTGCAGATCCAGACATCGGTCCAAGCCGGCGGTATCACCAGGGATTTGATGCGCGCCAGCGTGTCTTCGTCGGTGACAGCCTTGCCGTCGCTGTCGAGATAGCGGAACTGTTTGCCGCGCAGGCGGCGCGCGATGCCCGGCTGGTCGTCGTGCACATAGCGCAGCCCCGCCAGTTTGGCGGCAATTGGCGCCAGGTCGGCGGCTGGAATGTCATCACGCTTCATCGCTATCCTTGTTGGCTGTGTACGTTGAATCGTACCCGGCCAAATGGACGGACGATGTGCGCTAGCGCACGATTAATCCATGCGCTTGAGGCGCTGGCCGACGATGCTCCACTTGCAGGCGACGCCGTCGGGGGCGCCGGTCAATACCCAGCCGGTGCCGATCTTCTCGACGCCGATATCGCATTCCAGTTCGCGCGCGAGTTTTTCGGCCCAGCCTTTGGCGGCGCCCTGGCCTTTAAATAATTCGTTGCCTTCGTAGATGACGGTGGCGTCGAACACGGGAGCGGCAAAGATGGTCATGATGGTCTTCCAAAAATGTAAGCCGTTATTGTGCCACGACGGCGCGACTGTATTAAGATGCGGCCCATTACTTTTCGGGCAAGGAAGCCATGCGCCGTTTATCCGCTTCGATATTATTGGTATGGGCGACGTGTGCGCCGTTGTCCCACGCGGCGCTGCCGGCAGGGGCGGACACGGTGGCGCACGCGCGTGACTTGCGCCAGCAGGCCGCCGCCACGGCTGACGTGGAGCGCGCCACGGCGCTGCTGGAGGAAGCTTTGCGTTCACTGAAGGCGGCGGAGCAGGCCACCGCCAACCCGGCGCTGCGCCAGGAGAGCTACAACACGCTGCTGCCGCTGGCCGCGCTCTATGGCCGCCAGGGCCGCAAGGAACAGGCGCTGGATGCGCTGGATCAGGCGCGCACAGTGATCTGGCTCCCGGCGGCCGCACAGATGCTGCGCAACGACAGCGCTTTCGACGCCTTGCGCAACGAGCCGCGCTTTCAGGCGATGCTGACGGCCTCCGAGGCGCCGCATCGCTTGTGGAAAGGCCCCGCCAGCGATCATCCCTACAAGGAGGCGCTGACGGTCGAGGAGCGCATCGCCGGCCTGACGCAGTTCTGGGCAGAGGCGCGCCACAGTTTCGTCTACTTCGACAAGGTGCCGGAACTGGACTGGAATCAGGTCTATATGGACTATCTGCCCAAGGTGATGGCCGCGCAGACCACGCGCGATTACTATGCCGTGCTGCGCGAGCTGGCGCCGTTGCTGAAGGACGGCCACACCAACATCTGGGCGCCCGGCGAACTGAATGCGGAATTTGAAGCGGTGCCGCCGCTGCGCACCACGCTGGTCGAAGGCAGGGTGCTGGTGGCGCATGTCGGCGATGCGGCGCTGCGCGATCGGGTTCGCGTCGGCGATGAAGTGCTGGCCGTCGACGGCATGGCGGTGCACGATTACGCCCGACAGCGCGTGATGCCGCTGGTGAGCGCCGGCGCGCCGCAGGACCGCGACTTCCAGACCTACACGGTTGGCCTGCTGCGCGGGGCGGCCAAGGCACCGGCCGTACTGCGCCTGCGCGCCGCCAACGGCAAGGAGCGTGACGAAAGTTTCGGCCCGCAGCGCCGGCTACCACTGGCCGGAGGCGCCGGAGTTCAGGATGCTGGACAACGGTGTGGCCTACATCCGCATCGAGCATTTTACCGACGATAGCGGCCTCAAAGCCTTCGAGGCCGCGCTGCCGCAGATACTGAAAGCGCGCGGCCTGGTGATCGACATGCGCCGCAATGGCGGCGGCGCAACGGCGACATTGGCTACAAGATTCTGAGCTACCTGACCCGCAAGCCGCTGCTGGGCGCCACCAGCTACGTGCGTGGCGCCGACAGCTACCTGCGCGCTTCCATGGCCAGCCTGGTGAGCTGGCACCGTATGCCGGACTGGCAGTACACGCTGGCGCGCGAGCAGGTGTACGACGGTCCGGTCGCCGTGTTGACGGGGCCACAGACATATTCGGCGGGCGAGGATTTTGTCCTCAGTTTCACCATCATGCAGCGCGGGCTGACAATCGGCGAGGCCACGGGCGGCAGCACTGGACAGGCGATCAACTTTACGTTGCCCGGCGGCGGCGCGGCACGCGTCTGCGCCAAGCGCGACACCTACCCCGATGGCCGCGAGTTTGTCGGCGCTGGCGTGGCGCCGTCCGTCGAGGTAAGGCAGACGGTGGCCGGGCTGCGCGCAGGGCGCGATCCGGTGCTGGAGCGTGCGCTGGCGGAACTTGGCAAGCGTTGATCAGGGCTTGAGCAGATAGGCGGCGATGTCGCGCGCGTCCGATTCGCTCACGCCCATGGCCGGCATGGCGCTCTGCGGCTGGTAGCGCTGCGGGTCCTGTATCCAGCGCGCCAGATTGGCGGCGTTGTTGGGCAGGTGGCCGCCGATGTACTGGCGCTTGGCCAGATCGCGCAGCGGCGGCCCGACCATGGTTGCGGGGCCGGTAACGCCTTCGATCTGGTGGCAGGCGTTGCATGCGTATTGCGTCAGCGCCAGGCGGCCGCGTTCCGTATCCGGCTGCGTATGTGCGGCGCGCGCGGCGCGCTGTGGATGGCCCGCCTGTTCTGCCATTGCGCTGTAGGCCGGCGGCGACAGCACCGGCAGCACCGTCAGGAAGGCCACCACCGCCCAGATATCTTCATCGGCCAGGCGATACTGCCATGCCGGCATGCCGCTCATCTTTACGCCGTGACGGGTGATCCAATACAGCTCGGGCGTTTGCCAGCGGCGCGCGGCATCGGACAGCGGGCCGGGTATCGGCTGCATGCTTTTCCCGATGTCGCCTTGCGCGACGCCGGGCGCGCCGTGGCACACCACGCAGTTGTCGCGATATAAGGCTGCGCCGCGCAAGGCCAGCGGGCTGTCCGGTTTTACGCCGGTCAGCGCGGACGGCGCGACGATGTCGCGTGCGTGGTAGCGCACCGAGCGTTCCAGCGCGATTTCCAGCACACTATGCACCCACTGGAAATGCGATTGCGTGGCGCCGGTGTTGTAAAAACCGCCGTGCATCACCAGCAAGCCGCCGGCCGCGCCAAGCACCGCCAGTACCGCCAGGGTGGCGGCCACAGTGGCGGCGACGAGTCGGCGGCGGGCGGAGGTCATGTGGCTGCGTCCTATTGAAAAGACAAGAATATTGTAATTCTTATAGTATAGCCAGACCTCGGGCTTGAGCTGGTTCTCAATCGTGCGCATCCTTTTTCTTCTTCCTCTGGCGTGGCTGGCCGCTTGCGATAGCGGCGGGCCGCCGCCTGCGCGCGTGGCCGGCGGCGATGCAAAGCTGGGGAGGGTGCTGCTGGCGCAGTATCAGTGCGGCGCCTGTCATCAGATCGGCGGCGTGGCGGCGGCGCGCGGCCAGTTGGGGCCACCGCTCGATGGTTTTGGGCGCCGCAGCTACATCGCCGGCAGCCTGCCCAACGCCCCGGAGACGCTGGTGCGCTGGCTGGTCGACCCGTCCGCACTCAAGCCTGGCGCCAGCATGCCGGCGATGGGCGTGTCAGAACAGGACGCGCGCCACATGGCCGCTTACCTGTATGCGACGCCATGAGCAATCCTCAACAATCCGCCTTGCACCCGGCCGGGCCGGATGCGGAAGTGATCGCGCAGCTGGCCTGGGTGCTGACCGGCGGCGCCACTGTGGCGCTGATCGGTGTGATGGTGCTGTGCGTGATGGGCTTGCGCGGCCGGCGTGTTGTGCATCCGCGCTGGTGGCTGTGGGGCGGCGGCGTTGTGCTGCCGGTGCTGGTGTTGTCGTCGCTGTTGGCGTTTTCTACGTGGCGCAGCGCGCAATTGAGCATGCCGTCGTCGCAGCATGCGGTGAAGATTGCCGTGGTGGCGCGGCTGTGGTGGTGGGAGGTGCGCTATACCGATCCCGCTGGCGGGCCGGATATTGTGCTGGCCAATGAAATCCGTTTGCCGGTCGGGCAGCCGGTGTATCTGGGCTTGAGCAGCGCGGATGTGATTCACAGTTTTTGGGTGCCGGCGCTGGCGGGCAAGGTGGATATGGTGCCGGGACGGCTGCACGGCATGACGCTGCAGGCGGACCGTGCCGGCGTTTATCGCGCGCAGTGCGCCGAGTATTGCGGCGAGCAACATGCGCGCATGGCTTTGCACGTGGTGGCGCAAAGCCCGGACGAGTTTCGGGCATGGCTGGCGCAGCAGGCCGCGCCTGCGCGCACGGCGGGGCTGACGGGACAGGTCGCGGCGGGGCAGCGGGCGTTCGCGCAGCAGCGCTGCGGCGCGTGCCACACCGTGCGTAGCGTCAGCGACACAGCGCAGGCCACGGGCGCTGCCAGCGGCATCAGCGTCACCGGCGTCACCGGCGACACGGGCGGCATCAGGGGCGCGAGCGGAACGAGTGGCACGTTGGACACCGACCGTACGGTCGTGGGCGAGGGCGGGCTTGGGCCAGACCTGACGCACATCGGCAGCCGCCTGTATCTGGGCGCAGGCACGGTGCGCAATGGGCGCGGGGCGCTGGCGGCATGGATCGCCAATCCGCACAGCGTCAAGCCGGGCGTGCGCATGCCGGCCAGCGCGGACATGGACCAGGACACGCTGCAAGCGCTGGCCGCCTACCTGGAGCAACTCAAATGACCCGACGCAGCTCGCTGCCGCGCCCCGAGGGCGAACTCGAAGATCTGGAACGCGTGTGGCGCACGCCGCGCGGGCTGCGCTTTCTCACCACCGTCAACAACGCCACCATCGGCCAGCTATACATCGGCACCGCGCTGCTGTTCTTCGTGCTGGCCGGCATACTCGGGCTGATGATACGCGCGCAGCTGGCGACGCCCGACAGCAACCTGCTGAGTCCCGGCCTGTACAACCAGGTGTTCACCATGCACGGCACGGTGATGATGTTCTTGTTCGCCATCCCGGTGGTGGAAGCGATCTCGGTGTTCCTGCTGCCGGCCATGCTGGGCGCGCGCGACCTGCCGTTCCCGCGCCTGTCCGCGTATGCCTATTGGGCCTACGCCGCCGGCGGCCTGGGTTTCTTTGTCAGCCTGTTCGCCGGGCTGGCGCCGGACGGCGGCTGGTTCATGTATCCGCCGCTGACGAGCAAGGAGCACTCGCCCGGCATCAACGCCGACTTCTGGCTGCTGGGGATAGGCTTTATCGAAATCTCCGCCATCGCCGGCGCGATTGAGCTGATCGTCGGCATTTTGTTCACGCGCGCGCCGGGAATGACGCTGGGCCGCATGCCGGTCTACGCCTGGGCCATGCTGGTGATCGCGCTGATGATCGTGTTTGCATTCCCGGCGATTATCGCCGGCACCACGCTGCTGGAGCTGGAGCGCGCCTACGACTGGCCGTTCTTCATCCCGGCGCGCGGCGGCGACCCGGTTCTATGGCAGCACCTGTTCTGGTTCTTCGGCCATCCGGAGGTGTACATCATCTTCCTGCCGGCGGCCGGCATGGTGTCGATGATGCTGCCGTCGCTGGTCGGCGCGCCGCTGGTCGGTTACCGGCCGGTGGTGATCGCGCTGGCGGCGGTGGGGGCGATCAGTTTCGCGCTATGGGCGCACCATATGTTCACCGCCGGCCTGAGCCTGTGGTCGTCGACGCTGGTTTCGGCTGCCAGCATGATCGTCGCCGTGCCGACGGCGTTACAAGTGTTCGCGTGGATCGCCACCTTGTGGCGCGGCCAGGTGCGCATCAACGCGCCGATGCTGTTCGTGCTGGGCTTCCTGTTCATCTTCGTGCTGGGCGGGCTGACCGGCGTGATGGTGGCGGTGCTGCCGTTCGACTGGCAGGCGCACGACAGCTACTTCATCGTCGCCCACTTGCACTATGTGCTGATCGGCGGCCTGGTGTTCCCGATGTTCGGCGCCCTGTATTACTGGCTGCCGCTGGTGAACGGCCAGCGCATGTCGGAACGGCTGGCGCGCTGGGTGTTCGGCCTGATGTTCGCCGGCATGAACCTGGCGTTCTTCCCGATGCATATCAGCGGCCTGCTCGGCATGCCGCGCCGGGTCTACACCTATTCGACCGAAATGGGCTGGGATGGATTGAACCTCGCTTCCAGCATCGGCGCCTTCATGCTGGGACTGGGCGTGCTGCTATTCATGGTGGACATGCTGCGCACGCTGCGCAAGCCGAAGCGCGCGCATGGCAATCCGTGGCAGGCGCCAACGCTGGAATGGATAGCGGCCGAAGACTACGCCACGCGCAGCATCCCCGACGTGCGCTCGCGCGAACCGCTATGGGACGATCCGCAGTTGGCGCACGAGGTGGAGGCCGGCGCCCACTGGCTGCCCGGCACCGGCACCGGCCGGCGCGAAACCATCGTCACCAGCCCGGTGCAGGCCAGGCCGCTGTATGTGCAGGTGCTGCCGGGCGACAGCTGGTGGCCGCTCGCCGCCGCGCTGGGCACGGCCGGCTTCTTCCTGCTGCTGACGGTGAAGATGGCGCTGGCGGCGTGGGCGTGCGGCATCGTCGCCGTGGTGTCGGTGCTGGCGTGGATGTGGCAGTCCGACAGCCTGCCGATGCAGCGCCAGGTGCGCGTGGCGGACGACGTCACACTGCCGCTGGGCGCGCGCGGCGTGCTGTCCCACTCGTGGTGGGCCACCGTCATCATGCTGGTGGTGGACGCCACGGTGTTTGCCTCCTTCGTGTTCGCGCACATCCACACGGCGATGCGGCTGGAGGTGTGCCCGCCACCGGGCAGCAGCCTGCCGCCGGCGTGGTGGAACTGGGCCGCGTGCGGCGCCCTGGCGGCCGGCTCGCTGCTGCTGGAGTGGGCGCGCCGGCGCGCGGCGGACGGCTGGCAGCGGCTGGCGCTGGCGGCGGCGCTGCCATGCATGCTGGCCGGGGTGGCGCTGCAGATCGGCGGCCACGTCGCGGCCGGGCTGGACCCGGTGGCGACAGCCTGGGGCGCGACCATCGCCGCGATGCTGGCTTATCAGGGACTGCACGCGGTGCTGCTGGCGATCCTGGGCGTCTACCTGTGGCTGCGCTCATGGAGCGGCCGCCTGAGCGCGGTCAACCGCGCCACCGCGGATAACTGCGCGCTGGTGTGGCACTACGTGACGCTGCAAGGCGCGGTGCTGGCGCTGGCGGTGTACCTGGTCAGCGGGCTGCCCACTCGATGAGCTGGGACGACAGGTAAAGCAGCAGCCCGATCATGCCGCCAACCAGCGTGCCGTTGACGCGGATGAATTGCAGGTCCTTGCCGATATTGAGCTCGATCTGGCGCGACATGTCGCGGTCGTCCCAGGCCTTGACCGTGTCGCTGATGTGGCGCGTGAAAAAGCTGGCGAAGGCCGGCGCCAGCGTACGCGCCATGCCGGCCAGGTGCTGGTTGAGCGAGGCGCGCATCGCCGGGTGGCGCAGCAGTTCCTCGCTGAGCCAGCCGGCGGCCTGCAACACGCCGTCGTGCAGGCGCGAGTCGCCGCCGGCGATATCGGCCTTGATCCAGTCGCGCACGCTGCCCCACAGGCCGTGGATGTAGTTGTTGAAGGCGTCGCCGTCGCGCAGGTAGCGCTTGAATTCCTCGCCCCTGGCGGCAAACGATGGATCGGATTCCAGCCGCGCCAGGAAGCGCTGCACCATGTCGTCGAACTTCAGGCGTAGCTTGTGGTCGCGGTCGGCGGCGATGTCCTCCATGATGTTTTGCAGCGCCCTGGCAATCATGGCGGCGCCGCTTTCGCTGATCCATTCGGTCGGCAGCATCAGCTCCATGGTGGCGTGTTCGCGCTTGAGCCAGGCAGCGATCTGGCCGGCGATCATGTCGCGCGTGGCGGGGCGGTTGACCACGCCGATCAGTGCCACTATGCCGTCGTCCAGCAGCTCCTGGTGGCGGCCGTCCCTGGTCAGCCCCGCCAGCACCGTGCCCAGCGAACGCGACAGGTCCAGCTTGCCGATGGCGGCGTTGAGCGCGTCGCGCAGCAACTGCTGGATGCGGGCGTCGTCGGCGGTGGCGAGGATTTCCGGCAGCAGCTTGAGCAGGTGGCGCGCCAGGTAGGCGCGGTTGTCCGGCGATTGCAGCCATTCGGCCACGTGGGTCGACGGATCGGTCTTCAGGATCACCGCCGCCAGCGCTTCCGGCCTGAGGAACTTTTCCTCGACAAAGCCGGCCAGGTTGTCGGCGATGCGGTGCTTATTGCCGGGAATGATGGCGGTGTGGTGCTGGATGAAGGGGATCGGCACCTTGCGGAACAGCGCCACCACGGCAAACCAGTCGGCCAGCGCGCCGACCATGGCCGCCTCCGACACGGCGCGCAGGGCGTCCACCCAGAAGCCGCGCGGCAGCAGCGAGGTGACGACAAACACCGCCGCCGCCGCTGCCAGCAGCGCCAGTGCCAGTTGCTTGGAACGTGTTAATTCCGCTTCTTTGGTCATGCGCCGATTATGGCACGCTCCTTTGCCGGCGGCGCGCCAGATAGCCCAGCAGTGCCAGCCCGGCCCCCAGCAGCGCGTACCGGTCCGGCTCCGGCACGGCGGTGACGCTGAAGTTGTAATTGATGCCGTTCAGCGTGGAGCTGCCGATGCCCAGCCCGGTCACCTCGGCGGTGCCGTAATAGACGCCGCCGGCGGCGATGGCCTGGTGCCGCTCGCGGGTGGTGCCCAGATAAATGGGCGAGTTGTCCTCGCCGGCGCCGCCGTTGCCATAACCGTCGAAGTAGAAATAGCGGTGCTCGACATTGGTGCCCAGTGCCCCGGCCGGCACGAAGCTGCCGCCGCTGTACTCGCCTCTGGTGTAGACGTTTTCCAGCGTGAAGCTCGACGAGCCTGAAAAGCCGGACGATTGCAGGCTGACGTCGGCGGCCGCCGTGATATTGTTGTTGAGCCAGTAGCCGTCGTGGGCCACCGCGATGATGCTGTTGTCATAGGC
Source organism: Duganella sp. P38 (assembly GCF_050859475.1). Lineage (NCBI taxonomy): Bacteria > Pseudomonadati > Pseudomonadota > Betaproteobacteria > Burkholderiales > Oxalobacteraceae > Duganella > Duganella sp. P38. The sequence continues at coordinate 3,728,780 of NZ_CP193936.1, read as the reverse complement.
GTACTCAAAGTTCAGCGCCTTGCTGAAGACCGGCCCCTGGTAGGGATCTTGCGCGCCCTCGCTGACGGCAACGCTCTCGCCGACCAGGCCGGTCAGCACGCTGATCGAATTGCCGCTGACGGTGGCGCCCAGCGTCCAGAAGTCGCGGTCGTAATAAAAGTCGACCTTGTCGCCGCTCAGCTTGACATAGTTGGCCGCTTGCGCGGCGCCGGCGGCCAGCGTGGCGGCCGCCATCACAACACCTAACATGGGAAATTTCATCCGCGATTCTCCTGCCGGCGCTTGCGCGCCACAAAGGCTAATAAAGCGAGGCCGGCGCCGAGCAGCGCGTACTGCTCCGGTTCCGGCACCGCGCTGACATCAAAGGTGTAGCTGACGCTGTCCAGCCCCGCTTCGGCCAGGCCGAGGCCGCTGGTGGACGCGCTGGCGCTGAACACGCCGCTGGCGGCGATCGCCGCATGCGCGTTCAGGCTGGTGGCCAGTTCCAGCGGCTCGTAGCTGGCGGCGCCGTCCCAGGTGAACTCATGGGTGTAGCGATAGGACCACTGGATCTGCCGGCCCAGCGCGGCGCCGGCGCTGAAGCCGCCGCTGCCGAAGGTGCCGCTGGTGAAATCGCTGATGAGGCTTTGCGTCGAATCGCCGTAATAGCCGGTGTAGCGCAGCGTGTAGGCGCCCACCGCGTTGAGCTGGTTATTCAGCGTGTAGCCGGCGTGCGCCACCGCGATGACCGCCTGGTCGAACGCGCGGTTGACCGCGACGCCGGCGGTAAACAGCGGCCCGTCGTTGGGATCGGCGGCGCCCTCGGTCACCTGCGCGCTGGCGGCCATCCCGCCCGGCCGCAGCGAGATGGTAGTGCCGCTGACGGCGGCGCCCAGCGTCCAGAAGTCGCTGTCGTAGTAAAAATCGATGTGCTCGCCGGCCAGCTTGACGTAGCTGGCGGCGTGGGCGGCGCCGCAGGCCAGACCGATAGCCGCGGCCACCCCGCGCAATAGTGGCGTCTTCATTCTGCATCCTCTCCCCAGCAGCGGAGTATGACACTAAATTCATGTCACAAATGAATGCAAATAGAATAATTAATTTTATCGCGCACGGTTGGATTTCGGCGCGCGATCAGTGCTAGAAATCAGCGGTGCTTGTTGCTGTTGAGGTTGTCCAGCAGGCGCTTCAGCTCATCCTGCATCGACTGCGACAAATTGATGAACTGGCAGCCGATCTGCACCTGCTCGCCGAGCAGGAAGGAGCGGAAGGTGCGCGACAGCCGCACTTCGAGGTCGGCGATCATCACCGAGTCCGGGCCCAGCTCCAGCCGCACGCGCTGCAGCTTGCGGCCGACGTGCAGGCCGACCGCGTCGCGCGGGGCGGCGCGCATGCCGACGCCGCCGGCGGAGAAATCGTACAGCTGCAATTCATACGGCTTGCCGTTCAGCACGAACGAGGCCATGTAGTACACGCCCAGCGGCGTTTCCAGCCGCGCCGAGGCGCGGCGGTTCAGCACCTGGCATTTCAGCGGGAATTCCAGCGGAATCAGGGTCGGCTCGTTGGGCTTGGACGACCATTGCGGCGACGACAGCAGGAACTGGATCTTGGCCGAGCGCAGCCGGGCCACGAACACCGCGTCGCCGGGCGGCAGGAATTCGCCTTCGTTCAGCTCCAGCACGAAGTAGGGCTGTTCAGGATCGACCGATTTGATGCGCGCCATCACCACATTGGTGGCGCTGGACGGGTACACCGACACCGCCTCGCCGGACTCGGCCAGATAGGTCAGCGCATCGCCGATGTCGTGTTCATCGGTCATGTCGTGCGGTTTCGAACCCGCGGCGATTGGCTCCACAGCGTCTTTTAGGGTGGGAGGCCCGCGACGGAATTCATTTGGTATAGGATCGTTCACGACGGCATATCTCTTTGATAATGACTTCTACAATGCGAGGTCGATCTGCGCATTTTACGGCGGATTGGCGATCTTGGCTTGCAAAATAGCAAGAAATTTTAGCGTGTTGTGGTTCAAAAGCGTTCATCGGGGCGCAAATAGCGCCACTGGCCGACCGGCAGGTCGCCCAGTTTCACTTTGCCGATACGAACACGTTTCAAACCGACAACTTTCAAGCCAACCATTTCGCACATGCGGCGAATCTGGCGCTTTTTGCCTTCTTTCAGCGTGAAGCTGAGCTGGTCGTCGTTTTGCCAGCGCACCTTGGCCGGCAGCAGCGGCTTGCCGTCCATCCACAGGCCGTGGTTGAGTTTTTTCAGGTCGCTGTCGGGCAGCTTGCCGGGCTTGCTGTACTCGACGCGCACCAGGTATTCCTTGTCGACGTCGGTGGTTTCGCCGATCAGGTGCTTGGCCACGCGGCCGTCCTGGGTCAGCACCAGCAGGCCGACCGAGTCGATGTCGAGCCGGCCGGCCGGCACCAGCGAGCGCAGCTGCGTCGGGTGGAATTGCTCCGGCGACGGATCGTCCGGCCAGCGGTTTTCCGGCTTGATCAGCGCCACCGCCGGCTGGTAGCCGTCCTCGGCCTGGCCGGACACATAGCCCATCGGCTTGTTGATCAGGATGGTCACGCGCTTCGATTGCTCGGCGGCGGCCTGGCGCTCGACGGTGACTTTCTGGCTCGGGTAAATCTTGGTGCCCAGTTCCGAGACGACCTTGCCGTCTACCCGGACCCAGCCGCGCGCGATCCATTCATCGGCCTCGCGGCGCGAGCACAAGCCCAGTTCGGACATGCGTTTGGACAGGCGGAGTAATTCTTCAGACATTTCTAAACTCTTATAAAACAGGTTAAACCTTGATGGCGTCCAGCAGGTCGGTTTCCAGCTGGATCTGGTTGCGGGCGTTGGACAGCGCCGCGCCGTCGATCAGGAACACGTCTTCCACGCGTTCGCCCAGCGTCATGACCTTGGCCGTGTGCAGGTTGATCTTGTACTTGGTCAGCACGTTGGCGATCGCGTACAGCAGGCCGGTGCGGTCGTTGGCGGCCACCGACAGCAGGTAGTACTGGCCGCGCTCGTCCGGCCGCAGGTCGACCGTCGGCTGGATCGGGAAGGTGCGCGACAGGCGCGACAGCCGGCCCTTGCCGGGCGCCGGCAGCGGCTCCGGATGGGTCAGCAGCGCGCACAGCTCGTGCTCGATCAGGTTGATGATGTCGCGGTAGTTCTTGGCGAAGTTCTGCTCGGTGACCATGAAGGTGTCGAGCGCGTAGCCGTGGCGCGTGGTGTGGATCTTGGCGTCGAGGATGGAGAAGTTCTTGCGGTCGAAATAGCTGCAAATGCGCGCGAACAGGTCGGGCTGGTCCTGGATGTAGACGGCGATCTGCAAGCCCTCGCCGATCGGCGCCAGGCGGCACTTGACCACCGGCTGGGCGCTGTTGAAGCGCTCGTACAGTGCGCGCGTCTGCCAGGCGATGTCGGAGGCGTCGTGGCGCAGGAAGTAGGCGACGTCGAGCTGCCGCCAGAAGGCCTCGTGCGCGTCCGGCGCCAGGCCGTACAGGCGCAGCGTGGCCAGCGCTTCCTGCTGGCGGGTGCGCAGCTCGTTGTCGGCGCTGTGCGGCTCGCCGCCGAGCACGCGCAGCGTGATCTTGTACAGGTCCTCCAGCAGCTTGGCCTTCCAGGCGTTCCACACTTTCGGGCTGGTGCCGCGGATGTCGGCCACCGTCAGCAGGTACAGGCCGGTCAGGTGGCGCTCGTCGCCGACCACCGTGGCGAAGGCCTGGATCACGTCCGGATCGGACAGGTCCTGCTTCTGCGCCACCTGCGACATGGTCAGGTGGTTTTCGACCAGGAACACCACCAGCTCGGTGTCGGCCTCGCTCATGCCGTGGTCGCGGCAGAACTGTTCGGCGTCGGCCATGCCGAGCTTGGAGTGGTCGCCGCCGCGGCCCTTGGCGATGTCGTGGAACAGCGCCGCCAGGAACAGCACCCACGGCTTGCGGAAGTTGGCCATCAGCTGGCTGCAGAACGGGTATTCGTGCGCGTGCTCGGCCATCGTGAAGCGGCGCATATTGCGCACCACCATCAGGATGTGCTGGTCGACCGTGTAGACGTGGAACAGGTCGTGCTGCATCTGGCCGACGATCTTGCGGAAGTTGGGCAGGTAGCGGCCCAGCACCGACAGGTCGTTCATGCGCCGCAGCGCGTGGATGATGCCGCGCGGCGCCTGCATGATTTGCAGGAACAGCGAGCGGTTGGCCGGGTCGGCGCGGAAGGCGGCGTCGATCTGGAAGCGCTCGTGCCACAGCGCGCGGGTGGCGCGCGCGGTCATGCCCTTGATCGACGGCCGTTCGGTCATCAGCAGGAAGATTTCCAGCATCGCCGACGGGGTTTTCTCGAAGGTGTCGTCGGCGGCGATGTCGATCAGGCCGTTGACGTCGTTGAAGCGGGCGTTGATCGGCACCGCCACGCCGTCCTGCGGGAACAGCCGTTCCTCGATGTTTTGCAGCAGGATGGTGTTGAGCTGGGTGACGGTCTTGGCGGCCCAGTAATAGCGCTGCATCAGGTACTCGCTGGCGCGGCGCATGTGCACGCCGCTGCCGGTGGCGGTCAGGCCCAGCGATTCGGCGATGGCGGTCTGGACGTCGAACACCAGCCGGTCCTCGCGCCGGCCGGCGTGCAAATGCAGGCGCACGCGGATGTCCTTGAAGGCGCGCTCCTTCTCCATCAGCTGGCGCGCCTCGGTCTGCGTGATCAGGCCGCTGGTGGCCAGCGTGCGCCACGAGCTGGCCAGGCCGGCCGCCTTCACCAGCCACAGGATCACTTGCAGGTCGCGCAGGCCGCCCGGGCTTTCCTTGCAGTTCGGCTCCAGGCTGAAGGCGGTGTCCTCGTACTTGGCGTGGCGCTGCTTCATCTCCAGCACCTTGGCCTGGTAGAACGCGCGCGGGTCCATGGCAGCGTCGTAGCGCGCCTGCAGTTCGGCAAACAGCTGCTCGTCGCCGCAGATGATGCGCGCTTCCAGCAGGCTGGTCTGCACCGTGATGTCGGCCGCCGATTCGCTCAGGCACTCGTCGACGGTGCGGATGCTGTGGCCGATTTCGAGGCCCAGGTCCCACAGCAGCTGCACCAGCTCCTCCAGCTTTTCGGTGGTGGCGGCGTCGGGCGCCTGCGCCAGCAGGATCAGCAGGTCGACGTCGGAATAGGGGAACAGCTCGCCGCGGCCGTAGCCGCCGACGCCGACCAGCGCCGTGTCCTCCGGCAGCGCGGCCGCGTGCCAGGCCGTGGCGAGCACCGCGTCGACGCTCTGGCGCAGGCTGCGCAGCAGCTTTTCCGGCTTGCCGTCTTCCTTGAAGGCGGCAATGACGACCTGGCGGTCGGCCTTCAGCTGGCGCTTGAGCCGCTCGCGCAGTTCACTCTTCATCACGGCCGCGTTCATCGGGTCAGGCCGCCTTGGCGCTCATGCCGGTGACGAAAGCCGGCGGCGGCGGGCTGCCGGCCGACAGCGTCAGCACCTCGTAGCCGCTGTCGGTCACCAGGATCATGTGCTCCCATTGCGCCGACAGGCTGCGGTCCTTGGTCTTGATGGTCCAGCCGTCGTTCATTTCGCGGATCTCGCGGCGGCCGGCGTTGATCATCGGCTCGATGGTGAAGATCATGCCGGCTTCGAGCTTGACGCCGGTGCCCGGCTTGCCGTAGTGCAGCACCTGCGGCTCCTCGTGGAACACCTTGCCGATGCCGTGGCCGCAGAACTCGCGCACCACGCTGTAGCCGGCTTTTTCGGCGTGCTGCTGGATGGCGTGGCCGATATCGCCCAGCGTGGCGCCCGGCTTGACCTGCTCGATGCCCAGCCACATGCATTCATAGGTGATGTCGGACAGGCGCTTGGCCAGGATCGACGGTTCGCCGATGAAGAACATGCGGCTGTTGTCGCCGTGGTAGCCATCCTTGATGACGGTGATGTCGAGGTTGACGACATCGCCGTTCTTCAACACCTTGTCGCCCGGGATGCCGTGGCAGATGACGTCGTTGACCGAGGTGCAGATGGCCTTGGGGTAGGGCGTGTAGCCGGGCGGGCAGTAGTTCAGCGGCGCCGGCACGGTGCCCTGCACGTTGACCATGTATTCGTGGCACAGGCGGTCCAGCTCGCCGGTGGTGACGCCCGGCTTGACGAACGGCGTGATGTAGTCCAGCACTTCGGAGCCGAGCCGGCCCGCCACGCGCATGCCTTCGATATCTTCGGCGGTTTTGATGGAAATAGACATAGAAAATCGCAATCAGCAAAGTAAACGGTGAACACGCCCGGCGCGCCGCCCGCTGGAAAGCGGCGGCGCGTGGCGTGCGAATATGGGGAAATTATAAACGACGGCGGGGCTTGCCGGTGCGGCGCCGGCGCCGGCGCCTGGCGGGCGCTTAGCCGGCGTTCGGCGCAGCGGCGGCGGCCGGGCTGGCGGCGCGGCGGCGCGCGCGCCAGCCCAGCAGGCCGAGGCCGCCCAGCAGCATGGCCCAGGTGGCAGGCTCGGGCACCGCCGACGGCAGCACGTTGTCGACCTCGTCGTTGAAGTCGAAGTCGATATGGCGCACCAGTTCCGTTGCCAGGTCGTCAATATCGAGTTCGTCGCCGACGACGAATTCCTTGACGCCCGGGTTGCTGGCGCGGCGCACGCGCGGTTCCTGCTCTTCCTCTTCGGCCGGCGGCGCCCTGCGGGCGTCGTCGGTGTCGACCAGGTTCACGTTCTTGAATTCCGGCGGTGCCTCGGCCTCGTCGCCCAGCAGGCCGACTTCCGGCTCGGCCGATTGCGCGACCGTGGTGGCCTGGCGCGAGATGCGGCTGACGTTGCCGCAAATCTGCGGCACCAGGATGCAGTGTTCGTCCACGCAGTACACGGCGCCCGGCTCGCTGCGGGCGGCCGCCCATTTGCTGCGGGTCACGCTGGCGCACACCGAGGCGGCGCCGAAGTGCATGTCGCGGATGGCCGGATTGTACTGGTGCTTGCCGCCGATGGCGTCGCGGGTGATGGCGACTTCATCGTCGGGCTGGTGTTCCTCGATGCGGCGCTTGAGCGTGCGGCGCACGGCTTCCGGGATGTCGGTGTAGCGGTCGATCGCGGCGGCGGCGCTGCCGGTGTACGGGTTGTGTCCCGGGCGGTCCCACGAACAAGCAGGTTGTACTGCGGCGGCGAGAGTTACTGCGAGCAATAATGACATGAGGGCGATTTTTCGTTAAATGGACGTCATCGCATTGGCTGGGCGCAACGAGGATTGGTATTAAAAAATTTCGATTTCTCTTTGTGTAATGGTATTACATTTTCTTTATCTTTTCCATTGTCGCGTTGTTTTAGTGCATTTATGTGTCATGCCGCCCGCTCACAGTGAAAAGTTTGCTGTAACAGGGGTTTTTGCGGTAGAATCCCGGGTTGCTTGAATTTGGTTTAAGCAATGTTGTTATTCTCGTTAATTTAAACACGCGAATCCGGTCGACAAGGGTGCCAGGCAAACGCTTTGGTGACTGATCGGATTCCAGAACTAACCCTGGAGTAAATTATGTCCGTAACTATGCGCGAAATGCTGGAAGCCGGTGTCCACTTCGGTCACCAAACCCGTTTCTGGAACCCAAAGATGGCGCCGTTCATCTTCGGTCACCGCAACAAGATCCATATCATCAATCTGGAAAAGACGATGGGTATGTATCAAGAAGCGATGAAGCATGTTAAGCAAGTGGCCGCTTCGCGTGGCACCATCCTGATGGTGGGCACCAAGCGTCAAGCTCGCGATATCATCGCTGCAGAAGCCCAGCGCGCAGGCGTTCCTTATGTTGACCAGCGTTGGCTGGGCGGCATGCTGACCAACTTCAAAACCATCAAGACCTCGATCAAGCGCCTGAAAGACATGGAAGCCGCTCTGCAAGACGGTTCGGTTGAGAAGCTGTCGAAAAAAGAAGCGCTGATGTTCCAACGCGAAATCGTCAAGCTGCAAAAATCGATCGGTGGCATCAAAGACATGGGCGGCGTTCCTGACGCCATCTTCGTCGTTGACGTCGGCTACCACAAGGGCGCCATCACCGAAGCCGCCAAACTGGGCATCCCAGTCATCGGCGTGGTCGATACCAACCACTCGCCAGAAGGCGTGCAGTACGTCATTCCAGGCAACGACGACTCGTCGAAAGCCATCACCCTGTACGCCCGCGGCGTAGCAGACGCGATCCTGGAAGGCCGTTCGGCAGCTGGCGCTGAAGTTGTTGAGATGGTTAAAGCCGCAGCCGGCGACGAATTCGTCGAAGTCAGCGAACAGGCTTAATCGTTCCTGACAGGCTGTACGAAAAAGGGGTGGCCATCAGCTCCCCCTTTTTTTAACTAACCACCCCCGAATACCGAATTACAGGAGAAATACATGGCAGCGATTACTGCAGCAATGGTAGGCGAACTGCGCGCGAAAACCGACGCGCCGATGATGGAATGCAAAAAGCACTGACCGAAGCCGAAGGCGACATGGCCCGTGCGGAAGAGATCCTGCGCGTCAAGCTGGGCGGCAAGGCTGGTAAAGCCGCCAGCCGCATCACCGCTGAAGGCGTGGTGGCAACCTACATCGCCGGCGGCGTGGGCGCGCTGGTCGAAGTGAACTCGGAAACCGACTTCGTTGCGAAAAACGACGACTTCCTGGCCCTGGCCAACACCGCCGCCCGCCTGGTGGCTGAGAAAAACCCGGCCGACGTGGCTGCCCTGCTGGCCCTGCCAGCCGGCGACGACGGCAAAACCCTGGACGAAGTGCGTTCGGCCCTGATCGGTAAGATCGGCGAAAACATGTCGATCCGCCGCTTCCAGCGTTTCGAAACCAGCGCCAAGCTGGCGTCGTACCTGCACGGCACCCGCATCGGCGTGATCGTCGAGTTCGACGGCGCCGACGAGCAAGTCGGTAAAGACGTGGCCATGCACATCGCTGCAATGAAGCCGGTGTCGCTGTCGGCCGACCAGGTTCCAGCCGAACTGATCGAAAAAGAGCGCTCGGTTGCTCAGCTGAAAGCGGACGAAGATGCCGCCGCCGCTGTGGCCGCCGGCAAGCCAGCACAGCCTGCCGACATCGTCGCCAAGCGCCTGGAAGGCTCGGTACAGAAGTACCTGAAAGAAGTATCGCTGCTGAACCAGGCTTTCGTGAAGAACGACAAGCAATCGATCGAGCAGATGCTGAAAGAAAAATCGACCACCGTCAAATCGTTCGTCATGTACGTCGTTGGCGAAGGTATCGAGAAGAAGGTAGACGACTTCGCAGCAGAAGTGGCCGCGCAGGTGGCCGCTTCCAAAGGAGCGTAATAAAAGAAACGGGCCGAGAGGCCCGTTTTTTTAAGCCCGCAGCAGTACGCGGCGCCGGGCAAGGTATCATAGGCGCCGACCGACTTACCCCGAATTAACCCCTCAACTTAGGAGCCCCGTCTCATGTCCAAACCAGCCTACAAGCGCGTCCTCCTCAAATTGTCCGGCGAAGCCCTGATGGGCGATGACCCTTACGGCATCAACCGCGCCACGATCGAGCGGACGGTAGCCGATGTGGCCGAGGTCGCGAAACTGGGCGTGGAACTGGCGATCGTCATCGGCGGCGGCAATATCTTCCGCGGCGTCGCGCCGGGCGCCCAGGGCATGGACCGCGCCACCGCCGACTACATGGGTATGCTGGCCACCGTGATGAACGCGCTGGCGCTGGCCGACGCCATGCGCCACGTCGGCATCACCGCGCGCGTCATGTCGGCGATCGGCATCGAGCAGGTGGTCGAGCCGTATGTGCGCCCGAAAGCGTTGCAATACCTGGAGGAAGGCAAGGTGGTGGTGTTCGCGGCCGGCACCGGCAACCCGTTCTTCACCACCGACACCGCAGCGGCACTGCGCGGTTCGGAAGTGAGCGCGGAGATCGTGCTCAAGGCCACCAAGGTCGATGGCGTGTATACTGCCGACCCGAAGAAGGACCCGAACGCCACGCTGTACCATTCGATCAGCTTCGACGAAGCAATCGCCAAGCACCTGCAGGTGATGGACGCCACCGCCTTTGCGCTGTGCCGCGACCAGAAGCTGCCGATCAAGGTGTTCTCCATCACCAAGCCGGGCGCGCTGAAACGCGTCATCATGGGCGAGGATGAAGGTACACTGGTTCACGTTTAATTAGATTTAGATACACAGGAGAGCAGCAATGTCCGTAGCTGACGTTAAAAAGAGCGCGCAAGAGCGCATGACCAAATCGCTGGAAACCCTGCGCGCCGATCTGGCCAAGGTGCGCACCGGCCGTGCCCACACCGGTATTCTCGACCACGTGACCGTCGATTACTACGGTAACCCGACCCCGATCAACCAGGTGGCCAACCTGACGCTGGTGGACGCCCGCACGATCGGCGTGCAGCCGTTCGAGAAAAAATGGCGGCCGCCATCGAGAAAGCCATCCGCGACGCCGACCTGGGCCTGAACCCGGCCGCGCAGGGCGACGTGATCCGCGTGCCGACCCCGCCGCTGACCGAAGAGCGCCGCAAGGAAATGGTCAAGCTGGCCAAGGGCGAGGCGGAAGACGCCAAGGTGGCCGTGCGCAACATCCGCCGCGACGCCAACGAGAGCCTGAAAAAGCTGGTCAAGGACAAGGCCATCTCGGAAGACGACGAGCGCCGCGGCGCCGACGACGTGCAGAAGCTGACCGACAAGTTCATCGCCGACATCGACAAGGTGCTGGGCGAGAAGGAAAAAGAGATTCTGACGGTTTAAGCTGCGGCTGCAACGTCCCGTCACTTCGCCCACTGGGCGAACCGACTTCCCGCGCCGGCGGGAATCCATCGGCCGCGTGCCCGCACGCGCCGCATGGGTTCCCGCCTGCGCGGGAATGACGTTTGTACGGCGCTTGTCTTGTCTTTTTATCGCACACCTGCAATACTTTATACTTTGGCACCGACGTTTTCATGAAATATACGAGTTCGACAACCGAGGTTCCGGACGCACCTGCCGTGCCGCGCCACGTAGCCATCATCATGGACGGCAACGGCCGCTGGGCCACCAAGCGCTTCCTGCCGCGCGTGGGCGGCCACGTCAAGGGCGTGGAAGCCGTGCGCACCGTGGTCGAGTCCTGCGCCCGCCGCGGCGTCGAATACCTGACCCTGTTTGCCTTCAGCTCCGAAAACTGGCGCCGCCCGGAGGAGGAAGTCTCCCTGCTGATGCGCCTGTTCGTGACCGCGCTGGAGCGCGAAGTCTCCAAGCTGCACGCCAACAACATCCGCCTCAAGGTCGTGGGCGACCTGAGCCGCTTTGACAGCAAGCTGCAAGGCATGATTGCCGCCGCCGAGCGCAAGACCGCCGCCAACACCCGCATGACCGTCACCATCTGCGCCAACTACGGCGGCCGCTGGGACATCATGCAGGCCGTGTCGCAGATGGCCAAGGCCCACCCGGGCGTGACCGACTTCACCGAGGAGCAGCTGGCGCCGCACCTGGCCATGGCCTACGCGCCCGAGCCCGACCTGTTCATCCGCACCGGCGGCGAGCAGCGCATCTCGAATTTCCTGCTGTGGCAGCTGGCTTACACCGAGCTGTTCTTCACTGACATTTACTGGCCGGATTTCACCGCCGAGTGTCTCGACGAGGCGATCGCCTCCTACCAGCACCGCGAGCGGCGTTTCGGCCGCACCGGCGCGCAACTGGCTGAAAAGACAAACTGATGCTGAAAACGAGGATTATTACCGCTCTGGCGTTGCTGGCGGTGCTGCTGCCGGTCCTGTTCTTCAACTATTTCCCCGCGTTCGCCCTGGTGGTGACGCTGTTTGTCGGCGCCGCCGTGTGGGAGGGCGCGCGCCTGTTCGGCCTCAACGAAAGCAAGGCGCGCGTGTTCGGCTTCATCGGCGGCGGCCTGTTCGTGCTGCTGATGTACTCGGCCAAGCCGGGCGCGGTCAACGCGCTGTACGGCGTGGCCGCGCTGCTGTGGCTGATCCGCTATGCGCCCACGCTCGGCCTCGGCCTGCCGCAGCTGGGCACGGCCGCCAACTGGTCGCTGGCCATCACGTTTACCTTTGCCGTGTTTGCCGCCTTCTTCGCGCTGGTCGGCCTGTACCTGAAGTCGCCGCTGTACTTGCTGTCGGTGATGGTGCTGGTGTGGATCGCCGACATCGGCGCCTATTTCTCCGGCAAGGCCTTCGGCAAGCGCAAGCTGGCGCCGACCATTTCGCCGGGCAAGTCGTGGGAGGGCGCCGTCGGCGGCGCCGTCGCCGTGCTGGTGCTGGCGGCCGTCTCGATCGTGCTGGCCGGCGGCGCCGCGCCGTGGCTGCAGGACACCTTCGCCTTCAGGCTGCAGGCGCGCTTCGGCTGGGCCGTGGCCTTGCTGGTGCTGCTGGTGCTGGTGATGTTCTCGGTCATCGGCGACCTGTTTGAATCCCAATTGAAACGCCGCGCCGGCATGAAGGACAGCAGCAACCTGCTGCCTGGCCACGGCGGCGTGCTGGACCGCGTGGACGCGCTGGTCCCGGTGCTGCCGATGGCCGCGCTGGTGTCGTCCTGGATCTGAAAGAATTACCATGCAACGTATTACCGTATTAGGCGCCACCGGTTCGATCGGCGTTTCCACGCTGGACGTGATCGCCCGCCACCCGCAGCGCTATGCCGTCTACGCGCTGTCGGCGCATAGCCGGGTCGAGGAGCTGGCCGCGCAGTGCGTGCAGTTCCGCCCGGCGCGCGCGGTGGTCGGCACCGCCGCCGCCGCCGCCCAGCTGGCCGCGCTGCTGCGCGCGGCCGGCGTCGGGACCGAGGTGGAGTGGGGCGAGCAGGCGCTGTGCGCCATCGCCAGCGCGCCCGAAGTCGACAGCGTGATGGCTGCGATTGTCGGCGCCGCCGGCCTGGCGCCGACGCTGGCGGCGGCCCGCGCCGGCAAGAAAATCCTGTTGGCCAACAAGGAAGCGCTGGTCATGTCGGGCCAGCTGTTCATGGACGCCGTGCAGGAATCGGGCGCCGTGCTGCTGCCGATTGACAGCGAACACAACGCCATCTTCCAGTCGATGCCGCAATTCGGCGGCAAGATGCCGCAAGTGCGCCATGCGCCGGCCGGCGTCGCCAAGATCCTGCTGACCGCTTCCGGCGGCCCGTTCCTGACGCGCGACGTCGCCACGCTGGACGCGGTGACGCCGGAACAGGCCTGCAAGCACCCGAACTGGTCGATGGGGCGCAAGATCTCGGTCGACTCGGCCACGATGATGAACAAGGGGCTGGAAGTGATCGAGGCGCACTGGTTGTTCGGCGCCCCGGCCGAGCAGATCGAAGTGGTGATCCACCCGCAATCGGTGATCCATTCGATGGTGTCCTACGTCGACGGCTCGGTGCTGGCGCAGCTGGGCAACCCGGACATGCGCACGCCGATCGCCCACGCGCTGGCCTACCCGGAGCGCATCGCCTCCGGCGTCGCCCAGCTGGACCTGACGCAAATCGCCACGCTGCAATTCCACCAGCCTGACTTCGGCCGCTTCCCGTGCCTGGCGCTGGCGTTCGCGGCGCTGCGCGCCGGCGGCACCGCGCCGGCCCTGCTGAACGCCGCCAACGAGGTGGCGGTGCAAGCCTTCCTCGACCTGAAAATCGGCTTCCGCCAGATCGACCGCGTGATCGGCCACGTGGTCGACACGCTGCCGCACGGCGCCGCCCACAGCATCGAGGCGGTGCTGGCGCAGGACGCCGCCGCCCGCGCCGCCGCCGCCAACTACATCGACGGGCTGGCAAAATGAGCGCCGTCCAGACGGTTCTGGCGTTCATCTTCTGCCTCGGCCCGCTGGTGGTGTTCCACGAGCTGGGCCACTACCTCGTGGCGCGCTGGTGCGGCGTGAAGGTGCTGCGCTTTTCGGTCGGCATGGGCAAGGTGGTGTGGTCGCGCCGGTTCGGCAAGGACCAGACCGAATGGGCGCTGTCGGCGCTGCCGCTGGGCGGCTACGTCAAGATGCTGGACGCGCGCGAAGGCGAGCTGGCCAACCTGCCCGAGTCCGACCTGCAGCGCGAATTCACGCGCCAGAACGTCTGGAAGCGCATCGCCATCGTGGCCGCCGGCCCGCTCGCCAACTTCCTGGTGGCGATCGTGCTGTTCGCCGGCCTGTACATGCACGGCGTCGAGGAACCCAGCAGCAAGATCAGCGTGCGCGCCGATACGCCGGCCGCGCTGGCCGGCCTGCACAGCGGCGACACCGTCACCGCCGTCAACGGGCAGCCGGTGCACGTGTGGTCCGAGCTGCGCTGGCAGTTCATCCAGTCGGCCGTCGACCGGCACGAGCTGCGCCTGGCCGTCGAGCGCGCGGGGCAGGGCCGCGTGGCCGTCACCGTGCCGGCCTCGGCGCTGCAAGGGCTGGAGCTGGAAGGCGACGTGCCGCATCAGCTGGGCCTCGGCGTGGCGCTGCCGGCGCCGGTGGTGCTGCGCGTGCTGCCGGGCAGCCCGGCCGAACGCGCCGGCCTGCAGGCCGGCGACCTGCTGACCGGCGTCGACGGCGCGGCGGTGGCGGACGGCCAGGGCTTCATCGAAAAATCCGCGCCTCGGCCGGGCAGGCGGTGCAGGTGACGCTGCAGCGCGCCGGCCAGCCGCTGACGGTGAGCGTGGTGCCCGAGGCCGGCCAGGCAAAATCCGGCAAAGGAACTGTAACAGTCGGTAAGATCAACGCCGAAATCGCCAACCGCCCCGATATGATCCGGGTGCCGTCGGCACCGTTTGCGGCCGTGCAAAAAGCCGTGGTGCGGGTCTGGGATACGTGCGCGATGACGCTGAAGATGATCGGCAAAATGTTCACCGGCGAGGTGTCGCTGAAGAATGTGACCGGGCCGATCACGATTGCCGACTACGCCGGCCAGACCGCGCGGCTGGGCCTGGAATACTATTTGAGCTTCATCGCCTTCATCAGCATCAGCCTGGGCGTGATGAATTTGCTGCCGATTCCCGTTCTAGACGGGGGGCATTTGCTGTATTATTCGCTGGAAGTTTTAACTGGGCGTTCTGTGCCGGAACGCGTCGGTGAAATCGCGCAGCGCCTCGGCATGGGTTTGTTACTCAGCCTGATGCTGCTGGCGGTGTTTAACGACGTCGTCCGGTTGCTGTAGCTGTAATGTGTAGTTCTCGTTGATTGAGCCATTGAACCCGATGAAATTATATTCTGACCGTATTACTTCAACTTCCTTGCGCCGCAGCCTGATCGGCGCCGCTGTTCTGGCACTGTGCAGCGGCAGCGCCATGGCGATCGATCCTTTCGTCATCAAAGATATCCGCGTCGAAGGGATTCAGCGTACGGAAGCCGGTACGGTCTTCAGCTATCTGCCGGTGCGTGTCGGCGAAACCTTCAACGACGACAAATCGGTCACCGCCATCAAGGCGCTGTATGCGACCGGCTTCTTCAAGGACGTCAAGCTGGAGAAGGATGGCCAGGTGCTGGTGGTGCTGGTCGAGGAACGCCCGGCCATCGCCAAGGTGGATTTCACCGGCACCAAGGAATTTGAAAAGGACGTGCTGGTCAAGGCGCTGAAAGACATCGGCGTGGGCGAGGCCAAGATTTTCGACAAGGCGTCGGTCGACCGCGCCGAGCAGGAACTGAAGCGCCAGTACCTGTCGCACGGCCTGTATGGCGTGAAGGTGGAAACCACCGTCACGCCGCTCGAACGCAACCGCGTCAACATCAACTTCGTGGTCGACGAGGGCGAGGTCGCCAAGATCAAGGAAATCAACATCGTCGGCAACAAGGTGTTCTCCGACAAGGAGCTGAAAGAACAGCTGGCGCTCAACACCGGCGGCTGGTTCAGCTGGTACACCAAGGCCAACCAGTACTCCAAGACCAAGCTGACCGGCGACATCGAGTCGCTCAAGTCCTACTACCTCAATCGCGGCTACATCGAGATGAACATCGATTCGACCCAGGTGTCGATCACGCCCGACAAGAAGGACATCTACATCACCATCAACATCACCGAGGGTGAGCAGTACAAGGTTTCCGGCATCAAGTTCGAGGGCGAGACCTTCGGCCGTGAGGACGAGCTGCGCCAGCTGGTGCTGCTGCGCCCGGGCGCGACCTATTCGGGCGAGCTGCTGACCGCCACCAACAAGCTGATCTCGGACCGCCTGGGCACCTTCGGCTACGCCTTTGCCAACGTCAACGCCAACCCCGACATCAACCGCGACAAGCGCGAAGTGGCGTTCACCTTCTTCATCGATCCGGGCAAGCGCGCCTACGTGCGCCACATGAACATCGCCGGCAACACCTCCACCCGCGACGAGGTGATCCGCCGCGAGTTCCGCCAGTTCGAGTCGAGCTGGTACGACGCCAACAAGATCAAGCTGTCGCGCGATCGCGTCGACCGCCTCGGCTACTTCAAGGACGTCACGGTCGACACGCCGGAAGCGCAGGGCACCTCCGACCAGGTGGACGTCAACCTGACCGTGACCGAGCGCCCGACCGGCAACTTCCAGATCGGCGGCGCGTTCTCGCAGTCGGAGAAGTTCTCGTTCCAGGCGGCGGTGCAGCAGGCCAACTTCGCCGGTTCCGGCACCACCGTCGGCCTCGAGCTGAACACCTCGAAATACAGCCGCACGATTTCGTTCTCGCAGACCGACCCGTACTACACCGACGACGGCGTGTCGCGCGGCTACGAGCTGTACCTGCGCACCACCAAGCCGCCGGCGGTCAACATCGGTATGTACACGATTAAACAGCAGGGCGGCCGCGTCAGCTGGGGCGTGCCGTTCTCGGAAGTCGACACGGTGTTCTTCGGCGTCGGCCTGGAGCGCTCGAAGATCACCACCGACACCACCTCGCCGACCCGCTTCCTCGACTACGTGCGCTCGATCACCGGCGTCGCCAGCGGTGTCGGCACCGCCGAAGCCACCGCCGTGCCGCTGACCGTGGCGTGGGCGCGCGACAGCCGCGACTCGGCCACCACGCCGACCATCGGCCGCTACCAGCGCGCCAACCTGGAGCTGGACGTGGTCGGCGAGCAGAAATACTACCGCGCCGTGTACGAGCAGCAGTGGTACAAGCCGCTGTTCTCGAAAGTCACGCTGGCCCTGAAGGGCGAAATCGACTACGGCCGCGGCCTCGGCAACAGCAGCTATCCGGTCTTCAAGAACTTCTACGCCGGCGGCATCGGCTCGGTGCGCGGCTACTACAGCTCGTCGCTGGGCGCGGTCGACACCCGCTACGGCGACGCGCTGGGCGGCGCCTCGCGCCTGATCGGCAACGCCGAGCTGCAGATGCCGTTCCCCGGCTCCGGCCAGGACCGCAGCCTGCGCTGGTTCGTGTTCCTCGACGGCGGCCAGGTGTACCAGGAGGCTGAAAAGCTGCGTTTGTCGCAATTGCGTTATTCTTCTGGTCTGGGCATCAGCTGGATTTCGCCGGTCGGCCCGCTCAAGTTGAGTTATGCTAAGCCGTTGAACGCCAAGTATGGCGACCGCCTGGAGCGCTTCCAGTTCCAGATGGGCACCGGCTTCTAATGCTGGTTAGTAATATATTTTATCTCGGAGAATTAAGTTGAAGACTGCATCCGCAACCATGACCAAATATCTTGCCGTGCTTGCATTGGGCTGGTGTTCATTGGCGCCGGTGCAGGCTCAGACCTCGGTCTCGCGCATCGCCTGGATCAGCCCCGAGCGCATCTACAATGAATCCAAGCTGGCCAAGCTGGCCGGCGAGAAGCTGCAGGAAGAGTTCAAGAGCCGCGAAAAGGCCATGAACGACATGGGCCAGCGCCTGAAGACGGCGTCGGAAAAGCTGGAAAAAGATGCGCCGGCGCTGAGCGAGGCGGACCGCGTCAAACGCCAGCGCGACGTGTTCGAGCTGGACAAGGAGTACCAGCGCCGCCAGCGCGAGTTCCGCGAAGACCTGAGCCAGCGCACCAACGAGGAGCGCCAGGCGATTTCGGAAAAAGCCACCAAGATCATCAAGCAGATGGCCAATGTGGAAGGCTTCGACATCGTGCTGCAGGACGCCGTCTGGGCCAGCCCGCGCATCGACATCACCGACAAGGTGCTGGCCGCGCTGGATAAAGACAAGTAACAACTCAACGATTGGATCACCCGATGGGCACTCGACTAGGAGCATTGGTCGAACGCTTTGGTGGTCAGCTGGTGGGCGACCCGGACCTGGAAGTGACCGGGATCGCGCCACTGGCTGACGCCGGCGTTTCGCACATCAGCTTTCTCAGCAATAGCAAGCTGCGCGCGCAGGCGCTGCAGACCAGGGCGGCGGCACTGATCGTGTCGGCCGCCGATGACGCTTTTATCGCCGCCGGCTACAGCGGCGCGCGCATCGTCGTCCCGAACCCGTATGTGTACTTCGCCCGCGCGGCGCAGTATTTCGAGTCGCTGACGGCCATCGTGCCGGCGGCCGGCGTGCATCCGAGCGCGGTGGTGGCGGAAACGGCGCAGATCGCGCCGTCGGCGCACATCGCCGCCCGCGTGGTGATCGAGGATGGCGCGGTGATCGGCGAGCACGCCGTCATCGGCGCCGGCTGCTTCATCGGCCGCGAGGCGGTGATCGGCGACGGCACCAGGCTGTTCGCCAACGTCACCTTCCAGGCCTACTGCCAGATCGGCAAGCGCGGCATCATTCACTCCGGCGCGGTGATCGGCACCGACGGTTTCGGCTTCGCCAACGAGGGCGGCGTCTACATCAAGATCCCGCAGACCGGGCGCGTGATGATCGGCGACGATGTGGACATCGGCGCCAACACCACCATCGACCGCGGCGCGCTGGCCGACACCGTCATCGAGGATGGCGTCAAGCTGGATAACCAGATCCAGATCGGCCATAACTGCCACATCGGCGCGCACACGGCGATGGCCGGCTGCGTCGGCGTGGCCGGCAGCGCGAAGATCGGCAAATACTGCACCTTCGGCGGCGCCGCCATGGTGCTGGGCCACCTGACCATCGTCGACAAGGTGCACGTCGGCTCCGGCTCGATGGTGTCGCGCTCGATCCTGGAGCCGGGCCAGTACACCGGCTTCTATCCGCTGGCGAAAAACGCCGAGTGGGAAAAATCGGCAGTCATTGTCCGCAACCTGTCGTCGATGCGCGATAAAATCCGCGCGCTGGAAAAAATTATCAAGACCAAAACTGAGAATAACGAATCATGACCACTACCGAAAACGCCAAAACGATGGACATCTGCGAGATCAAGTCCTACCTGCCGCACCGCTATCCGCTGCTGCTGGTCGACCGCGTGCTCTCGTATGAAGAGAACAAGTCCATCACCGCCATCAAGAACGTGACCGTCAACGAGGAATTCTTCAACGGCCACTTCCCGCACAAGCCGGTGATGCCGGGCGTGCTGATGATCGAGGCGATGGCGCAGACGGCCGCGCTGCTGTCGTTCAAGACCATGGGCATCAAGCCGGACGAGAACTCGGTGGTGTACTTCGTCGGCATCGACAACGCGCGCTTCAAGCGTCCGGTCGGTCCTGGCGACCAGCTGAAGATGGACATCGAGATCCTGCGCGTGGCGCGCGGCATCTGGAAATACAAGGCGGTCGGTTCGGTTGACGGCCAGACCGCGGTGGAAGCGGAACTGATGTGCACCATCCGCAGCACCACCGACGCCTCGCAGCCAGCCGCAGGTCAGTAATCATGGCCAAGATTCATGCCACCGCCATCGTCGACAGCAAGGCCGAGCTGCACGAGAGCGTCGAGGTTGGCCCGTATTCGGTGATCGGCCCGAACGTCACCATTGGCTCCGGCACGGTGGTGGGTCCGCACGTGGTCATCGAAGGCCACACGAGCATCGGCAGCGACAACAAGTTCTTCCAGTTCTCGTCGATCGGCGCCGCGCCGCAGGACAAGAAGTGGAACGGCGAGCCGACCCGCCTGACCATCGGCGACCGCAACACCATCCGCGAATTCTGCACCTTCAACACCGGCACGGTGCAGGACAAGGGCGTGACCTCGCTCGGCAACGACAACTGGATTTCGGCCTACGTCCACCTGGCGCACGACTGCGTCGTCGGCAGCAACACGATCTTCTCGAACAACGCGCAGATCGCCGGCCACGTCGAAATCGGCGACCACGTCATCATGAGCGGCTTCGCCAATGTGCACCAGTTCTGCAAGATCGGCGCGCACGCGTTTGTCGGCATGAGCACCTCGCTGACGCAGGACGTGCCGCCGTTCGTGCTGTTGAACGGTAATCCGGCCGCCGCCCACGGCGTCAACATCGAAGGCCTGAAGCGCCGCGGCTTTAGCCGCGAGCAGATCAACGGCATCCGCGCTGCGTACAAGATCATCTACCGTCAGGGCCTGACGCTGGACGAGGCCAAGGCGGCGCTGATCGCCGAGGAAGCCGCCGTGCCGGCCGACGTGGCGCTGCACATGCGCGCCATGCGCGAGTTCCTGGACACCGCAAGCCGTGGCATCGTTCGATAACATCGCGCCGCAGGCTGCGGCGTCGCCAGTTGGCGCCGCCGCGCAGGCCGGCGGCGGGGCGGGGCGGGGCGATGCGTCCCGCCCCTTGTCCCTGGCCCTGGTGGCAGGCGAGCCGTCCGGCGACATGCTGGCGGCTCGTTTGCTTTCGGGCCTGCGTCCGCACCTGCCGCAGGCGCGCTTCCACGGCATCGGCGGGCCGCGGATGATCGAGCAGGGCCTGGTATCGCATTGGCCGATGGACCAGCTGACCGTGCGCGGCCTGCTGCCGGTGCTGATGCGCTACCGCGAACTGAAAGGCGTGCAAAGCGCGCTGCGCGACCAGCTGCTGGCCGAGCGCCCGGCCGCCTTCATCGGCGCCGACTACCCGGGCTTCAACCTCGGGCTGGAAGAGCAGCTGAAGGCGGCCGGCATCCCGACCGTGCATTACATCGGGCCCCAGATCTGGGCCTGGCGCGGCGGCCGCATCAAGAAAATCCAGCGCGCGGTGTCGCACATGCTGGTGATCTTCCCGTTCGAGGAAGCGATCTACAAGCAGGCCGGCGTGCCGGTCAGCTATGTCGGCCACCCGCTGGCGGAGCTGATTCCGCTAAAGCCGGACGTCGGCGCCGCGCGCCGCGCGCTCGGGCTGGCGGAGGACGCCAACGTGGTGGCCATCATGCCGGGCAGCCGCATGTCCGAGCTGAAATACAACACGGTGGCCTTCGTGCAGGCGGCGCGGCTGCTGAAGCAGCGCGACGGCAGCTTGCGTTTCGTCGCGCCGATGGCGGGCGAGCGGCAGCGCGCCTATTTCCAGCAACTGGTCGCGCAGGCCGGCTTGCAGGACGTCGAGATCACGCTGCTGGACGGCCAGTCGCATACCGCGATCGCCGCCGCCGAGGCGGTGATGGTGGCATCCGGCACGGCCTCGCTGGAAGTGGCGCTGTTCAAGAAGCCGATGGTCATCGCCTACAAGATGATGGAACTGGAGTGGCAGATCTTGCGCCACTTCGGCTACCAGCCGTGGATCGGCCTGCCGAACATCCTGGCGCGCGAATTCCTGGTGCCGGAGCTGCTGCAGCACGCCGCCAGCGCCGAAGCGCTGGCCGAGGCGATGTGGCGGCAGTTGAGCGACGCGCCGCACCGGCAACGGCTGGTGCAGCGCTTCACCGACATGCATCACAGCCTGCTGCGCGACAGCGCGGCGGAAAGCGCGGCTGCGGTGCTGCGTATAATCGGCGCCTGAACCACACGTCATTCCCGCCTGCGCGGGAATGACGGAATTAAGAGTAACGAAACGTGAAAAATCAAAACCTGGGTTTATTCGATGACCTGCCAGATTCGCCGGATGAAATCATCTGCGGCGTGGACGAGGCCGGGCGCGGCCCGCTGGCCGGCCCGGTGTTCGCCGCCGCCGTCATCCTCGACGCCGCGCGCCCGATCGAAGGCCTGCGCGACTCGAAAAACTGACCGAAGCCAAGCGCGACATGCTGGCCCCGCTGATCAGGCAGAACGCGCTGGCGTGGGCCATCGCCGAGGCCTCGGAAGAGGAAATCGACAAGCTGAATATCCTGCAGGCGTCGATGCTGGCGATGCGCCGCGCGGTGGAAGCATTGAGCACCGTGCCGACCCTGGCCCTGATCGACGGCAACCGCTGCCCGGTGATGAAAATCCAGAGCATCGCCGTCATCGGCGGCGACGACAAGGTGGACGCCATCTCGGCCGCCTCCATCCTCGCCAAGACCGCGCGCGACGCCGCGCTGGTGACGCTGCACCAGCGCTATCCGCAATACTGCTTCGACCAGCACAAGGGCTACGGCACGGCGCTGCACCTGGAACGGCTGCGCGAGCACGGCCCGTCGCCGGTGCACCGCCGTTCGTTCGCGCCGGTGCGCGCATTGCTGGAGGTGGACCTGTGAAAACCATCACCTCGCGCGACAACGCGCAATACAAGGAGCTGGTCAAGCTGGCCGGCAGCCAGCAGGCGCGCCGCAAGGCCGGCCGCACGCTGCTCGACGGCGTGCACCTGTGCCAGTCCTACCTCCAGCTGCGCGGCCTGCCGGAGCAGTGCGTGGTCAGCGAAACCGCGCTGCACAACCCGGAAGTGATGGACATCGTCGGCCAGCTGGAAGCCCGGCGCGCGCATGTGCTGGCGCTGCCGGATGCGCTGTACAACGGCATCAGCCAGGTCGAGCATGGCGTCGGCGTGATGTTCCTGATCGATACGCCGGAACGCAGCGCCGGTGCGCCGCTCAGTGTCTCGGCGGTGCTGCTGGACGGCGTGCAGGATCCCGGCAATGTTGGTTCCATCCTGCGCAGCGCGGCGGCGGCTGGCATCAAGCAAGTTTACTGCAGCAGCGGCACGGCGTTCTGCTGGTCGCCGAAAGTGCTGCGCGCGGCCATGGGCGCGCACTTCGTGCTGGACATCTTTGAAAACGTCGATCTGGCCGAGCTGCTGCGCCATGCCAGCGTGCCGACGCTGGCCACCAGCGGCTACGCCACGCAAACGCTGTACGACATCGACCTGCGGCGGCCGGTGGCGTGGATTTTCGGCCACGAAGGGCAGGGCGTGGCGGACGACCTGCTGTCGCAGGCGACTCACAAAGTCGTGATCCCGCACCTGGGGCAGGTGGAGTCGCTGAACGTCGCCGCATGTGCGGCGGTATGCTTTTTGAACAACTGAGGCAGAATCAGCAGAATCAGACCTGAAGCACAAACTGGAGGCGGTCATGGACATCGCGCAGTTGCACTTTCTGGTAGCCGAAGGGGATCAGGTACAACGGCACGCCCTGGCCGACATCCTGGTGCACCTGGGCGTGGGCAGGATCACGCAGGCGCCCGATGGCCACACGGCGCTGCGCCACTTCAACGGCGGCATCACGCCGCAGGTCGATATCGTCGTCATCGACCTGGCCTTGCCGGGCATGGACGCGCTGGAACTGATACGCCGCCTCGGCGAGGCGCACAGCAAGGCCGGCGTAATCGTCGTCGGCGCGCAAACCAACGCGGTGCTGTTCTCGGTGGAGACCATGGCCGCCGCGTATGGCGTCAACGTGCTGGGCGCCATCGGCAAACCGGTGATCGGCAGCCGGCTGGCGGCGCTGCTGCAGGACTACCTTGCCGCCGGCGAAGCGCACGGCGTGCGCGAAAGCGCGCCAGCACTGTCGTTTGCCGAAGTGGGCGAAGGCTTGCAGAAGCGCGAATTCGATCCCTTTTTCCAGCCCAAAATCGAACTGGAATCGGGCCAGGTCAAAGGGCTGGAAATGTTCGCGCGCTGGCGCCATCCGCTGCATGGCGTGCTGGGGCCGGCCTCCTTCATGCCGGCGCTGGACAGCGCGCAGCGGATCGACTTTCTCGACTGGACCATGATCGAGAAATCGGTGGCGGCGTGCCGCCGGCTGCATGAGAAGGGCGTGCCGATTTCGGTATCGATCAATGTCGACCAGAGCACGCTGGCGCACCCGCAGTTCATGGAGCAGATCGCGGCCTGCCTCGGACGGCACCGCGTCATGGCCGATTACATCACCTTCGAAATGACCGAATCGGCGGTGCTCACCACCGACCCGCACTTCCTCGAACGGCTGCTGCGGCTGCGCATGGCCGGCTTCGGCCTGGCGATCGACGACTACGGCACGGGGCGCAGCAACCTGCAACTGCTGGCGCGGATTCCGTTCTCCGAATTGAAGATTGACCCCAGCTTCGTCGACGGCGCCGCCCGGCGGCCGGCCATCGGCACCGTGCTGCGTTCCTGTCTTGGCCTGGCGCGCAGCCTGGATAGGCGCTCGGTGGCGGTAGGCGTCGAAACCAAGCAGGATTGGGACTTCCTGCAAGGCCTGGGCTGCACGTACGCGCAAGGCTACTACATCGCCAAGCCGATGGCGGCCGAAGACTTCCCCGCCTGGCTGGCCGACTGGCAGCACTTCTTTTAAATCCGGGATTTGCGGCTCATCAACACACGCGGCTGTGAGGATTGCACACTCGACTTCTTGCTAACCTGGGAGGTCGAAATGGCTAAACGTAAAACCAACGGCGGCGCGGTGGATGGCGCCGGCACGATACTGAGCACGATCGCCGGGCCGGCCGCGCCGCCGCAGCCGTCGCGCCTTGGCCCGCCCAATCCGGTCGCGGACCAGCTTTTGCAGAAGAACACCGGCGACGACAAGCTGGCCGCCGCCATGCCCTTCAATGCCACCAAGCCGCTGGAGTATGGCGAGGCGGCCTACACGCCGCATGTCGGCGAGACGCATGCGCCGGTGTCGCCGCTGGTCACGGCCAGCACCAGCACCGAGACGGTCGCCTCGCCCAAGGTCGGCGACGGCGACCCGGAGATCGGCGACAACGCCATCAACCGCCCGCTCGACCGCGTGCGCGTCGACGACACCGGCCGCGAGCTGACCACCAGCCAGGGCGTGCCGGTGGCCGATAACCAGAACTCGCTGAAAGCCGGCCCGCGCGGGCCGACGCTGATGGAAGACTTCATCCTGCGCGAGAAGATCACGCACTTCGACCATGAACGCATTCCGGAGCGCGTGGTGCACGCGCGCGGGTCGGCGGCGCACGGCTATTTCGAAAGCTACGGCGACCTGCGCGCCATCACCCGCGCCGCGCCGTTCGCGGCCAAGGGCAAGCGCACGCCGGTGTTCGTGCGCTTTTCGACGGTGGTGGGGGAGCGCGGCTCGGCCGACACGGTGCGCGATGTGCGCGGCTTCGCCACCAAGTTCTACACCGACGAGGGCAACTGGGACCTAGTGGCCAACAACATCCCGGTGTTCTTCATCCAGGACGCGATGAAGTTCCCGGACCTGGTGCACGCCGTGAAGCCGGAGCCGCACCACGCGATGCCGCAAGCGTCCAGCGCGCACGATACCTTCTGGGACTTCGCCTCGCTCAGTCCCGAGATCGCGCACATGCTGCTGTGGCACACGTCCGACCGCGCCATCCCGCGCAGCTACCGGATGATGCAGGGCTTCGGCGTGCACACCTTCCGGCTGGTGAACGCCAAGGGGGCGTCGCTGTTCTGCAAATTCCACTGGACGCCGCTGGCCGGCACGCATTCGCTGGTATGGGACGAGGCGCTGCGCCTGGCCGGCGCCGACCCTGACTATCATCGCCGCGATCTGTGGGAGGCCATCGACGCCGGCCAGTTTCCCGAGTACGAGCTGGGGCTGCAAATCTTCACCGCGGACCAGGCGGCGCAGTTCCCCTTCGATATCCTGGACCCCACCAAGATCGTGCCGGAGGAAATGGTGGCGGTGCGCCCGGTCGGCAAGCTGGTACTGGACCGCAATCCCGACTACTTCTTCGGTGAGACCGAGCAGGTGGCTTTTTGCGCGGCCCACGTGGTGCCGGGCATCGACTTCACCAACGATCCGCTGCTGCAAGGGCGGCTGCACTCGTACATCGATACGCAGATCACGCGGCTGGGCGGGCCGAACTTCCACGAAATTCCGATTAATACGCCGCTGGCGCAGATCCATAACAACCAGCGCGACGGCCTGCATCGCCAGCAGATCAACCGGGGCCGCGTAAATTATGAGCCCAATTCGCTGGCCGGCGGCTGTCCGTTTCAGGCCGGCGCGCGCGGCTTCGTCAGCGTGCCGGAGCCGTCGCGCGGCAACGAGGTGCGCGGCAAGCCGGAGCTGTTTGCCGACCATTACGCGCAGGCGCGCCTGTTCTGGATCAGCCAGAGCGCGACCGAGCAGCGGCATATCATCAATGCCTTCCGTTTCGAGCTGACGCGGGTGCAGACGCCGGCCGTGCGCCGCCGCACCCTGGCGCTGCTGGTGAATATCGATGCCGGGCTGGCCGCCGCCGTCGCCGCCGGCTTGGGCATGGAGGTGCCGCCGCCGCTGCCGCTGGCCACCGGGCGGCCGCCGTATGACTATATGCCGTCGCCTTCGCTGTCGCTGTTCGCGCGGCCGGGCGTGACGGGCATACGCACGCGGCGCGTCGCGATCATGGTGGCGCCGGGCGTGGATGGGGCGCTGGTGCGCAAGCTGTATGCGTCGCTGCTCGATGACGGCGCGGCGCCGCGCCTGATCGGCGCGCGCATCGGTGCGGTTGAATCGGCCACCGATGCGGCGCTGGATGCGGAGATCAGCTTCGAGACCGGGCCGTCGGTGTTGTGGGATGGGGCGATTGTGGCTGGCGGCGCGGCGCTGGCGGCGGATGCGCTGGCGGTGGAGTTCGTGAAGCTGCAGTACCGGCATGACAAGCCGTTACTGGCGCTGGGCGGCGGCGCGGAGTTGCTGAAGGCGGCGCGGATTCCGCGCAAGCTGCCGCAGGGCTTGCCCGATCCGGGGGTGATTGTCGTGGAGCCGCAGGCGGCGGCGGAGGGATTGGCCGGCTTTAAGGCGGTGTTGGCGCAGCATCGCGTTTATGCGCGGGAGGCTGAGTCGTTGCGGGTTTAGCTGTCGCAGCGGTGCGCTGGCTGGTAGGCGCCGCATGGGTCCCCGCCTTCGCGGGGACGACGGTTATATTTTGCGATGACGGTCAGTATTCGCGCCGGTCCGGCTTGATCTCTTGCAGGATGGTGGTGGAGATTTCTTCAATCGACTTGGTGGTCGACGACAGCCAGCGAATGCCTTCGCGCTTCATCATCGCCTCCGCCTCATTCACCTCGTACCGGCAATTCTCCAGCGACGCGTACTTGCTCCCCGCGCGCCGCTCGTTGCGGATTTCGGTCAGCCGCTCGGGCGTAATGGTCAGCCCGAAAATCTTCGATTTGAACTCGTACAGCGACGACGGCAGCCGGGCGCGCTCAAAATCGTCCGGAATCAGCGGGTAGTTGGCCGCCTTGATCCCGTACTGCATCGCCAGATACAAGCTGGTCGGCGTCTTGCCCGAGCGCGACACGCCGACCAGGATCACATCGGCCTCGGCCAGGTTCTTGTGCGACTGGCCGTCATCATGCGCCAGCGAGAAGTTGATCGCCTCGATGCGGTTCTTGTACTCCT
Source organism: Duganella sp. P38 (assembly GCF_050859475.1). Lineage (NCBI taxonomy): Bacteria > Pseudomonadati > Pseudomonadota > Betaproteobacteria > Burkholderiales > Oxalobacteraceae > Duganella > Duganella sp. P38. The sequence goes on along the minus strand of NZ_CP193936.1, from coordinate 3,701,558 downwards.
CGCTATCGACGATATTGTGCGAGCGGCCGATGGTGTGGGTCGACTTCACGCCCAGTTCTTGTTCCAGCGGAGCAACAAACGTCTGGAACATGTCCATATACATGCCCTTGCATTGCCGTATGACATCAGACAGCTCGGTATGCACCAGCGTCGAAAAAACGATCGGCCGTTGACCGTCGGTCGCAAACGCCTCGTTGATCTTGCGCACCGCGTCGTACGCCTTGTCCAGCGTATCGATGAACGGCAGGCGCACCTGGCGAAAGCGCAGCTCGAACTGGGTCAGCACCGAGTGACCAAAGGTTTCAGCGGTAATGCCTGTCCCGTCGGAAACAAAAAAGACAGTGCGGGCGGCTGCGGGCAGGGGTGGGCGTTGTTCTAGTGTCATGTTTAGTGCATGTATCGTATTGTGAATCGTCAATTCGCGTCACAGGCTGTAGAATGTGCGCCAACAGGATGCATTGTGCGGCACGCCCAGCAGAATAACAAGAACATGGGCTGCCCACCGCCGGAAAGATTTCTATCATCAAAAAGGTGTTTTTATGTCCAACGCAGCATTGAAGGAGCAGAACAACGAAGCAGTATACGTTGCCTCGTTTGAAAATTTACGGATGACGGATGTCGAATCTGTCGGCGGCAAGAACGCCTCGCTCGGCGAGATGATCAGCCAGCTGGCGGGTGCCGGTGTGCGTGTGCCGGGCGGCTTTGCCACCACGGCCCAGGCCTTCCGCGACTTCCTGTCGCACAGCGCGGACGGCGGCAAGTCGCTGGCCGACCGCATCGCCGACCGCCTGGCGGACCTGAACATTGACGACGTTCGCTCGCTGGCGCAAGCCGGCGCCGAAATCCGCCAGTGGATCATCGACACGCCATTCCAGCCGCGCCTGGAGCAGGAGATTCACGCGTTCTACGAGAAACTGGTGGCCGATTCGTCGACCGAAGTCTCGTTCGCCGTGCGCTCGTCGGCCACCGCCGAAGACTTGCCGGACGCCTCGTTCGCCGGCCAGCAGGAAACCTTCCTCAACGTGGTCGGCATCGAGAACGTGCTGGACGCGATGAAACACGTGTTCGCCTCGCTGTACAACGACCGCGCCATCTCCTACCGCGTGCACAAGGGCTTCACCCACGCCGAGGTGGCACTGTCGGCCGGCGTGCAGCGCATGGTGCGCTCGGACCTGGGCGCCGCCGGCGTCATGTTCACCATCGATACCGAGTCCGGCTTCAAGGACGTGGTGTTCGTCACCTCCAGCTATGGCCTGGGCGAGACGGTGGTGCAGGGCGCGGTCAACCCGGACGAGTTCTACGTCCACAAGCCGATGCTGGAAAAGGGCAAGTCGCCTGTCATCCGCCGCAACATCGGTTCCAAGCTGCTGAAAATGGAATTCACCAGCGAAGCCAAGGCTGGCCGCTCGGTGAAGACCGTCGACGTGCCGGTCGAGCTGCGCAACCGCTACTCGCTGAACGACGACGAAGTGGTGGAACTGGCCAAGTACGCCGTCATCATCGAAAACCACTACGGCCGTCCGATGGACATCGAGTGGGGCAAGGACGGCCGCGACGGCAGGCTGTACATCCTGCAGGCGCGTCCTGAAACCGTGAAGTCGCAGCAGAAGGCGACCGACGTGCAGCAGCGCTTCAAGCTGAAATCGTCGGGCACCGTGCTGGCCTCGGGCCGCGCGATCGGCCAGAAGATCGGCGCCGGCCCGGTGCGCGTGATTACCGACCCGTCGGAAATGGAACGCGTGCAGCCGGGCGACGTGCTGGTGGCCGACATGACCGACCCTAACTGGGAACCGGTGATGAAGCGCGCCTCCGCCATCGTCACCAACCGTGGCGGCCGTACCTGCCACGCGGCGATCATCGCGCGGGAACTGGGCGTGCCGGCCGTGGTGGGCTGCGGCGACGCCACCGAAGTGCTGAAGGACGGCACCTTCGTCACCGTCTCCTGCGCCGAAGGCGACGAAGGCAAGATCTACGATGGCCTGCTGGAGACGGAAATCTCGGAAGTCTCGCGCGGCGAGCTGCCGAAACTGCCGACCAAGATCATGCTCAACGTCGGCAACCCGCAGCTGGCGTTCGACTTCCAGGCCGTGCCGAATGGCGGCGTGGGCCTGGCGCGCCTGGAGTTCATCATCAATAACAATATTGGTGTGCACCCGAAAGCGATTCTGGAATACCCGAACATCGACGCCGACCTGAAGAAAGCGGTGGAGTCGGTGGCCCGTGGCCATGCGTCGCCGCGCGCCTTCTACGTCGACAAGCTGGCCGAGGGTATCGCCACCATCGCCGCCGCGTTCTGGCCGAAACCGGTGATCGTGCGTCTGTCGGACTTCAAGTCCAACGAGTACAAGAAGCTGATCGGCGGTTCGCGTTACGAGCCGGACGAGGAAAACCCGATGCTGGGCTTCCGCGGCGCCGCCCGCTACCTGGCCGACGATTTCGCCGGCGCCTTCGAAATGGAATGCGCCGCCATGAAGCGCGTACGCAACGACATGGGCCTGACCAACGTCGAGATCATGGTGCCGTTCGTGCGCACGCTGGGCCAGGCCGAGAAAGTGGTCGGCCTGCTGGGCAAGAACGGCCTGGTGCGCGGCGAAAACGGCCTGCGCCTGATCATGATGTGCGAAGTGCCATCGAACGCGATTCTGGCGGAGCGCTTCCTGGAGCACTTCGACGGCTTCTCGATCGGTTCCAACGACCTGACCCAGCTGACGCTGGGCCTGGACCGCGACTCCGGCATGGCGCTGCTGGCGGCCGACTTCGACGAACGCGACGACGCCGTCAAGGCGCTGCTGTCGCAGGCGATCAAGGCGTGCCGCGCGCAGGGCAAGTACATCGGCATCTGTGGCCAGGGCCCGTCGGACCACCCGGACTTCGCCGCGTGGCTGATGGAGCAGGGCATCGAATCGATGTCGCTCAATCCCGACTCGGTGATCGACACCTGGCAAAAGCTCGCCAGTCTGCAAAAGTAATTGACGCAACGCTAACGTGGTATAAATGAACCCTCGCCTCCCGTCACGGGAGGCGGGGTTTGCATTTGAAAAGGAGAGCATGATGACTGACTGGAGCTACTGGCTGGCCGCGGCCGGCGCGACGGTGATACTGGAACTGTTTGTCGGCACCTTCTACCTGCTGATGATCGCCATCGGGCTGGCGGCGGGCGGCATCGCGGCGCTGCTGGGCCTGGGCGCGGCAGCGCAGCTGCTGGCGGCCGCGCTGGTGGGCGTGGCGGCGACCGTGGCGCTGCGGCGCAGCCGTTACGGCCGCGCGCAGCAGCGGGTGCAGGCCGAGCGCGATCCCAACGTCAACCTCGATATCGGTCAAACCATCCACGTGCCGGCCTGGCAGGACAACGCGGCGCGGGTGATGTACCGCGGTGCGCTGTGGGACGTGGAATTAGCCCCCGGCGGCACCGCCGCGCCGGGCGCGTACACCATACGCGAAGTACGCGGCAGCCGCCTGATCGTGGCGGCATAAGAATTAACACACGGAGAACTACATGGATATAAGCATCGGCAACGTCACCTTCATACTGTTTATCCTGGCGCTGGTATTCGTCTTCAAGACGATCAACGTGGTGCCGCAGCAGCACGCGTGGGTGGTCGAGCGCCTCGGCAAATACCACGCCACGCTGGGTCCGGGCCTGAACATCGTGATTCCGTTCGTCGACCGCATCGCCTACAAGCACCTGCTGAAGGAGATCCCGCTGGACGTGCCGCCGCAGGTCTGCATCACGCGCGACAACACGCAGCTGCAGGTGGACGGCATTTTGTACTTCCAGGTGACGGACGCGATGCGCGCCTCGTACGGCTCGTCGAACTACATCGCCGCCATTACCCAGCTGGCGCAGACCACGCTGCGTTCGGTGATCGGCCGCATGGAGCTGGACAAGACGTTCGAGGAGCGCGAGCACATCAACACCACCATCGTCAACGCCATCGACGAATCGGCCGCCAACTGGGGCGTGAAGGTGCTGCGCTACGAAATCAAGGACCTGACGCCGCCGAAAGAAATCCTGCACGCGATGCAGGCGCAGATCACCGCCGAGCGTGAAAAGCGCGCGCTGATCGCCGCCTCGGAAGGCCGCAAGCAGGAGCAGATCAACATCGCCAACGGCGAACGCGAAGCGCAGATCGCCCGTTCGGAAGGCGACAAGCAGGCCGCCATCAACCGCGCGCAGGGCCAGGCCGGCGCGATTGTCGCGTTGGCCGAGGCAAACGCCAGCGCATTGCGCCAGGTCGGCGCGGCGTTGCGCGAGCCGGGCGGCGACGAGGCGATGAACCTGAAAGTGGCGGAGCAATACGTCAACGCCTTCAGCCAGCTGGCCAAGACCAACAACTCGATCATCATCCCGGCCAATATGGGCGACATGAGCGGCCTGATCGCGACGGCCATGCAGGTCGTCAAATCGCAAAGCAAAATCATCAAGGAGTAAGACTATGGGCACCTGGGCGGTAGACGCCTTCGGCAACGACTACGCGCAAGACTGGGCGGAAGACCTGCACGAAACAAGCAATCTGGACGCGGTGGAAGACACGCTCAACACGGTGCTGGAGGCGGCGGGCGAACTGGAAGCGCCGTTCGCCGCCGAGGCGCTGGTGGCGATCGAAGTGCTGGCCCGGCTGCAAGGCAAGGGCGGCGCGTCGAGCGAGGACAGCGCCGCGGTCGACGAATGGGTGGCCGCGCGCAAGCCCAAGGCGAAGCCGCGCGCCGACCTGGCCGACAAAGCCATGCGCGCGCTCGAGCGCATCGTCGCCGAAGACAGCGAGCTGCGCCAGCTATGGCAGGAGAGCGAGCACTACAGCGACTGGCAAGCCGCCATCGCCGACCTGCGCGCCCGCCTCTAAACCAACCCCGGGGTCAGGTCTGACAAACGCACACGAACTGAGCTACAGTCAGACAATCGCGCGGAAGGTGATTTCGATCAGCTGGTCCGGGAAGGCCAGCCGCGAAACGCCGATCAGATTGCTGGCGACAGCGGGCTGCCCGGCGCCATACAGTTCTTTCCTCACCTCGCCGGCGACCTTGAATGCGGCGTCCACGTCCAGCACGTACAAGGTTTCTTCGACCACGTTGTCCAGCGTGGCGCCGAACTCCGCCAGCAGTTTGATGGCGTTCTGATAGGTCTGGCGCATTTGGTCGGCCATGGCGTCGAAATTGACCGGCTTGCCGCTGGCGTCCAGTGCCGCGGGCGCCACCAGCTTGCCTTCGCCATCATGGCTCAACTGGCCCGAGAGGTAGATCGTGTCCTTGACCTGGACGGCCTGGCTGTAGCCGTAAATGCCTTCCCAGGCAACGCCCAGATTCGCTGTTTTCTTCTCCAAAGTAGTCGTCATTTTTCTTCCCTCCATGCGGTTGAACGTCATTTTCCTTAGCCTGCTGTCAGCTAATCGGGGGCAGAATAAACAATTCAGGAGGGGGACGCGTCTGGCAGAATGTAGCGGATGGCTTACCTCTTTTTGCAGACCGCCTGACGCCATGCGGCCGGGCTGGCGCCCACGGCGCGCCGGAACTCCCTACTGAGATGGCTCTGATCGGCAAAGCCGCATTGCAGCGCTATTTCCACAATCTTTGTATCGGCCATCAACAGGCGCTTGGCCCGCTCGATGCGGCGTGCCGACAGCCACTGGTACGGGCTCACGCCGGTCGTCGCCTTGAATGCGCGGCCAAACCAGCTCACTGAAAGTTTGCACAAGGCCGCCATTTCGGCGAGGGTAATGTTTTGCGCCAGATGTGCCTCCATGTACTCCTTGGCGCACCTTTCCTGCCACGCAGCGAGCTTGCCGGCTCCGCCGGGCCGGGCCGTTTGGATGCCCGCGTACTGCCGGCGCAGATGCCGGTGCACCGTCAGAAACAAGGATTCGACAAACAGAGCGCTCGCGGGACCGGGTGGCGAAACCGCTGCCCTGGCGATGTGCGCCAGATGGGCAAGCACCGGGTCCGTGGCCCCGTTAAGCAGAGGCAGGTCGCCGAGGCGGGGCGCGTCGTCGGCATCCGACAGGGCATCCATTGCTGCATGCGGAAAATACATCTGCACGCACTCGTAGGAGCTGGCGAGGTCGGCGACCGGCCTTGCCCGCAGGTCCAGCATCGTCAGCGCGCCGGCATCGTAGGGTTTGACCGCCATGTCGACGCCATCGAGCCACAAGCGATGCTCGCGCAGCGGCTGCAACTGGATCGCCAGCAGGATGGCCGGCTCCGGCGGAATCGGCGCGGTGACACCGGTGCCGCCACCCTCGCTGCGCAGATAGGTGACGGCGACGTCACTCTCCATCGCGGCGCTTTGAACGAACAAAGGCTGCTGCGTTGCCCTGAAATAGCCGCCGATAGTATCGCCGTAAGCCTTGCCCATATATTTCCACGTAACTTGAACTGCTGATTCTAACTTTTTATGCCAGTGGCCGCCGCTTTTGTTCAAAGGCACGCCGTTTTTCTTCAATATGGCCACAGGGTAAAACCGCTACCATCGGCCTGATGCTGCCTACGAGTTCAACCAACAGGGCTATGCTATGCGGTGTTTAGCGTGGGTTCATTTATGTCTGCTTTTGGTGTGCCCGCACCTGGCCGCTGCATCGCCCGCCGATGTCTCGTTCGAGCGCCGGCGATGGGTGCAGGCGGACGGCGCGCCGCCGCAGGCATTCGGCATGACCCAGGCCAGCGATGGCATGCTCTGGCTGACGTCGCCGAAAGGCTTGTACAGCTTCGACGGCGTGACATTCAAACGCCAGAGGTCGGTGTACGGCGCCTCGCCCTTGTCGCAGAACATCTCCGCCGTGCGGGCGCTGCCCGGCAAGCGGATCGCGGTCGGCTATTCTTTCGGCGGGCTGAGTATTTTCAGTCCGTCCGCCGTTACCCATTTCCGCGCAGGAAAGGACTTTCCAGCAGGTACGGTCTACGCGATTGCCAGCAGCAATGACGAGATTTATGCTTGCACCACCACCGGCCTGGTGCAGTTGCGGCCGGACGGCTGGCGTCCTGTAGGCAAGCACAGCCTCGCCTGCCGGCCCGGTGTACGCGGCCGGTTTCGATAACGAGGAGAACTTTTGGGTGCTCACCAACGATGAGGCTTACGCCCGGAAAAAGGCGACCTCGAGTTTTCGTTCGTGACGAAATACATCTCGCCGTCGCAACTGGTCTTTTACAACCATCGATTGCTGCTGAAGCTGCCGAACGGACAGTTCGCCGCCGCGTCAGCATCGGGCAAGCTGGCGCCCATGAAGCTTGCTCAGCCTTGGCGCTACAGCAGGCTGGCCGCAGGCCCGAAAGGCACGCTTATCGCCAGTCGCGACGGTGGTTTCGGCCATCTGGCGCCGGACCCTAACGGAGTATGGCGCGAAATCGCGTATTATCCGGCGGTTTACGGCTCGTTCGAGCAGGCCATGACCGATGGTATCGGCATCAGCTTGCTGACCGACCGTGAAGGCAACCTGTGGCGCACCACCTACGATGGCATCGAAAAGATCCGCGCCCATCGCTTCAATCTGATCCAGAGGAAAGACAGTCTATGGCTGGCCCAGCCAGGTCTTGCTGACGAGATGTGGATTGGCGGCTGGTCGCAGCCGATGTCGCGGCGCAAGCCGGACGGGACGAGCGCGGCAACCAACGTCAGGAAGGTCTACGCCATCCTGCGCGCGGCTGGCGATCACGTGTGGGTCGGCGTCGAAAACGGCCTGTGGGAGTTCAAGCGCGGCAGCCAGCGGTTTTGGCAATTGCCGGCCTCGCTGAACGGCAAGTTCGACTTACAGGCGCTGGCGCTCGATGCCGACGGGACATTGTTGGTGTCCATCATGCGCAATGGCTTGTGGCGCTTCGAGCGCGGCGTGTGGAGCAAGGACCAGCGATTAAGCCAGGTGGCCGACAATACGCCTGTCAGCATGCTGCGCGACTCCGCCGGCAGAACCTGGATCGGCCTGACAAACAACCGGCTTGGCCTGCTCGCCGCCGATGCGGTACAGCTTGTTCCTGAAAGCGGCCGCCTGCGTATCGGCAATGTCCTCAGTCTCGCCGACATTGACGGCCGGATTCTGGCCGGTGGCGAAGCGGGTCTTGCATGGGTTCAAGGGGACGCCGCGCACGCCATGCAGTTTGCAGGCTACGACGCCGTAGGGCGCGTGACCGGGATCGTGCTGGACAAAAAAGCAGCTCTGGGTGCACAGCGATGAAGGCCTGTTGATGCTCCCCGCCGCTGAACTCGCGCGTTTCTGGCGCTCTCCCACCCAACCGGTCAAGGCCGAGCTATTCGACTTCGAAGACGGCGTCATCGGCGCAGCAGCGTCGGTCCGTCCGCTGCCGTCGCTGAGCGTGGACGCGGCGGGCCGGGTCTTTTACGCGACCACGTCGCGGCTGGGGTGGGTCGATCCAGCGCAGCTGGTGCAAAACAGGACGCCGCCCGAAGTGATTATTCAATCCTTGCGGACTCAGAAGGGCGAATTCGATGCGGTAAGCGGCATGACGCTGGCGCCGCGCACCACGGCGATCGACTTCCATTTCACGGCGACCGCGCTGTCGATACCGGAACGCGTCAAGCTGAAATATCGTCTCGACGGCGTTGATGATGACTGGCAGCTCGCGCAACGGGGCCGTATTGCGCAGTACACCAATCTGTCGCCAGGCAGTTATCGCTTTCGTGTCATTGCAGCCAACGAAGACGGTGTATGGAATCTCGCGGGAGCGTCGGTGCCGTTCCGCATATTGCCAGCGTTTTGGGAAACTTTCTGGTTTCAGCTTGGCTGCGCGCTGTCATGCGCTGGCGCGGCTTACCTTGTGTACAGATGGCGTATCGTCGGGGGAAACGGCGCGCCGCCGAGCTTGCGGACGAACGCGTCTGTGTCCGCATGTCCGCCACTCTCAGCGAGCGCAACCGCATCGCCAGGTCGCTGCACGATAATCTGTTGCAGGCTGTTCAGGCGCTGATCCTGCGCTTCCAGAGCGTCCAGTATCAAATGCCGCACGAGGCGCGGGTGCAGGCCAAGCTCGACGCCGTGCTGAGCTATGCCGAAGAACTGGTCGAAAGCACGCGCGATGAGGTCATGGAGTTGCGACGGGAAATGTCCTGCGAAGAGTTGTTCGACGCCCTGCGCAAGGCCTTCCTGAGCGTGACGCCGGACGCGCAGCGTGTGTTGAATTGTTCAACGAGGGGAATGGTGGTTCCGCTATCGCGCATCGTCGCGCACGAAATTTTCTACGTGCTGCGCGAAGCCGTCTGGAATAGTGCGAGGCACGCCAGGCCGAGCCACATCCTTGTGACGCTCAGTTTTAACCGCGATTGGCTGGAAGGAACCGTGATCGACGACGGCGTCGGCCTGGCTGACAGTGCCGGTAACGATGGCGTGACGCGGCATTGGGGGATCGCCGGGATGCGCGAGCGCATCTCCCGACTCGGCGGCGACCTGACAGTGAAGAATGGGCCAAGAAGAGGCGTCATCGTCAGGTTCAGCATTCCATGCGCGACCGCGCCGTCAGCGGCGGCATCCGGCAATACAGACGGGCGCCCGGCAACGCCGGGTGCCGTCGCGCACGGAGCGGGTTAGCGCCTGCCTGTTTCGCGCCGCCGGCGGCCGTGTTTCGCGGGCGCGCCTGTTACAGGGTCGCTTCCAGCTCGGCGAGCTTCTTCTCCACGCTCGTCCGTTCTTGCGGATTTTTGATTTGCGGCAGCACTTGGCGCAGGGCCAGCGCGTTGGCCTTGGCCAGCGCCTTGTCGGCGGCGACGGCGACGTCGGGCTTGATGCCCACACCTTCCCAGTTGCCCTGCGTGACCGGGTTGATGGAACGGCCGACCGGAATGACGGCGACCAGATTGGTGTCGATGCGGAACGGTTGGATCGGATGCGCGCCGCCGCCGGTGGTTTCACCCACGACAGTGATGCGCTTGAGCGCTTGCAGATTGTAGGTGAAATCTTCAGCGGCAGAGAAGGTCTCTCCGCTGGTCAGCACATACACCGGCTTGTCGGCGCCAAAGCGCGGGCCAGGTACGGTAGGATCGCTCCAGAACGAATTGGTTTCATTATCGGCGCGGAAGTAGATGTCCGACAGATGAATCTTCTTGTCGCCGAGGAGGAAACTCGACATGTAGGCCACCATGCGTGGATTGCCGCCGCGGTTTTCGCGCAGGTCGATGATCATGGCGTCGCCGTTGGCAGCCAGCGTCATGGCGGCCGTAGCAGCGTCTTTGGCGATATCCAAGTCGAAGAAACCGTCGAACTTGACGTACATGATATTGCCCGGCAGGCGCTCCACCTTTTCAAAGGTGAAGTTGATATGTTTGCCCACTTCGGTCATGCGCTGTTTCACTTCGGCAGGCATGCCTTGCTTGATCGAGGGGCGCGGCATGTCAGGCCGCGCGTTGGGGACGTAGAGGATGCTCAAGTGCTTGTCTGGATTGACGGCTCGAATATGTTTGTTCAGCAAATCGGCAAACTCCGCGTCGGTCGCGACCTTCTCGTAGTCACCCTTGCGCAAATGCTCGCGAACTGCCGCAGCCATCGTGTCGCCCACGTCGGCGAAAACGTATTTCGCCGACAGGCGCTGGGCCAGCAGATCGACGGCGGCAGCCTTGCTGGTGGCGCTCAACGGCTGGGACCGCTGCGTGGCGGGCGGAGGCTCCTGCGCTTGCGCGCCGGCGTTGGTGAGCGTGGCGAGAGCGCAGAAGACCATGGCGGCCAAGGGGAAAAATTTACGCATTTTTGAGTCGGCTCCGTAAAAGAAGAATAATTCATAAGTGCTTATGTATATCCATATTAAATTGCTATTTGCAAAGTTGTCAAATCAATTCAGCGGGGGGCTACAGCAGTGTCTGTGTGCGTTTGTCAGACCTGACCCCGATAGTGCGGTAACATTCGGGGATGAACCTGAATCAGCAAGTAGATCATCTGCAGACTTTTTACACCAGCATCAGCGCGTGCTGGTGCTGACCGGAGCAGGCCTGAGCACCGCTTCCGGTATTCCCGATTACCGCGATAAGGATGGCGTGCGGCGCGGCCGTAATCCCATTCAGGGCCCCGATTTCCGCAAGTCCGAGGCGGTGCGCCGCCGCTATTGGGCGCGCAGCATGGCCGGCTATCCGACCTTGGCCGGCGCCGCGCCCAACGCCGGCCACCGCGCGCTGGCCGCACTGGAGGCGGCCGGGCGCATCCATGCCATCATCACGCAAAACGTCGACGGCTTGCACACCGCCGCCGGCAGCCGCAAGTTGATCGAGCTGCACGGTAATATTCATGGCGTGTTGTGCCTGGACTGCCGCCGCGTGCATCCGCGCAGCGAAATCCAGCACTGGCTGGTCGAGGCGAATCCGTCGCTGGTGCCGACCGGGCCGGCCGGCGAGGTGGTGCCGGAGGCTCGGCCCGATGGCGACGCCGAGGTCGAACTGGACGAGTTCCAGGACTTCCGCCTGCCTTACTGTGGCGCCTGCGGCGGCACCTTGCAGCCGGACGTGATTTTCTTCGGGGATAACATCCCGCCGCAGCGCACCGCCGACGCGCTGCAATTGGCCGACCAGGCCGACGCGGTGCTGGTGGTCGGCTCGTCGCTGATGGTGTTTTCGGGCTACCGCTTCGCCAAGCTGGCCGCGCAAACGAATAAGCCGATCGCCGCCATCAACCTGGGCAAAACCCGGGCGGATGACTTGATCGGCTTGAAAGTCGAGGCCTCGGCAGTGGAGGTGCTGCCGTTGCTGGTTTAGTTCCGCTGCAGCATCGAGCGGACGATGGCTTCCTTGGCCAGCACGTAGTCGTGCCCGGCCAGCACGAAGTTGGTGTTCGGCTGGATCACTTTGACGTTGATGAACACCATGTCGCTGGTTTCGGCGTAGGAGCCGACCACGATCGCCTGGGCGTTGTGGGTGGTGGCTACCTCGCCGATTTCGCGCGTCAGCATCAGCTCGCCCTGGTTGCGCTTCAGGTAGACGCTGTTGCGCAGCTTCATTTCCAGCATGCTCAGGCCGCCTTGGGCGAGGCGTGTCGATAGCTGTTCGGACACCAGCCGACCCAGCGTGGTGGTCTGGTCCAGCGCATCGATATTGACCACGGTGGCCATGATCAGCGGCTTGTCGGTGCGCAGCTTGCCGTTCAGTTGCGCCAGCAGCGTGTCGGCCGCCTTGTAGTTGGCGTTGATGAACTGGTTCGACGAGATGGTGGCGTAATTGCCTTCGTCATTCTTCGGCGTCGACGAGCAGCCGGCCAGCAGCAGCGGCAGCGCCAGCAGCGAGGCGCGAAGCAGGGTTGTCATCTGCATTAGATATCTCCGCGTACCTGGAAGGTACGGCTAACTTTGGTGGCGTCATCAGCGTTCGGCTCGACAATGCCGTACAGCGCGCGGTCGGTGTCGGCCACGTAGTAGGCCGAGGTGTTGCGCGCCAGGTAGCGGTATTGGTCGGACACCGAGACGGTGACGATGATTTCGGTCTTCGGCGTGTCGCCCGGCGCGAACTGCGAATTGAACCATTGATGGCTGTCGATCGCGCCGACGGCGGTGACGGCGTTGAGGGCGGCGCCCATATGGATCTCGCTCAGCACCCAGACGCCGCCGGCTAGCATGCTTTTCTCGCCGTGGTAGCGGTATTGCGGGCGGTCGGCGCTGAAGGTCACGGCCTGCACGTCCAGCTCCACTTTCAGCGAGCCGGCCGGCGTGCGCGACACCACATAGCCTTCGTTCAGCAGCGAGGTGGTCAGCTGGGTGGCCAGCGCGCGCTGGAACGGGCTGGCGTCTTTCGGTTCATCGATGTACACCGGGCGGGGCGGGCTCTTGCGCAGTTCCAGCGCCACGCCCTTGGCGATGTTGTCGGAAATCACGCCCCAATGGTAAGCCGCTTGCAGCTTGGCTTGCTTGGTGGTGGCGAAGTTGGCCGGCAGCGGCGTCGGCGTGTAGTGCGACGCGCAGCCCGCCAGCAGGATGCCGGCCGCCAGAGCCATTGCAGTTTTCAGCGCCATGATTGCCTCGTCGTCAAAATTGTCCAGATTGACGGCCGCAGGGCGGCCGTGAATGTAAAATCATCCAGCGCCCAGTTTAGCATGGATGTTTCTAATTAGAAATTCTTGCGGCGATAAAAAACCCGGCGCGGGGCCGGGTGGTGTACAGCGTGCGCAACAGTTTTAGCGCTTGTGGACTTTCATCGCCTGTTGCACCTCGCGCTTGTTGTCGCGATCTTTCTCGGTGGCACGCTTGTCATGCTGTTTCTTGCCCTTGGCCAAGCCGATTTCGCATTTGACGCGGCCGCCCTTGAAGTGCAGGTTCAGCGGCACCAGCGTGTAGCCGGCGCGCGTGACCTTGCCGATCAGCTTGTCGATCTGCTCGCGGTGCAGCAGCAGTTTGCGGGTGCGCACCATGTCCGGCGTGATATGGGTGGAGGCGGTCGGCAGCGCGCTGATGTGGGCGCCGAACAGGTATAGCTCGTCGCCCTTGATGGTGACGTAGGCTTCCTTGATCTGCACCTTGTTGTCGCGGATGGCTTTGACTTCCCAGCCTTCGAGCACGATGCCGGCTTCGTAGCGGTCTTCGATGAAATAGTCAAAAAAGGCTTTTTTGTTATCGGCTATGGTCATGTGGTGGTATCGGTTAAACTACTGCTGCGCGCCTTCAGGCGCGAATATTTCAACATCATAGCAAATGGTTAGACAATGGCAGTAGTGCACAAATCAGTTTTCCTCGGTTACAGCGCCCAGCAAATGTTCGATCTGGTGGCGGCGATCGAGGACTATCCCAAATTTCTGCCGTGGTGCGGTGGTGTCGAAATCAGGGAGCGCAACGGCAACACGGTGGTGGCCAGTGTCGGCATCAACTATCACGGCGTCAAGCAGGCCTTCACCACGGCCAATGAAAACACCGCGCCCTCGTCGATCAAGATGAAGCTGGTGGACGGTCCTTTCAAGACCCTGGACGGCGTGTGGACTTTCAAGGCCTTGCGCGAGGACGCCTGCAAGATCGAACTGGACCTGCATTACGAGTTTTCCAGCGGACTGCTGGACAAGCTGATCGGCCCGGTGTTCGGCATGATCGCCAACAGCATGGTCGACTCCTTCTGCAAGCGGGCGGAAACGGTGTATGGCGGCTGACACCTTCACGATCCAGGTGTGCTATGCCAGCGACGCGTTGCAATTCCTGCGCGACTTGCAGGTGCCGGCCGGCACCACGCTGGAGCAGGCGATTGCGCTCAGCGGCGTGCTGAGCGAGGTGCCCGGCCTGGACCTGAGCCAGCTGCAAACCGGCATCTACGCCAAGAAAAAGCCGCTGGACACGGTGCTGCGCGCCCACGACCGGGTGGAGCTGTACCGCCCGCTGATCGCCGATCCGAAGAACGCCCGCCGCCGGCGCAAGGCTAGCCCAGCTGCCGAGTGATGAAGGCGCGGGTGGCGGGGTGCCGGAAGAATTCGGTATGCCAGACCTCGCGTTGTTTCTGTTCGGCGCTGCCGAAGTTGAGGATGTGGTTGTCGTCCGGGATGGCGTGCGGCAGCAGCACGCTGCTGTAGGGAACCACCAGGTCGTTGGCGCCGTCGATCAGCGCGCGGTTGAGGAGGGCGCCGGTGCGTTCCAGCAGCGAATCGCCGTAATCAAAATTGGCGCGGGCGTAGTAGCTGTTGGCGGCGTTGAGCAGCGTGCCGGCGTGGCCCAGCTGTTCGATCAGCGCCGAGCCGGTCGCCAGCGCCTGCACGCTGGGGCGGCCGTAGCCCAGCGCCACTACCATTCGCGCCAGGCCGATCACCACGTCCAGCGCCATGCCCCGGCTGAACGAGGCCAGCATGGCCGCCACATTCAGAAATTGCTTGATGTCGTCCGGCGACGCCAGCGGCGAGCCTTGGTTGGCGGCGGCCACAAATATCACCTTGCCGACGCCGGCAATGCGTCCGGCGCGCGCCTGCGCGATGTCGGCCATGCCTTCGGTCAGCAATGAGCGCACCACCAGGCCGCCACGGCTGTGGCAGAGGATGTCCAGCTCCCAGCCGGCGTCCGGCGGCAGTCGTTGCAGCAGGTTGAGCGCGTTTTGCTGCGGCGTCTTGGCGACGGTCCAGTGGTCGTAGCCGAACACGCGTCCCTCGTAGCGTTGCAGCAGCGCTTGCAGGTCCAGGTCGGCAAACCCGCCTTCCACCGAGCTGAACAAGCCATGCACCAGCAACAGCACCTTGCGACCACGCGCGGCGGCCAGGTCTTCCGGCATCACCGGCTGTCCGTGGCCGCGGCTCAGGGCCAGCAATTGTTCGGGCTTGTTGTGTTGCTCGATCTTGTTGATCATGACCTGCGTCATGCGTTCGCCGGCGCGCAGCGAGGCCTGCACGATCCAGTCCCAGCCCTGCGACACCAGCGCGGGCGAGGACGCGCCGGCGCCGTTGGCGGGGAAGACGAATTGCACGCAGCCACTGTTTCTGTGGCGCACGATATGCAGCGCTTCGTCCTCGATCAGCGATGCCGGCAGCGGCGGCGTGCCGGCCAGCGGCTCCAGGTCTGGCATCGCCGCCGCCAGGGCGTGATCGTCCAGCGCGTCCTGCAAGGCGCGGTGGAGTTCGGCTTGCTTGTTGGGAGTCAGCTGCATGCCGCCAGTGTACAGCTTCCGGCGATGCACACTTTGCACTGTTGTAAAGATGATTCACAGTGCGGGCGCCTATAACCTTTCTCAGCGCGCCCGCAGCGCCGGCACCCGCTCGGCCAGAGCGGCAAGTTCGGCGTTTTGGCCCTGGCGTTGGTACATGGCGGCCAGCTCCCGCGCACTGTCGATGACGTCGGGATGGTCCCGGCCGTACAGCGGCAGCATCAGCTCCAGCGCCTCGGACTGCATCGGCAGCGCTGCCGCCTGGTTGCCCCGGGCGCGATACAGCATCGCCAGGGCGCTTTTGGCGAGCGCCGTTTGCAGCGCATCGCCGCCGGCGCGCGCGATATCGTCAAGCGCCTGCTGGTACAGCGCCTGCGCCTGATCGTAGCGCTTCTGCGCGTGCAGGATTTCCGCGATGCGCAGGCGGGCCGCGGCCAGTTCGCCGACGCTGGCGGCCATCCTGTAGCGCGCCTGCTGTTCCGGGCGCGCCAGCATGTGAGCGGTGGCGCTGCCGGGCGGGTGCTCCTCGCGTGCCTTGGTGGCCGCTTGCAGCGCTTGCGTGGCCGCTGATGCGACCGGCTCCAACCGCGCCACTTCCTGCTCGCCATGCGCCAGCGCACCGGCGATATCCCCCTGGTTGAACAGGCGGCGCATCTCGGCCTCGCTGCGTTGCTGCGCGCTCAGCGGACGCTGCGCGCTGGCGGCGTTGGCGTTGCGCTGGATCGTCGCAACACGCTCCATGGCCGCCTCGCCCTCGTTGAAGCGCAACTGGCCGTAATACAGCGACGCCAGATCCTGCAAGCGCGGCGCCAGCGCCACATGGTCGGCGCCGTATTTCTGCTCGCCGTTGTACAAGTTGCGCAGCACCAGCGGCTCGGCCAGCGCGTATTGCGCGTCCTTGAGATACTCCGCCGCCAAGGTGCTGTAGGCCTGGGATGCGATCGCATCCTCCGGCATGCCTTGGCGCTCCCAGTAGGCTGTCAGGCGCGGCCCGTTTTGCAGCAAGGCCGCCTTGTCGCGCTGGACGGCGGCAACGCGAACCAGGTCGGCGAGCACGGCATGGATTTGCACCTCGTCCCGCGGCATGAATTGCTCGGCCAGCGGCAGCGGTGCTGCGCAGCAGTGCGGCGGCTGCCATGCAGTTGCCGGACTTCATCAGCTTCCGTGCCTGTTCATGCATCTGGCCCACCAGCCGGGCGTCAGCCGGCTGTGCGGCCCAGATGGCGGTGGCCTCCTTGATCAACGCATCGCGCATCGCGCCGGTACTGAGTTCTGCCACCGCATACAGCGCGTCTGCTTCCGCCTGCGTGCCGCTGCGGCGTACAGCGCGCAGATTGGATTGCGCCTGCGGCATCAGCGTGGACGCATTCAGATAACCCTTGCTCGCGCAGGACAGGCCGGCGGGCGGCGTCTCGGCGTGCGCCGCGGCGCTGGCGGCCAGCAGCGCGGCCATCATCAGTTTTTTTGCGATCATCAGTCCAGCCTCCACACGTATTGCATGTAAGCGACCGACTGCACCGGCTTGCCGTTGATGCTGGCGGGGCGGAAGCGGCAACTGGCCAGGCCCACAAGTGAAGCCTTGTCGAGCAGCGGGAAACCCGTGCTGCGGCTTACTTCATTCTTGATCAACTGGCCGTTCGGGGCGATGGTGAAGCGCAGCGTGACGATGCCGGTTTCCTCGTTGCGCAACGAGGCAACTGGCCACTCAGGCTTGTTGCAGGTGCCGGCGATCGGTTCCGCGCCGCGCTGCGGGCGGGCGAACCTGGGCGTGTAGTCGCTGATTTCCTGCGCGCTGGCGCCTGACGACGCCAAAGGAGCAGGGCGGCAATGCCGCCCTTGTAGGTCATGAGGTTCATTGGGCCAGGGCAAGGTAAATAGCTATTTTACCAACCTGGCCGGGATAAGCGCAATCAGCGGCCGTTGACGTCCACCGTTTTGGCGTCCAGCTTGACCTTGACGCTGGCAGCCGGTTTGGCGCCGGCCGAATCGGCCAGCGTCACGAGGTATTCGCCGGCGGCGATTTTCCAGGTTTTGCTGGCGCTGTCGTAGACGCCCAGCAGGCGCGGGTCGACCTTGACCGTGGCCTTGCCACTGGCGCCGGCCTTCAGGTCCAGCTTGTCCCAGCCGGCGAGGCGCTTGGGCGCTTCCCAGCCGCCGGACACCGGCGACACGTACACCTGGCCCACCGATTTGCCATCGCGCTTGCCGGTGTTTCTGATGCTGAAGGTGACCTCGATGCCGTTGCCGGCCGGCTTGGCGCTCAGGTCGTCGTAAGCGAAGGTGCTGTACGACAGGCCGTAACCGAACGGGAACAGCGGCTTGTGGCCTTTCAGGTCGAACCACTTGTAGCCGACCGCCGCGCCTTCGATGTTGTAGTTGGTGGTGACCTTCTCGATGATGTTTTCATCCTTGGTCTTGGCGTCGCCATCGATCTTCGGACGTGGCAGCTGATCCACCGACGCCGGGAAGGTCGCTGGCAGGCGGCCGGACGGATTGACGTCGCCGTTCAGCACGCGGGCAATCGCCGCGCCGCCGTTGGTGCCCGGATACCAGGCTTCCAGCACGGCGCCGACGTTGTTCAGCCATGGCATGACGACCGGGTTGCCGGTTTGTAGCACCACCACGGTTTTCGGATTGGCCTTGGCGACAGCGGCGATCAGGTCGTCCTGCTTGTTCGGCAGCGACAGGTCGTCGGCGTCGAAGCTCTCGGCCATCCACTGGTTGGCGAAGACGATCACCACATCGCTGCCCGCGGCCAATTTGGCGGCGGCGGCGACGTCCTTGCCGTCGTTGTAGGTCAGCCTGGCCTTGGTGAGCTTGGCCAGTTCGCCCATGGGCGACGAGCGGTGATAGACAATCGGGCCGGGGAAGTGCGCCGGGCCTTCGTTCGGCACCGGCGACAGGCCTTTCGGATACACCTGCGCCGAACCGCCGCCCGACAGCACGCCTTTGTCGGCGTGGCCGCCGATGATGGCGACGCTGCGCACAGTGGCCGCCAGCGGCAGCAGGTTGTTATCGTTCTTCAGCAGGACGATGGCTTCCTCGGCGTCCGCCTGGCTGATTTTGCCGTGGGCGGCAAAGTCGATGCCGGCGTCGGCGGAAGCCGGCTTGCTGACCGGATGCTCGACCAGACCGTGGGCGAACATGGTGCGGGTGATGCGCTTGACCATGTCGTCCAGGCGCGCCTGCGGCACGTGGCGGTTGACCACCGCTTCCTTCAGCGGGCCGTTGAAGTAGTCCGATTTGTCGAACGGGTAGCCGGACTGCTGATCCAGGCCGCGCAGCGCGGCCGGAATGGTTGAGTGGGTCGCGCCCCAGTCGGACATGACATAGCCGGTGTATTTCCAGTCCTTCTTCAGCACCTCGTTGAGCAGGTAATCGTGTTCGCAGGCGTAGTCGCCGTTGACGCGGTTGTAGGCGCACATCACCGAACCTGGATCGCCGCGCTCGATGGCGAACTGCATCGCCAGCAGGTCCGACATGCGGCCGGCCTTGTCGTCGATGATGACGTTGACGTGATTGCGGTTGGTCTCCTGGTCGTTGTACGCGTAGTGCTTGACGGTGGAGATGATGTGGTTGGACTGGATGCCGCGAATCTGCTCGCCGACCATGATGCCGGCCAGCAGCGGATCTTCGCCGCCGTATTCGAAGTTGCGGCCGTTGCGCGGCTCGCGTTGCAGGCTGACGCCGCCGGCCAGCTGCACGTTGAAGCCGGAAGCGCGCGCCTCGGCGCCGATCATGGCGCCGCCGGCATAGGCCACTTTCGGATTCCAGGTGGCGGCGGTGGCGATACCGGCCGGCAGGGAAGTGCGCTCGTATGGCTTCTTCGACACGGCCTGGGTGGCGACGCCGACGCCGGCGTCGGTCTGCCACTGCGGCGGCAGGCCGAGACGTTCGATGCCCGGCACGTAGCCGGCCGAATCAGGGCGGCCTTCCTTCGGCTGCTCGTGTTTCTTCGGCGTGAACTCGGTCGAGAAATAGGCGAACACGGTCTGGATTTTTTCGTCCAGCGTCATCGCTTTCACCAGCTGGTCGGCGCGCGCGTCGGGCGACTGCGTGGCGTCCAGCCAGGGTTTGGATGCGTCGGCGGCGTGGGCGGCGCCGGTTAACATGAGTGGATAAGCCAGTGCCAGAGACAGCCAGAGACGCTTCTTCATACGATTACAGTGTCCTTATAATTTTGAGTTGATCTTCAGCGCGGAATAAGTACCTTCAGCGCATATGCTCCGCCCGCAACGATACCGGTGAAAACGTTTTCAGTCAAACGATTCTCCCCGTCCCACACCTCGATCTGGTGGACGTCGGCGCGCTCGATGGCGACGTTGAAAGTGGCATGCCGGAACTTGCGCACCACCTTGATGCGGTCCCAGTGCGACGGCAGCTGCGGCTTGATGCGCAGGCCTTCCGGGCTGCCTTTCAGGCCGCACAGGCCCTCGACGAAACACTGGTAGACCCACGACACGGTGCCGGTGTTGAACAACTGGCTGGAACGGCCGGCGGTGCGCGGGAACTCGCGCCAGGCGCCGCGATAGTAGTTGGGGATGAACACCGGCAGCTGGCCGCGTTGCAGGTAGTCTGCCTTGTCCGGACCCGGCAGCATGCGGCGCAGCAGGTCGTAGGCGCGGTCGCCTTCATTGGCGGTGTACAGGCTGTAGATATAGAACACGGCGGCGTGGTTATACACCGCGCCGTTCTCCGCCGAACCCGGATGCTTCTGCGTCACGCGGCCGACGTCGTCGCGCATGGCGCTATACGGCGGCGCGAACATCTGCACGCCGTAGGGCGTGACCAGTTGCTCGTCGACCTGGGCGATCATCGCGGCGCGCTGGCCGGCGTTGGCGGCGCCGCCCAGTATCGCCCACGCCTGCGGGTTGAGCCAGATGCGGCCTTCCTTGTCCTTGCGGATGCCGAAGGTGACGTTATCGTCGGTGATGCCGCGCGCGAACCAGTCGCCGTCCCACAGGTGCTCGTTGGCGGCGCGGTTGACGCTGCGCGCGCCGGCGCGGAAATGCCTGGCGCTTTCCGCCAGCGAGGCGCTGGCGCCGGCCGTCTCGCAGATTTCGGCCCACAGGTTGAGCGCATAGGCGGTGGCCACGGTCAGCCAGCCGGACACGCCACGGCCCTTGTAGCCGACCATATTCATCGGGTCGCACCAGTCGCCCTGCGCGATGTAGCTTAGGCCACGCTTGTCGCGCGCCTGCAGCAGCCAGTCCATGGCGCTGCTCACGCGTTCGGAGACGGTGAGGGCGACGCCGCTTTCCTTGCCGATGACGTCTTCATTGAGGATATCGTAGTCGCCGGTTTCGTCCAGATAGACCTTGAGCGCCACCGGCAGCCACACGCAATGGTCGGTGTGCGGCACCTGGTTGATGTATTTGAGTTCCGCGCCTTCGGCCAGCAAAATCCCGTCGGGCATGGCGCCGCTGGCTTCCTGCTGCGACAGCGCGTGCAGGAAGGCGGCGCGCATCACGGCGGGCTTGATGAAGCTCATGCCCATGTTGTCTTGCAGGTAGTTGCGGGTTTGCGGGTCGGTGCTGAGGCGATTGACGTCGCCGTGGTAGAACACCTGGCGCGGCAGCCAGTGGTTGACGAAGTTGTCGAGGTCCGCGTCCGGCGTTTCGATGCGCAGGCAGCCTTCGCCGCCGGCGATGTAGCTGGCGTAGGCGTCGGCCGTGGCCTTGAAGGCGTCGGCGTTCAGATACCTGGCGCGCACCGCCTTGATCTCGGCGTCGTCAAAGGCGGGGCCGAACAGGAAGCGGTAGTCGCGCGCTTCGCCGTCCGCCAGCGACAGGCGGTACTGCACGGCGGCGGTGGGCGTTTCATAGCGCGCGTCGCTGCCGCCCAGCGTGTCGGCGTCGATGGCGGCGGGGCGCTGCAACGAGCCTTCGCCCTCGAAGGCGGACTGGCGGACATCCCATGCATCCGGCGCCTGCTCGCACAGGAAGTAGGTCTTGTCCTTGAAGTCCTTCTGCTTGAAGTAGTCGGCCACCTTCTGGTACGGCGTAACGCTGCTGGCCACCACGCCGCCGAGGTCCGCACGGTATTCGCCGGACTGGTTCATCCACGACATGTAGCCGATCGGGAAGTAGGGGTAGACGCTGATTCTGCGCGCGCGGCCCGAGATGTTGGTCACGCGCAGCGACCACAGTTCCACCACGTCCGCCACCGGCACGCCCAGCGTCAGCTCGACGCGGATGCCGAGGTGTTCGACGGTCCATTCCAGATTGCTTTTGCCGACCGAGAAAGTGAAGCTGTCCACCTTGGCGCGCACCGGCTCGTACGGTGCGGAGAACAGTTCGCCGCTGTCCTCGTCCTTGATGTAGAAGAAGCGGCCAGGATGGTGGGCGTAGTAGTTCTGCTCCGGCTGCATGAAGGTCTTGGCCTCCAGGTTCGGGGCGTAGGCATACTTCGCCGGTTCCGGCTGCATGTACTGCGCGGTGGCGTAGCCGCGGCAGGTGATCTGGATCATCATCTTCTGATTCCACAGGAAGCCCGCTGCCTGCGGCATGGCCGTGGGGCTGGTCAGTTCGTAGCGGTCACCGTTGTGGGTGGGGCGTAGCATAGAAATCTCCATCAGGACTTGCGTGCCTCCAGATCCTTCTGGATCTGCAGCAGCTTGTTGTTATCGAGGTTGTACGTGAACATGACGGCCACCGCGAGCAGCGCGAAGATGGCCGGAATAAAGGACATCAGCCAGACGATGCCGGCCTGCGAGCCTTGCGTCTGGGCGGCATTGGCGACGTAGCCAAGGTTGGTGAAAATCGCCCCGATCACCGCCACCGCGACGGCGGTGCCGAGTTTTGCGAGAAGGTGGCGGCGGCGAAGGTCATGGCGGTGGCGCGGCGGCCGGTGCGCCACTCGTTGTAGTCGGCGGTGTCGGCGTACATCGAGAAGGCCAGCGGCGACTTGGGACCGAGCGCGAGGCCCATGCCGATCTGCAGCGCGAACATCAGCCCGATCTGGTCCTTCGGCACGAAGAAGAAGGCCGACGACAGCACGGCGGTGATGGTCATCAGGACCATCATCAGCTTTTTCTTGTCGATGAAACGGGTCATCAGCGGCGTCAGCGAGGCGCCGGCGGCGGCGGCCATCATGTAAGCCGGCACGAAGCCCGCCATCAGGTCCGGACGCCCGACCACATACTTGAAGTAGTAAGCCGCGCTGCTGGTGCGCAGCGTGATGGTGATCATGATGATCAGCGCCAGGAAGAACAGCGCCACCCACGGCCGGTTCTGCGACAGGTCGCGGATGTCCTGCCAGACGTTGGTGTTCTGCTCCGGCGGCGGGGCGACGCGTTCGCGCGTGTTGAGGAAGGTGAGCACGAACAGCAGCGAGGCGAACACGCTCCATGCCAGCATCGTCAGCTGCCAGCCCAGTTTATCGTTGCCGCCGCCGAGCCAGTGCACCAGCGACGGCGTGGCCGCCGTGACGATGGTGCCGCCGGCGAAGGCGAAGATGAACCGCAGGCCGTTGACCGTGGAGCGTTCCTGCGGGTCGGACGACAGCACGCCGGACAGGGCGTTGTACGGGATGTTGATGCAGGTGTAGCACACCATCATGGCCAGGTAGGTGCCGTAGGCCCAGATGATCTTGCCGTCTTCCGACAGGTCCGGCGTGGTATAGGTGAGGAAGGCGGCGCAGGCCAGCGGCAGCGGCACCCAGACCAGGTAAGGACGGAACTTGCCCCAGCGGGTGCTGGTGCGGTCGGCCGCGGCGCCGATCATCGGGTCGGTGAAGGCGTTGATGATTTTGATGGTGAACATCATCGACGCGGCGGCCGCGGCAGAAATGCCGAAGACGTCGGTGTAGTAGATCAGCAGGAAGGTGGCGACGTTGGTCCAATAGAAATTGAAACCCATGTCGGCGATGCCGTAGCTGAATTTTTCGCGCCAGGTCAGTTGTGTGTTCACGGTCGTCTTCATCACGCTTGTAAAAGCAGGCAGCGTGTTAGCGCTGCCTGAACGGAACTAGCTGCTGTTCCGGGGAGAGCCTGTACTTAAAATCTGTTGCACCAGCCGCGCCGGCGGGTCGGCGATGTCCAGCACGACGCCGGCCTCGTCATCCTGCAGCGGTTCCAGCGTGGCCAGCTGGCTGTCGAGCAGCGTGGTGGGCATGTAGTGGTCCTTGCGCGCGGCCATGCGCTCGGCGATCAGCGCGCGCGGCCCGGCCAGGTGCGCGAAGCGCAGCTCGGGATCGGCGCTGCGCAGCAGGTCGCGGTAGCGCCGCTTCAGCGACGAACATGACAGCACCAGGCCGCTCTGTCTCAGGCGCGCGTCGCGGATTTCCTTATGCAGCGCCATCAGCCAGTCGGCGCGGTCGGCGTCGGTCAGCGGCACGCCGGCCGTCATTTTGGCGACGTTGGCGTAAGAGTGGTAAGTATCGCCTTCCAGGAAGGGCACTTGCAGCGCGCCTGCCAGATGCAGGCCAACCGAACTCTTGCCGCAGCCGCTGACGCCCATGACGACCCAGCGTTGTTGTGTGCTTTTATGCATATGTTTTACCAGCGATGATAGCGCTAACAGTTCCAGCGAGTTTAGACGGATTGAAAAATTTGTAAAGAACTATCGATGCTGCGTCGCAGCAGCGGTATGCGGCGGCCGGCGGCCCGGCTCAGGCGCTCTCGCGCGCCATCAGCGTGAAGCCGAGATCGATCTGGCGCGTCGGCGGCTGTTCGCCCTTGATGACGGCGCGCAGCAGCGTCGCCGCCTCATAGCCGATGCGGTAGCGCGGCGTGCCGATCGTCGTCAGCGACGGGTTCATCCATGCCGAAGCGGGCAGGTCGTTGAAGCCGCAGATGGCCAATTGCGACGGCACGGCGATGCCGCGCCGCTGGCACTGGTAGATGGCGCCGTGCGCCAGGTCGTCATTGCAGCAGAAAATCGCGTCGCAGTCGGGCGCCTGCGCCAGCATGCGGCCCAGCAGCTCGGCGCCGAGGGCGATAGTGGACGGCTCGCCGACCATCACTTCCAGCCGCGGATCGGCCAGGCCGGCTTCCTGCATCGCCTTGCGGTAGCCCTCGGCGCGGCGCAGGGTGCGCTCGTCGAGCTGCGCGCCGATGAAGCCGATGCGCTTGTGGCCCTTGTCCAGCAGGTAGCGGGTCATCGCGTGGCCGGCCTGGAACTGCGAGAAGCCGACCGTCATCTGCTCGGGATCGGTGGACATGTCCATCATCGACACCACCGGCACGCGCGAGGTGGTGAGGATCTGCTGCACGCGCGGGCTGTGCGACAGGCCCGACAGCAGCATGCCGTCCGGCGCCGATTGCAGGTAGGTGCCGATCAGCTTTTCCTCTTCCTTGTCGGAATAGCGGGTATTGCCGATGAGGATCTGGTAATCGTCGGCGTCCAGCGCATCCTGGATGCCGGCCAGCACTTCGGTGAACACCGCGTTCGACAGCGACGGCACCAGCACCGCGATCACCTTCGATTGCGATGAGGCCAGCGCGCGTGCGGCGCGGTTGGGCACGTAGCCGAGTTCGGCAACGGCTTTCTCCACGCGGTCGCGCAGCGCCTGCGACACCATTTCCGGCTGGGTGATGGCGCGCGACGCGGTCATGGTCGCCACGCCGGCTTTCTCCGCCACCATGGCCAGGGTGATGCGCCCGCTGGCGCGGCTCTTGCCCGCTTGAGTCTTGGTCATTGATGAAACTGGAATGATATTGATAGCGATATCATACGGCAGCTCGGCCGAAAGTATCAGTCTCTATTTGCAATCGGCCAACACTTTTTGCGTGTTTTTACGCAAATCCTCGCGTTGCGCCTGATCCAGGTAGCCGCGTTCGCCGTTTTTATCGAAGGTGGTCAGGCGCACACCCTGGTCCAGCGCCATCTGGTTTTTACGGGCGGCCTCGCAATTAGCGGCCTGGTCGGCCTTTTGCTGCGCTTCGGCGGCGGCCTGGCGCGACCGTTCGGCGGCCTCTGCACGGCGTTTGTTGAAATCGGCATTGCGCTCGGCGACGGTGGGCGCCAGCTTTGAGTCGGCCGTAGCAGCCGGTTCGGACTCGGTCGCGGCGTAGGGATTGAACAGCGGTTTGCCGGGGGCCTTGAGGATGCGTTTGTCCGGAACGCCGGGCGGAGGAGGGCGGTCTGACAACTGTTTAACGCCTTTGTCGTCGAGCCACATGTACTGGGCCGAGGCCAGCGGGGCGGCGGTCAGCAGCAGGGTGGCAAACAGCAGGTCTATACGGGCAGGCATCGAAAGCGCTCCAGTGGACGTGCGTAGATTTCGCCATTATTCATGGCGACTGTCAACCGGAGCGCGGGGACTGCTTATTGCTGTTGCTTACGACGGCGAGCAACCAGGCCCATCAAGCCGAGACCACCCAGCAGCATGCCATAGGTGGCTGGCTCCGGTACCGCGGTCACGGTGATCTGGCCGGAGTACGAGGCCAGCGCCGGGTTGGTTGCGGTGCCCAGCAGCGTCAGCGTGAAAGGCGAGTTGGCGTTGATCCAGAATTTGCCCAGGCTGGACACCGGATCATACGACAGCGTGGTCGGCGCCTGACCATTCAGCGACGCCCCCGTGATCGACACGAAGTTGCCGCTGAAGGTCAGCAGCACCTGGTAGGCGCCAGCCCCCAGGCCCGTGAAGCTGAGCACGTCCTCACCACCGCTGAGGACGCCGTCACCAGGGACGTTGCTGTTGAACGAGTAGGTCTGATTGGCAGTAATGTCAATGGTCTGGTCGGCGGCATAGCTGGAGAATGCCGCGCCAGCCAGGAGTACGGCGGCAAGTAGCTTTAGTTTCATCGTAAAACCCCTAAAACAAGTTATATACCGGCTGTTCAGCGCCGGACTGTTGTGTCCGTCAGGACGATACAATATTAATAATTTTATTTGCTTAGTGGGAGAACAATATCAATTCCGCGCAGCAATATTTAACAATTGCCTTTTAGAAAACGTAATATGGTGCAATGCGGCATTGCACATTGTGTTTTGCAATTGTGTCTTTCCTTGGTGACTAGCTAATTGCATGCGTTGCGTCTGATACACATGTGCGCAGTGACGCGGCTTCCGGCGGTTGAGCAGACGCGCGTTGGCAGGCGTGCCGCCGCTGGCAAGACTTTGGAGACGACGCGCTGGGAGGCAACGGTTACTCGCCGAGCGTACAAGGTGCGCGTCGGCATTGAGAGTCCCGACTGGAAAGTGACGGGCTGGATGGTAGAATGAAGCGCCGATAAGATTATCAGCGCTCGAACCCCAAAGGGCGTTTCAATTAAGGCCGACGCTTGCGCCGAGCGGCGGCGGCGATCAATCCCATTCCCAGAAATATCATCGCATAGGTCGATGGCTCGGGTACAGGCATCGGACTCGGCTCAAGAATATTCGCGTTCACGCCTTCAAAGCCGGGGTTATAGTTCGCGCCCAGATGTGGACCACCGGTGTATGGCGCAAACGTTACCGCGTCAATTCCAAATGCAAACCAGCTTACTTCAGAAAGCGCTGTGGCGCTAGTGTCGGATACTACGAAATGACGAGTCGTGCCGGACGGGAATGGAGTCGTAGAACTGTACGTCTTGTTATACCACGTTACATTGTAAATCTTATCGGTGCCGCCGTAGTCGGCGTTATTCCAAGTAGGCCAAGTAGTATTGTCGTATTGCGCCGGCGCTATAGGATTGAACGGCTTCGGAAGCTCTACACCGAGAAAATACAAGTCGAAATTTCCGCCCAGATTATTGGTGAAAGAAAAGTCGTAAGTCCAGTTGTTCGCACCGCCGGTGACGGTGTAAGAAAAATCAACCGGAGCTGCCTGAGAGACGCCAGCGAGTACGGCGAGCGAGAGCGCCGTCGCGCGAATAAGTTTTTTCATCAAACCCCCTGAAGGTTGTTATTTTGAGTTGCCAATTCTACACATTCGTTAAGCGAAGTGCGTCGTTCAGGTGCGATTCTCATATCTTAAATAAACGTCAAAACACCCTTTAAATCACCGTATAAAAAGATGGGAAATGAGCAAGAGCTGACGAAGCGCGAGGCGTGCCTGTTACGATAGGAAAATTGCTCAAAGCTTAATGACGGGTTTTGCTGGTGCATCGACCGCTACACGTGGGCGAAATTTGGGCGAAAAATGGAACAATCTGGTTTAAGGAAGTCTGCGACAAACTTTAGTTGTTCCTGTATAATGCCGCTTTGCGCCTATAGGAAATGCTATGCGTCTACTTCAAAAAGCACTCACATTCGATGACGTGCTGCTCGTCCCAGCGTACTCCAACGTTCTGCCTGCGAATACGTCCCTCAAAACCCGTCTGACCCGCAACATCAGCCTGAACATTCCTCTGCTGTCGGCAGCCATGGATACGGTCACCGAGGCACGCCTGGCGATCGCCATGGCCCAGGAAGGCGGCATCGGCATCATTCACAAAAACCTGAATCCGAAGGATCAGGCCCGTGAAGTGGCGCGCGTCAAGCGTTTCGAGGCCGGCGTGCTGCGCGACCCGATCACCATTCCGCCGACGATGAAGATCCGCGACGTAATCAAGCTGACCGAGCAATATGGCATCTCCGGCTTCCCGGTGGTGGAAGGCAAGGAAGTGGTCGGCATCATCACCAACCGCGACCTGCGTTTCGAACAGGAACTGGACGCCGAAGTGCGCGCCAAGATGACCCCGCGCGAAAAGCTGGTGTACGTCAATGAAGAAGCCGACACCACCGAAGCCAAGCGCCTGATGAACAAGCACCGCCTGGAGCGCGTGCTGGTGGTCAACGAAGCGTTCGAGCTGAAAGGCCTGATCACCGTCAAGGATATCCAGAAGTCGACCGAGCACCCGCTGGCCTCGAAAGACTCGCAGGGCAAGCTGCTGGTCGGCGCCGCCGTTGGCGTCGGCGCCAAGGATGAAGAGCGTATCGACCTGCTGGTCGCCGCTGGCGTGGACGTGCTGGTGGTCGATACCGCCCACGGCCACTCGCAAGGCATCCTCGACCGCGTGAAATGGATCAAGACCAAGTACCCGCACGTGGACGTCATCGGCGGCAACATCGCCACCGCAGCCGCCGCCAAGGCGCTGGTCGAGTACGGCGCTGACGCGGTCAAGGTCGGCATCGGCCCAGGCTCGATCTGCACCACCCGTATCGTCGCCGGCGTCGGCGTGCCGCAGATCACCGCCATCTCCAACGTCGCCGAAGCGCTGGAAGGCACCGGCGTGCCGTGCATCGCCGACGGCGGCATCCGCTTCTCGGGCGACATCTCGAAAGCGCTGGCAGCCGGCGCCTCGACCGTGATGATGGGTTCGATGTTTGCCGGCACCGAAGAGGCGCCAGGCGAAGTGATCCTGTACCAGGGCCGTTCGTACAAATCGTACCGCGGCATGGGCTCGCTGGGCGCGATGTCGGACGGTTCGGCCGACCGCTACTTCCAGGACGCCGCCATGAAGCAGGACAAGTTCGTCCCCGAAGGCATTGAAGGCCGCGTAGCCTACAAGGGCTCAGTGCTGGCGATCATCTTCCAGCTGGTGGGCGGCGTGCGCCAGTCGATGGGCTACTGCGGCTGCGCCACCATCGAAGAGCTGCGCAATAAAGCCGAGTTCGTCGAGATCACCTCGGCCGGCATGCGTGAATCGCACGTGCACGATGTGCAAATCACCAAGGAAGCGCCGAACTACCGTTCCGGCGACTAAGACCCTTGCAAACGCCGGCGGCCCACGCCGGCGTTTTTCTATATTCAAACTGGTTCAAATTCCATGCACTCTAAAATCCTCATTCTCGATTTCGGCTCCCAAGTGACCCAGCTGATCGCGCGCCGCGTGCGCGACTCCGGCGTGTTCTCGGAAGTGTATCCGTATGACGTCAGCGACGAATTCGTGCGCAACTACGGCGCCGCCGGCGTGATCCTGTCGGGCAGCCACAGTTCCACGCTGGAAGGCGACGCGCCGCGCGCGCCGGACGCCGTGTTCGACCTGGGCGTGCCGGTGCTGGGCATCTGCTACGGCATGCAGACCATGGCCGCGCAGCTGGGCGGCAAGGTCGAGAACGGCAAGGTGCGCGAGTTCGGCTACGCCGAGGTGCGCGCGCGCAACCACACCAAGCTGCTGGACGGCATCGTCGACTTTGTTACCGACGAGGGCCACGGCATGCAAAAGGTCTGGATGAGCCACGGCGACAAGGTGCTGGACATGCCGCCGGGCTTCGTGCTGATGGGCGACACGCCATCGTGCCCGATTGCCGCCATGGCCAACGAAGAGAAAAGTTTCTACGGCGTGCAGTGGCACCCGGAAGTGACGCACACCGTGCAGGGCAAGGTCATGCTGAGCCGTTTCGTGCACGAAATCTGCGGCTGCAAATCGGACTGGAACATGCCGGACTACATCTCGGAAGCGGTCGAGAAAATCCGCGCGCAGGTGGGCAGCGATGAGGTGATCCTCGGCCTGTCCGGCGGCGTCGACTCGTCGGTGGCTGCGGCGCTGATCCACCGCGCCATCGGCGACCAGCTGACCTGCGTGTTCGTCGACCACGGCCTGCTGCGCCTGAACGAAGGCAAGATGGTCATGGACATGTTCGCCAAGAACCTCGGCGTCAAAGTCATCCGCATCGACGCCGAAGACCAGTTCATGGGCCACCTGGCCGGCGTTAGCGATCCGGAGCAGAAGCGCAAGATCATCGGCCGCGAATTCGTCGAAGTATTCGACAAGGAATCGGCCAAGCTGGTCAACGCCAAATGGCTGGCGCAGGGCACCATCTACCCGGACGTGATCGAGTCGGCCGGCAAGGGCAAGAAGGGCCAGACCATCAAGTCGCACCACAACGTCGGCGGCCTGCCGGAGCACATGAAGCTGCAATTGCTGGAGCCGCTGCGCGAACTGTTCAAGGACGAGGTGCGCAAGCTGGGCGTGGCGCTGGGCCTGCCGCATGACATGGTCTACCGTCACCCGTTCCCGGGGCCGGGCCTGGGCGTGCGCATCCTGGGCGAAGTGAAGAAGGAATACGCCGACCTGCTGCGCCAGGCGGACGCCATCTTCATCGAAGAACTGCGCAACACGCCGTACGAAGCGACGGTGGTGCCGGGCTTCGATCAGGACGCCGTGCCGAAGAACTGGTACGAGGCGACCTCGCAGGCGTTTGCCGTGTTCCTGCCGGTGAAGTCGGTGGGCGTGATGGGCGACGGCCGCACTTACGAGTACGTGGTGGCGCTGCGCGCCGTGCAGACGCAAGACTTCATGACCGCGCACTGGGCGCATCTGCCGCATGAGCTGCTGGGCCGGGTGTCTAACAGGGTCATCAATGAAGTCCGCGGCATTAACCGTGTCGTATACGACATCAGCGGTAAGCCGCCCGCGACCATTGAGTGGGAGTAAGTTTTCTTCTGGAAGTATTGTAGGTTGTAATTAATTCAGCTGATAAGGCCCTGTTTTTACAGGGCTTTATTTTTAGGTGGCCCCGGCAGTAGTAAGGCTAGCGGCACGTATTGACGGCCATATGGATAATCTCGTTGGTGCTTATTCCCAAGATTGTTGATTTTTCGGGAGCGCGTTGTTTGGGTCATAGGCATTTAGGCTATCAGTGCTCGCAAGTGCATCGGTGTAAATGACCAGGTTCGCGTGACCGGTGATCACGGAGTTGAACAAATCCCTTTCGCCCCCGCTGCTAAAACTTGGTCGCCGATGGCCCAGGACGGTGGCTCAATGTTGTGGTTGAAATAAAGCTTCCGCCAATCGCAATAAAAATCCTGCCAAATTGGGTCCCAGTCGTCGGTATAGCCGCCACGGAAGTCTGCAATGGGGTCGATGCTGACCCTATAGCTCACCATGAGGCCTGGAGGCAACAGCGTATCGAGCTGCTGATACTCGGCCAACGCTGTTTCCAGTTTCAATGATAGATAAAGCGCCTTGATGCCAGGCCGATTGGCGCGTCCGCCATGAATGCCCGCACCAGCCCCCGAGGTTGGGGATATCGACCACTTCGGCTGATGTACTCTGTAGGCAGCCGAGTCGAGTGAGACGATAATCATCCGGTGTATCCAGCGCCGAGCGACTGGAGGTACTTAATAAGGGCTTCCGTACGTTTTTCTGAAACAAGGTCCTGGGGGGCTTGTAGTCGAACACCGGCAGTGGCTGGTTCTTGAACCAGAAGAGTGCCTTCTCGATACTGTCAGCTACATCGGTCGCCGCCCGCATGACGCGCAGCGACTCTCGCAAATACGATTGGACAGACTCGGTATCCGGTGCCCGGCTAAGGGTATTTCTATGAACCCGAGCCTGCGCGGCCAGCGTTTGCATATCGACCCTGAAAACCAGACCGAATCGTTTGGGGGAAATCGACGGACCAGCGTCGGCATTCAGGAAGTCCAGGAATTTATCGAAGTTGCGATTGAATATAGGGACGGCCTCGACAGCTTGAGGCGTTTGTACCGTAGCCATAGCCACTCCTTCATGCACTATTTATGCCTTATTATTGCACTGTTTTGCGGTTTTTAAACCAACAGAGGGGGAGCGAAGGTTGTGGCGATTATGTTTGGAAGTCAAGCGCCGCGACCAGGTAATCTCCATGACTCGACGCTGGTCGCGCGCCGCTTGGGCGCGTTGCGCTGGATCACCTGCCGCCGGCGACCTGACCGCCTGCTCAAGCTGTTCGCGGATCACGCCCAATTCTTGCGTCCAATAACGTATTTATTGGGGCGGCTGCCCGTTGGACGCCATCAGACCGGCGTCGACTGGAAGATTTACACCGGTAATCAGCCGCGCGTCGTCGCTGGCTAAAAATGCTATCGCCGCAGCCACACCCTCTGGATCTTCGGGCGCGCCCAGCGGCATGCGCTCCTCAAACTTTTTCACCAGCTCGGCGTCTTCCAGCATATCCCTGGTCAGACCGGTTTTGGTAAAACTCGGGTTAACTGCATTGACACGCACGCCGGTCTTGCCCGCGTCTAATGCCATCGCCCGCACCATGTTGCTGACGGCCCCCTTCGAGGTATTGTAGGCGAACATCTCCCAGTCTCCGCCCAGCCCCGAAACCGACGACGTCATCACAATCGACCCGCCCGCTTTCACCAGTTCGGGCACTGAGGCTTTGGCCATGTGAAAGTAACCAGCGACGTTCACTGCCATAACGCGCGCGAAGTCTTCTTCGCTGGTCTGCGTGATGTCGCCTTCACTGGCGATGCCGGCGTTGTTGACGAGCGTATCCAGGCCACCGAAGCGATCCACCGTGGCTTTAACGACGACGCGCGCGGTCGCGCTGTCGGCTGTGTCGCCAACATGGACAAGCACGCGCTCTTGAGGAAACTCTTCGGCCGCTTTGGCCAGGCTGCTGTCATCAATGTCCAGCATCGTGACGTTTGCCCCCTCGGCGATAAAACGACGTGTGGTTGCGAGGCCGATACCGGAAGCGGCGCCCGTGACGAGTACGGTCTTGCCTTTGAAACGATCCAATTTTTTTCCTTTCGAAACAGATGGTTTGGCAACTACCCTGACTGAGCAGAATATGGGGCCATGTGAAGCATGGCCCTAAGCGTGCCACCAAGAGCGCATTCGCGGTGTTCGCTACTTCACCCATACTTGGGATCGGGTGAGTTTTGACGACTGGAGTTCGCGCCTTGCGCTGCGTGTGCAGTGTTTGATGGTATTGTGGTGTACACCACGTCGCCGTCAGCAAGCTGCGGCATTGATCATTTCCATGATGGAGAAGACCATGCGCAAAACGCCTGTGTTATTTGTTATCGTCGCGCTGCTGGCCGCGGTTGTCGGCTACCTCGCGCTGGACCGCAGCGAGAAGAGCGAATTGCAGGAAAAGCAGAAGGCATTCGACGCCAGCTTCGCCAAGTAGCCCTGCTCATAACCCTACGCAAGGCTGGAAGCGCTGTTGCCCGGCACGGCGCAAGGGCGTCGTATGCCGGGCCAATGCAACGCTTTGCTCAGGCTGCTTGCCAGCCGCCGCCGAGCGCTTTGTAGAGCGATACCGTGGCCTGCAGGCGCTTGAGTTTCAGCATCCCCAGCTCATTTTGCACGTCCGACAGGTTGCGCTGGGTATCGAGCACGGTCATGAGGTCTTCCGCGCCTTCCTTGTAGCGGATTTCCGATAAATTGAAGGCCAGCCGCGACTGTTCCAGTTCCACTTCTTTCAAACGGCGCTGCTCGTCGAGGCTGCTGATCTCACCCAACACCGTGTCCACTTCCGCCAAGGCCGCGAGGACGGTGGAGCGGTAGGCCTGGACCAGTTCCTGTTTCTGTTCGATGGCCAGGTCGCGTTCGGTGCGCAAACGTCCGCCGTCGAAAATCGGCGCCACCAGCGAGGCACCGACATTGGCGAACAGATTTTGGGCGTTGAGCAGCGACAGCAAGGCATTGCTTTGCGCGCCCGTCGATCCCGTCAGCCGAATGCTGGGGAACAGTGCCGCGCGCGCCACTTCGACGTTGGCGCTGGCCGCTGCCAGCATCGCCTCCGAACGGCTGATGTCGGGACGCCGCGACAGCAGTTCGGACGGCATGCCGGCCGTGACTTCCGGCAAGCGTATGGTGTCGAGTCCGCTGTCGCTGATTTTGAAGGTTTGCGGCGACTGGCCGAGCAGGATCGCCAGCGCGGCGTGCGCCTCGCGCTGCTGCTGCAATAAGGCAGGAATGGCGGCGCGCTGGCTGGCGACGGCGGAACGTTGGCGCGCCAGATCGACCGCCGTGGCGGCGCCGACGCTGCTTTGGGCTTCGACCAGTGCCAGCACGCGCTCCGAGGTGCTGGCGTTCTCACGCGCCACTTCGAGTCGGTCGTGCAGGGACAGCAGTTGCAGATAAGTTGAGACGATGCCGCTGGTTACGGTCAGGGCCACGGTTTGACGATCGTAGAAATTGGCCCTGAGCGCTGCCTCGGCTGCGGCCGCGCTGGCCGCGTTCTTGCCCCAAAAATCGAGCTCGTACGATACCTGCAGCACGCCGCTCGACGAGACATTGGCGTTGTGATTGCCGCCGAGCGGCAGGTCGCGGCTGGCGCCGGCCGAAGCATCGACGGAGGGCAGTAGCGCGACCCCGGCAATGCGCGCCTGCGCCGCCGCCTGGCGCACCCGCGACATCGCCGCAGCCAGCTCCAGGTTGCTGTGCTGACCCTCGCGCACCAACTGGCTCAGTTCGTCGCTACCGAAGCGCTGCCACCAGTGGCTGTCCGGCCATGCCTGGCTACCTGCCGTCCCCGCTTGCGACCAGTTGGCAGGCAATGGGACTGCCGGCGCTGGCTCTGCAATGGGCCTGGTGTGCGTGCACCCGGCCAGCAACACGCCGGCAAGGCAGCCCGCCAGCATCCGCGTTGGTGCAGTGTTGGCCAGTCGCGGCCTGTTGCGCGCAATCGCTTGCTTCATGGCCTACCCGCTGGCGCATCGGACTCGGGCGGAAGCGCCGATGTCGGCGCCGGGCCAGCCAGCACTTGCTCGCCCGCCGCAAGGCCGGATAGCACCTGTACCTGCTGTCCGGCGCGCAAGCCGATTTTCACTTTGCGCGCCACGATGCGCTGGTCGCGGTCGACCACATTGAGCAGATACATGCCGGCCGCATCGCGCTGGCCCAGCAAGTCGGCCGGCAGCAGCACCGCATCCTTGGCCTGCGCGACGATAAACTGTACCTGTGTCGTCATGCCGCTCATGAGTTCCTGTTCCGGATTGTCGACTTCGAACAGCACATTGTAGAAAGTCTGCTTGCCTTGCTCGCCAGTACCTTCGGCCGGGACCGGAATCACCTGGCGCAGTTTGCCTGACCAGGTACGGCCGGGATAGCCGGGCGTCTGGAAGTTGGCCGTCATGCCGCGCTTGAGCCGCGTGACATCCACTTCCGCCACGCGCGCCCGCACCGTCATTTGCGACAGATCCGCAATGCGCATCAAGGGCGCGCCGGCCTGGCCGACGCTCACCGTTTGCCCGGCGCGCGCATTCAGCGCTACGACGGTGCCCGACAGCGGCGCCAGCACTTGCTTGTGCAGGCTGCTTTCCTCGTCGGCTTTCAGTGTCGCTTCCAACTGCCGGATCTGCGCGTTGATCGAGTCCATCCGGGCGCGCGCCGAAGACAGATTCATGCGGCTCGACTCGAAGCTTTCTTCTCGGGTGGCATTTTGTGCCTTGAGTTGGGTTTGGCGCTTGAACTGCGATTCGGCAAAGTCGGTCTGCGCCTGTTGGTCAGCCAGTTCGGCCCGCAACCGCGCCATTTGGGCACGGCTGCTTTCCACCTGTTGAGCGCGGACCGCGGGCGAGATTTCCATCAACAGTTGCCCGTCCTTCACCGCGTCCCCTACGGCAACCAGCACGTCCTTTATTTGGCCGGCAACTTGGACATTCACGTCCGCGTAGCGGCGGAACTGCAATTTCCCGGTCGCGTTGACGATCTGTTGCAGGTCGCCGCGCTGCGCTGTTACGGTTTCGAGCTTGGGCGGCGACGGCACGGATACCTGTGCGAAGGAAATATCGGCATGGAGCGCCAGCACGAGCGCGGCCGCTGCAAGCAGAGTCGGGTGGCGGGCGCTGTCATGTTTGTCGATCATCAGTTTTAGGTCTTTAAAAAACAGCGGCCATTTTAGCGCCTGGCGCGCGAGTTGGTGTCAATGCCCGTGCGACAGGGGCGCCACGGACGCCTGCTCGCCTGCGAGTCGCAGGCGCAAGCGGCGGTGCAGATTCAGGGCCTTGATGTCGGCGCCGAACGCTTCGTCGATCAGGCGTGCTTTGAGTCCGCTGGTTTCCGCCGCCTTCAAGGCCCGTTCAAGAATCGGACGATAGCGGGCGACCGATGGACTCAGGTAGAAGCCAAAGTCGGCCTGGTATTCGAATAGCAGGTGTTGCTCAACCGCCAGTTCAGGGTGGGCGCGCGCCTCCTTGAGCACTTCGATGACGCCGCGCGGCAGATAATCGACGTGGCGATTGCCGGCCGCCACCATCGCGTACACCGTATTCCATGGCGCGGTATGCTGGTACATGGGCAAGCCGGCGGTTTGCCACACTTTGGTATCGCCCCAGCCGGCGCCAAATCCGGCGATCAGGCCGGTGCGCTTCAAATCGTCCACCGAGCGGACGCCGGCGAAGGTTTTTTCATCGGCGTGGCGTATCAACAGCACGCGCTGCCCGATCAGGCCGTTTGTCAGCGCGTTACGCACTGGGACCAGCTGCTTGTCGTTATCCTTTTCCTTCGATTGCATGCCGTAGAAGAGGTTGATGTCGCCTCTGCCCAGCATCCACCACATGCGGCGCGCGGGAATATCCTTCACGTACTGGATACGGTAGGGCTGGTGGATCAGCTTCAGCGACTCTTCCAGCAGGCGCACGAAATAATCGGCGCGGCCATCGCTCACCACGGCGATGCGCAGTTCGAGCGGCGCGTCAGGCGCGGCGGACGCGGGCAACGACAGGCATAAGGTGAAAGCGAAACAAGCGATGCATCGCAGCTGGAAAAACATTTCCGCGACTCCGGGGAAAACCGCGATTGTAGCCTAAGCTGTACTAACTCAGACTTGACCTGACACGAACTGTCAGATGAGTTAGAGTTCTGACAGGCCGCTACCGGCCAGCATCGGACGTTGAAAACTAATACGGAGTATCGGTGGAGTTTCAAAAAATTTTAGAAGGTCATTTGCTCAGCATCGAGCTGGATCAAAGTCTGACTGAATCACCCCGGAAATTTAGGAGGCCGATTGGTGTGAGTCAGGCGAAATAACCTGCTCGGAAAGTTGTCGGTAGTAGTTTGCCTCAGCTTCGGCCGGCGGTATATAGCCAAGCGGTTTGAGCAACCGATGATGATTGAACCAGGTCACCCACTCTAGCGTCGCCAGCTCGACGGCCGCGCGCGTCTTCCAGGGAGCACGGCGATGTATCAGTTCTGCCTTGTACAGCCCGTTAATGGTCTCGGCCAACGCATTATCATAACTGTCGCCCTTACTTCCCACAGAAGGCTCAACTCCAGCTTCTGCCAGGCGCTCACTGTAGCGAATGGAGACGTATTGCGAGCCCCTGTCGCTATGATGAATCAAGGCGTCATCACGTTCTGGTTGGCGTGCGTACAGCGCCTGTTCCAAGGCATCCAGAACGAAGTCGGTGCGCATGGAGCTGCTGACGCGCCAGCCCACGATACGCCGGGCAAAGACATCAATCACAAAGGCCACATAGACAAAGCCTTGCCAAGTCGAGACGTAGGTGAAGTCGGACACCCACAGTTGATTGGGTCGTTGTGCCTTGAACTGGCGGTTGACCCGGTCCAGCGGGCAAGGTGCGGCCGCATTGCCGATCGTGGTCTTCACGACCTTGCCCCGCATCACGCCGCGCAGGCCGGCGCGGCGCATCAAGCGCTCAACGGTGCAGCGGGCAACTTCGGTGCCTTCGCGCCGCAGTTGGCGCCAGACCTTTTCGGCACCATAGACCTGCATGTTGGCTTGCCAGACGCGTTCAATTTGAGAGGCCAGCACCTCGTCACTCTTCGCACGATTGCTGCGCAAAGCGGGATTGCACCGCTGCGCGGCGTAACGCCAGTAGCCGGACGGGGCGACTTGCAGGACTTTGCAAATCGACTCGACCCCATACGCTTGGCGGTGCTGGTCGATGAACTGTCTCACGATTTGAAGCGACGGTCGAGCTCCGCCTGGGCGAAAAACGCGCTCGCCAGACGCAGGATTTCATTCGCCTTGCGTAGCTCCTTGTTCTCGCGCTCCAGCGCCTTGAGGCGCTCGCTTTCGGCCGTTGTGGTGCCTTCACGCTGGCCCGTGTCACGCTCACGCTGGCGCACCCAACGGCGCAGAGTTTCGGAGGTACAGCCTATCTTGGCTGCGATGGACGTGATGGCCGCCCACTGCGACTCGTACTCGCTGCCGGCCTCTTGGACCATGCGCACGGCGCGCTCCATCACTTCGGGGGAATATCGGACTGATTTTTTCATGGTGGCTCCATTTTCTCAAATGTTGGAGCCTCCTTCAAACCCGGGGCGATTCAGACCTATGCGGGATTAAGTCTACGCACGGTTGAAGGTGAGAATGCCAGGATTGATGCGATTGCGCTTGATGGCGCGTCTGTTGAATTGCGACTTCTTAGATTGAGCTTGCGTTCAGGATTAATGGCAGCCGATGGCACACAGTCGTTAGGCGAGATTGAAACCTACCTATTGGAGAATGATCGCCTTACGCTTGATGGTGACTTCGGTTGTATTGAACTGATTGCCGGTCGCTTCGATTTAGTGGCAGTAAAGTAAGACTGTATTCGGCCAGGAGCGGACTATCATCGACTATGCAGAAATAATATGCTTCCACTTATACTGCCTGAATGCATTCAGCACTTGCATCTGACGAGGGCAAACTCGCACAGAAAACTGTTGGCCGCGCTTTTTATAGTTTCCGCAGGTTCGTGCATTGCGTCCGAGCAGGACAAGTTCGAATCTCAATGCGCCAAAGGAGCGCCGGAAGCCTGCTACAAGGCCGGGACTTACTTGGAATACGAAGTGGGGGATGCAGTTTCCGCACTCCCACGCTATTCGATGGCATGCGACAGAAACTACGCCCGTGCGTGTACTAACCTGGGGGCGCTGTACGGGCGCGGCGTTGGAACCTTGCCCGATTATCAGAAGGCAGCGGCTTTGTATCGGAAAGGGTGCGATGGCAACGACATGCTGGCT
This sequence comes from Duganella sp. P38, assembly GCF_050859475.1. Taxonomy (NCBI): domain Bacteria; kingdom Pseudomonadati; phylum Pseudomonadota; class Betaproteobacteria; order Burkholderiales; family Oxalobacteraceae; genus Duganella; species Duganella sp. P38. The sequence goes on along the minus strand of NZ_CP193936.1, from coordinate 3,662,505 downwards.
TGTGCAAATCTCGGCGACTTTCTACTAAGAGGCATCGGTGTTCCAGTAGATACTGCTGCGGGACTTGCACTATATCGAAAAAGCTGCGGGGCCGGCGATATTGTCGCTTGCCGTGACCTCGGCATTGTGTACGTAATGGGCAAGGACGTAGCCGCAAATGCTGCTCTAGGCGCGACATGGCTCCAAAAGGCCTGCGACTCCGGCTCTGCGCAGGCGTGTGGCGACCTCGCATACCTTTATCACTTGGGGACCGGAGTGCGCAAAGACAGTGCCACTGCACGGCGCCTCTACGAAGCCTCCTGCCGTGGGGGATACAAACAGGCATGCCAGATGGTACGTTAACAAGCTAATGCCGAGCTGGGGCGTATCGGCGGTAATCGGCCAACAGCAGACGCTCATACTAGATATCACGAAAGCTAAGTTCAGTTAATGGACCAACCAACAGGAAATCGGGTACTGACACCCGATGAGCATCGCTTAGCTCGCTGGATGCTTGAACACGGCAATGCTGAGGCGTCGGCGTTTCTTCAGCAGGTTGACCTGGCAGAAGTCACCACATGGAAATGTCCATGCGGATGTGCCAGTATCAATTTCCAAATCAAGGGACAGCCGCTGCCGCTGCCAGGTGTCAATATTTTGGGCGACTACTTAATAGGCGAAGGTGATGAGGTAAGTGGCGCATTTATATTTGAGAGTGGTGGACTACTGAGTGGAATCGAGTTCTATAGTCTTGGTGGCGATGCGCTTCAGTATCTGCCAAGCACTGAAGAACTACGTCCGTATGAAGATGCGAAGAGAGCTTGAGTATCCCGCTTCCGGCCAGTTGCAGTCAGTGATAACTTTTAAAGAATAGGTTTTATGAATTTTGACGGAGCATCCCCAGTAGTAATTTCATTGGCGAAGGAATTCATCGCGGCGATGCAACGAATAAATCCTCTGTGGGAACGTGCCTATTGGCGATTCGTATGCGCAGATAACCAGTATGGCTCCAATGCCTCCTACAGCGCCTCATCAGGAGTCACGTTGATTTCGACTCTCAACGAGGGCCAGTTATTCGACAATCTAAACGACTTAGGGCGGCAACTGTGGAATTTTGAGAGCGACCCAAGCCGTAAATTTTGCGTGTGCCTTTTAGTCGTCAGCTCTGACTTTGACTACGAAATCAAATTTGAGCAGCATGACAAAAATAAATGGCGTATTACAAAGCTTGATGGTAACAGCGGTTTGCCCGAAGGTCTTTAAATTCGAATAACGACTGGCGGCTTTGGGGCGGAAGCCGCTGGCCATCAATCGAACGTCGTGTGTCAGGTCAATTGTGAGCTAGAACACCTAAGCGCTTGCGCCGATCAGTTTAGCGTGCAGCGCCTTGAATTCCGCTTTGACCGCGTCCTGGCCGTATGCCGCCTCCAGGCGCAGCACGGTGAAGTGGCCGCGCGCCACATCCTGGTAGAAGTCCATGAACAAGCTGTTGATGGTGGCGCCGGTGAGGGCGCCCAGCAGCGGTGCCGCCTGCAATGCGGCTTTCTCGGTGATGACGACGCCGAACCGGCTGGCCACCGCGTCGATGAAGCGGGCCAGCCACTGGCCGGCGGTGGAGGCGGAGATGCCTTGCGCTGCCTTGTCGGCGGCGATTTTGCTCAGCGCCTTGGCGGTTTCCGCCATGGTCTCGGCCAGCGCGACCCGCGCCGCGTAGTAGCTGGTGTCGACCGCGTCGTCGGCCTGGCTGGAGCTGCTGCCGTGGCTGAACACGCTCAGGCATTCGAGCTGGATTGCCGGATCGGCAATGTCATGCCCCTCGCTGCGCGCGATGTCGAGGATGGAGCGCATCATCAGCAGCGTGGTGGCCGGAATTTCCACCGCCAGTCCGGCAAAGCCGAAAAAGCCGCCGATGGCGCCGCTGGTGGCGGCAGCCAGCAGATGGCTCCTGGTGCTGGCGTCCCGCACCTGGCCGTCGAGCGATTTGCCGGTCCATTCCATGGCTTTGGTCAAGCCCTTGTGGGTCGCGTCCTGTATGCCGTCGCGCACCTTGCCGGGCAGCTTTTTCATGCCGGCTTCCAGCGTGGAGCCTACCGCGTTGCTCATGCGGATCAGGACCGGCGTCGCGGTCAGAAGCCTGACTGCGTGTTCCAGGTCCTGCAAGTCCTTGTCGTTCATCTGCATCCTGTGGTCTGGTGTGATACCGCATGGTATACCACAGACAGAAGTAGCGTAGGCCAGTGGCCGGTTGGATATAATAGACCACCTCCGCGAGGCGCGGTTTCTTCTTGTGAAAGTCTCAGGCCATGTTTGAAATCAGTCAGCTGCGTTGTTTTGTCGCAGTTGCCGAGGAGCTGCACTTCAGCCGCGCCGCCGAGCGCCTGAACATGACACAGCCGCCTTTGAGCCGGCAAATCCAATTGCTTGAACATAATGTCGGCGCGCAGCTGCTGGACCGCAGCAGCCGCGTGGTGCGCCTGACTGCGGCCGGCAAGGCGTTTCTGCCCGAGGCCGCGCGCATCCTGCGCCTGTCGGAAGAGGCCGGCCTGATGGCGCGGCGTGTCGCCAGGGGCGAGCAGGGCAGCCTGGCGATCGGGTTTACGTCGGCGTCCGGCTACACCTTGCTGCCGGAAGTGGTGCGCCGCCTGCGCGAGCGCACTCCGAGCATTGCATTGACGTTGAAGGAATTGGTCAGCACCTCGCAGGTGGAGGCGCTGAATGCCGGCCAGCTGGATATGGCCCTGATGCGCTCGCATGTGTTGCAGAGCGATTTAATCAGCCTGCCGATCAAGACCGAAGGCATGCTGCTGGCGGTGCCCGAGGGCGAGGCCGACACCTGGCCCGAACAGCCGACGCTGGCCTGCCTGCACCAGCGTCACTTCATCATGTATTCGCCCTACGAGGCGCGGCCGTTCTACCAGATGCTGAGCGCGCGGTTCGAGCGCGAGGGCGTGGTTCCGGACGTGGTCGAGCATATCGGCCAGGTGCACACCATGCTGGCCCTGGTCAGCGCCGGCATCGGCGCGGCGCTGGTGTCGGAGGCCTGCGCCCGGCTGCAATTCGACGGCATCGTGTACCGGCGCATCGATACCGAACCGGTCAACACGGTGTGCACGTACCGGCGCAATAACGAGAATCCAATTCTGCAATTGTTCATCCGCGAAATCCTGCCAACGTTCCAGGCCGGGCGCTAGCGCCGCTCAGCGCACCAGGCAAGGGCGCTTGTTGTCGAACTTCCAGCCCGGCACCAGGAATTGCATGGCGACGGCGTCGTCGCGCGCGCCCAGGCCCATGTTCTTGTAGGCCTGATGGGCTTTTTCCAGTTCCGCCTCGTCCAGTTCGATGCCGAGGCCCGGCCGGGCCGGGATGTGCACCAGGCCGCCTTCGATCTTCAGCGGCTCCCTGGTCAGGCGCTGGCCGTCCTGCCAGATCCAGTGGGTGTCGATGGCGGTGACCTTGCCCGGCGCGGCGGCGCCGACGTGGGTGAACATGGCCAGCGAGATGTCGAAGTGGTTGTTCGAATGCGAACCCCAGGTCAGGCCGAACATCTGGCACAGCTGCGCCACGCGCACCGATCCCTGCATGGTCCAGAAGTGCGGGTCGGCCAGCGGAATATCGACCGATTGCAGCGAGATCGAGTGCGCCATCTGGCGCCAGTCGGTGGCGATCATGTTGGTGGCGGTCGGCAGGCCGGTGGCGCGGCGGAATTCGGCCAGCACTTCGCGGCCCGAGAAGCCGTTCTCGGCGCCGCAAGGGTCTTCCGCGTAGGCCAGGATGCCGTGCTTGTCGCGGCACACGCGGATCGCTTCTTGCAGCGACCAGGCGCCGTTCGGGTCCAGCGTGATGCGTGCTTCCGGGAAACGTTCGTGCATGGCGATGATGGCTTCCATTTCCTCATCGGCCGACAGCACGCCGCCTTTCAGCTTGAAGTCGTTGAAACCGTAACGTTCGCGCGCGGCCTCGCACAGGCGCACCACGGCTTCCGGCGTCAGCGCTTCTTCATTGCGCAGGCGGAACCAGGCGTTGTCGGCGTCCGGCTCGCTGCGGTAGCTCAGGTTGGTCTTGTTGCGGTCGCCGACGTAGAACAGATAGCCCAGCATTTCGACTGCCTTGCGCTGCACGCCTTCGCCCAGCAGCGCGGCGACCGGCACGTTCATGAACTGGCCCAGCAGGTCCAGCAGCGCCGATTCCACGGCGGTCACGGCGTGAATGGTGGTGCGCAGGTCGAAGGTCTGCAAGCCGCGGCCGCCGGCATCGCGGTCGGCGAACGCGGTGCGCATTTCGTTCAGGATGCTGTTGTAGTCGCCCAGGGTCTTGCCGATGATGAAGCCGCGCGCGTCCTCGATGGTCTGGCGGATTTTTTCGCCGCCAGGCACTTCGCCCAGGCCGGTGTTGCCGGCGCTGTCCTTGAGAATGACGATGTTGCGGGTGAACCATGGACCGTGCGCGCCGCTCAGATTCAGCAGCATGCTGTCCTGGCCGGCCACGGGCACGACGCGCAGGTCGGTGACGACGGGGGCGTTGGTGACATGGGTGTTCATAGGGGGCCTCGGTAGGTTGATGGTGGATAGGTTAGTTGGCCAGCGACTTCACCAGCTTGACGCGCTTGATGTCGCCGACCACGAACAGATAGCAGGCGATCGCCAGCGCGGCATTGGCGCCGACGTACACCAGCGCGCCGGAGAACGAGCCGGTGGCGTCGACGATGTAGCCGATCACGATCGGCGTGGTGATGCCGGCCGTATTGCCGAAGGTGTTGAACAGCGCTCCGCTGAGGCCGCCGGCTTCTTTCGGCGAGGTGTCCGACACCACCGCCCAGCCCAGCGCGCCGATGCCCTTGCCGAAGAAGGCCAGCGACATGACGGCGATCACCAGCGCATCGGTTTCGATGTAGTTACAGGCGATCATGCTCATCGACATCACCATGCCCAGCACAATCGGCAGCTTGCGCGACACCGACAGCGAATAGCCGCGCTTGGCCAGGCGGTCCGACATCCAGCCGCCGGTGATGCCGCCGAGGAAGCCGGCGATGGCCGGCAGCGAGGCCACAAAGCCGGCCTTCAGTATCGTCATATGGCGTTCCTGCACCAGGTAGACAGGGAACCAGGTCAGGAAGAAATAGGTCAGCGTGGTGATGCAGTATTGGCCGATATACACGCCCAGCAGCATGCGGTTGCCCAGCAGTTCCTTGATGCAGGCGAAGGTGTCGACTTGCTTCGGCTGGGCGACGCGGGCGCTGCCTTCCAGATCGACCAGCGCGCCGCCTTCCTGGATGTATTGCAGCTCGGCGGCGTTGATGCCGGGATGGTCTTTCGGGCCGTAGATGGTCTTCAGCCAGACGAAGGCCATGAGCACGCCCAGCGCGCCCATGACGTAGAACACGCTGTGCCAGCCGAGCGCGTGCACCAGCCAGCCCATGATCGGGGCGAACAGCACGGTGGCGAAGTATTGCGCCGAATTGAAGACTGCGGCGGCCAGGCCGCGTTCCTGCGTCGGGAACCAGGCGGACGCGATGCGGCTGTTGCCGGGGAAGGAGGGCGCTTCCGCCGCGCCGACCAGCAGGCGCAAGGCGAACAGGACGCCGACAGCGGCGGCGCCGGTAAAGAAGCCGGCGGCGCCGGTGAACAGCGTGAACAGCGACCACAGGAAAATGCTGAAGAAATAAGTGATCTTGGAGCCGAAGCGGTCCAGCAGCCAGCCGCCCGGTAGTTGCGCCAGCACGTAGGACCAGGCAAAGGCGGAGAACACAAAGCCCATCTGGACCGCCGACAGGCCGAGTTCTTTCTTGATCTCCGGGCCGGCAATCGAAATCGTCGCGCGGTCGGCATAGTTGATGGTGGTGATGGCGAACAGCATGGCCAGGATCAGCCAGCGCTTGTTGGTCCTGGCTGGCGCCGCGCCGGCAGCCTGAGCGGTATGTACTTGTTCCACGATTGACTCCTTTATGTTTTTATATACCCATCTGCAACTCTACGTTTGCTAGGGACGCCAAATAATCATAGGCGTGCATCGATGCCGGATCAAACCAAAGCAGGTATGCCAGTATTCAGTAATTGAATTGACAGTGCGCAGCGGAGCGTGCGCTTTTGGATAAACCCGCGCGCTCCGCCGCCTTGCCTTACCCGGCAGCCACTGCTGCGGCGAAGGCGCGATACGAGTGCAGCGGGCGGCCCAGCAGCGCGCTCAGGCGCTCGGCGTCGCCGGCTTCCGGCAGCATGCCGTCGCTGACATAGCGTTCTGCCATCAGGCGCATTTCGTAGGCCATCCACTTCGGCATGAAGGTCGCCAGATTCTGCTCGAAGCCGCTGGGATCGTCGCCGCCGTAGACCACCGGGCGCGCCAGCACCGCACTCCAGATCGCCGCGACGCCGGCGCCGGTCAGCACATCGGGGCCGACCAGGTTGATGATCTGGCTCGGCAACTTGCCGGGCGCCTCGGCGCGGCGGATCAGCTCGATGGCGGCGACTTCGGCAATATCGCGCACGTCGACCATGGCGATGCCCTTGCCGCCGATCGGCATCGGGTACACGCCGTGGTTCAGGATGACGTCCTTGACCATCAACTCGTTGTCGATGAAATAAGCCGGCCGCAGTATCGTCGCGCTGAAACCCATCTGCTCAATCATGCGCTCGGCGCCCAGCTTGACCGCGAAATGCGGCACGTTGACGAATCGGTCGCTGTGCAGCACCGACAAATAGACCACGCGCTCGACGCCCGAGGCGCGCGCCACATTCAGCGTAATCAGCGCCTGGGTGAACTCGTCGCCGGCCACGGCGTTGAGCAGGAACAGCGTGTTGACGCCGGCAAAGGCGGCGCGCAACGCATCGACATCGAGCAGCTCGCCTTGTACCACTTCGACGCCGGCGGGGAAGGCGGCCTTGGATGGATCGCGCACCAGCACACGCACGGCGGCGCCGCGCTGCACGAGTTGTTGGACGACTTGCTGGCCTACGCGGCCGGTGGCGCCAGTAACGAGAATAGTCATGATGTTGCTCCTTTGGGTTGTGGTTGACAGATGACTCCATGGTAGATGTTCCGATGGTGGTCCGAAAGATGATATATTGAGACACTACGTCTCACTGGTGGAACACATGGATCTGCATGCACTGTCTGATTTCAACCTGGTGGTCCGGCATGGCGGCTTCGGCAAAGCCGCCCGCGCCACCGACCGTCCCAAGGCCACCCTGTCGCGCCGCGTGGCCGAGCTGGAAACCAGCCTGGGCGTTCGGCTGCTGGAGCGGGGCGCGCGCAGCCTCAAGCTGACCGAAGAGGGCCGGGCGCTGCACGAACGCACAGGCGCCTTGCTGAACGAGATAGACGAGGCGGCCGCCGCCATCAGCGCCGGCGGGGCGGCGCCGCGCGGCCGGCTGCGCATCAGCGCGCCCCTGCTGTTTTCGCAGACGGCGATGGGCAGGCTGGCGGCCGAGTTCGCGCTGGCGTATCCGCAGGTGCAGCTTGAAGTGACCACCGAGGATCGCGCCGTCGATATGGTGGAGGAGGGCTACGACCTCGTCATCCGCGTCAATCCCGCCCCGGACGACACGCTGGTCGGCAGGATATTTCTGCGCGACCGCCTGGCCGTGGTGGCCGCGCCGCAACTGCCGCGGCCGACCGGCGACGCAGCCGTTCCGGCGGTGGTGCGTGGCGCCAGCGGCGTGAATGCCGTCTGGCAGATGCGTACCGGCAGCGGCGTCACGGGGCTTGCCGTAAAGCCGGTGCTGCACTTGTCGTCAATGCTGATGGTGCGCGACGCGGTCCGCGCCGGCGCCGGTGTCGCCATGCTGCCGGTGTCGCTGGTCAGCCAGGATCTCGCGGCCGGCAAGCTGCAGCACTGGGGCGATATCGAGGGACCCGAAATCGCCTTGTGGGCGCTGTACCCATCGCGCCGGCTGCTGAGTAGCCGGGTCTCGGCATTTCTTGAATTTATCAAACAAAAATTCCCTTCCGGAACGCCGGAAGAGCTTGCCAATTACGGTGAAAATTGATTCCATAAGTGCGCCAACGAACATAGCTAGCACATTTCAAATTGGAAAGCCACTGGACTTTATTGCATTTTTAAGCTATACTTGACGTAAATTTACAACAGATATCGCAGTAATCTCTGCACCGGGCCTTGCGCCCACACCCTTTTGCGTAGCTAAAAGTCCTGTGACCCAGCCTCTTTTAGTACGCACATGACCTGGCATACCGGCATATGCCCGCCGGTTCCGTGTCTCCCCTGTTTCGTCGCTCGCGTGCGCCTGGCTGCGCCGTGGTATCGCCGACGGCTCAGGATTCGCTGATTCCCATCGCCGGCCCACGGCCGGCAGGGTGTCGTTCCATTCGTCAAATCGAAGGAGAACCACAACGTGGCAAAACAAATTATCATCGACCATGTCTTTAAAGTTTTCGGCGATCAGCCCGAAGAGGCGCTGGCGCTTGTCCGCCAGGGCGCCAGCAAACAAGACATCCTGGCTAAAACTGCATGCACGATCGGTGTGTTCGACGCCACCTTTACGATTGAAGCAGGCGAAGTCTTCGTCATCATGGGCCTGTCCGGTTCGGGCAAGTCGACCCTGGTGCGCATGCTCAACCGCCTGATCGAACCGACCGACGGCCGCATCCTCATCGACGGCAACGACATCAACACGCTGCCCGACGCCCAGTTGCGCGCCTTGCGCCGCAAGGACATCAGCATGGTGTTCCAGTCGTTCGCGCTGCTGCCGCAAATTACCGTGCTCGACAACACCGCCTTCGGCATGGAACTGGCCGGTATGCCGAAGAACGAGCGCCACGCGCTGGCGCGCCAGGCGCTGGAGCAAGTGGGCCTGGCGGCCTACGCCGGCAGCTATCCGGATGAACTGTCCGGCGGCATGCAGCAACGCGTGGGCCTGGCGCGGGCGCTGGCCTGCGATCCGTCGATCCTGCTGATGGACGAGGCGTTCTCGGCGCTGGACCCGATCATGCGCACCGAGATGCAATCGGAAATCCTGCGCCTGCAACAGATCAAGCGCCGCACCATCGTCTTCATCTCGCACGATCTGGACGAAGCCATGCGCATCGGCGACCGCATCGCCATCATGAAGGACGGCCACGTGGTGCAAGTGGGCACGCCGGAGGAAATCCTGCGCAAGCCGGCCAACGAGTATGTGCGCAACTTCGTGCGCGGCGTCGATGCGGCGGCCGTGTTCAAGGCCAGCGATATCGCCCGCAAGAGCCAGATCGTGGTGTCGGAATCGCCGAACCGTGGCGCGCGCGCCGCGCTGACGATGCTGGAAGACCAGGACCGCAGCTACGCCTATGTGGTCGATCCGAAGCGCAAATTCCTCGGCATGGTATCGGCCGATTCGCTGCGCGAGGCGCTGGACGGCCACACCGGCCCGCTGGGCCTGGCCCACGCCTTCCTGCCGGAGGTGCAGTCGATTAACGCCGAGGAGCCGGTGTCGGGCCTGTTCGGCCAGGTCGCGCAACTGCCCTACGCGGTGCCGGTGGTGGCCAATGACGGCAGCTTCCACGGCGCCATCAGCCGCACCACGCTGCTGAAGTTCCTGGACCCGACCACGCCGCCTATCGCCGAACAACACGCACAGAAAGGACACGCATGAATCCGAATGACGTTACCGCAATCGAACCGGTTGTAGCGCCAGCCCAGACCGCACCGGTCAATCCGTGGCTGCCGGCGCCGCCAAGCGACACTTCCTGGCTGGACGCCGCCAAGCCGGCCGCGACGCCGGAACACGCGGGCGGCCTGCACCAGTTGACGCAGATCTTCGACGGCGCCTTGCCGCTGGAATCCTGGATCAACCAGGGCCTGGGCTGGGTGGTCGCGCATTTCCGCCCGTTCTTCCAGGCCGTGCGTTCGCCGATCGACGCCACCCTGAACGGCGTCAGCGACGTGCTGCTGGCGGCGCCGTCGCTGACGGTGATCGCCATCATCGGCCTGCTGGCCTGGCAGTTCACCAGCCGCGCGCTGGCCATCGGCACCGTGGTGGCGCTGCTGGTGGTGTCGATGCTGGGCGTGTGGCCCGAAGCGATGACCACGCTGTCGCTGGTGCTGACCTCGCTGGCCTTCTGCCTGCTGATCGGCCTGCCGCTGGGGATTTTCCTGGCCAGCAGCGACCGCGCGCAAAACATTCTGCGCCCGGCGCTGGACGCCATGCAGACCACGCCGGCCTTCGTCTACCTGGTGCCGGTGGTGATGCTGTTCGGTATCGGCAACGCCCCCGGCGTGATCGTCACCATCATCTTCGCGCTGCCGCCGCTGGTGCGCCTGACCAACCTCGGTATCCGCCAGGTGCGCCCGGACCTGATCGAGGCGGCGCGCGCCTACGGCGCCTCGCCATGGCAGCTGCTGACCCGCGTGCAACTGCCGCTGGCGATGCCGTCGATCATGGCCGGTATCAACCAGTCGCTGATGCTGTCGCTGTCGATGGTGGTGATCGCCTCGATGATCGCGGTGGGCGGCCTGGGCCAGATGGTGCTGCGCGGTATCGGCCGCCTGGACATGGGCCTGGCCACCGTTGGCGGCCTGGGCATCGTGCTGCTGGCCATCACGCTGGACCGCCTGACGCAAGCGATGGGCCAGCCGCGCCGCGGCGTGCGCCACTGGTACGAAACCGGCCCGGCCGGCATCGTGCTGCGCCTGGTGCGCGGCGGCACGGCGCGCGGCGAAGCGGCCGCGCCCGGCAAAACCATCACCGCACAATAACAAGAAAGGCTGCTTATGCAACGTATTGAAAATTTTAAAGCAACGTATAAATCGCAACGCAAGCTGCATTGGATTGCCGCGCTGGCGCTGGCCGCATTGGCCCTGAGCACCGGCGTCGCCATGGCGCAGACGCCGGACGCCGCCTTGCCCGGCAAGGGCATCAAGGTGCAGGCGCTGCAAAGCTCGCTGGCGGAGGAAACCTTCCAGACCATGCTGGTGGACCGCGCGCTGGAAAAGCTCGGCTACGAGCCGCAGCCGGTGAAGGAGGTCGAGTATCCGACCGCGCACATCGCCATCGCCAACGGCGACGCCACCTTCCTGGCGGTGCACTGGGACCCGCTGCACAAGGATTATTACAACAACGCCGGCGGCGACGCCAAGCTGATGCGCGTGGGCGAATACGCCGGCCCGGCCGCGCAGGGCTACCTGATCGACAAGGCCACTGCCGAGCGCTATAACATCACCAACATCGAGCAACTGCGCGATCCCGGCCTGGCCAAGCTGTTCGACCATGACGGCGACGGCAAGGCCGACCTGACCGGCTGCAATCCGGGCTGGGGCTGCGAGGCGATGATCGAAAACCACATGGACGCCTACCAGCTGCGCGCCACCGTCAAGCACGTGCAGGGCAGCTACGCGGCGCTGATGGCCGACACCATCGGCCGCTACAAGCGCGGCGAGCCGGTGCTGTACTACACGTGGACGCCGTACTGGGTCAGCGGCGTGCTGGTGCCGGGCAAGGACGTGGTGTGGCTGCAAGTGCCGTTCTCGTCCAATCCGGACAAGACCAATACCAGCATGGCCGACGGCAGCGACTACGGTTTTGCCGTCAACACCACGCGCATCGTGGTCAACCGCGCGTGGGCCGAGAAGAACCCGGCGGCGGTCAAGCTGTTTGAAGTGATGCGCCTGCCGATCGCCGACATCAACGCGCAAAACGAGCGCATGCGCGACGGCGAGAATTCGCAGGAAGACATCGCCCGCCACACGGAAGGCTGGATCAAGTTCCACCAGCAGTTGTTCGATAGCTGGATCGAGCAGGCCCGCGCGGCCGCGGTGAAATCCTGATATCCTCAAAAGCCCCGATCATTCGGGGTCTTTTTCGCCCGGCGTCAGAAGAAGTAGCGCAGCGACACGCCGCCTTGCGTGCGCGGCAAGGTGGTCACCAGCAGGCCGGCGGTGGTGCCGTAGGCGATGTCGCTGGCGAATTCGTGCGGCTGCAAGGTGAAGAACAGCGCCGCCTGGTATTTGCCGTGGTCGTAGGTGGCCTTCAGGTCGTAGCGCACGTAGGTCGGCATGTCGCGCCGCGTTGACGGCGATCCCATGTAGTAGGGATTGCCCGCGGTGGCATAGCCGTCGGCGTTGAGCGTCAGCCGGCCGTCGCCGAGCTGGCCGCGATACTGCGCGCCGGCCTTCCAGGTGTGGGCCGGGACCGACAGCAACGCGCCGGCGCCGGGCGCCGGATTGTCCAGCTGCGCGCGCAGGATGCGGCCATAGTTGAGGTAGGCGCTGACGGCGCGCGACCATTGGTAGTGCGTGTCCAGCTCGTAGCCGCGGCGCGTGGTCTGGCCGGAGGCGACGTAGACATCGGGCGCGGTGTTGATGATTTCGTCGTCGTTGCGGATGGCGTAGACGGCGCCGGCAACGGTCCAGCCGGCGGCCGGCCGCGCGTTGAAGCCCAGGTCGTGCGAGCGCACCTTGCTCGGCCTGATGCCGGCGTTGACCACGCCGCCGGCGGCGCCCAGCGGTCCGAGCGAGCCGCTGGCGCTGATCTGCTCGGCGGCTGGCGAGCGGAAGCCTTCGGCCACGTTGGCGTAGATTTCCAGCGCCGGCGCCGCCGACCAGATCACGCCGCCCTTGGGCGTGAACACCTGGCTGCGATACGTGGCCGAGGCGGCCGGCAGCTTGAGGTTGCGCAGCTCGTAGTCGAAGCGGTCGTAGCGCGCGCCGCCGTGCAGCTTCAGCGAAGGCAGGATGCGGTACTGCGCCTGGCCGAACACGCCATAGGTCAGCAGGTCGATATTCTGGTTGTTGATGTAGCGGCTGGTGGGCAGCAGGTATTGGTACTGGCGCCGGTAAGCGTCGCCCCGGTCCTTGCGCACCTCCGCGCCTACGGTCAGCACGGCGGTGTCATCCAGCGTCCAGCTATTGCCGAAGCGGCCGCCGAAGATGCGGCGGTTGTCGTAGCCGTAGGTGTGTTGCGTGGCGCTGGTGGTGATGGCGCGGCTGCGCTCGAAGTCTTCCGCATAGGCGGTGGCAAACCAGCCGGCGTCGCCGCTGGCCGGCCCGCGGTTGAACACCAGCGAACTGCGCCTGGCCGCGCCGAAGCCGGGCAGGTTGAACTGCGTCGCGTGCGGGTCGAGGCCGGACTCCAGCGACGGCAGCAACAGGTAGCCGGCGCCGGCGTAGTCGGACTGGTAGTAGCTGGCGCGCAGGCTGTACAGGCCATCGCCGATGCGCGTCGACAGCTTTTCGAAGACATTGGTGCGGGCGTTGCGGGCGCCGTGGCGGAAGCCGGCGCTGATGTAGCGGTCGGCCACCAGCAGCGAGCGGATCTTGCCGTATTCGCCGGAAAGCACCAGCGAGCCGCGCCGTCCGCCATAGCTTTCCGCCGTCACCGCCGCGCTGGACTGGGTCGCGGCGCCGCCTTCACGGGTGTCGATGGCCACCGCGCCGGCGCGGTTCTGGTCGCCGAACAGCGCTGATACCGGCCCCTTGACGACATCGACGGTATCCACCATCTCCGGCGTCAGCCATTCGAGGAATACCGGGCCGTGGCCGGCGCCGCCCTGGCTCGATGGAATATTCTGCGGCACGCCATCGATATACACGGCGGTGTCGGCGCCGTGCGTGCCCTGGGTGGCGAAGCCGCGCATGCGGAAGCCGTTGCCGGTGTCGCCCTGGTCGATGTTGTTGGCCACCACGCCCGGCACGCGGCGGAAGATGTTGGACATGTCGCGGCCGACGTTGATGGTGGCGATCTCCTCGGCCGTGATGCTAGTGACGGCGGACGGCAGCAGCCTGCCGGCGATGCCGGCTGCGGCGCGCTCGTCGTCCTCCTTGCTGCCTTTGACCTCGACGCTCACGGGCGCCGTTTCGGCCGCGATAGCGGCGGTGGTGGCCGCGAGGACGCAAACCAGCGGGAATGCTTTCGGTGTCATTTTAAATGCAATTCAATTGCGTTATTGATCTGGCCGGATTATTGCATTATCATTTTCAATTTGCAAGTCAATTGCATTTAAAATGCTTTCGTCCATCACCAGGAGAATCGATTGAGCAAGCGTAGTCCCAGTCCCGTGCTATCCGCCTCCGCCGTTGTCGCCGGCTACCGCGACAAGACCATCCTGCATGGCCTCGACCTGCATATCGGCGCAGGGGAAATCTATGCGCTGCTGGGCGCCAACGGCGCCGGCAAGACCACCACGTTGAGCCTGTTTCTGGGCTTTGTCGCGCCGGACGAAGGCCAGGTGCGCGTGGCCGGCGTCGATCCGGTCGGCCAGCCGGCCGAGGCGCGCCGGCGCCTGGCCTACATTCCGGAAAACGTCGCGCTCTATGAACACCTGAGCGCCCGCGAGAACGTCGCCTATTTGCTACACCTCGCCGGCGAGGCGGAAGACCGCGAAGCGATCGACCGCGCGCTGGCCGCCGCCGGCCTGGCGGAGAGCGCGTTCGACCGCCGCGTGGCGGGCTTCTCGAAGGGCATGCGGCAGAAGGTCGCCATCGGCCTGGCGCTGGCGCGCAATGTGCCGGCGCTGCTGCTCGATGAGCCGACCTCCGGCCTCGATCCGCAGGCCACGGCCGAGTTCAACCGCCTGCTGGGGGTGTTGCGCGGGCAGGGCGTGGCGATCCTGATGGTCACCCACGACCTGTTGAGCGCCGCCGACGTGGCCGACCGCATCGGCTTCCTCGACGCCGGCCGCTTGCTGGAGGAGGTGGCCGCCGAAGGCAGCGAGCGCTTCGACGTGCGCGCGCTGCACCACCGCTACGGAGGACAGGCCGCATGAGCGCAGCATTCCGTATCGCCAGGGAAGAGTGGCGCGCGCTGTTCCGCGACCGCGCGGCCACGGCCGGCCTGTTGCTGCTGATCGTGCTGGCCTGCGTGGCGGCGCTGACGGCGCACGAGCATCAGCGCGCGGCCGAGGCGGACCGGGTCCGCTACCAGGCCCGCGCCAACCATGAATTCGACGCGCAGCCGGACCGCCATCCGCACCGCATGGTGCACTATGGCCATTTCCTGTTCCGGCCGCTTAATCCGCTGGCGGCCTTCGATCCCGGCATCGATGTCTTCACCGGCAACACGCTGTTCCTCGAAGGCCACCGCCAGAACAGCGCCAATTTCGGCGACGTGCGCCAGGCCTCGATGCTGGTGCGCTTCGGCCAGCTGACGCCGGCCTTCATGCTGCAGATACTGGCGCCGCTGCTGCTGGTGTTCGTCGGCCACGGCGCCATCGCGCGCGAGCGGGAATCCGGCACCTTGCGCATTCTTCTCGCGCAGGGCGTGCGCAGCGGCCAGGTGGTGCTCGGCAAGTTGATGGCTTTGTCGGCGTTTGGCGGGCTGGGGTTGCTGCCGGCGCTGGCCGCGCTGTCGTGGCTGAGCGCGACCACCGACGCCGCGTGGCAACTGGCCGCCGTGCTGGCGGCGGGTTACGCCGCCTGGCTGGCGCTGTGGGCGCTGATGGTGGTCATGGTGTCGATGCTGGCGGCGCGCGCGCGCGACGCCTTGCTGGTGCTGCTGACGGTGTGGGCGGTGACGGTGATCCTGCTGCCGCGCTGGGTGCCGGACATGGTCAATTCCGCCATTGCACTGCCGACCCGCTTTGAGGACGCCATCAATGTGCAACGCGAATACATTGCCCTTGGCGACGCCCACAATCCGGACGATCCAAAATTCAAACAGTTCCGCGAGAACCTGCTGCGCCAGTACGGCGTAACGCGGGTGGAAGACCTTCCGGTCAACTACAAGGGTGTACTCAGCATGGAAGGCGAACGCATGTCCAGCGAACTGTTCAACCGCTACGCGGCGGCTACCTTTGCATTGCAGGCGCGCCAGACCGGCCTGGTCGACGCCTTCGGCTGGATCAGCCCGACGCTGGCGCTGCGCCGGCTGTCGATGACGGCGGCCGGCACCGACCTGGTCAACTATCGCGCCTTCCTCGAACAAGGGGAGGACTACCGTTACGCACTGATCCAAGGACTAAACCGCGTGCAGATCGAAAAAATCAGCTATACGGACGACACCACGGCCGGCAAGGAAAACCGCGTTTCGCATGAGCACTGGCGGGCGTTCCCGGCGTTTGATTATCAACCCGCGCCGCTGGGCGAAGCGCTGGCGGCAGCGGCTGCCGCCGGCGCGGTGCTGCTGGCATGGCTGGCCGCCGTCGGCGCGTTGGTCTGGCTGCTGTGCGGCCGGTTGGGGAGGGCCGTGCGATGACGTGGCTGAAATTTGAATGGCGCCTGATCGCACGTTCGCGCCTGTCGGTGGCGGCCTTGCTGTTGTTGCTGTCGCTGACGGCGCTGGCGGTCTGGTCCGGCTTGCATGAGACGGCGCGCCAGCGCGAGACGATCGCGCGGCTGGCGCCGCTGCACGCGCAGGACGTGGCCGCGCTGGCGGCGCGCTATCCGCACAGCGCGAGCGCGGGCAGCCCGGCTTATTACACCTTCTTCAACACCTGGGACCCGCCGTCGTCAGCGGCGTTCATGGCCCTGGGCCTGCGCGACGTGGCGCCGTATGTGCTGCGCGTGCGCGCGCTCGGCTTGCAGGCGCAGTTGTACGAAGGCGAAAGCTTCAATCCGGAAGTGGCGTTGCCGGGACGCTTCGACTTCGCTTTCGTGCTGATTTACATGGCGCCGCTGTTCGCGATCGCGCTGCTGCACGATGCGGTGTCGGCCGAGCGCGAGTCCGGCCGCCTGCGGCTGTTGCAGGCCATGCCGGACACGCGCCGCTTGTGGCGTCGCCGCCTCGGCCTGCGCTACGTCTTGCTGCTGCTTTGCCTGACCCTGCCGCTGTGCGCGGGCGCGCTGTGCTCGGGCACGCCGATGGTGGTGGTGCTGGCGGCATTGGTGGTGAGCGCAGCCTACCTGGGCTTCTGGTTCGGCGTTTCGGCGCTGGTGGCCACGCGGCGCTGGCGCTCGGTCGCCAACGCGACCGCGCTGATGGGCGTGTGGGCGCTGCTGGTGCTGGTGCTGCCTACGCTGGCCAATGTCGCGCTGGTGCGCGCCATTCCGGTCGGGCAGGGCGTGGACTTGATGCTGACGCAGCGCCAGATCGTCCACGGCGCGTGGGAGGTGCCGCGCGAGGAAACCATGCGCAAGTTCTACGCCAGCCATCCGGAATGGCGTAACTCGGCGCCGCTGCCGCAGGGCTTCCACTACAAGTGGTACTACGCCTTCCACCAGCTCGGCGACGAGGCGGTGGCCGGGCAGGTGGCAGCCTACCGTCAGGGTTTGCTGGCGCGCCAGCAGTGGAGCGACAGGCTGGGCTGGATATTGCCGGGCGTGGCGGCGCAGAGCCTGCTGCACCGGCTGGCCGATACCGACCTGCCGGCGCAGCTGGCGTATCAGGACCGCATCGCCGCCTTCCATGGCGAAGTCCGGCGCTTCTACTACGGCTACCTGTTCACGGACAAGCCGTTCGGCACGGCGGACTTTTCCAGGCTGCCGGCCTTCACGCCGCGCGCCGCCGCCATGACGGTATCGTGGGGCGAGGCGGCGCTGCTGGTGCTGCTGTCCACGCTGGTGGCGGCGTTGGGCATGCGTCGCTTCCGTGGCGGGTTGGACTGAGCAAGCTGTTTGGCATAATGTGCGGGAAGGCGTAGAATGACCGCATGTTTATGACGCGACAACGACGAACCCGTGTGACATGGCTGCTGTGTGCGGCCATGTTGCTGGTGGCATTGATGCCTTCGTTGTCGCGTGCGTTTGCGCCGCAGCGCGATCCCAGTGCGGTTCTGCTGCAACTGTGTTCGGTCGGCGGCGTGAGCAAATTTGCCGCCGCGCCGGACTCCGACGCGCCGCTCAAACAGGTCGTCATGATGGACGACTGCCCTTATTGCCGTGTGCAGACCGATCTGCCCGTGCTGCCGCCGGCGCCGTTGGCATTGGCGATTTCTCCGCTGTCCAGCCAGCACCCGCCGCTGTTCTACCATGCGCCGGCGCCGCTATTCTCGTGGGTGGCTGCGCATCCGCGTGGCCCGCCGCTGGCCTGAGTATTTCCGCTTGCGTCCGCAGCTTGTCTGCGGCACGCATCATCGTTCCCCGAGTGCCGTAACGCCGCGTTGTTCCTGGTGGAGCAGGGCGCTTGTCCGCGCATTCGGGCCACAGGTCCGCCGTTGACGGCGGACAGGAATACAAAGGTCTGTCCCAATATGAAGAACCACCCATTCCGCCTGGCCGCTAAGCCCGGCGCATGCGCCGTTGCGTTGATAATCGCCGCCGCGCAAGGCAGCGCGGCCGCCGCGGCCACTCCGCCTGCCGTACTGCCGGCGCCCGCAACCGCAGACGTCTCGTTGCCGACCGTGACAGTGACGTCACGCGCCGATACCGGCGGGCTGCACACACAGACGTCGACCGGCTCCAATCTCGATCTGAGCCGCTTTGAAACGCCGGCCAGCATCGATGTCGTCACCAGCGCGCAATTGATGGCGCGCGGCGATGTCAGCCTGAACGACGCCATCACCCGCGCGCCGGGCATCAGCACCATGGGCCATCCCGGCAACGGCGGCTCGGCGCTGTCGGCGCGCGGATTTACCGACAGCGTGTCGGTGATGCGGTTGTACGATGGCATGCGCCAGTACGGCGGCGCGTCGCTGACGTATCCGTTCGACACCTGGGCCATCGAGCGCATCGAAGTCATGCGCGGCCCGGCTTCGGTGATCTACGGTGACGGCGCCATCGGCGCGGTGGTCAATGTGGTGCCCAAGCAGCCGACGCGTGGCGCGATCCAGACCGAGGTACAAGCTGGCATCGGCAGCGAGAACAGCCGCCGCTTCGCCGTCGGCAGTGGCGGCGCCATCGATGAGCGCTGGTCGTATCGCGTCGATGCCAGCAGCGACCGTTCGGATGGCTGGGTGGAGCGCGGGGACTACAGCAACCGCAATTTCTCCGGCGCGCTGCGTCTCGATATCTCGCCGCGCCTGAACGTGCGCCTGAGCCTGGCCAGAGGGCGGCAGCAGCCGATGCGCTACTTCGGCACGCCGTTAATTAACGGCAAGCCGGACCCGGCGATCGAACGCCAGAACTACAATGTCGCCGACAGCGTGATTCAATACGACGACCGCTGGGCCGATCTGCTGCTCAATTGGCAGCCGAACGAGAGCACGACTGTGCGCAGCCGTTTTTATGATATTTCCAGCGATCGCCACTGGCGCGAGGTGGAGGCATATGTCTACAATCCGCTGACGCAGCTGGTCGACCGCTCCGAGGCCACCGAGATTTATCACGACCAGTCGCAGACCGGCAATACCACCGACGCGGCCTTCCGGGGCACGCTGTTGGGTCTGGCGAATCAGTTCTCTGTCGGCTTCGATTTCAACTCAACCAAATTCACGCATACCAATAACACCTACGTCGGCGACGCACCTTCGGTTGATCCCTACAACCCGCTCCCCGGCCAGTTCAGCAGCGCGATTCCGACCATTCCGCGCTATGCCAGCCATGCGCGCCAATACGCGCTGTTCGCTGAAAACCGCCTGTCGCTGAGTGAGCGCTGGTCCCTGCTGGCGGGCCTGCGCTATGACCATGCACAAGTGCGGCGTGACGACTTGGTCGCCCGTAAGCAGGCCTATGACCGCACGTTCACCAATATCGGCTGGCGGCTCGGCACGGTTTATCAGCTGACGCCGGCGCTGGCGTTGTACGGGCAGTACGCGCGCGCCGCCGATCCGATCAGCTCGCAGCTATTCCTGTCGCCGGCCAACAGCAAGTTCGACAGCGCAACCGGACGTCAGGTGGAACTCGGCCTGAAGCAGACATTCGACGGCGGCGATGCCGAATGGACCCTGGCCGTCTACGACATCGCCAAGCACAACTTGCTGACCCGCGATTCGACCAATCCGGCGCAAAGCATTCAGGTTGGGCAGCGGAGTTCGCGCGGCATCGAGGCGACCGGCAGCGCCGTGCTGGCGCCGGGGTGGAGCGTGGAAGCCAACCTGTCCGCGTTGCGCGCCCGGTTTGACGACTTTAGCGAATCGTCCGGCGGCGTGGCGGTGTCGCGTTCCGGCAAAACGCCGCCGAATGTGCCGAAGCGGCTGGCCAACCTGTGGCTGCACCATGACATTGCGGCCGGCTGGACCGGCAGCGCCGGGCTGCGCTATGTGGACGCGAGCTATGCCGATAACGCCAACATCATCCGGTTGCCGTCCTACTCGGTAACGGATGCGTCGCTGCGCTGGAAGATGGCTGTCAATACCAGCTTGACGTTGCGGGTGGCAAACCTGTTCGACAAGCGCTACTTCACCACCGCGTACTACACGCCTACACAGTGGCTGTACGGACAGGACCGCCGCACCGATCTGACCTTGAACCACCGTTTCTGATCGCAAGGGCAAGAGATGCGCCGTTATGTGTTTCTGTTGCACCGCTGGACCGGCATCGCCATGTGCCTGCTGATGGCCGCGTGGTTCGTCAGTGGGGTGGTGATGCTGTTCGTCGGCTATCCTAAGCTGACGCCGTCGGAGCGGCTGTCGTCCTTGCCTGTGCTGGCAGCGGCCGGCAGCTATCTCGAGCCGGCGCAGGCGTTGCGG
The DNA here is from genome assembly GCF_050859475.1 of Duganella sp. P38. Taxonomy (NCBI): domain Bacteria; kingdom Pseudomonadati; phylum Pseudomonadota; class Betaproteobacteria; order Burkholderiales; family Oxalobacteraceae; genus Duganella; species Duganella sp. P38. The sequence continues at coordinate 3,642,102 of NZ_CP193936.1, read as the reverse complement.
CTCGCCGCGTCGCCGGGCGTGGTCGAGGGCATCACGCTGACCACAATCGCCGGCCGGCCGCAGTATGTGCTGCACGACAGCGGCGGCGGTCTCACGCGTATCGACGCCCTGGCCAGCGGAGCGCTGCGATCCGTGGCTGCGACCACCGGCCCGGCCTTGCCGCGCGCCGACGTGGCGACGGCGCTGGCTGCGGCGCAGATGTTCCGGCCGGGCGCCGAGGCGCACTATGCCGGGCTGGTGCAGGAGGACCGCTGGACGCACGGGCGCGGCCTCAATCCGCATCGGCCGCTGCATGTGGTCGAACTGGACGATGCCGACGCCACCCGCGTGTATGTATCCAGCGCCACCGGCCAGGTTGTGCTGGACGCGCCGCGTGCCGAACGCTACTGGAATTTCGTTGGCGCCTGGCTGCACTGGCTGTACATGCTGCGCGACCAGCCGACCGACCCGGTGTGGAGCTGGACGGTGATCGGCCTGTCGGCCGTTGGCGTGTTCTCGGCCGCGACCGGGCTGCTGAACGGCATCTGGCGCTGGCGTTTTTCTGGCCGCTACAAGAATGGTGCGCGCACGCCGTACCGGGACGCCGCGATGCGCTGGCACCATCTGCTCGGGCTGGGATTCGGACTAGTGCTGTGCACGTGGATGTTTAGCGGATTGATGTCGATGAATCCGCTGCGCATATTCGATCCGGCAATGCGGCCGGATATACAAGCCTTGCAAGGCGCAACACCGGCGCAGTCGCGCATCACGGGCCCGGTGCCGAGCATGCTGCGACTGCTTGCCGCCCAGTCTTTCAGCGCGCGCGAGCTGGAATGGCGCGTGCTTGATGGCGAACCTTACGTGCTGGCGCGCAATGGGAGCAAGGAAGTTCGCATCGTGACGGAAAGCGACGGTGTCCTGCAAGTTCGCAAGCAATGGCCCGAGCCACGGCTGATCGCTGCCGCCGCGCGTTCGGTGGCCTATCCGGTCGCCGCTGTCGAGCGGCTGGAACGGCACGACGCGTTTTACTACGCGCGCGAGCAAGCGTCGATGTACGGCGGCTATGAACGCCGCCTGCCCGCGCTGCGTGTAGCGTTTGCTGATCCCGGCGCGACCTGGATTTACCTCGACATGCAAACCGGCCAGGTCGAACTCAGCCTCGACCGCATGCAAAGGGCCGGACGCTGGCTGTTTAACTTCCTGCACAGCTGGGATGTTCCGGCGTTGCTGACGCCGGGTTGGCCGCGCGAGCTTGTGCTGACAGTGCTCAGCATCGGCGGGCTGCTGTTGAGCGTCACGGCCAGTATCATCGGCTGGCGCCGCGTACGCAAGTCAGCGTCGCAGCGTTGACTGCGTGGCGTGGGCCGATGCTCACGATGCGGCCATGGCGCGGATCGCGGCGACCAGCTTGTCCAGGTCGGCGGTGCGGGTGAAGAAGGCCGGCGTGACGCGAATGCAGGCGCCGCCGACCGGGCCGCTGCGCGCCACGGTGAAGATGCCGTATTCATCCATGAGCCGCCGGGCAAGCGCCACGTTGTCCTCGAAACTGGTCTTGCCGCGCAGGCGGAAGGAGGTGACGGCGCCGTACATGGCCGGGTCCTCGGGCGTGAGGATCTGCACGCCGGGCACGTCGAGCACGCGCTGCACCCAGTAGTCGCGCAGCGTCCGCAGGCGGGCGCCGCGTTCGGCCAGCGGCACCTGGGCGTGATATTTGAGCGCGGCTGGAATGGTCATCACGCTGGCGGCGTTGACGGTGCCGGCGTTGACGCGCGCGCGGATGTCGGTGGCCGGGAAGATGGTGTTGCCGAGCTGGATATCGATGTCCTGCAAGCGCGCCTCGCGGATGTAAAGGAAGCCCAGTCCCAGCGGTGCGCCTATCCATTTGTGCAGGTTGGCGCCAACGAAGTCCGCGCCCAGGTCGGGAATGCGGAAGTCCAGTTGGCCCCACGACTGGGCGATATCGACAATCACGTCCACCTTGCGCCGCTTGGCCATGGCGACGATCTCCGCCACCGGAATTGCCAGCCCGGTGCGATGGCTGATGTGCGTCAGCAGCAGCAGGCGCGTGCGCGGATGCCTGTTCAGTGCCTGCTCGTAGGTGTCGATCACCGCCTGCCTGCTGGCCGGCTCCGGAATCTGCACCGTGGCGACCTGCGCGCCGCGCCGGCGCGCCAGATCGTTCATGGCGTCGATCATGGTGTCGTAATCGAGGTTGCCGAACATGACCGTCTCGCCCGGCTTCAGCGGCTTGTAGTTGATGATCAGATTTTGCAGCGACTCGGTGGCGCCACGCGTGATGGCGATCTCGCTGACGGCCACCCCGGCGTGGGCAGCCAGTGCGGCGCGGATGGCCTCAATGCCGGCGCGGTCGAAGTTGCTGCGCAGGTAGTGCGAGTTGTGCCGGTTCAGGTAATCGATATTGCGCTTGAAGTCCTCGGCCACCGGCGTCGGCATGATGCCGTAGTAGGCGTTCTCCAGATTGATGAAATCGGGTGCGATATCGTAGTTGGCGGCCATGCGCGTCCATTGGTCTGTGGCGCCGGCGGCGATGCCGCGTAGCGGTGCGGCCAGGCTGACGCCGCCGAGGGACAGGCCGGCGACGCCGCGCAGCCAATTGCGTCGTGGAGAGGCGATAAATGTCATGGAAGGTTCTCGTTAAAGGATGACTGTCAGTATATGGCGGCGCACCCTGCTGTGGACGTTGGAGAATTTATCACCGTATAAGCTGGCCTTATGGGCTGGAGGCGGGTATTTGTCGCGGCCGAGGGCTGACAATCTCGCCGCTGCCGTGTATGCTCAACCGTGAGCGTTGAATGGGAAGCAGGCAGATGGCAGGGCGGCGGGTTGTATTATTGTTGATGGCGTTGTGCTACTGGACGCTTGCAGGCGCTGCCGCACCCGAACCCAACGTCGGCTTCGAACGGCGCGCATGGTCGCCCATCGAGGGCGCGCCGACCGGCGCATGGCGCATCACGCAGGGCGACGATGGCATGCTGTGGTTTGCCTCGCCCAACGGCTTGTTCCGTTTTGACGGCGAACAGTTCCAGCGCGTCGACGCGGTCTACGGCTATCCCTTGCGCTCGCATAATGTAGCTAGCGTGGTGGCGGCGCGCGGGCGGCTGATCGTCATGTACCAGTTTGGCGGCCTGTCGGTGTTCAGCCGCGACGCGGCACAGCACTACGACGTCGGCGGCGGCCTGCCGCCGGGCGTGATACAGGGCGCGTGGTTTGACGAGGACGGCCGGCTGCACGCCGGAACGTCGTCCGGCGCATCGGTTCTGGAGGGCGGCGTATGGCGCAGGACGGCAGACCCGTCTTTCCCAAGCGGTCCTTTCAGCGACGTTGTGGTGGACCATCAGGGCACCACCTGGGTATCGACCGACACGGAACTGTATGCGCGTCCGCGCGCGGTGAGCCGCTATGAATACGTCAGCGACATCCTGGTGCGCGGGCGGCCGGAACTGGTCGACGGCAAGCTGACCGTGACCGCCCCGGATCACTCGCTGGTCCAGTTTGAATACGGCAAGCCGAAAAAGGTGGTGCTCGACAAGGTCGGCTCCATTTACGAGGGGATTTATAACGGCCCGCTGTCGACGGTATGGGGCTGGCTGGGCGAGGACAAGGGCCTGGTCCTGCTGCGTCCCGGAAAGAACGGACGCTATGAAGTGGCGCGCTCGTTTGAAAGCGGCCGTACCGACAAGAGCGTGGTGGTCAGCGCCTACCTCGACCGCGAAGACAATTTGTGGCTGTGCACCTTCAACGGTGTCGAGCGCTACCGCGCGCAGCGCATTCACGAGATCGCCCTGCCGGGAACCATGTTCAACTTCTACGTCCAGCAGGGGCTGGACGACAGCATGCTGGTGGCCGGACAGGCCGCCGGCAGCGTGCTGCGCCTGACCGACACCGGCTTCACCACGCAATGGAACCTGCCCGAAGTTGCCGCGCTATGGCGCGAAACGCCGGCAGCCTGTGGGCCGGCTCGGCCACCGGCCTGTTCCACCTGACGCGCCAGGGCATGACGCGCTGGGCGTTGCCGGCGGAGGCCGTCGGCAGGGGCGGGGTGCAGTCGCTGGTGGTCGGCAAGGATGGCGTGGTGTGGGTATCGCTGGTTCGCTCCGGCCTGTACCGTTTCGCCGGCGGCGCGTGGCAGCATTTCGATACCGCCATGATGGGCAAGGACGCCACGCCGATCTTTCTGTATGTCAACAAAGCCGGGCGCGTCTTCATGGGCTTTACCAAGAACCGCATCGGTGAACTGGTGGGCGGCGTGCTGCGCGCTCTGCCGACCAGCGCGGTCGATATCGGCCATGTGCTCAGTCTGCTGGAAGTGGATGGCCATCTGCTGGCGGGCGGCGAGTTGGGCATGGCCTGGGTCGGGCCGCAGGGCAGCAGGGCATTCCAGCCCGAGCAGATGAAGGCGCTGCTTGGCGTGTCCGGCCTGGCGCTGGACCGGCGCGGCGACCTGTGGGCGCATGGCGCCGATGGCGTGTTCCATATTACCAGGGACGAGCTGGCGCGTTTCTGGGCGCAGCCGCAGCAGCCGCTGAAGTGGGAGGTGTTCAACCTGACCGACGGCGTGCGCGGCAACGCGGCGCAGATCCGTCCGCTGCCAAGCCTGGTGGCGGGGAATGACGGCAGGGTGTTCTATGCCACCAACACGCAGGTCGGATGGATCGACCCGCTGCACGTGCGCCGCAACGCGCTGGCGCCGCATGTGATGGTGCAATCGATCCGCGCCGGCGACCGGCAGTTCCAGCCGCGCGGCGTGCTGCGCCTGGCGCCGGGAACCACCGCGGTCGAGATCCGGTATGCGGCAACGGCGCTGTCGATTCCGGAAAAGGTCAAGATCAGGTACAAGCTCAGTGGCGTCGACAGCGGCTGGCAGGAGCCGGGTGGCGAGCGCATCGCCCGCTATACCAATCTGGCGCCGGGCCAGTATGTGTTCCAGGTGATCGCCGCCAATGAGGACGGCGTCTGGAATAATCAAGGCGCGACGCAGCAGATCGAGATTTTGCCGCAGCTGTGGCAGACCACGTGGTTCCGCGCAGCCGTGGCGGCGCTGGTGCTGCTGGCCGCGCTGGCCCTGCACCGCTGGCGCATCGCGGCGGTAGAGGCGCGCTCGGCCGAAAGGCTGGCGGCGCGGCTCGATGAGCGCGAGCGCATCGCCCGCAATCTGCACGATAACCTGCTGCAAGGCGTGTATGCGTTGATCCTGCGTTGCAGCACCATCCTCAAGCGGCTGCCGCCGGAGAGCCAGGAAAAGCGCATACTGGAAGAGGCGCTGGACCGCGCCGACCGCCTGATCGACCATACCCGCGACGAGGTGATGGGCTTGCGCGACAACCAGAGCGCCAGCCAGGCGGTGGCGGCGCTGCGCGACCAGCTGGCGGCGATGGAGCCGCTGCTGCAAGGCCGGCTGACGCTGCGCGTGTCGGATGGCGTCGAGCGCATCCGTCCCTATGTCGCGTGCGAGATTTGCCAGGTCATCAAGGAGGCCGTCGTCAACGCGGCGCGCCATTCGGGCGCCAGCGCGATTGCGGCCACACTCGAGGTGCGCGCCGGCGGGATCGTGGTGGCCATCGTCGATAACGGTGTCGGCATTGCGGCGGACGTGGCCGAAGCGGGCGTCGCCGGCCATTGGGGCATAGTCGGCATGCGCGAACGCGTGGCGGCCCTGAGCGGCGTGCTCAGTATCGGACGGGAAGGGGAGCGCGGCACGGCGGTACGGTTTAGCGTCAGCGCCGCGTCCGGTTTCAGTTAGCGCGGGCGTTGCCGTCCGCTATGCCGCTTTGCTCGAAGAACCAGCGGCGGAAGCGTTGCATGGCGTTGTCTTCCGTCTTGTCCTCGCGGCAGGCGAAGTAATGGTGCGTGTCCTCCAGCACCAGTTCCTGCTCGACCGGGCGCGTCAGCAGCCTTTTTCAATCAGCGGACTCACCAATTGGTCGAAGCCCAGCGCCACGCCCAGGTCGCTCAGCACCATCTGGATCAGCAGGTTGTAGTCGTTGGCGTTGAAGTAGTGCGCGCCGTGCTGCGGGCGCTCTTCGATGTCGAGCCGGTGGATCGCCAGCCATACCGCCCAGTCCACGTGCTCGGCCACCTGCGACCGGCCGTACGGGCTCAGGTTGAGCAGCACACCGTTGCGCAATCCCTCCAGCGTGCGGAGGTCGGGATGCGCGGCCAGATAGGCCGGCGTGCACACCGGATAGATGCGGTCGTGGAATAGCGGCAGGCTGACATAGCCGTCGCGCACGCGCGGCATCTTGGTGATGAAGATGTCCGGATGCATGCCCGGTTCCAGCGACAGGAAGTTCTGCGTCGTCACCAGGTCGAGGTCGATGTCCGGATTGGCGCTGAAAAAGCTCGGCAGCCGGTGCGACATCCATAGCGCCGAAAACGCCGGCGAGCAGCACACCACCACCGTGAGGCGCGAATTTCCGCCGTAGTCCTTGCGCACCCGCGCGGCAGCCTGGGCGATATTCAGGAAGGACAGCTGCGCCGCCTCGAAGAAGATCGACCCGGCCGCGGTCAGCCTGACCGAGCGGCCGACCCGGTCGAACAGTGCGGTCCCGCGGCGGCGCTATCGGGCAAAACCTTCGAGACCACCAACCCGGCCACCGGCAAGGTGCTGACCCACATCGCCGCCTGCGGTCCGGAAGACGTGGATGTCGCCGTGGCCAACGCCAAGGCGGCCGATGAGGATGGCCGCTGGCCGCGGCTGTCGCCGAACGAGCGCAAGCACACGCTGCTGCGCTTCACCGGCCTGCTGGAACAGCACGCGCATGAACTGGCCGTGATGGAAAGCCTGGACAGCGGCAAGCCGATCCGCGAATGCCAGAACACCCGCCTCGGTATACACGGACGACCTGCGCAACGCGCTGAAGCTATCGCGGGCTATCCGCGCCGGCGTGGTCACCGTCAATTGCTTCTGCGAGGGCGACGTGACGACGCCGTTCGGCGGCTACAAGGAGTCCGGCTTCGGCGGCCGCGACAAGTCGCAGTGGGCGCACGACCAGTACACCGAAGTCAAAACCATCTGGATCGATGCTCCGGCGTGATCCATAATGGCGAACTGAACTAAACAGCGCGCCCGGCGCCAGCAGCCGGGCCGGCGGCATCGTAAGCCGCGCCTGCCTGAGCAGGGCGCGCTTCAGCGCGGTGGCGCGGCGGGGCGCTGCGTGCGGAAGGGCACTGCTGGCAGGCCGGCACTGTTGATCAGATTGGGTTGCGCATCTTCATGCCAGGCGAAACGCGCGGCCACCGGCGCGGCCACGGCGGCGCTGGCCAGTTGTACCTGCTCGCCCCGCAGCGTGGCCTGCGCCGGATGGTAGACGCCGTCGGCCCCGGCCAGTTCGAAATGGCTGGGCGGCTTGCCGTCGCGTGTACGCAGTCCGGCGGCGTGGTCGAAGGACAGCGTCAAGGTCGCGCCACGGATCTCCATGCCACGGTAGCTCGGGCTATCGACTTCGGCGCCAGCCTGGCCGTAGGTCTTGCGCAACGCCAGGTTGGCCAGCCGCCGCCCGACCTGCGTTTTGTCGCGCGGATGGATATCAGCCAGGTCGTCCGCCAGATCGGTGGTGACGATCATGGCGCTGCCCGGAATGCGCCGGGCGTCAGCCTGCGCTTCCCACAATTCCGGCAGCGTGTGCGGATCAGGCACGCGCGCCTTGCGTATAACGCTGTAGGAATGCGGCGCCACCTGCACATAGTAGAACGGCAATTGCGCGCCCCATTGCTGGCGCCAGCTTCGCACCAGGTCCTCCATCTTGGTGGCGTACAGCGCCATCTGCTCGCCGCCGATCACATTCGACTCGCCCTGATACCAGATGACGCCGCGTATCGCGTACGGCGTCAGCGGCGCGATCATGGCGTTGTACAAGCCGCCCGCCTGCGGCTCCTTCTGGCCGTCATCGGCATGGCCTTGCGGCGCGGCGGGGATCGCCGTGGTGGCGGCGCCAGCCTCGGTCCACGGCTCGATGCGCGTTCCGCCGTAGCTGGACGCGATCATGCCGACCGGCGTTTGCAACGCCTGATGCAAGCGCCGGCCGAAGTAGTAGGCGGTGGCGGAAAACTCGGTCGCTGCGATCGACTCCGGGCTGCATATCACCCAGCGCCCATCGACGTCCGCGGCCGGTTGCGCGGCACGTTTTTCGGCACCAGGAACAGCCGCAATTCGGGATAGTCGGCCGCCGCGATCTCCTCGCGGAAGTTGTCGGCGGCGCGCCTGCCGCGCTGCTCAACCAGCGCCTTTTCCATATTCGACTGGCCGGAACCCAGCCATACTTCGCCGGCCAGCACGTCGTTGACGGTCAGCGTGTTGTCGCGGCCGTGCACGGTCATGGTCAGCGGCTGGCGCGGCAATGCCGTGGTATCCAGCAGCACCGACCAGCGGCCCTGGCTGTCCGCCTGCGCCGCGCCCCTGAGGCCGCCGATCTCCACCCGCACCGCCTCCTGCGGATCGGCCCAGCCCCACACCCGCACTTGCGGGGCGCGCAGCAGCACCATGTGGTCCGATAAAATGGCCGGCAGCCGCACCGCAGCCAGCGCGGCGTCGCCGCACGCCAGCAGGGCGGCGGCCAGCGCCACCGGTCGCCACGCGCGCTTCGGCGCCATCATGGCTGGCCGCGCTGGCCGACGTTATCGTCGCCGAGCGGTGTGTCGTTGCTGAATTGCGGACTCGGCGGCACGGCAAAGGCCGCCACCGGATCAGGGCGCGACGGCTCGAAGTTGCCGTAGCCGTCGGCAATCAGCGCGGCCGCCGGCACGCCGGCCTTGCGCATGCCGGTCAGCACCGCCTGCGCCAGCTCGTAGCTGCCGTAATTGCTGTGGTGCGTGTTGTCGATGCGGCCCGGTTCGCGTTCGGCAAAGGCGTGCTGCGACAGTTCCGGTCCCAGCGCTTCATAGAAGGGCTTGCTCATCGCGTTGAGGTCGATGAAGGCCGCCTGCAATTCCTGCGCGGACTGGCGCGCGGCCTCGGCGTAGTCGGCCAGCGACGGCACGATCTTGCCGCTGTCGTCGAAGCGGCGGCGCTCCATCGGCGAGATAATCACCGGCGTGCCGCCATGGGCGCGGATGGCCTCGACGTGGGCGCGGATTTCGTCCTTGTAGGTGGTGAAGGGGCCGCCTTTGCCGTCCTTGATCTGCTTCTGGTCGTTGTGGCCGAACTGCATCAGCACCGTGTCGCCCGGCCGCATGGCGCTGAGGATTTTGTCCAGCCGGCGGCGCGCCAGCGAGTCGCGGTAAGTCTCGCCCGATTCGCCATGGTTGGCCACGGCTACACCGGGCTTTAAAAAGCGCGGCAGCATCTGGCCCCAACTGTTGTACGGTTCGCCCGGCTGGTCGCAGACGGTGGAGTCGCCCAGCACGAAGATGGTTGGGGCCTGCACCGGCGTGATGTCGATCGCGCGGATGGCGGGGCGCTCGCCGTTGAATTCCAGTGTCAGCCGCTTGTCCCAGGCCCAGGCTTCCTGCACCGTTTCGCGCGGCTCCTTGAGCTGGACGCGGCCGGCCGCGATGCCGCCAACGGCGGGGATGCGCGGCGTGCGGATGTTGACGGTGAAGCTGCGGGTGACGGTGGCGCCGGGGGCAGTGGCAACCTGTTCCAGCATCAGCCGCCGCAGTTCGGCCTTGACGGTGGTGGTGGCCGCCTGCGCGCCGCCGAGGGTGACGGTGACGTTGTAGTTGCCCTCCGGGAGGTCGGCCGAAAAGAAGAATGGCCTGTCGCTGGTGAGGTAGGCGGGGCGGCCGTTGTCGGCCGCGATACGCACGGCGGCGCCCGGTTCAAAGCCGAAGCCGCGCGCGCTGCTGTATTGCATGTCGGGCCGCACCAGCGTGCCGCCGGCCGCCTGCTGTGCAGCGTCGAAGGTAAAGCGCCAGAGGCCGGGCGCCGCGTGCGCAGCGTACGCGGCGCTGCTGGCGCCGGCCAGCGTCAGCGTCAGGGCCAGCAGGATCGGTTCAAACTGGTTCAATGGCGGATCTCCGTCTTGGTGTGAGTCCGAGTATCGGGATTCCGCCATATGGTGTCAATTCCCCGGCGCCATGTAATCAGAATGCTGAGTGGTTCACAGGCCCAGTTCGCTCAGGCCGGGATGGTCATCCGGGCGCCGGCCCAGCGGCCAGTGGAACTTGCGGTCAGCTTCGGCGATGGGCAGGTCGTTGATGCAGGCGAAGCGGCGCTGCATCAGGCCTTGCCCGTCGAACTCCCAGTTTTCGTTGCCGTAGGAGCGGAACCAGTTGCCGGAGTCGTCATGCCATTCATAGGCGTAGCGGACGGCGATGCGGTTGCCCTCGAACGCCCACAATTCCTTGATCAGCCGGTAATCCAGCTCGCGCGCCCATTTGCGCGCGAGGAATTGCACGATGGCGTGACGGCCGGTAGCGAATTCGGCGCGGTTGCGCCAGCTGCTGTCCGGCGTGTAGGCCAGGCTGACCTTTTCCGGATTGCGCGAGTTCCAGCCGTCTTCCGCCAGGCGGACTTTCTCGGTGGCCGATTCGCGGGTGAATGGTGGGAGCGGCGGACGCGCTGCGCTGGTGGAACTCATGCTGCCTCCTTGGGAGTGGTTTGTCAGCGGCCAGTGTAGGCGCGATGCGGCAACGCTGGCAGGCTGCTGGCGACAATTCTCAATTGCGCGCCGCGCAATCCACGGCCTGCCTGCGGCTAGTGCTCGTGCCAGCTCGCGTGGCTGTGCTTCATCACAGTCACGCGGCGGCGTTCGACCACCTTCGCCGGCGCTGCGGTCAGCTTGTCGAAGGTGACGGTGATATCGGCGTCTTCGGGCCTGGTTGGGACGATGTCGAACAGCTGGTAGCGCACGCCGTCGGCGCCGGCTTCCTCGCCGCCGTGGCGGATCGTCACCAGCGCCGGCTCGGAGGCATGGGCGGTCCAGGACGCGCCGCCGGTGAGCGGCAGGCGCGCGCGGTTCGCGCCATCTTGCAGCGTGTGGAAGGTGCAGCCGTCCGGCGTTTCGCCGCGCGCCGGGCAGTGCGGCGCTGTCGCGCCCGGACGCATGGCGTTGCGGATGGCGAATTCCGGTTCTGCGGCGTGCGCGGCCGGCGTCCCCGCGCCGCTGAACAGCGCTGCCGTCAGGGCTATGGACAACAATCGGGCGATGCTCACTTTCTGCATTCAATATCCTGTGCGATGATTAAGGACCCGCAGTCTACCAACTCACGCAAGCACGTCAATCGGCCATAGGGCCAGCCGCGCTGGCGTCAATTTCAGGATGAAACCATGAGCAGATGGCCACCGGTGAAGGTACGCAATGCGGCAACCTGGCTGTTGCTGACGATCCATTGGCTCATGTTGGCCTGCATGGTGCTGGTGGCTTTGTTGGCTGGCTTGTTGCCGGTGCTGGTGGTTTGCGACAACGGCAACTTCCTGCGCTGCGTCGGCGACGGCGTACTGTTCTTCGGCATTGTTGTGGGCGGCACGCTGGCGACAGTCGGCGTGGCGATCCGCGCATTGCGCCGCCCCAGCCCGCAGTCGCGGGTCCTGCTGCTGGTGTACGCTTTCGTGCTGGTGTGTTTCAGGATAATAGCGTTGCCTTCAATGCCCAATTTTGCCGGATTGCTCGATGTAATCGCAGGTTTGGGTTTATTAACCGCCATTTGCGTAGTATTTTTAGGTGTCGGCACATCGATGGAGGCATGATGAACAAGCGGATCATCTTCAACCTGGCGGTCAAGGACCTGGAGCGTTCCAAGGCCTTTTTTACCGGCCTGGGCTTTACCCTCGATGGCCGCTTCAGCGGCGATAGCTCGGCTTACATGGCCGTGGTCGAGGGCAGCATCTACGTCATGCTGCTGACCGAAGACTTCTTCCGCTCGCTGATCGACAAGCCGCTGGCGCAGGCCAAGAAGGGCAACGAAGTGATCATCTGCCTGAGCTGCGAGAGCAGGGAAGAGGTTGATAGCCTGATCGCCAGGGCCGTCGCCGGCGGCGCGCGCATTCCGCATCCGCCCGAAGATCATGGTTTTATGTACGACCAGGGCTTCGAGGACCCCGACGGCCACCTGTGGAACCTGGTCTGGCTGGCGCCTGAACCGGGCTGAATTTGTGTCTCTGTGGCAAAAAATACCCAACGTCTCCTATTATATGTCTTATATAAGAGTTGTTGGTGTACAATAGCGGTCAGAACAGGCGGTCGATCTTGCCTGCCCTGCAATCAACCCTGACGAGAACTCTCATGCTAGCTGCTTACCGCGCCCACGTTGCCGAACGTGCAACCCTTGGTATCCCTCCGCTGCCGTTGTCGGCCGCCCAGACTGCCGACCTGGTCGAACTCCTGAAGAACCCGCCAGCCGGTGAAGAAGAATTCCTGGTCGACCTGATCACCAACCGCGTTCCTGCCGGCGTGGATGATGCCGCCAAGGTGAAAGCCGCCTTCCTGACCGCCGTGGCCAAGGGCGCGGAAAGCTCGCCGCTGGTATCGCGCGAACTGGCGACCAAGCTGCTGGGCACCATGCTGGGCGGCTTCAACATCAAGCCGATGATCGACCTGCTGGCCGATGACGTGGTGGGCGACGTGGCCGCCGAAGGCCTGAAGAAAACCCTGCTGATGTTTGATTACTTCCACGACGTCAAGGAACTGGCCGACAACGGCAACGCCCGCGCCAAGGCCGTGCTGCAATCGTGGGCCGACGCCGAGTGGTTCACCTCGCGTCCCGAGGTGCCGCAAAGCCTGACCCTGACCGTGTTCAAGGTGTCCGGCGAAACCAACACCGACGATCTTTCGCCGGCCCCGGACGCCACCACCCGCCCGGACATCCCGATGCACGCGCTGGCGATGCTGAAGAATCCGCGTCCAGGCATCAATCCTGAAGAGCCGGGCAAAGTCGGCCCGCTGAAACAGATCGAAGCGCTGAAAGCCAAGGGCAACCTGGTCGCCTACGTGGGCGACGTGGTGGGCACCGGCTCGTCGCGCAAGTCGGCCACCAACTCGGTGCTGTGGTTCACCGGCGAAGACATCCCGTTCATCCCGAACAAGCGTTTCGGCGGCGTTTGCCTGGGCACCAAGATCGCCCCGATCTTCTACAACACCATGGAAGACGCCGGCGCGCTGCCGATCGAGCTCGATGTGACGCAAATGGAAATGGGCGACGTCATCGAGCTGCGCCCATACGATGGCAAGGCGCTGAAAAACGGCAACGTCATCGCTGAATTCAAGGTCAAGTCCGACGTGCTGTTCGACGAAGTGCGCGCCGGCGGCCGGATTCCGCTGATCATCGGCCGCGGCCTGACCGCCAAGGCGCGTGAAGCGCTGGGCCTGCCGGCATCGGAACTGTTCCGCCTGCCGCAGAACCCGGCCGACACCGGCAAGGGCTACTCGCTGGCGCAGAAGATGGTCGGCCGCGCTTGCGGCCTGCCGGAAGGCAAGGGCATCCGCCCTGGCACCTACTGCGAACCGAAGATGACCACCGTGGGCTCGCAGGACACCACCGGCCCGATGACCCGCGACGAGCTGAAAGACCTGGCTTGCCTCGGCTTCTCGGCCGACCTGGTGATGCAATCGTTCTGCCACACCGCCGCTTATCCGAAAGTGGTGGACGTCAAGATGCACCGCGAACTGCCGACCTTCATCGAAAACCGTGGCGGCGTGGCGCTGCGTCCGGGCGACGGCGTGATCCACTCGTGGCTGAACCGCCTGCTGATGCCGGACACCGTTGGCACCGGCGGCGACTCGCACACCCGTTTCCCGATCGGCATCTCGTTCCCTGCGGGCTCGGGCCTGGTGGCGTTCGCCGCCGCCACCGGCGTGATGCCGCTGGACATGCCTGAATCGGTGCTGGTGCGCTTCAAGGGCGAAATGCAGCCGGGCGTCACGCTGCGCGACCTGGTCAACGCGATTCCGCTGTACGCCATCCAGCAAGGCCTGCTGACGGTCGACAAGAAAGGCAAGAAGAACATCTTCTCGGGCCGCATCCTGGAAATCGAAGGCCTGCCGAACCTGAAGGTTGAGCAAGCGTTCGAGCTGTCGGACGCGTCGGCTGAACGCTCGGCCGCCGGCTGCACCGTGCACCTCGACAAGGCGCCGATCATCGAGTACATGACCTCGAACATCACGCTGATGAAGTGGATGATCGCCAACAACTACCACGACAAGCGCACGCTGGAACGCCGCATCAAGTCGATGGAAGCCTGGCTGGCCAATCCGGAACTGCTGTCGCCGGATGCTGACGCCGAGTACGCCGCCGTCATCGAGATCGACCTGGCCGACATCCACGAGCCTATCGTGGCCTGCCCGAACGATCCGGACGATGTGAAAACCCTGGCTGACGTGGCCGGCGCGAAGATCGACGACGTCTTCGTTGGCTCGTGCATGACCAACATCGGTCACTTCCGCGCCGCCTCGAAGGTCCTGGAAGGCAAGTCGGATATCCCGGTGCGCCTGTGGATCGCGCCGCCGACCAAGATGGACGCGCAGCAGCTGACCGCCGAAGGCCACTACGGCACGCTGGGCCGCACCGGCGCCCGCATGGAAATGCCGGGCTGCTCGCTGTGCATGGGTAACCAGGCGCAGATCCGCAAGGGCGCCACCGTCATGTCGACCTCGACCCGTAACTTCCCTAACCGTCTCGGTATCGAAACCAATGTGTACCTGGGTTCGGCCGAACTGGCGGCGGTGTGCTCGGCGCTGGGCCGCATCCCGACGCGGGAAGAGTATATGTCGCACATCGGCGTGATCGACAAGAACGCCGCCGACATCTACCGCTACATGAATTTCGACCAGATCGAAGAGTTCCGCACCGTCGCCGACTCGGTACAAGTGTAAGCTTGTAGCATCGGTTCAAAGCCCCGCTGTAGTCTGGCGGGGCTTTTTTCATTGGCCGTCTGTTGGCCGCCGCACAGCGTGCGGCGGGCTGATGTGAGATAGTGGGGGATGGATACCAATTTCACACCCCGTTCCGATGCGCGCCAGGCCTCGATCGTGCGGCAGGGCATTGAATGGGCGCGCACCTACGGCCAGCGCAGCGCGGCGGCCTATCTGCTGTTTCGTAATGTGCCGCGTTCGGTTGTCGAGCGCATTCTTTCTTCTACCTGCCGCCGCGACGACTGCGCGCCATGAGCCTGGCGCCGCATAGCGCAACCGTGGCCGAAGCGCGCGCCTTCAATCGCAAACTGGCCTGGCTGCCGCGCTTCAAAATCAGCAACCGCGTGACGCCGGCCCTGATTCAAGGCTTGCTGCGGCTGTCGCAAGTTGGCGCCGGCGTCAGGCTTGCCGCAGGCGGCGTGCGCGTCGAGCAGCGGATAGCGCAAGCCTGCGGGCTGAGCGTGCCGGTGCGCATCATGCGCGGCGCCAGTCCGCCGTGCGCTGTCGTGCTGGATTTTCATGGGGGCGGCTGGGTTATCGGTAACGCCCGCATGAACGACCAGCTCAACGCCGAGATGGTGACGGCCTGCGATGTCGCGGTCGTCTCGGTCGATTACCGGCTGGCGACCTCATGCCCGTTGGCCGCGATCATGGACGACTGCCTCGCCGCCGCCCGCTGGCTGCTGGCGGACGGCCTGCCCGAATATGCTGGCTTGCCGGTCTATGTGCTGGGCGAATCCGCCGGCGGCCATCTGGCGGCGGCCACGCTGCTGCGCGTGAAAGAATGGCCGGAGCTGCTGCGCCGCGTCGACGGCGCGGTCCTGTATTACGGCGTGTACGACCTGGCCGGCACGGCCAGCGTGCGCGCTGCAGGCGCCGACACGCTGGTGCTGCACGGCCCGACCATGCTGTCCTCGCTGCGGCTGCTCACGCCCGGACTGAGCGATGAACAACGCCGACAGCCGCCTTTGTCGCCGCTTTATGGCGACCTTGCCGGCATGCCGCCGGCCATCATGATCGCTGGCGAGCGCGACCCGCTGCGCGACGACACAATGCTGCTGGCTGAACGCTGGGGCGCGCTGCGGAAGTTGAGTGCCATGTGCTGCCCGAGGCCGCGCATGGCTTTATCCGCTTTCCGATCCGCCTGGCGGCGGCAACCCGCAGCCGCGTACACGCATGGCTGCGTAGCCGCCGTCATTCCCGCGCAGGCGGGAATCCATGCTGAGCATCAGGCACGCGTTCCATGGGTTCCCGCCTGCGCGGGAACGACGGGATCTGAGCAAATATTTGATTGAATTGCGGAGTACTCGAATTGCGGCGATGGCAATGTTAGACTAGACCACCACGATTTTTCGATACCACTCGATAATGATCATTTCCTCCGCTACCGACTTCCGTGAGGCCGCGCGGCGCAAGCTGCCGCCTTTCCTGTTCCATTATCTCGATGGCGGCGCTGGCGCCGAACAGACGCTGCGCGCCAACGTCGATGACTTGCAGCAGGTGAAGCTGCGCCAGCGCGTGCTGCAAGGCTCGGAACAGCTGGATCTGTCGGCCGAATGGTTCGGCAAGCAGTACAGCCTGCCGATGGCGCTGGCGCCGGTCGGCCTGACCGGCATGTACGCGCGCCGCGGGAGGTGCAGGCCGCGCGCGCGGCCACGCAGCGGGGGATTCCATTCATCCAGTCCACCGTGTCGGTGTGCCCGCTGGCCGAGGTGGCGCAGGCGGTGACGCAGCCGATCTGGTTCCAGCTGTACGTGCTGAAGGACCGCGGCTTTATGCGCGACGTGCTGCAACGCGCCGCGGCGCTGGGCGCCAGTACACTCGTCTTTACGGTGGACATGCCGGTGCCGGGCGCGCGCTACCGCGACGCCCACAGCGGCATGAGCGGGCCGTATGGCGCGCAGCGGCGCATCATGCAGGCGTTGATGCATCCGCGCTGGGCCTGGGACGTCGGCCTGCTGGGCCGGCCGCACGACCTGGGCAATATCTCGGCCTATCGCGGCAGCCCGACCGAGCTGGAAGATTATATCGGCTGGCTGGGCGCCAATTTCGATCCGGCCATCGGCTGGAAGGACTTGCAGTGGATACGCGACGAGTGGAAGGGCCCGATGATCATCAAGGGCATTCTGGAAGCGGATGATGCGCGCGATGCCTTGTCGTTCGGCGCCGATGGCATTGTTGTCTCCAACCACGGCGGCCGCCAGCTGGACGGGGCGCTGTCCACCGCCAGGGCGCTGCCGGCGATTGCGGCGGCGGTGAAGGAGCGGATGCGCATCTTTGCAGACGGCGGCGCGCGCACCGGCACCGATGTGTTCCGCCTGCTGGCGCTCGGCGCCGATGGCGTGCTGCTGGGCCGCGCCTTTGTCTACGCGCTGGCGGTCGGCGGCGAGGCGGCGGTGCAAAAGCTGCTGGCCATCCTGGAAAAAGATATGCGGACCAATATGGTGCTGACCGGCGTGAAGTCGGTCAAGGATATCGGCCCGCACCTGCTGGCTTAGAGCGTTTCCAGCCAGCGCTGGCGGTAAGCCTGCCAGCCGGGTAAATGCAATGGCGTGGCCGCCGTGCCGCCGGCTTGCGGCGCCTGGCCCCAGTGATGCAGCATCCAGCCGCCGCACGTGGTGCCGCTGGTGTCGGCCGAAGACGACACCGACTGCTGCGGACGCAGCGCCGCCAGCAGCGGCGCGAAATGCGGATTGTCCGTGTAACTGCCTTCCACCACCACCGGTCCGGCGGCGCCGAGCGCCGTCAGGCAGTAGTCGCTCATCAGCACACAGTACAGCGTGGCCAGCGCGTAGGCTTGCTGCTTGCCTTGCGGCGGCGGGCCTTCGATGCGGCCAGCGCGGCCGGCGAACGGACCGCCGGCGGCCGAGTAGCAGGGCAGCGCCATTGTTCCTTGCGCGATCAGGTCTTGCAGATCCTGCACACCGCATACTTGCGGCTCGGCGCCGGCCAGTTCGCCGAATTCACGGCCGCCCATGAAGCGCATGCAGGCTACCGGTTGGCCGAGGGCGTTGCTGTTGGCAAGCATGTCGGCTTCTTCGCGCAGTTGCTCCAGCGGCTGGCCGATGGCGGCGGCAATGACCCAGGTGCCGGTCGATAGCACCGTCAGCGGCTCGCCGCCGCTGTGCAGATGACGCAGCAGCGAGGCGTTGCTGTCGTGGATGCCGCAGATGACCTGGCAGTCGCGCGGCAGTCCGGTGTACCCGGCCACCTCCGGCGTGATCGCGCCCAGCGGCGCCCATGCCGGTTGCAGCGGAGGGAAGAGGCCGCCCCAGCCCATGTGGGCCACCAGCGCGGAATACTGTTGCCGCGCGGGCTGCCACAAATCGGTATGGCAGCCGAGCGAGGTGACTTCGCTGGCGGCCACGCCGCACAGCCGCCATGCCCAGTATTGCGGATACATCAGGATGCGGCGGGCGCGGCCGAACGCTTCGGGGTAGGCGCCTGCCAGCCATGCGAGCTGGCGACCAAGGTTCAGGCCGGCGGGCAGCTGCGGCGAGTGCGTGTCGGCGTAGGCCGGCCGCAACGCGGCGTAATGCGCGGTTTGCGCGGGCGGCGGCTCGTACTCGTAATCGGCCACCGGCAGCACCAGGCCGGCGTCGTCAACCAGCGCCGCCGTGGCGCCGTGGGTGACCGGCACGATGGCCGAGACCTGCGCCATGCCGGCCAAGCCGCGCACCGTGTCCAGCAGCCAGTGCCAGATGCGCTCGGTGTCGTGATGGGGGTAAGGGCCGTCCGTGGCCGGCACATTCGGCATGCGGCGCGTGGCCAGCGTGTCGCCTTCGCTGTTGAGCAGCACCAGCTTGACGTTGGTCTTGCCGATGTCGAGCACGATGGTGGCGCTCATTTGGCCACCTTTTTGCCGCCAAGCAGGCGGGGCAGGGCGATGGTCACCAGCAGCAGCACGCCGACCACGATGGTCATGTAGATGCCGGGGATGTTGGCGAGCGACAGGCCGTAGGTTACCGTGCCCAGCGTGAGCACCGCCAGCAGCACGCCGCCCATGGTGCCGGCGCCGCCGGCGATGCTGACGCCGCCCAGTATCACCATGGTGATGACTTCCAGCTCCCAGCCCATGGCGATGTTTGGCCGCGTGCTGCCGATGCGGCCCGTCAGCAGCCAGGCGGCGAGGCCGGCCATCAGACCGGTCAGCATGAACAGCGCCAGCCGGTAGCGCTCGACCGGGATGCCGGAGAAACGCGCCGCCACCGGATTGTTGCCGATGGCGTAGATGCGGCGCCCCCAGGCCGTTGCGTGCAGCACCAGCGCGAACACGGCGGCGAACACCAGCAACAGCACGAACTCGCGCGGGATGACGTCAAAGAAATAGCCCTGGCCCCAGTCCGCCATGATTTGCGGATAGCCGGTGAAGGCCTTGTCGCCCAACACCACGCTGGCGAGGCCGCGGAACAGCGACACCGTGCCGATGGTCACCACAATCGATGGCAGCGCGAAGCGCGTCACCAGCACACCGTTGAGGCAGCCGCAGGCCATGCCGGTCGCCAGTGCGATCGGCAGCAGCGATTCCGGCGGCGCGCCGGCAGTGTGCGCCATGCCCATCGCCACCGACGACAGGGCCAGGATGCCGGCCACCGAAATATCGATTTCGCGGATGATGATGAGCAGCGCCATCGGCAACGCGATCAGCGCTTTCTCGCTGAAGTTGAAGGTGCCGTCGGCCAGGTTGTACGGATCGAGGAAGGTCGGCAGCAGCGCGCCATTGACGGCAAAGGCGATCGCCAGCAGCAGCGCCAGCAGCGTCTCCCAGCGCCCCAGCGCCGAGCGCAGCCTGAAGGCCGGCTTGTCGGCGATGACATGGCGTGAATTGTGGGCCACGGATGTAAGTACGGTCTGGTTCAAATGGCGCTCCTGGTGGCCTGTGGTTGTAACGATTGCAGCGGCAGGATTTGCCGCCCTTTGCCGGCGCCGCCGCGCGAATTGAGCAGCACGGCGGTGAGGATGACGGCGCCCGTCAGCGCGCCTTGCCAGAACGGCGACACCTTGACCACCGGCAGCGCATTGCCGATCACCGCCAGGAAGAAGCCGCCCAGCACGGCGCCGGCCACGCTGCCGCAGCCGCCGGCGATGCTGACGCCGCCGATGACGCAGGCGGCAATGACGGTGAACTCAAAGCCGTAGGCGATCTCGGTATAGGCCACGGCGTAGCGCGCCACCCACAGGTAGCCGCACAGTCCGGCCATCAGGCCCGACAGTCCGTAGGTCCACAGCAGCCGCCGCGCGACGGGTATGCCGACATAGCGCGCCGCCGCCGGCTCGTTGCCGATGGCGTACAGGTCGCGGCCGTAGCGGCTGTGCCGCGCCACGTACCACGCCAGCAGCACGGCGGCGGCGGCGATCCAGACCAGATGCGTCAGGCCGAACAGGCGGCCCAGCGGGAAGGCGATGAAGTCGGCCGGCATCTGGTGCGACGACACCCAGGCGCCACCGGACAGCACAAACACCAGTCCGCGATACACGCTCATGGTGCCGAGCGTGACGACAATCGGCGGCAGTTGCAGGTAGCCGATCAGGTAGCCGTTGGCCAGGCCGAGCAGCAGGCCGATGGCGGCCGCCGTCAGCAGCACCAGCGCCAGCGGCAGTTGCGGATGCTGCGAGGCCAACAGCGCGGCCAGCATGCCGGACAAGGCCAGCGTCGACGCCACCGACAGGTCGACGCCGCGCGTCACCAGCACCAGCATCTGCGCCAGCGCCATCATGATCAGCAGCGTCGAGTCGGTCAGCAGATTGGCCAGGCTGCCGCCGGTGAGGAACACCGGCGCGCGCCAGCCGACCAGCAGGATCAGCGCCACCGTCAGCAGCGCCAGCTGTACTTCCCGTAATTTCAGCAGATTCATTGTGGCTCCCCGGCGGCCAGATGCACGCCCGATGCCGCCGCCACCACGATTTCCGGCGTCGCCTCGGCGCGGCTGTATTCATTGATGATATGGCCCTGGTGCATGACCACCACGCGGTCGGCCAGCCCCAGCACCTCCGGCAGCTCGGACGACACCAGTATCACCGACAGGCCCTGCGTGACCAGTTGCGCGACGAAGCGGTGCACCGCAGCCTTGGCGCCAATATCGATGCCCTTGGTCGGCTCGTCGAGGATGATGACGCGCGGCCTGGTGGCCAGCCATTTTCCCAGCACCACCTTTTGCTGGTTGCCGCCGGATAGTTCGGACACCGGCTGGCACAGGTTGTGCGCCTTCAACTCCAGCTGCTCGGCATAGTGGCGCGCCACCGCGTTTTCCTGCTGGCGCCGGCCGCGCAGCATGAAGCCCAACTGGTTCAGGATCGGCAGCGTGATGTTGTGCAGGATCGGCAGCGACAGGTGCGCGCCTTGTTGCTGGCGGTCTTCCGGCACGTAGGCGATGCCGTGCCGGATGGCGTCCGCCGGGCAGCCGATGCAGACCGGGCGGCCGTCCAGCGTGACCTTGCCGCGCGCCGCCGGGCTGAGGCCGAACAGCGCCTGCATCACCTCCGACCGGCCGGCCCCAACCAGGCCGTAAAAGCCGAGGATTTCACCCTTGCGCAACTTGAAACTGATGTCACGGAACTCGGTCGGATGGCAGAAGCCATCCACTTCCAGCAGCACCTCGCCGGGCGTCATCTCGGCCTTCGGGTAGGCCTGATGCACGGCGCGGCCCACCATCAGCGCCACCAGTTCCTGTTCGCTGATGGCGTCCAGCGCGCCCTCGGCAACAAACTGGCCGTCGCGCAGCACGGTGTAGCTGTCGGCCACGGCGTAGATTTCGTCGAACTTGTGCGAGATGAAAATCACCGCCGTGCCGGCCGCGCGCAACTGGCCGATGATGCGGTACAGTTCCTGGATTTCCCGCTGCGACAGGGCGGCGGTAGGCTCATCCAGGATCACCACGCGCGCCTGCTGCGACAACGCGCGCGCGATTTCGACAAAGTGGCGCTGCGCCACGCTCAGGTCCTTGACGCGGGCGCGCACCGGCAGCGCCACCTCCAGCCGGGCGAACAGCTGTTCCGCCTCCGCCTCGATGCGGCGCCAGTCGATGCGGCCGGCGGCGCGGCTCGGGTGGCGGCCGACGTAAATGTTTTCCGCCACGGTCAGCTCGTCGAACATCACGCTTTCCTGGTGCACGGCGGTGATGCCGGCGCGCGTGGCGTCCTGGGCGCTGCTGAAGCGCAGCGGCTGGCCGTCCAGTTCCAGCGTGCCCTCGTCGGGCTGGTAGATGCCGGTCAGGGTTTTCACCAGCGTCGACTTGCCGGCGCCGTTTTCGCCGATCAGCGCCATCACCTCGCCCGGACGGACGCTGAGCGATACCTTGTTGAGCGCCACAATGCCGGCAAAGCGCTTGCTGACGCCGGATAAGTGCAGCACCGGCCGCGCCAGCCGGTCGAGTGGCGCGCGGTGCGGGGAAGGCAGGGTCTGGGCCTGCGCTGCCGATACATTCATGTGCATGGAACTATCCGCTTAAAAAATTCGGGAGAACTGGTCGACATTGGATTTATCGTACACAAACGGCGGCGCCATGGCGCCGTCGCCGTTGGCGTCGAGTGCGATGCTGCCCATGCGGCCGGCGCTGACGCTGCCGCCCGGCCTGGCCGCCGGATCGCCCTTGACGAAGCCATAGGCCGCATAGGTGATGGTGTAGCCGAGGTCGATTGGATTCCAGATAGCGAATTCGCGCACGGCGCCGCTCTTGACGTGGCCGGCCATTTCGGACGGCAGGCCCAGTCCGGTCACGGCCACCTTGCCGACCAGGCCTTCATCGACCACCGCCTTGCTGGCGGCGTTGATGCCGACCGTGCTCGGCGAGATGATGGCTTTCAGCCCCGGATAGCTGCGCAGCAGGCCGACCGCCTCGCGGTAGCTCTTGTCGGACTGGTCGTCGCCGTAGGCGGTGGCCACCAGCTTCAGGCCGGCGTATTCCGGCTTGGCCAGCACCTGCTTCATCACGCCGATCCAGATGTTCTGGTTGGTCGCCTGTGCCGAGGCCGACAGGATGGCGATGTCGCCCCGGCCGCCGGCCGCCCTGGCCGCCATTTCAACCTGCTTCTCGCCGATCAGGCCGGCGTTGGAGGGGTTCAGCTGCATCAGCCGGCCCTCGGGCGCCAGGCCGCTGTCGAACGACAGCACCTTGATGCCGCGCGCCATGGCTTTCTTGGCGATCGGCACCAGCGCGTTCGGGTCGTTGGCGGAAATGACGATGGCGTTGACTTTCTGGCTGATCAGCGAGTTGATGATTTCAATCTGGCCCTCGGCCGACGGCGTGGTCGGGCCGGTGTAAATGATCTCCACGTTTTTGAGCTCGGCGGCGGCCTGGGTGGCGCCGTTGTGGGCGGCGTCGAAGAAGCCGTTGCCCAGGTTCTTTACCACCATGGCGATGCGAACCTTGTCATCGGCCGGCTGCTTGCCGCAGCCGGCCAGCGTGGCGAGGAGGGCGGCGGCCAGCATGGCCGCGATGCGTGTGTGCTTTTTCAATGCGAAATCTCCGGTTGGTACAGGGCTTCCAGTTGCAAGTCGAAAACGTTGCCATAGGTGGCGGCCGGTGCGGCGGGCGGCACGGCTTCCGGCTCGACCGTCACCACGCGCACGCCGTGCTGCTCCAGCAGCTGCACGGCGGCGTCGGAGGCGTGGGTGTCGGTGATGACGGCGGTGACGCGGTTAAGGCCGCACAGGATCAGGCCGGCCTTGCGGCTGAACTTGGAGCTGTCGGCCAGCACGATCAATTGTTCCGCCTGGCTGATGAGGCGCTTCTCGGCCTGGATCAGCAGCGGATCGGCTTCCAGCAGCCCCAGCAGCGAAAGGCCGTAGACGCCCATGAAAATCTTGGCGGCGTAGTGGTGCTGGGTGATGTCGTTGTCGAACGGGCTGAGGATGACGTTTTGTTCCCGGTAGACCTTGCCGCCGGGGACGATGATTTCGTTCTCGCTGGTGCTCAGCAGGCGCTCGGCCATCAGGAAGGAATTGGTGAGTATCTTCAGGTGCTGGTCGACCAGGAATTCCGCCATCATGAAGGTGGTGGTGCCGCCGTTGATGATGATGGTTTCGCCGTCATTGCACATGCCGGCCGCATGGCGCGCGATGCCGCGCTTGCGCTCGGCGTGGCATTGCATATTGTTCTGGAAGGTCTCGCTGGCGTGCGCCAGGTTGCGCAGTTTTTGCTGGAGATTGGCGGCGCCGCCGCGCGTGCGCGTCAGCAGGTTGCGTTCGGCCAGCCAGCCGATGTCGCGCCGCACGGTGGCTGGCGACGAGCTTAGCCAGTCGACCAATTGCTGCACGGTCGCGCTTTGATGCTCGGCCAACAGCTTGAGCATGCGCTTGCGCCGCTTGTGCTTGATCATCGTTGTCTCCTGATAATTTTTGCAATCATCGCCACCGTCGTTCCCGCGCAGGCGGGAACCCATAGTCAGCATGGATACCCGCCTGCACGGGAACGACCGGGTGAAATGTTGCTTTATTGTCTGCAAGGCTATCCATTTCAAAATCGATCGTCAATCACCCCGCGATCAATTCCGTGATTGTTTGATTTGGGGTCGGCGGGCGTGATCACGATTTTGATTATTTCGCGCTTAATCATGATCTTGATCGTTCGTCGATTGACACTGCGGCGCCTGCTGATTTCTACTGAATGCCATTGCCGCAAAGGGCAAACCAATACATTCACAACGGAGATCAGCAATGAACCAAGCGAAGCAGAAAGAACCGATCAGCTCTTTGTGGGACGACAGCAAGGCCGCGCAGATGAACGAGCCTGAACTGCTGCTGTACCGCTCCAACCTGCTCGGATCGGATCTGCGCATCACCAATTTCGGCGGCGGCAATACCTCGGCCAAGGTGCTGATGGCCGACCCGCTCAGCGGCGAGCAAGTGGAAGTGCTGTGGGTGAAAGGTTCCGGCGGCGATCTCGGCAGCATCAAGCTGGACGGCTTCTCGACCCTGTACATGGATAAGCTGTACGCGCTGAAACAACGTTACCGCGGCCTCGAGCACGAAGACGAGATGGTCGCTTACCTGCCGCACTGCACCTTCAACCTGAACCCGCGCGCGGCCAGCATCGACACGCCGTTGCATGCCTACATCGCGCGCAAGCACGTCGACCACATGCACCCGGATTCGGTGATCGCCATCGCCGCCTGCGCCAACAGCAAGGAGCTGACGCAGAAAATCTTCGAGGGCGAGCTGGGGTGGCTGCCGTGGCAGCGTCCGGGTTACGACCTGGGCCTGAAACTGGAACAGGTATCGAAAAATAATCCGCAGCTGAAGGGCATCATCCTGGAAGGCCACGGCCTGTTCACCTGGGGCGATACCGCCAAGTCCTGCTACGAAACCACGCTGGCCATCATCAAGCGCGCCGGCGACTGGCTGGACGCGAACGTGGCGCAGCCATCGTTCGGCGGCGCCGCCGTGCAGCCGCTGCCGCCAGAACAGCGCGCCGAGTTCGCCGCGCGCCTGATGCCTTTGCTGCGCGGCAAGATCAGCAAGGATGAATTCAAGCTGGGCCACTTCGACGATCAGGACGCGGTGCTGGAATTCGTGTGCAGCCGCGACCTGCAACCGCTGGCGGCGCTCGGCACCTCGTGCCCGGACCACTTCCTGCGCACCAAGATACGCCCGTTCGTGGTGGATTTCGATCCGTCCAGGCCGGACTTCGACAAGCTGGTGGCCGGGCTCGACGACGCGCTCGAGGCCTACCGCGCCGATTACCGGGCCTATTACGAGCGCTGCAAGCGCAGCAACAGCCCGGCCGTGCGCGACGCCAACCCGATCATCTACCTGATTCCCGGCGTCGGCATGCTGTCCTTCGCCAAGGACAAGGCCACCGCCCGCATTGCCGGCGAGTTTTATGTGAACGCGGTCAACGTCATGCGCGGCGCCAACGGCGTGGACAAGTATGTCGGCCTGCCGGAGCAGGAGGCCTTCGACATCGAATACTGGCTGCTGGAAGAAGCCAAGCTGCAACGCATGCCGAAGCCGAAATCGCTGGCCGGCCGCATCGCGCTGGTGACCGGCGGCGCCGGCGGCATCGGCCAGGCGGTGGCCAGGCAGCTGTTGCAGGAGGGCGCTTGCGTGCTGCTGACCGACATCGACAGCGAGGCGCTGGCCGCCGCGCAAACCAGCCTGGCCAAGGTGGCCGGCAAGGACAACGTCGCCAGCGTGGTCGCCAACATCACCGGCGAAGCGGCGGTCGACGAGATACTGAAGGCATCGGCGCTGAACTTCGGCGGCGTTGACCTGCTGATTTCCAACGCCGGCATCGCCTCGTCGGCGCCGCTGGAAGACACCACGCTGGAAGTGTGGAACCGCAACCAGGACATTCTGGTCAAAGGCTATTTCCTCGTCAGCCGCGCCGCCTTCCGCATCATGCAGCAGCAAAAACTGGGCGGCTCGATGGTGTTCGTTGCCAGCAAGAATGGCCTGGTGGCCTCGGCCGGGGCGTCGGCCTACTGCACCGCCAAGGCGGCGGAAATCCACCTGGCGCGTTGCATTGCGCTGGAAGGCGCGCCGCACGGCATCCGCGTCAACGTGGTCAATCCGGACGCGGTGATTCGCGGCTCGCGCATCTGGGACGGCAAGTGGAAGCAGGAGCGCGCGCAGTCGAACAAGATCGGCGCCGATGATGTGGAAGAGTTCTACCGCCAGCGCAGCATGCTGAAACTGAGCGTGCTGCCGGAAGACATCGCCGAGGCGGTGTATTTCCTGGCCTCGGACAAGGCGGGCAAGAGCACCGGCAACATCATCAACGTCGACGCCGGCAACGCCGCCGCCTTCACCCGCTAAGGAGACAAACATGGTGGCACTTATCGACCAGGGACTGGTGGCCGAGCATAACGCCGGCCTGCTGGCGGACCTGAACGCCGACTACGAGGCGCTGGCGGGCATGCTGTCGCGCCGCGGCGTCGATATCGAAACGCTGACCGCGGCGGCCCAGCAGTTTGCGGTGGCGCTGCCCAGCTGGGGCGCCGGCACCGGCGGCACGCGCTTTGCGCGCTTTCCCGGCAAGGGCGAGCCGCGCAATGTGTTTGAAAAGCTGGACGATTGCGCGGTCATCCATCAACTGAGCCGGGCGACGCCGGGCGTGTCGCTGCACTTCCCGTGGGACAAGATCAGCGATACGGCCGGGCTGCGCGAGCAGGCGCACGGCTATGGACTGTATTTCGATCTGGTCAATTCCAACACGTTCCAGGACCAGGCGGGGCAGGCGCATACCTACAAGTACGGCAGTCTGACCGCGCAGGACGCCGCCGCGCGCGAGCAGGCGGTGGCGCACAATATCGAGTGCATCGAGCTGGGCCGGGCGCTCGGCTCGAAGGGCTTGACCGTTTGGATCGGCGATGGCGCCAACTTCCCCGGCCAGCACAATCTGCGCGGCTCGCTGGAACGCTATCTGGACAGCATGCGCGCGATCTATGCGGCGCTGCCGGACGACTGGCAGGTCTACATCGAGCACAAGCTGTTCGAGCCGGCGTTCTACGCGACCACCATCGCCGACTGGGGCACCAGCTTTGCGTGCGCGCAGGAGCTGGGGCCGAAGGCCAAGTGCCTGGTCGATCTGGGACACCATGCGCCGAATACCAATATCGAGATGATCGTGGCGCGGCTGGCGCAGTTCGGCAAGCTGGGCGGCTTCCACTTCAACGACAGCAAGTATGGCGATGACGACCTGGATTCCGGCTCGATCAATCCGTTCCAGCTGTTCCTGGTGTTTAACGAGCTGGCCGATGCGGCGCAGCGGGAGGGGGCGTCGTTCAGGACGGCGAATATGCTGGACCAGTCGCACAATGTGACCGATCCGATTGAAAGCCTGATCAGCAGCGCGGTCGAGGTGCAGCGCGCCTACGTTCAGGCGGCGCTGGTGGACCGGGTGGCGCTGCAAGAATTCCAGCAATCGAATGATGTGCTGAATGCGGCGCAGATCTTGAAGAAGGCGTTCCGTACCGATGTCAGCCCGATTCTGGCGATGGCGCGGCTGCGTGCTGGCGGCGCGGTCGATCCGGTGGCCGCGTACCGCCGCGCCGGCTACCGCGAGAAGGTGGCGGCCGACCGCCCGCCCAAAGCCGGCGCCAGCAGCAGCGGCATCGTCTGACCGTCATTCCCGCGCAGGCGGGAATCCATGCGGCGCTTGCCCTGCCGGCGTTCCATGGGTTCCCGCCTGCGCGGGAACGACGGTCAGGAGGTGGTGGTGTACGGCTTGCCGTTGACCACCACGTTATCAAGCGTGAGTTTGCTCACGCCCTCGGCACGCAGCCGGCCATCCCGCAGCCGCACATCGAAATCCTTCAACAGGATATCGCCAATCGCGGTCTGCCCCGGATTCGGTGCGATATTGCCCAGCGTTCCGGCCGAGCCGCTAAATCCGCTAAAGCTGATATTGCGCACCACCGACTGCGGCGGCCTTTGCCCTTGCAGATTCTTATACTGCGACCACGGAATGATATCCAGAATCGAAGCGCTGTGGCCCGCCAGCTTGATGTTGCGGTAATGAATATCCTCATAACGCTGCGGCGTATCCGGCCGCAGCTTCAGATGCGCCACACGCACATCGCCAACCTCGCAATCCTCGATCACCACATCGCGCACAATGGTGGCCTCGCTGCCCAGCGTCAGCACGCTGTGGCCGCGCTTGAACACGCAGTTGCGCACGCGGATATGCTCCACCGGCGGGCTGCTGCGATCGTCCAGCGCCAGCGGGCCTTTCGATCCCTTGGCGGCGATGCAATCATCGGTAACGGAGAAATAGCAGCCTTCGACCGTCACCCGCTGGCAGCTGTCCAGGTCGATGCCGTCGGTGCTGGGCGCCTGCTGGTAATCGTCCGGCACCACGAAGCGCGCCTTGCGCACGATGACGTCCTGGCAGTTATAGATATGCAGGTTCCAGAACTGCGCATCCTTGAACGTCAGTCCCTCCACCAGCACATCGCGCGACTCTTCAAGCAGCGCCAGGCGCGCGCGCGGGAGGCCGAGGTTGGGGAAGTTGTGCGGATCTGGCGCGGCGTTGCGCAGCTTCCAGAACTGATCCCAGATCGGCCGTCCGGCGCCGTCGAGCGTGCCCTCGCCGGTGATGCGCAAGCCGTGGCAGCCCTTGGCGTTGATCAGCGCCGGCGTGAAATTGTCTTCGAAGTGGCCTTCGATGCGGGTCCGGCGGCCGGGGAAGTCGTGCATGTCGGTCGAGCATTCCAGCACCGCGCCCGGCTCGAAATGCAGGTGCACCTGCGGCTTGAGAAACAGCGCGCCGCTGACGAACCTGCCGGCCGGCACCACCACCGTGCCGCCGCCTTGCGCCGCCAGCTGGTCGATGGAAGATTGGATTGCCCCGGTATTGACCGTCTTGCCGTCGGCGACAGCGCCGAATTCAGTAACGGTTTTGCGGACGGCGCCTTGCGCGGCGACCTTGCCCACCGCGACGGCGAGCGAGGAAGCCAGCAAGGCCCGGGTGAAGCGGCGGCGAGCGACATCGGCAGACATGAATTCCCCTGATAATCTATCAGCGGACATGATGAGCCTTGTTCAGCCCGCCGCGCAAGCGGGTATCAATCAACCCGCTGAGTAATTACCACCAGATGGTGTACACCGCCACCAGCATCGCCAGCACGATCGCGCTGCCGACGGCGAAACGACGGTCCACGCGGAACATCGAGACATCGAATTCCATCGGCCTGGCCGACTTGTCGCGCGGCTGTGCCAGGCTGATCAGAATCATGCCGATCACGCAAATCACGAACACAAAGCCCATGCGGTCGAGGAACGGAATCTCGTACACGCCGGCCGCGTTGGGCACGGCGAAACCGGAACTGGCCAGGAAGGACAGGTTGACCCAGTCCGGCAGGAACTTGAAGATCAGCGAGCAGATGAAACCGCCGATGGTGGCGAACATCGCCGCCGCCGAGGTCGTGCGCTTCCAGAAGAAGCCCAGCAGGAACATGGCGAAGATGCCCGGCGACACAAAGCCGGTGTACTCCTGGATGTACTGGAAGCCACCTTTCTTGTCGATGCCGAGGAATGGCGCGATCAGCACCGCCAGCAGCAGCGAGACGACAATGGTGACGCGGCCCATCCACACCAGCTTTTGCTCGCTGGCTTCCGGCGCGAACTTTTCCTTGTAAATATCGAGCGTAAAGATGGTGGCGATACTGTTGGCCTTGCCCGCCAGCGACGCCACCACGGCCGCCGACAGCGCAGCGAACGCCACGCCCTTCAGGCCCGACGGCAGCAGCGCCAGCAGCACAGGGTAGGCGCGGTCGGGATTCAGTTCGCCGGCGTGGTTCATGGCGTTGCCCAGCGCACCGGACTGATGCAGCACGAACGCGGCAATGCCCGGCACCACCACGATCAGCGGCATCAGCATCTTGAGGAAACCGGCGAACAGCAGCCCGGCGCGGGCGGTTTTCAGATCGGCGCCCAGCGCCCGCTGCGTGATGTACTGGTTGCAGCCCCAGTAGTTCAGGTTGACGATCCACATGCCGCCCAGCAGCACGGTCAGGCCCGGCAGGTCGATGTAATTTGGATTGGACGGTTGCAGCACCATATGGAAATGGTCCTGCGCGCGTTCGGTCATCAGCTTGAAGCCGTGGACCACGCTGTTGCTGCCGTCGAGGTTGGCCACCATTTCCAGTGCCAGCCAGGTCGTCGCCAGGCCGCCGGCCACCAGGCAGGCCACCTGGATCACGTCGGTATAGCCGATCACCTTCATGCCGCCCAGCGTGATGAACATCGCCAGCACCGCCAGCACCACCATGCACGGCATGATGCCAATGCCGGAAATGCCGCTGATGGCAATCGCGCCGAGGTACAGGATCGAGGTCAGGTTGACCACGATGTACAGCGTCAGCCAGAACACCGCCATGACGGTCGCTACCGTGTTGTTGTAGCGCTGGCGCAGGAACTGCGGCATGGTATAGATGCGGTTTTTCAGGTACACCGGCATGAAGAATACCGCGACGATGATCAGCGTGGCGGCGGCCAGGAATTCATAGGCGGCGATCGCCATGCCCATCTTGAAGCCGGAACCGCTCATGCCGATGAATTGTTCTGCGGAAATATTGGACGCGATCAGCGACGCGCCAATGGCCCACCAGGTCAGCGAACCTTCGGCCAGGAAATAGGCATGCGAAGGCGATGCCGCCGCCTGCTGCTTACGATAGTGCACCCACAGGCCGTAGCCGGCGACCAGCAGGATGTAGGCAAAGAATACAAACAAATCCAGATTACTCAAGATACACGTCCCTTCATTATTAAAATAATTAGCTGGGCAAATTATACCGATGCTAGCGTGAAAACTTGTCGAATAGGCATAAGTAAATTCGCATTAAGCATGCGTAATTCATATAAGCACCGCAGCAATCGGCGCGCCCGATCAACTGCGTGAGTGATTGCCGCCACCGGTGGGAAAAACCTGTGCGCAGTATTACATTGCTGAGAACCTCAAGGGACGGCAATGGATATCACGACACGACGCAACTTCCTGCAATATTCCGCCATTCTGGGCGCCGGACTGGGTGTGGGTGGACTGTCTGCCGCGCAGACAGCGCCGGCTGGTGGCCGTCGCAGCCAGTTGTTCAACTTCGACTGGAAGTTCCAGGCAGGCGACGCGGCGGACGCCAGCGCGCCCGGCCTGGACGACAGCGGCTGGCGCCAGCTCGACCTGCCGCATGACTTTCAGATCGAGCAGCCGTGGGACCAGTCGGCCGGTGCGGCGCGCGGCTTCAAGGCCATGGGCACGGGCTGGTATCGCAAGCGGTTCAAGGGCGAGCCGGCCTGGAAAGGTAAAAAAGTGCTGCTCGACTTCGAGGGCCTGATGCTGTACGGCGATGTGTGGCTGAACGGGCGCAAGGTGGCGGATATCGATTACGGCTACCTCGGCGCGGAGGTCGATGTCTCGCAGGCCGTGAACTACGATGGCGATAACCTGCTTGCGGTGCGCGCCAGCACCGGTGGCACGCGCCAGTCGCGCTGGTACACCGGCGGCGGCTTGTTCCGCGATGTGCATCTGCTGGTGAAGGAACCGGTGTCGATTGCGCGACACGGCGTGTTTGTCACCACGCCGGTGGTGTCGGAACAGGCCGCCGAAGTGGCGGTTCAGGTGGAGTTGGATGGCGTCTCCGGTAAAAGGCTGGACGTCGCTGTCCGCACCA
Source organism: Duganella sp. P38 (assembly GCF_050859475.1). NCBI lineage: Bacteria > Pseudomonadati > Pseudomonadota > Betaproteobacteria > Burkholderiales > Oxalobacteraceae > Duganella > Duganella sp. P38. The sequence continues at coordinate 3,610,210 of NZ_CP193936.1, read as the reverse complement.
GCATTCTGGCGCCCGACGGCAGCCGCGTATCGCACACCACGACGCCGGCGCCGCAGGGCATACGGCTGGCGGTGGTGACGGTGGCCGTGCCGCCGCTGCGCGTACCGGCGCCCAGGCTGTGGTCCTGCGAGACGCCGCAGCTGTACACGGCGGAAGTCACCGTGCTGCTGGACGGCCGCCCGGTCGATCAGGTGAGCGAGCAGTTTGGCATTCGCAGCATTGCGTTTTCGCGGGAGTCCGGCTTTCGGCTGAATGGCAAAAAGGTGTTCCTGCAAGGGATATCGAATCATCACGACCTGGGTGCGCTGGGGGCGGCGGTGTACGAGCGCGCCATCGAGCGCATGTTCGTTCGGTTGAAGGAATTCGGCTTCAACCATGTGCGCACCTCGCACAATCCGTATTCGACATCGTTTTTGCGGCTGGCTGACAAACACGGCATCCTGATCGTCGACGAACTGGCCGACAAATGGAGCGAGAGCGAATACTGGGCAGGGCAGAAACCATTTTCGCAGCTGTGGTACAGGATTTTGCCGGAATGGGTGCGGCGCGACCGCAATCACCCGTCAGTGATCCTCTGGAGCCTGGGGAACGAGTTGCAGGTGCGCGAGGCGTGGGCGGGCTTCCCGACCGGCGACTGGGGTGTGACGACCTACAAAATTCTCGATACGCTGCTCAAGCGCTTCGACAGCACGCGCAACACCACGGTGGCGATGTTCCCGGCGCGCGCCAATGCGGCCATGCGCAGTTCTGCCGATTTCCATACCCGGCTGGCGCCGCCGGAATTGTCGCTGGTGACCGAGGTGGCCAGCTTCAATTACCAGTATCCGGCATACCAGGCGTACTTGCAGCAGGCGCCGCACCTGATTATCTACCAGAGCGAGGCGGCGACTTCCACCCTGACCGGCGCCTTCTACGGCATGGACCGGGACAAGATGGTGGGCCTGGCCTATTGGGGCGCGGTGGAGTATTGGGGCGAGTCGCACGGATGGCCGCGCAAGGGCTGGAACTTTTCGTTCTTCAGCCATACGATGGAGCCGTACCCGCAGGCCTACCTCGTCAAGGCGGCGTTTGCGGACGCGCCGCTGGTGCGCATCGGCGTTGCCGATGGCGCCGGCGAAACGCTGGAATGGAACGATGTACAGGTCGGGAAGACGCCGGTATCGTCGCATTGGAACTGGCCGGAGGGCAGCCAGCAAAGCCTGTTCACCTACACCAATGCGGACGAGGTGGAGTTGCTGGTCAACGGCAAGTCCTGCGGCACGCAGCCGAATCCGCGCGGTGACGCGTTAAGCCGCAACATCATTTACTGGAAGGCGGTCCCATACGGCAGCGGCGGCACGCTAACCGCGGTGGCGCGTACCGGCGGCAGGGAAGTGGCGCGCCATGAATTGCACACGGCCGGCAAAGCGTTAGCCTTGCAGATCGAATCCGAGGCGGCCGACTGGCGCGCGGGTGGCATGGACCTGCATTACCTGAAAATCCGTGCCGTGGATCGCCAGGGGCGCGTGGTGCCGGTGGCGCGGGACGAGATCACGGTGGACGTCAGCGGCGCGGCGCAGTTGCTCGCGCTGGATAATGGCGACCATTCGACCGACGCGGTTTTCACCGTCAAGGGCACACGCCTGCACAACGGCTTCGCGCAGGCGATCCTGCGCTCCGGCCGTGCGCCGGGCGTCGTCAATGTCAAGGTGACGGCCGCCGGGCTGACGGCCGCAGTCAAAGTGCTGCGGACAGATCGTTCTCGTTCTTGGGCGGCTGCGCCAGCACCCACATGAAGTACAGTGCCTTGGCGGCCTTGGCGCGTGTAACCTGCGCGTGCGGTTCGATCAAGCGGCCGTTGACCATCCGGCCACGTTCGATGCCGTTTTCCGAACGGATCAGGCCCAGTTCATAAGCGTCGCGCAGTTTGGCGGCGTAGGCCGGCGAGACGCTGGCGCCGTCCTGCAACTGCTCCCAGCGCAGCAGCGGGTAGTACATTGCCCCCTGTGCACCGCTGTCCAGATTCGGATCATAGCCCGCGCTGCCGGGCAGGATGGTTTTGCCGTTGTAGTCGGTCATGTAGGCCGGCTTGCTGGCGAATTTCGCGTGGTAGGCGTCCAGCAGCATGGCGCCCATCACTTCGCGGGTCAGCGGCCCGTCCGTGGCAACCACGCCGGTTTGTACGCGCATCAGCTTGGCCAGCGCCGCCGCAAACTCGCTGGCCTGCATGGCCGCCTGCGGATGAAACAAGCCTTGCGCATCCTTGTGCAGCACGCCCAGTTGCAGCAGCTTTTCAATCTGGTTGCGATAGTAGGCGTTGTCGCCATCGGTAATGTCGGCGGCGATTTCGGGCATGGCTGCCCAGTCCTTGCGCAGCAGCGGCGCTACTTGGGGCATCACCTCTGTCAGGCCGGCGACGACCATGCGCGCATACTGCTTGGACAGCGATTCCTTGAAATGCGTGCCGTCGATCTTGTTGGCGGGATGGCCGTTGGCGTAGCTGCCGTCGTTGGTCTTGCCCGGTGTTTCGCCGGCTTCAACCGACATCACCATGGCGGTGATGGAGGCGCTGCCGGTGGCGTTGTAGTACGCGATGCTGCGCGCGTTCAGATCCACCACCGGAACACCCAGTTCCGCGCCCAGCTTCTTCATCAGCTCCGGGAAGCGGCGCTTGTCGAAGGAGTTGATGTAGGGCTGACCGGGCTTTTGCGCGCCGTTCACGCGCGACATCGGCGTGACGAAGACGGGCAGCACACCGCGCGCGCGGATCGCCGGCAGGTAGACCTTGCGTATCATTTCCTCGTACATCGCCTCGGTGGCGCCACGGCCGTAGCGGCGGTTTTCGTCCAGGCTTTCGTCGTTGTGGCCGAACTGTATCAGCAGCATGTCGCCTGCATTGGCAGCCAGCAGCAGGTCGTTCAGGCGTCCCTCGGCGTAGGCGTTGCGGAACGAACGGCCGCCCATCGAGTAGTTCAGCACACGCACTTTGGCCGGATCGAAAAGGTGGTCGAAGACCTGGCCCCAGCCGCTCATCGGCGCTTCGTCAAAGGTATAGGATTTGACGGTGGAGTCGCCCAGCGTGTAAATGGCGGGCAGCGCGCCGGCCGGGCGTTGCCGCGGCCCGATCGGCGTCAGCGTGATCTGGCTCAGGCCCACCGGCACGCCTGCCTTCTTCGGCTCGACCTCGATGTCGATGTAGTCGCGGCCATTGACGTAGCGGTAGCTCCAGTCGTGGCCTTGCACGTTCATCGGCGTTTTGTTCGGCAGCAGGCTGGCGGCGTCCCAGAACACGGGCGCCAGCAGGCGGCTGGTTTGCATGCCGCTGATGGCGACGCTGGTGTCGGCTGCGTCCGAGGTGGTGCGGACGGTGATCGCATACGCGCCCGGCGCGGCCTTGATGCGGAAGGCCATGCCGTAGTTGTTGTAATGATCCTTGCCGGTATCCGGATCGATGGCCGCTTCGGTGATGACATAGCCGGCGGCTTCGCGGCGGATGGTGTCGGTATGAACGGGGCGCGCGGGCAGGGCGCCGGTCTGGTTGACAAAGCCGTAGCCGGTGGCGGCGTCGTAGCGCGGCAGCGTGTCGTGCTGCACGGCGATGGCGCCGGCAGACGGGCGCGCGCTGAAGTCATAGGTCTGGGCGTGTGCGGACAGCGCGAGCAGGCTCGCCGCGAGGATGAAAAGGGAGCGCATTTGTCTCGTTATCGTTAATTTATTGGCCACCATGATACTGCAATCACGAGGATGATTATTCTCCTTGCGCGGTTGACATGCGCCGGTCCGCTGATTTCTACTGAATGGATGAAAAAAAGTATCCTGTGCCTGTTGATCTGCGCGGCGGCGAGCGCCCATGGGGAGCCGGCCGACAGCGCTTACCGTTTTTCCACGGTGGCCGATGTGCAGCGCCATCTGGCAGCGCCGCCGGATAACGCCCGGCCGATGGTGCGCTGGTGGTGGTTTGGCCCGGCGGTGGTCAAGCCGCAACTGGAGCGCGAGATGCTGGCGATGAAGCAGGGCGGCTTTGGCGGATTCGAGATTCAGCCGGTGTATCCGATGGAGCTGGACGATCCAATGCGCGGCATCCGCAACTTGCCCTATTTGTCGCCGGATTTTCTGGATGCGGTGAGCTTTGTGAACCGCAAGGCGCATGAAAGCAATCTGCGTGTCGACATGACGCTGGCAAGCGGTTGGCCTTACGGCGGGCCGCATGTGCCGGTGACCGAGGCGGCGTCGCGCCTGCGCGTGGCCCCGGTGCCGGTGCCTGCCGGTGCTGATTCGGTGGCGTTGCCGTCCATTGGCAGCGGCGAGAAACTGGTGGCGACGTTTGCCGGCGCCGGCGATGGCAAACAGTTCGATGCGACGCGGCTGGCGATGATCGAGCCGGCGCTGGCCAATGGCCGCGCGTATCTGGCGCCCGCCGATAGCGCGCGCGTTGTGGTGTTTTACATCGCCAGCCGCACGGCGCAGCAGGTGAAGCGCGCGGCGCTGGGCGCCGAGGGATTTGTGCTCGACCATTTGAGCCGCAAGGCGATCGACCATCACCTGCAAGAGGTGGCCGAGCCGTTGCTGAAGGCTTTTGGCGCGCAGCCGCCGTATGCGGTGTTTTCGGATAGCCTGGAGGTGTATGGCACCGACTGGACCGACGATTTTCTGGCCGAGTTCCAGCGCCGCCGGGGCTATGATCTGAAACCACATCTGCCGGTGGTGTATAGCGGACAAGGCCCGGATGCGGGCGCGCTGCGGCGCGACTGGGCGCTGACGCAGACGGAGCTGGTCAACGAACGCTATCTGACGCCGGTGGACGATTGGGCGAAGCGCCATGGCACCCGCTTTCGTTCGCAAACGTATGGCGAGCCGGCGGTATCCTTGTCCAGCAACCGGCTGGTGGCGCTGCCGGAGGGGAGGGGCCGCAGTTCCGCGAGTTTTCGTTCACTCGCCTGGCCACGTCGGCCGGGCATCTGTATGGCCGCAACGTGATTTCGGCCGAAACCTGGACCTGGCTGAATTCCCCCGCGTTCAGCGCCACGCCGCTGGATATGAAGGTGGAGGCGGACCGCATGCTGTTGCAAGGGGTGAATCTGTTTGTCGGTCATGGCTGGCCGTACACGCCGCCTGGCGTGCAGGAGCCGGGTTATGCGTTTTACGCGGCGGCGGTTTTCAACCACCATCAGCCGTGGTGGAACGTGATGCCGGATGTGAATGCGTATTTGCAGCGCACCAGCTATCTGCTGCGTCAGGGCGAACCGGCCAATGACGTGGCGCTGCTGCTGCCGAACGATGATGTGTATGCGGCGTCGGAGCCGGGCAAGGTGTCGCTGTCGGCGGGCATGCACAAGCATGTGACGCCGGTGGTCATGGAGCAGGTTCTCGACGCTGGCCATAACGTTGACTTTCTTGATGATGAGGCGTTGCGCGACAGCGGCAAGCGGTATCCGTTGATCGTGCTGCCGCATGTCACGCGCATGCCGGTTGCCACGCTGGAGCGGTTGATCAGGCATGTTGAGGGAGATGGCAAGTTGATTGCGGTCGGCAGCAAGCCGTCGCTCGCGCCGGGCTACCGTGATGCTGCGGCGCAGGCGGAACTCGTGCGGCAGCTGAGTGACCGGCTGTTTGCGCTGCCGGGCGCGCAACTGGTGACCGAGGAGGCCGCGCTGGGCGCGGCGGTCGGCAAGGCGATTGCGCCGGACTTCCGCGTATCGGCGCAGGCGGCGTCGATAGGCTTCATTCGGCGCAAGCTGGCGGATGGTGATATTTATTTCATCGCCAATACCAGTAACCGCGAGGTCCGCACCACCGCGACGGTCGCTTCGGCCTCAGCTACGCGCAAGCACGCGGCGTGGTGGAATCCGCACGATGGCACGGTAACGCCAGCCTCCGTGCACCCTTCGTTTGCGCTGGTGCTGGCGCCGTACGAATCGCGCGTGCTGGTGCTGTCGGATGGCGCGAGCACGGTGGCCAATGCGGGCGGCACGGCGCTGCGGCCAACGGCGATCTCGCCTGCGGCCTCGCATGAGGGTAGCATTCTCGCCAACGCCAACGCCAACGCCAACGCCACCGCCACCGCCGATGCTCCTCGCGTTGTCACGCTGGCCGATCTGGGCAGCGGTTGGCGGCTCAGTTTTCCCGGCGCCGATGGCGCGCTGGCGCAACCTCGCCTGCTGGATCGCCTCATCTCGTGGACCGACAATCCCGCCACGCGCTACTATTCAGGCATCGGCATCTACAGCAGGAACATCACGCTGGAAGCCTCGCAATTGCAATCGCAGGCCATTAAACTCGATTTCGGCCAGGGTACGCCCCTGGAAAGCACGCCTAAAGTCCCCGCCGGCATGCGCGCCATGCTGGACAGCCCGATCCGCGAGGCCGCTGTGGTGTACATCAATGGCCGGCGCGCCGGCGCCGTATGGCATCCACCGTACCAGATCGACATCGGCAAGCTGCTCAAACCTGGCGACAACCGCATCGAAGTACAGGTAGCCAATTTATCGATCAACCTGCTGGCAGGCCAGGAGCGCCCTGACTACCGCCTGCTGTCGGCCCGCTACGGCCAGCGTTTCGTGCCACAAGATACGCACCTGATCAGCCCACGACCCTCAGGCATGCTGGGACAGGTGCGACTGCTTTCGGAGACCAAGCAATGAAGAAAAACACCTTATGCCTGTCGCTGCTGCTGGCGTTCGCCACGCCGGCGCACGCCCAGCAAAACTATCCGCAGCCGACGCCCGAGATGCAAGCCATCATCGACAAGGACATCGGCCGCCACTTCGGCGACGCGCCAGCCGACGGCGGGCCGCGCGCCACCGATCTGTCGCCGGCGCTGACGCCGGCCGCCATCGACAAGGCAATGCGCAAGGTGGCCGACTGGCAGCTGCCGCGAACCATGCAGCACCTGGACAAAATCTGGACCTCGGCGGTCCTGTTCAGCGGCTTCATGGCTGTATCCGAATCCACCGGCGATCCAAAATACCGCGATGCCATGCTGACCATGGCCAATGGCTTTGAATGGAAACTGCGCACGCCATATCCGAACGCAGACGATATCGCCGTCGCCCAGACCTATCTGGAGCTGTACTTCCAGCAGCCATCGCCTGAACGCATCGCACACACCAGGGAGCAGCTGGATACGCTGATTAACCTGAAAACGCTGCGCCCCGGCGACGAACGCCAGCCCTGGTGGTGGTGCGACGCGCTGTTCATGGCGCCGCCGGTGTGGGTGAAAATGTACAAGGCCACCGGCGAGCGCAAATACCTCGATTATGTGCACACGCAGTGGCGCCAGACCTACGATCTGCTGTACGACAAGGAAGAGCACCTGTACGCGCGTGACGCCAGCTACAAGACCAGGCGCGAAGCCAACGGCAAGAAGATATTCCGGTCGCGCGGCGAAGGCTGGGTAATGGGTGGCCTTGCACGTACGCTGGACTACATCCCGGCCGACGATCCGCAACGCCCGTTCTATATCGAGCAGCTCCAGCAGATGTCCGCCAGCATCGCCCGCATCCAGGACGCGGATGGCCAATGGCATGCAGGCCTGCTGGACCCGGACACTTATCCGCTGCCGGAAACCTCGGGCGCCGCACTGTTCGTGTACGGCATGGCCTATGGCGTCAACAAGGGCTATCTGGATGCCAGGACATACCGGCCGGTGATCGAACGCGCTTGGGCCGGGCTGCTGAAGAATGTGTATGCCGACGGCCGCCTGGGCGGCATCCAGCAGACCGGCGCCGAACCGGCGTTTTACCGGCCGGCGTCGAGCTACAACTACGGCGTCGGTGGCTTCCTGCTGGCCGCGGCGGAACTGAAAAAGATGGCGGCAAACAGCATGAAGGCGCCATCATGAGCAGCAGGCTGCGTCGCACCCTGTTGCAGTCTGCCGCGCTGCTGCCGGCATTGCCGTTGTTGCGCGCCACCGCCGCATCCGCACCGGGTTCGCGCTCCCCGCTGCCTATGCGGGAGGTGCAGGCCAGCGCGCCGTTCGACATGCCGCCGATTCGCGTGCCCGACTTTGCCGACGCACCGCGGTTCGACATTCGCCGCTATGGTGCGGCCACTGGTGACAAGGCCGCGACGACCAAGGCAATCGCCGCCGCGATCAGCGCCGCCAACGCCGCTGGCGGCGGCCGCGTTATCGTCCCAGGCGGGACCTGGCTCACCGGCGCGGTTCACCTGAAAAGCAATGTCGGCCTGCATGTGGAAGAAGGCGGGGTTCTGCTGTTTTCCGGCCAGCCGGAGGATTATCTGCCGGCGGTGATAACGTCCTGGGAAGGCATCGAATGCTACAACTACTCACCGCTGGTCTACGCCCTTGACTGCGACAACGTCGCGCTGACAGGCAAAGGCACGCTGAAGGCGGAACTGGATGTCTGGCGCCTGTGGTATGCGCGGCCCAAGCCGCACATGGAGGCGCTGGTTGCGCTGTACCAGCATGCCGTGCATAACGTCCCGCTCAGTCAACGCCAGATGGCGCAAGGCGAAGCGCATCTGCGCCCGCAGTTCGTGCAGTTCAACCGCTGCCGTAATGTGCTGATCGAAGACATCACCATCCGCGACAGCCCGTTCTGGACCGTCCACCCGTACATGTGCCAGGACGTGGTAATACGCCGGGTCGATATCCGCGCGCATGGCCACAACAACGACGGCGTCGATCCCGAGATGAGCCAGAACGTGCTGATAGAAGACTGCATTTTCGATCAGGGCGACGATGCGATCTCCGTCAAATCCGGCCGTGAGTTTGACGGCTGGCGGCTGGCTTCACCGGCCAAGAACATCGTTATCCGCAACTGCCGCATCAAGAACGGCCACCAGCTTCTGGCCATCGGCAGCGAGTTGTCGGGAGGTGTTGAGAATATCCTGGTGGAGAACTGCCATTTCGATCGCGGCGATGCCGACGGCCCGGTCAAGGGCACCACGCTGGTCGAGATCAACAACATCCTGTACGTGAAGACCAACGAACGGCGCGGCGGCTACGTGCGCAACATCCATATGCGCAATGTGACGGCGACCAGCATCGCCGGCGGCCCGCTGTGCGTGGAGACGGATGTGCTGTACCAGTGGCGCAATCTGGTGCCGACCTACGAGCGCCGCCTGACGCCGATCGATGGCCTGTATGTCAGCGACGTGCGGGTGGCGGAGGCCAGGTTTGTCTGCCGCATTCAGGGCGATGCCGGCCTGCCGGTCAGGAACGTTACGCTGCAGGGTGTGAAAGTAGGAAAGGTGCGCGACCAGGCCTTCAACGTCAGCAACGTCGAAGGCCTGGTCAATACTTAACGCGCGCCCTGGTACATCAAGCCGCTGTCATTGAGGCCGAACTTGAACTTCTTGTTCATCTCGATGATCTCGGCGCCGGCCAGCAGCACCGGGCCGTAGCCGTGGGCGGCCTTGGTGCTCACCGGGCGATAGTAGTAAAACGCCGGGTCGAACGCCATGCCGGTGCCGACGCAGACGCCTTCCACCTCGCCCCTGGCATTGACCTTGCCGGCGACCGCGTTCCACGCCAGGTTGGCCATCGGGCCGAACATCTGTTGGTCCAGATAGCCCCGGTTGACGCCGCGCGCGATGGCGTAGGTGTAGATCGCCGTGGCCGAGGTTTCCAGATAAGAGTCCGGGCGGTCGATCAACTGATGCCACAGGCCGTCCTTGTGCTGATACTTCGCCAGTCCGTTGGCGTGGGCGCGAAATTGCGTCTCCACCGCCCGGTACTGCGGGTGATTCTTCGGCAGCACGTCCAGCACCTCGACCATCGCCATCAGCGCCCAGCCGTTGGCGCGCGCCCAGTGCAGCTCCGGATGGTCGCGCATGCCCTCGACGTAGCCGTGCATGTAGATGCCCAGTTGCGGGTTGAACATGCGCCTGGAGAATTGCAGCACCTGGCGGGCCGCGTCGTCATAGTATTTGGCGTTGCCGGTCTGCTTGCCCATCAACGCGATGGTCGGCACACCCATGAACATATCGTCCAGCCAGAGCGTATCCGGCAGCGGGCGCATCTTCGGTTTGCCGTCGGCGCCCGGGCCGCCGCGCGCCAGCGTGCCGTCCTTCAGGCGGTATTCCTTCTCGGTGACGAAGCTGCTGCACACCGGCACCAGCTGGCTGTAGTCGACCTTGACGCCGGCCTGCTGCGCTTTCAGGAAGCTCATGCACAGTGCGCCGGCGTCGTCCAGCGCGTGCGGGTTCAGGAAGCTTTTGATCGGCGCCTGGGCGTTTTGCTGGTCCGCCTTCACGGCCGGCAGATAGAGCCGCGTCAGGTCGGCCAGCAGCTGGTGGCGCTTGACGGTGTAATCGGTGTAACGGCGGTCGCCGGTGGCGCGGCCGGCGGCCAGCATGCCGGCGTAGGTCACGCCCCATTCGTAGCTAGTCAGGCGGAAGTCGCCCGGTTGCAGCACCGCGTCCGGATCGGCGCGCTCCAGTTTGGCGATGGGCGCGTGGCTGTTCTTGTTGATCAGCGCCGCCGGCGTCACGGCGTCCAGATAAGCGAATACGCGGTCCAGCACCGCCTTGACGGCCGCTTCGTCCATGGCGCGGTAGGGATTGGGATAGCTGACGTCCAGCGCGTGCAGCATGGCGTCCGCCGTGTTGGGGCCTTTCTCTTGCGGCGGCGGCGCATGTTGGGCCAGCACGTGGCCGGACAGGGGCAGGGCGGCGATCACGGCAGCCATCAGCAGATGTTTGGTTTTCACTTGTTTGCTGTCTCCAGAATAGGTATCGAACACGTCACACTAACCGATGCAGCCACGGATTTGCACCGGAAATGAGCGAATAATCTTATTGTTGATTGAAGCTGTCCAGCATTGCGATCAACTCGTTGAGTATTTCTCAAAAGCGCGGTTTCGCCGCCACAGCGCTTGTCTACCGCATCGCGTTTGCTACGTAACATGCTCCATGAGCACCAAGCTCTGATAAAAATAACTGGAGACTCGTATGCAAACAAGCAAAAACAACGGGATGCGGCCAACCTTGATCCATGTCGCGGTGATCGCCACGCTGGCGTCGTTGCAGGCAAACGCGCAGGAGGCGGCCCCGGCCGCGCAGGAAAATAATGAAACGGTGGTGGTGGTCACCGGCTTTCGCGCCAGCCTGAACAGCGCGCTGAATACCAAGAAGAACTCGGATGGCATTGTCGATGTCATCAAGGCGGAAGACATCGCCAAGTTCCCGGACGCCAACCTGGCCGAGTCGCTGCAACGGGTCCCCGGCGTGGCGCTGGCGCGTGGCGATGGCGGCGAGGGCAAGCAGATCACCGTGCGCGGCCTGAACGCCGGCTTTACGCGCGTGCGCATCAACGGCATCGAGGGCGTGGCGGCGACCGGCGCGTCCGACATCAACGGCAGCACCAACCGGGGCGCGGCTTCGACTTCTCGGTGTTCGCGTCGGAGCTGTTCAACAGCCTGGAAGTGCGCAAGACCTCGGAAGCGTCGGTGGAAGAGGGATCGCTTGGCGCCACCGTCGACCTGCGCACCGCGCGCCCGTTCGACTTCAAGGATCGCACCATCAGCCTCGGCGTGCAGGAGTTCCACAATACGCTGACTGAAAAGACCCAGCCGCGCGTGACCGGCCTGCTGTCGGACCGCTGGAACACCGACTACGGCAAGTTCGGCGCGCTGATTTCCGGCGCCTTCGCCAAGCGCCGCGCTACCGAGGAAGGTTACGAAGCGGTGGAACTGCTCAGCGCCAGTGCCGACGGCGGCTTTTGTTCGCCGGTCGGCGCGGCGGTGCAGAATCCGGCCAACAGCGCGGTCAAGGGCATCACCGCCGCCAACTGCGGTTTCAACCTGCCGCGCACCTCGGTGCCGGCTGCCTATAACGATGTGATGAACCGGCTGGACAATTACGGCGGCACGGTCGCCAGCCCGGCGGCCGGGTCGGGCGCGTTTGCGCCGCGCATCCCGCGCTATCGCCGCTCGCAGACCGACTACGAGCGCACCGGCATCACCAACTCCTACCAATGGCGGCCGAACAACCAGACCGAGTTCAATCTCGACTTCATGTACGGCAAATTCGCCAATACGCGCTATGACAATTACATTTCGGCCATCTCGTTCGGCCGCACGCTGGGTGCGGCCAATGGCAAGCCGCAGACGTCCATCGTCGATGCGCATTTCAATGAAAGCGGCAGCTGGGACTACGGCAAGTTCAACGGCGTCGACGTGCGCACCGAGGGGCTGGTGGATGTGTACACCACCAAGTTCCGCCAGCATGTGCTGTCCGGCAGCCACAAGTTCAGCGACACCGTCAAACTCGATTTCATGACCGGCAGCTCGAACAGCAACCTGAACGAGCCGATGCGCGCGACCGTGCAGTTCGATTCGCCGAACGCCAATGGCTTCTCGTGGGACTTCCGCAGCAACCGCGATGTGCCGACGCTGAACTTCGGCATCGACATCAACAATCCGAACAGCTTCAGCTTCGGGCCGCAGGACGCGGACGGCACGGTGCACGGCCAGTTCGTCGGGCGCTACCTGGACACCACCAACAAGCTGCAAACGCATGCGGCCAACCTGAGCTGGGAGCTGAACGACCACCTGACCACGCGCTTTGGCGTCTCCAAGCGCAAGAACACCTGGAGCAACTACGAGGTCGGGTCGGGCGCCAATGGGCTGATACTGCCGTCGGGCGTCACCATGTCGAGCATTTCGCGCCAGATTACCGGCTTCGGCAAGGGGCTGGGCGGATCGGGCATTCCGTCGTCGTGGTCGGCGGTGGATCTCGACAAATTCCTGGCCGTGTATAACATCGAATGCCATTGCTCGGCGGTGCCGGGCTCGGAATATAACATTCTCGGCCAGACCAATCGCCGCGTGGAAGAGAAGATCGACGCCGTCTACGGCATGGTTGACTTCAACTACGACGCGCTGGGCATCGGCTGGCGCGGCAATGTCGGCGTGCGCGGCGCCGACACCACCGCCACGGCGACCGCGCTGATCAACGTCAACGGCGCGTTGCAGCCCAACACCGGCGTGAAGAAGTACCGCGACTGGCTGCCGGCGCTGAACCTGACCGCCCAGCTGCCGAAGGATGTGTTCGTGCGCTTCTCGGCGGGCAAGACGCTGTCGCGGCCTGAGTATGTGGACCTGGCGCCGTCGGCCACCGTGTCGCAGATTTCGCAGTCGGTGTCGATCGGCAATCCGCAGCTCGACCCGATCCGCGCGAAGACGTATGACTTGCAGGCCGAGTGGTATTACGCCAAGAACGCCATGGTGTCGCTGGGCTACTTCCACAAGGATATCGGTTCGTTCATCCAGAGCGTCAATGAGCGCGTGCCGTACAACACGCTGGGCCTGCCGAACGAGCTGCTGGTGTTTAATGGCTGCTCGATCACCGGCGCCACGCCGGTGTGCCCGACGCTACCCAGCACCGAGGTGGTAGTGAGCCGCAAAGTGAACACGGCAGGCGGTCCGCTGAACGGCCTGGAGTTCAACCTGCAGGCGCCGTTCAGCTTCCTGCCTGCGCCGTGGAACAACTTCGGCGTGCTGGCCAATGCCACGCACGTGAAGTCGAAGATTACCTATATCACGCGGGTGGACAATCCGACCACGCCAGCCAACGAGCAGTTGACGCAGGTGGCCAACTTCACCGGCCTGTCGCCGAACACGCGCAACCTCACGCTGTATTACGAGGACGAGAAATTCAGCGCGCGGGTGTCGGCGGCCTATCGTTCGTCATACATCCTGGCGGTGCTGGGCGATGTCAACGGCGCCGACTACACCGTGGTCGATGGCTCGACCAATGTGGACATGAGCCTGTCGTACAACATCACGCCGCAGTTGCGCGTCAGCCTGGAAGGGCAAAACCTGCGCGACACGCCGCTGCGCTATGGCCGCGATACGCAGCGCAACGACACGCTGCTGTACGTGCATTCGGGCCGCACCTTTGTGCTGGGACTGAATTACAAGTTCTAGCTTTGTCATGCCGCAATACGGCCTCGGTAATCCAGGCCGTAGACTGGGCGGATGCCGAATCCCACGCCATCCGCCCGCTATGACACGCCCTGGAAAGCTGCGCTGTCCCATGCTTTCCGGGCTTTCATGGCGTTTTATTTTTCCGAACTGAGCAAGGAAATCGACTGGTCGAAACGGCCCCGCTTCCGCGACAAGGAGCTCGCCGGCATCAGCCTCGGCCGTCCGCCCGGCGGCCTGGTAGCGGGCAAGCTGGTCGAAGTCCGCCTGCTGGATGGCCGGGTGCAATGGGTGCTGATCCACATCGAAGTCCAGTCGCAACGCGATGCCGCTCTGGCACGCCGCGTGCTGGACTACAACTACCGTATCTTCAACGAATATGCACAGCCGGTAGCCAGTGTAGTGTTGCTGGCCGATGACGATCCTGATTGGCGCCCGACAGCATTTCACAACCGGATCCTGGGAACAGTGATGGGTATCTCGTTTTCCGTCGCCAAGCTGCTGGATTATTCCGGGCTAACCGATGAGTTGTCAGCCTCGCACAATCCGTTTGCGTGGCTTACGCTGGCTCATTTGCGCACGCAGCAAGCCGGTCATGATGCTGATCAACTCTACGCGGCGAAGTGGCAGCTTACCAAAGTCCTGTACCAACACGGCTGGCGCAAGGAGCGCATAATCGTTCTATTCAAAGTGATTGATTGGATGATGGCCCTGCCGGAGCCGTATCAGCAACGCTACTGGCATGCCGTGCTGAAACTGGAGAAGGAGCGAAAAATGGAATGGATTAGCCCGTTGGAGCAGTCATTCATGGACAAGGGATGGGAAAAAGGCCTGGAAAAGGGACGCAGAGACGGCGTCGCGGCGGTGCTGGAGAGGCAACTCACGCGTCGATTCGGCGCGCTGCCCAAAAGCGTACGCACCAGGCTGGCGCGGGCGAGCATGGCGCAATTGGAAGCATGGAGCGATGTGCTTCACGAGGCGAGGTCGCTGAAAGAACTCTTCAAATAGCACTCGCAACGCCGCAACAGGTTTGCGGTAGAATCCGGCCTCGCGATCTCTTTAGCTCAATGCGCAGTCCGGCCCGGCGCCGGGAGCGCTGGATATACATGCACACCATCCTCATCCCCATACTTATCAATCTCGGCCTGGGCGCGCTGCTCGGGCTGGCCGGCGGCATGCTCGGCATCGGCGGCGGCCTGATCGCGATTCCCCTGCTCGGCTATTTTTACGGCATGGATCAGCACCTGGCCCAAGGCACGGCGCTGGTGATGATCGCGCCCAACGTGCTGATCGGCTTTGTGCGCTACCGCCAGCGGCATCATTTCGAACTGCGCGGCGTGGTGCTGATGTGCGTGTTTTCGACGCTGGCAGCGTGGCTGGCGGCGCACCTGGCCACCGGCATGGACTCGCATCACCTGCGCCTGGCGTTTGCCGCGTTTCTGGTGGTGCTGGCCGTGTATTTCGGCCTGCGTTCACGTGGCGCCACCGCCGCCAGCCACAGCCAGGCGTCGCCATTGCCGCCCGCAGCCTTGCCGCTGCTAGGCCTCGCCAGCGGGGCGATGTCGGGCATTTTCACCGTCGGCGGCGGGCTGGTCGTGGTGCCGGCGCTGGTCAACCTGTTCAAGATGGCGCAGGCGCGCGCGCAGGGCATCGCACTGGCGCTGGTGGTGCCGGGCGCGCTGGTGGCGCTGGGGACTTACGCCCGCGCCGGCAATGTCAGCTGGAGCACCGGCTTGCCGCTGGCGGCCGGCGGCGTGCTGACCGTGTCGAGCGGCGTGGCGCTGGCCCACCGCTTTAGCGAAGCGGCGCTGCGGTTCATGTTCAGCCTGGTGCTACTGGGCACCGCCGTACTGATGTTCCTGCCGGCCTGAGCGCTGGGTGGCTGCGGTAGAATTGCAGCTATAACATCACAGGAGACACCATGAGTATATTCCCGCGCCGCCCTGTCCTGGCCGCCATCGTGACCGCCATGCTGATGGCGCCGGCCGCCTGGACCCATGCCGAGCCGGTGGTCGATCTGGCTGTGTTGGCGCGGCAGGAGCAGGTGCTGCAATTCGACAGCTTCAACACCGATACGGCGCTGGCGCTTGGCAACAAGGTGGTCGAGCTGGCGCGCGCGGCCAACAAAAAGGTCGCGGTCAACGTCACGCGTGACGGGTTGATGGTTTTTTACTTCGGCATGGAAGGCATGACGGCCGACCACGCCAACTGGATACGCCGCAAGAGCAACCTGGTCAACCGCACCGGCCACAGCTCGTTCTACACCCACAATGAAGTGAAGAGCAGCGGCGGCAATTTCGAGCAGTTGCCGGGACTCGATATGCGCGACTACGCGGCCCACGGCGGCTCTTTCCCGCTGATCCTGAAGGGGCAGGGCCGCATCGGCACCATCACCGTGACCGGCCTGCCGGGGCCGGACGATCACGCGCTGGTGGTGGCTGCGCTCAAATCCTGCCTGAACATCAAAGACGAGCTGTAATCACCACTCGTGGCGCAGCCGTAGCATTGCATACGGTTGGGTTCGGGTGACGCTGTGTTCCAGGAAGTCGACATTGCTGGCGTAGCGGTCGCCGCCGGCGTAGTGCAGCCGGTCGTAGGTGATGTTGCGGCTGGCCAGGTTGTTCAGCTCCAGCGTCAGCATCATGTTCGAGGCGGGACGATAGTTGATATAGGCGCGCGCCCAGCCGCTGCCGCTGCTGGTGTCGCGCTCGGCCACTTGCCAGCTGTCGTTATTCCAGCCGTTGTCCACCGAGAAGCCCCACGCCGTGCGCTGCTGCGGCAAATCCTGCGCAAACTCCAGCCGCCACGACAACGGCTGTTCGCCCGACAGGCGGCGCGTGGCCTGCGTGGTCGGGTCGGTGACGGCCGACGACCGCCACGTGGTCGACAGCTTGAGCAGCCCCTGCGGCAGCGACCAGGTGTCGGTGGGCAGGTTCAGCATGCCGGTGACGCTGTCGGCGCTGGCGTCGCCAATATTGCCTGCGGCGTCGTAGGTGGCGGCGGCGGTGCGGATTGGCATGCGGTCGATGACGTCGCTGATATGCGATTGCGTGTAGCTCAGAATGGCGGCCCCGCGGTCCCAGAAACGGTATTCGACGGCGCCTTCGCATAGCCAGGTCTTGGCCGGCACCAGGTCCGGATAATCTGCGCGCACGCTCTTGTCGGCCATGCCGAAGTAGGCTGCCGCATCGCCGAAGTTCAACTGGCTGACGTCGCGTTCCAGCCGCAAGCGCAGTTGCAGCGCCGGCGTCGGCGACAGCGCCAGCCGCAGCCGCGGCTTGGGATATATGTAGGCCTTGCCGTCCGCCTGGCTGGCGCTGGTGCTAAAGCTGGAGTGGGCGAGCCGCAAGCCGGCTTCCGCGCTGAGCGAGCTGTCGACCTGCCACGCCGACGACAGCTGGCCCTCGACGCGCGATTCCTGCACCCAGGCGCTGACGCCTGGTACAGCCGCAGCTTGCGCATTCGGCTGCCAGGTATTGACGCTGTCATTGGCGTTGACCGCCCGTTCCAGCCCGCCACGGAGGGTGACGCCGTCGAGCGCCTGCCACGTCAGCTGACCGGCCAGAATCTGTTCGCTGGCGCTGTTGATGGTTACCGAATGCGACGTGGCGCCGCCCGAAGCATAGCCGGCGTCGCCGCTGAAATCCGAGCTGCGGTACAGCGCCTTGAGGTCCATGCTGGCGCCGGGCCACAGGTCGCGCGTATAGGCCAGGCCTTGTTCACGCGTGCGCACGGTGTTGTCATTGCTGGCGATGGCAGAGCTTTCCGCCTCCTGCCGCGCCTGCGACTGATAGGTCGATGGATTGTAGGCGCCGTTCCAGCTGAGTTCACCGTCCAACAATTCCTGCGCATAGTTCAGCTTGATCGTCTTGCTTTCCGACAGACCGGCGCCGGCGATGGCCAGCTCCGCCAGCTGCGGGCGGTCGACAAATTGCGTGGTGCGCTGGCCCTGGCCTTGCGAAGTGTCCGGCGAGCGGCGCCAGCCCAGCGACAGGTTGATGCTTTTGTCGCCGCGTTTCAGGTTGTAATTGCCGTCAAGGCCGGGCTGCCAGTCGCCGTCCGCCATCAGGTAGCTGGCGGCCGTCAGCGAGGCCGACACCAGGTCCATCGGTTTGAGCACGAAGTTGGCCACGGTGGCGTGGCCCTGCATGTCGATGCCGCCGGCGCCGCCGTTGATGACCTCAATGCGCTCGACCGCCGCCGCCGGGATGCGCCCCAGCACGTCGTTGAGCCCCTCTGTCTTGGAAGTGGGCCGCTTGCCGTTGATTAGCACATTGCCGGCCGCGCCGCGCGACGGGTTGCCGCCGTCGAAGACGAAGCCCGGCAGGCGCGTGGCCATGTCCATCGCCGTTCCGGCCTGAAACTGGGTGAAATATGCCGGCGCATAGGCTTGCGGCGGCGCCGCCTCGGCAGCACCAACGGCGCCGGCCACGGCCAGCGTGCTGGCCGCCAGGGCGAAGTGGCGGAGGCGGAACATCGGTGTCATTGCGATATTGTGCAATGAACACGATGTTAGCGCAATCTTTACCTAGCGCAACAGACTGCTGTAAGTGATGGAGCCGTAGGCCTTGCGGCGGCCGGTCACGGTCGTCAACGAGCTGCTGTTCTGCGCCGAGAACGACAGCGAGGCGTCGCCCCAGCCGTAGGCAAAGCCTGCCAGGCCGATCACCTGCACCTCGCGCAGCCGCGCGGTGCTGCCCTGTACCGGCTGGTTGCTGCCGATACCCATTTGCGAGAACATGCGGTCGGCGTGCACGCCGGTGTAGGCGAACCATCCGCGCCCCAGCACGACCGGATCGCCGGCGCGCATCGCGATGCGCATCACGGTCGGATAGCTTTGCTTCAGATTGGTGCCATAGCGCAGCATCAGCGTGGTGCCGGCGGACGACTGCCAATTGCCCACCGAGGCGCCGGCCATGGCGATGAAATCGGTGGAGGGCTTGCCCGCCAGCGCGTTGTCCGGCGTGAAGCGGATTGCGCGATAACGCTCGATGCCCAGCAAGGCCCGCCGCTTGACCTGGTAATCCCAGCCCTCCGGCTTCTCGGAATTGGTGATGCGGTGGATGAAGGTCTGCGTCTGGCGCGCGCCGGAAGCGGGGCCGATAACGCCGATGTTAAACGCCAGCATGTCCGCCACCTCATCCTGCACCGACACCTGCGCCGCCCGGTACCACAGCGCGCCCATATAGGGCGAGTCGGCCGGGTCGGGTATCTTGCGGGTCAGGTCGGCCGGCGTCACCATCATCTGGTTCAGCGACGACAAGGTCAGCGTCGCATGGCCGACGCCCAGCCAGGACGCGACCGGCGCCAGCAGCCACTGCGGCGCAACCGCCGCCTCGCCCGGCGAGACGCTGCGGATGCGCGCCAGCGCGATGCCATTGGTGTAGCCGCCGCCGTCGCTGCCGGCGAAGATGTCGTTTTGCAGCGTGACCGAGAAATGCGTTTCCTCGGCGCGCGCAGCGCCAGCCAGCAGCAGGGCGGCCGGCAACAGATAGTGGATGCGCATCAGTGGTCCGTATGCAGGTAGGACGGCGTTTTAGGCAGGCGCATGCTGAACAGGAAGGCCACGACCATCATGATGGTGACGTAGATGAAGAACCAGTTCTCATGCCCGATATTCTTGAACGCCAGCCCGACAAATTCAGCCGAGCCGCCGAAGATGGCGTTGGCGATCGCGTACGACAGGCCGACACCGAGCGCCCGCACCTCGGCCGGGAACATTTCCGCCTTCACCAGGCCGCCGATCGAGGTATACAGGCTGACGATGGCCATGGCCAAGGTAATCAGCGCGAAGGCGAAGTAGGGATTGCTATTGCCGCGCAGGATGGCCAGAATCGGATAGGTGGCGATCGCGCCCAGCGCGCCGAACAGCATCATCGAGTGGCGGCGGCCGATGCGGTCGGCCAGCATGCCGAACAGCGGCTGCATGCACATGTAGAGGAACAGCGAGCCGGTCATCACCACGCTGGCGGTCTTGGTCGCCATGCCGGCGCTGTTGACCAGGTACTTCTGCATATAGGTGGTGAAGGTGTAGAAGATCAGCGAGCCGCCGGCGGTGTAGCCCAGCACGGTGACAAAGGCGGCGCGGTGGTGCTTGAAGATGTAGGCCAGCGTGCCGGCTCCCTTGTTCTGCATGTCCTCGGCCTTGCTGGTTTCATGCAGCGTGCGGCGCAGCATCAACGACACCAGCGCGGCAATGGCGCCAATGACGAAGGGGATGCGCCAGCCCCAGGCTTTGAGCTCGGCCTCGTTGAGGAACTGCTCCAGGATCACGATGGTCAGCACCGCCAGCAACTGGCCGCCGATCAGCGTCACATACTGGAACGACGAGAAGAAGCCGCGCCGGCCGCGCAGCGCCACTTCACTCATGTAAGTGGCGGTAGTGCCGTACTCGCCGCCGACCGACAGGCCCTGGAACATGCGGATGATCAGCAGCAGGATGGGGGCGGCGACGCCGATGCTGGCGTAGGTCGGCAGCACGGCAATCGCCAGCGAGCCGGCGCACATCATCAACACCGAGATCAGCATCGACTTCTTGCGGCCGACGCGGTCGGCGATGCGGCCGAACATCCAGCCGCCGATGGGCCGCATAAAGAAACCGACCGCGAACACGGCGGCCGATTTGAGGAATTCCGCGGTCGGGTTCCCGCTTGGGAAGAACTGGCTGGCGAAGTAGATTGAGGCGAAGGAGTAGACGTAGAAGTCAAACCACTCCACCAGGTTGCCTGAGGAGGCGCTGATGATTGCAAACACGCGTTTGCGTTTTTCCTCAGCGCTGTATTGCGGGTGTTCGGAGACTGTCATTTTTTTCTCGCTGCTTGGAACTTCCGGTCGATTGTAAAGCATCCGGAGCAAAGCTGCAGCGGAGCAAAAGGTTTGCTATGTGCACTGCCAAACGGAAGAGAAGAATATTTTTCGGCTAACATCGCTCCATCCTGTCCAACCGAGGTCTTCCTATGCTCACGTCCCCAGTCCAGGCACTCAGCGTGCAACAATGGCTGTACGCCTACGGCGGCACCTTGCTGGCGCTGCTGGTGCTCGACGCCTTGTGGATTGGCCTGTACATGGCGCCGGCGTACAAGGAAGCCTTGGGGGATCTGATGCTGCCGCAGCCGCGCTTCAGCGCCGCCTCAATCTTTTACATTGTCTACGCGGCCGGCGTGGTGTTTCTGGCGGTGGCGGCAGGGCTGCGCGATGGCGGCTGGCACAGCGCCGCGCTATATGGCGCCGTGGTCGGCCTGATGGCGTATGGCACCTATGATGTGACCAACTATTCGATCCTGAAATCCTGGCCGCTTGGCCTGTCGGTGCTGGATGTCGGCTGGGGCACGTTGATGACCGCCTTGTCGGCGGTGGCAGGCTGGTTCGTGGCGCAGCGCTGGGCTTAATCCGGCGCGACGGCGAAGCGGCGGCGCAGCCACCGTATCGGCGCTCCGACCAGCGGCAGCTTTTGCAGCAATTCTTCGGCGGCGTCCCAATAATCGCGGTGCAGCGTAACCAAGCCATGTTCGTTGAAGCGGAAATGTGTGCCGCCGACCACTTCATATTCCTTGCCGCGCAGCGTGCAGAGGAAGGTCCAGGTGACGAACGCCTGCTGCCCTTGCACGATGCGCTCGCCAATGACGAAGCGTGGATTGTCGCTGTGCGCGAACATGTGGCGCAGCACCGCTTCGATGGCCGGCACGCCGCGCACGTCGTTGAACGGATCGCGGAATTGCGCGTCGGCGGCGTAAAATTCGCACACGCGGCCGACGGTGTGCGGAGCCAGCGTGGCGTACCATTCCAGCAGCGGGTTCAGCGTAGTCGTCATGTGCGCACCAGCCGCGAGATCAGCGGGAAGCGCAGCCGGTAGGGCAGCCAGCGCACCAGCTTGAGCGCCAGCGTGAAGCGGCGCGGGAAGTGGATTTCAAAGCGCCCCGCGGTGATGCCGTCGCGGATGGCGCGCGCGGCCGCTTGCGGCGTTTGCAGCGCCGGCATGGTGAAGTCGTTCTTGGCGGTCAGCGGCGTCTGCACGAACCCGGGATTGATCAGGTAGACGTTGAGGCCGCGCGGTCGCAGGTCCACGTATAGCAGTTCCGCCAGATTGATCAGTGCCGCCTTGCTCGGGCCATACACGCTGGCGTTGGGCAGGCCAAAGTAGCCGGCCACGCTGGCGATGATGGCAATGCCGCCGCTGCCGCGTTCCAGCATTGCCGGCAAGACGGTGGCGAGGCCGGTATAGACGCTGCCGAGATTGGTGGCCAGCGTATGGGCGGCGCGGTCGGCCTTGATATCCCAGCTGCGTTCGGGCCGGTAATCGGCGGCGCAGAAGACGATGAGGTCGATGCCGCCGAATTGTTCGCAGATAGCGTCGTGGTGCCGGCCCCATGCCTGCTGGTCGAGGATGTCGAAAGCGGCGATCAGCGCTTGCGGGTGGCCGCCGGCAACGGTTTGCAGGCGCTCGGCGCGACGCGCCGACAGGGCGACGCGGGCGCCCGCTTGCAGCGCCTCTTGTGCCAGCGCGGCGCCGATGCCGCTGGAGGCGCCGACGATCCAGACGCGCAGTTCTGCCCAGTCGCGGACCGGGGCGTTCAAGGCGTGCATGCGCGCCTCCGGAAAGTGAGCGTGACCTGGCCGAATTCGATGCCGAATTTGCGCATGCTTGCGCGGTTGAGCATGGTGCAGCGGTCGATCAGGAACATCCAGTCGTCGAATTGCATTTCGTAGGTGGCGCCGTCGACCGGCAGCAGCAGCGTGTATTGCCAGCGCAGGGCGTTGCCGGCAGTGCTGCCCTGGGCTTCGCCCTTGACATCATCGGCAGTGCCGCGCCATTGGCCGTTGCTGTCCCTGGCCAGGCGCCAGATGCGTTGCTGGGTGGTGCCGTCGTCGTAGCGGAAGCGTTCGTCCAGCGTCAGCTGGCCTTGCTGCTGGCTGCCGATGATCTCCACGTGAAAGCGCTTGGTCACTTCGCCGTTGCGGTTCTGGAACATACCCCAGGCGTCGGTGACGCCCGTGAAGTACTCCGTCAGGTCCAGCTGCGGAGTGTTGGTCTTGTACTGCTGGATGTCGGGACCGGCGCAGCCCGCCAGTAGCGCGGCCAGTAGGACGGTGAGGATGTGTTTCATGGAATGCTCCTGGTGGTGTCGGTGCAGCGGCTCAGTGCCGCGATGGCGAGTAGTTTGATCAGGCAGGGCAGGACGGCGTAGGCCAGCACCAGGCTGATGCCGCCGGACTGGCCGGGACGGTAGTCGAGCCACGATAGCAGGGGCAGCGCCAGGCCGGCGAGCGCCAGGGCCAGTTTGCCCAGCAGCGTGAACAGGCCGTAGCCGGCGCCGAGGCGGTCGCCCAGCGCCTGGCCGAGCAGCACCGGCGGCAAGGCCAGGTCGGCGCCGAGCGCGGCGCCAGCGGCGATGCAAACGAAGGCGTAGGCGGTCAGGTCGCCATGGCCGAGCAGCGCCGCGCCGCAGAAGCCGGCGATGGACAGCGCCATGCCGTAGCGCCAGCAACGCAGCGGGCCATATTTTCGCGCCAGAGCAGTCCACGCCGGCAGTCCGCACGCGGCGGCGCCAAAGTAGCAAGCCAGGAAAACACCGGACAACTGCGGTGCGCGCAGTTGATCGGCAATATAAAACAGCGCCAGCGTGGCCGGCACGGCAACCGACAGCGCGTTCAGAAAGTACGGTAGCAATAGCGACCGCATCGCCTGGTTGCGCGCCAGCTCTCGCACCGAAGCTCGCCAGCCTTCGGCCGAACTACCGCCGGTAGCATCAACGGCAGCCTGCGCGGTGGTGGCCGGTTGCGGCGCGTGGCGGGCGAGGGCGCGCATTCCTGCCAGCATTAACAGCGCGTAGACGGCGCTGTATGCGGCCAGGCGGGTGCGCACTTGCGCTGGGTCGCCGGCAAGAATGGCGGCCGGAATCAGGCTGGCGGCTATCATGCCTGCCAGGCCCAGGCCTTCGCGCCAGGCTGCCGCCCCCAAGGCGCCGGGCAGGCGTGCCCCCAAGCCAGGTAAGCGATGTTAACCAGGCTGTGCGCCCCATAAGCCAGCACCAGCATCAGCGCCAGCCAGACGCCCATGGCGACGTCAGGCGTCACCACCGGCGGCAGCCACAGCGCGGCGAAGGTCAGGGTGAGCACCACCGCGCCCAGCGCCATCCAGCGTCGACGCCACTGCGGCGTGCGATCAAGCAAATGCCCCAGCAGCGGGTCCTGCAACATATCGATGCCGCGCGCGACAAACAGCACCACGCCCAATGGCCCCAGCGCCATGCCGAGATGCGCGGCGTAGTAGGCCGGCAACTGCACGAACAACGGCAACGCCGCCATCGCCAGCGGTGCGCCAAGCAGGCCGTATGCGGCATTGCTCATGGCTGCGCCCCCATCAGGCGCTGACGCAGCTTCTGGTCGCGGCTCTGCGGGTTCAGCCAGATATCGAAGAAGGCCCGTGCGAGCGCGTCGTCATCCAGCTCGGCCAGCAGGCGCTGACGATCATACAACTGCATGCCGTGTCCCGGCAGATACACGCCGGTCAGCTCATCCCCCGCGCTGACGTCGACAAACGCCGCCAACAACTGCGCCTCCCAGCGCTTCAGCGTGGTGTCGGCAATCGGTGCACGGCTCAGGCGACGGATTTCATCGATGCTGGTGCCCACCAGCCGCTGCCTGCTGATATCGCGGTAATAATGCAACTGCAAGGCAAACGGTTGCGTAAGGTCCACCGGCTTGCTGGCCGACCACAAGGTGGCGCGGTAGATGCGCAAGCCGAACCACGTCAGGTCGCCACCGCCGATAGCCTGCGCCTGTGGCAGCACCGCGCGCCAATCCTGCGCCGCCGCTTGCCCGCACCAACCGGCGCAAGCAAGCAGCACCGCAGCGCGCAGCAGCCGCCGGCGCTCAGGATTTGTGCAGATGGAACTGGACGACATCGGTACGGTCCTCATCAAACGCGGCTTCGCAATAGGCAAAATATAGGTCCCAGATGCGCATGAAATGACTATCCATGCCCAATGCCTGCACCTGCGCATCGTGGGCGTGATAGGCGCTGCGCCAGCGGCGCAAGGTCTCGGCATAATCGCGGCCGAAAGCGTAATGGTCGGTCGAACGCAGCCCGGCGCGCGCGGCGCCACGCTCAAAGCGCTCGACGCTAGGCAGCATGCCACCGGGGAAAATGTACTCCTGAATGAAATCCGTGGTGCTGCGATAACGCTCGAAATGGCGTTCATCGATGGTAATCGACTGCACCAGCGCCTGCCCGCCGGGCTTCAGGCGCGCCGCCACGGTATCGAAATAGCCCTGCCAGTAGCGCTCGCCGACGGCCTCGAACATCTCGATCGACACGATGGCGTCGTAAGTGCCGTCGATATCGCGGTAATCGCGCAGCTCCAGCTGCGCCAGGTGGCCAAGGCCGGCGGCGTCGATGCGCTGGCGGGCAATCGCCAGCTGCGACGGCGAAATCGTCAGCCCATGCACATGAATGCCCTGGCGCGCCGCCTGCTCGGCAAACCCGCCCCAGCCGCAGCCGATTTCCAGCACGCGGTCGCCGGCGCGCAGGCCGAGCGTGTCGATGATGCGCTGGTATTTGCGATACTGCGCCTGCGCCAGCGGCTGGGTGTGGTCGCCGTCGAAGATGGCGGCGGAGTATGTCCAGCTCGGGTCCAGCCACAGCCGGTAAAAATCGTTGCCGATATCGTAGTGGCTATGAATGTTGCGGCGGCTGCCCTCGCGGGTATTCGGCCGCAGCCAATGACGCAGCCGATACCAGCAGCGCGCCAGCACGCCGCCAAACAGCGCCGGCTCCAGCGCCGCCTCGTTGCGGATCGCCAGCCGCAGCAGTGCCACCAGGTCCGGGCTGCTGACCCAGCCGGCCGCCCAGGCTTCGGCCAGGCCGATATCGCCGGCGCGCAGGATGCGGCCGCAGGCGCGCCAGTCGTGCACCTCCAGCGTGGCGCCGGGCGCCGCATGCGCGTTGCCGAACACCATGCGGGTGTGGTCGGGCGTGATCAGTTCCAGGTGGCCGGCGCCGATGCGGCCAAGCAGATTCAGGAAGACCCGTGCGGCGGCAGGGGCGGCCTGTATGGTGGTCGACAGCGTTTGGCTCATTGGAGCGGCTCCTCGTGGACGGTGATGTGGGGAATGGAACGCGGCGGCTTGCGGAAGAAGGGCACGCCCTTCAGCCACAGGCGCAGTGCCTGCCAGTGGATGCGGAACACGATGCCCAGGCCCAGCAGCGGATAGCGCAGCAGGGCGGCGGCTGCGGCGCCGCCGCTCATCGGCTGCGGCCGGCCGGACAGGGTGGTGCGGATCAGCAAGCCCTGATCGTCGTGATAATCGATGGCGGTGTGCGGACGGGCGGCGTCGAGCCGGAAACGGAAGTGGTAGCCGCCGCTGGTTGCGCAGAATGGCGACACATGCATCTGCTTGACGCAGGCGCCGTGGCCATTGCCGTCCAGTTGCAGCAGGTAGCGGTGGGTTTCGCCGAAGGTGTTG
The DNA here is from genome assembly GCF_050859475.1 of Duganella sp. P38. Classification (NCBI taxonomy): domain Bacteria; kingdom Pseudomonadati; phylum Pseudomonadota; class Betaproteobacteria; order Burkholderiales; family Oxalobacteraceae; genus Duganella; species Duganella sp. P38. Next base: position 3,583,877 of record NZ_CP193936.1, on the reverse strand, counting down.
TTGACCTCGGCCAGTACCGCCCGCAGGCGGCCGCTGGCGTCGTGGCAATGCCAGAAGCTGACCGGGTTGAATACGTAGCCGAACACGCGCGGAAAGGTCTGCAGCCAGATTGCGCCATCGGCCTCGACGCCATGCGCGGCAAGCAGCGCGCGCATCCACGAGGCCAGGTCCGAGCCGTCGCGCGGGCCATAGTCGCGGGTACGGAGCGACAGCGGCCGGCGGTGGTCGATGCCGAACCAGGCCGACTGGCAGCTGTCCAGCCGGTCCAGGTTGACCCGCACATAAAACACCGGGTAGACAAAGCGATGCAATACCGGCCGCAAGCGCGCATGCATCACGCGTGCGTGGACCAGTTGGGCCGGCGCGGAGCTGTTCATGGCAGCGTGGTCCAGGCTGGCGCGACGCCGAAGGCGGCGGCAATCCGCAGCGCAGACTTCAGGCCGTCTTCGTGGAAGCCGTAGCCGGTCCAGGCGCCGGCGTACCACAGGCCGCCTTTGCCCTGAATGCCGGATAAGGCTTGCTGCGCATCGATCGCCGGCTGGTCCATGATCGGATGATCGTATTCAAAGCGGGCCAGCACCTTGTCGGCCGCCGGCGGCGCTGGCGGATTGAGCGTGACCACCACGGGCGTGGCGAACGGCAGGCTTTGCAGCTGGTTCAGCCAGTAGCTGACGCACACCGGGCGGCTGCCGTCCGACTGCCGGGTCGACAGGTAGTTCCATGCCGACCAGACCTTGCGGCGTTGGGGCATCAGGCGCGCATCGGTGTGCAGCCAGGCGGTGTTGGGCTGATAGCGCACGGCGCCAAGAATGGCGCGCTCGTCGGCGCTGGCGTCTGATAGCATGGCCAATGTGGCCGGCGCATGGGTGGCAAGGACCACATCGTCAAAAGCTTCGGCCTGTGCGCCGCTATCGACCACTACCTTGCCGCTCTCCCGCCGCAGCGAGCGCACCGGCGTGTTCGGCCGCACATCGGCCAGCGTGGCGGCGATGGCCTGCACGTAGTTGCGCGAGCCGCCGCGCACGGTGCGCCACTGCGGGCGGCCGTTCACTTGCAGCAGCGCGTGATTCAGGCAAAAGCGCAGGAAAGTCGCGGCCGGGAAGCCGAGGATGTCGCGCGGCGAGCTGGACCAGATGGCCGCCGCCATCGGCAGCAAATAGGCGTCGCGGAACAGATTGCCGTAGCCTTGGCGGGCCAGCAGATCGCCGAGCGTCGCGCCGTCGCTCTGGCTTTGCGCAAGAAACGCCTCGGCGCGGCCATTAAAATGCAGGATGTCGCGCAGCATGCGCAGGAAGGCTGGCGAGGCGATGCGGCGGCGCTGGGCGAACACGGTGTCGAGGTTGGTGCCGGCCCATTCGAGCGCGCCGTCGTCCATCGACACGGCAAACGACATGTCACTGGCAATGCTGGCCACGCCCAATTCATCCAGCAATGCGATCAGGTTGGGATAGGTTTTTTCGTTGTAGACCAGAAATCCGGTATCAACCGCGCAATGCTGGCCTTCGACCTGAATATCGACGGTGTTGGCGTGGCCGCCCAGATAACTGCCGGCCTCGAACACCACCACGTCGTGGCGGCGTTGCAGGAAGTAGGCGGCGGCCAGGCCGGAAATGCCTGCGCCGATGACGGCAATACGTTTGCGGTTTTGCATGGTTTTAGCATTGTTGAGCTACCGATATGCTAATATTACTACCAACAAATTAGAAATGCTACTGATTAGTAGCGAAAATTTACCAATGAGTATTCTTTCAAAATTCAGCTTCAAGGATCAGGCGTTCAAGCTGCGCGAGAGCGCCATTCTTGACGCCACCACCACCGTGTTGAGCGGCAAGGGCTATGACTTGATGACCATGGACGATGTGGCTGGCGCGGTCGGTATTTCGAAGCCGAGCCTGTACAAGCATTTCAAGTCCAAGGAAGAACTGGTCGGCGAGGCGATGATCCGCCTGCTGGACGGGGCGATCGAGCAGGTGGCGGCGATGGACCCGGCGCTGGGTCCGGTGCAGAAGCTGTCGGCGCTGCTGGAATGGGCGCTGCGGGTGCGGCTGGGCGGCGGTTTGCCGTTCCTGCCGTCGACCAGTCCGCATGTGCGGGATATGTTGATGCGCAATGTGAAGTATATGCTGCGCGTGGTGAAATTGAATCGCCAGCTGGAGGCGCTGGTCAAGCAGGGACAGAAGGCAGGGTTGCTGAACGCCGCCCTGCCGAGTGATGTGATTTTGTTCAGCTACTATGCGCGCACCTGCGATCCGGCGGTGGAGTTTCTCAGCAAATTTAGCAAGATGAGCGATGACGATATCGTGCGACATATGCTGACGGTGGCGTTTCAAGGCCTGTAGCCCCGCCCCCACCGTCATTCCCGCGCAGGCGGGAATCCATAGACCGCAGGCAGGCCATCTCAGCATGGATTCCCGCCTGCGCGGGAATGACGGTGTGGGGGATTACTGTGCGGCGCGCAGCAGCGTGCCTTTCAGCTTGCCGTTCTCCACCGAGGCAACAATGGCATTAACGATCGCGCCGCCGTTCGCATCGAGCCCCTCAACGCTGGCCGGATTGTATTGCCCCGGCAGCGACCGGAACGCCTTATCCATCTGCGCACGAATCGCGCTAGCGTCGCCAACCGTGCCCGCCAGCTTCATCGCCGCGACAGTCGCATGCACCGCCGAATAATTCAGCGCGACTTCGCTGCTTGGGTCCTTGCCGTCGTTCGCCTTGCGATAACGCGCGGTGAACGCCGCCGCATCCGGACGATCGTCGCCGCTCATCGGCATCACGCCGACCGCGCCTTCGAGCGCGGCGTAGCCGCCGGTAACCTTGGCCATCTCATCCAGCTTGGCCTGGTCCAGCACAATGAACGCGCCCTTGAACCCCAGTTCGCGCGCCTGCTTGGCCACGAGCGCGGTCGGCTCCGAGGCGCCGCCGATGAACAGCACATCCGGCTTGGCCTGGATCACGCGGCTGACACCGCTGTAGAAGTCCGCTGCCTTGTTGTACGACATCGGATTGTCCGCCACCACCTTGCCGCCGGCAGCTTCCCATGCCGGCCTGAAGGCCGCCGACCAGGCCTTGGCGTAGTCGTGATCGGCCTGCGCCAGCGCCACGTTCTTGCCGTACTTGCCGATCGCGGTCTTCACAAACGGCGAAATATAGGTGGTGAAGTCGGGCGGAATGCGCACCGTCAGCTTGTTGCCGCGTTCGGTCGCCTGGGGCAGGCTGGTGTAGGCCAGCAGCAGCACCTTCAGCTTTTCGTTCGATGCCTGCGCGGCGAACACGCCGCCCGAATGCGGCACCAGCACCACGGCGGTTTTGTGCTGCTGCACCAGCCGTTGCAGGTTGATGCCGGTTTCGCTCGGATTGTATTTGTCATCCAGCGCGACGATTTCCACCTTGTAGCGCTTGCCGCCGATGTCGACCGGCCTGGCGTTGATTTCATCGGCCGCCATCTGCATGCCACTCAGGACGTTCTTGCCGTACAGCGCGGCGCCGCCGCTAAGCGGCCCCGAATAGCCGATCCGGATGGTTTCCTGCGCCTGGGCGCCGGTGCCGATGGCGGCCAGGCTCAGGGCGAGCACGGCGACATTGAAGCGGTTTTGCATGATGGTCTCCTTAGTTATGGAACTACGCGCCGATATAGGCTTTACGCACTTGCTCGTTGCCGAGCAGTTCTTCACGACTTCCTTCCAGTACGATCTTTCCTTGCTCAATGACGTAGGCGCGGCTGGCGATGTTCAGCGCCGCGTAGGCGTTCTGTTCAGCCAGCAGCACCGTGGTGCCGGCCTGGTTGATGCGGGCGATGATGTCGAACATCTGCTTGACCACCAGCGGCGCCAGGCCCAGCGACGGCTCGTCCAGCAGCAGCGCCTTGGGCCGGCCCATCATCGCGCGGCCGATCGCCACCATCTGCTGCTGGCCGCCGGACAGCGCGCCGGCCGGGCTATCCTTTTTCTCATGCAGGATCGGGAACAGGCCGAACACTTCGTCGAGAATGCGCTGGCTGCCACGGCTGTCGCGGCGGTGGACGTAGCCGCCCAGCAGCAGGTTCTTCAGCACCGACATGCCGGGGAACAGCTGCCGGCCCTCGGGACAGTGAACCAGGCCGTCGGCGACGATCTGCGCCGGCTTGCGGCCGACCAGCTCGCGGCCGTTGAAGCGGATGCTGCCGGCCTTGGCGCGGCGCAGGCCACTGATGGTGTGGAAGATCGAACTCTTGCCGGCGCCGTTGGCGCCCAGCAGCACCACCAGTTCGCCCTCGGCGGCGTGGATGTCGACGCCGTGCAGCGCCTGAAAACCACCATAGGCCAGCGAGACTTGTTCAAGCGTCAGCATGTTCGCTCCCCAGATAGGCATCGATGACGACCGGATTGGCGCGCACTTCGGCCGGCGTGCCCTCGGCGATTTTCTCGCCGTGGTTCAGCACCAGGATGTTGTCGGCCAGGTTCATGATCATGTCCATCTTGTGTTCGATCAGGCAGACGGTCAGGCCCATCGCCTTCATCTTGCGCACCAGCTCGGCCAGCCCCGCCGTCTCCTCGGGATTGACGCCGCCGGCCGGCTCGTCCAGCAACAGCAGCTTGGGATCGGTGGCCAGCGCCAGCGCGAACGCCACGCGCTTGCGCTGCTCCTGCGAAATGTCGCCGGCCAGCCGGGCTTCCAGATGCGACAGGCCGACGAAGTTGAGCGCCTCGCGCGCCTTGGCACGGCTGGCCGCTTCCTCGTCGCGCAGCCGGCGCGTGCCCAGCAGCACGTCGACCAGGTTGGCGCGCGTGCGCAGGCGGTGGCCGACGATCAGGTTGTCGAGCACGCTGGCGTTGTCGAACAGCGTGGTGTTCTGGAAGGTGCGGGCGACGCCGAGGCGCGCCATCTGGTCGGCGCGCAGGCCGGTGACGTCGCGGCCATCGAACACGATGCGGCCCGCGGACGGACGCAGCGCACCGCTGGCCAGGTTGAAAAAAGTGGTCTTGCCGGCGCCGTTCGGTCCGATGATGGCGTTGATGGTGCCGGCTTCAAAGCGCACGCTGACGTCGTTTACCGCCGTCAGGCCGCCGAAGCGCTTGGTGATGGAGGCGATATCAAGCACGGCGCACTCCTTTGCTTGCCGCCACGTGCAGCCGGGGCGCCGGCGTTGCGCGAGCGGCGGCCTTGCGCTTGCGTCGCGCGATCCAGGTGCCGACGATGCCATGCGGCAGGAAAATCACCAGCACCACCAGCAGCGGTCCGAACACGACAAAGCGGTAGTCCTGCAGGAATTGCAGCTGCTGCGTCACCCACGGCACGGTAATCGCGCCGAGCAGCGGCCCGGCCAGCGTGCCGATGCCGCCGACCAGCATATACATGGTCATGTCGAACGTGTGTTCGACGCGGCCCAGGTCCGGGCCGAGGAAGCGCACATAGCCCGCGTACAGTCCGCCCGCCAGGCCGGCGAAGAACACCGACAGCATGAAGGCCAGCAGCTTGTTGCGCATCAGGTTGATGCCGAGCGCCTGCGCCAGATCGTCGCTGTTGCGAATCGCGATGAAGGTATGGCCCAGCAGCGAATGGACGATGCGGTGCATGATCCACATGCTGGCCACGAGGAACAGCAGCACCAGATAGTATTGCGTGCGCGGCTCGGAGAAATCCAGTCCGGCAATCGATTCCGGCGCCGGGATGCCGACGATGCCGACCGTGCCGTGCGTCAGGCTTTCCCATTTCTCGATCAGCAGGTACATGATGTAGCCGACGCACAGCGTGAAGATGGAAAAGAAGTGCGTCTTCAGCCGCAGCGATACCAGCCCGACAAAAAAGCCGATGCCGGCGGCGACCAGCCCGGACAGCGCGAACGCCGCCCAGAACGACACCTGGTAATCGACGGTAAGGATGCCGACGGTGTAGGCGCCCACCGCCATGAAGCCGCTGTGCGCCAGGTTGAACTGGCCGGTGTAGCCGGTGATCAGGTTCAGGCCGACGGTGGCGATGGCGTAGATATAGGCGGTCGACATCACGGTCAGGTGATAGTCGTTGCCGGCGATGAACGGGAAGGCCAGGCCGAACAGCAGCAAGGCGCTCCAGCCGAGTTTAGCGGCGTGGCTCATGCTAGTGCGCTCCTTTCTGGAACAGTCCTTGCGGACGCAGCGACAAGATCAGCACCAGCAGCGCAAAGGCGATGATGTCCTTGTAATCGGTGGAAATATAGAAGGCGCCGAAGGATTCGGCGAAGCCGATGATCAGCCCGCCCGCAATCGCGCCCGGCACACTGCCCATACCGCCCAGCACGATAATGACGAAAGCCTTGGTGATGACCAGGTGGCCCATGCCGCTGTGGACCAGGTTGATCGGCGCGTACAGCACCGCCGCCATGCCGGCCAGCGCGCCGGCGATGGCAAAGGTCAGCATCGCCACGCGGTTGGCGTCGATGCCGACCAGCGCGGCGCCGTCGCGGTTCTGCGCCATGGCGACGATGGTGGCGCCGGTAATAGTTTTCTTGAGGAACAGTTGCAACAGCAGCACCAGCACGAAGGCCGCGACGATGATCATCAGCCGCTGCGCCGGCAAGGTGAGATCGCCGAAGCTCAGGATTTGCGGGTAAGGGCTGCTCATGCGGTGGAAGTCCGCGCCCCAGATCGCCTGCATGCCGGCCTCCAGAAACAGCAGAATCCCGATCGAGGCAATCATGTGATGCAGGTAGGGCGCCTTGCGCAACGGATGGAACACCAGCCGTTCCGACAGCACCGAGATCAACGCCACCGCCGCCGCCGCGCCCGCCATGGCGATCCAGTAGTGATAGCCGAGACGCTCCATCAGGAAAAAGCCGGCATAGGCGCCCGCCATGTAAAACGCGCCATGCGCAAAGTTTGGCACATGCAGAATGCCGTAGACTAGCGTGAGCCCCAACGCCACCAGGCAATACACGCCGCCCAGCGTCAGGCCGTTGAGGACCTGTTGCAGAAATAACTCCATTGTGTCTCCATCATTATGATAGTTTTGCTGTGCAAAACCGAGTTGTGTAGAATGGAATAGAACGAGCGTACTGCTTTTTTGAAAGCTCGGCAAATGGTTTTTTTGCAACGGAGAGATTTAATGCAGGCGAGTCTGGAAGAGCGGTATTTCATCACGGCGCTGGCGCGCGGGCTGGAGGTGCTGGCCTGTTTCCGCGTCGCTGACAAGGGCCTCAGCAATCAGCAGATCGCCGAGCGCTGCAAGTTGCCCAAGTCGACCGTGACCCGCTTCACCTATACGCTGACCAGGCTCGGCTATCTGACGCAGGACGGCAACGGAAAATATGTGCTGGGCGCCGCCACGCTGCGGCTCGGCAGCACCATGTTGCAGGGCCTGGACGTGCGCGACCTGGCGCGGCCGCTGATGCAGGAGCTGGCTGACTTTTCCGGCACCACGGTGGCGCTGGCGGTGCGCGACCGCCTGTCGATGATTTATGTGGATGTCTGCCGCAGCGCGGCGGCGTTGTCGCTGTCGCTGCAAGTGGGCGCGCGCCTGCAATTGGCGGCCTCGGCACTGGGCCGCGCCTATCTGGCCAGGGCGACGGATGCCGAGCGCAAGGAAATCCTCGACCGCGCGCGCGACCTCGATGAAATGATCCACCAGAGCATGCAAAACGGCCTGGATCGTGCGCTGCACGACCAGCAGCAGTACGGCTGCGCCACCTCGTTCGGCGAATGGCAGCCGGATATCAACGGCGTCGCCGTCAGCTTCATGCCGGTCGGAGGCGGCCAGCGGATGTCGATCAATTGCGGCGGGCCGGCAAGCAGCGTATCGCGCGAATACCTGCTCGATGAGGTCAGGCCGCGGCTTATCGGGATTGCGCGGCGGCTGGAGGAGTAAGAATGCGGCCGGCCGCCTCGACGATGTGGGTCGACAGTTCCTCCATGCGCGGCGACTGCACGGTCCACGTATGCCAGTACAGCGCGATATCGGTCGGATGCGCGGGCGCCAGGTCGATCAGCGGATCGCTGGCGTGTTCTGCGCCGGACAACAGCCATTCGGGCACCATCGCATAGCCGGCGCCGTAGCGCACGGCGTTGAAGTGGGCGACCGCGCCCGGCACGTAATGGCTGGGATAAGCGCCTTCCGGCAGGCCGAAGTGGGTCAGCAGGAAGCTCGATTGCAGCGTGTCCTTGCGGGTGTAGGCGACCACCGGGGCGCGGCGGGCGGCGTCGCGCGTCAGGCCTTCCGGCAGCCAGCGTTGGCAGAACGAGGTGCTGGCCATCAGGCGGTAGCGCATGGTGCCCAGCGCCTCGGCGCTGCAACCGCGCATCGGCTCGGCGTCGGTGCTGATGCAGCCGATGACCATGCCGGTCTTGAGCAGCGCGAACGTGTGGTCCTGATCCTCCACCACCAGGTCGAGAATGAAGCGGTCCTTCGCCAGCAGGCTGGCCATGGCTGGAAAGAACCACGTGCCCAGGCTGTCCGAGTTCAGCGCCAGGGACACGGTGGTGGGGCCGGCGTCCAGGTTCAGCAGGTCGGCGCGCAGGTCGTTTTGCAGCAGTTCGGCGCGGCGCAGGTATTGCAGCAGGCGCTGGCCCACCGGCGTCGGCCGGCAGGGGCGGGTGCGCAGGATCAGCGCCGCCCCCAGCGACGACTCCATCGCCCGTATCCGCTGCGACACCGCCGATGGCGTGATGTTCAGCCGGGCGGCGGCGCGTTCGAAGCTGCCGGTGTCGGCGACGGCAAGAAAGGCTTCGTTCTGTTTCGGTTCCAGGTCCATGCTGTATCGGAAGACGTATCTGAAGAAAAATTCATCGTAGGCGAAAACGCCTTAAGTTGCTTCATGTTTGCCATGTTGACAGGCAGAATGCGGCACTTTACCTGAAGGCGTAGCAATTGCTCCATATTATTTACCTGATCGCCATCTCGGCGGAAGCCGCGTCCGGTGCGCTGATGGCCCTGCGCCGCAAGATGGACCTGTTTGGCGTGGCCGTGGTCGGCACTGTCACGGCGCTGGGCGGCGGCTCGATCCGCGACATGCTGCTGGGGCATTATCCGCTGGGTTGGGTCCAGCATCCCGAGTACCTGGTGTACACGATAGGCGCGGCGATTGTGGCCGCGCTGACCGCGCGCCTGGTGCACCGCCTGCGCGCGGCCTTCCTGGTGCTCGACGCGCTGGGGCTGGTGGCGTTCTCCATCATCGGCTGCGACATCGCCGCCAGCGCGGGCGTGCATGTGGCGGTGGTGGTGTTGATGGGCATGATTACCGGCATTGCCGGCGGCCTGCTGCGCGACATCCTGTGCAACCAGGTGCCGCTGGTGCTGCGCCGCGACCTGTACGCCACCGTGGCGCTGGGCACCGGCGCGCTGTACATGGCGCTGCTGCATTTCCACGTTGACCAGCATGTCGCCACGCTGGTGGCGCTGGGTGTCGGCTTCTGCTTCCGCCTGGTGGCAATTTACTTCGTGCTGGCCTTGCCGGTGCTGGAGACGGCCGACGACATCGCGTAGCGGCCGTCGGCGCGCCGCGGCATTCGCCGCGCAGGCCGCTTCCGGCACGGACCTGCAAGGCGCTAGAGATGGCGGCGGTAGTTGGCCGGCGTCTCGCCGAAGGTGCGCCTGAACAGGCTGATGAAAGCACTGGCGGTCGAGTAGCCGAGGTCCAGCGCCACGCGCTGCACCGGCACATCGTCGGCCAGCATTTCCAGCGAGCGCATCAGGCGGGCGCGCTGGCGCCAGGCGGTGAAGTTGAAGCCGGTCTCGGCGACGAAGCGGCGGCTCAGCGTGCGCGAACTGAGCGCGCCCCACGCGGCCCAGGCTTCCAGGTCCCGTTCGTCGGTGGGATCGCCGATGATGGCCTGGGCGATGCGCATCAGGCGCGGATCGTGCGGCAGCGGCAGGCCCAGCGGCTCGACCGGCAGGCTGCGGATCTCGTCGAGGATCACGGCAGCCACGTTGGCGGTGCGTTGGTCCCATTCGCCGGCCGGCCAAGTGCTGGCGCGCAGCACCGCCTCTTTCAGCAGCGCCGAGGTGCGGATCATGCAAGGCCGGTCGGGCAGGTCGCGGCAGGCGGCCGGCGCGATATAGGCGCTCCAGCCGTGGAAGGGTCCGTGCGAACGGCCGCCATGCGGATGATGCGGCGGCAGCCAGACCGCGTGGATGGCCGGCACCACCCACACGCCTTCGGCCACGTCGATCGACAGCAGGCCGCGTAGCGAGCCGCATAATTGCCCGCGCGGATGGCTGTGCGGCGCCGAGGCCAGCTCGGTTTGCTGGCTGCCGACGGCGACAATGATGGGCGGGCCATCGGTGGCGAAATGTGGATCGATCTTGAATGCCATGGCGGATAAATGATATCAAATGGCTTGGATGGGTTATAGCCGCCACTAAAATAGCATTAATCTGGTGCCCATATCAACTTAGGGGCACAACATGGTAGACCTGGATGCACTTTACGCGCCGCCGTCCGAGATGATCCAGCGGGCGGTCATGGACCGCTTGCTCGACTTCCATCGGGAATATCTGAGCGTGGCAACGTTCTTTTGCCTGGCGACCGGCAGCGACAAGGGACTGGACGCCTCGCCGCGCGGCGGGCCGCCGGGCTTTGTGCATGTGCTCGACGAGCGCACGGTGGCGTATGCGGACAGCCCGGGCAACAACCGCATCGAATCGCTGCGCAACCTGGTGCGCGACGACAGGATGGGCATGCTGTTCATCTTCCCGGGCCTGGAGCTCTTCATGCGCATCAATGGCCGCGGCACGGTATCGACCGATCCGGCCCTGCTGGCGCGACTGGGCGAGGGCGGCAAGACGCCGAGGACCGCCACCGTGGTCGCCATTGACGAGGTACTGCTGCATTGCGGCAAAGCCATCAACCGCGCCAGGCTGTGGCAGCCCGAGTCGCAACTGGACCGCGCGCGGTTGCCGACAGTCGGCCAGATGATCGCGCGCTTCAGCAAGATGGCCGATCCGCAGGCCGATATGGACGCTGCCCAGGTGGCGCAGGTCAACGGCCATTACGATCATGCCGTCCGCAACGACCTGTACTAGCGCAGTAAAATAAGGGTTTTACGGAGGGAACGATGCGATTCAGGCATTACAAGGGCGGGATCTACGAGCTGGTCTGCGAGGCCACCATGGAGGCGGACTTGACGCCGATTATTGTGTACCGCGCCGCTGATGGCTCGATCTGGTGCCGTCCGCGCTCGGTGTTTTTCGAGCAGATCGAGGTCGAAGGCCGGCAGGTGCAGCGCTTTACGCCGATCGAGGAGTGACGCGGTTGGCAACACGATTGGCTAAAAGCAATCGAAATAGCCGGGACGCACGGTAGAATAGGGGTCCACCTTCCAGATTGCCGCTATGTCCTCCCAGCTGTCCAGCACTACCACCGATATCAACTGGCTCGCGGGAGGCGGCGAAATGGCCGCCCTGATCGCCACCATCGACTGGTCGCGCACGCCGCTGGGGCCGATCGACGGCTGGCCGCAGAGCCTGCGCACCACGGTCAGCCTGTGCCTGTCCTCGACCTTCCCGATCCTGGTGGCATGGGGCCCGGAATATATCCAGATCTATAACGACGCCTACCGGCCCATCTGTGGCGGCAAGCATCCGCAGTCGATGGGCGAACCGTTCAAGGTGTGCTGGGCCACCGCCTTGCCGGTGGTCGGCGACAAATTCGACCGCGCGCAACAGGGCGAGGGCACGTATATCAAGGACCAGCGCATGTTCCTGGACCGCGACGGCTACCTCGAAGAAGCGTTCATGACGTTTTCGTTCTCGCCGATCCGCGATGAATCCGGCGATGTCGGCGGCATCTTCCACCCGATTACCGAAACCACGGCGATGGTGCTGAACGCGCGCCGCACGCAAACCTTGCGCGACCTGAGCGCCGGCATTGCCGACGCGCGCACGGTGGACGACATCGGCGGCGAAGTGGCGGCGCAGTACGTGCAATACGAACAACTGTCGCTGGATGTGCCGTTCCTGCTGTTCTACCAGCGCGACGAGGCAAGCGGCGAACTGCATCTGCGCGGCCATGCCGGCATCGATGCGGGCAGCGCGCCGGCGCCGCTGCGGACCGGCATGGACGACTTGGTATGGCCGTTCGCCGCGGCCGGCGCCGACGGCAAGCCGCGCCAGGTCGATGGACTGGCGCCGCGCTTCGGCGGCGCCGCTTGCGGACCGTATGAGGAAGCGCCCGATTCCGCGCTGGTGCTGCCGGTCAGCCTGCCGGGCCAGCAGGAGGTATTCGGCTTTGTGGTGGCCGGCGTCAGCGCGCGCCGCGCGGTGGACGACGACTACCGCAATTTCTATGGCCTGCTGAGCGCCGCCTTCAACACGGCGGTCGGCAATGTCACCGCTTATGAGCAGGAGCAGCGCCGCGCCGAGGAGCTGGCGCGCATCGACCGCGCCAAGACGGCGTTCTTCTCCAACGTCTCGCACGAATTCCGCACGCCGCTGACGCTGATTCTCGGTCCGCTGGACGATGCGCTGGCCAACGACGGCCTGTCGGACGAACAGCGGCGCCGCATCGAGACCACGCACCGCAACGCGCTGCGCCTGCTCAAGCTGGTGAACTCGCTGCTGGATTTTTCGCGCATCGAGGCCGGCCGCGTGCAGGCCAGCTATCAGCCGGTGGACCTGGCGCGCTTGACGCTGGAACTAGCCGGCGTGTTCGAATCGGCCATGGCCAAGGGTGGGCTGAGCTACACGCTCGACCTGCCGCCGTTGCCGGAACCGGCCTACGTCGACCGCGACATGTGGGAAAAGATCGTCTTCAACCTGCTGTCGAACGCGTTCAAGTTTACGTTGCAAGGCGGCGTGACGCTGACGCTGCGCGCGCACGCGGGCATGGCGCGGCTGTCGGTGATCGATACCGGCGGCGGCATTCCGGCGCACGAGCTGCCGCGTACTTTCGAACGCTTCCACCGCATCGAGGGCGCGCCGGGGCGTACATATGAGGGCAGCGGCATCGGCCTGGCGCTGATCCAGGAGCTGGTGCGCCTGCACGGCGGCCAGATCGCCGTGCACAGCGTGGTGGGCGAGGGCACGCGCTTCGACGTCGACATTCCGTTCGGCCATGGGCATTTGCCGGCCGACCGCGTGGCCGCGCACGATGCCGATCCGGCGCTGGCCAGCAGCGGCACGCCGCGCACCGGCGCCGCTTTCGTGGAAGAGGCCTTGCGCTGGCTGCCGGATGAAGATCAAGGCTTGCTGCCGCCACGGCCGGCGTCCGGCGACCTGCTGGCGGCGCTCCAGCAGCGCCCGCGCATTCTGATCGCCGACGACAACAACGATATGCGCGCCTATCTGAAGTCGCTGCTCGATCCGCATGCCGATGTGGCGGTGAGCGCGGACGGCGAAGCGGCGTTCGAGCGCCTGCAACGCGAGCCGTGCGATCTGCTGCTCAGCGATGTGATGATGCCAAGGCTGGACGGCTTCGGCCTGATCGCCCGCATTCGCGCCGACGAGGGCTTGCGCCATCTGCCGGTGATCCTGTTGTCGGCCCGCGCCGGCGAGGAAGCCAAGATCGAAGGCTTGCAGGCGGGGGCGGACGACTATCTGGTCAAGCCGTTTTCGACCAACGAGCTGCTGGCGCGAGTGCTGCGGCAGGTGACGCTGGCGCGCGAGCGCGATCAGCAGCGCCAGGATGCCTTGCTGCGCGAGGCTTACTTCCACGCGCTGATTGACGCCTCGCCGGTGATGCTGTGGACCACGGATCCGCATGGCCACACCACGTATCTGAGCCAGCGCTGGTACGACTACACCGGCCGCACGCCGCAGCAGGATCTGGGCAATGGCTGGCTCGATAACATCCATCCCGACGACCGCGATTACGTGGAAGCCAGCTTCGGCGCCGCCCGCGCGGCCGGCGCGCCGTATTCGGTGGACTTCCGCCTGCGCCGCGCCGACGGCAGCTATTGCTGGTGCATCGACGCCGGCATGCCGCGCATCGGCGACGACGGCCAGGCGGTTGGTTTCGTCGGCACGGTGATCGATATCCATGCGCGCAAGGTGTTGCAGGAGCGTTTCGAGCGCGTTGCCGGCGCTGGCGATATCGGCGTATGGCATGCCGATGCGCCGTTCGGCGAGTTGCGCATCAATCCGCAGATGGCGGCGCACCTGGGCCTGGACGGCCTGCATAGCGTCACCGTGCAGCAGGTGCTGGCCGTGGTGGGCGAGGATGATCGTGGGCGTATTTCTTCCGGCATCAGCCGCTCGCTGCGCGACGGCGTGCCGCTGGACGTGGAATTCCGCGTGGAAGGCGGGGCCGCGCCCCGTTGGCTGCGCGCGGTCGGCTGGTGCGATGTGGACGACCAGGGGCAGCCTACGCGCTTCGACGGCATCAGCCTCGATATCAGCATTCACAAGAACGCTGAACTGGAACTGCAACGCCTGGCCGGCGAGTTGACCGAGAAGAATCGCCGCCAGAGCGAGTTCCTGTTCACGCTGGCGCACGAGTTGCGCAATCCGCTGGCGCCGATCCGCGCGGGGCTGGAGCTGATGGCGGCCAGTCCGGCAGGCACGGTGTCCGGCGATTTGCAGGGGATGATGCAGCGTCAGGTCGACCATATGGTGCACCTGGTGGATGATTTGCTCGATATCGCCCGCCTGGCCGAGGGCAAGGTGACGCTGCGGCGCGAACATGTGCTGCTGGAAGATGTGGTCAGCGACGCCGTGGAAATCAGTTCGCCGCTGGTGCGCAAGGGCGGCCACCAGTTGTCTTTGCAGTTGCCGGATGGGCCGCTGACGCTCGATATCGATCGTCATCGCATCGCGCAGGTACTGAGCAATCTGCTGAATAACGCGGCCAAGTACACGCCGCATGGCGGGCGGATTATGCTGTCCGCCAGCATCGCCGACGGCGAGCTGGCGCTGGTGGTCGCGGATAACGGGATTGGCATCGACGCGCATATGCTGTCGTCGGTATTCGACATGTACGCGCAGGTGGAGAGCGGACAGCAGATGGCGCAGGGCGGACTGGGTGTGGGCTTGAATCTGGTGCGCCAGGTGGTGCTGCTGCACGACGGCCGCGTGAGCGCCGAGAGCGACGGCGCCGGCAAAGGCAGCCGTTTCACTGTGCACCTGCCGTTGCCGCTGCCGGTGCACGAAGCGCCGGCCATGGCGGCGCCCGGGCGCGCGCAGATCAGCGACGACGCAGCAACTTCTTCACCCACCTCGGCATCCATGGCGGCCGCCGCACAGCAGGCGGCCGGCTTGCGGGTACTGGTGGTGGACGATAACGTCGATGCGGCAGAGACGCTGGGTGCGCTGCTGGAGTACAGCGGCCATCAGGTGCGGGTGGCGCATAACGGCGCGGGTGCGATCAGCTCCGCAAGAGAGCATCTGCCGCAGGTGGTATTCATGGACATCGGCCTGCCCGACATCAGCGGCTACGATGCCGCGCTGGCGCTGCGCGGCATCGACGGCATGGCCGGCGCCAGGATCATCGCGCTGACCGGATGGGGCACGCCGTCCGACAAGCAGCGCTCCAGCGCCGCCGGCTTCGACCAGCACCTGACCAAGCCGGTCGATTTCAACCAGCTGCTGGCCTCACTGGAGGCTTAAGCGCCGGTGGTGGCGAAACGCTCGCGGTAGACTTTTGGCGTGATGCCCAGCTTTTTCATGAAGACGCGGCGCATGTGCGCCTCGTCGCTGAAGCAGGCGCGCGCCGCAACGGTCTTCAGCGGCAGCGCCAGGTCGGCCAGCAGCTGCGTGCCGCGCTCAAAGCGGCACATCTCGATAAATTCCTGCACGCTCTGTCCGACCTCCTGCTGGAACACGCGGGCGAAGTGACGCTCGCTCATCATGGCCTTTTGCGCCAGCTGCGACACCGACAGGCGCTCGTGCAAATGATCGAGTATCCAGTTTTGCAGCTGGCGGATATTCGGCCGCGTGGTGCGCTCGCTACGCAAGTGCGTGCTGAATTGCGACTGGCCGCCCGGGCGCTTCAGGTACACCACCATTTCGGTGGCCACTTCCAGCGCCAGGTCGCGGCCGTAATCGTCCTCCACCAGCGCCAGCGCCAGGTCGATGCCGGCGGTGACGCCGGCCGAGGTCCACACATTGTCCGAGCGGATGAAGATGGCGTCGGCATCAACCTCGATCGCCGGATACTCGGCCTGCAAGCGGTCGGCCACGCTCCAGTGGGTGGTGGCGCGCTTGCCGTTCAACACCCCGGCGGCGGCAAGGAAGAAGGCGCCCGAGCACAGCGCCGTCAGCAGCTTGATGCGCGGCGCCACCGCCGCCACCCACTCGGTAATCGCCGCGCTTTCCTCCATGGCCTGGCGGATGTGGCGCGCGCCGACGATGATGGCGTTGTCCGGCAGCGCCAGGGGATTGAGCGCCTTGGTCGCCTCCAGCGCCATCAGCGTATCGGAGCGGACCATGCCGGTCTTGTGGGAAGCGATGCGGACATCGTAGCCGGGGCCCTTGCCGCGCCGCTGCAAGTGCAGGTTGGCGTATTCAAACACCGACATCGGGCCGATGGCCTCCATCGCTTTAAAGCCGGGGTAGACCACGATATCGACAGTAATTGGAGAGTTCATAAGGCAGCCAGCAAAATCCGGTCATTATTGTATCAATTCCTGCCATTCTTGACCGGCCGTCCCCACGCGCGCGGGTGCAGGCCTCACAATGCCGGCATCTTTTAACGGGAGCATGCATGAAAACCAAAGCAGCAGTTGCATGGCGCGCCGGCGCGCCGCTGACCATCGAGGAAGTCGACCTGGCCGGCCCGCGCGCCGGCGAGGTGCTGGTCGAGCTGAAAGCCACCGGCATTTGCCATACCGATTACTACACCTTGTCCGGCGCCGATCCGGAAGGACTGTTCCCGGCGATTCTGGGCCACGAGGGCGCGGGCGTGGTGGTGGACGTCGGCCCCGGCGTCACCACGCTGAAAAAGGACGATCACGTCATTCCGCTGTACACGCCGGAATGCCGGCAGTGCAAATTCTGCCTGTCGCAGAAGACCAACCTGTGCCAGGCGATCCGCTCGACGCAGGGGCGCGGCCTGATGCCGGATGCGACCAGCCGCTTCTCGCTGGACGGCAAGCCGCTGTTCCACTATATGGGCACCTCGACCTTCTCCAACTACATCGTGGTGCCGGAGATCGCGCTGGCCAAGATCCGCTCCGACGCGCCGTTCGACAAGGTGTGCTACATCGGTTGCGGTGTGACCACCGGCGTCGGCGCGGTGCTGTTCTCGGCAAAGGTGGAGGCGGGCGCCAACGTGGTGGTATTCGGCCTGGGCGGCATTGGCCTGAACGTGATCCAGGCGGCCAAGATGGTCGGCGCCGACAAGATCATCGGCATCGACATCAACCCGGCGCGTGAAGAAATGGGCCGCAAGTTCGGCATGACCCACTTCATCAATCCGAAGGATGCGGAAAACGTGGTGGACGCCATCGTCCAGCTGACCGACGGCGGCGCCGATTACAGCTTCGAGTGCGTCGGCAACACCACGCTGATGCGCCAGGCGCTGGAGTGCACCCACAAGGGCTGGGGCCAGTCCTTCATCATCGGCGTGGCGGCGGCGGGGCAGGAAATTTCGACCCGGCCGTTCCAGCTGGTGACCGGCCGCGAATGGAAAGGTTCGGCCTTTGGTGGCGCCCGTGGCCGTACCGACGTGCCGAAGATCGTCGACTGGTACATGGAAGGCAAGCTGAATATCGATGACCTGATCACCCATCGCCTCAAGCTCGAAGACATCAACCAGGGCTTCGACCTGATGAAGAGCGGCGAGTCGATCCGTTCGGTGGTGTTGTACTAGGCAGGGCAAGTGGCCGGGTTCTGGTAAGCTCGGTCACATGAAAACGAAAACGCGCCTTGCCGCCATCGCTGTGTTGCTGCTCGCGCCCATCGCGGCGCATGCGGCGGGCTGCATCGGCTTCATACCGAGCGGCGGTGGCGGCAGCTTCTGGCGCGCCGTCCACAGCGGCGCGACCGAGGCCGGAAACGCCCTGGGCTACGAGATTTACTTTCGCGGCCCGCAGGCCGAGGACCAAGCCGACATCCAGAATATCGTGCTCGAAGTCGTGCGCCAGCGGCGCTGCCTGGCCGTCGTCATCGCGCCCGGTTCGCTGGAGGTGGCGCCGGCGGTGGCTAAGCTGAAGCAATCCGGCATCCCCTGGATCTACGTTGACCGCAGCCTGGGCGCGCCTGCGGCCGCCGGCATGGTTGGCACCGATAATTACAAGGCGGGACAATTGGCTGGCGAGTCCATGGCGGCTAGCCTGCATGGCAAAGGGGCGGTGCTGCTGTTCCGCATGAAGCTCGGCTGGCAGACCACCGGCGAGCGCGAACGCGGCTTTGCCGATGCCGCCCGGCGCGGTGGCCTGACGGTTATCGACGCCGGTCCTATCGGCGCGGTGTACGGCGAGGCTTTCATCCGCAGCTCTGCGGCGCTTACGCGTTATGCCGGCCGTTTCCAGGGAGTGTTTGCGCCCAATGAGGCTACCAGCATGGGTGTGCTGACCGCGCTGCGCGAGCATGGGCTGGTCGGGCCGGTCACGTATATCGCAGTGGATGTCACCGACCAGCTACTTGAAGGCGTACGCACCGGCGCGGTGGCGGGCCTGATCGCTCAGGCGCCGCACGCGATCGGGTATCACGCTGTCCACATGGCGGCGGCCGCCATCGAGAAG
This sequence comes from Duganella sp. P38, assembly GCF_050859475.1. NCBI lineage: Bacteria > Pseudomonadati > Pseudomonadota > Betaproteobacteria > Burkholderiales > Oxalobacteraceae > Duganella > Duganella sp. P38. Next base: position 3,565,314 of record NZ_CP193936.1, on the reverse strand, counting down.
AAGCTTCCCGCGAGGCGTACCGTCATGCTGGACGCGGTGTACATCACTCCATCCAATCTCGATAGCTATATGCCTTAGCGGCAGCTAGCGGGCCGCCGGCCGTGGCAGCACTTTGACCACCGCCAGGTCGTCGGCCAGCCTGAACTCGCGCGCCAGTTGGCGGATGCTGTCCGGCGTCAGCGTTGCGGTGAGGTGCTTGCTGTCGGCCAGATAGCGGGCGTCGCCAAACTGCGTGTAGCTCAGTTGCAGCCGGTTGAATTGCGCCGTGCCGTCGCTGGTGCGTTTGCTTTCGTCGCTGCGCATTTGCTGGATTTCTTCGTTCAGCATGGCGTTGTCCAGCTGATCCGGCAGACGTTCCAATACGCGGCGGGCGGCGGACCATAAGGCGTCCAGGCGTTCGGGCGCGGCGGTGAATGACAGCTCGCTGGCCAGGCGGTTGCGGCCCGGCTCCAGCGTCAGCTTGTAGTTGAGACGGTAGATGCCGGCTTCCTTCTCGCGCAGTTCCTGGCGCAGCTGGCGATAGACAATTCGCGACAGGATGGCCGTACGCATCGCCCGTTCCGGCGACCATTCCAGCGGCTGGCTGCCCATGGCGCGCAAGCTGCCTTGCGGCTCGATGCCGATGGCAAGCCGGCTTTCATGATACCCCGCGCGCTGCAACAGCGGCTGCGCTGCCTGCATCGCCTGCACCGCGTGCGCCGACTGTCCCGACGACGACGCCGGCACCGTCTGCATCGCCGGCGCTGGCTGCGCCGACTGCACCGCCTGCGCGGACGGCACCGCCTGCGGCGACTGGCCCGGCTGCCCCGACTGCGCGACCTGCGCACTTGGCGCGGCGGACTGGCGCGGGATGCCGGCCAGGTAGCGGCTGGCCAGGTCGCGGACGTGCGCCGCGTCCGACGGGCCGCTGATGAAGTAGGTCACCGGCTGGCGGCTGAGTTGCTGCCATTGCTCGCGCACGGATTGCAAGCCTGCCGGCGACATCAGCGCGCGCAGCGCTTCCGCGTCGGGATAGCCGTCCTGCGGCAGTTCGCCGTAGCGCAGCTTGCTCATCTCGGCCGACATGCGCTCGCTAACGCTGTCCGGGCGGCGCGCCGACTGCCGTTGCAACTGCCGGCTGGCGCCGGTAAGCGCGTCGAGCTGAATCTCGCTTTGCGTCTGGCGGGCAGCGTACAGGTGCAGCAGATCCTGCAACTGCTCCGGCGTCACCTGCGCGCTGTAGCTCAGCTGCGTTTCGCTGTGCTGCTGCGACAGATTGAGCTTGCGCCCGGCCATCCAGCGGCGCAATTCGCCCTCCGCCTGGCCGTTGAGGTCAGCGTTCTGCCCCAGTTGCGCCGCCAGCTGGCGTTGCCAGGATGGCGCACCGGGCAGGCGATAGCCGGCGCCACTTTGCGCGACGAAGCGGGTTTGCTTGTCTTCCGGCGCAGGTTTCCAGACCAGGACGTCGCCGTTGGAAAGCGTCCAACGCTGCACGCCTTCGCCCAGCTCGTCCTGCCGCGTGATGGTCCCGCTGGTGGCAACTTGCGGCATGACGGCCGCCGGTGGCGCCGGCGCGTCTGCCTTGGCCTCGGCCAGTGCCGGCAGCGGCCTGGCCGCCAGCTCCGCCTGCATGCCGCGCACCTCTGCGACCGTGGGCAGCGTCAGCGGACTCAGGCCCGGCGCCATCATGAACACAATGCGGTCTGGTGCGTTGATCCAGCTGCGCACGCGGGCGTTGATCTCCGCGGGCTTCAGGCTGGCCAGAATCGTACGAATATGCGCCTGCTTTTGCAGCGGGTCCTGCAACACGCGTTCGCCCTGAACCGCTTCGCCCAGCATCTGCACCCAGCCGGCAAAATCGCGCGCCTCTTGCTGCGCCGGGCCTTTTTCATTGAGGCGGCGGACCTCTTCAATCTCGGCGCGGATATCTTCCTCGCGCAGGCCTTCCGACAGCACACGCTGGCGCAGTTGCATGATCTCGCGCAGGCCGGCCTGATGGCCGTCGACGGCCACGCTGGAAGCAAAGCCCAGCGACGCGGTCGACTCGCCCAGCTCGCCCTTGGAACTGGTCAGCGACTCTACGCCGCCCGGCAATGACCCGGCCGCGCGCCGCACCAGCGTCCGTAGGCTGCGTTCGGCGATGCGGTCGATGATACGCTCGCGCAGGCCGGCATCGTCCTGCTGCTTGTTGACGGCGAAGCGGTTCACGTAGCCCACCTGGCTGCTGCCGCTTTCCGCGTCCTGCAAGCGGACAACGCGCAACTGGTCGCGCAATTGCGGATCGGCCGGGTTGCGGGCGGGCAGGGCGGCCGCCTTCAGGCCGCCGAAACGGGCGCGGATGCCGGCTTCCAGCGCGGGCACGTCGACATTGCCGACCACCATCAGCGCCATATTGCCCGGCCTGTACCAATCGGTATAGAACTGGCGCAGCGACGCCGCAGGCTGCTCGCGGATGCTGCGCTCGGTGCCGATGGTCGGCCGTTCCGGGTACAGCGAGCCTTCGCGCAGCATGGCGCGGCGCTGCTTGTCCATCCGTTCACGCACGCCGAGCTTGGTGCGCCACTCTTCCAGAATGATCTGGCGCTCGCGCTCCAGTCCCTCGGCCGGGATCAGCGCGCCGCCGGCGATTTCCGACAGCGCGTTAAGGCCGGCGTTGATGCGTTCCGGCCGCTTGTCGAGCGCCAGCTGGTACAGCGTGCGCTCGAAATTGGTCTGGGCGTTGTAATGCTTGCCGATGCGCCAGCCCTGGCTTTCCATATAGGTCCGCAAGCCCTCCGGATGAGCGCCGGTGGTGTGGAACACCATGTGCTCGACCATGTGGGCCACGCCGGACTGGTCGTCCCGCTCGTCCAGCGAGCCAACGCGCACCAGCAGCTGCATCGACACCTGGCTGCCCTTGTCCTTGACGATGTAATAGCTGAAGCCGTTGTCCAGCTGGCCGCGCTGCACGCGGCTGTCCCAGCGGAAGTCTTCGGCGCGCGCGCACAGCGACAGCGCAACGCCCAGCGCGAGTAGTGCCAGCTTAGAACGCATAGCCGATCTCCAGTGCAATGGTGCGGCCGCGCTCGTAGGACACATAATTGTCGCTGACGGTCATCTTGTTCTTCTTGTTGGTCAGGTTCTCGATGGTCAGCTTGACGTCCAGCTTCTGGTCGCGGTGGACCCGCGGCGTCCAGTGCAGCACCGTGTCGATGGCGGCCGAGCGTGGCATATTGGTCTGCTCGAAATTGCGGATATTGGCGCCCTCATGCACGATCGTGCCGTTCTGGACGATCTGCTGGTAGCCGCCGCGCACGCGCAGGATGTTGCTCACGGTCAGCTGCTGCGCCACCGCCGTGCTCATTGCGCCCACGCGCAGCGTCCATGGCCGGTTATAGTTGTCGGCCGGCTTTTCCGAATAACGGATGATTTTGCCGTCGTAGCGGATCAACTCGTCGGTCAGCATGGCGGTGCTGTAGACGTCGTCATAAGTGGCGTAGTTGGACTCGACGTCGCTTTTGTTGATCGCCACCCACATGCGGGTCGCCACGCCGCCGGTCTTGAAGGCGCGCGCGTTGGACCAGCTCAGCGTGATGTCCTTGGTCTTGCTGCTGCCATTATTGGTGTACACATAGCATTGATTGGAATTGCATTCGGTCTGGCGGGTCTTCAGCAGCTTGACGATCTGGTCGTGGCCGTTGCGGCGGGTGACGCGCAGGGCCAGCGGACCGGCCAGCAGTTCGCTGTCATAGCTGGCGCCGAGCGTCAGCTCGTCGTCATACGGCGAGCGCAGGTCTTCCAGCCGGTTCAGCGGCTTGGCCACGACCGGCTCGCTCCACGCCAGCGTGCCGTTGCGTCCCTGGGTGGTTTTCAGCGTGTTGATTTTTTCCTGCAGCGCATAGGCGAACAGATTGCGGCCGTAGTAGCGGTTCACGCCCACGTCCAGAAACAGCGGATCGGCGGCCTGCCAGCCCAGCTTGACGCGCGGCGCGACATTGCTGCCGCCGGCCATGCTGTCATGGTCGGCGCGCACGCCGACGCGCAGCGAAAAGTCGCCCCAGCTGGCGTCGTCCTCGATGAAGGCGGCGCCGGAATGGCTGCTCAGGTCGAAGCTGCCGGCGTGGTAGATCATCAGGTTGCGGAAATACTGGCCCACGCCTTTCAGCGACGGTGTCGCCGAGCACGCCTCGGTGTCCAGCGTGCCGTCGGTCAGGCGGCAAGTGCGGATGGCGTTCGGCAAGTCGGCCACCGTGTAGTAGTTGTACTGGTCTTTCAGGCGCGCGTACTCGGCCTGCTGGCGGCGCAGGTCGACGCCGGCCGCGACGCGGTGCCTGGTCGGCCCCAGCGTTTGCGGCTGGAATGTCGCGCGCAGCTTGTATTCGAGCGATTTCAGTTCCTGGTCGATATCGCCCCAGGCGCCTTCGCCGCTGGTGGCGTTGGTGGCGCCGGTCGGGTCGCCCCAGTTTTTGTCGGTGGACCAGCGCCAGCGGCGGTAGTAATCGGCGTCGCCACGGCGCGACTGCTTGTTTTGCGAGTAGGACAGCTGATTGGTCAGCAGCACCGGCGCGTAGCGCGATTCCAGCTTGCCGCTCAGGTTCAGGCCGCCTCCTTCGATGGTGTAATCGCTGTCGCGGAAGTCTTCCAGAAAATAGGTGTTGGCGGACGGCGCGTACACCAGCGTCAGCTCGCCCTTGTGCGGGCTGCCGGCCGGCGCGTAGTCGGTCTTGACGATCAGCGTGTCCTGCTTGCGCTTTTGCGTCACTTCCTTGCTTTCGGTCGTGCCTTCGTTGCTGGTCGAGAAGCGGCGCAGCGGAATATCCGAGGTCTTGCGGACGGCGCTGATCAGTACGCCCCATTCGCTGGTCGGGCGGGCCTCGACCGTGGTTTTGTAAGTCCACTTTTTGAAGCGCGGCTGCTCGTTTTCGCTCGACGACTGCTCGAAGTCGCGTTCGCGGTTGGGATCGATGAACAGCTTGCTCCACGCCGACGAGGTGTAGCCGACCGCGACGCTGCCGCCGAGCTTCTTGCGCGCCGAGCAGATTTTCGAGCTGACCACGCCGCCCGTGAAGCGGCCGTATTCGGCCGAGATATTCGAATCCTTGACTTCGATGTCGCACAGGATGCTGCTGTCGATGGCCAGCGATTGCGCCGTGCCCGGAATCAGGTCGGCGGTGCCGGCCATGATCTTGGCGCCGGGATCGAGGTCGTTGGCGATCGACACGCCGTCCAGCAGCATCTCGTTCTGGTAGGGCTTGGCGCCGTGGATGCTGATCTCGGCCGGGGCGATTTCGCCGCCGGTGAGCGAGGACAGCTGCGATTCATCGTACTGCACATTGGGGTTGAGCTTGAGCTGGCTGGTGATGTCGCCGTTGATGGCGGCCATGTGCACGATCATTTCGCGGTCCAGCCGGTCCACGGTCGGCAGCGTCGACGCCGTCACCGTGATTTCGCCCATATTGGCGTCCGGCTTGGTCTCGCTGGCCGGCTCGCGCGCCGGCGGCGGCACGGACCGTTCGCGCAGGATGTAGGCGCCGGAGCGCGCCGGCACCACTTCGTAGCGGGTGCCCGCCAGCAGCGCCTGGAAGCCGGACGGCAAGTCATACTTGCCCTGCAAGCCCTTGGATTGCAGGCCGCGCAGCAGGTTGGCGTCGAACACCAGGATCACGCCGGCATCGGCGGCAAAGCGGTTCAGCGCCTCGGCCAGCGGAGCGGCGGCGATGGTGTAGGTTTTAGCGGCGGCGTCGGCGGCATGCGACGGCGCAATCACGCCCGCGCTCAGCAATGCCGCGAGCAGGGCAGTCTTGGGGACCAGTTTCATATTGTCGGCTCAAAAGTTATCTACTTGCTGGTAAGCCGAACGAGTTTCGAAAAAGGACAACGGCCAGGCAAAATATTTTAACGGGGACGGAATTGCCAGCCTTCGGCGCGCTGGTCGAGGCGCACGGCCAGCACCTCGGCCAGCGTTTGCAGCGAACGCTGCGGCGCGTCGAGCTGGAAGGTGCCGGAGACGCGGCGCCCGGCCACGCCCGGCGCCACCGACACCGGCTGGCCGGAGTACAGCGTGAATTGCTCGGCAAATTCGGCCAGCGGCATATTCAGGGCCATGAGCAGGCCCCTGGTCCAGGCGTCCTCGGCCACTGGAGCCGGTTGCGGCCGGCTGCCGCCGTCGGCGCTGAACGTGATGCGCTCGCCGGCCTCGACCCGCACCGCCGGCCCCTGCAGCGGCTGCACCTCGACCGCGTGCTGCTGCACGGCCAGCGTGGTGTGCGACGGGTAGACGCTGACGGTCAGCCGCGTGCCGAGCGGCCGCACGACGCCGTCGCGCGCCAGGATGCGCAGCGGCCGCGCCTGCGGGTCGCTGCCGCTGCTCAACTGGATCGCGCCGTGCGACAGATAGATATCGCGCGCGCCGGCATGGTAGGCGACGCCGACGCGCGTGTCCGAACCGAGCCACAACTGGCCGCCGTCCGGCAAGCGGATGGCACGGCGCTGGCCGCGCGCGGTGCTGCTCCAGGCGATCTGCGGTGGTGCATGGCGTTGCGGCAGCAGCGCGTAGATGACGCCGGCAGCCAGCGCCACGCCCAGCGCGGCCATCAGCTGGCGGCGCGGCTTGCGCGGTGCTTGCAGCGCCTGGCGCGCCTGGCGCGGCGCGGCTGCCAGCAGGCTTTGCAGCTTTTCCACCTTCTGCCACGCCAGCTGGTGGGCGCTGGCGGCGTTGAGCCAGCTCTGCCAGCGGGCGCGGGTGGCCGGCGTGTCGTCCTCGGCCAGCAGCAGGAACCAGTCGGCTGCCGCTTCCAGGTGCTGTTCGGTCAATGGCGTCACAAGCATTTCAGGCACTCCGTGACGGCCTTGCGCATGTATTTCTTGACGCTGCTGACGGACACGTCCAGCTCGGCGGCGATGGTTTCGTAATCGAGGCCGTCGATCTGCGCCAGCAGGAAGGCTTGCCGCACTTTCGGGCCGAGGCCGGTCAGCATGCGGTCGATGGCCCACAGCGTTTCCAGCAGCACGGCGCGTTCCTCGGGCGAGGGCTGCATCGCCTCCGGCACCAGCGCCAGTTCCGCCAGATAGGCCTGTTCGATATCGTTGCGGCGGAAATGGTCGATCATCAGGCCGCGCGCGATGGTGGCCGGTAGGACTTGGGCTGGGCGATGTCGGCCACCGCCGGCCGCGCCTGCAGGATGCGGACGAAGGTGTCCTGGGCGAAATCGGCGGCGCGGTCCGAGCAATGGCCGAGCCGCGCCCGCAGCCAGCCGGTCAGCCACGAATTGTGCTCGCGATACAGACTTTCAACACTTACGTCCACTGCCCATCCCTCTTCGATAAATGAGAATTATTATCGTTTAAAGAGGCGATTGTAGCAGAGTTTTAGGCGCTCAGGCCATGCTCCACTGGCGCAGCAGGTTGTGATAGTGGGCGGTCAGGCCGACCAGCTCGTCGCAATCGCCGAGGCGCGCGCGCAGCGCCTGGATATTGCGGTCGAGCTCGAGCAGCAGGCAGCGCTGCAGGTCGTCGCGCACCATGCTCTGGGTCCAGAAGAAGCAACTGATGCGGGCGCCGCGCGTGACCGGTTCGACGCGGTGGATGCTGGTCGAGGGATAGACGATTAGGTCGCCCGCCGGCAGCTTGACCTCGTGCGTGCCGTAGTTGTCCTCGACCACCAGTTCGCCGCCGTCGTAGTCGTCGGGATCGGTCAGAAACAGCGTCGACGAGACGTCGGTGCGCAGCCACTGGCCGTTGGGCGCCATGCGGCGCATTGCGCCGTCGACGTGGTTGCCGTAGGCGCCGCCGCCGGCGTAGTGGTTGAACATCGGCGGGCAGGTGCGCAGCGGCAGGGCCGCCGAGAAGAACAGCGGATTGCGCGCCAGCGCGTCCAGCACGATCTGGCCCAGTTCCCTGGCCAGCGGCGACTGCTCGGCCAGCTGTCGGTTGCTCTTGACCTTGACGCCCTGGTCGCCGACGGTGCCGCGGCCGTCGACCCATTCGGCGGCGTGCAGTTGCTGCCGCATATGGGCCACTTGTTCGGGCGTCAGCACGCCCGGTATGTGCAACATCATGGTGGGTTTCCTCCTTGGATAAGAATCTGTTCCAGCGCCGCCGCAGGCATCGGCTCGCTGAAGTAAAAGCCCTGCGCCTGGTCGCATTTGAGCGCGCGCAGGAAGTCGCGCTGGCGCGACGTTTCGACCCCTTCGGCCACCACGGTCAGGCCCATGGAGTGCGCCAGCGCGATGACGGCGCCGGCGATGGCGCCATCGTCGGCGCCGGCCGAGATATCGCTGACGAAGGAACGGTCGATTTTCAGCGCATTGATCGGGAAGCGCTTCAGGTAGGACAGGCTGGAGTAGCCGGTGCCGAAGTCGTCGATGGCCAGTTGCACGCCCATGTCGCTCAGCCGTTGCAGCGTCAGCGCGGCGCTGTCGGCGCGGTCCATCAACACCGATTCGGTGATTTCCAGTTCCAGCGCGTCCGGCGCGCAGCCGGTGTCCTGCAGCACCTGCGCCACCATCGCGTCGAGGCCGGCCTGGCGGAACTGCCGCGCCGACAGGTTGACCGCCATGCGCAGCGCCGGCAAGCCGGCGCGCCGCCACGCGACCTGCTGCGCGCAGGCCGTGCGCAGCACCCATTCGCCGATATGGACGATCAGCCCGGTTTCCTCGGCGATGCTGATGAAGGCGTCCGGCATCACCAGGTGCTGGCCGGCCGGATGCCAGCGCAGCAGCGCCTCGGCGCCGACGATGGCGCCGCTGGCCAGATCGATCTGCGGCTGATATTTAAGCTGCAACTCGCCGCGCTCGACCGCGTGGCGCAGGCCGCTTTCGAGCGTCAGCCGGTCCAGCGTGCGGGCGTTCATCTCCTCCGAGTAGAACTGGTAATTGCCGCGTCCCATGGCTTTGGCCTGGTAGAGCGCGGCGTCGGCGTTTTTCAGCAGCGTCTTGCCGTCGGCGCCGTCGCGCGGATACAGGCTGATGCCGAGGCTGCACGCCGGCGCCAGCTCGTGGCCCTGAATCAGCATCGGCTCGAACAGCGCGTTGAGGATTTTCTGCGCCAGCGCGGCCGCGATATCCTCGTTCGGCAGCTCGGGCAGCAGCACGACGAACTCGTCGCCGCCGAAGCGGGCTACGGTGTCGGCGTCGCGCACCGCCTGCTTCAGGCGGCGGCCGACCTCGACCACCACGCGGTCGCCGGCGTCGTGGCCGAGGCTGTCGTTGATGGTCTTGAAGCGGTCCAGGTCGAGGAATAGCATGGCCACCTGGTTGCCGCTGCGGCGCGCCTGGGCGATCGCTTGCGACACGCGGTCCAGCAGCAGCGTGCGGTTGGCCAGGCCGGTGAGGGCGTCGTGGCGGGCCAGGTGCATCAGTTCCTCCTCGAACTGCTTGCGCTGGGAGATATCCTCGATCACCGCCACCAGCGCGGCGGCGCTGCCGTCCGGCCGCATCGCCGTGACCGTGGCCTTGACCCAGACCTGGCGGCCGCCCTTGCACAGGTAGCGTTTCTCGCGGGCCGAGGTTTCCAGCTCGCCGTGGGCCAGCGCGTGCAGCAGCGGCGCGTCGAGCTGCCAGTCCTCGGGCGAGACCAGGTCCGACAGGTGCATCCGGCGCAGCTCCTCCTCGCTGTAGCCGACGATGTCCTGCAACTTGCGGTTGACGCGCAGCCAGCGGCCCTCGGCCGACAACTGGGCCAGCCCGACCGCCGCCTGCCCGAACGCGGCCCGGAAGCGCGCCTCGCTATCGCGCAGCTGCTGGCGGCCGGCCTGGATATAGGTATCCAGCGCCAGGCCCATGTCGAAACTGGCGACCTTCATCAGCGCGTTATAGGTCGGCAGCAGCAGGGCGGGGCGCTCGCGCAGCAGGTCTTGCAGCACGGGGCCGAGGTCGCCGAGGTATTTGCGGTAGGCGCCGATATACCATTCCGGCGCCAGGCCGATACGCTGGTGCGCCAGGCCCACGCGCAGGCGGTGGCGCACATAGTCGGCGCCGTAATCGCCGGCGGTCAGGGTGGCGAAGTATTTACCTTGCAGTTGGTGCAGGCGGTCCAGCACCACGGGATCGGCCAGCATCGTGCGCAGCACCGGCACCGATTGCAGATGGCGGTAAAAGCCGGCGATGACGGCCGGCAGCCGTGCTTGCAGTAGCGGATGGATTGCGCGCAGCAGCTTCACGTCTTCGGCCGTCACCTCCAGAAACAGCAGGCGCTGCTGGATGTCGGCGTCGGAGGGCATCATGGTGGTGGCGCTACGGTCCAAATCGCTGGGGTCTGCAAGCATGCGGGCATCCTATCGGGGCCGGCGCGCGAGGGCGCGCCGTGCGCGGCAATTAGTCTAGCTTGCAAACAATGCAAAAAAATGCTAAAAATCAAGTTTTCCAGCGTTTTGTTATCGAAAATTCAGCGCATGAAGGGGCGGGCGGTGCGCATCTGACCGCCTGGTCATCTACATCTGGCCCCGGTTTTCCTGTACGATACCGACTTCGTCCGTGCCCGGCGGCAGCCACAAGCTGTTCGCTGGCAAGGAAGTACTTTATTTTTGGGCAGGGGAATCACCGAGCAGGCTTCCATGTCCCGATCTCTGGAGACGGAATGGGAGTTTTTCGCCCAACTGCACAGCGCCCAGGCACACTGGTCGTGCTGGCATGTATTGCTGTAGTTATCACAGTCATGGCCACCGAGGCCGGGCGCTGGCTGCGCTCGGATCAGCACCACGTCAAGCCGGCGCCGCTGGCCGCCGTCACGCCGGCGCCGGTGACGCTGACCGAACTGTCGCGCGCCATCATTCCCATGCCCAAGGGCGTGCCTTCCGCCCACGCCAGCGCGCTGGCGCAATTGCCGCATGGCGACCTGATTTCGTTCTGGTGGGCCGGCAGCCGCGAAAGCGGCCCCGACGTGCAGGTCTACGCCTCGCGCTGGAGCAACGGCCGCTGGAGCGACAACTGGGTGGTGGCCAGCCGCGACTCGCTCGGCGCCGCGCTGGGCCATGGCGTGCGGCGCATCGGCAACCCGGTCGCCTGGACCGGCGCCGACGGCACCGTCCACTTGTACGTGGTGGCCACCGGTCTCGGCGGCTGGGCGGCGTCGCGCGTGGTGCAGCTGCAATCGACCGACGAGGGCGCCACGTTCACCGTGCGCCGCGTGCTGCCGATGTCGCCGGTGTTCAATACCAGCGTGCTGGTGCGCTCGTCGCCGGTCGGCCTGGCCGGCGGCGGCTGGTGGCTGCCGGTGTATTTCGAAATCGGCCACAAGTACCCGATGCTGGTGTCGTTCGACGCCAACGGCGATCCGCAGCGCCTGACGCGCATCGGCGAGCGCACCCGCTCGCTGCAGCCGACGCTGGTGCCGGTCAATAACAACGAGGTGCGCGCCTGGATGCGCGACGCCGCCAAGGACGATTCGGTGGTGCAGCAGGCGATCAGCCACGACGGCGGCGTCACCTGGGCAGACATGGGGCCGACCTCGATCAAGAACCTCGGCACCTCGCTGGCGGTGCTGCGGCTCGACAGCGGCAGCTTGCTGATGCTGCGCAACGACGGCACCAACCGCGACACCGCGCGCAGCACGCTGACGCTGTCGCAGTCGCTCGACGGCCACCGCTGGCAGGAGCTGACCGATATCGTCAGCGGCCAGCCGGGCGACGAGTTCTCGTACCCGGCCATGTACCAGCTGGGCGACGAGCTGCATATCACGTACACCTATCAGCGGCGCGCGATCGCGCACCACCGTTTGAAAATCCATCTGGCGAAGGACTAGCATGAGTTTGCCCGATCTCTCCCTGCAGATCATATACGCGCGCCTGGCCTGGGCGCTGGTGGCCGCCTCGATGCTGCTGTCGGTGCTGCCCGGCCTGCTGCCGCGCTGGTTCCCGGTGCTGGCCCGGCGCGCCAAGCTGATCGTCGCCGTCACGGTGGCGCTGGTGATGGCGCTGCCGGGCGAAGCGTCGCCGGCCTACTGGCTGACGCTGGTGTTCCAGTACCCGAGCGGCCTGCTGACCGGCTACGCGCTGGTGGCGCTGTGCGCGCGCTGGAACGGGCGGCCGGTCGATTTCCTGCTGCATCCGGCGTTCGCGCTGTTGCTGACGGTGCTGGGCACGGTGCTGTACCTCGATGCGTTCGGCGTGCTGGCGCTGGGCCTGTATTACCGCGGCTTCGACGCCGACGCCGCCGCCGTGCTGGCGATGGTGGCGGCGCTGGCCGGCGTGGCGGCGATCTGGCTGCGCTTTGGCGCCGGCGGCGCGGCGCTGCTGACGGCCGTGCTGCTGTTTTCGCTGCTGCGCCTGCCGACCGGCAACTTGTGGGATGCGCTGCTGGACCCGTTGCTGTGGGCCTGGGCGCTGGGATCGGCCATTTTTGCCGGCCGCCGCCATTACCTGGCCTACCGCGCCGGCGCCAGCCTGGCCCATGGCCGCGTGACGGAGGCCGAGCCGGAACTGGCGCGCAGCCGCGCCGGCATCGAATAAGATTAACGCTATAAAACACACACAACAAGGGAGTGATACATGGTTGATAAGAAGTGGTACATCCATCCGGTGATCGCGGTCGGCGTGCTGATCAACATCTTCGTGCTGGGCCTGGCGATTGCGTTCTCGCACGACCAGGCGGCGCTGTGGCGCCTGCTGGTGGAAGACGGCATCGTCGAGTGGATGCAGTTCCTGTGCTTTACCTTCCTGTCCGGCGTGCTGGGCTTCCTGGCCGTGGAGCAATGGCAGCGCGAGCCGAAGATCAACCTGCAACTGTTGGCCTTCGTCGGCCTGAGCGCGCTGGTGGGCCTGGCCGCCATGGAAGAGATCAGCTGGTTCCAGCGCGTGCTGCACATCATTCCGCCGGAATTCTTCGCGCAGAACAACCGCCAGGGCGAAACCAACCTGCACAACCTGGCCATGGGCAGCAGCAGCCTGCACAAGGCGGTGCTGCTGAAGATCATCGCCATTGTCGGCCTGACCCACAACATCATCCTGCCGCTGCTGGCCAAGAAGAATATCGGCGTGCGCAACCTGGTCGAGAAGTTCGGCCTGTACCTGCCGCCACTGTCGGCCTCGGTCATCTACATCGTGCTGGTGGCGCTGTCGCACCTGCTGGTCGACCATCCGCGCAAGGGCGAGCTGGGCGAAACCTTCGGCGCCGTGCACTACCTGGTGACGGTAGTGGCCGCGTACTTCTTCGGCATCGGCTACGGCAAGCAGCCGGTATTCCAGAACCAGGCCGACGCGCGCCGCGTGTCGACGCTGTTCTGCATGATGCTGGTGTTCCTGCTGTTGATCGGCTGGATGTTGAGCGCGGGCGCGGGCGCCGGCGCCTACATCGCCAGCCACCCAGGCTTCGGCGCTGAATAATGTTCCGCCGCCCTGAAAGCGTGTTGCACAGGACTGCGGGCCGGCTGGCCCGCCTGACCCTGTGGGCCGGTCCGTTCGCGGGACTGCTGCAATTGCTGTTGCTTGGGGTGGTAATCTTTTCGCTGTCGCGCGCCGGGCTGGTGCTGTGGCAGTGGGAACGCGTGGCTGCCACCGGCATTCCACTGCGGATCATGGTGCAGGGCGTGCGCGCCGACCTGATCCTGCTGGGCTACCTGATCGCCGTGCCGCTGCTGCTGGCGCCGTTGCTGGCGCACGCCAGAACCCTGTCGCTGTGGCGCGGCTTCACGGTGGCGTGGGGCACACTGGCGCTGATCTTCATCGTCTTCATGGAAGTGTCGACGCCGCAGTTCATCATGCAGTACGACGTGCGTCCGAACCGCCTGTTCATCGAGTACCTGTCGTATCCGGAAGAGGTGATCTCGACGCTGTGGAACGGCTTCCGCATTGCGCTGGTGCTGGGCATCGTGGCGACCGTGGCGCTGGGCATGGGCATCTACAGGCTGCTGAAGGCGGCGGCGGTCGATATCCGTCCGATCGGCGCCGTCAAGCTGCTGTTGCTGTGGCCCTTGCTGGTGCTGCTGGTGGCGTTCCAGATCCGTTCGACGCTGGCGCACCGGCCGGCCAACCCGGCGCTGTTCGCGCTGACCGGCGACGCCATGGTCAACTCGCTGATCATCAATTCGCCGTGGTCGGTGCTGGACGCCTGGGCGGCCATGAGCCACGAGGCCAATTCGTCCGAGATCTACGGCGAGTATCCGCGCGAGAAAGTGTTCCAGGTCGTGAAAAGCGCGCCGTGGCTGCGCGATCAGCAGTTCACCTCGGCCGAGTTGCCGACGCTGCACGCGCAAGTGCCGGTGATGCAGCGCGAGCGTCCGCTGAACCTGGTGATCGTGCTGGAGGAGAGCCTCGGCGCCACGTTCGTCAAATCGCTGGGCGGCCTGCCGGTGACGCCGGAACTGGAAAAGCTGAAAGCCGAAGGCTGGTGGTTCGAGCAGCTGTACGCCACCGGCACGCGCTCGGTGCGCGGCATCGAGGCGGTGGTGGCCGGTTATCCGCCGACGCCGGCGCGCAGCGTGGTCAAGCTGTCGCTGTCGCAGCAGAATTTCTACACGCTGGCGGCAGGACTGGGCCGGCAGGGGTATCACACGGAATTCGTCTACGGTGGCGAGGCGCACTTCGACAATATGCGCGGCTTTTTCACCGGCAATGGTTTCCAGAAGGTGGTGGACCGGCGCGACATGAAGAACCCGAAGTTCGTCGGCAGCTGGGGCGCGTCGGACGAGGACTTGTTCGACAAATCGCTGGAGCGCCTGAAAACGCTGCACGACTCGGGCAAGCCGTTCTTCAGCCTGATTTTCTCGTCGTCCAATCATGAACCGTTCCAGTTCCCCGATGGCCGCATCGAACTGCACGACGCCGAAAAACAAACCGTCAACAACGCCGTCAAGTATGCCGACTATGCGCTGGGCCGTTTCATCGCCGAGGCCAAAAGGCAGGCTTACTGGAAGGACACGGTGTTCCTGATCGTGGCCGACCACGACAACCGCGTGTACGGCGACAGCCTGGTGCCGATCAAGAAGTTCCACATCCCCGGCCTGATCCTCGGCGCCGATATCGAACCGAAGCGCATCAAGACCATCGCCAGCCAGGTCGACCTGGGGCCGACGTTGCTGTCGCTGATGGGCATTGCTAGCGAACATCCGATGATCGGTCGCGACCTGGCGCGCGACAGCGAAACGCCGGGCCGCGCGCTGATTCAGTTCGACAACTACTTTGCCTGGCTGGAAGGCTCGTCGGCAACCATCCTGCGGCCGAACCAGCCGCCGCTGCTGGGCCGCTACGACGCCGCGCAGGGCGAGCTGAGCATCGGCGCCGCGCCGCCCAGCGCCGCGCAGGTGGACAAGGCGATGTCGCACGTGGTGCTGCCGTCGATCCTGTACCGCGAGCAGCGCTACAAGTGCCGCCGGCGCCGCGCTAGACATTAGCCGCCGCACAGAGTCCCCTTGCCTCCGGGGCGAGACTGATCGATCCGGAGCAAGGGGGACGTCATGGCGACACGATTGAAAAGTCTGGATGAGCAGGTGCTGGTCATCACCGGCGCCACCAGCGGCATAGGTTTAAGCACGGCGCGCATGGCGGCGCGCAAGGGCGCGCGGCTGGTGTTGGCTGCGCGCGATAGCGCCGCGCTGGACCGGCTGGTCGAGGAGTTGCGCGCCGGCGGCGCCGAGGCGCTGGCCGTGCCGACCGATGTCGGCAGGCATGACGAAGTGGCGGCGCTGGGGCGCGCGGCGGTCGGGCGCTTCGGCCGCATCGACAGCTGGATCAACAACGCCGGCATCTCGATTTTCGGCCGCAACGCCGACGTCCCGCTGGAAGACCAGCAACAACTATTTCAAACCAACTTCTGGGGCGTGGTGCACGGCTCGCTGGTGGCGCTGCAGCTGATGAAGGACGGCGGCGGCGCCATCATCAACCTCGGCAGCGAACTGTCCGACCGCGCGGTGCCGCTGCAAGGCATGTATTCGGCCTCCAAGCATGCGGTCAAGGGCTACACCGATGCGCTGCGCATGGAAATCGAAAAGGACGCGCTGCCGCTATCGGTCACGCTCATCAAGCCGGCCGGCATCGACACCATGTTCATCCCGCACGCGCGCAATTACATGCCGCACGAACCGGAGTTGCCGGCGCCGCTATACGCGCCGGAAGTGGTGGCCGACGCCATCCTGTACGCCGCCGAGCATCCGCAGCGCGACATCTTTGTTGGCGGCGCCTCGAAGCTGGTGTCGCTGGAGGCGCGCACCATGCCGGGCCTGCTCGACCGTTTCATGAATCTGATCATGTTCAGTTAGCAGCGGAAAGCACAGCCCACGGCGCCCGATCGCAGCGACGCGCTGTACGCGCCCAACGGCATGGAGTTGCAGGAGCGGCAGGGCGGCCACGACCACAAAGTGCACGAACGCTCGGCCTATACCTACCTGACCACACGCGGCAAGCCGCTGGCGCTGTCGCTGCTGGTCGGCGGCGTCGTGCTGGCCGCATGGAGCGCCTCGCGGCCGCGTACTGCACAGTGACCCAACCGGTTTGTCTGCCGTCGATACGGTTGATCTGTTGTTTTTTAGTAGTGCGTTAGTTTTATAAAAAAAGTCATAACATTATGCAAAATTTGCAGTAACGAAACTTTAAATGTTTCAAGTTGTAACAGCGGAAAAATATTCTGTTGTTTTCGAATTGGGGAAATCTAATTTCGAAGATCGACGTGATCAGCTTTATCTCTGCTAAATTGGGCCCGGGTGGCTTCATTGACACTAGGTAACTCGAATGGTGAAATCGTTATTAGGAGACGTAATGTTTTCTAAACAGAGTCGTCGGTACAGACGGCCACCGGCAATGCCGGATAACACACCCACCATACAGCGGAGAGAACTTTGAATAACAAATTAGTCTTGAAACAAGGCGTGATTACAATCGCGGTGGCGTTGGGTTCGTCCCAGTTCGCCATCGCTCAGGAAGCGGCGGAAGCGCCGGTGGCGAAAGTCTTCGTGACCGGTTCCAATATCAAACGTTCCGACAAAGAAGGCTCGTCGCCGGTACAAACCGTCACAGCCAAGCAGATTGCCGCCACGGGCGCCAATACCGTGGCCGAGCTCCTGCACTCGATCCCGGCCTTCGGCTCGGGCGCCTCGGTCGATATCGTCGATGGCGGCTTCTCGCGCGGTGCGGCAACCGCCTCGCTGCGTGGCCTTGGTTCGTCATCCACGCTGGTTCTGCTGAACGGCCGCCGTATCGCCTCGTCCGCATATGCCGACCCGAATCAGGGCAAATCGGCAGTCTACGACCTGAACTCGATTCCGCTGTCGGCCATCGAGCGCGTCGAGATCTTTAAGGATGGCGCATCGGCCGTGTATGGCTCCGACGCTATCGCCGGCGTGATTAACTTCATCACCAAAACCGACTACACCGGTTTCGACCTGTCGGCCAGTGCCGGCGCCAACGGCGACGGCGAATTCGGCCGCAAGAATGTCAGCGGCGTGATTGGTTTTGGCAACCTGGAAAAAGACCGCTACAACGGCTTCCTGTCGTTCGACTTCTCCAAACGTGACAGCACCGTCATCGGCGACGCCACCGGCGGCGTCGACCAGGCCTCATACAGCTACATCCAGGCGCGCCTGAACCCGTATTCCAGCAGCCTGACCGACCAGCCGTTCTTCTACCGCGAGCGCACCACCAATGGCCGCAATTTCGCTACTACGTACGCACTGCGCGCCGACGTCATCAACCGTACCGGTTGCGATCCATCCCAACAACTGGTGGGCAGCATCGCGGCGCATAACCTGACCGCGACCAGCACGCTGGTCGGCCGCACCTTCTGTAACTTCAATTTGAACGATTACAGCGAGGTGCAGAGCGCTGGCAAGGACGCCAACCTGCTGGCGCGCGGCAACTTCAAGGTCAGCGAATCGATCACCGCTTTTTCGGAAGCGTCGTATTCGCGCTCCGAGCGCACCTATCTGGGCGCGCCGCGCACCATTTCGAGCACTTCGTCAAGCACGGTGTTCGCCGCCGACGGCAGGCCAACCTCGCAATTCCAGCTGATTCTGCCAGTGGGCCACCCCGATAATCCATTCAACAACACGCCAACCACGGCCGCCGCAGGCTCGCGCGCGGCGGTCGGCTTCCGTTTCGTCGGCCACCCTGGCGGCAGCGACAACATCAATGAATCGTTCCGCGTGCTGGCTGGCCTGAAAGGCACGAGCGGCGCCTTCGACTGGGAAACCGGTGTGCTGTGGAATCGCAGTGAGCGCACCGAACACTATTTCGGCATGCTGTACCGTCCTGTCGTCGAGCGCATCATGACGGAAAACCGCACGATCGCCGCCACCATCGCCGATCCGAACTCGACCCGGGACCTGGAAAACCGCGGCTTCTCGCAAGTGCTGCAGATCGATGCCAAAGCGTCGACCACGCTGGGCAAACTGCCGGGCGGCGATATCGGCCTGGCCTTCGGCGGCGAAGCGCGTCAGGAGAAAATCGGCCTGACGCCCGATACGGAAACCCGGGCCGGCAATATCATCGGCCTGGCGAACTCGATCGCGGATGGTCGGCGTAACGTGAAATCGGCCTTCATCGAGCTGCGCACGCCGTTCCTTAACAATTTTGAGATGGACTTCGCCGGCCGCTACGACAAGTACCCGACCGAATCGAGCTTCGTGCCGAAAGCCGGCGCCAAATGGACCGTCAGCGACAAGGTGGCCGTGCGCGGCACCTTCGCCCGTGGCTTCCGCGCGCCGGCGCTGACCCAGGTGTCGCCGGGCGGCGTGCAGTCGTTCCAGACCGTGACCGATTCTGTGCGTTGTCCGGATGGCGTGGTCCCGCTCGGCAATGCCACCTCCAGCGATTGTGCGAAGAGCATTTCCAGCCTGTCGAAAGCCAATCCTGAACTGCGGCCGGAAAAATCCAAGTCGGCGTCGCTGGGCCTGATCCTGCAGCCGACCAAGGACTTGGATATTTTGCTCGACTTCTACAACATCGAGCTGCGTGATGAAACCGCACTGCTGGGGGCGCAGACTGTCATCGACCATCCTAACCAGTATCCTGGCGCCGAGGTACTGCGCGACACCAACCCGGCCAACCAGCTGACGCTGGCCGACGGCACGGTGGTCCCGAACTCGGGTCCGCTGCTGCAAGTGAATCGTTCCTACATCAACCAGGGCCTCACCAAGGTGAGCGGCGTGGATCTGGAAGTTGCGCTGCGTACCTCGCTGGGGAACTATGGTCAGCTGACCAATTCGCTGAACTGGAGCTATCTGAACAGCTTCAAGCGCGCGATGCAGCCGGGTGACGTCGCCCACAACACGGCCGGCTCGAACGGCGGGCTGTCCGACTGGGCGATCACTGCGGGCGACAACCCGCGCAACCGCGCTTCGTTCTCCAGCAACTGGAGCAATGGCTCACACAGCGTTACCGGGATAGTCGACTTCGTTGACCATGTGTCGCTGCTGCGTCGTTACGACAACGCCGATGTGTATCCTGCAGCGTACTGCCATTACGGCACCGGCCAACCGTCGACCGCCTATCAGCTGGGCGGGCTGGCGAAGTACAGCAACGCCAACTGCAAAGTGGCTAGCTGGACTACGCTGACCCTGAACTACGCGTACACCGGTATCAAGAACCTGACGCTGTCCTTCAACGTGAAAAACGTGCTGGACAAGGCAGCCCCTTACGATCCGCGTTATCCGACCGAAGGTTTCAATACCCAGCTGCATAACGGTATGGGCCGCAACTTCCGTGTCACCGCGAAGTACTCGTTCATGTAATCGAGCCTGAGCATCCCCGCCGGCGCCAGCCGGCGGGGATGCCTTACGCCAGCGGCCAGTTTAATTCGAACAGGGTGCCGCCCAGCTTGGACGGGCGGCATATCGCCTGGCCGCCGTGGCCGATGGCGATGGCTTTTACTACCGCAAGCCCCAATCCACTGCCGCTGCCGCCGCGCTGCTGCGTCTGGTCGCCGCGCTGGAAGGCGTCGAACACGTGCAGCGCCAGGGCCGGGTCGATGCCCGGACCTTCATCTTCCACGCGCAGCCGGCAGGTGCTGCCCGACGCCAGGCTGCTGATGCGCACCACGCCCGGCGTGGCGTGCTTGCGCACGTTCTCCAGCAACGCCAGCAGCGCCTGGCGGATGCGCATCGGATCGCACAGCACCGCCTGCGGCGTCAGGTCCAGCTCCAGCCGGAAGCCGGCCGCCTGCAACAGCGGGTCGGCCAGCTGCAACACGGTTTCGATTTCGCTCGACAGGCTGGCGCGCACCTTTTGCAGCGCCAGGTGGCCGCTTTCCGCCAGCGCCACCATGCGCAAGTCCTCGATCAGCCGGCCCAGTCCCTCGACGTGCGTGAGCAGGTTCTGGAACTGCGCCTGATCCGGCACGAAGACGCCGTCGGTGATGCCTTGCAGGCGACCGCGCAGGATCGTGACCGGCGTGCGCAGCTCGTGGGCGATGGCGGCGTTCCAGAACACGCGTTCCTGTTCCATGTGCTGCAGGCGCTCGGCCATGCGGTTGAAGTCGGACACCAGTTGCGCTGCTTCGCCCATGGCGTGGTCGTAGTTGGTGGCGCGCGCGGTCAGGTCGCCCTGGGCCACGCGGCGCAGGCTCTCGGCCACCGAGTTCAGTGGCGCCAGGATGCGCCGCGACAGCTTGCCGGCCGCCGTCACGGCGATCACCACCGAGATGAAGGTGGTCACCACCAGCCAGATGACTTCCTCGCTGGTGGGCGTCATGTCGAGCGGGTCGCTGTTCATGAATTCGGGCGAGTGGCGGATCAGGTAGGTGTAGAGCGCGTAAGAGCTGATTTGCACCAGCAGGATGATGCCTAGCGCGACCAGCGCCATCGATAGCGAAATCTGCCGGCTGATGCCGGAATTGAGCTTCACGCCGCGCTCCCCAGCCGGTAGCCGACGCCGCGCACGCTTTCGAGCAGGCCGGTGAGGCCGGCCGCCTCGACTTTCTTGCGCAGTTTGCTCAGGTGGCTGTCGACCGTGCGTTCCAGCGTTTCGCCCTCCGGCAGGCAGTTGGCCAGCAGTTCGGCGCGGCTGAACACGCGCTTGGGCGCGCGCAGCATGTGCGCCAGCAGCCGAAATTCGGTCAGCGTCAGCGCCAGCACCTCGCGCGCGGCGCCGTCGATGCAGACTGCCGCTTCATAGTGTTCGAGATCGACTTCCAGGCCCTCGGCGCGCAGCAGCCTGGCCGCTTGCGCGCCGGCCTGGCCGGCCGTGCGGCGCAGTACCGCCAGCACGCGCGCCACCACCTCGGCCGGATTGAACGGCTTGACCACGTAGTCGTCGGCGCCGATGCGCAGGCCGGTGAGCTTGTCGATGTCCTGGTCCATGGCGGTGAGCATGATGACTGCCGTGTTGCCGCGCTGGCGGATCTGCGACAGCACCGTCCAGCCGTCGAGCTGCGGCATCTGCACGTCCAGCAGCACCAGGTCGGGCTTGAGCATCTGCTGCATTTCCAGCGCGCGGCGGCCGTCCGGCGCGTGGGCGACGCGCAGGCCCGCGCGCGACAGGTAGGCCATCAGGATTTGCGCGATTTCCGATTCGTCCTCGGCGACCAGCACCAATGCCTGTTCGCTGACGCCGGCGGGGAGTTCTGTGTGCATGCTCATGCCGTCATGATACTGCATCAGCCGATGCCGCCGCCGAGCGCCTTGTACAGCGCGATGGCCGATTTGAAGTGGTCTCGGCGCAGTTCCAGCAGCGTGCTTTGCGCGGCGTAGGCCTGGCGCTGGGCGTCCAGCAGTTCGAGGCGGCTGTCCTGGCCGGCGCCGTAGCGCAGGTTGGACAGGCGCTCGCGCAGCGCCGCAGCGTCCACCACGCGCTGTTGGGCGACGATCTGGCGCTGATAGGTTTCGTTGCTGGCCAGGGCGTCGCTGACTTCGCGGAAGGCGCTCTGGATGACGCGCTCATACTGCACCACGGCGATGTTGTTGCGGACTTCGGCCAGCTTGAGTTCTGCGCGCAGCTGGCCGCCGTGGAAGATCGGCTGCGTGATTTGCGGCGCGAACGACCAGCTGCGGTTGCTGCCCTTGAACAGATTACCCATATCGGCGCTGCCGAAGCCCAGTTGCGCGGTCAGCGAGACGCGCGGGAAGAAGGCGGCGCGGGCGGCGCCAATTTCGGCGTTGGCGGCCACCAGCGCTTGCTCCGCCTGCATGACGTCCGGGCGGCGGGTCAGCAGCTCGGATGGCAGGCCGGCGGGCAGGGTGGTCATCACCGGCTGTTGCGCCAGCGGGCTGCCGGCCGGCAGGTCGGCGGGCAGCGGGGCGCCCAGCAGCAGTTCGAGGTTGTTGCGGGCGAGGCGCACTGTGCGGTCGCGGGCGTGCATGTCCGCTTCGGCGGTGGCCACCTGTCCGGCTGCCTGGGCGACATCGAGGCCGCTGCGCTGCTGCGCGCCGTGCAGTCGTTCGGTCAGCGACAGGGCCAGGCGCCAGTCGGTCAGCGTGCGCGCGGTCAGCTCCGCTTGTTCTTCGGCCAGGCGCAGTTCGAGGTAGGCGTCGGCGACGGCGGCGATCAGCGTCAGGCGCGCGGCGCGCTGGCCTTCGACCGAAGCCAGAAAGCGGGCGAAGGCTGCCTCGGATTGGGAACGCAGGCGGCCGAAGAAATCCAGCTCGAAGGCGTTGATGGCCAGTGCGGCGCTGGTTTGCCGCGTGACCGCGCCACTCGGCGCCTCGGGCGACGAAGCCCGTTGGCGCGTGCCGCCGCCGGTGGCGTCCAGCGCGGGCAGGCGATTCGCGTCCTGGATCTGATACTGCGCCTGCACGGCAGCGACATTCAGCGCCGCCTCGCGCAGATCGCGGTTATTCTCCAGTGCCAGCTCCACCAGCCGCTGCAACGCCGGATCAGCCAACATCTGCCGCCAATCCGGCATCGCCCCGCCGCCGGCGCCGGGCCCGCCAGCAACGTTGGCGGCGTCGTCGCTCACGGGCGTCGCCACTGTGCTGCGCGCGCTTGCGGGCGCCGACTTGTCGCCGGTTGAACGCTGGGTTGCGGATGCGGGCCCGGTCGGCGCGCTGGTCGTGCCGTGGTAGGCTGACGGCACCGGCATCGCCGGTTTCGTCAGCGGTGGGTTGAGCGAGCACCCGGACAGCAGCGCCGCCGATATCGCCATTATTGCTCGCATGTTTTTACTCCTTTACGCATTTTGCCAATCCGCTCCGCGCCGCCAACGACGACCACGAAGAACACCGGCACAAAGAAAATCGCCAACACCGTCGCCGCGACCATGCCGCCGAACACGCCGGTGCCAATCGCGTGCTGCGTCTCGGCGCTGGCGCCCGACGCCAGCATCAGCGGCACCACGCCCAGCGTGAACGCCAGGGACGTCATCAGAATCGGCCGCAGGCGCAGCCGCGCTGCTTCGATGGCCGACTCCACCAGCCCCTTGCCCTCGGCATGCAGCTGCCTCGCATACTCGACGATCAGAATCGCATTCTTGGCCGACAAGCCGATAATCGTGATCATGCCGACCTTGAAGAACACATCATTCGGCATGCCGCGCACCATCACCGCCAGCAGCGCCCCGAGCAGGCCAAGCGGCACCACCAGCATCACCGACAGCGGAATCGACCAGCTCTCGTACAGTGCCGCCAGCACCAGGAACACCACCAGCATCGACAACGCCATCAGCATCGGCGCCTGCGCGGCCGATTCGCGCTCCTGCAAGGACTGGCCAGTCCAGGCCACGCCGAAGCCGGCCGGAAGCTGCGCCACCAGGCGCTCCATCTCCTGCATCGCCGCGCCGCTGGACACGCCTTCAGCCGCGCTGCCGCTGATCCGCGCCGACAGATAACCGTCATAGCGCACCAGCTGCAACGGCGTCTGCTCCCACACCGGATGCACGATCTCGCCCAGCGCCACCATGCCGCCCGCGTTATTGCGGATGCGCAGTGCCAGCACATCGTCCAGCTGCATGCGCGCCGAAGCCTCGGCCTGCACGATCACCTGCTGCATGCGCCCCTTGTTCGGGAAGTCGTTGACGTAGCTCGAACCGGTGGCGCCAACCAGCATATCGCTCACCGCCGCAAACGACACGCCCAGCGCTTCCGCCTTGCGACGGTCGATCTCCAGCCTGATGCTGTTCCCCGGCGGCAGCGCGTCCGGGTACACGCTTTCCAGCAATTTGCTTTGCGCGGCCAGTTCCAGCAGCTTGTTCTGCGCCGCCTGCAAGGCAGCGACGCCATGGCCGGCGCGATCCTGCAAGCGCAGCGAGAAGCCGGACGAATTGCCCAGTTCATCGATGGCCGGCGGCATCACCGTCATGATCATGCCCTCCTTGGCGTTGGTCATGGCTTCCGTCGCCTTGACCACTTCCTCCTGCGCAGTGGCGCCATTGCGCTGGTCCCAGTCCTTCAGCATGGTGAATGCCATGCCGGCGTTCGGGCCGGAACCCGAGAAACTGAAGCCGATCAGCGACTGGTTCACGTCAATGCCCGGCCGGCTGGCCACATGCTGCTCATATTGCTTGATGACGTCGAGCGTGCGGTCCATGGTTGCATCAGACGGCAGCTGGAAGGAGGTCATAATGTAGCCCTGATCCTCTTCCGGCAGGAAGGACGACGGCAACTGCGCAAAGCCCCACACCACACCGGCCACGATCACCGCGTACAAGGCCAGCATGCGGCCGCCGCGCTTGAGCAGGGCGGTGGTGCGCGCCGTATAGCGCGCGGTCAGGGCGTCGAACTTGCGGTCGAACCAGCGGAAGAAGCCTTTCTTCTCATGGTCATCCGGGCCCACAGGCTTGAGCAGCGTCGCGCATAGCGCGGGCGTCAGCGTCAACGCCAGGAAGGCTGAGAACAGAATCGACACCGCCATGGCCACCGTGAACTGGCGGTAGATCACGCCCACAGAGCCGGAGGCCAGCGCCATCGGGATGAACACCGCCGTCAGCACCACGGTGATGCCGACCACCGCGCCGCTGATCTCGCGCATGGCGCGCTTGGTTGCCTCCTTCGGCGACAGGCCTTCGGTCGCCATCAGGCGCTCCACCGCCTCGACCACCACGATGGCGTCATCGACGATAATGCCGATGGCCAGCACCATGCCGAACATCGTCAGTACATTGACCGAATAGCCGGCCACCGCCATTACCGCAAAAGTGCCCAGCAGCGCGATCGGCGCCACGATGGCGGGAATCACTGTGTAGCGTACCTTTTGCAGGAACAGGTACATCACCAGGAATACCAGCACCATCGCCTCCACCAGCGTGCTGACCACCTTCTCGATGGAGATCTTCACGAACGGCGCCGTATCGAAGGGAATGGTGTACTCCATCCCGGCCGGCATGGATTTCGACAGTTCGTCCATGCGCTCGCGGATCAGCTTTGCAGTCTGCACGGCGTTGGCGCCCGGCGACATGGCGATCGATGCGCCCGATGTGGTCTTGCCGTTCTCGCGCGCCTTGAAGGTGTAATCGCGCGCGCCCAGCTCCACGCGGGCGACATCGCCCAGCGTCACGCTGGAGCCGTCGCGCTCCGCGCGCAGCACGATGGCGGCGAATTCCTCCGGCGTGCGCAACTGGCCTTGCACCGTCAGCGGCGTGGTCACGCGCTGGCCGGCGATGGACGGCGTATCGCCCACGCGGCCAGGCGCGATCTGCGCGTTCTGCTGCGCGATGGCATTGGTGACGTCGCTCATCGAGACGTTATACGCGACCAGCTTGGCCGGATCGACCCACACGCGCATCGCCCGCTCGGCGCCGAACAGCTGCACGCGGCCGACGCCCGGCACGCGGCGCAATTCCTCCACCACGTTGCGCGCCAGGTAATCGCCCAGCTCCTCCTCGTTGTGGCCCTTGGTCGAGTTCACGCTGATAATCATCAGGAAGCTGGACGACGACGACTCCACCGTCACACCGCTCTGGCGCACCGTCTGCGGCAGACGCGGCTCGATCGCCTTCAGGCGGTTCTGCACGTCCACCTGCGCCATTTCCGGATCGGTGCCGGGCTTGAAGGTGATGCTGACCGAGGCCGAACCGGAGGTGTCGGTCGACGACTCGAAGTACAGCAGGTTCTTCACGCCAGACAGTTCGCGCTCGATCAGGCTGACCACCGCATCGTTCATCGTTTGCGGCGAAGCGCCCGGATAGCTGGCGTAAATCGACACGCTCGGCGGCGCCACCGACGGGAAGCGCGCAATCGGCAGATTGGGCAAGGCGATCAGTCCAAACAGGATGATGAAGATCGCCACCACCCACGCGAACACGGGGCGGCGTATGAAAAATTGAGACATCTACTCGGTCCTTATCATTTTGCGGCAGGTGCTGGCGCGGCCGACAACTGCGCCGGCGCCTTCCATGCGTGCGGCCTGGCGTGCACGCCTTCCTGCAAGCGCTCCTGGCCTTCGACCACCAGCGTGTCGCCGGCGGCCAGGCCGGTGCGCACCAGGTATTGATGGTTGATGACGTCACCCACGGTGACGGCGCGCTGGCTGGCCTTGCCGGTTTTATCCAGCGTCCACACCGTGGCGTGACCGTCGGCGCCGCGTTGCACCGCCTGTTGCGGCACCAGCAGCGCGTCGGCCGGCGCGGCGCGGGCGATGCGCGCGCGCACGAACATGCCCGGCAACAGCACGCGGTCCGGGTTCTCGACCAGGATGCGGATGGTGGCGTCGCCGGTGCCGGCATCGACATTCAGGTCGGCGAACAGCACCTTGGCGTCGACCTTGTACGGCTGGCCCTCGGCCGACAGGATGGTCGCCGCCTGCTTGCCCGGCCCGCGCATCGCGTGCAGCGAGGCGAGCATCGACGCCGGCTGGCGTACGTCCACATACACCTTGTCGATTTGCAGAATGCGCGCCATCGGACTGGCATCCGACTGGCCGACCAGCGCGCCCTCCGACACCAGTTCCTGGCCGATCCGGCCGCTGATCGGCGCCTGCACCGTGGCAAACGCCAGGTCGAGGCGCTTGCGCTCCAGCGTGGCCTTGGCCTGCGCCACATTGGCGGCGGCCAGGTCGCGGTCGGAGACGGCATCGTCATAAGCCTGGCGGCTGATGGCGTCAGCGTCGATCAGCGGTTGCAGGCGCTCGGCCTGGCGGCTGGCGCGGGCGAGGGTGGCTTGCGCGTGCTGCAGCGCAGCGGCGGCAGTGTCGGACTCCGCCTTTAGCGGCGCCGGATTGAGCTGGAACAGCGGCTGGCCGGCCTGCACCTCGGTGCCTTGCTCGAACAGGCGGCGCAGCACGATGCCGCCGACCTGGGGACGGATATCGGCAGTGCGGTACGCCGCCACGCGGCCCGGCAGGTCGTCGTTCAGCGTGACGGCCGACGGCTTGACCGACAGCACCGTCACCACCGGCGGCGGCGTCTTTTCCTCGGCCTGCTGCGGTCCCTTGGAGCAGGCCGCTAGCGTCAGCACGGCCAGCAGCACAGGCCAGTTCTTGAAATCCATAGTCTTTCCCACGAGCGAACAAAACCAAGAGCGTACTTGTCGCAATTGCAGGTTCTGTTGGGGAATTGTGGAGATTTGGTGGAGGGTGCAAATTTGACATGCGCCGCGCATGTCAACGGGGGGATTCCGGTTCACCGCCGCAGCCGGCCTCGCGCGCGGCGCTGTTCCCCCACCGCGCGGCATGATGATGTGCTGACGCGCGTGCTACCCTAGAGCTTCTTGCTGCACAGCTGGAAGTCCGGGTCTTCCTCGTAGAGCAGGACCTGGAAGCCCAGGCTGGCCATCAGCTTGAGCATCGGCCGGTTCTTGCGCAGCACCAGGCCGACTGTTTCGCTCAGGCCGCGGTCGCGGGCGACGTCCATGATCTCCAGCATCAGGCGCGTGCCGAGGCCCTGGCCGCTGAACTTGTCGTCCACCAGCAGCGAGAATTCGCAGCTGCTGCGGTCCGGATTGGCGATGTAGCGCGAGACGCCGATGATTTGTTCGGTTTCGGTGAAGCTGCCGTCGTCGTCGGCGGTGCGGGTGGTCAGCACCGCCACCAGCGCCATTTCGCGGTCGTAGTCGATCAGCGAGTAGCGCGCCAGCATCTGCGCCGACAGCTCGCGCAGCGACGAGGCGAAGCGGTTGTAGCGCGACTGGTCCGACAGGCCGCGCACCAGCGCTTGCAGCATTTCGGCGTCGGTCGGCTGCACCGGGCGCAGCGTGTACTCGCCGCCGCCGCGCATCGGCCACGCGCTGGCGTAATTGGCCGGATACGGCATGATGGCCAGCTGGTCGTAGCGCTGCGCCGATGGCGGCGCCACGCCGACCACCACGCGGGCGTCGACCGCCAGCACGCCGAACTGGTCGACGATCAGCGGGTTGATGTCCAGTTCGCGCAACTGCGGCAGTTCGCACACCATTTCCGATACGCGCAGCAGAATGTGCTCGATCGCCTGCCGGTCCACGCCCGGCGCGCCGCGCCATTCGCCCAGCGTGGCGGCGACGCGCGCGCGGTCGATCAGGCGCTGCGCCAGGAAGGGATTCAGCGGCGGCAGCTCGACCGCCCGGTCGTTGAGCAATTCGACCATGGTGCCGCCGGCGCCGAAGCCGATCACCGGGCCGAACAGCGGATCGCTGGCGACGCCGATGTACAGTTCGCGGCCATCGCGCTTGCCGGCCATGCGCTGCACGGTGACGCCGTTGATGCTGGCGTTCGGCTGCAAACGGCGCACATTGGCCAGCATGTCGCCATAGGCGGCGCTGAGCGCGGCGGCATCGCCGAGGTTCAGCACCACGCCTTGCACCTCGGATTTGTGCGGAATGTCGGGCGAATCGATTTTCAACGCGACCGGGTAGCCCAGCTGGGCGGCGATCAGCTGCGCCTCGGCCGCGCTGCGCGCCGGCATGGTGGGCGTGATGGGAATGTGGAAGGCCGCCAGCAGCGCCTTCGATTCCATTTCGGTCAGCACGCTGCGGCGCTCGGCCAGCACGCTTTCGACCAGGCGGCGCGCGCCTTCCAGGTCGGGCTTGGCCAGCTGCGACAGCGGCGGCGGCGTTTGCTGCAATAGCTGCTGGTTCTGGTAGAACGCAGCGATATTGCCGAAGCCGTCCACCGCCGCTTCCGGCGTGCGGAAGTTGGCCAGCCCCGATTGCGCGATCAGGTGGCGCGCCGGCGCCACGCGCTCGTCGCCCATCCAGCACGCCAGCAGCGGCTTGCCCAGCCCCTTGGCGGCGGCGATGGCGCCTTGCGCCACGGCCAGCGGGTCGCCATCGAGCTTGGGCGAATAGATGGCCAGCAGGCCGTCCACTTGCGGATCTGCGGCGCAGGCGCGGATGGCGGCGGCGTAGTGCTCCGGGCCGGCCTCCTCGGACAGGTCGACCAGGTCGGTCAGCGTGGCGTGCTGCGGCAGTTCGCCGGCCAGCGTTTTCACGGCCTGGTCGCCGGCGCGCGCCAGTTGCAGCCCGAGTTTGCCCAGCCAGTCGGCGGCCAGCACGCCGGGGCCGCCGCCATTGCTGATGACGGCCAGGCGCGGGCCCACGGGCCGGTAGCGCGAAGCCAGGCATTTGGCGGCCGAGAACAGCTGCACGAAGTTGGAAACGCGCACCGCGCCGGTACGCCGCAGCGCGGCGTCGAACACCTCGTCGCTGCCGATCAGCATGCCGGAGTGGGTGGCGGCCGCGCGCGACGACGCCGCCGCGTTGCCGGATTTGATGATGACCACCGGCTTGGTGTTGGCCGTGCCGCGCAGCGCCGACAGGAAGCGGCGCGCGTCGGTGATGCCTTCCATGTAGATGACGATGCTTTCGGTGGCGGGGTCGGTGGACAAAAAGTCCAGCGTTTGCGCCAGGTCGACCGAGGTGTTGGGGCCAAGCGACACCACCGCCGACAGGCCGACCGAGTTGCTGCCGGCCCAGTCCAGAATGGCCGAGGTCAGCGCGCCCGATTGCGAGATCAGCGCCAGGCTGCCGCTTTGCGCCAGCTTGCCGGCGACGCCGGCGTTGAGCTTGAGGCGCGGGCGCTGGAAGCCGAGGCTGTTCGGCCCGAGCAGGTACAGATCGTGTTTGCGGGCGATGGCGTGCAGCTCGGCCGCCAGCGCCGGCGACACGCTGGACGAGACGACCAGCGCCGACTTGCACTGGATGCGGCCGGCCACCTCCAGCGCGAAGGCCAGTTCCTCGTGCGGCAGCGCGATCAACGCCAGGTCGGCGCGCGATTGCACCAGGTCGGCCAGGGTGCCGGTCATGCTGACGTCGAGGAAGCTCAGGGCGCCGTCGTAGCCGCCGTCGCGCAACTGGGCGCAGATGCTGCGGCCGTAGGCGGTCTGGCGTTCCGGCGGGCCGGCAAAGACGACGATCGACTTGGGCGCAAACAGCGGGCTGAGGTAGTGCAGATCCATGATACGTTCTCGACAATGACTGGCAGCCCACACTATACGCCATGCGGCTAAGGCGGCGAAGTTTATCGTGCGGTGCGGCAAATCGGCGCGGCTTGACCTGGATCATGGATTTGCCAGTTGCGCTTGTGCATAGTAGAGGTAGCCCAATGCCACCAGGAGAGAATCATGGATACCCACGCTTTGAGCGCCGACATGGTGCTCGGCATTCCCTTGTTTGATGAGGCGCACCAGGCGCTGGCCGAGCAGATCAATGTGCTGCTGGAAGGCCCGGACACGGATTTTGCAGACAACCTGGCCGCGCTGGTCGAGTGCCTGGAGGATGATTTCCGCGTCGAGGAGAAGTTGATGGACGCCATCGATTACCCTGCCACGCGCAGCCACCGCGAGCAGCACGCGCGCGTGCTGGCCACGCTGCATGGCCTGGCGCCGGGTGATATTGTGGCCGGGCGCAAGGTGGCGGCCTTGATCTTGCCCTGGTTTCAGGTGCATCTTGCCACGGCCGACACGGCGCTGGCGATTGCTTTGCAGATGGCCGGACGGGCGCAGGGCGCGGCTGCCGATGCGGTGCCGGCGGCTCGGCTGAGTTCGCGCCGCCGGGTGGCGCCGCATCTGACCTGATGCGGCGCGCCTTGGGTTCCCGCCTGCGCGGGAACGACGGCTTTAGTCGTCCAGGGCCAGCGGGGCGCCGGCCGCCACCAGTTCCACATCGGCGCGGCCCGGCAGCGTGTAGGCACGCTGCCCCATGCTCAGCCAGCCCCGGCGGCGCATGGCGCTGAGGCAGCGGCTGACAGTGGACGAGGTCAGCCCAAGATAATCGGCAATATCCTGGCGCGACATCGGCAAGGTGGCGCGCGCCAGCCCATGGGCGAAGCCCTGCGCCTGTTCCAGCCGCTGCAAGAGGAATTGCGCCACCCGCTGCACCGCCGAGGTGCTGCGCAGCATGGCCGCGTGCTGCTGGTGGCGCGCGATCGCGCCGCTGAGCAGCTGGCCGAAGGCGTCGGCGCTGCGCGGCTGGCGGTCCAGCAGCGCGGTCAGCATTGCGTACGGCACGCTGGTGATTTCGCACTCGGTCAGCGCCACCGCGCCGGCGTGGCGCTGGTCCTCGTTCAGCGACTCCAGGCCGATCCACGCGCCGGGGCCGAGAAACTCGATGATGTGCTGGCCGCCGTCGCGGCCGTGCTGGTACAGCTTGACGTCGCCGCTGCGGATGATGTGCAGGTGCTGGTCCACCTGGTCCGACACGCGGAACAGGTGGTCGCCGCCGTGCAGCTGGACGCAGCGCCGCTCCAGGCACGGCTGCTGCGCCGGCAGGCTGCCGTCCGCGGCCTCGTCCAGGCACAGGATGTTGAGCGGACAGGCCTGGCAGCGGCGGATGCTGTCGGCCACGCTATCGGTGACCAGGCGGAGTCGTTGTCCCATCTAATTCTCCATTCCGGCGGCCGTGCGTTGCAGCGCGGCCGGGTCCAGCAGCGTGATGTCGCGGCGGTGCAGCTCGAGCACGCCCTTGCGGCGGAACTGGTCGATCAGCCGGCTGACGCATTCGGCGCTGACGCCGATGTAGCTGGCGATATCGCAGCGCGACATCGGCAGCCGGAAACGGTGCGCCGAATAGCCGTTGCTGCGGTAGGCGTTCGACAGGCTCAGCACCAGGTCGGCCATGCGCTGGCGCGAATGCGTGTGGTGCAGCAGCAGCGTGGCCTGCTGGGCACGGCGGATTTCGCCGGCCAGCAGCGCGTGCAGGCCGCTGCGCTGCATGGGCTGGCGGCGGCCGCGGAAGGCCTGGCGGTCCCAGTCGATGACGCACACTTCGCTATCCTCCAGCGCCACCGCGCTGGCCGTGTAGCCGGCGGCGCCGAGCGTGTTGAGGCCCAAAAAGTCCGGCGCCATGGCGAAGGCGATCACCTGTTCCTCGTCGCCGGGCCGCTGCATCACCAGCTTGAAGCTGCCGGAACGGATGCAGTAAATGCGGTTGCCGGGCGACTCGCCAACCCGGTACAGGCTGTCGTGACGGCGCACGCGCAGCCGGTGGCCGGCGATCTGGTCGTTGGCGGCCGTGCCCGCACACAGGCGCGTGTGGATGCAGCGCTCGCAATTGCTGCGGTAAGAATCGATACCCATGCCGCCCCGCTCAATGTGCCATCAGGACCGGCAGCGTCATCGACTGCAGCACGCGGCGGGTAACGCCGCCCAGCACGATCTCGCGCCAGCGCTGGTGGCCGTAGGCGCCCATCACCAGCAGGTCGGCGCCGATGTCAGCGGCCAGCGACAGCAGCGCGTTGCCGATGTCCAGCCCGCCGGGCGCGTGCTGCTGCGTGAGCTCGACGTTGACGCCGTGGCGCGCCAGGAACAGGGCGATGTCGGCGCCCGGGTTCTCGCCGTGCGTGCCAAACTGGGTCTGGGCGTTGAACACCGCCAGCGTGACCCGTTTGCTGCGGCGCAGCAGCGGCAGCCCGTCGGTGATGGCGCGGGTGGCGGCGCGGCTGCCGTCCCAGGCCACCAGCGCGTGCTGGTCGATATGCTCGTAGCGGCCGGCGTAGGGCACCAGCAGCACCGGGCGGCCGCCGTGCAGGGCCAGGTGTTCCGGCAGCTTGTAGAGGATGTCGGGGCCGCTCAGTTCGGGATCGCTCTGGCTCAGCACCAGCAGGTCGGCGTAGCGCGCCTGCAGCACCAGGCCGGTTTCGGAATCGTCATCGCTGAGGCGGCGCTCGTAGGCCACGCCGGCGGCATCGGCCCTGGCGACGAAGGCGTCGAGCGCCTGCTTGCTATGGCTGGTGACCAGTTCCACATCGGACGGCGTCAGCACGCCGCCGTAGGCGAAGGCGGCGTTGCGGTAGGTTTCCTGCGTCAGGCCGGTGAAGGCCGCGCCAACCAGGTGGGCCTCATGGCCGATGGCAACCTGGCAGGCCAGCGCGTAGCGCGACGCCGCGTGCGGGGAGAGGTCGGCATGAACCAGGATCGTTTTGTAAGTCATGATGAGCTCCTTGTATTTAGCGTGGTCAGGCTATCAAAGCTCATCGACAATTTTTATGATCTGGATCAAATTTCCCCGGATAAATTATTGATACGACACACTGGACAATGGCGGCCTAGCCGGCCAGCGCGCGTGTCACCATGATGACGTTGAGGGTGACGATGACCGCCATCATGGTCCAGGCCAGCCAGGTCACCGCGCGCGGCGTGGCGAAGCCGCCCATAATGCGGCGGTCGCTGGAATAGCGGATCAGCGGCCACATGGCGAACGGCAGTTGCAGGCTGAGAATGACCTGACTGAGCAGCAACAGGCTGGTGACGCCGCTGTCGCCGTACACCAGTGTGACCACCAGCGCCGGCACGATCGCCACCGAGCGCGTGACCAGCCGCCGCGCCCACGGCGGCATGCGGATCTGCACGAAGCCCTCCATGACGATTTGCCCGGCCAGCGTGGCGGTGACGGAGGAACTGAGGCCGGCCGCCAGCAGCGCCACGCCGAACAGGATGCTGGCCAGCGCGGCGCCGGTCAGCGGGCCGAGCAACTGGTAGGCTTCCTCGAGGTCGGCGACATGGGCGTTGCCGGTGGTGTGGAACACCGCCGCCGAGGTCACAAGGATGGCGCCGTTGACCAGGCAGGCCAGCCCGAGCGCGACGACGATGTCGACCGTGGCGAACGAGATGGCCTTGCGCTTGCCGGCGTCGCTGGTGTCGAAGCGGCGCGTCTGCACGGTGGACGAGTGCAGGTACAGATTGTGCGGCATGACGGTGGCGCCGATGATGCCGATGGCCAGGTACAACATGCCGGGATCGGTCACCGTTGCGGTCGACGGCATGAAGCCGGCCGCCACCGCGCGCCACTCGGGCTGGGCCAGCGCCAGGTTGATGGCGAAGCAGATGAAGATCACGCCCAGCAGCGCGATGACGAACGCTTCCAGGTAGCGGAAGCCGCGCTGTTGCAGCCACAGGATGGCGAACACGTCGAGCGCGGTCAGCACCACGCCGTAGCTCAGCGGTATGCCGAACAGCAGCTTGAGCGCGATGGCGGTGCCGATCACCTCGGCCAGGTCGCAGGCGCAGATGGCGATTTCGCACAGCAGCCACTGGCAAAACGCCGAGCGGCGCGATGAATGCTGGCGGCTCAGTTGCGCCAGGTCCGCTTGCGCGACGATGCCGAGGCGCGCGGTCAGTACCTGCAACAGCATCGCCATGCAGCTGGACAGGGCGATGATCCATAGCAGCGCGTAGCCGTAGGCGGCGCCGCCGGCCAGGTCGGTGGCCCAGTTGCCCGGGTCCATGTAGCCAACCGCGACCAGGTAGCCGGGACCGATGAAGCTGAGCAGGCGGCGCCACCGCAGGCCGTGCTGGCGCACCGCTACGCTGCGCTGGCCGTTCATGCCGGCGCCGGGCTGCTCCAGTTGCGTGGATATGACAGGGGGCGTCATGTGAAAAGCTCCTTTGCGGCCGCCGTCGGCCGGTCTGCTGCTGGTGATCTGCGTGGCGGCGGGAGGCTGGCTACGTCCGGAAGTGCAATAGTACGATACTTTGCCCGGCCGGCGTCAAACGGGCGCTGCGGTGTCGGCGCTATCGCCTGGCACGTGCGTAACAGCGTGCGCCGCCACCCCGGCAGCACTGCAGGCGCTTTCGGCATAGCGTAGCAGGGTATCGCCGAAGCCGCCGCGCGCCTTGGCGTCGGTGCGGGCGCTGGTGGTCACGCGCGGCGCCGAGCTCCAGGCGAAACGCGCGCCGGCGCGTTTCAGGGCGGCGACCAGGGCCACGTCCTCGCTGCACGTCAGCGGTGCAAAGCCGCCGGCGCGCAGATAGGCGTCGGCGGCCACGCCCAGGTTGGCGCCGTGAATGTGCTGGTGGCCGTCGGCGTCGGTGTATCTGCCGTGGAAGTGTTGGCGCAACAGTTCGGCATTGTGCCGGTGCGGTGTCCAGTCGCCTACCGTGACGGTGCCGCACACCACGTCGACATTGAGCAGCAACTGTGCGGACAGCCATTGCGCCGACACCTCGGTGTCGGCATCGGTG
This sequence comes from Duganella sp. P38, assembly GCF_050859475.1. Lineage (NCBI taxonomy): Bacteria > Pseudomonadati > Pseudomonadota > Betaproteobacteria > Burkholderiales > Oxalobacteraceae > Duganella > Duganella sp. P38. Next base: position 3,530,200 of record NZ_CP193936.1, on the reverse strand, counting down.
AACGCCAGCCAGCGCGCTCCGCGCGCCAGCAGATGACGCGCACCCGCTGCCCGCGCCAAGCCGACATTGCGCGCGCGGAGCGCCAGCCAGCCGACCAGGCAGCGGCCGTCGTCGATGGCGGCGTGGCGCTCGACGATGGCGCGCGAGCCGTCAGTACAGCTGTCCAGCGCGACGGCGAGGTGTACCGCTTCGCCACGCAGCGCGGGATCGGCGGCGGCAATACGGGCCGAATGCAGGCAGGCGTCCAGGTAGCGCTCCTCGTTGTGGGCGGGAATGACGATGCCGATCACGCGGCCACTCCGTCGCGCTGCGCCACAGAGCGTGGACTGCACGACCACACATCGAGCAGAAAATCGGCTTCGTCATGGCGGGCGATGTTATGCAATTCGGGGCAGGCATCGAAGGCGCCGTGGATGGCGTCGGTATCCAGCTTGCGGTCAGAGAAGGGGCGGCGCCAGTGACACAGCACCAGCGCGCCGTCGCTGGACAGCGAGCGCACGGCATGTGAGCGCAGCTGGTGCAGCTCGGTCTCGGTCAGGTAGTAAGCCATCTCGCTAATCACGATCAGATCGAAGTTCGCTCCCGCCGGCCAGTCGATCGGCATGCGCTGGCAGCGCACCGAAACCTGGTTAAACGCGGCTGCCCCGACGCGCTTGCGGGCCAGTTGTACCGCGGCCGGCGACAAGTCGCTGGCGGTCACGCGGTCGGCGCGCCGCGCCAGCAGCGCGGTCAGCTCACCGTTGCCGCAGGCCGGCTCGAACACATTGCGATAGTGCGGCTCGGGCAGGCAGGCCAGCAGCATCGCGCGCTTGCGCTGCTCATACCAGCGCTGGCGTACCTGCCATGGATCGTCATCGCGTTCGTACAGTCGTTGAAAATGAGCGTTCATATGAAATAGATTTCGTAAGGATGCAGCAGGCGTTCCAGCACATGCCGCGGCAGAACGGCTGGTTGGCCCGAGCTGGGATCGTCATGCAGCTGGGTCTGGAAGCAGGCGACCGCTTGCTGTTTGCGTTGCAGGACGTCGGCGTCGAGCTCCAGCCGGCGCGCGTGCCGCCATGGCAGCCGCCGGTCGCCCGGCAGCGCCCAGTGCCAGCTCCATACCGGCATTTCGACCAATCTGGCATGGCAACTGCGCGTCGCCAGCGATGCCGCCAGGCCGCAAGCCTCGTGGTCCGGGTGGCCGTCCTTGCGCCAGGTGGTGAACACCACATCGCCCGGTTGCAGCAGCTGCAGCAGCAGCTTATGCAGCTCGTCCATGGCCACGCTTATCTGGCCGTCGCCGATCCGGGCGCGCAGGATATGCGGCGCGACGCCCAGCGCCTGCATGGCGGCGACGGTTTCCTGCGGCCGCAGCCGGGACAGCTCGGCGGGCGTCAGCAGCGTCGAACCGGGATGGCTGGCGTCGCCGTCGGTCACCGCCAGCAGGATGGTGTGCGTGCCTTGCGCGTGCAGCAGTTGCAGCAGGCCGCCGCAGGCCAGCACTTCGTCGTCCGGATGGGGCGCAACGATGATGGCGCGGCGGCGTGGCGGCACCAGTTCGGCGGCGGAGATGGATGGCAGGTAGCCGAGGCCGGGCCAGGCTTGCCAGTCGGCGTCCGGGGTACCGCGACCGGCGATAAGACGGTCGTGCGCCGCCGGCGCGTGGCCCTTGATATGCGGTTCACTCATAAAGCCCATGGCGGTTCCTCCAGTTGGGTGACCAGCGCGCCGAGCGAGGCGAGATCGCGCTCGGCGTGGCTCTGGCGCAGGAAGACCGGCAGGTCCGTGGCCAGCCGTGCGAAGCGCTCGTCGCGGCATAGCGGGCCGGCGCCCAGCGCGCGGGTGACATGGCGCAGCACATCGGCGGCAGCGTCTTCGACGGCGAGCCGCGCACGCATCGCCATCCGTCCGGCATAGGCGCCGCGCGCCTGATCGATAGCGCGCGCAGTGGCCCGCAGCAGGCTGGCGGCCCCGCCCAACGCAACCTCCACCGCGCCGAGATGCGCGAGACGGTGCGGGTCCGGCGGCGACGCCGTTGCCGATTCGCGGGTGGCGGCGTGCAAGTATCCGGCCAGCGCCTGGGCGGCGCCATACCAGCAGGCGGCGATACCCGCGCCGCCGTACCAGAAACCCGGCCGGGCAAGATATTCGCCCGGCTCGCCGACCACGACCGCCGGCGCGTCGTCGAACAACACGTCGACGCTGGCGGTATCCGCCATGCCGACCGCGCGCCAGCCGTCTTCCGTGATCGTCACGCCCGGCCCGCGCAGGGCCACCGCCGCCAGTTGCCGATGACCGCCGGCGTCCTGGCAGCTGACCAGCGCGTGACTCAGCACGGCTGCTCCGGAACACCATTGCTTGCGTCCCGCAAGCACGATTTGCCCATCGGCGGCGCGCCGCAGCACCACGCCCGCATCGCGCGATTCCGCGCACCACACGCCCCAGGAGGCGCCGGGATGCGCGGGGCCGCGCAGTTCATCGAGAATCGCCAGCGCATCGGTGTGGCTCTCGTATAACTTGGCCAGGCTCAGATCATGACGCGCCGCCAGCGCCAGGCATTGCCAGCGCTGCAGCGTGGCGCCGTGCCCCGGCAGCGGCAACTGGTCCTGCCCGGCGGCGATCAAGCGCGCCAGCTGTTCGCCAGCCGTCTGCGCGGGCGGCAGCCGGGCCAGCGCCTCGCCGAGGCTGTGCGCGGAAGCATATGGTAGGCGGTCGATTTTCATACGATGCATGATCGGCTTCCACTGTCGCGTTTGTCTGTTAGTGGGCGCACCCAACCTTCCGTGAGCACATGGCCGTGTGCTGCCGCACATACCGTTACCGGTCGATCGGCGATGCTGCAAGATCTGAATCAACCCGCTGAAAGCTCATGAACGATTGGATCGATCTGCTGCAATGGCCGGCCATGGTGGTGACGGTGCTGGCCGGGCTGCTGGTCGGCTCCAAGTCCGCGCCGCGACGCAAGACCGGTTTCTTCGCCTTCCTGCTCAGTAACGCACTGTGGATCGCCTGGGGATGGCACGACGACGCCTGGGCGCTGATCGCCTTGCAGCTTTGCCTGATCGTGACCAATGTGCGCGGCATCCTGAAAAACGAGGAGTGATATGCAATCACGCTATCCGATACGCCTGCGCCTGAATGGCGAAGCGCGCGAGTTTGAAGTCGAAGCATGGGTAACGCTGCTCGACCTGCTGCGCGAACGTGCCGGCCTGACCGGCACCAAGAAGGGCTGCGACCATGGCCAGTGCGGCGCCTGCACGGTGCTGGTCGGCGGGCGCCGCATCAACTCCTGCCTGACGCTGGCGGTCATGCAGGACGGCCAGGAGGTCACCACTGTCGAAGGCCTGGCTGACGGCGAACAGTTGCATCCGTTGCAGCAGGCTTTCATCGAGCACGACGCCTTCCAGTGCGGCTATTGCACTCCCGGGCAGCTGTGTTCCGCCGTGGGCCTGATGAACGAGGGACAGGCCCGCAGCGTCGACCAGGTGCGCGAGCTAATGAGCGGCAATATCTGCCGCTGCGGCGCCTATCCCGGCATCGTTGTCGCCGTTACCGAGGTGATGGGAATCGCAGCGCAGGACGAACGGCGGCCGTACGAGCCAGGCACGGTGCCGGCATGAATCCGGTCACCTACCTGCGCGCCGCCGACGCGGACCAGGCGCTGCACCACGCTGGCGATGGCGCGCGCATTATCGCCGGCGGCACCAATCTGCTGGATCTGATGAAGGAAGATGTGATGCGGCCGGCGGCGCTGGTCGACATCAACGGACTGGCGCTGGACGGCGTGGAGCAGACCGGGAACGGCGGCCTGCTGCTCGGCGCCACCGGCCGCAATGCGGATACCGCCTATCATCCGCTGGTGCGTGAGCAGTATCCGCTGCTGACGGCGGCCATACTGGCCGGCGCCTCGCCGCAGATCCGCAATATGGCCAGCAACGGCGGCAACCTGCTGCAACGTACGCGCTGCCACTACTTTTATGACGTCGCCACGCCGTGTAACAAGCGGCAGCCCGGCAGCGGCTGCGCCGCCATCGGCGGCCTGACACGCCAGCACGCGATCCTGGGCGCCAGCGGGCATTGCATCGCCGTCCATCCGTCCGACATGTGCGTGGCGCTGGCCGCGCTGGAGGCGGTGGTGCACGTGCGTTCGGCGCGCGGCCCCCGGCAGATTGCCTTTGCGGATTTCCACCGCCTGCCGGAAGATCAGCCGCATATCGACACCACACTGGCGGAAGACGAACTGATTACGCATATCGAGCTGCCGCCGGCAGCGCAATTCGCCGGCCATTCCAGCTATCTTAAGCTGCGCGACCGCGCCTCGTACGCGTTCGCGCTGGTATCGGTCGGCGCCATGCTGGACCTGGACCACAATGGCAAGGTGCGCGCGGCGCGCATCGCGCTGGGCGGCGTGGCGCATAAACCGTGGCGTGTGCCGGCCGCCGAGCAGCTGCTGGTCGGCCATGCGCCGACGGCGGACAGCTTTGCGCACGTCGCCAGCACGCTGCTGTTCGGCGCGCTGGGGCAGGGGCAGAACGACTTCAAGATCGCGCTGGCCAGGCGCGCCGTGGTGCGCGCGCTGGAACTGGCGGCGGCGGGGACTTACGACAATACAGGGAGCGAACGTGACGGATCTGATTGAAGCATTACGCACGCCGGTGGCGGACCAGGGCGCGGGCGCCGTCAGCATCGGCATGGCGGTGTCGCGCGTGGATGGCCGCGACAAGGTGACCGGCCAGGCGCACTACGCCGCCGAATATGCTGCCGAAGGGCTGCTGTACGGCGTGGTGGTCAGCAGCGCCATTCCTCGCGGGCGCATCCGCGCCATGCATACCGGGGCGGCGCTGGCGGCGCCCGGCGTGGTTGAGGTAATCACGCATCTGAACCGGCCGCGCATCCGCTCCTTCGACATCTTCTACAAGGACATGACCGCGCCTGGCGGCTCGCCGTTCCGCCCCCTGTATGACGACAAGATTCTCTATAGCGGGCAGCCTGTGGCGCTGGTGGTGGCGGAATCGTTCGAGGCGGCGCGCTACGCCGCGCGCCTGGTGGAAGTGGACTACGAGAGCGATCCGCATGCGACCTCGCTGCTGGAAAATCGTGAGCGCTCTTACAAGCCCGGACGCATGAAAGCCGGCTATACGCCGCCGCCCGACCCCAAAGGCCATGCGGACGAAGTGTGGGAAAAGGCGGCGATCCGCATCGAGGGCGAATACTACAGCGGCGTCGAACACCACAATCCGCTGGAGATGTTCGCCAGCACCGTGATCCGCGACGCCGACGGCCACCTGATCATCTACGACAAGACGCAAAGCTCGCAGAACAGCCGCTGGTATGTGTCGCATGTATTCGGGCTGTCCAAGGACAAGGTCACGGTGCGCAATCCCTATGTCGGCGGCGCCTTCGGCTCGGGCTTGCGCCCGCAGTACCAGCTGCCGCTGGCGGTGATGGCCGCGCTCAAGCTGGAGCGCTCCGTGCGCGTGGTGCTGACGCGCCAGCAGATGTTCACCTTTGGCCACCGGCCCGAAACGCTGCAGCGCGTGAAGCTGTCGGCCGATGCCGACGGCACGCTGACGTCCATTATCCACGAAGCGGTGGCGGAGACGTCGCGCATGGAAGATTACGTGGAGGTGGTGGTCAACTGGTCCGGCGAGTTGTACGCGTGCGAGCATGTGCGGCTTGGCTATCACCTGGTGGACCTGGATCACGCCAGCCCGATGGACATGCGCGCGCCTGGCGCCGCGCACGGCGTGCACGCGCTGGAGGTGGCGATGGACGAGTTGTCCTATGCCTTGAATATGGACCCGCTGGCGCTGCGCCTCAAAAACTACGCTGACATCGATCCCGCGCGCGGCCTGCCTTATTCGACCAAGGAGCTGCGCGCCTGCTACGAGCAGGGCGCCCGGCGCTTCGGCTGGGACAAGCGCCCGCTGGCGCCCGGCAGCATGCGCGAGGGCCGAGAGCTGGTCGGCTGGGGCATGGCGACCGGCGTGTGGGATGCGATGCAGATGTTCGCGCGCGCCAGCGCCGTGCTGCACGCCGACGGCACGCTGGTGGTCAGCAGCGCGGCCAGCGATATCGGCACCGGCACCTATACCGCGATGAGCATCATCGCAGCCGACGCCATGGGTTTGCCGCTGGAGAAGGTGCGCTTCCAGCTGGGCGACTCGACACTGCCCGTGGCGCCGATCGAGGGCGGCTCTTCGCACGTGGCGACAGTCGGCTCGGCGGTGCAGGGCGTGTGCGAAAAGCTGCAAAAGACGCTGTTCAAGCTGGCGAAGCAGCTGCCGTCGTCGCCGCTGGCCAAGGCGCGCTTTGCCGACATCGAGTTCGCATCAGGCCAGATACGGCTGGCGGGGCGTCCCGACACCGCGATTTCGCTGGTAGGCGTTATGGCCGCCAGCGAAACCGCGAAGATCGAGGAAAAGTACCTGATGCTGCCGAATATGCTGAAGCAGATGAAGTACCAGCGCTCCACCCATTCGGCGGTGTTCGTCGAGGTGCGTGTCGATCCGGAGTTCGGCACGGTGCGGGTGACGCGCGTTGTCAGCGCCATCGCGGCCGGCCGCATCATCAGCGCCAAGACAGCGCGCAGTCAGATCATCGGCGGCGTGGTTTGGGGCATTGGCCAGGCGCTGCACGAGGAAACCCATTGCGATCACGGACTCGGACGTTTTATGAATCATAACCTGGCCGAGTATCACGTGTCGGTGAACGCGGACATTCACGAGATCGATGTCATCTTCGTGCAGGAGGACGACCGCATCGTCAGCCGCATCGGCGCCAAGGGAGTGGGGGAGATCGGGCTGGTGGGCGTTTCCGCCGCGATCAGCAATGCCATCTATCACGCCACCGGGCGCCGGGTCCGCAGTACACCGATGACACCCGAAAAAGTAATGCAATAGAATTGCATTTGTGTATAATGCAGCCGACTTGCATTTGCTAACGGAGTTTTCATGTCGGTTGTACGTTTCTCGCGCCTGGCGGCGTGTCTTGCCGCCGCCTATCCATTTTTCGCCCTGGCGGATGACGTTGTGGAGATTGTCGGCGCGCGCCAGCCCTATCGCAGCCTGTCCGCCACCGGGGCCACCAAGACCGAAACCGACCTGAAAGACCTGCCGCAGAGCGCCCGCGTGCTGACCGCCGACATGCTACGCGATGCGGGCGTTAGCCGTTTCGCCGATGCTTTGGACCTGGGCAGCGGCATTTCACGCCAGAGCAATTTCGGCGGCGTGTGGGACAGCTATGCGGTGCGCGGCTTCACCGGCGATCCAAGCTATGGCTCCGATTTTCTGGTGAACGGCTTCAGCTCCAGCCGGGGCTATAACGGCATGCGCGACAGCGCCAATGTCAGCAGCATCGAGATCCTGAAAGGCCCGGCAGCGGCGCTGTACGGGCGCGGCGAGCCGGGCGGAATTGTCAATATCACCACCAAGAAGCCCTTGTTTCAGCCGTCCTACACCTTGAGCCAGTCGCTGTCCACGCACGATACCTGGCGCACAGCGGTGGACCTCACCGGGCCTTTGAGCGAGCGCGTGGCGTACCGGCTGAATGGCGTCTACGAAAAGGGCGATAGCTATCGAGACACCTTGTCGTCGAAACGCCATATGGTGTCGCCATCGGTGATCTGGCGCCTGTCCGACAACACCACGCTGTCGTATGAGCTTGAGGCCTTTGAACAGCAGGCCTATTTTGACCGCGGCGTGGTGGCGGTGAAGGGCGTGCTGGGACTGATCCCGAATTCGCGCTTCCTCGGCGAGAAGTCCGACGGCCCGATGACCGTCAAGTCCACCGGCCACCAGCTGTTCGTTCAGCATGACTTCAATAACGGCTGGTCGCTGCAAAGCGGCCTGTCCTACCGCAGCAGCGAAATGGTCGGTTTTTCGAGCGAGGCGTCGGCCTTGCAGGCGGACGGCCGCACGCTCTGGCGCCAGCGCCGTTACCGCGATTTCTCGGCGCAGGACTGGTCGGGGCGCGTCGAGTTGCTGGGCAAGGTAGGCATGCACCATGTGCTGGTCGGCGTGGACGGCTACCGCTTCATCGACGACCGCCTGCAACTGCGCAAGAGCCCCAACGCCGGCGCGCCTTACGCCATCGATATTTATGCGCCGGTGTACGGCGGCGCGCAGCCGACCGCGCTCGGACCTTCGATCAACACCCGCGAGCAGCAGTGGCAGACCGCGATTTACGCGCAGGACCAGATCGACCTGAGCACACAGTGGAAGGCGCTGATCGGCGTGCGCCGCGACTCGTATCGCCAGACCATCACCAACCATAACCGCGCCGGCCTGCAAAACCACCAGTCGCTGGAAACCACCAGTCCGCGCGCCGGCATCGTCTACCAGCCGGACCGGCAGGTGTCGCTGTACGCGTCGGCCGGCAAGTCGTTCCGGCCGAATAGCGGCATCGGCATCAATAACGAGTCCTTCCCGGCCGAGACCAGTCGCGCCTACGAGGCGGGCGTGAAGTTCGACACCGCCGATGCGAAAATCAGCAGCACGCTGGCGCTGTACTCGATCAGGAAGGACAATGTGCTGACGGTGAATCCGCTCGACACCAACTTCTCGCTGGCCGCCGGTGAAGTCGGCAGCAAGGGCGTGGAGCTGGACGTGGCGGGCGAGATCGCCCGCCAGCTGCAATTGTCCTTGTCGTATGCCTACACCGACGCCAAGGTACTGCGCGATAACGTGCTGGCGGTCGGCGGCCGCCTGGCGAACGTGCCGAAACAGGCGGCGAATGTAATGCTGGTGCGCGACTTCAGCCTGGGCGGCGGCGCGCGCGCTTCGTTCGGCGGCGGCGCCAATTATGTCGGCGAGCGCAATGGCGATGTCGCCATCAGCAGCACGTTCAAGCTGCCGGCTTATACCACGGCCAAGCTGGTGTCGTCGTATTCGCCGTCGAAGAAGCTGCGCATTTCGCTGGATATCGATAATCTCTTCGACAAGGTCTACTACCCAAGCTCGTATCAGCAAACGTGGGTGGCGCCGGGCGAAGACCGCCGCGTAACGCTGAAGGTCGAGTACAAACTGTAAGCGCGCTTGCGCGGCGCTAGTCCCGGGCCAGCTGCTGCTCCAGAAATTCGACGCATACCCGCACCTTGGCCGATCCTGCCAGGCGTTGCGGATAGACCGCCCACACGTTGGCGCTCTGCGCGTACTGGGGCAGTACCTGTACCAGTTCGCCGCTGCGCAGGTGCGGCGCGGCGTCCCAGTGCGAACGCAGCACGATACCCGCGCCGGCAACCGCCCATTGCAGCGCTATCTCGCCATGGTTGGCTGACAGCGAGCCGGTGACCTTCACGGTTTCCTCCGGCCCGCCGGTATTCCGCAACGACCACACTCCGAACGGCATGTCGCGCTCCTTGATAGGCAGGCAGTTATGGCTGGCCAGGTCCTGCAAGCTGCGCGGCGCGCCATGCTGGCGCAGATAGGCCGGCGCGGCGCACAGGATGCGGTGATTGGGCATTAGCTTGCGGGCGATCATATTCGGCGCGATCTCGTCGCCGATGCGCACGTCGAGGTCAAAGCCCTCGGAGACGATATCGACCAGCCGGTCGAACACTTCAAAGCGCACCTGCAACGCGGGATGCGCCGCCACCAGCCGCGCCACCACCGGCGCCACCACGTTGCGGCCGAAACCGAAGCTGCTGCAAATGCGCAGCTGGCCGCGCGGCAGCTCGCGGCGCTCCGCCACTTCGTGCAGCAGGCTGTCGAGGTTTTCCAGGATGGTCATGGCGTGGGCATAGACCTTTTCGCCATCCTCGCTGATGATGACCCGGCGCGTGGTGCGGTGGAACAGGCGCACGCCCAGCATTCGTTCCAGCACGCCGATACGCTTGCTGACATAGGCGGGCGACATGCCGAGTTCCTCGGCGGCCGCCGCAAAGCTGGCCTTGCGCGCGGCGGTCGCGAATACGCGAAGATCTTCGTTATCGATGCGTTTGACCACGATTCGTGTTCTATGGATTTACATATCCGGCGATTATAAACGACGAGGATGGGTTTATGCTGTGGCTTTGCATGAGGGGGAATCCATGAAAGTACACAAAATCGCGGTGCTGGCCGGCGACGGCATCGGCAAGGAAGTCATGCCCGAAGGGATGCGCGCGGTGGAAGCGGCTGCGCGCCGTTTCAATTTCGGCATCGAGTGGACCAGCTTTGAGTGGCCGAGCTGCGACTACTATCTGAAGCACGGCAAGATGATGCCGGACGACTGGATGGCGCAGCTGAAGGGCTTCGACGCGTTGTTCTTCGGCGCGGTGGGCTGGCCGGACACGGTGCCGGACCACGTGTCGCTGTGGGGATCGCTGATCAAGTTCCGCCGCCAGTTCGACCAGTACGTCAACCTGCGGCCGGTGCGCCTGCTGCCCGGCGTGCCTTGCCCGCTGGCGAACAAGCAGCCCGGCGATATCGATATGTACATCGTGCGCGAGAACACCGAGGGCGAATATTCGAGCGTCGGCGGCCGCATGTTCGAGGGCACCGAGCGCGAGTTCGTGCTGCAGGAAGCCGTCTTCACCCGCACCGGCGTGGACCGCGTGGTGAAGTTTGCGTTTGAACTGGCGCAAAAGCGGCCGAAGAAGCATCTGACCTCGGCCACCAAGTCGAACGGCATCTCGATCAGCATGCCGTACTGGGACGAGCGTGTGGATGCGCTGGGCCGCGGCTACCCGGACGTCAGGCACGACAAGTACCACATCGATATCCTGACGGCGCGCTTCGTGCTGTCGCCGGAGCGTTTCGACGTGGTGGTGGCGTCCAACCTGTTCGGCGACATCCTGTCCGACCTTGGTCCCGCATGCGCGGGCACCATCGGCATCGCGCCCTCGGCCAACCTGAATCCGGAGCGCACCTTCCCGTCGTTGTTCGAGCCGGTGCATGGCTCGGCGCCGGACATCTACGGGCGGAATATCGCCAATCCGATCGCCATGATCTGGTGCGGCGCGATGATGCTGGACTTCCTCGGCCACAGCGATGCGCACGACGCCATCGTCGCAGCCGTCGAGCGCTGCCTGGTCGAGGGACCGCGCACGCCGGACATGGGCGGCGGCGCCAGCACCACCGAAGTGGGCAGCGCGATCGCGTCGCTCATTTAGTATCGATCAGCGGCTTCACGCTGAAGCCGTGGATCAGGATCGACAGCATGATTACGCCCAGGGCAATGCCGGTGAGCTGGCTGGAGATGTTGGCCGGCAGCCCGGCCTCGATGGCGTAGACCAGGTAGAAGATGGAACCGATGCCGCGCACGCCGAACCAGCCGATCAGGGCGCGCATGCGCTTGCCGGTGCCGCTGCCCATCAGGCCAATGTACACCGCCAGCGGCCGCGCCACCACGAAAAGGAAGGCGGCGACGCCGATGGTTTCGTAGGGCAGGTCGCTCAGCGAGATCATGCCGCCCAACAGCAGCACCAGCGTCAGCTCGGACAGGCGTTCGAGATGTTCCTTGAACACCAGTGCTTCGGCGCTGACCACCAGCGGCACGTTCTTGTTTTCGCTAGCCTGCGCCACTTCCGACTTGGCCAGTTCCGGCTCGCGCAGGCCATGGTCGTCCTTGGGGGCGCCGGCCAGCTTCAGCTCCGTCTGGCGCAGCGCCACGGCGGCGAAGAACACGGCCAGGAAGCCGGAGGCCTTGATCAGGCTCGCCACGCTGAACACGATCGCAATCAGTCCGAGGCCGACCAGATCGTCCATGATTTCGTGGCGCGGCTCCAGCACGCGCAGGCGCCAGCCCAGGCGCGCCAGTCCCGCGCCGGCGGCGATGCCGACCGCGATGGCGGCGCCGGTGGCCCACAGCACATCGACCAGCAGCCATTGCACCAGATGGTCGCCGGCTTCGCCCATGTGCAGCATGCCAAGGCCCAGCAGCACAAACGGGAAGGCGCTGCCGTCGTTCATGCCGGCCTCGCAGGTGAGGTTGAAGCGCAGCTCGTCCTTGTCGCCCGGATGGCGCACTTGCACGTCGGTGGCCAGCACCGGGTCGGTCGGCGCCAGTATGCCGCCCAGCAGAACGGCCGCACCGGGCGGCAGGTGCAGCACGTAGTAGCCGAACAGCGCCACCAGTCCTACCGTCAGCGTCATCGACACCCATGCCAGCCGCAGCGGCGCGTTCCAGCGCGACAGGTTGAACGGCACCGGCATCTTGATCCCGGCCGAGAACAGGGAAATCAGCAGCGCCACTTCGGCCAGCATCTCCAGCAGTTCGGATTCCTTGGCGGGATCGAAGTTGAACAGGTTAAGGCAGCTGGGACCAAGCAGCAGGCCGACGCCAAGGTAGACGATGGCCGAGGTGAACGGCGAGCGCGAGATCGTCGTCGCCGCCAGGCCGCGCGCCAGCATCAGCAGGCCAATCAGCAAAAACCATTGGTTGGGACTCATCGCGTCTCCTGTGCCGCCGGCGCGGCATTAGCGGCGCTGGTTGGGATAGCGGTCCAGCGTGGCGATCTCGCGGCCGGACACCATGAATTCGCCGTCGCCGCGATAGTGCAGCGTCTTGGGCAGCCGGGGCGACGAGGCGGCATGCGCGCGCACCACCTGCCATACGAACAGCGGATGGTTGGGATTGGGCTGCGCGTTGGCCAGCCGGCACTCGAAGCTGGCGTAGCATTCGGCGATCAGCGGCGCCGCCACTTCCTCGCCCGCTACGGCAGTCAGGCCGAAGAGGGCGAATTTTTCGGTGTCGGCGCCGCTGCAATTGCCGATGCCGATGACCTGTTCCAGCAGGTCTGCGGTGGGCAGGTTGATGACGCATTCGCCGCTATTGACGACCATGTCATAGCTATGGTTGCTCTCGTCGATATAGCAACCGAAGAGCGCCGGCTCGAAGCCGATCATCATATGCCATCCCATCGTCATGATATTCGTCTTGCCCTGCCACGCAGAACTGACCAGCACCACCGGCCCAGGTTCCAGCAGGCGGCGGACATTGGCCACATCAAAGGGCTGCTTGCGGTATTTTCTCATCATGGTGAAAGGTTACTGGCGATTCGTGACGAAGTCTGTGGGATAGGGCACCGTGTAGCGGTTATACTCCGTGGCACCATGAAGAAAATACTGCTTTCCGTGCTGGCCGCGCTGCCTCTGCTGGTGTCCGCCGCGCCGTGCCTGCCGCCCGAGGCGCTGGTCAAACTTGATACGCAATATGAGGAGGCGTTGCGGGTGGGCGATGTGGCCTTCCTGCGCTCGCTGCTGGCCGACGACTACGTGTGGGTGCATACGCTGGGCACGCAAATCGAAACGCGCGACATTTTGTTGGCGCGGCTGGCCAGGCCGGTGATATATAAATCGCGCGCCACCAGCGATGTGCATGTGCATGTTCAGGACGACACCTCGGTGGTGCGCGGCGTGAGCACCACCGAGCAGTGGAATCCCGATGGCGCCACCTTTCGCAGCAACCGTTATCAGTTCATGCGCACGTATGTGAGTGTGGCGGGACAATGCAAGCTGCTGTCTGTACAAACAATGAATCTGAAGTGATGAGTGATGTGAATACCGACGCCGTTTCCGGCGTGGCGCTGACGCGCGCCGAACTGGAAGACCATCTGGCGCAAGGCGTGCGCCGTTTCGAGAATTGCGCTTTCGATGATGAGGACTTGTCGCGCCTTGATTTGCAAGGCGTGGTTTTTGAACGCTGCACGTTCACCGGCGCCACGCTGTTCGCCTGCAAGCTGGCGCGTTCGCGTTGGCTGCGCTGCCGCGCCGGCGGCGCCGATCTGGAATCGGTCGATGCCGTCGATGCACGCTTCGATGGCTGCGACCTGAATAACGCCAAGTGGCGCCGCGCCAAACTGGCGTCAGCCGCTTTCCATGGCTGCAAGCTGACCGGTGCTTCGTTCGAAGAGGTGGCTCACCTGGGGATCCACTTCGACGAATGCCTGCTGGTGGGGGCGGACATGCGCGGCTTCTCGTTCCGCAAGGCGGTGCTGAAGGAGCTGGATTTTTCAGAGGCCTATCTCTCCGGCTGCGATTTCCGGGACGCGGTGTTCGAGGGCGGCAGCCTGCGGAATGCGGTGCTCAAGCTGGCGAAATTCCAGGGAGCCGATCTGCGTTCGGCCAATATCGAAGGCGTGAAACTGAGTGAGGCCGGTTTGTTCAAGGGCGCGGTTATTTCGCACGGGCAGGCGGCTGGCTTTATGCGCGAGCTAGATCTGATTGTTATATAAGCAGTTTCATTTTTCATATGTTGCCCATTGGCAATTGTGTTAGAGTTGAATTTCAATTCTGATATTGTTGCGGGTTTTTTAAAGGGGAACTATGAATAAAACGATAATGGGCGCGGCCTTGGCTGTGCTGTTCGCAGGCGGCGCGCATGCGGCCGATTGGCCGAGCGGCTTTTCCAAGTGTGCGGCGCAGGGTGATACCTGCAAGGTTGGCGCCAGCGCGCGGCAGGTTTCGTTTGGCATCAAGGATAAATGGGTGGTTCAGACCTTGTCCGGCGATGTCGCCTGCACGGTTGCCGCTTTTGGTTCTGACCCATATCCGGGCAAGGACAAGAAGTGCGCAGTCGGGCCGCTGAGCGCTACCCCGACACCGACCCCGACACCGACCCCGACACCGACACCGACACCGGCGCCAACGCCAACGCCGACGCCGACGCCGACGCCGACGCCTGCGCCGGGCGGCGACGCCACCTACGAAGCCGCGCCGGCGGCCGGCTGGGCGGGGCAGAACGGCGGCACCAGCGGCGGCGCGGCGGCTGCGTCGACGGCAATCTACAAAGTCAGCTCCGCCGCACAACTGGTCGCCGCGATCAAGGCGCAGGGCGACAAGCCGAAAATCATCAAACTGTACGGCACCATCGACCAGACGGCAGCCGACAACGGCGGCCCATACAAGAACACCACCGACCAGGCGGCGCGCTTGCAGATCAAATTGGGCAGCAACACCACGCTGATCGGCATGGGCAGCGACACAAAGCTGGTCAACGCCAACATCGTCATCAACGGCGTGGAGAACGTCATCGTGCGTAACCTGAACATTCAGGCGCCATGCGACATCGCGCCGGTATGGGACCCGGACGACGGCAGTGCCGGCAACTGGAACTCGGAATACGACGGCATCACGGTGCTGGCGTCAAAGAACGTCTGGATCGACCACAACGCCTTTACCGACGCGCCGATGACCGACGACAAACTGCCAACCGCGAACGGCCGCCTGAAGCAATGCCACGATGGCGCGCTGGATGTAAAGAACGGATCGGACTACGTCACCATCTCCAACAACCGCTTCGAGCTGCATCAGAAAAATAACCTGATCGGCTCCTCGGACTCGCGCACCACGGACGATGGCCATCTGACCGTCACCTTCGTCGGCAACCACTTCCTCAACGTCAGTGAGCGCGCCCCGCGTGTCCGCTTCGGCAAGGTCCACATCTACAACAACTACTTCGAGGGCAGCCGCTCGCACGCCGTGTATCCGCACCATTACAGCATCGGGGTCGGCTACCTGGCCAAGATCATCTCGCAGAACAATGCTTTCGATGTGGCTGGCGCCAGCAGCTGCACGCAGATCGTCACCAATCCCGGCTCGTCGAGCAAAAAGGGCGCCATCGTGGACAGTGGCTCGCTGCTGAACGGTGCGCCGCTGGACGTGGCGGGCAAGTGCAGCTTCAGCAACGCCGTCGGCTGGACCGTGCCGTACGCCGTGAAGGCGCTGGATGCGGGCGCCGTCAAGGCATCGGTGCTGAACAATGCCGGCACCGGCAAAATCAGCGTGAAGTAGAACCTTCCTCTTCACGCAACTGCGTGCTCATGCCGTCGCAGCTCTCCGACCATGCCGTCAGCCATGATGGCATGGCCGGAGACTGCTCCGGCAGGCCAAGGTCGCGCACGATATCGGCCGGCGGCACCGTGCCGGCGGCCGAGCGGAACACGCCGCGCATCACCACGGTGCCGGCGACACGGCCATCCTTGACGAAACGGTGTTCGAGGAAGCTCCACTTCTCATCCCAGCCCAGCATGCGGGTGTGGATTTCAAATGTCTCAAACAGTTTCAGCTCGCGGCGGAACTTGCCCCAGGCATCGCCGACGATGGGCACGGCCTTGCGACGCAGCGCCGTGCGGAAGGCGCCGGTGCGCAGCACGTAATCCATGCGGCCAATGTCGGCCAGCGTGAAGTAGCGGCCATTGGTGACGTGGCGGTTGAGGTCCAGGTCCAGCGGCCATACGCGCAGGCGTATCACCGTGGTGGAAAACGGGTCGGCGGGCTTGCGCCACGGACGCTTGAGCAGCATCCAGATCAGTCGGAACCAGAGATTCATGGTGTATAGGTGAGTAGAGGATCGCCACCACTATAGACGATGCGATTCTGTTAAGGTAGGTGCGGAAACGACTTTTTTCATGCGAAATCCGCCATGCACATCACCTTACTGTTTGCCGAGCAGTGCTCGGCCGCCAGCGCCACGACCGCGCTGGAGATGCTGACCGCCGCCAACCTGTTCGCCGGCGAGCCGCTGTTCGACGTCGTCACGGCGTCGCTCCACGGCCGGCCGGTTGTGACGCTGCGCGGCCAGACCCTGCAGCCGGAGACGGCGCTGGCGGACATCGCGCGCACGGACCTGGTGCTGATCCCCGGCTTTCTGTTCACGCTGCGCGAAGCCTTGCCGGGCTTCGGCCGATACGGCGCATGGCTGCGCAGCCAGCACGCACAGGGTGCAGTGCTGGCAACGATGTGCACCGCGACCTTCATGCTGGCTGAAAGCGGCTTGCTGTCGGGCGTTCGCGCCACCACGCATTGGGCGTTCGCTGAGCTGTTCCAAAAGCGCTATCCGGACGTGCGCATGGACGCGCGCCAGAACCTGTGCGAAGACAACCGCCTGATGACCAGCGGCGGCGCCAGCGCGGCGATGGACCTGCTGCTGCATCTGATCCGCCGTTACGGCTCGCTGGAACTGGCGCAGAAGTGCAGCCGCTATCTGCTGATCGATAACGCCGGCAGCGAGCAGTCCGTGTACGTAATGTGGTCGATGCCCAAGAGTCATGGCGACGCCGATATCCTGCGCGTGCAGAACTGGCTGGAGGATCACTATGCCCAGCCGCTGTGCATCGAGGAACTGGCGCCGCGCTTTGGTTTCGGCGTGCGCAACTTCATGCGCCGCTTCAAGGAGGCGACGGGCTATACGCCGTTGGCCTATCTGCAAACGCTGCGCCTGGAGAAAGCCAAGCAGCTGCTGGAATCGACGCGCATGAGCCTCGACAGCATCACCTTCAAGGTCGGCTACGAAGACAGCAATTCCTTCCGCCGCCTGTTCCAGCAGCGTGTCGGACTGCTGCCCGCTGCCTACCGCAAGAAGTTCCACGTGACTTGACCTCGCGCCGCTTTTGTCCACCAGTGTACCGATGCCGATGGCTTGCGCCAGGCTTTTGCCGCCGGCCCTGTCACCGCGTATCTCGGCTTCGACGCCACTGCCGACAGTCTGCATGTGGGCCACCTGCAAGGCTTGATGCTGATGCGCTGGCTCAAGCGCGCCGGCCATACGCCGCTGTTGCTGATCGGCGGCGCCACCACGCGCATCGGCGACCCGAGCTTCCGCGACAGTTCGCGCCCGTTGCTGGACGCCGCTGCCATCGCCGCCAACATGCGCGGCATCGGCAGCGCTTTCCAGCGCTACCTCGGCGACGAGGTGCAAGTGGTCGACAATGCCGATTGGCTCGACGGCCTGGGCTATCTTGAATTCCTGTCGACGGTCGGCCGCCATTTCAGCGTGAATCGCATGCTGACCTTCGACGCGATCCGCACGCGGCTCGAACACTCGCTGTCATTCCTCGAATTCGGCTACACGCTGCTGCAGGCATACGACTTTGTCGAACTGGCGCGGCGCCACCAATGCACGCTGCAAATCGGCGGCGCCGACCAGTGGGCCAACATCATCAACGGCGTCGACCTGAGCCGCCGCCAGCAAGGCCTGGCGCTGCACGGGCTGACCATGCCGCTGCTGGCCACCAGCGACGGCCGCAAGATGGGCAAGTCGGCCAGCGGCGCCGTGTGGCTCAACGCGGATCGCCTGGCGCCGTTCGATTTCTGGCAGTTCTGGCGCAATACCGACGACCGCGACGTCGGCCGCTTCCTGGCGCTGTTCACCGAGCTGCCGATGGACGAGGTAAGGCGACTGGGCGCGCTGCAAGGCGAGGAGCTGAACGCGGCCAAGATCATCCTCGCCGACGAAGCCACGCGGCTGGCGCATGGCGAGGCGCAGGTCGATGTGCCGCAGCTGGTGCTGGACCGTGCGCGCATCGATGCCGGTGTAAGTCTGGCGGAACTGGCGGTGGAATCGGGATTGGCCGCCTCGCGCGGCGCGCCGGCTGGCCGAAGGTGGCGGCTTGCGCCTGGATGGGGAGGTGGCGGGCGCCGACCGCTTGCTGCCGGCCGGCGAGGGGCCGTGGCGCTTGTCGGCAGGCCGCAAGCGCCACGTGCAGGTGCTTAGTTCAACAGCGAACGCTGGCGGGCGTAGGTGAAGTAGATCACCAGGCCGATTGCCATCCAGATGCCGAAGGCAACCCAGGTGTGCCAGCTCAGGTAAGCCATCAGCGTGATGCAGAAGATCACGGCCAGCGCCGGAATCACCGGTACGCCCGGGCAGCGGAACGCGCGCGGCAGGTCCGGGCGCTTTTTGCGCAGGATGACCACGGCGACCGACACCAGCGTGAATGCCGCCAGCGTGCCGATGTTGACCAGCTCACTCAGGACATTCAGCGGCACGAAGGCAGCCATCAGGCCGAACACGATGCCGACCAGCCAGGTGGCGAAGAACGGCGTCTGGAAGCGTGGATGCACCTTCGACAGGCGTTGCGGCAGCAGGCCGTCGCGCGACATGGCGTAGATGATGCGGGTCTGGCCATAAGCCATGACCAGGATCACGGTGGTCATGCCGAGGATCGCGCCCAGGTCGACGAAGCCGGCGAACCAGTTTTCGCCTGCGCGTTGCAGGGCCAGCGTGACCGGGTGGTCGATGCCGAGGAATTCCTTGTATGGCACGATGCCGGTCATGATCGCCGAGACGATCACATACAGCACGGTGCAACCGGCCAGCGAACCGATGATGCCGATCGGCAGATCGCGCTCGGGACGTTTCACTTCTTCCGCCGCCGAGGTCACGGCGTCGAAGCCGATAAAGGCGAAGAACACCAGTGCCGAGGCGCTCAGCATGCCGTTCATCCCGTATGGCATGAACGGCGTCCAGTTAGCCGGCGTTACGTGGCGCGCCCCGACCAGGATAAACAGCAGCACCACGCCGACCTTGATGACCACCATGACGTTGTTGACGCGCGCCGATTCGCGCACGCCGAGACTCAGCATCGCCGTCAGCAGCAGCATGATGCACAGCGCCGGCAGGTTGATTAGTGTTTCCTTGCCTGGAATGGCGCCCGGCGCGGCGCTCAGCGCATCGGGCAGGTGCCAGCCGAAGCCCGACAGCAGCGACTGGAAGTAGCCGGACCAGCCGACCGACACGGCGGACGTGGCCAGGCCGTATTCCAGCAGCAGGTCCCAGCCGATCATCCACGCGGCCAGTTCGCCCAGCGTCGCATAGGAGTAGGTGTAGATGGAGCCGGCCACCGGCACGGTGGAGGCGAATTCCGCGTAGCACAGCGCGGCGAAACAGCAGGCGACGGCGGCGACCACGAAGGACAGCGTCAGCGCAGGGCCGGCGGTAACGGCGCCAGTGCCGGTCAGCACGAAGATGCCAGTACCGACGATGGCGCCTATGCCCATCAGAACCAGGTCGAACGGACCAAGCACCTTTGCCAGGCCGCCCGGCTTGCGGGCGTTGGCAATCATCTCATCCAGATTCTTCGTTCTAAAAAATGCTCAAAATAGCTCCCGTGCTTTTTTGTGTTTTATCGTGTGTCCCAAGGCGGGCCTTGTGGGCTGCTTTTCGGGCAAGCGGGAATAATACAGCAAGTTTTCAGCATTTCCGAACTTGTTGTTTTATCTGTATCAGATAGTTTCAGGGGCTAGACAAGAGCAAGGAAATGTAGAGCAGAAAGCGGTCTTCCAGCCGCGCCAGATCCAGCCCGGTGATTTCGCCGACACGGCGCAGCCGGTAGTCCAGCGTGTTGCGGTGGATGTGCAGCGCCTCGGCGGTGGCGGCCGGATGGCCGTCGTGCGCGAACCAGGCTTCCAGTGTGCGCCGCAGCATGTCCTTGTGCTTGCCCAGCTTTTCGACGGGCGCGCGCAACTGGGCCGCCTGCCAGCCGCTGTCCAGGCCGGACAGCAGTACAGGCAGCGTGTGGTCGTAGTAACTGTACCGGCGCTGGCCGGTACGGCGCGCATCGCGCGCGCGGCCGATGCGCGCCGCCGTCCGGGCGCTGTGGAAGGAGGTGGCCACGCCGGCCAGGCCGGGCAGGGCGATGCCGCTGGTGAGCGAGTGCGGCTGCGGACAGATCTCCCGCAGCAGCGCCGCCAGCGCGTCCTGCGGCTGGTCGTCGAAGTCCAGTATCACCAGTTCGTGCGGACCTGCCGCCGCCGTCAGCATCGACGGTGCGGCCGCTTGCAGCCGCAGTTGCAGGCCTTGCAGCTCGGCCAGTGCGGCGCTGTCGTCCAGTTCCAGCAGGTGAACCGCGTGCGGCCGGTCGAAGCTGACGCCGAGCCGGTGCGCCCATGCGTTCAGGTCCGCCTGGTCGGCGCCGGCGCGGTCGGCGTTGATCAGGTTAAGCACGAAGGCTTCGCGGTAGCGCGAATCGCGTTGCAGCTCGCCGGCCAGTTGCGCCTGTTCGAGGATCATCTCGGCGGTCAGGCGCACCAGTTCACCGAACTGGCGCACCTCGTCCGGCGCGCCGCTCAGGCCTACCGCGCCGCACAACTGGCCGTGCACCGTTAGCGGCAGGTTGATGCCCGGCTGGGCGCCGTGCAGGTTGCGCGCGCTGGCTTCGTCGATTTCCACCGTGAGCTTCTTGGCCAGCGCCAGCAGCGCACCGGCGTGCAGCTCGCCCAGGCGGGCCGGATTGCCGCTGGCGATGATGCTGCCGTTGGCGTCCATGACGTTGACGTTATACGGAATGATGCGCATGGTGCGGGTGACGATGTCCTGCGCCAGGGCCGTGCTTAAAATGTCCATGGCCGCTATTTTAGGGCATTTGCACAAAAATTGTGGCGCGGACGGCGGCAGATTCGGGCGTGCGGCCAATGCTTTTTTGTGATCGATTCCAGATAATCCCGGGTATCATTAAAAGACACTGGAGACTCGCATGTCCATTCTCGACGGCGCCTATAAAAAGGCCAGCTGGCACCTGATCCCCTTCATCTTCGTTTGCTACCTGTTCAATTACCTGGACCGGGTGAACGTCGGCTTCGCCAAACTGGAGATGCTCGACGCGCTCAAATTGAGCAATACCGTGTACGGCTTAGGCGCCGGCATTTTCTTCATCGGCTACGTGCTGAGCGGCGTGCCGAGTAATCTGATCCTGCACAAAATCGGCGCGCGCCGCTGGATTTCGGTGATGATGATCGCGTGGGGCAGCCTGTCGGCCTGCATGTTGTTCGTCACCACGCCAACCTCGTTCTACGTGCTGCGCTTCTTCACCGGCGTGGCCGAAGCGGGCTTCTTCCCCGGCATGGTGCTGTACTTCACCCACTGGTTCCCGACGCAGAAGCGCGGCCGGGTGATGGCGCTGTTCATGTCGGCGATTCCGATTTCGGGCCTGATCGGCGGTCCGCTGTCCGGCTGGATGCTGTCGCACTTCTCGGCGGGCCAGGGCGGCATGATGGCCTGGCAGTGGCTGTTCCTGCTGCAAGGCCTGCCCACCGTGCTGCTCGGCGTGGGCGTGTATTTCTACCTGAATGACGGCATCACGCAGGCCGGGTGGCTCAGCGACGAGGAAAAATCGGCCATGCGCGCGGCGCTGGTCGCCGACGAGCAGCAGCGCGCCGCCACCAGCAGCGCCGGCGATTCCTTCGGCGCCGTGCTGCGCAACGGCAGCGTGTGGATGCTGGGCGTGATCTACTTCTGCATCCAGATGGGCGTCTACGCCATCAACTTCTGGCTGCCGTCGATTATCAAATCGCTGGGCTTCGAGAGCGCGGTCACCGTCGGCTGGCTGAGCGCCGTGCCTTACCTGCTGGCCGCGGTGTTCATGGTGTGGGCCGGCCGTTCCGCCGACAAACGCCGCGAGCGCCGCTTCCACGTATCGCTGCCGATGGTCATGGGCCTGATCGGCCTGATGATGGCGGCTAATTTCTCCAGCAATGCGCTGATCGTCATGATCGGCTTGAGCATGGCGACCATGGGCGCGCTGGCGGCGCTGGCGCAGTTCTGGTCCCTGCCGGCGGCCTTCCTCGGCAGCGCGGCAGCCGCCGGCGGCCTGGCGCTGATTAATTCGCTGGGCCAGATCGCCGGTTTCGTCAGCCCGTTCCTGGTCGGCTGGATCAAGGACGCGACCGACAGCACCGACGCCGCGCTGTATATTTTGTCCAGCGTGCTGCTGCTTGGTGCGATACTGGTGCTGCGCATCCCCGCCAAACTGGTCAACCGATAAGAGTCAACGATGAAGATAGTCATAGCGCCCGATTCGTTCAAGGAAAGCCTGACGGCGATGGCCGTGGCCAACGAGATCGAAGCGGGCTTCCGCGAAATCTTCCCGGACGCCGAGTACCGCAAGCTGCCGGTGGCCGATGGCGGCGAAGGCACGGTGCAGGCGATGATCGACGCCAGCGGCGGCAAGCTGGTAGCGTTGCAGGTTAGCGGTCCGCTTGGCGCGCCAGTGTCGGCCTTTTATGGCCTGATGGGCGACGGCCAGACGGCGGTGATCGAGATGGCCGCCGCCAGCGGCCTGGAACTGGTGCTGCCGTCGCAGCGCAATCCGCTGCGCACCACCAGCTTTGGCACCGGCCAGTTGATCCTCAATGCGCTCAACGCCGGCGCGCGGCGCTTCGTGCTGGGCATCGGCGGCAGCGCCACCAATGACGGCGGCGCCGGCATGCTGCAAGCGCTGGGCGGCCGCCTGCTGGACGCCGGCGGCGCCGACCTGGCGCCGGGCGGCGGCGCGCTGGATAAGCTGGAGCGCATCGACCTGTCCGGACTCGATGCGCGCATCAAGGATTGCGTGTTCGAGGTGGCCTGCGATGTCAGCAACCCGCTGGTTGGCCCGCAAGGCGCGTCGGCCATCTTCGGCCCGCAGAAGGGCGCGACGCCGGATATGGTGGCGCGGCTGGACGACAATCTGCGCCACTACGCCGCCGTCATCGCCCGCGATCTGGGCAAGGATGTGGCGGACGTGCCGGGCGCCGGCGCCGGTGGCGGCATCGGTGCGGCCATGCTGGTGTTCCTGGGCGGCAGCCTGCGGCCGGGCAGCGAAATCGTTACCGATGCCGTCGGCCTGGATGCGGCGGTGGCCGATGCGGACCTGGTCATTACCGGCGAAGGCCGCGTCGACGGCCAGACCGTCAACGGCAAAACGCCGGTTGGCGTGGCGCGCGTGGCGCAGCGCCATGGCAAGCCGGTGATCGCGCTGGGCGGCTCGCTCGGCGCCAACGCGGCGGCGGTGCACGAACACGGCATCAGCGCGGTATTCGGCTCGGTGAGCCGGCCCTGTACGGTGGAAGAAGCGCTGGCCGGCGCCGCCGCCAACGTGCGCGGCGCGGCGCGCAACATCGCCGCCGCCCTGCAACTGGGCGCTCGCCTGCCTGGTTGACGGCCGGCGTCTGCGCAGCGCCGGGCGCCATGCGCGGCGCCTTACTGCGATAATTTCTAAAATGCTTATTTGGATTTAATCGTTTTATTACGCTGGCCGCCGGCTTATATTGGCGGCCATGAGTACCGTTTCTTTCGCTACCGCCGCGCGCGACCAGTTCCTCGGCGGTGAATTCCGCCGCAGCTATGGCTGGCTCACGGCCAGCGTGCACCGCCTGGTCGGCTCGCGCAATGACGCCGAAGACCTGGCCGCATCGGCATTCACCGAACTGGCCGGCATGGAGGATGTCACGCATATCCGCCAGCCGCGCGCACTGCTCACCACCATCGCCCGCCGCCTGACCTATGAGTTCTGGCGCCGGCGCGACCTCGAACGCGGCTATCTTGAACAGCTGGCGCAGGCGCCGGAGTTTTCCGACGCCTCGCCGGAACAGATTTGCGAAGCCATCGACGAATTGCTGCGCATCGACGCGGCGCTGCAAACCATCAGCGCCAAGGCGCGCGAGGCCTTTATCCTCAGCCAGTTTGAAGAACTGGGCTATGCCGATATCGCCGCACGCCTGGACGTCTCGGTCAGCATGGTGCGCAAGTACATGGCGCAGGCATTGACCGCCTGCTGCGCGCTGGCATGAAGCTGGCGCCGGCCGAACACCAGGCGGTGATGTGGGAGGTGCGGCTGCGCGAAGGCGAGATCGGCGCCGCCGTGCTACAGGAGTTCGATCGATGGCGCCGCGCCGAATCGGTCAATGAACAGGCGTGGAACGCCTTGCAGCAGCGTTTGTCGCGCTTCGGCGGCGGCCGCTCGCCTGCGTCGCTGGCCATGGCGCAGGCGCTGCGCACACCTGCCACCGAACGGCGCCGCGCCTTGCGCGCGGCCTTCGGCCTGCTGGTGCTGGGCGCCGGCACATGGGGCATCCGCGAGGGCATGCACGGCCTCGGAATGGATGCCGACTGGCAGAGCGCCGTCGGCGAGCGGGGCGAGGGCCGGCTGGCCGACGGCACGCCGCTGGCCTTCGACGCCAACAGCCGCATTTACCTCGCCGGCAGCGCGCAAAGCCCGCTACTGAAGCTTCAGCAGGGACAGGTACTGCTCAAATCGTGGCCGGCGCGCGATGATGCGCTGACCGTCTCCACCGCGCATGGCAGCGTTTCCACCGAGGGCGCCACCTTCAATGTCGGCAAGCTGCATGCGCGCAGCGTGGTGTCGGTCAGCAGCGGCAGCGCCTTGCTGCGCCCGGACGGCGGCAGGCCGGTGCTGGTATCGGAAGGGGAAACGTTCTACTTTGACGGCAAGAGCGCGCAACAGGCGGAAACGGGATTCGGCGCGGTCAGCGCCTGGATACGTGGCGTCTGCGTGGCGGACCGCACGCCGCTGGCCGAGCTGCTGGAGATTTTCAGCCGCTACCGCAAAGGGCTTTTGCGCGTCAGCGGCCGCGCCACGTCGCTGCAAATCAGCGGCGTGTTCCGGCTGGACGATATCGAGCGCGCGCTGATGCAGGTGGCGGACATCCTGCCAGTGCGCATCCAGCGCTACGGCGGCTATCTGACGGTGCTCGCAGCGGCCTGAAAAAATATTTTCAGATTCCGGTGTCACTTTTCGAATCTCGTTGCACATGGTTGGTGAAGCGCCTCGGTCGAGGCGTCGTAACCTTGTGAGGCTTGTTTTGCAAAAACCACAGCACATCCTGGCCATCCTGGCCGTGACCCAGTTGCTCGCCCTGCCGGCCGCGATGGCGCAGGACGCGACTCGCCATCAATACCAGCTGGCCGGTGCGCCGCTGGACAAGACCCTGCTGCGCATCGCCGCCGAAAGCGGCGTGGCGCTGGCCTACGATCCCAAGCTGCTGGAGACGGTGCGCTCGGCGCCAGTCAACGGCAACTACAGCGCCACCGAGGCGATTACCCGGGCGCTGGAAGGCACCGGCTTTGAGCTGGTGAGCGCCGGCGGCGGACGCACGCTGACCATCCGCCGCGCGCTGGTGGCGCCGGCGGCCGCACGTCCGGCGGTGCAACCGTTGATTACGCCGGTGGCCTTGCGCGCCGCCCCGGCGGCGGCTGCCGTTGCGGCGCAGCCGCCGGAGGTGCTGGCCCGCGTTACGGTCAACGGTTCCCGGCGGCCGGGCGCGCAGCAGGAATCGGACGATGTGCAGCGCGCGCCGACGTCGTCGTACCGCATCAGTGGCGAAGAGCTGGAAGAGCACAACGCGACGACGCTGGAGGATTTGCAGCAGTTGGTTCCGGGCCTGGTGATTCAGAGCACCGATCCCTCGGATACGCAGATTACGATACGCGGCATCGGCGATGGCGGCGGACAGGCCAGTGGCGACCAGAATATCGGCATGCCGAGCAGCGTGGCGATTTATGTCGACAATGTATACCTGCCGCGCGCCGGCATGTTGAGCAGCGGCCTGGGTGACATCGCCTATGCCGAGGTCCTGAGCGGCGCGCAGGGCACGACCTTTGGCGCCAACGCCACCGGCGGCGTGGTCAATATTCACACGCGCGAGCCGAGTTTTACGCCGGAGGCATCGGCCAGCGTGTCGTATGGACAGAACGGCTATGTCCGCGGCCGCGCCATGCTGTCCGGCGCACTGACGGACAACTGGGCAGGCCGTGTGAATCTGGTCTATACCAATAACGATGGACCGGTAACCAACGTCCGCAACGGCAATACGCTGGCCGGTGTCACCAGCACCGGCGCGCGCGGGCAGTTGCTGTACAAGCGTGGCGAAGGCTTCAATCTGCGCCTGACGGCCGACATCAACGTGACCAATAGCGAGCCAACGCCGGTACTGTTGTCGACCAATGTATTCAGTGGCGTGGACAGCTTCCTCAAGCACTCGGCCGCCGTGGGCAACCATGTGGTATTCGGCCCGAACGTGGATCTCGATGACGAGAACACCGTGCATGTGAAGCAGGGCGGGGCCTCGGCGGAGGCCAACTGGCTGTTCGATAACGGCTACAAGCTGCGCTCCGTGACGTCGTATCGCTACTTCCGTTCCGATCCGAATGTGGCCGACGGCCTGAGTGTGGGGGTCTATAACAATACGGGCACGCGCGTGATCGACCGTAGCTGGTCGCAGGATTTTCGTCTCGATTCGCCGGCCGGCGAGCGCTTTGACTATGCGCTGGGCCTGACCTATCTTGGCGAGCATCTGGATACGCTGGCGCACACCCGCTATACCAACAATAAGCTGGCCGGCGTCTATCTGGATTCGACCAGCTATAACGGGCTGGATGTGATCCGGGTCGGCCAGGTGCATGACTATATGTTGTCGCCATATGCGCAAGGCACCTGGCATATCACGCCGGAGTGGGACCTGGTGGCGGGCGTGCGCGCCAATTACCAGGAGAAGGGCGGTTATTTCATCCGCTATAACCGCGCATCGTTC
Source organism: Duganella sp. P38 (assembly GCF_050859475.1). Classification (NCBI taxonomy): domain Bacteria; kingdom Pseudomonadati; phylum Pseudomonadota; class Betaproteobacteria; order Burkholderiales; family Oxalobacteraceae; genus Duganella; species Duganella sp. P38. The sequence continues at coordinate 3,503,210 of NZ_CP193936.1, read as the reverse complement.
AACTCCGGCAATCTGCAGGAATATCATGTGCTGCCTTCCGGGACGCTGGTGCTGAAGCGCCACCTGGGCGCGGGCTGGAGTTCTTACCTGGCCGGCTCCTATGGCGAAAAGTCGGGCGGCTTGAATATTTCGGCTGGTGCGGCCAAGGCGGCCGGCTACGATACGCTGTTTATCAAGCCGGAGAAAACCAAAAGCGTGGAGCTGGGCATCAAGGGCTCGCTGCTGGATAACAAGGTGAATCTGAAGGCGGACCTGTTCCAGACCGAGATTACCGATTTCCAGACGCAGGGCTATAACCCGGACGACCAGCAGACTTACCTGATGAACGCCGGCAGTTTCCGTTCGCGCGGTGCGGAGGCCAGCATTGCGGCGACGGTAGCCAAAGGCTGGCAGGTGAACGTGGCTGGCGTGTATAACGACGCGCGCTATACCGATTATCAGAACGCGCGCTGCCCGGCGGAGGTGACGCTGTCGCCGAAGCCGCCGGCATCGTGCAATCTGACCGGTGAGCGCGTGTTCAACGCGCCGAAGGTGACGTGGAATGCGAATACGCGTTACTCGTGGCGCAGCGAGAATGGATTAATCAATTTCGTGAGCGCGCGTTACTCCTATCGCGGCTGGATGTATGGTACGGTCGATAACTCGCGGTTGACGCGGGTGGATGGCTATGGCCTGGCCGGTTTCTCGGCCGGCACCGGCGGCAAGCTGGATCGCGGCGAGTGGAACGCTTCGGTGTGGGTGAACAATGCGTTCGACAAGCAGTATTACCGTCGCGTGGGCAATGGCGATTATGGCTCGGTGTGGGCCTGGTTGGGCGAGGCTCGTACTGTGGGCGCTACGCTGTCGTACAAATATTAAGGAGCTTGCGGGATGAGTGCATCGCTTGAACGTCGGCGGTTCTTCAAGTTGGCTGCGCTGCTGACGGGCGGCGCGGCAAGCAGCGTCGCTAACGGTGGCATTGGCGGGACCGGCGCCGGCGACGACAGCGCTATCGGCCCCGCCTCGGGCGAGGCCGCCGGCAGCGGAGCAGCCGCGCAGCCGGTGGACGGCGAAGCCGCCGGGCAGACGGCGTTGCACTGGCTTGACGGCGCGCCAGCCAGCTTTCAGGGCGCGACATGGGGCGTGCCCTGGCCGCAGGGGCGCGTTCCCGGCGATACCCGCGCGTTCGTGCTGGCGCCGGCCGCCGCACTGCAAGCAGCCGACGCCGCCCGCGCGCGCCCGGCTGGCGGCGCGACGGTGGCGGTGCAGTCATGGCCGCTGGCGTACTGGCCGGACGGTACGCTCAAATGGTCCGCGCACGCATTGGCGCCGGATGCCAGTGGCGCGCTTCCGGCTGGCGGCTACACGCTTGCGCCGTTGCCCGACGCCGCCGGCCATGCCGCCAGCGACCCCCGCGCCACCGCCGGCACGGCGTCCGGGTTGCTGGCGTTGGAAGGCGATGGCGCTATCGTCGTCAACACCGGCAAATTGCAGTGCAGGATAGCGCGGCAAGGCGCGATCCTGCTCAACGAGATACAGCGCGCAGGGAAGCCCCAGTTGCAGAATGGACGCCTGGTGCTGCTGGTGGATGACGCGGCAGACGACGAGGCCGCGCCGGCCGGCCGCCGGGCGTTCACCAGCGCCATCGAATCGGCCACGCTGGAGCAGAACGGCCCACAGCGCGCGGTGGTGCGCATCACCGGCGCCCACAGCCATGCGGACGGCGCCAAACTGCTGCCGTTCACCGTACGGCTGTACTTCTACCGCAACGCGGACGCCATCCGCATCGTACATACGCTGGTCTACGACGCCGACCCGAACCGGGCTTACATCCGAGGCGTGGGCCTGCGCTTCGACGTACCAATGGCCGGACCGCTGCACGACCGCTACATCCGTTTTGTCGGCGCCAACGGCGGCGTCTTCGCAGAAGCCGTGCAAGGCCTCACCGGCCTGCGGCGCGACGCCGGCGCCGCGGCGGACGCGCAACTTCAGGGCCGCGGCGTCGCGGCCGGCGCCATGCCTGCCAACGTCAGCAAGAATCTGCGCTACATACCTGCCTTCGGCAGCTACACGCTGCTGCAGTCGCACCCGGACGGCTACAGCATCAGCAAACGCACCAGCCCAGGCCACGGCTGGATACAGGCGGCCAGCGGCCACCGCGCCGCCGGCACCGGCTACCTCGGCACGCCGGACGGCGGCATCGCCTTCGGCGTGCGCAACTTCTGGCAAAGCTATCCCGGCCAGATCGACATCCAGGGCGCCGAAACCAGCAACGCCAGCGTCACGCTCTGGCTGTGGGCGCCGAAGGCCCAGCCGATGGACCTGCGCTTCTACCACGACGGCATGGGCGAAACCGACCACGCCAAACAGCGCGACGCGCTCGACATCACCTACGAAGACTACGAACCGGAATTCGGCACGCCCTACGGCGTTGCGCGCACCAGCGAACTGGAATTGCAGCTGTTTGCGGCGACGCCAACGCACGAACAGTTGGTGGCGGTCAGCGGCCGTCTTCAGTCGCCACCGTTGCTGACCGCATCGCCACAGCGGCTGCACAGCGCCGGCGTATTCAGCGAATACTGGCGCCCGGCTTCGCCCAAACCTGCAAGGCTGGAGCAGCAGCTTGGCTGGGCCTTCGATTTTTATCGCAACCAGATTGAGGACCGCCGCTGGTACGGCTTCTGGGACTATGGCGACGTAATGCATACCTATGACAACCAGCGCCACGTCTGGCGCTACGACGTCGGCGGCTTCGCCTGGGATAATTCGGAATTGAGCACCGAGATCTGGCTGTGGCACTACTACCTGCACAGCGGCCGCGCCGACGCTTTCCGCGTGGCCGAAGCCATGACGCGCCACACCGGCGAGGTCGATGTGCACCACATCGGCCCATACAGCCCGCTGGGCACGCGCCATGGCGTGCAGCACTGGAGCGACAGCGCCAAGCAGTTGCGGGTTTCCACCGCCATCAACCGCCGCTTCTTCTACTACCTGAGCGCCGACGAGCGCACCGGCGACCTGCTGCGCGAACAGACCGACGCGGTCGAGCGGCTGCGTACCATCATCCCCGGCCGCAAGATCGGCCAGAAAGCGCCCGAGCATGAGCCGGAAACCCACGCCAGCGTTGCCTTCGGCACCGACTGGGGCGCGGTGGCTGCCGCGTGGTTCACCGAATGGGAGCGCACCGGCCAGCCGCAGTACCGCGACAAGCTGTTGAACAGCATGGCCAGCATCGCCGCGCGGCCGTTGGGCTTCCTGGCCGGCGGCGGCATCATGGATTTGCGCACCGGTGTCTATCTGCCGGACGCCGACGCGAAAATCAGCGTTTCACATCTGAGCGCGGTGTTCGGCCTGCCGGAAATCGCCAGCGAATTGATACGCACGGTTCCCCAGCCGGCCTTCCGTGACGCCTGGCTGCTCTACTGCCGCCTGTATAGCGCTAGCCCCGAGGAGCAAAAGGCGGAACTGGGGCGCGACCTGGGCAAGCTCAATCTCGGCCAGGGCCACGCGCGCCTGCTTGCCTACACCGCCGTGCAGAATCAGGACGGCGCGATGCTGAAGCGCGCATGGGCGCAATTCCACGAAGGACGCGCGGGACTGAAGGACAAAGACCTGGTATCGCGCCGCGTGAAACCGCCGCTGGTGCTGAACGACGTGGAGGAAGCGCCCGCGCTGTCAACCAACGCCGTCGCGCAATGGGGGCTGGGCGCCATCGGCATGCTGGCGCTGGCGGCGCAGGCGGCCGAGTCCACGCTGGCGCGCGACGAGTTCAAACGCTTCGACGCCCAGGCGTGGGCGGTTGAGGCGGAATCGGGCGACGCCCGCGCGGCCGCTTACGTCGAACAAGGCGCGCTGATACTGCGCGCCGATCGGGGACTGACCGTGTGGCTGCGCCAGCAGCTGCTTGGCCACTACGAAATCAGCTTCACGCGCACGGTGCTGGCCGACGGCCGCCTGTCGGACCTGAACTTCTTCTGGGAGGCGCAGCTGCCGCGCGGCTTCACGCAATCCGGCAAGCTGGAAGAATACGACAAGCTGAAATTGTTCTATGCCGGCATCGGCGGCAACACCAACAGCACCACGCGCTTCCGCTACTACGACGGCAGCGGCGCGCGCAAGCTGCTACAGGAATATACGGCCGCGGACTACCTGCTGAAAGCCGGTCACCCTTACCGCATCCGGATCGTGGTCGATGCGCGCGGCACACGGCTGTATGTCGACGACCGGGAATACTTTAATGCGCCCGGCCCTCTGCTGGGCGGCGGCTATTTCGGTTTCCGCAGCACGCAGTCGCGCCAGAAGGTCGAGCATTTCACGGTGCGGCGCGTAGCCTAGAAGGCCGCGCGCCACTCGATGCGATTGCGGCCGGCCTTCTTGGCCCGATACAGCAGGGCGTCCGCTGCCGCGAACAGTTCGGTGCCAGTCTCGCTGGCCGCGCCGTTCAGCGTGGCGCCGCCGGCGCTCACGGTCAGCATCGGCGCCACCGAGGATGCCTCATGCGGAATCTGCAAATCGGCGATGGCGCCGCAAATGCAGCTGACCACCTGCTGCGCCTGGGCCGCCTCGGTGTCCGGCAACAGCAGCACCATTTCCTCGCCGCCGTAGCGGGCCGCCAGGTCGGCGGGGCGTCTGAGGCCGGAAGCGGCGGTGCGGGCGACGGCGCGCAGCGCCCGGTCGCCCGCCGGATGGCCGTAATGGTCGTTGTACTGCTTGAAGGCGTCGATATCGAGCAGCGCCAGCGACAGCGGACGTCCGCTGCGGCGGCTGCGCTGCCATTCCGCTTCGTAAACCTCATCGAAGCGGCGGCGGTTGGCCAGTTCGGTCAGGCCGTCGACGTGGGCCAGGTGCTCCAGCATGCGGCGCTGGCGCACCATTTGCAGGTGCATCGCCACCCGCGCCATCACCACCGTTTCGTTGAACGGCTTGGAGATGTAGTCGGCGGCGCCCATCTTCAGGCCACTGGCCTCGTCCGCAGGCTGCGACAGGCCGGAAATGAAAATGACGGTGATGTGCGCGGTCTGGGCGTCGGCGCGCAGGCGGCGCAGCACTTCGTAGCCGTCCATGTCGGGCATCATCACATCCAGCAGGATCAGGTCCGGCAGGTGGCGCGCGGCGCGCTCCAGCGCCTGCTCGCCGTTCTTCGCCAGCAGCACGGTGTGCTCCGGCTTGAGCAGTTCGGCCAATACCTGGCGATTCACGATGTCGTCGTCGGCCACCAGCACCTTTTGGGTTCCCGCGAAATTCATGGATTGTCTTCCAGTTCGTTTTGCAGCGTGCGCGCCAGTGCGCTCAACGGCGCCAGCGCGGCCTGATATTCGATTTCTTCGACCGCTTTGCGGATCGTCTCCAGCAGGTCCGCATGCCGTAAGACCGGCGCCAGCGCGGACAGTTCCATCAGCACGTCTTCGACGCGCGCGTCGTCGGCCCGCAAATAGGCTTCCAGCCGCGCGATCAGCAGCGTGGCGTCGCCGTCGCGGTAGCGCGGCTGCGCGGGCGGCTCGGCCATTTGCGCCAGCCCGCCAAGCACCAGTTCCAGGCCGTCCGCCAGCTCGGTCGCCAGCATGGCGATGCGGTCGGCGCGCTCGTTGCGCAGCGCCTGTTCCAGCGCCTGCGCCTGCGAGGCCAGGTGAAAGGCGCCGATGTACGCGGCGGTCGCGCGCAGGTTGTGCGTCAACGGGTACAGCGCCTCGTGATGGCCGCTGGCGATCGCCTCGCGCACCACCTGTGCCGACGGCTGGTATTCGTGCAGGAAGCCGCGAATGCGCTTGTCCAGGCGCGCGCGCTGATGGTCGACGCTTTCCAGCGCCAGTTGCCAGTCTACGCCCGGTATCGACGGCAGCGGCGCGCTTGGCGCGCTTGGCGCCTGGGCGGCCGGTGGCGGCGAAGCCGGAGTTTGCAGCGTGGCGCGGGATTGCACCCGGCGCGCGTTCAGCCGCGATGGCGCGATCCACTTGATCAAGGTGCGGAACAGCTGCTCAGGGGCGATCGGCTTGGTCAGGTGGTCATTCATGCCGGCGGCCAGGCTCTTGTCGCGGTCACCGGCCATGGCGTAGGCGGTCATGGCGATGATCGGCAGATGCTTGTGGCGCTCCATGGCGCGGATGCGGCGGGTGGCGGTCAGGCCGTCCATTTCGGGCATCTGCACGTCCATCAGCACCAGGTCGTAGTCCGCCTGTTCGACCATGCGCACGGCCTCGCCGCCGTGTTCGGCGACGTCGATCTGCATGCGCGCGGCGGCCAGAAAGTCCAGCGCAACCTCGCGGTTGTTGGCGTTGTCCTCCACCAGCAGGATGCGCGCGCCGTCCAGCGCCGACAGGTCGCGGATGGCCAGGCCGGCGCGGTCGGAACGGCGCATTTCGCGCGGCTGCTGTTGCGGCGCCAGCGGCCAGTCGACCGGCGCCGCGTTGTCGGCGGCGATGCCGAGACGGACGATGAAGCCGAAACGGCTGCCGATGCCGGGCGTGCTGGCGACGTCGATGTCACCGCCCATCAGTTGCACCAGTTGGCGCGAAATGCTCAGGCCAAGACCGGTGCCGCCGTATTTGCGGGTGGTGGTGGCGCCGGCCTGGTTGAACGATTCGAACAGGCCTTCGACTTGCGAGGGCCGCATGCCGATGCCGGTATCGCTGACCGAGAAGCGCAGCGCCACCGTGTCCGCCGTCCGGTCCATCAATTCGACCGCCACCACGATCTCCCCGCGTTCGGTGAACTTGACGGCGTTGCTGGTCAGGTTGATCAGCACCTGGCTCAGTCGCAGCGGATCGCCGACCAGGCGTGACGGTACGCTGTCGTCGACGCGCATTTTCAGTTCCACCCGCGCGGCGTCGGATTTAATTACCGTCAGCGAGGCCAGATGGTCCAGCATCTCGCGCAGCCCGAACGGCGCCGACTCCAGTCCGAGCTTGCCGGCCTCGATCTTGGAAAAATCGAGAATATCGTTGATCACCGCCAGCAGGTGTTCGCCGGCGTTGAGGATTTTGCCCAGGTAGTTTTGCAGCTTGGGATTGGGTTCGGTCATCAGCGCCAGCCGGCTCATGCCGATGATGGCGTTCATCGGCGTGCGGATCTCGTGGCTCATGTGGGCCAGGAACTCGGACTTGGTGCGGGTCGCTTCCTCGGCGCGCAGCATGGCGGTCTGCATCGCCTTGGTGCGCAAGCCGAGTATGCGGGTGAACACCAGCATGTCGAAGATATTCCCGAACTGTAGCGCGTGCATGGTCCAGAAGTTGGCGCCCACCTGGCCGGTGATCACCTGGCTCAGGGTCGCCGACGAGGCGAAGCTCACGCCCCAGCCGATCAGGAAGTAGACGCCGACGGCGTCGCCGCCGCGCGCGCGGTGGTACGCGCCCGGCAGGCCAAGCAGCATCGGCATCACGCCCAGCGTGCTGACTATGATGACCAGCGTGGCCACGCTCATGATGCCGGTGGCGTAGGCCAGTGCGCTGATGATGCAGAGCGCCGCGCCGCCCTCCATCAGGCGGCTGAAAACGCGGTCCTTGCCCTGGCGGGCCAGCGCCTGCTCGACGAACAGGTAGGCGCCGCAGGACGCCATCAGGGCGAACACGCCGCCGGCGTGGATGCTGATCCAGGCGTTACTCTTCCATAGATACTGGTTGCCGAGGCCGAAAAACTCCACCGAAAACAGCGTGGTGCCCGCCACCAGCAGCGCGAACTTGCCGTACAGCGGATCGCGCAGCGTGAGCCACTGGGCCAGGCTGTAAAGCAGCAGGCACAGACTGAGGCCGGTCAGGACGCCTTGCAGCATCTGCTCGTTGAGCGCGGCGCCGTGGAATCTGGCGGGGCGCGACAGGCTGACCGGCAGTATCATCGCGCCGACGTTTTCCACGCGCAGCAGCAGCACGTGGTCGGCGCCGGGCGTCAGGTGCAGCAGCGCGGCGGGCACACGGCCACGCGGCGCGCCTTCCGGCTCCGGTTGCAGGTTGCCGATCAGCTGATGTTCGCCGATGCGGCCATCGCGCGCCACGTAGATGTCGATGCGGTTCAGCACCGCGTAATCGATATTCAGTATCCATTCGCCGTCGGCGTGCGCCGGCAGCGTGACCGGTATGCGCAGCCACACCACGTCCTTGTGCACACCCAGCGTGGCGTAGGCCGATCGGGGAGTGGCGAAATGCTCGTCGGCGGCCAGCGCCTGTGCGGGCGTCAGCTGTCCATCGGGATCGGACATCACCTTGACCGCTGGCCAGGCGTCTACATGGTCGAGGTGCGCGTCCAGCATCAGCGGGCCGCCATTGGCGCAAGCCGCCGGCGACAGCGCCAGGGCGGCCAGCAGCAACAGGAAACGGTAAAAATGATTCAGCATGGCTTAAAAGCGGTAGTCCATCCGCACGTCCAGCGTGCGCGGATCGCTCGGCACGGCCATGCCGAAACTGTCGATGGCGATCGGCCGCACCTTGTTTTCGATGTTCTTCACGCGCGCCAGCAAGCTCCATTGCGCGCCGCGCGGACGGTAATGCAGCGTCGCCTCGCTCTCGGTGTAGGCGGGCACGCGGTATTGCAGCAGCTGCGTCGGCACGGCGATGATGGCGGCGGCGCTGCGGCGCGAGCGCAGGCCGGCCGCCAGTTCGCAGGCTGGCAGCGCGAAGCTGTGCTCATAGCCGAGCGTGAAGGCGTGCGATGGCGAACGGTCCAGTTTATGGCCGGACCAGTCGTGCACGCCGTCCGGGGAGTAGCGGACGTAGTGCGCATCGAGCAGCGCCAGCGCGTAGCTGATGCGGTCATGTGGCGTCAGCGCCAAGCGGCCTTCCGCTTCCAGCCCCTTGACGCTGGCCTCGCCGGCGTTGGCGGTGACAAAGCGCGGCGCGCCGGCGACGATGGCGACGCCGGACAGTTGCAGGTTGCGGTAGTCGTAATGAAAGGCCGCCAGGTTCAGACTGGCCTTGTCGTGCCAGAAGCGGGTTTTGACGCCGGCTTCGTAGGAGCGCACAGTCTCCGGCTGGTACAGCAGCGTGGCCGCCGGCACCGCCAGCGCGCCCGGGCAGGCGAGGCCTGCCTCGACCGCGCCGGCCAGGCAGCCGTCATTGAAGCCGCCGGCCTTGTAGCCGGTGGCGGCCGATGCGTACAGCAGCGTCGATGGCGCCAGGCCGTAGTCGGCGCCGAGGCGCCACGTGGTCTGGTGCGCGCGCAGGCTGGCGGCATTTAGCAGCGCAAAGTCGGTGGCGGGATTGAACACCGGCCCTTGCTGGAAATTGGTCGAGCCGACACGCGACTTTTTGTCCGCCGTGTAGCGCGCGCCGGCGGTGAGACTCAGCCGATCAGTCATGCGGTAGGTGGCCTGGCCGAATACGGCTTTGCTGTCCGCCACCGTCGGCCCGTGCGGGAACACGTAGTAGGGCGGCAGGCCGATGAGTTGCAGGTCGCGGAAGGTGTAGGTCTGCGAAGACTGCTCGCGGAAGTAGTACAGGCCGGCCTGCGCGCTGAGCGCGCCGTCGCCGTTGCTGGCCAGGCGCAGCTCGTGCGAATTCTGCGAGTAGTCGCCGCCGAAGTTCTGGCGTACGCCGAGCGCGATGGCCGGCGCCACGCGGTAGTAGAAATTGGCCAGCGCATCGTGCGTGTAGCTGCGGTGCGCGCCGAGGTAGTACAGCGTGGCGGGGCCGAGGTCCCAGGCCAGGTCGGCGCCGATGCCGGAGGTGGTCTTGTGGCTGTAGCCTTGTTCCGGCGCCGCGTTCGGCGGCACGAAGGCGTTGGTCAGTTGTGCGTCGCGGCCGGCGCCGCGCCAGAGCGGACGGCCGCTGGCGACGCCGCTATAAAAATTGGTGTCGGGGACGAAGCTGTCGTTGTTATCGTCCACCTTGCTGTGATCGTAGCGCAGCAGCAGCGTGGCGTCGCGGTTGAGGCGCAGGCGGGCCGACAGGCGCGCGGACAGGTCATCGCGGTCCTTGCCCAGTTCGTTGGTGGTGCCTTGGGCGTTGCGCAGGTAGCTGTCGTGGCGGTTGGCCGACAGGGCCGCGCGCACGGCAAGCATGTCATTGACCGGCACGTTGAGCATGGCGCTGGCCTTGCGGCTGTTGTAGTTGCCGATTTCGCCGGCCACCCAGGCTTCGAACTGATCGACCGGCGCTTTGGAAATGACGTTGACTACGCCGGCGGTGGTATTGCGGCCGTACAGCGTGCCTTGCGGCCCGCGCAGCACTTCCACCCGTTCGAGGTCGTAGAAGCTGAGGTTCTGGATTTGCGGCCGGGCGATGTAGACGCCGTCCAGCAGGAAGGCGGCCGAGGGATCGCCTTTTTCCGTGGTGTCCGCGCTGGAGACGCCGCGCATGGTGATGTGCAGGCCGTCGGCCGCATTGTCCAGCTGTACATTCGGCAACCGCGCGCCGATGGCTGCCGGGCTGTCGATGCCGGCTTGGTTCAGCTCGTCGGACTGCAACACGCTCATGGCCACCGGCGTTGTCGATTCCGGCGACGGCCGGCGCTGGGCGGTGACCGTGACCTCCTGAATCTGCGCGAGCGCCAGTCCCGCCGCCGGCAGCGACAGGGACAATATCAGGAGGGAATGAGTGGCCGGCGCCCTTGCTTTCTTCATTGTTATTTTTTAAACGATAGTTGCGTTTAAGATGCAAAACCTGAGAGTGTATCAGGTTGGCTTGCACATTAGTAGTAATGGTGGCAACTATCTGGATAAAAAATCACTGTCAGAGGATGGCTGGATTCCGCTGCCAGATGCTGTAGCAGAGGCAGGTGGCGAAAGTCACCCAGCCGATGTAGGGAACCAACAACAGTCCGGCCCAGCGGTCACGGCGCCAGAAGGCGCGGATGGTGGCGGCGATCGTTAGCCATAGCAGCAATATTTCCGCAAATGCTACGCCGCCGAGGTGCCAGCCGAAGAACAGCCACGTCCACAGCGCGTTGAGCACCAGTTGCACGACGTACAGCGTCAGCTCCGGACGCGCGCTGCCGGGGGCGGCGGCGCGCTGCACGCGCCAGGCGGCGATGGCCATCAGCAGGTACAGCACGGTCCAGGCGGGGCCAAACAGCCACGGCGGCGGCGCCCACTCGGGGCGGTCGAGCTGCTGGTAAAACTCGGCCGCCTGCGACGAGGCGAAGGCGCCGATGGCGGCAAAGATAAAGGTCAGCACCAGCCAGCCTGCCAGTGCAGGCAGTTGCAAGGGCCGGTGCGGGGCGTTAGCGTGGGTCGACATGACATATTCCTTTGGAACTTGGGTTGGCCTCATGGTGGCCTCGGCAATGGGGCCGGTCTGTGCGGCATGCAACGGTCAGGTCGAGACGGCCGCGCGGGTGCGGCTGCTGCGTTGCGCGCGTACGTGTTCGGCAGCCCGCTTGCCGGCCAGGAAGGCATGGTCGGAATTATAGTATTCCCATTCGCTGTAGCGGCCGGCCAGCAGGATGTCGTGGCGCGCCATCCATTCGCGGATGGCGGCCACGTTGCCGGCGCGCGCGTGGTCGTAGACGACGTAGGCATACGGCATGTCGACCTCGTTGGCGGTGAGCACCTGGTCGTCTTCGGACAGGAAGCCGGTGCGCACGCAGTCGGCCAGGCATTGCGCGATGAGGGCGTCGCCTTCGGCCGGCAGCGGCTTGGATGGCGAATACGAGATTTCGCATGTAAAGCCGAAGCCGCCGGGCGGGTTGCAGTCCGGGCTGGCGTTGCCCTGCACGAAGATGCGGTGGTAGACCGTGTCTTCGGGATAGTAGATCCAGTGTTTGTCGGTGAGCTTGGGCCGGTTGACGCCGATGTTGACGCAGCGGATCGAGACATGGCGCAGCGCGCCGGCCGCCAGCTTGAGGCTGACCGGCACCGCGTTGCCCATCAGGCGCACCAGCTCCGGCATCGGCATGGTGCTGATCAGGTGGTCGTAGTGCAGCAGCCGGCCGTCGGCCAGCATCAGCGTGTGCTCGTCGGGCAGGATGGCGGTGACGCTGGCGTTGAGTTCGATCTTGCCGCGGATGTGGGGCAGGAAGCCGGACATCAGCGCCTGGAAGCCGCCGCGGCGCGGATAGCCGAAGCGGGCGTTGGGACCCATCGGGCGCGGTGTTGGTTGCAGCGCGCCGTCGACGATTTCATCGAGGTCCGGCAGGGGCACGCGGCCGCCGAGCCACGAGGTTTCCATTTCCTTGAGCGGGATGGTCCAGAGCTTGCGGTTGTAGGGCAGCGCGAAGTGGCGGGCGATGCCGGCGCCCCATACCTTGTGGATGAAGTCTTCGAAGTTGTTGGGTGGCCGGGCGGGCAGGGCGCGCGGGGTGTTGGCGGTGTCGGTGGTGCCGTCGGCGCAGCAGTCCGGCACTGGCGTGGCGCAGTGTGCGTTGGCGGGACGCGGCGCCGGTGCGGTGTAGCGCGCTGCGACGGCGCCCATGATGCATTCGCGGATGACGTCGGGCGGCAGGCCGTGCAGCGAGCCTTGGAAGGGGTAGCGGGTGTAGACTTGCTTGCTGTAGATCCAGGCTTCGCGCATTTGCCAGTGCTGGTTGTCGCCCAGCAGGATGTCGTAGAGCTTGAGCACGTAGGGGTCGTTGGAGAACATGATATGGCCGGCGTGGTCGAAGGTGAAGCCGTGGTCCTGGATCGAGCGGCACCAGCCGCCTACGCTGGCGGCGCGTTCCAGTAGCAGCGTGTCGGCGTCCAGATGGTAGGCGGCCGACAGCCCGGTCGGCCCCGCGCCGATAATGATGCAGCCCGTGTGCACGCCGCCACGCGGCCCCGCATGCGCGACTGCCGCTACGCCCGCCACGCCCGCTACGCTCGTCATGCCCGTCACGCTCGTGACACCCGCGCCACCCGCGCCACTCGCCTTGCCCGCCATTTCCGCCTTGGTCGTTTCGCGAGCGCCGGCGCGCATCGCATTTCCTGCGCGCTCTGCATTCTCAGTGTGGGCTTGCGTCGCGGTCGCTGGGCTGTGTGGTGGCTGGCGGCTGGCGGCCGCCTGCTCGATCAACCGACGCATGGCGTCGGCGGTGGCTTGCCATGACGTCTGCTCAACGATCGCGCGCATGCGCTGCGCCGTCGCCGCGCGCTGTCCGGGCGTTTGCGTCAGCGCCGCCTCGCACGCCGCGATGAAGCCAGCCTCGTCATGGGCGATGGCCGCCACGCCGCCGTAGGCGCGCGCGACATCGGTAATCGCCGTGCTGACGACCGGCAGTTCGGCCGCCATGTATTCCAGCACCTTGGTCGGGCTGATGTTGCATGTAGCCTCATTCAGAGCGAACGGCAGCAGGCATACATCCCACCCGGCGACAAGGCGCGGCAGCTCCTGATACGGCTGCCGCCCGAGGTAGTGAATATTCCCGCGCCGGGGCAGCGACGCCGGCGCTATCTTCAGCACCGGCCCGACCATGACCAGCTGCCAATCGGGCCGCGCGTCCGCCAGCGCCGCCAGCAGCGCGGTATCGAAGCGCGCGTCGATCACGCCAAAGTAGCCCAGCCGAGGACGCGGAATGCCCGCCTGTAGCGGATGCTCAAGGCCTCGCTCCAGCGCCTGGCGGAAATGCCCCGCATCCACACTGCTGGGAAAACAATGGGCGTTCGGATGGCGCGCGCGGCGCGCGTTGTACAGACTGGGCCCGCCGGCAAACACGAGATCGGCGATCTTCAGCAGCGCCGTCTCGCGCTGCATAAGCTGGCGCGGCGCGTGCAGGAAGGCCGACAGCTCGTCCATGCAGTCATACACAACCAGCCGCGCTGGCAGCGTTGGTAGCAGCGGCAGCGCCATCGGCGTGTAGAACCACGCGATGATTTCCTCGCCGGCTGGCGCCAGCGCGGCCAGCAGCGGTTGCAGCAGCGGGATCTGATCGTCATGGAAGCCGCTGGTGTGCGATGGCGTGTGCGGCTGCACCACCGTCAGGTTCGGCGTTGGCGTCGAGGTGGTCAGATGCGGCGGGCCGTCGCTGTGTAGCGGCTCCTCCACGTAAACGATCCGGAAATGCGGCGCAAGCCGCGTCAGCAGTTGTTGCGGGCGCTGATAGACAAAGTCCCAGCGCAGATGGCTGAATACGATAATCGTGGGCATGGCGTTCTCCTCGTCGTGAGCACTTCCGATGCAAAAAAGTGCAGACATGCTATCAACGATCGGGCCACTTTTCAGTTCAATTCCGCCCGGAATTGGAGAACGCGCTGGACGCGGCGGCGCCTCGGTCGGTACCGATATCACCGGCGCGCCGCACAGCAAGTCCGGCTAACCGCGCTTGACGCCCATCTTGTAGCCGATGGCGAGCACCGCCAGCCACACCGGAATCAGGTAGACCGACAGCCGCAGGTCCGGCGTCAGGTACATCACCACCAGGATGGCGGCGAGGAACGCCAGGCACAGGTAATTGGTGGCCGGGTAGCCGAGGCTGCGGAACAGCGTCACCTGGCCGGCCGCTTTCTTCTGCGCGCGGAAGCGCAGGTGGATCCAGCTTATCAGGCCCCAGTTGATAATCAGCGCCGACACCACAAGCCCCATCAGGAAGCCGAAGGCCTTGGCCGGCATGAAGTAGTTGACCGCCACGCAGATGCCGGTGGCCAGCGCCGACACGCCCAGTGCCGTCAGCGGCACGCCGCGCGCATTCACCGTCAACAGCGCCTTAGGCGCATTGCCTTGCTTCGCCAGACCGTACAGCATGCGCGTGTTGGAATACACGCCGCTGTTATATACCGACAGCGCCGCCGTCAGCACCACCACGTTCAGCGCATGCGCCACCAGGTTGCTGTTGAGCGCATGGAAAATCAACACAAACGGGCTGCCGCTGGTGACTACCTTCTGCCACGGATACAGCGACAGCAGGATCGCCAGCGCGCCGATGTAGAAAATCAGGATGCGGTAAATGGCCTGGTTGGTGGCCTTGGGAATCGACTGCGACGGATTGTCCGCCTCGGCGGCTGTGATGCCGATCAGTTCCAGCCCGCCGAAGGAGAACATGATTACCGCCATCGCCATCGCCAGGCCACCGACGCCGTTGGGGAAGAATCCGCCGTGCTGCCACAGGTTGGCGATGCTGGCTTGCGGCCCGGCGTCGCCGGACGCCAGCAGCCAGGCGCCGAACAGGATCATGCCGACAATGGCCAGCACCTTGATGATGGCGAACCAGAATTCCATCTCGCCGAAGGCCTTGACGTTGAACAGGCTGATGGCGTTGATGATGACAAAGAACGCCAGCGCCGACATCCACGTCGGCACCGTCGGCCACCAGTACTGGATATAGATGCCGACCGCCGACAGTTCGGCCATGCTGACCAGTACATACAGCACCCAGTAGTTCCAGCCCGCCATGAAGCCGGCCCAGTGGCCGCAGTATTTGTCGGCGAAGTGGCTGAAGGAGCCGGCCACCGGCTCGTCGACCACCATCTCGCCCAGCTGGCGCATGATGAAGAAGGCGATCAGCCCGGCCACGCCGTAGCCCAGCAGCACCGACGGCCCGGCCATCTGGATGGTCTGGGCGATGCCGAGGAACAGGCCGGTGCCGATGGCACCACCCAGCGCGATCAACTGGATATGCCGGCTTTTCAGCCCGCGTTTGAGTTCACTCATCTTCTGCCTGTGCGAGGTTAAGGGATCAAAAAGGATTCATTCTCGCACAGCTCAGTCATCGTGCACAGGGAGGGCGCCGACTTCCGATTTATAATTATATGCATCAGTTGCGCCGCCGACGGTGGGCGCGGACCTTACCAAAGACAGGGATATTCGTATGACGAGTTTTGCTAAAGCCTTGCGCATGCTGTGCGCATCGTTGGTGTCGTTCGTAGTGCTGGTTTCACACGCGGCGGAGGCGGACAGCCCGCCCAAGGGCCACCTGCTGATCGCCGGCGGCGCGGTGCGTGCCGATAACACCGAAGTGTGGAGCAAACTGGTGGAGCTGGCGGGCGGCAAGGGCGCGCGTATCGCCGTCATGCCCAGCGCCGCCGGCAACCCGCTGCGCTCCGGCACCAACCTGGTGGCGACGCTGAACAAATACGGCGCCCAGGCCTTCGCCGTGCCGGTGGCGGTGCGCTTCAAGGACCGCGACTACGCGCGCGACGCCGAGGATGCCGCCGTGGCCCAGTCGATCCGGGATGCGGGCGGCGTCTACTTCGCCGGCGGCGACCAGGGCCTGATCACCAAGGCGCTGGTGCGGCCGGACGGTACGCGCACCGCCGTGCTGCAAGCTATCTGGGACGTGTATCAAAAGGGCGGCGTGATCGGCGGCAGCAGCGCCGGCGCGGCCATCATGAGCAGCACCATGTATTACGAGGCCAAGACCGTGCTGGGCACCCTGAGCGTGGGCGTCAACGACGGCCGCGAGCTGGCGCCTGGCCTGGGCTTTGTTGGCAAGGACTTGTTCGTCGACCAGCACTTGCTGGCGCGCGGCCGCTTCGCACGCATGCTGCCGGCCATGCTGAAGAAGGGCTACAAGCAGGGCCTGGGCATTGATGAAAACACGGCGGTCATCATCAACGGCAAGCACGAGGTGGAGGTGATCGGCTATCAGGGCGCGCTGCTGCTGGACCTGGCGCTGGCCACCACCAACGGCAGGGAAAAGGACTTCAACCTGTCGAACGCGCGCATCAGCTATCTGGATCGCGGCGACCGCTATAACCTGCTGACGCGCCAGTACACGCCATCGGCCGACAAGGCAGGCGGCAAGCTCGATCCGGCCAAGCCGTTTCTGAATGAACAGGTATATTCGGCCGATATGCTGGGCCATAACACCGTGCTGGTGATGATGGAAAAACTGATCAACAACGCCCGCGACACGGCCATCGGCATCGCCATGGCGGCGCCGGGCGACCCGCGCGAGGACCTCGGCTTCGAATTCAAGCTGACGCGCGACAGCGAAAGCGTCGGCTACGAATCGGCCACCGCCGACGCCTACACCATCCTGAACGTGCGGATGGATGTGCGCCCATTGAAAATCACCCGGCCGTGGTACCAATGAGCGGCGCGCGCTCGCTGCTGACGGCCGGCGTGCTGGCCGCGACGATGGCGCTGCCGGCCTTCGCCGCCGCGCCGGGCACGCCCGCCGCGGCGGTCGATGTGTTTATCGGCACCGGCGGCGACGGGCATACCTTCCCCGGCGCGGCGCGGCCGTTCGGCATGGTGCAGCTCAGTCCCGATACGCAGGTGCGGCCGTTCCGTCAGAGCTATCCGTGGGCGTCCGGCTACCGTTATGACGACGACAGCATCCTCGGCTTCTCGCACACGCATTTTTCGGGCAGCGGGCATTCGGACCTGGGCGACGTGCTGCTGATGCCGTACAGCGGCGAGACAAAATGGGAGCCGGGCTATCCGGAACGGCCCTTCAGTGGCTACCGTTCGCGCTTCAGCCACAAGGACGAACGCGCGGAGCCGGGCTATTACGCCGTCAGGCTGGCCGACCACGAGGTGCAGGTCGAGCTGACCGCCAGTGAGCGCGTCGGCTTGCACCGCTACCGCTATGCCAGCGGCGCCGAGGCCAAGGTGATGCTCGATCTGCGCACCAGCATTTACGATTACGCCAACAAGAATCTGTGGTCACGCCTGCGCTTGCGGGATAACACGCTCATCACCGGCATGCGAGAGACGCGCGGCTGGGCGCCCGGGCGGCAGCTGTATTTTGCGATCCAGTTCTCGCACTCCGCTGTCATCGCGCTCGCTGCGCAATATGGAGCGCGATGTCGAGTACAAGGGCTTCGCCGGTCCGGGCAGCGGTCCGGGCGACAAGGCGGTGGTGGAGGGCAAGGCGCTGGTCGGCGCGCTGGACTTCGGTGTGCCTGCGGATGGACAGTTGCAAATCAAGGTTGCCATATCCGGCGTAAGCGAGGAGGGCGCCATCGCCAACCTGGCCGAGATGCCGGGCTGGGACTTCGACGCCGAACGCGCCAGGGCCTCGGCCGCGTGGAACGAGGCGCTCGGCGCGGTGGCCATCGAGGCCGAGCCGGAGATGCGCAAGATGGTGTACACGGCGCTGTATCACAGCATGCTTGCGCCCAGCCTGTTCATGGACCGCGACGGCCGCTATCGCGGCCCGGACAACGAGGTGCATCAGGCCAAAGGGTTCCGCTATCACTCGACCTTTTCGCTGTGGGACACCTACCGCGCGCTGCATCCCTTGCTGACGCTGGTGCAGCCGGAGCAGCGCAATGTGGACTTTGTGCGTTCGCTGGTGGCGTCGCAGCAGGCCAGTCCCTACGGCATTTTGCCGGTGTGGCAGTTCCATGGACTGGAAACGTGGTGCATGATCGGCTATCACGCGGTGCCGGTGATCGCGGACGCCTATATGAAAGGCCTTAAAGGTTTCGACGCGGACGAGGCGCTGAAGGCCATGACCAGCAGCGCCGAGTACGGCCCTTACGGCGGCCTGCAACACTATATGAAGCTGGGTTATGTGCCGATCGATCTGGAACCGGAAGCGGCTTCCAAGACGGTGGAGTATGCGTTCGACGACTGGACCATCGCGCGCATGGCGGAGAAGATGGGCAAGCAGGATATCGCCGCCCGATACTATCAGCGCGCGCAGAATTACCGCAACTCGTTCGATGTGAAAACCGGCTTCCTGCGGGCGCGCAAGTCGGACGGCAGCTTCCGCGAACCGTTCGACCCGGTGCGCTCGAATTTTGGCAGCGACTACACCGAAGGCAGCGCGTGGCAGTATTCCTGGTATATGCCGCACGATAACGCAGGCCTGATCAAGATGCTGGGCGGCGACCAGGCCTTGCAGGACAAGATCGACCAGGTTTTCGACGCCAAGGTGGACGACAACGTCTACGCGCACATGGAGGATATCTCCGGCTTGATCGGCCATTACGCGCATGGCAACGAGCCCTCGCATCATGTGGCCTACCTGTACAACTACGCCGGCGCGCCGTGGAAGACGCAGCAGCGCCTGACGCAGGTGGTGGCGACCCAGTACAACACCACGCCGGCCGGCCTGTCCGGCAACGACGATCTGGGGCAGATGTCGGCGTGGCTCGCATTCACCGCGCTGGGCTTCTATCCGGTGGCGCCGGGCAGCAACGAATACGTGATCGGCCGGCCGTTCCTCGACAAGGCGGTGCTGAATCTGCCGAACGGCAAGCGCTTCACCATCCGCGCACCGGGCCTGAGCAAGCAGAACGCCTTTGTCGCCAGCGTCACGCTGAACGGCAAGCCGCTGGCCCAAACCTATCTGCGCCACGAGCAGATCACCGCCGGTGGCGAGCTGGTCTTCACCATGTCCGGGCAGCCAGACAAGGAGTGGGGCAAGTCGATCAACGCTCGCCCGTACACGCAGACAAAGTATTAATATTTCTTTTCGTTAATTCACAGTTGCCTGTGGTAAAGTTTACGTTTATCACTGAGCAACCGTGGAGTGCCGGATGTCCGTTGTCATTGGGATCGTGATTGTTTTGGTGGGCGTGTTTGGCGGCTACGTCCTGACTGGCGGCCACCTTGTGCCGTTGTTCCAGCCGTTCGAGCTGATGATGATCGCTGGCGGCGCCCTGGGCGCCTTTGTGATTTCCAACGACGCCAAGTCGCGGCGCGCGACCTTGGCCGCGATTCCAACCCTGTTCCAGACAGCGAGGCAGACCAACGCCCTGTATATGGATCTGCTGTCGCTGATGTACGATATTCTGTTCAAGATCCGCAAGGAGGGGCTGATGTCGGTCGAAACGGATGTCGATGCGCCGCATAAAAGCCCCTTGTTCCTGAAGTTTCCAGGCATCCTGGCGGACCATGAACTGACCGAGTTCATCACCGACTACCTGCGCCTGATCGTCTCGGGCAATATGGACCCGTACCAGATCGAGAACCTGATGGACAACGAAATCGAAGTCCATCACCAGGACGGCGAAATCCCCATCCAGGCGATCAACAAGGTGGCCGATGGCTTGCCGGCGTTCGGCATCATCGCGGCGGTGATGGGTGTGGTGCACACCATGGGTTCGGTGGGCGCGCCGCCGGCGGAGCTGGGCAACCTGATCGCCGCAGCGCTGGTCGGCACCTTCCTTGGCATCCTGCTGGCTTACGGCGTGGTCAGTCCGATCGCCGGCCTGCTGGAGCGCAAGCTACAGGAGTCGACCAAGATTTACCAGTGCGTCAAAGTCATGCTGATCGCCAGCCTGAACGGCTACGCGCCGACGCTGTCCGTGGAGTTCGGCCGCAAGGTGATTTCGGCCGTTCAACGACCCTCGTTTGCCGAGATGGAAAGCCATTTCAGGCAGCAGAGGGCGCGGTAACTCAGGCCGAGATTTCCGGCGCACGGTTGAAGAAGACCAGGCGGTTGCCCGAAGGGTCTTTGATCGTCATTTCGCGGCCGCCCCATGGCATTTCTTCCACGCCGGGACGGGCATTCTTGTAGTGCTTGGCGATCAGTTCCTGCTGGTAGGCGTCGACGTCGGTGGTGGCGATGCGGATGGCGGCGCCGGGCGAGCAGTCGCCATGGTGCTCGGTCAGATGCAGCGCGCAACCGTCCTTGGAGACGGCCATGTACAGCGGCATGCCGTCCTCAAAACGATGCTCCCAATCGACTTTAAAGCCGAGGAAATCCAGAAAAAACTCCCGCGTTTTCGCTTCGTCGAAGCAGCGCAGGACAGGAGTGATGGTGCCCAGGCTCATATTGTCTCCTCTATTTGTATGGTTCGGACTGCATATTACACGTATGGGACGCTGCACCCGGCCCTTCCGGAAAAATGGCCCGGCTTCCACATGGCGCAACGGCCTGTGAAGCTGGCGGTGGCGCTGTGTCCAGTTGCGGAATCAAGGGTGACGGTACATACAAAAGGTTCTCCAACAGTGCCAGTGTAACCGGCCTGTACGTCGGCGTTAAACTGCACGGTGAGCGTTGCGCGGTGTAGCGCAAGCCAGGGGATGTTCTGCTTTGACAGCGCGGCGCGCAAGTATGCCGATTGCTCGGCGGCGACGCTGGCGGCGACTTCATTGCCGGGGCAGGCCTGCCCGGTAATCAGATCGATTTCGATGCGCCACGGCGCCGCGTGCACAGTGCGATAGAGCACGCCCAATGTCCAGAAACCCTGGTAATCATTGTTGCGGCCGATGAATCGGGCCAGCAGGCCGGAGGCTACGTGCTTGAGGCGGGAACGGATTTTCATGTGCGGTCCTGAAAGGGCAGGCGCCCTCGAAGCCCATCCGCGTTGCGGAGCACCAAATCATATCACCACTACTACACGCCCGTCGTTCCCGCGCAGGCGGGAACCCATGCTGAGCGTGCGGCACGCCGTCCACAGCCGCGCCCGCTCGGCAACGACAAGAACTAATACACCTCCGGAACAATGATCTCCCGCGGCACCGGGCGCCGCACATAATCGTCATGATATTCGCGCTCCGGCAGCTCAATCGCCGGGTGCGCGATTTCTTCATACGGCATTTGCGCCAGCAGGTGATGAATGCAATTCAGCCGCGCCTTTTTCTTGTCCACCCCTGCACCACCCACCACGGCGCCTCGGGAATATGGGTACGCTCCAGCATCACCTCCTTGGCGCGCGTATATTCCTCCCAGCGGCGGCGCGATTCCAGATCCATCGGGCTGAGCTTCCACTGTTTCAGCGGATCGTGGATGCGGCCGAGGAAGCGCGCATTCTGTTCCTCATCGGAAATCGAGAACCAGTATTTGATGACCTGTATCCCCGAGCGCACCAGCATGCGCTCGAATTCCGGCACGGTCTGGAAGAATTCCTCGTACTGCTCGTCGGTGCAGAAGCCCATCACGCGCTCGACGCCGGCGCGGTTGTACCAACTGCGGTCGAACAGCACGATCTCGCCGGCAGCCGGCAAGTGCGACACATAGCGCTGGAAGTACCACTGCGTGCGCTCGCGGTTGTTCGGCGCCGGCAGCGCGGCCACGCGGCACACGCGCGGATTCAAACGCTGCACGATGCGCTTGATGACGCCGCCCTTGCCGGCGGCATCGCGCCCCTCGAAGAGGATGACGACCTTGTGCCCGGTATGCACCACCCAATCCTGCAATTTGACCAGCTCGGCCTGAAGCCGGAACAGCTCACGGAAGTAGATGCGGCGTTCTTCCTTGGCCTCGGCACTGCGCTCGCGCTCGACGACCTGGCGGGTATGCGGATCGATCTCGCGGTCTTCCAGCTCCATCTCCAGTTCTTCGTCGTAGCTGTCGGTCAGTTCGCGCTGTACGCGCTCCAGCAATTCGTGCTCGTTCAAGTTCACGCAATACTCCTCATTTTCAGGTGAGGAGCAGGGTACGCGGCTATTGTGACGGCGCTATGACTTCTGCTTGTCCGGGAACAGGCCATCCCACACCTCCTTGATGGTGGCCGTGATGACGCCGGCCGCCTCCTGGTCGCCGCGCAGCATCGCGCGCAGGTAGTGCGCCGCCTGTTTCGCCGACACGTGCGGCGGCAGCGGCGGCACATCGGGATCGGTAACCATCTCCAGCACCGTCGGCACCTGGGCCGACAGCGCCTCGTCCCACGCTGCCGCCACCTGTGACGGGTCGTCCACCCGCACCCCGCGCAGGCCGAGCAGCTCGGCGTAGGCGGCATACGGGAAGCCGGGCAATTGCTGCGATTCGGGCAGCCGGGCGTCGCCCTCGGTGATGCGCTGCTCCCAGGTGACCATGTTCAGGTCGCCGTTGTTGAGCACCATGATGACCAGCCGCGGATCGCGCCACTCGCGCCAGCGGGCGGCGATGGTGATCAGCGAATTAATGCCGATCATTTGCATGGCGCCGTCGCCCAGCACGGCGATCACCGGGCGGCCCGGATGCACGCACTTGGCGGCCAGCGCGTAGGGCAGGGCGCAGCCCATCGACGCCAGCCCGCCCGAGACGGATCCCATCATGCCGCGCCGGAAGCGCAGGTCGCGCGCATACCAGCCGGCGCAGGAGCCGGAATCGCAGGCGAGGATCACATCGTCCGGCAGGCGCGGCGACAGTTCCCAGAACACCCGCTGCGGATTGATCGGCCGCGCCGCGTTCATGGCCCGCGCTTCCAGCACCCGCCACCAGTCACGCACATTGCTTTCGATGCGCTGGCGCCAGCTGCTATCGGTTTGCTGCTCCAGCAGCGGCAGCAGCGCCTCCAGCGTGGCGGCACTGTCGCCGGCCAGGCAGACCTCCATCGGGTAGCGCAGGTTGAGCTTGCGGGCGTCGATGTCGATCTGCACGCCGCGCGCCTTGCCTTCCTTGGGCAGGAATTCGGAGTAGGGGAAGGCCGAGCCGACCATCAGCAGCGTGTCGCACTCGTTCATCAAGTCCCAGCTGGCCTTGGTGCCGAGCAGGCCGATGGCGCCGGTCACATACGGCAGCGTGTCCGGTACGGCGGCCTTGCCCAGCAGCGCCTTGGCGACGCCGGCGCCGAGCCGCTCGGCCACGGCGATCAGCTGGTCGGTGGCGTGCAGCGCCCCGGCGCCTGCCAGGATGGCGACTTTCTTGCCGGCGTTGAGGATGGCGGCCGCGCGTTGCAGGTCTTCATGGCGCGGCGCCACCGCGTGGCCGGTGTAGCCGATGCCGCTGTGGATGGTGCCGTGCTCGCGCGGCGGCGTCTCCACCGCCTTCATCTCCTGCACGTCGTTGGGCAGGATCACGCAGGTGACGGTGCGGCGCTCGATGGCGATGCGCATGGCGCGGTCGATCAGGTGGCGCACCTGCTCGGGCGTGCTGGCCATTTGCACGAACTCGTGGGCGACGTCCTTGAACAGCGCCATCAGGTCGACTTCCTGCTGGTAGTCGCCGCCGAGCGCCATGCGGCTCTGCTGGCCGACGATGGCGACGACCGGCTGGTGGTCGGCTTTGGCGTCGTACAGGCCGTTGAGCAGGTGGATGGCGCCCGGCCCGGAGGTGGCCAGGCACACGCCCGGCTCGCCGCTGAACTTGGCGTGGGCGCAGGCCATGAAGGCGGCCAGTTCCTCGTGGCGCACCTGGAAGAATTCGATGCCGGTGTCGCCGTGGCCGAAGGCGCCGACCACGCCGTTGATGCCGTCTCCGGGATAACCGTAGATGCGTTTCACGCCCCAGGCCGCCAACCGCTTCAATACAAAGTCGCCCACTGTCGCCATGCTAGTCACCTCGCCGTCATCCGTTGAAGGCCGATTCTAGCGGCGAGGCCGACAGTTGCGCAGCGATAACGTGCGCGCCATGTTGCAGTGCGGTCAAGCTTAAATAAAGCGCAAACCGGGAAAGGAGACAGGTAGGGCGCAGGGAAGGGCGTGTGGTGGCGTCGCAACAGGAATGCCCCGGCCGGGCGGCCGGGGCGGAGCCGCTTAGTTATCGCGGATGTTCCATGCGCGGTTGATGCTCAGGGCGGCCAGCGAGGCGACCGCGCCTGACAGCAGGTAGACGCCGGCGTAGGCCAGGCCGAAGTGCGACGACAGGCCCAGCGCCACCAGCGGCGCGAAGCCGGCGCCGATCAGCCACGCCAGATCGCTGGTCAGCGCGGCGCCGGTGTAGCGGTAGCGCTGCGGGAACTGGGCGGTCACCGCGCCCGAGGCCTGGCCGTAGGACAATCCCAGCAGCGCGAAGCCGATCAGGATGAAGGCGTCCTGGCCGGTTTCGCCGGCGCCGATCAGGAACGGCACGAACAGGCTGAAGATGCCGATCATCGTCGCCAGCGTGCCCAGCGTGCGGCGGCGGCCGACGCGGTCGGCCAGGTAGCCGGAGATGATGATGGCGATCGCCATCAGCGTCACGCCGACCATCTGCACCTGCAGGAAGCCGGCGATGGAGCGCTGCGACGTCAGCGTGATCCACGACAGCGGGAACACCGTCACCAGGTGGAACAGCGCGTAGCTGGCCAGCGCCGCCAGCGCGCCGATGATGATGTTGCGCTTCTGCGAGGACAGCAGTTCGCCGGCCGGCACCGGGTCCAGCTGGTGCTCGTCGAGCAGGTGCGAGTACTCGTGCGTGGTCACCAGGCGCAGGCGGGCGAACAGCGCCACCACGTTGATGGCGAAGGCCACGTAGAACGGGAAGCGCCAGCCCCATTCGAGGAAGTCCAGCGTGCTCAGGTTGGCCATCAGGTAGGAGAACAGGCCGGCCGCGATGACGAAGCCGACCGGCGCGCCCAGTTGGCCCAGCATGGCGTACCAGCCGCGCTTGTGCTCAGGTGCGTTCAGCGCCAGCAGCGACGGCAGGCCGTCCCAGGAACCACCCTGGGCGATGCCTTGTCCAATCCGCAGCACCGCCAGCCAGCCGATGGCGGCGGTCCCCAAACTGGCATAGTCCGGAAGGAAGGCGATGCCGGCGGTGGACACGCCCATAATCATCAGGGCCAGCGTGAGCTTGGTTTCACGGGTGAAGCGATGTTGAATTGCCATAAATGCGACAGTTCCGATCGGTCGCGCAATAAACGCGAGCGCAAAAATCGCAAAGGCGTATAGTGTGCCGTCAAGCCTGCTGTCATATGGAAAGAATACCGACGGAAACACCAGGGCCGACGCAATCGCGTAGACAAAGAAGTCGAAGTACTCGGAGGCGCGCCCGATGACCACGCCAATTGCGATTTCTCCGGGAGAGATATGTCCATCCCTGGCATTGATGCTGCGTGCGCCGGGGCTCGTTTGATGATGGTCGCGGACGCCAGCTTGGACGTCACTAATAGAAGTCGTGTTAGCCATAGTCTCTTGTCTCGTGTTAAGTAATTGTTATCACGGCGGTGTCCAGGCGGGTAGGACAAAGTGTCCAATGGCAAGAACAGTCCGTCGTGAGTACAGTAGCATGTTCCCAATAATCTGTAATCTAAATTACCGCATGATTCCTCCTATCGTTCGTCGTGGATTGCTCCTCGCACCGTTAATGTGGCTCGCTGGCTGCGATACGGTCGTGCTGAATCCGTCCGGGGATATCGCAGCGCAGCAGGCACACCTTGTTGTTGTGTCAACCTTGCTGATGCTGTTGATCATCGTACCTGTCATGTTCCTCATCTGTCTGTTCGCTTGGCGCTATAGAAAGTCAAATACCGCCGCCGAATACAAGCCGGACTGGGACCACTCGACCAAGCTCGAACTGCTGATCTGGGGCGCGCCGCTGCTGATCATCATCGTGCTGGGCCTGATCACGTGGATCTACACCCACTTGCTCGACCCTTACCGTCCGCTGAGCCGCATCGATGAAAATCGCCCGCTGGCCCCGCACGTCAAGCCACTGGAAGTGCAGGTGGTGTCGATGGACTGGAAATGGATGTTCATTTACCCAGAGCAAGGCATCGCCACGGTCAATGAGCTGGTCACGCCGATTGACGTGCCGGTCCGCTTCCACATGACCTCGACCACCGTGATGAATGCGTTCTACATTCCTGCGCTGGCCGGCATGGTCTACACCATGCCAAGCATGGAAACGCAGCTGAACGCGGTAATGAACAAGGTCGGCGTGTACGACGGCTTCTCGGCCAACTACAGCGGCGCCGGTTTCTCGCAGATGCGCTTCAAGTACCACGGCGTGTCGCAGGGCGACTTCGACGCCTGGGTCGCCAAGACCAAGGCCTCCACCGCCAAGCTGGACCGCGCCGAGTTCCTGGCGCTGGACAAGCCGACCATCAAGCACCCGATCATGCACTTCGGTACCGTCGATGCTGACCTGTACAGCCGCATCCTGAACCGTTGCGTGCAGGACGGCAAAGTCTGCATGAATGTCCAGATGCACCAGGATGCCAACCGCATCAAGGCTGCCGTGGCAACGCAGAAACTGCCTAAAGACGAGGTGTGCGAGCCGACCGAGGTCGCCGCAACTGCTCAACCTACCCGTAAAGAATGACCATGTCTGATCTGAACCTGACCAATCTGATCTTCGGACGGCTGTCGCTGGAAGCAATTCCGCTGCACGAGCCCATCCTGATCGGTACTTTCGCCATGGTGGCGATCGGCGGCCTCGCGCTGCTGGCCGCCATGTTTAAATTCCGCCTGTGGGGCCCGCTGTGGCGCGACTGGATCACCTCCATCGACCACAAGAAAATCGGCATCATGTACATGGTGCTGGGCATCGTCATGCTGCTGCGCGGCTTCGCCGACGCGCTGATGATGCGCGCGCAGCAAGCCATCGCCTTCGGCGACAATCCGGGCTTCCTGCCGCCGCACCACTACGACCAGGTGTTCACCGCCCACGGCACGATCATGATCTTCTTCGTGGCGATGCCGCTGGTGACCGGCCTGATGAACTACGTGGTGCCGCTGCAAATCGGCGCGCGTGACGTCTCGTTCCCGTTCCTGAACAACTTCTCGTTCTGGATGACCACGTTTGGCGCCATGCTGACCATGGTGTCGCTGTTCGTCGGCGAATTCGGCAAGACCGGCTGGCTGGCGTTCCCGCCGCTGTCGGGCATCGAGGCCTCGCCCGATGTCGGCGTCGACTACTACATCTGGTCATTGCAGGTGGCCGGGGTCGGTACCACACTATCCGGTGTCAACCTGATCGCCACCATCGTCAAGATGCGCGCGCCGGGCATGTCGATGATGAAGATGCCGGTGTTCACCTGGACCGCGCTGTGCACCAACGCGCTGATCGTCGCCACCTTCCCGATCCTGACCATCACCCTGGCGCTGCTGTCGCTGGACCGTATCGCCGGCTTCAACTTCTTCACCACCGAGCTCGGCGGCAACCCGATGCTGTACGTCAACCTGATCTGGATCTGGGGCCACCCTGAGGTGTACATCCTGATCCTGCCGGTGTTCGGCGTGTTCTCGGAAATCGTCTCGACCTTCTCGGGCAAGCGCCTGTTCGGCTACACCTCGATGGTGTATGCGACCGTCGTGATTACCGTGCTGTCCTACCTGGTATGGCTGCACCACTTCTTCACCATGGGTTCGGGCGCCAGCGTCAACTCGTTCTTCGGCATCACCACGATGATCATCTCGATCCCGACCGGCGCCAAGATCTTCAACTGGCTGTTCACCATGTACAAGGGCCGCATCCGCTTCACCGTGCCGATGATGTGGACCGTGGGCTTCATGCTGACCTTCGTCATCGGCGGCATGACCGGCGTGATGCTGGCCGTGCCTCCAGCCGACTTCGTGCTGCACAACTCGCTGTTCCTGATCGCCCACTTCCACAACGTGATTATCGGCGGCGTGGTGTTCGGCCTGTTCGCCGGCATCAACTACTGGTTCCCGAAAGCCTTCGGCTTCAAGCTCAACGAGTTCTGGGGCAAGGTGTCGTTCTGGTGCTGGCTGGTCGGCTTCTGGGTCGCCTTCACGCCGCTGTACATCATGGGCTTCATGGGCGTCACCCGCCGCATGAACCACTTCGATGATCCGTCGCTGCAGATCTACTTCGTCATCGCCGCCATCGGCGCGGTGATCATCGCCGGCGGTATCGGCGCCTTCATCCTGCAGATCTTCCTGAGCTGGAAGGACCGCGCCAAGCTGCGCGACGTCACCGGCGATCCATGGGAAGGCCGCACGCTGGAGTGGGCCACCTCGTCGCCGCCGCCAGACTACAACTTCGCGTTCACCCCGGTGGTGCACGACAGCGACAGCTGGGCGGACATGAAGGCCAACCATTATCAGCGTCCGCTGAAAGGCTTCGTCGACATCCACATGCCGAAAAACACCGGCGCTGGCTTCGTGATCTCGGCCCTGTCGTTCGCGTTCGGCTTCGCCATGGTATGGCAGATGTGGATTCCGGCAGCGCTGGCCTTCGCGGTCATGGTTGGCGCCATCATCGTTCACACCTTTAACTACAAGCGCGACTACTACATCAAAGCCGATGAAGTGACCCGTACCGAAGACGCGCATACTCGTTTCCTGGAAAGCCATGTCTGAAATTAACGCAAACGGCGCCCTGAGCGCAGACCCAAGCGCGCGTTACTACGTGCGTGACCACCATCCGGAGAACGGCACGCTGCTGGGCTTCTGGATCTACCTGATGAGCGACTGCCTGCTGTTCGCCGGCCTGTTCGCCACCTACGCGGTGCTGGGCCGCAGCTACGCCGGCGGCCCGTCCGGCGCCGAGCTGTTCGACCTGTCGCTGGTGGCCATCAACACCGGCTTCCTGCTGCTGTCGTCGATCACCTATGGCTTCGCCATGATCGCCACCCAGCGCAAGAACCTGAACGCCACCATCGGCTGGCTGCTGGTCACCGGCGTGTTCGGCCTGGCCTTCCTGTACCTGGAAATGTACGAGTTCCTGCACCTGATCCACGAAGGCGCCGGCCCGCAGCGCAGCGCCTTCCTGAGCGCGTTCTTCGCGCTGGTCGGCACCCACGGCCTGCACGTGACCTTCGGCACCATCTGGCTGGTGACGCTGGTGTTCCAGCTGAAGAAGCACGGCCTGACCGTCGAGAACAAGCGCCGCATGGCCTGCCTGTCGATGTTCTGGCACTTCCTGGACGTGATCTGGATCGGCGTCTTTACCTTTGTCTACCTGATGGGAGTTCTGCCATGAGCGCACCACACAACCACTCTGAGCACGACCACCACGACCACCACGGCCATGACGATGATGGCAACCACGGCAGCCTGAAGGATTACGCCATCGGCTTCATCCTGTCGGTGATCCTGACCGCGATTCCGTTCTGGCTGGTGATGGCCAAGGTGTTCGACAAGTCGAGCACCACCGCGCTGGTGGTGCTGGCCTTCGCGGCGGTGCAGGTGGTGGTCCACATGGTCTACTTCCTGCACATGAACAACAAGGTCGAAGGCGGCTGGTCGATGCTGTCGACCGTGTTTACCGTCGTGCTGCTGGTCATCGTGCTGGCCGGTTCGATCTGGGTCATGTACCACATGAACAAGAACATGATGCCGTCGATGGGCAACGATGTTCATAACATGCAAGACATGCAATGACGGACGGCGCAACTAAGCGCCAACGTTCCCGCGCCCTGCGCGTCATCCTGGCCCTCGCGGCCGGGGTGATGTTCGCGGGGTTTTTTGCTTTAGGAACGTGGCAAGTCAGCAGGCTGCAATGGAAACTGGCGCTGATCGAGCGCGTCGACCAGCGCGTGCACGGCGCGCCGGGGCCGGCGCCGACGATGGCGCAATGGCCGCGGCTGAACGCGGAGAACGACGACTACCGCCGTGTCGAGCTGGGCGGCGTGCTGCTGGACGGCGCCACCACGCAAGTGCTGGCGTCGCTGGAACGCGGCATCGGCTACTGGGTGGTCACGCCGCTGTGCACGCCAGACGGCGGCATCGTGATGATCAACCGCGGCTTCATACCGGCCGGCGTCAGCGGCTGGAAACCGCAGCCGGCGCCGGCGCCGGCTGCGGCCGATGCCTGTGCCGGCGCGCAGGGACCGGCGGTGCGCTTCAGCGGCCTGCTGCGCATGACCGAGCTTGCCGGCCGTCTGCGCAAGAACGAGCCGGCGCGCAACTACTGGTACACGCGCGAGGTGCAGGCGATCGCCCAGGCGCGCGGCCTCGGCCAGGCGCACGTGGCGCCGTACTTTGTCGACGCCGACGCGCCGACGGCGCTGGCCGCGGGACCGGTGGCGGGTGAGCAGCCGATTGGCGGCTTGACGGTGATTTCCTTCGTCAACAACCATTTGGTTTATGCTATCACCTGGTACGCGCTGGCCCTGATGGTGGCCGGGGCGACGGTATGGGTCATCCGAGATGCGCGAAAACAAAAACATAGTCAGGAAGACGGCGGCCGCATGCGGCTGCCGGTCGTCGAACCGCTGGCGTCGGCAAACGCCTCCGCCAGCACCATCACCCACGCGGCAGGGCACAAGAACATGCAGCAGCTGATCCAGCTGCGCTGGATCGCCGTGGTCGGGCAAATCACCACCATCGCCACCGCCTCGATACTGCTGGGCGTGCAATTGCCGATGCCGGCCATGCTCAATATGCTGGCCTGCCTGATCGCCTTCAACGTCGCCAGCATTCTGCGCTGGCAGGAAAACCAGGAAGTCTCCAACAGCGAGCTGCTGCTGGCGCTCACGGTGGACATCGCCATCCTGACGGCCCAGCTGTACCTGACCGGCGGCGCCACCAACCCGTTTGTCTTCCTGTACCTGCTGCACGTGATCCTGGGCGCGGTGCTGCTCGAGCGCTGGTCGACCTGGACCATTGTGATCGTCACCGGCGCCTGCATCGCCGGGCTGGCGCTGTTTTCCGAGCCGCTGCCGCTGCCGCAGGACCACGCGCTGGGCATTTTCAGCCTGTATGTGCAGGGCATGCTGCTGTGCTTCATCCTGGACGCGGCGCTGCTGGTGTTCTTTATCACGCGCATCATGCAGAACATGCGCAGCAGCGCCGCCGCGCTGTCGGACCTGCGCCAGCGCGCGGCCGAGGAGGAGCATATCGTGCGCATGGGCCTGCTGGCCTCGGGCGCGGCGCACGAGTTGGGCACGCCGCTGGCGACGCTGGCCGTCATCCTCGGCGACTGGAAGCGCATGCGCGAGTTCAAGGGCAATCCGGTGCTGCTGGAGGAAATCGCCGAGATGCAGACGCAGCTGCAACGCTGCAAAACCATCGTCAGCGGCATTCTGATGTCGGCCGGCGAGGCGCGCGGCGAATCGTCGGCCGCCACCACCATCAACACCTTCCTGGAGGAGGTGGTGGCGGAATGGCATATCGGCCGCCAGATCGTCATGTTCGAGTTTGACAACCACATCGCGCTGGATTTGCCAGTGGTGTCCGATTCGACGCTCAAGCAAATGATCTGCAATGTGCTCGATAATGCGCTGGAGGCCTCGCCTTCGTGGCTGCGGCTGGAAGCGAGCATTGCCGGCGGCATGCTGGTGCTGGAAGTGACCGATAACGGGCCGGGCTTCGCACCGGCTATACTGGCGGAATTCGGCAAGCCCTATAATTCCAGCAAGGGCCGCGCGGGCGGCGGGCTGGGGCTGTTCCTGGTGGTGAATGTGGCGCGCACGCTCGGCGGCGAGGTCACGGCAACCAATATGGAAAAGGGCGGGGCAATGGTGCGCCTGACGCTGCCGCTGTCGGCCATCGAAATCAAAGCGGAACAACAATGACGACTGAAGAAAGAGTTTTGCTGCTGGTGGAGGACGACGCCGCCTTCGCCCGCACCCTCGGGCGCTCGTTCGAGCGCAGGGGCTACCGGGTGCTGTTGGCCGAGAATGTGGATGACGCCAGCGCCCTGCTGGTCGATAATGCGCCGGGCTACGCGGTGGTCGACCTGAAACTCAAGGGCAACTCGTCCGGGCTGGCGTGCGTGCAGATGCTGCACGAGCACGACCCGGACATGCTGATCGTGGTGCTGACCGGTTTTGCCAGCATCAACACGGCGGTGGAGGCGATCAAGCTGGGCGCCTGCCAGTACCTGGCCAAGCCGTCCAACACCGACGATATCGAAGCCGCGTTCGAGCATGTGGCCGGCGCGGCCGAGCTGGAGCTGACCTCGCGCGCCACCTCGGTCAAGACGCTGGAGTGGGAGCACATCCACACGGTGCTGGCCGAAACCGACTTCAATATCTCCGAAGCGGCGCGCCGGCTCGGCATGCACCGCCGCACGCTGGCGCGCAAGCTAGAGAAGCAGCGCGTCAAATGAGCCAGGCCTCGCTGTTCGACTTTGCGCCGCCGCCGAAGCTGACGGAGCGCATCTTCTTTGCCATCGCGCCGGACGCCGGGGCGATGGCCGCCATCCACGCGCTGAGCGCCGCGCTGAAGGCGCAGCACGGCATGCACGGCAGGCCGATCGCCGGCGCCAAGCTGCATTGCACCTTGTGCAACCTGGGCGACTTTGCCGCCATGCCGGACGCCTTGCTGGCGCGCGCCGCGCAGGCCGCCGCGCTGGTGGCGGCCGGCACGCAACCGTTCACCGCCAGTTTCGACACGGCGCAAACCTTCATCAGCCGCGCCCGCAACCGCCCGTTGGTGCTGACCGGCGGCAACGGCGTCGGCGGCGTCATCGCCCTGTACCGCGAGCTGGCCGGCGCGCTGCTGCAGGCCGGCATCCGCGGCAACCCGGCCGGTTACACGCCGCACGTGACGCTGCTGTATGACGACGTGACCGCCGCCCCTGCCGCGGTGGCGCCGGTCGAATGGCCGGTGCGGGAGCTGCTGCTACTGCACAGCCACATCGGCCAGGCGCGCCCGTATAACGTGCTCGGCCGCTGGCGCTTCTGAGGCCCGCGCCTACTTGCTGGGCGCGCTCTCGGCGCGCGCTGCTTCCATGACAATGCCGAACTCTTGCGCGAAGCTGCGCAGCAGCCCCGCCAGCGCCTGCGGCTCGGCGCGCAGGCGCTCTTCCAGCGCGGCGGCGGCTTCACACAGCGCGCTTGCCGACATATTGCCCGCTGCGCCGCGGATTTTATGCACCAGGTCTGCCGCGCGCGCCAGCTCGCCGGTGTGGATGGCGTCCTGTATCTGTTGCAGCGATGGGTCGAAGTCGTGCGCGAACAGGCCCAGCAGCTTGGACAGCAGCGCGTCGTGGCCGCCCAGGCGCGCCATGGCGGCCTGCATGTCGATGC
Organism: Duganella sp. P38; assembly: GCF_050859475.1. Taxonomy (NCBI): domain Bacteria; kingdom Pseudomonadati; phylum Pseudomonadota; class Betaproteobacteria; order Burkholderiales; family Oxalobacteraceae; genus Duganella; species Duganella sp. P38. The sequence goes on along the minus strand of NZ_CP193936.1, from coordinate 3,469,990 downwards.
CGGCGCGCGGCGCCGGCGCCGGCTGGTCCGCGCTGGCGCCGCGGGAGGCGGCCGCTTGCGCTTCCAGCGCGTCGGCCGCGGCGCCGCGCGCCGGGTCGGCTTGCACCCAGGTCGCCAGCACGGCGTACAGCGTGTCCGGGTCGATCGGCTTGGTGACGTAGTCGTTCATGCCCTTGTCGAGGCAGCGCTCGCGGTAGCCGGTCACGGCGTGCGCGGTCATGGCGATGATCGGCAGCCCGGCGTGGCGCTGGTCCTTGCGGATCAGCGCGGTGGCCTGGTAGCCGTCCAGGTCCGGCATCTGGATATCCATCAGCACCGCGTCGTAGGCGCGCGCCTCGACCATGCGCTGCGCCTCGGCGCCGCTGGAGGCGATATCGGCGCGCACGCCGGCCCGCTGCAGGATTTCGCTGGCCACCTGCTGGTTGATGGCGTTGTCGTCGACCACCAGCACCAGCGCGCCGCGGATACGCTGGGTCGCCACCGACTGCGGCGCGCTGGCGACGCTGACCGGCGCCGCCGTTTCCAGTCCCCATGCCGACAGGATCACGCTGCGCAGCTGCTGCGGATTGGCCGGCTTGTCGATGAACGGCATGTGGCGCGTCTGCTCGATGACATCCTGGTTGTGTTCGCGCGTGTAGGCGGTCACCATCAGCACCGCCGGCACGGCCGCCAGTTCGGCGTCCTCGGCCATCCGGCGCAGCGTGTCGATGCCGTCCAGGTCCGGCATGGCGGCGTCGATCAGCAGCAGGTCATAGCTGTCGAGCTGCATCGCCGCCACCGCCGCCGCGCCCGACGGCACGGCGCGCACCTTCAGGCCCAGCATGCCGAGCTGGACGCGCAGCGTGTGGCGCGTGGCCTCGCTGTCGTCCACCACCAGGATGCGCTTGCCCTGCGCGGCGGCTGGCACCGGCTGCACGCGCTGCGCCTGCTCGGGCGCCGCATGCAGCTGTACCGTGAAGCTGAAGCTGCTGCCGACGCCCGGTTCGCTGTCGACGCGGAACTCGCCGCCCATCTTGCGTACCAGCTGCTGCGAGATGGCCAGGCCGAGGCCGGTGCCGCCGTACAGCCGGGTGGTGCTGGCGTCGGCCTGGGCGAAGGCCTGGAACAGCCGGGCCTGCTGTTCCTCGCTGATGCCCAGGCCGGTGTCTTCGACCGTGAAGCGCAGCAGCAGCGGACCGCCCGGCGTCACCGGTGGGCTGGCCGCGTCCACCTCCACCCGCAGCTCGATGTGGCCGCGCGCGGTGAACTTGAGCGCATTGCCGACCAGGTTGACCAGGATCTGCCCCAGCCGCAGCGGATCGCCCAGCAGGTTGCACGGCACGTCCGGGGCGGCGCCGATCACCAGTTCCAGCTCGCGCTCGGCGGCGCGCCAGGCGAACAGGTCGGCGATCTGGTTCAGCGTGTCGAGCAGGTCGAACGGCAGCGCCTCCAGCTCCAGCTTGCCGGACTCGATCTTGGAAAAGTCCAGCACATCGTTGATGATTTGCAGCAGGCTCTGGCCGGCGCGGCTGATCTTGCGGAAGTAGTCCATCGGCTGCGGCGCCAGGTCCAGGTGGGTGCCCAGTCCGGCGAAGCCGAGGATGGCGTTCATCGGCGTGCGGATCTCGTGGCTGATATTGGCCAGGAATTCGCTCTTGGCGCGGGTGGCGGCCTCGGCGTTGATGCGCGCCTGCTCGATCATGCGGATCGCGCGCGCCTTCAGGAAGGCGGTGGAGAACGGCTCCTTGAGCGCCTTCAGCAGATACAGGTCGTCGGCATCGAAGCGGGCCTGGTACTGGTAGTTTTCAAACACCAAGTAGCCCTCGACCTGGCCGTCGAGCACCACCCGCACCGACAGCAGCGCACGCACTTCGCCCGGCAGCGGGTGCGGGTAGTAGACCTCGAAAATATCCGGCGCGATCATGCAGTTGGCCGGCGCGTAGCGCAGCTCGGCGTTGCGCAGGTCGATGCGGTAGCTGTCGCCGGCGGCGTCGATGCGGCCCCAGGTCGCGCGCAGGCTGAACGTGTCGCTGCCTTGCTCGCGCACCAGCGCTAGCGCCGAGTCGATGCCCTTGATGATGGTCGATTCGTGCAGGATGGTGTGCAGCAGCGCGTCGAAGTCCATCTGTTCGTTGATCGACTTGACGATGGCGTGCAGTTTTTCCAGGTGCTGCGTGCGCGCGTAGACCACCGCCTGCAACGCTTCCTGCTTGCGGTGCAGGCGCAGCATGCGCCAGCGTATCAGCGCCCACGCCAGCGCGCAGGTGATGGCAAAGTAGATCAGCCACGCCCACCAGGTCTGGTGCCAGGCCGGCAGCGCCACCACGCGCAGCGTCAGCTCCTCCGCGTTCCACATGCCGTCGCGGTTGCTGCCGCGCATGCGCAGCACATAGCTGCCGGGCGGCAGCCGGGTGTAGCTGGCGATGCGGCGGCTGGCGTCGACCTCGATCCAGCGCTGGTCGACGCCGTCCAGCAGGTAGGCGTAGCGGTTGCGCTGCGGCGCCGAATAATCGAGCGCCGCCAGTTCCACCTCCAGGCTCTGGCTGGACGGCTGCAGCACCAGTGTCGGCCCGTCCTTGCTTGCCATCGCGGCCGGCCGCACCGCGCGCTGGTCGACGCGCACCTCGCTGATGACCAGTTGCGGCTGGTAGGTCCAGTCGGTCAGCAGGCCCGGATACAGCACCGCCATGCCGGAGGTGGCGCCGAACACCAGGTCGCGCTCGGCCGTGACGGTGCTGGCGCCGATGAAGAAGGTGCGGAACGGCAGGCCGTCGCCGCGGCTGAGCGAGCGCGCGCGCAGCGTCACCGTGTCGATCACGGCAATGCTGTCCGAGGTGGCGGCCCAGACCCGGCCCAGCGCGTCCGATTGCAGCGCCATGATGGTGCCGGCGGTGAGGCCGGCGGCCGTGCCGACGCGCTCGAACACCGGTTCGCCCAGCGCGTCGCGCCCGGTCATGACGCAGATGCCGCCGCCATAGGTGCCGACCCACAGCCGTCCGCCGCGGTCCACCACCAGCGAGCTGATGACCGCCTCCGACAGCGCGTCCGGCTGGCCCGGCCTGGCGCGGATTTGCTCGATCTTGCCGCTGTCCGGATTAAGCCGGTTGAGGCCGTCGCGCGTGGCGACCCACAGCGCGCCGTCGGCATCGGCCACCACGGCGTGGATGCGGTTGTCGCTGAGGCTGCCGCTTTCCTGCGGTCCCTGCACGTAGGCCGTGACCGCGTTGCTGGCCGGGTTGTAGCGCAGCAGCCCCTCGAAGGTGCCCAGCCACAGCTCGCCCTTGTGGACGAGAATGGTGCCGATGCGCGGATACGGATTGCCCTGCGGTAGCGCGATGCGCTTGACGGCGCTGCCGTTGCCGCTGGTGCGGTACAGGCCGAGCTGGGTGCCGATCCAGGCTTCGCCGGGAGCCGCCTCGGCCAGCGCCAGGATCACGCGGTTGGGCAGCGCGGTTTCCGGGCGACGCGCGTCGGGCCGCAGCGCCATGCGCCGCGCGCCGTTGGGCGCGACGATGTCGACGCCCTGGTCGGCCAGGCCGATCCAGACGTTGCCGCGGCTGTCGGTCATCAGCGCCGAGACGCCGGCTTCCAGCGCGCCGACGGCGCCGAACACGGCGTCGATGGCCTTGCTGAGCGGGTCGTGGATATCGACGCCGCGCTCGGTGGCGAGCCAGATCATGCCGCTGCGGTCGCGCAGCAGGGCGGCGGTGCGGTCGTTGCTGAGACTGAAGGACACGGCAGGCTGGTGGAGGATGCGGGTGGCGCGATTGGGTTCGCTGCGGTATTCGATCACGCCGCCGCCGTAGGTGCTGGCCCACCAGACGCCGGGCACGGTTTCGATCACGGCCAGCACCATGTGGGCGTCGGCCTCCTTGACGCCCTTGAGCACGGCAATGCGGCCGCTGTCAGCGCCCGGCTCGACGATGCCGAGGCCGCTTTTGAGCGTGCCGAAAGCGATCTGGCCACGGCTGTTTTCTGCCAGCGCCAGCACGGCGTCGCTCCAGCCGGGGCCGTTCTCGGCGCGGATCGGCACGCCGACGATGGCGCCGCCCGCGTTCATGCGCGACAGGCCGGTACTGGAACCGATCCACAGCGTGCCGTTGCGGTCCAGCAGCAGCGAGCGGATCTGGTTGTCCGGCAGGCCGGGCGTGTCTTCGTGGCTGTAGCGGCGGATGCTGCGGTTGACCGTGTCGTAGTATTTCAGGCCGTTGGCCGTGCCGATCCACAGGTTGCCCTTGCTGTCGCTGGCGATGGCGCTGACCAGGCCGCGCGTCAGCTCGTCCAGCGGCCGCACAAAGCTTTCACTCTGCTTGTCGTACAGGGCGAGGCCGGCGGCGGCGGTGCCGATCCACAGGCGGCCGGCGACATCGACATGCAGCACCTGCACGAAGTCGCCGGGCACGCTGGACGGATCGCCGGCGTCGTGATGGAAGCTGCGCACGCGGTAGCCGTCCCAGCGCGCCAGGCCGCTTTGCGTGCCGATCCAGATATAGCCGTCGCCGTCCTGCGCCAGCGCCATGCCGACAGGATGCGGCAGGCCTTGCTCCAGCCCGAGGTGCTCGAACAGTGGCGTTGACAGTTGATCCCAGCGCTCCGGACCGGCGTGGACGGCGCCGCAGGCCAGCAGCCAGGCCGTCGTCGCCAGCACGGCCGCACCCAGCCGTTGCCGCACGGCTGCCAGGAAGGATAGGGTGGGGGCGAGAGCTTTCAAATCAGGACGCGCTCCTGAGGTTGACCGTTCAAGCATACGGAAATGCTGACCGAAAGTCTACGACGCGCAACAGGAAATCGTTGGTGCTTGTACAATCGCCACATGCCAACCAACGTAGGTATTGATATGAAACCTGTAGTATTAGTGATGGCGGCCAGTCCCTCGGCCGATGTGATGGCGCAGCTGGAACAGCATTTCGATTGCCGCCATTGGTGGCAGCAGCCGCGCGAGCAGCAGGCGGCGTGGCTGGCCGGCGTGGCGCCCGAGGTGCGCGGCGTACTGACCACCGGCATAATCGGCATGAAGGCCGGCCTGCTGGCGCAACTGCCCAAGGTGGAAATTGTCGCCGTCAACGGCATCGGCACCGACGCGGTGGACCTGGATGCGACGCGTGCGCGCGGCGTCCAGGTGACCAACACGCCCGGCGTGCTGACCGACGACGTGGCCGACCTGGCGTTGACGCTGCTGCTGTCGGCCGCGCGCCGGCTGCCGGCGCTGGACGCCTATGTGCGCGCCGGCAGCTGGGAAGCCGGCAAACCGATTGCCAGCACGCGCGCGCTGCGCGGCAAGGTGTGCGGCATTTATGGCTACGGCCGCATCGGCCAGGCGATCGGCGCGCGCGCAGAGGCGTTCGGCATGCAGGTGCACTACTTCCAGCCACGCGCGATCGACGGCGTGCCCGCGCCGCGCGCCGAGTCGCTGCTGGCGCTGGCGCGGGCCAGCGATTACCTGGTGGTGGCGGCGCCGGGCAGTCCGGCCACGCACCACACGGTCAACGCCGAGGTGCTGGAAGCGCTGGGTCCGCAAGGCACGCTGGTCAATATCGCCCGTGGTTCGCTGGTGGACGAGGAGGCGCTGATCGCCGCGCTGGGCGCAGGCACGCTGGGCTTCGCCGCGCTGGACGTGTTTGCCGATGAGCCGCGCGTACCGGCCGCGTTACGCGCGCTGGACAACGTGGTGCTGACGCCGCACGTCGGCAGCCTGACGGTGGAGACGCGCCACGCCATGGGCCAGCTGGTGGTGGACAACCTGCGTGCGCATTTCGACGGCAAAGCATTGCTCACACCCGTTAGGTAATCGTTTCATTTCTCTGCGCAAAATGGGCATAAGTCGTTGAATATGCTATATTTACGCCATTAGAATCGTTTCATAAAACGTTTCATATGACCGATATATTGCATCTACTCCGGCTGGCCCGCGTGATGTCCGGCGCCGACCTGCTGCTACGGCTGCAAAAAAGCCGCCCGACGCTCAGCCGCGCCACCATGATGCGCATGGTGCGCGCGCTGGGCGATCAGGTGGTGGTGCGCGGCGCCGCCCGCCGTACCAGCTACGCCGCCCGCCGTCCGCTGCGCGGCAGCAGCGCACCGCTGCCCGTGTATCGCATCGACCGCGAGGGACGCGGCGTGCAGATCGCCACCATGGACCCGATCTACCCGGCCGGCTGCGCGCTGCGCTACGAGCAGCCGCTGGAATGGCCGCTGGCGCCCGAGATGCAGGACGGCTGGTTCCCCGGCCTGCCGTATCCGCTGGACGACATGCGGCCGCAGGGCTTCCTCGGGCGTAACTTCGCCCGCAACTACGCCAGCCTGCTGCAAGTCGGGCCCGATCCGCAAAAATGGCCGGAGGACGATGTCCTCTACGTATTGTCCAACCTCGGCGCCGACAGCGCCGGCAACTACATCGTCGGCGAGGCCGCGTACCGCCGCCACCTGGACACCATGCAGCAGGGCCATGTGGCGGTGGCGCCGGCGAAGTATCCGCAGCTGGCGGCGGCTGCCATGCAGGCCGGCGACGCCGGTTCCTCGGCCGGCGGCGAGTTTCCCAAATTTACCGCCTTCCGCGACCAGGCGGGCCAGCGCGCCCACGTCATCGTCAAATTCTCCGGCAATGACGGCACGCCGGGCGTGCAGCGCTGGGCCGACCTGCTGGTGTGCGAGCATCTGGCGCTGCAAGCCATCGGCGCCGGCCTGGGGCTGGCGGCCGCGCGCAGCCGCATCGTGCGCGCCGATCACCGCACTTTTCTGGAGGTGGAGCGCTTCGACCGGCACGGCGAGTTCGGCCGCTCGGCGGTGTGCAGCTGGGCGGCGCTGGACGCTGCCCTGTTCGGCATGGCCGGCGAAAACTGGAGCCGGGCGGCGGCGCGCCTGTGGGCCGGGCGCTACATCGGCGCCGATACCCACGCGGCCATCAACCGGTTGTGGCATTTCGGCCGGCTGATCGCCAACACCGATATGCACGAGGGCAACCTGGCCTTCGTTCCCGGCGCGGTGGGCGAGGCGCCGCTGGCGCTGGCGCCGGCCTACGACATGCTGCCGATGCTGTACGCGCCGGCGCGCGGCGTCGAATTGCCGCAGCGCGCGTTCGCGCCGGCGCTGCCCTTGCCGGCGGAGCGGGAGGACTGGCTGGCGGCGGTCGATGCGGCCATCGCGTTCTGGCATGCCGCCGCCGGCGACGCCCGCATCAGCGCGGCGTTCCGCGCCGTCTGCACGGCTAATGGCAGGGAGTTGACGCGTCTGAAGGCGCTGGCGTGACCGGCAACGGCAGCTGCGAGTGGACCTTGACGCAGTTGCGGCCGGCGCGCTTGGCCGCGTACAGCGCTTCGTCGGCGCGGCTGTAGGCCAGCTCGAAGCTGGTGCCGCGCGCGTTCCAGCTGACGCCGACGCTGGCCGTCACCTGGCGGTCGATCGGCGCGCCGAACACCTGGTCGGCGATGGCGTCGCAAATATGCATGGCCACCTCGCGCGCCTCGTCGGCGTCCGAGGTCGGCCAGATTACCGAGAATTCCTCGCCGCCGACGCGGCCGACGGCGACATCGGGGCCGAGCAGCTTGCGCAGGCAGCTCACCACGGTCTTGATGACGGTGTCGCCGGCCGGGTGGCCGAAGTCGTCGTTGATCCACTTGAAGTGGTCGATATCGAGCACGATCAGCGCCATGTCGGCGCCGTCCAGGCAGGCGGTGGCCTTGTCGATGACGGCCGCGCGGTTCAAGGCGCCGCTCAGCGGATCGTGGGTGGCGCGGTATTCCAGCTGCTGCGCCAATTCCTGCAACTGGCGGTTCATCTGGTTCATGTCGAATTCCGCGCGGTCGCTGCGGCGGATCAGGCGGCGGCTTTCGCGCATCAGGCGTTCGTAGTGAACGATCATTTCGGCCAGGGCCGCGCGGGCGTCCGCGTGCGGATCGGCGTGGGCCGCCCTGGCGTTGGCCAGAGCGGCGCTTTCCAGCGCAAACAGGTCGGCGTCGGCCTTGGGCGTCATCAGTTGCTCACTGCGTGGTCGTGGAAATCGAGCGCGCCGAAATCGTCCTGCAATTCCTGGCCGAATTCAAGGATGGTGTCGTCGTCCTCGTCGTGATACCAGTTCAGTCGCACCTGGCTGCCGGCCATGGCGGCGTTGTTGAGCGCCTCGAAAAGGTGAACAGCATCTTGGTGCTGGAGCTGTTGAAGTAGGCCAGCGACACGTGCACGGTGATTTCGGCGCCCTTGCTGTCGTCCAGGTAGGCCTGCACGCGCGCGATGATCGGGCCGTAGAAGGCGGCGGCGTTCTCCGGATAGGATTCGCCCTTGATCGACAGCGTGTGCTGGTCGAAGCGAAAGTCGATTTCCGGCGAGGTGGGCGAGGCGGCGATAAAAAGTGGTTCCATTATAGTTCTCGGTATTGGTTCAGATAATCGCTTTGATGCAGAAGATCGTCGAGCCCGGATTGTGCTCGTCCGGCACGAACTCGAATTCCAGCGGCTCGCTGGCGTCGCGCGCCATGGTCAGGAAACCGAGGCCGGCGCCCTTGCTGTCGGCCGGCGTCTCGTCGCGCAGCGCCTTCTTGTAGGCCAGCTTGATCTCTTCCATGGTCATGGTGTGCAGCGGATCGAGGCGGCTGCGGATGCGCTCCACGTTCAGGCTGTCGACCGGATTGGCGCACAGCAGGAAGAAACTCTCGCCCTTCATGCCGATGCAGAACGAGCCGCGGCGCATCTGCTTGTCGGTGGCGTTGTCGGGCGTCAGCGTGTCGGACGAGTAGTGCATGATGTTCTGCGACATCTCGACAAACGAGGAAAAGATGCGCCGCCGCGTGGGGCCGCCGGCGCCGGCCGTGTCCAGCCGCGCCTTGATGGTTTCCGAAATGGCTGCCACCACGGGCTGGGAAAAATAGCCGACGTAGAAAAAGATGATGTGGCGCTTGCGGGCCACTTCATAAAAATCGTTGAATTCTTGGTACAACAAGTCGTGTTCCTCTTAGGGACGTAAGCAGAAAAAGGTCAGGTCGTCGCGGCGCGGCTGCTCGCCTTGCCACGCCTGGTAATCATCCAGCATCGCCTGCGCCACGTGACGCGCGCATTCGGTGCGTCGGGCCAGCAGCACGTCGCGCATGCGGCGCTTGCCGTAGGCGATGTCCTTGGCGCCGCCGATCTGGTCGATCAGGCCGTCGGTGCTTAAAAACAGCAGGCTGCCTTCGGGGATGTGAAGGTTCTTGTTGGTCCACGCATAGTCCATCGGCGTGTCGACATAGCCGATGCCCATGCGCTCGCCGTCAACCGTTTGCACCGCCTGCTGGTCCGGGTCGAGCTGGAACAGCGCCTGCTTGGCGCCGGCGAAGCGCAGCTGGCGCGTGGCGTTGTCGAACCACAGGAAGGCGGCGTCGAGGCCGTCGTTGGACTCGGCCTGGCCGTGGCCTTCGACCTGGCCCAGCATGCCCTTGACGCCGCGGTTGACTTCGGCGATCAGCGCGGCCGGGTCGCGCGGCCCCATTTGCTGCAAGGCCTGCGCCAGCGTCGACGAGGAAATCAAGGTCATGAAGGCGCCCGGCACGCCGTGGCCGGTGCAGTCGGCGATGGCGGCGAACCAGCCGTCGTCATAGCGGGCGAAGTGATAGAAGTCGCCGCCGACCACGTCGCGCGGCTGCCATTCGAGGTGGGCGTCGTCGAGCGTGTCGACCAGCGCCAGGTTGGACGGGCGCAGCAGCGAGCGCTGGATCACGCTGGCATAGTCGATGCTGTGCATGATCTGGCGATTCTTTTCCGCCTGCATATTGGCCACCACGTTCATCAGTTGCAGGCCGAAGCCGACGCCGGCCAGCGTGCCGTCGCGCGTGACGATAAAGCCGTCGGCCAGCGCCTTCTCGCCCGACTCCACGGCGCGGAAGGTCAGCGCCTCGATGGTCATGTTGGCGTCGACGATCAGCGGCTCCTTGTCCATGAAGGCGATGCAGCTCTTCTTGCCGTACAGCTCATGATAGAAGGGCTTGGACATCTGCGACATGAAGATGTTGCGGCTGATCAGACCGATCGGGCGGCCCATCTCGATCACGGGCAGGCTCATTAAATCGCGGCGCTCGGTGAACAGTTCCAGCACGGCGAAGTTGGTGGTGTCGGACAGCACCGAGACGGTTTCTACGCACAGGTCGGCGGCAATCGACAGACGAAAACGGGGCAGATGCAAACGAGAGGCATTGAACTCCACGGCCGGGAACCTTTATCAACACGGAGTCCTCCATACTACGCAGAAATTGTTACATCCTGATTACATTATTGTTTTAGAGGAAATATTGGATTATTTTACCCATGTATTTCCATGGGGTAATATCCGTGTCATATTTGCTGTGTACATTGGAGAGAATTCGCGCGCAGGGCGCATTTTTTCTCATGGAACGGCTATGAAATTCCCTCAGCTAAATACCGGTATGCGCGTGGTCGCATCGTTTGCAGCGTTGTTACTGGCGATGGCTTGCATGTCCGCCGTATCGCTGTGGCGGCTGCAAACGGCGAACGACACGGCGTCCAACCTGGTCAACGAAAAGCTGTCGCGGCAGCAGCTGACGTCCGAGCTGCTGGGCGTGACTGAACTCAACGGATTGCGGGCGATTTCGATCGGCCGCAGCGACAGCCTGGAGGTGTCGGATATCTTCCAGGCCCAGCTGGCCGCCGGCGACAAGCTCGCGGCCGGGATGGAGCGCAAGCTGGCGGCGTTGCCGGCGTCCGGCGAGGAAGCTGAACTGCTGCGCGCGGTGGCGGCCAGGAAGGCGGCGTTCATGGCGCTGCGCGGCGAGCTGTTCAAGTACAAGGATACCGGCCGCATCCAGGAGTCCGGCGATCTGCTCGATAACAAGTGGCAGGGCGTGTTCTCGGCATACTCGGGGGCGCTGGCGAAGCTGCTGGCATATCAGACGCAGCAGGCCAGGGCGCTGGCCGCCGAGTCGGACAGCCAGTATGCCGGCAGCCGCGCGCTGCTGCTCGGCCTCGGCGTGGCGACGCTGGCGCTCGGTGCGCTGCTGGCGTGGATGCTGACACGCAGCATCGTCCATCCGCTGACGCAGGCGGTGGCGCTGGCTGAACAGGTGGCCGGCGGCGAGTTGCGCGCGGTGATCTCGCATGGCCGCAGCGACGAGATCGGCAAACTGTTCGATGCCCTCAGCCACATGACCGCGCGGCTGGCCGATACCGTCGGCCGCGTGCGCGATGGCGCGGTGGCCATCGATTCGGCTTCGCGCGAGATTGCCAACGGCAATATGGATCTGTCGCGCCGCACCGAACACCAGGCAGGCGCGCTGGAGGAAACGGCGTCGGCGATGGAGGAGCTGACCTCGGCGGTCAAGCAGAACAGCGGCAATGCCCGCGAAGCCAATCAGCTGGCGCTGTCGGCGTCCGCGGTGGCGGGCAAGGGTGGTGCGGTGGTGTCGGAAGTGGTGCGCACCATGGCCAGCATCAACGACTATGCGCACAAGATCGTCGATATCACCAGCGTGATCGACGGCATCGCGTTTCAGACCAATATCCTGGCGCTGAATGCGGCGGTCGAGGCGGCGCGCGCCGGCGAACAGGGGCGCGGCTTTGCGGTGGTCGCCGGCGAGGTGCGCAATCTGGCGCATCGCTCGGCCGAGGCGGCCAAGGAGATCAAGAAGCTGATCAACGATTCGGCCGAACGCATGGCCAGTGGCGCCGAGCTGGCCGAGACGGCCGGTGCGACGATGACGGAGATTGTCGAAAGCGTGGGCAAGGTAACGGCGATTATCGGCGCGATCAGTGCCGCCAGCAGCGAGCAGGAGCATGGTATCCAGCAGGTCAACACGGCGATAGGCGACATGGACGACGTCACCCAGCAGAACGCCGCGCTGGTGGAGGAAGCCGCCGCTGCGGCCGCCGCCATGCAGGCGCAGGCGCGCGAACTGGCGCAGCTGGTCGGCTCGTTCAAGCTGGACTCGGCGCACATCCAGCCGCTGCCGGCGCGCGCCTGCTTGCCGTCGCCATCGGACGCCGGCTTCCGCTACGCCGCCTGATTTGCTGCCGCGCGCGGCAATCCGTTACACTCGCGGCATGACTTCATCGCTCCCAGACCAATTGCGCACGCCGCGCCTGACGCTGCGCGCGCCACGTCCCGGCGACGCGCCACATCTGTTCGCCGCCTACACGCAGGATAGCGTGGTCGCCCGTTACATGACGTGGCGGCCGCAAACCCTGCTGTCGCAGACGGCGGCTTTTATCGACTACTGCATACAGGGCTGGTCGGCAGGCCGCAGCCGCCCTTATCTGCTGGTGCCGCACGATAATGACGACGTTCCGGTCGGCATGCTGGACGCGCGTCTGCAGGCGCACACAATCGACATCGGCTATGTTCTCCAGCGCAGCCGCTGGGGCGAAGGCCTGATGCCCGAAGCGATCATCGCCTTCAGCGACATGGCGCTGGCGCTGCCGGAATACTTCCGCGTGCAGGCTACATGCGACACGGAAAACCAGGCCTCGGCCCGCACACTGGAAAAATCCGGCTTCCTGCGCGAGGGGCGCCTGGAGCGTCATACCGTCCTGCCCAACCTCAGCCCCGAGCCGCGCGCCTCCTATATGTATGCCCGCTGCCGATAGCCGGCCGCATCGGCTGGCGCCGGCCATTGCTTGCCGCGTTTGCCGCAACAGGGCTTCAGCGTAAAACGTGACGCAGAAGCTTGTTATCGTCCGCCAGATAGCCGAGTTTCCGGAACAGACCTTGCGCCCGCTTGTTGGCGGGCGCGACGTCGGCCAGCAGCTCCGTCAATTGCAGCGTGTGCGCTGCGTGTTGCGTCAGCAAGTTGATGGCCTCGGCCATGTAGCCCTTGCCCCACGCCGCCTGTTTCAACAAGCAACCAATCTCGGCCCGCGCGCCATCGAAGGCATGCAGCCCGCACGTGCCGATCAACTCATCCGTGCCGCGCAAGACGATGGCCCATTCCAGCGATTCGCCGCTGTTCCGCAGCCTGCGTACGCTGGCCAGCATCACGCTGACGGTGGCCAGATCGGGGAATGGCGGCTCGTCGGTATAGTGCATGACGCGCGGATCGCCATAGATCTCCAGCAGGGCGGCGGCGTCATCGTCCATCATCTCCCTCAGCAGCAGCTGGCGGCTCTTTAATTGCGGTAATTCAACTGGTTGATGCATTTATAGTGTTGCCTATCTGGTAAGATGTTGATTTTAACCCGCTCCGCGTTCCATGCCCCGCAAACTCCTTCGCCTGTTCGCGCACTGCCTGTTCTTCATGATGACTTGCGCCGGGGCCGCTGCCGAGGCGCCAAGGATTTCGCTGCACCACACCCGCTGGCTGCCCAGCGATGGCGCGCCGTCGTATGTGACATCGCTGGCGCAGTCGGCCGACGGCTGGCTGTGGGTTGCGTCCTCCATTGGTCTGTATCGATTTGACGGCGTGCGGTTTGAAGCGTTCCCGGGCGCCGGCGGCGAGCAACTGCTGTACACCGACATCAGCAGCGTCCGCGCATTGGGAGACGATGTGTGGGTAGGATACCGCTACGGCGGCGCCACGCTGGTCCGCCAGGGCCGCATTGTCAAACACTATCCGGCGCACAAGGATGCGCTGAACGGCACCACCTGGGATTTCGCCAGGGACGCCAAAGGTCAGCTGTGGGCCGCCACCGCGCGCGGACTGTACGCCCTGAAGGACGACACCTTCCGGCCCGTGCCGGTGGACCTCGGCAGCCAACTGGCGGTAATTCAGATGCTGGTCGACCAGCGCGGCGGCTTCTGGCTGCGCAGCCCGGACAGCATCTACCACAGCGCAAGCGGCGCCGCGCCATTCAGGCTGGTGGCAGATAAGCTGGGCTGGGGCGGCCTGCTGCTGCAACCGGACGGCAGCGTGGCGGCCAATGACCACGGCGTCGGCGGAGTGCGCCTGTTGCAGCCGCCTCGGGGCGGCGCGGCCCCCAAGGACTGGCGCCCATCGCCCGGCCCGACCGGCCAGATGGCCGTCGATCATGCCGGGCGGCTGTGGAACCTGCGGCCGGACGGCGTTGAGATGCTCAATCCCGCGGCGGCATCGCAGCGGCTCAGTTTCCAGCAGGGGCTGAGCGGCGAAACCGGCACGGCGATCCTGGTCGACAGGGAGGGCAACATCTGGGTCGGCACCAATGGCGGGCTGGACCGCTTCCGCGAGAACAAGCTGGCCGCCTATCCGGCCATGCCGTCGCAAGGCCAGGCGCTGCCGCTGGCGGTCGGCAAGAATGGCGAGGTGTGGAGCGACAAGCAGGTGTTCGACAGCCCGGACGCGCCGCCTGTCATTTACGACAAGACGGCGCCCACGCCGACCAACTTCACCGTGGCGGACTTCGTCGACGCACAAGGCCGCTACTGGACGCATAGCTTTGATGCGCTGAGCCGCATCGAAAGGACCGCGCAGGGCTTTACGCGCACCGTTATCGCGCCGCCTGCCGACTTGCCGAAAGGCGGCGCCATCCCCGGGCCGGGCCTGGGCGCCGATGCGGACGGCGGCATCTGGGCGATCTTCCGCGCCAATCTGTATCGCTACAAGGACGGCGAGTGGAGCCGCGACGGCGGCCGCAAGGACTTGCCGAAGACGGGCTATACCAGCATCTGTAGTGCACCGAACGGCGTGCTGTGGTTTGGCACCCGCAAGAATCTGATCTTTTCGCTGCGCGGCGACCAGTTGCTGACCTACGATGAGAAGGATGGCGTCCAGCTTGGCGCGATCAGCCAGTTTTATGCGGACGGGCCAACGCTCTGGGTAGGCGGCAACAATGGCGTGATGTTCGGCGATGGCCGGCGCTTTTATAAAGTGCAGGGCATCGGTGGCCAGCAGTTTCTTGGCACCACCGGCATTGCGCGCTCGGCCGACGGTGATTTATGGCTGAATAGCGGCGCCGGCGTCTTCCGAATTTCGTCGCAACAGCAAAAAGAGCTGCTGAAAAATCCCGCTTACAAGGTCAGCTTTGAAGTGCTGAACCACCAGGACGGCTTGCGGGGCGTGGCGGCGCAGTCGGGCGGGCCAAGCTCGATGGTTTTCGCGCGCGGCAGGATATGGCTGTCCACCACGTCCGGCGTGTTCTGGATCGACCCGGCTCGCACGGTACTGAACAAGGCCAAACCAACCGTGGTCATCAACGGGTTGACGGCCAACGATGTGACGTACGCGGCGGAACCCGGGATAACGCTGCCGGCGGGCACCACCCGTGTACGCCTCGACTACACGGCACTGAGTTTGACCATGCCGGAACGCATGCGTTTCCGCTATCGGCTGCATGGCGTGGACGAGTACGCGCAGGAAGCGGTCAACCAGCGCTCGGCCTTTTATACCGAACTGGGCGCCGGCACCTACCGCTTCGAGGTGCAGGCGTCGAATAATGACGGCGTGTGGAACGACACCGCTGCTGTTCTGACATTCTCGATCAAGCCGACCATCGTGCAGACGTGGTGGTTCAAGGGCGCCTTGCTGCTCATCGTGCTGCTGTTCATCTGGGGCGTCCATCGCCTGCGCCTGTATCACGTGGCGAAACAGGTACGCATGAAGTTCGAGGAGCGGCTCGATGAGCGCGAACGCATCGCACGCGAGTTGCACGACAGTTTGTTGCAGTCGGTTCAGGCCATGATGCTCATCATCGGCAACGCGGCGCGCCGCCTCACGTCGCCGCAGGAAAAGGCCGACATCGAAAGCGCGCTGGAGCGCGCCGAGCTGGCGATACAGGAGGGCCGCGACCATGTGCAGGGGTTGCGCCAGGCCGACAGCGCCGGCGAATTGTTCGACCGGCTGAGTGCCTTCGGCGCGCAGCTGGCCCAGCATGGCCCGTGTGGGTTTACCCCGGTGCTGCATGGCGAGCGGCGGCGCCTGCACCCGGTCGTCGGGGAAGAAATCCGCGCCATCGGCAAGGAGGCGCTGGCGAATGCATTCCAGCATGCGCAAGCGACGCACATACAGGTCGAGGTCCGCTACGGTGCGCGCGAGTTCCAGCTGACCGTAAGCGACAACGGCCACGGCATTCCAGCCGCTGTCCTGGCCGAAGGCGGGCGGGAAGGGCACTGGGGCCTGACAGGCATGCGCGAGCGCGCCCGTAAAATCGATGCCACGCTGGAATGCCAGTCGGCTGCCGGGAATGGAACACGCTGGCAACTGACCCTGCCAGCACGGCTGGCGTACCCGAACGCGAGTGCGCATGCTCAATAGCCTGCTCGCAGCCTACCTGCTATTGGTTTTGCCGGCGCAGAATATGTGGCGCAGCCTGCGCCCGAAGGCGGATGGTCCGCCACGCGCCCTCATGCGCCGCTATTGGACGATGATCTGGAAAACGGTGGTGATGCTGGCGCTGCTGGCCGCCGGCTCATGGCAGGCTGGTTACGGTGCGCGCGACCTGGGGTTCGACCTTCCCCTGTCGAACGCGGGCGCGTGGGGCATGGGCTTTGCTGTCGCGCTGTTTGCCATTTTGCTGGCTGCGAACCGCATCATGGAGCGCCGGTCTGCGCCGGAGAAGCGTGTTGAGGCCGAGCGCAAGCTGCTGGCATCGTCGTTCCCCTGGCCGCGTACCGGCCCCGAGGCGCTTGCGTTCATCGTCAGCATCTCGCTCATGACGGCCGGCTGGGAGATTGTTTTACAGGGGCTTCATTCTGCTGTGGCTTGCGCCGCATACCGGCCTGGCGGCGGCCATCGCGTTCTCCGCCATCGCCTATGGCCTGGCGCATGGCTACGATGGGCCGAAGCGGCTGATCGGCTCGATCATTTCAGCATTCATTTTTACGGCCGCGTATGCGTTGACCAACAGCCTGTGGTGGCTGATCGTCATCCATGCCGGCTTGCCACTCATGGCGGTGCCACTGGCTTTGCGCGCGTCGCGTCATATTCATTCTCCATAAGGATACTTTATGCGTCTTTTACCACTATTGGCTATTACCGCTGTACTGTCCTCGGCGCACGCGCATGCCGATGAACTGGACGATAAGATCGCGCGGGAAATGGCGCGGCGCCACGTGCCCGGCGTGAGCGTGCTGGTCATCCGCGATGGCAAGGTAATCAAGGAAAAAGGCTATGGCTACGCCAATGTCGAGCACAATGTGCCGGTCGACGAGAAGACCGTTTTCCAGTCTGGCTCGGTAGGCAAGACCTTCACCGCCGCGCTGGTGATGCTGCTGGCCGAAGACGGCAAGCTGAGTCTGGATGACCCGATCTCGCGCCATCTGGCCAACACGCCGCCGGAGTGGGCCGGCATCACCATCCGCCACCTGTTGACGCACACATCCGGCCTGGGTGACCCGTACACGGTGCTGGATTTCCGCAAGGATTACGAGGACGAAGAACTGATCGCGCTGGAAGCCCGGATTCCGGTGCTGTTCGCGCCCGGCGAGCGTTTCTCGTACAGCAATATGGGCTATCACTTGCTCGGCTTTATCTGCAACAAGGCTGGCGGCAAATTTTACGCGGACCAGTTGCAAGAACGCATCTTCGCGCCGCTCGGCATGGGAACCCGGATCATCAGCGAGGCGGACATCGTGCCGCACCGCGCCGCCGGCTATGAATGGAAGGACGGCGCGCTGCGCAACCAGAGCTGGGTGGCGCCCAAACTGAACACCACCGCCGACGGCAGCCTGTATCTGACCGCGCGCGACCTGGCCAAGTGGGATCGGGCACTGTATGGCGACGCCATCCTCAACGCACGCATCCGCGCGGCCAGCTGGACGCCGCCCAAACTCGCCAACGGCCGCGCTTCCGGCTACGGCTATGGCTGGGAGATCGACGAGCGCAATGGCCATCGCCTGCTGTCGCACGGCGGCTCATGGCAGGGCTTCAAGTCGCAGATCAGCCGCTATGTCGACGACAAGTTCACCGTGATCGTACTGGCCAACTCGGCCAGCGCCAGGCCGGGCAAGTTTGCCGACATGGTCGCCGGCCACTTCATGCCGGCGCTGGCGGTCGCGCCGGCCAAGGCGATCCCCGACACCAGTCCGGCAGTCGCCGCCAGGCTGCGCACCGCGATTGCCAGCCTGATCGCCAACAAGCAGCCGGCCGGCCTGACGCCGGCCGTCGCCAAGGTCTTCGAACCGGCCACGGTGGCAAGATTCAGCACCGGACTCAAGGAGCTGGGCGAACTGAAATCGTCCGAACTGCTGTCGCACAAGGATGAGGCGGGTGCGTCCAGTTATCGCTACCGCTTCATTTTCGCCGGGGACGTCCTGATCGTCACCTGCCAGATTAATCAGGAAGGGCAGATCTCGGCGCTGCGCATGTTCCCCGAGTAGGCGGCAGGTTGTTGTCGTCATAGACTTGTAACAATGGCTTGTTATCTTGCAAATCTTTATAACAAGCTGGATTGATGACATGAACCGTAAGTCTCTTTTGATCGCTGCATTGAGCGCCGCTTTCCTGGCCGCCTGCAGCAGCAGCGATAACAACAGCGGCACCGCCACGCCGACCACGCCGCCGGTGGCGGCTGCGCCGAAGAACGTGATCTTCTTCCTCGGCGACGGCATGGGCCTGACCACCATGACCGCCGCCCGCATCTATTCGGTGGGCGAGGACGGCGAGCTGACCATGGACACGCTGCCGGAAACGGCTTTCGTCAAGACCTTCTCCAACGACGCCCAGGTCACCGACAGCGCGCCTTCGATGGCCGCCTACATGACCGGCGTGAAAATGAATAACGAAGTCATTTCGATGTCGCAGAACACCACCGCCATCGACCCGATCACCGACGCGGCCGGCAACAAGCTGGGCAACAACTGCGGCGCCAGCAACGGCACCGCCGCCACCACGCTGCTGGAACTGGCCAAGACCGCCGGCCTCGGCACGGGCGTGGTCAGCACCGCGCGCATCACCCATGCCACGCCGGCCGCCACCTACGCCCACATCTGCCACCGCGATCTGGAAAACGATATCGCCGCAGCGCTGGTGCCAGGCGGCGCTGGCTACAACAGCGCGCTGGGCGCCAGCGGCATCGACGTCATCATGGGCGGCGGCAGCCAGTTCTTCAAGCCGGTGAAGGACGGCGGCAAGCGGGCCGACGGCCGCGACCTGATCGCCGAACTGAAGGCCAAGAACTACGCCTACGCCAGCAACACCACCGAGTTCAACGCCATTGACGGCAGCAAATCCGACAAGCTGCTGGCGCTGTTCACCTCCAGCCACATGAGCTACGACCTGGACCGCGATGCGACCAAGGAGCCAAGCCTGGCCGAGATGACGACCAAGGCCATGGACGTGCTGGCCCGCAACGGCAAGGGCTATTTCCTGATGGTCGAGGGCGGCCGCATCGACCACGCGCTGCACGAAACCACCGCCAAGAAAGCCTTGCAGGACACCGTGGCCTTCGACAACGCCATCAAGGCCGCCATCGCCAAGGCCAAGCTGACCGACCCGACGCTGGCCAACACGCTGATCGTCGTTACCGCCGACCACGATCACACGCTGGTGCTGAACGGTTACGCCAAGCGCACCGGCAAAACCACCAGCGCCAACGCCGGCGTGCTGGGCGTGGTGAAGAACTACGTCACCGGCGCGGTCGACAAGGACCTGGACGGCGCGCCATACCCGATCATCGGCTTCGGCAACGGCGAGAACCGCGTGCAGGGCAGCCGCGCCAGCCAGGCGTCGCTGGACGAGAGCGTCACCAGCGCCAACACCTATCACCAGGAGGCGGTGATCCGCATGGGCGCCGGCGGCGAAACCCATGGCGGCACGGACGTTTTCCTGGGCGCCATCGGCAAGGGATCGGAAAGCTTCACCGGCACCATCGACAACACCAAGGTGTTCTCGCTGGTGAAAACCGCCGCCGGCCTGTGAGTCAAATTTAAAGAACGGAACCACATATGAAACGCACTCTCGTAGCCGCCGCGCTGGCGCTGTCCTTCACCCAGGCCGCGCATGCCGCCGGCGAAGCCAAGAACATCATCTTCTTCCTCGGCGACGGCATGGGGCCGTCGACCATCACCGCCTCGCGCATCTATAAATACGGCGAAGCCGGCAGCCTGACCATGGACACGCTGGAGCGCACCGCCCGCATCAAGACCTATTCGCACGATGCGCAAACCACCGACAGCGCACCGTCGATGGCCGCCTACATGACCGGCGTGAAGATGAATAACGAAGTCATCTCGATGTCGCCGGAAACCGTGGCCACCAATCCGGGCAAGGACGCCAACGGCAACCTCGGCGTGAATAACTGCGCCGCCGGCAACGGCGCCAGCGCCACCACCATCCTGGAACTGGCCAAGGCCAAGGGCAAGGCGGTCGGCACCATCACCACCACCGAGCTGACCCACGCGACCCCGGCCACGGCTTGGTCGCACATCTGCAACCGCAACGCGCAGTACCACATCGCCGCGCAACTGGTGCCGGGCGGCGCCGGCTTCAACACCGCGCTGGGCGATGGCGTGGACGTGCTGATGGGCGGCGGCCGCAACCACTTCACGCCTTACGGCGCCGGCAACACGGCCGGCCGCGCCGACGGCCGCAACCTGCTGACCGAGCTGGCCGCCAGGGGTTACACCGTGGCCGCCACCAAGGCCGAGATGAACGCGGCCAGCGCCGGCAAGAAATTCATCGGCCTGTACAGCAGCAAGAGCCACCTGGAATACGAACTGGACCGCACAGCCACGCCGCCGGCCGGAGAGGGCGCCAGCCAGCCTAGCCTGGCCGAGATGACCGTCAAAGCCATGGATCTGCTGGCGGCCAACAGCAATGGCTACTTCCTGGTGGTCGAAGGCGGCCGCATCGATCACGCGCTGCACGCCACCAACGCCAAGCGCGCGCTGACCGATACCATCGCTTTCGACGACGCCATCAAGGCCGCGCTGGACAAGGCCAGGCTGACCGACCCGACGCTGGCCAACACGCTGATCGTCGTCACCGCCGACCACGACCACACGCTGGCGTTCAACGGCTACGGCAAGAAGGGCAATCCCATCCTCGACATCAACCGCGGCTACCGCGACAACCAGCCGGCCAAGGACGCCGACGGCAACACCTACACCACGCTGGTCTTCGGCAACGGCCCGAACCGTCCGAACACCCGCGTGAGCCTGGACAGCAACACGGTGCTGGCCGATAACTACCTGCAGGAAACCGGTGTGCGCCTGGCCAGCGAAACCCACGGCGGCGGCGACGTCAAGCTGTTCGCCACCGGCGCCGGCGCCAAGAGCTTCAAGGGCACGCTGGACAACACCAAGGTGTTCAGCCTGCTGAAATCGGCCTTCGGCCTGTAATGACCGGGGAGCAGGCCGGGCCTGCTCCCTTTTTCTTGAAGAGTCGCATGAAAAAACTGTTATTGTTGGCGGCCACGTTGAGCGTGGCCTTTGTCGCTTCCGCCTCCGACCTGGACTTGAAGGTGACGTATTACAGCAAAGTAATCACGCCGGAAGGCGTTACCCGCGAAGCGCGCTATGAGGAACAGATGCTGCGCCGCGCCGCCCATGTCTGGACCATGCGCGTGCTGCCGGCCCACGCCGGGGCGCACGACGAACACAAGCAGGGTGCGCACAGGCACTTTAACCACGTGGTGCTGGCGCGCCATGTGGTGCAGGAGGGCGGCAAGACGCGCATCGAATTTATCGACGCGCATGACAGGGAAGTGGTGGCCATCCCGCCGGCCGAATACGGCAACGTCAATTTCGATGGTTCCTGGGACCACGCCTACTATCTGCTGGACAGCAAGCGCCTGAAGGCGATGCCGCTGTCGTCGCGCGCTTCGACGGTGGCGGGCGCGCGCTGGCGTGAGCGCGAAGAGAAAGGCCTGTTCGAGCGCGTGCTGTGGGACGAGCAGCGCCAGGTGCCGCTGATTATCGAGAGCGGCGACAAGGCCGCCACCTTTTTCAACCGCGTCGACATCGCCATCCAGCCTGGCGTGACGCGCGATCTGCCGTGGCAAAAACTCAAGGGCTACGCGCAGAAGGAGTATTCTGACTTTCTGGATTGAAACTTGATATAAACTATGCCTTAGTTGGCAATAATTTATATTTTCTTTCATGTCCTCTTCCAGAACGCCAGTCCAGACGCCGCCCATGTTCAACCTCGCCTGGCCGTTGCTGGTCGAACTGGGGCTGGCGATTGCGTCCAGCGTGATCGGCACGGCGCTGGCCGCGCGCATTTCGGACGAGGCCGGCGGCGCGTTTGCCATCGCCAGCCAGGTGTCGGCGGCCTTGTTCATCCTGTTCCGGATTATCGGCGCCGGCGTCAGCGTGGTGGTCACGCAGAATATGGGCGGCGGCCAGCGCGAAGCGGCCAACAAGGTCGCGCGCGCGGTGGTCGGCGCCAGCAGCTGGCTGGGCGCCGTCACCGCGTTGATCGCCATGCTGGGCGCCAACGGCCTGCTGCATCTTTTGAACACGCCGGCCGAAGTATTCCCGCTGGCGGCGCCATTCCTCATCGCGCTCGGTCCCGCCATGCTGTTCGACGCCTGGAACGCTTCCATGGCGGGCGTGATGCGCGCGCACTTGCGCACCCGCGATACGCTGGTGGTGCTGGTCATCATGCACGTTACGCATCTGGCGCTGTCGCTGCCGCTGATGTACGGCTGGGGGCCGGCGCCGGCGCTCGGCCTGCCCGGTTTCGCGCTGGCGCTGGCGCTCAGCCGCATGCTCGGCCTGGCGCTGCATTTGTTGATGTGGCGCGTCCATCTGGGCATTACGCTGGCGCGCGCCGACTGGTGGCGGCTGCCGCGCCGCGAACTGGCGGCGGTGCTGCATATCGGCTTGCCGGGAGCGGCGGAAAATATCGCCTGGCGCCTGGCCTTCATGGTCAGCGTGGCGACGGCGGCGGACCTGGGCGCCAGGGCGCTGGCCACGCAGGCTTACGTGTTGCAGCTGATGGGCGGCGTGATGATGTTCAGTATCGCCACCGGGCTGGCGGTGGAAATCGTCGTCGGTTACCTGATCGGCGCCGGCCGGCTGCGCGAGGCTTCTCGCGTCGTGAAACGGGCGTTGGCGCGCGGGCTGGTGGTGTCCCTGCTGATCGCCGCCGGCGCCGCGCTGCTGGGCAAGTGGCTGCTCGGCTGGTTCACGCAGGATGCCGGAATCCTGGCCGCCGGCGCCACGCTGCTATGGATTACCGTGGTGCTGGAGCCGGGGCGCACCTTCAACCTGGTGGTGATCAACGCCTTGCGCGCCGCCGGCGACGCGCGCTTCCCGGTGATGGCGGGCGCCTTGTCGATGCTGTTCGTGCTGGCCGGCGGCAGCTGGTTGCTGGGCGTGGTCCTCGGCTGGGGCCTGCCCGGCGTATGGATCGCTTACGCCGCCGACGAATGGATACGCGGCTTGATCATGTGGCGCCGCTGGCAAACCCACGCCTGGGTGCCGCATGCGCGCAGCTCGCGCAAGCGCCTGCGCGATCCGCTGGTGATCGAGGGCTAGCGCTGCCTAGCGGTGGAAGTCCAGTTGAAAACGCACCGGGCCGACCAGCTCGACCTGGTGTTCGATTTTCGGCTCGACCACGCCGGGATGCTCTGGCGTCAGCAGCACTTCTTCCGCTGGCACGCGCGGGTCGGTGATGCGGTAAAGCAGGCTGCCTTCAAGGATGCGGATGCGCGCCCAGACATCGTCGGCGGTGGTGTGGCCGCGCTGGATGGCTGCGGGCACGCTGTCCTCGGTGAAGACCGGCGTGCTTTTGTAGAAGGTGACGTTGGCGGGGATGGTTTTCATGGTGCGACTCCTTATGAGACTTTGACTTCGCCGAAGAAGCCCAGTTGCAGGCTGGCGGCGATACGGCGGGCGACGATCTGGAATTCCTGCGCGTCCTTCGGCGCGAACAGTCGGTTGGTGGTGGCGACGAACATGTGCAGCCAGCGCTGGAAGTGGTCTGGCGTGATCCCGTTCAGCAGCATGTGCTTGCCGTAGACGTTGCCCTGGAAGTTGCGGCTGCCGGTCATCACGGTGGACCAGAAGTCGACCATGCGCGCCAGATGCGGGTCCCAGTTGTCGCCGATGGCGGCGTCGAATACCGGGCCCAGTTCCGGATCGGCGCGCACGCCGTCGTAAAACTCGTGGACCAGGGTGACGATGGATTCTGTGGTGAGCGGCAAAGTCATGGCGTCGGCGTCTTTTAAAGATATATGTGAAATACTACATTAAATTCGCGCGGCGCGCACCTGTTGTTTCACCTGTTGTTTCAAATCTCAGCCGGCGCTGGCGGCGTGCAGGTTGGGCGGCAGGTTGCGGGCGATCACGCGCAGCATTTCCTCGACGTCGATCGGCTTGGCGATGAAGTCATTCATGCCGCAGGCGAGGCAGTGCTCGCGCTCGGAGGCCAGCACGCCGGCCGTCATGGCCAGCACCGGCAGGTGCAGTCCCAGCTCGTCGCGGATCAGGCTGGTGGCCTCGAAGCCGTCCATTTCCGGCATTTGCACATCCATCAGCACCAGATCGTAGCGCTGCGCCTCGGTGCGCAAATGGTCGACGGCGAGACGGCCGTTGTCCACCGTGTTCACCAGCGCGCCGGCGTGACCCAGCATGGTGCTGGCGACCAGCTGGTTGACCGGGTTGTCCTCCACCAGCAGGATGCGCACGCCGTCGAGGCGCTGACCGGCGTCGGCATCGGCGGCAGGGACGGCGTCGCGGCCGTGGGCCTGCAGCTGTTGCAGCGTTTCCGCCAGGCGGCTGCCGGTGAGGGGCTTGAGCAGCACAGCGTCCGCGGCCTGGGCGCCGTCGGTGTGCAGCAGCTTGCCCTGGCCGAAGGCGCTGATCATCAGGATCACCGGCATCCGGCCGATGCTGTCGTCGGCGCGGATGGCCTGCATGGTGGCCAGGCCGGACATGCCGGGCATGTTCCAGTCGACCAGCACCGCATCGTAGCGCGCCTCGCGCCGGCGCAGCAGCGCCAGCGCCTGTTCGCCGGTGGCGGCGCTGTCGCAGCTCCAGCCGCGCGCGCGGATGGTGCGGCACAGGTAATCGGCGCTGGTGCTGTCGTCGTCCACCACCAGCAGGTGCTGCACCGTCGCCATGCGCTCGTGCGCCGCCTCCACGCCGGTTTGCAACGGCACCGTGAGAATGAATTCGCTGCCGGCGCCCTGGGTGCTGCGCACGTCGATGGCGCCGTCCATCAGCGCGGCGATGCGGCGCGAAATGGCCAGCCCCAGGCCGGTGCCGCCGAAGCGCCGGGTCATCGAAGCGTCGGCCTGCGAGAATGGCGCGAACAACTGCGCCAGCCGGTCCGGCGGGATGCCGATGCCGCTGTCGCGCACCGTGAAGCGCAGCGTGGCCGGCGCCTGCGCCAGTTCCACCAGCAGCGATACCGCGCCGCTTTCGGTGAATTTGATGGCGTTGCCGACCAGGTTGACCAGCACCTGTTGCAGCCGGTGGCTGTCGCCGACCAGCAGCGGCGGCACGCCCGGCTCGACGCCGATCGCCAGTTCCAGGTCCTTCTCGCCGGCGTTGACGGTCATGATGGTGGCGATCGCCTCCAGCATCGCGGACAACTGGAACGGCGCCGGCGCCAGCTCCATGCGGCCCGCTTCGATCTTGGAGAAATCCAGCACGTCGTTCAGGATGCTGAGCAGCGAATGGCCGGAGGACCGTATCATCTCCACGTACTTCTGCTGTTCCGGCGACAGCGCGGTGTTGCCGAGCAAATGCGCCATGCCCAGCACCGCATTCAGCGGCGTGCGGATCTCGTGGCTCATGTTGGCGACGAATTCGCTCTTGGCGCGGCTGGCCGCTTCGGCCTGGTCGCGCGCAGCGATCAGCGAGCCTTCCGACTGCCGCAGCGCCCCCGTCATCTGGCGCGCCAGCGCGGTGGCGTAGACCTGGCGCGCGGTCAGCGCGCGCACCGCGCCGAATGACAGCAGGCTGATAATCACGCCGGCCAGCAGCACGATATGGGATTTCTGGCGATCGATGGCGTCCTCGAACGCCGGCTGCGAGGCAAAGTGCAGCGTCCATTGGTGGTGCAGCAGTTCCAGCGTCAGCGTACGCTGGTAGGGGTTGGGATACTGGCGCGGATCGGCCGGCGGGCGCTCGCTGGCGAACAGCAGAGCCTCCGGCGCGGTGGAGGCGCCGTCGAAAATCTCCATCCGCACGCTGCGGTCGGCGGGGCCGAGCAAGTCCTGCATCAATTCGTCGGCGCGGATCGGACTGTAGGCAAAGCCCTGCAGCGCCGCCATGCGCTGCGCGGGCGTGGCGGCCGGCGCCAGTTGCGCGTCCCGGCGGTAGACCGGGAAGTACATCAGGAAGCCGGGCAGGCCGGCCTTCTGGTCGTCCTGCACCAGCACCACCTTGCCGGTCAGCGCCGGCGTGCCGCTGCGCGCGGCCTCCATCAGCGCCAGGCGCCGGGTCGGCTCGGACATCATGTCGTAGCCGAAGGCGCGCAGATTGCGACCAGCAAACGGCTCCAGATACATCACCACCACCGACATGCCTGGATCGTGAACGGCGCCATTGTTCCAGATGCGGAAATCTTCATAGCCCTGGTCGCGGATCTCCTTTTCCGTGGCCGCGCGCTGGTCCGCGCGCAGGAACATGCCGTAGCCCAGCCCCATCACGCCGGGGAAGTTGTTTTGCAGGTCCATGCCCTCGGCGAAGTCGCGCCACTGGTCGCGGCTCGGATTCTGCTGCGCCTTGAACAGCGCCTGCGCGCCGCGCAAGCCGGATTCGTACAGCGTCATGCGGCGCGCGATGCGCTTGGCGATGTCCGCGCATTCAGCCTCGAACTGCTCGTGCGCGCGCCGTTCGGTGCTGGCCGACAGCAGCTGCCACACCACCACTGTCAGGCCGACGCCGGCCAGCAGCGTGCCCCATTGCGCGGCGCTGTAGCTGACCGCGTCGTCGCCGGCGCGCTTGCGCTCGCTGACGTCGGCGCACAGCACCATGGCGATCAGGCTGCACAGCATGATGAAGCTGGCCAGCGCGATCAGCGCGTCGTTCAGCGTGCCGACCGCGAACGGGCCGAGGCCATGGATCGTGCCCAGCACCGCGCCGCCGGCGGCGATCAGGCAAACCATGCTGGCGCCGCGCAGGCCGTAGCGGTAGGAAGCCCAGGCGATGGCCAGCACGAACAAATAGGGCAGCCATCCGAGGCCGTCGTCGAACGAGTAGTGGCGGCTGAACATCGCATACGACACCAGCACCAGCGCCAGCAGCGAGGCGCCGATTTCCAGCGCGCCGCGCCAGCGCCAGCGCGGCAGCCGCCGCACGCACCAGACGATGATGGCGGGGCCGATCAGCAGCACGCCGGCGGTGTCGCCGACCCACCAGGTCAGGGCGATGGCCGCATGGTCGGCGGCCGGCGCCAGGCCGCTGAGCACCATGCTGGTGCTGCCGATGCCGGCGCTGACCGAGCACATGGCCATCGCCACCAGCGCGAACTTGTACACGTTTTGCTGCTGTCCGATAGGCGCCTTGACGTCGAAATAGCGGCGCACCAGCCATGTGCCGGTCAGCGCTTCCAGCACGTTGCCGAAGGCGATGCATAGCGTGGCGAGGATGGCGTTGGCGTGCAGCGCGACGCCGTTGGCGTGGAAGGTGGTGAGGTTGGCGATCAAGGCTCCCGCAAAGATAGCCGGCCAGGCGCGGTAGCCCATCACCAGCATCGCGGCAAAAGCGATGCCGGACGGCGGCCACACGGGCGTCGCATTGGTATGGGCGAACGCCAGCAGCAGGCTGGCGTGGGCGGTCATTGCGTAGCACAGCGTAAGCAGCACAAGCGCGCGCATGGCAGTGTTCTGTGGTTGTCAACGATGAGCCACTATAACGTAAATATTGTCATAATGGTTTGGCGTTCCGGCCGCCGGCACGGTATATTTTGTCCATTTCGATTAAAGTGAGTGAACTTTGTCCTTGCCTTCCAACGATACCTTGATCGTTGCTGTATCGGTGGTGTTTGCGGCGGTGGTCGGCCTGCTGTCCCTGGTCAGCAACGCCCGTCAGAAAGCCAGCCGCGAGGCGGCGCATCAGCGTACCGAAGACAGCCAGCGGCGCGCCCGCGTGCTGGCCGATACGCTGCCGCTGCTGATCGCTTACCTTGACCGCGAACTGCGCTACCGCTTCGTCAATGCCCATTTCCGCACCCAGTTCGGGCTGGAGCCGCAGGCGATGCTGGGCAAAACCGTCAGCGAAGTATTCGGGCCGGCCGCCGAACCGTGGCTGGGCGAACTGCGTTCGGCGCTGGCCGGGCGTCGCTTGCATTACGAGCGCGACTTCGTCGGCGTCGACGGCACGCGCCACTTCCTGGTCGACCTGGTGCCCGATCTGGCGCAGGATGGCAAGGTGATAGGCTTCTACCTGACGGCGATGAACATCACCGACCGCAAAAAGAGCGAGCAGCGCGCCGAAGCGGCCAGCCGCGCCAAGAGCGAGTTCGTGGCCAATATGAGCCACGAGATCCGCACGCCGATGAACGCGGTGCTGGGGGTGGCCTACCTGCTGGAGAATACGCCGTTGAGCCAGTCGCAGAAGCAGTATGTCGGCATGATACGGTCGTCCGGCCAGGTGCTGCTGGGGATACTGAACGATGTGCTGGACTTCTCCAAGATCGAAGCCGGGCGTATGGAACTGGCGCCCCAGACCTTCCTGCTGGCCGAGGTGCTGGACGCGGTGTCTAATGTAATGGGCCTGCACGCCAATGCGCGCGGCATCACGCTGGCCATCAGCACCGACGAGCAGGTGCCGCCGATGCTGGTCGGCGACGCCATGCGCTTGCAACAGATCCTGATTAACCTCGTCGGCAACGCGGTCAAGTTCACGGAGCGCGGCGGCGTGTCGCTGCGCGTGCGGCTGGACGGCGCCGTGCATGGCGGCGCGGCCGCCGTGCGCTTCGCTGTGCGCGACACCGGCATCGGCATGGACGACGAGCAGCAAAGCCGCCTGTTCTCGGCCTTCAACCAGGCCGACGCCTCGACCACGCGCCGTTTCGGCGGCACCGGGCTGGGACTGGCGATCAGCCGCCGGCTGGCGGAGCTGATGGGCGGCGGCATCACCGTCAGCAGCACGCTGGGCACCGGCAGCGAATTTGTCGTGACGCTGCCGTTCGCGGTGGCGGAAGAGGGCGCGCAGCCGGCGCATCCGCTCTGGCAAGGCGCCGCCAACGACGCCTGGGTGCTACCGGAAGTGCCTGCGGGGCCCGAGCCGGAGCTGGAAGCCGCGCCGGCGGGACCGCGATTGCGTGGCGTGCGGCTGCTGCTGGTGGAAGACCATCCGCTGAACCAGGTGGTGGCGCGCGGCATGCTGGAACACGCCGGCGCCGAGGTGGATCTGGTGGAAAACGGCCTGTTGGCGGTGGACCGGCTGCGCGAGCGCGCCGCCGACTACGATATCGTGCTGATGGACGTCCAGATGCCGGTGATGGACGGTTACGAGGCCACGCGCCAGATCCGCCAAGTGCTCGGCCTGAAACTGCCGGTGCTGGCCATGACGGCGGGCGTGATGAAGTCGGAGCAGGACCAGTGCATTGCCGCCGGCATGGACGATTTCATCGCCAAGCCGGTCGACGTGGAACAGATGCTGGACGCCATTTCGCGCCATTGGGATGCAGTTCGCTCCCGCTAGGCGCATTTCGTCGCAAGGCCCAGCGGCGTCACTGTGGGCTGGTTAAAGTGACATCACACTTTAACCCACACAGGAGTCCGATATGTCCCGCCTGATCCTCGCCGTGCTGCTCGCCGCCGCCTTGCCATCCCATGCCGCCGACCTGACCATCCGCGTTGAGGGTGTCGCCAATGCGCAGGGCGACGTGAAAGTCGCCGTGTTCAATTCGGCCGCCACCTTCCTCGCCAAGCCGGTACGCGGCGCGGCGGCGCCGGCGCAGGAGGGCACGGTGCAGCTGACCGTCAGCGGCCTGCCGGCCGGCGAATACGCCTTGGCCGTGTATCACGACGAGAACAGCAACGGCCAAATGGACCGCAACGCCATGGGCATGCCGACCGAGGACTATGCCTTCAGCAATAACGCCATGGGCAAGCGCGGCGCGCCGCGCTACGAAGAGGCGCGCATCGCGCTGCCGGAAGCCGGCGCCGCCACCACCATCAATCTGCGCTGAACGGAGGCCGAGATGACCAACCGCCGCCAGTTTCTCAGTGTCGCCGCCCTCGGACTGGCCTCGTCGCCGGCGCTGGCCGACAGCCTGACTTACCAGAGCTTCCACGCCGCGCTGGACCAGAATGCGCGCCTGTCGGTCTATGCGGACCATAGCGGCGACCTGTCGGGCGAGGCCACGGTGCTCGGCAGCCTGCCGGCAGACCTGAACGGGGTTTTTACCGCAACGGGCCGGGGCGCTTCGAGCTGGGCGGCGAACGCTATCATCACTGGTTCGACGGCGACGGGTTTGTGCAGCGCTGGCAGATCGGCGGCGGCAAAGTAAGCCACATCGGCCGCTTCGTCGCCACGCAGAAGTATATTGAGGAAAGCAAGGCGGGGCGCTTCCTGTACCCGGCGTTCGGCACGCATGTAGGCCGCAAGGGCTTGAAGAACAGCGATACCGGCAATGTCGCCAATACCAACCTGGTGCCGCTGAATGGCCGCTTGTATGCGCTGTGGGAGGGCGGCTCGGCCACCGAGATCGACCCGCAAACGCTGGCCACGCGCGGCATCAAGACCTGGCGCGGCGACCTGAAAGCCATGCCGTTTTCCGCACATCCGAAAATCGACCCCGATGGCGGCATGTGGAACTTCGGCACCGCGCCGGGCGCGAACCAGTTGATTATCTACCGCCTGAATGCGGCCGGCGAGGTGACGCGCACCGCCATGCTGGGCGTGCCGCAGCTGAACATGGTGCACGACTTCGTGGTCAGCGGCCGCCATCTGATCTTCCTGATCGCGCCTTACGACATGCGGCCCGGCGCCGACACCAGCTTCGCCGACAGCCTGCACTGGGCCGGCGGCCAGCGCCCGATGCGCGCCCTGGTCATTTCCAAGGACACGCTGGCGCTGCGCCAGGTGTTCGAGTTGCCGGCGCGTTCGGTCTTCCACTTCGGGAACGCGTATGAAGACGGCGCCTGCACCCGCTTCGACGCCGTGCTGCACGAGGGCGACGCCCTGCGCAAGGTGGCGCTGCCGATGCGCGGCGACAGCCGCATGGTGTCCGACAATCCCGCCGCCACGGTGCAGATCACGCTGGACTACGCCAGCGGCCAGGCGCGCGAGGCGCGGCTGTTCGGCGTCAGCGAGTTCCCGCGCGTGATGCCGCAGGTGGTGTCTTCGCGCCATCGCAAGCTGCTGGTGCTGGGCGCCGGCGGCCGCGAACTGATACTCGACAGCGTCAACCTGATCGACACCGACAGCGGCAAGGTCGATGGCTATCACTTCGGCGCCGGCTGGCAGGTGGAGGAGCATGTGCTGGTGCCGCGCCGCGGCGCGCGTTCGGAAACGGACGGCTATGTGGTCGGCGTGGCGCAGGATACGCGCCGCGCCCAGAGTGTGCTGACGGTGTTTGATGCGCACAACATCAAGGCCGGGCCGCGGGCGCTGGCGCGACTGCCTTATCGCGCGCCGGTTTGCTTTCATGGTAATTTTCAGGCATGACCGAGCAAACAAGCATTGCGCCGATGGCGCACCCGATGGAACTGATACCGTTGTTCCGCCGCTGGCCGCCGTCGTGGTTCCGCAACGTGGTGTACACCGTGATCTGGAGCTGCGCCATGGCGTTCGCGTTCCTGGCCGTCGAATGGCTGCTGGGCTACCGCGCGCCGCTCGGCGGGCGCGTGTGGCCGATGCTGCTGATGTCCAACCTGATCGGCGCCATGATCCACCTGGGCACAACGATGTCCAATCGCCTCCTGAACGGCTGGCCGCGCCGCGCGCGCGGGCTGCCGCGCGTGTTGTTCAGCATGGCGCTGATGAGTTTCAGCGTCCTGTTCGGCATCAGCGTCGGCAATCTGCTGTTGAACGGCACCGATCCGCTCAAGGTGTTGAGCCATCGCGGCATCGTCATGCAGGGCCTGGTCGTCGCAGCGGTGGTGGCCCTCCTGCTGTACACGGTGCGGCGCGCCGCCGAGCGGCGCGCGGCGCGCGCGGTGGCTGAGGCGCGGCAGAAGGAGTTCGCAGCGGCCAGCGCGCGCATGCTGGCCGAGGCGCGGCTGCGCGCCTTGCAGGCGCAGATCGAGCCGCACTTCCTGTATAACACGCTGGCCAATGTGGTCAGCCTGATCGGCCCGCAGCCGGCCAGGGCGCAGCACATGCTGGAGCGCTTCATCGATTACCTGCGCGCCAGCCTCGCGGCCAGCCGCAGCGACCAGGCGACGCTGGCGTCCGAGGCGACGCTGATCGCCGCCTATCTGGACGTGCTGGCGGTGCGTATGGGCGAGCGCCTGCGCTACCGCATCGAGCTGCCGGACGAACTGCGCCAGTTCAGAATGGCGCCGATGCTGTTGCAGCCGCTGGTTGAAAACGCCGTCGCACACGGGCTTGAGCCGAAGGTGGAGGGCGGCGAGATCGTGTTCAGCGCCGGCGTCGAAGGCCAGCACGTGGCGATCCGCGTCAGCGACACAGGCGTCGGTCTGAGCGACGCGGCGCCGCGCAAGCCGGGCGGCGGCGTCGGGCTGAGTAACATCCGCGAGCGGCTGCGCAGCCTGTACGGCGGCGCGGCTAAGGTAGAATTATTGGAAAATCAACCCTGCGGCATGACGGTGCGCCTGATGCTGCCTTTGAACGCGAGTCCGACATCGATACCGTCCGAGCCCTGATCGCAGATGACGAAGCCCATCTGCGCGAATACCTGGAAGGCCAGCTGAAAACCGTCTGGCCGGAATTGCGCGTGGTGGCGCGCGCCGCCAATGGCCTGGAAGCCCTGCGCATGATCGACGAGGAGGCGCCGGACGTGGTGTTCCTCGATATCCGCATGCCGGGCATGACCGGCCTCGATGTCGCCGCCAGGCTGGTGGACAGTCCGAAGCCGCCGCATATCGTGTTCGTGACCGCCTATGACCAGTACGCGGTGGAGGCGTTCGAGCATTCGGCGCTGGACTACCTGCTGAAGCCCGCCAGCCTGGAACGGCTGGAGAAGGCGGTGGCGAAACTGAAGGCGCGCCTGAAGCCAGCGGCGGGCGAGGGCGCGGCGCCGGCGGCGGCCCTGCAGGCCTTGCTGGCGCAGTTGGCGGCCGGCGGCAGCGCCGCGCTGGCGCCTGCTCCCGCGCCGGCGGCGGCGCCGTTGCAATGGATACGCGCCACGCATGGCGACCAGACGCGCTTGATTCCGGTCGACGAGGTGATCTACTTCCAGAGTAACGACAAGTACACCAGCGTATTTCTGGCGGACGGCGAAAGCCTGATCCGCACGCCGATCAGCAAACTGCGCGAGCAGCTCGACGAACAGAAATTCTGGCAGATCCACCGCAGCGTGATCGTCGCGGCGCACCATGTGGCGGGCACCCGGCAGGATTTCCGCGGGCGTTTGATGGTGCAGCTGAAGGGCCGCCCGGAACAGCTGGTGGTCAGCCGCAACTACGTCGATCTGTTCCGGGGCATGTAGCGCTAGCTTAGCTGGCGACGACCGGCTTGACCCTGGATGCCGCCAGCTTGGCGTTCACGCGTGCCGTGTCGACGTCGGCGGCGGTCGCCAGCGCCACGCCCATGCGGCGGCGCGCGAACGATTCAGGCTTGCCGAACAGGCGGATATCGGTATCCGGCACGCGCAGCGCATCGGCCACGCCCTCAAAGGCGATGCCCGCCGCTTCGTGCTGGCCGTAGATCACGGCCGAGGCGCCGGGCGCCTTCAGCGCCACGTTGACCGGCAGGCCGAGGATGGCCTTGGCGTGCAGCTCGAATTCGCTCTGCACCTGCGTTGCCATGGTCACCATGCCGGTGTCGTGTGGGCGCGGGCTCACTTCCGAGAACCACACCATATCGTCCTTGACGAACAGCTCCACGCCGAACAGGCCCAGGCCACCGAGGTCGCCGGTGACTTTGCCGGCGATGTCGCGGGCGCGATCCAGCGCCACCGGGTCCATGCGGCATGGCTGCCATGATTCGACGTAATCGCCCTGCACCTGAACGTGGCCGATCGGTTCGCAGAACTGCGTTACCACCTTGCCGTCGGCGCCCAGCGAGCGCACGGTCAGCAGGGTGATTTCATAATCGAAGTCGATGAAGCCTTCGACGATCACGCGGCCCGAGTCCACGCGGCTGCCGGCGGCGGCATAATCCCACGCGGCCCTGACGTCGGCGGCGGAATCGACCTTCGACTGGCCCTTGCCAGACGACGACATCACCGGCTTGACCACGCATGGGAAACCGACAGCGGCGGCGCCGGCTTCCAGTTCCTCCAGGCTGCTGGCGAAACGGTATGGCGAGGTGGCCAGGCCGAGCGTCTCGGCGGCCAGGCGGCGGATGCCTTCGCGGTTCATGGTCAGCTGCGCCGCGCGCGCGGTCGGGATGCAGGTGATCTCGCCGGCGGCTTCCAGCTGCGCCAGCTTGTCGGTGGCGATGGCCTCGATTTCCGGCACCACCAGGTCCGGCTTCTCCTGCGCGATCAGGGCGGCCAGCGCTTCGCCGTCGGTCATGTTGATGACGTGGGCGCGGTGCGCCACCTGGTGGCCCGGCGCGTTCGGGTAACGGTCGACGGCGATCACTTCCACGCCCAGGCGCTGCAGCGCGATGATGACTTCCTTGCCGAGTTCACCGGAGCCGAGCAGCATGACTTTGGTGGCGGTTGGGGACAGGGGCGTGCCGAGAGTGCGTGGAGTGTTCATTGGATGCTTAACTAAGTTAGAAAGAATAAACCAGGGTGACCGACGTTTGCGTGTCGGTGTTCTTCTTGTCGGCAGGGACGTTGGTGTCGTTGCGGATGTTGAAGGCAGCCTTCATCTGCATGGTGCTGTTGATTTTGGTGCGTAACGCCGTTTCGGCGATCGAATGCGTGTTGCTGGTGCCGCGCTCGACGATCAGGTTCTGGCTGAACTGCGCGTTCTCGCTTAGTTTCCATTTCAGCAGGGCCGCGCCACGGATGGTGCCTCCGGTTTCCACCACCTGCACATCGTTTTCAACGCGCACGCCGCGGAAGTAGCCCGGACCGATTTCCACGTCCAGCGTGTGGGTGTCCGACTGGTAGGTCTGGGTGCCGTAACCGATGCCGATGGTCGAGTAGCGGGTGTAGGCGCCGAAGCGGTCGTCGACGTGGGTGGCCAGCGCGAACAGCTTGCCGTGGTCGTCGTGCAGCAGCTTGTAGCCGGCTTTGGCGGACACCGAGTAGCGCTGCGCCGAACGCTCGCGCACTTTTTCGCCGTCGTCGTTGGTGACTTCCTCGTCCTTGAAATAGCCGGCCAGGATGTACTCGTTGCTCCACTTGGCTGTCTCCTGCTTGGCGTCGATCTTTCCGGTCACCGAAGTACCGACCGTGTTGCCGGAGGTGGAAATCGCGCCCAGTTCAGCGGAGGTATTCCAGCCACGGGCGTTGACTGGGTCTAGCGAATCTGCTGTCGCATAGCCGTGGGCTACCGCCAGCGCGGAAAAGATCAGGAGATATTTCATAGGCAGATGGAGCGATGCCGCGCTACGGCACCACGTATCGTGATACAGAAAGAAGGCGTTATTGTAACCGACATGGATTATATGCGGCGCATTTGGCGTGTGCGTGGCCGTACAGACGCGGAGCGCGGCGGCCCGCATGATGGAAGCTCTTGTCAAAGGGGCATCGATCATGAAAATCATCCTGTGCGCGGCACTGGCCGCGATGACCGAGCTGGCCGGCGCCACGGTCAACCGATGCGTGGACGCCAACGGCGAGGTGTTGCTGACCGATGCCGAGTGCCCGCAAGGTAGCCGCAGCGAGGACTACACGGAGCACGTTCCGGTGTCGGCCAACACCCAGCTGGCGGCGGCGCCGACGCCGCGCAGCCGCTGGGCCGACCTGCCGCGCCCCTTGCTGCGCAAGACGGTCAGCACCGATGTCGCCACCCTGCAGGCGGCGCGCCAGAATTTGCTGGTGCAGGACGAAATGCACAAGCAGCGGCGGCTCGTCAGTTCCCGTTGAGCCGCAACGCACGCGCGGCGGCGGACACCGTGCACCGGGGATCGTGACGATGCGTGGGTGTAGCGCACGCCTGCTGCACGCCTGCTTTGCGCAGGGCCGGTCAAGCTGTGCGCACAGGCTGACAGTCCATCAGGTCAGCGCTAGGCTGGCCAGGCCGGCGATGCTCAAGGCTCCGGCAGCGGCGGCCAGCGGCGCTACGCGCCTTGGCCAGTACGGCAGCAGCACGGCGGCCAGCAAGGCGCCAATGGTCAGCATGCCGATCCACGCCACGAAGCCGGCGCCGGCACCCCACAGCACCACGCACGGCACGATGGCCAACGCCAGCAGCAGCACGGCGCCGGTGCGCAGCAGCAGGCGTTTGCGCGCCGGCGCGTCGTCGCCATATACCTGGCGGTGGTGCCGGTCTATCGCCAGCGACAGCGCGGCCATGCCGGCAAAGCACAATCCCAGCGCGGTCAGGACAATCAATCCATAAGTCATGATGCGGCCTTTCTGATAACGGTTGCGGCGGACGCCTTGCGCCGGCCGACGCGCAAGGCGGCAAAGGCCAGCAGGGCGCCGACGGCGATGGCGGTCAGCTCGACGGCGGCGCGTTCGAGGTCGCGCCGCGCCAGATAGCCCAGCACATGCTGCCCGGTGGTGGCGACGTTCAGCAACGGCAGCAGCATGCAAAGCGCGGCGCCGGCCCCGAGCTGCTCGCGCCACGCCTGCGGCGCCGGCCGCAGCGCGGCATGCGCCAACGCCAGCAGCCACACGCCGAAAAAGGCCGATACTTCCCACTCGTGCCGCTCGACCAGGTCCAGCGGCAACAGGCGATTCGACCACAGGAAACCGATGCACGCCAGCGCCAGGCCGGCGATGGTCGCCACATTCAGCACATCGATCAGGCGATACACGCGCTGCGTCGCGGCGCCGAATTCGTTGAGCGCCTTCTGGCGGCGCTTGACCATGAACAGAATCGCGCCGGTCGCCATCATCGCCGTTCCCGCCATGCCGGCGACAAAGTAGATCCAGCGTATTACCGCGCCGGCGAAGTGCAGCCGGTGTAGCTCGTCCAGCGTGGCCATGGTGGCGCGGGCGCCGTTCGGCGGTGCGCGGTGCGGCATTTCGGTTTCCAGCAGCTTGCCGCTGATGCCGTTAAATTTCATCACCCCGCGTTTGCTCAACAGGTTGCCGTCCTGCGTGTCGGGCGTATTGGTGCTGTAGATATCGACCGTCATCGCGGCGTCGCCGGGATGGTTGACCACCACGGCGAAAGCCGTGGTGCGGAAGGTGGCTTCCGCCTGATGCACCAGCGGATCGAGCGGCGCCAGCACGCCGGGACGCCCGGCAGGTTTGCTCTCCGGCCCGAACTCGCGCACATGCGCCGCCTCGCCGGTGCGCAGTTCCTGCGCGAACGATACCGCCGGCATATACGTGGCCCAGCTGATCGCCAGGCCGCTGTAGACGATCATGAACAGGAAGGGCAGCGTCAGCACGCCCGCCAGGTTGTGCGCATCGAGCCAGGAACGCTGGCCCTTGGCCGGACGGAAGGTGAAGAAATCCTGGAAAATGCGCTTGTGCGTGATGACGCCGGAAATCAGCGCCACCAGCATTGCCGCCGACGCCGCGCCGACGATCCACAAGCCGGTCAGGCCGGCGTGCAGTTCGTGGTGGAAGGTGACGAAGTGGGTGCCGCCCAAAGTGTCGCGCACCGTGCTGGCTGGTTCCGGCAGCGCCGCGCCGGTGGCCGTGGATAGATGGGCGTCTTCGTAGAAGCCTCGCTCGTTCAGCCAGAACACCTGGAATTCCTCTTCGTCGGCGCGCGGCCACAGTTCCCACATCTTGCTATCGGCAGCATGCCGTTCCAGGTAGCGCAAGCCGTGCTGGAGTTGGCGCGCGTGATCCAGCGGGCCGGTGAACGCCGCCTGCTGGTGCTCCTGCACCTGCTCCGGGCGCATCCAGTCCGAAATCGGGTGGACGAACACGCTCAGGGTGCCGGTCAGGAAAATGGCGAAAGCCAGCCAGCATACCCACAATCCCGCCCAGGTATGCAGCCACGCCATGCGCTGGCGCAGGCCGCCGGTCATGACGACGCTCCCGCAATCGCGGTCAGCACCGTGAACACCAGGCTGGAACCCAGCAGGCCGGCCCAGGCGCGGCGCGTGCTGCTGGTGGCGAAGGCCCAGATAATGGCGGGCGCGTACAACGCCAGGCCAAGCAGCGCGCCGCCCAGCATGGCGTCACTGCCGGGACCATGGAAGGCCGACAGCAAGGCCGCGGCGGTGGAAGCGAACAGGTAGCCGCCCAGGATGGCGGCAGCGATGCGGTTCATGGCGTGTCCCGGGTCAGCTTAGCGGAAGCGGTAGTTCAACGATACCTGCACATTGCGCGGGTCGCCGTAGAAGTTGCCATAGCCATTGGCGTAGTAGTTCTTGTCCAGCGCGTTGTTGACGTTGACGGTGGCCGACAGCTGCTTGTTGATGCGGTAGCGCGCCATCAGCGAGAGCAGGGCGTAGCTGTGCTGCGTGAAGCGCTCGCCGTTCGGCCCCACGCCTTCCTGATAAATGTCGCCCTGCCAGTTGATGCCGCCGCCGAGGCGCAGCTGTTCGAGATCATAGCTGGTCCACAGCTTGAAGTTGTTCAGCGGCTGGCTGGTTTGCAGGCGCTTGCCTTGCGGGTCTTCGATGCGTGAGTGCGCGTAGCCGGCGGTCAGCTGCCAGCCGCGCTGGATCTGGCCGGACACCTCGACCTCGAAGCCCTTGGCGGTCGCCCCCTTGATCGTGTGGTAAGCGGTGGAGCCGTCCGGCAGCACCAGCTGGTCGGCGTCCATCTCTGCCAGATTGTCCTGGCGCATGCGGAACAGCGAGATGCTGGTGCTGAGCAGTCCATCCAGCAGGTCGCCCTTGATGCCGACTTCGGCGTTCTTGCCTTCCAGCGGATCGATCACGCGGTTGTTGCGGTCGCGGTAGGTCTGCGGCAGGAAGATGCCGGTGTAGCTGGCGTAGGCCGACCATTGCGGATTCATGGTGTAGACCACGCCGGCGTATGGCGTCGCCTTGCCGGTGGTTTTCAGCTCGTCGGAAATGGTCGGCGCGCCCCAGGTCACGCTCTCGGTGTTGCGCTGCCAGTTGGCGATGCGCGTGCCGAGAATCAGCGACAGGTCGTCGCTCGGACGCAGGCGCAGCGAGCCATAGCCGGCCAGCTGCTTTTCCTTCTCGGTGTAGCTGCCGCTGATGGTGCCGACGTAGTTCGGCGTCGGCGAATTGCCATTCCATGTGTAGAAGTTGGGCACCGTGGCGTCGTAACCCGGCAGCACCCAAGCCGGATAGCTTGGGCCGGTGTTCTTCATGTCCGAAGCGCTGATGCCGGCCACCAGCTCGTGCTTGCGGCCGAAGGCCTGGAACGGGCCGCTGGCGAAGGCGTCGATGGTTAGCTGCTCCGGCTTGCTGTTCCACTTGGTCTGCCACAGCGACAGGCCGGCGCCGGTCAGGCGGTCCAGTGAACCGCGTGCGGCATAGCCTTGTACCGCGTCATACTGGTTGGCGGCGTAGTTCAGCGCGATCTTGCCGGTCCACTCATTGCCGAAGTCATGTTCCAGCGTGGCGAAGCCCAGGCTTTGCTTGCGGTTGTAGTAGGTGGAGCTGGAAGCGCTGTTGATCGAGCGCGGGAAGGAAGTCTTGGTGCCGTCGCTGTAGTACGAGACGAAAATGCGGCTGGCGCCGTCGAGCTTTTCGTTCTGGTAGCTGAAGCCCGCGCTCAACAACGTCGATGCGCCGAGGTCCGCTTCCACGATGCCGTAGAAAAGATCCTTGTCCTGATGATAGCGGTCGATATAGGAATTGGCGTTCTGCTGCGCCACCACCACGCGGCCGCGCACATGCTTATCTTCGCTCAGCGGCGCCGATACGTCGGCCTGCGCGCGGTACTTGTCCCAGCGGCCCGCCTGCAGTTCGGCTTCCGCATGCAGCTCGCGCGTCGGGCGCTTGCGCACCAGGTTGACGGCGGCGGCGGGGCTGCCGTTGCCGCCCATCAGCCCCGCTGCGCCGCGCACCACTTCCACGCGTTCGTAGATGCTGGCGTCGAAGCCGGCCGGTTCCACCAGCTTGGTGGTCGGGATGCCGTCGAACATATAGGTATCGATGGCGAAGCCGCGCGAGTACATCACGTCGGTTTCCCGGCTGGACGACGAGTGTTCCAGCGTGATGCCGGTGGTCTGCCCGACCACGTCCTGCAGGTTTTCAAGACGCTGGTCTTCGATGCGCTGGCGGTTCATGACGCTGACCGCTTGCGGCGTCTCGCGCACCGACAGTTCTAGCCCGGTGGCGCCGGTGCTGCGCGCCTGCCCAGGGGAGCCGTCGGCCATACCACGGACTTCCACCTGAGCCAGCGTAGTCGCAGCGGCAGGCGTTGCCGTTGCGGCGCTGTGGCTGGGCGCCGCGGCCTGCTTTTGCAGCGTCAGCGTGCCATCGGTGCGCGCCACCAAAGCCAGGCCGCTGCCTTCGAGCAGGCGTTCCAGCGCCGCGCGCGGGTGTAGCTGCCCTGCAGGGCAGGGCTGCTCAGGCCCGCCGTCAGCGCGGGATCGAAGGACAGCGGCACTCCTGCCCCCACCGCCACGCTGGACAGCGTGCGTCCCAACGGCCCTGCCGGCAACTGGTACGTTTGCTGGGCGGCGGCCGGCGCTTCGGCGGCGATCGCCGGGACGGCGGCGTGGCCGGCTGCCAGCGTCATGCTGAAGACGGCGATGCGAACGGCGCGCGCAAGGCGGCGCTCGGACGGGTTGGGGCGTTGGGCAGACATTCCGGTTACTTCCTTTCGGTGGCGGATGGAGGGTTTCTGCCTGTATGCCAGCCAGGATTCAAAAAGTATCAGCACAATGCGAAAATATTTTTAGCCGCGCGGAATCAGCGTGATCCAGTAGCCGCGCGGGCGCTGCACGGCGTCCACCGGGTAAGTGGAAATCAGCATGTCCAGCGTGCGCTCGCTGTCGCTGATGGGGAAGGCGCCCGAG
Source organism: Duganella sp. P38 (assembly GCF_050859475.1). Taxonomy (NCBI): domain Bacteria; kingdom Pseudomonadati; phylum Pseudomonadota; class Betaproteobacteria; order Burkholderiales; family Oxalobacteraceae; genus Duganella; species Duganella sp. P38. The sequence continues at coordinate 3,429,179 of NZ_CP193936.1, read as the reverse complement.
ACGCGCAGCCCCGCCACGGCCGGGTCGACCCGTACCAGGCCGCCACGGTAGCGCGACAGCTCGCCCACCAGTTCGTCGAGGCGCATCTGGTCGGCCAGCAGCATGCCGGTGGTCCAAGCGGTCATGGCCGGATCGGCGGCGCGCACCGGGGCGATGTGGCTGGCGTTGAAGCGCGTCTGGCTGCCGGCATCGATGACCTGTGCGGCGCCGCCTGCGTTGGCGGGGGTAATGCGCACCGCGCCTTCCAGCACCGCCAGACCGGTGCTGCATTCGTGGCGGCGGACATTGAACACGGTGCCCAGCGGCTGCATCGTGCCCTCGGCGGTGGCCACGCGCAGCGGCCGCGCATCCGCCTGCCGGCTGCTGCGCACCAGGATTTCGCCGTTGCGCAGCACGATGCGGCGCTCGGTTTCGGTAAAGCGCACGTCGATCGCGCTGGCGGTGTTGAGGGTGACGGTGGTGCCGTCGGCCAGCGTCGTTGTGCGATGCTCGCCGACGGCGGTGTGCAACTCGCCGGACCACGGCTGCGACTGCGCATAGCGCCAGCCGGCCCAGCTTGCGGGCACGGTCAGCATCAGCGCCACGATGCGCGTGACGGCGCTGCGGCGCGCACGGTCCGGCGCGCGGCTCAATACCGGCATCGCCAGTTCCGGCGGCAGCGCGCCGAGTTTGCCCAGCAGGCGCTCGGCGCGCTCCCATGCCAACGCGTGTTGCGGATCGCTGCTGCGCCACGCTTCGCAGGCGGCATGGTCGGCGCTGCTGGCGCCGTCCTGCAGGCGCACCAGCCACTCGGCCGCCTGTTCCAGCGCCTTGGGCGACACGCTGGCCGTCACCGGGCGTCCTCCATCGCCAGCAGGCATCGCAGGAAAGCCTGCTTCATATAGCGCTTGATGGTGATGAGCGACAGGTCCAGCTGCCGCGCGATGTCGGCGTAGGCCATGCCATCGAGTTGCGCCATCAGGAAGGCCTGGCGCACCTTGGGCGGCAGCGCGTCCAGCATGGCGTCGATTTCGTGCAGCGTCTCCAGCACCAGCATGCGCTGTTCCGGCGAGATGGCGGTCGGCTCGGGCAGGGCGGCCAGCGCCTCCAGGTACGCGCGCTCCAGCGCCTGGCGTTGATACCAGTTGACCAGTACACCCTTGGCAACGGTAGTAAGGAAGGCGCGCGGCTCGTGCACGCCGGTCAGGTCGGCGCGGCCGAGGATGCGGGTGAAGGTGTCTTGCGCCAGGTCGGCGGCATCGCTGGCATTCCCCAGCCTGACGCTAAGCCAGCGGTGGAGCCAACTGTGATGGTCGCTGTAGAGGGCGGTGAAATGCGGGTGCGTTGCGGCGGCGGTCATGTTTTGAGAATGGGAATTATTCTCATTAATTGTACATGAGGCAATCCGCCGCCGCAAGCATCCGGGCTTACATGCGCGGCTCGCCGGTTTTGGCGTTGACGGCGATGCTGTTGCCCGGTGGCGTGCTCATTTGCACGTGATGGCGCACGCCGCGATAGTCATAGCTGACGTCCCAGTATTCGGGCTGCGGATTGCTGACGTTTTCGCAGCGCTGCACGTCGCGCGTGTAGGTGTTGTTGCGGTTGGCGACGTTGTTGCCGACCGCCGCACCGGCGATGGCGCCGCCGGCAGTGGCGATATCCCGTCCGCTGCCGCCGCCGACCTGGTGGCCGAGGATGCCGCCGATCAGCGCGCCGGCGATCACGCCGCCGGCGTTAGGGCGCGAAGGCTCGCTCACTTGCTGGCGCTCGACCCAGCAGCGGCGCTCGGGCGTACCCACCACGGCGCGCACGTTGGCCACCGGCACCTGGACGATACGCTCGCTCGGGCGGCGGCGCCATTCGTAGGTCGGCTGGGCGACCGGCGGCGGCGCTTCGTTTTCATAGCGGTCGCGCGCCTTGATCGGGCGCACCGACGAGACGCGGTTATTCAGGCCCATGCCGCGCAGCGAGTCGTAGCTGCCTTTGCGCAGCACGACGCAGCGGCCGTGGAAGTTGGCGTCTTCGCACACTTCCCATCGGCCGCGGTCGACCACCACGGAGGAAGCGCGGTCGTTGTAGCCGACGCGCGCCAGGTCGCGCACCTGGCCGTTGGCGCTGTATGCGCGGCCGCGCCAGCCGTCGCCTTCATAGAATGTGATTTGTGCCAGCGCCGCCTGCGAAGCGAAGCCCATGGCGGCTGCGGCGACGGCGAGCTTGATGGTGTTGTTCATTGTCTTCTCCTGTTGGGATGAAGCTTGAGAATGAACTTTTTCTTCCGTGCTATCTGTACGCAAGCGTACAAAGTCATGGTTCGACCGAATGGGTGCGCTTCAGGCAGCGCAGCACGAAGGTGGAACGGCTGTGTTTCAGTCCTGGCAGCTTGTAGAGCTTCTTGCGCAGGAATTCTTCGTAGCCGGCGGTACCGGCCACCGCCACCTTGATCAGGTAATCATAGTCGCCGGTCAGCAGATAAGCTTCCATCACTTCCGGCAGGCCTGCCAGCGCCGCCCCGAACTTGTCGAAGATGTCGTCGTCGTGGCGGTCCAGCGTCACTTCGATGATGACGGTGTCCGGATAGCCGAGCGCATTCTGGCTGAGGAGCGCGGTATAGCCCTCGATCATGCCGCCTTCCTCCAGCGCGCGCACGCGGTTCCAGCACGGCGTGGTGGAGAGGCCAACTTTTTCCGCCAGCTTGGTGTTGCTCAGGCGGCCGTCGTTGCGCAGTTCGCGCAGGATGCGGCGGTCCATTTCATCAATTTCCATAGGCATCCAAGAAAAATATTCCGTATATTCTACATGCGGCAGGATATCCTGCTAAGTAAAACGGCAAAACGGCATATATTCAGGAAGCCTATTTTTGGCATTTCTGGCTATGCTGGTGGCATGGATACCACACAAAGAAGCTACCGTTTTTGCATCGAGCCGGATGCGCCGATTGCCACGCTGGAGGCGGTTTTGCAGGTGGTGCGACGGCTCGATATTGAATTGCGCAGCCTGCGCACCACGGCCACGCCGTACGGGATGGAGGTACAGGTCCGGCTGGCGGCGCCGGAGGAGGATATTCTGACGCTGTGCCGCATGCGGCTGCACAACCTGATCGGCATCCTGCCTATCCGCGAAATGCCGACCCTGGTGGTCGATAACCGCCTGCGTCAGGCGACGTAGGCGTATTTAACGAGGAAGACGATGGCGATGATCCACACCACCGGCCTGACCTGGCGCGCCTGGCCGGTCAGCAGCTTCAGGCCGGCGTAGGTGATGAAGCCGAAGGCGATGCCGTGGGCGATGGAGTAGGTGAACGGAATCACCAGCGCGGTAATGGCCGCCGGCACGCTCTCGGTGGTGTCGCTCCAGTCGACGTCGATCAGGTCGCGCAGCATCAGGCAGGCGACGAACAGCAGCGCCGGCGCGGTGGCGTAGGCCGGCACCACGCCGGCGATCGGCGCGAAGAACAGCGCGGCCAGGAACAGCACCGCCACCACCAGCGCGGTCAGGCCGGTGCGGCCGCCGGCCTGCACGCCGGCGGCGCTTTCCAGGTAGGCGGTGGTGCTGGACGTGCCCAGCACGGAGCCGGCGACAATGGCGGTGCTATCGGCCAGCAGCGCCTTGTTCAGGCGCTCCATGCGGCCGTTGACCAGCAGGCCCGCGCGCGAGGCCACGCCCATCAGCGTGCCGGTGGCGTCGAACAGTTCGACCAGGAAGAACACCAGCACCACGTTGAACAAGCCCATATGCACGGCGCCGCTGAGGTCCAGCTGGAACAGCGTCGGCGCGATCGACGGCGGCAGCGAGACGAAGCCGTGGAAGGTATTCCCGCCAAAGAAGAAGCTCAGCACCGTGACGGCGACAATGCCGATCAACAGCGCGCCCGGCACCTTCAGGCGGTCCAGCGTGACGATCAGCAGGAAGCCGAAGATGGCCATGATGGTGTGCGGGTTGTGCACGTCGCCGACGCGCACCAGCGTTTCCGGATTGGCCACCACCAGGCCGGCGCTCTTCATGGCGATCAGCGCCAGGAACAGGCCCAGGCCCACGGTGATGGCCACCCGCAGCGAATGCGGGATGCCGTTGACGATATGCTCGCGTATCTTGAACAGGCTGACGATGATGAACAGGCAGCCGGAAATGAACACCGCGCCCAGGGCGGTCTGCCACGGCACGCCCATGCCCAGCACCACGGCGTAGGCGAAGTAGGCGTTCAGGCCCATGCCCGGCGCCATGCCGATCGGGTAGTTGGCGTACACGCCCATGATGATGGTGCCCAGCGCGGCGGCCAGGCAGGTGGCGACGAACACCGCATCCTTGGGCACGCCGGCGTCGCCCAGAATGGCCGGGTTGACGAAGATGATGTAGGCCATCGTCAGGAACGTGGTGAACCCCGCGACGACTTCGGTACGGACGGTTGTGCCGTGCTCTGGGAGCTTGAAATATTGATTTAGTGACGGCATGTGCGCGCTCCTGCTAATTACGAGGGCGAAGAATATCACGGATGGAAATGGCGCTGCTACCGCCGCTATAATACGCCACCCCAATCACAGGACCAGGCATGACCGAGTTTTCCAACGATATCTACACCGAACCGCATCCGATCGATGTCAATACCCTCAACAACCTTGGCCCGCTGGCGCCGATGGCCGGCATCTGGAAAGGTGAGCGCGGCCTCGATATCAAGCCGAAGGCCGACGGCGCCCGCAAGCAGGCCTACGTCGAGCGCATCGAGCTGTATCCGATCGATCCGGTGACCAACGGCCCGCAGCTGTTCTACGGCCTGCGCTACCTGATCATCGTCAACAAGCCGGATAACGTCAAGACCTACCACGAGCAGGTGGGCTACTGGCTGTGGGAGCCGAAGACCAAAACCGTGATCCAGACGCTGGGCATCCCGCGCGGCCAGATCGCCATGGCGTCGGCGGTGGTGGAGCCGGACGCCAGGGAGTTCGAGCTGGTGGCGCGGCTGGAGTCCGACACCTACGGCATCCGTTCCAATCCCTTCCTGGAATTCGGCTTCAAGACCACCGAGTACCGCATCAAGGTCACCATCAACGACGACGGCACCTGGGGCTACGAGGAAGACACGGTCATGCTGCTGCGCGGCGAAGAAGAGTTCCACCACCGCGACCGCAACCTGCTGCACCGCGTGGCCGAGCCGCTCGCCAATCCGCTGGCCAGCGGCGTTCCCGCCTAAGCCTGATCCTGAGCCTGCGCCCCGGCGGCGATGGCGTAACCGTCGCGGCCATTGCGCTTGGCCTGGTACAGCGCCGAATCGGCGCGCGCCAGCAGTTCGGTCGGCGGCTCGTCGCCGCCCTCGTGCAGCGCCACGCCGACGCTGGTGGTGACGTGGCGCGGCGCGCCTTCAAGCGTGAACGGCTTGCGCACCGCCTCGACGATCTTGGCGGCCAGCCGCGCCGCCTCGCCGGCGTTGGCCACCTGCTCGAAGACGATGACGAATTCGTCGCCGGCCAGCCGCGCCACCGTGTCCGAGGCGCGCACGCTGCCGATCAGGCGCGCCGCGAATTCCTTCAGCACCAGGTCGCCGGCGCCGTGGCCGCGCGTATCGTTGATGTCCTTGAAGTGGTCGATATCCAGGTAGGCCAGCGCCATCGCCTTGCGGCTGCGCCGCGCGCGCACGATCGCCAGTTGCAGAATTTCCTCGAACATCAGGCGATTGGCGATGCCGGTCAGGTTGTCGATGCGCGCCAGTTGCTTGAGCCGCGCCTCGATTTCCTTGACGTGGGTGGTGTCATGCGTCAGCGAATACAGGCCCACTACCTCGCCGTCTTCTCCGACATCGGGCACGAAGGTGGTTTCCAGCGTATGCAGGCTGTCGCCGATGCGCGTCTTCAGTTCGTAGGTGACCATCTCGCCGCGATAGGCGCGGTCCAGATGCGGCTCGGCCGTGTAGTAATGATCCGGGCCGATGCCTTCGGAGGCGTGGCGGCCGATCAGCCGGCGCGGGTCGACGCCGAACCAGTGCTGGAAGGTCGCGTTGAGGAACTGGAATTTGCGTTCGCGGTCCAGGTAGGCGATCAGCGCCGGCAGGTTGTCGGTCAGGAGCTTGAGGCGCTGCTCGCTGGCGGCCTGCCGCAACTCGGCGTTTTTGCGCTCGGTGATGTCGAGCGCCATCATGTAGAAGCCGGCCACCGTGCCGTCGGCGCCGATGTCGGGCACCAGGTCGCCCATCATCTGCCGCTTGACGCCTTTGTGCACGCCTTCGCGCTCGTAGTGCACGCGCTGGCCGCGCAGCGCGGCCTCGCCGTGATAGGCCAGGCTGTCGGCGAATTCTGCGCCCAGCACTTCGTGCAGCGTCTTGCCCAGCATGGCGCGCGGGTCATGCCCGAGCAGGGCGCGGAAATGCTCGTTGGTGAAGCGGTAGCGCAGGTCGCGGTCGATGTAGGCGATCAGCGCCGGCATGCTGTCGGCCACGGTGCGCAGGCGCTTCTCGCTGGCGGCGATCTGCTGCTCGTACAGCACCCGTTCCGTAATATCGTGCAGGAAGGCGGTGGCGTAGTAGGCGCCGTCGTGGCGCAGCGCGCCGACCGACAGCTCGACCGGGATCTCGCGGCCATCCTTGTGCATCGCCGACATGCGCACCCGCGCATTGACCATCGGCCCGCCGCCGCCGAGGGCGAAGTTCATCATGCCGCTGCGGTGCGCTCCGCGCTGCGCCGGCGGCACAATCAGCTCGGCGATGTCGCGGCCGACCGCCTCGTCGCGGGTGTAGCCGAAGGTGCGTTCGGCAGCGGCGTTCCACTTGGTGACGATGCCGCTGTGCTCGCAGCTGACGAAAGGGTCGGGCGCGCGTTCGAGGATGCTGCTGATGAGCGATTCGCTGTCGCGCGTGGCTTTTTGCGCCAGCTCGCGCTCGGCCATCAGTTCATGGAAGGCGGTGCTCAACTCGCCGATTTCGTCGCTGCCGCGCAGTTGCAGCACGCCGATGTCGGCCTTGCCGGCGCGGATGTCGTTGATGTTGCGGTGCAGCCGCCCGAGTGGCTTGAGCAGGTCGCGCACCGCGCGCCACGCCACCAGCCCGGCGATGGCGGCGAAAATGGCCGCCGCCAGCATGGCGTGCTGGCGCATGCGTATCATCGGCGCGAACGCCTCGTCGACCGGGAAGCGGGCGCCGATGATCCAGTCGGCCTGTTGCAGTTGCCGGTAGGCGTAGATGTCCTTGCCGCCGTCGCGGTTGGCCGCCTCGGTCCAGCCCTCGAAGCCGCGCAAGGCCATCTCGGTGGCGCGGTCGTGGCCGGGCCGCGCGTTCACATTGTCCAGCAGCCGCCTGGCATCTGGATGGTGCAGCAGCGTGCCGTCGCGCGTCATGATGAATATGAAGCCGGTGTCGCCTGGCTTTTGCGCGGCGATGCGGTCGAGGAAGTCGGTGCTGCTGAGGTCAATGCTGCCGCCGAGCAGCATGACTGCGCGGTCCTGCGCGTCGCGCACCGGTTGCAGGATCATGATCGACGGCAGGCCGGTTTCAGTGCTTCGATACGGCGGCGAAACCACGGTCTTGCCGGCGGCCAGCGCGTTTTCCAGGAAGGCGCGCACGCGCGGGTTGAGCGACAGCGCGGCGGCCGCGCGATCGGGCCCGGTGTTGAGCAGCGTGCCTTGCGGCGAAAACAGGTGCAGGTGGAGGAACTCCCCGCGCGCCGCAGGATGGCGGTCGACGAAGGCCTGCATCAGCGCCGGGTCGTCGGCGGCGTCGGGCGGCATGGTGTCGGCCAGGCTGGCCAGCAGCACCTTGTGTGAGGCCAGCTGCGCATCGACCTGCGCCGCGGCCGAGGCGAGCAGGGCGTATTGCTGGTCGCCGATGACGTTTTTCATATCGCGCTCGGCCAGCAACAGCGCGACCAGCGTGACGATCAGGGTGGCGGTGAGCACCAGCATGACAACCACGCCGGTCATACGAAATTGGAGACTGCGCGGTAGCGTTGCAAAAACGGCCATGTTGCGATGGGTGGTCTGCGGTGGTTCCGAGTATGTCACAGCCCACCGGAAGGTACAATGCGGGCAGCGGCAATGCCACAGTCGGCGCGCCGTTCTTTACAAGGAATGCGGAGTATGCTGCGGGCGATTTTGTGGGATAACGACGGTGTGCTGGTCGATACCGAACAGCTGTTTTACGAGGCCAACCGGGAGCTGTTCCGGCCACTGGGCCTGGAGCTCAGCGCACAGCATTTCTTCGACTGGTATCTGGCCGATAATTGCGGCGCCTGGCATCTGCTGCAACCGCCGCTGAGCGCGGAGGCGATCGCGGCCGAGCGCGGCGCGCGCAATGCGCATTACGCCGCGCGCCTGGCGTCCGCGCATATTCCCGCCATCGACGGCGCGGCCGACGTGCTGGCGGCGCTGGCGCCGCGCCTGCGCATGGGCGTGGTCACCAGTTCCAACGCCGAGCATTTCGACATCATCCACGCCCGGCTGGACCTGCGCCGGCATTTCGAGTTCGTGCTGACGCATGAATCCTACACGTGCAGCAAGCCATCGCCGGAGCCGTACCTGCTCGGCCTGCAACGCCTCGGCGTGCGCGCCGACGAGGCGCTGGTGATCGAGGACTCGCCGCGCGGCTTGCAGGCGGCCACGGCGGCCGGCCTCCGCTGCATCATCCTGCGCAACGCACTGACGCGCCACCACGACTTTGCCGGCGCCTGGCGGGTGGTGGACAGCATGGCGCAGGTGCGCGCGGAAGTCGAAACGCTGCTGCTTGCGGACGGCCCGGCAAACGAGGTATAATGACAACAATTGTTATTGCAATTGAAATGCAAAAACATAGCCTTGGTAGGGCTGGATGTTGAAGAGGGCCGGCGTTCGATAGAATGCCGGCCCTTTTTGTTTGCCGGTGGCTCCGCTAGAATGCGGCGACATTTTATGAGCCTCAGGAAATTATGTATTTGATTCAACGTGCCGTGGCCGCCGCCACGCTGGCAGGCGGCCTGCTTGCCGTCAGCCTCGCCGCTGCCGGCGAATGCCCGGCCCACTACGTCGACGGCCGCCTGCCGGAAATTCGCAATGCCAGGATGAGCGCCGCCACTACCGAGCTGTGCTATGGCGTGTTCGGCGTGATGCATTCGGGAATCACCCGCACGCCGCTGTGGTCGGCGGAACACCTGACCGCGGAGAATATCGCCGCCGCCAGGAACCTGTCGCGTGAAAATTCCTTCCATCCGGAGTCGCGGCTGCCGTCGTCGGCGCGCGCCGAACTGGCCGACTACGCCCGCAGCGGCTACGACCGCGGCCACATGGCGCCAAACGGCGACATGCCGGACCGCGCCGCCCAGCACGAAAGCTTCACGTTGGCCAATATGGTGCCGCAGGACGCCGAGGTGAACCGCCATATCTGGGCCGGCATCGAAGGCGTGGTGCGCAAGATGGCGCAAAAGGAGGGCGATCTGTATGTCATTACCGGGCCGGCCTTTCTCGGCAGCGATTTGCGCAAGGTGGGCAATGTGCTGGTGCCCACCCATTTGTATAAACTGGTGTACAGCCCGCGCCAGCGCGCCGGCGGCGCCTTCTTCATCGCCAACCGGGGCGACGCGCAGTACGAAACGCTGAGCGTGGCGCAACTGGAAGACAAGATCGGCATCAACCTGCTGCCCTCGCTGACGCCGGCGCAAAAGCAACAGATGCTGCGGCTGCCGAACGTAAGACAACGCAAGGATAAAAAATGAGCAAGTTCATCCCTTACCAGAACGAGTCGGCCGTGCTGCATATCGGCGGCCTGACCATCGAGAACCGGCTGGACCGCATCACCATCGCCGGCGATATCGACCTGACGGCCGACCAGGCCGGCCTGGCCGACGCGCGCGCGCTGCACCAGCTGCTCGGCGACGTGGTGGCAACGCTGGCGGCCCGGCAATTGCCGAAGGAACTGCCGCCGCCGGCGATCACCACCGTCAGCAATCCGTTTGCCTGACGCCTAATCGGTGTCCGGCAGGCTGATGCGGTTGCGGCCCATGTGCTTGGCGCGGTACAGCGCCGAGTCGGCCGTCGCCACCAGCTGGCTGGCGTCGGTTTCGGGCGAAGCCAGCGCGGTCGCCGCGCCGATGCTCACCGTGACCAGGTGCTCCTTGCTGCCGATGTTAGGCAAGCGCAGTTGCTCCACCCGGCAGCGGATGCGCTCGGCCACGATGGCAGCGCCCTTGAGCGACTGGTTGGGCAGTATCACCGCAAACTCCTCGCCGCCGTAGCGCGCCACCAGGTCGTTGGCGCGCATTTCGCTGGACACCGCGCCGGCGATGCGCTGCAGGCACTCGTCGCCGCCCAGATGGCCGTAGGCATCGTTGTACTGCTTGAAATTGTCGACATCCACCATCAACAGCGACAAGGGCTGCTGGTTGCGCAGCGCGCGCTGCCACTCGGCGCCCAGCGTGTCGTCGAAACAGCGGCGGTTGGCCAGGCCGGTCAGGCCGTCGCGCGTGGCCAGCTGTTCCAGCGCCACCTGCGCACGCTTTTCATCGGTCACGTCGCGCAGCGTTTCCACCACGGCCACCAGCTTGCCCTCGCTGTCAAAGATCGGGCTGGCGTCGGCCGCCAGGTAGCGGCGCCGGCCCACGCGCGGCATGTCGCACCAGTTCTCGGCGCCCAGATGGTCGTCGGCCTCGCTGCGCCGCGCGTATTGGCGGTACAGCCGGTGCAGCTCGGCGCTGCGGCCCTGGATCACCAGATCGGCCAGCGTCGGCCGTTTTTCCTGATAAAAACTCTTCCAGTGATCCGCCGTGCCCAGCACTTCCCACGCCGCCGTGCCGGTCAGCCGTTCGCAGGCGCGGTTCCAGATGATGACGCGGCCGTGGGTGTCGATGACGAAGGTGGGGATCACCAGCAGCTCCATCATCCTGAGCGCAAAGCCGTGTTGTTGATCCGTTTGCGAGAATTCCATTACGTGCTGGATGTTTTGTGTTCCTGTCATGAGGGCGCCCTGGTCGTTACGATGGAATGGGGAAGGACATGGTCAGCGCCGTGCCGGCGCCGGGCGCGCTGGCAATGTCGAAGCGTCCGCCGGCCTCGGCGACACGTTCGGCAATGCCGCGCAGGCCGTGGCCGCGCCTGCCGCCGGCCGCCGCCTGCGGCAGGCCGACGCCGTTGTCGCGCACCGTCAGGTCCAGGCTGTGCGGCTGCCGGCACAGGCCGACGCAGACTTCGGATGCTTGCGCATGGCGCACGATATTGCTGAGCGATTCCTGCAGCACGCGATAGACCACGCTGTCGACGCCGCCGGTGGGCGTGGCGGCAAACGCCTCCGGCGCGGCGTCGAGCCGGCAGCGAATGCCGCTGAGGCGGGAAAACTGCGCCAACTGTTGTTGCAGCGCCCCCTGCAAGCCCGATTCCAGCGCTTCCGCGTGCAAATCGTGGACAATGGCACGCAAGGCGCGCGTTGCCTGCTGCACCCGCTGCTCCTGTTGCACCAGCGGCGCGCGCAGCGCCGGATACCGGGTGGCCAACGCTGCTGCATCCATGCCGAGCGCCAGCAAATGCTGGCCGAGGTCGTCATGAAGGTCGCGCGCGATGCGGCGGCGGTCGGCGTCGCGCAGCGATTGCTGGCTGGCCGCCAGGCGGGCAATCTGGCGGCGCGCCTCGCCCAGCGCGCGCTGGCTGCGCAGGCATTGGCGCCACCACAGCAGCAGGCAGGCGGCGCCTGCCAGCACGCAGGCGCTGGCGCAGACGACATCGATTTCAAGCAGGGGCGGCGCATAACTCACGGTGTTCCTCCCAGGATGGCTCCACAGCTACCTTAGCGGTCATGCTTTGAGGAAGCATTGTGAAAAGTCAACTTTCATTGCTGCTTTTCGGAAAACTGGGCGGTGAGATATAATTGAGGGTTGTCCTATCAGGAACTATCGTGACTTACAGCATCAAAGAGATTTTCTACACGTTGCAAGGCGAGGGCGCCCATGCCGGCCGGCCGGCCGTGTTCTGCCGCTTCTCGGGCTGCAACCTGTGGACCGGCCGCGAAAGCGACCGCGCCAGCGCCGTGTGCCAGTTCTGCGACACCGACTTTGTCGGCACCGATGGCGAGGGCGGCGGCAAGTTCAAGTCGCCCGAAGAGCTGGCCGCCACGATCAATGCGTTGTGGCCGGAAACTTACACCGCCAGCAAGTATGTGGTGTTCACCGGCGGCGAGCCGCTGTTGCAGCTGGATAAGCCGTTGATCGACGCCATGCATGCGGTCGGCTTTACCATTGCCATCGAAACCAACGGCACGCTGCCGGTGCCGGAAGGCGTGGACTGGATCTGCGTCAGCCCGAAAATGGGTTCCGAGCTGGTGGTCAAGCGCGGCAGCGAGATCAAGGTGGTGGTGCCGCAGGCCAATCAGGACCTGTCCGTCTACGAACAGCTGGATTTCGAGAATTTCTTCGTGCAGGCCATGGACGGCCCGTTGGCCGAGTTCAACATCAAGCTGGCCATCGAGACCTGCAAGCGCAACCCGAAGTGGAAGCTGAGCTTGCAAACCCATAAACTTTTACAGATACCTTAAATGTTAACCATCACCCGCAAGCTGGAATTCGACGCCGGCCACCGTATTCCCGACCACAAAAGCCAGTGCCGCAATCTGCACGGCCACCGCTATACGCTGGAAATCACGCTGACCGGCAACATCATCGATGTCGAAGGCAATTCGGACAACGGCATGATCATGGACTTTTCCGACATCAAGGCGCTGGCCAAGGAACACCTGGTCGACGTCTGGGACCACGCCTTCATCGTCTACGAAAAAGACGACGCGGTGCGTGAGTTCCTGGCCACGCTGCCGAACCATAAAACCGTGGTGATCGATCGCATCCCGACCGTGGAAAACCTGGCGCACGTGGCGTTCGGCATCCTCAAGGCGGCCTACAAGGACCGCTACGGCACCGGCCTGCACCTGCACAAGCTGGTGCTGCACGAAACGCCGAATTGCTGGGCTGAAATCACCGATGGCGTCTGACGCCTACATGCGCCTGGCGCTGGAACAGGCGCAACAGGCGTGGAACCTTGGCGAGGTGCCGGTAGGCGCCGTGGTCGTCAGGGATGGCGAGGTGATTGCCGTCGGTTGCAACCAGCCGATCGGCAGGCATGATCCGACCGCGCACGCGGAAATCGTCGCGCTGCGGGCGGCTGCTGAAAAATTGGGCAACTACCGGCTGCCCGGCTGCGAGCTGTACGTGACGCTGGAACCGTGCGTCATGTGTTCCGGGGCGATGATGCATGCGCGCCTGGCCAAGGTGGTGTACGGCGCCGCCGACCCGAAAACCGGCGCCTGCGGCTCGGTGGTCAACCTGTTCGAGCAGGAGCAACTGAATCACCACACCGAAATCGAAGGCGGCGTGCTGGCCGACGAGTGCGGCGCCATGCTGAAAAATTTCTTCGCCGCCCGCCGCGCCGCGGCAGCCGCAGCCAGGCGCGCCAGCCAGGAGTAAAAGTGGTATCCTCGAACCAGGGTCTTGACTGGGATTGAGGAGAGTGACTTGGCCACCGCGCATGCAAACGGCATCACGATTGCCTATGAAACCAGCGGCAGTCCGCTTGACCCGCCGGTGTTGCTGATCATGGGGCTGGGCATGCAGCTGATCGCCTGGCCGCAGGACCTGGTCGACGGCCTGGTCGAGCAGGGCTATTACGTCATCCGCTACGACAACCGCGACGTCGGCCTGTCGAGCAAGCTCCATCATCACAAGAAACCCAATCTGTTGTGGGCCTACCTGAAATCGCTGGTGGGCTGGAAGCAGGACGCCGGCTATACGCTGAACGACATGGCCGACGATGCGCTCGGCCTGCTCGACGCGCTGGGCGTCGGCAGGGCGCACGTGATCGGCGTGTCGATGGGCGGCATGATCGCGCAGATTTTCGCCGCGCGCTTTGCCGGCCGGATCTTGAGCCTGACCTCGATCATGTCCAGCAGCGGCCGCCGTGGCCTGCCGGGACCGACGCCGGCCGCGCGCGCCGCGCTAATGCAAGCGCCGCCGCAGCCGGCGCACCGCGCCGAGGTGGTCGAACGCGGCGTCGCCACCTTCCGTGTGATCGGCAGCCCGTCGTTTCCGACGCCGGAGCGCACGCTGCGCGCATCGGTCGAACGGGCGCTGGAACGCAGCGTCAGCCCCGACGGCATCGCGCGGCAGCTGGTGGCCATCGTCGCCAGCGGCGACCGCACGCCGCTGTTGCGGCGGATCCGCTGCCCGGCGCTGGTAATCCACGGCGCCGCCGATCCGCTGGTGCCGGTCGCCTGCGGCATCGACACGGCGCAGGCCATCCCCGGCGCGCGGCTGCACATCATCGAGGGCATGGGTCACGATTTGCCGGCGCAGCTGATCGAGCGCCTGCTTGCCTTGCTGGACCAGCACCTGCGCGGTAATATGACGGCGCAACTTCCTCCGCTGACCCAGCATCGGGCGGGCAGCGGCACCCACCATGACTGAGATATTTTGAGCACTTCGAAAATCGGCATCGCCATCGCGGCGCCCAGCGGCCGCGCGCCGGACAACGACGCCTTGCTGCAAGGCGTACGGCGCCTGGAACAGCAGGGCTTCCTGGTCCACAACTACTACGACGACGATAAACGCTTCCAGCGCTTCGGCGGCACCGACGAATGGCGGCTGGCGCAACTGAACGCCGCCGCCGCCGATCCGCAAGTGCAGGTGGTGGTGGCGCTGCGTGGTTCGTATGGCATGTCGCGCCTGCTGCCGCAGATCGATTTCAACAAGATGGCCGATAGCGGCAAGCTGTTCGTCGGCTACAGCGATTTCACCGCCTTCCAGATGGCGCTGCACCGGCAGACCGGCCGCATCAGCTTTGCCGGGCCGATGATGTGCGACGACTTCATTCGTCCCGAGCCGGTCGAATATACGCTGCGGCAGTTCTGGGACTGCCTGCGCGGCCCGGTCCATGCGGTGTGCGGCGCGGTGGCGGAGGGTGGGTCGGACAATCCGCCGGTTGAGGTGCGGGGCAAGCTCTGGGGCGGCAATCTGGCGATGCTGGTCAGCCTGCTCGGCACGCCGTATTTCCAGGCGCTGGAGGGCGGCATCTGCTTCATCGAGGATATCAGCGAGCATCCGTACCGGGTCGAGCGCATGGTGCTGCAATTGTTTTACGCCGGCGCATTCGATGGCCAGCAGGCGCTGGTGCTGGGCGATTTCTCCGGCTACAAGCTCGGCCCCATGGACAATGGCTATGATTTCGAGGCCATGCTTGCCTATCTGCGCGAGCGGCTGCCGATACCGGTCCTGACCGGGCTGCCGTTCGGCCATATCAAGGAGCGCGCCACGCTGCCATATGGCGGCATGGCGCATCTGAAGTCGGACGCGCGCGGCTTCGACCTGACGGTCAGCGACTACCCGACGCTGTGATTATTGCAGCCGGCGCACGCGCGGCGCCTGCTTGCTGCCTTCGATTTCCAGGAACAGCGTGCCGAGCGCGTTGCGGGTGACCTTGACTTTCGGGTTCTCGCGCTCGATGAGCGAACCCGAGCTGTCGTCGGCCACGCGCCAGACCTGGCCGTTTGCCAGGCGGAATTGCGTGGTCGGGCCCCAGCCGTCGATGCGCCCGAGCAGCGACGACTCGATGAAGTCGGGTTCGTCCGCCTTGCGCATCTGCCTGGCGGTCAGGCCGAAGCTGGCCGGCTGCGGCGCGGCTTTGGCCTCAGGCGCGGCCTTCACGGCAGGCGCGGCCGTCTTGACGGCGAGCGGAATCGCGTCGTAGCACGCCACGCGCGCAGCGACATCGGCGATGGCGCGGCATCGCAGCAGATCGGCGTCATCGGCCAGCGCGGAACCCGATACTGCCAGTAAAACAAGCAAAGCTTTCATCGAACTTTTCCCAATAACGGGCGCCTTCGAGTGGGCGCCCTCGTGGCAGGATTATAACGACAGTTGGCGCCGCTGCGGCCCGTCAGTCGCCCTCAATGCGAAAGGGCGGGAAAGAGACACAAGATGTAAAGATTGTGTGTTTGAGATGCCGAAAATTTAATTTTACGATAGCATGAATTTGTTGTCTCGGATAACGCCGGCGTAATTCTGGGAGGGCTACATGAAGGCGAAAGTGCAACGGCTTGTGCGATGCGGAGCGATGCTGTTCGCTCTCCTGTGGACCGGCGCGGCTAGCGCGGCGCTCTATCAATTTACGCTGTCCGGGGATTATGCTGCACAGTGGGTGCTGGACCCCCGTCCGACGCCCAGCACGTCGGGACCGTCCGGCTTCACGGTCGAGACGACGATTTCCGGTACGGCTCACGCGCTGACTTTTTACGATGACAGCCAAGGCGGTGCGTTCGGCATTCTGAATTTGCTAAACAATGACCGCGTATTCGATGCGGCCGGGCCGGTGTTGTACACAGGCGACGCCAGCACGCCGTTCTTCAGGCTTGGCACTTTTGCGCTGCTGCACCTCGATGGCGGTTCCGCGCAGTACACGCTGACTGTCACGGACATTACCAGCGCCGTGCCGGAGCCGGCGACTTATGGCCTGTTGTTGGCTGGTCTGGGGATGGTAGGCGCGCTGTCGCGACGGCGCCATGATCGCGCCTGATCCGCGCGGGCAGCTGCGGGCACCCTTAGTCTTTTGCCTTCGCCGTGCGCACCGCCTGCGAGCTCTGCTCGGCCACAAAGTTGGCCAGCGCGTCACCCGGCTCCGGTTCCAGCACCCACTTGCCGCCGACGATTTCCGCCGGACGCTCATCGAGCTTGCCTCCGAGGTTAACGCCGAAGCTGTAACGCATCGCTGGATTGCGCAGGGAGAGCCGCTCCAGCGTCTCAAACAGGATGCGCAGATCGATCTCGTTCGAGCTGTCCGCCAGACTCCGTTCGAGACGGGCCACCAGTTCGGCGTTCGCGCTACGCTTGGATTTGCCGGCTTCAGCCTTCAATCTTTCGAAGAGGGCTAGCGGCATACGGAATTGGCTTCGGTAAATGTCGGACATACACTATCTTGTCACTTACCGCACAAAGATTCTAGTGACTGATCACGAAGAAATAGTGACATCCTAGATTAATGTGCAAGATCGGGGCGATCCGGCGCCTTGGCATTCATCGGACCACGCCCATTAGCGGGCGCCGTCAGACGGGCGCCATCGCCGCTTGGTGATGCCGCCAATGGCCGCCCATAATTATTGCTGCACGGGCTTGGCAGCAGGATTCGTTTGCCGCAATCGACGTCGGCCATCAAAGACGAGGTCAAGGAGTGCCAGCCACGGCCGGTCGATAGCGGCGAAGAACAATATCGCTCCCAGCATCGTCATAATCGCGTACGCGGCAAAGGTGAGCGTGACGGAGCTGGAGGCGAGCCATACGGCAGAAGCGCCTGAACTCAAAACAATGAAATGAACCAGGTACACCCCGAACGAGATCCGGCCCAGCCACATGAGCCACTTGGTGGAAAGCCAGCTTCGCATCGCAGCACTTTTCTCGACGGCAAAAATTACCGCCATACTGGCAATTGGGTAAATAATATTCACTACCACCGCATGGGGTACAGGGCCTTGGTGCAAGCGCGCCGCCGTCAGGGCAATGATTACAACTGACAGGGCGGCCGGCAGCGTGATGTCGCTTGTCCGTAACTGAAGTCCCAGCGCCAGAAGGGCGCCCAGAAAGAACTCGCAATAATGGGTGCCGAAGGACAATACAACTGCAGCGATGGCCAAGGCTATCTGTGCTGCGAGCTTAACTCTTCCGCAAAGCCACGCCAGCGCTATGACGGCAAAGACGGCGAATAGCTCGTAGGAAATTGTCCAGAGATTGGTGTTATAGGAGCGGGCGGCATCAAAGTGAACGTATCCCGAGTACATCGGTTCACCAATCGCCAAGCCGATATCCGGCGAGAAGCGGTACCACTTCACGAGCCAATCCGAGCCACTGATGGCGGCTGCCTCGGCGTTCTGCATATAGCCGCCCAGGTGCAGCAAGAAAGCGATCAGCGACAGTGCCAGAATAGGAACCGAAAGCCGAAAATACCGCTTTACCGCTGCTCTAACGCAGGCGGTTCCCTCAGCGCCGAAAAACTTCCGAAAGAACAGGAAGCCACTCATCGTGAAGAATATCGATACCGCAAAATGTCCGTTCCAGAACGCGCTGAACGGAGAATAGTTGAGGCTGTTAACTCGGCCCTAGCTGCGTGTTATCGAAAGAGCGCAAAAAGTGAAGCAGGGCCACAGCCACAGCGGCGATGCCACGCAGTCCGTCTAAATGCGGGGAACGATGTCGAGACGTCATGCTTTCGAATTTTAGTTATGTTAAAACACTGGAGTTGAGACTGGCCCTATGCAAAATACAACGTGTCTCGCAAGGTAGCATTTAGCCGAAGGCTGCCATGATACCAATCTTTCCTGTTAAAGCGAAGAATTGAGGCCGATCCGACGGGCAGGCACACGCGGGCGGCAGGGAAGCAGTTGGCGCTCGTTCATCACTAGCCGCGTTATTGATCGCTTAAAATACACCGCTGATCAATCGCTCATTTTTACGGTGCTATACAGTGGTTTGTGATGGGTGCTGTATAATGCTGCGTTTCCGCCTAATGGCATGATTTAATTCAGAAAAGTCCAAATCTACAATGCTCTCTACAGCAAACATCACGATGCAATTCGGCGCCAAGCCGCTGTTTGAAAACATCTCCGTCAAGTTCGGCGATGGCAACCGTTATGGCCTGATCGGCGCCAACGGTTGCGGCAAGTCCACGTTCATGAAAATCCTCGGCGGCGATCTGGAGCCGTCGGCTGGCAATGTGATGCTGGATGTGAACGAGCGCCTGGGCAAGCTGCGTCAGGACCAGTTTGCTTATGAAGAGATGCGCGTGCTCGACGTGGTCATGATGGGCCACACCGAGATGTGGGCCGCCATGTCCGAACGCGACGCCATCTACGCCAATCCGGATGCCACCGACGACGACTACATGCGCGCCGCCGACCTGGAAGGTAAAGTCTCCGAGTACGACGGCTACACCGCCGAGTCGCGCGCCGGCGAGCTGCTGCTGGGCGTGGGCATCGCCATCGACCTGCACCAGGGCCCGATGAGCGCCGTGTCGCCGGGCTGGAAGCTGCGCGTGTTGCTGGCGCAGGCGCTGTTCTCGAATCCGGACATCCTGCTGCTCGACGAGCCGACCAATAACCTCGACATCAACACCATCCGCTGGCTGGAAGATGTGCTCAACGAGCGCAACTCCACCATGATCATCATCTCCCACGATCGCCACTTCCTGAACCAGGTGTGCACCCACGTGGCCGATATGGACTACGGCACGCTGAAGATCTATCCGGGCAATTACGATGACTACATGCTGGCGTCGACCCAGGCCCGCAACCAGCAGCTGGCCAACAACGCCAAGGCGAAAGAGAAGGTCGCCGAGCTGCAGGACTTCGTGCGCCGCTTCTCGGCCAACAAGTCCAAGGCCCGCCAGGCCACGTCGCGCGCCAAGATGATCGACAAGATCAAGGTCGAGGACATCAAGCCGTCGTCGCGCGCCTATCCGTTCGTGCGCTTCGAGGGCGAGAAGAAGCTGCACCGCCTGGCGGTGGAGACCGAGGGCCTGAGCAAAAAATACGACCGCACGCTGTTCAACAACTTCAGCATCATGGTCGAAGCGGGCGAGCGCATCGCCATCATCGGCGCCAACGGCGCCGGCAAGACCACGCTGCTGCGCTGCATCGGCGGCGAGGAGATCACCGGCCTGAGCGCGGACCACGGCACCGTCAAATGGGCGGAAAACGCCAACGTCGGCTACATGCCGCAGGACCCGACCGAAGATTTCGCCAAGGAGATCACGCTGACCGACTGGATGGGCAAGTGGACCAAGGAAGGCGACGACGACCAGGCCGTGCGCTCGATCCTGGGCCGCCTGCTGTTCGGCGGCGACGAGGTGAAGAAGTCGGTCACGGTGCTGTCGGGCGGCGAGAAGGGCCGCATGATGTACGGCAAGCTGATGCTGGGCCGTCACAACGTGCTGCTGCTGGACGAGCCAACCAACCACATGGACATGGAATCGATCGAGTCGCTGAACATCGCGCTGGACAAATACGCCGGCACGCTGATCTTCGTGTCGCACGACCGCGAGTTCGTGTCGTCGCTGGCCAACCGCATCATCGAGATCAAAGAAAATGAAGTCGTCGATTTCCGCGGCGGCTACGAAGACTACCTGTCCAGCCAAGGCATCGACTAACACACTATGCAAGCCATCGAGATCAAACCCGTCGAGTATGAACATCCGCAAGACGGCGCCAGCTGCGTAGCCCATGCGTGGGCGCGCACGCCAGCAACGCCGAGCGCCGCCGAGCGCGCGGAACTCAAGCAACGTATCAAGCGCCTCCTGAAGGAAAAGCAGGCGGTGCTGGTGTCGCACTACTACGTCGACGCCGACCTGCAGGACCTGGCCGAGGAAACCGGCGGCTGTGTGTCCGATTCGCTGGAGATGGCGCGCTTCGGCCGGGATCATCCGGCCACCACGCTGATCGTGGCCGGCGTGCGCTTCATGGGCGAAACGGCCAAGATCCTGAGCCCGGAAAAGCGCATCCTGATGCCGGACCTGGACGCCACCTGTTCGCTGGACCTGGGCTGCCCGGCCGACGAATTCACCGCCTTCTGCGACCAGCACCCGGACCGCACGGTGGTGGTGTACGCCAACACCAGCGCCGCCGTCAAGGCGCGCGCCGACTGGATGGTGACGTCGTCGATCGGCCTCGATATCGTCAGGCACCTGCACCAGCAGGGCAAGAAGATCCTGTGGGCGCCGGACAAGCACCTCGGTTCCTACATCCAGAAGCAGACCGGCGCCGACATGCTGCTGTGGCAGGGCTCCTGCCTGGTGCACGATGAGTTCAAGGGCGTTGAGCTGGACCTGCTGAAGGCGCAGTACCCGGACGCCAAGGTGCTGGTGCACCCGGAGTCGCCGGCCAATGTGGTGGCGCTGGCCGATGTCGTCGGCTCGACCACGCAGATCATCAACGCCGCCGTCGAGTCGGACGCCGATACCTTCATCGTCGCCACCGACAACGGCATCCTGCACAAGATGCAGGCGGCCGCGCCGACCAAGCGCTTCATCGTCGCGCCGACGGCCGGCAACAGCGCCACCTGCAAGAGCTGCGCGCATTGCCCGTGGATGGCGATGAACGGCCTGCAGAACCTGGCCAGCCTGCTGGAAAATATCGACAGCCCGGCCATCAGCGCGGCCAACGAAGTCTTCGTCGACGCCGAAATCGGCAAGCAGGCGGTGACCTCGATCACCCGCATGCTGGACTTCGCGGCGGCCAGGAAGGCCAAGGTGCTGCCAGGCCCGGATCTGGCGCAAGAAGCTAAACTGTTTTCGGGAATCGGTCCTGCATGAGCACTTTGATCAACAAGTTCGCGCCGTTCGACGACGCGCTGAAATCGGCCTTCGAGGCCAACCTGCTGTCGGCATTGCTGGAGGATGTTGGCAGCGGCGACCTGACCGGCCTGCTGGTGCCGGAAGGCGGCCGCGCCAAGGCGCGCGTGATCGTGCGCGAGGACGCGGTGCTGTGCGGCGCGCCGTGGTTCGAAGGCATCATGAACTGCATGCAGGCCGGGATTGAAATCGACTGGCAGTACGCCGAAGGCGACATGATGACGGCCGACAGCGTGGTCTGCACCATCGAAGGCCCGGCGCGCGCGCTGCTGACAGCCGAACGCGGCGCGCTGAATTTCCTGCAGCTGCTGTCCGGCGTGGCCACGGCCACGCGCAAGTATGTGGACGTTATCGCCGGCACCCGCGCCGCCATCCTCGACACCCGCAAGACCCTGCCGGGACTGCGCCTGGCGCAGAAGTACGCAGTGCGTGTCGGCGGCGGCAGGAATCAGCGCCTGGCGCTGTACGACGGCATTCTGATCAAGGAAAACCACATCGCCGCGGCCGGCGGCATCACCAATGCGGTGCTGGCGGCGAAAGCGCTCAACAAGGGCGTCACGATCCAGGTCGAGGTGGAGTCGCTCGATGAGCTGAGGCAGGCGCTGGACGCCGGTGCCGTTTCGGTCCTGCTGGATAACTTCAGCACCGCCATGATGCGTGAAGCGGTGGCGGTCAACGCCGGCCGCGCGCTGCTGGAGGCGTCGGGCGGCATCAACTTCGACACCGTGCGCGCGATCGCCGAAACGGGCGTCGACCGCATCTCGATCGGCAGCCTGACCAAGGATGTGCGCGCGACCGATTATTCTTTGCGCATCATCGGCTAATCCGCGCTAGAATGAACCGCAGGAGGCCGGATTTCCGGCGAGGGAGGCCCGCTTGCGGAAAGCACGTCGACTTTGTTTGACAGGCTTGGGCGGCATGGCGCTGAGCGCTCTGCCGCTGTTTTCATTGGCGCGCCAGCCGCCCGTGCGCGAGCTGGTGGCGGCCGGCACCCGCAACGAAGGCATCTTTGAACGCAACGCCAACGGCGAATTCGCCGGCATGGCGGTGGAGCTGATACGGCTGCTGGCGCAACGCCACGGCTACCACGTCCGTTTCCAGATCTATCCATGGCGCCGCGCGCTGGAAGTGGTCGCCGGCGGCCAGGCGGACATGCTGGCGGCCGCGTACAAAACGGCCGAGCGCCAGCGCGTCATGCGTTACAGCCAGCAGGACTTTTTCCGTGACGACGTGGCGTTCTATGCCCGCGCCGATGCGTTGCCCGCATGGCAGGGCGACTATGCGCTGCTCGCAGGGCGCCGCATCGCGGTGATCAATGGCTGGGCTTACGGCCCGGCGTTCACGCAGGCCGCGCCGCAATTGCTCATCAGCGTGACGAATTCGGTGGAAAACGGCTTGAAGATGCTGGCGCGCGGCCATGTCGAGCTGTTTGCCTCCAACCGGCGCGACACCGAACCGGTGATCAAGGCGCTTGGACTCGAAGACCGGGTGACCGCGCTGGCGCCGCTGATCGAGGTGATGCACGCGTACTTCACCTATCCGCTGGCGCCGCGCTACAGCGGGCTGGCGGCGCAGATGGACCAGCTGCTGGCGGAGAAGAAGAAGAGCGGCGAGCTGCAAAGACTGGCGCGCCGCCACGGCGCTACGCCGCCCTGATCGGCGTGCGCATGGCGCCCCGCAGCCGGTCCGGCGAAGAAGGCGCGACTACGCGCCGCTTGCCTGGACGGGTCCGGCAAGGCAGCGGGGCCGCGCTTGCTGCGCGCGGCGCGTCGATGACCGGAATGCCGGCGTGCGCGGCGTCGCGGACCAGCATTTCAGCGCATCATTTTCGCGCCGGCGGCGTGAGGATGGTCGGCAGCGCCTTGGCCAGCGTTTCCGGGTAATCGCGGCTGAAGTGCAGGCCGCGGCTTTCACGCCGCAGCAGCGCGCTGTTGACGATCAGGCTGGCCACATCGACCAGGTTGCGCAGCTCCAGCAGGTCGTGCGTGACGCGGAAGTTGCGGTAGTATTCGTCGATTTCTTCCTTCAGCAGCGTAATGCGGTGCTGCGCGCGCTCGAGCCGCTTGGTGGTGCGCACGATGCCGACGTAATTCCACATGAAGCGGCGCAGCTCATCCCAGTTGTGGGCAATGACCACTTCCTCGTCGGCGTCGGTGACGCGGCTTTCATCCCAATCCGGCAGGTAGGGGATTTCGCCTTTTTCCTTGGCGGTGATGTCGAGGGCACAGGCGCGCCCGATCACCACGCATTCGAGCAGCGAATTGCTGGCCAGGCGGTTGGCGCCGTGCAGACCGGTGCAGGCGGTTTCGCCGACCGCGTACAGGCCGGGCAGGTCGGTGCGGCCCTGCATGTCGGTGACCACGCCGCCGCAGGTGTAGTGCGCGGCCGGCACCACTGGAATCGGCTCCTTGGTGATGTCGATGCCCAGCTCCATGCAGCGCGCATAGATGGTCGGGAAATGCTCGATGAGGAAGTCGGCCGGCTTGTGGCTGATGTCGAGGTGGACGTAATCGAGGCCGCGCTTCTTGATCTCGAAGTCGATGGCGCGCGCCACCACGTCGCGCGGCGCCAGCTCGGCGCGCTCGTCGTGCGCCAGCATGAAGCGCTGGCCGGCGGCGGCGCCGGCTTCCGGCGGCAGCTTGAGCAAGCCGCCTTCGCCGCGGATCGCCTCGGTGATCAGGAAGGACTTGGCGTACGGGTGGTACAGGCAGGTCGGGTGGAACTGGATGAACTCCATGTTCGACACGCGGCAGCCGGCGCGCCAGGCCATGGCGATGCCGTCGCCGCTGGCGGTGTCCGGATTGGTGGTGTACAGGTACACTTTGCCGGCGCCGCCGGTACACATCACCGTGTGTTCGGCCGCAAAGGTCAGCACCTGGCCGGTTTTCTCGTCCTGCACATACAGGCCGTAGCACTTCGGCTGGGCATTCTTCTTCAGCGGGTGGACTTTGTCCGAGGTAATCAGGTCGATGGCGCAATGGTGCTCGAACAGCGTGATGTTCGGGTGGGCGCGGACTTTTTCTTCCAGCGTGGCTTGCACCGCGCTGCCGGTAGCGTCGGCCGCGTGGATGATGCGGCGCTGGCTATGGCCGCCTTCGCGGGTCAGGTGAAAGCCCAGTTCCGCCGAATCGTCGCGGGTGAACGGCACGCCCTGGCCGATCAGCCACTCGATCGCCTCGCGCCCGTGTTCGACGATGTAGCGCGTGGCGCCTTCGTCACACAGGCCGCCGCCGGCGATCAGCGTATCGTCAATGTGCTGGGTGTGGCTGTCGCCGGAATCGAGCACGGCGGCGATGCCGCCCTGGGCCCAGTTGCTGGCGCCATCCTTCAGCGCACGTTTGGAAACAATCGCGACGGTTCGCGTCTCAGCCAGGTGGAGGGCGACCGAGAGGCCGGCCAGTCCGCTGCCGACAATTGCAACATCAAATTTCATGATTACGTAGTTACGTGAAGGTAAATGAACCACGACTATAGACGATTTGCCATAGTTCCGTCATAAAAAGCCCTTTTGACGAGGTGGATTGCGCGACGATTGCTGAGCCTCAAAGCGGGCGCGCCAGTGTTGCCCATCATGGAAGCTCCGTCCTGGGAGCGTATCGTGATCCGCATCTTTCATCATTATGTATCGCGCATAGCCTTCATGCTGCTGTTGCTGGAGCTGTCGATCCTGCTGGCGGCGGCGGTCGCCAGTGCACCGCTGTGGCTGCACGACCCCGGCCACCTGTATGCGCCGGCGCTGGCGTTCGCGCTGGTGATGGTATTCAGCATGGGTACGCTGGGCATGTACCAGCACGACCGGTCGCGCGAGGACATCAAAAGCACGCTGCTGCGCATCATGCCGTCTTTCGTGCTGGGCTTCGCGCTGATGCGGGCGCTGGCAGCTGTATTGCCTGAGATGCAACTCGGCCGGCTCGGCAGCATGGTGTTCCTGCTGGGCGGCGGCGCGGTGCTGCTGGCGCGGCTGGTGGTGTTCACGTCGGCGCAATCGCGCATGCTGGAACAGCGCTTGATTATCGTCGGCGACGGCGCCATCGCGCGCGAATGCCTGGAGCTGGCGGCCAGCAGTCCCGGTTTTCATCCGTTCCGCGTGGTCGGTTTCGTGCCGGTGCCGGGCGAAATGCGGGCGGTGCCGCCTGCCATGCTGCTGCCGGCCGACCTGCCGCTGCTGGCACTGGCGCGGCGCTACGCGGCCGACGAAATCGTCGTCACCGTGGGCGACCGCCGGAACGGCGCGTTTCCGGTACGCCAGTTGCTGGAATGCGCGCTTGGCGGCGTGGTCGTGACCGATGCCGCCACCTTCTTCGAGCGCGAGGCCTGCCAGATCCGCGTCGACTCGCTGCAACCGAGTTACCTGATATTTGGCGGTGGTTTCGATCAGAGCATGGCGCGCGCCGCCGTCAAGCGGCTGTTCGACCTGCTGGCCAGCGCCGCAGTCGGCCTGCTGGCGATGCCCGTGATGGTGGCCGCAGCGCTGGCGATCAAGATCGAGGACGGCGGCCCGGTATTCTATCGGCAGGAGCGCGTGGGGCGGAACAAGCGCTTGTTCCAGGTGCTGAAGTTCCGCAGCATGCGCCAGGACGCGGAGCGCGACGGCCGGCCGCAGTGGGCGCAGCAGAACGATCCGCGCGTGACCGTGGTGGGGCACTGGATACGCAAGCTGCGCATCGACGAACTGCCGCAGATGCTGAATGTGTTCAAGGGCGAGATGAGTTTTGTCGGACCGCGCCCGGAGCGGGCTTATTTCGTCGAGCAGCTCTGCGAGCAGATTGCCTATTACAACGTGCGGCATGGGATCAAGCCGGGCATCACCGGTCTGGCGCAGGTGCGTTACAGCTACGGCGCCTCGGTGGAGGATGCGCTGCAAAAGCTGCAATACGATTTATATTATGTGAAGAACAATAGCCTGTTTCTGGATCTGCTGATTCTGGTGGACACGGTGCAGGTGGTGTTGTTCGGTAAAGGCGGGCGCTGATGCAGTGGGCCGGCGCAGCGGCGGTTGCGGGCTTCAGCCACGGCGTCGCCGCTGTTGCTTTCGGCTTGCTGGCGGCGATGCTGCTGCGTGGCGGCGGTCCGCGCGCCATGGCCGCCGCAGCACTGGCCACCGCCTTATGGGCCGGATGCGCGCTGTTCGCCGCAGCCGTGTGGCCGCCTGGCGCGACCGGCCCGGTCACCGAGGCCGCGCTGGTGTCCGAGGCGGGCGTGGCGGCCGAGGCGTCGCGCGCGCCGCTATGGCTGGCGGTCGCGCTATTGGAGGCGCCCGAGGCCTTGCGCACCGGCTGCTGGATTGCCTTGCTGCTGTTGCTGGCCGGCGCCGGCTGGCGGCTGGTGGCGGCGGCCATGCTGCTGCCGCTAGCCACGTTGGCGGCGGCGCTGCACGGCGAGGCGTCGCCGCTGCTGCGCGCCGCGCTGCCGCTGGCGTCGGCGGTGCTGGGCATGCTGCTGGTCGAACATCTCTATCGCGGCGCGGCGCAGAATGCGCGCTGGGGCATCAAGTTCGCTTGCCTCGGCATTGGCGCCCTGTTTGCCTACGATTTCTATCTGTACAGCGACGCCATGCTGCTGCGTCGCGTGAACCAGGAGATATGGGCGGCGCGCGGCATCGTCAATGCCCTCAGCGCGCCGCTGCTGGCGATTGCCATTGCGCGCGGGCCGGCATGGACGCCCGGCTTGCATCTCTCGCGCCAGATCATGTTTCACTCGGCCGCGCTGCTGGGCGCCGCCATGTACCTGATGGCGATGGCCCTCAGCGCATGGTATCTGCGCTACGTGGGCGGCGCATGGGGCGCGCTGATGCAGCTGGCCTGCCTGTGCGGCGCCGGCCTGTTGCTGACTGCCGTGCTGTTTTCAGGCGCCATGCGCGCAAGGCTCAAGCTTTTCATCAGCAAGCATTTTTACCAGGGGCGCTACGACTACCGCGAGGAGTGGCAGCGCGTTACCCGGGCGCTGGCCGATGATGCAGGCGGCTTGTCCGAGCGGGCCATCCAGACGGTGGCGGCGCTGGTGGAAAGTCCCGCTGGCATATTGTGGTTGCGTAGCGATGACGATGTCTGCCGCCCGGCCACCCATTGGAACTGGCCGCTGCCGCAAGCCGAGGAGGGGGCCGACAGTCCGCTATGTGACATGCTGGCCGGCCGCGGCTGGGTCATCGATCTGGCCGAATGGCGGCTTGACGCCAGCCGCTATGATGATCTGCCGGTGCCCGCCTGGGCGCAGGAACTTTGGCTGATCGTGCCGCTGATGCTGGAGCGCCGCCTGTTCGGCTTTATCTGCCTGGCGCCGCCGCGCACGCCGTTGCAGCTGAACTGGGAGGTGCGCGACGTGCTGAAAATCGCCGGCAGCCAGGCAGCCAGCTACCTCGCGCACCGCGCCTCGGCGGACAGCCTGGCGGTGGCGCGCCAGTTCGAATCGTTTAACCGGATGTCCACCTTCATTGTCCACGACTTGAAGAACCTGATGTCGCAGCTGTCGCTGCTGCTGGCGAACGCGGAGAAGCACCAGTCCAATCCCGCCTTTCAGCAAGACATGCTCGACACCCTGTCGCATTCCCTGACGAAGATGAAACAGCTGCTGCTCAAACTGCGCCGCAACGACGCACCGGAGGCGCTGGCGCCGCTGCGCCTCGACGCGCTGCTGATGCGCATCGTGCAAAACTATGCCGCCAGCGAGCCCCGGCCTTCGCTGGAACTGCGCGCCGCCGGCCTGACTGTGCTGGCGGACGGCCAGCGGCTGGAGCGTGTCATCGGCCACCTGATACAAAACGCCTTGGATGCGACCCCGCGTGCAGGCCGCGTCTCCGTGCGCATGGCGGCAAACGGAGACGCGGCCATCATCGAACTGACCGATACCGGCCACGGCATGAGCGAACAATTTATCCGCGAGCGATTGTTCCAGCCGTTTGTATCGACCAAGGCGGCCGGCATGGGCATAGGGGTGTTTGAGAGCCGCGAATATCTGCGCGAGATCGGCGGCCAGTTACAGGTGGCCAGCGTCCCATCCCAAGGCAGCACGTTTCGCGTGATGCTGCCACTGCATAAGGAGGTCCAGCATGGGCAAGAACAAGCTACTGGTGGTTGAAGACGATCCGGGGCTGCAAAAACAGCTGCGCTGGAGCCTGGACGCCTACGATGTCGTGACGGCCGATGACCGCGAAACGGCACTGGCGCAACTGCGCCGCCATCAGCCGGCGGTAATCACCATGGATCTTGGCCTGCCGCCCGATGCCGACGGCGCGGCCGAGGGCCTGGCGCTGTTGGCGCAGATACTGGCGGTAGCGCCGGATACCAAGGTGATTATCCTGTCCGGCAATCAGGAACGCGGCAACGCGCTGAAAGCCATCGCCATGGGAGCGTATGATTTTCACCAGAAACCGCTGGATGCGGATACGCTGTCGCTGGTGATCGCGCGCGCCTTTTACCTTCACGCCATGCAGCAGGAAAACCGCCGCATGCTGCAAATCCAGTCTGATTCGCCGCTGGCCGGCATCGTCAGCCGCGATCCCGCCATGCTGAAGCTGTGCCGCAACGTGGAGAAGGTGGCGCCATCGTCGGCCACGGTCATGCTGCAAGGGGACTCCGGCAGCGGCAAGGAGCTGATCGCGCGCGGCCTGCACCAACTGAGCCCTCGCCACGACAAGCGCTTTGTCGCCATCAACTGCGCGGCGATTCCAGAGCATCTGCTGGAGAGCGAACTGTTTGGCTACGAAAAGGGCGCATTCACCGGCGCGCAGCGGCAAACGCCGGGCAAGCTGGAACTGGCGCATGGCGGCACCTTATTCCTCGACGAGATCGGCGATATGGCCATGTCGCTGCAGGCCAAGCTGCTGCGCTTTCTGCAGGAGCGGGTGATTGAACGGGTTGGCGGCCGCGCGGAGATCAGCATCGATGTGCGGGTGGTGTGCGCCACCCACCGCGATCTCAAGATGATGGCGGCGCAGGGCGGCTTCCGCGAGGACCTGTATTACCGGCTGAGCGAGATTGTGCTGACGATTCCACCGTTGCGCGAGCGCGCCGGTGACAGGGCGCTTCTGGCGCACCACTTCCGCAACAAGTTCTGCGCCGGAGAATCGCGCTCGCCGCTGACCTTCAGTGCCGAAGCATTGGCCTCGATCGAGGCCCACACCTGGCCGGGCAATGTGCGCGAAATGGAGAATTGCATCCGCCGGGCCGTCATCATGGCCGATGGGCCGCAGATTACGCCGGCCGACCTCGGGCTGCCGGACGGCGCGCAGGAAAACCTGAACCTGCGCCAGGTGCGCGAGGCGGTCGAGTACCACGTGATGGTGCAGGCGCTAGCGCGCTCCGACGGCAGCATCGTCAAGGCTGCGGAGCTGATGGGTATCAGCCGGCCGACCTTGTACGATCTAATGAGCCACCATGGCTTGAAATAGCTAATCGCGCCATTCGCCGGCGGCGTTCAGCTGGTTTTTCAGGCCCGCCAGTGGGAAGCCCATGGCGTAGGCTTTTTGCGCGGCGGCGCGCGCCTTGTCGTACTCTTTCTTCTTCACATATAGCAGGCCGAGGTTATAGTGCGCGGTCGGATTTTCCGGCTCCAGCCTGGCCGCTTCCTCCAGCTGGCCGAGCGCCGCGTCGGCCTGTCCGAGGGCCAGCAGATAGCTGCCGTACAGCGAACGCACGCGCGCGTCTTCCGGGCGGTAGCGCAAGGCGCGGTCGAAGAAGCATTCGACCGTGTAACGCGCGCCGTGCGGCTTGCGGTTCCTGTCGCGCAGCGCCAGGCGCATGATGGCGGCCAGTGCGCGATGATGGTTGGGGAAGTGCTCCAGCGTATAGCTGATATCGGCGCCGAGCGACCCTGTCGCGCCGCGCGTCAGCCGTTCGACACTGGGCGTGAAATGGAAATTTTCGACCACGGCCAGCCCCTGGCGGTCATCGGCATTGGTATAGTCGCCGCCGGGATCATGCTTTACGTAGGCGGGACAGTCCTCGGCGGCATGTGCGGCCATGCAGGCTAAACACAGGACGAGCAGGCAGGTTTTCATGGATTTCCTTGTGCGATTCACCATGTCCGCATCCAGCGCGCGCACATGTCGGCGACTTCGTCGCGCCAGGCCTGGCGGGCAAAGGTATGGTTGGCATTGATGATGACGATCTGCCTTATGCGCGGCGATGCCAGCAGGCCGCGCCAATGGGGCTGTTGGCGTGCCAGGGCCATGAATTCACGCGCCCCCAGATCTGCCCCGCTGAGGATGATGAGAACCTGGCCGCGAAAGCGCTGCAAGGCCTGGTACAGGCGCTCCGGCAGCGGCTCGACCTGCGACGACGGCTGGCGTGCCGCAGTCGCCATCTGACGTAATGAAGCGACTGCCCGCCTGATGCCGAAACGTCCGCGCGCCAGCTTGTGCCAGAACTCGCGGTCGCGGATACGTTGCAGATAGTAGTGGCGCAGCGTGGTGCGTGCCTGTCCTTGCACCGTGCGCACCCATGGATTGGCCAGTACCAGCCCCGCGACGCGCGGATCGGTATGGGCGTGAAAGGCGGCGGCTGTGGCGCCGTCGCAGAGGCCCCACAGCACCAGCTCTTTGAGCTGCGGCATGGCGGTGAAGAATTCGCAGATCGCCGCCTCCAGATCGTCCTGGATGTTTTCGAAATCGCGCGCTTCGCCTTCGCTATCGCCCATGCCGCGATAGTCGAAGCGCATCACCGGTATCCGCTGCTCGGCCAGATGGCGCGCCAACAGGACGAACTGACGGTGGCTGCCGACACGATATTGCGGGCCGCCGGTCACAATCAGCACGCCACGCTGCAAAGGCTCTTCCGGCACATGCAGTATGCCGAACAGCCAGCAATCGTGGCAGGTGAAGTGGAGTACGCGTTGTTCTGCCATCACGGTCGCTCCGCGCCGGCCGCTGCGGTGGTGGCGGCCAGGAGCGCCGCCGAGACGCCAATTTCGGCGTTGCTCCAGAATGGCTCACCGTTGACGGCGTGCGCGTGTACCTGAACACCCTCATGGCGCCAGCGTTGGACCAGCAGGGAGGATGCCGGTTGTAATGCCGGTGGCGCACCCGCTGCCCGCGCATATGCGGCGGCGGGTGCGTCTTGCGGCCCGCTGTTGAGTTCCAGCCACTGCACCGGGCAGCGCGGCGCCATGGCGGCGGCATCGAGCTGGCCGATGGACTGCGACAAGGACGGCGACATCAGATAGCCGGCGATTTCGCTGTCCTGCTCCGCCACTGGATCGCTGGCGAACAGGCGCGTCGCGCTTTGCAATCGCTCGAACTGGCGCAGATGCGCACGGCCGCTGATGGCCGGCTGCCACAATATGAGGCCGGCGGGATGGGCCTGGCGGGCGAAGTCGAGCGCCAACAGCGCGCCCAATCGCAGTCCCCACAGATAGCGCGGACCGAGCTTGCGGCGCTCCAGCCACTGCCAGGCGCGCGCCAGATCGTCGAGCCACACGTCCCAGCGCGCCTGCGCGAACTCGCCGCTGCTGTCGCCGCAACCGTATAAGTCGATTTGCAGCACGCCGTATCCCGCCTGCGCGTAGGCGCGCGCCTGCAACACGGCCATGCGCCGGCTTTTGTTCAACTCCTCGGCGAAAGGCTGGACGTAGAGGATGGCGCCACGCGACGGCACACCGGCCGCCGGTTCGTGGTACAGGCAAAAGCGTTCGCCCTCGTCAGCGCTGAGGAAGAACGGCAGGGCGGCAAGACCGGCGGCTTCCACGATCACGCCAGTTTGCTGTCGACGAATGCCGTCAGGGCGCCAAGCGTGGCGAAATGGCGCGCGCTGATCTCGTCGTCGCGCACCTCGAAGCCGTAGTGCTGTTCCAGTGCGAGTATCAGGTTGGCCACCGCCATCGAATCGAGTTCCGGCAGGCTGCCGAGCAGCAGCGTGGTTTCCGCCAGCGTCACCGGGCCGAGGCCCAGCGTGGTTCTCAGTATGTGGCTGACTTGCGTGAGTTGTGACATGGCGGCTCCTGTAATGCGCTGCTGTCGAAGGTCAGTTGGGGGAAGACGTTACTGCTGCGCGATAGATGGACGTAGGGACGCATGCTGGCGACCATCCACTGCCAGCCGCCGCAGCGCAGGAACAGCGCGTGCCCCAATCGCACCACGCCGATCTGCGCGTGCGCGCGCAGCGAGCCGGCGTTGAAGGCGGAGATGCGACTACAAGTCCAGCGGATGTCGCGCTGGCGCAGATGGTGGCGAGCCGATTCCCACAGGCGGCGGAATACCCAGCCAAGCCGCTCTTCCGGCCGCACCCAGACGTCGTAGTCCCAACTGGCGTGCGGAGAGACCAGCAGGTAGCGGACGCGCACCTCGTCCTCCTGATACGCATGCTGGATCAGCCAGATGAAGCCGGCCAGCCGGCCGTTGCGCCAGGCGGACAAGGTGCGCGAGCCTTGTGCGTAGCGGTCGCGCACCACTTCGGCGGGGCGCGGGTAGTCTTTGGGCAGCAGGTCGCCGGCGCCGGGGGACGTGATGTGGATGTCGGCGCCGCGCAGCGGCGTGATGGGCGTGTCGCTTACGTATTGGGCGACGAAGATGTAGCGGTACAACGAGCAGCGCCCGCCGCTGGTTCGCGCCAGCACGCGCGCGAGCCAGTACAAGGCGGCGTTCAGCCAACCCAGTTGCGCGATGGTGAGACGCAGACGTTCGCTCATGGCAGTCGATCCGTAAGGCATGCAGGATGCCGATTAGACTATGCCGTCATCGCGCACGGTTTGCGCCAGCACAAGCGCGCGACGCGTTTGATGCGCGTCAAGGCCGGCCCGGTAGTTTGTCCGATGATGGAGGACCGTCCAACGTGAAGGTCGATCGCCATGGCGCAGCTTATCCACGAGTTCATTTTTGAGTCGGCGCGGACGGCGCCTGAGCGCCAGGCACTCGGCTATCAGGGACTGGGACTGAATTACGGCGCGCTGGCGCAGCTGGTGCGGCAGGCCGCCAGCGCATGGTTGCGGCACGGATTGCAACGCGGCGAGCGCTTGGCAGTGTATCTGGAAAAGCGCGAAGAGGCCGTGGTGGCGATGTTCGGCGCCGCCGCGGCCGGTGGCGTATTCGTGCCGGTGAATCCGGCGCTGCGTCCGGAGCAGGTGGCTTACATCCTTGCCGACTGCAATGTCCGCATTCTGGTAACGTCGCGCGAGCGGCTGCATCAATTGGCTGCCGGGCTAGCGCGCTGCCCGGACCTGCATACGGTTATTGTCACCGGCCCGACGGAAGGACTGGCAGCGGCGCCGGACGTGTTGGTGCACGGCTGGCGCGCCAGCCTGCAGGCTGCCGCCGAGCATGACGATCAAACGCCGCATCGTCGCATCGACGCCGACATGGCTGCGATTCTGTACACCTCCGGCAGCACAGGCAAGCCCAAGGGCGTGGTGCTGTCGCACCGCAACCTCGTGGCCGGCGCACTCAGCGTTTCCAGTTATCTGAGCAACACGCACGAGGATCGTATCCTGTGCGTGCTGCCGCTCAGTTTCGATTACGGCCTGAGCCAGCTGACCACCGCGTTTGCGGTCGGCGCCTGTGCGATCCTGCTCAATCACCTGCTGTTGCGCGAGGTGATCGAAGCGGTGGACCGGGAGCGCATTACCGGCGTGGCCGGGGTGCCGCCGCTATGGATACAGCTGGCCGAATTAAACTGGCGCCACGCGCGCCGCCTGCGCTACATCACCAATTCCGGCGGCGCGATGCCGCAACATACGGTGCGGGCGCTGCGCAAGGCGTTGCCACACGTGCAAATTTACCTGATGTATGGCCTCACCGAGGCATTCCGCTCCACCTATCTCGCGCCGGAGCAGCTGGACATCCGCCCGGACTCGATCGGCAAAGCCATTCCCAACGCCGAAGTCTTGGTGCTGCGCGCTGACGGCACGCCATGCCAGCCCGATGAGCCTGGAGAACTGGTGCATCGCGGCGCGCTGGTGGCGATGGGTTACTGGAACGATCCGCAACGCTCCGCGGAACGCTTCCGGCCGCTGCCGGATCGCAGCGGCGGCTTGCCGCTACCGGAAATGGCGGTGTGGTCTGGCGATACCGTACGCGCCGACCGGGAAGGTTTTCTCTACTTCATCGGCCGTAGCGACGACATGATCAAGACGTCCGGTTACCGCGTCAGCCCGACCGAGGTGGAAGAAGTGGCCTACGACACCGGCATGGTGATCGAGGCGGCCGCTTTCGGCATGCTGCATCCGACGCTGGGCCAGGCGATCGCGCTGGTGGCAGTTGGCGACGAGCTCGATAGCGCTGAACTGCTGGCCTCGCTAAAGCGGGCGCTGCCGCCGTACATGGTGCCGGCCCAGCTGGAGGTGCGCGCACAGCCGCTGCCGCGCAATGCCAACGGCAAGATTGACCGGCGCTTGCTGGCGCTGGAACTGGAGGCGCGGCGATGACGGCCTCGCACGCGGAATTGCGCCAGTTTCCGGTGCAGGACGATTGTCTGCTGCTGGGAGGTATCACGTTGACGCGCCTAGCCGAACGGGTCGGGCAAACCCCGTTTTACGCGTATGAGCGCAATCATATACAGTCTCGGGTGGCGCTGCTGCGCGAAACTTTGCCACCGGGCTTGCATTTGCATTATGCGATCAAGGCCAATCCGATGCCTGCGCTGGTGCAGATGATGGCGCCGCTGGTGGACGGCTTCGATGTGGCCTCCGCCGGCGAGCTGAGAACCGCGCTGGATACTGGCATGGCGCCGGCCGGCATCAGTTTCGCCGGCCCCGGCAAGCGCAATAGCGAGTTGCGCAGCGCGGTGGCGGCTGGCGTGGTGTTGCATCTGGAATCAGAGGACGAGATGGAGCGCGTCGCCCGCATCGGCGAGCTGCTGGGTATCACGCCGCGGGTGGCGGTGCGCGTCAATCCCGAGTTCGAGCTGAAGCAAGCTGGCATGAAGATGGCCGGCGGCGCGCGTCAGTTCGGCGTTGACGCCGCGCGGGTACCGGCGATGTTGCGCAAGCTGGGCAGGCTGGAACTGGATTTCCAGGGCTTTCACCTGTTCTGTGGCGCGCAAAACCTGTCCGCCAAGGCGATCTGCGAGGCGCAGCGCCTGTGTATTGAACTGGGCTTGCGGCTGTCGGAGTATGCGCCGGCGCCGGTCCGGATGCTGAATATCGGCGGCGGCTTCGGCGTTCCGTATTTTCCGGGCGAAAAAGCGTTGGACCTGCCGGCGGTGGCGGCGGGGCTGCACGAAGTGGCCGCAACGTTGGCCGCCGCGTCGCCGCAAACGCGGCTGGTGCTGGAGCTGGGTCGGTATCTCGTCGCCGAGGGCGGCGTCTACGTTTGCCGGGTGCTGGAACGGAAGTTGTCGCACGGCCAGGTGTTTGTGATTACCGACGGCGGCCTGCATCATCATCTGGCGGCATCCGGCAATTTCGGCCAGGTGATACGCAAGAATTATCCGGTGGCGATCGGCAACCGCATGCTGGCCTCGCCGCGCGAGGTGGCCACGGTGGTCGGGCCGCTGTGCACGCCGCTGGACATGCTGGCGGACAGCATGGAACTGGCGCGTGCCGAGCCTGGCGATTACGTGGTGGTGTTCCAGTCTGGCGCTTACGGACTGAGCGCCAGCCCGACGGCATTTCTTGGGCATCCGCCGCCGCTGGAGGTATTGGTATGAGCGGCATGTGCGGCTATCTGGACCTGTTGCGTGGCGCGCCGTCTGCGCTGGCGGGCGCCGCGTCCTCACTCGCACGTTTCGACACCAGCCCGGTCTACAGCCTGGTGGACGGCGCCTGCGGGCTGGCCATCACCGCGCAAAGCGGCAGCGTCAGCCTGCACCAGCAGCCGGGACTGTTGGTCGCAGTTTGGGGCCGCGCCACGCTGGGCAGTAGCGGCGAACAGGTGGCGGCGCGTTTCTGCGCCGCCTGGCGCGAGCGCGGCGCCCAGGCCTGCGCCGAACTAGGCGGCCATTTCGCTGTTGGCGTCATCGACAGTGCTGCCGGGACCGTGCTGCTGGCAGTGGACCGCAGCGGCGTGCACCCGATGTATTATCAGAACACGCCGCAAGGGCTGAAGTTTGCCTCGTCCGCCGTCGCCTGGCCCGCCCACGCGCTTGATCCGCGAGCGCTGTTCGACTATCTGTATTTTCATATGATACCGGCGCCGCGCAGCATCTACCGGCATCAGCACCGACTGCTGCCGGGCGAGTACCTGCTGTACCGGCGCGGCAGGAGCGAGCGCGGCGTCTATTCGCGTATGCGTTTCCGCGAGGAGCGCGCGGTGCCGTTTCCGGTGATGAAGCAGCAGTTTCGCGCCGCGCTGACAGATGCGGTGCGGCAGGCTGCGGACGGCGATGGCCGCGTCGGCGCCTTTCTCAGCGGCGGCACCGACAGCTCGACGCTGGCGGGCCTGCTGGAACGGCCGGCGCGCACCTATTCCATCGGCTTCGATGTCGACGGCTATGACGAAATGGCCTACGCCCGCATCGCCGCGCGGCATTTCCAGACCGATCATCACGAATATTATCTGACCGCCAGCGATGTGGCGGATGCCATCCCGCGCATCGCCGCTGTCTGCGACCAGCCTTTCGGCAACTCGTCCATCGTGCCGGCGTACTTCTGCGCGCAAATGGCGCGCGCGGACGGCGTCACCCGCCTGATCGTCGGCGATGGCGGTGACGAGCTGTTCGGCGGAAACGAGCGCTACGCGCTTCAAGCCGTGTTTTCGCGCTACGAGCAACTGCCGTCCACTGTCCGCCAACTGGTGCTGGAACCGCTGTTGTTTGGCCTTGCCGGCCGGCTCGATGTCGCACTGCTGCGCAAGGCGCGGCGCTATGTCGAGCAGGCGCTGGTGCCGATGCCGGCACGGCTGGAAAGCTATAACCTGTTGGCGCGCTACGGCGCGGCGCGGATGCTGACCCCGGATTTCCTCGCGGGCGTCGATGCCGGCGCGCCGCTTGGCCAGCTGAATGCCGCCTATTGGGAATCGCACGGCCTGAGCCAGATCAACCGCATGCAAGCGCTGGACTCGCGTTACACGTTGGCCGATAACGATTTGCGCAAGGTCGGCATCGCATGCCAGCTGGCCGGAGTGGAGGCGGCGTTTCCCTTGCTCAGCGACGAATTGCTGGCGTTTTCGGCGCGCCTGCCGCCCCGCGACAAGCTGTACGGCACGCGCTTGCGATATTTCTTCAAGCAGGCGCTGCGCGACCATTTGCCGCGCGC
This sequence comes from Duganella sp. P38, assembly GCF_050859475.1. Taxonomy (NCBI): domain Bacteria; kingdom Pseudomonadati; phylum Pseudomonadota; class Betaproteobacteria; order Burkholderiales; family Oxalobacteraceae; genus Duganella; species Duganella sp. P38. Next base: position 3,391,775 of record NZ_CP193936.1, on the reverse strand, counting down.
GATACTGCACAAGAAGAAACACGGCTTCGGCATGCCGTTCGGGCAATGGCTGCTGAAAGACGCACGCTTGCGCGCGCTGGCCTACGACAGCCTGAGCGACTTGAAGGCGCGCCAGATCGTCCGGCCCGATTTCATCGATCAGCTGACGCAAATCCGCGTGCATGAGCATCCCGCCTATCATGGCACCATGGTGTGGGTGCTGATGATGCTGGAACAGTGGCTGCAGAACCATGCTGAATCGTCAGTCGCCACCGCGCGAACAGACCTGGCGGAAAGTTCGGCGAGCCAGCCGGCCGGCATGCGTTAGCGCTACCGTTTCCAGCAGCGTCATCGCGCCTTGATCAGGCGGCTGGCCAGCCGCTGCTCGGTCAGCGCGCGCGTGGCGACCACTGCGGCCATCAGATAATAGGGCACGTCAAAATACAGCAGGCTGAGGAAGGCGCCGCCCACGGCAAAGCCGATCAGGCTGGCTTGTATCATCTTGGCCAGGTTGCTCGACCATTGCAGTTCCGGATCGTCACCGCTGTTGCGGACGATCCAGGAGGCCGAGCGCCAGGTTAGCGTACCGAGCAGCAGATACAGCGCCAGGCCGACAAAGCCGTGTTCGCCCAGTGCCTGAAAATAGATGCTGTGCGCCGCATGCACAGCACCCGGATTCGGCGCGTACAGGTGGAACACGAACGGCTCGGAAATCTCGAATCCGCCACCGAAGAAGCGGTCCTTGGCCAGGTTGTACGCCATGTGCCAGGCGTTGATGCGTCCCATGGCGGAGGTGTCCGCCTCATACTCCGCGATGCTGTCCATGCGCTCCATCCAGCGTTCCGGCATGAATTGCAGCACCAGCGGGGCTAGCAGGGCGATGATCGCGGCTCCCAGCATTTTCCTACGGCTTTTCAGCCACATCAGCCCCAGCATTGCGGCAATCGCCAGCAGCGCACCGCGCGAGTAAGAGCCCAGCGCGGCCATGCACGAGAGCAGCATGGTGATCGTCAGGCCATGCCTGACCCAGCGCCGCCCGGTGCTCAGCTGAAGATAACGCATCAGAGGGATGGCGATGATCAGTGCCAGCGCGATTTCGTTGTTGCCTCCGATGAAAGTGCCGATCGGCCCCCAGACGCGAAAGTTGCCGCCTTCGCGCACCGTGAAAATGCCGCCCTTGATGCCGTAGAAACCCAGCGAAATCACCAGCACCCAGATCATGCGGTGCACATCCTGACGGCTGCGGATCACCACCATGGTGACCAGACTCATCAGCATAATCTTCATCACCTTGGCCAGTTGCACCTGCGACGCCGCAGGGAAGATGGCAAACAGCGTGGTGACATTCATCCACAGCACCATGGCCAGCAGCGCGAAGGTGATGCCGCCGGCCGGCAAGGTCTTGGGCGCGCGTGACGTTGCCAGGCTGAACAGCGTCATGACGGCAATGATCTGCGCGAACGGGAAGGTGGGGGCGAAGCCCCAGCCTTGGGTGTGCGGGTTCATGACGCTGATCCAGATCCACATCAACACACCGTTGACAGGATTCTTGATTATCAGCGGCAAGCTGGCAAACACGATGAGGGTAACAAGTATGTCGCGCATGGCAGTCATTGATGCGGCTCAACGATGGGTTCGAGCCTGTCAGTACACTGGGCTTTTGCCTTGGCAATCATAAAACAGGGGAGACAGGACCTTGTTGACCGTACTCATGGCGACCCGCGATGGCGCCGCAACGTTGCCGAAGGTGCTGGACGCCTACTGTCGTCTGGCGACGCCGGCCGGCGGCTGGCGCCTGCTGGTGGTCGACAACGGCAGCAGCGACGGCACGCCGCAGCTGCTGGCGAGCTATACCGGCCGGCTGCCGCTCCAGGTGTTGCTCGAGCCACAGGCCGGCAAGAACCGTGCGCTGAACTGCGCGTTGGAAATGGCACTGGCCGATATCGACAGCACGCTCTATATTTTCACCGACGACGATGCCATTCCCGCACCTGACTGGCTGTTGCAGTGGCACGCCTGCGCGGCGGCGCATCCCGACTACGCCGTGTTCGGTGGAATGATCGCTCCGGACTGGGCAGAGCCGCCGGCATCGTGGTTGTTGCCGCTGATCCCGACCGGACTGACCTACGGCCTGACATCGCCGTCCCTGCCGGACGGTCCGGTGTTCCCCGGCCTGGTGTGGGGCGCCAACATGGCGGTGCGTCGAGCCGCGTTTGATGCCGGCCATCGCTTCGACACCACGATCGGCCCGAACGGCGCAGATTACGCCATGGGCAGCGAGACCGAGCTGACGCGGCGACTGGCGCTGGCAGGGTTGCGGCCATGGTTTTGTCGTGCGGCGCGGGTGTCACATCATATCCGCCGGCACCAGGTGCAGCCCGATTACATCCTGCTCAAGGCGTGGCGCTTCGGGCGAGGCAAATTCCGGCAGGAACGTCCGGGCAAGTTTGTCGAACAACTGGGCGTGCCGCGCTGGATGCTGATGCGCTTTCTGCTGGAACTGGCGTCGCTGGCGCGTGCGGCCGTCCTGCGCGATGTGGCGAAAACTTTCCGCCATCGCTGGGAGCTGGCTTTTCTGCGCGGCTATTTTTATGAGGCCTGGCGCGGCGAACCTCGCCGGCAACGCACGGTGCTGGTCACCAGCTATTCCGGCGAGCTCGGTGGCATGGAACTGCGCATGGCGCAGGAAGTGCGCTATCTGCTTGCGGCCGGTTACGCGGCAACGCTGGCGATGCGGCGCTTCGACGGCGTTGACGATTGGTCGCGCCGGCTGGCCGGAGAGCAAATCACGCTGGCGCAATTCAATCCGCCACCGGTCTTCGAAGGCGACTGGCGCTGGCGTCGGTGGCATTTGCTGCGGGCGCGCGGCGCCGCCGGCCGCTTGCGGTCTTTCCAGGCCAGCCTTGTGCATGTGGCGTTTTGCTGGACCAACTACGGGGCTTCCATACTTTGGCTTGCCGCGCATTGCGCCTTGCCGACCGTGATCAGCGTACACAACGCCTTTGCGCCGACGGCGCTGACCGACTGGCACGACAGGCTGCTGCACCAGGCGTTTCGTGGCGTGCGCGGCGTCTACGCGGTGTCGCCATCGGCGTTGCAGAATTTTATGGCGATCTACCAGCCTTACATGCCGTCGGACACCCGCGTGGCGGTGATCCCGAATTCCGTCGATACGGAACGTTTCCGGCCATCGATGGCGGTGCGATTGCAGGCACGTCAGCGGCTGCAATTGCCGCAGCAGGCGCTGGTGATCGGCGTCGTGGCTCGGCTGTCCGTGCAGAAGCGGCCAGACATGGCGCTGGATTTATTCGCCATGCTGCGCGCGCGGTTCCCGGAACTTTATCTGGTGCTGGCTGGCACCGGTCCGCTGGAGCAAGCGCTGCGCCAGCAGGCGTCGCGCATGGAGTTGTTGCCGTGGGTGGTGTTCACGGGCTTTGTCGAGGCGGTGCACGAACTGATGCCGGCGCTCGATCTGCATCTGCTGATGAGCCGCAACGAGGGATTCGGCATCGCCACCATCGAGGCGATGGCGTGCGGCGTGCCGGCCGTGGCAACCGAGGTGCCGGGCAGCGCCGACATCCTGCGCGACAGTGCTGGCGGCTTGCTGATTCCGGCACACGATCTGGCCGGCGCGGCGAAAGCCGTGGCCGAACTGCTGGGGGACCCGGCGCGACGGGCGCAGATGGGCAGGCAAGGGCGGGACGAGGTGGTGCGGGGTTACAGCACTGTGGTGGTCGGGCGGCAGGTGCGGGACTTCTACGACGGATTGCTATGAGGCCACGGCTCTCCTTGGTCTTCTCGTTTTCCGAGAAATATACCTCGCTCGTGCTGAATACCATCGGGGCGATGGTACTGGCGCGCTTGCTGACCCCGTCCGAGGTTGGCGTCTACGCGGTCGGCGCGGTGCTGGCGGCGCTGGTGCAGGTGTTGCGGGATTTCGGTGTCGGCGCCTACATCATCCAGGCGCGCACGCTGGACCAGCAGCAGTTGCGCGCGGCGCTGTGCGTCAGCATCGTAGTCGGCTGGTCGCTGGCCGTGCTGGTGATGGCCGGCAGCTATGCAGCCGCATGGTTTTACCGTGAGCCGCGTCTGCTAACCGTGCTGCAACTGCTGTCGATCAATTTCGTGCTGATGCCGTTCAGTGCTATCGCCCTGCCGTATTTGCGCCGGCAAATGCGTTTTTCAGCGGTCTTCGCCATCAATACCAGCCAATGCGCGACGCAGATGCTGTTTGCCGTCGCGCTGGCGATCAGCGGCTGGGGTTATCTCAGCCTCGCGCTGGGTGCGCTGGCGGGTGGCGTGGCGACCCTGCTGGCGACCTTGTGCTGCCGTCCGGCCGGCTTGCCATGGCTGCCGTCGTGGCACGGCGTGCGCGACATTATTTCTTTCGGTTCGGTGTCGACGGCGGGAACCTTGATCGACGAGGCCGGCGTGGCGGCGCCGGAGCTAATCATCGGCAAGATAGCCGGGCTGGCCGAGGTTGGTATTTACGGCAAGGCCATGGGCGTCATCAATGTCTTCAACCAACTGGTGACCGCCGCCATTTCACCGGTGATCTTTCCGCTGTTTTCCGCGCAGGCGCGCGAAGGCCGCGACTTGCGGCAAGCCTATCTGACCACCGTAAGTTATGTGACGGCGCTGGCCTGGCCGTTTTTCGGCTTCGTCGCGCTGATGGCGGCGGAACTGGTGCACCTGCTGTACGGCGACCAGTGGCACGCTGCCGTGCCGGTCATCCGCGTCATTTGCATGGGGTCGGCGTTGTACAGCATGTTTGGCATGGCGCGCTATCTGTTTGTGGCGATGGGCGAGGTGAAGGCACAGGCGCGGCTGGACGCGATGGCGGTGCCGGTGCGCGTGGCGGCGGTGCTGGTAGCGGCGCCGTTCGGCCTGTACTGGGTCGGCTGGGCGGTGGTGCTGGGCGCGACGTTTCGCAGCGGCCTGACGTATTTTTGCCTGCGCCGCCTGATCGCCGTGCGGGGCGCGGAGTTGATGGCGGCGGTCCAGCGCAGCGCCACTGTCGCAGTCATCTGCCTGGCCGGCGTGCTGGCGGTGCGCTCGCTGGCCGCAGCGCCGGCGACGCAATTGCTGGCGGCGGCGCTGGTGTGTTCGCTGCTGTGGCTGGCTGCCATTCAATATGTCCGCCACGCGCTGGCGGATGAATGCAAACTGGCGGCGCGCAAGGCCTGGGCGCTGCTACACAGGTGAGGAGGAAACATTTATGCGAGTTGGCATCTTGTCCTATCCCATGCTGTTCCAGCGCGAGGGCGGCCTGCAAGTGCAGGTACGCTCGACTATCGCCGCGCTGCGCCAGCTGGCCTTGCCGTCGCTGGAGGTTGAATTGGTGGACCCGAATCGACAGCGGATCGACGGTTTCGATGTCATTCACGTCTTTTCAGCGATTAATGGCAATTATCGGGTGGTGGAGATGGCGCATGAACTGGGCGTGCCGGTGGTGCTGTCGGCGCTGGTGTCGCCTGGCTGGAACAAGCGCTCTGCCTTGCGCGCGCGCATCGCGGAGCGCCTGACCGGACGGCTTACACAGTGGAATGTGCAGACCAGTTACGCCCAGACCAAGCGCGCCCTGCAACTGGCACAGACGGTAGTGGCGCTGGGCGAGGCAGAGCAGAAATCGCTGGTTGAAGGCTTCAGAGTCGAGCCGTCGCGCATCCGCGTGCTGCCCAACGGCATAGCGGGCCACTTTTTCCGCGCGGATGCGAGCTCCTTCCGCCGCCACACCGGGCTTGACGGGCCGTTTGTGCTGATGGTCGGGGCGATTTCGCCGTACAAGAATCAACAGGGACTGGTGCGCGCGCTGGAAAGGCTGGACTTGCCGGTAGTGTTGATCGGCCAGGCCCAACGTCAACATCAGGGCTATCTGCAGCAATTACTAAAATCACCAAAGGTGATGTGGCTGGGCCAACTGGAACACCACGATCAGTTGCTCGCCAGCGCCTACGCTGCGGCCTCCGTGTTGGCCCTGCCCAGCCAGGGCGAGGTCTATCCGTTATCAGTACTGGAAGCGCTGGCTGCCGGAACGCCGGTGGTCATGACCGACGAAAGCGCCTTGAGCCTGGCGGACAGCGGCTTCGCGCTGAAACAACTGCGCTGGAACGATACGCAGGCGCTGTGCGAGGCAATTCAATCCTTCCTCACGCGGCCACCGCCGCGCGCGCAGGTGCGGTTGCTGGTACAAGCCTTTACCTGGCGGCGCGTGGCGCTGAGCATCGCTGATTGTTACCAGGATCTGCACAAGCTCAGCAAGCGAGAGGCTGGCGATGCTGTTTAACTCGTTCAGCTTTCTGTTTCTCTACCTGCCGGTGGTGCTGGCAGGCTATTTTGTGCTGCTGCGCTGGCGCCCGGCCTGGATCGCCGCATGGCTCGCGCTGGCGTCACTGTTTTTCTATGGCTATTGGGACCAGCGCTATCTGCCGTTGCTGCTAGGGTCGATCTTGTTCAACTACTGGTGCGCGCAGTACCGGCGCCTGCTGGTGTTTGGCATGATTGCCAACCTGGCTTTGCTGGGCTACTACAAGTACGCCAACTTCTTACTGCCAGGGCCGGGCTGGGATATTGTTCTGCCGGTCGGCATCTCATTCTTTACCTTTACCCAAATTGCTTACCTAGTCGATTGCTACCGAGGCGGAAAGGGCGAGTACCGGCTGGTGCAGTATGCCTTGTTTGTCAGCTATTTTCCGCATCTGATAGCCGGTCCGGTACTGCATCACAAGCAAATGATGCCGCAGTTCGACCATCCGGCCCGATTTAATATGGAAGACATCGGCATTGGCCTGTCAATTTTCGTGATCGGCCTGGCGAAAAAGGTGCTGCTGGCCGATCCGATTTCCGTGCTGGTGGCGCCGGTGTTCGCGCCCAACGGCCAGCCACAGCTGGTGGAGGCGTGGATCGGCACGCTGGCCTACACCATGCAGCTGTATTTCGATTTTTCCGGTTACTCCGACATGGCCATCGGCTTGTCGCGGCTGTTTGGCGTGCGCTTGCCATTGAACTTCAATTCGCCGTACAAGGCCGCGAACATCAGCGAATTCCTGGCGGCGCTGGCATATGACCTTGTCGCGTTTCCTGCGCGATTATCTGTATGTTCCGCTGGGCGGCAATCGTCACGGCACATCGAGCCGTTACCGCAACCTGATGCTGACGATGCTGCTCGGCGGCCTGTGGCACGGCGCTGGCTGGACGTTCGTTGTCTGGGGGCGTTGCATGGTGCTTACCTGGTGCTGCATCACGGCTGGCAGGCACTGGCCCGGCCAAGCCCATCGCGCTGGTGGGGACGCTGGCTGACCTTGCTGGCGGTGATGATCGCTTGGGTGATATTTCGCGCACCTGACCTCGCCACCGCTGGGGAAGTGCTGCAAGGCCTGGCTGGCGCCAATGGGGTTTCGCTGCCGCGCGGGCTGGCGCGCTGGTCCGGGGAACTTGGCATGCTCGGCTGGCAGCCTTTTTTCGATGGCATTCGCTGGATCGATTTCAGCGGACCGGCCATTCCGGCCTTGTTGCTGGCGATGGGACTGGCGTTCTGGGCGCCCAACACGCAGGAGCTGTTCGGGCTGCGCTTTCAGTGGCCACCGGCGCTGTGGCGCGGCGCGCTGATGGCATGTGCTTTCCTGGGCTGCCTGTTCAATATGAACAGGGTCAGTGAATTCCTCTATTTCCAATTCTGACCATGCATGCTCAAGCCGACTGGCGACGCTATGTCGCAATTTTTTGCGGTATCAGCCTGGTGGCGACAGTGGCGGTGGCAGCGCTCAACTACCATGTCGACCCGTACCTGATCCATCAATGGAACACGCCGAATGTGCAGCGCCTGCTGCCGGGACGGGAAAAACTCAGTCCATGGGGGAAAACTTATGCGCTGGCGCGCTTCCGGCCCGAGGTGCTATACGTCGGAAATTCCCGCACGGAGCTGGGCTTGCCCGTGAACAGCGTGGTCTTCGGCCAGCGCCGCGTGTTCAACGCCGCGTTGTCAGGCGCCTCGCTCGGGGACGCGGCAGCGATGGTGCGCCATGCGGCTGCCGTCAGCAGGCTCGATACCGTGGTATGGGGCATCGATGCGCCGTCGTTTTCCATGGAGCTTGGGAATACCGACTTTGAACGTGGGCTGGTGGCGGAGGACAAGCATTATTTCCTGCGCCGCTTGATGATTAATCTCAAGCGCGCCATCAGCGTTGATATGACCATGGATGCGATCCGCGTGCTGCGTGGAACGTTTGGCGCGGTTTGCCAGTCCAGCTTGGCGCTGTACGGTCAGCGGGATGGCCGCTGCGTGCGGGAGCGCATCGATAGCCTTGGCGGCACCAGCGCTGCGATTTTGCCGCGAGTGCGCGACTTTGCGCGCGGTGCGGGGCCGACTGCGGACGCTATGCGGGAGTTGGATGAGAGCGTCGCCGGCCTGTGCCGCGCCGGTACGCGGGTGATGCTGTACGTGAATCCCACGCACGCGATGACGGCGGACGCCTTGTACTGGGCCGGCAAGTGGCCGGTGATGGAGGCCTGGCAATCGCAGCTGTCGGCGCTCGCCGAGGAACGCCGCCGCCAGGGATGCGACGTGCGCGTGTTTGATTTTTCCGGCTTCAACGATGTGACCACGGAGCCGCCGCCGCAAGCGGGCGGCAGGCCGGAGATGGTCAACTACTGGGAAACGTCGCACTACCGCGCCAACGTCGGCCAGATGGTGCTGGAACGGATGTCCGGCGGCGTGGGCAGCTTTGGCGTTGAGTTGACTCCGGCATCTGTGTTCCTGCACCAGGCTGCACAGCGCGCGGCGCGTGACGCCTATCACCAGACGCATCCTATAGAAACCGCCATGGTCAGGGAGCGTTGACCAGCACGGCGCAACCCTTCTCGCACATGCGCTGCGACTGCTGAAGGGCAGGAAACTCCTGTTGCCAGCGTAGCAGGATGGCCTGCTCGTCGTCGCGGGCGGCGTCATCCAGATAAATCTGCGCGCCGGGCGCCAGCCGGGGAACAGTAGCGGGCCGGCCGGATAGCGGGCCAGTTTGCGGGTCACTTGAGGCGGGCCGTCGATGACCAGCAGGTCGATCGGCATGTCCGCCGGCAGCGCGCGCAGGTCATACCAAAGCCAGTCCTCGTCGCTCAGCCGGTGCGGCATCAGCGGTGCGTCGAGCACCTGGGCCCAGTCCGACAAACCATGATGGCGAAGCTGCGCGCGGGTCTGCGCCGCGTAGTGCGGATCATGCTCAAGGCTGAATACCTTTCCGGCGCCGTTTATCTGCATGCAGCGGGCCAGCACCAGCGTCGAGGCGCCACTGCTACACTCGACCACGTGCTGCGGCCGGGCGCCACGCGCGTGACGCGCCAGTTCGAGCAGAAAATCCGGCGACGCCGCCCAGCCACGTGTTGGCGGCAGGCTGTTTTTCAGATTCAGTTCGGCGTACAAGCCCTGCAGCGCTTCCAGCTGGCGGAACAGCGTGGCATTATCCTGGCGCGACTGGTCGCGCAGCTCGTAGAGCAGCAGATGGGCCTGCCGCAGCTTGTACAAGTTGTACAAAATCAGCACCAGCGTTACGGCGTGGATGATTAACGGCATACGATAGCTCCTCAGTGACTGGCGACCTTGCTGACCACATAGCGATGTTTGCCGGACGCCTCGGCCGGTATCGCCGCCACCTCTTCGATTACGATTTCCACGCTGTCTCCCAGCCGTGCCCGGAACTGCGTCACGATGCTGAGCCGCTGTGCCGGCGGCAGGCCATCCACGCTCACCAGCAGCACGCGGGTGCACTCCAGGCTTTCCTGGATGATCTTGAAGGCGCGCACCTGCGGCACGCCGCGCAGGATGTAGATGAGGGCAAGTCCATGCATCACCGTGCCGTCGCGCGTGACGACGAAATCGGTGACGCGGCCCTCCACCCGTTGCAGCAATGGCAAGCCACGTCCACACCGGCAGGGGCGCGGATCAAGCGCGCCGACATCGCCGGTTGCATAGCGGATGAACGGAAAGTCCCGGCTGGCAAGGTGAGTGATGACGATGGCGCCGCTTTCGCCCGCAGGTACCGGCTCGCCATGCGGATCGAGAATCTCGACGATGATGTCCTCGGCCGTGATGTGCATGCCGCCTTCGGGGCATTCGTGGGCGATGAAGCCGGCGTCGCGCCCGCCATAGCCGTTGGCGACCGGCGCGGCAAAGGCGTTGCTCAACAGCGCGCGCTGGTGTTCGTACAGTCGTTCGGCTGTAACGAACACGACCCGCACGCCGAGGCGATCGAGCGCAATGTTGCGCTTTTGCGCGTGCTGCACCATCAAGCACATCACCGACGGATAGCCAAACAGCATGGCCGGCCGCCGCTTTTGCAGCCGTGACAGGTAATCGTCCAGCCGGGCGGGGGACAGATCGAATGCCGGCAGCAAGTCGCTGCGCATGATATTGTCGCGCCGAGCGCGCCATGCGTCCTGGGCGTGCAGTTCGATCGGCGAACCCCACATCACCGCCTCGCGGTCGCCGATGTCGACGCCCCACCAGCGGGTGGCGCGCCACTTGGCAGCGACATCATGGCTGATGCGCTGCTTGCCAAGATAGAAAATCAGCGGTTCGCCGCTGGAGCCGCCGGTGGAGAACAGCTGCATGCGGCCGCTGCCGTCGGCGCAGAAATCATCGCGCCGGTCGTTGATGTGGGATTTGCGCAGTATCGGCAGGCAGCGCAAGTCGCTCAGATCGTTCACGCGGCTGGCGTCGAAGCCGATGCGCGCATACAGTTGCCGGTAGTACGCCACGTGCTCCGAGGCGTACAACAACAGCGCGCGCAGGCGCTGCACCTGCAAGGCCTCGATGCGGGCGCGCGGCCACCATTGTGTTGCTTCCATGTGCCGCCGCAGCGCCGGGCTGTTGTGGCGCTTGAGCCATTCGTGTAGCGGGAACAGCAAGCCCGACACCAGCGCCGTGTACGCACTTTGCGACGGGCGCCTGATTATTCGGCGGTATTGCGCCTTCAACAAGGGCGCCACACGCTCCCAACTGTAGCGCTGGGCCGCGGCGAGGCCGGCGGTGGCGAGCCGGTCAGCAGTGCCTTGCTGCGTAAGGATGGACAACATGGCATCGGCCATGGCTTGGACGTCGCCGGGAGGCACCAGCAGGCCGTTTCGGTCGTGCTGCACGAGATCCGGCACGCTGCCAACGCGGGTGCTGACCACCGGCACGCCGCATGCCCACGCTTCCAGCACGGAATTGGACATGTTGTCGGCCAGGCCGGGATTGAGCAACAGATCAGCCTGCTGGTAGTGAGCCGCCATCGCGATGTTGTCGGTTTTGCCGGCGAAATGCACGGCGGCCGGCTGTTGCAGCGCCTCGGTCAGGCGTTGCAAACGCGGCAGTTCTGGCCCTTCGCCACAGATGGTAAGCCGCGCGTGCGGCAGGCGCTTGCGCACCAGCGCGAACGCGTGCAGGGCGGTGGCGTGATCGTACAGTGGTTCAAGGTGGCGCGCGATCAAAATGCGGGCTTGGCGCGGACGCTGAACCGCAGGAAAAAATGGTCCAGATTGACGACATCGGGCACAATTTGTGTGCTGACGCCATATTCTTCAAACATGCGCGCAAGATAGGCGGACGGAACGATCACCGCATGGGCGCAGCGCAGGGTGAAACGGACGCTGGCGGCGCTGCTGCCCAGGAATGCAGCGGCTCCGCCGTCGCGATAATTGAGTAGCACCGCTTTACCGCGCATGCGGCCGATCCAGATGGCCGGCGCCACATGCAGGCGCCATGACCAGTCCGCGCCGGGCATCACATGCAACAGCTGGGCGCGACCGGCCGCGCGCCACAGTTGCCACAGATACGGCGGCAGATACAGCGCGGCGCGCACACCGCGTACTTGCGCAGCCCAGGCCAGCCAGCACGGTGCATTGATCTGCACCAGTTCGACCTTAGCCCCTGCACCGCGTAGCAGCTCGGCCAGCTGGAGCGTCTGGTTGGCCGTGCTTCCTGCCGGCAGCGGCAGCGGTCCGATCAGGGCAATGCGCAGCCCGTTCATGCGGCAGACGCCAGCAGGGAGCAGAGCGCGGCGCTGGGATCGTTTCTATTAGAGACGACGCCAATGGTGGTGCCATTGTTGGACACTGGATGCTGGCCGTCGCCGAGGTCGCCGAGCGGCATCCGCCAATGGACTAGTCCGACGCCCGGCTGGTGATCGAGATCAAAAATCCCGGCGATGGTACACATGGCTATCCCTTTTTCAATGATTGGCGATATCGCATTCAGCGCTCGACATGGCGCAGCGCCTGGTCTATGGCAGGCAGCAAGGCGGCCAACAGGTCGCGCATGGCGGCCTCTGCCTGCACCGGCTGCTCCTCATAGACGGAGGCGACAACGATTTCCGCGCCGGCGTCGTTGCCTCCTGACAGCTTGGCCCTGGCCAGCAGCAGCTTGAGCAGTTGCGCGCTGGCGGTGTCGATTCCGTCCTGGCGATACCAGCGCCAGACCAGCAGTTTGTAGTTGGCCGCCTGCTGCACCGACTGTCGCACCGCCAACTGGCGGCCGCCGATCGTGATAGTGCGGTGCCTGGACGCCACTTCCTCCCACTGCGGCGCGCCGGAGACGACGGTGCGCCGCACCGGCGCCAGCAGCTCCGCGCCTTCCGCTTGATGGCGATACCACGTCAGTTGCAGCGACACGCTGCGGCGGCCGTCGCTGTAGTTGTTGGATACGCGCTGGGGCGTGCCCCGATGCAGCATGTGCCAGTCACCGGCACGCATCGCGCTAGCGCGCCATGGCGCCGGCGGCGGCTGCAACGACAGGATCGGTTCCGGCGACAGGTCCACCGGCGCGCGCAGCGCCATCGCAGCCAGCAGCGGCCAGATGGCGCTGACGCTGACGATTGCGGTGGCGGTGCGTGCGAAGTGCGCAGCGGGAGCGTGCTCAAGGCGCGACGGCGCGGTGACGGCATCAGGCATCGATCGCTGCGCATCTGGATCACGCCAGTGCGCGCCGCACCTGAACAACAGCGCCATCACAAGGCCGAAGAATACCCAGCCATAAATCAGGTGGTCAACGCCGGCGGCCAGTTTCATATCGCTCCAATGGCCGATCAGCACCACCATGCACGCGCGCACGCCATTGGCGATGACTGGTAGCAGCAGCGAAATGGCGATGAATATCGTGCGCTTCAGCGTGCTCTGGTAATTTATGCAAGCGTACAGCATGCCCAGCGCGAGCGAGGCGATCAGGTAGCGCAGGCCGCTGCACGCGTCTGCCACCGACCAGTTGCCGGTTGGCAGCGCAATAAAGTTATTTTCGTGGAAAACAGGAATACCGGCCAGTTGCAGCAGCGTCACGGTGAAGGTGGCGGTGAAATCGACCAGCGGCGGCATAAGGACTTCGCCGAACGGCACAGCGAGGAGCGTATAGGCCAGCGGAAAGGCGAGCGCCGCCGTTATCTTGCGGCCCAGCAGGGTGGCCACTGCCGTAATGCACATCAGCACCAAGCAATATTGTTGCAGCACACGCACATTGGCGACCGCGGACACCATCCATGCCGCGCCCAGCAAGGCCAGCACGGCCATGCCAGGGAGCCACGGCGCGCGCGGCAGCGTCGACAGCAGGGCACGCCGCCGCCAGATCAGCCAGCCGGCAAGCGGCAGGATCAGGAAGCCGTGGTTGAAGGTCGGCGAGCGCCACCACACGCTAACGACGGTGCTGGCCGTCGGCAGGTAGATCAGCAAAAGCGCCAGCAGCGTGACGGCCAGGCTGGCGTGCGCCCAGCGCAGGCTGGCAAGCGGTTGCGGACCCGGCGTGGGTGGCAGCGGCGATAGCAGGGCGGGGTGGGCGCCGCTCATGATGTGCGCTCCATCGATGTGCGATGAATTTCAGGCACCGGCACCGGCGTGCTGCTGCCGATGCCAAGCACGCGCCCGAGTCGTTGCAGGTTCCTGCCCCAGACATAATCGGTAAGGATGCGCCGGCGCGCGGCAACGCCGATGCCGGCGTCCGGCGCATGCAGCTGGCGGCAGATCACGCTGATGAATTCCGCGCCGCCGTCGGCACAGAGCACTTCGGTCCCGTGCGTCGCGTCTATGCCTTGCAGCGCCTGCGGCGAGGCGATCACGGTCTTGCACATCGCCATCGCTTCAAGTACCTTGTTCTGGACGCCGCGCGCCACCCGTAACGGTGCGACTACCAGCGCGGCGTGCTGGAGATAGGGGCGCACATCGGGCACGGTGCCAGTGACCTTGATGCCGGGCAAGTGGCGCAAATCGCGCACGGCAGCGGTCGGGCGCGAGCCGACGATGTGAAATTCGAGGTCGGCATGCTGCGTCCGCAACTGCTGCATCACGCGCTGCGCAAACCAGCTGGCGGCCTCGATATTGGGCTCGTAATCCATCGCGCCGGTGAAGACGATGGCCGGCGCGCCGCCAAACGGCGACGGATGTGCTGGCAAGGGCGCAAAGTAGCTGCTGTCCACGCCATTGCTGTAGTAATCGACCTTGGTGGCCGATTCCGGCGCACGACGCTTGAACAGATCGGCCTCTGCCGGCGAAACCAGCAGCACGCGGTCAAACTCGGCAGCGGCTTTGCGTTCGAATTCCAGCAGCAGCCTCCCTTCGCGGCGGTACAGGCCGGAGATGGGCCAGGGCTTGTCGTCGGCATAGCCATGCCATTTTTCCGAATCGACGTCAACCAGGTCCAGCACCCGCCACAGGGGACCGTGCTGCGTACTGGAAGGCAGGTATTGCGCCATCGGCCCGGAATAGGCAAGGCAGGTGGTGATGCGCCGCTCGGCCAGCGTTTTGTTCACCCAGCGCTGCAAAGTCGCGTGACGGAAATATGGCAGGCTCAACGCTTCGTCGCGTAGCAGGGCCGACAGGCCCGAGAGCCGTGCCCAATGTGGCGGCATGCGTACAAAGCAGCTGCTGGCGCACTCGGCCGCCAGCTGACGTGCGTCACCGACGTCCTCGTCGTAGTCGAGAAAGCTGCCGAGGTGCACGCGGAAATGCCGCCGCAGGTATTGCAGCGCGTGATAGGCGCGTATCTTTTCACCCTTGTTGGGCGGAAATGGCAGCCGATGGCAAAGGAAAAGCAGATCGCGCATGATCGAGTTCCCGAGGGTGAAAGTCCAATATGCCAGCTTGACCATCTTGCGGATTGATCCGCCGCAAAGCCCGGCGCGACGCGGGCGCGGCTGCTGTGTCACGCGCGGCGCTCGCGCCGTGTTTGCAGCCAGTTGGTGGTGGCGGTGACGATGCGTGCGGCCGCGTGGCCGTCCCAGTACTGCGGGATGCGGCCGGATTTGCCGCCGTAGCGCAGAATGTCGCGGCACAAGGCCAGGATCACGGCCGGGTCGCGGCCGGCGATGGCGTTGCTGCCCTCGCTGACGGTGACCGGCCGTTCGGTGTTCTCGCGCAGCGTCAGGCACGGCACGCGCAGCACGGTGCTTTCCTCCTGCATGCCGCCGGAGTCGGTCAGCACCACGCAAGCATGTTTCATCAGCCCCAGCATGTTCAGATAGGATTGCGGCGGCAGGCAGGCGATGCGTGGCGCGTCCAGCAGCGACGCCAGTTCGTGTTGCTTGAGCATGGCGCGGGTGCGGGGATGCAGCGGAAACAGGATCGGCAGGTCTTCGCTGAGCTTGACCATGGCGGTCATCAGCGCGCGCAGGCGACGCGGATCGTCGACATTGGACGGCCGGTGCAGTGTCAGCAACGCGTAATGAGCGCCGTCGCCGATGAAGCCGGCCAGATGCGCCTGGCGCAGCACGGAAGCGGTCGATGGCGCCCTTGGTAGCTGGCCCAGCAAGGTATCGATCATGACGTTGCCGACGAAGTGCACGCGGTGCGGCGGGATGCCCTCGCGCAATAGGTTACTGGTGCCGCTGGCCTCGCTGGTGAACAGCAGCTCCGACAGCTGATCGGTGAGCACGCGGTTGATTTCTTCCGGCATGGTGCGGTCGAAACTGCGCAGGCCGGCTTCCACATGCAGCACGGGGATCTGTTTCTTGGCCGCCGTGAGCGCGCAGGCCAGCGTCGAATTGACATCGCCGACCACCAACACGGCGCTGGGCGCCAGTTGATCGAGTACCGGCTCGAAGCGGCGCATCACCTCGGCTGTCTGGACCGCGTGGCTGGCCGAGCCGACTTGCAGGCGAAAGTCCGGCTCGGCCAGCGCCAGCGTGTTGAAGAACTGCGCATCCATGTCGGCGTCGTAGTGCTGGCCTGTGTGCACCAGCACGGTTTCAACCTGGGTTTGC
This sequence comes from Duganella sp. P38, assembly GCF_050859475.1. Taxonomy (NCBI): domain Bacteria; kingdom Pseudomonadati; phylum Pseudomonadota; class Betaproteobacteria; order Burkholderiales; family Oxalobacteraceae; genus Duganella; species Duganella sp. P38. The sequence goes on along the minus strand of NZ_CP193936.1, from coordinate 3,375,585 downwards.
GGCGGCTGGAAGGCCGCCAGCAGCGGGGCTATCTTGACCAGGTTGGGGCGGGCTGCGACGACACAGACAATGCGGTAAGGGCGCGACATGGCCAGCTCTCCTTAAAACGCGACGATGAAGGACGCGCCGACGCCGTTCTCGCGGTAGTTGCCGCCAGCGTTGCTGGTGTGACGGACATGGCGCAGGTCGGCGCTGGCGCTGATGCGGGCGGACAGTTGCCGCGTCAGGCCGACCGTGACGGCGCTGTTGCGGTCCTCGCGGCCGGTGGTCAGGGATTTTGCGCGGCTGTGGCTGGCGCCCACGGTAAGATTGCCGCGCGCCGACATGCGCCAGTTCCATCCCGCTTGCAGGCTGGTCTGGCGGGTGCGGTCGGTCAGCGATAGTTGGTCCGGACCCAGCAGCACGCTGTCAATGGCATTGGTGGTCTGCCCGGTGCGTCCGGTGCTGGCCAGGTGCACCGCCAGTGCGCTGCGCGGCGTGCTGTAGACGCCCGACAGCCGCCCCTGCTTCTGCAAATAATAGCGATGGCTGAAGAAGTTGACATTGCCTTCCGCCCCCATCATCTGCGAAATCGCCAGGAAGACCTGTATCGTCTTCAGTCGCAGTTGCGGATCGGGAATGCGCGTGGCCCACAATTCAAACAGGAAATCGCTGAGGCCCGCCGGTGGAATGCTGAGGAACTCGCCGTGCGTGGTGGTGATGTCCTCGCTGTAGGCCAGCGTCCAATACATGCTGCGCAGCCGGTAGCTGGCCTCCAGGCCATAGGTTTTGCCGAAATAGCGCCGCCCCAGGCTGGCAGACAGCCGGGTGCGCGGCGACGGCGTCCACACCGCGCCCAGCGTGCCGTATTTGCCCTGCGGCTGGGCGCTGAGCGAATGATAGTCCTGCTTTTCGTAGCCGATGGTGCCGAAGCCGGCCAGGCTGTTATTGATCGGATGGCTCAGCGTCAGCGAGGCGTCGCTCATGGTGACCGGCGCCAGTGCGGCGTCGTCTATTTCCGAGCGGCGCAGCCGGAGGTCCCAGTTCCAGCCGCGTCCGGCGTTGTCGCCGGTAAGTTGCAGCGTGGCTGCCCGGCTGCGCACATCCAGCAGGCCGCCGCTGCCCACATGCTGATAGTCGTAGCGCAACAGCGCGGTCGCCAGTCCGCGGAAATGATGGCGCAGATACGGACTGAAGGCCTGGGCGCGCACGGTGCTGGTGTTGCTGTTGCTAATAGCCGGGTCTACCAGCTGCGGTCCGAAGGCCGAGACGTTGCGCTGGGTGATGCCGGCGCGGGCGTCAACGAACAGCCAGTCCGGCAGCACTTCCGCATGCCCATGGGCGTCCAGTTGCTGGCTGGTGCGGTCCGCTTGACGGGTATAAGCGACCTTTTGCAGCGTGTAGGACAGCGCCGCCTGCAGCCGCGGCCCGGTGGTGCTGACCAGCACGCCCGGCGCGAGCTCGGTGACGAACTGGCCGCGCGCCTGCCCGTCCGGGGCCAGGTTCATATTGTCGGTGTAGCTTTCTCGCAAGCGCACGGTGGGTGTGACGCTCCAGTCGGCCGGCGCGGCGATGGCCGGCAGCATCAGCAGCATCAAGCCGCAGCCGCCCGTTGCGCCGCGCCGCGCCAGGCTAATCATAATAACCATAGTATGCGGCGCCGGGAAAGGCCGTGCTCTTGTTGTAGAGCAGGCTGATGTTCGGGCATTGCTCGATCCGTCGCAGCGCCTGCTTGACGGCGTGCTGGCTGGTGCGCTCGGATTCGACCACCATCACGATCTGGCCCATCTGCGCTGCCAGCACGCTGGCCTCGGTGGTCATCAGCAGCGGCGGCGAGTCGAAAATGACGACGCGGTCGGCATAGCGCTCGGCGATCTCGGTCAGCAGCCGGCTCATGCTGCGGCTCGCCAGCAGTTCGGTGGCGTGCTTGTTGGCGCGGCCGGCCGGCAGCACGCTCAGCGTTGGCACATTGGTGCGCAGGATGACGTCGGCCAGGCCGGTCTTTTCGCGCAGCAGGATGTCCATCAGGCCCGGTTCCGGCGGCAGGCCCAGCACCTTGAGCACCGACGGCCGGGCGACGTCGGCGTCGACCAGCAGCACCGTGATATCCATTTCCATGGCGATGCTCATGGCCAGGTTGACGGCGCAATAGGTTTTGCCTTCGCCCGGCATGGCGCTGGTGACAACGATCAGGTTGCCATGGCGGATGGCCGCGACGTCGGCGCCGCCGCGCGCCTTGTGCAGCAAGGGCCGCTTGATGATGCGGAAGTCTTCAGCCACCGAGGTGCGGCCGCCATCCTGCGTGACCATGCCCAGCTGATGCAGCCGGGCCAGATTGATCTCGACATGACGTGGATTATGCTCCATGGGCAGTCTCCTCAGCGCAGCAAAGCGGTAGTCAGCACGCCGCCGTAGGCCGCCACCAGGCAGGACGTGGCGCCGCCGAACCAGTAGGCGCCGTGCCGGCGCTTGCTTTTTCATGGTCGGTCCAGTTCATGGCAACCGTGCCCAGTACCGGGAGCCCGGTGCGGCTATGCAGTTCTTCCGGGCTGAGGAAGGTCGGCCGCACCTGGCTGATCAGCAATGCCGCGGCGACGCCGCACAGCAGCGCCGCGCCCAGCGTGATCGAGTACAGCAGCACGCGGTTGGGGCCGATCGGCGTCAGCGGCAGCGTCGGCGGGTCGATGATACGGATGGTCATCATGTCAGTGGTCGACGTCAGGTCGCCGGACAGCTTGGCTGCCTCGCGCCGGCCGATCAGCTTCTCATAGTTGTCCTTGTTGATCTGGTAGTCGCGGTTGAGCTGGGCCAGTTCGGTTTCCACCTCCGGCACCGCGTTGGCCTGGGCCAGCAGGCGCTGGTGGCGCAGGCTGTATTCCTGGACGCGGGCATTGATCGAGGCCACGCGCGCCTCTGCCTCGGTCTGCGCCACCTTCAGCTGTTGCAGCATGGGGCTGTAGTTCTTGCCGGGATCGCCGGTTTGCTTGCGCTTGCTTTCCTCTAGCTTGCGTTCCTCCAGCTGCGCCACCAGGCGCCGGGCCGCCACGATGTCCGGGTGCAGCTCGGTATATTGCATGCGCAGTGCGTCCAGGCTTTTGTTGAGCGCGGAAATACGGCCGTCCAGCTCCGGATTGTCGATGGCGGCCGGCGCCATGTCGGCGCCCAGTATCGGTTCGTCTCCGCTGATCTGGCTGGCGATGGCGTTGCGCGCCTGTTCGGCCTCGGCCAGCTCCAGCCGCGCGGCGTTGAGGGCGTCGGATGACTGCATCAGCTGGCTGTTGTAATCGACACCCTGGCGCGGCAGCAGGCCGTTGTTCTTCAGCCGGAATTCCTTGACGCTGTTTTCCGCCGCAGTCAGCTTTTCCTCATAGGCGCGGATCTGGTCGTCGATGAACTGCACCGCCTTGCGGGTTTCGCCCCCTTTGCCCTTGTAGCTGCTCTCGACAAAGATCGTCAGCAGCGACTGCACGACGTCGCGCGCCTGCTGCGGCTTGCTGTGGTTGTAGGTAATGCTGTAGATATCGTTGCCGCTGCCGACCACGCGGATCTTGTTCAGCAGCTCGTCCATCTGCTTCTGCTGCTCGCGCGTGTTGGCGGCGGCGATGTCCAGGTCGACCATGCGGGTGACGCGTTCGATATTCGGACGGCTCAGCAGTGTCCGGCTCATGATGGCCACCTGCTGTTCGATATTGGGCACGGTGGTCATGCCGGCCAGCAGCGGCTTGAGGATGCTTTGCGTATCGACGAACACCTTGGCTGAGGACTGGTAGTCGTCCGGCAGCAAGGCCACCTTGATCCAGCCCAGCGTGGCCACCAGCCAGGTAATGGAAATGGCGTACCAGCGGTATTTCCATATGCCTTTCAGACTGGCTATCAGCTGGCTGATGAGCTCCTCCATAATGCATCTCTCCAGTGACGGTCGGCGCGGAATTCAGATTATATTTTTCTTAACTGGGTAGTCGTTGAGCCACATCAAGCAGAGGCCGGCGAGTTTTCTGAATCATTGGCAACGAGGAGGAAACATCATGCGTGCACTGCTTTGTTTGCTGATCGCGCTGCTGGCCGGTTGCGCCAGCCGCGTCTCGCTGGATTTGCCGGACGATGTGCCGCTGCAGGGCGACTACCAGATCGGCGCGGGCGATGTGGTCAATATCAACGTCTGGCGCAATCCGGAGGTGTCGCTCAGCGTGCCGGTGCGGCCGGATGGCAAGATCACCACACCGCTGGTGGAGGATTTGCAGGCTGCGGGCAAAACCCCGACCGAGCTGGCGCGCGATATCGAGAAGGCGCTCAGCAAGTACATCCAGCAGCCGATGGTGACGGTGATTGTCACCAGCTTCGTCGGCCCCTATACGCAGCAGATCCGCGTGATCGGCCAGGCGGCGCGGCCGCAGGCGCTGCCTTACCGGCAGGGCATGTCGCTGATGGACGTGCTGATCGCCGTCGGCGGCATCACCGATTTTGCGGCCGGCAACAAGGCCAACATCATCCGCGTGGTCGAGGGCAAACGGCAGACAGTGCCCGTGCGGCTACAGGACCTGTTGCGCAACGGCGATATTTCCGCCAATGTGGCGGTACTTCCGGGCGATATCCTGGTCATACCGGAAGGCTGGTTCTAACCGCAGCGACAAATTCTTTCAATATTGCGGGAACTTTAAAACTGAGCGGCGGTCTGATGGTTATGTACCACAAGACAGGAAGCCCATCGTGCAACATGACGACGCTATAGTTTCGTTCGAGGTCATCAGCGATATGCGCGACCTTGTTATCGGCGAAGGAAAGGACGAAGCCGCTTTGGATCATCCTTTGGACCAGCAAATGTTTCATATCCGCATGGCCAATTCGCAAGGCCGCCGTGAATCCGCCAGTCTGCTGTTGAAAAAAATGTACGGCTGGCGCGGCTATTCGGTCGACCCGAACGCCGTGCATTCACCGAACAAGATCACCTTGTTCGCGGAAACCGGCGGCGATACCGTCGGCACCATGTCGCTGTGCCTGGACAACGACGAAATCGGCTTGCCCGCCGACGAAAATTTCCGCGACAAGCTCGACGAGCTGCGCGCCCATCACCGCCGCCTGTGCGAGCCGTCGCGGCTGGCGATCGACAAGGGCGTGTCCAAGCGCGTGTTCGCGGCGCTGATCCACATTTCCTACATCTATGCCCACAATATCCACGGCTATACCGACTATGTCATCGAGGTCAATCCGCGCCACGTGATGTTTTACAAGCGCATGCTGGGCTTCCGCGACTTTGGCGGCGAGCGCGAGTGCACCCGCGTCGGCGCGCCGGCCGTGCTGTTGCGGCTGGAGCTCGAATACATGGGCGAACAGATCCGCAAGTTCGGCGGCCTGATGGAACAACATGGGAACGAGCGCTCGTTCTATCCCTATTTTTCCCGACCTGGGATGAGCCGGGCATCACCGGCCGCCTGGTGACGGGGGCGACTTGAGGTAATTGGCCGGGACAGCGTAGGTAATCCCGCTCGGCGCGCTGATTGCCGACTCCTTGACGCCCTTGATGAACACCATGTTGACGACGCCCACCACTTCGCCATTGGCCGGATCGAACAGCGGACTGCCGCTGCTGCCGGGATAAGCCGTGCCATCGAGCTGGAACACGGCGTAGCGCGGCTTTTGCAGCTGACGCGCGGTCTTGCCGTCCAGTTGACGCGCCGTGATGGCCGGCGTGGCCAAAGGCGTGATGGCGGACACGATGCAGCGGTGTGTGACGTGATGCAGTCCGAGGACCATGCCCAGCGGGAAGCCGGTAAACGCCAGCTCCTGGCCTTCGCGGACTTTGCCTGAATCGCCCAGGCGCAAGGCGGGCAGGGCGTCGCCCTGGGTGATGCGTAGCCGCGCCAGGTCGTGTTCCTTGTCCATGGCGACGACCCTGGCGGCGCGAAATTGTGCGCTGTCGCCACTACGCACCAGCACGCCCAACGTTGCGCCTTGACCGCTGTTGACCAGATCGTTGACCACATGTGCTGCGGTCACCACCGTCAGGCCATCGCCGATGACGAAGCCGGTGCCGACGAAGCCAATCGCCGGTCCACGCGTTTGTTGCAGGCTGCCGATGCCGACGATGGATGGCTTGACGTCGTCAATGGTGCGCATCAATTCAGCCGCGTCGGCCGGCGCAAGCAGGCTAAACAGCAATAGCAGCAGTCTCATGATGAACGCGGGCCTGCCGGCGCTACTGCGCCAGCAAGGCCTTCACCGCGTCATGGCGGTCAAAATTGCGCTCTGCCAGCAGCGGCGCCAGCTGTTCGCGCGCACCAGGCTTGTCGCCCGAGCGCGCCAGCGCGACGCCGTAGTGATAGCGCACCTCGTTGTTGGCCGGCAGCTGCGCGGATGCCTGCTTGAGCAGCGGCACGGCGCGTTCCAGCTGGCCTTGTTCTGCCAGCACCCAGCCCAGCGTGTCGGTCACGGTAGCGCTTTTCGGCGCCAGCTGGTGCGCCTGTTCTGCGTACGGCAAGGCGCGCGGGTCGCGCTGTTGCTGGTACAGCCAGGCCAGGTTATTCAGCGCGATCACTTGCTTGGGCGACTGCCGCAGCACTTCCTCGAACTGCGCGGTGGCCAAGACGTATTCCTTCTGCGCCAGCAGGCTGCTGGCAAAGTAGGTGCGGGTGGTGATGTCGCCAGCGTGCTCCTTCAGCCACTGCCGCACCAGCGCGCGCGCCTCATCGAGCTTGCCGGCTTGAATCAAGGCGCCGTAATACGCCAGCAGGCCGGTGGCCGACGGACGCTGTTCGTATTCCTTCTGATACAGCAGCAGTGCCTTGGCCAAGGCTTGCGCGGCGCCTTGCTTGTCGTTGACTTCGGCACGGGCGCCGGCCAGCTGGTGCTGCACCATCGCCGAATTCGGTTGCAGCGCCGCCAGCCTGGCCCAGCTATCGAGCGCCGCGTCTGCCTGGCCGGCGCGCGACTGCAAGGCCGCCACCATCGCCACCACTTGCGGATGTGAAGGATTGGTGGCCAACAGCTTTTGCCCCAGCACCAGTGCCTTGGGCACGTCGCCGCTGCGGGCGTAGAAGTGCGCGAGCTTCAGCGACGGCTCCAGCGTGTCCGGGCGCGCCTGCACGGCGCGCTCCAGCCAGCTCCGTGTCGCCGCAGCCTGGCCCCGGCCCAGCGCCAGATTGGACAGGGCAAGCATGATGTCGACGTTGTTCTTGTCCTTGGCCAGCGATGCTTCCAGGCGCTGGCGCGCGTGGTCGGGCTTTTTTCCTTCACATCGATGCCGGTCAGATTATCGAGCGCCGGCACGAACAGCGGGTCCAGCGCCAGCGCGCGCTCGAAGCTGGTCCGGGCGGCGGCCACATCCTGCTTCACCAGCAGCACGCTGCCCTTGAGGTTATGCACCATCGGGTTATCCGGGCTTTGCGCTTCCATGCGCCGGACGGTTGCCAGCGCCTTGTCGTACTGGCGATTGCGTACCAGGCTCAGCACCAGCATGGCCGCAACGCGCGAGGACCTGGCGTCCAGTGTGGCAGCGTGTTCCAGTTCGGCCACGGCGCGTTCGTTGTCGCCCAGGCCGAGATGGCTCATGGCCAGCGCCGCATGCAGCATCGGTGTCTTGGGAGCCAGTTTGCTGGCCTGGTCGAAATACTCTGCCGATTTGCCGAATTGCCGCAGCTTAAGGTAAATATCACCGGCGAGCATCATCATTTCGAGGTCCTGCCGCTGGCTTTCCAGCAGCGGCGAAACAACCTCCAGCGCTTGCTCGGCCGAGCCGCCATTCAGCAGCGCGGACGCCAGTACCTTGCTGGCGTAGGGATGACCGGGATGGGCTTCGAGGAATTTGCGCAGATGCTGTTCGGCCTCTGTGTAAGCGCCTCTGCTGCGCAGTACCGCGCCCATCAGCAGATTGCTGGCAAGATGGTCGGGGGCGGCGCGCAACACCATGGCCAGGTGATCTTGGGCAGCAGCCATCTTGTTCTCACGGAACTCCACCAGCGCCAGCGTATAAATCAACATCAGGCTGTTGGTAGAAGAAATGCGTGCCAGGTTCAGTTCCTTGCGCGCCTCGCTCAGCTGGTTGGACTGGATGTACAGATTGGCCAGATCGACGTGGGCTTGCAGATGGGCCGGGCGCAGCTTCAGGATGTGCTGGTACGCCGCCATCGCCTCGCTATTCTTGCCCAGCAGGCGCAACACGTCACCATGCAGGCGCAGCGCATCGATGTTGTCGGGCTGCTGCGCCAGCGCCTGCCGCACCAGTGATAGCCCATCGCCCTGATTGCCGTCCAGCAAAGCCAGGCGCGCCTGGCCCAGCAGGCCTGGCGGGCTGCCCGGATGGCGTAACATGATTTGCGCAAACGCCGCGCGGCCTTCGTCCGCACGGTTCAGCCCCAGCAGCGCGTGACCACGCAGCGCCTGCAACTGGGGCTGTTGTTCATCTGCCGGCAGGTCGTCCAGCAGTTTTTGATATTGCCCCTGCTGCAGCAGCGCCTTGCCCAGCAGCGGCAGCACATCGCCAGGGTTGACGCCCAGTTCCTGTGCGCGCCGCAGTTCCTTTTCCGCCGACGCCACGTCGCCGGTGTCCAGATACAACTGGCCGAGCATCAGCCTGGCCTTGCCGTTGGCGGGCGTTCGCTGCAACACGTTCTTCAGCTGAATGACGGCGGATTTTGGCTCGCCGTTTGCCGCATGACGCGTGGCTTGAGCCATCAGATCGCTTTCACTGTGGGTGCGGCCGCATCCGGCAAGCAAGAGCACTATCCACCAAACACGCAGCATCGCCATGTCAGCCTCCCTGAAAACCACAGAGTAGGAACGATCGGCGCTGCACTCGTTGATCGACCGCAAACGGCAGAGCAAAAGGCGCTCTTAGAATCGGTTGACGCAGGTGTTCAACCGACTGAGGGGTGCCGATATGGAAGTTGTTGCCGTGGTGGGACTTGGATATGTGGGCTTGTCGCTGGCGGTGGCGTTTGGCGCGCAGCGGCGCACCATCGGCCTGGACTTGTCCGCGCGCAAGGTTGTCAGCTACCGGCGCGGTGTAGACCCTGCCGGCGAGGTCAGCGCCGCGCAGTTCGCCGAGGCGCGCTGGCTGGAGATGGGCATCGATCCAGTCACGCTGGCCGAGGCCGATTACATCGTGGTGGCGGTGCCGACGCCGGTGGATCAGGCGCACAAGCCGGATTTCAGCGCGCTGCAAGCCGCCAGCCAGACGGTTGGGCGGCACATGAAGGCGGGCGCGGTGGTTATCTACGAATCCACCGTCTATCCGGGCGCCACCGAGGAAATCTGCGTGCCGATACTGGAGCAATGCTCGGGGCTGCGCTGGCAGCGCGATTTCCACGTCGGTTTTTCGCCGGAACGCATCAACCCCGGCGACAAGGAGCACCGGCTGGCGACCATCCGCAAGGTGGTGTCCGGCGATGACAGCGACACGCTGGAGCGGGTGGCCGCCCTGTACGAAAGCGTGGTCGAGGCCGGCGTGCACCGCGCCTCCAGCATCAAGGTGGCAGAGGCGGCCAAGGTCATCGAGAACACCCAGCGCGACCTCAACATCGCCTTGATGAACGAGCTGGCCATTATCTTCGACCGCATGGACATCGACACCCTGGAGGTGCTGCAAGCGGCCGGCTCCAAATGGAACTTCCTGCCGTTCCGGCCCGGGCTGGTGGGCGGGCACTGCATCGGCGTTGACCCGTATTACCTGACGCACAAGGCCGTCATGCTGGGCTATCACCCGGACGTGATCCTCGCCGGCCGCCGCATCAACGACAATATGGCCAAGTTTGTAGCCGAAAAAACCGTCAAACAGATGGTGCGTGCCGGCTTCAAGCTCAAAGGCTGCCATGTCAACGTGCTGGGGCTGACGTTCAAGGAGAACTGTCCCGACTTGCGCAATTCCAAGGTGGCCGACCTTATCCATGAACTGCAATCCTACGGCCTTCAGGTGCATGTCCACGATCCGGTGGCCGACGCCGACGAGGCGCTGCGCGAATATGGCGTGGAACTGCAATCCTGGGAACAGTTGCCGGCCGCCGAGGCGCTGATCTGCGCCGTCGCGCACCGTGAACTGGCGGCGCGGCGCCTGCCGCAGATGCTGGACAAGGTCGCCAAAGGCGGCTGCTTTATCGACCTCAAATCCCAATTCGATCCGGCCGCGCTGCGCGACAGCGGCCTCAGCGTATGGAGGCTGTGATGAGCGACTACGAAAACGGCACGCCCGCCACCAGCGCTTATCAGCAGGTGCGCGAGCGGCTCAGCAGCGAGCAATCGCGCTGGGTGGTCACAGGCGTTGCCGGCTTCATCGGCTCCAACCTGCTGCAATCCTTGCTGGAGCTGGGGCAGCAGGTTGTCGGCGTCGACAACTTCCTTACCGGCTATCGCCGCAATCTCGATGAGGTGTGCGACCAGGTTGGGCCCGCCGCGTGGCGCCGCTTCGAGCTGATCGAAGGCGATGTACGCGACCAGGCCGTCTGCCGTCAAGCCTGCGACCGCGCCGACTATGTGCTGCATCAGGCCGCGCTGGGTTCGGTCGGGCGCTCGCTGGACGATCCCTTGCTGTGCAACGACATCAACGTTACCGGCCACCTGCACGTGCTGGATGCGGCGCGGCGCGGCGGCGTCAGGCGCGTGGTGTACGCCGCTTCGAGCGCCGCTTATGGCGACCATCCCGGCTTGCCGAAGCAGGAACAGCACATCGGCCGCGCCTTGTCGCCGTATGCGCTGACCAAGCATGTGAACGAGCTGTATGCTGGCGTCTACGCCCGTTGCTATGGACTGGAAAGCATCGGCCTGCGATACTTCAATGTATTCGGGCCGCGTCAGGATGCCAACGGTGCCTACGCCGCCGTCATTCCGCAATGGATCGCGGCGATGATCGGCAGGCGCCAGCTGACCATCAACGGCGATGGCGAGAGCAGCCGCGATTTCTGCTATGTCGCCAATGCTGTGCAAGCCAACCTGCTGGCGGCGCTGTGCGGCAAGCCGGCGGCCGTCAACCAGGTCTACAACGTGGCGGCCAGCGCGCGTACCAGCCTTAACGAGCTGTATTTGCTGCTGCATGCGCTGCTGGTCGAGCGCCACCCGCATTTACATGATTACCAGCCGCAATATGCGCCGTTCCGGCCCGGCGATGTGCGGCATTCGCAGGCCGACATCGGCAAGGCCGCCAGCTTGCTGGGCTACGCGCCGACACACGACCTGCGGCGCGGCCTCAGACACGCTTTGCGCTGGTACGAGCGGCGTCTGGCGGCGTGATCTCGACGCTGCGCGGTGTACCGCGAAAGTCCACGGTATGCAGCGTGACCGGCCGGCGCCAGATGCGCGCCACATAATGCATCACTTGCTCGGCCTGCGACAGGTCCAGGCCACGGCCGTCGCGGGCATGGTCGTGGCGCAGCACCAGGCTGGCATCATCGTTCATGCGCTCCACCACGATGCTGGGCGCGCCGTAGTTGTACTTGGGGCCGAGGATGGCTTCGCGCACCTCATGGATGTTGCGGCTAAGGACGCGGGTTTCGCCATCGTGGCGTTCCTGATAGCTGAACAAATCCAGTTTTTCCGCAAGGGCGGCGCTCAGGTGGTTGCGGATGAAACCGAAATCATCTTCCTCGGCGCAGATGCGACGGGCGACCTCCAGCCCCTCGCGCGCGATGATGTCCTCCCACAGCACAAAGCCGAGATGGTAGGGGTTGATGGCCAGCGCCAGTTGCTGCTCGTTGCCGTAGGGCCGCACCACGTCGGAATGGACGCGCAAGGCTTGCAGATACAGATCGTGCGGCAGGAATTCGGCTTCCCGCAGCAAGCACGCATGCCAGTAGGACGCCCAGCCTTCATTCATGATCTGGCAGGCGTGGACCGGGAAGAAGTAAAAAGCTTCCTCGCGCACGGCCAGCAAGATATCGCGCTCCCAATCCTTCAACTCGGGGGCGTGACGGGCGATGAACCACAGCAAATCCTGCTCGGGATACGGCGGAATCGCGCGCCGGCCGGCGGGCGGCGGTGGCGGCGCCGGCGCTGTTTCGCCGGGCAGGGCCTGGTAGCGCTGGCGGAAGGTGTCGCTTTCAGGCGCTGCCGCGGCATCAGCGGACTCGGGGTAGGGCGCACGGTACAACGGCTGGTGGACATCGATATGCGGCTCCAGCGCCAGCGCCGCATCAAGCACGGCCTCGACGGCTTCCTGCCCATGGCGCAGCAGCGCGTTTTCCAGGCTGTGCGCACGTGCTGCGCTTTGCTCCAGGATGTGGCCGCCCGCCATGCGCATGAAGCGGGCGAACAGTTCGTTGCGTTTGACGAAGTCCGCGTGACCGATGACGTGGGCGGTGACCAGCACGTTTTCCGCCAGCGAGTTGTGATCCATCATGTAGGCACGGCAGGGATCGCCAGGGAACATCACCTCAAAGATGCGCGCATGGCCCATTTTTGATGCAGCAACTGGTGGATGTAGCGCAGCCCGAACGACCAGTGGTGCATGCGGACTGGCATGCCGTAGACGGCGATTTCCAGCATGAAGTTCTGCGGCACCAGTTCGAAATCGACCGGGTGGTAATCCAGCCCGAGGCGGGCAGCCAGCGCCCGCAGCTTGTCGCTGAGCTGTTCGAGGTTCATGCCCGCGCCTGCCGGACAAGGAACTGGCGGATGGCATCGAACACGTCATCGCCGCTGGTGAGCACGGCGGTAGACATCGGCAAGCCCTGGCGCTCGCGCTCGCGCCACAACCGGCTCATTTCAGTTTCCTGAATGCGGGGCATGCCGGGCAGCGTCTCGATGTAGCCGAGATAGTTGGCCTCGCCGGCCAGCGACCCGAGCAGGATATTGGCGCTGTGGCGGTCCTCCGAGAAGTTGTCGCCGTCGGAGGCATAGAACACATAGCTGTTCCAGCTGGCCGAATGGTAGTGCTGTTGCAGCATCTCCAGCGCCAGCCTGAAGCCGGTCGAGGCCATGGTGCCACCCATGCCGCTGGCTTCGAAAAATCCCCTTCGTTAAATTCCCACGCCTCCGCCGCGTGGGCCAGAAAGCGCGTTTCGATGCGCCGGTATTTGCGGCGCAAGCCCTGCAGGGCCAGGAAGAAAAAGGTCTTGGCCAGCCGGCGTTCGGCTACCGTCATGCTGCTCGACACATCCAGCATGAACAGCACCACCGCGCTGCAACCGGGCCGAGGCTGCGCCGCCAGTTGGCGAAAGCGCAGGTCCTCGTTGGTGAAGGCTGCCGCAGCCGTCTGGACGGCGCGGCGCTTGACGGCTTCCTTGACGGTGCGCCGGCGGTCCAGCCGCGAGCGCGCGCCGCGCTTGTCCCAGCCCGAGCGCACCGCGTCAGCGTCGTCGAGGGTGGCTTCGCCGCGCGGCTCCAGTTGCGGCAGTTGCAGGTCCTCCCAGAGCCAGTCCATGATCTCGCCGATGGAGAATTCCATCAGCAACGTGACGGCGCCGTCCTCGTTGCCGGCGCCGTTGTCATCATCAAAGTAGGGCGAACGCAAGATGTGGCCCGGCTGGCCGGGACCCTGGCCGGCGCCGGTGCGCGCATAGTCTTCCGACAGGCGAAAACGCGCGTGTTCCAGCAGCTTCACCGGCACCTGCACGCCGCGCTGGCCGGCACCGGTCATCAGGTCCGGCGCGGACAGCGCTTCAGGCAAGTGCGCGCGCACGGCGTCGCGCACCTTGTCGTTGTGGCGCAGCCAGTCGCGGGCGCCGCGCGAGAACAGGTCGTACCAGTCGTTGCGCATATCACTCCTGTGCCAGCAAAGTGGTGACGTAGTTCAGCGCCTCGCGCGCGCCGTGGCTGTCGTAGCCATACTCGTCCACCAGACGCTGCTCGACGGCGGATATCCTCGCGCGCACCTCGTCGTCGGGCCGCTTGGAGGAGCTGACCAAACGCAGCACATCGCGCCGTTGCTCGAACAGGTATTGCTGCAAGGCGTCGCGCAACTGCGCGTGGCTGCCGAGGCCGAATCGCTCGCCGCGCTTGTAGGCGCTCATGGCCTTGCGCACCACCTCCTGCCGGAACGACTGCTTGCCCGAATCGGAAATGTGGATCTTTTCCTCCACCGCGCGCAGGAAGCGCTCGTCAGGCCGGCGCTCCTCGTTGGTCATCGGGTCCTTGATCTGGCGGTTGTCGAGCATGGCTTCGACCTCGTCGAGGTATTTGTCCAGCAGATCGGCGACTTCCCGTTCAAACGACACGAACAAAGCCTTGTGCACGTCCTCTTTCACCCAGCGGTTGTAGAACTCCTTGCGGGTCAGCACCAGATGGTCGACCCAGCGCCGCTTGCGCGACGATTCGATGCGGGCGTCGCTGTCAATCGCATCCTTCAAGGCCAGCAGCAAGTCCATGGTGCTGATGCTGTGGCGCTCCGATTGGATGATCGCGTGCGACAAGCCGTTGATGACGAAGCGCGGCGACACGCCCGCCAGGCCCTCGTCCGGCGCCTTTTCCTTGTTGCGCACCCGTAGCGCCTCCGCCTGGTGGACGCCGTCGACGTCTTCGCCGCCATGGACGCGCACCCGCCGGGCCAGATCGGCGTCGCGTTCCTCGCCCTCGTGCAGCCGGCTCAACACGGCAAAGATGGCGGCGGCATGCAGCACGTGCGGGTCGAGGTGAACATCGCGGAACGCTGGCGCCGACAAAATCAGCTTGCGGTAGATGCGCGCCTCCTCGCGATAATTCAGCGTGTAGGGCACTTGCACGATGACCATGCGGTCGAGCAGGCCCTCGTTTTCGCTTTCCTGCAAAAACTTGCGGAATTCGGCCAGGTTGGTGTGCGCAAGGATGGTTTCATCGAGATAAATTAGCGGAAAGCGCGCCACCTTGACGTTTTTTTCCTGCGTCAGCGTCAGCAGCAAATACAGGAATTCGCGCTTCACTTTGAGGATTTCGATCATTTCCAGCAGCCCGCGGCTGGCGGCGTACACCGTGCCGGACCATGACCAGGCGCGCGGATCGCCTTCGTCGCCGTACTCCGCCACGCGCGCCAGGTCGACCGAACCGACCAGGTCGGCAATATCGGCGGTGTTCGGATCATGCGGCGCGTAGGTGCCGATGGCGCTGCGTCCGGCTTCGGAAATGAAGACGCGCTCGACCGGCATGCGCAGGAAATCACCGCCAAACTCGTTCTCCAGCCGCACCCGGCAGTGCGGGCACAGTTCGCCGCAGACGTCGACGCCATAATGCTCGCGGAAGCCGCCGCGCAGCGTGTGCGGCACCAGATGCAGCGGCGATTCGCGCACCGGACAGCCGGCGATGCCGTACATGGCGCCGGCCCCGGTGTGGCTGTATTCCTCCAGTCCGCGCTTGAGGCGTATCACCAGCGTGGATTTTCCGCCCGACGGCGGGCCCAGCAGCAATAGCAAGCGCCGGCCAACCTCGGAGCCGGCGGCCGCAGCCTTGAAGTAGTCGGCCACGCGGGCCAGCGCGTCGTCGATGCCGAACAACTCGTCGGCAAACAGCGAGCAGCGCAGCTTGCCGTCGTCGCCTTCCTTGCCGCTCCAGCGCAGCATGTCCCAGATATACTGGTGCGAGCTGCGCCCCAGCTGCGCAGGGGCTGCCGGCAACACCTGTTCGATGAACTCTGCAAAGCTCCCCGACCAGTGGCCGGCGCGATGTTGCAGGGTGAATGCGCGCAACTGCTCATGAAACTGTTCGCGCGACGGCGTATCCGCCTCTGTGTTTGCCGCCTTGTCCATCGTCGCCTGTCCTCCGCAAGCTTGGAGTATCGGCGCTGGGGCGCAGGCTCAGATGATTTGCCTCAAACGAAAAAAGGGAACTTTATTCAGTACGGGGCCACGTGGCGGGTCCGACAGCTCAGGGAGCCTCAATCGGCAACAAAAAAAGCCGCGCACCGGTCGGGTGGGCGGCTTGGTTGCCTAAAGCGATTTGAAATCAACGGGCCATGTAACTGCCGTTAGCCGCTTCCTTCAGCATACGGCCCGGATTCAGCGCGGTGGGACCCGAAGCGCCGATGGGCCCGCCAGCACCATGGGTCATGCCAACCAGCCCGTCTGCAGCCTGGGCATCGCCAGCGCTGGCGGCGCGTTCAAACAGCTGCATCGCCTCGCGGCGCTTTTCCGGATTGGACAGGTAACGCAAGGCCAGTTCACGCTGGGCCACTGGCGAACCCTGGTCGGCCCATTCCTGCAGCCGGCGCTCGGCGGCGACCTGGCCGGACGGACCGATTTGCATGGCGGCCGCTTCGATCACGTTGGAAGAGGGGATGGCATCTTCTTGAGCCTGGCAGGCTATCAAGGCGCCGACACTGACCAGCACCGCGGATATCAATACGCCAGACTTGTTGAATATTTCCATAAATCAGATGCCCTCGATTAAAACTGCTGCAGTAACAATATGCCATGATTCGACGCGATGCACCATTATACTTACTCTCGGGCAAATTGTCGGTTAAATAATACCTCTATTAATGAAACTATTCGTTCATCACTGCGAGTCGTGGCGATATTAGCATGAAGATTTTGAGCAATTCGTATAGAGCTTACAAACGCGGGTAACAATTGTAACGATTCGTTAATGGAGATTCGCCATTTCCGGCAAAATTTACTGTGCAATGCAACATCGCCAGACCAATTGAAAAGGGACGGTTTCTATGAAGTCAGGCGCCCGACGGCGCGTGGTGCCGGAGCCAGTCGTCGGCGTGCCGCAGCACCAGTTGGTATTCGGATTCCAGCTTGGCGAACAGCGGTGGAATCGCCTCGCTCTGGCGTTCGACGATCGCCTGTTCCAGCTTGAGCGACGCGGCCACAAGCCGCTTGGCGCCTAGCGCGCCGATGGAGCCGCGCACGCTATGAAAGATCTTGCCTGCCTCGGATAAACGCTCCTCGCGCAGCGCCGTGCCGGCCTGTTGCAACGGCGCCATTCCGGGCGCGACGGCATCGCGGACGATCCTCGCGACGACGCCCACGGCCTTGTCGTCATTGCCCATATATTTCACCAGCGTATCGACCGAAAAGATGCTTTCTTCGCTCATGCCCCACTCCATGACAGGTTGTTTTTATCCTATCACATGCGGTCGCAACGCATTGGTCGGTCCGCATTGACTGGCATCTTGCTACCGTTGGTTTTCAGCAACAAAAACACCGGACGGCGCGTAACGCACGTCCGGTGTTGCTGCTCAAGCCGGTTTAGCGCGACAGATTGCCGCTGCCGGTGCCGATGCTGCTGCCGTAGCCTGGATCGCTTTGCAGGCTGCCCGAGCTGCTGCCCATGACGCTGCCGCTGGAGGTGACGCCGCCGGCGATATTCTGCTGGGTGCCGTAGAAGCTGTGCAGCTGGGTGTTGAATTCGGTGCTGGCCATGTCCGGCCAGTCATCCTTGTCAAAGCCCGGGGCGTTTTTCAGGTGTTCCTTGGACACGTCCAGCAGGAAGCGCTTGTTGACGGTATCCAGTTGCAGCGCCTGCCAAGGCACGGCGAACAGCTTGTCGCCCATGCCCAGCCAGCCGCCAAACGACAGCACGGCGTAGGCGACCTCGCCGCTGCGCATATCCAGCATGATTTCCTTGATGTCGCCAAGGTCTTCTTCCTGGCGGTTGTAGACATCTTCGCCGATCAGCGTATCGGCGCCCATCAGGCGTGGGCCCGGGCCCGTGTTGTCCGTGTCGACGTAGTTGTCGCTGCGATAGATGCCATAGGTGTCGCGGTCGAGGTAGCTCATGATGGTCTCCATGATGGTTAGTAAGGTCCCGCGTCGGTAACGCGGTGACAGACGATATGATGGGGGCCGCACGACAGTTGAGGTATAGGTGTTCGTGCGGTGTGGGTGTAGGACAGAGCTTAGTTCCTGAAGAACGTAGTGTTAAACTATCGCCCTCGTGAAATTGGAAGGACAAGTATGGCCGTAGCACAGGAACTCCGCGCCCGCGCGCTGCAATGCCTGATCGAGCGCGACCCGGCGGCCAAGGTGGCGGCCGTATATGCGCTGGCGGCCGCGTCGGCGCAGGGCGAATGCACGGCTGATCCGCAGGCCGCGCTGGCGTCCGCGGCCGGCATTCCGGGCCGGCCCGACAGGCCGCAGCTGGTGCCGCCGCTACAAGTCGGCCGCCGCGCGATGAACACGCCCGAGGGCAGGGCCATGCTGATCCACGCGCTCGCGCATATCGAATTCAACGCCATCAACCTGGCGCTGGACGCCGTCTGGCGCTTTCCCGGCCTGCCGGCCGCGTACTACACCGACTGGCTGCAAGTGGCCAGGGAAGAGGCCTACCACTACGCGCTGCTACAGGAACATCTGCAAAGGCTGGGCTACAGCTATGGCGATTTCATCGCTCATGACAGTCTGTGGGAAATGGTCGAAAAGACCAGCGACGACGTACTGGCGCGCATGGCGCTGGTGCCGCGCACCCTGGAAGCGCGCGGCCTGGACGCCAATCCGCCGCTGCGCGCCAAGCTGTTCCAGGCCGGCGACCGCGAGGCGGCGGCGATTCTGGACATCATCCTGCGCGACGAGATCGGCCATGTGGAAATCGGCAACCGCTGGTACGGCTACCTGTGCCGGCAGCGCGGGCTGGAACTGATCCCGGCTTACGCCGAGCTGGCGCGCCAGTACAACGCGCCGACGCCGCGCGGTCCGTTCAATCTGGAAGCGCGGCGTCAGGCTGGTTTTACCGAAGAGGAATTGCAGGCGCTGTCGCCGCGCTGATTCAGGCCTCGACGGCGGTGGCGGCAGGCGTGGCCATCTGGCGCCGTTTCGCCGCGTCGGCGGCCGCGTTCAGATCCGGCGGGAAATCATCGACATGCACCGACAGGTCGGTGTAGCGGGCAAAATCGGACAGGGCGCGGCGCTCCTCGGGCGTGACCATGCCTTGCGCGGCGGCCTGAGCGATCCAGCCTTCCATCGCCGGCAGGTTTTGCGGTATCGGCGGCAGCTTGCCTTCCTTGATCGCCGGTTTCAGCCGATGCTCGATGCTGTCGACGAACGCCAGCAGGCCGAAGGCCAGCTCGCCGCAGGCCACCGGGTCGCGCAGGTCGTCGGCCAGGAAGCTGCCGGCCAGCAAGCGCTCGCGGGCGGCGTTATGGGTCTGCATCGCCTTGGCGACCTGTTCGCCGATGCGGTCCGCCGGCGGCGCATACGGCAGGCCGAACGGGAATACCAGCAGGCGCGCCAGCCCGGCGGCGATGCGGCTCGGGAAATTCGCCAGCACGCCGTCCAGCGCCTGCTGCGCTTTGCACAACGCATCCTGGATCGACCAGTGGACATACGGCGCGTCGGCGTCCTGGCGGCCTTCATCCTCGTAGCGTTTGAGCGTGGCACTGACCAAATACAGCATCGACAACGCATCGCCGAGACGCGACGAGATGCGCTCGCGCCGCTTCAGGTCGCCACCAAGCGTGAACATCGACAGGTCGGTCATCAGTGCGAATGCGGTCGACAGCCGGCCGACGGCGCGATAATAGGCCGCCATCTCATCGGCAGCCTGGCGCGGCACAGGCGCGGTGACGCCGCCGGTCAGTCCGTACCACAGCGCGCGCACGGCGTTGCCGATGGTGAAGCCCATGTGGCCGAAGAAGGCGGCGTCGAATTCGCGCAGGCCGCGTTGCTGGTCGCTGTCGGCGGTCGAGCGCATCTCCCGCAGCACATATGGATGGGCGCGGATGGCGCCCTGGCCGAAGATGATCAGGCAGCGCGTCAGGATGTTCGCCCCTTCAACGGTGATCGCAATCGGAATCTGCTGATAGGCGCGCGCCAGGAAATTGGACGGCCCCATGCAGATGCCCTTGCCACCGAGAATATCCATGCCGTCATTGACCACTTCGCGGCCACGCTCGGTGACGTGATACTTGGCGATGGCCGAAATCACCGCCGGCTTCTCGCCCAGGTCCACCGCCAGCGCCGACAGCCGGCGCGCCGCGTCCATCATGTACAGGTTGGCGCCCATGCGCGCCAGCGCTTCCTGCACGCCCTCGAACTTGCCGATGGCGGTATTGAACTGGCGCCGGATGGCGC
This sequence comes from Duganella sp. P38, assembly GCF_050859475.1. Taxonomy (NCBI): domain Bacteria; kingdom Pseudomonadati; phylum Pseudomonadota; class Betaproteobacteria; order Burkholderiales; family Oxalobacteraceae; genus Duganella; species Duganella sp. P38. The sequence goes on along the minus strand of NZ_CP193936.1, from coordinate 3,355,702 downwards.
AATAGGCGCTGGTGCCGCGCACGGCCAGCTTGGCCGTGCCGACGCTGGCCGACGGCAGGGAAATGGCGCGCCCGGCGGCCAGGCATTCCATCAGCATGCGCCAGCCTTTGCCGATCTGCTTCGGCCCGCCGATGATCCATTCCATCGGGATGAAAACATCCTTGCCGCTGGTCGGACCGTTCTGGAACACCGCGTTCAGAGGCCAGTGACGGCGGCCGATCACCACGCCCGGATGATCGGTCGGAATCAGCGCGCAGGTGATGCCGGGCTGGGTGTCCGGCGGCAGCAGGCGGTCCGGATCTTCCACGCGGAAGGCCAGGCCGAGCAGGGTGGCGATCGGGCCCAGCGTGATGTAGCGTTTGTTCCAGCTGATGCGCAGGCCCAGCGTCTCGCGTCCTTCGTGCACGCCGTTGCAGACCACCCCGACGTCGGGAATGGCGGCGGCGTCCGAGCCGGCATACGGGCTGGTCAGCGCGAAGCAGGGGATGTCCTCGCCCTTGGCCAGGCGCGGCAGATAATAATCCTTTTGTTCATCGGTGCCGTAGTGCAGCAGCAGTTCGGCCGGCCCCAGCGGATTGGGCACCATCACCTGCACCGCCAGCGCCGAGCAACGGGTCGACAGCGCCATCACCACCTGCGAGTGCATATAAGCCGAGAAGGCTTTGCCGCCATAGTGCTTGGGAATGATCATGCCGAGGAAACCCTTGTCGCGCGCGAACTGCCAGGCGGCGGCCGGCAGGCCTTGCCACACCTGCGTCGCCTCCCAGTCGTCGACCATTTCGCATAGCTGGCGCACCTCGTTGTCCATGAAGGCTTGCTCTTCGGCGGTCAGTGCAGGGTGGCGCAACTGCATGAATCTCTTCCAGTCCGGCCGGCCGGAGAACAGGTCGGCGTCCCACCACGTGGTGCCGGCCTCCAGCGCGTCGCGCTCGGTATCGGACATCGGCGGCAAAATGCGCTTGAACAGCCCGTAGATATGCGGGGTAATCCAGCGCCGGCGCAGCGGCGGCGCGGCGAGCACAATAATGATGGCGGCGGCCACGACGGCCAAGATTATCCATAGGACCATGACGCTCTCCTTGTAGTTTGCCCGAAGATAGCGCGGCCCGCGCACGATTACTGTACGCTTGCGCTCATAGCGAAAGCATGTGCTAGGATTTCAACCATGTTAAACCGACTATTTCGCTTCCTGGCTCCACCAGCAGCCAGCCCCTCCGGCGATGAGGAGCAGCAGCCTGTTCCAGACCACCGCAACGACGCTGCTTTGGCCGATTTCGTGCGGCTCATCACGCGCCACCTGGGCGAGCAAACTGCCGAGGCGCTGGTGCAGGAAGTGCTGACGTCGGATGAAGAGCCGCTGTACGCGCTGCGCTTCGAAAACTACGGCGATGGCGGCATCCGCGTGATTATCGATGTCGACTGGAAAGCCTACGATGAAATCGACTGGCAGGCCGACGTGCTGCTGGCCGGACGCGGCATCGAAGAGCGCTGGCAATGGGAAATGCCGGAAGACCGGCGCCAGCGGACCGTGATCAATGCCCTCAAGTCGCTTGAACGCTGGCTGCAGCCGCACGGCCTGGCGCTGCTGCACATCGACTCGGGTGGCGACGACTACCAGGCGTTCTTTGTCGAGCGCGACCTGGCCGGCAAGGCGATCGAACTTGGCGTCGCCGCCGGCCTCGCAGTCTGTTCGCACCGGGACTTCCTGATCCGGCAGCAGGACGAAGACGCGCAACCCGGCTGATCCGCGTCACCGGATCAGCCCACGTATCAGTCCAGCTTCAGGGCCCTGGCCACGTCTTCCCAGGCCACGTACTTGAAGTTCTGCGGGCCGTCAGGCAGGCGCTTGTAGCCATCCTGAATCACCAGCATGCCCTTGCTGTAGGGGCCGCCAAAGTTGGCTGAGCTCACTTCCAGGCCATCGGTTTCCGAGGTGCCGTCTATCCCGGCGGCCAGGTTGAAGCCGACGCGGAAGCTGCCGCGCACCTTGTACGGCGCCTTGGCGTCCATTACCAGGTAGCTATTGTCGCCCTGGCTGGACACCACCAGGTAATCGGCTCGCTCGCCGTGGTAGATGCCCATGCCTTCCACGTCCGCGACCAGTTGCGGGCCGGCCGGCATGATCATGCTCAGCTTGGCAGGCGCATCGCCCTTGGCCGACACGGTCCACACGCCACGACGTTCTTCGCCGAGGAACAGGCGGTGGTTGCGGTCGTCGACCACGCAGCCCTCCGGTTGCGTCTCCACCTTGAAGCGGCGCAGCAGCTTGCCGGTCATGGCGTCGCCGTTGGCTTCCACCCGGTATTGCAGGAAAGTACCGTCCTTGTCGTTGATGAAGGCTTCCAGCCCGCCATCGGCCGGCCGGTACAGGCACATGCCGTAGATATTCTTCAAGCCGGTAGGGAAGGAGCCGGCCGTCGTCACCTTGCCCTCAGCGTCGATAGCGAATAGCATCACGCTGTTTTCATCGCGCTGCGTCGCCACCGCGACGTCGAGCTTGCGACCGCCGATGCTGACCTGCTGGCGCACATCCACATTATTCAGGCGGCCGACTTCCAGCAGCTGCAATTGCTTGCCTTGCAGATCGTAGACCAGCAAGCCTTGCTTCTTGTTGGTGCCGAGGATGCGTGCGCCGCCCGGTTCGGCCGGATGACGCCAGATCGCCGGGTCATCGGCGGCGTCGCCCTGGCGCGCCACCGGCCCGGTCTGGGCGCGCGGCATGACGATGGCCTTGCCGTCGCCAGCGGCTGCCGCAATCCCGCTCCATGCCGGCGCGCGCAACTGCCAGCCGCCGGCATCTTCGCCGCCCACCGCCAGTTGCAGCCTGCCGTCGCTGGCCATCAGCGGCGCCAGCTGTTCGGCGCCGTGGACGCCGGTATCGGTGGCCGACACGGCGTTCCATTTGCCGCCATCGCGGCGCAGCAGGTGCAGCTGCCTGCCTTTGGCGTCCAGCACGGCAACGCCGCCCGGCAGCACGCTCAGCGCCCCGGCGCCCTTGTCCAGCGCGCCGAACGGACGCTTCAGCAGCACCGCCTCGCGGCCCGGCACGCCCTCGGCGTCGGCGTTGTACGCCCACACGCCCATGCCTTGCTCGCTGACCAGCAATTGATGGGCGCTGTCGTCCGCCCGGCAGTGCTTGCTGTGCGGCGGCAGCGCCAGCTTGCGCACTAGCAGGCGCTGCTGGCCCTGCATCACCCACTGCTCGGCCTGGCCATCCTTGGCGATCAGGTACAGGTGGTCCAGCTGCTGCGCGTCGCGGTACAGGCATGCCGATTCGATGCCGAAGGCCGGCGCCGGGAAGGGCGCTTGCGCGCTCAGCGTGCCGGCCTGCGGATCGACCAGCACCGGCACGGCCTGCTCCTTGTTGGCGTCTACCATCACCGCCAGCACCTTGCCGCCGAGCGGGCGGGTATCCAGATGCTTGGCGCGCACGTCGATGCGGGCACGTTCGGCGCCGTTGGCGTCCAGCAGGCGCAGCGCGGTCTGGTCGATGCTGAGCCAGCCGCCGCCGGGCAGGGCCGACAGCTCATGCGCCTGCGCGGTGAGGCCCGGCAGCGGCGCCGCCTGGGCGCCGGCCGCCAGCGCCGCAAGAATAACGGTCGCGATAACAGATTTCTTCATTAGAACAGGCTCACTTTCAGGCTCAGTTTGTAGGTGCGGCCATACTGCTCGTACTGGGCGTTGTAAGCCTTGCTGCCGAGGTAGGTGTAGTATTTTTCGTTATTCAGGTTGGCGGCTTCGAAGTTCAGCTGCACCTGTTTGTTGATCTGGTACGAGGCCGAGAAATCGACCTGCTTCTGCGTATCGACGATGCGGTCCTGCTGGCTGTCGAGGATGTCCTCGCCCAGTTCCAGCGTGTACGGCGACTTGTAGTTGACGGCGATCCGCGCGCTCAGCGGGCCGTCTTCATAGCCCAGCATCAGGTTCATCACGCGGTCCGACTGGCCCGGCAACTTGATGCTGCGCGAGCGCATGCGGCCCAGGTCGGTATCGAAGCGGGCGATGTCTGCGTCCGAACGGGTGAGGCTGCCGTTGGCGCCAACGATCAGGTGGTTGAACGGCGCCGGCAGCATGCGCAGCGGCTGCGTGTACGACAGTTCGATGCCCTTGACCTTGGCCTTGTCGCCGTTGGCGTAGGTGATCGCCGAGCTGTAATCGGCCCAGGCGCCGCTGCCGGCCAGGTTGGTGGTGTAAGTGAAGTTCTTGATGTCCTTGTGGAACACGTAGGCCGATACCGCGCCGTCCTCGCCCAGCACGCGCTCGATGCCCAGGTCGAGGTTGGTCGATTTCAGCGGCGCCAGGTCCGGGTTGCCGATCGTCGCCTCGGTGTCGCTGGCGTGGCTGACACCCGGTTTCAGCTGGTCGAAATTGGCGCGCACCACCGAGTGCGTCCATGCGGCGCGCACGCTGGTCTTGCCGTCGATGTCATAACGCGCCTGCAGCGTCGGCAGCCAGTTGCGGTAGGAACGCTTGCGCTGGACGGCGGCGATGGTTTCTTCTTCCTCATTGATATCGTTGCCGCGCGCCTCGAAGCGGGTGCGCTCGACGCGCACGCCGGCCAGCAGGTGCCAGGCCTCGATATCGTAGCTGTGTTGCAGGTAGGCGGCGTCGATGTCTTCGTTCAGGCCGTAGTCGTCGGCAGTCGAGTCGGCCAGCACGCGCGCGTCCTTGCGGCTCAGGCCGTTAACCAGCTGGCGGATCCTGGCCGGGTCCATGGCCTTGCCGATGCGGCCCAGCTTGAAGTCGAGGTCATTGCCGGTCACATAATCTGCCAGCGCGGTGCTGGCGGCGCCGATCTGGCTGCTGCTGTACGACCAGGCTTCGGTGTCGGTGTCCTTTTCGCGGCGGCTCAGCTTGGCGCCGAACTTGAATTTGCCGCTGCCTTCGCCGAGATCGTATTTGCGGCCGAGGTCGAAGCGGATGTGGTGTTCCTTGTCCTCGGCGTAGCTCTGTTTCAGGCCCAGCGCGTTGAGCTTGTAGTTGCCCGCGTCGTACAGGCCGTCCGGGCCGGTCAGGCGCGGGATGCGGGTGTCGGTGAAGCCGACATTGGCGAAATTGCTCTTGCCGCGGAAGCGGGCGTCGTTGATCGACTCCGGCGCGTCATCCTTGGCCTTGCTCATGCCGCCGGACACCTCCAGCTTCCAGCGGTCCCATTTCTGTTCGGTGCCGGCCACGACCGAGCTGATGGTCTGGGTATCTTGCGCTGGCGCAGGCGGCGCTCGCCACGGGCGGTGGCGGTCGCGCCCGCGGCCAGGCCATCGCCGGCGATATTGCTGATGGTCAGGCGGTCGCGCACCTCGTCGTCGCTGAAATCGCTGATGAAGCTGTGCAGGAAGTATTTGCTGTGCTCGTCGACGTGGTAATCCAGGTTCAGCGCGGCGGCGCGGCGCTCGCGGGTGGGCAGGTAGTCGCGCAGTTCAACACCGGTCAGCTTGCCATTGTCCCAGGCGCCGCCGGTTTCCACGTTGTCCGAGCCAAATTCACGCTTCTCGAAACTCAGACCGCCGGCGACGCCCAGCTTGCCGTTCATGAAGCGGTCGGCAAACAGGACGCTGCCGTTCGGGCTGGTCTTGCCGATATTCTGGTCGCGGCTGGCGCCAATCGAGCCCGACAGCAGCTTGCCCGGCAGGTCGAAGGCCGACAGCGTTTTGACTTCCACCGTGCCGCCCAGCGAATTGGCGTCCTGGTCGGGCGTCAGCGTCTTGCTGACTTCCAGCGAACGGATCAGGCCGGCAGGCAGCACGTCCAGCGCCACCGCGCGACGGCCGGCTTCTGGCGACGGCACCAGCGCGCCATTGATGGTGACGGCGTTCAGGTCCGGGCCGAGGCCGCGCACGCTGACGTAGCGGCCTTCGCCCTGGTCGCGCTGCACGGACACGCCCGGCAGGCGCGCCAGTGCTTCGGCGGCGTTCTTGTCCGGCAGGCCGCCGATGTCATCGCTGCTGATGACGCTGACGATATTGTCGGCCTTTTCCTGCGCGGCGATGGCGTTGCGCAGGCTGGAGCGCTGGCCGGCGATCACCACGCTGTTGGCGCTGGCGCCGAGCGAGGCGGCTGCCGCGTTGCCGGCTTCCGCTTGCGCGCCGGTCTGGGCGGTGGCGTGGGTGGCGCCGGCCAGCATGGCCAGCACGCCGATGGTCAGGGCCGACAGGCGCGGCGTCGAATTCTTCTGTGCAGTCATTTTCATTGTGTACCGTGAGTGGAAGGGAGAACGGGGCGAATTTTATGTAGGCAATATTTCAATTGCATGACAGCCGGCCGCCCGCCACCGCCAGAACCGCCGTCCGACGCCGGGTTTGAGCTTGAATGACCCGCACGCCACTGCCGCTTGCGGGGTAGACGCAGGCGGCAGCGGCGTGCGGCGCGCGGCAGGTGAGCCGTTTGCACCCGTCTACCGGCAAGTGTTGGGAATTCGCCAATATGGCCGCTTGTCACACGGCGGTCACAAGCGGCAGCTACCATCGCGCGCACCCATCACGCCGACACACACATATGCTGCAATTACACCGCTTTACGCTGACCGTCTCCGGCCTGGCCCTGGCCATGTGCGTATTCCTGTACGCGACGCTGGGTGCGGCCAAGCCCTTCGACCTATGGAAGTGGACCGACATCGTCAGCGAAGGCGGCACGGCGGTCATGGCCGGCTGCTGGCTGCTGTTCACGCTGAGCAGCCGCCCCGGCGGCCTGGTGACGCGCCTGCTGGCCGGCGGCCTGGCGATGATCATGATCGGCTCCTTTGCCGACTGCATGGACGAGTTCTACGCGATCAGCAAGGCGGCGCGCTGGGATCACTGGCTGGAATCGCTGGTGCCGCTTGGCATGCTGTTCATCACCGGCGGCATGTATTACTGGCGCCACGAACAATTCCGCCTCAACGAACACCTGCAGAAGCGCGAGCGCCTGTTCCGCGACCACCGCGCGTTCGACCGCATCACGCAACTGGCCAACGCCGACTACCTGCGCCGCCAGATCCGCCACGAACAGCAGCACCGCGCCGGCCAGCCGTGCGCACTGGTATTGCTGGACATCGACGGCTTCCACCGCATCAACCGCGAATTCGGCCAGCGCGAGGGCGACCGCGTGTTGCAAGCGGTCGGCCACATGCTGCTGCTCAACCTGCGCAACGACGACCTGCTGTGCCGCTACGCCGGCGACCGCTTCGCGCTGCTGATGCCGGACACCAGCGCCGCCGAGGCCGACGCACTGGCGCGCCATCTGGTCGGCATGGTCGGCCAGATGCGCCACCATGCGAAGGCAGGCCGCGTGCACATCAGCATGCGCCAGGCCACCGCCAGCGCCGCCGCGCCGCCGGACGAACTGTTGGCCGAACTGAGCCGGCAGCTCTCCTTGCAGGCGGAGCAGTGCGCCGCCGGAGCGGTGGCGTGACCCTGTACCGCCAAAGCGGCGATCGCTTCATCCCGGCGCGCCACCATCCGGCGCTGGTGCTGGACTATGCGTGCAACCAGGAGCTGCATGCCGGCGGCGACCAGCTGCTGCGCGGCACCGGCCTGCACGACTGGGACATGCCCGCCGCCGACAAGCTGCTGACGCCACAGGAATACCTGCAACTGCTGTCAAACATCATGCGCGCGCTCGACAGCGCCGACAGCAGCTTCATGCTCGGTCAGCAGATGCTGCCGGGCCACTACGGCGCCCTCAGCCACGCCCTGTTGCAGGCGCAGAACCTGCGGCAGGCATTGGACATACTGTGCCTGGGCCACGCCCGGCTATGCCCCTTGCTGACGCCGCGCCTGCGCGAGGAGGGCGGCCTGGCCGTGCTGTACTGGACCGACAGCTTCGGCGCGCCGAGCCAGTTGCCGGCGCTGGTGGAAATGCACATGACGGCCGTGACCGCCATGTGCCGCTGGCTCGGCGGCCAGCATCTGCCGTGGCGCTACTGCATCAACCGCAGCGCGCCGGCGCATGTCGAGCAGCACGAGGTGCATCTGGGCAGCGACCTGCGGTTCAACTGCCATCTGGACGCGATGCTGATTGATCCCTGCTGGCTCGATCGGCCCTGGCCGCGCGGCAACGCGATGGCCGCGTCGGTCGCGCTGCAAAGCCCCGAAGCCGATGCGGCGTCGCTGACGCCGAGCCTGCTGACGGCGCTGTACGACTATCTATTGGCACATATACGGATGGGACCGACGCTGGAAGGCAGCGCCGCCGCCTTCGGCACCAGTCCGGCGACCTTGAAGCGCCATCTGGCCCGCCACGGCAGCCACTTCCAGGCCGAGCTGGACCGCGTGAGGGCGCACGTCGCCATGCAGTTGTTCCAGATGCGCGGCTACGACAACGAAGCGGTGGCGGACTATCTGGGCTTCCACGACGCCACCAATTTCCGCCGCTCGTTCAAGCGCTGGACCGGGCTCGTGCCCAGCCTGTTGCGCAACGCGCTGCTGCAATCCTGATCAGCGCGCTAGCTTCAGCGCCGCCAGCTCCTCGCGCAGCAAGGCATTCTCGCGCTCCAGGCGCTCGACGGTGCGCTGCGCCTTGTCCAGTTCGGCGATCAGGCGGCGCGGCGAGCCATCGTCGGGCGGCGCCTCCAGCGTACTGCGGGAGACGATGATGGCGGCTTTTTCCTCGCGCCGGCGGTCGCGGTAGGCTTTCTGCCGTTCCGCGCTGCTCATGGCGTTGCCGGTGACGGGCCGGCCACGGCCGCGTTTCGCGCCCGGCATGTCCAGCTCCATGGTCTTGTGGTCCCCCGCTTGCTTCATGGCTTCCCTTTAATGTAACGCGTCACGATAATTATAGCTGTGCTCAGGTCAGGTCATGCAAGTCCTTGTCGAGCGGCGGTGTCAGTTGCAACTCGTCGAATTGCACGCGCAGGCCGGCGCGCTCCGGCGTGCAGCACATCACGCCGACAGCGAGTTGGTCGAAGCCGGGGAAGTGCGCCAGTCGCAGCAGCGGCCAGTGCTGGCCGTCGGCCGAGTATTGCAATCGCAGCGCGTCGCCCCTGCGCGTCAGGCGCATCCAGAACGTGCCGGCGTCGCCGGGAAAAACGCCGGTGGCCCAGTCGGAATGCTGCAAGGTCAGCACGCTGCCGATGGCCGGCGCGCCGTCGTTGAACTCGACGCCAGCCTTGAGCCAGTGATGTGCATCGCCCAGCAGCATAATGCCGGCCTGGTCGTAGAGCGCCTCGAACTCCGCCCGCACTTTCACCTGGAAGCTGAAGTCGCCCACGACATCGGCGCCGAAGAAGTGGCCGGAAAAGCGCTCGAAGCCGTACCAGGTTTTGCGCCAGAAATCGGTGTTGGCGTCGGTCGTCACCGACAATTTGCCGGCTTCGCGCTGCCAGTCGCGCGGTTCGTTCACCCAGTAAAAGTCTGCATGCATGGCGGTTTGATCAAGTTTGTCGGTTGATTATGATAACAGCGCGATATTGATTGCGCTCGTGTAACTTTGGTGGTTTTTTTACCACCAACCGGCAATGGCTTCGCGTGCTTTCATCTTTGTTGTTGAGTTTTCTATGCAATCCACTACCATAGATTCCAAGAAGACATTTTAGTTGTCAAACCTGTTAATCGAAAAGGCTGAAAATCATGTGCGGATTAAAAGCAATCGCAAGCGCTGCGGCGCTGTTGCTGGCCATGCCGATGGCGCACGCGAATCTGATTCAGAACGGCGGGTTTGAGACAACCAGCTACAGCGGCAGCCATTTTACCGACGTCAATCAAGGCAGCACGCTGATCGCGCCCTGGAACGTCAGCGGCAGCGTCGACCTGATCAAAAGCTACTGGACGGCGGCTGAAGGACAGTACAGCATCGACCTGAACGGCAATGGCGAAGGCCGCATCTCGCAGTCGTTCTCTACCGTTGCCGGCCAGGCTTACACGGTCAGCTTCTGGCTGGCCGGCAACCCGGATATCGGCGGCCAGACCAAGTGGCTGGAGGCCGGCATTGTCGGCGACGGCAGCCACGCTTACGAATTCAGCACCGTCCACCGCGCCACGTATGCGATGGGCTGGAGCGAGCAGCGTTTCTCTTTCGTCGCGTCCGGCATCAACAGCACGCTGTTCTTCCAGGGCGATGCGCGCAACGGCGTCGGCGGCGCCGCGCTGGACAACATCGTCGTCACCACCGCCGTGCCGGAACCTTCGATCTACGTCATGCTGCTGGTCGGCGCCGGGCTGATGGGCCTGGCCGCGCGGCGCGGCGAATCGCAGCGCGAAGCGCCGTTCAGCGCAAGCTGACCGCCGCTTCAGGCGCGCAGCGGCGCCGCCAGGCAGTGCAGCAAATGCTTGGGATGCAGGCGCGGCACCAGCAACCGCGCGCCATACAGCTGCAATACATAGCGCAGGCCGGCGCGGTACTGGCGCCAGCCGCCGCGCGCGCAGGTGTACAGATAGGCGCCGATGGCGGCGCCGCGCTCGGAATGCAGCACGGCGTGCTGGGCCGCGTCGAGCCGCTCGCCGCTATGGCGCTGGATCGCCGACAACGCTTGCAGGCTGGCCTCCATATTGCGCCGCGCGTGCTTGCCGGCGGTGAGATTGTCGTCGTGCCAGCGGTAGCGCGTGAGCGGCTGCGGCACATACACGATGTCGCCGTCCAGCACCAGCCGGATCAGGAAATCGCGGTCTTCGCTGGCGCGCAGCGCCGGGTCGAACAGGCCGGCGCGCACGGCGGCGTCGCGGCGCATCAGTATGCTGGACGGCTTGATGAAATTGCCCTTCAGCAGACGGCCGATGATGGCCCGGTCCAGCCGCAGGAAGCCGGTGCCGGCTACCGGATGCCCCAGCTTGCGCGCGGGCTGGTCCCAGAAATCGTCATACAGGCGCGGTTGCACCATGCCGTCCACCAGCAGCCGGCCGGCGCCGTAGGCGGCCAGCGCGTCCGGCGCCGCCGCCAGCGCGTCGCACAGCAGCGCCAGGTGGCTGGTTTCCCATACGTCGTCCGCATCAAGCAGGGCCAGCCAGTCGCCGCCGGCGGCGCCTATCGCCGTGTTGCGCGCGGACGAGATGCCGCCGTTGGCTTGCCGCAGCAGCCGCAGCGCGATCGCAGGGTGGTCGGCGGCCCATTGCGTGACGACGGCGGCGGTGCTGTCGGCCGAGCCGTCGTCGACCACCACGATTTCATGCGGCGCCACGCTCTGCGCCAGCACGCCGTCCAGCGCTTCGGTGATGAAGCCGGCCGCGTTGTACGCGGGGATGATGACCGAGATGCGCACGGTCGTCACGCCTGCGGCTTGCGCAGCACGGTCAGGTAGATCTGGCCGGTCAGGCCCGGCTCGCGCACCATCAGCCGGTCCAGCGCGCGCGCCAGCCAGTACAGGCGCGGCGAGCCGCGCAGGCGCTGGAACTGGTCGCCGAAGGAGCCGCGCCAGACGGTCTCGAAGCCGGCCTCGGCGCTGCTCTTGTGCATCTGCCACTGGCTGACCGGCGTGATGTGGCCGTCATGCGCATAGTCCTGGTCGGAAAACCACTGGAAGCTGCGTTCGCGCAGGAAGCACACCAGCGAGGCGGCGTTGTCCAGGTTCGGCGTCGACAGCAGCACGATGCCGCCGGGCTTGAGCGCGCGGAAGCACTGGCGCAGCAAATGGCGCGGATTTTCCAGGTGCTCGATGATTTCCAGCGCGCAGATGGCGTCCACGCTGGCCTCGCGCCCGGCGGCGAACGCTGCGTTCAGGTCGCAGCTAAAGAACGGAATGCTGTCGCGCGGGCGGAAATTTTCCGGCACGTAGTCGGTGGCGGTGACGCGGTAGCCGGCGTCGCTCAGACGCAGGCTCATCGCGCCGCTGCCGGCGGCCAGTTCCAGCACGCCGGCGCCGGGCGCGACGTGGCGCGCGAACTGCTCGAAGGCGTACTCGTGCAGGCCCGGCCAGGCGTGGATCGCCAGTCCCTTGTAGGTGACGTTGGAGGCGCGGCCATGCGCCGACTCGCGGTAATGATCGACCAGCACGGTGGGTGCGGCCGGTTCGCTCAGGTTCATGTGCGTTCTCCAATCAGAGGGGCGGCGGGGCGCGCCAGCAGGCGCCGCGTGTAACCGAGATAGCGCAGGCCGCCGGGATGGCGCAGGCTGCGCAGGTGCCAGCGCCAGGCGTCGCCACGGCGGCCGTCGGCCAGCGCCTGCACCGAATGGTCGTGCTGGGCGGCGGACAGCTTGCGGCGGATCAGGCGCACGATGTCGGCCGGTGGGCCGGCGTTGAGCATGTCCTGGAACAGCGTCAGGTAATTGTCCGAATAGTTGCGCGATTGCGACAGCGAGCCGGGCGTGACGTGGACGCGGAACGTCGGCTGCTCCAGCGTCGCCACCTGTTTGCCGTCGAGGGCCAGCTTGTAGGCCAGCCAGGTCCACTCGGCATAGGCGCGGTAATCCTCGAAATAGCTGACCGGCACCGCGGCGCTGCGGTACAGCGCGTTGCCGTTGTAGAGCCAGTTCGACAGGAACAGCATGGCCAAGGGCTGCCGCGGCACATCGCGCAGGTGGCCGTACATCAGCTGGTCGCGGCCGTCGCAGCGGCGATAGACGTTGGTCACCACCAGGTCGGCGTCCGGCTGCGCCTTCAGCACCGCCAGCCGCTGGTCGATGGCCGCCGGCAGGTATTCATCGTCGTCGTCGACGGCGCAGAAATAGGGCGTGCGCACCTGACGCCGGCCGTGCAGCACCGCATTCGGCGCGGACGGCTGCTCAAGGTAGAAATACTGCACATCCGGCTGGGCGCGCAGCCAGTCGCAGAGGCCGGCGTCGGAGCGCTGGCCGTTGACCACCACGATGATGGTCAGCGGCAGCGTGCTGGCCGCGCGCAGCGCGCCTATGCAGCGGTGCAGTTCGTGGCGCCGCGACGCCTGCGCCGTGGTCGGAATGATGACGCTCACCAGCGGCAATGGTTCGGGCAGGTTCATGCTGGCAGCACCTTCAAGCGTTGCAGGCAAAAATGTTCCGCGCTGTTGGGCCGCGCACTGAGCCACCACAGGCCGACCACGCTGGCGATGTACACCGCCGCGCCGGCGGCTGCGTCGACCAGCAGGCGCGGCCACGGGTGCCAGTCCAGCAACCGATGGTCGAGCCAGCGCACGGCGAGATACATTAGCGTCACGCCCAGCAGCGGCCGCCAGACCACCGCCAGCACGTCGCGCCAGGCGAAATCCAGCATGCGGCGCGAGGCGCTCATCTCCATCGCCACATCCACCAGTTGCGCGCACAGGTAGGCGTAGCCGGCGCCGACGATGCCATCCCGCTGCATGAAGAAATACAGCGACGGAAACAACACCGCCAGATACACCGCCTGCACCACCGCCACCTGGCGCGGCCGACCCAGCGCCAGCCAGACGGAAGCGTTGTTGGTTTGCGTCGCGCAGATGGCGCCGCTGATCGCAAGGATGGCGATCAGCCCCGGCGCCTGCAGCCATTTGTCGCCCAGCATGGCCAGCACCAGCGGCTCGGCCACGCTGGCGATGCCGATGCCGACCGGCAGGATCAGCAGCGCGATCATGCCCAGCAGCCGGAAGTAGGAAGCCCGTATCAGCGCCGGCTCGGCCATCTTGGCAAAGCCGGGAAAGGTGACGCGGTTGATCGGCGCCACCAGCTCGGTCGAGGGCAGGTTGGAGATTTCATACGACACCGAATACACGCCCAGGCCGGCAGCGCCGAACTGGCGGCCGATGATGAAGGTGCAGCCGTCATGCCGCAGAAAGCCGAGCGCGTTGTTGAGCAACATCCATTTGGAGAAATGGAACAGCTCGCGCACGGCCGCCAGCGAGAACCATGGCCGGTAATCGTTCATCATATAGCTCATGGCCACGGTCACGCAGCGGCCGATGCACATGCCGAGCAGCAGCGCCCAGTAGGAGTGCAGCAGCAGCGCGGCGCCGACGGTGATGGTGAACGTCACCAGCCGCCGCGCGAAGATGAAGATGAATTCCTGGCGGAAGTTCAGCTCCTTGCGGAAATTGACCACGCCGACATTGGCGAAGGCATTCACCAGATACATCAGCGACAGCACATACATGACCGTGCTCAGGCGCGGCTCGCGGTAGAACTGCGCCGCCGGCACCGCCAGCGCCACCATCGCGGCGCAGCACAGCAGGCCGAAGATGACGTTCAGCGTCCACACCGTGTCGTAGTGGCGGCGGCTGGCGTTCTGCTTCTGGATCAGCGCCAGGTCGAAGCTGAAGGAGCCTAGCAGGTCCAGCATGCCGCCGATGGCGGTGGCCATCGCCACCAGCCCGAAATCGTCCGGCGCCAGCAGGCGCGCCAGCAACAGCGTGCTGACCATGCCGATGGCGCGGTCGGTGAGACGGGCGCCGATCATCCAGACGATGCCGGTGGCCATGCGTTGGTTGATCTGGCTCAAAACAGTCTCCTGGAGGTCCGGGCGGCGCCCGGAATGATAGCGCCTCGACAAAATATATTATCAATTTGGATTGTCAATAAGCTATTATGTCGATTGTCGCGGAAGGTTTGCGGAGCGTCAAGTGCCGGTTGCGGATTTTCCGCCAGGCGTTGCGCCCGCCACCGCGCAGGAGAGCCCATGACCCACGCCGCCGTATCCGTCGTCATCCCGGTCTACAACGCCGGCGCGTATCTGCGCGAGGCGGTGCTGTCGGTGCTGGGCCAGCAACCGCTGCCGGCGCAGGCCTTGCCCGGCTTCGAGGTGCTGGTGGTGGACGACCACAGCACCGACGCGCTGACGCCGCGCATCCTCGACGAGATCGGCGCCTGGCCGCAGGTGACGGTGTTGCGCAATCACCGCGCCAAGGGCGCCGCCGGCGCGCGCAACGCCGGCATCGACGTCGCGCGCGGCGACTGGATCGCCTTCCTCGACGCCGACGACATCTGGTTCCCGCATGCGCTGGCGCAGCGCTGGCTGGTGCGCCAGCGGCAGCCGCAGGCGCAATGGATCGCCGGCGGCATCCGCCTGTGGCGGCCGGGCCAGGACGGCTTCGCGCCGCTGGCGCAACTGCAGGCCGAAAGCGGGCTGGACGACGTACAGGCGCAACACCTGGCCGCTGCCGCGCAGCGCCTGGTGCGCCCGGTGCAGGCGCTGGCGCGCGAATGCATCGTCATCCCGACCACCACGCTGATACGGCGCCGCCTGCTGGAGCGCAAGGGCCTGTTCGACGAGCGCCTGCGCCGCGCCGAGGACTACCACCTGTGGCTGCGCTGCGCGCTGGACACCGACCTGTGGCTGGTGCCTGGGCAGCTGGCCCACTACCGCATCCACCCCGCCAGCCTGACGCACGGCGACGCGCCGCGCTTCCTGCACGAGGACAGCATGCTGAACTTGCTGATGCGCAGTCCCGGCTGGCAGCCGCACAGGCCGCTGCTGTTGCAGCGGCTCGACATGGTGATGCAGGACCATTGTTATTTCTATCGCGGCCGGCGCCGCTACGCCAGCGCCTTGCGCTGCGCCGCGCGCTGGCTGGTGCAGCGCCCGCTCAAGCTGTCGGCGTGGAAAGAGCTGCTGGCCAGCGGCATGCGGATGGGATAAATCCGCGTGTCAAGTGGCGGGTGCGGAAACCCGACACTGCCTCAAAAATAAAGCAGGCTGATCATTTAGTGCTTGCGTTTATTTGTTGTTTCTATAACTATAGAGATGCAAAAAGAATATTTGTCCTGTCGTTTTGATATCAGTCAATGTTTGTGCAAGTTTGCAGCATCGCGTCGCCAACTACTACATATTGAGGCTTTGCAATGGATAAAAACACCACGGTCGCCGTCATCGGCCTGGGCTATGTGGGCCTGCCGCTGGCCATCGCTTTCGGCAAACAGCGCAACACCATCGGCTTCGATCTGGCGCAGGGCAAAATCGCCAGCTACCGCGAGGGCATCGACCCGACCGGCGAGGTGGCCAGCGACGAGTTCCGCGCCGCCAGCCAGCTGCGCGTGACCGCCGATGCGGCCGAACTGGCCGGCGCCGATTACTACGTGGTGGCCGTGCCCACGCCGGTCGACGAGGCCCACAATCCGGACTTCACCGCGCTGGCGGGCGCCAGCCGCACCGTCGGCCAGCAGCTGCGCAAGGGCGCGGTGGTGGTGTTCGAGTCCACCGTCTATCCGGGCGCCACCGAGGAAGTGTGCGTGCCGCTGCTGGAACAGCATTCCGGCCTGAAATGGCGCGAAGACTTCCACGTCGGCTTTTCGCCCGAGCGCATCAATCCCGGCGACAAGGAGCACACGCTGGAAACCATCGTCAAGGTGGTGTCGGGCGACGACGGCCCGACCCTGGAGCGGGTGGCGGCGCTGTATGAATCCATTGTCGAGGCGGGCGTCTACCGCGCCTCCAGCATCAAGGTGGCCGAGGCCGCCAAGGTGATCGAAAACACCCAGCGCGACCTCAACATCGCGCTGATGAACGAGCTGGCCATCCTGTTCGACCGCATCGGCATCGACACGCTGGAAGTGTTGCAGGCCGCCGGCACCAAATGGAACTTCCTGCCGTTCCGGCCGGGCCTGGTGGGCGGCCACTGCATCGGCGTCGACCCTTACTACCTGACGCACAAGGCGGCCACACTGGGCTACCATCCGGAGGTGATCCTGGCCGGGCGCCGCATCAACGACGGCATGGCCAAGTTCGTGGCGGAAAAACCGTCAAGAGCATGATTGCCGCCGGCTGCTATGTCAAGGGCGCGCGCGTCAACGTGCTGGGCCTGACCTTCAAGGAAAACTGCCCCGACCTGCGCAACTCCAAGGTGGCCGACATCATCACCGAACTGAAATCCTACGGCGTCGAAGTGCACGTCTACGATCCGGTGGCGGTGGGCGCCGAGGCCTACCACGAGTATGGCGTCGAGCTGGAGGGCTGGGACTACCTGCCGCGCGCCGACGCCATCGTGGCGGCCGTGCCGCACCGCGAGCTGCTGGCGCTGCCGACCAGCGAGCTGCAGGCCAAGCTCAGCCCGCGCGGCTGCTTCATCGACGTCAAATCGGCCTTCGACCTGAGTTCGCTGGCGGCCGCCGGCCACTGCGTCTGGCGCCTGTGATCATGGCTGACCAAGCGAACGAACGCGCGTCGTACGCGCACCTGCTGGCCGCGCTGCAACAGCAGCCGCGCCACTGGCTGGTGACCGGCGCGGCCGGCTTCATCGGCTCGAACCTGGCGCTGGCCTTGCTCAAGCTCGGCCAGCGCGTCACCGGCATGGACAATTTCGACACCGGCTACCAGCACAATCTCGACGAGATCGCCGCGCTGGCCGGGCCGCAGGCGTGGGCGCGCTTCAGCTTCCAGCACGGCGACATCCGCGACTTCGACGACTGCGTGCGCGCCTGCGACGGCGTCGACATCGTGCTGCACCAGGCCGCGCGCGGCTCGGTCACGCGCTCGATCGAAGACCCGCTGGGCACCAACGCCACCAATGTCGACGGCTTCATCAACATCCTGACCGCCGCCCGCGACGCCGGCGTCGGCCGCTTCGTCTACGCCGCCTCCAGCGCCACCTACGGCGACGAGCCGACGCTGCCGAAAATCGAGGAGCGCATCGGCCGGCCGCTGTCGCCGTATGCCGTCACCAAATACATCAACGAGCTGTATGCCGACGTCTACGCCCGCAGCTACGGCATGCAGTGCATCGGCCTGCGCTACTTCAATGTGTTCGGGCCGCGCCAGGACCCGCAGGGCGCCTACGCTGCCGTCATTCCGCAATGGGTGGCGGCGCTGATCGCCGGCACCCCGCTGCGCATCAACGGCGACGGTGAAACCAGCCGCGATTTCTGCTACATCGACAACGTGGTGCAGGCCAACCTGCTGGCCGCGCTGACCACCAGTCCGGACGCCGTCAACCAGGTCTACAACGTGGCGCTCGGCGAACAGACCACGCTCAACCAGCTGCACGGCTATATGTGCGCGCTGCTGGCCGGGCGTTACCCGCAACTGGCCGCACACCGGCCGGAATACGGGGATTTCCGCGCCGGCGACATCCGCCATTCGCTGGCCGACATCGGCAAGGCCAGGCAGCGGCTCGGCTACCAGCCGACCCACCGCCTGCGCGACGGCCTGGCCGTCGCCATGGACTGGTACGTAGAAAAGCTGGGCAACCAATAAATAAGCAGGATCAGAAGGACGGCGGAGCGCGTGTCGCATCCCACCGTCCTCGTGTTGTTAGGGTGTTTGCTGGGGGACAGGTTATGTTGAAGATTGCCAATCACTATATATCCAAGGTGGCGCTGGGATTGCTGTTGACGGAGTTGCTGATCCTGGTGATGGCGTTTTACGCGGGCGCTGCGATTCGCCTGCCCACGGAAGAGGTGCTGCCGCCCGAGGTAGCCACGCACTTCCTGGCGTCGGCGCTGGCATTTGCGCTGGCCATCGTGTTCAGCATGGGCGCTTTCGGCCTGTACCAGCTGGACGCGCCTTACAATTTCCGCAACCGCCTGTTCCTGCAGCTGATGCCATCGTTCGCGATGGCCTTCGGCCTGCTGACGCTGCTGTTCTACCTGGCGCCGGGACTGTACGTGGGACGCGGCGTGCTGCTGCTGGTACTGCTGATCTCGCTGTGCGGCGTGCTGGCGGTGCGCATGCTGTACCTGGCGGGCGTGCAGCGCAGTGTCGCCTCGCGGCTGCTGTTTCTCGGCCACGGCGCGCTGGCGCGCGAGTGCGGCGACCTGGCCCTGAACGGGCGCAGCTACACCAAATACCAGGTGGCCGGCTACATCGCCACGCCGGCCGAGGCGTGCAGCGTGCCGAGCGGCGCGGTGCTGGACCTGGAACAGGGCGGCGGCTCGCTGCTGGCGCTGGCGCGGCGCCACAAGGCGCGCGAGATCGTCGTCACCGTGCGCGACCGCCGCGGCGGCGCCGTGCCGATCAAGGACCTGCTCGAATGCAAGCTGCACGGCGTGGCGGTGACCGACGCCGCCACCTTCTTCGAGCGCGAAACCTGCCAGATCCGCGTCGATTCCTTGCAGCCGAGCTGGCTGGTGTTCGGCGGCGGCTTCGACCAGAGCCCGGTGCGCGGCCTGATGAAGCGCGTGTTCGACCTGGTGGTCAGCACCGTGATTCTGGTGCTGGCGCTGCCGGTGATCGTGCTGACCGCCATCGCCATCCGCCTGGAGGACGGCGGCCCGGTGCTGTACCGCCAGGAGCGGGTCGGCAAGAACGGCCGCACCTTCGAGATCCTGAAATTCCGCAGCATGGGCATCAACGCCGAGCAGGCCGGCGCGCCGCAATGGGCGCAGCAGCGCGATCCGCGCGTGACCCGCGTCGGCGCCTTCATCCGCAAGGTGCGGATCGACGAGCTGCCGCAACTGGCCAATGTGTTCAAGGGCGAGATGAGCTTTGTCGGCCCGCGTCCGGAGCGGCCCTATTTCGTCGAGCAGCTGAATGCGCAGCTGCGCTACTACCAGGTGCGCCACAGCATCAAGCCCGGCATCACCGGCTGGGCGCAGGTGCGCTACGGCTACGGCGCGTCGGTCGAGGACGCGATCCAGAAGCTGCAATACGACCTGTACTACGTCAAGAACAACAGCCTGTTCCTCGACATCCTGGTGCTGATCGATACGCTGAAGGTGGTGTTGTTCGGGAGCGGCCGCTAGCGTGACCGGGAGAAGGAGGCTGGCATGGCGGGCCGCATGGAACTGATCAGTTACGGACTGGCGGCACTGGCCTTCCTCGCGCTGGGCCTGCTGCTGGTGCTGCGCTGGAACCGGCGCCGCCACGCCGCCGTGCTTGGCCTGGCCTGCCTGTGCAGCGCGCTGTGGGCGGGGCTGGCGGCCGGCATCGACACCTTCGGCTGGAGCGTCTGGCTGGAACTGGCCGAACTGGCGCGCGGCGCCGCCTGGACCGCTTTCCTGATGCGTCTGCTCGGCTACCCGCAGGCCGGCGATCGCGGCGTCGTGCTGGCCACGGTGGCGGCCTACGCGCTGGCCATGGCGGCGGTGCTGGTGCCGGCCTGGCGCCTGTCCGGCACCGAGGGCGAGGCGCTGGCGCTGACGCTGGGCAGCCGCGCCTTGCTGGCGGTGCTGGGCATGTTGCTGGCCGAGCAGCTGTATCGGCAGAAATCCGAGCAAAGCCGCTGGGCCGTCAAATATGCCTGCCTCGGCGCCGGCGCCATGTTCGGCTACGACTTCTACCTGTACACCGACGCCGTGCTGCTGCGCCAGCTCAGTGCGGACATCTGGGGCGCGCGCGGCGTGGTCAACGCGCTGGCGGTGGGGCTGGTGGGGATCGCCGTGGCGCGCAGCGCCGCGTGGCCGTCCGGGCTGGTGTTGTCGCGCCAGGCGCTGTTCCATTCGGCCACGCTGGGCGGCGCGGCGGCCTACCTGCTGGCCATGGCGCTGGCCGGCTACTACCTGCGCTACGTCGGTGGCGCCTGGGGCGGCGCGATGCAGGTGGCGTTTCTGGCGTCGGCGCTGCTGCTGCTGGCCGGCGTGCTGTTTTCCGGCACCTTCCGCTCGCACCTGAAGGTCTTCATCGGCAAGCATTTCTATCGCTACCACTACGACTACCGCAGCGAATGGCAGCGCGTCACGCGCACGCTGTCGCAGGAGGGCGCGGCGCCGCCGGAGCGCGCCATCGAAGCCATGGCCGGGCTGGTGGAAAGTCCGGGCGGCGCGCTCTGGCTGCGACGGCCCGGTGCGGCCGGGCTGGCGCTGGCGGCGCAATCCGGCATGGCGGTGCCGGCTGAACTGGTCAACGCCGCCGATGGCGACAGCTGCCGGCTGCTGGAAAGCCGGCAATGGATATTGGACCTGTCGCTGCCGGACCTCGGCCCGGCGTTGGACTGGCTGCGGGCGGTGCCGCGCGCCCGGCTGGCGGTGCCGCTGATGCTGCACGGACGGCTGTTCGGCCTGCTGGTATTGCAGCAGCCGCGCAGCCAGCTGGCGCTGGACTGGGAAGTGATCGACCTGCTCAAGGTGGCCGCCAGCCAGGTCGCCGGCCATCTGGCCTTGCAGGAGGCGGCGTCGGCGCTGACGACGGCGCGCCAGTTCGAGTCCTACCACCGCATGTCGACCTTTGTCGTGCACGACCTGAAAAACCTGGTGGCGCAGCTGTCGCTGCTGGTCGCCAACGCCGCCCAGCACCGCGACAATCCGGAATTCCAGCAGGACATGCTGGAAACCCTCGGCCACGCGGTGCAGAAAATGCGGCTGATGCTGCACAAGCTGCAACGCAGCGACCTGCCGGAGCGTCCGGCCGCGCTCGATCTGGCGCAACTGCTGGCGCGCATGGTGGCCTTGCGCGGCAGCGTCGCGCCGGTGCCGGTGCTGCGCAGCGCGCCCGCCGGGCTGCTGGTGTTGGCCGACGCCAACCGCATGGAGCGGGTGCTGGGCCATCTGCTGCAAAACGCCATCGACGCCGTGGCGCGCGACGGCCAGGTGGTGTTGCAGCTGTACCGCGAAGGCGCCGAGGTGGTGGTGGAGATCACCGACACGGGCCACGGCATGAGTGCCGAATTCGTGCGTGACCGCCTGTTCAAGCCGTTCGACACGACCAAGACCGCCGGCATGGGCATCGGCGCCTTTGAAAGCAGGGAATATATCGCCGAGCTGGGCGGACGGCTGGAAGTCAGCAGCGTTCCGCAGCGCGGCACCACCTTCCGCGTCATCCTGCCGGCCGTGCGGCTGGACGAGATGGCGGCAGAACAGGCAGCATGAGGATGGGGACCAGTGAATACTAAAGCGAAACTGTTGATTATCGAAGACGATCCGGGCCTGCAAAAGCAGCTGCGCTGGAGCCTGGACGCCTACGAGGTGCTGCTGGCCGACGACCGTGCCAGCGCCCTGGCCCAGCTGCGCCGCCACGAGCCGGCGGTGGTGACGATGGACCTTGGCCTGCCGCCCGATCCCGACGGCGCCACCGAAGGGCTGGCGACGCTGCGCGAGATCCTGGCGCTGGCGCCGGACACCAAGGTCATCGTCCTCACCGGCAACCAGGAGCATGCCCACGCGCTGGCGGCGGTGTCGATCGGCGCCTACGATTTTCACCAGAAGCCGGCCGATCCGGCCATGCTGGCGCTGGTGCTGCAACGCGCGTTCTACCTGCACGGCTTGCAGCAGGAGCACCGGCGCATGCAGCGCCAGGCCGACATGCCGCTGAATGCGCTGGTCAGCAAGGCGCCATCGATGCAGCGGGTGTGCCGCAGCGTGGAAAAGGTTGCGCCGAGTTCGGCCACGGTGATGCTGCTTGGCGAGAGCGGCACCGGCAAGGAGGTGCTGGCGCGCGCGGTGCACCAGCTCAGTCCGCGCGCCGGCGAGCGCTTCATGGCCATCAATTGCGCGGCGATACCGGAGCAGTTGCTGGAAAGCGAGCTGTTTGGCTACGAAAAGGGCGCGTTCACCGGCGCCGCCAAGCAGACCAAGGGCAAGGTCGAGCTGGCGCACGGCGGCACTTTCTTCCTCGACGAGATCGGCGATCTGCCGATGGCGCTGCAAGCCAAGCTGCTGCGTTTCCTGCAGCAGCGCGTGATCGAGCGGGTCGGCGGGCGCGAGGAGATCGCGGTCGATGTGCGCGTGGTCTGCGCCACCCACCAGGACTTGAAAAGCCTGATCGCGCAGGGCCGCTTCCGCGAGGATTTGTACTACCGGCTGTCCGAAATCGTGCTGCCGATCCCGCCGCTACGCGAACGTCCGGGCGACGCGGTGCTGCTGGCTTACCACTTCAAGCATCTGTTCAGCGCGCGCGAGGGCCGCAGCCGCCTCGATTTCAGCGACGGCGCGCTGGCCGCCATCGACGCCTGGCCTTGGCCGGGCAATGTGCGCGAGATGGAGAATTGCATCAAGCGCGCCGTCATCATGGCCGATGGCCCGCTGATACTGGCCGAGGACCTGGGCCTGGACGCGCCGCAAGCCGATGCGGCGCCGTTGAACCTGCGCCAGGTGCGCGACGAGGCCGAGCGCCGGGCGATCAATCTGGCGCTGGTGCGCTGCGACGGCAATATCGCCCGCGCGGCCGAACTGCTGGGCGTGACCCGGCCGACGCTGTACGACCTGATGGGCCGGCATGGCATCAGGCCGGAGCTGAGCGTCGTTGGCGCTGCCTGACGGGGCGCTCCTTCATCAGCGCCGCGCCGATCAGCAGGAACAACAGCAGCGTCAGGCGCGGCACGTCGAACAGGCTGTCGAAGGCGCCGACCACCAGCGCGCCGCTCAGCGCCGCCAGGTAGACGGCGGCGCCGTCGCGTCCGGCCCAGCCGCGCGCCAGCAGCCGCCCGCCCGTGTAGAGCAGCAGCAGGGCCAGCGCGACGGCGCCCAGCCAGCCTTGCTCGAAATACGTGTGCACGTAAAAATTCTTGATATGCCATGGAAGGTGGTCGCGGTCGCTGCTGAAGAACCAGCCGTCCTGGCCGCGCGAGAAGCTGCCGTTGCGTATCAGTTCCTTGCCGTCCATCGTGCGCAGGCTGACGTTGTCGATATCGACCGCGCCGGGTTCGCCGAACGCGGCCAGCTCCAGCTGCGACAGGCCCGGCAGGCGGCTGCCAAGACGGGCGCTGTCCAGCTGCATCCGGTAGCGCTGCCAGTTGTCGCGCGGGGCGGCGGCCGGGGCGCCCGGCACCACGCAATCTTGCGGATAGAGCAGCCAGCGGCGGCACACCACCACCGACAGGCGCGTGTCGCCGCCGTGGCGCCGGGCATCGAATTCCAGCAAGTAGCCGGTGTGCGGGGCCAGCGGCACCAGTTGCAGGTGGCGCAGCGGATCGCCATAGCCGCGCGGATGTTGCGGCGGCAGCAGGCGCAGGTAGCGATTGCCGCCGGCTTCGGTTTCGTAGCGATAGCTGCCGGGCTGCTCGCCCAGCAGGTTGTGCCAGTAATAGGTGGCGGGGTAGCGGCCGAGACCGACGCCGAACAGGCTGTTGTCCCAGCTGTCGGGCATCATGCGGATCGCCTCGTCCCAGTGGCGCACACGCAGTTGCCAGTCGCGTTCGACGGTGCTCATGCGTTCTTCCATGTAGGAGCTGGCCAGGATGGGGATGGCTGCGGCCAGCACCGCCGCCGCCGCGCAGCCGAGGCTGATGCTGGCCCGGTTCAACTGCCACAGCGCTTGACGTCGCAGCTGCGACGCCAGCAACAGCGCCACGGCCGGGAGTGCGGCCAATGCGGCGTCGCGCGCGGCCGGCGCGCCGCCCCAATGCCAGGCGACCAGCACCGCGCACGCGGCCAACGGAAAATACGCGCCCAGCGCCGCCGCCCGTGCAACGCCGCGCAACCGGGCCGGACCGCCGAGCGCCAGCACGCAAGCTACCGCGCCGGCGCCGGCCGTCATCAGGAAAGCAAAATACGGCCCCTTGGCCCAGCCTGGCAAACCACCGGACCGCAACAGCGCGACCGCTGCCGCAGCGGCCAGCCCCAACAGGATCGCCACCGCGACCGACACGCCCGCCAGCCCGGCCTGCCCGCCGATGCCGGCGCCGTCGGTGCGGCGGCGGGGCAGGCCGCCGAGCACCAGCGTGGCGGCCCACAGCACCAGCAGCGTGCCGAGCGCGCGGTAGCCGCCGCTGGAAAAGGCGAGCGCAAGTACGCCGCACAGCAACACCATCAGCACAGCGACGACAGCCACACTGGCCGGCCGCAAGCGGCCGCTGGCCAGCTGCGGCCCGGCGTGCAGCGCCGCCAGCACGGCCGCCGCCGCGCCGTAGGCGAGCCAGACGTCGCGCGAAAATAGCGTGAAGCCGGTGAACAATCCCAGCAATAGCAGCACCAGCGCGGCCGCCATTTGCCGGCGCCGCGCCGCATGCAGCAGCCACCAGGCCACGAACGGGAAGCTCATCGCCAGATACGCGTCCAGCGCCGCGCCGCCGGTGTGCATGGCGGCAAACGGCGCGGTAGGACGGTAATCGCTGGAAAAATTCAGCAGGCCGGGGAACAGCGAGCGCTCCCACAGCACCGCCAGCCCCGTGAAGAGCAAACCCAGCAACATGCCCGGCACCAGCAGCGCAGCAATGCCCGCCGGGCCGCCGGCGCGCCGCAGCAAGGGCAGCAACAGAAGCGCCCACAAGGTTCCCTTGGCCACCCGCAAGCTGTTATACGGGCTCAGATAATTGGCGTAACTGTTCAGGTCCGGCGCCGCCCACGGTTGCAGCCCGCGCCAGGCCGCGACCGCCGTGCTGATGACAACCAACGCCAGCAGCACGGCCGCAGTGCGCGGCAAGCGGCTATCCGGCGGCGTGGCGGCAAGCCGCCAATAGCCGGCCGCCAGCGTCGCCAGCAGCATCAGGTCCAGTTCATCGATATAAAAGCGGCCGCTCCACGGCGACAAGTCCAGCCACGGCAGCGCCGCCGGCACCAGCAGCAGCCACCAGCGGGGACGCCAGCACAGCAAGGCGCAATAGGCGATGGTCAGCAAACCCGCCAGCCACGGCCGGAACGGATAATCCCACAGCAGCAGCGCCAGTATAACGGCCGCCGGCAGCGCGGCGAGCTTGCCGGCGACGCCGCGCGTCAAGGCGCCGCTTCCTTCCATTGCCCCACCTCCTTGAGCATCTGACGCAGGCCGGCCAGCGGAAACTCGCGCGCGTAGGCCAGTTGCGCTTGCTGGTTGGCCAGGTCGTACTGCTTGCGCTTGAAATACAGGATGCCCAGATTGTAGTGCAGGGTCGGATTCTCCGGATCAAGTTCGACGGCCGCTTTCATCTGCTCCAGCGCCGCCTCGTTTTTTCCCTGGCCGAGCAGGTAGCTGGCATAGGTGGCGCGCACGGTCGCGTCATCGGGCCGGAACTGCATCGCGCGGATAAAGTAGCACTCGACCGGATACTTGGCGCCAGGCACCTGCACCACCTTGTCGCGCAAGCCGATGCGCGCCATGGTCGCCAGCGCGCGCGGATGGTTGGGGAAGGCGCGCAAGGTGTAATCGATGTCCCCACCCAGCGGGCCGGTGGCGCCGCGTATGCCTTGCTCAACCTCTTCGGTGAAGTGGTAGGGCTCCACCGTTTGCAGCGACGTGGCGTTGGCGCCATTGTTGTAATCGAACGGGCCGAAGGAATTGGCCAGCTGGCCGCACAGGTTGGACGGCGCGGCGGCGGCGTGGCCGGCGCACAGCACCGAGACGGCGGCGAAAAAACAGAGTCGGAATTTCATGCGGCTGCAGCTCCTACTTTCAATGCGGCCGGAAAGCCGGCGGCTTCATCCAGCAACGCCGCCAGCGCCACGCTGCGCGCATGGCGCGAGTGGGCGGCCACCGCTGCGTCGCTGGCCAGCGGCGCCTTGCCGTTGGCCAGCAGCGTCAGGAAGCGCTGCAACCCTTGTTCGATGCCGGCTTGCGAATCGAGCGGCGCAATGGTGTCGATGCCGGCCGCGCGCAAAGTGGCGGCGGTATCGCCGATGGTGTCGGTCAGCGCCAGGATCGGGCGGCCGGCGCGCAGGTATTCGTACAATTTGGCCGGCACCTGATGGTTGCAATTGCTGGCCTGAAGTATCAGCAAACCGTCCACCGACAACATTTCTGCCAGCGCCGCGCGGTAGGGCTGGTGCGGCGCCACCGTCACCATGTCCTGCAAGTCGCGCGCGGCGATCAACTGCTCGATGTAAGCGTCATGGCCGGTGGCGCGCAGCACCACGCGCAACGTGGCGGCGCTGATGACGCCTTGCCCGCGCAGCGCGCGCAGCGCATCCAGCATCGGTATCGGGTCGCGTTCGGACGGGTAAATGACGCCACTGTGCAGCAGCACCAGGGGCCGGCCGGCCGTGCTGCCCGCCGGCGGCGGCGCCGCGTCGACCATCGCGTCGGCGAAGTTTTCCTCGTCGTAGCCGTTCTCGATCAGGCGGAAGCGCTCCGGCGGCAGCTCGGGGAAGCGGCGGCGGTAGGTCTGCACCGCGCCCGGCGTGGTGCAGACCGCCAAAGTGCAGTGCTGCACCGTCTTGCGTTCGATCCACAGATAGCAGCGGCGCGTCAGCGCGTGCTCCGGGTAGCCCTCATCGGTCATCGGGTCGCGCAGGTCCGCCACCCATGGCAGGCCCGTCAGGCGGTGCAGCGCGTAGCCGATCAGGTGGGCAGTAGCGATCGGATAGGTCGACCACAACACTTGCGGCCGGTGACGGCGCACCAGCCGCAGCCCCGCCGGCAGCGCGCCCACCAGCCAGCTGGCCCAGCGATCCGGCAGCGCCAGCCAGCCGAGGTAGCGCCCGCGCCACGACAGATGGCGCGCCGTATCGAGCGCAAACGGCCGGCACACCGGCACGCTGGCCGGAATTTCGCCCATCTGGTCGTTGCCGGGATTGCCGTAGGCACGCGGATGCGCTGACAGCACCACCGGCTGCCAGTGCATTTGCGGCAGGTATTGCGAGAATTTCAGCGTGCGCTGGATGCCGCTGCTGCCGCGCATCGGCGGGTAGTGGAAGGCGATCATCAGCACCGTGCGAGGTGGGGTTACCATGCGCGCACCCAGTCGCTTGTCCAGTCGGCGATCTGGTCGCGCCAGACGGCGCGCGAGCAGGTATGGTCGGCGCCGGCCAGTTCGCGCCGCGTGGTGACGTCGCGCGCCAGCAATGCGCGCCATTCGGGCGTGCTGTCGGCCAGCGCGGCGAATTCCCGCGCGGTCAGGTCGGCGCCGCTGAGCATCAGCAGCACCGGGCCGTTGAACGCCTGCCAGCCACGGTAGAGCCGGGCCGGCAGGCTCTGGTCCTGCGCCGGCATGGCTTGCCGGCTGGCCGCCAGCAGGACGCGCAGCGAACGCCAGGCCGCAGCGGCGTCGAAGCGGCCGGCCAGCAGCTTGCGCCACAGCTCCGGTTGCAGCAAGCGCCGGCGGTAATAATGCTTGAGCGTCGCCTGGGCCGCGCCGGCCTCGGTGCGCGCCCAGGGATTCAGCAAGGCCAGCCCGCGCACGCGCGCATCCTGGGCGGCGTAGAACAGCGCCGCCGAGGCGCCGTCGCACAAGCCCCACAGCGCCACCTCGCGCAATTGCGACACGCTGGCGAAGAAGTGATCTATCGCGGCGCGCACGTCCTGATTGACGTCCTCGAAGCTGCGGCTGTCGCCGTCGCTGTCGCCCATGCCGCGATAATCGAAGCGCAGCACCGGCACGCCGCGCCCGGCCAGATGCCGCGCCAGCAGCGTGAACTGGCGGTGGCTGCCGGCCCGGTACTGCGGCCCGCCGACGATAATCAGCACGCCGCGCGTGGCCGGCTGCGTTGGCCGCGCCAGCACCCCGATCAGCTGCTGGTCGCCGCAGACGATGGTCTGCGCCTGTTCCTCAAAGTGCATCTGCGGCCTCCATGGCAAACAGCGGCGCCAGCGCGGCGCTGGCGCCGATCAGGGCCGCGCTGGTGGTGATTTCCTGCGTGCCCCAGAATTGCGGGCCGTCCACCAGGTGCGCGTCGACCGCGATATCGCGCATGCGCCACGCGTCCTGCACGGCGAGCGCCGCCGGCGGCCACGCGCGGCCCGGCTGGCCGACGTCAAACCAGTGTAGCGGACAATCCGCCCGGCCCCAGTTGCCCAGCCGGCGGGTTTCTAGCGCTTGCGCAAACTCCGGTGCGATCAGGTAGCCGCCGATCTCCATCGCCTCGCCGTCGAGCAGGCGGCGGCGCAGGCCGGCGGTGTTTTCGCGCGGTGCGTCCGGGTGTTCCAGCATGGCGCCGGCCATGCGCAGGCGCAGCAACTGCGTCAGGAAAGTGGCGCCATCGAGCACCGGCTGCCACAGCAGCACCCGCGTGACCGGCGCCGTGGCAGCAAATTCGAGCGCCAGCAGCGCGCCGAGGCGCAGGCCGAGCAGGGCGGGCGCGTGGCCGCTGCGCGCTTGCAGCCAGGCGCTGGCGTGGTGCAGGTCGTCCAGCCACAGCGACCAGCGGGCGTCGCCGGAATCGCCGCTGCTGTCGCCGCAGCCGTACAGGTCGATTTGCAGCGTCGCCACGCCCTGGCGCGCCAGCGCGCGCGCCAGCAGCGCCAGCATGCGGCGCGACTTGTTCATCTCGTCGCCGAACGGCGGCACCAGCAGCAGCGCGCCGCGGCACGGCGCGGCCGCCGCGTGGTACAGGCAAAAGCGCTGGCCGCTGCCTTCCACCGGCAGAAAGAACGGCTGCGGCGCGGCGCCGTCGGTGTACATGGTCACGCGGCCAGTTTGGCGCTGACGAAATCGCTCAGCGTGCCGACGGTGGCAAAGGTGCTGGCGCCGATATCGTCGTCGTCGATGGCGAAGCCGTAGCGCTCTTCCATGGCGGCCATCAATTGCAGCACGGCCATCGAGTCCAGCTCGGGGATGCTGCCCAGCAGCGCGGAATCGCGCTGCAAGGCGCCGGCGGCGGCGGGACTCAGGGCCAGGATCTCGGCCAGCAGGTTTTTGACGGATTCCAGGTGCATGCTTGCTTACTCCGGTTGAGGCGCGGCGGCAACACGCCGGCGCTGCTGCCACAGCTGGTGCAGACGGCGCAGGCCGGACCAGCGGTAGCTGTTGATGTGATACAGGGTGCGGATGTCGTCGCTCCAGCGGGTATGCCACTCCATCACCTTGCCGTAGAATTCCAGGCCGCGCAAGCGGCGCTCGGCGTACAGTTGCTGGCAGATTTCCTCCAGCAGCAGGAAGGCCGGCGTGTACTGGCCCCCCAGCGACTCGTCGTACGTGGTTTTCAGGATGACCAGGCTGTCGTCGCCCTCGACGCAGATATTCATGGCCACCAGCCGCTGGTCGAACCAGTAGCGGTAGACGCGCGCCTTACCCTGGCGCGCCATGTTCTCCAGCATGCTGCGGTAGAAGCGGCCCTGGGCGTTGCCGGCATGGATGGCCGTGCCTTCGCCGGCCTTCCAGCCGGCGCTTTCCAGCCGGCCGAAGTCGTCGACCGCCGCCGCCATCTGCTGCGGCAGGCGGCTCACCTCCATGCGCGGCGTGATCTCTTCCTTTTGCAGCTTGTTGCGCTGCTTTTTCATATTGGTGCGCAGGTTCTTGCCGCGCTTCTCCCAGAATTCGGCGAAGCTGCCGGTCAGCGAAATGCGCGCCGTGTCGATATACGGCGTGATTTCCAGCCGCGCGTGCGCCAGCGGCTGCGGATGCACGGCGGGATCGCGCTGCGTCACGCCCAGCAGCAGCGGCTTGCCGGGCAGGGCGCGCATCAGCGCTTGCAACAGTTCGGGCAGGCCGTCCGGCGCCACCGCGCCGTCGCGCTCCAGCCACAGCGTCACCGGCGCCTGCGACGGCTGGAAGGTTTCCCAAACGCCCGGCTTGCGCGCGGTAAGCAGCGTCATCACGCCGATGCGGCCGTCGGGCTGGCGCCACAGCGCCAGTTGTTCGCTGCCGTTGCCGAATTCGGTCAGCAGCGGCTGCACGAATTCCGGCGCGAGCAGGGCGGCGGCAGGGCCGGCGACGTTCAGCGCGGCCCAGTCTTCGGCGTGCTCGCCATAGCGCGCGGCCGGGATCAGCGACCAGCTCATGGCGCACCTCCGCCCAGCACCGCGCGGATGCGGCCTATCATCCAGCCCAGCTCGTCCGGCGTCAGCTCCTGATGGCAGGGGAATTGCAGCACGTGGCGCGACAAGGCCACGCTGTTCGGGCACAGCTCGGCGTTGACGCCGGGCCACAGGTACTCGCCGAAGCGCAGCACCGGCACGGCCGCCTGCTTGAGCGCGACAAAAGCCTGCTGCGGCTGCTCCACCCACAGCGGGAACACCCATGGATAAACGCCGTCCGGCAATTGCGCGTGCAGTGGGCGGCAGCCCGGCAGGCCGGCCAGTTCCTGCAGCAGCCGCAGGTAATGGCGGCGGCGCAGCGCGCCCATGCGGCGGCGCGACACCAGCCGCACCATCAGCCGTGAGAACAGCGAACAGCGCTTGTCCAGCCAGGCCGGATCGAAGCTGAAGCCACCGTCGGACGAGCCTGGCGCCATCGGCTGCGCGCGCGCCGGATTGCGCGCCTTGATGCGCGACCACAACCAGCTCTTCAGCGCCATCGGCGGCGCCAGCAGCGCCCGCAGCAGGCCGAGCCGGGCATGCGCGCAACTGTCTTCCAGCGCGTTGATGGCGGCCTTGGCCTCGAAGCCGGCACCGGCCGAACGCAGCGGCACGGCAGCGCGGCCCAGCCGCGAAGACACCAGGCAGCCGCCTTCATAAATCGGGAAAAACTTCATGCTGCTGGCGATCGCGTAGTCGCCCCAGCCCCCAGCGGGCGGCCGCGGTACTCGCCGAGGAAGGAGTGGGCGCAATCTTCCAGCAGCAGCAGGCCGTGGCGGTCGCAAAATGCGCGCAGGCGGTCCAGCGGTTGCGGGAAGCCGAAGTAGTTGGTGGCCATTAGCACTTTGACCCGCGGCCCCAGTTTGGCGCCGAGGTCGTCCAGATCCACCGAGGTGTCGGCATGGACGCGGTAGAACACCGGCGTGGCCCCGGCCCAGATCACCGGCTCGATCATGGAGCCGCAGTGGTAAGCCGGCACCAGCACCTGATCGCCGGCGCCGACGCCCATTTCGCGCAGGGCAAGCGCGATGGCGACGCGGCCGCTGGTGACCAGCCGCGCCGGGCCGGCGTCGGTGATCGCGCGCACGGCCGGCAGTCCGAGGTGCCGGAACGAGGCCGCCGACAACACGGGCGCCAACGGGATGGGCGGCGGCGGGAACGCCGGCGCCGTGCCGGCGGCGGGCGGCGGCGCCAGCGCGATGTTGTGTTCCAGGTTCAGCATGCCAGTCACGCTCCCATCGGCTTCAAGGCTGAAGCAATATGACAACAAAGTTACCAATTAGATACTTTTCAGCGAGTATAACGCCGTTGCCGGGGCAAATGTACATTTTGCAACGCACTCGCACAAATTATGTTGTTTTCATAATAATTGCATGATTAAATGATAAGGTGTCGGCACGGCCGGCAACACACGCACTGTTGGCGGTGCGGCGTGTCCACGCTTGCAAGGGCTGCTATGAGCTATCTGGTGCATGACCTGCTGTCCGCATCGGCTGTCGCCACTCCCGGGGCCGAAGCCCTGGTGGACGGCGCCCGCCGCCTCGATTACGCCGCGCTGGCCCGCTATGTCGGTCGCGCCGCCGGCCTGCTGCAAGCGCGCGGTGTCGCGCGCGGCGAACAGGTCGCCGTCTACATGGAAAAAAACCTGGAGCAGGTCGGCGCGCTGTTCGGCGCGGCGGCCGCCGGCGCGGTGTTCGTGCCGGTCAATCCGCTGCTCAAGCCGGAACAGGTGGCCTACATCCTGCGCGATTGCGAGGTGCGGGTGCTGGTCACCAGCGCTGAACGGCTGCGCCTGCTGGCGCCCAGCCTGGCGGGCTGCCCGGCCTTGCATACGGTGCTGGCGGTGCGCGCTGGCGCCGATCCCGCGCAGCTGCCGCAGGCGGCCGTGCTCGACTGGGACACGGCGCTGGACGCCGCGCCGGCGCCGCAAGACAGGCGGGCGATCGACACCGACGTGGCCGCCATCCTGTACACCTCGGGCAGCACCGGCCAGCCCAAGGGCGTGGTGCTGTCGCACCGTAACATGGTGGCTGGCGCCCACAGCGTCGCCAGCTATCTGGAAAATCACGCGGGCGACCGCCTGCTTGCCTTGCTGCCGCTGAGTTTCGATTATGGCCTCAGCCAGCTGACCACCGCCTTCCTGCGCGGCGCCTGCGTGGTGCTGATCAACCATCTGCTGGCGCGCGACGTGGTGCGCGCGGTGCAGGCCGAGCGCATCACCGGCCTGGCCGGCGTGCCGCCGCTGTGGATACAGCTGGCCGCGCTCGACTGGCCGGCCGACTGCACGCTGCGCTATCTGACCAATTCCGGCGGCCACCTGCAGCGCGCCACGCTGGACCAGCTGCGCGCCAAGCTGCCGAACGCGCAGCCGTTCCTGATGTACGGCCTGACCGAGGCCTTCCGCTCGACCTACCTGCCGCCAGCCGAGCTGGAACGCCGGCCCGATTCGATGGGCAAGGCCATCCCCAACGCCGAGGTGCTGGTGCTGCGGCCGGACGGCAGCGAATGCGACGCCAATGAACCGGGCGAACTGGTGCACCGTGGCGCGCTGGTGTCGCTCGGCTACTGGAACGATCCGGCCCGCACGGCCGAGCGCTTCCGTCCGTGGCGCGCCGCCGGCGGCCTGCCGCTGGCCGAGATGGCGGTCTGGTCCGGCGACACCGTGCGCCGCGACGAGGACGGCTTCCTGTACTACATTGGCCGCAACGACGAGATGATCAAGACCTCCGGCTACCGCGTCAGCCCGGCCGAGGTGGAGGCGGTGCTGTACGCGCTGGAGGACGTGGCCGAAGCGGCCGCGCTCGGCGTGCCCCATCCGGCACTGGGGCAAGCCATTGTGGTGGTGGTGCAGGCCCGGCCCGGCAGCACGCTGGACGGCGACGCCCTGCTGGCCGCCTGCAAGCCGCAGCTGCCGGCCTATATGCTGCCGCAGCTGGTGGTGATGGCCGGCGACAGCCTGCCGCGCAATCCCAACGGCAAGATCGACCGCAAGCTGCTGGCGCAGCGCCATGCCGCCGCCTTTGCCACGGAGGCGCCATGAGCGGCCCGGCCCAGCATGCGGAACTGCTGCAGTTCCCGGTCGAGAACGATCAACTGGTGGTCGGCGGCGTGCCGCTGCCGCTGCTGGCGGCGCGGGTCGGCCGCACACCGTTCTATGCCTACGACCGCGGCGCCATCAGCGCGCGCGTGGCGGAGCTGCGGCGCCTGCTGCCGCCGTCGGTGCAACTGCATTACGCGCTCAAGGCCAATCCGATGCCGGCCGTGGTGCAGCATCTGGCCGGGCTGGTGGACGGCCTCGACGTCGCGTCCGGCGGCGAACTGCGGCTGGCTCTCGACAGCGGCATGGCGCCGGACGACATCAGCTTTGCCGGTCCCGGCAAGACCGACGCCGAACTGGCCTGCGCGGCCGCCGCCGGCATCATCGTCAACGCCGAGTCGGAAAACGAACTGGAACGCCTGGCGGCGGCCGGCCGCGCGCTGGGCGTGCGGCCCAAGGTGGCGCTGCGCGTGAATCCGGACTTCGAGCTGAAATCGTCCGGCATGCGCATGGGCGGCGGCGCGCGGCCGTTCGGCATCGACGCCGAGCGCGTGCCGGCGCTGCTGGCGCGCCTGCCGGCGCTGGGGCTGGACTGGCAAGGCTTCCATATTTTCAGCGGTTCGCAAAACCTGCGCGCGGCAGCCTTGCAGGAAGCCCACCAGCAGACGCTGGCGCTGGCGCTGCGGCTGGCCGGACGCGCGCCCGGACCGCTGCGCCTGCTTAACATCGGCGGCGGCTTCGGCATTCCATATTTCCCCGGCGAGCAGCGGCTCGACGTCGCGGCCGTCGGCGCCGCGCTGGCCGCGCTGCTGCCGGACGTGCAGCGGCAACTGCCGCAGGCGCGCATCGTCATCGAGCTGGGCCGCTATCTGGTCGGCGAGGCCGGCGTCTACGTGGCGCGGGTGGTCGAGCGCAAGGCGTCGCGCGGCGAAACCTATCTGGTCACCGATGGCGGCCTGCACCACCATCTGGCCGCCTCGGGCAACTTCGGCCAGGTGCTGCGCAAGAATTATCCGGTGGTGATCGGCAACCGCGTGCGCGGCGACGCCCGCGAGACAGTCAGCGTGGTGGGGCCGCTGTGCACGCCGCTGGACCTGCTGGCCGAGCGCATGGAACTGGCGCAGGCCGGCCCCGGCGACCTGGTGGCGGTGCTGCAATCGGGCGCTTACGGTTTGAGCGCCAGTCCCACGGCCTTTCTCGGCCATCCCGCCGCGCTGGAAGTGCTGGTGGGCGAACGCGAACGCAAGGAGCAGCCATGAGCGGTGTATGCGGATGGATAGGTCACGCCGACGCCGGTGGCAACCACGCGCTGGCCCAGGCCATGGCGGCGCCGCTGGCCGGGCATGGCGCCACGGCCGCGCCGCAGGTATGGGCCGGGCGCGCCAGCGCGGCCGCGGCCAGCGGCGCCACGCTGCATGAAAGCGCCGGACTGACCATCCTCGTCTGGGGCAAGGCGCGTTTGCGCGACGTCAACGGCGCCGCCGGCGCGCCGGGGCCGGCCTGGGCCGCGCTGTGGCGCCAGTCCGGCGCGCGGGCGCTGTGCGCTGCCTTGAGCGGTTCGTTCGCGCTGTGCGTCATCGACGAGGCTAGCGGCGAGGCGCTGCTGGCCACCGACCATCTCGGCACGCATCCGCTGCTGTACCAGCACAGCGGCGAGACGCTGGTGTTCGCCAGCTCGGCCGAAGCGCTGCGGCGCCATCCGCGCGCGCCGGCCGAGATCGACCCGCAGGGCTTGTACAACTATGTGTTCTTCCACATGATCCCGGCGCCGCTGAGCGCTTATCGCCATCAGCAGCGCCTGCTGCCGGGCAGCCTGCTGCATTACCGCCAGGGCCGGGTGGAACTGGCGCGCTACTGGCGCATGCAGTTCGAGGAAAGCCAGGAAACGCCGTTCGACACGCTCAAGTCCGGCTTTCGCCAGGTGTTGAGCGACAGCGTAGGCCGCGCCGCCGACGGCCACAATGTCGGCGCTTTCCTCAGCGGCGGCACCGACAGCTCGACGCTGGCCGGCGTGCTGTGCGACACGCTGGGGCGACCGGCGCCGACCTACTCGATCGGCTTCGCGGCCGACGGCTACGACGAGATGGAATACGCCCGCATCGCCGCCAGGCACTTCGGCACCGCGCACCACGAGTACTACGTGACGGCCGACGATGTGGTGGACGCCATTCCGCGCATCGCCCGCGTGTTCGACCAGCCGTTCGGCAACGCCTCGGCGGTGCCAACCTATTACTGCGCGCGCATGGCGGCCGCCGACGGCATCGATTGCATGATCGGCGGCGACGGCGGCGACGAGCTATTCGGCGGCAACGAGCGCTACGCGCGCCAGCAACTGTTCGGCCTGTACCAGCAGGTGCCGGCGCTGCTGCGCAAAGGTGTGCTGGAGCCGACCTTGCGGCTGCCGGGCGCCGGCCGCGTGGCGTTGCTGCGCAAGGCGCGCAGCTACGTCGAGCAAGCGTCCGTGCCGATGCCGGCGCGGCTGGAAACCTATAACCTGCTGCACCGCTACGGGCCGGAAAACCTGTTCGCGCCGGAATTCCTGGCCGCCGCCGACACCAGCGTCCCGCTGCAAAGCCTGCGCGACAGCTACGACCAGAGCGACGCCGCCAGCCTGATCAACCGCATGCTGGCGCTGGACCTGAAGATCACGCTGGCCGACAACGACCTGCCCAAGGTCAGCCGCGCCTGCGCGCTGGCCGGCGTCGAGGTGCGCTTTCCGTTTCTCGACGAGGCCATGGTGGCGTTCTCGGCGCGGCTGCGGCCGCGCGACAAGCTCAACGGCCAGCAACTGCGCTACTTCTTCAAGCAGGCGCTCAACGATTTCCTGCCGCAGGAGATCATCCACAAGCAAAAGCACGGCTTCGGCCTGCCGTTCGGCGTCTGGCTGCAACAGCATCCGGGGCTGCGCGCGCTGGCCGGCGACAGCCTGCAATCGCTGCGCAAGCGCGGCGTGGTGCGCGGCGACTTCATCGACGCGCTGCTGGGCCGCCATGTGCAGGAGCACGCCGGCTACCACGGCACCATGGTGTGGGTGCTGATGATGCTGGAACAGTGGTTTCAACAGCACCAGGACTGACCATGCGCGTGTGCATCACCATCGATACCGAGTTCAGCATTGGCGGCGCCTTTGCCGATCCGGCGCGCCGACCGGTGGGCGAGGCCATGGTCCGCTGCGACGTCGACGGCCGCTCGCAGGGGCTCGACTTCATGCTCGACTGCTTCGGCCGTCACGACCTGCAGGCGACCTTCTTCGTCGAGACCCTGCAACGCTATTATTTCGGCGCCGCCGACCCGATGGGCGCGCTGGCGCGGCGCGTGGCCGGCGCCGGCCACGAGGTGCAGCTGCACCAGCATCCGTGCTGGTCGCTGTTCCAGCATCCCGACTGGGCCGAGCGCGTGCGGCGGCAGCCGCGCCAGGACGACTTCGCCGGCCGCGATCCCGCCTCCACCCGCGCCTTGCTGCGCCAGGGGCTGGAGACGTTTGCCGACTGGGGCCTGCCGCGGCCGCAGGTATTCCGCAGCGGCAGCCTGCAACACGATGACGCGCTGTACGCCGCGCTGGCCGAGGCCGGCATCCCGTACGCCTCCAACGTCGGCCTGGCGATTTACGACAGCGGCCTGCCCGAGTACCGGCTGTACGCCGGCCGCCATCTGCGCCAGGGCGTGCTCGAATGCCCGGTGCTGACCTTCAGCGACTGGCGCCTGTGGCGCCCGCACCTGAAGACGCTGACCATTTCCGGCACCAGCCTGGCCGAGACGATCACGCTGCTGGAGCGCGCCCATGCCGCCGGGCTGGAGCAGGTGGTGTTGCTGACCCATCCGTTTGAATATGTGCAAAGCCGCGGCGACGATTTCGGCCTGCTGCGGCCGCACGCGGTCAACCAGCGCCGGCTGCGCGGCCTGTGCGACTACCTGGGCGCGCACCGCCAGCAATACCAAGGCTGCGGCATGGCGCAGGCCGCGGCGCAGCCGCTGAGCGCCGCCTCGGCGGCCAATCCGCTGCTGCGCGGGCAGGCGTGGCAAAGCGCCGGCCGCATCGCCACCCAGCTGCTGTACGACCGCTACGGCGAGTGGCGGCTGGCGCGCCGCGCGGCGCAGGGGGCGGCGGCATGAGCTGGCGTCCGCTCAAGCCGCTGGCCGACTGGGTCGACCGCCGCCACGGCACCTGGCGCGGCGGCGTGCGCAGCCTGCTGGCGCGGCTGGAACTGGCCAGCGGCCGGCTGCGGCCGTTCCAGCTGCGCCATCCGCACCGGGTGCGGCGCGTGGTGTTCGTCTGTCTCGGCAATATCTGCCGCAGCGCGTTCGCCCACCAGGTGGCGGCGCGGCTGGAGATGGAGGTGGCGTCGCTGGGCCTGTCGACCAGCACCGGCGCCGGCTCGCCCGACAGCGCGCTGCGTGCCGCCAGCCGCCATGGCTATGATATGGCGGCCCATCGCGCCACCGACCTGAGCGATTTCGAGGTCCGCCCGGGCGACCTGTTGCTGGTGATGGAAGTGCGCCAGGCGCGCGAGTTGCGCCGCCGGCTCGGCGCGCGCGACGATGTCGAAGTGGCGCTGCTGGGCCTGTGGTGCGCGCCGCCGATGCCGCACCTGCACGATCCTTTCACCTTGAGCGACGCCTATTTCGACCAGTGTTTCAGCCGCGTGCGCGACGCCGTGCGCGCCTTGCACCGGGCGCTGCCGCAAGTGTCGCGGCGCACGGCCGGAGCAGGGCGATGAGACGCGAATTTTCGCTTTACCTGGACCTGGTGCGGGTGCTGGCGGCCGGCGCGGTGATCCTGTACCACTCCAATCTGCGCCTGCTGACCGCCGACAAGCTGCCGTTCAGCCAGCACGGCCACGCGGCGGTGATGGTGTTCTTCGTGCTGTCCGGCTACGTCATCGCCCACATCGCGCAGCAGCGCGAGAACACGCCGCTGGAATACTGGGCTAGCCGGCTCTCGCGCTTTTATGCGCTGGCCATACCGACCGTGTTGCTGACGCCGCTGCTGGACCTGGCCGGACAGGCGATGGCGCCGCAGTTCTACGACGGCGCCACCACCCACGGCTGGGCGGCGCTGCGCATCGCCACCAGCCTGACCTTCCTCAACGAGGTGTGGCTGGCGTCGATCATGTCGTTTTCGAATGTGCCGTACTGGTCGCTCTGCTACGAGTTCTGGTACTACGCGCTGTTCGCCATCCTCGCCTTTGTGCGTGGCCGCGCGCGCTGGTACTGGGCGGGCGCCGTGGCCTTGCTGCTCGGTCCCAAGATCATGCTGCTGGCGCCGGTGTGGGCGCTGGGCGTGCTGCTGCAACGCTGGCGCCGCCTGCAGCAGACCGGGCCGGCGGCCGGCGCGCTGCTGTTTCTCGGCTCGCTGCCGGCGTACGGCTTGTTCCACGCATACGGACTGACCGAAACCGGCAGCGACTGGCTGCGCCAGCTGATCGGGCCCGCGCTGCATCACAAGATGGCGTTTTCCAAGTTTTTCCTCACCGACTATCTGCTGGCCTTGATCGTCGCCTGCAATTTCGTCGGCATGCGCGCCATCGCGCCGTATGTCGGCAAGCCGCTGCTGTGGGCCGGGCCGGCGATCCGCCTGCTGGCCGGCTACACCTTCAGCGCCTACCTGCTGCACCAGCCGCTGTTGCAGTTCTACGCCGCGCTGTTCAATGGCGACCCGCGCCAGCCATGGTTTTATCTGGCCACCATGGCGGCGACGCTGGCCAGCATCGTGGCGATCGGCAGCGTGACGGAAGGGCGCCGCCATTATTGGCGCGCCGTGGTGCGGGCCGCGCTGCTGCGCTGGACCGCCAGCGGCTGGGCGCCGCGCGGACTGGCGCCGGCGGGGAGGGATCATGGCTGAGACGCTGCTGCCGGCGGTGGTGCTGGGCATCGATACGCCGATCGGGCTGGCCATCATCCGCGACCTTGGCCGGCGCGGCGTGCCGGTCTACGGCATCGCCCGCAGCGACGATGCGATCGGCCTGCGGTCGCGCTATTTGCGGCGTGGTCTGCTGCGCGCGGGCGGCGGCGTGGCCGGCCTGCTGGCGCAGTTGCGCCAGTTGCGCGAGGAAATCGGCGAAGCCTGCCTGTTCGCCATCTCGGAAAGCGACATCAGCGCCTTGAACGCCGAGCGCGGGCAACTGCACGGCTACCGCCTGCTGTTCGCGCCGCCGGAAGCGATGGCGCGCGTGCTGGACAAGGGCGCCACCTACGAGGTGGCCAGCCGCGTCGGCGTGTACGTGCCGCGCACGCTGCAACCGGCGTCGATCGACGATGTGGCGCAGCAAGCAGGCCGGCTGCGCTATCCGGTGGTGCTGAAATGGGCCGATCCGAACGGCGTGGCGCCGCTGCTGCGCCAGGCGGGACTGGCGCTGGACAAGGTATGGTATGGCGCCGATGCGGCAGCGCTGCTGGCCTATTTGCGGCCGTTCGAAGCGGTCGGCCGCTATCCGCTGGTGCAGGAGTACTGCGCCGGCTACGGCCTCGGCCAGTTCATCCTGATGCGGGACGGCCAGCCGCATTATCTTTTCCAGCACCGGCGCCTGCACGAATGGCCGCCGGAAGGCGGCGTCTCGACCGTTTGCCTGTCGCTGCCGCTCGGCCAGCATGAGGAGCTGATGCGCCGCTCCGTGGCGCTGTTGCAGGCGCTACAATGGGACGGCGTGGCGATGGTCGAGTACCGGCACGATCCAGCCACCGGCCAATCGGCGCTGATGGAAGTCAACGGCCGCTTCTGGGGCAGCCTGCCGCTGGCCTGCCATGCGGGCGCGGCGTTTCCATGGCTGGCCTACCAGTTGCACGGGCTGGGCCGGCCGGTGGCGCAAACCAGCTACCGCGCCGGCCTGCGTTGCCGTTTCATGATCCCCGAGACGCGCCGCCTGCTGCGCGTGCTGCGGCGGCCGGGACGCGCCGGCGAGCTGGCCGCCTACCTGATCGACTTTGTGCGCCCCGGCACCCGCTACTACGTGCACGACTGGCGCGATCCCGGCCCGCTGTGGGCCGACCTGACGCACATGCTGCGCCGCGTCTTGCGCCTGCCGGCCGCCACGCCGAAGAGGAAGAGCACATGAATCAAGCGACGCCGGCGACGCCCACGGTGGCGGTGGTCATCCCCTACTATCAGCGCCGCGCCGGCATTTTGCGCAAGGCGGTGGCGTCGGCGCTGGCGCAGCGCGGGACCCAGCGCAGCACCATCATCGTGGTGGACGACGCCTCGCCGGTGCCGGCGCGCGATGAGCTGGCGGAGCTGATCGGGCAATACCCGGACCGCATCGCGCTGCTGGAACAGGCCAACGGCGGCCCGGCGGCGGCGCGCAACGCGGCGCTGAACGCGATTCCGCCCGGCACCGACTTCGTCGCCTTCCTCGACTCCGACGACGCCTGGATACCGGAACACCTGGAGCGCGCGGTGGCCGCGCTGGCGCAGGACGGCGACTTCTATTTCGCCGACCATTACCAGCTGCACCAGAGCGTCAGCGCCTTCCGGCGCGCCGGCCGCATCGACGTGGCGCGCCACGCCCCGCTGACCGGCGGCGCCGGATTGCACCGCTACGAAGGCGATATGTTCGACCAAATCCTGAGCGGCAACATCATCGGCACCTCGACCGTGGTGTACCGCCACGCCACGGCGCCGGCGCTGCGCTTCCGCGAGGAATTCGTGTACGCGGGCGAGGACTATCTGTTCTGGCTGGAGCTGACGCGGCACACCGGCCGCATCGTCTTCTCGGCGCAGGTCGAATGCACGTACGGCGAAGGCGTGAACGTGTTTGCCGGCTCGGGCTGGGGCAGTGAAACCTCGCTGTTACGGCTGCACCATGAGATGAAATACAAAAAATCGCTGCCGCGGCTGTTTCCGCTGTCGGCGCCGCAACTGCGCGCGAATCGCCTGGCCGTAAGGCAACTTCGGCAGGGTTTTGTTGCTGATTTGCTGCATCGATTGTTGCACAGGCGCAGCTGGGCGCCGGGTCTTCTGGGGCGTCAGTGGCGGCTCGATCCCCAGACGTTTTTATACGCGCTGCCCCTCACGGCGGGCTTGGTGTTGCAACGGTGCATGCCAAGAAAATAGTTATCCTTAATGAATTAAAAAATGATAATTTCTGATATTCTGGTGGGACCATTTCTGAGAGGTGCAGTCCATGTCTAGCGTTGTTGGCAAGCTCATCCTTCGATCCGTCGGCGCCTTGTCGGTGGCCACCGTGGCGGCCTGCGGCAGCGCTGAAAAGCCCGAGGTATTGCTGCAAAAAGCGCAGAGCGCCTATCAGCAGGGCGACGACAAAACCGCCGTCATCCAGGTCAAGAGCGCGTTGCAGCAACAGCCATCGCTGCCGGCCGCGCGCCAGTTGCTGGCGCAGCTGCATAACCGCGGCTTCGACGGCCCGTCGGCCGAAAAGGAAATCCGCAAAGCCATCGAACTGGGCGCCGACAGCAAGCAAGCCCAGCCGGTGCTGGTGCGCGCGCTGCTGTTGCAAAACAAGTTCAAGGAAGTGGTGGAGGTGACGGAAAGCGCGGCCACGGCGGAATTGCTCAGCATGCGCGGCAGCGCCTTGCTTGGCCTTGGCCGCGTCGACCCGGCGCGCCAGGCTTTGAAAAGGCGTTGCAAAGCGACCCGGAACAGATCGAAGCGCTCACCGGACTGGGCCAACTGGCCATGCGCGGCGGCGACGCCGAGGGCGCGCGCGGCGTTGCCGAGCGGCTGGTGCAGCGCCATCCGAACAGCACCGCCGCCTGGCAGTTCAAGGCCGACCTGGCTTACGCGATGCGCGAGCAGGACCAGGCGCTGGCCGCGTATGCGCGCATCAGCGCGCTCGACCCCGGTAAGTTGCAGCCGCACATCGTCCGCAGCTACCTGCTGGGCGTCAAGGGCGACCAGGCCGGCGCCCAGGCGGAGGTCAGGCAAGCCGCCAAAATCGCGCCCGGCAGCCTGGCCGTGCTGTACGCCCAGGCCATCGTCGACTACAACAGCGGCCGCCACAAGCAGGCGCTCGAAGGGCTGCAAACAGTGCTCAGCAAATCGCCACAGCATATGCCGTCGGTGCTGCTGTCGGGCGCGGTGCAACTGGCGCTGGGCGCGTTGCCGCAGGCGCAACAGGACCTGGAGCGCTATCTGGAAGACGCGCCCGACAACCGCTACGCCCGCAAGCTGCTGGCCACCGCGCTGCTGCGACAAGGGCAGGGCGAGCAGGCGCTGGCCCGGCTGGCGCCGCTTTTGAAGGACGACCACGACATCGAGGCGCTGACGCTGGCCGGCAAAGCCTATGTCGCCTCCGGCCAGTTCGACGCCGCCTCCGCCGTGTTCGCGCGCGCGGCCGCCGCCAATCCGAACTCGCCGGCGCTGCGCACGGCGCTCGGCATGAGCCGCATGAGCCAGGGCCAGGAGGCCGCCGCGCTGGCCGACATGGACGCCGCCGCCCGGATGGAAAAAGCCGACACGGCGGCGCGCCTGGCGCTGGCCACGAGTTTGCTGCAAACCAGGCATTACGACAAGGCGCTGGCCGCGCTGGAACAGCTGGAGCAGGCCACGCCCAAGGACCCGGTGCTGCAACTGCTGCGCGGCGGCGCCTACCAGGGCAAGCAGAACGACGCCCAGGCCCGCGCCAGCTACGAGAAAGCGCTGTCGCTGCAAGCCGATTACTTCCCGGCGGTGGCCGCGCTGGCGCGGATGGACGCGCAGGCCGGCAAGCTCGACGCGGCCCAGCGCCGCCTCAGCGACTTCGCCGCCGCCCAGCCCAAGCAGGTGGCGCCGCTGACGCTGCTGGCCGACCTGGCGCGCGCGCGCGGCGCCGGCGACCAGGCGCTGCAATGGGCGCGCAAGGCCGCCGCCGTTCAGCCCGACGCGCCGGCCACGACGGTGGCGCTGGGGCGCGAGTTGCTGGCCAACGGCCAGCAGGCCGAGGCCCTGACGCTGTTGCGCAAGGCACATGCAGCGCAGCCGGCC
Organism: Duganella sp. P38; assembly: GCF_050859475.1. NCBI lineage: Bacteria > Pseudomonadati > Pseudomonadota > Betaproteobacteria > Burkholderiales > Oxalobacteraceae > Duganella > Duganella sp. P38. The sequence goes on along the minus strand of NZ_CP193936.1, from coordinate 3,312,508 downwards.
AACGAGGAAATACTGGACGTGCTGGCCCAGGCGCAGCTGGCCGGCGGCGACGCGCCGGCCGCGCTGGAAAGCTACAGCAAGCTGACCGGCCTGGCGCCGCGCAATCCGCTGGCCCACGCCCGCCTGGCCAGTGCCTACCTGGCCACCAGGAACGAATCGGCCGCCGAGGACAGCCTGAAAAAGCCGTGGCGCTGATGCCGACCTATGTGCCGGCCCAGCTGCAATTGTCGACGCTGTACATGCGGCAGAACAAGCTCGACAAGGCGCTGGCCGTGGCGCGCCAGCTGCAGCGCCAGCCCGACAACGCGGCCGCCGGCTACTCGATGGAAGGCGACCTGCTGAGCGCGACCCAGCCGCAGCCGGCGCTGGCCGCCTACGAGCGCGCGTTTGCGCTGCAACCGACCACGCGGCTGATGATACGCCAGCACATCCTGCTCAGCCAGGCCGGCCGGCGCGCCACCGCCGACGAGCGCATGGCGCGCTGGCTGCAGGGCCGGCCGGCCGATGTCGAGGCGGCCCATTACCTGGCCGAGTCGGCGCTGTTTTATAAAGAATACGGCGCCGCCGTGCGCCAGCTGCGCGTGGTGCTGGCGCAGCAGCCGCGCGACGTGGCCGCGCTCAACAACCTGGCTTACGCATACCAGCAGCAACAAGATCCGCAGGCGCGCGCTACTGCGGAGCAGGCGCTGCAGTTGGACGGCCGCAATCCCGCCGTGCTCGACACCCTGGGCTGGATACTGCTCCAGGAAGGCAAGCATGAGCGCGGCGTGCAGCTGTTGAAGCAAGCGGTGACGCAGTCCCCCGACGCGCCATCGTACCGGTATCACCTCGCTTATGGCCTGTTCCAGGCCGGCGACCGGGGGCAGGCGCGCAAGGAGCTGGACCAGGCACTGTCGAGCAAGCTGCCGTTCGCGCAGCGCCAGCAGGCGTTGGATTTGCGCAAGAAACTCGATGGCGCTCCTGGCACGGCATAAAAACAAGCACAACCGGTAAAGGTCCGGAACAGGAGGCGAGACATGGGTAGCGAGCCGAACAGCCTTGAGCCACGCGACAGGATAGGCAGTGGCGACGACGACGACGGCGACCTGGCGCAGGTCGTCGTAGACGAGAAAAAGTTCGGCCTGCGCATGGCCGACACGGCGCAGGGCCGCAACGGCGCCAGCGTGCTGATCGAAAAGATGTATTCGTGGCGCGGCTACAGCGGCAACCACCGGCTCAAGGAAGACCCGAACCGGGTGACGCTGATCGCCACCCATCAGGGCGAGGTGTGCGGCACGCTGACCGTCGGCCTCGATTCGCCGCAGCACGGCATCCTGGCCGACGAATTGTTCAAGGACGAGGTCGATGCCTTCCGCGCGCGCGGCGCCCGCGTCTGCGAATTCACCAAGTTTGCCTTCGCCTCGCACATCCAGTCGCAGAGCGTGATGGCGGGGCTGATCCATTTCACCATCAATATCGCCAATGACGTGCATGGCTGCACCGACATGTTCATCGAGGTCAACCCGCGCCACCGGCGGTTTTACCAGAACATGCTGGGCTTCAAGCAGCTGGGCGAACCCAAGCACAATCCGCGCGTCGACGCGCCGGCGCACCTGCTCTGGGTCAGCCTGGCCTACATGAAAGAGCAGATCCAGCTCAAGGCCGGCAAGCCGCCGGCCGAGAACGAGCGTTCGCTGTATCCGTTGTTCTTCTCGCCGCGCGAGGAGGAGGGCATCATCGGCCGCCTGAAAGAGGCCGACCGCGTGTACCGGAGCAATCTCGACAGGGGTGATATGGCATCACGCTTTTCCTATGAACAGGCGTTCTCCCGCAACATCGGCTGGGTGACGCCGGAGGAGCAGGCGCTGCTGCGCCGCAAGCGCGTGGCGATCGCCGGCGCCGGCGGCGTCGGCGGCATCCACGCCACCACGTTGGCGCGGCTCGGCGTCGGCAAGTTCCACCTGGCCGATTTCGACACCTTCGACGTGGTCAACTTCAACCGCCAGGTGGGCGCCACCATGAGCACGCTGGACCAGCCCAAGGTCGAGGTCATGGCGCGCATGGTGCGCGACATCAATCCCGAGGCCGAGGTCGAAGTATTCGCCGACGGCGTCCATCCGGGCAATATGGACCGCTTCCTGCAAGGCGTCGACCTGTATGTGGACAGCCTCGACTTCTTCGCCTTCGACGCCCGCCAGCAGACCTTCGACGCCTGCGAACGGCGCGGCATCCCCTCGACCACGGCGGCGCCGCTGGGCATCGGCGCCGCCACGCTGAGCTTCCTGCCGGGCCAGATGAGCTTTGAAGAGTATTTCCAGTGGGGCCAGCGCTCCGAGCTGGAAAAGGCGGTGCGCTTCATGGTCGGGCTGGCGCCGGCCGGGCTGCACCGCGGCTACCTGGTGGTGCCGTCGGCCATCAACCTGGCCGAGCGGCGCGGGCCGTCGACCATCATGGCGATCAATCTGTGCGCTGGCATGGCAGCCACGGCGGCGCTGAAGATCTTCCTCGGGCGCGGCAAGGTGCTGGCGGCGCCGCACGGCCTGCATTTCGACGCCTACCGCAACCAGCTGGTGCACACCTGGCGGCCCGGCGGCAACAGGCACCCGCTGCACCGCCTGGCCATATCGATGGGGGTAAAAATGTACAGCAAGGCATACAACAAATCATGAGCACCGATCCGCTGACCGAGATTTTGTCGCTGGCGCGCTGGGCGCCCAGCGGCGACAACACGCAGCCGTGGAGCTTCGAGCGGCGCGGCCCGCTGGACGTGGCCATCCATTGCCGCGACACGCGCGACCACGTGGTGTACGACCTGCGCGGCCACGCCAGCCAGGTGTCCTACGGCGCGCTGCTGGAAACCATGGCCATCGCCGCCACCGCCCATCAGCTGCGGCCGCAGGTGACGCGCGCCGGCAGCGAGCAGGCGCCGGTGTTCGAGGTGCGCTTCGAGGCCGATCCGGCGCTGGTGCGCAGCCCGCTGATCGACGTCATCGAAAAGCGCTCGGTGCAGCGGCGGCCGTTGAGCCGCCAGGCGCTGACGCCCGAACACAAGCGGGCGCTGGAGACGGCGGTCGGTCCCGGTTACACGCTGCAATGGCTGGAAGGTCCGGCGCGCGCGGGCGCCGCGCGGCTGATGTACCGCAACGCCCGCGTGCGCCTGACGATGCCGGAGGCGTTCACCGTGCACCGCGACATCATCGACTGGGACAACGTCCGCAGCAAGGACAAGGTGCCGGCCGGCGCGCTGGGCGTGGACGCGATGACGGTCAAGCTGATGCGCTGGGGCATGCACAGCTGGGAACGCATGCGCAAGATGAACGCGCTGCTGGGCACGTGGGCGCCGCGGCTGCAGATGGACCTGCTGCCGGGGCTGGCCTGCGCCGCCCACTACGTGCTGCGCGCGCCCCGGCCGCCGCAAGGCATCGATGACTATGTCGACGCCGGCCGCGCCGTGCAGCGCCTGTGGCTGACCCTGACCAGCCTCGGCCTGGCGATGCAGCCCGAACTGACGCCGCTGATCTTCAGCGCCTACCTGCGCGACGGCGTGCGCTTCACCAACGACAGCGCGGTCGCGGCCGAGGCCGAGGCGCTGTCGCGCGAGCTGGGCGCGGTGCTCGGCGGCGAGATCGAGCGTGCCGTGTACATGGGGCGGCTGGGTTATGGCGCGGCGTCCAAGTCGCGCTCGATCCGCAAGGATTTGCAGGACCTGATGCGTTGAAGCGTTGAGCCGGATCAAACAGGTGTCGAAAAACTTTACACTTTCTTTGATCCAGCACAAACCATTTTGAGGAACTTCCGTCAAATCAATGACTTATCAAACTGGCACGCTTACTGCTTATAGAGCAGCGTAGTACCAGAAATCCAATTGCTAACAAGGGGGTTAAATTGAAATCGATTACCAACAAGCTTTCTTCCTACGCCGCCGGCCTGGCAGTCGCCGCTGCCGTGACGTTCGCGCCAGCAGCGTACGCCGATCAGCTGTTCAACTGGCAGCTGGACCTGCCGGGCGCGGCGCCACTGAACCTGAACATCAACAACCTCTCGTTCAACGGCGCCAGCTCGATCGTCAACACGGTCGATACCAACACCGGCAACTTCACGTTCACCGACACCGGCGTGTTCAACATTCTGCAAAAGAACGTCGGCGGTGCGCTGCTGCTGGGCGGCGGTCAGCTGACGCTGAACTACCGCGACGCGACCGGTAGCGGCAACCTGAACACCGGTAACTTCACGTTTACCGACACCGGCGTTCTGGAGGTGTACTACAACCCGACCGTGACCTATGGCACCACCGCGGCCAACCGCTACGGCGCCACCGACGGCACGCTGCTGGCCACCTTCCAGCAGATCGCTGGCGGCGGCGGCAACGTCAACCCGGACGGCACGCCAGCGGCCAACGGCGACCTGTCGCTGTTCTTCCGCTCGACCTACTTCCTGGCCAACACCTGGTTCGATAGCAACGGCGATCCACTGAACGTCGGCGCCACGCTGGGCTTCGTCACCACCAACGCGTCGCAAGACTTGTCCAACAACTGCCCCGGCCCATCGTGCACGGTCGACCCTAACCTGCTGACCGCGCTGGGCGGCGTAGCGCCGAACGCGCCACCGGGCAACTTCCTGGTGGTCAATGGCGGCCAGCTGAAACTGGACGTGACGCCGGTGCCTGAACCAGGCACGCTGGCCCTGATGGGCCTGGGCCTGATGGGCGTGGTGCTGGCCCGTCGCCGCAACAGCAAAGCCTGATTTTCCCGCTGCAACCGCAACGCCCCGCACACGCCGTGTGCGGGGCGTTGCGCCGTTTCACGGCCGCGTGGCGCGCCGCGCGTTCGCTGTGGCGTTGCAGGTTGTGGTTGAGCTGGTCGATGATTTCGGTGGCGGCGCCGATGATCTGCGCCGAGTCGAACCCGGCCTTGGCCATTTCGCGGTACAGCGATTTGGCCAGCAGGCGCGCCATCTGGTCGGGCTGGCGGTAGGCGCTGGCCAGGTTGTCGCTGTGCGCCTTGGCGTCCTGCAATAGCGCCAGTTGCAGGAAGCGCGATTCGATAATGCGCTGCAATTGCACCACCTGGATCGACTTGCCGACAAACAGGGCGATGACATCGAGCATGTGCAGGTCGGCGGCGCTGAAGGCCGGCTTGCCGATCGCCGCGCTGGCGCACAGCATGCCGATGATGCGGCCGTCGATGCTGATCGGCGCGATCATCAGGCTGCGGCCGGCGCTGCCGGCGCGGCGCGCCAGCGGCGCATAGCTCGATAGGGCGATGTCTTCGACCAGCAGCGAGCGGCCGCTGTCGAGCACGCGGCCGGCGATGCCTTCGCCTGGACCCACCGAGGCGCTGCGCGCGGCGTCCGCCAGCGGGCCGTAATGGGCGCAGACGGTCAGCCGCAGGTCCTGGCCCGGCTCGCCGTTGAGCAACATCACCGAGCAGGTTTCCGCGCCGACCAGGCGGGCGGTCAGCTCGGTCTGGCGGCTGAGGTTGTCATCGAGGCTGTCGCCATTGAAAAATTGCGACAGGTCTTGCAGACGCATCAACAGGTTCTCGCGCTCGCTCATGGTGGCCTCCGTTGTGTGCGTCCATTGTAGCAGGCGCCCGCCTCACTGGCTGCGCGCGCGTGCCGCCTGCAGCGGCGTCAACACCGCCTTGTGGCACAGGTGCCGCGCCAGCAGCCACGGCGGCATGCGCAGCCAGTTGCCGCGCAGGTAAAGCAGCTGCCGCGACAGCGCGTGCAGCGCGCCGCCGCTGCTGGCGTGCTGCGGCAGCAGGGCGCGTCCCAGCAATTGATCCATGACGGCCAGCAGCGGCGCGGCCGGCCGCTCCAGCTCGGCGAACGCGGACGCCGGCACCGGCGTGCCCAGCAGGCGCGCTGCCCGGCGCAGCGCGTAGAACAGCGGCCGCCCCAGTTGCAGCTGGCGCGCGCGCGCCGTCAGCGCCGGCCAGAAGCCCGGTTCGGCGGCGTGCTGGTGCAGCAGCCGGTCGAGGTCGACCAGGCCGCGCAGGCCGTGGCCGAATTCGCTTTCGTACAGCAGGTGCGTGGCGCTGTGCAGCACCATGTCGTTCGGCGCCAGCACCAGCAGCGCCGGCAGCGGCCCCTGCGCCTCCCAGCCGGGGAGCACCCGGGCCTCGCGCCGCAGCGCGGCGGCGTCGGGCCGCGCCGCCGCCGTTTCCGGCAGGATGGCGTGGTGGACGTCGATCACGGTGTCGCGCCAGATGTGGCGCAGCGGCGGCAGCTCGTGCATCCAGCGGCGGTAGTATTGCTGGTCGTACTCGTCATGGCCGACGTCGGCCCAGCCGTGCAGCATCAGCGCCGCTTCGACGTCGGCCAGCCGCGCCTTCGGCACCAGGATGTCGATGTCGGAAAACAGCCGGCCCTCGGCCGCCTGCAGCCCCGCCATCGAATACGCCGCGCCCTTGAGCAGGATCAGCGGCACCTCCAGCCCGGCCAGCGCGGCGCGGATCTGCCGCACTTCCCAGCGCACCGCCTGGCTGTGCCGCTCGGCCTGGCGCCACGCCGATTCCAGCCGCGCGTGCACCGGCGCCGCCAGCCGCGGCAACAGGCCGGCGGCGGCGCAGCGCGCGTGCAGCGTCGCCAGCAGCCCGGCGCTCTCGGCCTGGCGCAGCACCAGGTCGGCCTCGGCCAGCGTGCAGGCGGCCAGCGCCGCCGGCTGGCGCAGCACGTCCAGCAGCGCCGGCCTCATGGCGGCGCCTCCAGCGCGTTGAAGGTGGCCAGCGCGTCGTCGGTGCGGCTGTAGGTGAAGCGGTAGCAGTCGCTGTGCGCGATCAGCTGCGCCAGCGCCTCGAAGCCGGCGGCCGCCAGCAGGCTGTAGTTGAAGGAATTCTCGGCCACCTCGAGGTGCGCGCGCGCCTTGGGCAGCGCCTCCAGCGTCGCCGGCCGGCCGGCCTCGTAGCGCGGGAACACGATCCATGCCGGCCGCGCCGGCTCGTTGTGGCGGGCGATGCTGTCGGCCGGCGCGCGCAGGTGCGCCACCGCCCCCTTGCTGGTGTCGCGCACCACCGGCGTGAACGTGGAGGAGGGCAGGATCGCGCGCAGCAGCTCGATCGAACCGTTTTTCAGGCTGATCGGCCGCGGCATCGGCATGATCAGGCCGTCGCTAAGGCGCAGCAGTGTCAGCTCGTCCGACAGCAGCCGCCAGCCACGGTGGACCAGCGCCGCGCACAGCGTGCTCTTGCCCGAGCCGGGCGGCGCCGGCAGGATGGCCGCGCGGCCGTTGCGCTCGACCACCGCCGCGTGCAGCAGCAAATAGTTGTGGGCGCGGCTGGCCACGCACCAGTTCAAGCCCCACTCGAACATTGGGTAGGCCTGCGCCAGCGGCAGCGGCTTGAACGGCGGCTGGCCGTCGTACAGCAACTGCACCTGGGGCCGGAACCAGCGGCGCCAGCCGAACGGCCGCACCATGCGCAGATGGAAGTCGGCGTAGCCGTCGTCGTTGGCCAGCGGGTAATCGGGATACATCAGGGCGATGGCGCGCACCACCTGCGGAATATTGCTGCGCAAGCAGGTCACGAAGGCGCCGGTGCGCAGGTAGAGGCCGTCGCCGGCCATGCGCTGGCGCAGCTGCGGCGCGGTCAGCTGGCCGACCGTCAACATGCGCGTTCGACCAGGCTGAGGTTTTCGAGCTGGGCCAGCAGCGCAGCCAGCGCCGCATCGTCGTCGCCATAGCCGAGCAGGCGCGCCAGGTCGGCCTCGCTGGCCGGGCAGGCCCGCAGTTGCAGCAGCAAGGCCAGCGCGTCCGCGCCCAGCACGTGGGTGTCGCCCGACAGGTCGTTATACAGCACGCACTCGGGCGCCCACACGCGGTGCCGCAACTGCTGGCCGCCGCTCACGCGCCACATGGCAGGCCCACGGAAAGCAGGCGCACCATGCTCATGTCATGGTGCCGGCGAGGTAGGACACAATCTGGCGCGAGTTCCACGGCTTGCTGCCGGCGATCGGCGTGTAATAGCCGCCGGCATTGCCGCCGGTGGCCTGCCATTCGTTCCAGATGGCGTACACCGCCGGCACCTTGAGAAAAGAGGTGCGGTTGTTGACGGCGTTCAGGTAGGCGGCCGCCAGGTACATGCCAACCCGGTCCGGATCGAATCTCTGCGGACTGAGCATGGTGAGCAGCAGGCTGCGGCCATAGATCTGCAAGCGCGCGTTGCAGCGGAACACCATGCCAAAGGTGGTGCCGTTGCCGCAGGCGGCGGCGCCGATGGTGCGCCAGTATTCGGGGCCGCGGCCCTGGCACACAGGCGCTTTCACCGGCTGATGGCTGCTCAAGCCGCCCGACAGCGCGGCCGAGGGCGACTTGCACACCCCGCCGGCCATGCCGGACTGGCTCTTGAGGGTGAGTATGACGCCGCCGGCCACGCTGGCGCGGCCGAAACGCCGCCGGCTCGGCTGCGCCGGCTGACCGCGTTGTTCGTCTTGCGTTTGCTTAGCCACGTCGTCCCATCCTCATGGTTGTTTATTGCGCTTGCCTAGTCGTGAGCAATTCTCGTGCCTGTCGCTGTAGCGTGATACTAGTTTGCGTTAAATCAAAGGCTTACTGAAGAACCTATGATCACGCAAAATGAAAGTGTAAAAAAATCGACACTCACGCCGTGTTTAAAAGAAACTTTCCGGGATGATCAGCACATCGCCCGGACGCATCGGGACGTTGGCCGAGATATCGCCTTCCTTGATCAGGTCGTTCAGGCGGACGACGAACTTTTGCTGCTTGCCATCGACCGTGCGGACGATGGCTGCGCGGTTGCCGGCGGCAAATTCGGTGACGCCGCCGACGGCGATCAGCACGTCCATCAGCGACATGTCGCGCCGGTACGGCAGCGCCTGCGGCTTGGCGGCCTGGCCGATCACGCGGATCTGTTCGCCGTAGGTGCCGGTGAAGCCGGTCACGATCACCGTCACCACCGGCTGCTGGATGTATTTCGACAGCGCGCGCTCGATATCGCGCGCCAGCTGGGTCGGCGTTTTGCCGCTGGCTTCCAGGTCTTCGACCAGCGGCGCGGTGATCTTGCCGTCCGGGCGCACCGGCACCGATTGCGACACCTCCGGGTTGCGCCAGACATTGATGCTGATGTTGTCGCCCGGCCCGATCAGGTAATCCTGCTGCGCCACGCTGGCCGACGGCGGCGCCGACGCCGGCGTGCTGGCGCAGCCGCCCAGCAGCAGCGCGGCGGCCAGCGACAGCAGGGCGCCAACGCGCCAGGAGGACGAAAAACGGGGGCTGGTAGTAAGCATCTCGAAGGTCCTTAAACAGGCGGCGCGCTGGCCGAAAATAAAACAACTCTATTTTCATTTTTGCATGACTTTTTAATCATGGCAAGTCCGAAAATGGCTTTTCTCAACGGCTTCGTTGTTGCAACAACGCCCGCACATAGCTGGAAGGAATCGCGTAGCTGATGCCGCTCGGATGGCTGATGGCGTTTTCCTTCAGGCCTTGCACGTACACCATGCTGATGACGCCGAGCACGGCGCCGGTGTCGGGGTCATACAACGGACTGCCGCTGTTACCGGGATAGGCGGTGCCGTCCAGCTGCAACACGGTGACCGGCGCTTTTTGCAGCTGCTGCACGGCGCGCGCGTCAAGCTGGCGCGGCGACACGGCCGGCGCCACCAGCGGCGTGATGGCCGCCAGCGTGGCCCGGTGCGTGGCCGGGCGCAGTCCCAGCACCATGCCGAGCGGGAAGCCGGTGAACGCCAGGTCCTGGCCCTCGCGCAGCGCGCCGGAATCGCCCAGCGTCAGCGCCGGCAGCGGGGCGCCGTCGAGCCGCAGATGCACGAGATCGTGCTCGCTGTCGCGCGCCGCCAGCGTCGCCGGGCGGAAGCGCACCACGCCCCGCTCCTCGACCACGATGCCCCAGCTTTCCTGGCGCGCCAGATCCGGCGCCTGCGGCCAGACATGGGCGCTGGTGATGACGCTGAGGCCGTCGCCGGTGACCCAGCCGGTGCCGCTGTAGGCGATGGCGGGACTGCGCGTCGGCAGGTGGCTGCCGATCGCCACCACCGCCGGTTTGACCATCGCCACGGTGTCGGGCAGGCCGGCCGCGGCGGGCCGCGCCAGGCCCAGGAGGGCGCCCAGCAACAGGCAGGAGAACAGGGCATTCATGACGGGCACGCTCCTTTTGAATGGAAAAGTTCAGCGATAAAAGTCAGTGTTCACTAAATGCAACGAGCTTAAAAAATAATGTAAAAATATGCAAGAAGATAGCAAAATTTTATTGTATGATTGCCCTTGGTAAATGCCGTTTTGATAATTGGTCGGCTAGCTTCCAGAGCCGGTCTCAGCTGAGGTGATGATGGCGGAACTGAGTGCATTGCTGCTGACCTTTTTGAAGGCCATCGGCAAATACCGCTGGTATGCGGTAGCTGTGGGCTGGGTCGTGGCATTGACGGGTTGGGCCGTCGTGTACCGCCTGCCGGACGATTACCAGGCCTCGGCGCGGGTGTACGTCGACACCCAGGGCATCCTGAAGCCGCTGATGGCCGGCATGACCACCATGCCCAATGTCGAGCAGCAGGTGACGTTCATGCGGCGCACGCTGATCAGCCGGCCGAACCTGGAAAAAGTGATCCGCATGGTCGACCTCGACATCAAGTCGCATGGCGACCAGGACCGCGAGCAGCTGATCGACGAACTCGGCTCGCAAATCCGCATCGGCGGCACCGACCGCGATGATATCTATACGATTTCCTACAGTAATCCGAATCCCAAGCTGGGCAAGGACGTGGTGCAGTCGCTGCTGACCATCTTTGTCGAAGGCAGCGTCGGCGGCAAAAAGCTCGATTCTGAAAAAGCGGTGCAGTTCATCGAGGAACAGATCAAGTCGTATGAAGCCAAGCTGGCGGCCGGCGAAAGCGCGCTGAAAGACTTCAAGATCCGCAACATGGGCCTGATGCCGCGCCAGGGCGGCGATTACGCCGGCAAGCTGGCCGAGCTGACCGAGGAACTCAACCAGGCGCGCCTGGCCGCGCTGGAAGCCGAGCAGTCGCGCAACGCCATCAAGCGCCAGATCGCTGGCGAGGAACTGGCGCCGGTGGCGGGCGCCGCCGCCGAGGACGAAGGCAATCCCGAGCTGGACGCCCGCATCCAGTCGCTGGAAAAAAATCTCGACCAGCTGCGCATGCAGTACACCGAGGAACATCCGGACATCCTGTCGGCCAAGCGCCTGATCGAACAGTTACAGGCGCGCAAGCGCGAAGAAGCAAAGAAAAAGTCCGCACCGCCAGTTTCAGCCCGATGATGCAGCAGATGACGGTGGCGCTGTCGGTCGAGGAGGCGCGGCTGGCGGCATTGCAGGCGCGGGTGCGCGAATACAGCAACCGGCTGGCGACGCTGCGCAGCCTGAGCAACGCGGCGCCGGAAGTCGAGGCGGAATTGGCGCAGCTCAATCGCGACTACCAGATCAACAAGGAGAATTACACCAAGCTGGTGGAACGGCGCGAGGCGGCGCGGCTGTCCGGCGACCTCAGCTCGGCGAGCGACATCATGACCATCCGCGTGATCGATCCGCCAAGCGTGCCGTCGACGCCGGCCGGCCCGAACCGGCCGCGCCTGGCCAGCCTGGTGTTTGTTGGCGCGCTGGCCGCCGGCCTTGGCGTGGCGTTGTTGTTGAGCCAGATCCGTCCGACCTTCGTCAGCCAGCGCGCGCTGCGTGAAGCGACCGGCATTCCGGTGCTGGGCGGCATCTCGATGAACTGGACCGAGCCGCAGCGCATCAAGCGGCGCCGCCGGCTGTATGCCTTCAGCGTGGCGCTGTCCTTGTTCTTCGGCAGCTATGGCTTGGTGATGGCCTCGGCCCTGTGGGCCGGCGGCCACTGAATCTGAATCAGGAGTCTCATCGTGAGCATAATCGAACGGGCCACCAGCCGCATGTTGCAGGAACTGGAAGAGGAGCGCCAGCAGCGGGTCGAAACGGCCGTGGCGCCAGCCGACGCGCAAGCCCCCGGCCGCGCCGCCCCCATGCCGATACGCACCTCAACGCGCACGGCGAGGAGCGCCTGGCCCACGCCAGCGTCGACAGGCCCGACGCCCCCGCGCCGCAGCGCCGGCCGAACGCCATCGCGGCAACGAGCACGGCAACAACGGCGAGCGCGCAGCGCGCCACGCGGCCGAGCCGGCGCGCGCCTCGACAGCGCCCGCCACGCTGCGCAACGGCCGCCGCGTCGAGCTGGACGAGGAGCGCATGCACGCGATGGGCTTCATCACGCCCGGCAACCGCACGCCACTGATGGAAGAGGTGCGCACCATCAAGCGCCCGCTGATCAAGCGCGCCTTCGGCGCCAACACCAAGGGCGTCCAGCCGGGCAACCTGATCATGCTGACCAGTTCGCTGCCGGGCGAAGGCAAGACCTTTTGCTCGATCAACCTGGCGATGAGCATCGCCATGGAACTGGACCACACCGTGCTGCTGGTCGACGCCGACGTCGCGCGCCCGTCGGTGCTGCGCACCCTGGGCCTGCCGTCCCAGCGCGGCCTGATGGACCTGCTGCTGGACGACCAGGTCGACATGGCGGACGTCATGCTGCACACCAATATCGACGGCCTGACGGTACTGCCGGCCGGCACCGGCAACGCCCGCGCCACCGAACTGCTGGCCAGCCACGCGATGGCCAATCTGCTGCATGAAATGGCGCACCGCTATTCGGACCGCATCATCATTTTCGACTCGCCGCCGCTGCTGATCACCACCGAAGCCCACGTGCTGGCCGCCCACATGGGCCAGATCGTGGTGGTGGTGGAGGCCGAGGTGACCAGTCAGCACGCCGTGCGCGAATCGCTGCGCCAGCTGGAAGGCTTGCACAACGTCAACCTGGTGTACAACAAGACCCGCGAGTTCCCCGGCACGGCCGCCTATGACTACCAATATAAATACAACTACCACAATGGCCAGGCCTGAGCGCGGCGCGCGCGGGCCAGCCTGGCGTCCAGTCCTGCGGCCGCTGCCTGCGGCCATGCTGCTGGCGCTGGCGGCGCCGTGGGCGCACGCCGCAGTCAAGGTCGAAACCGCCGTGGAAACGCGCGCCACCTATACCGACAACGTCAACCTGGCGCCGGAAGGAGAGCAGCGCTCGCTGTGGATCGCCGAGCTGGCGCCGCGCGTCAGCGTCAGCGACCAGACGCCACGGCTGCGCTTCGACGCTAGCTATCAGGGTCACCTGTACGGCTATTCGAAGGATGATCCGAGCGCCACGCAAAGCGCCAACTCGGAATTCCAGGGCAGCCTGCACGCCGAGGCCATCAACGACTGGCTGTATCTGGACGCCGCCGGCGCCTACAGCCAGCAGGCGGTGTCGGCCTTCGGCCAGCCGGTCACGGACAGCGGCTACAGCACCACCAACCGCGCCCACGTGAAAAGCTACCGCATCAGTCCCTACGGTGCACCGCTGGGGCGGCTCGCTGGTGACCGAAGTGCATTATGTCCACGACGCGGTCAGCTCCGATCAGCAGGGCTTCGGCCACAGCGACAGCAACCGGCTGCAGGCCAGCATTGCCGGCGGTGCCGCCGGCGGCCGCCTGACCTGGAGCTTGCAGGGCGCGCGCCAGGAACTGGACACCGGCGTCGGCCCCAGCTACACCAACACCACGTACAACCTCGGCACCAGCTGGCGGCTGTCGCCGGCGCTGGCGCTGACGGCCAGCGCCGGCCATGACCGCTATGAGTACGAAGCCCAGCTCAACGAGCTGCCGGGCGGCAAATCGTGGTCGCTCGGCTTCAACTGGACACCCACCAGCCGCACCAGCCTGGCGGCCAGCTTCGGCAAGCGCTATTTCGGCAACAGCCACAGCCTGAACGCCGCCCACCGCAGCCTGCGCACGGTCTGGACAGCTCAGCTACACCACCGACATCACCACCACGCGCGACCAGTTCCTGCTGCCGGCCGCCGTCTCCACCGCCGATTTGCTGGACCGCATGTTCGCCGCCAGCGTGCCGGACCAGGCGGCCCGGCGCCAGGTGGTGCAGGCCTTCATCGCCGCCAACGGCTTGCCGCCGACGCTGGCCGACAGCATCAACTACATGAGCAACCGCTACGTGCTGCAAAAGCAATTCCAGCTGTCGACCGCCTGGAACCTGCCGCGCAGCGCGATCATTCTGAGCATTTACGACACGCGCCGCACCGCCTTGTCCGAGGTGCAGGCCGACAGCGCGCTACAGGGCGGCTTCGGCGGCACCATCAATGACAACACGCGCCAGCAGGGCGGCGCCGCCACGCTGAATCTGCGCCTGACGCCGCGCAGCGCGCTCAACCTGTCGGCCTCGTACCTGCGCGCCCGCTCGCTGAGCGACGACGTGGCCAGCGCCAACCGGCTGTTCCGCATCGGCCTGACGCACCAGTTGGGGCGCCGCCTCAGCGGCGATATCGAGCTGCGCCACCAGCGCGGCCAAGTCGGCGCCAGCGTCGGCGGCTACCGCGAAAACGCTGTTGTATTTCATCTGAATCAACGCTTTTGAGGAGCTGAGGCGATGTACGAGAATTATTACGGCCTCAGCGCCAAGCCCTTCCAGTTGCGGCCGGACCCGCATTTCTTCTACGGCAGCCAGGGCCACAAGCGCGCCATGTCGTATCTCGACTACGGCCTGGCGCAGGGCGAGGGCTTCATCGTCATCACCGGGGAAATCGGCGCCGGCAAGACCACGCTGGTGCGCAGCATGCTGGAGCGGCTGCCGGCCGACAAGATCGTGGTGGCACAGCTGACCAATACCTACCTGAACACCGAGGACACGCTGCGCATGGTGCTGGCCTCGTTCGGCCAGCCGGCCGAGCAGGGCAACAAGAGCGCGCTGCTGCTGCGCCTGGAACAATTTCTGCACCAGTGCGAACGCGAGGGCAAGCGGGCGCTGCTGGTGGTCGACGAGGCGCAAAACCTGACCCCGCACACGGTCGAGGAATTGCGCATGCTGTCGAACTTCCACAGCCGCGACCAGTGCCTGCTGCAAACCTTTTTGCTGGGCCAGCCGGAGTTCCGCAATGTGCTGCACAGCCCGGAGCTGCGCCAGTTGCGCCAGCGCGTCATCGCCACCTACCACCTGGGGCCGCTGACGGCGCCGGAGTCGCGCGCCTACATCGAGCACCGGCTGCGCACCGTCAACTGGCGCGGCGCGCCGCGCTTCACCGACGCCGCCCACGCCGCCATTTATGACTACGCCGGCGGCATCCCGCGCACCACCAATCACCTGTGCGACCGGCTGATGCTGATGGGCTATCTGGAACAGCTGACCACCTTTCACGGCTCCGACGTCGAGGCCACCATCCGCGACATCCGCGCCGAAGGCGCGCTGGCGCCGTCCGACGAGGGCATCCAGGCCCCGGCCGAAGGCGTGCCTTCCGCTAGCCAGGCCGGCGGCGATGCCTTTGCCAGCGTCGACGAGCGCCTGCTGCGGGTCGAGCGCTCGGTGCTGTCGGTGTTGCAGGTGTTGAAGAAAATCGTTGCCGCTCCCTCCACCCTGAACAATCTGGACCACATCGAATGAGCCATCCATCCTCCCCGGCGGCGCACCGCATCCTGTGCGTGGTGGGCGCGCGCCCGAACTTCATGAAGATGGCGCCCATCATCGCCGCCTTCGATGCGCTGGCGCCGCAACTGTCGGCGGTGCTGCTGCACACCGGCCAGCATTACGACGTGGCGATGAACCACCAGTATTTCTCGGCGCTGGGCATGCGCGCGCCGGACATCAACCTCGAAGTCGGCTCCGGCAGCCACGCCCAGCAGACGGCCGAGGTGATGCGCCGCTTCGAGCCGGCCATGGACGAGGTCAAACCGAGCGCGGTGCTGGTGGTCGGCGACGTCAATTCGACGCTGGCCTGCGCGCTGGTGGCCTGCAAGCGCGGCATCCCGGTGGTGCACGTCGAGGCCGGGCTGCGCAGCTATGACCGCACCATGCCCGAGGAAATCAACCGGGTGCTGACCGATCAGCTGTCGGACCTGCTGTTCACCACAGAAAGCTCGGCGCGCGAGCAGTTGCTGCGTGAAGGCATAGAGGGCGACCGCATCCATTTCGTCGGCAATGTGATGATCGACACGCTGCTGTCCAATCTGGACCGCGCGGTGCCGGCATCGACGGTGGCGGCGCTGGCCGGGCGCCCGCATTTCACCGACAACGAACAAGGCTACGCGCTGCTGACGCTGCACCGCCCGGCCAACGTGGACGACCCGGCCATCCTGCGCAGCCTGCTGGAGACGGCGCGCCTGATCGGCAACCGCACGCCGCTGCTGTTCCCGCTGCATCCGCGCACCCGCGCCATGATCGAGCGCGCCGGCCTGCAGTCGCTGATCGACCATCCGGGCATCCTGGCGCTGCCGCCGATGGGCTACCTGGAAATGCTGGGCCTGATGCGCGGCGCGCGCGTGGTGCTGACCGACTCCGGCGGCGTGCAGGAGGAAACCACGGCCCTGAGCGTGCCGTGCATTACGCTGCGCGAGAACACCGAACGGCCGATCACGGTGGAGCAGGGCAGCAACACCATCGCCGGCGTCGAGCCGTCGGCCATCATGGCGGCCTACAACAAGGTGCTGGCCGGCGGCGGCAAGACCGGCCGCGTGCCGCTGTTCTGGGATGGCCAGGCGGCCGGCCGCATCGCCCACATCCTGCTGCGCTGGCTGCAGGAACGCGCCGGGGACCAGCCATGAACGCGCTGCGCAACGCCATGACGATCGACGTCGAGGATTATTTCCAGGTGTCGGCCTTCGCGCCGTACATCGGGCGCGACAGCTGGGCCGAGCGCGAATGCCGGGTCGAGGCCAATGTCGAGCGCATCCTGGCCATCCTGGAGCAGGGCGGGGCGCGCGGCACCTTCTTCACGCTGGGCTGGATCGCCGAGCGCTATCCGCAACTGGTGCGGCGCATCGTCGCCGGCGGCCACGAGCTGGCCAGCCACGGCTACAGCCACCTGCGCGCCTCCGACCAGGACCGCGCCGAGTTCAGCAACGACATAGTTTCCAGCAAGGCGATACTGGAAGACATCAGCGGCACCCGCGTGCTGGGCTACCGCGCGCCGAGCTTTTCCATCGGCCCGGCCAACCTGTGGGCGCTGGACGCGCTGCAGGAGGCCGGCTACCGCTACAGCTCCAGCATCTATCCGATCCGCCACGACCACTACGGCATGCCCGATGCGCCGCGCTTCGCCTTCCACCCGAACGGCGCCGATGGGCTGCTGGAAGTGCCGATCACCACCGTGCGGCTGATGCGGCGCAACCTGCCGGCCGGCGGCGGCGGCTATTTCCGCCTGATGCCGTACGCCATGTCGCGCTGGATGATGCGCCAGGTGAACCGGCAGGACCAGCGCCCGGCGATCTTCTATTTCCATCCGTGGGAAATCGATCCGGACCAGCCGCGTCCCGGCGGCTTGCACTGGAAAGCCCGCTTCCGCCACTACGTCAACCTGGGTCGCATGGAAGACCGGATTCGCGCGCTGACGCGCGATTTCGCCTGGGACCGCATGGACCGCCTGTTCCTGGAGGCCGCATGAGCACGGCGCTGGCGCCGGAAACCGCGCGCGCCGCCACGACGGCCGCGCTGCGGCTGCGGCTGCTGGACGCGCAGGACCAGCGGCGCTGGGACGCCTTCGTCGCGCAATGCCCGGAGGCGACCTTTTTCCACCGCGCCGGCTGGCAGCGCGTGCTGGAGCAGGGCATGGGCCACCGCACCTGGTTCTACTACGTCGAGCAGGATGGCGCGATCGTCGGCGTGTTGCCGCTGTGCCGGGTCAGGAGCCGGCTGTTCGGTGACTGGCTGGGCGCGCTGCCATTCTGCGTGTATGGCGGCGTAGCGGCTGCCACGCCGGCCGCGCGCGCGCTGCTCGACCAGGCCGCGCAGGCGCTGGCTGCCGAGCTGGGCGTCGGGCACCTGGAATACCGCAGCGTGCAGGCCAGCCATCCAGGCGATCCGTCCTGGCACGTAAAGCCGCTGTATGCGACCTTCCGCAAGGCCATCGTCGCCGACAACGAGGCGAATATGAACGCCATTCCGCGCAAGCAGCGCGCCATGGTCCGCAAAGGCATCAAGTTCGGGCTGAAAGGCGAGATCGACCAGGACATCGGCCGTTTCTATCATGCCTACGCCAGCAGCGTGCATCGCCTGGGGACGCCGGTGTTTTCGCGCCGCTATTTCGCCTTGCTCAAGCAGGAGTTCGGCGACGACTGCGAGCTGCGCGTCATTACCCACGAGGGCAAAACCGTGGCCGCCGTCATGAGCTTTTTCTTCCGCGACCAGGTGTTGCCGTACTACGGCGGCGGCACCGACGACGCCCGCGCGCTGGCCGCCAACGATTTCATGTACTGGGACTTGATGCAGGATTGCGCCACGCGCGGATGCCGCCTGTTCGACTTCGGCCGCAGCAAGCTGGGCACCGGCGCCTTCGATTTCAAGAAGAACTGGGGCTTCGAGCCGGAACTGCTGGGCTATGAATACCAATTGCACGCGGCGCCGGCGGTGCCGGAGAATAATCCGCTTAATCCCAAGTACCGGCTGTTCATCCGCCTGTGGCAGCGCTTGCCGTTGCCGGTGGCGAATCTGGTCGGCCCTTTGATCGTCAAGAACCTGGGCTGATATCGTGGACAAGTTGCTGCTGCTAACGCATCGCATCCCTTATCCACCGGACAAGGGTGACAAAATCCGTTCCTACCACCTGCTGCGCTACCTTAGCACACGCTACGAGGTGTATCTCGGCACGTTTGTCGACGATGAGCGCGACTGGCAGCATCTGACGCTGTTGCGCGGCCTGTGCGCCGAGGTCAAGGCTTTGCCGCTGTCGCCGCTGAAGGCGCGCGTGCGCAGCCTGCGGGCGCTGGCGGCTGGCCGGGCCTTGTCGGTCGACTATTACAGCGACCGGGCGCTGGCCGGGTGGGTAGCGCGCACGGTGGATGCGCAGCAGATCGGGCTGATGGTGTGCTATTCGTCGCCCATGGCGCAGTATGTCAGCGGCTACGCGCAGGCGCGGCGGGTGATGGATTTCGTTGACGTCGATTCGGACAAGTGGCGGCAATATGCGGCCGGCCGGCGCGGCGCCGCGCGCTGGCTGTATGCGCGCGAGGCGCGCCTGCTGCTGGCGTATGAACGCGATGTGGCGCGCGATTTCGATGCATCGCTGTTCGTTTCCTCGCCCGAGGCGCAGTTGTTCCGCGACTTGGCGCCGGAGAGCGCGGCGCGCATCGGCCACTACAGCAACGGCGTGGATACCGCCAAATTCTCGCCGTCGCACCGCTATCCGTCGCCGTTTGCGGCGGATGCGCGCGCGCTGGTCTTTACCGGAGCGATGGATTACTGGCCGAATGTGGACGCCGTCACCTGGTTCGCGCAGGAGGTGTTGCCGGCCGTGCGTCAGGCGGCCGGCGACGTGCTGTTCTATATCGTTGGCGCGCGGCCGTCGGCGGCGGTGCAAAAGCTGGCCGAACTGCCGGGCGTGCACGTGACCGGCACGGTGCCTGATGTGCGGCCGTATGTGGCGCACGCAACCCTGTGCGTCGCCCCGATGCGCATCGCGCGCGGCATCCAGAACAAGGTGCTGGAGGCGATGGCGATGGCGCGGCCGGTGCTGGTGTCGCCGCAAGCGCTGGAGGGCATCGACGCCGTGCCCGGCCGCGAGCTGCTGCTGGCCGGGGACGCCGTCACCACCATTTCCGCCATCCTCGACGCGCTGCGCGCCCCGATCCGGCCATCGGCGCCGCCGCCCGTGACCTGGTGCTGCGCCGCTACGGCTGGGACCAGCACCTGCAGGCCGTTCCCGCACTGCTGGAGGGCCGAAGCGCCACCGCGCCGCAGACCTTAACCGCCGAGCCGGCCGAGGCGACGCTGCGTATCATCGGCGCAGAGCAGGCCGCCGCCGCACAGCCCGATGCGCTGGCGAGGAGCGCATGATGGTCAATCGCGCCGCCCTGGCTTATCCGCCGCACGCCAGCGGGGCGGATGCCCGTCCAGGGCCGCGCCCGGCTACGCTGCTGCTGGTGGCCGCGCTGCTGCTGTCACCGTTGCTGGCCTACTGGCCGACCGCAGCCTCCATCGTCGCCATCTGGGCGCGTTCGGACACCTACGCCCACGGCTACCTGATCGTTCCGATCAGCCTGTGGCTGGCCTGGCAACAACGCGCCGTGCTGGCCACGATGTCGCCGCGCCCGTGGTGGCCGCCGTTGCTGGCACTGGCCGGCTGTGGCGCGGTGTGGCTGCTGGCCCGCCTGGCTGGCGTGCAGGTTGCCGCGCAATACGCGATCGTCGCCATGATCCCGCTGACCGCCGCTGCCGTGCTCGGCCTCCGCATGGCCGCTCAATGGGCTTTCCCGCTGTGCTTCCTGCTGTTCGCCGTCCCGGTCGGCGACAGCCTGATCGAACCGTTGATGCACCTTACTGCCGAATTCACCGTGGCCGCGCTGCGCCTGAGCGGCGTGCCGGTCCTCCACGAGGGCAACAACTTCACGCTGCCCACCGGCGACTGGTCGGTGGTCGAAGCCTGTAGCGGCCTGCGCTATCTGGTCGCTTCGCTGACGCTGGGCTGCCTGTTCGCCTACCTGAGCTATACCAGCTGGCGCCGCCGCGCGCTGTTCGTGCTGGCCGCCGCGCTGGTGCCGGTGCTGGCCAACGGCTTGCGCGCTTATATGATCGTCATGCTCGGCCATATGAGCGACATGACTGTCGCCACCGGCGCCGACCATCTGTTATATGGCTGGGTATTCTTTGGTCTTGTCATGCTGATGTTGTTCTGGCTCGGCAACCGCTGGCGCCAGCCGCCGGCAAGCCCGGCCGAGCCTGGAGATGGGCATGTGGCCGCTTGGCCCACGCCCGCGCGGCTGGCGCCCATCGCCATCGGTGTGCTGCTGGCGATCGGCATCTGGCCGGCGTATGCGTGGCAACTTCAGCGCCAGCATGGTCCCGCGCCTGCGGCGCTGGCGCTGTCTACCGCTACGCCGGGCGCGGCGCTGTTTACCGACTGGCAACCGGCGTGGGCCACGCCGGCGGCCAGCCTGCGCCAGGCCTATCTGCAAGACGGCCAGAACATCGGCCTGACCGTGTTGTATTACCGCAATCAGGACGAACATGCCAAATTGATTTCCTCCACCAACCGGCTGACACCGATGGTGCAGTCCGCCTGGCACCTGACCGGGGGCGATGTACGCAGTGTCAGCGTTGGCGCAGGCCAGCGGAATGTGCGTGAATCCGTGTTGACTGGCCCCGGCGGCAAGCTGCTGGTATGGAGCTGGTACTGGATTGACGGCCACACCGAAACCAGCGACACGCGCGGCAAACTGCGGCAGGTCTGGCAGACGCTGCGCACCGGCAACGACGACGGTGCCGCCGTCATGCTCTACGCGCCTTACGACGACCAGCCGGACGACGCCCGCACGGGACTGCGCCACTTCCTGGCCGCCAACGCCGCTGCACTAGACGCGGCCCTCTCGGCCGCCGGCCAGACGACGGGCGGCGGCGTGATGGCTCCCGCAGCCGGTCGCGCCGGCGCAACGGGAGCGACGCCATGACTGCGCCACTGGTGGTTCACCTGATTTACAAGCTCGATTGCGGCGGCATGGAAAACCTGCTGATCGAGCGCATCAACCGCATGCCGCCCGCCAGCTACCGCCACGCCGTCATCTGCCTGACCGATCACACCGACTTCGCCCAGCGCATCCGCCGCCCCGGCGTCGAACTGCACGCGCTGCACAAGCCGCCCGGCCTGGCGCTGGCCACCCACGCCGCGCTGTACCGCCTGCTGCGCCGGCTGCGCCCGACCATTCTGCACAGCTACAACCTGTCGGCCATCGAATATGGCCCGGCGGCCTGGCTGGCCGGCGTGCCGGTGCGCATCAACGGCGCCCACGGCCGCAGCGCAGGCGACCCGACCGGCAGCAACCGCAAGCACAACCTGCTGCGCCGCCTGATGCTGCCGTTCTACGACACCTGCTACGCCAATTCCGCCGAAATGCAGCAGTGGAACCGCAACGTCATCGGCGTACCGCAGCATAAAAGCGCGCTGCTGCCCAATGGCATCGACACCGAACGTTACCGCCCAGCCTCGCACGACGACGGCAACCGCCCGCTGGAACAGATTTTCGGGCCCGGCCATATCGTCATCGGCAGCGTCGGCCGGGTCGAGCCGGTCAAGAACCATGGCTGCCTGGTGGACGCTTTCGCCGCCTTGACGGCGCGCCGGCCCGACCTGGCGCCGAAGCTGCGCCTGGCCATCATCGGCGACGGCCCGCAACTGCCGCAACTGCGCGCGCGCGTGCAGGCAGCCGGCCTGGACGCGGCCGCCTGGCTGCCCGGCGCCCGCAGCGACGTCGCCGACATCCTGCGCGGCCTGGCCATCTTCGCCTTGCCATCGGTAGCCGAAGGCACGCCCGGAGCGGCGTTGGAAGCCATGGCCAGCGCCGTGCCGGTGGTCGGCAGCGACGTCGGCGGCGTGCCGGAAGTGGTGGCCGACGGCATCTGCGGCGCGCTGGTGCCGCCGAACGACCCGGCGGCGCTGTCGGCGGCACTGGAACGCTACGCCGCCGAGCCGCAACTGGCCGCCGCCCACGGCGCCGCCGGACGGGCCCGCGTGCAGCAACGCTACGCGATGACTGCCATGGTGGCCGCCTACCAAGGCCTGTACGACGAACTGTGCAAACGCAAACTCAAACTGAAAGGGCAGGTCGAATCATGTGCGGAATAGTGGGCATGCTGGATGTGCGCGGCAAGCGCGACATCGACCGCGAGCTGTTGTCGCGTATGAACGAGACCCAGCACCATCGCGGTCCGGACGAGGCCGACCTGTACCTGGAACCTGGCGTCGGCTTCGGCCACCGCCGCCTGTCGGTCATCGACATCGCCTCCGGCCTGCAACCGCTGGGCAATGAAGACGGCAGCGTCATGGTCTGCTACAACGGCGAAATCTACAATTTCCGCGAGCTGCGCACCGAGCTGCAAGCGGCCGGCCATGTGTTCCGCACCCGCTGCGACACTGAAGTCATCGTCCACGCGTGGGAAGAATGGGGCGAACAGTGCGTGCACCGCTTCCGCGGCATGTTCGCCTTCGGCCTGTGGGACCGCCGCCAGCAACTGATGTTCCTCGGCCGCGACCGGCTCGGCGTCAAGCCGCTGTACTACGCGCACACCACCGACGGCTTCCTCGCCTTCAGCTCCGAACTGAAGGCGTTGCGCCAGTTGCCCGGCATTTCGCGCCAGCTCGACCCGCGCGCGGTCGAGGATTACTTCGCCTACGGCTACATTCCGGAGCCGCGCACCATCTACGACGGCGCGTTGAAGCTGTCGCCCGGCCACATCCTGACCCAGCGCGTCGGCGCGCCGCCGGCGCAGCCGGTGCGCTACTGGGACGTGCCGTTCCAGCCGCATGCCAGCATGAGCCAGGGCGAGGTCCAGCACGAGCTGATCGAGCGCCTGCGCGAGGCGGTGCGCATCCGCCTGGTGGCCGACGTGCCGCTGGGCGCCTTCCTGTCCGGCGGCGTCGATTCGAGCGCCGTGGTGGCCATGATGGCCGGCCTCAGCGATAGCCCGGTGAATACCTGCTCGATCGGCTTCAAGGACCCGAATTTCGACGAATCCGACTACGCCGCCCAGGTGGCGCAGCAGCACCGCACCGCGCATCATATGGAACAGGTCGATCCGGACGACTACGGCCTGCTCGATACGCTGGCCGGCCTGTATGACGAGCCGTTCGCCGACAGCTCGGCCATTCCGACCTACCGCGTCTGCCAGCTGGCGCGCCAGCGCGTGACGGTGGCGCTGTCCGGCGACGGCGGCGATGAAAACCTGGCCGGCTACCGCCGCTACCGCTACGCCATGGCCGAGCAGCGGGTGCGCGGCCGCATCCCGGAAGGCCTGCGCCGGCCGTTGTTCGGCACGCTCGGCCGCTGGTATCCGAAAGCCGACTGGGCGCCACGCGTATTTCGCGCCAAGACCACCTTCGAGGCGCTGTCGCGCGATCTGGTCGAAGGCTATTTCCATGGCGTGTCGCTGATGAGCGACGCCATGCGCGGCCAGCTGTTCTCGGACCGTTTCCGCAGCGGCCTGCAAGGCTACCGCGCCATCGAGGTGATGCGCGGCCACGCCGCCAACGCGCCGGCCAGCGATCCGCTGTCAACCTTGCAATACCTGGACCTGAAGACGTATCTGCCGGGCGACATCCTCACCAAGGTCGACCGCGCCAGCATGGCGCACGCGCTGGAAGTGCGCGTGCCGCTGCTGGACCATCAGCTGGTGGAATGGATTTCCGGCCTGCCGCCGTCGCTGAAGCTGCAAGGCAGCGAGGGCAAGTATATTTTCAAGAAAAGCCTGGAACCGCACCTGCCGCACGACATCCTGTACCGGCGCAAGATGGGCTTTTCGGTGCCGCTGGCGTCGTGGTTCCGCGGCCCGCTGCGCCAGCGCGTGCGCGATTCGCTGCTCGGTCCGCTGCTGGCCGACAGCGGCATGTTCAACCAACACTATCTGCGCGAACTGGTCGAACAGCATCAATCCGGCATGCGCGACTACAGCGCGCCGATCTGGTCGCTGCTGATGTTTGAAGCATTCCTGCGCAAGGAGGCCCACGCATGAACGCCCGTCCCGCTGCCGCATCCGGCCTGGCGCAGCAACCGCTGCGCATCCTGCATGTGCTCGACCACTCGATTCCGCTGCACAGCGGCTATACCTTCCGCACCCGCGCCATCCTGCGCCAGCAGCAGCTGCTCGGCTGGGAAACCTTTCAGCTGACCGGGCCCAAGCAAGGCCCCAGCAGCGGCGATTGCGAGCAGGTCGACGGGCTGGCGTTTTACCGCTCTGGCCCCGCGCGCGGGCTGAAAGCGCGGCTGCCGGTGCTGCGCCAGGTGGCCATCATCGACGCGCTCGAGGAACGCCTGCTACGGCTGGCGCGCGAGTTGCAGCCGGATATATTGCACGCCCATTCGCCGGCGCTGAACGCGCTGGCGGCGCTGCGCGTCGGCAAGCGGCTGGGGATACCGGTGGTGTATGAAATCCGCGCGTTCTGGGAGGACGCCGCCGTCGACCACGGCACCAGCAGCGCCGGCGGCCTGCGCTACCGCGCCACGCGCGCGCTGGAAACCTACGCGCTGCGCCAGGTGGACGCCGCCACCACCATCTGCGAAGGCCTGCGCGACGATATCGCCGCGCGCGGCATCGCCGCCAACAAGGTGACGGTGATCCCGAACGCGGTCGACATCGAGGATTTCACGGTCGGCTGTGCGCGGGACGAGGCGCTGGCGGCGCAACTGGGCCTGTGCGGCAAGCGCGTGCTGGGCTTTATCGGCTCGTTCTATGGCTACGAAGGCTTGCACGTGCTGCTGGAGGCGATGCCGGCCATGTTGCGGCTGGCGCCGGACTTGCGCTTGTTGCTGGTCGGCGGCGGCGCCCAGGAGCAGGCGCTGCGCGCGCAGGCAGCCGCGCTGGGCATTGCCGAGCAGGTGATTTTCACCGGCCGCGTGCCGCACAGCGAAGTACAGCGCTATTACGATCTGGTCGATATTCTGGTCTATCCGCGCATAAAAATGCGCCTGACCGACCTGGTCACGCCGCTCAAGCCGCTGGAAGCGATGGCGCAAGGACGCCTGCTGGTGGCGTCCGACGTCGGCGGCCACCGCGAGCTGATCGAAGATGGCCGCACCGGCATCCTGTTCACCGCCGGCGATGCCGGCGCGCTGGCGGCGCAGGTGTTGGCGCTGCTGGCGACGCCGGAACGCTGGCCGGCGCTGCGCGCCGCCGGCCGCCGCTTCGTCGAGGACGAGCGCAACTGGGGCGCCAGCGTGGCGCGCTACCGCGCCGTCTACGGCAACGCCCGCAAAGGCGGCGCGCAATGAACGCAGCCTCCGCCGCCGGCCAGATCCCGGCGCAGCCCGCACCGCCAGGCGGCACAGCCGCTGGCGCGCCGCAGCGGCCGCCGCGCGCCGAGCCTGCGGACGTGCCGGCCGGGCCGCTGCATATCGGCCTGGTCGGGCCGCTGCCGCCGCCGCCAGGCGGCATGGCCAACCAGACTGTACAGCTGCACGGGCTGCTGGAACAGGATGGCCATCAAGTCGAACTGGTGCAGATGAACGCGCCGTATCGCCCGGCCTGGGCCGGCCGCATTCCGCTGCTGCGGGCCGGCGTCCGCCTGTTGCCTTACCTGTGGCGCGTGTGGCAAACCGCCGGCCGCGTGCAGCTGCTGCATGTGATGGCCAATTCCGGCTGGTCGTGGCATTTGTTTTCTGCGCCGGTGATCTGGGTGGCGCGCCTGCGCGGCTGCCCGGTGCTGATCAACTACCGCGGCGGCGAGGCAGACGCCTTCCTGCAGCGCGCCCGCGCATGGATTGCACCCAGCCTGACGCGCAGCGCCGCGCTGCTGGTGCCGTCGGGCTATCTGGCGGCGGTGTTCGACCGCCATGGCTTCAACAACACGGTGATCCCCAATGTGATCAACCTGGAACGCTTCAGCGCCGCCGAGCGCCAGCCGGGCGCCAAGGCCGCGCCATCGATACTGGTGGCGCGCCACCTTGAGCCGATCTACGACAACCAGAGCGCGCTGCGCGCCTTCGCGCTGGTGCTGGCCCGCCATCCCGGCGCCAGCTTGGTGGTGGCGGGCAGCGGCCCGGAACATGAGGCGCTGCAGGCGCTGGCGGCGCAACTGGGCATCGCGGCGGCCGTGCACTTCACCGGCCGCGTCAGCAACGCCGAGATGGCCGGCCTGTACCGCGCGGCGGACATCATGCTCAATCCCAGCCTGGTCGACAACATGCCGAATTCGGTGCTGGAAGCGCTGGCCAGCGGCGTGGCGGTGGTCAGCACCAATGTCGGCGGCGTGCCGTATCTCGTGCAGCATGGCGAAACCGCCTTGCTGGTGCCGCCGGCCGATCCGCCGGCGATGGCCGCCGCTATGCTGCGCCTGCTGGAAGAACCAGCGCTGGCAGGGCGCTTGCGCGCCGCCGGCTTGCAGATGGTGCGCCAGTTTACCTGGCAGCAGGTGCGTCCGCGCCTGCTTGCAGCCTATCAGCAGGCGCTAGCCAACCACGCCGGCCAGCCCGGCATGCACAGGAGCAAGGCATGAGCGATCGCGTGACTTCCGGCGCCTTGCCGCTGCCGCCCGACGCCGCGCCGACGCCGCCCCGGCGCGGCCTTTACACTACGCTGGTGGCGGAACTGTTGTTCCCGCTACAGGAACGCCTGAAGCACCACACGACCGTGGCGGCGCGGCGCGAGATGGAGCAGAGCCAGTTCTGGAGCGCCTCGCGGCTGCGCACGCTGCAATTGTCGCGCCTGCGCCGGTTGCTGCTGCGCGCGCAGACGCGCGTGCCGTACTACCGCGAGCTGTTCGCCAGCCTGGACTTCGACCCGCTGCGTGACGCCACCTCGCTTGACGTCCTGTCGCGCCTGCCGCTGCTGGACAAGCGCATCATCCGCGAGCAGGGTCAGCGCATGCAGGCAGACGACGCCGTCGGCCTGGCGCGCTTCAACACGGGCGGCTCCAGCGGCGAGCCGCTGATTTTCCAGCTGGGCCGGGAGCGCGTGAGCCACGACGTTGCCGCCAAGTGGCGCGCCACGCGCTGGTGGGGCGTGGACATCGGCGATCCGGAAATCGTGGTGTGGGGTTCGCCGATCGAGCTGGGCGCGCAGGACCGCGTGCGCGCCATCCGTGACAAGCTGATGCGCACAGAACTGCTGCCGGCCTTTGCCATGTCGCCCGAACGGCTGGACGGCTACCTGGCGCAGATCCGCGCGCGCCGGCCGCGCATGCTGTTCGGCTATCCGTCGTCGCTGTCGCACATCGCGCGCCACCGCGCAGCTGCGCGGCCAGCGCATGGACGATCTTGGCATCAAGGTGGCCTTCGTCACCTCCGAACGGCTGTACGACGCCCAGCGCGAGCTGATCGCGCAGGTGTTCGGCTGCCCGGTGGCCAACGGCTACGGCGGGCGCGACGCCGGCTTCATCGCCCACCAGTGCCCGCAGGGCGGCATGCACATCACCGCCGAGGACATCATCGTCGAAATCGTCGACGCCCACGGCCAGCCGCTGCCGGCCGGCGCCACCGGCGAGATCGTCGTCACCCATATGGCGACCGGCGATTTCCCCTTCATCCGCTACCGCACCGGCGATGTCGGCACGCTGTCGGCCAAGGCCTGCGCCTGCGGCCGCGGCCTGCCGGTGTTGCAGGACATCCAGGGCCGCAGCACCGATTTCCTGGTCGCGGCCGACGGCACCGTCATGCACGGCCTGGCGCTGATCTACATCCTGCGCGACCTGCCGGGCGTGAAGGCGTTCAAAATCGTGCAGGAAAGCCTGGCGCTGACAGCCGTGCAGGTGGTGCTGGAAACGCCGCTGACGGCGGCCTTGCGCAGCCACATCGAACACGGCGTGCGGGCGCGGCTGGGCGCGGCGGTCACGGTGCAGGTGGCGCAGGTGGACGCCATCGCCGCCGAAGCCTCCGGCAAATTCCGCTACGTGGTCAGCAAGGTCGACGCGGCGCGCCTGTACGGAGGCGCGCCATGAGGGACTTGCTGGTCACGCTGATGGTGTTTTTATCGCTGCCGCTGATTTTCAAGCGGCCGCCGTTCGGCGTGGTGATGTGGATCTGGATCAGCGTCATGAATCCGCACTCGCAGGGCTGGGGCTTCGCCCGTACCTTTCCGTTCGCCGCCGTCATCGCCGCCGTGATGGTGGTGTCGATGCTGGTCCACAAGGACCGCTACCGGCTGCCGCAGCATCCGGTGACGTGGGTGTTCCTGGCCTTCCTGGGCTGGATGAGCGTCACGGCCGTGTTCGCCATCCATCCGGACATCTTCGGTCCGCAGTGGGTCAAGGTCAACAAGATCTTCGGCATGACGGTGGTGGTCATGATGCTGATCCGCACACGCCAGGAAATCGAATGGCTGATCTGGACCGTGGTGGTGTCGCTGGGCTTTTACGGCGTCAAGGGCGGCATCTTCACGCTGGCCACCGGCGGCGCTTTCCGCGTCTGGGGGCCGGAAGGCACTTTCATCGACGGCAACAACGAAATCGCGCTGGCGCTGGTGATGGTGATTCCGCTGATGTATTACACCAGCGGCCTGGTGCGGCCGCGCTGGGCGAAGGCGGCGCTGCTGCTGTCCATGCTGCTGTGTGCGCTGGCGGCGCTGGGCTCGTACTCGCGCGGCGCCGCGCTGGCCATCGGCGCG
This sequence comes from Duganella sp. P38, assembly GCF_050859475.1. NCBI lineage: Bacteria > Pseudomonadati > Pseudomonadota > Betaproteobacteria > Burkholderiales > Oxalobacteraceae > Duganella > Duganella sp. P38. The sequence goes on along the minus strand of NZ_CP193936.1, from coordinate 3,283,421 downwards.
ATGACGGCGGTGCTATGGCTCAAGAGCCGCAACAAGCTGTCGCTCGGGCTGCTGCTGGCGCTGTGCATCCCGTTCATGGTGCTGCTGATGCCGGAAGCGTGGCACGCACGCATCGACACCATCAACGATTACAAGGAAGACACATCGGCCATGGGCCGCATCAACGCCTGGCACATGGCCTTCAACCTGGCCAACCACCGGCCGTTCGGCGGCGGCTTTGAAATCTACGATCCCGAGGTGTTCGCGCTGTACGCCCCCGATCCGCTGGCCGTGCACGCCGCCCACAGCATTTATTTCCAGGTGCTGGGCGAACATGGCTGGGTCGGCCTGACGCTGTACCTGCTGCTCGGCGTGCTCACCTGGCGCAGCGGCAGCTGGGTGGTGCGCCAGGCGCGCGGCCAGCCGCAGCTGGACTGGGCGGTGCGGCTGGCCAATATGCTACAGGTCAGCCTGTGCGGCTTCGCGGTCGGCGGCGCCTTTCTCAGCCTGGCCTACTTCGACGTGCCATATTTCATCATGGCGGCAATGGTGGCGACGCGCCTGCTGGTGGCCCGTGAACTGGCCGCCGCGCTGCCGCGCCAGCCGGCCTGGCATACCGGCCCGGTGGCGGTGGCGTCATGAGGGCGGCGCGCCAACTGACGGCGCCGCCGGCTTTGCCGGGCGGCGCGCTGGGCAGGGCGGTGCTGCGCCTGGCCTCGCCGGGCGGCACGCGCGGCCTCAGCATCATGATCTACCACCGCGTGCTGGCCGCGCCCGATCCGCTGTTTCCCGGCGAAACCGACCGCGCCTCGTTCAGCCACCAGCTGGACCTGCTCAAATCAAGCTGCAATGTGCTGCCGCTGCTGGACGCGGTACGGCTGCTGAGGGAAGGGCGGTTGCCGCCGCGCGCGGCCTGCATCACCTTTGACGACGGCTACGCCGACAACGCCACCGAGGCGCTGCCCTTGCTGCTGCGCCACGGCCTGCACGCCACCTTTTTCGTCGCCACCGGCTTTCTCGATGGCGGCCGCATGTGGAATGACACCATCATCGAACTGGTGCGCAAAGCGCCCGCCGGCCAGCCGCTAGCCGCGGCTTCCCTGGGATTGCCGGTCCTGCCGCTGGATACGCTGGAGCAGCGCCGCGCGGCCATCTCCGCGCTGATTGGCAAGCTGAAGTATGTGCCGATGACGCAGCGCCTCGACCAGGTCGCTGCACTGGCGGCCCGCGCCGCCTATCCGCTGGCGGACGACCTGATGATGCGCAGCGAGCAGGTGGTGCAACTAAGCCGCGCCGGCATGCACATTGGCGCGCACACCGCCAATCACCCGATCCTGGCGGCGCTGCCGGCGCACGAGGCCGCCGACGAAATCGCCAGCGGCAAGCACACGCTGGAAACCCTGCTGGGCGAGAAACTCGCGCTATTTGCCTATCCCAACGGCAAACCCGGTACTGACTACCGGGCCGAACACGTCGACATTGTGCGCGAACTAGGCTTCGAGGGCGCGGTGTCCACCGCATGGGGAGGGCGCTGCACCGACCTGCTGCAATTGCCCCGTTTCACGCCCTGGGACCGCACATTGCCGCGCTTCCAGCTGCGGCTGGCGAGCAACCTCCTGCTGAAGGCTCAGCGCGAATAACTGCTTTTCACGGTGCGCCAACGCACAGAGGCGGTTTGCCTGAACTGCTATACTTAATGTGTTGCAGTAAGCAAGTAAGTGGCTTAACATTTCGCTGTGGCATTATTGAAAATGCGTAACAGAGAGCCGCGAGCTGGAGGGGTAAGCATGGATAAATTGGTAGTGATAGGGGCATCCGCCGGCGGCATCGACGCACTGGCGACCATATGCGCTGACCTGCCCGTTGATTTTCCAGCGCCGGTTCTCATCGTGACCCACGTTGGACCAGAGGGCAACGCCTTGCACGAGGTGCTGGCGCAGCGCTGCGTCCTGCCGGTCCGCTACGGCGAACACGGCCAATTGGCCAAGCCCTCTGAAATCGTGATCGCCGCCCCGGGGCGGCACTTGACCGTGGTGCGCGAGGGCGTCAACGCCGGGCTGCGCCTGGTTGATGAGCCGCATCCATATCTTCGCCCGCCAGCCATCAATCCGCTATTCCATTCTGCCGCCGAGGCGTTCGGCAAGGACGTCATCGGCGTTTTGCTGTCTGGCTTCCTCGATGACGGCGTGGAAGGACTGCGCCACATCCAGGCGCGCGGTGGTGTCATCATCGTGCAGGATCCGAGCGACGCCCAGGTGCCGGACATGCCAGCCAACGCCATTCGCGGCACCACACCCAATTCCATACTCCGCAGCGATTCGATCGCCCCCGCCCTGATTGCGCTGGCCGGCGCGCGCCACGAGGCGCCAGCTTGCGACGCCGCATTGCAAACCTGATTTACCATAACGCGTTACGTTTTTATTCCAGCACTGCGCGGTTCGGCAATGCGTCGTCGCTGCCGATGCCGCGCTGATGCTGCTGCCCGTCCGCAAGCGTTTGTTTTAAGTAACGCGTTACGCTAAATACTAAGCAGAGGTGAGGGCGCGCAATACGGCTTCGATATCGGCCTGAACCTGGCTGGCAGGCGGAATGTCGCGGTAGCGCAGCGTGCTGTAGCCGGCGTTGCGCAGCATGGCGTCGCGGTCGGCATCCTGCCGTCCGCGCAGGGCGTGGCTGTCGTCGTCCAGTTCGATAATCGCAATCGGCGTCAGGCGCCTGGAACAAATGACGAAATCGGCGTATTTCCGGTCAAAACGATTGCGGTCGGCGAACACCGGCGTATCGAGCAGCGACTGAAACGATACCTGGCTCAACACCGTGCATTCCGGCAGCGCCTCGGTCAGCAATAAATACATTTGTTCCTCGCGCGCGGTTAGCGGCCGTCGCGCAGTCAGCTTTAGTTCGGCAAGCGGAGCTGGCGTGTTCAGCTTGGGAAATGACATGGGTGGCGAGCGAGGCCGCCGCCGGCGCGCAGACTTGAAATAGCGATTCAGTCTGGCATTGATGAAGGCGAACACCGCAGCGGCAATAAAAATCGGCGGTGCGTACTTAAAGGCTTCCGCCAACATGGTCTGGAAGATGATGTCTGCATCTGGAAACGGCATCGGGCAGGGTCTATGAAAACGGTATGGCCGATTTTATTACGATTTCCCAAAAGAAATGCGAAAAGAAGGCCATCGCTCCAATACTCAATTTTACATAATATAAATTATGCGAAATTATGCTTATTCCTTTGCAGCGCCAGCGGAGGCCAGGATTTCATCGTGCCGCTCGTTGTCCGTCTTGTGCAGATATGCCGCTGTTGTGGCGATGCTGGCGTGGCCCGCTGTCTCTTGCAGCGTTTTGAGCTGCACACCGTTATTCGCGTGGTTGGTCAGCATGCTGTGACGCAGCCAGTGCGCCGACGCCTGCCGCAATGTCGATGCCGTGTCGGCGTCGCCCATGCCGTCGGCCGCCATCGCTGCGGCGGCAAAGATCGCCTTGAGCGCGTCCGACGCCGCTTCGTCCGTGATGCGCGCCAGCGCCTTGCCACGGCTCGACAACACCAGCGGCGTGTCGTCGCTGCGCACCGTGTGTGGCAGCAAGCCGTACGCGGCGCGGTATTGGCGGAACGCGGCCAGCATGTCCGGCGGCACCGGCAAACGGCGCGGCTTGTTGCCTTTGCCGAGCACGTCCAGCCACCAGCGCCCATTGCCTTCGGTGTAGAACGCGCCCATGTTGGCGCTGACGATTTCGTTCAGCCGCGCGCCGGTGTGAATATACGCGCTTAACAAGAAACGATCGCGCTCGCGGCGCCGTATGGCCGCTGGCGTCGGCGCCGCGCGCGCCGTGACCGTGTCGAGCGCGAGTCTGAGCGCGTCGTGCGTCAGGTAGCGCGTAATGCGGCTGGCGCTGGCGGTTTTGACGTGCTTGACCAGCGCCGCCGGATCGCGCCGCAGATAGCCGGTCTGCGCCGCGTAGGCAAACAGGCCCTTGACGGCGATCATCGCCTGCCGGCGGCTGGCGTCCGACAACGGCCCGGTGAACGGCCGGTAACGCGGATCGTTGCGCGGCCATTTGGTGGCCGACACCCAGTCCGGCGGCGGCGCTTTGAGGAATTCCTTGTAGCCGTTGAGGTCGGCGACATTGAGTTGGCGCAGCGTTTTACCGGCCTCCTCCCGGCACCAGGTTAAAAACCGGAACAGCTCTTTTTGAGTATTGGCCATCGATTTGGGGCCAAGTTCGCCGTGGCTGATGAATTCGCGGGCGATTTCACTGTCCGTGCGGGCGTCGGTAATGGCGTCCTCGGCGATACTGCGCAGGGCGTCCGGATCGCGCCAACGGCGCGCGTCAGCGCCGCCGGCCTGGGCAGGAAACGGGTCCAGATTGATGATCTCAAATTTCTTTTCCGGCATTATGGATGACGCAAACTTGTATAAATAATCAGGCAATTATACAGTATTTCATACAGTCTTTTACTCGACAATATAGATAGTAATGTCGATTAAATTGGCGCTGATTATTTAGCGTTACGCGTAACGGAAAGCATAGCTAAAAATGACTTAAGACGCTGATTTCGCTATAATTCCCGCCTTCATATGTAAGGAATGTCGTCATGACTCTGCTAGCCCACCAGCTTGAACTGCTGTCGCCCGCCAAGACCGCCGAAATCGGCCGCGAGGCGATTTTGCACGGCGCCGACGCCGTCTACATCGGCGGCCCGGCGTTTGGCGCGCGCCATAACGCCAGCAATTCAATCGAGGAAATCTCGCGCCTGGTGGAATTCGCGCACCGCTACCGCTCGCGCATCTTCGTCACGCTCAACACCATCCTGCACGACACCGAGCTGGACGCCGCGCGCAAGCAGATCTGGGACCTGTACAACGCCGGCGTCGATGCCCTCATCGTGCAGGACATGGGCCTGCTGGAAATGGACTTGCCGCCGATTCAGCTGCACGCCAGTACCCAGTGCGACATCCGCACCGCGGAAAAAGCCAGCTTCCTGGGCAACGTCGGCTTCTCGCAGCTGGTGCTGGCGCGCGAGCTGACCGTCGAGCAGATCAAGAAGATCCACGCCGCAGTCGATACGCCGCTGGAATACTTCATCCACGGCGCGCTGTGCGTGGCCTACTCCGGCCAGTGCTACATCTCGCACGCCGACACCGGCCGCAGCGCCAACCGCGGCGACTGCTCGCAGGCCTGCCGCCTGCCCTACACGCTGAGCGACAGCAAGGGCGGCGTGGTCGCCTATGAAAAACACCTGCTGTCGATGAAGGACAACGACCAGAGCGCCAACCTGGAAGCGCTGGTCGATGCCGGCATCCGCTCGTTCAAGATCGAGGGCCGCTACAAGGACATGGGCTATGTGAAGAACATCACCGCCCACTACCGCCTGCTGCTGGACGAGATCCTGGAGCGCCGCACCGAGTTCACGCGCGCCGCCAGCGGCCGCACCGACATTCTGTTCACGCCGGACGTCGACAAGACCTTCCACCGTGGCCACACCGATTACTTCGCCAACGGCCGGCTCGACAATATCGGCGCCTTCGACAGCCCGAAATACGTCGGCGTCGAACTGGGCACGGTGAGCCGCCTCGGCGCCGACCACTTCGACGTGGTGACCAACAGCGCCATGGCCAATGGCGACGGCCTGAACTATATGCACAAGCGCGAGGTGCACGGCATCCAGGCCAATGTGGTCAAAAAGCTCGACGAGCATGAAGACGGCCAGGTATGGCGCGTATTCCCGAATGAGCTGATGACCGCCCTACCCGGCCTCAAGGTCGGCTCGTCGATCAACCGCAACCGCGACCACCAATGGGAAGCGGCGTTGAACAAGAAGTCGTCCGAACGCAAGGTGGGCGTGCACCTGACGCTGAGCGAACAGCAAGGCGGCCTGCGCCTGTCGCTGTGCGACGAAGACGGCTTTGTCAGCGACACCGACGCCGCCATCGCCCTGCAGCCGGCGCAAAACGCCGAACAGGCGGACGCCTCGCTGCGCGGCAGCCTGGCCAAGCTGGGCAACACCATGTTCGTCGCCGACAGCGTTGAACTCAGGCTGTCGCAGCCATGGTTTGTGCCATCGGCCGCCATCAACGCGCTGCGCCGCGAGGCGATCGAGGCGCACGAGGCGATACGCCTGGCCCACTGGGACCGCCCGACCCGCAAGGCGGCGGCCGAACCGCCGGCCGTGTACCCGGAAACCCAGCTCAGCTACCTGGCCAACGTCTACAACGAAAAGGCGCGCGCCTTCTATCACAAGCATGGCGTGCAGCTGATCGCCGCCGCTTACGAGGCGCACGAGGAACCGGGCGAGGTGCCGCTGATGATCACCAAGCACTGCCTGCGCTTCTCCTTCAACCTGTGTCCGAAGCAGGCCAAGGGCGTGCAAGGCGTGCAAGGCCAGGTACGTGCCGAGCCGATGACGCTGGTGAGCGGCGACGAAACCTACACGCTGCGCTTCGATTGCAAGCCATGCGAAATGCACGTGGTGGGCGCGATGAAGCCGGGCATCCTGAAGTCGCTGCCGCCGTCCAACATTCCTTACAGCCCGCTGGTGTTCCACCGCCAGCGTCCGCGCGCTTAAGCCGCGCAAGTTTGCGCTGAACGGCATCGCGCGCGCGTCCATGGCAGGAAAATACCCAGGCCATGGACGCGTACAACAAACTGCTGCTCGATCTCTATCACGCCGCCCGGGTATTGCCGGCCGACGAGTTTCCCGCTGTCCTGATGACGCTTCTGAGCGCTGCGGTCGAGTTTGATTTCGGCCGCGCCAGCAGCAGCTGTTGCAGGCGCTGATGCCGCATGTGCAGGAGGCGCTGAAAATCAGCCGCCAGCTGGCTGCGCCCTCGCCCCGGCCGCCGGCGCACGGCGCGCTGCTGATCGCGCAAACCGACGGCGCGGTGCAGCACTGCAGCGCCGCCGCTCACCAACTGATGACCGGCGAGTGGCCGGATTGGCGCCCGCTGCGTCTGCCGCCGGCGCTGCTGGCCGTCTTGCGCGCCAGGGCTGACGGCGGATACAGCGGAAAGCGCATCGTGATCCGCTGCCAGCCACAGAAAACCTTGCTGTTCCTGCGCGTGGCGGCGCGCTCGGCCTTGTCGTCGCTGTCGCGCCGCGAGCTTCAGGTGGCCCGCTTGTACGCGCAAGGCCTGGGCGCGAAAGAAGTTGCCCGGTTGCTGGGGATCACGCCCGCGACCGCGCGCAATACATTGCAGAAAATCTACCTCAAGCTGGACGTGCATGACAAAGCCGCACTGGCAGTGATGCTGTACGCATGATGCATTTGCATCCTTTTCAGTGACACGTGGCGGCACGATACTGGACGTCAGCTACACGGTGATCGGCGGCAAACCGCTGGCCGGTGGAGACAAGCTGGTCGGCGGCGGCACGCAGACGCTGGCCTTCGACTACGATCCCGGCCAGCACTTCCTGGTCGCGTTTAACGCCATCGGCGACAGCAGCAAGGAAATGGGCAGTACCATCGTTGAACTGGAACGCGAGCGGCACTTTGAAATCCGCACAACCCAAAAGGAACTGAGCGCCACCTTCACTTGCGGCGCCGGCGGGTACAGCAGCAATGAGCGGAATCGGATCTCGACCGATGCGGTCTTCGTGGCGGATCAGGACTACTACCTGCGCTACGATACGCGCAAGGTGGTGCGCACCGAAGTGATCGGCGGCCCAGGTCTGCAAAGCTACGAGCTGGACTGGATTCGCGACCCCGACGCCGGGGCGCGGCCGCGCCGCGTCGTCGCGCATCCATATAATATGGTCGGCAATGACGACGATGAACAGGGCATCATCCAGGTCACCTGCTCCATCGTGGCCGAGCGTCAGTATCTGGTGGAAATCGTCCCGGAAAAACCGGCTGCCGCGCCGGCGCTGGCGGTGGCCGCATAGCCCACTTGAACGGCTTTCATCCGCCGCGCGGCAGCCACGCGCGGCATTCATCCAATTGTATGTTTTTGGTTGCATATTTGCCTAACTGGCTTGACAGGCAACACGGCTAACGCTATCGTCGAGATTTCCGTGTGGAAATATTTCTATGACCACGTCTGCCGGTCGAGGCGTGCGCGGTGAAAATTTTTTCTGTAGGAAAATGCGCGGCGCTCGCGGCATGACCGTGGGGCAAGCACTCAGACCAGCCAAAAGCCAAGGGGAAAGCGATGAAAAAACGGCCGTCTCAACGAGAATCGATGGAAACGTTTCACAGATTGAGGCTTACCGCCCTGCCACTCGCACTGAGCCTGGCTCTGGCTGCGTGTGGCGGTGGCGGCGGAGCGGACAATAACGCAGCATCCGCCAGCACGGCGAGGCTGCTCGGCAGTGTCAGCGTTTCCGCCGCAGAGCCGGAAGTGGCGCTGACGCCGGTGGCGGCCACGTCCAGCGGCTCCGAGCGCGGCGACCTGTCGGCCGCAGCCGCTGTCGACCACAACCAGAATACCCGTTGGGGCAGCCTGTTCACCGATGACCAGTACCTGACGCTGGACTTCGGCAGCCCACAGCCGATCAACCGCGTCCACATCGAGTGGGAAAACGCGCACGCGCTGCAATACCTGCTGCAAGTGTCCGACGACAACGCCAACTGGACCACCATCAAGACCGTCGACAACAGCGCCGGCGGCATCGAAGACTGGAGCGGACTGGGCGCGCAAGGTCGCTATCTGCGCGTGCAGGGCGTCAAGCGCTCGACCAACTACGGCTATTCGATCTTCGAAATCCAGGCCTATTCCGGCGGCTCGGCCGCCTCCCCTGCCGATCCGGGCACGCCGCCCGCCACCGATCCGGTCATTGTCGACCCGAGCAAGCCGGGCGTGGCGATCAAGCCCGTGCAGGCGACCTCGTCCAAGCTGGAAAATCCCGGCCAGTCGGCCGCCAACACCGTCGACGGCAAGACCAGCACGCGCTGGGCCAGCGCCTTCGAGGACGGCGCGTGGATTCAGTACGACTTCGGCGCCAAGACCCAGATCGGCTACATGAAACTGCTGTGGGAAAACTCGCACGGCAAGCAGTACAACCTGCTGGTGTCCGACAACGGCCAGGACTGGACGCAGATCCGCGCCGTCACCGACGGCAAAGGCGGCACGGAGGAATTCTTCAATCTCGGCGTCAATGCCCGCTTCATCCGCCTGCAAGGCGTGGCGCGCGCGACGCAGTATGGCTACTCGCTGTTCGAGGTCGAGTTCAAGACGCCGGGCAGCGACAACTCGCTGGCCAGCGCCACCACGTCGGCCCTGAAGTTCCCGGCCAGCGGCGCCGGCTGGGCGCCGTTGCCGGCGTCGGCCGAGCCGATCGAGTCGCTGCAATTCACGCTGGCCGACGGCACACTGGTGACGCGCTTCGGCGCGCGCGGCCTGGCCCGCCATGGCCGCGAACGGGGCGAGGAATGGAACGAAATCGGCTACGGCCCGAACGAAACCGTCGATCCGGTGACCGGCCTGGCGGTCGATAAAGGCCCGGGCAATTACCTGACCTTCGTGCCGCAATACTTCAAGAACCGCACCTGGGGCGTGGAGATCATCGACAACAGCCGCGTTGCCGGCGTGACCAAGCCGACGCTGACCGTGAACCAGTACACCACGGTGGACTTTCTCAGCGGCGGCATCGCCTTCTTCCGCGCCATCGACCGGCCGGGCGTGACCGGCTACGGCTGGATGGCGCCGGGGCAGTTGGTCGACGACAGCGTCAAGGTGTGCAAGCCGGTCGCGTACCCGGCCAATTACAAGCTGGCCGCCGCGAATGGCATCAACAGCGCCTGCACGCTGCAAGTGAAGAACTATCCGGGCATGACGGCGCTGGACGCCAATGGCTTCCCTATCGCCGGCAAGAACATCGACGCGCGGCCGCTGGTGCAGGGCGACGTGATCGAAGTATCGCCTTCGATGTTCTCGACCACCGAGTCGATGCAGGCCAAGGGCGACAACGGCGGCATCCGCTACTACTCGTATGAGTGGGTGTATGTCGTCGGCCAGGGCCTGAAACCGTGGTACGGCGTGCAGCCGCGCCTGAACTCCGTGCCGCTGCCGGCCGAGACGCTGTCCGGCGGCCAGGGTTCGGTCAGCTACAACTACGCCGACAACGCGTTGTTCATGTTCCAGCAGCCGCATACCCATATCGGCATGCAGAACATGCAGCGCTTTGTCGAAGGCCGGCGCCTGTTCCACACCAATTTCACCACCGGCGACCATAACGAGGCGGGCAACGACCGTTACGACGCGGCCGTCGGCCTGCAAGGCCAGCGCTTCAACCAGTCGTCGTGCTTCGCCTGCCACGTCAACAATGGGCGCAGCGTGGCGCCGGTTGCCGTCAACCAGAAGCTCGACAGCATGTCGGTGCGGGTGGCGGTCACCAACGCCGCCGGCCAGCAGCTGCCGCATCCGGCCTACGGCACCGCAGTGCAGATGAACGCCATCTCGGCCAGCGGCGCGCCGCAGAACTGGGGCACCGGCGTGCGCGTTGCCGGTTTCGAAAGCGTTACCCGGAAACTGGCCGATGGTACCGCGGTCGAACTGCGCAAGCCGAAACTGGCGTTTGAAGGGCCGACCCCGGATACCGTTTCGCTGCGCGCCGCGCAGCCGATCATCGGCGCAGGCCTGCTGGAAGCGGTGGCCGAAGCCGACATTCTGGCGCGCGCCAGCGGCACGCCGGACGTCGACGGCGTCAAAGGTGTGGCCAACTATGTCTACGATCCGGAATCGGGCGCGGTACGTCTGGGCCGTTTCGGCTGGAAGGCGTCGAAGGCGACGCTGCGCCAGCAGACCGCGTCGGCGCTGCTGCTGGACATGGCGGTGACGTCGCCGGTGTACCGCAATCGCTCGTGCAACGCCGACCCCGCCGGTTGCGCGTCGGCCGCCGCGCAAAAAGGCATATCGGAGGACGACCTGCAATCGCTGTCGCGCTACCTGGCGCTGGTGGCGGTGCCGGCGCAACGCAGCCTGTCGAGCGGCTTCCCGAAAGGCGTGGCGCCGATCGATGACCTGAACGTGGACCCGGCCAAAGTTGCCGCCGGCGCCAAGGTATTCCAGGGCATGCGCTGCGCCGCCTGCCACACGGTGGAGATGAAGACCGGTTCGGGCCATCTGTTCGCGGAGCTGCGCAACCAGACCATCCGGCCGTATTCGGACCTGCTGCTGCATGATATGGGCGATGGCTTGGCCGACAAGTTCGTCGAAGGACAGGCCAAGGGCAATATGTGGCGCACCGCGCCGCTGTGGGGCATCGGCTACACGGAAAAAGTCATGGGCAGCGCGGCCAAAGTCGGCTACCTGCACGACGGCCGGGCGCGCAACCTGACCGAGGCGATCATGTGGCACGATGGCGAGGCAGCCAAATCGCGCCAGCGCTTCGAGGCCTTGAGCAAAACCGACCGCGAAGCGTTACTCGCCTTCCTCCGATCCCTGTAAGGCACACCGGACGCCCAAAGCGCCCGGTTTTTTTGCAGGCGCGCGTTCGGCGGCTTTCTGCACCATGTCCCGGCAACGCGGATCAATGAAGACAATCGGGGAAATGCCGGAATCCGCAGGACCTGGCACTACGCCTGCAAGCAAGAGGACATCGATCCCAGGCAACCCGCGCGACTGCCGCTGCTCTTCGCGCTGGACGCGCGCCTCAATATCGTCAATGGGTTCCATTACACAACCGACTGCGGCGCAATCGCAGCCTCCGGCGCCGCGCAAAGCTTTCCATACTGTGCTGCGCATCTCGGCAGCACCGCCAGCGGTTGTGGCGGCGCTGGCTGCAGTGGCGCATGCGGCAGCGATGGCATCGGTGGCGGTGATGGATGTGGCGGAGGCTGTGGTGGAGGCTGCGGCAGTGGCGGCGATTGATCATAAAAATGATTAGATCGCGGCGGCCGTTGACAGAGTGGTAGCGATTCCAGATACTAGTCCTGCACTCCTTCCCTGCCGGCCAATTCTTCCCTCGTCTAATTGGCCGGCAGTCTTTTCTTGCTAGTCCAGCGGAGTCAGTACCACGTTGCGCAATTCATAGGGCGTGCCTTCGAGCTGGAAGCCGATCCGCCCTGAGGCAGGAGTTACATGCGTCACCCGATTCTGCGGCACGCCGTTCACCGTCACCTCCACCGTGCCATCGCGGCTGACGATGTCGCATTCATTCCACTCACCGACCGCCCGTTCGCTATCCGCGCCGACGCGGGCCTTGATGCGCGTGGCTGCACCGGGCGCGCTGGTCAGCGGCTCGGCGAAACCCGCGGCCGCCATCGGCAGCAGGTCGCCCGCGCTGCCGTTCTTGGTCTGCACTTGCAGGCTGACGGGCCAGACACGGTCGAACGTACCGGGACTGATATGCAGCAGCACACCGCCGTTACCCGGCTTGCCGCTCCAACGCCACTCCACGTGCAGCTTGTAGTTGCGGTAGTTTTCGGTAGTCGCCAGGAAGCCGGATGGCGCGCCGTCCGAGGCGACAACGCCGCCCGGCAGCACGCGGAAGGCATCGCCCGCCGCCGCAGACGGTGTGGTTTGCAGCGTCCAGCCGCTGAAATCGCGGCCATTAAACAGCTCAACCGCGTACGCCGATTGCGCGCACAAGGTTAATATCGCAGCACTCAACAACTTGTTCACCAGGCCTCCTCCATGAAAAAACTGCTTATCGTTTTGATGCTCGGCGCCGCCGGACTGGCCTCCGCCGCCAACAATGTCATCCCGCTGTGGCCCGAGGGCGTGCCGGGCAAGCGCAACATCGGCCCGGAAAACGTCGGCGGCGGCTACACTTCCAACGTCAGCGAAGCCACGCTGACCATGGTGGCGCCGGCGGTCGATCATCCCAACGGCACCGCCGTCATCATCTGCCCCGGCGGCGGCTACGTGCGCATGTCCACCGCCCGCGAAGGCGACCAGTATGCCAACTGGCTCGGCACTCTGGGGGTGACGGCGTTTGTACTCAAGTATCGCATGCAGGAATACGGCCATCCCGCGCCGTTGCAGGACGTGCTGCGCGCGGTGCGCACGCTGCGCTCGCGCGCGGCGGAATTCGGCATCCGCCCGGACCGCATCGGCGTCATGGGCAGCTCGGCCGGCGGCCATCTCGCGGCCAGCGCCGGCACGCTGTTCGACAGCCCGCTGGGCCGCACCGGCGCGCAAATCGATAGCGTCAGCGCGCGACCGGACTTCCTGATGCTGATGTACCCGGTCATCACCATGCAGGACCCGGCCGCCCACGCCGGCTCGCGCAAGGCGCTGCTGGGCGCCGCGCCCTCGGCGGAGAATCTGGCTCTGATGTCGCTGGAAAAGCAGGTCAGCGCCGCCACGCCGCCCACGCTGCTGATCCACACGCAGGAGGACACGGCGGTGCCGGTCGAGAACAGCATCCTGTTCTACCAGGCGCTGACCAAGGCCAAGGTGCCGGCCGAGATGTATTTGTTCGAGCATGGCGGTCATGGCATGGGCATGCGCGAAGGCCTCGGCACCTCGTCGCTGTGGCCGCGCCGCGCGGAGGAATGGCTGCGCGGCCGCGGCCTGCTCACGGCGGCTTCGGCTCAGGCGAAATGAAACACCTGCTTTAGCGGCCACTCGCGGGGCCGGTTGCCCGGCTCCACCAGCATCAGCTCCGCCATGCTGTCCCACCAGCGCTGCATGACGGGCTGCATCGGCAGCTGCCCGATCTTGTGATCGGGGCGCAGCTTGAGCACCGCAAACAGCGACAGCGTTTCCTCGTCCAGAAAAATCGAATAGTCGTAGATGCCGGCGTCGCTCAGCGCCTGGCCCAGCTCCGGCCACAGTTCATCGTGGCGGCGCTTGTACTCATCGACCACGCCGGGCTTGAGCTGCATGCGGAAAGCACGGATATCGGGGCTCATACGATGCCGCTCCCGCTGACGCCCGCCCTGGCCGGACGCGCCTCCGCCACATGCGCACGATAGCCGCTGGCGCGGTAGCACGCCACCGGATCGATGGCGCCGCCGGCGCGCAGCCGGGCCATCGCCAGGATCGCGCCGACATCGGTGCGGAAGGCCTGCTTCAGCGTCTGCGCCGATTGCAGCGCGTCATTGGCCTGCTGGTGCTGGCGCAGCGCCACGCGGTCCACCAGCTGCGATTGCACGAAAGCGCGCTGCACCTCGACCGCGCTGCTCATCAGGCTTTCGATCGGGTCGGTCACGTTATGCGACTGGTCCAGCATGTAGGCTGGCTTGAAGGCCGCGCCCTCGCGCTCCGCCGCGTCGGCCAGTTCGTTAAACACCAGGAACAGCTGGAACGGATTGATGCTGCCCGAATCCAGATCGTCGTCGCCATATTTGCTGTCGTTGAAGTGGAACCCACCCAGCTTGCCGAATTGCGCCAGCCGCGCCACGATCATTTCGATGTTCGTATTCGGCGCATGATGGCCCAGGTCCACCAGGCAGCGCGCCTTTTCGCCGAGCGCCTGCGCGCAGGCGAAGCTGGTGCCCCAGTCGGCGATGGTGGTGGCGTAGAAGGCCGGCTCGAACAGTTTGTGTTCGATGAACAGCAGCCAGTCCGCCGGCAGCGCGGCGTAGATGTCCCGCATGCTGTCCAGGTAGCGCTCCAGCGCGCCGCGCAGATTGTGCTGGCCGGGGAAGTTGGCGCCGTCGCCCACCCACACCGTCAGCGCCTTCGAGCCCAGCGCCCTGCCCAGCTCTATGCATTCGACGTTGTGCGCCACCGCCTGCGCGCGCGTGGCGGTGTCATTGGCGGTCAGACTGCCGTGCTTGTAGCTGTGCTGCTGGCCGGCCTGGTCCTGGAAAGTATTGGAATTGACGGCGTCGAAGTACAGGCCATGACTCTCCGCCTGCTGGCGCAGCGCCGCCGTGTCGGTGGTTTTATCCCACGGGAAGTGCAGCGAGACGCCCGGCGTGGCGCGCGTCAGCTGGTGAATGACAGCGCAGTCGTCCAGCTTTTCGAAGACGTTGCGCGGTTCGCCGCGCCCCGGAAAGCGTGCGAAGCGCGTGCCGCCGGTGCCGACGCCCCAACTGGGCAAGGCCACGGCAAAGGTTTGCGCCTGCGCCGTCAGGCGTTCGATGTCCAGGCCTCGGCGCGCCAGTATGCCGCCCAGCGCTTCGTAGTCCGCATGCAGGCTGGCGCGCAGCTGCGCGTTATGTTCGGCCACGCGGCCGTTGTCGATGATGGTGCTCATATTGTCCCCTTGTTTTTATCGTGTAAATGCGTCGCTGTTGAGGATACTACCGGTGCTCCTGGCCGCGTTGTCGCTGGCCAGGAGGTGCACCGCCTCCGCGATATCTTCCGGCAGCACGTTCAGTTTCAGCATGCTTTAGTCCACGCAGTAGAAAACAGCGGCTGGCGAGTGTCAATGCGGAAGCGATCAACATGCTGACCAAGTGCGAAATAATCACACCAATGATTAATCTATGAGCAGAAAACGCCAGGCATAACAAAACAATCAACTATTTGATCGCGAGATGATTGACGTGCGATTTAGAAGTGTTTAGCCTCTATCGTTAATAAACAGGCACACCGCAGCAATGACGGTAGTAGACCGATATAAAAGGAGACTGAAATGGTGAATCACAAGCGTCGCAAGCGTTTGCTGAAACTGCTTGCCGAACATAATACGGCCAGTGTGCCGCAACTGGTCGACTGGCTGAACGCCTCCCCCGCCACCGTGCGGCGCGATATCAGCTGGCTCGCCTCGCGCAGCCTGCTCACCCGGACCCGTGGCGGCGCCGCCAACCTTGAGCAGAAAAAGCGCGGCTTCCCGCTTTCCAGCGAAACCTTCCAGAACAACATCCAATGCCGCGCCGAGCATAAACGCGCCATCGCCCGCTACGCGGCCGGCATGTGCAACGACGGCGAAACCATCATCATCAACGGCGGCACCACCACCTTCATGATGGCCGAATTCCTCACCGACCATCACCTCAAGATCCTCACCAATTCCTTCCTGATGGCCGAGCGCCTGCTGATCTCCAGCGAGAACGAGATCATTGTCCCCGGCGGCCGCGTGTACCGCGAACAGAACGTCATCCTCAGCCCCTTCGACAACGACATCACCCAGCACCACTACGCCGCTAAGATGTTCATGAGCGTCAACGGCCTGTCGCTGCTTGGCCTGATGGAGGCCGACCCGCTGCTGATCCAGGCCGAGAAGCGACTGATATCGCAGGCCGAGGAACTGATCGTGCTGGCCGACAGCTCCAAGTTCACCAAGAAGGCGGGCCTGATCCTGTGCGGCTTGAACCGCGTATCCACCGTCATCACCGACACCGACGCCTCCGATTCGGCGGTGCAGCTGCTGGAACAGTCCGGGGTGCGGGTGGTCACGGTTAAACCGGAGTCGCTGCCGCAGCAAACCGCGCCATCGGTATTCAGCGCGCCGTATGGCTACGAGACGGCGATGGGTGCGTACCAGCTGGAGGCGGCCCATTGAAACTGCAGAAGCTCGTACTGGCGGCCGTTGCCGCCGGCCTGCTCGCGGCCATCGCCGGCTGCAAGGAAAAGGCGCCGGATCACATCCGCATCGCGATGGTGGTGAAAAGCCTGGGCAATGGCTTTTTTGACGCCGCCCACACCGGCGCCAAGGACGCCGCCAAGGAGCTGAAGAACGTCGAGATCATCTACACCGGCCCGACCACGCCCAGCGCCGAAGGCCAGATCGAGATCATCAACTCGCTGATCAGCCAGAAGGTCGACGCCATCGTCATCTCGGCCAACGATCCCAACGCGCTGGTGCCGATCGCAAAAAAGCCATGGGGCGCGGCATCAAGGTGGTGTCCTTCGACAGCGGCCTGGCCAAGGAGGGACGGCTGATGCAGCTGAATCCCTCCAACGCCGACCTGATTGGCTTGAAGCAGATCCAGATGGCGGCCGACGCCATCGGCGGCGCGGGCGACATCGCCATCCTGTCTGCATCGGCGCAGGCGACCAACCAGAATATCTGGATCGGCGTGATGAAGAAGGTGCTGGAGCAGCCGGAATTCAACAAGATGAAGCTGGTGTCGGTGGCCTATGGCGACGACCAGTCGGACAAGAGCTACCGCGAGGCCATCGGCCTGCTGCGCAGCTATCCGCAACTGAAGGCCATCATCGCCCCGACCACCGTGGGCATCAACGCCGCCAGCAAGGCGGTGGTGGATGAGCACCTGGTGGGCAAGGTGTTCGTCACCGGCCTTGGGCTGCCGTCCGAAATGGCGGGCCACGTCAAGAGCGGCGCGGTGCGCGAGTTCGCCATCTGGAATCCGATCGATCTGGGCTACGCTGCAACCTACGCGGCTTACGATTTCGTGAAAAAGCAGCCGGCAGCGCATGCCGGCGGCAGCATCAACGCCGGCCGCATGGGCACGATCGCCATCGACGCCAATGGCGAAGGCGCGATGGCGCCGCCGTTCACCTACAACAAGGGGAACGTCGACAAATTCTCCAAGATCTTCTAAGCCGGGCGCCCCATGACCGCTCGGCGGCCTGCTGCTGGCGTCCCCCGCCCTGCCACGGCTGCCGCGCGCCCCGGAAAGATAACGCGGTCGCACGGCACGAATACAAACAACAGTGGCTGAATGTCTTACTTTAGAATCTGGCGGAAGTTGAAACAATCGCGCTAGACTATGGCCATGGCCATCTACGACACCTTCAAAACCCGCACCGCGCAGGCGCTCCCCAAACTGACGGCGGCCGAGATCAGGCGCGTGCAGCGCTTTGCCAACCTGGTTTGCTACCGCGACGGCGAACGCCTGTTCGAAGCGGGCCACAGCAGCTTCGGCATGTACGTCGTGCTGAAGGGCCGCATCCGCATCAGCCGCCATGATGGCCTGGGCAACACCTCCGTCATCACCGAGCACACCGAAGGCGAATTCGCCGGCGAAATCAGCCAGCTGGCCGGTGCGCCATCGCTGGTCAACGGCCATGCGGTCGGCGCGGTCGAGGTGCTGGCGCTGACCACCGAATCGCTGCGCGCACTGTTGATCGCCGAGGCGGAGCTGGGCGAGCGCATAGTCCGCGCCTTCATCCTGCGCCGGGTCGAGCAGCTCGATAACAAGGACGGCGGCGTGGTGCTGGTGGCCACGCCCGGCCACGCGCGCATGCACGCGCTGCAGGGATGGTTGAACAGTAACGGCCTGCCGCACCGCGTGCTGGACCCGCGTACCGACGAACAGGCGCGCGCACTGGTCGAGCGCTTCAAGCCCGAGGCCCACGACTGGCCGCTGGCCGTGTGCCCGGATGGCGGCGTCAAAATGAATCCGACGGTGGTGGACCTTGGCCGCTGCCTCGGCACCCTGCCCGAGCTAAGCCCGGACGATATCTGGGACGTGATCGTGGTCGGCGCCGGCCCCGCCGGCCTGGCAACGGCGGTGTATGCGGCATCGGAAGGCTTGTCGGTGCTGGTGCTGGAAACGCGCGCCTATGGCGGCCAGGCGGCGGCCAGCGCGCGCATCGAGAACTACCTCGGCTTCCCGACCGGCATCTCGGGCGGCGCGCTGGCCGGACGTGCGTTCGTGCAGTCGCAGAAGTTCGGCGTCAAGATGGCGATTCCGGCGCCGGCCGGACGGCTGCTGTGCGATACCTATCCGCTGCAAGTGGAAATGTGCGGCAGCCTCACGCGGCTACAGGGCCGCACGGTGGTGCTATCGTGCGGCGCACGCTATCGCCGGCCGTCGCTGGCGAATCTCAGGCAGTTCGAGGGCAAAGGCGTGTATTACTGGGCATCGCCGATCGAGGCGGGCCTGTGCGGCAGCCAGGAAGTGATACTGGTCGGCGGCGGCAATTCGGCCGGACAGGCGGCGGTGTACCTGTCCAGCCACGCCGCCAAGGTGCACATCCTGATCCGCAAGGACAGCCTGGCGTCCACCATGTCCAGCTACCTGATCGAACGCATCGCCGCCACGCCCAATATCGAACTGCATGTGGAAACCGAGATCGTGGCGCTGGAAGGCTGTCCGGAGGAAGGCTTGCAGCAGGTGCGCGTGCGCGACAACCGCAGCGGCGTCGAGAAAGACTACGATATCTGCCGCGTCTTCCTGTTCATCGGCGCCGATCCGAACACCGGCTGGCTGGGCGACTGCGGCGTGGAGGTGGACGACAAGGGCTTCATCCTCACCGGCTACGATGCGCCCGGGCCGGCCGCATCGCGCGCAGGACTGGAAACCAGCGTTCCCGGCGTGTTCGCCATTGGCGATGTGCGCGCGCGCTCGACCAAGCGCGTGGCGGCTGCCGTGGGTGAAGGTGCGGCCGTGGTGTCGCAGATCCACGGCTTCCTGGCGTCGCGCGGCTAGGGTCTAGCGGAAGTTGATGCGGTGATGCGGCTCGATGTCGTGAAACACATCTTCCTGGTGCAGCGGGATATACAGATGCAGCTTTTTCCCGCGATGAAAAACGCCGCGTAGCTGGTTGCACACGTTCCATACCCGCTCATACGAATCGGCCACCTCGATTAGCGCCCAGGGATTATCATCCTCGCCCTGGCGGATCATGCTGACGTTCTTCACGTGAAAATACAGCGCCAGGTCCTCGGCGATGCTGACTTCGCAGGCATCGCCGTGCAGGCCGGATAAGATAACTTGCATTTTTCCGCTCCTCTCAAGCGATGATATTCAGGCCGCCGTCCACATAGACTGTGCTGCCGGTCAGCCGCTTCGCATACGGCGACGCCAGGTAGGCGCAGGTGTTGCCGACATCGATGATGTCGACCAGCTCTCCCAGCGGCGCACGGCTAACGGCCTCGCTCAGCAAATGGTCGAAGTCCTTCAGGCCGGACGCCGCGCGGGTTTGCAGCGGACCGGGAGAAATCGCATGAACGCGGATGTCGCGCGGGCCAAGTTCATAAGCCAGGTAGCGGCAGGATGCTTCCAGCGCCGCCTTCACCGGCCCCATGACATTGTAGTTGGGGACCACCTTATCGGCGCCGTGGTAGCTCATGGCGAACATGCTGCCGCCTTCCGTCATCAGGGGCGTGGCCAGTTTCGCCATGCGCACGAACGAGTGGCAGGACACGTCCATCGCTTGCAGGAAGCCGTCCAGCGAGCAATCCAAAAGCCCGCCTTGCAGGTCGGCCTTCGGCGCGAAGGCGATCGAATGCACGAGGATATCCAGCTTGCCCTGTCCCGCCAGCGTGGCGAATACCGCCTCCAGCTGGCCGGGCTGCATCACATCCAGCGGCAGCAGTTGCGCGTCGATCTGCTGCGCCAGCGGCGCCACATGCGGCAGCGCCTTCTCGTTCAGATACGTCAGCACCACGTCCGCGCCCAGCTTGCGGAAGGCCAGCGCGCAGCCCCAGGCGATCGAGTGCTCATTGGCGACGCCGACCACCAGCGCGCGCTTGCCGGTCAAAATGGGATAAATGGTTTCCGTGTTCATGCCGCCTCCACGACGTCCAGCGCATGCCGCGCGATCATCAGTTCTTCGTTGGCCGGCACCACCCACACGGCCACCTTGCTGTCCGCCTTGCTGATGCGGGCGATGCCGCGCGGGTTGGCGGCATTGGCGGCGGCGTCGAGCTGCACGCCCAGCCAGGCGGCGTCGCGGCAGACGGCGGCGCGCAGCGCCACGCTGTTTTCGCCTATGCCGCCGGAGAACACCAGCGCGTCCAGCCCGCCCAGCGCCGCCGCCAGCGAACCGAGTTCGCGGCCGATGCGATACACCATCAGGTCGATGGCGACTTTGGCGCGCGGATCGTCGCTCTGCTCCAGCGTGCGCATGTCGGACGAAATGCCGGATACGCCGAGCAGGCCGGATTGCTGGTACATCAGTTTCTGCACCGCTGCCACGTCCATGCCCAGTTCCTGCATCAGGTACAGGACCACGCCGGGATCGAGCGCGCCGCAGCGGGTGCCCATCGGCAGCCCGTCGACAGCGGTAAAGCCCATGGTGCTGGCCACGCTGCGGCCGGCGTCCATGGCGCACATGCTGGCGCCGTTGCCGAGGTGGGCGGCCACCACGCGCGCATGCGCCAGCCCGGGCTCCGCCTGCGGCAGCACGCTGGCGATGTATTCATAAGACAGCCCATGGAAACCGTAACGGCGCACGCCCAGGCCGGTGATATTGGACGGCAGCGCGAATTCCTGCGCCTCGGCCGGCTGGCCGACGTGGAAGGCGGTGTCGAAGCAGCCGATCTGCGGCACCTCCGGCGCCAGCGCCATGACCGAGCGCACCGGCGCCAGGTTGTGCGGCAGGTGCAGCGGCGCCAGCGGCACCAGCTTTTCCAGCTCGTCGATCAGCGCCGCGTCCAGCCGCTGCGGGCCGCTGTGGGCGACGCCGCCGTGCACAATGCGGTGGCCGACGGCGATCACGCGGTGGCCGTCCAGGTGCGACTGCGCGAAATCGATCAGGAAGCGCATGCCGCCTTCATGGTCCAGCGGGCCCTCGCGCCAATGGCGTTCGCCAACCACGCCGTCGCGCGCATCCTGGGCGATGAAGTGGGCCACGCCGCTGTACAGGTTTTCGATCTTGCCGCGCATGGTGAGAACCAGTGCGGGGCCGCTATACATCGAGAATTTGATGCTGGACGAACCAGCATTGATGACGATGACGCTATCGTTATCCTGCATGCGGCCAGCCTCCAAGAATACGGGAACCAGACAGTTTGCTGTGCGCGACCAGCACAGCCACCGCACACGACGCCAGCCGTGCCTGTACAGTATCGGCACGGCTGGTAAGGATGACCGGTACACGCGCACCCAGCACGATGCCGGCCGCGCTGGCGCCGGCCATGAAGCTCAGGCTCTTGGCCAGCATATTGCCGGCTTCGAGGTCCGGCGCCAGCAGCACATTGGCCTGCCCCGCCACCGGCGACACCAGGTGCTTGATGGCGGCCGCCTGCGGATCGATGGCGTTGTCCATCGCCAGCGGGCCGTCGAGCAGCGCGCCGGTGATCTGGCCGCGGTCGGCCATTTTGCACAGCGCGGCGGCGTCGATGGTGGACGGCATCTTGGCGCTGACTGTCTCCACCGCCGCCAGGATGGCGACTTTGACGGGATTGAAGCGCAACACATGCGCCAGGTCGATGGCGTTTTGCACGATGTCGACCTTGTCGGCCAGCGTCGGCACGATGTTGACGGCGGCGTCGGTGATGATGAGCGGCTCGGCGCGCTCCGGCACGTCCATGACAAAGCAGTGGCTCAGGCGGCGCGAGGTGCGCAGGCCGGTGGCGGTGGCCACCACGGCTCCCATCAGTTCATCGGTGTGCAGGCTGCCTTTCATCAGCGCAGTGGCAGCGCCTTCGTGCACCAGCTGGACGGCGCGCGCGGCCGACGCGTGACTGTGTTCGGTATCGACAATCGGCAGCGCCGAAATGTCCAGCCGGGCGGCGTCCGCCTCCTGGCGGATGCGCTCCACCGGGCCGACCAGGATCGGTTTGATCAATCCCATGCGCGCCGCGTCCAGCGCGCCTTCGAGCGCGCTGCGGTCGCATGGGTGCGCGACAGCGACGGTGGCCGGGCCGGCATGACGCGCTGCAGCGATCAGTCTGTCGTAGTGCGGGTGCGATCTTTCCATGCGAACTCCTCAGTAAAACGGCATGGAAATGATAACAACCGGGTCAAATAAAGCAATCGGAAATTGTGCGTTGCATCAAGAAATTTATTGTTTCTTCTGACGCAAGCCGAACCACAGGCACAGCACCACCGGCACGCCCAGCGCCACTGCGGAAACGTGGTCCCACAGGCCGTCGCCCAGCAATGCGGAGATCAGGCCGATCAGGGTCAGGACGGCCAGCGCAATCGGCGCGCCCCACATGCGCATGAATGGGCCGTTCATCGTGCATCTCCCTCGGTAGCCAGCGCCGGTGCGCCCAGTTCATCGCTGGCCGCGGGCGCCGTCGACGCCGTCGCCGCCGTGCGTGCCGGGGCTGGCGCGCCGCGCTTCAGCCACAGGTACACGCCGCTGCCCAGCACGAAGATGGTAATCACATCGAGCGCCGCCCACAGGAATTGCATCCACGCGCCGCCGTAGTCGCCAAAGTGCAGCGGCTGCGAGATCAGCAGACCGGTCAGATACCACGGCAGGTTGCGGCGGTCGGTGATTTCGGTGGTCTGGGCATCGACCAGTACCGGCTTGTACAGGCGCGAGCTGAACGCCTCGTTGCCGCGCATGAAGATGCCGTAATGGTGGGCGCTGGTGAACGGCGTTCCCGGGAAGGCGACAAAGCCGATCTTCATGCCCGGCTCGGCGGCCACCGCATTATCCAGCGACTTTTGCATCGATCCCAGCGTGGTCGGCGGCGGCAGGCCCTTGTATGGCGCAACCATTTCGGCCATCTCGGTGTACTGCCAATACTTCAGCAACAGGTCGGCCCAGGTATTGATCATGCCGGTGGCGCCGACTACCAGGGCCCACGTCAGCGTGACGATGCCCAGCATATTGTGCAGGTCCAGCCACTTGACGCGCGGACCGCGCTCGCGCCGTACCTCGCCGAAGTCCAGCTTGCGCATGAATGGCGCGTACAGCACCACGCCGGAGATAATCGCAATCACCAGCAGCAGGCCCATCAAGCCGAGGAACAGCTTGCCCCACAGGCCGGCGTACAGGTCCACGTGCAGGTGGAACATCACGCCGAGGAAGGTGCCCTCGAAGCTGGGCTCGCCTAGCACCTTGGCGGTGCGCGCATCCACGGCGATGGACTTGAATTTTTCGTCGGTCGGGTGATCGCCGAGCGTCACGTACCAGATCGCCGGCTCGTCCGCTTCCTGCGACAAGTACATCGGCATCTTGTTCGGATACAGCGCCTTGCCGGCGGCAATCACATCGTCCATGCTGGCGGCAGGCGTGCTGGCCGGCATTTCCGGCGCCTCGATGGCGTTGCCCAGCGCGTGATCGATCTCGTGATGATAAATCAGCGGCAAGCCGGTAATGCAAAGCAACAGCATGAATATGGTGCAGACCAGGCTGCTCCATTTATGTATCCATGCCCAGCGGCGGACGTTGTTCGGTGTCATTTTATTATCCAGGTTACTGAACTGAGACTGCCATGATAATGCAAATTACTCTCATTTACAGATTTTTGGACTAGTAAATTTCGCGCCTCAGCCTTTGCATTTGCTGTTCATGACGGTCGGCCCACAGGCGGGCGTCGTCGAACTGGCGTTCCAGGCCTTGCAAATAGTCGAGCAGCTCGCGCCGCTCCTGCTCGCGCCGGCGGTATTGTTTGGCCGCCTCTTCGCGCGGCTGGTCCTTGGACTCCTGGCCGGCGCGCATCTCGCGTTCCAGCCGCGCCAGGCGGCCACGCGCGTCGCGCAGGCGGCTGGCGAGGTCGTTCGCAGCTACCACCGCATCGCGGTATTTGGCGGCGGCGATCTCGAAATCCTGGCCGCTGACGTAAGCGTGCTTCAGCTGATTCTGGATGGCCGGCGCGCACACCTCCACCGCCATGCCGACGTTGGTGCGGCCACGTTCGAAGGCGTTGTCCGGCGTGCAGTAGCGCGCGTTCTCCTGCCGCCAGGCGTTGGTATAAGCGTCGCGCGTGGCCGCGATGACGAATACGCCGGCGCGGCTGGCGTTGGCCATGCGCTGTTCCAGCTGGTAAGGCTGCCCATTGCCATCCTCGGCGCCGGTCTGGCGCCAGTATTCGGTGAGGCGCGCTTCCCACGCCTGGCGGTATTCCTGCTCGTGGATTTTCAGTCCCCTGGCGCGGGCTTCGCGCCCGCGCTGGCCGAACTCCTTGCCGCTGGTGGCGTCCTGCGTGCCAAGATTGCGCCAGTAGTTGACGATTTCCGCGTTCCAGGCGGTGCGGTACGATTCTTCCTGTATATCGACACCGGCGCGGCGCGCGGCGGCCGCGCGGTTGCGGAACTCGCTGTCGGGGGTGCCGTTGCGCGCGTCGGTGTAGCCGGCGTCCGCCCAGAAGGTGCGGTTGCCTGCGCGCCAGCCGTCGGTATAAGCGGCATCGTCGAAGCGCAGCTGCGCGGCG
This sequence comes from Duganella sp. P38, assembly GCF_050859475.1. Taxonomy (NCBI): domain Bacteria; kingdom Pseudomonadati; phylum Pseudomonadota; class Betaproteobacteria; order Burkholderiales; family Oxalobacteraceae; genus Duganella; species Duganella sp. P38. Next base: position 3,258,641 of record NZ_CP193936.1, on the reverse strand, counting down.
GCGGCGTTGTCGCGGCTGGCCTCCTTGCGCGTCAGCGGCAGACCGCTGGCGCCATCCCTGGAGCCGATGTTTTGCCAGTAGCGCGAATTGCCCTCGGCCCAGCCGGCGTCGTAGGCCGGCCGGTTCAGTGGCGTCTTGTGCTTGCGCGTTTCTTCGCTGTTGGCGTGCTTGTCGAACTGCGCCTGCGCGCCCTGCACGCCGTCATTGCTGCCCAGCGCCTGCCACGCATCCCAGTTTCCCTGCGCCCAGCCGGCGTTGTAACGGGCGGCGGCATCGCCGGCGGCGGGCTTGTCGGCGTGGTCGTCGCAGAAGTCCTTGCGCTGCGCGTAGCTGGCTGGTTCGCCCATGACGCCATCCTTGTGGCCGATGGCATGCCAGTCGCCGACCTTGCAGTCGGCCACGCGCTGCATGTGGGACTGGCAACCGGCCAGCAGCAGAATAAGGGGTATCAGGCGCAGTGAGATTTTCATGGCCCGGATTATAGTGCCAGATTGGCAATCCGGGCCGGTTTTATGCGGCGCCCACCTGCCGTCGGCGCCGCTAGCAGGCCGCCAGCAGGCCGCCGGCGGCACGGACGGCCGGCCCCACGCCTGCGGCAGCGCCACCGGATTGCGGCTGCCCGCCCTCGCGCCGCAGCTTGAACACGCTGACGGCATGATTCAGATGCGCGGCCTGCTCCTGCAGCACTTCCACCTCGCCGGCCGCATGCTCGACCAGCGCCGCGTTCTGCTGCGTCACCTGGTCCATCTGCGCGATGGCGCGGTTGACTTCCTCGATGCCCGCGCTTTGCTCATTGCTGGCCAGCGTGATGGCGCCAACCATGTCGCTCACCTGCTTGACGCTGTGAACGATATCGCGCATGGTGCTGCCGGCGTTCTCCACCAGCGCGGTGCCGGCATGGATCCTGGACACCGATTCATCGATCAGCGTTTTCACTTCGCGCGCGGCGTTGGAGCTGCGCTGCGCCAGGTTGCGCACCTCGGTTGCCACCACGGCAAAGCCGCGCCCCTGCTCACCGGCGCGCGCCGCTTCCACTGCGGCGTTCAGCGCCAGGATATTGGTCTGGAAAGCGATGCCGTCGATAACGCTGATGATCTCTTCGATCTTGCGCGACGACGCGTCAATCGCGTTCATGGTCTGCACCACCTCGCCGACGATGTCGCCGCCCTTGCTGGCGATGTCGGAGGCATTCCGCGCCAGCCGGTTGGCATCGCGCGCGCTGTCGGCGTTCTGCCTGACGGTGGCGGTCAGCTGCTCCATCGCCGACGCGGTTTCCTCCAGCGAGCTGGCCTGGTCTTCGGTGCGGCCGGACAGGTGCTGGTTCTGCTCGGAGATCTGTTCGCTGATGCTGCCCACGGCGACGGCCGCTTCCTGCACCTCGGTCACCGTGGTGCGCAGGTTGCGGCTCATTTTCAGCAGCACCGCCATGATGCTGTTGCTGTCCCGGCCGCGCAACGTCACGTCGTGATACAGTTCGCCGCGGTCGACCGCGTTGGCCAGCGCCTTCACCTCGGCCGGTTCGGCGCCAAGCGCGTGCAGCAGGTAATGCGTAACGCGCCACGCCACCACCACGCCGATGGCGATGGCCACCGCCACGGCTAGCAACGCCAGCGACTGGAAGTTATGCGCGCCATGGCGGGCCAGCGCCGATTGCGCCTCGGTCAGCTTCTCTTCCTGATCGATGAAACCGTTGATATTGCCCAGCCAGTCGACGAAGGCCGGCTTGGCCTCGTCCAGCATCATCCTGCGGGCCGCGTCCAGACTGCCGGCGCTGCGTGCCTCGATGATCTTGCGGATCAGCGGCATGGTCCGGGCCTCGCTCTGCTTGATCTTGTCCAGCCACGCGCGTTCCTCCGGCGTGATGCCGGTCTTGGCGTCGCTGAAAAAGCTTCCAGCGGCCTGGCCGACTGCTGGTAATCGCGGTCCAGCCTGTCGATCGCGGCCACCACGCCAGCCAGTTCGGCATCGCTGACCAGCGTGACATCGCGCAGCGCGATCGCCCGGTCGTGCACGCTGCCCCGGAAGTTGATGGCGTAGCGCTGCTTGACGTTGTTCACCTCGCTGATGTGCTGCAGGCTGTTGTCGATGGCGTTCACCTTGAACACGCTTAATACCGACAGCGCCAGCATCATTGCCAGAATGATGCCGAAGCCGATGCCCAGGCGGGCGGCGACCGTGATTTCGTTTTTATTGGTTTCCATTGCTAGCTTCCTTAGACTGCATACGAGACATCGCCATCATATTGCGCCCCAGCAATTAAGTTAAATTCATTAATTTGATTAAATCAATAGATATTTCCTATTAACAATGGCGCACTGGCAATTTGGTTGAAACTTTACTACCTCAGCCAGTCCGGAACGCCTCTCCGACGAGGGATGACGTGGTAATGTCTGCGCTGGTCAAAACAATCAGAACAATATGCGCATAAACTCTGTCGATGCTGTACGCGGCCTGACCGTGGCCGCCATGCTGCTGGTGAACGACGCCGGCGACTGGTCCCATATCTATCCGTGGCTGGAACACGCGCACTGGCATGGCTGCACGCCGGCCGATTTCATTTTCCCGGTGTTCATGCTGATTGTCGGCGTCTCGCTCCAGCTGGCGCTGGGACGGCAGCTGGACGCCGGCGCGCGATCCGCGCCGCTGGCGCGGGCGGTGCTGCTGCGCGGCGCCCGCATCGTGCTGCTGGGCGTGGCCTTGAATCTGGTGTCGATGTGGGCAATGGACGCGCACTTCCGGCTGCTGGGTGTGTTGCAGCGCACCGGCATCTGCTTTGCCGCCGCCGGCCTGATCGCCATTTACCTGCCGGGCGCGCGGGCGCAGTGGGCGGTGCTGGCCGCGACCCTGCTGGGCTACTGGGCGCTGTTGCACGGCAACGTGGAACCCAACCTCAACCTGGCCGACCGCATCGACACGGCCTTGCTCGGCCCACTGTCGTATCAATATGACGCCGCCACCGGGCTGGCGCATGAGCCCGAGGGCATCCTCAGCACACTGCCGTCGCTGGCCACGGTCATCCTCGGCATGCGCGCCGCCGAGCTACTGCGCCATGGCCGCATCGGCGCACTGGCGGCGGCCGGCGCGGCGGCGATGCTGATCGGCGGCCTGTGGTCGCTGGCGCTGCCGCTGAACAAACAGCTGTGGACCTCGTCGTTCGTGCTGTGGACGGGCGGCTTCGGCATGCTGGCCATCGCCCTCGCCTACCAGCTGCTCGATGTGCGCGGCTGGCCGCCGCTGGGCCGGGCGATGGGCGTCAACGCCATTGCCGCCTATGCGGGCTCGTGGCTGGCGTCGTGCGCGCTGGCCGCCAGCGGGGTGATGGGACCGTTGTATGAAAATGGCTTCCGCGCGCCGCTGGCGCCGGTGTTCGGGCCGGAATTCGCGTCAGCGGCGTTCGCCGCCGCCTTCACGGCCGTGTTCTGGCTGGCGATGGCCTATGCGTATAAACGCGGCTGGCGGGTTACGATCTGACCGGCATTCGCTATAATCCAGCGTCCTCAACCCTGACGAAGAAAGCTTCGGATGATCAAACCTTTGCGTATTGCCGGCCTGGCGCTGCTGGCCTGCATGTCTGGCGCGGCCATGGCCGACACCTTCGAGACCATCGAATCGGCGCCGCTGAACGAAGTCTGGCTCAACGGCGGCTTCCACACCTGGCACTTCCAGAGCGATAAAGACCTGAACGGCGCCAACGGCGGCCTGGGCGCCGAGTGGCGTTTCTCGACGGTGGCGTCGGCGACGGCCGGCCGCTTCTATAACAGCGACCGCGCCTATTCCAACTACGTGGGCGTCTACTACCAGCCGTGGAAAGTCGGCCCGGTGCGCATTGGTGCGGTGGTCGGGGCGTTCGACGGCTATCCGAAAATGCGCAATGGCGGCTGGTTTCCCGCCGCCATCCCGACGCTGAGCTATGAGTACAAGCGGGTGGGCGTCAACGTCGGCATCATCCCTTCGTATAAGGACCGGCTGTACGGCGGCATCACCGTACAGCTGAAAGTGCGGGCCTTTTAAGCCCGCGCTTTGGTCACGGCGATCTGGTCCAGGATGTGCTTCGGCACTTCCGCGTAGTTCTTGAACTCCATCGTGTAGGTCGCCCGTCCCTGCGTCAGCGAGCGCAGCGTGGTCGAGTAGCCGAACATCTCGGCCAGCGGCACCGAGGCGCGGATGATCTTGCCGCCGCCGCCCGGAATCTCGTCCATGCCCTGCACCATGCCGCGCCGTGACGTCAGGTCGCCCATGGCGTTGCCCATGAACTCCTCCGGCGTTTCCACCTCCACCTGCATCACCGGCTCCAGCAGCACCGGACCGGCGCGCTTCATGCCTTCCTTGAACGCCATCGAACCAGCCATGCGGAACGCATTTTCGTTCGAGTCGACGTCGTGGTAGGAGCCGAAGGTCAGCGTGGCGCGCACGTCCACCACCGGATAACCGGCCAGCACGCCCTGCTTCAGCGTCTCCTGGATGCCCTTGTCGACCGCCGGGATGAACTCGCGCGGCACCACGCCGCCCTTGATGGCGTCGACAAACTCGTAGCCCTTGCCGCCCGGTTCCAGCGGCTCCAGCGTCAGCACCACGTGGCCGTACTGGCCGCGGCCGCCGGACTGCTTGACGAACTTGCCTTCGACATCGACCGCGTTGCGGGTGATGGTTTCGCGGTACGCCACCTGCGGCTTGCCGACGGTCGCCTCGACGCCGAATTCGCGCCGCATGCGGTCCACCAGGATTTCCAGGTGCAGCTCGCCCATGCCGGACATGATGGTCTGGCCCGATTCCTCGTCGGTATGCACGCGGAACGACGGGTCTTCCTGCGCCAGGCGGTTCAGCGCGATGCCCATCTTCTCCTGGTCGGCCTTGGTTTTCGGCTCCACCGCCTGCGAAATCACCGGCTCGGGGAAGATCATCTTTTCCAGCACGATCACGTTATCGGGCGCGCTGAGCGTGTCGCCGGTGGTCACGCCTTTCAGGCCGACGGCGGCGGCGATGTCGCCCGCGTACACCTCCTTGATCTCCTTGCGCTCGTTGGCGTGCATCTGCAGGATGCGGCCCAGGCGCTCCTTCTGCGCCTTGGTCGGGTTATAGACGGTGTCGCCGGAATTCACCACGCCCGAATACACGCGGAAGAAGGTCAGCTGGCCGACAAACGGATCGGTCATGATCTTGAACGCCAGCGCCGAGAACGGATCGGTGTCGGTCGGATGGCGCTCGATCGGCTGGTCCTGTTCGTCGGTGCCGGCAATGGCGGGCACATCGACCGGCGACGGCAGATACTCGATCACCGCGTCCAGCATGGCCTGCACGCCGCGGTTCTTGAAGGCGCTGCCGGCCAGCATCGGCACGATCTCGTTGCGGATCGTGCGCAGGCGCAGGCCGGTCTTGATTTCCTCCTCGCTCAGCTCGCCGCCGTCCAGGTATTTTTCCAGCAGCTCGGGCGTGGCCTCGGCGGCCGCTTCGACCATTTTCTCGCGCCATTCGGCGGCCACCGCCTGCAGCTCGGCCGGAATGTCCTCGTAGGTGAACTTGACGCCCAGCGTCTCGTCATCCCAGTTGATCGCGCGCATCTTGACCAGGTCGATCACGCCATGGAAGTTGTCCTCGGCGCCCAGCGGCACCTGGATCGGCACGGCCGCGCCCTTCAGGCGGTTGGCGATCTGCTCGCGCACGCGGAAGAAGTCGGCGCCGACCCGGTCCATCTTGTTGATGAAGGCGATCCGCGGCACATGGTATTTATTCGCCTGGCGCCACACGGTTTCCGACTGCGGCTGCACGCCGCCGACGGCGTCGTACACCATGACGGCGCCGTCCAGCACGCGCATCGAGCGCTCGACCTCGATGGTGAAGTCGACGTGGCCCGGCGTGTCGATGATGTTGATGCGGTGTTCGGGGAAATTGCCGGCCATGCCCTTCCAGAAGGCGGTGGTGGCGGCCGAGGTGATGGTGATGCCGCGCTCCTGCTCCTGCTCCATCCAGTCCATCGTGGCCGCACCGTTATGTACCTCACCAATTTTATGGTTGACTCCGGTATAAAACAGGATGCGCTCCGTGGTCGTCGTCTTGCCGGCGTCGATGTGGGCGCTGATGCCGATATTGCGATAGCGCTCGATGGGGGTCTTGCGGGTCATTACAATCTCCTTAGGGATCTGCTGCGGAAGTCTCAAGTGCGGCGTTCGCCACCGAATTCAAGAGTCCGTTAGCGTGCGACGTGACTAGTGGCAATTAATGTAGTGTTACGCCTAATTCTTTAGCTTACCTCTCAAACGGAAAAACTGCATGCGTGTGCGACCAAAAACTACCCTTTTCCTCTCCTTAGGCATGGCCCCGGCTCTGGCTTTGGCCCAGCCTTCCGAACTCGAACTGCGGCTGGAGCGCTGCTCGGTGCTTGGCGACGCCTCCGCCCGCCTGGCCTGCTACGACGGCCTGGCCAAGGTGGCGCCGACGGTCCAGGCAGCCGGCGAAAACGCCATCGTCGCGCCGGCGGCCGACATCAACGCCAAGGTTGCGCAAGCCACCGACGCGCCGCTGGCCACCCAGCCGGCGCCGCCGCCGCCGGAGCCAAACGTGCCGCCGAAGGTCGCCGAACTGACCACCATCCCGCCCGAGCAGGCGGTCTCCCGCATGGTGCAGGAATGGGAACTGGACCGCTCGTCCAAGCGCGGCGTGTTCAACTTCCGCCCCCATAATGCCAGCTACTTATTGCTGGCCAATTACAGCACCAATTCCAATGATGCGCCTTTTGAGGAATTTACGCCGGGCGGCATCAAATCCAAGCACGTCGAGCTGACCTACCAGATCAGCTTCAAGATGAAAATGATCGAACACCTGCTCAGCACGCCGGTGGACCTGTGGTTCGGCTACACCCAGAACAGCTTCTGGCAAGCCTACAACCGGGCGGCGTCAAGCCCGTTCCGTGAAACCAACTACCAGCCGGAGCTGATGCTGACCACGCCGCTGGCGCTGGACCTGGGCATCCTCGACGTGCGCCGCGTGACCCTGGGCCTGAACCACCAGTCGAACGGCCAGACGTCGACGCTGTCGCGCAGCTGGAACCGGCTGTATGCGGAAGTGGGGGCGGAAAAAGGCAAGTTCGGCGTCTCGTTCCGCCTGTGGAAGCGGCTCGACAACGCCCGTTCTGACAACGACAACATCGACATCACCGACTACATGGGCCACGGCGACGTGCGCGCCACGTATCGCTGGGACGGCCACGAGATTTCGCTGATGGGCCGGCGCAATTTCTCGACCAACCACGGCGCGCTGCAAGTGGGCTGGGCCTTCCCGGTGGCGGCCAACCTGAAAGGCTATGTGCAGGGCTTCAGCGGCTACGGCCAGAGCCTGATCGACTACAACTACGCGCAGAAATCCATCGGCGCCGGTTTCCTGGTCGATTTCTAACGGGGATTGCCACCGAGGATGCGCGCCGGCAGCATGACCACGGCGCGCAGCAAGGCGAAGACGCCTTCGACGCCGATGCCGATCAGGCGGAACGGCAAGGTAATCAGCCAGACCAGCGGATAGAGCACCAGCGCCAGCAGCGCCAGCGGCCAGCACAGGAACAGCAACACCAGCCACAGCGCGAAACTCAGCATAACAAGCCCCCATTCCTTAATGTGTTGTCTATAATGTCACTCTAATAGAGTGGCTGGCCCCGGGCAATCGACGTGCGACCAACTGCAAAATCCGGCGATCAAACGCCGGTTTCAGGGGACAAACGGAGGGGACATGCGAACATCATGGTTGATGGCCGCGCTGCTGGGCAGCGCAAGCCTGTTGAGTGCCTACGCCCAGCAGCCGGCGGCGTCGAGCGTGGTGGTGGCCGGACAGCGCGATGCGTCGGCCTGGTTCAGGGTGGAAAGCCAGCACTTCATTGTCTATTCTGACACCAGCAATGACGACGTCGCGGTGCTGCTGAACCAGCTGGAAAAGCTGGACCACGTGCTGCGGATTTACACCCGTCCCTTCCTCAAGACCAGCGGCCGCGAAGCCAAGCTCACCTTCTATTATCACGGCCGCGCCGACGACCTCGGACGGCTGGCCGAGCAGCAGCCGGCCAACGCCATCGGCCTGTACAGCAGCTGCAGCGCGGGCGTGCAGGGTTACGGCGTGCAGCTGTCCGATCTGGAGCGGCTGGACAACAAGGACTTGCCCAAGTCGCGCCCGGACGAAGGCCTGAACTACCTGTTCGAGGCCTACACCCGCCATTTTCTCTATCGCTACACGGATATCCGCGCGCCGATCTCGTTCATCGACGGCCTCGCCCTGTATTTCGCCAGCGCGCGCTTTTCGGACACGCAAATGCTGGTCGGCCGGGCGCCGGTCAACATCAACCGCCTGCTGCATTTCCTCGACCAGGGCCGCCGCTACAACCTGGAGTACCAGGACGTGCTGGAACAGAACGACACGCGCGGCGCCAATCACGCGTCCAAGGCCGGCGTCAAGATGGAATTCGCCGCACGCTCCTGGCTGCTCACGCATTACATGTTGTCGAGCGACGAGCAGCGCGGCAAGCTGACCGGCTATCTGGCGGCGGTCTACCGCGACACGCCGATTCCACAGGCGTTCGAGGCCGCCTATGGCGTGAAAGCGGCCGACCTCGGCGCCATCCTGTGGCGTTACCGCAATACCTCGGTCAAGGTGCTGCAAGTCGATGTGCCGGAACTGCCGGCGGCGGTGATGGATTTCAAAACGCTGCCGCAGTCGTCGGGCGAATTCGTGCTGGCCGAGGCGGCGCTGAAGTCCTGCCCGACCCGCCGCGCCGGCGAAGCCTTGCTGCGCCAGACCGCCAGCGCGGCGGCCCGCTACCCGGGCAACGACTACGCGCAACTGGTGCTGAGCCGCGCGCAGGTGGACTGGGGCCAGCCACAGGACGCGCTGGCTTACCTGAACGCCGCCGCGCGGAAGCCGGACGCCAGCGCCGAGGTGTTCTACCTGCTGGGCCAGGTGCACTTGAAGCTGTCGCAGCCCGAGCCGGCGCGCCGCCATCTGACCACCGCGCTGAACCAGGACCCGAAATCGGCCGAAGCGGCCAACGCGCTATACCAACTGGGGCTGCAATCGGGCGGCCCGCCGGACGACACGACGCTGGCGGCCGCCATCGTCGCTTTCAATAATGCGCACGAAGTCAACACGCTGGCCCGCTCGGCCGCGCTGGCGTATGCCTATGCGGGCGACAACGCCCGCGCCCGCAATGCGCTGAAGCTGATGTCGCATAACATCCGCGAGCCGGCGCTATCGGCATGGGCCAGGACATGGCTGGAGAAACTGTCTGCCGGCGTCAGCAAGGAGGCGCTGGCGGCGGAGATGCGCGTGCAGCCGGCGGCCGGCACGGCCTTCAGGGAATGGACGATTGCCACCGCGCTGGTGATGCAGGATATCGAGCGCAAGGCCGGTCTGGACGATGCGCGCAGCTATCTCTACCAAAGAAGCGTGAACCCGGCCGCCCCGGACCAGGCCTTGCAGTCAACCTTTGAAAGCGTCCGCTGACTACTGGCCGACGCAGATGATCTTGGTGACGTATTCCTTGGCGTTGGGCTTTTTGCGCGTGGCCCAGGCGACCGCCTCGTTGGCCTGCTCGATGGTCAGCACCGAGGCCTTGTCCTTCGACTTGATGAAGGACACGCCCTCGAACACGCCGTCCTTGCTGCGCATGACTTTGGCGAACACGGGCGGCTTGGTCTCGCCGTCGGCGATCTTGTTTTGCTGAATAAGGTAGCGTTGGTCGGTCTGGCTCATATAAATCTTTCGTAAAAGACGAAATATACGCGCCAGAACGACCGCCGTGGGGACTTTTATGCGAAGGCAGGCACCGCTTGCGCAGCTTGCAACACCGCTTCGTACAGCACTTCGGCCTTCAGCGTCGCTTGCAGCGAGGCAATGGCGCCGCCGGCGCGGTACTGGAAGCTCACCTGCAGCACATCCCCCTCGCGCGCCTTGACCGGGGTGGCCAGCGGCAGCGTCATGTAGTGGTTGAGCCAGTCGATGGTGGACGAGCGCTCCTGCACCACGGCCAGAATATTCTTGGTCACGAAGCGCATCGCGTTGATTTCGCCGTTGCGCTCGACCACGAACTTACCCTGCCACGCATACAGCAACTCGTTCGGCTGATTGAAGTCGATGATGCTGTACACGGCCGGCTGCGCCATCTCCACCGTGCCCGGATAGATGACCGTGGTTTCCTGGAACTGCACGATCGGCGCGTAAAAGCCTTCAAAATCGTACTCCTGCTGCAAGGGCTGCACCGCCATGATGACCGCCTCCGGCAGGAACACCGGCAGCGGCCCGCCGAAACGCTCCAGGTAGCGGCGCTTGAACGATTCGATCACCTCCACCTGTTTTTCGCGCAGCATGGCGACGTGGATCATCTCGCAGATGACGACATCGACCGGCTCCGGCGGCAGGTATTCGAAGGCGTCGGCGTGCACCACCTCGACCTTCTCGCCGTTCGGATTCATCGACAGGAACTTGCGCGCCTCCTTCACCATGTCCGGATTGAACTCGACGCAATACACCTTGGACGCCCTGGCGGCGGCGAACCACGACAGCACGCCGGTGCCGCCGCCCAACTCCAGCACCTTGGCGCCCGGTTTCACGGCATAATCGATGGCGGACTTGAACCCGTGCATGCGGTTCTGATCCATCAGCATATTGTGGTGGTAGTGAAGAGGAATGAACTGCCCCAGATAGCAGCTCTCGATTTCGCGTTCGTTCAGCATGACGGTCCTTGGTTGATGCACTTCGGCCATTATCGTTAAGATTGTTGAAGCGCCATCCCGGGAACTAGGGAGAAAATACCCTCCAATTCTCAATGTCTCAACGGAGTCAGCATGTCTGTCCAGTTTCGCAACAACGTCCGCTGCCACGGCGACGGCCCGGCCACCATCATGTTCGTGCACGGCTACGGCTGCGACCAGCAAATGTGGCGCTTCATCTATCCCTCGTTCCTCGGCCGCTACCGGGTAGTGCTGCTCGATCTGGTCGGCAGCGGCGGCTCGGACCTGAGCGCCTACGACCGCGACAAGTACGGCACGCTGCACGGCCACGCGGAGGATGTGCTGGATGTGATCGACCTGTATGCGAAAGCGCCGGTGGTGTTTGTCGGGCACTCGGTCAGCGCCATGATCGGCATGCTGGCGTCCATCATCGCGCCGGAAAAATTCAAGGCGCAAATCATGGTCGGGCCGTCGGCCAGCTATATCAACGACGGCGATTATGTCGGCGGCTACAACCCGGAGGACATCGACGGCCTGCTGAAACTGATGGAAATCGACTATGACAGCTGGATCAAGCGCATGGCGCCGGTCATCATGGGCGCGCCCAAGCAGCCGGCGCTATCGCAAGAGCTGCTGACGCGTTTCGAGCGTAACGACCCGGACATCGCGCGCCACTTCGCGCGCGTCACCTTCACCTCGGACCACCGCGCGGACGTCGAACAGTCCACGGTGCCGGCGCTGATCCTGCAATGCAGCGACGACCTGATCGCCCCGCGCGAAGTCGGCGACTACCTGCACGCGCACCTGGCCAACAGCCAGCTGGCCGTGATCGACAACATCGGCCACTGTCCGCACCTGAGCGCGCCGTCGGCCAGCTCCGACGTCATCAACGACTATCTGGCCGCGCTCAGCGCTGCCTAGCGGCGAGGAAGGCGTTGATCTGCCTGGCGATCCAGGGTTTGTCGGCCTTGGTTGCGAATCCGGCCGCGTTCAGGTGGAAGCCGCCGTCTTTCAGCGTGGCGTCGGCGCCTTCGACCAGCAGCAGCCCGACCACCTCTTCCTGGCCTTCACGGGCGGCGATCATCAGCGGCGTCATGCCGGTGGGCGTTTCAGCGTCGATATAGGCGTGTTTTTCCAGCAGCAGCGAGGTGATCTCGATGCTGCCGGCAGCGGCCGCGTAGTGCAGCGCGGTCCAGCCTTTCTGGTTGACCTGGGCGCCGCGTTCCAGCAATTCCACCACCGCCTCCCGGTTCTTGCGGAAAGCCGCCATCATCAGCGCCGTGTTGCCGTTGGGCGCCTTGGCTTCGAGGTCGATGCCGGGGGTGGCCATCAGCAGCCGGGCAACCTTCATCGCCTCGTAGCGCATGGCGATAATCAGGCCGGTTTCGCCGTTGGCATCGCGCGTGTTCGGATTGACGCCGCGCGCCAGCGCCGTCTTCACGCGGCTGACCGCGTCCAGCTGCGCCGCGCGGATGAAGTCGACCTCGGCGTCGCTCTGCCCGGCAGCGAACGATGGCAGCGCCAGCGCGGCGGCCAGTCCCAGCAGCACCCGGCGGCGCGTCATCATGCCGGCACGCTGAACAGTTTGCGGAAGTTGGCGCTTGTCTGCGCCGCCACTTCCTCGACCGGCACGCCCTTGAGCTGGGCGATGTATTCGGCCACATGGGCGACATAGCCCGGCTCGTTCATCTTGCCGCGATACGGCACCGGCGCCAGGTAGGGCGAATCGGTTTCGATCAGGATGCGCTCCAGCGGCAGGGCCAGCGCCACCGCCTGCAATTCCTTGGCGCTCTTGAAGGTAACGATGCCGGAAAACGAAATGTAGAAACCCATCTCGATGGCCGCCTGCGCCACCTCCAGCGACTCGGTAAAGCAGTGCATCACGCCGGCCACGCCGCCGGCGTCCGTGCCGGCGCCCTCTTCGCGCATGATGCGGATGGTGTCTTCGCTGGCGCTGCGGGTATGGATAATCAGCGGCTTGCGGGTAATCCGCGAGGCCTTGATATGGGTGCGGAAACGCTCGCGCTGCCATTCCAGATCGCCTTCCAGCCGGTAGTAATCCAGCCCGGTCTCGCCGATGGCGAGGATTTTCGGGTCATCGGCCAGCTGCACCAGCTGCTCGACCGACGGTTCCGGCGTGTCTTCATAGTCCGGATGCACGCCGACCGAGGCGTAGATGTGCGGATACTGGTGCGCCAGCGCCAGCACCTGCGGGAAGTCCGGCAAGTCGACCGACACGCACAGCGCGTGGGTCACCTTGTTGTCCGCCATCTTGGCGAGCACTTCGGGCATGCGAGCGGCCAGCTCAGGGAAATTGATGTGGCAATGGGAGTCGATATACATGCCGCGATTGTACCCGATACCGCCATACACCCGATTTTGTGGGAGCGATACCACTGACATCAAGAAATCGCTTTGCAATTTAATAATTTCATTTTAGTATCGGCGCACGGTATGTAATTACGTTACATAAAAAAGGAGACTTATGAGCACTACCGAAATTTTCCTGCTGGCGATGCTGCTGATCTTCGCCGTGCCTTATCTGGTCTGGCGCCTCGGCAGGACCGATTACTTCGCGCCGCTGGTGGTGGTGCAGATCGTCATGGGCCTGATCATGGGGCCCGGCATCATGGGCAGCGCCTTCCCCGACTACCATCGCTTCGTGTTCACGCCGGACGTGGTGAAAACCATCAACGGCATCGCGCTATGGGGCGTGATGCTGTTTGTCATGCTGGCCGGCGTTGAACTGGACCTGCGCAAGACCTGGCTGCACCGCCGCGAAAGCTTCACCACCGCCGGCCTGTCGCTGACGGTGCCGCTGATCTGCGGCTGCGCCGCCGCGCTGCTGTTGCTGAACTACGAAGGCTGGAAAGGCGCCAAGGCGGCCGACTGGCAATTCATGGTTGGCACCGGCATGGCCTGCGCCGTCACCGCGCTGCCGGTGCTGGTGATGCTGCTGGAAAAACTGGAGATTCTGCGCCAGCCGATGGGCCAGCGCCTGCTGCGCTACGCCAGCCTGGACGACGTCGCCATCTGGGGCGTGCTGGCGCTGCTGATGCTGGACTGGGAACGCGTCGGCCGCCAGGTCGGCTTCCTGGTCGCGTTCGGCGTGCTGACCTTCCTGTTCCGTCGCCTGATGGCGCGCCTGCAACAGAACGACCGCTGGGCGATCGCCCTGATCTGGCTGATCCTGTGCGCGTTCGGCGCCGACTGGGCCGGCCTGCATTACATGGTCGGCGCCTTCCTCGCCGGCGTGGTGATGGACGCCGAATGGTTCGGCCAGGAAGCGCTGGACGCGCTGTTCAAGAACGTGCTGCTGATCATGATGCCGGTGTTCTTCCTCAGCACCGGCCTGCGCACCAAGTGGGATGTGGGCGGCTATTCGGTGTTCTTCGTCGCCGGCCTGCTGATGCTGGCCTCGGTCGGGGGCAAGGTGGCGGCGGCGCACATGGCCGGCAAAATCCTGAAGTGGAAGGATGGCGAGGCGTCGATCATCGGCTGGCTGCTGCAATCGAAAGGCCTGATCGAAATCGTGTTTGCCAATATTCTGCTGGACAAGCAGATCATCACCAGCGAGACCTTCACCGCGCTGCTGCTGATGGCGGTCGGCAGCACCATGTTGACGATTCCAATGGTGCACCCTAAACTCAATCGTGCACAGAATCGCGGGCTAGTGGGACAAGCCAGCTAGCAAACAACAAAGGATGGAGACATGGCGCGTACCGGATTAACCAAGGCAGAAGTCAAGGCCAGCCGCGACCGGCTGCTGGCCGGAGGGCGCTACCCTTCCGTTGACGCGGTCCGCCTGGACCTGGGCACCGGGTCCAAGTCCACCATCCACAAGCATCTGAAAGAGCTGCACGAGGAAGACAGCCACGCCGGCGGCATCAAGCGCGACGACACCGAACGCAGCCTCAACGCGCTGGTCGAACAGCTGGCCGCCCGCCTGCACGACGACGCCGAGCGGCGCTTCCGCGAATTGTGCGCCGGGCAGGAACTGGCGCTGCAAGCCAAGGATCGCGAGCTTGCAGCGTTGCGCGCGACCGTCGCGCAGCTCTCGGCGCGCATCGATGAACTGGAAATCGACGCTTACGCCAGCCTGCCGCACGAGCACGGCTTCGGCGACTTCAGCCAGCTGCAAGCCGGCACCCGCTGCGGCACCAATGACAGCACGCCGTTCAGCATGGTGCTGTCCGGCGGCCGCAGCTCGGTGTTCGATGTCGATACGCCGCTGCCGGCCGGTCCGATCCAGCTGGCGCCGCGCACGCTGCACGGTTAGCCAGGCCTGCCCGCTCGCTCGGCCAGCAGGCGGTCCGCCAGCGCGAGAATATCGTCGCGCATCGCCAACTTGCTCATCCAGTCGGCCGGAAGCCGGTCATCTGTGCGAAGCTGCCGCGCGGTTTGAATTCGACGGCGCCGACCGCGTCGCCCAAGCCAGGCCAGCCAGCCAGCGCGCCACGGTAGCGGCTATGCTCAGACAACAACATCATCATTAAAGCGTGTGGGTAGCGCGCGATGAGCGCAAGGCTGCGCCGAGGATTTCTTCGATGCGCAGGCGGGCGCGGCGGCCGCTCTCGTCGTCAGGGAAATGCACGCCGATGCCTTGCGCCTTGTTGTGGTGCGCGCCGGGCGGCGTGATCCAGGCCACCTTGCCGGCGATCGGGTATTTGTTGGGATCGTCCATCAGCGCCAGGATCAGATAAACCTCGTCGCCCAGCTTGTAGGGCTTTTGCGTTGGCACGAACATGCCGCCGTTCCTGAGGAAAGGCATGTAGGCGGCGTACAGCGCCGCCTTTTCCTTGATTGCCAGCGACAACACCGTCGGCCGCGGCGCCATCGACGCGGTGTTCGGAGGGAGCGGGCTGGCAGCGGACATGAGCTTACCTTTCAGGCACAGCAGTTGGCATAGTCTAGCAGCATATCCTCCAGGAACAGCTTGGGCGACAGCGGATGGTCCGAGGTTGCGCGCCGCTCGTTCGCGCTCTTGATCGCGGCCAGCAGGCGGCTGACGTGGATCTTGTCGGCCAGGCTGGCCAGCTCTTTCTGGTAACGCGGATAATACCGGATGTTGCCCGCCAGTTTGTACGAAAACACATCGTAAAGCCAGCGCTGCAACCATGAAACCGGGCCCGACAGCGGCACCTTCTGCAATTTGTCGGCCACTTTCAAGGCCGCTTCGACGCTCGGATGGGCCAGCAGTTGCAGCAAGGTTTCCAGATCGTCACGGCTGCCGGCCTCGGCCTGCTGCAATGCCGCCAGTGGCGCGCCGCCCTGCTCGCGCAGCCAGCTGTCGGCGTCGGCCACGCCCTGCGCCTTGAGCCAGGCCAGCGCCTCGTCGTGACCCGGCATCGGCAGCGCGAACTTGCGGCAGCGCGACAGGATGGTCGGCAGCAAGCGGTCCAGGCTGTTGGAAGCCAGCAGGAATACGGTGCCCGGCGGCGGCTCTTCCAGCGTCTTCAGCAAGGCGTTGGAGGCGGCGTTGTTGAGCGCTTCGGCCGGGTACAGCACCACCACGCGCAAGCCCTGGCGGTGGGTCGAAATATTCATGAAATCGGCCAGCGAGCGGATCTGCTCGATCTTGATTTCCTTGGATGGCGTCTTGGACTTGGCGGCCTTCCTGGTTTCGCCGTCGCCCTCTTCGTCGACCGGCTCGTCTTCCATCGACTCCGGCCGCACGCGCCGGTAGTCCGGGTGATTCTGCTGCGAGAACCAGCCGCAGGAAGCGCACTGGCCACAGGCATGGCCGTCCGCCAGCACCGCCTCGCACAGCAGGCCTTGCGCGAAGGTTTCAATGAAATCGGACTTGCCTATCCCGGCGGCGCCATGGAACAAGATGGCGTGCGGCATGCGCTGGCGCAGCGTTTGCAGCTGCTGCCACGACGATTCCTGCCACGGGTAGATGGAATTACTCATTATTCAGTATTCTATTTCAAAAGAACGCGTCAAGGATGGCGGCGATCTGCTGCTGGATGGCGGCGATGCTCTGCGTCGAATCGATCACGCGGAAGCGCTGCGGGAACTCGGCCGCGCGGCGCAGATACTCGTTGCGGGTGGCGGCGAAGAAATCGGCCTGTTCCTGCTCGAACTTGTCCAGTTCGCGGGTGGCGTCGAGCCGGGCGCGCGCCACTTCCAGCGGCACGTCGAACAGCAGCGTCAGATCCGGTTGCAGCGCCGGATGCACCCATTGTTCCAGCGCCTCCAGCCTGGCCAGGCTCATGCCGCGGCCGCCGCCCTGGTAGGCGAAGCTGGAATCGGTGAAGCGGTCGGAAATGACGCAGGCGCCGCGCTGCAGCGCCGGCTCGATCACCTGCGCGATGTGCTCGCGGCGGCTGGCGAACACCAGCAGCGCCTCGGTTTCAATATGCATTTTTTCGTGCAGCACGAGGTCGCGCAGTTTTTCGCCGAGCGGCGTGCCGCCCGGCTCGCGCGAGCTGACCAGCTCGATGCCGCGCTGCCTGATGTAATCGGCGACGAAGGCGATGTGGGTGGACTTGCCGGCGCCATCGATGCCTTCAAAGGTGATAAATTTGCTCATTGCTTCTTATCGTTGATACTGGTTGACTGCGCGGTTATGGTCGTTCAGATTGTCCGAGAACTGGCTGGTGCCATTGCCGCGCGAGACGAAATACAGCGCTGCCGTCCTGGCCGGCGACATCGCCGCCGTCAGCGATTGCACGCCCGGCAAGGCGATCGGCGTCGGCGGCAGGCCGGTGCGCGTGTAGGTATTGTACGGGGTGTCGGTTTCCAGGTCCTTCTTGCGGATCTTGCCGTCGTACTTCAGGCCCATGCCGTAGATGACGGTCGGATCGGTTTGCAGCAGCATGCCCAGGCGCAGGCGGTTGACGAACACGCCGGCGATCATCGCCCGTTCGGACTTCTGGCCGGTTTCCTTTTCAACGATGGACGCCATCGTCAGCGCCTCGTACGGCGACTTGTAGGGCAGCGCGGCGTCGCGCTTGGCCCAGGCGTCGTTCAGCCGCGTCAGCATCATCACATGCGCCTGCTTGTAGATTTGCAGATCGCTCGCGCCTTTGGCGAACAGATAGGTATCGGGGAAGAACAAGCCTTCGGCCTGCTTGTAGTCGGAGGCGATGGCGCTCAACACTTCCTGGTCCGACATCGCCACCGTGTCGTGCTTGAGGCCCTTGTGCGCGGCGATGGCCGCCCGCATCTGGCGGAAGGTCCAGCCCTCGATGATGGTCAGCTGTTCCTGCGCGAATTCGCCGCGCGCCAGCTGGTCGATCAGGCGCAGCGGCGTCGAGCCGGGCTTCAGTTCGTAGGAACCGGCTTTCAGCCTGGCGCTCTTGTTGGTCACGCGCGCCAGCAGGTTGAACAGCAATGGCTGGATCGGTACGCCAGCCTCGGCGATCTGCTGGCCGGCGGCATGGGCGCCGCTGCCGGGGGTAATGGTGAAGTCGATGGCCTCGGCTTCATCGGGAATGATCGGGGCTTGCGACCAGTACGCAAAGTAAGCACCGCCGGCGAGCGCCAGCACGAAACACAGTCCTATTATTTTTTTGATAAAAGCCATTGTGAAAGCCGTATTGTTGGATCAAGTCGCACAGCTTGCCAGTTCTTGGCTGGGTCCGCCAGTGCCGCGTTTTGTGCGGCATCTGACGCGATCTTCGCGACATCACTATAATGAGCCCGTAATGATAATGCTTTCACCGTCAAATAATTGAAAATTATGTCTTCTTGGAATGAACTTTTAGCGCAGCAAGCCGCTCCCCTGGGCGCCACGCAACTGGCAGCAGGCTTTGTTGCCCCGATTACCGACCTGGGCCTGATCGCGCTCGACGGCGAAGAATCGGCCAGCTTCCTGCATAACCAGCTGACCAATGACGTTGAACACCTGGGCCAGCGCGAAGCGCGCTGGCCGGTTACTGTTCGCCGAAGGGCCGCCTGCTGGCGTCTTTCCTGATGTGGCGCAGCGATACCACTATCTTCCTGCAACTGCCACGCGACATCCAGGCGGCGGTGCAAAAGCGCCTGTCGATGTTCGTGCTGCGCGCCAAGACCAAGCTGAGCGACGCCACCGCGCTGCCGGCCAACGCCGTGGTGCTCGGCCTGGGCGGCGGCTTGGCCGAGGCCGCGCTGCAAACCTGGTTCGACGCCCTGCCCGCCACGCCGTTCGCCAAGCTGGATCACCCGCTGGGCACGCTGATCCGCGTTGCCGATGCGTTCGGCGCGCCGCGCTATCAATGGCTGCTGTCGGCCGAAACGGCGCAGAACGTGGTTGCAGAGCTGGCCGATAAGCTCAACGTCGGCACCAACGAGGCCTGGCAACTGTCGGAAATTCACGCCGGCATTCCGGTGATCGCCAAGGCCACGCAGGAACAGTTCGTGCCACAGATGGTCAATTTCGAGCTGCTGGGCGGAGTCAATTTCAAGAAAGGCTGCTATCCGGGCCAGGAAATCGTTGCGCGCAGCCAGTATCTGGGCAAGCTCAAACGGCGCACCACGCTGGTCAGCATTCCCGACCTCACGGCAGCGGCCGGCCAAGAAGTATTCGCCACGGCCGATCCCGAGCAGCCGTGCGGCATGATCGTCAACGCCGCGCCGAACGGCCATGGCGGCGTCGATGCGCTGGTGGAAATGAAGCTGGCGGCCATCGAGGGCGGCTCGGTGCGCCTGGGTTCGGCGCAAGGACCGGCGCTGACCTTCCTCGACATGCCTTACGTGCTTGAACCGCTCGACCTCTGACATGGACCTGTATATCTACTACAAGGTCAAGGAGGCCGACGTGGCCCGCTTGCTGGCGGCGGTTGCCGGCATGCAGGCCGCACTGGCGCAGCGCCACGGCGTCGCTTGCCAGCTCAAGCGCCGTCCCGGCGCCAAGGAAGGCTTGCAGACATGGATGGAAGTGTACGCCGCCACGCCGGACGGATTCGCGGCAGCCTTGCAGCAAGCCGTGGCCGAAGCTGGCGTGGACCAGTACACCACCGGCCTGCGCCACACTGAAGCGTTTATGGATGTCGTCCCATGTGCCTGATTGTTTTTGCCTGGCAGGTGGTGCCGGCGGTGCCGCTGATCGCCGCAGCCAACCGCGACGAGTTCTACCAGCGCGCCACCGCCCCGGCCGCGCCATGGCCCGAGCATCCGCACATCTACGCCGGCCGCGACTTGCAGGCCGGCGGCAGCTGGATGGGCATCACCAGGCCCGGCGATGATGGCGGGCCGTCGCGCTTTGCCGCCATTACCAACATTCGCGCGCCTGCCCAACACAAGGACAATGCACCGTCGCGCGGCCAGCTGGTGGCCGACTACCTGGCCGGCGGCATGACGCCGGAAGCCTACGTCGAAGCGATTCGCCCGGGCGCCGACCAATACAACGGCTTCAACCTCGTGCTGGGCGACCGCGATACGCTGATCTGGTACTCCAATAAGGGCGACAACGATCCGCGCAACGGCAAGCCGCTCGCGCCCGGCGTCTACGGCCTGTCGAACGCGCTGCTGGATGCCCCATGGCCGAAAGTGGTGAAGACCAAGGCCCAGTTCGCCAGCCTGCTCTGCCTGGGCGCCCCGGACGAAGCCTTCTTCGAGATGCTGTCCGACACGGCCCAGGCCCCCGACCTGCGCCTGCCGGAAACCGGCGTGCCGCTGGACCTGGAGCGCGCGCTGTCGGCCGTCTGCATCGAAAGCCCTGGCTACGGCACCCGCACCTCCACCGTTGTCAAACTCTACGCCAACGCTCCGGCCACGCTGGAAGAAATGCTGATCCACTGACGCGCTTAGCCGCAATAAACCTACCCGGCTCAACACGGCTAACAACCGGCGCAGCCCACGCTACGCCAGCAAACCGGCTTTCTTCGAACGCTGCAACAGTGCCCGGAAGGCCGCAAACACCTTCTGCAGCGCCGGAATTTTGTAGGGGAAGATCGGCTCCGGGTCCATGGCATGGACGATCATTGCGTTGTCGAGCTCGAAAATCAGCAACTCGCCGTTCGGCATCTCAGCGCAATCGATGCCCAGATACGGCAAGCCCATGCGCTGATCGATGGCCTGCAGCGCCGCCCTGTGGCGCTGTGCGAAGCTGGTGTCGAACGCGGCCATCGCGGCCGCCTCCTCGTTGCGTTTCTGCGCACTATCGGTCATGCCAGCGTTGAGATTCCAGTTCGTCGAAACGGCGTAGTCGCAGATGAAGGGCTGACCTTCAATCAGCACGATACGGTATTTGCGGAACAGCCCGTCCGCGCTACGGTAATCGACAAAGCGCGACACGTAAAACTGCGGCCCATGCACATCCTTCAAATACCTGCCCAGCGCCGCAGGCGTGTCGAGCTTCTGCATATTCGTGCCCGCATGCGAGGCCAGCGGCCGGACAATGATCGGGAAAGCGCCATCCAGCAACAGCGCTTCGATCGGCAGCGCGCCGGAGGCAACCGAATTCAGCGCGCCCAAGCCGGTGCGCACCGTCACCGGTACTTCCACGCCCGGCATATTGCGCAGCGCCGCGCAGACGCCATCGCGCGACAGCACGCGGATCTTTTCCGGCCGGTTGATGACCGGCCGTGGCCAGTCGCTGGTGTATTCAACCAGCCGCTGCAATAGCAGCTGGTTGGCTTCCGATTCGGCCACCGCCACCAGCATCACATCATGTTCCGGCACCTCATCGGGAAAATCCTCGTCCCCGCGCAGGTACAGCAACTCCAGCGTGACATCGCTGTTTTCGACCAGGAATTCAACCGGCGTATTAGCCATCAGATCGCCCGGTCCCATCAACACGAGCAAGGTCAGCGCCGGCGCGCGCCGCGCGGCGATGGTGTAATGCGGCTGCAACATGATCGCCTCGGCCTGTACCGCCAGCGCGTCGTCGCGGTCGCCGGTCAGTTGCAGCACGGTCGAGAAATCCATGTAGGCATGGGCGTCGTTCGGATAGGCCTGGGCGCGCTCCAGCAGCGTTTGCCCGACCGGCGACAGGTCTTCGCCGGCAAACGCGCGGCGCATCAGCGGCGCCACGCCGATCAGCGGCGCGTTGTGGCGCCCGATAATGCTTGCATCAAATGTCATCCGGACTCCATAAGCGCGTTACCCAGTGTCAGCACCGCTTGCAGCAGCGCGTCGATCTCCTGCTGCCCGATGCGGTGGTTGACGATCACCAGCTCCCCCGATGGCTGTTGCGGAGGGAGCGGCAATCCCGGACACCTGCGACGCGGCGATCAGCCCGGCGTTGAAGGCGCCAGTGGCTGCGGCCGTGCGCACCTGCGGACGCATAGCCCACCAGTTCGAGGAATTGCTGGCAATCCGCCGGGTCCAATGGACCGGCAAAATTTTCTTGCGTTTTCTTCACTATTTGACTCAACTTTTTCTCAGACCTGCCGTTACCTCCTGTAGCGGGGCAATCCCAACCAATGAACTGCCCCACTTTCAGGAAGGAAAACGACCCATCATGGACACGAGCAACATCTACGGTTTCGCCGTGCTGCCCGCTACCGCCGCCACGTCGGTGGCAACGTCCGCGCCGGCCTCCGCGAGAACCGCCGGCGCCGAATCCGCAAAGGCTATTGTCGCCGCGAATGAAGCGCCCGCGTCCCGCCCGCTGAGTAAAACTGAGTTAAAAAACTCGGTTGAGGCGATCAACCGTTTTCTTGAGAACAATAGTGAGGTGCATTTCAGCATCGACGACGACAGCGGCGTGTCCGTCATCAAGGTCATCGATACTGAAACCAAGGAGGTCTTGCGCCAATTCCCTTCCGAACAATCGCTGGAAATCGGCAAGAATCTGACGACGAAAGGCCTGCTGATCGACAGCGAGGCCTGATTCGTGTTTTAGAAGTTGCGCTGCATATTGATGTGGGCGATGCCCGCCTCGTAAAACTCTTCCCCTTCGATGGCAAAGCCGTGGCGCTGGTAGAACGGCGCCGCATGCGTCTGCGCGCTCAGCGCCACATGGTGGTCGCCGCGCACCTTGGCCTGCTGCATCAGCGCCTGCAACAAGGCGCCGCCGACGCCGCTGCCGCGCGCAACCTGGCGCACCGCCATGCGGCCGATATGACCGTCCGGCAGCAGGCGGCCAGTGCCGACCGGCGTGCCTTCGGCATCATAGGCGACCGCATGCAGGCACAGCGCGTCCATGCTGTCCATTTCCAGCTCGGCAGGAACGCCCTGCTCCTCGACAAAGACTTCGGTGCGGATGGCCTTGGCGTCGGCGCTCAGCGTACCCCAGTCTCCCAGGGTGATTTGGTACGTGCTCATCGCATTTCCTTTCGACGAAAATACGATTGTCGCACGTCAACCCGCCGGCTTGGAAGCCCCCTGGATTTTGGCGCGCAACAGGTCGCGGATGTGCGGCGTGGCGGCATAGGGATCGGGCGGATTGTCGCCCGCCACCACGCTCTCCAGGTTGACGCGCACGCCGACCAGCGCGTCCGGATGCGAATAAATATAAAACTTGCCGTCGGCGATAGCCTTGAAGGTGAGTTCCGCCACTTCCCCGGCCGACACCTTGCCAGACGACACCGCCTTGTCGGTCATGAACTGGGCCGCCACCTGGCTGGCGGTCGGGCCGGCCGTCATCCGCACGTCGTCCGGGCGGTTGCGGTGCGACTGGCTGATGCCGGTCGGCACAAAGTACGGGCATAGCACCGAGGCGCCTATCGGCGCGCCGACCAGTTGCAGG
The DNA here is from genome assembly GCF_050859475.1 of Duganella sp. P38. Classification (NCBI taxonomy): domain Bacteria; kingdom Pseudomonadati; phylum Pseudomonadota; class Betaproteobacteria; order Burkholderiales; family Oxalobacteraceae; genus Duganella; species Duganella sp. P38. Next base: position 3,235,319 of record NZ_CP193936.1, on the reverse strand, counting down.
TCGTGGTACAGCGTTTCCGACAGCGACACCACCGCGTGCTTGGAAACGTTGTAGACGCCCATCGCCGGTGCGTTCAGCAGGCCGGCCATCGAGGCCGTGTTGACGATGTGGCCTTCAAAGGCGCTGTCGCACGCGGCGGCGTCGAGCATCAGCCTGGTGAAGATGCGCACGCCATGGATCACGCCCCAGACGTTGACGCCCATCACCCATTCCCAGTCCGCCTCGGTGTTTTCCCAGATCAGCCCGGCCGAGCCGACGCCGGCGTTGTTGAACACCAGATGCACGACGCCGAACTCGGCCACGGCAGCGTCGGCCAGCGCCTGCACCTGCTCGCCCTTGCGCACATCGCACAGGCGTGAAATGACACTGGCGCCCTGCGCGCGCAGCTCTTCTGTGGCCTGTTCCAGCGCGTCGGCCTGCACATCGGCCAGCACCAGCTTCATGCCTTCGCGCGCGGCGACCTGCGCAAATTGACGGCCCAGACCGCTTGCACCGCCGGTAATCACCACGACTTTGTCTCGGAATGTTTTCATATGAGCTTCACCAGTTGTTTGCCAAAGTTATGCCCTTGAAGCAGGCCCATGAACGCTTGCGGCGCGGCGGCCAGGCCATCGGCCACCGTCTCGCGGTACTTGATCTGACGATTGGCGACCAGCACGGCCAGCTCCTGCAAGCCCTGCTGCCAAAACTCCATGTGCTCGGTGATGATGAAACCGCGCAGCGTCAGGCGGTTAATCAGCAGCACGCGCGCATTCTTGATCGGCATGTCGGCGCCGTTGTAGCCGGCGATCAGCCCGCACAGCGCGACGCGGGCAAAGGCGTTGGTGCGCGCCAGCGAGGCGTCCAGGCAGGCGCCGCCGACGTTTTCGAAAATGGCGTCAACGCCGTCCGGCGTGGCGGCGGCCAGCCCGGCCTCCAGATTGCCGGCCTTGTAGTCGACGCAGGCGTCGAAGCCCAGTTCATTCACCACGTACTCGCACTTCTCCGGCCCACCGGCGATGCCGACCACGCGGCAGCCGCGCAGCCGCGCCAGCTGGCCGACCACGCTGCCGACCGCGCCGCTGGCGGCCGACACCACCACCGTTTCGCCGGCGGCCGCCTCCATGATCTGGTTAAAGCCGTACCACGCCGCCATGCCGGGCATGCCGACCACGCCAAGGTAGGCGGACAATGGAATGCGCGTGGTGTCGAGCTTGCGCAGCAGCACGCCGTCCGACACCCCCATTTCGGCCCAGCCGAGCATGCCGCTGACGTAGTCGCCGGCCTGAAAGAATGCGTTGCGCGAGGCGAGCACCTGGCCGACCGTGCCGCCGATCATGGTTTCGTCCAGCGCCTGCGAGGCGGCGTAGCTGGCGGCCTTGCTCATGCGGCCGCGCATATACGGGTCCAGCGACAGATAGTGATTGCGGATCAGCACCTGGCCATCGGCCAGCTCGGGCACGGGCACAGTCTCCAGCCGGAAGTTTTCCGGCGCAACCGCGCCACGCGGCCGCGCCGCCAGCACGATGCGCTGGTAAGTCTGGGGAATGCTCATACCGCCGACACGCCTCCGTCCACCGCCAGAATCTGGCCGGTGATGTGCTTGCCCGCGTCAGAAGCGAACAGGACGGTGGCGCCTTTCAGGTCTTCATCGTCGCCAAGCCGGTTCAGCGGCGCATGGCCGGTCAGCTGGTCGCCCATCGCCGACAGCAGGCCCTTGGTCATCTTGGACGGGAAGAAGCCCGGCGCCAGCGCGTTGACGGTGATGCCGTGGCGGCCCCACTCCCCGGCCAGCGTGCGGGTGAAGTTGACCAGCGCGCCTTTCGAGGTGTTGTAGGCGATAGTCTGCATGGTGCCCGGCGGGTTGCCGGCCAGGCCGGCGATCGAGGCGATATTGATGATGCGGCCGGACTGGCGCGGTATCATCGAGCGCTTGCCGACCAGCTGCGACACCACGAAGATGCTGCGGATGTTCAGGTCCATCACCTTGTCCCAGGCTTCCAGCGGGTGGTCTTCGGCCGGCGCGCCCCAGCTGGCGCCGGCGTTGTTGATCAGGATGTCGATGTGGCCGAGGTGGCCGATGGCGGCCTCGACCAACGCTTCGGCCTGCGGCTCTTGCGACAGGTCGGCGGCGACCGCGTGGGCGCTGATGCCGCGCTGGGTCAGGAAGGCGACGGCCTCATCGAGTTCGGCCTGCTTGCGCGCCGAGATGACGACCTTGGCGCCCTGCTCGCCCAGTGCCAGCGCCATCTGCAGGCCGAGGCCGCGCGAGCCGCCGGTGACCAGGGCGGTTTTGCCGGCCAATGAAAACAGTTCTTGGGTAGTACGCATTATATTGTCTCCTTGTACGCCCGCCGTCGTCCCCGCGAAGGCGGGGACCCATGCCGGGCAAGCGATCCATCGACTCCCGCCTGCGCGGGAGTGACGGTCAAAACCACGCATCCTTCATATCCAGCGTGGTGGTATCTACACTGGCCAGCAACGCCAGCTGCGGCCCGACCTTCGGCAACTCCCACTGGAAGAAATACAGGCAAGCCTGCAACTTGCCGCGATAGAAATCCGTATCGCCGCTGGCCAGCGAGGCCGCCGCCAGCAAGGCCTGCTGCAACCAGATCCACGCCACCACCACATGCCCGACGGCTTCCAGATACAAGCTCGCGTTAGCCAGCGTCTTGTTCAAATCGCCGACAGCATACAGCTTCTGCGTCACTTCTTCCACGTTCCGCCAGGCCTGTTCCAGCGCGTCCGCATGCGCCAGCAATTCGACGCTGATGGTGGCCAGGCCCGGACCGACGGCGTCCGGCGCGCCGACACTACCGCGTACCTTGCGCACCGTCTTGCGCAGCTCGGCGCCAAAGGCGCGGAACAAGGCGCCGTCCTGCAACGTCACCTTGCGGCCCAGCAGATCGAGGCCGTGGATGCCGTGCGTGCCCTCGTGGATGGCGTTCAGGCGGTTATCGCGGTAGAACTGCTCGACGTTGTACTCGCGCGTGTAGCCGTAGCCGCCGTGCACCTGGATCGCCAGGCTGTTGGCCTCGACGCACCATTGCGATGGCCAGGATTTGGTCACCGGCGTCAGGAAATCGAGCAGGCGCGCCGCGTGTTCGCGCGCTTCCGGCGTTTCCGCGGTGTTCTGCTCGTCGACCAGGCGGGCGCTATACAGCACCAGGCCGAGGCCGCCTTCCACATACGCCTTCTGCGCCAGCAGCATGCGCTTGACATCGGTGTGCTGAATGATCGGCAACTGCGGCTGCGACGGGTCTTTCTGCGCCGGATGACGGCCTTGCGGACGGTTGCGCGCATATTCCAGCGCATGCAGATAGCCGGTATAGCCCAGCACCGCCGCGCCAAGGCCGACGCCGATGCGCGCCTCGTTCATCATGTGGAACATATTGGCCAGGCCGTGGTGCGGCTTGCCGACCAGGTAGCCGATGGCGCCGCCGTTTTCGCCAAAGTTGAGCAGGCAGTTGGTGGTGCCGCGATTGCCCATCTTGTGGTTCAGCCCGGCGAGCGCGATATCGTTGCGCGCGCCGAGGCTGCCGTCAGCGTTGACCAGGTACTTCGGCACGATGAACAGCGAAATGCCTTTGACGCCGGCGATCAGCTTGCCATCTTCGCCGGGTATCTTGGCCAGCACCAGGTGGATGATGTTTTCGGCCAGTTCGTGCTCGCCGCCGGATATCCACATCTTGTTGCCGCTCAGGCGATAGCGGCCCTCGCCGTCCGGCACCGCGCGGGTGGTGATGTCCGACAGGCTGGAACCGGCCTGCGGCTCGGACAGGCACATGGTGCCGAAGAAGCGGCCGGCCAGCATCGGCTTCACATAAGTCTCGATCTGCTGCGGCGTCGCGCACTTGAGCAAGGTGTTGGCATTGCTCATCGTCAGGAAGGTATAGGCCGAAGTGCTGACGTTGGCGGCGGTAAAGTAGGCGGCCAGCGCTTTCTCGACCACGACCGGCAGCTGCATGCCGCCGCGTTCATAGTCCTGGCCGGCAGCCATCAGGCCGGCCAGCGAGAACGCGTCCAGCGCGGCTTTCACCTCGGGAATGATCTGCACCTTGCCGTCGACCACATGCGGCTCGTTGCCGTCCGCCTTCTTGTTGTGGGTGGCGAACAGGTCGGTGGCGAGCCGTTCGGCGGTATCGAGCGCGGCGTCGAAGGTCTCGCGGTTGTGTTCCTCGAAGCGGGCGCGGCGCGTCAACGCCTCCGCGTCCAGCCATTCGTACAACATGAACGACAGGTCGCGGCGCGACAGAATGGTCGAGCGCATGCTTACACCACTTCGAACAGGCCTGCCGCTCCCTGGCCGCCACCGATACACATGGTGACCACCACATACTTGACGCCACGGCGCTTGCCCTCGATCAGCGCATGGCCAACCAGGCGCGCGCCCGACACGCCGTAAGGATGGCCGACCGCGATGGCGCCGCCGTTGACGTTGAGGCGGTCCATCGGAATGCCCAGCTTGTCTGCGCAGTACAGCACCTGCACGGCAAACGCTTCGTTCAGCTCCCACAGGCCGATGTCCTCGACCTTGAGGCCGGCTTTTTCAGCAGCTTGGGCACGGCGAATACCGGGCCGATGCCCATCTCATCCGGTTCGCAGCCGGCGACCGCGAAGCCGCGGAACACGCCCAGCGGCTGCAAGCCCTTGGCGGCGGCAGTCTGCGCGTTCATCACCACGGCCATCGAGGCGCCGTCGGAGAACTGGCTGGCGTTGCCGGCGCTGATCACGCCGCCCGGCAGCGCGGTACGGATCTTGGCCACGGCCTCATAGGTGGTATCGGCGCGGATGCCCTCGTCGGCGGCGATCGTCACCAAGCGCGACAGCAGCTGGCCGGACGCCTTATCGGCCACGCCCATCACGGTGGTCATCGGCACGATCTCGGCATCGAACAGGCCTGCGGCCTGGGCGGCGGCGGCGCGCTGCTGGCTCTGCGTGCCGTACTCGTCCTGGCGCTCGCGGCTGATGTTGTAGCGCTTGGCGACGGTTTCCGCCGTTTGCAGCATCGGCCAATAGATTTCCGGCTTGTTCTTCGACAGCCAGACTTCCTTGTACATATGCATATTCATCTCCTGCTGCACGCAGGAAATCGACTCGACGCCGCCGGCCGCGTAGATCTCGCCCTCGCCGGCAATGATGCGCTGGGCGGCGGTGGCTATCGTCTGCAGGCCGGACGAGCAGAAGCGGTTGATCGTCATGCCGGCGGTGGTCACCGGGCAGCCGCCGCGAATGGCGATCTGGCGCGCGATGTTGCCGCCGGTGGCGCCTTCGGGATTGGCGCAGCCGACCAGCACATCCTCCACCTCGCCGGCCTCCAGATTGGCGCGCGTTATGGCTGCCTGCAACACATGGCCGCCGAGGGTGGCGCCGTGGGTCATGTTAAACGCACCCTTCCAGGACTTCGCCAAACCGGTACGGGCGGTAGAAACAATGACGGCATCGATCATGAGAGTCTCCTATAGTGAAGTGTTATTCAAACCAGAATAGCATAGTTTTAGTACGGTCGTTCGCAAATATTTGTGTAAGTTTCGCGTAAGTTTCGTGAAAGCATCGCGTAAGGTTACGCGCCCACACTCGGATCAAGCTGACGAAGTGCTAACTATCTCAGCCGGGGAAATAACATCCTAAAAAATCCTAAAAGGAGACACATCATGGCAAATAGCGGTACTGCGGATTCCCGCAACCTGCCCAAGCCGGCAGCGCCGATCACCGCCGAAGAGCGCAAGGTGATTTTCGCTTCCTCGCTGGGCACCGTGTTCGAGTGGTATGACTTTTACCTGTACGGCTCGCTGGCGCCCATCATCGCCAAGCAATTCTTCATCGGCGAACCGACCACCACCTTCATCTTTGCGCTGCTGGCGTTTGCCGCCGGCTTCATCGTGCGTCCGTTCGGCGCCGTGGTGTTTGGCCGGCTGGGCGACATGGTCGGCCGCAAATACACTTTCCTGGTGACCATTCTGATCATGGGCGCCTCCACCTTCATTGTCGGCCTGCTGCCCGGCTACGCGGCGATCGGCATCGCCGCGCCGATCATCCTGGTCGGGCTGAGGATATTGCAAGGGCTGGCGCTGGGCGGCGAATACGGCGGCGCGGCCACCTACGTGGCCGAGCACGCGCCGCAAGGCAAGCGCGGCTCCTTCACCGCCTGGATTCAAACCACCGCGACGCTGGGCCTGTTCCTGTCGCTGCTGGTGATCCTAGGCACGCGGACCGCGATCGGCGAGGAAGCGTTCAACACCTGGGGCTGGCGCGTGCCGTTCCTGGTATCGGTGCTGCTGCTCGGCATTTCGGTATGGATACGGCTGTCGATGAATGAATCGCCGGCCTTCGCCAAGATGAAAGCCGAGGGCAAAACCTCGAAGGCGCCGCTGAGCGAAGCCTTCGGCCAATGGAAAAACCTGAAAGTCGTGATCCTGGCGCTGGTCGGCCTGACCATGGGCCAGGCGGTGGTGTGGTACACCGGCCAGTTCTACGCGCTGTTCTTCATGACGCAGGTGCTGAAGATCGACGGCGCCAGCGCCAACATCATGACCGCGCTGTCGCTGGCGCTGGCGACGCCGTTCTTCATCTTCTTCGGCATCCTGTCGGACAAGATCGGCCGCAAATGGATCATCCTGGGCGGCTGCCTGATCGCGGCGGCCACCTACTTCCCGCTGTTCGGCGCGCTGACGCACTACGGCAACCCGCAACTGGAAGCGGCGCTGAAAAACTCGCCGGTGGTGGTGTATGCCGACCCGGCCTCGTGCAACTTCCAGTTCAACCCGACGGGCCAGAAGAAATTCACCTCCTCGTGCGACATTGCCACCAGCATCCTGTCGAACGCCTCGGTGAACTACACCAAGCAGGACGCGCCGGCTGGCAGCGTGGCCAGAATCAAAGTCGGTGACAAGGAGATTTCCGCCTTCAACGCGGTGCTGACCCCGGACGGCCTGAACTTCGACAAGGCCTCGAAAGACGCCGACGCCGCGCTGAAAAAGAAGTCGCAGCCGCGGTGAAGGCGGCCGGCTACCCGGCCAAAGCGGACGAATCGCAGATCAACAAACCGATGATGGTGCTGATCCTGTTCATCCTGGTGCTATACGTCACGATGGTGTATGGCCCGATTGCCGCGATGCTGGTAGAAATGTTCCCGACGCGCATACGCTACACCTCGATGTCGCTGCCCTACCACATCGGCAACGGCTGGTTCGGCGGGCTGCTGCCGACGATCTCGTTCGCGCTGGTAGCATTCAAGGGCGACATCTACTACGGCCTGTGGTACCCGATCATCATCGCCCTGATCACGCTGGTGATTGGCGCGCTGTTCGTCGGCGAAACCAAGGACAACAACATCTACGCCGCCGACTAAGCGGCCGCCGCCCCAAAAAGCCGCCTGCGGGCGGCTTTTTCATTCCACCTCATCATTCGGGGTCAGGTCTGACATTCGCACACGAGCACGGCTGTTGGATTCCGTGCGCTCAACGATACGGCTGACGGTGCGGTAATGCACACGGAAGTGCTGCGCAATCTGCTTCATCGTATATGCGGTGGAGAAATATGCGGCGGCGATCGCCTGATCGCGGTCCGGAAACCGCGTTTGGTACTCCGCCAGCGATAGGGCTAAAGCGCGGCGCTGACGTCGCTTGACCTCGTCTGATAGGTCTGATGGTTGCGCATTGCGGTGTCGCGCCACAAAATCGTCATCCCCCAGCATGAGCTGATGCCTGACGTTGGCGATGGGGCTGGTTGCCCCCGATCCGGACGCCACAAAAGCCCGGTAAGCCATGATAGCTTCGGCGCGCGAGGCGGCGAACTGGCTGCGTATCCAGTCGGTGCGCAGCCACGCCGGCGGCGGAACCGACTGTATGGTCATCGCATAGCTGCTCCAGGGCCAGGCTTCCGGCGCGGCTACCATATTCGCCCTGATCGGATTCAGTACGATGTACCGCGCCAGTTCGCGCAGGTAGTTCTCTTTCTGCACCAGGATTGCAGTGTATCGGCCCTGAAAAAGATGGCCGACGAGATGGTGGCGGCGATTGAAGTACTGCGAATATTGCCCGTTAAGATGTCGCATGCCCTGCGCGAGGTTGGCGTCGCCGGTTTCGATCAGCAGATGATAGTGGTTGGTCATCTGACAAAAACCGTGAACCACGCAGTTGAAGCGCTCGCACACACCGCCGAGCATCGCCAGCCACGTGTAGCGATCGCTATCGTCGCGATAGATAGTCTGCTGCCTGTCGCCACGCGAAGTGACGTGGTAAACAGCACCGGCAAATTCTAATCGTAGAGGGCGGCTCATGAAACCACCCTACTCCGGCCGCCAGCTTACACCATGACGAAGATCAGCAATCGCGCCGGTCTAGCGACCAGCTCGTGTGCGAATGTCAGACCTGACCCCGAAGTTTGCGGCGGCGGGGAAGGAGGCCTACCAGGCCGAGGCCACCCAGCAGCATGGCGTAGGTTTCGGGCTCCGGTACGGCGGTGACGCTCGAGCTGCCGAATTCGACCCGCAGACCGGTCGGGTTGCCGCCGTTCTGCGCCCAGTTGGTGACGATGAAGTCCACCGTGTTGACGCCGGCGACAAAGCCGCTGTTCGCGCTGAAGCTGGCCCAGTCGCTGAAGCTGGCGCCGCCGCCGATGATTTGATTGTTCAGCTTGACCGTGACGGCGTTGTCCGCCGCCATCCGGCCCGCGAACGAGGCGGTGCTGGCGTCGTAGCCGGCCAGGTTGAACGATAGCGTGTAGGTGTACGTGCCGGCGCTCCACGCGTCCAGGCTTTGGCCCTGGCTGGCCGTCGGCGTGATCCAGCGCGAGGTGCTGTTGTTGGCCATCCATGGGTTGATCGGCCAGTCCTTGTCGTACGTAATGACCGGAACAGTGCTGGTGATGCCGGTGTCGCTGCTGGCGGCGCTGAGCTTGTAGTTGCTGTCGCCACTGCCGCTCGCGCCCAGGCCAGTGTTGTTCAGGCCGGTGATGCTGGCCGCGTGGGCCGACGAGATGGCGGCAACGGCGATGACGCCGGCAAGAATGATGCGTTTCATGGTGAGCCTCTAAATTGGTTGAAGGTGTCTGCCAGCATCATCAGGGATGCCGGTGTGCAGCTCCGAACCGTTTTTTAGGGCGTCGAAGGAAGGTGTTACCGTTGGCGATAATTATAGCCGCGTTTTTAAAATAATGCTCATATGCCATAAAATTTTCTTTATGGCATGTGAGCATTTGGCAACGGGGCTTAGCCGTTGAAGGTTTTTCCTTCGGCCGCCAGCCGTTGCAGCAGCGGCGCCGGCTTCCACGCCCCGCCCTGATGGCCCTGGGCGTATTTGTTGATCGCCGCCAGCACATTCGGCAGTCCGACCGTGTCGGCATAGAACATCGGGCCGCCACGGTACAGCGGGAAGCCGTAGCCGGTCAGGTAGACCATGTCGATGTCCGAGGCGCGCAAGGCGATGCCTTCTTCCAGGATCAACGCGCCTTCATTGACCAGTGCGTACACCAGGCGCTCGACGATTTCCTCGTCGCTGATCTTGCGGCGCGTAATGCCAAGCTCCGCCGAGTGCTGGACGATCATGGCGTTGACTTCCTCGTTCGGGTAGGCCTTGCGGTCGCCGGCCTTGTAGTCGTACCAGCCGGCCCCGGTTTTCTGGCCGTAGCGCCCCATTTCGCACAGCAGGTCGGCCGTTTTCGAGTAGCTGATCTCTGGCTTTTCGACGTAGCGGCGCTTGCGGATGGCCCAGCCGATGTCGTTGCCGGCCAGGTCGCCCATGCGGAACGGTCCCATGGCGAAGCCGAACTTCTCGGCCGCCTTGTCGACCTGCTCCGGCAGCGCGCCCTCTTCCAGCAGGAAGCCGGCCTGGCGGCTGTATTGCTCGATCATGCGGTTGCCGATGAAGCCGTCGCACACGCCCGACACCACGCCGGTTTTCTTCAGCTTTTTCGATAGCGCCAGCGCCGTGGCCAGCACGTCCTTGCCGGTGTCCTTGCCGCGCACGATTTCCAGCAGCTTCATCACATTGGCCGGCGAGAAGAAGTGCGTGCCGATGACGTCCTGCGGCCGCTTGGTGAAGGCGGCGATCTTGTCGACGTCCAGCGTCGAGGTGTTGGTGGCCAGGATGGCGCCCGGCTTCATCACTTCGTCGAGCTTGCGGAATACGGCTTCCTTGACGCCCAGTTCCTCAAACACCGCCTCGACCACAATGTCGGCCTGGCCGATCTCTTCATACGCGAGCGTGCTGCTCAACAGGCCCATGCGCTGATCCAGCTTTTCCTGCGTCAGCTTGCCTTTTTTCAGCGTGTTTTCGTAGTTCTTGCGGATGGTGGCGATGCCCTTGTCCAGCGCTTCCTGTTTCTGCTCCAGTAGCTTGACCGGAATGCCGGCGTTGAGGAAGTTCATGGCGATGCCGCCGCCCATGGTGCCGGCGCCGATGATGGCAGCCGATTTGATCTGGCGCACCGGCGTGTCGGCCGGCACATCCGGCACCTTGCTGGCAACGCGCTCGGCGAAGAAGGCGTGGCGCAGCGCCTTCGATTCGGTGGTCTGGATCAGGTGCAGGAAACGCTCGCGCTCGAATTTCATGCCGTCGTCGAATTTCATCGTGACCGAGGCGGCGACGGTTTCCACGCATTCCAGCGGCGCCGGGAACGGGCCGGCCATGGCCTTGACGGTGTTGCGCGAGAATTGCAGGAAGGCTTCGTGGTTCGGATAGTCGACCTTGCGGTCGCGCACTTTCGGCAGCGGACGCACATCGGCGATTTTTTCGGCGAAGGCGACCGCCGATTGCAGCAGGTCGGCGTCGGCAGCGAAGATTTCGTCAAACAGCGCCGGCAGCTTTTCCGACGGCACCGGGTTGCCCGAGACGATCATGTTCAGCGCCGGCTCCAGGCCCAGCACGCGCGGCAGCCGCTGCGTGCCGCCGGCGCCCGGCAGCAGGCCGAGTTTGACTTCCGGCAGCGCGATCTGCGCGCCCGGCAGCGCCACGCGGTAGTGGCAGCCCAGCGACAGTTCCAGCCCGCCGCCCATGCAGACCGTGTGAATGGCCGCCACCACCGGCTTGGCCGAGCCTTCCGCCGTGGCGATGAAGGTATGCAGGCTCGGTTCGGTCAGCGCTTTCGGCGTGTTGAATTCCTTGATGTCGGCGCCGCCCGAGAACGCCTTGCCGGCGCCGGTGATGACGATGGCCTTGACCGCATCGTCGGCCGCCGCGCGCTGCAGGCCCTGCACGGCCGCGGTGCGGGTTTCCAGGCCCATGCCGTTGACCGGCGGATTGTTCAGCGTGATGACGGCCACCACGCCGTGCACTTGATATTCAGCAGTCATGTCTCTTCCTTGTGTTTTTGGTTGGAATGCCAGGCCCACTCACTATACCGCATAAAAAGAACGATCGTGTTATTTTTTGTTGTGTATTGGTCCTTTTGAATGCGGCGGTTGCGCTTTGCAAGCAAGCGAAACGCGCGCCGCGTTGTCGCTTGCGGAGTACACTGGAGCTGATTTCTTTATTACCCAGCTTGCTTTGGTTTTGAATAGGGGAAATAATCCATCCTGCCTCGCATATTCCCCGCCCCCGAATATCAAGTTAATACCCACAGCTATATTTGATAGGGAAACCCCCATGAACGCTCCCAACCAGGTGATTCAAGCGCAAGATATCGAACTCCAGGCCATCCATGCCGCCCTCAACCGCGTGCAAGCGGTGATCGAGTTTGACCTGGAAGGCAAGATTTTGCACGCAAACGAGAATTTCCTGCACGCGGTTGGCTACACGCTGGAGGAAGTCCAGGGCCGCCACCACGCCATGTTCTGCGAACCGGAGTACGCCGCATCGCCGGCCTACAAGCAGTTCTGGGGGCGCCTGGCGGCCGGCGAATACGACCACGGCGAATACAAGCGCCTGGCCAAGGGCGGCCGCGAAATCTGGATCAACGCCTCCTACAATCCGATCATGGACGGCAACGGCAGGCCGTACAAGGTGATCAAGTTCGCCACCGACATCACCGACAGCCGCATGCGCAATGCCGAGTATCAAGGCAAGGTCGACGCCATCGGCAAGGCGCAGGCCGTGGTCGAGTTCGACATGCAGGGCCATGTGCTGACCGCCAACGATAATTTCCTCGATGTCATGGGTTACTACCTCGATGATATTAAGGGCGAACACCACCGCATTTTCTGCGAGCCGGATTATGCGGCCAGCGCCGACTATAAACGTTTCTGGCAAAAATTGAATCGTGGCGAATTCGATAGCGGCCGTTATAAACGTCTCGGCAATAATAAGAAAACGGTATGGATACAAGCGACATATAATCCGATTCTCGATTTAAATGGCAAGCCGTACAAAATAGTTAAATATGCCAGCGATATTACCGGCCAGGTGCAGCTGGAAGAATCCGTGGCAGCCAAGTCCAAGGCCGACGGCGAGAAAATCGCCCGCCTGCTGGACTCGGTCGCGCACGCCGCCAACGGCGACCTGACCAGCAAGGTCATCGTCGACGGCGACGAGCCGCTCGACCAGCTGGCCGGAGGCATCAGCAAGATGATCGCCGACCTGCGCAAGGTCATCAGCGACGTCGTGATGTCGGCCAGCGGCCTGGCGGACGCCTCCACCACCATCGCCGAGCGCAGCAACGGCGTCGCGGTCGGCACGCAGGCGCTGGGCGCCACCGTCGAGCAGATGAACGCCTCGATCGACGGGCTGACCAGCTCGATCAACACGATCGCCGGCAACACCTCGGACGCCGACGCCATGGCCAAGTCCACCCAGCACGAGGCCGAAGTGGGGGCCAAGGCCGTGGCCAAGTCGATCGAGGCGATGGACCTGATCAACCGCTCGTCGGAGGACATCGGCGAGATCGTCAAGGTGATCAGCGATATCGCCAACCAGACCAATATGCTGGCCTTCAACGCCGCCATCGAGGCCGCGCGCGCCGGCGAGCACGGGCTGGGCTTCTCGGTGGTGGCCGACGAGGTGCGCAAGCTGGCCGAGCGCTCGTCGCAGGCCACCAAGGAAATTTCCAAGCTGATTAACGAGTCGGTCAAGCGCGTGTCCGCCGGCAGCGAGATTTCGCGCCAGGCCAGCGACGCCTTCGACAAGATCCTGGCCGGCGTGGTCCGCACCACCGAGGCGATTTCCGACATTTCCAAGGCCACCAACGAGCAGCTGCTGACCGCGCGCGAAGTCAGCACCGCGGTGCAGTACATCGCCGAGGAGGCCGAGAAATCGGCCGCCGCCTGCGACAGCATCGCCCGCTCGACGGAAGGCTTGAACCAGCGCGCAGGCGATCTGAACAAAACCGTCTCCGGCTTCACGGTGTAAGCATGGACACCGGCGGCTTTACTCCCGCGACGCTGTCCGCGCTGATCGCGCTGGTGCGCAAGCACACCGGCATCGCGATGACGGAACGTAAGAGCGTGCTGCTGGAACGGCGCTTGCGCCCGCGCATGCAGGCGCTCCAGCTCGGCAGCTACCAGGCGTATCTGGACAAGGTGGAGCAGGACCGCGCCGAGGTGCCGCACTTCATCGACCTGGTGACCACCAACGATACGCTGTTCTTCCGCACGCCGCAGGTGTGGGATTACGTCGAGAAGGAATTCCTGCCGCAATGGTGGCAAAGCCATCAGGGCAACAAGCTGAAGGTCTGGTCGGCAGCCTCGTCCAGCGGCGAGGAACTGTATTCGATGGCCATGCTGTGCGAGGAATTCGCGGCGGCGCAGCCGGGTTTCAGCTACCAGATCCACGCGACCGATATCTCGCAGCAGATCCTGGCGCTGGCGCGCGACGGCCAGTACACGGGCCGTTCGGTCGAACGCATCCAGTCCACGCATCCGGACTGGGTGAAGAAATATTTCCGTCCCAGCGCCGGCGGCCTGCGGGTGGTGGATGGATTGAAGAAAAACGTGGAGCTGGCCCAACATAATCTGCTGACTCCGTTACGGCCAGCCAGGCAGTTCGATCTGGTATTCCTGCGCAACGTGCTGATCTATTTCGACCAGGACCATCAGCAGACGATACTCAATCAGGCCCGCCTGAGCATGGCGCCCCACGCCATCATGATAGTGGGGAATCCGAATCGATCTCTGGCCGAAACACCGCCTACCAGTTCGACCGGCCGATGATTTATCGAATGGAATAGGCGCTCACCATGCACACCCTCTTCAACTTTCCGCAGCCGCAGCCGTGGACCTCGCCGCCGGCCGATGGACCGCGCGCGCCGCTGCAAGTCGGCATGGGGCAGTTGCTGGCCGGCAGCCGCGACGAGCAGTTGAGCGCCCTGCTCGGCTCCTGCGTCGGCATCGGCCTGATCTGGAAAGAGCGCGGCCGCTGCGCGCTGGCCCATTGCCTGCTGCCGGAATGCCCGCAAATGGCGGGCGAGTTCGGCGCGCGCTATGTCAACCAGGCCGTGCCGTCGCTGCTGCACCTGCTCGGCGCCACCGAGGCCGACTGCGCCGGGATCGAGGTGGTGATCGCCGGCGGCGCGACCATGCTCAACGGCTGTTCGAGCCGCCTGCAGATCGGCCAGCAGAATGCCGACGCGGCCCGCAAGTACCTGCGCAAGTTCGGCCTCAACGTCACCTATTGCCGAGTCGGCGGCAAGTGCGGCCGCACGCTGACCATCGATTGCGCCACGGGCAGCTACGCCGTGCATGAAATCGCGTCCACCTGCGCCGGGAGCGTCCATGCCTGAGGCCGCCGTCTCCTGCACCGAGCTGTTCGGCTCCTTCGTGCTGGGCGCCGATGAATTCGCCCTGCCCGCCAACTGCTTCCGCGAGGTGGTCAATTTCCCGGACAAGGTGACGGCGCTGCCGCTGTCGCCGAAGTTTCTTGAAGGCGTGTTCACGCTGCGCGGCAGCGTCATCCCGGTGGTCAACCTCGGCCGCGTGTTCGACGCCGGCGCGCGCGGCGCGCTGCCCACCGACAAGATCGCCATACTCGATTACCAGGGCGTGCTGGTCGGCATCCTGTTCGACGCCACCGGCGAAATCCTGCGCGTGCGGCCCGAGCAGCGCAGCCGCCTGTCGTACGCCGACGGCGAGGCGCGCGGCGTGGTGGCCGGCACGATCTTGCTTGACCACGGCGCGCGGCTGGTGCAGGTGCTCGACCCGGACGCGCTGATCCATATCGAAAACGTGCCGCAGGTGCTGGCGCTGCAATGCGTCGACCGGCAGACGCGCCGCCATCACGGCGAACGCCGCCAGTGCGTCAGCTTCCATGTCGGCGCCTCCACGTTCGCCTTCGAGATGAGCGCGATCCAGGAAATCATCCGCGTGCCGGAATTGCAGGCGTCCGTACTCAACAGCGCGCTGTGCCTGGGCCGCATCAACTTCCGCGGCAGCCCGGTCGCGGTGGTCGACTTCGCCACGCTGCTGAACGCGGCGCCGGCGCGCGTGGCCGACGGCGAGCGCAGCTTCGGGCCCGACCAGCGCGTGATCGTCGCCCGCATCGACGACGCCACCATCGGCTTCGTGGTCGACTCGGTCGACAACATCGTCAACTTCTACGCCGAGGAAGTGATGCCGATTCCGATGTTGAGCAAGGCGCGCGCCGGCATGTTCGGCGGCTGCCTGTCCAAGCCGCCGCTGGGCGACATCTTCCTGCTCGACCACCGGCAGATTTTCTCCAGCAACGAGATCAAGGAAATGCGCACCGGCCACGCCGCGCTGTACCCGAAAAACGAGGAACTGGTGGCGAAAAACGAGCGGCGCGACGCCCGCCGCAGCCAGCGCCAGGTGTATATCACCTTCTCGCTGGAAAACAGCTACGCCGTGGAAATCCGCCAGGTGCGCGAGATCATCGACTTCAGCGTCGGCGAAATCACCCGTCCGCCCGGCTTGCCCGCCTTCATGCGCGGCATGCTCAATGTGCGCCAGCAGATGATTACCGTGATCGACCTGCGCGGCCTGTATGGCATGACGCCGCTGGAAGACAGCGGCGCCTGCAAAATCCTGGTGATCGAGCGCGGCGACGAATGCTATGGCCTGATGGTCGACGCGGTGGAAAACATCATGACCATCGAGGACAGCAAGCGCTACGGCGCGCCCAAGATGATGCGCAATCCCAATGCGCAAGGCGACCCGCGCAGCGAGATGGACGAGGTGATCGACATCGGCGAGGGCGACGCGCGCCGCACGCTGAGCGTGTTCCAGTGCGACCGCCTGCTGGAACGACTGACGCACGAAATTCCCGCGCTGGCGGCGTAGCGGCCGCTGGAGTACAGTAGCGCGGTTGACCACTCTGGAGCCCCGCCGCCATGTCCAATACCCGCCGTACCCTCGCCTTCGCACTCGGCCTGTTGATTCCGGTGAGCCTGCTTGCAGGCGCTGCCCACGCCGTCTCGCTGGCCGAACTGAGCAACAAAGACGCCTCCGGCGGCTTGAAGGCCGCGCTGGAAACCGGCGCCAACGCCGCAGTGGGCAAGCTCGGCGCCGAAGGCGGCTTCCTCAACAACGACAAGGTGCGCATTCCGCTACCCAAGATCCTGGAACAGGCGCGCCCACTGCTGAAAATGACCGGCAAGGGCCAGCAGCTTGACGACCTGGTGGTGCAGATGAACCGCGCCGCCGAGTCGGCCGTGCCGATGGCCAAGCCGCTGCTGCTGGACGCGGTCAAATCGATGACGATCAGCGACGCCAAGAACATCCTCACCGGCGGCGATACTTCGGTCACCGATTTCTTCCGCGCCAGGACCCAGGACAAGCTGGCCGCGCAGTTCCAGCCGGTGGTCAAGAAAGTCACCGACAAGTCCGGCCTGGCAACGCAATACAACACCGCGATCAGTCTGGCGCCCAAGCTGGGCGTGCTGGCCAGGGACCAGGCCACGGTGGAAGGCTATGTCACCCAACGCGCGCTGGACGGCTTGTACACCATGATCGCCGAGGAGGAAAAAGCCATCCGCGCCGACCCGGTCGGCACCGGCAGCAAGCTGATCGGGAAAGTATTCGGCGCCCTCAAGTAGCGTCCTGCAGCGACGGCGTGCTGGCGGCGAACTCCGCCAGATGCTCCAGCAGCACGCGCACGCGCGCCGGCAGGTAGCGCCGCTGCGGCCACACAGCGTAGACGTGGCGCGGCTCAGGCATCCAGTCCGGCAGCACCCGCACCAGTTCCCCACTGTCGAGCAGGTCGCGCGATTGCAGCAGCGGACATAGCAGGATGCCGACACCGGCTGCCGCCATCTCCACCGCCAGCCGCATCTCGTTGACGCGGAAGCGCGCCTGCGGCTGGATCGCCATCTCGGCGCCGCCGCCCGGCCCCGGCCGGCGCAGCCGCCACGTGCGCAGCGGCTCAGCCACGATCAGCTCGTGCTGTTCCAGTTGCGCCGGCTCGCGCGGCGTGCCGGCGCGCGCCGGTAGGATGGCGCCGCCACCATCACCAGCCCGGCGCTGCCTAGCCGGCGCTGCATCAGTGCCGAGTCGCCCAGCGTGCCGATGCGGATCGCCATATCGGCGCCGCTGCCGACCAGATCCTGCATGCGGTTCGA
Source organism: Duganella sp. P38 (assembly GCF_050859475.1). Classification (NCBI taxonomy): domain Bacteria; kingdom Pseudomonadati; phylum Pseudomonadota; class Betaproteobacteria; order Burkholderiales; family Oxalobacteraceae; genus Duganella; species Duganella sp. P38. The sequence goes on along the minus strand of NZ_CP193936.1, from coordinate 3,217,898 downwards.
GCATTCGAGTTCCAGATTAATGTCCGGATATTTCAGCATGAAGCTGGTCCAGGCCGGCGTCAGCAAGCCGCTGGCGAAATTGACCGGCGCCAGCACGCGGATATTGCCGGACACGGCAGACAGGCTGGCGTCCAGCCGCCGCGTTGCCTGGCGCAGCGCGTGCACCAGCGGCCGGCACTGCTCGTAGTACTGCATGCCCTCGGCGGTCGGCTGCATGCGGCGCGCGCTGCGGTTCAGCAGGCGATAGCCTAGTTCGCTTTCGAGCTTTTGCAGCCGGCGCGTGACAGTGGCTGGCGGCAGGTCTTCCCTGGCGGCGGCGGCATTCAGGCTGCCGGCCTCCACGATAGATACGAACAAGGCTAAATCGTCGAGCATAATTTCGTTTCTGGAATTTGAAATTAAAAATATGGCTCTAGTATAGATGGATGCAAGTGTCTACGCTGTGGGTTTTACTTCGGAGAGAAAGCAATGAATCCAGCCCTGCGCATGCGCACCATGTTCGCCTTGTTGATGTCCCTGCTGATGTCGTCGCTGATGAGCGGATGGGTGACGTGGCTGAATCTGGGCCTCGGCCCGAATTTCCTGCCACATTGGCAGACCGCGTTCATGGCCGCCGGCCGGCGGCATTCACGATAGTGATGCTGTGCGGGCCGTTGGTTCACCGCGTGGCCGCCAGTATGGCTGCTTGAGAAGTGGCCAGCTACAGCGGCGGCGTTATTCGCGGGAAGGCGGGACGGTTCGCCGCTGCGGGCTGTGCGGTTGCGTCGTTACCCCGCAGACGGGACCGTTCGCTGCGGTGGTCCATGCGGGCTGCGTCGTTACCACGGAGGCGGGACGGCCCGCCGCTGCGGGCCATGCTGAGGGGGATTGTTGGCTATGCTGTCCATGGATTCCCGCCTTCGCGGGAATGACGGGCGGGGGGTTATTGGCTGAGGGCTAGAGTGGTGTGGCGCGGCGCCGGACGGCTGTCGCCCAGGCGGTGCGTGACGGTGGCGTCCAGCTTGAAGGTGCTGACCATCTCTTCCAGCTGCGCTGCCTGTTCTTGCATGGCGTTGGCGGCCGCCGCGGCCTCTTCCACCAGCGCGGCGTTCTGCTGCGTCACCTCGTCCATCGACACGATGGCCTGGTTGATCTGGTTGATGCCCTCGCTCTGCTCTTCGCCAGCCACCATGATCTCGGTCATGATGCTGGTAACGCGCTCGACGCTGCTGACGATCTCGTCCATCGTAGCACCGGCCTTGTCGACCAGCTGATTGCCAGCGTCCACCTGCTCGACCGATTCCGTGATCAGTTCCTTGATTTCCTTGGCGGCCGCGGCCGAGCGCTGCGCCAGGTTGCGCACCTCGGTGGCCACCACGGCGAAGCCGCGACCCTGCTCGCCAGCGCGGGCCGCTTCCACAGCAGCGTTCAGCGCCAGGATATTGGTCTGGAAAGCGATGCCATCGATCACGCCAATGATGTCGGCGATCTTGCGCGACGAATTGTTAATGTTGCCCATCGTATCCACCACCTGCGACACCAGCATGCCGCCCTTGCCAGCGACGTCCTGCGCGCTCAGCGCCAGCTGGTTGGCCTGGCGGGCGTTGTCGGCGTTCTGGCGCACGGTCGAGGTCAGCTCTTCCAGCGACGACGCGGTTTCTTCCAGCGCGGCCGCCTGGTTCTCGGTGCGGCGCGACAGGTCGAGGTTGCCCGAGGCGATTTCAGCGCTGGCGGTGGCGATGGCGCTGCTGCCGGTGCGGATGCTGCTGACGGTGCTGGACATCTGGTCCTGCATCTTGATCAGGCCCTGCATCAGCTTGCCCATCTCGTCGTCGCGCTGGACGCGGATCTGGTTGGCCAGGTTGCCGGTGGCGATTTCGTCGAAGTGGCCCAGCGCATGTTCCAGCGGACGCAGGATGGCGCCCAGCAGGCGCACCGCCGAGAAGATGATCAGGCCGGCCGCAAACACCAGCGCAATGGTAAAGCCGGTGGTGAAGCGCGAAAAGAAGCTCTGGCTTTCATCGTAGTGGTCCTTGGCCGATGTCAGCTGGTACTGCTCCAGCTTGTTCGAAGCGGCATCAAAGATGCCGAATTGCGCCGACAGGGTTTTCATCGACATTTCTTCGATTTTGGCTTCGTCGTGGTTGCGCAGCGCGGTCATCAGGCCGCGCAACTCGGCGACGTAGACGGTGCGTTTGGCGTCCAGATCGGCGGCCAGCGCCTTCTCGTCGCCTTCCAGCGGCAGCGCCAGGTAGGCTTTCCAGGCTTTTTCGCCATCCTGCATGAAGCCTTCGGCGCGGCCCAGGGTCTTTTCCAGGTCCGGTGCTTCCGGATGGAACACGCCGCGGTCGATCACGAAACGCGCGCGGTTGAGGAAGTTCTTGGCATTGCCTAGCGCCACGGTGGACGCCATCTGGTTGGAATACACGTCCTTCAGCGCGAAGTTAACCGTGTTCATGCCGAAGATGCTCAGGCCGCCGAGGGCCAGCATCATGAGGCCAAGCACGCTCATGGTGAGGATCAGCCGCGTGCGAATGGTTATGCTATTAAACATATCGTTTTCTCATTCTGTAGGATGGACCGGGAGCGTATAGAACAGGGTTTTACCGGGGTGCGCGCCTGGGTTGGCCGGAATGGCCAGAAGTGCCGTAGGGCAATAATGTAAGGGCAAATTGGTTCGCGGTCAAACCATTTATTTCTGAAATGAAACTTGTTTAATGCGCCATGGCAATAAAAAGCCCGGCGCGTGGCCGGGCGGGTAAAACGGGAGAAAACGTTTATTCAAATGCCGGGCAAGACATAGTCCCGGTACTGCTCGCGCAGCTTGTTTTTCTGGATCTTGCCGGTGCCGCCGACCGGCAAGGCGTCGGCAAATACCACGTCGTCGGGCAGCCACCATTTGGCGACCTTGCCGTCGAAGTGGGCCAGCAACTGTTCGCGCGTCACGTCCTGCCCCGGCTTGCGCACCACCACCAGCAGCGGCCGTTCGTCCCATTTCGGGTGGAACACGCCGATGCAGGCGGCCTGCATCACCGCCGGGTGCGACATGGCGATGTTTTCCAGGTCGATGGTGCCGATCCACTCGCCGCCGGACTTGATCACGTCCTTGGCGCGGTCGGTGATCTGCATGAAGCCGTCGGCGTCGATGGTGGCGACATCGCCGGTCGGGAACCAGCCGTCCTCGAGCACGTCGCCGCCCTCGTTCTTGAAGTAGCTGGCGACAATCCACGGCCCCTTGACCAGCAGGCTGCCCGAGGTGACGCCGTCCCACGGCAGTTCCGCGCCCAGCTCGTCGACGATTTTCATGTCGACGCCATAGATGGCGTGACCCTGCTTTTGCAGGATCTTGCGCTGCTCGTCCTTGGGCAGACCGAGATGCTTGCTGAGCAGGCCGCCGGTGGTGCCCAGCGGCGACATTTCCGTCATGCCCCAGCCGTGGATGACCTCGACGCCGAAGTCGTCGATCAGCGTATTCATCATCGCCGGCGGACAGGCCGAGCCGCCGATCACCGTGCGGCGGAAGGTGGAAAACTTCAGCTGGTTCCGCACGCAGTAATTAATCAGGCCCAGCCAGACGGTCGGCACACCGGCCGAGAAGGTCACTTGTTCCTTCTCCATCAGCTCGTACACGGATTTGCCGTCCAGCGCCGCGCCGGGGAACACCATCTTCGCGCCCGACAGCGGCACCGAATAGGGCAAGCCCCAGGCATTGACGTGGAACATCGGCACCACCGGCATCACGGCGTCGCGCGACGAGACATTGAGCACATTGGGCAAGGCCGAGGCGTAGGCGTGCAGCACCGTCGATCGGTGCGAATACAGCACGCCTTTCGGATTGCCGGTGGTGCCGGACGTGTAACACAGCGTGGCGGCCGCGTTCTCGTCGAAATCCGGCCACGCGTAGTCGCCGGACTGGGCGTCCAGCAAATCCTCGTAGCACAGCAGGTTGGGGATTTTGCTGGCGGTCGGCATGCGGTCGGGGCCGCCCAGCAATATCCAGCCCTTGACGGTGCGGCAGTGCGGCGCGATGGCTTCGACCAGCGGCAGGAAGCAGAAGTCAAACAGCAGGTACTGGTCCTCCGCGTGGTTGCAGATATAGGCCAGCTGCTCGGCATGCAGCCGAGGATTAATCGTGTGCAGCACCGCGCCGCTGCCGGACACCGCGTAATAGGCTTCCAGGTGGCGATAGCCATTCCACGCCAGCGTGCCGACCCGCTCGCCCGGCAGCACGCCCAGTGCCCGCAGCGCCTGCGCCAGCTGTTTGGCGCGGTGGTGGCAGTCGTGGAAGGTGTAGCGGTGCAGATCGCCTTCGACGCGCTGCGACACGATCTCGCTGCTGGCATAATGGCGCGCGGCAAATTCAAGGATGCTGGAAATCAGCAGCGGCTGATTCATCATCTGGCCCATGCGCATGCGAGTCTCCATTGGTAGTCTTGTTGTGGTCCGAGTGTGGTGGCTCGCCGCGCGCAGCGTCAATGCTTTTCGATGCTGCACCGCCGCATTCGCAGGCTGCGGTAAAATCCGGAACTTAGCTAACCTGGAGTTCATCATTACTGCCGCTAAACTGCCGCTGGACAATTCCTTCGCGTCCCTGCCGCCTGCCTTTTACACCCGCTTGATGCCGACGCCGCTGCCCTCGCCCTACCTGGTCGGTGTCAGCGCGCCGGCGGCGCAACTGATCGGCCTGACGCCGGACGACCTTGCCGCCAGCCTCGACATCCTCATCGGTAACGCCGTGCCCGAACGCGCGCAGCCGTTGGCGGCCGTGTATTCCGGCCACCAGTTCGGCGTGTGGGCCGGCCAGCTGGGCGACGGCCGCGCCATCCTGTTCGGCGACGTTGCCACGGCGGACGGCCCGATCGAGCTGCAATGGAAAGGCGCCGGCCTGACGCCGTACTCGCGCATGGGCGACGGCCGTGCCGTGCTGCGCTCGTCAATCCGCGAATTCCTGTGCTCCGAAGCCATGCACGCGCTCGGCATCCCGACCTCGCGCGCGCTGTCGGTGGCCGGTTCGGACCAGGGCGTGGTGCGCGAAACCGTCGAAACCTCGGCGGTCGTGGTGCGCATGGCGCCCAGCTTCGTGCGTTTCGGCTCGTTCGAGCACTGGTACTACCGCAAGAAAAACGACGAACTGAAAGTGCTGGCCGATTACGTCATCGACCGCTTCTACCCGTCGCTGCGGGCGGCCGCGAATCCCTACGCCGCGCTGCTGGAGGAAGTCACGCGCCGCACGGCGCACATGATCGCGCACTGGCAGGCGGTCGGCTTCATGCATGGCGTGATGAACACCGACAATATGTCCATTCTCGGCCTGACGCTGGACTACGGTCCATATGGCTTCATGGAAGCCTTCGACGCCAACCACATCTGCAACCACACCGACCAGCAGGGCCGCTACTCCTACGCCAACCAGCCGCAGATCGGCCACTGGAACTGCTACGCGCTGGCACAGGCGCTGCTGCCGGTGATCGGCGAGGTGGACGCCACGCAGGCCGCGCTGGACGTCTACCAGCCCGAATTCGCCCGCAAGATCGACGAACTGCTGCACGCCAAGCTGGGCCTGAGCCTGCTGGAAGCGCATGCCGACGACGACCGCGCGCTGTGCGACCAGTTGTTCGCCATTTTGCCGGGCGTCGATTTCACGCAGTTCTTCCGCCGCCTGAGCGGCGTGCGCGCGGCCGACGCCAGCGGCGACGAGCCGCTGCGCGACCTGTTCATCGAACGCGCCGCCTTCGACGCCTGGGCTGAGAGCTACCGTGCGCGCCTGCGCGCCGAAAACAGCGACGATGGCGCCCGCGCGCTTGCGATGAACCGGGTCAACCCCAAATATGTGCTGCGCAATTATCTGGCCCAGGTGGCCATTGAAAAAGCGCAAAATAAGGACTTTTCCGAGGTGGAGCGCCTGCTGGCGGTGTTGCAGCGCCCCTACGACGAACAGCCCGAGCACGAGCACTACGCCGCCTTGCCGCCGGACTGGGCAAGCCACTTAGAGGTAAGCTGTTCTTCTTAAGCGAGAAATAAGCCATGAGCAATAAAGTTGTCAAATCCGACGCCGAATGGCGCGCCCAACTCGATCCGATGGAATATCAGGTTACGCGCCACGCCGCCACCGAACGCGCTTTCACCGGCAAGTTCTGGGATCACCATGAGCACGGGATCTACACCTGCGTATGCTGCAACACGCCGCTGTTCCGTTCCGACACCAAGTTTGATTCCGGCTGCGGCTGGCCGAGCTATTTTGAACCGATCGATCCGGCCAATGTAGTGGAAAAAGTCGACCGTTCCCATGGTATGCTGCGCACCGAAACGATTTGCGGCGTGTGCGACGCCCACCTGGGCCATGTATTCCCGGACGGCCCGCCGCCGACCGGCCTGCGTTATTGCATCAACTCGGCGTCACTGCGCTTCGATCCTGAAGACTGACCCACAAAAAAGACTAATAAAGACATCATGAAATTCCTGTTCGATTGGCTTCCCGTCATCTGCTTCTTCGTCGCCTACAAGTTCGCCGGCATGAACGAGGAATCGGCCCAGCACTTCATCAACACTTATATGAGCGGCGTGGTCTCCGGCGGCTCGGTCACGCCGGACCAGTCGCCCATCGTGCTGGCGACGCTGATCGGCATCCTGGCCACGGTGGCGCAGATCGGCTGGCTCAAGCTGCGCGGCCAGAAGGTCACCGGCACGCTGTGGGTGACGCTGGCGCTGTTCACGGTGTTCGGCGGCCTGACCATCTACCTGCACGATGAGGTGTTCATCAAGTGGAAGCTCAGCATCCTGTACTGGCTGTTCGCGGTCGGGCTGCTGGCCAGCGACCTGCTGTTCAAGAAAAACCTGATGCGCCAGTCGATGCAGGAAATCATCGAATTGCCGGACCTGATCTGGACCCGGCTGAACCTCGCCTGGGCGCTGTTCTTCACCTTTATGGGTGCGCTGAACTGGTATCTGGCGTTTGTCGTGTTCAAAGGCGATACCGACGCCTGGGTCAATTTCAAAACCTTCGGCGTGACCGGCATCATGTTTGTATTTATCGTCGCCCAGACCGTTTATTTGTCGCGTCATATCAAGGACCAGGCATGAACCAGATTCAAGATACCCGCCTGGCCCGCATGCGCGCCGCCTTCGAAGCCAAACTGGCGCCGACCGAACTGGTGCTGGAGGACGACTCCGCCGCCCACGCCGGCCATGCCGGCGCGGCCTCTGGCGGCGGCCACTACAACGTCAGAATTGTTTCGTTACAATTCGAAGGCCTTAAACTCGTCACAAGACATCGACTCGTGTATGATTCTGTGCACGATATGATGCATAAAGAAATTCATGCACTGGCCATTACTGCATTGGCGCCGTCGGAAGTATGATGCAGCCGTGGCCGCTATCGGCTTTTATTAAAAATAATTGAAGACATAGCCGTCCAAGCTAAATTCGCTAAATCTTTCCCCTTACAGGAATTAATAATGACTTTCAAGCCAGCCAAGTTGCTGATTGCACTTCTCGTTGTCGCTGTACCAGCTTTTGCGCAAAACGTTGCCGTTGTTAATGGCAAGGCGATCCCAACCTCGCGCGTCGACGCCGTCGTCAAGCAAGTCGTGGCCCAGGGCCAGCAAGCCGACTCGCCGCAACTGCGTGAACTGATCAAGAAAGACCTGATCAGCCGCGAAGTGCTGGTGCAGGAAGCGGATAAACAGGGTTACGCCAAGAACGCCGACGTCAAGGCGGCGATCGAGAACGCCCGCCAGGCCATCATGGTCAACGCGCTGCTGGGCGACTATGTGAAGAAAAACCCGGTGTCGGACGCCGACATCAAGGCTGAGTACGACAAGTTCGTGGCCCAGGCCGGCGACAAGGAATACCACGTGCGCCACATCCTGCTGGCGACCGAAGCGGAAGCCAACGACGTGATCGCCAAGATCAAGGGCGGCGCCAAGTTCGAAGATCTGGCCAAGCAGTCGAAAGACACCGGCTCGGCAGCCAACGGCGGCGACCTGGACTGGGCCTCGCCTTCGTCGTTCCCGCCAGTGTTCTCGCAAGCCTTCGTAGCCCTGCAAAAAGGTCAGGTGACCGAGAAGCCAGTGCAAACCCCGAACGGCTTCCACGTCATCAAGGTGGACGATATCCGCCAGGCCAAACTGCCGACCCTGGAAGAAGTGAAGCCGCAAGTGGCCGAGTCGCTGGTGCAGAAGAAAGTGCAAGCGTACCAGGAAGAACTGGTAAAGAAAGCAAAAGTGCAGTAATGTTATGAAAGGCGGCGCCCTGCGGGGCGCCGTTTTTGATTCTGCGTAGGTATGATGCACCTTCAGAGTGTAATTTTTAAAGGATTTAAATAATGATGTTGAAGCCAGCCCGCCTGATGTTAGCCCTGATCGCTGTCGTGGCAGCACCAGCTTTCGCTCAGAATGCCGCCACCGTCAACGGTAAAGCGATTCCAGCTGCCAAGGTTGATCAAATGGTCAAACAAGTCGTCGCCCAGGGCCAGCAGCCGGATTCGCCGCAATTGCGCGAAGCGGTTAAAAAGAACTGATCAGCCGTGAAGTGCTGTTGCAGGAAGCCGATAAACAAGGTTATGGCAAAAAGGCCGAAGTAACTTCCGCCATTGATAACGCCCGCCAGAGCATTATTATCAATGCGATGCTGGCTGATTACGTCAAGAAAAATCCGGTAAAAGATGCCGAGATTCAGGCGGAATACGATAAATATAAAGCGGCCATCGGCCCTACCGAATATCACTCGCGTCATATCCTGGTGGCCACCGAACAGGAAGCCAAGGACATTATCGCCAAGCTGAAAGCCGGCGGCAAATTCGAGGAACTGGCCAAGGTATCGAAAGACGGCTCCGCCAACAACGGCGGCGACCTCGGCTGGATGACTCCGGGCAAACTGGTCAAGCCATTCGCGGATGCCATGGTTGCCCTGAAAAAAGGCGAGATCACCCAGACCCCGGTAAAAACCGAGTTCGGCTACCACGTGATCAAACTGGAAGAATCGCGCCCGACCCAGCTGCCGGCGCTGGCTGAAGTGAAAGGCCAGGTCGCTGAGGCGCTGCAACAGCGTCAGATCGCAGCCTACCGCGAAGAACTGCTGAAGAAAGCCAAGATTCAGTAATCCGCGCCGCGGACCTACAAGCGCCTGCTAGCAGGCGCTTTTTTCGCCACCAGCATGCGCTTGAAGTTGGCTTAAATGCGCCAGCATCCAGCTTATTTCGCACCGCTATCGCGCGCCAGGCCAGCCGCGCATAAGGTACATTGTTGTATTTTTGCAAGCAGGGATGGAATTACGTCGATTCGCAACTGCAAGTATTAAAATTTTCATAAAATTGGCAAGTTGCGTTAGCACTGCGCCGTAATTCCTTGATTTCACTGGTACTTTAATTTCTCATGGCAACTAACATTCCTCAAGACAGTATTGGGCCGCTTCTGCCGCCCGCGCCCAAGCAACGCCTGGCGCTGGTCGACATCGCCAAGGGCCTGGGCATCTTCCTCATTGTTATGGGGCACAACGGCACGCTGGTGAAGACCTTTCCGGACTTCTCCGACATGCTGATGTCGTTCCGCCTGCCCTTTTTCTTTTTCGTTTCCGGCGCCATTTTCTCGGTCGGCAAGAAGAGCCTGGGGCGCGTGGCCTACGAGCGCGCGGACGCCTGGCTCAAGCCGACCATGGTGATGATCATCGTCGTCGGCATGCTGAAGATTTTCGCCGGCATGAGTACGGTCGAAGCCATGCTGCTGTCGCTGGTCTACGAGGCCGGCTTCACGATGATGTGGCCGCCACTGTGGTTCCTGCCGCATTTATGGCTGCTGTATGTCTTCTGCACCGCCCTGATCCTGCATGCGCCGCAGGTGCAAGACCGCCCATGGAAGCGCATCATCCTGTTCAGCGTCATGATCGTCGGCGGCGCCCTGCTGGTGCACCAGTTTGAAGATGGCGAAGTGAACCGCGCCTGCAGCATGATCCAGACGGTCAGTCCACTGCTCCTCGAGTGCGGCTTGCCCTTCAGCGCCGATTTGCTGCCGCTGACGGCGGCATATTTCCTGGCCGGCTATTTCTTCTCGAATATGGTCAAAGCGCTGCAAGTGAACTGGCTGCTGCTCGCGCTGAGTCTGGTCGGCATGTGGTTCTTCCAGATGTTTTTCGATGTCGGCCTGGATTTCAATATGCGCCAATATGACCATATGGTGCTGTCCACCGCCCAGGCATTTTGCGGCATTTATCTGATGCTGTGCTTCTGCAAATTGCTGAGTTTATGGCCATTGGCCGTGAAGGTATTTTCTTATTTAGGCCGTGCGAGTTTATTTATTCTGATTTTCCATCCGCCGGTGCAATATAAAATTGTGCACACCCTGCCCCGCTATATTAATTCGGATGCGGTCATCATTATTCTCGCAATGGTCGTGCCTATCGCCTTCGCCATCATCGCATGGGAAATTTGCAAGCGCGTCGATTTCCTGGCGGCGCTGCTGCTGCCCAAGCAGGCAAGAAAGAAAAACCGCGTTGCGGTAGCCTGATAAAAAAAGGCCGACTAATCAGTCGGCCTTTTTTCTTATTTACCCTACAAACTTGCGGGCATTGCGGAACATCCGCATCCACGGCGATTCCTCGCCCCAGGCTGCCGGCGCCCACGAGTGCTGGACGGTGCGGAACACGCGCTCGGCGTGCGGCATCATGACGGTGAAGCGGCCGTCCGGCGTCGTCACCGACGTCAGGCCTTGCGGCGAGCCGTTCGGGTTGTACGGGTAGGCTTCGGTCGCCGCACCCTGGTTGTCGACGAAACGCATCGCGTGCACGGCTTCGCTGATATTGCCGGTCTGCGAGAAGTCGGCATAGCCTTCGCCATGGGCGATGGCGATCGGCGTTTGGGTGCCGGCCATGCCGCTGAAGAAGATCGACGGCGAATCCAGCACTTCCACCATGGCGAAGCGGGCTTCGAATTTCTCCGACTTGTTGGTGGTGAATTTCGGCCACGCATGCGCACCCGGGATCAGCGGTTTCAGGTTGCTCATCATCTGGCAGCCGTTGCAGACGCCCAGGCCGAAGGTGTCGCCACGGGCGAAGAACTTGGCGAACTGGTCCGACAACGCGCTGTTGAACAGAATCGTCTTGGCCCAGCCTTCGCCGGCGCCCAGCACGTCGCCGTAGGAGAAGCCGCCGACGGCGATGATGCCCTGGAAGTCGTCCAGCCTGGCGCGGCCCGAGATCAGGTCGCTCATGTGGACATCGATCGCCGCAAAGCCGGCCTGGTGCATGACGTAGGCGGTTTCGATATGCGAATTGACGCCCTGCTCGCGCAGGATGGCGACGCGTGGACGCACGCCGGTGGCCAGGAACGGCGCGGCGACGTTCTCGCTCGGATCGAAGGTGAGCGTCGGCGTGATGCCTGGGTCCTGTTCGTCCAGCAGGCGGTCGTACTCGGCGTCGGCGCAGGCGGGATTGTCGCGCAGGCGGGCGATGCGCCAGCTGGTTTCGCTCCACAGGCGGTGCAGTTCGACGCGCGGCTTGTTGTAGATGACCTTGGCGTCGCGGGTGAATTCGATGACGCCACGGTCATTGGTCTTGCCGATGATGTGGCTGCAAGCGCCCAGGTTGAACGAGCGCAGCACGTCCATGACCACCGATTTCTCGTCGGCGCGCACCTGGATCACGGCGCCCAGCTCCTCCGAGAACAGCGCGCGCAGCGTCTGCTCGTTGCGGCGCTCGGCGATTTGCGTCGCCCAGTTCTTGGCGTCGCCCTGGTCGGCGCCATGGCCTTCTTCCAAGGTCAGGATGTCGAGGTTGATCGACAGGCCGGCGCGGCCGGCGAAGGCCATTTCGGTCAGCGTACCGTACAGGCCGCCATCCGAACGGTCGTGGTAGGCAAGCAGCTTGCCGTCGGCATTCAGTTGCTGGATGGCAGCGAAGAAGGCTTTGATGTCTTCCGGATTATCGACGTCCGGCACCGAGTTGCCCAGCTGGCCCATGACTTGCGCCAGCGCCGAGGCGCCCAGGCGGTTCTTGCCGCGGCCGAGGTCGATCAGGATGATGGCGGTGTCGCCAACGTCGGTGCGCAGCTGCGGCGTCAGCGACTTGCGCACGTCGTACACCGGCGCGAACGAGGACACGATCAGCGACACCGGCGACAGCACGGCCTTGGACTCGTCGCCGTCCTTCCACGTGGTGCGCATCGACAGCGAATCCTTGCCGACCGGGATCGAGATGCCCAGCGCCGGGCACAGTTCCATGCCGACCGCCTTGACGGTGTGGTACAGCGCGGCGTCCTGGCCAGGCTGGCCGCAGGCCGCCATCCAGTTGGCCGACAGCTTGATGTCTTCGATCGAGCGGATCGGCGCGGCGGCGATGTTCAGCACCGCTTCGGCCACCGCCATGCGGCCCGAGGCGGCGGCGTTGATGACGGCCAGCGGCGTGCGCTCGCCCATGGCCATCGCCTCGCCCTGGTAGCCCTCGAAACTCATGGCCGTCACGGCGCAGTCCGCGACAGGCACCTGCCATGGACCGACCATCTGGTCGCGCACGGACATGCCGCCCACGGTACGGTCGCCGATGGTGATCAGGAACGATTTGTCGCCGACGGTCGGCAGCAGCAGCACGCGCTTGGCGGCTTCCTCCAGGTCCATGCCGGTCAGGTCGATGGCCGGGAAATCGTTCTGCACATGGTGCACGTCGCGCTGCATTTTCGGCGGTTTGCCGAGCAGGACTTCCATCGGCATGTCGACCGGGTTATTGCCCAGTTCAGGGTCGATCAGCTTCAGCTGGCGCTCTTCGGTGGCGGTGCCGACCACGGCGAACAGGCTGCGCTCGCGCTCGCAGATCGACTGGAACAACGGCAGGTCCGCCGGCGAAATCGCCAGCACATAGCGTTCCTGCGACTCGTTGGACCAGATTTCTTTCGGCGCCATGCCGCTCTCTTCCAGCGGAATCTTGCGCAGATCGAAGATCGCGCCGCGCTTGGCGTCGTTGGTGATTTCCGGGAAGGCGTTCGACAGGCCGCCGGCGCCAACGTCGTGGATCGAAATGATCGGGTTGTCCGCACCCAGCTGCCAGCAGGCGTTGATGACTTCCTGCGCGCGGCGTTCCATTTCCGGGTTGCCGCGCTGGACCGAGTCGAAGTCGAGGTCGGCGGTATTGGTGCCGGTCGCCATCGACGAGGCGGCCGAGCCGCCCATGCCGATGCGCATGCCGGGACCGCCCAGCTGCACCAGCAGGCTGCCGACCGGGATGTCGTTCTTGTGCGTGTGCTGCGACGAGATGTTGCCGATACCGCCGGCGATCATGATCGGCTTGTGGTAGCCGAACACGGTGTCGTGCGCGCCGGCGAACTGCTTGCCGATGTTCTGCTCGTAGGTACGGAAGTAACCGCCCAGCACCGGGCGGCCGAATTCATTGCTGAAGGCGGCGCCGCCCAGCGGGCCGTCGATCATGATCTGCAGCGGCGAGGCGATGCGCTCCGGCTTGCCATATGGCTTGCCGCTGTCGCGGTAATCGGCGCCATTCACCGGCGCCGTCACCACGGCGTCGCTTTCCCATGGACGCACGGCGCCCGGCAGCAGCAGGTTGGAGACGGTGAAGCCGGTCAGGCCCGCCTTCGGCTTGGCGCCGCGGCCGGTCGCGCCCTCGTCGCGGATTTCACCGCCGGCGCCGGTCGAGGCGCCCGGGAACGGCGAAATCGCGGTCGGGTGGTTGTGGGTTTCCACCTTCATCAGCGTGTGGGTCAGCTCGGTGACGGGCGCGTATTCGTTGCTGCCTGCCTGCGGGAAGAAGCGCATCACTTCGGCGCCTTCCATGATCGACGAGTTGTCGCTGTAGGCGACCACGGTGCCCTTCGGCTGCAACTGGTGGGTGTTCTTGATCATGCCGAACAGCGATTTCGGCTGGGCGACGCCGTCGATGGTCCAGTCGGCGTTGAAGATCTTGTGGCGGCAATGCTCGGAGTTGGCCTGCGCGAACATCATCAGTTCGACGTCGGTCGGGTTGCGGCCGGCCTTGGTGAAGGCGGCGTCCAGGTACTCCACCTCATCTTCCGACATCGCTAGGCCGAGGTCGACATTGGCCTTGTCCAGCGCGGCCTTGCCGCTGCCGATCACGTCCACCGATTCCAGCGGACGGGCTTGCAGTTCGCGGAACAGGCCGGCGGCGTCTTCCGCCGAGCGCAGCACCGATTCGGTCATGCGGTCGTGCAGCAGCGCCAACACCGCCTGCACTTCCTCGTCGCTCAGCTTCTTCGGCGCGCCGATCGTGCTGCCCAGGATGCCGGTCTTCAGATTGATGCGATACGCCACGCCGCGCTCGACGCGCTTGATGTGCACCATGCCGCAGTTGTGGACGATGTCGGTGGCCTTGGAGGCCCACGGCGAAATCGTGCCGAAGCGCGGGATCACGACGAATTCCTCGGCATGGCCTTCGGTGTTGTCGGCGTGGGCCGGCTCGCCATAGGTCAGCAGGCCTTGCAAGTTCCTGGTGTCGCCGGCCGACAGCGGCGCGCCGGCATCGACGAAGTGGACATAACGCGCCTGGACGGCGGCGACGGACGGCAGCACAGCTTGCAGTTGGTTCAACAGGCGTTGGCTACGGAATGCGGACAGGGCATTGGAGCCCGGCAGAATCAGCATGGTTGGAAGATAGTTGATGCAGCTAGGCTGCGGTTTAAAGGGAATGAGGCACGAGATACTGGTCTTGCAGATTTTCCTTTGCCGACATTATACCCGCTATCAGCGTTGCTATATAGTGCTTCCGCCGCGTAAAAGCTGGCACGGAAGCAACATTTAGCACTGAAAGTAAGGTATTTTCATTTGCCTTGGAGTATGCTGTGCGAATCTTAGCTTGGATGGTGAACAATGGCAGAATATAGCGACTTGTCGGTGCTGATCGTCGACCCGAATCCGGGCATGCGCGGCAACCTGCACAATATGCTGAGCCAGTCATCGATCACCCGGATCGAGTACGCGGTCAGTTCCGGCACGGCGATCCGCCAGCTCGCCAAGAAGCCGTTCGACCTGATTTTGTGCGAATACGACCTGGGCAACGGCAGCGGCGACGCCAACGGCCAGGACGGCCAGCAACTGCTGGAAGACCTGCGCCACCACAAGCTGATCTCGCCGTGGACCATCTTCATCATGCTGACCTCGGAAGGCGAGTACGGCAAGGTAATCGGCGCGGCCGAGCTGACGCCGACCGATTACGTGCTGAAGCCGTTCACCGTCGACGCCCTGCTCCAGCGCATCCACCGCGCGGTGGACCGCCGCGCGCTGTTCATGCCGGTCTATCAAATCATCGAAATGGGCAATGTGCGCAAGGCGATCGCTGAATGCCAGGTGGCGCAGGACAAGAATCCGCGCTATGCCGTCGACTTCGCCCGGCTGCGCGCCGAGCTGCTGTTCTCGATCGACGATTTGGTCGAGGCCGAGCAGGTCTACCTGTGGATACTGATGACGCGGCCCATCGCCTGGGCCCACCTCGGGCTGGCGCGCTGCCGCTACGGCCTGCGCAAATTCGACGAGGCGCAGGAAACGCTGCAACATTTGCTGGAACAGAGTCCGCGCTACATGGCCGCATACGACTTGCTGGCGCGCACCCACGAGGCGCTGGGCCGGCAGGAGTCCGCCAAGAAGATACTGGAAGACGCAGTGCAGATTTCGCCGCACATGGTGCGCCGGCTGCGCCATCTGGGCGAGGTGGCGTTTGAGACGGGCGACGTCGGCGTTGCCGAAAAGGCCTTCAAGCAAGTCGTCGCCAAGGCCAAGTATTCCGAATTCCGCGATCCGGAAGACCACGTCAAGCTGGTCAAGACGCTGGTGAAGAAAGGCGACGCCAACCAGGCCAGCGGCGTCATCCGCGACATGGAACGCTCGCTGCGCAGCGGCCCGAACGTGGACGTGTGCCGCGCTTTCGCCGCCGGCCTGGTGCAGGAGATGGCCGGCAATATGACGGCCGCCGCCACCGAACTGAATAACGCCGTCAACGCGGTTGCCAGCAGCCGGGGCCTGTCGACCAGCCTGAAGCTGGGGCTGGTGCAAAGTTGTCTCAACGTCAAAATGGATCAACAGGCGTCGGATTTGATGCTGAACCTGATGAACGACACCGACAGCGGCGTCTCGATGGACGACGCGGTGGACGTGTTTGAAAAAGCCGGCCGCCACGACCTGGCGCAAGGCATGGGCGAGCAGATCAAGATTCAGGTCGACGAGCTACTGGCCCATGCCAGCGACCAGCGCCTGCACGGCGACCTGCGGGCGGCGGTCGATACGCTCAACGCCGGCCTGCGCAAGGCGCCGGGCAATATGGCGCTGCTGCCGGCGGCCACGTCGGCCATCCTCAAGCAGCTGGACGATCTGGGCTGGGAGGCGCCGCTGGCGGAGCAATGCCTGTTCCTGCTGGAACGCATGCGCCGCCTCGATCCGGCGCACCCGTCGCTGGAGGCGCTGACGGCGCAGTATCATCACACCCAGCGCAAGTACGGTATTTCCGCCACCGCTTAATCCGGGCTGGTCACCTCGTAACCCCTGGCTTTCAGAAGGTTGAGGTAGTTGTCCTCGCCAACGATGTTGGCCAGGTTGAGCATCGCAAAGCTGGTGGTGTTGCCGTCGATGGCTTTTTCGGCCGCATTCAGCCAGGCGCTGCGGACGCGCTCCTTGACGTTTTGCAGCTCCGGATGCTTCTTGACGAATTCGGCGTTGAGCATGGCGTCGTCGCAAGCGCCCTTCTGGTCCGGATAGCTGAGTTTCTGGATCGCCTCGATATCGCCTTTGGCCCAGGCGTTGGCGCGCACGCGCATGGCGTCGAGATCGGCCTCAAGCCGGTCCAGCGTCTGGCTGAAGCAGGCGGTATCGGCGATTTGCGCCTTCTTGAATTCGCCCAGTGCCTGGCGGGCATTGCTGGTATCGAGCTGGATGCCGGTTTCCACCACCGCGATTTGATGCTGCTTGACCAGGCCGCCGATTTTTTATAGATGTCGGAAGCGCCGGTCAGGCCGGATTGCTTGAGGCCGGCGTCATACAGCTTCTGCGCGGCGAACAGCGGCCGCTCGCGTTCGATGCCGTTGTTCTTGCCCAGGTATTTGGCTTTCAGCGGCGCCCAACGGGCGTACAGGTCGGCTGGCAGCACGTCGTGCAGCGTGGCGCCGTCGGGATTCTTCTCCACGCCGATCAGCGACGGCAACATCGTCAAGCCTCTGAAGAAGCCAACGCTGAAGTGCGCGCGCGGCTGCGTCAGATACTGCTGCGACTGGGCCAGGATGGCCTCCACCTGCTGCGAGCGCCATTCCATCTTCTCCGGCAGCGGCGAATAGGTGCCGAACACCCACAGCACATGGTCGCCCTTGCTGACTTTCCACAGGCCGGGACCGGGGCGCTGCCCGACCAGCAGCACGGTTTCCGTTTCCGCAGCCGGTGCTGGCTGCTCCTCCTGTGCGATTGCGGCGGTCAATGGCAATACCAGGCACAGCGTGGGCAGCAAGCGTTTCAGCATCGGGGGCCTTGTTTAGAAAGTGATGGCGCCGCTGGCAAAGCAGCGGCTGATGACGTACCAGGAGACGAAATACAAACCGCAAAGCAGGAAAGCGGACAAGATGGCGGCGCGCGGCGAGCTGCGGGACTGGATCATCCTCAGTAATGTGCGCATGGTGATACTCCTCTTGCCTGTCTAAAATTCAACTGTACGTTGCCCGACGAGCATGGGACAAGCCCCGAATGGGAGGTGGCGGATTCCAGTACCAGGGGTATCGCCTGGCGGGCTCGTCAGGCGGGCATGGCGGCGCGCAGCTCGACTTCGGCCGCACGGCCCAACGCTTGCGGATCGATGCCGATGGCCCTGAAGGCACGGCCGGCTGTGCTGTGGGCCATGGTCGCGGCGGCCAGCAACACGTGCGCGCCACACAGCGGGGCCGGCAGCCGGCGCTGCAACTCCGGCAGGCTTTGCAGCAACGCCTGGCCGGACGGCTGGGCATCGAACAGAACCGATGGCGCCAGCCCGGTCCCCGCCGCTGCGGCCGACACACCAGCCGCGTCCGGTGCGCGGTCTGTGTCCGATGCGCGGGCGGCATGCAATGCGGCTGCGGGGACATCCCCTTGACCGCTGCCCTCGGCCGACGGGCGGCCTGTGTCGGCGACTGGTGCACCCGGCATACCGTCCACGGCAGCAGCGATCCCCATGGCGTTGAGGGCAACAGTGTGGCGATTGGCCAGCGCCGCGCGGTAGGCTTCGGGATCGACGCCGACACGCGCGAACGCGCGGCGCGCGCTGCCGTCCGGCAGATCGCGCGCCGCCAGCATGTAATGCTCCGCGCCCGGATGGCGCTGCCCCTCCGCCAATGCGCGCCGCTCGGCGTCCAGCGACAGGGCCATGATCGTGCGCGCGTCTTTCCAGCGCTGCCTGAGCTTTGCAAACATCGAGATCCTCCGCTTAGTTGCGCGCCATGCTGGCCGCATGCTTTTTGTGGGCAGCCTGCCTGGTCACGCCAAGCGCCTCGGCGATCTGCGCCCAGGTCCAGCCGTCGTCCAGCGCCTTCCGGACAGCATTGCGCTCGACCTGGTCGGCCAGCTCGCGCAAGGCCAGCGCCGCCGCCATGGCGTCGCCGGGTTCGTCGGGAATCCTGATGGGATGGAGAGCGCTCATGCGTCAACTTTAGTTGACGCACCAGCGCATGTCAACCTAAGTTGACGAGCCGAAGCCGCCGCCGCCCGGCGTCTCAATGATGAACACATCGCCCGGCTGCATCGCCGTCTTGCCGATGTGACCCAACAGCTCGACCGCGCCATCCGCCCGCAGCACGCTGTTGCGGCCCAGCGCCCCCGGCGCGCCGCCGGCCATGCCGAACGGCGCGTGAATACGGTTGTTGGACAGGATCGCCGCCGTCATCGGCTCCAGGAAGCGCACCTTGCGCACGCCGCCATTGCCGCCGTGCCAGCGCCCCGCCCCGCCGCTGCCGGCGCGGATTTCGTAGCTCTCCAGCCGTACCGGGAAGCGGAACTCAAGGATTTCGGGATCGGTCAGGCGCGAATTGGTCATATTGGTCTGCACCACCGAGGCGCCATCGAAACCCTCGCCCGCGCCGGAGCCGCCGCTGATGGTTTCGTAATACTGATACTTCGCGTTGCCGAAGGTGAAGTTATTCATCGTCCCCTGCGCCGCCGCCATCACGCCCAGCGCGCCGTACAGCGCATTGGTGATGCAGGTCGACGTCTCCACATTGCCCGAGACAACCGACGCCGGATAGCGCGGATTGAGCATCGAACCTGGCGGAATCAGCACCTTCAGCGGCTTGAGACAGCCCGCGTTCAGCGGAATCTCATCATCCACCAGCGTGCGGAACACGTACAAAACCGCCGCCATGCACACCGCCGATGGCGCGTTGAAGTTGTTATCGAGCTGCGCGGAAGTGCCGGTGAAATCGATCTCCGCGCTGCGCGCAGCCCGGTCGACCCGCACCGCCACCTGAATCTGCGCGCCGTTATCGAGCGGCAGCGTGAACGCGCCATCCTTCAACGCGCTGATGACGCGGCGCACTGCCTCCTCGGCGTTATCCTGCACATGGCCCATGTAAGCGCGCACCACATCGAGGCCGAAATGCGCCACCATCTTGTGCAACTCGTCCACGCCTTTCTGATTTGCAGCGATTTGCGCGCGCAGGTCGGCCAGATTCTGGTCGGGATTGCGCGCCGGGTACTGCGCGCCAGCCAGCAAGGCGCGCGTTTCGGCCTCGCGCAACTGGCCGCCATCCACCAGCTTGAAGTTATTGATTAACACGCCCTCCTCTTCGATGACGCGCGAATCCGGCGGCATCGAGCCCGGCGTGGTGCCGCCGATGTCCGCATGGTGGCCGCGCGAGCCGACGTAGAACAGGATCTGCGTGCCCGCCTCGTCGAACACCGGCGTAATCACCGTGACATCCGGCAGGTGCGTGCCGCCGTTGTACGGATCGTTAAGCATGAACACGTCGCCGGCGCGCATGCGGCCGGCGTTCTCGCGCATCACCGTCTTGATGCTTTCGCCCATGGAGCCGAGATGGACCGGCATGTGCGGCGCGTTGGCGATCAAATTGCCGTCCGTATCGAAGATGGCGCAGCTGAAGTCCAGCCGTTCCTTGATGTTGACCGAGTACGCGGTGTTTTGCAGCCGCAGCCCCATTTGCTCGGCGATCGACATGAACAGGTTGTTGAAAATTTCCAGCATCACCGGATCGGCGGTGGTGCCAATCGCGCGGCGCTCCGGCAAGGCCGCCACCCGCTTCAGCACAAGGTGGTCGTGCAGCGACACTTCCGCCTGCCAGCCCGCTTCCACGATTGTGGTGGCGTTGGACTCGGCGATGATGGCAGGGCCTTTGATAATGTCGCCAATGCGCGTGTCGGCGCGCTGATAGAGACTGGTCTGGCGCCATTTGCCGCCGCTGTACATGGGCACCACCGCGTGCGGCATCAGCCCGGAGACGCGACGCGGCGCCGGCTCCACCGTCTCGGCCGGCGCATCGGACTTGCCGACCGCCTCCACCGACACCGCTTCCACAATCAGCGCGCGCGCTGCATCAGGAAGGAATAGCGCTTGCGGTACGCCGCCTCGAACTGCAGCCGCATCGACTCGACCGTATCGAACAGCACGATCAGGGCGGTATCCGTGCCCTCATAGCGCAGGTGCACGCGGCGGATCAGCGCAATGCGCGCGTCCTCCACCTGCTGATCGTGCAGGTCGGCGCGCGCCTGCTGGCCCAGCGCGTGCAGGCGCGCTTCCAGCTCGCCATGGCTGTCGTCATCAAGGCGCGCTTCGACGGCCGCTTCGCGCATCGCCGTCTGATCGGCCAGCCCCATGCCGTAGGCTGACATCACGCCAGCGAGCGAATGCACGAATACCGTCTTCATGCCCAGCGCATCGGCCACCAGGCAGGCGTGCTGGCCGCCGGCGCCGCCGAAACTGGTCAGCGCGTACTCGGTCACATCATGGCCGCGCTGCACGGAAATCTGCTTGATGGCGTTGGCCATATTGCCGACGGCGATATCGAGGAAGCCCTCCGCCACCTGCTCCGGCGTGGTTTCCGCGCCGGTGGCAGCGGCGATATCGGCCGCCATCGCGGTAAAGCGCTCGCGCACGGCGGCGGCGTCGAGCGGCTGTTTGCCGTCCACGCCGAACAGCTGCGGGAAATGCTGCGGCTGAATTTTACCCAGCATGACGTTACAGTCGGTCACCGCCAGCGGTCCGCCGCGACGATAGCTGGCCGGGCCGGGATTGGCGCCGGCGCTGTCCGGGCCGACGCGATAACGGCTGCCGTCGAAATGCAGGATCGAACCGCCGCCGGCGGCCACGGTGTGAATGCTCATCATCGGCGCGCGCATGCGCACGCCGGCCACCTGCGTCTCGAACACGCGCTCGAATTCGCCCGAGTAATGCGACACATCGGTCGACGTGCCGCCCATGTCGAAGCCGATCACCTTGTCGAAACCGGCCAGTTTGGAAGCGCGCACCATGCCGACGATGCCGCCGGCCGGGCCGCTCAGGATCGAGTCCTTGCCCTGGAACGCGCGGGCGTCGGTCAGGCCGCCGTTCGACTGCATGAATTGCAGGTTCACGCCCGGCAGCTCGCCAGCCACCTGGTCGACATAGCGGCGCAGGATCGGCGACAGGTAGGCGTCGACCACGGTGGTATCGCCACGCGCCACCAGCTTCATCATCGGGCTGATCTCGTGCGAGACGGACACCTGCGTAAAACCGATTTCCAGCGCCAGATCGGCCACGCGGGTCTCGTGCACATGGTAGCGGTAGCCATGCATGAACACCACCGCCAGCGAGCGCAGGCCCTGGTCGTAAGCCTGTTGCAGGCCGGCGCGCGCGGCCTCCAGATCCAGTTCGGTCACCACCTCGCCATGGGCGCCCATGCGCTCATCGATCTCGATCACATGCTGGTACAGCAGCTCTGGCAGCAGGATGCGGCGGTCGAACAGGCGGGGACGGTTCTGGTAAGCGATGCGCAGCGCGTCGCGGAAACCCCGCGTGATGGCCAGCGCGGTCGGCTCGCCCTTGCGCTCCAGCAGCGCGTTGGTGGCCACCGTGGTGCCCATCTTGACGGCGCCGATCTGCGCCACCGGGACCGGCCGCCCCTTGGCCACGCCCATCAGCTGACGGATGCCGGCGATGGCGGCATCGGCATAATGCTCGGGATTCTCGGACAGCAGCTTGAGCGTGCGCAGCCGGCCGTCGGGCGCGCGCGCCACGATATCGGTGAACGTGCCGCCCCGGTCTATCCAGAATTGCCAATCCATGCATGCCTCGCTAAGCTATGAAGCGTCTATTGTAGTGCCGCCGCCGCAAGGACGCACACACAAATAACGATGCTAGAATGACACGATGAACCCTCTCTACACCGTCGCCGAAATCCGCACCATCGAAAGCGCGGCCGCCGCCACGCTGCCGCCCGGCGCGCTGATGCAACGGGCCGGCCAGGCCGGCGCCAACGCCGCGCTCGACCTGCTCCCGTTCTCCACCGCGCACGCCAGGGTACTGGTGCTGGCCGGACCGGGCGACAACGGCGGCGACGCGCTCGAAGCGGCGGCGCACCTGTCGTTCACCGGCGCGCAGGTCACGCTGATCCACATTGCGCCGGACGGCGCCGCCGCAACCTCGCCTGAGCGGCAGGCGGCGCTACAGCGCGCGCGAAGCAGCGACGCCCGCTTCCGCGAGGCGGACGACGCCAACCTCGCTGGCACCGACTGGAATCTCGTGGTGGACGGCCTGTTCGGCATCGGCCTGAAGCGGCCAATCTCCGGCGCGCTGCGTGGACTGGTGGACGCCGTCAACCGGCTGCGTTGCAGCGTGCTGGCGCTGGACGTGCCGAGCGGGCTGGATGCGGACACCGGCCGCGTGGTCGGGCCGGACGGCGTAGCCATCCACGCCACGCACACCATCACCTTCATCGGCAACAAGCCGGGGCTGCACACCTGCGACGGCCGCGATTACGCGGGGCTGGTCGACATCGCGCGGCTGGAAATCGACGCCGCCCACTTCGCGCCGGCAGCGCTGCACCTGAACGACGTTAAATTTTTCGCCCGGCAGTTGCGCGCGCGCCGGCACAACTCGCACAAGGGCAGTTACGGCAATGTCGCCGTCATCGGCGGCGCGCGGGGCATGAGCGGCGCACCGATCCTGGCGGCGCGGACGGCCATCAACAGCGGCGCCGGCCGCGTCTACACGCTGTTTGTGGAAGAACCGCTGGCAGCCGATCCGGGCCAGCCCGAGCTGATGTGCCGCGCAGCGCAGGATTTCGACCTGGGCCAGGCCACGCTGGTGATCGGCCCCGGCCTGGGCGCCTCGGCGGCGGCAAAGGAATTGCTGTTAAAGGCCATCGCCAGCGGCAGTCCCCTGCTGGCTGACGCGGATGCGCTCAACCTGCTGGCCGATGATGCCGGGCTGCAAACCGCACTGGCACAGCGCGCCGCGCCGACGGTGCTCACGCCGCATCCACTGGAAGCCGCGCGCCTGCTCGGCACCGATATCGGCGCGGTGCAAGCCGACAGGCTGGCCGCAGCGCGTACGCTGGCCGCGCGCCTGCAATCGGTAGTGGCATTGAAGGGCTCCGGCACCGTGATCGCCGCGCCGGACGGCGCCGCCGTTATCAACACCACCGGCAACCCTGCGCTGGCCACCGCCGGCACCGGCGATGTGCTGGCAGGGCTGTGCGGCGCGCTATTGGCGCAAAACTGGCCGCACTGGGAAGCCGTCCTGGGGGCGGTCTGGCTGCACGGCATGGCAGCCGACGTGCTGGTCACCGAAGGCTGCGGCCCGATCGGCCTCACCGCCGGCGAGTTGATCCCCGCCATCCGCACCGCCCTCAACCGGCTGGTGCAACACCAAGCCCGCTAACCCATTCCGTCGTCCCCGCGAAGGCGGGGACCCATGCTGAGTGGTCAGACACGCGCCCTATGGGTCCCCGCCTTCGCGGGGACGACGAGAGGCTAGATCAAGCGGCCGGCGGCAATAGTAATGGTACGGCCACAGCGGGCCGCCATCGCCTGGTCATGCGTGACCAGCACCAGCGTCGAGCCGTGTTGGCGGTTAAGCTCGAACATAAGCTGAATCACGGCCTCGCCGGTGGCGGCATCCAGGCTGCCGGTTGGTTCATCGGCAAACAGCAGCGGCGGTTCAGTGACGAAGGCGCGCGCCAGCGCGACGCGCTGTTGTTCGCCGCCGGACAGGTATTTCGGATAGTGCTTCAGGCGGCTCGACAGGCCAACCCGCGCCAGCATCGCTTCAGCCTTTTCACGGGCCCCGGCAATGCCGGCCAGCTCCAGCGGCAGCATGACATTTTCCACCGCCGTCAGGTGCGCCAGCAGCTGGAACGATTGAAACACGAAGCCAAGCTTTTCCTTGCGCAGCGCGGCGCGGCCATCCTCATCCAGCGCGTAGATGTCAACGCCGTCCAGCACCACTTTGCCGGCGCTCGGCGTGTCCAGGCCAGCCAGCAATCCCAGCAGCGTCGATTTGCCCGAACCCGACGCGCCCACGATCGCCAGCGTCTCGGCCTTTTGCACTGTAAAATCCACCTCGTGCAGTATCGTCAGTTCGCCGGCGGCATCGGCGACGCGCTTGGCCAGGCCTTGGACGGCAATGGCCGGCTGCACACCAGCCGCCGTCACCGGTGACGGCGCCAGCGCCGGGCCGTCCGGCATGAATTGGGTAGACGCTTTAGGGAAATCGGGCATGCTGAATATGGTTAATTGTTTATCTGGAAAAATACTGCGCACCGTTGCCGCCCTGCTCTGCATGGCAGCGGCGACGAGCGCCTATTCTGCACCAAAAACCGTGCTTGTGCTCGGAGATAGTTTGTCTGCGGAATATGGCTTGTCGCGCGGCACCGGCTGGGTCGCGCTAGCCGAGCAAAAACTCAAGCAGAATAACATCGACGCGCTGGTGGTCAACGCCAGCGTGTCCGGCGAGACCACCAGCGGCGGCCGTTCGCGCCTGCCGGCGCTGCTGGCCAAGCACAAGCCCGACCTGGTGGTGATCGAACTCGGCGCCAATGATGGCTTGCGCGGGCTGCCGGTGGCCGCCGCCAAGGCCAATCTGCTGGCAATGAACGAGGCCGCCACCAAGGCCAATGCCAGGGTGATGTTGATCGGCATGCGCATGCCGCCCAACTACGGCCGCGACTACGCCGACAAGTTCTTCGCCATGTATGGCGCATTGAGCAAGGAGATCAAGGCGCCGCTGGTGCCGTTCATGCTCGACGGCGTCGCCGAGAAGCCGCAACTGTTCCAGCCGGACCGCCTGCACCCGCTGGCCGACGCGCATCCGATTATCCTCGCCAATATCTGGCCTACCCTGCAGAAAGCAATTAAAGCAAAATGAAGTATCCGGAAGTTTTAGGCATCGATCAGGTGCTGGCCCAGCTTGACACCTTCGACGCCATCATCGACGCCCGCAGCCCTGCGGAGTTCGCGCAGGATCACCTGCCGGGCGCGATCAACGCGCCGGTGCTCGACGACGAGCAGCGCATCCGCGTCGGCACCATGTACAAGCAGGTGGGCGCGTTCGAGGCCAAGAAGCTGGGCGCGGCGCTGGTCGCCAAAAATATCGCCCGTCATATTGAGGAATTGTGGATCGCCAAGCCGCGCGAGTGGCGGCCGTTGGTGTATTGCTGGCGTGGCGGCAACCGCAGCGGCGCCATGGCGCATATCCTGGCCAAGATCGGCTGGCCGGTGGTGCAACTGGAAGGCGGCTACAAGGCGTTTCGACAGGAAGTGAACGCTGCGCTGGAACAGGCGCCGGCGTTGACGTTCAGGGTGGTGTGCGGCACCACCGGCTCCGGCAAGAGCCGCTTGCTGGAGACGCTGGCCGCGCAAGGCGCGCAGGTCTTGGACCTGGAACAGCTGGCAGCGCATCGCGGCTCGGTGCTGGGGCATCTGCCCAGCCAGGCGCAGCCAAGCCAGAAGGCGTTTGAGACGCGCACCTGGGATGTGCTGCGCCGCTTCGACCGGACGCGCACGGTGTTCGTGGAGGCGGAGAGTAAAAAGGTCGGCAATCTGCGCGTGCCGGCGGCGCTGATGGACACCATGCGTGCTTCGGACTGCATCGCGCTGACGCTGCCGCGCGCCGAGCGCGTCAAGCTGCTGATGGCGGATTACGCGCATTTCCTGCACAGCCCGGAATCGCTGAACGCACAGCTGGAACATCTGACGCAGTTGCACGGCAAGGAAAAAATCGCCCAGTGGCAGGCGATGTCGCAGGCTGGCCAGATGGCTGAGCTGGTCGATGAATTGCTGGCCCAGCATTATGATCCGGCTTATTTGCGCTCGATCGACCGCAACTTTAGCCGCTACGCCGGCGCGCAGCCGCTGGAACTGGCCGATATCGGCGAGGCCGCCTTTGCGGCTGCCGCGCGCAGCCTGATCTAAGCCCCATACGTCATTCCCGCGCAGGCGGGAATCCATGGAACGCCTCAAAGGCCAGCTCGGCATGGATTCCCGCCTGCGCGGGAATGACGGGGTGGATTACTTGACTTCGGTAACGGTAGTGGACGAAGCGATCGGCTTCAGGATTTTCACCTTGGCCTTGGCTTTCAGCAGTTCCACATACTGCGCCATTTCCTGCTGCGCAATCATGCTGCCGATCTGCTCGGCTTCCTGCGCACGCCGCGCCTCATCCTGCGCAGCTGGCTGCTGCACCTTGCTGATGCGGTACAGGCCGTAACCGGTGCCCGGCACGTCAACGCCAACGTAGGCTGGCAGCTTGCTGGTGTCGGCTTTCATCACCGCTTGCAGCGCCAGGCCATTGACGCCTTCAGGCTTGCCGCGCGACACCAGCTTGGCGGCGCCGAAGCCGGTGGCTTCGCCCGATTTCTTGAACGCGGCCAGCTTCTCTTCACCGGCCTTGGCGGCCAGCTTGGCCGCTTCCTCAATCGTCACGCGCTGACGGATCTGCGCATCGACTTCGGCCAGCGGACGCTTGCTGGCTGGCTTGAACTCAACGATACGGCCCGATACCAGCGTGTTTGGCGCGGTTTCAACCGCTTCGGTGTTGCGCTTGCTGCTGATCGAGTCGTTCGAGAACAGCGCGGTCAGGAACTTGGCGTTGTTGTATGGCGCCGGACCGGCCAGCGGCGACGGCGTGCGCGAGACATTGGCGGCGGTTTCGATCTTCAGACCGAGCTTGTCGGCCACCGGCTTCAGGCTGTCAGCCTGCTCGTACACCGTGTTATTGAAGGTTTCAGCCATTTCCGAGTATTTCTTGGCCGCTTGCTGTTTCTTCAGCAGCTCGGCCACGTCGGCTTTTACCACCTCCAGCGGCTTGACCACGGCTGGCTTCAGCTCGGTCACGGTGGCAATGTGGAAACCGGCGTCGGTCTTCACCGCGTCGCTGATCTCGCCCTGCTTCAGCTTGGTAACGACAGCGTACAGCGGCGCCGGCAGCGAGTCCTTCTCGACCACGCCCAGATCGCCGCCCTGGTCTTTCGAACCGGCGTCTTCCGACTTGGCGGCGGCAACCTTGACGAACTCGCCGGGGTTCTTGCGCAGCTCGGCAACGATGGCGTCGGCCTTGGCTTTAGCGGCAGCGACATCGGCGGCGCTGGCGCCCGACTTCACTTCGATCAGGATGTGGGCCGCGCGGCGCACTTCCGCCGTGGTGAACTGCGCCGAATTTTTGGCGTAGTAGTCGGCCACTTCGGCGTCGCTGATATTGACCTGGCTGGCGACAGCGTCGCTGCTCAGCACCACGTATTCGATTTTGGCTTGCTCGGGCACTTCAAAGAACTTGCTGTTCTTGTCGTAGAAGGCCTTGACCATCTCGTCGGTCACTTTAACCTGCGGCACGAAATCGGCCACCGGCAGCAGCAGCTCCTGCACTTCGCGCTCCTGCGAGATGATGTCCGACAGGTTCTTGGCAACGCTGCGCGGCGCGAAGCCGGTGCCTTCCACGGACGTGGCCAGCTGTTGCAGCGCCAGGTCGCGGCGCATGCGGGCGTCGTATTCTTCAGGGCGCAGGCCTTGCTGGGCCAGGATGGCCTTGTAGCGGTCCATGTCGAAATTGGCTGCGCCGCCGAACTGGTCCATGATGACCTGCTGCAGCTGGGCGTCAGGCACGCTCAGGTTGTTGTGGATGACTTCGGCTGCGACGGCGCGCTGCGCGATCAGTTCGTCAAGCACGCTCTGCTTGAACTCCGGCGTGTCGAACAGTTTCTGGTCGAACTGCGCGCCCAGGCGCTGGCGATAAGTATCGAGCTTATTGCGCACGGCGGTGTCGAATTCCTGCTGCGTCAGCGGCTTGCCGTCGATCTTGGCGATGGTGTTGGCGTCGTCGCCAAAGCTCTGGTAACTGCCGATGCCGACGAATGCGAACGACGGCACGATCACGATCGCCAGCAGGATTTGCATCAAGCGTTGATGGGTACGAATAAATTCAAACATGGTCTGCCAATTCGGATTAAGTAGGACACATACAAAAAAGGCGAACCCACGTTCGCCTATTCCGGTTGCCGGATTTTACAAGGAATATATCGGATATTCAATGTTGAATTAACGGTTCCGAAAAAGAAAAACCCCGCAGCTCATATAAGCTGCGGGGTATCTTGTTCTGGCGGAGCGGACGGGGCTCGAACCCGCGACCCCCGGCGTGACAGGCCGGTATTCTAACCAACTGAACTACCGCTCCTGGTTGGGTGCTACATGTCTCGATATTTGTTGGCGGAGCGGACGGGGCTCGAACCCGCGACCCCCGGCGTGACAGGCCGGTATTCTAACCAACTGAACTACCGCTCCAGCTGAATATCAAGGTGCTACATACTACAGTAAAACTTATTTTCTGGCAAATGTTTTTGGTGGGCGGTGAGAGGCTCGAACTCCCGACCTAAGCCTTGTAAGGGCTCCGCTCTACCAACTGAGCTAACCGCCCATTTGCCGGCAGCGAGCAGCTTTGTTACCGCTACTGCTCACTGAAGTCCGTTAGTTTACAGCATCTTTCAAAGCTTTACCAGCTTTAAATTTAGGAACTTTCGCTGCGTCGATGGTGATCTCTTCTTTGGTGCGCGGGTTGCGGCCGGTGCGGGCAGCGCGTTCGCTCACGGAGAAGGTACCAAAGCCGACCAGGGTCACGCTGTCATTTTTTTGCAGGCTGGTGGTTACACCGTCGATCACTGCGTCCAGAGCGCGCGCAGCAGCCGCTTTCGAAATATCAGCGGTGGTGGCGATATGGTCGATCAATTCAGTCTTATTCAAAGCAATTCCCCGTCACAAAGGTTATATCTGTTCCCGCTTAAAATACGGCAACGCATAAAATTTCAGGCCGTATTAAACAAGCCAGCCTACCGCCGTGTCAAGGCTGCACAATAGAAAAATAGGTAAAAATAAAAAAACAGGCGCTATATAAGCGCAATGCCGCTCATTTAAGCCGTCATTCCCGCGCAGGCGGGAATCCATGGGGCGCCCGATGGGCAACTCTGCATGGATTCCCGCCTACGCGGGAATGACGGGAAGCTTAACTGAACGACATTACACCTATACAACACCTGTCCTGTCGATACTACCCGACCTTAGTGCTTGACCACCTCGCCCTGGCCGTCCGGCTTGGCGGCGGCTGCTGCCACCGCCTCCACCGGCGCGGTTTCCACCAGCGGCTGCGGCTGGCGTTCCAGCGCAATTTCCAGCACCTTGTCGATCCAACGCACCGGCACGATCTCCAGCTTGTTTTTGACATTGTCCGGAATCTCGGCCAGATCCTTGACGTTCTGCTCAGGAATCAGCACGGTCTTGATGCCGCCGCGCTGCGCCGCCAGCAGTTTTTCCTTCAGGCCGCCGATCGGCAGCACCTCGCCGCGCAGCGTGATCTCGCCCGTCATGGCCACGTCCGCACGGACCGGGATGCCGGTGAAGACCGACACCATGGCGGTGGTCATGGCGATGCCGGCGGACGGACCGTCCTTCGGCGTCGCGCCTTCCGGCACGTGAATGTGGATATCGGACTTCTCGAACACCTCATTCTTGATGCCCAGGCGCTGCGCGCGGCTGCGCACCACGGTGCGGGCGGCTTCGATCGATTCCTTCATCACGTCGCCCAGCGTACCGGTGCGGATGACATTGCCCTTGCCCGGCATCGACACCGACTCGATGGTCAGCAGGTCGCCGCCCACTTCGGTCCACGCCAGGCCGACCACCTGGCCGATCTGATTCTCTTTCTCGGCCACGCCGAAGTCGTAGCGGCGCACGCCCAGGAACTTGTCCAGGTTTTTCGGCGTAACCACCACCTTCTTCTCCGACTTTTTCAGCAGCAGCATCTTCACTACCTTGCGGCAGATCTTCGACACTTCGCGTTCCAGCGAACGCACGCCGGCTTCGCGGGTGTAGTAGCGGATGATGTCGCGCAGGGCCGCTTCACTGACCGAGATCTCGTCCTCTTTGAGGCCGTTGTTCTTGATCTGCTTTTGCAGCAGGTAACGCTGGGCGATGCTGGTTTTCTCGTCCTCGGTGTAGCCCGACAGGCGGATCACTTCCATCCGGTCCAGCAGCGCCGGCGGAATGTTGAACGAGTTCGAGGTCGCCACGAACATCACGTCCGACAGGTCGAAGTCGACTTCGATGTAGTGGTCGGCGAAAGTGTGGTTCTGTTCAGGATCGAGCACCTCCAGCAGCGCCGACGATGGATCGCCGCGGAAGTCCGCGCCCATCTTGTCGATCTCGTCCAGCAGGAACAGCGGGTTGCGCACGCCGACTTTCGCCAGCGATTGCAGCACCTTGCCCGGCATCGAGCCGATGTAGGTACGACGATGGCCGCGGATCTCGGCCTCGTCGCGCACGCCGCCCAGCGCCATGCGCACGAACTTGCGGTTGGTGGCGCGGGCGATCGACTGGCCCAGCGAGGTTTTACCGACGCCCGGCGGACCGACGAAGCACAGGATCGGCGCCTTCAGCTTGTCGACGCGCTGTTGCACCGCGAGGTATTCCAGAATGCGTTCTTTGACTTTTTCCAGGCCATAGTGCTCGCCTTCCAGCACTTTTTCAGCGTTGGACAGGTCGTTGTTGACCTTGGATTTCTTCTTCCATGGCAGGCTGACCAGGGTGTCGATGTAGTTGCGCACCACGGTGGCTTCGGCCGACATCGGCGACATCAGCTTGAGTTTTTCAGCTCGGCGGTGGCCTTGTCCAGCGCCTCTTTCGGCATCTTGGCCAGCGCGACTTTCTTCTCCAGCTCGTCCAGGTCGGCGCCGTCCTCGCCCTCGCCCAGTTCTTTCTGGATGGCCTTGACCTGTTCGTTCAGGTAGTACTCGCGCTGCGACTTCTCCATCTGGCGCTTGACGCGGCCACGGATGCGCTTCTCGACTTGCAGGATGTCCAGCTCGCCTTCGAGCTGGCCCAGCAGATGCTCCAGGCGCTTGGCGACGCTGAAGATTTCCAGGATCACCTGTTTCTGCTCCAGCTTCAGCGGCAGATGGGCTGCCACGGTGTCGGCCAGGCGGCCGGCGTCGTCGATGCCCGACAGCGAGGCCAGGATCTCCGGCGGAATTTTCTTGTTCAGCTTGACGTACTGGTCGAACTGCTGAACGATGGCGCGGCGCATCGCCTCGATTTCCGAATCGTCGCCCAGCTCGGAATCGAGCGGCGTCAGATCGGCCACGAAGTGCGATGGCGCGTCGGTGATTTTATTGATGCGGGCGCGCTGCGCGCCTTCGACCAGCACCTTGACCGTGCCGTCGGGCAGCTTCAGCATTTGCAGAATATTGGCCACGCAGCCGATCTCATAGATATCGGAAGCAGAAGGTTCGTCCTTGGCAGCGGCTTTTTGCGCGGCAAGCATGATGCTCTTGCCCTGCTCCATAGCGGCTTCCAGCGCCTTGATCGATTTTGGGCGCCCTACGAACAGCGGTATCACCATATGCGGAAATACGACGACGTCCCGCAGCGGCAATAACGGCAGTTGAGTTTGCTCAGTTAATTTGGAAGTTGTCATGGCGTACCTTATGTGAAAGCGTGATTATGATGTGGGCGCTGTTTCGCCAAATCACAAGACCGACCTGCAAGAAATAATTCTGATATTAAAGAATGTTTTCTTGACTCCAAAAGAACAGCTAAATAAAAAAGCCACGCGCGACCGCCGTCACGAGTGGCTTTCCGACTGAAGCCTGTATTCTTTTATTGATTTTTATTGTACCGCCTTGCCCCACGGATGCGAAATGAATTTTGCTGCTGAGTGGGGCAAGTGTGCACAAGTTATTTAATTCTCACCAGAAGCCTTGGCCTGCTCCTGATAAATCAACAAAGGTTTTGCGCCACTGGTAATGGTATTCTCATCAATAACCACCTTAGTAACATTGGATTCATTCGGCAGCTCGTACATGGTATCGAGCAGCGCGTGTTCCAGGATCGAGCGCAGGCCGCGGGCGCCGGTCTTGCGCGCCAGCGCCTTCTTGGCGATCGCGTGCAGCGCGGCCGGACGGATCTCCAGCTCGGCACCCTCCATTTCCAGCAGCTTCGAGTACTGCTTGATCAGGGCGTTCTTCGGCTCGACCAGGATCTGGATCAACGCCTCTTCGGTCAGTTCGTTCAGCGTGGCCACCACCGGCAGACGGCCGACCAGCTCGGGGATCAAGCCGAACTTGATCAGGTCTTCCGGTTCCGCTTCCATCAGCACTTCGCTGACCGCGCGCTCGGACTTGCTCTTGACCGAGGCGCCGAAGCCGATGCCGGATTTCTCCGAACGGTTTTCGATCACCTTGGCCAGGCCGTCGAAAGCGCCGCCGCAGATGAACATGATGTTGGTGGTGTCGATCTGCACGAAGTCCTGGTTCGGGTGCTTGCGGCCGCCTTGTGGCGGCACCGAGGCCATGGTGCCCTCGATCAGCTTCAGCAGCGCCTGCTGCACGCCCTCGCCCGAGACGTCGCGGGTGATCGACGGGTTGTCGGACTTGCGCGAAATCTTGTCGATCTCGTCGATGTAGACGATGCCGCGTTGCGCCTTGTCCACGTCATAGTTGCAGCTTTGCAACAGCTTCTGAATGATGTTCTCGACATCCTCGCCGACGTAGCCGGCTTCGGTCAGCGTGGTGGCGTCGGCGATCACGAACGGCACGTTCAGCATGCGCGCCAGCGTCTGCGCCAGCAGGGTTTTACCGGAGCCGGTCGGGCCGACCAGCAGGATGTTGGACTTGGCCAGCTCGATGTCGTCCTTCTTGCCCAGATGCTTGAGGCGCTTGTAGTGGTTGTACACCGCCACCGACAGGATGCGTTTGGCCGTTTGCTGGCCGATCACGTACTGGTCCAGCAAGTCCTTGATTTCGTGCGGGGTCGGCAGGTCCGACTTGGCGCCCGAGACCGACTCGATGGCCGAGGTCTCGTCGCGGATGATGTCATTGCACAGATCGATGCATTCGTCGCAAATGAAGACCGACGGGCCGGCGATGAGTTTCTTCACCTCGTGCTGGCTTTTGCCGCAGAACGAGCAGTACAGAAGTTTTTCGCCGCTGGAGGATTTTTTGTCTGACATGGGCAGTTTTCTTTGGTTACAGAATGGCTTAGCCGTTGCCGGGAAGCAAGTGATTCATGAAATGCAGTCCGGAAAAATCCGCCTACAATCACATGCTACCCGAAATAAAACGAAACGCCCGAACGATTAATCGTCCGGGCGTCTTTTTAGCAATGCTGCGGGGAAGCATCAAGCCCGGTTGGTCAACACTTTGTCGATCAGACCGTACTCCACCGCTTCTTCCGCCGACATGAAGCGGTCGCGGTCGGTGTCTTTGGCGACCTGCTCGATGCTTTGGCCGGTGCGTTCCGCCATGATCGAATTCAGGCGGTGGCGCAGGTAGAGGATTTCCTTGGCCTGGATCTCGATGTCCGACGCCATGCCCTGCGAGCCGCCCGAAGGCTGGTGGATCATCACGCGCGAGTTCGGCAGCGAGAAGCGCTTGCCCTTGGCGCCGGCCGCCAGCAGGAAGGCGCCCATCGAGGCGGCGATGCCGGTGCACAGCGTCGATACGTCAGGCTTGATGAACTGCATCGTATCGAAGATCGCCAGGCCGGCCGAGACCGAACCGCCAGGCGAGTTGATGTACAGCGAGATGTCCTTGTCCGGGTTTTCGCTTTCCAGGAACAGCAGCTGGGCGACCACCAGGTTGGCCATCTGGTCGTTGACCGGACCGACCATGAAGATAATGCGTTCCTTGAGCAGGCGCGAGTAGATGTCGTAAGAGCGCTCGCCGCGACCGCTTTGTTCCACCACCATCGGGACCAGACCCAACATTTGCGTGTCCAGTGCCGGATTACGGTTCATACCAGTCATTCTATTTCCTTGTGAAGCAGTCAGGTTAGAAATTACTACGACCGTCATTCCCGCGCAGGCGGGAATCCATGGAGCGCTTGCTCAGCATGGGTCCCCGCCTGGACGGGGACGACGGCGGCAGCGCTGTCTTTATTCTAACCTAACTGAATTACGCTTGTGCGTTGCTTCCCATCAGTTCGTCAAAGGCGATAACCTTGGACGAGGTTTTCGACAGGCCCAGCACGTAGTTGACGACGTTTTCTTCCAATACAAGGGCTTCGACTTCGGCCAGGCGGCGGCGATCGCTGTAGTAGTACTTCAGCACTTCGCGCGGATCTTCGTAGCTTTGTGCGAAGTCTTCGATCTGGGCCTTGACTTGTTCCGGTTGCGCTTGCAGGTTGTTCTCGCCGACCAGCTGCGACAGGATCAGGCCCAGGCGCACGCGGCGCTCGGCTTTTTCAGCGAACAGTTCTGGCGGGAATGGCACGTCCTTGACGTTCATGCCGCGCTGCGCCATGTCCTGGCGGGTCATTTCGGCCAGGCGCTCGGTGTCCTGGGCGATCAGCGATTTCGGCACGTCCAGGGTCGCGGTCTTGACCAGGGTTTCCATCACGGCTTCCTTGTTGCGTGCTTTCACGCGACCGGCGACTTCACGCTCCAGGTTGACCTTGATGTCTTCGCGCATTTTGGCGACGTCGCCGTCGGCCACGCCCAGCGATTTGGCGAACTCGGCGTCCACTTCCGGCAGGTGCGCCCATTCCAGTTTTTTCAGGGTGATGGTGAACGAGGCGGTTTTGCCGGCCACGTCTTTGCCATGGTAGTCTTCCGGGAAGGCCAGCGGGAAGGTCTTCGACTCGCCCACTTTCAGGCCGACGGTGGCGGCTTCGAATTCCGGCAGCATGCGGCCTTCGCCCAGCACGAACGGGTAGTCTTCGGCTTTACCGCCCGGGAATTCCACGCCGTCGATCGAGCCGACGAAGTCGACGGTCACGCGGTCGCCGTTGGCGGCGATGGCTGCGCCGCCGTCGCCGTGTTCACCGGCTTCGCCCTTGGTGTGGAAGTGCACGCGCTGCTTGCGCAGGATTTCGATGGTCTTGTCGATTTCAGCGTCGCTGACTTCGGCCTTGACGGTTTCGATTTCCACCTTGGTCAGGTCGCCGATTTCGACTTCCGGGTAGACTTCGAAGGTGGCGTCGAAGGTCAGCACGCCGGCTGGCGATTCTTGCTTAGGTTCGATGTTCGGGAAACCAGCCACGCGCAGCTGGTTTTCGTTTGCGGCGTCGTTGAAAGCGCGGCCAACTTTATCATTCAGCACTTCGGTTTCGATCTGATAACCGTATTGTGCTGCGACCATTTTCAGAGGAACTTTGCCCGGACGGAAGCCTGGTGCCTTAGCCGTTTTGGCTTGCACTTTCAGGCGCTTCTCAACTTCAGCGCGGACTTCGGTCAGCGGGAAGGAGATCGTGATACGACGTTCGAGTTTGCCCAAGGTTTCGACTGCAGTTGCCATGTAAAAATCGTCCAAAAAATAAAAAGTACAGTTGGTGCGAGGAGGGGGACTCGAACCCCCACACCATTGCTGGCGTCAGGACCTAAACCTGGTGCGTCTACCAATTTCGCCATCCTCGCGGCTTGTTTGCACAAAAGCAAAGGGCGACCCGTAAGTGAAAACGGTCGCCCTATTCCTGCTCTTATGCAGGAGCTTTCAACTTCAACGCGATATTCTAACGGGTTTTTCGCGGAATGGTGACGATTTTTACTATGTCGCCAACATTCCGCTAAAAAAACTAATATTTTGCTTAATTAGTAGGCTTTTTCACCCGGAACCACGCCGCATACAGGGCCGGCAGGAACAATAAAGTCAGCGCCGTCGCCAGGATAAGCCCACCCATAATCGCCACCGCCATCGGCCCCCAGAATACCGAGCGCGACAGCGGAATCATCGCCAGCGCGGCGGCGGCCGCGGTCAGGATGATCGGCCGGCAGCGCCGCACCGCCGATTCGACGATGGCGGTCCATGGATCGTGGCCGGCCTGGATGTCCTGCTCGATCTGGTCGACCAGGATCACCGAGTTACGGATGATCATGCCGAACAGCGCGATGATGCCGAGGTTGGCGACAAAGCCCAGCGGCCGGCCCAGCAACAGCAGCGCCATCGCCGCGCCAGCCACGCCCAGCGGCCCGGTCAGGAACACCAGCAGCGCGCGCGAGAAGCCATGCAGCTGCAGCATCAGCAGCGTGAAGATCAGGAAGATCGCCAGCGGCAGGTTGGCCGCGATCGAGGCCTCCGCCGCGCCGCTGTCCGAGGCCGCGCCCTTGACCGTGATGGCGTAGCCGGCCGGCAGCGCGTCGCGCAGCGCCTTCAACTGCGGCTCGATCTGGCTGGAGACCGTCGGTCCCTGGATGTGGTCGCCCACGTCGGACTGCACGGTGATCGCCCAGTCGCGCCCTTCGCGCCACACCACGCCCGGCTCCCAGACGAAGTGCGCGCGCGCCAGCTGGCTGATCGGCACGTACTTGCCGCTGGCGGTCGGCACGCTGGTATTGTTCAGCACCGAGATCGTGGCGCGCTCATCGAACGGCTGGCGGATGCGGATATCGATCAGCTTGATGCCCTCGCGGAACTGGCCGACCGTGGTGCCGGACAAAATGGTATTGGCCGTGCGCATCACCGTTTGCGAGGTCACGCCCAGTGCGCGCATCTTGTCCTGGTCCAGGTCCAGCCGCAGCACCTTGATCGACTCGTTCCAGTTGTCGTTGACGCCGATGGTGTTCGGGTTGGCGCGCATGATGTCCTTGACCTGGTCGGCGATGGCGCGCACCTTGTCGACCTCGGTGCCGGTGACGCGGAACTGCACCGGATATGGCACCGGCGGCCCGTTCGGCAGCAGCTTGACGCGGCCGCGCACTTCCGGGAAGTCATGCTTGAAGACATCGACGATCTTGTCGCGCAGCGCCGCGCGCGCCTTCAAGTCTTTCGGCAGCACGACAATTTGCGACACATTGGTCTGCGGGAAAATCTGGTCCAGCGGCAGGTAGAAGCGCGGCGAGCCGGTGCCGACATAGCTGGTCACGCTCAGCACGCCCTCCTGCTGGCGGATGAAGGCTTCGAACTTCTTCACCTGCGCCTCGTTGGCCGCAAAGGTCGTGCCTTCCGGCGTCCACATCTCGACCATCAGCTCGGGCCGGCTGGAATCCGGGAAGAACTGCTTCTCGATGAATTTAAAACCGTACACGCCCAGCGCGAACACCGCCAGCGTGGCGCCGATGGTGATCCAGCGGTACTCGACGCACCAGTTGACCAGCGCGCGGAAGCGGCGGAAGCCGGGCGTGTCGAACAGCTCATGTTCGCTGCCGCCGTCGGCGTGCGGCTTCACTTTCAGCAGCACGTAGCCGAGGTAAGGCGTGAACGTCACCGCCACCACCCACGAAATCACCAGCGCCAGCGCGTTGACCGAGAACAGCGAGAAGGTGTACTCGCCGGCGGTCGACTTGGCCAGGCCGATCGGCAGGAAGCCGGCCACCGTGATCAGCGTGCCGGTCAGCATTGGAATCGCCGTGGATTTGTAGGCGAAGGTGGCGGCGTCAAAGCGCGACATGCCCTCCTCCATCTTGCGCACCATCATTTCAACTGCGATGATGGCGTCGTCCACCAGCAGGCCCAGCGCGATGATCAGCGCGCCCAGCGAAATCTTGTGCAGGTCGATGTCCAGCATGCGCATGAACAGGAAGGTGACCGACAGCACCAGCGGAATACTCAGCGCCACCACCAGGCCCGGACGCACATCCAGCCGCAGCCGGGGCTTGCTGTGCAGGCCCAGCGCGACAAAGCTCACGCCCAGCACGATCAGCACCGCCTCGATCAGCGTGTGCACGAACTCGCCCACCGATGCTTTCACCGCCTGCGGCTGGTCGGACACGCGCTCCAGTTCAATGCCGACCGGTAGCTTGGCCTTCATCGCGGCCACGGTCTTTTCCATGTTCTGGCCAAGCTGGATGATGTTGCCGCCCTTCTCCATCGACACGCCGAGGCCGATGACTTCCTTGCCATTGAAACGCATCTTGTTGCCCGGCGGGTCCTGGTATTCGCGCTTGACGGTGGCGAAGTCGCCGAGGCGGAAGGTGGTGCCGTTGGCGCGCAGCTCCAGCTCCTCGAGGTCCTTGACGGTCTTCAGCGCGCCGGTCACGCGCACTTGCAGGTTATCGGTCGGCGTCACCAGCACGCCGGTCGACTCGACCGCGTTCTGCGTGGCGATCTGGTTGACGATCGCGTCGAACGGAATGCCGAGCTGGGCGAATTTCTTGTGCGAGAACTCGATATTGATCTTCTCGTCCTGCACGCCGAACAGTTCGACCTTGGACACCAGCGGCACGGCCAGCAGTTGCTGGCGCGCGAAATCGGCGTAGTCCTTCATTTCGGCATAGGTAAAGCCGTCGCCGGACAGCGCGAAGATCGAGCCGTAGGTGTCGCCGAATTCATCGTTGAAGAACGGCCCCTGCACGCCGGCGGGCAGCGTCAGCTTGATGTCGCCGATCTTCTTGCGCACCTGGTACCAGGCGTCCGGCACGCTTTTCGGCGACGTCGATTCACGCAGCTTGAGGATGATGAGCGTCTCGCCCGGCTTGGAATAGCTGGAAATCTCGTCGATGCCCGGCGTTTCCTGGAGTTTTTCTCCAGCTTGTCGGTGACCTGCTCGGCCATTTGCAGCGCGGTCGCGCCCGGCCATTGCGCCTGCACCACCATGGCGCGGAACGTAAACGGCGGATCTTCGTCCTGCCCCAGGTTGATGTAGCTAAGCGCGCCGCCGATCAGCAGCACGGCGATCAGGTAGCGCGTCAGCGGAATATGTTCCAGCGCCCAGCGCGAGAGGTTGAATCCTTCCTTCATTTGGCGGCCCCGGCGGCGGCGACCGGCGCTGGCGCGGTCGCCGGCAGGTCGTTACCGAGAATCTTGACCTTCTGGCCCGGCTTCAGCAGGTTGACGCCGGCCGTCACCACGGTCTGGCCGGCCTTCACGCCGCTGGACAACACAATCTCGTTGCCGGCCACGCCGCCGATGGTCACCGGCACCAGCTTGACGGCGCCCTGCTCCACCAGCCACACCGAGCTGGCTTTCTTCTCATAGAACAGCGCCGTCAGCGGCACCTTGATCTGCGGTGCCGGCGTCTTCGAGGCAAACTGCACCACGGCCGTCATGCCCAGCTTGGCCTCGGACAGCGAATCGGGAATCGACACCTTGGCGGTGTAAGTGCGGGTCGATGGATCGGCCACCGGCGACATTTCGCGGATCTTGCCGGGCGCGCTGCGCTTCGGGTCGGCCCACAGGCGCACCTGCACGTCCTCGACCTTGCGCAGCGTATCCACCTTGTCTTCCGGTATGCCGATGACGATTTCTTTTTCGCCCGACTTGGCCACTGTGACCACCGGTGTACCGGCCGCCACCACCTGGCCGATTTCAGCGCTCACCGCCGTCACCACGCCGTCCACATCCGCCACCAGCGACGAGTAAGCAGCCTGGTTGGACTGGCCGCGATAGGCGGCCTGCGCAGCGTCCACCTGCGCCTGCGCCGATTTGTAGGTCGATTCCTTGGAGTCCAGCACGGCCTGGCTGACGAAGCTCTTGCTGCGCAATTCCTGAT
The DNA here is from genome assembly GCF_050859475.1 of Duganella sp. P38. NCBI lineage: Bacteria > Pseudomonadati > Pseudomonadota > Betaproteobacteria > Burkholderiales > Oxalobacteraceae > Duganella > Duganella sp. P38. The sequence continues at coordinate 3,178,077 of NZ_CP193936.1, read as the reverse complement.
AGCGCGCCAGTTCGGCCTTGGCTAGGTCGCGGTTGGTTTCGGCCGCGCGCAAGCTGGCCAGCGCCTGCGCCTGCGACAGTTGCAAATCCTGCGGATCGAGCTGCATCAGCAGCTGTCCTTTTTAACCAGCGTGCCCACGTCAACCTTGCGGCTGACAATCTTGCCGCCGACGCGGAAGCCGAGCTGCGACTCGACGCGCGCCCGGACTTCGCCGGAGAACTCGGCATGGATATCGACATCGCTGGCGGCAAGCTGGATCGCTCGCACCGGGCGGATATCTTCGGTTTTCTCGACCTGCTTGGAACAGGCGCCCAGCAGAGCCAGCGCCGAGGCGGCGACCAGCACGTTCTTCAAAGTAGACACGACGGCATCCTTTTAATGACTGAAGGGTTATTTATTGATTATAAGCCGAACAACCATCTTTGCAAATGACCTTTGCGTCATTAATTTATTTAGCCTTGCTCTTGTTTCAAGATGCCACTACTATTACGCGCTGGAAAAACCTCAAACCGGCAATTGCCGTCTCTGCGCCCATGCCGGTAGATCATTACGAAAACTTCCCTGTCGCCTCCATCCTGCTGCCCAAGCGCCTGCGCCCGGCGGTCGAAGCCATCTACGCCTTCGCCCGTAGCGCCGACGACCTGGCCGATGAGGGCGAGGCGACGCCGGAAGAGCGCCTGGCCGCGCTGAACGCCTACGAGGCGGCGCTGGCGCGCATCGAGCAAGGCGCCACCGACCATGCGCCGATGTTCGAACGGCTGGCCCAGGTGATGCGCGAATATGATATGCCAGCCAGGCCGCTGTACGACCTTTTGTCGGCGTTCAAGCAGGATGTGGTGGTGTCGCGCTACCAGACTTTCGACGCGCTGCTGGACTATTGTGCGCGTTCGGCCAACCCGGTCGGCTTCATGATGTTGCACCTGTACGGCGAGGCCAGCGAGGAAAATGTGCGCGATTCCGATGCGATCTGCTCCGCGCTGCAACTGATTAATTTCCTGCAGGATGTGGCGATCGACCTGCACAAGGAACGTATTTATATTCCGCTGGAAGATTTGAACCGTTTCGCGGTATCGCCTGCCGCGCTGGACAATCCGAGCGCGCGTCCGCGCTGGCGCGCACTGATGCGCTTTGAAGTAGACCGCGCGCGCCAGCTGATGCTGAGCGGCGCGCCGCTGGCCCTGCGCCTGCCGGGCCGCATCGGCTTCGAGCTGCGCATGGTGGTGCAAGGCGGCCTGCGCATTCTGGATGCGATCGAGGCGGTCGAGTACGACATTTTCCTGCATCGCCCCAAGCTGGCCAAGCGCGACTGGATCGGCATTGTCTGGTCGTCGATCCGCATGAAAAGCCGTCTGAAAGCCGCGCTCCGCACCGCTTGAGCGATCTCAATTGACGCCACTGGCGGGAAGCCCATACTGGGAAACCAGCAAGGAGCCGCGCCATGGCCGACATCAGCACAGAGCTAGTTGACGCAAAGATTGCCACCGTCGAGGCGCCAAACGCCGCGCAGCTGGAGGCATTTCGCGCAACGGTCAACGCCCTGATCGCGCGCATGGACCGCTTCGAGGCGCGCATCCATCAGGATATGCGCGAGTTCAAACACGACGTCGGCATCATGATCGCCGACCTGAAGAAAACCGTCATTATCACCTGCATCAGTGCCACGCTGGCGACCGGGCTGGGCGTGGCCGCGTTCAATGCCGCCCTGCTGAGCAATATGCGCGCCTCCTACGACTCAGGCAAGGAAGCCGGCGAGTGGCGACGCGATATGGCGGTGCAAAATGAAGCGAATCGCAAAATGCTGGCGGAAAATCAGAAAATGCTGGCTGAAAACCGCCAAATGATGGAAGAAATCAAACAGGAGCGAGCGTCTGGGCGGTGTTAAGCTTCTGGCTGTCGTTACGCTCGCGCATGGCTGGCGCGGCCGATGACGGCGGCGACGGCACTTTCGGCGTGGCCATCGGCGCCGGCGGCTTGGACTGCTTCAACACCAGCTCGCGCACCAGCGCCGCCTCGGCTACCGACTGCGCCGTCTGGCAATTCACGCCCTCATTGGAAATCTGCCATTCCTGGTAATCCCCCATGCTCAGCGTGCGCAATTTCTGCTCGGTCATCGCCTTGCAGCGACCGGCAACCAGCTTCGCCTCATCCAGATGCTGGGTGTAATACGTGGCAGTTTTCATCGGCGCCGTATCGCCCGCAGACGAGCCTTCACACCCGGCAAGCACAGGGAGGAAGATCATGGCGGCAACAATCTGAACATTCATATGCATGCGAGTCCGGTCGGGGGTAACATATTGTATCCGCATTTGATACAGTTTGCAGACCACGCTACGCCCCTTCCTATAGAATAGCGGCTTCGAACAGCCCATTGCTATTTATACATGTCTCCCGACGACTACTGCCAGCAAAAGACCGCGCAAAGCGGCTCCAGTTTTTACTACAGCTTTCTGTTCCTGCCGCCGGAACGTCGCCGCGCCATCACCGCCCTGTATGCCTTTTGCCGCGAAGTCGACGACACCGTCGATGAGTGCACCGACGAATCGGTCGCCCGCATCAAGCTGGCCTGGTGGCGCAAGGAAATCAGCAACATGTATGCGGGCACCCAGACCCATCCGGTGACGCAGGCGCTGGCGCCGCACATCCAGCCCTACAACCTGAAGGAAGAACATTTGCAGGCCATCATCGACGGCATGGAAATGGACCTGAACCAGACCCGTTACCTCGACTACGCCGCGTTGAGCAAATATTGCTGGCACGTTGCCAGCGTGGTCGGCATCCTGTCGGCCAGCATCTTTGGCGTGAGCAATCCGCAGACCCTGCAATTCGCGGAAAAGCTCGGCCACGCCTTCCAGCTGACCAACATTATCCGCGACGTGGGCGAGGACGCGCGCAAAGGCCGCATCTACCTGCCGATCAATGAATTGCAGCAGTTCAACGTCACCGCTGCCGAGATCCTGAACGCCAAGCACACCGACAAGTTCGAAAAACTGATGGCCTTCCAGGTGGCCCGCGCCCAGCAGGCCTACAACGAGGCCTATGCCCTGCTGCCGAAGGAAGACCGCCGCGCCCAGCGCCCCGGCCTGATGATGGCCGCCATCTACCGCACGCTGCTGACCGAGGTGGAGGCGGACGGCTACCACGTGCTGACCCACCGCATTTCGCTGACGCCGATCCGCAAACTGTGGCTGGCATGGAAGACCTACATCCGTGGCTGAGCAAGACCTCGCCGGCACGCCGGCCGACAAGCGTGGCCACGCTGAACCAGGCTCAACCGCGCGCGCCATCGCCGTCATCGGCGCCGGCTGGGCCGGCTGCGCCGCCGCCGTCGAACTGGCGCGCGCCGGCTACAAGGTAACGCTGCTGGAGGCGGCACGCACATTGGGCGGCCGCGCGCGCCGGGTCGACACCGACCGCGCCCACCTGGACAATGGCCAGCACATCATGCTGGGCGCCTACAGCGAATCGCTGCGCCTGATGGCGCTGACCGGCGTGGACCGCGACAAAACGCTGCTGACCCTGCCGCTGCAAATGCGCTACCCGGCCAACACCAACGGCATGGATTTTGTCGCGCCTTCGTTGCCGCTGCCGGCGCCGCTGCATCTGGCGGTGGCGCTGGTCAAGGCCAAGGGCCTGCTGAAAGAGGACAAACTGAGCCTGGCCCGCTTCTCCAGCGCCGCCCGCTGGATGGGCTGGCAGCTGAACACCGATTGCAGCGTCAGCGAACTGCTGGAGCGTTTCGGCCAGACCGAGCGCCTGATCCGCCTGATGTGGCGTCCGCTGTGCCTGGCAGCGCTGAACACGCCGCCGGAGCGCGCCTCGGCACAGATTTTCCTCAACGTGCTGCGCGACAGCCTCGGCGCCAAGCGCCGCCGCGCCTCCGACATGCTGCTGCCGCGTGCCGACCTCAGCGCGCTGTTCCCGCAGGCCGCAGCCGCCTACGTCGAGGCGCATGGCGGCGCCGTGCGCAGCGGCGCCAAGGTGCAGGCGCTGCGCCTGATCGAGAACCGGCTGTGGCAGCTCGATATCAGCGGCTCGGCCGTCGGCGGCACGTGGAGCACCTATTTCAGCGGCGTGGTGCTGGCCACTGGCGCCAGCCAGGCGGCGACCTTGCTGCACGACATCCCGGAGCAGGACACCACGACCGTATGCGACCAGCTGACCGCCTTCGAGCCGGAAGCCATCACCACCGTCTACCTGCAATACGACCGCGCGGTCCAACTCGACCTGCCGTTCTACGCGCTGCGCGACGAACCGTTCGACCACCACTACGGCCAGTTCGTCTTCGACCGCGGGCAGCTGGACGCTACCCAGGCCGGCTTGCTGGCGGTCATCATCAGCGCCTCGGGCACGGTCGCCGCCCAGCCGCAGGAACTGCTGGCGGAAGCGGTGGCGGTGCAGCTGGCGGTCGACTTCCAGCGTCCCGAGCTGGGCCGGCCGGAATGGTTCAAGGTCATCACGGAAAAACGCGCCACCTACGCCTGCACGCCGGGACTGCTTCGTCCGGGCAACGCCACCGGCCTGCCGGGCCTGGCGCTGGCAGGCGACTACACCGCCGGCGACTATCCAGCCACGCTGGAGGCGGCGGTGCGCAGCGGCGTCGCGGCCGCCAAGCTGTTACAACGCGGCACCGTCCAGTAGCCGATTTTGGTCGCCTGTCCGCCATTTTTGCAGCCTGTCACATGCCGCTGGCGGGTGGACGTCCGCCTGCGTACAGTGGCAACATCGGCAAAAAAGCTTACACACCATGACTAAACAGCAATACCTCGACGCGCTCCGGCAAGCCATGACGGGATTGCCGCCGGAAACGGTGGCCAAGACCCTGGCTTACTACGAGCAGCGCTTCATCGACGGCCTGGTCGCCGGGCAGAGCGAGGCCGAGGTCTACCAGGGGCTGGACGAGCCGCGCAAGATCGCCATGACCTTGCGCGCCAACGCCCATCTGAACGCGTTCGAGCAGAAAAAGACGCCGTTCAACCTGGCGCGGGCGCTGGTGTCCTTCGTCGGCCTGGCGATCTTCAACCTGTTCATGGTGATTCCGGCGCTGGTCTACGCCAGCCTGCTGGGCGCGATCTATGTGTCGGCCTTCGCCTTCTACATCGGCGGCGTGGCGCTGACCGCCAGCGGCCTGTCGGGCCAGAACGAACTGGCGCTGGAAGGCCCGCTGCGCCACATCATGGAGTTCACCAATTCCCATTTCGACACCCGCGCCGAGGCCGAACAGGCGCAGGGCTGGCGCGTGTCGATCGACAGCATGGGCGTGCAGGTCAACAAGGACGACCCGGACACGCCGCGCGGCGACGAGGGCCTGAGCCGCAGCGGCCGCCTGCTGAACCGCGCCGAGGCGGTGGCCACAGGCGATGTCTTTATCACCACCGATTTCGACAGCGGCGCGCGCACCACGCAGTCGCTGATCGGCTTCGGCCTGATTTTGGGCGGCATCGGCCTGTGCCTGATCAGCATTGTGCTGACGCGCTACACGATAATCGGCCTGAAGCGCTACGCGGCGATGAATATGTCGCTGCTGCGCGGACGTTGAGGAGGATGCCATGCGGGCTTTAATGAAAATCGGCGCCGGATTGCTGGTATTGGCGTTTGCGCTGGTCGGCGTGTCCTACAGCATGCTGAAGGCCTACGGCAGCAACAACCCGGCCAGCAGCGCCGGCCGCGCGCTGGGCAGCGAGACGCGCAAGATCGACGCCATGGCCACCTCGGTGGAGTTGAGCGGGCCGATCGACCTGATACTGACGCAGGGGCCGGGCGCGTCGCTGAAAGTGCGCGGCGAACAGCGCTCGCTGGGCAATGTGGAGACGGAACAGGATGGGCGCGACCTGCATATCGGCACCAAGGGCATGCTGCTCAATCCGCGCCACCGCTTGCAGGTGGAGCTGGTGCTGCCGTCGCTGGAGGAATTGATTATCAACAGCAGCGGCGATACCAAGGTGAGCGGCTTCAACGGCGAGCACATGGAGTTGCAGCTGCATGGCTCGGGCAATGTGCACTTCAGCGGCCGCTACCGGGATTTGAGCGTGGGCGCGCATGGCAGCGGCAATCTGAACCTGAATGCCGGCAGCACCGAGCATGTGGAACTGGTGCTGGTGGGGTCGGGCCAGATCACGGCGTCCGGCAGCTGCAAGGTGCTGGACGCGGAGCTGACCGGCTCGGGCGACCTGAACGCGCGCAATCTGGCGGCGGACACGGTGACGGTCAACCTGCGCGGCTCCGGCACCAGCCACGTGTTCGCCAAGCAATCGGCGGAACTGACGCTGCGCGGCAGCGGCGACATCCGCGTGCTGGGCAATCCCAACCAGCGCAACGTCAACCGTACCGGCTCCGGCGAGGTCAGCTGGGAGTAAGCGCGATGCCGCGCCCGGTCAGCCGCAGCGGCTGCAGCGCGGTCAGCCCGGAGTAAGCGGCGTGGCGCGCCAGGCCAGCGCGTCGCGGGCGGCGGCGATGCCGCTGGCGAAGCAGGCGGTGAGCAGATAGCCGCCGGTGGGGGCTTCCCAGTCGATCATCTCGCCGGCGACGAAAACGCCAGGCACGGCGCTCAGCATGGTTCCCTGCAAGGCCTCCCAGCGCACGCCGCCGGCGGTGCTGATCGCCTCATCGATCGGACGCGGACGCGATAGCCGCAGCGGCAGCCGCTTGATCGCGCGCGCCAGCTGGGCCGCGTCGCTGAACTGCTGCTTGCTCAGGCACTCGCGCAGCAGCCCGGCCTTGACGCCCTTGATGCCAAGCCGGCTTTGCAAATGGCTGGCCATCGAACGCGCGCCGCGCGGCCGCGCCACCTCATCGGCAACGCGCTGCGCGCTCAGGTCCGGCAACAGATCGAGCCAGATGGTGGTCGACCCCTCGGCGGCGATCTGGTCGCGCAGCGCGGCCGACAGCGCGTAAATCAGGCTGCCCTCGACACCGCCTTGCGTCACGACAAACTGGCCCTGCTTGCGCATTTCCTGCCCCTGCGCATCGCGCGCGATAACGGCCACCGTCATCAACGGCTCACCGGCGTGCCGGCTGCTGAAATGCGCGCTCCAATCGACATCGAAGCCGCAATTGGCCGGCGCCAGCGGCGCCACCTCGACGCCGCGCGCCGCCAGCAGCGGCAGCCACGCGCCATCCGAACCGAGCCGCGCCCAGCTGCCGCCGCCCAAGGCCAGCACCACCGCGTCGGCGCGCACCAGCAGCTCGCGCGCCGCCGGGTTGCCGTCCTCGTCCGGCGCGCAAAAGCGCAGCGCGCCATCCTGCCAGCCCAGCCAGCGATGGCGCATGTGAAAGCCGATGCCGCTCTCGCGCAGGCGGTGCAGCCACGCACGCAGCAGCGGCGCCGCCTTCATATCGGTCGGGAACACCCGGCCCGACGTGCCGACGAACGTTTCCAGCCCCAGCCCATGGACGAACTCACGCACATCCTGCGGGCCGAAAGCGTCGAGCATCGGCCGCAGCGCATCGACAGATTTGCCGTAACGCGTTACGAAATTACCGTAATCCTCCGCGTGCGTGATGTTCATGCCGCTGCGCCCGGCCAGCAAAAACTTGCGGCCGACCGACGCCATCGCATCGTACACGTCCACCCGCGCCCCGCCCTGCGCCAGCGTTTGCGCGGCCATCAGCCCGGCGGGGCCGCCGCCGATGACGGCGACGCGAAAAGGTGTCAAACTAGACTGCATGCATTCGGTCCAATATTCAATCAACAAGGGAGATACGATGGGCGCGATATTCTGGATTAAACGTTTCCTGCTGGCCGCCGTGCCGCTGTTCGCGATCCTGGCCGCCGTGGAGTGGTTCAAAGGTTCGACCGCAAAAGAAGACTATCTGAGCGCCGCCGCGTGGGCGGTGATCGCCGCCGGCGTGTTCACCTACAGCGCGTGGCGGCGCTGGCGCAACGCCCAGGCCTGCGGCGTGTGCGACGGCGTGGCCGCCGTGCGCAAGAAAAATCCCTGACCGCCGGTGATCCCTAACCGCCGGTGACGGGCGGGAAGAACGCCACCTCGGCGCCGTCGGCCAGCGCCGTATCGGCGCCGCACATCACCTGATTGTACGCCATGCGCAGGGCCGGATGACCGAGCGCCTGCGCCCATTGCTCGCCGCGCGCGGCAAGATGTTCACGCAGCGCGCCGACAGTGGCCACGCCGTCCGGCACGGCCAGCGATTCCGACGAGGCGCCAAGCGCCTCGCGCACGCTGGCGAAAAATTTTACGGTAATAACCATCAGTACAGTAACTCGTTAAACGGGATAAATCGAACCGTGTCGCCGGCGGCAATCGGATGATTGGGCGGATTGTCGATCACGCCGTCGCCCCACACCGTCGACGTCAGCACGCCTGAACTCTGGTTGCGGAACAGCTCCACGCCGCCCGCCTCGTTGATGCGGGCGCGCAGGAACTCGTTGCGCCGGTCGGCTTTCGGCCAGTCGAAATCGGCGCGCATCTGGAACGCGCGCGGCGCCACCGAACCCGCCACGCCCTGCAGGCGCAGCACGAATGGCCGCACGAACAGCATGAAGGTAATGAAGCTCGACACCGGATTGCCCGGCAGGCCGACAAAGAACGACCGCCCCACTTCGCCGAACGCCAGCGGCTTGCCCGGCTTGACGGCGATCTGCCACATATCCAGCCGGCCCTCGGCCTCCACCGCCGGCTTGATGTGATCCTCCTCGCCGACCGACACGCCGCCCGAGGTCACGATCAAATCATGCGCCTGCGCGGCCTCGCGCAGCACGGCGCGCGTGGCGTCAAGCGCATCGGGCACGATGCCGAAGTCGGTGATCTCGCAGCCCAGGTTTTCCAGCAGCGCGCGCAGCGTGAAGCGGTTGGAGTTGTAGATGGCGCCCGGCGCCAGCGGCTCGCCCGGCATGGCCAGCTCGTCGCCGGTGAAGAACACCGCCACGCGCAGCTTGCGCCGCACCGGCAGTTCGGCCAGGCCGACCGACGCCGCCAGGCCCAGTTCCTGGCTGCGCAGGCGCGCGCCGGCCGGCAACACCACGCTGCCATGGGTGATGTCCTCGCCGGCGCGGCGTATCCATTCACCCGGCTTGGGCGCGTGCCTGACCGTGACGACATTGCCGGCCAGTTCGCACTGCTCCTGCATCACCACCGCGTCCGCGCCTTCCGGAATCAGCGCGCCGGTGAAGATGCGCGCGGCGGTGCCCGGCAGCAAAGGCTGGCCGACATGGCCGGCCGGGATGCGCTGCGACACCGTCAGCGAGGCGCTGCCGCTGGCGCAATCTTCGGCGCGCACCGCGTAGCCGTCCATCTGGGTGTTGTCGGCGCCCGGCACGTTCATGCCCGAGACCTGGGCCCTGGCCAGCACCCGCCCATTGGCTTCCAGCGTCGGCACGGTTTCGACCTCGGCCACCGGGCGCGCCGCGCCCAGCATCTGCGCCAGCGCCTCGCTGACCGACAGCATCGGCTTACGCGGCTCGCTCATCACAGGCCCGTGTTGGCGGCGATGTACGCCTTCATGGCGGCGACATCCGGCTTCATGACGACGAATTTCTGCGGCAGCGCTTCGATGTTCTCGAAGCCGGCCGGACGCTCGGCGTCCTGGCCCAGCGCTTCCAGAATGGTTTCGTTGAACTTGGCCGCCAGCGCGGTTTCCAGCACGATCATCGTCACGCCCGGCTCCAGGTTTTCCTTGGCGACCTTGATGCCGTCGGCGGTGTGGGTGTCGATGACGATATCGTAATCGTCCGCCACTTCGCGGATGGTGTTGACGCGGTCGTCGTGGGTCGACTTGCCCGATTTGAAGCCGTATTGCGCCACCAGCTTGAACTCGTCGCCGTCGCTGCCCGGCTTGCCCGACAGGTCGAAGCCGCCGTGGCTTTCCACTTTCTGGAACAGCGCGCGGGTGCGCTCGCCGTCGCGGCCCACCAGTTCATAGACGAAGCGCTCGAAATTGGACGCCTTGGAGATGTCCATCGACGGGCTACTGGTGTGGTAGGTTTCGGCCGATTTGCGCACGCGGTACACGCCGGTGCGGAAGAATTCATCGAGCACGTCGTTTTCATTGGTGGCGGCCACCAGCTTGTCGATCGGCAGGCCCATCATGCGGGCGATGTGGCCGGCGCAGATATTGCCGAAGTTACCCGACGGCACGGTGAACGACACCTTCTGGTCGTTCGAGGTGGTGGCCGCCAGGTAGCCGCGGAAGTAGTACACCACCTGCGCCACCACCCGCGCCCAGTTGATCGAATTGACGGTGCCGATCTTGTACCTGGCCTTGAATTCGAGGTCGTTGGAGACGGCTTTGACCATGTCCTGCGCGTCGTCGAACACGCCTTCGATGGCGATGTTGAAGATATTCGGGTCCTGCAGGCTGAACATCTGCGCGGTCTGGAAGGCGCTCATTTTCTGGTGCGGCGACAGCATGAAGACACGGATGCCCTGCTTGCCGCGCATCGCGTATTCGGCGGCGCTGCCGGTATCGCCCGAGGTGGCGCCGAAAATATTCAGTTCCGCGTTCTGCCTGGCCAGCGCGTATTCGAACAGGTTGCCCAGCAACTGCATCGCCATGTCCTTGAACGCCAGCGTCGGGCCGTTCGACAGCGCCTGCAACACCAGCTTCGAGCCGTCGTCGCGCTCTTCCAGCACGCGCAGCGGCGTGATCTGGCTGGCTTTTTCGCCTTGGCGAACGTTCTTGTAGACTTCCTTGGTATAGGTCTTGGCGGTCAGCGCGCGCAGGTCGGCTTCCGGAATATCGGTCGCGAACTTCTTCAGGATCTCGAACGCCAGGTCGGCGTAGGACAGCTGGCGCCAGGCGTCCAGCTCCGCGCCGGTCACCTGCGGGTAGGACACCGGCAGGAACAAGCCGCCGTCAGCGGCCAGGCCGCCCAGCAGGATGTCGGAAAATTGGTGGGAAGACGAAGCGGCGGCCGACGAAGCGGCGCGGGTAGACACGTATTGCATAAATGTGAAAATTCCAGTTGTGCTGCAGGACGGTTCAAAGGCGAGCGGCTATTATAGTGCGCCTCGCGCGTTCCGGTGAAATTCACGTTGTTTTATGGTCATGCCCTATACTATGGGCTCTTGAGTATCGTCGTCCATCGTCATGAAGTCGTCCGTTTCGCCGTCGCCACCGCAATTCATCAGCTATCTGTGGGCTTGTTTTGGCACCTTGCTGCTGGTGGCCGCGGCCTTCATGCTGTATGTATGGACCGAGCGGCGCATCGACGCCGCCATCGAACTGCGTTACGAGTCGCATAGCCTGATCGAGGAACTGCGCCAGTCCTCCGACGATCTGACGCGCATGGCGCGCACCTATGTCGCCACCGGCGACGCCCGATACCGCCGCTATTACCGGGAAATCGTCGATATCCGCGACGGCCGCATCGCCCGCCCGCAGAACTATGAAAACGTCTACTGGGACCTGGTGCTGGCCAGCGGCCAGCGCCTGCGCGCCGGCGACGCCAGGACGCCGCTGATGGATCTGCTGCGCAACGCCCGCTTCGCGCCGGAAGAAGTGGCGCTGCTGGCCGCCGCCAAGAACGAATCGGACAAGCTGGTCAGCCTGGAAACGGCCGCCATGGACCTGCGCGACCAGGGCGACACCGCCGGCGCCACCGCCATGCTGCACGACGCCGCCTACCACCGCGCCAAGGCCGACATCATGCGCCCGATCGGCGCCGTCGCCGACAGCGTCGACCAGCGCACCCGCCTGCTGGTGGCGCAGACGGCGTTCGACGCCAATCTGGCGCGCGCCGCCGTCATGCTCACCGCGATCGCGCTGGTACTGCTGGTCTGGCGCGCCAAGCGCCGGCTGGACGCGGCGCTCGGCTGCTCGGTCGACCAGCTGCGCGCCGGCATGGAGCGCCTGGGCCGGGGCGACTTTTCGAACCAGCTGACGGTGCCCGAACGCGCGCGGGACAGCGTCTGGGCATGGCTGGCGCACACCCAGCAGGGACTGGCGCGGCTGGACGCCGAGCGCAATGAGGCGCTGGAACGCATCCAGCGCGTCAGCCGCCTGTACTCGGCGCTCAGCCAGTGCAACCAGGCCATCGTGCGCAGCCGCAGCGAGGCCGAACTGTTCGACCGCATCTGCCGCGATGTGGTCAGCTACGGCGGCATGGCCATGGCCTGGATCGGTTTGATCGACCAGCAGCACGGCCGCATCGAAGTGGCTGCATCGTTCGGCGGCGGCGTCGAATACCTCAACCAGCTGGAAGTGTCGCTCGACCCGAACACGCCGGAGGGACGCGGGCCGATCGGCCTGTCGTACCACAGCGGCCAGCCTTACTGGTGCCAGGACTACCAGCACGCGCCGGAGACGGCCTACTGGCACGCGCACGGCGCGCGCTACGGCTGGGCGGCGTCGGCGGCGATTCCGCTGCGGCGCGACGGCGAAATCATCGGCTTCTTCGCACCCTACTCCAGCACCGTCAACGCCTTCGATCAGGACGTGCGCGAGCTGCTGATGGAAATGACGCTGGATATCGAGTTCGCGCTGAAGAACTTCGACCGCGAGGCCATACGCCAGCAGGCCGACCAGCGGATACAGTACCTGGCCCACTACGACGTGCTGACCGGCCTGCCGAACCGCTCGCAATTGCACGAGCGCGCGCGCCAGCTGCTGGAGCAGGCGCGCATCCACCGCATGCCGATGGCGCTGATGATGCTGGACCTCGATCACTTCAAGGACATCAACGACTCGCTCGGCCACACGGTCGGCGACGCGCTGCTGTCGGAACTGGCGCTGCGCCTGACCGGCTGCATCCGCGAGGGCGACGTGGTGGCGCGCCTGGGCGGCGATGAATTCATCTTCGTGCTGCGCAATGTCGGCAGCGGCGAGGCCAGCGACGTCGCCCGCAAGCTGCTCGACATGACCGGCCAGGCCCATACCGTGGGCGCGCATGACCTCAAGGTGTCGGCCTCGATCGGCATCGCCATGTACCCGGACGACGGCCACGATGTCGAAACGCTGCTGCAACGGGCCGACGCCGCCATGTACCAGGTCAAGCGCGCCGGCCGCCACGACTTCCGCTTCTTCACGGCCGCCATGCAGCTGCGGGCCGCGCGCCACCTGCAGTTGGTGAACGCCTTGCGCTACGCGCTGGAGCGCGAACAGATGCACGTGGTGTACCAACCGCAGGTATCGATGAAGACCGGCCGCATCATCGGCGCCGAGGCGCTGCTGCGCTGGAGCACGCCGGAACTGGGCGCCGTGTCGCCGGCCGAATTCATTCCGGCGGCCGAGGAAAGCGGCTTGATTATCCAGATCGGCGACTGGGTGCTGCGCCAGGCGGTGCGCCAGGCGCGCGCGTGGCTGGATGCCGGCCTGCCGCCGCTGGTGATGGCGGTGAACCTGTCGGCGATCCAGTTCCGCACCGCCGACCTGCCCTCGCACGTGGCGCAGGTGCTGTACGAGGAAGGGCTGCCGCCCGAGTACCTGGAACTGGAGCTGACCGAGGGCGTGGCGGTGCAGGACCCGCAAGGCGCCATCGCCACCATGAACCAGCTGCACGACCGCGGCATCCGCATGTCGATCGACGATTTCGGCACCGGTTTCTCGTCACTGAGCCACCTGAAGAAGTTCAAGGTCTACAAGCTGAAGATCGACCAGTCCTTCGTGCGCGACATCAGCACCGACGCCGAGGACAAGGCCATCGTCAGCGCCATCATCAACATGGCGCGCAGCCTGGGACTGACCACCATCGCCGAGGGCGTGGAGACGGTCGAACAGCTGGAATTCCTGCGGGAGCAGCTCTGCGATGAAATGCAGGGCTACCACTTCAGCAAGCCGCTGCCGCCGGAAGGTTTCGAAGCGCTGCTCAGCAGGCAGCGTGATTGACGGTGATGACGTGAATCGCCAGGCCGCCGAGCGAGGTTTCCTTGTACTTGGCCTGCATGTCGGCGCCGGTCTGGCGCATGGTTTCGATCACTTCATCGAGGCTGACGAAATGGGTGCCGTCGCCCTTTAGAGCAAGCGAGGCGGCCGTGATGGCCTTGACCGCGCCCATGCCGTTACGCTCGATGCAGGGAATTTGCACCAGCCCTCCGATGGGATCGCAGGTCATGCCCAGGTGGTGCTCGATACCGATTTCGGCGGCGTTCTCGATCTGGCCATTGCTGCCGCCCAGCGCCGCCACCAGGCCCGCCGCCGCCATGGCGCAAGCCACGCCCACTTCGCCCTGGCAGCCGATTTCGGCGCCGGAGATCGAGGCGTTACGCTTGCACAGCATGCCGATGGCGGCCGCCGTCAGCAGGAAATTGCGTACGCCGGTGGCCGGGTCGCTCGGCTTGCAGTCTTCCGCGTAGTAGCGCAGCACGGCGGGAATGATGCCGGCCGCGCCGTTGGTCGGCGCGGTGACCACGCGGCCGCCGGCGGCGTTTTCCTCGTTGACCGCCATCGCGTACAGGCTGACCTGATGCATTGCGTCGTGCGGCAGGCTGTTCGGATTGTTGGCGTTGGCCTGCGCCTGGGTCCACAGGCTGGCGGCGCGGCGCTTGACGTTCAAGCCGCCCGGCAGCTGGCCCGGCGTGTCGAGGCCATGGGCGATGCAGTCGCGCATGACGTGCCAGATCTTGTCCAGTCCCGCGTTCAGTTCTTCGTCGCCGAGACGTGCGCATTCGTTCGCGCGCAGCATCTGCGGGATGGTCAGTCCGCTGCGCACGCCGTGCGCCAGCAGTTCGTCCATGGTGCCGAACGGGTAAGGCACGGCCACCGACGCCACGGCGGCCGCTTCCTCGCCTTCTTCGCGGATAAAGCCGCCGCCGACCGAGTAATACACTTTGCTGGCGCTGCGGCCATCAGCGCGGGTGAGCGTGAAGCGCATGCCGTTCGGGTGCTCGGGCAGCGACTCGGCCATGTGGAATACCAGGTGGGTGCCGCGCTTGAACGGCACTCTGGTGCTGGCCCAGCAGCGCAAGCCGGCCGGCGCCTTCGGCCGCCGCCAGTTGTTTGTCGACCTGCGTCGGGTCGACGTCTTGCGGCGTTTCGCCCATCAGGCCTAGCAGCACCGCCTTGTCGGTGGCGTGGCCGATGCCGGTCAACGCCAGCGAGCCATATAGCTCGGCCTTGACTTCGGTGACGTCATCCAGCGGAGCGTTGTCCTGCAAGAACCGGCGCGCGGCTACCATCGGACCCACGGTGTGTGAGCTCGATGGGCCGATGCCGATTTTGAATAAATCAAAAACGCTCATGTCCATAGTGTTTGTCTCGTTTATTGTTGCTTTGCGTCGTTCCCGCGCAGGCGGGAACCCATGCGTTCTATGGATTCCCGCCTGCGCGGGCATGACGTCAGGCGGCCTTGCCGAGGTTGACGTCGATATTCGCCAGCATGCTGTCCACCATTTCATCAACGCCGATGCGCGCTTTCCAGCCCCAGTCGGCGGTGGCGGCGCTGTCGTCCAGGCTTTGCGGCCAGGAGTCGGCGATGGCCTGGCGGCTGTCCGGCACGTAGGCGATTTTGAAGTCCGGCAGCTTGCGCGTGATGGCCGCAGCCAGCTGTTCCGGGTTGAACGACACGCCGGCCACGTTATACGAAGAACGCACCTTCACCAGCTCCGGCGGCGCATCCATCAATTCAATGGTGGCGCGGATGGCGTCCGGCATGTAGATCATCGGCAGCGTGGTGTGCGGGCCGAGGAAGCACTCATAACGCTCGCCGCGCAGCGCCGAGTGGAAGATGGCGATGGCGTAGTCGGTGGTGCCGCCGCCCGGCGGCGACTTGAAGCTGATGATGCCCGGATAACGGATCGAGCGTACATCAACACCATACTTCAGGAAGTAGTATTCGCACAGGCGCTCGCCGGCCAGCTTGCTGATGCCGTAGATGGTGGTCGGGTCCATCACCGTCAGCTGCGGCGTGCCGGCGGCTGGCGTGTTCGGGCCGAAGGCGGCGATCGACGACGGCCAGAACACCTTCAGCGGCTTGCCGATGGCGCCGCGCTCGCGCGCCACTTCCAGGATATTCAGCAGGCCGTCCATGTTCAGCGTCCACGCCTTCAGCGGCGCCGCTTCGCCGGTGGCCGACAGCATGGCCGCCAGCTGGTAGACCTGGGTCACGCCTTCCGACGTAATCAGCTCGGACAGCGCCTGCTTGTCCAGCACGTTCAGCGTGGTGTAGCGCGCCGCGTTGTACAAATTGGTCGGGCTGACATCGCTGGCGATGACGTTTTGCGCGCCGTGCTGCGCCGCCAGTGCTTCCACCAGTTCGCTGCCGATCTGGCCATTGGCGCCGATGACGAGAATTTTTTGCTGACTCATTTCCATGTTCCTGATATTTAGTTCTTCAGCAGGCCCAGTTCGCGGCCGGCTTGTTCGAATGCCTTGAGTACCGTGTCCAGCTGCGCGCGGGTGTGGGCGGCCGACAGCTGCACGCGCACGCGCGCCTGGCCCATCGGCACCACCGGGTAGAAGAAGCCGCTGAGCAGCACGCCCAGCTCGTACATCCGCGCGGCGAACTTCTGCGCCACCGGCGCGTCGAACAGCATCACGGGAACCACCGGGTGCGTGCCAGGCTTGATGGTAAAGCCGATACGCTCGATCTCCTTGCGGAAGTAAGCGGTGTTTTCGTGCAGGCGGTCGCGCAGCTCGGTCGACGACGACAGGCGCTCCAGCACCGCCAGCGAGGCGCCGGCGATCGACGGCGCCAGCGTGTTCGAGAACAGGTAGGGACGCGACTTCTGGCGCAGCATCTCGATCACTTCCTTGCGGCCGGAGGTAAAGCCGCCCATGGCGCCGCCCAGCGCCTTGCCCAGCGTGCCGGTGATAATGTCGATCTTGCCGATCACGTTGTGATGCTCGTGCGTGCCGCGGCCGGTCTTGCCCATGAAGCCCGAGGCGTGGCATTCGTCGATCATCACCAGCGCGCCGTATCGGTCGGCCAGTTCAACGATCTTGTCCAGCTGCGCGATGGTGCCGTCCATCGAGAACACGCCGTCGGTGACGATGATCTTGTGGCGCTTGTCGGCAGCCGCCTGCAGCTGCTTTTCCAGGTCGGCCATGTCGTTGTGGGCGTAGCGGAAGCGCGCCGCCTTGCACAGGCGGATGCCGTCGATGATCGACGCGTGGTTCAGCGCATCGGAGATGATGGCGTCGTTCTCGTCGAACAGCGGCTCGAACACGCCGCCGTTGGCGTCGAAGGCGGCCGCGTACAGGATGGTGTCCTCGGTGCCGAGGAAGCGGGAGATCGCCTGCTCCAGCTGCTTGTGCACCGTCTGCGTGCCGCAGATAAAGCGCACCGACGACAGGCCGTAGCCGTATTTTTCGGTGGCGTCGATCGACGCCTGCGCCACCCACTCCTGGCCCGACAGGCCGAGGTAGTTGTTGGCGCACATATTAATCAGGGTGCGGCCATCTTCGCTCACCACTTCCGAGCCCTGGCGCGATGCCAATACGCGTTCCGGCTTGTACAGCCCCTGCTCGCGCAATTGATCCAGATTCTGCTGGAGGCCACTGTAGAAGTTGCTTTTTTTGTCGCTCATGATGGTCCTTGTGTGTGATACGATTTCACTATCTTATGCGAAATTCGTTATGCCGAACTCAAATTCGATATATTGAATTCTAAAGCGATCCAGTGAACTCCGCAACCCAATAACAATGACAACATCCGTTCCAAACAATGCCCCGCCGGAAGTCGGCGCCGCCCTGCAACGCCTGCGCCTGGCGCGCGGCCTGACGCTGGAAGACCTGTCGCGCATCGCCGGCGTTTCCAAATCCATGTTATCGCAAATAGAGCGCGAGAAGGCCAATCCGACCATTGCAATTACCTGGCGCCTGGCCAACGCGCTGGGCGTGCAGATCGGCGAACTGCTGGCGACGGCGGCGCGGGAGACGGAAACCATCCGCGTGGTCGAAGCGCACGAGACGCCCACCCTGCCCGGCCTGCACGCCGGCTATGTGCTGCGCATCCTCGGGCCGCTGGAGCTGGCCAGCAAATATGAATGGTATGAACTGACGCTGCTGCCGGGCGGCGAGCTGGCCTCGCAGGGCCACGATCCCGGCGCGCAGGAACACCTGACGTTATTGCACGGCTCGGTGGAGCTGGAAGTGGGCGCCAGCAAGAAGAAGGTCAAGCTGGGCGCGACCGCGCGCTACCCAGCCGACCAGCAGCACGTCATCCGCAACGCCGGCAAGGCCGAGGCGAAGGCGCTGATGGTGGTGATCCACCGCTGACTTGCGGCCTGTTCACCAATTGACCTCGCGTTCCGGCGTCGAGGAAATGCGGTGGATCGACAGATCGGCGCCCTGGAATTCCTCTTCCGGGTCCAGCCGCAGGCCCATCGTGGCTTTCAGCACGCCGTACACCGCATAGCCGCCGATGAGCGCGATGGCCACGCCGAGCGCCGTGCCGGCCAGCTGCGACAGCAGCGAGACGCCACCGACGCCGCCCAGCGCCTTCTGACCGAACACTCCCGCCGCGATGCCGCCCCAGGCGCCACACAGGCCATGCAGCGGCCACACGCCCAGCACGTCGTCGATCTTCCATTTGTTCTGCGCCAGCGTGAACATCCATACAAACACCGCGCCGGCGATGCCGCCGGTAATCAGCGCGCCCAGCGGGTGCATCAGGTCAGAGCCGGCGCATACCGCCACCAGACCGGCCAGCGGGCCGTTGTAGGCGAAACCGGGATCGTTCTTGCCCATCAGGAGGGCGACCAGCGTGCCGCCGACCATGGCCATCAGCGAGTTGACGGCGACCAGGCCGTTCATTTTGTCCAGCGACTGCGCGCTCATGACATTGAAACCGAACCAGCCGACCGTCAATATCCACGCCCCCAGCGCCAAGAACGGAATCGACGACGGCGGATGCGCCGCCACGCCGCCGTTCCTGGTGTAGCGGCCACGGCGCGCGCCCAGCAGCAGCACCGCCGGCAGCGCGATCCAGCCGCCGACCGCGTGCACCACCACCGAGCCGGCGAAGTCGTGGAAGGCGGCGCCGAAGTTCGCCGTCAGCCAGTCCTGGATGCCGAAGCGGCCGTTCCAGGCTATGCCCTCGAAGAACGGGTAGACCAGGCCGACCAGCAAGGCGGTGGCAATGGTCTGCGGGTGGAAACGCGCCCGCTCGGCGATGCCGCCCGAGATAATCGCCGGAATGGCGGCGGCAAAAGTCAGCAGGAAGAAGAACTTGACCAGCTCATAGCCGTTCTTGTCGGCCAGCACATCTGCCGAGGAGAAGAAATTGATGCCATAGGCAATGCTGTAGCCGATGAAGAAATACGCAATGGTCGATACGGCAAAATCGACCAGAATCTTGACCAGCGCGTTGACCTGGTTTTTCTTGCGCACCGTGCCCAGCTCAAGGAAGGCAAAGCCGGCATGCATGGCCAGAATCATGATGGCGCCGAGCAGTATAAATAACGCGTTGGCGCCGTCTTTGTGTGCATCCATCAAAATCACTCCCCAAAACAATGCAACTATTAAGAACGTTTCATGCAAGAAGCAATAATCGTTCCAATTTGGTGCAAAAGTTTAAGTGGTTGATTTCAATGGATTTTCACATTGGTGCAAAATGCGCACCGAGCCGGTGCGCACTAAAACAAGGCCTTATTTTGGTGCGGACAGCCTGGCTGGTTCCGCCGCTGGTGCGCCGCCCGGCATGTGCAGCGCGCGCGTCAGGAAGCCCCAGCGGTCGGCCACTTCCTCGATCTGCTTGCTGGTCGGCTTGCCGGCGCCGTGGCCCGCCTTGCTGTCGATGCGGATCAGGATCGGCGCGCCGCCCGGCGCCTGGTCGGCCTGCGCGGCGGCGGCAAACTTGAAGCTGTGGGCCGGCACCACGCGGTCGTCATGGTCGGCGGTGGTGATCATGGTGGCCGGATAGCAAGTACCCTTCTTCAGGTTGTGCAGCGGCGAGTACTTCACCAGCGCCTTGAACTCTTCCGGATTGTCGGACGAGCCATAGTCCGAGGTCCACGCCCAGCCGATGGTGAACTTGTGGAAGCGCAGCATGTCCAGCACGCCCACCTGCGGAATCGCCGCCGCGAACAGGTCCGGGCGCTGGGTCATGGCCGCGCCCACCAGCAGGCCGCCGTTGCTGCCGCCGCCGATCGACAGCTTGGCCGGCGAGGTGACCTTGTGCGAGATCAGCCATTCGGCCGCGCCGATGAAGTCGTCGAACACGTTTTGCTTGTGCAGCTTGGTGCCGGCCGCGTGCCACGATTCGCCGTACTCGCCGCCGCCGCGCAGGTTGGCCATGACGTAGACGCCGCCCATTTCCAGCCACGCCAGGTTGGCCACCGAGAAGGCCGGCGTCAGCGAAATATTGAAGCCGCCGTAGCCGTACAGGTAGGTCGGGTTGTTGCCGTCGAGCTTGAGACCTTTTTTCGAGACGATGAACATCGGCACCTTGGTGCCGTCGCGCGAGGTGAAGAATTCCTGGCGGGTTTCAAACGCGCCCGGATCGAAGTCCACCTTGGGCTGGCGGTAGACGCTGCTCTTATTGGTTTTCAGGTCGTAGCGATAAATGGTCGACGGCGTGTTGAAGCTGGTATACGAGTAGAAGGTTTCGGTATCCGCGCGCTTGCCGCTGAAGCCGCCGGCGGTGCCCAGGCCCGGCAGTTCGATGTCGTGCAGCGCCTTGCCCTTCAGGTCGTACACTTTGACCAGGCTGTGCGCATCGCTCAGGTAGTCGACGATCAGCTGGTTGTTGACCAGCGACGCCGACACCATGGTATTGCTGCTTTCCGGCACCAGCTGCTTCCAGTTCAGCACGCCCGGCTTGCGCGTGTCGATGCTGACGATGCGGCCACGCGGCGCGTTGCGCTCGGTGCGGAACAGGAACACCGGGCCATCGTTGCCGATGAAGTCATAGGCGGCGTCGAAGTCCTCCAGCAGGCCGACGACCCTGGCGTCCTTCTTGCCCAGCTCCTTGTAGAAGATGCGGTTCTTGTTTTCCGTGCCCTGCGAGGCGTTGATGATCAGGAAGCGGCCGTCCTCGGTGACGTCGGCGCTGAAGCCCCAGTCCTTGTGGTCCGGGCGCTCATACACCAGCTCATCGGCGCTTTGCGGCGTGCCGAGCTTGTGGAAATACAGCTTCTGGAAGTAGTTGACATCGGCCAGCTTGGTGGCCTCCTTCGGCTCGTCGTAGCGGCTGTAGAAGAAGCCGGAGCCGTCGTGCAGCCACGCGGTGCGCGAGAACTTGACCCACTTGATGTGGTCCTCGACATCGTTGCCGGTGTCGATGTCGCGCACCTTGATCTCGTTCCAGTCCGAGCCGGAGGCGGCGGTGCTGTAGGCCAGGTACTTGCCGTCCGGGCTGACGGCCAGGCCGGCCAGCGCCACGGTGCCGTCGGCGGCCAGCGTGTTCGGGTCCAGCAGCAGGCGCGGCACGTCGGCCAGCGTTTTCATCGTGTACAGCACCGACTGGTTTTGCAGGCCGTCGTTGCGGCTGTAGAAGTAGCGGCCGCCTTCCTTGAACGGCACGCTGAAGCGCTCGTAGTTCCACAGCTTGGTCAGGCGCTCCTTGATCGCCTCGCGGCTCGGAATCTGCGACAGGTAGCCTTGCGTCAGCTTGTTCTGCGCCTCGACCCAGTCCTTGGTTTCTGCGCTGTTGGCGTCTTCCAGCCAGCGATACGGGTCGGCGATGACGGTGCCGTGATAATTGTCCTGCTGGTCCACGGTGCGCGTGACCGGGTAGTTGACGGCGGCGCCCGGCGCCGGGCAGGTCTGCGCCATGGCGGCTTGGGAAATAATCAGTGAAGCCAGTAGTGCTTTACGTTGCATGTGATCCGTATCCAGGTAAGGTTCATCAGGAACACAGATCATAACGCGTAGCCGCCGGCTTAGCAAAAAACCAAAGCATTTACCTGGCGTAGCCCGCTTCCGCCTCGTCCGTTTGCAGCGCCTGCTCGGCCACCGACACCGGCGCGCGCCACTTCTCCAGCCAGCCGGTCAGCTGGTCGGCCGGGATCGGGCGGCTCATGAAGTAGCCCTGGCCCTGGTCGCAGCCCAGCGCTGCCAGCAAGCGCCACACGGCCTCGCTCTCGATGCCCTCCGCCACCACGCGCAAGCCCATGTTGTGGCCGAGGTCGATGGTAGAACGGACGATCTTGGTGTCGCCCTCGTCCTTTTCCATGTTCAGCACGAAGGACTTGTCGATCTTCAGCTCGTTGACCGGCAAACGCTTCAGGTAGGCCAGCGACGAGTAGCCGGTGCCGAAATCGTCGATCGACAGGTCCAGCCCCATGGCGCTCAGGCGCTCCAGCGTGTGCTGCGCGCGCACCGGGTCGTCCATGATGGCGCTCTCGGTGATCTCCAGGCAGAACGAACCGGGCGTCAGCTTGTGCCGGGTCAGCAGGTCGGCAAACTTGGCCGGCAGGTCCTGGTCCAGCAGGTCGCGGGTCGACAGGTTGACCGAGACTTTCAGATGATGGCCCTGGCTGGCCAGCTCGCGGCACAGCTCGGCCGAGCGCTCCATCACCCAGCGCGTCAGCTGGCGGATAAAGCCGGTCTGCTCGGCAAACGGGATGAATTCGTCGGGGAACACATTGCCGCGCTCGGGATGCACCCAGCGCACCAGCGCCTCCATGCCGACCACCTTGCCGCTGGCCAGCGCGATTTTCGGCTGCACGTGCAGGCGGAACTCGTTGCGCTCGACCGCGTTGCGCAGTTCGGTCAGCAGCGACAGGCTCTTGGCGCTGCCCTTGTCCATCGCGGCGTCGTACAGCACGGCGCCGTCGTTGCGCTGCTTGGCGGTGTACATCGCCACCTCGGCCATGCTGAGCAGCGTTTCGCCGTCGTCGGCGTTGTCGGGATAGCCGGCGATGCCGACGCCGGCGCCGATGTCGACCATCTGGTCTTCCAGCGACAGCGGCGTTTCCAGCGCCTGCAGGATTTCCGCCGCCATCATCTGCGCGGCGTCGACATTGGCGGCCGGCAGCAGCACGGCGAACTCGTCGCCGCCCAGCCGCGCCACTTGCGCCGACAGCTGGCGGCGGTTGGCCAGCAGCAGTTGCAGCCGCCCCGCCACCTGGCGCAGCAGCGCGTCGCCGAAGCTGTGGCCCATGACGTCGTTGACGTGCTTGAAGCGGTCCAGGTCCATCATCAGCACGAACAGCGCCTCGCCGCGCCGCTGGGCGTCGATCAGCGCATCGTTCAGCAGCAGCACGAATTGCGCGCGGTTCGGCAGGTTGGTCAGCGTGTCCCAGTATGCCAGCCGGCGGATTTCCTGCTCGCGCTTGGAGATGCCCTCGCGCATGGCGTCGAAGGCGTGCGCCAGCTGGCCGATTTCGTCCTCGCGGCGGCTGTCGATCGGCGTCTTGTAGTCGCCGCCTTCGAGGCGCCTGGCGGTGACCACCAGTTCGCCGATGGGCTGGGCGATGCGCTTGGCCGTCAGCACGATGATCACCACCGAAATGATGATGCCCACCAGCGTCAGCAGCAGCAGCCAGCGTTCCAGCCGGCGGTATTCGGCGGTGGCCTCGTCGATCGAGCGCGCCAGCAGCACGCTGGCGGTCTGGCCGTTGTCCTCGCCGATCGACAGCAGCCGCGCGCTGAATTGCACGGTTTCGACGCTGATGTCGAACGGCTTGGCCGGCACCTTGTCGCCATAGGCCTGCAATTGCTCGACCACCGACTGCGCCGACGGCCCGACGAAGGTGGAGCCGGCTTGCAGCCACTTGCCCTGCGGGCTGCGCGTCAGCACTGTGGTGTGCAGCGAGCTGACTTCGCGCATGTCGTTGGCCAGCTGGCGGTCGATCGGGAAGGTCATGACAATCCAGCCAATGGTGATCGGCGCCTTGACCGGCATGGCGACGATCTGGAACGGCCGGTGGTCGACGATGGCGATGCCGTTGGCGCCGTCGGCGGCCTCGGCCGCGTCCAGCATCGACAGCGCGATGGTCTCCAGCGCCGCCGATTGCGCCGGGTTGGTGGTGGCGCTGATCTTGCGTTCGTCGCTGATCAGCATCGACAGCGAGGCCTTGATGCGGCGGCCGCTGTTCTCCAGCGCCGATTCGATGGTGGCGCGGTCGCTTTCATCGTTGTTGCCGATGGCCGCGACAAAGGCGGTGTCGCGCGCCAGCAAGCGCGCGCCGAAGCGCAGGCTTTGCGCGTTCTGCTCCAGCAGCCGGGCGAAGACCTTGGTGCCGTTGTTCAGTTCATTGCTGATGGCGACGCGCGCGTTGTTGTCGATGCCGTGCTGGATCACCAGCAGCCCGATCAGTTGTACCGCGACGATCAGCACCAGGAACAGCGTGACGATGCGGCTTTCGATGCTGTGAAAACGCAAGTCCAGTTTCATGTGCCGGCGTCTCCCGTCACGGGCGGCTTCATCGGCAGCTTGAACAAGGCGGTTGCCAGCTCGCCGGCCTTGACCGTCAGCGTCTGCTCGGGCGTCGCGCCGCCGGCCGTGTTGTAGTGCCAGGCCTTGACCACGTACTTGCCGGCGGCCGGCAGCTCGATGCGCGCGGCGCCGGCGCCGTCGGTTCTGGCGAAGTACGGCGTGTCGACCACCTTGATGTAGGCGATCATCTTGTCGTGGATGTTGCAGCCGAGGACCACGGTGCCGGCCCGGTCGAACACCTGCGGCGAGGCCGCCTGGCCCGAATACAGCTTCTGGTCGAACTTGTGCGCCGGCGAGAACGAATAGATGTGGTGGCGCACCTTGTCGTTATTGGGGAAGTTGATGGTGGCGCCGGTCTGCACCACCGTCACCAGGGGCAGGAACTTCAGGCCCTTCTGCTCGATCAGCGCGGCGGCCGGCTTGCCGCCCGCCGGGGCCGCGCCTTCCGGCTCGATATAGATCACGGTATCGGGTAGCGCCTTGCCAGCCGCATCCTGCACCTGCACCGCCACGCCGCTGGCGCCGGCCGCTGCCGCTGCCGCCAAAAGCAAACTCAAGAACACCATACCACGCAGGCTTCCACGCATATTGCATTTTCCTTAAGTCATCATGCGGTAACAGACGGACAGTATGATCGTACAGTTAAACCGACATTTGGCAAACGATTCATTGTGAACTCCGCCCTGCAGCCAGCTTTTGGCGCCACCGTCACCTACCTGAAACCTCGCGACAACGATGAGGACGCCATGTTGCGCGCGCACTTATACGAGATCCTGGCGCGCAAGCAGCTTAGTGCGCTGTTTCAACCGATTGTACACATGCAGACCGGCGAAATCATCGCCTATGAAGGTTTAATCCGCGGCCCGTCCGACACGCCCTTGCATTCTCCGATGAATCTGTTCAAGGCGGCGCGCGCCAACGGCCTGACGGTGCAGGTCGAGCACCTGTGCCGCAAGGTGGTGCTGGAGCGCTTCGCCGAGCTGCAACTGCCGGGCAAGCTGTTCCTCAACGTCAGCCCGGAGTCGCTGCTGCAGCGCGACGCCCGCCACGGCGAAACGCTGGAAGTGATCCACCAGATCGGCATCAACCCGGACCGCGTGATCATCGAGCTGACCGAAAACCAGCCGACCTACGATTACGAGCTGATGCGCGAAGCGGTGCTGCATTACCGCAAAATGGGCTTTCAGATCGCTATCGACGACCTCGGCGAAGGGTTTTCCAGCCTGCGGCTGTGGTCGGAATTGCGGCCGGAATACGTCAAGATCGATATGCACTTCATCCAGGGCATCAATCACGATCCGGTGAAGCTGCAGTTTGTGCGCTCGATCCAGGAAATCGCCGAGAAATCCAACACGCGGGTGATCGCCGAAGGCATCGAAACGCAGGCCGAGCTGCTGGTGCTGCGCGACGTCGGTGTGGCGCTCGGCCAGGGCTACCACCTGGGCCGGCCGCATCCGCTGCCGGCACGGGCGGCGCCGGCCGAGGTGGTCAAGGCGCTGGCGCGCAACGGCGTGGCGGTCTACCCGCAGCGCGGCCACGACAAGCATGGCGCCACCATCCACAAGCTGCTGCACCCGGTGCAGGCGGTGTCGGCCGGCACCAGCAACAACGAGGTGTACCAGATTTTCCAGCAGGCGCCCAAGCTGCAAATCATTCCGGTGGTGGACGACGGCCAGCCGCTGGGCCTGATCAACCGCTTCGACATGATCGAGCATTTCGCCCGGCCCTACGAACGCGAGCTGTATGGCAAAAAGCCGTGCACGCAGTTCATGGACCGCACGCCGCTGATCGCCGACCGCAGCACCACCCTGCAGGAGCTCAGCTACCGCATGGCGGCGGCCGACGCCCACCACCTGTTCAACGGCTTCATGATCACCGAACACGGCCGCTACCTCGGCATGGGCACCGGCCACGACCTGATGCGCGAGCTGACGCAACTGCAGATCCATGCGGCGCGCTATGCCAATCCGCTGACGCAACTGCCGGGCAATGTGCCGATCAACGAGCATATCGACCGGCTGCTGGAAAGCGGCACCCGCTTCTGGGTCTGCTATTTTGACCTCGACCATTTCAAGCCGTTCAACGACGTCTACGGCTATCGCCGCGGCGACGACGTGATCCAGCTGACCGGCAACATCCTCAGCGGCCACATCGATCCCGACCGCGATTTTGTCGGCCACATCGGCGGCGACGATTTCATGGTGCTGTTCCAGAGCGAGGACTGGGAGCGGCGCTGCCAGTCGGTGCTGGACGAGTTCGGCCGCAATGTGCCGGATTTCTACAGCATCGAGGACCGCGAGCGCGGCGGCTACCTGAGCGAGGACCGCCAGGGCAAGAAGGTGTTTTACTCATTGATGAGCCTGTCGATCGGGGCGATCCGCGTCGAGCCGCGCCAGTACTACACCCATCACCAGATCGCCACCGCGGCGGCGGAGTCCAAGAAACAGGCCAAGAAGATCCACGGCAACAGCCTGTTCCTCGACCGCCGCGCCCCCGCCCGTCACGCGCGCGCAAACGACAACGATAGCTAGCGCAGACACCCGCGCAACGGATGGGCGTCGCGCCAGCGGCGGGCCAGCTCATGGGCGCTGGCGATGGCTTGCGGCGTCATCGCCAGCGACATCTTGCGGCGGTTGCTGACCGCCGCCACGTCGCCGCCCTGCGCGGCCAGCGTCAGCCACATGAACGACAGCGCCGGATCGCGCGCCACGCCGCGGCCGCTGCCGTACATGCCGCCCAGATTGAACTGGGCCAGCGCGTGATCCTGCTCGGCCGCCTTGCCATACCAGTCCACCGCCTGCGCATCGTCGCGCTCGACGCCGAGGCCGTTGGCGTACATCACGCCAAGGTTGTTCTGCGCGCTGGCGTCGCCCTGCTCGGCGGCGCTGCGATACCAGGCGGCCGCCAGCGTATCGTCCTTGTTCACGCCATGGCCGTTGGCGTACATGACGGCGACGTTGAATTGCGCATGCGGCGTCCCCTGCTCGGCCGCCAGCCGGTACCACGCCAGCGCCTGCCGCTCGTCGCGCTCGACGCCGCGGCCGCGCGCGTACATGCCGCCCAGGTTGTACTGCGCCAGCGCGTGGCCGGCCTCGGCGGCGCGGTGATACCAGGTGAACGCCAGCTCGTCGTCCTGCTCCACGCCCTTGCCGTTGGCCAGCATGACGCCAAGGTTGAACTGGGCGTCGGCGTCCTCCTGCTCGGCCGCCCGCAACAGCCAGGCAAACGCGCGCTGCGGATCGGCCGCCACGCCCAGCCCTTCGGCATAGGCGACGCCGACCAGCCGCTGCGCCACCGCATCGTCCTGCGCCGCCGCCTGCCTGAACCAGGCCACCGCCTGCGCCTCGTTGCGCGCGACGCCGCGCCCGTGCTTGTACATCAGGCCGAGATGCAGTTGCGCGTTGGCGTCGTTTTGCAGCGCGGCCTTGCGGAACCACGCCAGCGCCATCGGATAGTTGCGCGGCGCGCCACGGCCGTTGGCGTAGGCTTCACCGAGCAGGGTTTGCGCGCTGGCCAGCCCCAGCTCGGCGGAGCGGCAGAACCAGCACAGCGCGATGTCGTCGCTTTGCGCGACGCCGCGCCCTTTTTGAACATCAGGCCGAGGTTTTGCTGGGCCGAGGCATCGCCCTGATGGGCGGCGCAGCGGAACCAGTGCAGCGCGTGGTGGTCGTTGTTATCCACCCCGCGGCCGTAGTAGTACATCGCGCCCAGCTGGTTCTGCGCATAGGCCAAGCCCTGGCAGGCCGCCTTGCTCATCCAGTGGAACGCTTGCGCCTCGTCGCGCGCGACGCCGTCGCCGGTCTTGAACATGCGGCCGAGGTTGAACTGCGCGTAGGCATTGCCGCGCTCCGCAGCCTCCAGGAACCAGCGGTAGACGTCATGAGCTTCTTTGGCCGAGCACTGTTTTTTCACGATACACCTCTGACCAACATGACAACATTGTTGATGGAAGTGTAAAACGCGGTCCCGCCGGGGATTTGACGACGCTCAAACGGGCTGGCCGCGCTTTTGCAGGAATTGCGGCACCTTGGCGGCCGCCAGCTGGTTGACCGCCACCAGCAGATCGGTGTCGATCTGGCCGATGCCATAGCTGGAACGCAAGTGCTGGCCGATGTGGATCAGCACCTGCGCGGCGACCTCGGCGTCGGCCTCGGCCCGGTGGGCGGCGCTGGCGAAGCGGATGCCCAGCGAGCCCGACAGATGGCCCAGCTTGTAGCTGCCGAGCTGCGGGAACACGCGGCGCGACAGTTTCAGCGAACACACCAGCGCGGCATGGCGCGGCGCCAGATTCAGCCGCTGCGCCTCGGCGCGCAGGAACTTCTCGTCGAAGCTGGCGTTGTGGGCCGACAGCGCGTCGCCGCCGATGAAGTCGAGCAGCTCCGGCACCACCTCCGAGGCCGGCGGCGCGCTGTCCACCATCGCCTGCGTGATGCCGGTCAGGCCGGTGATGAAGGCGGGAATGCGCACGCCGCAATTCACCAGCGACACGTAGCGCTCGACCACCTGGCCGCCAACGATGCGCAGCGCCGCCACCTCCGTGATGCGGTCGCCCTGCACCGGCGTGAGGCCGGTGGTTTCAAAGTCCAGCATGACTATCGGTTGATCGAACATATATATATATGAATGGTTTATCCGAATTTGCGTACCGCGTCCAGCGCCAGACCGGCGCCGATGCTGCCGAACAGGTCGCCCTCGACCTTGCGCGCGGACGGCACCAGCGCGCCGATGCGCTCGCGCAGCTTGCGCACGCCGCTGGAACCGCCGGTGAAGAACACCGTGTCCACATCCTCCGGCCTGACGCCGGCGTCGCGCAGCAGGTCCAGCACCGTGCGCTCAACCGAGCCGACCAGGTGGTCGATGGCGTCGTCGAACTGGGCGCGGTGCAGGTCCAGCAGCACCGGCGGCGCCAGCCGGTCCAGCGCCAGCTGCACTTGAGCGGCGCCGGACAGCGCGATCTTGCCCTCTTCGGCCTTCATCGCCAGCCAGTGGCCGGCGCGCTCGTCGATCAGGCGCTGTAAACGGCCCAGTTTTTCCTGCTCGGCCGAATCGCGCAGCAGGTCCGACAGCTGGGTCCACATCTTCTTGGTATCACCTGGTTGATGGTGTGCCAGGTGGCCAGGTTGAAGAAATAGCTGGACGGCACTTCGCTATTGTTGCGCAGGCGGCTGCCGTAGCCCAGCAGCGGCATGATCGACGACAGGCTGAGGTATTTATCGAAGTCGGTGCCGCCGATGTGGACGCCGCCGTTGGCCAGGATGTCGTCGCGCCGCTCGGCCTGCTTTACCCGTTCCGGCGACAGGCGCACCAGCGAGAAGTCCGAGGTGCCGCCGCCGATGTCGGCGATCAGCACCAGTTCCTCGCGCTCGATCTGCGATTCGTAATCGAACGCCGCCGCGATCGGCTCGAACTGGAAGGAAATGTCCTTGAAGCCGACCGCGCGGGCCACTTCGGCCAGCGTGTCCTCGGCCAGCTGGTCGTTTTCCTTGCTGTCGTCGATGAAATGGACCGGGCGGCCGAACACGGCCGAGGTGAACTCGCGGCCGGCCGAACGTTCGGCGCGGCGCTTCAGTTCGCCAATGAACTGGGACAGCAGCATGCGGAACGGCAGCGCGCGGCCGCCGACCTCGGTCTGGCCGTCGATCAGGCTGGTGCCGAGCAGGCTTTTCATCGAGCGCATCAAGCGCCCCTCGTAGCCGGCCAGGTATTCGGCCAGCGCAGCGCGGCCATAGGTGACGTCGTCGTCATCCGCATTAAAGAAGACCACCGACGGCAAGGTCGTCTTGCCATCCTCCAGTCCCAGCATCACCGGCTGGCCGGGACGCACCCAGCCGACGGTGGAATTGGACGTGCCGAAATCGACGCCGCAAGCGATGCTCATCTTGCCCCTTCCGTTCAGGTAAAGGGGCGGGATTCTAGCAGATAAAGGCCGGCCCCGCCAGCCATTGCGCCATAACCACAGGCGGGCAGATATTTCCCACCAGAAATGCGATATTTGTTGCCATGTGGTAATTTGTTATTTATCCTTGTTCAACTAGTAAGAGAGCAGCCAGACGATGAGCAAATCCAAGCTGACAGTAGAACATGGCGCCAGCGCGCTGAAAGCGGTGATCGCCAGCGAGAACCGCCGCGTCACATCGTACGACGTGGCGCAGGTGGCCGGCGTGTCGCAGTCGGCCGTGTCGCGCTGCTTCAAGCCGGGCGCCAGCGTATCCAAGGCCACTTATGCGCTGGTGATGAAGGCGGCCGCCCTGCTCGACTACATCCCGAACGCCGCCGCCCGCAGCCTGATCACGCGCCGCTCCAACATGGTGGCGCTGATCATCACCAACCAGGCCAACCTGTATTATCCCGAGCTGCTGGCCGAAGTCAGCCAGCAGTTCAGCGCGCGCGGCAAGCGCGTGCTGCTGTTCACCTTGCAACGCGAGGCCGAGGTCGACCGCGCGCTGGCCGATGTCTGGCAATACCAGGTCGATGGCGTGATCGCCGCCGCCCGCCTGTCCGGCCAGCACGTGGCCGAATTCGCGCGCCGGCGCATGCCGCTGGTGCTGTTCAACCGCGCCATGCGCGACCACGCGGTCAACACCGTCAGTTGCGACCACGCCGAGGCTGGCCGCCTGCTGGCCACGCGCCCGGCCGCGGCCGGCCACCGCCAGTTCGCCATCATCGGCGGCGGCATGGACTCCAGCGTGGCCAGCGAGCGGCGCCGCGGCGCGGTCGAGCGCCTGGCCGAACTGGGCCTGCCGGCGCCGGTGGTGGTGGCGGGCGACTACGACTACCGCAGCGGCGCGCTGGGCCTGAAGGCCGTCATTGCGCAGCTCGGCGGCGTGCCCGACGCGGTCATCTGCGGCAGCGACGTCATGGCCATCGGCTGCCTCGACTGCGCCCGCCACGAGCTGGGACTGGACGTGCCGGGCCAGCTGTCGGTGGCCGGCTTCGACGCGGTCGAGCCGTCCGCCTGGATCAGCTACAAGCTGACCACGTTGCGCCAGCCGATGCAGAAAATGGCGGCCGCGGCCGCCGAACTGCTGTGCGCGCGCATCGACCGCCACGACACCGATACCGAAAGACGCATGTTCAGCCCGCAGTTCATCGAAGGCGCGACCGCGCGCCGGCGCCCGCCGGCCGCGCCGCCGGGGCATCGGGCGCTACCGGCTTGCCGCCGGCGGTCGCTATAATGTAGCGGATGAACCAGCCGACCGCCCCCAATTCTCCGCGCTTCACCCCGCAAGGCCTGCTACCTACCGCCGAACAGACCGCCATTCAGCTGGCGCAGCACAAGGTGGTGCTGGTCGACGCCAACGCCGGCGCCGCCAAGACCACCACGCTGGCGCTGCGCATCGGCGAGGCGCTGGCGCGCAAGCTGGCGCCGGAACAGATCCTGGCGCTGACCTTCACGCCGGAGGCGCGCGAAGTGCTGCGCCGCCGCCTGCTGGAAGTGGGCGTGCCGGCGCCGCTGGCCGCGCGCGTCGCCGTGATCAGTTTCGACGATTTTTCCGCCTGGATGATGGACCTGGCCGACGGCGACGACGTGCGCCAGTGCCGCGACCTGCGCGCGCTCAAGGATGCCGCGCTGCGGGCGATCGACCGCGCCGGCGAGCGCTACGCCGGCAGCGTCGACGGCCTGGAACTGCATACCCACAGCCTGGCGCTGGCGCAATTCCTCGAAACCCAGCAGCACCTGAAAGCCACGATGGCGCTGCAAACCGACGTCGAATTCATGGGCCACGAGGAGGCCGCCGAATTGCTGGGCATCCCGCTGAGCGACTACCTGACCACCATCGAGTACGAAACGCTGCGGCTCGACGGCGGCGCCGGCGCGCTGTTTCGCGGCCCGTTCGACGCCACCTACGACCTGGCCTGCAATCTGCACGGCGGCGCGCGCCTGGCCGCGCAGTTACCCGACTACCGGCTGGTGCTGTGCGACGAGTTGCACGACCTCAACGAGGCGGCCTTCCGCATCCTCGAAGCGCTGATCGAGCGGCCGCCATGCTTTTTCGTCGGCGCCGGCGACAAGGATCAGGTGATCCACGCCGGGCTGGGCGCCAGCGACCAGTTCCTCGGCCGCCGCTTCGGCGAGCGTTTTCCCAGGCTGGTGCGCTACCCGCTGACGCGCACCTACCGCCACGGCCCGCACCTGGCCTGCGCCATGGCCGAGTTCAAGCAAAAGCCGGTGGAGTCTGGCCTGCCGCTGCGCACCGAGATCGTCCAGGCCCACTATGACGACGCCGCCGGCTGCGCCCAGCGCGCCGTGGCGGCCGTGCGCCAGTGGCGGGCCGACGGCCACGCCCTCGACGGCTGCGCCATCCTGATCCGCGACCGCCACCAGTCGATGGCGATCGAAAACGCGCTGATCGAGGCCGATATCGACTACCGCACGCCGCCGATGGCCGGCTATCTGCAGCGCGACGAAATCCTGTTCCTGCGCGGCCTGCTGGCCATCGCCCTGCGCGATTTCGCGGCGGTGAAGTCGGAACCGGTGCGCCTGGCCATCGTCGATGCGCTGGTCGCCTTCAGCGAAATGAAGTTCGCGGCGCGCAGCATGGACAACTTCAAGCAACAGATCCTGAAGAGCCCGGAACTGCTAGGCGAGCTGTTCCTGATCGAGGACGAGCGCCGCGACGGCGTCGCAGCCGGCTACCGCGACGTCGCCAGCGAGGGCACCAGGCGTGCGGTGATCGCCGCGCTGGCCTGGCTGGCGACGGTCGACGCCGACGCTCCGGCCGCCGCCGTGCTGACCGAATTGTGCGAGCGGGTGCAGCTGGCCGCCACCGCGCGCCGCATCTTTGTGCGCGCTTACGACGCCGGCGTCATCAATAAATCGATCGCCGGCCTGTTGCAGGCGGCCGCCGCCTCCGGCCACAGCCTGCGCGAGTTCTGGCAGGCGGTCAACGCCCGCGAAGCCTTCATCCGCCGCAAGCGCGACCGCAAGTCGGTGCTGATCGAATGCGCCGCCAACGCCAAGGGCAAGGAGTTCGAGCACGTGATCCTGCCGTTCCTGGAGGAAGGCGAATTCCCCCATCCGGCGCAGCCGCGGCGCGAGGAAGAAAACTTGTTCTATGTGGCGGCAACCCGCGCCAGATCACGCTTGACGCTGCTTTCGCCGACCGCCGCGGCGCGCCGCAGCAGCTTCATTGCGCAGATGCGCCTGCCTAAATCTTCAGCAGCAGCGGAGGCCGCCCTGGAGCGCAACCAGCGCGCCCCGCGCGCCGCTCCGGCAACGCGCCACTACTTGGACGCCGGCTTCCACGAGAAGGACCAGGTCAAGGCGCTGGGCGCCAAGTTCGACATCGCCAGGCGCGCCTGGTATGTCGAAAGCGAGATGGATTTGACGCCCTTTTTATCTTGGTTGAAAAAATAATGCAGGACACCAATATTTCAACGGGAAACCCTTATATAATACTGCTCGCGGGCTGCGGAACAGCCTCACACCTAGCGTGTCCCCACAAACAAAACCAATTCGGGAGTAATTTCGATGAAAGCTAAAACCAATATCCTGCTGGCAGCCTGCACCATCGCACTGCTGAGCGCATGCTCGACCCCAGCACCTGCACCAACCCCGGCGCCAGCACCGGCACCTGCGCCAGCCCCGGCCCCAGCGCCAGTGGCCGCACCAGCACCGGCGCCAGCACCGGCACCGCTGCCAGCGTACCTGGACCCAAACAGCTCGATCTACAAAAACCGTAGCGTCTACTTCGACTTCGACAAGTACACCGTCAAGCCGGAATTCGACGCCCTGGTCGCGGACCACGCCAAGTTCCTGTCGGCTAACCCGAACGTAGCAATCAAAGTCGAAGGCAACACCGACGACCGCGGCGGCGCGGAATACAACCTGGCCCTGGGCCAGAAGCGCGCCCAGGCCCTGATCACCGCCCTGAAAGCACAAGGCGTGAAAGACGGCCAGATGGAAGCCGTTTCGTACGGTAAAGAGAAATCGACCGGCACCGACAACGCTGCCCGCGCGCACGACCGTCGCGACGACATCATCTACCCAAGCAAGTAATTGATGTAGTATCGAACGCCCGGCACCGCCGGGCGTTTTTCATTGCGGCTCTCTCTTTTGAGAGCGGCGCAAAGCTGTGGTAGTCGTTATGCTGGAAGTTTCCGTTCATCCCAAACAGGCGAAGGAAGTTTCATGAAAAATCTCACTACTGCCGCCGGCGCTCCCGTCGTCGACAACCAAAACACCCAGACCGCCGGCCCGCGCGGCCCGGTCCTGCTGCAGGATGTATGGCATCTGGAAAAGCTGGCCCACTTCGCGCGCGAAGTGATCCCCGAGCGCCGCATGCACGCCAAGGGCTCCGGCGCCTACGGCACTTTCACCGTCACCCACGACATCACCCGCTACACCAAGGCCGCGCTGTTCTCGGAAG
Source organism: Duganella sp. P38 (assembly GCF_050859475.1). NCBI lineage: Bacteria > Pseudomonadati > Pseudomonadota > Betaproteobacteria > Burkholderiales > Oxalobacteraceae > Duganella > Duganella sp. P38. The sequence continues at coordinate 3,143,493 of NZ_CP193936.1, read as the reverse complement.
TGGGCAAGCAGACCGACGTGTTCATGCGCTTTTCGACCGTGGCCGGCGAGCGCGGCGCCGCCGACGCCGAACGCGATATCCGCGGCTTCGCCGTCAAGTTCTACACCGAGCAAGGCAACTGGGACATCGTTGGCAACAACACGCCGGTGTTCTTCTTCCGCGATCCGCTCAAGTTCCCGGACCTGAACCACGTGGTCAAGCGCGATCCGAAGACCAATCTGCGCAGCGCCGAGAACAACTGGGACTTCTGGACCCTGCTGCCGGAAGCGCTGCACCAGGTCACCATCGTCATGAGCGACCGCGGCATCCCGAAGGGCTACCGCCACATGCACGGCTTCGGCAGCCACACCTTCTCCTTCATCAACGCCGCCAATGAGCGCTTCTGGGTCAAGTTCCACTTCGTCTCGCAGCAGGGCATCGAGAACCTCAGCGACGCCGAGGCGGCCGCACTGGTCGGCGCCGACCGCGAAAGCTCGCAGCGCGACCTGTTCGACGCCATCGAGCGCAAGGAATTCCCGCGCTGGAAACTGGCGGTGCAGATCATGCCGGAAGCCGATGCCTCCAAGGTGCCGTACCATCCGTTCGACCTGACCAAGGTGTGGCCGAAGGGCGACTACCCGCTGATCGATGTCGGCGTGCTGGAACTGAACCGCAACCCGGAAAACTACTTCGCGGAAGTCGAGCAATCGGCCTTCTCGCCGGCCAACGTGGTGCCGGGCGTGAGCTTCTCGCCGGACAAAATGCTGCAATCGCGCCTGTTCTCGTATGGCGACGCGGCGCGCTACCGGCTCGGCGTGAACCACCACCAGATTCCGGTGAACGCGCCGAAGTGCCCATTCCACAGCTACCACCGCGACGGCGCCATGCGCGTGACGCCGAACGGCGGCGGCCAGACGCCGTATGAGCCGAACAGCCGCGGCGAATGGCAGGAAAGCCCGCAGTTCAAGGAACCGCCGCTGTCGCTGGAAGGCGCGGCCGACCACTGGAACCACCGCGTGGACACCGACTACTTCTCGCAACCGGGCAATCTGTTCCGCCTGCTGACCGACGACAAGAAGCAGCTGCTGTTCGAAAACACCGCGCGCGCGATCCATGGCGTGTCGAAGCCGGTGCAGCAGCGCCACATCGACAACTGCACCCAGGCCGATCCGGCCTACGGCGCCGGCGTGGCAGCGGCGATCGCAGCGCTCGAAGGCAAGTAACTGCGGTACAATGGGGCGGCTTAGTCTCTACGCCGCCCCATTGCACTGATGCCCCTTGTATTCCTGATCCTGGCCCTGCTCTGCCCCTGCGCCGCCGCGCAGCAGATCGCATGGCTGTGGGACGGCGCCGCGCTGCCGCCATGGTCGCAGCCCGAAGCGGCCGTCCTGCAACGTCACATTCTTCTCAGCGGCGACGCCGCCCTGACCCGCCCGCGCGCCCGCTGGCCCGCCGCCTCGCGCATTACGCCGGTGGTGCATGTGGAAGTCAGCACCGTCAATCCGCCCATCGATATCGAACGCCGCCGCGCCATGATCCTGCGCGCGATGCACGAGGCGGCGACCGTCAGCACCTCGGGCTGGGTGCAGCTGGACATGGAGGCCAGGCCTTCGCAGCGCGTGTTCTATCGGTCGCTGGTGCGCCAGCTGCGCGCCGATCTGCCGCCGCAAATCAAGCTGTCCGTTACCGCGCTGGCCTGGTGGTGCCGCTCGCCGGCATGGCTGGACGATCTGGGCGCCGACGAAGTGGTGCCGATGTTCTTCCGCATGGGCCGCGACAACGCCGCCCTGCGCCGCGTCATCGAACAATCGCCCGCGACGCTGCACGCCAGCTGCCGCACTGTCGCCGGCTTTTCGCCGCAAGAAGCGTTTCCGCCGCAGGTGGCGGCGCGCTACCGCAAGACCTATTGGTTCGACCGCTACGCATGGAAGCGTGGCACAGATATCGGGAGCACTCCATGAATCGTTCTTATCGTCCCGGCGCCCTGGCCGCCGTCGCGCTGCTGGTCGCCGCCAACGCCGGCGCCAGCGGCGACGTCGCCTACGACCGTTACACCAACCGGCTGGGGGCGGACATTGCGCTGAACCGCTATCAGGCCGGTGAGCTGGGCGTGGTGCTGCCGTCCTACGCGCGCAGCTATTTGTATGCCGCGTGGCGCGGCGTGATGCTCGGCGCGCCGGGCCTGAAGGCGTCGCCGGGCATGGCCAACGGCCTGACGGTCTCGGTCGAGGGCCGTCCGGGCGGTTACGGCGACTGGCGCGAAAGCGCGCCGAATAACGTCTACGATGGCTGGCGCCTGGCCGTCAGCGCTGCGCTGAAGCGCGAAGTGCTGCCGGCGCGCGACAAGGACAATGTCGCCGCCACCTATCGCGCCTGCCCGGACAGCAGCTACGCCTTCGCCACGCAAACGCTGAACGCGCTGGCCCAGCGCGAGGACGCGACGCCGGTGCGGCTGGCGGCGTGGGTCAACACCCAGCGCCAGGTGTTCCGCATCTGTGGCGACGATCCCGAAGCGAAGCCGCCCGGCTGGGGCCAGGCCAGGCCGGCGGTGGCGCAGCCGGCGCCGCTGCCGGCGTCGGAAGCGCTGTACTGGCGCCAGATGCAGGAATACCAGTTGGCTTCCGCCGCCTTCTACGCGCAGGACTACGCCGCCGCCAACCGGGTCTTCGCGCGCATCGGCGCCACCGACAAGCATCCGCTGCGCCACTGGGGAGAATACCTGGCGTTGCGCGCGCAGGCGCGTCTGGCCACTTATGTGCCGCCGGGCGTATCGCAGGAAGAGCGCTGGCGGCGCGAGCGTGAAATCGCATCCGAGGGTCCGGAGGCGGCGGCCGCACGCGAGGCCGCGCAGCAGAAAGTCATGGACGCGATCCAGCGCAGCATCGATCACATCCTGGCCGATGCTTCGCTCAAGGACATGCACGAAGACGCCCGCGCCATCGGCCGCAGCATGCGTGCGCGCCTGACGCCAAAGCTGCGCTTCGCGGAACTGAGCAAGGCGCTGGACAATCCCAACGCCGATCCCTACGCCGAAGACAAGTTGGGCGATTGGCGCCTGCTGGCGGATCGACTGATGCCGGTGGACGCCATGCGCAAGAACGTCGGCTTCATCGACTGGATCCAGAGCGTGCAGTGCTACGGCGGCGCGCAGGCTAGCACCTGCGCGCCGGAACGCGAACATGCGCTGGCGCAGTGGCGCCGCTACGCCAGAGAAGGCAATACGCCGCAGGCGCGCGTCTGGCTGATGGCGGCGACCATCAACCACAGCACGCTGCCGGCGGATGTCGAGAAAGCGGCCTTGCAGGTGCCGGAAAATGCGCCGGAATATCTGACCGTCCGTTATGCGCTGGCGCGGCACTATCGCCTGACCAGGCAGGCCGACAAGGCGCGCGTGCTTGAGGATGCGGTGCTGGCCAGCGGCGCGCTGCAACGCGCGGCGTCACCAAGCGCGCGCAATCTGTTTCGCCAGGAGCGCTTCGCCATCGCGCTGACGCCGGCGGAAGCGGCGGCTTACCTGATGCGCGGCCTGGCCGAGCGCCGCGACGCCGACACCGGCGAGAAGGCCGGCAGCCAACCGCCGGTCGAAGAACTGGCGGCGGACGGCCAGCGTTGGCTGAACAGCGGCCTTGCCACCGCCGACCTGTTCGCGCTAAGCGCCGACAAACGCCTGCCGGCGGCGCTGCGCACGCGCATCGCCATCGCGGCGTGGATGCGTTTTGACTTGCTTGGACAGGAAGCGCCGGCGCTGGCTGCCGCGAAACAGGTCGAGCAAAGCGCGCCGGCGCTGGCGCCGGTGATGCGCGAGTATCAAAAACTGGCAACGGTGCAGGAGCGTCGTCACTGGATGCTGGTCAGCGCGATGAAATGGCAGCTCACGCCAACGCTGAACGGCTGGACCGCCACCCGCGCCGACTTTGCGCAGATGCCGCAAGATGAAACCACGGCCAGCATGTGGTGCAAGCTGCCGGCCAAGGCCGGGGTCGAGGTCGACGAGGACGTCGCCACCGAACAGGCGCCGCCGGCGCCGGAAACCGGCAATGCCGCCGTGCGAAACAAGGAGCTGGCGCAGCTGGGCGCTTTGAAGACCGCCACCGGCTTTGTCGGCGACCACGTGCTGCGCCGCGCGGCGGCGATGCCGAAAGATCCGGAGCTGCCATGGCTGTTGCACACCGTGGTGCAATCGACGCGCGGCGGTTGTCTGGACGCGGATGCGAAAACGCTGTCGAAGCGCGCCTTCACGCTGCTGCACAAGGTCTACGGCAATACCGAGTGGGCGGGCAAGACGCCTTACTTCTACTGACCTGCTTCAAACGTTGGCGCATCCCTGGCCGGTAGCCGCACGCCCCGATCGGCACGTCACGCGGTAGCCATGACTCCCGACCGTTGCAGCAGCGTTTCGCAGCGCTTGGACAGGTGTTGGACCTGGAGCGTCTTGCCGGCTTTGGCATAACGCTCGCTCAGCGTGGCCACCGCCACCACCGCCGAATGGTCGGCCAGGCGCAGATCGCGGGCGTCGAGCACCACGTGCTGCGGATCACCCTGCGGATCGAACAAGGCGTTGAAGTGGGCAACGGAAGCGAAGAACAGCGTCCCATGCGGCGTATAGCGCTTCACGCCATCGACGCTGCTCACGTCCGCGCGGATATCGCGCGCATGGCGCCAGGCGAAGCTCAGCGCCGCGATAATGATGCCGCACATGACCGCCATCGCCAGATCGGTCGCCACCGTAATCGCCGTCACCGCCACAATCAGCAAGGCGTCGTGACGCGGCACCTTGCCCAGCACACGCAGCGAACCCCAGGCAAACGTCTCCTGCGCCACCACGAACATCACGCCCACCAGCGCCGCCAGCGGAATCTGCTCGATAAGCGGCGACAGGAACAGAATAAACAGCAGGATCATGATGCCCGCCACCGCCCCCGACACGCGCGTACGGCCGCCGGAGCTGAGGTTGATCATGGTCTGGCCTATCATCGCGCAGCCGCCCATGCCGCCGAACAGGCCGGACGCCACATTGGCCGCGCCCAGCGCCACACATTCACGATTCGGCAAGCCGCGCGTCTCGGTGATTTCGTCGGTCAGGTTAAAAGTCAGCAGCGTTTCCAGCAGGCCCACCATCGCCATCAGGAAGGCGTACGGCAGCACAATACGCAGCGTCTCCAGATTCATCGGCAGCTCCGGCAAGGCAAACGACGGCAGGCCGCCGGCGATATGCGCCATGTCGCCCAGCGTGCGCACCGGCAGATGCAGCGTTGCCGACAACACGCCGACGCCGACAATCGCCACTAGCGCGGGCGGCAGCGCCTTGGTCAAGCGCGGCAGCAGATACACGATCAGCATCGTCAGCAGCACCAGGCCGCACATCCACGCCAGCGCCGCGCCCTGCAACCAGCCGGCGCCGTCCTTGAAATGTTGCAATTGCGACCACGCAATGACGATCGCCAGCCCGTTGACGAAACCCAGCATTACCGGATGCGGCACCATCGTCACCAGTTTCCCCATTCGCAGCACGCCAAACAACAGCATGATCAGCCCGCTCAACACGACGGTGGCGAGGAAATACTGCAAGCCGTGCTGTGCAACCAGGGCCACGATCACCACCGCCATCGAACCGGCGGCGCCGGAAATCATGCCGGGACGACCGCCGAACAAGGCGGTGATAGTGCAGATGAAGAAAGCGCCGTACAGCCCGGCCAGCGGATTGAGATGCGCAACCAGCGCAAAAGCGATGCACTCGGGCACCAGCGCGAATGACGTGGTCAAGCCCGCCAACGCGTTTTTAGAGAAATTCATGAGGGAACAAGCCGGAAAGAAACGATGCGGATGAGCAACAGCCCTGCATTTTACACGCAATGCAGAGTTTTACTCATCGCTATGGGTGAAGTGGCGCACATTCAGCACCGGGGTGACAGGAGCACAATGGCAACGCATTCCCGATCAACTATTCAGTCAACTACGCCATGACTACTTTGATATCCGCCAGCTACGCCTTGCAACGCCAAAAACTCGCCGTGGAAAGAACGCTGTATGCGCGCTCGGCGGAAGAATCGCAACTGGCGGCCCGGTGGGCCAGCGCCTGGCACAAACTGGTGCAGCGCAAGCTGGACCAGGATCTGGCTGCGCGTCTGCCGGCGCGGGCGGATTTCGGTGGTTTCCTGATCAATCCGCCATCGCGCGTACTGCACTAATCACTTCTTATGCCGCGTAACGTTGCTGGGCCGGGGCCGATTTATTGACGCGGCCCTGGTAGCAGCTGCCCGCGCGGCGCTCCATGCCATCACGGTCCAGCACGGTCACGAGGCCGCGGCGGTAGGTAATCAGGCCTTCCTGGGCCAGCTTGCCTGCCGCGCCGGTGATGCTCTCGCGGCGCACGCCGAGCATATTGGCGATCATCTCCTGGGTCACTTTCAGCTCGTTCGACAGCGAACGGTCGAGGCGCTCCAGCAGCCAGCGGCACAGCTTCTGCTCGATGCTGGTATGACGGCTACCGGCCACGCTCTGCGCCAGTTGGGCGAACATCATGCTGGTATAGCGCATCAGTTGCTGGGCCAACGGGCCGCCGCTATAGAACACGTCGCGCAGCACCGAGGTTTTCAGACGGTAGCCATAGCCGGCGGTCTGGACCACGGCCGCGTAGCTGGCGCGCTCGGTCGGATGCAGCGCCACGCCCACCACACCTTCGCGGCCGACAACAGCGATCTCGGTGGTCGCACCATCTTCCATGACATACTGCAGGGAAACAATGGCGTTGGTCGGGAAGTAGGTGTACTCGACGGCGTCACCAAAATCAAACAGATGCTTACCTTCCGGCAACGTGACCAATTCCAGGTCGCCGAACAGGGCGAGCAGATCATCGCGCGACAGGGCGCGCAGCAAATCGTTCTGTTGCGCGCCGATCAGGCTAACGGTCTGTTGGGCGGCTGGTGCGGTATGGATTGCGTTCATGGTGTGCCTCTGTAAGTGTCTGTCTGGTTGATGTAGACACTATACCCAGCGGCCTAAACTGCCGGTATAGGAGCACCTTGTAGTCCAATGTAGGCTGCGAACATTGCAAAATGTCATCTTAGTCCTACGCCCGGGGTCAGGTCTGACATTCGCACACGGGCTCAACCGCTACGCAGTTGAGCCCGTGTGCGAATGTCAGACCTGACCCCGGATTCGGTTTAGTAGGCGACGCGCAGTTGCAGGTAGGCGGTGCGCGGCGCGCCGACCATGCGGCCGGCGTTGCCGTCGACGTTGCGCGTGTAGTAGCGCTTGTCAGCGATGTTGTTGACGCCGGCCGCGATTTCGTAGGCAGGTTGTTTCCACGACACTTGCGCGTTCCACAGACGGAAGCCAGGGATCAGGCCGGCGCCGCCGTTTGCCGCTTCCGCAACCGTGTTGGCGGTGTCGGAGTATTGCTTGGTCTGGTGTGTGCTGGACAGGTTGGCCGTCCATGCGCCAACGCGGTAGCGCGCGCCAACCGTGTCGGTGTTGCGCGAGTAGAACGGTACGTCCAGGCCCGCCGTGGCGCCCGATTCCTGGATGGCTTTGGTGTACGTGTAGTTGGCGTAGACGTTCAGGCCGGCCAGCGCGCTGGCGTCGTCGAAGCTGTAGTCGATCGCCGTTTCCAGGCCGTCGTGCCGGGTGGCGCCTATGTTCTGGAAGGTGGCCGGCGTGATGCCCGGCACTTGCGCGATCTGGTTGTCGAACTTGAGCCGGAAGGCGGTGACTTCGGCACTGACCGCGCCGGTTTTCCAGCGCGCGCCCAGTTCGGCCGTTTTCGCCAGCTCCGGTTTCAGCGGGTTGCCTGGCGTTTGCGAGTTCAGTTGCGTGTTCTGCACCGCGCCGAACGAGGTGGTGTAGTTGACGAAGACCGTCAGCGCCCGGTTGACCAAATAGGCGACGTTGAGCGACGGCAGCGCTTTGTTGTTGTCGGTTTCGAAGGTAGACCTGGCGGCCACGTCGTCGCGGGTCGATGAGATTTTTTCGTAACGCAAGCCCGGCGTGATGCGCCATTGGCCCAGCGCGATGCGGTCGTCGATGTAGGCGGCGTGCGCGTCGGTGCTGTTGAGGAAGCTGGTGGTGGCGCCGTTGGCACCGGTCCTGACGGTCTGGATGTAGCTGTTGTCGTCGCCGCGCTCGCGCAGGAAACGGTAGCCGAGCGTGACGTCGTGCGTCAGGCCGCCGCTGCTGAAGCGCTGCGTGTAGCGCGGCTCCACGCCCAGCACTTCGTAGTTGCGCGGCTGCCAGGTGATTTGCGTTTTGGCTGCGTTGATCAGCGCGCTCTGGCGGAAACTTTCGTTGTAGTAGGCCTTGACCTCGAATTCCTGCGTGGCCGATATCGTGTTCAGGTAGCCGACGTCCGCGCCCTTGCGGTCGCCGCTCCAGAAGTCGCTGGGGCGGGTGTTCTGGAACGGATCGGCGTTGTATTGGGCCACCGTCAGGCCGCCCGGCGTTTTCGATTTGACGTCGTAGTACGAGACCTTGCCGTACACCTCGCTGTTACGGTCGAGCCGGTAGCGGAATTTGACGGCGACGTCGTTGACCTTTTCGTCGCTGCCCTGGCGCCATTCGCGCCCTTCCATGCCCGAGTACATCAGTGCGACGCCGAGGCCGTTGCCGGCGGTGCCGCCGACGAAGGCGCTGTACTGGCGGTTGCTGCCGCCTTCGCCGAAGTCGTTGTAGCGCACGCTGGCGTCGCCGTGGATGCCCTCGCCCTCCGGGATCGCGCGGCTGCGGAAGTTGATGATGCCGCCGACGTTTTGCGGGCCGTAACGCACCGCGCCGCCGCCGCGCACGACGTCGATCGATTCGACATTGTTCAGGCTGACCGGCGCGAACGACAGTTGCGGCTGGCCATACGGCGCCACCGCCAGCGGTATGCCGTCCAGCAGCACGGTCGAGCGCGGCGAGTAGCGGCCCGTCAGGCCGCGGATGCCGATGTTGAGCGAGATGGCGCTGCCCGCCGTGCCCGAGTTGTCGGTCGATTGCACGCCGGGGATGCGGCGGAGCACGTCGCCGATGTTGGCCGCGCCGCTCTCTTCTATCGCTTCCTTGCCGACCACCGTGCGCGCGCCGGCGAAATTCTTGACGCTGTTTTGCAGCCCCGATCCCAGCCAGCTGCCGGAGACCTGGATCGATTCCATCGGCGCGTCTTCCGTTTGTTGGGCGTGGGCGGCGGACGCCACCAACAGGAATGCGGCGGCGGCCAGTGCGGTCAGTTTGAATTCGGACATGGAAGCAATATGAAAGTATGTAAATGGCGGAGATGATAACACTTCTCATTCTCAATATCCAGCCTGTCAACAAGTTCTGCAATTTAAACATTCATCTGATATACTTCTTTTCGTCGAGTTCACAACCACGAGAGAAGACCATGCTTAGCCAACAACACAAAGCCATCATCACCGCCACCGTTCCCCTGCTCGAACAAGGCGGCGAAGCGCTGACCCGCCACTTTTACAAGTCGATGTTCCGCGATTATCCGCAAGTGTCGCCCTTGTTCAACCAGGCCAACCAGCACGAGGGCACCCAGCAGCGCGCGCTGGCCAACGCGGTGCTGATGTATGCGAAAAATATCGAGAAGCTGGAAAAGCTTGGTCCGCTGGTCGGCACCATCGTCAACAAGCACGTGGCCTTGCAGATCCAGCCGGAGCACTACCCTATCGTCGGCGCCTCGCTGCTGAAGGCGATCCGCGAGGTGCTGGGCGAAGAGGTGGCGACCGATGCGGTGATCGAGGCGTGGGGCGCGGCGTATGGCCAGTTGGCCGATATCCTGATCGGCGCCGAGGAAAATCTCTACCGGCAGAACGAACAGGCCAATGGCGGCTGGCGCGGCGCGCGCGCTTTCAAGGTGGTGTCGAAAACGCCGGAAAGCGACGAGATCACCTCCTTCGTGCTGGCGCCGGCCGATGGCGGCAAGGTGGTGACGCACAAGCCGGGCCAGTACATCGGCATCGTGGTCAACATGAACGGCAACGAGCAGCGCCGCCAGTATTCGCTGTCCGCCGCCGCCAATGGCGACGATTACCGCATCAGCGTGAAGCGCGAGCCGGGCGGCCAGGTGTCGAACTTCCTGCACGACCAGGTGCATGTCGGCGACAGCGTTCAGCTGTTCCCGCCGGCCGGCGATTTTGTGCTGGCCGATAGCGACAAGCCGCTGGTGCTGATCAGCGGCGGCGTCGGCATCACGCCAACGCTGGCGATGCTGACGCAGGCGCTGGCGAGCAAGCGCCCTATCCACTTCATTCATGCGGCGCGCAACCCCGAGGTGCATGCCTTCCGCGAGCATGTGGATGCGCTGGCGGCCGAGCATCCACAACTCCAGCGCTTCTACTGCTACGGCAATCTGCATCCCCGGCACCTGGATCAGTGGCTGCCGGAGACGCGCGATGTGGAAGCCTACTTCCTCGGCCCTACGCCGTTCATGAAGGCGATCAAGTCGTATCTGCGCGAGGTGGGCGTGCCGCCATCGCAGACGCATTATGAGTTCTTCGGCCCGGCGGAAGCCCTGGCCTGATGCGCTTTCCAACTATGTAAAGCTGGATTTCTTCGTGTACCCGGCGCGGCGTGGGTGTAATACTTTATACATCCACGCCTAACCTTGGGAAAACATGAAGCGCAGAACTCTGTTGAAACTGGCGGCCGGCAGCGCCGCCATCTCCGGTTTGTCTCCCGTATCGCTGGTCGTTGCGGCTCCGCTGAAGGAGCTGCGGCTGGACTACGCTTACTATTCGCCCACCAGCCTTGTGCTGCGGCGCTTCGGCTGGCTCGAAGATGAGTTCAAGGCCGATGGCGTGCAGGTACGCTGGGTGCTGAGCGCCGGCAGCAATCGCGCGCTAGAATACCTGAACGCGAACAGCATCGATATCGGTTCCTCCGCCGGACTGGCGGCCTTGCTGGCCAAGGCAAACGGCAATCCGATCAAGACGCCGTATATTTATTCGCGCCCCGAGTGGACCGCGCTGGTGGTGCGCAAGGATTCCAATATCCGCACCATCGCGGATTTGAAGGGCAAGAAGGTCGCCGCCACCAAAGGCACCGATCCGTATCTGTTCCTGCTGCGGTCCCTGCAGACGGCGGGCTTGACGCGCAGCGATATCGAGCATGTGAGCTTGCAGCATGCGGACGGCCGCGCGGCGCTGGAGCAGGGCAAGGTGGATGCGTGGGCGGGACTCGATCCGCACATGGCGGCCAGCGAGCTGGAAAGCGGCTCGAAGCTGATTTACCGGAATATCGCCTTCAATACCTACGGCTTCCTGAATGTGCGGGAGGATTTCCTGGCCACGCGGCCGGCAGAGGTGGCGCGCGTGATCAAGGCTTACGAGAAGGCGCGCGCATGGATACGCGCCCATCCTTCCGAGGCGGCGAAGATTTTGTCCGAGGAGGCCAAGGTGTCGCTGCCGGTGGCGCTGCTGCAGGTGAAGCTGCGCAGCGATTTCTCCAATCCCCAGCCGGGCGCCGAGCATGTGAAGGCTTTGCAGGTCGCCGCGCCGATTCTCAAGGACGAGGCGCTGGTCAAGCGCGATGCCGATTTGAACAAGGCGATTGCGGAGCTGGTGGATACGCGCTTCGCACAATCCTATATCGCGCGGGCATAGGACACTTCAGCATGGCGACATCGGCAACGGCGGTGGCTGCGGAAGCGACGGTGGTGGCGGCAGAGGCTTCGGACGCGCCCGACGTGCGCGCCGGGGACGGACGTAGGCGACGGGCCTTGCTTGGCCTGCTGCTGCCGGTGACAGCGTTGCTGGCGGTGGAGCTGTCGGTGCGCGCTGGCCTGATTCCTGCCAACCTGCTGCCAGCGCCCTCGCAAATTATCGATACCCTGCGCGATCTCGGCGCGCAAGGACTGCTGGGCCACATCGGCGCCAGCACGCTGCGCGTGGCGGCAGGCTTTGCGAGCGGCGCCGCGCTGGCCGTGCTGCTGGGCGCAGCGGTCGGCTTGAGCCGCCATGCCGAAGCCCTGCTCGACCCCAGCTTCCAGGCCCTGCGCGCGATCCCGTCGCTGGCCTGGGTGCCGCTATTGCTGCTGTGGCTGGGCATCGACGAAGCGCCAAAGATCGTCCTGATCGCCATCGGCGCGTTCTTCCCGGTCTACATGGGCGTGGCCTCCGGCATACGCGGCGTGGACCGCAAGCTGATTGAAGTCGCGCGGCTTTACCGGCTATCGGCTGTGGCGCTGACGCGGCGCGTGCTGCTGCCGGCCGCGCTGCCGGCCATCCTCACCGGCCTGCGCAACGGCCTTAGCCTGGCCTGGATGTTCATGGTGGCGGCGGAACTGATCGCCGCCAGCAAAGGCCTGGGCTACCTGCTCTCCGACGGCCGCGAAACCAGCCGCGCGGACATCGTCCTGGCGGCCATCGCACTGCTGGCCATCCTCGGCAAAGCCAGCGACTCGCTGATGGCCGCCATCGAGAAACGCAGCCTGGCATGGCGCGACAGCTACGTATGACCATCGCACTCGATATCCACGTCAAGGAAAAACGCCACGGCGCGCGCACCATCCTGCGCGACATCCGCCTGCAATTAAAGGAGGGAGAAGTGGTAAGCCTGATCGGCGCCAGCGGCTGCGGCAAAAGCAGCCTGTTGTCGATCGCCTCGGGCCTGGACCGCCAGTTCAGCGGCGAGATCAAGCTGCATGGCCAGCCGCTGCAAGGCGTCAGCCGCGACATCGGCTTCATCTTCCAGGAACCGCGCCTGTTCCCGTGGCTGACGGTGGCCGAAAACGTCGCCTTCGACAGCGCTAACGCACCGTCGACGCGGCGCCTGGTCACGCGCCTGCTGGCCGAGGTCGGACTGCAAGACCACGCCGGCGCGCTGCCAAAACAGCTGTCCGGCGGCCAGGCGCAACGCGCGGCCATCGCGCGCGGCCTGTTCACGCAACCGCGCGTGCTGCTGCTCGACGAGCCCTTTTCCGCCGTCGACGCCTTCACCCGCATGAAGTTGCAGGACCTGCTGCTCAACGTCGCCCGCGAGCACAAACTCACGGTGCTGCTGGTGACGCACGACATCGACGAGGCGCTTTACCTCAGCGACCGCGTGGTACTGCTGGACGGTCGCCTGACCGGGTTCGATCCCGGCCCGGCCCCGCGCAAGCGCGGCGACGTGGACGCGGCCCATCTGAAGGCCGACATCCTCGCCAGCCTGCACGCTTAGAACTTGGCGCGCACGCCGAACACGAAATTACGCCCCGGCAGCGGCGCGATATCCTTCAGCACCGAGGTCGAAACGCGGATTTCGTCGTTGGTCAGGTTCTTCGCCAGTGCGAACCAGGTCAGGTCGTAGCCGTTCAGCTTTTGCGTGTACGAGACATTGGCGTTCAGCTGATTGTAGCTCGGCGTATCGGTGGTTTCGAACGACGCCAGGCGATCCTGCGACTGCGCGTGCACCAGCGACAGGCCGGCGCGCAGAGGCCCCATCTTGTACGCGGTGCTGACGCCGAAACGGGTGGCCGGTTGCAGCGGCAGGCTGCCGCCGCGATCGAGCTTGCCGCGCGAGGTGTCGGCGAATACGCGGCCCGACCAGCCGGCGCCGGTCGGGTTGTATTCCAGTTCCGCCTCCGCGCCATGGATGGTGGCGTCGGCCTGCTCGAAAATGCGCTCGCGCAGCTCGTCGCCCGGGTTGCCCTCTTCGTCGAGCAGGTTGCCGGTGATATGGCCGTAGATGAAGTCACTGACCTTGTTGCGGAACAGGTTGGCCTTCCATCGCACCAGGCCCGTGGTCTTTTGCAGATTCAGCTCGATGTTGCGCGAGGTCTCCTTCTTGAAATCGGCATTGCCGATGTCGAAGGTGACGGTGGCGTCGTGCGGGCCGGACGAATACAGCTCTTCGGTCGACGGCGCGCGCTGCGCATACGAGAACGTCGCGCCCAGCGCGTAGCCCGGCACGAATGGCCACATGCCGCCCACCGAGGCCGAACGCAGGTTGAACGAACGGTCGACGCCCGTTACCGGCTCGCGCTTGACGCGTTCGACCCGGCCGCCGGCATTGAATTTGACCGGGCCGAAGTCCGTCTCTTCCACCAGGAAGGCGGCGTTGGAGGTCGAATGCGTGACCGGCACGGTGTCCGGGCCGCCCTCGGCGCTCAGCGCCGAGAAGTTGGTGTTCTCGGTCTGCACGCCGAAGGTGCCGTGCCAGCCGGCGACCGCCTTGTGCGTCAGTTCCGCGCGCGTTTCGGTCGAGCGGTTCTTGAAGATCACTTCGGGCGCGCCGTCTTCGCCGATTTCGGCGTGTTCGTAGTCGGTGAAGCCGGCCTTGAACTTGAAGCTTTCAAAGCCCGCGAACGGCGATTTCACCAGGCTGTCGATGTCGTAGCGGGTTTGCTTCTGGTCGATCTTCGAGCCTTCGTCGCTTGGAATGCCGTACACATTGGTCAGGTGCGACACCGACGCGCCGACGAAACCCCAGTTGTCGACGTAGGAACCGCCGGCGCCGAAGTTGCGCTCACGGGTGTCCGAATGCGGCAGGCGGCCGGAGGCCGAATCCAGGTCGCCCAGCACGCGGTTGCCCGGGATTTTGTAGTCGTCCGCATTGCGCGCATTGCCGTCGAGGTGCCAGGCGAACTTGTCGACCGAGCCGTCGATGGTGCCCGAGGCGTTGCGGCCTTGATCGACGGTGCTGGCGCGCGCCTCGATCTGGCCGGTCAGCTTCGGCTCCAGCGTGGTTGGGATACGCTCGTTGACGACGTTCACCAGGCCGCCGATGGCGCCGGAGCCGTACAGCAGCGCGGCCGGGCCGCGCAGGATTTCGATCTGCTGCGCTACCGCGCCTTCCGCCGCCACCGCGTGGTCGTTGGACAGGCCGGAGACGTCGGAAACGGCCATGCCGTTTTCCAGCATCTTGACGCGCGCGCCCTCCAGGCCGCGGATGATCGGGCGCGAAGCGCCGGCGCCAAACGCCGATGCCGATACGCCCAGTTCCTGCGACAGCGTTTCGCCCAGCGAGCTGCCGGCCTTGTCGCGCAGCTCGTCGCCGGACAGCACTTTCGCCGGAGTCAGGATCTGGTCATTGGCGCTGGTGCCGAACGGGTTGGCGGTGACAATCACCTGCTGCACTTCGGGTGCGGCGGCAGTCTGGCCGAAAGCCAGCGTGGAATAGGCGGACAGGATCGCGCTGGCCAGCAGCGTGCGTTGGATATTCATGTAAAACCTCTAGCAATGTGGTGACGGTCGCGCGCGACGGCCCGGCTGTGCGGACACGCGGCGGCGACAAAACTCAAAATTCAGGACGGATTTCGGGTGTCAGGCCACAGGAGGCGCGCGGGACTGGAAGACACAGACGGTGCGTTCGCACGCCGGCCGCGTAAACTGCAGCCTGACCGGCCCGGTGCCGAGGGTGGACAGGGCCAGCGTCAGCGGGGTGCTGGTGATGGCCGCCTCCATCTGCGCGGCCGACATGCATTCGGCGCAGACCTTGTCGACGGCTATGCGCTTGCGGTGCTCGGCCTGATCGGCCTCGCTGAGCTGCGCGAGCGCCTGTGCGCTCAACTGCTCGACGCCGCTCCAGTGGCTGTAGACGTGCGTTACCCCCAACTGCTGCGTGAGTAGCAACAGCAGCGCGAGGAAGACGTGGACTATGCGGCGGCGGCGATACATATGGCCGGTATTTTAACCGCATTACGTGGCGTGTTACCATAGCGGCATGCAAACATCTATCGCCGAATCCCAGATCCGAGCCACCGGCGCCCGTGTCACCCGCCAGCGCGTGCTGGTTCTCGATTTTTTGCTGGGCCAGCAAAAATCGCTGACGCACCATGAGATCCAGGCTGCCCTGGCCAAAAAACAGCACGAGGAGCTGGACTCCGTCACGCTGTACCGCGTCCTCGAATGGCTGACCGAGAATGAACTGATCCACCGCATCGCCGGCGCCGACCAGGTGTGGCGCTTCAGCGCCGGCGCCGGCCATCACGCGCACGAGCATGCGCACTTCCAGTGCATCAGTTGCGAGCAGGTCACCTGTTTCACCGACCTGGCGCTGCCGCGCAAGATCAAGCTGCCGGAAGGCTTCCAGACCCAGGAAATCGACTTCCTCATCAAAGGCACTTGCGCAAATTGCAATCGTAAAACCTAACTAACGCAACTTAGTTGCGTTTACTTCCCAATCCGCTTAATATGCAACTCGTTTGCATTTAAGCGAGATTCGTCATGTCCTTCCAAGATAGCCGCCTGCCCGTGACCGTCCTTTCCGGTTTTCTCGGCGCCGGCAAAACCACCCTGCTCAACCACATCCTGGCCAACCGCGACGGCCTGCGCGTGGCTGTCATCGTCAACGACATGAGCGAAGTTAATATCGACGCCAGCCTGCTGCGCGACGGCAGCAGCAACGCCGGCGCCGCCCTCTCCCGCACCGAGGAGAAAATGGTCGAGATGAGCAACGGCTGCATTTGCTGCACCCTGCGCGAGGACCTGCTGCTGGAAGTGCGCAAGCTGGCCACCGAAGGCCGCTTCGATTACCTGCTGATCGAATCGACCGGCGTGGGCGAGCCGATGCCGGTGGCCGCCACCTTCGACTTCGAAGACGAACAGGGCCAGTCGCTGAACCAGGTGGCGCGCGTCGACACCATGGTGACGGTGGTGGACGCCCTTAACCTGCTCAATGACTACAACAGCACCGACTTCCTGGCGCAGCGCGGCGAAACCGCCGGCGAAGGCGACGACCGTTCGCTGGCCGGCCTGCTGTGCGAGCAGATCGAGTTTGCCGACGTGGTAGTGGTCAGCAAAACCGACCTGGTGACGCTGGAGCAGATCGGCGAAGTGCGCGCGGTCATCAAGGCGCTGAATCCGGGCGCGGACATCGTTTATGCGGAACGCGGCCAGGTGCCGCTGCGCAAGGTGCTCGGCACCGGCAAGTTCGACCTGGAGAAGGCCAGCGAAATGGCCGGCTGGGCGCGCGAACTGGCCGGCGAGCATACGCCGGAGACCGAGGAATACGGCATTTCCAGCTTTGTGCTGCGCGAGCCGCGCGCGCTGCATCCGCAACGCTTCGACCATTTCCTCAACCATGGCTTCACCGGCCTGGTGCGGGCCAAGGGCTATCTGTGGCTGGCGACGCGGCCGGAATGGGCGGTGGTGTATTCCCGCGCCGGCAAGATCGCGTCGCTGGAACCGGTTGGCCGCTGGGCCGAGCCGTATGATGACCGTGTCAACGAAGTGGTGTTCATCGGCCGCGGCATGGACCGTGCTGAGATCGAGCAGGCCTTCTCCAGCTGCGTGCTGACCGACGCCGAGCAGGCCGCGGGCGAGACGGCGTGGCGGCGTTATCCCGACCCTTTCCCGCAATGGTTGATCGAGTGATGTTATGATCGCGGCCCATGAACAAGCCACTCATCACCCTCGCCTGCGGGCTGGCCTTGACGTTGGCCGGCTGCGCCGAGCTTCCGCCGCGCCAGCAGGACGCGGTCACGCAACTGCGCTTCATCGGCGAACAGCGCCTGCCCTGGCATATGCGGTACCAGGGCACGCTGGTCGGCGGCCTGTCCGGCATCGATTACGATGCCGCCAACGATGAATGGGTGATGATCTGCGACGACCGCTCGCAGCACAATCCGGCGCGCTACTACCGCGCCAGGCTGGCGTTCGACCAGCACGCGTTCACGTCGGTGCAACTGACCGGCGTGACCACGATGCGGCAGCCCGACGGCAGCGCCTATCCGTCGAAGGAAGCCTACCGGCCCGGCGTGGGCGCGGTGCCGGACCTGGAAGCGCTGCGCGTCGATCCGCGCGACGCCAGCATCTGGTACGCCAGCGAGGGCGATGCGCGGCTGGGACTCGATCCCTTCGTGCGCCATGCCGCGCGCGATGGCCGCTTCGTGGCCGGTTTGCCGCTGCCGCCGCTGTTCACGGTGGCGCAGGATCAGCGCTCCGGGCCGCGCAACAACGAGGCGTTCGAGGGCTTGAGCTTTTCGCCGGATGGAAATTCGCTATGGGCCTCGCTGGAAGGACCGCTCTACCAGGACGGGCCGCTGCCCGATCCGACGCACGGCGCCGCCAGCCGCATCACGCATTTCAGCCGCGACGGCAAGGTGCTGGGGCAGTACGTCTATCCGCTGGATGCGATTCCGGCCAGGCCGGGACCGGGCATGGCGTCCAACAACGGCATTTCCGAGATACTGGCAATCGGCGACAGCAAGCTGCTGGTGCTGGAACGGGCCGGCGTGCAAGGCGCCGATGGCGGCTACCAGACCTTCGTGCGGCTGCACGAGATCGACACCGCCCACGCCACCGATGTGCAGCACACCCAATCGCTGAAGGCGGCCAGCTATACGCCGGTGCGCAAGCGGCTGGTGCTGGACCTGGCCACCCTGGGCCTGCCGGTGATCGATAACCTGGAGGGCATCGCCTTCGGCCCGCGCCTAGCCAACGGCCACGCCAGCCTGGTGCTGGTTTCCGACGACAACTTTAACCAGGCCCAGGTCACCCAGTTCCTGCTGTTCGAAGTGCTCCCCTGAGATGGCGGGCGGCGACAGGCAGTTGTCGCAGCGGCAGCAGCGCTCGAAGTTGGGCGCGGAGTCGCCGAAGTAGTCGAGCAGCAGCTTCCAGCGGCAAAATCCGCTTTGCGCGTAAGCGATCATGCGTTCGAGCTTTTCGCGGTCCAGTTCATGCTTCTCGTCGGGCGCCTTGCTCTTCATGAGGAAGAATTTCTGTAGCCGCGTGTCGTCGTGATAGTAAAGCAGCGTGCATTCGGCGTCTTCACCGTCGCGCCCTGCCCGGCCGGACTCCTGATAATACGCTTCCAGGTTGCCCGGCACCTGCAGGTGGATCACGAAGCGGGTGTCGGTCTTGTCGATGCCCATGCCGAAGGCGTTGGTGGCCACCATGACGCGGCGCTCGCCGTTCATGAACAGGTTCTGGTTCTCGCTGCGTTCCGCCGCTTTCAGGCGGCCGTGGTACAGCGTGACGCTTTCGCCGGCATCGGCCAGCAGGTGGTACGCCTCCTTCACCGCCTTGACAGTGGCGGCGTAGATGATGCCAACGCCCCCGGTGTTGCGGACCAGGTCCAGCAGCACCTGGTTCTTTTCCTGCGGATTCGTCACCTGGCGCACCCGGTATTGCAAGTTGGGCCGGTAGATGCCGGTGTTGACCACCCGCAGCTTGGGCCGCCCCAGTTGCACGCGGATGTCGGCGATGACGTCGTCGGTGGCGGTGGCCGTCAGCGCCAGCACCTGCGGCTTGCCCAGCGTTTCCAGCACGGCGCCGATTTCCAGATAGGCCGGGCGGAAGTCATGGCCCCATTGCGAAATGCAGTGCGCCTCGTCGATGACCACCAGCGCGATCTGCGCCTGTTGCAGCAGTTGTTGGAATTCCGGCGTGGCGAGACGCTCGGGCGTGCAGAAGATGACGTCCTTGCCGGCATTTTCAATCGCTTCCAGCGCTTCCAGCTCATCGGCGCGCGACAGGCTGCTGTTGACCTGCGCGGCGCGCGCGATGCCGGCCTCCTCCAGCTTCTCCGCCTGGTCCTTCATCAGCGAAATCAGGGGCGACACCACCACGGTGACGCCCTGCATCAGCCGCGCCGGCAGCTGGTAGCACAGCGACTTGCCGCTGCCGGTCGGCATCACGGCCAGCGTGTCGCGGCCGGCCAGCACACTGTCGATGACGCGGCGCTGGCCATCGCGCAGCGCGTCGATGCCGAACACCTTGCGGAGCAGGCGATCTATCTGGGTATTGAGCGAGGTAGTCATGCCCGCAGCGTAGTGAAATTCAGATAGCCGGTATGTGCGCAGCCACACTATACTATCGCTTTTAAGCGGCTATCCCAAAAAACGATGGACCCGAGAAGAGAACATGTCAGGCGCCTGCTGCAGGTGGACGCCTACGTCAGCGACATCCATGGCCAGTCCAGCCGGCCGACCCAGATCATCGATATTTCGCGCATGGGCGTGGCCTTTGTCAGCGACCACGCCATGCCGACCGACGAGCAGTTGCTGCTCAACTTCAGCTTCCCCGGCAGCGCGATCCGCAACGAGATCACGCTGACCGTGGTGCACAGCAACGCCATCGGCACGCACGGGCGCTTTCGCAACGGCGCCCGCTTCATCGCCATTTCCGAGGCCTGCGCCGACCGCATCGTCGACTACGTGACGACGGCGCCGGCGTAAGCGCCGCTACCAGCCGATATCCTTCAGCAGCGGATAGGTCAGGTCCCATGGCGGCTTGACCTCGTGCCGCAGGTCGGCGTTGATGGCCGGCTCCATCAGCTGGTTCGGGCGCGCGCTGGTATCGTAGTGTGACACCGACGAGCCGGGCTGGTTCGGCCGCGGCGCATACATCAGCACCCGCCCCAGCAGATCGGCGCCGGCGCGCACCGCCAGATTGACGCCGATATTGGCGTACATGCCCGAGCGCGTGCGCGCGCGCCTGGCAACGGCGTCCTTGAGCGCCTGGCCGTCCTCCAGCGTAATGCGCACCACCGGAATGACGATGGCCGGATCGCTGCCGCCGAGGTCCGGCGGCGGCGCGCCGGCAACGTTGTCCGCGACGATCATGCCGACGGCGCCGGCATCCTGCACATTGCGCGCCTTGGCGGTGAAGGCGCAGGCGCCGCGATCGACCAGCGCGATCCGGCCCCTGACCGCGCGCGCGTTCAGCGGCGACAGCGGCGCGCAGGCCAGCCCCTGGTCCGGCGGCGTATCGACCACCGGCATCACCTCGCCGGTCAGGCCCGGACTGTTGAGCGGCGGCCCGAAGGCGGCGCCGCCGACCTGATACACACCCGCGACCTCGGCCGGCGTCAGCACGGTCAGCACCGGCGTGCCCGCCTGCAGCACGCTCTGCGCGGCGTTGCTGACCTGGACGCCGTTCCACACCAGCTTGCCCGACTTGACCGCCGACGCGGCGCGTTCGGCATTGCTCATGTCTTTCCATGCCTTGCCGGTGGTAGTATCAAGCAGGAAATAGTCCCAGATGCTGGGGATGCCGGCCAGCAGCTCGCCGGTCTGGTCGTCGGTGTAGGTCTGGAACCCGAGGCCGTGAGCGAACTCGTGCAGCAGTACCGTGACCAGGTCGGTATTGGGGCCGTGGTTGTTGTCCAGGCCGAGATAGAACGGCGACCCGGTGAAGCAGCCCGGCTGGCCGAGGTTGACGTTGAAGCGCGCGCGCAGGTCCGGCACCTCGGGGTCGGCGTCAAAGCCGAGCAGTTTATTGGTTTCCGCCTTGCCGTACCAGGCGTTGGGCTGCGGCGCGCCGGGAAAGTCGGCAAACACTTCCAGCGCGCCGGCGCTGCCGAGCACAGCGGCGGTATCGGTGCACGGCAAGGCGTCCCAGGTGGCCAGTACGCGGATCGGCACGTTGCTATCGAGCGTCTGCCCCCATTTGCTGGCGGCGGCCTGGAAGGCGTTCAGCCGTTGCGCGCCGAGCGTGACGCCGGCGTTGCCGCCGACCGGCGCCACCGGTGTTTGGTCATTGAAGCCGACGCCCGGCGCGTCGCCGTTGACGATGGTGATGGTGGCGGCGCCCTGGCTGGCGCCGGCCAGCAGCAGCATGCAGATGGCGGTCAGCAGCTTTTTCATGGCCGTGCTCCGCGTTGCGGTTCGCAGCTTTCGGTGACGCGGCCGTCGGCATGCTTGCGGGCGACGGCGTAGCGCGCCTGGCGTTCGTCCAGCATCAGGCTGACGCCGCCGTGCGGCGCGCGCGTCAGCTGCGGCGGCGTCTGGCGCGCCAGCGGCGCGGGGGCGCGGGCGGCGGCGGTCAGCAGCGCCGCCTGCTGCGGATCGGGACGCGTCAGCTGGCCGGTGAGCGGGTCCTTGTAGGCCATGAAGCCACCGGCTGCCGCTTGCGACGGCGCGGCCTGCTGCGCGACCACGCTCACCTGCGTGAAACGCATGACGCCATTGCCATCGGGCTCCACCGCATGGGCGCTCACGGCCAGCGCCGACAGCCCGAAGAAGCCCAGCCAGCGGCGCGGCGGCCGCTTGCGGCGCCGCAGCGCGATGGCGCCAAGGCAGATCAGCGCCACCGTGGCCGGCTCGGGAACGGCGCTGACGCTGACCGAGTCGATCCCGATGTAGTTGCCGTTGAGGCTGGTATCGTCGACCACGTAGCGGAAGCCGAAGCGCCCGCTGGCCGGCGCGGCCAGGCCGCTGACCAGCACCGCGCGCTCCTGCCAGCCAGTATCGGCGTCGGCCTCGAAGCCGGCCAGCAAGGCGTAGCCGGCGCCCGCGTCCAGATACACCTCCACCCGGTCGAGCGCGCCCTCGCCCAGCAAGCGCAGCGAGAAGTTGAGCGATTCGCCGTTGACCAGTTGCAGCTGCGGCGTGAACAGCCAGTTGTCGATGTCGCCGCCATAGGCCGCGCTGTTGAAATTGGCTGCGACATAGGAGTTGGCCGCACCGGCGGCGGCGGGAAAGACCACCGGATTGCCCTGGAACCAGCCGCTGACGCCGGGCGGCGCACTGCGGTTCTCGAACAGCCAGCCCTTGCCGGCCAGGGCGTTGATGTTGTCAAACTCCTCGAACAGCAAGGGCGCGCCTGCGGCAGAGCAGCTGGCCGTGACTGCGAGCAGCCCGGCCAGGCGTGTAATCAGATCCATGTCATCCCCCGGAAGTCGTTGTATGGCTCAACTTGCCGTGGTTAGACCGTGGGACGTGCCGCCAGGTTCCGGGGAAATGGAAAAGAATTGAGGCCGGTCACGCCAGCCGCCGAACGACGCGCGCGGCGGCGCTATTTCTTGTCTGGCCGCAAGGCAGTTGCGCCTGCATCCGCCAGCATTGGCGGACCACCGACACGGAGCAACCATGCGCCCATTCCCCAGCCTGAAGTGCCGCGGCATCGCCACGATCGAGCTTGCGCTCGCGCTGCCGGTGATCCTCATGGTGCTGATGTTTTTGCTGCTGGCGGGCAGCCTGCATTATAAATATGAGGTGGCGCAGAAGGCCGCGCGCAACGCCAGCCGCTACCTGTCGTCGGTGAGCAAGCTCGACATGAAAAATCCGGCGCAGATCGGCTATCACACGGCGTTGGCGCGCGCCATGATCGAGTCGGAACTGAGTGCTGTTTCCAGCACGCCGTATCCGCCGACGATCACCATTATCTGCGGCGCCGCCTACTGCGACGGCTATTCGCTGCCGGCCACCGTCACCGTCACGATCCGCATACTCGCGGTCGATACGCTGTTCGGCGGCTTCACCTCGAACTGGATAGGCGGCGACTTTCTGCTGGTGTCGAGCGCCACCATGGCCTATGCCGGCACCTGACGCAACACGCTATGTAAAGCCCAGGTAAAGAAGCGTAAATGCGGGTTTTGGCGTATTTCGCGCTGGTATAATGGCAACTCTACCGTACAGAGACGGTGTGCCGTCCAGACCATGCAAAAGATCCTGCTTACCTGCTGCCTGACCGGCAGCGCCATCCTGCCCGCTTACGCTCAAACCACCACCTCCGACCAGCCCGCCAGCAAGGCGGCCGCCGCCACCAAGGCCAAAGAGGCCGCGCCGGTGGTGCCGGAGGTGACCGTCTCGGCCGAACGCCCGACCAACCGCATCGACCGCCAGGTCTACGACGTCAAGTCCGACGTCTCCAGCACCAACGGCAGCGCCGCCGACGCGCTCAACAATGTGCCGTCGGTGAATGTCGATCCGGACGGCAGCGTGACGCTGCGTGGCAGCAGCAATGTGCAGATCATGGTGGACGGCAAGCCATCGGCGATGCTGCAAGGCGACAACCGCGGCCCGGCGCTGCAGGCCATGGCCGCCGACGATATCGAATCGGTCGAGGTCATCAACAATCCCGGCGCGCAGTTCGGCAACGAGGCTGGCGGCGGCCCGATCCTCAACCTGGTGATGCGCCGCAACCGCAAGCCGGGCGGCATGGCCACCGTCAACGGCAACGCCGGCACGGCCGGCCGCTACAACAGCGGCGTCAACGGCAGCTACAACGAAGGCGCGTGGGGCTTCCAGGGCAGCGCCAACGTCCGCCACGACGGCCGCAACTCGGTGGCCGATGTCAGCCGCGACCGCCTCGACGCCAACACCGGCGAGTTCGTGCACAGCAGCCAGCAGTCGTCCGGGCGCGGCTTGAACGACATGGCCAGCGTCAACGGCAGCGTCAGCTACAACCTCGGCCAGGCCGACACGCTGACCGGCAGCGTGTCCTACAACAGCCGCACCAACGACCAGCGTTCCAGCGACCACTACATCAACGGCGCCACCAGCCTGATTCCGGCCAGCGACTACGTCCGCAGCACCGTGCGCAACGGCGACAGCAGCAACTTCAGCTGGGGCGGCCGCTATGACCACAAGGGCGAACTGCCGGGCGAGACGCTGAAGATCGACCTGCGCGTGTCCGCCTCGGAAAACGACAACGACAGCGACTACACCAACGACTACGCCACCGCCGGCATGGCCGACACGCGCGCCACGCAGCGCAACCAGTTCAGCACCCGCATCGTCGACTTCACCGGCGACTACGAGCGTCCTCTGTGGGGCGGCACCGCCAAGGCCGGCTACAAGGTGGCGACCAACGACAACTCCTTCAACACGCTGTACACCGATATCGATCCGGCCACCGGCGTGGCGCACGTGAACAACGGCCGCACCAACGCCTACGACCTGGACGAAACCGTGTACGCGCTGTACGGCACCTATCAAATGCGCCTGAACGAGCGCTGGGGCGCGCTGGCCGGCCTGCGCGCCGAATACACCGACATGGACATCAACCAGATCACCGGCGGCGTCCAGGCAAAGAACCACTACATCAACTACATTCCGAGCGCGTACGCGACGTACAAGGTCAACAGCGACGCCAACCTGCGCTTCTCTTACGCGCGCCGCATCCGCCGCCCGAACGCCAACGACCTCAATCCGTATGTGACTTATCGCGACGAATTCAACGTCTCCTCGGGCAACCCGGACCTGAAGCCGACCAAGACCGACTCCTTCGAGATCGGCTACGAAACGCGCTTCGGCGGCCTGGAAACCAACTTGCGCGGCTACTACCGCCACGACACCGACGCCATCGTCGACTACCGCTACTTCGTGGCGCCGAACGTGCTGCTGACCACCAAGGCCAATGGCGAAGGCAGCCATTCCAGCGGCCTGGAATTCACGGTCAGCGGCAAGCTGACGCCAGCGCTGACGCTCAACACCAGCGGTAACCTGATGCGCGCCACGCAGAGCTTCTACGACGACAGCGGCGTGCTGGTGGAACGCACCGCCAACTCGCTGAGCGGCCGCGTGCGACTCAATTATCAGTACGATCCCGCCAACCAGTTCCAGCTGGCCTTGCAGATGATGGGCAAGCAGCTGTCCGGCCAGGGCTACCGCTCGCCGAACCGCACGCTCAACGCCAGCTGGCGCCATACATTGACGCCGCAACTGACGCTGGTGGCCAACGTCACCGACGTGTTCAACACCAACAAGATGGAAACCATCATCAACAGCAATACGCTGCGCGAAACCAGCACCCGCCGCTTCGACGGCCGCGTGGTGTATGTCGGCCTGTCGTACCGCTTCGGCGGCGCGGGGTCGGGTTCGGACAAGCATGAGGAAGGCGGCTGGGGCCCGCGTCCGGGCGGCCCCGGTGGTCCGGGCGGCCCTGGCGCCGGCGGCCCGCCGCCAGGCGTCTGATCTAGGGTTTGAACACGACCGTCACGCACAGGCCCCGTCGCGTTTCAGCTTCCGCTTCCGTGAGCACGATGTCGGCCTGGTGATGATCGGCGATGTTGCGGACGATGGACAAGCCAAGGCCGCAGCCCCACACCTGCTGCCCGTCGGGGCGGAAGAAACGGTCGAACAGGCGCGCGCGGTGTTCGGCCGGCACGCCCGGACCATTGTCGCGCACCCGCAGCAGCGGGCGGCCGTTTTCCACCGCCGTCTGCAAATCCACCCTGCCGCCCTGCTGCGTGTAACGCAGCGCGTTGTCGATCAGGTTATTCAGCAGCACCCGCAGGCCGTCGGCGTCGGCCACGATCACCACCTGCGTCGGCGCCTCGATGCCCAGATCGATATTACGGCTGTCGGCCAGCGCCGAATGGTCGGCCACCGCCGCCTCCAGCAGCAAGCCCAGGTCCACCGGCCGGCGCTGCGCCGCGCCCAGCGGCGTCTCGTGGCGCGCAAGACTCAGCAACTGCCGCACCAGATGGGTGCCGCGGTCCAGCCGTTCATGCATCTTGACCAGCGCCACCTGGCGCGCCTGCTCGCTGCCGGCGCGCTCCACCAGCTGCAATTGCAGCTTGAGCGCCGTCAGCGGCGAGCGCAGTTCGTGCGCCGCGTCGGCCACGAAAGTGCGCTGCGCCGTCAGCGCCGCCTCAAACCGCTGCATCAGGCCATTCAGTGCCAGCACCACCGGACGCAATTCCGGCGGCATGTCGTCGGTGGCCAGCGGTGTCAGGGCGTCGGGCGAGCGTCCGGCCACCGCCTGCGCCAGCCGGTTCAGCGGGCGCAGCGCGCGCCCCACCACCACCACGATCAGCACCGCCAGCACCGCGCCAAACAGCAGCAGCGGCGCGCCGGCGCGCAGCGTCATGCTGGCCGCCAGCTCGTCGCGCACCTCCATCCGCTGCGCCACCTGCACGTAGCGGCCGCGCCGTGTTTCGCCGTAGAGCCGCCATTGCTCGCCGTCGACCGTCGCCATCGAGAAGCCCTGCACCGCGTAGCGCGGCAGCTCCTGCCGTCCGGGCAGCAGCGATTGCTGCTTGCCCTCCTCGTCCCAGGACTGAAGCACGAATTCTTCCTCGGGGTCTTCGGCGGCGGGCATGCCGCTGTCCGGCGCAAACTCGTGCGGCAGCGCCGCCGCCAGCTGGCGCAGCTGGAGGTCGGCCAGCTCGTTGGTTTCACTGAGCAGCGAGCGATATAGCGAGGCGCCGGCGCCCAGCACGCACAGCAGCATCGCCCCCATCAGGCCAAGCAGCAGCTGGCGGCGGATGGTCATCATCGGGACACCGGAATCTTGTAGCCGACGCCACGCACGTTCTTGATAAAGTCGGCGCCGAATTTCTTGCGCAGGTGGTGCACATACACGTCGACGGTATTGCTTTCCACCTCGCTGTTCCAGCCATACAGTTTTTCTTCCAGCTGGCTCTTCGACACCACGCTGCCGGGACTGTCCAGCAAGGCGCGCAGCACGGAGAACTCGCGGGCCGACAGCTTGACCGGCTGGCCCTCGAAGCTAACCTCGTGGCTGGCCAGGTCCAGCGTCAGCGCGCCATGCTCAATAACGGAGCGCGTGCGGTTGACGCGCCGGCGCAGCAGCGCGCGGATGCGCGCCAGCAGTTCGTCCAGGTCGAAGGGTTTGACCAGGTAGTCGTCGGCGCCCGCGTCCAGCCCTTGCACGCGGGCCGGCGTGCCGTCGCGCGCGGTGATGATGAGCACCGGCAGGTCGGCGCCGCGCTTGCGGGCGGCCAGCAGCACGTCCATGCCCTGCTTGCCCGGCAAGCCGAGATCGAGCAGCATCAAATCGTAATCGACCGTCTGCAAGGCCAGTTCGCCGGCGCGTCCGTCGCGCACCCAGTCGACCGCGTAGTTCTCGCCACGCAGGCCTTCCACGATACTTTCACCGATCATCGGATCGTCTTCCACCAGAAGCAGGCGCACGCCGCTCTCTCCCACCGTTGCAAATGCTTTATCTTACTCCACCAACGCCCTGGCGTCGGCGACCTGGCCGCGGTACGCGTCGAAGATTTTCCTCAACGCGTCGGCCATGCGGGTATGCGGCGCCCAGCCCAGTTCCTCGCAGGTGTTGCTGATTTTCGGCACGCGGTTCCGCACATCCTGATAGCCTTCGCCGTAGTAGGCGCCGGAGGTGGTTTCGACAATCCGCACCTGACGCGCGCCGGCGGCATATTCCGGGTATTTGCCGGCCAGGTCCAGCATCATGCCCGCCAGCTCGCGGATCGAGTAGTTATTGGCAGGATTGCCAATGTTGTAGATCTTGCCGCTGGCGACACCATTCTGGTTGGCGATGATCCGCATCAGCGCGTCGATGCCGTCGTCGATGTCGGTGAAGGCGCGCTTTTGCTGGCCGCCGTCGACCAGCGAGATGTTTTCGCCGCGGACGATGTGGCCGAAAAACTGCGTCACCACGCGCGACGAGCCTTCCTTCGGCGTGTGGATCGAATCGAGGCCGGCGCCGATCCAGTTAAAGGGCCGGAACAGCGTGAAGTTCAGGCCCTCCATGCCATAGCCCCAGATCACGCGGTCCATCAGTTGCTTGGCGTTGGAGTAGATCCAGCGCGGCTTGTTGATCGGGCCGCAGATCAGTTCCGAGTTCTCGGGATCGAATTCCTCGTCGTGGCACATGCCGTACACCTCCGAGGTCGACGGGAACACCAGGTGCTTGCCGTACCTGGCGGCCGAACGCACGATCGGCAGGTTGGCCTCGAAGTCCAGCTCGAACACGCGCAGCGGCGCCTTGACGTAGGTGGACGGCGTGGCGATGGCCACCAGCGGCAGGATCACGTCGCACTTCTTGACGTGGTACTCCACCCATTCCTTGTTGATGGTGATGTCGCCTTCGAAGAAATGCATGCGCGGATGGTCCAGCAGTTCCGGGATGCGGTCGGTATTCATGTCCATGCCGTAGACATGCCAGTCGGTGGTGTCGAGAATCCGTTTCGACAGGTGGTGGCCGATGAAGCCGTTCACGCCGAGAATAAGCACTTTTTTCACTTGCTGCACCATCAGGTAATCATTGAAGTCTGCGATTCTGCCGAAGCAATCATTAACGGCGCATTAAGGCGCCGAAACCACCACGATATTCGCTGCACTGGCGCGTTCGCGCATCGGCAGGCCGAGACGGCGCGCGGCAAAATACAGATCGCTGCGCATGATCGCGTATTGCGGTTCGCCGCGCGCGGCGGCCGCGCGCCAGCGTGCATGGAATTCGTCTAGCGATGCGATGCCCCGCCAAGGCTCCTGCACCAGGCCGAAACTCAGTTCGTCCTCATAGGCGACCGGAATCACTGTATGGCCCATGTAGAACGTCATCGACTGCTCATAGGTTCCCACCGAGTAGACCGGCGTTTCCGCGCGCAGTTCGGCGCGTATCGCCAACGCTGCCTGCAGGCCTGCCTTGTTGCGGCCAAACGGTTCATGCGAAGCCATCGCCAGTTGCGTCAACAGCCAGCCTCCGACCGCCAGCGCCGCCACCATGCCGGTGCGCAGGCCGCGCGACTCCGCAAGCCACGCAAGCAGCCCTGCCAACAGCGCCGCCACAAAGGCGATCCACAGCAGCATGGTATCCAGGCCGGGAATGAATGGCAGGCACGCCAGCCCCACGACGCCGATGACGGCCAGCAGTACCGACGCCAATACCGCCAGTGAACGCGGCGCGCGCTCAAGATAGGCCCCGGCCAGCAGCGCCATCGCCGGGAACACAGGCAGCATGTAGCCCGGCAGCTTGGAGCTGGAATAACTGAAGAAAGCCAGTATGAAAACGGTCCACACCAGCAGCAGTTGCGCGGCCTGGAACTGGCCCGCAACCCGCTTGCGCGCCGTGGTCAACGCTTTCGGCAACAGCGGCAGCCATGGTAACGATGCCGGCAGCATCAGCACCAGAAAATAGTACCAGGGGCCTTCGCGGTGATGCGTCTTCAGGAAGAAGCGGTTCCAATGCTCGTGGATGAAGAAGAAGTGCGGCTGTTCAGGATTGCGCGCCGCCACCAGCACGAACCATGGCAGCGCAATCGCCATGAATAGCGTGAAGCCGCTGATCGGGTGCAGGCGCCGCAGGATGGCGCGGTCGCCGCTTGCCACGATGTAGATGGCCAGTACACCGGCCGGCAGCACCACGCCGATCAGCCCCTTGGCGAGCACCGACAAGGCCATAGCCGCCCAGCACACCAGCATCCAGATGCGGCGCTGCGCCGGCGTGGCGTCATCCCGCTGCGCGATCAGCAGCGCGCACAGCGCCAGCGACATGATGGCGGCCACCGGCAAATCCAGCGAATTGAATTGCGAGCCAGCCGCCCAGAACAGCATGGAACCCAGCACCAGCGCCGCATACAGGCCGGCGCGCTGGCCGAACACGCGGCGGCCGGTGTGCGCCACCATCAACACGCCGCCTATGCCGCACAGGCCATTCCACAAGCGCGCCTGCCACTCGCCCAGCCCAAACAGCGAGAACGCGGCGGCGCTCATCCAGGCGTGCAGCGGCGGCTTTTCAAAGTATTTGATGCCGTTCAGCCGCGTGGTCACCCAGTCGCCGCTGATGAACATCTCTCGCGCCATCTCGGCGTAGCGGCCCTCGTCGGGCGGGATCAGGGTGCGCACGTCGAGCACCAGCAGCGAGGCGGCGGCAAAGATGGCGGCGAGCAGGTAAAGCGCGGCCGGCGAGCGGAGAAAAACAGCCATGAAGGAAACCGGTGAGATAAAACCACGCAGTCTATTTGAGCCATCGTTAACGGTGAATTAACGATGGCGCCGGGCGGATTATTGCCGATCGTGGTACGCTGGCGGCAGGAGGTGCAAAATGATTAACGTTACATCGAACTTGCAGGCACGTCGCGCGGATATGCCTTTCGTGGATATGCAAAAAACCGCCGTCGCAGCGCAAGCGGCTGCCAGCGTGAAAGCTGTCGCCGATGAGCCGAAGATATCCACGCTGGCCAGCCGCCTGTACGCCGCAGCCACCGTGACCAGCGAGCGCAATCAGGGCCTGACCTACACGCAGCTCAACGCCAAAGTGATTGAAAATACCAGGACCATCCATTACACGCTCGACGCCGAACACAAAGCCGCCGCCGCCGGGCAGCGCCCCGTGCCAGACGACGCCGGCGCATCCGCGTCGGCCGACGCGGCCACCGCCTTCGTCAACGGCAAAGGCAGCAATCCGTTCGCCGGCCTGTCGCGCGAGCAGTTGTCCACCATCGCCAACGACGAAAGCGGCACCTTCACCGTCAATGAGCGCCGCGCCGCCGACACGCAGGCCTACAACGAAGAACAGGCCTGGCGCAGCCAGGTCGTGGCTAAAGCCATGCAGGAATATAACCAGACCGGCAAGATGACCAACTTCTTCAAGGACGTGCTGGCGCACTTCGAGTCGCTGCCGGCGCTGGAGCAGGCGCAGTACCCTGAAGACTACGCGGCGTCGCTGAAGGAAAAAATCGAGCTCGATTTCAATTACTTCAACCATGCGGCCCACGACGGCCCGCCAACGCCGGGATCACTGGCCGACCTGACCAAGCGCGCCTTGTCCGGGCCGAACCTGTTCGATCAGTTGATCGCCCTCAGCACCCGCGACAGCGAGCAGGAATAAGGATTTCGTCCGGCAGCGCATAGCCTTCCAGCGCCGCCACACTGGCCAGTTGCCCGGCCAGCACCGCATCGGCAATGCGCTGCTGGCGGCCGCAGACGTCGCACTGGAATAGATACTTGCGGTTGTGCGCCACGTCGGACCGGATCGAGTAGATCGCCTTGACGCCGCCCGACGTCACGTGACGGTCGCGCAGCACCAGCCCTTCATCCTCCATTTGCTTGAGAATGCGGTACA
Source organism: Duganella sp. P38 (assembly GCF_050859475.1). Taxonomy (NCBI): domain Bacteria; kingdom Pseudomonadati; phylum Pseudomonadota; class Betaproteobacteria; order Burkholderiales; family Oxalobacteraceae; genus Duganella; species Duganella sp. P38. The sequence continues at coordinate 3,112,111 of NZ_CP193936.1, read as the reverse complement.
CCGAGCCGAGGCTGACATTCTGGTCATCTTCGATCAACTGGCGAAACACCGCCTCGGCGCTGATCGGCTCCACCTGGCGCAGCAGCACCGCCGCCAGCGCCGAACGTGCCTTCGTAATGCGCAACGGCGAATTGCGTATCCATTCCTGCACCCGCTGGTGCGCTGCCGTTCCATGATGTGGTTCTTGCATTGCTGATTCTCCTCCTTACATCCGCTATGCCAAGCGAGATGAAAAAAGGGAACCGCCAACGCAAAGATATTTTCAGAAGCGGCTGGTCAGCGTCACCCGCACCGCGCGTGGCGCGCCGGGCATGATGTTGTTGTCGCTGTACGCCGAGGCGAAATAGCGGCGGTTGAGCAGATTTTCGATGCGCAGCTGCACGCGGTGGCGCTGCGCCGGCTGCCACGCCAGCGTGCCGTCCAGCCGCGCATAGCCGGGCAGCACGACGGCGTTGCTGGTCGAGGTGTACATGCTGGCGCGCGCGATAACACCGAGCGCCGCCTCGAAGCCCGGCCGCAGCGTATGCGAACTCCATAGCGACAAGGTCTGGCGCGGCGTGTGCGGCATCCGCGCGCCGGACTGCGAAGTGGCGCTCTGGGTCGCCGTCAGGCGCGAGCGTTGCCAGGCGTAGCCCAGGTTTAGCGTCCAGTCGCGGCTGACGCGCCCCGCTGCCTCCAGCTCCAGACCAGAGCCGCGCTGCCCTTCCGCCAGCACCGCGTCGCCGGCGCGCAGCGGATCGTCGACCAGTACATTGCCGCGCCGTAGCTGATACACCGCCACGCTGGCGGACAGCCGGTCGCCGTCCTCCCAGCGCGCGCCCAATTCGTGACTGCGCACCACCTCCGGCGCCAGCGACTGATTGGCCACTGTCAGCGACGTTAGCTGCTCGCCCGCGCGCAGGACGTAGGTTTTGCTCACGCTGGCGTACAGCGACAACGGCGACTCCGGCGACACGGGCCGGTAGGTCAGTCCCAGTCTCGGCGCCACCGGACGGTCACGGCTGGCCAGTTGCCGGGCGTCGCGGATGTCGCGCAACGCCACGTTCACCGCCTCCGCGCGCAGGCCGGCCAGCACTTGCCATTGCGGTGAGAGCGTCATCTGGTCTTGTAGATAGAGCGAGACGTTTTCCGCCCGGCTGGCGTTCTGGGCGTCGCCGGCCGCCGGACGAAAACCTTGCGGCAGGTGGATCGATGGCCGCGTTACCGGCACATAGGCGTACAGCGTGTCCTGCCCCAGGGTGTCGAAGTAACCGCTGGCGCGTACGTTGTCGTTGCGCACCCGCCCCAGCTCCAGTCCCGCGCTGAGGCGGTGGCGCACCGCGCCGGTGGTCGCCAGCGTCTCCAGCTCGCCCTGATACAGCAGGTTGGCGCGCCGTGTGCTGCGCTGGTAAGCCAGCAGCATGACGGTCGCGCCATCGTCCTGCACAGCGCCGGCGAACACGTTCTGATAAAACTTGTCGTAGACCGCGTAATGCAGCTGGCTGCTCATTTTGAACGATGGCGTGAACTGCCGCTCGACGCGCAGCGTGATGCCGTCGATATCGATGCTGTTGTAGCTATTGCCCGCATCGCCGAAGAAGGTCGACGGATCGGCGGCCACCGGACGCCCGCGATAGGACGGCACGCCACGGTCGCTGCTGCGCCGGTCGTGGAAATGTTCATAGTTCAGTTGCAGCCGCGTGCCGTCGCCGTCAAGCCACGCCAGCGAAGGACTGATACCGTAACGCTTGAGCCATACACCGTCGCGGTAAGATGCCGAACTTTCGTCGACCGCGTTGAGGCGCCAGGCCAGACGCGGAGTAAGCGCCGCGCCGACATCGACGCTGGCGCGGCGCTCGCGCCAGGCGCCCAGTTGCAGTTCCGCGTTGCCGATGTCGCGCCACTGCGCCTGCTTGCTGACCCGATTGATCGAGCCGCCCGAACCGCCACGCCCGAGCGCCATCGCGTTCGGACCTTTCAGCACTTCCACCGCTTCGGTATTGTAGAAATCGCGGTAGTACTGCACGTCGTCGCGCATGCCGTCGAGGTAAAAATCGGCGCTGGTGTTATAACCGCGGAAGACGGCGCTGTCACGATTGCCCTCGCCCAGCGTGGCCTGCGCACCCGGCACATAGGCCAGCAGTTCAGCCATGCTTTGCAACCCGCGTTCGCGCATCTGCGCCGATCCGACGACGCTCAGCGCCTGCGGGATATCGCGCAGCGCCGCGCCGCCCTGGACGGCGAACGAGCTGACCGTGTCGAACGGCGCCGGCGCTGGCGGGCGCGCGACCACTTCCGGCAGCACCTCAACTGGCGGCGCCGGCGCCGCGACGCGCAGCAGGTAACTGCCATCGGCCGCCCGCACCGCTTCCAGCCGGGTGCCGTTCAGCATGCGCGGCAGGTCGCGTTCCGGCCCCGACACCTCGGCCAGGCCCGGACTGCGCACATCAAGCGTCAGGCGACCATCCGCGCTCAGCAAAACGCCGCTGGCCAGCGTGTAGGCGCGCAGCACCTGGTCGAGCGAACCGGCGGGAATAACCGGAGCCGCCACCGCCAGTGACGGCAGCGCGGCCAACAGCAACAATCTTTTCATGGTCAGCGCGGCGTAACGGTGAGCCACCAGGGCAAGGTGCGCTTGATACGCACCGGCAGCGATGCCGCCAGCATGTCCAGCGCCTGGTCGGTGTCGGCCAGCGGATAGCTGCCTACCAGCCGCAGGTCGGCCAGCGCCGGATCGCAACTGATGTAACCGTACCGATAGCGCGCCAGCTCCGCGATGAAATCCGCCAGCCGCATCTGCGTGGCGATCAGCAGGCGGCGCGACCAGGCGCTGCTTTCCTCGTGCGCTGGCGCCAGCGCGCCGGCGCGGCCATCGATGATGTCCACCTGCGAGCCGGCCGGCACCACCGCGTGTTCGCCCACGGCCACCGCGCCTTCATACACGGCCAGCCGCGTGCCCTGCGCCGTCAGCCGCACCGCGAACCGGGTGCCGAGCGCCCGCAAGCGCACGCCGCGCGCCTGCACCAGCAGCGGCCGCGCCGGCAGATGGTCGTCCTGGCCGCTGTGCAGCAGGATTTCTCCGCGCCGCAGCAGCACCAGGCGGGCGGCGCCGGCATACGCCACGTCGGCTGCGCTATCGGTGTTCAGCCAGGCCTGCGTGCGATCGGGTAGCGGCAGCGGCGCGATCTCGCCCACACCGGTGCGGTAATGCGCACTGAGGGCTGCCAGGTACTCGCCCGCCTGCTCGCGGCGCAGCGCAAAGCCGGCGCCACCGCCGGCGGCGCATAACAGCAGCAAGGCCTTGAGGGCGCGACGCCGGCGTGGCGCGGCCGAAAGCGCAGCGCGCGCGGTCATGCCGGGCAAGGCGTTGAATTGGGCGTTGATTGCTTCGACCCGGCGCCAGGCTTCGCGGTGCGCGGGCGAGGCTTCCAGCCACTGCTGCCACGCCTGTCGCTGGCCGGCCGTCACATTTGGCGCGCCGAGAACGGCGAACCACTCGGCCGCCTGTTCCAGCACGCTGTACTCCAGCGCCGCCGTTTCAGCCATTGGCGATCAGCAGGCATTGCAGCATCGCCTGCGCCATGTACTTCTTTACCATGCGCTCGGATACCTGCAAGCGTGTGGCAATGGCAGCGTAAGTCAGGCCGTCGAGCTGCGACAGAAGGAAGGCTTCGCGCGCTTTCGGCGAAAGCTGGTTTAGCATGGCGTCGACCTGCATCAGCGCCTCGATCACCAGCGCACGCTCTTCCGGCGAGGCCGCCACCGCTTGATCCTGCTGCGCCAGCGCTTCCAGATAGGCGCGTTCCAGCGTCAGGCGGCGCCAGTGGTTGACCAGCAGGCCGCTGGCGATGGTGCTGAGATAGGCGCGCGGTTCGCGCAGGACGCCGAGCGCACCGGCATCCAGCACGCGAACGAAGGTATCGTGGGCGATATCGGCGGCGCCGTCGCGGCAGCCGATTTTGCGCCACAGCCAGTTGTGCAGCCAGCCATGATGGCTGCTGTACAGCGAGCCGGCGTCATGGTGAGAAGGCACAAACGTGGACACAGTTAGATCAGCAAGGAATAAGAATCATTCCCAGTATGACACAAACCGTAGCAGGCTGCCAATCCGCGGCAGCCTGCCTTTGGGATAGTTTAGTTGATCCCTACTTGATAACAGCCAGCTTCTGGCGCTTGCCGCCGTTGAAGGTATGGATCGTGATCGCGCCGTCCTGCACATCGCCGCGCGCGTCGAACGAGGTGGTGCCGGTCACGCCCTTGTGCTTGATCCTGGCCAGGAACGGCAGGTACTTGGCCGGCTCCGGCGAACCCGCCTGCTGCATCGCGTCCACCAGCGTCATCAGCGCGTCATACGAATACGCGGCGTAGGTCTGCACCTCGACGCCGAAGCGCTTCTTGTAAGCCGCGCGAAAATCGGCCATGCCTTTTTCCTGCGCCGGCTCGATACCGCCGGCTTCGGCGCAGATTACCTGGCCGTCGACCATGCCGTCGCCGGCCAGGCGCGGCACCGAGTCCGAGCACATGCCGTCGCCGCCCATGAACTTGACCGGGAAGCCCAGTTGCTTCATCTGGCGCAGCATCGGCGCGGCCACCGCGTCCATGCCGCCGAAGAAAACCATATCCGGCTTGGTCGCCTTGATGGCGGTCAGGATCGCCATCAGGTCCGTGGCCTTGTCGTTGGTGTACTGCGTGGCGACGATGGCGCTGCCGCTGGCCGCGCCGGTGCGCTTGACGGTCTTGGCGAATTCGTCGGCCAGGCCCTTGCCGTAGGCTGTGCGGTCGTCCACCACGGCGATGCGCCTGGCCTTCAGCGTCTGCATCGCATAGCGCGCCAGCGCAGGGCCGAGCTGCTCGTCGTTGGCGATGTTGCGGAAGGTGGTGTTGTAGCGCTGGCGCGTGTACTGCGGCGAGGTGGCCGACGGCGTAATCTGCGGAATGCCGGCGTCATAATAGATGCGCGACGCCGGGATCGTGGTGCCCGAGGTCTGGTGGCCGATCACGCCCAGCACCTTGGCGTCCGCCAGCTTCTGCGCGGCGGTGGTGGCCTGTTTCGGATCGCCCGCATCGTCTTCGGCTTGCAGCACGATCTTGTACTTTTTGCCGCCGATGACCACGCCCTTGGCGTTCAGCTCATCAACCGCCATGCGCGCGCCGTTTTCATTGTCCTTGCCCAGGTGGGCGATGGCGCTGGAAGTGGCGGCCACGTGGCCGATCTTGATGATGTCCTGCGCCTGCGCGGCGCCGGCGGCGGCCGTGCCGATGGCGGCCAGCGCCAGGGCGCGACGGGCCGATTTTGCTATTAACTGCATGAATTCCTCGTTGAAGCCGAATTAAATAAGGGCGCTAGCATACCAGAGCTTTGCGCACGATTGCCAATTCGCGTTTGCGCCGGCAGCCGATTAAAGTAGAATAAATATTTCCCAGAGTGAATCAAATATGGACATTTCGCGCCGCATTGCCCGTTCCAGACCTTTGGCCACCACCGCCATGCACGGCAGGGTGGACGCCATGAAAGCACGCGGCGAGGACGTGATCGACTTCTCCATCGCCATCTCGCACTTCCCGGCGCCGGAGGGCGTGCTGGCCGCCGTGCGGCAAGGCTTGCAGCAGCCCGCCCTGCCCTACACCGCGGTCGGCGGCGATGCGCACATCCGCGCGCGCCTGGCCGCCAAGGTCGTCAACGAGAACCGCATCCCCGCCACGGCCGACGAGATCCTGATCACCAACGGCTGCAAGCAGGCCTTGTATGAGGCGCTGTATGTGATGGCCGATCCCGGCGACGCCGTCATCATCTTCAAGCCGCACTGGCCGGCCTACGTGGCCACCTGCCAGTTGCTGGAACTGCGGCCGGTGCTGGTGGACCTGCCGGACGAGATCACCGACGCGGTGCTGGACGCGCTACCGCCGGCGCGCATCCTCATCATCAACAACCCGCACAACCCGACCGGCGCGGTGCTCGGCGGGGAGGAGCTGGAGCGCATCGCCGCCTGGCTGAAACGTCGCGGCGCCCACGCCATCGTCGACGAAAGCTATGAGAAGCTGATCTTCGACGGCGCGCATCACAGCCCGGCGGCGCGGCCGGACTGGCGCGAAGCCGGCATCGTCACCTTGTTCTCCGCCTCGCAGAGCTACGCGATGATGGGCTGGCGCGCCGGCTTTGCGGTGGCGCCGGCGCACATCGTCAGCGCCATGGAGACGCTGCAAGGCCCGATCACGGCCGCCGCGCCGATGCTGATGCAGCTGGCGATGGCGGCAGCGTTCGAGTCCGGCGAGCCGGCGGCGATGCTGGCCGACTACCGCCAGCGGCGCGACCTGGTGCTCGACATCGCCCACGGCCTGCCGTGGCTGACCATGCGCTGCCCTGCTTCCGGCCCCTACCTGTGGGCCGACATCTCGCGCCTGACCATGGACACCGTGGCCTTCAGCGAAAGGCTGCTGAGCGAATGCGCGGTGGCCGTCATGCCGGGCGACGCGCTCGGCGCGCCGGGCTACATCCGCATCGGCTACATCTCGGACGATGTGGCCACCTTGCGCCGTGGCGTCCGCGCCATCGTCGCCTTCGGCAACGCGCTGTACCACGCCAACTGAGCGCGCCGTGGCCTTCCTGCTTCAGCTGAATAGCCTGCGCAGCCGCCTGATATTGCTGGTGATGCTGGCGATCGCGCCGATCGCAGTCATGACGATGGTGAACGGCGCCCGCGAGCGCGCGCACGCGGTGGAGGTGGCCGAAGACAACCTGCAGCGCCTGACCAATCTGGCCGCCGCCAACGAGGCGCAATCGATCGCCGGCGCGCGCCAGATCCTGCGCGACCTGGCCAGCATTCCCGACCTGATGGGCGACCAGGCTGAGTGCAGCCGGCTGCTGGCCAACATCCAGCGGCAGAATCCGGACTACGTGAATTTCGGCCTGATCCAGCTGAACGGCGACGTCACCTGTAGCGCGGTGCCGTCGCCGAAGCCGGTCAACCTGGCCGACCGCACCCATTTCCGCCGCGCCGTGCACCTGAAGCGCTTCGTCGCCGGCGGCTATATCTTCGGCCGGGTGATTCAAAAGCACACCGTCAACCTCACCTATCCGGTGCTGGACGACGACGACCAGGTGCGCGCCGTGGTGTTCGCCGCGCTGGACCTGACGCAGCTCGACCAGTTCGTCGCCGACATCAAGCTGCCACCGGGTTCGCTGCTGCTCACCGCGGACTCCGAAGGCCGCATCATCTCGCGCAAGCCCAACCCGGAGCAGTGGTTCGGCAAGCCGGTGTCGCCCGAGATGCGGCTGGCGATGGCGGCGGAGCCCGGCAAACCGGTGCTGCTGGCCGGCCCGGACGGCGTGCAGCGGCTGCACCGTTTCGCGCGCGTGGGCAGCAACGGACTGTCCGACTACACGCTCACCATCGGCATCCCGGCCGATGAAATCACCGCCAACGCGCGCCACGACCAGATGCTGGACCTGCTGGCGCTGGCCGCGACCATCGGCCTGGCGCTGCTAGCCGCATGGTTCGTCGGCGACGTGCTGGTGCTGCGCCGCGTGAAGCGGCTGGCCACCACCGCCAACAGCATCGCCTCCGGCACGCTGGAGGCGCGCAGCGGCATCCGCTACGGCAATGAAGAAATCAGCGAACTGGCGCGCGCGCTGGACGCCATGGCGCAGTCCTTGCAGGAGAAGGAACGACAGCATCTGAAAGCCGAAAAGCAGCTGCGCGAGGCGGATCGCCGCAAGGATGAATTCCTGGCCATGCTGGCGCACGAGCTGCGCAACCCGCTGGCGCCGATCAGCGCCGGCGCCCAGCTGCTGCAAAGCGGCCACGCCAGCGAGGCGGCCGTGCAGCGCACCGCCGGCATCATTGTGCGGCAGGTGCACCACATGACGCGGCTGGTGGACGACCTGCTGGACGTGTCGCGGGTGACGCGCGGGCTGGTGACGCTGACGCGGGTGCCGCTGGAGGTATCGCGCATCGTCGCCGACGCCGTGGAACAGGCCGACCCGCTGCTCAAGTCGCGCCAGCACCGCTTTGAAGTGGCGCTGCCGCCGGCGCCGCTGACCGTCACGGGCGACCATAAGCGGCTGGTGCAGGTGCTGGTGAACGTGCTGAATAACGCCGCCAAGTACACGCCGGCCGGCGGCGCCATCAAGCTGACCGCGCGCGCCGAGGGCAGCAACGTCAAGCTGATGGTCAGCGATAACGGCATCGGCATGTCGCCGGAATTGCGCAGCCGCGTGTTCGAGCTGTTCGCGCAGGCGGACCGCAACTCCGACCGCTCGCAGGGCGGACTGGGACTCGGCCTGGCGCTGGTGAAATCACTAGTGGAGCTGCACGGCGGCGCGGTGTCGGTGGACAGCGAGGGCGAACATAAAGGCAGCACCTTCACCATCATCCTGCCCGGCACGCACCAGCAGCCGGCGGCCAGCGCGCCCGGCCCGGTCGCGGCGCCAACGCGCAAGCTGCGCGTGCTGGTGGTCGACGACAATATCGACGCCGCGCAGACGCTGCAATTGCTGCTGGAAGCCGGCGGCCACCACGTGACGGTGGCCCATACGGCGCTGCGGGCGCTGGAACTGGCGCAGGCCAGTTCACCGCAACTGTGCCTGCTCGATATCGGCCTGCCCGATATCAGCGGCTACGAACTCGCGCGCCGTCTGCGCGCCGCGCCGCAGACCGCGCAGGCCACGCTGGTGGCGGTCACCGGCTACGGCCGGCGCGAAGACCGCGACCAGGCCAATGCGGCCGGCTTCAATCACTATTTTGTCAAACCAGTCGATGTCGACGCGCTACTGGCGCTGATCGCCCGGCTCCCATAATGGAACTACATGAAACAGCTGCTACTCAGTCTCGCCATCGCCGCCGCCCTGCCGGCGCAGGCGCAGGAAAAACGCTGGCGCGCATCGCCGCCCAGCCGGCCGTGCAACAGGCGCTGGCATATATTGAAACCAACGAGCCGGCGACGCAGAGGGATATGCTGGCGATCAACGCCATTCCGGCGCCGACCTTCGCCGAAGCCGCACGCGCCCGCGATTACGAGCGGCGCCTGAAAGCCGCCGGGCTGGCCGATGTGCACATCGATGAAGCGGGCAATGTGCTGGGCTCCTACAAGGGCAGCGGCAAAGGCCCGCTGGTGGTGCTGGCGGCGCACCTCGACACCGTGTACCCGGCCGGCACCAACCTCACCGTGCGCGAAAAAGACGGCCGCCTGTACGCGCCGGGCATCGCCGACAACGGCCGCTCGCTGGCGGCGATGCTGGCCATCGCCCACGCGCTGCGCGACGCGCGCATCCAGACCGAGGGCGATGTGCTGTTTGTCGCCAATGTCGGCGAGGAAGGACGGGGCGACCTGAAAGGCGTCAAGCACCTGTTCAAGCAACGCAAGGACATCAAGGCTTTCATCGGGCTGGAACCGGGACTGGGCGTCGATGGCGATCCAGTGACCTATATGGGCGCGGGCAGCCGCCGTTTCAAAGTGACGATGCGCGGCCCCGGCGGCCATAGCTACGAAGGTTTCGGCCTGCCGTCGGCCATCCACGCGGCGGGCCGCGCCATCGCGCATATCGACGATATCCGCGTGCCGGCGCAGCCGAAGGTGACGTTCAATGTGGGCGTGGTCCAGGGTGGACAATCGGTCAACAGCATTTCGGCCGAGGCCTCGCTGTTGATCGATATCCGCTCGGCGGACGGGCCGCTGCTGGCCAGGGTCGAGCAGCAGATCAAGGACGCCATCCAGCTCGGCGTGAACGAAACCAACCAGCGCTGGAACAGCCAGGCAATCAGCGCCGACGTGGTGCTGATCGGCGACCGCCCGGCCGGCAAAATGGCGACCGATTCAATCATCGTGAGGACCGCGCTGGCGGCGGCCACGATACAAGGGCGCCCGGCCTTGCTGGACAGCGCCCATTCGACCGACGCCAACCTGCCGATGAGCCTCGGCGTTCCGGCGATTACCATGTCCGGCGGCGGCGCGTCCGGTGGCTATCACTCCGAGAAGCTGGAGTGGTGGGCGCCGAAGAACGCCCATACCGGCCCGCAGAACGTGCTGCTGGCTATTCTAGGCCTGGTCGGCGTGCGCGGGCTGGACGCCCCGCTGGCTAAATAACAGCGCGGCCCAGCAGCACCAGTGCCAGCGCGGCCGCGCTGACGCCGGCGGCGGCCCAACCCACGCACACGACGGCGCGGCCGGCGTAGCTGAGCACCAGCACCAGGCCGATCGCGGCGGCCGTCAGCATGCCGGCCCAGGCCACCCATCCCTGCGTAGCGCCCCAGACGAACAGGCAGACCAGCAGCGACACCAGCAGACCGCCGCTGCCCGACCAGCGCAGCTTGCGGCGGGTGCTGTCGCTTGGCACGTTGCCGCGTCCATGCAGCCCCTCCCAATGGCGGTCGATCGCCAGGCTCAATGCGGCAAAGCCGCCCAGGGCGCTGGTCAGCGCGGCGAGAACCGCCATGGTATTCATCAGGGCCGTCATGCCGCCACCTCTTTTTCAGTATTGATCTTGACCCGCGCCTTGGCCGGAGCCTTGGCTGTCCCCAGCCGCTTGCCGGCCCACAGCAAGGTGAGGCCGAGCGCCAGCGATACCAGGTCGAAGCCGGCCACCGGCCACAGTCCCTGCGCCACGCTGGCGAACAGGCCGGCGCCGCCGGTCAGCGGATTCAGTACCGGCACCAGTGCAAACAGCAGGCCGGCGACCGTCAGCTGCACGCGCCACATCCAGCGCGCCGGGAAGACCAGCGCCGCAACGGCAGCTATGCCCCACGCCGTGAAGAACCACTGGATTTCCATGTCCTGCCGCGCCGCCATTTCCACCGGCAGCAAACGGTTGGCCCAGAAGAACACGCTCATGGCGATCAGCAGGCCGGCGATGCCGCCGAGGTTCAAGCCGTCGACCAGGCGCAGGCCGAAGCCGATGCGGCCGTTGGCGTTGGCCTTCAGGTGTTTCGGGCGCTCCTTGACGGCCCACAGCAGCACGCCGGTGGCGACCATCGCGCAGCCGGCCAGGCCGGAAAGGAAGAACAAGCCGCGCAGCAGCGGATTGGCAAAGCGGCCGATGTGCAGCCCGACCATCACGCCGCGCGTTTCGACCGCCGCGCCGGGCTTGCCGGAAGCGGTTAGCAGGCCGCCGGTCACGCCGTCGAAGGTCAGCGTCGGCACGGTGCTATTCAAGCCGCCGCCTTCCTGGCGCTGCGAGACGGTCACCGTGGCGGCGCTGTCGCCGGCCAGGCTGACGGTGATCCGGCCGACCGGCGCGCCGTCCCAGTGCCGGCTCGCTTGCGCTATCAGCGGCGCCAGTGGCGTCAACGGCGCCGCCACGCCGGAGGCTTTAACTTCCGCCTTCGGCCCGCCGTTCAGGTCCGCGTAGAAGGCGTCGCGTTCCTGATAAACCGCGTTGAGGCCCTGCGGCAGATACATGAACATCAGCGTCACCAGGCCGGTGTAGGTAATCATCAAATGGTAAGGCAGCGCCAGGACGGCGGTGGCGTTGTGCGCGTCCAGCCACGAACGCTGGCCCTTGTTCGGACGGAAGGTGAAGAAATCCTTGAAAATGCGCTTGTGCGTGACGATGCCGGACAGGATCGCCACCAGCATGAACATGGCGCAGGCGCCGACGATCCAGCGCGCCCACAGCACCGGCATGTAGTGCATGTCGAAGTGCATGCGGTAGAAGAAATCGCCGCCACGGGTGGCGCGCGCCGCGCTCAGTTCCTGGCCGGTGACAGGGTCGATGCTGGCCGTTTCAAAGCGGCGGCGGCCGCGCGGCTTGCCTTCCTGCTTGGATGGCGGCGGCGCCCAGCTGGCGCGCACGGTCGGTTCGCGCTCGGTCGGCAAGGTGATGAACCAGCGCGGGCTTTTCGCCGCGCGCTGCTGCAGCAGGTCCTGGATCTGGGCGACGGCCACGCCCTGCTCGACCACGGCGTGCGAGGCCTGATGCAGCTCGGGCTTCATCCACATGGTGATCTCGTCGCGGAAGTAGCTGGCGGTGCCGCAGGCGAACACCATAAACAGCACCCAGCCGACCAGCAGGCCGGACCAGGTGTGCAGCCACGCCATCGATTGACGGAAACCCTCTTTCATGCGCGGCCTCCGAGGAAAATGATAGCGCTCAGCAGCAGGCCGCTGGCGATCAGGACGAGCCAGGCACGCAAGGCGGTGCCGGCGGCGAAACACCACATGACGGCGCAGGGATAAACCACCAGGCCGATCAGGGTTGCCGCGACCACGCGGTCGACATCGCGGCCGGGCAGCAAAAGCGCGCATGCGGTAACAGCCAGAGAGGAGACGGCATAGCCGCCGCCGATTGCCGCCAGCGCGCGCGAGGCGACGCCGAGGCGGTAGTTCAGGAGGATTTGCATCATAGCGGACATCATTGCGGCCAGAGCGACCAGATTGCCGGCGGGGGAAGGTCAGCCCAGATTGTAATTGATAATTATTCTCATTCTAGTTGTCTGATGATGAACATGTCAAGGTTGCCCGCCGGTGATACAATGAGAACGATAATACAAATCATTCTCAGCTTAAGCCTTTCATGTCTCTCATGCCTCACATTCCAGCCTTAAAACCCCTCACCCTGTGTGTATTGTCCTCGCTGTACGCCCTGCCCGCCTATGCCCAGAGCCAGGCCGCCGATGAGGCGCCGGTGCAATCGGTGGTTATCAGCGCCTCTGCCGATGCATCGGCAGCCGGCCTGTCGAAAACCTTCGCCGGCGGCCAGGTCGCCAAGGGCGGCCGCGTCGGCCTGCTCGGCACCATGGACGTGATGGACACGCCGTTCAACAGCACCAATTACACGCAGCAATTCATCCAGGACTTGCAAGCGCGCAGCGTGGCCGACGTGCTGCAGGCCGATCCGGGCGTGCGGGTGGCGCGCGGCTTCGGTAACTACCAGGAGCTGTATGTGATACGCGGCTTCCCGGTCAACTCGGACGATCTTGCCTATAACGGCCTGAACGGCGTGCTGCCGCGCCAGTACATCGCCGCCGAACTGCTGGAGCGCGTGGAAGTGTTCCGCGGCGCCAATACCTTCCTGAACGGCGCGACGCCGGGCGGCGGCGGCATTGGTGGCGCAATCAATCTGCTGCCGAAGCGTGCGCCGAACGCCGACCTGACCGAAGTGTCGGCCGGCCTGCAGACCGGCAAGCAAACCTATCTGGCCGCCGACATCGGCCGCCGCTTCGGCGATGACAACCGCTATGGCGTGCGGGTCAACGTGGCGCAGCGCAGGGGCGGCACCGGCATCGACAACGAAGACCGCGAGATCCAGCTGGCCGCCATTGGCGCCGACTATCGCGGCCGCGGATTCCGCCTGTCTGCCGACGCGGGCTGGCAAAGCAGCAAGCTGAATAGCTCGCGCCCGGCGATCAACGTCGGCGCCGGCCTGGCCGTGCCGGCGGCGCCGGACGCCTCGACCAACTACGGCCAGCCATGGGATTACTCCCGCGAACGCGACGTGTTCGGCACGCTGCGCGGCGAGTGGGACCTCGGCAAAGACCTGGTGGCGTGGGCCGCACTTGGCGGCCGTCGCAGCCATGAACTGAACCGCCTGGCCAGCACCATCAACCTGAACGCGGCCAATGGCGGCGGCCAGGTGCGCCGCTTCGACAATGCCCGTGAAGACCACGTGGCCACCGGCGAGATCGGCGTGCGCGGCGAAGTGCGCAGCGGCGCGGTGAGCCACAAGTTCGCCGCCACCGCCACCGGCCTCGATCTCGATTCGCGCAACGCCTACGCCACCTCGGCCTATGTGAACACGTCGATCTACAACACGCAAGCGCTGCCCCTGCCGGCGCTGACCGGCGTCTTCAACGACATGACGGCGCCGCAAACCACCAACAAGGCAACGCTGGTCAGCCAGGCGCTGGTCGACAGCATGGGCTTCCTCAACGACACGCTGCTGGTGACGGTGGGCGTGCGCCACCAGAACATCAAGCAGACCGGCTATACCTACAACACCCACGTGGCAACGCCCTACGAGAAAAGCGCCAACACGCCGATCGCCGCCATCGTTTACAAGGTGACGCCTTCGGTGTCGGTCTATGCCAACCGCGTGGAGAGCCTGCAGCAAGGTCCGATCGCCGGCGCCACGGCGGCGAACCGCGGCGAGATTTTCGCGCCGTACAAATCGGTGCAGAAGGAAGTGGGCGCGAAATATGACAGCGGTCGCTACGGCGCCACCGCGGCGCTGTTCACCACCACGCAGCCGATGGGTGTCATCAACCCGGCCACCACGGTGTTCGGCATCGACGGCGAACAGCGCAACCGCGGCCTGGAACTGACTGCCTACGGTGAACTGGTGCGCGGACTGCGCGTGCTGGGCGGCGCCACCTTCCTCGACGCCAAACAGCAGCGCACCGCCGGCGGCGCCAATGACGGCAAGGACGTAGTCGGCGTGCCTGACACGCAGCTGAACCTGGGCGTGGATTGGGATGTGCCGGGTGTGCGCGACTTCAGCGTTTCGGCGCGTGCCCTGCATACCTCGTCGCAACCGATCAATGCGGCCAACACGCTCGACATCCCGTCGTGGAACCGCTTTGACCTGAGCGCGCGCTACGCGTTCAAGGTGGCGGACCACAACGTGGTGCTGCGTGCGCGCGTCGACAACGTCGCCAACAAGAACTACTGGGCCTCGGCCGGTGGTTCGCAAGGCGCCGGCTACCTGGTGCTGGGCGCGCCGCGCACTTTCGCGCTGACCGCCACCACCGAGTTCTAAGCTGCCACCCGCTCGCCCAGCAGCCGCGCCGCCAGCGCGCGGCCGCTGAGCGACGCATCCTTTTCGCCATCACCACACAGCCAGTCGCCGCACAGGCCAACCTGCACGGCCGGTATCCATATGCAGTGATCGGCCGACGGCGCCATCGTGAAAGCGCGCATCGCCGTCATCGGCAGCAGCGGCTCCAGCAGCGCGGCCGATTCACGCGCCGGCAAGGCAAGCACCAGCGCGTCGTACCGTTCCGCGTGCGCTCCTTTTTCACGCGACACCAGGCGCCATCCGTGGTCATACCAGAAATCCGAAATCGTCGCGCCCTGCGCGGGGTCGAACATCGCCACGCCGCAGCCCTGCTCACGCAGGTGCTGCGCACAAGATAAGCCGGCGGCGCTGGCGCCAATCACCGCCACCTGAAGATGCGTTTTTGTCATGCGCCGAGTATATCGGTGCGAACCGGCTTATGGCGCGACAACGGCGGTTCATTCCCGGTTCATGCTAGCATTTTGAAATGGAGGATCGCTAAAATGAATTCGTTAAAAGGTTATCGCAGCGGCGTAGCCGCCCGTCTCGCGGGACTGCCGGTGGAAACGTTGCGCGTATGGGAGCGCCGCTACGGCGTTTCCGATGCCGAACGTTCGCCGCAGGGGCAGCGACTGTACTCGGCGGCGCAGGTGCACCGGCTAGGGCTGCTCAAGCGGGTGGTCGACCAGGGCCATGCTATCGGCACCGTCGCCCGCATGGAGGTGGAGGAACTGGCCGCGCTGGCCGGAATTCAACTGGCCAGCGGCATGCGGCCGCTCAAGCTGGCGGTGGTGGGCGCCGCCCTCGCCCAGCGGCTGGAGGCAAACCGCACCGGCACCGCGACCGCGCCGGCGCTGGAAATCACCGCCACCTGTGCGCAACTGGAAGGCGCCGCTGAAGCAATCGCCGGCGCCAGCGCCGACGTGCTGCTGATCGAGGCGCCGGAAATGACCGCCGACGCCATGCCGCGCATCCGCGCACTGCGGCAGGCGGTGACGGCGAAAGCGGCCGTGGTGCTCTATCGCTTCTGCGACAGCGCCACCGTGCGCCGCCTGCGCGAACATGGCTGCCTGGTGGCGCGCGCGCCGTCGGACGCGTCGGAAGTGGCGGTGCTGTGCAACACGGCGCTGACCGGCGCCGCGCTGCCGCCGCCCGGCCCCAGCAAGCCGGCGACGCCGCGACGCCTGAACGACGAGGAACTGGCCGCGCTGGCCGGCGCCTCGACCAGCATCAACTGCGAATGCCCGCGCCACCTGGCCGACATCCTGATGATGCTTGCCAGCTTTGAGCGCTACAGCGCCCAATGCGCAAACCGCAACGCGACCGACGCCGCCATGCACGAGGACCTGGGCCGCAGCGCCGGCCACGCCCGCATGATGATGGAAGACGCACTGGAACGACTGGCCTACGCGGAGGGATTGCCCATGCCAGCCAGATAACATGGGAATACATGAGACTCAAACTGATACTCGGAGACCAGCTCAATCATGCACACAGCTGGTTCTCCACCCCGGATGAAGACGAGGTTTTCGTCCTGATGGAGGTGCGGCAGGAAACCGATTACGTCCTGCACCACGCACAAAAGATCATCGCCATCTTCGCCGCCATGCGCGACTTCGCCCGGCGCCTGCGTGACGCCGGACACCGCGTTCACTACCTGGCCATCGACGACGCCGACAACCGCCAGTCGCTGCCCGCCAACCTGGACTACCTGATCGCGCACTACCAGGCCAGCGAATTCGCCTGGCAGGCGCCGGACGAATGGCGGCTGGACCGGCAGCTTGCCGACTACGCGGCCGGACTGTCCATCCCGGCCCGCATGGACGACAGCGAGCATTTCTATACCACCCGCGACGAAGCGGCACGCATCTTCGATGGCCGCGACCACTGGCTGATGGAGCATTTCTATCGCCGCATGCGCGGCAAGCATGGCGTGCTGATGTCGGCAACCGGCAAGCCGGCCGGCGGCCAGTGGAACTTCGACCACGACAACCGCGAGGCATGGGATGGCATCCCGTGGGAACCGGCCGACATCCGCTTCCACCACGACCACAGCGCGCTGTGGCGGACCATCCAGGCCGCCGGCGCCAAGAGCTTCGGCGAGCCGAATGCGGGCAACTTCGCCTGGCCGCTGAACCACGAGGAGGCGGTTCAGCAGCTGGAACGCTTCGTTGAGCTGGCGCTGCCCCATTTCGGCCGCTTCCAGGACGCGATGAGCGTCAGGGCCTGGCGGCTGTTCCACTCGCTGCTGTCGTTCGCAATGAACGTCAAGCTGCTGTCGCCACGCACCGTGGTCGAACGCGTGGAGGCGGCATGGCGCGACGGCGCCGTGCCGGTGGAGTCGGCCGAAGGCTATATCCGGCAAATCCTCGGCTGGCGCGAATACGTGCGGGGCGTCTACTGGCACCGCATGCCCGGCTACGACAAGCTCAACGCCTTCGACCATCACACGCCGCTGCCGTGGTGGTTCTGGGATGGCAAAACGCGCATGCGCTGCGTGGCGGCGGCCATCGGCCAGTCGCTGGAACACGCGCACAGCCACCACATCAACCGCCTGATGGTGATCGGGAATTTCGCACTGCTGGCAGGGCTGTCGCCGGAAGAACTGCACCGCTGGTATCTGGGCATTTACATCGACGCCTTCGAGTGGGTGGAGCTGCCCAACACGCTGGGCATGAGCCAGTTCGCCGACGGCGGCCTGCTGGCCACCAAGCCCTATGTGTCCAGCGCCGCGTATATTTCGCGCATGAGCGATTACTGCAAGGGTTGCCATTACGATAAAAAGGCGCGGCTCGGCGAGCGCGCCTGCCCGTACAACGCCTTGTACTGGGATTTCTTCGACAGGAACCGGGACAAACTGCAAGGCAACCAGCGCCTTGGCATGGTCTACCAGCAGCTACGGCGCATGGATGACGGCGCGCTTGCCGCGCTGCGCGAAAAGGCGGCTGACCTGCGCAGCCGGGTCGCGCAGCTTTAAGTGCTGCCGCGCTGTATCAGTTCAAAGCCGGTGTTCAGCACACGCGGGACCGGCGCCGCGGCGCCGGCTGCGCCGCCGGACAGCCGGTCCAGCAAGGCCTGCGCGGACAGCGCGCCGATCTTGGCGCCATCCACCTTGACGGTCGATAACGGCGGATTGGTGTACTCGGCGAAATTCAGGTCGCCAAAGCCCATGATGGCCAGGTCCTGCGGCACACGCAGGCCGCGGCTCTGCGCCTCGATCAAGGCGCCATGCGCCAGCGTGTCCGAACTACAGAAAATCGCATCCAGCTCCGGATGCTCGTCCAGCAGCTGCACCGCCCCCTTGCGGCCCAACGGTAACGCCCCCGGCGCCTGCACCACATGCGAGGCGATCACGTTAACGCCCTGCTTGGCCAGCGCCACCTGGAATCCTTGCGTGCGCTGGCCGGCGCGCGGGTCGTTCGCGGTCAGCATGCCAAAGCGGCGGTAGCCCTGCTTCAGCAAGTGCTGGGCGCAGGCGTGGCCGACTTCCTCATGCGAGAAGCCGATGGCCATGTCGATTGGATGCGGCGTCAAATCCCAAGCCTCCACCACGGGGGTGCCGATTTGCAGCAGCCGTTGGCGCGTGCTGTCGGTGTGCAGCGCGCCGGTCAGGATCACGCCGTCCGGGCGGCGGCTCAGGATGGTTTCGACCAGGATCTCTTCGCGCCAGGTTTCATAGCCGACGATGCCAAGCAAGAGCTGGTAGCCGGCCGCCGTCAGCCTGTCGGTAGCGCCCTGCACCATGTCGGCGAAGGTCTGGGTCGAGATGGTCGGCAACACCAGCGCCACCAGCTTGCTGCGGCTCGACGCCAGGCCGCCGGCCAGCATGTTCTTCACGTAGCCGGTGCGCTTGACCGCCTCCTGCACCTTGGCCAGCGTGGCCGGCCGCACCAGTTGCGGTTCGTTCAGGGCGCGCGACACGGTAATCGGCGAAACGCCCGCCGCCTTGGCGACATCGATCAGGGTGACGGGAGTTGCGGCCATTTATGCTCTCGAAATGTTGATTACGTGACCATTCTAAGCGAATTGACACCGGCGCCACAACTGCCCTACACTAGAAAATGATTGCGCAATCATTTCTAATCAAAATACAGGAGACACTGATGAACCCGCATCGCCTTCCGCTCGCCCGGCCGCTCGTGCTCGCGCTGGCCGCCCTGCTGCCGTTCACCGCCCTCGCCGCCGAGCGCATCTCGATCAACGACGGCTGGCGCTTCCAGCGCGGCGACCCGCAAGGCTATGCGGCCCAGCTGCAATACGACGTGCGGCCGGAAGTCCGGCAAAGCGCCGACGGCAAGGTGGCCGACGCCCGCCCGGACGAAGCGGAAAAGGTGCAGCGCCCGGCCGAAGGCTTGCTCAAGCCATGGGTGCTCCCCAGTGGTAACGCCTTCGTCGCCGATGCGGGACGGCGCGCGCAGCGGCCGGCCGCCGATCCGGCAGTGAACGCGCCGCTGCTGCGCGCCGACTTCGACGAGCGCGATTGGCGCGCCGTCACGCTGCCGCACGACTGGGCCATCGAGGGTCCCTTCCTCAAGACCGGTCCATACGGCGGCATGGGCCGGCTGCAAACCTGGGGCGCTGCGTGGTATCGCAAAAAGCTGGACATCCCGGCGCGCGACAAGGGCAAGTCCGTCTTCCTCGACATTGACGGCGCCATGTCGCACGCGACCGTGTGGCTCAATGGCCGACTGGTGGGCGGCTGGCCTTACGGCTATAACTCCTTCCGCCTCGACCTGACGCCATACGTAACGCCGGGCGACGTGAACCAGCTGGCGATCCGGCTCGACAATCCAGCAGAATCGGCGCGCTGGTATCCGGGCGCGGGCCTGTACCGCAACGTGTGGCTGACGCTCGCCAATCCGGTGCACGTGGCGCACTGGGGCGCGGTGGTCCGCACGCCGGAAGTCTCGCGCGAAGCGGCGAAAGTCGCTGTCGCCATCACCGTCGATAACGACGGCAAGGACAATGCGGCGGTGGAAGTGGCAACCCAACTTTACGCGCTGGACGACAACGGCAAGCGCACCGGCGCGGTGGTCGCCACGCTGCCGGTGCAGCGGGTGAGCATCGGCGCCGGCGGCAAGGCCACCGTCAATGCCAGCGCGCGCGTGGCGCAGCCGCGCTTGTGGGGGCCGCTGCCGACACAACGCCCCAACCGCTACGTCGCCGTCACCACCATCAGCCGCAATGGCAAGGCGGTGGACACGCAGGAGACGCCGTTCGGCATCCGCACGCTGCGCTTCGACGCCAACCAGGGCCTGTTCGTCAACGGCGAGAAGATCATGATCAATGGCGTCAACAACCACCACGATCTCGGTGCGCTGGGCGCGGCCTTCAATGTGCGCGCAGCCGAGGCGCCAATTGCAGATATTGCAGGAGATGGGCGCCAACGCGGTGCGCATGAGCCACAACCCGCCGGCGCCGGAACTGCTGGAACTGACCGACCGCATGGGCCTTCTGGTAATGGACGAAGTGTTCGATTCGTGGGAGCGCAAGAAGACGCCGCTGGACTTCCACCTGATCTTCCCCGACTGGCACGAGCAGGACCTGCGCGCGATGCTGCGCCGCGACCGCAACCACCCTTCCATCATCATGTGGAGCGTGGGGAACGAGGTCGGCGAACAGTACACCGCCGAAGCCGGCGCCGCCATCGGCAACAAGCTGCGCGACATCGCGCGCCAGGAAGACCCGACACGGCCGGTCACCAACGCCATGAACTACGCCAAGCCGGACATGCACCTGCCAGGCACGGTGGACGTCATCAGCCTGAATTACCAGGGCGCCGGCATCCGCAGCCTGCCCGGCCAGTTCCCCGGATTCCATCAAAAATTCCCCGACAAGATGATCCTGTCGACCGAAAGCGCGTCGGCGCTGAGCAGCCGTGGCGAGTACCAGTTCCCGGTGCCGGGCGTGAACAGCGCGCCGGTGCGTCCCGGTGCTGGCGGCGATCCGAAGCGCCAGCAGGTCAGCGCCTACGAATTGTTCGCCGCCGATTTCGGCAGCTCGGCCGACCGCTCGTGGGCCGCGCAGGACCAGAACCCTTACGTGGCGGGGGAATTCGTCTGGACCGGCTTCGATTACATCGGCGAGCCGACGCCGTACTACGGCGCGCGCAGCTCGTACTCGGGCATCGTCGACCTGGCCGGCTTCCCGAAAGACCGCTACTACCTGTACCAGTCGCGCTGGCGTCCAGACCTGCCGCTGGCGCATCTGCTGCCGCATTGGACCTGGCCCGAGCGCGTGGGCGAAGTGACGCCGGTGCACCTGTTCACGTCCGGTGACGAAGCAGAGCTGTTCGTCAACGGCAAATCGCAGGGCCGCAAGAAGAAGGCGCCTTACGAATACCGCCTGCGCTGGGACTACGTGGTGTATGAGCCGGGTGAGATCAGCGTGGTGGCCTACAAGGACGGCAAGGAGTGGGCGCGTTCGGCGGTGAAGACCGCGCAGGCGGCCGCCGTGCTGGAGGCGAAGCCGGACCGCGCCACCATTGCCGCCGACGGCAAGGACCTGTCCTTCATCACCGTCCGCATCACGGACGCCAACGGCGTGACCGCGCCGCGCGCCGATCAGCGCATCCGCTTCACGGTGGAAGGCGCCGGCGAACTGGTGGCGACCGACAACGGCGACCCGACCAGCTTCGAGTCGTTCCAGTCGTCGGAGCGCGCCGCCTTCAACGGCCTGGCGCTGGCCATCGTCCGCGCCAAGCCGGGGCAACGCGGCGCCATCACGGTACGGGCAAATGCGGAGGGCTTGCGCGGCGCGGAGGTACAATTGCGCAGTAAATAACAATCAGGGGAAGCGATGAAGCAAGCCACGTTCGCAGCGCTCATGTTCACCACGATGTTCACGGCGCTGGCCTTGCCGGCCAGCGCGCAACGGGAACCGCGCACCGACTCACCGCTTTCGCATCGCACCTGGACGCCGGATAACAACAACGGCACTTTCACCAACCCGCTGTTCTACGACGAGTTCTCCGACCCGGACCTGATCCGCGTCGGAGAATGGTTCTACCTCACCGGCACCACCATGCACGCCATGCCCGGCCTGCCGGTGCTGCGCTCCAGGGATCTGGTCAACTGGGAGTTTCTCAGCTATGCGGCCGATCGTCTCGACTTCGGCCCCGCTTACCGGCTGGAGGACGGCAAGAATATCTACGGCCAGGGCATCTGGGCGCCGAGCCTGCGCTATCGCAATGGCGTGTTTTACATCTTCACCAATGTGAACGGGCGCGGCACGCAGATTTACTCCGCCATCAATCCGCGCGGCCCATGGACGCATTGGGAGATGAAGCGCAGCCTGCACGATCTGTCGGTGCTGTTTGACGATGACGGCAAGGCTTATGCTGTCTGGGGTCATCAGGACCTGCACATCGCCCAGCTGACCGACGATCTGCTGGACATCGTGCCAAACACCGAACAGGTGCTGTTCTCCAAAACCGACGGCATGGGTGAAGGCGCGCATTTCTACAAGATCGGCGGACGCTATTACATCCTCAGCGCGAACTATGCTGGCGGTTTCCGCATGCCGGCGGCGCGCGCCAATCACGTGTTCGGGCCTTATGAGGTGAATCAGGCCATCAGCAAGGACGAGGGTTTCGGCCTGGTGGGCGGCTACCGGCTGAAGAACAGGCAGTATCCGTTCGACGTCACGCCGCCCAACCCGGCCTCGCGCGACGCCACTGCCATGCACCAGGGAGGGATCGTGCTGACCGAGGCCGGCGAGTGGTGGGGCTTTTCGATGATGGACTATAACTCGGTCGGCCGCCTGCTCAGTCTTGCGCCGGTGACGTGGCAGGATGGCTGGCCATATTTCGGCCTGCCGGGTAACCTCGGCCGTAATCCGCGCACCTGGGTCAAGCCGCGCACCAAGGAATCGCAGCAGATCCGCGTGCCGTTCGTGCGCAGCGACGATTTTTCCGAGCCGGCGCTGAAGCCGGTCTGGCAGTGGAATCATGTGCCGGTGGACGACAAATGGTCGCTGACCGAGCGGCCTGGCTTCCTGCGCTTGCAGGCCTTGTCGGCCAGCTCGTTCTGGGATGCGCGTAACACCTTGACGCAGCGCGCCATCGGTCCGATGTCTTCGCCGACGGTGGCGCTGGACGCATCGGGCTTGCTGGACAACGACGTCGCCGGCCTGGCGCTGCTTAACCTGCCCTACGCCACGCTGGGGGTCGAGCGCAAGAACAGCAAGCTGTCACTGGCCTTGTTTGACCAGGCGCGCAACAGCACCACGCGCGTTGCGCTCAACGGCACACGCGTATGGCTGCGCGCCGAATGCGACTTCCTGAGTGAGAAGGCGCGCTTCAGCTATTCCGTCGATGGCCAGCACTTCCAGGCCATCGGCGAGGAGTTCACCATGATCTTCCAGCTGACCACTTTCCAGGGCGTGCGCTATGGGCTGTTCGCCTATAACACCGGCAGTCAGAAAGGCGGCATGGCGGACTTCGACAGCATCGACATTCACCAGCCCTATCCGCGCGGCCTGATGCGCGCCATCCCTTACGACAAGCAAATCCAGATGAAGGCAGCCGTGGGCCGGGCGCCGGCGCAGCCGCTCAACTTCACCGTGCAGAACATGGGCCTGGGCCGCGTGGCGCTGCGCGCGGGCGACAACTATCTCAGCGTCGGCCTCGATGGTAGCGCTTCGCTACAGCTCGCCCGGCCTGGCATCGCGCAGACTTTCCAATGGATGGAAACGCCCACCGGCGAGCTGATCCTGATGTCGTTGCTGACCAACTTCTACCTGCGCATCCATCCGCAAACCGGCGCCCTGATCGCCGACAGCCCCGGCCCGATCCCCGACGGCAGCGACGGCGTGCGCTTCAACTGGACCGCCACCAATTGAGCGGCATCAAGCCAACGCGCAGTGCCGGGCCTATAATCGCCGGATGGAAGATCGCTTCGAAAAGCTGGAAGCGTTTGCCGCAGACACCAGAGACCGTCTTGCGCGGATAGAGTCGCGCCTGGATCAAATGGCCACCAAGGCCGACCTGGCGGAAAAGGTCGGCGAACTGAAAACCGAAATCCAGCGCAGCGTGAACGAAATGATACGCTGGATGGTCGGCACCGCCATTGGCCTTGGCGTGGCGGCCATCACGGTCATCACATTTGTGCTGAACAACGCCACGCCCAAGGCGCCGCCTCCCCCGCCCACGCCTATCACGATCAATACGCAAGCGCCATGAGCCGCGCGCTTACGGCACGATGGTGACGAACAGGTAGACCGCGCAAATGGTCAACAGTATGGTGCCCTGCATGATCGTGGTGCGGCCGCCGGTCAGCGACAGCGAGGCGACGATCAGCGACAGGATCAGCAGCACGGTGGATTTGATATCGATGCCGAGCGTTAGCGTCCAGCCGTTCAGCAGCGCGACGATGGCCACGCACGGGATAGTCAGGCCGATACTGGCCAGCGCCGAGCCCAGCGCCAGATTCAGGCTGGTTTGCAGGCGGTTGGCGCGCGCGGCCTGATAGGCGGCGATGCCCTCGGGCAGCAACACCACAGCCGCGATAATGATACCCACCAGCGCCTTCGGCGCGCCCATGCTCAACACGGCTTTTTCCAGCGATGGCGACAGCGCCTTGGCCAGCAGCACCACGCAACCGAGGCAGGCCAGCAGCAGCGCGCCGCTGATCCAGGCCATGCGGGCAGGCGGCGCCGGCGCGTGATCGTCCTCGTCGGCGACCGGTTGCTGCGGCAGGAAATAATCCCGGTGACGCACCGTCTGCACCAGCACGAAAGTGCCGTACAGCACCAGCGAAATCACGGCGATGAAGATCAGCTGGCTGGTGTTGTAGGACGGTCCCGGCGTAGTGGTGGTGTAATTCGGCAGCACCATGGTCAGCACCGAAATGGCCGCCAGCGTCGCCAGCGCGGCCGACACGCCTGTGGCGGTGAAACTTTGCTCGCCATGCTTGCGGCCGCCGACCAGCAGGCAGAGGCCGACCATGCCGTTCAGAATCAGCATCACGGCCGCGTACACGGTATCGCGCGCCAGGCCGGTGGTTTCGGCGCCGCCGGCCACCATCAGCGAGACAATCAGCGCCACCTCGATCGACGTTACGGCCACGGCCAGCACCAGCGTACCGAAGGGCTCGCCGATTTTGTGCGCCACCAGCTCGGCGTGGAACACCGCCGCCAGCACGCCGGCGAACAGGCACACCGCCAGCACAATCAGGAAAATAACGCTTGGCGCGCCTTCGCCACCCAGCATCGACTTGGCAATCAAGGCCAGCCAGCCTAAAACAGGGGCGGCGATAGTCCACAGCGGCAGGGTATTTTGAATCTTCATGGGCGTGATTAGTTGCTGTTATGTCAGCGGCGACGATAACACAAATAACTTGCGTGATACTTAAGAGCTTGACTACCTGAACATCAGCGCCGTCATCGCCGCGATATCATCGCCGTCATTCCCGCGAAGGCGGGAATCCATGCTGAGTCGGCTTTTGAGCCGCCCTATGGATTCCCGCCTTCGCGGGAATGACGGAGGGGCGCGCGCCGTGTTCTACAACATCCCGGCCGGCGCAAAATTCGCCTCACGACGAAAACGCCGCCCGCGCCGCCTCGCGTATCGCCTGCGTGGCCGGGTGGCTGATGCGCCGCTCCGTGGTGATGGCGTAAACCTGCTCGCGCAGCGCCGGAATCGTGCTCAGCATAATAACGCCGTACTGCGCGCAAATATTCTCCGCAATCGCCGCCGGCGCGAAGAACAAGCCGGCGCCGGTCTGACCGAAGGCGTTAATCATGGCGCTGTCGTCAAAATCCCCCACCACCCGCAGCCGCGGCACATGCGTGTGCAGCCATTGCATCAAGCGGGAATGCACGGCCACATCCTCGCCAGGCAACAGCAGCGGCGCGTTGTTCAGGCACTCGGGAAACGGCCCGCTCAGCGTGTCCGCCAGCGCGGCCGTGCAGAATACGCCCAGTTCGCTCTCGCCCAGCAGATGGCTGTAGGCGCGCACGCTCAAATGGCTGGGCATGGCGCGGTCGGTGATGATGAGGTCGAGGCGGTGCACGGCCATGTCCGCCAGTAGCGCAGCCAGCCGTCCTTCGCGGCACACCAGCCGGGTAGGCTCGTCCAGCGTCAGCGCCGGCGCCACCAGCCGGCATGCCACCGCCTTCGACACCGAATCCGACACGCCAACCCGGAAAATACTGACCTGCGTGGCGGCCTGGTCGCGCACCACATCCAGCAAGGCGTCGCCGGCGCTGAAGATGTCCTCGGCATGCCGCAGCACGCGGCTGCCGGTTTCGGTCAACTCCAGCCGTCGCCCCACCTTGCGGAACAGCTCCACGCCCAGCGTATCGGCGAACTCGGTCAGCTGCCCGGAAATCGATTGCGGCGTCAGATGCAACTGTTCGGCCGCCTTGACGATACTGCCGCTGCGCGCGACCATCCAGAAGTACCGCAGGTGTTTATAGTTGAGATTGGACATCGGGTCGCTCCATACATCGGTTTTTTGGATCTTTCATGCAAGTATATTCGAATTGTGCGATGTATTGCGCGTGCCTATCATAGCCCCATCATTGTTTTAAGCACGGAGAGCGTCTATGACTGGAATTGAAAGCATGGCAACCGGGCCCATGTGGGCCGGCTTTATTGCCTTTGTACTGGTGATGCTCGCGGTCGACCTGTGGGTCTTCGGCGGCAACAAGGCGCACAAGGTATCGGTCAAGGAAGCTGGCCTGTGGTCGCTGGGCTGGTTCTCGCTGGCGCTGCTGTTCAACCTTGGCCTGTGGTGGTATCTGAAAGGCTCGCTCGGACCGGAGATCGCCGAGCAGAAATCGCTGGAATTTTTGTCCGGCTACCTGATTGAAAAAGCGCTGTCGGTCGACAACGTCTTCGTCTTCCTGCTGATTTTCTCGGCCTTCCAGGTCAAGCCTGAATACCAGCGCCGCGTGCTGATCTACGGCGTGCTGGGTGCGATCGTCATGCGCGCCATCATGATCCTGGCCGGCGCCTGGGTGGTGAACGAGTTCAGCTGGGTGCTGTACCTGTTCGGCGCCTTCCTGCTGTACACCGGCGTGCGCATGCTGAAGGCCGTAGACGAGGAGCCGGACGTCAAGAACAATCCGGTGCTGAAGCTGGCGCGCCGCACGCTGCCGGTGGATGAAGGCGATCACGGCGAGAAATTCTTCATCGTCAAGAACGGCAAGCGCTACGTGACGACCCTGCTGCTGGTGCTGGTGCTGATCGAAGCGACCGACGTGGTGTTCGCAGTGGACTCGATCCCGGCCATCTTTGCCATCACCAAGGACCCGTTCATCGTCTTCACGTCGAACCTGTTTGCGATCCTGGGCCTGCGGGCGCTGTACTTCCTGCTGGCTGACATCGCCGACCGCTTCCACCTGCTCAAGTACGGCCTGGCGCTGGTGCTGTGCTTTATCGGCGCGAAAATGCTGCTGCTGCCTTGGATACACATCCCGGTGCACATCTCGCTGACCGTGGTGGCCACGCTGATCGCCGGTAGCGTCATCGCCAGCCTGTACGCAACCCGCAAGGAGAAAAAATAATGCGCAGCTATGCAACTGACAGCGCCAGCGCCGCTGGCCGCATCGTGGCCCTGTGCATGGTGGTGGACGGCAACCTGTCGCCGTCCGAGCTGCGCGCGCTGCAGCACTCGCGGCTGCTGGAATTCATCGACATCGGCATCGACGACTTCCATGCGCTGGTCGACGAACTGTGCCAGGACCTGCTGAGCGAGGCGGTCCAGGGCGACCATGTCGAGCTGCCGCCGGCAGTCATCGACACCCTGCTCGGGGAAATCCACGCGCCGCAGCTGCGCCAGCGGCTGCTGAAGGCGCTATGGCACATCGCCAATGCCGACGGCGTGCTGGACTCCGCCGAAGTCACCTTACTAAGCCGTGCCCGCGCCATGTGGGCCAACTGAACGAAAAGGAGTATATATGGACTGCCCTGTTTGCAAAAACACCAGCCTGGTCATGA
Source organism: Duganella sp. P38 (assembly GCF_050859475.1). Lineage (NCBI taxonomy): Bacteria > Pseudomonadati > Pseudomonadota > Betaproteobacteria > Burkholderiales > Oxalobacteraceae > Duganella > Duganella sp. P38. The sequence goes on along the minus strand of NZ_CP193936.1, from coordinate 3,084,482 downwards.
GCGAGCGCCAAGGTATCGAAATCGACTACTGCCCGAACTGCCGGGGCGTCTGGCTCGACCGCGGCGAGCTGGACAAGATCATCGAGCGCTCGGTCGGCGCCGCCGCGCCAGCCGCGCCGCCGCCGCGCGCGCCGGACCCGCGCTACCAGCAGCCGCAGCAGCATCAACAGCACGCGGGCCACGGCCACTATCCGCAACACAAGAAGAAACGCGAAAGCTTCCTCAGCGATATCTTCGACTTTTGACTTCAGGATACGATGCCTGCCGGTAATGTAAAATTGCCGGCTTACCGCATGCGCCCTGAAATCAATGAGATCCATCGTCCAGCAGCTAGCCGCCCTCCTCCTTGCCGTGCTATTAGCGGGCTGCGCAGGCGCCCCGCGCCGCGCCGACCTGCCGGCCGGCGCCACGCCGCACACGGTCTACCTGGTGCAATTCGGCTGGCACACGGCGCTGATGCTGGACGGCGCCTCGGCGCTCTCGCGCAGCGCCAGGCTCGGCACGGACTTCCAAGGCAGCCGCTACCTGCTGGTCGGCTGGGGCGATGGCGAATACTTCGTCAGCGAACACGCGCCGTGGTCGAAAGCGGTCAAGGCGCTGGTCGCCTCAGACTACCCGGCCTTGCAGGTCGGCGCACGCGACACCAATCCCCCACTCGGCGCGCAGGCGCAGGACACCGTCTCGCTGGCCATCACGGAACGCGGCTACAACGAACTGGTTGCATATATCGACGCCAGCATCGCGGCCGACGCCGACGGCAAGCTGATTTACCTCGGCAAGCCGGAAGAAAGCCCGGACCGCTTCTACCGGGCGACCGGCAATTACAGCGTCTTCAACAACTGCAACTCATGGGTAGTGGGTGCCCTGCGGGCGGCCGAGCTGCCCGTTTCCAGCTTCAACCTCACCGCGCGCAGCGTACTGGAGCAAGCCGAACGCATCTCGAAGCTGCAACAGGAACGTGCTGCTAGCATGCCAGGCATAGCGCAGGCATTTTGAGGGGCAAAAGTTACGCTCCACGGCGGTGCTTGAGATTTCACTTGCATGGCAGGAACTGCTGGAAGGTCTTGCTGTCGTAGCTGCGCTGCACGGCTGCCTTGAAAAAATTGGGACGTCAGCGCGATGCGCGCGCGGAACGCGGCGTCGACCTCGTCCTTCGTCAGCTAGGCCGGGCGCGGCCGGCGGCCGTCCAAAACATCGTGGCAGGCGTGCATCCGATCGCCGCGGCCTTGTCGGGGGCTTTCAGGCGCATACCCTTGCCGTCCGCGCGGCTATTGCTGTGACAGAGACAGGAAGTGGCCGGGTCGCGATTGCAGACACCGGCCAGGATGATGGAGCAATCCTGGCCCCGCGCCGGCTTGCGGATCGGCGTCATTTTCAGATTGCTGGACTTGATGCGCGTGGTCTGCGTCGAGCCCTTATCGACCTTCGTGACCTCGCGCTGCTCGATGCGCCCGGCACGCACGAAGCCATTGGACTTCATCCTCAGCTTGCGCGGCGGCATCGGGAGCGCTTCATAGCCGAGCCTAGCGATTCGATAGCAAAAAGCAATCGCTCAATCGTTTCGGCTGAGTTACGATATTTACAATAATGAATCGGAGCCGGGGATGGCGCAAATTGTTCAGGACATTTATCGCGGCTGGGAAATCACGATCCGGTGTAGCGGCGCGATCGCGCGCGCCGGGCAGCCCGCTAGCTACACAGCAATCGCGAGCGCAGAACTGCTGCCGGGTGTGAATCCAGAAGACTGGGTCGATTCGCGCATGCAGGTGATGAACACCAGCGGCCGCCCGTTCGCCAGCGGGAAGGCGTGCGTCGCCGCCCTGCTGGCGGAGGCGCGACAGCTGATCGATGCGTTGCGCAGGTGATGCAGTGACGTGACGCACTATCAGGAGTTGGCCGCCGAAATCAGCAGCGGCTGCACCGCACCGTTCGCAAACACAGCATCCATCACAGTCTTGGTCAGCGGCTCATCGCCATCCCCAGCCATCGGGCCAAGTCTCCATTGCGATCTGCTCGCGGATGCGTGCCTGATGCGTGCCTGATGCGTCCCTCTTCCTCGGCCTTGATCCGGTCGACCTCTGGCCGGCGCTGCGCGCGCGCGGCCGCATTCACCTCGGGCTGGATCGCGAGGATGGTTTCGAGGCCCATCAGGCGCGCCTCGAAAGTTAGTGACCCCATGCGCTGCGGGTTGGCGACCGTCTTGCCACTTCTCAGGATCTCAAGTCCAGCTTTAGGCAGCCGGTGCTGCGGCAGCCGGTGCTGGGGCAGCCGCAACTCGCGCCACCGCGGTTTGATGCGCTTCAATGGCGCCAGTTACGCCCAGCGCGGGTGGGTCAAGCTTGTCCAGCACCATGTCCGCTGTCGACCAACGGGCAGCCGCTGCAGCCATTGCCGGCATTGATCTCTTCGGCCCCATCGCCGCTGTATGCTTCGGCGATCGGCCATGTGCCAGTCGCCAAACTCAGCTTCCGGCGCCCAGTGGCGCAGCCACGTGGCAGACGCGCCAGTGCAGCAGCGGCGCGAGCGTTGCCAGCCGTACGCGCAGGCCCTTGGTCTCCGCCAGCACCTTCTGATACCAGCCCTGCCCGCACTCGACGCCATTATTTGAACAGCTCGTTTCGATGCGCTGGTCGCGGATCGCGCTTTCGCCCTGGTGTCGATCTCGATCTGGCGCGTGCACCAGCGCAGCGTGTTGTCGTTCGGCGACCGGATCCTGCGGCCATCGATGTAGACCATGAAGCGCTTATTCATCGGCGCCATGACGATCTCAACCTGGAATCCGCGCTCGCGCAGCTCGTCAATGATCCGGTGGGCAGCATGCGCCAGCGCGTAGCACACGGTCAGAGTTTTAGTACGGGGCACGCAGGCGGATCGACCAGCCACATGACCAGTGTGAGCATGGCGCTGCTGTCCTTGCCGCCCGACCAGGCAATACCCCACTGGTCATGCGAGGCGCCGTGGGCCGGCAGCGACTGCGTGGTCATTTCGATGGCGCCGGTCATCTGCAACCGCTTCGCGCCGGCGCCGAAAATGCCGATCTGATTCATACTACGATTTCTCCCTCTATGATCGGGAGGTGACCATGGTTCCAGCTATGAGGACTTACCATGCGGGTTGGACGATTTGCACTACCTGCCGGCCCCCTGCCAACAGGAGTAACCTGTTTGCCGGAACCAGAGTTGCGCACTCGGCCGACGTGAAAGCGCTGCGCGACATGATCGATGCGTTGAAGGTTCTCAGCCGGCGCACCAGCGCGGCACCGGCAATCATGGCTGCGCTCCGAGTGACAGGGCCACACGCGAGCGCTTCGTATCCAAACCGGCTACGCGGCAACCGGGGTCGGTGGCGTGGAAGTATTGCAGCTGGGGCAGCGCAGTGCCGACGCGCGCGAAGCCGGCGGCGGCCGGGCGCTCCATAGCGGCGCGCTCGCGGCGGTTCAACAGATACTCGTTGCGCAAGCCCCAGCGCGCACGCGGGTGGTGATCGGTGGCGCCGACCATGTGGCGTAGGATGTGCAAGTCGCCGTCGTGCAGCGTGGCGATACGGTCGGCCAGTCGGCAGCCGTGGCATTTGCCGTAATGGACCAGCAGCCTGGCAGGCGCCGCCTTGCCGCAGGCGCAGCGCTTCGTTTCGAGCAACGGGCCCGGTTTTTCGTTGGCGATAGCGCGGTGCTGGCGCTCCGCTCGGCCGAGGGCATGGTGCATGGTGCATGGTACTATCTTATTTTGATATGTGAGAACAACATGTTCGACAACTCCTTCGGCTATAAGGGTCATCGGGTCGACATCGAGGCAACTGAAATCTCAGTTGAGCGGTGGCAATGGTCCTTTCATATCGATGGTGTCAATCAAACCGAAATGCACGTTCGGCCGTTCAAAACTAAAGAGCTCGCACTTTTGGACGCCGCCGAAAAAGCCAAACAACGCATTGACGAAGGTCATTGATTTTTTCATCCCACCACCAGCCCCATCTCACGCTCTGAATCACCCCGGGGTTTGAATCGCCCCGGGTTTGAAGGAGGCTCCAACATTTGAGAAAATGGAGCCACCATGAAAAAATCAGTCCGATATTCCCCCGAAGTGATGGAGCGCGCCGTGCGCATGGTCCAAGAGGCCGGCAGCGAGTACGAGTCGCAGTGGGCGGCCATCACGTCCATCGCAGCCAAGATAGGCTGTACCTCCGAAACTCTGCGCCGTTGGGTGCGCCAGCGTGAGCGTGACACGGGCCAGCGTGAAGGCACCACAACGGCCGAAAGCGAGCGCCTCAAGGCGCTGGAGCGCGAGAACAAGGAGCTACGCAAGGCGAATGAAATCCTGCGTCTGGCGAGCGCGTTTTTCGCCCAGGCGGAGCTCGACCGTCGCTTCAAATCGTGAGACAGTTCATCGACCAGCACCGCCAAGCGTATGGGGTCGAGTCGATTTGCAAAGTCCTGCAAGTCGCCCCGTCCGGCTACTGGCGTTACGCCGCGCAGCGGTGCAATCCCGCTTTGCGCAGCAATCGTGCGAAGAGTGACGAGGTGCTAGCCTCTCAAATTGAACGCGTCTGGCAAGCCAACATGCAGGTCTATGGTGCCGAAAAGGTCTGGCGCCAACTGCGGCGCGAAGGCACCGAAGTTGCCCGCTGCACCGTTGAGCGCTTGATGCGCCGCGCCGGCCTGCGCGGCGTGATGCGGGGCAAGGTCGTGAAGACCACGATCGGCAATGCGGCCGCACCTTGCCCGCTGGACCGGGTCAACCGCCAGTTCAAGGCACAACGACCCAATCAACTGTGGGTGTCCGACTTCACCTACGTCTCGACTTGGCAAGGCTTTGTCTATGTGGCCTTTGTGATTGATGTCTTTGCCCGGCGTATCGTGGGCTGGCGCGTCAGCAGCTCCATGCGCACCGACTTCGTTCTGGATGCCTTGGAACAGGCGCTGTACGCACGCCAACCAGAACGTGATGACGCCTTGATTCATCATAGCGACAGGGGCTCGCAATACGTCTCCATTCGCTACAGTGAGCGCCTGGCAGAAGCTGGAGTTGAGCGGTAATCCCCCCAGCAAATGATCGCGTTTAAAAGTAGAATTTTCCAAACTCAGATTTTTGAAAGTTCTGCATGAAGACGTCCCGTTTTACCGATAGCCAGATCATCGCCATCCTCAAGCAAGCCGAGGGCGGATCGCCAGTCCCTGAGTTGTGCCGCGAGCACGGCATCAGCAACGCCACGTTCTACAAGTGGCGTTCCAAGTTCGGCGGCATGGATGCCTCGCTCATGGCCCGCATGAAAGAGCTGGAAGACGAAAACCGTCGCCTGAAAAAGATGTATGCCGAGGAGCGCCTGAAGGCCGAGATCGTCGCGGAGGCACTGGCAAAAAAGTGGTGAAGCCATCTCGTCGACGTGAGATGGCGCAGCACTACGTGGCCGCAGGCCGATTGAGCATCAAGGTCGCGTGCCTGGCCTTTGGCATCAGCCAAACTTGCTACCGCTACGAAGCCAAGCTAAATGCGGAGAACGAAGTCATCGCCGGCTGGCTGGTGCGACTGACAAGCAATCAGCGTAACTGGGGCTTCGGTCTGTGCTTTCTGTACCTGCGCAACGTGAAGTCGTTCGGCTGGAACCACAAACGGGTCTACCGGATTTACCGCGAGTTGGAACTGAACCTGCGGATCAAGCCGCGCCATCGCCTGGTGCGCGAAAAACCGCTGCCGTTGGCCGTGCCCACACAGATCAACCAGACTTGGTCGATGGATTTCATGCATGACCAACTGTCCGATGGCCGCAGTATCCGTTTGTTCAATGTAATCGACGACTACAACCGCGAAGGACTCGGTATCGAGGTCGACTTCTCGCTGCCCTCGGAACGGGTCATCCGATCGCTCGACAGGATCATCGAATGGCGAGGTAAGCCACTGGTCATTCGTTGCGATAACGGCCCTGAGTACATCAGCGCTGTAACCTTGGCATGGGCCGCTAAGCGCGGCATCCGCATTGACTTCATTCAGCCCGGACAGCCGCAGCAAAACGCCTACGTCGAGCGCTATAACCGCACAGTGCGCTACGATTGGCTGGCTCATCACCTGTTCGACACGCTCGATGAGATTCAGGATTTTGCAACCCGCTGGTTGTGGACTTACAATCACGACCGGCCCAACATGGCACTTGGCGGCATCACACCGAAACAGAAGCTTGCTTTGGCCGCTTAACCCCTACTTTTGGCGCGCTCTAAAAATGGGGGGATTACCGAGCCTTCTGTGGGAAGTAAGGGCGACAGTTATGATAATGCGTTGGCCGAGACCATTAACGGGCTGTACAAGGCAGAACTGATACATCGCCGTGCTCCCTGGAAGACGCGCGCGGCCGTCGAGCTGGCGACGCTAGAGTGGGTGACCTGGTTCAATCATCATCGGTTGCTCAAACCGCTTGGCTATATACCGCCGGCCGAAGCTGAGGCAAACTACTACCGACAACTTTCCGAGCAGGTTATTTCGCCTGACTCACACCAATCGGCCTCCTAAATTTCCGGGGTGATTCAGTTGCTTGGCCTGGCAGCATGCGGGTTCAGTAGCCGCGATCACACATGCGCCAGCTCGTGCGGGATCGGCGGCACGTCGAGTTGCGGCGGCATGATGCCCGTCTGCGCCAGCACCGTTTCGAGGTGCCAACGCAGCGTGCGGCCGTCCTTCTGCTTGGCACCCAGCTTGAGCGACGCCTCGGCGTGCTCGACCAGCTGACGCTTTAGATCGTCAAAAAATCAGCGTCAACTTCCAGTGCGGCGATGATCTTGTCGACCCATGCCGGGAATTTCTTCAGCAGCACGGTGGCCGTGTTCGGTTCGCTCGGTGCGCGCCGCACCGGCGCGGGGCGGTCGACGCCCCATACGATCATCATGATGGCGAGCATGCTCATGCTGGCAGCCGATCAGCGCGTGTCGTCGCCGAAGCCTGGCACGTCGCGGGACTTCTCAGTCCAGAAGCTCATTACGAACGCTACGACCAAGATCGCGACCAGCGTCCAAAAACGCCGTACGCCCATTCAGGCGCCTTGATGTGCTCCAGCAGCAGCCAATAGAGCAAGGCCGAGCTAACCGGCGAGCGCATCGGCAGCGACGAGCTCCTGACGACAACCTTGGTCTTCATGGATACCTCGAATAAAAAAGCCGCCCAGAGGCGGCGAAGGTCCAGCAGGTGCTGAACGGGAGAACTGGAGCGGGCGAAGGGAATCGAACCCTCGTCATCGGCTTGGAAGGCCGCAGCTCTGCCATTGAGCTACACCAGCGTGTTGTTGTTTGCGACGAAAACTGCCGTGGTACCTTGTAATCTGCCAGTAGCGCTATAAACTTATCAAGATTACACCGTACTTCTTGGAGGTTCTATGGTCAAGTTTGACGATGACACGAGCGTCGCATTATTTAGTGCTGGCATCCTTGCGATCGATGAGAACGGCAGGACGGTCTTCACTGGCTTGACAGCTACGGAGACGCGGTTCGTCCTAGACTTCGAAGTACCCGCCCCATGCGAAAACCGAGACAACAGCGATGCATTCGCGATATTGCTTGCGAAGTTCCACGCAGCACGTGCGGAGAAGTTGCGCGATACGGAACAACGCGCGCATGAGCAGCTGAGAATGTTTAGCTGCCCTTCGTCAACACATTTAGATGGTGTTGCCACCCTGCGCTCTCGCCCTCTGTCGTGACATCGGGGCTACCGTAGGTTCAGCGAATTGGGTACCGGGTACAGCGTCCGGTGCCGGTCTGGCGCGCGGCCCGAAGGCGGCGCCCGGCTGTGAAAAACATGACCAGGTGCCAGGCGAGCTGGCGCCGAATCTCTTCGGGCGTGGGCGGCGGGTCCAGTGGCGCGTGCGTGCGGGGCTCCGTGAACGCGCGGACCGTTTCTTTCGTTGGGCGCGAGGTATCGGTCATTAGACTTCCTGTTTCCAACAGAGCGCCATCTAAACGCGCATGCGCCTAATATCGGAGATCGCCCCGCACCGAGGTCGACACAACCGGCTTCAGCAAAGATGGGAGATGCCATGCTTGACCTCAACACAGAGGAACGCACGCAACTTAGCTCCGACGGCGCCCTATGGTGCGATGCCAAGGGGAATGAAAGCCTCATTGGGCTGACGTTTCGTGAGTCGATTTTTGTCCTGCGCTATCAAAAGAAATTCGACGATCGGCAGTCCTCTGCCCGCCAGCACACCTACCTGCAACTCCGCCAACGGCACGCCACAGCGCACGCTGCCGTTAAAGAGTCTAACGAAACGAGACTTAAAGAGAATGCCGAATCTTCACTAGATGAGGCACTCGCCGAAAGCTTCCCGGCGAGCGATCCTGTAGCAATTTCGATTACCAGGATCAAGCAGGAACATCCTTAGCAGAAACTTTTCCAGCGAGAGATCCCCATGCAAGAGCAAAACGCTGCAGTTTATTTGCCGCTCGCGACGGCCAGGACGAAAAGAGTAGTCAGGAACCTCAAACCTGGCAGATATCAGATCATTGATTTGATTAACATAGCAGCGCCCCACGACAGGAAGCAGGTTGACGCTTGGGCCTCGCGGGATGCAACAGGAATTCACTTGCTGTATAGCGAAGGCGGCCGCAGCCCTGCAGTCGAAATAAACTATTCGGAGCAAATGAGGATCGCTGCAGAAGAAGCGGCTAGCGACACTTGACACCAATCTCTGTAATAAGAAAGCCGCCTCAAGGGCGGCTCGGTTTGGTGCTCCAGCGCTATCTGCGAAGTGAGCGGTTTGTACACGCGAGCGAAAGCATCAACGGAGTGGGTGCTAGCCTCGAATCACTGCTAGCGGTGAGGCTCGAAGCCTGCATTACGACACGCAGTGAGTGTGTAGGGCTGGAAGTTAACGTACTAATTCCGCGATGTCAACGTAAGATTGCCTCGCGCGCTAAAGCCCGAACATATCCTCCAGCGAAGCAAACTGGAATTGCGAGAACTCGGCCAAGCCCTCTTCGTGCAACAGCACGGTCCGCCACTCCATCGCCGCCGACGGGAAAAGCGCGCGCACAGCGTCACCCGAGGGTTCGAGCAGAGCAGCAATCACAAACTCGGTTCCCTGTGCCAGCCGGACGAACCAACGGCACCGATGTTGCGGTCCTTTGAAGTACTCCGCGCGGCTCACCTAAACCCCGACCAGCATCTGACCATTCAGCACGAAAGCGTTCCGCCGGTCCGCTGGCGTGATGCTGCCGCCGGCCCCAATGGCGCACTCGCAAACTTGCAGAAAGACCTCCCGCCGAATCTTTTCTGTCTTGCGGTAAAAGTCGCCATATCGGGCGCCGCGCGCATGCGTTCCAACACCGGCAAGCTCGCACGCGGCAGCCAGCGACTGGAAGCGGTTAGGCGCCATGTTCTCTTATCCCCCCAACTCTACCGAAGCGCGCTCACGCCATTTTGATAAAGCTCAAGCCGGAAATAGAAGAACCGCCACGAAGACGATTGGGTTTCGCGCTGAAGCGCTCCAAAGCTCTACATTACGACACGTAGTGAGTGTGTAGGCCTCACGTTAAAGTAGTAAAAAAATAAATCAATCTATTTGCCTGTAATCATTGCGAAAATCTTAAAGCATCGATAGAATTTCCATTGGGAAACAGTCATCTGAAACACCTTATTGCACCCACTATCGAAATCTAACTTTGGACTCAAAGATGAAAGCAAAAATAATTGCCGCAGTTATCACCTCTGTAATCGCAGCACAATCGCACGCGCAAGCACCTACGAGCGTTTTCGTAAGTACAAGGATTCTTCAGGGGAACGGGTGCAACAGCAACGGCAGCATAGCCTCAATCAATGAGACTTTCGTTAATGGCTTGGTTCGCGAAGCGCTGATTAGAAAAGGATACACGATCGCCAAATCGAAAGACGACGCGACAGATGGGTTACGCGCGCAATACGATGTGACGTTGTGCGGGACATCCTACGGCTCGGTTGTGCAATACACTGCATCGGTTGGTATGTATGCGATCAGCAAGGGGGCTTCCAAAGCGGTCCCAACGATGACTGAAGTCCCCTTCAATTATTCGAATGCATTTGCGTTTGCATCTGGCGATCCGACCAAAAACCAAGCCGCCAGGTTGATGGAGTACTTGAAACCTCAGATCCTGGACCACATCAAGACCGCTTTCTAAACGGACCTACGAGTTCAAGGCTGCGCGGCTACGGCTCGAAACAGTCACCGCAGCATTGCGGCGGACCGTGCATTATGCGACTGGAGTAGCCCCTCCAGCTCGCTGACCATGTCCAGCACACGCTCACGCTCGAATCCCTGGCTAGCAACCTCGCTTTTTCCAGTCCCCTTGCACGGTACGCAAATGCGGCGCTCCGAGGTGTTGCCGCTGCCCGAGCAAGCCGGGCACTTCCCGTCCAGCCAGTGCGCCAGCGACCGTTCGGCCACACGACGGTACAGCGCCTCGGCGGCCTGACCGTCCCAAGCATTGCCGATCTTCACCCACTGTTGATTTGCATCGAAAAGTGACCCACTTTCCCCAGTAATTTGCAACTGAATCTGATAATCATCTAGCCGTCCTCCCTCCGGCCAAGCCGAGGAATAAAGTCACGGTACGAATCCGAACTTTATCAAGGAGGACGTCATGTTATTTTGTGGCATTGATCTTCATTCCAACAACTGCCTTGTCGTCGTCTCCGACGACAACGACAAGGTCGTGTACTCCAAGCGCTTACCCAACGATCTGGCAACCATCTGCGCAGCGCTCAGTCCGTATCAGCAGGAGTTATTCGGTGTGGTCGTGGAGTCCACGTACAACTGGTACTGGTTGGTTGACGGCTTAGTGGCAGCTGGATACTCGCTCCACCTAGCGAACACCACTGCGATAAAACAATATGATGGTCTCAAGCATCGCGGTGATGAATCCGATGCCCGTCATCTGGCTCACATCCTCCGTCTCGGGCTACTGCCCGAAGGCTACATCATGCCTCAACCTGTTCGCGCCGTTCGGGACTTAGCTCGTAAGCGTATGCAGTTAGTCCAGCAACGCACAACCCAGCTCGTGTCCATACAAACCTGTTTGATGCAGCAAACAGGTAGCGCAGTCGCCGGCAAGGATATCAAGCGACTGACCTGCGCCATTGTCGATGACATGTCATTAGATCCGGGCACGACACTCGGTATCAAAGCGAATCTTTTCGTACTTCAGGCGCTTCAAAAGCAGATCGATATAGTTGAAGAAGTTTTGGCTGCATACTGTCACGGCAATCCAGAATACAAATTGCTAACCAGCGTGGCAGGAATTGGCCCCATCCTCGCAACGATCATTCTTCTTGAGACCGGAGAGATCGAGCGTTTTGCTGATGCTGGCAACTATGCATCGTACTGCCGGTGCGTCGTAAGCGTCAAGGCAGCACCGTCTTGTGCAGTTTGACATTCGTGGCGGCTAGAATGTGAGTTTTCCCGCACTCTGCCTTGCCATGAACAACTATCCCCGCTTTACGATCAACCGTCATTTGATCATCTTGATGCCCAAGCAACCAGTCCTCGACTGGATCATGCGCGTCGATCCAAATCCGCCCAGTTTGACGCTCGAACAACTTCGTCAGGAGCAGAATGCTTTTCTCGTGCACGATGCTCTCGATGGCCAGCAGGATGCAGAGAAGTGGGTAAAGCGCAGTTGGCAGGTGTTCTTCGAAGGTTATCTTAACGAGTGGTACACCGTCGAATCGTGGTGGCCACAGAAGCGAACTTACAAGATGTTTAAGGACTGGTTCGAGGTCCAGTATCACTCGATGGTATGGGATTTGGCGGCGCGTGAGCCCATCAGCTACGATGACTGGGACTCGCCGGATGACGAGGCACCGCTTAACTGAACGGCGCAATTCCAAGGAAGGAAGTCATTCACCTTGTTTACCGGATGGTCAGCGATGTGGGCTAACACATGGCGCAACCAAGCTTCGGGGTCGACACCATTCAGCTTGGCCGTGCCGATCAGCGGGTAGATCGCGGCAGCGCGCTCGCCGCCGCTGTCGGCGCCAGCAAACAGGTAGTTGCGGCGCCCAATGGCGACACCACGCAAGGCACGTTCGGCTGCCGAGTTATCAATCTCGATGGCGCCGTCGTCGCAGTAGCGCAGCAACGCCGGCCACAGCTTGAGCGCGTACAGGATCGCCGCCGCCGTGTCGGATTTGCGTGACAAGGTATCGAGCGCGGCGCGCAGCCAGCGCTCAAGATCATCGACCAAAGGCCGCGCACGAGCTTGTCGTGCTTGTCTTCGTTCATCCGGTGGCTTGCCTCGGATCTCGGCTTCGATCACGTACAGTTCGGCGATGCGTTGCAGGGCTTCGGTGGTTAGCGCTTGTCGGTCGCGCCGCGTGCAGATCGTAGAACTTACGTCGGGCATGCGCCCAGCAGGCAGCTTCGCGGATCGTGCCGCCTTCGAATAAGGCGTTGAAGCCAGCATAAGCATCGGCTTGCAGCACGCCTTCAAACTTGGCCAGGTGGGTTTGTGGATGAATACCTTTACGATCGGGCGTATAGGCAAACCAGACAGCTGCTGGTGTGGTGTTGCCGGCTGGCCGGTCGTCGCGCACATAGGTCCACAGGCGCGCCGTTTTGGTCTTGCCGTTGCCTGGCGCCAGCACTGGGAGCGGTGTATCGTCGGCATGTAGCTTCGATGCCGCCAGCACGTGGCGCCGAATGGCATCCACCAACGGACGTAGCAACGCGCTGGCAGCGCCGACCCAGCTCGCCAGCAGCGCGCGATCCAGGTCAACACCCTCACGGGTGTAGATGACGGACTGACGGTACAGCGGCAGATGATCGGCGAACTTCGCCACCAGAATGTGCGCCAGTAAGCCAGGGCCGGCGATGCCGCGCTCGATGGGCCGGCTTGGCGCCGGCGCCTGGACGATGGCATCGCAACAGGCGCATGCCAGCTTGGGGCGCACATGGCGGATTACTCGGAAGCTGGCAGGCACGAACTCCAATTGCTCTGCCACGTCTTCGCCCAGCGGCCGCAGGCTGCCACCACAGGCCGGGCAGGCCTCGGCCATGGGTGCGTAGACCTTCTCGTCACGTGGCAGATGCTCGGGCAAAGGCCGGCGTACCGATTTCTTGCGTGGCGCCTGATCGACGGCAGGCATCTCGCCCGCAGCCTCGGCCTCGTCCGCCTGCAGATCTTCCAGTTGCAGCTCCAGCTGCTCAATCTGATGGTCCAGTTTTTCCGACTTGCGGCCGAACTGCATACGCCGCAGTTTGGCAATCTGCAGCTTGAGGTGTTCGATCTCGACAGCGCGCGTGTTGAGTTGTTCCGTCAGCCCCACCAATTGCGCGTCGCGCTCTTGCAGCAGGCGCTCGCTGGCCAACAGCAATGCCTTCAAGGCATCGATATCGTTGGGGAGGTCGGCTGGGCTGAGCATGTGCCAAGCTTACGCGAGCCTTATCACGTTTACAAGCCCGACGTTGGCTTCCAAGTACGTTCTGGCCGCCGCCAGTCTATGCCTTCCAGCAGCATCGACAGCTGCGCCTGCGTCAGCGCTACCGAGCCACTGGTCGCCTGCGGCCAGATGAAGCGACCGCGTTCAAGTCGCTTGGCCAAAAGGCACAGGCCGTCGCCGGTCCACCACAGCAGTTTGATGAGGTCTCCACGCCGGCCACGGAACACAAAAACATGGCCGCTAAACGGATCTTCCTCCAGCGCCGTCTGCACTTTTGCAGCAAGCCCATTAAAGCCGGAGCGCATGTCGGTGGTGCCGGCAGCCAGCCATACCTTGGTGCCAGCAGGTAGGCCGATCATCGCAGCATCCGATCTAACACCTGGGCTAGCAGCAAGGCATCGGGCTTGCCTTCAATACGGACGCGGACCTGACCCACCTCGATCACAATCATGCCGCCAGCATCAGCATCAGCATCGGGACCGGCTTTGCCAGGCGCAGGTACGGTTGGTAGCGACACCACCGGCAACAGACCATCCTCACGCATTAACGCCGGAGCGCCGAGGCCCCCTTGCTGATAAAGTCTGCGCCAGCTGAACACCTGGTTGGCGTTGACGCCGTGTTCACGAGCGATGCGGGCAACGGAGGCACCTGGTTCCAACGAGAGCGCCACCAACGCGCGCTTGAACTCCAACGGGTGCTGGCGATAGTGGCCGCGCGCGTTGGCGGAAATGACCGGTTGAAAATTTGTGTCCATAATCAGAATTTGTGGGCACAAATGCTGTGCCAAAATTCGATCATGGCTGGTGCGCGGATCAGCGTCTAGACGGTGCAGACTTTACGCTTACGGTGCGTCAGCAGTGCGCATATCTCGAATGGAAAAAGAAAGGAGAAGGCAACACCAAGAACGGTAACCGTTACTTGGCATGGGCCTACGTCGAGGCAGCTAATTTTGCCATCCGCTATTGCGAGCCCGCCCGTAAATTCCATCAGCGGAAAAAAGCGAAGCGGAACAACGTTGTCGCCATCAAAGCGGTGGCGCATAAGCTGGCCCGCGCCTGCTTTCACATGTTAAAAACCGGAGAGAGATTTTCCATCGAACGCTGTTTTACGTAGATTGGCAACGGCCGGCAAGCCATAACGTGGGTTGGATATGAAGCCAGGAATCTGATTGGATGCCGCGCTGTCTGCCATCACCTTTGAGTAGGAAATGAGTCGCCCGGATTGTGAGCCACAAAGGTCTGGAGCCGCTTAGCGGTAGCCATGAAACTGTCCTAATCAATTGGACGCAAGACGGTACCGAGATGCTTCTGGGGCGGTAAAAACTGCCAGGGCAGCAGCCGCTTCGCTATCTGCTGCTTGATCCATATGGGTGACTGGTGCGATTCACGCAACCAGCTAACGAAGCACAGGGTGCGGTGTTAGAGATGTCGGCAAAGGTGATGGCTAAGTTATTGAAGTTGATCGCGAGGTATGCGAGGAAAGCATTCGCGCTCTTGACTGTGGACGGCTAATGGGTGACCCACGGGCTCAATGGCCCAAATTCTGATCGGCATCACCCTGCCTGACCACCTCCGTCACTTTATCCGATGATGGGGCGGTATGCTCAATATACGAGATTCAGTTGCAAATTACTGGGGAAAGTGGGTCAATTTTCAATGCAAATCAACAACTTGATCTTCCTAGATGCCCGATACAACACTCGCTGGACGGGTGACAAGGCCATTAGGCAACGATGGAGGCGTATTTTGAAGGCTGCTGGCGTGAGGTACCGAAATCCCTACCAGACGCGCCATACGTTCGCTAGTAGTCTTCTGATGTTAGGAGCAAATACGCTATATGTGGCATCACAGCTTGGGCACGAGAATACAGCGATGATCGAAAGGCACTACAGCAGGTGGATTACAGGAGGACTAGACGGGAACAAGCGCACACAGCTGTTAGCACTTTATTCCCAAATTGATCCCAAACGCCGAAATGAGTTCCCGGTATTTGAGCTAAGTGATTGATATCACTAGAAGAATTCTGGTGGGAAGTGCAAGTTTCGAACTTGCGACCCCTGCAGTGTGAATGCAGTGCTCTACCCCTGAGCTAACCTCCCGTTGAGTGCGAGCATTATAGAGCTTGCCCGCGCAAAGCGCAAGGGATGATTATGCCGCTTCCGCCGGCACCGGCGGATGAAGCGACGCAGTCCAGATGCACTGCCCCTTCACAGCCTTGTCCAGCCCGGCCAGACTTTCGGCGTGCGCCGCCAGTTCGTCCTCGGTGGCCGGCAGGAAGATGATCTCTGCCATGGCGACCGGCTCCAGCGCCGCGCCGAGGTCGACCTTTTCCTCCTCCACATCCATGCCCAGGCTGTTCTGGCCGCGCGTCATGGCCAGATACACGTCGGCCAGCAGTTCGGCGTCCAGCAGCGCGCCGTGCAGCTTGCGATGCGAGTTGGAGATGCCGTAGCGGTCGCATAGCGCGTCCAGCGAGTTGCGCTTGCCCGGGTGCAGCTCCTTGGCCTGCACCAGCGTGTCGATGACGCCGCCGATGTGCTCGGTAAAATCCGGCAAGTTGAGCAGCTTGAATTCGTGATTCAAAAAGCCCAGGTCGAACGGCGCGTTGTGGATGATGACTTCGGCGCCCTGGATGTACTCGCGCAGCTGATCGACAATTTCGTGGAACTTCGGCTTGTCGCGCAGGAACTCGGTAGTCAGGCCGTGGACGTTCAGCGCGCCCTCTTCCGACTCGCGTTCCGGGTTGATGTAGAAGTGGAGATTATTCCCCGTCAACATGCGGTTGTTCAGCTCGACGCAGCCGATTTCCAGGATGCGGTTGCCCAGCTTGGGGTTGATACCGGTGGTTTCAGTATCGAGTACGATTTGGCGCATAGTATTCCGAATTTAATTGCAGAGCGCAGTATATCAGCGCCCGCGCGCCACTTCCACGCCGCGGTTGGCCAGCATGTCGGCCCGCTCATTGCCCGGATGGCCGTTGTGGCCGCGCACCCAGCGCCATTCGACGGTGTGCATCTGTTGTGCGGCGTCGAGCGCCTTCCACAGGTCTTCGTTCTTGACCGGTTCCTTGGTCGAGGTTTTCCAGCCGCGCGCCTTCCAGCCGTGGATCCATTCGCTGATGCCCTTCTGCACGTACTGGCTGTCGGTGTGCAGCACCACGTTGCATGGCCGCTTGAGCACCGACAGCGCCTCGATCACCGCCTGCAGCTCCATGCGGTTGTTGGTGGTGTCGCGCGCGCCGCCGCAGATTTCCTTCTCGGCCGTGCCGGCCACCAGCAAGGCGCCCCAGCCGCCCAGGCCCGGGTTGCCCTTGCATGCGCCATCGGTAAAAATTTCAACCTTATCATCCATCCTGCTGTTCCCGTCGTTTGTTTGTTACCGGCACGCCGACTGCGGCGTTGGCCGTTTTTCTGGTCCATGCCGGACCGATCAAGCGCATGCCCTTCACCCGCTTGACCGCTTGTATGATGTAGACGCCGCCAAAGTACGGCCACCAACGCGAGCCGGCATTATCCATGAAGCCGTAGCGGTTGAGCCATTTTTCTGTGCGGCAGGCCGGCGCGTAGCAGCCGAAGTGGCTCTGGCTGGCGCTCATATTCAACAATTTTAACCAGTCTTTCATGCGCGGCATAGAGATCAGCTCCTCGGTGCGCGGCAGGAAGGAGGTGCCGCCGACGCGCCGCAGCACATGGCGCGCGCCCCACAGGCTGGCCGGGTTGAAGCCGCAGATGATGACCTGCCCTTCCGGAATCAGCACGCGCTCGACCTCGCGCAGCACCTGGTGCGGGTCGGGCGAGAATTCCAGCACGTGCGGCAGCACCACCAGGTCGATGCTTTGCGAGGCGAACGGCAGTTCCGTATAGTCGAGCGTGACGTCGACCGCGCGCAGCGGCGGCTGCACGCTGCGCGTCTTGCGGTCCGCCAGCAGCTTGTACGGCATGCGGCTGGCCGCCAGCGCGTCGATTTGCGGCATGCCGATCTGCACCGCGTTGTAGCCAAAAATATCCGCTGTTAAATTATCGAGACAGCTTTGTTCCCACGCACGCATGTACACACCCGCGGGCGTTTGCAGCCAGCCTTCCAGCGCTATAATGGACTTCTCCGCCCCCGCCTTATCCATGCTTAGCCTTTTGCAATCCAATGACCATATCTTCTACTCAAGCGCTCAGTATTCTGACAGTTCCTGCATTCCGCGATAACTACCTGTGGTTGATACATGATGGCACACACGCCGCAGTGGTCGACCCCGGCGACGCCAAACCCATCCTGGCAGCCCTGAAAGCTAACGGACTCAAGCTCACCGCCATTCTACTCACCCATCACCACGCTGACCATATCGGCGGCGTTCCTGAATTATTACAGCATTATCAGGTTCCCGTTTTCGGTCCGCGCAACGAGACCATTGCAGCCGTCACGCTGCCGGTGGGCGAAGGCAAGACCATCGACGTGCCCGGCCTGGCGCTGAAGTTGCATGTGCTCGATGTGCCCGGCCATACGATGGGCCACATCGCCTATGTCCGCGCGGCGTCCGGCGACGAGCCGGCCTGGCTGTTCTGCGGCGATACGCTGTTTGCCGGCGGCTGCGGCCGTTTGTTTGAAGGCACGCCGGCGCAGATGATCAGCTCGCTCGGCAAGCTGGCGGCGCTGCCGGATGATACCAAGGTGTATTGCGCCCATGAGTACACGCTGTCCAACCTGCGCTTTGCGCGCGTGGTCGAACCGGACAATGTGGCGCTGCAGCAGCGCGTGAAGGTGGAAACCGACAAGCGCGAGCGCGATGTGCCGACGGTGCCCAGCACCATTGGCATCGAGAAGGCGACCAATCCGTTTCTGCGCTATCGCGAGCCGGCCATTGCGCAGCAGCTGGTGCAGGCCGGGCGTCTCGACCGCGTCGATACGCCGCTGGCAACCTTCACCGCGCTGCGCTTGTGGAAGAATGATTTCTAGCCGGGCTCGCTGACGCCTGCCCGGCAGTCCATGCTGAGTATGGGTCCCCGCCTGCGCGGGGGCGACGTGCTCAGATTTCTTCGTACAGCGGCAGCGTCAGGAATTCCTCGAACGCTTCCGAGGTCGACATCTGCTCGAAGATCTGCGCCGCGCGCGGATAGGTCGGGCCGTCGCCGCCCGGCGCGGCTGCCTGCACCTTGGCCAGCTCCTCCGGAATCATCGCGCGCACCATGTCGGCGCTGACCTTGCGGCCATCTTCCAGCACGCCCTTGTCCGAGCGTATCCACTGCCACACTTGCGAACGGCTGATTTCTGCGGTGGCGGCGTCTTCCATCAGATTGTGGATCGGCACGCAGCCGTTGCCGGTCAGCCAGGCGCCCAGGTAGTGAATGCCGACGTTGATGTTGTAGCGCAGGCCGGCCTCGGTGATCGGCGCCTCTGGCTTAAAGTCCAGCAGCTGCGCCGCACTCACGTCCACGTCCGGGCGCTGTTTCTCGATCTGGTTGGGCTTATCGCCCAGCACCTTCTTGAACTCGGCCATGGCCAGATCGACCAGGCCCGGGTGCGCCACCCAGCCGCCGTCGTAGCCGTCGGTGGCGTCGCGCGCCTTGTCGTTGCGCACGCCGCCCATCGCCACCTCGTTCTTTTCCGGATCGTTTTTGATCGGTATCAGCGCGGCCATGCCGCCGATGGCCGGCGCGTTGCGTTTGTGGCAGGTCTTCAGCAGCAACAAGGCGTAGGCGCGCATGAACGGCGCGGTCATCGTCACCTTGGCGCGGTCGGCCAGGCAGAACTCCTTGTCCAGCTTGAATTTCTTAATGCACGAGAAGATGTAATCCCAGCGGCCGGCGTTCAGGCCGGCGCTGTGCTCGCGCAGCTCGTAGAGGATTTCGTCCATCTCGAACGCGGCCAGAATGGTTTCGATCAGCACCGTGGCCTTGATGGTTCCCTGCGGCAGGCCGAGTTCCTGCTGCGTCAGCACGAAGATATCGTTCCACAGGCGCGCCTCCAGGTGCGACTCCATCTTCGGCAGGTAGAAATACGGGCCGGCGCCGCGCGCCAGTTGCTCCTTGGCGTTGTGGAACATGAACAGCGCGAAGTCGAAGATGCCGCCGGAGACGCGCTTGCCGTCCACCAGCACGTGCTTCTCGTCCAGATGCCAGCCGCGCGGACGCACCACCAGCGTGGCGACCTTGTCGTTCAGCTTGTACGACTTGCCGTTCTGCTCCAGCGCGATGGTGCCGCGCACGGCGTCCTTCATATTGATCTGGCCGGTGATCTGGTTGTCCCAGTTCGGCGTGTTGGAATCCTCGAAGTCGGTCATATAGCTGTCGGCGCCCGAGTTCAGCGCGTTGATGACCATCTTGCGCTCGACCGGCCCGGTGATTTCCACCCGGCGGCACGCCAGCGCCTGCGGGATCGGCGCGATCTGCCAGTCGCCGTCGCGGATGTGGGCGGTCTCGGCTAGGAAGTCCGGCCGCTCGCCGGCGTCCAGCCGCCTGGCGCGCTCGACGCGCGCGGCCAGCAACTGCTGGCGACGGGCCTCGAATTCGCGGCTCAGTTTTGCCACCAGCGCCAGCGCGTCGGGCGTCAGGATCGTTTCGTAGCCCGGCTTGATAGCGCCGGTAATTTCCATGCCAGCTGGCAGAGTGATGGTCGTCATGAGGCAGTCTCCGTAAAAAAATATTAACGAATCGGTCTAATTATAAGCTTGTTGCATTGCGGTGTTTTTATAAAGTATATTCACTCGTTAGTTATACAAACAAGACTAAAAATCACTTCATCTATGCGTTTTAGTAAAAAGTGACGGAGACACCGAACGATGGGGCAATTCAGGCAGATATCCACCTTTGTCGAGGTGGTTGCACGAGGGAGTTTGTCGGCCGCCGCGCGCGCCGAGGGCATCGCGCCGGCGATGATCGGGCGCCGGCTCGATGCGCTGGAGGCCAGGCTGGGCGTCAAGCTGCTGCAACGCACCACGCGCAAGCTGGCGCTGACCGACGAGGGCGCCGCCTTCCTGGAAGATTGCCAGCGCATCCTGGCCGAACTCGAAGAAGCCGAATCGGCGGTGGCCGAACGCAGCGCGCACGCCACCGGCCACTTGATGATCTCGGCGCCGGCCGGCTTCGGCCGCCAGCACGTCGCGCCGCTGCTGCCCTCCTTCCTGGCCGAGCACCGCGACGTCACGGCCACGCTGAATATGAGCGACCGCGTGGTCGACATCGTTGGCGAGGGCATCGACGTGGCGATCCGCATCGCCAGCCTGGCCGACTCCAACCTGGTCAGCGTCAAGCTGGCCGACAACGAGCGCGTGGTGGTCGGCGCGCCGGCCTATCTCAAGCGCCACGGCGAGCCGAAGACGCTGGCCGACCTGAGCAAGCACAACTGCCTGGCGATCAGCAGCGAAGGCAGCCAGCGCGGCTGGACCTTCCGCGAGGACGGCAAGAACCTGGTATTGAAAGTCAACGGCAACATGGCCAGCAACGACGGCCAGGTGCTGCACGAATGGGCGCTGGCCGGCAAGGGCCTGGCATGGCGGTCGATGTGGGAAGTGGGCAGCGCGATCGAGGCCGGCAAGCTGCAAACCGTGCTGGACGGCTACGCGGCGCCGGGCAACGACATCTACGCGGTGTTCGCGCAGCGCCGCTATCTGCCGCTGCGGATACGGGCGTTTGTCGATTTTCTGCGCCGCACCTACGCGCAGCCGGACTACTGGCGCAAAGTGTACAGATAAAAAAATCCTCGGGTACCGAGGATTTCTTGATCGTTAGATCCAGCGTATTACAGCGGCTGAATGTTCGAAGCTTGCTTGCCTTTAGGGCCGGCGGTTACTTCGAAAGAAACGCGTTGGTTCTCTTGCAGCGACTTGAAGCCAGCCGACTGAATCGCCGAGAAGTGAGCGAACAGATCTTCGCCGCCTTCGTCAGGGGTGATAAAGCCGAAACCCTTCGAGTCATTGAACCATTTTACGATACCAGTTGCCATTACAATTCCTATTTCAGTTAATTTGGGCTTGCGCCCGTGATATCGTTTTTGAGGCAAGAAATACAAACCGTACTACTCTTGAATCTAAACGATGTCGCATTATACCCATTTACGAGAGAAAAGCACGTTTTCGCGAAAATAAATGCAGGACGTCGCATTTTTTGGTAGAAAACTCTCGCGTGGGCCCGTAAATGTCACTATAGACAACTAAATCGTATAGGGTTTGACCTGGATCAAGCGCACGATTAATCGTATTGCGCCGCTTTCGCATCGCGCGACGCCCACGCCAGCAGTTTTTCCACCTCCGGCGCCACCGGCGCCCAGCCGCCATGGTTGGCCAGCACCGCGCGCACCATCTGCTCGACGCGGCGCGCTTCCTGGCCGAACACGGCAAAGCCGAACGTCCCTGCCGAGCCGGCCACGCCATGCAGCACCTCGTGCAACTGGTGCAGCGCCTCCTGCGACGGCTGCGCGCCGCCGGCCTGGCAGGCGTCCAACGCGGCGCGGATCCTGACCAGCGTGCCGGGCACGGTGGCGGCGAATTTTTCGTTCAGGGCCGACAGGCGGGCGCGGAAATCCGGATCGACAGGCGTGGCCATGGCTATTTGGTCCCGAAGATGCGGTCGCCGGCGTCGCCCAGGCCCGGCACGATGTAAGCGTGCTCGTTCAGGTGGGAATCCAGCGCGGCGCAGTAGATCTTCACGTCCGGATGGGCTTTCTGGAACACGTCGATGCCTTCCGGCGCCGCCACCAGCGACAGGAAGATGATCTGTTCGTCGGTGACGCCGCGCTTTTTCAGCACGTCCACCGCGTGCACCGCCGAATTGCCGGTCGCCACCATCGGATCGCACAGGATGAAGGTGCGCTCGGCGGTGTCGGGCAGGCGCACCAGGTATTCCACCGGCTGGTGGGTGGCCGGATCGCGGAACACGCCGATATGGCCGACCCGGGCCGACGGCACCAGGTCCAGCAGGCCGTCGCTCATGCCGATGCCGGCGCGCAGGATCGGCACGATGGCCAGTTTGCGGCCGGCGATCACCGGCGCGTCGATGGTCATCAGCGGGGTTTCGATATGGCGGGTGGTCAACGGCAGGTCGCGGGTGATCTCGTAACCCATCAGCAGCGTGATTTCCTTAAGCAGGTCGCGGAAGGTACGGGTCGAAGTATCCTTGGCGCGCATATGACTCAGCTTGTGCTGGATCAGCGGGTGATCGGTGATGAACAGGTTAGGAAAACGCGGATCTTGTTTCATGGGCAGGCTCTTGCTGAGATAGTTATACGCCGCATTATACTAGGCCAGGCCCATTTATTCGACCAACGCCCGGGCCAGGATGGCCGCGCAATCCACGCCCGACGGCAGCCGTCCGTAGGCGCCGCCCGGCTCGCGCTTCAGCCGCGAGGCGATGAAGGCCGACGACACATAGTCCGGCGCGTGGCGCAACAGCAAGGCCGCCTGCACCGCCAGCACCACCCGCTCAGCGCGCACGCGGGCGCCGAATTCGTCGGGCTGCTGCTGCTGCGCCAGGTCGGCCAGCAAGGTGCTGCGGTAGGCAACAAAGAAGGCGTCGCCGTTGCCGGCCCGGGCCAGTTCGGTCGCCAGCGCCTCCAGCGCGGCCGGCGATTTGTTCAGCGCGCGCAGCACGTCCAGGCACATCACATTGCCCGAGCCTTCCCAGATCGAATTGACCGGCAACTCGCGGTACAGCCGCGCCAGCGGACTTTCCTCGACATAGCCGCTGCCGCCGATCACCTCCATCGCCTCGGCGCCGAAGCCCGGGCCGCGCTTGCAGATCCAGTATTTGCCGGCCGGCGTCAGCAGCCGCGCCAGCATGGCCTGGGCCGGGTCGGCCGACTCGTCGAAACAGCGCGCCAGCCGCATCGCGAACACCGTGGCGGCCTCGGATTCGAGCGCCAGGTCAGCCAGCACGTTCTGCATCAGCGGCTGCGAGGCGAGCGGCCGGCCGAACGCCAGGCGGCGGCGCGCGTGGTGCAGCGCATGGGTCAGCGCGGCGCGCATGGCGCCGGCGCTGCCGAGCACGCAATCGAGCCGGGTGTGGCTACCCATTTCCAGGATCGTCGGAATGCCGCGCCCGGGCTGGCCGATCAACCAGCCGTAAGCGCCGGCAAATTCCACCTCGGCCGACGCGTTCGATCGGTTGCCGAGCTTGTCCTTCAGGCGCTGCACGCGGATGGCGTTGCGCGCGCCGTCGGGCAGGTAGCGCGGCAGCAGGAAGCACGACAGGCCGGCCTCGGCCTGCGCCAGAATCAGGTGGGCGTCGCTTTGCGGCGCGGAAAAGAACCATTTATGGCCGACGATGCGGAACACCTCCTCGCCGTCGTCGCCGAAGCGGGCGCGCGCCTCGGACGGCGCCACCGGCGCGGCGCAGGTGGTGTTGCCGCGCACGTCGGAACCGCCCTGCTTCTCGGTCATGCCCATGCCGATCAGCGCGCCATGCTTTTGCCCGACCGGCAGCGAGCGCGGGTCGTACTGGCAGGACAGAATTTTCGGCAGCCACTTCGCGGCCAGGCGCGGCGACTGCCGCAGCGCGGGCACCGCTGCATACGTCATCGTCACCGGGCACTGCGAGCCGTTTTCCACCTGGCCGAACAGCAGGTAGCGGGCCGCCCGCGCCACTTGCGCGCCTGCACCGCCCTGCCACGGCGTAGCGTGCGCGCCGTGGCCGATCAGCAGCGCCATCAGGCTGTGCCAGGCCGGATGGAATTCCACCTCGTCAATGCGGTGGCCCTGGCGGTCGAAATTGTGCAAGCGCGGGCCGTGGACATTGGCCAGCCGCGCCAGGTCCAGCGTTTCCGCCCTGCCCAGTTCGGCGCCCAGCGCGTGCAGCGCGACGGCGGCGTCGCCCGCGCCCTCGCGTTCCAGCGCTTCCTGCAACGCCGGATCGGCCGCAAACAGGTTGATGTTCTCGAACGGCGCAACAGTATTGCGCACTTCATGCGTGTCGAAAGGCTGCATTTTGTCTCCGTTCAAATCGCGGTTAGCTGTTTTCTTGAACAATGCCCAGACTAGCATAAGAAAGGAGCTCACATGACGGACGCCTATCTGTATGAGGCGCTGCGCACGCCGCGCGGGCTGGGCACGCAGGAAGGCAGCCTGTACAGCATCAAGCCGATCTCGCTGCTGACCGGCCTGATGCGCGAATTGCAGCAACGCCACCAGCTCGACACCGCGCTGATCGACGATCTGCTGCTCGGCTGCATGACGCCGGTTGGCGACCAGGGCGCCAACCTGGCGCGGATCGCCGTGCTGGCCGCCGGCTGGGACGGCAAGGTGGCCGGCGCGCAGCTGAACCGCTTCGGCGCCTCCGGCCTGGCCGCGCTCAACCTCGCGGCGCAGCAGGTGCGCTCGGGCTGGGACGAGCTGGTGGTCGCCGGCGGCGTCGAATCGCCGTCGCGCGTGCCGGCCGGCGCCGACGGCGGCGCCTGGTCGCTCGACCCCGGCACCAGCCTCGCCACCGGCTACGTGCCGGCAGTCACCAGCGCCGACGTGCTGGCCACGCTGGAGCGCCACCGGCGCGAACAGCTGGACGCCTGGGCGCTGCGCTCGCAACACAGGGCGGTCGCCGCGCGCGCCGCCTACCGGTTCCGCTCGATCGTGCCGGTGCGCGACCAGAACGGCGTGCTGGTCCTGGCGGACGACGAAATGATACGGCCGCAGCTCAGCCTGGAGGCGCTCGGCTGCCTGACGCCACTGGCGGACGCCGGCTACGACGCCATTTGCTTGCTGCGCCATCCGCTGCCGGGCCGCGTCGAGCACCTGCACACCGCCGGCAATGCCGCCAGCCCGGCCGACGGCGCGGCGCTGGCGCTGGTGGGCAGCAAAACGGCAGGCGCGCGGTTGGGCGTCGAGCCGCGCGCGCGCATGGCGGCCGGCGCCGTCACCGGCGGCGAAGCGGCGGCGGCGGCGCGCAAGGCGCTGACCAGGGCCGGCCTGTCGATCGATGACATCGACCTGTTCGAAGTCCACGAAACCTACGCGGCGGTGGTACTGCGCTTCGTGCGCGAGCTGGCGCTGCCGGTCGACAAGGTCAACGTCAACGGCGGCGCCATCGCGCTCGGCGACGCAGCCGGCGCCAGCGGCTGCATGTTGCTGGGCACGCTGCTGGACGAACTGGAGGCACGCCGGCTGCGGCGCGGCCTGGTCGCCATGGGCGCCGGCGCCGGCATGGCCATCGCCACCATCATCGAGCGCGTATGAGCATGATCACCACCGGCCAGGACGGCGGCGTCGTCGCGGTGCGGTTGGCGGCGCGCGCCATCAATCCGCTGAGCCGCCTGTTTCAGCGCGAACTGGCGACGCTGCTGGAAAAGCTGGAGGTCCGCCGCGCCAAGCTGAACGCGGTCACCATCAGCTTCGACGCCGAGTCCGGCGCCAGCAGCCACGAACTGGCGCACCTGATGGCGCTCACGCCGGCCCAGGCCGCCGACTGCATGCAGATGCTGGCCGCCTACAACCGATTGCTGCTGCGGCTGGAAAACCTCGGCCTGCCGGTGGTGGCGGCGCTCAGCGGCGAGGTCAGCGGCCACGCCTTCGGACTGGCGCTGGCCTGCCACCACCGCCTGGGCCTGCATGACACCCGCTTCAGCCTGCCGCAAGTGCGGCTCGGGCTGGCGCCGGTGGCCGGCGAAATCGTCCGCACGGTCCGGCTGGTCGGGCTGCGCGCCGCCATGCCGCTGCTGCTGGACGGCGCGCAGTTCGACGCCGTCCAGGCGCGGCAAGCGGGCCTGCTGCACGCGATTGCCGCCGATGTGGCGCAGCTGGCGCGGTTGTCCGTCGCCGTCCAGGACAAAGGCGCCAGCCAACCATGGCGCGCACGCCAGCACAGTCCGCCCGGCGGCATGCCCGATGCGCCGGCGCTGCGCGCGCTGTTGCCAGTCTGGACCGCGCGGCTGGCCGGACAAGCGCCGCCGGCGGCCGCCATCCTGTGCGCCATGGTCGAAGGCATGCGCGTGAATTTTGAGCAGGCGCTGCTGATCGAAAGCCGATATTTTTGTCAAACAGCCATTAATCCGCGGCCGCGCAAGGACCGCCTTTATCTATAGGCGCCGCTTTTTAGAGCAATCTCAACAGAAATCAATAAAAGTCGCGGAAATGTTGTCGTTTTTCATGTAATTTCACTGGCATAGGTGATACATTTCGTTCTGGTTTTGCAAAGATTCAAGCCACCACGTTGTCCCATGCATAAATAGAAAGAATAGATCTTCGCGATGCCAACCAGCGTACTGCACCAGCCGCGTCAGGAATTGGATAACCTCCTGGAAGAGGCTGGAGATATTGTGTTTCGTTTGGACCAGCAAGGCCTGCTGCTGTTCGCCAGCGCGCGCGCCATTGCCCGTATCGGCGGCGCCGTGGCACTGGTGGGCCAACCGCTGGCCAGGCTGCTGGCCGACCTCGACCAGGCCCAACTGCCGCCGGTGCTGGCCTCGGTGCTGGAAAGCGGCGCGCCGAGACTGCTGCAGGCGCGCGTCAAGACGGCCGACATCGACATCTGGCACGAGCTGCGCGTCTCGTGCTACCGCAACGCCGGCGGCGCGCCGGAGCTGCTGGTGGTCGGGCGCGACATGACAGTCCAGCACGCCACCGAAGAACGCCTGCGCCACATGGCCACGCACGATGCGCTGACCGAATTGCCCAACCGCCTGCTGCTGTCCGACCGCATGCGCATGGTCATCGCCAACGCGCGCCGCTCGGGCCAGGGCTTTGCGGTCGCCAGCATCGGCATCGACGGCTTCAAGAAAGTCAACGACGGCCTCGGCCATCCGATCGGCGACGCCATGCTGCGCCTGGCCGCGCAACGCCTGCGCAAGACGCTGCGCGACAGCGACACGCTGGCCCGCGTCGGCGGCGACGAGTTTGTCGCCATCCTGCCCGGCACCGCCACCGAGGCGCAGATCAAGCTGGTGACCGGCCGCCTGATCGCCACCCTGCAATCGCCGTTTGAAATCGAGAACCACACCATTTATGTCGGCGCCTCGGTCGGCGTGTCGATCTACCCGCAGCACGCCGAGGACGAAATCCGCCTGCTGGCGCTGGCCGACGCCGCCATGTCGCGCGCCAAGGAAACCGGCAAGGCGCGCGCGGTGGTCTACAGCCCGGCCCACGCCGGCCCGCCGCAGCACGACATTTCGCTGGAAGCGGCCATGTTCCAGGCGGTGCGCGAAGGCGAATTCCTGCTGTACTATCAGCCCATCGTCGACGCCCGCACGCGCGCCATCCAGGGCTTCGAGACGCTGATGCGCTGGAAGCATCCGACGCTGGGCATGGTGCCGCCGGCGCGCTTCATCCCGATCGCCGAAACCAACGGCCTGATCAACCTGCTCGGCGCCTGGGCGCTGAAGGCGGCCTGCGTACAACTGAAGCAATTTGAAGAAGTTGCCAAACGAAACCTGTACATTTCTGTTAACATCAGCCCGCGGCAATTCCGCAATGATAAATTCTTGGATGTGCTGGACGATGCGCTTGCCTTCTCCGGCCTGCTTGGTGAGCAATTGGTTTTAGAAATCACAGAAGGCACGCTGATGATCGACCCGGTGCATGCCGAGTCCATCCTGTCCAAAATGGCCGAGCGCAAGGCCCGCATCGCCATCGACGACTTCGGCACCGGCTATTCCTCGCTGGCCTACCTCAAGCGCTTTCCGATCTCGGTGCTGAAAATCGACCGCACCTTCATTCGCGACCTGCCCGGCTCGCAGAAGGACGGCGCCATCTGCAACGCCGTGCTCGACCTGGCCAAACACCTCGACCTGTCGGTGGTGGCCGAGGGCGTGGAAACCGAGGAGCAACTGCAATACCTGCAACGGCGCGGCTGCCAGTACATCCAGGGCTATCTGACCGGCAAGCCGATGGCCGCCAATGTGGCGCTGGCGGCGCTGCGCGACAGCATCCACGCCAACGTGGTGCCGGCGGAACTGCGCCAGGTGCATCCATGATCAGCAGCTACAAGGCCGGCACGGCGCTGGGCAACCGGACGCTGACCGAACTGGGCGACTGCACCCGCCGGCGCGGCGACATGCCCGGCTTCGCCAAGGCCATCACCGCCATCCTCGGCGCCATGCGCGGCGAGGATGAGCACGAATTCAACCTGACCCGCACCGTGCTGTCCGATCCGGTGCTGACGCAGAAAGTGCTGCGCCTGGCCAACAGCGGCATGTACTCGGCGTTCGGCCAGCATGTCAACACGGTGTCGAAGGCGGTGCTGGTGCTTGGCACCGAGGCCATCGGCCACCTGGCGCTGGGACTGAAGCTGATCGAAGAACTGGCGGCCACCTCGAACGACGCCACGATCGCCCACATCGAAATGGAAAAGGCGGTCTTGGCCGGCATCGTCGCGCAACAAGTCGCCTACGCCGCCGAAAGCCGCCACGGCGAGGAGGCCGTGGTGTGTTCGATGCTGCACACGCTGGGGCGCATGATGCTGACCTTCTACATGCCGGAGCGCTGGCATGAACTGCAACGCCTGGCCGACCAGACGCAACGCACGGTGGAGGACGCCGCGCCCGAGCTGCTGGGCCTGAGCCTGGAGGAAATCGGCCACGCCGCCGCCCTGCACTGGGGCCTGCCCAAGGCGCTGCTGAGCGGCATGCGCACGCTGGCGCCGGCCGCACCGGGCGCCGCGATTTCGCCGTCCGACTGGATCGCCGGGCTGTCCACCATGGCCGCCACCTGCGCCGAATTCCTGTGGCACGACGACCCGGCCGCCGCCGACAAGGTGCGGCAACTGACCGACGGTTACGCCGCCATGCTCGGCGTCGACGCGCCGAACCTGGTGCACGCCATCGAACAGGCCAAGGTGATCGCCGCCAACGACCTGACCATCGCCCCGCTGTCGCGCCCGGCCGAGCGCCGCGCCAGGGCGCTGGCCAAGACCCGCCAGCGCGCGGCCGGCAACAAGATCCTGCTCAGCGGCCTGGCCGACATGCGCGACATGCTGGAAACGGCCAATCCCGGCCAGATGGTGCAGATCGCGCTGGAAACCGTCTACAAGGGGCTGGATTTTTCGCGCGCGGTGGCCTTCGTGCGCAACCGCAAGGACAATCAATACGCCGCCAAGATCTGCTTTGGCGAGGGCACGCGCGAGCTGCTGCCGGCGATGGTGTTCGACGACGCCTACGAGCCCAACGTTTTCCATGCCGCGCTCAACAGCGATCGCGTGATCTTCATCGAAAACGCCCACGACGCCAAGTTCGCCGCCAAGCTGCCGCTGTGGTGGCGCAGCTCGCTGGCGGAGGCGCGCAGCTTCGTCATTCTGCCGCTGTCGGCCAACGGCCAGCCGGCCGGCTTCCTGTACGGCGACTGGGACGAATCGTTCCCGCCGATCTCGCTGAGCCAGACCGAGTTCTCGCTGCTCAACGACATGCGCGCGATGGTGGTGCGCGCCGTCGAGCGCCGCCACGGCGTCGCGCCGGAGGCGGTGGCCCGCTAGTGGCCGTCGTTGCGTTGCCAGCGGAACGACAGCGTGGCGGCGACGGCCGACAGCGCGGCCAGCGCGGCGGCAACGTAATAGACCGATTCGGCGCCGGCCCGCTCCCACCATTGCGCCAGGAACAGGCCGCCCAGAGAACCGCCGACGCCGTACGAGATGCTCATGTACAGCGCCTGCCCGCGCGCCTGCAACGGCCCGGCGAACCAGCGCTGCAAGGACATCACCGATGACGAATGGTGCAGCGCGAACGTGGCCGCGTGCATCACCTGCGCCACGATCAGCAGCCACAGCACGTGCGAACCGAGGCCGATCATCAAGAAACGCAGCACGGCGACGCCGAGCGCCACAGACATCATGCGCCGCGCGCCCCAGCGCTTGAGCAGCGGCGCCTGGTTGTAAAACAGCAGCACCTCGGCCAGCACGCCCAGCGACCACATGGCGCCGATCACGGTTTTGCTATAGCCGTTGCGCTCCAAAAACAGCGAGTAAAAGGTGTACAGCGAGGTGTGCGCCGCCACCATCAGCGCGGTGGAGGCGAAAAAGGCGATCACCTCGCGCCGGCGCAGCAGCGACAGCAACGGCGGCGGCGGCGTCTTGTGGCTGCGGCGCGGCACGTCGTGCAGGCGGAAGGCGGCGGCGATGGTCGCCAGCAGCAGGCCGGCCGCCAGCCACGGCAGCGTGACGATGCCGTAATGCTCCAGCGCCAGCGACGCCAGCGTCACCGAGACGATGAAGCCGACCGAACCCCACATGCGGATGCGGCCGTAGTATGTCAGGTCGCCCTTCATCTCCGACAGCATCAGCGCCTCGCAGATCGGCGCCCGGCCGCTGGTAAACAGGTTGAGGATCACCATCGCCAGCATGAAGTGGCCGAAGGTGCTGCCGACGAAAAAGCCCGAGAACGCCACCAGCGCGGCAAAGCCGGCCAGCCGCAGCACCAGCACGCGCCGGTCGAAGTGATCGGCGACGTAGCCCCAGACATTCGGGCCGACGATGCGCAACACCTGGATCATCGACATCAGCACGCCGATCTGCGCGACCGTCATGCCCTTGTCGGCAAAGAACAATGTCGCGTAGGTCGACCAGGTGCCCGCGTGGGCGTAGTAGCAGAAGAGGAAGAAGGCGAAGCTGAGCGCTTGCGCGGGCACCGCTTACCGGCTTACAGCGCGATGTTCGGCGTCGACACGTGCACGTCGCCGCACTGCGCGCGGTGCATCAGCGCATGGTCGATCAGCACCAACGCCAGCATCGCCTCGGCGATCGGCGTGGCGCGGATGCCGACGCAGGGATCGTGGCGGCCGAAGGTTTCAACCATCACCGGGTTGCCGGCCTTGTCGATCGACGGCCGCGGCGTGCGGATCGACGAGGTCGGCTTGATGGCGATCGATACGGTGATGTCCTGGCCGGTCGACAGGCCGCCCAGCACGCCGCCGGCGTTGTTGCCGACGAAGCCTTGCGGCGTCAGCGGATCGCCGTGCTCGCTGCCCTTCTGCACCACCGACTTGAAGCCGGCGCCGATCTCCACGCCCTTGACGGCGTTGATGCCCATCATCGCGTAAGCGATGTCGGCGTCCAGCTTGTCGTAGATCGGCTGGCCGAGGCCGACCGGGATGTTTTGCGCGATCACCTCGATGCGCGCGCCGATCGAGTCGCCGGCCTTGCGCAGCTCGTCCATATACGCTTCCATGCGCGCGATGACAGCGGCGTCGCCGGTGGCGGCGAAGAACGGATTGTCCGGCACGTGGTGCCAGTCCTGGAACGGCACCGCAATCTCGCCCAGCTGGCTCATGCAGCCCTTGAACACCGTGCCGTACTGCTGGTGCAACCACTTCTTGGCGATGGCGGCGGCGCCGACCACCGGCGCCGTCAGGCGCGCCGACGAGCGGCCGCCGCCGCGCGGGTCGCGGACGCCGTATTTGTGCCAATAGGTGTAGTCTGCATGACCGGGACGGAAGGTGTCGGCGATGTTGCCGTAGTCCTTGCTACGCTGGTCTTCGTTGCGGATCAGCAAGGCGATCGGCGTGCCGGTGGTCACGCCCTGGTACACGCCCGACAGGATTTCCACCGTGTCCGACTCCTGGCGCTGCGTCACGTGACGCGAGGTGCCCGGCTTGCGGCGATCCAGTTCCGGCTGAATGTCGGCCTCAGACAACGGCAGTCCCGGCGGGCAGCCATCGATCACGCAACCGATCGCGGGACCGTGCGACTCACCAAAAGTAGTTACTGAGAACAATTTGCCAAAAGTATTGCCGGACATAGGAAAAGAATCTTCGGAAAAAATGGGGAAAGTGCTTCATTCTACCAGCCAGCGCCCTGTGGCGCGACGGCCGCACCATAATTTCCCGAACACAATTATTCCTTGGCAAAATTTCATTCTTTTGATACAAGTACGGTGTCAATGCACGGCGGCGCGCACGCTTTGGCTGAAAGCGCCGTAAAACTGCATTCTTTTTGACAATTCGCTTATACTTGAACGCAAGAACACCGAGTACTCTGGAGAAGCTACACATGCCCCCACCGGTCACACACCTTGAGCAGTCCAGGGATGATCAGGACGATCTGGTATTCTTAGAAGAGCATCCGGCCGCGCCTGCCGCGGCGCCGGGCGCGCGCAATGTGTGGCGCATCATGATTATCGACGACGACGAGGACGTCCACTCGACCACCACCTTCGCGCTCGGCAACCTCGACATGCAGCACCGCCCGCTGGAGTTCGTCCACGCCTATTCGGCCGGCCAGGCGCGCGAGCTGCTCAAGCACGAAGCGGAAATCGCCGTCATCCTGCTCGACGTGGTGATGGAGCAGGACGACGCCGGCCTGCACCTGGTGCGCTACATCCGCGAAACGCTGCAACTGCACGATGTGCGCATCATCCTGCGCACCGGCCAGCCCGGCTACGCGCCCGAAATCGACGCCATCCGCGATTTCGACATCAACGATTACAAGACCAAGTCCGAGCTGACCCGCATCAAGCTGTTTACCACGGTGACCTCGGCCATCCGCTCCTACGAGCAGATCCGCAAGATCAACGACAGCCGGCGCGGCCTGAACCAGATCGTGGCCGCCAGCACCGAGCTGATGTCGCTGCACGGCGTGCAAAACTTTGCCGCCGGCGTGCTGGCCCAGGTCGGCGACCTGCTGAACATCGAACCGAACGGCGTGCTGTGCGTGCTGGAATGCCCGGACGACGGCTGCCGCGAGCTGATGGTGATGGCCACCGCCGGCACCTTCCGCCACCTGCACAACATCACGCTGACCGTGCGCGAGGACCAGCGCATCCACGCCGCGCTGGAACTGGCGCTGACGCAGCGGCGCAACATCCACGGCCCGGACCACGTCACGCTGCACTTCGCCGGCAAGGCCAGCCGCGATTTCGTCGCCTTCCTCGACCTGCGGCGGGCGCTGACCGAGATCGACGAACGGCTGCTGGAAGTGTTTTGCAGCAATGTCGCGGTCGGCCTCGACAACGTCGAGCTGGTCACGCACCTGCACAACGCCGCCTTCTACGACCAGCTGTGCAAGCTGCCCAACCGCACCCGGCTGGTGGAAATCCTCGACGCCACCGTGGCCGGCCCGGCGCGCGAGGACGCCACGCTGTCGCTGGTCGACCTCGACCACTTCGCCGAAACCAACGACGCGCTCGGCCACCAGTTCGGCGACATGCTACTGATCGGCGTCGCCAACCGCCTGCAAACCGAGCTCGGCGAGCACGTCACCGTGGCCCGCATCGGCGGCGATATTTTCTGCGTGCTCGGCGATTCCACCCAGGTCAATCCGCGCAACATCCTGGCGCTGTTCCAGCGCGCCTTCAGCATCGACGGCCAGGACGTGCAGCTGTCGGCCACGCTGGGCCTGGTGCGCCTGGGCGAACACGAGGGCAGCGGCGCCGACGCCCTGAAGGACGCCGACATCGCCCTCAAGCGCGCCAAGTCGCAGCAGCGCGCCGGCCACTTCTACTTCTCGCGCTCGATGGGCGTCGAGATCCGCGAGCGCGTGCGCATGATGCACGCGCTGCGCACCGCCTTCGGCCAGAACCAGTTGTTCGTGGTCTACCAGCCGCAGATCGACCTGGAAACGCGGCGCCCGGTCGGCGCCGAGGCGCTGCTGCGCTGGCAGACGCCGGACGGCAAGTTCATCTCGCCGGACCGCTTCATCCCGATCGCCGAGTATTCCGGCCTGATCATCGACCTCGGCGAATGGGTGATGCGCACCGCCTGCCGCGAGCTGGTCGACCTGCGCAAGGCCGGCCACCATGACTTCATGATGTCGATTAACGTCTCGCAGGTGCAGTTCCGCCACCCGCACTTCCTCGACATCCTCAAGCGCGCGCTGGACGATAGCGGCGCGCCACCCGAGCATATCGAGCTGGAGATCACCGAATCGATGGCAATGGAGGAGCCGGACCTGCTGATCCGGATGCTGGCGCAGATCAAGCAAACCGGCGTCAGCATTGCGATCGACGACTTCGGCACCGGCTTCTCGTCGCTGTCCTACCTGCAGCGCCTGCAGGTTGACCGGCTCAAGATCGACCGCGCCTTCGTCACCGAAATCACCGGCTCGGCGCGCGGCAGCAGCATCGCGGAAATGGTGATCCAGCTGGGCCGCAACCTCGGCCTGGCCGTGATCGCCGAAGGCGTGGAGGACGAACGGCAGGCGCAAATCCTGCAAGCGCTGGGCTGCCCGCTGGCGCAGGGCTTCCTGTTCGCGCGGCCGATGACCGCCAGCGCCCTCGACAGCTGGCTCAGCAACGACGCCCTCGAAGGCGCCGCCCCCTAAAACAAAACGCCACGGTGACGTGGCGTTGATCGTTTAGACGAGGATTCAGTCGGTCGCTTCGGTTTCCGCCGGCCAGTCGCGGATATAGGCCTTGAGCATGCGGTTCTCGAAGCTTTGCGCCTCCAGCACCGCGCGCGCCACGTCGTAGAACGAGATCACGCCGAGGATGGTCTTGGCGTTCATCACCGGCAGGTAGCGCGCGTGCTTTTCCAGCATGATGCGGCGCACCTCGTTGACGTCGGTGTCGGGCGTGACCGTGATCGGCGCGTCTTCCATGTGCTTGCGCACCGTGCCGCCGCCAACCGTGCCCTGGTTTTCGTGCAGCGCGCGCAGCACCTCGCGGAAAGTCAGCATGCCCACCAGGTCGCCAAACTCCATGACGACCAGCGAACCGATGTCTTTCTCGGCCATGGTATTGGCGGCGTCCGCCAGTGGTTGATCGGGAGAGATGGTGTAAAGGATGGAGCCTTTCACCTGGAGAATTTCCGAAACTTTCATGTTGGGCCGTCCTGTTCGCTGATGGGCGCTCTGTGAATGGGAGTTCTAATTGTTCTAAGCCTTGTTGGGAATGTAGCCTATGCCCGGCAAAAAGCCAGCGCTTCCGATAAGCAAAACATAACATTATTGTCGTGCGGTTGCCACGCTGCATTTCAGGTTAGGATGCGCAGCATACACATAACGACGACGGGACACCATGAGCGCCAACCAACACCCCGGGTTTCACACGCTGTCGCTGCACGCCGGCGCCGCCTGCGCGGCCGGCGGCGCGGTGGCGATGCTGGAAGAGCGCATCGCCGCGCTGGAAGGCGGCGTGGCCGCGGTGGCCACCGCCAGCGGCGAGCTGGCGCTGCAGCTGGCGGTCGGCGCCATCGCCGGCGCCGGCGCGCACATTGTTGCCTCGCGCGCGCTGCACGGCGCTTCGTGCCGGCTGCTGGCGTCCGGCCTCAAGCGCTTCGGCATCCAGACCACCTTTGTCGATCCGCGCGATCTGGACGCCTGGCGCGCCGCCATCCAGCCGGAAACGCGGCTGCTGTTCGCCGAAACGCTGGGCGGCGCCGGGCTGGAAGTGCTCGACATCCCGGCCGTCGCCGCCCTCGCCCATGAACATCATCTGCCGCTGCTGGCCGACGCCACGCTGACCACGCCGTGGCTGCTCAAGCCGCTCGACCACGGCGCCGACCTGGTGCTGCACGCCGCCGAGCATGGCGGCCTGCTGGTCGACGGCGGCACGTTCGACTGGCAGGCGGCCTACCAGCATACCGGCCGCTACGCCGAACTGTGCGAGCCCTACGACCCGCTGCCCGGCGTGGTGTTCGCCGAAGAGTCCACCGTCGCCGCCTTTGCGCTGCGCGCGCGGCACGAAAACCTGGCGCCGATGAGCCCGCATCACGCCGGCATCATCCTGCATGGGCTGGAAACGCTGCCGCTGCGCATGGAGCGCCACGTCGCCAACACGCGCAAGGTGGTGGCGCTGCTGGCCGCGCATCCGGCGGTGGAGGCGCTGCATTATCCGGAGCTGCCGACGCACCCGGACCACGCGCTGGCGCAGCGGCTGCTGCCCAAGGGCTGCGGCTCGGCGCTGTCGTTCCAGCTGAAAGGCGCGCTGCGCTTCGCCGAGGCGCTGCAGGTATTCTCGGCGGCCGACGACCTGGGCGGGGCCCGCTCGCAAATCATCCCGCCAGCGGCGGCGGACGGCGTGGTGCACCTGTCGGTCGGCCTGGAAGACGCCGGCGACCTGCTGGACGACCTGTCGCGCGCCCTCAAACTGGCGCAGAAAGGAGCCTGACATGCAGCTCACCGTTCAGGGCATCCCAAGTTACTGCTATACCGGTGGCGTGCATTTCGAGCCGGCGCGGCCGACCGTGGTATTCATCCACGGCGCGGCCAACGACCATTCGGTATGGGCGCCGCAGGCGCGCTACTTCGCCCATCTCGGCTACGGCGTGCTGGCGCCGGACCTGCCGGGCCATGTGCGCAGCCTGGGCGCGCCCAAGGCCAGCGTGGCGCAGATGGCCGACTGGCTGCTGGCCTTGCTGGACGCGGCCGGCGCGCGCGAGGCGGCGCTGGCCGGCCATAGCATGGGTTCACTGGTCGCGCTGGAACTGGCGTTCCAGGCGCCGCAGCGCGTCACCCATCTGGCGCTGGCCGGCAGCGCCTATCCGATGAAAGTGGCCGAGGCGCTGCTGGCCAGCGCGCGCGACGACGAAGCGGCGGCGATCGACATGGTGACGGCGTGGTCGCATTTGCCGCTGGCCAGCCACACTGCCCGCAACAGCGCGCGCCGGCTGATGCAGCGCATGCCCGGCCGCCTGCACACCGACCTTGCCGCCTGCAACAGCTACGCCAACGGCGAGCTGGCGGCGGCCTCGGTGCGCTGCCCCGCCCTGCTGCTGTCGGGCGCCGCCGACGTCATGACGCCGCCCAGATCCACCCGCCTGCTGGCGGCCGCCATGCCGCACGCGTGCAGCGTCACGCTCGACAGCGGCCACTCGCTGATGAGCGAACAGCCGGAGCAGGTGCTGGCCGCGCTGCTGGAGTTTATCGGCAGTCGATAGGGCCGAAGTGCGCGGCCAGGGTCTTGCCCAGGCCGGCCTCGACCGCGGTTTCCACCTCGCGCGCCAGCAGCGCGGCGTCGCGCGCGGCGCGCAGGTCGCGCTCATCGTCGCCAACCGCCACCACGCCGGCGTTGACCGGCATGCCGGCAAAGACGAACAGGCGGTAGACATCGGCCAGCATCAGCTTCTCCATATTGGCCAGGATCACCCAGTGGTCCGAGCCGTCGCTGACGCGCTTGCCCCACTGGACCCGCTTCGGCGCCGGCACCGGCACCCGGCCGACCCAGCCCTCGGCCATCATGCGCTCCAGCAGATTGTCCATCTCGTCGAAGCCCAGGCGCGTGCGCTCGCGGATATGGCCGGCGCTGACCAGCGCCGTGTCGCCGCATTTGCAGGCCAGGTGCAGCACCTTGAGGATGGCCATGGCGTCGACAAACTCGCCGCCCGGCTGCGCCTCGTGCCACCAGCGCTCGTACTTCACCACCGGCAGCGCCGCCGCCAGCAGCGCGCCCACCAGCGTGATCAGCCAGGAGACATACACCCACAGCAGGAACAGCGGCACCGCCGCCAGCGCGCCGTAAATCTTGGAATACGTCGGAAATTGCGTGATGAAGATGGCGAAGCCGCGCTTGGCGACTTCGAACGCCACGCCGGCCACCAGCCCGCCCCAGGCCGCGTCGTGCCAGTCGACGTCGCGGTTCGGCACCACCACGTACAGCAGCGTGAACGCGGCCATGGTCAGCGCCAGCGACAGCGCGGTGTAGATCACCGCGCCGATCACCGGCACGTGGCCGACCAGGTCGCTGGTGGCCATGAACACCTGCGACGACAGCGTCAGCGACACGCCGATCATCAGCGGGCCGAGCGTGATCAGCGCCCAGTACACGAGAATGCGCTTGGTCCAGCTGCGCTGGCCGCGCACGCGCCAGATGCGGTTGAACACCCGCTCGATCAGGTTCATCATCGCAATCGAGGTGAAGATCAGCGTCACCGCGCCCACCGCCGACAGCCGCGTGGCCTTGGACGCGAACATGGTCAGGTAGCTCAGGATGTTGTTGGAAATCGACTTCGGCATCACGCTCTGCACGAAGTAGGCCTCCAGCGAGCTGCGGAAGGCGTTAAACATCGGGAAGGTGGTGAAGATCGCCAGCGCGATGGTCAGCAGCGGCACCAGCGCGAACACGGTGGTGAAGGTCAGGCTGCCGGCGACCTGCGGCAGGCTCTCTTCGCGCAAGCGGCGCTGGGCGAACAAGATCAGGTCGCGCACCTCGGGCCGGGACAGCGAGCGCACGGTCTGGATGCCGCTGCGGCAGGTGCGGAACAGGTACTGCAGGATCGGACGGAGGTATTTTTCGTACATAAGTATCAATCGTGACAACAGTGGCAATGATACCATCCGCCAAAGCGCCCTATAATACCGCTGATGAACCCTTCTAATCTGACTATTCTCGTCCTGTTTTACTCCCGCCACGGCGCCACCCGCAAACTGGCGGAGCTGATCGCCCAGGGCATCGAAAGCGTGCCTGGCTGCGACGCCCGCCTGCGCACCGTGCCTGCCGTCTCCACCGTGGCCGAGGCCACCGCGCCGGAGGTGCCGGCCGACGGCGCGCCGTACGTGGAACTGGACGACCTGAGCGAATGCGCCGGCATCGCGGTCGGCTCGCCCACGCGCTTCGGCAATATGGCGGCGGCGATGAAGTACTTCTGGGACGGCACCGCCAGCCAGTGGCTGTCCGGCGCGCTGGCGGGCAAGCCGGCCTGCGTGTTCACCTCCACCGGCAGCCTGCATGGCGGCCAGGAGTCGACGCTGCTGTCGATGATGATTCCGCTGTTCCACCACGGCCTGATGGTGCTCGGCCTGCCCTACACCAACCCCGAACTGATGACCACCTCCAGCGGCGGCACGCCGTATGGCGCCAGCCACTGGTCTGGCCTCGACGGCAAAAAAGTCATCACCGAAGATGAGAAACGCCTGGCCATCGCTCTCGGCAAGCGGCTGGCCGAAACAGCAGTCAAATTGAAGGAATAAGCGCCATGGAAACCACAATGCAGAAGTATTTTCACTGGGGCGCGATCGGCAGCCTGGTGACGCTGATCGTCTGGTGTGTATTGTGGGAGATGGTGCTGGCGCCGTTGAAGCCGGGCGGTTCGTGGCTGGTGCTGAAGGCCGCGCCGCTGCTGCTGCCATTGTACGGCGTCTACAAGCGCGATATCTACACGCTGCAATGGACATCGATGATGATCCTGCTGTACTTCGCTGAGGGCGTGGTGCGCGGCTGGAGCGATACCGGCGATGTGTCGGCGTGGCTGGGCTGGGGCGAGGCGGCGGTGGTGTGCGTGTATTTCGTGTGCGCGGTCCTGTACCTTCGCCCATACAAGCGCGCTGCCAAAAAATGGCCAAGGACCTGCTGGATAAAGTAAAGGTCAACACGGTTAAATGATGGACTTTCTTTCACAATGCCGTGCTGTTGTCGGCGACGCCCATGTGCTCGATACGGCCGCCGGGATGGCGCCCTTCCTGACCGACCAGCGCGGCCGCCACACCGGCAAGGCGCTGGCGGTGCTGCGCCCCGGCACGGTGGAACAGGTGGCGGCGCTGGTGCGCGCGTGCGCTCGGCATCGCGTGGCCGTGGTGCCGCAGGGCGGCAATACGGGGCTGGTGCTGGGCAGCGTGCCGGATGGCAGCGGCACGCAGGTGCTGCTGTCGCTGGCGCGGCTCAACCGCGTGCGCCAGGTCGATGCGGTCAACCGCACCATGACGGTGGACGCGGGCTGCATCCTTCAGCATATTCAGGAGGCAGCGGCGGCGGAAGGCTGTCTG
Source organism: Duganella sp. P38 (assembly GCF_050859475.1). Classification (NCBI taxonomy): domain Bacteria; kingdom Pseudomonadati; phylum Pseudomonadota; class Betaproteobacteria; order Burkholderiales; family Oxalobacteraceae; genus Duganella; species Duganella sp. P38. Next base: position 3,044,573 of record NZ_CP193936.1, on the reverse strand, counting down.
TTTCCGCTGTCGCTGGCGGCGGAAGGCAGCTGCACCATTGGCGGCAACCTCGCCACCAATGCCGGCGGCACGGCGGTTCTGCGCTACGGGAATACGCGCGAGCTGTGTCTCGGGCTGGAGGTGGTGACGCCGCAAGGCGAAATCTGGAGCGGCTTGCGCGGGCTGCGCAAGGACAATACCGGCTACGACCTGCGCGATTTGTTCATCGGCGCTGAGGGCACGCTGGGCATCATCACCGGCGCGGTGCTCAAGCTGTATCCGCAGCCGAAAGCCAGCATCACCGCATTGGCGGCGCTGCCTTCGCCCGCCGCCGCGCTGCAATTGCTGGTGCTGATGCAGGACCGCTGCGGCGCCAGCCTGACCGGCTTCGAGCTGATGTCGCGCTACTGCCTGCAACTGGTGGCGGAGCAGTTCCCGCAACTGCCCAAGCCCTTCGCCGCGCCGCATGCCCAGTACGTGCTGCTGGAATTGTCGAGCAGCGAATCGGAGCAGCATGCGGTCGGCCTGCTGGAACAGGCGATCGGCGCGGCGCTGGACAGCGGCGTGATCGACGATGCGGTGGTGGCGACATCTGTGTCCCAATCGGCCGCTTTGTGGCAGGTGCGCGAGCATATCCCGCTGGCGCAGGCCAGAGCCGGCAAGAACATCAAGCACGATATTTCGTTGCCGGTGTCGCGCATCGCCGAGTTTATTGCCGTGACAGGGCCGAAGCTGGACGCCGCCTTCCCTGGCTGCCAGCTGGTGTGCTTCGGCCACCTGGGCGACGGCAATCTGCATTACAACGTGGCGCCGCCCACCGGCGTATCGAACGAAGACTTCCTGCTGAATCAGGATAAGGTCAACCGCGTGGTGTATGACAGCGTGGAAGCCTTTGGCGGCTCGATTTCCGCCGAACATGGCATCGGCGCACTGAAGCGTGAAGAGCTGGCGCGCTATAAGTCGCCTGTAGAACTCAACATGATGCGAGCCATCAAAGCGGCATTGGACCCACTGGGTATCATGAATCCCGGGAAAATCCTTTGAGCGAGGCCGAGATGAAATTGCCGATCGTTGTCATGCTGTGGGCCGCCGCTGCGGCGGCCTATGGGCAGAGCGTCTACAAATGCACGGTGGACGGCAAGGTCAGTTATAGCGACACGCCTTGTCCGGTCGGTGCGCAGGCGGCCACGCTGGAGACGCCCGCCGCGCCGAAAGCCGATCCGGCCGCCGCGCGCGATCTGAAACGCCAGCAAAAGCAGGCGGACGCGCTGGCGAAAACGCGCCTCAGGCAGCAGGAGCGCGACGAGCGCGAATCGGCCCGCGCCGCGCAAGCGTCCGCCGTGCAGCGCAAGAAGTGCGACAAGCTGAAACTCAATAAACGCTGGGCCGATGAAGACGCCCGTCGCGCCACCGGCCAGGCCACCGAAGCCGCCCGCCTGCGCGCCCAGCGCGCCGGCGAAGCCATGGCGCTGGAGTGCCCACGCTAATGCCGCACCGCCCGCCCTCTCCGTCCGGCCGCCCGCAATCGCCGCCGAACGACTTCGCCAGCGGCGGCGCAAGCGATGGCTCGGGTGGCGCGGGCCCGGTGATCCGCGACGCGCCAGTGGCCTCGATGCGGCGGCTTTCGCGCTGGTTGTTGCTGGGAGAATGGCGCGCGCACCCGCTGCGGGCCGTGGTGGCCATCGCGGCGATCGCGGTCGGCATCTCGCTCGGCTTCGCCATCCACCTGATCAACGCCGCCGCCTTCAACGAATTCTCCGCCGCCATCAAAGGCCTGTCCGGCGTCGCCGACATCCAGGTGCGCGGCACCGAGCCATTCTTTGACGAGCAAATTTACCCCACCCTGGCACAACGAGAAGGTGTCACCGTCGCCTCCCCGGTGCTGGAATTCGACGCTTCCGTCGCCGGCCAGCGCACCGCGCTCAAAATCATCGCCACCGACGCCTTCCGCGCCGGCTACATCTCGCCCGACCTGGTCGGCCTGCCCGCCGGCGACAACATCGGCGACACGCTCTCGGACGATGCCGTGTTCCTCTCCGCCGCAGCCGAACAATGGCTCAAGCCCGTCAACGGCACGATCGACCTGCAAATCGGTACCGGCACGCTCAAACTGCGGGTCGGCGGCCCGGTGCCGGGCGCCCGCGCCGGCCAGCGCATCGCGATCATGGACATCGGCGCCGCCCAGTGGCGCTTCGAAAAACTCGGCAAACTCTCGCGCATCGACCTCAAACTACGCGACGGCATCAACCGCGAAGCGTTCAAAGCCCAACTGGAAAAAGACCTGCAAAGCCAATATCCGGGCCGCTTCCGCATCAACCAGCCCAACGACCAGGAACAGAACAGCCGCAACGAAGGCATGAGCCGCGCCTACCGCGTCAACCTCACCGTGCTGGCACTGGTGGCGCTGTTTACCGGCGCCTTCCTGGTGTTCTCCACGCAAGCGCTATCGGTGATCCGCCGCCGCAGCCAGTTCGCCCTGCTGCGTGTACTGGGCCTCGACCGCCAGCGCCTGCTGCGCCAGATCCTGATAGAAGGCCTGTGCCTCGGCATCGCCGGCTCGGCCATCGGTATCGCCGCCGGCTACGGCATGGCGGCAGCGGCGCTGCACTTCATGGGCGCGGACCTCGGCGCCGGCTTCTTCTCCGGCGTGCGTCCGCAAGTGCACTTCACGCCGGTGGCCGCCGCCATCTATTTCACCTTGGGCGTCGCTGTCGCGCTGCTGGGCTGCGCCGCGCCGGCGCTGGACGCCGCCCGCGCCAGGCCAGCGGTCGCGCTCAAATCCGGCACCGAGGAAGCGGCCATGTCGCGCCTGGCCCGCGCCTGGCCATCGCTGGCCTGCATGGCGCTCGCCGCGCTGCTGTCGCAAGCGCCGCCGATCTTTGAACTGCCGCTGTTCGGCTACCTGTCGATCGCCCTGCTGCTGGTCGGCGCCATCGGCCTGATGCCGCGCCTGGCCGCCATCGTGTTCCGCTTCGCCCACCGGCGCTGGAGCGCGGCCACCGCCGGCAAGCCGGGCGCCTCGGCCGTCATCACGCTCACCTTGTCACGGCTGGCCAATGCCTCCGGCCAGGCAGGCATCGCGCTGGGCGGCGTGCTGTCCAGTTTCAGCCTGATGGTGGCCATGGCCATCATGGTTGCCAGCTTCCGCGTTTCGCTGGACGACTGGCTGCAGCATATCCTGCCGGCCGATATCTATGTCAGCACCGCCAGCGGCGGCGCCACCGCCGGCTTGCGTCCTGACGAGCAAGCGCTGGTCGCCGCGCTGCCCGGCGTGGCCGGCGCCGATTTCCTGCACACCAGCGACGTCTCGCTGGCCCCGGCGCGCCCGGCGGTCACACTCATGGCGCGCACCATCGACGCAGCCGACCCGGCGCGCACGCTCGCCATCGTCGGCGAGTTGGCGCCCGCCACGCCAGGCGCGCCGCCGGTGTGGGTGTCTGAGGCCATGGTGGACCTGTACGGCATGCGGCCGGGCCGGCGCATCGAACTGCCGCTCAGCGGCAAGCTGCATCCGTTCACCGTGGCCGGCGTCTGGCGCGACTACGCCCGCCCCACTGGCACCATCCAGATGCGCCTGAGCGATTACCGCGCCATCACCGGCCAGCAGGAAGCCAGCGGCGTCGCGCTGACGCTCAAGCCGGGCGCCAAGGCCGAAGACACGCTGGCCGCGCTCAAACGCCTGCCGTTCGCCGCTGCGCTGGAGGCCAGCGAGCCATCGGAAATCCGCGCCATGAGCATGAAAGTTTTCGACCGCAGCTTCGCCATCACCTATCTGCTGGAAGCGATCGCCATCGTCATCGGCCTGTTTGGCGTGGCCGCCACCTTCTCTGCGCAGACGCTGGCGCGCGCCAGGGAGTTTGGCATGCTGCGCCACGTCGGCGTCACGCGCCGGCAGGTGCTGTCGATTCTCGCCATCGAAGGCGGCGCGCTGACGGGGCTCGGCATCGCCACCGGCTTTGTGCTGGGCTGGGTCATCAGCCTGATACTTGTATTTGTTGTCAATCCGCAGTCGTTCCACTGGACCATGCAGCTGCACATGCCGTGGCGGTTGCTGGCCAGCGTCGCAGGGCTGCTGTTGGCCGCCGCCGCGCTCACCGCACTACTGGCCGGGCGCCAATCGCTGTCCGGCGGACCGATACGCGCAGTCAGGGAGGACTGGTAATGCTCGCAAAGCTGCACACTCGCGCCATCAGGCGCATGCACCGCCTGGCATGCGGCCCGGCACGCGGCCTGATGCGCGACCTGCCGCCCTGCCTTGTGCTCGGGCTAGTGCGCGGGCTAGTGCGTGGACTGGCGCGTGCCGCCGCGCCGCCGGCGAAGGCTGCTGCCGCTCTCGCGGCAAGTGTCTGGCTACTCGCGTGGTCCCTCCCCGCACTGGCGGCCGCGCCGCAGTTCCCCGCCGTGGTGCCGCTGCCGGCCGGCCAGTCGCTGACCTTCCCTAAAGACTACGGCGCACACCCGGACTACAAGACCGAATGGTGGTACGTCACCGGCTGGCTTAACACCCCAGATGGCAAGCCGCTGGGCTTCCAGGTCACCTTCTTCCGCAGCGCCACCACGCACGACCGCGCCAACCCGAGCCAGTTCGCGCCCAGGCAGCTCATCATCGGCCACGCCGCGCTGTCCGACGCGGCCAACGGCAAGCTGCTGCACGACCAGCGCAGCGCGCGCGAAGGCTTCGGCCTGTCCTACGCTAAAACCGGCGACACCAACGTCAAGCTGGAAGACTGGCATATGGTACGCGCCGCCGACGGCAGCTACACGGTCCACGTCGACAGCCCGACATTCAAATACGACCTCAAACTCACGCCCACCCAGCCCGACCTGCTGCAGGGAGAACGCGGCTATTCGCGCAAGGGGCCGCGTCCTGCGCAAAGCAGCTATTACTACAGCCAGCCGCACCTTCAAGTCAGCGGCAGCGTCACCCGCCTTAATCAGCAGACAAGCATCACCGGCACCGCGTGGCTCGATCACGAATGGTCCAGCGAGGCCCTGGACGCCGAGGCCAGCGGCTGGGATTGGGTCGGCGCCAACCTCAATGACGGCGGGGCTTTGATGGCATTCGCGGTCAAAAGCAAGACAGGTGCTAAACTATGGGCGCACGCGACATGGCGCGACGCCTCCGGCAAGGTCACGCAATTCGGCCCGGACCAGGTCAGCTTTACGCCGCAACGGCGCTGGCGCTCACCGCGCACCAACGCCGAGTACCCCGTGGCGACCCGCCTGACCACCGGCGACGCCGTGTGGGACATCGTGCCTTTGCAGGACGACCAGGAACTGGACTCGCGCCGTTCCACCGGCGCCGTGTACTGGGAGGGTGCGGTCACGCTGAGCCGCGACGGCAAGCCGGCCGGCCGCGCCTACCTGGAAATGACCGGCTATGTAAGTGCAATAAAACTGTAAGAACAACGTCTAACAAGATATTAAAGTAAGCGCAGCTACCCGATGACCAATAGCACCACCGCCAGCACGCCAACCGCCGCTGCACCAAGCACCTCCCGCGAACTCAAAAAGGCAGCCTCGCCACCCTGCGCGGGCTGGCGCCTTTCCTCGCGCCGTACAAGCGCCAGTTCGCCATGGCCGGGATTGCGCTGGTGGTGGCGGCGGCTTCCACGCTGGCCATTCCGGCCGCCTTCAAGCAGATGATCGACCTCGGATTCGGCGGCGCCGGCGCCAAGAGCATCCAGCATGTCGACCTGGTTTTCCTGGCGCTGTTCGGCCTCGCCACCATCCTGGCGCTGGCCACGGCGGCGCGCTTCTACACCGTATCCTGGCTCGGCGAGCGCGTCACCGCCGACATCCGCAGCGCCGTCTACCGCCATGTGGTCACGCAAAGCCCGGAATTTTTCGAAACCACGCAAACCGGCGAAGTCCTGTCGCGCATCACCACCGACACCACGCTGATTCAATCGGTGGTCGGCACCAGCATCTCGATGGCACTGCGTAATATGCTGCTGTTCATCGGCGGCCTGGTGATGCTGTTCGTGACCAGTCCCAAACTGTCGGCCATCATCATCGGCCTGCTGATCCTGACCGTGCTGCCGATCGTGATGTATGGCCGCCGCGTGCGCAAGCTGTCGCGCGACTCGCAGGATCGGGTGGCCGACGCCTCGGCCATGGCCGGCGAAATCCTCAACGCCATGCCGACGGTGCAGGCCTTCACCCATGAGAAGATCGAGTCTGACCGCTTCGGCGGCTCGGTCGAAGGCGCGTTCCAGACCGCCATGCGCCGCATCCGCGCGCGCGCCGTGCTGACCATGCTGGCGATTGTGCTGGTGTTTGGCGCCATCGTGTTTGTGCTGTGGCTGGGCGCACACGCGGTGCTGTCGGGCGAGATGACCGGCGGCGATCTCGGTCAGTTCATCCTCTATGCCTCCATCGTGGCCGGCGCCATCGGCGCGCTGTCCGAGGTGATGGGCGAGGCGCAGCGCGCCGCCGGCGCCACCGAGCGCCTGCTGGAACTGATGTCGGTAAAATCGAAGATTCAGCCGCCGGCGCAGCCATTGCCATTGCCACCGCGCGCCGCCAACGGCGCCGCGCTGACGCTGAGCGACGTGGTGTTCTCCTACCCTTCGCGCCCGGAAACCAACTCGCTCGATCACGTCGCGCTGGACATCCAGCCGGGTGAAACGGTGGCGGTGGTTGGCCCATCCGGCGCCGGCAAGACCACGCTGTTCCAGCTGTTCCTGCGCTTCTACGATCCGCAAAGCGGCAGCATCAAGCTCGATGGCGTCGACATCAAGCAGCTGGACCTGCACACGCTGCGCGGCGCCATCGGCATCGTGCCGCAGGATACGGTGATCTTCTCGGCCAACGCCATGGAGAACATCCGCTACGGCCGCGCCGACGCGACCGATGAAGAAGTCATCGCCGCCGCCAGACTGGCGGCCGCCCACGAATTCATCGAGCGACTGCCGCAAGGCTACCAGTCGTTCCTCGGCGAGCGCGGCGTGCGCCTGTCCGGCGGCCAGCGCCAACGCATCGCCATCGCCCGCGCGCTGCTGAAAAATCCGCCGTTGCTGCTGTTGGACGAAGCCACCAGCGCGCTGGACGCGGAATCGGAACGCCTGGTGCAGAAGGCGCTGGAAGCGGCCATGGTTGGCCGCACCACCGTCATCATCGCGCACCGGCTGGCGACGGTGCAGCGGGCCGACCGCATCATCGTCATGGAAGACGGCAGGATCGTGGAAACCGGCACGCACGCCTCGCTGGTCGCGCTGGGCGGCATCTACGCCAACCTGGCGGCGCTGCAGTTCCACCACGTGCACGCCCAGCATTAATGATTTTATAAGCACAGCCGGCGCGCGCCGGCCTTAAGATGGCGTCTCCCACCGCGACGGAGACGCCATGCACCATCCTCTGTTGTCCAGAATCCTGCTCAATCTCCAACAGACGGTGTTGTACTACCTGGTGATTGCCGGCGCGTTCTTCGCCATGTGGCTATGGTGGCGCCTGCGGCGCGGCAAACGCTCGCCATTGCAGGCCGCACAGGTGCAGCCGGCGCAGATCCGACGCGAGTTGTGGACGTCGGTCGGCAGCATCATCGTATTCTCCAGTTTTTTGCCAGTGCTATTCTATTTCGGTTTCTGGCGGCACACGCAGTTCTACCCGCGCATCGACACCCATGGCTGGCCGTACTTCTTCCTCAGCATAGTGCTGGCGATGATCATCCAGGACACCTACTTTTACTGGACCCATCGACTGATGCATCATCGCCGGCTGTTCCGCTGGTTCCATCGCACGCATCATCGTTCGACCAACACCAACCCCTGGTCGACGTATTCGGTCAATCCGCTGGAAGCGCTGGTCGACAGCGGCGCGGCCGTACTGACTCTGATGATCGTGCCGATGACCGGCTGGGCGCTGCTTGTCTTCAGCATCATCAACACCTCGTACGCGGGTTTATACGCATCTGGGCTATGAACTGTTCCCGCGTGCGATGTCGCGCCATTGGCTGGGCCGCTGGATCAACACCTCGACCGCCCACAATGTGCACCACGCCAAGGCCCGCTACAACTTCGGCTGGCATTTCCTGTTCTGGGACCGCATGATGGGCACACTGTCGCCCCACTACGATCAGCACTACCGCGAGGCCGGATTGCGTGCCGACCGAGGCTGAAGTGGTAACATTCCGCCTTTCAGGAATACACCATGACCGACGCAGAACTCAAACAGCGGTGCCACACGCATATACCGGGTCACCGCGCGCTATCGCCCGCCGCGCTGTTTGCGGCCATGGGCGAGTGGTGCGAGACGCATGGCGTGTCGCACGACGTCTACGGCAACGGCGCGCTGATACAGGATTTCGAACAGAAAGTCGCGCGCCTGCTGGGCTTTGAGGCGGCCGTGTTCTGCATCACCGGCACCATGACGCAAGCGACCGCGCTGCGTATCGCCTGCGCGGAGCGCGGCAGCAATCTGGTGGCGCTGCATCCGACGTCGCACATTCTGAAGCATGAACGCGGCAACCATCAGCTCTTCGACCATTTCGATGCCTTGCAGATCGGCGATCCGCATCGCCCATGGACGCTCAATGAACTGAAGGCGATCCCCGACCGGCTGGGCGCGGCCACGCTGGAACTGCCGGCGCGCGAGATCGGCGGCCAATGCCCGGACTGGGACGAACTGGCCGCCATCAAGGCTTATTGCCATGAACAGGGCATACACCTGCACATGGACGGCGCGCGCCTGTGGGAGACGGCGGCGGCGTATGGCCGCCCTGTCGGCGAGATCGCGGCGGGCTTCGACAGCGCTTACGTGTCGCTCTACAAAGGCATCGGCGGCATGGGCGGCGCGATGCTGGCCGGCAGCGCGGCCTTCGTTGCCAAGGCGGCGGAATGGTATCGCCGCCAGGGCGGCAATGTGTACCAGCGCACGCCGTACGTGGTGGCGGCGGCGATGCAGTTCGATGCGCGGCTGGCCGCCATGCCTGACTACTTTAAGCGCACGCAATGGCTGTACGAGGCGCTGCGCGCGTTCCCGCTGCTGACGCCCAACCCTGCGCGGCCGCACGCGAATATGCTGCACATCCACCTGCCGGTGGAGCGTGAGCGCGCTCTGGACATCCGCAGCCGCATCGCCGAGCAGCATGGCGTGTGGCTGTTCAATGGCGCCCATCATGCGGCGCTGCCGGATCGCAGCTACGTCGAGCTGTATGTCGGCGACAACCTGCTACAACTTCCGGACCAGCGTGTGCGCGATATTCTGGACCTGTGGTCCGAAGCGCTGGTCCATTAACGATTGAATTTACATGACTTTTCAAGCACTTGGTCTGATCGACCCTTTATTGCGCACGCTGAATGCGCTCGGCTACAAGCAGCCTACGCCTGTGCAGAAACAGGCCATTCCGGCCGTGCTGGCGGGCCGCGATGTGATGGCGGCCGCGCAAACCGGCACCGGCAAGACGGCCGGCTTTGCGCTGCCGATCCTGCATCGCCTGACGATGGATGGCGTCACCGAGCCGCAGTGCGTGCGGGCGCTGGTGCTGGTGCCGACGCGCGAGCTGGCCGAACAGGTTTACGAAAGCTTCCGCAGCTATGGCGGCAACCTGCCGTTGCGTAGCGCGGTGGCCTATGGCGGCGTCGATATCGCGCCGCAGATCGCCAAGCTGCGCAAGGGGTTGGACGTGCTGGTGGCGACGCCGGGCCGCTTGATCGACTTGCACGATCAGGGCGCGATCAACTTCGCGCTGTTGCAAACGCTGGTGCTCGACGAGGCCGACCGCATGCTCGATCTGGGCTTCGAGCGCGATCTGGATATCCTGCTGGCGGCGCTGCCCAAGCAGCGCCAGACCTTGCTGTTCTCGGCCACCTTCTCGGATGAGATTCGCAAACTGGCCAAGGGGATGTTGAAGGATGCGGTGTCGATCCAGGTGGCGGCGGCGAATACTGCCGTGCGCTCGGTGAAGCAGTGGCTGGTGACGACCGACAAGCGCCGCAAGCCGGAGTTGTTCCTGCATCTGCTGAACAAGCTGGGTTGGGCGCAGGCGCTGGTGTTCGTCAAAACGCGCAAAGGCGCCGAGGCGCTTGTGAAGGACTTGCAGGCGCACGGCCTGACAGCGGACGCCATCCACGGCGACAAGACCCAGCCGGCCCGCCTGCGCGCGCTGGACCGCTTCAAGCGCAAGGAAGTGCAACTGCTGATCGCCACCGACGTGGCGGCGCGCGGGCTGGACATCGAGGCGCTGCCGCTGGTGGTTAACTTCGATCTGCCGACGGTGGCGGAGGACTACATCCACCGCATCGGCCGGACCGGGCGCGCGGGGCTGGAGGGCGAAGCGGTGTCGCTGGTGTGCGCCGATGAGGTGGACACGCTGCGCGCCATCGAAGCGCTGACGCGCCAGGCGATTCCGCGCTACGAGGAAGCGGGCTTCGAGGCGGATCACCGGGTGCCGGAGACGTCAGCCAAAGGCGCGACCGGCGCGTCGCCGGCACGCAAGGGCCCTGCTCCGAACGCGGCCAGGCGGCCAGGCAGCGCCAAGCCCTTAAGCAAAGCGCCGGCGGCGGCCAAGACTGAAGCGCGGCCGGCCGGCGGCAGCGCCTCGCTCGGCATCTGGACGCCGGAAGAGAAGGTCAAGACACCAGGCCGCGACCGCGCGCCAGGCAACAGCAGCGGCGGCGCTGCACGGGGTAACGCCGGCGGCAGCAGGTCGGGCGGCGACGGCTACGCCGCGCCGAAGGGCGCGGTAGCAGCGGCAGGGGGACGCGGGGTCAAGCCTCAGGCCGCAGCGGTCGCTGCCGGAGGGCGCGGCGTCAAGTCGCAGGGCGCGGTGGTGGTCGCGGGGGGCGCGGGGCCAAGTCGCAGGCGCGGTCTGCCGGCCGCGCCGCCGCGCAGACCGGCGGCCGCAAGCCCAAGTCAGGCTCCCGCTAGACGCCGCACGGCGGCGCGGCCGCCCTGCTAAAATACGCGTCTTTGAGCGACACCCCACGTTGGAGAACTGAATGCAGCAATACCTGGACCTGATCCAAACCGTCATCGACACCGGCAGCTGGCAAGACAACCGCACCGGCATCCGCACGCTGAGCGTGCCGGGCGCGATGATGCGCTTCGACCTGACCAAGGGTTTTCCTGCGGTGACGACCAAAAAGCTGGCATTCAAATCCGTGGTCGGCGAGTTGTGCGCCTTCCTGCGCGCCTCGCGCAGCGCCGCCGATTTCCGCGCGCTGGGCTGCAAGGTTTGGGATCAGAACGCCAACGAAAACCAGCAATGGCTGGACAACCCCTATCGCCTCGGCACCGACGACCTGGGCCCGGTCTACGGCGTGCAATGGCGCCAATGGCCGGGCTACAAGCTGCTCGACGCTGACCAGCCGGCGCAAATCGCCGACGCGCAAGCGCACGGTTTCACCATCGTCTCGCAACTGGAAGAAGACGGCGTGCAGAAAGTGCTGCTCTACAAAGCCATCGACCAGTTGCGTGAATGCCTGGACACCATCGTCAATAATCCCGGCAGCCGCCGCATCCTGTTCCACGGATGGAACCCGGCCGTGCTGGACGCCGTCGCCCTGCCGGCCTGCCACCTGCTGTACCAGTTCATCCCCAACCCGACCACCAGGGAACTGTCGATGTGCCTCTACGTGCGCTCGAACGACCTGGGCCTGGGCACGCCATTCAACCTGGCCGAAGGCGCCGCGCTGATGCACCTGGTCGGCCGCCTGACCGGCTACACGCCGCGCTGGTTCACCTACTTCATCGGCGACGCCCATATCTACGAGAACCACATGGACATGGTGCAGGAACAGCTGAAGCGCGAACCGTTCCCGCTGCCGCAGCTGATCATCTCCGAGCGCGTGCCCGCGTTCGCGCAGACCGGCAAATACCAACCGGAATGGCTGGAAAAGATCGAGCCCTCCGACTTCGCGCTGGAAGGCTACCAGCACCACGCCCCGATCACGGCCCCCATGGCGGTATAACAATGCAGCTGGACTTCGTTCCCGGCACGCTGTGCGACGAACGCATGTGGGGCCGCCTGCTGCCGCTGCTGGGCGACGGCTACACCTTCAACCACGTGCCGCTGTACCAGGCGCAGACGCGCGGCCAGATGCTGGAACTGATCGGCGCCCACAGCGCACCGCAGGCCAATCTGGTCGGCTTCTCGCTGGGCGCCTACCTGGCGCTGGAATACGCGCTGGCGCAGCCGGAGCGCGTGCGCTCGCTAACCATCATCGGCAGCGCCGGCAAAAAGCTGGCGGACAAGGAAAAAGCCACGCGCGAACGCATCATTCCGCAACTGGAGAAGAACCAGTACACGGGCATGACGCAAATGCGGCTGCGCGAAATCGTCGCGCCGCAGCACCTGGACGATGGCGCCCTCATCGACGTGATCCAGCAAATGGCCGTGGACCTCGGCAAGGACGTGCTGCTGGCGCAGTTCCGCAGCACCATCGAGCGCCCTGACCTGATGCAGCGCGTGCGCGAGCTGCGCTGCCCGGTGCTCATCATCGGCTCGGAACTGGACAAGCTGGCGCCGGCCGACGACGTGCGCGAGCTGGCCGCCAACTGCCCCAACGCCCGGCTGCACGTGCTCAACGCCGACGACGGCGCCGGCCACATGATGCCGCTGGAAGCGCCGCAACTGCTGGCCGATTACATGCAAGCCTTCTATCAATCACACCATGAGTAAACTGACCATCATCGTCGCCACCGACGCCCAGCGCGGCATCGGCATCAACAACACCCTGCCGTGGAAGCTGCCGGAAGACCTGGCGCACTTCAAGCGCACCACCAGCGGCCACCCGATCATCATGGGCCGCAAGACCTTCGAGTCGATCGGCCGGCCGCTGCCGAACCGCCGCAATATTGTCGTCACGCGTAACGATAAATGGACGCACGACGGTGTCGAGACGGTCGGTTCAATCGAGGCAGCCATCGCGCTGCTGGACGGCGCCGAAGGCTTTGTCATCGGCGGCGCCGAAATCTACAAGCAATCGCTGCACCTGGCCGACCAGTTGATTATCACGCAGATCGCCCATACCTACGACTGCGATGCCTTCTTCCCCGAAATCGACGCCAGCGCGTGGCAGGAAGCCGCCCGCGAGGAACACGTTTCGGAGGCATCCGGTTTGCACTACGCTTTTGTCACCCTGCGCCGCAAGGTGTAAGTTTTAAGGATACCCATGTCTGGTTCAGGCTTCCACGTTCACGGCCCGCACGATCACGCGGTCGAACACGCCGCGCATGGCGGCGACGGTTTTTCCAACAATATCGCCGTGATGACGGCGATCCTCGCCACCGTCGGCGCGGCCTTCGGCTACCTCGGCGGCGCCACGCAGAACGACGCGGCCATGTTCAAGAACAACGCCGCCATCGACAAGACCGAGGCCGCCAACCGCTGGAATTATTACCAGGCCAAGTCGGCGCGCCAGAACCTGGCCGAGCTGGCGATGACGCTGCCCGGCGTCGATCCGAAGCGCTACGAGGCCGATGTCGCGCGCTACAAGCACGACAAGGAAGAAATCAAGAAGGAAGCCGAGAAGTTCGAGGCATCCTCAAAGGAATGGAACCACAAGTCGGAAGAAGCCATGCACAAGCACCACGAGTGGGCGCTGGCCACCACCGCCGAGCAGATCGCCATCTCGCTGGCCGCTATTACCCTGCTCACGCGCAAAAAGTGGATGATGGGCCTGGCCTACGGCGTGGCCGGCGTCGGCATCGTGCTGGGCGCGCTCGCCTGGTTCGGTGGCCACTAAGCAACATTGATCGAGTGACATTTCTCCCTGTCATTGGGGCGTCATGTCACTCATGCATTCTGGTACGATAATTTTTTCCCGCAGAGCGGCTATTTCTGCGAGAATCCCGTTCTTATTTTTTTGCGGCCCACCGGTCGCGCCCTAGTCCGCCCCTCCACACAAGTCAGGGGCGGCTTGCTTTTTGGAGACATGCATGAAATTTCGTTTCCCCATCGTCATTATTGACGAGGATTTCCGTTCCGAGAACACGTCCGGCCTGGGCATTCGCGCCTTGGCCGACGCCATGGAAAAAGAAGGCATGGAAGTGGTGGGCGTGACCAGCTACGGCGACCTGTCGCAGTTCGCCCAGCAGCAGTCGCGCGCCTCGGCCTTCGTGCTGTCGATCGACGATGAAGAATTCGGCACCGGCTCGACCGAGGACACCGACACCGCGCTGAAATCGCTGCGCGCCTTCGTCGAGGAAATCCGCCACAAGAACGCCGACATCCCGATCTACCTGTACGGCGAAACCCGCACCTCGCGCCACATCCCGAACGATATCCTGCGCGAGCTGCACGGCTTCATCCACATGTTCGAGGACACGCCGGAATTCGTCGCCCGCCACATCATCCGCGAAGCCAAGTCCTACCTGGACGGCCTGGCGCCGCCGTTCTTCCGCGCGCTGGTCGAATACGCCAACGACGGCTCCTACTCGTGGCACTGCCCGGGCCACTCGGGCGGCGTGGCCTTCCTGAAGTCGCCGATCGGCCAGATGTTCCACCAGTTCTTCGGCGAGAACATGCTGCGCGCCGACGTCTGCAACGCCGTCGAAGAGCTGGGACAGCTGCTCGACCACACCGGCCCGGTGGCCAAGTCCGAGCGCAACGCCGCGCGCATCTTCAACGCCGACCACTGCTACTTCGTCACCAACGGCACCTCGACCTCGAACAAGATGGTCTGGCACTCGACCGTCGCGCCCGGCGATATCGTCGTGGTCGACCGCAACTGCCACAAGTCGATCCTGCACTCGATCATCATGTGCGGCGCGATTCCGGTGTTCCTGATGCCGACGCGCAACCACCTCGGCATCATCGGCCCGATCCCGCTGGAAGAGTTCTCGATGGAGAGCATCATGCGCAAGATCGAAGCCAACCCGTTCGCGCGCGAAGCGGTGAACAAGAAGCCGCGCATCCTGACCATCACCCAGTCGACCTACGACGGCGTGGTCTACAACGTGGAAACCCTGCGCGAGCTGCTGGACGGCCAGATCGACACCCTGCACTTCGACGAAGCCTGGCTGCCGCACGCCACCTTCCACGACTTCTACAAGAATATGCACGCCATCGGCAAGGACCGTCCGCGCGCGAAAGAGTCGATGATCTTCTCGACCCAGTCGACCCACAAGCTGCTGGCCGGCCTGTCGCAGGCCTCGCAGGTGCTGGTGCGCGAATCGGAATCGGTTAAGCTGGACCAGGACGCCTTCAACGAGGCCTACCTGATGCACACCTCGACCTCGCCGCAATACTCGATCATCGCCTCGTGCGACGTCGCCGCCGCCATGATGGAAGCGCCGGGCGGCACCGCGCTGGTGGAGGAATCGATCCTGGAGGCGCTGGACTTCCGCCGCGCCATGAAGAAAATCGACCAGGAATGGGGCAACGACTGGTGGTTCAAGGTCTGGGGCCCGAACGAATTCGCCGAGGAAGGCATCGGCTCGCGCGAAGACTGGATCATCAAGGCGGAAGACGACTGGCACGGCTTCGGCAAGCTGGCGCCGGGCTTCAACATGCTGGACCCGATCAAGGCCACCATCGTCAATCCGGGCCTGTCGCTGGACGGCAAGTTCGACGAGAGCGGCATTCCGGCGTCGATCGTCACCAAGTACCTGGCCGAGCACGGCGTCATCATCGAGAAGTGCGGCCTGTACTCGTTCTTCATCATGTTCACCATCGGCATCACCAAGGGCCGCTGGAACACGCTGCTGACCGCGCTGCAACAGTTCAAGGACGACTACGACAAGAACCAGCCGATGTGGCGCATCCTGCCGGAATTCGCGGCCGCCAACCCGACCTACGAAAAGGTCGGCCTGCGCGACCTGTGCCAGCAGATCCACGACTTCTACAAAGCCTATGACGTGGCGCGCCTGACCACCGAAATGTACCTGTCGGACATGGTGCCGGCGATGAAGCCGTCGGAAGCGTTCGCCAAGATGGCGCACCGCGAAATCGAACGCGTCGCCATCGACGAACTGGAAGGCCGCATCACCTCGATCCTGCTGACGCCTTACCCGCCGGGCATTCCGCTGCTGATCCCGGGCGAGCGCTTCAACAAGACCATCGTCGACTACCTGCGCTTCGCACGCGACTTCAACGAGCGCTTCCCCGGCTTCGAAACCGACGTGCACGGCCTCGTCAAACGCGAGGTGGACGGCAAGCGCGGCTACTTCGTGGATTGCGTCAAGCAATAAACCCCATCTGCGTAACGAAAAGGCGGCCTCGGCCGCCTTTTTTATTACTTGTAAATTTTCCGTTGCATGGATGTGACATTTACAAATCATCATGTTAGTTTTCGCTTTATAAACTTCTCTCAAAATGCCGACATAATGAACTAACTTCGCCAATAAAAAGCTTAATAAGTCAATTTTGGCTGCAAGATAAGAAATAATTTAAATCGTCTCGTGTCACAATTAGCCTGTTATTTCCATAGGCCAATATCGTGAAACTTCGATCCCCATTACTTGCCGCTCTGATGCTAACGCTGGCCGCCTGCGGCGGCGGTGGCGGCGGAAGCAGCGCCGGCAGCTCCGGCGCCACCGCGCCCATATCAAGCGGCTCCGGCGGCTCCACCGGCTCCACCGGCTCCAGCGGCAGCGGCGGCTCAACCAGCGGCGGCGCCACGCTGCCAGAGAGCACGCCCGCGCCGGCCGCCCCAGTCGAGCCATCGCTGCCGCCGGTCACGGCGGCGGACGCCACCACGCGCCCGACCCGGCAGGCGGCCGCGCAGTTCCTGGCCCAGGCCACGTTCGGCCCGACCGCGGCCAGCATCGACGAGCTTGCCGCCAGCAGCAAGGCGGAATGGCTGAACGCCCAGTTCCAGATGGCGCCTTCGCAGCACCGCAATAACGTCGTGCTGGCGGCTGCCGCAGGTGTCACCATCGGCCAGAACCAGGCCTATGAATCGTTCTGGAAACAGGCGGTGACCGGTGACGACCAGCTGCGACAGCGCGTGGCGTTTGCGCTGTCGCAGATCTTCGTGGTGTCCATCGTCGGTAGCGAGCTGGCCACCCGTCCTGAAGGCGTGGCCTCGTACTACGACATGCTGGGCCAGAATGCCTTCGGCAACTTCCGCACGCTGCTGGAGAATGTCGCCCTGCATCCGATGATGGGCCTGTACATGAGCCACCTGCGCAACAAGAAGGAAAGCGGCACCCGCGTGCCCGACGAAAACTTCGCGCGCGAAGTGATGCAGCTGATGACCATCGGCCTGTACCAGCTGAACCAGGACGGCAGCAACAAACTCAGCGGCGGCCAGCCGGTCGAGACTTACAGCCATGAGGATGTGATGGGCCTGGCCAAGGTCTTCACCGGCTGGAGCTGGGCCGGTCCGGACCAGAGCACCACGCGCTTCAATGGCGGCAACGCCTATGCCGCGCGCGACTGGACGCCGATGCAGCAGTACCCGGCCTTCCACTCCACCGCCAGCAAGAGCTTCCTTGGCGCCACCACCAACGGCAGCGGCGAAGCCGACCTGAAAGTGGCGCTGGACACGCTGTTCAACCACCCGAATGTCGGCCCGTTCATCGGCCGCCAGCTGATCCAGCGCCTGGTGAGCAGCAACCCTAGCCCGGCCTACGTCAGCCGCGTGGCTGGCGTGTTCAACAACAACGGCGCCGGTGTACGCGGCGACATGCGCGCCGTCATCCGCGCCATCCTGCTCGATCCGGAAGCCCCTGCCACCGGCAACGCCAAAAAGCTGCGCGAACCGATTCTGCGGCTGGCCCACTGGATGCGTGCGTTCAACGCCAAGTCAACCACCGGCCGCTTCATGATGGCCAACACGGACGACCCGATGACCAGCCTGGGCCAGACGCCGTTCCGCGCGCCGTCGGTGTTCAACTACTTCCGTCCAGGCTATACGCCGCCAAATACCGCGCTGTCCTCGGCGGGCATGGTAGCGCCGGAGATGCAGATCACCGGCGAACCGTCGGTGACCGGCTACCTGAACTACATGCAGACCGCCGTGCAGTACGGCGTTGGCGGCAACCGCGACATCATGCCGGATTACAGCGCGGAACTGGCGCTGGCCGAGCAGCCGGCGCAACTGGTTGACCGCGTCAACCTGCTGTTGCTGGCCGGCCAGATGTCCAGCACGCTACGCAATCAGCTGATCACCGCGCTGAACGCAGTCAACCTGCCTGCCGCCACCGCAAACAACAGCGGCACGGTGGAAACCGCGCGCAAGAACCGTGTTTATCTGGCCGTCTACCTGACGATGGCCTCGCCCGAATACCTGGCCCAACGCTAAGAGGACCGCCATGCACCACCACCCATCCCGTCGTCAATTCCTCGGCAAAATGCTGGCCGCCGCCGGCGCCGGCGCGGCGCCCTTCACGCTCAACCTGGCCGCCATGGGCACGGCCGCCGCGCAAGGCGCCGGCGACTACAAGGCGCTGGTCTGCCTGTTCATGACCGGCGGTAACGACCACTTCAATACCGTGCTGCCCACCGACAGCGGTTCGTGGAGCGAATATCAACGCATCCGTGAAACCAGCGACGGCGGCTCGATCGCCCTGCCCGGCGTCGGCGCCACCGGCGGCGTGCTGCCGATCGAACCGAACACCCCGCAAGGCGGTCGCAGCTTCGCGCTGCATCCGTCGCTCGGCCCGCTGAAGCAATTGTTCGACGCCGGCCGCCTCGGCATCCTGGCCAATGTCGGCACGCTGGTGCAGCCGACCACGCTCACGCAGTACAAGACAAGAAGCGTGCAATTGCCGTCGCGCCTGTTCTCGCACAACGACCAGCAAGCCACCTGGCAAGCGTCGCAGACCGAGATCTTCGGCTGCTTCCGGCTGGGGCGGCCGCATGGCCGATCTGCTGGCCTCGGCCAACGGCAATGCCCAGTTCACCTGTATTTCCAGCGCCGGCACTGCGCTGTTCCTGGCCGGACGCTCGGTGCGCCAGTACCAGATCAGCGGCACCAGCGCGGCGCCGATCAACCGCATCAACGACGGCCTGTTCGGCCTGCCCGCAGGCAGCAATCCGCTGCGCCAGATCGTTTCGGCCGACCAGTCCGACCTGTTCCAGAAGGAGCATGCGGCAGTGGTCACGCGCGCCGTCAATGCCCAGGCCGCGCTGAGCAGCGCGATGCTGGCGGCCGGCACCGGCGTGCCGGACCCGACGCCCTACGTTAATCCGAACACCGGCGTGGCCGCCGTCAATCCGCTGGCGGTGCAACTGCAAACGGTGGCGCGCATCATCGGCGGGCGCAACGGGCTGGGCGCGCGCCGCCAGGTGTTTTACGTCAACCTCGGCGGCTTCGACACGCACGACTACCAGCGCGCCAACCACGCCGACCTGCTGGCCAAGCTGGCCCATGCCATGGCGTATTTCGACGGCGTCATGGCCAGTCTGCAAGGCACGGACATGCGCAACCAGGTCACGCTGTTCACCGCGTCGGACTTCGGCCGCACCTTCAGCAGCAATGGCGACGGCACCGACCACGGCTGGGGATCGCACCACTTCGTCATGGGCGGCGCGGTCAAGGGCAAGGACATCTACGGCAGCATGCCCGTGACCGGCCTCGGCCACGCGCTGGACGTCGGCTCCGGCTCGCTGCTGCCAACCACCTCGGTCGACCAGTATGGCGCCACGCTGGCCAAGTGGTTCGGCCTGTCGCCGAGCCAGGTCATTGACGTGTTCCCCGGCATCGTCAATTTCAACAACCGCGACCTCGGCTTCATGGCCGCCTGAATCCGGGCGGCTGCGTCACGCCGAGACAGCCACCACCAGCGTGGCCACATAGCCGTCGGTGACGTTGCCGGTAATGGTCGCCATCTGCAACGAGTAGCCGTCGCTGAACACGTTGTCGGTGGCAAAGCTGATGGCAGCGAGGTTGCGCACGCTGGCGCTGTAGCCGGTGGTGGCATAGACCTCGGTGCTGGTGGCAACCGGGAAGGTGAATTGCGAGGTCTTGATGCGGCTGGACGCGCTGGTCGCCCTGGCCAGCGATGGATACACCTCGAAGTGCACGTGCGGCACGCGGCCCGAATAGCAGCCCGGATAAATCGTGGTGAAGGTCAGGTTGCCGCTGCTGTCGGTTTCCTGCACGCCGCGCAGGTAGTTTTCGCTCGTCACGCCCGACGAGTACAACGAGTAGTTGCCGTCGCGGTCGCAATGCCACAGGTAGACAGCGGCATTCGCCAGCGCAGCGCAGTTGTTGTTGGCGTTGACGATTTGCAGCTTGATGGTCAGCGGCACACCGGCCGCCGTCCCGCTGGCGCTGCCGAAGCTGCTGCGGATGTCGCTGCGCACCACGCCGGACTGGGTCAGCACATTGACCACGCCGCTGCTGTTGCTGTTGGTGCCGTCGGCCGGGTACGGGCCGCCGGTTTCTTCCGGAATTACCGAGCATGAGCCGACTGTTGGCGTGGTGGTTGTGGTGGTTGTGGTTGTGGTCGTGCCAGTGCTGGCGCCGGTCGAGGTGCCGGTGGTGGTGGTGCTCGAAGTGCTGGCGGTGTCGCTGCTGTCGGAACCGCCGCCGCAGCCCAGCAGCGGCAGCGCGGAGGCGCCGGCCAGCAGCCAGCGCAGCGTCTGGCGACGGTCGCCGTTCAGGTTGAGCATGGCGGTCAGGTCGGCCGCCAGGCTATGTTCGTGTTCGTCGTGGTGGTTTTCCATGCCTGCTCCTGCTTGGGTGTGAAAGCCGCCGCCCGCGCACGCGGCGCGGCGGCGGTAACTGCGTGGTGGGTCGTCAGACCGTGGTGTTGACCAGGTTGCCGCTGGCGCCGCTGCCGCCGACCTTGCTCGACAGCGCTTGCAGGAACGCTGCCAGCTTGGTGGCGGCGTCGGTGCTGGTGCTGGTGCTGCTTGCGGAGGCGCTGTCGGCGCTATCCGCGCTGCTTGCACCCAGCTTGTCCAGCAGATTGGCGAATGACGATTCCAGCTGGTCGACCGCGTCGCTGGCGTCGCTGCTTTCGGCCGGGTCGGCGCTCAGCTTGGCGATCAGGCTTTTCAGGTCCGATTCCAGCTTGCCCGGCCCGCCCGCGCCAGCCTGCTGCTCGCCGTATGGCGGCGGTTCCTGAGGACCATCGCTGTTTTGCGCGTGCAGCGCGCCCATCAGGCTTTGCAGGAAGCTGCCCAGCGCCGCCGCCACGTCGCTGCTGTCGGTGGTTTCAGTCGTGGTGCTGGCCGAGGCATCGCTGCTGGCGTCGGTGCTGGTGTCGGTGACGCCGATCGACTTCAGCGCTTCGGCAATGGCGTCGGCAAAGCCGCCGCCGTCGGGCGGTGGCGGCGGACGCACCGCCTCGGTGCTGTTGGCGCTGTTTTTGCTGCTGATGCTGTTGGTGCTGCTCAGACGGCTCAGGAAACTGAGCGCGCTGGCGGCGCTGGTGGAACTCAGGGCGCTGATGGACATACGACTCTCCGCTTGTGGTTGAGGGTTGGGATTACGGGCGCTGCGGATGGCGCGGTTGTTCTTCGGCCTGCTGCTTGCGCTGCTCAGGGGTCAGCACGGCCAGCAGTTTTTGCCGGGTGCGGATATGCTGAAGCACGATGTTGGCGTCTGCGGTGGCGGCCTCCTTGGCCAGCGCGGCGGCCTTGGCGTCGTCGTACTTATCGGCGCCGGCCAGCGCGCGCAGCGCTTCGCGCGCCTTGCCGGCGGCCTTGGCCTGGTCGCGCAGGTATGGCGCCTCGGCGTGCAGGATGGCAAATACCTTGTCCTGCTGCGCTTCGCTCAACTCGACGCCACGGAAGAATGGCGGACGGCCGGGACCGAAGCCGGGACCGAAGGCCGGGCCGAAGCCGGGACCAGGTCCGGGGCCAAAACCGGGGCCGCCCTCCGGGCCGCCGCGCTGCGGGCTGCCGGGGCCATCGTGTTGCGGGCCGCCGTCCGGGCCTTCGCCTTGCGCCGGCGGTGGCGCGACATTCGCATCCTCGGCGCGGGCTGCGCCTGCCACGGTCAACAGCGGCAGCGCCAGAATGGCGGCCAGCAGGTTCAGTTTCAGTGTTTTCATGCCCTATTCCTTGATTGGTAGTGAGCCGCCATTCTCCGGGCCGGCCGTGTTAAGTGACGTTAGGGCAAGGTAAATCAAGGTAAAGATGATGATCTGACATCAGATTGTCGTGCGGCAAGACGCTGTAAAACCGGGTAAAACCGCCGCTTTGCGCCAGCGCGAACTGTTAAGATAGGTGATCTGTACCTAGAGAAAAAGCAATGAAAAGCAAAGTTCTGCTGATAGACGATGACATCGAACTGGTGGGCATGTTCAAGGAATACCTGGAACAGGAAGGTTTCGACGTCAAGATGGTCCACGACGGCGAAGCCGGCACCGCCGAGGCGTTCACCGGCATGTACGCCATCGCCATCCTCGATGTGATGATGCCGCGCATGAACGGTCTGGAAACGCTGCGCCGCATCCGCAGCAACAGCCAATTGCCGATCCTGATGCTGACCGGGCGCGGCGACGATACCGACCGCATCGTCGGCCTGGAGCTGGGCGCCGACGATTACGTGGCCAAGCCGTGCACGCCGCGCGAGCTGACCGCCCGCATCCGCGCCATCCTGCGCCGCGCGCAGAGCACGCCGGCCGACCACACCCAGCAGACCGCCATCACCGTCGGCCAGCTGACCATGTGGCCGGAACAGCGCCGCGCCACCTGGGGCGGCGACAAGCTGGAGCTGACCAGCACCGAATTCAACCTGCTGGAAGTGTTGGCGCGCAACGCCGGCCGGCCGGTCAGCAAGAACACGCTGTCGGAGCAAGGCCTGGGGCGTCCCTTGGCGCGCTTCGACCGCAACATCGACGTGCACCTGAGTTCGCTGCGTCACAAGCTCGGCACCATTGCCGACGGCCGCTCCTGCCTGCAAACCGTGTACCGCCTCGGCTACCAGCTGATCAAGGAGTAAGCCTTGGGCCGTTTGTTCTGGAAGTTTTTCCTGTCCATTTTTCTGGCGCAGTTGGCCGCGACCGTGGGGATCGGCGGCGCCATCTGGCTGAAGAACCGCAATCAGCAGCCGCCCCAGCAAGTGAATCTGGACACCAGCCCGCCGGCCGAGATGGCCGTCAACGCGGCTGCCGCGACGTTGGAGTTTGGTGGCGTCAAGGCGCTGGCGCGGATGCTGGAGAGCATGGAACGTCACCGCGTCTACGCGGTGGATGAGCAGGGACATGAACTGCTGGAACGCATCGTCAACCCGAAAACCTTGCAGGAATCGCGCGCGCGGCTGAAGGACGACGGCCGGCGCCGCGGGGTGCGCCAGGTGCTGGGCGACGACGGCAAGCGCTACTTGCTATTCCTGCCGTCGGGCGAGCGTCAGCGCGGCATGGACGGCGACAACCGTCCGCTGCTGGCCAACCTCGGCGGCGGTGCGCAGATGGCGATGAAAGCGGCGTCCGTGCTGGACGGCGTCGAGCGCCGCGGCTCCGGCCCGACCGAAGGCGACGGCGGCGTTGGCCCGAGGCCCGGCGGCGCCGGCTATCCCGGCCCGATGTCCGCCAGCGGCGGTGGCGATGGCGCGCGTCCCGACGGCGGCTTCCCTGGCCCTGGCATGCAGGGCGGCCCGGACATGGGCGACCGTCCGTGGGGCCCGCGCTTCCAGCCGCTCGGCCCGTGGGTGCCGATCGCCGCCGCCACCGCCGCCAGCCTGCTGTTCGCGGTGCTGCTGGCGTGGTACTTCTCGCGCCCAATCCGCGCCCTGCGCGAAGCCTTCAACGCCGCCGCCAATGGCGACCTAGCGCCCCGCTTCGCCGGCGCCAGCGGCAAGAGCGGCACCGAACTGAACGACCTGGGCCGCGACTTCGACATCATGACAGCCCGCCTGCGCAGCCTGATCGACGGCCAGACCCGCCTGCTGCACGACGTCTCGCACGAACTGCGCTCGCCGCTGGCGCGCCTGCAGGCGGCCATCGGCCTGGCGCACCAGCAGCCGGAAAAATGGAGCGCGTCGATGGAACGCATCGAGCGCGAAAGCGTCCGCATGGACAAGCTGGTCGGCGAATTGCTGACGCTGGCCCGGCTCGAAGCCGGCGCCATCAAAGCCTCACAGGAAGAAATCAGCATGGCCGACCTGCTGGGCCAGATCGTCGACGACGCCCACTACGAGGCGGCCAGCCAGCAGCGCAGCGTGGTGCGGGAAGGCGAAGCGGACGTGCAGGTGATAGGCCAGCCGGACCTGCTGGGCCGCGCCATCGAGAACGTGGTGCGCAACGCCATCAAGCACAGCCCGGACGGCGGCGAAGTGATCCTGCAATCGCGCTTGGCGCCGGAGAGCAGCAAGCTCGTCATCCGCGTGCTGGACCGGGGTCCCGGCGTCGCGCCGGCCGACCTGGAAACCATTTTCCAGCCCTTCTTCCGCTCCAGCAATGCCAGCACCGAAGGCCACGGCCTCGGCCTGGCCATCGCCCAGCACGTGGTTGAGGCGCATGGCGGCAGCATTCGCGCCAGCAACCGCGACGGTGGCGGCCTCTGCGTGGAAATGATACTTCCGGTCAAGGCCTGAATTGAGCATCAATTAACTATTGCCACATGGAAATATTTTGCTATAGTAGCGTTTTACACGCACGGAATATCGCCATGGAAACTTTACTCAAAGTCGCGCAGTTGCGCGTGAAGGGAAAGCCGGACGAGGCTCTGGCCCAAGTGGATGCCGAACTGCAAACCGCCCGCGACAGCCAGCGCTTTCTGCTGATGCTGCAAGGCCTGTACGCGGCCGAGGAGGCCGCCAACGAGGCCAAGGCGCGCCGCTACGCCAGCGACCTGGCGGATATCGATCCGGGCCTGCTGTCGATCCAGCCCTACGTCGCGCTGCGGCCGGAAGACATCAAGCTGTAAAAAGCGGGCCCTGGCCCGCTTTTCCGTTTTATGCCTTCGGCAGGGTCACGCCATGCTGGCCCTGGTACTTGCCGTTGCGGTCCTTGTACGACACGTCGCACAGCTCGTCGCTCTCGAAGAACAGCACCTGCGCGCAGCCCTCGCCGGCATAGATTTTCGCCGGCAGCGGCGTGGTGTTGGAGAACTCCAGCGTCACATAACCTTCCCATTCCGGCTCGAACGGCGTGACGTTGACGATGATGCCGCAGCGGGCGTAGGTCGATTTGCCCAGGCACACGGTCAGCACGCTGCGCGGAATGCGGAAGTACTCCATGGTGCGCGCCAGCGCGAACGAGTTCGGCGGGATGATGCAGACGTCGCTTTTCACGTCCACGAAGGAATTCGAATCGAAGTTCTTCGGGTCGACGATGGTGCTGTTGATGTTGGTGAATACCTTGAACTCGTCGGCGCAGCGAATGTCATAGCCATACGACGAGGTACCGTACGAAATGACCTTGCGGCCGTCTTCCTGGCGGATCTGGTCCGGGAAGAACGGTTCAATCATCCCATGTTCTTCCGCCATGCGGCGTATCCATTTATCGCTTTTAATCGTCATCGCGAGGCAATCCTAAAGTTTTACAATGCCCGGGATTTTACGCTAAAGCCAGAGAGCAGCGCCACAATCATTTCCCGGGTGGCCGCCGCCGCCGCCGCCGGGTTCTCCATCGGGAACAGGTGGCCGCCGGGGATGATGCGGAAATGCCGGCCGACCAGCGCCTTGGTGTGCCGGTGGCCGGACTGGCTGGTCTCCCACGAGTTGTCGCCGCCGATGAAGCCGATCGGCACCGGGTAGCCGCCGCGCAGCAGCCTGGGCAAGTGATGCGGCAGCGTCGCATAGACGGCGGTTTCGTTTTCGCGCGTATAGCGCAGCTGCACGCCGTCCGCATGGGGCTTGAGGCCGCTGTCCATGTAATCGCCGAGCACGCCCGCCGCCCACGCGGCAAACAGGTCCTTGGCGGCGAAGTGCTGGTAGGCCGCCTCCACGCTCGGCCACACATTGCGACGGCGGATCGAGAACTTGGCCGGCGGCACGCCGTAGGCGCGGCCCAGCCGCTTGATCAGGCGCCACGCCAGCGCGCGCCAGCCGCCGACCACGGGCGCGTCCAGCATCACCACGCAGCGCACCAGGTCCAGGCGCTGCTGCGCCACCATCAGGCTCAACATGCCGCCCAGCGAATGGCCGACCAGGATCACCGGCTCGCTCGTAGCGGCTGCTCAGTTCGTTGATGTATTCGTCCACCAGGTGCGGCCAGCCGTCGGTGACCGGGTAGCGCGGATTATGGGCGTGCATGTCGAGGCTCTGGATATCGAAATCGTCCGCCAGCAGCGCGAAATACTGGCGGTAGACGCCCGCCGGGTAGCTGTTGGCGTGCGCGAAATGCAGCTTGGGCTTGCTCACAAGCGGTCTCCGTGTGGTTGTTTTTTCCCCATTGTAATGTGAGCGGGGGCCAGAGACTGGTGGAAACGCTCTAATTCGGCGGCGGCACGGCCGTGCGTTCGTCGGCCAGGCCGAAGGCCGGCAGCAACTGGCCGGCCAGCGTGCGCTGGCGCATCTGCGCCAGCAACAGCTTGTGGCTCTGCTCGATGCGACGCTGCTGCACCGAGAAATAGCTGTCGCGCGTCTGGATGATCTGCTGCAGGTTGCGCCGTCCCGCCTCGAACTGGATGCCGGTGCCGTGCACCAGTGCGGCCATCTTGACCACCTGCGCATCGAGCAGCGCCAGCGAGCGTTCGGCGCTGGCGATGCGCGCCGGCAGGCTGTCGCGTTCGGCGCGCGCTACCTGGCCCACGCGCAGCACTTCGGCGTCCGCCTGGTCAGCGCGGCTGATGGTTTCGTTGCGCCGATACTGGCTTTCGCCGCCCAGCGGGATGTCCCAGTTGATGCCGATCGACCAGCCGCGCTGCGATATCGTCGTCGGCGCCGGATCGGTGTGGTTGTTGAGGTTGCGGCGCAATTGCACATCCACCTTGGGCGCCATGGTCGATGCCCAGCTGCGCACGCGCAGGCGCGCGGCGGCGGCGCGCTCTTTGGCGGCAGACAGCGGCGCGGCGCTGTCGCCGGGATCGAGGTCGGCAAGCGGCTGGGCAAAGGTGAATTCACGCAGTTCCGGCACGGCCTCGCCGGCCAGCACCTGTAGCTTGACCAGCGCGGCATCGCGCTCGGCCAGCAGGCTGTCCTGCGTCAGCTCGGCGTCCAGTTGCGAGCTTTGCGCCTGCTGCGTGTCAAGCTGTGACGCCTTGCCCGCCTCCGTCTGGCGCGCCACCAGCGCCACCAGTTGCCCCACCTCGCTCAGGCGCACCAGCGACAGGGCCAGCGTGTGGTTCAGGCGCTGCACATCGAAGTACGCGTCGGCCAGTTTTTCCGCGCAGTCGTCCCTGGCCTTGCGCAGGTCCGCCTCGGCGGCCGCGACGTCGCGCCAGCTGGCGCGCAGCTCGGCCATGTCAGCGCCGCCGTTGGCGATATTCCAGCGCAACGTGGCGTCCACCGTCTGGGTGCGGCGGTCCACCGGCTGGCCCAGGTCAAGGTCGTTGCTGCGGCCCTTGGCGGACTCCAGCCCCAGGTTGGGCAACATGCGCGAACGCGCCTGTTTATAGCGCGCCTCGGCGCCGCGCAAAGCGGCGGCGGCCGCCATCACCTGCGGATCGCGCGGGATGGCGCGCTTGAGCAGCGCGGGCAAGCCCGGCGCTGGCGGTGGCAGCGGCTTGTCGCCAGCTTCAAGGCCAGCCGCCGACAACACCGGCGCGCGCGGCGCATTGTCCAGCGCCATACCGGGGCCGGCGGCGGGCGCGCCCTGCGCCAGCGCGGCCGACATGCATGCGGCAGCCAGCAATGCCAGTTTCACCGTCCGCATTAACGCTCCTCCAGCGACGCTTGCAAGCCGCGCAACACCGGTTTGAAGATATATTGCAGCACCGAGCGGCGCCCGGTCAGGATGCCGACATCCACCGACATGCCAGGCGTGATGGGCAGCACCTTGCCATGCTCGGTGAGCTGGCGGCGGTCGGTGCTGAGCTGGACTTCGAAGTACGGCTCGTTGCGCTCGTCGGGAATCGCGTCCGCGCCAACGCGGGTGACGGTCGCCTTCATGCGGCCGTAGGTGGTGGCGTCGTACGCCATGATGTTGGCCGATGCCGTCTGGCCTACATGGATGAAGCCGATCTCGTTTGGCTTCACGCGCACGGAGATTTCCACTTCCGCGTCGGCCGGCACGATTTCCAGGATGGGCTTGCCCGGCGCGGCGACGCCGCCGACGGTCGCCACCAGTACGCGGTTGACCACGCCGTCGACCGGCGCGACGATCTCGCGGCGGCTCACCTGGTCCTGCTGCCCGGCCACCGTGCTGGCCAGCGCGCCGGCCTTGGCTTCGTATTCGCTGCGCTGCGCGCCCCACTGCGCCCGCATGCGCGCTGCCGTTTCGCTGGCCTGGGCCTTGGCTTCGGCCACTTGCGCCTTCAGGCGCGGCAGCGACAGCCGCAGGCCATCGAGTTCGGTGCGCTGTTGCAGCACGCGCTGCTGCGCGGTCAGGAATTCGCTGCGCGAGCCGGCGCCTTCCCGGTACAGGCGTTCTTCGATGGCGAGGCTTTCCACGCCCAGCTTGACGCTGGCCTCCAGTTGCGCGAGACGGCCCTGCGCTTCCAGCAGTTCGCTCTGGCGGCGCGTCACGGCCTCCTGGCCGGCCGCAGTCGATGCCGCGTATTCGCGCTGGCCGTCGCGCCATGACTGTAATTCCTTGGCCACGATGTCCGGCGCCGCGCGCTGCCAGGCCGGGTCGAATCGGGGCGCACCGCCGGTCAGCAGCGCGTCGAGGCGCGCGCGGCCGGCCAGCGCCGCCAGCCGGTTCTGCTGGCTGGCGCCGAGATTGGCATCGTACTGGGCGGTGTCCAGCCGCACCAGCAATTGTCCGCGCTTGACCTGCTGGCCGGGACGCACCAGCATTTCGCGCACGATGCCGCCTTCCAGGCTTTGCACTTCCTGCAAGCTGCTCGGCGGCCGGACCGCGCCGCGTCCATGCACCGACACATCGAGTTCGGCAAAGGCGCCCCACACCAGCGCGGCGCCGATGAGCAAGGCCACCAGCGCAATCATGTGCGCAATGATGCGGCGCGGTTCGCGCTCCGGGTCCGGATGCGCCGGCGCCAGCGCGCGGGCGTTAGGGTGCGTGCTCATACGGCGGCTCCGGCGCTGAGATTGAGTTTGCCGGATACGACGTGCAGCCGGCCGTCCACGGTGTTCGCGCTGCTGTTGACCGTGTTGGTGACGACCGGCCCGCCGTCGCCGGGCGGCTGCTCGGACGCGGACGCTGTGGCGGATGGCGCCGGTGCACGGGCGGATGGTGCCGGCGTTGGGGCTGACGGCGCCGGCGTCTGCGCGCCGCCATGCGACTGGCCCAGCGCGCGCAGCACGTCGTCGCGCGGGCCGTCGGCAACGATGCGGCCGCGGTCGAATACGATCAGGCGGTCCACCAGGCCCAGCATCGCCATGCGGTGCGTGACCAGCACAATGGTGGTGTCCTGCAACGTGCGCAGGCGCGCGATCAGGCGCTGCTCGGTGCCCGGATCGAACATGCTGCTCGGCTCATCCAGCAACAGCACCGGCGGCTTGGCCAGCAGCGCGCGCGCCATGGCGACGGCCTGGCGCTGGCCGCCGGACAGGCGCTCGCCACGCTCGCCGACCTCGGTTGCCACGCCATTCGGCAACTGCGTCACGATATCGTCCAGGCAGGCCAGGCGGATCGCTTCGAGCAGTTGGCTATCGTCGGGCTGGCTGCGGCCCAGTTCAATATTCTCGCGCAGCGTTCCATGGAACAGCGTCACATCCTGCGGCACATAGCCAACCTGGCGGCGCAGGCTGAGCGGCTCCAGCTGGGTGCTCGAAAAATCGTCGAACAGCACCGCGCCCGCCTCCGGCCCGTACTGGTTCAGCAGCAGGCGCAGCAAGGTACTTTTGCCCGAACCGAGCTTGCCGATAATGCCGACGCGCTCGCCGGGCCGTATCACCAGGTTCAGCTTTTCCAGCAGCGCCGGCGAATTCGGATACGCAAACGTCACGTCACGGAATTCGATCCGCCCCTTCAGCGGCGGCGCCTGCACACTGGCGTCGTCGTCGTCGGTCGGCGCTTCCATAATCTTGTTGAGCGCGGCGTACGACAGCTTGGTCTGCTCCCAGCGCATGATCAGGCCGGCGATGGTGTTAATCGGCGCCAGCGCGCGGCTGGCCAGCATGCTGACGGCGATGATTTGCCCCAGCGTCAGCAGCTTTTCGCCCATCAGCAGCGCGCCAACGGTCACCACGGCGGTGGTCGACAGCGCCATGACGGCGGCGTTGACATAGTTGACGCGGGTGGTGATCTCGCGCGTCTCGACGCTGTTGGCGGCGATCGCCACGGTCAGGCTTTCCCACTTGCGGCGGCTCCACGCCTCGGCGCCGAGCGCCTTGATGGTATCGAGGCCGTTCATGGTTTCAAACAGGTGCGCGGTGCGCTGGCCGCTTTCCTGCATCGACGCGGCGACGTGCTGCGCCAGCTTGCGCTTGGCGTGCATGGCCACCAGCAGCAGGATCGGCATGGCCGCCAGCGGCACCAGCGCCAGCCAGCCGCCGACCAGCGCGATCACCACCACGTACAACAGCAGGAAAGGCATGTCGCCAAGCGCGGTCAGCGTGCTGGAGGCGAAAAACTCGCGCACCGACTCGAAGTCGCGCACGGTGTTCGCGAGCGCCCCGCCGGAGGCCGGACGGCTGGCCGCGCGCAGCCGCAGGCATTGCGAAAAGATGCTGGCCGACAGCGCCACGTCCATGCGCCGCGCCGCCGTTTCCACCAGTTCGCCGCGCAGCAGCCGCAGCATCAGCTCGAACCCGGTCAGGGCCACCGCAGCGATAGTCAGCACCCACAGGCTGGACGTGGCGTTATTGGGAATCACGCGGTCGTACACGGCCATCGAATAAAACGGCACCAGCGTACCGATGACGTTCAGCACCAGCGTGCCGAGCAGCGCCCAGCGGAAGATCCAGCTGTTGCGCTTGAAGACGTCCCAGAACCAGCTGCCGTTGACAGGCATCGCGTACAACAGGCTGCGCTGGTCGAAAAACATGATGGGGCGCACCGCCACCCAGCGGCCGTCCGGCACCTCGGCCGCCAGCGCGTCGGCGTCCAGCCAGCTGTTGCCGTTGATGCCGGGCACGTGGCACTCGTATCTGCCGTCGGCGATGGCCAGCACCACCAGCGCCTGCCCTGCGCCATTGATCAGCAAGGCCGGCATTTCGGTCGGACGGCGCGCGGCCAGGGCCGGCAGCGCCGTACCGACCAGGCCGCCGTGCGCCAGCGCCTGGTCCAGCGCATCGGGCTGGCTCGACTCCAGGCTGGCGCGCAGGCGTTCGGCCTGCACCGCCGTGCCGAAGAAGCGCGTCAGGAAGATGATCGCTTCGCGCAGCGGCGCGGGATCGACGTGGTCGATCTGATCAGCGGAGGCGGACGGAGCGGTCATAGAGAATCCAGGATGGGCGGGATATCGGGTGTGAAAACACACTGCTGGCGATATTCTGCCACGGGAATTTTACTTTCCATTGGGTAATCAAATGCTAGCCAGCGATTTTTTGCATTCGCAGTCATCGAGACGAATAAACCAGCTGCGGATGACGAAAAAAACAACGCCACGGGAGGCGCATCGCCGCCCGTGGCGTTGTTTGCAACGTTGCTTAAGCGGACTTGCGGCGGCGCGCCACCACGCCCATCAGGCCGAGGCCGGCAGCCAGCATGGCCCAGGTATCGGCTTCCGGCACAGCGGTAACGGTCAGCAGCATCTGCGATTCGGTGCCCGCGCCGGCGCTGGTCAGCGCGGTGTAGTTGAAGCTGCTGGTGTTCAGTTGATAGCGGGCGGCGGCAGTCAGGAAGCCTTGCGCGGCAACCACCTCAGCCTGGTTCTGCAAGCCGCCCTTGAACGACAGGCCGCCGTTGGACAGGTCGCCATCGTCGTTCTGCAGTTCCCACAGGGCCAACTGGAAGCCGGCCACGCCGCTCAGGTCGCTTGGATTCGCCTTGTAACCGGCGATGACCGACGCGTACGACGATTCGTACAGTTTCTTGGTGCCGTCGGTCACGCTGGCGGCGCCGGCGCTGTAGTTGTTGTTGCTATCGAGGCCAGTCAGCGGATCGATGCAGAAAGCAAATACGGAGTCCGCGCCGCCCAGCGAAACGCTGCGGATGCCGACGCCCGGATCGCCCATGCCGAAGTTGTTGGTGGTGAAAACGGAGCTCAGGTCTTCGGTGAAGGTCAGCGTGGCGGCGCTGGCGGCGCCGGCGCCCAGGGTCAGAACGGTGGCGGCAACAGCGGCGCGCAGGATGGCGATGGAGTTTTTCATGATGGACTTTTTCTCTAAATTATTAAAACGTTAGTGATGCTATTTTTGGGGTCCGGCGCCAGCGCCAGACCTTTGCTGATAAAACTTTCTGCGGATCAGGCCTGGGTTGCGGCCTGCAGCGTGGCGGCCGCCGCATGCGCCTTGCGCAACAGGTCGGCCACGTCGCAATGCACGGTGGTGTCGATGGCCGCCGCGCTGGCGGCTGCCGACGACAATGTAGTCGCCGTCGCTGTGGTGGCGGCTGCGGCGCTGCCGTTCAACACGGTATCGAGCGCGGTGTCGTCGCCCAGCAGGTCCGCCAGCGTTGGCAGCTTGATGCCTGCCGTCGCCGCATCCTTGGCCGACACATCCAGGTACACATCGGTCATATCGACCGAGTTGCCGCTGGCCAGCGTGGCGCTGCTGCGTTCCAGGTGCAGGTTGTTGTTGGCGTCGAGGTAAGGCAGTTCGGTGTAGCTGACCGTCAGGCTGGCCACGCCGGCGTCCTTCAGCGTCATCAACTCGCCGGCGTCGGTGACGCCGTTGCTGTTGGCGTCGCGCCAGATGCGCAGTTCAGCGAACAACGCGTCGTTGGCGTCCACCACGCCGTCGTGGTTGCTGTCGTAGTCGGCCAGCTTGGCAAAACCGCTGCCTTTGCTGACGCCGCCGAACAGCTCCGAAATATCGTCGATCTTGCCGTTGCCGTTGTGGTCGACCGCCAGGAAGCCGTCCGACGACGAAATCCAGCCGGACTGGATCGCGGAGCCGGTGCCCAGCAGGTCGAACTTGCCGGTGAAGGCATCTTTCGAAATGGTGTGCACGCCGTCGCCGTTGAGGTCGATCACGATCGGGGTAATCGACGCATCCCAGCTCATGTCGTTCTCGCCCGATTCCAGGAAGGTCTTGTCGGTGTAACCCACATTGATCGGCGTGCCATGGGCGGCCTTGTTGGCGCTGTCGTCGGTTACGTCCGAATCGAGCTGGCCATCGGCGCCGATATTCTTCTGGCCGAAATACCAGGTGCTCATGTTGACGCCGTGGTACATCACGTTGGTCTTGTCGAACTTCAGGTAATAGGTGCCCGGATCGAGGTTGCTGAAGTTGTAGCTGCCGCCATCGTGCGTGGTGGTGGTGGCGACCGCGACGTTGTTGCTGTTGTACAGCGTGACCTTGATGCCGTCGATGCCGCTTTCCTTGACGTCCTGGATGCCGTCATGGTCCTTGTCTTCCCACACCTTGTCGCCGATGCTGGCTTTGCGGTACAGGCCGGCATCCACGGAGCTCACCGACTGGCCGGCGGCCAGGGCGATGGTGCCGGTGGTGCCGGTGGTACGGTCAACGTCGGAGTCGATCTTGTCGTCGCTGCCCACATTGCTCTTGGTGTAGTAGTAGCCGGTCGGCGTCACCACTTGCACCTTGTAGTTGCCGGCGGCGAGGTTGTCGAACAGGTAGCTGCCATCCGCCGCCGTGGTGGTGGTGGCAAGCAGCTTGCCGTTGGCGTCAAGCAGATTGACTTTGACGCCGGAGACGCCGCTTTCGCCGCTGTCCTGCAGGCCGTTGAAGTTCTTGTCTTCCCAGACGCGGTCGCCGATGCTGCCCTTGACCTTGACGATCCCGGCGTCCAGCGACGTGATCGCATCGCCCGAGCTGCCGGTGACGCTGTGCGTGATGCCGGTCACGGTGTTCGCATCCGAATCCTTGCTGTCGTCCGTGCCGGCGTTGGCGCTGGTAAAGGCATAGCCGGCCGGCAGCGTGGTCTTGTCGAACTGCACGCTGTAAGTGCCCGGTTTCAGGCCGCTGAACAGGTAATTGCCGTTGGCGTCGGTGACGACCGGGCTGCCGACCACGCGGCCGGCCGCATCGAGCAGGTAGACCTTGACGCCGGCCACACCGCCCTCACCCTTGTCCTGAATGCCGTTGCCGTTGGTATCGAGCCAGACGCGGTCGCCGATGCTGATGTTCTGGTACAGGCCGGCGTCCAGGTCCTTGTAGTTCTGGCCTGCGGCAACGGTCACGCTTTGGCTCTGGCCGGCGGCGTTGATGTCGCTGTCAGCGGCGTCGTTCGCGCCGACGTTCTGGGTAGTGACGACATATCCTTTCGGCGCGACCACGGCAACCGAGTAAGTGCCGGCGTTGACGCTGAAGCTGTAGTTGCCGTTGGCGTCGGTGGTGGTGGTATCGACCACCTTGCCGGCTGCATCCTTGAGTTGCACGGTAACGGCGGCGATGCCCGACTCGCCGGCGTCCTGCACGCCGTTGGCGTTCTTGTCTTCCCATACGCGGTCGCCGATGGTGGCCTTCGGCGCCTTGACGATGCCGGCGTCCAGCGAGGTGATGACATCGCCGGAATTGGCGGTCACGCTGTGCGTGATGCCGGTCGCGGCGTTGGCGTCGGAATCGATGGCGTCGTTGCTGCCCACGTTGGCGGTGGTGAACACGTAGCCAGCAGGCAGCGTCGTCTTGTCGAACTGTACGCTGTAGGTGCCCGGCTTCAGGCCCGTGAACACGTAGTTGCCACTGGCGTCGGTGACTACCGGACTGCCGACGATGCGGCCGCCTGCGTCCAGCAGGTAGACCTTGACGCCGGCCACACCGCCCTCGCCCCTGTCCTGCACACCGTTGCCGTTGGAGTCGACCCACACGCGGTCGCCGATGGAGACGGTCTTCTGCAGGCCCGCATCGAGGTCCTTGTAGTTCTGGCCGGCGGTCACCGTCACGCTGTCGCTCTGGCCGGCGGCGTTGATATCGCTGTCGGCGGCCTCGTTCGCACCGGCGTTTTGCAGCGTGGCGACGTAGCCTTTCGGCGACACCACGGCGACGGAATACGTGCCGGCATCGACGCTGAAGCTGTAGTTGCCGTTCGAATCCGTAGTGGTGGTGTCGATCACTTTGCCCGACGCGTCTTTCAATTGCACGGTAACGCAGGCGATGCCCGACTCGCCGGCGTCCTGCATGCCATTGCCGTTCTTGTCTTCCCAGACGCGGTCGCCAATGGTGGCTTTCGGCGCCTTGACGATACCGGCGTCCAGCGAGGTGATGACGTCGCCGGAATTGGCGGTCACGCTGTGCGTGATGCCGGTGGCGAGATTGGCGTCGGAATCGATGGCGTCGTTGCTGCCGACGTTTGCGGTGGTGAACACATAGCCAGCAGGCAGCGTGGCCTTGTCGAACTGGACGCTGTAAGTGCCCGGCTTCAGGCCGGTGAACACGTAATTGCCATTGGCGTCGGTGACTACCGGGCTGCCGACGATGCGGCCGGTCGCGTCCAGCAGGTAGACCTTGACGCCGGCCACGCCGGTATCGCCCTTGTCCTGCAGGCCGTTGCCATTGCAGTCAAGCCAGACGCGGTCGCCGATGGAGACGGTTTTTACCAGGCCGGCATCGAGGTCCTTGTAGTTCTGGCCGGCGGTCACGGTCACGCTGTCGCTCTGGCCGGCGGCGTTGATGTCGCTGTCGGCGGCCTCATTCGCGCCAGCGTTTTGCAGCGTGGCGACGTAGCCTTTCGGCGACACCACGGCGACGGAATACGTGCCGGCGTCCACGCTGAAGCTGTAGTTGCCGCTGGCATCGGTGGTGGTCGTGGCGACAACCGCGCCGGCGGCGTTTTTCAGCTGCACGGTAACATTGGAGATGCCGGTGTCGCCTGCATCCTGGATGCCATTGCCGTTCTTGTCTTCCCACACGCGGTCGCCGATGGTGGCTGGCGTGGCGACGATGCCGGCATCGACGCTCAGGTTGACGTCGCCGGAGTTCAGCACAACCGGGTTGCTCAGGCCGTTGGAGTCCGCATCCGAATCCACGACGCCATCCGCACCGGCATGCGCGGTGGTGAACACATAGCCGGCTGGCAACGTGGTCTTGTCGAACTGCACGCTGTAGCTACCCGGAGCCAGATTGGTGAACAGGTAGTTGCCGTTGGCATCGGTGGTCAGCGGGCTGCCGACGGCATTACCGTTGGCATCGATCAGCGTGACTTTGACCCCAGCCATGCCGGCTTCGCCCGCGTCCTGTACACCGTTCTTGTTGCTGTCGATCCAAACGCGGTCGCCCAGCGAGGCGGTGCGGTACAGACCGGCATCGATGGTGTTGTTGACTTCGCCCGCGCCGACGGTGATCGCGGCCGTGTGGCCGTTCGCGTCGATATCGCTGTCGGCTGCGGTGTCTGCGCCTGTGGCTGGCGTGGTCGCCAGATAGCCCGCCGGTGCGACGACCGCAACCGAGTACGTGCCTGGGGCGACACTGAAGTGGTAATTGCCGCTGGCGTCGGTGGTGGTGGTGCCGACCTGGTTGCCGCTGGCGTCCAGCAGGTTGACGGTCACGCCGGCGATGCCGGCTTCGCCCGCATCCTGCACGCCGTTATGGTTGCTGTCTTCCCAGACGCGGTCGCCGATGGTGGCTGGCGTGGCGACGATGCCGGCATCGACGCTCAGGTTAACGTCGCCGGAGTTCAGCACAACCGGGTCGCTCAGGCCGTTGGAGTCCGCATCCGAATCCACGACGCCATCCGCACCGGCATGCGCGGTGGTGAACACATAGCCGGCTGGCAGCGTGGTCTTGTCGAACTGCACGCTGTAGCTCCCCGGAGCCAGATTGGTGAACAGGTAGTTGCCGTTGGCATCGGTGGTCAGCGGGCTGCCGACGGCATTACCGTTGGCGTCGATCAGCGTGACTTTGACGCCAGCCATGCCGGCTTCGCCCGCGTCCTGCACGCCGTTCTTGTTGCTGTCGATCCAAACGCGGTCGCCCAGCGAGGCGGTACGGTACAGACCGGCATCGATGGTGTTGTTGACTTCGCCCGCGCCGACGGTGATCGCGGCCGTGTGGCCGTTCGCGTCGATATCGCTGTCAGCTGCGGTGTCTGCGCCCGTGGCTGGCGTGGTCGCCAGATACCCCGCCGGAGCGACGACTGCAACCGAGTACGTGCCTGGGTCGACACTGAAGTGATAATTGCCGCTGGCGTCGGTGGTGGTGGTGCCGACCTGGTTGCCGCTGGCGTCCAGCAGGTTGACGGTCACGCCGGCGATGCCGGCTTCGCCCGCATCCTGCACGCCGTTATGGTTGCTGTCTTCCCATACGCGGTCGCCGATGGTGGCTGGCTTGGCGGCCACACCCGCGTCGATCGTCAGATTATTATCGCCAGCATGCAGCACGACGTTGGCGACGCCGTTCGCGTCGGCATCCGAATCAACGCCGCTGTCGGTGCCGGCATTCGCCGTGGTGAACACATAGCCTGCTGGCAGCGTGGTCTTGTCGAAGACGACGCTGTAGCTGCCCTGCGGCAAATTGGTAAACAGGTAGTTGCCGCTGGCGTCGGTGACCAGCGGCGCGCCGACGATGTTGCCGTTGGCATCAAGCAGGGTGACCTTCACGCCAGCCAGGCCCGCTTCGCCGGCGTCCTGTACGCCGTTGCGATTGCTGTCGATCCATACGCGGTCGCCCAGCGAGGCGGCTTTATACAAGCCGGCGTCGATGGTGGTGTTGGTTTCGCCCAGCGCAACCGTCACTGGCGCGGTGTGGCCGGTGCTGTCGATATCGCTGTCGGCGCCAGTGTTGCCGCCAGCGCGGGGCGTGGTGGCCAGATACCCGGCCGGCGCAACGATGGCCACCGAATACGTGCCGCCATTGACGTCAAAATGGTAGGCGCCGTTGGCGTCGGTGCTGGTGGTGGCGACGATCTGGCCGTTGGCGTCCTTGAGCTGCACGGTCACGCCGGCGATGCCCGCTTCATCCGCGTCCTGCAAGCCGTTGCCGTTCTTGTCTTCCCATACGAGGTCGCCGATGTGGGCCAGCGGCACTTTGAACGTCAGGTAGTTCGGCGTGGCGGAGGTGTCTTGCGCGTTGCAGCCGGCGGTGCCGCCGGTGTCGCGTACTTCGAAGCCAACGCTGAACGTGCCGCCCTTGCTGGCGTCCGGCACGAATACCAGTTTGCCCGCGTCGATGTCGGCGGCGGTGATCTCCGCGTTCAGGCCCAGCGCCACACCATTCAACAGCAACTGGCCCGACGGCGGCAGCGTGGTGATGATGACCGATTTCAGCACGTCATGTTCGTTCGCGACCACTTCATGGAAACCAAAATCGGCCTGGTTCAGCACCACGCCGTGGGCGTCGGACAAGTCGAATGTCTTGTCGGCGCCGGCAGGCGCGTCATTCACCGGCGTCACGACCACTTGCAGGCTGAGGCTGATGGTTTTGCCGTTACCGTTATCGACCACCAATTCAGCGGTTTTAAAAGCGCCATTCCAGTTGGCGGCCCACAAGTCGGGACGGACATACAGGTCGCCACTGGCCGTGAGACCAAAGATATTGGTGTTGCCGGTGGCAAAAGTACCGTCCGGCAGCATCACCTTGACGGATGAAACGTTGAATGAGCCGGTGCCGTTATAGCCGGCGTCCTTCAAAATTTTTGCGACCGAAAAGATACTTTCCGTATCTTCGCAGACGGTGACTACGGCGCCGATGTTGGTAGTGCTCATGCTGCTTCCTTAACGCGAACGCTGCCGCTGTTCAGTCGATTGAACATAGTAGATATCCCAATGATTTGAATTGTGTGAAAACCAGACTGGACTATTCGACGCGCGGGGTGACAGGGGCGTTAATAGTCTGGACGACAAACGCTCGGGGAGGCGGAGCGTTGCTCTTGAAACATTTAAGTTGTCGTTATTATAGTCAATAAATCGCTAGTTGGATGGCATATTTGTCACTTAAATGATTCTTTTAATAATCATTTGTTGCATCCAATTCATTTACATTTTTTAATTTATGTGACTAATTAGTCAAATTGATTGCCGCACGGAATTTATAAGCCAGTAACTACTGGTTTCATCTAAGGGCTTTACTTATGCCAATATCGTCTGTGATGATGACGGTAAGCGGAGGCTGTCACCTGCCCGGCGAAATGCAGCGTGATGGCCCCCGACTCGTCCGTGCGCAAGCACGCGACGCCGAGTTGCCGATAGCGGGCGACGACTTCAGCCTTGGGGTGGCGATATCGGTTGCGATGGCCGACCAGAAATAAGGCTAGTTGCGGCCGGACGGCCTGCAGGAAAGGCAGCGTGGACGAGGTACCGCTGCCATGATGTGGGGCGACCAGCACATCCGCGCGCAGCCTGGCCGCGTCTGCATCAAGCAGTTGCTCCTCCTGTGCGGCCTCGATGTCGCCCGCCAGTAGCATGGAGAGTCCGCCAGCGGTGACCTTCAGCGCACAGCCGCGCGCGTTCGGCTTAAGCGTGGCGTCGGCGTAGCTGGCGGCGGCTGGATGCAGGATCTCGAAGCGCACGCCGTCCCAGGTCCAGCTTTGACCGGCCGCGCAACGCACATGCCGCCGCGCGGCCTGCGCAATCAGATGATTTGGCGCCAGCGACGACAGCACCCAGCCAGTGCGCACGCCATCCAGCACCGACAGCGCGCCACCGGCATGATCGGCATCGCTGTGCGAGACGATCATGCCATCCAGCGCGCCGATGCCGCGCCCCCGCAAATACGGCAGGATGACACGGTTGCCGGCGTTGGATTCGACGCTGTAGGCGGGACCGGCGTCATACAACAGGCGGTGGCCGCTGGTTTCGATGAGCAGCGCCATGCCCTGCCCCACATCGAAGGCGGTCACCGTCATGCGGGCGGGCGCCGGATGGGTGGGTTCGGCGGCCAGCAGCGGTATCCACGTCGCCAGGCCGAGCCAGCGCACGGGCCAGCCGCGCGGCGCCAGCAGCCACAGGGTGCCGAACATCGCCCAGCAAAACAGCCAGAATGGCGGCTGCGGCGCGCTCCACACGGCGTAATGCATGGCGCTGAAATATTGCAGGCAGAGCGCCAGCACCTCCACCAGCCAGTGCGCGAAACCAAGCACCGGTGCGGCCAGCAGCGCGGGCAGCATGCTGCCGGCCAGCGCGAGCGGCGTGACGACCAGGCTGATGAGCGGAATCGCCACCGCGTTCGCCAGCGGGCTAATCAACGATACCTGGCCGAACAGCAGCATCGTCATCGGCACCAGGCCGAGGGTGATGGCGTACTGCGTATGCGCGCCCACACGCAGCGTCAGCCAGAAGCGCTCGCGCCAGCTCACTGGCGCCGGCATGTGCACCGCAGCGGCACGCTTGCGCGGCGGCGTGGTGCGGCCCACGGTCGCATACAGGATGATGGCGACGGCGCCGAACGACAGCCAGAACCCCGGCCACAGCACCGCCCACGGATCGATCACCAGCACCGCGCCGAGCGCGGTGCACAGCACGTGCGAGATGCTGGTCAGGCGATTGAGCCAGAGCGCAGCGGCAACCACCAGCAACATGTACAGCGTGCGCTGGGCTGGCACGCCAAATCCGGCCAGCAGCACGTACAACAGCGCCACCGCCGCCCCAACCAGCGCCGCCACCTTCTGGGCCGGCAGCAGCAATGGCAGTTGCGCACGCGTGAAAAATGACCAGCGCCACAGCGTGAACGCCGCCAGCGCAAACAGCCCGGCGACCATGGTGATGTGCAGGCCAGAAATCGAAATCAGATGGCCAATGCCGGTGCGGTTGAACACCTGCCAGTCCGACTGCTCAATGCCGCGCTGGTCGCCCACCACCAGCGCGACGATCACGCCAGCGTAGGGCTTGCCGGGCAGCGCAGCCAGAATGCGCTCGCGCAATGCCGCCCTGCCGCGCTCGACCAGATTCTTGCCGCCGACGACAAAGCCGTCGAGCCGGCGATTGTCGCGCGCCACGCGCACATACCCGGTCGCGCGCACGCCCTGCTCCAGCAACCAGGCCTCATAGTCGAAGCCGTAAGGATTGGCGTTGCCATGCGGCCGCTGCAAGCGCACCGTAAGCTGCCAGCGCTGGCCCGGCTGCACGTCGGGCACGTCCACAAGCTGATCCCGGTAACCGGAGTACCACGACAGTGAAATCCGTGGCGGCACCACGTCATCCGGCCGCTCCACAGCGAAGTTAAAGCGTACACCTTGTGAAAACCGATGCGGCAGGTTATCGATGGTGCCAACGACCTTGATATCGCGGCCCTCGTCGCCGACAGCCAACTGGGGAGCCAAGGCCCGGCAGGCCAGCCAGGCGGCCCACAAAAAGCCAAGCGCAGCCCCAGCAAGCAGCGCGGCGAATGTGCGCACAGCGCAGCGGGCACGCTGAGGCAGCAGGCGCCGGCACGGTCCCCGCACCAGCGCTGGCAGCAGCAGGATGGGGATCAGCATGCTGCTGGCGGCAAGCGACGGCAGGCTGGCCTGCATCTGCAGACCAGCCGCGCCAACAGCAAAGCCGATCACCGCCACACGCATAGCACCGCCTCCCTGCCGCCATACTACGCATGCGGCACGCGGGCAACGCGCGCTGGCAAGGCCGCCGCTTGATATGGATCAGGCAGCGGCGGCCTTCGGGCGGGACTTACATCCTCCAGCGCAAGCCGAACGAGACCGAACGTCCGATCTGGAGCGTGCCGAAATTGGTCAGCGTCGGGTTGCCGGCATCGCCGAAGTGGTAGTACTGCTGCTGCATTTCGTTGGTCAGGTTGACACCGCTGATATCGACCGACATGTTGTCGTTGATTTTGTAGGACACCTGCATGTCCACGCTCTTTTCCGGACGGCGCCAGATGCCGATCGGGTTGGCAAACAGGGCAGCCTCGTTGGCGGCCAGGAAGCCCGAGCGCCAGACATAGGACAGGCGCGCGCTGACCGGGCCCTTTTCATACGCCAGCGTGGCGTTGTACGAGCGGTTGGAGACGCCGAAGAACGGTGTCTTGAGCTGGGCGACGATGTCGCCGGCATCATTGGCCTCGGGCACGTTCTGCGACGAGCTGAGTCGCGTGAAGCTGCCCTGGAAGCCCAGGCCGTCGAGCAGGCTCGGCAACCCTTTCGGGAAGTAGATCAAGCCCAGTTCGGCGCCGCTGATGTCGCCGTTGGAGGCGTTGACCGGCGAGTTGATGACGTAGTCGTAGCCGTTGGTGTGGTCGCCGCCTGAAGTCGAATTGCGGAACGGGTCGTTGGCCGGATCGACATGCACCTTGCGACGCAAGCCGACCACCAGGCCGTCGATCTTGCGCTTGAACGCCGTGCCGTAGATCGCGCTGTCCTTCTGGAAATACCATTCTGCCGTCAGGTCGAGGTTCTTGGAGCGCGTCGGTTGCAGGTCCGGATTGCCGCCGCTGCCCGAGCCGTAACCCACCTTGGACACGTCGTCAGCGAGCTGCAGGACTGGATTCAGGTCGCCGAAGTTCGGGCGGCGCAGGGTTTCGCCATAATTCAAGCGCAGCACCACGTCCTTGCTCGGGTCGTAAATCAGCGTCATGCTCGGCAAGACCTTGTTGGTCGACTTGCTGGCACTGGACGGCGTCACCGCCTTGGTGGTGGCGTCTACCTTGTAGAAGGTCATGTCGGTGTCGACCTTGACGTAGCGCACGCCGAAATTGCCGCGCAGGCGATGGCCGAACAGCTCGGTCTGGGTATTCCCCATCAGGAACAGGTTGGACGTCTTTTCCTCGACCTCGAAGGTCTTCTGCAGGCTCAGCTTGTCCGTGGT
Organism: Duganella sp. P38; assembly: GCF_050859475.1. Taxonomy (NCBI): domain Bacteria; kingdom Pseudomonadati; phylum Pseudomonadota; class Betaproteobacteria; order Burkholderiales; family Oxalobacteraceae; genus Duganella; species Duganella sp. P38. Next base: position 3,002,002 of record NZ_CP193936.1, on the reverse strand, counting down.
CAGGAAGTTCGGATCGACCGAGTTGTACAGCTTGCGCCAATCGTCGATGTGGCTGCGGATGTAATAGGCGTTCGGTTCCAGCCACGCACGCGGAACGTTCGAGATGTCCGTGCCGAAGCCCGAGTTGGTGGAGGCGTACTCCGGCCCCAGCGAGGCGAGGTTGCGGTTCAGGTTGCCCGATTGCGTACGGTTGGCTTCCGAGGCCTTGCGGTCGTCGACGCGCGCGCCAAACTGAATGGTCTGCAACGGCCCCCAGTCGGCCTCGTACACGCCCGACAGGTTGGCAGTCGCCGCGCTGCCCTTGTTGCGGTTGGCGTTATCGTAGAACTGCGCGACATTCCACTTGGTCGGGTCGGTCAGGTCGGCGTTGTTGTTGAAGCTGAACGCCGTGTTGCCGCCGCCGGCGTTGAAGTCGACGTTGATCGATGGTGCGACGCGATCGATCCGGGTGGCGGTGAATTCCGAGTGATAAGTGCTGCTTTGGTACGAGACATCGCCCTCCAGCTTCAGGCGGTCGCCCACGTTCCACTTGCCGTTCAGGGCGTAAATGCGCGAATCGGTGGCCGAGGTGGTGTAGTCGCCGCTGTTGAAGCCATACACGTTGTTGACGGTACGGCTCTTGATGATGTTGGTTCCGGGGAAGGTGCTGATCGTGCTTGCAGGGTTGCTGCCAAGATCGCCCCACCAGTCGACAAAGCTGAACAGCAACTGGTTGAAGGACTTGTCGCGGTAACCGTTGTACATCGATTCGAAGGTGTAGACCGCATCGCTGTTCGGTTTCCATTGCAACGCGAGATTGGCGGCGGGACGCTCGCGCTTGCCCTGGACGTCGCTCTGGAACACGGCGTCGCGCGCCAGGTAATATGGATACGCTTTGCCGTTGAAGTCCAGCGTCGAGCCGGCTGCCGTCGGCAGGCCGGTATGGGTGCCGGGCGTCCAGATGCTGGTGTCGGTGATGCGCTGCAGCGGCGTGTAACCCGGCGGCACCTCGGAGGCGTTCGGGCTGGTGAACGGCACCATGGCGCCGGGCGTCACGCTTTCATTGCGGTATTTCGTCTGCGTGGCCGACAGGTTGATCAGGGCGCCCACTTCGCCGATGCCGGTTTCCCAGCGGTTGCTCAACATGGCGCTGAGCTGCGGGTTGGTCTTTTCAGCAGGTTCGAGATACGTGCCGCGCGCCGACACCGACACTTTCGATCCCTTGAAATCGAACGGGCGCAGCGACTTGACGTCAACCTGGCCGGCGATACCGGTATCGAGCTGGCTGGCGTCGCGCGTCTTGTAGACATCGATCTGGCGCACCAGCGTCGAGGGAATGTCCTGCAGCGCGACCTGGGTGCCGGAGGCGGTGAAGATATTGCGGCCGTTCCAGGTGGTCTGCACGTCCGGCAGGCCACGGATGGACAAGGTGCCGACCTCGCCGCCGGCGCGGTTGGTGACCTGGATACCGGTCACGCGCTGCAGCGCTTCGACGACATTGTTATCGGGCAGTTTGCCGATGTCTTCGGCAACGACGGACTCCACCACCTGGTCGCTGGTGCGCTTGGTTGCCAGGCTCTTGATCAGCGAAGCCTTGACGCCGGTGACGACTACGGTGGTTTCAGGCGGTTCGGTCTTTTCATCGGCCGCTTGCGCCCACACCGAAGCGCTGCTGAGCAAGCCTGTGCCGAGCAGCGCGACGACGGACAGTTTCAGGTGGAGTGGACGAACGGACGCCGCCGCAATGCGGGTGGATTGGTGGTGCATTTTGTCTCCCTTGTGTAATTTTTTTGATGCAGTTTTTAGTACCGCTCGAAAATCATCTTATGGAGATCGCAACACGCAATCCAATCATTTTTATTCGCTGTTCGATATTGTTTTAAGTATCGCGCTAGCTGTAGCACCGATAAACAAACGCCGCGGCAAGCCGCCTGTGCTTAGCGGCCCTGCGGCGTATTTGCAACGTTAATCGTTTTCTTGCCGGACGCCGGCGATGCCGGGCATGCGCGGCAGCACGGCGCGCGCGTTGCCGCTGGTGACGGCCGCGACCTGCTGCGCCGTCACGCCGCGCAGCTCGGCCAGCACGGCGCCGATGCGGGGAATCTGGTCGGGGCTGTTACGGCCCGGGTGCACCCAGGCCGGCGAGATGTCAGGCGCGTCGGTTTCCAGCACGATGGATTCCAGCGGCAGCTCGGCCGCCAGCCGGCGGATTTGCAAGGCGCGCGTGAATGTCATCGCGCCGCCGAAGCCGAGCTTGAAACCGAGATCGATATAAGCCTGCGCCTGCTGCGCACTACCGTTGAACGCATGGGCGATGCCGCCGGCCGGCGCAATCTGGCGCACATGCTTGAGCACCACGTCCTGCGAGCGGCGCACGTGCATCAGCACCGGCAGCCCGAAATCGCGGGCGATTTTCAGCTGCTCGCGGAAGAAGTAAATCTGTTTCTCGCGCATGGCCGGCTCGGTCAGCATGGGGATGAAGAAGTCGAGGCCGATCTCGCCCAGCGCCACGAAGCGCGCATCGGCCATGGCGGCCGCCACCCGCTCGCGCAGCACGCGCAGGTCGTCCTCTTGCGCGTTGGGCACATATATCGGATGGATGCCCAGCGCATAGCAACCGTTGCCGATGCTGGCCGCCAGGCCGGCGACGATGGCGAAATTGGCCGTCTCCACCGCCGGGATGACGATCATGCCGACGCCCTGCCCCGCGGCCAGCGCCGCCTGGGCCGCCGACTCGTTGCCGAATTCGTGGGCATCCAGGTGGCAGTGGGTGTCGATCCACATGGCCTCAGCCCTCGTCCGGCTGCAATCCCTGCTCGGTCATGCGCAGCACGCGGCCGCAGCGGCGCGCCAGTTCGATGTCGTGGGTGACAATGACGAAGGCCGTGCCCAGCGTGCGCGACAGCTCCAGCATCAGGTCGAAAATCTGCTGCGCGGTGGCGGTGTCCAGATTGCCGGTCGGCTCGTCGGCCAGCACGCAGGCCGGCTGCGTGACCAGCGCGCGCGCCAGCGCCACACGCTGGCGCTCGCCGCCCGACAGCTCGCCCGGCACGTGCGACACGCGCTTGCCGAGGTTGACGCGTTGCAGGATTTGCTGCGCGGCCGAGGTCGCCTCATCGCGCCTGACGCGGCGTATCATCAGCGGCATCGCCACATTGTCCAGTGCCGTGAATTCCGGCAGCAGGTGGTGGAACTGGTAGACGAAGCCCAGCGACTTGTTGCGCAGATCGCCGCGCGCCGTCTCGCTCAGGCTGGCGAAGTCCTTGCCTTGCAGCGTCACGCTGCCCTTGCTTGGCGTGTCCAGTCCGCCCAGCAGGTGCAGCAAGGTCGATTTGCCGGAGCCGGAGGCGCCGACAATCGCCACCCGCTCGCCGCGCCGCACGTCGATGTCGATGCCGGACAATACGTTGACCGAGTACGCGCCCTGAGTGAAGGTCTTGCCGAGGTTGCGGCAGGACAGGACCACGGGTTCCAGCTTGTTGTCTACATTACTCATAGCGCAGCGCCTCCGCCGGTTTCACGCGGGCAGCCCACCAGCTCGGGTAGATGGTGGCGACAAAGGCCAGCACCACGGCCACGCCGCCAATCTTGAACACGTCCGGCCAGCGCAGGTCGGACGGCACGCTGCTGATGTAGTAAATATCCTTCGACAAGAACTGCACTCCCAATAAATGTTCGATAAACGGCACGATGACGTCGATGTTCAAGGCCACCAGCACGCCGCCGCCCACGCCGAGCGCGGTGCCGAGGATGCCGACCAGCGCGCCCTGGATCATGAAGATCTTCATGATCGAACGCGGCGAGGCGCCCAGCGTGCGCAGAATGGCGATGTCGGCCTGCTTGTCGGTCACGGTCATCACCAGCGTCGACACCAGGTTGAAGGCGGCCACGGCAATAATCAAGGTCAGGATGATGAACATCATGCGCTTTTCGGTCTGCACGGCGGCGAACCAGTTGGCGTTGAGCTTGGACCAGTCGCGCACGAACAGGTCGCCGGACATGGAATTCTTCAGGTCCTGCGCCACTTGCGGCGCCCGGTGCATGTCTTTCAGGCGCAGGCGCAGGCCGGCCGGCGCGTCGATGCGCAGCAGTTTTTCCGCGTCGGTCAGGTGGACGAAGGCCAGCGCCGAGTCGAATTCGTTATGGCCGGCCTCGAAGATGCCCACCACGGTGAACGAGCGCAGGCGCGGCAGCACGCCGGCCGGCGTCGGCTGGCCCTGGGCCAGCGCCAGCGTTACCTTCTCGCCGAGGTTGACGCGCAGCGTGCGCGCCAGTTCGATGCCCAGCACGATATTGTAGGCGCCCGGTTGCAGCGCGTTGAAGCTGCCGCGCTTGGTCTGCCTGGCAACGTCGGATACCTGCGGCTCTTCTTCCGGCAGCACGCCACGGATGATGGCCGGGCGCAGCACGTCGTCGCGCACCAGCATGCCCTGGGTTTCGGCGAACGGCGCGGTGCCGATCACTTCCGGATTCTTGCGCGCTTCCAGCGCTTCCTGCTGCCAGTTCGGCATCACGCCGCGGCCGTCGAAGATTTCGACGTGGGCCAGCACCGACAGCATGCGGTCCGTCACTTCCTTCTGGAAGCCATTCATCACCGACAGCACGACAATCAGCGCCGCCACGCCCAGGCCGATACCGGCCATGGAAATCAACGAGATAAACGAGATAAAGCTATTGCGCCCGCTGCGCTTGCCCGCCCGCGTATAGCGCAGGCCGACCAGCCACTCGAACGGCAGATTCTTGATAATACTCATGGGCTCCGGAAGAGATCAAACTTGGTAAGCCCGAAGTGTGCCATATAAACCGCCTTTCATGGGTGAAACACCCAACCTTGCCCTATAAAAATGCCGCGCCTGGCGGCCGGTGGCTGGCAAACGCTGAATGCCCTACAATCTCGGGATGACTGAAATTACCCTCGCACTCCCCTTTGCGCTGCCGCCACCGGAGCTGGCCCCGGACCTGGTCCGCGCCCTGCAGGCGCCCGCGCTGGCCGCCCTGCTGGCCCGTAACAGCAACTCCCGCTATGACGTTTTCGACAACGACAGCCGGGTACTGCCGCATGAAGCATGGCTGGCGCACCAGCTTGGCCTGTCCGGCGCCCCGGACGGCGCGGCCACCGGCGCGCCGCTGGCCACCGCCTGCATGCGCGGCTGCGGCCTGGGCGCGCAAGCCGCGCAAGGCCACTGGTTCCTGCTGCAACCGGCGCACGTGCAAATCTCGCGCACCCACATGCTGCTGACGGAGTTGCGCTCGCTCCAGGTTAGCGAGGCCGATTCGCGCGGCCTGTACGAGATCGCCCGGCCGTATTTCGAGGACGCCGGCAAGACGCTGCTGCACGGCGCGCCCGGGCTGTGGTTCATGCGCGCCGACGACTGGGGCGGCCTGAACACCGCCTCGCCGGACGTCACCACCACCCAGAGCATGACGGACTGGCTGCCCGAGGGCGAGCACGCGCGCGATTTCCGCCGCCTGCAAAACGAGGTGCAGATGCTGTGGCATGAACATCCGGTCAACCAGGCCCGCCAGGCTCGCGGCCTGCAGCCGATCAACTCCTGCTGGCTGTGGGGCGGCGCCGGGCCGGCCGCACCGGCCGCCAGCGTGGCGATCGGCGACGGCACGCCATGGATGAACGCGCTGGCGGCATCGACCCAGCCGACGGCGCAGCAACTGATCGCCCAGCCGGGCACGCTGATGCTGGCCGGGCTGATCGCCCCCGCCCAGGCCGGCGACTGGGCCGACTGGCTGGCGCGCATGCAGCAGCTGGAGCAGCAGTGGTTCGCGCCGCTGCTGGCGGCGCTCAAGGACGGCCGCATCGGCGGCGTCAGGCTGGTGCTGAGCCACCGCTATGGCAGCACCACCGTCGCCAGCAGCAAGCTGGCGCAATACCAATTCTGGCGCAAGCCGACCCTGAATTCCCTGTTGAAGCAACCATGACACGCATCAGTACCCGCACCATCCCGTTCCGCGAATCCGAAATGCTGCGCCAGAACGGCGTCCACCCCGTGCTGGCGCGGCTGTACGCGGCGCGCGGCCTCACCGACGTCAAGGAACTGTCGAGCGAGCTGGCGGCGATGATTCCGCCGTCCGGCCTGCTGCACATCGATGCCGCCGCCGTGTTCCTGGCCGATGCGATCGCCGCCCGCAAGCGCATGGTCATCGTCGCCGACTACGACTGCGACGGCGCCACCGCCTGCGCGGTGGCGCTGCGCGGCCTGCGCGCCATGGGCGCGGAGATCGACTTCATCGTCCCCAACCGCTTCGAGTACGGTTACGGCCTGACGCCCGAAATCGTCGCGCTGACGGCGCGTGAAAAGCAGCCGGACATCATTATCACTGTCGACAACGGCATCGCCAGCATCGACGGCGTGGCCGAGGCCAACCGGCGCGGCATCGAGGTGGTGGTGACCGACCACCACTTGCCGGCCGAGACCCTGCCCGCCGCCCGCGTCATTGTCAACCCGAACCAGCCGCAATGCGGCTTCCCGAGCAAGCATATCGCCGGCGTCGGCGTGATGTTCTACGTGCTGCTGGCCCTGCGCGCCGAGCTGCGCAAACGCGGCGTGTTCGACGCCCAGACGCAACCGAAGCTGGACAACCTGCTGGACCTGGTGGCGCTGGGCACCGTGGCCGACGTGGTCAAGCTGGACGCCAACAACCGCATCCTGGTGGCGCAAGGCCTGAAGCGCATGCGCGCCGGCCGCATGCACGCCGGCGTGGCCGCGCTGTTCCGCGTGGCCGGCCGCGAGGTGCGCAGCGCCAATCCGTTCGACCTCGGTTTCGCCGTCGGCCCGCGCCTGAACGCCGCCGGCCGGCTGGAGGACATGTCGCTGGGCATCGAATGCCTGATCACCGACGACGAGGGCCGCGCCTGGGAACTGGCGCAGCAGCTGAACGACATCAACCTCGCCCGCCGCGAGATCGAGGCCGATATGCAGGGCACGGCCATGGTGCAGCTGGAAAGCTTCGATCCGGCCGAGCGCAGCACCATCTGCGTGTTTGACGACACCTGGCACCAGGGCGTGATCGGCATCGTCGCCTCGCGCCTGAAGGAAAAATTTTACCGCCCGACCATCACCTTCGCGCCCGGCGCCGATGGCTGGATCAAGGGTTCCGGCCGTTCGATTCCGGGGTTCCACCTACGCGACGCGCTCGATCTGGTGTATAAAAAAGCGCCGTCGCTGATCGACAAGTTCGGCGGCCACGCCATGGCGGCCGGCCTGACGCTGCGCGCCGAGGCGTTTGACGCCTTCGCCGAGGCGTTCGAGGAGGTCGGCCGCTCGTGGCTCAGCAAGCAGCAGCTGGAACGGGTGATCGAAACCGACGGCCCGCTGGAAGACGCTTATTACACCACCTCGTTCATCGAGCTGATGGCCGGCCAGGTGTGGGGCCAGGGCTTCGCGCCGCCGGTGTTCTGCGACGATTTCCGCGTGGTCAGCCAGCGGATTCTGAAAGAGCGCCACCTGAAGCTGCTGCTGGAAAAGAACGGCGCCCGCTACGACGCCATCTGGTTCGGCCACACCGACGCCCTCGGCGAGCGCGCCCGCGTGGCGTTCCGGCTGGACGCCAACGAGTACAACGGCGTAACAAAAGTGCAACTACTGGTGGAGCACGCCGAAGCGGCATAAGCAACACGCAATCCGGAAACGGATTGCATTCCATCCGAAAAAGGAGTATAACAAGTTCATTACCGGAGGATTTATGCTCAATTACGCCTACCCCCGCAGCCGTTTCGAGCCGACCGTCTTGGTGGACCTGAACGCCAAGACCGAGCGCGAACGGCTGTCGAAGTCCGCCCTGAAGGGCTTTTTCAAACTGGTCGCCACCTGGAAGGTGCGCGACGAGGACGCGCGCCAGCTGCTTGGCGGCCTGTCCAACAGCGCCTACTACGACTGGAAGAAAAACCCCGAACGCACGCTGGAAGTCGATTGCATCACCCGCATCTCCTACCTGCTGGGCATCTACAAGGCGCTGCACATCATCTACGGCGACAAGCTCGCCGACGAATGGATCAGCCTGCCCAACAACAACCAGATCTTCGAGGGCCGCACGCCGCTTGCGTACATGCTGGGCGGCGGCCTGCTCGCCATGCAAACCGTGCGCCAGTTGCTCGACGCCCGCCGCGGAGGGCTGTAAGTGCCGGTCAGCCTCGTTCCGCCCTTAACCGCGCTGCGCCAGTTCGACACCTGCCGTTTGCTGCCCTCCCGCTTTGCGGACGTGGAGGATTCCGTACTCGCGCCGCTGGCCGAGAACGACGACCACCTGCGCGATCTGTTCGAGCTCGATAACGCCACCAACGCCCGCCTGCGCACGCAGAACGGCGGCGCGGCCGGCATCAATGTCGATGAACTGGTGTTCGGCGTGCCGAACTTCCGCATCGTCAACGCCGCCTTCACCTACGCCCATCCGCAGGGCAGCCGCTTCAACGACGGCCGCCGTGGCGCGTGGTACTGCGCCTTTGACGCCGAGACGGCGCTGGCCGAAGTCAGCTTCCACAAGGCCGTCGAGTACGCGGAGATCAACCGCTTCGACGACAGCGTGCAGTATCAGTGCATGCTGGCCGATTTCACCGCCACCTTCCACGACATCCGCAACCAGCCGCGCTATGCCGCCTGCCTGGCGCCGGACAGCTATATCGAATCGCAAACGCTGGCGGAACGCCTGCTCGAAGGCGGCTCGCTGGGCGTAATCTACCCGAGCGTGCGGCGCGATGGCGGCATCAACCTGGCCTGCTTCCGCCCCGCCGTGGTGGCCAATGTTCGCAAAGGCCCGGCCTATCGGTTAACATGGCAAGGTAGTCCCGTACCGAAGATAGAAATTATTTAATATGCAAACCAAACCAGAAAAAGACCTCGAACTCCGCGACAAAGTGAATCGTGAAACGGCGCGCCTGCCGTGGACCGAGCTGCTCAAGCATTTCGCCCAGGGGAACGTGGTATGGGTCGCCAGCTCGCTCGACCTGGTCGATGTGGCCGTGCGCATCTCGCATGACGACAAGGCCAATATCAGCCAGTGGATGGCGTCGGGCCTGATCGCCAAGGTCAGCGACGCCCAGGCGCAGGCCTGGCTGGAAACCAACGCCGAGCTGTGGGCCAGCGTGGTCAGCCCGTTTATCCTGGTACAGGAGCAGAAGGCCCTGAACTAGGGAACAGATAGCCGCAGCCCGGGTCCGCCGGGTCGCGCGCCAGGATGCGGTCGTACAGGCCGAGATTCTTGTTCATCGCACGCTCCACATCTTCCGGCAGCAGCAGGCCGGCGGCGACCCGGCGTTGCGCCGCTGCCCGCACTGCCGCCGCATACGCGTCGCGCGTCGGATAGCGCGACTCCAGGCTCGGGCGCGGATCGCCCGCCGCCATGCGCTCGGCTTCCGTGCGCGCGAATGGCACGAAGCTGCCATCGAAACGCGAGGTCGCCCAGGCAAAGCCGGTTTCCGGCGCGCGCAGGTTCCAGCCGGTGTGGGTGCCGAGCGGCGCCTGCAACTCCACCAGGCGCACGCCTCCCCTGTCGTTGCCATCGGCGTCCGGCGTCGGCACGCGCGTTTCGTAATCGTCGCCGCGCCGGGGCGGCGCCGTGTCGGCGATGCCTTGGGCGGCGAAGCGGCGGCCGAAGTCCAGGCGCGGCTCGCGCAGATTCTGCTCCGGCGGCGTGATACCCAGCCCTTTCGGGAAGATCGCGCGGTAGTCCGCCACCGTCGTCAGCGTGCCATCGGCCAGGCTCGGATAGGCGCTGGCGGGCGGCTGCCTGCCGTTGACGGTCCACTCATCCAGCGCCACGATCAGCGCCCGCATCGGCAGGTAATGGTCGCTGGTCGAGACGCAGGCGGTGAACGGCGCGCGCTTGTTCGAGCGGCCGACGTAGTGCTGCGCGCCCATGAAGCCATAGAGGCGCACATTGTCGGCCGGCGCCACATCGCGCTCGCCATCCGGCGTGGTGGCGATCAGCGAGGCGCCACGGTTCCAGAATTCGGTGGAGGTGTTCGCGTAAATCAGCTTGGGCAGCTTGCCCTGCTTGTCGCGCGCTTTGTCCAGCGTGGACGCGGTCCTGCCGCTGACCGGATCGCGTGTCGCGGTGCTGGTAAACGGGAAGGTGTCGGCCGGATACTCATGCTCCTCCATCATCGACGGATGGCGCGTCGGTTGCGCGAAGCGGCTGTTGAAGCCCGCCGAACCGCCGGCGCCCGGCACCTGCAAATACGCGCCGTTGAAAACCAGCTTGCCGCCTTCGTCGACGTTCAGGCCATCGTGCATCATGCGGCCGATCAAACGGCCGGACTGGCTGATGCCAAACATCAGTACATTGCGCGGCGCCGGTGCGCCTTCGAACGGATGGTCGCGGAAGTAGGACAGCAGGTCGCGGATGCCGGCCAGGCCGGCCCCGGTGACGTATGGGTCTTGGGCGACATAGCTAATTTCGTAGATCGTATCCGGCTGGAAGCCGCCTTCCAGCCACACGCGGCCAGGGCCGCCCTTCAGCTCCGGCGCCACGAACTTCCAGGCGCTGCGCGCAATCGGCCTGCGTCGATCGCCCGGCCGTGCGCGCTGCGTCAGCTGCGCGCGCGGATCGTTGGGCGTGGCCGGTTCGTAGGTGAGGCCGCGCATGCCGGCGTAGCTGACCGTATCGATCGGCGCGTTGACGGTGAACTCGTTGTACACCCTGCCCTTGACGCCCTTGGCCACCGGCGGCGCGAACACCAGCGGGCGCGCCGGCGGCGCGCCGGCGGCGGCCACAGTTGGCGCCACGTCCCAGGTCCAGGCCGAGAACAGCAGCGAGAAGCCGTGCCGCATCAGGAATCCGTCGCCCGCGTCGGCGGCGGTGGCCGGATCGTTGCGCGCCGGGCCACGGCCGTTGACCTGGCCGAGGATGGCGATGTTGCCGCGATTGTTCACGTCATACAGCAACGTGGTCGGCTGGGCGCCCGCAGGCCGCAGCAGCACGAATTCGCTGGAGAACAGCACGCGGCCCTTCCTGTCGCGCTGCGCGCGCTTCAGGTCGACGATGGACGCGTTGGCGGCGGCCTTCGGGTCAAGCGCGTAGTAGGCGACGCCGCGTATCTTTTCATACGCGCCGTATTCGCCAAAGGTGACGCCGGGCGCGAACGGCACGCGCTCCGTCACCTCGACGCGTTCGACGGCCGCTTGCGCGCCGGCGGCCATGGCGGCAACGGCCAACGCCATCAGGGTGCGCTTCATGCCGCGCTCCCGCAGACATCGACCCACTGTCCCCCGGTCAGCGTCGCCATCAGCGCTGGCGTAATGCGCATCGCGCTGTTCACCGAGCCGGCGGCAGGCAGCACTTCGTCATAGTCGTTGAGTGTGCGGTCGAGATAAACCGGCAGCGGCTGCGGCAGGCCGAAAGGACAAACGCCACCGACCGGATGGCTGGTCAGCGCCACCACCTCGTCGGCGGACAGCATCTTGCCCTTGCCGAAGGCTTCCTTGAATTTGCGGTTGTCGACACGCGCGGTGCCGCTGGCCACGACCAGGATCACGCGTTGGTCGCCAACGCGGAACGCCAGCGTCTTGGCGATGCGCCCTGGCTCGACGCCATGCGCTTGCGCGGCCAGTGCCACCGTCGCGGTGCTGGCTTCTGTTTCAATGATGGGGATCTGGATGTCGCGGGACTGGAAGAAGGCGCGGACCGATTGCAGGCTCATGGAAAATATGCTGGACAGTGTGGACTATCCAGCATATTAGCAAAGCGGCTTAGTTGGCAAGCAGCAGGCTTGCGAGGCTTAGTTGGCAAGCAGCAGGCTTGCGATGACGCCGGTGGTGATGGCTACCAGCACGTAATCGCTGCCGGTTTGCACCCAGTGGTAACCGCGCGGCGGCGCGCTCAGACGGTGCGCGCGCCAGTCGTTCACCACATACTGGCGGTGGCGGTATTCGGGCGGCAGGCGGCCGCCCTTGTACAGATCGTGGCGCGGGCCGGCGCCGCGGTGGTCACGGCGGCCGTCGCGACGGTCGTCATGGCGATAGTCGTTACGGTCGTTGCGGCGCTCGTCGTGGCGGCTGAAATCGGGGCCATCGCGGCGGTCATTATCGTGACGTTGCGCCGAAGCCGCGCCAGTCACGCCAACCATGGCTGCCAGCACGGCAGCGGTAATCAGTTTGCGGTTCATATCGAACTCCTTTGTAAAGTGCTTCGATGGCTACAGAATACCTCCATACCGGATATGGTTCTGTACGCCAACGAACATTACTCAGGTTGGCGTATCGACATCATCCCATTCCCGATCCTCGAAGCGCACCAACCAGTTCAGCGCGTAATGACGCTCCTGCAGCACGCCGTCGTTCAGGCCCACGGGCACCGGCGTTTTCTTCAGGATAGCCTGACGGCTGGCCCAGTGCAGGCGGTAGTGCAGGTCCAGCGCATCCAGAATCTCGCCCGGCGTGCGCGCGGTCAGCTGCTTGCGCAGGCCTTCGGTGCCGCGCTCGATCACCTTGCCGGAAATCGACGACACGTCGCAGATCGCATCCGGGAACGGCAGTTCCGCTTGCAGGCCCAGCGCCCATTGCAGCACCAGAATCGCCTCGTAGCGCCACAGGAACTGGGTGATCTCCTGCCGGGTCGGCGTTTCCTGCGCCAGGAAGGCGCGTTCGGCGTCGCTCAGGTTGGCGAAGGCCGGCGGGAAGCGCTGCTGCAGATCGGCCACCGGAATCGGCTTCTCGCCAGTGAGCGACTCGGCGCGGATCGCAACCACAAACAGCGCCAGCATGCGGCGCAGGATATCTTCCGGCGCGCGCAGGCGCAGCTCAGGCTCGGACACCAGTGGCGGCAGGCTGGCCGGCACGTCGATCTGGCGTTCGGCCAGCAAGGCATCGGTGCGCGCCTTGCGCTCCCACGCTTGCGGCGGATACGGAATCACCGCCTCCGGATCGCCGTCTTCGCCGGACACCGCCAGCAGCACGCGGCCTTGCGGATCGCGCACGCTGCCATCCTGCATGAAGATCAGCGCATTGGCGGCGGCGGCCCACGCGCGGAAAGCGTCCAGGTCGGCCGCATCCACGGCAAAGCTCAGGTGCTGCTGCGTGCGCTGCAGGTGGCGGATCACGTGATAGCGGGTGCGCGTCATCTGGCCATCATTTTGCTCGGCCAGATAGTGCATGAAGCCATTCAGGTGCGGCCCCATTTCCGGATCGGACAGGTCGCGCCGGCCGTTCAGCACATGCGGAAAGGACGGCTTGGGCGCGTCGGCTACGGTGCTGTAGGCGTTGAGCAGAATGTGGTTACTGATGTCTTTCGGGGAAAACAGCTGCTTGAGTCGATTTAACATAGTCTCTTCATTGTTTTAACGCATATCCAGCGGGCGGCGGCGGCGCGGCGGCGGGAATGCACGGTCCAGTGCGGCCAGGTCGTCGGCTGAAAGCACGATGCCGGCCGCGGCGCGGTTGGCGCGCAAGTGTACAGGATCGACCGCCTTGGGGATAGCAATCACGCCATCCTGGTGCAGCACCCAGGCCAGCGCGATCTGCGCCGGCGTGGCCTCGTGCGCCTCGGCGACGGCCCTCAGGCCGGGATGCTCCAGCAGCGCCGCCTGTTCGCGGCCGGCGGTTTCCAGCGGCGAGTAGGCCATGACCGGCATCTGCCGCTGCCTTGCCCACGGCAGCAGATCGAACTCGATGCCGCGTTTCATCAGGTTGTACAAGACTTGATTGGTGGCGGGCGCGCCGTAGGCCAGCGCCTCATCCATATTCTCCAGATCGAAGTTGCTAACGCCGTAAGCCTTGATCTTGCCTGCCTGCTTGAGCGCTTCGAAAGCGTCGAAGGTTTCGGCCAGCGGATGGTGGCCTTGCCAGTGCAGCAGGTACAGATCGATGGAATCGATTTTCAAGCGGCGCAAACTGCGCTCGCACGCCTGCTGCGCGCCCTCGAAGCTGGCGTTATGCGGATAGACTTTGCTGACGATGAACGCCTCGTCGCGCCGGCCGGCGATTGCCTCGCCAACCACCTCCTCCGCCCCGCCCTCGCCGTACATCTCGGCGGTATCGATCAGCGTCATGCCCAAATCGAGGCCCAGCCGCAACGCCCGCACCTCGTCCTGCCTGCGCGCCGCATGCTCACCCATATTCCAGGTTCCCTGTCCAAGCGCTGGCACTTGCGGGCCACCGGGGAAGCTTACTGTTTTCATCAACGCCACCTAATATTCGTAATTGACACTGAAACCGGCAGTGCTGCGCGCGGTCTTGAAGGTCCTGGGCTTGTGGACCGGCCGGCCAACAAACAGATCGACATAGGCGCGGCCCAGCCTTCCCCGCCAGCCTAGCGCAGTGCCGGCCAGCGTGTCGCCCGCCAGTTGCAGCTGGTCGCTGTCGACCCTGGCATAGTCGAGCGCAAGGTAAAGCTGATGCCTGTCGCTGAGGTTCCAATTCAATTCGTTGCGCAGCAGCCAGCCGTTATCGCCGGACAGGCTCGACTCGCCATCGAAGCCACGCACGGTATAGCGTCCGCCAACGAAGAAGCGGTCCTGAAACAGCAAAGGCGACGGGCTCCACTGCCGGCGCCAGTCGCCCTGATAGCCCAGGTCGGCGCGACCGAGCTGCAACGGCACATTCAGCGAAATCTCCGCGTTGACGATAGTGGGCCGCGACGAGCCTTCGCCATATTCCTCTTCCGGCGCCGGCCGCGTACCGAACAGCCGGTTGCCGCGCTTGTAGGCGATGCTGCCATCGAGCGTGCTAGCGCCGATAAACTCCTTGTGCGCCAGGCTCAACTCGAAGCCGCCCATGCGGCGACGTTCGAATTCCATCTCGCTGTCATCGACAAACGTGTTGGCGCTGCGCTGAAACAGGCGCAGCGCCGCCGTGGTTTTGCGTACGCCATCGCGGTAAATCACGCGTGCCGCCTTGGCATCGAGCTTGCGCCCCGTGCCGCTGTAAACGAAGGACTGGAACGCCCCCGCGACCGTCTGGAAATAGCGGTAGCGGCTGGCGTTGAACGACAACAGCCAGTAACCGGCCGGCACCGAGTAATGGAAGGCGTAGTGACGGGTGCCACGCTCGGCGCGCGTGCCGCCGTCGGCGAACTCGCGGTTGGCGCTGAAATACATGAGTTCATTCCACCCCAGCACATTATCCAGGAACACCGTCGCGCCGCCCTGGTACTTGCCGGTCGCCTTGAAGCCGCCGTCGTCGGCGGAAAGACTCACATGCACGGGAGCAGACTGGCGCCAGTGGATCAGCAGGTCGCTCTCCTCCGGCTGGTCGGCTGGGACAATATCGATCAGGGCATCGGCGCCGGGGATGCGGCGCAGATTTTCCAGCGCCTGCTCGATATCGGTCAAATTCAAAATATCGCCCGGCCGCGACGGCACAGCGTTGCGCCATGCCTGGCTTTCCGGCCCAGACGCCGCCAGAAAGCGCACCGCGCGAATGCGTCCCGTAACGAGCGTCAGCTGCAAGCTGTCACCCGAGATGGCGTGCTGGCCGATATGCACGCGGGTGGTCACATAGCCCGCCTCGGCCAGCGCAGCGTGTATCCGGTCGACAATCGCCTCGATGCCGATGGCGCCGAGACAGCGGCCTTTCGCATCATCGGCGGCATTCAGCGCCCAGGAAAAATCGGCGGCATCGGCGCCGGTCAGCGTGATGTGGTTGATGGGAATGCAGGGCGACTCATTGTCCGGATAATCGGTGGACGTGACGCCAGGCGCGCGCGGCAGACGGACATCGGGAAGATGTTCCTCGATTTGCTGGGCCTGAACCTGCTCGCGCTGCTGCTGACGCCGCAACTGCTGGCCCGTGAGCTGGGTGATGGACTGCGCCGATGCGAGCACGGAGGACAGGCATCCCAAGCCAAGCACACAGCCAACCAACAAGTATCGCGACCCCACTCCCGCGCCCCTAGAATACTATCAGCTGGCGATTATATACGGATTCCGAGCCCCGACTAAGCTGCAACAACGACAGCCAACAGAATCCAGCAATTGCTATGTCGTGCCCTCAAGAAGCACATCCTTTGCCAACGCCAGCACCGATTCAAACTCTGAATCACCCCGGAAATTTAGGAGGCCGATTGGTGTGAGTCAGGCGAAATAACCTGCTCGGAAAGTTGTCGGTAGTAGTTTGCCTCAGCTTCGGCCGGCGGTATATAGCCAAGCGGTTTGAGCAACCGATGATGATTGAACCAGGTCACCCACTCTAGCGTCGCCAGCTCGACGGCCGCGCGCGTCTTCCAGGGAGCACGGCGATGTATCAGTTCTGCCTTGTACAGCCCGTTAATGGTCTCGGCCAACGCATTATCATAACTGTCGCCCTGACTTCCCACAGAAGGCTCAACTCCAGCTTCTGCCAGGCGCTCACTGTAGCGAATGGAGACGTATTGCGAGCCCCTGTCGCTATGATGAATCAAGGCGTCATCACGTTCTGGTTGGCGTGCGTACAGCGCCTGTTCCAAGGCATCCAGAACGAAGTCGGTGCGCATGGAGCTGCTGACGCGCCAGCCCACGATACGCCGGGCAAAGACATCAATCACAAAGGCCACATAGACAAAGCCTTGCCAAGTCGAGACGTAGGTGAAGTCGGACACCCACAGTTGATTGGGTCGTTGTGCCTTGAACTGGCGGTTGACCCGGTCCAGCGGGCAAGGTGCGGCCGCATTGCCGATCGTGGTCTTCACGACCTTGCCCCGCATCACGCCGCGCAGGCCGGCGCGGCGCATCAAGCGCTCAACGGTGCAGCGGGCAACTTCGGTGCCTTCGCGCCGCAGTTGGCGCCAGACCTTTTCGGCACCATAGACCTGCATGTTGGCTTGCCAGACGCGTTCAATTTGAGAGGCCAGCACCTCGTCACTCTTCGCACGATTGCTGCGCAAAGCGGGATTGCACCGCTGCGCGGCGTAACGCCAGTAGCCGGACGGGGCGACTTGCAGGACTTTGCAAATCGACTCGACCCCATACGCTTGGCGGTGCTGGTCGATGAACTGTCTCACGATTTGAAGCGACGGTCGAGCTCCGCCTGGGCGAAAAACGCGCTCGCCAGACGCAGGATTTCATTCGCCTTGCGTAGCTCCTTGTTCTCGCGCTCCAGCGCCTTGAGGCGCTCGCTTTCGGCCGTTGTGGTGCCTTCACGCTGGCCCGTGTCACGCTCACGCTGGCGCACCCAACGGCGCAGAGTTTCGGAGGTACAGCCTATCTTGGCTGCGATGGACGTGATGGCCGCCCACTGCGACTCGTACTCGCTGCCGGCCTCTTGGACCATGCGCACGGCGCGCTCCATCACTTCGGGGGAATATCGGACTGATTTTTTCATGGTGGCTCCATTTTCTCAAATGTTGGAGCCTCCTTCAAACCCGGGGCGATTCAATGCGTAGTAATCTGAGCCGCCAGGTAGGGCTCCACTCAAAAGGTTCACACTTCCTTCAACAACGTTGACCCCGGTATTCCAAACAGCCTTCCCAGTATCCAAGGACGCGCTCGGTGCTCCCTGTGGATCAAGTCCACTTCCACTGATTGCCGAATCTATTCGAAGATTATTTCATCGAGAATAGCCTGCAGTTTTATTGGATCAGCAGCTCCGCCAAAATAGTATTCGCTGCCTCCATCCATTTCAAACTCTTTCGCCGAGGCTTTCCAGTACAGGACGTAATAATGGTCATCAAACACATCTTCTAGTGCCCCTGCATCGTCATAGTTAGAGATACGAATATACGGCCCGTATTTTTCGTGGACATGAACGATAACCCTATCGCCGGTTTTTGAGTCGATCATATTTAATCCTTACCGCCTAATGGCTAATGCTGTTGAACCAATCAAGCTCTTCTTTGGTCGGAGCACGCTTTGTGCCTTGCTTATTCAGAGCATCCTCAAACTTAATAGGACGAGTTCCACCGGGCACATACGGGTTCAACTCCGTCTGTTTCACCCGCGTTGCTGTCATGTCAAATTCAGTGCCGTCTCTATATTTGATGTTCACACCTGGCTCTCCGGCTTCTCCGCCAAGCCGAGTCGTGTTCTTTGTTGTCCGAGTAGTGATCGTTCCAATCTCGTGTCCAGCCGCCGCCGCTTCATTGGCTGCGAGCGCGCTCTCAGCACCTGACGCCGCATCTTTTGTGAAGAATGCCGTAATCCGTGCCCACAGAGATGGTGCAGCCCGTACGATACCTACACCGCCCTCCGCCGCCAGAATTACATTGACGCCGATGGTAATCGCCTCCCCCTCTTTAGGGATGGCGTCTTTTGCTCCTGGAATGTTCGAACGACTCGCAGCAGCAACCGTTTGAGCAACGGTAACGTTATTAGTATTGTTTGCCGATACAGAACTTATTCTCGCATCGTAATACGAGACGCTATTTCTCGCATCGAACAATCCTCCACCACCAACATTCTGGTTGCCAGCAGCCAGCGCAATTTTTGTTAAGAACGCGGCCGCACTAGGATTATTGGGGATATCCGCTGACCCGCGGTCAACCTGCCTCAATGCTTGCGCCCTCAACTGAGCGATCGCTGCTTCTATTTTAATACCATTCTGCTTCGCATACTCCGCCGCGTTATCGGAGATTAACTTCTCTTCAATGGTGTGCAGTTGCCTGTTGTTGACCTCGCCATCCTGCGCCGAGGATGCGCCGCTAACTGCGCCCTCGCCACCACCGGCCAGCGCTCCCGGCCCGGCGCCTGCAATCGTGCTCACCCACTGCTGCAAATCAGGCGGCAAATCTTTGCTCAGGTCCTTCAGCGCCTCGCTGCTACCAGCACCGAGCGCGGCAGCGCTGATGTTGCCGCCCGAGAGGCCAGCCTGCATACCGCCTGCCAGTGCATGCAGCAGGGTTTTGTTGACGCTGCCCTCTTTCCAGTTTTCGTAGTCTGCCTGAACCTGCGGATCAGATAACGTGGCATTTGCCGTAGCGGCCAATTCGCTGGCAATAGCCCGGGTGAAACCGCTCGATTCCATCGCACTGAGAGTTGCGCGCTCGCTCTGGCTCAGGGTGCCGTCGCTTTCCTTGTCTTTGAGTTCCTGATAAGCCTGCGCATTGGACAACTGCAACGATGCGTTGTCGTAGGCCTTGGTGTACTGCTGGGCGATGTCGCCCACCGCACGGAAGGCTTGTTCGCCGAAGACCTTGCCCAGTTCCTGCTGCTCTTCCACTTTCTTCTGATCGAAGATTTTTTCGATGCTGCCATTGGCGCCGCTGGTGTCGCGATTCAATCCGGCGACACTGTCACTGCCTGTGACAGCATCAGCCTTGACAATAATCGTACCTTCGCCAATCGCCGACTTGGTGGTGCCGCTGGCGCTGCCGCTGGATGCCCCCACCGACGGCGGCCGCATGCCTCCGCTGGTCGAGGCGGACAAGCCAACCGTCACGGCCTTGTATTCCGCTTTGTTCTCGATGTCGCTGGTAGTGAGCGTCTGCGTCGTAAGCAAGTTATTCGCTGCCGGCGCGGCGCTGGCGATGACGGCGCCGTTAAGGCCCGTGTTTGCGCCCACGGTGATGCCAATGCCGGCAGTCCAACCGCCACTCTTGTTGTCGCTAACGGTGTCGCTGACCGATTCGGCACTCTTGAGCACAATATCATTGGCCGCTACCAAGGCTACATCCTGAGGCGCAAGCCCAACTCGGCAAAGCAATTGGCAACCCCGCCTTCTCGGTCGAGGACTTTTCGACGCTGCAAAAAAACCGGCGCCACTGGGCGCCGGCTTTGCTGGATTTGGCGGACGATCAGGGCAGCTTGTTCAGCGTGGCGGTGGCGTCGATCAGGCCGAAGCCGTCGTACACGCTCCACACTTTGGACGCTGGCGTGCCGGCCGGCGAATATGGCGGCACGCGGGCTGGCGCGGAAGTTTGCAGCAGGCTCTTGATTTGCTTCGGCGTCAGCTTGCCCGGACCGCCGGCCTTTTGCAGCAGCAGCGCCGCTACGCCGGCGGCGTGCGGTGCGGCCGCGCTGGTGCCGAAGAAGTTCGGCCGTCCGTTGCCTTCGAAGTCCTGGCCGGGGAAGAAGAAGGTGGTGTCGCCGCCATCCGGTGCGGCCAGGTCCGGCTTTTTGCGCACTTCCGCCACCGGCAGGCGCTTGCCGTCGGCGTCCAGCGCGATGACCACCGGGCCTGGGCTGCTGAACGGTTCCAGCACCGGCTTGTACGGCGATACCTGCGTGGCCGGATAGGTGTAGCGATACGCCGCCACGCTGTTGGCGTTGGCCGCGGCGCTGTGGCCGAACGTGGTCGGGCTGGTGTTGACGGCGAACGGTCCGCCATCAAAGCCGCCGAAGTTGGCCAGTCGCACGCGGGTGGCGCTGTGCGCGCCGACGCTGGTACGGCCGATCATGATGCGCAGTGAACTCAAGCTGTCGCCGCCGGACAGGCTGATGTATTCCATGCCGTTGTCGGTGGCGATGTTGTTGCTGGCAAAGGTGAACACGCAATTGCCCGCGTCGTCAAAGAAATACAGATTGAGGTCGGTGCTGACGGCGCCGGCATAGAATGGATCGTCCCATTGCAGCAGCATGCGCGAGCCGGATGGCGTGTAGTTGACGCGTTTGACGTAGTTGGCGCCGCCGAAGTCCAGCCAGCCGCCACCGACATTGGCCTTGCTGGAGCCGCTGGCCGGCGAGCTGCTGCAAGTGCGGGTCGACTGCAGGTTGATATTGCCGATGCCCGCCGGCGCGGTGGAGAAACTGGCTTGCGGTATGTCGATGGCGCCACCGCCGCCGGCCGCGCCCTGGTTGCCGGCCGACGAGAAGTAGCTGACCTGCTTGCCCGGCAACGTGGTGCTGGTGACGACGTCGTTGACCGCTTGCGCTACCTGCCCGTCTGAAAAGAACGGTTCGTCGAAGTAGAAGACGTCGTCAACGATGATATCGGCGCGGCAGTTGGCGTGGGTCCGCAGCGTGCGGATGTTGTCGGCGAAAGCCGCCTCGCCGGCGAAGGCGGTGGCGAAGCACTGATCGGCTTGCGGGGCAACGTCCTGCACGATCTGCATCATCGCGCGGCCCTCGTCGGTGTTGCCGGAATCGACCAGGTCGATCACGAATTTGGGCGGGCGCAGGTCGCCGCTGGCGATGTCGTTGGCCGCGCGGATGGTGGTGAAGCTGGCCGGCGAGCCGTTATACGAATCGGACAGCACGCCAACGGTGATGCCATAGCCGGTGACGCCGGCGGCGTTGGCGACGTCCGAGCGCAGCACCTTGGTGCCCTGCGAGGTGGTGACGCCGACGTTGCGCTTCGGCCGCAGCGACAGCTTCATCACGCGCAGGCCGGTGGTGCCGGCCAGGCCTTCGATCTGGTTCGGCGGCACGTAGGCCGATACCGCGCCGTGGCGGAACGCGGCGTTGACGCCGGTGACATTGGCGCCGACCGCCTTCAGGTTGCCGACCACCGTGTCCAGCGAGCTGCTGCCGTCCAGATAGATGTCCACCAGCACCCGGCCGCTGCTGTCGGTCAGGCCTTCATGGGTGGATTTCAGGCCGCCGGCGACGGCCTGACGGGCGGCTGCGGGAGCTTTCAGCTTGTCGACCAGGTCGGACAAGCCGGCATCGAGTTTGGCATGCTGGGCTTGCGCCAGACCTGTGGCGCCTGCCAATAACAGCGCCATTAATGGAGCGATACGCGTGATTTTCATGGATTTTTTCTAGATTGACGTTGAACGGATCAGACCTGCGCGCGGCGGCGGCGCGCCACCGCGCCCGCCAGCCCCAAGCCGGCCAGCAGCATCGAGACGTTGGTTGGCTCCGGCACGGCGCTGACGTTGGCGTAGGCGCCCTGCAGCACCAGTTCATAGTCGCCGCTTTCGCTGCTGACGCTCTGCCAGCCGCTCAGCGCGCCGGCGCCGCCAGCCCCGACCGCCGGCACTTGCGCTGCGGCGCCGAACAGATCGCCGAAGATCGCGCCGCCGGCGCTGACCGGGGTATAGCCGGTGCCGGCCACGGCGAGGTAGTAATAGCCGCTGGCAGCCACCGATTTGAAGATGGTGGATTGCGGGCCGACGTTTGGATCGTCGTCATTGGCCACCACGCCGTGACCGGTGCTGTCGAACAGGAATAGCGCGCTGTCGAAGTTATTGGTATTCCAGGCCGACGCGGTGGTCGTGGCGCTGAAGGTGCTGCCGGCGTACAGGTAAACGCGGAACAGATCGGCGTAATCCCCGGCGGCAGCGCCCAGCAGCGATCCGGTGATGGTGTAAATGGCGCTGCTGCCAGTGAAGGACTGGGCCGAACCCAGCAACGGCCCGGCGTCACCGAGTTCGGTCACCGGGCCGGCGTGCGCGGCGCCGGTTGCGAGCGTCATGAGGGCGGCGCCAGCCAGCGCACGCAACGATTGCTTGAAGTGAAGCGGTTTAATCATCGTTAGTCCTAGAATAAGTATGCATCACACTGGAAATAATGTCAGTTATGCAAACAAATTCTATACTGAACCACAACGAAAATTAAATGTTATTTAGGAATATTTATTTTGTGGCAAAATCGCAGATTACGTGCATTGCATGTTGACAGGCTCTTCCGTTTGTGGGCAGGCACGCCGCTGCGGCTAGTGGCCGCCGCCCAGATAGGCGGCGATAACTTTCGGGTCGGTTTTCAGGCTTTGCGCCGGGCCGTGGACGGAGATGCTGCCGTTTTCCAGCACATAGCCGTAGTCGGCCACGTTCAGCGCGGCGGCGGCAAACTGCTCCACCAACAGCATCGTCACGCCTTCGGACTTCAGGCGCTGGATGATGCGGAACACTTCTTCCACCAGGATGGGCGCCAGCCCCATTGAAGGCTCGTCCAGCAGCACTACTTCCGGATTGAGCATCACCGCGCGCGCCATCGCCAGCATCTGCTGCTCGCCGCCGGAAAGCGTGCCGGCCAGCTGGTGCTGGCGCTCCTTCAGGCGCGGGAACAGTTCCAGCGCTTTTTCCAGATCGTGCTTGATGTCGCCCTTGGGACGCGCACGGGTGAAGCGCGGGAAGGCGCCCAGCAGCAGGTTGTCGGTGACGCTCATCGAGGCGAATACGCGCCGTCCTTCCGGCGAGTGCGCCAGCCCGGCGCGGGCGATCTTGTGCGAGTCGCTGCCGGTGATGTCTTTGCCGTCCAGCGTGACCTTGCCGCCTTTGGGCTTGATCATGCCGGAGATGGCGCGCATGGTGGTGGTTTTGCCGGCGCCATTGGAGCCGATCAGCGTCACCAGCTTCCCTTTCGGCACATCCAGCGAAATGCCGTGCAGGACTTCGACTTTGCCGTAGGCCGCGTGCAGATTGGAGATCGAGAGCATGGGGTATCCTTCTCAGTGTGCGGGCGCGGTTTCGCCGCTGCCGCCCAGGTAAGCTTCGATCACTTTCGGATCGCTTTGCACGGCGGCCGGCTTGCCTTCGGCGATTTTCTGGCCGAAGTCCAGCACCGTCACCGTATCCGACAAGGCCATCACCACGTCCATGTGGTGTTCGATCAGAATGATGGTGATGCCGTGGTCGCGGATTTTGCGGATGATAGCCATCAGCTCCTTGATGTCGGGCGCGGTCAGGCCGGCGGCCGGTTCGTCGAGCAGCAGCAGGCGCGGACTGAGGCCCAGCGCGCGGCCGATTTCCAGCAGCCGCTGTTTGCCATACGGGAGATTGCGCGCCTCTTCGTTGGCCATGTCCGACAGGCCGACGAATTCCAGGATGCTGGCGGCGCGCTCGCGCGCGGCCTGCTCCTCGCGCCGGTAGCGCGGCGTTTGCAGCATCACGTCGAGCACATTCGACTTGAAGGTGTTGTGCAGGCCCACCAGCACATTCTCCGTGGCCGTCATTTCGCCGAACAGTTGCACGTTCTGGAAGGTGCGGGCGACGCCGCCGAGGGCGATCTCCGACGGCGTGCGGCCGGAAATCACCGCGCCGGCAAAAGCCACCTTCCCTGCCGTCGGCTTGTAGATGCCGGTGAGGACGTTCATCATCGTACTCTTGCCGGAGCCGTTGGGGCCAATCAGCCCGTGCACCGAACCTTGCAGCACATGCAGGTTGACCTGATTGAGCGCTTTCAGGCCGCCGAACTGCATCAGGATTTGCTCGACGTCGAGCAGCGTGTCGCCGGCCTGGCCGCCCTGCGCGCGCGGGAACGGCTCTGCCCCGCCGCCCGAGGCCAGCGGCACTGGCGTGCGCGCGTGCGCGGCCCATCAGGTTTTGCAGGAAGCCGACGATGCCGTCCTGCAGGTAGTAGACGACGAATAGCGTCATCAGGCCGAAGATGGTCAACCGCCAGTCGACGATATTCTCAAGCTTGTACGAGAACGCCGCCATGCCGATGGTGGCGATCAGCGGTACGGCGACGCCGCGCGGCGTCGAGCGCTTGCGGGCGATCGCCACCGCCGAGCCGATCACGCCCAGTATCGCGGCGGCGGTGGCAATTTTGCGGAACAGTTCTATGTCCGCCAGCAGGCTTGGGAGCATGACCACGATCAGCGCGCCGATCAGCGCGCCGGATCGCGTCTTGCGCCCGCCCATGATCACCGCCAGCAGGAACAGGATGGTCAGCTCGAAGTTGTAGGTGTTCGGCGAGATGTACTCTTCCGAATACGCATACAGGCTGCCCGCCAGCCCGGCGAAACCGGCGCTGATGATGAAGGCATACACCTTGTAGCGATACACCGAGACGCCCATGCAGTCGGAGGCGATCGGGCTGTCGCGCAGCGCTTCGAAGGCGCGCCCCAGGTTGGATTTCAGTATCCGGTGCACCACCACCAGCGAAATCACCATCAGCACGGCGACCATGTAGTAGTACTGCACTTCGCTGAGTTTTTCGCCGAACACCACCGGCTTGGAGATCTTGACGCCCATCGGCCCCTCGGTGAGGAAGGTCATCTCGTTAATCAGGATCTGGATGATGGTGCCGAAGGCCAGCGTCACCATCGCCAGGTATGGCCCGGTGACGCGCAGCGCAGGCAGCGCGAGGATGGCGCCGAATATCGCCGCGCCGATCACGCTGGCCGGGATGGCGATCCAGAACGGCGCGCCGAGTTTGAATACGACCACGCCTGTGACGTAGGAACCGATCCCGAACAGGCCGGCATGGCCCAGCGACACCTGCCCGGTGTAGCCGACCACGATATCGAGGCCGAACAGGAGTATCGCGTAGATCAGTATCGTCTCGAACAGATGGATATAGTACGGGTTAGGAATCAGCACCGGATACAAGGCCAGCACCACCAGCCCCACCACGCTTGCCGCGACTATCGTCTTCTTCATCGGTCAGACCTTTTTGATGGCGGCTTTGCCGAACAGGCCGGACGGCTTCACCGCCAGCACCAGCAACAGCAGCAGCAGGCCCGGCACGTCCTTGTACCCGGTGGAGATGTAGTAGCCGGCCGTGGTTTCGGTGATCCCCAGTATCAGTCCGCCGACGATGGCGCCGACACCCGAAGTGAGACCGCCGATGATCGCCACCGCGAACGCTTTCAGGCCGAGCGAGGCGCCCATGGTGGCGCCGGTCAGCGTCAGCGGCGCCACCAGCACGCCGGCGAAGGCGGCGACCGCGGACGACAGCGCATACGAGAAGGTGATGACGGCGCCGGTGTTAATGCCCATCAGCCCCGCCGCGTCGCGGTCATTGGCGGTGGCGACGACCGCCTTGCCGTAGATCGATTTGCGGTTGAATATCTCCACCACCGCCATGATGGCCAGCGCGCCGGCCACCACGGCAATCTGCATCGGCTGCACATTGGCGCCGAGGATTTCAATCGGCGCCGACGACAGCGGCGACGGGAACGTCAGGTCGTCCTTGCCCCAGATATTCTCGGCCACGTTCTTGAAGATGATGGCCAGCGCGATGGTGGACATGATCCAGCCGAATTCGGACTTGATCTTGATCGCCGGGCGTACGCCTATCCATTCGACCAGCATGCCTTGCAGCGCGCCGAAGGCGATCACCAGGGGATCATCAGCAGATAGCTCATGTAAGGGCCGCCGTGGATGGTGCCGACCAGGCTAAGACCGACCAGCGCGCCGAGCATCAGCGATTCGCCCTGGCCGAAATTGAGTGTGCCGGAGGTGGCAAACGTCAGCTGGTAGCCGAAGGCGATCACCGCGTAGATCATGCCCAGCGCAATGCCGCTGAACACCAGTTGCAACAGGATTTCCATACGATTCCCCTGCAGACGACAAGAAAATGGCAAGCCCAGACCCGTCATTCCCGCGCAGGCGGGAATCCATGGAACAGGTACCGAAACGGCGCATGGGTTCCCGCCTGCGCGGGAACGACGGAGTTATGCCCTACTTGGCATGCACGACCTTGCCGTCCCTGACCTCACCAAAAACAGTAATGTCAGCAGTAATCGCCTCGTGGTCGGTTTTGCTGTATGGCTTATCGTAAGTGGTGACAACGCCTTCCACTTTTTCATTGAGGTTCTCCAGCGCGGCCTTGACCTTCGGCCCGTCCGTGCTGCCGGCCTGCTTGATGGCGGCGGCCAGCAGGTAAATGGAGTCGTAGCCCTGCGCCGCCGACACCGGCGACGGCATGCGCCCCTGCGGCGGGTTGTAGGCCTTGATATAGGCGTCGATGAAGGCCTTGCGCTTCGGCGTGTTCGGGTCCTGGATGAAGGTCTGCGGCATGCGGGTGCCGTTACCGTTCTTGCCGGCGTTGTCGATGAAGTTGGCCATCGACAGCGTCCAGCTGCCGATCAGCGGCACTTTCCAGCCCAGTTTTTCCATGCCGTTGGCGATCTGCGCCAGCTCGGGGCCAATGCCGTAAGTCAGCACCACCTCGGCGCCGGCCTGCTTGGCCTTGAGCAGCTGGGCCGTCATGTCGACGTCCTTGATGTTGTACTTCTCGACCGCCACCGCCTTCATGCTGCGCGAGGCCAGCACTTTTTCCAGGTCCTCGCGTCCCAGCTGGCCGTAGTTGGTGGAGTCGGCAAGGATGGCGACCTTCTTGAACTTGCGATTGTCGACCGCTTCCTTGATGATCATCTGCGACTGGATCTGGTCATTGGCCGAATTGCGGAAGACGTAGTTCTCCGGCTCCTTGGCAAACTGCTGGGTGATGACCGAGCCGGTGGCGACGTTGTTCATCACCGGGATTTTCGCGTCCTGATAGAAGCGCTGCGAGGCCAGCGCAACGCCGGTGTTGATGTAGCCGACCGTTGCGACCACGCGTTCCTTGTTGATCAGCTCTTGCGCGATCTGCACACCGCGTTCGTTCTTGGCTTCGTCGTCGCGCTCGATCAGCTGGATCTGGCGACCGAGCACGCCGCCCTTGGCGTTGATCTCCGCCGCCGCCAGCTTGACGCCATCGCGCATCGATACCCCCATCGGCGCCGAGCCGCCGGTGAACGGACCGGCGACGCCGATCTTGATGGGGTCAGCCGCCTGAGAGGAAGCCGCAAAACCGAGTACCAGACCTGCAACGAGCAATTTCAACTTGAAATTCATCTGTCATCTCCTGTTATACAACGTTTTTTAGCAGTCGTACGCTGGAAAGTCGCCCCATCGGAAAACCATTGTAGGTTAGTAGAACGTCATCAGCAACAGATAGATGTGCCGCATCGCAGCAAGCACTGGCATGGTGCTAGCTTATCCTCCTTTACTCAGGTCGATGGCGTACAGCGCGTAGCCTTTGCCGCCGCCATCGTCGGCCTTGAGCTGCGTGACCCCGGTCAGTCCGGCGTCGCGCGCCAGCTCCAGCAGGCCAGGCGCGGAGCGGAACACCACCGGGCCTTTGACGGCGACCGGCGCGAAACGCCAGCTGCGCGTGGCGCCATTGCGCGCGCGGGTCAGCTCTTTGGTTTTCTGGATATAGGCGATCAGCACGTCGCGGCTGGAATCCGGCGCGGCGATGACGGTCTTGCCGCCATCGAGGCCGGGGAAACCGCCGCCGCCGCTTGCGCGGTAGTTATTGGTCGCCACCAGGAACTCCTGCGCCGGCGACAGCGGCGCACCTTTATAGTGCAGCTTGACGATGCGCTGGTCGACCGGCTGCGTCACGTCGATCTGGTAGCTGACGTCCGCGCTGGTCAGCATGTCGAAGTTAAAGCCCGCGAAGCCGGTGTTGACCAGCTCCTGCTGCGCGCTGCTGTCTGGATCGATGCGGTTGAAGCGCTCGGCGGATTTCTCCAGCCAGGCCTTCAGCTGCGCACCGTTCACTTTGACGGCGTGCAGCGCGTTCGGGTACAGATACAGGTCGGCGGCGTTGTTCAGCGCTACCGCGCCCGGCTTGACGTCGGTGTAGTCGGCCACGCCGGCGGCGCCGGTCTTGAACGGCGACGCCATCGACAACACGGGCAGCGCCGCGTACTGCGGCAGGTTGGCCTTTACATACTCCTGCACGTAGGCGGTTTGCGCCTGGTTCACCAGTTCGATCGCGCTGATGTCGCCGACATCGGCGAAGTAGCTGCTCATGCGGAAATCGCTGTTGCCGACCGGCGTTTTAACGTAGCGGATGGTGGCCGCATGTTCGTCCGCGATCAACTCGGCGATGCCCGGATCGGCGGCGACGTAGCTGCCGTCGGCCTGGCGGGTGGCGCGCGCTTCGACCGTGGTGCGCGATTGGTCGATCACCCAGCGCTTGCCGTCGTATTTCAGGTGCAGGCCGATCACGCCAAGGTGCTTGCCCCACAAGTTGGCCATCACCGCCGGCACGCCGTAGATCGTGCCCCTGGTCTTGTCGACGCCCGGCAGGTTGAAGCCCGCCGCCTTGCTGGCGGCGTCCGGGAACGGCAGGTGCGCGTGGCCGATCAGCAGCGCGTCCACGCCCGGCACCTGCGCCAGATAGTAGTTGGCGTTTTCCATTTGCGGCGTGTACGGCGCGCCATCGACGCCGCCGTGCGAGATGGCCACCACCAGGTCGGCGCCTTCGGCGCGCATTTGCGGTATGTACTTCTGCGCCGACTCGCGCACGCCTTCGGCGTAGACCTTCCCTTCCAGCCAGGCCTTGTCCCACGACAGCACGCCGGGCGGCGCGAAGCCGATGATGCCGACCTTGATGGTCGCCGTCAGCGGCTTGCCATCCGGGCCGGTGGCCTGGATCTGGCGCGAGAGGATGCGGTATGGCTCGAACAGCGGTTTTTTCGACTTGATGCTGTAGATATTCGACAGCACGATCGGGAACTTCGGCCCGGCGCAGCGCGGCGCGTCGGCCGGCACGCCGTCCACCTCGAAGTGGTTGCCGGTGACCTGGTTCAGATACGCCAGCCCGTAGTTGAATTCATGGTTGCCAATGCCCGCGCCATCGACGCCCAGGTGGTTCATGGCCTTGTAGATGGCCAGCGTTTCGCCGCAAGCCACCGGCTTGACCAGCGCCTGATAGTCCGCCAGCGCCGTGCCTTGCAGCGCGTCGCCATTATCGAGCA
This sequence comes from Duganella sp. P38, assembly GCF_050859475.1. Lineage (NCBI taxonomy): Bacteria > Pseudomonadati > Pseudomonadota > Betaproteobacteria > Burkholderiales > Oxalobacteraceae > Duganella > Duganella sp. P38. Next base: position 2,972,804 of record NZ_CP193936.1, on the reverse strand, counting down.
GCAGATTGTTCGGGTATTGGGCGCGCGCCTGCCTGATCAGCGTCGCCGTGCGTTCCAGGCCGATGGCGGGATCGGCCTGCAGCTTGTAGTAATCATAACTGAGCACATTCGCATGCAGGTCGGTAGTCTCCAGCAGCGCGAAGGTGGCTTCGGCGCCGGCCGGCGTGGCGCCGCCATGGGGCAGGCTGGAACAGCCGATCAGCAGCGACGGCAATGCAAGATAGACAAGACGCATGAAGGGCATTCTATAGTTACAGGCCGCGACATTTTAGCCGCTTTGTGGCATAAACGGCAGGATTTCACGGCGGCGACACCGCTGGCGGCACAGCGCTGGGAGAGCGCGCCTGGCTAGGGTATAATCCAAGGTTTGATTTCAGCCTGAGAAAAGAAGAAAACCATGGAAGCCGAACGCATCAACGCCCTCACCTCCCTGCTCGCCGATCTGACCACGCGCGAAGCCGAACTTCGGAGGTATCTTTGACTTCGATCGCAAAGTCGACAAGCTCGAACAGGTAAACGGCGAGCTGGAAGATCCGGCCGTCTGGAACGATCCGAAGAAAGCCCAGGACCTGGGCAAGGAAAAAAATCGCTGGAAGCCGTCGTCGACGCGCTGACCAAGGCCGACGCCGACCTGAAAGACATGGCCGACCTGATTGAAATGGCCAAGGAAGAAGGCGACGACGACACGCTCGAAGCGCTGATCCTCGACGCCGAAGAAGTCCGCAAGGTCATCGAGGGCATGGAATTCCGCCGGATGTTCAACAACCCGATGGACCCGAACAACTGCTTCATCGACATCCAGGCCGGCGCCGGCGGCACCGAGGCCCAGGACTGGGCGTCCATGCTGCTGCGCCAGTACCTGCGCTATTGCGAACGCAAGGGCTTCAAGGTCGAGGTGATGGAAGAATCCGAGGGCGAGGTGGCCGGCATCAAGACCGCCACGCTGAAGGTGGAAGGCGAATACGCCTACGGCTTCCTGCGCACCGAAACCGGCGTGCACCGCCTGGTGCGCAAGTCGCCGTTCGACTCGGCCGGCGGCCGCCACACTTCGTTCGTGTCGCTGTTCGTGTATCCGGAAGTGGATGATTCGATCGATATCGAGATCAATCCCGCCGACCTGCGTATCGACACCTACCGCGCTTCGGGCGCCGGTGGTCAGCACATTAACAAAACCGACTCCGCGGTGCGTCTGACCCACGGCCCGTCGGGCATCGTGGTCCAGTGCCAGAACGACCGTTCGCAGCACCGCAACAAGGCCGAGGCGATGGAAATGCTGAAGGCGAAGCTGTACGAACTGGAACTGCGCAAGCGCATGAGCGAGCAGCAGAAACTGGAAGACTCCAAGACCGACGTCGGCTGGGGCCACCAGATTCGCTCCTATGTGCTGGACCAGTCGCGCATCAAGGACCTGCGCACCAACTTCGAAACCGGCAACACCAAGGGTGTGCTGGACGGCGATCTGGACGACTTCATCTCGGCTTCGCTCAAACAAGGCGTTTAATTCATGACCCAGCGCGCATTCATCTTCGACATGGATGGAACCATCGTCGACAATATGTCCTTCCACGTGAAATCGTGGCTGGAGTTCTTCCAGCGTCGCGGCCATGTGCTCGATGCGGATGACTTCTTCCGCAACACGGCCGGCCGCCAGGGCCATGAAATCATGAGCACCTACTTCGGCAAGTCGCTGACCAAGGAAGAAAGCGCGGTGCTCGACTTCGAGAAGGAAGCGCTGTACCGCGAGATGTATGCGCCGCACCTGGCGCCGACGACCGGCTTCGTCGACTTCATCGCGCGCGCCAGGGCGGCCGGCGTCAAGCTGGCCGTGGCCACCGCCGCGCCGACCGAGAACATCGACTTCACGCTGGACGGCCTCGATCTGCGCAAGGAATTCGACGCCATCGCCGGCGCCGCCGACGTAGCTCGCGGCAAGCCGAATCCGGACGTGTTCCTGCTGGCGGCCGAACGCGCCGGCACGCTGCCGGAAAACAGCATCGTGTTCGAAGACGCGCCGCTGGGCGTGGAAGCGGCGCGCCGCGCCGGCATGCGCGCAGTGGTGCTGACAACCACTTTGCCGGCTGAAGCGTTCAAGGAGTTCGACAACGTCATCGCCGTCGTGCGCGACTTCAGCGAGCTGGATGTGGACGAACTGTTCGCCACCGCCACCAACTAAATCATCACCTCAACAAAAGTAAAGACCATGACTACGGATCTTCAAGACCAGGCAGCAGCACCCGACGAGAATAAAATCATTGCGGAGCGCCGCGCCAAGCTGGCCGCCATCCGCGAACAAGGCGTCGCCTTCCCGAACGACTTCAAGCCGGAACACAAGGCCGCCGACCTGCACGCGCAATACGGCGAGAAGACCCGCGAAGAGCTGGAAGCTGCTCCGGTCACCGTCAAGCTGGCGGGCCGCATGATGCTGAAGCGCGAAGCCGGCAAGAAGGCCGCTTTCGCCACGCTGCAGGACTCGTCGGGCCAGAAGGCCGACGGCCGCATCCAGATCTACGCCACGCTGGACCTGACCGGCGAAGCCGCCATGGCCGCGCTGCACCACTATGACCTGGGCGACATCCTGGGCGTGGTCGGCACGCTGTTCAAGACCAAGACCGATGAACTGACCATCAAGGTCACCGAACTGCGCCTGATTACCAAGTCGCTGCGCCCGCTGCCGGACAAGTTCCACGGCCTGGCCGACCAGGAAACCAAGTACCGCCAGCGTTACGTGGACCTGATCATGAACGAAGAGACGCGCCGCACCTTCAAGGCGCGCACCGCCGCCATTTCGTCGATCCGCCGCTTCATGGAAAAGAACGACTTCATGGAAGTCGAAACGCCGATGCTGCACACCATCCCGGGCGGCGCCGCGGCGAAGCCGTTCATCACCCACCACAACGCGCTGGACATGCAGATGTTCCTGCGTATCGCGCCGGAGCTGTACCTGAAGCGCCTGGTGGTGGGCGGCTTTGACCGCGTGTTCGAGATCAACCGCAACTTCCGCAACGAAGGCGTGTCGATCCGTCACAATCCGGAATTCACGATGATGGAATTCTACGCGGCCTATACCGACTACAAGTGGCTGATGGACTTCACCGAAGCCGTGATCCGCCAGGCCGCGATCGACGCGCACGGCACCGCCAAGCTGACCTACGGCGGCCGCGAGCTGGATCTGTCGAAGCCGTTCCATCGCCTGACCATCGTTGAAGCGATCAACAAGTACGCGCCGTCCTATACCGCCGAACAGTTGAACGATGCCGAATTCATCAAGAAGGAACTGCTGAAGTTCGGCGTCAAGCCGTTCGCCACCGCCGGCCTGGGCGCGCTGCAACTGGCGCTGTTCGAGGAAACCGCCGAAGCGCAGCTGTGGGAACCGACCTATATCATCGACTACCCGGTCGAAGTGTCGCCGCTGGCGCGCGCTTCGGACACGCGCGAAGGCATCACCGAGCGCTTCGAGCTGTTCATGGTCGGCCGCGAGATCGCCAACGGCTTCTCGGAGCTGAACGATGCGGAAGACCAGTCGGCCCGCTTCCTGGCCCAGGTGGCCGCCAAGGACGCCGGCGATGAAGAGGCGATGTACTACGACGCCGACTACATCCGCGCGCTGGAATACGGCATGCCGCCGGCCGGCGGTTGCGGCATCGGCATCGACCGCCTGATGATGATCATCACCGACTCGCCGAACATCCGCGACGTGCTGCTGTTCCCGCACCTGCGGCGCGAAGAGTAATCGTCAGCAGTCGACAGAAAGCCGCTCGCCTGAGCGGCTTTCTGTGGTTCATCGCGTATTACCGGGATGAGCCTGCTGTAGAACGCAAGAGAGCAGTAAAGAAGAGTTATTGTGTTTGTGCGACCAAACCAATTTCTCAACCTACCGCTCTCATGACAAATCATATTCTCAGCCTCCCGTTCTGGGAAGGCTTTCTCGTGTCCTCCGCCGAAATCGTGGGTGATCGCCTGCACGTGCGCCTGATGGCTGATCCGGCTCACCCGCTGATCCGCTCCCATTGTGGCACTCACGCCCCAGGTGTCCACGAAACGACCTGGCGCAATGTACGTGATCTGCCAATCGCAGGATCGCCGGTATTTTTGAGTATCGCCGTGAACAGGTTGCGCTGCCCGGCGTGCTGCCGTTGCTGCACCCAGCGGATTAGCTGGCTGGAGCGCCATGCCCGTGTCTCGCGTCGCCCGGCCGAGTTTGTATCACGCTGGAGTGAGAAGCTGCCGGTCTCTCATGTCTGCGAACTTACCGGGCTTCACCGGAGTACGGTTCATCAAATTCATCGCCAAGACTTAGAGCGCAAGGTGGCGGCACTCCCGTCACCCCGGCCTATCCGGCTGGTGATGGACGAATTGGCCCTGTTCAAGGGGCATCGCTATGCCACGCTCGTACTCGATGCAGATACCCGACGGGTGATCTGGGTCTGCGAAGGGCGCAGCCGGGAGGCTATCCGCCCGTTCTTTGTTTGGCCAGGCCCGGAGTGTTGCCGGCGTATTCGTGCTGTCGCAATGGATATGAACACCGCCTTCGACCTGGAAGTGAAGCAGCATTGTCGGCGGGCCAAAGTCGTCTACGATCTGTTTCACGTCATTGCCAAATACGGCCGTGACGTGATCGATCGGGTGCGGGTCGACGAGGCCAATCGACTGCGCGATGACAAAGCTGCCCGGCAGTACGTAAAGCGGGCGCGCTGGCTGCTGCTGCGTAATCCGGGCAACGTGCCACCAGATCAAGCGCCCAAGCTGGACGAGCTACTCGCGGCAAACCACGCGCTGATGACGGTCTATGTGATGAAAGCGAGCTTGAACGAGCTTGGGCAGCCAACCGATCCCCGGAGATGGCGCGTGGCCTGGCGCACTTGGCAAGCGATGGCACGCAGCAGCACTATTGAGCCGTTAATCCGCTTTGCCAAAACGCCTTGCTTTGTACTGGCGAGGTATTTTGGCCCGTATGCACTGGCCAATGCACACCGGGCAGTTGGAGGCAATCAACAATCGGATTAAGGTAATGAAGCGGATGGCCTATGGCTACCGCGACTCTGACTTCTTCTTCCTGAAGATCAAAGCCGCGTTTCCCGGAAATCCGTGAAGAGCCTTTTTTCGCCAGCCGAGCAGCGCCAGTCCACCCAGCATCAGCGCGGCGATGCCCGGCTCCGGCACGGCGGATACCTGCCCCGCGCGCTGAGAGACGAAATCTCCGTAGCTGACCAGGAGCAGATTGTAATCGAACAGCGGACCGTGGTCGCTGACCACCGGCACCGGCACGCTGAACGTCAGCACCGTCCCGGTCAGCGTGTAGGGCACCACACCGCGCACCGCCCCCCATACCGGTGAGTCCGGAACATGGAAGCCCTCGGTGCCGCGTATCACCAGCATGCCTTGAGCCAGGTAAGATTGCTCGACACGGATGACGGAATCCCAATAATCCGGGTACGGCAGGCTCTTGTCGCCCCATACGTGGTATTGGAATTCATTGACCGCGCGACCGGCCGCATCGGTGGTGAAAAAATCCGGCGGCTCGCGAAACTTGATGGTGAACTCGACAGTGTTGGTACGCGGCTTGTAAACCGACCATTCCGCCGAATAGGAATACGCTTGCGCGGACGGCGCCACCATGAAGCATGGCAACAGCGCACACGCCATAACAGAAGAAGCAAGCCCGGTATTCATGATGTTGACCCCGCAAGCAGTGGAACCTGCTCACGATAGCAAAATCAACTCACACTGTCTTCAACTAGTTTAATCGTGCGCGCCCTGTTGCGTTTTTATTGAATCACGCGGTAGCACGGCGTGTACGGCTTGCCGGCCAGCTTCATGCGCGACTGCGCGACGAAGGACGCCAGCAGCGCGTCCATCGGCCCCATGATCTCCTTGTCGCCGTGGATCTCGAAGTGGCCATGCTTTTCGATCGCGCGCATGCCCTCTTCCTTGACGTTGCCGGCCACCACGCCCGAAAACGCGCGGCGCAGGTTGGCGGCCAGCAGGTGCACCGGCTGGTTCTTGTGCAGGCTCAGATTGCGCATGTTCTCGTGCGTCGGCGGGAACGGGCGCTGGAACTCGGCGTCAATCTTCAGGCTCCAGTTGTAGTAGTAGGCATCGCTGCGGGCCTTGCGGAACTCGCGCACCGCCTTGATGCCGGCCTGCATCTCGCGCGCCACCGTTTCCGGGTCGTCGATGATGATCTTGTAGCGCTGCTGCGCCTCCGGGCCCAGCGTATCGTGGATGAACTGGTTGATCTGCACGAAGTAGTCGCGCGAGGTTTCCGGGCCGGTGAAGATCAGCGGGAACGGAATCTCGGCGTTATCCGGGTGCAGCAGGATGCCCAGGATGTACAGGATCTCTTCAGCCGTGCCGGCGCCGCCCGGGAACACCACGATACCGTGGCCGGTGCGCACAAACGCCTCCAGGCGCTTCTCGATGTCCGGCATGATCACCAGTTCATTGACGATCGGGTTCGGCGATTCGGCGGCGATGATGCCCGGCTCGGTGATGCCGAGGTAGCGGCCGCGATGCAGGCGCTGCTTGGCGTGGCCGATGGTGGCGCCCTTCATCGGGCCCTTCATCGCGCCCGGGCCGCAGCCGGTGCAGATATCGAGGTCGCGCAGGCCCATGGCGTAGCCCACTTCCTTCGAGTAGTTGTATTCCGCGCGGTTGATCGAATGGCCGCCCCAGCACACCACCAGGTTCGGGTTCAGCATCGGCTTCAATACGCCGGCGTTGCGCAGGATGTGGAACACGGCATCGGTGATGCCTTCGGTTTTATCCAGGTCGAACTTTGGGTTGCCGGTGATCTCGTTGCTGACGAAGATAATATCGCGCAGCACCGAGAACAGGTGTTCGTGTATGCCCTTGATCATTTTGCCGTCGACGAAGGCGATGGCCGGCGCGCCCTTGATATCGAGCTTGATGCCGCGCTCGCGCTGGACGATGCTGATATCGAACGATTCATAGCGTTCCAGCAGCTCCTTGCCATCGTCGATGGTGCTGCCGCAGTTGAGCACCGCCAGGGCGCACTTGCGGAAGACGTTATACAGGCCGCCTTTGCCGGAATCGAGCAGTTTGCTGACTTCGGCCTTCGACAAAATCTCCAGCTGGCCTTCCGGGGAAATCTGGGTATCGACAACGTCATATTCCATGATGCGTAAATCCTATTCAGTTTCTGTGGGTGTTGCGCCACCAATATACACGACAACATGGCGTGCCGTGGTGCCGCCAGGCATTATCACAAATAACACATTTGTGCAGTGCAGCTATCAAAATGTCCGTCAGCGGCGATTTGTAGATTAAAATGGCGCCCAATTTGGCGGCCCCACAAGGGAAGCCAGTCCTTTAGACCATTAAAACAGGAGGAGCCGCATGAGCGGTGCGACCCACACCACCCACACGGAAGCCGCTATTCCGGAGTTCAAGCAGATCATGGGGCACCCCGCCCCGCTGTGGATGTTGTTCATGACCGAGTTCTGGGAGCGCTTCGCGTTCTACGGCATACGTTGGGCGCTGGTGCTCTACGTGGTGGCACAGTTCTACAATGGCGACGCGGCCGGCGAGTCGTCCGCCAACCTGGTGTACGGTTCCTACCTGGCGCTGGTGTACGCGGCGGCGCTGTTCGGCGGTTATGTGGCCGACCGCGTGCTGGGCTACCAGCGCTCCATCCTGGTTGGCGCCGCCTTCATGGCGGCCGGCCTGTTCATGATCGCGCTGCCGAACGAAACCATCTTCAAGTTCGGCCTGGCGACGATCATCGTCGGCAACGGCATGTTCAAGCCCAACATCTCGACCATGGTCGGCAAGCTGTACACCACGCTCGACCCGCGCCGCGATTCCGGCTTCACCATTTTCTACATGGGCATCAACTCGGGCGCGATGCTGGCGCCGGTCCTGACCGAGTGGCTGGCGAGCGCCATCTTCGGCACCGGCGGCATGCCGGCCTATAAAGTGGTGTTCATCTCGTCGGGCATCGGCATGCTGATCAGCCTGGTATGGTTCTTCATCGGCCGCGCCCAGCTGAAAGGCATCGGCGCGCCCGATGCGCAAACGGCCGATCCGAAACGCCTGCTGTACGTGGTGCTGGGTTCGCTGTGCGTGATTCCGGTGGTGTACCTGCTGCTGGCCACCGGCGCCAAGAACCTGCAAGTGCTGCTGACCATCCTGTTCATCGTGCTGGCGGTCATGCTGCTGGTCGAAGGCATCAAGAACGGCAAGGTGGCGCGCGACAAGACCATCGCCATGCTGGTGATCTTCTTCTTTAACATTACTTTCTGGTGCTTCTTCGAACAGGCGGGCAGCTCGTTTACGTTCCTGGCCGAGAAAATCGTTGACCGCGAAATGTTCAACTGGATCTTCCCGGTTGCGTGGTTCCAGACCGTTAACTCGCTGGCCATCATCACCTTCGCGCCGATCATCGCGTTTGTCTGGGTGGCCATGGGCCGTTTCAACCCGTCGATTCCACGCAAGTTCGGCCTGGGCCTGATCTTCAACGGCAGCGCCTTCCTGCTGCTGATGTTCGCACTGTCGAGCCTGGTTGACGCCAACAACAAGATCCCGTTCTGGACCCTGTTCATGGTCTACGTGCTGCAATCGATCGGTGAGCTGTGCCTGTCGCCGATCGGCCTGTCGATGGTGACCAAGCTGGCGCCGACCCGCCTGGTCGGCCTGGGCATGGGCGGCTGGTTCCTGTCGACCGGTATCGGCAACAACCTGTCGGGTATCTTTGCGTCGTGGGTGTCGGGTGAGAGCGGCATGTCGCTGTCGTCGGCGCTGCATGGCTACACCTTCGGCTTCTGGTCGCTGATCGGCGCCGGCGCGCTGCTGTTCCTGGTTGCGCCGCTGATTCAGAAACTGATGCACGGTGTGAAGTAACGCCACGTCATTCCCGCGCAGGCGGGACGGTCCGCCGCTGCGGTCCATAGGACGCGTAATTACACCCACAGCATAGGTTCCCGCCTGCGCGGGAACGACGGAGAAACGGCGCCTGCGGGCGCCGTTTTCATTTACTCAGCGGATGAGCGTCAAGCCAGGCTTGCAGGTGCGCGGCGGCGCCGGCCGGCAGGTGCAGGCCCAGCTTGGTGCGGCGCCAGAGGATGTCTTGCGCGGTACGCGCCCACTCGTAGCGCCGCTGATATTCGACTTCCGCCGCGTACAGGCCGGGCAGGATTTCCACGCCCAGATCGTCCAGGCCGCTGCTGCCGCTGAGCAGCGTGTGGATGCGCGTGCCGTAGGCGCGGCAGTAGCGCGCCGCCAGCGGCGCCGGCAGCCACGGGTAGCGGTTCTGCTGCGCGCGCACCCAGGCATCGAATTCCTTCACCGAGCGATTCTGCGGCTCGGCGCCGAACAGGTCGCCGCCGGGCAGGCAGGCGTTATGCGTCCAGGCGCCGTGGCGATTGTCCAGCGCCCTGGCGATATGATCGACCGCCTCTTCCGCCAGCTTGCGGAACGTGGTGATCTTGCCGCCGAAAACGCTCAGCATCGGCGGCCCCTCGCTATCCACTTCCAAACGGTAATCGCGCGTGACCGCCTTGGCGGCGGCGCCATCCTCCACCAGCGGCCGCACGCCGGAATACGTCCACACCACATCGGCCGGTACTATCGGCTGGGTGAAGTACTGGCTGGCCAACTGGCACAGGTAAGCGATCTCGTCTTCGCTGATGGCAACCTGGTTGGCGTCGCCGTGGTAATCGAGGTCGGTGGTGCCGATCAGCGTGAACTCATGTTCATACGGAATGGCAAACACAATCCGCCCATCGCGGTGCTGGAAGATATACGCATGGTCGTGCTCGAAAATGCGCCTGACCACGATATGGCTGCCCTTGATCAGCCGCAGATGGCCGCCGCCCTCCTTCGGCAGCGCCGCGTGCAGCAAATCCGCCGTCCATGGCCCGGCAGCATTGACCACATAGCGGGCGTTGACGCGGATCTGGCCGCAGCTCGGCTTGAACAGCGTGGCCTCCCAATCGGCGGCCTTGCGCTCCAGCTTCTGGCACACCGCCTGCGTCAGGATGGTGGCGCCCTTCTCGCCGGCGTCGATGGCGTTCAGCACCACCAGCCGCGCGTCATCGACCCAGCCGTCGGAATACACGAAACCGCGCGTAAATTCCGGCTTCAGCGGCCGCCCCGCCGCGTGGCAGCGCAGGTTGACTCCGGACGAGGCCGGCAACAGCTCGCGCCGCGCCAGCATGTCATACAGGAACAGCCCGGCGCGGATCAGCAGCGCCGGACGCTGGCCGGACGCGTGCGGCATCACAAAGCGCAGCGGCCACATGATGTGCGGCGCGGCGCGCAGCAGCACCTCGCGCTCGATCAGCGCCTTGCGCACCAGGTTGAATTCGTAATACTCCAGATAGCGCAGGCCGCCGTGGATCAGCTTGGTGGAGGCGGACGAGGTGTGCGACGCCAGGTCGTCCTTTTCGCACAGCACCACCGACAGGCCGCGGCCGGCCGCGTCGCGAGCGATGCCGGCGCCATTGATGCCGCCGCCGATGATCAGTACGTCGCAATCGAGTATGTGCTGCGGTTCCGCCATGTGGTCCCTTTGGAGCTGTATACCTGTACGTTACGACAAGTGACGCTAAGTAACAATAGCCATGATCTATAATCGCCCATACTCCCGCTACCTAGAGATGATGCTTTGGCAACTTCCAACACCCAACTGCCCGCGTGGCTGAACCGTCGCAACATGATCCGTGCCGCCATGGGCGCCGGCCTGGCCGGCCTCGTCGCCGGCGGCCTGCTGCTCGCCTACATGCTGCTATATGTGGCGCCGAACCTGCCGTCGCTGGAGGCGGTCACCGACTACCGCCCGAAAATCCCGCTGCGCGTCTACACCGCCGATAACGCCCTGATCGGTGAATTCGGCGAGGAGCACCGCGACTTCATCGCGGTGAAGGACATGCCGGAAATGATGAAGAAGGCGCTGCTGTCGATCGAGGACAAGCGTTTCTATGAACACAACGGCATCGACTGGCTGCGCATGCTGGGCGCGGTGCGCTCCAACCTCGGCGGCTCGTTCCGCCAGGGCGGCTCGACCATCACCATGCAGGTCGCGCGCAATTTCTACCTGACGCGCGAGAAAGTCATCGGCCGCAAGCTGCAGGAGCTGATGCTGGCCCTGAAAATCGAGGCTGCGCTCAACAAGGAGCAGATTCTTGAGCTGTACATGAACCAGATCTACCTGGGCCAGCGCTCGTTCGGCTTCGGCAGCGCCGCGCAGACTTATTTCGGCAAATCGATCAAGGAGCTGGATGTGGCCGAGATGGCCATGCTGGCCGGCCTGCCGCAGAATCCGGCGCGCCACAACCCGATATCCAATCCGAAGCGCGCCAAGCAGCGCCAGCAAATCGTGCTGCGCATGATGCGCGACCAGGCCATCATCACCGAAGAACAGTTCCAGAAAGCCTCGCACGAAACCCTGCACATCAGCCGCAAGGGCCAGGATTTCGACGTCCACGCCGAATACGTGGCCGAGCTGGCGCGCCAGACGGTTTACGCGCAGTTCAAGGAAGAATCGTACACGCGCGGCATCAGCGTCTACACCACGATACTGAAGGCCGACCAAAAGGCCGCCTACGAATCGACGCGCCGCAATGTGCTCAATTATGACCAGCGCCACGGCTATCGCGGCCCGGAAGCGTTTATCACGCTGCCGGACAGCGAGGAAGAGCGCGACGACGCCATCGAGGACGCAATCCAGAAACGCCCAAGCAGCGACGGCCTGATTCCGGCCGTGGTGCTGTCGGCCAGCCCGAAATCGGTGAAAGTGCAGAATCCGGCCGGCGAAGAGATTTCCATCAGCGGCGACGGCCTGCGCCTGGCTGCCAGCGCGCTGACCGACAAGGCCAAGGAAGCCGTGCGCCTGCGCCCCGGCGCGGTGATCCGGATCATGCAGAACGATAAGGGCGCATGGAGCATCACCCAGGTGCCGCAGGTGGCGGCAGCCTTCGTGTCGATCGACGCGGTAACCGGCGGCTACCACGCCATGGTCGGCGGCTTCGACTTCAACCTGCAAAAGTTCAACCACGTGACGCAGGCGTGGCGCCAGCCGGGTTCGTCGATCAAGCCTTTCGTGTACTCGGCCTCGCTGGAACGCGGCTTCTCGCCGCTGACGCTGATCAACGACGTGCCGCTGAACCTGAGCGGGGCCGAAACCGGCAACGAAGCCTGGTCGCCGAAGAATGACGACGGCAAGTTCGACGGCCCGATCACCATGCGCACGGCGCTGTCGGAATCGAAGAACGTGGCCTCGGTGCGCATCCTGCGCGCCATCGGCGTGCCGTATGCGCACGGCTACCTGGGCAAGTTCGGCTTCGACCTGGCCAAGCATCCGAAGAACCTGACCATGGCGCTGGGCACCGGCTCGGTCACGCCGGCGCAGCTGGCCGGCGCCTACTCGGTGTTCGCCAACGGCGGCTACTCGGTCGAGCCTTACCTGATCGCCAAAATCGTCGATGGCGACGGCAAGATCATTTCCGAGGTCAAGCCGCGCGAGACGCTGCCGGACGAGGCCCGCGTGATCGACCCGCGCAACGCCTTCGTCACCGACAGCATGATGCGCCAGGTGACCCGCACCGGCACCGGCGCCGCCGCCGCCCGCCTCGGCCGCTCGGACATCGCCGGCAAGACCGGCACCTCCAGCGACGCGGTGGACGGCTGGTTCGCCGGTTACGGCGGCGGCATCGTCGCGGTATCGTGGATGGGCTATGACGATTCGCGCTCGCTGGGCGGCAAGGAGTTCGGCTCCAGCGTGGCGCTGCCAATCTGGATCGACTACATGAAGGTGGCCCTGCAAGGACGGCCGGCGCGCGACCGCATGGTGCCGGCCGGACTGACGCAGGTGGACGGCGAATGGCTGTACGACGAATTCACCGGCGATACCGCGCATCCGCCGCTGGACTTCGACACCGAACCGGCGGGCGCCGAGAACGTGGCGCCCGGCCAGCCGCTGACGCCGGCCGCGCCGGCCAGCCCGGCGCCGGCCCCGGCTATTACGCCGAACGCTGAAAACATCAAGCCGGTGCCGACCGGGCCGGGGCGCTAGGCCAGGTAGCCGCGCATCATGCGCACGGCGCTGTCGGCGAAGCGGTCGGGGCCGATGTCGGCGGCGCGGTATTTCCAGCGCTTCACGTACCAGTCCTGGAAAGTGGCGAGGATGTGGGCGGCGATCAGGTCCGGGCTGCCGCGCAGCGACGGCACTTGCGCGATCACGTCGGCAAACAGCGACTGCACGTGCAGTTCCGATTCCTTGGCCGTGCCACGCTGCTCGGCCTGCAAGACGCGCGAGTCCATGAAGACGAAATAGAACCACGGCTGCAGAATTTCCGAGACATAGATCGAGGCGCGTATCAGCGCCTCCAGCCGGTCCAGCGGGTCGCTGACATCGCTGAACATCGTCGGCACCTCGTGCGTGGCGTGGCGCACCACGTCCTCGATCATCTCGGCCAGCTGGTCCTTGCTGCTGATGTAGCCGTACAGCCCGCCCATCGACAGCCCGGTTTCGCCGCACAGGTCGCGCAGGTTCATGGCGCGGAAGCCGACCTCGTTGGCCAGCTTGAAGGTGGCGTTGAAGATTTTCTCCAGGTTCTCCAGCGCCGGCTTGCGGCGCTTGACCGTGATGCGGTCGGCATAGCGGTCGAGCAGATAGGCCCAGATGTTGACGCCATCGAGCGGCGTCATCGCCTGAAATTGTTGGAAATCGAAATGTGCCGGCAAGGTTGTCCCTGTAGTTGGTTTTTGATTACGATTATAGCGCAGGCGCTTGCCGGCCACCTGCGCGGTCAGGGCTGGCAATCAGTTGACGTAACGTGCGATGAAATACACGCCGCCCAGCATCAGGGACGCGAAGCCGTACAGCTTCCACATATGGGCCATCATGCCCTTGTTCAGATCGTCGCGCTGCCTGGCCAGCGTTTCCTGAAACTCCAGCTTGTGCTCGTACAGCGTGCGGATGATACGATCATGGCCGCTGTGCATTTCCGCGCGCAGCGATTGCATGTCGTCCTTGGTAGAACAGTTAGCTTGGGTAACGGCCATATCCACCTCCACCGCGGTGACCCGCGTTTCGATTGAGTTCAGGCGCATCTCGCCGCGGACATCGTAGACATTGCGGGATTCGCTGGCAACGCGTTGGCTTTCATTAGTGCCCGGCATGATCGCTCTCCTTTTCAGACTACTATCGATGAGCTACCAACCTACCACCGCACGGCAAGCCACCTTTGATCTACATCAAACGAAAAAAGGCAGCCACGGAGGGCTGCCTTCAGCTTGCTGCTGCGCCAGATAGTGGCTTACTTTATTGTTGGTCAGAACTCTTCCCAGTCGTCGGACGAGGCCGCAGCCATCTTGCGCGCCGGCGCCGCCCTGGCTGGCGCCGCCTTCAGGGCCGGACGCGGCGCGGCGGCCTTCAGTGCCGGCGTCGGCGCGCTGGCCGTCTTGCGCGCGGCGACCGGCTGCGCGCGCGGCGCCGCGCCTTCGTCGATGCGGAACACGCTGACCACTTCCGCCAGCCCCGCCGCCTGCTCCTGCAGCGAGGCGGCCGCCGCTGCGGCCTGCTCCACCAGCGCCGCGTTCTGCTGCGTCACCGTATCCATCTGCCCGACCGCCATATTGATCTGATCGATGCCGCTGCTCTGCTCCTGCGTGGCCATGCTGATCTCGCCCATGATATCGGTGACGCGCTGCACGCTGTTGACGATCTCGCCCATCGTGGTGCCGGCCTCCTCCACCAGCTTGCTGCCGGCGCTGACCTTCTCCACCGAGTCGCCGATCAGCCCCTTGATTTCCCTGGCCGCCGCCGCCGAGCGCTGCGCCAGCGTGCGCACCTCGCCGGCCACCACGGCGAAACCGCGGCCCTGCTCGCCGGCGCGGGCCGCCTCCACCGCCGCGTTCAGCGCCAGGATATTGGTCTGGAACGCGATGCCGTCGATCACCGAGATAATATCGACAATCTTGGCCGAGGAGGCGTTGATCGAATCCATGGTTTCCACCACGCGCGCCACCACATCGCCGCCGCGCTGCGCCACGCCGGAGGCCGAGGCCGCCAGCGTATTGGCCTGGCGCGCGTTGTCGGCGTTCTGCCGCACGGTCGAGGTCAGCTCTTCCATCGACGAAGCCGTCTCTTCCAGCGAGCTGGCCTGCTCCTCGGTGCGCTGCGACAGGTCCAGATTGCCGCTGGCGATCTGCGACGACGCCGTCGCGATGGTGTCAGTCCCGCTGCGCACCTGGCCGACGATGCGGATCAGGCTATCGTTCATATTCTTCAGCGCCCCCAGCAGCTGGCCGGTCTCCTCGCGGGTCTGCACCTCGATGCGGCTGGTCAGGTCGCCCGACGCCACCGTCTGCGCCACCCGCACCGCCTCGTTGATCGGGTTGGTGATCGCCGCCGCGATATACATCGCGCAGCCGATGGCCACCAGCGCGGCGATCACCGCCGCCGTCACCATCGCCCACTCGGCGCTGTTGACCGCCGCCGTGCCGGCCTTGACGCTCTCCTCGGAAATGCCCTCGTTCAGGCGTTCGATCTTCATCAGCGTCGCCTCGGCCTTCTGGAACAGCGGGCGCGACTGGTTGTACTGCTGGTGGAAGGCGGCCTGCAGCTCCTTTTGCTTCTGCTCGTCGGTATTGCCGGCCATCGCGCCGATGGTGGCGCCGATCTTCTCGTCGGCCGCCTTCCATTCGGCCCACTCGCCGGTGAACTGCTTCCACAGCAGCGCCTCTTCGGCCGTTTGCGGCAGCGGCTCGTAGCGCTTCCAGCCGCGTTCGATATTGGCCCAGGCCTTCTTGCGCATCTCCAGCGCTTCGCTGAAACGCGCCTGCGCCTTGCTGTCGTTGGCGTAGGTGCCGGCAAACAGGTTGGCCGCCGCCACCGCGGTCTGGCCTTCGCTCATCGCCAGCAAGCCCTGGATCGACGGCAGCCGCACTACGCCGATTTCGTTGACCGAATCGCCCACCTTGGCGATGCCGCGATAGCCGGCCGAGCCGACCACCAGCAGCGCCAGCATCATGATGGCAACCAGGGTCGCCAGCTTCCACTTGATGAGAAGATTGTTGAACATCGCCTGCTCCCGAAGTGGCCGAGTGGTTAGAATTGGTGAAAATTGTTCCTCTTAACCAATATGCGGCCCCGGCAACGGCTGCGTCAATCAGATTTGCGCCGGGTGTGGCGCGCCGCGCACAGTGGCTAGACAGCAACATTATCAAGACTGGTATCGGTTACAGTAACGGTCATCGCAGACCAAGCACACGCTCATGCCCTATCCTATTGAACACAAGCTGGTGATCGGCATCGCCTCCAGCGCCCTGTTTGACCTCACCGCCTCGCACCAGGTCTACCTGGAAGGCGGCCAGGAGGCCTATCGCAGCTACCAGGAGCAGCAGATCGACGCCATCCTCGACAAGGGCGTCGCCTTCCCCTTCATCCGCCGCTTCCTCAGCATCAACAAGCGGCACCCGGACACGGCGCCGGTGGAAGTGGTGCTGTTCTCGCGCAACTCCCCGGAAACCGGCCTGCGGGTGATGAACTCGATCGCCCACTACGGCCTGGACATCTCGCGCGCCTGCTTCCTGACCGGCGAATCGCCGTACCGCTACTTGCCGGCCTTCAACACGTCGTTGTTTTTATCAGCCAATGAAGAGGACGTGCGGCGCGCGCTGGACGCCAACCACCCGGCCGGCCTGGTGCTGCCCTCGCGCACCGAGGACGATGAGGCCGACGGCGAACTGCGCATCGCCTTCGACTTTGACGGCGTGATCGCCGACGACGAATCCGAAACGGTCTTCAAGCGCAACAACAACGTCGACGAATTCCACGCCCACGAAACCGCGCGCGTCGCCATCCCGCACCAGCCCGGCCCGCTGGCCGACCTGTTCCGCAAGCTGTCGCTGATGCAGCAGATGGAGGAAGACGCCCAGCGCGCCGACGCCGGCTACAAGAAAATCCTGCGCATCGCCATCATTACCGCCCGCAGCGCGCCGGCGCACGAGCGCGTGGTGACCACGCTGAAAAGCTGGGGCGTGTCGGCCAACGAGACGTTTTTCCTGGGCGGCATGGAAAAAGCGCGGGTGCTCAGCATCTTCAAGCCGCATCTATTCTTCGACGACCAGCTCAGCCATTTGCGCTCGCCGGCGGGGAACATTCCAATGGTGCACATCCCCTTCGGCATTGCCAACCGCTTGGTATAATAAGGGTCTGGATAACTGTTGAATGTATGTTGTGTCGTCAGCCTTAACCAAAGCCATTCCAAAACCCGGTAACCGCTTTGCCCTGCCCGCGTTGCACGGCTCTGCGGACGCCTACGCCCTGGCGCAAATCGCGCTTGAACTTAAATCCCGCGGCCAGATGCTGGCGGTGGTCGTCGCCAGTGCCAGCGACGCCCAGCGCCTGCTGGACGAAATCCCCTGGTTCGGCGGCGCGCAGCTGCGCTGCCACCTGCTGCCGGACTGGGAAACGCTGCCCTACGACGCCTTCTCGCCGCACCAGGACCTGGTGTCCGAGCGCCTGGCAACGCTGCACGAAATCTCCAGCGGCCAGTGCGACGTGATGCTGGTGCCGGCCACCACCGCGCTGGTACGCATGGCGCCGCCGTCCTTCCTGGCCGCCTACACCTTCTTCTTCCAGCAGGGCGAATCGCTGGACGAGGCGGCGCTGAAGTCGCAACTGACGCTGGCCGGCTATACCCACGTGACGCAGGTGATGTCGCCCGGCGAATACTCGGTGCGCGGCGGCTTGATCGACCTGTTCCCGATGGGTTCCGCGCTGCCTTACCGTCTCGACCTGTTCGGCGACACCATCGAAACCATCCGCACCTTCGACGCCGACACCCAGCGCTCGCTGTACCCGGTCAAGCAGGTGCGCTTGCTGCCGGGCCGCGAATTCCCGATGGACGAAGCGGCGCGCACCGCCTTCCGCAGCCGCTGGCGCGAACATTTCGAGGGCGACCCGTCGCGCGCCGTGATCTACAAGGACATGAGCTCCGGCATCGCCTCGGCCGGCATCGAATACTACCTGCCGCTGTTCTTCGACGAGACGGCCACGCTGTTCAACTACCTGCCTGCGGGCGCGGTGGTGGCCACCGTCGGCGACATCGAAGCGGCGATCAAGCGCTTCTGGACCGACACCAACTCGCGCTACCGTTTCCTCAAGGCCGACCGCGAGCGCCCGATCATGGCGCCGGAAGACCTGTTCCTGTCGGACGAACAGTTCTTCGTGCTGGCCAAGCCCTATCCGCAGGTCGCCATCCGCCACAACCCGGACGCCGGCGCTTCCGAGCTGTCGGCGCCGGTGCCGGACATCGCCGTCAATCGCCACCTGGACGATCCGCTGACCAATCTGCGCGCCTACCTGATGCAGTCCGGCAGCCGCGTGATGATCTGCGCCGAATCGAACGGCCGCCGCGAAACGCTGCAACAGTACTTCAACGAGTACGACCTGGCGCTGGCGCCGGTGGAAGGCTTCGACGGTTTCGTCGACTCGGACGCCAAACTGGCGCTGGGCGTGGCGCCGCTGCACGCCGGCTTCGAGCTGGCGGCCGGCAAGGAACGGCTGATCTTCATCACCGAAACCGAGCTGTATGCGGGTTCCGGCCGCCGCGTCGGCAAGAAGAAGCAGGAAGCCGTCACGCAGGTCGAATCGATGGTGCGCGACCTGTCGGAACTGAAAATCGGCGATCCGGTGGTGCACATCAACCACGGCATCGGTCGTTACATGGGCCTGACCACGATGGATCTGGGCGAAGGCGACGCCGAATTCCTGCACCTGGAATACGCGAAAGAGACCAAGCTGTATGTGCCGGTGTCGCAGCTGCACGTGATCTCGCGCTACTCAGGCGCCTCGCCGGACGACGCGCCGTTGCACACGCTGGGTTCGGGCCAATGGGAGAAAGCCAAGCGCAAGGCCGCCGAACAGGTGCGCGACACCGCCGCCGAACTGCTCAACCTCTACGCCCGCCGCGCGCTGCGCCAGGGCCACTCGTTCGAATACTCGGCGCACGACTATGAACGTTTCGCCGACAGCTTCGGCTTCGATGAAACGCCGGACCAGCAGGAAGCCATCAACAACGTCATCAAGGACATGACCTCCGGTAAGCCGATGGACCGGCTGGTGTGCGGCGACGTTGGCTTCGGCAAGACCGAAGTGGCGCTGCGCGCCGCCTTCATCGCCGTCATGGGCGGCAAGCAGGTGGCGATCCTCGCGCCGACCACGCTGCTGGCCGAACAGCATGCGCAAACCTTCGCCGACCGCTTTGCCGACTGGCCGGTGCGCATCGCCGAAATGTCGCGCTTCCGCACCGGCAAAGAGATCGCCCAGGCGATCAAGGGCATGGCCGACGGCACGCTGGACATCATCATCGGCACCCACAAGCTGCTGTCGGAAGACGTCAAGTTCACGCGGCTTGGGCTGGTCATCATCGACGAGGAGCACCGTTTCGGCGTGCGCCAGAAGGAAGCCCTGAAATCGCTGCGCGCCGAAGTGGACGTGCTGACGCTGACCGCCACGCCGATCCCGCGCACGCTGGGCATGGCGCTGGAAGGCCTGCGCGACTTCTCGGTGATCGCCACCGCGCCGCAAAAGCGCCTGGCCATCAAGACCTTCGTGCGCAGTGAAGGCGAATCGATCATCCGCGAAGCGTGCCTGCGTGAGCTGAAGCGCGGCGGCCAGGTCTACTTCCTGCACAACGAAGTGGAAACCATCCAGAACCGCCTGGCGATGCTGACCGAACTGCTGCCGGAAGCGCGCATCGCCGTCGCCCACGGCCAGATGCACGAGCGCGACCTGGAAAAAGTGATGCGCGACTTCGTCTCGCAGCGCTACAACATCCTGCTGTGCACCACGATCATCGAAACCGGCATCGACGTGCCGACCGCGAACACCATCATCATGCACCGTGCCGACAAATTCGGCCTGGCGCAGCTGCACCAGCTGCGCGGCCGCGTCGGCCGTTCGCACCACCAGGCCTATGCCTACTTGCTGGTGCACGACGTGCAGTCGCTGACCAAGCAGGCGCAACGTCGCCTGGACGCCATCCAGCAGATGGAGGAACTGGGTTCGGGCTTCTACCTCGCCATGCACGACCTGGAAATCCGCGGCGCCGGCGAAGTCCTGGGCGACAGCCAGTCCGGCGAGATGACCGAAATCGGCTTCCAGCTGTATTCGGACATGCTGAACGAGGCGGTGCGCTCGCTCAAGGCCGGCAAGGAGCCGGACCTGGCTGCGCCGCTGGCCACCACCACCGAGATCAACCTGCACGTGCCGGCGCTGCTGCCGGCCGACTTCTGCGGCGATGTGCACGAACGCCTGTCGATCTACAAGCGCATGGCCAACTGCGACACGCAGGGCAAGATCGACGACATGCAGGAAGAGCTGATCGACCGCTTCGGCAAGCTGCCGGACGCCGTCAAGGCGCTGATCGAAACGCACCGCCTGCGCATCGCCGCCAAGACGGTCGGCATCATCAAGATCGACGCCCACACGGAAGCGGCCAACCTGCAATTCATGCCGAAGCCGCCGATCGATCCGATGCGCATCATTGAGCTGATCCAGAAGAATCGCCAGATCAAGCTGAATGGGCAGGACAAGCTGAAGATCACCGCCGCCATGCCGGACCTGACCGCGCGCGTAGCGCAGATCAAGGCCGCCATCAAGCAACTGACCTGAGACGGCAGAACCAATACTTTAACTACTATCTACGCACATGACTAACGCAAAAACCGCCATGAACCTCGTACTGCAGGGCGTCGGCAATTGCAAGGCGCGCCTTGAACGCATCGCCGCGCTGACCGCATCGGCCAACCTGACCTGGCTGGGCGACAGCGCGGTGCGCTGCGAGGGCATCGCCTTTTCGACCGCCTTGAGCCAGACCATCGAGGTGGCGGCACAGGCGGCGCAGCTGGACACCACCTACTCCATCGGCCTGCACAAGATGAGCGACTACAAGCTGGTGGCCATGGACATGGATTCGACGCTGATCACCATCGAATGCATCGACGAAATCGCCGATATGCAGGGCCTGAAGCCGCAGGTGGCGGAAATCACCGAGGCGGCCATGCGCGGCGAGCTGGATTTTGCCGAAAGCCTGAAGCGCCGCGTGGCGCTGCTGGAAGGCCTGGACGCGTCGGCGCTGGAACGCGTGTACGACGAGCGCCTGCAACTGTCGCCGGGCGCGGAAACCATGCTGAAGGCGGTGCAGGCGGCCGGCCTGAAAACGTTGCTGGTGTCGGGCGGCTTCACCTTCTTCACCGAGCGCCTGAAAAAGCGCCTGGGCCTGGACTACACCAACGCCAATGAGCTGGAAATCGTCGGCGGCAAGCTGACCGGCAAGGTGGTGGGCGGCATCGTCGACGCGGAAGAGAAGAAACGCACGGTGGAACGCGTGTGCGAAGAACTGGGCATTTCGCCGTCGCAGGCGATTGTCATGGGCGACGGCGCCAACGACCTGAAAATGATGAGCATCTCGGGCATGTCGGTGGCCTTCCGCGCCAAGCCGGTAGTGCGCGAGCAGGCCAACGTGGCGCTCAACTTCGTCGGCCTCGATGGCATCCTGCCGCTGCTGACCTAATGCCGCTGCTTCTTGGCCGCCTTGATCGCGTACATTTGCGCATCGCCGGCGGCCAGTAATTCATCGACGCCCTGCGGCGCCGCCGGATTGAATTCCACCACGCCGGCGGAAAACTCCAGGTGATAGCCGCGCGCGGCGCGGGAGTTGTAGTCGGCAAGCAGCTTGCCGAATTTTTGCAGCACGCTCTCGGCGTCGCTCTTGCCGGCGCCGGTCAGCAGCACCACAAACTCATCGCCGCCGAGCCGCGCAAACAAATCCGTGCTGCGGAAGCTGGCCTGCATCACCTCCGCGAACGCCGCCAGCGCGATATCGCCTTCCGCATGCCCGAACTGGTCGTTGATCGGCTTGAAACGATCGAGGTCGATGAACGCCAGCGCCGCCGGCTGGTTGTTACGGATACAGAAATTCAGCCCGTATTGCGCCAGTTGCAGGAAGCCGCGCCGGTTGGAAATGCGCGTCAGGTCATCGGTGGTGGAGGTCTGGAAGGCGCTCAGTTCATCCTCCACCATCGAGGCGAGGTCGCGCAGGGCCGCGGCGTCGTCCTGGTCGAACTCGCGCGGAACGTTGTCGATGATGCATAGCGTGCCGACCTTGACGCCGTTCGGCGCCCGCAGCGGACAGCCGGCATAGAAACGGACATTCGGGGGCCGGTTACCAGCGGGTTGTCGGCGAAGCGTCCATCCCGCAGCGTGTCGGGGATCAGGAAAATGTCGTCCCCCAGGATGGCGTGACCGCAGAAGGAGACGTTGCGCGGCGTCTGGCAGGCGTCCAGCCCCTGCGCGGACTTGAACCATTGGCGGTCTTCATCCACGATGCTGACCAGCGCGATCGGCACGCGGAACATGCGCCTGGCCATGCGGGTAACGCGGTCGAAGCGCTCCTCTGCGGGGGAATCGAGGACATTCAGGGACTTCAACGTTGCTAGCCGGAGTGCCTCATTCCGGGGGATGCCGGGCTCTGTCAAGGTAGTCTCCTATGCGCATGGGCTTAGTCGTTTCATAATACTACCCTAACTTTTTGCCTCCGAGCGTAGCGATTAAACCATCTGTCGCGTCCTCGATATAGTCGAGCACCAGATCGAAGCCCTTGCCGCCGCCGTAATATGGGTCCGGCACCACCTCTGAGGCGCTGCGGGTGGCGTGCGCCATCATCAACCTCAGCTTGTGGCGATGCTGCGGCGGACAGGCGGCTTGCAGCAACTTCAGGTTATCGTGATCCATCGCCAGCAGGTGGTCGAAGTCCTCGAAATCCTGCGCGCTGACTTTGCGCGAGCGCTGCGCGGACAGGTCGTAGCCCCGCCTGGCGGCAAACTCCATCGAACGCGCGTCGGGCGGCTCGCCGACGTGATAGCCATGCGTGCCGGCGGAATCGACATGGAAGCGCTGCGCCAGGCCCGCCGCCGCAACGCGATGCCGGAACACCCCCTCCGCCGTCGGCGAACGGCAGATATTCCCCATGCAGACAAACAGCACCGATACCGGCTTGGCCATGGCCAAACTCCTTATATAATCAACACGCTTGCATTTTACCGTTGAAGGAGTGGGAATGACATCGAGTTGCGGCTGCCGCCTGATGGAGATTGACGACGCAATACAGGGCGCGCAGGTGCCGACGGCCTTCCTCTATCCCGCCAGCGGCGCGGAAAAGCCCGAACACTTCGGCCCCTACTCGCTGGACGTGGCGCTGGAGGCGCCGCCGGCTGACGGCGCCTATCCATTGGTGGTGGTCTCGCACGGCCACTCCGGCACGCCGTGGGCCTACCGCGAGCTGGCCAAACACCTTGCCCTGTCGGGCTTCGTGGTCGCCCTGCCCGCCCATACCGGCAACACGCGGCTGGACAATACACTGGCCGGCACCGCCGCCAACCTGGCCAACCGCCCGCGCCACCTCACGCTGGTGATCGACGCGGCGCTGGCCGACGCAACGCTGGCGCCGCACATTGCGCGCGATGGCGTCGCCGTCATCGGCCACTCCATCGGCGGCTACACGGCACTGGCGGCGGCCGGCGGCATCGCCTGGAGCGGACCGTACGAGCGCAAAAACTCCAGCGCGCAGCCCGAGCCGGTGACGGTCACGCCCGACCCGCGCATCAAATCGCTGGTGCTGCTGAATCCCGCCACGTTCTGGTTCATCGCCGGCTCCTTGCGGCCGGTGGACCTACCGATACTGCTGCGCACCGGCGAAAAGGACGACATCACGCCGATCGAACACGCGCACAAGATCATCGAGGGTGTGGCCCGGCCGGCGCTGGTCGAGCACAAGGACATTGCGGGCGCCGGCCACTTCGCCTTCATGAGCAAGTTCCCGCCCGAGATGACGCGGCCGAACTTCAAGCCGTCGCAAGACCCGGAAGGCTTCGACCGCGAGTCGATCCAGGCGGAATTCTTTGCCGACGTGACCGGGTTTCTCAAGCGGACACTGTGCGCCACGCCGGGCACCGCCTAGCTATACTTGTTACAAACAACTGAAGGAGAGATCATGTCCCAACAATTGGTACTGGACGGCCGCCTGGAATCGGCCAAAACCACCGCGTGGTGGCTGTATGTGATTCATGCGGTCAGCTTTGTGTTCTCGCTGGGCGCATTTTCGATCATTCCGCTGATACTCAACTATCTGCAACGGCCCAGCACCGAGGGCAGCTTCATTCACAGCCACCATACCTGGATGATCCGTTCCTTCTGGTGGTATGTGGTGTGGGTAGTGGTTGGCGCGGTGTTCTTCATGACCTTCATCGGCATTCCGATCGCCTGGCTGATCTGGATCGGCGCCTGGCTGTGGAAGGCCTACCGCCTGATCATCGGCATCACGCGCATCAACCGGAACGAACCGGCCCCAGTGTAAGGGCATGGCGCAAGCCTGCGACGATCACCTCGTAGGCTTGCTGCCGGCTGTCTTCATCGCGCGCCCGCAACACAAAGGACGGATGATAGACGGCCACCACCCAGCGCCCTTCGTGCACGAACGGCGCATCCATCACAGAACTCATCGTCGCGCTGCCGTCCCTCAGCACCGATTTCAACGCCGTCGCGCCCAGCGCCACCACCACCTCCGGCCGCACCCGCGCCAGTTCCTCCTCCAGCCATACATGGCATGCCGCCACCTCGCGCTGCGCCGGCGTCTTGTGCAGGCGGCGCTTGCCGCGCAGCTCCCATTTGAAGTGCTTCACAGCGTTGGTCAGGTACACCTGATCGCGTTCGACGCCCGCCTCGGCCAGCGCGCGGTCGAGCACCGCGCCTGCCGGGCCGACAAACGGCAGCCCTTGCAAATCCTCCTGGTCGCCCGGCTGCTCGCCGACCAGCATGATGCGCGCCTTGTCCGGCCCGACGCCCGGCACGGCCTGGGTGGCGTTGCGCCATAGTTCGCAGCGGCGGCACTGGTCCAGCGTGGCCGGCTGCTCGCGCCGCGGTTGCGCGCGTTCGGCCGTGACGGCGATGGTGGTGGCGCCGCCGCGCCGGCCCACGGCGCCGGTCTGGCCGGTGCGGCGCTCGCCATTGGCGGCGCTGCTAATCATGGCCGGCACGATGGCGCCTTCCGGCAGATTCTTCCAGAAGCGCGATGGAATATGGCTGCGCAACAGGTCCGCGTTGAGGCGGGCCGGATTGAAGATGCTGCGGTAATAGGTGAGCCACAGCGCCTCGCCGACGTCTTCGATATCGGCGGCGCTGCGCATCAGCGCCGGCGCGTCGTGCAGATGCTCGCCGTCCCACAGCACGGCGGCGCCGGGCGTGGCGATCATCCAGGTGGCATTGCCCATGCGGCGGGCGAAATGGCGCGCCACTTGCGGCAACACCTCATGCGTAGGCTCGAACCAGGCGACGAAGCGCGGCGCGCCATCTTCCTCCTTGCGTTCGCGGAATCGTACATAGGCATGCATGTCGTGCTCCTCGCGGCGGACTGCTTTGACCATGGCGTACAGCCGGGCGCCGTCCGCATCGGCGGCCGATATCACATCGCGCTCGCCCAGTTGCCAGCGCCAGATTACCTTGTACAGGAAAGCCCAGCGGTCGGCGGCGCTGAAGCATGCGGCGCTGGCCAGCATCTCCATCAGTTCACGCGGCAGGCGCAGTTCCTTCGCCGGGGCCGCGCCGCCATCATGCGCAGGCTGCACCGCCGGCTGAGCGCCGGCTGATGTGCCGGCTGACGTGCCGGTGGCGGAAAACAGATCGCCATCGTCCTCGCTGGCGGCCCATTCCACGTATTCCGGCGCCACGCCTTGCGCGATCAATGCGCGCGCCGCGTCGCGCCACTCGTCGAACGAGCGCACCACCTTGCGCATCATGCCGCCTGCAACTCCGGCCACAGGCTCATCTGGCGCGGCGCATCGGCCATCGCCCGGCGCAAATGCTCGGACGGACTGGCGTCCCGCGCGGGGAAGTAATCCGCGGTGATGATGAACGGCGAAATCTTTTTCATGCTGCACCTCAGCCGCGACAGGTCCGCATAGCGCACCTGCCGCAAACGCCGCAGCTCGACGATGCGCTGCGCATTACGCAATCCTATGCCAGGCACGCGCGCAATCATGTGCGGTTCCGCACGATTCAGGTCCAATGGAAAATGCTCGCGGTGCTGCAATGCCCACGCCAGCTTGGGGTCGATATCCAGCGCCAGGTTGCCGCCGCTGTCGGGCAGCAGCTCCTGCGCCTGAAAGCCGTAGCCGCGCATCAGGAAATCCGCCTGGTACAGCCGATGCTCGCGCAACATCGGCGGCGGCGCCAAAGGCACGCTTTTCGGGCTTTGCGGAATCGGGCTGAAAGCCGAGTAATACACGCGCTTGAGCTTATAGCTGCCGTACAGCGTCTGCGCGGTAGAAAGTATCTGCTGATCGTCGCTCGCGTCCGCGCCCACGATCATCTGCGTGCTCTGCCCCGCAGGCGCAAAGCGCGGCGCCTTCGGCTCCCCGGCTTTTTCATCGAGCTTGCGGCGGATGGAGCCCATCGCCAGCTTGATCGTGTGGACGTTCTTCTCGGGCGCCAGCTTTTGCACGCTGTCCTGCGTCGGCAACTCGATATTGACGCTGAGGCGGTCGGCATAGCGCCCCGCCGCCGCGATCAACGCCGGATCGGCATCGGGGATGGTCTTCAGATGGATATAGCCGCGGAACTGGTGCACCTCGCGCAGTTGTCGCGCCACCTGCACCAGCTGCTCCATCGTGTAATCGGCGGACTGGATGATGCCCGAGCTAAGAAACAGCCCGTCGATGTAATTGCGGAGGTAAAAATCGGTGGTCAGCTTGACCACCTCCTCTACCGCGAAGCGCGCGCGCGGCACGTTCGATGTGCGCCGGTTCACGCAATACTGGCAATCGTACAGGCAGTAATTGGTCAGCAGGATCTTCAGCAGCGATACGCAGCGGCCATCCGGCGTATAGCTATGGCAGATGCCCATGCCGGTGGTGGCGCCGAATCCATCCTTGCCGATGGAGTGGCGCTTGGGCGCCCTGCTGCTGGCGCAGGAGGCGTCATATTTGGCCGCGTCGGCCAGGATTTCCAGCTTATCCGTTAATTCCATCGCAAGCCCCGATATACTGTATGCACATACAGTATATCAGAGTTTGTTCAGGACAGGATCGCTTTTAGTGCGTCAACCAGCTTGCTGCATTCCTGATCGGTGCCGATCGAGATGCGCAGGAACTGGTCGATACGCGGCGCGGTGAAATGACGAACCAGGATGGCCCGCTCGCGCAGCGCCTTCGCCAGCTGCGCGCCGTCGCGCTGCGGATGACGGGTGAAAATGAAGTTGGCATGCGACGGCAGCACCTCGAAGCCCAGCGCCTGCATCTGCGCCGACAGCCACGCCCGGCTGGCGATGATGGCTTGCGAGGTCTGCTCGGTGTAAGCCACGTCGTCCAGCGCCGCCACGGCGCCGGCCTGCTGCACCTGGCCGAGCGGATAGCAATTGAAGCTGTTCTTCACACGCTCAAGGCCCGCGATCAGGTCTGGATGGCCGACCGCAAAGCCGACCCGCAGGCCAGCCAGCGAGCGCGATTTGGACAGCGTCTGGATCACCAGCAGATTGTCGTAACGGTCCAGCAACGCCGCAGCGCTTTGCGCGCCGAAGTCCACGTAGGCCTCGTCAATCACCACCACCTGCTGCGGATGCGCTTTTACCAGCGCCTCGATCTGCGCCAGCGTCAAGGCGATGCCGGTCGGCGCGTTCGGATTGGCGAGGATGATCGCACCGCACGGCTGCTCGTAGCCGGCGATGTCGATCTCGAAGCGCTCGTTCAGCGGCACTTGCACGCAGTCGATGCCATACAGGCTGCAATACGTTGGATAGAAGCTGTAGCTGATGTCCGGCGCCAGCAGCGGCAAATCATGCTTCAGCAAAGCGTGGAAGGTATGCGCCAGCACCTCATCCGAGCTGTTGCCGACAAAGACCTGCCCGCGCGTCAGGCCGAAGCGGCGCGCCACCGCGTCCTTCAGCGCCGCATTGGACGGATCGGAATACTTGCGCAGGCCATCGCCGGCTGCTTCATGCATCGCGGCGATCGCCCTGGGCGACGGACCGTAGGGGTTTTCGTTGGTATTCAGCTTGACCAGGCCAGGCATCTGCACCTGTTCGCCCGGCGTGTACGGCGTGAGGCCATGTACGACTTTGCTCCAGAACTTGCTCATTACATTTCCCCAAATGCTCGCTCGATATCGGCGATTAAATCCTGCACGTCTTCCAGGCCGACGTTGAAGCGCACCAGTATGCCCTTCTCCTGCCAGCTCTGGCGCATGTGCTGTATGCGGTACGGCATGACCAGGCTGTGCGCCCCGCCCCAGCTATAGCCGATCTTGAACAGCTTGAGCGCATCGACAAAGCGGTCGGTCTGCGCCTCCGTATAGCGTTCATCGAAAATCACCGAGAACAGGCCGCCGGCGCCGGTAAAGTCGCGCTTCCAGATGTCATGGCCGGGGCAATCGGCGAACGCCGGGTGCAGCACGCGGCTGATCTCGGGGCGCGCTTGCAGCCATGCCGCCAGCTGGCGCGCCGCCGCGTCGTGCGCATCGAAGCGCAAGCGCATCGTCGGCAGGCCGCGCGACACCAGATAGGCATCGTCCGCGCCCACGCCCATGCCCAGCCGCATATGCGCCAGGCTGAGACGCTCGTACAGCGCGCGGTCGCGCGTAATCACGGCGCCCATCAGCACATCGGAGCCGCCGGACTGATACTTGGTCAGCGCCTGCATGATGATGTCCGCCCCCAGATCGAAGCCGCGCAGCGCCATGCCGGCCGACCAGGTGTTGTCCAGCGCCACCAGCACGCCGCGTTCGTGTGCCGCCTTGCAAATGGCCGGCAGGTCCGGCACCTCCATCGACACCGACCCCGGCGACTCAACCCAGATCAGCTTCGTATTCGGCTGGATCAGTGCAGCGATGCCCTCGCCAAGCGAGGGATCGTAGTAGCGCGCGGTGATGCCGAAATCGGCGTTCAGCCAGCGTCCCAGTTCACGGTTCGGCGTGTAGACGTTATCCGGCAACAGCACATCGTCGCCGGATTTCAGCAGCGCGAAATCGACCATGGCGATGGCCGCCAGGCCGCTTGGCGCCAGCAGGCAATGCCTGCCGTCTTCAATCTCCGCCAGCCGCGCCTCCAGCGTGAACGTGGTCGGCGTTCCATGCAGCCCGTAGGTATAGGCGCTCTTGTCTTTCCAGTCGCCCGAGCGCATGGCCGCCACGTTCTTGAACAGCACCGTGGATGCATGATGGATCGCGCCGGGAAAAGCGTCGAATCCCTCCGGCGCCTTGTAATCCGAGTGGATCAGCGCCGTCTGCGGAGATTTTTGCACGGCCATGATCAGCGCATATTGCCGGTGTG
Source organism: Duganella sp. P38 (assembly GCF_050859475.1). Lineage (NCBI taxonomy): Bacteria > Pseudomonadati > Pseudomonadota > Betaproteobacteria > Burkholderiales > Oxalobacteraceae > Duganella > Duganella sp. P38. The sequence goes on along the minus strand of NZ_CP193936.1, from coordinate 2,943,459 downwards.
GCCCAGCGAGTAGCGGCCCGGCTGCGGCCACACGGTCAGGCCGTGCGGCTCCTGGCCGACCTTGACCTGTTTGACATCGCCGTTGGCGGTGTCGATGCGGTACACCACATCGTCGAAGCGGCCGGACAGCCACAGGTACTTGCCGTCCGCGCTGACGTTGCCCATGTCCGGGCTGCCGCCGCCAGGGATAGGCCACTGCGACACCACTTTTTCGGTGGCGAAGTCGATCACCGTGACGCGGCCCTTGCCTTTGCGCTTGCCGTGAATATTGTGCGTGCCGCGGTTGGCGACATACAGCTTGGTGCCGTCGCGGCTAGGATACAGGCCGTGCGCTCCGACGCCGGTCGGAATGAAGCCGACCTTGGTGAACGAGGCCGCGTCGACCACGTGCACGCCGTCGGCGTCCATGTCGGCGATGTAGTAACGCTTGCCGTCCGGCGAAACGCGGATATCCTGCGGCATGCCCTTCTTCTTGCTGCACACCTCATTGGCAAGCAACTGGTCGATCGGATCTTTCTCCGAGAAGCGCGTGGTCGGCATCGACAGCTTCAGGTAGCCCTCGACCTTGCGCGTGGCCAGGTTGATGCGCGCCACCGAGCCGGCGAATTCGCAGGTGAACATGGCGTAGCGGCCGTCAGGCGAAAAGTCGGCGTGATTGATCCCGCCGCACTCCGGCACGTCGATCGCATATTGCAGCTGCATGGTCTTCGGATCGCGGAAGTCCAGGCGGTGCAAGGCTTCGGCCACCACGATGGCGGACTTGCCGTCCGGCGAATAGTACATATTGTATGGATCGTCGACCGGAATCTGGACGCCCGGCTTGCCGGTGCGCGGATCGATCGGCGTCAGGCTGCCCTTGTTGGTGCGCTCGGCGTTGTTCGCCACCCACAGCGACTGCAGGTCGTATCCCGGCACCACGTGCTGCGGGCCGACGCCGACCTTGAACTTGTCCACCACTTTGAGCGTGTCCGGATCGATCACGTAGACATCGTTGGAGCGCAGGTTGGGCACATACACGCGCGGCAGGTGGTCCTTGGTGACAGGGCTGAGATGTGCGGGACCGATGCCGGCGTAGACGTTGACCGGGGCGGCGGCGGCCGGCGCGGCGGCTTGCGCCGGCCGCATATTCGTTACAGCCAGCAGGCTGCCGGCGCCAATCAGACCAACGGCGGCCAGCGCCGCGTAGACGATACGATTAGTTTTCATTTGGGTGCTTTACTAGTGGTGGATGGCGCGCCATGCGCCGCAAAATCGGAAATCGCCGCGACCGAGGTGTCGACGATGCGCTGCACGCCAAGCCGGCCCAGTTCCGCCGTGGCGCGGCGCGCGTCGCCGCGCACGCCCTGCGCCGCCGTCGGCGACGGGCCTTGGGCCAGCGCTTCGCTGCGCACCAGGGATTTATCGGTAGCCAGCATCAGCGCGGCGTCGGCCAGCCCGGCATGCAGGCCGATTTCGGCCTTGCTGTAGCCGCGCTTTTGAAGATCGGCGATGAACGGTTCCTGCGTCACGTCGTAATACGCCAGCAGCGCCAGTGCGCGCGCCTTGCCATCCTTGGCCCAGGCCTTGTTCAGCCGTTCAGCGACGCGGGTTTCGCTCTTCTGGTAGCCGCCATGGTCGCCGATGAAGACGATGTGGCGGAAGCCGTGCTGGCGCAGGCTCTGCGCGGCGCCGGCCAGCAAATCTTCAAACGTGGATTCGGGAATGGACAGCGTGCCGGCAAACTTCATGTGGCCGGCCGGCGGCGTGATGCTGCCTTCCGGGACATAAGTCACCACCGGCGCGACGACGGCGTTGCCCAGCTTTTGCGCGATCATGCGCGCCAGCACATTGGCGCGGACATTGTGCTTGCCTAAGGCGATATACGGGCCGCTTTGCTCGGTGCCGCCGATCGGGATAATGGCGGTGGTGGCGCCGGCGTCAATCCGGGCGCGCAGTTCAGTGCTGGTCATTTCTTCCAGCATGACCGGGACCTCCGCCGCAGCCACGGGCGCGCCAGCGCGCCAACCAGCAAGCAAACAGCGAGAGCCACCGGGAATTTCAAATCACGCATAAGCTTCAGTCGTAAAAAAGGCGAACCGCGTAAAACGCAGGCCCGCCTTTATTATAGTAGACGAATGGCTGGAAGTGCTCTTAAAGCGCAGCGCCCCACAGATCGTGTGCGTCGGACGTTGTAATCTGCACGTCGACGAACTGGCCGACCACCAGTTTCTTGTGCGGCTCGAACGGCGGCTTGACGTACACCACGCCGTCGATTTCCGGCGCGTCGGCGGCCGAGCGGCCCACGCCGCCGGTGCGATTGACCTCATCGATCAGCACCCGCATGGTTTTGCCGACCTTGGCCTTCAGGCGCGCTTTCGAGATTTCCTCCTGCAGCAGCATGACGCGGCCGCGGCGCTCCTCGCGCACCTCTTCCGGCACCGGATTGGCCAGCTCGTTGGCGGTGGCGCCTTCGACCGGCGAGTAGGCGAAGCAACCAAGGCGATCGATCTGCGCTTCCTTCAGGAAGTCCAGCAGGTACTCGAATTCCGCCTCGGTTTCGCCGGGGAAGCCAGCGATGAAGGTCGAACGGATGGTCAGGTCCGGGTTCATTTTGCGCCAGGCCAGGATGCGGTCGAGGTTTTTCTCGCCGCTGGCCGGGCGCTTCATGCGCTTCAACACATCCGGATGCGCGTGCTGCATCGGGATGTCCAGATAAGGCAGGACATGCTCGCCCATCAGTGGAATCACCTGATCGACGTGCGGGTACGGGTAGACGTAGTGCATGCGCACCCAGGCGCCGTAGGACTTGGCCAGTTCGCCCAGCGCCTCCATCAGCTGCGTCATGTGGGTCTTGACCGGACGGCCGTTCCAGAAGCCGGTGCGGAACTTGACGTCCACGCCATAGGCCGAGGTGTCCTGCGAAATCACCAGCAGTTCCTTGACGCCCGACTTGAACAGGTTTTCCGCCTCCAGCAGCAGCTCGCCGATAGGCCGCGACACCAGGTCGCCGCGCATCGACGGGATGATGCAGAACGAGCAGCGGTGGTTGCAGCCTTCCGAAATTTTCAGGTAGGCATAGTGCTTCGGCGTCAGCTTGATGCCTTGCGGCGGAATCAGGTCGATGAACGGCTCATGCGGTTTTGGCAGGTGCTGGTGCACCGAGTCCATCACCTCGCCCAGCGCGTGCGGGCCGGTCACGGCCAGCACCTTCGGGTGCACCTTGGTGATCAGGTCCGAACCGTCGGTGTCCTTCTTGGCGCCCAGGCAGCCGGTCACAATCACCTTGCCGTTTTCGGCCAGCGCTTCGCCGATGGCGTCCAGCGACTCCTGCACGGCGGCGTCAATGAAGCCGCAGGTGTTGACGATCACCAGATCGGCGCCGTCATACGACTTGGCGGTCTCGTAACCTTCAGCACGCAGCTGGGTCAGAATCTGTTCGGAGTCCACCAGCGCCTTGGGGCAGCCGAGCGAAACGAAGCCCACTTTCGGTGCTGGCGCGCCGGCGGCTGGCTTGGGAAGACGAGAGAGTGGTTGCGATTGCATATAGGTTGCTAAAACGTCACAAGAATTACGAGCAATCGACGATTATACCATGTTACGATAGTGGTTTAACGCCCTTCGTTCATAGGAGATTGTGTGGCAACACTGAAAGACGTCGCAATGCTGGCCGGGGTAGGCATGTCGACCGCATCGCGCGCCATTTCAGGCGCCGGGCCGGTATCGGCGGAGGCGATGAAAAAAGTGCAAGCCGCAATCGAACAACTGAACTTCCGCCCCTCGTCCATCGGCCGCTCGCTGTCGGCGCAGTCGCTCGGCATGATCGGCATCTTCTGCCCCTCCTTCTTCGGCGCCTATTACGGCACCATCCTGAAACAAACCGACGTTGAACTGCGCGCGCTGCGCCGCCATGTGGTGGTGGCCACCGGCTGCGGCGACGGCACGCCGCGCGAGGAAGCGATTGCGGCAGTGAAGTTCCTGATCGGCCGCGATTGCGACGGCATCGTGGTGCTGGGTCACGACCTGCTGGACGAGGACATGCTGATGCTGCATAAAATGCATCCCAAGATGGCGTTCCTGAACCGCCGCAGCGCGGAGCTGGAGCCGCAATCGTTTTGTCCCGATCATTATCACGGCGGCGAACTGGCCGCGCGCACCCTGTTTGACGCGGGCCACCGCAAGCTGGCGGTGGTGGCCGGTCCGGTTGGCACGTGGGACAACGAGGAACGGCTGCGCGGCTTTTTCGACGAACTGGCGCGGCACGGCGTCGCGCGCGATGAGGTGCGCCTGATTTCATCGGACTTCTCGCGCGAAGGCGGCTTCGCGGCCACGCAGCAGCTGATTGACGAAGGCCTGCGTTTCAGCGGACTGTTTTGCGCCAATGACGAGATGGCGGTCGGCGCCATGTCCTGCTTCCACCGCGCCGGCATCCCTGTGCCGGAGCAGGTATCCATCGTCGGCTACGACGACGATTACTCGGCCGAATTCTCGTCGCCCGGCCTGACCTCCGTTCACATTCCCACGCAGCAGCTGACGCAGAATGCCGTGCGCTGGCTGCTCAATATCTGTTATGGCTCGCGGTACGACATTTCGCGCGAGTTCCCGGTGACGGTGACGCGTCGCGGTTCGGTGTCCCAGCCGCCGCCCAAGGCCTGGAACAGCGCTACCGTGTCGGCATAACAGGCGGCGCGCGCCTGCAACAACGCCACCGCCGATTGCTGGTAAGCCTGTTGCGCCGCCAGCACGGCGGGATGATTCAGCGCCCCCAGCTCCCACTGCCTCTGCGCGATGTCCCGGCTACGGCGCGCCGCCTGCCCGGCCGCCGCAGCCGCGCGCAAGGTGCGCGCATCGGCATCGACGGCGTGCAGGGTATCCGCCACATTCTGGAACGCGGCCAGCACCACGGCGCGATACTGCGCTGCCGCCTGTTCGTAGCTTGCCTGCGCGGCGCGCTGCTGGTGCAGCAAGGCGCCGCCATGGAAAAGCGGCTGCACCAGATCCGCACCGATGCTCCAGAAGCCGCCGCCAGCCTTGAACAGTGTGCCGGCAGTCAGCGCGGAGCTGCCTGACGACGCGGTCAATGTGATATCCGGCAGGCGCGCGGCCGTGGCGACGCCGATCCGGGCGCTGGCCGCACGCAGTTGCGCTTCCGCCGCGCGGATGTCCGGACGCTGCTCCAGCAGCCGCGCAGGTACACCAAGCGGCAGTTGTCCGGGCAAGCGCAGCGTGTCGAACATCAGGCCCTGCGCGCCGTTCTCCGCCGGCATGCGGCCGGCCAGCACCGCCAGCAGGTCGCGCTGTTGCGCCGCCTGCTTTTCCAGCGCCGGCACGCCTGCCTCGATCTGCGCCAGCGCCGCTTCCTGCGCCGCGACGTCGGCGGCGCCGACTTGGCCAGCCTGCAGCTGCTTGCGTACCTCGTCGAGCTGGCGCCGCGCACTGTGTTCCAGCGCACGCGTCGCGTCCAGCTGCGCGCGCAGCGAAGCTTGCGTAATCGCGGCCAGCACCAGATTCGATATCAATGTCTGCCGCGCCGCGTCGCGCTGGAAACGGGCCACGTCAGCCTGCGCGTCGGCCGCTTCCACTGCATGCCGCGCGCCGCCGAAAACATCGGGCACATAGGCGATATTGAGTTGCGCCGTGTGCAGCGTGTACAGGCTGGCCCCGGAGGCGGTCGGGCTGGACAGCGGATCGGCAATCCGCTGCCGCGTTGGCGTCAGGTGCAGATCAAGCGATGGCGAAAATGCGCCGCGTTGTGCCGCTGCCGTCTCAAGCGCGGCGCGCAGGCCCGCTTCCGCCGCCTGCAAATCGGGATTGGCCGCCAGCGCCGCATCCACCAAAGCATTCAATTCGTCCGAACCGAACATGGTCCACCACCTCGACGGCACCTCCATTCCCGCTTCCAGCCGCTGACCGGCGGCGGTGTCTCCAGGGAGCGGCGCAGCCGTGTATCGTTGCGGAAGCGCGATCTCCGGACGCGAGAAGTCCGGGCCTGCGGCGCAGCCGGCCAACAGCGCGGCCCAAGCCGCGAACATGGTTTTCTTCATGGGTGCTCTCCTTGCGCACGCTGCCTGCGCGCCGCACGTTCCTCGACCAGGTAATACAACGCCGGCAGCAGCACCAGCGTCAGCACCGTGGAGCTAAGCAGGCCGCCAACCACCACCGTAGCCAATGGCCGCTGCACGTCGCTGCCCAGGCCATGCGCCAGCGCCGCCGGCACCAGGCCCAGCGCAGCGACGGTGGCGGTGGTCAGCACCGGCCGCACGCGCTCGCGCGCACCATTTATGACGGCAGTGCGCAAATCTTCCGGCAGCAGCGCGCGCCAGCGGTTCAGGTTTGCCAGCATGACCACTGCGTTCAGCACCGAGACGCCGAACAGGGCGATGAAACCGACGGCGGATGACACGTTCAGTGTCATGCCGCGCAGTTGCAGGGCTATCAGTCCGCCAAGCAGGGATAGCGGCACCGTCAGCAGTATCAATCCCGGCTGACGCAAATTGCCGAATTCGGAGAACAGCATCACAAGCATCAGCACCAGCACCGCTGGGATAATCACGGCCAGACGCGCCTGCGCGCGCTGCTGGTTCTCGAACTGGCCGCCCCAGGTGATCTGATATCGCGCGTGGTCATACGGCACTTCGCGCTCGATGCGCGATTGCGCCTCGGCCAGGAAGGACGATAGGTCGCGGCCTCGCAGATTGGTGCGCACGGTCAGGTGGCGACGGCTCATCTCGCGCGTGATGGTGGTTTCCCCTTCCGCCAGCCGTATGTGCGCGACCCGCGCCAGCGCCACCTGCGCGCCATTGGCTGCGGTCAGCACCAGGTCACCGATGGCTTGCGGGTTATCGCGGGTATTGGCGCTGAAACGCGCCGCCACGTCGTAGCTTCGATCATCGACAAATACCTGCGTCACCGGGCTGCCGCCGATGCCGGTCTGGATCAGCGCCATCACGTCCGCCACGTTGACGCCCAGGCGCGCGGCGGCAGCGCGGTCCACGTCGATGCGGACCTGCGGCAGCGGCGGCTCCTGATCGATAATCACGTCCTGCGCGCCGGGCACGCCGCGCAGCAACTGCTCAACGGCGCGCGCCAGCTTGCGCGTTTCATGAAAGTCTTCTCCATACACTTTGACTACGAGGTCGCTGTGTGCACCGGCCAGCTTATCCAACACGCCATCGATCATCGGCTGTGAGAAGCCGACATCGGTACGCGGCAGTTCGCGGTAGCGCGCCGCAAGCTTTTCGATCAGATCCTGCTTGCTCATGCCGGACGGCCATTCGCTGTACGGATGCAGCGTAACCGCGCATTCGATATGCGATGGCGTGAACGGATCGGTGCCTTCATCGTTGCGGCCCAGCTGCGTGACCACGTGCGCCACCTGCGGCTCTTGCAGCGTGGCTTCCCTCAAGGCGTCCGCCATCTGCGTGGCCTTGGCCAGCGAAATCCCCGGCGGCAGCGTTACCTGTAGCCAGATCGAGCCTTCGTCCAGCGCCGGCAGGAAATCGCGGCCGATGGCGCCACCGATCAGGATCACCCCTGCCAGCGTGGCGCCGGCAATAGCCAGCACCAGCCGCGACTTGCCTACCAGCCGTTGCAGGATCGCCTCGTAGCGCGGCATCAGCCATTCCAGCAGCGGATTGTGGAATATTTTGCGCGGCTTGCGGAACGCCCAGTAGGCCATGCCGGGGATCAGCATCATCGTCATCAGCAACGCGCCGAGCAAGGCGAAGCCCACGGCGAAGGCCATCGGTGAAAACAGCTTGTACTCGATGCGCTGGAACGCGAACAGCGGCAGGTAGGCAACCATGATGACCAGCATGCCGAAGATTGTCGGCCGCATTACCTGCAAGGTCGCCTGCATCGCAGCCTGGTCAGACATCAGGCCTTCCGGTTGTTCTTCACGCTTGCGCAGTATGGCTTCCAGCACAAAGATCGCTCCATCGACAATGATGCCGAAGTCGATGGCGCCCAGCGACAGCAGGTTGGCCGGAATTTTAAAGTGGTGCATCAGGATGAAGGCGGCCATCAGCGACACCGGAATCGCCGCCGCGGCAATCAGCGCCGCGCGCGCTGCCCAGGAACAGCACCAACACCAGCGTCACCAGCACCACGCCTTCCACCAGCGTCTTGCCGACCGTGTGCACGGTGGCGTCCACCAGCGTGCTGCGGTCCATATAGGGAACTACTTTGACATCCTTGGGCAGCAGGTGTTCGTTCAGGTCCCGCACTGCCTCATGCACGCCAGCGATGACGCTGGACGGATTCTCGTTCTTCAGCAGCAGCACAATGCCGGACACCGTATCCGAAACGTGATCCTTGCCCAGCACTCCGTGACGCTCCTGGTGCCCCAGCGTGACATTGCCCAGATCCCTGACCAGCACCGGCACACCATCCTTTTGCGCGACAACCACGTTAGCCAGGTCGTCCAGGCTATGAATCAGCCCCACGCCGCGCACCACCAGCCCTTGCTCGCCGCGCGTCAGCACGCTGCCGCCAGCGTTGGCGTTGTTGGCGGCGATGGCCTGGGTGATCTGCGCCAGCGACAGCTTGTACTTGGATAGCCGGACCGGATCGAACTCCAGTAAAAACTGCGTGGTCAGGCCGCCGAAGTTGCTGACATCGACCACGCCCGCCGCCTGCTTGAGGCGCGGGATCACCTTCCAGCGCTGCAGCTCCGACAGCTCGCGCAGGCTGCGCGTCTTCGACTCCAGCGTGTAGCGGTAAATTTCGCCGATCGGCGAAGTCAATGGATCCAGTGCCGGCTGGGCGCCATACGGCAGGCTGATGCCGGAGATACGTTCCTGCAAACGCTGGCGCGACCAGTAGTCCTCGGCGCCATCGCGGAACACCACGGTAATCAACGACAGGCCGAAGGTGGACTTCGAGCGCATGACGTGCATGCCGGGCGTGCCCATGATTTCGCGTTCAAGCGGAATGGTGATCTGCTGTTCCACTTCCTCGGCGGCGAGGCCGTTGACCTGCGTGACCACTTGCGAGGTGGTGTCGGCGATATCCGGATAGGCCTCCAGCGGCAGCTGGCTCCAGCAGTAGGCGCCATACAGCGCCACCAGCAGGAAGACCAGCGCCACAATGCCGCGACGGCCGAAGCACAGCGTGACGAGACGTTCAATCATTGAGCAGCACTCCGCCCTTGACGACGACCCGCTCGTCCGCCTTCAGGCCGGACAGCACTTCCACCTGCTCGCCGATCTGCGCGCCCAGCGTGAGGTCGCGTGCGGCGAACTGCCCCGGCTTGACCTCGACAAAGGCGCGGCTGGTAAAGCCGGTCTGAATCACGGCCGTCATTGGCACCACGATGCCCTGGTGCGCACGCCCATGCAATGTGGCCTGCGCGAACATGCCGGGCTTGAGCCGGCCATCGCGGTTATCGAACGCCAGGCGGACCTTGACCGTGCGCGTATCGGCGTCCAGCATCTCGCCGATATGGCCGACTTTTCCCTGCACCGGCTCGGCGTAGGCGTCGATGCGCACCTCGGCTTGCTGGCCGACGTACAGCTGCGCCAGGTCTTTTTCCTGCGCGCTGGCGCTGATGAAGACCTTCGACAAGTCGGCCACCGTCATCAGCGGCGCGGTGGCGTCGTTCCAGTAGGCCCCTTCTGCCGCTGCCAACGCCACCACGCGGCCGGAGAGCGGCGCGCGGACTGCGAGGCGGCCGCCTTGGGCCGCCCAGTCGCCCGCGATGGCCGCGCTGCCAGCGCCGTTGGTGCCGCCGGCGCCGAGCTGGCGCAAGCGCATTCCGGCGCGTGCGGCTTCGCTGGCGGCCTGCTCGTAGTCGCTTTGCGCCTGCTCCAGGTCACGGCCGGCGGCAATTTCGGAACGCGTCAATTCGCGCTGGCGTTCGAGGTTGCGACGCGCCAGCGTCAGCGCCGCTTGGGCCTTGCCCGCATCTGCGCCGGCCTGCGCAAAATCCGGCGCATCGATCACAAACAGCACTTCGCCCGCCTTCACCTCATCACCCAGGCGCTTGTTGAGCCGCACGATGCGGCCCGCCATCGGCGGCAGCACCTTGGCCAGGCGCGCAGGATCGGCTTCCACGACCGCCGGCAGCATGAATCGCGCTTGCACGGCCTGCTCGCTTAACGTCGCCATCACCAGTGATTGCCGCAAAGGCGACTTTTCCGGTATGCGCAACACATCGCCCTCGCGCACCAGTGACACCACCGGCTGCTCCAGCGGCGCTTTCTTTGCGTGCAGGCTGGCGATGTTCCAGCCGATCAGGCCAAATGCGGCGATGCCCAACAGGCAAGGCAGATAGTAGTTATGCAGTATCTGTTTTTTCATGGCGGTCCTCTGAGCGGACAATATAAGAGTGGCGGCATGGTAAAGAATTTCGCAGCGCCGCATTCTGAATTCTTCTTCAGAAAAGCAGCCTTCGCCGGCTGTTATACTGGCTTCATGCACATCCTCCTGGTAGAAGACGATCACAAAGCAGCACGCTTGCTGGCGCGCGGACTGGAAGAAGAAGGCTTCCGGATCACGGTCGCCCATTCGGCCGAAGAAGCCGCGCGACTGCCCATCGCGCAATTCGACATGGCGATCCTGGACTGGATGATGCCGGGGAAGGATGGCGTCACCCTCTGCGCCGAATGGCGACAGGCCGGTCACCGATTGCCGGTGCTGATGCTCACCGCACGCGACGCCGTTGCCGATCGCATCACCGGCTTGAACACCGGCGCGGATGACTACCTGACCAAGCCCTTTGTGTTTGATGAACTGCTTGCGCGGGTCCGCGCCCTGCTGCGGCGGGCGGAACGCGCGCAGCCCGCAGTGCTGCAAGTGGGCGACCTGACGCTCGATCCGCCCACCCGCAACGTCGTCCGCGCCGGGGTGCTGCTGGACCTCACACCCAAGGAATACGCGATTCTCGAATTCTTCATGCGCCATACCGGCAAGGTAGTCAGCCGCCAGCAACTCGCCGAGCATGTGTGGCAAGCCGACCTGATCGCCATCGACAACCTGATGGACGTGCATATCAAGAATTTGCGGCGCAAGGTGGATGTGCACGGCCTCCCCGCCCTGATTACCACCGTGCGTGGACGCGGTTTCTGCCTGATGCTGCCGGAGAGCGACGATGCTTAGCCTGCGTCGCCGACTGGTGCTGATGCACTTGCTGGTCATTCTGACCGCCATCGGCGCCACCGCCGCCGCCGGATGGTGGGTGCTATCGCAGTCGGTCAACCGCCAGCTCGATGCCGCCCTGCTCGCGCTGGCGGAAACCGAGGTGGCAACCCTGAACGACAACAATGGCGCCAAGGTGCACGTCCATGAAGCCCCCGCTGGCAATGCGCCGCCGTCGCTGGCCCGCATTGACCGGCTGGTGCAGATTATCGATGGCCAGGGCCGCATCCTCGCGCGCAGCGCCAACCTCGGCGCCGACAAGCTGCCCGTGCACGCACAGCAAATGTCGCAGCTGGCCGCCGGCGCCACCGTGTTCGAGACGCTGCCCGACACGCGCGAGGAGCCGCTGCGCATGGTGTCCGTGCCCACTCAGGTACGCGGGCAGCATTACGCGGTGCAGGTGGCCGGCTCGCTCGACGACGCTGATAATATTTTGCAGTCCGCCGCCATTCTGTTTGCCGCCATGGCGGTGGCGCTGCTTGCGGCAGTTGGCTGGGCGGGGGCGCGCCTGTCCAGCAAGCTGTTTGGCGCCATCGACAATATCGTGGATCGTGCGCGCGAAATCGAGGAAAGCAATCTGCATCAGCGCCTGCCCCATCCCGGCGGCGGCGACGAGATCGGCCATCTGGTCGATACGCTCAACGCCATGCTGGCGCGCATAGAAAACGGCGTGGAAGCGCAGCGCCGCTTTACCGCCGATGCCTCGCACGAACTGCGCTCGCCCTTGTCCCGCCTGCGGGCGGAAATAGAAATCACGCTGCGCCGCCCGCGTGACAGCGGCGACTATGTGGTGGCCCTGCGCTCATGCCTTGAGGAAGTCGAGCGCCTGACCATGCTGGTCGAAGAGCTGCTGATGCTGGCCCGCCTGGATGCCGGTCACGAACGCGCGCCGGCCGAACTGGCGCCGCTGCCGGAACTGGTGTCCGAGATTGTCATGCGTCTGCATGCGCAGGCCAGCGAACGCGATATCGATGTGATGGTGGCCGATGAGATGACACAGCCGGCGATGGTTGATCCCGGCCCGGTCGGACTGGTGCTGCGCAACCTGCTGGACAACGCCATCAAGTTTTCGCCGCAAAACAGCCGGGTCACGCTAAGGGTAAATACAGAGAATGGCCAGGCTGTTCTCAGCATCGCAGATCAGGGGCCGGGGCTGGACAAGGCGGAACTACCCTACGTATTTGATCGCTTCTTCCGCGGTGCGCGCATGCGCGCCGGCGAGGTTGAAGGCTTTGGCCTGGGGCTGGCGCTATCGCAGGCCATCATGCAGGCGCATGGGGGCCGGATAGAAGTGGCCAATCAACGCGGTGGCGGCGCGCTGTTCACGCTTTATCTGCCACCTGCACCCATCGCTTTCGAAACCGCCGCGCCGCGTGGCGCGCAATGAGCATCGCGACGGGCAAGGTACAACGGAGCAACTGCGTCATCGCTAGCGGTTAAAGACGCTGCTCGCTTGCCGCGTCGAACAGGGACACGCGGCCGGCGCGAATGGCGAAAGTAGCTTCCGGGCCGATATGCCGCTGGTCCTGCACGACGCCTGCCACCGGCGTGCCATGAAAATCCAGCCAGACGATGCGATGCGCGCCCATGGCCTCCACCAGCGACACCGATGCCCGCGCGCCTTCGGCCGCGCCGATATCTACATCCTCCGGCCGCACACCCAGCACGCAGGCGCGCCTGCCGGCCAGCGGCTGCCGAAACGCGTAGCCGCTGACGTCCACCGACAGATGCGGATTACTGAAGATGGTGCGGCCGTCGCGCTGCTCCACCTCCCCTTGAACAGATTCATGCCCGGCGAGCCAAGGAAGGTGGCCACGAACAGGTTGGCGGGCGTGTTGTAGATCACGTCGGGCGTATCGAACTGCTGCACCACGCCGCCCTTCATCACCGCCATGCGCTGCGCCAGCGTCATCGCCTCCACCTGGTCGTGGGTGACATAGATCATGGTGGCGCCCAATTGCTTGTGCAGCTGTTTCAGCTCGCGCCGCAACTCGGTGCGCAGCTTGGCGTCCAGATTGGACAGCGGCTCGTCAAACAGCATCACGTCCGCCTCGCGCACGATGGCGCGGCCGATCGCCACGCGCTGACGCTGGCCACCCGACAGGTTGGCCGGCTTGCGCTTCAACAGCGGTCCGAGTTGCAGCATCTCCGAAGCGCGCGCCACGCGGCGGGCGATTTCCGCTTTCGGCGTGCCGCTGATGCGCAAGCCGAACGACATATTCGCTTCCACATTCATGGTCGGGTACAGCGCATAAGACTGGAACACCAGCGCGATGCCGCGGTCCTTGGGATCGGCCCAGGTCATGTCCTTGCCGCCGATTTCGATCTGGCCGCCGCTGGTGTCGATCAACCCGGCGATACTGTGCAGCAGCGTCGACTTGCCGCAGCCCGAGGGGCCGAGCAGCACCACAAACTCCCCTGCTTTTACATCAAGGTTCAGCGATTCAATTACGGTGTTGCCGCCCAACTGGATCTGCAAATTACGAATTGCTACGTTAGACATGGTTAACCCTTCACAGCGCCGGAGGCGATGCCGCGCACGAACCAGCGGCCGGAAATAAAGTAGAGCGCCAGCGGCACAATCGATGTCAGTATCGTCGCCGCCATGTTGACGTTATACAGCCGCTCGCCGGTGGTGGTGTTGATGATGTTATTCAGCTGGACCGTCATCGGCAAATGCTCGGAACCCGCGAACACCAGCCCAAGCAGGAAGTCGTTCCAGATGCCCGTCACCTGCATGATGGCGGCGACCACGATCACCGGCGTCGACATCGGCAGCATCAACTGCAGGAAGATGCGCCAGAAACCGCCGCCGTCGATGCGCGCCGCCTTGAACAGCTCCATCGGCAGCGCCGCATAGTAGTTGCGGAACAATAGCGTCATCACCGGCATGCCGAAAATGGTGTGGACGATGATAATGCCCGGCAGGGAGCTGAATAAATTCACTGACGCCAGCACGCGCACCAGCGGATAAATCATCACCTGCACGGGGATGAAGGCGCCCATCATCAGTACCGCGAACAACACGCCGGCGCCGCGCGGACGCCAGAACGACAGCGCATAGCCGTTGACCGCGCCGATGGCGATCGACAGCACGGTGCTCGGCACAACAATGGCCACCGAATTCCAGAAGCCGCCGCGAATGCCGTTGCACTCCAAGCCAGTGCAGGCCGACGACCAGGCCTGAGCCCACGGCTCCAGCGTCATCTTGTGCGGTAACGCGAACAGCGTGCCGAGACGGATTTCCTCCATCGGCTTCACCGACGTCACCAGCATCACATACAGCGGCAGCAGGAAGAACAGCGCCGCCACGATGAGAAAGCCATACACGCCGATGCGCGCTGGCGTCCACGAAAGTCTGCGCTGCCCCATCATGCCCCCAACGCGGCACGGCGGCTGCGCACAAAGTACAGCGGTGCGACGATGGCCAGCACCGTCAGCAGCAGCACGATGGAGGCGGCCGAAGCGAGCCCGATATTGGCGCGGCCAAACAGATAGTCCATGATGAACTTGGCCGGCACTTCGCTGGCCGTGCCGGGGCCGCCCTGGGTCATCGCCACCACCGCATCGAACACCTTCACCACCATCACGAACAGCAGCACGAACGCCGTCGATAGCGATGGCTTCAGCATCGGCAGCACAATGCTGATGTAGACGCGCCAGCGCGGAATGCCATCGATGCGGGCGGCCTTCCAGATTTCCTCATCCACGCCGCGCAGGCCGGACAGCACCAGCGCCATCACCAGGCCGGAGGCCTGCCACACGGTGGCGATCACGATGGTGTAGATGGCCATGTCCTGATCGACGATCCAGTCGAATCGCGCCTCGCTCCATCCCAGCTTGCGCAGCACTTCCTGAATGCCCAGTTCCGGGTTCAGCATCCATTGCCATACCAGGCCGGTGGCGACAAAGGACATCGCATACGGATACAGGAAGATGGTGCGCAGCGCGCCCTCGGCCATCACTTTCTGGTCAATGAACACCGCCAGCAGGAAGCCGATCGCCAGGCACAGGGCGATAAACAGCACGCCGTACATCGCCACGTTTTGCAGCGACAGCAGCCAGCGCTCATTGTTAAACAGGCGGACGTACTGCGACGCGCCGACAAAGTCGCTAGCCGGGAAGGTGCGCGAGCTGCTGACCGAAACGCGCGCGGTCCACAGCATGGTGCCCAGGTAGGCCAGCAGCACGGTCAGCGCCATCGGCAGCATGGCGATGTAGGCGGCAAGGGAAATGCGCTGACGTTTTTTCCCCATCGCTTACTCGCCCTTGATGGCGCGGGCGAACGCCTTTTGCGCATCATCGGCGGACTGGTTCTTGTTCCAGTAGCTGGTCAGCACATCCTGCAGCGCGCCGGTGGTGTCGGGCGAGGCCAGCATCTCGGTGTTGGGCAGCTGGCGCGACTTGTCCTTCATGATGGCCAGGCCCTGGCGCGCGCAGATATCGAGCTGCGACTCGTCGACATCGCCGCGGATCGGAATCGCGCCCTTGCGCGCGGCGAAGGCCACCTGCGTGGCCGGCGCCGTCACCACCCGGGCCAGCAGCTTTTGCGCCTTGACGGCGTTGGCCTCGCTGGTTTTCGGGAACACGAAGGCATCGCCGGCCACAATGTAAGGCGCCTTCGGGCCGAAGCCGGCGAAGCAGCCATAGTCCTTGCCGGCCACCTGCCTGGCGGCGGAGAACTCGCCCTTGGCCCAGTCGCCCATGATCTGCACGCCGGCCTTGCCCTGCACCACCATGGCGGTGGCGTCGTTCCAGTTGCGGCCCGGCGCGCCGGCATCGACAAAGCCTTTCAGCTTTTTGAATTCGACCAGCACCTGCCTGAAGGCCGGCGACATCACGGCCTTCTGGTCGCGGTCGCGGTACACCTTCAGGTACAAATCGGCGCCGCCGACCATGGCGAAGATGGCGTCGAAGGTAATCTTCTCCTGCCACACCTGGCCGCCGAAAGCCAGCGGCACCACGCCGGCCGCTTTCAGTTTGGCCAGCTGCGCCAGGAACTCCTCCCAGGTCTGCGGCTCCGCCGTGATGCCGGCCTTCTTATACGCCGCCTTGGAATAGAAGAACCACGCGGGCATGTGGATGTCCACCGGCGCGGCGTAGAAATGGCCGTTGATCTTGATCGCTTGCAGAATCGACGGCGGCATGATCTGGTCCCACTTGCCGGCGATGGCCACGTCGTCGACATTGTTCAGCAAGCCCTGCTCGACGAAGTCGCGGAACTGCTGCGAGGTGTTGAACTGCGCCGCCACCGGCGCGTTGCCGCCGACGATGCGGTTGATGGTGGTGGCGCGCGCCTGGTCGGCGCCGGCGATTGCCTGGTCGACCCACTGGCCGCCGGCCTGGTTGTATGCATCGGCAAACTGCTTGACGGCGGCCGACTCCCCGCCCGAGGTCCACCAGTGCGTGACGGTGGCTTTCAACGGCGCCTGCGCGTGCGCGGCGGCGCCAACGGACAAGGCCAGCGCGATGGCGCAGCCCAGTTTTGTGGCCTGATGCATAACAGTGTGTCTCCCTGTGGGCGTCGAGCGCCCATTCTATTCGTATCGCTTATTTATGGTATAAGCAGTTTCCGCAACGGTAAGTGGAAGCGGTTCCACGCAACGTTGTCAATCGTACTACCGAAGAATTTCGGGTGTCAATCGAATTGTAATCAAGTTACAAAAACGGCACAGCCACTTGCGTGTGCTGTGCCGTCTGGCGCTGCGAGAAGACGTAGCGAAATTACTTTTTGTCGGTCGGCGGCACCGGTGCGAACGGGAAGCTGCCGAACAAATTCTTGCTCTGGTTCTGCATCTGCTCCTGCATCTGCACGAACAGGCTCTTGCTCTGGTCGATGTAGTTGTTCATCATGCCCTGCATCATCGGGCCCTGCACGTTCATGAACTGGGTCCACATTTCCGGGCTGAACGGCTGGCCGCCGACCGCGCTGCTGGTGAACTTGCGCTGGATATCGGTGAACGCCTGGACGTTCTTTTCCAGGTAGGAACCCATCATGCCCTGCATCGCGTGGCCGTAGAAGCGGATGATCTGCGCCAGCACATCGCTGGAGAACATCGGCGCGCCGCTGGCTTCCTCTTCCAGGATGATTTGCAGCAGGATGCTGCGGCTCAGGTCTTCGTTGGTCTTGGCATCGACAACGGTGAACTCCTCGTTGTCCAGCACCAGCTGTTTCACGTCGGTCAACGTGATGTAGGAACTGGTCTGCGTGTCGTACAGTCGACGATTCGGATATTTTTTGATCAGGCGGTCAGCATTTTTTTCGCACTACTCATCACAAGTCCGTTTATTGCGCCGCAGCGCATGTCTCTTAAAAATCGGAAAGAAAGCGGACTGGTGGTCCCCTTTCCCGCGTGCCTACTTTACTTATTATAGAGGTGAAACCAAATAACTTGCACAATCTGATATAAGTATTCAGCTTTTATTGCAACGCAACTAACTTAATCGGCCTTTACTTTGACGTAGCGGCCCGGCGCCGGCTCGATGGCCTGGTACTTGGCGTTGCCCGGCTTGGCCTTCGGCTTGATTTTCTTGCCGCCGTGCTGTTCAAGGAACTTTGCCCATTCCGGCCACCAGCTGCCCGCCGTTTCGGCCGCGCCCTGGAACCAGGCGTCGGCGCTGGCGGCACTGGCCGCTGTCGTTGGTCCAGTAGCTGCGCTTGTTCTTGGCCGGCGAGTTGATCACGCCGGCGATGTGGCCGGAGGCACCCAGCACGAAGCGGGTCGGCCCGCTGAGGATGGCCAGCGAATCAAACGCCGACGGCCATGGCACGATGTGGTCCTCGCGCGAGCCATAGACGAAGGCCGGGGCCTCGATGCTGGTCAGGTCCACGGTTTCGCCGGCCACCACCAGCTCGCCGGTCTTGAGCCTGTTCTCCAGATAGGTATTGCGCAGATACCAGCAGAACATCGGCCCCGGCAAATTGGTGCTGTCCGAATTCCAGTACAGCAGGTCGAAGGCGGCCGGGTCGTTGCCCTTCAGGTAGTTGGACTGCACATAATTCCACACCAGGTCGTTCGGGCGCAGGCTGGAGAAGGTGCTGGCCAAGTCGCGGCCCGGCATCAGGCCGCCGTCCTTGAGCTGCTGCTCGCGGATCGCCACCTGGGTTTCGTCGACAAACACGTCCAGCACGCCGGTGTCGTTGAAGTCGAGGAAGGTGGTCAGCAGGGTCAGGCTGTTGGCGGCCTGTTCGCCGCGCGCGGCCAGCACCGCCAGCGCGGTCGCCACAATGGTGCCGCCGACGCAGAAGCCGAACATGTTGAGCTTGGCTTCGCCGCTGATGTCCTGCACCACGCGGATCGCCTCGATCACGCCTTGCTCGACGTAATCGTCCCAGGTGGTGCGCGCCAGCGATTTATCGGGATTGCTCCACGAGATCAGGAACACGGTGTTGCCCTGCTCCACCGCGTAGCGCACCAGCGAGTTGTCCGGCTGCAGGTCGAGGATGTAGAACTTATTGATGCACGGCGGCACCATCAGCAGCGGCGTCTGGCTGACGGCGGCGGTTTTCGGCGTGTACTGGATCAGCTGGAACAGCGGGGTTTCGTACACCACCGTGCCTTCGGTGATCGCCAGGTTGCGGCCGACCTCGAACGCCGACTCGTCCGACAGCGAAATATGGCCCTTGTTCATGTCGCCCAGCATATTGGCCAGGCCGCGGGTCAGGCTCTCGCCCTTGGTTTCGATCAGCTTCTGCTGCGCTTCCGGGTTGGTGGCCAGGAAGTTGGCCGGCGACATCGCATCCACCAACTGCTGCACGCCGAAGCGGATTTTCTGTTTTTGCTGCGGCGTCGCTTCCACGGTGTCCACCATGGCCATCAGGAATCTGGCGTTGAGCAGATACGCGGCGGCGTTGAAGGCCGACATCGGATTGCCCTGCCACGCCGACGAGCTGAAGCGGCGGTCGCTGACCGGCGGCGTTTTGCCGGAGATAAAATCCTGCCACAAGGCGCCGAAATCCCGCAGGTAGTCATTCTTCAGCTGCTCCATCGCCTCCGGCTTGATGCGGGCGCCGACATCCTGCATCATGGCGGCCATCGGATTGGACTGCATCCAGGCGTTGAAAGCGTGCGGATCGGGCAAATTCATGTGTGGTTCCCTAAAAGTAGTGAGTTAAACACGATGCTGATTGTTGCTATTGCTTGGATTTACGTCGTCGGCCTGATGGCGCTGACCGAAACTTCCGTGGTTGCGGGAATTGTAACGTTTTTGTTCTATTGTGTGCTGCCGCTGGGGACCGTGATGTACATCGCCGGGACCGGGAAGCGCAAGGCCCGGCGCCGCGCCGCCGAGCAGGAAGCGCGGGCCGCCATGCAAAAAGACCCGGCCAGCCCGCAATAAGTTCATTTGATCCAGATCAAAGTGGCCTGCCGGCCGGTGACGCCATCGCGGCGGTAGGAATAGAAACGGCCGGAATTGGACACGGTGCAGAATTCGCCGCCATGCACCTGCTGCACGCCGGCCCGGTGCAGCAGGTAACGCGCCAGGCCGTAGATATCGGCCAGATACTTGCCCGGCTTGCCGTCGACCGTGCTGAAGGCGGCCTCGACATGGCGAATGCCGGAGGCGTCGAGCGCACCATTCAGGAAGGCCTGCCTGACATCGGGCCCGACCTCGAACTGGTACTGGCCGATGGCCGGTCCCATCCACGCGGTCAGCTCGCCGGCGCCGGCCGCGCGCATCGCCTCCACCGTATTTTCCAGCACGCCGGACGCCAGGCCGCGCCAGCCCGCGTGGGCGGCAGCGACGGCCTTGCCCTGCCGGTCGGCAAACAGCACCGGCAGGCAATCGGCGGTCATGATGACGCACACCTTGCCGGCCACCGTCGACACGCTGGCGTCCGCCTCCGGCACCTGCTGCGGGCCGACCCCGGCCACGTTGGCCACCGCCGTGCCGTGCACCTGCGCCAGCCAGACCGGATCATCCGGCAGCACGGCGCGCAAAATGGCGCGGTTGGCGGCCACATTAAGCGGCTGGTCGCCGACATGGGTGCCCAGGTTGAGGCCGCCTTGACCCATGCCATCGTCATACGGCGCCGGGCTGACGCCGCCGCGCCGCGTGGTCGACAGCACGCCGACATTGTCTGGCAAACCCGGCCAGTGCGGATACAACCATTGGGTAGACATCAAATCTGTTCCGGTTCCTCGATGCCGGCCCGCGTCAGCAGTTCGGCAAAATCATGGGCCAGCGGCACCGTCCATTCGCGCTGCTCGCCTGTGGCCGGGTGCACCAGCCCCAGGCGGCGCGCCTGCAGCGCCTGGCGTGGGAAGTAATCGGCCAGGTGCTGCTTGCCGTACACCGTGTCGCCCACCAGCGGGAAGCCGATCGACTGCATGTGCACGCGGATCTGGTGCGTACGTCCCGTTTCCAGGCGGCACTGCACCAGGCTGACCGGACGGCCCTCGCCCAGCTTGCCGCTGCCCAGCAGCTGATAATGGGTGATGGCCGGCTTCGAGCCCATGCCGGTCGACACCGCCATCTTGACGCGGTCGCGCGGGTGGCGGCCCATCGCCGCGTCAATAGTACCGCTAATGCGCGGCGTGCCCCACACGACTGCGAAATACTCGCGCTTGACGGTGCGCGCGGCCAGCTGGCGCACCAGATCGGTCTGGGCGGCCAGCGTCTTGCCCACCACCATCAGGCCGCTGGTATCCTTGTCGAGGCGGTGGACGATGCCGGCGCGCGGCACGCCGGCCAGCTGCGGGCAATGGTGCAGCAGGCCGTTCAGCAGGGTGCCGGACCAGTTGCCGGCGCCCGGGTGGACCACCAGGCCGGCCGGCTTGTTGACCACAATCAGGTGGTCGTCCTCAAAAACTATGTTAAGTTCGATCGGTTCCGGCTTAAAAGCCTCGTCTTCCGGCTCCGGTTGGGGCAGAATGATGACCTTCTCGTCACCGTAGACGGTATCCTTGGTGCTTTTGGCCGGTTTGCCGTCGACCGTGACGAAGCCGTCGGTGATCCAGGTCTGCAGGCGGCCACGGGAAAATTGCGGCACCAGGCCGGAAATGACTTTATCGAGGCGCTGGCCGCAGTGTTCCGGCGCCAGCTGCAGTTCGATCGGCGCCAGGCCGTCCTCGTCGTCGCCAAAATCGCCGTCGGTGACGGTCAGGTCGGTTTCGGCATCATGTTCGGAGGAAGATTCGGCCAAATTCGGCTTTGCGTTTAATATCACGGTAATCCCATCGGCTATAATTAGCCTCGTAAAACTTTGGTTAAACAGTTTCTTGCAAAAGATATGCAAAAAAAATTATCGGTAGTCGCAGCAACAGTAGTTCTGCTTGGTTTGTCCGGTTGCGGCCTTTTCTCTGAAAAGATCGACGAAACAAAAGGTTGGAGCGCAGCGAAATTATACTCGGAGGCGAACGAAGAACTGGAAGGCCAGCACTACGAGCGCGCAATTCAGTTGTATGAACGCCTGGAATCGAGCTATCCGTTCGGCACCTACGCCCAGCAGGCGCAGATGAACATCGCCTATGCCTACTACAAATCGCAGGACCAGGCACAGGCGCTGGCGGCCGTCGAGCGCTTCATCAAGCTGCACCCGAATCACGCCAACGTCGACTACATGTACTATCTGCGCGGCCTGATCAACTTCAACGACCAGATCAGCTTCCTGAACTTCGTCTATGAGCAGGATGCCACCGAGCGCGACCCGAAAGCCACGCGCGAGGCATACGCCGCGTTCAAGGAACTGGTGACCAAGTTCCCAAACAGCAAGTATACGCCGGATTCGCTGGACCGCATGCGTTATCTGCTGAATGCGATGGCGTCGTATGAAGTGCACGTGGCGCGCTACTACTACCGCCGTGGCGCCTACCTGGCCGCTGCCAACCGCGCGATGGGCATCATGAACGACTTCCGCGACACGCCGGTGATCGAAGAGGCGCTGTTCATCATGATCCGCAGCTACGACAAGCTGGGCATGACCGAGCTGAAGAACGACACCGAGCGCGTCTTCAAGCTGAACTACCCCAACTCCAAGTTCCTGGACGAAGGCAAGAAGCAGGAGCGCAAATGGTGGCGCTTCTGGAGCTCCAACGCCTCCATGTAACAGCAGGCGAAGCCACACGCCAAATCCGGGGTCAGGTCTGACATTCGCACACGAGTTCGTGTGCGAATGTCAGACCTGACCCCGGAGTTTATTCGGCGATTTTGCGGCGGAAGAGCCAGGTTTTGTCGTTCGATGCGTCCGGCACGTAGTGGTAGCCGTCGACGTCGAAGTTTTTCAGCTGCTGCGGGTCGGTGATGCCGTGGACCGCGGCGTAGCGCGCCATCAGGCCGCGCGCGCGCTTGGCGTAGAACGAGATGATTTTGTATTTGCCGTTCTTCCAGTCCTCGAACAGCGGCGTGATCACCGGCAGGCCGAGCGCCTTGGGCTTGACCGATTTGAAGTATTCTTCCGACGCCAGGTTGACCAGCGTGCCGGCGCCCTGCCCGGCCGCCGCCTCGTTCAGCGCGTTGGCGATGGTGTCGCCCCAGAAGTCGTACAGGTTCTTGCCGCGCTGCGTACTGAGGCGGGTGCCCATTTCCAGCCGGTGCGGATGGATCAGGTCCAGCGGCCGCAACAGGCCGTACAGGCCGGACAGGATGCGGATGCGCGCCTGCGCGTAGTCCAGCTGCTTGGGCTTGAGCGTGCGCGCGTCAAGGCCGTCATAGACGTCGCCGTTGAAGGTCATGACCGCCTGGCGCGCCTCGCTGGTGTCCCTGGTCCAGCTGGCGTAGCGCGCGACATTGAGCGCGGAGAGATTGTCGGACAAGTCCATCAGCTGGCCCAGCTCGGCCGGCGAGAATTCGCGCATGCGCTGGATCAGTTGTTCGGAGTGATCGAGAAACGACGGTTCGGTGTGCAGCTTGGTGGTGGGCGGCGTCTCCAGGTCGAGACTTTTTGCCGGGGAAAGCACTATCAGCATAAGATTCCAAAATACATTTTTACGTAACTAGCCTACATGATACCTGTTCCAAAGAAAGTCGTTATCGACACCAACGTTTGCCTCGACCTGTTCGTGTTTAACGACCCGCGCTGGGCCAGGCTGGTGGCCGCCATCGAGAGCGGCGCGATCGAGGCGGTGACGCGCTCGGACTGCCGCGACGAGTACCGCATCGTGCTGCATTACAAGCACCTGCCGCTCGACGACGACAGCCGCCCGCTGGCCGCCGCCCGCTTCGACCAGCTGATCAAGGTGGTCGCGCCGCCCGAGTCCGGCATCAAGCTGCCGGTGTGCAGCGACAAGGCCGACCAGAAATTCCTCGAAATCGCCCGCGACGCCCAGGCCGAGGTGTTGATCACCAAGGACAAGGCGCTGCTGAAACTGGCCCGCCGCCTGGCCCGCGAAGGCATGTTCAAGGTGATGTTGCCGGAAAAGTGGATTGCGCTAGAATAGGTCATCTGTCCACCACCACGCACCCTCCGATGACGCCACCATTGACGACGCGCCTGCCGGCGGTCGGTACCACCGTTTTCACCCGCATGTCCCAGCTGGCCGCGCAGGCCGGCGCTGTCAATCTGGGCCAGGGCTTTCCGGACTTCGGCTGCGAGCGCGGCCTGATCGACGCCGTCCACCAGGCCATGCTGGCCGATTTCAACCAGTACCCGATGATGCACGGCGCGCCGGTGCTGCGCCAGGCCATCGCCGCCAAGATCGGCGCGCTGTACGGCCACGCCTACAACGTCGATAGCGAGATCACCGTGACCGCCGGCGCCACCCAAGGGCTGACCACGGCGATCCTGTGCTGCGTCCATCCGGGCGACGAGGTCATCGTCATCGAGCCGGTGTATGACAGCTACGTGCCGGCCATTACGCTGGCCGGCGGCGTGCCGGTGGCGGTCGAAATGGAAGTGACCGCCGCCGGTTACGCCGTGCCGTGGGCCAAGGTGGCGGCCGCCGTCAACAGCAAGACGCGGCTGATTATCATCAACACGCCGCACAACCCCACCAGCACCGTGCTGCGCGCCGCCGATATGCAGGCACTGAGCGACATCGTGCGCGGCACCGACGTGCTGATCCTTTCCGATGAAGTCTACGAACACATGGTCTACGACGGCCAGCGGCACGAGTCGGTCAGCCGCTATCCGGAGCTGGCCGAGCGCGCCTTCGTGGTATCGAGCTTCGGCAAGACCTACCACGTCACTGGCTGGAAGATCGGCTACGTGGCGGCGCCGGCCGCGCTGACCGCCGAATTCCGCAAGGTGCACCAGTACAATGTATTCAGCGTCAACACGCCGATGCAACATGGCATCGCCAGCCATATGGCCGATCCGGCACCGTATCTCGAACTGCCAACGTTTTACCAGCGCAAGCGCGACCTGTTCCGCGACGGCCTGAAAAAAACGCGATTTGAGTTGTTGCCAGCCGACGGTACCTACTTCCAATGCGTCCGCTACGATAAAATCTCTACTCAGACGGAAGCCGGGTTCGCCGAGTGGCTGACCACCGAGATCAAGGTGGCGGTCATTCCGGTATCGGCGTTTTATCAGCAGGGCAAGGAGTCGGGCATCGTGCGCTTCTGCTTTGCCAAAAAGGACGACACCCTGGCGCTCGCCCTGGAGCGCCTGGCCAAAGTTTAAGATCGGGACAGAGCATGGCCGAGACCTACCAACTGCCGCCGCCGGTGTTTGCGGCAGCCGCGCCGTCGGCGCTGCACCAGCTAAACCTGTGCAACCGCCGGCTGGAACGCCTGTTGCACAACCTGCGCAACGAGCACAACGCCGAGGCCGAGGTGCGCGACATCGCCGCCGACGTGATCCGCGCGGTCGAGATCAACCCGGACGTGGCGCTGGCCTGCATTTTCCTCAGCCAGATCAACGGCACTTATGCGGTGCGGCACTGTATTGAGACGGCGGTGGTGACGGTGGTGATTGCCCGCAGCATGCAGATGAACGCCGCCAGCATGCTGACCGTGACCGCCGCCGCGCTGACCATGAACGTCGGCATGCTGCGCCATCACGAAACTTTTCAGAACAAGAACACGCCGCTGAGCAAGGAAGAGATGGCCATTGTCCATCGCCATCCGGAGGAAAGCGCGGACATGCTGCGCTGCGTGGGCGTGGAGGACGACGACTGGATATCCTGCGTGCTGATGCACCACGAGAACGACGAGGGCAGCGGCTATCCGGCCGGCATCGCCAGTCCCGAGGTGACGCTGAACGCCAAGCTGCTGAGTTTTGCCGACCGCTATTGCGCGCAGGTGTCGGCCCGCAACTACCGTAAATCGATCCTGCCCAGCACTGGCGCTGCGCAATCTGATCGAGGACCGCGTGGCGCCGGTCGATCCGCAACTGGCCGCTTGCTTCCAGCGCGAGCTCGGCGATTACCCGCCCGGCTGCCTGGTGCGGCTGGACGGCGGCGAGATCGGCGTGGTCAGCCGCCGCCAGGGCTGTAGCAGCGGCTTGCAGGTGCACTACCTGCGTGACGCCGGCGGCGCGATGATTACGCCGGCCGAGCCGCGCTGCTGCAACACCGGCCTGGGCGGCATCAGCGCAGGCCTCAGCGAGGACCAGGCCGCCACGCGCTTCAGCATGAAGCAGATCTGGGGCGCGCAGGCCAGCCTGTGAGGCCTTGCCATCAGTCCCGCTTCGGGCGCCGTTTAACCGACATTATCAAGGACAGCCCGCCAGCAACATCGTCCATTCGACCGGCTCCGGCACCGCCGCGATAGCATAGCTGATGCCGTAACCAGCCATGCTGCTGGCGGTAAACGCGATTAACGCGATTACCGCGACAACTGGTCCAGCTTGCGGTCGATGAAGGACTTCAGTTCCGGCGTCAGGCCGCTTCCGCCGCGGGCGTGCTGGAACGCCTCGCGCGCTTCCGGCAAATGCTGGTCGGCTTGCAGCGAAATCCCCAGCCCCATCCACCACACCGCGTTGTCCGGCGCCATCGCCAGCGCGGCGCGGTATTGCTCGGCGGCTTCGGCATGACGTTGTTCGCGTTGCAGCACACCGGCCAGGAAGCCGAGATAGGCGGCGTTGTTGCCCGCGTAGGGCAGCGACTTCAGTAGCGTTTCCAGCGCCGGGCCGCCCTTCTCCAGTTGCAGTCGGGCCAGCACCATCGCCAGCCCCGGCTGACGCGGATCGATGCCCAATGCCAGGCGCAACTGGCGGATGGCGTCGTCGGTGCGGCGGGCTTCCAGTAACAGGCTGACGTAAGTCTGGCGCGCGGCGTCGTTGCGCGGGTCAACTTCGACCGCTTTGTCCAGATCGGCCAGCGCAGCGCTGACGCGGCCCTCTTGCAGCGCGGCCAGCGCGCGGCGGTAGCTGTTTTCCGAGATCTGCTTCGGCGTCAGGTCGCGCACCACAACGCCGTCAGGTGCAGTGCCAGGGGTCTTGCGCGCAGCCGGCGCCTCCGCCCGCCCGCCGCTGTTGCGCGCCGTCGCGGCGGCACGCGCCGGTTTGTCGCTGGCCGAGGCATGCGCCGCCTCCCGCACCACCTCGCCTGGCGCAACGCCGGAGATCGCTGGCCGCCCCGCTGGGGCTGCTCCGGCCGAAGCAGCGCCCGATCGGGTGGCTGATGGCGTGGTTGGGGCCGCGCCCTCGCGGCCGGGCTGCGCAGCCCCCGCCGGCGCGGACGTCGCCGCTTGCGCCGTGCCGGTCATGGCGGCGTCCGGCGACGTGGCTGCGGGGCCAGCGGCCACCGTGCCGGCTGCCGCTACGTCGGCCGGCGTGGCGCTGGCGTTGCCCGTCCGCCTGGCGGCGACAGCCAGTTCCTGCAAGCGCGCCTTGTCCGGCGCACGGTTGTCCACAATCTTCGGCGCCGGTCCGGCAGGCGGCGCATGACGCCCCTGCCACGTGTGCCAGCCATA
The DNA here is from genome assembly GCF_050859475.1 of Duganella sp. P38. Lineage (NCBI taxonomy): Bacteria > Pseudomonadati > Pseudomonadota > Betaproteobacteria > Burkholderiales > Oxalobacteraceae > Duganella > Duganella sp. P38. The sequence goes on along the minus strand of NZ_CP193936.1, from coordinate 2,916,549 downwards.
CCAGCCACCTGCGGCCAGCACCAGCGCCGCTACCGCGACGCCGGCAATTATCAACGGACGGCGATCCCGCTCCACCGGCGGCACAGCCTTGACTTCCTGCTGCTGCACAGCAGACTCCCCGCCGCCGCCACGCGCATCCAGGTCTTGCAGCATTTTATTTATCAGGCTCATTTGTTCAGCGCCCAGGTCAGGCCGCAAGCGGCGATCAGCAAGCTTACACCCGCCGCCATCCAAGGCCAGCGCAAACGCCGCGCGGCCGATACCGTATCGCGAGCCGCCATGCTCACATGCCGGCCGGTGACTTGCTGCTTGCCCTCGCCAAAGCACAGCATCAGCGACTTGTTGGCCATGATGTTGACCAGCCGCGGAATGCCGCCACTGGCGCGATACAGCCGCGAAATTGCCGCGCGGTTGAACAGGCGGCTGCCGGTATAGCCAGCCACCCGCAGGCGGTGCGCGACGTAATACTCGATATCATCCCGCGACAACGGCCCCAGGTGATAATGAAAGGTGATGCGCTGCGCCAGCTGGCGGATCGAATTGGCCTGCAAGTGCTGGTTCAGCTCAGGCTGGCCGAACAGGACGATCTGCAACAGCTTGCGCTTCTCGGTTTCCAGGTTGGTCAGCAGCCGCAGCGCCTCCAGGCTTTCGGTGGGAATCGCCTGCGCCTCATCCAGCAGCAACAGCACCTGCTTGCCGTCGCGCGCCAGCTCCAGCAGCCGGTTGGTGATCGACTTCAGCAACTGATGCTGATCGACGTCCTTCTCCAGCTGCACTTCCAGCTCATCGGCCAGCGCCAGCATCAGCGTGCGCGGCTCCAGATACGGATTCGGAATATACGCGGTGACAAAGTCCGGCCCGATGGTGGCGATGAACTTGCGGCACAACAGCGTCTTGCCGGTGCCGACCTCGCCGGTAATCTTGATGAGGCCCTCGCCGCTCTTGGCCGCCACCAGCAAAGTATTCAAGGCCTCCTGCGAATGCGGGCTGGTGAAGAAATAGCTGGTATCCGGCGTAATGCTGAACGGCGCCTCACGCAGGCCGAAGTGTTTGCTGTACATGGTCAGTTGCGCCCCCGGGCGCGGTTCGGATCGAGGTCCTTCAGGCGGCCGCCGCTATCGAGCAGGTCGCGGTTCCAGTCGGACGAGGTTTCCACGATGGTCGGCTTAATCAGCACCACCAGCTCGCGCTTTTGCACTACCTCGCTCTTGCTGCCGAACAGCGCGCCGATGACCGGCACCTTGGCCACGCCCGGCAGGCCGGAATTATCGGTGGTGGTCGCCTGACGCATCAGGCCGCCGATCGCCACCACCTGGCCATTCTGGCCGCGCACCATGCTGTCCATCTCCGACGTCGACGACGCCGCCAGCGGCAGGTTGAAGTTGCCCAGCGACCCCAGATTCAAGCCCTTGTTGACCGTGGACACCTGGCTTACCGACGGGTGCACGTGCAGGATGATGTTGCCGTCGTCGTCAATCTGCGGCGTCACGTCCAGCACCACGCCGGAGAAAAACGGTTGCAAGGTCAGGGTCGGCGAAGTCACGCCGCTGCCGTTGCCGTTGGTGGTGGTGGTGGTGCTGACGCCGGTGACATAGAACTCGTCGGTGCCGATCTTCAACAGCGCCTTCTGATTGTTCAGCGTGGCGATGCGCGGGCTGGACAACACGTGCACCGTGCCCTGCCCTTCGAGGAAGGAAATCAGCGCGGCGAAATTGCTGGTCTGGAAAGCGAAGCCGAACAGCGCCCCCACCGCGTCGCTCGACGCTCCCAGCGAGCTGCCCGGCGTGGCGGTAATGCCGGTCGAGCCGGTGCTGCTCAGCGCCGACCCGAGCGGACGCAGCGTGGTGTCCGGCTGCAAGGTCCCGAGCGAGAAGCGGTTGTTGCCGCCGGAGGCGAATTTACCGAAGGCCGACCAGTTGACGCCACTCTGGAAGTTGCTGTTCAGCTCAACCTCCAGAATCTTGGCCTCCAGGATCACCTGGCGGTCCACCGACAGCTGCGTGGCCTTGAGGTAGGCGTCCACATTGCGCAGCTCGTCCGGCATGGCGCGGATCACGATCACGCCCGACTGCGGGCTGATGGTCACGCTGCGGCCATCCTTGCCGGTGGCGACAATGGCTTCCAGCGAGGTCTTCAGTTCCAGCCAGAAGTCGCTGTCCGAGGTGGTCGACACATTGGCAGAGTCGCGCTGCAACTGGCTGCCGTTCGGATTATTCGGGTCGTTGTTGTTATTGTTATTGTTATTGTTGTTATTATTGCCGCTGTTGTTAGTGCCGTTGTTGGACTGGTTGCCGCTATTGCTGGTACCGGCGTTGGCCACCGACGTCGACGACACCCGCAGGCTCGACACACCCTTGCGCACCGCCGTCAGGTAGTTAACCTTGAACATCTTGGTCTGCATGGTCAGCGGACGGATGTAGATGCGCGTGCCTTCCACCTTGTAATCGTAGCCGTACAGTTCGCGGATGGCGTCCAGCGCCTCGAACAGCGTCACGTCCTTCAGGTTGGCGGTAATATTGCCGGTCACTTCAGGATTGATCAGCATGTTGTAGCGCGTGCCCGCCACGATGGAATTGTAGAACTGCTGCACCGGCACATTGTTGAACGAGACGTTGAAGCGCTCTTCCAGCACCGCGCGCGCCTTCGGCAACTGCATATTCATCTGCGACACAGGCGGCAGCAAGGCGCTGGCGACGGCTTCGTTCTGCGTCACGGTCGAGGGCTTGGCGGCGGCCGCATTCACCTCGTTGCTGATCTTGTCGTAGGTATCGCGGGTGGACGCGGTCTTGCAGCCGCCGAGCAGCAGCGTCGTCGTCACGAGAGCGAGGGTCAGGATTTTTGCATGGCGTTCTTCGCGATTAATGTGCGGTCTTCTTGGCCGCGTCGGGGAACAGCGTCAGGACCTGCTTGTTCTTACCGTTTTGCAGCACCACCTGGTTCTTGCTGACTTGCACCAGCGTGGCGCCCTTGAATTTCTCACCCTTGCGCACGGTCTGGCCGTCAATCACCGCAACCTGGCGACCGTTCGAGCCGATCAGCACCGATTGCAGCACCGGGCCGCGCGACACCACAATCTCCGCCTCGCCGGCCGGCAGCAGGCGCGACTCCGGCGGCGGCTGGGTTGGATCGGTCAGCGTTTGCGCGCCGGCGACGCCGCACGCGATCAACAGGCAAACGCACAGTGCGCGGTTCATAGCTTCATCCATTTCTGATCGAGGCTCAGCGTGTACAAAGTCAGCGTCAGGCGCGAGTTCGGAAACTGCTGGGCATCCAGCTGCGCCTTGCCCCAGAACAGCTGCACCGGCAGCGATTCCAGCGCTGCCATGTAATTGACCATATCGACGTAGCCGCCTTGCAGCACGATCTCGACGCCGTAACGGTACAGCAGCTCGCGCGGCTTGCGCGGCGCCGGCTTGCCTGCGCCGACCAGGCCGGCGGCGGCGTTGGTCACGGTCGCCGCCGTTTCGGCACGCTCCGGCTGTGCAGTCTCGTTCAGGCCGGCCGCCGGCAAGGTCTTCATCGACATCAGCTTCAGCTTGCCGTTGCCGCGCAGCAGATGCTCCAGCAGCGGCGCGATCTTGTGCGGCGCTACCAGGCCTTTTGCACGGCCATCAGGCCGGCGCTGGTGGTATCGATCTCTTTGCGCACGGCGGCCAGGCGCGCGCGCGTTTCGGCGTCGGGGTCGACGACGAAGCCCTGCGCCTTGGCGGCGATTTCCAGGTCAATGCCGGCGATCTGGTTCTGTTGCGTCTTGATCTGCAGGTTAAGGGCTTTCTGGCGCTCCAGCAGCGGCTGCACCGACACCGTGTAAATCAGGAACAGAATCGCGGCCAGCACGGCGGCGAACACCATCGCCCGCTCGCGCAGCGTCATCGCGTCCAGCCTGGTGCTGAGCTTGATCCACTGCTGCTTCATTTGCCGGCCTCCTGCGCTGGCGTCGACTGCAGGCTGAATTCCACGTAGGGCGGCGCCAGCGGTACCGCAGGCATGGCCGGCGTCGCGGCTGGCGCCGGTGCAGCCGCAGCCAGCGCCGCCCCCGCCGCCGGCGCGGCGACCGGAACCAGCGCCGCCGGCGCTGCCGGCATTGCCTCGGGCCGCGCGATATCGAGGCTGGCAAAACTCTTGCCCCGCATGACAGGCTCACCAGTAAGGCGGGCGATATAGTTAGGAATCAGCGTCGCCTGCAAGGCCTGCCCTGCAAACCGATATCCACGCCTGCGCCGCTAATCGTCACGCCAGTCAGCCACAGCCCGTGGACGCTCTGCCGCGAAAAGGCGCGGAAATATTCCGCATAACCATCGGTATTGCCCAGCGCGCCGCCTTGCAGCACCGCCGACACGTCACGCAGCGCCTTCATCTCGGCCTCGGCGTCGGCCAGGTCGGCCTCCAGCAGCGGATCCTTGGCACGCGCCTTGAACTGCGCATTGGCCTTGACCAACTGCTGCTCGCGCTTGGCCAGCACCACCTTGCCATCGCTGGCCGCCTGCTCCAGATCGTCGACGCGGCTGGCCGCATACCAGTTCAACAGCAGCGCGCCGGCGACGATCACACCGAGCGCCTCCGCCATCGGCAAGGCCGTGAAAATCTTCTTCTGCTTGAGGAAGATCGGGTTGAACAGGTTAATCTGCTGGCTCACAGCGTCACCTCCTCATGCCGCAGGGCCGCGCCCAGGGTCAGGAAGAAGCGCTGCTGCTGGGCGACATCCTGCAATTCGGGCGCCTTGCGCAGATCGAATACATCATCCAGCGTCATCGCCTCGACCGGCATGTACAGGTTGGCGGCCAGATGTTCGTGCAGGCCTTCGGCGCCGGTTGGCGCCAGCATCAGCTTCAGCACATTCACATAATGGAACTGGCGGTCGAAGTGATCGAGCGAGCGTTGCAGCTCCAGCGTGATCTTGTCGAACTGCGCCTGCTGGCGGTCGGAGTCGCGCTCCAGCAGTTGCGCCAGCGTCACGTCGATGCGGCGCGACAAATACAGCTCGGCCTTATAAGTAATGGTCAGCAGGCCGCCGTCGGCGTCGAACGACAGCATGGCCAGGCCGCGGCCCTCGCTTTCCAGCAGCGCGGAAATATTCCGCTGCGCCATTTCGGGAATATCGATGACGTTCAGGTCCAGCCTGGCCTCGGCAAACAGCGCCTGGCGCGACTGGATCAGCGCGTTGCGCGCGGCAATGGCGAACATCGAATGGCCGCGCGCGGCGGCGCTGCTATCGACCGGAATATCGAGCACATCGATGGTGGCGTCGTCGATATGGAAATCAAGCATATCCTTCAAGCGCCAGCGCACGGCGGTTTTCAGCTCGTCCTGCGGCACGTTGGGGGCGTCGACCATCAGCAACTGATACTCGCCGCCGTTGAGCATGGTGCCGCACTGGTAGTTGCCGGCCTTGAGATCCTTGTTCACGCGTTCCAGCGCCTCGGGCGAGAAGCCGGCGTCGGACGGATAAAACGTCGACACCTCGACGATCGCCTTGGCGTCGCGCACGCGCTGCACCCGGCCGGCGCAAATGCCGTCACGCAAAAAGGTGACCGTCAGCCAACCGTCCGATTTTTTAGCTCTTTTAAAAAAACCCATATCTCAATACACGAGGTTTTACGCGCTATATACTTGATTATATTCAACTTCCACCACAAAACACATACATTTCCACATCATTGCGGCTTTATAGCTGCGCGCGCAACTGGCGCTGGACATAATCCGGTCCCGGCGCCGGATTCGGACAAGCGTTGTTGACCGGCTGGTTGCAGGCGGTGGAGGTGATGGAGACATGGTTCGCGGTTGGATCGTCCGCGCCCCCTGGGCGATCCCGCCGACGTCGGCGTCACAGCTGACAATCACTGTCACGGTGAAGCCACCAGGGAAGGTTCCGTTATTGAGTCCCACAGTGGAAGTGACTTGATTCTGCTGTGCTGTGCAGTTCAATGACGCTGCCGGTGTTGGCGGGTCGCGCGTCGTCATGCCGGTATATACCGCCCACTCTATGCCGGCCTTGGCCGCATGATAAGCGCGCTGCGCCTGTACGTCCTGTGCCGATGCTGTCTGCTGCGAACTGCTCAACGACACCACAGCAACCGCCAGCCCTGCGACAACAATCAGCAGGAATATCGCGGTAACGATCGCTACACCGGCCGATTTACGGCGCGCCCGCAGGCGCATAAACGTTGATGTTGTCATGGCGTGTTATTCACTTGAATTTGTAGCGCCAGCGTGGCCGTCTCCAGACCATTGCCACCGCCCGGATTCGGACGCGCTAGCGCAATCCCCAATCCAACCAGGCCAGTGTTGCGGCCGGCCAGTTGCTGAACGGTGAAATTACAACTCAATACATTGCTGGCCATGAGGGCGTTAGGCGCACCAGCCAGCGCCGCCAGATCCGGCTGGGCCGGCCTGAAACCATAATTCCAGAACCGGGTCAGCGTACCGTTGCCGTTGGCATTGTTGACGCATGCAAAAGTCACCGGCTGCCGCGCCACGATGAAACGCTTACCGGGAGAGGATGTCGCGCCATTGGCAAAGGTATTGGCGACCAGCGTGACGATCTTTCCATTCACGCCCCCGGCGCCACTGTCGCGCGATTGACGGCGTTGGCCTCGTAAGCATCCGAATTGGGCATGCCGTTGCCGAGGTTGTAGACGATGATGAAGTCACCCGGTGCAATGGCATACGGCGCCACGGGCATCGGTGTAACCACATAAAACTGCCTCAGGGCAGCATTATCAAAACTCAGCGGCGGCCAGGCTGCGTTGGCCGGGTTGGTGCCATCACTGCTATCGAGATAGCGCCCCCCAGCGACACTGGGAATGAACTCCAGCAGGGAGACGCCGTTCACCACAGACAAACGAATGCTGTTCGGCACGGCGCCATGTATTTCGCGTGACATGCGGCGCAGCGCGATCTCGCTCACATCGGCCATATCGGCGCGGGCGGCGGTATCAACGTAACTTTGCACCGGCCGGCGGATAAACAGCACCATCGTGCCGGCCAGGATGGACGTGACCACCATGACGACAACCGCTTCGACCAGCGTGAAGCCACGAGCGCGCTGCATCGAGCAAGGAGCGCGCATCATAGGGCCCTCGGATCGTAGCGCGTGCGATAGCCTTGCAGCACGACGGATTCGTTGGCGCCGTAGGTGACTGTGATGGTGATTTGCAGGACGGTCATTTCCTGCGGCTGACTGCCGGTGATGTTGCCCAGATTGACACTGGAATTGAGTGCAAGCGTGGTCACGTAATTTGCCAGCGACACGCTGCCCAATCCAGCGCCCAGAGGGTTGCCGGCGACGTCGGTATCGACCAGTGTTCCGTTTGGACCGGGCACGGCGAAAGCGCGCACCGGCGTGCCTTCAACGTAGTTGGCTGGCACATAGTCATTGATATTATCGAAAGGCCTTGGCGTATTCTGCTCATTGCCATATCGCTCGGGCAGTGAGGCGCAATCCGAGGAGCGCAACGTGACTAAGGCGTTAGCGTCAGCAGGATCGCAGGCGGTGAACTGCGCCTGCTGGATTTCCTCCATGTACGCTTCCGCGATCAGCATCGCCTGCTTGCGCCGGATGGGGTCTGTGTTGGTGCGGCTGGTCATGTCCATGACCTGCAGGATGCCGGCCGCCGCCACACCGACGATAACGATGAACATCACCAGTTCGATGATGGTGACGCCTCGCTGGCGGCGCTTATTGTACATAACCGGTCTCTGGCCAGATGGTGATCTGGCTGGCATTGGCGCCGCTGGTGAATCTGATGACTTGCGCTGCGACAAAGGTGGACGGATTGCCGATAGCGTCGGTGCCGTTGTAGGGGCGACCGAGCGCGTCAAAATAGATAGCGTTGCCTGGCAGGCCATTAACATTGACGCTGGCCGGACGGCCTTCGCACATCCATGCGGCACGATAAACACCAGCTTGCAAGCAGTTGGCGCGGGTGGCGCGGCTGCCGCTATTGCTGCCGCCGGGCGCGTTGACAAGGCTGCCGCCGCCACATGCGAGCGTGGCGCAGATGGCAAAACTATTGCCGTCGGTGCGAACAAAAATAAACCTGTTCTCGGTGACGGCCAGCTTTTGCGCGTAGCGGATGATCGCCTTGGCCTGATCGGCATAGGCCCGGTTCTCGAAAGCGGTGTCATCGAAAAACCGGGAGGCGCCGATAGCGCCCAATATACCCATCAAGATAATGACTGTGATCAGCTCCACCATCGTGAAGCCGGCTTGCCGTCTCTTCGAAAAGCCGGGATTCACGATCACCCACTCGCTTTCAGTCGAGGATTACGGGCAGTTCGCTGCGGTTGCGTTGGAAACCACGGTTGCCGGAACGTTTGCTGCGGTCGCGGCAGTGTAGGTGACGAAGCAAGTTGCCGATGCGCCGGTTGCAGGCTGAATTGCAATCGAACCAGCCACAACAGCAGGCTGATTGGCGCCACCGCCAGGACTATTGACCACAACGTAATCGTTGCCCAAGCCCGAAGCTGCGACGATACCTGCCAGTGAAGGATAGCCAAACGCCATGTCCACGTTGGCACCTTCCATGATGACCGGAGCATTTGGATTAGCCGCAGTGCCGTTTGCCAGCGCCTGACCATGCGCCATCGCGGCTGCTGAGCGTACTGCGCCCGCTGCGGCGTTCATCGACGCAGCACGGGCGTCAGCGCCCAGATTCGAGAAACGTGGCAGCGCGGTGGCAGCCAGGATGCCGAGGATGACGATGACCACAATCAGTTCGATCAGCGTGAAGCCGGCTTGGGCGGCGCGTTGAGGGATTGCGGTGCGTGCTTGCTTGTTCATTACTTTCTCCAAATCGTCGAAAAATCTGCGCGGGATGGCGCTAGTCCTTCACTTGCTCAAAGGCCACACCGAGGGTTTCTGGTGCGCCTGACGGCTTGGCGGGGCTATGGGGCAAGCGCGTCAATTTTACCTTGAATTTCAAAAGTTTCGTTTGGGAATCTTCGAAAGAATTTACATTATTTAACAAATACAACAAAGTCTTGTCGGCGCGATCGAAGCACCAATTGCCCGCGCCGATGTCGGCGCCACTCGGGCGATACCACTCGCCGGCGTAATTGACGGGCTTAACTTTTAGTAAATTTAACGGATTTTCTTCGGTTAAAAACGTAAAATCCAAGCTGCCGTCCGGCAAATTTGCTTGCGCCACCTTAATTTCTAAGGCCGAACGGATATTGGCGATAACCATCTGAACAGCCGCCCGCTCCGCTTCCGCCCGATAATGCCATAGGCGCTGCAGTAGCAAACCGCCCAGAATCGCCACCACAGTGAAACAAACGACGAACTCAAGCAAGCTTGCCCCGCGTTGTTTCGTAGACACAAATGTTGCCCGATAGTTCATTTAGTGGTGGAGCGCCGCCTTGCCCAGGTCCCAGATCGGCAGGAAGATGCCGAGCGCCAGGATCAGCACCATGATGCCGAGGAAGACAATCAGGATCGGCTCGATCTGCGCCGACAAGGTCTTCAGCTCATAATCGACCTCGCGCTCGTACATCTGCGCGATCTCGTCCATCAGATCATCGATGGAACCGCTTTCCTCGCCCACCGCGATCATTTGCAGCACCACCGGCGTGAATACATTGGTGGCGGCCGCCGTGCGCAGAATGCTCTCGCCGCGCTCGACGCCGTCGCGCATCTGCTCCACGCGCGCCGACAGGTAGGCGTTATCGACAGTCTGCGACACCACCGACAGCGCCTGCACGATCGGCACGCCGCTGCGGCTGGACAGCGCGAAACTGCGCGCGAAGCGGGCCATGGTTGCCTTCAGCACGATCTTGCCGGCCACCGGGATTTTCAGCTTGAACTTATCCCATTGATACTGGCCTTTAGGGGTGCGCGTCCAGCGCAGAAACGCCCACAGGCCGAAACCGGCCGCGCCCGCGATCGCCGAGCCGTATTTCACGGTGAAGTTCGAGGTGCCGATCAGTATCCGCGTCATCAGCGGCAGTTCGGTGTTGAACTTGGCGAACACGCCGACGAACGCCGGTATCACGAACACGTTCACCACAATCATGGCAACCACCATCGCCACCACCACAAACGTCGGATAGCGGATCGCCGCCTTGACGCGCTCCCGCATGTCGCGGTCGAATTCCAGATGGTCGAACAGGCGCAGGAACACTTCCTCCAGCCGGCCGGTCATCTCCCCTACCCGCACCATCGATAAATAAAACGGCGTAAACACCGCCGGATGCCGCCGCATCGCCGCCGACAGCTCGCGGCCCGAATCCAGCGATTCGCGCAAGTCCTTGATGACCTTGCCGAACGACTTGCTGACCGCCGATTCCTGCAAGCCCGCCAGCCCGCGCATGATGGGCACGCCCGACTTGAGCAGCGTATACATTTGACGGCTGAACAGTTGCACGTCCATCGACGTGACCTTCTTTTCCAGCAGCCTGGCCCACCATGTCTCGCCGTCCGCCACCGTTTTGCGCGTGACGACAATCTCGATCGGCGTGACGCCGGTGTTGAACAGCTGGTCGGCCACGGCGCCGCTGTCGGCCGCCTCCAGCACGCCCTGCATCAACTCGCCGCGCGCGTTGCGGCCCTTGTAGGCGAAGAAAGGCACGGTCTTAGTCCTCTACCTGATTGCTGATGCGCATTGCTTCCGAAATCGTCGTCCGGCCCTGCACCACCAGCATCACCGCGTGGCGGCGCAGCGTTTCGCCGGCCATCTGCTGGCCCGCCACCTTGAGGAAGTGGGCCGGATCGGGGTGGTTGGCAGCATCCACCACCGCGCGCGTCATTTCCAGCAGCTCGTACACGCCGGTACGGCCGCGATAGCCCATGCCGTTGCAGTGCGAGCAGCCCTTGCCGTGGAAATAGCGGCCCTTGTCGACCTTGTCGTTCAATTCCAGGCTGAGCCATTCGCGCTCGGTCGGCGTCGGCTCGTACGGCGTGGTGCAGCTTTCGCAAATCACCCGCACCAGGCGCTGCGCCAGCACCGCCTGCAGCGACGAGCCGACCATGTAGCGCGGCACGCCCATGTCCATCAGGCGCAGCGGCGTGCTGACAGCGTCGTTGGTGTGCAGCGTCGACAGCACCAGGTGACCGGTCATCGCGGCGCGCAGGCCGATGGCGGCGGTTTCCTGGTCGCGCATCTCGCCGACCAGCACGATGTCCGGGTCTTGCCGCAGCGCCGAGCGCAGCACGCGGGCGAAGTTCAGGTCGATCTTGTCGTTGACCTGCACCTGGTTGATGCCGGCCAGCCGGTATTCGACCGGGTCTTCAACGGTGATCAGCTTTTTCTCGACCGAATTCAGTTCCGACAGCGCGCAATACAAGGTGGTGGTCTTGCCGGAGCCGGTCGGGCCGGTCACCAGCACCAGCCCGTTCGGCCGCTGGATGATGGCGCGGAATTTCTCCAGCAAGCCGCGCGGCATGCCGATCGCATCCAGCTTCAGCTGCGTGCCGCCCTGGTTCAGCAGGCGCATGACCACCGATTCGCCGTGCTGGGTCGGCATGGTGGAAATACGCACGTCGATGCGCTGGTTCTTCACGCGCACGGCGAAACGGCCGTCCTGCGGCAGCCGCTTTTCGGAAATATCGAGGTCGGACATCAGTTTCAGGCGCAGCGCCAGCGATGGCGCGATCTTGATATCGGCCTCGGTTTGCAGGTGCAGCACGCCGTCGATGCGGAAGCGGATCTGCAAGCGGCCTTCCTGCGGTTCGATGTGGATGTCGGAGGCGCGCACCTGCGCCGCGTCGTCGAACACCGATTGCAGCAGCTTGACCACCGGCGCCTCTTCCAGATTCGGGCTGGCCGCCGCCAGCGCGCCGAAGTCGACCGAGGCGTCGCCGAGGTCCTGCTCCAGCTCGCGCGCGAGGTCGGAAATGTCCTCGGTGCGGCGATAGATGCGGTCGATTGCCGCCATCACCTCGGTTTCGTTGACCACCGCCAGCTCGATCGGCTGCCTGACGATGCGGGCGATCTCGTCATACGCGAACAGGTCGGTCGGGTCGGACATGCCGACCAGCAGCGAGCCGCGCCGGTCCTCCAGCACCAGCGCGCGGAAGCGGCGCGCCTGCGTTTCCGGCAGCAGGCGCACGATTTCCGGGTTGATGTTGAAGAACTTCAGGTTCAGGTACGGGATGTTGAGCTGGCGCGCCAGCGCGCTGGCGATCTGTTCCTCAGTAACATAGCCGTTTTCGACAAACACGCGGCCCAGCTTGCGTCCGCTGCGTTTTTGATCGGCCAACGCCAGTCCCAGTTGCTCCTCCGAGAGCAGCTTCTGCTGCACCAGAATCTCCCCCAGCCGCACCTTTTCTGGCCTGGACATACCCGCACTCCTTGTCTGTTGTCACTAAAACTTGCGGCCATTCTATGACAGATGGGCGCACAGAGATAGCGAAGGTGTCGCTTTCTGCGGACGGATGCGCTACAGTGTGGTTCGTTTCAACAGCCTCGCCCATCCATGACCGTGCCCGCCCTGCGCTTCCAGCAAGTCGCCAAACGCTATGGCGCGGCCAGCGTGCTGCACGGCGTGGACCTGGAACTGCATGGCGGCGAGTGTTTCGGCCTGGTCGGCGTCAACGGCGCCGGCAAAACCAGCCTGATCAAATGCCTGCTCGATTTTTGTGCACTTGACGGCGGCAGCATCGACATCTTCGGCCAGCCGCACCACCAGCCGGTCGCGCGCGCGCCGCTCGGCTTCCTGCCAGAACGCTTCACGCCGCCCTACTACCTGACCGGCGCCGACTTCATCCGCTATCTGTTGACCTTGCAGGGCCTGCGCTACGATCAGCAGGCCGTGACCGCCATGCTGGCGGCGCTGGACCTGGACGCCGCGGCCCTCAAAAAGACAGTGCGCAGCTATTCCAAGGGCATGACCCAGAAGCTCGGCCTGGCCGCATGTCTGCTGGCGCGCAAGCCGCTGTACGTGCTGGACGAGCCGATGAGCGGGCTGGACCCGAAAGCGCGCGCGCTGCTGAAAGACCAACTGCGCGCGCTGCACCGCGCTGGCAGCACACTGTTGCTGACCTCGCATGCGCTGGCCGATGTGGACGAGCTGTGCGACCGCATGGCCATCCTGCACGACGGCCGCATCCGTTTTACCGGCACGCCGGCCGAGTGCCGCGCGCACTATCACGCTGAAACGCTGGAGCAAGCCTTCCTGGCTTGCATCGCCTGAACGAGCCGCCCATGTACCACGCCCACTTCGGCCTGCGCGAGTCGCCTTTTCATATCACGCCCAACCCGGCCTTCTTTTACGCCGGGAACGAGCGCGGCGACATCCTTGAGGCGATGCTGTACGCCATCGGCCACGGCGAGGGCATCATCAAGGTCACCGGCGAGGTCGGCGCCGGCAAGACCATGCTGTGCCGCATGCTGGAAAGCCGCATGCCGCCGCACATCGACATGATTTACCTGGTCCATCCCAACCTCGATCCGCTGGAAGTGCAGCATGCCATCGCCGCCGAACTGGGGCTGTCCACCCACGGCCTGCGCGCCGACGAGGTGCAGCGCGCGCTGCATGCCGAGCTGATCGCACGGCACAGCGCCGGCCGACAGGTGGTGCTGCTGGTCGAGGAAGCGCAGGCCATGCCGCTGGATACGCTCGAAGCGATCCGCCTGCTGAGCAACCTGGAGACGGCGCGCAGCAAGCTGCTGCAAATCGTGCTGTTCGGCCAGCCGGAACTGGACGACAACCTCAACCTGTCGAGCATGCGCCAGTTGAAGGAACGCATAACCCACAGCTTCGCGGTGCCGGCCATGGCGCCGGCCCTGACCGGCGACTTCCTCGCCCACCGGCTGCGCGCGGCCGGCCATGAGGATGGCGCGCTGTTCACGCCGGCGGCCGCGCGGCTGATCGCGGAGGCGTCGGAAGGCATCGTCCGCCGCATCAACATCCTGGCCGAGAAGTCGCTGCTGGCCGCGTTCGCGGCCGACGCCGATGTGGTGGAGGCGCGTCACGCGCGCCAGGCCATCGCCGAGTCGCCGTTCGGCCGCCGGCGCGGCTTGCAAGGCCGCAGGCGCTGGCGCGTTGTGGCGCTGAGCGCCGCGCTGGCGCTGCTAATTGCCGGAATTTATTGGAGCATCCTTGCGGCGGGCGCAAATTTATAAGATCATGCTATACATAATTGCAAAAGCACAACAAAATACCTTCCTGCATCATCCCTGGGCCGGAAACACACGATGAAAAAACTGAGCACTCCTCTCGTCCCCGTGGTTTGCAGCGTATTGCTGAGCGCTTGCGCCAGCCATACCATCCCCCAGTCTCCAGGCCACCTGACCGAGGCGCCAGTGCCGGCCGGCGCGATTCCGGAACCGGTGCAGCAAAGCGTGGCGCTGCCGCCGCCGAAGCCGGCCGCCAAGGTCGAAACGTATAGCGTGACCGTGCACAAGGTGCCGGTGCAGTCGCTGCTGTTCGCGCTGGCGCGCGACGCTGGCATGAATGTCGACGTGCATCCGGGCGTGGAAGGCACGGTCACGCTGAACGCGCTGGACCAGACCTTGCCGCAGCTGCTGACCCGCATCCAGCGCCAGGTCGACATGCGCTATGAAATCAACGGCAGCACGCTGACGGTGCTGCCGGATACGCCGGAGTGGCGCAATTACAAGGTCGACTACGTCAACATCGCGCGCAGCACCAGCAGCAGCGTGAATATCGCCACGCAGATTTCCACCACCGGCGCCGGCAGCAGCGACAGCAGCCTGAATCCGGTGGTGCAGGCGTCGCAGAATAATACCCAGCAGCAGGCGCTTGGCGCCAACGGCTTGCCGCAACAGCAGCAGCGCCAGGCCGGCGCCAACGAGCAGCAAGGCAGCGGCAGCAATAATTCGACCACTTCGGTCAGCAATCGTTCGGATAATAATTTCTGGTACAACCTGGAGAAGAATATCCGCGATATGCTGCGCGCGTCCAATCTCAACGACAACCCGGCCAATCCGCTGGGCGGCCAGCAAACCGGCTTGCCGGCGCCGACGTTTGCTTCCTTGCAGGACGCCGGCGCCGCCAATTTGCGCAGCTCGGTGATCGTCAATCCCGAGGGCGGCCTGATCGCCGTGCGCGCGACGGCGCGCCAGCACGAAAAGATTCAGCAGTTCCTCGATGTGGTGGTCGGCGCGGCCAAGCGCCAGGTGCTGATCGAGGCGACCATTATTGAAGTGAAGCTCAGCGATTCGTACCAGCAGGGCATCAACTGGCAATCGATCGGTCGTGGCGGTCTGACGATGACGCAGAAACAGGTTGGCACCGCCGGCTTGCCGAGCAGCGTGCTGCCGAATTCCTCGCCGGGCGTGTTCGTCATCGATTACCTGAATCCGACCAGCCGGCTTGGCAATATCGCGGCGACGATTCAGTTGCTGGAGTCGTTCGGCAAGGTGAAGGTGCTGTCCAGCCCGAAAATCAGCGTGCTGAATAATCAGACAGCGCTGCTGAAGGTGGTCGATAACAATGTGTTCTTCTCGATTAAGGTGACGCCGGCGGTGCTCAATTCCAGCGGCGGCATCAGCACGCCGGCCATTTACGAGTCCAAGCTGGAGACGGTGCCGGTTGGTTTTGTCATGAGCGTGACGCCGCAGATTTCCGAGTCCGACGAGGTGACGCTGAACGTGCGCCCGACCATTACGCGCGTGGTCAATTACGTGCGGGATCCGAATCCCGCGCTGGGCAATGTAATCAGCAATGTGCCGGTGATTCAGGCGCGCGAGCTGGAGTCGATCATGAAGGTCAATAGCGGCCAGATCGCGGTGATGGGCGGTTTGATGCAGGATTCGGTCGATAACGCCAAGGATGGCGTTCCGCTGCTGAGTACGCTGCCGGTGGTGGGTAATCTGTTCTCGTATCGCAATGAAAACAGCACCAAGACTGAGCTGGTGATTTTCATGCGGCCGGTGGTGGTGAAGGATGCCAGCATCAACGGCGATTACAAGGATTATCGCTATATGCTGCCGGGGCAGAAGCCCGATAATGAACCGTATCCGGTGCCGAAGGCGGGTGGCTTATGAGTCTGCTCATGCAGGCGCTCAAGAAGGCCGAGCGCGCAAAACAAAACGCGCTTGCCGAAGAGGAGCTCGATAAGCCGTCGGAGGCGTTCGACGAGGTGCTGGCGCTGACGCCCGAGCCGGCGCCGGTTCCTGCGCCGGGTGCCGCGCGGGGGGCGGATCCTTGCCGGCGACGTCCACTTCGCGCGCGCCGGTGGAGTTCAGCCTGGAGCCGATGGAGGGACTGAGCCTGGAGCCGCTGGCGCCGCTGGTCGCCGCCAGCGGCGTGCCACGGCCGTCTCCTAGCCCGCTGCCACCGCCTAGCGATCATCAAGAACCCGGCCTCACCATGGACCTGGCGCTCGATCCCGTTGTCGCCCCGGCGCCAGCCGACGGGCGCGCGGCAGCCGCGAGCCCGCGTTCCGCTTCCGCCGCGCCGTCCGCCCAAATCGCGTCCGCCGGCGTCGCTCCCGGCCCGGTCGCGGCCGCCGCCACAAGCGCGGCCGCTGCCGGCTTCGCGGCCGGAGCGCAGACCACCGCGCACGCCACGGCAAGTCCTGCCGCCAGCGCAGGCTCGGGGCACAGCACGCGCGCCGCAACCGCCGCCGGCGGCAACGCGGCTGCCGCGGCCAGCACCCCGACGGGCGGATACGGTACCGCTACCGACCGCAACGCGCCGCTCGAAGGCTACGGCACAGCTGCCGACCACAACGCCGCAATCGTCGGCCACGGCGCAGCGCCCTACCGCAACGCACCGGACGCTGGCCACGGCACGGCTACCGACCGAACCGCCCCGATCCCCGGCCACGGCGCAGCGGCGGGCGGCAGTGCTGCGGCGGGCGGCAAGCGCGCGGCTGGCAGTGGCAACGGCGCGCAGGGCGGCGGCAATGGCGGCACCCGTGGCGGCGCTGCGGCGCGTGCCCGCGCGCGGACCGCTGCGGCGGCCGGGCCGACCGGCTTCGATCCCGAACGCCTGCGCCTGATCGTCCTGCTCGCCATCCTGCTCCTGCTCGTGGGCGGCTTCGGCATCTACTATTGGCGCGCCATCACCGGCCCCGGCGCCGGCGCCGGCCTGCCCCCGGTGCCGATGCCGCCTGCCGGCGCCACCGGCGCCACGCCCGGCTCCGGATCCGGCCAGATCATCATCGCCAACGGCTCGCCCGCGCCCAACAGCGCGGACCCGGCGGGCGCGGCCAGCGCCGGCGCCGCCAGCGACCTCGAAGCCGACGCCCTGATGGCGCCGTCCGCCGGCAGCAGCCGCACGCAACAGGAACTGGAACGCCGCATCGCCAAAACCGAACAAGAGCTGGCCGCCGCCCAGCAAGCCCTGCAAGCCGCCGCACAGCCGCGCGCCGAGCAGATGCCGGTCCTGGCCGCGCCCGCCAACAACGACATCCGCGTCACCCGCATCGTTCAGCCGGCGCCGGTGTCGCCCACGCTGGACGGCGCCTACCGCGCTTTTAACAACGGCGACCTCGCCGGCGCCCAGCAGCAATACGACGCCGCCCTTGCCCAGGACGCCAATAACCGCGACGCCCTGCTCGGCGCCGCCCACGTTGCCGCCCGCCAGAACCAGAAAGACAGGGCCGCCGGCTACTACCTGCGCCTGCTCGAACTATCGCCCAACGACGCCGACGCCACGGCCGGCCTGATCGGCCTCCGCCAGGGCAACATCAGCCAAAGCGAGGCGCGCCTCAAAGCCATCCTCGCCAACAACCCGGACGCCGGCCCGGTGCTGTTCGCCCTCGGCAACCTGTACGCGCAGCAAGGCCGCTGGCCCGACGCCCAGCAAGCCTACTTCCGCGCGTTCGGCGCCGTGCCGGACAACCCGGAATACGCCTACAACCTCGCCATCGGCCTCGACCGACTGAACCAGGGCAAGCTGGCCCTCGGCTACTACCAGCGCGCGCTGGCGCTGGCGCAGGACAAAACCGTCGGTTTCGACCGCAGCGCACTGCGCGTGCGCATGCATGAACTGAGCGTCGCCACGCACTGAAACACATGGCAGAACAACCCAAACTCCCGCTCGGCAAACTGCTGATACAAAAAGGCATCATCAGCGAAGACCAGCTGCGCATCGCGCTGATCGAGCAAAAAAGCAGCAACGAACCGCTGGGCAAACTGCTCATCACGCTCGGCTTCGTCACCGAAGCCACGGTGCGCGAAGCGCTGTCGGAAAACCTCAACACGCAAAGCGCGGACCTCAACAGCCTGGTGGTGGACGCCATCGCGCTCAAACTGATCCCGAAGGACGTGGCCAAGCGCTATCGGGTGTTCCCGATCGTCTACGAGCGCGCCACGGACAACCTGATCCTGGCCATGTCCGACACCAGCAACATCGTCGCGCTGGACCAGATCAGCGCCATGCTGGTCAAGGGCATCACCATTACGCCGCTGCTGGTCAACGAATCGGACATCCAGCGCGCCATCGACCAGTACTACGGCTTCGAGCTGTCGATCGACGGCATCCTGCACGAAATCGAAACCGGCGAAGTCAATTACGCCAGCCTGGGCACCACCTCCGACGAATACAGCCAGCCGATGGTGCGCCTGATCGACGCCATCCTCGCCGACGCGGTGCAGAACGGCGCCTCCGACCTGCACTTCGAGCCGGAGCAATCGTTCCTGCGCATCCGCTACCGCATCGACGGCATCCTGCGGCAGATCCGCAGCCTGCACAAATCGTACTGGCCGGCGATGGCGGTGCGGCTCAAGGTCATGTCCAACATGAACATCGCCGAGACGCGCGCGCCGCAGGACGGCCGCATCTCGATCAAGTTCTCCGGCCGGCAGATCGACTTCCGCGCGTCCGCGCAACCGACCACGCACGGCGAAAACGTCGTGCTGCGCGTGCTGGACCGGCAAAAAGGCATCGTGCCGCTCGATGGCCTGGGCCTGGGCGAGAACGAACTGCATCTGCTCAAGCTGATGATCGCGCGGCCGGACGGCGTGATCCTCGTCACCGGCCCGACCGGCTCCGGCAAGACCACCACGCTGTATTCGATCCTGAACCACATCAACACCGAAAGCGTCAACATCATGACGCTGGAGGACCCGGTCGAATACCCGATGAACATGATCCGCCAGACGTCGGTCAACGAATCGGCCAAGATGGGCTTCGCCGAAGGCATCCGCTCGATGATGCGGCAAGACCCGGACGTGATCCTGGTTGGCGAGATCCGCGACAAGGAAACCGCCGAAATGGCCTTCTCGGCCGCCATGACCGGCCACCAGGTCTACTCGACGCTGCACACCAACTCCGCCATCGGCGCCATCCCGCGCCTGCTCGACATCGGCGTGCTGGCCGATATCATGGCCGGCAATATCATCGGCATCATCGCGCAACGCCTGGTGCGCAAGCTGTGCACCAGCTGCCGCGCAGCGCACGTGGCGGACGATATCGAACGGCGCCTGCTCGGCATTGCCGCCGAGGCCGGGCCGCAGACGCTGTACCACGCGGTCGGCTGCGCCAAATGCGCGCACCAGGGCTACAAGGGCCGCATCGCCATCATCGAGCTGCTGAAAATGACGCCGGCGCTCGATGAACTGGTGGCGCGCCGCGTCTCCACGCGCGAACTGAAAACCGCTGCGGCGGCGGGCGGCTTCCACAGCCTGATCGACGACGGCCTGCGCCGCGTGCGCGAAGGCGTGACCACGCTGGAGGAAGTCGGCCGCGTGGTGGACCTCACCGAAAGGCTGGGCTGATGCCGCAATACTTCTACCGTGCGATGGACGCCACCGGCCACATTTTGCCGGGGAATATGGACGCCGCCAACGAACCGGATCTGGAGCTGCGCCTGGGCCGCATGGGGCTGGACCTGATCGACTGCCGCGTCTCGCGCGCCAGGGTCATCGCCATCAAGCGCGTCATCACCCGCAAGGACCTGATCAACTTCTGCTTCCACATGGAGCAGATGACCGGCGCCGGCGTGCCGATACTGGAAGGCCTGAACGATCTGCGCGACAGCATCGACCATCCACGCTTCCGCGAAATGATCACCGGCCTGATTGAGAATATCGAAGGCGGCAAGCAGTTGTCCGCAGCGCTGGCCGAGTATCCGGAAGTGTTCGACCTGACCTTTACCAGCCTGATTACCGCCGGCGAGCAAAGCGGCAAGCTGGCGGAGGTCTTCAAGAACCTGTCCGAAACGCTGAAGTGGCAGGACGAGCTGGCGTCGCAGACCAAGAAAATCGTCATGTACCCGGCCGCCGTCGGCCTGTTCGTCACCGGCGTCATGTTCTTCCTGATGATCTACCTGGTGCCGCAGCTGACGTCCTTCGTCAAAAACATGGGCAACACGCTGCCGGTGCACACCAGGGCGCTGATCTTCGTCTCCAACATCTTCATCGATTACTGGTACGTGATGCTGGCGGTGCCGGTGGCCAGCTTCTTCGTGCTGCGCGCGCGGCTGGCGCGCAGCGAACAGGCGCGCTACGCGGCGGACGCCTTCAAGCTGCGCGTGTGGCTGGTGGGGCCGGTGCTGCACAAGATCATCCTGGCCCGCTTCGCCACCTTCTTCGCCATGATGTATGGTTCGGGCATCACCATCCTCGAATGCATACGCCTGTCCGAGGGCATTGTCGGCAACCGCGTGGTGGCGGCGGGACTGCGCCGCGCGGCGCAGCAGATTTCCGAGGGCCAGGGCATCACCACCGCGTTCCAGAACACCGGCATCTTCCCGCCGCTGGTGATCCGCATGCTGAAGGTGGGCGAATCGACCGGCGCGCTGGATGGCGCGCTGCATAACGTCAGCTACTTCTACAACCGCGAAGTGAGGGAGATGATCGAGAAGGTGCAGGCCATGATCGAACCGGCCATCACCGTGGTCCTGGGTGTGATGGTGGGCTGGATCATGCTGTCGGTGATGGGGCCGATCTACGACACGATCAGCAAGATCAGGACCTGACATGTTCACCACCCACCTCTTCTACCTCACCAGCGAGCAGTTGTGCGCCTACGAATGGACCGGCGGCCGGCTGTCGGGCGGCGTTTGTTTCGTCAACAACCGTGGCGGCATCGATGACTTCATGGACTACATTGAAGACCATCACCGCGCCTCGCCCGTATATTTGCTGGCCGACCTGATCGAGGAAGACTTCCATCGCGCCAGCGTGCCGCACGTCGGCGGCCGGGCCGGCCGCGCGCTGTTGCAGCGCCGCCTGTTGCAGCAGTACCGCGAAACCCCGTTCCGCCACCACGAACTGCAAGGCCGCGACGCCGCCGGCCGCCGCGACGATATCGTGCTGCTGTCGGCGCTGACCAATCCAGCGTCGGTGCAGCCGTGGGTGGAGGCGCTGGAACAGATGCAAATCCCGCTGGCCGGCCTGTATTCCACCACGCTGCTCAGCGGCGAACTGGCACGCATGCTGGCGCTGCGCGATGAGCATGCGCTGCTGGTGACGCAGCAATCGGCAGGCTGGCGCCAGAGTTATTTCCAGCACGGCCAGCTAAAATTCTCGCGCCTGACGCCGGCCATTGACCGCGACGGCCACCCGATCGACATCGGCGTGGAAACGGCGAAGACGCAGCAGTTCCTCACCAGCCAGCGCCTGATGGCGCGCGGGAACGTGCTGCACGCCACGGTGGTGACGCCGTCCGCCGACAGCGCCGCGCTGGACGCCCAATGCGAGGACGGCGCGGAAACCGAATTCCATTTCGTGACGCTGGAATCGCTGGCGCAGCGCGCCGGGCTGAAAACCGCCGGCGGCAAAGTGGCCGAATCGGCCGCGCATCTGGCGGAGCCGATGCTGCTCGCGCTGCTGGCCCGGCGCAAGCAGCCCAGCCATTACACGCTGGGCGCATGGCAGCGTTATTACCGCTTGTGGCGCGCCCGGGTCGCGCTGTATGTCTCCAGCATGGCCATGGTGAGCTTATGCGCCATCTGGACCGGCATCAACCTGTGGCAGCAGCACCAGGCCGACAGCGACAGCGCCCGGCTCAACATCGAAGCGGCGCAACTGGATCAGCGTTACCGCGCCGCGATGGCGGAACTGCCGCCGCGCGTGACCAGCACCGCCAACATGCGGGCGGCGGTCAACGTCGAGCGCATGCTGGCCACCCAGTCGGCCACGCCGCTCGGCATGGCGACCCTGGTGAGTGCGGCGCTGGAAACCTCGCCGCAAATCCGCCTGCTGCAACTGGACTGGAAAGTGAGCGTGCCGGCCGCCGCGCCGGCGCCGGGCACGGATGCCGCCCAGGCCACGCCGATTTCGTCGCTGGTGGCCGGCATTCCGCACCGCGCGCCGCAAATTCTGGTGCTGGAAGCCGAAATCATGGCCGAGCAGGATGACTATCGCAACGCGGTCGACAGCATGAACGAATTCGCCCGCGCACTGGCGCAGCATCCGCGCCTGACGGTGGAAGTGGAAAAGCCGCCGGTGGACACGCGCTCCTCGGTCAAGCTGTCCGGCAAGGCGGGCGCGCAGGCCGCCGCCGAGCCGGCGCGCGCGAAGTTCACCCTGAACCTGGTGTGGAAGCCATGAGTACCAATCCCGTCACCAACAAAAAGAAAGCCGCGCGCACCATCGCGCTGCCTTACTGGATCAATGAATTCGGCCTGATACGCACCGCCGTGCTGACGCTGATTGCGGCGGTAACGGTGTCGCTGACCGGCGTGCTGTTAAGCGAACTAACATTGCGGGAAGCTGACGCGCGCCTGGAAAATGCCCAGCGCGCGCGCGATGCCGCCGCTTCGCGCTATGCGCAGGCGGACAGCGAAAAGCGCGATATCCGCAACTTCCAGCAGCGCTTCGTCGAACTGCGCCAGCGCGGCCTGGTCGGCGAGGAGCGCCGCCTGGAATGGCTGGACGCCATCCGCCAGACGCAGGATCAACTAAAGCTGCCGCCATTGAGTTACGAGATCGAGCCGCAGCAGGTGGTGCAGCTCGATGCGCCGCTGGACCTGGGCGACTTTCAACTGCACGGCAGCCGCATGCGCCTGCACATGGAACTGCTGCATGAACTGGATTTGTTCAACTTCTTCCAGAGCCTGCGCGAGCGCGGCTACTTTGCGGTGCAGGACTGCGCGATCCGCCGCCTCGGCGTAGCCGTCGAAACACCCGGCGCCTCCACGCTCGGCGCCGACTGCACGCTGGACTGGATCACGCTGGGCGCCGCGCCAACCGTAACGCCGGGCGGTTCCGGCAGCGCGCCGCCGCTTGCCGCGGCCATGTCGCCGAAAGGTACGCCATGATGCGCCGCCCGTCCCTAACCGCGGCTTCCTTGCTGGCCGCCGCGTTGTTGATGCTCGCCGCCGCGCCGGCGCAGGCCCAGGTTGCGCTGGGCCGCCTGTTCGCCACGCCGGCCGAACGCGCGGCGATGGAAGCCAATCGTGGCGCGGCCGCCGCGCCGGCGCAAAACCCGGACGGCATGCAGCCGCCGCCCGGCATGCCAGCCGATCCCGCCGGGCAGGAGGCGGCCGCCACTTCGGCGCCGCCACCGCCACCACCGTCGCTGGTGATGAGCGGCGTGCTGCGTCGCAGCGGCAGCCGCGATACGACGGTGTGGCTGAACGGCGAGCCGCAATACGGCGCGCAAGGGAACCTGTCGCAGCGCAAAGGCGCGGCGACGCCCAACCTGACGGTTACGCTGCCGTCCGGCAAGCGCGTCACGCTGAAACCCGGCCAGCGCTACGACCTGAATGAAGGCCGGGTCAAGGACATCAATGAACCATAAGCGCCTTCCCAGCCGCCGATCCGGCTTCACGCTGGTCGAAGTCTCCATCGTGCTGCTCATCGTCGGCTTGATGATCGGCGGCCTGGTCGCGCCGCTGGCGTCGCAGCTCGAACAGCGTCGCGTGTCCGACACCCGGCGCGTGATGGACGAAGCGCGCGAGGCGCTGATTGGCTTCGCGCTGCACAACGGCTATCTGCCCTGCCCCGCCATCTCGTCCAGCAACGGGCTGGAAGACCGCAACGGCGCGGTATGCAACCGGCGTTACGGCTATCTGCCATGGGCCACGCTGGGCGTCGGCAAGCTGGATGGCTGGAACCGCTTGATGGGCTATACGGTGACGCCGGCGTTCACCAACGCCGGCGTGTTGTTCACGCTGGCCACGCCGCGCGACATCACCATCGCCACCCGCGACGTCAACGGCCAGCTGGTCGCAGCCACCGGCGTGAATGATATTCCGGCGGCGATCATCTCCTTTGGCCGCAACGGTTACGGCGCCACCAGCGACCAGAATACCGTCATCGCCGATGTCGGCATTGGCAACATCGACGAGAAAGCCAACCTGCAAAGCGGCGGCAACGCGCTGGTCGCGCGCGACGCCAGCGACGATACGCGCGCACCGGGCGGCACGTTCGACGACATGGTGGTGTGGGTATCGCCGAACATTCTGTATAACCGCATGGTTGGCGCGCAGCGGTTGCCATGATGCGTCCCGCCCTCACCATCGCCCGCTACACGCTGCTGGAAGCCCTGCGCAACCGGCTGCTGTGGCTCGTGCTCATCATGATGGCCGGCGCGGTGGCAGTCAGCGGCTTTCTCAACGAGCTGGCGCTGACCGAGAGCCGGCAGTTGCAGGCGGCCTTGCTGGCGGCGGTATTGCGCCTGGCGGCGGTGTTTCTGGTGGCGACCTTCGTCATCACCAGCATGGCGCGCGAGGCCAATGACAAGGGGCTGGAACTATTGATGGCGCTGCCGATGCCGCGCGCGGTGTACTTGTCCGGCAAGCTGGCCGGCTTCGCGGCGCTGGCGCTGCTGCCGGCCGTGTTGTTTGGCGGCCTGGGACTGTTCTTCGCGCCGCCGGCGCAAGCGGCGTTATGGGGATTTTCGCTGTTGTGCGAGTGCTGGATTATGGCGGCGTTCGGGGTGTTGTGCATGCTGACCCTGAGCCAGGTGCTGCCGGCGCTGGCGGCGGCGTTGTCGTTTTACCTGCTGGCGCGCGTGATCGGCGCCTTGCAGTTGCTGGGACACGGCGCGGCCACGGTGCAAAGCGGCAGCCAGCAGGCGCTCAATGCCGGCATCGACGGCCTGGCGCTGCTGCTGCCGCATCTCGACCAGTTCACGCGCAGCGACTGGCTGGTGTACCACAGCGGCACTGGCGCGGAGCTGGGCGCAATCGCCGCGCAGACGGCCATCTACGTCGCCCTGCTGTCGGCGGCCGCGCTGTTCGACCTGCATCGCAAAAACATCTGAGGCCAGCCGTGTTCCGCGCCCTCGCTTCTTCCGCTTCACCACCGCCGCAAGAGCCGCGCGGCACCGCCGCCGCGGCCCGGCGCCCGGCGCCGCGCGCTGTGCTGCTGGCTGTGCTGACCGCGTTGAGCGTGCAGCTGCTGTGGCAAGCCGGCCGTCCACCGGCGCGCGCGCGGGCGCAAGATTTGCCGCCGGCCCCTTCGCCGGCGACCTTGCAGCTGGCCGCGATGGGCGATCCGGTCGCGCTGTCGAAGGCGACCATGCTGTACGTACAGGGTTTCGACGAACAGGCCGGCGTCAGCATCGCCTGGCGCGACCTCGATTACGTCAAACTGCGCGACTGGCTGCAACGCGTGCTCGACCTCGACCCGCGCAGCCAGTATCCGCTGCTGGCCGCCAGCGAAGTCTACGGCGCCGTCACCGACCCGGCGCGCGCCCGGCTGATGCTGGACTTCGTCTACCAGCGCTTCAGCGAGGACCCGAACCGCCGCTGGCCGTGGCTGGCCCACGCCGCGCTGGTGGCCAAGCACCGCCTGCACGACCTGCCGCTGGCGCGCCGCTACGCCGAGGCCATCCGCCTGCACGCCACCGCCGCCAGCGTCCCGGCGTGGGCCAGGCAGATGGAAATCTTCATCCTCGAAGACATGAACGAAGGCGATGCCGCCCGCGCCCTCATCGGCGGCCTGCTGCACAGCGGCCAGATCACCGACCCCAACCAACTCGCCTTCCTCGCCGCCCGCCTGGAACAACTGAACGCCACGCACAAGCCCTAGCGCTTGCTATACTGTGAACCACAAGAACGAAAGGAATCCCATGCCCCGACACACCGCGCGCCAACACGGCTTTACCCTGGTGGAAATCGCCATCGTACTGGTCATCATCGGCCTGCTGCTTGGCGGCGTGCTCAAGGGCCAGGGCCTGATCGACAGCGCCCGCGTCAAGAACATCATCCAGCAGACCACCTCGCTGCAAGCCGCCGTCAACGCCTACCAGGACAAATTCCGCGCCCTGCCCGGCGACGACGTGCAAGGCACTACCCACGCGCCCGGCGCCACCGGCAACGGCAACGGCGACGGCCAGATCAGCGAATACCTGCTGGCGCCGCAACACCTGGCGCTGGCCGGCTTCATCACCGGCTCGTTCAACGGCACCACCGACTTCATGACCAGCGCCCAAGGCGGCGCCGTCTACATCTACAACGACGTGGTCGGCGGGCGCGGCGGCAACGGCGTGCGCCTCGACAACCTGCCGGACTCGTTTGCCGAGCAACTCGATAGCAAGCTCGATGACGGCAAATACAACACCGGCTCGGTGCGCGCGACCGGCCCGTACACCAACAACGGCAGCATCATCCAGCGCACCGCCGCGTTCTTCTGAGATTAAAAGCACAACCGTACTTTTTTGCTCTAGAATGGCTGTCACCATAAAAAGCAGGAGACGGCATGTTCGAAGAATTCATGGGCACCAAGGAGGTGTCGGCCCGGCACCAGTTCGACACCGCAGCCCTTGACCGCTGGCTGCGCCAGCACGTCGACGGCTATCCGGACGGCGCGCTGACGGTGGCGCAGTTCAAGGGCGGCCAGTCCAATCCCACATTCAAGCTCGGCATCGGCGGCCGGCACTACGTGCTGCGCACCAAGCCGGCGCCGGCCGCCGAGCTGCTGCCGTCGGCGCACGCCATCGAGCGCGAATACCGGGTGATGGACGCGCTGCACCGGCACGGCTTTCCCGCCGCCCGCCAGTACGCGCTGTGCACCGACGAGGCGGTGATCGGGCGCGCCTTCTACGTGATGGAATTCGTCGAAGGAAGGGTGCTGTGGGACCAGTCGCTGCCCGGCATGACGCCGGACGAACGCGCCGCCATCTACGACGAACTGAACCGCGTAATCGCCCAGCTGCACAGCATCGACTACAACGCCATCGGCCTTGGCGACTTCGGCAAGCCCGGCAACTACTTCGCGCGCCAGATCGAGCGCTGGACCAGGCAATACCAGGCCTCGCAAACGGAAACCATCGACGCCATGGACCAGTTGATCGCCTGGCTGCCGGCCCACATCCCGCCCGGCGACGACACCGCCATCGTGCATGGCGACTACCGCCTCGACAACATGCTGTTCCACCCGACCGAGCCGCGCATCCTGGCCGTGCTGGACTGGGAACTGTCGACGCTGGGCCACCCGTTCGCCGACTTTTCCTACCATTGCATGAGCTGGCACATCCCGCCCGGCCAGTTCCGCGGCATCGCCGGCCTCGACCTGAAAGCCCTGGGCATCCCGACGCAGCAGGAATACATCGCCCGCTACGCCGCGCGCACCGGCAAGACCATCCGCCTGGAGGACTTCAACTTCTACCTGGCGTTTAATATGTTCCGTCTGGCAAGTATCATGCAAGGCATCATGAAACGCTACGTCGACGGCACCGCCGCCAGCGCCCAGGCGCTGGAATCGGGGCGGATGGCGCGGCCGATGGCCGAGCTGGGCTGGGCCTACGCCTGCGGCAAAGCGCTATAACGGTGTGGCGGCTTTGGTTCGTCGAGGACAAAAGCGCTTTCTGAAAACCCCGGCCTCGGCTACTATCGTGCCAGCACCACCACCCGGGGCCGCCGCGTGCCAGAGACCAAACGCAAACCACTGCCGTCCATCCGCTCGCAGATCGCGCTGCTGGTCCTGGCTTGCGCCCTGCCCACGGTCATCGGTTTCGGCGCGCTGGTCTTCCAGTACTACAACCGCGAACACGCCACGCTGAAAAACAACACCCAGCAGGCCGCGCGCGCGGTGGCCGCCGCCATCGACCGCGACCTGGTGCAGAGCGAAGGCGCGCTGCTGGCCCTGGCCTCTTCGCCGAGCCTGCGCACGCACGACCTGACCGCGCTGCGGCTGCAGGCCGGCGCGCTGCTCAGTCCGCAGTTCCCGGCATCGCAGTTCATCCTCAGCGACACCGCCGGCCAGGCCGCGCTGCATCTCGGCGCCGCGCTACCGGACACGTTCAATCCGGTCAACAACAGCCGCCGGCTGGCGCCGCTGTTCGGCAACGGCCGGCCGCAGCTGTCGGTGGTGGTGATCGAAGGCAGCGCGCTGGTGGCGGTCGACGTCCCGGTCTTCATCGACAGCCACGTCGCCTATGCGCTGACGGCGCTGCTCAAGCCGGACCGCCTGGCGCGCATCCTCAAGGACGAACACATCGGCGCCGAGCAGGCGATGACGCTGTACGACGCCGACGGCGCCGTCGTCGCCCAGTCCGGCGGGCCGAGGCTGCTGCTGGGCCACGCGGCCGAACCGGCGCTGCGCGAGCACCTGCGCCACGCGCAGGAAGCGCTGCTCACTACCAGCGATCCGCAAGGCACGCCGGTCTACCTGGGCCTGAGCCGGGCGCCGGTCAGCGGCGCCACGGTCGGCATCGCCACGCCGCAATCGGCCGCGCTGCAAGACCTGCGCGGCTCGGTGGCGCCGATCGCGCTCGGCATGCTGGCCCTGCTGGCGGGCGGGTTTACGCTGGCCTGGCTGGTCGGCGGCCGCATCGCCCGTTCGGTGCGCCAGTTGGTGGCGCCGGCGCAGGCGCTGGCCAGCGGCCAGCCGTTCGCCATGCCGGCCGCTACCTTCCGCGAGGCGGCCATGGTGGCGGACGCGCTGCAGGCGGTGGAAGGCGACCTGCTGCGCCACAGCCAGCAGCTGGAACGGCTGGTGGCCGAGCGCACCAGCCAGCTCGACAAGCATCGCGGCCAGCTGGAAACGCTGTACGCCAGCGCCCCGGTCGGCCTCAGCTACGTGGACGCCGAGCTGCGCATCGTCCGCATCAACGACTACCTGGCCGCGCTCAACCAGCGCACC
Source organism: Duganella sp. P38 (assembly GCF_050859475.1). Classification (NCBI taxonomy): domain Bacteria; kingdom Pseudomonadati; phylum Pseudomonadota; class Betaproteobacteria; order Burkholderiales; family Oxalobacteraceae; genus Duganella; species Duganella sp. P38. The sequence goes on along the minus strand of NZ_CP193936.1, from coordinate 2,887,657 downwards.
GCGATCGACCACCTCGGCCATCACATCGGCGACATCATCCTCGACCGCGCGGTGCGCCAGCTGGTGCTCGACAACTACCAGACGGTGCTGGCCAGCGGCGCCCCGTTGACCGGCGTTGAGATGGCCGCCAGCGCCCCGGACGCCGGACAACAGCTGCGCCATTGGGTGATGAGCTACTACCCGCAGCTGGACGCCGATGGCAAGGTGATCGGCATCATCACCTTGCTGCAGGACGTCACCGACGCCAAGCGCATCGAGGCCGAGCTGCGCAGCTCGCGCCAGTTGCTCGGTTCGGTAGTGGACAATATCCCGGCGATGATCTTCCTCAAGCGCGCCACCGACCTGCGCTATGACATGTTCAACCGCCACGGCGCGCAGATCATGGGCATCAGCAGCGAGCAACTGATCGGCAAGACCGACTACGACGTGGTGCCGGCGGCCCAGGCCGACGAATTCGCCGCCGCCGACCGCCGCGTGCTGGCCGGGTCGCCGGGCGAGGTGACCGAGATCGCCGAGGAGCCGCTGCTGACCGGCGGCGTCACGCGCTATCTCACCACGCGCAAGGTAGCGCTGCGCGACGAGCATGGCGCGGCCACCCACGTGCTGGGCCTGTCGCTGGACATCACCGAGCGCAAGCAGGCCAAGGAAGTCCTGCGCGCCACCGCCGAGCGGCTGGCCGCCAGCGAGCATTTCGTCCGCACCGTCACCGACAACCTGCCCGGCATGGTGGCCTACTGGGACGCCGGGCAGCGCTGCCGCTTCGCCAACCGCTACTTCCTCGACTGGCACGGCCTCGACGCCGGACAGATCGTCGGCGCCCACATGCCGGACGTGGTCGGCGCCGCCCAATACGCCGAGGGCGAAGCCTATGTGCGGGCCGCGCTGGCCGGCGAGCCGCAGGGGTTTGCCGGCAAACTGCACTGGCCGTCGGGCGAGATCAGCCATACCTGGGTCAATTACATCCCCGATGTGGACGATACGGCTACAGTAAAGGGTTTCTTTGTGCTAGTCTCCGATGTCACTGAACTCAAGGAAACCGAATTGCACCTGCAGGAAGTCAATGAGGAACTGATCATGGCGCGCGACCGCGCCGAAGCAGCCAGCCGCGCCAAGAGCGAATTCCTGGCCAATATGAGCCACGAGATCCGCACGCCGATGAACGCCATCATCGGCCTGACCCGGCTGCTGGAAGAAGCGCCACTGGCGCCGCGCGAACGCGGCTACCTGCACAAGATCCAGTTTGCCACGCAGTCCCTGCTCAGCCTGGTCAACGACGTGCTCGACTTCTCGCGGGTGGAAGCCGGCCAGTTGGTGCTGGAACACGCCAGCTTCCATCTGCAGCACATCCTGGACAGCATCAGCGTCATGCTCAGCGGCAGCGCCGCCGACAAGGGCATCGAGCTGGTGTACGACATCGACCCTTCCATGCCGACCGAGCTGGCCGGCGACCCGATGCGGCTGCAACAGGTGCTGCTCAACCTGATCAGCAACGCCATCAAATTCACCGCGCACGGCGAAGTGGCGCTGATCGTGCGGCCGGCGCCCGGCTCGGCGCGGCCGGGCGACCACGCGCTGCTAGTGGAATTCATCGTGCGCGACACCGGCATCGGCATCCCGCGCGAGCAGCAAGCCCACATCTTCGACGCCTTCTCGCAGGCCGACAGCAGCACCAGCCGCAAGTTCGGCGGCGCCGGACTGGGGCTGGCCATTTGCCGCCAGCTGGCCGACATGATGGGCGGCGCCATCAGCGTGCGCAGCGAGCCGGGCCACGGCGCCGAGTTCCTCTTCAGCTGTCCGCTGGAGAGCACGGCCGCGCTGGCCGCGCCGCCGCCGCCGCCGGCCACCACCACGCTGTCGCTGCTGATCGTCGACGACAATCCCGGCGTGCGCCAGGCCCTGCAGGCGGCCGGCCGCAGCTTCGGCTGGCACATCGCCTGCGCCGACGGCGCCGGACAGGCGCGCACGCTGCTGGTCGAGCGCGCCCGCGCCGCCCGCCCCTACGACCTGCTGCTGCTCGATCACGACATGCCCGGCACCGACGGCCCGGCACTGTTGCAACAGTTGTCGCCGGAACTGGCGCTGCCGCCGGTGCTGATGATGATCTGCGAACCGCGCGCCGCCACGCTGGCGCAGCAGACCGCCCAGCTCGGGCTGGCCGGCGTGCTGCCCAAGCCGGTCAGCCCGGCACGGCTGCTGCAACGCGTCAGCGCGCTGCTGGCGGGCGACCACGCCGCCGCCGGCATGTTGAGCCAGCTGGAACACACGCCGCTGCACGGCCGTCTGGCCGGCATGCGCATCCTGCTGGTGGAAGACAACGAAATCAACCAGGAAGTGGCCGAATACATGCTGCTGCACGCCGGCGCCAGCGTCGATGTCGCCACCAACGGCCAACTGGCGGTCGACCGCCTGGCCGCCGCGCCGGACCGCTACGACGTGGTGCTGATGGACGTGCAGATGCCGGTGATGAACGGCTACGACGCCACGCGCGAAATCCGCCGCCGTGGCGAGCTGACGCTACCGATCATCGCCATGACCGCCAACGTGCTGGAAGACGACCGCCGCCGCGCCGTCGAGGCCGGCATGAACGCGCACGTCGCCAAGCCGATCGACGTCGAGGAACTGATTTCGGTCCTGACGCGGCTGGTCACGATCCGCGACGCCACGCGCGAAATGGTGGCGCCGGTGCCGGCCAAGGCGCCGCCGCCGGCCCCCGCCGCCGCGCTGATGCCGCCGCTGTCGCCGCTGCCCGGCATCGACACCGACGCCGCGCTGGCCCGCCTCGGCGGCAACCAGGAGGCGCTGACGGCGCTGCTCAAGCGCTTTGAACAATCGCAGGGCGGCGCCGTCGGCGAAGTGCGCAAGCTGCTCGGCGCCGGCCAGCGCCAGCAGGCGGCGCAGGTGCTGCACCGGCTGCGCGGCGTCGCCGCCAACCTCGGCGCCAGCGACGTTGCCCGCCTCAGCGGCGCCGCCGAAAGCGTGCTGCACGACGCCGACGCCGACTCGCTGGCCATGCCGGCCGCGCTGCAACGGCTGGAGCAGGCGCTGGGCGTGGTCACCCGCACGGCGCGCATGCTGGCGGCGCCGGCTCCCGTACAAAATATTAATATTCCCGCGAGCAACACCACGCCGGCCGACCTGCGGCAAAAACTGGCGGAATTGCAAGGTTTGCTTCAGAATAACAACCTGAAAGCACTGGAGCACTTCCGGCAACTGCGTCCGGCGCTGGCCTCGGCCGCGCAGGCGCAAGCCTTGAGCGAAGCAGTGGAAACCCTCAACTTCAAGGCTGCGCGTCACATGGTGGAAGAAATGCTGCAACAAAAGGAAAGCGCATGAGCTGGACCGACCTGGCCAGGAACGGGCGCATCCTGGTGGTCGACGACGCCATGGAAAACATCCAGATCCTGCACCATGCGCTGCGCGAGGAGCACGAGGTGCTGTTCGCGCTGGACGGCGAGCAGGCGCTGCAAATCGCGCGCGAGCAGCGGCCGGACCTGATCCTGCTCGACGCCGTCATGCCCGGCATGGACGGCTACGCGGTGGTGGCGGCGCTGCGCAGCTCGCCACGGCTGCAGGACATCCCGGTCATCTTCGTCACCGCCCTCAGCCGGCCGGAAGACGAAACGCGGGCGCTGGAGGCCGGCGCGGTCGACTTCATCAGCAAACCGTTCAACGTTGCCGTGGTGCGCGCGCGGTGCGCAGCCAGCTGACCATCAAGCGCCAGGCCGACGCCATGCGCGAACTCAGCATGACCGACGGCCTGACCGGCGTTGCCAACCGCCGCAATTTCAACGACACCGTCGACGCCGAATGGCGCCGCTGCGCGCGCGCCGGCCTGCCGCTGTCGCTGGTCATGATCGACATCGACCACTTCAAGCTCTACAACGACCATTACGGCCACCAGGCCGGCGATACCTGCCTGCAACAGGTGAGCGCCGCCATGAAACGCTGCGCCTCGCGGCCGCAGGACATGCTGGCGCGCTACGGCGGCGAAGAATTCATCCTGCTGCTGCCGCAGGAAGGCGCGGACGGCGCCGAAGTGGTGGCGCAACGCATCCTGGACGAAGTGCGCAAGCTGGCCGTGCCGCACGCCGCCTCGCTGACCGCGCCGCACGTCACCGTCAGCATGGGCCTGGCGACAGCGCTGCCGCCGCTGGAAGGCTACGAACCGAGCCCGCTGATCCGCACCGCCGACAACAACCTCTACCGCGCCAAGCAAAGCGGCCGCGACCGATATTGCATCAGTTTGAATGCATGAGGCGCCTGGGTTAATGTAATTCGCCTCCTGGTCGATAACAGTGTATTCGTCAGGCTATGGAGGAATCATGATTCCCGTCTCTGCCAACTCGCTGCAAAACAGTCCCGCTGTTGGCGCCGCCGAAACCGCCAAGACCAAGCCTACCGGGTCCGCAACCAACTCGTCCACAAAAGCGCTCGCCGGCATCGCCGAGGCGACCGATACGGCTTCCATCTCGACACTGGCCAGCCGCTTGTCCAAGGCAGCCACCACCACAGCCGAGGCGACCGCGGGACTAAGCTACACGGCGTTGCGCGAAAAGGTGCTGGAAAACACGCAGACTATCCACTACCCGTTCGAGGGCGCCGCCAAGGCAGCGGCAGCGAAGGAGCAGCCGGAGCCGAACGACGCCGTGTCCGCCAAGTCGGCATCGGCAGCCACCGCGGTCCTTAACGGCAAAGCACCAAACCCGTTCGCGCGGCTGTCGCGCGAGCAGCTCGCTACCATCTCGAATGACGAGAGCGGCACATTCACGATCAACGAACGACGCGCGGCGTCAACGCAAGCGCATAAAGAAGAAGAAGCCTGGCGCATGCAAGTCGTGGCTCAAAGCAGCCAGGAGTACAGCCAGACTGGGAAGCTGACCAAGTTCTTTCAATCGGTGTTAGATCATTTCAATCAACTACCGGCGCTGGAGCAAGCCACTTATCCGCAGAATTACGCTGCCGATTTGCAGGCAAAAGTCGACCTGGACTTTAATTACTGGAATCACTCTCCAGGTGATTCGGGGCCGACACCCGGTTCGCTGGCCGACATTTTCGGCGAGAAGAAGACCGGCAACCTGTTTGATTTGCTGGACGCATTGACGGTCAACCTGGAGGATCAGGACAACAAAGCCCGCGCTATTTCGTGATTTTTTGCCGCGGTCGCTACAAGGGCAGGCGCGCCATGGATTCCCGCCTGCGCGGGAATGACGGGTGTTTGCCGACGGGCCTGCCAGCCATCGGCGTTGGACTCAGGAATGCTGCTGGAACCCGCGCTGCGCGGCGAAGCGTTCGATGTGGTGGTCGACATCGCCCAGGGTCAGCTCGATCATCGTCAGCCGCTTGAAGTGATGCGCGGCCGGCAGTTCGTCGGTGACGCCCATGCCGCCATGCAGTTGCACCGCCTGCTGGCCGATGAACTTGGCCGCCTGCCCCACGCGCACCTTGGCCGCCGACGCCACCCGCCGCCGCTCCTCGGGATCGCACACCATGCGCGCCGCCACCAGCATCGCCATCGAGCGCGCCTGCTCCAGATGCACATACATGTCCGCCATGCGGTGCTGCAAGGCCTGGAAACTGCCGATCGGCTTGCCGAACTGCTGGCGCGTTTTCACGTACTCCAGCGTGGCGTTGAAGATGGCGTCCATCGCCCCCACCGCTTCCGCGCACAGCAGGCTGATGCCGTAATCGGCCGCCTCGTCCAGCATGTCGCAACCGCCGCCCAGCTTGCTCAGCAGCGCCGACGCCGGCACCGCCACGTGGTTGAACTGCACCGTGGCCGCACGCTGGCCGTCGATGGTGCGGTAATCCTTGACGACCACGCCCGGCGTGTCGGTCGGCACCACGAACAGGCTGATGCCGTTGGTGTCGCGCTGCGTGCCGGCGCTGCGGGCCGAGACGATCAGTGCGCCGGCCTGGCCGCCGTGGATCACCACGGTCTTGGTGCCGTCGATGCGGTAGCCTTCGCCGTTGATGCTGGCGATGGTTTTGATGTCGGCCAGATCGTGGCGCGAGTGTTTTTCGGTCAGCGCGCAGGCGAGCTTGAGTTCGCCCTTGGCGACATCTTCCAGCCGGTGGTGCTGGTTGCCAGCCAGTTGCAGGAATTTGGCGCCCCAGACGGTGGCGAAGTACGGTTCGACCACCAGCCCCCGCCCAAGCTCCTGCATGACGACCAGCATGTCGACCGCGTTGCCGTTGAAGCCGCCCTGCTCTTCGGGGATCGGCAAGGCCGTCATGCCCAGTTCCACCAGCGTATTCCACGCCGCGTCCGAGACGCCGCTGGCCGAGTGCACGATGCGCCGGCGCACTTCGAAGCCGTAGTCCTTGTCCACCCAGCGCCGCAGCGCGTCGGCAAATTGCTGCTGTTCTTCGTTGAAGTTGAAATTCATCGCCGCTCCCTCACAGGCCCAGAATCATCTGGGAGATGATATTTTTCTGTATCTCGTTGGAACCGCCGTAGATCGAGGTCTTGCGGTAGTTGAAGTAGTACGCGGTCAGCGGGGCGCCGCTGTCGTCGCCGGTCACCGCGTGGTCGGTCTTGCCTTCGAGGTAGTCGGTGTCGAACGGTAGCGCGCCCGGCCCCAGCGCTTCGATCATCAGCTCGGTCAGCTGCTGCTGGATTTCGGTGCCGCGCACTTTGAGCAGCGACGCTTCCGGCCCCGGCGCGTGGTCTTCGCGCGTCAGCACGCGCAGCACCGTGGTTTCCAGCGCCATCAGGTCGATTTCCAGGCTGGCGATTTTGGCGCCGAACAGCGGGTCCTGCAACAGCGGCTTGCCGTGCTTGTAGTGCTCGGACGCGACTTTTTTCAGGAATAGCAGTTCGCGCTTGGAGCGCCCTACCGCCGCGATGCCGGTGCGCTCGTGGCCCAGCAGGTATTTGGCGTAGGTCCAGCCCTTGTTTTCCTGGCCGATCAGATTTTGCACCGGCACTTTGACGTTGTCGAAGAAGACTTCGTTCACTTCGTGGTCTTCATCGAGCATGATGATCGGGCGCACGGTGATGCCGGGCGATTTCATGTCGATCAGCAGGAAGGAGATGCCGTCCTGCTTGCGCACGCTGCTGTCGGTGCGCACCAGGCAGAAGATCATGTCGGCGTGCTGGGCCAGCGTGGTCCAGGTTTTCTGGCCGTTGACGATGTAATGCTCGCCCGCGCGCTCGGCGGTGGTTTTCAGCGAGGCCAGGTCAGAGCCGGAACCGGGTTCGGAATAGCCCTGGCACCACCAGTCGTCACAGTTGAGGATGCGCGGCAGGTAGTGGGCTTTTTGTGCTTCGTTGCCGTAGGCCATGATGACCGGCGCCACCATGTTGACGCCGAACGGCAGGATCGGCGGCGTGCCGGCGCGCGCGCATTCTTCTTCCCAGATGTGGCGCTGGGTCGGCGTCCAGCCGGGGCCGCCGTATTCCACCGGCCAGGCCGGCGCTGACCAGCCCTGGCGGGCGACGATCTGGTGCCAGCGCACGTAGTCCTGGCGGCTCAGGCGCAGGTGGTTGCGAACTTTTTTTGCAGGTCGCTTGGCAGGTTGGTGTCCAGGAATGCGCGCACCGTGTCGCGAAATGCCAGGTCCGCAGCCGTGTAAGTCAAATCCATGCTGTCTCCTCGTTGTAGGCGGTCGCAATAAAAAAGCACGACCGTTCAGATCCATTCTACTCCCATGTTCTGGAAAAGGGCGACCGATTGACGGATTTTCTTCACTTCGGTGCAAGCTTTTTCACCACAGTCTGCATGGCTTTCAATACCTTACCGTCGTGGTCGTGGGGGTGCATGGCGCTGACGCGCTTGCCGCTGGCCTTTTCAACCAATGTGGAATGGGCTTCGCCGGGCGCGAACAGGTGGCGTTCGCCCCATTGCCGCAGCGCGACGATGGCGGGAAACAGGCTTTCTCCCTTGGCCGTCAGGACGTATTCCTGGTAGGCGCTGCCGTCGGAGGCGGGCTGGATGGCGAGCAGGCCGGCGTCCACCAGTGCGCTCAGGCGGTCGGACAGGATGTTGCGGGCGACGCCGAGGTTGCGCTGGAAGTCGCCGAAGCGGCGGATGCCGTCCATGGCGTCGCGGATGATGAGCATGGACCAGCGGTCGCCGACCAGGTCGACCGCGCGGGCAACCGGGCAGTCGTCGTTTTGCAGGGATTTTCGCTTGGCCATGGTTGCATTTTAAAACTGGTTTACGGTAGGCTGCAACCAGTTTCGTTTTGCAACTGGAATTCTGGAGGTCGAGCGTGCCGCGTTCTTTGATGTTGTTGTTTGCCTGCGCTAGCGGGTTGAGTGTCGCCAATGTGTATTACGCGCAGCCGTTGCTGGATGCGCTGGCGGCGGATTTCGGTATCAGTCTCGCGGCGGTCGGTGCTGTGATTACGGCGACGCAGGTTGGCAGTGTGCTGGCTTTGGTGCTGCTGGTGCCGCTGGGGGATATGCTGTCGCGGCGGGGTTTGATGCTGGGGCAGCTTGCAGCGTTGGTGTTGGCGCTCTGCTGGGTTTGTGTTGCCGGTAGCGCGGCGGCGATGATGGCGGGCATGCTGGCGGTGGGCATGCTCGGCACGGCGATGACGCAGGGCTTGATTGCGTATGCGGCCAGCGCGGCATCCGAGCAGGAGCGCGGCCGCGTGGTTGGCGCGGCGCAGAGCGGCGTCGTCGGCGGCCTGCTGATGGCGCGCGTGTTCGCAGGACTGGTTGCGGACCTGGCCGGATGGCGCGGGGTCTATGCCGCCTCCGCCGCCATAATGCTCGCGCTCGGCGTTCTGCTGTGGCGTGCCTTGCCGAAATCTCGCGCTCCCGCAGCGGCGGATGCGGCGACGACGACGGGTGCGGGCGCGGGTGCGGCGGCGGCAGGTGCGGCGGTATCTTATACTGCTTTGCTGGCCTCATCGTTCGCGCTGTTGCGGCACAACCGCGTGCTGCAAGTGCGTGGCGCAATTGCGTTGTTGATGTTCGCCGTCTTCGGCACGTTCTGGAGCGCGCTGGTTTTCCTGTTGAGCGCCCCGCCCTACGCCTACTCGCACACCGCCATCGGCGCCTTCGGCCTGGTTGGCCTGGCGGGCGCGCTAGCCGCCGCGCGCGCCGGACACTGGGCCGATCAAGGCCGCGCCCAACCAGCCAGCGCTGCCGCCCTCGCATTGATGACCGCCGCATGGCTACCACTGGCGATGGCCCAGCACTCCCTGCCGGCCCTCATCATCGGCATACTGGCGCTCGACCTCGGCGTGCAGGCGCTGCACGTCACCAACCAGACGCTCATCCTGCGCACCGCCAAAACCGATCACAGCCGCCTGATCGGCGCCTACATGATGTTCTACGCGCTCGGCAGCGGCGCTGGCGCCATCGCCGCCACCCATGTCCACGCAATGGCAGGCTGGAACGGCGCCTGCCTGCTCGGCGGCGCCCTCAGCCTGGCCGCCCTCGCCTTCTGGGCAAGCACAACAAAAGTGGCCAGTCCGGATTGCAAAAGTGGCCGGACCAATCTAGAATGGCCTGACCAAATAAACGTTTTACAACAACAAAGAGACAAAAACCCGTGACCTCACCATCCGCCCTGATTGCGGCTGTCGCCGCTACCCTGCTCGCCCTTCCAGCCCACGCCGAAGGCCCTTACCGCAACCCCGACAATAAAAGCGTCTACGACGCCGGCGAAGGCACTTACCCGGTGCCGTACAAAAGCCGAGCGTCGCAGAAATTACCGCATCGCTGGACCGCATCCGGGGCTATATGGAAGCGACTACGCCGACCAAGGTGATCCACAAGGACAGCGGCGTCCAGATCACCGATTTCAGCAAGCCGGTAGCCGATGCCGTCGTCGAGCCGAGCAGCGCGGAATGGAACTTCCAGGTGTACGAAATGGGCGTCGTGCATGCGGGCCTGATGAAAGCCGCCGTGGTTACCGGCGACAAGAAATACACCGCGATGACGGCCCGCCACTTCCAGTTCATCGCCGACAAATATCCCTACTTCAAGGCCCAGGAACAGCAGTTCAGCCTGAAGCGCGCGAACAGCTTCGCGCGCGTGCTGGAACCGCGCTCGCTCGATGACGCCGGCTCCATGTGCGCCGCCATGATCCGTGCCCGCTTCGCCAAGATCGGCCCGGACATGAGCCAGTTCATCGAAACGTGCAGCAACTGGGTCTACAAAAGCAATTCCGCCTGAAGGACGGCACGCTGGCGCGCGAGCGTCCGCAAGCCGTCTCGCTGTGGGCCGACGATATGTACATGGGCGTGCCGGCGCTGGCCGAAATGGGTCGCCTGACCGGCAAGCGCGAATACTATGACGACGCCGTCAAAAACGTGCTGCAAATGACGCAGTACCTGTTCAACCCGCAACTGGGCATCTACACCCATGGCTGGAACGCCAACAATCCGGACGCGCCGCGCTTCTACTGGGCGCGCGCCAACGGCTGGGCGGTGCTGACCATGAGCGACCTGCTGGACGTGCTGCCGAAGGACCACCCCGGCTATCCCAAAGTGCTGGCCCAGCTGCGCGCCAGCCTGCGCGGCATCGCCGAGCTGCAATCGGGCACCGGCCTGTGGCACCAGATGCTGGACCGTAACGACTCCTACCTGGAAACCTCGGCCAGCGCCATGTTCACCTACGTGATCGCGCATGCCATCAACGAGGGCTGGATCAACGCCGCCACCTATGGTTCGATCGCGCAAGCCGGCTGGGTCGGCCTGACCACCCGCATCAACGCCCGCGGCCAGGTCGAGGGCACGTGCGTCGGCACCACCTTCGCCAGCGACCACATTTACTACTACAACCGTCCGACCAGCGTGGACGCGCTGCACGGCTACGGCCCGACGCTGCTGGCCGGCGCCGAAATGATCAAGTTGCTGACCAATCCGAAGATTGACATACAGGTAAAATTGCGCACCTACCATTACGTGCCGAAAGATGCCGGCGCCACCAATTACAGTCACGAATAAGGAGATGCCCAGAATGCGTACGTATCTGTTACCCCTTGCCGCCGCCATGCTGGCCAGCGGTTCGCTGAGCGCCGCCGAACTGGCGCGCATCACCGTAACCCACGACCTGGAACTGGCACGCCCTTCGGAAACCATCGCCGTGCCGTGGAGCGAGATCAACCGCGCGCTGCCGGGCGCGCTGATCCAGAAGATCGCGGTCAAGGACAGCAAGGGCAACATCCTGCCCTACCAGGTGAGCAACGTCGCGCCGCAGGCCAAGGACCCGAACAACGTCGGCATCGCCTATGGCGAGCTGTTCTTCCAGCACAGCTTTGCCAAGGGTGAAAAGCAGGCCACCTTCACGGTCGAGAAGACCGAGACGGTTACGCAGCCGTTCGCGCAGAAGACCTTCGCCCGCTACGTGCCGGAGCGCCTGGACGACTTCGGCTGGGAAAACGATCGTGTTGCGCACCGCACTTACGGCCCGGCGCTGGCCGCGCCGGATTCGGCGGGCGTGGGCAAGGAAGTGCTGGTCACCAGCGGCCTGGATATCTGGTTCAAGCGCGTGTCGTATCCGATCGTCGATCGCTGGTACAACAAGGGCCACGACCACTATCACCACGATGAAGGCGAAGGCATGGACATGTACAACGTCGGCAAGTCGCGCGGCGCCGGCGGCACCGGCGTGTGGGACGGCAAGCAGCTGTACGTCGGCCGTAACTACGCCTCGTGGAAGGTACTGGCCAATGGCCCTATCCGCAGCGTGTTCGAGCTGACCTACGATAGCTGGGATGCGGCCGGCACCAAGGTCAGCGAAGTCAAACGCTTCACGGTCGATGCCGGGCAGGACTTCGATACCATGGACAGCACGTTTACTTTCAGCGGTCCGCAAAAGCTGAACGTGGCGGTCGGCCTCAACAAAAACCGGCCGACAAGAAGCAGAACGAGAAGATCACCGTCGGCCGCGACGGCGCGGCGCTGACGCAGTGGGTTACGCAAGACAGTAACGGTGCCTTCGGCACCGCCATCGTGCTGCCTGGTGCGACCAGCATCACCGAGGACCCGCTGAATGAGCTGATCGTCGCGCCGGTGGAATCCGGCAAGCCGCTGCGCTACTTTATTGGCGCGGCCTGGGATCGCGCCGGCCATGTCAAGACGCCGGCCGAGTGGCAGGAGAAAGTCAAGCTGGTGGCGGCGCGTGCAGCCCATCCGCTGAAAGCGACTGTCGCGCCGTAGTGCGCTTATTTTTGCCGCAGGCTTTTCAGGGCCAGCGGCAAGGCGTTAAATATGCGCACCAGCAGGTGCATCTGCCAGGGGAAGACGTAGCGCTCATCACGCCGTGCAATTGCGGCTGCGATGCGGCGCACGGCTTCCTCTTCTTTCATCAGATAGGGCTTGCGGCTGGCGTCACCGCCGTTCAGCTCCCGCAGTCGCGCGGTATCGACATAGCCGGGGATGATGGTGGTGACGGCGATGCCGAACGGCTCCAGCGCCTTGCGGTAGCTGTCGCAGATGGCGATGGCGGCGCGCTTGCTTGCGCTATACAGCGAGCCTCCCGGGTAGTCTTTTTGCAGGCCGGCGATGGAGGCGATGGCGACCAGTTGCCCTCCGCGCGCCATCATGACCTCGGCGGCTGCGCCAAAGGCGTGATCCAGGCCGCCGACGTTCACTTTCAATACGGGTATGGCGGCGTTGCGGTCCTGGGCAATGGCGGCGGCGTCCGCGTATTGGCCGGCGCTGACGATAAGCAGGTCCAGCCCGCAGCGTCCATTTTGCGCTTGCTGCGAAATCGTGCGCCGGACGGCGTCGCGGTCGGCGATGTCGAGTGGCTGCACAGTGAGGCGTTGGTGCGCCAGGCCTTGCAGTTTTTCGGGATGTCGCCCACATGCTGTGACGTGCGCGCCTTGCTGCAGGTAGTGCCGCGCCAGTCCCAGGCCGATGCCGCTGGTGCCGCCGATAATCATCACGTTCATGCTTGATAGGCTTTCTGCGCGCGTTCGTAGCCGTAGCGCCATTGAGTGTCAATGTCGGCCGCGTACTGGTCGTAGCTGGATGGAGCGATCAGCCGAATGGTATTGCACCGCCAGTCGATGCGTTTCCGGATGCCGGTGCCGCGTAGCGCGCTTGGCGCATCGGAGGTGTCGATCCAGGCGCCGGCAGGTTGCGCGTGCACGTGGCGCATGCGCTGGTTGCCGTCGATGCCGACGACGGCACGCAAGGCGGGGATGGCCATTAGCTGGTCATAAGGCTGTTTGATTTCCATGGTGACGTGGTGCGCGAGATGGTGCGCCAGTTCGACCGGCATCAGGTCAATCGCACCGCCGGTGTAGTGGGCGTTGTTGGCCTGCTGGGCTTTGAAGTAGAACATGTCTGTAATGGAGATGCGCGCCGCGTCGGCTATCGGCACGGCGGTGTCGACATGCAGCGTTGGGGCGACGGTGTTGGTCCAGTCGCGCATCGCGGCGGGCAAGCCGTCCGCCAGCGCGGCGATGCGGTCGTTGGCAAACAGCGTGATCTGGTACAGCGGCCGGTCGCCGCGCGCCTGTCCTGCGTCGGCTGCGCCGAACAGCAGCCTGCCGCCGAGGACCGCCAGCGCTGGCGCCGCAGGCGAGACGATCGGTGTGGGGAGCGGCAGGACTGCGGGCATTTCGAACAGGTAGTCGCGGAACAGGTCGGGGATGCGCATCGCCGGTTTGCGGCGGAGCCGCCGCAGGACGACCTGGGCCGCCACGCGTAGCGGCGAGGCGCGGGGGCCGGAACGCAGGTCGCTGAAGAACGCATGCATCTGCGGCGACATCAGCCACGCCTTGCGCGACGCCGTATCCGGCAGGCCGGCGATGATGGCGCCCGCGATCGCCCCGCCGCAGGTGGCCAGCAGCAGATCCGGCGCCCGCCCTGCATCGACAGCGGCGGCATGCATGCCGAGGTAGTAGCCGAAGCGGAATCCGCCACCCGCCAGCACCATGCATCGTTCGTATCGAAGGTCTCGCTTTACTTGCGCCATACATGCATAATGCCGTAATTATATGGTTATTAACAAGGACAATTTGGCAAGGCAGACGACAGCGCCCTCCCTGCGCGAGCGCGTAATCCTGCTCGCGCTCAACGGCGCGCTGTTCGGCGTCACCTACACGCTGACCAATCTCGCCGCGCAGCAGGCGGACATCACCCGCAACGTGGCGATGGCGTGGGAAACCGGCCTGCCTTTCGTGCCGTGGATGATCGTGCCCTATATGACCTCCGGCCTGCTGTTCGTCCTCAGCTTCCTGCTGGCGCGCGACCGCGTGGCGTTGACGGCGCTGAGCCAGCGCATCGCCTGCGCCACCGTTACCGGCTGCGCGATCTTCGCTGCATGGCCGCTGCGCTTCGCCACGTCCCGGCCCGACGTCGACGCGGCGCTGCCGGCGTGGCTCTACACGCAACTGGCCGCGATGGACCAGCCGTACAACCAGTTGCCATCGCTGCACGTCGCCTATTGCATGATCTTCTGGCCCGCGCTACGCGCCGCACTGCCCGGCGCAACGGCACGCGCGGCGCTCGCCGCGTGGCTGCTGCTGATCGCCGCCAGCACCGTCTTTACGTGGCAGCATCACTTGCTCGATGTCGCCGGCGGCGCGCTGCTTGGCGCTATGACTTTGCGCCTGCTGCCGGCGCAAAACCAGGTGGCGGCGGCCTACGCCCTGCTGGCCGGCCTGGCGCTGCTGGCCTGGCAGCTGGCCGGCGGCATGTGGTGGCTCTACCTCTGCGCCAGCCTGCTGCTGGTGGCCGGCGCCTACCACCGCAACAACCCCGCCTTCCTGCGCAAACGCGGGGGCGGTTACCCATGGTGGATATGGCTCGCTTATGCCCCTTACCTGCTCGGTTACCGCCTTACCTGGCTGCTGGTGCGCTGGCGCGAGCGCCACCGTCCGCCATTCACACAGACCAGCGCCGGGCTATGGGCCGGCCGCCGCCTCACTGTCGCCGAAGCGGCCCACCTGCCGCAAGGCTGCGCCATCATCGACCTCGCCAACGAACTAAACGAAACGCCGACACTGCGCCGCCACGATTACCATCACTTCCCGCTGCTCGACCTGCACACGCCAACCGCGCAAATGGCAGCGCCCATTCTCGCCACCATCCACGGTTACCTCAGCCAGGGCCGCACCGTCTACCTGCACTGCGCGATGGGTTATCGCCGCAGCCGCCAAATCGCTCACCTTTATTCGGAGTACCGGCCGCAATGAGTTTCTCGATCTACCAGTTAAAACCGAAATTCCAGCAACTGCTGCAACCGTTGATGCGCGCGCTGGTGCGCTGCCGCGTCACGCCCAATCAGATCACCGTCGCCACCATGCTGCTGTCCGTGGCGTATGGCCTGGCGCTGGCTTTGCAGCCGCACTGCGCCGGCCTGTGGGCCGGGCTGTCAGCACTTCTGCTGCTGCGCATGGCGCTGAACGCCATTGACGGCATGCTGGCCAACGCCACCGGCCAGAAAACCCGTCTCGGCACACTGCTGAACGAAATCTGCGATCAAGTCTCGGACGCCGCGCTATACCTGCCCTTCGCCCTGGTCGCCGCCATTCATGCACCGCTGGTGGTGCTGGCAGTGATCGCCGCGCTGCTGGCGGAATTCGCCGGCGTGCTGTCGCTGAGCGCCGGCGTGCCGCGCCGCTTCGATGGCCCGATGGGCAAAAGCGACCGCGCCTTCTGGTTCGGTCTTCTCAGCCTGCTGCTCGCCTGCGGCGCCGCCCCACTGCTGCTCAACGCCGTGGTGGCGCTGGTAATGCTGCTGGCGGCGCTGACCACCCTCAACCGGCTGCGCCAGGCGCTACGGGCTTCTGCGCCAGCGACACCGTAAAGATCCCTTTCAGCCCAATGCTGGTGGCCACCTTGCGGCCGCCGGCATGCGCCACCAGGCCATCAATCTCGGCCTGCGGGCGTGGACGCATCTGCCACGGTTTGCCTCGATGGCTGATCAGCGTCAGCGCGATCATGTCCAGCTGCGGATGCCAAGGCTGGCCGGTGTAGATCAGGTAGCCCCCTTCGCGCAACACACTGAAGATGCCCCGCAACGACGCCGCCACCGGCGCATTCTCGCTGAACAGTTCATACAGGCCGGAGACAATGACGATATCGTACTGGCCATCGGCCGCAGTATAGCTATCTGCGCTGAACGCATCGCGCAGCTGATAGTCGACGCTGGCGGTCAGTTGTAGCTCGCCCGCCAGCGTGCGCGCCTGATCCAGATTGTGCTGCGTGAAGTCGCGCAGCGTCACCTCGATATGCTTGTCCTGATAGCGCTTGAGCGTCTCCAGCACATAACGCCCGGAGCCTGCGGCCACGTCCAGGATGCGCAGCGGTGCGCCGCCCTGATGCGCGGCGATGCGCTCGCCCAGCATCTGCTGCAACTGACGCTTACGCAGCCGGATACCGCGCCAGCCCACAGCATCGAGATAGCCGCGGTCCATAATGCCGCCAAAACCCAGGCGGCCGCCGGCCTGATTACGGTACACATAGTCCAGCGATGCGCCGGAATCGAAGCCGTGTTCCAGGCCGATCTTCATGCCATTGCTGACGGCACCCATCGCACCCAGCATCACGCGCTGCATGCCAAACCACGCGCGCGCCAGCGCACCGCAGCTCTGCCCCGCCTGCAGCAACGCGTACTGGCGGGCGCTGTGGCTATCGCTGTCGGCGGCAAGGTAATGCGCGGGCGCCAGCGGCGCGCGGGCGAAGCATTCCTCGACAAACTGGCGGCTCTCTTGCACCGCCACGCTGACATCCTGCTCGTAGAACAGCGCGTGATACGCCTGCGGCAGATGCACATAACGCTTTAGCGGCGACGACAGGCGCGCGAAGAAGGCCCGTTGCGGCCCTTCCTTCACCACATAGTCCTTGCCGGCGGCAAGCATCAGCACGGGCGTATCAATGGCGGCGGCATCCCGGACGATGCGCTGCGCCGTATCGGCCAGGCCAAGCAGCACGCAAGCAGAGATGGCCTTGGCGATCAGCGGATCGGCCGCATATGCGGCAGCCTCCTGCGCCGAATGCGTCAGCATGCCCGGCCGGATATAACTGGTGACGAACAAGTCCGGCTTGAAGCAGCGCGCCAAACGCAGCGCCGGCTTGGCCAGCGGGACGTACAGGTTGATGTCGAAAGCCGCAGCGGCCATGATGACGCCGCGCACGCGCGGCGCGTAGTCGTGCAGCCAGGTGGCGGCGATCACCGCGCCGACGCTGTTGGCCACCACCAGGATATTCTCTGGCGCGATGCCATGCGTGGCGACGATATGCGCGATGAACGTGTCGAAATCCTGCACCAGCGCCTCGAAGCCCGGCGCGTCGCCGCGCTCGCCCGGCGAATGGCCGTGGCCGCGGGCGTCCCAGGCGAACGCCCAGTCCTGTGCAAAGCCGAACTGCTCGACCAGCGGCTGGATGCGTCCGGAGTGCTCATGACCGCGATGCAGGAACACCAGCGCGCGCTGCTGGCCGTCGGCGCGCGGCGCCAGCGGCTGCCAGGCGCGATAGAACAGGCGCACGCCGTCAGTGCAATCGAAGCCGGATTCGCTCATCGTCCAGGCCAGGTGTCGTTCAGCTTTCATGCATCATCCTCAAGAACAGATAAAGTAAGGGGGCGGTCACCACCAGGCTGTCCACGCGGTCGAGTATGCCGCCATGGCCTGGAATGAGCGTGGAAAAATCCTTGACGCCCAGCTTGCGCTTGGCCGCCGAAAACAGCAGGTCGCCACCGAAGCCGCCCAGCGACAGCAGCACCGCCAGCAGCGCCAGCCCTGACGCCGGCGCCAGCCCGAGATAGCCGCCCAGCGCCAGCGACAACAACAGCGTCACCCCCACGCCGCCAGCCAGTCCCTGCCAGGTCTTGTTGGGACTGATGCCGGGCGCGATGCGGTGCCGGCCGAAGAGGCTGCCGCTGATGAATTGCGCCACATCGTTTAGCGCCGTCAGCACATACAAATAGAACAGCCAGCCGAAACGCTGCGCCGGCGGCAGCGGCAATCGCTCGTACAGCGGCAGAAAACTGACGCTTATGCACAACAGCGCCCACAGCGGCCACACCAGCAACGGCGCGCGGCGGCCGAGCGGCAGCAGCTCGCGCAACGCCAGTGCGGCGATCAGCAATGCCAGCAGCCCGGCGCCCAGCGGATGCAGCGCCAGGCTGAGCGTCACCACCGGAAAAATCCACCACCACGCGTAGACCTGCGCCCGCAGCCGGCTTTGCGGCCGCTGGCGGGTGCGCAGCCCGACGCCGACCGACGCCGCGCCCAGCATCAGGTACAGCATGGCCAGCGAGGTGAGAATCTGGCCGCTAATCATCGATGACAACAATGGCATAAACACCTCAGTTATTCTTAAAACAATTGTAGTATGTTTCCTTGAGAAAACCTAGTATAGTAGTAATTAGACATCGGCCCAGCAATTCCGTATGCTGTACAACGCAATACCCAATGCGATAAGCATGGGACTCCTAGACGGTTACTTGTGCGCGATTTTCTTTTCTCACTAGCCGGCGCCGCCATCGCGGCGCTGCTCCTGATGCTGCCGGCCGCCGCCGCGCCAACGCCATGGCAACAGCTGGCGCCCACCATGTTCGAACACCTGGTGCCGGCCGAGCGCGGCTTCCCGAGTCCGATTACCATGGCCATCGCCCAGGACGGCGACGGCTTCATCTGGTTTGGCACGCAGTCCGGCCTGGGCCGCTGGGACGGCTACCGCATGCGCAACTTCTTCTACCAGGCCGACGATCCGCATTCGCTGCCCGGCGACTTCCTGCAAACGCTGCACATCGACCGCCAGGGCCGGCTGTGGGTGGGCACGTCCACCGGCGGCGTCGCCATGTACGACAAGCTCAGCGAAAGCTTTGTGCGCTACCCGGCCGGCCCCAAGGGCCTGCGCAGCGCCTCGGTGTCGGCGCTGGCCAGCGACGACCGCGGCAATATCTGGGTTGGCACCGCCAGCGGGCTGGACTATATCGATCTGGTCAACGGCGGCGCGGTGTCGCATCATCCGCGCGCCGGCACCGCTGCCGGCGGCGGCGCCAGCGAGCAGATTCGCGCGCTGCTGGTCGACCGCAGCGGCCATTTGTGGATCGGCTCGAACGGCGGACTGGCGCGGCGCGACGCCGCCAGCGGCCTGGTCGAGGACCTGCCCTTCGCCAACGGCGGCGCCGACGCCGTGCTGTCGCTGGCCAGCAATAACGCCGGCGAACTTGTGTTCGGCACGCTCAAGAGCGGCGTCGGCGTCGCGCGCGCCGGCGACGCCGCACGCCTCCTGACGCTGGACCAGGTGCGCGACGCCAACACCGCGATGGTGTTGTCGATTACCGAAATCCTGCCCGGCACCTGGTGGGCCGCCACCTACGGCGGCGGCATCATCGAGTTCGACACCGCCGGCCATAGCCGCCGCATCGCCCACCGGCCCGGCATGGCCATCAGCCTCGGCCACGACCGCACGGCCGCCGTCTGGCGCGACCGCAGCGGCCTGGTCTGGGTAGCCAACGAGCGCGGCATCGACATCCACAATCCGTCCAACCGCAACGTCGACACCGTGCTGGACGGCGCAGGCCTCAGCGAAATTTCCGCGATCGCCTTCATGACCGACAGCGGCGGCCGGCTATGGGTGGGGCTGGGCGACCAGGGCATCGACCTGATCGACGCCGACGGCAACCGCAGCGCCGGCCTGCGACCGAACGCCAACCAGCCGGACAGCGCCCTGCCACGGCGCCTGATCCTGGCGCTGGCCGAGGCGGAACCGCAGGAAGCGTGGATCGCCACCGCGCTCGGCCTGTACCACACCAGCGGCAAGGGCACGCGCGTGCGCCGCGTGCCCTTGCCGCTCGATGATCCCTACCCGCGCATCGGCAGCCTGGTGCGCCAGGGCGACGTGCTGTGGCTGGCCGTCCCGGCCGGCCTGATGCGCTACGACACGCGCACCCGCAGCGCCCGCCTCTACGATCAGGGGCCGCCGGGCAGCGGCGCGCTCAGCGACCGCCGCATCAGCGTCATGCGGCTCGGCCCGGACGGCATGCTGTGGATCGGCACACGCAACGGCCTGAACCGCTTCGACCCGGCCACCGGCCAGGCGCGCCAGTTCATTTCGGGCGGCGCCAGCGAGCAGCAGCTGCCGCACAGCCTGATTACCGGCCTGACGTTCGACCAGCAGCAGCGGCTGTGGGTCGGCACCAACAGCGACGGCATCGGCATCCTCGACCATCCGGGCGCCAGCGGCGACGCCCGCTTCCGCAAGCTGCGCATGGCGGAAGGCCTGCCGGCCAACAACATCGCCGCGCTGCATACCGACCATACCGGGCGGGTGTGGGCCTCGACCTCGGACGGCATCGCCGTGATCGACGTCAAGTCGCTGAAGGTGCACACGCTGGACCGCGCCAGCGGCCTGGTGTTCCTGCCCTACTTCGTTGGCGCGGTGGGCGAGACGGCGCGGCGGGAGGTGGTGTTCGGCACATCGGGCGGCTTCGTGGTGGCGCAGCCGGTGCTGCCGCAGTCGTGGCGCCACCAGCCGCCGCTGGTGGTCAGCTCGGTGCGGCTGGACAACCGGGTGGTGCCGGCGGCAACGCTGCTGACGCCGGGCGGACCGCCGCTGGCGGTGCCGCCCGGCACCCGCAAGGTCGAGGTGGAAATCGCCGCGCTGGACTTTTCGGCCAGCCTGCGCAACCGCTACGCCTTCCGCCTGGACGGCTACGACAAGGACTGGGTCGAGGCCGACGCCAGCCATCGCGCCGCCACCTATGCCAACGTGCCACCCGGCACCTATCGCCTGCACATGCGCGGCAGCAACCGCGACGGCGTCTGGAGTCCGCACGAACTGAGCATGGAGATTCAGTTCCTGCCGGCCTGGTATCAAACCTGGTGGGCGCGGCTGGGCGCGGTGCTGGCGGTACTGGCGCTGGCGTGGGGCATGTATCGCTGGCGCGTGCGCAACCTGCAACAGCAGGTGTATTCGCGCACGCTGCACCTGGAGCGCGTGCACGCCATCGTCAAGTCGATCAACGACGAGCTCGATTTCGACGCGCTGCTGCACACCATCCTGCGCGAATCGTCGACGATCGGCGAAGTCAGCGTGGCCTACGCGCTGATCGCGGAAGCGCCGGACGGCCCGCTTGCCCTGCGCGCGGCCTGGGGCCACGACGCGCTGCCGTCGGCCACCAACGGCATGTCGGCCGCCGCCGCGCAGAGCCAGTTTGTCGACGCCGCCACGCTGATCGCGCCGGACATGTTCCTCAAGCAGAGCACCATGCTGGCGGTGCGCATCCGCGTCGAGCAGCAGGTGCAGGGCTATCTGGTGTTCAAGCAGAATACGCCGTTCGCGCGCCGCGACCTGGATATGTTCAAGGCATTGAAGGAGCCCTTCGTGTCGGCCTTCCAGAAGGCCAGCGCCATCCGCGCGATTCAGCAGGCGCGCGCCGACGCCGAGGCGTCCACCCGCGCCAAGAGCGAGTTCCTGGCCAACATCAGCCACGAGATCCGCACGCCGATGAACGCGATCCTCGGCTTTGCCGGGCTGGGCACGCATCTCGACCTGCCGGCCAAGCCGCGCGATTACTTCACCAAGATCGGCCGCGCGGGCCAGAACCTGCTGAGCATCATCGACGATGTGCTGGACTTCGCCAAGATCGAATCGGGCAAGCTGGAACTGGAGGAAGTGCCGTTCGATCTGGGTGAGACGCTGGCGCAGATCACCGATCTGTTCTCGTGGCGCGCGGCCGAAAAAGGCCTGGAGCTGCTGGCCTGGGCGACGCCGCCGGTGCCGATGCGGCTGATTGGCGATCCGCTGCGGCTGAATCAGGTGCTGGTCAATCTGGTCGGCAATGCGCTGAAATTTACCGCCGCCGGATATATCGGCCTGCGGGTCGAGCTGGTAGACGATGGCGCGCCGGTGCGGCTGCGCTTTGTCGTCGAGGATAGCGGCGTCGGCATCAGCGAGGAGCAGCAGGCGCGCCTGTTCCGGGCGTTCTCGCAGGCTGACGCCAGTACTACGCGCCTGTATGGCGGCACCGGGCTGGGCCTGGCGATTTCGCAGCAGCTGGTGCAGGCGATGGGTGGCCAGATCGGCATCGACAGCAAGCAGGGCGAAGGCAGCCGCTTCTATTTCGAGCTAGCCTTGCAGCGCCAGCCGGGAATGCAGACGGCGCCGGCGCCCTTGCCTGCCGAGGCCGCCGGCAAGCGCATTCTGGTGGTCGACGATAGCGCCTTGGTGCGCGAGATGCTGGGCTGCCAGTTGGGCAGCCTGGGCTTTGACGTGCACACGGTGGCGGGCAGCGCCGAGGCGCGGGACTACCTGGCCGCCGAGCCTGTCGACCTGGTGCTGCTGGATGGCGACCTGCCGCCGCCGGACGCCAGCGTGCCGGTGGTGCTGATGGTGACGGAGTTTGCGCGCGGTTCCGGCGCCGGGCCGGCTGGGCTGGATGATGTGGCCGGTACGCTGGTCAAGCCCGTGCATCCGCCGCAGCTGCTGGAGGCGGTGCTGGTTGGCTTGGGGCTGGCGGCGCCGGCGCGGCCCGAGGCGGCCACGTCGGCAGCGTTGTCGGAGGCGGCGCAGCGCATTGCCGGGGCGCGGGTGCTGGTGGTGGACGACAATGTAATCAATCAGCAGGTGGCGCGCGAGGTGCTGCTGCGCGCCGGCGTGCAGGCGGACCTGGCCGGCAGCGGCACCGAGGCGTTGCAGATGGTGGACGCGGTGGCGTACGACGCGGTGCTGATGGATATTCAGATGCCGGGCATGGATGGCTACGAGGCGACGGCGCGCATCCGCGCCCGGGCGCAGCACGCGCAGTTGCCGCTGATCGCCATGACGGCGCACGCGGTGGCGGGCTTCCGCGAAAGCAGCCTGGGCATGGGCATGAATGACTACGTGACCAAGCCGATCGATCCCGAGCGGCTGTTTACCGTGCTGGCCGGCCAATTGCGGCGCCCGCCGCAGCCCGCGGCGGACGCCGCGACAGCGACAGCGACAGGCGCAGACGCCGCGAACCCGGCGTCCGCAGCCGCAGGCATCGCAGCCATCGATACGCTGCCGGGCATGGACATGGAAGCTGCGCTCGAACGGCTGGGCGGCAATCGCAAGCTGCTGGAGGTTCTGCTGAAGCGCTTTGTCACCGACTTCGAGGCCAGCCCGGAGTTGCTGCTGGCCGCACTCGACCACGGCGCCTACGGGCAGGCGGCGCTGCTGGTGCACAAGGTGCGCGGCGCCGCCGGCAACCTTTCGATGACCGAGCTGCACCACACCGCCACCGAACTCGAACAACGGCTATCGGCCGCGCCCGACACTCCGCTGGACGACGCCCTGGCCGCCTACGCCGCCGCGCTTGAAACCGTGCTCGATGCGCTGCGCCCGCTGCAAGACAGCACTCACAGCGCGTCCGTCTCGCCGTAGCGCAGCTCCACCATGGTGCGCTCGCCGCTGGCCGCCGGCCCGCAGCCGCACATCGCCACCACCGCGTGCCGCAAGTGATCCAGCCCGAGCGTCTTCTCGATATCGGCGTCGTTGATGGCCGCCGTAATAAATGCCGGCAAGCCCGCCTCCGTGGCCAGCAGGTAGAAGGTCTGCGACAAATGCCCGGCGTCCAGCGCCAACGCCCGATACGCTTTCTGGTGATTGCGATACTTCCAGAAACTGCGCTCCATGCGCGCCACCAGCACCACCTGCAACGGCGCCGTCGACAGCCAGTGCTGATCGGCCAACATGAACCGCGCCAGCTGCGCCGCCGCCTCGGCATCGAGCGCGCGCAGCGGCCGCAGTTCATGCGCCACCGGATGGTAGTGATACAGCCCCGGCGCCACGCCCTCGACCCGCTGCACCAGCACGAACGCCTCGATCGGATGCAGTCCGCCGCCGGACGGACTGGTTTTCTTCAGCACCGACGAATGCGGCCCGACGCGCCGCACCTCCTGCGCGCCGAACGTGCGCTGCAACAGCCGCGCCGCCACGTCCAGCGGCACGCTGGCCTGCGTATCAAAATTGCGGCCCGTGTAGCGTTGCAGCAGTTGCTCGTCCATGCGGCCGGCCGCCGCGGCAGGCAGTTTGACGGCGTCGCCCTCGCCCAGGTCGAACGTCGGCGGCGGCGGTTCGCCATAGCGATCCAGCAGCGCCTGGAAGCTCGGCGCCTCCATGCCGGTTTCCTCGGTCACGCCGCGCCAGCGGCCAAAGGTATGCGCCAGCGCCGACAACGGCCGCCAGTGGGTGGCGCGCAGGGTGTCGTCGCGCTCGCGCTGGACGGCGTACTGCGGCGTGTCGCCGATCAGCAGCCCCTGCTCCAGCAGGCCGGCAATGCAGGCCTCGCCAAAGCGCTGCTCGGCGGCGCTGCGCTCGCTCCATACCGTCTGGCTCAAGCCGCCGAGCGCGGCCAGCTGTTCGGCATCGATGGTCAGCTCGGCATCCAGATGCGGCGCCAGCGCCACCCAGTGCGATTTTGCGGCCAGGGCCGCGCCGCCGGACAACACGACTTTCCAATCAATAGCGAGTTCTTCGCGGGGTTCGATGTATAAAACGGCGCAGCGGCGTAGCTTCATGGGCGTTCCTCTGGACTAGACGGTGGATGAACACCAGTCTAGCGCACGCCTTGGCAACTTGGGTAGTTTGTCGTAGCATGAAAGCGGGGCGCCACGTCCGTGCGCGCTCATTCATCCTTCTTTATAAGGGCTAGAACCATGATGCAATCCGTCAAAGAACTCAGCTCCATCCTCGATAAACTGGCCAGCGACGACGTGTTCCGCGCACAGCTGGTCAACGATCCGGTCAAGGCGCTGGCCAGCGTCGGCATCACCCTGTCGCCGGAAGATGTGCCGGAAGAAGTCAGCCTGCCATCGAAGGCGGAAATCGCCTCCGACCGCAGCGAACTGCTGAACCAGCTGGAAAGCACCGGCACCATGGTGCCGTTCCTGCTGTCCGGCATAATGGCCGCCGCTTAAGCCGGCGCGTCGCCTCAGTTGATCGTGATCGGCAGGTCGCGGCCACGGTCAGCTGCGTTACCGGCAAAGTCCTCCGCCGTGATGCGGAGGATGTAATTGCCGGGTCCCAGCTCCCCCACTTTCCAGCCGCCCGGCGTCAGCTTGCCGTTGAGCAGACGGTTATTGATAGCGTAGGCAAAGCGCGTCTCGCTGGCGCCGTGCACGGTAATGCCGCTGCTGGCGGCATAGGCCAACTTGACGGCGTCGCGGTTGCGCGGCAGGCGGTCGTACTTCTGCGTAATGATCGGCTCGGTCATGCCGGGGATGATTTCGCCATCCTGATTCAGCAGTTGATAGCCCAGCTTGTACAGGCCGAGACGGCGGCGCGCCTGGTTGCCATCGATCTGGTCGCTGGCGTCAACGACGATCTGCACCTGGCCCAGGCGACGCTGGATCAGCAGGCGGCCGTCGCGCTGCTCGGTGAGCGGCGTGCCCTTGTCGTCCACCACGGCGATGCGGTGGATTTGCGGCCGTATCGTATCCTCGAACTCCTTGAACGGTAGCCGCAGCGGATTCAGCGCGCCGCCATTCGGCTTGTATTCCAGATGCACATGGGCCATGCGGTTGACCGTGCCCAGCGTCTCGCCGACCACGAAACGGGTGCCGCGCTTGATGCGCACCGCCTCCGGCGCCCCTTGCCGTTGCGCGCCACCAGGAAGCGCGGATCGTTGAGCGGCTTGTCGCGCGCATCGCGGCCGACACGCATGTGCACATAATGCATGCCGTCCAGCGCCAGTCCTTCCGACAACTCGCCATAGCCCCAGCTGGCGCGCGGATCGCTGACCTTGCCCGGCGCAATCGCCAGCACCGGCGTGCCGATGGCGGCCTGCACGTCCATGCCGGCGTGGAAATGGTCGCGGCTCTCGCCCTTGAAATCGCCGCGCACCTCGCCCAGCAGGCCGACCACCTCGTGCGGCTTGTCCTGCGGCTTGACCGGCCACGGCATCGTCGCGCTGTGCGACGGCGGCCCCGGCTGCGGCTCGTCGGCCACCGGTTCGGCGTCCGCGCTGACCTGCGCGATGTGATGCAAGCGGAACGTGGATGCATCGGTCACAAACAACGAGCCGTCCTTGTAGACGGCAATGCCGCGTGGCGAATACAGCCGCACGCTGCCGTCCGAACCATAACCCGGTTGCGCAAGATGGTCGACATCCTGCAATACCACCACCTCGCCCTGCGGCGTGATCTGCGCCACGCGGCCGTGCGCGGTGCTGGCGATGTAGATGAAACCATCCCTGGTCAGCGCCAGGCCCACGGGCGAGCGCAGCGGCGAGTCGCGCTCGTCGTCGCTGGCGGCAGCGACGGTGCTGACCGTGCCATCCGTGGCCAGCTTGCGCACCGCGTGGTTCGCCGTGTCGGCGATGAACAGCTCGCCGCTGGCGTTGACCGCGATGCCGGTCGGCGTGTCGAACAGCGCCTGTGCGGCCGGCCCATCGGCCAGGCCGGCGCGCTTGCCGCCGGCAATGGTGGTGACAGTGCCGTCGGCCGCGATGCGGCGGATGCGGTCGTTGTAGGTGTCGGTCACGTAGACCACGCCGGCGCCATCGACCGCCACGCCGACCGGGCCATTGAACTGTGCACTGGCGCCCTTGCCGTCCCTGTCGCCTGGCAGGCCGTCGCCGGCCAGCGTCGACACCACACCTTGCGGCGTGATCTTGCGGATCGCGTTGTTGCCGGTGTCGGCCACGTACAGGTTGCCGGCTACGTCCACCGCGATGCCCGATGGCGTGTTGAACGCGGCCGCCGTGCCGGCGCCCTCTGCATAGCCCTCGGTGCCGCCGGCCAGCGTCGAGGTGACGCCGTTCATGTCGATCTTGCGGATGATGTTGTTGTCGCCGCCGTCGGTGACAAACAGGTTGCCGTGCTGGTCGAGCGCCACGCCGAACGGATCGGCAAAGCGCGTGCGCTTGGGATTGCCGTTGCTGCCGCCCGGCAGGCCATCGCCGGCCATGGTGGTAACGCGCGCATGCCACTTGACCGGCGTGCCCTGCGAGGCCGCAGGCTGGGCGCCGTCGGCCTTAGGCGCGGCTGGCTGCACCAGCATGTAAGCGACGCCGCCGCCGAGCGCCGCGCCGCCAAGCGCCAGCGCCGCCAGAATGATTTTGAATTGAGTTGGAGACACTTGCCTGAACCTGAACGTTGACTTCCGGAAAGTTTAACCGAAGCGCCAAGCCACAGGCAAAAAAAGCCCGCTCAGGGAGCGGGCTGAAGTCTATTTCCTTGGAGGGAGAATAGAGGAGACAAGTAGAAGTATGCTGCGTCGCCGCATATCAGTCCAATTTATCTTCCCAATATCAGTAATTCACCAATCGCATAGCCTTACTTGCTGTCGGCGGCGTAAGGCAACACGCGCGAGGCCATGCGGGTGTCGGTTTTCAGCACGCCCACTTCGTCGGACATGATGTGCACCGCTTCATTCAGCAGCACATCCTTGGCGGCCTTGGCCTGCTTTTCCGCTTCCAGCTCGGCGGCCAGCGAGCGCTCCGAGCCTTGCAGGCCGTCGTCGCTGCGCAGCGCGCCCTTGACGCCCGCCACCTTGGCCTTGGCGCCCGGCTTGGCCGAGGCCGAGATCGCCTTGTTCAGCGCCTCTTTCGGGTCCGGCACCAGGATAGGATCGTCGGCGCCCGGCGTCGGCGACAGCAGGCGCGCTTCACGCAGCTTGGCGCGCGCTTCCTGCTGGTCGCGTTCCTTGCGGCGCACCGACTCGTTCAGCGACACCGAGTTTTCCTTGCGCTGCTTCTTCACCAGCGCGATGTCCTCGGCCAGGTACTGGAAGTCCTTGTCCTTGGCCACGCGGGCGTCGTGCTTTTTGTCCAGCACCGGCAGGATGTCCTTGATCTCGCCGGCCGGAATGTAGACCGCCGGCTTGATCTGCGTCCACGGCAAGGCGTTCTCGTAACTCGACTCGCCGTACTGGTCGGAGTCGCCCATGGTCGGCAGCTTGATGTCGGGCGTGACGCCGCGCAGCTGCGTGGTGCCGCCATTGATGCGGAAGAACTGCGCGACCGTGTACTTCAGCTCGCCGTAACGGGTCTTCTCGCCCGGCGCGAAGCGGTTCAGGTCGAACAGCGTCTGCACCGTGCCCTTGCCGAAGCTCGGCTCGCCGATGATGATGCCACGGCCGTAATCCTGGATGGCCGCCGCGAAAATCTCCGAGGCCGAGGCCGAGCCGCGGTTGATCAGCACGCCCATCGGGCCGTCCCAGGCCATGCCCGGATCGGTGTCGCTTTCCACCTCGACCTTGTTGTCGCCGGTGCGCTGCATCACCACCGGGCCTTTGTCGATGAACAGGCCGGTCAGCTCGACCGCCTCGCTCAGCGAACCGCCGCCGTTGTTGCGCAGGTCGATCAGCACGTTGTCGACCTTGTCCTTCTTGAGCTCGCCCAGCAGGCGCTTGACGTCGCGCGTGGCGCTCTTGAAGTCCTTGTCGCCCTTGCGGCGCGCCTCGAAGTCCATGTAGAAGGTCGGCAGCGAGATCACGCCGACGCGGCGCTTGGCGTTGCCATCCTTGACTTCATAGATGGCCTTCTTGGCGGACTGCTCTTCCATGCTGATCTTCTGGCGCACCAGCGTGACGAACTGGTGCTTGCCGTCCGGGCCGGCGTCGGCCGGAATGATTTCCAGCTTGACGGTCGAATCCTTCGGCCCGCGGATCAGCGCCACCACGTCGTCCAGGCGCCAGCCCAGCACTTCGGTGATCGGGGTTTTCTCGTCCTTGGCGACGCCGACGATCTTGTCGCCGACCTTGATCTTGCCGGACAGGCCGGCCGGGCTGCCGGTCACGACCTCGCGCACCACGGTGTAATCGTCGCGCGACTGCAGCACGCAGCCGATGCCTTCCAGCGACAGGCGCATGGCGATGTCGAAGTTCTCGGCGGCGCGCGGCCCCAGGTAGTTGGTGTGCGGCTCGATCGACATCGCGTAGGCGTTCATGAAGATCTGGAACACGTCCTCGCTGGTCAGCTTGCGCGACGGGCTGAGGTAGCCTTCGTAGCGCTTGTCCAGCGTTTCGCGGATCGACTTGTCGTCCTTGCCGGCCAGCTTCAGGCGCAGCCACTCGTTCTTGACGCGTTTGCGCCACAGTTCCTTGACCTCGGCGTCGCTCTTGGCCCACTCGGCCTTTTCGCGGTCGTACTGGTAGGTTTCGTCGGAGGTGAATTCAAACTTGCCCTGCTTGACCAGTTCGCGCGCATAGGCGATGCGCTCGTTGAAGCGCTGCTGGTACAGATTGAAGATGGCGAACGGAACGCTCAGGTTCTCGTTGTTGATGGCGTCATCCAGCCGCGTGCGCACGATGGAGTACTGATCGATATCGGCCTGCGTGAAGAACATTTTCTCCGCGTCCAGCGACTTGAAATAGCGGTCGAAGATCTTCTCCGACATCGCATCGTCCAGCGGCAGCGGCTTGTAGTGCCCTTTGCTCAGGACCACGGAGGTAAAGCGGGCTGCCATGGTCTGGCCCGGCAGCGGCTTGAGAGGGGTGTCGGCCGCTTTCTCCGGCGCGGCGATACCGGCCTGAACTGACAGGGCCGTCATGATGGCCACCAACAGCATTTGCTTCTTCATCGGCTTACTCCGAAACATATTATTAATCGATAGTGTTGCGTAAATGGCGCAATCCCATTCTACAGGATAGGCGTCGCCCTACGGGGCTGGTATTTCAGAGTTTCGCCGCCTAAGCTTAAACATGGCTGAAACGAAACACTTTCCCCGTCATTCCCGCGCAGGCGGGAATCCAAGCTGAGCGGGCTACTACGCGGTCCATGGATTCCCGCCTGCGCGGGAATGACGTTTCGCCCCGTTTCACTACGGGAAAATACTTACCAAGATGCAATTTTTTACACAAGTCATTGTTTTATAAATAGAATTTCTTCAGAAAATTCTCCACTTTCATTGCCAGGCAGAAAAAATCTGCTATCATTCTGATCTTAGTTTCATGTTGACGGCCCGCCAAGGCAGCACTTACGGCAGTGCCCTCGCCCACGCATCGCTCCCGCGCCCCCGGAGCTGCTCGATTCCGAGCGACCTCAAACCGCAGCACTTTTTTCTCTGAAGAGATCAATGAAAACAATAATGATGAATCCCCGTAACTGGGGTGTCGGTACGAAGATTACCGTTTTTACCTTTGGCCTGCTCAGCGTGATCCTGGCGATCCTGCTGACGCTGATCAACATGAGCACCTCCGCCATGTTGAAAGAACGCGCGCGCGCCAACGTCGCCTACAACCTCAGCGGCATCAGCAACACCGTTGAAGTGTTCAACGCGGCGATGATGAACGAGGCCTCGGCCTTCGCACGCCTGTTCGCGGCCGAGTTCAAGAACGGCCAGTTCACGCTCGACCCGTCGGCCACGGTGGAGATCGCCGGCAAGCCGACGCCGACGCTCAAGTTCGCCGGCAAGCCGCTGAACCTGGACTTCACCATTCCCGACAAGTTCACCAACGACACCGGCGTCATCGTCACCATCTTCGCCGCCACCAGCGAGGACTTCGTGCGCGTGACCACCACCGTGCGCAAGGAAAACGGCGACCGCGCAGTCGGCACCCAGCTCGACCGCGCCCACCCGAGCTATCCGGTCCTGCGTTCCGGCAACACCTACATCGGCCTGGCCAACCTGTTCGGCAAGCCCTTCATCACCCAATACGATCCGATCAAGGACGGCAGCGGCAAAACCATCGGCGTGCTGTTCATCGGCCTCGACATTTCCAAGAACATGGCGATGCTGAAGGAGAAAATCAAGGAGATCAAGATTGGCGATACCGGCTATATCTATGTGATCAACGCTGCCGAAGGCAAAACCCTGGGCAACGCCCTGGTGCACCCGAGCAAGGAAGGCGAGAACCTGCTGGACGTCAAGAGCAGCGACGGCCGTCCGTTCCTGAAGGAGATGCTGGCGCAGAAAGACGGCGGCATGACCTACGACTGGGTCGAGAAAGAAGGCGCGTCGCCGCGCGAGAAAATGGTCGAGTTCCATACCTTCAAGCCGTGGAACTGGCTGATCGTCGGCGGCACCTACACCGAGGAAATCACCCGCGAAGCGGGCCAGCTGCGCAACCGCTACGCCCTGCTGGGCCTGCTCGCACTGGTGGTGTTTGCCGCCGCCCTGTTCCTGCTGGTGCGCAGCGTGGTGTCGCGTCCGCTGGCGCGCGCCGACGAAGCCGCCGAGCGCATCGCCGCCGGCGACCTCGACGTGCACCTGCAAGTCGACAACGAAGACGAAATCGGCCAGGTGCTGCGCTCGCTGAACAACATCAGCGACAATCTGTCCGGCGTGGTCGGCCAGGTGCGCCGTGGCGCCGAGCAGATCACCACCGCGTCGAGCGAAATCGCCCAGGGCAACCTGGACCTGTCGAGCCGCACCGAGCAGCAGGCGTCGAGCCTGGAAGAAACCGCCGCGTCGATGGAAGAACTGAGCAGCGCCGTGACCCAGAACGCCGAGAACGCCTCGCAAGCCAACCAGATGGCGCTGGCCGCCTCGGGCGTGGCAGCCAAGGGCGGCGAGGTGGTGGCGCAAGTGGTCGAAACCATGGGTTCGATCACCGACTCGTCGCGCAAGATCGCCGACATCATCTCGGTCATCGACGGCATCGCCTTCCAGACCAACATCCTGGCGCTGAACGCGGCCGTGGAAGCGGCGCGCGCCGGCGAACAGGGCCGTGGCTTTGCCGTGGTGGCGTCCGAAGTGCGCACGCTGGCGCAACGCTCGGCCACCGCCGCCAAGGAAATCAAGGAACTGATCGACGACTCGGTGGCCAAGGTCGAAACCGGCAGCAAGCAGGTTGAAAAAGCCGGCACCACCATGCAGGAAGTGGTCGACAGCGTGCGCCGCGTAACCGATATCATGGCCGAAATCAGCCACGCCAGCGAAGAGCAGCGCGCCGGCATCAGCCAGGTGCACGAAGCCGTCACCCAGATGGACCAGGTGACGCAGCAGAACGCCGCGCTGGTGGAAGAAGCGGCCGCCGCCGCGCAAGCGCTGCAGGACCAGGCCCACGAACTGGAAGAAGTGGTCAAGATCTTCAAGCTCGGCAGCCACGCAGGCCAGCCGGCCGTCAGCGGCAGCCGCCACCTGGCGCTGAAATAATCGGGCCAGTCGCCGTCGCCAGCCGCCTGCGTGAAAACGGAGGCGGCTTTTTTATTTTATAATTGCCGGATGCCTACCTTTTTCCAGCACCGGCGCCGCTTGACTAACATGCTCAGCCTGATCGTCTCGATGGCGATCCTGCTGAATCTGTTCGCGCCGGCGATCGGTCAGGCGGTCACCACGCTGGCCGCCGATCCGCTGGCAACCGAGATTTGCAGCGCCACGCCGCAGGCCGTCAACACGGCCGGCAAGCGCGCGCCGGGCGGCCTCCCCGCCCACAGCCTCAAGCATTGCATGCTGTGCACCGTGCACGCCACCGGCGACGCGCCGCTGCCAGCCGCCGCCGGCCTGCTGGCCGTGCTCGAGGGCCACGACGATTATCCGGCGCCGCCCACGGCCGCGCCATGGCAAGGCCATCACTGGACTGGCGCCCAGCCGCGCGGCCCGCCGGCCGCCGCCTGATCTCCGTCCGCCGCATCGCCGCGCCCGCGCGCGGCCGTGCATCCGCACCCTCCGCTTTACAGGATAGATCTATGCAACGCCGCACTTTCATCGCGTCGGTGGCCGCCCTGCCCTTCGTGGCCGGCACGGCGCACGCCGCCGGCTTCACCGCCATCGACATCACCGGCGCCAGCATCGGCCCGGACTACCAGCTGTTCTACACCGACGGCAAGCCGGCCTCGCTGCGCGACTTCAAGGGCAAGGTGGTAATGCTGTTCTTCGGCTTTACCCAATGCCCGGACGTCTGCCCGACCGCGCTGGCGCGCGCGGTCGAAGTCAAGCGCCTGCTGGGCGCCGATGGCGACAAGCTGCAAGTGGTGTTCGTCACCGTCGACCCGGAACGCGACACCGCACCGCTGCTGACCGAATACATGCGCGCCTTCGATCCGAAGTTTGTCGCCGTGCGCGGCAACCTCGAACAAACTGCCAAGGCCGCCAAGGACTTCAAGATTTTCTACCGCAAGGTGCCGAGCGGCAGTTCCTACACCATGGACCACACCGCCCTCACCTATGTGTTCGACGCCAACGGCAAGATCCGGCTGGCGATGAAGCACGCGCAAACCGCCCAGGAGTGTGCAGCCGACCTGCGCCTGCTAATGAACCCGAAAAAGAAACCAGCTTCCTGAAAGGACTCTTCCAATGAAAAAACTGCTCTCCCTGCTGCTGATGGCAGCCCTGCCCGCGCTGGCGCAAGTGACCGTCGGCGAACCTTGGGTGCGCGCCACCGTGGCAGCGCAAAAAGCCACCGGCGCCTTCATGACGCTGACCTCGGCCCAGCCTGCCAGGCTGGTCGGCGCCAGCTCGCCGGCCGCCGGCGCAGTCGAAGTGCACGAAATGAAAATGGACAACGACATGATGCGCATGCGCCAGGTGCAGGCGCTCGACCTGCCGGCCGGCCAGCAAGTCAAGCTGGCGCCCGGCGGTTACCATTTGATGCTGATGGGCCTGAAGCAGCCGCTGAAGGACGGCGATAAAGTGCCGCTGACGCTGGAGTTTGAAGACGCGCAGCGGGTACGCAGCAAGGTGGTGGTGGACGCCCCGGTCAAGCCGCTGAACGCCGCGCACTAAACGGCAAGGCCTCGCGTGCGGCGGCCATCGGGCCGCCGTTCAGCTATACAGCGTCATTCCCGCGCAGGCGGGAATCCATGCTGAGTTTGCCTTTGCGCCGGCTGTACCAAAATCGCCAGCGAAGCATGGATTCCCGCCTTCGCGGGAATGACGGTGTTTAAGTCCTGCTCACCGCTCAGGTGCTCAGAACTTGTACTCCACCGACAGCCGGTACACGCGGCCCATCATATCAGCCATGCTGGTGATATAGCCGTTGTAGACGGTGTTGGCGGTCACCGGCGGCCATTCCTGCGTGATGTTGTTCACACCCAGCGAGACGGTGGTGTTCTTGATGCCGAGGTAGCGCACGTTCAGGTTGTACTGGCTGTACGAATCCACCTTGGTCTTGGTCGAACCGGCGCGTGGCGTCAGATCGGTCAGGCTGGTGTTATAGCGCTGCGACAGCGTGGCGCGCCAGTCGCCGATGCTGTAGTTGACCGACGCCGTGTGCTTCCAGCGCGGGTTAATCTGCGGCATGCCGGCCAGGCCGGCGTTCGGGCCGGCGCTGCCGTAACGGCCATCGTTGGTGATGACGCCGACGTTTTGCAGCCACACGCCATCCTTCTCGCTCTGGAACTCGTTCTTCTGGTACCAGGTGCCGTCCAGCTTGACATCAAAGTTGCCGAAGCTGGCGCGCGGGAAGCGGTACGAGGCCGACAGGTCGGCGCCACGGATGCGCGCCTTGCCGCGGTTGGCCTGGCTGGCGATGATGTGGTCGATCGTGCCGTCCGCATTGCGCAGGATGAACGATTCATACTTGGCCGGATTCTGCTGGATCTCGGCGATCGAGGTCGCGCCCAGCACGTCGTTCAGGCGCAAGCCCCAGTAGTCGATGGTCAGCGTCAAGTCCTTGAACGGCTCGAACGCGAAGCCATACGAGAAGCCGCGCGACTTTTCCGGTTTCAGGAAGGAGTTGTTCGGCGACTTGGTCCAGTACGCGGTGTTGACGTTGCACACCTGGTCGAAGGTGTAGCCCGGACGCGGCGTGCCGGTGGCCGGCACGGTCGGTTGCGCGCTCGGGCACAGCACCGGGTCGTCCATCATCTGGGTGCGCACTTCCGGCGTCGGGTTCTGGATGTCCATGATCGACGGCGCGCGGAAGCCGGTCGACACCGAGGCGCGCAGCACCAGCGGCTGCGCCACCTGCCAGCGCGTGGCCAGCTTCGGATTGATGGTGGTGGTTTTCAGGTCGTCGTAACGGTCGGCGCGCACCGCGCCGTTGAGCAGGAACTTGTCGGTCAGCGGCGCCTCGACTTCCAGCGTCAGCGACGAAATCTTGCGTTCCAGCTTCTTGGCCACGCCCAGCGGGGTTTCGCCGACCAGGTCGGTCTGCACCACGTTGCCCGAGGCGTCGATGTTGTAGCTGCCGTCGGCCTTGCGCAGCACGTAGTCCAGCGGCGCGCCGCCAACCTTGGCCGAATCCTTGCGCAGCTCGCCCGAGATCGCCACCGTCAGGTCGCCGCCGCCCAGCGCCCAGATGCCCTTCGACACGGTCAGATCGACGCTCTGGTTGTAGGCCTTGTTGAGGCGGTAGGTGTAATCCAGCGCCTGCGAATTGCGCAGGTATTCGGCGCCGGCCGCGTCCTGCAAGCCGAACGGATTCAGGATGCCCTGGTTGAAGCCCTGCTGGATTTTCGAGTACAGCACATAGCCGGCGCCGGCCGCGGTGTCGCGCTCGGAACGGCCATAGTTGACGCCGGCGCGGTAATCCCAGCCCCACACCGAGCCTTCGGCCGACAGCACCAGGCGGTCGTTGGTCTGGCGGTCGTTACGGTACGCCGGGCCCAGTTCGGCCGGACCCCACTGGAAGTAAATCGTGCGCCCGCCCATCGCCAGGTTGGTGACCGTGCCCGGCGTCTTGGCCTGGTCGATGTACATGACCGGCGTGGCGCTGTTGCCGTTGACCACCTTGACGGCCGGCGTGATGCCGGCGCCCGGATAGAAGCGGCTGGTCGCCGGCAGCGAGTAGGTGGTGAACGGGTTGTTGGTGCCCGGCACCTGCATGCCGCGATACTTCTGCACGGTGAATTCCGAGTGCAGCAGATCGAGGTCAATGCGGTGGCCGCCATCCAGATTCAGGCTGGCGCGGCCGGACATGGTGGTGATGCGGCTGCCGTCGGTGATGGAGTTCCAGTACAGCGTGTTGCGCGCGCAGCCGGCCGCGTAGGTCGGCGTCGCGGCCACGCTGTTGTTGCCCAGCGTCGGCAAGGAATACGGCGCGCCGCAGCCGCTGGCAAAGGTCGGGTTGTAGTTGGTGTTGGCCGCGCGGGTAAAGCCGAAGTTGGCGAACGGCGAGGCGTTGCGCGCGTCCGGCGCGATGCCCAGGCCCAGCTGGCGCAGCACTTCGGGATCGTGCTGGTTCGGGCGGTCGGACTGGAACAGCGCGCCCTTCTCCTGGTGGTCGGCGGCGATGTAGATATTCCAGCCGTCCGAATTCAGATTGCCCCAGCCGGCGATCAGGCCGACGCTCTTGCTCTCGCCGCCGCCGCTCATTTCCGGCGTGGCGTATTCGGCCTTGACCGCGGCGCCGCGGTAGTTGCGCTTGGTCAGATAGTTCTGCACGCCGCCGATGGCGTCGGCGCCATAGATCGAGGCGGCGCCGCCGCTCAGGGTTTCCACGCGGTCCAGCGCCATGCGCGGAATCACGTTGACCGACACGTACTGGTCCTGCAGCGGCTCGTTGGCGAGGCGGCGGCCGTTCAGCAGCGTCAGGGTGCGCATCGGGCCGAGGCCGCGCAGATTGGTCACCGGCCCGGCGGCGCCGGAGTTGGTGCCCAGCGACAGCGACTGCGGCTGTTCCAGCACGAAGTCCTTCAGTTCGGTATTGCCGCGCGCCTCCAGGTCGCTGGCCTTGTTGATGGTCAGCGGCGTGGCGCCCTCATCGGCCACGCGGCGGATCAGCGAGCCGGTGACGACGATGGAAGTGACCGGTTCGGCTTCCGCTGCAGCCTGGCCCTGGGCCTGGGCTTCGGCGGCAATTTGCAGCATGGCGCTGGCTACCGCGCTGGCCAGGGCGAGGCGCTGCACACGGCTTGGACGTGAATTTCTCATTACTGTCTCCTGTCATTTTATGCGACCGGTGTTTCGGTCATATTTTTTAAGTGGTAGAACCAGATTTAATCTGGCACTACCAGTACAGTAATGTGGTCAGGCCACTTGCGCTACAAAAATCGCAAGGTGTTGCTAAAAAACCATATTTACTATCATTGTGATAGTGACGTTGGGGCGGTTTTGCGGTGCGCAGCAGGCGTTCGGCGAAGTCGCGCAGATAGGCTTCGCGCCATTGGCTGGTGGTCTTGGCGCCGGGCTCCCGGCCTTCCATCAGGGCTGGCGCGGGATTGTCGGTCCACCAGTTCGGGTATTTTCCGGTCACGCGCGCGGTCTGCGCCGGCGTCGGCAGGCGCGACGTGAAGCCGCCGTTCTGGCCGTCCAGCCCCGGATGGTTGCTGCTAATCTGGTAAGACCACTTTTTGCTTTCCTTGGGCGAAAACAGGAAATGCCAGGCGCCGTCCGCCGCCAGCGTGCCGGCGAATTCCTGCTGGTCGACCACCAGCGTGGCGCGCGGCTGCGGCGGCGCCATCCCGGCCGGATGGTAGACCAGCTCGATCACCGAGAAGGTTTCGACCTCGTCGCTGGCAGTTGGCGGCCTGCTGAACGTCACGCGCGGCCGGTCCCAGGCCCGCACAAATTGCCCGCCCCAGCCGCCATGGCCGGGATCTTCCGGGTGCGCGCCGAGCACATAGGCCAGCGACGGCGTATCGCCCATCTTGATCTTCGGCGCGATGCCGGCGAAGTAATCGCCCAGCGCGCCGACGCCCTTGACGTGCCGGGCGACAAAGCGTTCATTGCCCAGATCGCCGTCCTGGCGGCCGCCGGCAAACCAGCCCCGGTAGCTGGAATTGTTTTCGATGATCCACAAGTCCGGATGCGCGCGCGCGATGTAGTCGTAGGCGGCGGTCGACCACTTCTTGTTCGGGCCGCCGATCATGTAGACGCGCAGCTTTGGCTTGATATCGGGCGCGTCGTGCAATGCCTGCGCCAGGTCTTCGTAGCCGCCCCACAGCAGCAGCCACAGCGGCCGGGGGTCGTCGCGGCGCGCGCAGGAAATGATCCAGCTGGAACCGTCGGTCGGCTCGCCCCAGCCCGGCGGCGGCGCCAGGTCCGAACCGCCCTGCCCGGCGATCGCGCGCAAGCGCCCGGGCGCCGGATAGCGTGCCGACCAGGTGCGCAGGTTCGGGTAGTCTTGTTCGTAGGCGTCGATGATCGTCAGCAGATGGCGCTTGCGGTCCCTGCCCTCGCCCCACGGCGAGGCGATCAGCCCTTCCAGATCGATCATGTCGGCGTAGACCAGCAGATGCACAAGCGACTGGAAATCGTCGAAGTCGGTGCCGCCGATGTCGGTGGAGACGATCACCCTTGGCAGCGTGGCGGCCCCGGCGGCCAGGCCGGCAAATGGCAAGCCCAGTGCAAAGGCCAGGAAATGGCGTCGATCCATGCGGCTCTCCCTTATGGCTGGCGTTTCTTCCAGCGCGCATACGCGGCCAGCACTTTCTGGCCGCTGGTCACATACCAGGCATAGCCGTCGCGGCGCTCGGCCGACAGCTCGCTAACGTCGTCATGCAGCGTGCGGTCGCGGTCGCCGAAGACCGGCTTGCCGCTCTCCAGGCTGACGTAGCGCGCCCACAGCGGCGGCGCGCCGGCCTGTGCGATCAGCTTGCTGCCTTGCGGCGTATGCTGCCACGTCTGATCGTGCACGGCGGTCGCTTGCAGCCAGGCCACGCCCGCTTCGATGGCGGCGGCCACCGGCGGCGTCGGCTGTTCGATCTGCATCAGGAACAGCAGCAGGCCGCTGCTCTCGCCGCTCGACAGCGCGTCCGGCTCGAAATTGCGCGCCCCGGCCGGTTGCAGCGAAACCGGGCTGTACTGCTGCGCCCATGCCGTCAGGCGGCCGCCGATGCGCACCTGCGAGGCCAGTATGCAAGCGATCGCGCGCTGTTCCGCCTGGCCGGCTTGGGCACGCAGCGCGGCCGGCACGAAGGCGTATTCGCCGCGGGCGATGGCCGACAGCAGCTTGACGATATCGACCATGGCGTCGTCATTGTAGGTGATCGCATCGTGATAACCGCCTTGCAGCGGATACACCTGCGGCCAGCCGCCGTTCGGATACTGGGCGTCCAGAATATATTGCAGACCGCGCAGGAAGCTGGCGCGCCAGGCTTCGGCCGCGTCCGGCGCCGCCTGCGCCACGCGGCCGAGGAAATGCATCTCGGTGGTGGTGGCGTCGTTGTCGAAGGTGCCAACCCAGCTCCACGACACATCCGCAGATTGGCCATCATGGCCGGCCACATACGGCTGGCCGCGCTGGCGCACGGCGCCGTCACGCGGCATATTCTTGCCCCAGCCGCCGGCCGGCGTCTGGAAGCTGACGATCACATCGGCCACATGGCGCGCCTCGGCCGACGCATACCAGTCGGCGGGAAGGTTCAGCGGCATGGTCTTGTAGCCAGCGGACGAGGACGGCACCGGCGGCGCCTGTCCGGCCGCACGCTCGGCATTGAACGCGGCCTTGTCGGCAGCCATCAAGGCGCGCGAGCGCGCCAGATAGGCCTGCCACTCGGGACGGTCAGCGACCGCCGCGTCCGTCAACGGCGCCGCCGGCACCACCTGCCCCACGACCGCCGCCTGCGCCGGCAGCAGCAAGGCCAGCGCCGTTGCCAGCATCCAGTGTTTAACCATATTCATAGACTCATCCGTAATGTTTGCCATAATCACATCCTGCATTCTTTTTCCCCCGAGGACAAGCGATGAGAAAAATCCTGTCATGCATCCTGCTCCTGTGCGGCCTCCACGGCGCCGCCTGGGCGCAGCAGAGCGTACCCAAGTATGGCGTGTATGAACTCACCCTGCCCGGCCCGGCCGCAGGCAATCCCTACGCCAACCTGGAGCTCAGCGCCACCTTCCAGCAAGGCGGCCGCAGCTACCGGCCGGACGGATTTTACGACGGCGACGGCCTCTACAAGATCCGCTTCATGCCCGACCGCGAGGGGCCGTGGACCTACACCACCCACAGCAATTATGCAGAGCTGAACAACAAGACCGGCGCACTGCTGTGCGTCGAGAGCAAGAACCGTGGCCCGGTGCGCGTCGCCAACACCCACCACTTCGCCTACGCCGACGGCAGCCGCTACTATCCCTTCGGCACCACGATTTACGAATGGGCATTCCAGCCGGAGGCACGCAAGCTGCAAACCCTGGCCACCTTGAAAACCAGCCCATTCAATAAAGCGCGCATGCTGGCCGTGCCGCCCTACAAGCCGTACTATGTGCAGGGGCCGGACAAGCTGACCGTGTTTCCGTTCGTCGGCACGGCCAGGGACAATTTTGACTTCTCGCGTTTCAACCCGGCGTATTTTCAAAGCCTGGAGCGCGACGTACAGCGCTTGAGCGATCTCGGCATTCAGGTCGACCTGATCCTGTTCCGGCCCTACGACAAAGGGCAATGGGGCTTCGACACCACCAATGACGAAACCAACCGCCGCTTCGTCAAATACATGGTGGCGCGCTTTGCCGCGTTCCAGAATATCTGGTGGAGCCTGGCCAACGAGAACAGCTACATCAAGCACCTCAGCGACGAGGATTTCGACCACTACTTCCAGCTGGTGCAGAAGCACGATCCCTACAATCACCTGCGCTCGATCCACAACGCCGACCGGCTATACGACTACAGCAAGCCGTGGGTCACGCACGTCAGCCTGCAGTATTACAACGCGGTCAAGGTATTCGGCGTCTCGCCGCTGCTGCGCGACATCTACAAAAAGCCGGTGGTCCACGATGAAATCAATTACGAGGGCAACTCGGAAAGCCGCTGGGGCCAGCTCAGCGGCGAAGAGCTGACGCGGCGCTTCTGGATCGCGCTGACCGGCGGCGCCTACGCCACCCATGGCGAAATCATCGACAACGGCTGGATCGGTGGCGGCGGCAAGCTGGACGGCACCAGTCCGCCGCGCATCGCCTTCCTGCGCCAGATCGTCGAAGCCGGCCCGGCGGAGGGGCTGACGCCGATCGACCAGGCCTTCGTCATGAACGCCGCCGGCAAGAAAGGCGAGTACTACCTGTACTACTTCGGCGACGAACAGCCGAGGGAATGGCCGTTCGTGCTGCCGGTGCGCGACCTCGCCAAGGGCATGCGCTTCCAGGTGGACCTGATCGACACCTGGAATATGACGATCA
Source organism: Duganella sp. P38 (assembly GCF_050859475.1). NCBI lineage: Bacteria > Pseudomonadati > Pseudomonadota > Betaproteobacteria > Burkholderiales > Oxalobacteraceae > Duganella > Duganella sp. P38. The sequence goes on along the minus strand of NZ_CP193936.1, from coordinate 2,846,888 downwards.
CCCGCGTGCCCGACACCTTCGAGCTGGACACGCCCACGCGCTACACCGCCAAAGACAAGCACCAGCGCGTGGTCAAGCTGCCCGGCAAGCCCTACATGGCCCTGCGCATTCAGCGCATCAACGGCGAGCCGGGCCGGATGAAACCTCAAGCCACGCTGGAAGACGAACTATAAAGCCAGAACGCCAGGCCCGCCGCGCCGCCAATGGCAAGGTACAGCAGCGCGGAGGCCGCGCCCATCCGGATATCGATGTGCGACGGCACCGAAGAAAACAGCGCCACCGCCACCACATAACCAGCCCCGGCCCAGCTGAGATAATGGCCGTACTGAAACGCCGGCTGCATCCAGTGCCCGAACAACAGCCAGGCCACGCCGGCCAGCAGCAGCGGCGCGAAGGCAGCCGGCGCCGCGTTCCAGATCGTCAGATTCCTGAAACCGACCGATCCCAGCAGCCAGACATTGCCCTGCCGCCGGGGAATAATCGAAAACGAAGTCGGCTTCGCATTGACCAGCCAGCCGACCAGCGCATGCAGTGCCTCGTGGCCTATCGTACCAATCAAGGTCAGCAGCGCAATCCCCCAGCCTGAATACCGCGCCCAGCGCAGCAGGCACAGCCAGGCTACCACCAGCAAGGCGGAGGCGATGGCGCTGGCCGTCAGGCCGGAAAGGAAAGCGTGCATGGCCGCATCCTCGCACGCGGTGCCGGGCGGCGTCAATTTCTGCCACCAAAGAGGGAGGCGGCCACTGCCACTTCAAGGGATTTGCGGCCGGCGCGGCGCGCCTACAATCGCGCCATCATCCCCTTAATGTGAGAGAACCATGCAAGACTTACTGACACCGCAAAACTGCGCGCTGATCCTGCTGGACCAGCAAGCCGGCCTGCAATTCGGCGTGCAATCGATGGAACGCCAGACGCTGCTGAACAACTCGGTGGCGCTGATGGAAACGGCGCTGGCGTTTTCGCTGCCGATGGTCATCAGCACCTCCGCCAGCAAGGTCTACAGCGGGCCGCTGCTGCCGGACCTGCACGCGCTGGCGCCGGAGCACCCGGTGCTGGAACGCCGCAATATGAACGCGTGGGAAGACGACACGGTGCGCGCCGCCATCGAAGCGACCGGCCGCAAGAAACTGCTGTTCTCCGGCATGCTGAGCGAAGCGTGCATCAGCTTCGCTGTGCTGAGCGCGCAGGAAGCCGGTTATGAATGCTATGTGGTGGGCGATGCCTGCGGCGGCCTGACCGTGGCCGGGCACGACCTGGCGCTGCAGCGCATGGCCGGCAAAGGCGCACAACTGACCAGTTGGCTGCAAGTGCTGCTGGAGTTGCAGCGCGATTGGACCCGCCGCGAGACGTACGACGCGGCGCGCGCCGTCATTGAGAAAAATGGCGGCGGTTATGGCGTCGGCCTGCGCTACGCGCGGCAGATGCTGACGCCACCGCAGTAAGCTGGACGAAACACGCCGTCATTCCCGCGCAGGCGGGAATCCATGGCACGCCGGCTACGCAGGCCGCGCATGGGTTCCCGCCTGCGCGGGAACGACGGTGCGCTGCCCTTGCTTTTACGCCGCGTCGATCGCAGCGTTGAAGGTGGCGCTTGGACGCATCACCTCGGCGGTTTTGACCGGATCCGGCTGGTAGTAGCCGCCGATGTCCTTGGCCTGGCCTTGCACGCTGTTGAGCTCGTCAACGATCTTGGTTTCGTTTTCCGACAGCTGCTTGGCCAGCGGCGCGAACTTGGCGGCCAGCTCGGCGTCCTCGGTCTGCGCGGCCAGTGCTTGCGCCCAGTACAGCGACAGGTAGAAGTGGCTGCCACGGTTGTCCAGCTCGCCGGTGCGCGACGATGGCGACTTGCTGTTGTCCAGCAGCTTGCCGGTCGCTTCGTCCAGCGTCTTGGCCAGGATCTTGGCCTTGGCGTTGTTTTCCTTGATGCCCAGCTCTTCCAGCGACACCGCCAGCGCCAGGAACTCGCCCAGCGAATCCCAGCGCAGGTGGTTTTCTTCCACCAGCTGCTTGACGTGCTTCGGCGCCGAACCGCCGGCGCCGGTTTCGTACATGCCGCCGCCAGCCATCAGCGGCACGATCGACAGCATCTTGGCCGAGGTGCCCAGCTCCAGGATCGGGAACAGGTCGGTCAGGTAGTCGCGCAGGATGTTGCCGGTCACCGAGATGGTGTCCAGGCCGCGCGAGACGCGCTCCAGCGTGTAGCGCATGGCGCGCACTTGCGACATGATCTGGATGTCCAGGCCGCTGGTGTCGTGATCCTTCAGGTAGACCTGGACTTTCTTGATCACTTCGGCTTCGTGCGGACGGTACGGGTCCAGCCAGAACACGGCAGGCATGCCGGAGTTGCGGGCGCGGGTCACGGCCAGTTTCACCCAGTCGCGGATCGGCGCGTCCTTCACCTGGCACATGCGCCAGATGTCGCCCGCTTCCACGGTCTGGGTCAGCAGCACTTCGCCGGTGGCCAGGTCGGTGATGTTGGCGATGCCGCCTTCGGCCACCTCAAAGGTCTTGTCGTGCGAGCCGTATTCCTCGGCTTGCTGCGCCATCAGGCCGACGTTCGGCACCGTGCCCATGGTGGTCGGATCGAAGTTGCCATGCCATTTGCAGAAGTTGATCATCTCCTGGTAGATGCGGGCGAAGGTCGATTCCGGCATGACGGCCTTGACGTCGGCGGTGCGGCCATCGGCGCCCCACATCTTGCCGCCGATGCGGATCATGGCCGGCATTGAGGCGTCAACGATGACGTCGTTCGGCGAATGGAAGTTGGTGATGCCCTTGGCCGAGTCGACCATGGCCAGCTTCGGACGGTGTTCGTGGCAGGCGTGCAGGTCCTTGAGGATTTCGTCCTTCTGCGACGCCGGCAGCTTTTCGATTTTCTCGTACAGGTTGACCATGCCGTTGTTGACGTTCACACCCAGTTCGTCGAACAGCTTGGCGTGCTTCTCGAACGCGTCCTTGTAGAAGATGCGCACGCAGTGGCCGAACACGATCGGGTGCGAAACCTTCATCATGGTGGCTTTGACGTGCAGCGAGAACATCACGCCGGTCTTGTAGGCGTCGTCGATTTCTTTCTCGTAGAACTCCAGCAGCGCTTTCTTGCTCATGAACATGGAGTCGATGATTTCGCCCGCTTGCAGCGAGACCTTCGGCTTCAGCACGATGGTTTTGCCGGAGGCGGTGATCAGCTCCATCTTGACGTCGCGCGCCTTGTCCAGGGTCATGGACTTTTCGCCGTGGTAGAAGTCGCCCGCGTGCATGTGCGACACGTGGGTGCGCGACGCCTGGCTCCACTCGCCCATCGAATGCGGGTGCTTGCGCGCGTATTCCTTGACGGCCTTCGGCGCGCGGCGGTCCGAGTTACCTTCGCGCAGCACCGGGTTCACGGCCGAGCCGATGCACTTGCTGTAGCGGGCCTTCAGCGCTTTTTCTTCGTCGGTTTTGGGTCTTCCGGGAAGTCCGGCAGCTTGTAGCCCTTGCCTTGCAGTTCGCGGATGGCCGCTTGCAGCTGGGCGACCGAGGCCGAGATGTTCGGCAGCTTGATGATGTTGGCTTCCGGCTTCAGCGTCAGCGCGCCCAGTTCAGCCAGGTTGTTCGGTACTTTTTGTTCGTCAGTCAGGAATTCAGGAAACTCCGCCAATACGCGGGCGGCGACCGAAATATCGCTCGACACGACATCGACGCCAGCCGGTGCGGTGAACTTCTTGATGATAGGCAGCAGGGAATAAGTTGCCAGCAGGGGGCTTCGTCAGTCAGCGTGTAGATGATTTTTGGATTTTGTGTTGCCATGTTCATTCCCTCGTAAACGATTGGTGCTCGGAGTAATTACGCCCGTTATTGTAATCCCTGATGCCGGGGTTTGTGCAAATGATGCCACTCTATTCACAGCGCTTATTGTCATCATACAACCTGCGCATGCACCTCCATGGTGCATGTGTATAAAAATCAACAGGTTAAACGTTTACTAGCAAGCTGCTAGTAGATATTTGGTTGTATGATGTCTGATATCTGAGCTATGATCAGCGCACCAAAGTAAGGAGACTGGCATGACCACGCAACAACCCCAAGCCACCCGCGTCCGGTGGATGATTCTGGCAATACTGTTCGCTGTAACCACGATTAACTACGCCGACCGCGCCACCATCGCGATCGCCGGCCCCGAGATCAAGCGCCTGCTGGGACTCAGTCCGGTCGAGATGGGCTTTGTGTTCTCCGCCTTCGCCTGGTCGTATGTGCTGGCCCAGCTGCCGGGCGGCTGGCTGCTCGACCGCTTCGGCTCGAAAATCACTTATTTCTTCAGTATCTTCCTGTGGTCGCTGTTCACCATGCTGATGGGCACGGTCGGCTTCTTCACCGGCGCGGCCGCGGTCACCGCGCTGTTCGTGCTGCGCCTGCTGATCGGCGCGGCCGAGGCGCCCTCTTTCCCCGGCAACTCGCGCATCGCCTCGGCCTGGTTCCCGACCAGCGAACGCGGCACGGCGGCGGCCATCTTCAACTCGGCGCAATACTTCGCCACCGTGCTGTTCGCCCCGATCATGGGCTGGCTGGTGCACGCCTTCGGCTGGGAAAGCGTGTTCTTCGTCATGGGCGGCCTCGGCATCTTCATGGCCTTCATCTGGCTGAAAACCGTGTACGGCCCGAAAGACCACCCGAAAGCCAACGCGGCCGAAGTGGCCTATATTGAAGCCGGCGGCGCGCTGGTCGACCTGGAAAGCAAGAACAAGGTTGCCGCTACCACCAAGCTCGATACCTGGTCGTGCATCAAGCAGCTGCTGGGCAACCGCATGCTGCTGGGCGTGTACATCGGCCAGTATTGCATCAACACGCTGACCTACTTCTTCCTGACCTGGTTCCCGGTATACCTGGTGCAGGAGCGCCATATGACGATTCTGAAGGCCGGCTTCGTGGCCGCGCTGCCGGCCGTGGCAGGCTTCCTCGGCGGCGTGCTGGGCGGCGTGATCTCGGACCGCCTGATCAAGTCGGGCAAGTCGCTGTCGGTGGCGCGCAAAACGCCGATCGTCTGCGGCATGCTGCTGTCGACCTCGATGATCGTGTGTAACTACGTCGAAGCCGACTGGCTGGTCATCATGGTGATGTCGATCGCCTTCTTCGGCAAGGGCATCGGCGCGCTGGGCTGGGCGGTGGTGGCCGACACCTCGCCGAAAGAAGCCGGCGGCATGAGCGGCGCGCTGTTCAACACCTTCGGCAACACCGCCGGCATCACCACCCCGATCGTCATCGGCTACATCCTGCAAGCCACCGGTTCGTTCGCCGGCGCGCTGGTGTTCGTCGGCGCCAACGCGGTGGTGACCATCGCCTGCTACCTGTTCATGGTCGGCGAAATCAAGCGCTTCGAATTCAAGACGCCCGTGATGCGCAAGCTGGAAGGCGCGCCAGAGGCCGCATAAAAGCCGTGCACAATACAGAAAAGCCCGCTATGCGGGCTTTTTTCGTGTAAATTGTCGTATTCCAATATTTAGTTCCCCTTTTTATGTCAGCACGGCCCCGGTTTGCGTTTTCCTTGCGGTATTTGCTGATTATGCTGACCGCCATCGGGCTGTTGCCGCTGGCCTTGCTCGGCGCCTGGAGCTTGCACGCGGCCGGCGAATACAAGGAGCGCGAGCAGGAGCGCTGGATGCTGGACCTGGCGCGCGCGCTGTCAAGCGCGGTCGACGCCGAACTCGACAGCGCGGTCGCCACGCTGACCTCGCTCGGCAACGCCGCGCCGCTGCAAAACGGCGACCTGCCCGGTTTTTACGCCGCCGCCAACGCGCTGGTGCGCAAGCAGCCCGACTGGCTGGGCGTCATCCTCACCGACGGCAACGGCAACACCTTGCTGCGCACCATGGATGACTACGGCGCCGCGCCGCCGCCGCTGGCCGATCCCCGCAGCATGCGCCAGCTACTGTCCAGCCAGCAGCCGGTGGCTGGCCAGATCGCCCGTGGCCGCGGCGGCCGCCCGGCCTTCCCGGTGCGCGTGCTGATCGCCGGCGATCAAGGCAAGCTGTATACCCTGACGGCGGTGATCCAGCCGGACCGCATGCTGCGCCTGATTCAGCGCCAGCAGGTGCCGTCCGATGCGGTGATCGCCATCCGCGACGGCGCGCGCGCGGTGGTGGCGCGTTCGCGCGACCAGCAAGGCAGGGTCGGCGAGCAGCCCAGCAGCTCGCTGGTGCAACTGATGCGCGCCACCGGCGCGGAAGGTTTTGGCAGCGCCGTCACCAGCGAGGGCCAGACGGTCGCCACCGCTTACACCACCCGCTCGCGCTACGGCTGGGCGCTGGTGGTCGGCCGGCCGCTTGAGGGCCTGCGCGCGGCCGCGTTCGAGCGCATGGGCGTGTACGGCGCCGGCATCGTGCTGTCGCTGCTGGCCTGCTTCCTGCTCGCCTCGCTGCTATCGAAGCGGCTGCTGACCACCATCAAGGCGCTGCAACACAACACCGCCGCGCTCGGCTCCGGGGCGCCGCTGACCGTGGCGCCGTCGGGCATCACCGAAATCGACCTGATCGGCCAGGCGCTGGAACAGGCCGAGCAGCAACGCAACGCGCAGGAGCGCGAGCGCACGCAGTTGCTCGACTCGCTCAACCGCGCGCTGGCCAGCCACCAGGCCGCGCTGGCCGATGCGCGCGAGGCCGGCCGCGCCAAGGACGAATTCCTCGCCGTGCTGGGCCACGAACTGCGCAACCCGCTCAGCCCCATCGTCACCTCGCTCGATCTGCTGGACATGCGCGACGAAGCGACCAGCCGCAAAGAGCGCGCCGTCATGCGGCGGCAGGTCAACCACTTGCGCCGCCTGGTGGACGATTTGCTCGACCTGTCGCGCATCACATCCGGCAAGCTGCAACTGGACCTGCATCCGCTGAATCTGGCCGACGTCGTGCGCCATGCGGTGGCGGCGGCGCCGGGCCAGCAAATCAGCCTGTCCGCGCCGGCCGCCACCTGGGTCATGGGCGACGACAGCCGCCTGACGCAGGTGCTCAACAACCTGCTGTCCAACGCCGCCCGCTTCGGCAGCAGCGCTACCCGCGTCACGCTCGGCAGCGACGACGCGCATGCGCGGCTGGAAGTCAGCGACAACGGCATCGGCATGAGCGAGGAGCTGATCGCGCGCGTATTCGAGCCGTTTCACCAGGCGCCGCAATCGCTGGCGCGCCGCAGTGGCGGACTCGGCCTGGGCCTCGCCATCGTGCACAAAATCGTCGACCTGCACGGCGGCGAGGTGCGCGCGCACAGCGCCGGCGCCGGCATGGGCAGCCGCTTCGAGGTGCTGCTGCCGCTGACCGCGCCGCCCGCGACAGCGTCGGCATCGGCCGGTACGGCCGAGGACGCAGGCCTGCAACTGCTGCTGGTCGATGACAATATCGACGCCGCGCTGTCCGGCGCGGCGCTGCTGCAATTGCTGGGTCACGAGGTGCGCATCGCCCACAGCGGGGCCGAGGCGCTCGAGGCGGTGCGCCAGCAGATGCCGCAGGTGGCGATTCTGGACATCGGCCTGCCGGACATGAGCGGCTACGAGCTGGCCACCGCCATCCGCCAGCAAGCCGGCGGCGACAAGGTACGGCTGGTGGCGCTCACCGGCTATGGCCAGAAGGAAGACGTGGCCCGGGCCTACGAGGCGCAGTTCAACCTGCACCTGACCAAGCCGGCCAGCGTGGCCGACCTGCAGCGCGCCACCGCGCCGCTCAGCTAAATCAGCCAGCCGTAAGGGAAGCCGTAACGCCAGACGTTAAACAGCTCAGCCGAGGTCTGGATGCCGCAGATATCCAGCACCTTGCCGAAGTAGGCCAGCAATTGATCCCGCTCTTCGGATTCCCCGCTGTTGAAATCGGCCAGGGAGCGCTTCATCGCGCGCAGCACGGTGGAGCGCTGCGGCCGCTCCGGCAACTCGGCGATCAGCGCCTGCAACGTGCCGTCCACCGCCGCCTGCGCCACGCGCCGCTGCTCCTCATTCCTGGCGCCAGGGTAAAAGTGGTGGCGTCCAACTCGAACTTGCGTTCCGCCTGCAAGCTTTGCAAGCGCTGGATGACGTCCGGCGTGATCGCCAGTTGATGATCGTTGAAACCGGTCGGCCACAGATAAAAACTCAGGCCGGACGATCCGCCGGCGATCAGCGCGGCAACGGCGATGACGATGGTGCGGAATACTTTTTGAACAATTTCTTTCCTGGATAAAGGTTATTCGGTCTTGCCGTCGAGCGCCCGGCGCGCTTCGGCCAGGCTGTCACGGGCGTTCTCGCTGTCGGGAAAGATGTGTACCATCAGCTTGAAGATTTCCAGCCCGTCTTGCGGCCGCCCGGAACGCAGCAGACGGTAGCCCCAGCCATTCAGCTCGCCCTCCGGCACGGTGAACTTGCCCGCGTTATACAGCGGAATGGCTTGCGCGAAGCCTTGTTGATGCAGGGCCACCGAGAACGCCTCCAGCGTCGGCGCGGTTTTCGCCGCCATGCGGATATCGGCCGTAATCATATGCGGCGGCACGCCGTTGCGCACCGGCCGCGCAGCCAGGAACGCGCGGCTCTTGCCATCGCCCTTCAGGTAAGCGTTGAGAAATTCCAGCACATAGCGCGACGCCCAGTTGTGCGCCTGCACGATCTCCTGCCGTGAATACTCTTCGAAATCGGCCTCGCCGCTAAAGCGGATTTGCGAGGTGCTGAAATTGCTATGTGCCATCGGATGCAGGATGTAGTAGTACACGTCCGTATACTTCATCGCATTAATGAAGCTGAACGACACATCATAGCTGCCCTCCAGTTGCTCGATCGTCCTCGGCCTCGCCGACAGGTACAGCAACGGCACATTCACGCGCGCCGGCGTCACGTACTTGGCCGCCTCCTTGCCGCCGTTGATGTATTCCGGATAGCCGCGCATCGAACCATCGAGCGACACCAGCGCCCGGATGCGCTGGTCCCTGGCGGCAGCCAGCACATTCGCCAGTCCGCCCCAGCTGAACCCGGCCACGGCGATGCGCCCCGTGTCCACCTGCGGCAGGCTGTGCGCGTAGCCGATCAGGTAGGCGATATCGGCCGCCTGCGCCTCGGCCCCTTCGAGGTTCGGGTTCATCACCCTGCCCTGGCCGTCGACGCTCGGGCTGGCGATCACCACATAACCCTGGCTGGCCAGATACTCGCACAGCTCGGCATTCTCATGCGCCGCGCCATTGGCGCCGGGCGCGTAGATCACCAACGGAAACTTGCCGGCAGCCGGCGTGGCGCCGCGCCGCGCCCACACCGGGCTGGCCGCCTCCGCCCGGCGTTGCGCCGGCGTCAGCGCCTTGCCGGGCTGATTGATGAACTGCTCGGTTTTTTGCGCGACCTGCGCGTCGCTCAGCGAAAAATCGCGCCGGCTGGCGGCGGTATCGAGGTAATCGGCATACGTCATGCTCTGGCCGCCGCTCTTGGCCGGATACCAGACCAGCGTCTGCATCGCGCGCGCCAGCTCTCCCTCGCGCGGCTTGCCGGTGTCGATATCAATGGCCGGCAGCGAGGAACGGCTGTAGTCGTACTGCTTGACCATCTGGAAACCGACCGGGTAGCTGCCCGCCGGATTCAAATACGCATAATGCGACGCCGCCTGCGCCGGCAAAACGGCGCAGCACAACAAAACCAGGGAGCCAAAACGCATTGTTGCCTTATTGGGTTGCAGAAAAGGCTATTTTAATAGAGATGGCCTTATCCAATCAGCACTATTTTTGCCATAGCGCTTCCCAGCCGGTGAACACGCCCAGCGGAATAATCTCCCAGTCGATCAAGCCTTGCGTCACCAGCGGAAACGCCGCCATCGCCTCGCGCGCGGCTGCTGGCGAAGCGCACTCCACCACGATAGCCACGCCAGGCCGGTCCTGACGCGCATAGATCTCGCGGATGATGCCGGTGCGATGCAACTCCCACGCGTAGCGCACCTCGTCGAGCAAATGCGGCCGGTATTGGTCCGGCGTCACGCCCGGCTGCGGAATATCGAGACACAACAGTTTCATGCCGCCTCCCGCGCCAGCACGCCGCTCAGGCTGTCGCGGAAGCCTTGCAGCTTCTCGCCCTCGGCGCCCATCGCCGCGTAGAACGCCAGCGGCGGCAGATATTCCATGCCGACGTAGAGTGCGCAAGCCTTCATCGGCGTCAGCACTTCCTCGATACTGCTGCGCACCAGGCCTTCGGCGGAATACGTGTGCTCGGCAGCACCGGCCGACACCACCACCTGCATCTGCTTGCCGCGCAAGGCCTTGCCTTCCGGCCCGAACGCCCAGCCATAGGCCCAGACCTGGTTCAGGTAAGCCTTCAGCATCGGCGTCAGATTGATCCAGTGCACCGGGAACATGTAGACCACGCGGTCAACGCCGTCATGCGCGCGCTGCTCGGCGGCCACATCGATGGCGGACAGGTCGTTGCCGTACAGCGCTTCCAGATTGCGCACCGTCACATCCGCCGTGCCCTCGGCGGTCTGCTGCAAGGCCTTGATGACATGGGTTTGCTCGGGATACGGGTGAGAGACGATCCATGGATACCACGCAACGCGTCCGCGCGATTCTTTCCTTCGTTAACGCGGCCGACGCCGGCAGCTTTGCGGCCGCGGCCCGCAACTTGGGCATGTCATCGGCGGCGGTCAGCAAAAATGTGGCGGGACTGGAAAAGTCGCTTGGCGTGCGCTTGATGAGCCGCACCACGCGCACTGCCAGCCTGACCGAAGAAGGCGCGGCGTTCCTGCGGCAGGCGCGCATCGGCCTGGAGGCGCTGGACCTGGCGGCCGACGCCGTTATCGCCCACCGCGCAACGCCGTCGGGCAGCGTGCGCATTTCCACCAGCGTCGGCTTCGGCCGCGAGCAATTGACGCCCGCTTTGCCCGGGCTGTTGGCGCGCTAGCCCGGCCTGTCGGTGGAAGTGGACTTTGACGATCGCCTCAGCGATGCGGTGCGCGACCGCTATGACCTGGTGCTGCGCGGCGGGCGCATCGCCGATTCATCGATGGTGTCGCGACCGATCTGCCAGTTCAAGTTGCTGCTGGTGGCGTCGCCGGCGTATCTGGCGCGGCATGGCATCCCGCGCACACCGCACGACCTCGCCCGTCACAAGCTGCTGACGCGGCGCTTTCTTGGCGGCGGCGTCTCGCCGTGGTCGTTCAAGGCCAGCGACGGCGGCCTATTAACGATCAACACCGATCACGCGGTGATGACCTATTCCTCGCCGGAAGCGCTCAACCAGTCGGCGCTGGTCGCGCCGCGCGTGCGGGTGACGGTGGATTACCTGCTGGATTATTTCAGCCAGCTGGAGGCGCTGCACCTGCCGCTGGCGGCGCTGGCGGAATACTCAGCCTAATTCGCTGTAGAAGCAACGGCCGCAGGCCTGGCGGTAGCTTTCATTGCCGCCGATACTGATCTGCTCGCCTTCCTTGATGCGCTTGCCGTTCTCGTCGACGCGGATATTCATCGTCGCCTTCTTGCCGCAGCTACAGATGTTCTTGATTTCCTCGATATCGTCGGCCAGCGCCAGCAGATAGGCCGAGCCGGGGAATGGCTCGCCGAGGAAGTCCGAGCGCAAGCCGTAGGTAATCACCGGCACGCCGCGCACCTGCGCCAGCTGATGCAGCTGCTTGACCTGTTCCTTGCTGAGGAACTGCGCCTCGTCCACCAGCAGGCAGGCGATTTTCTTGTCCACGGTCAGCAGGAAATCGGTGTCATTGTGGAACACCTCGGTTTCACGCTGCGGCCCGAGGCGCGACGTGACCTTGCCGACGCCGTAGCGGTTGTCGATGGCGGCCGTGAACAGGCGCACCGTCTGACCCTGCTCTTCGTAATTGTGGGCCACCTGCAGCATGGCGGTGGACTTGCCTGCGTTCATCGCAGAATAGCGGAAGTAGAGTTTTGCCATGGCGCGGATTATAAACCCCGGAATCCGAAAAAGTGCATACTTGCCCGAAATGTACAAAGGAGAACGTATGCGCACCCCTGCCCTGTTCACCCTGATTGGCAACACGCCGCTGGCCGAGGTTACCCGCCTCGATACCGGGCCTTGCCAGTTGTTCCTGAAACTGGAATCGCAAAATCCCGGCGGCTCGATCAAGGACCGCATCGGCCTGGCGATGATCGAAGCGGCCGAGGCCGAGGGCCTGCTCAAGCCCGGCGGCACCATCATCGAAGCCACCGCCGGCAATACCGGCCTCGGCCTGGCGCTGGTCGGACGGCTGAAAGGCTACCGCGTGCTGCTGGTGGTGCCGGACAAAATGTCGAGCGAAAAAGTGCTGCACCTGAAGGCGCTCGGCGCCGAGGTGCGCACCACCCGATCCGACGTCGGCAAGGGCCATCCCGAGTATTACCAGGACTTCGCCGCGCGCCTGGCGGCCGAGATGCCCGGCGCCTGGTACTCGGACCAGTTCAACAATCCGGCCAACCCGCTGGCGCACGAAACCACCACCGGCCCGGAAATCTGGGAACAGATGGGCCATGATATCGACGCCATCGTGGTCGGCGTCGGCTCGTCCGGCACGCTCACCGGCCTGACGCGCTACTTCCGCAAGGTGGCGCCGCATGTGGAATTTATCCTGGCCGATCCGGCCGGCTCCATCCTCGCCGAATACATCGACACCGGCAAGGTCGCGGAAACCAGCGGCTCGTGGGCGGTGGAAGGCATAGGCGAGGACTTCATCCCCGCCATCGCCGACATGGACGGCGTGACCAAGGCCTATACCATCGAAGACGTGGAAAGCTTCGCCACCGCGCGCGCCCTGCTGAAGGAGGAAGGCATCCCGGGCGGTTCCTCCACCGGCACGCTGCTGGCCGCCGCGCTGCGCTACTGCCGCGAACAGACCGCGCCCAAGCGCGTGGTCAGCTTCGTCTGCGACACCGGCACGCGCTACCTGTCCAAGGTCTACAACGACGGCTGGATGCGCGACCAGGGCCTGCTCGAACGCCGCCGGCACAACGACCTGCGCGACCTGATCGGCCGCCGCTTCGACGCCGGGGAAGTCATCAGCGTCATGCCCGACGACACGCTGATGATCGCCTTCAACCGCATGCGCGCGGCCGACGTGGCGCAGCTGCCGGTGCTGCAAAACGGCCACCTGGCCGGCATCATCGACGAATCGGACGTGCTGCTGACGGTGGGCGCGGAGCCGGAACGCTTCAACCAGCCGGTCAGCAGCGCCATGACCCGGCGGCTGGACGTGCTGTCGCCGGCGGCCGACATGCAGGCGCTGCGCGATATCCTCGACCGCGGCCTGACCGCGGTGGTGGCCGAACATGACACTTTCTATGGCCTCATCACCCGCTACGACCTGCTCAACCACCTGCGAAGGACGCTATCCTGAACCACAAAAGCGTTTCGCGGACCGCTATTTAGCTGATAATATTCCGGCATGATCTACTTCATTATCATTGCCGTGGTATTGGGCCTCGGCTTCGCCTACTCGATTCTGGTCGCCAGCGCCAAGCCGGTGGTCGGCAGCGATTATTACAAGGTGTCGAAAGACGGCCGCGTGATGCTGTCCGCCGGGTCCAAGGTCAGCGTGCTGAAACCGACACTGTACCCGGAAGGCCTGAAGGTCAAGCTGCGCGGCGGCACCCGCGAGGGCGAGTTCTACGTGCACGACCTGGTGGCCGAGGTGTTCCTGCCCAATCCGAACAAGCTGCCGGCCGTGCGCCACCGCGACGGCAATGTGCGCAACAACAAAGTCGAGAACCTGCAATGGGTCCGGCTGGAGGACGTGGAGCACCCCGAGCCGGTGGTCTACCCGCAGCCCTGATCACTCGCCCGGATGGTAGCGGCGCTCAAGGTGCTTCTCGATATCCGCCTTGTAGAACAGGACATCCTTGAATTCGCCGCGCGCGTACATCGCCGCTTGGTCGTTGAAGTGCGGTGACGCCGGGTCGCCGCTCTGGCCACCGGCAAGGATGCTGCGCGCCTTGATGCGCGGCCCGAACTCCACCGCCGCCACGAAGCTGTTGCCTCGCTCGCCGTAGATACGCCTGGTTTTCTGCTTCGACGTCATGCCATACGCGGCCAGCGAACCCCAGTTGGCCGAGGCAAAAGCCACCGGCAGGCTAGGCTTGCTGTCGTCGAACGGCTGCACGATATCGCCAGTCAGGCGCTGGAAGCGATTGATCTCGCCCCATGGCGTCTGCCAGCTGCCGAAATCGGCGGTCAGCCTTGCCACCGCGCGCTCCAGCGCTTCGATGCGCTGCTGCGGAGTGATCGCCGCCTGGATGTAGTCCAGCACCGGCACTTCCTTCGTCTTGGCCAGTGGCTGATACGTGTTCCACAAATCCTGCGCCCAGTACACCGCCAGCGAAGTGCTGGTCGATTCCAGCGAATAGCGCATATCCCACGCGCGCAGCGCCTTGACCTGCGGCGCCAGCGCGGCCTTGCGCGCATCGTCCGGCAGCGCATCGTAAGCCTCGAACAGCTGCGGCAGCAGCGACTCGAAGGCCGGCAGTTGCGTATCGTAGGACGCGGCGATCAGGCTCTCGATGGTGAAGTCTTTTTTATTTTCCAGCACGCGCAATGCGTGGATGCCGCGCGGATTCTCGGGGAATACCGACATATAGGCCGGATAGTCCTTGACCTTCGGGCTGTAAGGGCCGGCGGCCGTGTACGGCCAGTTATTCGTGTTCTGAATCCAGCCGTTCTTTGGATTGAACAGCGTGATCGTCTCTTTAACCTCGTGCAGGCCTTGCCACTCGGTGGCCGGATTGCTGCCATCGACCGGATGCTTCCAGTCGAACCGCGCATCGCGGCGCGGAATGAAGTTGCCGTGGAAGTAGGCGATATTGCCGTCGGCGTCCGCATACACGGTGTTGTTGGACGAATTGGTGCGCAGCTCCATCGATTTGTAGAACTGCTTGTAGTTGCGCGCCTTGGTGCGGATGAAGGACTGCGTCAACGCCTTCAGCGGCTCGTTCATCAAACGCACGGCTACCCACTTGCCATCCTTGGCGCGCACGATAGGACCATGGTGGCTATAGTAGACACGCACGGTCTTGCTGGCCATGCCGTCCTTGGTCTTGTATGGCAATTCGATATCGACCGCCTTCAGCGGCCGCTGCTCGCCGCCGTACGCATAGAAGAACTGGCCGTCCTTTTCGGCGATGGTTTCGAGGTACTCGTCGATCACGTCGCCGCCGCCGGACGTGTGCATCCAGCCCACGCGGTCGTTAAAGCCCTGGTAGACAAAGAACTGCCCCCAGGTCACTGCGCCGTAGGCGTTCAGCCCTTCCTGGCTTTGCACGTGCACCTCGGGACGGAAGTAGAACGAGGTGTGCGGGTTGATCATCAACAGCGCGCGCTTGTTCTTCGTCAGCGCCGGGGCAATGGCAAAGCCGTTGGAGCCGCCCGGCTCCTTGTCCGGATCCACGCCGTCGCCGGCCGACATCAGCACCGGCGGCATCAGCGGCAGCCTGGCGCCGCCTTCGTACAAAGCTTGCAGCTGCTTGATGTCGATGGTTTCGATATCGCCGCCGATGCTGCCTTCGCTGAAGCTGAGCGCCATCCATGGTTCAAAGCGCGTCAGCAGCGCGGGCGTTACGCCGGGATGCGTTTGCAGGTAGAAGTTCAGGCCATCGGCCCAGGCGTTCATCAGCTTTTTCAGCCACGCCGGCGCTTGCGCGTATTGGCGCTTCAGCTCATCGGGATTGATGAACAGCTTCATGCGCAGGTCTTTATACAGCTCCGCCTCACCCTCCACTTCCGCCAGGCGGCCCATGGCGTTGATGAAGTTCAACTCCACGCGGCGGAAGTCGTCCTCCGCCTGCGCGTAGACCAGGCCAAACACGGCATCGGCGTCGGTCCTGCCGTAGACGTGCGGGATGCCCCATTTGTCGCGCAGGATGGTGACGCGCCGGGCGGCGGCCTTGAGGCGCGCCTCTTCGCCAACTGCGGGCGCCGCGGGCGCCGCGGCTGTTACGGGGGCAGCGCCTGCCGCCGCGCTTATCGCAACCAGACAAGTCAAAGCCAACGGCGCATGCAGTCGCTGCATCAGTCAAACTCCCATCGATCAGGCACTCGCCAATTCCGAAATACGGCGTTGCAGAACAGTGATTTCCTCCAGCAGGGCGGCGTTCTTCTCGCGCAGCGCGGCGTTCTCGGCGCGCAGCTCCTGCACGTCCATCGGAATGTCACCGTAATCGACGGCCGGCGCGGTCTTCGCCTCCTTCGGCTCCTTGGCCGGACGCGAGGCGGCGCGCATTTCGCGCACTTCCTTGGCGGCTTTTTGCAACTCCTTCTTGCCGCCGGCGACGGCCGCCAGTTGCACCTCTTCCGGCAGCGAGGCCACGGTGGCGGCGGCGTTGATCGAGATGGTGCCGGCGCGCACCGCTTCCACCAGTTCCGGCGTGGCCGTCTTCTGGATCTTTTCGATCTGGCCGATGGTGGCGCTGCTCAGGCGCGCGGCGCGGGCGATGTCTTCGCGCGAGGCCAGCGGCATGGCGGCCGGCTTCCTGGCCGGCGCCTCGCCATCTTCCGGCGGCGCGATCTTGGCGTCTTCGGCAGCCGCTTCGGCGGCCAGTTCCAGTGCGCGCGCGGTCATGATTTCTTTTTGCGCAGCGCCAGCACGCCGCGCTGGTAGTCGGAAATGCTGCGGCGGCCCAGATTGTTATCGATCATCCACAGCTTGACGTCCTCCAGGCTGCGGAAGCTGGTATTTTCAATCGCCTTGAACGGAATGCCGTGTTCCTGGCAGATCTGGTAGCGGTTATGGCCGTCCACCAGCACGTCTTCCCATAGCACCAGCGCGTCGCGGCAACCTTCGGTCAGGATGCTGCGCTCCAACGCCTGGTATTCGCTCTCGGTCAGCGGCTCGATATAAGCGCGCAACGTGTCGTTAATTTTGATTTGCATATCTATCCTTGAATTACCGGCGCGGGCCCTGCCCGAACGCCGTCCAGCATGCTACACCATCCGGCCTACTACCAAAAGCGCCAACTGGCAAGACGGTTACAAGATGGTTACTAAGGCAATTTTAAGAAAACTACTTTACTATCACACCCAGTCAAACGTGCTTTCTCCGCCAATTGACGCAAAGCCCCGACAGGTTCCCCGCCTGCCCGGGGCTTTGTCTTTTGCGGCGCACCTTTTTATGCCATGATGCAGTTCCAACATTAAGGATTTTACATGGTCAACTACATCATCCGCGTGGCATACGCCGAGCCCCAGCCCGGCACGTTCGACAAACTGAATGCGGAATTGGCGAAATACAACATCGCCGGCGCCATCAAGGCGGACGACGGCAAAGGCTATTTCCTGCCGCAGGGCGAATATTGCTACAGCGGCGCCGAGCCGATCAACGAAGTGCGCGACGCCATCCACCGCCTGGCCGCCAGCGTGCAGCCGGAGCCGTCGGTGCTGGTGGTGGAAGTGACCACGCTGGCATGGAGCGGTCTGCGCCTGATCGAAGGCGTCTAAACCGCGAGCGCAGTGCGCCTCTTGAGCCAGGCGGCGAATTCCGGCGCCAGCATCGGGCGGGCGATCCAATAGCCCTGCCCCTCGTCACAGCCCCAGCTGGCCAGCAGCCGGTAGACTTCCTCGCTCTCCACGCCCTCGGCTACCACGCGGTGGCCAAAGTCGTGGCCCAGCGTGATCATCGAGCGCACCAGCGTTTCGTCGTGCTCGTTGTCGGGCAAGGCGCGCACAAAGGACTGGTCGATCTTCAGGGCGGTGGCCGGGATCTGCTTGAGATAACTCAGGTTGCTGTAGCCCGCGCCAAAATCGTCGATCGCCACCTGCACGCCCAGTGCACGCAGCTCTGTCAGCTGCGCCTTCAGGCGCTCCGGCGTGCGGCATAGCGCGCTTTCGGTGAATTCGACCTCCACCAGCGAAGGGTCGAGCGCGCGCGCCTTCAAATGCTGGCCGAGGTGGCCGGCGAAGTCGCCATAATCGAGGTCCAGCGCGGAGACATTCAAGGCCACGCAAATACCTAAGCCGCTGCGTTGCCAGGCCTCCGCCTGACTGAGAGCGGTACGCAGCACCCAGGCCGTCATCTGCCGCATCAGCGCCGTCTTTTCCGCCAGCGGGATGAATTCCGCCGGGCTGACCGCGCCAAGCACCGGATGGCTCCAGCGCAGCAGCGCTTCCACGCCCACGCAGCGGCCGGTGCGCAAACATACGCGCGGCTGGTAATGCAGCGCCAGTTGGCCGGCGCTGGCCAGCGCCTCCGGGATCGCCGCCAAAATGCGGAAGGCGCGCTGCTGTTCGGCGTCCAGCACCTGCTGATAGATGCCGGAACCGGCCTGCTGGCCGCGCGCCTGCGCCAGCGTGCTGCTCAGCGTTCGCGCCACTTCGGTCGCCGCGCCGCCGGCATGCAGCCGCGCCGCACCGGTCACCACCGGCGGCGCATGTGGAATGCCCTGGTACTCGATCGGGTTGGAGAACATCGTTTGCAGGATTTCCAGCTCGGCGGCCAGCGCGCCATCGTCTTCGGCTTCGATCACGCAACCGAACACCGTCATGTCGATGCGGTAGACCGGCGCCGGCGCCAGCGCCACCACAATGTTGGCCTGTGCGGTTTGCAAATAACCGTCGGCGTAGTCGCCACCCAGCGCCGCCGCCATCTCCTGAAAGTAGGCGGCGCCACAGACATCCAGTGCCACCGCCGACAGATGGCGCGGCGGCGCATCCGGCACGGCCAGCTCCTTCATCCACAAGCCCAGATCCTCCAGAAAGCGCACGCGGTTTGGCAGCATCGTCAGCTGATCGACATAACCGATGCTGCGCAAGGTCTCAATGCGCATCATGATAATGGCGGCCAAGTGCTGTAGCTGATCCAGATGCGCCGCCGAGAAGCTGGTGCGCGGCGCCACGTCGATGATGCACAAGGTGCCGAGGCACATGCCATTGTTGGTGATCAGCGGCGCGCCAGCATAGAAACGCATGTACGGTTCAGCGGTCACCAGCGCGTTGCTGGAGAAGCGCTCATCCTGCAGGGTATCGAGCACCACCAGCGGGTCGCGGTTGTGCAGCGCATAGGCGCAAAAGGCCTGCGAACGCGGCGTCTGGCGCGGCTTGACGCCGATGCGCGACTTGAACCACTGCCGTCCCTCGTCCACCAGCGACACCAGCGCGATCGGCACACCGAAGATCTTCGCCGCCAGCGAGGTCAGCGCGTCGAAGGCCGGGTCGTCGGGCGTATCCAACAGACATAGCTCATGCAGCGCAGCCAGGCGCTCGAATTCATTTTTGGGGACAAGGGGATGATGCGTCACAGCGGCCTCGTTTCAACAGAGCGCGTCGGCGGGGGCGGAGCCGGATAAACCAGGCCGCGCAAAATGGCGCGACCGGATTGTCACCACATCATACCGCAGTTTAGCGGGCCATCAGAATTGATTAACGCTTGCTGGCTGCTTTGGCCTCGGCCTTGATCTCGGCGCACGACATCGGCTTGCCGTTCCTGGCAGCCTCGGCTTCCAGCTGCTGACAGCCCTGGTAGCTGTGCCAGAACACCAGCACATAGCCGGCCACGCCGAGCACAATGGCGACCATCGCCGCCGCCAAGCCTAACTTGACAACTTTTTCAGACGCCATTTCTCAACTCGATCGTTATACGTCAGGAGGGTGGGAGGTGGTGCTCCGAGCCGGAATCGAACCGGCACGCCTTGCGGCGGCAGATTTTAAGTCTGCAGTGTCTACCAATTTCACCATCGGAGCCCACACAAGGCCGATATTATGACATGAACCAGCGGTAACTGCCAGACAACTATTGAATCCGTTAAGATGGCGGCATTGCCAATACCCGTATGAGGATGCCCATGTCTGCTCTGCGTCGCCTGCTGTGCGTCCTGATGCTGATGCTGTGCTGCGGCGCCGTTGCTGCCGACAGCTCCACCGCCCTGCCCCTGCCGGCGCCGGCGGCCACGCCGGCCGCGCCGCCCACCGCCAAACTGGTGGTGGCCAATCGCACCATTTTCATTTTCCGCACCGCGATGGCCGGCTTCACGCCGGACGACCGTGCCGAAGGCGCGCGCAAGCGGCTGGACGCGGTGCTCGCTAAAAACGGGCCACAGCAAGCTGGCATCCATCCGATCAACGAGGGTACGCAGGTGATGCTGGACGGGACGCTGCTCTTCCTTGTGACGCCGGCCGACATCAACCCGCTCGCCGGCGACACCACCGACAGCGTCGCCACCGAGAGCGCCGGGCAGCTGACCAAGGCGCTGGCCGAGCGCCGCGAGCAGGCCAGCCCGCGCTACCTTGCCATCGCCGTGGCGCTGTGCGCGGCGGCCACGCTGGCGTATGGCGTGGTGCTGCGCGGCCTGTCGCTGCTGCACCGCTGGGTCGGGCGGCGCACCACGATGGCCTTGAGCCGCCATCTCGGCCGCGTCAAGGTCAAGAACGTGCGCGTGCTCGATGCGGACAACTACGTGCGTTTCATGCGCAACCTGGTGAACCTGCTGATCTGGGCGCTGCGGCTGATCGCCACCTACCTGTGGCTGGCCTTCGTGCTGGGCAAGGTGCCGTACACGCGCAGTTGGGGCGAACGCCTGCAGGACTATCTGCTCGATGTGATCGGCGGCGTTGCCGCCAGCATTGTCAGCGCCCTGCCAGGGCTGGTGCTGGTGGCGGTGATCGTCGCCATCGCCCGGCTGGTGATGCTGACTTCAGGCTCGGTGTTCAAGCGCGTGGAGAGCGGCGAACTGCAGGTCGGCTGGCTCGATCAGGATACCGCCGTGCCGACGCGCCGCATAGCCAATGTGGTGATCTGGCTGTTTGCGCTGGCAATGGCCTACCCCTACCTGCCGGGCGCGCAGACGGCGGCGTTTCAGGGCTTGTCGGTGCTGGTCGGCCTGATGGTGTCGCTGGGCGCATCCAGCATTGTGGGCCAGGGCGCGGCCGGCTTGATCCTGATGTACGCCCGCACACTGCGCAAGGGCGAATATGTACGCATCGGCGAAGTGGAAGGCACGGTGATAGAGCTGGGCATGTTCGAGACGCGCTTGCGCACCGGCCTTGGCGAGGAGATCACCATGCCGAACGCCTGGGTGCTGTCCAACACCAGCAAGAATTTTTCGCGCGCCCATCCCGGCACCGGCTTTGTGCTGGACGCTACCGTGACCATCGGCTACGACACGCCGTGGCGCCAGGTGCACGCCATGCTGGAGATGGCGGCGCAGCGCACCGCCGATATCGCCGACACGCCCAAGCCGTATGTGGTGCAGGTGGCGCTGTCGGATTTCTATACGGAGTACCGGCTGGTGGCCTACGCCGGCGCCGAGTCGCCGCGCCAGCGCGCCGAGGTGCTGAACCAGCTGCACCAGAACATCATCGACATCTTCCACGAGTATGGCGTGCAGATTACATCGCCGCACTACATCCAGGAACCGGCGACCTCGCACGTGATCCCGAAAGAGAAATGGTACGCGGCGCCGGCCAAGGCGCCCGATAACCAACCGTAACGTGCCGCGGCCGATGTGGAAACTGGCTATAGTCGGCCCATGGGCAAAATCTACATCGGCATTTCCGGCTGGCGTTACCGGCCTTGGCGCGGCGTGTTCTATCCGGAAGGACTGGCGCAGTCGCGCGAACTGGAATTCGCGTCGCGCCAGCCGCCGTCCATAGAACTGAACGGATCGTTCTATTCCTTGCAACGGCCGTCCAGCTATGCCGCGTGGTACGCGGCCACGCCGCCGGGTTTTGTCTTCAGCCATAAGGGCAACCGGTATCTGACGCATATCTTGCGGCTGGGCGATGGCATCGAGCCGGCGCTGGCGAATGTGATGGCGTCCGGCGTGTTCGCGCTGAAGGAAAAGCTCGGTCCCTTCCTGTGGCAGCTGCCGCCGAATTTCCGCTTCGATGCCGGGCGGCTGGAACGGTTCTTTCAGCTTTTGCCGCGCGACCTGCATGATGCGCAGGCGCTGGCACGGCGGCATGAGCCGCGCATGAACGGCCGTGTCGCGCTCGACATCGACGCCAATCACAAGCTGCGCCACGCGCTGGAAATCCGCCACGAGAGTTTTAACGATCCGGCCTTTGTGGCGCTGCTGCGCAAGTACAAGGTGGCGCTGGTGGTGGCCGACACCGCCGGCAAATGGCCGGACTACGAGGACGTAACGGCGGATTTCATGTATATCCGCCTGCACGGCGCCGAGGAACTGTACGCCAGCGGCTACGACGACGCGGCGCTGGAGCATTGGGCTGCGCGCATCCGCGCCTGGGCCGGCGGCGGCCAGCCGGCAGGCGCCAGGCTGATTTCGGACCAGCCGCCGCCACGCCGCGCCAGCCGCGATATCTACTGCTACTTCGATAATGACATCAAGGTGCGCGCGCCCTTCGATGCGCAGAATCTGATGGCGCGGCTACGATAAAGGCGGCTTGCGGTCGCGCGCCACCGGCGGCAGGCGGTGCTTGAGCAGCCCGACGCGCTGCGAACGGTAAATGCCGCTATGGCCCGAGAACAGGTACGCCACCACGCATGCCAGCGCCGCGTAAGGCCCGATCTGCGGCCCGAATAATTCGATCGCCATGATGGTCGACGCCAGCGGCGTGTTGGCGGCGCCGGCGAACACCGCGACGAAGCCCAGCCCCGCCAGCAGCGCAAACGGCAGTTGCAGCAGCGGCGCCAGCGCATTGCCCAGCGTGGCGCCGATGTAGAACAGCGGCGTGACCTCGCCGCCTTTGAAGCCGCTGCCGAGGGACGCCACCGTGAACGCAAACTTGCCGAGGAAATCCCACGGCGCCACCGGCTGCCGGAACGCTTCCACGATGACCGGAATTCCCAGCCCGATGTAACGTGTGCCCAGCCA
Organism: Duganella sp. P38; assembly: GCF_050859475.1. Classification (NCBI taxonomy): domain Bacteria; kingdom Pseudomonadati; phylum Pseudomonadota; class Betaproteobacteria; order Burkholderiales; family Oxalobacteraceae; genus Duganella; species Duganella sp. P38. The sequence goes on along the minus strand of NZ_CP193936.1, from coordinate 2,824,181 downwards.
CCAGACAGCCAGCGCCACCAGCGCGCCACCGATCATCGGCCGCAGCGGCGCGTAGGCTATGTGGCGCTTCATGAAGGCCGATGCGGCATGGGTGGATTTGGCGAAGGCCATGCCGGCCAGTCCGAAGACGACGCCGGCCACCAGCACGGCGGCGACGCTCCAGAAGCTGACCGGCACGATGGCGCTCATCGCGTAGTGCGTGTGATGCACGCCCCATGCCATGCCCACCTGGTCGGCGGCGATGGCTGCCACCATGCAGGGGAAGATGGCGTCGTAACGCAGGCGGCCGATGGCGAGCACCTCCAGTCCGAAGATGGCGCCGGCCAGCGGCGTGCCGAATACCGAGGCGAAACCGGCGCTGATGCCGGCCATGAGCACGATGCGGCGTTCGCTGTGGCGCAGGCGGAAGATGGGGGTGAGCTGGTCGGCCAGTGTGCCCCCCATCTGCACCGCCGTGCCTTCGCGCCCGACAGAGGCGCCGAACCAGTGCGATACCACGGTGCCGAGCAATACCAGGGGCGCCATGCGCAGCGGGACGACGTTTTTTGGATCGTGAATTTCATCGATCAGCAGGTTGTTGCCGGCTTCGACGCTGCTGCCGAGTTTCAGGTAAATCCAGCCGACCGCGAAGCCGGCCAGCGGCAACAGCCAAATGATGGCGGGATGCGTTTCGCGCCAGTTGGTCGCCCAGTCCAGCGCGAACAGGAAGAATGCCGAGGCGGTGCCGCTGAGCACCGCGATGAGGCCGGCGAGCAGCGTCCATTTGCCGATGTAGGGCAACAGCAGCAGCGGCTCGGGGTAGCGGAATGGCTTGGTCATGGAACTTTCCATACTAGCAAATCTGCCGGGATGGATCAAATCTCGTGTGGCTAGGCCTGACTCTTTTCCAGCCCGCCATTGCAAATATCGCTCATCAAGGGGAAGATTTCACGCCACCGTCATGCTGCGACTGGCGGCGCTGCTGGCCAGGGCTTACCCCGGTTAGTGATGATGGTGCATATCGCCGTCCCGCTTTACCTCCACCGGGGTTGACGGTTTGGATGGCGCCGCGTCAGGCGCGTGCGGCGCGGCCGGAAGCTCGCCGTTCCACTCGCGCGCCACCGTGCCTGCCGGATGCTGGTACCAGCCAGGGTCCTTGTAATCATTGCGCGCCAGTCCTTCCCTCACCTTCAGCACCGTGAACATGCCCCCCATGTCCAACCCGCCGAACGGGCCGGTCCCGGTCATCATCGGCAGCGTGTTCTCCGGCAGCGGCATCTTCATGTCGCCCATCGCACCGCCCTTGTCGCCCATGACCATATAACCGGGCACCAGGTTATTGATCTTCTGCGCCACGCCGGAATGATCGACACCGATCATGGTCGGCACATCATGCCCCATCGCGTTCATCGTGTGATGCGACTTATGGCAATGGAAAGCCCAATCCCCCGGCTCATCGGCGATGAACTCGATCGCCCGCATCTGCCCCACCGCGATATCGGTCGTCACCTCCGGCCAGCGCGCCGACGGCCGCACCCAACCGCCATCGGTCCCCGTCACCTCGAACGTATGGCCATGGATATGCACCGGATGATTGGTCATCGTCAGATTCCCCACCCGGATCCGCACCCGGTCATTCTTGCGCACCACCATAGGATCGATGCCAGGGAAGGCGCGGCTGTTAAACGTCCACAGATTGAAGTCCGTCATCGTATTGATCTTCGGCGTATAGCTGCCCGGATCGATATCATAGGCATTCAGCAGAAACACGAAATCCCTGTCCACCGCGTGCAGCTTCGGATCGCGTGGATGCGTCACCCAAAAGCCCATCATCCCCATCGCCATCTGCGCCATCTCATCCGCATGCGGATGATACATAAAGGTGCCGGCGTTCCTGGCGACGAATTCGTACACAAACGTCTTCCCCGGCGGTATGCCAGGCTGCGTCAGGCCGGTCACGCCATCCATGCCGTTCGGCAGGCGCTGACCATGCCAATGCACGCTGGTATGCTCGGGCAGCTTGTTGGTGACGAAGATACGCACCCGGTCGCCCTCCACCACCTCGATGGTCGGGCCGGGACTCTGGCCGTTATAGCCCCACAGGTTGGCCGTCATGCCGGGCGCGATCTCACGCACCACCGGCTCCGCCACCAGGTGAAACTCCTTGACGCCATCCTTCATCCGCCAGGGCAGCGTCCAGCCGTTCAGCGTAACCACCGGGTTATATGGACGCCCGTTCGGCGGCGCCGCCGGCGGCACCGTGGCGGCCGACGAATGCACATGCGCCTCCGGCAGCGACGCCGCCCCGACCTTGCTCACCATGCCGGCGCCGATCAAGGCTGCGCCACTCAGGAAAGATCTGCGGTTGGTCATGGCTGTACTCCCTTATTGGTTGGCAGGCGGCCGCCCAGCGCGGCCTCCAGATTGGCTTGCGCGGTCCAGTAGTCCTTCAACGCGCCGATGTAGCCGCTAACGGCGGCGGCCTGCTCGCGCGCATCGGCCAGCAGTTCGAAGACGCTCATCAGCATGCCGTTGTAGCGCAACAGCGTCTGGTCCGAAATCTGCTTGCGCAGCGGGACCACATGATCGCGGTAATGCCGCGCCAGGTCATACGATGCGCGGTAATCGGCATAGCTCTCGCGCGCCTCGCTGCGCGCATCGACAGCTGCTTGCGCCAGCAGATTCACCGATTGCATATACGTCGCCTCGGCCCGCGCCACGCGCGCCGAGCCCCAGTCAAACAATGGAATTTCCAGCGAAATTTCATAGCCGCGCGTGGCCGTGCCACCTTCGGTATTGCGCACCGCACCCAAATCCAGCACGTTGATGAAGCGCGTGGTGCGCGTCAAGCCCAGCGTGGCCGCAGTCTGCTCGGTATCGAGCTTTGCGGCCTGAATGTCCAGCCGTTCGCTGACGGCGGCCTGCTCGACATCCGCCAGTTCCCGCGGCGCCGCCGGCAAGTCCGGCAGATGATCCGGCAAGCGATACTTTGCCGCCTGTTCGCCGCCGAGGCCCAGCAAACGTGTCAGCTTCTCGCGCGCCGCCACGGCGGCCTTCCGTGCATGCGTCAGATCGGCCACCGTCTGCGCGTGGTAAGCCTGCTCGCGCGCCTGATCCAGCGCACTCCAATTGCCCGCCTTGCGCATGCGCTCCGCCAGTTCGGCGCTGGCCTGCGCCGAGGCCTCGACCTGACCGGCGTAATCGGCCGTCTGCGCGGCCGCTACCGCGTCCACCCATGCGCGGCGCGTATCGGTTGCGACCTTCAGTGCCGCATTTGCCACCAGCAGCCTGGTTTGCTCAAAGCGCCGGCCTTCGATGCGGCTGGCCATTGGCGCCGTAATCAGGCTGACCAGATTGAAAGTCAGCGTGCGCTCATAGCCTACCTCACCACCGCCATGACTACGTTTAAAGTCGAACACCGGGTTTTGCAGGCGGCCAGCCTGCACCAGGTCTGCTTCGGCCACGCCAAGCGACCAGTAGCTCGCCTGCAGCGCGCGATTGTTCAGCAGCGCGACCTGCACCGCATCATCCGCAGCCAGCGGCTGCTCCAGTTTTTTGTTGATGACGGCGTCCAGCGCGCGCGCGTCATCCTCGTTACGCGGCAAGCGCCCCTCGACGCTGGCGCGCATGCCTGTGCGTTGCTCGCTGACGCCGGCGGCGGCGCCAAAGCCGGCGTCGCCGGACAGCGACGCGCAGCCGCTCAACAGCAGCACCAGGCCGGCGCCGCTGGCGAATTTATACAGAGAAGTCATGTCCTCTACCTCAAAAAATCGATGAAAACCCAGCTCGCGAACGGAGCTGTCGTGTGATCAGGCGAAGCTGCCTTGAGGAGGACGTTCAGGATTGGCCAGGTAGACCGCCGGCAGGAAGCCGGAATAGAAAGAAATCGGGCGCGAGGCGATTGGCAAGCCGGGAGGCGCCACCTGCACCGCCAGCACCGGCGCCACCGCCACGCAGCACGCCGAGCCGCCGCACTTCATGCTGGTGTGGGAAGACGATGCGCCATCGTCGGACGAGGCGCGCGCAGAACTGGAGTTGTCCATGGCCGCCATCATGGCCGCGTGATCGTGCGGCCATGATGGCATGACCATCGCAGCGTGACTGGCTTGCGCCGGCGCCGGTGCGGCGCACAGCATCATCCGGGCCGCCGCGTACCCTTGGTACGGGAGCGCCAGCATCACCAGCCACACAACGATGGATCGGAACAGGACAGTCATGCCGCAATGTTATCACAAGCGGCAGCCGCCCATTCTGAGGCCGGACTTAATCCTGCCTGGCGGTACGGCCGATGTTCTCTTCCATGTTAGCCAGGTACCACGTCAGCGAGGTCATGACCGCCACGTGGCGCTTCAGTTCCAGCGGGCTGACCTTGTCCAGCGTGTCGGCCGGCGTGTGGTGATAGCTGAAGTACGAGCTGGCGTCCACCAGCGGCATGAACACCGGCACGCCGGCGCGCTCCAGCGGGCCGGTATCGGCCGCACCGGCGTAGTCGCGGCGCTCGAAGATGCCGGCGCCGATCGGCTGCAGTGCGTTCTTGAGCGGCGCGAAATACTTCACCATCGGCGGCGTTACGCTGCCGATAAAGCCGAACGGACGGCCGCCGCCGCTGTCCGACTCAATCGCGGCGAAGTGCTTTTCCAGCCTGGCCTTGTTATTCTCGAAGTAGGTCTTGCCGCCCTGGGTGCCGTTTTCCTCGTTCATCCACGCGATCACGCGGATGGTGCGGCGCGGCTTCAGTTTCAGCTTGTTCAGCGTATCGATCACGCCCATGGCGCCGACCACGCCGGTGCCGTCATCGTGGGCGCCGGTGGCCAGGTCCCACGAATCCAGGTGGCCGGACACGATCACCACCTCGTCCGCCTTGTCGGTGCCCGGCAGGTCGGCGATAACATTGAAGCTGTCGGCGTCCGGCAGGTTTTGCGGCGTCAGCGTCAGGTGCATTTTCAGCGGACCGCGCGCCGACAGGCGGCCGATCAGCATCGCATCTTCCGCCGTCACAGCGGCGGCGGGAATGCGCGCACCATCCGTCAATACAGTCATGCCGGTATGCGGGATGCGGTAATTGGCGCCGCCCACGGAGCGCACCAGCGCGGCCACCGCGCCAAGTTCAGCGGCGGCCTTCGGGCCTTGCGTGCGATAGCGCGAGCCGGCGCCATAGGCCGGGCCGGCGTGGCCGCGATCCGCCATCTCCTGGTCGAAGGCGACGTCGAACAGCACAATCGCGCCTTTCACCTGCGCGGCCTTGGACTTCAGCTCATCGAAATTCCGCACCACGATCACCGGCGCGGTCAGGCCGGCGGCCGGGGTGGCGCCGGAGCCACCCAGTGCGCTCAGCACCACTTTCTGCGTAATGCCGGCCGGACGGCCCGTGTATTCAACCAGTTCCGCCTTCTCTTCACCGCGCACCCAGTGCGGCACCTTGACCGGCTCCAGCGTCACCTTGGCGCCCAGCTTGCGCATGGCCGCCGCCACCTGCTCCACCGCCGCCGCCGCACCCGCAGAGCCGGACAGGCGCGGGCCGACCAGGTCGGTCAGGTCGGCAAGGCGCTCGTAGGCCCAGTCACTCTTCATCGCGCTGTCGCGGATCTGGTCCAGCGTAGCGGAATCATTGGGCGCGGCGATGGCGCCGATGCTCAGCAGGCTGCTGGCCAGGACGGTCAGCGACAGGGATTTCTTGATGACGGATTTCATGCGGTTCCTGTGTTGAGATGAAGTTAGTCTTAAACGATAACCCAACATGACGCAATTGTCATCATGTTGATTTGCTATCCCGCTTGCTCTACCATGTAGGCTCACTCTCCGGGGAAAAGCGCCTATGCTCAAGGGTCAACTCTGCACCGTCCGCCATCTGGTGACCGCCGATCTGAACACCTTCATCGCGCTGGCCAACGACCTGCCCTCGCGCGGCGACTATTTCTCGGCCCACTTCAAATCGCCGGAGACGCTGCGCAAGGAGTTCTTGCAGAACAGCTTCGTTACCGAGGACAGCGAGCTGTTTATCATCGAGGACGCGCTGCACCACCTTGTCGGCGTCATCACCCACTTCAAAAGCCGCACGCCGGTATCGCGCGAAATCGGCTACCGCCTGTTCGACACCACACTGGCCGGCAAGGGATATGTAACAGAGGCTTGCCGGCTGCTGGTCGATTATTTGTTCAATGTGCACTCGTACCACCGGCTTGAACTTTTGACAGCGCCGGAGAACGCGGCCTCGGTCCGCATCGCGCAGAAATGCGGCTTTCAAGCCGAAGGCACGCTGCGCCAGTCGTTCTTCATCAACGGTCGTTACCAGGATGTGACGGTATTCGGCCTGCTGCGGCCGGAGTGGGAAGCACGGCGTCTTTGAATGTATCTCAAATTGTTACAAGCCATTACCGGCAAGGCTGGTTTGTAAGCATCTGTATAAGACATGGCATTTCCCTGTCCAGGATTTATAGTGGAGTCACTGGCTTACGAATCATTCCGATCCGGTGCCATCGCAAGGGGATTACCATGTTGAGCAAAAAATTATTGGGTGTAGCGTTACTGGCCACTGCAGCGGTATCGTCGTCGGTTTTCGCCAGCGACCGTGATTTCAACACGGTGGCCGGCGCCGTCGTCGGCGCAGCGATCGGCAATAGCACCGGCGGCCGTGACGGCGCAATCGTCGGCGGCCTGGTTGGCGCGGCCGTGGGCAACAGCATCCGCACCTCGGATGACCGCTACTATCGCGGCGGCCGTAGCGATTACGTCGAAACCCGCGTCTACACGCAGCCGGCGCCGGTCTACTACGAGCGCCCTGCCCCTGTGTACTATGAGCGCCCGGCGCCTGTGTACTATGCACCGCCGCCACGCTACTACGCGCCGCCGCCTCGCGTGGTCTACGTTGAGCCACCACGCCCGTACTACCGCGAATACCGTCACGAGCATCGCCACCGCGACCGCTGGGATCGTTAATAATAGTAGTTAGTCCACAAGCCCCGGCACACCGCCGGGGCTTTTTTCATGGTCCCTCCGCTAGCGTCTTGCGACGGGGGAATCATGACAACAGCAGAACGCAATCATCGCTTTGGAATTGGGCCACTACCGGCTGCGCGAGCAGATCGGCGGTTCGGCGTATGGCGTCATCTGGCGCGCCAGCGGACCGCAAGCAACGCGCGACGTCGCCATCAAGTTAATCAACCAGGAACAGATGGCGCGCGCGCTACCCGCCCAGCGGGAACGCTGGACCGCCAGCGCGCATAACGAGATCGCTTTCCTGCAATCGCTGGAGCCGTGGGACGAGCGGCATATCGTGCGCCTGCTCGACAGCGGCTGGCACGAGGGACTGCCGGTGCTGGCGCTGGAACTGATGGGTACCGATCTGGGCAAGCACATGATCGCGCTGAAGGGGCGCGGCGACACCGTTCCGCTGGCGCAGGCGCTGGGCTGGGTCGCGCAGATCAATCAGGCGCTGGCCAAGGTGCACCAATATGGCTGGCGATACCTGGACCTGAAACCGGCAAATGTGCTGCTCGATGCTGATTCGCACACCGTCAAGCTGGCGGACTTCGGCACCAACCGCGCATTGGGCAGCGTGCAAGCGCACTCCTACGCCGGCACCGCCAACTGGCAGGCGCCCGAACAATTCTTCCCCGCAGAAGGTGGCGGCTATGCCACCGGGCCGCGCAGCGACTACTTTTCGCTGGGCGCGATGTTGTATTTCCTGGTTACCGGCGGCACGCCGCTGCGCTTTTGCGTCGATTGCGGCCTGGCGTACCGGGAACACCATGTCGCCGGCGCCGACGCGCTGCGCGGGCGGCATGGCGGCGAAGTCCCATCCGCGCTGCATGCCGACGAGGAGGAGCGCTACACCGCTACCATGCCCGCCAACAAGCGTGATCCGGCGCTGGAACTGCTGCGCGCACTGCTCCATACCGATCCAGCCCAGCGCCCGCGGCATGCGATCCAGATCAGCCGCATGCTGAACGCGCTACAAGACGTGAAACCCGCGCGCGCGGAATTCGATGCGGCCGATCCCGCCTTGGGCATGCACCGGCCTACGGCGTTCAATGGCTGGCAAGCCATGCGGGCGGCATGATGGCGGCTCTCACGTCGCGCACCATACCGCGCAATGCGCCACATCGCCTGATACTGCGGCCTTCCATCGGCAAGCGGCTGGGCGACTGGCTGATAACGGCGATCATCGGTGCCCTGCATGCTTTGGCGCTTGCCGCACGCCGTAACCTTGGGCTGGCGGTGACGCTGGCCGCACTGACTGGCCTGTGCGGATTGCAGGCGCTGGCTTTGCTTCGCGCACCCGCCATGTGGCTTCCATCCGCCATTACGGTAACGCTTCCCGCTGGCGGCAGCATTGCGCTTGGCCAGCGCGAGTTGGCGGCGCCGCAAACGGACCGCCAGCACCTGGCCTTGCGGCGCGATGCGAGCGGCGGCTGGATGGTGCGCAATCTGAGCGCCACGAAACAGCTGATGCTGATGCGCGAGGCAGCCGATCAGCGCATGGGTAGCATGGACGTGCAAGGCATGCGGGCCTTTCAGATCGATGGTGAGGTTTTCGAGGTGCGAGACAGCAGCGGACGCGAAGTTGACTTCATGCGTGAGGGCCATCAGTGGCGCTATGACGGCGCGGTACTGTGGCGCGACGGTCGCCAGCAGCCCGCCTGCCCGGATGCGCGCCTCTCCACACGTGCGCTGGCATTGTGGAATCGCGCCATGCCATCGGCACTGACGATTGCGCGCCCGTTGAGCTTTGGCGGCAATCTGTATTGCGACAATCGCCTTGGGCTGGCGCAGGTGACATATGGCGCCGCACAGATGGCTCGCGTGAATGGCAACTTGCAGCTATCGGCCGGCAATCCGGATGGTGATCGCGCGGCGGTGCTGGTGACTGGCGCCGTCGGGCAAACTGACCTGCGCAAGCAGGAAGTCCCGCTGGCCGGTGTGCATGCCTTGGTTGTTGGGCATACGCGCTTCTCCCTGGCGATCAGCGAGGATCGACTGACGCTGCAACCCAGCCGTCGCGTGAAGCTATTCAACGAGCCTGAGTTAAAGCTGCCGTCCCAAATCACCTGGCAATGGCAGCAGCGCTCCTTGTGGAGCGGCGCCCACGCGGACGCGGTCTGGATCGGCCTGGCCATCTTCGCCGTCGGTCTCGCAGCCTGCGCGGCTTTCACGCCGCCCGCATGGACGGATACCAACGGCGCCGCCTCGGCACGCCGCGCAGCCAGCACACGGCAGGCCGGCACGGCGCAACACTGGACCTCGCGCGTCGCGCGGGGCGGCGCCTGGCTGTCGGCGCTCGCCATGCTGGCCATTGGACTAATGACACTGGTGTCGCAACGCGCGGGCCATCCGCCAGGCGCCGCCTGCTCGTTGACCATGGGCGCCGGCGCCCTGCTGCTATGGCTTGCGTTGCCGGGACGCTTGACGCTGGCGACAGCCGCAGGCGCCATCCTGCTCGCCGCCGGATTGCTGGCACAACTGGAACTCGGCCTCGCCGCGCCGGAATCGTCCTGGCTACGCTTCTACCAGAAAAGCGCGTCCCTGCTTGCCATCGGCGCGGGACTTGGAGCCATGCTGCGGCTCTGGACACAACGCCAGGCCGAGCGTGGCGTCCACCTGCCACAACGCAGCATCGAATGGCTGCTCGCGCTGTTCGCAGCCATTGCGCTGGCCGCACTAGCTGCCCAGGTGCTGTGGGGCGACGAAACCGGCGTCTTCGACCTGCAACCGGTCGAACTGGCAAAGCTCGCGCTGACCGCCCTTACCGCCCATTGCCTGGCGCTGCGCTTCAACTGGCACAACGGCCCGCAACGACTCACCAACCAGGGCGCGCGCTGGCTGCAACTGATCGCCCCAGCCCTGCTGTTCCTCGCCCTGCTCGGCCTCGCGCTGGTGCAAGTGGACGATTTTTCGCCCTTGATCCTGCTGCTGGTGTGGAGCGCCGGCATGGGGCTCGCCTACGCCCTCGCCGCCGGCAACCGTTTGCTGGCCGCGCTGCTGACCATCGCCGCGCTGCTGGCCGTCGCCGCCATCGCCTACCTGCGCCTGTCCGGCACCGATGAGCTGATACGCTGGGGCTTCTACGCCGAACGCTTCCTGGTCTGGCTCAACCCGTCCGAGCACCCGCACACCGGCCAGCAGTTGCTGCTGGGGGCGCGCGCGGTTGGCGAAGGCGGCTGGTTCGGCGCGGATCACTGGCTCGGCCTGCGCGCCCTCGGACAGGGCGCGGGCAACGTCACCGGCATTCCGGCGGTGCAGGACGACTTTGCCGCATCATTCTTCCTCAATCGTCACGGCCTGCTGGGCGGCTTGCTGCTATGGACCGTGCAAGCGGCCTTCCTCGCCGGGATCATGCTGGCCGCCGTGCACTGCTATCGCAGCGGCACGCAAGCGCGCAACTTCCGCCACGCGTGGCTGGGCCGCTTCCGCTACTTCGCACTATGCGGCGGGGCCGCCTTCGTGCTGGCGCACTTCCTGCTGTCGTGGGGGACCAATCTGGCGATCTTCCCCATCATGGGCCAGCCGATGAGTTTTCTGTCCGCCGGCGGCAGCCACCTGCTGTTTTTCCTGTGCCCCCTGCTTACCTTCGTTGCGATATCTACTGAAGGAGTCTGAATCATGCCGACCTATGTTCAACACGCCGTCCTGGGACGCATTCCGGACGTATTCAACGCCGAGGCGATCTGGCAGGCGCCCGGCCTGTCGCTGTTTTCGCGCCGCCCCTGCTGCGCGACCTGCTGGAACGCAGCCCGCGCGAACACAAAGGCCGCGCCGCCACCCGCTGCTTCTCGCATGTAACGCTGATGCTGCCGCAGGAGGAAGTCGACGACGACTACCACCTGACCCGTGGCGCCCGCGCGCGCGATCTGGCGCAGACCTTGACCGCACTGCACCAGAAAGACTTCGGCGACCTGCTGGGCAGCGACCAGGTGCGCTACGACGTGGTCGGCGCCGAGTCGCTGGCGCCCGGCGAAATCGAAGTCAAATTCGGCCACGCTGTGTACTTGCCTGCGCCTGACGAGAAAATTCTCTATCACGTCAACGTCTCGCGCGACAGCGCCATCTGGCACCCGGCATGCCCGATCTATCCTAGCCAGCGCCTGGCGCTGATCGGCGACGAGGGCGGCGAAAACAGCGCGGTCGCCCAGGGCTGGCCCTTTGGCCCGGATGCGGCGCTGCTGATCCTCAATGATGGCCCCGACGCGCCGCCCGTACTGCAAATGCGCCCCAAGGACGCCTTCGATTGCCGCTATGATCCACGCAGCGGCTACTACACCATCAAGTCTCTGCGCGAGCCGCAAGGCGGGCAACGGCTGCTGGTAAAAATCGCCCGGACCTCTGCCTTCCCCGCGCGCCTGCGGCAGTACAACGACGCGGCCAGCGCGGCGCCCGTCGCGGCCAGCAATCCGGCAGTATGGCAAAACCGTGCCACCTCCGCGCCGCCAGGCCAGCACGCCGCCACGCCCGCCCCCAGCACCTCCGCGCGCAGCGTTGGCGGCGCGCCGGCGACACAAAGCCCGGCGGGCGCGATAGACCTGACCGCCGTGCCGGCAGCCGCCAGCCACAAGCCCGCCAACCGCAGCGGCGAGAGCGACGCGACCTACGCGCCGGTGTCGCAGCAGCGTGTATCACTGGTCGCACTGGCCTTGCCACGCCTGAGCCGATACCGCGATACCGGCGCGCAGTCGCTGGAGCTACCGTTTGACCGCGCGCTGTCGCTGTCCATCGCCGGGCAGCCGGCGATTACATTGGCTGTCGACGCGGCGGACGATTTGTACGCCTGCACGCCAGAAGGCCGCCAACGCATCGAAGCTCCCGCCACCTTCTCCCCGGTAGATGCCCGCGCCCTGCGCCTGCTGCCGGCAGCGGCCGAGATGGCGGACCGCTACCGCGCCATCATCTGCCTCGCGCAGCCTGTCAGCGCCGGCGTGGCGGGTGGCGTGCGCTTTTCCTTCGGCCGGAATTCGCCGATGCTGGCGGCCTTGCGCCTGCTCGATTCGCCGCGCTTTATCAAACGCGCCGATGGCGCCTGCACGGCCAGCGCGGACCGCATAGGCTTGTCGCGCAACGCCTTCAGCTTCGAGGCGGCGGGCAAGGGTTACACGATCGTGCGTCAAAGTGCGACGCAGGCGCTGTATCACCTCGACGACAAGCTGCAATTCATCGCCAGCATCGGCGATGCGCCCTACCCGCTGCCGCATGGCCATCACCTTGTGGCCGGCCACTACGTGCTGCGCTTCGAGGCCTGAGCCATCATGGAGGCCGTTAAACTCCACGCCGTCGCCGCCTTTGCGGCAGGCTTGATAGTGACGCTGTTCCTGGCCGCGCATCTGACGCCGCGCGCCTGGTGGCGGCGCCCGAACGCGCGTGCGCTATTCATCATGGTGGCCGGCGCCTGGGGCTTCGGCAGCCTGATACTGTACGCGACGCACGGCCAGCCCGCGGTCGCCGCGGAGCCGGCGGCAGCGGTGTCAGCGGTGGCAGGTCAGGCCGAAGCCGGAAGTGAAACGTCCGCACCGGCGGCATGCGCCAACGCCATTGCGCCGCAAGCCGGCCAACCGTTCCGAGTCCACCGCGATCTGAACCTGCGCGCAGCTCCCGGTGTGAGCGCGGCGCGCATCGCCATTGTGCCGGCCGGCGCGGACGTGATTCCCACCGGTGCGTGCGACGGCGACTGGTGGCAAATCAAAACCATCCTCGACGACACCGTCAGCGCCGGCTGGGTCAGCAGCCTGTGGCTGCGCCGGAGCGGCGAATGACCGACACGCCAGCCACCGCGAGCAGCATTTTTTCAGCTAAGCTGTGGCCTTTCGCATCCCGCGCCGCGGCGCCCGCAACGATGACACGCATCACCGACCAACTTCACTTCGGACCCGCGCTGGACGTCGCCGCGCGCAGCGCCGCCAGCATCAGCAAGCTGCAGGCGCCGGAAAATCAGGACAACCTGCTGATCATCGATGCCGACGGCCGTGCCGTCCTGCTGCGCGACCAGCAACCGCACGCCACCAGCATCGCCGGCTGGCCGCAGGGCCACGTGCGGCTGGCGGTCCTCGACGGCATGGGCGGCCACGGGCACGGACGGCAGGCGGCGGAAGCGGTGGCCGCCGGCCTGCTGCGCATTCCAGCCTGCGCCACGCAGGAAGAACTCAACACGCGGCTGGACCTGCTGCACCATGAACTGCAAGCACGCTTCAGCCATCCCGACGATCACGACACCTTCCGCCGCCCCGGCACCACGCTCACGCTACTGGAACTGCCGCCCGGCCGCGCGCCGCTGCTGTTCCACACCGGCGACTCGCGCCTGTACGAAATCACGCAGCGCGGCGCCACGCCGCTGACGGTCGATCACGTCCCCGCCACCGCCTTCGCCATGCACGGACTGCTGGGCGAACAGGAATGGCGCCAGCAAGTGCACGGCGAGCACCGGCCGCAAATCTCGCAGGCCTACATCCTCGGCAACGCCTTCGCCAATCCGCAGGTTCTCGACGACGGCCTGCTGCCGCTGGACGCAACCAACCTGCCGCCATTCTTGCGCCACCTGCCCGACCGCCGCGCCCTGACCGTGCGCGCCGACGCTACCTATCTGCTAGCCACGGACGGATTCTGGTCCTGCGGCCGCCCGCTGCCGTGGATAGACCGCTGGCCGGCGCTGTTCGCGCAGCCGTCCGCCGGCGCGGCGCTCGACGCGCTGTTCGAGGACTACGCCAGCAAGCCGCCGCCGCAACTCCACATCGACAACCTGAGCGCCATCGCCATCCGCTTCGCATCGGCACGGAACCCCGGCAATGTTGACGAAACAGCACTACCCACGGCAGCAATTTCGTCTCATTTTTGATACCCGCACAGGCGACGTCAAAAATCGGTTGCAAAGTTTGCCAAACAGCGCGGAAACCGCATAAACTGACGGGTATCCCATCGGTCGGTTTGTCATGAAAAAATGCAGTAATGCCCAGCACCCGCATTGCACCTTCTGGGTCTTGTCCGGAGCGCAAACTTGCGAAGGCGGCCACGCCCAAGCAGAGCCCTCCAGCTTCGACCTGCTGACTGCCATGCGCTCCACCCGTGCCGCCTCGCCGGCCACGGTGCTGGATGCCGTACCTGCCACCGCCACGCCAGCCGCTGAACCATCCCACAATTACTCCCGTCCGCACCAGCGCACGCAGGCCAGCCGGCCGCAATTGCACATCAGCGGTTTCGACCCGCGCGCCGCCGGCGGCCGCCAGACGCTGAAGATGGAGCTGCGCGGCATGCCCGAGGCGTGCGCGCCGCAACTGACGCTGCAACTGCAATCGGATCTGATCCCCAACGGCGCCGCGCGTCAGCACTTCGTGCGCGCGGTCGGCGGCGAATGGCGCCCGGTGTTCGCCGAGTTCTCGTCGCGCGGCAAAGAGCATGGGCAGTACCAGATCAGTATCGAGCTGCTTAGCCAGCATCCCGGCATGGCGGCGCGCAAGTGGGTGTGCACCTTCGTCATCCTGGTGCCGCGCCTGGACGCAACGCTGACCGAAATCCACCGCATCTTCCTCAGCACCCACAAGAACGTGCGCGTGATGGCCGATGACGCTTCCATCGCCCGCGTCAGCGCGCAGGGCGGCGACAGCCTCGATATCGACGTCACCGCGCGCAACGCCGGCATCGCCCATCTCGACCTGAACGCGCCGGCCGGCAAGGTGGACCTGGGCTTCTCGACCATCGCCTGGGACGAAGACCTGATCGAAATCGACATGCCGCAAGCGGCGGCGGTTCATCCGCACGCCAGCCAAGCGGCGTCGCTGGTCAACGCGGCGCCGGAAGCAGGGGCGCAGCGCCAGATCCGTTTATTCGCGATGGAGGAATGCGTGATCGGCCGCTTCGAGCTGGTCGATCCGGAGTCGGACGTCATGCTGACCCACTACACGGCGGACGGCCAGGACACCAATGGCCTCACGCGCCGCCTGTCGGGGCGCCACGCCATCATCCGCCGTTCCGGCCTTGGATTTGAGATTGAAGACGTGTCGCGCTACGGCATCCTGCTGGACGGCGTCTGGCCCGGCAAGCACAAGCCGGCCGCGCTGCGCCTCGGCATGCGGATTGAATTCAGCGCCAGCATCAAGGGCATTGTCACGCTGTCGGTATCGGCCATCATGCCGCATGGCGTAATCCTGCACCGCGTCGATCATGGCGCCAACGCCGAGTGTTTCTGCCTGCTGGCGCCGGAAACGCATCCGGGCTACCCGGTCAAGTCGTTTGCCGCCGCGCCGCACGCGGCCGCGCTGCCGCTGATGTTCCACCGCGACGGCGGCTTCTGGCATCTGGACCAGTTGACCGGCAAGGAAACCGCGCTGGCGCCGGCTGTGTCGCTCGATAAGCTGAGCCGCGTGCCGCGTCACACCCGCTTCGCCAGCGATCCGTACCCGGAGCACTGGATCATCCGCACCAACGGCAACGACATCTACAGCACGGTGGCGGCGAACGCCATGTCCACCGCCTGATT
Source organism: Duganella sp. P38 (assembly GCF_050859475.1). Classification (NCBI taxonomy): domain Bacteria; kingdom Pseudomonadati; phylum Pseudomonadota; class Betaproteobacteria; order Burkholderiales; family Oxalobacteraceae; genus Duganella; species Duganella sp. P38. The sequence continues at coordinate 2,808,748 of NZ_CP193936.1, read as the reverse complement.
CCGGCTTACGCTGACGGCTTCTTCGCCGGCAGCGGTATCCAGTCCGTCTCTCCCGGCACTTTGGCGAAGCGCTGCGCTTCCCAGTCCTCCGCCGCCTGCGCGATACGCTCCTTGCGCGACGAAACAAAATTCCAGTACATGAAGCGGTGGCCGTCCAGCGGCTCGCCGCCGATCACCACAAAGCGCGCCTCGGTATTGGCTTTAACGCGTTGCGGCCCGGTGGTGTTGAGCAGCGCCATCGTGTGCAGCGCCAGGGGCGCGGTATCGATTTCCAGCTCGCCGCTGATCGGGTAGATGGCCGCTTCCGCCGGCAGGTTGGCCAGCACCAGCTCATGACCGGCTTGCAGCGCGACGTCCAGGTACAGCGTCTGGCTGTAGGTCTGTACCGGCGAGGTCTGGCCGAAGGCGGAGCCGATCAGCACACGGACCTTGGCGCCGTCCACGTTCAATTCCGGGATGGCCGCAGCCGGCGTGTGGCAGAAGCCCGGCGCCTCTTCCTCGTGCGCCACCGGCAGCGCGGCCCACAGTTGCAGGCCGTGGGTGCGGTGCGGCTTGCCGACCAGGTCTTGCGGCGTGCGCTCGGAATGGACGATGCCGCTGCCGGCGGTCATCCAGTTGACCGCGCCCGGTTCGATGCGCTGGAAGGTGCCAAGGCTGTCGCGGTGGTCCATCGCGCCCTCGAACAGATAAGTCACGGTGGCCAGGCCGATGTGCGGATGCGCACGCACGTCATGATCGGCGTCCAGCGGCACGTCGACCGGGCCGAAATGGTCGAAGAAAATGAACGGGCCGACCGCCTGCTTGACGGCGGATGGCAGGTAGCGGCGCACCATCAGGCCGCCGCCCAGGTCTTTCTCGTGGCCCTTCAGCAGATTCGAGATGGTCATGATGGTCAGCCCAGAACAGTGGTCACTTCGGTGGTTACGGAGGTCATCAACTTGTGGATCGGGCATTTCTGCGCGGCCGACAGCAATTCGGCGCGCTGCGCCTCGGTCAGGTCGCCGCTCAGGTGCAGCGTGGCGGCCAGGCGGTACGTGCCCTGGCGTTCCTCGCTGGCGTCACGTTCCATGCTGACTTCCACGTTTTCCAGCGGGATGTTCTTGCGCTTGGCGTACCACACCACGGTCAGCGCCTTGCACGCGCTCAGCGCGGCATCATACAGGTCGTGCGGCGACGGGCCGGCATCGTTGCCGCCCTCTTCCACCGAACCGTCGGCGGAGATGATGTGGTTGCGCACATGGACGATATGGCGCATAGGCAGGGATTGATCACGCAGGGCTTTGATAGTCATTCTGTGTTCCTTGTGGGCGTTGAATCAGAACCGACAATGTACACCGAATGGCGGGGCTATGCTTCTACTAAAAGACCACCATATAATTCAGCATCTGCCAGGAGACATGAGATGAACGGCGTATCGCTCGAACTGCTGCAAAACTGGCTGGCGGCGCGCTCGATCGCGCGCGGCCTGCCGATGCCGGTGACGGATCGCGGCGGCTTGCGCGTCGATACCGGATCGCCGGAGGAGCTGCGCCGCCATGTGTTCGCCGGCCCCGAGGCCGGCATCAGCGAACTGGCGCGGGAAATCGACGATCCGCGGGTATTCATCAAGATGTGCGGGCCGAGGGAGCATTTACTGTCACGCGTTACGCAACGCTGGCATTTGCAGCCGGGGGCCTATCTGATGATGAAGGCGCCCGGCATCAATCCGGTGCCTTCGCTGCCGCCCGGCTACTGGATGCAACTGAAGACCGAGGAGCAGGTAACGAGCGCGCGCATCTACACCGAAAGCGATATGCAGGTCGCCAGCGGCTACGCGGTGGAACATGAGGGCGTTTTCATATTCGACCGCATCGCGGTCGATGTGATGCACCGCCAGCAGGGGCTGGGCGCCGCGCTGATGGCGGCGCTGGGAACGGCGCAGCAGTCGCGGGCGGCGCAGCGCCTGCTGGTTGCCACCGAAATGGGACGCGCCCTGTACGTCACACTGGGCTGGCGCGTGCTGTCGCCCTATTCCACAGTCGCGCTTACGCCAGCGAACGAATAACCTCGTGCAGGCTGCTGACTTCATAAGTCGGCACAGCTTCCGACGCATTCGGCAAGCGCTCCGGATTAAACCAGCAGCTATCGATGCCATAGCGGTTGGCGCCGAGGATGTCCGCGTCCAGGCGGTCGCCGATGATGATTGCCTGTTCCTTGGCGAACGGCCGCGCCATGCGCGCCGCGTACTCAAAGAAGTGCACATCCGGCTTGGCGTAGCCGCACGCTTCCGAGGTGGCGACGAACGAAATGGTGTTCTTCAACCCCGACTTGGCGATGCGCTGATTCTGAATCGCCTCCACGCCGTTGGTGATGATGCCCACTTCGCCGGCAGCGGCCAAGGTTTCGCACAGCTGCACCGCACCGTCGAGCAACACCACCGTATCGGACAGCGATTCGAGATACAGTTTGCTGGCCTGTTCCGGGTCCAGTTCGAGACCGTTCTCCATGAAGGTTTTGCGGAAGCGCTCGACCTTCAGGAAGTCCTTGGACACGGAGCCGGTTTCAAAGGCGCGCCACAGCGCAAGATTGATCGCCTGGTATTGCAGGAACAACGCCGTCATGTCGCCGGCCGCGCCCAGCGCCCGCATGGTGCGGGCAAACGACAGCTGTTCGGAGGCCTTGAAGTCCAGCAAGCGTGTCGTCCAGGTCAAACAGGAAAAGTTTATACCTCATACTACTTTCTTGACGAATTCAGTCTTCAGGCTCATGGCGCCGAAGCCATCGATCTTGCAGTCGATATCGTGGTCGGAATCCACCAGGCGGATATTCTTTACCTTGGTGCCGACTTTGACGGTGCCGCCGCCCCCTTCAGTTTCAGGTCCTTGATGACGGTCACGGTATCGCCGTCCTGCAGGATGTTGCCGACCGAATCGCGGTAGACGCGCGCGCCTTCTTCCGCGTCAGCCGCCGCGCCGGCGGTCCACTCGTGCGCGCACTCCGGGCATACCAGCTGCGCGCCGTCTTCATAAGTGTATTCGGAACTGCATTTAGGGCATGGGGGCAAGGCGCTCATATCAAATCCTGACTTTCAAAGCCCGGCAGTATACCTCATGCGAGCTTTCGAGCGACTCTAAAGCCGACGATGTCATTGGCCAGCACCGCCGAAAAGCCGTTGCGCACGGCGGAACGCAGGTAGCGCGGGTTGTACAGCCACGAGCCGCCGCGCAGCACGCGCCGCACCGGGTCCCCGCCGTCCTCCCATGCGCTGCCGTCAAGCGGGGCGCCAACGTAGTTATCGTGCACCACGTCCTGCGTCCACTCCCACACGTTGCCGTGCATGTCGAACAGGCCCCATGGATTCGGCTGGAACGAGCCGACCTTGCTGGTCCCCTGCAGGAAGGCGCCGCGCGGACCGCCGTTGAAGGTGTAGTGGCCGTCGTAGTTGGCCTGTTCGGTGCTGATGGTGTCGCCGAAGCTGAAAGCGCTCTTGGTGCCGGCGCGGCAGGCGTACTCCCACTCCGCTTCGGTCGGCAGGCGATACACCTGGCCGGTCTTCTCCGACAGCCAGCGCAGGTAGAGCTGCGCGTCGATCCAGCTGACGCCTATCACCGGATGCTCGTCCGTTTGCGCGAAGCCCGGCGCGCGCCAGTCGGTGTCGGACTGCGATTCCCAGCCGGTGTCTTTCACAAACCGCCGCCACTCGCCCACCGTTACAGGGAAACGCCCCAGCGCGAACGAATACTCGATACCGACCCAGTGCGGCGGCTGCTCGCGGTCCAGCCAGTTTTTCTGCGCGCCGGCTTTCACAGCCAGCGCCTGTTCATGCTCTTGGGATCCCATCTGGAATCGCCCGGTCGGTATCAGCACCAGATCGGGCCCGGCGCCGCTGCCGTCGCGGAAGCGGTCGCGCAACACGCCATTGGCGTCGGCCACCGGCGTACTGGCGGTCAGCGCCGCCAGTTCGGCCGCATGGCGTTCCGCCTGCTGCTTGCGATGGCGCTCCTGTTCCTGCCGATAGGCTGCTTCCGCCTTCAACTGCGCGGCCTTGCGCTGCTGCTCTTCGCGTTCTTCACGCGCCTTTTTGGCGTCCGCATCGCGGCGCGCCTGCAACTGCTCGCGCAGCACCTGCTTGCGCGCCTGCGCGGCGGCTTCCGCTTCGGCGCGCTGTTTCGCCTCGAGCGCGCGCCGCTGCTGTTCCTGCCGCTGCTTGTCGGCGGCTGCCGCCTGCATCTCGGCCTGCCGGCGCGCGGTCAGTTCGGCCACCATGGCCTTGCGCTTTTCTTCTGCCAGGCGCGCCTGTTCGGCCTGCGCGGCCTGCTCTTTCCTGAGCTTCTGCTCGCGCTCCGCCTTATCGCGCGCGGCCTGCTCGGCCTGCGCCGCCAGCTCCGCCTCGCTCGGCCCCGCGGCGCGGCGCAATGCCGCCAGCAGCTCGTTAACCGAGGCCGGACGGCGCTCCTGCAAGTAGGCAAAGCCGTCCTGCAGCACCTTCCACTGGCGTTCATTCAGGCCGCGCGGCGGCGATGGATGGAAATCGGCCGGCCGCATGTCGTCGAAGGGCATGCGGCCTTCCAGCAACTGGTAGATCATCACCGCCACCGCATACACGTCCAGTTTCGGCGCGGGCTGGCGTTGGTGCGTTCCAGCCTCCGGCGCGCGATAGCCGGCGGTGCCGGCGTTCGGCGTCTGCAAGCCCAGGCTGCTGCCGGCGCTGCGCGCGCGCGAGGCGATGCCGAAGTCCAGCAGCTTGATTTCTCCGCGCTGGGTCAGGAACACGTTGCCAGGCTTGATGTCGCGGTGCACCAGCTTGTGCTTTTCCCACGCATATTGCAGCGCATCGCCGATCGGCGACAGCAGCTTGTACACCGATTCCAGCGGCAGCGGCCCCTGTTCCGCCAGATAGGCGTCCAGGTCCTGCCCTTCCAGATACTCCATGATGATGAAGTAACTGGAAGTGGCCGGGTCCTGCGCCCACTCGTACACGCGGACGATATTCTCATGCGCCAGCTTGCGCGCCTGCGTGGCTTCCTCGATCAGTAGCTTGGCGTGCGTGGCGCTTTGCGTCAGCTGCGGCGGCAGGATTTTCAGCGCCACCAGATCGCTGTGCCCCAGTTCCGCGTGCGTCGCCAGGTCGGTTGCCAGCCACACCTGCCCCATGCCGCCCATGCCGATCAGGCGTTCCAGCCGATAGCGCCGGTTCTGCGGTCCGATCTCCTGGCCGGTCATCAGCCCCAGTTCCGTGCCCTGCCGCTGCGGCAGCTGTGCAGGCGCGGCGCGGCCTCCCGGCGGCGCATATTCCGCATCCAGGATGGCGTTCTTGCGACGGTCGAACTCTTGGAGACTCAACAAACCGTCATCATGTAAGGCCCGCAATTCGCGGATCTTGTCTCTTGCTGTCTGCATCTTTACCCGATAAGTTACTGCAAGGGGGCGCCGCATTCGGCGCAAAACTTGTCATGCTCGCGGCCTGTCGGCACCACGTGGCCATTGGGACAGCGACGCGCTCCGGCAGCCGTTACCTGCACATGCACGCTCGCCGGCGCAACCTGCCTGGCCGCGCCGATCAGGTCAACCTGGTGACGGCGGTCCTTGTCCACCTCCGCATCGCGGTGCGCGCGCTCTTCGAGTACTCGCTCATACGCCATGCGCGCCGCCTCCACCGGCGAGACGCCCTGCTCGGCCGCCACCACCTGCGACAAAGCCTGTATCTGGTCGGCCGTCATGCCGCCCTGGATTTGCAGCTTCATGATCTGCGTCACCGCTTCCACGTTGGACGGCGCGGCAACCGCCGCTATCGCCAGGTCGCTCATGCGGTTGATGGTTTCCATGCGGCGGATCTCATGATCCTGCTGCGATTGCTGGGTGCTGAAAGCGGCAGCGCGCTCCTGCTCGAACTTGCGCAGCTCGTGCTGCCACAAGGCCTCCTGCTCCCGCTGCTTGAGTACCAGGCGCTGCTCATCCACCGCCAGTTGATCCAACATCGCCTGTTTGGCATTGGCCTGATTCTGCCGTGCATGCACGCCATCGGCTTCGATGGTGCGCAACAGCTTTTCATACTGCGCCACCGCATCGGCCTGCGCGCCGGCGCGCTTGAGATCCTCGATTTTCTGATTGATTTCCGCCACCTGCACTGCGTTGCCGGCGTCCTTGACGGCATCGCCGCGCAGCAGGTCGCGCTGGCGCGCCAGCGCCAGTTGGTCTTCCCACTCCTGCACGCGCTCGGCCTCGCGCCGACGCGCCGCACTCGCAATGCTCATGCCCTGGATGCGCGCCGCATGGGCTTCCGCTTCGATTTGCAGTTCGCGGGACTTTTCGTCCTTCTCGCGCTGGCGCAGCGCGGCCAGCTCGGCGCGCTTGTGCGACTCGTCTTCAATCAATAGCGCCTGAGCGATCTGGTTTTCAATCGCTTGCTGGCGCAGCTGATGCGACAGCCGCTGTTGCGCGATCTGGCGCTGCTCGGCGGCGGTCTGCTGCAACACCTCCAGTTCGGTGCGCATCCGGATTTGCGCCAGCTGCCGCACGTGGTCCCACTCGGCCTGCTCTCCCTGGCGGTGCGATTTATTCTTCGCCAGTTCATGCTCCAGATCCGCCAGCACAGTGCCGGCGCCCTTGTCGATGGCGACCTTGCGCGTCTTTGAGTCCATCACGCGGCTGTACAGTTCCACTTCACGCGCGCGCAAGGCCTGTATGCGTTCCGACTCTTTCAGCGTCAGTTCGGCCTTGTTGACGCTGGCGTCCTGGCGCAGTTCCGCGCGGCGGAAGTCCGAATGCATCTTCTGTTCTTCGCGCGCGATGGCCTGCCATTCCTCGTCGTTATAAATCTGATCCAGCTGCTTCACGTGTTCCAGCTGCACATGGCGCTCGTCGGCAACCAGCCATAAGGTGCCGATGCGGGCGCGATTGTGGTCGAATTTGTCGTGGCGCAGCGCGGCGGTTTCCACACCGTCCACCGCCAACCCATAAGTGGCAAGACGCAGCTTGAGCGCCGCTTGCAGGCGTTCGTCCAATTGCAGGCGCAAGTCGGCGTTGCCGGCCATTTCGCGGATCGAACGGCTGCCGACGAATTCCGCCGCCAGCTGGCGCACCGATGGTTCCAGCAGTTCGTGCAGATGGGTCGTGTTGACCACCCCCGGCACGGTCATGAAGTGCTGCGCGAACGCCGGCACGTTTTCAATGCGGACGGCGATAGTAAAGCGCGCCGATATTTTCAGGTGTTCCGCCGTGTGCAGGTCTTCGAACGAGAACTCTACCGGCAGCGGCAAGGTGCGGGTGATGAGGATTTCGGCGTTCTGGTTGCGCAGCAGGTGGTTCAAACGGGTGAAAAAGCCCTCGATCTCATATTCGCCCTGCGGCACTTCGGTGGCTTTGTCGGCTTGCAGGATATAGGCGCGCGTCGTGGCCGGCACGCGCAGTGTCTTGGTGAAGATGCCCGACAGCGTGCTGACGCCGAAGTAGACGGCCAGCTCGTTATCGCCGGGTATCCAGCGGTTGTCGCGCAATACGGGCTCGCTGCGCGGCGCGCCGAGCGTCAGGCCGCAGTGCTTGCAATAGCCCGACTGGTCGCCGTTTTTGTGCTCGCAACGCGGGCACTTGACGCCGCCAAAACCAAACATTTGGAACATGCCAGACTCCTTCTACGATTCATCTTCCAGGCTGCCCTTCGATCTGCCGATTTTAGCAGGGCGGGCCCGGTTTGCTTCTTGCGCACGCTTTAAATCATGCCAATCTTGTCGATACAAGCCAGTGTGGCGCCCTTTTGCCGCAATCCGGCGCAAAATCCGGGCGGCAGTTGCGCTTCCCAGTCCCTGGGCAGCAGTACGCGGTCGCCCTTGCCGGCTTGATTGAATATTAACGCCAGCTTCGATTCGCGCCCGTCCACCGAGTCGACGCGGCCGGCGTGCCAGGCGCTGGAACAGCCGGTGGCGATGATGCGGCCGCGCGGGATGAACTCCCTTCCGCGCGCAAGGCGGTCGGCCATGACCAGCGCCAGCTGGTAAGAGCCGCCCTGGAAACGCGCTTGTCCAAAACGGACCACGGTGCGCCAGCGCCCCAATCCTTTGCCGTCGAAATGGCGCGCTGCGGTCAGCGTCTGCCTGACCTCCTGTTGCGCCGCGAGGTCCAGCCCAGGAGCGGCGATGGCGTCTTCTTCGCTTGCTGCCAGGACTTCGAGCGGGAAGACGCTGACTTCGAGCCAGCCTAGCGTGTCATTGATGCCGCCGCTGTGCAGCGGGAACCAGGTGCGCACGGTGGAGACGGCGGCCGACGGGTCGCTATGGCCAGCCAGGGCGCCGAGGTGCGTGATGGACAGCGTTTCGCCATCGGCGCTGGTCACCGTGCCAGTGACGCGGCCGACGTGCCAGGCCTCCGAGCTGCCTTGCGCGCTGACCGGGCGATTCGGTTGCAGGCCGCGCACCATGCGGTCGGCAAGGACGGCGGCCAGCTCCCAGTCGCGCTCAAGGACTGCGGGAGCGATGTCCATGCTGAGCACCACCTGGTCGCGGCTGTCCAGCCGCGCTTCGGTGTGGCGTGCCAGGCGGACGATTTGCTGCATGCGGTCGGCGATGGCCGGCGCGTTGGGTACGGTGCATTTGACGTCGGCGCGATTTGCGCGGGGACGGCGGCTGGCGGTGATGGTGAGTTCGCGGCCATCTGCCAGTGTGCAGCGGCACTCGGCATTGCCGGGGACATTGCTGGTCGAGATGGTGCTCATAGCGAAGGCTCCTGCCGCGGGACGTAAGTGATGCGGCGCAGGGACAGGCCGGTTTCCAGGTTGGCGCAGATGCGGTCTGCTTCGTCCAGCAATGATGACCATTGTTCGTGGCTTGCGCCCTGAAGGCGGGCCAGCAAGGACCAGGCTTCGTCCAGCGCTGACTGGGCGATGAGCGTTTGGGCGCTGCGCAGGGCCTGGTCTTCAGCGGGCAGCGGCTGGTCGGGCGCGGCCCAGGCCAGCGACGGCATGGTGTTGACGTTGAGCGCGGCCATGCCAAGTCGCAGCAGCAGCGATTGATGCTGCTGGAAGATCTCCGTGCCCTCGGGCAGGGTTAGCAGGCGCAATTCGGCGCTCAGGACTGGCAGTTCCAGGAACAGGCGGCGCAACGCGCGCGCATCCTGTTCGGCGACGCTGGCTTGCGTTGCCATCGGCCGCCTGCCGACATCCGCAACGCGGCCGGCGCCGCTTCCAGTGTCGGCGCCTGTGGCCGGGATCACCGCCGCGCTCGGAAGGATGTCGCCGCCGCTTTGCCGCTCGTCTTCGTCACGCGCTGCGGCGATACTGGCTTCGAGTGCGGCCACCCGGGCGCGGGTTTGAAGAATGGCGGCATAGTCGACTTGCTCGCCGAGATCCACCGGCACACAATCGTCAACCGTCACCCCATAACGCGTGTACATCAATTGATTCAGCCCCGCGCGGAAGGCATGCCATTCCTCCACTGATGTACACGGCGGCAGATCCAGCGCTCCCTGCGCCAACTCGGCCTGCAGCGCCATTTCCACGGTCGCGGCGAAATCGGCCAACGCCAGCCGCCCGGCCGTCTCGCTGTACAAATACAAATCAAAGCGCTGCTGCGTCACACGCGGATTGGCAGCGTCGATCACAAAGCGCAAGCGCAAGCCCCACTCCGGCGCCGTCGCGAATGGTGTCAGGTCCACCGAATACGGGCCCGGATGAAAGCAGAACGCCATTTCTCCTGGTTCGCACGCAACCCTGCCGGCCGCCGTCCGGCGCGCATGCCCGGCCGCATTGAACACCACCACCGTGGCCTGCGCTGGCGCGATATTGCCGGCGTCGAGCCGCAGCGCGATCAAGGTTTCGCCCAAGCCGCCGGTGTCGGCGGCTTGTTTGCGGCGGCGGCTGAATATACCCATCATCTACGGCGCCACCGGTTCGACGGCAAAGCCGGCTCCATACAGTTGAAAATGCGATCCCGGTGCGATGGCAAACGGCCAGGCGCGCTCGCACTCGCCATCGCCGTCCAGCCGGCCTTGCAGCACAATTGCGCCGCCTCCATCGATCACGCGCAATTGCGGCTGTTCGCGCAGCACACGCGCGGCAAACGGCGCATCCGCCGAAAGGCTCAAAATCACCTGCCAGCCGCCGTCCTGCGACAGAAAATGCAACGTCCAGCAGCCATCGTCAGTCACCAGCTCCTCCAGCGCTTCGGCCGTGGATGCGGCACGCAGCATGCCTATGCTGCCAGTCCACAGCGCATCGTTGGCGGCCAGCGGCTGCGCGGCAGCGCGGCGTTCCAGCGACAACTGCCGGAAACGGCGCAGCGTCAACGGCGACGCCGACAAGGCTTGACGCTCGTTGGGCGTCAGCGCGCGCGTACCGTCGAGCGCCGCCAGCATGGTGGCGTCGGCCAGCATCAGACGGTCGCCCGGCACGGCGCGCGACAGCAGCAGGCGCTCGTGCAAGCGGGCATCCAGATCATCGTGTGGCGAATTCAAATCGTTCTCCTTCATCGCGCGCCAACGGCTTGCAGCCGGGCGATCGCTTCATTACGGCGCTTGCGCAGCGTCGGCATTGAAATCTGGTCCAGCGCTGCCAGTTGTTGCAGGGTTGGCAGCTCGCCGGTGGCCGGGTCCAGCCAGGCGTCCGGGTACGTGTCGTCTGCTGCGCCCAGCAGCTTGTGGTACACGGCCAGGCGCACCGGCAGCGACGCGTCGCGCAACATGCGCAACGTCCAGCTGCCGGCGTCCTGCGCGGTCCTGGCCATTTCCAGATAGCGGAGGGGAGAGAAAGCTCTTCAGCGCGGGACTGTTCGGCGGCCAGTTGCGCGTCGCTGACCGGCGCTTCGATATTCAACGCGTCGTGCGCGCCTGACGGGGGCGCAGCCTGCGCGTCGGCGTCGTCGTCCGCCAGCGGGCCCGGCTCCGGCGCGGCGAGGATGCGGTCCTCATCCGGCTGCTCGCCGCTGGCCTCGGCCTGTTCGGACTCGCCCAGCACACGCCAATAATCTTCCAGCCACAGCGCGGCCTCGCCGGCATCGGAATGCCAATCCTCGGCGCTGTCCATATTCGCGAGACAGCTCTTCATAGTCGCCAATCTCCGCCAGCAGCGCCGCAATCTTGTCCGGGCTGTTTTTCAGGCTGGCGAAACGCTTGGACCTGGTATGCAGCGGCCCTGGCGAGCCGCCAAACTGTTCCAGCGTCGCGCTCCAGCGAATAATCCACTCCGCCTTGCAGCCGCCAATGGACTTCATCTGCCGCACCTCGATCGGCGTGCCAGCCAGCGGACGCCCGAGAATAGCGCCAACTTGCGCGGCATGATGCTCCCAGGCTGCGAACAGGCCGGATATCTCGCGATAGGCCATGTCCAGCATGCGGTAGGTGTAGATTTTATTCGGCGAGCATTCGCGCCCGGTGGCGACCACATAGTTATCCGCATCCACCTTGTCGCGCAAGGTCGCATACATATCATTGACCTTCTTGCGCATCACGCCTTCCGCGGCCGGATCGCGCCAGAACGCGCCGCTGCGCGCGCATTCGCCTGCCATGGCGGCGACAAACGCCGTCCAATAGGACGTTTGCGCCTGCAACTCAAACACCAGTCCGAGCGACAACTCATAAACGCTCTCGCCATAGCTGTTGCCTTCCGCCTCCCCGCGCGCGCTACGGGCGTTGGCGCGCAGGGCTGCGGCTACCGCGTCGGTATAGGCGTCGAGCAGCGCGGCATGCTGCGCGGGGTCGAGTACCTGGTGCATTTCAATCTGCCGGAAAGCCTGCAGCGAGCAAAGTCCCAGCAGCTTGCGCACTTGTTCCCAGCCGTGCTCCTGGTACCGGGTTCCTGGCAAGCGCATAAAGTCCTGTATAAAAAGATAAGTCAAAAGGCTTTTCAAGCATGCCACAAAAACGCCCTGCGCATTATCCCGTTTACAAGGCTATTTCCCCTTCTGTTCACCGTTCTGCGCCGCCAGTGTGGACAGGATGGCGGCAATCACCGGCGCCGCATGTTCGCCGCCCGTAGCGTCGGAGTGGCTGACGAATGCGGCCATCGCCAACCGGTGCGCCTGGCCCGGCAAGCTGCCGGGCTCCAGCCAGCCGGTGAACCAGACGGTGGCCGTATGCTCGCCACTTGGCGCGGTGCCCGTTTTGCCATACAGGCCGGGGCGCACGCCAGTGAGCGCGGCGCCACGGAAGGCGCCCGCGCCGGTGCCGACATCGACCACGCCTTTCATGCCGGCCCTGATCCGGTCAAGGCGAATGCCCAGCGGCGCGGCGGGCGGCGTGGTGCTGGCCGCGCCGTCCAGCGACAGCAGCATGCGCGGCGCCACCACCCGCCCCTGCCCCACGGCCGCCGATGCCAGCGCCATTTGTAACGGCGTGACCTGCATGCGCAGGCCGATCGCCATCTGCCGAAGCTCGTGCCGCGTGTGTATCGGATCGATGCGGGCTGGCGTGGCTTGCAGCGCATCCCACGCGCGCCAGTTGAAGTCCGCCGGCAGCAAGCCGCCATCGAGGCGCAACGCTTGCTCGAAACCCAGCCGGCGCGCTGCGGCGATGATCGGACGCACACTGTCCAGCGCATCCGCGTCCAGCGCCTGAAGATCGGGCGCGCCGCCGTCCGGACGGCCAAACAGGCTGCGGTCACTCAGCTCGCTGGACCAGGCGAACCAGGTATTCAGGCTGTATGTCAGCGCTTGCGCCAATCCAAGCCGCCCCTCTTGCGCGCGGCGGTCCAGGCTTTGTTCGCGGTAGTTGGTGATATGCGCCAGCCGCGGATTCATGGGATAGCTGGCGGCGTCGGTCTGGAAGCCGTAGCCGCGCTGCGCCGCCAGCCGGTTGATGGCGGGAAGCGGCATGCCGCCCAACAGCGCGTCAACTTGCGTATCGCCTTGTGCCGCCAGTTCCAGGCCCAATGCGCTGATGACCTTGAAGGTCGAGCCGGGACTTTGGTGGGCCCCACCATCATGCTGTAGCGCCGGCAGGCGCAGGGGGCTGCGTGCAGGACTGGTGCGGTCGAAGTCGCGCACTTCGGCCCAGTTGGCGGCGCTGACTTCGCCTGCGCCGGCGCCAGCGGCGGCAAGAATGTCACCGCTTTCCGTATCAAGAATAACCAGGCCTGCGTGCCGGCCTTCCGGCACCGGCTGACCGCCGCTGCACGCGCTGTCGTGCCAGCGGCCACGCTGCATGGCGACGCATTCGAGCACCCGTTGGCTCAAGGTTTGCAGTGGCAGGTCGAGTGTCAGCGTCGCGTTGACCGTGCCGGCTGGCGCAGGAAGGCGGGCCAGCATGCCCGCCACGCTGCTGGCATGCTCCGTCTCAACGCCCAGCAGCGGCGCGAGGCCGGCTTGCAAAGCAGCGTCGCTCGGCGCGCCATCGGTCCAGAGCGGGGTGCCGTTGCGGTCCTGCAGCTGCACCGCAGACGGCGCAGCGCTGCGCGGCGCGCCACGATCGCCCGGCGCCAGCGGCTGCCAGGTCAGCCGCCCGCCCGCCACGCGGAGGTGCCGGTATTTTTGGTCTTCCGGCGCATTGAAATCCAGCGGTTGCAGGTCGAGACGGATATCGCGCGCGCCGGATAGCAAGGTAAGTGTGATCTGCTGGACATCGCTGCCGCTGGCACAGGCGCGGCCGGTGCAGGCCGGCGCCAGGCGCGCGCTGGCGCCATGGACGCTGTCGAGGTTTTCGCTGCCGGCCGTCGCCACATGGCCCGCCACCAGTATGTGCAGGACTTCGCCGCCGCTGGCGGGGCGCGGCAAGGCAAGCGTCAGCCGCACGGTGGGTTTGCCGTCGCGCCCTTCGGCGGCTTGCGGCCAGCGGGCGACACGGCTCCATGGTTGCCAGCCTTGTGGAAGCGATGCGAACAGGCGCGATGCAGCCACCGGCATCTGGCTGGTCGTGGCGACCATCAGCGGCGCCTTGCCATTGGCGTTGCCGCCGGCCGTCACGCTCCAGTCCAGCGGCAGATCGGCAGGGCCTTTGATACGCCATGCCAGCAGGCGGCGTTCGCTGTTGTAGATGTCGATCTGCTGGCGGACATAAGCGCCGTCGGCCTGGTAGTAAAGGCGCTTGACCAGCTTGCGCGTGGCGACGCCGGGCCGGACCTGCTTCCAGTCGCTGAGTTCAGCCGCGCGCTCTGTACTGTTCGCCGCTTGCCATTGCGGTAAATCGCGTGGCGCGATGTCGATGGCGCCGCTGGCCGAGAGCCGGATCAGGCCTTGCGCCTGCAACTGCTCAAACAAGGCCTGGTCTTCCAGCGCGACGGCGGCAGCCTGTGGCACCTGATACTCGCCCGGCGCCAGATAGGCGCTGACGGCGCGGCCGCGCGCCGGAAACGCGGTGACCAGCGCCGCGCCTGCTCCGGCCTGCGCGCGCGCGCCGAATACGCCTTGCGCCACCCGGCTGTCCTCGGGCATGGCGGGCCGATAGAGCTGGACCAGCAGTTCGCCGGCCTGCGGGCACATGGCGTTGGAGCGGCGTTCGATGCGCAGCGCGGAGCCGGCGCCCCAAAGCAGCCAGCCTTGCTGGCGCAACGCCACCTGGCCTCTGGCGCCCTGCTCGATCTGGCCGAAGCTGGCGTCGCTGAGCCAGCGGGTGTCGCCCCCACGGGCGCGCCAGCTGAGTTGCAACGGTTCGCTGAGCGGGTCGTTGAAATCGGCACGGGCGCTGCCTTCGATTTGCACCTCGGGCATGGCGTCGGCGCCGCTATCCCGGTCCGCGATCAACAGCACATTGCGCAACGAGATCTGGACGCTGCTTTCCTCATTGCGCTTGACCCAGCGTTTGACGTCGTCGAAGCGGTAGCCTATCCGCAGCGGCAACAGGCGCGGGTCGCCGGGGCCGCGCAACTGGCTGCACAGGTCCACTCGCACCGGCGGCGCGGCTTGCAGATTGGCGGCGATCAGCAAGGCGCCGCCTGGATGCAAGCTGGCGCTGATGCCGGGTTGCTGCGGCACGATGAAGGCGATGCCCGGCAGCGTGGATTGGTAGGCATTGGCGGCGCGGACGTTGGCGGCGGATTGCGGCGTGCTGCCGGTAGACGCGGCAAGATGGCGGGCGTGACCTGCGATCAGCGCGCCGCCCGCCGCAGCGAGGATGACGCCGGCGACGGCGATCCACAGCACGCGCGCCGAGCCGTGGCCGCGCGCAGACGCGGGCACATGGCCACCGCCGCCAACGCGGCCCAAGCGCCGGCCGGCATCCCTCCCTGCGCGCAGGTTGGCGCCACGGCGACGGGCGCGGCGCCGCTCGGCCCAGGCTTGCAGGATGGTGCGGATGAATTGCGGCATAAGCCCCTCGCTATCGATTTGCACCTCCTTAGCCGGGGGAGCGGGGAAAACCGCCCTCCCATCCCGCCAGAATGCATTTCGGCCCGCCGAAACGGCGTCTCGTCGCAATCCCGGCGCAGCTTGCGGCGCCTTTGGATACAGTGACTACATCGAAGCTCACTTTAACCAACGCAAGGAGATCATCATGAATGTCCTGAAAAACTTTGAAGCCCTGTTCGTCGTCACCGCCGCCCTGACTTGCGGCGCCGCGTACGCGCTCACCCACACCGGCGCGACCGCACCGGACGCCAACATGCAAACGGTGGTGGTCAGCGCCAAGCGCCTGACGCCTGAACAAAAACTGCAGTCGGTGCTGGAAGAACGCGCCACCGTGATGGCAGCAGAAGCCACCAAAGCCAACAACATCTGAAGCTGTGCGCCGGCGCACATTTGATTTGCTCGGCTTTGTGTCATATGTAAAAAGTTGCATCAGACAGCACCACGAACAACACCGCTTGATATAGTTCGTTCATGCGCATCAGCAGCGCAATCAAAGAACGGAGGAACTATCATGATCAAGCCAATTTTTGCTACCGCCATCCTCGCACTGAGCGCGGCAGCGTTTGCACCATCCACCGCCTCCGCGCAAGTCGGTGTCAGCATCGTGATTGGCAATGCTCCGCCACCTCCACGCATTGAAACCCTGCCCGCGCCGCGGCGGGGATACGTCTGGGCGCCGGGCTACTGGAACTGGGATGGCCACCGCCACGTCTGGGCGGCAGGCCACTGGGAGCGCGAAGTGGTCGGCAGCAGCTGGCGTCAGGCCGAATGGGTGCGTGACGGCGGCGGTTGGCGCTTTGCGCCGGGCGGCTGGGTCACCGTTGGCGGCCCAGGCCGCGTCGATTACATCACCGTCGCGCCGCCGCCGCCGCGCTATGAGCGCATTCCAGCACCGCGCGCCGGCTACATCTGGGCGCCCGGCTACTGGGACTGGCGCGGCAACCGCCACGAATGGGTGGGCGGCAGCTGGATAAGCTTCGCGTCCTGGCTACGTCTACCAGCAGCCGCGATGGGAGCAGCGTGATGGCCGCTGGTATCGCGAACAAGCCCGCTGGAACCGGGGCCCGAACGGCGACCGCGATCATGACGGCATCCCCAACCGCTACGACCGTCACGACAACCGCGGCGACCATCATGGACGCGGCGGACGCGGGGACCGCGACCATGACGGTGTGCCCAACCGCTATGACCGCGACCGCGATGGCGACGGTGTGCCGAACCGCTACGACCACCATCCGGACAACCGCCGCCGCGATTAATGGATCATTCTGATTTCGATACGCTGGCCACGGCCGCCTTCAAGGGCGAGCGCGTGGCCGCGCGCCGTTTGGCGGCGCGCACGCAGGTGAGCGAAGCACAGGCGCTGTTGCAGGTATTGACGCTGGCCGCCGGCGCGCCGGGACTCGCGCACCTGCTGGCCGAACGTGAGGCGCAGCGCCAGCGCGACGAGGCTCGTCGCCTGGCGCGCCAGGCCAATGCCGCCCACAAGCTGGCGCAGCGCAAGGCCGGCATGCAACCGTCCGCCGCGTGGCGCGGCTGGTTTGACGGCTCCGCCCATCCGAATCCAGGCCAGATCGGCATTGGCGCCCTGCTGTGCGGGCCGGACGGGCAGCGAGTGGAAATCAGCCGCCGCGCCGGCCATGGCAACAGCAGCGAAGCGGAATACCTGGCGTTGACGGCGCTGCTGGAAGCCGCGCGCGAGATCGGCGCCACCGGCCTGGCCGTGTATGGCGACAGCCAGGTGGTGATCAACGATGTGAATCTCGGCGCGGCGCGCGGCGCCAAGGGCGTGGAGGAACATCGGGCGCGCGTGGTGGCGCTGATGGCGGCGCTGGACGGCGTCAGCCTGCGCTGGGTGCCGCGCCATCGCAACGTCGAGGCCGACCGCCTGTCGCAGCAGGCGATCGACCGCGCGGCCGCACAAGCGGCCGTGGAGGCTTAAACGCTGCGGGCGATTTGCAGCGGCGAGCGCGCAGCGCGCGCGTTTTGCAGGCGCGGCGTGCCATCGACCTTGAACACACTGACCGCTTGCGCCAGCGCGGCGGCCTGCTGTTGCATCGATTCCGCCGCGGCGGCGGCTTGCTCGACCAGCGCCGCGTTCTGCTGCGTCACCGCGTCCATCGAGCCGATGGCCTGATTCACTTCATTGATGCCGGCGCTTTGCTCGCTGCTGGCGGCGGTAATTTCAGAGATCATGTCGCTGACCTTGTGCACGCTGGCGACGATTTCGTCCATCGTGGTGCCGGCGTCGGCCACCAGCTTGCTGCCCTGGTTGACCTTCTCCACCGAGTCGCCGATCAGCGCCTTGATTTCCTTGGCGGCCGAGGCGGAGCGCTGCGCCAGGTTGCGCACTTCCGACGCCACCACGGCGAAGCCGCGGCCCTGCTCACCGGCGCGCGCCGCTTCCACGGCGGCGTTCAGCGCCAGGATATTGGTCTGGAAGGCGATGCCGTCGATGACCGAAATAATGTCGACGATCTTGCTCGACGACTGGTTGATCGAATCCATGGTGCCCACCACTTCCGCCACCACGGCGCCGCCCTTGACGGCCACCTGCGCGGCCGACGCGGCCAGCTGGTTGGCCTGGCGCGCGTTGTCGGCGTTGTGCTTGACGGTGGACGTCAGTTCTTCCATCGACGACGCGGTTTCCTCCAGCGCGCCGGCCTGCTGCTCGGTGCGGCGCGACAGGTCCTGGTTGCCCTGGGCGATTTCGGTCGACGAGGTGGTGATATGGTCGGTGCCGTGACGGACCTCGGTGACGATGTTGAGCAGGCTGGAATTCATTTCCTTCAGCGCCGACAGCAGCTGGCCGGTTTCGTCCTTGGCGCTGTCGTCGATATGGCCGGTCAGGTCGCCGCTGGCGACACGGCGCGCGGCGGTCACCGCTTCCTGCAGCGGACGCACGATGCCGGTGGTCAGCAGCCAGGCGGCGGTCAGGCCGAACACCAGCACCAGCGCGGCCAGCACGAACAGCAGATGACGGCTGCTGTTGGCCACTTCGTCGATGTGGGCGGCGCTGGCGTCGATCTTCGCGCGCTGCATTTTCAGCAGCTCGACGATCAACTCCTGGTACTTGGCGGTGCCGGGGCGGAAAACGGTTTCAAAGATGCGCGTCGCTTCTTCCAGTTCGCCGGCGGTTTTCAGCTTGTTGATCTGGTCGCGCGACGACAGGTAGACCTTGCGCTGCTCGCCGATGCGGGTAAACAGCTCTTTCTCGTCGGCGTCGGTAATCAGCGCCTCGATTTTCTTTTGCAGCTCGGAGGAGCCGGCCGACGAAGCCTTGGACTCTTCGGCGAAGTAGGTGCCCAGCGACAGGTCGCTGCTACGGGCGATGGCGGTGGTGCGGCGGATGCCGCTGTCGATTTTGCCCGACCAGTCGGAAATCATGCGTTCCTTGGCCAGCGGCACCTGCATCATTTCGCTGGTGGCCGAAGCCACGCCCTGCAGACGCCACACGCTGATGCCGGTAATCAGCATCGCAAACGCCAGAATAATCGTGAAACCCAACGCCAGGCGTTTTCCGATACTGATATTCGCCAACATATTCATTCTTGCACCTACCTCTCAGAGTAACAACAAAAACAAAACTACGGAATCAGCATCGGGGGTGGCCCGCTGTGATGTCGCCGGTGGTTATGCCGCCAGCGCCGTACTGTCTATCAGGCCCATGTCCGCGCTGGACATCAGCTTGTCGATATCGACCAGGATCAGCATGCGCTCTTCGATCGTGCCCAGGCCGACGATATGTTCGGTGTTGAGCGCCGAGCCGATTTCCGGCGCCGGCTTGATCTGGTCCGGCGTCAGCGTGGTCACGTCCGACACGCGGTCCACCACCATGCCCACCACGCGGTGGCCGATGTTGAGGATGATGACGACGGTGAACTGGTCATACGACGGCGTGCCAAGGTTGAACTTGATGCGCATGTCGACGATCGGCACGATGATGCCGCGCAGATTGACCACGCCCTTGACGAAATCCGGCGCATTGGCGATGCGGGTTGGCGTTTCGTAGCTGCGGATCTCGCTGACCTTCTGGATATCGATGCCATACTCTTCCTGGCCGAGGGTAAAGGCCAGGTATTCGCCGGCGGTCGAGGCCGAGGCGTTGAGTTCGCTTACGTTGGACATAGCTTTTCCTTCATTGCTAAAGTGACTGGTAACTAGGCGTAATGTTACCCTAAGTCAAGATCAATAGCACTGAATAAGTGCGTTAAGGCAACAAAATAACCTTTCCGCAATACACAGATTGACAGTCAGACCATGGTTTTGGCTGCACAAGGCGGCGGCAAGCCTGTATGATTTGCCACACATCGCCGATATCACAGAGAGACAGATGAATAGCTTGCTCAGTAGCTGGCACCCGCGGCTGGTCGCCCTGGCCACCGCCGCGCAGGACGCCGACGGCGCGCACGACACCAACCACCTGCACCGCGTCTGGCGCAACGCCGGCCTGCTGCTGGACGACCATCCCGAGGCCGACGCGCTGGTGGTGCTGGCCGCCTGCTACCTGCACGACCTGGTCAACCTGCCGAAGAACGATCCGGAGCGCCACCTGGCCTCGCGCAAGGCGGCGCTGCTGGCCAGCCGCCAGCTGGCGGCGCTGAACTTCCCGCCAGACAAACTGGCGGCGGTGGCCCACGCCATCGAAACCCACAGTTTTTCCGCCAACCTCCGCCCCGAGACCATCGAAGCCCAAATCGTGCAGGACGCCGACCGCCTCGACGCGCTGGGCGCGGTCGGCCTGGCGCGGCTGTTCTACACGGCCGGCCGCATGGGTTCCGCGCTGGCGCATCCGGACGATCCGATGGCGCTGCACCGCGAGCTGGACGACAAGGGCTATGCGCTCGACCACATCGACACCAAGCTGGCCACGCTGCCCGGCAAGATGCAGACCGCCGCCGGCCGCCGGCTGGGCGAGGCGCGCATGCGGGAACTGGTCGCCTTCCGCGACAACTTCATCGTCGAATGGGCCGCCAGCCCGGCCGCGACTTAAGCGGCGCCCTCCTCCCATGAGCAAAACCGACACGGCGGCGGCGCCGGGCAATCTGAATTTCGTCCTGATCTGCGTCTTCATCGACATGCTGGGCATCGGCCTGATCGTGCCGGTGCTGCCGGTGCTGGTGGGCGAATTCACCGGCACGCGCGAGGGCCAGGCCTACTGGTACGGCATGATGAGCGCCGTCTTCGGCCTGATGCAATTCCTGTTCATGCCGATGCTGGGCGCGATGAGCGACCGGATCGGCCGCCGCCCGGTGCTGCTGTATTCGATGGCCGGCATGTGCATCAACTTCCTCACCACGGCGTGGGCGCCGAACCTGGCCTGGCTGTTTCTCGGCCGCGTGATCGGCGGCATGTCGTCGGCCAGCATGTCGGTGGCGGCGGCCTACGCCTCGGACATCTCGACGCCGGAGAACCGCGCCAAGAGCTTCGGCAAGATCGGCGCGGCGTTTGGCCTGGGCTTCATCTGCGGGCCGATGCTGGGCGGGCTGCTCGGCACTGTCGACCTGCATCTGCCGTTCTACGTGGCAGGCGCGCTGTCGGCCGCCAATTTCGTCTACGGCTATTTCGTGGTGCCGGAGTCGCTGCCGGCGGCGCAGCGCGCGCCGTTCACGCTGTCCAAGCTGAATCCGCTGGCGGCGCTGAACAAGCTGGCGCGCCGCACCGACATTCGCGGCCTGATCCTGACCTACACGCTGGTGACGCTGGCGGCGATGCTGCTGCAAACCACCTGGGTGCTGTACACCACCTTCCGCTTCAACTGGACGCCGGGCCAGAATGGCGCGGCGCTGTTCTGCGTCGGCCTGACGGCGGCCGTGGTGCAGGCGGGCCTGCTCGGCTTCCTCATCAAGCGTTTCGGCGAGGTGCGGCTGTCGGTGCTCGGCCTGGTGTCGGGCGCCATCACCTATCTGCTGTATGGCCTGGTGACGCAGGGCTGGATGATGTATGTGCTCATCCTGTGCAATGTGCTGTCGTTCGCCATCGGCCCGGCGCTGCAAAGCATCATCTCCAAGAGCACGCCGCCGAATGAACAGGGCGAGTTGATGGGATCACTGCAATCGATCAGCAGCGTGGGCGTGATCATCATGCCGCTGCTGGGTTCCGCGATTCTGGGTGAAGTCAGCCACCTGGCCTTGGATGACTGGCGTGTCGGCAGCACCTTCTATCTGTGCGCGGCGATGCAGGCGGTTGCCATCTTCGTGGCGCGCGGCTACTTCCGCAAGCACGAGGTGCCGGCATGAGGCTGCGCGGCCTGCTGGCGGCCTGCCTGGCGGCGCAGACGGTGCTGGCGGCGCAGGCCAGCGCCAGCTGCTCGCGTGCGATCGCCGCGCCGGTGTCGTCCAACGGCGCCAGCGTCATCATCGATGGCGAGCATGTGAAAGGGATTTACCCGGACCTGTTGCGCACCGTCGCCAGCAAAACCGGCTGCAATATCGTCTTCTCGGTAGTGCCGCGCGCGCGCCAGGTGGCCATGTTCAAGGCTGGCAAGGCGGACCTGCTGGTGCCGGCGTCGCGCACGCCGGAGCGCGACCAGCTAGGCACGTTTGTGCCGATGATTAATCACCGGGCGATGCTGATTTCCGTGGCAACCGGCCGCGCGCCGCTCACCAGCGCGCAGGACCTGCTGGCACGCAAGGAGCTGCGCGTGGCGGTGGTGCGCGGCTTCGACTACGGCGAACACTACGCGGCGCTGGTCAACGAGCTGCAAAAACAGGGGCGCTTGTTTGTGGAGGTGGATGTGATCGCCGTGGCGCGGCTGCTGAACGCCGGGTCGGCCGACGTCACCATCATGGGGCCGACGCTGATGGCTGGCGCGATCCGCCGCGACCCGCGCGTGCATGGCTTGCAAGAGAAGCTGAAGATGGAGCCGATCCCGGAACTGCCGTGGCGCCATAGCGGCGCCTACCTGTCCAACGCGCTCAAGCCGGACGACCAGGCCATTCTGCGCGAGGCGCTGGACAAGGCCGGCAAATCCAACCAGATCATGGAAGGCTACCTGCGCTACTTCCGCGCCGACGTGCTGACCGACAGCGTGCGCCCACGCTAGCGCACCGCCATGTGCTGGATGAACTGGCAGTGCGCCGGCTGCCATCGCCATGTGCTTAACGCTTGGCCGCCTCGACCACCGGCAATTCGATCGCGCTATTGTGGAACACCTTCAGCGTCGCCTTCCGATAATCGGATGGCTTGGCGTAGAAGATGTTCGGCACATAGGTTTGCGGGTTGCGGTCGTACAGCGGGAACCAGCTCGATTGCACCTGCACCATGATGCGGTGCCCCGGCAGGAACACGTGGTTGGCGTTCGGCAGCGCGAAGCGGTAGCGCTCCACCGCGTTGGCAGGTATCGGCGCCGGCGTTTCCAGGCTGTTGCGGTAGCGGCCGCGGAAAATATCCATGCTGATGCCGAGCTGGTAGCCCCCCAGCTCCGGCTGCGACGGCACTTCGTCCGGATAGACGTCGATCAGCTTGACCACCCAGTCGGCATCGGTGCCGGTGGTCGACGCCCACAGGTTGACCACCGGCGCGCCGGCGATCTGCAGCCCGGCTTTCAGCGGCTCCGTCACATAGGTCAGCACGTCCGGCCGGTCGGAGAAGCTGCGCTGGTCCGACACCAGCCATGGCTGCCACACATTGCGCTCCCCCATGCGCACGGGACGCGGCACGAACGGCACCGGCTTGGCCGGGTCGGACACGTATTCGTCGTAGCCGGGGTCCGCCTGCGGCGCCTCGAAGCCCAGCTCTGGCGCCGGCCTGCAGGTAGATCGGCTTGAGCGGCGTGGCGCAGTTGTCGGCGCAGGCCAGCGGCCATTGCGGCAGCTTTTGCCAGCGGTTCACGCCGGTCTGGTAGAACAGCACCGGCGGCGTGTCGGCCACCGGCGCGCCATCCTTCAGGTACTGGTCAAGAAAGGGCTGCATGAAGTCACGGCGAAATTCCAGCGCCGTGTCGCCGGTGAATTTCAGCGCGCCCAGGGTCGAGCCTTCGTAATTGACGCCGCTGTGGCGCCACGGGCCGACCACCAGGTAGTTCTTGTTGTTGTCCTTGTCCTTGGGCTCCAGCGCGGCGTAGACCGCGTAGGCGCCGTAGATGTCTTCCTGGTCCCAGTAGCCGACCACGTTCATGGTCGGCACTTTCAGCTCGCGCCCGGCAAGGATTTTGTCCAGCGCCTGGTGCTGCCAATAGCTGTCGTAGGACGGATGCTCGAACAGCTTTTGGTGAAATTCAGTTTATCCAGGCCGAATTGCGCGGCGTAGCTGGCGGCCGAGCCGGCGCGCAGCATGCCTTCGTAATCGTCGTAGACGCCGGTGGCCAGCTGCTTGCCGGCGCCGCGCGCGGCGGTCTGGCTGGCGATGTAGCGCAGGTTGGGCATGCGGAAAGCGCCGTTGTGGAACCAGTCGTCGCCGCGCCAGCCGTCCACCATCGGGCTCATCGGCACGGCCGCTTTCAGCGCCGGATGCGGATTGGTCAGCGCCATCAGCACGGTGAAGCCTTCGTACGACGAGCCGATCATGCCGACCTTGCCGTTGGTTTCCGGGATGTTCTTGACCAGCCAGTCAATCGTATCCCAGGCGTCGGTGGACTGGTCGTTGCGGGTGTTGTTCAGCGGGCCGATCAGCGGGCGGGTCATGACGTAGTCGCCCTCGGACCCGTATTTGCCGCGCACGTCCTGGAACACGCGGATGTAGCCTTCGCCAAGCATGGTTTCGTCGCCCTGGCCGGCGGTGGCCAGCACGCTCGGGCTGACGTTGCGGCTGGCGCGGCCGCTGGCGTTGTACGGCGTGCGGGTCAGGACGATGGGCGCCTTGCTGGCGCCGTTCGGGATCAGGATAACCGTGTGCAGTTTGACGCCATCGCGCATCGGGATCATGACCTCACGCTTGACGTAGTCGGCGTTGGGGATGATGGTGTCGAACTTGGCCGGGATGTCCGGCGCCATGGCCGGCGTTTGCGCAAAGACGGGGAAGGACAAGGCAAGCAACGCTGCTACAGCGGTAAATCGCATGACGGCTCCACGAGAAAGATTTCCAGTGAAGCAATATACCACTAATGCAGCAGCTTGAAGAGCGCGGCAATCACGCCGGATTGCACCACTAGTAAGCCCACCATCCATTGAATAATTTCAATCTTAAGCTGTGCCAGGCGCAGATCGAGGTAATCCCGGGTGGCCAGATGGGTGTCAATCAGCTTGAGCAGCTCTTGCGACAACACATGCGCTTGCTGCTCGGTAAAGCCGCCCTTGATCAGATTATCCATTACAGCAACCATATCGATGTTTGGCATACTACATCCTTGTCAGACCGCCCTCCTCCAGCATAGTTCCGTGCCGCCGCGCCATCTTGCGGCGGCACAGCACCTTGACAGACCGCCACCAAACTGCAACCATACGGCCATGATTTTTTATGCCCCGCTTCACACCCGCACATATTGGCGCCGCTCCTAGCGAGCGCGGCCACTGTATACCCATAGTGATGTGATATTTTTATCAACGCCGCCCTAGTCTGGTGGCGTTTTTACATCCAAAGCGCCAGATTCGGGGCAACGTCAAGGAACCCTGATGAGTCTGACCGAACAAACCAACGAAGCTGTCGCCACCGCGCCGAAAGGCCCGCAAATCATCCTGACCGGCGACCGTCCGACCGGTCCGCTGCACCTGGGCCACTACGTCGGCAGCCTGCGCAACCGCGTCGAATACCAGCACCAGTTCAAGCAATTCATCATGCTGGCCGACTCCCAGGCGCTGACCGACAATATGGACGACACCAACAAGGTGCACCGCAACGTGGTCGAAGTGGCGCTGGACTACCTGGCCGTCGGCATCGACCCGGCCAAGTCGACCATCCTGATCCAGTCGCAGATTCCGGAACTGGCCGAACTGACCTTCTATTACCTGAACATGGTCACCGTCGCCCGCCTCGAGCGCAACCCGACCGTCAAGACCGAAATCGCGCTGCGCGGCTTCGAGCGCGACATCCCGGCCGGCTTCCTCACCTACCCGGCCTCGCAGGCGGCCGACATCTCGGCCTTCAAGGCCACGCTGGTGCCGGTCGGCGAAGACCAGATTCCGATGATCGAGCAGACCAACGAAATCGTGCGCCGCTTCAACCGCATCGCCAACAAGGACATCCTGACCGAGTGCAAGGCGCTGGTGCCGGACATCGGCCGCCTGCCGGGCATCGACGGCAAGGCCAAGATGAGCAAGTCGCTGGGCAACACCATCAACCTGGGCGCCAGCGCCGCCGAGATCACCGCCGCCGTCAAAAAGGTCTACACCGACCCGCTGCACCTGCGCGTGGAAGACCCCGGCCACCTGGAAGGCAACGTCGCCTTCATCTACCTGGACGCCTTCGATCCGGAAAAGGACAAGCTGGAAGAAATGAAAGCCCACTACGTGCGAGGCGGCCTGGGCGACTCCATCGTCAAGAAGCGCCTGGAACTGGTGCTGCAGGAACTGCTGGCGCCGATCCGCGCGCGCCGCGAGGAGCTGGAAAAAGACAAGGGCTACATCATGCAGCTGCTGAAGGAAGGCACGATGCAGGCGCGCGAAGTGGCGGCCAGGA
Organism: Duganella sp. P38; assembly: GCF_050859475.1. Lineage (NCBI taxonomy): Bacteria > Pseudomonadati > Pseudomonadota > Betaproteobacteria > Burkholderiales > Oxalobacteraceae > Duganella > Duganella sp. P38. The sequence continues at coordinate 2,782,952 of NZ_CP193936.1, read as the reverse complement.
CCGCCGATGAAGTCAAGGCCGCGCTCGGCCTGAGCTACTTCTGATCGCGCCCGACGCCGCGCTGACCTGGCTGTGGCTGGCGTCGTTCTACGGCGTCGCCAGCGTCGCCTGCTTCATCGCCTACGCGCTCGACAAGTCGGCCGCCATCGACCGGCGCAGCCGCATCCCGGAGCGCACGCTGCTGCTGATGGGCCTGCTATGCGGCTGGCCCGGCGGCCTGCTGGCGCAGCGCCTGCTGCGCCACAAGACCGTCAAGACCTCGTTCCAGCTGGCCTACTGGTGCACGGTGGCGCTCAACGTCGCCGGCATTTGGTGGCTGATGCACGCCCTCTTCTAAGGATTTTCAACCATGTGGCAAGGGGTGTTGTGTGGCTTGCTGGCGGGCGCGCTGTGGGGCATGGTGTTCATCGCGCCGGAATTCCTGCGCGCGTTCACGCCGCTGGAAATGGCCTGCGGCCGCTATATCGCCTACGGGCTGATCGCCGCCGCGCTGATGTCGACGCGCCTGCTGCCGCTGCTGCGCCGGCTCGACCGCGCCGACATCAGCGCCATGGTCAAGCACGCGCTGGCCGGCAACATCGTCTATTACATGTTGCTCGCGCTGGGCGTCAAGTTCGCCGGCGTGGCGGCCACCTCGCTGATCATTGGCGTGTTGCCGATCTCGGTCACGCTGATGGGCCAGAAAGACCACGGCGCGGTGCCGCTGAAACAGCTGACCTGGCCGCTATTGCTGGTTGCAGCCGGCATCGCCTGCATCAATCTCGACGTCTTCACCCATGATGCCGGCAACGGCTTGCCGCTGGGGCAGAAACTGTTCGGCGTATCGTGCGCGGCCGGCGCGCTGGCGTGCTGGACCTGGTACTCGGTCGACAACACCCGCTACCTGAAGCGCAATCCCCACTTCAGCAGCGGCGAATGGTCGGCGCTGTACGGCGTGTCCAGCGGCCTGATCGCGCTGGTGATCGCGCTGGCCGCGCTGGCCTTGTTCCTCGGCGACGTGACCGGCGCGGCAGCGCAAGCCAGCGGGCGCGACTGGACGCTGTTCTGGACCGTCAACGGGATCATTGCGCTCGGCGCCTCGGCCATCGGCAACCACTTGTGGAATGTCGCCAGCCGCAAGGTGCCGCTGACCTTGTCCGGCCAGTTGATCCTGTTTGAAACGCTGTTCGCGCTGCTGTACGGCTTCATCTACAAGCAGCAGTGGCCGCGCGGGCTGGAAATCGCCGCCATGGCATTACTGGTGGCGGGCGTGATGTGGTCGGTGCGCATCCACGCGCTGGATGAGCCCGGCGCTGCCCACGCCGATTAATGCGAGTCGAGCAGGCCGTTCTCGCTCAGGACGTCCTGCACCAGTTCCAGGCGCAGCACCGGGTTCTCCTGCAACAGCAGGCGCTGTTTCTCTTCCAGGTCGAGCCGCAACAGCTCGCACCAGCGGTTGGCCACCCAGCCCGCCTCGTCCAGCCGGTACGGCGGCGCCAGCGACATATTGGCGGTCGAAATCTGTTTCTTTTGAAGCGAGCGGATCAGCGCGCCCAGCGCATTGGCGACGTCCTGCTGTTCGCTCGGAATCGGTACGACCATGTCTTCCGCCACCTCGTCGACCTCGGCCATCCACAGCCCATGCTTGAGCTGCTCGGCGGATTTGATCTGGAAGCGCGTGGTGCCGATGCAGGAGATTTGCAGCAGCCCCGGCAACGGCGCCGCCCAATCCATGATGCGCGCCATGGTGCCGCAGGCGGACAATGTTTCATGCTGATCCGGCAAGCGCACTTCGCTGCCATCGAGCAGCGAGACGACGCCGAATTCCTCGCCCTTGGCGATGCAGCGTTTGACCAGATCCAGATAACGCACTTCAAACACCTGCAAGGGCAAATGCCCATCAGGGAAGAGAATTGTTTTCAGTGGAAACAGTGGAATGGATGGCATGTCGCAATCATCTCACGAAATGCATCAGTCTGGCTCACGGCCGATGAAAAAGAATAAAGCTGGTGCCCGGTTTATTCAATATAAACCCTGGCCACCAGCTTTGGCAAAATGATTACTTAATCAGATAATCGTCTTTGTTCTTGCCTTCAAGCCATTTTGGCGCGCGGCCACGGCCGGTCCAGGTTTGGCCGGTGGCGTCGTCACGGTATTTGGTTGGTACCGGCGCGCGCGGTTTGGACGTTTTAGCCTTGGCTACGCCGCTCAGATCCGCAATGGTCAGGCCATAGTCGCGCATGATGCTGGCGATTTTCTCTTTCGCCTGTGCGATTTCATCTTTGCGCGCGGTTTCGGCCAGATTTTCCAGCTCGGCGATCTTGGCTTTGTATTCCTGGTAAGTCGTCATCTTATTTCCTTCTTATCGATGGGTTGGATTTAAAAACCACAAGTGACAATGTGTGAGATTTGATAGCCGCAATTTACCATAACTTGACGAAGATATTCCACAGATATCCAAACAAATACCAATATAGCGATAAAAACGGATATTTTCCACAACTGTGTGCGGTGTAATAGAAGAATAAGGCGCGGCGAGAATCTAGTACCGCGTCATTCCCGCGCAGGCGGGAATCCATGTTGAGCGAACTGGCACGCGTTCTTTGGATTCCCGCCTGCGCGGGAATGACGGGGGCGTGGTTAAAACCGGGTTTCCACGGTGAGCCGGAACTGGGTTTCCCCGGCGGCCACGCTGATCCGGTTCAGCGTGCCGTTGGCGTCGTTATAGATACTCTCGGTGGTGTAATCCTGCGCCAATAAATTCGAAATGGCGAAGCGCAGCTTATTCTGCTCGTCCAGCTTCCACAGCGCATAAACATCCAGATCGCGCCGCACCGACGTATAGCCGCCCTGCGTGCCGCTGACGCGCGCCAGACCGCCGTTGCGGAAACTGAAATTACTACCGGTGCTCAATTGGCCATCCGGCGTTTTATAGTCGATGCCAATAGTGGCGCTGAGCGGCACCTGCTGGTCGAGACGGTTGTCCGGCCCCGGCACCGCGTCCACGCGCGACCAGTTGCGGCTGATGCTGGCGCGCAGATCGAGCCTGGGCGCATCATCCATCAGCACGCTGGCCGGCAGCTTGGCCTCCAGTTCGATGCCGCGCGTCTCGGCGCGGCCATCGTTGATCGCGTTCGCCACCCAGCGGCCATCCTCGTAGAACAAGCCCTGATGCGTGTAGTTTTCGATGCGGCGCACCGAGGCGCTGGCGCTCAGCAGGCCGCCCTCGCCCCAGTAATGCTCGAACGAGGCGTCGAGGCCCAGCGCCAGCTCCGGCTTCAGGTTGGGATTGCCGCGGCGATCCGGCTCGGTCGGGCTGTTGTTGGTGGACGTCGAGCGGCGCGGAATCAGCGACGCGGTCGATGGCGCTTTATAAGTGCGGGTCAGCGCCAGGCGGATCTGGTCTTTCTTGTTGGGCAGCTTGATCAGCGTCTGCATCAATGGGCTGAGCACGCTGGAGCGGTTCTCGACGGCATCCACGGCGCCGCCATCGGCGCGCGTGTCCAGTCCTTCCCAGCGCACGCCGGCGTAGACCGACCAGTTGGGCGTGATATTCCATTCATCCTGGCCATACAGCGCAAGCCGCGTGACGCGGGCGTCGAATCCTTCATCGCTGTTCATCGGCATGCTGCCGGGCAGGTCGGCGTCGCGCTGGATGCGCAGATCGTCGCGCTCAGTCACGCCGGCGTCCCAGCCGAGCGACAGCGCGTGCTCGGTGGCATCCGCCTCCTTGTCGGGCTTGCCGAAGGTGAATGGCGTCGAATACTTGCCCTGGGTGCTGAAGCCCTGCTCGCGGCTTTCCGAGTGTACAACGCGGTACAGCGTGGCAAGCTCGCCGTGGTTGCCGCCCAGCTGGTGCGAATCCGAGGTGTTGCGGTTGGCGCTGACGGCCGCCTTCAGGTCCAGCTTGGCGCCCTCCTCCAGCTTGTGTATCCAGTTCAGCTCGGTGCGGGCGAAGCCGCCGTGGTTGCTGTAGCTGCTGTCGATGCGGTCGTAGTCCGGGCCTTCGCCGAACTCCACTTCCGTGCGGCTGCGGCTGTTGCTGTTGAAGCGGTTCCAGTTGACGAACGATTGCGAAGTCAGCGTGTCGCCATTGTCCAGCGCCCAGTTGATGCGCGGCGACAGATTGAAGCCTTCGCCGCGGCCCGCGTCTTGCCAGGTGGCGGTGCGCGCCAGGTCCGGCATGCCGTCGGCGTCGGTGCCGGTTTCCAGCGTCGGCGTGGCGCGGTCATACATGAAGCGCCAGGCGTTGGCGCCCAGCGAGTACGAAGTGGCGCCATTCTTGTCCGACATTTGCAGGCTGGCGCTCGGCGAGCTGGCGCGGCTGCTCTTGGACTGGCTGAACTTCACCTCGCGCTGCGCGGATTTCAGCGCCTTCTTCAACACAATATTGATGGTGCCGGCGATCGACTGCGTGCTGAACTCGGCGCTGGCGGCGCGCAGCACCTCGATGCGTTCAATTACGTCCGGCGCCAGCGAGTCGATGGCAAAGCCGGCCGGCGCGCGTTCGCCGTTAATCAGAATCTGCGTGTAACCGGCGCCGAGTCCGCGCATGCGGATTTCGCCGCCGCTGCGGCCAGCCGCGCCGCCGACCGTAATGCCGGGCAGGCGCTTGAGCACGTCATTGACCGAGGTATCGCCATATTTCTGTATTTCCTCGGCGCTAACCACGGTTTTGCTGGCGGTATCATCGCGCCGCGCGTCATATTTTGCGGCGGAGCCTTTTATCTCCACTTTCATCATTTGCTCGGCGGGCTTGGGCTGTTCGACATCGGCCCGGGCGGCGGTAACACCAAGGGAAATCGCGGCGGCGGCTATTTGCGTCAAACGAATAGGCATGATGCGGGCTCGGCAAGTTTTGGAATGCCTGAAATTATGCCTCCATTCAATGGAGATAATTCAGTTTTTAACAAGGTTTCGCGAAATTTCATAACGCCGCCTCGCGAATATGACAATTCCGGGCGCTATAATGCGCGATCGTTAATTTGCATGGATTTGCTATCGTGTCCGATCGCCTCGCCGTCTTGCCGCAGTATTTGCTCCCCAAGGGAGCGCTGACCAATTTCGCCGGGCGCGTCGCCGGCGCCAGGGGCGGCGCTTATACGACCCGCCTGATCCGCTGGTTTGTCGGTCGCTACAACGTCAATATGGACGAGGCGCTCGATTCGAATATCGCCAATTACAAGACGTTTAACGAATTCTTTACCCGCGCGCTGCGCCCGGACGCGCGCCCGCTGGCGGACGCCGCTTACGTCTGCCCGGTAGACGGCCGCATCAGCCAGTTCGGCGATATCGAGGACGACCAGATTTTCCAGGCCAAGGGCCATAAATTCAGCACCACCGCGCTGGTCGGCGGCGACGCCCAGCTGGCCGCGCAATTCCAGCATGGCAGCTTCGCCAATCTGTACCTGAGCCCGCGCGATTACCACCGCATCCACATGCCGATCGATGGCAAGCTGACCCGCATGATCTATGTGCCGGGCGAGCTGTTTTCGGTCAATCCGACCACCGCGCGCGGCATCCCCGGCCTGTTCGCCCGCAACGAGCGCGTGGTGTGCGTGTTCGACACCGCCCACGGCCCGTTTGTCATGACGCTGGTGGGCGCCACCATCGTTGGCAGCATGGCGACCGTGTGGCATGGCGTGGTCAATCCGCCACGGCTGCCGCAAGTGACCGAATGGCAGTACGCCGACCAGAACATCGTGCTGAAAAAAGGCGACGAGCTGGGCCGCTTCCTGCTCGGCTCCACCGTCGTCATGCTGTTCCAAAAAGATGTGCTGAAGTTCAACCCGGACTGGCAGCCAGCCGCGCCCGTCAAGCTGGGCGAACAGATGGCGCAGCTAAAGTAAGCGCAAGGCGCGCTTGCACACCCGTCCAGCCAGCCTGATCGTCCTGAATATCGTCATGCCAGCTGGCATCGCGCCGTTGTTCGTTGCCTAAACGTCGGCGAACGCCCCTTCCAGCATATCGAGGAAGACGCGGGTTTTGGCCGGCATCAGGCGGCGGCCGGGGAACACCGCCCAGCCGGTCACGGTCGGGAAGGACCACTCCGGCAGCACCCGCACCAGTTCCCCGCGTTGCAGATACGGCCGCGCCACCGCCTCGGTCGAGGCGCCGATGCCGATGCCGGTGGCCGTCATGCGCACCAGCAGCTCCGGTGAATTGGCCAGCAGCCGCACCGGCAGCTCGCGCTCCCATTCGGTTTTACCGCGCGACATCGTCCAGCGTATCAGCCCGTTAACAGCGCGGCGGCAGGCTCAACAGGTCGTGCTTGTACAAATCATCCGGATGCTCCGGCAGGCCGCGCAGATTGGTGTAGCGCGGCGACGCGTACAAGGCCCACGAGCTGAAGGTGATGCGCCGCGCCGCCAGCGTGGCGTCGTCCGGCAGATTGCCCATGCGGATGGCCAGGTCGAAGCCTTCCGCCACCAGGTCCACCCGGCGCGGCGACAAGTCCAGCTCCAGCGAAATGGCCGGATAGCGGTCCATGAATTGGGCCAGCACGGTGCTGACCGCCACGTTGGCGAAGTCGGCCGGCATCGACACCCGCAACAGGCCGCTCGGCGCCACCTGCCGGTGCTGCACCAGCGCGCCGGCGGCCTCGGTTTCGTCGGCCACCTTCTGCGCGTGTTCCAGCAGGCTGGCGCCAAATTCGGTCAACACCAGCTTGCGCGTGGTGCGCTGAAGCAGCCGCTCGCCCAGCTTGCCTTCGAGTAGCGTGATGCGCCGCGACACCGTCGATTTGGGCAATTGCACCCGTTCCGCCGCCAGGCTGAAGCTGCCGCACTCGACAATTCGGGCAAACAACAACAGGTCGCCAGGGTCGATTTCCATCACATTGTTCCATCAGTGGATTAATGTTATCCATTTTAACGCCTTCCGGATGGAATTTGAAACGGTTAAAGTTACTCCATCGACGCAGCACTCACCAATATTTAAGGAGCAACACCATGAACATCCTGCAAATCAACTCCAGCGCCCGCAGCACCGGTTCCGAATCGACCCGTCTGGCCGACGCCCTGGTCGCCAAAATCAGCGCCGCCAATCCAGGCGCCAGCGTCACCCGCCGCGATCTGGCCGCCAACCCGCACCCGGTGCTGGACGAAGTCGCGCTGCAGGCCCTGTTCACCCCGGCCGACCAGCGCAGCGCCGAACAAGCCGCCCGCGTGGCGCTGGACGATGCGCTGATCGCCCAGGCGCAGGCAGCGGATGTGATCGTGATCGGCGCGCCGACCTACAACTTCGGCATCACCGCCCAGCTGAAAACCTGGTTCGACGCGATTGCCCGCGCCGGCGTGACCTTCAAGTACGGCCCGACCGGCCCGGTCGGCCTGCTGACCGGCAAGAAAGTCTATGTGGCGCTGTCGCGCGGCGGCATCCACCGCGACGGCCCGACCGACACCCAGCTGGCCCATATCAAGATGTTCCTGGGCTTTGTCGGCCTGACCGATGTGCAATACGTGTTCGCCGAAGGCCTGGGCATGGGTCCGGAAGCGGTAGCCAAGGCGCAAGCCCAGGCAGAAGCAGAAATCAACGCCGTACTGGTGTAAGCAGCAGCGGCTGCGCAGCAACCAACATTGGAGAATGACATGACTGTTCAAGCAAGCGACAAAGTAAGCGCCCCACGCGGCGTGGAACGCATCATCACCGGCCAGGCCGTGATGGATGGCGCCGGCGTCAAGATCAATCGCGTGTTGACCCAGACGCTGCAGCGCCGCCTCGATCCCTTCCTGATGCTGGACAACTTCGGCAGCGACCAGGCCAACGACTACATCGCCGGCTTCCCGAGCCATCCGCACCGCGGCTTCGAAACGGTGACGTATATGATCGAAGGCCGCATGCGCCATAAAGACAGCGCCGGCAACGAAGGCCTGCTGACCAACGGCGGCGTGCAGTGGATGACCGCCGGCCGCGGCGTGATCCACTCCGAAATGCCGGAGCAGGAAGACGGCGTGATGGAAGGCTTTCAGCTGTGGCTGAACCTGCCCGCCAAGGACAAGCTGCGCGATCCGTGGTACCGCGACTTCAACGGCGCCGACGTGCCGGTGTTCAGCACCGAGGCCGGCGCCAGGGTCAAGGTGATCGCCGGCCGTTCGCATGGCGTGGACGGCGCGGTGCAGCGCGAAGTGACCGCGCCGCTGTACCTCGACGTCGACCTGCCGGCCGGCGCGTCGTTCAGCCAGGTGCTGCCGGAAGGCCATAACGCCTTTATCTTCACCTATCGCGGCGCCGCGAGCGTCGGCGACAAGGCGGTAGCCGCCGGCCGCATGGCGATCCTGGCCAACACCAAGGGCGCCGACGGCGTGACCATCACGGCCGATGAAGCCAGCCGCTTCATCCTGATCGCCGGCCAGCCGCTGAACGAGCCGATCGCGCAGTACGGCCCGTTCGTGATGAACACGCAAGCTGAAATCTTCGCCGCCGTGGAAGATTTCCGCGCCGGTAAACTGGGCGAGGAAGCCCACGCGTAACTGTTACAACAGCCACCAGGTGCAGACCGCCTGCGCCTGGGGCTGCCGATTTGTATCTCTCCCTATTTGGCCGGGCCCTGCCCCGGCCGTTTTTTTGCGATAATCGCGGCATTACAGGAGAGATACATGAAACAGTGGTTATATCTGGGCGTCGCCATCCTATCGGAAACCATCGCCACCTCGGCGCTGAAGTCCAGCGAGGGGTTTTCGCGGCTGCTGCCGTCCCTGCTGGTGGTGGCGGGTTATGGCATTGCCTTCTATTTCCTGTCGCTGACCTTGCGCTCGATCCCGGTCGGCATCGCCTATGCGGTCTGGTCCGGCGTCGGCATTGTGCTGATCACGCTGGTCGGCTGGCTGGTGTTCGGCCAGAAGCTGGACTTGCCGGCGCTGATCGGCATGGGCCTGATCGTGGCCGGCGTGGTGGTGATGAACGTATTTTCGAAAGCGGCCGCCCACTGATGATGCCGATTCTGCTGAAATGGCTGCGCCGCCTGAGCCACATGCTCGGCTTCGAAACCGCCGACTCCTTCCCGCCCGGCCATCCCTACGAACGCACGCGCTGGAACGGCGCCTATTTCGACATCGCCTCCGACGTCAAGCCGGAGCAGATCGAAAACCGGCTATGCGACGCCATCAGCAACACGCCGCTGGTGTTCGGCTACATCACCAATCCGACGCCGCGCATGCAGCGCGCGCTGCTGGCGGTGCTGGAAGAGCGCATGCGCATCAACCGCGGCCGCGCCAGCGAACTGGCGGCGCTGCTGGTGCTGGCCTACGAAAGCCCGCACATCGCCGAAGTGATCCCGGGCCTGCGCGGCGTGGTCGAATCGACCGCCGGCTACGACCTCGGCGACCGCGCCCGCGCCGTCATGGCCTTCCTCGGCTCCACGCAGTCGCCGTTTGACGTGATCGAGATGAACTAGCCGGGCGGCATAGCCGGCTTAGCAGGCGGATATGGCCATGGTCAGCACGCCGTTTGAAACCGTCAGCACCGCCGCGCAATTGGCCGGTATGGCCACGTTCTGGCTGTGGCAGGAATAATACTGCGCCGGCCCCAGCCGGATGTGGTCGATGGCCGCGCTGATGCCGGTGCTGATGGTGTACGCCGCCAGCACCAGGTCCGGCGCGGTGACGAACTTCAGCGTCACATCCTGGCCGGTATTGTTAAGAAAAACCGTCTTGGCCGGCTTGACCGTCTTCCGCGACGGCGTCTCCGTAAAGCAGATATTCATCGTTACAGCACCCGGAACAGGCCGGCCGGACGGTCCGGGCTGTTGCGCACCATGCCGACATTGATGCGCTGGCCGTCGTCCACCGGCAGGCTGGCGGCCTGCAACTGTGTCAGGTTGTAGTCGGCGCCGGCGTGCGCGTCCGCCAGCCAGGCGACCGTCGCCAGGCCGCGCGCCATCATCGTATCGCAGCAGATGGCCGCGCCGTACACGCCGACCTGGTACTTGCGCTCGGCCGGGCCGGCCGCGCCAAACGCCTGATTGACGCCCTCGAAATAGCGGGTGGCCGCGTCGCAGCCGCTGGCCTCGGGCGCGGCAAAGTAAATGGCCGAGCCGGACGGCTGGGCGATCATCGCCTGCGCCATCAGGTAAGCGGCGGCGCCGTCGGCGCATCCCTGCGCGCGGCTGAAATAGCTGGGGTGCACGTCCGGCGTCTCCCACACCACGCCAATCTGGATGCCGGCCTCGGTCAGCGCGCGCGCCTCGGCCAGCGACAGGCTCTTGCCGGCCTGATGGGTGTAATGGCGGATGGCGAAGTCGATGCCCTGTTGCTTGATGGCGATTGCATATTGCGTCAGTTCAAACGGGGCTTTCACGCCGGTTAAAACAGTCATGGGTTCTCCGTAACGTTTGTAAAACTTTGGTCATATAAAACCTTAACTATTTCTCTAGAGATAGTGTTAGTATTTACACGGAACAACTCTACCCAGACCCGGCCGAGTCAGCCTTCTGGAAACCTTCCGGAAACTAAGTCATTGATTTTTAAAGGTAGGAATGAAGCACAAGAGTTTTCGTTTTGGCGAGTGGCGGGTGGACCCCGCGACCAATACGCTCAGTTGCGGTGTGTTAAACCGGCAACTGGAGCCGCGCGCCATGGACGTTTTGTTGTACTTGTGCCGCCATCCGCACGTGGTCGTTTCCGCTGAAACCCTGCTTGACGCCTGCTGGGGCGACGTCTCGCCCAGCGACAACGCCATCCACAAAATCATTACCCAGCTGCGCCGCGCGCTGGACGATTCGGCCACCGAGCCGCGCTACATCGAAACCATCCGCAAGCGCGGCTACCGCCTGCTGGCCGAACTCAGCTACGACGACGAGGTCAGTCAGGGCAGCTGGCTGCACAGTTCGCCTTTCCGGGGGCTGGAAGCGTTCGAGGAACAGCACGCCGCCATCTTCTTCGGCCGCAAGGTCAGCGTCGACCAGCTGGTGCAGGTGGTGGTGGCGCAAGCCCAGGCCGCCTGCGCGATGGTGCTGGTGCTGGGACCGTCCGGCGCCGGCAAGACCTCGCTGGTGCAGGCCGGCCTGATTCCGGCGCTGAAAGCCGGCGCCGCCCCGGCCGACTCCGGCATCGCCATCAGCGCCCACGTCCAGCTCGACTGCGCCGACATGGGCCAGTCCGGCCTGCTGGAAACGCTGGCCAGCGTGCTGCTGGACGCCGAAATCGACGACAGGCTGCTGTTTGAGAACACCAGCGCCGCCGGCCTGGCGCAGCGCCTCGCGCACGACCTGCCGCTGCTGATCGAGCAATTGCAGCGCCGCGTGCCTTCCATCCGGCTGCTGCTGTTCATCGACCGCTTCGAAGCCGTGTTCCGGCTGCCGCACGTCACCGACGTCGAGCGCGCAGTGTTCATCAACGTGCTGGACCAGCTGGCGCGCTCCGGCTGCATGCAGCTGGTGCTGGCCTGCCGCAACGACTTTTACCCGCATCTGGCGTCCTACCCGGCGCTGATGAATCTGAAACTCAGCGGCGGCCACTTCGACCTGTCACCGCCGGGCAGCGCCGACATCGGGCAGATCGTGCGCCACCCGGCGCAGGTGGCGCAGCTGCGCTACACCGTCGACGACAACGGCGAAGGCCTGGACGAGGTACTCTGCCAGGCCGCCCGCTCCGGCCCGGACAGCCTGCCGCTGCTGCAATACTGCCTGCAGGAGCTGTACCGCCAGCGCACCGCCGACGGCGAGCTGACGCACGCCGCCTTCCACGCCATGGGCGGCCTCGAAGGCGCCATCGGCGCCCGCGCCGAGCAAGTCATCTCCGCGCTGGGCACGGCGCAAATTGCCGCCCTGCCCCACGTGCTGTCGCAACTGGTGCTGGTGGCGGAAGACGAATCGACGGTCAGCTCGCGCCGCGTGCCATGGTCGGCGCTGCGCAACGACGCCGAGAACAAGCTGGTGCAGGCGTTGGTGGACGCCCACCTATTCGTCAGCGACCTGCAAGGCGGCGCGCCGTTCTTCGGCATCGCCCACGAAGCGCTGCTGCGGCGCTGGCCGCGCGTGGTCGAATGGATCGAGGAGCACCGCCAGGCGCTGCAAATCCGCAGCCGCATCAGCGCGCAGGCCAGGCGCTGGCAAGAAAGCGGTCGCCAGCGCGATATGCTGCTGCCGTCCGGCACCCAGACCAACCAGGCCCGGCAATTGGTAAACACCAGCGGCTTCCATTTCACCGCCGAAGAACAAGGATTCGTCGAAGCATCGCTGCAAAGCGGGCGCCGGGCAGAGCGCATGCGCATGGGCGTGATGGTGGTCGTCACCGCATTGGCCTTGCTGGCCGGCGGCCTCGGCCTTGCCGCCCGCTCGGCGCAGACCCTGGCGGAATCGCACCGCGTCGAAGCCGAGGACTTGCTGGGCTATATGCTGGGCGACTTCGTCGAGAAACTGCGCCCCCTGGGCAAGCTGGACTTGCTCGACAGCGTCAGCAATCGCGCTCTCAAGTATCTGTCCGATTCGTCGCGCGAAAATGACAGCGACACCGCGCTGGCGCAGCGCGCCAAATCGCTGCAGGTCATCGCCGAAGTGCGTATCGCCCGCGCCGACCCGTCCGGCGCCAGTACGGCATTGCTGGCCGGGCGCCATATTCTTCAGGCCCAGCTTCAGCGCCACCCTGCCGACCTGAAGTTACTTAAAAGCGCTGGCGAAAATGCTTTCTGGCTGGGGCAAATCCATCTCGATCAGAAGGAGTGGGACCCGGCCCGCCGGTATTTCGAGGAATACCGCGACTATGCCGATCGCCAGGCCGCCCTGGCGCCGCAATCTGTCGATGCCTGGATCGAACAGTCCTACGCGCACAGCAATCTGGGCACGGTTGCGCTGCGCAGCGGCGATTTGCAGCGCGCGGCAAGCGAGTTCGCCCTGTCTGTCGATTTGAAGCACCGCGCCTACCAGCAGCAACCGGGCAATAACCGCCTGGCGGCGGATCTTGCAAACGGCTTGTCGTGGCAGGCCAGCGCGCATATGCAGTTGGGCAAACTCCGTCTTGCCGAGGAGTTGAACGATCGCGCCCTCGGCCTGCTGGAGAAACTCTACCAAGCCAACCCGATGGAATCACTGTGGCTCAACAAGCTGGCCGCGACCTGGGCCCATCAGTCGGAATTGCGGCAGGCCAGCGGCGACCTCGCCGGCAGCAGCAAGGCCAGCGCGCAAGCGTATGCATTCCGCCGCTCCATGGTGGAAAAGGACGGCAGCAACCGCATCTGGCAACGCAACCTGTATGCCGCCGAGTTGCGGCTGATCGAGACGAATGGCAGCGAGCAAAAGCCGCTTGAAGTGATGGCGCGGCTCGATAAGCTTCACCATAATGTCAGTGAACTGAGCCGCCTGGAACCCAAGAAACTGGCTTTGCAGGTGTTGATCGCCAATGTAGAGAAGAAGAAGGCCGGCATTTACCTACAACAAAGCCAGCCGGCAAAAGCGGTGGAAACCCTGGCCCCTGCGCTGCGCAGGCTGCAACAGCTCTACCAGTCCACCCCGACCGACATCTCGATCCGCAACACCTTGGTGGACGCCCTGTTGTTAAGCGCGGACCTGGCTGCGGCGCAAACTGGCGACGATAGCGGACAGCCGTGCCAGACCGTGCGCGGCATGCTTGAACCGTTGCTGCGCGACAGCGCCGATTTTCAGGTGCTGGCGCCGTGGGTAAAAGCCCATGCCTGCCTGGGGCAGCTGGACGCCGCCGCACCATCACAAACACAGCTGAAGGCGATGGCCTATCGCGATCCGGCATATCTGAACTATATTTCGACCCACCAACCAAAGAAAGGCAGTTTATGAGCAAGCTGATTGCAAGCACCCCGTTCATCAATGTTTCAGTGAAAGTGCGTCCCGGCAGCGTGCCCGGCACCTACAAGGTGGAAACCGCGCCCGCCGTCCTGAGCATCAAGCAGCCGGACACGGTGATTAACTACCAGATCGTCGACTCCGGCGAGAACAACATCGTTTTCAACCGGAAAAACCCGATGACCGTGGTGCCGGCCGATAACGATCAGCTGAGCCCACCGGCCGCCGGCATCAGCGGCAAGGTCCTGAGCTTCAATGACGCCAATACGTCGAAGATGACCATCAATATCAACCTGAACTTCGTCGATGAGCGTGGCGTTGAATTCAGCCACGATCCGGAAGTCGACAACGATCCGGACTAAATACTCCCGGTCCGGCAGCCACGCTTGCCGGACCGCCTACAGAGGAACCCACATGACAGCGGCGGCCGGATTTCAGTTTCATGCTCGGCACTACGGTGGCCAGCCGGCGGCGATCCGCCTGATAATCACCGGCGCCGTGCATGGAAACGAGACTTGCGGCGCCCGCGCCCTACAGCGCTTGATGGCGCAGCTTGACAGCGGCGAACTCGTGATTCGCCGCGGCAGCCTGACCCTGGTGCCAGTGGCCAATCCGCTGGCGTATGCCAAAGGCGAGCGCGAGGGCGACCGCAATCTGAACCGCAATCTGTTCCCCACCGCCGATCCGCAGGATTTTGAGGACTATGCGGCAAACTGGCTCTGCCCGCTGTTGGCGCAACATGATGTGCTGCTGGATGTGCACTCGTTCAGCGGCGCCGGCGAACCGTTCGTGATGGTCGGGCCGCGCAACAACGATGGGCCGCTGGAGCCGTTCCGGCATGAGCAGCAGGAGCGCGCGCTGGCACGGCGGCTTGGCGTGCGGCGCTTTGTCGACGGCTGGCTGCGCACTTACGACGCCGGCGTGCGGCGGCGCATCGGCAACAGCAGCCAGTTGCAGACCGTGCTGCGCTACGGCATGGGCACTACCGAATACATGCGCTCGGTCGGCGGTTATGCGCTAACGCTGGAGTGCGGACAGCATACCGACCCACAGGCGCCCGAGGTGGCTTACCGCGCCATCCTGAACACGCTGGCCTTTCTCGGCATGATCGATGCCCCGGCGCCGGCGCCGGTCGCGCCCGGGCAAATGGAGGCACTGAGCATGGTCGCGGTCTACGACAAGCAGCATGCCGGCGACCGGTTCAGCCGCGCCTGGGCCAGCTTCGACGAGGTCAGGCAAGGCGAGCAAATCGGCCGGCGCGCCGATGGCACAGCGGTGCTGGCCGAATTCGATGGCCGCATCCTGTTTCCGGACGCGGCCGCTGGCGCCAACAGCGAGTGGTACTACCTGACCCGCCCCAACCCGGCGTTTTAAGCGGTCGAGACTTTCAGGCCGATGATGCCGCCGACGATCATGGCGATGCAGGTCAGCCGCACGATGCTGGCCGGCTCATGCAGCACGACGATGCCATACACCACCGTGCCCACGGTGCCGATGCCGGTCCAGATCGCATACGCCGTGCCCAGTGGCAGCGTGCGCAGCGCCAGGCCCAGCATGCCGACGCTGCCGGCCATGGCGGCCAGCGTCAGCACCGACGGCGCCAGCTTGCTGAAGCCTTCGGTGTATTTCAGGCCGACCGCCCATACCACTTCCAGCAAGCCGGCCAAAATCAGGACAATCCAGGTCATGTGTCTACTCCCGTTGCGGCCGGGTCGTCCAGGCCAGGTGAAACGCCGCAACGGGCGTCGCGCTCCCGGTCATGCGGGGTCGTCCCCGCGGAAGCACAAGAGGCCGAACTATATCATTCTGGCAAAATTGGTGCAGGGCCTCTAGCCGCGGCCGGCCCTGGCAGGCGATAATGTTCGATCAACATACAACGAGGAGCACTCATGCACTTGGCAGCCCAGATCGTCACCGCGCTGGTCGCGCTGATCCACGTCTACATCGTCCTGCTGGAAACCGTGCTGTTCAATTCGCGCGGCCGCCGCGTCTTCGGCCTGAACAAGGAGAAGGCGGAAGTCATGCGGGCGGCGATGTCGAACCAGGGCTGCTATAACGGCTTTCTGGTCGCCGCGCTGGCGCTCGGCTTGCTGCATCCGGACGCGGCCATCGCCTCGGCCTTTACCGTCTTCGGCCTGGCGTGCGTGGCGGTGGCCGGCGCCTGGGGCGCGGCCACGGTCAAGCGCTCTATCCTGCTGATCCAGACCGTGCCGGCCGCCATCGGCCTGGCGCTGCACTTCGCGGCCTGAGCATGCAGACCCGGGTGAACTGGCTGCTGATGGGCTGCGCCGCCGCCGCGCTGGTCTTCACCGGCTACAGGGAGATCAGCCGCAAGCCGCAAGCGCACGTGGTCAACGACGCCGGCTGCACGCCGCAGGCGATCAAAAGCATCGACAACATCACCGAGCGCGCGATCCAGTCGGCGCAGTGCGCGCAGCGCGCCCGATAAGCTTATTTGCGCAAGGTCGGCAGCGCGATGGTGATGGTCGGCGCTGCCGTGGTTTCGGCCGGCGGCTTGGCGCCGGTGCCGCGCAGCGCCAGCAGCCAGCCGACGCCGTCAAACCAGAACGGCGAACCCAGCGACGCGGCAAACGCCGTCGCCACCCAGCCGATCAGCGCGAACGTCAGCGCCACCGTAAACGTCCACACGCCATCCACGCCGTCGAAGCGCGGCGACGGCCAGCCGATCGGCAGCTTTTGCAGTTGCTGCGCCTGCGCCCTGGCCGCCCTGGTGTGCGCCAGCGCCGTGGGCGCGGCATCGACCGGCAGGCCGGCCGTGTGCGCCAGCTGCGCCTGCGCCACCATGCCGTCGCGCAGCTCGGCGTCGGCCCACAGGCGCGACGACAGCTGCAAGGCGTCGATATTCATCGCGGCCGCATAAAACAGCCCCACCAGGAACAGCACGAACTGCGAGCGCCGCTTGTACCAGCCGCTGATGCGCTCCATCACCGTGTCGTACCAGATGCGCACCGCATTCTCCAGCGCCGCCACATCGTCCGGCCCCTCGCCCATGATGGCCAGCAGCGTGCGCGTCAAGCCCTCATTGCCGATCTTGGCCAGCAGCGCGGCGGCCGTCTGCCCTTTGCCGTAGCGCGTGGTCAGCGTGGACACAAAGGCCCGCGCAAATATCGCCGATGGAATATAGGACGGCATGCGGCCGCGCTGGGCCATGCCGCGGATCAGCGGATGCCGCATCACCTCGGCCGCCAGCGAGGCCGCCTCCGGCTGGTCGAGCCTGAAGCCGCCGTCCAGCCGCAGCAGCCGCTGCAATGACGGCAGGATGCCGCGCAAGCTCGACTTGCCGGCCGGCTCGTGCAGCATGGTCAGCACGCCGTCCAGCAGCACCTTGGCGCGCGTCTGGAACAGCGAGGCGATCGCTTCGCGCGTGGCCGCGCACAGCAGGCTCACCGCCAGAAAGGTGTACGACAAGCCAAGCACCACATCCAGGTAAGAACTCGACATAAGGGCTGAGATAAATTTTCAACAATGTTCCATAACATAAAGGATTTTCCGCGCGCCGGCACGTTTTTTATTTATATCGTAGAATTCCGATATTGAAATCGGAAAAACACGATACATATAGCGAACATGGACATCGACGCCATCCACAAAGCCCTCGCCAACCCGATGCGGCGCCAGATCCTGGCGTGGCTGAAGGAGCCGGAGGTATTTTTTCGGAGCAGCAGCATCCGCTGAGCCTGGGCGTCTGCGCCGGCATGATCGACCGCCGCGCGGGCCTGTCGCAATCGACGATGTCGGCCCACCTGGCGGTGCTGGTCAAGGCCGGGCTGATCAGGTCGGAGCGGGTCGGCCAGTGGAATTATTTCAAACGCGATGAAGCCGTGATCCAGGCCTTCATCGACCAAATGCAACTATAGGGAACCTCATCATGCCTACTTTGTTCGATCCGATCACCATCGGCGATCTCACCCTGAAGAACCGCGTCGTCATGGCGCCGCTGACCCGCGCCCGCGCCATTGGCGGCGGCCGTGTGCCGAATGCGCTGATGGCCAGGTATTACGAGCAACGCGCCAGCGCCGGCCTGATCCTGAGCGAAGCAACCGCCGTCACGCCGCAAGGCGTCGGCTACGCCGACACGCCGGGCCTGTGGTCCGATGAGCAGGTGGAAGGCTGGAAACAAGTCACCGCCGCCGTGCACGCCAAGGGCGGCGTCATCTTCGCCCAGCTGTGGCACGTGGGCCGCATCTCGGACCCGAGCTTCCTGAACGGCGACGCGCCGGTGGCGCCGAGCGCGATCGCGGCCGAAGGCCATGTCAGCCTGCTGCGTCCGCAACGCCCGTATCCGGTGCCGCGCGCGCTGGACACCGAGGAACTGGCCGGCGTAGTGGCCGCCTACAAGAAGGCTGCCGAGAACGCCAAGAAAGCCGGCTTCGACGGCGTGCAGGTACACGGCGCCAACGGCTATCTGCTGGATCAGTTCCTGCAAAGTAAAACCAACCAGCGTAGCGACAACTACGGCGGCCCGGTGGAGAACCGCGCGCGCCTGATGCTGGAAGTGACCGATGCCGTGATCGAAGTCTGGGGCCCGGACCGCGTGGGCATGCACCTGGCGCCGCGCCGCGACTCGCACGACATGGGCGACGCCAACCCGGCCGAGACGTTCGGTTACGTGGCGCGCGAACTGGGCAAGCGCAAGATCGCCTTTATCGCGGCGCGCGAAGCCGTGGGCGAGGACAGCCTGGCGCCGCTGATCAAGCGGGAATTCGGCGGCGTGTTCATCGCCAATGAAAAGCTGGACAAGGTAGTGGCGCAGAGCCTGCTCGATAGCGGCAAGGCTGATGCGGTCGCCTTCGGCAAGGATTACATCGCCAATCCGGACCTGGTGGAGCGCCTGAAGGCCGGGGCCCCGCTCAATCCGTGGAAAGCGGAAACCTTCTATGGCCCGGGCCAGGAAGGCTACACCGACTACCCTGCCCTGGCCTGAGCGCCGTCATTCCCGCGCAGGCGGGAATCCATGCTGAACCGGCCAGGATGCGTTCCATGGGTTCCCGCCTGCGCGGGAACGACGGCTCAGCGCGGCTGGGTGTAACTCACCGGCACAAACACATAAGCGCCCTTGCCGTTGCTGCGCACATGCCCCAGGGCCGGGAACGACAAATGCGGCGCGCCGATCAGGTAGCCGCCCTTGGCCGCCGCCGCAAACGCGGCCTTGCGCTCGGCGGTAGCGGCCTTGCTATCGCTGTCGAACTCAATCCCGACACCCGGATCATCGAACTGCACCGCCTGCACGTGCAGCAAATCCCCCAGCAGCACCAGCTTCTGCCCCTTGCTCTCGACCACATAAGTGATATGGCCCGGCGTATGCCCGCCGTTGAAATAGGACTTGATCCCCGGCACCAGCTCGCTGTTGGCCACGATGGGCTGGAACTTGCCCGCCTTTACATACGGATTGACCGACACCATCGGCCCCTGGAAATTATCCTTGGCATCGGGCGCGGCCTTGTCGAGATTGGTCTGGCTCAGGTAATAATCCGCATCGAGCTTGCCGGCGCGGACGATGGCGTTGGGGAACACGCGCTGCTCGTTCGAGGCCAGCCCGCCGACGTGATCGCCATGCATGTGGCTGATGTAGATTTCGTCGACCTGCTCCGGCTTGTAGCCGGACGCCTTCAGATTACTCAACAGCTGGCCGGCCGTCGGACCGAACAGGCTGGCGGCGCCGGTGTCGATCAGCACCAGCTTGCTGCCGGTATTGATCAGGAAACCGTTGACCGAGGTTTGCAGCGGGCTTTTCTGGAACGACCTGGCCAGCGCGGCATTGGTCTTGGCCGGCGGCTGCTTCAGCAGCTTGTCGACCGGCAGATCCAGCGTGCCATCGTTGAGCACAGTAATTTCAAAGTCGCCCAGCGTGGTGCGATAAAAACCCGGCGCCTGGAAGCGCGCCATCGGCGCACCGGCCTGTGCGGCGGCGGCCAGCAGCAGGGTTGCGGCGATGGCCAGGGGTTTCAGGATACGTGTGGACATGGCTTCTCTTATTCTGACATGATCGGGAACGTCACAATACCGCAAATACCCGATCCGTGTATTTACAGGCCAGGCTTGTTGCCGGCGCCCAGTTCTTGCTTCAGCGCGTCGTCACGCTTTTTCTGGGCAGCGGCCTGGTCGCGCATCAGTACGTCATACACGGCGGCGGACTCGAAGGCGCGCACGCCGTAGTGGCTGACGATCCCGGTTTTTTGGTCCCAGCTGTAGCTCGCTTCAATCACGCGGCCGCACTTGGGATTGAAGCCGGCCGGATAGCGAACCCAGTGACCGACGACGCTGATCGGCGTCAGCGCCTTGTCACCGCCGCCAACTTTGCATGGCGAGTCTGCTTCGCCTAAATGCAGCTTGCCGGCGCGATCGAAATGCCAGCGTGCCCAACCCTCGCCATGGAAGGACGGCTTGCCATATTTTTCAATCAGCGACGCCAGCATCTGCTCCTTGCTGAAACCCTTGCCCTGCGCGACCGTTTGCGATTTGCCGACAAACCACACTTTGCCGGATTCATCGTAGATGACCTGGAAGTGTTCGTTGGCAGTGTTGGAGAAGCCCTGAATCAGCCCGTTGGTGCCGATCACCTTGCCGGTTTTCGGATTCTTGATGTCGGCCATCTGGTACTTCGGGTTGGCAGCCTCGATGGCCTTGCGCGCGGCGGCGGCGTCCATGCCCAGCGTGACGCCGGACACGTCGAACTCCACCGCCTGCGCGGCCGTGGCCGTGACTGACAAGGAAACAACAAGCGCAAGTGCACGCAACTTCATATTAGCTCCATGGAAAGAAATTAGCAGGACTATAATTTCTTTCAGGGAAACGTTGCGCACGTTTGCAACAAGGCAAAATTCGGTCGACAAGCAGCACGAACTGGCTTATCATGAATAGTAATAATTCTCATTACCATTTTTTCCGGTGCCACCGAATCCGCTTTCCTCCAGTACCGTCGAGACGCTCTACGTTGACCACCATGCCTGGCTCAGGGGCTGGCTGCACCGCCGGCTTGACAACAGCAGCGAGGCGTCCGACCTGGCGCAGGACACTTTCGTCAACGTCATTACCACCGGCTACGCCGACGACATCCGCGAACCACGGCCGTTCCTGGCCACCATCGCCCGCCGCCTGCTGGCGCATCGCCACCGCCGTTACCTGCTGGAAACCGCGTACCTGGAAGCGCTGGCCGCCCTGCCCGAGCAAGCCATGCCGTCGCCGGAAACACGCCTGATCGCCATTCAGGCACTACAGGAAATCGACGCCGCGCTCGACGGCCTGCCGCGCGCGGTCCGCCAGGCCTTCCTGCTGGCGCAACTGGAAGGCTATACCTACGAGCAGATCGCCGCGCAACTGCAAGTGTCGACCAGCTCGGTCAAGCAATACCTGACGCGCGCCAACCGCCAATGCCTGTTCGCGCTCGCGCCATGAAACCTCGCTTCAGCGACGCCGCCGCCGACCAGGCGGCCGAATGGCTGACAGCGCTGATGTCCAGCGACTTCAGCGACGCCGACCAGCGGCGCTGGCGCCAATGGCGCGCCGCCGATCCCGACCATGAACATGCGTGGCAGCATGTCGAGGCAGTCTGCGCGCGCCTGCAAGGCCTGCGTGGCGGTGCCGCCTACCAAGCCCTGTCCACGCCACCGTCCAGCCGGCGCAAGGCCATCAGGGTGCTGCTCGGGCTGGGCATGGCCGGCATGGCCGGCGTGATGGGCAGTCGCTCGCAGCCATGGCAACAGATGACGGCCGACCTGCGCACCGGCGTCGGCGAGCGCCGCGAATGGACGCTGGACGACGGCACCCGCGTCCTGCTCAACACTAACAGCGCCGTCAACCTGCGCTTCGCCGCCCAGCAGCGCCTGCTGGAACTGGTGGAGGGGGAAATCCGGATCGAGACCGGCCACGCAAAGTCGGCCGCCAACCGGCCTTTCATCGTGCAGACTACGCACGGCCGCGTGCAGGCGCTGGGCACCGTGTTCACCGTGCGCCATCTGGGCGAGCGCACCCAGGTGGACGTGCAGCGCGACGCCGTTGCCATCACGACGGCGCACGGCGGCCGCGCGGCGCAAACGCTGCTCAGCGGCCAGCGCACTTCGTTTTCGGCGCGCGACATCACCGCAGCCACGCCGTCGAGCGGCGACAACGTGGCCTGGACCATGGGCGCCGTGGTCGCCGACGAGATGCGCCTGGCCGACTTCCTGACCGAGCTGGGGCGCTACCGGCGCGGCGTGCTGCGCTGCGATCCGGCGCTGGCCGACCTGCGCTTCTCCGGCGTGTTCCCGCTGAACGATACCGACGCCATCCTGGCCATGCTGCCGCAATCGCTGCCGGTGCGGGTCCGCACGTTCAGCCCGTATTGGGTGCATCTCGAAAAAAGATAAAAAAACCCCTGCCCGATTTGAAAAGTTGCGGCACCTATTCAGTAAGAAGTCCATTTTTACTTACTTGAGGAACTGTCATGCAACATAATTTCCAACGTCGGCCGATCGCCTGCGCCATCTCCCTGATGCTGTGCCTGGGGGCGCTGCCGCCGGTGCACGCGCAGACCGCCCCCGCCGCCCGGGCCCAGCGCCAGGACTACAACATCGCTGCCGGCCCGCTCGGCCCGGCGCTGCGCAACTTCGCCATGAGCAGCGGCATCTCGATCATCTTCACCGCCGACCAGGCCGCGGACAAGACCACGGCCGGCCTGCGTGGCGCCCACTCGGTGCAGGACGGCTTTGCCGCGCTGCTGCAAGGCACTGGCATGGAAGCGGTGCGCGTGGACAACGGCGGCTATGTGTTGCGCGCGCAGCGCGCTCAAGCCGCGCCCGCGCCGCAGCCGACGCCGGCGGCCGCGCCGGCGCCGCGCGCGCAACCGGCAGTCGAGGCCGCGCTGCCAGCCATCACGATCAACGGCGCGCGCAACAACGCCACCGAAGGCAGCGGTTCCTACACCGCGCGCGCCGCCAGCACCGCCACCCGCATGGACCTGTCGCTGCGCGAAACGCCGCAATCGGTCAGCGTGCTGACGCGCCAGCAGATCGACGACCTCGGCCTGGTCACGCTGGACGACGCCGTCAAAAACATCACCGGCCTGGTCATGCAGAAAGGCTATTACTCGGGCAACTCCGGCAGCTTCAGCGCGCGCGGCTTCCCGATCAACAATATGCTGCTGGACGGCCTGCCGACCAGCATGGGCGCCAACGGCACGTTCAACGCCGACAACGCCGAGCTGGCAATCTACGACCGCATCGAGGTGGTGCGCGGCGCCAACGGCTTGACCAGCGGCAGCGGCAACCCGTCGGCCGCCATCAACATGGTGCGCAAGCGCCCGACCGCCGAGCGGCAGGTATCGCTGCTGGCCAGCGCCGGCCGCTGGAACGACTACCAGTTGCAGCTCGACGCCTCCAGCGCCCTCAACCAGGCGAAAACGCTGCGCGGCCGCGCCGTGGTGGCCATGCAGGACCGCGACTATTTCTACGACGTCTCGCACGACCGCACCAGGCAGGCCTACGGCATTCTGGAAGCGGACCTGGCGCGCGGCACCACGCTGACGGTCGGCGCGCACTACCGCGAGCTGAACAACACCGGCGGCTACCAGTCCTTGCCGACCCACGACAACGGCGCGCAATTCGACCTGCCGCGCGCGGCCACCCTCGCCAACGCCTACGATTTCTGGAACCAGACCGACAAGACCGTGTTTGCCGAACTCGATCAGCGCCTGAGCGGCGGCTGGAAAGCCAAGCTCTCCGCCATCAAGAAATGGCAGTACGTGGACATGATGTTCACCTCGATTCGCGGCAGCGACGCCGGCTTCTCGCAGAACTCGCAAGCCTACCGCCTGGACAATGAACAGACCAGCTTTGACGCCACCGTCGGCGGCCCGTTCGCGCTGCTGGGCCGCAAGCACGAGGCATCGCTCGGCCTGAGCCACCGCAAGGCGATCAACGACAACTACGGCGACTGGGGCATCCGCGCCACGCCGCTGCCCTTCGACCCGCTTCGCTTCGACCCGTATGCCGCCAGTCGCCCGGCCGTCAACTACCAGCGCTGGGGCATCGGCAGCACGCTGAAGGAAAGCGGCGTGTATGGTTCGGCGCGCTTCAGCATCAGCGATCCGCTGTCGCTGATCGTCGGCGCGCGCAGCAGCTGGTATGACTACAATGACGACCGCAGCCACGCCGGCTACAAGGTCACGCGCGAAATCACGCCGTATGCCGGCGCCACCTACGAGCTCGACGCCTACCACTCGCTGTACGCCAGCTGGACCGAAGTCTTCCAGCCGCAAAGCACCGTGGACGCCAGCGGCAAGCTGCTCAAGCCGGTCACCGGCACCAACTACGAGGCCGGCATCAAGGGCGAATACTTCGGCGGCGCACTCAACGCCAGCCTGGCCGTTTTCCAGGTCAGCCAGGAGAACCGCGCGATGACCGACATCAACGGCCCATCGCCCTGCCCGAGCGGCGGCGGCACCTTCTGCTCGCGCGCGGCCGGCGAGGTCGAAAGCAAGGGGTGGAAATGGAGGTCGCCGGCGAACTGGCGCCGGGCTGGCAGGCCACGGCGGGCTATACCTATGTGTCGGCCAAGTACATCACCGACTCCGACGCCAGCAATGTCGGCAAGCTGTTCGATCCCGACCTGCCGCGTCACCAGCTCAAGCTGAGCAGCAGCTACCGCTTGCCCGGCGCGCTGCAACGCTGGACCGTCGGCGGCTCGCTGGTGGCGCAGAACGCCACCTATTCGTCGGACGACGAAAACATCCGCCAAGGGGGCTACACGGTGCTGGGCCTGCATGCCGGCTACAAGTTCAGCGACAAGCTGAACCTGCGCCTCAACCTCAACAATGTATCCGACAAGGTCTACTACCAGGGCATCGGCTGGAGCACCGGCGGCAACACCTACGGCGCGCCGCGCAGCGCCACGCTGACCCTGAACTACAAGCTCTAAAACGACAAGCGCTAAAACGTGACCGGCAGGCGCAACGACAGCTGCACGTCCGGCGTGTCGCGCGTGAGGCCGGCGCCGACCGCGATGTTGATCGTGCGCCTGTCGTTAACGCGGTACGCAAACCCCAGCAACAAGGTCCCAAGCTGCGTGCGCACCGAGGCGGGCACCGGCCTGCCGTTCTGCCTGGTGCGGGCGATAGAGCTATGGTCGTAGCCGAAGCTGATCAGCGCCCGCTCGTTCAGCGCCAGGCCGACGCCAAAGTTAAAGCCGATCACGCCGCCCGGCTTGATCTCGCCCAGCGGCTCCAGCGCGCCGCCGAGCACGCGGCGGCTGACGTCGCTGCGCTTGAAGTTGTGCAGGTAGCTGACGCTGCCGAACAGGATCGCCGGATCGCTGGCATACAGCCATGTCAGGCTCGGCTGCAAGGCATAGAAGCCGGAGCCGGTCGGCAGGTCCAGCGGCAGGCCGGTGCCGCTGGCGTTGGGGCCGACGCAGCGGCTGGTGCAATCGGTAATCACTTCAAACGGATCGGTGCCGGTGCGCGACTTGAAGCGCAGCCCGGCCACGTAGTACGGACGGCCGGCGGCGCCGTCGTTGAGCTGGTAGCGCAGCGCCAGCTCGGCGTCGCCAAGGTGCCGGCCGCTGGTGTCGAACACGCGGTCGACGCCGGCGCCGGTGAACACCTCGCGGCTGACGGTGGCGTCGGAGCGGTACACATACGGCACCTTTAGCTCGACTTCAGCGCGCTGGCTCAGGCCATAGCGGCCGGTGACGGCGGCAGTGGTCGTGTTGCGCTTGACCTCGCGCACATCCACCAGCCCGATCAGCAGCGCCGGGATGACCGTGTAGCCGACCAGCACCACGCGGTTGCTGGACGAGTAGCCGAACTGCAGCGACGGTTCCAGTACAAACCTGCCGCGCGCCGTCAGCACGCCCGGCTGCTCGAACAGCGGCGCCACGGCCGGCGGCCGGCCATCCTGCGGCGGCGCTGCGCCTACCGCTTGCTCCGGCGCGGCGGTGGCCGCCCCTGCGGCCAGCATCGCCGCCGCCAGCCATAGTCTGTTGATGTGCATGCGATCCCCCTTATTTGCCGACTGCGCCTTGCAGTGCGTCGCGCAGGCTGCTTTCAAAGTGAACGGCCTTCAGCAGCGCCAGGTTGGCGACCGTGGTGTCGATCGTCGTCTGGCTGCGGATGGCCTGGTCGTTGGAGCTGTTCTGCACCAGCACGGCGGCCATCGCGTCGCTGGCCATCTGCGCCTGTGCAGCGTTCAACTGTGCCATGTCGGGGATGGAAAAACGGGTGTTTGCTACAACAGTGCCATTGATCGAAACCAAACGTTCCACACCTAGCGACACGAACAGGCCGCCATCCAGCGCGAAGCCGGCGCGCGCCTGCTCCAGCTCGCTATCGTTGACGGCGGCCCAGTCATTGGCCGGGTCCGCATGTGCCGCCGCCGCACAGGCCAGCAGCACGCTCCATAACATCTTGCGCATGGCAGCGCCTCCTTCAGAAGTTGCCGCTGCCGTTCTTGGGCAAGGTGATGCCGGTCAGGCTGGAACGGTTGATCGCCTCGCCCAGCGGCGCGCGGCGCGACGTTCCAGTCGGCCTGTTGGTTGAAACGGGGCTTGCCCGGCCAGCCGTGAATGACGAACAGCAGCTTGTCCGGCCAGGCCGCCTCGAAAGCGTCGCGGCGCATGGCGCGCGTGCCGCCGGCGGGATCGCCGATCAGTACGCGCTCCTGGTCCATGCCCTTGATGACGACAAAGTGCAGGTAGCCGTTGTCCACCATGCGTACGATGGCCGGAAACGCCGCCTGCGCCAGCTTGTCGAGCGGCTGCCTGTAGCCGTCGGCGGTAAAGCCCTGCTGCGCCAGGTAGCGTTTCATGTCCAGCAGCGAAAAGCCTTCGCGCTGTATGCGCGGCTGGTCGCCCTGCGCGTACATGGCGTTGAACACCTGTTGCTCCGACACCGGCCGGTCGTAGTGGTAGCTCAGTAGCGTTGCCACCGCTGCCGAGCCGCAGCTGAAATCGTACTGCTGGCGCACGGTCGAGCGGAAGCGCGCTTCCTGCAGGCTGGTAACGTGCAGCGCATAACCACCGCCGCCATTCAGCGACGGCAGGTCGGCGGCCTGCGCGCCGAGGGCCAGCAGCATGAGGGCGGTCAGCTTCATTGCAGTTGAATGTTGATGATGGTGGCGTTCTGGATCAGCACATTGGAGCCGGAATTCTGTATCGCCACCGGCATGCCGGCCGCATTGGCAAACGCTCCGGCGCCGATGGTGTTGGCGCCGCTGACCACATTCGACGTGTGGTTGTCCCTGACCGTGCCGTCCACGCGCATCTGGTTGCGCACCGTATCGGCGCCGGCGTGCAGCCTGGCCAGCGTTTCGTCGGCCACCGGGCGCGCATCCTCGAAGCCCGGCGCCGCGCCGGCGCCGCCGCACGCGGCCAGCAGCAATGCCGCCGCGTATTTACTTGGTGTGTACATATCTTCCTCCTCGATGAAAGCGGAGCGCCGGCGCCCCGCCCTGCCCGCCCTTAACGTCCCAGCGTCAGGTTGGCCTGCACGTTGACGCTTTGCTGGATCAGCGCGGCGATGCCGCTGTTCTGCGCCGCCACCATGATGCCGGCCGCCGACTGGCCGACATTGGTCATCGCGTTGGACGCGTTGAACGTGCCGGCATTGACCGACGATGCGCCGCCCGCGCCGCCGCTGCCGGTTCCGCCTGCGCCGCCGGCGGCCGTGCCGGCAGTATTGGCGCCGGACGCGCCGCCGGCGCCGCCGGTACTGCCGCCGCCCGTGCCGCCGGCCGCCGCGCTGCCGGAAGTGGCGCCGCCGTTGGTCGGATCGCCATTGCTGGCGGTGCCGCCCGTGCCGCTGCCGCCTGCGGCGCCGGCGCCGCCACCGGACGGCGTCTCACCGCCTCCCGCACCACCGGCGCCCCCGGCACCACCGCCAACGCCGCCGACAAACGGCGCGCCGTTGCTCGCGCTGCCATTGGTGGCGGCGCCGCTGGAACCGCCGGCGCCGCCCGCGCCGCTATACGCAACGCCGCCCGCGCCGCCCACGCCTGTGGCGTGGCCGCCGTATGCCGCGCCGCCGGCGCCGCCGCTGCCATTGCCGCCGGTGCTGTTGCCGCTATTGCTGGCGGCATTGCCGATGTAGTCGACCCAGTTGTCGCGCACCGTGCCGTTCAGCGTGCTGGTGGCATTGGCGCTGGAGGTGTTGAACGAGTTGCTGAAGGTCGATGTGGCCGTGCCGCCGTTGTTGGCCGCCACGCCGGCCAGCGCGTTGGCGCTGGCCGCGCCGCTGCTGCTGTTATTGTTGTTCTGGTTGCGCGTGCTGCTATCCAGCCTGGCGTTGGAACCACCACTGGCGCTGGCGCCGTCGCCGGATTGCGTCACGTCCGTTTGCGCATAAGCCTGCGCACCAAAGGCCAGCGCGATCGCCGCGCCGATCAGGATTTTTTCATAGCTGCTCCTACCTTGCAATTAAAGTGAATGTGACCGGGGGACCGATCTCCCGGTCTGACTTCCTTCGCAAGCGCGATGCCATGCGCGCCAAGCCATTGATCCGCAACGCTTATGCGGCGCCGGGGCAGGCGCCGCATAAGCCGTCGCGGCGCGCCACGTCACGCCGCTGTGACAGTGCGGCCGCTCATTCACTCTGGCCATCGGTGTAACTGGCGCGCGACGCCGCGTCGATGCCATGCTTGGCCAGCAGCCGGTATAGCGTCATGCGCGATACGCCGAGGTCACGCGCGGCCAGCGTGATGTTGCGGCCGGCACGCAGCAGGCTGGCGTCGATGGCGTCGCGCTCGGCGCGGATGCGCGCGTCGTCCAGCAGCAGCGGCACGCTGGCCGCCGGCGCGCTGGCCAGGCCTAAATCCTGCGGCAGGATCAGGCGGCCCTCGGCCATGACCATGGCGCGCCGCACGCGGTTCAGCAGCTCGCGCACATTACCGGGCCAGTCATGCTCGCGCATCGCCTGCTCCGCGCGGCTGCTGAAACCCTTCACGCGCGGCGCCCGCTCGCTGGCAAAGGCATGAAAAAAGTGTTCGGCCAGCGGCAGCAGGTCGTCCCTGCGCTCGCGCAGCGGCGGCACGTCCAGCGCCAGCACGTTGAGGCGGTAGTACAGGTCTTCGCGGAAAGCGCCGCGCTGCACCGCCTGCGCCAGGTTGACGTGCGAGGCGGCGATCACGCGCGCATCGACCGCGATGCTGCGCGTGCCGCCCACGCGGTAAATGGTTTTCTCCTGCAGGAAGCGCAGCAGGTTGGCTTGCAGTTCCATCGGCAGGTCGCCGATTTCATCGAGGAAGACCGAGCCGCCCTGCGCGCTTTCGATCAGGCCGCGCTTGTCGCGCGCCGCGCCGGTGAAGGCGCCGCGCTCGTGGCCGAATAACTCGGACTGGATCAGTTGCGACGGAATCGCGCCGCAGTTGATCGGCACGAACGGGCCGGCGCGGCGCGCCGATTGCGCGTGCACCGCCTGCGCCGCCAGCTCCTTGCCGCTGCCGCTCTCGCCCCATATCAGCACTGGCGCGGCGGCCGCCGCCACCTTGCCGATCTGCCGGCGCAAGCGCGTGATGGCCGCGCTCTGCCCGGTGAGGGTGGCGTCGCCGCCGGCGCGCGGCGCCGTTTCGCCGGCGCGCAACGCCGCCATGCCCAGCGCGTGGCCGAGCGTATGCCGCAGGCGCTGCGGGTCGGGCGGCCACGTATGGTAGTCGTCGCAATGGTCGCACAGCAGCTGGCGCCAGGCCGGCAGCGCCAGCAGCGACGGCGGCAGCACGGCGATCCAGCGCTGCGCGTGGTGTTCGCCCAGGAAGGCGTGGCAATCGGCGCAACTGTCCGTCTCCCGCAGCACCAGCAGGCCGACCGCGCAGGCGCGCGCCTTCAGATGACGGCGCGCTTCGGCCAGGCTGTCGGCGCGCGGCGCGTCCCAGTCCGCCGGCAGGCCGGCGTCGCCGCTGCCCACGCAGAGTATCGATTTCGTCGTCATGCCCATTGGACGGCGCAATGATGCAAAAAGTTCAAGGCTTGCCCCACTGCCGAGGCCAATATAGAATGCGCGCAGCTTTTTGACCAGCCCGCTACATCGCTGTCAATAGTGCAAATTACATAAGACCACAGGGTGCAGTGAGATGACTGATGAT
The DNA here is from genome assembly GCF_050859475.1 of Duganella sp. P38. Lineage (NCBI taxonomy): Bacteria > Pseudomonadati > Pseudomonadota > Betaproteobacteria > Burkholderiales > Oxalobacteraceae > Duganella > Duganella sp. P38. Next base: position 2,753,153 of record NZ_CP193936.1, on the reverse strand, counting down.
GAACTGAAGCCGGCGGCGCTGCCGACCTGGCGCCGGCGTTTGCCGCTACAGGTGCTGAACCTGTTCGGCTGGCGTTTCCTGTACCGCCCCTGCCCGGTCCGCGCGGCATTGTGGTGGTGTATCCGCACACCTCGAACTGGGACTTCTTCATCGGCCTGCTGTGCAAGTGGGCGCTGGACCTGCCGTTCCGCTGGCTGGCCAAGGATTCGCTGTTCAAATCGCCGCTGGGCGGCTGGTTCCGCTCGCTCGGCGGCGAGCCGGTCGACCGCAGCGCGCCACAGGGCATGATCCGCTCGCAGGCCGAGCGCATGAACGCCGCCGACTGGTACTGGCTGGCGATCACGCCGGAAGCGTCGCGCAGCTACCGTCCCAACTGGAAGAGTGGCTTCTACCATCTGGCGATAGAAGCCAAAGTGCCTTTGGCGCTGGTGTACATCGACTACCCGAACAAGACGCTGGCCATGAAGGACCACCTGCACCTGAGCGGCGACCAGCAGGCCGACATGGCCGCCATCCGCGCCGTGTACGAAGGCCACCACGGACTGTATCCGCAAAACCAGGCGCCTATCGTGCTGCAGGAACGCCGCGCCGAGGACCGCAAGTAATTCAGGCCGCCGCCGTCAGCATCACGCCGGCGGCGGCGATCGCCGCCCCCGACGCTTTTACCGCCAGCGCCGGGCTGGCGCGCCCCAGCCACTTGCCGCCGTACACCAGCAACAGGCTCGCCGCCAGCAGGCCGGCCGCGCTGATCGCCTGCGGCAGTTCCTGGCCGTGCGCGTTGCCGTGCAAGACGGCGAACGCGCCAACCATGGCCATGCCGGCGACCGCCGGCAGGCGCGCGGCCGCCACCAGCAGCACGCCCATCAAGGCCACCGTCACCGCGATGCCGGTTTCCAGGCCGGGGATGCGCAGTCCCAGTGCGCCGCCCGCCATGCCGGTCAACAGCATGCCGATGAAAACTGGCGGCAGCCATCGGGCATTCGGTTGGCGCACGCTCCAGGCGCCCACCGCCAGCATCGCCAGCAGGTGATCGAGGCCGGTGAACGGATGGGTGAATCCGGCCAGGAAGCCGTGCGTGTGCGCGCCGGCGCCGGTGTGGGCGAACGCCGCGCCGCTGGCTGTGGCCAAGGCCAAGGCCGAGGCTAACGCCATCGTGATCTTTTTCATGCTCTCTCCTGTTATTGGTCCAGCAGGCCTTGCTGGCGGATGTAATCGATGACCGCTTCCACGCCCTCGCCGCTGCGCAGATTGGTGAACACGAACGGCCGCGCGCCGCGCTGCTGTCTGGCGTCGCGCGCCATGACGTCCAGGTCGGCGCCGACGTGCGGCGCCAGGTCGGTCTTGTTGATGATGAGCAGATCGGAGCGCGTGATGCCCGGCCCGCCCTTGCGCGGAATCTTCTCGCCGCCGGCGACATCGATGACGTAGATGGTGAGGTCGGACAGCTCGGGGCTGAAGGTGGCGGCCAGGTTGTCGCCGCCGGACTCCACCAGGATCAGGTCGAGGTCCGGGAAGTCCGCCTGCATGCGGGCGATGGCTTCGAGGTTGATCGAGGCGTCCTCGCGGATCGCCGTGTGCGGGCAGCCGCCGGTTTCCACGCCCATCAGGCGCTCGGCCGGCAGCGCGTCGGCGCGCAGCAGGATCTCCATGTCCTCCTTGGTGTAGATGTCGTTGGTGATGACGGCCATGTCGTAGCGGTCGCGCATGCCCTTGCACAGCATTTCGCACAGGGCGGTCTTGCCGGAACCTACCGGGCCGCCGATGCCGACGCGCAGTGGATTGGATGGTTTCATGATGCTCTCTCAGGATCTGTATAAACGGCTGTATTGGACTTCGTGACGCATCGACAGCAGCGACAGCCCGGGCGCCCAGTTGCACATGTCGTCGTCAGCGACGTTTTGCGCGGCGCAGGCCGCGGTTTCGATGTCCGCGCGCAGCGACAGCAGCATGCGCTGGCCCGCCACCTGCCCCAGCGGCACCGACTTGACGCACACCAGCACCTGGTTTTCGGCCCAGGCAAACAGCATCGCCAGCAGCGCGGCGTCGGGTGCGATAGCGAGTGCGGCGACGGCGCAGCCGAAGGCGGTCGGCAGCGCGACTTCGTTGTGGCTTTGCAGGTGGTCCAGCGTGTCGGCATCGGCAATGCCGAGTTCCGCGACCAGTTGGGCCAGCGAGTAGCCCATCTGGATGGTTTCGGCGCGGAATTCGCTGCTGTCGCGCGAGGCGATGAATTTTTCGTTCCAGTCGCTGACGGCGCACCAGTCGCGCCGCGACCACGCTTGCATCAGGCGCCAGGCCACCGGCGCTTCCCATTGCGCCACCACTTCGTGCAGGTGGCGGACTATCCATGCGCGGGCGCTGTCGGCGTTGTGGACGTCGCCGCTTTCCAGCGCCGCTTCCAGGCCTTGCGAATAGCTGTAGGCGCCGATCGGCAGGGCCGGACTGGCGAATTGCAGCAGATGCAGCAGCGCCGTCGCATCCATCGCCGTCGTTCCCGCGCAGGCGGGAACCCATGCCGAGGCACATGGCGCGCGCTCCATGGGTTCCCGCCTGCGCGGGAACGACGGGGTGGCGCTCATTGGGGATCGCCCGGGCGGTGGATTTTCTGGCGCAGCGGAACAGGCGCCAACGGCCCGTGATCGTGGTGATGCCCATGCCCGCCGCCATACGCCCCGGACTCCGGCTCGAACGCCGCCATCTCTTCCGCCACCGTCGCCCCCAGCCCGGCCAGCATCTCCCGCAACACCGCATCGGCGCGGATGCGCAGGAAACCCTCGCCCACCTGCGCCTGCGTATGCCGGTTCCCGAGATGGAAGGCGCAGCGCAGCAGCGCATGCGCATCGGCGCAAGTCACCTTGTAAGTCGGCTCCGGCGCGGCCACCACGCGGACCACGCGCCGGTCCTCGCCGGTCAGCAGGTCGCCGTCGCGCAGCACCGTGCCGCGCACGGTGAACACGGCCACTTCCTCGCCCGTATCGAGCGCCGCCCGCAGGCGGCACTTCTCGCGCAGTTCATAGGGCAGCACCAGGCGCGCGGCAATCACGTCGGCGTGCGCAATCTTCGTATGTAAAGTCAGCATCATCAGAACAGGAAATAGCGCTGCGCCATCGGCAGCGTGACCGCGGCTTCGCAGACCAGCAATTCGCCATCGGCGCGCACTTCATAGGTTTCGGGATCGACGTCCATCTTCGGCGCCAGCGCGTTGTGGATCATGTCCGACTTGCGCAGCGCGCGCATGCCCCTGGCCACGATCAGCGTCTTGTTCAATTTCAGCGTGTCGGCGATGCCGGCGTCATACGCCGCCTGCGAGACAAAGGTGAACGACTTCTTCAAGCCGCCGCCAAAGGCGCCGAACATCGGCCGGTAATGCACCGGCTGCGGCGTCGGAATTGAGGCGTTCGGGTCGCCCATCAGCGCCGCCGCGATCATGCCGCCCTTGAGTATCATCTGCGGCTTGACGCCGAAGAAGGCCGGCTTCCACAGCACCAGGTCGGCGATCTTGCCCACCTCCACCGAACCGACCGCATGCGCGATGCCGTGCGTGATGGCCGGATTGATGGTGTACTTGGCGACGTAACGCTTGACGCGGAAGTTATCGTTGCGCGACGAATCCGGCGCCAGCGGCCCCCGCTGCTGCTTCATCTTGTGCGCGGTCTGCCAGGTGCGCATGATCACCTCGCCGACGCGGCCCATGGCCTGGGAGTCCGACGACATCATTGAAATGGCGCCGATATCGTGCAGGATATCCTCGGCCGCAATCGTCTCGCGGCGGATGCGCGACTCGGCGAACGCCACGTCCTCGGTGATGGCCGCGTCGAGGTGATGGCACACCATCAGCATGTCCAGATGCTCGTCCAGCGTATTTACCGTGAACGGCCGCGTCGGATTGGTCGACGACGGTAGCACATTGCCCTCACCCACCGCCGCGATGATGTCCGGCGCGTGGCCGCCGCCCGCGCCCTCGGTGTGAAAAGTGTGGATGGTGCGGTCCTTGAACGCCGCCAGCGTGTCGGCCAGGTAGCCACCCTCGTTGAGCGTATCGCTATGGATGGCGACCTGGATGTCCATCCGGTCCGCCACCGTCAGGCAGTTGTCGATGGCGGCCGGCGTGCTGCCCCAGTCCTCGTGCAGCTTCAGGCCGATGGCGCCGGCGCGCACCTGCTCCTCCAGCGGCGCCGGCAGGCTGACGTTGCCCTTGCCGAGAAAGCCCAGGTTCATCGGAAACGCATCGGCCGCCTGCAGCATCGCGTGCAGATGCCATGGTCCCGGCGTACAGGTGGTGGCCGAGGTGCCTGCCGACGGACCGGTGCCGCCGCCGATCATGGTCGTCACGCCGCTCATCAGCGCCTCCTCGATCTGCTGCGGGCAGATGAAGTGGATGTGCGTATCGACGCCGCCGGCGGTGACGATCATGCCCTCGCCGGCGATGATCTCGGTGGCGCCGCCGATCGCCATCGTCACATTCGGCTGGATGTCCGGGTTGCCGGCCTTGCCGATGCCGGCGATCACGCCGTTCTTCAGGCCGATGTCGGCCTTGACGATGCCCCAATGGTCGACGATCACCGCGTTGGTGATTACCGTGTCCATCACCTGCGCCGCCACGCGCTGCGACTGGCCCATACCGTCGCGGATCACCTTGCCGCCGCCGAACTTCACCTCTTCGCCGTAGGTCGCGTGATCCTTCTCGATTTCGATAAACAGTTCGGTGTCGGCCAGGCGGATGCGGTCGCCGGTGGTGGGGCCGAACATCTCCGCGTAGGCGCGGCGCGAGATGGTCGCCATGTCAGCCCAGCTTCCCCATCACCTTGCCATTGAAGCCATACACCTCCTGGTCGCCGTCCAGCTTCACCAGTTCCACCGTGCGCTGCTGGCCCGGCTCGAAGCGCACGGCGGTGCCGGCGGCGATATTCAGGCGCATGCCGTAGGCCTTCCAGCGCTCCAGCTTGAGCACGGAATTCACCTCGAAAAAATGGAAGTGCGAGCCGATTTGCACCGGGCGGTCGCCCTGGTTGGTGACGACGACGGTGGTGGTTTCGCGGCCCTCGTTCAGGCCGATCTCGCCCGCTTCGAGCTTGTATTCACCTGGGATCATGATGAACTCCTTTATGGGATGGGATTGTGGACAGTCACAAGCTTGCTCCCATCAGGGAACGTCGCTTCGACCTGGATGTCGGGGATCATTTCGGGGATACCCTCCATGACGTCGGCGCGCGTCAGTACCCGCGTGCCGTCGGACATCAGTTCTGCGACAGTCTTGCCGTCGCGGGCACCTTCCATGATGGCGCAGCTAATCAGCGCCACCGCTTCCGGGTAGTTCAGCTTCAATCCGCGCGCGCGGCGGCGTTCCGCCACCAGGCCTGCGGTAAAAATCAACAGCTTGTCTTTTTCGCGTGGCGTCAGGTCCATGTCTTGTATGCTCTTTCAGGTTTGCCAGATGCGCGGCGTCACCGCCTCGCGCTGCAACAGGTGCGGGCGCAGGCGGCGCCAGACGGCCAGCATCAGGCGGCGCGCGGTTTCGCTGTCGTCGCCGAGGTGGCGCGCCACCAGCACGCCCCTGGTCTGCGTGACGCCGGCAAGATGGTCGCCGTCGGCGGCGAGGTCGGCGCGGACCTGGTTCAGCAGCGCCGCCGGCAGCGGCTTGCCGGCGGCGATCAGCGTCGCGCACACCGTGCGGCCGCCCAGCGCCAGCGGGCTATCGAGGCGGCCGCCCAGCATCTGGCCCTGCTCCCACCAGATCAGCCGTCCTTCGCGGCGGATGCTGCTGCGCTGGCGGATGCGGCCCGTATCGAATACCTCGCCCGAGCCGCGCCGCCCCATGCACAGGATTTCGCAGCCGATGAAGGTGGCGCCGGCCGCCAGTTCCACCTCCTGTGCCAGCTCGACGTCGGCGGCGTCGAAGAAGATGGTTTCCTGCGGCAGCCACTCCAGCGCCGCGTCCTGGTTGACATGCAGGTGCACCGACTGGCGCGACACCCTGCCATTGGCGCGATACCACTTGGCCGCGCCGGGCGTGGTGATGAAGGCGTGCGCCCGGTCGCCGACGCCGATGTCGATTTCCAGCTGGTCGCCGCCGACCACGCCGCCGGGCGGATGGACAATGATGGCCTGGCAAACCTCCGGGCCTTCCGCGTACAGCGCCTTCTGCACGCGCAGCGGGCCGGAGTGGCGCTTGTCGAGCAGCCGCGTAGTGCCGCCGTCGTCGGCAAAGCCGAGCGTGAGGCTGGCGGCGAGGTCTCGCGATACGGTGCAGTCGGGCATGGGGATCACTTTTAAATAATGTGCTGTCCTATGCAATCGCCATGCCAGCCGAAATGCGCGCTGCGCGCGGCGGAATGCACCGCCAGCTTGCGCCCTGCACCACGGCAGTGCAGCGCTGCATTCAGAAGCGCCGCCGCCGCCCGCAAAAGATGGCCGTTGTAAAAAAGTGCCACTGGGCAAAATATTTTATGGATTTCTACGCCATCAAAAGTATTGCCGCGTTAGACAAAAGCAGCGTTTAAACGCTTGAGGAATAATGGAACTCATTGAAGTGCAGAAACAAAAGTTGTCCGAGATCGCGCTTTGCTAACTTAACCTGGAGATCATCATGAAAAGCAAAACCCTGACCCGCGTTGCACTGGCCGTCACCTTCGGCGCCGCGATGTTGCCAATGCTGAGCGGCGCAGCCGTGTACAGCAACGGCTTAAAGTCCTCGACCTTCGACGTCACGCTGAAGATCATCCCCGACTGCACCATCTCGGCCACCGCGCTGGACTTCGGCCAGTCGCAGGGTCTGCTGTCGACCAACATCAGCGTCAACACCTCGCTGAGCGTCACCTGCACCAACACCACCTTGTACAATATCGGCCTGAACGCCGGCACCACCGGCGGCTCCACCACCGCCGCGCGCCTGATGGGCGGCACCACCGGCGGCAACACCAGCACCGTTGCTTTCAATCTGTACCAGGCCGCCGGCACCACCAACTGGGGCAACACCCAAGGCACCGACACCAAGTCCGCGACCGGCACCGGCACTGCGCAAACCCACACTGTCTATGGTGTCGTGCCTGCGCAAAACACGCCGGTACCGGACGTGTACAAAACCACCATCACCGCGACCGTCTTCTTCTAAGCAAGCCCCCCTCCGCCGCCAGCCCCAGAATCAGCTGACGACGCGACCAGCAACACCTCCCGGCGCCCAAGCCCGCGCTACAGTTTCCCCTAGCCTGAACCAACACCGCCTCAGCGTAGCGGCCGCTTTCCTATTGCGCCACCACACTGCATGCCCCTTACCGGCGCCCCCGTTCACTTTGAATTATTGAACCCGGCGCAAGACAGCTTTGCCCCGCCGCCCCTTGGTGTGCACCTGCCCCATCCCCATACTGTCTGCTCCTGGAATCGATATGGAGCAGAACATGAAAGTATTCGTCACCGGCGCGGCCGGTTACATCGGCGGCTCGATCGCGGCCGCTCTGGTCAAGGCCGGCCATGAAGTGATTGGCCTCGTGCGCCAGCCGGCGCAGCTGGAAGAAGTGAAAAAGATCGGCGTCACCGGCCTGCTCGGCGCGCTGGACGACCGCGCCCTGCTGATCGCGCAGGCACAGGCGGCCGACGCCGTCATCAACGCCGCCAGCAGCGACAACCGCGTCGCGGTCGAAGCGCTGGTCGAAGCGCTGACCGGCTCGGGCAAAGTGTTGCTGCACACCAGCGGTTCGAGCATCGTCGGCGACGCCTCGGGCGGCGAAGGCACCGACAAGATCTATTACGAAGACAAGCTGCCGGCGCCGACCGCCGACAAGGCGGCGCGCGTGGCGATCGACAATCTGGTGCTGGACGCGGCCAGCAAGGGCGTGCGCTCGGCCGTGCTGTGCAACACGCTGATCTATGGCCACGGCGCGCTGCCGCGCGACTCGGTGCAGTTGCCGCGCTTGTTGAAGCAGGCGCGCAAGAGCGGCATCGTGCGGCATGTCGGGCCGGGCCGCAACATCTGGTCGAATGTGCATATCGACGATGTGGTCGATCTGTACCTGCTGGCCCTGGAAAAAACCGAAGCGGGCGCCTTCTATTTCGTCGAGAGCGGCGAAGCGGCCTTCCGCGACATGAGCGCGGCGATCGCCAGGGCGCTCGGGCTGGGCGCGGCGCAGGACTGGCCGCTGGACGAGGCGATCAAGGAATGGGGCTACGAAATGGCGTCCTACAGCCTCGGCTCCAACAGCCGCGTGCGCGGCGCCCGCGCCCGCCAGCTCGGCTGGCAGCCACATCGCCCGCCGGTGCTGGACTGGATCGCCAACGATATGCTGAAGTAACAGCGGCGCGGCCGGACAGGCGCAGCGCCGCCAGCCGCAGGCGCTACCGCCGGCGGCTGGCCGCGTACGCGGGCATGGCCCGTGCCGCGCTTTATTGCTCCGCGGCGGGCTCCGGTTGCACGTCCGGCCGCAGTTCAGGCGCTGGCTGGGCTTTCGGTGCAAAAATCTTTGCGCCCAGCGTCTTGAGCTGGCCGGCGACGTCGACTTCCTTGCCGTTGACGGTCAGCTTGCCATTCCGGATCTGGATGGCCGAGCGCAACACGTCCTTGTCCATCACCGCGAAGCCGCTGCTGATCGACTTGCCGACCACCATGCTGGCCATGGCGTCGGAGGCCTTGGCGATCTGCCCCTGCGCATCCGGCGCCGTCGCGTCCGTGTTCCTGGCGGCGAAAGCGTGCGAGACATCCTTGACCAGCGCCACCGGCAGCCGCAGCTCGAAATTCGCCACCAGCTTCGTCAGCAGCGCGCCCGGGTTCTTGAAGTCCGCCTCGGTCGCCTTCTGGAAGCCGATGCGGCCCTTCAGCGACGCCACATTGCCACGGTAAGCGGCGCTGATATCGTCGATCACCAGCGTCGCGCCAGCCACCGCCGCGCGCTTGCCGAAGCTCTCCAGATTCTTCAGCATCAGCCTGGCCTGCTCGTCGTCCGACAGCTTGCTGTTGTGCTGCGCGTTCACCACCTTGTCCAGCTCGGCCATGGCCTTGGCCGGGACATTCGTCACGCGCAGGGCGAGGTTAACGCGGTCGACCTGCTGGTCGCCGACAACCACCGCCTTGATCGAGGTACGGTAGCCGATTTCCGCCAGCGCGCCGCGACGGTTCACCTCGGAGCGCACGGCGATATCGTCCAGGCGCAGCGCTTCCTTGCTGTCGCCGCCGGCCGGCAGCTTGCGCACCGTCAGCGCGCCGACATTGAACTGCGCATGGCCATACGCCACACCATCGGCGCCGCGCTGCTGCCGGGCGTTCATGGTCATGTTGACCACGCTGAAGGTGGAGCCCGGCCGCGTTACCAGCAGCGACGGCCACGCGCCGGTGCTGCTGATGGTGCGGCCGGCCTTGTCGGTGGTGATGTTGGCCATCGCCCCGGTCCAGCTGAAATCGGTGCCGTTGTCCTGCTGGTAGGTGTACGGCGCCAGGCTGCCGACGTAGTTGAACTGGCCCTTGGCGCCGCCCTCCACGCGCTCCAGGCGGAATGGCCGTTCGCTGCCGAAGATTGCCTTCAGCTTCGGACGCAGCTCGGGCGAGAATTCAAACGCGGCGTAGGTATCGAGTTGCTTGACGAAGTTGCGCTCGGCGCCCTGGGCCGCCTTCAACTCCTTGGCGGCCTGCGCCAGCGTGGCGGCGGCGTCCTTGCTGATGATTTCGGAAAGGGCCGGCCCGGCGTCGGCGGCGTGGGAAGGCATGGCCAGCACGGCGCTGGCCATCGTTACTGCGAATAAAGTCTTTTTCAAAGTTTTAACCAGGAGATTGTTAAAAGTATTGGTATTTTACCTAACAATGCTCTCTGGAAATACTCGAATTGTCACTCCAGGCCGGGATAAGGGCTTTTTCCGCCCTCGGCGATGAACTGGTCGATGCGGGCTTCCAGCACCGGCAGCGGCACCGAACCGAGTTGCAGCACGGTGTCGTGGAAGTTGCGGATGTCGAACTTCTGCCCCAGCGCCTGCTCGGCCTTCTTGCGCGCCTTGATGATGCTCATCTCGCCCAGGTAGTAGGACAGCGCCTGGCCCGGCCACGAAATATAGCGGTCGACCTCGGTTTCGATCTCGTGATTCGACAAGGCGGTATTCTCGCGCAGGTAATCCTGCGCCTGCTTGCGCGTCCAGCCCTTGCTGTGGATGCCGGTGTCGACCACCAGCCGCGAGGCGCGCCAGGCCTGGTAACTTAGCATGCCGAAGGTTTCGTAAGGCGTTTCGTACATGCCCATCTCGGCGCCGAGGCGCTCGGTGTACAGCGCCCAGCCCTCGCCGTATGCCGAGATATAGGCGTTGCGGAACGGCGGGCGGCCTTTCTGCTCCAGCGCGATCGGCATCTGGAAGGCGTGGCCCGGCGCCGATTCGTGCAGCGTCAGCGCCGGCATGCTGTACAGCGCGCGCGACGGCAGGTTGTAGGTGTTTACCAGGTACACGCCCGGACCGCCACGGCCCGAGGTATAGAACGGCGCCTGGTCGTCCGGCACCGGGATCACCGCGAAGCGGCGCCGCGGCAGGTAGCCGAAGTATTGCGACACCTTGCCGTCGAACTTCTTGGCCACCCAGGCCGAGCGCATCAGCAGCTCTTCCGGCGTCTTGGCGTAAAACTGCGGATCGGTGCGCAGGAATTGCAGGAAGGCCGGCAGGTCGCCGTCGAACTTGACCTGCTTGATCACGTCATGCATCTCGGCGCGGATCTTGGCCATTTCCTCCAGGCCGATGTTGTGGATCTGCTCCGCCGTCATCGCGGTGGTGGTGAATTCGACGATCTTCGACTGGTAGTACGCCTTCCCGTCCGGCAGGCTCTCGGCCGCCAGTTCCTCGCGCGCCGCCGGCACATACTCTTCGCGCATGAACTTCAGCAGCGACTTGTGGGCCGGGATCACGTAAGTCCCGATGGCCCGCACCGCCTGCGCGCGCAGCTCGTCCTGGCGCGCCGCCGGGATCGACGCCGGCATGTTCTTGAACGGCAGGTAGAACACCGTGTCCTGCGGCGTTTTGGCGTCGGTGATGGAGGTGATCGACGAATCGCGCCCCACCAGCGTGATCTTCGGCGGCGTGAAGCCGCGCGCCATGCCGGCCCGCATGTTGACGATTTCGTCGTTGAAGTAGCGCGGCGTGTCGGCCAGCTGCTTGAGGTAGTCGCGGAACTCGGCCTCCTTGGCCATCGGCCGGCGCGCGGTGTAGGTCATGTTCGACCAGAACGCGGTATCGGCGTTCAGCGGCTTCTCGTACTCCTTGAACTGAAGGGCGGCGATGAAGGCGGCGATCTGCGCCTTGTACACCTGGTAGTTGATGCGCTCCGGCGCCGACAGGCGCGCTTCCTTGATGCCGTCGAGCTTTTTCATCACGCCCTGCCAATAGGCCAGGCGCTGGTTCTGGGTGGCGAGGTCGATGCGCGGCAGCGTCGGCGAGACGCCGCTGTCGTCGTCATCCTCGCCGTCTTCCTGCTTCTGGCTGATGCGCCACTTCCATTCCTGGGTGTAGAGGGCCTTGAACTGCGCGTCCGCCGCTCCGGCCTTGACGGCCGGCGCGGCGGCGTTGACATTGGCTGCGCCGAGGCACAACACCATGCATGCACCGGCGATCGCGGTGCTGAACTTCTTTTCCATAACGCTCCAGAGAAAAGGTTAATTACAGGTCCGAGAGCTGGCGGCGCTCGCGCAGCAGCGCGGTAAAGCCCTCGGCATTGAGCGGACGGCTGAAGTAGTAGCCCTGCATCTCGTCGCAACCACGTTCAGTCAGGAACCGCACCTGTTCGCGCGTCTCCACGCCCTCCGCTATCACCCGCATATTCAAATTGTGTGCCAGCGAGATGACCGACAGGGCGATGGCGGCGTCGGCGCTGTCGGTGGTGACGTCGTCCACGAAGGATTTGTCAATTTTCAGCACGTCGATCGGGAAGCGTTTCAGGTAGCTCAGGCTGGAATAGCCGGTGCCGAAGTCGTCCAGCGAAATGCTGACGCCGATGTCCTTCAGCCGGCGCAGCACCGCCACCGCCTTGTTAGGATCGCCCATCACCGTGCCCTCGGTGATCTCCAGGCCCAGATATTCGGCCGCCACGCCGAACTTGCGCAGCGTGCTTTCCACATACGGCACCGTGGCGTCGTTGGCGAACTGGCCGGCGGCCAGGTTGACCGCCACCTTGATCTTGCCCAGGCCCTGGTCGTGCCACACCTTCATCTGCGCGCACACGCTCTCCAGCACCCACTCGCCGATGGAATTGACCAGGCCATATTCCTCGGCCAGCGGGATGAAGCGGTTCGGCGGCACCTTGCCCAGCACCGCGCTATCCCAGCGCAGCAACGCCTCGGCGCCGACCACGGCGCCCGATTTCAGGCACACCTGCGGCTGATAATGCACCTCGAACTCGTCGCGCGCGATGGCGCCGCGCAGCTGGCTCTGGATCGCCAGCTTGTCGCGGATTTCCGCGTCCATCCGTTCGGTGAAGAAGGCGTAGTTGTCGCGCCCGATCTCCTTGGCGCGGAACAGCGCCGTGTCGGCGTTGCGCACCAGTTCATCGAAGCTGTCGCCGTCGGTCAGGCTGACGGCGATGCCGATGCTGGAGGTGACGGTGATCTGCTGGCCGTCGATCACCAGTTCCTTGCGCAGGCCGGCCAGGATGTTCTGCGCCAGCGCCATGGTGGCGCCCAGTTGCGGATCGTCGGGGACGATGATCTGGAATTCGTCGCCGCCCTGGCGCGTCACCGTGTCGCTCTCGCGCACCGTCTCGCTCAGGTACCTGGACACCACCTGCAAGGCCTTGTCGCCCATGTCGTGGCCATATGAATCGTTGATGCTCTTGAAGCGGTCCAGGTCGAGGCACATGACGGCCACGCAGCGGCCTTCGCGGCGGGCGGCGTTGAGCGTCTGCGTGAAGCGCTGGCGCGCCAGCAGGCGGTTCGGCAGGCCGGTCAGGGCGTCGTGGTTGGACAGGAAGTCGATCAGGTGCTGCTCGGCCTTGCGCTCGGTGATGTCCATGAACACCGCCACGTGGTTGATCACGTGGCCGCGCTCGTCGCGCACCACCGAGGCGCTCAGCAGGCCCGGATAGATGTCGCCGTTCTTGCGGCGCGCCAGGATTTCGCCCGACCAGTGGCCGGTCTTCATCACCGACTGCACCATGGCGTCAAAGGCGCTGACATCCTGGTCGCCGGCGTGCAGCATGCCGATGCTCTCGCCCAGCACCTCCTTGGCGGTGTAGCCGGAAATCTGCGTGAACGCCGGATTGGTGGCGACGATGCGCGCCTGGCTGTCGGTGACGACGATGGCGTCCTGGGTCGCCTCGAACACCTGGCTGGCCAGGCGCAGGAACTCCTCGTTGGCGCGGCGCTGCTCGACTTCCCTGGCCAGTTCGGCGGTGCGCTCGGCAACGCGCTGCTCCAGCAGCGCGCGTTCGGCCGCCAGCGCCTTCTGCGCGCGGCCCAGCCGCACGTGGGCGTCGGTGCGGGCCAGGATTTCCTCGGCCTGGAACGGCTTGGCGACAAAGTCGACCGCGCCCAGCGCGAAGCCGCGCACCTTGTCGTCGGTATCGTGCTGCGCCGACAGGAAGATCACCGGCACCTGGCTCAGTTCCGGCGTGGCCTTGAGCCGGCGGCAGACTTCAAAACCGTCGATGCCGGGCATGCGCACGTCGAGCAGGATCAGTTCCGGCGGCCGCGATTGCGCCGTCCACAGCGCCAGCTCGCCGTTGGGAGCCTGGCGCACATAGTAACCGGCGTCTGTCAGCAGGTCGCTCAGCAGCTTGAGCGAGGCTGGCGTGTCCTCCACGATCAGCACTTCGCCTTTGGTGTGTTGTTCCGACAAATCCCGGTGCATGTAAAAAGTCTCTCGCCAAGTCAACTACGGTAGGTTGCTGCCGCTATCATATACCGCTCAGGCCTGAGGCTCCAATTCCTTACCCGCCTGGTCGAGCAATGCGCATAGCTGCGGATACTGGTGCAGCTGCACCATGTGCTGGATGCGGGCCACCACCTCGGCCAATTCCGGCGGCAACGGCGCCAGCAACAGCGCCACGCGCGCCAGGTTCAGCTCCTGCAACGCGGTCTTCAGTTCCTCGCGCAGCGCCGGGTCGAGGCGCTGCAAATCGTTGCTGCCCAGCGGCGCCTGGCGCATCTGCCGCGCGGCGGCGCGCTGGCGGCGCACGAACTGCAGGCTCAGTTGCCGTTCCAGCACCGCGTACAGCTGGTCCTGCTCGACCGGCTTGCGCATGAAGTCATCGGCGCCGGCCGCCAGCGCCTCCTCGCGCTGCTCGGCGAAGGCCGACGCCGTCAGCATCACGATGCCCGGCTGCGGGCCGTCGGCGTTGGCGCGGATCTGGCGCGTGGCGCTGATGCCGTCCAGCGCCGGCATGCGCCAGTCCATGAACACCAGGTCCGGCTGCCAGACGTCGACCATGGCCAGCGCCTGCACGCCGTCGCCCACCACCGCCACCTCGAAGCCCAGTGGCTTGAGCAGGCTTTCCATCAGCGCGCCGCCGTCGGCGTTGTCGTCGGCGATCAGCACCCGGCGGCGCTGCTGCGGCTCCAGCGGGCTGACTTCGTCGTGCCCGGGCGCCGGCGCCTCCTCGGCCACCTGCACCGTGACGGCGAAGTGGAAGGTGGCGCCCTGCCCCGGCGCCGATTGCAGCGCCAGCGTGCCGCCCATCAGCTGCACGAACTCGCGCGAGATGGTCAGGCCCAGGCCCGTGCCCTCCTTGGCGCCCGGGCCGTCGGCCTGAATGAAGGGCTCGAAGATGCGCGCCTGGTCTTCTTCCGCGATGCCGGCACCGTCGTCGATCACGGCGAAGGCCAGCTGGCACTGGCCGCCGTCGGCGGCGCCGCGCACCCGCAGCGTCACCTTGCCCTGGGCGGTGAACTTGACCGCGTTCGACATCAGGTTCAGCAGCACCTGGCGCAGCTTGGTGCCGTCCACGCGCGCGCTGGCCGGCAGGCCGACGCTGTCGAGCACCAGCTCGACGCCGTTCTGCAGCGCGCGCATGCTGACCATGTCCATCACCTCCTGCAGCATGTCGTCGAGGTTGACCACCTCGGTTTGCAGCACGGCGCGGCCGGCCTCGATCTTCGACAGTTCCAGGATGTCGTTGATCAGCGTCAGCAGGTGCTGGCCCGAGCGGTGGATGATGGCCAGGTTGCGCTTCTCCTCCGGCAGCATGTTCTTCGAATCGGCCATCAGCCGCGAGAAACCGATCACGGAATTGAGCGGCGTGCGCAGCTCGTGGCTCATATTGGCGAGGAAGGTCGACTTGGCGCGGTTGGCCGCCTGCGCCTGGCGCACCGCCACCGACAGCGCGTTGGTGCGCTCGGCCACCAGCTCCTCCAGGTGGATGCGGTGGCGGCGCAGCTCCTGCTCGGCCATGCGGCTGGCGGTGACGTCGTAGTTGACGCCGACCATGCGCATCGCGTGGCCGTCGCCGTCGCGGAAGGTCATGCCGTCCGCCTTCATGTGGTGCACCGAGCCGTCCGGCCAGATCAGGCGGTACTCGACGTCGAATTCGGCGGTGCCGTTGAGCGCCTGCTGCAGCAGCATCTCGGTCGGCACGGCGTCGTCCGGGTGCACCATCTTGCGCCAGGCGTCGAACGGGTTATCGAGCTTGCGGCCCTCCATGCCGTGCAGGCGGTACATCTGTTCGTCCCACACCATCTGGCCGCTGACGACGTCCCAGTCCCAGATGCCGATGGCGGCCGCGCTGGAGGCGATCTGCAGGCGCTCCTCGCTGGCGTGCATGGCGACGTAACGGCTTTCCATCAGCCGCACCATCTCGCGGATCGAGGCGTTCAGCGTCTTCAGCTCACCCGTGTACCAGTCGCGCGGCGGCGAGGCACCGGGGTTCTGCCCGGCCTTGACGCTGGCGGCGTAGCGCTCGATCTTGGTCAGCGGCTTGAGGATCAGCTGCCACAGCAGCAGGTAGAGGCTGAGCACCAGCGTCACGTCCAGCACGAAAATCAGGCCGGCGATGGTGTACAGGCGCTGGCGCAGCTGCTCGATCAGCAGCGCCGGCGAGGCGTAGACGGTGATGGTGCCGATATTCTGCCCGCCGGCGATGATCGGGCGCCGCTCGGACAACAGCGCGGGATCGGACGGCAGGGTGTCGGCCGGCACCAGCTGCGCCTGGGCGTTGCGGGTCAGGATGAACGGCCGGCTGCTGGCCACCGGCGCCACGGCGCTGGCGTGCAGGTCGCGGTTGCTCAAGCCGCTTTTCATGATGGTGACGATCTGTGTTTCGTCGAAGTTCCAGGCCGGCAGCGCGACGGCGGCGGCCAGTTCGTCGGCGCTGTTAGCCAGCGTCTTGTGCAGCTGCTCCCAGCGTTGGGCGCGCTCCACCTGATAGAAATACAGCGCAAAAGTGGTCAGTACCAGGGTCACCACGGCGGTCAGCGTCACGCTGACAAACACGGCGATAGACATTTTTCCTGCACGGCGGGCAAGTCGGACCAACATCGGAAAACCATTAATGGGGGTTAATCTGCGCTGTTACGACTTAGATCATAGGTTCAAAATGCGATGAAGTCCATGGATATTTGCGATCAAGCAACATCCTTATTGCTGTGCAACTGATCGGCGGCATTGGCGGTGCTGAGGAATAGCTTGCCGTTCAACTGCTGCAACAAGGTACTGTTACGCAGGCGGTCCATCACCGGACCCTTGACCTCGGCCAGGTGCAGGCCGATGCCGCGCCGCGTCAGGTTCTGGTTCAGCTCGGCCAGCGCCAGCAGCGCGGTGGTGTCGATCGAGCTGACCGCCGACATCACCAGCACCAGCTGGCGCGCGCTCCGGTGCGTGGCCAGTTCGCACTCGATGCGCTCGTTGACCGCCTCGACATTGCCGAAGAACAGGTTGGCGTCGATGCGCAGGATCAGCAGCTCGGGCCGCGTCTCGGCCGGATAACGCTCGATATTGCGGAAGTGCTCGGTGCCGGCGATGCGCCCCAGCACGGCGATATGCGGCCGGCTGGCGCGCCAGATCAGGGTGCCCATCGACAGCGCCACGCCAATGACGACGCCGGCCTCGACGCCCATCGCCAGCACGCCGAGGCAGGTGGCGCCCCAGGCCAGCGCGTCGCCGCGGTCGTATTCCCAGGCGGTGCGCAGGATGCCCATCTCCAGCATGCCCAGCACGGCGACGATGATGGTGGCGGCCAGCACCGGCATCGGCAGCAGCGCCAGCCAGCCGGTCGGCAGCAGCAGCGCGCAGGCCAGCAGCGCGGCCGTGATCAGGCTGGCCAGCGGCGTGTTGGCGCCGGCCGCGAAGTTGACGGCCGAGCGCGACAGGCTGCCGGTGACCGGAAAGCCGCCCGACAGCGCGCTGGCGACGTTGGCCGCACCGAGGCCGACCAGCTCGTGATTGCTGACCAGCTTTTCATTGCGCTTCTGCGCCAGCGCCTGCGCGCCGGACATCGACAGCAGGAACACCATGAAGCCGATCAGCAGGCCCGGTTGCAGCAAAGCGCCCCAGTGCTGGCTGGACGAGGCCAGGTTCAGGTGCGGCAGGCCGGCCTGCACCACGCCGGTGGTGCGCACGCCCATGCCGGCCAGCGGCGTGTACGCCATCAGCGCGATGCCGCCCAGCACCACCAGCATCGGCGCCAGCTTGGCGCCGATGTCGGCCGCCACCGGCGGCAGGCCGCAGCGCTTCAGCAGTCCGGCCAGGTACTGGCGCGCCAGCACCAGCAGCACCAGCGCGCCGACACCCAGCGCCGCGCTCGGCGCGTGCACATGCGGCAGCGCGGCGCCGAGCAGCGTGTGCAATTGATCGAAGGCGATCACGATGGCCGAGCCGACAGTGAAACCGCTCATCACCGGGCGCGAGAAGAAATTGGCCAGGAAGCCCATGCGCAGCAGGCCGCACAGCAGCAGCACCGCGCCGGATACCAGCGCCAGCTGCGCCGCCAGCACGCCGGCCAGGGCGGAGCCGGCCGGCGCCAGCGGACCGATCACGGCGGCCGTCATCAGCGAAATAATGGCCATCGGGCCGACCGACTGCGTCATGCTGCTGCCGAACAGCGCATACAGGACGGGCGGCATGATGCTGGCGTAAATGCCCACCACCGGCGACAGCCCCGCCACCAGCGCGTAGGCCATGCCCTGCGGGATCATCATCATCGCCACCACCAGCCCGGCGCTGATGTCGCCGGGAAGTTGGTCGCGCCGGTAGTGTTTCAGCCATTGCAGCATTGTTGTTCCATGGGTACAGAGAGCGAAGGCGGTAGTTTACCGTAAATGCGTTTTACCAAATTTACTTATGTGTAAATCTCATAAAGAAACCCGCCACGGCGATGTGCATCAATCCCTTTGCTGTCCCTGTCCGCTCTTGCCGCCCCCACGGCGTTAAGCGCGCATCTTTGCCCGGCCTTTGGCGTCCAGCGTCATTTCCAGCAGCCGCCCGGCGTGGCGCAGCTTGATGGTCTGGCCCGGTCTGCCGCGCACTTGCAGCTGGCGCAGCTGGCCGCCGGACCAGTCGAGATCCAGCTCGACGCCGCCACGGGCGCGGATGCCGCGCGCCGAACCTTCCGGCCACGCCTGCGGCAGCGCCGCCAGCAAGCGGATTTCGCCGCCCCACGACTGCACCAGCATTTCCAGAATCGCCGCCGTGCCGCCGAAATTGCCGTCGATCTGGAACGGCGGATGGGCGTCGAACATATTCGGATAGGTGCGCTCGGGCCCGAGCAGCCCTTGCAGAATCGCGTACGCGCGCTCACCCTCGCCCATGCGCGTCCACAGCGCCAGGCGCCAGGCGGTGGCCCAGCCGGTCGATTTGTCGCCGCGCGTATTGAGCGTGACCTTGGCGGCGGCCACCAGCTGCGGCGTGTCGCGCACGTTGATCTGCTCGCTCGGGTACACCCCGTACAAATGCGAAACGTGCCGGTGCTTCTGCTCCGGCGCGCCGGCGTCCCAGTCTTCGAGCCACTCCTGCAACTGCCCCTGCGCGCCGACGCGATCGGCCGGCAGGCGCGCGCGCTGCGCTTCCAGTTCGGCGGCGAAGGCGGCGTCGCTCTCGCCCAGCAGCGCGTGCGCCTTCAGCGTCCAGCCAAACAAATCGCGGATGATCTGCCGGTCCATCGCCGGCCCGGCGCAGGTGGCCACGCCCTTGTGATGCTCGTTCTCCGGCGAGATCGACGGCGATGTCACCAGCCCCCTGCCCTTCGGGTCCTCCACCAGCGTATCGACAAAGAACAGCGACGCGCCTTTCAGCAGCGGGTAAATGCGCCGCAGGTAGGCCGGGTCGGGATTGTAGTCGTAGTGGTCCCACAAGGCCTGGCACAGCCACGCGCCGCCGCACGGCCACATGCCCCACAGCGGACCGTCGATCGGCGCGGCGGCGCGCCACAGGTCCGTATTATGGTGCGCCACCCAGCCGCGCGCGCCGTAGCCCTTGCGGGCGGTGACGGCGCCGGTGACGCTCAGGTCCTCCACCATGCGCAGCAGCGGCTCGACGCACTCGCCGAGGTTGGCCGATTCCGCCGGCCAGTAATTCATCTGCGTGTTGATGTTGATGGTGTACTTGCCGCCCCACGGCGGATTGATGCCTTCGTTCCACAGGCCCTGCAGGTTGGCCGGCTGGCTGCCCGGCCGCGACGACGACAGCAGCAGGTAGCGGCCGTACTGCACGTACAGCGCGGCCAGTCCGGCATCGGCCTGCTGCTCGGCCACGGCGATGCGCTGGTCGGTCGGGCGCGGGTCAACCGCGCCGGAACCGAGCCGCAGCGACAGGCGGCGGAACAGCATCTGGTGCGCATGCACATGCCCGCTGCGCAGACGCGCATACGGCCTGGCCGCCGCCGCCTCGGTCTGCGCGCGCACCGTCGCCACCGGATCGCCGCTGACATCGGCGTAGTTGACATAGCTGCTGGCGGCGGCCACCAGCAGCGTGACCGTGGTGGCGCCGCGCACCTCGATGCGGTCTGCGCGCGGCGTGATGCTGCCGTCGCCCAGCGCCTGCACGCGCACCGCGTAACGCAAGGCCGCGGCAATGCCGGACGACGCCACGTTGCGGCCTTCGATCAGCAGCGCGTCGGCGCCGTCGGCGCGCAGCGCCAGATCGGGCGGACGCTGGTCGGCGCGCAGCGATTCGCGGTAATCCCATGGCATCGCCCCGGCCTGGGCGCCGACCGGCAGCCTGGCGCCGGTGTAATCGGTCATGCCGTAACTGGTTTCCAGCGGATGGCGGTAGCCCAGATCGAAATTCAGCAGGCCGCCGCTGGCGCTCAGGCGTATCACCAGCACCTGGTCCGGCGCGCTGGCGAACACCTCGCGCTTGTACTGCGTTTTGCCGTCGCTGAAGCGGGTGGTGCAGATCGCCGTGTCCAGGTCCAGCCAGCGCCGGTAAGCGGCGCCGCCCGCAATGCCCTGGAAGTCCAGCAGCAGGTCGCCGGCCGCGCCATACGGCATCTGCTTGATGGGAAGGCCCATCATCGATGACGAAATCAGCTGCGCCGCCTCGTGGAATTTTTCCTGGTCGATCAGCGCCCGCACCTGCGGCAGCGCCGCCAGCGAAGCGGGATGATTGGGATCGTAAGGGCCGCCGGCGAACAGCGTGTCCTCGTTGAGCTGGATGCGCTCCTGCGCGATGCGGCCGTAACACATGGCGCCGAGGCGGCCGTTACCGACCGGCAGCGCCTCCACCCACGGCCCGGCGGCCCGCTGGTACCACAGCGACAAACTCTCCTGCGCGCCGCGCGTGGTCGCCTGCACGGCCGCTCCGGCCAGACCGGGAAAGGCCGCAGCCAGTCCCGCCGTGATCATGAAACTGCGTCTTGTCGTCTCCATGCGCCCCATTCTGCGCGGGACGGCGCAGCAACTCAATTACGAAATTCACCAAGCCCAGCACGATATTCTGCACGCGGCCGGCCTGGCGGGACGGAACTCACTTGATCTGGTTGGCGACTTCCGCGCTGCGGTCCTTGAGCTTTTCCTCTTCCTTGTTCGCTTCCAGCACCTGCTTGATGGTCAAGTTGTAATCGAGATCGCCCTTCATGGTGTGGCGCACCACGTACTTGCGCACGGCGGTCTGCTCTTCCGGCGTGAGGTTTTCCAGCAGCGCCTTGCTGTTTTTCGGTTCGTTCATTTCGGACAGCTTGATGTCCTTCGGACCGCCGCAAGCCGACAAGGCCAGCGCCACCAGCGCCGATGCGAAGAGCGTTTTGTACATTGCCATCTACAGACTCCTGATTAAATAGTAGTTAAAAGCTAACTATATATTTTTCTGCAGAAGCCCGGAGCACGCTTGTTCAGCCCGTCAACTGATCCCTGACCGCGTCAAGGACATCAAGCGACAGCGCCTCGTCGTCCACCGCGCGCGACAGCACGATGGCGCCGATCATCGCCGCGTATCTGGCCAGCGCCTGGCGGCGCTGCTCGGCCGCGTCGGCGCCGGGCATCAGCTGTTCCAGCACCGCCAGCTGGCCGCGCGCGCCGTCGGTCATCGCGCGCCGCGCCTTGGGGCCGAGCCGCGCCACATCGGCGCCCAGCGCCGTCACCGAGCAGCCCTTCTCCGGGTGGTCGCGGTGCTGCGCGGTCAGGTAGCCGTCGCCGATTTTTTCCAGCGCCGTGTCGCGCCCTTCGGCCACATAGCCTTCCCAGCGCTCGACCGATTTTTTCAGCGCGTGCGCCGCCGCTTCCGCCAGCAACTCCTCCTTGGAGGCGAAGTGGCCGTAGAAGCCGCCGTGCGTCAGGCCCGCGCTTTTCATCAGGTCGGCCACGCCGATGCCGTCGTAGCCCTTTTCGCGGAACAGCCGCGCCGCCGTTTCGATAATGCGCTCGCGGTTGAGCGCCACTTGTTCCCTGCTGACCTTCATTACCGTCTCCTGCGTTAAAGCGATTGACATTATACATTACGAGTGTAATATATATTTTCAATTACGATCATCATTAAAATGAAGCCGTCATGAAAGCTGTCATCAGCGCCTATGCACGTTCGCCGTTTCACTTTGCCCGCAAGGGCCAGCTGGCCGGGGTCCGCCCGGACGACCTGGCCGCGCAGGTGGTCAAGGGGCTGATCGCGCGCACCGGCCTCGATCCGGCCCTGCTGGACGACGTGATGCTTGGCTGCGCCTACCCGGAATCGTCGCAGGGCAACAACCTGGCGCGCATCGTCTCGCTGCTGGCCGGCTTCCCGCACGAAGTCAGCGGCATGACGATCAACCGCTTCTGCGGCTCGTCGATGTCGGCCATTCACATCGTCGCCGCGAACATCGAGGCCGGGTTGGGTGAGGCCTACCTGTGCGTCGGCGTCGAGTCGATGACCATGGTGCCGCAGGGCGGCTTCAACTTTTCGCCGCATCCGGCACTGCTGGCGCAGAGCGACGCTTACATCAGCATGGGCGACACCGCCGAAAACGTCGCCCGCCTGTACCAGGTGGCGCGCGCCGACCAGGAGCTGCTGGCCCTGCAGTCGCACCAGAAGGCCGCCGCCGCGCGCGCCGGCGGCTTGCTGAAGGATGAGATCGTCCCGATCGCCACGGCCGGCGGCGACGTGGTTGCCGAAGACGGCTGCATCCGCCCCGCCACCACGCTGGAAGCGCTGGCGTCGCTCAAGCCGGTATTCGATCCGGAACACGGCGTGGTCACCGCCGGCACCTCGTCGCCGCTGACCGATGGCGCCTCGGCGGTGCTGGTCACCAGCGAGGATTTCGCGCGCCGCCACGGACTTCGCCCAAACGCGCGCATCGTGGCGCTGGCGGCGGTCGGTTGCGATCCGGCGCTGATGGGCATCGGCCCGATGCCGGCCACGCGCAAGGCGCTGAAGCAGGCCGGCCTGACCGCGCGCGACATCGACGTGGCGGAGATCAATGAAGCCTTCGCCTCGCAGGCGCTGGCCTGCGTGCGGGAACTGGGCATCAGGCCGGAGGCGCTGAACATCGACGGCGGCGGCATGGCCATCGGCCACCCGCTCGGAGCGACCGGCGCGCGCATCACCGGCAAGGCGGCGGCGCTGCTGGCGCGCACCGGCGGACGCTATGCGCTGGCGGCGCAATGCGTCGGCGGCGGCCAGGGCGTGGCCACCATTCTGGAAAAATCTAGGCTGCCAGCTCGATGCAGTTGCGGCCGCCGCGCTTGGCGCGGTGCAGCGCCGTGTCGAGGCGCTCCAGCACGGCCGCGCCGCTGTCTTCCGGCCCCACCGCAGCCACACCGAGGCTGACGCCGATCGCGGCGCCCTCGCCGGCGCCCGGCAGCTCGGCGTCGCCGAGGGCGCCGCGCAGTTTTTCCGCCAGCCGCACGGCGTCCGCCGGCGTGGTGTGCGTGGCGACCACCATGAATTCCTCGCCGCGCAGCCGCACCAGCGTATCCGATCCGCGCAGCCGGCCGCAGACGGTGTCGGCGATCTGGCGCAATGCGCCGTCGCCGACCGGCGTGCCGTATAAATCGTTGGACGAGCGGAAGCTGCCGACATCGAACGACAGCACCGCCAGCGGCAGGCCGTAGCGGCGCGCGCGGCGGATTTCGTGCTCCAGCGTGTCCTCGCCGGCGCGGCGGTTGACAGCGCCGGTGACGGCGTCCACCTTGCTCATCTGCGCCAGCTGGCCGCACAGCGCCGCGTTGCGCTGCTGTAGGGCGCTCATGCCCAAGCCAAAGCTGACAAACTGCGCCAGGCTGGCGAGGCAGGCAAACTGCTCGCGCGAGAAAGTGATGTGGCGATCGAACATCATGCAGACGGCGCCCAGCGCCAGGCCGCCGCCGGGCGCGCGCAACGGCAGCGCCAGCACCATGCGCACATTGCGGTCGTGCAGCGCCATCGCCAGCTCCGGATCGCCGGCTTTCTCGGGCGCGTCCAGCAGCACCATGCCGCCGTGCGCGGCCGCCATCAGCGGCGGGAACACGTCGCGCAACGGCGATTGCAGCAAGCCCTCGCGCCCTTGCAGCAGGCGCGCCAGGTCGAGGTGATTGCGCGCTTCCTGCGCCACCAGCTGCAGATCGTCGTGCTCGCTGAACTGCAACACGGCCGTGTGCCGGACGCCGGGGAAATTACACAGCGCCAGGCAGATTTGCGACGCCATCGGCGAGGCGCCATCGCTGCCGGCCAGCGCGCGTTGCAGGCTGCGCTGGACGCCGAGCAGGTCGCGCAACTCCTTTTCCTTGTCCAGCAACTGCTGCTGCGCGGCCGCCGCCGGATCGGCCGGCGCGGTCAGCGCGCGCCGCACGGCTTGCTGCAGCTCGTCGTCGAGCATGGGACTGATGCAGTAATCGAAGCTGCCATGCGCCATCAGGTCGGGCAGCCACGCGCTGTGGCGGTAGGCGCACAGCACCAGCACCGGCGCGCCGGCGCGGCCGCGTATCAGGGCGCCGACGCCGGCCAGTTCGGCCTGCGTTTCGGCCGTGGTGAGGTCGAGCACGAGCAGGTCGACCGCCTGCTTTGCCAGCGCGTTGACGGCGGCTTCGACATGCTCGCACAACGCAAGCTGGGCGAACATTTCGCCGCAGCACGAGCGGAACAGGTCACGGCGTTCTGGGATGGGATTGAAATACACACCCGTGCTGCGCGCGCGGCTGTAGAGGTCCGACATGGCAAGACTCCCTAGTATAGTTTTGGTATTTTTTTGTCTCTACCGATAGTTTGCCATAAATTCCATTCCCGCCTATGCTTTTGCCATAATTTTATGTGAGTCGGCGCACCGTCATTCCTGTGGCTGCGGCCAATACTGTCCTACCAGGAATCAGGAGGACATCATGCCGCAATCAGAAAACAAGGCCGATCCGGGCAGCGCCAGCCTGCAACGCGAAATCCAGCAGCGCCAGGATCAGGTAGACCAGCACGGCCAGCGCGCCAGCGTTGCCGACAACAGCAAGGAGCCGGTGCAGACCACCGAGCACGCCTATCCCGGCACGCCGATGCCGGCGCAGCATCTGGAAAAGCCGGGCCTCGAAGCCGACATGCAGCAAAAGCCGGAGTTCCTCGCACCCGACTACTGCGGCAGCGGCAAGCTGGCCAACATGGCAGCATTGATCACCGGCGGCGACTCCGGCATCGGCCGCGCGGTGGCCGTGCTGTATGCGCGCGAAGGCGCCGATGTGGCCATCGTCTACCTCAACGAAGACCAGGACGCGGAAGACACCAAGCGCTATGTCGAAGCCGAAGGCCAGAGCTGCCTGCTGATCCGCGGCGACGTGACCGATGCGGCCTTCTGCCGCGACGCCGCGCACCAGGCGCACGAGCGCTTTGGCCGGCTGGACATCCTGGTCAACAACGCCGCCTTCCAGGAGCACGCGGAAAAGCTGACCGACCTGACCGAGGACCGTTTCGACCTGACCATGAAGACCAATGTCTACGGCTACTTCCACATGGCCAAGGCGGTGCTGCCCTACCTGAAGCGCGGCGCCTCGATCATCAACACCGGTTCGGTGACAGGCCTGCAGGGCTCCGAACACCTGCTGGACTATTCGACCACCAAGGGCGCGATCCACGCGTTCACCAAATCGCTGGCATCCAACCTGCTGGATCAGGGCATCCGCGTGAACGCGGTGGCCCCCGGCCCGGTGTGGACGCCGCTGAATCCGGCCGACGCGCCACCGGAAAAAGTGACCCAATTCGGCGCCGACACCGACATGAAGCGTCCGGCGCAACCGCAGGAGCTGTCGCCGTCGTACGTGTTCCTGGCGGCGCCGTGCTGCTCCAGCTACATCACCGGCATCGTGCTGCCGGTGACCGGCTCGGTGGGTGCCTGAGCCATGGCCGCGCGCGCGCTGTGGAAGGGGGCGATCAGCTTCGGGCTGGTGTACATACCGGTCGAGATGTACACGGCGGTGCAGGAGCACGACCTCGATCTGACCATGCTTGACCGGCGCGACTTTTCGCCGATCGGCTACAAGCGCTATAACAAAAAGACCGGCAAGGAAGTGACCTGGGACCACATCGTCAAGGGCTATGAATATGAGGACAACGAGTACGTGGTGCTGTCGGAAGAAGACCTGAAGCGCGCCAACGTGGAAGCCACGCAGACCATCGACATCGTCGCCTTCGTCGACGCGGCGGATGTGCCGCTGACGTACTTTGAAACGCCCTACTACCTTGCGCCTTCACGCGGCGGCAACAAGGTGTACGCGCTGCTGCGCGAAACCTTGCGCAAGGCCGGCAAGATCGGCATCGCCACGGTGGTGATGCGCACCAAGCAGCACCTGTGCGCGCTGGTGTGCGTGGAGGACAAGATCGTGCTCAACACGCTGCGCTACGCCACCGAGATCCGCAGCGCCGAGGAACTGAAGCTGCCGCCGGCGACCCTGAAGGCGGCCGGCATCAGCGACAAGGAGCTGAAGATGGCCTTGTCGCTGGTCGATGGCATGAGCGAGGAATGGAAGCCGGAGCAGTATCACGACACCTACAAGGAGGACGTGATGGCGATGGTGAAGAAAAAGATCAAGGCAGGCCAGACCAAGACCATCACGGAGGCGGACAAGGAAAGCGCCGCGCCGAAAGCCTCCAATGTGGTCGATCTGGTGGCGCTGCTGCAGGATAGCCTCGGCAAGCGCGGCAAGCCTGCCGCCAAATCCCGCACCGCCGCCAACGATGACGGCGGCGAGGAGGAAGCGGACGTCAAGCCGGCCAAGACGAAAGCCGCCACGCCCCGCCGCAGCACCACGGCGCGCGCCAAGACTGCCAAAGCCGCCAAAGCCGCGCCCCGGGCTGCCAGCAAGAGCGCCACCAGCCGCGCCAAGGCGGCCCTAGCTGGCGCCGCGTGTCAGAAGGCGCTCCTGATCACGCCACCATCGACGCGCAACGCCGCCTATCGCCACGCCCGCGCCGCCGCAATCGAGTCGAGCTGCATTCCAGCCAGCGGGCGCTATGCGGCGCCACATTGACCGCCAGGCTAGCGCTCAGGTTTGAACCGCATCAGCTTCATGGCCGGCGCCAGGCCCTTGGCGGATTTGGCGTAGTCGTCCCACGGCGCATTGCCGACGTCCAGCCGCGTGTGGACGTTGGCGACATTCCACTGGTCGGCACTTTGCAGGCCGTCCAGCTCATCCCACGTAACCGGTACCGATATGCCGAGGCCCGGCCGGGTGCGCGCCGACCACGCGCATACCGTGGTGGCGCCGCGCCCGTTGCGCAGGTAGTCGATGAAGATTTTGCCGACGCGGTTGCGCGGGCCGCTTTTCAGCACGAAGCGCTCCGGTATGGTCTGCGCCATGTGGGCAACGATGGCTTGCGAAAAGGCTTTGACATCATCCCAACCATAACCCGGCTTGACCGGCACGACCACGTGCAGGCCTTTGCCGCCGCTGGTTTTTACGAAGGCCGGCAATCCCAGTTCGGTGAGGAAGGCGCGCATCAGCTGGGCGCCTTCCTTTACCTGGTCCCAGCTGACGTTCTTGCCCGGATCAAGGTCGAATATCATGCGGTTCGGCTTTTCGTAGCTGGCGGCGCTGGCGTTCTGCGTGTGCAGCTCCACCACGTTCATTTGCGCGGCCGACAGCAGGCCTTCTTCGCCCGGCACTTCCAGCATCGGCGGATGGTCGGGATCGAGCGATTGCTTGAGCTGTTTCACGCCGGGCATGCGCGAGACTTCAGCGTGCTTCTGAAAGAACAGTTCTCCGCCCACGCCCTCGGGCGCGCGCACCAGCGACACCGGCCGCCCTTTCAGGTGCGGCAGCATCAGCGACGCGACCAGCGCGTAGTAGCGGATCAGCGTGATCTTGGTGGCGCCGCTTTGCTTGTCGATGACGCGGTCTGGGTTGGTGACTTTCAGCGATGCGGGCAGCTTGCCCTCGATGGTGGCTTGCATGTCAGGTTTCTCCTTGACGTGTTGCGGCGTCTCGCGCGTGATGCCGGCGGCGCGCTTGTCCTTGCGCAGCCCCTGGAACACGGCGTGGCGGATCGAACCGGAATGGGTCCATTCGCCAAAGCTGACTTCCGCCACCAGCGTGGGCTTGAGCCAGTGGGCTTTCTTGTCGATGTCGCGGCTGGGGGCGAACGGGCTTTTGTCGGCGTGAAGCTTGTCCATCTTCGACTTGAGGTCATGCAGCGAAGCGGCGTTGAAGCCGCTGCCGACGTTGCCGGCGTATTGCAGCTGGCCTTCTGCATCGTAGGTGCCGAGCAGCAGCGAGCCGAAGCCGGTGCGCGAGCCTTGCGGGTCGGTGTAGCCGCCGATGACGAATTCCTGCCGCTGGCCGCATTTGAGCTTGATCCAGGTGCCGGCGCGGCGCGCGGTGTAGCGCGAGTCCTTGCGCTTGCCGATGATGCCTTCAAGGCCCATCTGGCAGGCGGCGGCGATCATGTCCTGCGGCGGCGCGCTGAGCGCGGCGCTGAAGCGGACGTTTTCCGATTCGCGCCGGGCCATGGTTTCCCGCAGCACGGCGCGGCGTTGTTCCAGCGGCAGTTCGCGCAGGTCGCGGCCTTGCTGGAAGGGGACGTCGAAGATGAAGTAGACGATGTCGCCGGGGTTCTCTTCATCGAAGGCGTTTTGCAGCAGGCCGAAGTCGGGCCGGCCGTTTTCGTCGTGGACGACGATTTCGCCGTCGTACCAGCCGGGCGGGAATTTCAGCCTGGCCAGCTGCTTGCGCAGCGGCTGCAGCTTGTGGGTCCAGTCGTTGCCGTTGCGGGTGATCAGCCGGATGTCGGCGCCGTCGATGCGCGCCAGCAGGCGATAGCCGTCGAACTTGACCTCGAACAGCCAGTCCTCGGCCGACGCCGGCGGACCGTCAACCAGCGTGGCCAGCTGCGGCGACAGCGTTTCCGGCATCGCCGCCTTCGGCGCCTGCGCCACCGCCCCCGGGCCGGACCCGGAGCCGCCGCGCGCCTTGGTCGGCGTCGCGCGCGCGAGTTCCGGCGCGGAGGCAGGTGCGGCCGGCATCGGCAGCGCCTTGACGCTGTCGGGCATCTCGTCCACCACGCTGAACGCATCGGCGGGGCGCGCGTATTCGTCGTTCTCCTTGATGAGCAGCCACGGCTCCTGCTTCTCGCCCTTGCCCTTCATGCGCACCAGCACCCAGCGGCCATGCATCTTGTGGCCGTAGATTTCGAATTTCAGATTGCCGGCCTTGAGCGCCTTGCGCGGATCGTCGAGCGGACGCCAGGTGCCCTTGTCCCAGATGATCACCTTGCCGGCGCCGTACTGCTTCGGCGGAATCGTGCCCTCAAAGTCGTTGTACGAAATCGGATGGTCTTCGACGTGCACCGCCATGCGCTTGTCGTGCGTGTCGTAGCTGGGGCCTTTGGGCACGGCCCAGCTCATCATAACGCCGTCCAGCTCGAGCCGGAAGTCGTAATGCAGGCGCGAAGCCCAGTGCTTCTGAATCACGAACGCCAGCGCCTCCCTGCCCTGCTCGCCGCCTTCGGCAGGTTCGGGCGTGATGGCGAAGTTGCGTTTGGCCTTGTAGGTCTTGAGCGAGTCTTTCATCCCTTCAGACTATGCCTGCCGGCGCGCCGGAACCGTGCGCTGGCGAACATGTAAGCGATTGTAAAGGCCGTCAACGCAACGTTTTGGGCTGGCGTTTTTTGCTCAGAGACGCGGGAATTGTCCCGGGCCCGAAACCTTCAAAGGATTAAATCATGACCAAAGTAATCGCTACCCTGATCGCCGGCCTGTTCGCAACCGCTGCATTCGCACAGACGCCTGCTCCCGCCGCCACCAAGGCCGAAGCCAAGGAAGCCAAGACCGCCGCCAAGGCGGAAGCCAAGGAAACCAAGGCTGAGATCAAGGCGGAAGCCAAGACCGCCAAGGTAGAAGCCGACGCCAAGAAAGACGTCGCCGTCGCCAAGGCTGAAGAGAAAGCCGACAAGGCCGACGCGCACGCCAAGGCCACCAAAACCAAGGCCAAGGCACATGCCAAGGTAGAGAAAGACGCGCCTGCTACCACCGCCCCCGCCACCACCAAATAACTCCGTCACTCCCGCGCAGGCGGGAGTGACGAAAAAGCAGGCCTTGCGGCCCGCTTCTCTGCGTTACATCAGCATCACTGCTGCGCCACCACCGGCGCCGCGCCGGCGGCATCCCAGCCGCCGCCCAGCGCGCGGATCAGGCCCACGGTCGTCACCGCGCGATTGCCGCGCAACTGCACCGCAGTGCGCTCGACCGCCGCCAGATTGCGCTGCGCGTCCAGCAGGTCCAGGTAGCTGGAACGGCCCGCCGTGTACAGCTTCTGCGCCAGATCGGCCGAACGGCGCGCCGACACCACCGCATCATCGATCTGCGCCGTCTGCCCAGCCAGAATGCGCAGGCCCGCCAGATTGTCTTCCACCTCGGCGAACGCGGTCAGCACGCTCTGACGATAGGCGCCAACCGATTCCTCCAGCGCCGCCTCGCTGCGCGTGATGTTGGCGCGATTGCGGCCGCCGTCGATCACCGGCAGCGACAACGCCGCGCCCAGCAGCCACGAACGGCTGCTCCACTTGAACACATCGGCCACGGTGTCGCCGGAGACGCCGCCCGCGTTGGCGTTCAGGATCAGCGACGGGAACATCGCCGAACGGGCCACGCCGATACGGGCGTTGGCCGCTTCCATCGCGCGCTGTGCGGCGGCGATGTCCGGACGGCGTTCCAGCAGCGTCGATGGCAGGCCGGCGGGAATCACCGGCAACAGCGTGCTGTCCAGCAGCGGGCTGTCGCCCGCCGTGTAGCTGGCCGCCGGCTTGCCCAGCAGGACCGCCAGCGCATGCTCGGTGGTCACGCGCTGACGCTGCAGGCCAATCGCCTCGGCGCGCGCGGTGGCCAGCTCGGTCCTGGCGCGCGACAGGTCGAACTCGCCGATGTCGCCCAGGTCGAAGCGGCGCTGGTTGACCTTGACGTTTTCTTCGCGGGTCTGCACCGTGCGGTTCAGCGTCTCCAGTTCTGCGTCGGTGGAGCGCAGGCGGAAGTAGGTCTGCGCCACGTCGGCCTGCACCGATAGCAGCACCGAGCGATACGTCGCTTCCACCGAAGCGGCATCGCCGCGCGCCGCCGCCACGTTCGACGAGACGCGGCCGAACAGGTCGACCTCGTAGCTGGCCGACAGGCTGGCGTTGAACACCTTGGCCGGATCGACCGGCGTGCCGGCCGGCAGCCGGGCCTCGGTCGGCGACTGGCGCACGCGCTGGGCGCCGGCATTGAGGCCGACTTGCGGAATGCGGTCCGCTTCGGCCACGCCGGCAATCGCGCGCGCCTGCTTGACGCGGGCCGCCGCCACCGCCAGGTTGGCGTTGGCGCGGGTGGCTTCGTTGATCAGCTCATTCAGGGCCGGATCTTTGAAGGCCAGCCACCACTCGCCGCGCGGCTGCGCTTCGGCGGCCTGCGCCTGTTTCCAGGTGCTGCCGTCGGCGGCGGTTTTCACGGCTGCCGCATCGGGCAGCTGCGATTCCTTGAACGCGGCCGGCACGTCCAGCGCCGGTTGCTTGAACTCCGGCGCTGCGCATGCCGTCATCAGCAAGGCCGCCAGGATGGGCGCTACGCCCTTAGCGATCATATGCAGCTTGTTCATGTTAATGGGTCCCTTCCAGTTTCGCCGGTGCGGCATCGGCCGCCACGGCAGGTTTATTCTTTTCCAGACGCACCGCCAGGCTACGCAGCAGCACGTAGAACACCGGCGTCAGGAACAGGCCGAAGAAGGTCACGCCCAGCATGCCGGCAAACACCGCCACACCCATCGCATGACGCATTTCCGAACCGGCGCCGTGCGAGAACACCAGCGGCACCACGCCCATGATGAAGGCGATCGACGTCATCAGGATCGGACGCAGACGCAGGCGGCAGGCTTCCAGCGCGGCTTCGACGATCGAGCGGCCATGGTGTTCCAGCTCCCGCGCAAACTCCACGATCAGAATCGCATTCTTCGACGCCAGCCCCACCAGCACGAACAGCGCGATCTGGGTGAAGACGTTGTTGTCGCCGTGGGTCAGTTTCACGCCAATCAGCGCGCACAGGATCGACATCGGCACGATCAGGATCACCGCCAGCGGCAGGGTCCAGCTTTCATACTGCGCGGCCAGCACCAGGAACACCAGCAGCACGCACAGCGGGAACACGTAGATCATCGTGTTACCGGACAGGATGTCCTGGTACACCAGTTCCGTCCATTCGTAGCCGATACCCTTCGGCAGCACCTCGTTGACGATCTTGGTCATTTCAGCCTGCGCTTCGCCCGACGACACGCCCGGAGCCGGCGCGCCGTTGATCTCGGCGGCCACGTAGGCGTTGTAGCGCTGCACGCGGTCCGGGCCATAGCTATCCTTCACGCGCATCAGCGACGACAGCGGAATCATTTCGCCCTTGTCGTTGCGGACCTTCAACTGGGCGATGTCTTCTGCGTGCGAACGGAACTGCTGGTCAGCCTGCACGCGCACCTGGTAGGTGCGGCCGAACTGATTGAAGTCGTTCACATACAGCGAACCCAGATTGATCTGCAAGGTCTGGTAGATCGTATTCAGCGGCACGCCCAGCTGCTTGGCCTTCTGGCGATCGATGTCCGCGTACAGCTGCGGCACGTTGATCTGGTAGCTGGAGAACACGCCGGCCAGCTTCGGATTCTGCCAGGCCTTCATCTGCACCGCTTGCACGGCCTTGTACAGCTCATCGTAGCCACGGTTGTCGCGGTCTTCGATCATCAGCTTGAAGCCGCCGGTGGTGCCCAGGCCATTGACTGGCGGCGGCGGCAGCACCATCACGAACGCACCTTCGATGGCGCCCATGCGCTTGTTGATTTCGGCGGCAATCGCCTCGGCCGAGGTTTCCTTGGTGTTGCGCTTGTCGAACGGCGCCAGGCCGACGAACACGATACCGGCATTCGGAGCGTTGGTGAAGCCGTTGATCGACAGGCCAGGGAACGAGATCGAGTTGTCCACGCCCGGGATGTCCTTGGCGATGTCCGACATTTTGCGGATCACGGCGTCGGTACGGTCCAGCGAGGCGGCGTCCGGCAGCTGGGCGAAGCCGATCAGGTACTGCTTGTCCTGCGCCGGCACGAAGCCCGGCGGCACCACCTTGAACATGAAGGCGGCGGCCACGCCCAGGATCGCGTACACCACCAGCGATGCGCCTTTGCGCTTCAGTACCGTGGTGACGCCGGTTTCATAGCTGTGCGACGCGCGGTTGAAGAAGCGGTTGAACCAGGCGAAGAAACGGCCAAACACCTTGTCCATGCCGCGGGTCAGCGCGTCTTTCGGCGCATCGTGCGGTTTCAGCAGGGCTGCCGACAGCGCCGGGGCCAGCGTCAGCGAGCTGAATGCCGAGATCACGGTCGAAATGGCGATGGTCAGCGCGAACTGCTTGTAGAACTGGCCGGACAGGCCCGAGACGAAGGCGATCGGCACGAACACGGCGCACAGCACCAGCGCGATTGCGATGATAGGACCACTCACCTCTTTCATCGCCTGGATGGTCGCGTCACGCGGATTGAGGCCGTCGTGAATATTCCGCTCGACGTTCTCCACCACCACGATCGCGTCATCGACCACGATACCGATGGCCAGCACCAGGCCGAACAGCGACAGCGTGTTGATCGAGAAGCCGAAGGCCAGCATCACGGCGAAGGTACCCACCACCGAGACAGGCACGGCCAGCAGCGGGATCACCGATGCGCGCCAGGTTTGCAGGAAGATGATTACCACCAGCGCCACCAGGATGATAGCCTCAACCAGGGTGTGGATCACGGCGTTAATCGACTCCCGCACGAATTGGGTCGGGTCGTATACAACACTGTATTCGACGCCTTCCGGGAAATCTTTCGACAGGCGGGCCATGGTGGCGCGCACGTCGGACGACAGTTGCAGCGCGTTGGCGTTAGGCGCTTCGAAAATCGGAATCGCGACTGCCGACTTGTTGTTCAGCAGCGAACGCAGCGCGTAGGAATTGCCGCCCATCTCCATGCGCGCCACGTCCTTCAGCAGCGTGACCGCACCGTCGGCGTTGGTCTTCAGGATGATGTTGCCGAATTCCTCTTCCGACTGCAGGCGGCCTTGCGTATTCACGGTCAGCTGGAAGTCGGCATTCTTGGCCGGGCCCTGGCCTATCACGCCGGCCGCCACCTGCACGTTCTGTTCGCGGATCGCGTCGACGACGTCGCCGGCGGTCAGGCCTCGCTGCGCCACCTTCTGCGGATCGAGCCAGACACGCATGGCGTAGTCGCCGGAACCGAACAGCTGCACCTCGCCCATGCCGGGCAGGCGCGCCAGTTGGTCCTTGATGTTCAGCACCGCGTAATTGCGCAGATACAGGTCGTCGTAACGGCCGTTCGGCGAATTCAGGTGGACCACCATGGTCAGGTTGGGCGACGACTTCACGGTCGTCACGCCGATCTGGCGCACCTCTTCCGGCAGGCGTGGCAGCGCGCGCTGAACGCGGTTCTGCACCTGCGTTTCGGCCTGCTCGACGTTGGTGCCGATCTTGAAGGTGACGGTCAGCGCCAGCGCGCCGTCCGAGGTGTTTTGCGAGGACATGTAGAGCATGTTCTCGACGCCGTTGATCTGCTCCTCCAGCGGCGCGGCCACGGTTTCAGCGATGATCTTCGGATTGGCGCCCGGATACTGCGCGCGCACCACCACCGATGGCGGCACCACGTCCGGGTACTCGGAGATCGGCAGCTTGAAGATCGATATCAAGCCGGCGACAAAAATAACGATCGACAGCACCGCCGCGAAAATCGGCTTGTCGACGAAAAATCGAGAGATATTCATTTTTAATTATTCCTTGCTGGTGCCGTTGTTTGCAGCGGCGACTTTCTGATCTTTTTTGGCGGCCAGTTCGGCGGCCAGCGGATCGGCGTCCATGGCGATGATGTTCGGCGTGATCGGCGCGCCCGGCTTGACGCGCTGCAGGCCGTTGACGACGATCTTCTCGCCCGGTTTCAGGCCGTCGCGCACGATGCGCAGGCCGTCGACTTGCTGGCCCAGCGTGACCGGGCGGTACTCGGCCTTGTTGTCCTTGCCGACCACGAACACGAATTTGCGGTTCTGGTCGGTGCTGACGGCGCGCTCGTTGATCAGCAGCGTCGGCTTGGCGCCGGTGCTGCCTTCCAGTTGCACGCGCGCGAACAGGCCCGGCACCAGCGCGCCGTCGGTGTTCGGCAGGATGGCGCGCATGCGCACCGAGCCGCTGCGCGGGTCGAGCTGGTTGTCGACGAATTCCAGCTTGCCCTCGTGCGGGAAGCCGGTTTCGTTGGCCAGGCCGATCTTCACGGTGGCCGGCTTGCCCTGGTGGGCGGCGGCGCCGACGCGCAGGTAGGTGTCTTCGTCACCGTCGAACGAGGCGTAGATCTTGTCCAGCGATACCACCGAGGTCAGCACGGCGCTCTGGTCGACCAGGTTGCCCAGCGTGATTTCCGCTTTCGATACGCGGCCGTTGATCGGCGAAGTCACCTGTGTGTAGTTGAGGTTGAGCTTTGCGGTTTCGTACTGCGCCTGCGAGGCGCGGGCGTCGGCGTCCAGCTGCTTGTAGCTCGATGCCGAGGCGTCGTATTCGCGCTGGGCGATGGCTTTGTCGGCCAGCAGCTTCTCGGCGCGCACCAGTTCCACTTTTGCCAGGTCGGCCTTGGCGCGCGCCGAGTGGGCGGCCGCTTCAGCGCGGCTGGCTTCGGCCTGGAACGGGCGCTGGTCGATCACGAACAGCACGTCGCCCTTCTTCACCTGCGAACCCGGCTTGAAGTTGATGGCGGTGATGTAGCCGCTGACGCGCGGACGGATCTGCACCTGGTCGATGGCTTCCAGGCGGCCCGAAAACTCCTGCGTCTCGACCAGGGTTTTCTCGACCACCGCCGCCGCCGACACCGGCGGACCGCCGGCGGCGGCAGGCGCCTCGGCGGCTTTGCTATTCGCATCGCCGCAGCCGGAAAGGGAGATTGCGGCCAGGCCCGCCAGTGCCATGGCGGCGGCCAGCGGCCGCGCTACAGCAGTCATTGATTTAATGGTTTTCATTTTAAATCCTTTTTGTATGAAAATAATTAATAGAAAAGGCGGCACCGGGCGGTCTCAGCGAAAAATCGAGAAAACACGGTACTAGCGCCCCGCCGGCAAGCCAGTGGGGACGTGACTGTTACTGCTTAAACTGCTAGGGGATCGGGGAAATCCTATGCGGCTGGCGGCGTCTCGGACCGTTCCAGTCCAGCGATGAAGCTGGCGATTTCTCCCAGCGCTTGACATCGGCAAGCGCATTCGTTGCGTGCTCCCACGTCGTTCAGGGGCGCCGGCTGCATGCGCCGGACAGTGGTGGTAACGCCGCAAGACTGCAACTTGGCGCCGTATTGTTCCGCTTCGTCGCGCAGCGGATCGTCTTCGGTCGACAGGATCAAGGCGGGCGGCAGGTTTTTCAGACGGCTCGACTGCAGCGGCGATGCATACGGATGGGCACGGTCGGCGGCGTTCGGCAGGTAGCCGCGATACGCCTGGGCGCATTGGTCGGCCACTTCCAGCAGCTCGGGCTCGGCCTGGATCTCGCGCATCGAGCAGGTGCTCAGCCCCGGGTCCAGCATCGGCATGACCAGGATCTGGCCGGCCAGGCCCGGACCGCCGCGATCGCGCGACATCAGCGCGCAGACGGCGGCCAGGTTGGCGCCTGCCTCGATGCCGGCCACCAGCAGCTGTTTGCCGGTCCAGCCCAGCTTGGCCTTGTTCTTCTTGGCCCACACCAGTACCGCGTGTGCATCTTCCACCGCTGCCGGGAACGGCTTTTCGGTCGCCAGCGTGTACGCCGAGGCCAGCACCGCGACGTGCCGGCTGTCGTCCGCCAGGTGACGCAGGAACAGGTCCGCATCTTCCAGGTCTCCGCCGACAAAGCCGCCGGCGTGGAAGAAGACCAGCAGCATGTCGCGCTTGGCGCCGGCATCGCCGCTGGTATAGAGGCGCGCCGTCAACGGACCCTCGGCGCCCTTGACTTCCAGGGTGCGGATTTTAAGCTGGTCCGATAAAACTGGCAGGGCCTCTACTGGATTGTTCATTGTTGCACCGTTCCCGATTCGTTGGAGGACAACATGTTAGCAGGATCGCAGACGGTATCGCCGCTCGCGACCAGCGTCAGCGCGCGCACGCCGCTGATTTCCGCCTTGGCCGCATGCGCATAGGCATCCGTATAGACCACGCCTGCCAGTGCGACCGACGTCAGCGCCAGTGCCATCGTTGCGAAAATTGCATCCCGATATTTCATGATAAGTCCTCCTTTCTTCTTCATTTACTTTGTGCAGTACAGCAATCTTAAACTTGATCTACAATCTGATAAATAAGGCAAAGTCGAATTGATTGTTCAGAATCTTGAACAATGGGACCAAAGATGAATAAACTTCAAGCGATGGAAGTATTTGTACAGGTGGTGGACGCCGGTGGCTTCACCCGCGCCGCCGAAAACATGAAACTGCCTAAAGCCACCGTCTCCACGCTGATCCAGTCGCTGGAAACCTCGCTGGCGGTCAAGCTGCTGCACCGGACCACCCGTCACGTCAGCGTCACGGCCGACGGCGCGGCCTACTATGAGCGCTGCCTGCGCATCCTGTCGGACGTCCGCGAGGCCGAGGAATCGCTGTCGCGCACGCGGCTCAGCCCGTCCGGGCGGCTGCGCGTGGACGCCCCGACCGGCCTCGCCAGCGAGATCATCGTGCCCGCGCTGCCGCGGTTTTTCGAGCTGTATCCGGACATCCAGCTGGAACTCGGCTGCAGCGACCGCCCGGTCGACCTGGTCGAGGAAGGCGTGGACTGCGCCATCCGCGGCGGCGCGCTCGGCGATTCCAGCCTGATCGCGCGCCGCGTCGGCATCCTGCACTTCGTCACCGGCGCCGCGCCGGCCTACCTGGCCCGCTACGGCCGCCCAAGCCATCCCAACGAGCTGCTGAAGCACCGCTGCGTGAACTATTTTTCGTCGCGCACCGGTAAAATCTTCGACTGGGACTTTACCCGCGACGGCGAACGGGTGCAGGTGGTTCTGCCGGGCCACATCGCGCTCAACGACAGCAACGCCTATCTGCAGGCCGGCGTGGCCGGACTCGGCATCGTGCAGGTGGTGAACTTCATGATGGAGCCGATGATCGCCGACGGCCTGTTTGAGTCCATCCTGGACGATTGGACCAGCGATCCGTTGCCGGTCCATGTGGTGTACCCGCAGAACCGCCACCTGTCGGCCAAGGTGCGCGTGTTTGTCGAATGGGTCGCCGAACTGTTTTCCAACCATCCGGGCATGCGCCTGCCGAAAGCGGCGCCGCGTGCCCCTTCTTTGAGGTTGCCATATGACCGCAGCACACCGCATCGTTTTCCTTGACCGCGACAGCGTGATCGCCAATGTCCGCAAGCCGTCGTTCGCGCACGCGTGGACCGAATACGAGGCCACGCGCGCCGGCGAAGCCGTGCAGCGCTTGCGCGACGCGCGCGCGACCATCGCCATCAGCAACAAGGTGCCGCTGTCGGTCGACGACCTGGCGCAGCTGCCGGACCTGCGGCTGATCGCGGTGGCGGCCACCGGCACCAACATCATCGACCTGGCGGCGGCCGCGCAGCGCGGCATTGTGGTCACCAACATCCGCAATTATGCGGTGCACACGCTGCCGGAGCACACTTTCGCATTGATCCTGGCGCTGCGCCGGCAGTTGATCGCCTACCGCGCGGATATCGAGGCGGGCCTGTGGGAAAAGTCGGAGCGCTTCTGCCTGTTCGGCCATCCGGTTTCGGACCTGGCCGGCAGCCGCCTCGGGCTGTTCGGCTACGGCGCGCTGGGCAAGGCGACCGCTCAGATCGCCCGCGCGTTCGGCATGGAGGTGATCGTGCACAACCGCTCTGCGCTGCCGGACGCGGCTGCCGACGGCGTGCGCGAGGCCAGCTTCGACGAGGTGCTGGAGACGTCGGACGTAATCAGCCTGCACCTGCCGCTGACCGATCAGACCCGCGACATGATCAGCGCGAAGGAGCTGATCCGCATGAAGCGCAACGCGCTGCTGATCAACACCGCGCGCGGCGGCCTGGTCGACGAGGTGGCGCTGGCCGACGCGCTGCGCAGCGGCCTGATCGCCGGCGCCGGCTTCGATGTGCTGGTGACGGAGCCGCCGCCGGCGGACAACGTGCTGCTCAAGCTGCGCCTGCCGAACTTCATCCTGACGCCGCACTCGGCGTGGGCCAGCGCGCAGGCGATGCAGACGCTGGCCGACCAGCTGATCGACAATATCGAAGCGTGGGCGGCGGGCGCGCCACGCAACGTGGTGAGCTGAATTATTTAACGTCCAGCAGTTCGACGTCGAAGATCAGCGTGGCGTTGGGCGGAATCGGACCGGCGCCGTTCGCGCCGTAGCCCATGTTGGGCGGCACGATCAGCGTGCGCTTGCCGCCCACTTTCATGCCCTGTACGCCTTCGTCCCAGCCTGGGATGACCTGGCCGGCGCCGAGGCGGAAGCTGAACGGCTCGCGGCCGATCGACGAATCGAACTGCGCGCCGTGCTGCTGCGGCGCATCCGGCACGTACAGCCAGCCGGTGTAGTTGACCACGGCAGTGACGCCGGCGGTGGCTTCCTTGCCGGCGCCGACCACGCTATCGATTTTTTGCAGCGAAGTGACGGCGGCGGCGCTGGCGGCCGGCGCTGCGGCGGGCGCCGCTTCAGGCGTCTTGGCGCGTTCGCAGCCGGCGATGGACAGCGCCAGCGTCAGGCCAATGGCGCAAGTGGAAAGCAGTTGTTTCATGGAATTCTTTCGTGTTGATGAGGTGCGCAGCTTACACGATATTGACCTCATCCACGCGCAAATGATGGCGTTTGTCAAAGAGCCATAGCGCGCCACATCGTCGACGCCCGGCATCCACGCTCCTCAGCGCACGTATAACTGAAACATCGCATACTGGACCGCGAATTGCAGCGCCGTGCATGAAAGCACGACCGTGAGCACCCAGTTGCGCAAGCCCTGATTGACGCGCTCAAGGTCTTCTCTGGTGGCGAAATGGGACAAGCGCTCCTCAAGATAATCCCTGGTCACGTAATTCGCGCGGATTTCCCCTACGATATCGACAACAGTTTCCATCTCGTGCTCCAGCAACGCCACACGCAGTTCCATGCTCTTATCATTCGCCATGATAGCCTCCGGGTCAAGGCAATCAGCCTAGCGTGCGTGGCTGAGGCCCGGCATGAGGAAACGCAAGGCAAAAAGCAAAAGGGCCTGAAGATTTCTCTTCAGGCCCTTCTACCTACAGATGGTGCGGCTGGCAGGAATCGAACCCACGACCCCTTGGTTCGTAGCCAAGTACTCTATCCAGCTGAGCTACAGCCGCGCAAAACGCTGATACAACTAAACTTTACTGCTTTTGCCCAAGCGCCTCCCGGCGCCTGACGCAATGAAACTGGTGCGGCTGGCAGGAATCGAACCCACGACCCCTTGGTTCGTAGCCAAGTACTCTATCCAGCTGAGCTACAGCCGCAAAAAACAACATCATAACATCAGTTACTTTTTAGCACCAGCACCTTGCGGTGCTGGCACAACTAATTCTGGTGCGGCTGGCAGGAATCGAACCCACGACCCCTTGGTTCGTAGCCAAGTACTCTATCCAGCTGAGCTACAGCCGCAACGTGCAAGCATTATAAAGCATCAATTTCATTTTGCAAAGCTTGATATTTTCTATCTTTTAATCGGTCCGGCACACGAAATACCGAATCAATTACTCTGCAAACTGCTTTACCGCCTGCCTTTCAAACAGCGTGCCGTTCGAAAGAAGCAGCATTATAGGGATACTCCCCTGGCTTGTCCAGCACTCTCTCGTCACGTCCCAAACTCGGCCGCCGCCTTGGCCGACCACAACGCTTCGTTATATGAAGGATAGGGTTCGCCGTAACAGTCCACATGGCCGCCGGCGCCGACAAACTTGATCCACCAGCCTGCGTCATTGGACAGGATGGCGATGTCGCCCTCGCCGCAATGCGCTGCAATATCCTCGCCCTGCTCCAAAACAATAATATTCACCTTGCGATGTTTGATTCTATTTGCCATCTTTTCCTCGCTTCATTCATGCCAGTGATCGCGCACATTACAAATCTGAATTTGCATTCGTTTGCGCATTGCAGCATCATTCAGTTGTCTCCTCTATTCTCCTCCAAGGAAATAGATTTAGCCCGCTCCTGTAGCGGGCTTTTTTTACCGTGTAGGATGCACTCAGCTTTGCCTTTTCATAAGACAGTTAAAATAGAGATCACGCGCAACGAATGAATGCACCCGCCGCCGTCACCCCGCCCGTTCCCGATTGGCCCGCCACCGCGCTGGGCGACAGCGCAGGCTGGCCCGCCAGCCTGCGCCTGACCGTCGATATCCTGCTCAACTCGCCCCAGGCCATGCTGCTGATGTGGGGCCCCGAGCAAATCATGGTGTACAACCAAGCCTACGCCGATCTGGCCGGCCTGCCCAGCCTGCGCGCGCCGGGCGGCAACGTGCCGGCCATGCAGCCGGCCGCCTTCGCCTGGAACAGCGCCGCGCTGGCGCCGGCGCGCGAGGGCCGCAGCGTCAGCTACCGCGGCGTCAGCCTGCCGCTGTGGCGCGACGGCCATATCGAGCAGCAATGCCTGGACTTGTACTACACGCCGGTGCCCGACCACCATGGGGGCGTCGGCGGCATCCTGTGCGCGCTGGCCACCGCCCGCCCTGCCGCGCTGGACGACAGCAGCGCGCCGCTGCGGCTGCTGGTGGTGGAAGACAATGCCGACGCCCGCTACCTGGTGTGCGAAACGCTGCGCGCGCTGGGCCATGCGGTGGAATCGGTCGCCAGCGGCGAGGAAGCGCTGCCGCTGCTGGCGCAGCAGCAGTTCGATGTGTTGTTCACCGACGTCAGCCTGCCCGGCATTTCTGGCGTCGAGCTGGCCCGGCAGGCGCGCCGCCAGGCGCCGCAACTAGCTCTGCTGTTCGCCTCCGGCTATGGCGACGAGCTGACCAAACACCTTGAATTCCCATCGCAATCGTTGCAAAAACCCTACGACATCGAACAGTTGCAGGCGGTTCTGGAACAAATAGCAGCCGCAGTGCGCGGCGGCTAACACAGCGCCCTGCCTCCGCTGGCAAACGTGCGGAGCCGGCGCCGTGGTTGGCGCTAAAATCATTGCATGATAGTTCAGAACGATGCCACCGCTACCACGCCGCTTGCGGCTGACGCGCAAGACGAGTTGCTGCGCGCGAAGGAAGCCTTGCGTCAGAGCCAGCTGGAGTTGCGCGCGCTGGCTAATTCCATACCGCAACTAGCCTGGATCGCCGAGCAGGACGGCGCCATGACCTGGTACAACCAGCGCTGGTACGACTACACCGGCAGCACGCCCGAGCAGATGAGTGGCGACGGCTGGAAGCGCGCTTATTCGCCCGACTGCATCGACGCGCTGGAAGCGCACTGGGCGCAGTCGCGCCACCACGGCACGCCGTTTGAGCTGGAAGTGCCGATCCGCAGCGCCAGCGGCGAATTCCGCTGGTTTCTGATGCGCGCCAACCCGGTGCACGGCGCCGATGGCAGCGTGCTGCGCTGGTTCGGCACCAGCACCGACGTCGACCAGGTCAAGCGCGTGCAGGAAGCGCTGCGCGATGAAACCGCCGTGCTGGAATTGCTCAACCATACCGGCATCATGCTGGCCTCGCAGCGCGACCATCGGCCCGCTGCTGCAGGAGGTGACCGACGCCGCCACCAGCATCAGCGGCGCCCGCTTCGGCGCCTTCTTCTACCACACCACCGACGACACCGGCGAGGCCGCCGTGCTGCACACGCTGTCCGGCGACGCCACCGACGCCTTCGTCCGCTTCGGCGAGCCGCGCGCGACCGCGCTGTTCGGCACCGCCGGCGGCGGCCTCGGCGGCGCCATGCGCTGCGCCGACCTGCCGCCGGCGCAGCCCGGCGCCGCGACCCTCCCGCCAGGCGCCGCCGCCACGCCGCTGGTGCGCAGCTATCTGGCCGTGCCGGTAGCGCTGCGCAACGGCGTGGTGATCGGCTGCCTGATGTTTGGCCACCCGCAGCCGGGCATGTTCAGCGAACGCACCGAACGCATCATCGGCGGCATTGCCGCCCAGGCCGCAGTGGCCATCGACAACGCGCGGCTGTACGAGGCGTCGCAGCGTGCCGCCGAGGAACGCAAGGTGCTGCTCGATTCCGAGCGCCAGGCGCGCGCCGAAGCCGAACGCACCAGTCAGCTGAAAGACGAGTTCCTGGCCACGCTGTCGCACGAACTGCGCACGCCGCTGACGGCCATCCTCGGCTGGGCGCAGGTGCTGCGCCGTGGCAGCCGCGGCGAGGCCGACCTGCACCGCGGCCTGCAAACCATCGAGCGCAACGCCCGCGCCCAATCGCAGCTGATCGAAGACTTGCTGGACATGAGCAGCATCACTTCCGGCAAGGTGCGGCTGGAGATGCAGCCGCTGGCGCCGGCCGCGATCGCCGCCGCCGCCGTCGAAGCGGTGCGCGCCGCCGCCGAGGCCAAGCAGATCCGCATCGAGAAAGACTTCGCCGCCGCGCCCGGCATGGTGGCGGGCGACGCCAACCGCCTGCAGCAAATCCTGTGGAACCTGCTCAGCAATGCGCTCAAGTTCACGCCGCACGGCGGCACGGTGACCGTCAGCGTGCGGCGCGACGGCGACGACATCGCCATCAGCGTGCGCGACAGCGGCATCGGCATCGAGCCCGGCTTTCTGGGGCATGTGTTCGAGCGCTTCCGCCAGGCCGACGCCACCACCACCCGCCAGCATGGCGGCCTCGGCCTGGGGCTGGCCATCGTCAAGCACCTGGTGGAACAGCACGGCGGCACCATCAGCGTCGCCAGCGAGGGCGAAGGCAAAGGCGCCTGCTTCACGCTGCGCCTGCCGCGCCAGCACAGCCTGCCGCCGGGCGTGGCGCCGGCGCCGCAGCCGCCGGCCAGCCATGCTGCGGCGCACGATCTGAGCGGCCTGCAAGTGCTGGTGGTGGATGACGAGGACGACGCGCGCGAACTGATCAAGCGCATCCTGGCCGACTGCAACGCCAATGTGCTGACAGCCGCCACCGCCGCCGAGGCCTTGCATTTACTGCAACACGAGCGCCCCGACCTGATGGTCAGCGACCTCGGCATGCCGGAGATCGACGGCTACGGCCTGCTGGATCGCATCCGCGCACTCGGGCCGGCGCGCGGCGGCGACCTGCCAGCCATCGCCCTGACCGCCTTCGCCCGTTCGGAAGACCGCATCAAGGCGCTGTCCAGCGGCTTTCTGGCGCATGTCGCCAAGCCGGTCGAAGCCACCGAGCTGATCGCCAAAGTGGCGGCCATGGGCGCCGCCCAGCGGCACGCTTGAAAACGCTGTCAGAATCATCACGATGCTTATTAACTTTCCATGTGGAAACTTTCCAACTCCTACTTCACGACGCGGCAATGTCCTACAAGCAATCTAAAAAACTCTTGATACACTACAAAACTGCTGGAATTAGCGTAGAATAATTTCCGCACGGAAATTAAATATGCTTGTGTGCGGCGCGTCAACGCGCCATGCGCTATTATCTAAATACCATTAAGAGTTGAGAGACCGAGACCTATTATGCCGAGCCGAGAAGAAATCCTGAACGCCAAGATCCTGGTGGTGGATGACAGCGCCGACAACGTCGAACTGATGTTGGAGATCTTGCGCGAGGCCGGCTATACCGATGTCTCTTCGACCATGCTGCCCGAGCAGGTTTGCCCGCTGCACCGCCAGCACTGCTACGACCTGATCCTGCTGGACCTGC
Source organism: Duganella sp. P38 (assembly GCF_050859475.1). Lineage (NCBI taxonomy): Bacteria > Pseudomonadati > Pseudomonadota > Betaproteobacteria > Burkholderiales > Oxalobacteraceae > Duganella > Duganella sp. P38. The sequence continues at coordinate 2,708,617 of NZ_CP193936.1, read as the reverse complement.
AGATGCCGGGCCTGAACGGCTTCCAGGTGATGAAAGGCCTGAAGGAGATCGAACAGGGCGGCTACCTGCCGGTGCTGGCGCTGACCGCGCAGCCCAGCTTCAAGATCGCCGCGCTGGAAGCCGGCGCGCGCGACTTCATCAGCAAACCGTTCGACCTGCTGGAAGTGCACAAGCGCATCCACAACATGCTGGAAGTGCGCCTGCTGTACAAGGAGCTGGCGCAGTACAGCCGCCAGCAGCAGGAACTGGCGCTGCACGATCCGCTGACCAGCCTGCCCAACCGCCGGCTGCTGGAAGACCGCATCGCCACCGTGCTGCAACACGCGATGCGCCAGCAGAACAAGGCGGCCATCATGTATCTCGACCTCGACGGCTTCAAGGCCATCAACGACACCCACGGCCACGCCTACGGCGACGAAATCCTCAAGCAGGTGGCGCAGCGGCTGGTCGGCTGTTCGCGCAAGGAGGACACGGTGGCGCGCGTCGGCGGCGACGAATTCGTCATCGTCATGGGCGATATCGCCACCGTGGCCGACACCCAGGAACCTGCCAACAAGCTGATCGACGCCGTCTCGCAAGCCTACCAGGTCAACGGCCTGACGCTGAAGCTGTCGACCAGCATCGGCGTCGGCATCTTCCCCGACGACGCCACCGAGGTGGCAGCGCTGATCGCGGCCGCCGACGGCGCGCTGTACGAAGCCAAGCGCTCCGGCAAAAACCGCTGCTGCACCGCGCAGGCGATGCGCAACAAACCCGCCCAGCCACACACCATGTCGGCCACGCTGGCCTGATAAAAAAGCGGGCCCACAGGCCCGCGCGCGGCTGCGGCGACAGCGCTTAGTGCGCGGCCGCTTCTTCCTTCAGGCCGCGCTGGGTGCACTCGTCAACCTTGGCGGCGTGCTGGTGATCGTCGTGCGCATTCACAACCTCCGGAGGCACTTCAATGCGGGTAATACCGGCATCCACCGAGACCGGGTCGCTGGCCGGGAAGGTCATCTCGACCGCATTGTCGAGCAGCGTTTCCTTGGCCTGCTCCTGCGGCGTTTCCTGCTCCAGCTCCGCCAGCGTGCTGATCGCTACCGCCCATTTGACGAACGCCAGGTTGGCCAGGTCGCGCACGGTGTGCACATTGAAGGCCTGCGCCAGCGCCTTGGCGTCCTTGGCGCTGAGGCCGCGCAAGGCGCTGGTCGGCGCCTCGGCCAGCGCGCGGAAGCTGTGGCCCACATATTCTTTGTCCACGACAGTATCGATATTCATGATGACATCCTTTCAGTTGATCGTCCGCTTTGACTGTGCCAGCTGCGCTGCCGGCGGTCTGTGCGAAAGCGAACGCAGGCCCCGCGCCGCTGCCGCCGCGCCCGGTTGAATGTGACTTTTTGACATTCATATTGCCCCTTGCTATGATCGATTGAAGCTTCTACGGCGGACCTCCCGTGCCCACACCAGACAAACCCAAGATCCTGGTCGTCAATGACGACGCCAACAGCCTGTTCGCGCTGACCAGTCTGCTCGCCCAATGGGCCGAGCAGGCGTCCTATGAAGTGCTGGCGGCGCGCTCGGGCCAGGACGCGCTGCGCCAGGTGCTGATGCACGACCTGGCGGTGATCCTGCTGGACGTCAACATGCCCGGCATGGACGGCTTTGAAACCGCCGAGGCCATCCACGCCCGCGCGCGCTCGGCCGACATCCCCATCATCTTCGTCACCGCCTTTCTCGCGGACGAACTGGACCGGCTGAAGGCCTACCAGCACGGCGCCGTCGACTTCCTGTTCACGCCGGTGATCCCGCAGGTGCTGTACGCCAAGATCTCGGTGTTCGTGGCGCTGGCGATGAAGAACGAGGAACTGAAAAAACAGGCGCGCCAGCTGAGCCAGCGCACCACCGAACTGACCGCCACCAACCAGCGCCTGACCCGCGAGATCGAGGAGCGCAAGTCGATGGAGCGGCAAAACCACGCCAAGGACGAGTTCCTGGCCATGCTGGGCCACGAACTGCGCAATCCGCTCAGCGCGATCAGCAGCGCCGCCTCGCTGATCGGCCTGCCCGGCGTGTCGGCCGACGGCGTGCAGCGCGCCAAGAAAATCATCCAGCGCCAGAGCCAGCACCTGGGCCGCATCGTCGACGACCTGCTCGACCTGTCGCGCGCCATGTCCGGCAAGATCCTGCTCAACCGCGCGCCGCTCGACCTGGCCGCGCTGGTCGGCCAGACGCTGGAAACCTACCGCGCCACCGGCCGCAGCGCCGATTACGACCTGGTGCTCGACCTCGACGCCGGCTGGATCGACGGCGACAGCACGCGGCTCGAACAAATCAGCAGCAACCTCCTCGACAACGCCCTCAAGTACACGCCCACCGGCGGCCGCGTCGAAGTGCGCACCTGGACCGAGAACGATGACGTGGTGCTGAGCGTGCGCGACAACGGCGTCGGCATTCCGGCCGAGCTGCTGCCGCATGTGTTCGACGTGTTCGTGCAGGGCAGCAGCACGCTGGACCGCTCGCAGGGCGGACTCGGCATCGGCCTGTCGCTGGTGCGCCGGCTGGCCGAGCTGCATGGCGGCAGCGTCGCCGCCGAAAGCGCCGGCCCCGATCGCGGCAGCACCTTCACGCTGCGCCTGCCGCGCATCGAGCATCCGGTGGCGGCGGCGCCGGCGCCGGCCCCCATCGCCGAGCACGGCAAGCCGCGCGTGCTGCTGATCGAGGACAACGACGACGGCCGCGAGATGATGACCATGATGTTGGGCGGCTACGGCTACGACGTCACCGCCGCCGCCGACGGCCTGCTCGGCCTGAGCGCGGCGCAGGATTACCAGCCCGACCTGGCGCTGGTCGACATCGGCCTGCCCGGCATCGACGGCTACGAGGTGGCGCGCCGCCTGCGCGCCGACCCGGCCACGCGCGACATCAGGCTGATCGCCCTCACCGGCTACGGCCTGGCCGAGGACCTGCGGCGCGTGATGGAGGCCGGCTTCGACCGCCACCTGGTCAAGCCGGTCGATATCGATCAGCTGATGGCGGCGATCGACACCTGCGCCAGGGTGCCGGTGAAGCAGTAGTGCGCCAGCCGCGGCAAAGCTCGGGTATGATCGGGTCAGACCGTTGTTCGTCCGGTCGTCGTCCGTCCGATTAATAAGAGAAAATCCATGTCCGTACCGGCATCGCAAGAACCACACACTCCGCAGCAGGACGCCCTGCGTAGCGCCGACCTGAGCGAACTGCTCGGCCACGTCCACACCTGTTGGGACAACGAGCGCCGCTCGCTGTCGCGCCAGCTGCACGACAGCCTCGGCTCATCGCTGACCGCGCTGACCATGCACCTGGGCCTGCTGATGCAGAAACTGCCGCCCGACCAGGCCTTGCAGGACCGCGCCGGCCACATGAAAAAGCTGCTGGGCCAGATCGTCGAAACCAACCGCCAGATGCAGCTCAAGCTGTGGAACGACAAACTGGAATTCCTCGGCGTGCGCGTCGCGCTCGACGAGCTGGTGACGCAGTTCGGCGAACAGCGCGGCATCACCGCCCGCTGCAGCCTGCCGGAAGAAGAACTGGACTGCCCGCGCAGCCACGGCATCGTGCTGCTGCACACGCTGGAAGAGGCGCTGCGCAACATCGCGCAGCACGCGCAGGCCAGCGAGATCGACGTCATCGTCGACGACAACGAGGATGAAACGATGTTGACGGTGAAGGACAACGGCGTCGGCCTCAGCGGCCCGGTGGCGGCCGGCCAGCCGGTCGGCAAGTTTGGCCTGCGCATGGCGCGCGAGCGCGCCGCCTATCTCGGCGGCACGCTGACCTTGTCGGCAGGCGCCGAGCGCGGCGTCACGCTGACGATGATCCTGCCGAAGCCGCCCAAGGACGCTAGTGTAGTTTGACCAGCGGCGTGGTGCGCTTGATCAGGAAGCGCGCCACCGCCAGCACGCCGGTGCGCACCGTGCCCAGCACGGCCTTGTGGTGCATCAGGTGCAGGCTGACATACATCATGCGCGCGACGAAGCCGTCGACAAACCAGCTCAGGCCCTTCAACGAGCCCATCAGGCTGCCGACCGAGGTGGTCTGGCCGAACGACACCAGCGAACCGTAATCGCGGTACACATACGGCTTGCCCTGCGGCGGCTGGCCCTTGTGCTGGCGCAGGAAAGTCTCGACCAGGTAGTCGGCCATCTGGTGCGCCGCTTGCGCGCGCGGCGGCACCAGCTTGCCGTCCGGCCCCTCGCAGGCGGCGCAGTCGCCCAGCGCGTAGATATAATCGAAGCCCTTGACCGCCAGCGTGCCGTCGACATCGAGCTGGCCCGACCTGGTGGTCGGCAGGCCCAGCGTCCTGAGGAAGTCCGGCGCCTTGATGCCGGCTGCCCACACCACGATCTGCGCCGGATAGACGGTGTCGCCGGCGGTGACGCTGGCGCCGTCGATGGCGGTCACGCGCGTGCCGGTCACCACCGTCACGGCGCGCTCGCGCAGCAGTTCCAGTGCGGCGCTCGACACTTTCTCAGGCAGTGGCGCCAGGATGCGCGGCGCCCCCTCGAGCAAGGTGATGCGCACGTCGCGCTCGGCCTGTAACTGGCGGAAGCCATAGGTGGCGTACACATCGCTGGCCTCGCGCAATTCGGCCGCCAGCTCGACGCCGGTGGCGCCGCCGCCGATGATGACCACATCCACGCCAGCCTCCGGCTGCACGCTTTTCTTCAGCTCGGCCAAGGTCAGCAGCTTGAGCAGCGTCAGGCGGAAGCGCTCCGCGTCCTCGGTGGCGTTCAGCGAAATGGTGTGCTCGGCCGCGCCGGGCACGCCGAAATAATTGGAGGTGCTGCCGACCGCCATGACCAGTTTCTCAAAATGGATCTGGCGCTGCGGCAGGATTTCCTCCTTGTGCCCCTCGCCGCTCGCGATGGCGCCGACGGTCAGCACGCGCTGGCCGGCATCCAGCGCCAGCATCGGGCCGTAGACGAAGGTGAAATGGTTGTCATGCGCCAGCATCTGGTACGACAAGCCTTCCTGGTGCACATCCAGCGTGCCGGCCGCAACCTCGTGCAGCGACGGCTTCCAGATGTGGAACAGGCGGCTGTCCACCAGCATGACTGCCTGCGGGCCGAGCTTGCGGCCCAGCTTGCAGGCGAGCTCCAGCCCGCCTGCGCCGCCGCCAACAATGACGAATTTACTTTGCAAAACTATTCTCCTGTGGCGGCACATGCCGCCGGTTATCGGTCGTGGCGATCGTGTCCGCGGCCGTGGTCCGGGCCCCGGCCGTGATCGGGGCCGCGGCCATGCTCCGGTCCGCGGCCATGGCCCTTGCCATGGTCGGGACGGTGGTCGGGACGGTGGTCGCGATGGTCATTATGGTGCTGCTCATGGCGCGGTCCGCCATGGCCATGTCGCTCACGGTAGCGCGGCACGTACTGCTTGTTATACCAGCCGTCCTGCACGAAATACACCCTCTGATTGCATGCGTGGTAAGCGCGGCAATGCTTGCGCCAGTTCTTCGCATGGCCTGGCGGCACGCGCAGATAAATCGGCGCGGCCTCGACGTAATGCACCGGGCGCTCGATCAGCACCGGCTGGCGGTAGATGACCTGCGGCGGCGGATAGTCGCCGATGTCGATGCGGCCGTAAAAACCGGGCTGGCCGACACTGATGGACACCGCGGTGTTGGCTGCAAAGGCAGAGGCGGACAGCGCCAGCAGGCTGGCGGCGAGTAACGTGGCTTTCATGATGAGTCTCGATTCTTTACACGAGCGAACTTGCTCACCACTTAGCATAATAAATGCTCCGGGATTTTTCTGTGCGGTGACGAACATATCTTACTCGTGCTAAACTAATCGTTCGATACCTAATCATTAGCTATAAAATTATATGCCTTCTATAGAAGAACGATTCTCGGCCGCCCTGCATGGCTCGGCGCGCGCCTGGCGGCTGGCGATCGACCGCCGCCTCAAGCACCTGGGCCTGAGCCAGGCCAGCTGGATGGCCATCGCCCTGACCGCCAAGGAAACCGAGCCGCCGTCGCAGACGCGGCTGGCGGCGCGCGCCGGCGTTGAAGACCCGACCATGGTGGCCACCATCGACCGGCTGGTCAAAGCCGGCTACATGCTGCGCACGCCTTCCGCGACCGACCGCCGCGTCAAGCTGCTGAGCCTGACGCCGGCCGGACAGGAAGTCTACCAATCGGTATGGAAGGAAGCCGACGCCTTCCGCCGCGAACTGCTCGGCAATGTCGATCCTGGCACGCTCGACACGGTGACCACCTTCCTCGAAGCGATCCAGGCCCACATCGAGTCGCTGCCATGAGCGCCACCGTCCCCGCCGCCGCGGACGACGGCCTGAACCGCCGCATGATCACCGTGTCGATCATGCTGGCCACGGTGATCCAGGCGCTCGACGGCACCATCGCCAACGTCGCGCTGCCGCATATGCAGGGCAGCCTGTCGGCCTCGCAGGACCAGATCACGTGGGTGCTGACCTCCTTCATCGTTGCCGCCGCCATCGCCACGCCGCTGACCGGCTGGCTGTGCGACCGCTTCGGCCAGAAAAATATTTTCCTCACCTCGGTGGCCGGCTTCACCATCGCCTCGGTGCTGTGCGGCCTGGCCGGATCGCTGACCGAGATCGTCGTCGCCCGCCTGCTGCAAGGCCTGTTCGGCGCGGCGCTGGTGCCGCTGTCGCAGGCCACGCTGCTTGACATCAACCCGCGCGAGAAACACGGCTCGGCCATGGCGGTGTGGGGCATGGGCGTGATGATCGGGCCGATCCTCGGGCCCACGCTGGGCGGCTGGCTGACCGACAGCTACAACTGGCGCTGGGTGTTCTTCATCAACGTACCGATCGGCGCCATCGCTTTCTACGGCATCTGGCGCTACATCAAACAAGCCGATGCGCCGCGCAAGATGCAGTTCGACGCCTTCGGCTTCGCCACGCTCAGCCTGGCCATCGGCGCGCTGCAGATGCTGCTCGACCGCGGCGAGCAGAACGACTGGTTCAATTCCACCGAGACGTGGGTGGAGGCCGTCATCCTGGCGCTGAGCTTTGCCTACTTCATCGCCCACACCGCCACGCGGCCGGCCGGCAAGTCCTTCTTCGATTACCGGCTGCTGCGCAACGCCAACTACGTCAGCGGCCTGTTGTTCATCTTCGTGGTCGGCGTGGTGCTGTTCGCCACGCGCGCGCTGACGCCGACCATGCTGCAAGGCCTGATGGGCTATCCGGCCAAGATCGCCGGCCTGGTGACCGCGCCCAGCGGCATCGGCACCATGCTTGCCATGATGTTCGTCGGCCGGCTGGTCGGCAAGGTCGATCTGCGCTTGCTGCTGGGCGGCGGCTTCCTGATCACCGCCTTCTCGCTGTGGCAGATGTCGCGCTACACGCTGGTGCTGTCGCAGAGCGACATCGTCTGGCCGGGCGTGATCCAGGGCCTGGGCCTGGGACTGGTGTTCGTTCCGCTCAGCGCGGCCACTTTCGCCACGCTGTCGCCCGAGCTGCGCGCCGAAGGCACGGCGATCTATAGCCTGATCCGCAACATCGGCAGTTCGATCGGCATCGCGCTGGTGCAAACGCTGCTGGTGCGCAACACGCAGACCGCCCATGCGTCGCTGACCGAACACATCACCAGCAGCAATCCGGCGCTGCTCGACAACCTGGCCACGCCGCAAGCGGCGGCCGCGCTGAACAACGAGATCACGCGGCAGGCCTCGATGATCGCCTACGTCGACGATTTCTGGCTGATGTTTATGTTGACGCTGTGCGTGATACCGCTGCTGGTGCTGGTCAGGCCGCCGGCGAACAACGCGCCGCCGGACACCGCCCACGCGGCAATCGATTAAGGACTTATCAATGAAAACCAGATTCAAACCGGTCGCCCTGCTGGCAGCGCTGGCCCTGGCCGGCTGTGCCGCCATCGCGCCGGACACGCAGCCGCTGCACCAGCGCGACCTCGCCGGCGCCGAACTGTCGGCCGGCATCAAGCTCGCGCACGAAGGCTGGCCGGAAGCGCGGTGGTGGACCAGCTACCACGACGCCCAGCTGGACGCCCTGATCGAGCAGGCGCTGGCAGGCGGGCCATCGCTGGAGGTGGCGGCGGCGCACATCGGCACGGCGCGCGCCTCGCTGTCGCGCAGCCTGGCCGACCTGGGGCTGGAAAGCTCGCTGTACGCCAACGCCAACCGCCAGCGCTATTCCGGCACCGGCCTGTTCCCCGAACCGATCGGCGGCGCCTGGTTCACCACCGAAACGCTGCGGCTGGACCTGCGCTACAACTTCGACTGGTGGGGCAAGAACCGCGCGCAGGTGGCGGCCGCCGTCGGCGAGCTCAATGCCGGCCGCGCCGCCTACGCCGAAGCCGAACAGGCGCTGGCCGCGTCGATTGCGCAAAGCTACTTCCGCCTGCAAGGCGCGTGGGCGCGGCTGGCCAACAGCGAGCAGCTGGCGGCCACGCAGAGCGCGCTGGCGCAGGACCAGGCCAGGCGCATCGCGCACGGGCTGGACGATGCCGACGCGCAGCGCGCGGTGCAGGCGGAACTGAGCCTGATCCGCAAGCAGCAGGCGCAACTGAAGGCCGACATCGAGCACGAACGCGAAGCGCTACGCGCGCTGGCGGGCGCCGACAACCGCGCGCTGGCCGAGCTGCAACCGGCGGCGCTGGCGCCAGCCCCGCACCGGCTGCCGGCCCGCCTCGGCATCGAACTGCTGGCGCGCCGCCCGGACCTGCAAGCGGCGCGCTGGAAGCTGGAAGCGTCGCTGGGCAAGATCCAAGCAGCCGAGGCAGCCTTCTACCCTGACCTCAACCTGACCGGCTCGATCGGCCTCGACACCATCAAGCTTGACAAACTGCTGCAAGCGGCCAGCCGCACCGCCTACGTCGGCCCGACGCTGACGCTGCCGCTGTTCGACAGCCGCCGGCTGGACGCGCAACTGGACGGCGCCCGCACCAACCGCAACGAACGCGTCGCCGAATACAACCAGACCATTGTCGAAGCGGTGCGCGAGGTGGCGCAAGGCGGCGCGCAGCTGCAAGGCATCGAACAGCAGATCGCGCAGCAGGCGGCCGCCACGGCGGCGGCGCGGGCGCAACTGGCGGCGGCGCAGGCCCGGCTCGAGCACGGCCTGGCCAACCACAGCCAGCTGCTGAACGCCCGCCTGGCGCTGCTCCGGCAGCAGGACGCCGATCTCTATCTGCAACAAGTACAACTGCTGGCCGAAGTCGCGCTGACCAGGGCGCTGGGCGGCGGCTATCACGAACAAGCGCCGCTGGCGACCGCATCCAAATAGGACCACATCATGAGCACTGCAACCACGCAACCGAACGAGAAAAAACGCAAAACCCTGCTGGCCGCGATCACGCTGGCCTTCATCGCCGCCGGCGTCGCCTACGCCGCCTATTACCAGGCCGTGCTGTCCAAGGTGCAGCAGACCGACAACGCCTATGTCGGCGGCAACCTGGTCAGCCTGTCGTCGCAGGTGACCGGCAACGTCACCGAAATCCGCGCCGACGAAACGCAAATGGTGCAGGCCGGCGCGCCGCTGATCCAGCTCGACGCGGCGGACGCCGACATCGCCCTGCAGCAAGCCGACGCCAGGCTGGGCGCCGCCGTGCGCCAGCAACGCCAGCGCTACGCCGACGTCGCGCAGTACGACGCCACCATCGCGCTGCGCCAGCTGCAACTGAAGCACGCCGAAAGCGACCTGGCGCGCCGCGCGCCGCTGGCCGCCGACCATACCGTCTCGGGCGAGGAAGTCGACCACGCGCGCCAGGCGGTGGACGACGCGCGCGCCGCGCTGGCGGTCGCGGTGAAGCAGGAGGAAGCGGCCAAGGCCGGCGTCAGCGGCGTCAGCGTCGCGCTGCACCCGGCGGTGCAGGCGGCCAGGGCCGACTACGTGCAGGCCTGGCTGGCGGCGCGCCGCAACACGATCCTGGCGCCGGTATCGGGCTATGTGGCCAAGCGCAGCGTGCAGATCGGCGCGCGCGCCACGCCGGGCACCGCGCTGATGGCGATCGTGCCGCTGGACCAGTTGTGGGTGGACGCCAACTTCAAGGAATCGGAGCTGAACAACATCCGCGTCGGCCAGCCCGCCAAAGTGGAAGCGGATATGTATGGCGGCAAGGTGACGTTCCACGGCCGCGTGGTCGGCCTGTCGGCCGGCACCGGCAGCGCCTTCGCGCTGCTGCCGGCGCAAAACGCCAGCGGCAACTGGATCAAGGTGGTGCAGCGGCTGCCGGTGCGCATCGCGCTCGACCCGCAAGAGCTGAAAGCGCATCCGCTGCGCATCGGCCTGTCCACCACGGTATCGGTGGACATCAGCCACACCGATGGCCCGGTGCTGGGCGCGGCCATGCCGCCAACGCCGGTCTACACCACGCAAGCGCTGAACCAGCCCCTGCAGCAGGCCGCCAGCGCGGCCGACACCATCATCTCGCACAACCTGTAGGCACTAAGGCTTCAGCAGCTCCTGGTCGAGCTGCCGCATCGCCGTCTGCGCCTGCGCGATGACGCGGTCGGCGATGCGCTGGCGCATGCCCGGCACGCGGCCGGCGGCTTCGGCTTCCAGCACGATCGGCGTCAGGATCTGCAAGGCCGAATCGCGGAAGCCTTCAGCCACCTGGTCGAGCTGGGCGTTGAAGGACTGTTCGGCCGCCAGCAGCTGCTTGCGCAGTTCCTCCTCGAAGACGACGCGCTTGTCGCGGATTTCCATGCGCTTGCGCTTGCCGCCGTCGGCAAACCATTTGAACGCGCCGGCCAGCAGCACCGCGCCGCCGACGAACGGCGCCACCGGCGCCACCACCGGCAAGACCACCGCCGCGCCGATCAGGTAGGCGGCGGTGCCGGTGCTGGCCGCCACCGCCGCGCCGCTGACCAGCGTGACGCTGGCGGCCGTGTCCAGCGTGTTGACCAGGCGCGTGCCGACGCGCAGGCGCGGCATCAGCCTGGCCAGCGCCGCGTGATGCTGACGCTGGAACACGGTCGCCTGCCCCAGCCGCATGCCGGACTGGAACAGGCGCAAGTCTTCCTGCAACAGCTGCAAGGCCTGCTCCTTGCGCCGCACGATGCGGTCGAGGCGGCGCTCCATCTCCTGTCCGAACTGGTTGCGGCCGATGCTGGACCACACGTCCTCGTCCTTCCATTTGTCGCTGTTGAGGCGGTCGCTCATCGCCAGTTCGATGGCGTTGCCGGCGTCATGCACGGCGTCGTCCACCTCTTCGCTCATCAGCCGGCGCTCGTAGGCGATGCGCTGTTCGACCAGCACCAGCCGTTGCGACACCTGGCTTTTCAGGTCGTTGGCGGCGCTCACCAGCGAGGCGGCCGCCGCCTCGCCCAGCGCCAGCAGGCGCGCCTGTTCCAGATAGCTGTTGATGTCCTGCGCGATGGCGGCCGTGGTGCTGCCGACCAGCGCGCGCAATTCAGCCTGGCCGATCTCGCCGGACTGGAAGTTGCGCGCGTGGTCGACCAGCGCCGGCTGGCCGGCGGTGCGGCCGAAGTCGGCCACGGCGTCGGCCAGCGAGCGGCCGCGCACCAGGCGGCGCGCCTGCTCGCCGAGGTTGGCGAGGATGCCGCGCTGTTCGGCTTGCGGCAGACGGTTCAGGTCGTCCGGCGCAAGGCGCACCGCCAGCGCCTTGGCGAAACGCTGCGCCAGCGCGCGGGCGTCAGCGCCGTGCAGCGCCAGCAGCGGCACCACCATGTGCAGCGCCTGTTCGCGCGCGGCCTGGTCGATGCCGCTGCAACTGCGGCTGAGTGCGTTCAGCGCCCAGTCGACTTCGACGCCGGATTCGATGGCGTTCAGCACCAGCGCGGTGAAGACGGCGGACGATTGGCCGTCGCCGGCGATGTCGGTGACGGCGGCGAACTGGGCCAGCGTGAGGCTACCCTCGTTGCCGGCGATGGCGCCGACGGCGCGCGCGTAAGCGGAGCTGAAGCTCTGATCAGAGGATAAATGCTCGTCCAGCGAGCGGACGGCGAGCTGCGATGACGGACTATTCACGCCTGCTCCAGTTGGTTGTAATGCCATTATGGCATTGTAACTGAAGCCGGCTCAGCGAGGCAGATAGCGGATCAGGGCAATGACGGCGCCGATGGTCACGCCGGTCTGGGCGATGAACAGCGTGACAAACAGCGTGATCATCCATTTGACCATATCGAATTTCAGGTCCTGTAACTGGGTGCGTATCTCGGCCCGCACCCAGTCCCTGGTGGCCATGGATTCCTGAATATTGTGCAGCACCTCGCCCAGCGCATCGGCGTGCGCCACGGCCTGCTGGGGCGGCACGCCACCCTCTTCCAAGTGCTTGCGATATTTGGCTGATTCGACGGAGTTCATGTGATCAGTATGCGCCGCGCGCCGCCGAATGCAAGCGGCACACTCTGATCCAGATCAGACCTGGGCGATCTCGGTCGACAGGATCAGCGTTTCCTTGATTTCCTCCATCACCACATAGCTCTTCGACTGCGCCGCACCAGGCAGACTGAGCAACATCTCGCCCAGCAGCTTGCGGTACTCGGCCATTTCATGGATGCGCGCCTTGATCAGGTAGTCGAAATCGCCCGACACCAGGTGGCACTCCTGCACCTCGGGGATGCGCAGCACCTCGCGCCGGAACTGCTCGAACGCCGGCCCCGATTTCTGGTTCAGCGTAATCTCGACAAACACCAGCAATTTGGCGCCCAGCGCGGGCGGATCGATACGCGCGTGATAGCCGGTGATGACGCCGTCGCGCTCCATGCGCTTGACGCGCTCGATGGTCGGCGTGGTCGACAGGCCGACCTGCTCGCCGAGGTCTTTCATCGAAATCCGCCCGTCCTGCTGCAGGATCTGCAGTATCTTGCGGTCCAGCTTGTCCAGGCCGCGGACCGATTCTTTCTGTATTCGCATGATAATCCACTATTTTTTTCGAGATATACAGTAACAACCACTAGAAAAACAAGAATACCATAGCGGAATCTAAGGAAGTTAAATAATCGGGGGCAATATGCGCGTAGTTATCCTGGGTAGCGGAGTCATTGGCGTCACCAGCGCCTACTATCTGGCCAAGGCCGGCCACGACGTTACCGTGCTTGATCGCCAGCCCGGCCCCGCCCTCGAAACCAGCTTCGCCAACGCCGGCCAGATCTCGCCCGGCTACGCCTCCCCTGGGCCGCGCCCGGCATCCCGCTGAAAGCGATGAAATGGATGTTGCAACGCCACGCCCCGCTGTCCATCACGCCGGACGGCACGCTGTTCCAGCTGCAATGGATGTGGCAAATGCTGCAAAACTGCAATGCCGAACGCTACGCCATCAACAAGGAACGCATGGTGCGCCTGGCCGAATACAGCCGCGACTGCTTCAAGGCGCTGCGCGCCGCCACCGGCATCGAATACGAAGGCCGCCAGCAAGGCACCACCCAGCTGTTCCGCACCCAGCAGCAGCTGGACGCGGCCGCCAAGGACATCGCGGTGCTGGAAGAAACCGGCGTCCCCTACGAGCTGCTGGGCCGCGAGCAACTGGCCGGCGCCGAACCCGGCCTGGCGCGCGACAAGCTGGTCGGCGGCCTGCGCCTGCCCAACGATGAAACCGGCGACTGCCAGTTGTTTACCACCCGCCTGACCGCGATGGCCACGGAGCTGGGCGTCAAGTTCCGCTACGGCATGGAGATCGACGGCCTGCTCACCGAAGGCGACGCCATCCGGGGCGTCCAGTGCGGCGACGAGCTGGTCACCGGCGAATCGTATGTGGTGGCCATGGGGTCGTATTCGACCGCGCTGCTAAAGAATCTGGTCAAGATTCCGGTCTACCCGCTGAAGGGCTATTCGATCACCGTGCCGATCGTCGACGCCGACGCCGCGCCGGTCTCGACCATTCTGGACGAAACCTACAAGATCGCCGTCACCCGCTTTGACGACCGCATCCGCGTCGGCGGCATGGCCGAGATCGCCGGCTTCGACACCCGCCTCAACCCGCGCCGCCGCGAGACGCTGGAAATGGTGGTCAACGACCTGTTCCCCGGCGCCGGCAACACCGCCGAGGCCACGTTCTGGACCGGCCTGCGCCCGATGACGCCGGACGGCACGCCGATCGTCGGCCGCAGCGGCCTGCGCAACCTGTACATCAACACCGGCCACGGCACGCTGGGCTGGACCATGTCCTGCGGCTCGGCGCAACTGCTGTCGGACCTGATCTCGGCGCGCCGCCCGGCCATCCGCGCCGACGACCTGGCGGTCAGCCGCTACGGCGCCGAGCGCGCGCGCGCGCGCCGCAACTGGTCAACGCCTGATTTTCCGCTCACCCGTGCGCGACGCCGCCCCGCCGTCGCGCACGTCCCCTCCCCTGCCGTGCATGACACTAGCGTGACAGCACTGTCGCATCGCCGCCGCTATCGCTCGAATACCTTCAACAACGCTGCATGGAGCGTTGAGATTGGGGCCAAGCCTGCGTATAATTTTGACCATGAACAAACTTGAAGCATTTGGCCACATTGCGGCCCTGGCCATACGAGGCGAACTCGTTTTCCCTACCAGCGTCAATGCGGCGCTGCGCGTACAACTGGCGCTGGACGACCCGGACTGTCCGATCGACACCGCCATCAGCCTGGTGCTGGCTGAACCATTGCTGGCCGCGAAGACGGTCGCGATCTCCAATTCCGCCATGTTCAACCGCGCCGGCGCGCCGGTGGTGACCAATGTGCGCGGCGCCATCATGCGCATCGGCTACCAGAACCTGTTCGCGCTGGCCGCCGCCATGGTGGTGCGCCAGTTCGGCAGCAAAATCTCCAACCCCGAGGTGCGCGCCAAGGCGGAAAAGCTGTGGGACCACACGCTGGCCGTGGCCGCGCTGGGCCGCCTGATCGCGCGCGACGTCACCGGCGTCAACGAGGACACCGCGCTGTTTGCCGGCATCGTGCACGAGGTCGGCGGCTTCTACCTGCTGTCGCGCGCCGACGAATTCCCCGGCCTGCTGGAAGAAGACCCGGAGAACTGGCACTCGGCCAGCGAGGAAATCATCACGCGCGAAGTGATGCGCAAGCTGTGCATACCGGAGCCGGTGGCGGACGCCATCGAAGGCCTGCGCGACAGTTTCATGTCGATCCCGCCCGACACGCTGCTCGACACGCTGCTGCTGGCCAACCACCTGACGCCGGTGAAGTCGCCGCTGCAGGAGCCGCAGCGCGAGCTGCCGCCGCACTCCGACTCGGCCATCGACCTGTTCATCGACGAGCAAAAGCTGGCAGCCATGCTGGACCAGGCCAAACGCGACGCGGCGGAAATGAGCGCCACGCTGCTGGTCTAGGCGCGCATGCAGACGCCGTCGCTCTCCTACGGTTCCGATCAATCCGGCCTGGTGTGCGGCTATCTGTTTGGCCGCGCGGCCGACGGCAAGGGCGTGCCGCTGGACACCGCCGGCGCCCGCCAGTGGCTCGGCGAGCGCGACCGGCATCCGCAGGAATTCGTCTGGCTGCACTTCAACCTGGCCAACACCGCCAGCGAAAAATGGCTACACGAGCACGCCGCGCTGCCGGAGGAATTCTACGACAGCCTGCACGAAGGGCCGCGCTCGACGCGCATCGAACTGGCCGACAACACGCTGATCGCCGTGGTCAACGACGTGGTCCACGACTTCACCTACGAGCCGTCCGACATCTCCACGCTCTGGCTCAGCGTCGACCGGCAGATCGCCATCAGCGCCCGCCGCAAGCCGCTGCGCGCGGTCGACAGCCTGCGCAACGCCGTCCGCAACGGCGAGCCGATCCGTTCGTCGGTGGAATTGCTGATCCACTTGCTGCGCGACCAGGCCGACGCGCTGATCAAGATCGTGCGCGACGCCATCACCACCGTCGACAACATCGAGGACAAGCTGCTGGCCGGCAAGCTGACCACCAAGCGCGCCAACCTGGGCGCCTTGCGCCGGGTGCTGGTGCGCCTGCAGCGGCTGCTGGCGCCGGAGCCGGCCGCGCTGTTCCGCCTGCTGCAAAAGCCGCCGCTGTGGATGGCCGACATCGACACCCAGGAATTGCGCCAGTCGACCGAGGAATTCTCGATGGTGCTGGCCGACATGGCCTCGCTGCAGGAACGCATCAAGCTGATTCAGGAGGAAATCGCCGCGCTGGCCGGCGAAGCCAACAACCGCAGCCTGTTCGTGCTGACCGTGGTGACGGTATTGGCGCTGCCGATCAACATCATCGCCGGCCTGATGGGCATGAACGTGGGCGGCATCCCGCTTGCGGACTCGCCGCACGGCTTCCTGGTGGTGGTGGTGATCGTCGCCAGCTTCACCGTGATCGCCGGCTGGCTGGCCTTCCGCCGCCAGCGCGACGTGGGGCCGGACTGAGCGAGCGCACGCGCCAGGCGCCGGCCAGCGCGGCGGCGACGCCCATGCCCAGCGCCACCAGGTTATCGCGCCGGTAGGCGGCGCGCACCTGTTCCAGGCGCGCCACCGGCTTGCCGCCGACCGCCACCACATAGGCCGTATAAAACGGCCCGGGCGCAAAGCCGACGGCGCTCTGCTGCGAGGGCAGGAACTGCACCGTCAGCGGATACATGGTGGCGTCGCGGACGGTCTGGCGCTGGCGGCCATCGGCATCGCCCTTGGCCTGCACCACCAGTTGCCGCTGGTCGGACAGAATAAAATACAGCGCGCCGCGCGTCTCCTGCTGCCACACCACGCGGCCACGCGCGGTTTCGAGCTGGGCCGCCTGCGGAAAGCGGTACTCCAGCACGCCGAACAGGCCGATCAGGGCCACGCCCAGCCACAGAAAAAGTAAGCGCCCTGGGCGCCGGCCAGCCAGTCTTTCATGATGACGCGATCCGAAGCAAATGAACGCCATCATACGTGATATTGTGTACGGACCATCAACTACACCGGATACACAGTTATGCGTCTGATCATCGCCCTCATCTTGCCATGGCTAACCTTCTTCACGATCGGCCGCCCGTTCGCCGGCATCATCTGCCTGATCCTGCAAATCACGCTGATCGGCTGGCTGCCAGCGGCGATCTGGGCCGTCTACGCGCTCAGCCAATACAAAACCGACCAGAAAATCGCCCGCGCCCTCGGCCGCTAAGCCGGGGGCAGCCCGCGCGGACTTTATAAAGCTTTTTGTTTTACTTATTGTTGAGGCAGCGCTACAGTGGCGGGCATGAAGACGCCTTTGCTTATTTTTTCCGCCTGCCTGCTGGCCCTGCTGTCGACCATCGGCGCGGCGCTGCCTTATCCGATCCTGCCGCCGCTGTTTGCCGACGGCAGCACCAATGGCCTGAACTCCTTCCTCGGCTTGCCGCCCAAGCTGCTGTTCGGGCTGGCGCTGACGATCAACCCGGTCGGACTGCTGATCGGCTCCGCCCTGCTCGGGCCGATGTCGGACCGCTACGGCCGCCGCCCGGTGCTGCTGCTTGCCTCGGTCGGCGCCGCCATCGGCCACGCCGTCACCGCCGCCGCGCTGCTGATCGAGTCCTACCCGCTGTTCATTGTCGCTCGCTTCGCTACCGGCTTGCTGGAAGGCAGCGGCTCGGTGGCGCGCGCGCTGCTGGCCGACCGCCTCGACGGCGACCTGCGCCGCAAGGCACTGTCGTGGCTGAATGGCGCCTTTACATGGGCTGGCTGGCCGGGCCGCTGCTGGCCGGCGCCACGCTGCAGTTCGGCCTGACCACGCCGTTCTGGGTGGCGGTCGCCGCGCTGCTGCTGGTGGCGGCGCTGGTGGCCGCCGTGCTGCCGCCGGAAGCGCCGTCCGGCGCTACGAGCTCGTGGTGGCAGGTGGCGCGCGAGCGCCACGCGCTTAACCTGCTGCGCGAGCCGGACCTGCGCGGCCTGTTCGTTATCACGCTGGCGTACACCTGCGGCGTCACCGGTTTCTACGAGTTTTATCCGCTGTGGCTGGTGGAGGTGCCCGGCTTCGACGCCCAGGGCATCGCCTGGACCACCGCCGCCATGTGCGCGGTGATGACCGCCACCACCATCGTCGCCGGCCGGCCGTTCCGCGGCGAGCCGCTGCTGCGGGCGCGGCTGTACGCGTTTGCCGTGGCCGCGATCATCGCCGCGCTGGCCGCCAGCAACGCTACCCTCGGCCTGCTGTGCATTGTGCTGTACGGGATTCCGCACTCGTTCTACAACGCCATCGTGCCCAATTATTGCGCCGAGCGCTTCGGCGGCGCCCACGGCCAGGGCGCGGTGATGGGCCTGATTTCGACCACCTTCTGCCTGGCCAATATCATCATGGCGCTGGCCGGCGCGGTGCTGACCTTGATCGACACCCGCCTGATCCTGCTGCTGGGCGCCTGCCTGACCGCCTGGTCGGCCTGGCGCATGCGCGGCTGGCACCGCAGCATGCATGCCCCGGTCGAGGGGCGCTGCCATGAATACCGCCGAACAGACGCTGTTCCTGATCAAGACGCGCGGCCCGCAGACGGCGCAACAACTGGCCGCGCTGCTGAACCTGACCTCGATGGGCGCGCGCAAGCAGCTCGAAGCGTGGCAGCAGAAAGGCATGCTCACCTACGAGGACGTGGCCGACAAGCCGGGCCGGCCGGCGCGCCGCTGGCTGCTGACCGAGGCCGGCCACGCCCGCTTTCCCGACCGCCACGCCGAGCTGACCGTGCAGCTGATCGACCAGGTGCGCAGCCTGTTCGGCGACGCCGGCCTGGAAAAACTGATCGCTTCGCGCGAGCAGGCCAGCGAACTGGAGTACCGGCAGCACCTGGCCGCCAGCCGCACGCTGCCCGAACGGGTGGCGGCGCTGGTGCGGGCGCGCAGCGCCGAGGGCTATATGGCCGAGCTGGAAGCGCAGACCGACGGCAGCCTGCTGTTGGTGGAAAACCACTGTCCGATCTGCGCCGCCGCCAGGCAATGCCAGAAGTTTTGCCGCTCGGAGCTGGAACTGTTCCAGCGCGTGCTGGGGCCGGACTGTTCCGTGGGGCGCATGGAACACATGCTGGCGGGCGCCCGCCGTTGCGTGTACGTCATCAAGCAGATACAATAAGAATAGTTCTCATTCCGATTCTTATTCGCTAATAACAACAAGGAGTTCTGCATGCCCCGTCACCTGCCCCTGCGCCCGCTGCTGCTGGCGCTGTCGATGATTTATTCCGGCCACGCCTTTGCCGGTGAAGCCGACACCGCGCCCACGCCCGAGACCCAGCTGCAAACCGTGACCGTCACCGGCACGGCCGACCAGGACGCCTACACCACGCGCGCCACCAAGTCGGCCGGCAAGCTGGAACTGTCGCTGCGCGAAACGCCGCAGTCGGTGTCGGTGGTGACCCGCGCGATGATGGATGACTTCAAGCTCGACAACATCAACCAGGTGCTGGCCAGCACCACCGGCGTCACCGTCGAGCAGGTGGAAACCAGCCGCACCTACTACACCGCGCGCGGCTTCGACATCATCAACTTCCAGTATGACGGCGTCGGCATGCCGCAGGTGTTCGGCAACGTCCAGGGCGACCTCGACACCGCACTGTACGAGCGCATCGACGTGGTGCGCGGCGCCAACGGCCTGATGACCTCGACCGGCAACCCGTCCGCCACCATCAACTTCATCCGCAAGCGCCCGACCGCCAGCACCCAGGCCAGCGCCAGCGTCACGCTCGGCTCGTGGGACAAGCGCCGCGTCGAAGGCGATGTCAGCACCAAGCTCAACGAGAGCGGCACGGTGGCCGGCCGCGCCGTGCTGGTGCACGACGAAAGCAACTCCTACATCGACCGCTATGCGCCGACCAAGAACGTCGCCTACGCCGTCATCGACGCCCACCTGAGCAAGGACACGCTGCTGACCATCGGCCACACTTACGAGGCCAACCGCATCGACGGCCCGATGTGGGGCGCGCTGCCGCTGTACTACACGGACGGCACGCCGACCAACTACCCGGTCGGCACCAGCACCTCGGCCGACTGGTCGGAATGGAACACCACCACCAACAGCAGCTTCGCCGAACTGAGCCACAACCTCGGCCAGGGCTGGACCGCGCAAGGCACGCTGACCTACATCACCTTCAAGTCCGACTCCAACCTGGAATATGTGTACGGCACGCCGGTCAAGGGCACCGGCGGCGGCCTGTACTCCTATCCGTCGCAATACCTGGCCGACCAGAAGCAGAAGCTGGCCGACCTCTCGGTCGACGGCAAGTTCAACCTGGGCGGGCGCACGCACGACATCAGCTTCGGCTACAGCTACTCCAACAGCACGCTGAAGGACGTCTCCAACTACGGCCAGGGCATCGGCACCGAGCTGCCGGGCCAGACCGCGTTCGACGGCAGTTATCCGAAGCCGACCTTCGACGCCTCGGTCGACGGCAGCAGCTATGAAGACACGCGCAACACCGTGTTCCTGGCGGCGCGCTTCAACCTGGCCGACGCCTGGAAACTGCTGGGCGGCGTCAACCACACCCGCGCGCGCAGCAGCGGCAACTCCTACGGCACCAGCAAGTACCGCTCGGCCAGCAAGAGCACGCCCTACGTCGGCGTGGTCTACGACATCGACCGCACCTGGTCGGCCTACGCCAGCCACACCGAGATCTTCAACCCGCAAAGCGAGATCGACGCCAGCGGCGCGCCATTGGCGCCGGTCGAGGGCAAGACCACCGAGGCCGGCGTCAAGGCGGCCTTCTTCGACAACCGGCTGAACGCGTCGGGCGCCATCTTCAAGAACAAGCAGGAGAACACCGCCGAGCAGGCCGGCATGATCGGCGCCAAGGCCTACTACCGCGGCGTCAACGCGCAGTCGGAAGGCTTCGAGCTCGAACTGGCGGGCGAGCTGGCCAGGGGCTGGCAGGCCAGCGCCGGCTTCACCCGCGTGACCTCGCTGGAAGGCGACAATGGCCAGGCCGTGCGCACCTTCGTGCCGCGCACCACCGCGCGCCTGAACACCACTTACCAGGTGCCGGGCCTGCCGGCGCTGAAAGTCGGCGGCACGCTGGCGTGGCAGAGCGAAACCTCGATCGACCAGGTCCCGGGCGTGCGCACCGTGCAATCGTCGTATGCGACGCTGGGCCTGATGGCGCGCTACCAGATCGACAAGCACCTGGCGCTGTCGGTCAACCTCAACAACGTCAACGACAAGAAGCACCTGACCAGCCTGTACTGGACCCAGGCCTACTACGCCGCGCCGCGCAACGGCAGCGCCACCCTGAGCTGGAGCTACTAAGCGGCGCGCACGGCTGGCGCGGCCAACAACTGCGCCAGCTGCGCCGGCGGCAGCGGACGGCTGAACAGATAGCCCTGCATTTCGTCGCAGCCGTTCTCGCGCAGGAAGCTGCGCTGCTGTTCGGTTTCCACGCCCTCGGCGATCACCCGCAGCTTGAGGCGGTGCGCCAGCCCGATGATGGAGCTGGCGATCGCCTCGTCGCCGCTGCTGCGGCCTAGATCCCGCACAAACGACTTGTCGATCTTCAGCGTCGAGATCGGGAACGACTTCAGCGCCGACAGGCTGGAATAGCCGGTGCCGAAATCGTCGATCGACAGCGACACGCCCATCGCCTTCACCTGCGTCATCTTGGCTACGGCCTGCTGCAGGTCGCGCATGATCACGCCCTCGGTCACTTCCAGTTCCAGCCATTGCGGCGCCAGGCCGCTGTCGGCCAGCGCCCGCCGCACGCGCTCGACCAGCCGCTGCTCCTCGAACTGGCGCGGCGACACATTGACCGAGATGCGCAGCGGCGGCAGGCCGGCGTCCTGCCAGGCGCGGTTCTGCGCGCAGGCGCTGCGCAGCACCCATTCGCCGAGCGCGACGATCATGCCGCTTTCCTCGGCCAGCGGGATAAAGCGGTCCGGCCCGATGACGCCGTGCTCCGGATGCTCCCAGCGCACCAGCGCCTCGACGCCGAACACGCGGCCGCTGTGCAGGTCCACCTTGGGCTGGTAGACCAGGCGGAACTGCCCTTCCTCCAGCGCCCCGCGCAAGCCTTCGAGCAGCACCAGCTTTTCCTCGATGCTGGCGTTCATCTCGCGCGTGTAGAACTGGATATTGTTCTTGCCCAGGTCCTTGGCGCGGTACATGGCGGCGTCGGCGTTCATCAGCAGCGCGCCGGCGTCGCCGCCGTCGTTCGGATACACCGCCACGCCGATGCTGCAACTGACCTGCACGTCCTGGCCGCTGACCCTGACCGGTCGCAGCACCGCCTCGCGCACCCGCTCCAGCAGCGGCGCCGCGTCCAGCAGCGAGCCGGGCTCGTTCAGCAGCAGCACGAATTCGTCGCCGCCGAAGCGGCCGACCGTATCGCTGGCGCGCAGGCAGCCCGCCATGCGGTCGGCCACCACCTTCAGCAGCTCGTCGCCGGCGTTGTGCCCCAGGCCGTCGTTGACCAGCTTGAAGCCGTCCAGGTCGATGAAGGCCACCAGCACCGTGCCGCTGTTGCGGCGGGCCTGGGCGATGGTCTGTTCCAGGCGGTCGGCGATCAGGCTGCGGTTGGGCAGGCCGGTCAGCATGTCGTGGTGCGCCAGGTGCAGCATGCGCTCCTCGGCCAGCTTGCGCTCGGAGATATCGCGCACGATGGCCACCACGCCGCCCTGCACCGCCACCGCCTGCTGGTGCAGCCAGCGCGCGCGCAGCTGCGGCACGGTGTTCTGCCATTCCTGCTCGTGCATGCCGCCCAGCCGGGTGACCTGGATCAGGTGCTTCAGCATGCCGTTCTCGCGCGCCTGCGGGATCAGCCCGCACAGCGTGGCGCCGCACAGCTGCTGCTTGCTGGCGCCGGTCATCTGCACCGCGCGCTGGTTGGCGTCGACGATCTTGAAGTCGGCGATCATGCCGGCCGCGTCGCGGATCTCGCGCAGCACGAAAAAGGCGTCCAGGCTGGCGGCCGACGCCGCCGCATAGGTTTCCTGCGCGCGCCGCATGCGCGCACGCGTGCGGGCGCCCTGCCACGACCACAGCCACAGCAGGCCGGTGACCAGCACCAGCGCGCCGCTGAGAATCGCGCCCTGCCACAGCTGGTCGCGGCGGCGCGTCTCGAACGCCGCCATCAGTTCCTGCTCGTCCAGCCCCACCAGCACGCTGAGGGCCACGCCGTGCAGTTCGCGCATGCCGCTGTAGCGGCCGCCGATCTGGTTGCCGACCTCGCCCTCGGAAGTGCCGAGCCGCTGGCCGAAGCTCATCTTGTCGCCGGTGCGCAGCGCGCGCACCACGCCGTCCGTGCCCACCAGCCCCAGCATGCCGCGCTCGCCGAGGCGGCTGCGCTCGTAGCTGCTGGTGAAATAGGCCGGATCGGTTTCCACCACCACGATGCCGGCAAAGCGCCCGGCGCCGTCGTCCAGCCGGCGCGTGAAGTGGATGTGCCACTCGCTGTTGGCGGAGTCGCGCAGCACCGGGCTGACGTAGGTGGCGCCGCTGTCGTGCTCCTGGTGGAACTTGAAGTATGCCTGGCCGGCCACCGAGATCGGCAGCGCGCGCGGATTGCTGGCCACCGTCACGCCGTTGCGGTCGACGATGCTGACCACGAACACCACGCCCGGCGGCAGCAGGCCCTCGCGCGCCAGCTCCGGCAAGGCGCCCAGCGCGCCCTTGCGCTCGACCGCGTACTTCAGCATGCGCAGCGTCTGGTCGATGCCGTCCACGCTGCGCGCCACCTGCGCCTCGTAGGTGCCAAGCATCTCGTGCAGCGAATCGTCGGCCGCTTCGCGCGCCAGATCGCGGTCGGCGTCGATCTGGTGGAACGTCACCAGCCAGATCGCCACCAGCAACAGCAGCGCAAACAGCGGCAGCGAAACGTGGGTGTCGAGACCGCGCCGCAGCCAGCGCGCGCGCAGGGTTTCCTTGTGGTTCATGGCGTCACCTGTAGCACTTTGACGCTGGCATCCAGCGCCGATTTGTCGATGTAGGCGATCATGGCCGGATTCTCGGCCACCAGGCGGCGCGCGGCCACGCTGCCCGGCAGTTCGCGCGGCGGGTGGCCGCGGCCGGTGAACACCATCTTGCTCCAATAGGCTTTCATCAGCGCCGGCGAGCGCGCCGCCACGCTGAGATAGAACTCGTCGCGCAACGGGCTGCCGAGCGGCAGGTCGAGCGCCTGCGCCTCGCCGCCGCCGGGAAAGCGGCCGCTCTGCGCCAGGAAAATCGCCGCCACCTGGTCGGCGCGCAGGCTGGCCAGCGGGTTCCTGGCCGAGACGATGACGACCAGGTCGGCGGCCTGCGCCAGGCCGCCGAACCACAGCAGCGCCGCCAGCGCGCATCGGGCAAATAGCTTCAACATGGCGCCGGCCTCAGAACACCAGATCCAGCGCCGCCGTCAGCACCGTGACCGGCTGGCCGGCGCGGAAACCCGGCTGCACGTTGATGAAGGTGCCGGTCGATCCCGGCTCCGGCGTGATGCGGTCGTATTGCAGCTTGAGCGCATAGTCGGGACGCAAGTCCCAGCGCAGCCCGGCGCCGACGGTATGCTGGCGCGGAATCGCCGCCAGCAGGCGATTCAGTCCGGCGTTCAGCGCCGCGCCGGCCGGCGCCCGCTGCGCGGGCACAGCGTCCAGATCCAGCCCGGCCATGGTGGTGGCCCCGTTCGGGCGCGAGCGGGAATACAGCAGGTATGGCGTCAGCGCGCGGTAACGGTAGCCGGCGCTCAGGTAGCCGGCGGTTTTATCGCCGAGGTAGGAGTCGGCCTGCATGCGGCCGATTTCGGCCATCATGAACCAGTTGCCGGGATCGTAACTCAGGCTGGCCGTCATCACGCGCACGTGCTTGTGCGCCACCTCGTAGCGCCGCACCAGCGCCGCGCCCTGCTCGCCGAACTGGCGCAAGCCGTCGAACAAGGGATTGGCGACATCGACGCTGAGGTGCGAATGCAGCAGGCTGGCGCGCACCGTCAGCGCGCCGCTGGTGCTGGTGTTGGACACGCCCGCCAGGCCATGCGCCCGCACCCGCGCGCGCGACGACGCCGGAATATCGGTGCGGCCGTAGAGCAGTTGCGTGACGTTGTTGATATCGCCCATCTGCCAGCGGTAGCTGGCGTCGACGCCATCGCTGCTCGATGGCGGAATGGCGCCGTACACCTCCACCGGCGGCCGCACCCAGGGCAAGGCATAGCCGACCTGGCCGTAGTCGCCGCTGAGGAACAGCGGCATGGTGGTGCGGCCCGCGCGCACGCTCAGGTCCGGCGTCACGCGGTACTGGATGTTGGCCCATTCCACCGTCGGCGCGTAGCCGCGCGGCGTGCGCTTGAACACCACTTGCAGCACCGCCGCCCAGTCGCGCTCCAGGTTCAGGTCCAGTTGCGCGCCGGCGCGGCTATCGACTTTGGCGCTCCACGCGCCGCTGTAGCCGACGGCGCCGGGACTGAGCATGTTGGCGCTGAAGTCCGCCTGCTCGTTATTGCTGTGCGCCAGCGCCAGCGTGCCGAAGCCGCCCAGCGTCCAGCGCGGCGCGGCCGCCTCCTCGCCTGCCAGAGCGGCACAGCAGCTCAGCATCATCACGCTCGCCGCTAGGGCGCGCTCCGGCGTAAGGACTACGGTCATGAGAATTCCTGTTAATGCCCCCAAAGGCCACGGCGCGCACGGACGGCCGCCGGCTGCGCAAGGGCAGCGGATTTTTGGGCTGGGGGGATGAAGTCGGGGCACGAGGATTGGGTGCCCATGAACTTTATACTGCATTAAAGAAACTGTCGATACTTTTGGGAAATATACCAAAAGATTCTCACCAAAAATCACACTTATGGCGAATTCTGGTGCAAGAGCGTCATGGTTGCAGTTGCAGCGCTTGCATTAACTTATCAAGGCTATAAGGTTTCAGCAGCAATTGCGCGCCTTCCAGCGGCGCGCGCGGATGCTGGCCACTGGCATAGATCACGCGGATGGCCGGCTGCGCGGCGCGCGCCCGCGCCGCCAGCACCTCGCCGGACAGGTCGGGCAGCGAGATATCGGTCAGCAGAACGTCGAACGGCTGGGCGTCCAGCAGCGTCAGCGCAGCGGCGGCGTCGCCGGCTTGCGCGACCGTGTGGCCCAGCAGTTGCAGCAGCTCGGCGGTGGTGTCGCGCAGTTCCGGCTCGTCCTCCACCAGCAGGATGCGGGTGGCGCCGCCCTCCTGCGAGACCGCCGCAGGCGATGCCTGCGGCGGTGGCGCGGCCCGCAGCTGCGCCGCATGCTGGCGGTTGGCCAGCACATGGCGCACCTTGCGCGCCAGCGCCTCGCGCGTGTACGGCTTGCCAAGCAAATCGACGCCGGCGTCGAGGCGGCCGCCGTGCACGATGGCGTTCTCGGTATAGCCGGAGGTGAACAGCACCGCCATGCCGGGCTGGCGCTCGCGCGCCTTGCGCGCCAGGTCCGGGCTGCGCAGGGGACCGGGCATCACCACGTCGGTGAACAGCAGGTCGATGTGGATGCCGCTGTCGATGATGCTCAGCGCACTGGCGGCGTCGCTGGCCTTGAGCACCTGATAACCCAGCTCGCCCAGCAGCTCGACCACCGTGGCGCGCACGCCGTCGTCGTCCTCCGCCACCAGGATCGTCTCGGAGCCGCCGACGATGGCGCGCGCCTCCGGCGGCAGCGCCGTGTCTTCCGCCTCCATGGAGCGCGGCAGGTATAGCTTGACCGAGGTGCCGCTGCCGACTTCACTGTAGATTTTCACGTGGCCGCCCGACTGGCGCGCAAAGCCGTACACCATCGACAGTCCGAGGCCGCTGCCCTTGCCTTCCGGCTTGGTCGAGAAGAAGGGATCGAACGCTTGCTCCAGCACTTCCGGCGTCATGCCGCTGCCGGTGTCGCTGACGGCGATCACCACGTACTGGCCGGCGTGCACCTCGTGGTGGGCGGCGGCGTAGTCGTCGTCCAGATGGGCGTTGCCGACCTCGATGGTCAGCCTGCCGACGCCGTCCATGGCGTCGCGCGCGTTGATGCACAGGTTGAGCACCGCGTTTTCCACCTGCGTGATATCGACCAGCGTGTTCCACAGGCCGCCCGAGATCACCATCTCGACCTCGATTTCTTCGCCCAGGCTGCGGCGCAGCATGTCCTCCATGCCGGCGATGAAGCGGCCGATCCTGACCACGCGCGGATCGAGCGCCTGGCGGCGGCCGAAGGCCAGCAGGTAGCTGGCCAGCTTGGCGCCTTTGGTGACGCCGGCCAGCGCGCTGTCGAGGCGCCGTTCGGCGCGCGCGTTGCCGGCCACGTCGCCCGCCAGCAGCTGCAGGTTGCCGGAAATGACTTGCAGCAGATTGTTGAAGTCGTGCGCCACGCCGCCCGTCAGCTTGCCGATCGCCTCCATCTTCTGCGACTGCTGCAAGGCCAGCGCGGTGCGGCGCATTTCCTCGGCCGCCGCGCGTTCGGCGGTGATGTCGCGCCCCACCGCGTGCACGTAGCGCGCGTCCGGCGCGGCCGTCCACGACATGATGGCGTAGCCGCCGCCCTTGCGCAGCGTGCGGTTCTCGAAACGGAAGGTGACCGCGCCGCCGGCCAGCGCGTCCATCTCCGCCGCCGACGCCTTCAGGTCGTCCGGGTGGATCAGGGTGTAGAGCGAGGTGCCCACCACCTCGGCCGGCTCCCAGCCCAGCACGCGCGTAAAGGCCGGATTGATGGCGGTGATCCAGCCTTCCAGCTCGGCCACCAGCATCACGTCGGTGGCGTAGCGCCACATGCGGTCGCGTTCCGCCGTGCGTTCGGCCACTTGCTGGCGCAGCATGGCGGCGGTGGATTTCTGGTCCTGGATGTCGGTGTTGGTGCCGACCCAGCGCTGCACCGCGCCATGTTCATCGACGATGGGCAAGGCGCGCACCAGGTGCCAGCGCCAGGCGCCGTCGGCGCGGCGGATGCGGAACTCGGCTTCGAAGGTCTTGCCGGCGGCGATGGCGGCGTACCATTGCTCGGTGGCGGCGTCGCGGTCCTCGCTGTGCACCATCTGCCGCCAGCGCTCGCGGTCCAGCGGCACTTCGCTGCCGGTGTAGCGGTACACCTGGTCGTTGAACCAGTCGACGACGCCGTCGGCATGCGAAGTCCACACCTGGCTCGGCATCGACTGCGCCAGCGTGCGGAAACTGCTCTCGGCGGCGCGGGCCTGTTCGCGCTCCTCGCGCAGGCGGCGTTCGGCCGCCACCTTGGCCGTGGTCTCGACCACGATCACCATCACGCCCACCGGCTGGCCCGCCTCATCGACGATGGGCGAGTAGTCGAGATTCATCCACACCTGTTCCGGCTTGCCGGAGCGGTGCAGCGTCAGTTCCTGGTCCTGGTAGGCCAGCGTGCCGCCGGCCAGGCCGACCTTGATCACATGGTCGTTGAAGTCCGCCACCTCCGGCCAGGCCTCGCGCACATTGGCGCCGAGCGACATCGGATGGCGGCTGGCGGCAAACAGCGAGTAGCCGTCGTTATAGATCATCACGCCCTGCTCGCCCCACAGCGTGACGATCGGCACCGGCGAGCGCAGCATCAGCGCGATGGTGGTCTTCCGCGATGGTGGCCAGCGGTCGATGGGTCCCAGCGGCGTTTTGCTCCAGTCATGGGCAGCGATGATGTGGGCGAGTTGGCCGCCGCCTTGCAGGAATGAATGGTTCACGGACGAAGAAGATAAATCGGGTTGCTGGATTATAGCTTTGTCCAGCACATAAATTCGCGCCCAAGCGCAATCGTGCATTGCTATGGAAATAAATTTCGATTACCATGGTGAGAATAGGAATCATTATCATTCTAGAGACACATGGACATCCCTCAAGAGCTGCGCAAACTCGGCCTGAAAGCCACCCTGCCCCGATTACGCATCCTGCAACTGTTCCAGGAATCGAAAAGCAAACACCTGAGCGCAGACGACGTCTATCGCCTGCTGCACGACGAGAACATCGACATGGGCCTGGCCACCGTCTACCGCGTGCTGATGCAGTTCGCCGATGCCGGCATCCTGATCCGCCGCCATTTCGAGTCGGTGGCGTCGGTGTTTGAGCTGAACGAAGGCAGCCACCACGATCACCTGATCTGCACCAACTGCGGCAAGATGGAAGAGTTCCTCGACACCGAAATCGAGCAGCGCCAGGAGGCCGTGGCGGCCGAACGCGGCTTCGTGCTGCATGAGCATTCGCTGTCGCTGTACGGCTTCTGCGGCGACTGCGCCGCCGGCATCAAATCCACCGGCGCCAAAAAGCTGCGCCGCACTTAAGCGTTCAAGCTTCCCTGCCCGCCGGCTTCAGGCCGCGCCGCCCAGCACCATCAGCGCGCGCCCGGCCGCGCGCCGCGCCACCGGCTCCGGTCGCGTCGACCGCGCGGCGGCCATCACCGCTGCGGCATCGGCCAGCTGGAACACGCTGACGCTGCGCGCCAGTTGCGCCGCCTGATCCTGCAACGCCATCACGGCGCCCAGCGACTCCTCCACCAGCGTGGCGTTTTGCTGCGTCACGCCGTCCATCGACGCCAGCGTGCCATTCACCAGTTGCAGGCCGATACTCTGCTCACGCGTCACATGGCTGATTTCCCCCATCAGCGCCGCGCCGCGCTGCACGCCGCTGACCACATCGTCGATGGTGGCGCCGGCATCCCTGACCGCCTGCCCGCCGCCGTCCACCTCCATCAGCGACTGTGCGATCAAGGCCTTGATCTCGCGCGCCGACTCGGTGCTGCGCTGCGCCAGCGCGCGCACCTCGCTCGCCACCACCGCGAAGCCGCGTCCATGTTCACCGGCGCGCGCCGCCTCGACCGCCGCGTTCAGCGCCAGCAAATTGGTCTGGAACGCGATGCCGTCCATCAGGCCGACGATATCGCCGATGCGGCGCGACGAGGCGCTGATGCGCTCCATGGTCGCCGTCACCGCCGATACCGCCACTTCAGCCTCGCGCGCCACCGCCGCCGTCTGGTCCATCAGCTTGTAGGCCTGCTGCGCCTTGTCGGCATTGTTGGCCACCGTGGTGGCCAGCTCCTCCACCGTGGCGGCGGTTTCCTCCAGCGTGGCCGCCTGGCCCTCGGTGCGCTGCGCCAGGTCGCCGGTGCCGGCGGAAATCTGCGCCGAAGCGCTGGCGATGGTATCGGTGCCGCCGCGCACCTGCGTCACCATGCGCCGCAGGTTGGCGCTCATCTGGTTCATGGCGCGCAGCAGATCGCCGGTTTCATCGCCGCTGCCGCCGTCCGCGTCCGCGCGCAGGTCGCCATCGGCCACGCGGCGCGCCACCGCCACGGCGCGCGCCAGCGGCAGGGAAATCATGCGCGCCACCCGCGCCGCCAGCAGCAGTCCCAGTACCAGGGCGCCAGCCATGAAACCGAAAATCATGTGCCGCGCATGCAGATAGGTGCTGTCCGCCGACTGCGCCGCCTGCGCGCTGCCGCTCTCGCTGATGGCCACCAGCCGCTCCACCAGCGCCATCGCTTGCGGGGCGGCCGTGCGCACATCGGCGCCGTCCGCCGCCATCGGCTGCAAGCGCGCCAGGATTTGCTGCTCCTCGCCGCCAGGCTGCATTGCCGCGTAGGCGTCCAGCGACTGCCGCACTTCCAGCGCGCCGCCATGCGCCAGCGCATACCTGATCTCCAGCGCGCGGCGCATGGCCGGCGCCCAGTGGCGGTCGATCTCGTTGGTGACCCGGTTCAGCTCATAGAGCTGGAACACCGAGAACGCGCCCAGCGCCAGCATCATCGCCAGCATGGCGGCCACCAGCGCATTGAGCTTGCGCGCGATCTTCAAATCGACAAACCATTTCATCATCATCTCCTAAATTCTATGCGGCCTGCAGTTGCAGGCTCCCTTCGAGGAAGTTCAACGCGGACGCCGCCGGCAAAGGACGGCTGTAGTAGTAACCCTGGATTTCGTCGCAGCGCCAGCTGCTCAACATGGCGCGCTGGGTCTCGGACTCGACGCCCTCGGCGATCACCGTCAGCCCCAGGCTGTGTCCGAGGCCGATGGTGGCCTGCACAATGGCGCCCTGCTCGCTCACCGCATGCATATTGCGGACGAACGACTGGTCGATCTTCAGCTTGTGGATCGGGAAGCGCGACAGGTAGGCCAGGCTGGAATAGCCGGTGCCGAAATCGTCGATGGCCAGCTTGACGCCCAGCGCGCGCAGGCGCTGCAACAGCGCGATGGCCGCTTCCGCATCCTCCACCATCACGCTTTCGGTGATTTCCAGCTCCAGGCAGGAAGGATCGACATGGGTGGTGGCCAGCAAATCCTCCAGGTGCGCGAGGAAGCCCGGCGCGGCGAACTGGCGCGGCGAAATATTCACCGCCACCATCACCCGCTGCCCGGTTTCGGCCTGCCACACGCTGATCTGGCGGCAGGCTTCTTCCAGCACCCAGCCGCCGATCGGCACGATCAGGCCAGACTCCTCGGCCAGCGGAATGAATTCGGCCGGCGAAATCAGCTGGCCGAGGCGGCGCCAGCGCACCAGCGCCTCGAAGCCGATCAGCGCGCCGTCGTGCAGCGATTGCTGCGGCTGATAATGCAGTTCCAGTTCCTCGCGCTCGATGGCGTGGCGCAGCAGCGCCTCCATGTCCAGGCGCTCGCCGGCCGCCGCGTTGAGCTGCTGCGAGTAGATTTCCAGCCGGTCGCCGCCGGCCTTGCGCGCCGCCTGCAGCGCCGCGTCGGCGTTGCGCAGCAGGACGTGCGGGTCGGCGCCGTGCTGCGGATAGTTGACCGCGCCCAGGCTCAGGGTGGTGTAGATCTCGTGGCCCTCGCAATCGTAGGGATTGCGCACCTCGTCGCGCAGGCCGGCCAGCGCCTGGCCGAAGGCCGGATCGCTGCACTGCATGCGGAACAGGATGGCGAAGTTGGCGCCGTCCAGGCGGAATACTTCGCCGCCGCTGCGCTCGGCCGCGGCGCGGATGCGCGCCGCCAGGCCGATCATCACGCGGTCGCCAAAGGCGTGGCCGAAACCGCCGATGATGCGCGAAAAACGGTCGATGGTGCCCAGCACCACCACATGCGGCGCGGCAGGCAGCGTCGCCAGCCGCGCCTCGAAGCTGCGGCGGTGCGCCAGCCCGGTGAGCGGATCGTGGCGCGCCTGGTGGCTCAGCTCATCCTCCACCCGCACGCGGGCCCGCACGTGATACAACATGAACAGGCAGGTGACCAGGGCCAGCACGTCGAAAATGTGTACCAGTCCGGTGATCCAGTCGATGGCGCGGTGCGCCATGCCGCCGTTGTCGTAGATCGCGTCCTCGACGCCCTGCTGCAGGCGGTCGATGTGCGCGCGCAGCAGCTTGACCTGCTCGTTCATCTCGATCAGCACCGCGCGCGCGGCGGCCGGATCGCTGTCGACATGGCGTTCGAATTGCGGCGTCAGCGCGACGATGCGCTGGTAGCCGTCGCGCAGTGCACCCAGCTCCGGGCCATCGCCCAGGCTGGGACGCAGTTGCGCCAGGGAGGCATCGAGTTCGCCGCGTCCCATGTTCTCCAGGAAGGAGAAGCGGGCAGGCGTAATCGATTCCGTAAACCGTTTGTCCAGCGCCAGCTGGTAGCGCAGCAAGGCGCTCTCGAAATCGCCCAGATAGCGCATCTGCGGGATGGCGGTGTTCAGCAGCGGCGTTTCGTTGTAGCGGATATTGCGCGCGGTGCGCTCCATGAAGACCGACAGCGTGACGCTGGCGGCGATCACCAGCAGCAGCAACATGTAAATGATACGACGCGAACTGCTGGTGGCCTGTGGCATGGACTACTCCTTGTCGTTGGTCGGGAAGCTGCCGCTGGCCTGGCTCAGGCAGCGCAGCAATTCGTTCGCTTCAAAGGGTTTGCTGAGGAAGCAGGAGGCGCCGCTGCTCAGGGCGCGCTTGCGCAGCGCCGGCTCCGGGAACGCCGTCATCAGGATCAGCGGCAGCTGGTTGCCGTCGCGGCGCAGCTGCTCCAGCAGTTCGACGCCGCTCATGCCCGGCATTTGCAGGTCGGTGATGATGCAGTGGTAGTCGCCCAGCGAGCCGGAAGCCAGCAGGGCCAGGGCCGAGTCGTAGGCGTTGGCGGCGTAGCCGTAGGAGCGCAGCAGGCTACGCAAGCCCACCCGCACGGCTTCGTCGTCGTCGACGATGGCGAGATTGCAAAATTGTGGATCCGGATATGACACTTCTAACTCCCTTGTACGAACGGCGCCTCGCGGCCGTTCTGCGCATGGGAGAAAGATACAGTCCGGCGCTACTTGGGAAAATTATACAAGGGTATAGGTGGCGTCAGGACTGCGTCAGGCCGAGCGTTTCGGCCATGCGCACCAGGTCGGCGAAGGTCCTGGCCTGCATCTTGCGCATGGCGTTGCCGCGATGGATCTTGACCGTGATTTCGCTGGTGCCCACCTCGCCGGCGATCTGCTTGTTCATCAGGCCACGCGCCGCCAGCGCCATGATTTCGCGCTCGCGCGGCGTCAGCGTGGCGTAGCGCTCCTTGACGCCGTTGGTGGCCTGGTCGCGCTGGCGCCGCTCGCCGTCGGCCGCCAGCGCCGTGTGGATGGCGTCCAGCAGGTCCTGGTCGCGGAACGGCTTTGCCAGAAAATCAACCGCGCCGGCCTTCATCGCCCGCACCGACATCGGAATATCGCCATGGCCGGTCATGAAGATGATCGGCAGCGCGACGCCGTCGCGATTCAGCTCGGCCTGGAAATCGAGCCCGCTCACCCCTTGCAGGCGCACGTCCAGCAGCAGGCAGCTGGTGCACTCGTGGCGCGGCTCGGCCAGGAAGGCAGCCACCGACGGAAAGCCGGCCACCCGCATGCCGACCGAGCGCAGCAGGCTTGAAATGGCGTCGCGCAGCGGCGCCTCGTCGTCGACGATGTAGACCAGGGCGTCGGAATAATCAATCTGGTTCATGAGCGGGCAAGGTAAAGAGGATGGTGGCGCCGGCGGCCGGGCTGTCGGGGGCAGGCTGCCCGGCCCAGATGCGGCCGCAGTGGCTCTCGATGATCGAACGGCAGATCGGCAGGCCCATGCCCATGCCGTCTTCCTTGGTGCTGTAAAAGGCTTCGAACAGCCGTGGCACGGCGTCGGCCGCGATGCCGGGGCCGGAATCGCTGACGCTGACCTGCGCCGCGCCGTCCTCGTTGCGCTGCACCTGCACCGTCAGCACCGCCTGGCCGGCAGGACAGGCATGCATCGCCTGCACGGCGTTCATCAGCAGGTTGATGAACACCTGTTGCAGCTGCACGCGGTCGCCGGTCACCATCGGCAGGTCCGGCGCCACGCCCAGCATCAGCGCCACGTGATGGTTATTCAGTTCGCGCCGCACCATGTCGACGCTTTCCTCCAGCACCGCCTTCAGGTCCAGTTCCACGTATTGCGGGTCGCTGCGGCGCGCCAGCGCGCGTATGCGCTTGATTACGCCGGTGGCGCGGGCGCTCGCTTCGAGCATGCGGGTGACGGTGTCGCGCGCCTCGTCCAGCTCCGGCTGCGGGCGATTCAGCCAGCGCAGGCACGCCTCGCCGTTGGTCGAAATAGCCGCCAGCGGCTGGTTGACCTCGTGGGCGATCGACGCCGCCAGCTCGCCCAGCATCGTGACGCGGGTGGCGTGCGCCAGTTGCACCTGCGAGCGGTGCAGGGCCTGCTCGGCCAGCACCGCCGCCGTGACGTCGGTGAGCGCGCCGAGGTATTCGCATTCGCCGTCGCGCGTGTGGCTGGGGCGGGACAGCACGTGCACGTATTTGATTTCGCCGTCGGGCATGCGCAGGCGGTGGCGCAGGTCGATCTCGCCCTCGCAGCGCAAGGTGCGGTCGACCGCATCCTGCACCAGGTGCCGGTCTTCCGGCGCGGTGTGCGCCAGCAGCCGCTCGATGGTCGGCGTCACGTCCAGCGCGTAGCCGTAGATGCGCGCCGCCTCATCTGACCAGTACATTTCCCCGCCCGGCGCCTTCATGCTGAAGCTGCCGGTTTTGCTGATGCGCTGCGTGCCGGCCAAAAGGCTTCGCTGCGGCGCAGCGCATTTTCCCGCGCCAGCAATTCGTTGGTGGCGCGCTGGCCGCGCAGCACCAGCGCGCAGGTGACGCCAATGGCCAGCAGGCCAACCAGCAGCCGCCCGGAGGCCGCTTCGGAAAACGCGTCGCTGTGCGTCTGGGCGTAGGACAGGAAGGTCAGCAGCAGGCAGGCGCCGGTCACCAGCAGCACCCCGCGCCGCGCCCATATGCCGCCAGACAGCAGCACCACGATCACATACATTACGGCGATCGCCATGTCCAGCGGCGACAGGGTGTCGATCGCGTAGATCAGGAACATCAATGCAATCAGCAGTGCGGACATCCAGGGAGTGCGTCTTACGCGGAACATGCCTATCCTTTTTGGTTATATTGGCAACCCCTAGCGATTATAGTGGGAATAAGGTTGCCTGCACCTTATACTCCAGTATGAGTCGGGCCGGTATCCCTAAACCGAGGTATGTCCGCCGCGCCGCGTACTTCTCCACCGTCAGCCGCGCCCTCCTGCTGCTGGACAGCCGGCCGCAATCGCGCTGCTTCGTGCGCCGCAAACCGGCGCTGTGGGTGACGGCTGTGGGCGACGCTGCCTTAGGAGACGTGATAGCGGTCGCACGGCCGGATCTGCTCCGGCAGCGCCTCGCCGCATTGTTCGCGCAACGAGCGTTCGATATTGCGCGTCATGGCGTTGAGCGCAAGGCAGTTAGGATCGGTGCCGAATGGCTCGGCGATCTCCTGCGCGATCGCCTCCAGCGCGAACAAGGTATAGGCGACAAACACGCAGACCAGCGGCGTCGCCATGCCAAGGTCGCCCACCAGGCCGAATGGCAGCATAAAACAGTACAGGTACACGGTACGATGCAGCAGCACGCCGTAGGCGAACGGGATCGGCGTGCTCGAAATCCGTTCGCAGCCGCCGACGGCCGCCGCCAGCTCGCTGACCTGGGCATCCAGTATCCACAGCAAAGGCTCGCCGTCGCCGCGCTTGCGGCCGGCGCGCGCCAGCATCAGGCGAATCCGGTCCAGCAGCGCCACCGGAATAAACTGCATGCCGCTCAGCTCCTTCTGTTCTGCTGGCGGCAGATAGCGCGCCAGGTCGGCGGAGGGATCGGTCTGGCGCAACTGGTGCTTCAGCGCGTAGACAAAGGCGATCAGCCGCTGGACGAACAGCTTGCGCTCAAAGCCGTCGCCATCTTCCGGCAGGTAGTTGATGACCTGCGAGGTCAGCGCCCGCGCGGCAATCAGGATGCGACCCCATATCTGCCGCGCCTCGACATAGCGGGCATACGAAGCATTGTTGCGGAACGCCAGAAAGATCGCCAGGCTGACGCCGACCAACGGGAACGGCACCGCATCGAGCGCCATCCTGGCGCCCAGAATGCGGCCATGCGTGACCACCGCCAGCACGCTGATCGCCAGGATAAGCAGCAATTGCGGCACAATGGTTTTCAGTACCGATCCGTCCCAGACGAACAGCATCCGCAACCAGTTTTCCGGCGGGCGAATGATCATGGCGCCACCATGCCGAGCATGGCGTCGGGCCGCGCGGAAGAAGCAGTACAGCTGGTATCGGCGGCGGCGAACACCGACAGTTCCGGCAGCGGCACGGCGCGCCCGAACAGATAGCCCTGGAATGCGTTGCAGCCAAAGGCCTCCAGCGCCGACCACTGCTCGCGCGTCTCCACGCCCTCCGCCACCACGGAAAGATCCATGCTGTAAGCCAGCGTGATGATGGAGCGCACAATGCTGGACGCATGGCGCGTGTGCAGCATGTCATGCACGAAGGAGCGGTCGATTTTCAGCTGGTCGATCGGCAGCAGCTTCAGGTAGCTGAGCGAAGAATAGCCGGTGCCGAAATCGTCCAGCGCAAAGCCGACGCCGTGGGCTTTCAAGGTTGTCATCTTTGCGATAACGTCATCCATGTCGGTCAGCAGCATGCTCTCGGTGAGTTCCAGCTTGAGCTGGCGCGGGTCGGCGCCCGTCCGGTCCAGCACCGCCAGCACCTGTTCGACAAAAGCGGTGTGGCGGAACTGGCGCGCGCTGACGTTGACCGCCATGGTCAGGTGCGCGCTGTCCGGCGAGGCGCTCCAGCACACCAACTGCCGGCAGGCCGCCGCCAGCACCCATTCGCCCAGATCGACGATCAGGCCGGACTTTTCGGCCTGCGGGATAAATTCGCCCGGCCCGATCAAGCCGCGCAGCGGATGCTGCCAGCGCAGCAGCGCCTCGACGCCGGTGACGCGGCCGGCGCCATCGACCACCGGCTGGTAGTACAGGCGCAGTTCCTCGCGCTGCAAGGCAAAGCGCAGGTCCGCTTCCAGCGTGGCCGAGGCGTCCAGCGCCACCTGCATGTGCGGATCGAAGAAGCGGAACGTGGCGCGGCCGGCGGCCTTGGCTTCGTACATCGCCATGTCCGCCTGGCGCAGCAAGTCGTTGATGGTGTGATGCTCGGCGCCGAACAGCACCACGCCGATGCTCGGCGTACTGCGCAGCGCATGCGCGTCCAGCGTGTAGCTGCGGCTCAGCGATTCCAGCACCTTGCCGGCGACGGCGGCGGCGTTGCCCATCGCCTGCTGCTGGTCGCCGCCCAGGTCCTCCAGCAGGATGACGAATTCGTCGCCGCCGAGGCGCGCCACGGTATCGGTTTCGCGCGTCACTTCGGTCAGGCGGAAAGCCACCATCTCCAGCAGGCGGTCGCCCATGTCATGCCCCATGGTGTCGTTCAGCGACTTGAAGTTGTCGAGGTCGACAAACAGCACCGCGCCATGCGCACCGCCGCGCGCGGCCTTGGCGATGGCGTGGTGCAGGCGGTCCAGCAGCAGCCGGCGGTTCGGCAGGTTGGTCAGGCCATCGTAAAAGGCCAGGTGCGCGATCTCCGCCTCCGCCAGCTTGCGCGCGCTGATGTCCATGCGCGTGCCGAGCATGCGCAGCGGCGTGCCATCGGCAGCGCGCTCCACCACCCTGCCCCTGCTCTGCACCCAGATCCAGTGGCCGGCGCGGTGGCGCAGGCGGAATTCCGCCTCGAAGGAACGCGCGCCGTCCGCCAGGTGTGCGGCCAGCGCGGCCTCGATGCCGGCGACATCATCGGGCCGGATCAGGCTACGCCAGTCGATGGCGCCGGCGTTCAGCTCTTCCTCCGTGTAGCCCAGCATGGCGGCGGCGCGGCCGTCGACGGTGCAGACATCATCGGGCATATGCCATTCCCACAAGCCCAGATTGGCGCCGTTCAGCGCCAGTTCGATTTTTTCCGCCGCGGCGGCCTGCTCCTCCGTGCGCGCGGCCGCCAGGTCTTCCAGCACCCGGCGCCGGCGCTGCACCAGCAGCAGCGCCGCACCGGAGGCGAGGCCGAAGGCCAGCCAGCCGGCGGCGCAGGTCCAGGCCATGCTGTGCCAGCCGGCGGCGATCAGCGCCTGGTTGCGGCCCAGGCTCACCACCAGCGTCTTGTCCAGTCCCAGCCCGCGCAGCTGCATGGTGCGCTGTACCACCAGCCGCTGTTCGCCGCCCGGCGCGATTCCGTCCAGCACCGTCTCCCCGCGCCGGCTGTTCTGGTGCCGGGTGAAGAACGGGTCCGGCGCCGCGCCGCTGTTGCGCATGGCGGCGGGATCGGCCGGCACGAACAGGATGCGGCGGCCGCTGTTCTCGGTGATGGCGCTGTTCATGTCCGGCGCATACAGCGCGGAGCGCATCACGGCGTCGAAGTATTCCGGATTGAGGATGGCGCTGACGGCGCCGTTGTTGACGCCATCGGCGCCGATGATTGCCATCGACAGCTTGATATTGAACACGCCCGGCGTGTTTTCGTAAGGCTGCGACAGGTAAAGCGTGTCCGGGTCGCGCATGCGTTCAACGCGGCTGGTGTAGTCGTGGTCGTCGAGGCGGCTGTCGCGCAGATCGTCGTCCGACATGACGATGGCGCCCTTGCGGTCGAGGACCAGCAGCGCGCGCACGCCGGGCATGGCGCGCTTCAGCGATTGCAGCAGCGTGCGGCGGCACTCGGCGGTGCAGCTGCCGCCGGCGCGCAGCGTCTCGCGCACGCTGTCCAGCGCACTGCGCACGCCTTCCAGCTGGTGGCTCAGGTTCTCATCGATGATCAGCGTCTGCAAGCGCATGCGCTCGATGTTGGACGTCAGCAGCAGCGAGCGCTCGTTCCACACGAAATAGGCGATCAGCAGGCCACTGAGCACCAGCACAAATCCCAGCATCAGCCACTCGGCCGCCTTGGTGCGAAAACCGGGCAGCTTCTTGTAATGTCGGACCAACATAACCCCTCCCTGATTGACGGCATGCGTCAATATAAAATCGGGAAGGGTTTAGTGAAATTGCACCTTCGTATGCAAACCCATACCAAGGTTTAAGTTGCACGGCGCAAGCCGGGTGTGCGCTGGTGCTGCAGCAGCTTCTCCAGCCGCGCCAGATCGACCGGCTTGGTCAGGTGCTGCTCAAAGCCGGCGGCGCGCGCCTGCTTGCGGTCCGCGTCCTGGCCGTAGCCGGTGACGGCCACCAGCCGCAGTTCGGCGGCGCCGGGCTGTTCGCGCAGGCGCTGCGCCAGTTCGTAGCCGTCCATGCCGGGCAGGCCGATGTCCAGCAGGCCGACCTGCGGCTGGAACATCGGCGCCACCGCCAGCGCCGCCGGCGCGCTGAACACCACCTTGACGGTATGCCCCAGCAGCGTCAATCCTTCTCCCCAGCGCGCGCGCCGCGTCCTCGTTATCGTCCACCACCAGTATCGACAGGCCGCCCGGCCGGGGCTCGACGGCCGCCGCCGGCGCGTCCGCCGGCGGCGGCTCTTCCTGCCCCTGCCACAGCGGCATGCGCACCGTGAAGGTGCTGCCGCAGCCGATGCCGGCGCTGTCGGCCTCGACGCTGCCGCCATGCAGCGCCATCATGCTGCGTGCGATCGCCAGCCCCAGTCCCAGCCCGCCCTGCGAACGGCTCAGGGCCTGGCGCGCCTGCGTGAAGCGCTCGAACACGGCGTCCATCATG
Source organism: Duganella sp. P38 (assembly GCF_050859475.1). NCBI lineage: Bacteria > Pseudomonadati > Pseudomonadota > Betaproteobacteria > Burkholderiales > Oxalobacteraceae > Duganella > Duganella sp. P38. The sequence goes on along the minus strand of NZ_CP193936.1, from coordinate 2,668,933 downwards.
TCCGGCGCGATGCCGATGCCGTTGTCGCGCACCGCGACCAGCACCTGGTCGCCGTCCCGCCGCGCGCTCAGGGCCAGGCGCCCGCCCGGCTCCGTGTACTTGGCGGCATTGGTCAGCAGGTTGGCCACCACCTGCGCGCAACGTCCCGGATCGGCCAGCACCCGCAGCCCGGATGGCGGCACGTCGACCGCCAGGGCGTGGCGCTTTTGCTCGATCAGCGGGCTGGCCGTTTCGATGGCGCGCGCAATCACGTCCGCCATCTCCACCACCTGCCGGCTCAATTGAATCTTCCCTTCCGCCACGCGCGACACGTCCAGCAGGTCATCCACCAGCGCCACCAGGTGGTGCGTCTGGCGCTCGATCACCGCGCGCTCCTTGACGGCGAAATCGCCGCCGCGCATGCGCATCAGCTGCAACGCGGTGACGATAGGCGCCAGCGGATTGCGCAGCTCATGGCCCAGCATGGCGAGGAACTCGTCCTTGGCGCGGCTGGCCGCCTCCGCCGCCTTCTTGGCGCTGGCCAGTTCCGTCACTTCGAAAGCCACCACCGCCACGCCGCGCGGCCGGCCGGCATCGTCGAGCAAGGGCTGGTAGACGAAGTCGAACCAGCATTCGCTCGGCGCCTGGTCCGGCGCGCGCCGCATGCGCAATGGCACCGAGCGGCCGACATAGGGCTGGCCCGACGCCAGCACGCCGTCCAGCAGCTCGTAAATTCCTTGCGACTCCAGCTCGGGAAAAGCCTCGCGCACCGTCAGCCCAAGCAGCGGACGCGGGCCGACCAGCCGCTGGTAGTAATCGTTGGCCTGTTCGAATACATGCTCAGGGCCGTCGAGAATGCAAATGCCGACCGGCGCCTGGCTGAACACTGCTTGCATGCGCCGCGCCGCCTGCCCCTCTACTACGCGCATCCGCTGCCGCAGGCGCAGCACCTCGACGCGCGCGGCCAGCTCGCGCGCGGAAAACGGCTTGACCAGATAATCGTCGGCGCCGGCCTGCAAGCCTTCGAGGCGCGCCTCCTCGCCGGCGCGCGCGGACAGCAGCATGAACGGAATGTCGCGCGTGGCGGGATGGGCGCGCAGCGCCGCCAGCAGGCCGAAGCCGTCCAGTTCCGGCATCATCACGTCCGACAGCACCAGGTCCGGCGGATGGCGCTCGATGGCGGCCAGCGCCTCCACGCCGTTATTGCACACCTCTACCTGCCACTGTCCCTGCAACAGCCGTTGCAGGTAGTCGCGCATGTCGGCGTTGTCGTCCACCACCAGCAGCCGGCCATGGGCGCCGTCCGCTTGCTCGCGCGCCGCCTGCTGCTGCGTCCAGCCCTCCGCTTCGGTGACATACGCCTCGGCCGCCGGCGACAGCGGCGACGGGCCGGCCGGCGCCGCGTCGATCTTGGACGCCGGCAGGTGCGCGCAGCCCAGCGGAATCGCGACCGTGAACACGGTGCCGCTTCCCAGTTCGCTGTCGACGCTGATCTGGCCGCCATGCATGTGCACCAGATCATGCACCAGCGCCAGGCCGATGCCGGAGCCTTCGTGCGTGCGCGAGCGCGCGCCCTCGACCCGGTGGAAGCGCTCGAACAGATGCGGCAACTGGTCCTGCGGGATGCCGGCGCCGGTGTCGGCCACCACCAGCCGCAGTTGATCGCCGACGATGCGCTGGCGTACCGTGATTTCGCCCTCGAAGGTGAACTTGAAGGCGTTGGACAACAGGTTCAGCACGATTTTTTCCCACATCGCCGGATCGACATACACCTGCATCGGCAGCGGTGCGCACTCCACCTGGAGGCGCATGCCGGCGCCCTCGATGGCGGAGCGGAAGCTGCTGGCCAGGTCGCCGGTCAGCGCGGCCAGGTCGACCGCCGCAAAGCGGGCATGCGCGCGGCCCGCCTGCACGCGCGAAAACTCCAGCAGCGTGTTGACCAGCTTTTGCAGCCGCAGCGCGTTGCGCTGCATCAGCAGCACGCGGTCGCGCTGCGCCGGCGGCAGCGGCGCCGCCATGTCTTCCAGCGCGTCGTTGGCTGGCCCCAGCAGCAAGGTCAACGGCGTGCGGAATTCGTGGCTCACATTGCTGAAGAACTGCGTCTTGGCCTGGTCGACTTCGGCCAGCATGTCGGCGCGCAGGCGCTCGTCCTCGGCCGCGCGCGCCTGGCGGATGGCGTTGCCGGCCTGGGTGGCGATCAGTTCCAGGAAGCTGCGGTAGTCGGCGTCCAGCCGGCGCGCGGCGCTCACGCCCAACACCAGCGCGCCTGTCGCGGCGCCGGGCCCGCCGCCGAGCAGCGGCAGCACCAGCGCCTCACGCACCGGCTGCTGCGCCAGCCCGAGTGGCAGGCCGGCCGGCGGCGCTTGCGGGTCCAGCGCGACCAGCCGCGCAACGCCGCTGGCGATCACCTCATCGACGGCGAACAGCGCGCGCGCATCGGCGATGTCGGCATGGGTGGCGTGCAGCAGCCGCGCCGCCTCGCCGCCGCCGTCGCCGGCCAGGTAGAGCTGGGCGAACGGCACATCGTCCGGATTGTCGGCGATGGTGGCCAGCGCGATGGCGCAGGCGCCGTGCACCGTCTTCTCCTGCAAGGTGCGGGTGCTCAGGTCCGACAGCGTGTGCAGGCGGCGCGCGTTCAGGTGGCGGCCGGTGACATCGAGGTTGGCGCAGAACAGCCCCGCCACGGCGCCGCTTTCATCGCGCACCGGGCTATAGGAAAAGGCGTAGAACGTCTCTTCGAGAAAATCGCCGCGCCGCATGAACAGGCGCACGTCGTCGGCCATGGTGGACTCGCCGCCGGCGAACACGCGCCCGACCAGCGGGCCGCAATAGTCCCATATCTCCGACCATACCTCGACCGTGGGCCGGCCCAGCGCCCACGGGTGCTTGGCCATGCTGAGGACATCGATATACGCGTCGTTGTATAAAAACGTCACCTGTTCGCCCCATCCCATCCACATCGGCTGCGGGGAATTGAGCATCAGGTTGATCACGGTCTTCAGGCTGTGCGGCCAGGCCGAGATGGGGCCGAGCGGCGTGTTCTCCCAGTCATGCGCCCAGATGCGCGCGCCCAGCTCTCCGGGGGCGCTCAGAAACAGCGGAAGATCTTCGGGCGCTGGCGTGGGCATGGCTACAGGCGATTCATGATTTACAATGTTTCTAAGCTTACCACGCCCATGCGCCGAACCGGCGCTTGGTTGAGCGGTAGGTTGACATCCTTGCGCGCGCCCCAACATAAGCCCCATGACCGACGCCCCGTACCATTTCCATCCCGCCGTTTCGGCGTGGTTCGACGCTGCCTTTCCCGGCGCGACGGCGGCGCAGCGCCAGGCCTGGCCGCTGATCCAGTCCGGCCAGGCGACGCTGGTGGCCGCCCCCACTGGCTCCGGCAAGACGCTGACCGCCTTCCTCGCCGCCATCGACGCCCTGGTGCGCGAGAGCCGCGTGGCGCCCCTGCCCGACGCCACGCGGGTGCTGTACGTGTCGCCGCTGAAGGCGCTGTCCAACGACATCCGCGTCAACCTGCTGGCGCCACTGGAAGGCATAGGCCGCGCGCTCGATGCGATGGGCCAGCCGCCGCACGGCATCCGCACGGCCGTGCGCACCGGGGACACCACGCAGGCCGAGCGCAACGCCATGCGCCGCCGCGCGCCGCACATCCTGGTTTCGACGCCGGAGTCCTTGTACGTGATGCTGGGCTCGGACAGCGGCCGCGCCATGCTGTCCGGCGTGCGCACGGTGATCGTCGACGAAATCCACGCGGTGGCCGGCAGCAAGCGTGGCAGCCACCTGACCCTGAGCCTGGAACGGCTGGACGCCTTGTGCGCGCGGCCGCCGGTGCGCGTCGGCCTGTCCGCCACGCAGAAGCCGGTTTCGCTGGTGGCGCAGTTCCTCGCCGGCGCCGGCCGCCAGTGCGCGGTGGTGGACGTGGGTCACGTCCGTGCGCGCGACCTCAATCTCGAACTGCCGCCGGTGCCGCTGGAGGCGGTGATGGCCAACGACGTGTGGGAACGCGTCTACGACCGCCTGGCCGAGCTGACGGTCATGCACAGCACCACCCTGATTTTCGTGAACACGCGGCGCATGGCCGAGCGCATGGCGCGCCACCTGGCCGACCGCCTCGGCGCGGCGCTGGTGGCCGCGCACCACGGCAGCCTGTCCAAGGAATCGCGGCTGGAGGCGGAGCAGCGCCTCAAGCGCGGCGAATTGCAGGTGCTGATAGCGACCGCCTCGCTGGAACTGGGCATCGATATCGGCGACGTCGACCTGGTGTGCCAGATCGGCTCTCCGCGCAGCATCGCCTCGTTCCTGCAACGGGTTGGCCGCTCCGGCCACCATGTGGGCGGCGTTCCCAAGGGGCGGTTATTCCCCACTTCGCGCGATGACCTGATCGAGTGCGCGGCGCTGCTGGACTGCGTGCGCCGCAATGAGCTGGACGCGCTGCGCATCCCGCCCGCGCCGCTGGACGTGCTGGCGCAGCAGATCGTGGCGGAAGTGGCGTGCCGCGAATGGCGCGAGGATGAGCTGTTTGCGCTGGTGCGGCGCGCGGCGCCGTATGCGCAGCTGGAGCGCCGCCGTTATGACGATGTACTGCGCATGCTGACCGACGGCTATACCAGCCGCCAGGGCGTGCGCGGCTCGTACCTGCACCGCGACACGGTGAGCGGCACCTTGCGCGGAAGGCGTGGCGGCAAGATGACGGCGGTGATGTCCGGCGGGACCATACCGGACAACGCCGATTACACCGTCATGCTGGAACCGCAGGGGCAGAACATCGGCACAGTGCATGAGGATTTCGCGGTGGAGAGCCTGGCCGGCGACGTTTTCCAGCTTGGGAACACCTCGTACCGCATCCTGCGGATCGATGCCGGCAAGGTGCGGGTGGAGGATGCGCATGGCGCGGCGCCGAATATCCCGTTCTGGATCGGCGAGGCGCCGGGGCGCACCGACGAGTTGTCGATGGGCGTGGCGCGCCTGCGCGGCGAGATCGAGGCCCTGCTGGCCGCCGGCGGCGACGAGGCCGGCGATGGCGAGGCGGCGCTGGAGCGCGTCGTCGGCTGGCTGTCCGGGCACCTGGGCCTGCGCGACGACGCCGCGCGCCAGATCGCCGAATACCTGGCCCGCGCCCGCTCGGCGCTGGGCGCGCTGCCGACGCGCACTACATTGGTGATGGAGCGCTTCTTCGATGAATCGGGCGGCATGCAGCTGGTGGTTCATTCGCCTTACGGCAGCCGCGTCAACCGCGCCTGGGGGCTGGCACTGCGCAAGCGCTTCTGCCGCACATTTAATTTCGAGTTGCAGGCGGCGGCCACCGAGGATGCGATTGTGTTGTCGCTGTCGGAGAGCCATAGCTTTCCGCTGGACGAAGTATGGCGCTACCTGCGCTCGACGACGGCCGAGCATATTCTGATTCAGGCCTTGCTGGATGCACCGCTGTTCAACGTGCGCTGGCGATGGAACGCCACCACCGCCCTGGCCCTGCCGCGCTTTACCGGCGGGCGCAAGGTGGCGCCGCAGCTGCAACGCATGAAGAGCGATGATTTGCTGGCCGCCGTGTTCCCCGATCAGGCGGCGTGCCTGGAGAATATCGTCGGCGAGAGGGAGTTGCCCAGCCATCCGCTGGTCGACCAGACGCTCGACGATTGCCTGCACGAGGCGATGGATAGCGAGGCCTGGCTGGCGCTGTTGCGGCGCATGGAAGCTGGCGAAGTGCGCCTGCTGGCGCGCGACCTGCCTGCGCCCTCGCCGCTGGCGATGGAGATTCTGAATGCGCGGCCGTATGCGTTTCTCGATGATGCGCCGCTGGAGGAGCGCCGCACGCAGGCGGTGCTGAACCGGCGCTGGACCGATCCCGCCTCCACCGACGACCTGGGCGCGCTCGATGCGGGTGCGATCGCGGCGGTAGCGGCGGAGGCCTGGCCGTCGGTGCGCAGCAGCGATGAGATGCACGAAGCGCTGATGTCGCTGGCCTGCATCACGCCCGGCGAGGCGGCGCGCGAGGATGGCTGGGCCGTCTGGCTGGACGGCCTCGCCGCCAGCGGCCGCGCCACGCGCCTGCGCGACACGGCCAGCGCGGCCGACCTGTGGGTGGCGCTGGAGCGCATGCCATGCGTGCAAGCAGCCTACCCCGCCGCGATTGCATCGCCGGACGGCGACGGTGGCGAAACCTGGACGCGCGACGCGGCGCTGGTCGAGATCCTGCGCGCGCGGCTAAGCGGCGTCGGGCCGCAGACGGTGGCGGCGATCGCCGCGCCGCTTGCGCTGCCGGCATCCACCATCACCATCGCGCTGACGCAACTGGAAAGCGAAGGCTACGTGATGCGCGGCCGCTTCACGCCCGGCGCCACGGACGAGGAATGGTGCGAACGCCACCTGCTGGCGCGCATCCACCGCTACACCATCCGCAACCTGCGGCGCGAAGTCGAGCCGGTCGAACGCCAGGACTTCATGCGCTTCCTGTTCGAATGGCAGCACCTGACGCCGGACACGCAGTTGCGCGGCAACGAGGCCCTGCCAGCGGCGCTGGCCCAGCTGGAAGGCTACGAAGCCGCCGCCGGCGCCTGGGAAAGCGACTTGCTGGCTGCGCGCGTCAAGGACTACTCGGCCCTGTGGCTGGACGACTTGTGCCGCGCCGGCAAAATTGTCTGGACCCGGGTGGGCGCCCCACCCCGCGCCAATGGCGGCCCGGTGCGCGGCACGCCGCTGGTGCTGCTGCCGCGCCGCCAGTTGGCGCTGTGGCACGCGCTGCCGGCGGTCGCCACCGAGGTTGAAGTGTCGCCGCGCGCCGCCCGCGTGCTCGACACACTGCGGCGCGACGGTGCGATGTTCTTCGACGAGCTATCGCACGAGGCGCGGCTGCTGCCGGTGGAGCTGGAAAACACGTTGGGCGAACTGGTGGCCACGGGCCTGGTCAACGCCGACAGCTACGCCGGCCTGCGCGCGATGCTGGCGCCGGCCCACAAGCGCGGCAGCACCGGCAAGCGCCGTCGCGGCGCAGGTCCGACGATGGAGGAAGCCGGGCGCTGGGCGCTGGTCCGGCGCGGCGACAACCTGAACATCACTAGCCGGACGGTGGAAACGCTGCAAACCGGCCAGGACGCCGACGCCGCGCCGCCGCCATCAAGGCCATTACCGCCATCGCCGCCATCGCCGCCAGGCCGCAAGCCGCGCACCGATGCGGCCACGCTGGAGCATATCGCCATGACGCTGCTGCGCCGTTACGGCGTCATGATGTGGCGCCTGCTGGAGCGCGAAGCCAGCTGGATGCCCAACTGGCGCGAACTGCTGCCGGTCTACCATCGCCTCGAAGCGCGCGGCGAAATTCGCGGCGGCCGCTTCGTCGCAGGCCTCTCGGGCGAACAATTCGCCCTGCCGGAAGCCATACCGCTGCTGCGCGAAATGCGCCGCCGGCCGTATGACGGCGGCTACGTGTGCATCTCAGCCGTCGATCCGCTCAACCTGTGCGGCACGCTGCTGCCGGGCGACAAAGTACCGGCCCTGGCTGGCAACCGCATCCTGTTCCGGGACGGCGCGCCCGTCGCAACGCAGGTCGCCGGTAAATTCAACTACGGCGCCGGGACCGAAGACCGCGAGCTGCTGCACGCCTGGCTGGTCGGCAAACACGCCAGCATTTAGTCTACTGTGGCGTACCGCACATAAGCCGCCGCGCGCGAGGCGTAGCATGGGTACCCATGAAAAAATCGCGCCCACTCAAAATTATTGCTGGCCTGTTCGCCACGCTGCTGTTGGTACTGGTCGCCATCGTCATCTTCGTGCTGACCTTCGACTGGAACCGCGCCCGCCCGTGGATCAACCAGCGCGTCTCCGAAACCATCGGCCGCGAGTTCGCCATCAACGGCGACCTGCGCGTGCGTTGGGAACAGGGCGACGCCGCCGAAGCAGGCTGGCGGCGTTACGTGCCGCGTCCGCGCATCAGCGCCAATGACGTCTACATCGCCAACCCGGAATGGACCAAGGCCGGCCCCAAACTGGCCAGCGCCGGCAACATCACCGTCGCCCTGCACCCGCTGCCGCTGCTGCACAAGGAGGTCGCCATCACCGACCTCGCGGTCGAGAAGATCGTGCTGGCCGGCCAGCGCCGCACCGACGGCAGCAATACCTGGACCTTCAAGGACAACGGCCCGTCCGAATGGGAAGTCGACATCCAGCGCCTGACGCTGGGAGAAGGCGACCTGCGTTACATCGACGACGGCATCAAGCTCGATCTGCGCGCCAAAGCCACCGGCATCAACGAAGGCCCGGACGCGCAAAAGTACGGCATCAAGTTCGACCTTGGCGGCAGCTACCGCAACGCGCCGGTCACGGGTGGCGGCAAGGTCGGCAAGGTGCTCGCGCTCACCGACGAACACACGAACTTCCCGGTGCAGGCCAACGCCCACCTGGCCAACAACAAAATCGCCGTGGAAGGCATCCTCACCGATCCGCGCGCGCCGGCGGGGCTGGACCTGAAGCTGTCGCTGGGCGGCGCCAGCATGGCCGACCTGTACCCGCTGACCGGCGTGCTGCTGCCAGAAACGCCGCCTTACGCCACGTCCGGCCGCATCATCGGCAAAAAGTCCGGCGCCATCTGGAACTGGACCTACAAGAACTTCACCGGCACCGTCGGCGGCAGCGACCTCGAAGGCACGCTGGCCTACAGCCCGCGCAAACCGCGTCCGCTGCTGACCGGCGCCGTCACTTCGCGCCAACTGCGGCTCGAAGACCTGGGCCCGACCATCGGCGCCGAAAGCAACGCCGACAAGGCCAAGCGCAACAAGCCGCAAAACCAGCCAGGCGACAAGGCGCTGCCGGTCGAGCAGTTCAACACCGCCAAGTGGGATGCGCTGGACGCCGACGTCAAATTCACCGGCAAAAAGCTGATACGCACGCACGACATTCCGCTCAACGACATCCAGGCCAACATCAAGATGAACAACAAGGTGCTGACGCTGACGCCGCTGAACTTTGGCATGGCGGGCGGCGACATCACCTCCAACATCAAGCTCGATGGCCGCCAGAAGCAGATCGACGCCCAGGTGCGCATGGCCGCGCGCCACCTGAAGATCAACCAGCTGTTCCCGAAACTGGAATCGATGCAGGCCAGCGTGGGCGAAGTCAGCGCAGACGCCGCGCTGGCAGGCAAAGGCAATTCCGTCTCCGCCATGCTGGCCACGTCCAGCGGGGAGCTGGGCGCGACCGTCAGCGAAGGCTCGGTCAGCAAATTCATTCTCGAAGCGGCTGGCCTCAACATCGCCAACCTGGTGTTCGTCAAACTGTTCGGCGACAAGCAAATCCAGTTGAACTGCCTGGCCGGCGACTTCGTGGTCGAACATGGCAAGGCCACCGCGCGCCAGTTCGTGGTCGACACGCAGGAAGCCGTCATCAACGTCAACGGCTATGTCGACCTGTCGAAGGAAACGCTGGACCTGGATGTGCGTCCGCAAACCAAGGGGGTGCGCATCGTCTCGCTGCGCACGCCGCTGTACGCCAAGGGCACGTTCACGGAACCGAAGGTCGGCCCGCAGGCGGGCCCGCTGGCGCTCAAGGCCGGCGCCGCCGTGGCGCTGGCCACCGTGGTCAATCCTCTTGCCGCCGTGGTCCCGCTGATTAACACCGGCAAAGTCGACCCGGTCGATTGCAAGGCCCTGCTGGCGGAAGCCAACAAGACCCGCTTTGAAGCCAGGACGCAGGCGGTGAAAAAGCCTTAAGGCTTGTAGCCTTCCGCCGTCAGGCCGTACTTCTGCATCTTGTAGTACAGCGTTTGCTTCGGCACACCCAAGGCCACGCTGACGGCGGTGACGCTGCCGCCGGCCTTGCGCAGCTCCTGCTCAATGACGGCGCGCTCGAAAGCGCCGACCTGCTCGGCCAGCGGAACCGGCGTCTGGCTGCGCTCGGACAGCAAACCATCGGCGCCGCTCGATAAACCCAGCACATAGCGCTCGGCGATGTTGCGCAGCTCGCGCACATTGCCCGGCCAGTTGTGCGCCATCAGCGATTGCATCAATGGCCCCGGCACCGGCGGCGCTTCGCGCTTGTAGCGCGCCGCAGCGCCAAGCACAAAGTGCTCGAACAGCAGCGGGATATCCTCGCGCCGCTCGCGCAGCGGCGGAAGGTTCAGCACAATCAGGTTCAGCCGATAGTACAAATCGCTGCGGAATTTCTGCTGGTCCGACCACTGCTTCAGATCCACCTTGGACGCGGCGATCACGCGCACGTCAACCGGGATCGGGCTGTTGGAACCCAGCCGCTCGACATAGCGTTCCTGCAGCACCCGCAGCAGCTTGACCTGCAAGGCCATCGGCAGGCTTTCGATCTCGTCGAGGAATAGCGAACCGCCGTCGGCATGTTCGATCTTGCCGATCTGGCGCTTGCCGGCGCCGGTGAAGGAACCGGATTCATGGCCGAACACTTCGCTCTCGAAGATCGTCTCGGGAATCGCGCCGCAATTCAGCGCGACAAAGTGCCGCTGGCTGCGGCGGCTGAACTGGTGCAGGCAGCGCGCAACCATCTCCTTGCCGGTGCCGGTTTCGCCGTAGATCAGCACATCGGCCGGTTCGTCGGCCAGGTCGAGTATCAGCTTGCGCAGCTCGCGCATCAGCGCCGAATCGCCCAGCAGCGTCGCCTCGATACCATCGCCATGTTCGATGCGATGGCGCAGCGCCGCCACTTCCAGCATCAGGCGCCGCGTTTCCAGCGCGCGCTGCGCCACGTCCGTCAGCTGTTCCGACGAATACGGCTTGGCGATGAAGTCATACGCGCCGTTGCGCATCGCCCCCACCGCCATGGTGATGTCGCCGTGGCCGGTGACCAGCACCACCGGCAGTTGCGGGTCGATGGCCTTGGCCGCCGCCATGAGTTCCAGCCCGCTCATGCCGGGCAAGCGCACATCGCTGATGACAATGCCGGCAAAGCCGGGCGAGATGCGCGCCAGCGCCGGTTCGGCGGCGTGGAACGCTTCCACCTCAAAGCCCGCCAGGTCCAGCGCCTGCGCGCTGCCGGCGCGCACGGTGGCGTCGTCTTCGATCAATAAAACCTTCATGCTGTCTCCTGCTCCGCCAGCGGCAGGACAATGACGAAACGGGCGCCGCCTCCGGCCGCCGCTTCGGCGCGCAGCTCGCCGCCGAATTCGCGGATGATCTGCTCGGAGATCGCCAGTCCCAGCCCCAGCCCCTTGCCCTGCGGTTTGGTGGTGAAAAATGGTTCAAACAAATGGGCGCGGATCTCGTCCGGAATGCCCGGCCCGCTGTCCGCCACGGCGATCAGCGCGCGGCCGTTGGCGCGTTCGACGTGGACCGTCAGCTGGCGCTCCGCGCGAACGGCCATCGCGTCCAGCGCATTGTTGAACAGGTTGACCAGCACCTGTTCCAGCCGGTTGCTGTCGCATAGCGCCAGCACATCCTGATCCCGCACCGCCAGGCGGAAGTTGACCCGTTCCTGTTCCACGCGGCGCTCGACCAGGAACAGCGCCGACGTCACTGCCGCCACCACCGGCACCGCCGTGCGGCTGGCGTCCGCCTTGCGTGCAAACTGGCGCAACTGGCCGGTCAAGGCGCCCATGCGCGCCACCAGTTGCGAAATCGTCGCCAGGTTGCCCCTGGCGTCATCCAGCCGTCCGCGCTCGATCAGCACCTGCGCGTTATCGGACATGGTGCGCAGCGCCGTCAGCGGCTGGTTCAGTTCATGCGTCATGCCAGCCGCCATCTGGCCCAGCACCGCCATCTTCCCGGCCTGTACCAGTTCGCTCTGCGCGCGGCGCAGCTTTTCTTCGGCCGCGCGGCGCACGCTGTTTTCTTCGCTCAGGTGATGCGTCATTTGCTGCAGGCTGGCGGTGCGTTCGGCAACCAGCACTTCAAGATGCTCGCGCGTCTGCCTGCGCTGGCGGGCGTACAGCACCAGCAACAGCAGCAGCGCCTGCACCAGCAGGGCAAACAGGAATACATTGCGGGCGCTGGCGCGCGCGCTGCCAAGGTCGGACAGATAAACGAAATTCCACTGGCGCGGCGCCAATGAGCGCGTCTGGCTCAGCACCGGCGTGCGCGGGTCTTCGGCCAATGTCACCAGCGCCGCGCCGCCATCGAGCTGCCGCTGGTCACGCTGGCCCAGAGGCGTCAGCGCGTGGGAAAAATACTGGCGCGACTCTTCCAGTTCGCGCAAGGCGGCCGGCGTCAATGGCTTGAGCGTGCGGTACTTCCACGCCGGCACGGAACTGAGGAACACCACGCCCTTGGCATCCGCCAGCAGCACCTTGCCAGCGCCTTGGGCCCAGTCGCGTTCCAGCCGCTCGATGTTGACCTTGACCGTCGCCACGCCCAGCATGCGGCCCTCGTGGTAGATGCCATGCGCGAAAAAGTATCCTGCCTCGCCGCTGGTGGTGCCTACGCCATAGAAGCCGCCCGGGATGCCGAGCAGCGCGTCGCGCACATAGGGACGGAAGGCGACGTAATCGCCGACGAAACTTTGCCGCGAGCGCCAGTTGCTGGCCGCCTGCGTCACTCCCTTCAGGTTGACGATATAGATGGTGGTGGAGCCGGAGCGCCGGTTCAGCTGTTCCAGATAGCTGTTGACTTCCGCGCGCAGCGCCTCGTCGCCAGGACGTTGCAGCAGCGCGATGACGTCCTTGTTCAGCTCCAGTGTGCCGGGCAGGAAGTCGTACTTGGACAGCAGGTTTTCGAGACTGGCCGCATAGCCGTCGAGCCGCTGCGCCCCGGCCACGCGCAGTTTGTCGATGGCCGCATCATGCGCCCAGCGCGCCGCCAGGCTGGCCAGCGCCACGGCAACGGCCAGGCCCACCGCCCACAGCGTCAGCCGGCGCCAGAGCCGGCGTGCCGGCCGTGCCGATGTCGCGGCGTGCGATATTGCCATAGTCTCCCCTGCGTATTGTCATCCGTGGTTAGCATTAAAACACATGACGTACACCCAGGTTAACCCCGGTCGTGCCAGAGCCGCTGTCGGCCGCCGTGCCGACGCGGAAAAGCGCGCCGTTGCTGTTGTTGATATGACCATAGGCCGCGTACAAATCGGTGCGGCGCGACAGCCCGTGGGTAAAACCGATGGCCAGCTGGCGCGCGTGCTGGCTTGCGGCCGTCTCGTCGCGGTGGTCGATGACCGAGGCAATCAGCTTGTTGCTGCCGCTGAGGTGCGCGGTGAAGCCCAGCAGCGTGTCGTGGCTTTCGCCGCCAGACAGATCGCGGTTGCGCACATGGGCGACATGGCCCTTGATGTCGCCAAAGCGGTAGCGGCCTACGAGCATGGTGTTGCGGCTGTGCGCCGTGGCGCTGGCGTTATCGCGCTGCTGGTGCACCAGCACCACGGTCAGCGGCCCTTGCTCGTAGGCGCCGCTGGCGCCGAGATAGCGGTTCTTGCTGGTGTCGCCGGCCACCTCGCCAAAGCCGTACTGCACATCGGCAGAGAAGCCGGCCACGCGCGGCGTAATGTACTCCACGGTGTTGCTGACGCGCGTGGTGCCGTCGACGACGTTCTGCGCATTGCCCGCCATGCCGGTGGCGAATGGATCGGCCACGTTGTTCAACACCTTGTAGAACGGCGTGTATTGATGCCCGATGCTGATCGAGCCGGCGTCCCCGGTCAGGCAGATCAGCGCCTGCCGGCCGAACAGCGCGCCATTCTGCTTGGCGGCGCCGGTGTCGATCGAATAGCCGTTTTCCAGCACATAGGTCAGCACGGTGCCGCCGCCCAGGTCCTCCCTGCCCTTGAAGCCGAGGCGCGAGCTGGAAGCGACGCCGCTTCCAACTTTTGGACGGCGCCGGCTTCGCCGCCGCGCTCCATCACCAGGCCGGCGTCGGCCACGCCATAAACGGTGAGCGACGATTGCGCCTGCGCGCCCAGCGATGCCAGCGCCAGCGCGCCGATGAGGAATTTCTGCATATGTGTCTCCAGTTGTAGGTATTTTTTTATGCTGCGATTTTTTCGGCGGCCGCTTGCGGTTCGGCTTCGTCTTCCAGCGCGCCCTCCCACTTGGCGACGACCGCCGTGGCGACGGCGTTGCCGACCGCATTGGTGGCCGAGCGGCCCATGTCGAGGAACTGGTCGATGCCCATCAACAGCAGCAGGCCTGCTTCGGGAATGTGGAACTGGTTCAGCGTGGCGGCGATGACCACCAGCGAGGCGCGCGGCACGCCGGCGATGCCTTTCGACGTCACCATCAACAGCAGCAGCATGGTGATCTGCGTGCCCAGCGACAGCTCGATGCCGTAAGCCTGCGTGATGAACAGCACGGCGAAGGTGCAGTACATCATCGAGCCGTCCAGATTGAAGGAGTAACCCATCGGCATGACGAAGCTGGAGATCTTGCGCTTGACGCCGAACTGGTCCAGCGCCACCAGCAGCTTGGGATACGCGGCCTCCGAGGATGCGGTGGAAAACGCCAGCAGGAACGGCTCGCGGATCAGCGCGATCAGGCGGAACACGCGCTTGCCGATAAAGGCGAAGCCGCCCAGGATCAGCAAGGCCCACAGGCACACCAGGCCCAGATAGAAGCCGCCCATGAATTTGGCGAAGGTGCCGAGGATGGCCAGGCCATTGGTGGTGATGACCGACGCCATGGCCGCGAACACCGCGATCGGCGCCAGGTTCATGATTACGCCGGTAATGCGCAGCATGACCTGCGCCAGCTGGTCGACCACATTGGTCAGCTGGCGCGCCGACTCGCCCAGCGCGCCCAGTGCGCCGCCGAAGAAGATGGCGAACACCAGCACCTGCAGGATTTCGTTATTGGCCATCGCCTCGATCGGCGACTTCGGCACCATGTGGGAAACGAAGTCCTTCAGCGTGAAAGCGGCGGTTTTCAGGCCGGTGGTCGCGTCGGCTGGCGGCAGCGGCAGGCCAAGGTGTGAACCGAGCTGCATCAGGTTGGACAGCACCATGCCCAGCGTCAGCGATATCAGCGAAGCGATGATGAACCAGGCCATCGCCTTCAGTCCCACGCGGCCGGCGGCCTTGCCGTCGCCCATGTGGGCGATGCCCACTGCCAGCGTGGAAAACACCAGCAGCGAAATGATCATCTTGATCAGGCGGAGGAAAACGTCGGTGACGATGGAAATGTGCGCTGCGATGTCGGCGCTGAGTTTTTTATCGGCGATGGTCTCGTGGCACGCGTAACCGACGGCGACACCGAGCACCATCGCGATCAGGATATACAGCGTTAATGGGCGGGTCTTTTTCACTGGAGCCTCCAATATTCTTGTCGTTGTGGTTCCCGGCGGGCGCCGGGCTTGGGGCTTGGATAGCAATGGCTGTGCCAATGCGAAAACGGCACCCGTGGGTGCCGTAAGTCTCTGACAGGAAAGGAGATTCTTTTGGGAAATTACACTAGAGCAAGCAATCAAGCGCAAGTTTTGAGAGGCCGGCGTGGGCGCCTGTATGAAAAGTTGGACGCCCCGCCACCCGCCGTCATTCCCGCGCCGGCGGGAATCCATGCTGCATCGATGAGCAGGCGTTCTATGGATTCCCGCCTGCGCGGGAATGACGTTACTTTGGCGTCGTGGTAAACAGGCGCACGCCGAACACCGGACCGGCGGTGTGTCCCGGTTCCGGATCGAAGCGCACCACCACGCTGCTCTTGGCGGCAGTAAGCCGCTCCGGCACCGGATACTCACGGTCGATGAATACCCCCGGATGGCCGCCATCGAGCTTGACGCGCGCAATCCGTTCGCCGTCCACGCTGATGTGGAAATCGCGGTTGCGCTCCTCGCCCCAGTAACTGGCTTGCAGCACCAGCGGCCCGCTGGCGCACTTCATGCGGAAGCTGAAGTAGCCGCCAGTGCGCGCGTCGCGGCCGTTGCGGCCGCGATAGGAAACCGGATACGAGATGTCCGATTGCAGGTCATGATCGCGCTCCGGCTGCATTTCGCCGAGGTGCATCACGTCCACCGAGCGCTCGGCCAGGTCTTTCAGGCGCGCCTCCTCCTTGCGGAAGGCGACCTCCGAGGCCGCCCATTCCGCTTCGTTGTAAGCATTGAAGTACACCGCCGCGCGCCGCTCATACAACGCGAAGAACGGCGCAAACTTCATATCGCCCGGCCGGCCGGTGCCCACGCTGCGGTACACGGCCTTGCTTTTGTCGGCCGCCGCGAATGCGCCGAGAATATCGGCGCCCACCAGCGCTGGCGCCACGCCGCTGTACGGCTTATCGGCCGCGCCCAGATCGGCCGCCAGCACCATCGGTCCGCGCAGCAGCGCCACCACCTTGTCGTTGCCGGCGGCCGATTCCAGCCGCAGGTCCAGCGGCAGCGACAGGCGCACCGTATCGCCGGCCTTCCAGCGGCGGCGGATCAGCGCATAGCCCTTCTCCAGCGGTGCGGCGAGCGGCTTACCGTTGACCAGCACCGCATGCTTGCCTGCCCACGCCGGGATACGCAGCGCCAACGTGAACTGGCGCTGGCTGGCCAGGCCGCGCAGCTTCAGATCGACATCGCCTTCATACGGATAGCGCGTGTTCAGCTCCAGCTTTGCGCCAGTACCCTTCCACTCCACCGTCGAAGGAATGTACAGGTTAACGAACAACGTGTCGCCATTCTCCCAATAGATCGAGTCGCCGTGCTTGGCGTGGCTCTCCATGCCGGACAGCACGCAGCACCAGAAGTCATTCTCTTCGCTCGAATACTCGCGCGCCACGCCGGACATCAGCGGCGTCATATAGGTAAACATGCCGGTGCGAGGATTCTGGTGCGCCAGGATGTGATTCAGGTGCGTGCGCTCGTAGTAATCGAAATAGGCGGCGTCCGGCGCCCAGCTATACAGGTGGCGCGTCATCTTCAGCATGTTGTAGCTGCAGCAGGCTTCGCAGGTCTGCTCGGTGATGTGGGCGGCGATGGTGTCCGGGGCCGAGAAGTATTCGCGGTCGCCATTGCCGCCGATGACGTAGCTGTGATGTTGCGTCACGCGCTTCCAGAAGAAGTCTACTGCTGCGGCGTCGCTCTGGCGGCCGGTCAGCTCGTGCAGGCGCGCGAGGCCGAGCAGTTTCGGAATCTGCGTGTTGGAGTGCAGGTTGGCCAGTTCGTCGCGGCCCTGCGTCAGCGGCAGCAATACCTTGGTGTGGTACAGGCGCCGGGCCAGCGCCAGCCAGCGCTTGTCCTGTGTGCGCGCATACAGCTCGGCGAAGCTCTCGTTGATGCCGCCATGCTCGCAATTCAGCACCTGCTGCACCTGCTCGTCGTTGAGCGACGCGAAGACTTTATCGATATAGCCGGCGAGGCCGATCGCCACTTGCAGCGCCTGATCGTTAGCGGCGTAAGTCTGCGCGTCGAACAGGCCGGCGAACACCTTGTGCCAGTTATACAGCGGCACCCAGCAGCCGTTCAGGTCAAAGCCCGCCGAGCGGATTTCACCGCGCGTGATTTCGGGGAAGATCTCTTTGCCGTCGACCACTGTGCCATCCTTGCGCTTGCGCATGAAGCCAGCGATGTAGCCGTCGCCCTGCGCCTGCTGCACGCGCGCCAATTCTGCCACGATGTAATCGATGCGCGGCTTCAGCGCGGGCGCGCCGGTTTGCGCATGCATCAACGCCAGTGCGGACAGGTAGTGCCCCAATCCTTCGCCGGCGATGGTGTCGGACTCCCAGCCGCCGTAGATCGCGCCTTTGACCGGCAGGCCGGCAAACTTGTGGTAGTTGTGCAGGAAGCGGTCCGCGCTCAGGCGCAGCAGGTAGGCCTGGTTGGCCTGCACCGCGTCGGCGTACGCAGATGGCAGCAGGCGCACCGACGATAGCGGCAGCGCCCTGGCAGATTCTGGCACCGCGCCGCCGGGCGTGGCGGCGTTTGCATTCAGGCCGGACGCCAGGCCCAGACTGGCCGCGCCCTGCAAAATCAATCGGCGCTGGTGAAAGGATGGAGATGGTCGCATGGCTGCCCTTCATTATTGGTATCCCAATAATGTACGCCGTACCGTCCCTCGCGTCTTGTTTTACAGCTTCATAAACGATGACGAATTCTGCACAAACCGCCTAACGCTGCGCACCGCAGGAATCCGCAATGCGGGTCATGCGGCTGGTGGTGACGTTCTCGAACATTGCGGCGTCCGGATTAACACCGGCTGCCCTGGCGTCGCCCGCCTTGTCGGCAAACGCTTTGCTGATGGACTCCTTGTCCTTGTCAAAACTCGCCAACGCCTGTTTCGCCTCGGCGCGCTGTTCCGGCGTCCCTTCTTTCGTCGCCCGCTCCAGCCCCGCGCGTATCATGCTCATGGTGCCGGCGCCCTGCGGGCTGGCGGCCGCGCTTTTCTGCGCCACCCGCGTCACCGATTCCCACGTCCTGGCGTCGACCTTGCGCATGGTGGTGATGACATCGCCAAATCCGCAGCTGCTCTTGAACGTGGCCACGCCGCCGCTGACCACTGCGGGCGCCGACGTGCATCCGGCCTGCGCCATCTGCGCCGGCAGTTCCTTCGCCCCTGCTTGCACACACACCGTTACCTGACCTTCACCCTGATATTGCTGCGTGCTGCGCGGGACGCCGTTGACGCTCCCAGTGCGGGTGACGCTCCCGGTGGCGCCGCTCTCGCGCATTTGCACGGATACCGGATTGCCGCCGCCGCTGGTCATCGTGTTATCGGTGTCCACCCGATACAGGCCCGGGGGTGGCGTGAAGTCATTCGCCGCATGAACGGCGCCGGCGATGGCGATCAGGGCTGCCGCATACGTCGGTTTGCTCATCATCGCACCACCATTTCTACCCGGCGGTTACGGGATTTCCCCGCTTCGGCGGCATTGCTGGCGACCGGCGCCAGGCTGGCCACACCGCGCGCGTTGAGACGCTCGGCGGCGATGCCGTAGGTTTTGGTCAGCGCCGCGACGACCGCCTGCGCGCGCTTTTGCGACAGCGCCAGATTGGCTTCCAGATCGCCATCGCTATCGGTATGGCCGACGATGTAGACTTTAAGCTTAGGTGACGCCTTCAGCGCATCCGCCATTTCCTTCAGCTGCGCGGCGGATGGTTCGCGTATCTCTGCTTTGTTGGTGTCGAACAGCACGCCGTACAGCGCGATCTTGCCGTCGCGCTGAAGGCCGTCGCCAATCGTCCGGGCGCCGACGGTGACCATATTCGATTGCATTTGCTGCGGCTCGATAATCTGCAGGAACACGCGCGTGCGGTCGGCCAACGAGCCGCTGCCGGTGCTGGTCCCAAGCTGGATGTAGGTGACGCCTTCCGGTCCGGTTTTGCTCATGCTGAAATAGCTGAACCCTGGCTGGTTGCCGCTGTTGAATGTGCTGTCGATATGCGCATCGCCTTTCACCCAGCGCGCCTTACGTGGAAACTCCTTGACCTTATCCTGCGTGTCCGGCTTTTCGCATTGCGCCAGTTCGCAAGCGTACAGCACCTCGTAGCCGGCGCTGCTCAATGCCTGACGGTAGTTGCGGTACACCTCCAGCGCCGTCACGCCCTTGGGCGAAAGATACCAGCGATTGCTGATCCGCCCCTCCACCGTCTTGGGCACCGGTTGGTCCTTGACAGCAACCAGCACAGGGGCCTGGGCCAGACGCTCCTCGCCGGTCATGTACAACACAGAGCCTTTGTAGCGCGAGACTAGTGGATGATCGGCGCTGCCCTTGTAATCGATGTTGAAATCGGCGGCATGCACGCTGAATGCGACAGGCGACAGAACAAGCGTCAGCAATCCGCGGAGGTGGTTAGTGCGCATAGGGTCCCTTTGAAGACAAATTGCCTTTAATGTAACAGTGGCAACGTCTTGGGTGCGCACCGTTGCGTCAGATCGGGTCAAACATCTCGCGGTCGATATAGCACCAGCCCCACGATTCGCCACGCTCCCCGGAGCGCATCATGGCGTGGCCGGTGCTGTGAAAATGTTTGGTGGCGTGACGGTTGGGCGACTGGTCGCAGCAGCCGACATGACCGCAGCTCAGGCATACGCGCAGATGTACCCAGCGGTCGCCGCTTTTCAGGCACTCCTCGCAGCCGTTGGTGTTGGCGTGATGCGTGTGAATCTGGTTGAAGTGCTGGCATTGATCGCCCATTGCGGCCTCCTGGAAAAAGGTTCAGTCTAGCGCGCGGTCACGGCGGGGAATCTCCCGTTCGGTTAGTGGCCGTCCCTGCCCCCCGCCCGCCCCGCCGTCATTCCCGCGAAGGCGGGAATCCATGCTGAATGTGCTCTGAGACGCTCTATGGATTCCCGCCTTCGCGGGAATGACGAGCGGGGGCTGAACGGCGGTTAGCTCACCAGCCCATTTTCTCGCGAATCAACGCCGTCAGTTGCGCGGCATTGGCCTGGTGCTGCTTGACGCGCGGATGGCCGCCAAACCCATTCCACGGGAAGACGATGGTGTCGATACGCTGGTCGCCCTGCTGCCGCATCTGGTCCACCGCCGTGCGCACATAGCCCGGCCACCTGGAGCCTTCCTTCACCGCATCCATGCTGCCCAGCGCGCAGACGATGTAAGCGTCAGGGTACAGCGCGCGGATCTTCTGCACGAACACGCGGTAAGCCGCGATGCGCTCACCATCCGCCGGCACCGGCGACAAACGCTTCTCACGGTCGATCAGCCAGCTATCGTTCTGAAACAGGTTGACCACCACCACATCCGGCGTCCACGACTTGAAATCCCATTTGCTGTCGTTGTTGCCCACCGCGCTAAGCTGGTCGTAGAAGTCCGGCATGGTGAACGGGAACCAGCTGACCATCACGCCAATGCCGCTTTGCGAAATGATATGCGCCTCCGCGTCCAGCGCGCGCGCCGTGATCGACGAGTAGGACATGAAATTATTCTTGTCCTTTAGCAGATGGTCCGGCCCATCGTCCGGCGATTCGTTGCCCATGCCGGTGGTGATCGAGTCGCCGAAAAATTCGATGCGCCGCTTCTTGCGCGGCGGCGGTGGCAGCAGCGCGCCGCCATCGGCCAGCTCCAGTCCCCGGAAGACAGTGCCGCCCTCCTCACCCTCGGTGCGCTTGGTGATGAGGAAGCTGTGCGCGCCCGGTTTCAAGCCGCTGGCGACCGGGTAGGTGGTGCTGCCCTGCTTCGCCTCGATCACCACCGGGCGGGTGTAGTCAGCGTCGATAAACACATTGAAGAAGTTCTTGCCCTGCTGGTCGTCCAGTTTGACGGCAAGGCTGCCGCCGCTGAAATTGCCGGCGATGCTGGTGCCGGGCCACGACAGCATGGGGCGCGCGCGGTCGGCAAAGTCGATGCGGCCCGTGTACTGCAACTGCGCGTTATCCGGCGCGATGGACACGCCCGCAAACGCCTGCCCCGTCAACAGCAATGCCACCAATGCAAACCTGAACTTCATCGATATGTCCCTGTCATGTTAAATTCATCGCAGCATACATCACACCGCTACGCGCCGCGAAAACGTGACGCGTAGCCGCTGGCGCGGAACTGCTCCACGATGTAGTCCACGAACACCCTCACCTTGGCCGGCACCAGCTTGCGGCTGGAATAGTAGATCGACAGCGAACGCGTTTCGGCGTGCCACGCCGGCAGCACGCGCACCAGTTGTCCACTGTCCAGCAACGGCAACACATGCGCCAGCGGCAGCATGGCGATGCCCATGCCGTCGGCGGCGGCGCGCGCCAGCGCTTCCGGATCGTCCATCACCGCCACTGGCCGCACGCTGGCGACCACCTCCTGCCCGGCAGCGTTCTTCAAAGTCCAAGGGGTCAGCCGTCCGGTGCTCAGGGAGCGCCGCAACAGGCCGCGATGCCGCGCCAGTTCCTGCGGCTGCGACGGCGCCGCATGCGCCTTCAGATACGCAGGCGACGCCACCAGCACGATATGCATCGACGCCAGTTCGCGCGCGATCAGCGCGTCGGTCAGTTCGATACCGCCACCGATGGCGACGTCGAAACCTTGGGCGATCAAATCGACCTGGCGGTTATCGAAATACAGGTCGGGCACCACGTCAGGATAGCGGCGCACAAACTCCTCCAGCAGCGGCACAAAGTAGGTCCGGCCGACCGTATGCGCCAGCGCCACCTTGAGCGTGCCTGCAGGCTTGCCCGCGCCCTGGCTCAGGTCCGTCAACGCATCGCCGATCTCGCTCCATGGCAGCCGCACCTGCCCGTACAGGCGCTCGCCGTCGGTGGTCAGCGACAGGCTGCGGGTGCTGCGCTGGAACAGGCGCACGCCGAGCCGCAATTCAAGGCGGTTGACGCTTTTGCTGACGGCGGCCGGCGTCAGTCCCAGCCGGCGCGCGGCCGCGGAGAAGCTGCCCTCGTCGGCGGAGGCGATGAAGGCGTCGAGATAGCTGCTTAATTCGGTGAACATGCGTCCATCTTATACCAATGGTTGAAACTGTACACGCCATTGTATGACTACAAAGATCAGCCGGTCCAGACCATACTGTGTTCATCAACCAACCCGAAAGGAAAACATCATGAACACCAAATTCAACGGCCAGGTCGCTTTCATCAACGGCGGTTCGCGCGGCATCGGCGCCGCTTCCGCCCGCCGCCTGGCGCGCGAAGGAGCCAGGGTCGCCATCGGCTACGCGGCATCGGCCATCGCCGCCGAAGCGCTGGTGGAGGAAATCAAGGCTGCCGGCGGCGAAGCGTTCGCCATCAAGGCCGACGCCTCGGACGCCGCCGCGCTGACCAATGCCATCGACACCGTGGCCGCGCGCTACGGCCGCCTGGACATCCTGGTCAACAGCGCCGGCGTGCTGCATCTCGGCCCGGTCGAACAATTCTCGCTGGCCGATTTCGACCGCACGCTGGCGGTGAATGTGCGCGGCGTATTCGTCGCCTCGCAGGCAGCGGCCAGGCACATGAAAGACGGCGGCCGCATCATCAACATCGGCAGCACCAATGCGCAACGGATGCCGTTTGAGGGCGGCGCGGCCTACGCGATGAGCAAGTCGGCGCTGGTCGGCCTGGTGAAGGGCATGGCGCGCGACCTTGGCGCACGCAATATCACCGTCAACAACATCGCGCCCGGCCCGGTGGACACGGATATGAATCCGGCCGACAGCGATTTCGCCACCGGCATGCATGGCCTGATGGCGCTGAAACGCCACGGCACGGCCGACGAAGTGGCAGCCATGGTGTCCTACCTTGCCGGGCCGGAAGCGGGCTTCGTCACCGGTGCCGACCTGCTGATCGACGGCGGCTTCGCGGCCTGAGCGGGATTACTTGCCAGCTGCTTCGACGTAGATTTCGTCGGCGCAGTTGGCGGTGCGGCCGCCGGCCGCCTTGGCGTTGCCGACCATCTGCGGCAGATCGCGGTCGGTGCTGAAGTCCAGCGGCAGCGCTACCCGGATCTCCTGCAAATATTTGCGCTGCGTGCACACCAGCGTAATGCTGTTGGCCACCTGGTCGCCGTAGCGCGCTTTCACGCGGTCGAAGAAGTCGTTCACGCGGAAGCTCTTGCCAGTGCTGCCGAGGACGATCTTGCCCACTTCCGAATCGTTCACCACGCGCACGGCCGACACGGCCTTGATGAAGTATTCGTCCGGCGGCAGCGACTGGCATTTGCCATGCTTGTTCCACTCATACGCGCCGAACGTGCGCTCGAAGTAGAAATTGGGCATCCACGGCGCCACCTTGTCGATGGTTTCCTTGCTGACCGAGAAGGCCGGGCCGTTGCAGCTGCCGTAGTTGGTGCCGCACTCCTTCTTGTTCGGCCACAGGCCGTGCAGGCTCAGGTTCTTCGCCTCCAGCTTGCCGCCGTTCATGGCGTCGCATTCTGGCTTTTTGCCTTTGTAGTTGACGTGTTCGCAGAAGCCGGGCTGCCAGGTGATGGCCAGCACGTAGCTGTCCTGCTGGTTAGGCAGCGAGCAGACTTCGCCGCCGCGCGCGGCGCGGTTGCCACGGTCGGCGCGATCCTCACGCGGCTCCAGCTCGGGCTTGCCGCATTCGCGCTGCACCCAGCGCAGCTTGGGTTCGGCGCCAGGCACGTCGATGCGCACCCAGTCGTAGTCCGCCTTGTTGATTTCGCGGACGGTGTAGGAGGCGCCGGCGGTGATGCTGACATTGCCCGGATTGCTGCGCTTGGCGAAGGAGGAATACGCTTCGCAGCTTTTGCTGGCGGTAAAACTGCCGCTGGCGGACTCGCTGGCGCTGACGCCCAGCGCGGTAAAAGCCAGCAGCGCTGCCGCGATGTAAACACGCATAGTTTCCCTTTGGAATTTGATCTGGATGCCAATATTGTACCGGAGGCCATCACACGGGCAGTAGTCCTACAAGCCGAGTGCAAACACGCCGATAGGGCGCAGCCTCAGGAATGGGTAACATGACAATTCGAGTCATCCAACCGAGGAGTCCAATATGAAACAATTCCATCTCACTGGTAAGTTCGCTTGTGCCCTGATCGCTACCGCCGCCTTCATCAGCGGCTGCCAGAAGAAAGAAGTCGATCCGCCACCAGTGCCGGAAGCGACCCCGGCGCCAGCGGCAACGCCAGCTCCGGTCACTCCGCCAGCGGCCACCCCAACTACTGAAGGCGGCGCGACCACCACGCAGCCTGACCCGAACGCACCGGCCACCACTACGCCGCCAGCGACCGAACCGCCGCCACCAGGCAAGTAAGCCGCAGGGCTGAAGGTTAGCGGCGCGCCGCCAGCCTTCGGCGCGCCGCGATTCGGCTGATCCGGCTCATTGGGCTTCGGCTCACTGGGCCTTGGCGCATTGGGCTTCGACTCGCCGGGTTTCGACGCATTGAGCTTCGACGCATTGAGCTTCGGTTCAGCGGCTGCGGCTCGCCGGGCTGCGGCGCCTTACTTCAAATCGCCGAAGGCGGCGGCAAAGGCGTCACGCGCTGCGTGCTGGGCGATATCCCGTCGCCAGATCAGCATGGTCTGCACGCGCGCCACGTCCTCCGGCAAGGTGTGCACACGCACCGATTTTGCCAGCTCGCGTTGCTTGAGCACTTCTCTCGGCATCATCGCCACGCCCATCCCGGCGGCCACGCAGCCGATGATGGCCTCAAACGTCCCAAATTCCGCAATCCGCGCCGGCGATACCTCCCCCTCGGCGAACCAGCGCTCCAGCCGCCGCCGATACGAACAGCCGCTGCGAAAACCCAGCAAGGTCCGCTTGGCCACATCGGCCGGCGATGCCACCGGGCCGTGCAGGCTGTCGGTCAACAACACCAGT
Source organism: Duganella sp. P38 (assembly GCF_050859475.1). Lineage (NCBI taxonomy): Bacteria > Pseudomonadati > Pseudomonadota > Betaproteobacteria > Burkholderiales > Oxalobacteraceae > Duganella > Duganella sp. P38. The sequence continues at coordinate 2,643,895 of NZ_CP193936.1, read as the reverse complement.
TCCTCCTCGAACACCGGCAACTGCGCCAGCTCCGGCCGCTCGACCGGCGCCGCCACCAGCGCCACATCAACCCGGTGATTCAACACCGCCTGCACCAGGTAATCGGTCGGCCCGGTATCCAGCACCAGGTCCACCTGTGGGAACTGGCGGTGGAAACGCCCCAGCACCAGCGGCAGGCGCGCCGCCGCCGTGGTTTCCATCGAACCGATTTTGAGCTGGCCGGACGGCTGATGGTCGCCGCGCATCGCCTGCTGCGCCTCGTCGGCCAGTTGCAGCAGGCGCTCGGTGTACGCCAGCAGTCGCGCGCCCTCCTCGGTGATCAGCATGCGCCGGCCCGAACGGTGGAACAGGCTGACGCCAAGCGACTCCTCCAGCTGCGTCAGCCGGGCGGAGACGTTCGATTGCACGCGGTTCAGGCGCGCCGCCGCCTGTGTGACGCCGCCCTCCTCGGCCACGGTTTTAAAGATGCGCAGGGCTGAAAGTTCCATCATCGTTCTCAATTAAAGAATCACCGATTCAGTATAATTCATTTTTAATGATGCGCAAGCCGGGCTATATTGGCTACATCGACTTACGGAGCATCATCATGCAACCCCTGATACTGCTGGCGTGCAGTTTCGCCTTCATCATCGTTCAGCTCGATGTCACCATCGTCAACGTGGCGTTGCCGGAGATCGGCCGCGAGTTGCAGGCCGGCGTCAGCCAGCTGCAATGGGTGGTGGACGCCTACACGCTCGGCTTTGCCGTCTTCCTGCTGTCGGCCGGCGCGGTTGGCGACCGCTTCGGCTCGCGCGCCGTGTTCCTCGGCGGCTTCGCGCTGTTCACGCTTGCTTCGCTGGCCTGCGCCGTGGCGCCGGACGCGCTGACGCTCAACCTGGCCCGCGCCGTGCAAGGCATCGGCGCGGCGCTGCTGGTGCCGAGCTCGCTCGCCATTCTCAACGCCGTCTACGCCGGCGACCGCAAAATGCTGGCCAAGGCCATCGCCTGGTGGACGGCGGCCGGCGGCGTCTCGATTGCGGCCGGCCCGGTGCTGGGCGGCGTGCTAATGTCGGCTTTCGGCTGGCGCAGCATTTTCTGGGTGAATATTCCGGTCTGCGCCATCGGCTTCTGGCTGACGCTGCGCGTGGTGCCGGCGATCCGCCACCACGGCCCTGCCCGCCACTTCGACCTGCCGGGCCAGGTGCTGGCCATCATCGCGCTCACCGCCTTCATCGGCGCGGTGATCGAAGTGCACGCGCTGGGCCTGACGCATATGGCAGTCATCGGCGCCTTCATCGTGGCGCTGGTGGCCGGCGTGCTGTTCGTGCTGGTCGAACGCCGCAGCAAGGCGCCGATGCTGCCGCTGCGGCTGTTCAAGCTGAACGGTTTCACGCCGGCGGTGCTGTTCGGCGTATTCGTCAACTTCGCCTACTACGGCGTGATCTTCATTCTCAGTTTTTACCTGCAAACAGTGCGCGGCTTTTCGGTGCTGCACGCCGGGCTGATTTTCCTGCCGCTGACCGGCACTTTTTTGTTCGCCAACATCGCCAGCGGCTGGCTGCAAGCCCGCGTCGGCTCGCGCCAGCCGATGATTATCGGTGGCCTGATCGGCGCCAGCGGTTACGCGCTGCTGGCCGTGTTCGGCATCTCGGACAGCGCCGGCTTCTGGGCCATGCTGCCCGGCCTGGCCCTGATCCCGGCCGGCATGGGGCTGGCGGTGCCGGCCATGACCACCGCCATCCTGGCCTCGGTGGAGCGCAGCCAGGGCGGCACCGCCTCGGCGGTATTGAACACGGCGCGCCAGGTCGGCGGCGCCATGGGCGTGGCCGTGTACGGCGCGCTGGTCGCAACGCCGGCCACAGCTGCTATCCTGTCGGGCATTCATATTGCGCTGGGCGTCTCGACCGCCCTGCTGCTCGGCGGCGCGCTGCTGGCCGTATCAAGCAATTTTAACCAAGGAGAAAAGCTATGCCATTCGTAAATATCCGCATCACCAATGAAGGCGCCACCGCCGAGCAAAAGCAGGAACTGATTCAGGGCGTGACCGACCTGCTGCAAAAGGTGCTCAACAAGAACCCGGCCACCACCTTCGTCATCATCGACGAAGTGGAAACCGATAACTGGGGCGTGGCCGGCACCGCCGTCACCACGCTGCGCAAGCGCGCGGCTGAGGCCGCAAAATAAACTTGTCGTGGACAGGCTGTGCGAAAAATAAAAGTATTTTTATGATTCGCACAGCACGATTGAAAATGCGGCGCTTCAACAAACTTTTTCGCTACAGTGGATTTGGAATTGATTCCATCAACGGAGGCCCCCATGCAAACGCAATACGATCCCAACTACCTGCTCGACAATATCTCCCTTAAGCTCAACCTGAAGAACGATGCCGCGCTGGCGCGCACGCTGGAAGTCACGGCGCCGATGATCAGCAAGGTGCGCAACTTCCGCATGCCGGTCGGCGCATCGCTGCTGATCCGCATGCACGAGGTGACCGGCATGCCGGTGCGTGAACTGCAAAATCTGATGGGTGACCGCCGCAACAAGTTCCGCCTGTCGGGTGCGCAAGGCCGGCCTGGCAAGCAGTCGACAGCGCTACAGTGACACCACCGGCGACTGCAATACCGTCTCCAGCAGTACAGTGAAATCTGCCGGCTTGGTCATGTGAAGATCGAACCCGGCGGCAATAACGCGCGCTTTTGCCTCATCATCGCTCCAGGCGGTAAAGGCGATCAGCAGCGGTTGCGGAATATGGCGCATCTCACGGATGCGCTCGGCAACCTGGTAGCCGTTCATCAGCGGCATGCCGATATCGAGGAAGATCAAATCCGGGTGCAGGCGCTCCACCGCCGCCAAGCCCTCCTCGCCGTCATACGCGACATCGGTGGCATGGCCATGCAGCGCCAGCACCTGGGCCAGCAAGTCGGCCGCGTCGCGGTTATCGTCCACGATCAAAATCCGACGCTGCGTTGCTGCTTGCGGCATCATGTCTCCTTGCGATGTAGCGTATGCAGGCATGGTAAGCCAGCGCGCGCCGGTCTCCAGTAAGCCTGAAGCTTGTCGACAAGTAGGAGAATGCCCGGCTCAACCCGACCGCTCACCGGCGTAAGGCCGGCAATCGAGCGGAATGTCGACAATGAAGGTGGTGCCGGCGGCGGCCGAGCTGTCCACCGCCACGCTGCCGCCGTGGCCCTCTGCCACCGAGCGCACATATGGCAGGCCGATGCCCCACCCTTCGGCCATCTGGCCCTCGCCCTCGCGGCGCAAGTATTCGAAGATACGTTCGCGCTGGTCCTCGGCAATCGGATGGCCGGTGTTGTGCACGCTGAGCATGAGCCGTCCCCGGTCATTGGTGGCCTTGAGCCGGATAACGCCACCGTCGCCATACTTGACGGCGTTGGTGATCAGGTTTTCCAGCGCGCGGTAGAGCGAGCTGCGGCACCAGTGGCCGACCATCGATATGCTGCTGACCTCGACACGTTCATCGCCGCCGATGTTGAACTGCTGGGCGGCGCTGATCAGCAGGTCACGGATATCGAACACCGACAACACCAGCGGCAGCCTGGCGGCGCGTTCAAAGGTCAGCACATCGACCAGCTGCGCCAGCATCAGCTGCATGCGCTTGGCGCCCACCTCGATCTTGCCGGCCATGCGGCGCGCGGCATCCAGGTCCGGGCTGCGGGCGATCAGTTGCGTGGCAGCCAGTATCAGCGACAGCGGATTGCGCATATCGTGCGACAGCGTGGCCGCCAGCCGCTCGCGCATGCGCTCGTGGATCAGCGCGAACTCGCGGATGGCGTCGCGCACGGCGACATCGATCGACACCTCCACCACGCGCCACTCCTCGGCCGCGAAGCGCAGGCCGTTGCGGCTGGCGGCGGTGGCGATGGCGTCGCGGAACAGCTGGTATTCGAGAATGATCTGGTCGGCGCGAAAGGTGGTCATGCGCGCCCGCTCGCCGCCGTGGGCGGACATCGAGGTGGTGTTGTCGGCGCCATGCCGGCGCGGATAGGACGGCGTCAGCGCCTCGGCGATATTGTCGTAGAACGCCGGCAGCGTGTTGACCAGGATCGGGCCGGACACGGCTTGCGCCTCGTCGATATGGTCGCGCACACCGGCTTCCCACAGGTCGAACACCTGCTGGCGCATGGCAAGCATGGCCTTTGAGGTGGCGGACAGTCCGGCTTCGTCGTCTTTTTGATCCGTCGCTAGGGTCATGGGCGGCTTCCTCTCAGTGCAGCCGCCAGCTTAGCCCAAAACCCGGCGCGATATCGTGCAAGACCGCACTAAGCCGTGCTGGCGCGGTCTTTTTGCCGGCGCCGCAGCTACCAGGTGCCGGCGCTGGCGCCGCCATCGACCGGCAGAATGGCGCCGCTGGTGAAGCTGGATTCGGTCAGGTACAGCACCGCGTTGACGATATCGTCGGTCACGCCGGTCGCGCCGCCTGGCGACAGCGTGCGGAAGAACGCCTGCGTGGCCTCGTCCTGGCTATGCATCGGCGTGGCGATGATGCCCGGCGCCACCGCGTTCACCCGGACGTTGGACGCGGCCAGCTCGATCGCCAGCGCGCGGGTGGCATGATTCAGCCCGCCTTTGATCAGCACCGGCAGCAACGCCGGCACTTTCACGTTCGGCTGCATCGCAATGCTGGCGGTGATATTGACAATGTGGCCCGAACGGTTGGCGCCCATGTGCGCGGCCGCCTGCTGGGTCGGGAAGAACATGCCCTTCAGGTTGGTATCGAGCAGCGCCTCCAGATCGTCCTCCGTATAGTCGCCGACCGGCTTGGCGATAAAGATGCCGGCGTTGTTGACCAGGATGTCCACCTTGCCGAAAGCGTCGACGGCGCGCGCGAACAACGCCGTGGCGGTGGCCGCGCTGGCAATATCGCCCGGCACCAGCACGAAGTTGGCGGGATTGCCCAACTTGTCGGCCGCCTGCTTCAGGCGCGCAATGGTGCGGGCGTTGCCGACCACGTTGTAGCCGCGTTTCAGGTAGGCCTCGGCCAGCGCAAAGCCGATGCCGCTGGAGGCGCCGGTGATAATCACTGTCTTGCTCATGATGTGTTTCCTTTCAAAACTGGTTGGTGTAAGCAAACTATACTTTTGCGCCACACCTTGATAAAGACAGGGAAACACAAAACAATTGATACACCACGTAATCAATCTCCGACCATGAAACGCCAATTCGACGATGTCCTGCTCGGCAGCATCGAGCTGTTCTGCCTGGCGGCGGAACTCTCCAGCTTTACCGCCGCCGCCGCCAGCGCCGGCGTCACGCCGGCCGCCGTCAGCCGCTCGGTCGCCCGGCTCGAAGAGCGGCTGGGCGTGCGCCTGTTCGTCCGCACCACGCGCCAGATCCGCCTGACCGACAGCGGCCGCGCCTACTTCGAGCAATGCCGGCAGGCGCTGTCGCAGCTGTCCGAGGCCGAACGGCAGATCACCGGCGCCCAGGTCCAGCCCGCCGGCCCGCTGCGCATCAGCGCGCCGACGCCTTACGCGCACTACCGGCTGCTGCCGCTGCTGGCGGAATTCCGTCGCCGCTATCCCGGCGTCACCATCGACATCCACGTCAGCAACGGCAACATCGACTTTGCCGACGAGGGCTACGACCTGGCCATCCGTGGCCGCGCGCCGGCCGACTCCAACCTGGTCGCCCGCAAGCTGGAAGACGCCGAACTGGTGCTGGTCGCCGCCCCCGCCTACCTGAAGCGGGCCGGCACGCCGCAATCGCTGGACGAACTCGGCCGGCACGAATGCATCCAGTTCGACCTGCCCAGCACCGGCAAGCGCATCCCGTGGCCATTCATGCGCGACGGCCGGCAGATCGACGTCGTCACGCACGGCGGCTTGTGCTGTTCCGAGGACGTGCTCGGCGTCGTCACGCTGGCGCGCGCCGGCGCCGGCCTGGTGCAGACCTACCGCTTCATCGTCGAACAGGACCTGGCCAGCGGCGCGCTGGTCGAACTGCTGCCCCAGCACGGCGGCGCATCGCGGCCATTCCTCCTGCTGTATCCGCATGCGCGCCACCTGTCGCTGCGGGTGCGCACGCTGGTCGACTTCCTTGTTGGCAATAAATAACTTCCGTCATGCCAGCTATACCCAAATGTTATTGATAATGATTTTTTTGGCATTGGAGAACATACGAGCACTGCTATAGCATTACAAGATTAAGAAAACTTCCAGAGACACCCATGCCCGCACCCATTTCCAGCGCCACCAGTTCCGTGCAAGCGCACGCCAACGGCACCAGCAACCGCGCCGTCCTGTCGCTGCTGACCAGCCTGTTCTTCACCTGGGGCTTCATCACCGTCATCAACAACACGCTGCTGCCGCACCTGCGCAGCGTGTTCGACCTCAACTACACGCAAACCACGCTGATCGAATCGGTCTGGTTCATCGCCTACTTCTTCGCCTCGATTCCGTCGGCGCGCCTGATCGAGCGCATCGGCTACCAGAAATCGATGGTGTTCGGCCTGGTCATGATGGCTGCCGGCGCGCTGCTGATGATCCCGGCCGCGCGCATGCCGTCCTACGGCGTCACGCTGATGGCGCTGTTCGTCATCGCCTGCGGCATCACGCTGCTGCAAGTGTCGGCCAACCCGTATGTGGCGGTGCTCGGCTCGCCGGAAACCGCGTCCTCGCGCCTGAACCTGGTGCAGGCGTTCAACTCGCTGGGCGCGACGCTGGCGCCGCTGTTCGGCGCCTACCTGATCCTCGGCCGCTCCAACTCCGGCACCGCCGAAGCCGGCCGCGTGCTGACCCAGGCCGAACGCCTGGCCGACGCCCAGGCGGTGCAACTGCCCTACCTGATCGTCGCCTGCGTGCTGGTGATTCTGGCGCTGGTCATCGCCCGCTTCAAGATGCCGTCGATGCACCACGGCGCCACCAGCCGCGTGTCGGACGCCGAGCGTGAAAAGCTGTCGCTGTGGAAGCACCGCAACCTGGTGTTCGGCATCCCGGCCATCTTCATTTACCTGATCGCTGAAATCGGCGTGGCCAACCTGTTCATCAACTTCACCGCCCAACCTGAAATTGGCGGCCTGAGCCACGAGCAAGGCGCGCACTACCTGTTCCTGCTGTGGGGCGGCATGCTGGTCGGCCGTTTCGTCGGCGCGTGGGCGATGAACAAAACCAGCGCCGAGCGCGTGCTGGCCTTCTGCGCGATCGGCGCCTTTATCGTGATGATGATTGCCGCGCTGGGCACCGGCAGCGTCGCCATGTGGGCGCTGATCTCGGTCGGCCTGTTCCACTCGGTCATGTTCCCAACCATCTTCACGCTGGGCATCAAGGGCCTGGGCCCGCTGACCGAAGAAGGCGCCGGCCTGCTGATCATGGCCATCGCCGGCGGCGCGCTGGTGGTGGTGCAAGGCTGGCTGGCCGACACCGTCGGCCTGCAACTGTCCTTCCTGCTGACCGCGCTGTGCGAACTGTACGTGCTGTTCTACGCCGTCTGGGGCTCGAAAGCCACCAACGCCTTCCCGGCCGAAAAAGCCGCGTAAGCAACGGCGGCCACAGCGCGCTCCCGCCCGAATGCCTGCCTCGCGCAGGCATTTTTTGGCGGTCAGAAGTATTTAAGCCAGGTGATGTCGCGGCGGCGCGCTTTGAGGCGGGAATACCATGCTGTCGGCACATACAGCACGGGCAGCAAGACCGCGTACCACAGCCAGATCCAGTTGAAGTGATCCAGGCCGAAACTCACGCCATGCGTCGGTCCCCAGATAAAGAACGCAACGTGGTACAGCGCCCGCAGCACATACATGTGCAAGATGTAGAAGAACATCGGCGCGCCGCCGAACACCGCCAGCGCGGTCAGCCACGGATGGCCCTGCCAGCGCTCGAACAGCGCCAGCAACACCACCCCTATGCCCAGCGTTTGTAGCAGGAACAGCAAGGACGGCGGATATTTGGTCAGCGCGATGAATCCCATCACCGTGTGCCGCGCCGAGTCGTGCACCAGCCAGGGCTGGTCGCCGTAGACGTTCAGCGCACGCAGCGCCACCACGCCGCCAGCATCGACACACCCAGCACCAGCAGGCGACGCACGCGCTGCCCGCCATCCGTGTCGCGCTCGAACCAGGCGCCCAGCAGATAGCCAAGCACGATCACGCCGATCCACGGCAGCACCGGATACGAGGTGCGCGCGGCCGCGCCAAACGGCAAGGCGATCAGGTCGCGCTGGTGCAGCATGGCCCAGGCGATGAAGCCGGGTTCATCCGGCGTCAAGCGGATGCCGTCGAGCAGGTTGTGGCCACACACAATCAGCAAGCCCAGCGCCAGCAGCAATTTCTTCGGCAGGTAGATCAGGCCGGCCAGGGCGATCATGCACAGCCCGATGGCCCAGATGACCTGGAGCCAGAACGTCATCGGCAGCTTGACCGTCCAGGCCAGCGTGATGAGCAGGACGTCGATCGCCATCAGCAGCAGGCCCCGTTTAACCAGATAGCTGGCGGTTTCCGCCCTGGTATGGTTCTGGCCATACAGGTAGGCGCCGAGGCCGGTCAGCGCCACGAATATCGGCGCGCACAGATTGGTGGCCAGGCGCATGAAGAACAGCGCCGGTTCCACCGTGAGCGGGTTGACCGGGTCGCTGACGTTCATGTACAGATACCAGTTCTCGCGGATATGGTCGATCAACATGATCACCATCACGAAGCCGCGCAACGCGTCCAGGCTCTGCAACCGGCGCCGGTTCACGGCGATGGCCGCCGCATCGGCGCGCTGCGGCGGTCGAATAATTGATGCAATGTTTTCCAATTGATACTCCGGCCCGTTCGACAAAGGGTAAATGATAACCGGTTATCGATAAGAACAAAAGGCCGGGGCCGGCCGCAGCCTTGGCAACTTATTGATCCAGCACGCGGTAGGTCAGCGTGTAGTTGTTGCCGTACATCGGCGCGGCAGCGCCGGCCGGCGCCGCTGCCTGGTAGCGGACCAGCGCCAGGTAGATGCCGGATTTCGTCAACGGCAGCGCGACTTTGCCGTCGGCATCGGTCGATACATTCTGCACCGTGCTCTGGCTGGCCAGGTCCATCGGCGAGCGATAGATGCTGACCTTCTGGTTCGGCAACGGCTTGCCGTTGTACTGCACGGTGAACTCGAACTTCTCGTTGACGAACAGATCGCTAGGATGCGTGATGGCGACGATTTCCAGCCCCTTGCCCACCGGCGCCAGCGCTTTCGCCGATGGCTTGCCGGCCGTGACGTAGGCCTCGGACACCGACAGCGACTGGTAGTGACTCAGCAACTTGGCGTCGGCCGGCATCGCCTGCTGCGGATCGCGCGCGCTTTCGGTCTTGCCATTGCGCTCCCAGGTGCGGAACACCGCGCCCAGCCGCGGCCCGGTGCTGAGGCGGTAGGTACCCTTCTCATCGGGCAGCTTTTGCTCGGCCACCGTGCGCTGCTTGAACTGGCGGATGTCGCCGAACGGAATGCGCGCGCCTTCCGGCGTCACGATGGCAAACTCGGTGGCGCCAAAAGCCACGTCCGGAATGAAGAACTTCTCGGTAAAGCCGGCATCGACGCCGATCGTGTCCTTCGGCTGCACGTCAAAGCTGATCGGCAGCAGGTATGGCGTGTGGGCCTGCGCCGTCAGCGCGACGAGGCACGATGCGGCGAGCAGGCCGCGCAGCAACAATGGTCGTTTCATGATTTTTCTCCGTCTGTTTTATCGATCTTGCCGTCGCCGTTGGTATCGGTGCGCTTAAAGGTTTTTTCGGCGATGGCGTTCTCCTCGTCGAGCGTCAGCTTGCCGTCGTGGTCGGTGTCGAGGATCTTGAAGCGCACGTGCGCCTGCTTGATCGAGGCGGCGTAGCGTTCGTCCTGCGGGCGGTCGGCGTATTGCTGCTTCAGGCGGCCTTCGAATTCGGCCACGTACTCGTCTTCGCTGAGCCAGCCGTCGCGATTCGTGTCGGCGGACGTGAAGCGCTGCTTGCGCACGGTGTCGTATTCGGCGCGCGTTACCACGCCGTCGCGGTTGGCGTCGAAGCCGCCGATGAAGGCCGACAGCCCATGGCCGCCGGCCGGTGCTGCTGGCCCGTCGGCCGGCGGGGCTTGCGTGGTCGACGCGCAGGCCGCCGTCATGGCTGCCACCGCCAGCGCGATGGCCAGGCGGCCGGCGTGCCTGCCGCGTGGGCTTTTTTGGTTTTCCATCTTGAGTCCTCTGAGAAGTTAGAACGCCATATTCAAGGTTAGCGCCGCGGTGCGACCCGGTTCGGTCAGCAGTTCGATGTCGCGGCGGTCGCGCGCGACCGATGGTTGCAGCGTGCGCGTGCTGGAATAATCCCAGTAGCGCTTGTCGCCGAGGTTGTAGACGCCGACATCGAGCCGCAGGTTCTTGCTGATCTGCCAGTAGCTGGTCAGGTCGAACGCGGCATAGCCCGGCACGCCGAACAGGACCGTGGTGGAATCGGTCAGCACCGGCCCGGAGTTGTTGTAGGCATCGCGGTTGGTCGCCACCGCCCGCTTGCCGGCGCTGAAGGTGCCGGTCAGATTCAGGCCCCACGCCTTCTGCGGCGCGTCGTAGCCGGCGCCAATGATGGCCTTGCGCGGCAACACGGACTCGATCGGCACATCCTTGTCGCCGGCGTAGTTGGACTTGGCGGTGCCGCGGCTCAGGCCCACAGCCCAGGTCGAATAGAAACCTCGGGCGCCGGGACTCCACTGCCCGTGATCCAGCCGCGCGCTCAGTTCGAAGCCGTAGATTTTGGCATCGTCACGATTCTCGGCCTGGTAAATGGTGCCGATGTGCGCCGGCATGTCTGCAAACAGCGCCGGGAACAGCGCGCGCGTGTAGCGCGTGTAAGCGATGAAGTCCTTGTACCTGGTGTAGAACAGCGAGGTGTTCAAGGTCACGCCCTGCGCCGGCTTGCCCTTCAGGCCGACTTCAAAGGCGTCGCTGGTTTCCTCTTTCAGGTTGCGGTTGCCGACCAGCGCATATTGGTTGCTGGCGACGTAGTTGCTGGTCATGTTCCACGAACCAAAGATTTCGCCGGCCGACGGCGCCCGGCCGCTGCGCTTGTACTGCGCATACGCGAGAAAGCCCGGCGTCAGGTTATAGCTCAGTCCAAGGCTGGGACTCCAGATGACGTTGCTCGGGCTGCCGTACAGCTTTTCCACATCGGCCGGCGTCAGCGGCGCCGAGACGAAGTTGGCGAGGTTGCGCATCTTGATCTTGACGTAATCGGCGCGCAATGCCGGGATCAGCGCCAGGCGGTGGCCGCCGACGTCGAAGCTGATGTCATCCTGCACGAAGAAGCCGGCGCGCTCGGTGGTGGTGTCGGGTTGCGGCTTCATGTAGCCGACCACGTTCCAGCGCCGCTCCACGTCCGCCGTCGAGACATTGACACCATAGCTCAGATAGTGCTGCTCCAGCCGCTTGCTGGCCACGCTCGACAAGCCCCAGCTGCGGGTCTTGTTCTCGGAAATATTGCGCACTGTGGCCTTGCTGGCCACGGTGGTGGTATCGGTCGTGTCTTCCGTATCGGTGCTCTGGAAATACAGGCGCGTATCGGCCAGGTCGAGCCAGGCGTTATTCGGCGTCCACTGGTGCGTCAGCTGTAGCGTGTTGCGGCTGGTGTCGCTATCCTGCCGCGAATTCTCGGTGATGACGGTGCTGGTGGTATCCCACCCATTGAAAACGGTATCGTTCTTGCGGCGGTACAGGTCCGCCGACAGCTCCAGCCGGTTGGCCGCGTCGATGCGCAGGCCGCCCTTGAGCAGCAGCGCGTCCGAGTGCCAGTCGTCGGGCATGCTGTCGATGACGTCGCTGTTGTTGCGGGTGGCGTGGCCATCGCGGCGCGAGTAGCTGACCAAGCCGTCGAGGTTGCCGCTTTTGCCGGCTGCGGTGACGCTCTCGTTCCACGACCGGTCGGCCGAGTCGTAGCCCAGCTTGCCGCCGAAGTAAGAAGTCTTGCCGCCGCGCAGATAGTCGTCGGCCGACTTGGTCTTAAAGCTCACCGCGCCGCCAATGCCGCCCGCCGAGCGCCGCGCCGACGTGGTGCCGGAAAGGATGCTGACGGTGGAGAACATCTCCGGATCGATGAAGTCGCGGCCGACGCCAAAGGTATTGGCGCCAACACGGCTGACGTAAGGGCGCGTGGTGGCCTCGGGCATTTCCACGCCATCGACATCCATGCCGACGCGGTTGCCCTCAATGCCGCGAATATTGTAGCCGGTGGTGCCGGAACGGTCGAAGCTGCTGCGATTGCGCGTGGCGCCGGCGGCGGTGCCCGGCGCCGACACCAGCGGCTGGTTGCGCACTACGTCTTTCATATTATTGGCGCGGTCAAGTTCGTCGCCGCTGATGGTGGTGGCCGTGCCCGGCTCGGCCTGCTCGGTCACATCAACCTGCGGCAACACCTGGGTAACGCGCTCCTGCGCGCACGCGGACGCCAGGAACAGGGAAGAGATGGCAAGCGCCAGGCGCCGTTTCGGGAATGCATCCCGCATAGCAAATCCAGTCATAAAATCGTTTCATCGTTGTTGTTATTAGCTGGATACCTGGGGGATTTCTGGCTGGCACGCAATCATATATTAAATGAGAATCATTTACATCCATATATATGAATAACCATGATGCTTGTCGTGGACAAAGCGTTCAAAAAATGCAACAGCGTCTCTGCCGAATGGCTGCTCAATGTCAATTCAGCCACGCAAGGTTGTAAAATATACATTGATTCGCACTTCACTGTGCAGCACTCCAGAGGAGAAGGCATGGTCCCATCCCGCGGCCTATTGGTTTCACTGGTTTTAAGCACGCTTGCCGGTTGCGCCTACGCGCAGCAACCAGCCGCCATCCCTGCCCCGCAGCGCGCGCCGGATACGATGGAGGCGCGCACCCTGGCCTGCGTCGGCTGTCACGGCGACAAGGGCCGCGGCGTCGCCAACGTCTACTTCCCGCGCCTGGCCGGCAAGCCGTCCGGCTACCTGTACAACCAGCTGGTCGCGTTCCAGGAAGGCCGCCGCCGCTATGCGCCGATGAACTATCTGCTGGCCTACCTGCCGCCCGCCTACCTGAAGCAGATGGCCGACTATTTCGCCGCGCAGAGTCCCGATCCGATCGCCGTCACCGCGCCGGCCGCGCCGGCCGCCACCATCGCCCAGGGCCAGCAAATCGTCACCAAGGGTCTGCCGGAGAAGAAAATCCCGGCCTGTACCACCTGTCACGGCGCCGCGCTGACCGGCCGCGAACCGGGCATTCCCGGCCTGCTCGGCCTGCGCACCGATTACGTCAGCGCGCAGCTGGGCGCGTGGCGCTACGGCACCCGCACGGCGCTGGCGCCGGACTGCATGCAAATCATCGCCGCCACCTTGTCCGAACCGGAAGTGGCAGCCGTCTCGGCCTACCTGTCGACGCTGCCGGTGCCGGCCAACGACAAGCCGGCCCCGGCCGACAGCACGCAATTGCCGATGGGCTGCGGCAGCCAGGGTCGGCACGCTCCGGCCGCCACGGCGGGAGCCAGGCCATGAAGCGCGCGCTGCTGACCGTCTTCCTGCTGCTGGTGCTGGCCGCCGGCGCCGCCTGGTGGCTGATGAACCGCGGCTCGCCGGCGCCCGAAACCATCATCGACACCGCGCAGGTCGAGCGCGGCAAATACCGGCGCAGGCCGGCGACTGCATCGCCTGCCATACCGTGCCGGGCCAGGCCATTTTCTCCGGCAACCGGGCCATGCCCACGCCGTTCGGCAACCTGTACGCGCCCAACATCACGCCGGACAAGGAAACCGGCATCGGCAAGTGGACCCCGGCGCAGTTCTACGACATGCTGCACACCGGCCGTTCGCCGGACGGAAAGCTGCTCTACCCGGCCATGCCGTTCGCCTCCTACACCAAGGTGACGCGCGCGGATTCCGACGCCATCTTCGCCTACCTGATGTCGGTGCCGCCGGTGCGCAAGGCCAACCGCGAGCACGAGCTGCGCTTCCCGTACAACAACCGCAGCCTGCTGATCGGCTGGCGCACGCTGTACTTCCAGGAAGGCGAATACCAGCCCGACCCGCAGCAATCGGTCGAATGGAACCGCGGCGCCTATCTGGTGCAGGGCCTGGGCCACTGCGCCATGTGCCACTCGCCGATCAACGCGCTGGGCGGCTCGGCCGAAGCCAAGGCCTTCCAGGGCGGCCTGATCCCGATGCAGAACTGGTATGCGCCGTCGCTGACCTCCAACCGCGAGGCCGGCCTCGGCAACTGGGAATTGCAGGACATCATGGACCTGCTGCAAACCGGCGTCTCGCATCGCGGCACCGTCTACGGGCCGATGGCGGAAGTCACCTTCAACAGCCTGCAGCACCTGACCGACGCCGACGTCAAGGCGATGGCGGTCTACCTGAAGAGCCTGCCGGGCGACGATCCGCCGGCCCCGCCGCCGCCGGCGCTGACCAACGATGTCCAGCAGCAGTTCGCCGAAGGCCAGCGCATTTACGAGGCGCAGTGCGCCAGCTGCCACGCGGCCGACGGGCGCGGCATGCCGCCGCACTTCCCGCCGCTGGCCGCCAACCAGTCAATCCTGATGAGTTCGTCGGTGAACCCGGTGCGCATGATCCTCAACGGCGGCTACCCGCCCGGCACGCGCAAGAACCCGATGCCATATGGCATGCCGCCGTTCGCCCAGGACCTGAACGACGCGCAGGTGGCCGCCGTGGCCACCTACATCCGCAACGCCTGGGGCAACGGCGCCACGCCGGTGACCTCGCAACAAGTCAACCAGCTGCGCAGCGCGCTGCTTGAATAGGAGGACAGCAATGATCGTGGAACCCGATACGCCGGCGGACAACGCGGCGGCCGAGCAGCAGCGCGTGGACGCCATCGTGGCGCAGGGACCGGGCGGCGCCTTCGCGCTGGCGGGGGTGGCGGTGGCGATCGTCATGCTGATCTGGTTTGCCTTTTATTTCCTGGTGTTCGTCGCCCGCGGAGGTGCCTAGATGAGCGAGCAACAGCATACCGCCGCCCACGTCGCCGAGCAGGCGGAAACCCGCTGGGTGTGGGTGGTGGGCATCGTCGTCGCCACGCTGCTGTGCATGATGGGCTACATGAGCCTGCACTGGATCACGATGCCGCCGCAGCGCATGGAAACCGTCAATCCCGGCACGCTGCACCTGGCCGGCGAATTCGTCGAGGCCAACCTCGGCAGCGCCGCCGAGGACGATGGCAGCGTCACCGTGCGCCTGGTCGGCAGCCAGTATTCGTTCACGCCGCAATGCGTGCTGGTGCCGGTCGATACGCCGGTGACGATACGCTCGACCAGCGCCGACGTGGTGCACGGCTTCAGCGTCACCAACACCAATATCAACGTCAACCTGGTGCCCGGCTATGTCTCGACCTTCCAGGCGCGCTTCAGGCAAACCGGCGAGCACACCATGCCCTGCCACGAGTTCTGCGGCACCGGCCACGCCGCCATGTGGGCCCACGTCAAGGTGGTCGACAAGGAAACCTTCGCGCGCCTGGCGCAACAGAAACGGAGGCTGAGCTGTGCTGAACGTTCCTAACCGGCGCCTGGTGCTGGCCCATTTCTGGCTGGCCTTCATCGCCTTCTTCTTGGCGCTGCTCCTCGGCGAATGGCAGATGTATATCCGCAGCCCGCTGGCGGGCTGGCTGGGCAATCCCGAGCTGTACTACCGCTCCGTCACCGCGCACGGCTCGGCCATGGGCTATGTGTTCCCGACGCTGGTGGCGATGGGCTTCGGCTACGCCATCGTCGAGCTGGCGCTGAAGCAGGCGCTGGTCGGCCTGAAATGGGCCTGGGCCGGCTTCGGCCTGGTGGTGGCCGGCACCATCGTCGCCATGGTGCCGGTGGCGCTGGGCAAGGCCTCGGTGCTGTACACCTTTTACCCGCCGTTGATCGGCAACGCCTTCTACTACATCGGCGTGGTGCTGGTGGTGGTCGGCTCGTGGATCTGGGTGGCGCTGATGGCGCTCAACCTGCGCGCGTGGCGCCGCAACCATCCGGGCGAGACGGTGCCGCTGGCGATGTTCGCCAACAACGCCGGCGCCTACCTGTGGGCCTGGACCTCGGTCGGCGCGGCGGTTGAGATCCTGTTCCTGATCCTGCCGGTGGCGCTCGGCTTCAAGACGACCATCGACGCCGGCCTGGCGCGGGTATTTTTCTCGTGGACGCTGCACGCCATCGTCTACTTCTGGCTGATGCCGGCCTACATCGCCTTCTACACGCTGGTGCCGCGCGCCATCGGCGGGCGGCTGTACAGCGACGCCATGGCGCGCATCTCCTTCATCCTGTTCCTGGTGTTCTCGATGCCGATCGGCGTCCACCATCTGTTCCAGGACCCGCAGGTCGGCACCGGCGTCAAGTTCCTGCATGCCGTGTTCACCGGCATGGTGTCGGTGCCGACGCTGCTGACCATCTTCACCATCTGCGCCTCGGTCGAAATCGCCGGCCGGTTGCGCGGCGGCAGCGGCAAGTTCGCCTGGATCGGCAAGCTGCCGTGGAAGAACCCGCTGATGCTGGCGGTGGCGCTGTCGTTCATCATGCTTGGCTTTGGCGGCGCTGGCGGTTTAATCAACATGAGCTACCAGCTCGACTTCGCCATCCACAACACGCAGTGGATCACCGGCCACTTCCACCTGATCTTCGGCGGCGCCATCGTCATCATGTACTTCGCCGTCGCCTACGACCTGTGGCCGCACCTGACCGGCCGCGCGCTCGACTGCTGGAAGCTGATGCGCGTGCAGCTGTGGCTGTGGTTTGTCGGCATGATGGTGGTGACGCTGCCATGGCACTGGGTCGGCATTCTCGGCATGCCGCGCCGCATGGCCTACTACGACTACACGGCCGCCGACCTGGCGCCGATGGCGGTTTCGGTCATCATCACCTTCACCGGCGGGCTGATGCTGCTGGCCTCGGGCGTGCTGTTCCTGTGGATCTTGTTGCGCGGCCACCGCGGCGCGCGCATCGAATTGCCGCAGTTCCGCTTCAGCGCGCCGGTGCACGCGACCGGCCGCATTCCGGCCGCGCTGAACGGCTTCGCGCTGTGGCTCGCGCTGATGGTCGGCCTGAGCCTGATCAACTACGGCTTCCCGATCGCGCAGCTGCTCAACACCCCGAATACCGCCGTGCCGGCCGTTCCGATCAGGTGATGCCATGCAAGAACCTTCCGTCCTTTCCCTGAAAAACCGCTGGACGCGCTACAGCGTGGTCATCCTGCTGGCGACCGCGCTGGTATCGGCGGCGGTCGGGTTCATCTGGGTGCCTTACGCCAACAACCGCCAGGCCGCGCTGTCGCTGTGGGAGGCCATTTGCAGCGCCGCCGGCATCCCGGCCGGCACCCGCACCAGCGCGCTGGGCGACGATGCCGCCATGCGTCCCAGCAACGTCATCGTCAGCGCCAACATGATGCGCCCGGCCAATGCCGAATCGATCGGCCGTGGCGCCACGCTGGCCATGCGCTGCACCATGTGCCACGGCATACGCGGCGTCAGCGAGGCCAACTCGCCCAATCTGGCGGGACAGGTCGAGGCGGCCATCTACAAACAGCTGCGCGATTATCAGTCGGGCCACCGGGTCAGCGCCATCATGCGGCCGATGGTGGCCGGCCTGAGCGACCGCGACATGCGCGACCTGTCGGCGTACTACGCCTACCTGCCGCACGAGCGCGAGCCGGGGCGGGACACGCGGGCGGCGCCGCTGCTGGTCAGCAATGGCGCGCCGATGCGCAACATCGGCGCCTGCGCCAGCTGCCACGGCGGCTATGCGCGCCAGGCGGCCACGCCGATCCTCGACGGCGAGCCGGAAACCTATATCCGCGACCAGTTGTACGCCTTCCGCAACGGCGCCCGCGCCAACGACCTCAACCAGCAAATGCGCAACGTCGCGCGCCAGCTGACCGACGCCGAGATCGCCGAGCTGGCCGCGTACTACGCCAGCCGCTAACAGCGCGCGATGGCGCAGCGCGGCAGCGACAGCCAGGAGACGGCGGCCACGGCAAGCTCCGGCGCGGCGGCAGTCAAGGCAGGGCGCGGCGCAGATATGGCGCTGTTCGGCTGTGCTTGTCCCGCGCCACCGTGGCCGGCGGACCGCTGGCGACGATGCGGCCGCCCTCCTCGCCCGCGCCGGGACCGACATCGATCAGCCAATCGCTATCGGCCAGCACCTGCACATTGTGCTCGACCACGATGACGGTATTGCCGCCGTCCACCAGGCCGTGCAGCTGTTCCAGCAGCAGGTCGATGTCGGAAGGATGCAGGCCGGTGGTCGGCTCGTCCAGCACGTACAGCGTGTCGCCCCGGCTGGCGCGCTGCAATTCGGTGGCCAGCTTGATGCGCTGCGCCTCGCCGCCGGACAGCTCGGTCGCCGGCTGCCCCAGCCGCAGATAGCCGAGCCCGACCGCGCGCAGCACGTCCAGCGCGTGGCGCAGCGGCGGCACGTCCTCGAAGAATGCCCAGGCCGCGTCCACCGTCATCGCCAGCACCTCGGCGATGTTGTGATCGCGGTAGCGCACCGCCAGCGTCTGCCGGTTGTAGCGCGCGCCCGCGCATTCCGGGCACGGCGCGTAGACGCTCGGCAGGAACAGCAGCTCGACCATGACAAAGCCTTCGCCCGAGCAATGCGGACAGCGGCCCTTGGCGACATTGAACGAGAAGCGGCCGGCATCATAATGCTTCGCCTTCGCCGCGCGCGTGCCGGCGAACAGCTTGCGCACATGGTCGAACAGGCCGGTATAAGTGGCCAGGTTGGAGCGCGGTGTGCGGCCGATCGGCTTCTGGTCGACCTGCACCAGCCGCCGTATCGTGTCGAGCCCACCGGCGATGTGGCCTCGCAGCTCGCCCTGCTCCGCCGCGTCGAGCAAATCCTCGCTGGACTCGGCCGGTTCGGCGGCGGCCGGCTGTCCCAGCCGGGCCTGCACCAGCTGGATCAGCGCCTGGCTCACCAGGCTGGACTTGCCCGAGCCGGAGACACCGCTCACGCTGGCCAGCACGCCCAGCGGAAAATCGGCGTCCAGCCCGTGCAGGTTGTTGCGCACCACGCCGCGCAATTGCAGCCAGCCCCGCGGTGCGCGCGGCGGCCGCGCGCACCGTTGCGCCGCGCCGAACAGATACTGCGCGGTGCGCGAATCCGGCACCGCCTTCAGTCCCTCCGGCCGGCCGCTGTACAGCACCTGGCCGCCGTGCTGGCCCGCTTTCGGACCGACATCAACGATCCAGTCCGCATGCCGTATCACATCCAGTGCGTGCTCGACCACGAACAGCGAGTTGCCCGACGCCTTCAACCGGTCCAGCGCACGCAACAACGCTTCGGTATCGGCCGGATGCAGGCCGGCCGATGGCTCGTCCAGCACGTAGACCACGCCGAACAGGCTGGACCGCACCTGCGTCGCCAGCCGCAGGCGCTGCAACTCGCCGGGCGACAAGGTCGGCGTGCCGCGCTCCAGATTCAAATAGCCGAGGCCGAGGTCCAGCATCACCTCCAGCCGCGCCAGCAAGTCGGCAGCGATGCGCTGCGTGACCAGCGCTTTCTCGGGATGCGCTTTATCGGCGCGCCCGGGCTGCCCTTTTTCGCCGCCAGCCGCTTGCCGCCAGCCGGCGCGCCCTCCGCGAACGGCGCCAGCAACTGCGCCAGCTGGCGCAGCGACAGGCGCGAGATTTCGGTGATATCGTGGCCGGCAAACGTCACCGACAGCGCCTCCTTGCGCAGCCGCTTGCCGTCGCAGCTTGGGCAAGCCATGCTGACCAGGTATTGCGCCACGCGCTTTTTCATCAGCGCGCTTTCGGTGCCGGCAAAGGTTTGCAGCACATACTTGCGCGCGCCGGTGAAAGTGCCCTGGTAACTGGGCGTTTCCTTGCGCTTGAGCGCGCGCCGCGTTTCGGCCGGCGTCAGGCCGGCGTAGACCGGCACGGTCGGCTGTTCGTCGGTGAACAGTATCCAGTCGCGGGTTTTCTTCGGCAGCTCGCGCCACGGCACGTCGACGTCATAGCCCAGCGTGACCAGGATGTCGCGCAGGTTCTGGCCGTGCCAGGCGGTCGGCCAGGCGGCGACGGCGCGTTCGCGGATGGTCAGGCTGTCGTCCGGCACCATCGACTTCTCGGTGGCCTCGTAGACGCGGCCCAGGCCATGGCATTGGGGGCAGGCGCCCTGCGGCGTATTCGGCGAGAACGACTCGGCGTACAGCAGTTCCTGCCCGGCCGGGTAATCGCCGGCGCGCGAGTACAGCATGCGCAGCGAATTCGACAAGGTGCTGACGCTGCCCACGGACGAGCGCGTCGTCGGCGTGCCGCGCTGCTGCTGCAAGGCCACCGCCGGCGGCAGGCCGTCGACCGCGTCCACCTCGGGCACCGGCATCTGGTGGAACAGCCGCCGCGCATACGGCGACACCGATTCCAGGTAGCGCCGCTGCGCCTCGGCGTACAGCGTGCCGAACGCCAGCGACGACTTGCCCGAGCCGGACACGCCGGTAAACACCACCAGCGCGTTGCGCGGGATGTCGACATCCACGTTTTTCAGATTATGCTCGCGCGCACCGCGCACACGGACGTAGCCGTCGAAGTCAGATGCCATGTATCAATCCTGAATATGGGCGAAGGGGGTGGAACTATTGGCCAGCCAGCCCGCCTGCGTCTTGCTCACCGCGATCAGGCCGGTGCTGGCGTCGGGCGGCACCAGCGCCAGTCCGCGCTGCAAAGCCAGATGCAAATCGACGCCGGCCGCGATCCAATGATAAACCGTGATGGCCAGCATGTTGCGAATGATGTACTCGCCAATGCCGGTCGCCGCCACCGCGCCGGCCGGCCCGGCATAGAAGCCGCAGCCGATCAGCGGCGTGTCGCCTACCCGGCCCAGCAGCGACGGCGCCGAGCCGCCGGTGGAGCCGGCCACGGCGAAGTGGCCGTCGGCGTCGCGCACCACCGCGCCCACGGTGTCGCAGCCTTGCGGCGCGTCGAATCCGGGCTGGCCGCCGTAGTTCCAGAAACGGGCGAACTCGATATTGTCGACGCCCGCCATCGGCTGCTCGCAGGTGCCCATTTTCTCCAGCAGTTCCCAGTGGCGGCGCCGCGCCGTCTCCGGCACCACGTCGTAGGGCGCGTGGCCCATTAAGCGGGCGTAGCGTTGCGCGCCCTCGCCGGCCAGCAGCACATGCGGCGAGCGGGCCACGTCGCGCGCCACCAGCACGGGATTTTTCACCGAGCGCAGCGCTGCAACGGCGCTCAGCGTGCCCCGGCTGTCCATCACCGACGCGTCCATCTCGATGGTCTTGCCGTCCAGTCCCAGCGCCGCGCCGGTGCCGGCGTTGAAGCGTTCATCATCTTCGAGCACCACCACGGCGGCGATGACCGCCGCCAGTCCTTGCTCGCCGCGCGCCAGCGCCTGGGCGGCGGCTTCGGCGGCGCAGCGGCAGCCGTCGCTGAGTTCCTCACCGGCCCCGGCGCCGCCGTGGACCACAATTGCGCTTGAAGCTGCTTGCATTATTCCTGCCTTCTCCGTGTTTTAAGCTGGCACAGCCGGTGGCAGCGCCGTCATCAGGTCTTTCAGCGAGGTGCCGCAGCCGAATACCAGCACATCGCCCGGCTTGCACATGCCCAGCCCGAAACGGATCGCGCGCTGGGCGTCGAGCTTGCAATGCAGCCGTCCCCTGCGGACTGCCGCGCCGCGCACGCCGCAGGTCAGCAGGCGCGCGGTTTCGCCTTGTGCGCGGCCGCGGTTGTCGGCCTCGTAGATCACCAGGTCGTCGAAGCCGGCGGCGCAGACCGCGCCGACCTTCAGCAGGTCCGCATCGCGGCGGTCGCCCGGCAGCGAGATCACGCCCACCACATGGCCGTCCGACACCGCGTGCGCCATCGCGGCCAGCGCCTCGTAGGCGGCCGCGTTATGGGCGTAGTCGACGATGACCTTGACGCCGTTGACATCGATAAGCTTAGAGCGCAGCACCTCGTTGCGGCTGTCGTCCACGTAGCTGGACAAGCCGGCCACCACCTGCGCCGGCGTGTGGCCGGCGGCGATCAGGGCGGCAGCGGCGGCCAGCACGTTGGCGGTATGGCAGCGCGCCGCGCCCGCCAGCGTGACCGGCATGCGGCGCACGTCCAGCAGCGCCTGGTGGCGCACGCCATCGGCCAGCACGGCCGCGTTGTCCTGCAAGTAGACCGCGCGCCCGCCCTGCGCCAGGTGGCGCAGTAGTTGCGGATTTTCAGGGTCGAGCGAGAAATACAGCAGCTCCGGGCCGCCGCGCAACTGCGCGCCAATGTCCACGCACAGCCGGTCGTCGGCGTTGAGCACCACCGCGCGCGAGGCGGCGTTGACCACCACCTGCTTGACGCGCGCCAGCTCCGCCAAGGTCTCTACGCCATCCATGCCGAGATGGTCTTCGCTGACGTTGAGCAGCACGCTGACGTCGCAGCGGTCGAACGCCAGGCCGCGCCGCAGGATGCCGCCGCGCGCCGTTTCCAGCACGGCGAAATCCACCTGCGGCGAACCCAGCACCATGCGCGCCGAATGGTAGCCGGTGCAGTCGCCGGTGTCGGCCAGCACGCCGCCGATATACACGCCTTCGCTGCTGGCCATGCCGACGCGCACGCCGTTCTGCCCGGCCGCGTGG
Source organism: Duganella sp. P38 (assembly GCF_050859475.1). NCBI lineage: Bacteria > Pseudomonadati > Pseudomonadota > Betaproteobacteria > Burkholderiales > Oxalobacteraceae > Duganella > Duganella sp. P38. Next base: position 2,621,382 of record NZ_CP193936.1, on the reverse strand, counting down.
GCGATCAGCCGGGTGGTGGTGGTCTTGCCGTTGGTGCCGGTGATGGCGATTACGGGAATGCGTCCGTCGCCGCCGGCCAGCATGGCGTCCAGCCGGGCGGCCGAGGTGCCGGCCTGCATCAGCTGCTGGCGGCTGCCCCAGCCGAGCTGGAATTCTTCCGCATCTTCGCTGATGCGGTGCACCGGTATGCCGCGCCGGCGCGCGGTCTTCAGCAGCGCGCTGACGGCCGGGCTGACGGCGCAGCGCTGCGCCAGGCGGCGCAACCGGCCCAGTTCGGCATGATAGTCGTAACCCGCATCGTCGTCGGCGGCAGCGCGCGCCAGCGCGTCGGTCAGCGCCACCGCCATCGCCAGCGCGGCGCTTGCCACGCGCTCCGAGGCGTAGGCGCAGACCACGCAGTAGCGGCCCGGTAGGCCGCGCAACTCGCTGACGCGGCTGAACGTAACATAGTTGCCGGCCAGGTGCTGCAACTCCATCGCCACATGCTTGACGATATCGGCGAAATGCGCGCCCTGTTCCAGCCGCTCGACGAAGCCACCGGGACGGCCGCCGCCGCGCCGCTGCTTGCGCAGGCTCGGCATCAGCGCCAGCAGGCGTTGCTGCAGCGCCGGGAACTCCACCGACGAGCGTTCATGCCACTGCTGCACGTCAAGTATGGCTTGCAGGGAAGGCTGCGCGCCGTGCACGCTGGCGCCGCGCAACAGGCGCTGCTTGATAATCTTCATGATGGCCGACCGCTTCCAGTATCCGGTGAATGGATCGATTATCTGGACTTTCGCCAGCCTGTTGCATAGGGGCGAGCGCTGTGTTTGCGTAAGACAAAGCTTACGCAGCGGCATCAGTGTTTCACATCGGGCACGTAGGCGGTGATGAAGGCGTAGCACACGCGGGCGTCGTCGGCGATGGTGTCGAAGCGCATCGGATGCGGCTGCCAGGAGCGGAAATCCGGGCCATCGCGGCGCGCCGCCGTACTGTCGGGCAACAACATGCTCCAGTGGGTGAACACGCGGCGCCGCGCCGGGCCTTCGATGACGACGCGGACGCCGGTATGCAGGTCGTTGCCACGGATGCGCTCGAAGGTGGCCAGCACCTGGCTGCGCTCGCCTTCGAGGATTTGCATGAAATGGTCGTCCTCGTACAGCAGGCAGCCGGTGATGCCGGCCTCGGCGTTGTTGGCGCGCGTGCGGTGCAGCAGCCGTTCCAGCTGTTCGGGCGTCATCGGCGCCACCGCCTCGCTGACGTACAGCAGGAAATACAGGCCGCCGGGGCGCGGCAGCTGGTCCTGCGCGGTCTGCCGCTCGACCGCCGCCAGCAGTTGACCGGCCTCCATCGGACGGTAGAAATGGTAGCCCTGGATGTAGTCGCAGCCATAGCCGCACAGTTCCAGCTGCTGGGCGGCGGTTTCCACGCCCTCGGCCACCAGCCGCAGGCCGAGCGCGCGGCCGAGGCTGATGATGGCCTCGACCACTGCCCGGCTCTCGCCGCTCTCGGCAATGTCGCGGATGAAGGAACGGTCGATCTTGAGCACCTGCACCGGCAAGCGCGCCAGCTGCGCCAGCGACGAGTAGCCGGTGCCGAAGTCGTCCATCGCCATGCGCAGGCCCAGCGCGGACAGCCTGGACAGCACGCGCAGCTTGGCGTCGATGTCGTCCATCAGCATGCTCTCGGTGATTTCCAGCAGCAGGCGCTGCGGATCGGCGCCGGTGTCGCGCAGGATGGCGGCGAAGCTGTCGGCCAGTCCCGGCTCGTCGAGCTGGCGCACCGAAACGTTGACCGAGACATACGGCGCCGCCGCGCCCCAGCGCTGGCGCCAGTCGCGCTCGGCCAGGCAGGCCTGGCGGAACACCCAGGCGCCGATGGCGATCACCGCGCCGTTGGCCTCGGCAATCGGGATGAACTCGGCCGGCGACACCTCGCCCTGCGCCGGGAACCAGCGCAGCAGCAATTCGGCGCCGACGATGCGGCCGCTATCGGCCTCGACGATGGGCTGGAAGCGCGGCGCCATCTCATTGCGCTCCAGCGCCAGTTGCAGGCCGTTGGCCAGGTCCATCCGGTGCAAGGCGCGGTCGTGCAGCTGCGGGTCGAAAAATCGCCAGTTGTTGCCGCCGGCCTGGCGCGCCACCTGTACCGCCGCGCCCGCGAAGCGCAGCAAGTCGTCACCGGCGCTGGCCGCCAGCGAGGCGCCGACGTCGCCGGCGGTGGCGATGCCGATGCTGGCCGTCACCACGGCAGTGGCGCCGTTGATGCTGGCCGGCGCCTGCACCGCGCGGCCGATGCGCTCGGCCAGCGCCGCCAGCCCGGCCGGCGCCGTCACCTGCTCGCAGACGATGGCGAATTCATCGCCGCCGAGCCGCGCCGCCAGTTCGCCGGCGCGCGCCAGGTGCTGCAAGCGGTCGGCCATCTCGCGCAGCAAGGCGTCGCCGCCATCCTGGCCGTGCAGGTCGTTGACGGACTGAAACCCATCCAGGTCCACCAGCACCAGCGCCACCTCGGTATCGGCGCGGGCCGCGCGTTGCAGCGCCGCGCGCAAGCCTTCGCGGAAGGTGGGACGGTCGGCCAGGCCGGTCAGGGCATCGAAAGTAGTCATCAGCTATCCAGTAAAAGCAGGTTGCCAGCGAATAATATCGGTTAGCTCGGCGGTTTGCGCAACGATTGGCATGCCGCCCGTCGTTCCCGCGCAGGCGGGAACCCATGCCACGCGCGCATCTTCGCTATGGCCCGCCTGCACGCGAACTCAGCATGGGTTCCCGCCTGCGCGGGAACGACGGCGGCGTGGGCGTTATTCGGCATCCGTCACGCAACGGAAGCCGAGCGTGGCGGCGCGGTCGCGGCCGGGCGCCATCAGCAGCAGCTTGCCGTGCTGGTCGTTGCGGTACGCCTGCGGAAAATACCACATCGAACCTTGCGGACGATAGGAACTGCCGCCGCGCAGGATGGCGAAACGGGTGTGTTCATCGCTGTACTCATCGGTCCATTGCCAGACATTGCCGACCAGGTCCTGCACGCCGAACGGGCTGGCGCCGCCCGGATGGGCGTCGACGTCGTCCGGCGCGGCCACCAGCCGGCCGGTGGCGGCTTGCGGCACCAGGTCGGCGCGCCAGTCGTTGCCCCATGGGTAGAGGCGGCCGTCGCTGCCGGTGGCCGCGTACTGCCACTCCCATTCGCGCGGCAGGCGCTTGCCGGCCCAGGCGGCGTAGGCGCGCGCGTCTTCCAGGCTCACCCAGGTGACCGGCTTGTTGGCCCAGCCGGCCGGATACGTGCCGTTCTGCCAGTGCTTGAGGAAGTTGGCGTCGTCGGCCGGATGGTACCCGGTGGCGTCGATGAAGGCTTTGAACTGGGCGTTGCTGACCGGGTAGCGGTCGATATAGAAAGCCTTGATGTCCATCGTGTGCTGGTGGAAGCGGCGCGCGCTGTCCTCCCACGGATACTGCACATCGACGCCGGCGCTGTTGCCGCCCTCGATGGCCAGGCCGCGCATGGTGAAGTCGAAGCTGGCGGCCGGAATCGCCACCATGCCCGGCGGCGCGCTGGCCGCCGCCCTGGTTGGCGTTACCGGCGTCAGCGTCTGCGGCAGCGGCTTCCATTCGGCCGGCCAGGAGGCCAGCGGGCGCGCGGTCATCGCCTTCATCTTGTCCAGGTTGGCTTGCAGCGGGGCGTCCGGCGCGGCATGCGTCATCAGCACGGCGCCGAAGCCGCGCGCCTCGATCGGGAACGACAGCAGCGCGCCGTCGCCATCGCGCTGCGGCTTCAGCTCAACGCCGTGGTAGGCGTCGAAGTAGCGCGCGCCGGCGCGGTATGGCACGCGCAGCTGCACGCCTTTGCTCTCGTATTCGTTGCGGTTGACGATGGTCCACAGCGTGCCCTCGGCCAGCGGCCAGCGGCTGGTGAACACGCCATGGCGGCGCGACGGGTAATGCGGCTCCCAGTCCGGGCTGACCAGGAAGCGCGAGTACATGCGCGACAGCGTGGCGACGCGGCGCGTGGCCTCGCCGTCGCGCGGCGTGACGCCGTTCCAGATGCCCCAGATGTTTTCCCAGCTCTCCCAGCCGACGCCGTTGAAGAAGGCAAATTGCAGGTCGTCGGTCTTGCTGCGGTTCCAGCGGTCCGAGATATTGACCATGTGGCGCGTTTCCAGCCACTTGTAGCGGTCCACCGTCGGCGCGAAGGGGAAGGCGTACTGGCCCCAGGTCATCAGGTTCCACGCCAGCGCCTCGTCCGACGGCAGGCCTTCCGGCTGGAACACCAGCGGATGATTGATCTTGTCGGCGGCCAGCGTGAACGCCAGCGGCACGCCGTCCTGGGTGTCGCCGTTGATGCCGTCGGCGCCGATCTCCTTCATCAGCGCGGCCAGCTCGTCGGGCCAGGAGCGCTGCAGCGCGCGCGTGCCCTGGTCCCACAACATCATCGGGAACATCACGCGCACGCCGCGCCGGTGGAAGTCCGCCACCATTTTCTTCACGCCCGGAATGCCGCCCGGCAGCGAGCGCACCATGTCGATGGTGTTGCGGTCGTCCAGCCCGATGTTCGGGTAGGTCGGCCACACCAGCACCGCGTCGATGCCGCCGAAGCGCCGCTCGAGGTCGTCGAGATAGCGGTCCACCGTGTATTGCCGCTTTGCCGGATCGTAGAAATAGCGGTCCTCGACCATCATCTGCGCCTGCATATAGCTCGATTGCGTCCACGCCGCCGATGGCCGGGCGTAGCGGCTGCCGTCATAGCCGATGCGGATGCGGCGCTCGTCGCGCCAGTGGCGCAGATCTTGCAGCCAGTCCTTGTGGTCGGCCTCGGAGCACGGATTCCACGCGCCCTCCCACGGCTGGTTCATCGTCAGGCAGGCCGGGCCGGGAATCGCCAGCTGGGTGTAGGAAGCGTGCGGCACATGGCGCGTGTCCTGCGCGTGGGCTGGCGCGGCCAGTGCGGCGGCGATCATCAGCGGCCGCAGGGCTTTGAATGTAGGCAGTTTCATGCAAATGTTTCTTGGTCGGAGGATGCATTTTACGGCAAGCGCAACAGATCCCAATAAAAGTATCGCAGCATGCAAAAAAGTTATTGGATGCCCCGGCGGTTTCATCCGATCATCTTCGGAAAATACTCAGGAGACATTCAATGAACCGCTTGGCTTTTGCGCTGGCTGCCGCGCTGCTGGCGCCGCCCGTGTGGGCGGCGCCGGCTTTCAAAACCCGCTGGTGCTGCAACGCGCCGATCCGCAGGTGATGCTGCACAGCGACGGCTACTACTATTACACCGCCACCGTGCCCGAGTACGACCGCATCGAGTTGCGGCGGGCCAGGACGCTGGACGAGCTGGGCAAGGCCGAGGCGAAGACCGTCTGGCGCAAGCACGCCAGCGGCGAGATGGCCGCGCATATCTGGGCGCCGGAGATCCATTTCATCGATGGCAAGTGGTATCTGTACTTTACCGCCGGCTCGTCGCAAAAGCCGTGGGAAATCCGGCTGTATGTGCTGGAGAACGCGTCCGCCAATCCGCTGGCAGGCAGCTGGACCGAGCGCGGCCAGCTGAAGACCGGCTGGGAGACGTTCTCGCTGGACGCCACCACCTTCACCGTCGGCAAGCAGCGCTACCTGGCGTGGACGCAGCGGCCGCCGGAAATCGACAAGCACATCACGGCGATCTACCTCGCCAAAATGGACACGCCGCTGTCCATCAGCGGCCCGGCCGTGATGTTGAGCCAGCCCGAGCTGGCGTGGGAGAAGATCGGCTTCGATGTGAATGAGGCGCCGGCGGTGCTGGTCAAAAACGGCCGCGTGTTCATGACCTATTCGGCCAGCAAGACCGATGCGAATTACGTGCTGGGCCTGCTGACGGCGGACGCCGGCGCCGACCTGCTCGATCCGGCGTCGTGGAAAAAATCGCCGGCGCCGGTGTTTGCCAGCAGCGAGAAGAACAGCCAGTATGGGCCGGGACATAATTCCTTCACCACCACGCCGGACGGCAAGGTCGACATCCTGGTCTACCACGCGCGCAACTACCGCGACATCAAGGGCGATCCGCTTGGCGACCCGAACCGCCACACGCGCGCCCAGCTGATCCAGTGGCGCGCCGACGGCACGCCCGATTTCGGCACGCCGGAGGCGGACGCCGCCCGCCCGGCCAACTAGCGCCGCGTCAGGATGCGTAGCCGATGCGCGGGCAGGCGGCGCAAGTGATTTCGATCTGCACCGCCTGGTCGGCAACGCGCACGCCGTGCTGCTGCATCACCCGCGCCAGATGTTCGTACAGCAGCGCGTCGTCGAGCGCGAAACTGCGGTCGCAACCGCGGCACAACAGGCAGACGGCGGGGCCGCCGGCGTCGCCCTGCCTGATGCGATAGACCGAGCGGCGCTGCGCGTCATCCCAGGCGCGCAGCAGCATGCCGGCGCCCTCGCACTGCTGCAAGGTGCGGTAGACGGTGCCGATGTTGCAGCGCTCGCCCTGCTCCATCAGGCGGCGGAACAGGTCGTCGGCGCTGAGCGGCTCGCCGCCGGCGGTATCCAGCACCCGCATCACGCTGATCCGGCTGATGGTCGGACGCAGCTTGACCGCGCGCAGCAGTTGTATCAGCTTGTCGTCGCTCATGCGTCTTCAGCAATGGTGGCTGGCCGTTGCCAGCCGCCGCCCAGCGCCTTATTGAGATCGACCACGGCGCGCAGGCGCTGGGCCTTGAGCTGCACGGCGGCGTCTTGCGCGGCGTACAGCGTGCGTTGCGCATCCAGCAGCACCAGCAGCGTTTCGGCGCCGGCGCGGTAACGCGACTCGGCCAGCGCCAGCGCCCGCCGCGCCTGCGCCAGCTCCTCCGTCTGCGCGAGTGTCTGCGCTTCCAGGCCGGCGGCGGCGTTAAGCGAGACTTCGACGTCGCCAAACGCGGCGACGATGGCGGCGCGGTAGCCGGCCAGCAATTCTTCCTGCCGCGCCAGCGCGAGGTCGCGCCGGCCGGCCAAGCGGCCGCCGTTAAAGATGGGCGCGGCCAGGCCGGCGGCCAGGCTGTAGAGCGGATTATCCAGCACGCGGTTGACACGCTCGCCACTGCCGCCGACGGTGGCGCCCAGCGTCAGGCGCGGCAGCATGGCGGCGCGGGCGGCCTGGATGTCGGCGCTGGCGGCGGCCAGTTGCGCTTCGGCGCGGGCGACGTCGGGGCGGCGCGCCAGCAGTTCGGAAGGCAGGCCGGGGCCGATGGTTGGCATTTGCAGCGGCGCCAGCGTTTGCGCGGCCAGCGACGGGCTGGCGGCCTGTCCGAGCAGGATGGCGATGGCGGTGCGGGCTTCGGCCTCCTGCTGTCGCAGCGCAGCCAGCGCGCGCTGCTGGCCGGCGACCAGGCCGCGTTGCTGGGCCAGTTCCAGTTGCGTGGCCGAGCCGGCGTTGGCGCGCGATGTCACCACCGTCAACAGGCGTTCGGCATTGACGAGGTTGCGCTGGCCGATGGCGATGCGCTCGCGCAGCGCGACAGCTTGCAGCCAGGCGTTGGCGACGCCGGCGGTCACGGTCAGGCGCACGGTGTCGCGGTCGAAGGCGCTCGCCTGCAGGCTGGCCTGGGCCGCCGCAGCGCTGGCGCGGTTGCCGCCCCAGAAGTCGACTTCGTAGCTGGCGGAAAGGCCGGCGGTCATTACCGTGCCGTTGACGTCGCCATTGCCGCCGATGCGGCCCTGGCGGCTGGCGTCCAGGTTGCCGTCCAGGGCCGGCAGCAAGGCAGCACCGGCGATGCGGGCCGAGGCCTGAGCCTGCCGCACGCGCGCGATGGCTGCCGCCAGGTCCAGGCTTTGCGACTGCGCGCTGGCCACCAGCGCGTTCAGCTCCTCGCTGCCGAAGCCGCGCCACCAGTCGCGGTTGACGGCGCTGCCGGGGGCGGCGGGAGCGCCGAAGCGCGCAGGCGGCGCGACAACAACAGCGGCGTCCGCAGGCGTACTGCCGCCGGGACCGGCACAAGCGGACAAGGCGGCTGCAACGCCGGCCGCCAGCGCCGCCACAGGAAGTTTCCAGACAAATGGCATGGTTACGACTCCGGGCCTATGGATTGCGCATCCAGCTGGGCGCGCGCCCTGGCAACGGTTTGGTGATTTCCTCCTGTTCGACGACCGCCTGCAATCCCGGCCCGGTATCGAACAGCACATAGAAAGCTTGCTGCGGTTTCTTGAACGTGAGCGTGGAGTTGGCGTCGAGCTTGGCCTCGATCAGCGTCTTGCCATTGTGCGCCACCACCTCCATGCGCGCGCCGGGCAGCGCCTCGTCGTCGTTGGTCGAACCGCGGCAGCGCACCGTCTGCTCATCCAGCAGATAACACTTGGCGACCGGTTCGTGCGCCAGCGCGCCGGCGGCGGCCAGCGTCAGGCCGGCCAGCGCCAGGCCGCGCGCGATCGTGCGTTCGATGTATCGCATCAATTACTCCTTTGTTGGTTGAACCATTCCACCGTTTTCGGCGACACCCGCGCCAGCGGCACGGCGCCCTGGTGGACGCTGCCATCCTTGCCGATGACGGTCAGCCACAGTTCGCTGTTGGCGGTGGTGGTCGCAGGCAGCGGAATCTCGGCCCGGCGCTCCCAGCGCGCGCCGAAAAAGGCCATGCCATTGGTGCGCTCGTTGCGCGGCTTGTTCACCTTGATCAGCACCTGGCGGATTTCCAGGTCGCAGCTTTCGCAGAAACGGATGCTGAACTCCTTGAACGGGATATCCATGGCCATCAGCTCCGGCGCCTCGCGGTGCGCCTCGGCCAGCGTGTAGTCCCACGGCCCGATCTTGCCGCGCACCGCGTCCGGCCGCTTCAGCAACTGCGGTTCCACCTGCGCCAGGCTGTAGGCGAACACGCTGCCGGTCAACAGCAGCAGCACCGCGGCCACCATGCGGCGTACGCGCGGCACCGGTATCGTGCTGGCGTCCGGCAACCGCGGCGCGCGCTCGGCCTTCTCGCGCGCTGCCGGCTGCCACGGCCATTTCGGAAAGCTGAACACCAGCGCCAGCGCCGCCACGCTCAGCCAGCCCAGCCACATGGCGATGCCGATGCCGGCGTTCAGCTCGGCAATGCCCCAGGCCAGCGCCAGCGCCAGCAGCAGCCAGCCGATGACGCGCGCCGTCCGTTGCAGCGCCACGGACGGCTGGCGGCCCAGCAAATGTTCGCCGTAACGCTCGGTCGCCAGCGCCAGCGCGAACAAGCCCAGCAGGCTGATGATCAGAAGGCCGATATGCAGCGCGGTATTCATGCGGCACCGCCTTTCAGCAACCACGCGGCGGCGGCGCAAACAATCGCGCTGCCGGCCATGCCGAGCCACGCGCGCGTGGCGCTGCGGGTGGTGAAGGCCCAGATCACCGCGGTGGTGTAGACGGCAAAGCTGAGCATGGTGCCCCACAGCACGGCCTGCGCCCTGGGCGCCGGCCAGACCAGCGCCAGCAGCACGGTCGCCGCCGACGTCAGCGCATACCCGCCGAAGGCGGCGGCCAGCACGCGTGAAAATACCGACAGACGGTCGGCCACAGTCAGTTTGGATGTCTTGCTCATGCGATTCCCCTGGCCGGCGCGAGGCGGCGTTGTACTTTGACGGCCATCACGGCGAACAGCGCCGCCATGCCCAGCATGGTGAGGTCGAAACCGGCCAGCACCCAGTCGCCCTGCGCCACGGTGTTGCCGAGGTGGCGCGTCGTGGTCAGCAGATTTACCACCGGCACCAGCGCATAGCCCAGGCAGGCAGCCCACAGCAGCTCGATCCAGGCGCGCGTCAGCGGCCGGGCCATGGCGTAGAACAGCGTGCCCAGCCAGACGGCAAACAGGCAGTGCATCTCCCAAGCTGCGCGCTCGTTGAGTTCCACCGGCAGCAGCCGGTTGGCGAAGAAATAGGCGGCCAGCGCCAGCGGCAGGCCGGCGATGGTAGCGACGTTGAGGTTTTCCACCAGCCGCACGCCGAAGTGGTCCGCGCCCTCCAGGCCGGACGCCAGGTGATGCCTGCGGCGCTTGACGGTCCACAGCACCAGGCCGGTGCCGATCATGGCGCAACCCAGCAGGCCGGCGGCGAAATACAGCCAGCGGCCCCAGACGTTGGCGAAGATCCCCTCGTGCAGGCTGAACATTGCACCCTGCGTGGCCGCCGCGCTGCCGCCCGGCTCCGGCTTCTCCGGCAGTTGCTCGCCGGTCTGCGCGTTGAAGCGCAGCGTGGCCGGGCGATAGGCGCTCAGGTGGTTGCCGGCCACGCGCGCCAGCACCACCTGCGGCGGCTCGCCCTGGTCCGCCTCGATCAGGATGCTGGCCAGCTTGCCCTGGCCCCATTCGGCTTCCGCCCTGGCCACCAGCGGCGCCAGCGGAATGGCCGGACGGGCGACCGGCAGGTGCTTGTGGCCGCCGTCGTACAGCTCGTCGAAGAAGGCTTCGACCTGGTCATGGTCGGTGCCGTAGACGATGTCGCGCCCGGCCGGCATGTAGGTGTAGAGGAAGAACACCAAGCCGCTGTAGGTAATCATCAGGAAGAACGGCAGCGCCATGACGCTGATGGCGTTGTGCGCGTCCAGCCAGCTGCGCTGGCCCTTGCCGGGACGGAAGGTGAAGAAGTCCTTGAAGATTTTCTTGTGCGTGATGACGCCGGTGACGATGGCGATCAGCATCAGCATGGTGCAGACGCCGACCACGCGGATCGCCCAGGTGTACGGCATGTAGTGCAGCGAGTAGTGCATGCGGTACAGGCCGGCGCCGCCGGTGGTGGCGCGCGGCTCGGCTTCCTGCGGCAGCAAGGCGCCGCTGGCCGGGTCCAGCCGCTCGGCGACGCTGGGGCCGTAATCGTGGCCCGGCTCCGGCAGCTGCTCCCAGCGGATGCCGAATTCCTGCCACGCGCGGTTGCCCTGTCCGTAATGCGGCAGCGTGATGCGCCAGTTGGCGGCCTGCGGCGCCGCCTGTTGCAGCCGGTCCAGCGCCAGGCCGGCCAGGCGTTGCGTCTCGGCCAGCGTGGCCGGCTGCGCCGGCGCCTGCGGGGCCACGCGTTCCGGCTGCATCCAGCGCGTGATCTCGTACTGGAAATAGCCGGCCGTGCCGGTCACAAACACAAAGAACAATACCCAGCCGACCACCAGGCCGGCCCAGGTATGCAGCCAGGCTGCACATTGACGTAACGACTCCTTCATCTTCCCCATCCCAAGTTAATATGTAGCGCTAGGGTTGTCCCTAGAAGTAATAACGCTCAGCCTGGGAAATACGGAACCTGGGAATGCGAGTAATGCTGAAATAATTGTTAGCGCACGGCGCTGAGGCGCCAGCTGCCGTCGGTTTGCTGCCGCACGCGCAGCGGCAAGGCGGCCGGCAGCGCTTGCAGGAAGACCTGCGGATTGCCGGTGGTGGCAACGCCGGAAATGGGCTGCGCGGCCAGCGCCGCGTCGTCGATGAGCACCGGCTTGCCGATGTAACGCTGCAGTTCGCTGGCCACTTCCGACAGCGGCGTGCTGCTGAAATGCAGATGGCCGCCGCGCCAGTCGCCCACCGCCTGCACGGCAGCGCTGATGCGGCGCGCGCGGTGGCTGGCGCTGTCGATGCTGAGGCCGTCGCCGGGATTAAGCAGCAGCACTTGTTGCCGCGCCGCGCCAAGGTCAGGTCGCACTTCGACCCGGCCTTCGCGCACTTTGACGACCGTGTGGGCCGCTGCGGCGCGCACATTGAAGGCGGTGCCGACCACCTTGACCTGGCTGGCGCCGCTGGCTACGGTGAACGGGCGGCCGGCGTCTCTGGCGACCTGGAAGAACGCCTCGCCGCGCTCCAGCACCACCTCGCGGCGGCGGTTGGAGTAGCGGACCGACAGTTTGCTGTCGATGTTGAGCGCGATGCTGGAGCCGTCCGGCAGGCCCAGCGTGCGGGTTTCGCCGGCTGCGGTGGCGAGCTGAAGTTCATAGGCAGGCGCGTTCTGCCAGTGCTGCCAGCCGAAGCCGGCGCCGACCGCCAGCACCGCGCAGGCCGCCAGCGCCGGCGCCAGCCAGGCGCGCCGCCCCCAGCGGCTGCGCGCAGAAGCGCCGGTGCCGGCCTGACCGGCTTGCTCGCCGGCGGCCCCCGGCTTTGCCGTGGCGCGGGCAGCGCCCGGCGCGGCGCCTGGGCGCCAGGATGCATCCTGGGTCAGCGGAATCTGATGCAGGTCGTGCGCGGTCAGCGCCATGCCGTCGAAAATATCGCGGTGCTGCGGCGAGGCCGCCAGCCACGCGTTCAAGGCGCGCTCGTCGGCGCCGGTCCAGCCCGGCTCGCTGCGGCGCAGGAACCACTGCGCGGCCTGCTCATGCAGGGCAATCAGCGCCTCGCTCATGCCACATCCTCGGCCGCGTCATCGAGCACATGCAAACGCGCCATCTGCTCGACGCTGTCGTAATTGACCCGCAACTGGCAATACGCCATCGCCCGGCTCAAATGCTTGGCCACCATGCGCGCCGAAATGCCCATGGCCTCGGCCACCTCCTCATGCGTCAAGCCATCGATGCGATTCAGCAGAAACGCCTGCCGCTGCCGCTCCGGCAACTCCGCCACCGCGTCATTGAGCCGCGCGATGCGCTGCCGCTGTTCGGCAATCTGCTGCGGCTCGCGCTGCGCCTGGTCGGGCAAGGCGCGCAACTCCTGCGCCGCCGCCTCCATCGACACCACCTCGGCGTCGGCGCGCCGCCACTGGTCGGTGGCCGCGTTGCGCGCCGACGTGGCCAGGTACGGCGCCTCCTCGGCCGGCGCCAGCGCCCTGCCCGACGCCGCCAGCCGCACAAACACATCGTGCGTGGCGTCCTCGGCCAGATCACGGCTGCCGGTGCGCCGTTGCAGCAAACGCAGCAACGGCACCCGCCAGCGCGCGTAAAGGCTGGCCAAGGTGTCGCCCGCTAACCGGCGTTGCTTTAACTGTTGATTGCCAGAGACAGGCACCCGTTGATCCGATACTGAATGAAAATGATTCTCATTATATCGCAATCAAACGGACCTGAGGAACTTCAGCAGATGGCCGAAGTACACCGCCTGCGCGTCCCACATCGCCAGGTGGCTGCCGTGCTCGCAGATGGCCGCGCGCGCGTTCGGCATCAGGCGCGCCATCTTGCGGATATCGTCCGGATTCATCTCGTCATGCTGCGCGCCGATGGTCAGCGTTTTGACCTTGATCTCGTGCAGGCGGTCCCAACGCTCCCAGTCCTTCAGGTTGCCGGTCATCAGGAACTCGCTCTTGCCCTGCATCTGGTTGTAGATTTTCTGGTTGGCGTGGCGGAAGGTGCGCTCGACCGGTTCCGGCCATGGGGTAACGCGGCAGATCACCTTCGGATACAGGTCTTCCATCATGATCTGCTGGTACTCGGGCGTATCGTAGGCCTCGCGGGCTTCGAGCTCCAGCAGCCGGGCCAGCGAGGCCGGCGGCAGTTGCCGCTTGATGGTGTCCAGATGCTGAAGCAGCGACTGCATGCCGGCCGTCATATTGGAAATCACCAGGCCGCGCAGATGGCGCTGGTGCCGGAGCGCATATTCGATGCCCAGCACGCCACCCCACGAATGGCCGTACAGCACAAAGTTGTCGAGGCCCAGGCCTTTGCGCACCTCTTCCAGCTCTTCCAGATAGCGCGGCAGCGTCCACAGCGCCGCGTCGTCGGGCTGGTCGGAGTTGCCGCAGCCGAGCTGGTCGTAATAATACATTTCGATGCCGGCTTGCGGCAGGAAGGACTCCATCGCCTCCAGGTATTCGTGGGTAAAGCCGGGGCCGCCATGCAGCAGCAAGACCTTGACCGGCCCGCTGCCGATCTTCTTGGTCCACACCTTGTATTTGCCGCCGGCCACCGGCACCATCCTGATGCCGGCGGTGCGGATGCCGGGCGGATTCACGCCGTCCGGCTTCATTACCGTGACGCCATTCGCCGACGCGGCCGCCGCGCCGCCAGCCACCGTCACCATGCCGGCGGCGAGAAAATTACGACGATCCATCTTCGCTCCAATCTTTACACTGTAAAAGCCGCAGCATAGCGCCACATTCTTACGCTGTAAAGTTAACTTTCACACAGGTAGTTCCAGCGGGTGCCGACTTCGCGGAAGCCGGCGCGGCGGATGTTGTTCAGCGACGGCCGGTTCTCTCCGGGCGGCGCCGCTTCCGCCTCCACGCTGGCCGTGACGCATCCGGCCTGCGTGGCGGCAGCCAGGCGGACGGCCAGCAACGCTTGCTGGCTGCCCCGGCGCCGGCCGGCTGGCAAGGTCGCGGCCATGCCGAGCCAGGCCTGGGCACCGTCGATCAGCAATGCGCCGGTGGCGATCGGCGCGCCGGCGGCGTCGCAGGCGAAATACACCTGCCACGCGGGGCGCTGCGCCAGCCCGGCCATCCACGCCACCATTACCGCCGGCATGCCGAAGCTGTCGCACATGATCTGGCCGGCCAGCCCATACTCGTCCGCCCTCGCCCGCCGCACGGTGGGCGGCGCCGGCGGGCGTGGCGTGCCGAGGTCGCACTCGAACTTGGTCCAGGCGCCGGCCGGCTGGCAGCCGAGGACCTGCAAGCTTGCGCGCAGCGGCGCGTCGGCCGGCGTATCCCACGCGTGTATCCAGAACCGGGGAATGCCGCGCTCGCGGAAAACATGGCGGACCTGTCCGAACAATTCAGCCGTCAGCGGCTGGCCGCCCGGCAGGCCGAGCACGCGGTTCATCACCGGCGACGGCATGGCAAGCACACTGAGCAACGTCGCCGGACTGTCCGGCAAAGACAGCACGCGACAGCCGAACGACGCCGGCGCGGCGGCAAAGAACTGCCGCCGCGCCGCGATTTCGACGGATTCCGTTCCAATGCGATAATGTGGGGGCATAAAACTACCGGCTGACAAAAAGAGCGTGAAAAACAAGACCGAATCACTGGACCGCAAACGCATCGCCCAGGTGGCGCTGCGTATGATAGACCAACACGGCATCGACCAGCTCAGCATGCGCAAGCTCGGTGGCGAACTGGGCGTCGAGGCCATGGCGCTCTACCACTACTTCCGCAACAAGGCCGAGCTGCTGGATGGCATTCTCGACATCGTGCTCGACGAAGTCTCGGCCACGCTCACGCCCGACGGCACGCCGCTGCAACGCGCGCGCCGCACCTTCGACGGCCTGCGGCTGATGGCCATCGCCCACCCGCACGCCTATCTCAGCATGGTTTCGCGCCGCTTCAGCACGCCAACCGCGCTACAGTTCTACGAACAGCTGCTGCGCCACTTCCACGACGCCGGCATGAGTGCGGAACAAAGCGCGCGCTACTACCGCATGATGGCCAACTTCACCGCCGGCGCCGGCCTGGCCGAAGTCGGCAGCCGCGCCCTGCAGCCGGACGCGGCGCCGATCATCCTGGAGGACTTCGACCGGCCGGCCGACTTCCCCTCATCACCGCCGCCATGCCGTTTCTGCGCGTGACCGAAATCGACGCCATCTATCACCACGGCATGGACATCCTGTTCGCCGCGCTGGCAGCGGAACAGGCGCTTACTGCGCCGCCTTGACGTTCTTCGCCAGGAACGGACGGATGTAGCCGGCGATGGCCACGCTATCCTCTTCCAGCGCGAAGTGGCCGGTGTTCAGGAAATGCAGCTCCGCCTTCGGCAAGTCGCGCAGGTAGGGATGGGCGCCGGCCGGCGGGAAGATCTTGTCGTTCTTGCCCCAGACGATCAGCATCGGCGGCTGGTGCTTGCGGAAGTACGCCTGCCACGCCGGATAGTGCGGCGGATTGGTGCCGTAGCTGTAGAACATCTCCAGCTGGATATCCTTGTTGCCGGGACGGTCCATATACGCCTGGTCGACGGTCCACGCATCCGGACTCACACGGGCCGGGTCGCGCGCGCCCTCCGTGTATTGCCACTTGGTGCCGGCCAGCTCGAACAGCGGGCGCAGCTTGTTGCCGTTGGCCTCCGTCTTGTCCTTCCAGTAGACGCGCGGATCGTCCCAGAAGCTGTGGGCGATGCCCTCCTCGTAGGCGTTGCCGTTCTGGACCACGATGGCGGTCACGCGTTCCGGATGCGCGGCGGCCACGCGGAAGCCGATCGGCGCGCCGTAGTCCTGCACATACAGCGCATAGCGCGACAGGCCCAGCGCCTGGGTGAACTTGTCGACCACATTGGCCAGGTTGTCGAAGCTGTAGGTGAACTTGTCCAGCGGCGGCATGTCGCTCTGGCCATAGCCCGGATAGTCGGGCGCGATCAGGCGATAGCGGTCGGCCAGTTGCGGAATCAGGTTGCGGAACATCTGCGACGAGGTCGGGAAGCCGTGCAGCAGCAACAGCACCGGCGCGTTCTTCGGTCCGGCCTCGCGGTAGAAGACGTTGACGCCGTCGACCTTGACGGTGCGGTATGCAACCGCGGCGGTGCTGGCCACGTTGGCGGCTTCGGCGGCGCTGGCCAGCGGCGCCGCGTGCAGCAGCACGGCGAAGCCAAGCGCGGCAAATATGCGGAAGGTTTTCACGGCGCGCCCCTCAGAAAATGAAGACGGTGTAGCCGTCCGCCGAAATCTGCGCGATGCTCGGCAGGCCGGAGGTGCCGGGCACGCTGTTGTCGGTGATCAGGTCGAAGCCGGCCTTCTCGACTTCCTCGCGCGCGCCGAACACATCGGCGCAGCCGCAGGAGATGCCGACCACGGTGTCTTCGACGCCCTTGTACAGCGCGTGGATCGGGTGCTGGTCCGACGCCAGCACGCCGGGCCAGCGGGTGCCGGTGCCCTGGAAGTAGATGCCCACTTCCACGCCCTTCTGCTTGAAGTCGTAGGCGGCGGCCAGGCCGTTGAACATGCGGCCCAGCGCCTCTTCGCCGGCTTTCGGGTCGGACAGGATGATGATCGCTACTTTCATGATTTGCTTCCTTTCGCTAACAGGTCAGTTGGAGTGAGGCCATTCTAGGGACGGACCTGTCCGGGATAAACAGCGCCAGGATCAATTCATCGTTTCGGCCGGCGGAATAGTCACTTGCGCCGGGCGGCTATTCTTGTTTGCCGGAGGACTGCGCACAATACGCCGTATAGTCACCAACCACGGAGAACGTAATGAACGACAGCTTCCACGCGGGCGAACGCGAAGCGCAGCAGCGCGCCGGCGAAACCGCCATCGCCGACCGCAATATTTCGGTGATGAGCGACAAGGTCATCGCCGGCGCCCGTCCGTTCATCGCCAAGCAGTTCATGGCGGTGCTGGGCAGCAGCGATGCGGACGGCAGGGTGTGGGCCTCGCTGCTGTTCGGCAAGGCGGGCTTTCTGCACACCGACGACGGCAGCAGCATCCTCATCGATGTGGCCGAGGCGGAGCGCGACCTGTCCGACCCGTTCTGGAGCAACGTTGGCGCCGGGGCCGACATCGGCATGTTGTTCATCGAACTCGGCTCGCGGCGGCGCTACCGCGTCAACGGCCGGCTGAGCCGCCTGGACCAGCGCGGCGCCGAAGTCGCCATCCGCGAAGCCTACCCCAACTGCCCGAAATACATCCAGCGGCGCCAGCTACGCCAGCTCGGCGAGCCGGTGGTGCCGGTGCAGACGGCGCACGGCACCGTGTTGCGCGGCCCGGTGCAACAGATCATCCAGCGCGCCGATACGCTGTTCCTCGCCAGCCGCCACGCCAGCGCCGGGGCGGACGCCTCGCATCGCGGCGGCACGCCCGGCTTCATCCGCCAGGTGGACGACAACACGCTGCGCATCCCGGACTACGACGGCAACAGCCTGTTCAACACGCTGGGCAATTTCCACGTCAACCCGCAGGCGGGACTGTGCATTCCGGATTTCGAGCGCGGCCAGTTGCTGCAACTGACCGGCGCCGCCACCGTGCTGTGGCACCAGGATGATCCCGGCAACGAAACCGGCGGCACCAAGCGCTACTGGGAATTCAAGGTCGAGCGCTGGATACTGCGCGACACGCCGCAGCAGGTGGTGTGGGAATACCTGGACGCGTCGCCGTTCAATCCGGCGGTGGGCTGAGGCCATGGACTACCTTGTTTCGCAAGTCATCGCGCATGGCTCCGCGGTGCGGGAATTCCAGCTGCGCCGCAAGGACGGCGCCGCCCTGCCCGGCTGGCAGCCCGGCGCCCACATCGTGGTCCAATTCACCGACGCCGACGGCGGCGTGCTGGAGCGCCATTATTCGCTCGTCGGGCCGGCAGGCGGCGGCGCCACCGACACTTACCGCATCGCCGTGCAGCGCGAGGATGACGGCAAAGGCGGCTCGCGCCGGCTGCACGACGCCTACGCGGCCGGCAGCGCGATCGGCATCCGCGGTCCGTTCAACAGCTTTCCGCTGGACGCCGCGCCCGGGGCCGGCGCGGCGCCAGGGCGCGTTTTGCTGATCGCCGGCGGCATCGGCATCACGCCGCTGGTATCGATGGCGCACGCGCTCGGCGCCGCCGGCCGGCCGTTCGAACTGCACTACCTGGCGCGCAGCGCCGACCGGCTGGTTTTACTGGACGAGCTGCGCGCCATCCCGCACATCCGCCTCGCCACGCACATCGCCGACCAAAACGGACGCGCCGACCTGGACGCCCTGCTCGGCGCCTATGAAGCAGGCGACAGCCTGTACTCCTGCGGCCCCGCGCCGCTGCTGCAAGCCCTGGCCGACGCCGGCGCGCGCAACGGCTGGCCGGCGGCGGCGCTGCACTTCGAAAGCTTCGGCGCCCGCACGCAGCACGGCGACGGGCCGCTGACGGTTGAACTGGCACTGTCCGCAATGACCGTCGAAGTCGAGCCCGGCAGCTCGATACTCGCCGCGCTGCTGGCTGTGGACGCCTTCGTCTCCTATGACTGCCAGCGCGGCGAATGCGGCAAGTGCTATACGCCGGTGCTGGCAGGCCAGCCGCTGCACCGCGACATCTGCCTCACGCCAGCCATGCGCGCCACCGGCATGTGCACCTGCGTCTCCTGGGCCGCCGCCCCCGGCCGGCTGGTGCTGGAACTCTAGCCGGCCCACCCGTCATTCCCGCGCAGGCGGGAATCCATACAGCGCGGGCCTGGGCAACTCAGCATGGGTTCCCGCCTGCGCGGGAACGACGGCGGGGTGAGGTTTATGCAGGTAAAAAAATAAACTCTTAAGAACTCTGTCATAAAATAGGCTTTTTCTAACACTGCGCACCCGCGCTACCTACATGGAAATTGCCATATTACTGGGATTGATTTTGTTGAACGGCCTGTTTGCAATGGCCGAAATTGCCTTGATGACGGCCCGCAAAGCCCGGCTGGCCAAGCTGGCCGAGAGCGGCGATAACGGCGCCGCCGCTGCCCTGCAACTGGGCGAAGATCCCACCAAGTTCCTGTCCACTATCCAGATCGGCATCACCTCGATTGGCGTCCTTAACGGTATCGTCGGTGAAGCCACTCTGGCGCGTCCATTCGGCGAATGGATGCTGTCCCACGGCGTGCCTGAAAAATGGGCCGACAACGCCGCCACCGCGCTGATCGTGGTGGTGCTGACCTATTTCTCCATCGTACTCGGCGAGCTGGTGCCCAAGCGCCTGGCACAGCTGAACCCGGAACCGCTGGCGCGCCTGATCGCCCGTCCGATGCAGCTGCTGGCCCTGGTCGCGCGCCCGTTCGTGCGCCTGCTGTCGGCCTCGACCCAGTTGGTGCTGCGCCTGCTGGGCGTGCGCAACACGGGGCCGCAAGCGATGACCGAGGAAGAACTGCACCTGATGCTGGAGGAAGGCTCGGATTCCGGCGTCATCGAGGAGCAGGAGCACCAGATGGTGCGCAAGCTGTTCCGCCTGGACGACCGCCAGATCGCCTCGTTCATGATACCGCGCCGCGACATTATTTACTTCGACGTCGATGAAGATCCGGCCGTCAACCTGAGCCGCTTCAACGCCAGCACCCATTCGCGCTTCCCGGTGCTGCGCGACGGCTGGCGCCAGGTGCTGGGCGTGGCCAGCGCGCGCCAGATGCTGATGCAGACGCTCAACGGCCATCCGCTCGACCTCACCGCGCAACTCGAAGAGCCGGTGTTCGTGCCCGAGTCGCTGACCGGCATGGAGCTGCTGGAACACTTCAAGCAGTCCGGCGCGCAGCTGGCCTTCATCGTCGACGAGTACGGCGAGGTGCTGGGCATCGTCACCCTGCAGGACGTGATGGAAGCGATCACCGGCGAATTCAAGACGCCGCATCCGGAAGAGTCGTGGGCGGTGCAGCGCCACGACGGCTCATGGCTGCTCGACGGCCTGATCCCGATTCCGGAACTGAAGGACCGCCTGGACCTGCGCGATGTGCCGGAAGAGGAACGCGGCCGCTACAACACGCTCAGCGGCATGGTGATGCTGCTGCTGGGCGACATCCCGCGCACCGGCGACCGCTGCCAGTGGCAGGGCTGGGATTTCGAGGTGGTCGACCTCGACGGCCTGCGGATCGACAAAGTGCTGGCCACACGCCGGCCGGAGGGCGCGGCGGAAGCACCGACTTAATCGTACAACTGTATTTTTTTGTTCAGATACAACGGTAATAAATTCGTACACTCGTCATAATGCGGTAATAAATCTTTCATATCCTCTCGGTTTTCCACCGAGAGGATGCTATGAAACGTTTAGCCATGAGTGCCGCGCTCGCCTTGTGCATCAGCCCTGCTTTCGCCCTGAATATCGTGCTGTCCAACGACGACGGCCTGACCAGCAATGTCAAGGCGCTGTACGATGAACTGAAGGCCGCCGGCCATGCAGTCATCGTTACGGTGCCGTGCACCGGCCAGAGCGGCCGCAGCGCGGCCATCGTGATGTACAGCACCACCACCATTATTGCGGACAACGACAAGACCCAGATCGAAGCCGAAGGCGGCTGCCACAA
The DNA here is from genome assembly GCF_050859475.1 of Duganella sp. P38. NCBI lineage: Bacteria > Pseudomonadati > Pseudomonadota > Betaproteobacteria > Burkholderiales > Oxalobacteraceae > Duganella > Duganella sp. P38. Next base: position 2,600,669 of record NZ_CP193936.1, on the reverse strand, counting down.
CGGCGCCGCCCCGACCGGCGCGCCGGCTGTCGGCCAGTTCACCAAAAGCGGCTATACCGGCGGCGACTTCAACTACGTGCACGGCACGCCCGTGATGGCCACCATGTACGGCCTGGACGTGCTGGCGCCGGCGCGCTGGGGCAAGGCGCCGGACCTGGTGCTGTCGGGCCCGAACGAAGGCCAGAACGTCGGCAAGGTGGTCATCAACTCCGGCACCATCGGCAACGCCCAGTTCGCGGCCGGACGCGGCCTGCCGGCCATCGCGCTGAGCGCCGGCACCGACACGGTCGATAACGCCGGCCTGGCCAACGCCCGTTCTAAAACCGTGGCGCAGCTGACCGTCAAGCTGATCGCCGCGCTGCAGGCCAAGGCCGGCGGCTCGGCGCTGCTGCCGGCCGGCACCGCGCTCAACGTCAACTTCCCGGACGGCGTTGCCGCCACCGCGCCGTGGGCGTTCTCGCGCATCGGCACCTACGATACCTATGCGCTGAAATTCAGCAGCGCCGCGCCCTGGGGCCTGAGCGGCTCGCTGCCGGCCGCCGCCACCGCCGAGCAGGCGGAAGATGAAGCCGTGGTCTACAAGAGCAAGATTTCGGTCAGTGCGATGCAGGTCGGCTACGACCATCGCCCGGCCGGCCAGCAGTGGCTGCGCCTGCGCCTGCGCGACCTGTTTGCCCAGTGAGGCGCGCCATGAACCGTTCGCTTACTTTCTTTGCCGGCGCGGCCGCGCTGCTGCTGGCCGGCTGCGGCAGCAACCATGATGCCGCCGAGCCTGAAGTCAAGGTCACCGACCTGGCGGCCGGCGTGTACGCCGTCAGCAGCGGCGACGCCGCCAACCCCACCGCCGGCAAGTATTATGCTGCCGCCGACGGCAGCCGCCTGCTGGTGCTCAACAACAGCAACCAGCAAGCGGCCGCCGTGTATCGCCGCGACGCCGGCGGCCCCTGGCGGCTGACGCCGGCCCCGACGGCGGACAGCGCGCTGGAACTGCTCAACAGCAACGCCGCCACCGCCGCCACGCTGAGTGCCGGCGCCTTGGCGCGCGGCTATAGCGTGCGCCTGGCGTCCGGCGCCGCAGCCGCGTTCAGCATCAACGCCGGCGGCGACATCGTGGCTGCCGGCGCCGGCTGCAAGTTGTCGGGCAAGGTGAGCGCGTCTTCGCTGCCGAACACGCTGAAACTGTCGCTGGCCGCCTCCGGCTGCGGCGATCTGCCGGCGCAATCGGATGGCTATCTGGTGGTCGACGGCGACTACGCGCCGGCCGCGTTCCGCCTGCTGACCTACAGCAGCGGCGCGCTGGTCGACCTGTGGGCTTACGCCGAGTAAGTCCGGCTATTGCTGCTGCCGCAGCCACTCGGCTGCGGCGCCGAACGCCGTAGCGACCGTCTCGTCGGAGGCGTCGCCCGGCGGCTCGGTGTTGCTCAGGCCGGTCAGGCCCATCGAGACGACTTGCGCGCACAGCGCATCGATGCCGCGCGCTTGCGGCAGATATTTCATGAAGACCTTGACCAGATTATTCCCGCGCCGGCTGCGCATATCGGCCGTGCAGGCGGTCAGCTCCGGCATGCGCGCGGCGGCCAGCGCCACCGCGAAACTGGCGCGCGCCAGGTCGAGCTGCTTGCCGTCGCCCTCGACGCGCAGGCGCTGCAATTCGGTCAGGCTGGCGGCGTCGACCGCGTAGCGGATGTGGGCCACGATGGACTCCAGGCCGGCGATCACCAGATCGCGCTGGGTCGGGTAGCGATAGCTGAGCGTGGTGTGCGCGATGCCGATTTCCGCCGCGATGGCGCGGTGCGTCAGCCCGTGCACGCCGCGCGCCGCCAGCCACCGGCCGCACGCGCGCGCCGCCGGCGCCGCCCATGCCGGCTCGCGCGCGGCCTCGCCGTGCGCCGCCGTCTGAAGCGGCGTCTGCATTTGCGCCAGCAGCAGCGCACACAAGGCCGCATCGCCGTCGTCGGCCTGCGCCGCCAGGCCGCCGGCGAACAGGCGGCGCAGGCTCAGGCGGCGCAGCGTGCGATACGGCGTCAGCGGCCCCAGCGCCAGTCCGTAGGCCAGTTCGGCAATGACGTAGCCGTGCCACCAGCCGCTGGCCAGCAAGCCGGGCGCGATGCCGGCGCGGCCGCCAAATTCATCCCAGAAAGCGCGGCGCGCCCCGGCCCACGCGGCAAACATCGGCGGCACCGTGACGTCCCACGCGCCGGCGTGCAGCAGTTCCAGATACAGCAGCGACAGGCCGCGATGCTGGCTGGCCAATTCTTCCAGCATGCTCTCGGCCAGCTCGGCGCCGATGGCCGGCGAGATCGCGCCGAGCGCATCGAGGGTTGAGCGCCAGCGCGCCATGATCAGCTGGTCCTGGCCGCAGGCGGCGCGGCACACCGCCGCCAGCACTTCGGCGCGCGCGCCGTAATTGCTGGTCAGCACGGTGACGGAAACCGCCAGCGCCTCGGCCAGCGGCCGCAGGCTCAGTCCGGCCAAGCCCTCGCTGCCGACAATCCCGCAGGCGGCCGCCAGCAGGTCCGCGTCCAGCGGCGCCTTGCGGCTGCGTTTGGCGACGCCCGGCCCGGTCATGGCGCGGCGCGCTCCTTGCCCAGCAGTTCCCCGACGCGCTGGTCCAGCGCGTCGGCGGTGAAGGGCTTGGTCAGGATCTGCATGCCGCGCGCCAGGTGGCCGTGGTTGAGCACGGCATGCTCGGCGTAGCCGGTGACGAACAGCACCGGCAATTCCGGCGCGCGCGCGCGCACCGCGTCAGCCAGCTGGCGGCCGTTCATGCCGTTCGGCAAGCCGACATCGGTGACCAGCAGGTCGATATCGGGATGCGCGCCCAGCAGCGATAGCGCGGCGGGGCCGTCCTCCGCTTCCACCACGTCGTAGCCGAGATCGGCCAGGACCTCGACCGCCACCGTGCGCACCAGCGGCTCGTCATCGACCACCATGATTTTCTTGCGCCACAGCGCCCTGTGCGCCCCGGCGGCGGCGGCCGCGTCGTCGGCCGCGCCGGCGCCGCTGTGGCGCGGCAACAGCAGGCTGACTGTGGTGCCCGCGCCCGGCGCCGAATCGATGCGCACCGCGCCGCCGGACTGGCCGGCGAAACCGTACACCATCGACAGGCCGAGGCCGGTGCCCTGCCCGGCCGGCTTGGTAGTGAAGAATGGCTCGAAGGCGCGCGCCAGCACGTCGGCCGTCATGCCGGCGCCGGTGTCGCTGACCGACAGCGCCACATAATCGCCGGGCGCGACGTTGCACTGCGCGGCGCCGGCCTGATCGAGCGTCTGGTTGGCGGTGGCGATGGTCAGCTTGCCACCATCGGCCATTGCGTCGCGGGCGTTGATGCACAGGTTGAGCAGCGCGTTCTCGATCTGCCCGACATCGACAAAGGTGGGCCACAGCCCATGCGCGCCGGCCGTTTCGATGGCGATGGCCGGCCCCACGCTGCGGCTGATCAGCTCCTGCATGCCGGCGACGATGCGGTTCAGGTCGGACGGCCTGGGATCGAGCGTCTGCCGCCGCGAGAACGCCAGCAGGCGCTGGGTCAGCGCGGCGGCGCGCCGCACGGCCGACTGCGCGCCGCCGAGGTGGCGTTCGAGGTCGCCAATGCGCCCCTGCGCGATGCGGATTTTCATCAGCTCCAGGCTGCCGCCGATGCCGGCCAGGATGTTGTTGAAGTCGTGCGCCAGGCCGCCCGTCAGCTGGCCGACCGCTTCCATTTTCTGCGCCTGGCGCAGCGCGTCCTCGGCCTTGAGCAAGGCGGCGCTGCGTTCTTCCACGCGCTGTTCCAGCGTCTCGGTGAGCGCGCGCAGCGCGGCGATGGCGCGGTCACGCTCGGCTTCCACGGCGCGCCGGCCTTCGATATCGATCAGTACGCCGGGAAATGACAGCGGCCGGCCGTCGGCGTCCAGCTCGACCCGGCCGTTGGCTTCCAGCCAGTAGTAATTGCCGTCGCGGCGGCGGGTGCGGTACTGGTGGGCGTAGGCGCCGCCGCGGCCGAGCGCCTCGGCGATGGCGTCCGCCAGTCCCTGCCGGTCGTCCGGGTGCACGGTGGCGACGATCTGCGCCAGCGGAATGCCGCTGCGGCCCTGGACCGGATCGAGGCCGAAGGCGTGGGCGAAGCCCTCGTCGATGCTGAAGCGATCGGCCGGCACGTCCCACACCCAGGTGCCGATGATGGCGCCGGCCGCCATCGCCAGCTGCACCCGCTGGACGTTGTCGTGCAGCGCCGCCTCGGTCTTCTTGCGCGCGGTAATGTCGCGGAACAGCACCGACACCTGCCGCATCTCCACCGGTCCCAGCCGGGTGGCCGAGACTTCGATGTGGCGGCCCACGGCCAGGAATTCCTGCTCGAAGCGCAGCGTCTCGCCGGTGCGCAGCACCTTGCCGTACAGGTCGAGCCAGGCCTGGGCGTTGTCCGGCTCGATCTCGCGCAGGCGCTTGCCGACGATGTCGGCGATGCCGGTGTGGCGCTCGTAGCCGGAGTTGGCCTCGATGTGCAGATAGTCGCTCAGCGGGCCGTGCGGGCCGTCGATAAATTGAATGATGCAAAAGCCGTCGTCGATAGCTTCGAACAGCGCGTGACGCTGAACCCGGCTCAATGCCAGCTGCTTTTCAAGGGCAGCGCGGCTGAGCGATGCCAGTTCCATGTCCAAAATAGCGCCTTTTAGTTGTCTCAAATCATTATATAGCGACGGGTGCGCGCCCGGCAGTATAATCTTTGCTCGCTTAATTTGAAGGAATCTTTGTGCACCGTTCCCTGATCAGCGCCGCTTGCTGCGCCCTCTTCGCTTTCTCCGCGCCCCTGTACGCCGAAACCATCGCCGCGCCGCTGTCCGGCATCGACCTGAAAACGCTGGACCCGGCGGTCCGCCCGCAGGACGACTTCTACGGCTACGTCAACGGCATCTGGACCCGCAACACCGAGATCCCGGCCGACAAATCGACCTGGGGCACGTATATCGAGCTGCGCGAAATCGCCCAGGGCCAGCTGCGCAACGTCATCGAGAGCGCCGTCAGGCAGCCCGGCAAGGTCGGCAGCGAAAGCCACAAGATCGCCGACCTGTACACCAGCTACATGAACGAGAAGGCGCGCGACGCCGCCGGCTTCAAGCCGCTCAAGCCTGAACTGGCGCGCGTGGCCGCCGTCAAGGACAAGCGCGAGCTGCCGGCGCTGTTCGCCTACCTGCAACGCGGCGGCATTTCGACGCCGTTCTCGGCCGGCGTGGCGCCGGACGCGCAAGATCCGGAAAACTACACGGTCAGCATCAGCCAGTCCGGCCTGGGCCTGCCGGACCGCGATTACTACCTGAAGGACGACGACGCCAAGCTCAAGGCCGCGCGCGACAAGTACCTGAGCCACATCAGCACCATGCTGGCGATGAGCGGCGACCAGCAGGCCGCCGCGCACGCGGCGCAAATCCTCGACATCGAAACCCGCCTGGCGGCCGCCCAATGGACCCGCGTGCAGATGCGCGACCCGGTCAAGTCGTATAACCGCGTCGAGTTCAGCAAATTCGACACGCTGGCCCCGGGCTTCGACTGGCAGGCCTACTTCAGCGCCGCCGGCTTCGCGCCGAAAGCGTCGTCGGCCGTGGTGCGCCAGCCCGGCTTCCTCGGCGGCTTCGCGCAAGCCTTGGCCGACGTGCCGCTGGACGCCTGGAAAAGCTACCTGAACTGGCGCATCATCGAAAGCTACGCATCCTACCTCGACAGCGCCACCGTCAACGAACGTTTCGCCTTCGAGGGCACGGCCCTGCGCGGCGTGCCGCAGGCGGAGCCGCTGTGGCAGCGCGCGCTGCGCTTCACCGACGCCTCGCTCAGCGACGCCGTCGGCAAGCGCTACGTGGCCATGTACCTGCCGCCGGAAACCAAGCCGCGCGTGATGGCCATGTTTAACAACTTCGTCGCCTCGTTCAAAGACGGCATCGACCAGCTCGACTGGATGGGCGCGGAAACCAAGAAGGAGGCGCAAGCCAAGCTGGCCGCGCTGAAGCCGAAGATCGCCTACCCGGACAAATGGCGCGACTACAGCGCCATGAAAACCCAGCCCAACGACCTGATCGCCAACGTCCGCGCCGCCCGCGCCTGGAGCCGCCAGAACAATCTGGACAAGCTGGGCAAGCCGGTCGACCGCGACGAATGGTCGATGACGCCGCAGACCGTCAATGCCAGCTACAGCCCGGCGCTGAACGCCATCACCATTCCGGCGGCGATCCTGCAGCCGCCGTTCTTCAACGTCAAGGCCGAGGACGCGGTCAACTACGGCCTGCTGGGCATCACCTTCGGCCACGAGATCAGCCACGCCTTCGACGATTCGGGCAGCCAGTACGACGCCCACGGCCGCCTGCGCAACTGGTGGACCGCCGAGGACCGCGCCGCCTTCAAGGCGCGCGCCGCCGGCCTGGTCAAGCAGTACGGCAGCTACAGCCCGGTGCCGGGCTACTACATCAACGGCGAGCTGACGCTGGGCGAGAACATCGGCGACAACTCCGGCCTGTCGATCACCTACAACGCCTACCAGCGCTCGCTGGGCGGCAAGCCGTCGCCGGTGATCGACGGCCTGACCGGCGAGCAGCGCCTGTACATCGGCTTCGCGCAGAAATGGCGCGCCAAGCTGCGTCCGGAAGCGGCCATCGCCCAGATCAAGAGCGATCCGCATTCGCCGGGCGAGTTCCGCGCCAAGGGCACGGTGATGAACCAGCCGGGCTTCTACAAGGCGTTCGACATCAAGCCGGGCGACCCGATGTACCTGCCGCCGGAGCAGCGCGTCTACATGTGGTAAGCCCGCCGGGGCTGGGAGCGGTGGCGAACAGTCCGGCCACCGCTTTGCGGTTATGATGGCAGCATTATCGTCCTTTGTTGCCATCATGATTGCATTCGACACCACCGCCCTGGTCGCGCACATTCTGCCGGTGCGCCAGCGCGATTTCCAGATGCCGGTGTTCCGCCCGCGCCAGCCACGGCAGCTGCGGCTGGCCGGCAGGAAAGATGACCGCACGGCCGCCATCATCGAGGAAGGCCTGGACCACGCGCTCTACCGCGGCCGCGACGCCGCGATCAACTATCTGTGCGAGCAAGGCATCGCCCTGCGCATCATTTCACGCGTGCTGTTCCAGCCGCAGCTGCGCCGCTCCGCCTAGCGCGGCGGGCCAAGTTCCGCCGTCTGCAGGATCGCCTGCACCACGTAGCGCGGCCGCGCCCGCACCTGCTGGTAGATGCGGCCGACATACTCGCCCAGCAGGCCGATGCCGAACAGGATCACGCCCATGAAGAAGAAGGTGACCGCAAACAGCGTGAACACGCCGTCCGCCTCCGCGCCCAGCAGCAGGCGGCGCACCAGCAGCAGCGCCACCAGCGCGGCCGACGCCAGCGACATCAGCATTCCCAGCATCGAATAGAACTGCAACGGCAGCAGCGAAAAGCCGGTGACCAGGTCGAAGTTCAGCCGGATCAGGCTGTATAGCGAATACTTCGACTGCCCCGCCGCGCGCTCCTCGTGCCCGACCACCACCTCGGCCGGATTGCGCGCGTAGCGGTAGGCCAGCGCCGGCACGAAGGTGTTGACCTCGCCGCACTGGTTGACCAGGTCGACCACATTGCGGCCATAGGCGCGCAGCATATTGCCCTGGTCGGTGATGCGGATGCTGGTGATGTGCTCGCGCAGATGGTTCATCGCTTTCGATGCCCAGCCACGCCAAGCGGCGTCGCGCCGCTGGCGGCGGATCGAGCCGACATAATCGTGGCCCTGGCGCATTTTCGCCACCAGCACGCCGATTTCCTCGGGCGGATTTTGCAGGTCGGCGTCCAGCGTCACCATGATATCGCCGCGCGCCGCCTCGAAGCCGGCCAGGATCGCCATGTGCTGGCCATAGTTACCGTTGAATAACACCACCCGCGTCACATCCGGCCGCAGGCGGAATTGCTCGGACAGCATGGCGGCTGAACGGTCGCGGCTGCCGTCGTTGACGAAGATGATCTCGTACGTGGCGTCGAGCCGGTCGAGCGCCGGGTACAGGCGCGCGAACAGCGCGGCCAGGCCGGCCTCTTCGTTATAGACGGGGATGACGATCGACAGTTCGGGCGGGTGAAAATCGCGGTTCATGGTCGGACAAGCGGGTTGAAAAGCCCGATTGTCCGACAGCGATCATTAACAGCGCATTAAAACTGGCCTCAGGTGGCCGCGCGCGCCTTCAGCCAGCCGGCCACCGCCGGCAGGATGGACAGCACGACGATGGCCATTACCACCGCCGTCAGGTTTTTGCTGATCCATGGGATGTTACCAAACAGGTAGCCGGCCGCCACCAGGCTGCCGATCCACAGGAAGGCGCCGCTGACGTTGTAACCGAGGAACACACGGCGCGGCATGGAACCCAGCGCGGCGACGAACGGCGCCAGCGTGCGCACGATCGGCACGAAGCGGGCCAGGATGATGGTCTTGCCGCCGTGCTTGTCGAAGAAGTTCTGCGTGTGCTGCAAGTGCTCGGGCTTGACGAACGGTATCTTGCTGGTGTCCAGCGCCCGGCTCTTGAACCATGAGCCTATGCTGAAGTTGAGCGCGTCCCCGCCACGGCGGCGATGAACAGCAGCACGCACAGCGTCAGCGGATCGAGCAGGCCCTTGGCCGCCAGCGCGCCGGCGATGAACAGCAGCGAGTCGCCCGGCAGGAAGGGCATGACCACCACGCCGGTCTCGATGAAGATGACCAGGAACAGGATCAGGTACACCCAGTTGCCGTGCTGATCGATCAGCTCCACCAAATGCGCGTCCAGGTGTATAAACCAGGCCATGAACACGGCCAGCAACTCTTCCATCAAAATCCCCTATTGGTCAAATGGCATCCAGTGTACACATAATTATTAAGAAGGTATTAAAACCGCTCGGTTGACGCTCCCCACGCATCGCTATACAGTCTGGCCGTGAACATGTAACCACGAAAGCAACCGATGAAGGCAGCACCCGCAAGCGACTCCCCCACCACCGATATCGCCGTCGACCGCAAGGCTTTGCTGTATGACACGCTGCGCCGGCGCATCACCGGCATGGAGCTGGCGCCCGGCGCGGTGATCGACGAGGTATCGCTGGCCGAAGAGTTCGGCCTGTCGCGCCCGCCGGTGCGCGAACTGATGCGCCAATTGGCGGCGGAAGGCTATATCGAGCTGGAACCGAACCGGCCGGCGCGCGTGGCGGCCATGGGCTACCAGTCGATGCGCAGCTTTTTCCTGGCCGCGCCGCTGATCTATGTCGCCACCACGCAGCTGGCGGCGCAGCACGCAACGCCGCAGGAAGTCGCCGAACTCAAGCACATTCAGGCGCAGTTCCGCACGGCCATCGAGCAAAACGACGTGGCGGCGCGCGTGCATTTCAATGACCGTTTCCATCATGCGATCGGCACAATGGCGCACAACGATTACTTGATGCCAAGCCTGCGACGGCTGCTGATCGATCACGCGCGCATGGGCAAGATCTTCTATCGCCAGCCGACCAGCAGCGACATGCAGGCCAATTTGGACACGGCCATGCGCCAGCATGACGAGATCATCGACGCCATCGAGCGCCGCGATCCGCAACTGGCGGGTGAACTGGTGCGCGCGCACTGGGAACTGTCGCGCTTGCGCATGACCGAGTACGTGGTGCCGACCGGCATGGTGCTGCCTATCGACGGCGACTGACCCGCGCGGAATGACGCAAGTGGAAGCCGGCCACGCGCCGGCTTTTTCATTCCATGAAACTACGCGAAGTTTATTGACGCCCCCTAATTTGCCCCGATATATAATGTCTACACTTTGTATACATTAAATAGACTCAAATCTACCGAGCAACTACGGAGACATAAAAATGATAGGCACTGCGCACGAGCCAGGACTTCGCCCGCCCCACGCCAGAGCGGGCGCCCCGGAGGCGCCCTGATGAAAAACCAGCAGCGCCACCTGGCGGCCGCGCTGGCCGCCGCCCTGCTGCCGGCCACCGCGCCTGCGCAAACCACCTTCACTGTATCCGGCATGCTCGACCTCGGCATGTACCGCGCCACCGACCGGACCTGGAAAATGGGCACGGTGCAGCGCAGCCGCATCCAGTTCAGCGGCGCCGAAAAGCTGGATGACGACCTGTACGTGATCTTCACGCTCAGCCCGCGCTTCGAAATGGACACCGGCGGCAACGAGGACGGCTTCAAGCCGATCTGGCACAACGAAACCACCGTCGGCCTCAAGGGCCGCTTGGGCACGCTGCAATTCGGCCGCCGGCTGGATGCGCTGTACGCCAACGACTGGGCCTTCGACCCGTGGAATTACTTCGACCGCCTGGCCTCGCCGGCCTGGGACCTGTGGCACTACAACTACCCGTCCGACCCGCGCGGCAACCTCGGCAAGCCAGAGTACGGCCGCCTCAACAACGGCATCTACTACGACACGCCCGACATCAACGGTTTCAGCGCCCACTTCAGCGGCGCACTGGACACCGAGCCGGGCGACCGCAACAGGCCGCTGACCGGCGCACTGCAATACCGCAGCGGCCGCTTGGGTGCGATGGTGGCGCGCGGCCGCAATAGCGCCGGCAACGCCGACACCTTCGTCGGCCTGCGCGCCGCCTTCGGCAACCTCAGCGTGATGGGCGCGCACGACGTCAGCACCGCCGGCGTCTCGACCGCGCGCGCCAGCACGCTCGGCATGAAGTACGCGGCAGGCGTGCTGACTTATCGCGCCAGCGTCGGCCAGGTGCGGCTTGATGGCGTGCGCGCCCAAGGCATGTTCGGCGCCGGCGTCAGCTACGGCCTGTCGCGCCGCACCAGCGTCTACCTCGACTACGGCCGCAAGCTATATCCAGCCGAGGTAAGCAGCAACTACGGCGTCGGCGTCACGCACCTGTTTTAGGCCTGCGGCATGTGGCGCTAAATGCAGTGAATACCCGGCTGCCTTATAATCGCCGCATGCTCCCCCTTCCGACTCGACGCCTGCTGACCGTCTGGATCGCCCTGCTGGCCGTCCTGTTCGGCGCGCTCGCGCCGTCGGTATCCCACGCGCTGACCGCGCAACGCGGCGGCACGGCGCGGTGGGCCGAGCTGTGCGGCGTGAATGGCGTCAAGCGCGTGCTGGTGGCCGCTGAGACACCGCAGGCGCCGCAGCGCGATCTGCTGCAACATCACGTGGAGCATTGCCCCTACTGCGCCACGCATGGCGGCGCCGTCGCCCTGCCGCCGCCGGCGGCGATCAGCTTCGCCGTCATCGGCGGGCGCGACGTCTATCCATCCCTCTACTACCGCGCGCCAGCGCCGCTGTTCCCGTGGTCCGCCGCCAGGCCGCGCGGGCCGCCCGCCGTTTCCTGATTCCATCGCAATCCCGCTTGCGGGCGATTTCGCACGCGCCCTGTCGCGCGTGCGCACAAAGAATGAGGAAACTATGAAACGCAATTGGATGTATGCGGCAACGCTGCCTGCGCTGCTGGGCGCCGCTGCGCCGGGCTGGGCGCAGGACAACGACGACGCCGCGCTGGTATTGGGCCGGGTGGAAGTCACGGCAAAACGCAGCGGGCCGATGTCGGCGCGCGGCGTGCTGTCGTCGGTGGACATTCTGGATGCGGACCATATCCAGAACCAGCAGGTGCAGCACGCGTGGGAACTGTTCGCGCGCGCGCCCGGCGTGATGCTGACGCAATTCCGCCAGGGTAACGAGTCGGGCAAGTTGTCTTTCCGTGGCTTTAACGGCGAGGGCGAGGTCAACGCCGTCAAGCTGCTGATCGACGGCATTCCGGGCAACGACAACGCCGGCGGCATGCCCTTCCTCGACATGCTGTTCCCGCTGGAAATCAGCGGCGTCGAGGTGGTGCGCGGCACCAACGATCCGCGTTACGGCCTGCACAACATCGCCGGCAACGCCAACGTCCAGACGCGCCAGGGCGGCAACTACAGCGACGCGCGCCTCAGCTACGGCAGCTTCGCCACGCGCGAACTGCAATTCGCGCAAGGCGTCGAGAACGGCAACTGGGCGCAGAATTACTTCGCCGGCTATCTGAAATCCGGCGGCTACCGCGCCAACAGCGGCTTCGACAAATCCACCGTCGGCGGCAAATGGTTCTACACCAGCGACGACGGCCGCACCCGCGGCGGCCTGTCCATCCGTCACACGGAAAGCAACGGCGACGAGGCCGGTTATCTGGAGGCTGCGGATGCACGGCGCGATCCTGCCGCCTCTTACGGCTACGCCCGCTCCACCGGCGGCAACCGAGCGATGACGCAGGCCAGCGTCCAGCTCGATCACGCGTTGAGCGACAACGTCTCGCTCGCCACCAGGCTTTACCACAACAAGGTGCAGGACCAGCGCTGGCTGCGCTACGCCATCACCGCCTCGCAACAGGAGCGCGTGATCGACGAGGCGCACACCGGCCTGCTGGCCAGCCTCACCTACCGCCCGCGTGATGCGGCCGTAGGCTGGCTGCGCAACGCCACGCTGGAAGCCGGCGTCAGCGCCGAACACCAGAACGACGCCAGCCCCCGCTACAACACGCTCAACCAGGTGCGCGTGGCCACCACGCGCGACCAGCACTTCCGCTTCGACAGCTACGGCGGCTACGTGCAAGCCGTGCTGCAGCCGCTACCGAAGCTGAAGCTCATTCCCGGCTACCGGCTCGACAAGGTGGAAGGCGATTTCACCGACCGCGCGGCAGGCACGCATTACGGCATCCAGGACTACGGCCTCATCAGGCAACCGAAGTTCAGCGCGGTGTACACGCCGGTCAGCAACGCCAGCATCTACGCCAACTGGGGCAAGACGTTCCAGCTTGGCGCCGGCGCGGCGGCCTACCGCAGTACCGATAGCGCCCTGCGGCCGTCGGTCAACGAGGGGTGGGAAGGCGGCGTCAAGTTCACGCCGGCGAGCTGGCTCAATGGCCGCCTGGCATTGTGGCGGCAGGATGCGTCGGACGAGGTGAAGCGCCGCCTGAACGATCCGGCCGGCGGCTCGGAGAACGTCGGCAGCACGCGGCGCGAAGGGGCGGACGTGCAGTTCAACCTGCTGCTTGGCGGCGATGCGTCGGCGTGGATCAGCTACTCGCGCCAGCGATCGCGCATCGTGCGGCCAGATCCGGCCGCGCCGAACACGCTCGGCAAGCAGATCGACCACTTGCCCGGCCACCTGTTCTCGGCCGGCTATGAGATTCAGGTCAGTCCGGCGCTGAAATTGTCGGCGTGGACCAACGGCCAGGGCGACTATTACCTGACCAGCGCCAACACCGGCGGCAAGTACGGCGCTTACACGCTGCTCAACGCCAGCGCCAGCTATCGGGTGTCGCCTCGCCTCACGCTGGAACTGCAACTGAAAAACCTGGCCAACCGCTACTACGAGTACGTGTGGATCAACGACCAGACCCGCCACGCGCCGGGCGACGGCCGCGCCGCCTACCTGTCGGCCAGCTTCAGCTTGTGATTATCTGACCGGCGCCGTCGGAGTCGAAGCGCTCCAAGACGTTTATACAATTAACCATTCCGGTTTCTGTTACGGAGCAAAAATACGCCATACAGGCATAGCGGCAGCACGGCCAGCAAGGCTGCAAACGGCAGCACCGAGCCTTCGCCCTCGGCGGCGGCGGACAGGGTGGCCGTCACCAGCGCGAAATCCCACAACGCATGCACCACCACCATCGGCCAGATCGAGCGCGTGCGCAGGCGGATGGCGGCGTAGCAGATGCCTTGCAGGAAAGCCGCCACCGCCTGCCATAGCGCGCCGCCGACGTCGCCGGTGGCGAGGCCGTTGACGGTGTGCGCCAGTCCGAACAGCGCCGAGCAGGCCAGCACGGCCGGCCATTGCGCCCAGCGATCCAGCAAGCCTTGCAGCAGGATCGCGCGGAACATCAGTTCTTCCGACACGGCCACCAGCACCGTGTTGCAGGCGACGATCAACAGCACCGGACGCGGCGGCCAGCCGCCGGCCCAGGCCACCAGCAGCAGCAGCAGCGAGTACAGCAGCGGCGGCCAGGCCAGCCAGGTGGTTTTCAACGGCTGCGGCAGGTTCAGGCCGAGGGCGGCGCGCTCGCGCAAGGCCAGCGCCAGCGCCACCGAGAAAGCAGCCGCCAGCAGCCACGGCAGGCCGATGCCGCCGGCCACCGCCGCCGTCAACGAAGCTGGCGCGCCACCGTCGCCCAGCCAGCGCCCGCTGATGGTCAGCAGCAGCCATGCCAGCAATGCCGCCAGCGACAGCGGCAGGCTGAGATGGATGCCGCGCCGGGGCGGCGTGGTCAATCTTTCACCTCGATCTTCAGCGAATAACTGGCGCGTTCGTCGCGCCGGGCGGCGTTGGGCATCAGGTAGACGCTGATCTTGTACACGCCCTCCTGCGTTACCTTCGCGCGGTAGCGCGCGCCGTCGCGCGAGCCGACAAACAGCGCCTCGCCGCCATCCGGGCCGGTGACATTGAAATAGTTCGAGCGCAAATTGGTTTTCAGCCTGACCGCCAGCGTCTGCCCTTCGCGCAGATGCACCGTGTACTCGGCCGTGTCGCGGCCGCGCAGCTTGCCGCGCATGGTTTTGGCCTGCGGCGCTCCGCTCAGTTCGGTCATATGGCGCGCCAGCTGGCCGGCGGCCGGCGCGGAAGTCAGGGCCAGCGCGCTACACAGCGCGGCCAGGAACAGCGTTTTTTTCATGTCTTACCCTGTTAGTGTATCGCCCCAACAATAGCACAAGCGTAACTTCGGCGATTTTAGCGGCATGGTCAATTCCGATGAGATCGATTAGTATTGCCGGCAACCGCCTGTCAACGCTGTGCCCGCATATTGAAACCGTTACTGAAAAACGCCCGCCTGTTCGCAGCAGTCCTTGCCCTTGCCCTGCCCTGTGCCTGCGCATGGGCCGATCCCGGCCATGGCGACATCGTGCCTGCCGCCGCCGGCACGGTCACGGTGGTCGGCCCATGGGAGCTGACCGGGCTGGAACCGTCGCGCAGCGGCTATATGTTCACCCGCATGGAAGTGGCGCAGACGCTGCTCGATGTCGACGACCAGGGGCGCCTGCAACCCGCGCTGGCGAGCAGCTGGGAGCTGTCTTCCGACCGCAAACAGTGGCGTTTCTTCATTCGCCAGGGCCGCACGTTTCACGACGGCACGCCGGTCACGGCCTGGACTGTGCTGGCCTCGATCAAGCGCGCGCTGGCGGCGCCGGGCGTGTTGCAGCTGGCCGGGATTAGCGATATCTATGCCGCGCGCGGCTCGGTGGTGGTGCAACTGGCCAGGCCGCTGGCGCCGCTGCCCTACCTGTTCACGCACTACAGCACCATGGTGCTGGCGCCCGCCGCGTTCGGTGCGGATGGGCGGGTGACGCGCATCATCGGCAGCGGGCCGTATCGGATCAAGACCATCCGCCTGCCGCAGCAGTTCGATACCGAGCTGTTCGACGGCTGGAACGGCGCCCACCCGCAGGTGGCGGCGGCGCGCTATATCAGCGTGTCGCACGCCGAAACGCGGGCGCTGATGGCGCAGAGCCGCCAGGCCGATCTGGCGTTCACGCTCGACCCGCCCAGCATCCGCCGGCTGCAACGCCAGCCCGGCGTGACACTGAAGGCGCAGGATTTGCCGCGCACCACCTTGCTCAAATTGAACGCCGCCCATCCTTTCCTCGGCGATGCGCGCGTGCGGCAGGCGATCAGCCTCGGCGTGGAGCGCGACGGCATCGCCACCGCGCTGCTGCGCGACGGCGACCTGGCCGCCACGCAGCTGTTCCCGCCGGCGCTGGCGCGCTGGCACCAGCCGGGCCTGACGCCGCTGCGGCACGATCCGGTCGCGGCGCGGCGCTTGCTGGCCCAGGCCGGCTTTCACCCGGCCGCCGACGGCATCCTGTGGCGCGACGGCCGCCGTTTCGAGCTGAAGCTGATTACCTTTGTCGACCGGCCCGAGTTGCCGCTGATCGCCACCGCGATTCAGGAGGAGATGCGGCAGATAGGCATTGCCGTCACCGTCATCGTTGGCAACTCCAGCGACATCCCGGCCGGCCACCGCAGCGGCGCGCTGGAAATGGGGCTGGTGGCGCGCAACTTCGGCACCACGCCCGATCCCACCGCCACCATGATCGGCGACTACACCGCCGGCGGCGGCGACTGGGGCGCGATGCGCTGGCACGATCCCGTGCTGGAGCAGGCGCTGGCGCAGCTCGCCAGCGGCGACGACGCAGGCGGCGACCAGCGCGCCATTGTCGCCGCGCGCCTGCAGGCGCAATTGCCGGTGATTCCGGTCGTCTGGTATCGGCAGACCGTGGCCGTCTCCAGCCGCCTGGGCGGCGTGAGCATCGATCCGTTCGAGCGCAGCTACCGCATCTCCACCCTGAAATGGCTGCCATGACCGCCTCCCTGAAACGCTGGACGCCGCTGCTGGCGCGCCGCCTGCTGCAAGCCGCGCTGGTCGCCCTGCTGGTCGGCACGCTATGCTTCTTCATGACCCGCCTGCTGCCGGGCGACACCGCCTTCCGCATCGCCGCCGGCCGCTACGGCTACGACATGGTGGACGCCGCCGCCGCAGAAGCCGTGCGCGCCGAACTCGGCCTGAATCGTCCCTGGCTGGCCGCGCTGGCTGAATGGTGGGGCCGCCTGCTGCGCCTCGACCTCGGCGTCTCGATGGTGACCGCGCAACCGGTCAGCAGCGAAATCGCGCTGCAACTGGGCCAGACGCTGCGCCTGTCCGTGTGGGCGATCGTGCTGTCGCTGCTGCTGGGCCCCGTGCCCGGCGCGCTGGCCGGCCTGCGTCCCGGCGGCTGGCTGGACCGCGCCACGCTGGCGCTGTCGATGCTGCTGCGCGCCATGCCGCCATTCGTGTTCGGGCTGGTGCTGGTGCTGATCTTCTCGGTGGAACTCAACGCCCTGCCCGCCGCCGGCCACACCGACGCCGGCAGCCTTGCCCTGCCGGCGCTGACGCTGGCGGCCGGCCTGGCGGCAGTCTCCTCGCGCGTGGCGCGCGACGCCATGGTCTCGGTGCGCGGCAGCGCCTACTACGGCTTCGCGCTGACCAAGGGCTTGTCGCCATGGCAGGCGCTGCTCAGCCACGGCGTGCGCAACGTCGCCGCGCCGGTGGTCGCCTACGTCGGCGTGCAACTGGTGTACCTGATCGAAGGCGTGGTGCTGGTGGAAACCATCTTCGCCTGGCCCGGCATCGGCCACGCGCTGGTGCACGCCATCTTCGGCCGCGACGTGCCGATGATTCAGGGGACGGCGCTGGTGCTGGGCCTGATGTTCGTGCTGTTTAACTCCCTGGTCGACCTGGCGTGCGCCGCCATCGACCCACGCCGCCGCCCGCAATGAATAATGACCTCGACCTCCTGCTGGCGGCGCGGCGCTGGCGCCCGGCCCGCATCACGGGCGCGCTGATGCTGGCACTGATTGCCGCCTTCGCCCTGCTCGGCCCGTGGCTGATCGGCATTGACCCGGCAAGACAAACACTGAGCCGCTTCCTCGAGGCGCCCAGCATCGCGCATCCGCTGGGCCTGGACCACCTCGGGCGCAGCATGCTGGCGCGCCTCGCCGAGGCGGCGCGGCTGTCGCTGTCGATGGCCGCCCTGAGCGTCCTCAGCGCCGCCATCCCCGGCACCGTGCTGGGCCTGCTGGCCGCCTGGCACGGCGGCTGGCCGGAGCGCCTGCTGACCGCGCTGGCGGACGCCGTGCTGGCCCTGCCCGGCCTGCTGCTGGTGCTGTTGCTGGCGGCTTTCGCCCCCGGCCAATTCTGGCCGCTGTATGTCGGCATCTCGCTGGCGCTGTGGGTGGAATACTTCCGCGTGGTGCGCGCGGCGGCCGCCGTCCTGCTGGCCAGCCCGCAGGTGGAAGCGTCGCGGCTGCTCGGCTTCGGCAAGCTGTACGTGGTGCGCCGTCACCTGATGCCCGAGCTGCTGCCGCGCATCTTCACGCTGATGCGCTTCGGCTATGCCGGCGCCGTGCTGGCGATGGCGGCGCTGGGCTTTATCGGCGTCGGCCTGCAACCGCCGACGGCCGAACTGGGGGTAATGATGATCGAGCTGCTGCCGTATTACAGCGAAGCGCCGTGGCTGCTTGCAGCGCCGATCCTGGTGCTGTTTTTCACTTTGCTGGGCATGATCCTGCTCGGCAGCGGGCGCAAGTCATGAGCAAACGAGCTAACGGGCATCCGGGCGCGCAGCTGAGCGTGCGCCGGCTCTCCATCTTCGCCGGCCAGCAGTGGCTGGTGCGCGACATCGCGCTGGAGATTGCCGCCGGCGGCGTGCTGACGCTGCTGGGCGAAAGCGGCTCCGGCAAATCGCTGCTGGCGCAAGCCATCATGGGCAATCTGCCGCCGACGCTGGCGTGCAGCGGCGAGATCGAGATCGGCGCGCAGCGCTATGACGCGGCCGACTTGCGCGCACGCCAAGCGCTGTGGGGCCGCACGCTGTCGCTGCTGCCGCAGGAACCGTGGCTGGCGCTCGATCCGACCATGCGCGTGGCGCGGCAGATCGGCGAGGTGCACGAGCTGGTGCTGGGCCGCAGCGCCGACGACGCGGCAGCCGCCGCCAACGCCGCGCTGGCCCGGCTCGACATGGCACAGGCCGGCGCCAGCTATCCGTTCCAGATTTCCGGCGGCATGGCGCAGCGCGTGGCCTTTCTCGCCACCTACGCGGCCGGTGCGCCGGTGCTGATTATCGATGAGCCGACCAAGGGGCTGGACAGCGCACGGCGCGGCGATGTGCTGGCCATGCTGAAGGCGGCCATCGCCGACGGCGTCACGCTGCTGACGATCACGCACGATGTGTGGCTGGCGCGCCAGCTCGGCGGCACCCTGGCGGTGATGCTCGATGGCGACATCATCGAACAGGGCGATGCCGCCGCGCTGCTGGATGCGCCGCAGCACGCCTACACGCGGCGTTTGCTGGCGGCCGATCCGGCCGCATGGCCGGCCGCAGCGCCGGCGGCGGCCACGGCGCCGGTGGCGACCGTGCAAGCCGTCAGCAAGCGCTTCGGCGCACAACAGCTGTTCAGCAATGTGACAGCAGACATCGGACGCGGGGAATTTGTCGCCATTACCGGCCCCAGCGGCTCGGGCAAGACGACGTTCGGCAATATCCTGCTGGGCTTGATAAAACCGGACAGCGGCAGCGTGCGCCGGGCCGGCGGCCTGGCTCGCACGGCGTTCCAGAAAATCTACCAGGACCCGGCGGCGGCCTTCGCGCCAACGGTGACGCTGCGCCGCTCGCTGCAGGACTTGATCGACCTGCACCGCCTGCCATGGCAGGAATTGACGGCGCTGCTGGAGCGCCTGCGGCTGCCGCCCGCCCTGCTCGACCGACTGCCGGGCCAGGTATCCGGCGGCGAGCTGCAACGCTTCGCCATCGCGCGCGTGCTGATGATGCGGCCGGCGCTGATCTTTGCCGACGAGCCGACCTCGCGGCTGGACCCGCTGACGCAGCAGGAAACGCTGATGCTGCTGCGCGAACACGCGCTGCAATATCAGTGCGCGGTGCTGCTGGTAACCCACGACCACGACATCGCCAGCCGCTACGCGCAGCGCCAGATCAGCTTATAAACCGCTGCGCTCGCTGTCGTTGATGACGGTCTGCACCTTGTCCAGTGCGCCGTTCGGCACCGTCAGCGACAGCTGGTAGTGCTGGATCGCCATGCCTTCCGGGCCCACGCGCATCACGCCGCTGGCCTGGCAGATGCCCATTTGCGTGTTCAGCTGCTCATCCCACCACACCCACTGGCGATCCGGGCTGAAGTAGATATTGCGCTTGATCGCCTTGAAATCCCACGCGCTGCCCTTGTCGAAGTAAGGCTTGGCCCAGACCCGGAACGCCTCGCGCTGCCAGTACTCGGTTTTGTCGGTGCCGATGTAGACGCCGTCCGGCGCCATCTTGTCGAAATAGGCCGGGCGGCCGTGGGCCGCGTCATCATGCCAGGTGTCGATGAAGGCGCCGACCTGCGCGCGGAAGGCGGCGTCGTCCGGCTCGGCCGCGCGTGTGCAAGTCATCGTCAGGAACATCAGAACAGCAAGTACGTAGCGCATCGAATCCCTCTTCCAGCGTGAATGAAATAACAATTTTGCGCTGGATCGGCGGCGAGGTCAACTCAGGCCGCGGCGCGCAGCTCCTCGCGGCAGCCACCATATTGGCCAGCGCGGGCAGCACCTCGGCCCACTGGCGGGTCTTCAGGCCGCAGTCCGGATTGATCCACAGCCGCGCGGCCGGCACGCGCCCGGCGGCCTTGCGCATCAGCTGCACGATGTGCTCGCGGGTCGGGATATTCGGCGAATGGATGTCGTACACGCCGGGGCCGATTCCGTTCGGGTAGTTGAAATGGTCGAAGGCGTCCAGCAGTTCCATGTCCGAGCGCGAGGTTTCGATGGTGATGACGTCGGCATCCATATCGGCAATCGCGGCGATGATGTCGTTGAATTCCGAATAGCACATATGGGTGTGGATTTGCGTCTGGTCGCGCACGCCGTTGGCGCTGATGCGGAAGGCTTCGACCGCCCAGTTCAGATAATCCTGCCACTGCGATTTGCGCAGCGGCAGGCCTTCGCGCAGCGCCGCCTCGTCGATCTGGATCACGCGTACGCCGGCGCGTTCAAGGTCCAGCACCTCGGCGCGGATGGCCAGCGCCAGCTGCTTGCACGATACCGCGCGCGGCTGGTCGTCGCGCACGAAGGACCAGTTCAGCATCGTGACCGGGCCGGTCAGCATGCCCTTCATCGGCTTGGCGGTCAGCGACTGCGCGTAGCTGATCCACTCGACTGTCATGGCTTGTGGCCGGCTGATGTCGCCGAACAGGATCGGCGGCTTGACGCAGCGCGAGCCGTACGATTGCACCCAGCCGAACTGGCTAAAGGCATAGCCGTCCAGCTGTTCGCCGAAGTATTCGACCATGTCGTTGCGTTCGGCTTCGCCGTGGACCAGCACGTCCAGCCCGAGCGCTTCCTGTTCGCGCACGCTGCGGGCGATCTCGGCTTGCATGGCGTGGGCGTAGCCAGCGGCGTCCAGTCGGCCGGCCTTGAATTCGCTGCGGGCGCGGCGGATGTCGGCCGTCTGCGGGAAAGAGCCGATGGTGGTGGTCGGATACGCCGGCAGTTTCAGGTGCACGGACTGGGCGGCGGCGCGCGTGGCGTAGCCGCTGTGGCGGCGGCCCAGTTGCGCGTCGATGGCGGCGACAGCTTGCTGCACGGCCCGATTGTGTACGCGTGGCGAGGCGCGGCGCGCGGCCAGCGCGGCGGCGTTGGCGTCCAGTTCGGCCCTGGCAGCGGCGCGGCCTTCGCGCAGCGCTTTGGCCAGCACTTGCAGCTCGTCCAGTTTTTGCAATGCAAAGGCCAGCCAGGATTTGACCCCGGCGTCCAGCTGCTGTTCGCTGTCCAGATCGACCGGAACGTGCAGCAGCGAGCACGATGGCGCGATCCACAGGCGGTTGCCGAGACGTTCGGCCAGCGGTTCGAGCCAGTCCAGCAGCCGGTTCAGATCGGTCTTCCAGATGTTGCGGCCGTTGATGACGCCCAGCGACAGCACCTTGTGGTCCGGCAGCAGGTTCAGCAAAGGGCGGATATCGTCATGGCCGTTGATGGCGTCCACGTGCACGCCGGCCACCGGCAGATTGGCCAGCAGGTACAGGTTGTCCTGCAACTGCCCGAAGTAGGTCGCCACCAGAATCTTGACGCGGCAGGCTTTCAACTGGTGATAGGCCAGGTTGAAGGCGTGCTGCCAGTCCTGGGCCAACTCGGTGACCAGCAGCGGCTCGTCGATCTGCACCCACTCCACGCCCTGCTCCGCCAGCGTATCGAGCAGTTGCGCGTAGGCGGACAGCAGCGATGGCAGCAGCGCCAGCTTGTCGCTATCGTCCTTGGCCTTGCCGAGGCCGAGATAGGTCACCGGGCCGACCAGTACCGGCTTGGCCTTCACGCCTTGCGCCCTGGCCTCGGCCAGTTGCGCCAGCAAGCGCGCGGCGTCGAGCTTGAACTCGGTAGCGGCGCTGAACTCGGGCACGATGTAGTGGTAGTTGGTGTCGAACCATTTGGTCATCTCGCCTGCGGCCACACCGCCGCAGCAAGCGGCGTGCTGGTCGGCCGAGCGGCCGCGCGCGACGCGGAAGTAGTTGTCCAGCGCGTCACCGTGGAAGTCCTGCACGCGCTGCGGCAGGTTGCCCAGCATGAAGCTCATGTCCAGCACCTGATCGTAAAACGAGAAATCGCCGACCGGCACCAGGTCGAGGCCGGCCTGCTGCTGCCAGTGGCGCTGGCGCAGCCCGGCGCCAACGGCGTGCAGCGCCTCGCGCGACGACGCGCCTTTCCAGTAGGCCTCCAATGCAAACTTCAGTTCGCGCCTGGCGCCGATGCGCGGAAAGCCGAGGTTGTGAACGATGGTCATGCTGTGCTCCCAGTGAATTTCGATGCACGCATGGTAAAGATCGCAATCAATGAAGTAAAATGGTCTTTTGTCACACATCCATGAGTGCAATTCATCGATTATGTTGGAGCGCATACACCTCGCCACGCTGCTTGAAGTTGAAAAGCAAGGTTCGCTGACCGCTGCCGCGGAAGTGCTGCACGTCACCCAGTCCGCCCTCAGCCACAGCATGAAGAAGCTGGAACAGCAGCTGGGCACCGACCTGTGGCTGCGCGAAGGCCGCCACCTGCGGCTGACGCAAGCCGGCCAGTACCTGCTGGCCGTGGCGCAGCGCATGTTGCCGCAGCTGGAACTGGCGGAACACCGCTTGCGCCAGTACGCCCAGGGCGAGCGCGGCACGCTGCGCATCGGCATGGAGTGCCATCCGTGCTATCAGTGGCTGCTGAAAATCGTCTCGCGCTACCTGGCGGCGTGGCCGCTGGTGGACGTGGATGTGAAGCAGAAATTCCAGTTCGGCGGCATCGGCGCGCTGTTCGGCTTCGAGATCGATTTGCTGGTCACGCCCGATCCGCTGCTGAAACCGGGCCTGCGCTTCGAGCCGGTGTTCGACTACGAGCAAGTGCTGGTGGTGCACAAGGACCACCCGTGGGCCGGCCAGCAGGAAGTAGCGCCCGAGCAGTTGAACGAGGAAACGCTGATCACCTACCCGGTGCCGGTCGAGCGGCTGGATATCTACACGCTGTTCCTGCTACCGGCCAACGTGGCGCCGCGCAAGCACAAGACCATCGAAACCACCGACATCATGCTGCAAATGGTGGCCAGCGGCCGCGGCGTGACGGCGCTGCCGAAATGGCTGGTGACCGACTACGCGCCGCAGCTGCAACTGCGCACGCTGCGGCTGGGGCCTAAGGGCATCCAGAAGCACATCTACCTCGGCGCGCGCGAGGCCGACTACGCCACCGACTACCTGCAATCGTTCATCGAATTCGCGCGGCTGGCGGACAGCTATCCGCTGGCGCCCGCCTACGCCGCGCGGCCAGACATAAACTTGGTTGTATGGACGAAGTAACCGATTCCCCATATAATGAGATTGATTATCATTTGTATTCTCATTAAATCAATAACATTCGGGGAGTTACCATGTCTCATCGCAAGCCTGCCATGCGTCCCATCTGCGTGGCAGCCAAACTGGCGCTGCTGTGCGCCAGCACCGCCTTCGCTACGCTGGCCCACGCCGACGACAATGCCGACAACAGGGACGTCGTTATGCCGAGCGTTACCGTCACCGGTGAATCGGACCGCGTCAGCACCGAAAAATCCGGCTCGTTCGGCAGCAAGAAAGCCACCATCGTCAAGGGCGTGGAATCGCTGCGCGACATTCCGCAGCCGGTTACCGTGCTGACCCGCGAATACCTGGACGAACGCGCCCTGCTCGACCTGACCGACGTGCTGATGAACACGCCCGGCATCTCGGTCGACTACACCGACTCCGAGCGCGTCACCTACCACTCGCGCGGCTACCAGATCGACGCCATGCAGGTCGACGGCATGACCATCAACCAGGGCGGCTCGGCCTTTGCCCAGCCGGACACCGCCGTGCTGGACCGCGTGGAAATCCTGCGCGGCGCGGCCGGCATGCTGCGCGGCTCGGGCAATCCGTCGGCCACCGTCAACATGGTGCGCAAGCGCCCGACCCAGGGCTTCGAGGCGTCGGCCGACCTGGTGCTGGGTTCATGGGACCGCCATCGCGTCAGCGGCGACATCGGCGGCTCGCTCAACCAATCCGGCAGCGTGCGCGGCCGGCTGGTGGCCGTGTCTCGACGACAAGGGCTTCTTCCAGAAAGCCCGTCACGAAGAGCGCCGCGTGTTCTACGGCGTGGTGGAGGCGGACCTGACGCCGGCCACCATGCTGACGGCCAGCCTGCAACGCACCAACATCGACGCCAGCGGCGCGTGGGGCGGCATTCCGGCCAACTTCGACGGCTCGTCGCTGAACATGCCGCGCAACACCTACCTCGGCGCGGCGTGGAACCGCTGGAACCGCAGCAACGAACAGGCCTTCGCCTCGATCGAGCACCGCTTCGACAACGACTGGCGCATCACCGGCGGCTTCGGCTACATGCACATGGAGATGGACCCGAACGGCTTCAAGCAGTCGTACATCGCGCGCCCGAGCAACGCCACCAATCCCTACATCGTCGGCGTGACCACCTCGCAATACACCGGCGACGACAGCCGCCAGGAAAACTACAACGTCACGGCCAACGGCCCGTTCTCGCTGTTCGGCCGCCAGCATCAACTGGTGGTTGGCGCGGAAAGCCTGCGTGTGCGCGCCATCGCCACCGCCGGCGTCGGCAGCCAGAATCCGGTCACCAATGTCGACATCCGCAGCTGGAACCCTTATACCTCGTATCCAGAGGCGACGCTGGTCAGCGTCAACAACAACCGCCCGACCTACACGCGCCAGAAAGGCGCTTACGCGACCAGCAGCCTGTCGCTGACCGACGCGCTGACCGCCATGGCCGGCGTGCGCCTGAGCTGGTGGGAATACGAAGCGCCGGCCACGCCAGCCAGCAACTACAAGATCGAGCGCCAGACCACGCCTTACGCGGCGCTGACCTACGACCTGAACAAGAACGTCAATGCCTACGTCAGCTACACGGAAATCTTCACGCCGCAAAACGTCAAGGACCGCAACGGCGACATGCTGAAACCGATCACCGGCGAAGATTACGAACTCGGCCTCAAAGGCGAGTTCTTCGGCGGCAAGCTGAACGCGTCGGCAGGCGTGTTCCGCATCAACAACGTCGGCCGCGCAATCGAAGACACCACGTCGATCAACCCGTGCCTGCCGTATTCCGAAACCGGCTTCTGCCGCGTGGCCGGCGGCAAGACCCGCAGCCAGGGCTTCGAGATGGAGGTGGCGGGCGAAATTTCGCCGAACTGGAGCATCACCGGCGGCTACACCAACACCCGCACCAAGTACCTGGTGGACCCGAGCGCGGCCAACGTCGGCCAGCCGCTGCGCAGCAACGACCCGCGCAACCAGCTGCGCCTGTTCAGCACCTACCGCCTCGGCGGCGCGCGGGCCGGCTGGAAGATCGGCGGCGGCGCCAACATCCAGAGCGACGCCTACGTGACCTCCGGCGCGCTGACCGCGCGCCAGGGCGGCCTGGCGGTGTACAACGCCATGGCCAGCTACGAGGTGAACAAGCGCTACTCGGTGCAGATCAACGTCAACAACCTGACGGACAAGGTCTACTACAAAAGTTCGGCCCGACCGGCCTGGCCTATTACTACGCCGATCCGCTCAACGTCAGCGTCACGCTGCGCGCCAGCCTGTAAGCGCGCCGGCCCGACCAAGGGGCGCCTCCTCGCGGGGGCGCCCCTTTTTGATCGGCGCATCAAACTAAGGCGCGATCAGCAAGCGGTAGCTGGCCGGCGCCAGCGGCACCCGGTACTTCACATGCGCGCGCCCGGTCAGGTTCCAGCCGGTGTCGCCGCCCACGCCGGCTTGCGCCATGTCGATCAGGATGCTGGGGGCGCCATGCGGACGGATTTCCGAACTCTTCCATTCGCCGCGCGGACGCAGGTACAAGTCTTCATACGGGAAGGCCAGCGCATTGAACGCAAACGGCTGGTCCGAGCTGATCTTCAGGCGCTGCTGCCCGCCCGCCAGCGCGAACCAGCGCACGTCCGTCTTGTTGCCGCTTTCCTGTGGCCGCATGTAGGCGTGATACTGCTCCGCCAGGCTGCCCTGGTACACGCCGAGCGCCGCGCCCGTCTTGCGGTCCGCATACGACTCGTGCGGGCCGCGGCCATACCAGCGCACGGTGTCCAGCGCCGCCGGGCTGTCGAAGCGCAGGCCGAGCCGCAGCGGGTCGGGCAGGTCGTCGCGCAGCGGCGTGAAGGTGGACTGCACTTCCAGCGCGCCATCGTCGCGCATGCGGTAGACATTCTGCCAGTGGGCGGCGCCGGCGCCAAAGCTGAACAGCACTTTCAGGCTGTCGCCCTGCACCTTTACCTCCCGCACATGCCGCTGCTCGGTAAAGGTCTGCCAGATCTTGTGCGTCTTGTCGACGCCCGCGCCCTCATCGTTGTCGATCAGGCCGCGCCAGAAGTTCGGGCTGCCGCCGGTCAGCACCGGCTGGCCGTTGACGCTGTAGCTGACCAGGCCGGTGTCGGCCGCCAGTTGCAGCGCCGCATTGCCCGCGCGCAACGCGTAACCATCGCCCGCCTTGACCGGCTTGATCCACGCGGCCCTGGCGGCGGACGGCGCCGCCGACGACAACACGAACTGCGACCAGCCGACCACGGCGCCCTGCTCCACCGCCGGTTCGGCCGCCTTGCTGCGCGCGCTGACCGTCAGCACCAGCTCGCCGCCCTTGGCGGACGTGGCGGCCGCCGGCAGCTGCACCGCCTGGCGCTTGCCGGCGGCGGCGGTCGACGGCGCCAGCGCGCCTTGCGCCACCTGCACGCCATCGCGCTCCAGCTTCCACTCCAGCGCCAGGTGCGACAGGTCGCGGAAGTCATAGCGGTTCACCACCTCGACCGCGCCCTTGCGCGGGTCGCCCTCGAACACCACCGGCGCATACACCTTTTGCAGTTCGAAATACTCCGGGTCCGGCGTGCGGTCGGCGCGCACCACGCCGTCGCCGACCACGCTGTTGTCGCCGCGCTTGGGATTCAAATCGAAGCCCGAGGCCCAGTAGGCGCGACCCTGCTCGTCCCTGGCGTAGACGCTCTGGTCCACCCAGTCCCAGACAAAACCGCCCTGCAGCTTGCGGTGCGCGCGGATGACCTGCCAGTAATCCTCAAGATTGCCCAGCGAATTGCCCATCGCGTGCGCGTACTCGCACTGGATCATCGGCTGGCGGTAGTTCGGGTCCTGCGCGTAGTCGGTCATCTTCTCGATATCGTCGTACATCGGCGCATAGATATCGACATAGCTGTTCGGCTTGTGCTCCTCGCCGATGGTGCCGTGGCCCAGGTAGCTGAGCAGGCGCGACGGATCGGCCTTGCGCACCCACGCGGCCGCATGCTCGAAATTGGGGCCGGTGCCGGCCTCGTTACCGAGCGACCAGAAAATGATCGACGGCGAATTCTTGTCCCTCTCCACCATGCGCGACACGCGGTCCAGGTGCGCCACGCGCCAGTGCGGCTTGTAGCCCAGCTGGATGGCCTCACGCGCGGCGGCGCTGC
Source organism: Duganella sp. P38 (assembly GCF_050859475.1). Classification (NCBI taxonomy): domain Bacteria; kingdom Pseudomonadati; phylum Pseudomonadota; class Betaproteobacteria; order Burkholderiales; family Oxalobacteraceae; genus Duganella; species Duganella sp. P38. Next base: position 2,573,185 of record NZ_CP193936.1, on the reverse strand, counting down.
CGGCGCGGTCGCCCAGCTGCATATAGCCGTGCGATTCGATATCGGCCTCGTCCATCACGTACAGGCCGTACTCGTCGGCCAGGTCGTACCAGCGCGGATCGTTCGGATAGTGGGACGTGCGCACCGCGTTCACGTTGGCGCGCTTCATCAGTTCGACATCCTTGCGCATGCTCTCCAGCGACATCACGCGATAGGTCTGCGGATCGTGCTCGTGGCGGTTGACGCCCTTGATCATCACGCGCCTGCCGTTGACGCGCAGCTCGCCGTCCGCGATCTCCACGGTGCGGAAGCCGATGCGGCGCGCGGTGGCCGATACCAGCTTGCCCTGGGCGTCGGTGACTTCAATCAGCAAGGTATACAGCTTGGGCGTCTCGGCCGACCACGGCTGCACGGCCGGAATGATTCCGCCCAGCATGGCCTTGCGGTCGGCGCCGGGCGCGCCGCTCGCTTGCAGCACCTCGCGCCCGCCATCGAGCACGGTCGCCTTGACCTGCACAGCGGCCGGCGCGCCGGCGATCTCCGCCACCAGCTCGAAGCGGCCGTCACGGTAAGCCTGGTCCAGCGACGCGGTGACCTTGAAGTCGCGCAGCCGGGTCTTCGGCTCGGCGTACAGATAGACGCTGCGCTCGATGCCGTTGACGCGCCAGAAATCCTGGTCCTCTAGATACGAGCCATCGGCCCAGCGATACAGCTCGATGGCGATGACATTGCGGCCCGGCTTCACATATTTGCTGAGATTGAATTCGGACGGCAGCTTGGAATCCTCGGAATAGCCGACCCGCTCGCCGTTGACCCAGATGTAATAGGCGGCGCCGGCGGCGCCGATTTGCAGGAACACATCGCGCCCGGTCCAGTCGGCCGGCAGGTCGAAGTCGCGGCGGTACGAGCCTACCTCGTTGAGCTCGTGCGCGATGTAGGGCTCGTTCATCGGGAAGGTGTAGGCGATATTGGTGAAGATCGGCTTGCCGTAGCCCTGGGTCTGCCACATCCCCGGCACCTGGATGCTGCCCCATTTGCTGGTGTCGAAGCCGGGCCGGTAAAACTCCTTCGGCCGCGCGTCCGGCGTGGGCGAATAGGCGAACGACCAGGCGCCATCGAGCGACAGGTAGTTGCGCGAGGCCGCCTTGTCGCCGGCCAGCGCCAGCTGGCGCGACTCGAAGTTGAAGAAGGTCGCCTTCATCGGTTCGCGGTTCACCTCCACCACTTCCGGCTGTTCCCATTCGGCCCGTTGCTGCGCTGCGGCAGTCAACGGCGGCAGTATCAATCCGGCGCTCAGCAGCGCCGCGGCCAACAAACGTAGATCCATAGTCTCCTCGATTCTTTTATTAAAAGTCGACATCTACTACAAACAGGCAGTTGGGATTGTCAGGCCAACACTGTTCTGTGACCAATTCCAAAACTGCTGTTATCGATAACTTATTGGCATACGGACGGCGGCGCGGAATGTGGCCGAAACAAAAAAACCCGCAGAGCGGCTCTGCGGGTTTTTCTGAGTGTCGAAGCAAATCTTCAACAAGGTTCTGGCGGAGACGGTGGGACCCGTATTGAAAAACGCTCCTGAGTGAAAACTGCTTGTTTTGACGCGAAGTGCAGCGTCCGCGACCCCGAAAACGCCCCCAAAATCATTTGCTAGGATTTCTAGATACTTTGACAAGTTAGCCTCCTATCGAATGCCTAGCGAAAAATAGCCCGGCACGTCGCACACCCACAAAATCCGGCTCGCGGTTCACCTGTCGCCCCCGATCTCACAGGCGAGCAATTTGCTATTCTAGCCGTTTCGAATGCTGCCGCGCGGGCTTCTGGGGCAAGCCAGCCTCAACGTGGTACTCGTGTCTCGGCACCAGTTGGTGCCACCTTTTAGTTGCTGGAGGGCTAAATGGATGCATCGGAAAAATTCGATATCGAACAGGCTGCAGCAAGGTTGTTCGCCAGCAGACGCGTCATTCTGGCACTAGCGCGCAGTGGCGCGCTGCCAGCATGCAAAGTCGGACCATCATGGGTTTTCTTACGCACCGATGTTCTGAACTTTTTACGCGCTCGCATTGACGCGGACACCCAGCAACGCCTGGCCGCCAGCAGTGGCACACAATCGGTCGCTGCCTCCGCACCGAAGCGACCGCCAGGGCGGCCGCGTACAGTGTTGCCGGTGCTACCGCCGGTCTCGCCCAGCACGCTAGTGTCTAAAGGCGCAAGAAAACGAGCTGGCTAAACGCCGTGATGAATTCCATACGACAGCCACTCTCCCGACTCACCGAGGCACGCCCCCCGGACGGCGTTGCAGGCCACTACGCCCGTATATAAAACAACGGGTTATCCAACTGCCGCGAATTCTACCGCATGAGATCGCGGAGACTCTAGCCCAAATGGTGCCGGAATTCTGGTCGCGACAAGAATGAGTGATGAGCAGCCCAACATCCCCCACCTTCGATTATCTCTGCGCTCGGAGACCAGGAGCCCAGCAGGGCCGGAGGGCTAGAACAATCTGATTCATGCGGTGCATTGGCTGGAGAAAGATTTCCTCTGCACAGTGAGCGTGGCCTCCCCTCCCGAAAAACCTGCGCAGTTTAATATAGTTTTACATCGTCAACTTTTGCTCAACTCCGTCTTGAGTTTATCGGCAGATCCTTATCCAGATAGAAATTAAGATACCCGCTCTGCAATTTGCACTAGCCGTCTCACGCTAGTCGCCCTTCAACACCCTCAAAGGCTTTCATATGTCTGAAAAGAAGCATAACCCCGACGGTTCCCCGTCTGGCCACGGCATTGGCCGTCGTCCTTTTATTATTGGATCCCTGGCCAGCGTCGGCGCGGTCGCCTTGGGCATGCGTTTTTTCCCTGATGGCGCTCACTCCCGAGAAATTCAACCGGAGATCGACTTGACCACATATCTGCCGAGCGCATTCACCCAAACGGAGTGGCGCTTTCTGCTAGCTGCTTGTGATCGCCTGATACCTGCCGATGGATCTGGTCCAGGAGCACTTGAAACCAACGTCCCCGTGTTCATTGATCGCCAAATGCTGACCCCATATGGCAAGGGAGGAGATTGGTATATGTCTGCCCCGCACAATTCCGCCGCAGATCGAGGATTTGGCTATCAGATGCCATTCAATTTGCACACCCTCTACAAGAAGGGGATCGCCCTCACTGATGAATATAGCAGCAAAACTTTCGGCATGGCCTTTGCGGATCTATCCGCAGTGCGGCAAGACACGGTTCTGAAGGATCTGGAGAACAATTCCGTCGACTTCGTCGCGTTCGGTGAACAAGACTTGACCGCCAGTTATTTTTTCACCCGCCTGTTGGAGAACACCAAGGAAGGTTATTTGGCAGATCCGAAATACGGCGGCAACAAGGGCATGGGGTCGTGGGTGATGATCAATTTTCCCGGCGCACGGGCCAGCTACACCGACTGGATCACGAAGCACGACGTGGTTTATCCATTGAAGCCAGTAGCGCTGGATGGCACGCAAGCATAACTGGAGCAATGAAATGAGTTCGAAAAATAACGATGCGGTGGACGTGGTGATTGTAGGCCTGGGCTGGGCTGGCGCAATCATGGGAATTGAGCTGGCCAATGCTGGCCTCAAGGTGCGCGCGCTAGAGCGCGGCCAAGACCGTTTGAATGTAGATTACGCCTATCCTAAGCCGGCCGATGAACTGGCCTATGTCAAGCGGCATAAGATTATGATGCTCCCGAGCACAGCAGCCTTCACCGTGCGTCACACACCGAAAGATATCGCGCTGCCGATGCGGGAATTGGGGTCGTTTCGCCTTGGGGACGGCGTCGGCGGCTCTGGACTGCACTGGACCGGCATGATTACGCGGCCGACCCCGCAAGACCTTCAGATGGGAACCTACGCCGACCAGCACTTTGGCCGTAAGCATTTGGACGAGGAACTACGCATCAGCAACTTCCCGGTAAGCTGGGAAGAAATCGAGCCGCATATGGACTTCTTCGACCAGGTCTGCGGTTCGTCCGGCGTGACCGGCAACCTGCGCGGCGTGGTGCAATCGGGCGGCGACCCGTACGAAGGCCCACGCTCCAATCCTTTCCCAAACAAGCCGCTGGAAGACAGTCTCAGCAACGCGATGTTCCGCAACGCAGCGGCCGAGCTGGGTTATCACCCGTTCACGATGCCATCTGCGGCGGTGTCCGTCCCGTACAGCAACCCGTACGGCCAGCAGCTGGCACCGTGCAACTACTGTGGGTTCTGCCAGTTCTACGGTTGCGTCAACTATTCCAAAGCCACGCCGCAGACAACGATACTGGATCGTCTGAAACTGCATCCGAACTTTTCCTATCGAGTGCACGCGAATGTGATCCGCGTTGACAAACACGCCGATGGCAAGACAGCGTCGGGCGTAACCTACCTCGACGAAAACAACGCGGAGGTATTTCAACCGGCTAAAATTGTCATCCTCGCCACCTTTGGGCTGAATAACGTCCGATTATTGCTCACCTCCGGCATTGGCAAACCGTATAACCCGGAAACGGAAGAAGGAACGGTGGGCCGCAACTATGCGCACCAGTACGGCGGCGGTTTCACGCTGTTCTACAAGGACCACAACTTCAATCCGTTCGTCACCGCCGGGCCGACCGGCGTGGTCTTCAGCGACCTCGGCACTGGCCTGATCAACACTGCGCAGCTGGGCTTCATCGGTGGCGCCAAAATTTACACCTCACAGCCGACCGGTACGCCGATCAGTGCCGCAGTGAAGCCGGGTTCCGCGAGCTGGGGGGCAGGCTGGAAGACGGCACTCAAAGAAAGCTACGGCCATTCGATGTCGATAAAGCTAGAGGCCAGCAATATGGCCACACGCGGTAATTATCTGGACCTCGACCCCACCTACCGCGACAGCAACGGTATCCCGCTGCTGCGAATAACCTACGATTATGTCCAGAACGATTTGCGCATGCTGCAATTCCTCAAGACGAAGATGGAAGCGATGGCGCGGCACATGAAGCCCGACACCTACGGTAACAACGTGCTGAAGATGGACAGCCACTGGGCCCCCTCGCCGAATTACACCAATACCCATACCACCGGCGGCGCCATCATGGGTGACAACCCGAAGACGTCCGTACTGAACAAGTATCTGCAATGCTGGGACCTTCACAACGTTTTTGTGCCAGGCGCGAATGCATTCCCGCAGAACTTCTACGCCAACCCTACGGCGATGGTGGCTGGCTTGACGTACTTTGCGGTCAAGGCGATCAAGGAACAATACCTGCGGCAGCCAGGCCCGCTGGTGCAGGCATGAGGTCAAAGAAAATGAAGTTGAAACACGTGGTATGTAGCGCGCTCGCGCTGCTGGGATGCACTGTGCAAGCGGCCGACAAAAATGAGGGGGCGATGATCGAGCGTGGCGCCTATCTGGCGCGCGCCGGGGATTGCGTAGCTTGTCACACTGTCGCCGGTGGCAAACCTTTTGCCGGGGGACTACCCATCATCAGCCCAATGGGTGTTATATACTCGACCAACATTACACCGGATCCGGTGCACGGCATTGGCAAATATAGCGAACTGCAGTTTGCCCATGCATTGCGGGACGGCTTGCGGGCAGATGGCAAACACCTCTACCCCGCCATGCCATATCCCGATTACAAGGGCGTCACCGATGCCGACGTCCACGCCTTGTACACCTACTTCATGAAGGGCGTGGCACCGGTGCGGCAAGCGTCGCCCCAAACCTCGCTGAGCTTCCCTTTTAGCCAGCGCTGGGGCATGGCGCTCTGGAACATGGCTTTCACGTCGGATAAGCCATATACGCCCGTCACCGGACAAAGCGGCGAAATCAATCAAGGCCGTTACCTCGTGCAGACGTTGGGGCACTGCGGCAGTTGCCACACCCCGCGCGGCGCGGCGATGCATGAAAAGGCGTTGACTGACGCTAGCCCGCTATACTTGGCGGGCGGCAGGGTCGCCAACTGGACCGCGCCATCGCTGCGAGGTATGAAGGGATGGTCAAGCGACGACATCGTGGTCTATCTCTCTACCGGTCGCAACGATTTCGCTTCGGTAGGTGGCGAAATGACCTCCGTGGTGGAGCACAGCATGCAGCATTTGAGCGACGCTGATCTGCGCGCGATGGCGCGGTATCTTAAAACGCTGCCGCCCGTCCCCAACGCGAAGAGCGGCCTGCGCGTTGATGCCGAGGCGGCGACCACGCGTACTACCAAGCGACTGTCTGAAGCACGTGGACTGGATCGCGGCGCGATGCTGTATCTAAACACTTGCGAGGCCTGCCATGCCAGCAACGGCAATGGGGCCAAGGGAATTTTCCCCCGCCTCAACGGCGCGCGCATCGTCGTGCAAGACGATCCCAGCGCGCTGCTCGACGTTATTCTGAGAGGCGCTCAAACACCGTCAACCAAAAAAGCGCCTTCCATACTGCCGATGCCGGGCTTCGCCAATCATCTGAACGACCAGCAGGTGGCCGACCTTGCGACCTTCCTGCGCAGCGCCTGGGCCAACGAGGCGCCCCCTGTGACAGCCAAAGAGGTGACCGCGGTACGCAAGGAGCTACTTGATTTCCAGCACCAATCGCGGTAGGACCGGTGCACGCGCGCCCTCGACTTCGCACCACGTCAACCGTTTATCGATCACGTCGGCTGACGTCGCAGGGCGCGTGCTCCGCATACTTGGATGGACGAATTGCAGCCCCTCCGATAACACCCGGCAGGGGACACAACTTCAACGAAAACGGGTAAACCGCTCTGCGAGGAAATCAACAAAGGTGCGTATGCGGGCGGATAGCTGATGTCGTTGGGGGTAAACCGCGTATATGTCCGCATCCGGAGTTCTATACCCACCCATCACCTGCACGAGTCGCCCACTATCGAGATAGCGTTCGATATCCCAGCCGGCCCGCATCAAGATTCCGTGTCCATCGAGCGCCCAATTTACCGCTATTTCCCCGTCATTGGTGGTCAAATTGCCTCGCACTTTGACTGCCTCCGCTCGGCTATCGTCATCGCGTGCTGCGATCAAACGCCAAAGGCCGTAAGCCTCGTCGCCTTGGCGGATGCAGATACAGTTATGCCTGGCCAATTCCGCAGGATTTTTTGGCTCGCCACGTTCAGCGAGATATTTGGGCGCAGCACACAACAAGCGGCGGTTGGATGCCAAGAGCTTTGCGACAACTCTTGTATCAGCCGGAGCGCCAAAACGAATGCATACATCGAACTGATCATCAGCTAATGGCGGCGGGTCCACTGATAGCTGCAGCTGAACGTCCACATCTGGATAGTTAAGCACGTATTGAGAAATTGCCGGCGCAATGTGCAGCCGCCCAAACCCGAGTGTCGCATTGACGCGCAATTGCCCCTTCGGTTTTCCTCTTGAGTTGGACAAGAGTTGGTCGAGCTCCGCCATGTCGGCGAGTATTCGCTTTGCGTGCTCAAGCAGTACCTCTCCCTCCGGCGTCAAGCTCATTCGCCGCGTGGTGCGGTTGACCAGCGGTAGCCCTAACCGGGTCTCAAACAAAGCAAGCCGCTTGCTGACGGCGGACGTAGTAATGCCCAAATCGCGCGCCGCCGCGCTCAGGCTGCCGCAACTAGCCAGTGCGACGATAAAGGCTAATTCCGTTGGTTGAAAACTGTTGCTTGTGGTCATTGTGGAGCTACGGGTAAAGAATAAATTGAGTTTAGTCCCGTTTCGTCGTCCCGTCCACCCGCTAAAGTCTCCGTTCAGCAGCAACTTATTTCTACACCGGAGACCACTATGAAGACCTACCACATCGCAACCATTCCAGGCGACGGCATCGGCAAGGAAGTCGTGCCCGCTGGTCGCCAAGTGCTCGAAGCACTGGCCGCAGGCAGTAACAGTTTCCAGTTTACATTTGAGGACTTTGACTGGGGCGGCGACTACTACCGCCAACACGGCGAGATGATGCCGAAGAACGGCCTGGACGCGTTGCGCAACAAGGATGCCATCCTGTTCGGTTCCGCCGGCGATCCGGACATTCCGGACCACATCACGCTGTGGGGCCTGCGACTGAAGATCTGCCAGGGCTTCGACCAGTACGCCAACGTCCGCCCAACCCGCATCCTGCCTGGTATCGATGCGCCGCTCAAGCGCTGCAAGTCGGAAGACCTGAACTGGGTTATCGTCCGTGAAAACTCGGAGGGTGAATACTCAGGCGTCGGCGGCCGTGTGCACCAAGGCCATCCCATCGAAGCCGCCACCGATGTATCGATGATGACCCGCGTCGGCGTCGAGCGCATCCTGCGCTTTGCCTTCAAACTGGCGCAATCGCGTCCGCGCAAGCTGCTGACCGTGATCACCAAGTCCAACGCTCAACGCCACGCGATGGTAATGTGGGACGAGATCGCGCTGGAAGTATCGCGCGATTTCCCCGATGTGAAGTGGGATAAGGAGCTGGTGGATGCGGCCACCGCGCGCATGGTCAACAAGCCGGCCACGCTGGACACTATTGTCGCTACCAACCTGCACGCCGACATCCTCAGCGACCTGGCCGCGGCGCTGGCTGGCAGCCTTGGGATCGCCCCCACCGGCAATATCGATCCAGAGCGGCGCTATCCATCGATGTTCGAACCCATTCACGGCTCGGCCTTCGATATCATGGGCAAAGGTCTCGCCAACCCGGTTGGCACCTTCTGGTCCGTGGTGATGCTGCTGGAGCACTTGGGCGAGCATGAAGCGGCGCAGCGCGTTATGAAGGCGATTGAATCGGTCACCGCCACGCCGTCGCTGCACACCGGTGACCTGGGCGGCAAGGCCACCACCGTCGAAGTAACCGACGCCCTGTGCGCCCACCTGGCCGCTGACAAAGAACGCAAGGCCGCCTGATAAGCCGTGCCTCTACCAGACCGCCAAGAGCCTGGAGAGGCCTGCCCTACGCGGCAGACTACAAACATAAGGAGACATCATGTATAAGCGATTTTTCGGCAAGCTATACGTGCAGGTGCTGATCGGCGTCATCGCCGGCGGCCTGCTCGGCTATTTCTATCCTTCGCTCGGCACTGACCTCAAGCCGCTCGGCGATGCATTCATCCGTCTGATCAAGATGGTGTTCGCACCAGTGATTTTCGCCATGGTGGTGCTGGGCATCGCCAAGATGGAAAGCATGAAGGAATTGGGCCGCGTTGGCGTGCGCGCGCTGATTTACTTTGAAGTGATGTCCACTTTCGCGCTGGCGCTGGGGCTGATCGTGGTCAACGTGGTCAAGCCCGGCGCTGGCATGAACATCGACCCGGCCTCGCTGGACACTCACAGCATCGCCAGCTACACCGCCGCCGCAGCCAAATCGGGCGGATTCATCGAATTCCTGATGCACATGATTCCGACCAGCGTGATCGACGCGCTGGCCAAGAACGATATTCTGCAAATCCTGGTCTTCGCCACTTTGTTCGGCATCGCCCTGTCGCACATGGGCCGCCGCGCCAAGCCAGTGGTCGACTTCCTCGAAGCTTTCAGCAACAGCATGTTCGTAGTGGTCGGCATGATTATGCGTGTGGCACCGTTGGCGGCGTTCGGCGCAATCGCATTCACCGTCGGAAAATACGGTCTCGGTTCGCTGCTGTCCCTCGGGCAGCTGATGGGCAGCATGTACCTGACGTGCGTGGCATTCGTGGTGTTCGTGCTTGGCTTCGTGGCACGCGTCTCCGGCTTCAGTTTGTGGAAATTCCTGCGCTATCTGCGCGAGGAGCTATTCACGGTGTTGGGTACCAGCTCGTCGGAATCGGTGGTGCCGCAAATGATGCGCAAATTGGAACACGTTGGCGTTTCCAAACCTGTCGTGGGCTTGGTCATCCCTTCTGGTGTCACCTTCAATCCGGACGGCCAGTGCATCTACTACACCATGGCGGCGATCTTCATCGCACAGGCGACCAATACGCCCCTGACCTTAACCGACCAGTTGGTGGTGCTGGGCGTACTGATGGTGACGTCAAAAGGGTCGGCTGGTGTGACTGGCTCTGGCTTCATCACGCTGGCGGCGACGCTGGCCTCGATGGGCAAGATTCCTGTGGCGGGCATGGTGCTACTGCTCGGCGTCGATCGCTTCATGTCCGAGGCGCGGGCGATCACCAATACCATCGGCAACGCCGTGGCCACCATGGCGATTGCTCGCTGGGTAGGCGCCCTGGATCAGGACAGAATGCACCGCGTGCTAAACGGTGAGTCGTCGCAAGAAGAACTACGTCAGCTCTACGATGTCGATGAGTCGGCAGAGCCGGCCGCCAGCGTCACACCGCTGACCCCGAGTGGCGCTGCTGGGCTGCCCGCCATACAAAGGGTGTCAGCATGACTAACAGCCGCGACCTCCTGAATAAGATGTTCGAAGCCGCCATCACGGCCGCCCAGCCCGCGTTGTGTGTGCCGCCAGCGCTGCCGGCTGCGCCCAAAGGCCGTTTGATCGTCATCGGCGCCGGCAAGGCGTCGGCCGAGATGGCGCGTGCGGTGGAAAGCAACTGGCCCGGTCCCCTTTCTGGCCTGGTGGTGACCCGCTATGGCTATGCAGCGCCTTGCGAACGCATAGAAATCATTGAGGCCGCCCATCCGGTTCCGGACGCTGCGGGCCTGCGCGCTGCGCGTCGGATTCTCGACCGCGTACAAGGCCTCAGCGCCGACGACACGGTGCTGTGCCTGATTTCAGGCGGCGGCTCGGCCTTGTTGCCGCTACCGCTGGATGGCATCACTTTAGAGGACAAACAAAAGATCAATCAAGCGTTGCTGACTTCCGGCGCTACGATTAGCGAAATGAACTGCGTGCGGCGCCACCTGTCGGCAATCAAAGGTGGTCGGCTGGCGGCTGCTTGCCACCCCGCGAAGGTGGTCACCTTGCTGATCTCCGATGTCCCGGGCGATGACGCGCGTGACATCGCCTCCGGCCCCACCGTCGCCGATGCCAGCACTTGCGCAGATGCGCTCGCCATCATCAAGCGCTACGGCATCGAACTGCCCGAGCGCGTGATGGAGATCTTGCGCAGTGGCCGCGGGGAATCCATCAAACCTGGCGATCCGCGCTTGGTCCGCAACGAGATCCATTTAATTGCGACTCCGCAAATGGCACTAGAGGCAGCGGCCAGCGTGGCCGCCTCGCATGGACTAACGACGCACATCCTCGGCGACTGCATCGAAGGCGAGGCACGTGACGTTGGCAAGGTAATGGCCGGCATCGCTGCGCACACCGCACGCCGGGCGCAACCCTTTCTCCCCCTGCGTGTTGTTATCAGGTGGCGAAACGACAGTCACGGTCCGCGGCACTGGTCGCGGAGGCCGCAATGTCGAATTCTTGCTCGCCTGCGCCATCGCTTTGCAGGGAGAACCGGGCGTCTACGGCTTGGCCGGCGACACCGATGGCGTAGATGGCCAGGAAGAAATTGCCGGCGCGCTCATCACACCGGACACGCTGGCGCGCGCATGGTCCCTCGGACTGCGTCCCACCGAAAGCTTGGATAACAACAATGGCCACGGATTCTTCCAGGCATTGGGGGACAGCGTGATAACCGGCCCCACGCTTACCAACGTCAACGACTTCCGCGCACTACTCATCACTGGAAACTAACATGCACCGTACCCGTAATGCCAAAATCGTCGCCACGCTAGGCCCGGCCAGTAGCGACCGCGAAACCATCGAAGCGCTTTTCAATGCTGGCGTTGACGTGTTCCGTCTGAATTTCAGTCATGGCGTACACGCCGACCACAAGGCTCGCCTGGACATCATCCGCAGCATTGAACGCGATCGCGAGCGCCCTATTGGCATCTTACTCGATCTACAAGGGCCTAAGCTCCGCCTTGGCGCATTTGCCGAAGGTGCGGTCACGCTGCAAGCTGGAGATCTATTCCGCCTCGATATGGATCACGAAATGTTGGGCGACCAGCATCGCGCACCGCTAGCGCATCCAGAAATCTACGCTGCACTTGTGGTTGGCACCGATTTGTTGATCGACGACGGCCGTGTACGCCTCCGAGTGGAATCGTTCGGTCCTGAGCATGCTGAGACCCGGGTGATTATTGGCGGCCGTGTATCCGACCGAAAAGGCGTCAACGTCCCGGGCGTTGTGCTGCCGTTGTCAGCGATGACGGATAAACACCGCGCCGATCTCGATTACGGCTTAAGCCTTGGCGTGGACTGGGTCGCACTGTCGTTCGTGCAGCGCGTCGAAGACATTCAAGAAATCAAGCGTATCGTGCGGGGCCGCGCGGGGATAGTGGCGAAACTGGAAAAGCCCGCTGCGATCGATAGCCTGAATGAGATCGTCGCAGCCAGCGACGCGTTGATGGTCGCGCGAGGTGACCTTGGGGTGGAAATGCCGCCGGAACAGGTTCCCGCAATCCAAAAGCGTATTGTCCGTGCCTGCCGTAAGGCGGGCAAACCGGTCATCGTCGCCACACAGATGCTGGAATCCATGATCAGTGCGCCAGTGCCGACGCGCGCGGAAGCATCCGACGTGGCCACCGCGATCTACGACGGCGCCGATGCGGTCATGCTGTCCGCAGAATCGGCTTCCGGTAGCTACCCGCACGACGCGGTGCGTATTATGGACTCGATCATCGCTCAAACTGAAGCCGACCCGCATTGCCGTGAAACCGTCGCGACGGGTGTCAGCGACGAATGCGCGACACTGGCATCGGACGGTATCGGTGTGGCCGTGCGCAGCGTCGCCTCAGCATTGAAAGTGGCGGCGGTGGTCGCTTACACCAGCTCCGGCTACTCGGCGCTTCGCATGGCGCGCGAGCGACCGTATGCGCCCATCGTCGGCATGACGCCCCGCGCAGCAATAGCGCGCCGCCTCGCCTTGGCGTGGGGTATCTACCCGGTACTGTGCCATGAAGTATCGGACGTGGTGGAAATGAGCGAATGGGCATGCCGCACGGTATGCCGCGAAGGCATCGCGCAACTTGGCGACACCGTAGTTATCTCTGCCGGCATTCCCTTTGGCACCTCAGGAACAACGAATTTATTGCGAATCACCGAGGTGTCCTAGCCGGACATTCCCCGTTTTCTCGACTCCGGCTTCGGGAAACCTTCCGACACGCCCGCAGTGAAGCAACCAAGGTTTTGACAGGCGGCATAGTCGCCGACCTGTGGGACGGGCTACAGAAGATTTACGAGAGCATAGTCAGCTTTTTTTCGCCAGCGACTTAGCATCCTCCGCAGATTTTTCGACGTACGAGTGAAGCCAGATTAGGCTACACAGCCTTATTCACCGAACTCTTTAGCCAAGAGATGAATGTGGCGAGACACCTGGATATCGAGTCTAACCGGGCATGGACGATGAAGTAACCTAGCGTACCTATGCTAACAAATTCTCCGAACGGCAGGATCAGACTGCCGTCATCGATATAGCGCTGGACAATGCGCCGGCGACCCATCGCGATGCCAGCGTCGTTCAATGCAGACATGACATGTAGCCGATGTTTGATTGCTTTCGAAAAGATAAGCAAGGCGGTATTTTTTCATGGGCGCTGGTCTGGTCAATCACCGCTCAGTATCGCTGTTCTGTGGTCTGCTGAATGTTTGTCACCAGTCGAAACTGCACGCTCCAAACTTAAAAATTCAAAGGAAGGAATTACCAAAACGCCAACCTAGCAGGCTGCAGCACATCACTCAGTCTGGCCGCCGGATTGATGCGCTCCGTATCGCCACGATTAATCGCGAAATCGAAAATGCGCACCACGTTGGCGAGATTACACCGTGCGATCTCCTTTGCCCCGCGATCTTCGATCGCCTGGATAGCAGCAAGAATGTCGCGCGGCTTGATCGCGGCGATGTGTGTTGCGCCAATCAACGGAAAGATATCGTGTTCCAGCCGATGCAGGATGTTTGCTGCCGTATCGGGCTGCCATCCGCTAAGCATCGTGGCATGCCAGGCCCGGGCTACGTTTTCAAACCGAAGGCTATGCTCTTCAGCGATGCTGGCTGCGGCGTCACGGCGCGCTTGCGCCGGATCGACACCAGCGCTCAATTGCTGGCGTGCCTGCGTCCGCTGCCGGCGCGCGTCGGCCAGTGATACCTGCGGATAGGTACCGAAGCTCATCCGCGTCTCGTCACTGGCGCCTGGCCGCCGGTATTTAAACTTCCATAAGCGCGAGCCGCTGGAAGCCACTTCCAGGTAGAGGCCGCCGCCGTCATACAAGCGGTACATCTTGTCCAGCGGCTTGGCGTTCATGACCTGACGGTCAGTCAAGGGAGGGATGCGTTTAGCCATTTTGGGGGTCGCCCGACAGTGGAAATGAGGGGCGCTCTACAATGGAATGAGGGTCGCGTGTGCCCACAGCCACGCCCTTGAAAACGCAGAAGTGCTGGCTGAGCACGCCTGCTTTTTGCGGTTTGGGGGTCGCGTCGGCGTTCGGGGAAAAACGCGACCCCCAAAACGACCCCCAAAGTGCTCGGCTGTAGCTGAACAGTAGTGGACGAATTAAAACAAAAAACCGCTGTCCCAGAGTGGGAACAGCGGTCTTCTTGATGTCCATCTAGCTAACTGAACAGTATTCTGGCGGAGACGGTGGGATTCGAACCCACGATACAGGTTTTGCCCGTATGCTTCCTTAGCAGGGAAGTGCCTTCGGCCACTCGGCCACGTCTCCAAACAACGTCCGTTATAGTATAGATCGGTAGGGATTTGGTCAAGGCGGGCACGCCTTGTTCATGCGGGCGGGGAGCAAACAAAAAAGCCTCCCGCAGGGGAGGCTTGTTCGCTTGTTCTGGCGGAGACGGTGGGATTCGAACCCACGATACAGGTTTTGCCCGTATGCTTCCTTAGCAGGGAAGTGCCTTCGGCCACTCGGCCACGTCTCCTAGTCGATTGCTCAACTATGTCCGCCGTGAAGCAGACGACCGCCATAGTATAGACCGTGATCCGTTTGGTCAAGGCAACTCGGCGGTTTTTTGGAAAAAATTTAAGCCTTTTCCAGTTCGAACGCCTTGTGCAGCGCGCGCACGGCCAGTTCCATGTATTTCTCGTCGATCAGCACCGAGATTTTGATTTCCGAGGTCGAGATCATCATGATGTTGATGCCCTCTTCCGACAGCGTGCGGAACATCTTCGAGGCCACGCCGACGTGCGAGCGCATGCCCACGCCGACCACCGAGATCTTCGACACCTTGGCGTCGCCGGCGATGCTGGCCGCGCCCAGCGCTTCCTTCGAGCCGTTCAGCACGTCCAGCGCGCGCTGGAAGTCGTTGCGCGGCACGGTGAAGGTGAAGTCGGTCTTGCCGTCGACCGACTGGTTCTGGATGATCATGTCGACTTCGATGTTGGCGTCGGCCACCGGGCCCAGGATGTGATAGGCCACGCCCGGACGGTCTGGCACGCCCAGCACGGTGATTTTGGCTTCATCGCGCGCGAACGCGATACCGGAGATGACTGCTTGTTCCATGTGTGTGTCTTCCTCAAACGAGATCAGGGTGCCGGAGTTGGCTTCTTCTTCGATGTCCAGCATCGGGTCGGTCAGCGACGACAGAACGCGGGTCGGCACGCGGTAGTTGCCGGCGAATTCCACCGAACGCGTCTGCAGCACTTTCGAGCCCAGCGACGCCAGTTCCAGCATTTCTTCAAAGGTGATGGCTTTCAGGCGGCGCGCTTCCGACACCACGCGCGGGTCGGTGGTGTAGACGCCGTCGACGTCGGTGAAGATCAGGCATTCGTCGGCCTTCATGGCGGCGGCGATCGCCACGGCCGAGGTGTCCGAGCCGCCGCGGCCCAGCGTCGAGATGTTGCCGCCCTCGTCCACGCCCTGGAAACCGGTGATGATGACGATCTTGCCGTCGTCCAGGTCGCGGTTGACTTTTTCGTCGTCGATCGACTGGATGCGGGCTTTGGTGAATGCGGAATCGGTTTTAATCGCGACTTGCCAGCCGGCGTAGGAAATCGCCTTCTTGCCGATCGCTTGCAGCGCCATCGACAGCAGGCCGACCGAGACTTGCTCGCCGGTGGAGGCGATCATGTCCAGCTCGCGCGGGTCCGGTTGCTCTTGAACTTCCTTGGCCAGGGCGATCAGGCGGTTGGTCTCGCCCGACATTGCCGACGGCACCACCACGATGCGGTGTCCGGCGTCATGCCACTTGGCGACACGCCGCGCGACGTTCTTGATACGGTCCGTCGAACCCATCGACGTACCGCCATATTTGTGCACGATTAAAGCCATAACAGTGAGTTTTCCGCTCAAATAAAGGTAAATGGAACCCTTAACTCTACATGCGGCGGTGCAAAATAACAAGTCAGAAAGCTCATAAACTCATACCGAATAGACATATCTACATACAAAATTCGGCAGAAAGCGCCTCAAACTCTACGCAGCTTGCCAGCGCAGCCGTATCCGGCCCGCCCCGGGGCCGACCTGATGGCTATCCATGCCGATGCCGGCGGCGAACAGCAGCTGGCCGGGGCTTTTCACCACCGGCAGCCGGCCGCGCTCCCAGGCCGGGATGTTGAGCGCCTGGTAGTGATATTTGACCGGACGGGTCGGGCGGTTCGGCGCCAGCTTGAGCTTTTCGCCGCCCCGGCGGAACTCGATCACCAGCGGCTGGGCGCGCAGCCACTCGGGGTCCAGGCCCTGGTCGGCTGGCTCGAAGTGCAACACGCCGCCGTAGGCCGGGAACGCCAGTTCGGCTTCGCCGTTCCAGCGGAAGCCGGTGCCGGGCTTGTCGTCGAACTGGTCTTCGCGCGTGCCTTCGAGCTCGTCCAGCTTGGGCGTCAGGTGCAGACGGTCGCGGTAGCGGCGCACGTGGCAGTCCGGGTGCGTCACCAGCAACTGGGCGTCATGTTTGGCTTCCAGCAGCTGCGCCAGCATCTCGGCCAGCCAGGCGGTGCTCGGCATGCTGTAGCCGCGCGTGGCGAACCAGTGGCGCAGCAGGTTGTAGGCGCGGTCCTGGCTCAGCGCGCGCAGCTTGCTGAGGTCGAGGTAATCGCCGTCGCGGGCGGCGGCCAGGTCCTGCTCGGCCAGTTCGGTCAGCAGGCGCGTGGCCGATTGCGCGTGCTGGGCGCTGCGCGCGAAGCGTTCCTGGAAGCCGGGAAAGTGCTGCTCCAGCGCCGGCATCACGGTGTGGCGCAGCGCGTTGCGGGCGTAGCGCGGGTCGTCGTTGGATTCGTCGTGGATGTGGCTGATGTGGTGCTGGGCGGCGTAGGCTTCGAGCTGCTTGCGCGAGGCTTGCAGCAGCGGGCGCGCCATGACCAGGTTGTCGTTGTGCAGCAGGCCGGCGGCGGTGTTGGCGGCGTCCATGCCGGACAGGCCGGCCGGACCGGAGCCGCGCAGCAGTTGCAGCAGCACGGTTTCGGCCTGGTCGTCCTGATGGTGGGCGGTCAGCAGCAGTTGCACGTTGTGCTCGCCGCATAGCGCGCCCAGCGCGGCGTAGCGGGCTTTGCGGGCAGCGGCTTCGGTGCCGGTTTTCTTTTGGTCGTGCAGCTGGATGCGGCGCGCTTCGAATGAGATGTTGAGCGCGGTGCATTGCTGTTCGCAGTGGGCCAGCCAGGCGTCGGCGTTGGGGCTGAGGCCGTGGTGGATGTGGAAGGCGCACAGGGTTAGCTCATGGCGCTGGGCGTAGTCGTGCGCCAGGTGCAGCAGGGCTGAGGAGTCCAGGCCGCCGCTGAGGGCGACGGCGATGCGCGGTTTGTCGCCCTCGCCTGCGGCGGCGCGGATGGCTTGGTCGAAGGTGGACTTTAGGGTGGGCTTTTGCTGCTTCAATCTGGGCTCCGAAATGCAAACCGGGAGCGGCGCGTGGGCGGGCTCCCGGTGGTGTTCCATGGATTCCCGCCTGCGCGGGAATGACGGCGAAACCGTCGATGCCATGCAGGCGGCGTGAACGTTGGCTCGCCGGTACTGCACAGGTTCCGCGTAAACGTTGGCTCGTCGGTACTGCGCAGGTGCGGCGTTGGCTCGTCGCTCCCGCGCAGGCGGGAGTCCATGCTGAGTGTCTTATTCCTGCGGCGTGGTTTCCTTGAACTTGCCGTAGCTCATCAGCTTCTCGTGACGCGCTTCCAGCAGGTCCTTGGTTTTCATGCCGTGGAACTGGCGCAGCGAATCGGCCAGCGCCCGCTTCAACATGGTCGCCATCTGCTTCGGATCGCGGTGCGCGCCGCCCAGCGGTTCGGTGATGATCTTGTCGATCAGGCCGATGGCTTTCAGACGGTGCGCAGTCAGGCCCAGCGCTTCGGCCGCATCGGCCGCGCGTTCCGAGGTCTTCCACAGGATCGACGCGCAGCCCTCCGGCGAAATCACCGAGTAGGTCGCGTATTGCAGCATCAGCACCTGGTCGGCCACGGCGATCGCCAGCGCGCCGCCGGAGCCGCCTTCGCCGATGATGGTGGCAATCAGCGGCACTTTCAGTTCCGCCATCACGTACAGGTTGTGGCCGATCGCTTCCGACTGGCCGCGCTCTTCGGCGTCGATGCCCGGGAACGCGCCCGGCGTGTCCACAAAGGTGAACACCGGAATGCCGAACTTCTCGGCCAGCTTCATCAGGCGCATGGCCTTGCGGTAGCCTTCCGGCTTCGGCATGCCGAAGTTGCGCATCGCGCGCTCTTTGGTGTCGCGGCCCTTCTGGTGGCCGATGACCATGCAGGACTGGCCGTTGAAACGCGCCAGGCCGCCAACGATGGACTGGTCGTCCGCATAGGTGCGGTCGCCGTGCAGTTCGTGGAAGTCGGTGAAGATCTCGTTCACGTAGTCCATCGTGTATGGACGTTGCGGGTGGCGGGCGATCTGCGACACCTGCCATGGCGTCAGCTTGGCGTAGATATCCTTGGTCAGTTGCTGGCTCTTTTTGGCCAGACGGTCGATCTCCTCAGAGATGTCGACTGCCGAATCGTCCTGGACGAAGCGCAATTCTTCGATCTTGCCGTCGAGTTCAGCAATCGGTTGCTCAAAATTGAGGAAAGTCGTTTTGGTCATTGTACCTCCGTGTTTATTCTCACCTGTGGGGCGGCGCGGCGCGGCAAAAGCGCGCAGCAAGCCCTCGCACAGCGATTAGAGCATCTATTCTACAGCAACCGGGTCCAAACTACGCCATAAATACCAGGTGGCTACCGTTCGGTAAGGTTCCCAGTTGGCCGACACCTCGCGCGCATCGCTGCGCGAGACCGGTTCGCCAGAGAAATAATTTTGGCTGATGCCCTGGATTAAACCAGGATCATCGAGCGGCAAAACATTGGGACGCAGTAAATTAAATATCAGAAACATCTCCGCTGTCCAGCGGCCGATGCCGCGGATCTGCGTCAGCTCGGCGATCACCGCCTCGTCGTCCATCTGGTCCCACTGCGCGGTGTGGACGCGCTTGTTCTTGAAGTGGTCGGCCAGATCGAGGATGTACTCGGTCTTGCGCTTGGACAGGCCGCAGGCGGCCAACTGCTCGGCGCCGGCCTTGATGATCTGCGCCGGCGTGCATTTGGGGCTGATTGCCAGCAGCTTTTTCCAGGCCGCGTCCGCCACCTTGGGCGTGACCTGCTGGCCGACGATGGAGCGGGCCAAGGTGGTGAACGGGTCGTGATGCCCGACGAGGTGCAAATCCCCGAATTGCGGGATCAGCTTGTTCATGATGCGGTCCCGCTTCATGAGCTCGGTCTTGGCCTGTTCCCAGTACGGCGGAACGGCCTTGACCGGGCTGGCTGCGCCCTCGTTGTCCTTGGCGGTCACCATGGTTATGCGCGACGCCAGTTGGTGCTGCCGTCAGGCTTGTCTTCGAGGATGACGCCCTGGGCCAGCAGGTCGGCGCGGATCTTGTCGGATGCGGCGAAGTTGCGGGCTTTCTTGGCCTCGGCGCGCCGCACGATGGCCGCCTCGATGGCGGCATCGTCACCGCCGGCGCCGCCAACGGCGGCCTGGCGGAACTGCTGCGGCGTGCGCTCCAGCAGGCCGATGAGGCCCGCCAGCGCTTTCAGCTGGCGCGCCGCGGCCGGCGATTTCGACTTGTTGACCTCGCTGGCCAGGTCGAACAGCGCGGCCACCGCCAGCGGCGTGTTGAAGTCGTCGTTCATCGCCTCGGCGAAGCGGGCGGCGTGCGGTTCCTGCCAGTCGAGCGGCTGGCCGTCGCCTTCGACGCCGTCCAGCGCGGTGTACAGGCGGGTCAGCGCGCCGCGGGCGTCGTCCAGGTGGGCGTCCGAGTAGTTCAGCGGGCTGCGGTAGTGGGCGCGCAGGATGAAGAAGCGGATGACTTCGGCGTCGTACTTTTTCAGCACGTCGCGGATGGTGAAGAAGTTGCCCAGCGATTTGGACATCTTCTCGTTGTCCACGCGCACGAAGCCGTTGTGCACCCAGTAGTTGACCATCTGGTGGCCGAACGCGCCTTCCGACTGCGCGATTTCGTTCTCGTGGTGCGGGAATTGCAGATCGGCGCCGCCGCCGTGGATGTCGAAATGCTCGCCAAGCAGCGCCGAGCACATGGCCGAGCACTCGATGTGCCAGCCCGGACGGCCCTTGCCCCACTTGGAATCCCACTTGGCCTCTTCCGGCTCGGCCTCCTTGGCGGCCTTCCACAGCACGAAGTCGAGCGGATCGCGCTTGCCGGTGTTGACGTCGACGCGCTCGCCGGCGCGCAGGTCGTCGAGCGACTTGCGCGACAGGCGGCCGTATTGCGGGAAGTTGCGCACCGCGTAGTTGACGTCGCCGTCGGCGCTCTTGTAGGCCAGGTCCTTGGCTTCCAGCTGCTCGATCAGCGCCAGCATCTGCGGCACGTACTGCGTGGCGCGCGGCACCAGCGTCGGCGGCAGGATGCCCAGCGCCGCGGTGTCCTCGTCCATATATTGCGTAAAGCGGGTGGTCAGCTGGCTGATGGTTTCGCCGTTTTCCACCGCGCGGCGGATAATCTTGTCGTCGATGTCCGTGATGTTGCGGGCGTAGGTGACGTCGTAGCCGGAGGCCAGCAGCCAGCGGTACATGACGTCGAAGGCCATCATCATGCGGGCGTGGCCGATATGGCAGTAATCGTAGATGGTCATGCCGCAGACGTACATGCGGACTTTGCCCGGCTCGATAGGTACGAAGGTCTGCTTGTCACGCGCCAGCGTGTTGTAAATCTTTAAATTGCTCATCGGACTCTTGCTTTTTTCTGGGCATCTCAGGCAATACGAAGGCCCGGTGCGCGGCGCGCACCCATGCTCATCGTGTGCCTGGGGAAACCTCGGGAATGTTCTTGTTCTACCTTCCAAGGGGTAGAATGGAACAAGTATAGCATTGATAAAAACAGCATAGGCCTCATCTGTATTCGGATTTTGCCTATTCGACATTAATTAGAGGAAGCACGATGCACCAAAAACTGATGACCGCCCTCGCCGGCCTGGCCTTGTCCGGCGCCGTCTGGGCCGCGCCCGCCCCACAGGTCGAGCTGAAAACCACCATGGGCGACATCGTCCTGGAGCTGGACCGCGACAAAGCACCGAAATCAGTCGACAACTTCCTCGCCTATGTGAAGTCGGGTTTCTACAAAAACACCATTTTCCACCGCGTCATCGACGGCTTCATGATCCAGGGTGGCGGCTATGACGAGAAACTCAAGGGCAAACCGACCAACAAGCCGATCCCGCTGGAATCGAACAACGGCCTGACCAATGTGAAGTATTCGCTGGCGATGGCGCGCATGGGCGATCCGAACTCGGCCACCTCGCAGTGGTTCATCAACGTCGAGGACAATCCGGGGCTGGACGCGCCGGGCTCGGACGGCACCGGCGGCTATGCCGTGTTCGGCAAAGTCATCAAGGGCCAGGAGACGGTCGACAAGATCAAGGCGGTGCTGGTGGACGACAAGGGCATGTTCCAGAACATCCCGGTGATTCCGGTCACCGTGAAGTCGGCGACGATACTTAAGACACCAATCCAGCCAAAACAGTAAAATAGCGGCCTTGCCATCCAATCGTCGTCCCCGCGAAGGCGGGAACCCATGGAACGTCCGCTCAGCATGGATTCCCGCCCGCGCGGGAATGACGGGGCGAAAACCCTCACTTTCAGGATAACAACATGACCAAAGTAATCATCAAAACCAATCTGGGCACCATGACCGCCGAACTGGACGCGGAAAAAGCGCCGAAGACCGTCGCCAACTTCCTGGCCTACATGGAAGCCGGCCACTACAACAACACCATCTTCCACCGCGTGATCGACGGTTTCATGATCCAGGGCGGCGGTTTCGAGCCGGGCATGAAGCAAAAGCCAGCCGACACCACCGTGGAAAACGAAGCCAAGAACGGCCTGAAGAACGACACCTACACGCTGGCCATGGCCCGCACCTCGGCGCCGCACTCGGCATCGGCCCAGTTCTTCATCAACGTCAAGAACAACTCCTTCCTGGACTACCCTGGCCAGGACGGCTGGAGCTACGCCGTGTTCGGCAAAGTAGTGGACGGCACCGACGTGGTTGAAGCCATCAAGAAAGTGAAAACCACCCGCAGCGGCATGTTCGCCGACGTGCCGGCGGAAGACGTGATCATCGAAAGCATCGAACTGGCAGCCTGAGCGATGTCTGAAGTCTGCGCGCTGTTCATTTCCGATCTGCATTTGCAGCCTGCGCATCCCGCCACCACGGCAGCGTTTTACGACTTCCTGGAGCGGCATGCGCGGCACGCGCAGCAGCTGTATCTGCTCGGCGACCTGTTCGAATACTGGGCCGGCGATGACGACATCGCCGACGCCTACAATGGCCAGATCGTCGACGCCCTGCGCGCGCTGAGCGACAGCGGCGTCGCGCTCTACTGGATCGCCGGCAACCGCGATTTCCTGGTCGGCGCCCGCTTTGCGGAAGCCGCCAACCTGACGTTATTGCCCGAAACCTGGGTGGCCGACATCGCCGGCCAAAAGGTGGTGGTGCTGCACGGCGACGCCCAGTGCACGCAAGACAGCAAATACATGGAATTCCGCGCCATGGTGCGCCAGCCCGCGTGGCAGGCGCAATTCACCGCCATGCCGCTGGCGCAGCGCAAGGCCATCATCGCCGGCCTGCGCGCCGACAGCCGCAAGGAGCAAGGCGGCAAATCCTACGAGATCATGGATGTGACGCCGGAGGCGATTGCCGAGGTGTTCGCGCAGACCGGCACCAATGTCATGATCCACGGCCACACGCACCGCCCCGCCCTGCACCGCATAGGCGACAAGCTGCGCTATGTGCTGCCGGACTGGGAACCGGACTCGACGCCCTCGCGCGGCGGCTGGATCGCCATCGACAGCGACGGCGTCATCACGCGCCATGACCTCAGCGGCGCGGTCATTCCCGGCTGAATGCTGCACCCGCCGTGCGGCGGGCCCGCCCTCACCGCCTGACCGACGACATCGCCGCATTCAGGCGGCGCACCAGATCCTGATTCAACTCGCGCGTATGGCGCGCCCAGCGCTCCATGGTGCGCTGTAATTCCGCGTACAGCTGGTTGGCCTTGTCGGCGTCGCCAACGCCGGCCGCCCAGATGGCGTACTCGGCCTGCACGGTAAAGCTGTTGTGGCGGCTCAGCGCATAGTCGAACTCGGCGCGTGCCTCGTCCTGGCGGCCGGCCGCTGCCAACGCCTGTGCCAGCAGCAGCGACACCTGCTCCGGACGGAACTTGTCATCCTTGCCGCGTATGGTCTGCAGGTGCGTCACGGCCGCCGCCGCGCGGCCGCAGGCCAGCGTGGCCTGCGCCGCGCCGAAGCGGATTTCCAGGTCGCCGGCGAACGGCCCTTGCAGGCAGGCCTCATAGGTGGCGGCGGCCTCCTCGGCGTTGCCGGCGGTCAGCAAGGCGCTGGCCAGGCGCATCTGGTTTTGCGCTGTCGGCGTGAACTCGTAGGCATCGCGCGCCTCGCGCAGGTCGCGGCCGGGATCGAACGTCTTGGCGGCAACGTTGACTGCCTTGCGCGCGCCATGCTGGATCTTCGAATTCGGCAGGTAGATCGCGAAGAAATACACAATGCTGCCCAGGCCGGGGAACAGGAACAAAATCACCACCCAGTACAGCGGCTGGTTGTTGCGGATCGCGTGGATGGCAAAGAAAATCGCCACCAGCACGTGTATCCCGATACCAAAAATTTCCATGAAAACTGCCTCAACAATGAACGAATGGGGTGCATTGTAGCCGCTCTTAAGATTCGATTCATCTGCGCCATGCCATACTACCGGCATGCGCATACTACTCGTTGAAGACGACGCCTCCCTGGGCGACACCATCCAGACCTGGCTGCGGCTCGACCAGCACGCGGTGGACTGGGTGCGGCGCGGCGACTCCGCGCAGACCGCGCTGATGACGCATCATTACGATTGCGTGCTGCTCGATCGCGGCCTGCCGGGCCTGTCCGGCGACGCCCTGCTGGCGCAGCTGCGCGCGGCCGGCAATCCGGTGCCGGTGATCCTGATCACCGCCTTCAACGCGCTGGCCGACCGCGTCGAAGGACTGGACCTGGGCGCCGACGATTACCTGGTCAAGCCGTTCGAGCTGGAGGAAATGTCGGCCCGCATCCGCGCTGCCGTCCGGCGCAACGCCAGCCAGCCGGGCAAGGAGCTGGCGCACGCCGGCATCGCGCTCCATCCCGACAGCCGCCAGGTGACGCTGGACGGTGCGCCGCTGACGCTGACCGCGCGCGAATACAATGTGCTGCACGCGCTGCTGCTGCGCAAGAACAGCATCGTCAGCCGTGCGCAGATCGAGGAATCGCTGTACGGCTGGGGCGACGAGGTGGAAAGCAACGCCATCGAAGTCTATATCCACAACCTGCGCAAGAAGCTGGGGGCGGCGCACATCGTCACCGTGCGCGGCCTTGGCTACCGCCTGAAAAATGATGTCGACTGACACCGCCAGTTGGTCGCTGCGGCGGCGCCTGCTGGCCGCGATCATCGCCGCCAGCAGCGTGTTGTGGCTGGCCAGCCTGGGCATCGTCACCTACATCGCCTGGCACGAAACCACCGAGGTGTTCGACGACGCGCTGGAAGAATCCGGCTACATGATCATGGCCGCCACCACCGACTGGGACGAACGCGGCCTGCTGGCCGAGCTGCGGCCCGGCGGCCACGCGCGCAAGGTGGATATGCAGTACCAGATCGTCGTCGATGGCCGGGTGCTCCAGCGCACCGGCGGCGCGCCCGCCCTGCCCTTCGTTGCCGGCTTCAGGAAGCACGACGGCTTTGCCGACGCCGAGGTGGACGACCGCCGCTGGCGCGTTTTCGTGGTCCGCAACGAGGAACGCAACGTCGAGGTCCAGGTCGGCCAGAAATACAAGCAGCGACTGGATATCCTTGAGGAACTGGCCGAACACCTGTGGCTGCCGGTGTCCGGCATGCTGGTGCTGCTGGCCCTGGTATGCTGGCTGCTGACCGGCCGCGTGCTGAAGCCGCTGCGCCAGACCGCGTCCGCCATCGCCGCCAAGACGCCGGACGACCTGACGCTGGCGCCCACCGCCGGCCAGCCCGCCGAACTGCTCCCCATCGTGCAAGCGCTGAACGGCGTGCTCGGCCGGCTCGACAGCGCGCTGCAAGCCGAACGCCGCTTCACCGCCGACGCCGCCCATGAATTGCGCACGCCATTGGCGGGCTTGCATATGCACGTGCAACTGCTGCAACGCCAGCATCCCGAGCTGGCCGCGCCATTCGGCAAGCTGCGGCAGGACATCAGCCGTAGCACGGCGCTGGTCGACAGCCTGTTGACGCTGGCGCGGCTGGACCCGCTATCGCGCGAGGGGCTGGCGCGTGAGCCGGTGGCGCTGGCGCCGTTGCTGGATCGGTTGCGGGCGGCACACGACGATGAGGCGGCGCGGCGCGGTATCACGCTTGCCGTGCGCGATACGCTGGCGCCGGAGCAAGCCACGGTTACTGCTCACCCGGCCATGCTGGAGATCGCCTTGCGCAATCTGCTGGAAAACGCGCTGCGCTACTGCCCGGACGGTCGCCGTATCGAGATCGAGGCTAGCTGGCACAACGGTCATCACCGCCTCGCGGTGCGCGACGACGGACCCGGCGTGGACGAGGCCAGCATGCGACGGCTGACCGAACGCTTCTTCCGTGTGCTGGGGCAGGATGCCAGCGGTAGCGGCCTGGGCTTGTCGATCGTCAAGCGCATTGCAGACCTGCATGGCATGACCTTGCATTTCGGCCCCGGCCTTGGCGGGCGCGGCCTGTCCGCCATCCTCGACCTCCCCGTCATTCCCGCGTAGGCGGGAATCCATGCTGAGTTTGCGTCGCAGGCGTCCTATGGATTCCCGCCTGCGCGGGAATGACGGTGGCGGCGGCGGGGGGTGCGTTTTTTAAGATACGGTTAATGTCCGCTAGTTGTAATAACACCGTACCCTCAACAACCACAAAGGACCAACCATGAAAACCCTCCTCCGCGCTTCCGTTTTGACCGCCCTGCTGGCCGGTTCCGCCTTCGCCATCGCGCAGACCGGCTATACCGGGCCGTCCACCAACACCCCAGCGCCGGCCTATGCCGGCCCGTCCAGCGTGCCGGTGATGACCGCCAAAGATCTGCTGGCCAAAGGCAAGGACGACCAGTACGTAACGCTGAAGGGCAAGATCACCAGCCACAAGGGCGGCGAGGACTACGAGTTCACCGACCAGAGCGGCAAGATCACGGTGGAAATCTCGTCCAAACGCTTCCCTGCCGGCCAGACCATCGACCACAACACGCTGGTGGAACTGACCGGTGAGTTTGACAAGGAGACGTTTGGCGAATCCACACTGGACGTCAAGCAGCTCAAGGTGGTCAGCAAGTAAGCCTTACGCCGTCACCGCTGCCGGCTGGCGCACCCAGGCGGCAGCGTAGCGGGCCAGGCGGCCGAGGAACAGGCCGTTGAACACGCCGTAGAGCAGCGTCACGGCAGCAGCAAACGGCAGGCTGTGCACCAGTTCAGGCTGGATGGCCGACAGCACAGCCACGCTGTACTTGGTGGCGAAGATGGCCATCATCAGGCCCAGCGACATCCAGCTGCCGCGTTGCAGGATGGTGTTGGCGGCACGGTCGACACGGATTGCGGCGGTCGACCGTTTCCAGATCAGCGCGCCCGAGGCGGCGGCGCCGATCGCCCACAGTGCCCAGACCGCCTCACCCAGCGGGCCGTTGCTGCGGATGCTGGAGATGGCCAGGCCGAGCATTACCAGCGGAATCAGGGCGACTTTCAGCAGCGAAGTTTCGCGGTCCTTGCTGGCCAGCCAGCCCCGATAGACCAGGAAGGCCAGCAGGGCCCAGACGTAGCTTGGGGTGTGGGAAATGATTTGCTGGATCATGATGGGCTCCGTTTGTTGGGTTTCGATGGAGCCACTATGCGCCCGGCGGCCCGGATGGGGGCGGCGATGCGACGAAATGCGCCTGGACGGCGCGAAATGCAATTGAACAGCGCTAAATCACCCGCCGTCGTTCCCGCGCAGGCGGGAACCCATGCTGACTCGGCTTCGGAAGCGACGTATGGGTTCCCGCCTGCGCGGGAACGACGGGGTTATTGTGCCGGTTGTAGCCTGGCGACCAGCCCGCCCGGCCGGGTATCGATACCGGTCAGCACGAACTGCACGCCGGCATAACGCAACTCCTCCGGCTTGAAGGTATGCACCGGCACATCCCGAATCACCTTGTCGCTGAGCAGATTGGCGACACTCATCAGCTGCTGCTGCTTGCCCTCGTCCATGTTATCCACGATGAAGCGATCAACATGCGCATCGGCAATGTAGACGGCATTGCGCGCACTATCCACGCGCAAGCGCCCGGACACCAACATGCTGCCATGCCACGACTGCCGCGCCAGCAACGGCGACACGCCGAGGTCGACCGCCAGCGCCACGCGGTCACTGTCGGCCAGCACGGACAGGCGCGGATGGCTCAGTTCCACCTCGAACACGCCCAGCACGCGCTGATGCATCGGGAATTTGCGCTCCAGGCTGCTCTGCAAGCGCTCCTGCGGCAACTCCACCTCGCGCGGGCCGATCAGCCCGGCGCACGCGGCCAACAGTCCTGCGAGCAACAGTGGCGCGGCAATTTTGGCGTAGCGTTTAAGATTCATTGCATCTTCCCTTCGACATTCGGAACCTGCGCATTATATGACTCTGACGAGAATAGGTTGTGCCGGTTGGAGCATCAGCCGCGACGCCACCACTGCCGCGCCCCAGTTTGGCGGGCCGGGCAGCCACCTGGAACGCTATGCCGCCGTGCTGAACGCGGCGGAAATCAACTCATCCTTCTACCGGCCGCACCAGACGCAGACCTACCAGCGCTGGGCCGACAGCGTGCCGGCCGATTTTCGCTTCTCGGTCAAGCTGCCGCGCAGCATCACGCACGAGCGCCGCCTGGCTGACAGTGCCGACCTGCTGGACGCCTTCGCCGCCGAGGCGGGCGGACTGGGCGGCAAGTTGGGCTGTGTGCTGGTGCAGTTGCCGCCCAGCCTGGTGCTGGACGTGCAGGCGGCCGACCGCCTGTGGCGCCAGCTGCGCGAGCGCTTCGGCTGCATGCTGGCTTGCGAGGCGCGGCACGGCAGCTGGTTCGGCGACCAGGCATCGGCCCTGCTGGCGCGGCATCAGGTGACGCGGGTGATTGCCGATCCGCCGGCCGGCAAGCCGGGGCCGTATGTGCCGACTACGGAGGATGTCTACATCCGCCTGCACGGCAGTCCGCGCATCTATGCCTCGCTGTATTCGGAGGAACAGCTGCGCCAGGTGGCGGACTTCATGGCCGGCAAGCGCGGCTGGTGCGTGTTCGACAACACCATGAACGGCCGCCAGACGCTGCAGGCGCTGCGCCTGGCCGAGCTGCTGGCCTTAGCCGGCAACTAGGGCGCGTTCCAGATCGTCGAAGCTGGCTGGCTTGACCAGGTGGAAGTCGAAGCCGGCCTCGCGCGTGCGTTCGCGGTCGCGCTCGGCGCCGTAACCGGTATGGGCGATCAGGCGGGTGTGCGCGAACAGCGGATCGGCGCGCAACTGGCGCGCCAGCGAATAGCCGTCCACGTCCGGCATGCCGAGGTCCATGACGATGGCTTGCGGCTGGTGCGCGCGCGCCTGTTCCAGCGCGGTCGCGGCGTTGTGGGCGGTGTAGACTTCGTAGCCCATCAGCGTCAGCAGCTCCGCCATCACGCCGAGCGAGTCGATGTTGTCGTCAACCAGCAGCAGGCGCTGCTTGCCGGGCGTCGCTGGCGCGGACTGCGTGGCGCCGGGGGCCGTGGCCGTCCCGCTTGGCGCGGCGGCCGAGGCGACGGGCTCATAGGCTGCGGTGGTGGACGTCGACGCGCCGCGAGGCAGCGGCAGTTCCAGCACAAAGCTGCTGCCTTTGCCGATGCCGCCGCTGAGCGCCTGCACCGTCCCGCCATGCATCTCCATCAGTTTCGACACCAGCGACAAGCCGATGCCCAGACCGTCATGCACGCGATCCTGCGTCGATGCCCCTTGCGCGAACATATCGAAAATCCGCTCCAGATTGTAGGAGGTAATGCCAATGCCGTTATCGCTGACCGCGATGCGCAGCCGCTCCGGCTGCGGCAAGCTCACCTCCAGCCGGATCTGCCCGCCCGGATCGGTGAACTTGGCGGCGTTGTGCAGCAAGTTGCCAACGATCTGCGCCAGCCGCACCGGATCGCCATGCAGCCACACCGCTTGCGGCGGCACCACCACCGTCAGCGTATGGCCGCGCTGCTCCACCAGCGCCCTGACCGTCTCCAGCGCCGGCTCCACCACCGCATGCAACTCCACATCCTGCTGGCGCAAGGTCAGCTTGCCTTCAGAAATGCGCGCCACATCCAGCAGGTCGTCCACCAGGTGCGTCAAATGGCCAACCTGGCGCAGAATCACATCGCGCGCGCTGCGGTGCACCTCCTGCTGCTCGGGCGGCGCGTTGTTCATCAGCGCCACCGCGTTCCGGATCGGGCTCAGCGGATTGCGCAACTCGTGCGCCAGCGTCGCCAGGAAATCGTTTTTGTTTTCGTCGGCCGCGCGCAGCAAGCCTTCCATGTTCTTGCGTTCGCTGATATCGCTGCTGATGCGGGCGATGCGGTATGGCTGCTGCCGGTCGTCGCGCACCAGGAAAGCACGGTCGCGCACCCAGCGCATGGCGCCATCGCGCGGCGCCAGGCGGTACTCCTGATCGTACTGGCCCTGCTCGGCCAGCGCGCGCCAGTGCGCTGTCACCGCCGCGCGGTCTTCCTCGTGCACGGCGTTGAGCCAGTCGTCGGCGCTGTCGCGCAGCTGCGCCGCCGGACGGCCGAACAAGCGTTCATAGGCCGGGCTGGCATACAGCAGCTGGTTATCCTGCAAGCGGAACATCCAGAACACATCCTCGATATTTTCCGCCAGCTGCCGGAAACGTTCCTCGCTGTTGCGCAGATCGTTCTGCACCCGCTGCAGGCGCAGCAAGGCGTTGACGTTGGCGATCAGCTCGTCCGCCTCGATCGGCGCCGCCGGTAGTTGTCGGCGCCGCCGTCAAGGCCGCGAATCTTGTCGTCGCGGCCGATCAGCGCGGCCGAGGTCTGCAACACCAGCACCGTGCAGGTGGCGATGTCGGCCTTGATGCGGCGGCACACTTCGATGCCGCTGATGTCGGGCAGCTTAACGTCAAGCAGCACCAGCGCCGGCTGGCGATGGCGCGCCATCTCCAGCGCGTCGGTGCCGTTGGCCGCTTCAATGACCTGGAAACCGGCGCTTTGCAAAATGCGGGTCTTGACGTAACGGGCGCCGTCGTTATCGTCGACATTGAGGATCAGGATGGTACTGTTATCCATGACGGTTCCTTAACTGTTCACCGGCAAGCGCAGATAGAACGTCGAACCCTGCCCTTCGGCGCTGCGCACGCTGACTTCGCCGCCGAGCAGCGCGGCCAGCTTGCGGCACAACGGCAGGCCGAGGCCGGTGCCCTTGGCGCGCCGTTGCAGCGGATGTTCGATCTGGCTGAATTCTTCAAAGATCAGCTGCTGGTTTTCCGGGCTGATGCCGATGCCGCTGTCGGTGACGGCAAAAGTCAGGCTGTCGCCCTGGCGGTGATCGTGCAGCTCGACCACCACCTTGCCCTGCTCGGTGAACTTGAGCGCGTTGGAAATGAAGTTGCGCAGGATCTGCGTGATCTTGCTCTCGTCCGACACCAGCGCCACCGGCGCCGGCTCGACAAACACCAGCTCCACGCTGGAATCGCGCGTCAGCGGCCGCAGCATGCCCTTCAGCGCGCTGAACAGCTCGCCAACGCGGATCGGCGCCAGCGTCACCTCCACCTTGCCGGCCTCGATCTTGGCCAGGTCGAGCAAGTCGTTGACCAGCTCCGACAGATCGCTGGCCGCCTGCGAAATAAAGCCGACCTGGCGCTCCTGCTCCGGCGTCAGCGGGCCGTCCATGCGGTCCAGCAGCAGCTGGGTCAGCGCGCGGATCGAGCTCAGCGGCGTACGCAGCTCGTGGCTGGTGTTGGACAGGAAGCGCGACTTCATGTCGTCGGCCTTGCGCAGGCGCTCGGCCTTGTCCTCGATTTCCGCGTACAGCGCCACCACGCCGCGGTTGGTATCCTCCAGCTCGCGCGTCAGCGCCAGCAGATCGTCCTGGCGCTCGCGCAGTTCGGCCAGCGCCTGCGCCAGCTCGCGGTTCTGCTGTTCGATTTCCGAATATGTGCTTTGCACCGGCGTGCCGGCCAGTTGCGCGCCGATCAGCGCCACCTCGCGCGGATTGGCGACCAGCGACGCCGGCAAGGTCTTGCTCATCACCACATGCAGCGCGCCCGGCGTGGCCGCGACGATGTTGCAGTCGTCCATCAAGCGCTGCGCGGTGAGGATGGCCTCGTCCTGCTGCACGACCTGCAAGCCGGGGCGGGCCGCGCCGTCGGCGGTGATGCTGACCTGTAGCTGCAGCGGCTGGCCGCCGACCGCGAACACCGCCCGTCCGCCCGACCCGCGGCCATAAGCGCAGCGCGCCACTTCCGAGACGGCGGTGGCGACCCGCACCTGATCCTGCACGCTCAGCTTGAGCAGGCCGGCGATCTGGCGCGCGCGCTGGCGCACGGTCACCACGTCCGGCTCGCTGTCGATGCCCATCTGCAGAATGCGCGTGGTAGTCATGCGCGCACCACCAGCACGCTGGCGTCGTCGCGGCCCCGGCCGAAGTCGCGCAGCAGCACCGCCGCGATGATGGCCGGCGCGCGCGCCAGCAGGCCCGGATAGGCGCTCAGCTCCCAGCTGGTGCCGATGCCGTCGCTGGCCAGGATCACGGTGGAACCGGCCGCGCACGGGAACTGCAAATCCTGCACCTTGCGCATATTGTGGCCGACGATGCCGTTGTGCGACATCATCTGCCGCCGCGGCCCGTCGCTGACGACGCTGGCGGCGATATTGCCGATGCCGGCAAAGTGCAGCTGGCCGGCGTCGCGGTCCAGCGTGGCGATGGCCAGCGCCGCGCCGCGCGTCGGCCGCAAGGCCTCGTGGCAGGCCTGCATCAGTTGCGCCGGCTCGGCCGCCAGCGCAGGCGATGCGGCCGCCAGCACCGTCAGCGCGGCCTCGGCCGCCTTGGCCGCCTCCGGGCCGTGGCCGAGGCCATCGGCCGCCATCAGCGTCAGGCCGGCCGGCGTCGCCAGCACGGCCCAGGCGTCGCCGCAGGCCGTCTCGCTGGCCAGCGGCAGGCAGACGCCGCCCAGCTGCGGCCGCAATGGCCGCAGTGACTCGCGCGCCGGTGCGCCGCGCTGCCACATGCGCAGGAAAATCACCGTGCCCTTGCCGGGCGCGCTGTACCAGTCGAATTCATCGGCCAGGCGCCTCATCGCGCCCAGGCCGGTGCCGGCGGTGCCGGCGCTGGAGACGCCGTCGGTCATGGCCTGCGCCAGGTTGGCGATGCCCGGCCCCTGGTCGAAAGCCAGCGCCTCGATGCAGCGCTGGCCGTTGTGGTTGACGATGCTTAACTGCATGCGGCCGTCGCCAGCGTGCTTAAGGATGTTGGTGGCCGCCTCGGTAATGACGATGGCCAGTTGGCCGCTGCGGGTTTCGTTGAAGCCCAGCTGCGCGGCCAGCTTCTGGCCGACGCGCCGCGCCTCGGCGGCGTCGCTGGCGTGGTTGATGGCGACCCAGTGCAAGGGATCGAGCGTGCTGCTTAGATTTTCCATTTAATGATAGCGACTGCGGTGCCCTGCTGCGGGCGTGAATCAATAACAAAATCATCGACCAGGCGCTTGGCGCCGCCCAGTCCGAGGCCGAGGCCGCCGCCGCTGGTGAAACCGTCGCGCAGCGCCTGGTCGACATCGGTAATGCCGGGTCCGGTGTCGGCGAACACCAGCCGCAGCCCCTTGCGCAGGCCGTCGCTGAGGCGCTCCAGCACCACCACGCCGCCGCCGCCGTACTTGATGGTGTTGCGCGCCAGCTCGCTGGCGGCGGTCACCAGCTTGGTCTGGTCTACCAGGCTGAGCTTGAGCTCCAGCGCATGCTCGCGCACCTGCTTGCGGACGTTGACCACGTGCTCATCGCCAGCCAACGGCAATACCTGGTGCAGGTCGGCCGTGCCGGCGTAGCGCGTCAGCAAGGACGAGGTGTAACGGCCAAGGTCTAACGTGCCGTCGGTATTCATCAGCTGTAGCTCTTGCCGAGCAACTGCATGCCTTTTTCGACATTCAGCGCGGTTTTAACGCCAGGCAAGGTCAGGCCCAGTTCCACCAGCGTGATGGCCACCGCCGGCTGCATGCCCACCAGCACCGTCTGCGCATCGAGCACGCGCGCCATGGCGGCGGTGTTGCTGATCATGCGGCCGATGAAGGAGTCCACCAGGTCCAGCGCGGAAATATCGATCAGCAC
The DNA here is from genome assembly GCF_050859475.1 of Duganella sp. P38. NCBI lineage: Bacteria > Pseudomonadati > Pseudomonadota > Betaproteobacteria > Burkholderiales > Oxalobacteraceae > Duganella > Duganella sp. P38. The sequence continues at coordinate 2,539,556 of NZ_CP193936.1, read as the reverse complement.
GCCCTTGGCGCGGTCGCTGACGATGCGCTCGGTCAGGTCGTCCTGCAGCGTCATGGCCAGGCGGTCGTGCATGTCGACCTGGATGGTGACCAGCAGCAGGTCGCCGATGCGCAAAATTGGAATGCGGTCCATGCGCGGCTCACGAACGGCTGATGGTGGCGCCGACCCGGCTCAGCGCCAGCACGAAGGCGTCGGCCAGCGTGGCCTTGGTCACCACGTCTTCCAGGTTCACGCCGAGGTGGACGATGGTCTGCGCGATCTGCGGACGGATGCCGCTGATGATGCAGTCGGCGCCCATCAGGCGGGCGGCGGCGATGGTCTTCATCAGGTGCTGCGCCACCAGCGTGTCGACGGTCGGCACGCCGGTGATGTCGATGATGGCGATGGCGGCGCCGGTCTCGACGATTTTTTCCAGCAGGCTTTCCATCACCACCTGGCTGCGCGCGCTGTCGAGCGTGCCGATCAGCGGCAAGGCCAGCACGTCGTGCCACAGCTTGACGACCGGCGTCGACAGCTCCATCAGCTCATGCTGCTGGCGCACGATGATCTGGTCGCGGCTCTTCTGGAACACCTCCACCGTGTACAGGCCCAGCTGATCGAGCAAGGTGCTGATCGCCCACAGCGCATCGGCCAGCAGCGCCGGCTCGGCGGCCAGCTCGCGGCGCAGCGTGGTAAACAGCGACTGCTTCAGCGAGAACACAAAGGTAGCGGTTTCGTTCGGCGTCGAGCCGGCCTTGGCGCGCTGGCTGGAAATTTCGATCAGCTGATTGCGCACGTCGTCGAAGTGGCGCGAGTTGATATCGTCGACGCCGCCGGTGCTGATGGCGGCCGGCAGCAGCGTCAGGAACTGGCGGCAATGGCGGCCGGTGCTATCGTCATTCCGGAAGGTTCTGGCGGCCAGTTCACTGGTCCACAGGCCCAGAATTTCCGACTCGAATTGGGTAATCAGCGCGCCGAGGCGGCGGGCAGTGTCGTTAACGCTCATGTAATCCCCTAGTATTAGTTTAACGCAACGACAAGACTATATAACATGTACGCAACTATCCGGTTTTTCAATCGTGCGCATGCCTCATGAAAACTTTGCTTGCGTTTTTGATTTCTAGTGTTATAGTTCACTACAACACCACCTCATCAACACACGTAAGGGGTAACCATGTATGTGGAATGACAACGCGCCGATCTATCGGCAGCTCAAGGACAAGGTGGTCGGCATGATGCTCGATGGTCTGCTCAAGCCGGGCGACGCCCTGCCCTCGGTGCGGCAAATTGCCGCCGATTATCAACTCAACCCGATCACCGTTTCCCGCGCCTACCAGGAGCTGGTGGACGAAACGCTGGTCGAAAAACGGAGGGGTTTAGGTATGTATGTAACTGATGGCGCCCGCGACAAACTGCTGGCCACAGAACGTGAACGTTTCCTGCGCGAAGACTGGCCGGCCATGCTGGAACGCATCCGCCGCCTCGGCCTGGACCTGGAGGCGCTGCTGAAAGCGGCGCCGGGAGGTGCGGCATGAGCGCCATCATCACCGCCAGCCGGCTGGTCAAGCGCTACGGCAAGCAGACCGCGCTCGACGACACCAGCTTCAGCATCGAAGCCGGCCGCATCGTCGGCCTGATCGGCCCCAACGGTTCCGGCAAGACCACCACGCTCAAGGCCATACTCGGCCTGACGCAGTTCCAGGGCGAGCTGTCGGTGCTGGGCATGGACCCGCGCATCCAGCGCGAGGCGCTGATGAACGAGGTGTGCTTCATCGCCGATGTTGCCATCCTGCCGCGCTGGCTCAAGGTCAGGGACGCCATCGACTTCGTCGAGGGCGTGCATCCACGCTTCGACCGCGCCAAGGCCGAGAAATACCTCGCCAACACCAAGCTGCGCCCGGACATGAAAGTCAAGGCCATGTCCAAGGGCATGGTGGTGCAGCTGCACCTGGCGCTGGTGATGGCGATCGACGCCCGTCTGCTGGTGCTGGACGAGCCGACGCTGGGCCTGGACATCCTGTACCGCAAGCAGTTCTACCAGAACCTGCTGGAAGACTACTTCGACGAGAACAAGACCATCCTGATCACCACCCACCAGATCGAGGAGGTCGAACACATCCTCACCGACCTGCTGTTCATCGAAAACGGCAAGATCGCGCTGGCGGCCACCATGGACGAGGTTGGCGAGCGCTTCACCGAGGTCATGGTCGAGCCGCAATTTGCCGCCGCCGCCAACGCGCTGCAACCGCTGACGCAGCGCACCGTGTTCGGCAAGCCGGTAATGCTGTTCGACGGCGCCGACCGCGCCCAACTGTCCAAATTCGGCGAACTGCGCACGCCCAGCGTGGCAGACCTGTTTGTCGCCACCATGAAAGGAAGCTACGCATGAACACCATGAAATGGCTCATCAAGCGCGAGATGTGGGAAAACAAGGGCATGCTGCTGTGGACGCCGCTGGCGATCGCCGGCGCCCTCGCCGCCCTGGTGCTCAGCGCGCTGTTCCTCGGCCGCGTGCAGAACATCCAGATCGACGGCCAGAGCTTCGGCACCATCACCCTCGAAGGCGCGGTGCGCGCGCGCATCGCCGACACGCTGGCGCAGGCGTATATCGGCACCGGCATGCCGGTGCTGATGGTGCTGAGTCTGCTGGTATTTTTCTACTGCCTCAGCGCGCTGCACGACGAGCGCCGCGACCGCAGCCTGCTGTTCTGGAAATCGCTGCCCGTGTCGGACTTCACCACCGTGCTGTCGAAAGCGCTGCTGGCCCTGGTGGTGGCGCCGCTGATCACCATCGGCATCTCCGTGGCGCTGGGCCTGGTGATGCTGCTGGCCACCTGCGTCGCGCTGCTCGGCCATGGCACCAATCTGTTCGGCGCCGTCCTTGCCGCGCCGGACCTGTATCTGTCGCCGCTGCGGCTGGTCGGCCTGCTGCCGGTGTATGTGCTGTGGGCGCTGCCGACGGTCGGCTGGCTGCTGATGGTATCGAGCATGGCGCGCTCCAAGGTCTTCCTGTGGGCAGTCGGCACACCGGTGATCACCACGCTGCTGCTGGTGTGGGCGCAGAAGGCGCTGCACCTGGGCATCGACGCGGCCTGGTTCGCCGGCAACATCACCAACCGCATTTTGCTGGGCGTGGTGCCGGGCGCCTGGCTGGCGTTCAGCAAGGAGACGGTCAGCATCGGCCATGAGCCGCACAAGCTCCCGCTGCCGGAAGACATCTTCCTCGCCTCGTGGTCGACGCTGGGCGGCGCCAGCGTGTGGATTGGCGCGGTGGCCGGTGTCGCCATGATCGCTGTCGCGGTCTACATGCGCCGTCGCCGTGAGGAAGTCTGAACCGCTGCTGGCCCTGCTGCTGTTGCCGCTGCTGGCGGCGGCGCAGCAGGTAGCGGAGCCGGTCCAAGCCGCAAGAGCAGCGTCTGCCCTGGCGTCGCCCCCTGTACCGGCGTCCGGCCCTGTTGCGGCGCCGGCTCCCGCGCCGGCCCCCGTGTCGGCGCCCGATCCTGCCGCAGCGCCGGCTCCCGCCCCAACCGCAGTGCCGTCCCCGGCGCCGGAAACGGCCGCCGATCCCGGTCCTCTGGTGGTGGTCAACGGCACCCGCAGTCCGGACTTGCAGCCCTACCGCTACATGCTGTCCGGCCTGGACGCCTTCGACGACTATCATGCGCTGGCGCCGAACGCGGCTGAAGTACGCTTCCGCCTGACGCGGCGCGACAAAGCGCCAGCCGATGCGCTGGACGGCCTGGCCGTGCGCATCTCAGGTGAACACAGCGACATCGCGCTGCCGCTCGACGCCCAGCAGCGCTTCACGCTGCCGCGCAACGAGCAGGCCGAGCAGGAAAACGCCGACATCGTGCTCAACAAGAAAAAGCGCGACTTCAGCTTCTGGCCCGACGTGCGCAGCGCCGGCGTGCCGGACGGCATGCGCCGGCTCGGCGACATCCGCCTCGAATGCCGAGTACTGGTAGCGATCGGCAAGAATCACATCCCGTTCATGCTGCGCGCGATGATCAACACGCTCACGCTGAGCACCGACTGGTGCGGCTGGCAGAAGTTCAAGCTGAGCGTGCGCGGCGACGGACCGATCGCCCGCGCCACGCTGCTAGCCGGCGACCAGCGCGTACCGCTGCAAGTCAGCGAAAACGGCCGCTCCTACTCCGTGCCAGTCGGCGACAAGCAATACGCGGATGATACACTGATCGAGGTGGAGCAAATGTAAGCGCCCAAGTCCCAGGCAAACGAAAACCCATACTGATAAAGGACGCCTCCGTGATGAATCAAACGTTCAACACTTCCGTACCATACCTTCAGACAGAACGGCTTACGCTTCGCGAGTATCAGCGCGCCGACTTCGACTTGTTCGCAGACCATTTGCAAAATCCGGAAAGCTCCGCTCACTTGGGCGCGGCCGACCGCCAGACGGCCTGGAGAATCTTCACTTCACACGCCGGACTATGGCTGATCCACGGTGCTCGCTGGTGGGCCATAGAGGACAAGCCGACCGGCCAGCTTGTCGGCACCATCGGCGCTTTCTTTCGCGAGCAATCAACCGTGATGGAAATGGGATGGAACACCTACCGGGCATTCTGGGGGAAAGGCATTGCCAGCGAGGCGGCAGCAGCGGTCTTGCAGTATGCATTCGAGGTTCGACACGAAGCGAAAGTGCGCGCTCTTATCGGCGCCGGCAACGAGTCATCTCGTCGCGTTGCCGAGCGCCTGGGAATGACCTACGAAATGGAAACTGAGCTGAACGGCAAGACCATCAGTAGTTACATGCGCGCGCGCTGATGAATCGGCAAGCTTAGCGCCGACAGAGCCAATCACTGCGGCCGGCGGGCCGGCGCAGATAAAGCAAAGGAGCTTGCGCCCCTGGGGTCACTCGAACTGCTTGCGGAACTCGGCAAACTGCGCCGTCAATTCTTCGACCTGGCTGCGCAGTTGCTGGACTTCCTGCTCCAGCGCGCCGATGCGCGTGCCCTGTCCGCCGCCAGCGCCGAGCGAGCCGCCGAGGCTGGCGGCGGTTTCTTCGCGCGCCAGCGCTGCTTCGCCGCCCAGCAGATGGCCGTAGCGCGGCTCCTTGGTGCCGGGCGCCAGCGCCAGCCGGGATACCAGCGGCGGGTATTTATCGATCAGGAATTGCAGCGCGTGTTCGGCGTCGGCCACGGTTTTGAAGTCATGCAGGCGGCCGCTGCGGGTGCGGATTTCGCCGGCCGTTTGCAGGCCGCGCAGCATCAGCACCGTCAGCACGGCCAGCTTGTCCTGTTCCAGCGACCATTTGATGCGCATGCGGTGTTCGTACTTGGTCACGCGGGCGCCGGCCTGGGTGATGCCGTTGACGTATTTGTTCTGCATCAGCCGTTGCAGCACTTCGGCCACGGTGTCTTCCGACAGCGACATCACGGGATCGCGGCTCGACAGCTGATTGCAGCCGTTGACCAGCGCGTTGAGCGACAGCGGATAGTTATCCGGCGTCAGCGCTTCCTTCTCGGCCAGCACCGCGAGTACGCGGATTTCAAACGGGTCCAGTATTTCCAGGCCTTCCGGCGTTGTTTCCATAAGCACGATTCCTTATTCGACGAGCTTGTTCAGTTGGTCGGAATTCAATTTATCACATTCAGGCACACTCTGGCAGGACAAGCCCGCCGCCTTCATGGTGGCCACCAGTTCTTCGATGCGCTGCTCTTGCTTGACGGCGTTTTCGATCAGGCCGCGCAGCGCCTTGGACAGCGGATCGTCGCCGTTGGGCGTGACACCGTAGGCGGCGAACGGGTTGGTGGCGGCGTCCAGCAAGTCCTTTTGCACGATGTGTGCCGGGTTGCCCACCGCCGTCGCGCCGGCCGGCACCGGCTTCAGCAGCACGGCGTTGGAGCCGACCTTGGCGTAGTCGCCCACCGTGAAGCCGCCCAGCACCTTGGCGCCGGCGCCGATGATGACGCCGCGTCCCAGCGTCGGGTGGCGCTTGGTGCCGGTGTGCAGCGAGGTGCCGCCCAGCGTCACGCCCTGGTAGATGGTGCAGTCGTCGCCGATCTCGGCCGTCTCGCCGATGACCACGCCGAAGCCGTGGTCGATGAAGACGCGGCGGCCGATGGTGGCGCCGGGGTGGATTTCAATGCCGGTGACGATGCGCGCCAGGTAGGAGATGAAGCGGCCCGGCCATTTCAGCCCGTGCGTCCAGCACCAGTGCGCCCAGCGGTGCATGACGATGGCTTGCAGGCCCGGATAGCAGGTCAGTACCTCCCAGGCGTTGCGGGCGGCGGGGTCGCGTTCGATGATGCTGTTGATGTCTTGGCGTAGACGGTGGAACATGGTTGTGCTGGCTGGCTGGCGAAATGCTTATGGTAGCGTATTCGGTGGGGGTTGTTGGGGTGGTTTTTCGGCGGAGCTGCCGTGGCATGGATTCCCGCCTGCGCGGGAATGACGACCAGTGGCGGGAAGGACTGCGGACGGTGCGGGAAGGATGGCAGGCTGTGCGGGAAGACCGGCGGGTGGTGCGGAAGGATAGCGGGCTGTGGGGAGGGAATGCCGGCGGACGGCGCGGATGGATAGCTGGTTGTGGCGAGGGAAGGACGGCACGGGATGATCGCGTTGCCACGTCGTCCCCGCGCAGGCGGGGACCCATGCTGCGTCCGCCGAAGCGAAGGCCGCTTATGCCTCCTTAGCAATACGCTGGCGCCGCGCCTCATACAAACAAACGCCCGAAGCAACCGACACATTCAAGCTCTCGACCGAACCGAACATCGGAATACTAACCAGCATGTCGCAGGTTTCGCGCGTCAGGCGGCGCATGCCCTCGCCTTCCGAACCCATCACCAGCGCGGTCGGGCCGGTGAAATCGGCTTCGTACAGGCCTTTGTCGCCGTCGTCCGAGGTGCCGATCAGCCAGATACCACGCTCTTTCAACTCGCGCAGCGTGCGCGCCAGGTTGGTGACGGTGATGTACGGCACAGTCTCAGCCGCGCCGGAGGCAACCTTGGCGGCGGTGGCGTTCAGGCCGACCGCGCGGTCCTTCGGCACGATGACCGCGTGCGCGCCGACGCCGTCGGCCACGCGCAGGCAGGCGCCCAGGTTGTGCGGATCGGTGATGCCGTCCAGCACCAGCAGCAGCGGCGGGCCGTCGATGGCGTCCAGCAGCTCGTCCAGGTTGCGCGCCAGCGCCAGCTGCGACGCAAACGCGATCACGCCCTGGTGGCGGCGGGTGCCGACGATCTTGTCCAGGCGCGCCGAATCGACCGGCATCACGCGCACGCCGGCCGCCTTGGCATTGGCGATCAAGTCCTTCATGCGGCGGTCGTCACGCGTGGCGTCGACGAAAATTTCTTCCACCGTGGCGGCCTCGTGACGCAGGCGCGAGGTCACCGCGTGGAAACCGAAAATCATTTTGTTCTTGCTCATTTATCGCTTCTTCTTACTTTTAGGGGCAGCTTTGGCTGCTCTGGGTTTGGCCGCGGGTGCGGCCTTGGCCTTGGCGGCCGGCTTGGCGGCGGATTTCGCCGCCGGCTTGCGGGCTGGCTTGGCGGCCGGGGTCGCCGGGCCAGGCTTGATGTTGGTCTTGCGGTCCTTCGACGGCGCGTCGGCGCGGCCTTCGCGCGGCGGCACGGCGTCGGCGCCGGCCAGGCGCAGGTCGATCTTGCGCGACTCCAGGTCCACCCGCACCACCTGCACGCTGACACGGTCGGTCAGCTGGAAGGTCTTGCCGGAACGCTCGCCCTTCAGTTCGTGGCGGGCGTCGTCGTACTGGAAGTAGTCCTGGCCGAGGTCGGTGATGTGCACCATGCCCTCGACGAACAGCTGGTCCAGCTGCACGAAGATGCCGAACGTGGCGACGCCGGTGATGATGCCGGTGTATTCCTCGCCCAGCTTGTCCTGCATGTAGTAGCACTTGAGCCAGTTCTCGACGTCGCGCGAGGCTTCGTCGGCGCGGCGCTCGTTGGCCGAGCAGTGCACGCCCAGCGCGTCCCACACGGTCAGGTCGGCGGCTTTTTCTCCTTGCCTTCGGCCTTGTCCTTGGCCTGCTGCTTGCGGGTGGCGTTCGAGACGTTGGTGTTGAGCACGCTGGTGCTGGCGATCTTCGGCTCGTACTTCTTGCCCAGCAGGATGGCCTTGATGGCGCGGTGCGTCAGCAGGTCCGGATAGCGGCGGATCGGACTGGTGAAGTGGGCATAGGCCTCATACGCCAGGCCGAAGTGGCCGATATTATCCGGCGAGTAGACCGCCTGCTGCATCGAGCGCAGCAGCATGGTTTGCAGCAGCGACGCGTCCGGGCGCTCCTTGATCTCGCGCATCAGCGCGGCGTAGTCGGCTGCCGCCGGCTTGTCGCCGCCGCCCAGGTGCAGGTTGACCTGCTTGAGGAAGGTGCGCACCTGCTTCAGCTTTTCAGCGGTCGGCGTGGCGTGGATGCGGTAGGTGCCCGGGTGCTTGTGACGGATCAGCAGATCGGCCGCGCACACGTTGGCGGTCAGCATGCATTCCTCGATCAGGCGGTGGGCGTCGTTGCGGGTGCGCGGGATGATCTTTTCGATCTTGCCGTTCGGGTTGCAGACGATATAGGTTTCGGTGGTTTCGAAATCGATGGCGCCGCGTTCGGCGCGCGCTTTGAGCAGCGCCTGGAACACGTCGTACAGATCGGTCAGGTGCGGCACCAGGCCGGCACGGCGCTTGGCCTCCGGGCCCTTGGTGTTGCCGAGGATGTCGGCCACTTCGGTGTAGGTCAGGCGCGCGGCCGAGTGGATCACGGCCGGATAGAACTGGTAAGCCTTGATCTCGCCCTTGGCGGTGATGACGGCGTCGCACACCAGGGTCAGGCGGTCGACCGCCGGGTTCAGCGAGCACAGGCCGTTGGACAGTTTTTCCGGCAGCATCGGGATCACGCGGCGCGGGAAATAGACCGAGGTGCTGCGTTCCAGCGCGTCGGTATCGAGCGCGTCGTTCGGCTTGACGTAGGCGCTGACGTCGGCGATGGCGACGATCAGGCGGTAGCCCTTGCTGCGGCCGATCTTGATCGCCTCGCAGTAGACCGCGTCGTCGAAGTCGCGCGCATCTTCACCGTCGATGGTGACCAGCGGAATGTCGCGCAAATCGACGCGGTCGCCCCAGTCGGACTCGCGCACGTGGTCCGGCAGCTTGTTGGCCTGTTTCAGCGCGGCGTCCGAGAAGATGTGCGGCACGCCGAACTTGCGCACGGCGATTTCGATTTCCATGCCCGGATCGTCCAGCGAACCGAGCACTTCGACGATCTTGCCGACCGGCTGCTTGAAGCGCATCGGCTGCTCGGTCAGCTCGACGCTGACCACCTGCCCGGCCTTGGCCTTGCCGATCGCCCCTTCCACCAGCACGTCCTGCGAAATGCGCTGGTCTTCCGGCGACACGATCCAGGCGCCGTTTTCGTTCAGCAGGCGGCCGATGATGTGGGTGTTGGCGCGCTGCGTGACTTCGACGATGGTGCCTTCCGAACGACCGCGGCGGTCGACGCCGACGATCTTGGCCAGCACGCGGTCGCCATGCAGCACTTTCTGCATTTCCTTTTCGGGCAGGAACAGGTCTTCGCCCGGCTCATCCGGGATGACGAAGCCGAAGCCGTCGCGGTGGCTGCTGACGCGCCCGGCGATGAAGCCGGTCTGCGTGGCCAGCGAATACTGGCCGTTGTCGTCGATCAGGATCTGGCCGTCACGCTGCATCGCGTTCAGGCGGCGCGACAGAACAGCTTGGGCGTCGGTGGCGACTTTCAGCGATTTCGACAGGGCGCGCAGGTCCAGCGGACCTTTGGCGCTGCGGAAGATGCCGAGAATTTCCTCCCGGCTGGGAATGGTGTGTGTAGGTTGGCTCAAAAGTTTTCTAATTTTTTACAGGGTTGGCATATATAAGGCATGCGCGACAGGCGTAGTGTACTTGGAATCGCCGTGCTTGACTAATTCACGCCCGTGCCGGGCGCGCAAAAATATTTTCGGGAGGCATTTGACTTCGCCGTGGATTGCTCTATAATCTCGGTCTCCCGCAGCGCAAGCGGCGGGATCTGCAAGACAGGGTTGATGTGCAGTAAGGAATGTCAAAGTTCATCTGGCGCAAAACTCTCCCGGTCGATATAATAGCAGAGTTGTTGAGAAGCATCAGTGCCCACGTGGCGGAATTGGTAGACGCGCATGGTTCAGGTCCATGTGCCGCAAGGTGTGGGGGTTCGAGTCCCTCCGTGGGCACCACAGAATTCCGCAAAAAAGCCGTCTGGCTGAACGCGATCAGGATCGCGCTCATGTCCAGGCGGCTTTTTCATTTCTACTCGCCCAACGGGAAAAACGACAGCCACCACGGCTGCGCCGTCGCCCGGTACGCCTGGCCATCGTAGCGCAGCGTCTGACGCTCGGTTGTCACACGCCCCTGCCTGTCGCCGCCCTGCCGCGTGATGCGCGCGCTCAGCACCAGGTCGGCGTAGCCGTGCGAGGTGCTCGGCGCCACACCCACCGTCAGCCTGGCCTCGTCGAAGACCAACTCGCCGGCGCCGCTGCAAAACATGCCCTTGCGCGCCTCCGAACGGGTCATCGGCACGCCACGCAGCACTGGTCGCAACGCCTTGCCATCCGCAACGAACAAGGTCAGCTCGTCGGTCCAGATACCATCCGGACAGCTGGCGCCGCGCGCGTCGCTGGCAAAGCGAATGCCAAAGGCGCGCACGCCGGGCGCCAATTGGTAAGGCGCGGCATCGATGCGCAAGCTGTTGCCGCCGAAATGCACGGAAGCGTCTTCCGCCGCCACGGCCTGGTAGCTGCTGACCACGCGCCGCGTGGCGGCATCGACCAGCGCCACCACCAGTGTCTTATCATCCTCGTCGTTGCCAAAGGCGTAGGCCGACAGCAGCAGCCTGGGGTCATGCGGCCATGGCTTGCAGGCGGCGGAAACCGCCGGCGCGCCGACGTCCGCGCTTTTCGCCACGGCGGCAGCGACACCATCGCACACATCGGCGGCACTGACGGCCTGCATCCACAGGCCCGCCGCAAGTGCATACAGAATTTTCAACGTCTTGCTCCCTTGATTGCAGAGCCGTGATTCTACTCGGTCCACTCCAGCTTCAGATGCGCGCCGATCTCGCGCAGCAGGTCGTGCTCGTTGACCGGCTTGGCGAGGAAGGCATTGGCGCCCACCTCCAGCGAACGCTCTTCCTCTTCCGGCGTGGAACTGGCGGAGATAATGAGCACCGGCGTTTCGGAGGTGCGCTGGTCGGCACGCAGGCGGCGCGTGGTTTCGATGCCGTCCATGCCCGGCATGACCATATCGAGCAGCACCATGTCCGGCCGCGCCGCCTGCGACTGCATCAGCGCCGCCGTGCCGTTTTCCGCCTCCAGCGTGCGGAAGCCTAGCGAGCCCAACAGGTCGCGCAGCAAGGCGCGGTTGGTGGCCACATCATCCACCACCAGGATGGTTTTGCGCGGACCGGCATAGCCGCCGGCGAGGCGCTCGCCGGTGGCCGGCGCGCCCGGCGCCTCAACCACTTTCAGCGGCACCTCGAACCAGAAATGGCTGCCCTTGCCCGGCACGCTGTCGACGCGCAGCGTGCCGCCCATCAGCCGCACCAGCTGACGGCTGATCGCCAGGCCGAGGCCGGTTCCGCCAGCGCGGCGCGAAGCGTCGCCCACCTGCTCGAACGGGCGGAAAATGGCCTCCTGCTGGTCGGCGGCGATGCCGATGCCTTCGTCTATGACCTCGAAGCGCAGCGGCGCCACGCCCTCTTCCGAAACGGCCGGCGGCAGCGGCGATACGCGCAGGCGCACGGCGCCGCGGTCGGTGAACTTGACCGCATTGCCCAGCAGGTTAAGCAGCACCTGCCGCAGCCGCGTTTCATCGACGCTGACGGCGGCCGGCAAGCCGTCATGCAACTCCAGCTCGAAGCACAAATGCTTTTGCTCGGCGCGCACGCGCATGATGTCGGCCACCACCGACAGCAAATCGTTGAGCCGCACCGGTTTCGGATGGAACTCCATCTTGCCCGCGTCCACGCGCGACAGGTCGAGCACGTCGTTGATCAGCGCCAGCAGGTGCTGGCCGCCCTGCTGAATGGTGCTGATGCCGGACTGCTGCGTCGCATTCAGGCTTTTGTCGCGCTTGAGAATTTGCGTGTAGCCGAGGATGGCGTTGAGCGGCGTGCGCAGTTCGTGGCTCATCGAGGCCAGAAAGGCGCTCTTGGCGTGGTTGGCCACTTCGGCGCGCTCCATGGCGGCACGCAGGTCGTCGTTGGCCCGCTGCAGTTCAGCGTTGACCGCCGCCAGCTGCGCCGGGCTGGGGATGCGCAGCGCGATCGGGATCAGGCGCACCATGGCGATGGCCGTCACCACCGAAGCGGCGGCGGTGATCGCTTTCAGCGTGGCCGACATCACGTAGTCCGGATTCCACACTACCCAGATGTCGGCGATGTGGGTGGCGCCGCAGGCCGGGATGAACACGCCGAAGGCGATGAACATCCAGTCGAACGGCATGTCGCGCCGCTTGCGGATGAAGTACACCAGCGAGATCGGAATCGTCAGGTAGGCCAGCGCGATCAGCGCGTCGGAGATGACGCTGGTCCACAATATCGACGGTATCCACAGGAAGCAGTGCCCATGCGGCATGAAACTATCCATAAGCTGACTCCGGCATTGTTGAAATGACAGGAATCAAGCTTACGAAAGCGCATCGCAACACGCAAGTGCGAAAACACTTGCGAAAAACAAGTTGTTGCCGTAATATGCTGGCCTCTGACGCGAACAAGGCGACAGAGCAAGCAGTAAAATGCCCACGTGGCGGAATTGGTAGACGCGCATGGTTCAGGTCCATGTGCCGCAAGGTGTGGGGGTTCGAGTCCCTCCGTGGGCACCAAAAATTCCGCAAAAAAGCCGTCTGGCTGAACGCGATCAGGATCGCGCTCATGCCAGGCGGCTTTTTCATTTCCAGCCCGATGCCGATGTCGTCGAATTAAATAATTTCACAAAAGCAGCAAAATGCTATTGACGACCGCCGTTTCGCCCCTTAAGATGCATGCCTTCTGTTGCAGAACACGCAGCAGAAAGTAACAGCAAGACATCAGCGCCCACGTGGCGGAATTGGTAGACGCGCATGGTTCAGGTCCATGTGCCGCAAGGTGTAGGGGTTCGAGTCCCTTCGTGGGCACCATGCGCTGATGATTGAAGTTACAAATGCCCACGTGGCGGAATTGGTAGACGCGCATGGTTCAGGTCCATGTGCCGCAAGGTGTGGGGGTTCGAGTCCCTCCGTGGGCACCAAGAATTCCGCAAAAAGCCGTCTGGCCGAGTGCACAAGCACTCATGTCCAGTCGGCTTTTTTGTTTTACAGCGCGGCCTGGACGGCGGCCGCCAGCGAGACGGTCGGACGGCCGATCAGCCTGCTCAGGGCTTTGCCTTCATCGAACAGCGCGCCCTTCGCGGCCTGTGCGTCGGAGTCTGCCAGCAGCCCGGCCAGCGGCGCCGGCAGGCCCAGTTGCAGCAGCAAGGCACTGGTAATCCTGCTGCGGCAGATCGTTGTACGGAATGGTCTTGCCGGCCTGGCGCGACACTTGCGCCGCCAATTCGGCCAGCGTAAAGGCCGTGTCGCCCGCCAACTCGTACACTTGCTCGACCGCGCCGGCACTGGTCAACACCACCGCCGCCGCTTCCGCATAGTCCGCGCGCGCCGCGGCGGCGATGCGACCTTCGCCCGCGCTGCCCACCAAGGCGCCGTGCGACAACGCGCCGCCCAGCGCGCCGGTGTAATTCTCCACATACCAGCCGTTGCGCAGCAGCGTGTATGGAAGCCCGGCGGCGCGGATCGCCTGTTCGGTGGCGCGGTGCTCGGGCGCCAGCGCCAGTGTCGAGGTGTCGGCGCGCAGCACGCTAGTATAGGCCAGCAGGGCCACCTTGGCGCGGGCGGCGGCGTCGATGACGTTGCGGTGCTGCGGCACGCGGTTGCCCAGGTCGTTCGACGAAATCAGCAGCACCTTGGTGGCGCCCTCAAAGGCGGCGTCCAGCGAGGCCCGGTCGTTGTAGTCGGCGTGGCGAACCAGCACACCCTGGTCGGCCAGGTCAGCCGCCTTGCCGGGGTCGCGCACGGCGGCGACGATCTGTTCGGCGGGCACGCGCTTGAGCAATTCGGCAATCACGAGGCGGCCCAGCTGGCCGGTGGCGGCGGTAACGATAATCATGGTTTCTCCTTAAAAAGTGGATGAATCGATGATATCCTCTATACTTACGAATTGTAAGTACGCACATTTTAGTAAGTACCCCGGAGATCCCATGTCCAGTAAATCCCTGCGCAAGTCCATCGAGCGCCAGCATCAGGAGCGGCGCGGCGAGGTCATGGCCGCCGACTGCCCGTCACGCGCCGTGCTCGGCCACATCACCAGCCGCTGGGGCGTGCTGGTGCTGGTGATGCTGCTCGAACGCACCCACCGCTTCAGCGAACTGCGCCGCGCGATCGGCGGCGTCAGCGAAAAAATGCTGGCGCAGACGCTGGACGCCCTCGCCTATGACGGCCTGGTGCTGCGGGTCGCCCATCAGGTGGTGCCGCCGCACGTGGAATACAGCCTGACGCCGCTGGGCCGGGAAGCCGCCGCGCGGCTGGAAGTGCTGGTCGACTGGATCGAGGACAACTTTCCCCTGATTCAGCAGGCTCAGGACGCTGCCGCACTGAAAGCGGCATAAGCCCTCCGCGCGCGACCATCTTGTAATACACTCGTCCCCAAGCCGCACTGCGGAGCTGTCGTTGCCACCATGATGCCGCCGTTCTCATCCGATCAGCCGCACACCATCCTGATTGCCGCCAGCATGGCCTACGATGCTGCCGCGCTGCGCCGCATGCTGGCGCGCCACCGCTTCGAGGTGCAGACCGTCGGCCGCGGCGACGAGGCGCTGGCCGCCGTGCGCGGCGGGAATATCGCGCTGGCTCTGCTGGACGTGGCGCTGGCCGGCAGCGCCAGCCTGGAACTGTGCCCTCGCCTGCAACAGGCCAGCGCACGGCCATTGCCGGTCTTTTTGCTATCCAGTCATACCAGCGATGAGGAACGCATCCGCGCCCAGGAAGCCGGCGCCGCCGCCTACCTGCCGATGGCCTTCAACGCCGAAGACCTGGCGGAAAAATCCTGCTGCACCTGCACGTGATCGCGCCGGCGCCGGTGCTGGCCGGCATGCCGACCATGGCCACGCTGGAAGTCAACTACCACACCATGCTGGCAGGCTCGCCGGACGCCATCCTGCTGATGCAGCGCGGCAGCCATCGCATCCTCGACGTCAACCTGCGCACCCGCCAGCTGTTCGGCATGACCGAAACCGAGCTGGTGCAAACCGATTTGCTATCGCTCTGCCCGCCAGTTCAGCCGAACGGCGAGCCGACCGACCACGTCGTCGGCGCCGACGTCGAGCGCGTGATGGCCGGCGCCGCGCAAATGTTCGAGCTGCAGATGCGGCACAGCTCGGGCCGGCCAATCGCCTGCGAAGTGCGCATGGTGCCGCTGACCACCGCCGAGCACCGGCTGATGCACGTGCGCATCGTCGACATCACGCCGCGCAAGCTGGCCACCGCCCTGCGCGACGGCAAGAACGCCTTGCTGGAAATGATCGCGCGCGGCGCCGCGCTGCCGGAAACGCTGGACAAGCTGGTGCGCATGATCGAAGCGCAGCTGGACGGCGGCCTGTGCACCGTCATGCTGCTCAACGATGATGCCGTGACGGTCCACACCGGCGCCGGGCCGAGCATGCCGCGCGACTACCTGGCTGCGCTCAACGGCCTGCCGATCGGCCCGGCGGCGGGCTCCTGCGGCACCGCGATGTTCCGCAAGGAGACGGTGATCGTCAGCGACATCCTCAACGATCCGCTGTGGGCGCCCTACCGCAACGTCGCCGTCCACTATGGCCTGCGCGCCTGCTGGTCGATGCCCATCCTGCTCGACAAGGACACGGTGCTCGGCTCGTTCGCCATGTACTACCCCGAGGTGCGCGAACCCAACGACGAGGACCGCCGCCTGATCCAGACCGCCACCCACCGGCCGGCATCGCCATCGGCCGCACGCGGCGCGAGGAGGAATTGCAGCGCCACCGCGAGCATCTGGAAGACCTGGTGGCGGCCCGCACCGCCGAGCTGCGCCAGGCCAAGGAGGAAGCCGAGCACATCAACGAAGAACTCAGCACCGCGCTGGACAACCTCAGCATGACGCAGGAGGAACTGGTGCGGCGCGACAAGCTGGCCGCGCTGGGGGCGCTGGTGGCCGGCGTCGCGCACGAACTCAACACGCCGATCGGCAACGCCCTGACCATGGCCAGCAGCATGAGCGAGCGCACCGCCGCGCTGCGCCACGATCTGGAAAGCGGCCTGCGCAAGTCGGTGCTGGAAGCCTACCTGGCCCAGGCCGCCAGCGCGGACGAGGTGGTGCTGCGCAACCTGAACCGCGCAGCCGCGCTGGTCGACAGTTTCAAGCGCATCGCCGTCGACGGCGGCGGCAGCCAGCGCAGCCGCTTCATGCTGGGCGACGTGGTGGCGCAGCTGATGCAGTCGGTCCAGGCCGAGGTGCGCGGGCGCGAGCTGGAACTGATCGAGGACGTCGAGCACTGGCTGGAGATGGACAGCTATCCGGGCCCGCTGACGCAGGCGCTGCACCACCTGATCGAGAACAGCCTGGTGCACGGCTTCGACAGCCGCAGCCGCAACCACGGCAGCATCACGCTGTCGGCGCATGACAGCGGCAACGGCGAAGTGGCCATCACGCTGAGCGACACCGGCGTCGGCATTCCAGAGGAAAACTTGCCAAGAATTTACGATCCGTTCTTCACCACGCGCATGGGTTCGGGCGGCTCCGGACTCGGTTTGTATATAACACACAACATCGTCACCGGCGTGCTGGGCGGCCGTATCGACGCCGCCAGCACGCCCGGCAGGGGCGCCAGTTTCATGCTGCGGCTGCCGAAAACCGCGCCACGCTAGACGCTAGCATGCGCGAAGTTTTCCCGCCACAATTGTTGCAGACGTATAATGCAGCGTATCAGACCGGCAAGCAGCCGGCCTACAGCGGAGACACGCGGCCATGCTACCCCATCCGGTTTCGTCCAGGACAATCCAAGTCGCGCCGCTGTTGTGCGAATTCCGCGATGGCCCGACGGAAAACGATTTCCTCCAGCACCAGCTGCGCATGACGCGCGAGCAGTTGCGCGTCACCTTTTGTTTTGCGCGCTGTTCTACCTGGGCTTCGCCTTCACCGACCTGGTGTGGGTTGGTTATGAACTGACGACCTGCTTGCTGATGGGCGCGCGCGTGGCCGTGGCGGCTACCGTAGTTGGCTGCCTGGTGCTGCTGCGGCGCCAGCCGGACTCGATCCCGGTCACGCGGCTGGCCGCCAACATCGTCGAAATCGCCGGCACCGCCGGCTTCCTGCTGATCGCCGCGCTGCGGCCGAGTGAGTTCTCGCTGCATGCGATCTCGATGGCCATCGTCGTCATCGTGCTCTACATCTACATTCCCAACCGGCTGGTGTACGCGGCGCTCATCGCGGCGGTGGCAACCGTCATTTTCATCTGGCTGGCGTGGTGGTTGGGCGGGGTCGACGGCATCGAACTGGGCACGATGGCGGCGCTGCTGGCGCTGACCAATCTGTTCGGCTACGTGGCGGCGCGGCGCTATCAAATCCTGTGGCGCGAGGAATACAGCGCACAGATGGTGCTGAAAAACCTGGCGGTGCGCGACCCGCTGACCGGCTGCTACAACCGCCGCCACCTGCACCAGCAGATACTGGAAACGGAGATTTCACGCGCCCAGCGCTACCGCCTGAGCCTGTCGGTCATCATGTGCGACCTCGACCACTTCAAGGCCGTCAACGACAGCTATGGCCACTACGGCGGCGACAGCGTGTTGCAGCACTTCGCCGCGCTGCTGCAGTCGATGACGCGCGACAATGTCGACAGCGTGGTGCGCTACGGCGGCGAGGAATTCCTGCTGATCCTGCCGGAAACCGACCTGGCCGGCGGCACGCTGCTGGCCGAACGGCTGCGCCAGGCGCTGGCCGAGACGCCGGTGCAGCACGAGCGCGAGCGCATTGCGGTGAGCGCCAGTTTCGGCGTGGCCAGCGTCGATTTCGCCAGCGCCGCGCACGCGGCCCACGTCAATATGATCGCCGCCGCCGACGATTTGCTGTACGCTGCGAAAAACGGCGGCCGCAACCGCGTGTGCGCCGCGCAACTGGTTTAAGGTATGGAGTATGAGGAACGTAACCCGAAGCGCAAAACGCGCGCTGGCGCTGGCATTGATCCTGGGCTGCGCCAGCCTGGACGCGGCGCCGGCGCCGTGGTGGAAATGGCGCAGTAAAATCGACGGCTCGCTGTTCTGCTCGCAGACGCCGCTGGGGCCGGGCTGGGAAAAAGCCTATGGCCCGTTCAAGGATGCGCGTTGTGAAAAGCCAATTGTTGTACGATAATTAAATTATAAGAACACGGGGGAACCGGAGTCGCTGCCAGCTGCATCAACCTTTTCTTGAGGAGACTGTATGTTCACGAATCCAGAGCAATTTGCCAATGCCACCAAAGCGCTGTTTGAATTCCAGCTTGAAACGTTCAACACCCTGACCAGCAAGACCGTGCAGGGCGTCGAGCAAGTGATCGCCCTCAACCTGGCCACCGCCAGATCCAAGCTGCAAGACGGCCTGGCCGCCGGCAAGGAAATCAGCCAGGCCAACGACGCCCGGGCCGCCATCCAGCTGGCCGCCGAGCAGCTCCAGCCAGGCGTGGCCAGCGCCGCCAGCTACAACCAGCAACTGGGCGACATCATCGCCGAGATCCGCGCGGAATTCACCCGCGCCGCCGACGCCCACGTGGCCGAGGCCCGCAACAATCTGAGCGCGCTGATCCATGATGTCACCAAAAACGTGCGGCCGGGCTCGGAAAACGCGGTGCAGATCGTCAAGACCGCGATCGACAACGCCTTCGCCGGCTATGAGCAGGTGACCAAGGCCACCCAGCAGGCGGTGCAAGCGGTGGAAGCGGAAATCGCCAAGGCCAACGCCCTGGTCAGCCAGGGCGCCAAGAAATAACTGTGCAAGCGGGGCGTAACGCGATACACTGTACATAAATACAGTTAATGTCCCGTTCGTCCCGCTGCAATGATCAAAGTTCTCGACAATCCGTTTTACTACCTGGAGAATTTTCACCAGGTACTGACGTGGATCGGCGAACGCTACGACGATCTGCTCAACGCCGACGAGCGCGATTTCCTGAGCCGCTTCCCCGCCCTGCCGCAAGCATCGCGCGCGCTGTTCGTGCGCATGGTCATGCGCAAGGGCACGATTTTCCGTGCCAGCAAGCTGGTCTACGCGGAAATCGGCAGCACGCACGAGGCGGCCCGGCCGCTGGCCGAACTGGGGCTGATCGAGGAAGATCCGCAGCTGTGCCTCGATGAACTGTTCGAGCTGCTGCAAAAGCCGGAAATCGTCAAAGTGTTCCAGCTCGGCGCGCACGTCAAGCATTTGCGCAAGGCCGATCAGCTGGAGGCGCTGCGCGAGCAATACGACGCCGGCCACCGCTTTTCGGCCTGGTACGCCAATTCCGGCGACCACGTCTATCGCAACCTGACGCAGGAACTGTGCGACCGCCTGCGTCTGATCTTCTTCGGCAACTACCATCAGGACTGGACCGAGTTCGTGCTATCCGACCTTGGCATCTACCAGTACGAAAAGGTGGAGTTCTCGCCGGCCGCGCGCGGCTTCCGCAGCCGGCGCGACATCGACGACTTCCTCGCCATCCACCGCTGCCACGAGCGCTTCGCCGAGGGCGAGGCGGCGGCGGCCGTCATCGCCGACCTGCCGCCGTGCCCGGAAGACAATGAATGGCTGCGCAGCCGCCGCAGCAAGCTGGTGTTCGCCATCGCCCAGCACGTCGAGAAACTGCGCGACTGGACGGCCGCGCATGCGCTGTATGCCGATTGCGATTATCCCGGCGCCCGTGCGCGCGCCATCCGCGTGCTGGAGAAGAACGAACAGCCGCGCGAAGCGTTCGAGCTGCTGCAACTCGCGCTGCTGGCGCCGGAGAGCGAGGCCGAGCGCCAGCAGTTGCTGCGCATGGCGCCGCGCACTGGCGCGCAAGCTGGGCCACGCCAAGCCGCCGCCGGTGACGCTGGCGCAGGCCGACCGTATCGACCTCAGCCTGCCGCCGCCGGAGCAAGCCAGCTACGTCGAATTCGTTGTGCGCGACCACCTGAGCCGCGCGGACGCGCCGGTCTACTATGTCGAGAATTCGCTGATGAATTCGCTGTTCGGCCTGCTGTGCTGGGATGCGGTGTTTTCACCGATACCGGGCGCGTTCTTCCATCCCTACCATCGCGGCCCGGCCGATCTGCACAGCGCCGACTTCCAGCGCCGCCGCGCGCTGCAATTCAGCAGCGCGCTGTCGCAGCTGGACGGCGAGCAGTATCGCGCCACCATCCGCGCCAATTACGCCGCCAAATACGGCATCCAGTCGCCGTTCCTGTATTGGGAAGCGATAGACGCGGACCTGCTCGACCTGGCGCTGGACTGCATTCCGCCGCTGCACCTGAGGCGCGCCTTCGAGCGCATCCTGCTGGACATCAAATCCAACCGCAGCGGCTTCCCGGACCTGATCCAGTTCTGGCCCGCCGAGCGCCGCTACAACATGATCGAGGTGAAGGGCCCGGGCGACCGCCTGCAGGACAACCAGCTGCGCTGGATCGAATACTGCGCGGCGCACGAGATGCCGGTCTCGGTCTGCTATCTGCAATGGGCGGCATGACGCAGCCGGCCCGCTACACCGTCGCCGTGCGCGCGCTGTGCGAGTTCACCGCCAAGACCGGCGACCTCGACCTGCGCTTCACGCCCTCGCCTACCGCGCAGGAAGGCATCGCCGGCCATGGGGTCGTTACGTCGCGCCGCGATGACGACTACCAGACCGAGATTTCGCTGTCCGGCGATTTCGGCCCGCTGCACGTGCGCGGCCGCGCCGACGGCTACGACATCCGCGCCAACCGTCTCGAAGAAATCAAGACCTATCGCGGCGACTTGAAGAAGATGCCGGACAACCAGCGCGCGTTGCACTGGGCGCAGGTCAAAATCTACGGCCACCTGCTGTGCAAGGATCAGGGGCTGGAAAAAATCCGCCTGGCGCTGGTCTACTTCGACATCGGCAGCCAAAAGGAAACCGTGCTGCATGAAGACCACACGGCGGCTGGCCTGCAAGCCTACTTCGAGCAGCAATGCGGCTTGTTCCTGCAATGGGCGCAGCAGGAGATGGCGCACCGCGCGCAACGCGACCTGCAACTGAAGGCGATGCGCTTCCCGTATGGCGATTTTCGTCCCGGCCAGCGCCAGTTGGCGGAAGCCATGTACCGCGCCAGCAACCGCCAGGTGTGCCTGCTGGCGCAGGCGCCGACCGGCATCGGCAAAACCGTCGGCAGCCTGTTTCCGATGCTGAAGGCCAGCGCCGAACATGGCGTCGACAAGATCTTCTTCCTGGCCGCAAAAACCTCCGGCCGGCAGATGGCGCTGGACGCGGTGGACATCGTCCGCGAAGGCGCGCCGCTGCTGCCTTTGCGCACGCTGGAGCTGGCGGCCAAGACCACCGCCTGCGTCAATCCGGACAAGGCCTGCCACGGCGATTCCTGCCCGCTGGCCAGGGGCTTCTACGATCGCCTGCCGGCGGCGCGCGACTCGGCGCTGGCCATCATGTCGCCGTTGGATGGCGCTGGCGGCGCGCCGCCGTCGCTGGACCGCGACACGCTGCGCGCCATCGCGCTGGCCCACAACGTCTGCCCGTATTACCTGAGCAGCGAGATGGCACGCTGGTGCGACATCGTCATCGGCGATTACAACTACTACTTCGACAGCAGCGCCATGCTGTACAGCCTCACCCAGCTCAATGACTGGAAGGTCAATGTGCTGGTGGACGAGGCGCACAACATGGTGTCCCGCGCGCGCAAAATGTATTCGGCCGACATGGAGCACGACAGCCTGCGCCTGCTGCGCAAGATCGTCCCCGACGAATTGAAAAAACCGCTGGACCGCGTGCACAAGCAATGGAACCAGCTGGAAAAGGATCAGTCGTCCGAGTACCAGTCCTACGCCGCGCTGCCGGAAAAATTCATGGGCGCCTTGCAGACCGCGTCCACCGCCATCTCCGACTACATGGCCGACCATCCCGGTTATGTGGAGCCGGACCTGCAAAGCTTTTACTTCAACGCCTTGATGTTCGCGCGGCTGGCGGAAACCTTTGGCGACCACGCGCTGTTCGATATCGAGAAGGCGGCCGGCGCGCGCGCCAGCAACAGCAACTCGGTGCTCTGCATCCGCAACATCGTGCCGGCGCCGTACATGAAGCCGCGCTTCGAAAGCACGCACACGACCGCGCTGTTCTCGGCCACGCTCAGTCCATGGAACTACTTCGGCGACATGCTGGGCATGCCGGACACCACCGCCTGGGTGGATGTGGAATCGCCGTTCGTGGCGGAGCAGTTGTCGGTGCAGGTGGCGTCGCATATTTCGACGCGCTACGCGCATCGCCAGCAATCGCTGCGTCCCATCGCGGAGCTGATGGGACGGCAGTACGCAACGCAGCGCGGCAACTACCTGGCCTTCTTCAGCAGCTTCGATTACATGGAGAAGGCGGCCAACCAGTTCAGCGAGCTGTATCCGGACGTGCCGGTGTGGCGCCAGTCGCGCCGCATGGACGAGGCGGAGCGCGCGCGGTTCCTCGACCGCTTTACGCTGGACAGCGAGGGCATCGGCTTTGCGGTGCTGGGCGGCTCGTTCGGCGAGGGCGTGGACCTGCCGGGGGCGCGGCTGATCGGCGCCTTCGTCGCCACGCTGGGACTCCCGCAAATCAATCCGGTCAACGAGCAGATACGGGCGCGCATGGAAACCATCTTCGGCGCCGGCTACGACTACACCTACACCTATCCCGGCATGCAGAAAGTGGTGCAGGCGGCGGGCCGCGTGATCCGCACCACGTCCGATCGCGGCACCGTGTACCTGATCGACGACCGCTTCGGCCGTCCGGAAATTCAGCAGCTGATGCCGGCCTGGTGGCGCGTCGAGATTCAACAGCAAGATACGGATATCGCCACCGAACGCTAGCCCTTATCGTGGGCGCATCACAACCACGACAGGGAGATATCACATGCAGCAACTGACAGGCAAGGTAGCGATCGTGACGGGCGCCAGTTCCGGCATCGGCTATCAGACGGCGCTGCTGTTCGCGCGGCACGGTGCAAAATTGGTAGTGACGGCGCGGCGACAGCAGGAACTGGAAGCGCTGGCCGGACAGATTCGCAGCGGCGGCGGCGTCGCCATCGCGGTGGCGGGCGATGTGCGGGACGAGCAGCTGGCGCAACGCCTGGTGCAGATCGCGGTGGAGCGTTTCGGCGGGCTGGATATCGCCTTCAACAATGCCGGCGCCATGGGCCCATCGGCGCCGCTGGCGGAGGTGGCGCTGAACGAGTGGAACGAGACGCTGGCGACCAACCTGACCAGCGCCTTCCTCGGCGCGAAATACCAGATCCCTGCGATGACGGCGCGCGGCGGCGGTTCGCTTATCTTCACTTCGACTTTTGTCGGCTACACGGCCGGCATGCCGGGCATGGGCGCGTATGCGGCCAGCAAGGCCGGCATCATCGGCCTGACGCAGGTGATCGCGGCCGAGCATGGCGCGCAGGGCATTCGCGCCAACGCCCTGCTGCCCGGCGGAACCGACACGGCGATGGGACGCGCCGCCACCAGCGCGCCCGGCGCACGCGAATTTGTCGAAGGTCTGCACGCGCTGAAACGGCTGGCGGCTCCGGAGGAAATCGCGCGCTCGGCGCTGTATCTGGCGTCCGGCGCGTCCAGCTTTGTCACCGGCACGGCGCTGCTGGTGGATGGCGGGGTTTCCATTAATCGGACTTGAACGCGGTTCGTCGCCCGCTTTGCGCGATTCGTCGGAAAAAAGCTGCACCGCGTCATGCCGCGTGTAACATCAACGCTATTCCAGACACACAGGGGCGATGATGAAGAAGCTGATTATGCTGCTATGCGTACTGGCGGGCGGCGCACACGCGGCCGACAACACCGGCCTCACCGCCACCGTGGCCAAGCTGGACGCGGAGATGTTCGACGCGTTCAATCACTGCGACAAGCCGGGGCAGTTGGACAAATACGCAAGCTACTTCGATTCCCACATCGAGTTCTATCACGACAACGGCGGCGTCACCTGGACGCGTGATGTGATGATCGCGCAGACGAAGGCCCACGTCTGCGGCAAATATCGGCGAGAACTGGTTGCGGGGAGCTTGAAGGTGTCGCCGGTGAAGGACTTCGGCGCCATCGCCACAGGCTCGCACATCTTTTGCCAGGTCGGCGGCAACACATGCGAAGGCATCGCCGAGTTCACCCTCATCTGGCGCTTGCGCGACGGCGTGTGGCAAGTCACACGCGCCCTGAGCTACGGACACCGGGCCAACAATTAGTCCTCACAGATCTTTCGTTAGCGCGTAGCGCGCGCCGCCGGGTGGGAAATCGGCAAGCTTGCTGTGTATCGTGTAGCCGAGTTTTTCATAGAACGGCAAGGCCTGAAAGCTCAGGGTTTCGAGGAACACGCGCGGGCAGCCGCGCCGCACCGCTTCTTCTTCGGCGGCTTGCAGGATCGCCTTGCCATGGCCAGTGCCGCGCAGCGCATCGGCCACCCACAAGGCCTGCACCGTCAGCCAGCCGAGATACGTCGCGCCAACCAGTCCTCCCTGCACCGTGCCGGCGTCGTCGCGCACCGAGATCACCAGGTAGTCCGGCGTTTCGCCGTTCGCATGGGAGGCGTTATACATCGTCAGCCCGGTGATGACATCACCCATAACTGCCTGGTCCGGACCATCTTCGATGACTATCTTGGGCATACGGCTCCTTATTGAATGACCGCGCGGATCTTCTGATAGCCGCTGCGGCTGATGGGAATGCGGCTGCCGTCCTTCAGCACAGCCACATGGCTATCCTTGGTGGCCTGCTCGATCCGGTCCACGAAGGCGATATTCACAATGTACGAGCGATGGATGCGCAGGAACTGCTCGCCGTCCAGTTGCTCTTCCAGCTCCGACATGCGCTGGTTCTTCAGGTAGGACTTGCCCTCCGAGCGGATCTGCACATAATCGTCCTGCGCTTCGATATGCTCGATCTTCTCGGCGTTGATGACGTGAACCCTGGCGCCGTCGCGTATCAGCACGCGGCCGACCGGCTTGTTGCGGCTGGCCGCCTCGCGCACCAGCTGCTCGACCGCATCGCCGCCGGCGCCCAGGTTGGCGCGCGCGTGCGCCAGCGCCTGATCGAAGCGTTGCTGGCTGAAGGGCTTGAGCAGGTAATCCAGCGCGTGGAAGTCAAACGCCTTGATTGCGTACTGGTCGAACGCGGTGGCAAAGATGTAACGCGTTTTGCTGCCCGCAAGCTCCGCCACCTCAAAGCCGTCGAGCTTGGGCATCTGGATATCGAGGAACACCAGATCGGGCGACAGCTCGGTAATCGCCTTCACCGCCTCGAAGCCGTTGGCGCATTCGGCCACGATCTCCACGTCCGCATGCTCGGACAGGTACTCGCGCACCACGCCGCGCGCCAGCATTTCATCGTCCACGATGATGATACGCATTGCTCTACTCCCCTTGTTCGCTCGTTTGCGCGGGCATTGTGATGTCCACGCCAAAGCTGTTTTCCTTCCGGCCCCAATGGATGCCGGCTTCGTGTTTGTAGGCGCCCGATAGGCGCTGGCGCACATTGGTCAAGCCGATGCCGTGACCATCGCTGCGCAGCGAGGAAAGGTCCTCATCCACCGGATTGCTCACGCCGATGTGCAGTATCGAGCCGGCGCGCCGCGCATGGATGCGCACCGTGCCGCCCTCCGGCATATTGCAGATGCCGTGCTTGACGGCGTTTTCCACCAGTGGCTGAAT
Organism: Duganella sp. P38; assembly: GCF_050859475.1. Taxonomy (NCBI): domain Bacteria; kingdom Pseudomonadati; phylum Pseudomonadota; class Betaproteobacteria; order Burkholderiales; family Oxalobacteraceae; genus Duganella; species Duganella sp. P38. Next base: position 2,513,684 of record NZ_CP193936.1, on the reverse strand, counting down.
GATCATCGGCGGCACCAGGCATTCGGCCGCGCCCTCGCCGATGTCTTCTTCCACGTTCAGGCGCTCGCCAAAGCGCACCCGCTCGATCGCCAGGAAGTGCCGGATCAGCACCATCTCCTCGCCCAGCGTGACTTTCTTGTGCGCCTCCATGCCAAGGCTCTGGCGAAAGAAGCTCGCCAGCTCCAGCGTCATGCGCCGCGCCGCCTTCGGGTCCTGCGACGTCAGCGCGCTGATGGAATTCAGGCTGTTGAACAAAAAATGTGGATCGATCTGCGTGCGCAGCATGCGCAGCTCGGCCTCCTGCGCCATCAGCAGCGATTGCAGCTCGCGCTGCTCGGCATTCTTGGCGCGCACGAACTCGATCACCAGGTAATGCAGCGCGGCCGCAAAGCCGTACAGCAGCACGCCCAGCACCACGATCAGCACCGACAGCTGCGGCGTGATCTGGATGCCGGCCCACCCGGTGCCGATCAGCAGGCATAGCGCGTTCCACAGGTTGCCGACGATGAGCCACAAAAAGCCCGACGCCAGCGCCGCCACCGTCAACACCAGGGCGATCTGCCCCGGCCTGCGGCTGCCCAGCGGATAGGCGCGGCACAGGTAGAAGGCCGAATAGCCGGTGGCGAACGCATATTCCAGATTCACCGGAATCGAGAACAGCATGGCGTTGGCCAGCGGCGTCTCGCTGGCCAGCCAGATCACGCCCCCCAGTGCGGCGCCGAGGAACAGCCATACCAGCAGGTAGATGACCAAACCGCGCCGGGTGGACGACAGCTCGAACATCAGTTGCGCACTTCCACGCCGCCCATGATGACGTAGCCGCGCAGGATCAGGCGTTTGTGCACGCCGCCGGCGGCAGGCGGCACCGTCTTCTCTTCAAAGCCGCCCATGATCGGCGTGCCTTCCATGACCACGGTCCAGTCGATCGGCACCTTGACGGTGATGCCGCCACAGAAGGCAAACAGGTTGAGCACCGCCTCGCCGTTGATTGACGCCTGGCGCAGATCGAGGTCGCTGCCGCCCATGATGGCGGTGATCTCGCCGCCCCGGAAGTCCTGCGACAGGATGCGGTTCTTGTAGCCGCCCATGATGGCGGTGATGTTGACGGTGCTGTCGCTGACATCCTTGTCCAGCGACGCGCTGCCCTGCTCCAGCGTCTTGCGGTTGATGGTGGACTTGACCACCACCGCTACCCCGGCCGCAATGATGAACAGCGGCCACAGCACGCGCCAGTCGATGTACAGGAAGCCCAGCGACTTCAGCATGATCACCGCGCCGGCCAGGATCAGCGCGCCGCCCACCACGGTGCCGGACTGGGTGCGCGTCTGCATCACCTTGAGGATGCCGACGGCGATCAGCACGGTCGGCACCACGTGGATGCGCAGGTCGAGGTCCAGCCAGCCCAGGTTATCCAGCAGGAACAGCATGCCGAGGCCGATGACAAACAGCCCGATGATCATTTGCGTAGCCGGGTTACGCTCGCGGCGGCGGGTTCTCATGCTTGCTCCTTGGCCGATGGCGGGAAGATGTTGTCCAGCAGGGGCCGCAGCATCATGCCCAGCCCCCAGGCGACCAGCAGCGCCGGCCAGGTTTCACCGAAGCCCAGGCCCCAGATGTGATTGAAGGAGACGTACCACCAGCCGGCGAAGAAAATCTCCCACCAGCCATCGACGAAGTGGCGCGAGGTAGTCGGTGGAATGATTTTGGTGACGCCGCTGATGACCACCAGCCACGGCCAGTAGCGCCAGAAATGCGCCGGGTTCAGGTCGATGTCCAGCAGGTCGAGCTGCGCCAGCAGGATGATGGTGCCGGCGACGATCAGCGCCAGTCCCCAGACTAGCTGCTTGCGCCAGCGATAAGCGGTTTCTACGTTCATGTTGGTCCCCCAGGTCGGTATGGATATAACAATACCGGGGAACCGATGGCGGGGAAACCGCTATTCGGCGAATGGCAGAAAAGCGCCGGTGAACGGCGAAAGCATCGGCCAGCTGCGTTTTGTGCGGTCGCTGCGCTTAATTGCGGCCGTTGCCGACTTTTTGCTCGAAAGCCATCAGGCCCCAGCCGAGCTGGCGACGGATTTCGTCGGGCGTTGGCGGCGGTTTCACTTCGTGCGAACGGCGCTCCAGATAGGCACGTACCAGATACTTCGAAGGGTGAGTAATCTGCTTCACGATGATCTCCATGCGGTGGCAAGCATACGAGGCCAGTGTATGACCGGCGCGCGCGGACCTCTGTACGGGTCCGCACACTGGGCAGATCAGAGTTTTTGCTGCAGGAACTCAAGGAAACAGCTGATCCGCTGCGCCAGCTGGGTGTTGCGGTAGTAGACCGCGTGGATCTGCTGGCGATAGCCGGTGTAGTCGTCTTCCAGCACCTTGACCAGACGGCCGGCTTCCACATCAGCGCGCGTCATGAAATCCGCCAGGCAGACGATGCCCTGGCCGGCCAGCGCCAGCTGGCGCAGCGTCTCGCCGCTGGAGGCCGAGATGGCCGGCGTCACCGGCAGGCTATTGCCGGCGGCGTGGCGCAGCGGCCACTGGTTGCCCAGCTCATATTGCGCAAAGCCCAGCAGCGAGTGCCGCGCCAGGTCTTCCGGCGTTTGCGGCGTGCCGTGGGCGGCCAGATACGCCGGGCTGGCCAGCACGTGCAGCGGGCTGGAAGTGAGCGCGCGCGCGTGCAGCGTCGAGTCGTTCAGCGCGCCGATGCGGATGGCGATGTCGGTGCGGTGTTCGATCAGGTCGGCGATCTGGTCGTTGCTGCTCAGTTCCAGGCGGATTTCCGGATACATGGCGCGGAACTCGGCCACGTGCGGCACCACGCAGTGCAGCATGAACGGCGAGGCGGCGTCCACGCACAGGCGGCCGGCCGGCTTCTGGCGGCGGATGCGGATGGTTTCTTCCGCCTCCTCCATCGCGCCGAGAATGGCGCGGGCCTTTTCGAGGAACACCGTGCCCTCCTCGGTCAGCTCCATGCGGCGCGTGGTGCGCGTCAGCAGCGAAGTGGCCAGCTTGTCCTCCAGCCGCGACAGCGCGCGGCTGACGCCGGAGGTGGTTTGTCCGAGGTGGACCGAGGCGGCGCTCAGGGTGCCGCTGTCGATCACGGTGATGAAGGTTTTTAAATCGTCCGAGTTGATTTCCACGGGTGTTCCATCCTTACGCCACGTACAGCAGCACCGCGCCGAAATGACATGCGCTGCCGCCCAATACAAATAAGTGCCAGACGCCATGTCCATAGCGCCATTTGTGATCGGTGACAAAGAAGGCAATACCCACGGTATATACCAGGCCACCAATCGCCAGCCACATAAACCCATCCCAGCCCAGTGCGTCGATCAGCGGGCTGGCGCCAATCACGCCAACCCATCCCATCGCCACGTAGATCAGCAGCGACAGCACGCGCGCGCCCTTGGCGAACAGCAGTTCCTGCACGATGCCAATGACGGCCAGTCCCCACACCACGCCGAACAAGGTCCAACCCCACGCGCCGCGCAGGCTGACCAGCGTGAACGGCGTGTAGCTGCCGGCGATCAGCAGGTAGATCGCGCAGTAGTCCATCTGCCGCAGCACGTCCTTGGCGCGGCCGCGCAGGCTGTGGTACAGCGTGGACGTCAGGTACAGCGCCAGCAGGGTGGCGGCGTAGATGCTGCAACTGACCACCTTCCAGGCGTCGCCACTACGGCTGGCCTGGATGATCAGCAGCGTGCCGCCGATGGCGGCCAGCGCGGCGCCCACGGTGTGGGTGATGCTGTTGAAGCGCTCTCCGTAGTACATAGTCGATTCCAATGCAGTGGCGGCTGCGGCTGGGATAGCTGCGGCCACCGGCATTGTATAGCGCCGCTCATGTTCCCGCCGCCGATTACATTGCCGTACCTGTGCTGCGATACCTTCGGTCTTGATACGTACGACCGTTCATTCTTGCTAATTAGCAAAAAAGCCATCGTAACATATTCGGAATTTATTTAAAGCAATGTTACAAAATGATATATCTTTATTTGATATTTGTCGGCTGACCCGGGATTGACGGATTGCGACACGTGTCGCATAATCATCCCATTAGTCGCACAGGAGTATTTCATGTCGGGTTTGATACCTTCGGTCAGTGAGCTGACTTTGCTGAAAGTATTGTGGAAGCAACAGCCGCTCAGTGCGCGCGAGATTCATGATGCCGCCGCCGATGAACTGGGCTGGTCTTTTTCGTCGACCCGCAAGACGCTGGATCGCATGCTGGAGAAGCAGATGATCGGCTTACAGGCGGTGCATGGCATCAATGTCTACAGCGCACGCCTGGAGAAAGTCAGCACGCTGGCCGCCTTCGCGCACGATTTCGGCCGCCGCGTGATGGAGATCGATGCGCCGCTGCCGGTGGCGATGTTCACCGGAAGCAAGCTGGTCGACCAGCAGGAGTTGACGCAGCTGGAACAGATGCTGAACGACTGGCCGGCGGACGAAGAGTGATGTTGGGGGCGGCGATGATAGCGGCGGCCGGTGCGTGGGAGCGGTCCCTGGCCGATGTGATGGCGGCGTTGTATCTGCTTCCGGTCAAATGGCTGTTGGCCAGCGCTGGCTGCGCCACGGCCGGCCTCCTGGCGTGGCTGCTGCTGAGCGGCATCGCGCAGATATGGCCGGCGCTACGGACGCGTCGCGCTGTATGGCTGGCGGCACAATGCGTGGTGGCCGCCGCCGCGCTGCTGCCCTTCCTGCCTCACAGCCTGCATCCGGCGCCGCCAATCACACTGCCTCCGTTGACCGTCGCGGTCCCAATTCAAGCAGCCACAGTTCCGGCCCCAGGCGACACCCACGCCCCAGCCGCCGCCGAAACCGTACTTGCCATCGCACCAGCGGCGGCGATGGACCCAGCGACGACAGCGACCGCAACGACGACGCCTGGCGCGAGAGCTTCAACGACGCCTGCCGCAATTGCTACGGCATGGCCTGCCACGACTGCTGCGCAGACGTCGCCGCCAACGCTAGTTGCCCGCGTTCTGCCGTGGATGGCTGCGGCTTGGCTGCTAGTCTACGCCGCCGGCCTGGCCCAGGCTGTCCGCAAACAGCTACTCGCAAAACGCATGTGGCGCACGTTGATGGCGACCGCGCATCGCCTGTCGCCTGCCGCGCTGCAAGTCAACGGCGCCTTCACGACCGATCAACGCCGACAGATCGCCGAGGGCGGCCTGACGGTGATGCGCACCGATGCCGCCATCTCCCCCATGCTGATCGGCGTCCTGCGCCCTACCCTGCTACTCCCCGCCAACCTGAACGCGCTGAGTACAGAACAACAGCACATGATCATCACCCACGAACTACACCACTGGCGCGTCCGCGATCCCCTATGCCTGGCCATCGCCGCCATGTTGCAGACGGTTTTCTGGTTCAATCCCGCCCTGCGCTGGATGGCGAAGCAGATGGAATGGGCGCTGGAACTGCAATGCGACCAGCACGTACTGGCCGGCCGCCCGCAACACCAGCGCAAGCAGTACGCCGCATCACTGTTGCAGCAGTGGGCAACGCCGATGGGCGGGGCTGCTTTCAACGGCGCCGCCATCGCTGCCCGCATACAGCAGATGCAGAAAGCCGGTCTGCCAGCCCTCAGCGCAGCCGCAGCCTGGACCAGCGGCGCAGCGCTGATCGCGGTCCTGGCCGCCGGCGCCATGCTACAGCCGGCACTGGCCTTCAGCGAGCCGGCCCGGTCTGACGCGGCTCCGGCAGCAGCAGACGCGGATGCAGGCGCAGTTACGGATGCAGGCCCGATTTCGGATGCAGGCGCGGTTGCGGAACCGGCTGCGGGTGCAGGCGCTGTTGCGGGTGCGGTTGCGGGTGCGGGGACGACGCCGGCGGCACCGGCCGAAGTATGGCGGGCGCCGCTTGAGAAAGTGCGCGTCACAAGCTTCTTTGGCATCCAGCGCAGCGTGCCTCATACGCCGCACAAGGGCATTGACTTCGGCGCGGCCAAAGGGACACCGGTCTTCGCTACCGCAGCCGGCACCATCATCGCCGCCGGCCCAATCGCCGAAAACAACGGCAAGTACGGCACTACCGTCATCATCGATCACGGCGCCCAACACTCGCTGTACGCACATTTAAACAGCGTCAACGTCCGGCCGGGCCAGCGTGTACAAGCCGGCCAGCGCATCGGCGCCGTCGGCGAAACCGGCCTCGCCACCGGCCCGCACCTGCATCTCGAAGTACGCCAGAACGGCAACAACATCGACCCCGCCACCATGTTCGCCAACCTGGACGCCCACGCCACACCGCGCGCCCTCAAGGTCCGCCGCCAGCAACTAACCCCAAAGGGATAACCATGCCACTACCACGCATCACCAGCAGCATGCTGCTGGCGGTGACCGCTTGCGCCTACGCATCGGAGACACCGGAACCGCAACAGGTCCAGATCAGCGCCAAACGCGACGACCTGCGCCAGCGCGAAACCACCACCGCCATCGTCATCAACCATGCCGACATCGTGCGGCAAGGCGACCAGGCGCTGGCCGATGTCCTCAAGCGCCTGCCCGGCGTCAGCATCAGCGGCACGCCCGGCCAGGGCGGCGGCATCCAGATGCGCGGCCTGGGCAACGGCTACACGCAAATCCTGCTCAACGGCGAGCCGGTGGCCGCCGGCTTCTCGCTGGACGCCATTGCGCCAGAAACCATCGAGCGCATCGAAATCCTGCGCAGCGCCACGGCGGAACTAAGCAATCAGGCGGTGGCCGGTGCCATCAACATCATCCTGAAGAAAGCCGTGACGCGCGGTCAGCGCTCCGTCAGCGCCAGTCTCGCGCGCCAGGGGGCGCCAGCACGCCTTCGCTCAGCGCGCAACTGTCGGACCAGGATGGCGCCTTTTCATATAGTCTGGCGGCGACGCTGACGCGCAAGCAAAGCCGCAAACCCTTCACCGACTGGCAGGAACAGCGCGCGCCCGACGGCAGCATGACGCTGCTGCGCCGCACGCCGCAAATCGAAGCCGGCCGCACCGATTCGCTGACGCTGACGCCGCGCCTGAACTGGAAGCTCGACGGCGGCGACACCCTGAGCTGGCAAGGCTTCGTCTACCTGCGCCGCATGGACAACCTGAACGTGGCCGATGAAACGGCGCTCATCGGCGAACACAGTGACTACCCACGCAATTCGGCCAACTTCGTCGCCAACTTCGTCATGCTGCGCAGCGATGTCAATTGGATGCACCGTCTGGATAACGGCGCCAGGCTGGAAATGAAACTCGGCGCCAGCACCAACCGCCGCAGCGGCACCTTCGACTTTCACGGCATGGATGCGGAGGGCGCACCGCTCGGCCGCCACCACGTCGACTCCGGCCCGGTGGAGAATACCTACACCAGCACCGGCACCTACCGCCATCCGATCGGCGAAAAGCACGCGATCGCGCTGGGCTGGGATGCCAGTCACGGCGTGCGGCGCGAGGACCGCAACGAGACACTGTTCGACGCGACAGGCGCGCAGACCAGCGCCAACAACGCCGACTACTCGGCGACGGTGAATCGCGTGGCGCTGTTCGCGCAGGACGAATGGCAGGTCACCAAGCGTTATTCGCTGTACCTCGGCCTGCGGCACGAGCGGCTTGATACCGTCAGCCGCGCGGTCGCCGCCAACGCGCCGGACAAGCTGGACAGCAGCTCGGCGGTGTGGAGTCCTTCGCTGCAATCGCGCTATGAGCTGGCGAACAAGGACGTGGTGCGGGTGGCCGTGAGCCGCACTTATAAGGCGCCGCTGCTGGTGCGGCTGGTGCCGCGCCGCTATACCAAGGATAACAACAACAATCCGACCAATCCTGACGAGCAAGGCAATCCGGAGCTGCGCCCGGAGCTGGCGTGGGGGCTGGACGCGGCCTATGAGCATTATCTTGGCGACGGCGCGCTGCTCAGCGCCAGCGTCTACGCGCGCCGCATCCGCGATGTGACGCAATACCGCCTGTTTGAGGACGATGGCGTTTGGGTGACGGCGCCATTCAATGACGGCAAGGCCAGTTCGCATGGCGTGGAGCTGGAGGCCAGGCTGCCGCTGACCAAGGTGCTGGACCTGCGGGCCAATGTGGCGCGCAACTGGTCGAAGGTGAGCAATGTGCCGGGGCCGTACAACCGGCTGGAATCCCAGGTGCCGGCCACCGCCAACATCGGACTGGATTATCGCTGGTCGCAATTGACGCTGGGTGGCAATCTGAATTACCAGGCAAGCGAGCGCGCGCGGCAGTCGGTCACCACGTTCAGCAGCACCAGCCCGAAGCGGGAACTGGATCTGTACGCGGCGTGGAAATGGAACGCCAGAACGCAGCTGCGGCTGTCGGCCAGCAACCTGCTGCGTCAGCAGGCCACGGAAGATTACAGCTACGCTGAAGCCAGCGGCTCTGTGCGCACCGTGCGCCTGACGCCGACGCAAGCGACGCTGCGCTTCATGCTGGACCACCAGCTGTAATTAGTAGACGTTGCGAGCGATGTAATACGCGGCGGCAGTGGTTGCGGAGCTGACGCCGGTCATCCAGATAAGCATACGCCAGGTTTGGGTTTCGATTGCCTTGTAGATTTCCACGCGGATGGACTCGACCTTTCCTTCGGAGGGGTAATACGTCATCTTCTCGTTGAGGGCTTTGATCTCCGCCTCCACCACGCGTACGGAACCACGCAGCTCAGCCTGTCCTTCGCGCAGAGTCTCCACCTGCTTTGCCAACGCCTTATGCGCCTCCCATAGCTCTTTCTGTCCTTCCTGCAGCAACTTCAGGGCAGTCAGCGTGGCCTCATGCTGTGCCTGCATTTGTGCTTGCATAACAGCCATCTGCGTCTGCATAACAGCCGTGCGTTCAAGCAAGACTTGCAGCATCTCGTCCGTCGATGTGGTGTGTCCGTCCATGTCTTGCATGGTTCTCCTTCATTCGCACCAGGTCAAGCGAAACGACGATCAAATGTCGAATAGATCAAAGCTTCGTGATATGGTTGCGTTCTATGACGCAAGATTCGTATAAACCATATAAACGTTGCATGGTGCTGGGCGGTGGCGGTTTTCGCTTCGGCATCTATATCGGCATGTACGCCGCGCTGCGGCAAGCCGGCAAAGCGCCAGATGTGTTGCTGGCCAGCTGCGGCGGGGCCATCGCCGCGGCCATCATCCATAACCTGCCTGATCCGGAAGCACAGCGCAAATGGCTGTCGTCCGAAGAGATGTACGCTTTCTGGTGCAGCCTGCGCGCCACCAGACACGCGGCGCTGATCGGCACACTGCTGCGCGCCGCCCGGCGCAAGCTGTCCAGTGCGCCCGCCCCGGTGATACCGGACCTGTTCAACGACTACCTGTTCGAAATTCCGCCGCAACTGCCCTTCCCTGCCGCGAACGGCAAGCCGGGAGTGGATGTCGCCATCATCGGCGGCAAGCTGCTGTTTGGCCCTGAAGACGTGGGCCGGCGGCGCGGCCAGCGCAAGCTGTATGCGGAAACCATTTTCTGCAACGAGCGCGCCGCCGCCGCGTTGCGCGGCATGACGTCGCCGTTGGCCGATGCGCGGTGGGGCGACCACGCCATCGCCGGCGAGCTGCTGACCGACAGCTCGGCTAGCGTCACCGAAGCCGCGCGCATTTCCATCTCCGACATGATCTACTTTCGCAGCGCGCCGTATCGCGGCGAGGAATACATAGGCGGGGTGCTCGACCTGTTCCCGGTCGAAATCGCGCGCAAGCTCGGCGCGGAAGTCGTCATGGAATTCAAGGAAGCGTTCGACCAGGTGTTCTCGATACCGGCCTGGCGCTCGGTGCTGGGCGTGGATGGCAACGCGCGCCTGCGCTACGCCAATTCGCACCTGGCCGACATGCGCATCGATTCGTCGGACGTCTCGGTGGTGCTGGAAAAGCAGCAGCTACAGCAAAAGCTGGACTGGCTGCGCAACCGCATCGAACTGCAAATGCCGCCGAGTTATGACATCTTCGCCCAGCACATGCGCGACCAATGGCAGTACGGCTGCGAGCGCGCGCAGGAGGCGCTGGCAAGGCCGCCGCGCCAGCAGCCGCTGGTACGCCGCGCCAACAAGTACAGCAAGCCGCTGAGCAGCATCGAGCCTTAAAGCAAGTCCGACGCCAGCGCCTGGTGCAGCGACGCCACCGCCGCCGAGCCTTCGCCCACCGCCGCAGCGACACGCTTGACCGAGCCGCTGCGCACGTCGCCGACGGCAAAGATGCGCGGCCGGCTGGTTTCGAGGAAGTGGCGCGGACGCTCCAGCGGCCAGCGCCCGGCCGGCACATCGGGCCCCGTCAGCACGAACTGCTTGTCGTCCAGCGCCACGCAGCCGCCCAGCCACGCGGTGCTCGGTTCCGCGCCGAGGAACAGGAACAGATGGCGCGCGGGCGCCTCGCGCGGTTCGCCGCCCTGGCTCTGCCAGCAGATGCTTTCCAGCCGCTCGCCGCCGCGCAGCTCGACGATCTGCTTATGCGTGTGCAGCGTGATTTTCGGCGAAGCCTCGATGCGCTGGATCAGGTAGCGCGACATGCTGGCCGCCAGCCCGCCCGAGCGCACGACAATGTGCACATGTTGGGCGTGCTGCGACAGGAATACCGCCGCCTGCCCCGCCGAATTGCCGCCGCCGACGACCACCACTTCCTCGTTGGCGCAGAAGTTCGCCTCCATGAACGAGGCGCTGTAGTAGACGCCCTTGCCTTCAAAGCGCTCCAGTCCCGGCAAGGCCGGCTTGCGATAACGCGCGCCGCTGGCGATGACGATGGCACGCGCGCGCAGCTTTTCGCCGCTGTCGATATCGATGCCGTATTCCGGCTCGCTGCAATTGACGGCGCTGACCTTGACCGGCACCGCCACCTCGGCGCCGAACTTGCGCGCCTGCGACAGGCCGCGTCCCGCCAGCGCCTGGCCCGACACGCCGGTCGGGAAGCCGAAGTAGTTTTCGATCTTGGAGCTGGCGCCGGCCTGGCCGCCGGGGGCTTTCGCGTCCAGCACCGCCACCGTCAGGCCCTCCGACGCCGCGTACACGGCAGCGGCCAGTCCGGCCGGGCCGGCGCCGACCACCACCACGTCGAACAAGCGGCCGTCGATGCCATCGGGGCTGATGCCGATGCCGTCGGCCAGCTGGCGCAGCGTCGGCTGGCGCAGCACCTCGCCGGACAGCGTGACCACCGCCGGAATATCGGCCGGCGCGATGCCGAAGCGCGCCATCAGCTGGCGCGCCTCTGCATCGTCGCCGTTCTCGGTATCGAAGTAAGCGGCCGGCTGGCCGTTGCGGTTGAGGAAGTGGCGCAGCACCAGCGTGGCCTGCGAATCGCGCGCGCCGAATACCACCACGCCGCCGCCGGTCTGGTCCTGCATGTAGGCCACGCGCCGCAGGATGTAGGCGCGCATGATGGTTTCGCTCAGCTCCGCCTCCGAAATCACCAGCGTGCGCAGCGACTCTTCGCTGATGACGATCAGCTCACTGTCGGCCACCACGCGCGCGCTGGCGACAGCCGCGCGCCCGGCCAGCGCGCCCATCTCGCCGGTGAACATGCCGGGACCGTGCGTGCCCAGCAGACTGGCGCCCAGCACCGAGCCGCGCTCGATCTCGATCGCGCCGGAGATGATCACATACATCGGGATATGGCGGTCGCCCTGGCGGAACAGCAGCGTGCCGGCGCCGAAATGGCGGCGCTCGCCGTAGCGCAGCAGCACGTCGAACTGCTGCTCGCTCAGCGTCGGGAAAATCTGATGGCGGCGGTTGCCCACGTCGGACGATGCCAGGTGAGGCGCGGCGCCTCCGTTTTTCAGTTCCATGCGGTATCCTCGCAGAGTGATACGGCATCATAGCGCTATTCAGGCGGCCTGGTCGCCTCTCCTTGAGGAAGGACGCTTAACGGCACAACTGCTGCCACTGGGCGTCGAATTCGGCCGGCGAGACGTCCTGCGCCAGCAAGGTCAGCTCGCGCGCCACCGAGATGTAGCGCTGGAAGCCGATATAGGCGCCAAAAGCGTCCTTGGCGTTGACCTCGCCGCACGGGGCGCCGCCCTTGCCGATGAACTGGTTGCGGAACTGCGCCTGGGACGGTTCAAGGATTTTCTCCCGTACATATTTTTCGCCCTGGCTGCTGAGCAGCGCCATGTCCTCGCGCTGTTTCTGCTCGGCCGACTTGCCGCAGGCGGCCAGCGCCAGCATCAAGGCCGTCGTGATTAACAATCTCATATATTTTTCTCTTTTGTATTTCTCGCATTCCCGCTTTAACGCCGCAACACCCCGCATTGTTGACACGCAGGTGATTTGTTAATATCCCATGCTTTACAGCTTGATCAGGAGACAATATGTCCGACCGAATTTCCGCCCGCTGGTTCCACACCGTGCTGGCCTGCGCAATGTTGCTCAGTTCCTATGCCGGGGCAGCTGAAAAACTGGCCCACGTGACCATTCTGGCCACCGGCGGCACCATTGCCGGCAGCGGCGCCAGCAGCACGACCACGGTCGGTTACACCGCCGCCACCGTCGGCGTGGACCGCCTGATCGCCGCCGTGCCGGAACTGGCCAAGGTGGCCGACGTCAAGGGCGAGCAAGTGTTCCAGATCGCCAGCGAAAACATGAGCAACGAGCACTGGCTGACGCTGGCCAAGCGCGTCAACACGCTGCTGGCGCAGCCGGACGTGGACGGCATCGTCATCACGCACGGCACCGACACGCTGGAAGAAACCGCGTATTTCCTGGACCTGACCGTCAAAAGCAAGAAGCCGGTAGTACTGGTCGGCGCCATGCGCCCCGGCACCGCGCTGTCGGCCGACGGCCCGATCAACCTGTACAACGCCGTGCTGCTGGCGGCCAGCCAGGAAGCGGTCGGCAAAGGCGTGCTGGTGGCGCTGAACGACCAGATCCACGCGGCCCGCGACGTCACCAAAACCAATACCTCGACCCCGGACAGCTTCAAGACGCCGGAACTGGGCCTGCTGGGCTACATCCAGGGCAGCAAGCCTTACTTCTACCGCCAGCCGACCCGCAAGCACACTGTCGACAGCGAGTTCGACGTCAGCAAGCTGAACGCGCTGCCGCAGGTCGACATCGTCTACGGCTACGCCAATGTTAGCCCAGTTGCGCTGAACGCGCTGGTGGGCGCCGGCGCCAAGGGCATCATCCACGCTGGCGTGGGCGACGGCAGCCTGGCCACCGCGGTCAAGGCCGGTCTGGTCGAAGCGCGCAAAAAGGCGTGCTGATCGTGCGTTCGAGCCGCGTCGGCCAGGGCATCGTCGCCCGCAACGGCGAAGCCAACGACGACGAGCTGGACTTCGTTGCCTCCGACACGCTCAACCCGCAGAAGGCCCGCATCCTGCTGATGCTGGCGCTGACCAAGACCAGCGACAGCAAGCAGATCCAGCGCATCTTCTACACCTACTAAAGCGCCTAAGGATAGCTGGGCCGTGTCATGCGGAACAGATTATCCGGCGTGATCTCGAAATAATCGGCCGGGCCGCCGCCACGCAGGATGGGGCGCGCACCGGCCGTATCATAGATGCCATCGCGCAGCAGCTCGCGCGCGATATGCACGCCAACTACCTCGCCCAGTATCAACCAGGTATCGGTGTCGGCGCCGGCTGCGCCTTGCAGGCGGATAATCTGCGTGCGCTTGCATTCGAAGGCGACCGGGCTTTCCAGCACGCGCGGCACGCTGACGACATTGGACGCAGCCGGCGTCAGGCCGGCCAGCTGGAACTCGTCCACCTGCGGCGGCGCGGCGGCGCAGCTGGCGTTCATCGCCCCGGCCAACGGGCGCGTGGCCAGGTTCCAGACGAACTCACCGGTTTCCTCGATATTGACCAGCGTGTCCTTGCGGCCCAGGCTGGCGAAGCCGATCAGCGGCGGCGTGTAGTTGAACGCGTTGAAAAAGCTGTACGGCGCGAGGTTCAGAACGCCGCTGGCGGCGCGCGTGGAAATCCAGCCGATCGGGCGCGGCCCGACGATGGCGTTGAAGGGATCATGCGGCAGGCCGTGGCCTTGCGCGGGCTGGTAGAAGTAGGAATCGCTCATGCCGCATTGTCGCACACGGCGCCGGCGTCACGCGCAGCGCCGGGCGCCAGCGCTTCAGCGCGCCAGTTGCGCCAGCAGCGCGTCGGCCACCGCGTTGGCGGACGCGGGATTCTGGCCGGTAATCAGCTCGCGGTCCACCACCACATGTGCTTGCCAGTCCGGCACGCTGCTGTAGACGCCGCCGGCGCGCTCCAGCGCCGTCTGCGGCGTGAACTTCATTTCGCCGCCGTTCAGCATCGGTTTGGCGGCGTCCTCTTCCTTGTTGCTGATGACCGTCATCTTGTAGCCGGCGTAGATCCAGGCCGGCATCGTGCGGGGCTTGCCGGCCGTGCCGCTTTCCAGCGCTTGCGTGAACTGCCGCGGCTGCGCCAGCGTCGACAACAGGGCGATCGGGCCATGGCACACCAGCGCGGTCGGCTTGCCGTCCTTGTGGAAGGCGCTCAGCAGGCGCCCCAGCGGCGCGCTGTGCAGCAGATCCTGCATCGGCGCGTGGCCGCCGGGAATGTAGACCGCGTCGTAGCGGGCGTAGCCGGTTTGCTCCACGCGCGCCAGGCTCACCACCGGCGAGCTGGTGGTCGAGGTCAGTTGCAGCTTGTCCAACAGGTCCAGGTGCTGCCGCATCTGCGCCTCGTCGTCGCCGAAATACATTTTATTGAGCGAGCTGCGGTCCACGGTTGGCGCCTTGCCCAGTGGCGTGGCGAAGGTGACGGCGTGGCCGGCATCGATCAGCTTTTTGACCGGCTGCATCAGCTCGTTGGCGTAAAAGCCGGTGTCGAATGTGCGCTGGCCGCGCAGCGCCAGCTGGGATTCGTCGGACAGCACGACCAGCACATCGGCGGCGTTGGCGGCGAAGGCGGCCAGGCCGAGGAAGGCGCCGGCGACGGCATGGCGGAGAGTGGTTTGCATCGGTTGCTCCTTTGTTTTCAATGAGCACAGTGTATTCATGCCGGCGGTGTGTTTAAATAACCTAAAACTCAAATCATTTGTTCTTGAAAGGCTTGAATGGCGCGGCAATTCGATCATATGGCGGACGTGGAGGCGTTTGTCACCATCGTCGACAGGGGCACGATCAGCGCGGCGGCGGTGGTGCTGGGCACCACGCCGTCCGTCCTGAGCCGGGCCGTGGCGCGGCTGGAAGCCAGGCTGGGCGTGCAGCTGATGCGCCGGACCACGCGCCGGCTCAGCATCACCGACGCCGGCAACCTGTATCTGGAACAGGCGCGCAGCGCCTTCGGACTGATCGCCGACGCTGAGCGGGCGATCCGGGGACGCGACGGCGCGCTGTCGGGCAAGGTGCACATCAGCGTGCCGACCACTTACGGCCACTACCGGCTGCCCGCCCTGCTGCGGCCGTTCATGGAACGGCATCCGCAAGTCTCCATCGAACTCGGCATCAGCAACCGCAATGTCGATCTGGTCGCCGAGGGCTACGACATGGCCATCCGCCTCGGCGAGCTGGCCGACAGCGGCCTGGCCGCCAAGCCCTTGGGTGACGAGGCCGTGTGCCTGGTCGCCTCGCCGGCTTACCTGCAACGCGCCGGCGCCCCGCGCGACCTGGATGAGCTGGCCCGGCATGCGTGCCTGCCCTTCATCCTGCCCAGCAGCGGCCGGCAGGCGCCGTGGTTGCTGCGGGTGGATGGGCAGGACATCGACTGGCTGGCGCCGGCCCGCATGCAGGTGGCGGACGATGTGCTGGGCGTGGTGTCGCTGGCGCAGAACGGGCTGGGCATCTGCCAGACCTACCGCTTTGTCGCCGCGGAAAGGCTGGCGAACGGCCAGCTGGTCGAGGTGCTGCCGGCGCTGGGCGGCCGCAGCCGGCCGTTCACGCTGATTTATCCGCCGCACCGGCGCATGTCGGCCGCCAGCCGCGCGTTGATCGACTGCCTGCCTTCAGGTTGTTAACATTTTCTGTGGATAAGGTTGTTAAGAAGCATTCTCACCAACTGCTAAGTATTTGTTTTCGCGAGATAAATTTTCGCTGCGTAAATTTTTCGCAGCGAAGTTATCCACTCCAGTACACTAGCCGGATTTGCCACTTTTCCTACCGGACCACATGAAATTGCGATTTACCGCCCTGGCCTTGTCGCTGCTGCTGGGCGCCACCAGCCTCCACGCCAGCGCCGCCGAGACAGCCGCGCCGAAGTGGAGCTTGCGCGAGCATTACACCAAATACGAATTCCAGATTCCGATGCGCGACGGCGTCAAGCTGTTCACCGCCGTCTACGTGCCCAAGGACGCCAGCAAGCCCTATCCGTTCCTGATCCAGCGCACGCCGTACAGCGCCGGCGTCCAAGCCGACGGCGAGCTGCACTACGGGGTGGATTTCTACCCGGAGCACATCGGCCCGTCGCAGCAATTCGAGGACAGCGGCTACATCTTCGTCAAGCAGGACGTGCGCGGCCGGTATATGTCCGAAGGCAAGTGGCAGGAAATGACGCCGCACGTCAATCCAAAGCGCGCCAAGGGCGAAGGCAACGAAAGCGAGGACATGCACGACACCGTCGACTGGCTGCTGAAGAACGTGGCCAACAACAACGGCAAGGTCGGCATCCTCGGCATTTCCTATCCGGGCTTCTACACCTCGGCCAGCATCATCGATTCGCACCCGGCGATCAAGGCCGCCTCACCGCAGGCGCCGGTGACCGATCTGTACATGAACGACGATTCCTACCATGGCGGCGCCTTCATGCTGGCGGCCAACTTCGACTTCTACGCGGCGTTTGTCGAGGCGGAAAACCCGACGCCGCTGCCGAAAACCTGGGACCGCTTTGATTACGGCACCGGCGACGGTTACGAATTTTTCCGCAAGCACCTGACGCTGACCAACATCCTCGGCACGATGACCGCCAGGCAGCGCGCGCTGCTGCAACCCACCATCGAGCACAGCAGCTACGACGAATTCTGGCAAAGCCGCAACATCGCGCCGCACCTGAAAAACATCAAGGCCGCCGTGCTGACCGTCGGCGGCTGGTACGACGCCGAAGATCCGCAGGGCCCGCTGACCACCTACGCCAGCATCAAGCGCAACAATCCGAACATCTACAGCGGCCTGGTGATGGGGCCGTGGGTGCATGGCGGCTGGGCGCGCGGCGAAGGCAAGCGCCTCGGCTATGTCAACTTCGACAGCAAGACCGGCGAATACTTCCGCAGCCAGATCCAGTTCCCGTTCTTCGAGCAGCACCTGAAAGGCGTGCCGAACAAGAACACCACCGAGGTGCACGCCTTTGAAACCGGCAGCAACGTCTGGCGCACCTATGCCGCCTGGCCGCCGAAGCCGGCCCAGTCGCGCACGCTGTACCTGGGACCGAACGGCACGCTGAGCTGGACACAGCCTGCCGGCGGCGAGGCCTACGACGAATATGTGGCCGATCCGCGCAAGCCGGTGCCGTTTACCGCCTACCCGGCGCTGGGCGTGCCGAAGGAATACATGGTCGGCGACCAGCGCTTCGCCGCCACCCGGCCGGACGTGCTGACCTACCAGAGCGAGCCGCTGGAAGAAGACGTCACCTTCGCCGGCCCGGTCAAGCCCAAGCTGTTCGTTTCGACCACCGGCACGGACGCCGACTGGGTAGTCAAGCTGATCGATGTGTATTCGGCCGACTACCCTAACGGCGAGCCGGAGGAGCGCCGTGGCGGCGACGCCGGCAAGCCGCGGCTGCCCATGGCCTCGTACCAGCAACTGGTACGAGGCGACCGCTGCGCGGCAAGTTCCGCAACGGTTTCGACCAGCCGCAGCCGTTCACGCCGGGCAAAGTGGAAGCGGTGAACTACAGCATGACCGATATCAACCACACCTTCCGCCGTGGCCACCGGATCATGGTGCAGATCCAGAGCTCGTGGTTCCCGCTGGTGGACCTGAACCCGCAGACGTTTGTGGATATTCCCAAGGCCAGGCCCGAGGACTTCCAGAAAGCCACGCAGCGGGTCTACCACGCGCCGTCGATGTATTCGGGGATTGAAGTGCGGTTGCTAACAAATTCTGTGGATAAGCTTGTTAACAAGCGATAAGACCGGCCGCTAAGTAACTGTTTTATTGGCAGAAAATAGAGCTGCGCATTTTCTGCGCAGCTCGAAAAGTCAGCCATTCACCACACGCAGCTTGCCGCGGCTCGGCGCGTGGACAGTCTTTTTCGGCAACGACGCTACCGCAGCGGATTGATCCAATTTAAATTGGCCGACGATTTCGCTCAAATGCGCCGCCTGATCTCTTAATTCATGCGCCGCCGCACTCGCCTCTTCCACCAGCGCCGTGTTCTGCTGCGTCATGCCATCCATCTGGCCCAGCGCCTGGCTGACTTCCTGAATGCCGACGCTTTGCTCTTCGCTTGCATGGGTAATCTCGGCCATAATCTCGGTAACGCGACGGACGCTCGCCACCACATCATGAATCGTCGTGCCGGCTTTACCCACCAAATCCGAACCGGCGCCGACTTTCTGGACCGAATCATCAATCAACGCTTTAATTTCTTTCGCGGCCTGCGCCGAGCGTTGCGCTAATACGCGCACTTCGCTGGCCACCACCGCAAAACCGCGCCCTTGTTCACCGGCGCGGGCCGCCTCGACCGCCGCATTCAACGCCAGAATATTGGTCTGGAATGCGATGCCATCAATAACCGAAATGATATCGACGATTTTTTTAGACGAATCATTAATCGACGCCATCGTATCGGTAACCTGGCGCATCACATCGCCGCCCTGCTCCGACACCTCCGACGCCGACTGCGACAGCTGATTGGCCTGCTGCGCGTTGCTGGCGTTCTGCTTCACGGTCGAAGTCAGCTCCTCCATCGCGGTTGCCACACGCTCCAGCGACTGCGCCTGGGTTTCGGTACGTTGCGACAAATCCACATTGCCCTCGGCAATATCGTTCGATGCATGGGTAATCGCCTCGGTGCCATGGCGCACCTGCGTCACGATGCCGGCCAGGCTGTCGCGCATGCTCTTGATGGCAAACAGCAGGCTATCGTTGTCGGACGGCGCCACTTTCACCGACACCGCTAGATCGCCCTTGGCGATACGGCTGGCGATTTCCGCCGCATAGGCCGGCTCGCCGCCAAGCTGCTTCAGCAGCACGCGCTTGATCAGGCCGGCGATCACCAGGCTCAATACAAACGCCACCACGGCCAGCGCCGTCACCAGGCGCTGCGCGCCGGCGGCAAATTCTTCCACCTCGACAGCGGCCGCTTCGGATTCCTTCTGCGCGGCGGTCACCAGCACAGCCATGTCCTGCACGATGCGTCGACGCAAGGGACTGCATTCATTGACCAGGAAACGGCCGTACTCCTGCATCTTGCCGGCCTCGCGGTACTGGCGCGGACGCTTCAGCTCATTCGCCATGGCCAGCAAGCCTTCCTTCACCTTGGCAAACTGTGGATCGTTGGCATAGGCCGGCCCCATCTTCTCGACAGCAGCGAGGTAGATCGCCTTTTGCTCGTCAACGATGTTCAGCTCCTTGGCGGCCTGGGCGTCGTCATCGAAGATATAGGCATTGCGGGCGGCCAGGCCGGTCTGGGCCAGCGCCTCGCGCGCCACGTACAGCGGCTCCAGCCTTTCAGCGGAAATGGCGTTTTCCGCGTGAAACGCCTTCGACAGCGACGATACCCGCACCACCGAAAACACCGCCAACACCAGCATCAGCGCGGTCAACATGCCAAAGCCCAGCGATAGCTGAGTACCGATTTTTAATTTCTTGAACGAATCCATTTGACGCTCCTGAGAAAGGGCAAAGTTGGGCTGACAACCAGGCTCGCGGACGCGGGGCGAAGAAAGGGAAAACGTGTCGGGGCAGGGACGAAATGATGCCGACAGAAGCGGCGGCTAAGATATGGACACCGCTCCGGATATGGTCTGGCGTTACTATGCCTCAGAAAATTCTCAAAATCAACAAATATTAAACTACCAATACGATACTGACGAAAAAAACCGCCCGAAGGCGGCCAAGCGAGGAATTCTCAATAATGGGAATTAAGCTGGGATCGCTTCTTTCTCAGCTTGTTTTTTGCGGCGACGGGCCATGAAGCCCAGTACACCGATGCCGCTCAGCATCATGGCATAGGTTTCTGGCTCAGGCACGCCCGACACCATCGACACGCCATAGCTGCCGCCCAGGGTGCCATCGGCCAGGCCGGTGATGACCATGTGGTAAGCGCCGCCCACGTTCAAGGCGATGTCGTGGTACGAGTTGTTACCCAGGAAGGTGCCCCACAGGTCGCCACCGGAGCCCGAGGTGCCGCTGAAGATCGAGTAGGTCAGATTGGTGATGTTGAACACGTTCACACCGCCCAGCGACAGGGTCAGCGGGTTGGCCGAGGTGCCCAGGCTGCCCGATGGAACGATGAAATCGATGGTGTCGCTGAACGAACCTGCCTCGTGCACGAACAGGTGACCGTATGGATTGCTAACGTCTTGCGTGATCACCCCTGCATTCACGGAAATGTCGTTTGCCGAAGCAAAGCTGCTGGCCAGGGCCAGGACGGTGGATGCGAAAATCATTTTTGCTTTCATTATATGCGCCTTGGTTAGATTGAGAAGCCAGTGCGTAGACTGGAATTTGTATCCCGCTCAGGAGACAGACGCAATCGTAACCAGCCTCTAGCAAAAGAAATGTGAGGCAACGAACACAGTGGAAATAATTCGTAAAAAACAACATACTTTCTTAAGAATTAATCGAATTGAATTCTTGTTAAGTGCTGTTTTTGGGGTTCCGCCGACGCGCGACGATGCCGACAACCCCTAGATCAAGCGCGGTGACCTCCCCAAAACCTTGCTTAAAGTCGGTATAGCGCAAAGTGATAGAGCCCGACACTTCGGCCTGAGGCGGAAGGTAGGTCCCCGAGTCGTCAATGAAGTTGGATGAGACGAAGTCAGCCTTGAAAATATGCACCGCCGGGTTCGCACAGTCGCACTGCGCCTGCGCCATGGTCATGTAGAAGAACATGGCAGCAATAGAAGCAATTTGTTTAAACATATCTCAATCTCCCCAAGTGATCGGAAGGATCATGATATCGAAATAAATATTTTTATTTACAATAAATTGCAGCGTGATTTGGCCTGCCCAGTTGGGTTCGAGCCAGCGCCTCTACCTGGCGACGAAGACGACGGCGCGCGAGCGCACCGACCAAGCCCAATCCCGCGAGCAGCATCGCATAGGTCTCAGGCTCCGGCACAGCGACGATGGACTGCGTGATCGTGCCAACAACATCATAGGACTCGAAGAACTCTGACCCATTGGACCGGTACTGCATCCAATCAACCCCATAACGTGTGGATGCAGAAACCTGGAAGTAGTTGGTCTGGCAGCAGTCTGAGCTACCGGTAAACATCACGTCGTCCGGAGTATCCCCATTCCCACCCGCGCCGAATTGGATCTTATCCGGTGTCCAACGGTAACCGTCGATCACCAGATCGACCGCAATGACCTTGCCGAAACCGCCGCGAAAATCATTGTATTGAAGCGTGATCGCCCCCACCACATCGTTCTGTGGTGGCGTTGTATTGGAAAAGTCATCACGAAAGTTCCAGGCATGGAAATCAATCTTGAAGATGCGCTCGACAGGCACTTCCCAGTCTTGGGCTTGAGCCGCTGTTGAAAACGTAAATAAACAAGCAATGAAGGCTAATGCTCTAAGCATGTTGACTCTCCGCGTGGTGGAAGGATATCGATAGTATCAATTTTTCTATACTTACAGATAATAAATCGCGCGTATTGCTGGTCAATGGGAATGGGAATGGGAAGCACCTGATGCCGGCATTGCTTCGCACTCAGTCCAGCGCAGCGCGGGACAAAGCGGCTCTAGCACAGCCGGCGCTGCGTAAACTGTTGATTTATTTGGCCTGCCCAGCTGGGTTCGAACCAGCGACCCTCAGCTTAGAAGGCTGATGCTCTATCCAACTGAGCTATGGGCAGAAGTCGCGCCGCAGTAACTGCGGCAGAAATGAAAAACGGGCTGTCCGAAGACAACCCGTTTTAGAGATTTTGGTCGGAGTACAAGGATTCGAACCTTGGACCCTCTGGTCCCAAACCAGATGCGCTACCGGGCTGCGCTACACTCCGATGAACAGTATTTTAGCCGCACTCGCCCCGCGCGTCAATCAAAGCACATGATTTATATTTCAGTGCTAAAACATTAGGCAGCCAGCTGGCCGTCCACCTTGTCGGCGATACGGCGCGCCATCGACTGGGCGGCGTCGGCATCGCGCGCTTCGACCATGACGCGGATCAGCGGTTCGGTGCCTGATGCGCGGATCAGCACCCGGCCGCTGTCGCCCAATTCGGCCTCGACCCGCCCCTTCTCGGCCACCATGGCGGCGTTTTTGGTCCAGTCGAAGCCGGCCGGCACGCGCACGTTGATCAGCGTTTGCGGGAAGATGGTCAGCTCGGCACAGCATTCCTCCAGCGACTTGCCGGCGCGCTTCAATGCCGACAACACTTGCAGCGCGGAGATGATGCCGTCGCCGGTGGTGTGCTTGTCCAGCGCCAGCAGGTGGCCCGAGCCTTCGCCGCCGAGTATCCAGCCCTTCTCCTGCATCACTTCCAGCACGTAGCGGTCGCCGACCTTGGCGCGGGCGAAGCCGATGCCCTTCTGTTTCAACGCCACTTCGACCGCCATATTGGTCATCAGCGTGCCGACCGCGCCGGCCACAGGGCCGGTGGCCAAGCGGTCCATGACCATCAGGTACAGCAGTTCGTCGCCGTTGTAGAGGCGACCGTTGGCGTCGCACATGATGAGGCGGTCAGCGTCGCCGTCCAGCGCGATGCCGAGGTCGGCGCCGTGGGCCTGCACGGCGGCGGCCATGGCTTTCGGCGCGGTGGCGCCGTGGTCGAGGTTGATGTTGAAGCCGTCCGGCTTGTTACCGATGGCGATGACTTCCGCGCCCAGCTCGTGGAACACGTGCGGCGCGATGTTGTAGGCGGCGCCATGGGCGGTGTCGACCACCACTTTCAGGCCGCGCAGGTCCAGCTCGTTCGGGAAGGTGCTCTTGCAGAATTCGATATAGCGGCCCTGGGCGTCGTCCAGGCGCTTGGCGCGGCCCAGTTTTTCCGACGGCACGCAGTGCATCGGCTGGTCCAGCTCGGCTTCGATGTCCAGTTCGACCGCGTCCGGCAGCTTGGCGCCCTGCGCCGAGAAGAACTTGATGCCGTTGTCCTGGAACGGGTTGTGCGAAGCCGAGATGACCACGCCGGCCGACAGGCGCAGCGCGCGCGTCAGGTAGGCGATGGCCGGCGTCGGCATCGGGCCGGCCAGCATGACGTCGACGCCGGCGGCCGAGAAGCCGGCCTCCAGCGCGGCTTCCAGCATGTAGCCGGAGATGCGCGTGTCTTTGCCGATCAGCACGGTCGGACGGCCGCTGCCGGTGCGCTTGCTGGCCAGTACCTTGCCGGCGGCGTAGCCGAGGCGCATGACGAAGTCGGGGGTGATGGGGGCTTCGCCAACCAGGCCGCGGATGCCATCGGTGCCAAAATATTTACGTGTCATTATTTGTGCTCTTTATCGTTATTGTTACTGGCCGGCCTGAAATACCTTCAGGGCATCGACCGTTTCGGCGACGTCGTGCACGCGCACGATCAGCGCGCCTTGCGCCACCGCCGCCAACGCGCCGCCGACACTGCCGGCCATGCGTTGCTCGACCGGCTTGCCGGTCACCGCGCCCACCATCGATTTGCGCGACAGCCCGGCCAGCAGCGGCAGCTTCAGTTCATCGATCAGGCGAGCGGTGGCTTTCAGCAAGGCGTAATTATGCTCCACCGTCTTGCCAAACCCAAAACCGGGATCGATGCACAGTCGACGCGGATCAATTCCGGCGGCCAGCAGCGCCTCGGCGCGTGCGCGCAGGAAAGTGATTACCTCTTCAACAACATCAGTGTACGACGGCGCCAGCTGCATGTGTTGTGGATCGCTCTGCATGTGCATAATGCACAACGCGCAATCGCTGTCGCGCACCGCCTCGATGGCGCCGGGCGCGCGGAAACCGTTGATGTCGTTGATCATGTCGGCGCCGGCGATGATGGCTTCGCGCATCACCTGCGGCTTGTAGGTGTCGACCGAGACGGCCGGGCCGAGGTCGCGCAGTGCGTACAGCACCGGCATCACGCGTTGCAGCTCGTCTTCCAGCGACACCGGCGGCGCGCCGGGCCGGGTCGATTCGCCGCCGATGTCGATGATGTCGACGCCGTCCTCGATCATTTGCTCGGCGTGCTCCAGCGCAAACTCCAGCGCGTGGTGCTGGCCGCCGTCCGAAAACGAATCGGGCGTCACGTTGAGAATACCCATCACGCGCGCACGCACGCCCTGCCCCCGCCACGGGAAATTAAAACGGCCAAACTGTAAGGTAGATTGCATGTGAAACTGGAATGAAAAAGGGCGAGGATCGCTCCTCACCCTTGTAGTTGATGCCTGCCGCCAGCGCTTAGGCCGGTGCGGTCACGCTCGGCGATACGCCGCTGCCGCCGTCGCCCGGAGGCTGCTTGCGGATCGACACGCCGGCTTTCGGCGGACGTGGGTCCAGGCCGGCCATGATGTCGTTGATCTGGTCCGCGTCGATGGTTTCCCATTCCAGCAGCGCCTTGGTCATGACTTCCACTTTCTCGCGGTTGTCTTCCAGCAGCTTGCGGGCCAGCGCGTACTGCTGGTCGAGGATGTTGCGGATTTCCGCGTCAACCTTCTGCTGCGTCGCTTCCGAGATGGTCTTGTTGCTGCCGCCGAGGAAGCCGTCGTTCTGGCTGTCCTCGTACACCATCACGCCCAGCGCGTCCGACATGCCGAACTTGGTGACCATCGAGCGGGCCAGCTTGGTGGCGCGCGAGAAGTCGTTGGAGGCGCCGGTCGACATCTGGCCGACGAAGATTTCCTCGGCGATACGGCCACCGAACAGGATGGAAATCTCTTCCAGCATCTTGTCCTTGTAGCCCGAGATATTGTCGTGCTCAGGCAACTGCCAGGTCAGGCCCAGCGCCCAGCCGCGCGGCATGATGGTCACTTTGTGGACCGGATCGGCCTTTGGCAGCAGCTTGGCCACCACCGCGTGGCCGGACTCGTGGTACGCGGTGTTGCGGCGTTCTTCCTCGCGGATGACCATCGATTTACGCTCAGGACCCATGTAGATCTTGTCCTTGGCGTCCTCGAAGTCGGCCATGTCGACCAGGCGCTTGGAGCGGCGCGCGGCAAACAGCGCGGCCTCATTGACCAGGTTGGCCAGGTCGGCGCCCGAGAAGCCTGGGTGCCGCGCGCCAGCACGTCGGCCTTGACGTCGGTGCCGATCGGCACTTTGCGCATGTGCACGTTGAGGATCTGTTCGCGGCCGCGGATGTCCGGCAGGCCGACGTTGACCTGGCGGTCGAAACGGCCCGGACGCAGCAGCGCCTTGTCCAGCACGTCCGCGCGGTTGGTGGCGGCGATCACGATCACGCCGGACTGCGCTTCAAAGCCGTCCATTTCCACCAGCAGCTGGTTCAGCGTCTGTTCGCGTTCGTCGTTGCCGCCGCCCATGCCGGCGCCACGGTGACGGCCGACCGCGTCGATCTCGTCGATGAAGATGATGCACGGCGAATGCTTCTTGGCGTTCTCGAACATGTCGCGCACGCGGGAGGCGCCGACGCCGACGAACATTTCCACGAAGTCCGAACCGGAAATCGAGAAGAACGGCACCTTGGCTTCGCCGGCGATGGCGCGCGCCAGCAGGGTTTTACCGGTGCCCGGAGGACCAACCATCAGCACGCCGCGCGGAATGCGGCCGCCCAGTTTCTGGAACTTGCTCGGGTCCTTCAGGAAGTCGACGATCTCGGCGACTTCTTCCTTGGCTTCGTCGCAGCCGGCCACATCGCCCAGGGTGACGGTGTTATTGGTTTCATCCATCATGCGCGCCTTCGACTTGCCGAAGGAGAACGCGCCGCCCTTGCCGCCGCCCTGCATCTGGCGCATGAAGAAGATCCACACGCCGATCAGCAGCAGCATCGGGAACCAGGAGACGAACACCTGCGACAGGAACGATGGCTCCTCAGGCGGTTTGACGTCGAAACGGATGCCGTTGTCGCGCAGGTCGCCGATCAGGCCGCGGTCCAGCATGGTGGCGGTGGTGCGGACCTTGGTGTCGTCGCTGCGGGTGGCGGTGATGTTGCCGCCTTCAATCACGACATCCTTGATGCGCTTGGCCTTGACGTCATCCAGCAAATCGGAATAAGCGATAGGTTTCGCCCCGCCGGTTACGCCATGGCTATCAAACTGCTTGTACAGCATAAGCAGGAGCAGTACCACGACTACCCAGATGGCTGATTTGGAAAACATGTTATTCACGAAAACTCCTTGGATGCGAGGCGCATCGATAAACCTGGCTGAAATTCGATTTTACTCGCAATAAGCAGGCCTTGCCAGAAACCTGCCGTGCGCCGGTCAAAAACCGGCGGAAAAACACATTATTTGACCTAAATCAGGCTGCAATCAAGGCAAAAACGGCATTCCCGGGTTCGATGTAAGGGTTGTTCAGCAAATATCAAGGGCGCCAGCCATCAGAATCCAAAGGCTGGGCCGACGCCATGCCGCCATCGGTCGGGTTTTTCAGGCCGCGGCCGAGCAGAAAGATCTCGGACGACTTGTCGCGGCTGGCTTTCGGTTTCTTCTGGATCACTGTTTTAAATTCCGCACGGAATTTATGAACGATGTCGTTAAAGCCCATGTCTTTGAAACATTTAACCAGCAGCGCGCCTTCCGGCTTCAGGTGGGCTTGCGAAAATTCAATGGCGAGGTCGATCAGGTGCTCCATGCGCGCCGCGTCGGAATCCGGAATGCCGGACAGATTGGGCGCCATGTCCGATAACACCAGGTCAACTTTCTGTCCCTGCACCACCGCCTCCAGCTGTTGCAGCACTTCCGCCTCGCGGAAATCGCCCTGGATGAAGTGGAAGTCGGCCACCGGCGCCATCGGCAGGATGTCGAGGCCGATCAGCGTGCCATGCACGCCGCCACCCTCCTTGCCGGCCAGCTTGCGCCGGGTGTACTGGGCCCAGCTGCCAGGCGTGCAGCCGAGGTCGACGATGACCTGGCCGGGCTTGATCAGCTTTTCGTCCTCATCGATCTCTTTCAGCTTGAAAGCCGCGCGGGCGCGATAGCCCTCTTTCTGGGCCATTTTCACGTAAGGATCGTTAATATGGTCGTGAATCCAGTTTTTGTTTATTTTGTTCTTAGCCATTCGCGTAGAATACTGCCTTTAAGGAACCTACTAAAAGAATTTTATGATCAAACTTACACCCGTCGAGCGCAGCGCACTGCGCGCCGAAGCCCATGGCCTGAAACCTATCGTCCTGATCGGCGCCGACGGCCTGACCGCCAACGTCCTCAAGGAAATCTCGCTCGGCCTCGATTCCCACGGCCTGATCAAGGTGCGTGTGTTCGGCGATGACCGCGAAGCGCGCATCGCCATATATGAAACCATCTGCGAGCAGCTGAAAGCGGCGCCGGTGCAGCACATCGGCAAGCTGCTGGTGCTGTACCGTCCGAAGGTGGAAACGGAAAAGGCCCGCAGCGCCACCGCCGGCAAGGGCATGCGCGAAGTCACCATCGTCAAGGCCAGCGCCAGCGGCACCAAGCGTCCGTCGGTCACCAAGGTACTGCTGAAGGGGAATGAACGCGTGACCCAAGGCGGCAACATCAAGCGCGCCAAGGCACGTCAGAAATCGACCAAGAAGACTGTGCTGGGCTAACCGCCGCCACTCCCGCGCAGGCGGGAGTCCATGGGCAGCTTGCTCGGCATGGGCTCCCGCCTGCGCGGGAGCGACGTCTTGGCTTACTGTTTCACCACCAGCCACGCGGCCAGCAGGCTCTGGATCAGATAGATCGTGCTGGAAATACCGTGCAGGATGCCGAATTCGTTCTTCGCGGCGCCCTCCATCACGCCGCCCGGCCCCGCCGCGGCGCGCAGCGACGCCATCATCGGCTGCAAGCCGAAGTGCGACACCAGCGTACACACCAGCATCACCGCCACGATAATCAACAAGGTCCGGCGCGACTTGGCCGCCATATTGGCCGCGGGCCCGGCAAAAATGCCGCCGGTGCTGGTCTGGGTCGCGCCCAGCAGCACCAGCATCACCAGCGCGCAGCCGATCGACAGCCAGGCCTGGTTGCTGAACAGCTGGCCGGCCAGCGTGCCGGCCAGCACGCGGTCGCTCAGCGTGGCGAACAGGGTCGGCGCGGCCAGATAGCCCACCGCCCAGAGACTGCCGGCCCACAACGTGGCAACCAGCAAACGTGTGCGGGCGAGTAGCATCAGATGTAGCGCACTTCCAGGATTTCGTATTCGCGCGGACCGGACGGGGCCTGCACCTCCACCACGTCGCCGGCCGACTTGCCGATCAGCGCGCGGGCGATCGGCGAAGTCACCGATACCTTGCTCAATTTCAGGTCGGCCTCATCGACGCCGACGATCTGGTAGCTGACCTTGGCGCCGGACTCCAGGTCTTCCAGGTCCACGGTGGCGGCAAACACCACGCGGCCTTCGGCGTCCAGCTGGGTCGGATCGATGATCTGCGCCGCGCTCAGCTTGCCTTCGAGTTCCGCGATGCGGCCTTCCACGAACGCCTGGCGCTCCTTGGCGGCATCGTACTCGGCGTTTTCCGACAGGTCGCCATGCGAGCGTGCTTCGGCAATCGCGTCGATCACGATACGGCGTTCTTTGGTCTTCAACTGGTGCAGCTCTTCTTTCAGGAGCTCGGCGCCGAATTTGGTAAGTGGAACTGAAGTCATGTTGTCTATTTACTCTGTTATTACAATGGAAAACCACAGAGGCCGCGCCTGACTGCCTGCGCGAGCTCTGTGGTCCGGGTACTACCTAAACCTATTAAAGCTTAGTGTAAGGTTTTATGCAGCCCTTGTAAATCGTACACTTGCAATTCGTCGAGGTGACGGATGCCTTCGACCGCCGCTTCGGCGCCAGCGATGGTGGTGTACGTGGTCACGCGCGAGGCCAGCGACGAGGTGCGGATGGCGCGCGAGTCGACGATGGCGTTGCGCTTCTCTTCCACCGTGTTGATGACCAGAACGATTTCATGGTTCTTGATCATGTCGACGATGTGCGGACGGCCCTCGACCACCTTGTTGACCGCCGTTACCGGCAGGCCGGCGGCGGCAATCACCGCGGCCGTGCCCTTGGTGGCGGCCAGCGTGAAGCCCATGTCGACCAGGTCGCGCGCCACTTTCACGGCGCGCGGCTTGTCCGAGGCCTTCACCGACAGGAACACCTTGCCCGACTTCGGCAGCTTGACGCCGGCGCCCAGCTGCGACTTGACGAAGGCTTCGCCGAAGGTTTTGCCGACGCCCATGACTTCACCGGTCGATTTCATCTCGGGGCCGAGGATGGTGTCGACGCCCGGGAATTTCACGAACGGGAATACGGCTTCCTTGACGCTGTAGTAAGGCGGCACCACTTCGGTGGTGATGCCCTGCTCCGCCAGCTTCTGGCCAACCATGCAACGCGCGGCGATCTTGGCCAGCTGCAGGCCGGTCGCTTTCGACACGTAGGGC
Source organism: Duganella sp. P38 (assembly GCF_050859475.1). Classification (NCBI taxonomy): domain Bacteria; kingdom Pseudomonadati; phylum Pseudomonadota; class Betaproteobacteria; order Burkholderiales; family Oxalobacteraceae; genus Duganella; species Duganella sp. P38. Next base: position 2,484,206 of record NZ_CP193936.1, on the reverse strand, counting down.
ACGGTGCGCGAGGCGCGCGGGTTCACTTCCAGCACGTAGACCACATCCTGGCCGTCCTGCTTCTGGATCGCGAACTGCACGTTCATCAGGCCGACCACGTTCAGGCCCTTGGCCATCAGCGAGGTCTGACGCTTCAGTTCATCGATGGTTTCCTGCGCCAGCGAGTACGGCGGCAGCGAGCAGGCCGAGTCGCCCGAGTGGACGCCAGCTTGTTCGATGTGTTCCATCACGCCGCCGATGAAGGTGGTGTCGCCGTCCGAGATGCAGTCGACGTCGCACTCGATGGCGTCGTTCAGGAAGCGGTCCAGCAGCACCGGCGAATCGTTCGACACCTTGACCGCTTCGCGCATATAGCGTTCCAGGTCGCGCTGCTCGTGGACGATTTCCATCGCGCGGCCGCCCAGCACATAGGAAGGACGCACCACCAGCGGGTAGCCGATTTCCTGTGCCAGCGCCAGCGCGTCCGCTTCGGTGCGCGCGGTGCGGTTAGGCGGCTGACGCAGACCCAGGTCTTGCAGCAGCTTCTGGAAACGCTCGCGGTCTTCGGCGGCGTCGATCATATCCGGCGAGGTGCCGACGATAGGCACGCCGTTGGCTTCCAGGTCCAGCGCCAGTTTCAGCGGCGTCTGGCCGCCGTACTGCACGATCACGCCAACCGGTTTTTCCAGTTCGACGATTTCCAGCACGTCTTCCAGCGTCAGCGATTCGAAGTACAGGCGGTCGGAGGTATCGTAGTCGGTCGACACGGTTTCGGGGTTGCAGTTGACCATGATGGTCTCGTAGCCGTCTTCGCGCATCGCCAGCGCGGCGTGCACGCAGCAGTAGTCGAATTCGATACCCTGGCCGATACGGTTAGGGCCACCGCCCAGCACCATGATCTTCTTCTTGTCGGTCGGATTGGACTCGCATTCCTCGTCGTAGGTCGAGTACATGTAGGCGGTGTTGGTGGCGAATTCCGCCGCGCAGGTGTCGACGCGCTTGTACACCGGACGGATGTCCAGCGAATGACGGTATTTGCGCACTTCGGCCGGCGTGGTTTGCAGCAGGAAGGCCAGGCGGCGGTCCGAGAAGCCCTTCTGTTTCAGCTTGTACAGCGTGGTCTTGTCCAGCTGTTCCAGCTTCTGCGTGTCCATCCACAGTTCCAGGTCGACGATTTCTTTAATCTGGATCAGGAACCATGGATCGATCTTGGTCAGCTGGTGCACTTCTTCCAGCGTGAAGCCTTGCGCGAACGCGTCGCCCACGTACCAGATGCGCTCCGGGCCCGGCGCGCCCAGTTCCTCTTCGATCTTCTCGCGGTCCTTGGTTTTCTCGTTCAGGCCATCGACGCCCACTTCCAGGCCGCGCAGCGCTTTCTGGAACGATTCCTGGAAGGTGCGGCCGATCGCCATCACCTCGCCGACGGATTTCATCTGCGTGGTCAGGTGGTGGTCGGCGGTCGGGAACTTCTCGAACGTGAAGCGCGGGATCTTGGTGACGACGTAGTCGATCGACGGCTCGAACGAGGCCGGGGTGGCGCCGCCGGTGATCTCGTTGCGCAGCTCGTCCAGCGTGAAGCCGACGGCCAGCTTGGCCGCCACCTTGGCGATCGGGAAGCCGGTGGCTTTCGAGGCCAGCGCCGACGAACGCGAGACGCGCGGGTTCATCTCGATGACGATCATGCGGCCGTCTTTCGGATTGATCGAGAACTGCACGTTGGAGCCGCCGGTGTCGACGCCGATTTCACGCAGCACCGCCAGCGAGGCGTTGCGCATGATCTGGTATTCCTTGTCGGTCAGCGTTTGCGCCGGCGCCACGGTGATCGAGTCGCCGGTGTGCACGCCCATCGGGTCCAGGTTTTCGATCGAGCAGATGATGATGCAGTTGTCCGCCTTGTCGCGCACCACTTCCATCTCGTACTCTTTCCAGCCCAGCAGCGACTCTTCGATCAGCAGCTCGTTGGTTGGCGAGGCTTCCAGGCCGCGTTTGCAGATCGCCTCGAATTCCTCTTCGTTGTAGGCGATGCCGCCGCCGCTGCCGCCCATGGTGAACGATGGACGGATGATGGTCGGGAAGCCCACTTCGCGCTGCACCGCCCACGATTCTTCCATCGAGTGCGCCACGCCCGAGCGTGCCGAACCCAGGCCGATCTTGGTCATCGCGTCCTTGAACTTGGCGCGGTCCTCGGCCTTGTCGATGGCTTCCGGCGTGGCGCCGATCAGCTCAACCTTGTATTTATCCAGCACGCCGTTGCGGTGCAGGTCCAGCGCGCAGTTCAGCGCCGTCTGGCCGCCCATGGTCGGCAGGATCGCGTCCGGCTTCTCCTTGGCGATGATTTTTTCCACGACTTGCCAGGTGATCGGCTCGACGTAGGTGACATCGGCCATCTCCGGGTCGGTCATGATGGTCGCCGGGTTGCTGTTGACCAGGATGACCTTGTAGCCTTCTTCGCGCAGGGCCTTGCAGGCCTGGGCGCCGGAGTAGTCGAATTCGCAGGCCTGGCCGATGATGATCGGGCCAGCGCCAATAATCAGGATGCTTTTAATATCAGAACGTTTTGGCATTTATTTTTTCTCCGTAGCTTCCATCAGGCCGATGAAGCGGTCAAACAGGTAAGCGACGTCAGTCGGGCCAGGCGATGCTTCCGGGTGGCCCTGGAAGCAGAAGGCCGGGGTGTCGGTGCGGGCGAAGCCCTGCAGCGAACCGTCGAACAGCGACACGTGCGTCACGCGGCAGTTGGCCGGCAGCGTGGCCTGATCCACCGCGAAACCGTGGTTTTGCGAGGTGATCATCACATGCTTGCTGTCCAGGTCCTGCACCGGGTGGTTGGCGCCGTGGTGGCCGAACTTCATCTTCAGCGTTTTCGCGCCCGAGGCCAGGCCCATGATCTGGTGGCCGAGGCAGATACCGAACAGCGGAATCTTCTTCTCCATGAACACCTTGGCGGCGGCGATGGCGTAATCGCAAGGCTCCGGGTCGCCGGGACCGTTCGACAGGAACACGCCGTCCGGGTTCAGCGCCAGCACTTCCTCGGCGGTGGTCTGCGCCGGCACGACGGTGACCTTGCAACCGCGCGCGGTCAGCATGCGCAGGATGTTTTTCTTCACGCCGAAGTCGTAGGCGACCACGTGGAACTTCTGGTCGGCTTCGACCAGCTTGCCGTAGCCTTCGCCCAGCGCCCACTCGGTTTCGGTGTATTCGTATTTATCCTTGACGCTGACCACCTTGGCCAGGTCCATGCCGGCCAGGCCGGGGAAGGAGCGCGCCAGGTCCAGCGCCTGCGACACCGACGGCTCGTTACCCTGGGTGCCGGTGACGATGGCGCCCGACTGCGCGCCCTTCTCGCGCAGGATGCGGGTCAGCTTGCGGGTGTCGATGCCGGCGATGGCGACGATGTTCTCGGCCTTCAGGTAGTCGGCCAGCGATTGGGTCGAGCGGAAATTCGAAGCGATCAGCGGCAGGTCACGGATGATTAGACCGGCGGCGTGCACTTTGGTGGACTCGACGTCTTCGGTGTTGATACCGTAGTTGCCGATATGCGGATACGTCAGGGTGACGATCTGGCGGCTGTAGGAAGGATCGGTCAGGATCTCCTGGTAGCCGGTCATGGAAGTGTTGAAGACCACTTCACCGGTCGTATGGCCGGCGGCGCCGATCGAAAAACCTTTGAAAATGGTTCCGTCAGCGAGGGCCAGTATGGCTGGAACGGCGGGGCCAGAAAAAATGGCGGCAAGGGCAACTCCTGATAAAGTTACCGTAGCTGCGCCACGTCAGACGACCGTCAAGCTACCCAGGCGATGTGCGCGCCACGGGCGGGATAGTCAGATTGATGATGGATGAGTGGTAGTCGCTACGGTAGAGATATGATTTGGCTAAACCTTTGAATTATAACCAAATCCGCCCTGCCTGGCAAGGCCGCCGGCGTTGCGCAGGCGGCCTTTTTTACTTCAGTGCTGCAATACCGGCTTTTGCAATTTGTGCATCTTCGGCCGATTTGACGCCGGAAACGCCAACCGCGCCGATGATATGGCCGTCAATAATGATCGGCACGCCGCCTTCGAGCATGCCGTCGGTCTGCGGCGCCGGCGCGCTCAGGAAGGAAACGCGGCCGTTGTTAATCATGTCCTCGTAAATCTTCGATTCGCGCCGGCCCAGCGCCGAAACGCGCGCCTTGGCCGGCGCGATGTGCGACGACAGCGGGCTGGCGCCGTCCTGGCGTTGCAGCCACAACAGGTGGCCGCCATCATCGACGATGGCGATGGCCACCGGCCAGTTGTTGGCGACAGCCTCGGCTTCGGCGGCAGCGGCGATTTTCTTGACGTCGGCGAGCGACAGGTACGGCTTGGTTTGCATGCTAATCCTTATGGTCTACTGAGGTTTACGCTTGGCTTCAAGTTTCTGTTTGATCTGCGCCATCACCTGCGCGGCGGCCTGCTCGCCGGCCAGCACCGCCTGGTTGCGGCCGTTGAAATCGTTGGAGGCCATCTTGCCCAGCGGCGGCGTGATGACGATGTCGGCGTCGCGCAGCTCATATTCGTTGATGCGCTGGCCCATGATGGAGAAGGTCTGCATGATGACATCGAGCGAGCTGACCGTGGCCTGCACATCGGCTTGCGTGGAGATATTGACGGCGATAACGAAGTCGGCGCCCATGTCGCGCGCGAAGCGCACCGGCACCGGCGCCACCAGGCCGCCATCGACATAGGTGTGGCCGCTGATCGCCACCGGCTGGAACACGCCCGGCACCGCCGACGAGGCCCGCACCGCCATGCCGGTGTTGCCACGCTGGAAAAGGATCGGCTTGCCGTCCTTGAGGTCGGTGGCCACGGCGCCGAACGGAATCTTCAGTTTTTCCATCGGCAGGTTGTTGACCGCCTTGTTGACGTAGGACTGCAGGGCTTCGCCCTTGAGCACGCCGGTATTTTTGCGGAACAGCGGCACCGCCCAGTCGGAGATCGAGGCTTCGTCCATCTCCATTGCCAGTTTCTGCAACTGGAAGCCGGTATTGCCGGCCGCGTACAACGCGCCGACCACGCTGCCGGCGCTGGTGCCGACCACGATGTCCGGGTAAATACCCTGCGCCTCCAGCGCCTTGATCACGCCGATGTGGGCGAAGCCGCGCGCGGCGCCGCCGCCCAGCGCCAGGCCGATCTTGATTTTCTTCGGCGGCAGCGGCGCCGGTTCGACCACCGGCGCTAGCGGCGGCGTTTCGATGACGGGAGTGGTTTTGCAGCCGACCATGGCGGCTGCGGACAGGATGGCTAAACTGGCAAGGGCAAGACGGCGTGAGGTCATGGGCGTTAAAGTGAACTGATTCAGCGTCCAGATTGTACACCGCGCCGCCCGCGTGCCCCGCTTCGTCACTCCAGCGCAGGCGGGAGTCCATGGAACGCCTGCTCAGCATGGATTCCCGCCTGCGCGGGAATGACGTTGCTTGCGCGGGGGGCGTTACCCGTGCGGCGATGACGTTGCTCGCGCGGGGGCGGCGTTGCCCGCGCCGCAATGACCTCAATAACGGTCGTCAAACGCAAAAATTGGCTTGCGGGTTTTCCACGCGCCGGCGGTAAAGTCCGGGAAATCCAGCGTCTGGAAGTTCTGCGCGATCGACTGCTCGGACAGCGGCGTAATGGCGCTCCACGTCACCGCATCGTAGATATCGATCGGCATCGGCGCCTCGGCCTTCAGCGCCTCCACGAACGAATGGATCACGAAAAAGTCCATGCCGCCGTGACCCGCGCCCTCCGCCTTCTGCGCATACTTGCGCCACAGCGGATGGTCATACTTGTCCTGCCAGGCCTTGAAGTCATCCCACTCGTGCGGCTTGCTCTTGCCTTCGATATGGATCGAATGATTGAGATCCATCCACAGCCCATCGGTGCCCTGCACACGGAAGCCCAGCGAATAAGGGCGCGGCAGCGACGTGTCGTGTTGCAGGATGATGGTCTCGCCGTTCTCGCACGCCAGCGTGGTGGTCACCACGTCGCCCAGCTTGAAGGTGGTCTTCGCGCTCGGATGATTCGCCCCGCCCTGCTTGACAATGTAATCGTGCAGCCCGCGCGCCTTGGTGGCAAACGCATTGATGCGCGTGAAGCGGTTGCCGCGATTGATGTTGGTGTACATCGCGCACGGCCCGATGCCATGGCTGGGATACAGCTCGCCGTTGCGCTGCACCGAGTGCTCGGTGCGCCAGCGCGCCTCCGACCAGCCCTTGGCGCCGTACTCCACGCCGCCGCCATACGGCTTGGCCGGGTCGCCGCTGTTGAACTTCACCGCGCGCAGATCGTGCTGGTAGCCGCCCTGCAGATGCACCAGCTCACCGAACACGCCGGCGCGCACCATCTGCAGCACCGCCATCACATCGCGGCGGAAGCACACGTTCTCCAGCAGCATGTAAGGCGTTTTGGTCTTCAGCTGGGTGTTCAGCACATCCCAGTGATCCTGCAGCGTAACGCCGGCGACCACCTCGCAGCCGACCGGAATCTTCGCCTGCATGGCGGCGATGGCCATCGGCGCATGCCACTCCCACGGCGTGGCGATAATCACGCCATCCAGCGCGCCGGCGTCCAGCATGCGCTTGTAGGCCTGCGGGTCGCGGTCCTCGCCGTAGGTCTTCGGCTTGGGCTTGTCGAACTTCGCCACCTGCGCCAGCGCCTTGCCCAGCATCACAGGCTCGATGTCGCACAGCGCCGCCACTTCAACGTCGTCGCGGCGCAGCAGTTCCTGCAGCAGCACCTGGCCGCGCATGCCGGTGCCGATCATGCCGATGCGTACCTTCTGGCGCGTGGCCGCGAACACCGGCGGCAGCACCAGGCTACCGGCAAGCGCGGCGCCCGCCGCGATGAAGTCACGTCGATTGAGTACAGATTTCATGTTGCTCCTTCTTATAGTTACTGCGGCAGGCTGTTCACGTCCACCGTCGGTTGCTGGCCGGTGGCCGGCCGGGTAAAGTTTTGATTGACCGGCACGTAATCGGCGAAAAAGCCGCCGTTGCGCAGATAGAACCGGCCGCCATCGAGGCCGCCCGCATAATCCATGCGCTGCGCGTTGGTCACGGTGGCGTCGCCGGTGAGGCGGCCCGCGGTCGCTTCGGACCAGGTTCCGTTCGCATTGCGCGCCCACTGTTTGCCGTACAAGACGCGGCGGCCAGTATAGCCGTTGGTGTCGATGAAATTCTCAAGGAAGGAGTGATTCCCGGTCAGGTAGGTGGTGGTCGCGGGACGCTTCCAGGTAGCGATGTAGCGCCAGTTGCCTGTCTCCGGCGCATAGAACCAGGCCGAGAAGTTGGTGCCGCCCGCGCCGTCCGGCCTGGCCCGCGTGATGAAGCGATAGGTGTTCCCCGCGATCCAGTTGTACACCAGGTAGGCCTGGCCGCCCGTACCTTCGCCGCCAAAGCCGTTGTCCACCACGCCCGCACCCTTGCTCACCAGCGTGGTCTTGGCGCCGCTTTCCGCATCCCACACCGAGAACAGCACCCAGCGCTCGCTGGCCGACTTGACCTGGATGCCGAAGTAGCCGCCGCTGAAGCCATTTGCCATGAAGTAGGAACCGATCGGGTCCTGCCCTGCCGGGATGGTCATCTCGTTGTAGAAGTACTCGGTGTTGGCCGGCGTGGTGTAGCCCATGTGGACCGACGGTCCGCGGCGCGACCAGTAATAATTTGCGGCGTCGCTGGCGTAGTTGACGGCCGACGCGGTGCTGACCTTCAGCGCCGAGACGTCGCCGAAATAGCCGCCTTCCTTGCTGATGCCTTGCAGGTCCACCTTCACATACCCCGGCGCCGCCACGTTGACCGTGCCGACGGCATAGGTCCTGGTGGCGGCGCCGGCCAGCGCCACGTTGAACGGCGTGCCGTTGACCGTCACGCGGATGGTGCTGTTGCTGCTGCCCGCCAGGCGCGCATCGAGGCCCAGCGTAACGGCGCCGGCCGAGGCCACGCGGAACCAGGCGCTGGTCACGGCGCCGGCGCTGCTCCAGTTGGCCAGGCCGTTCTCGTTGATGATCTCTCCCGCCCCGGCCGGGGCCGAGGTGATGAAGGCGTTGCCGGCCAGCGCCACGGTGTACGTGGACGCAGCGGCCGGCGCCACGGTGACTGCGGCAGCCAGCGTCTGCGCCACCGGCGCACCGGTGCTGGCGCCGTCGCCGCCGCAACCGGCCAGGAACAGTGCTGCCGAATACAAGAACATGCGTCGTTGTTTCATCATCCCCTCCTCTTAGAATTCATATTCGGCGGTCAGGCGCACGGAGCGCGGCGCGGTGCGGCTGGCCACTTGCAGATAGTTCTTGGCGATGGCGCCGCCGTCCTCACGCGTTTCGTTGTAACGCTGGACGGTCTGGCGGTCGAACACATTGAACACGTCCACCTTCAGGCTTAAACCCTTGGCAAAGCGCGGCTGGTAGGCCAGGTTCAGGTCCAGCTGCGCCTGCCATGGCAGGCGTCCCTGGCTGCCGCGCGGCGTGGCGACGCCATTGCAGTAGAAGTATGCGGGGCCGTAGTCGTGATCCCATTTCAGGTCGGCTGGCAGTTCGCCGATGCAGTTGCGCGGCGCGCCGGACGTCACATTCAGATTGCCGCCGACGCTCCATTCAGGCGTCACCTGGTAGAAGCCATAGGCCTTGATCGAGTGGCGACGGTCGCCCGGCAGGTAGCCGTAGGCGTTGTACATCAGTTCCTTGTGGTCGTCGCTGACGGTCAGGCCGACGTCGCCGCCGCCGATGGTGTCGGTCTGCCCTTCCATATTGCCTTTCAGCGCGGACAGCGTGTAAGTCACCTTGCCGTACCAGCCGTTGCTGAACGGGTGTTCGACGAAGAAGTTCAGCGCCTTGTAGGTGCGTTCCGGTTTCGGCGTGCCCCATTCCGCCGCCGAGATGTCGACGCGGCGCAGGCCCTTGCCATCGGCGAAGTCGATCCACAGCGCGTTGTCGCGGCCTGGATTGATGATCGCGCACTGGAAACCGCCCCAATTGCTGGCGTCCACCTGGTTGCGCGCCGCCCAGGCATCGATCGGACGCTGGTCGCAGGTGTCGTCGTTGGTATCGTTCAGGCGCCGATACAGCAGGCTGGCGCCGACCACGATCTGTTTGTTGAGCGCCTTCTCGAAGCCCATCGACAGCTCATCCTGCGACAGCGGCTTCAGGCCGATGGCGGTGACCTCGCGCGCGCTGCGGCTCTGGCCATAGGCATTGTTGGCCGAATACGGCTTGCCGATCTGGTGCAAGCCGGTCGGCGCGCCAGTCACTGGATCGACGCCGGTGTAGGTGAACAATTCACTGGTCGAGGTGAACGGCGCGGCCATGTTGCTGGACAGGTTGGATGGCACCGGCAAGTGATAGCGGCCGGCGTTGGCGAACAACTTGAGCGAACCGTCGCCGTGGTAATCCCAGGTCGCGCCCAGGCGCGGCGCCAGCATATTGCGTTGCGAGATGAAGGCGTCGCCGGTGCTGGTGTAGTTGGTGAACTGCTCGCGGCGCAATCCCAGGTCCAGCAGGACGCGCGGCGTGATCTGCCAGTGGTCCTGGATATATTGCGCCGACTGCTCGCTGGTTGGATTGGCCAGGTTGGAATACACGTCGCGGCTGACGTAGTAGCCCTGCGCGCCATAACCGCCGCCCTGCGCGGGCGTCTCGAAGGCGCCGTTGATGGCGCGCGTCGGATCGGCCGCCTTGCGATACGTCCAGCGGTAGCCGCCGGCCAGCGAGAAGCCCACCATGGAGTCGACGTCGATGCGGTCGATACCGCCGCGCAGCGCGTGGTCGCCGATGCGGTATTCGATATCCAGGCGCTTGCCTTTCTGGTCGTCGCGCGAGGCCGGGTCCACCAGGTTGCCGGTCACGGTCTGCGGCGTCGCGTAGGCCAGGCCGGGCACCTGCACCGTGGTGCCGGTGGAGATCTGCGGCAGCGCCGGGTTGTAGCCGGCCGGTATGCGCTCATGGCGGGTGCGCGACTTGCCATACAGCGCGGTCACCGTCAGGTTGTCGGTGATGTAGCCGGTGTACTTGAAGATATCGATGTTGGCGCCCGGCGCGGAGGAGGCGCCGCAGCAGTTGGTGGTGCTCTCGCCGGCGTTGCCGGCAACGTCGTTATGCGTTTTGTTCTCGTAATTGAAGCCATAGGCGCGGCTATCGACGCGGGTGCGGTCATACAGCTTGGTGTATTCGAGGTGATGGTCCTCGGTCAGGTTGAAGTCCAGCTTGAGCGTGCCGCGATCCACGGTGGACTCGCTGGTGCTCCAGCCGGTTTTCAGCGCGGCGGCCGAAGCGTCGCTGGTGGCGCCGATACCTTCGGCATCGGTGCGGGTGCGTTCCAGCGCGACGAAGGCAAACAGCTTGTTCCTGATAATCGGGCCGCTGCCGTAAAGGCCCGCGACTTTGCTGGTGCTGGTATTGTCCTCATTCCAGTACAGCAGCTTGCCGTCGGTAGCCGGATTGGCGCCGGTGTTCGGGTAATACGTATTTTTCGGCGCGCCTTTCAGGCCGCCCGGCAGCGTCGACAGCTTGCCGCCGAAGTGGAACTGGTTGCCGCCGCTCTTGGTGGTGATGTTCACCACGCCGCCGGTGGAGCGCCCGAACTCGGAACCATAGCCGCCCGACAGCACCTGCAAGTTGGAGATCGCGCCGAACGGCAGTTCGGAGGCGCCCACCTGCGTCAATATATTCGTCACCGGGAAGCCGTTGACATAGAAGGCGTTCTCCGACTGGCCCGAACCGCCGATCGACGGCGCATTGCCATACTGGCTGTTGGTGCCGCGCGCCACGCCCGGCGTCAGCTGCACCACCGCCGCCACATCGTTCGCCACCGGCAGCGCTTTCAGCTCCTTGGCGGTAAACACCACGCCGTTGTTGGTGTTGGATACGTCGATGATGGTGCGTGCTCCGCGCACCACCACCGTCTGCCCTTCCGCCTCCCTGGCGCCGAAGTTGACTTCCGCGCCGCTGCCGACCACCGCTTCAATCTCGCGGCTGTCCTGTACCGCGCCGCCGCGCAGCACGCGCAGCGCGTAGCGGCCCGGCGGCATGGAATTGGCGACATAGCGGCCCGACGCATCGGGCGTCAAGCTACGCTGGGCGCCGGTGTCGAGGTTCTCCAGCACCACCGTGGCGCCGGCGGGCGACGCCACCTCGCCGTAAATGGTGGTGGTGGCGTTAGACTGGGCCAACGCCTGATTGCCCGCAGCGGCCATGGCCAGGCCGATCAGAATCGCCGTCGCCTGGCGGATAGCGCTGTTGCGTGGTTTAAAACGGCTGTGGTGCATGCTGAACTCTCCCTCGGTTGTCGTGTTTTGGTTTTACTTTCGAAAGACTCTGCACTCACTCTAGAAATAAAAATAATCAAGGTCAACAAAAAGAAAGAACAAATCGAAAATTTATCACCAACATCTTTCGATTAAACCCGTAAAAGCAGTCTCAACTTTCGATTTCGTCGCAAAACAGCGACAGAAGAATAAAGTTGTTGCAGGGAATAACTTTCTTTTTGCTTTCGTATTTGACATTTCGAAAATTAAGACTTACTCTTTCCCTAACCTTCAACAGAAAATCCTTTCGATGACTACCTTATTCGAGCGCACCAGCAATGACTGGCGAGACATCGGCGGTTTGGATACCGCGGAAGAAATCGCCCACCAGCCGGCCCTGTGGCGCGCACTGGCGACGCAATTGAGCGCGCAGCAAAGCCAGATCGCCGCCTTCCTCGGCGCCAGCCTGCGCGATCCGAAAACGCGGGTGATCCTGACCGGCGCCGGCAGCTCGGCTTACGTGGGCGAGATCGTCGCGGACGAGATCAACGCCGCCTGGCCATGCCAGGTGCGCGCCATCTCGACCACCAGCCTGCTGACCCACCCTGCCCTGTACCTGGAAGCCGGCGCGCCGACGCTGCTGGTGTCCTTCGCCCGCAGCGGCAACAGCCCGGAAAGCACCGCAGCCGTGCAGCTGGTGCGCGACCTGGTGCCGAACGCGCGCTTCCTCAACATCACCTGCAACGCGGAAGGCGCGCTGGCGCGCCAAAGCGCCGGCGATACCAACACGCTCAACCTGCTGATGCCGGCGGCCGGTTGCGACCGCGGCTTCGCCATGACCAGCAGCTTCACCTGCATGCTGCTGGCGGCGCTGAGCGCGCTGGACCCGGACTTCCAGCCGGATCGCCTGGCAACGCTGGCGGCGCTGGGCGAGCAGGCCGCCGGGCAGTGGTCGGCCCCGGTGGCGCGGCTGGCGGCGCAGCGCGTGGCGCGTGTAATTTACCTGGGCAGCGGTCCGCTGGAAGCGCTGGCGAAGGAGGCCGCGCTGAAGATCATGGAGCTGACCGCCGGCAGTGTGATGACGATGGCAAACAGCGCCCTCGGTTTCCGCCACGGCCCGAAAGCGGCGGTGACGCCTGAAACGCTGGTGCTGTTGTTCCGCAGCGCCGATCCGCTGGCGCGCCGTTATGAGGACGACCTGCTGAACGAGCTGCGGCGCGACCAGGTGGCAAAGGCGGTGCTGACCATCGGCGCCGGCGGCGACTTCGGCATCGACACGCCGGCCTGGCCCGATGCCTGGCTCGCGCCACTGTGGCTGCTGATGGCGCAGCAGTATGCGCTGCAGCAGTCGGCGCTGCTGCAACTGCGTCCCGACAATCCTTTCACCGGCGGCATCGTGAACCGCGTGGTTCAAGGCGTCACCATCTACCGCCATGACGAACTTTAAGCGCGGCTTCCACGGCATCGACATCGGCGGCACCAAGATCGAACTGGTGGCCTTTGCCGAGGAAGGCGACCGCCTGCGCGAAGTGCACCGCGAGCGCATCGCCACGCCGGGCACCGACTTCGCCGAATTCACGGCCGCCATGCAGGCGCTGATCGGGCGCGCCGACGCCGCCCTCGGCATGCGCGCGGCGGTGGGCGTCGGCCTGCCGGGCGTGATCGACAGCGCCACCGGGCGCCAGTTGAGTTCCAATGTGCCGGCGCTGAATGGCCGCATGGTGGCCGATGCGCTGCGCGGCGTTTTACAGCGCCCGCTTGCGATCGGCAACGACTGCCAGTGCTTCGCGCTGTCCGAGGCGCAGGGCGGCGCGGCCGACGGCATGGCGACCATGTTCGGCGCCATCCTCGGCACCGGCGCCGGCGGCGGCTTCTGCATCGACGGCCGCCTGATGCGCGGCTTGAACGGCGTGGCCGGCGAATGGGGCCACTGGCCGCTGGCGGCCGCGCAACTGGCGCCGCACGGCCTGCCCGTTTATGACTGCCCATGCGGGCGGCGCGGCTGCCTGGAACGTTACGTCTCCGGCCCCGGCATGCGCCGGATGCACTTGCACTTCAGCGGCAAGGATGAAACGCCGCTGGCCATCGTCGCCCGCGCGCAAGCAGGTTACGAACCGGCGCGGCACACGCTCGATGTGCACCTCGACCTGTTGGGCCACGCGCTGGCCAGCCTGGTGCTGGCGCTCGATCCGCATGCGATTGTGCTGGGCGGCGGCCTGTCGCAACTGGCGCACCTGTACGAAAAACTGCCGGCCGCCATCGGCCGCCACCTGTTCCCCGGCGTGCGCACGCCGCCGGTGCTGCCGCCGGCCTTCGGCGACGCCGGCGGCGCGCGCGGCGCCGCCCTGCTCGCCCGACAACAACTGAACGATAGCTTATGATGACCAACGATTCCCTGTCTCCCGTCCAGCAGATCATCGCCGCCCACCGCCGTGGCGAGGCCACCGGCTTGTACAGCGTATGCTGCAGCCATCCGAGCGTGCTGCGCGCCGCCATGCGCGTCGCCACGGCTTACGGCACGGTGCTGCTGGTGGAGGCGACATCGAACCAGGTCGACCAGTTCGGCGGCTACACCGGCATGACGCCGCTGCGGTTCCGCGATTACGTGCACGATCTCGCGCGCCAGCAAGGCTTTCCGCTGGAACGGCTGGTGCTGGGCGGCGACCATCTCGGCCCGAACGCCTGGCAGTCGCTGGACGCCGCCAGCGCCATGCGGAACGCCGAAACGCTGATCGCCGCCTACGCCGCCGCCGGCTTCCATAAAATCCACCTCGATTGCTCGATGCGCTGCGCCGGCGACCCGCAATACCTGAGCGATGAACTGATCGCCGAGCGCTCGGCGCGCCTGTGCGTCGTCGCCGAGCGCGCCGCCGCCGATGCCGGCCTGCCGCCGCCGGTGTACGTGATCGGCACCGAAGTGCCGGTTCCTGGCGGCGAAGCCAGCCTGGCGCAGGCCGGCGCCGTCACCGCGCCGGAAGCAGCGCGGCGCACGCTGGACGTGCACCGCCAGGCCTTTATGGCGTGCGACCTGCACGCCGCCTGGCGCCGCGTGATCGCCATGGTGGTGCAGCCGGGCGTGGACTTCGACCATAGCCGCATCCAGCACTACGACGCCGCGCAGGCGGCCGAGCTGTCGGCGTTCGTCGCCGGCCAGCCCGGCATCGTGTTCGAGGCCCACTCCACCGACTACCAGCGCGAATCGGCGCTGCACCAGATGGTGCGCGACCACTTCGCCATCCTCAAGGTCGGCCCGGCGGCCACCTTCGCGCTGCGCGAAGGCCTGGCGGCGCTGTGCCACATCGAGACGGAGCTGGTCCCTTGCGGCCAGACCTCGCGCCTGATGCAGGTGCTGGACGAGGCCATGCTGGCGCAGCCCAGCCACTGGGCCAGGCACTACCCCGGCAGCAGCGCCGAACAGCGCCTGCTGCGCCGCTATGGACTGAGCGACCGTTGCCGCTACTACTGGGGCGAGGCGCCGGTGATGGCGGCGGCGCAGCAGCTGTTCGCCAATCTGGAAGGCGTGGAGATCCCGCTGTCGCTGTTAAGCCAGCACCTGCCGGAGCAGTATCTGGAAGTGCTGCAAGGCCAGCTGCCGGCCAGCGCCAACGCCCTGCTGGAGCACAAAATCGGCCGCCTGCTGGCGCAATACGCGCGCGCCTGCAACCGCAACGCGGCGGCCGACGACAGCGCAGCTGCTGGCAGCGCGGCCGCGATCTGTTAAGCTGGTATTTTTGACAGATTAACAGCACAACAATGCGACATACCAGTCAACGCCGCGCCGCCATTTTGCAGGCGCTCACCCAACACGGTTCGGTGCAGGTCAACCAGCTGGTGGAGCAACTGGGCGTCTCCGCGGTGACCATCCGCACCGACCTGGGCGCGCTCGAATCCCAGGGGCTGGCCACGCGCAGCCACGGCGGCGCCACCCTGGCGCGCACGCCGCCGACCGAGCATACGGTGCCGCAGAAAGACGCCATCAACCATGAACAGAAGGCGCGCATCGGCGCCTACGCCGCGCGGCTGGTGCAACCGGGCGACAACATCATCATCGATTCCGGCACCACCACCATTTCGCTGGCGCGCCATCTGCGCAAGGCGCAGAACGTGACGGTGATGACCAACGGCCTGAATATCGCCTGGGAGCTGGCCGAGGCGCCCGGCGTGGACCTGATCCTCACCGGCGGCCTGCTGCGCAAGCAGTCGCTGTCGATCCAGGGCACGCAGGCCGAGGCCTGCCTGCAGGCCTACAGCTTCGACAAGCTGTTCCTCGGCGTCGACGGCTTCGACCTGCAGTTCGGCGTCACCACCCACCACGAGGCCGAGGCCAGCCTGAATCACAAGATGGTGGAGCGCGCCAAGAAGATCATCGTGCTGGCCGACGCTTCCAAGTTCGGCCGCGTCAGCCTGCACCGCATCGTCCAGCTGGACCGCGTGGACACGGTGATCACCGACGCCGGCATCAGCCCGGAGTACCGCGACGGCCTGCTGAACGCCGGCATCGAACTGCTGATCGCGGAGTGACGCCGTGCTGAGTGGACGCATCCTCACCCCGAACGGCTGGATCAACGGCAGCATCGATTTCGACCAGCGCATCCGCCAGGTCCGGGAAGAGCGCGGCGCCGACACCGCACTGACCATCCTGCCCGGCTTCATCGACCTGCACGTGCACGGCGCGGCCGGCATGGACATCATGCAGGGCGGCGACGCCGGCGCCACCGTGGCGCGCGCGCACGCCGGGCACGGCACCACCGCCATGCTGGGCACCACCATGACCGCCACCGACAATTCGATCCGCCGCGCGCTGCGCGGGCTGGCGCCGGTCATCGCCGAGCGCCCCAGCGGCGGTGCGCGCATGCTGGGCGTGCACCTGGAAGGGCCTTTCCTCAGCATCCACCGCCTCGGCGCCCAGCCGGCCGACGCGGTGGTTACCGGCAGCATCGACCTGGTACGCGAATATCACGCGCTGGCGCCGGTGCGGGCGATCACGCTGGCCACCGAAGTCGATGGCCACCTGGCGCTGATCCCGCAGCTGAATGCACTCGGCATCCGGGTCCAGATCGGCCATAGCAACGGCACGTATGAAGACGGCGTGGCCGCGCTCAACGCCGGCGCCGCCGGTTTCACCCACCTGTACAACGGCATGACCGGGCTGAATCACTACAAGCCCGGCATCGTCGGCGCCGCGCTGGCGCATGCGCAGTACGCGGAGATCATCCCCGACCTGCAGCACGTCGAGCCGGGCGCGATCCGCGCCGCCCTGCGCGCGATTCCGCGCCTGTACGGCGTGACCGACGCCACCTCCGCCACCGGCATGCCGGACGGCGAATATGGGCTCGGCAGCCAGCGCGTCTACAAGTGCATGGGCTGCGTGCGGCTGGCCACCGGCTCGCTGGCCGGCAGCGTGCTGACCATGGACCAGGCCTTGCGCAATTTCGTCGACCTCGGGCTGGACCTGGCCGACGCCTCCAACCGCCTGTCGCTGTATCCCGCCGACTACCTCGGCGAGACCGGGCGCGGCCGCCTGGCGCCGGGCGCCTGGGCCGATATCGTGGTACTCGACGCAGCATTAAAACCGGTGGCCGTCTTCGTTGAAGGTGAAGCCATCGATCTGACGACCAACTAGACGGAGACTCGATGCAAGCACGCGCCATGGGATATATGATGTTTATTGCAGGGCTGGGCGGCCTGCTGTACGGAATCGACGTCGGCATCATCGCCGGCGCCCTGCCGTATCTGGAATCCACAGCGTCCGTGGCGTGGCGTCTGAGTGCGCAGCAACTGAGTTTTATCGTGGCGGCGGTGCTGCTGGGGTCTGTGCTGTCGTCGCTGTTCGCCGGCGCGCTGGCCGACTGGATCGGCCGGCGCTGGGCGATGATGCTGTCCGGCGTGCTGTTCACCCTCAGCATCCCGCTGATCGCGCTGTCGGACGGCTATGTGCCGCTGCTGCTGGGCCGCCTGCTGCAAGGCGTCAGCGGGGGCTGATCGGCGTGATCGTACCGCTGTATCTGGCCGAGTGCCTGCACGCGCGCCAGCGTGGGCGCGGCGCGGCGCTGTTCCAGCTGCTGCTGACCGTCGGCCTGGTGGCGGCGGCGCTGATCGGCTTATTCCAGGCCCATTCGGTGGAATCGGCTACCGCCGCCGCGCAGCAGCTGGGCGAGGCGCAACGCGCGGCCGCGGTGTTCGCGGCCAAGGATCACGCCTGGCGCAGCATCTTCTGGTGGTGCCTGACGCCGGGCATCGTCTTCACCGCGGGCTGCCTGCTGCTGGCCGAGTCGCCGCGCTGGCTGGCGCAGCGCGGCCGCATGGACGCCGCGCGCGCCGCCCTGCTGCGCACCCGCCCCGCCGATGAAGCGGAAGCCGAACTGCGCGAGATCCGCCAGGCGCTGGCGCCGGCCAGCGCCAGCGCTAGGCCCGGCCATGGCGACGCGCCGGCCGCCGATCCGCTGCTGAGCCGCCGCTACGTGCTGCCGTTCCTGCTGGCCTGCCTGATCCTGGCGCTGAACCAGGCCACCGGCATCAACTCGGTGCTGGCTTATATCGTGAACATTCTGAACCAGGCCGGCCTGCCCGGCCCCACCGCCAACGCCGGCGACGTGGTGCTGAAGGTGCTGAACGCGCTGATGACCATCGTGGCCGTGGTGCTGGTCGACCGCAAGGGCCGCAAGTTCCTGCTGATGCTGGGCACGGCCGGCATCGTCACCGCGCTGGTGGCGGCGGGCCTGCTGTTCCGCGGCGCCGAGGCGGGGCAGCACGATGTGCGTCCGGCGCTACAGGCGCGCATCCAGGCCGACAGCCTGTCGCTGCAACTGGACGCCGCCACGCTGCAATCGTTCGGCGTCGGCGTCGGCACGGACGGCAAGCCGGTGCAGCTGACGGTGGCCTACTCCTACGGCCCGTTCACCAACGTGCAGACGCGCCGCAGCGACGACGCTGCGCTGCCGGTGCTGCGCATGAGCCGCGAGGACACCGTGCAGCCGGACAGCGTGATCGGCGTCTTTTTCCGCAAGCTGCACCTGAATCCCTTCCCCGATCCGGCGCAAGGCATGACCGCCGCGCTGCATATCGAGCGCGCCGACGTGGCGGACGTGCCCTCCACCGCGCACGGCTGGAAGGTGGCGCTGGCCATGTGCCTGTTCGTCGCCGGTTTCGCCGTCGGTCCCGGCGTGTGCGTGTGGCTGGCGCTGTCGGAACTGATGCCGACCCGCATCCGCTCCAACGGCATGAGCATCGCGCTGCTGATCAACCAGTTCGTGTCGACCATGATCGCCGCCACCTTCCTGCCGACCGTCGGCCAGCATGGCTACGCCACCATGTTCTTCTGGTGGGCCGGCGCCACGCTGCTGTACTTCCTGGCCGCCGCCTTCCTGCTGCCCGAAACCAAGGGCAAGACGCTGGAAGAAATCGAGGCGCATTTCGCCCGCCGTTAAGCGTATCAAGCCGGCGACAGGCACTCCTCCAGCGTCAGTTCCAGCAGCGGGAAGTGCCCCGTCTCCACCTTGAAGAAGGCCGCCTGCGGGAAGATCGCTTCCCACACGGCGCGGTCTTTTTCGGCGTCGATCATCGGATCGTAGGCGCCGAACAGCACCGACACCGGGCCGGCGTAAGGGCTGCGCGACGGCGTGTGGTCGAGCGCCGAAAAGTCATCCGAGGTCGCCACCGAGGTCGGGCCGTCGAAGGCGCCCGGCTGCTGGATCAGCGCCGCGAACGAGCGCGCCGCTTCGGCGGCGCCGTTCGGGCCGAAATACAGTTCCGTCACATCCGGCAGCAGCGACAGCGCGCCGAAAACATCCCAGAAGCGCGGACGGCCCGGATCATCCTCGTACATCGCCAGCGCGGTCGCCAGCTTGCCGGCGTGCTGGTGGTCGGTGTGCACGCGGAAGGCGCGGCGCGCCAGGCGCAACGCCGCCTGCTCGGGATCGAAGGTCGGCGCCAGCAGCACGATATTCCTGATCAGCTCCGGCGCCTGGCGCGCCAGGTGCACCGCCAGATGGCCGCCGAAGGAGCTGGCCATCACCGTTAGCGGCTGGCCGGCTTCGGCGGCCACGCGGCGGAATTCGGCCAGCGTCGCCTCCAGCAGGTCCAGGTAGGGACGCTCGGCGCAAGGCTTGGCCAGCGGCTGCTGCCACCAGTGTACGTGCGTCGCATCCGGATAACGGTTGCGCTCAAATACCGGACCAAGACCGGGACCGCCGTGCAGATAAAAACCGAGGGTGCTGCCATGAATTCTCCTTTGCCAGTGCAACGGTCATTATAATCGGAGGATGAAAAAATTCCTCCTTGCCCTCTGGCTGATGCTGGGCACAGCCGCCCAGGCCCAGGTGCTGCCGGTGCGCGACCAGGCAACGGTCGTCAACCAGCTGCTGGCCGAACGTTTCGACACCGTGCTGCCCGAGGCCATGCGCCAGACCGGCATCGACATGTGGATCGTGGTCTCGCGCGAATACAACGAAGACCCGGTCATCAAGACCATGCTGCCGGCGGAGTGGCTCAACGCCCGCCGCCGCACGATACTGGTGTTCCACCGCGACGCCGCCAGCGGCAAGGTGGAGCGCCTGGCCGTGGCCCGCTACAACGTCGGCAAGGCCATCACGGCGGCGTGGGATATGCGCAAGTTCCCCAGGCAGTGGGACGCGCTGGCGGACATCGTCAGCACCCGCAAGCCAAACCGCATCGGCCTGAATATCTCGCCCCACTTCGGCCACGCCGACGGCATCGACCACACCGACTACACCGAGCTGCTGGCGGCGCTGCCGGCGGCGATGCGAAGCCGCGTGGTGTCGGCCGAGCCGCTGGCGATACGCTGGCTGGAAACGCGCACCGCGCGCGAGATGCAGATCTATCCGCAACTGGTCAACGCCACCCACCAGATCATCGCGGAAGGCTTTTCCGGGCGCGTCATCACGCCCGGCATCACCACCACCGAGGACGTGGTGTGGTGGTTCCGCCAGAAAATCCGCGACCTCGGTTACGACACCTGGTTCCACCCGACCGTGGAAATCCAGCGCGAGGACAAGCAGCGCGCCAATCCGGACGTCATCACGCCCGGCGACCTGCTGCACGTCGATATCGGCATCAGCTATCTGCGCCTGAACACCGACATCCAGCAGCACGCCTACGTGCTCAAGCCCGGCGAGACGGCGGCGCCGGCCGCCTTGCAGCAGGCCTTCGCCCGCGCCAACCGCTTGCAGGACATCCTCACCGCCCAGTTCCAGCCCGGCCGCAGCGGCAACGCGGTGCTGGCGGCGGCGCTGGCGCAGGCCAGGGCCGAGGGCATCCGCCCGACCATCTACACCCATCCGATCGGCTACCACGGCCACGCGGCCGGCCCGGCCATCGGCATGTGGGACGCCCAGGGCGGCGTGCCGGGCAGCGGCGACGACGTGCTGCGGCCGCGCACCGCCTATTCGATCGAGCTGAACGCCGCCAGCGACATTCCGGGCTGGCGCGAGCCGGTGCGCATCATGCTGGAAGAGGATGCCTATTTCGATGAAAGTGGCGTGCGCTACATCGCCGGCCGGCAGAAGCAGCTGCTTCTCCTGCCACGGCCCGCGATTACTATTGAGTAGGGAAAACAAATAGTTCCGCCAAGATCGGGAGTGTCACAAAGCCGCGACATTTGCGATGATAGCGGGGCGAACGTCAGGCCAAAACGCTCGTCCCCTCTTCCTTTTTGGCCCCTACCCCAACAGGAGCACGCTAATGAACTCGTTTGTGGAAACGCTGTCCCCGGCAGCCCGAAACCATGCGGAAGCCCGCATCGACTATTACACCGACCTGACCCAGGCGGTACTGCAATCGCTGCAGCGCTTGTCCGAGCTGAACGTGCAGTTCAGCCGCGAATGGCTGGAGGACTCGACCGCAGCGCTGCGCCACAACCTGCTGACGCCGCTGTCCGAGCGCAAGCCGGAAAACGCGCCACAGCAGGCCGGCGCGCTGCTGCAAAAGCTGCAGGGCTATCATCAGCAGCTGGCTCAGGTGGCGACCGAGTTCCAGACGGAAATCAATAAAGTGGCGCAGGAACACGTGCCGCAGACGGCGCGCACCGCCACCGAGCTGGCCGACGCCGGCCGCAAGGCAGCCGGCAAGCACTTTGCCGACGAGGCCACCCGCTTCGCCAACGTCGCCGCGCAAAACCAGGCCTTCCCGCAAGCGGCCTCGGTGCAGAGCGCCAGCGAAGGCAACAAGAATTAAAGGAAGCGCTGCGGTATATCGTTGAAGAACGGATACATCGGGAAGTACGGCCGGGCCTCGTCCAGCACCTGCTGGACCGAAGGCCGGGTCACCAGCCGTTCGAAATAGCTTTGCAGGTGATGGTATTCCTCCGGGAACGGCAACAGCGTGACGGCGTAGAACAGCGCCGGCGCCGCCGCGCAGTCGGCCATGCTGAAGGCCTCGCCGCACAGCCAGGCGCGCGTAGCCATGCGCTTTTCGATCATCTTGTAGGCAGTCTTGAGCTTGGTGCGCTCCTTGGTCTGGTCGCAGCTCAAACCGGTCAGATGGGCGTTGACGATGGTTTGCACCGGCCCTTGCACATAATTGTCGAAGAAGCGGTCCCACAGGCGCACGTCCAGCGCCGCCTCCCAGTCGGCCGGTATCAGCGGCGCCGCGCCCGGATGGTGGCGGTCCAGGTATTCAATAATGATCGAAGTTTCCGGCACGTCGCGGTGGTGTTGGTTATCGCGCAGCACGGGGAATTTGCACAGCGGCCAGATCGCCTCCAGCTCGGCGCGGTCGCCATCGTCGCCAATATTGATGATGCGCTTGTCGAACGCGGCGCCGTTCTCGTACAGCGCAATCAGCACCTTGTGGCAGAACGAGGCCAGCGGATGGTAGTACAGGGTCAGGGACATGACAGCTCCAGGGGGCGAATAACGATACCAAAGATTTCGTCAAATGATACTTCAGCGGCGGCGATAGCGGCGGACCTTATTTGTTGGGAAACTCGCGCCCGTTCATCGCCGGCCCTCCGCGCCGGCGGACCACTGAAAGGGAACCACCATCATGCGCCATGCCATCACCCTGACCCTCCTCTCCCTGTGCGCCTTCAGCGGCAAGGTCCTGGCTGAAGAAGCCGCGCCCGCAGCAGCCGCGCAAGGCGACACCATGCTGGCCGGCGTCGGCCTGGCCTATGTGCCGGAATACGCCGGCGCCGACAAGAGCCGCGTGCTGCCGCTGCCCTTCCTGGAAAAGACCTACAGCAACGGCGTGTTCCTCAGCACGCGTCGCGGCCTCGGCTACCAGACGGCGCTCGGCGACTTCCGCGTCAGCGCCGCGCTGGGCTACGACGCCGGCCGCGAGGATCACAAGGAAAACTATTTCTCCGGTTCGGACGCGCTGAAAGGCATGGGGCGCATCAACGGCTCGACGCAGGCTGTGCTGAGCGTCGGCTACCAGCTTGGCAGCGTCGGCCTCAACCTGAGCACGCGGCAAAACCTCGGCCACCGCGAATACGGCAGCACCTACACGCTGGGCATGGAAACGCCGATCTACAGCAGCGCCAGCGACCAGTTCAGCTTCAGCGCGTCGGCCGAATACGCCGACCGCAAACGCATGCAGACCTATTTCGGCGTCACCGCCACGCAGGCCGCCAATACCGGCTACCGCTACCGCGCGTATGCGCCGGGCGCCGGCCTGGCCAACGTCGCGGCCGGCGTCAGCTGGACCCACGTTGTCGACCGCAACTGGATCGTGCGCAGCGCCGCCGGCGTCACCGTGCTGACCGGCGACGCCGCCGACAGTCCGCTGACCCAGCGCAAGGCCATGCCGGTGCTGATGACGGCGCTGGTCTACAAGTTCTGAGCAGCCATGCGGTATCATTGCTGAAAACTCATCGTTAAATCAATGGTACTTTCCGCTTTCCTCTTCCTGGCGCTGGCGATCGGCGCGGTCTGGTTGCGGCCGCTTCCGACCGGGCCGCGCCCGCTGCCGGTGTGGCCGCTGTTATTGCTGATGGCGCTGGCATGGGGCCTGGCGGGCGGCGTGCTGGCGCCTGCCGCCATCGCCGCGCTGGCGCTGCTGGCGACGCTGGCCTGGGGCTGCGCCGCCGCCCCGCGCGCCTGGCAGCGGCTGGTGTGCGGCCTGCTGGCCGGCGTGCTGGCGCTGGCACTGGCCATGCACAAGCTGCCGGGCTTCCATAACCCGCTGCTGATCGACCGCGTGCTGCTGTCGGCAGGCGCTGCGCCGTTCAGCCTGTACGCCAATTTCGACAAGGGCGCGGTCGGTTTGATCCTGCTGGCCCTGCTGTGCCGCCGGGTATCGTCCTGGGCCGAACTGGCGGCCGTGCTGCGGCGCACGGCGCCGGTGCTGGCGCTGACGCTGCTGGCCACGCTGGGCTTTGCCGTCGCGGCCGGCGTGGTGGGCGTCGACCTCAAGTGGCCGCCGCAGGCGCCGGTCTTTATCGCGGTTAACCTGCTGTTCACCGTGGTGGCCGAGGAAGCATTCTTCCGCGGCCTGTTGCAGGACAGGCTGGCGGCGGCGCTGGCGCGCTGGCGCTGGGGCGCCGGGCTGGCCGTGATCGTCTCCGCGCTGCTGTTCGGCGCCGCGCACCTGGGCGGCGGCTTGCTATATGGCATACTCGCTACCATCGCCGGCTTCGGCTACGCCTGCGCCTACCAGCGCACGCGGCGGATCGAAGCGGCCATACTGGTGCACATCGCATTGAACGCCGTGCATTTTATTGCTTTCACTTACCCTGCCAGGTTATCCGGTGTCTGACTCTCTCGCCTCCCGCAACTTACCCGGCGCCGTCGCCGGCCTGGTCGGCACCGCCACGGTGCTTGCCCTGCTCTACTTCGGCCGCGATGTGCTGATTCCGATCACGCTGGCCTTCATCCTCAGCTTCCTGATCGCGCCGTTCGTGCGGGCGCTGCGCCATGTCGGGCTGGGGCAGACATTGTCGGTCTGCACCGGCGTGCTGGTGGTCACGGTGACCTTGCTGGCGATCGGCACCGTCATCGTGCAGCAGGTCGGCGCGATGGGCGCCAGCCTGCCGCAGTACCAGGACACCATCGCGGAAAAGGTCGAGAAGCTCGACGAGCTGACGCGCGGCACACTGGGCAGCCTCGGCGGCCCGGCTGGCCAGCTGATCGAGCATTTCACGCAGGACAGCGGCGGCGGCGCGCAACCGGTGCTGCAAAGCGACGGCAGCCTGAAAACGCCGGTGCTGGTGGAGATCCACGAGCCGGCGCTGAAGCCGTTCCAGTTACTGGGCAAGATCGCCGCGTCCGTGTGGCAGCCGCTGGAAACGGCCGGCATCGTGTTCGTGGTGCTGATCTTCGTGTTGCTGGAACATGAATCGCTGCGCGACCGCTTTATCCGCCTGGCCGGCGGCGGCGACCTGCGCGCCACCACCATCGCCGTCAACGACGCCGGCGAGCGGCTGTCGCGCTTCTTTATTTCGCAGTTCCTGGTGAACCTTGCGACCGGCCTGTCGGTGTGGCTGGGCCTGACGCTGATCGGCTTGAGCCAGGCGCTGCTGTGGGGCACGATGACGGCGGTGCTGCGCTTCATTCCCTACGTCGGCGTGTGGATGGCGGCGTTCTGCGCCACGCTGCTGGCGGCCGCCATCGATCCCGGCTGGTCGATGGCGCTGATGACGCTGGGCCTGTTCCTGGCGGTCGAGATCATCGTTGCGCAAACCATCGAACCCAAGCTGTACGGCCACACCACCGGGCTGTCGCCGCTGTCGGTGGTGGTGGCGGCGATTTTCTGGAGCTGGATCTGGGGCCCGGTCGGACTGGTGCTGTCGACGCCGCTGACCCTGTGCCTGGTGGTGGCCGGCCGCTACATCCGCGCGCTGAAGGTGCTGGAGATCATGTTCGGCGAGCTGCCGGCGCTGACCATGCCGCAGAACTTCTACCAGCGCGCGCTGTCTGGCGACGCGCATGAAATCATCACCAGCGCCAAGCGCTACATGCAGCACAAATCGCTGGCCGAGTATTGCGACGGCGTGCTGCTGCCGGCGCTGCACCTGGCGCACTTCGACCTGAAGGACCGCTCCATCACGCCGGAGGAAGAGGAAAAAGTCACCTCCTCCATCATCGCCGTGATCGAGGCGCTGAGCGGCAATCCGAAGTGGTGGAAAAAGCGCAAGCGCGGCAGCGTGCTGGCCGCCGGCGGCATCGGCCGCCAGTTGCGCGAACGGCGCATTTCCGACACCGGCGAGTGGCAAGGCTCGTTCGATGTACCGGCCGGCAGCGTGGTGCTCAGCATCGGCCTCGGGTCGCAATATGCCGAGCTGGCCACCGAGATTCTGGTGCGCATCCTGCGCGAACAAAAAATCGACGCGCGCAGCCGCAACCTGGACGAGCTGGACCAGGAGCCGCCGCCGGGCGCCTCGCCGGAGCTGGTGGCGATCGTGGTGCTGGTCAGCGTCGATCCGCTCAACGATTGCGAGCAGATGACTTCCATGCTGGAGGCGATCCGCGCACGCGTGCCGAACGCCAAGCAGTTCGCGCTGCTGCTGCCTAGCCCGTTTGAAAATCCGGATTTGAAGACGTGCGTGTTCCCGACCGCCGACCATGTGTCGCGTTCGTATGACGATGTCACCCACGCCTGCCAACTGACCATGAAAGGACGTAGCACCCTATGAAGGCCATGGTTGCCCTGCTGCTGCTAGCCGCCGCCGGCGGCGCCCACGCGCTCGATTGCGCCAACGCCGTCACCACGGCCGAACTCAACGAGTGCGCCGCGCAGGAACAGCAGCGCGCGGAAGGCAAGCTGAACGAGTACTACCAGGGCGTCGTCGCCCGGCTGCAGGACGCCGCCACCCGGCAGGCGCTGATCGACGCGCAAGCGCTCTGGGTCCAATACCGCGAGCAGGACTGCAAGGCGGTGGCGCAACAGTACCAAGGCGGCTCGCTGTCGCCGGTGATCTACACCGGCTGCATGAGCCGCCATACGGAAACGCGCTTGCGGCACCTGCAAAACTTCTACCAGCCGGAACAGCAATGAACACCCCGCTCGCCTTGCTGGCACTGGCGCTTCCCATGGCGGCGTCGGCGGCGCAACGGGCAGTTCTTTGCCAACAGTGGCGGCAAGGTGCGCTCCATGCTGACGCTGAGTGCAACGCAAGATCCGTTAAACAAATAGTCAGGACCTCCCCATGGCCAAGCATTTGATGATTACCGGCGTAGTGCAAGGCGTAGGCTATCGCGCCGCGTTCGAGCGGCAGGCGGTGGCGCTGGGCTTGCGCGGCTGGGTGCGCAACCGGCGCGACGGCGCGGTCGAGGCGCAAGTGGATGGCGATACCGCCGCGCTGGACACCATCGTGCGTTGGGCGCACCAGGGGCCGCCGGCCGCGCGCGTGGCCGGCGTAACGGTGCGCGAAGCCGCTGGCATCGCCGACGCCTTCCGCATCCTGCCGACGGCGTAGCGGCGCAGCGTTAGGCCGCGAACAGACCGGCGCATCCGGCTCCGTTAGCTTATTCCCATACACAACAAGGAGCTAACATGTCCGTCACTACCGATCACACCATCAGCCAACTGTTCCTGCTGGCCAATGCCGAGCAGCGTGCAGATATCGTCAACCGCCTGTTGAGCAATGTCAGCCACGAGATGGCGCTGTCGCTGGCGGCCAGCATCGGCGACTTCGGCGAGGAAAAACGTCCGCACGTCACGCCTGAGCAAACCGAGCAAATCACCGCCGCCCAGGTAGAGGAAATCGCCGCCACCGCCGAACAGCATGCGCCGGGCGTGGTGCAGAAAGTCACCGCGTTCTTCAGCGACGAGCTGGCGCGCGCCTGATCGCGGCGCCAGGGTTAGTCCGCGCACGGAATCGCGGCGGCATGGCCGTAAGCTTCTCCTTCCGTCCATCCACAGGAGAAGCCCATGGGCATGCTAAGCAACATCTTCCACAAGATTTTCCCATCTTCGCACCCGGCGGTAGCGCAAGCGCCGCAGGGCACCACCGTTCCGCCGCCACCGCCTTCCGCACCGGCGCCGCAAGCGCCTGCCACCGTGCAACTGAGCGAAGTCGATGTTGAAAAGATTCTCGATGAGAAAGCACAGCACAGCGGTCAGCCGCTGAACTGGCGCACCTCCATTGTCGACCTGCTGAAACTGCTGGATCTGGACAGCAGCCTGCAAGCGCGCAAGGAACTGGCGCAAGAGCTGCACTATGCCGGCGACACCGGCAACTCGGCGTCGATGAACGTCTGGCTGCGCCGCCAGGTGATGACCAAGCTGGCCCAGAACGGCGGCAAAGTCCCCGCCGATCTGAAAGACTAGTTCAGCGCCAGCTCGGGCTGCTGTTGCACGATGGCGGTTTTCGGCAGGCAGACGATGAAGGTGCTGCCCTTGCCCGCCTCCGATTTGATCTGCAAGGTGCCGCCGTGGCGCAGCAGCACGTGCTTGACGATGGCCAGGCCCAGCCCCGTCCCCTGCGTCTCGCGCGAGCGGCTCTTGTCGACCCGGTAGAAACGCTCGGTCAGCCGCGAAATATGCTCGGGGCTGATGCCGATGCCGGTATCTTCCACCTTAAACTTGACGCCGCCTTCGAACTCCTTCCATACCAGATGGATCTTGCCGCCGGCCGGCGTGTAGCGCACCGCGTTGGAGGCCAGGTTGCCGAAGGCGCTGTGCAATTCCTCGTAGGAGCCCATCACATTCGGCCCTTCGACCGCCATCGTCACCTCGTGCTTGCCGGCCGACAGCGCCCTGGCGTCGCGCTGCACCTGCTCCATCAGCTTGCCGACATCGACCGCTTCGGGCCGCATCGGGTAATCCACCGACTCCAGCCGCGACAGCGTCAGCATGTCCTCGATCAGGTGCTGCATGCGGTGGCCCTGCTCGGTCATCAGCTTCAGGTGCGCGGCGCGCGTGGCCGCGTCCAGCCCTTCCTGCGCGGCGATTTCCAGGAAGCCGACGATCACTGTCAACGGCGTGCGCAACTCGTGCGAGGCGTTGGCGATGAAGTCGCGGCGCATTTCCTCGATGCGCTCGGTCTCGGTCGCATCGTGCGTCACCAGGATCTGGCGGCGGTTCTCGAACGGAATGATATGCACGATCAGCTTGCGCTCGCGGAAGCTGATCGTCAGCGGCTGCTCGTAGCGGCCCAGGATGATGTAATCCATGAAGTCCGGGTTGCGCACCAGGTTGGTCACGCGCATGCCCTTGTCACGCTCGTTGCTCAGGCCCAGATGCTGCTCGGCCGCCGGGTTGCACCACTCCAGGAACAGCACGTCGTCCATGATGGCGACGCCGTCCGGCAGCAAATGCATGGCCTGGCGGAAGCGCGCCAGCCACTCGGTCAGTTCGGTCTGGTTCTTCTCGTCCTCGCGGCGCATGCGGTACAGGCGCGAGAAGATATTGGTCCATTCGCCCCAGCCGTCCGGCAGCTTGGCGCTTTGCGGATCGTCCATCCAGTTGCTCAACTGGTAGAGGTAGGACAGCTGGGTGAACACCAGCGCAATCATGCACAGCAGCGCCAGCACCAGGCCGGTAACCCAGCCGGCAATCCATCCCGCCAGGGCGCAGCCCGCCAGGATAAGCGCGGTGCGCAGCGCCGCCGGCACCCAGAACACCAGTTTAGGATTCATTTAAAACTCAGCTTTTTTCCGACAGCATGTAGCCGACACTGCGCACGGTTTTGATCAGGTGCTCGGCCTCTTTCAAGGCCTTGCGCAGCCGCAGCACGTGCACGTCGACGGTACGCTCCTCGATCACCACGTGATCGCCCCACACCTTGTCCAGCAGCTGGCTGCGCGAGAACACGCGTTCCGGGTGCGCCAGCAGGAATTTCAGCAGCTTGTATTCGGCATGGCCGATGTCGATCTTCTGCTCGTCCATGGAGACGGTGCAGCTGACCGGGTCGAGCATGATGTTGGCGGCGCGCATGGTCGACTGCGAATGCTCGGGCGCCTTGCGGCGCAGCAGCGCCTTGGCGCGGGCCAGCAGCTCGCGCGGCGAGAACGGCTTGGTGATGTAGTCGTCGGCGCCGCTGTTGAGGCCGGCAAGCTTGTCCTCTTCCATGCTCTTGGCAGTCAGCATGATCACCGGGATGTCGCTGAACTGGCGGTCCGAGCGGATCCGCGCCAGCAGGCGCAGGCCGGTCGAATCCGGCAACATCCAGTCCAGCAGGATCAGCTGCGGCGTGCGGGTCTGGATAAAGTCCCAGGCCTCGCCCGCGCTTTGCACCGCGCAGCAGTTCCAGCCCGCCTCGCGCAGCGAGAACGTCACCAGCTCGATAATCGCCGGCTCGTCCTCCACTATCAATACAGTCGTTTTATCAGATGCCATTTAAATTATTTACTCAGCTTGCGTAGGCGCTTCATCCGGCAGGGGCACGGTCTTGGTGTGGCGGATATCCTTGCCTTCCACCACATAAATCACGTATTCCGCGATGTTCTTGGCGTGGTCGCCGATGCGCTCGATCGCCTTGGCCACCCACAAGGTGTCCAGCGCGGCCGAGATTGTACGCGGATCTTCCATCATGAAGGTAATCAGGTTGCGCATGATCGAACGGAATTCATGGTCGATTACGGCGTCCTGGGCGATCAGTTGCAGCGCCTGCTTGCCGTCGTTGCGGGCGAAGGCGTCCAGCGCGTCGTGCAACAGGTCCGAGGTGTTGTTGGCGATGTTGCGCACCATTTCGTAATGGTTGACCGTCACCGCGCCGCGCGCGTGCAGCTGCTTGGCGGTGCGGGCGATCTTGGTGGCTTCGTCGCCGATGCGTTCGAGGTCGGTGATGACCTTGATCGTCGCCATGATGGTGCGCAGGTCGTTGGCGGCCGGCTGGCGGCGCACGATCAGGTGGCTGCACTGGTCGTCCAGCTGCACTTCCAGCTGGTTGACGGCGTCGTCCTCGCGCATCACGCGGTCGGCGCGCTCGGAATTGCCGATGCGGAAGCAGGTCATGGCGTCGAGGAACTGGGTCTCGACGATGCCGCCCATCAGCAGCACCTTGCTGCGGATGGCTTCCAGCTCGTTGTCGTATTGTTTGGATGAATGCTCACCGATCATGCTGCTCTCCAATGCGAATTAGTATTATAAGGTCGATCAGCCGAAACGGCCGGTGATGTAGTCCTGGGTTTCCTTGCGGGCCGGGTTCATGAAGATCTGGTCGGTTTCGCCGAACTCCACCAGCTCGCCCAGGTACATATAGGCGGTGTAGTCCGAGCAACGCGCGGCCTGCTGCATATTGTGGGTGACGATGGCGATCGTGTAGTCCTGCTTCAGCTCGGAGATCAGTTCTTCCACTTTCGAGGTCGAGATCGGGTCCAGCGCCGAGGTCGGCTCGTCCAGCAGCAGCACGTCGGGCTTGACGGCGACGCCGCGGGCGATGCACAGGCGCTGCTGCTGGCCGCCGGACAGCGACAGGCCGCTCTTGCTCAGCTTGTCCTTGACTTCGGTCCACAGCGCGGCCTTCTTCAGCGCCCATTCGACGCGCTCGTCCATCTCGCCTTTCGACAGGTCTTCATACAGGCGCACGCCGAAGGCGATGTTGTCGTAGATCGACATCGGGAACGGCGTCGGCTTCTGGAACACCATGCCGACTTTGGCGCGCAGCATGTTCAAGTCCTGGCCCTGCTCCAGGATATTGCGGCCGCGATACATGATCGAACCTTCGGCGCGCTGGCCCGGGTACAGGTCGTACATGCGGTTCAGCGTGCGCAGCAGCGTCGACTTGCCGCAGCCGGACGGGCCGATGAAGGCGGTCACCTGGCGCTCGTGGATGTCGAGGCTGACGTTGTGCAGGCTCTGGGTCTTACCGTAGAAGAAGTTCAAGCCCGAAATTTCGATGGTCTTGCGTTTGCCTTGGGTCATGGTGGCGACGTTTTCTTGGCTCAGTTGCGTATTCATGGAGGGATTCGCTTTATCTAATTAGTTCGGGGCTTTTTGGGCAAACACGGTGCGGGCGATGATGTTCAGGGCCAGCACGCTGAAGGTCACCAGCAGTGCGCCGCCCCAGGCCAGTTCGCGCCAGTTGTCGTAAGGGCTCATGGCGAAGCCGTAGATCACCACCGGCAGGTTGGCCATCGGCGCGTTCATGTCGGCGCTGAAGAACTGGTTGTTCAGCGCGGTGAACAGCAGCGGCGCGGTTTCGCCGGAGACGCGCGCCACGGCCAGCAGCACGCCGGTGATGACGCCGGCCTTGACGGCGCGCAGGCGCACCATCATCGCCACTTTCCAGCGCGGCGCGCCCAGCGCAAACGCGGCTTCCAGCAGGCTGTTCGGCACCAAGCGCAGCATATTGTCGGTGGTGCGCACCACCACCGGGATGGCGATCAGCGCCAGCGCGATCGAGCCGGCGTAGCCCGAGTAGTGCTTGGTGGTGGCCACGTACATGGCCCAGACGAACATGCCGATCACGATCGACGGCGCCGACAGCATGATGTCGGTGACGAAGCGGGTGATGCTGGCGACCTTGTTCTCTTCGCCGTACTCGGCCAGGTAGATGCCGGCCAGGATGCCGATCGGGGTCGAGATCAGCGTCGACAGCGTGACGATCAGGAAGCTGCCGAAGATGGCGTTCCACAAACCGCCGCCCTCGCTGCCCGGGGCCGGCGTGGTTTGCGTGAACATATTGATGCTCAGCGCGCCGAAGCCCTTGATCAGCAGCGTGGCCAGGATCCAGGCCAGCGCGATCAGGCCGATCGACATCGCCAGCACCGACAGCGCGATGCCGACGCGGTGCTTCAGCAGGCGTTTGCGATAAACCGGGTTCATCGCGGCTTTTTCCAGAGTTGCGCTCATTATTTGACGCCTTCCTTGCGAGACATGCCAGCCAGCATCAGCTTGGCGGCGGACAGAACGATAAAGGTGATGACGAACAGGATCAGCGCCAGCGCGAACAGCGACGAGGTGTGCAGCGCGGTATCCGATTCGGCGAATTCATTGGCCAGCGTCGAGGCGATCGAGTTGCCGGCCGCGAACAGCGACCACGACAGCTTGTTGGCGTTGCCGATGACGAAGGTCACCGCCATCGTCTCGCCGAGCGCGCGGCCCAGGCCCAGCATGACGCCGCCGACCACGCCGGTCTTGGTGTAAGGCAGCACGATCTTGCGCACCACTTCCCAGCGCGTGCAGCCCAGGCCGTAGGCCGATTCCTTCAGCACGGCCGGCACGATCTCGAACACGTCGCGCATCACCGACGAGATGAACGGGATGATCATCACGGCCAGGATCAGCGCGGCGGTGATGATGCCCAGGCCCATGGTCGGGCCGCTGAAGAACTGGCCGATCACCGGCAGCTGGCCCAGCGTGGCTTTCAGGAACGGCTGCACGTAGTCGCCGAACAGCGGCGCGAACACGAACAGGCCCCACATGCCGTAGATGATGGACGGGATGCCGGCCAGCAGCTCGACCGCCGTGCCCAGCGGGCGGCGCAGCGCGGCCGGGCAGATTTCGGTCAGGAACAGCGCGATGCCGAACGAGATCGGGAAAGCGATCAGCAGCGCGATGCCGGAGGTGGCCAGCGTGCCGACGATGGCGATCATCGCGCCATACTGGTCGTTGACCGGGTCCCACTCGACCGTGGTGATGAAGCGCGGGCCGAACTCCTTGAAGGCCGGCCAGGCGCCGACCATCAGCGAGAAGATGATCCCCAGCAGCACCGCCAGCACGGACAGCGCGAAGATCATGGTGGTCTTGTGGAAGAAGAAGTCCTGGATGCGCTGCTTGCGCATGGTGCGCAGCATCGACTGCATCGCAGCCTGTTCGGCGGCGGTCAGCGCGGTGGTGGAGGAATTTGCCAAGGCCGGCCCTTGTTTGGATAGTGGCGTGGAAGTGATATCTGCGCTCATGTTTTTGTCTCGGTGGATGTAAGCTAGCCTGCGGCGTCCGATCGGGCACCGCAGGCTGACCCCCTCGCCGCCGCGAGCGGGCGGCGAAGGGACAGTCCGGATTAGTACAGTGCTTTGCCCGAAGCGTCTTTCAGGTTAGCTTTCCAGGCGTCCTGCACCAGCTTGACGACGTTGGCCGGCATCGGCACGTAGTCCAGTTCGGTGGCAGCCTGGCCGCCGTTCTTGAAGGCCCAGTCGAAGAACTTGACCACTTCCTTGCCCTTGTTGGCGTCTTGCTGCACTTTGTGCATCAGGATGAAGGACACGCCGGTGATCGGCCACGAGTTTTTACCAGCCTGGTCGGTCAGCACCACGCCGAAGCCCGGGGTCTTGGTCCATTCGGCGTTCGAGGCGGCGGCCTTGAAGAACTCGTCGTCAGGCTGCAGGAAGTTGCCGTCCTTGTTTTTCAGCTGGGTGTGCGACATTTTGTTCTTTTTCGAGTAGGCCCACTCGACGTAGCCGATCGAACCCTTGATACGCTGCACGTTGGCGGCGACGCCTTCGTTGCCCTTGCCGCCCACGCCAACCACCCACTTCACAGCGGTAGCAGCGCCCACCTTGGTTTTGAACTCAGGGCTGGTTTTCGACAGAAAGTCGGTGAACAGGAAGGAGGTGCCCGAACCGTCGGCGCGATGCACCACGGTGATGTCTTCGGCTGGCAGCTTGACGCCCGGGTTGATGACGGCGATCGCCTGGTCGTTCCACTTGGTGATTTTGCCCAGGTAGATGTCGGCCACGATCGGGCCGGTCAGTTTCAGCTGGCCTGGGGCGATGCCGTCCAGGTTAACCACGGTCACCACGCCGCCCATGATGGCAGGGAACTGCATCAGGCCTTCGGCGTCCAGGTCGGCTGCGCTCATCGGCGCGTCCGACGCGCCGAAGTCGACGGTCTTGGCCTTGATCTGCTTGATGCCAGCGCCCGAGCCGACGGACTGATAGTTCAGGCCGTTGCCGGTGGTGGCTTTGTACTGCTCCGCCCATTTAGCGTAGATCGGGTATGGGAAGGTCGCGCCGGCGCCGGTCATATCGGCGGCGTGAGCGGCCGACGAGAAGGCCATTACGGCCGCTGCGCCAACCATCAGGGAAGAGATCAATTGTTTCAGTCGCATTTCAAGTCCTTTGTTATGACAGGTTAGGATGCTGCGCAGTCTAACGGCGGAATATGACAGCTTTATGACATGCCCAAAATATTTCAAAAATAGTTCGGCAGCCGCTTCTTCCCTATGAAACCAGGCCAGGTTGCCCCTGTATGTTACGCCCACTTGTCATAATCGGCGCCCGTTTATGACAGCCCTTGTCACAAAGCTGTCATATTTCTTCTTTACACTGTTGCATCATTTCCAGCGCAAACCACGCTAGAATGGAGATAACTGCAAAGTGATTAAAAAGACATGAAGCCTGACTTGCATGCGGACGTAAACAAGAACTCGGCCTTTCTTGACCGGGAACTTTCGCAACTGATGTTCAACCGCCGCGTATTGGCGCAGGCGGAAGATAAAAGCATTCCCTTATTAGAGCGGCTGCGCTACCTGTGCATCGCCAGCAGCAACCTCGACGAATTCTTTGAAGTGCGCGTGGCCAGCCTGCTGGCGGCCGGCGCCGCGGACGGCGCGCTGGCCACCCACCCGGCGCTGGTGGCCACGCTGTCGCGCATCAGCAATGAGTGCCATTTATTGGTGGCGCATCAATATGAAATCCTCAACAACGAAATCCTGCCGGAGATGGCCGCCAACGGCATCCACCTGGTGCGCCACAACGAGCGCAACGACGCCCAGCGCGCCTGGGTCAAGGAATACTTCGACACCGAGGTGCGCCCGCTGCTGACGCCGATCGGCCTCGATCCGGCCCACCCGTTCCCGCAGGTGGTCAACAAGAGCCTGAACTTCATCGTCCAGCTGGGCGGCAAGGACGCCTTCGGCCGCGGCACCGGCATCGCGATCGTGAAAGCGCCGCGCGTGCTGCCGCGCGTGATCCGCCTGCCCGACGAGCTGTCCGGCCATGGCGGCATTTCGTTCTGCCTGCTGTCGTCGGTGATCCACGCGCATATTTCCGACCTGTTCGCCGGGCGCGAGGTGATCGGCTATTCGCAGTTCCGCGTCACCCGCGACAGCGACCTGTGGGTCGACGAGGACGAGGTGAAAAACCTGCGCCAGGCGCTCAAGGGCGAGCTGGTCGGCCGCCAGTTCGGCGCCTCGGTGCGGCTGGAAGTGGCCAAGAACTGCCCACCGGAACTGTCGCAATTCCTGCTCGACCAGTTCGGCCTGCACCAGAGCCGGCTGTATGCGGTCAATGGCCCGGTCAACCTGGTGCGGCTGACCGAAATCATGGACCACGTGCACAATCCGGAGCTGCGCTTCGCGCCGTTCTTTCCCGGCCTGGCGCACAAGCCGGGCAACCAGGATATCTTCTCGGCGCTGCGCAAGAGCGACATCCTGCTGCACCACCCGTACCAGTCGTTCCAGACGGTGATCGACTTCATCCGCAGCGCCGCGCTCGATCCGAACGTGGTGGCGATCAAGCAGACGATTTACCGCACCGGCATGAACTCGGACCTGATGGAGTCGCTGATCGCGGCGGCCAGGGCCGGCAAGGAAGTCACCGTCATCGTCGAGCTGAAGGCGCGCTTCGACGAGGAAGCCAATATCAACTGGGCCGACAAGCTGGAACAGGCCGGCGCGCAGGTGGTGTACGGCGTGGTCGGCCTGAAGACGCACGCCAAGGTGGCGCTGGTGATACGCCGCGAGGACAACAAGCTGCGCTACTACGCCCACCTCGGCACCGGCAACTACCACCCGACCACCACCAAGTTCTACACCGACTTCGGCCTGCTGACCTGCCATCCGGGCATCAGCCAGGAGGTCAACGAGGTGTTCATCCACCTGACTTCGCTGACCAAGCCGCACCGCCTGACCCATTTATGGCTGGCGCCGTTCGCGCTGCAGAACGAAATCATCAAGGCCATCCGCAACGAGGCGCGCATCGCCCGCGCCGGCCGGCCGGCGCGCATCATCGTCAAGATCAACGCGCTGGTGGACGAGTCGGTAATCCGCGCGCTGTACGCGGCGTCCAAGGACGGCGTCAAGATCGACCTGATCGTACGCGGCGCCTGCATGCTCAAGCCCGGCGTGCCGGGGCTGTCGGAAAACATCAAGGTGCGCTCGATCATCGGCCGCTTCCTCGAACACAGCCGCATCTATTACTTCCGCAACGACCTGGCGCACGACACCTACCTGGCCAGCGCCGACTGGATGAGCCGCAACCTGTTCCGCCGCATCGAGGTCGCTTTCCCGATACTGGACAAGGCGCTGAAACGCCGGGTCATGGCCGAAGGTCTAACCCCGTACCTGAAGGACAACACCAACGCCTGGGAACTGGAGCCGGACGGCCACTACCAGCGGCGCCGGGCGCGCGGCAAGCAGCTCAGCTTTGGCGCCCAGCAGCATCTGATGGAAGCGCTGGGCACGCCCAACGCCCACCTGGGGGATTGACGGGATCTGTTTGCATACATCATTGGGGAGCACAGCATGGATCTCATTTTATGGCGACACGCCGAGGCCGAGGACGCGGTGGCCGGCATGAGCGATCTGGAACGGTCGCTGACCAGCAAGGGGCAGAAGCAGGCGCGCCGCATGGGGCAATGGCTGAACTCGCAGCTGCCGGACAGCTGCAAGATCTTGTCCAGCCCGGCCGTGCGCACCTTGCAGACGGTCGAGGCGCTGGGGCGCAAGTTCAAGATCCACAGCGACCTGGCGCCGGGCGCCGATCCGTCCGACATCCTGAAGGCGGTCAACTGGCCCGGCAACAAGGATTCGGTGCTGGTGGTTGGCCACCAGCCGACGCTGGGCCAGGTGGCGTCGATGCTGCTGACCGGCGACGATCTCGAATGGGACATCCGCAAGGCCAGCGCCTGGTGGTTTGCGCAGCGCGAACCGGGCGATCCGCGCAGCGTGTATCTGAAGGCGGTGATGGCCGCCGACCTGGTGGTGAAATAGCTTGTAAAGCGATGGCCGTCTGCTAGAGTTGAATTGTACTCACTAGAAGGGGGCCATCATGATGTTCACCTTGCTCACCATGGGGATTTTGGGCGGGATGATCGCCCTGGTCGCGTATGAACTGATCGAGGAAATGCGCGGCAGCAAACAGAAACTCATCGACCGCTATCACGAATAGCGTCATTCCCGCGCAGGCGGGAATCCATGCGCGGGAGCGGCGGCCACGACGGCCGCCGACAACCGGTCACACGCCGGTCTTGAACCTGGTGTAAATGCGCGTGATATTGCGGCGGATATCCGCCGGCACCGCCTCCGGTGGCGTCATGCGCTTCTTATCCTCTTCCGACAAAAACACGCTCTTGTTGTTAGCGATATCTTTGCGCACGAACTTGACGCTGGCCGCGTTCGGGTTGGCGTAGAACACCTTGTTGGTCAGGCTGGCATGCACTTCCGGACGCATGATGTAGTTGATCCACAGGTGGGCGTTGTTCGGGTGCGGCGCGTCGGCCGGAATCGCCATCGTGTCGAACACCAGCGCGGCCGAGGTCTTCGGCACCAGCGCCTCGATCACATTGCCGTTCTTGGCGTCGATGGCGCGCTGGCGGGCGATGTTGATGTCGCCGGACCAGCCCAGCGCCACGCAAATGCCGCCATTGGCCAGGTCGTTGATGTAGCCAGACGAGCTGAACAGCGTGACGTAGGGACGGATCGCCTGCAGCACCTTGCCCGCCTCGGCATAGTCGGCGGCGTTTTTCGAGAAGGCCGGCTTGCCGGCGTAGATCAGCGCCGGCGGCAGCACTTCCGACGGCGAGTCGAGGAAGGACACGCCGCACGACTTCAGCTTGGACGCGTACTTCGGATTGAAGATCAGCTCCCACGAGTTTTCCGGCAGCGGCATGCCGCCCAGCGCGGCCTTGACCTTGTTGACGTTGATGCCGACGGTGGTGTAGCCCCACAGCCAGTCGACCAGGTACTCATTGCCCGGATCGATGGCGGCCAGCTTGGCCTGGATGGCCGGGTCGAGGTTTTTCAGGTTGGGCAGCTTGGACTTGTCCAGCTTGCGCAGCAGCTTGCCGTCGATCTGCAAGCGGCCCCACTGGGCAGTCGGGACGACGATGTCGTAGCCGGACTTGCCGGCCACCAGCTTGGAGTTCAGGATTTCGTTGTTATCGAACAGGTCATAGCGGACCTTGATACCGGTTTCTTTTTCAAAATTCTTAACCGTATCCTCGGCGATGTAGTCCGACCAGTTGTAGATATTGAGGACTTTTTCCTCTTGCGCCGCAGCTCCCTGCACCGCGCCTACCATCAAACCAGCAGCCAACAACGCCGCGCCAACGAACTTCCCTGCCATAACACCTCCGGAATGTGGAATTCAACACAAGCCGTGATGATCGGGCATCCACCGCCCGGATGCAAGGAATTCGTACAGAAATCTCAGCCCAGCATGTCGAACAGCGTGCCGGTGCCGGTGTTGCCCATGCCGTAGAAGCCGCCCACGCCGGTCTGCGCCTGCGCCGTGTACAGCGCCGCCAGCGCGTTGGCCTGGGCCGTCATGGCCTTGTTCATGCTGACCTTTTTGTTGTTCAGGTTGGCGATTTCGTTGGCGGTCAGCGAAGTCTGCTTGCTCAGCACGCTGTTGGTGCCGGTCAGCGACGCCGCCTTGGCCGATAGCAGGTCGGCCATGCCGCGCTTGTCATCGGTGGTAAACAGCTGGGCCACGGCGGCAGAATCGGCGGTCAGCGCCTCCTGCAGTTTTTTATCGTCGAGCTTGAGATTGCCGTCCTTGTCCTGGCTCAGGCCGATCCCGGCCAGCTTGGTCACCGAGACGCTGCCGCCGCCGGTCTTCAGCAGCATGCCCATCTGGTTGATGGCCTGGCTCAGCGCGGTGTCGGACTTCAGGTCGCCCTTTTGCAGCTTCTGCATCTTGGCGTTGAGGTCGTTGTAGGCGGCGACGAAGGCCTTCAGGTTGTCGCCGATCTGGCTCGACGACTGGGTGATGGTGATGTCGCTCTTGCCCTTGCCGGCCAGGTTCAGCGTGGCGCCGCCGATGGCGCTGTCCTTGATGGTGTTGCTGGCGCTCTTGATTTCCTTGCCGTCGACCGTGAGGATAGCGTCCTGGGCGGCGGTGGTCTGCGTCATTTTCTGCGTGCCGGCCGGATCGTAGCTCAGCAGGTTCTTCAGCGTGGCGTCGCCGCTGACGCTGATGCGCATGCTGTTGTCGGCGCCCTCCTTGCCAGCCACCGACAGCGTGTACTTGCCGTTGTCGCCCTTGACCACGGACACGTCGACGCCGGCCGCCTTGAACGCGGCGGCAATGCCTTCCGGCGTGTTGTTGCTGCTGTCGATGGTGACGCTTTTGCTGCCGGCTTTGGCGTTGGCGGCAAACGCCTTCTCGCCGCCGGCGGTGCCGAAGTCGATCTTGATGGTGGTGGTGGCGCCGCTGCCGATCTTGCCGTCGGCGCCGGTGGCGAATTCGTCGCTGGTCAGGAACTGGCCCTGCGCCAGTTGCTTGACATCGACCGCGTAAGTGCCGGCCTTGGCAGTGCCGGTCGAGCTGGCGGTCAGCACGGTCTTGACCGAGCTGGCGGCGCTGGTGCTCAGGCCGTTGCCGGTCAGGCTGGCGGCGATCTGCTGGAAGCTGGCCAGCGCGCTTTGCAGCTGCCCCAGCGCCGACAGCTTGGTCTGGTCCTTGGCGATGGACGCGTTGAGCTTGGCCGCGGCATTCGCTTGCGGCGTCATGGTTTGCAGGACGCGGTTGTAGACGTCCGTCGATACGCCCTGGCTGGTCGAGCCGAACGTGGAGCTGATGCTGGAGGTAGCCATAATTTCAATATTCCGCCATGTTGGTGGTTACATAGTATGCAATATGGCCGCTTGCACCAAAGCGGTGAATAAAAGGGCATTCTACCCCTATTCCACCGCCCAGTGCGGATTCGAGGAGCCGAGGCGGCTTGCCGGGCGGTCCCAGGCCATCGCGGCGCCGTCGATGCGCACCGGTGGGCGATAGCGCCGCGCCGGCCCCCACGCTGTCTGCTCCAGCGTGGCTGCGAAGTCCGCCGCGCTTGCCGGCGCCAGCCCCGGCGCCTTGCCTGGGCCGGCGGGCGCGCCGCTGTCGGTCAGCAACTGCGCGGTGCGGGCCAGTGCCAGCCTGGCGTGCAGCGTGCGGCCCTCGGCCAGCCGGGCGATCAACGCGCGGATCGCGGCGGCGGCCATCAGGTAGCCGGTCGCGTGGTCGAGCGCCTGCACCGGCAACGGCAGCGGCTTATCGGCGCCCTGCATGCGCATGCCGTGGTCGGCGATGCCGCAACTCATCTGCACCAGACTGTCGAAGCCGCGGCGGCCGGCCAGCGGACCGCTCCAGCCATAGGCGTCCAGCGTAACGTCGATCAGCGATGGATTGTGCCGCGCGCGGAACGCCTGGCCGTAGCCCAGCCGCTCCAGCGCATCCGGACGATAGCCATGCACCAGCACATCCGCCTGCGCCAGCAGTTGCTCGAAGATGGCGCGGTCCGCCGGCTGCGTCAGATCAAGGCGCGCGCAGCGTTTGCCCAGCGTCACCTCGGGAATCACGCCCGGTTCGTTCCAGTGCGGCGGATCGATGCGCAACACGTCGGCGCCATAGCCGGCCAGAAAGCGCGCCGCTACCGGGCCGGCCAGCACGCGCGTCAAGTCCAGCACCTTCAGCCCGGCCAGCGGCCGCCCTGCCCGCCACGCCCATGCGCCACGCTGCCCGGCGCCGGCCGCGCCCACCGTCGCCAGCGCAATCAGCGGTTCGCTGGCGACGCTCCGGCCTTGCGGGTGCGCCCGCCACTCCGCCAGCGAGCGCATCACCGCCGCGCAACCGCCCTGCGCGACGACCGCATCCTCCAGCGCCAGCCCGCGCCAGCCGGCTACCGCGCGGGCTACCGCATCACGATCCTCGGCGCAGCCCAGCACTGACAGCGCGGCGGCGCGGTGATGCGGGGCGTTGGTGTGCAGGCGTATCCAGCCATCGGCGGTGGCGTAATCGCCAGCCACCGCGTCCCATAGCGGCGGCCGTTCCCAGCCTACCGGGTGGATCGACCAGCCGAACCACATCGACGCCAGCCGGCGGTCCACCGTTACCGTCAGCGGCGCCGGCGTGGCGGCCTGCGCCAGCAACAGTTCACGCACCGCCAGTGCGGCGGCGCCCACCGAGGCTGCCGCCAGTTCGGTGACGGCAAAGTAAGAAGGCAAGGCGCCCTCGCCCACCACCGTCAGCGCATCCAGCGACGCAGCGGGCAAATCCAGCGCGGACCATATGGTGTTCAACATACAAACTCCAGATCAGTTAAGCTTGGCCGCAGCTTAGGACCGTTGGTCTGCGAGCGTCAATCTTGACTTGAAGTGTCAACATAGGAAATGGAAATGGTCTGGATGACCGCCGCAGAAGCCCTGGACGTGCTTAACGTCCGGCCGCAAACGCTGTATGCCAACGTCAGTCGCGGCAAGATTCGCGCGCGGCCGGATGACGACGATCCGCGCCGCAGCCTCTACCACCGCGACGACGTGTTGCGCATGGCGCGCCGCGCCAATGGGCGACGCAAGGTGGAGGCGGTCAGCACGCAGGCGATGCAATATGGCGATCCGGTGCTGCCGTCCGCCATCTCGACCGCGCTGGATGGACGCCTGTACTACCGCGGCCAGGACGCCGCCGTGTTATCCGACACCGCCAGCCTGGAAGACATCGCCGCACTGCTGTGGGAATGCCCTCCGGCCGAAGCCGCCGCCATCTGGGCCTCCTGCCTTCAACCAGCGCCAGCCTCCGTGGGCCAGACGACGCGTGGCGGCACAGCCGGGGCAGGCGCTGCGATAGAGGGCGGCGATGCGATGCGGGCTAAACAGGCGGCGGCTGGTGGCGGGACAAAGGCGGTGGACGCGCTTGCTGCCGGGTTGCTCGCGCTGGCGCAACGCAGCGCGAGCGACCGGCCCTCACTGGGGCGCCCGGCGGCCGAGCTGCGCGCCGAAGCCGCCAGCGTGCTAGCCACACTCATCGCCGCGATGGTCAACGCATCAACGCCCGCCGTGCACGCCAGCGGCGGCGCGGGCGCGGATGGCGCGGATAGCGCGGGTGCGGGTGCGGGCGGCCCGTGTGCGGGCGGAGGTAGCGCGGGTGCGGGCAGCGCGGGCGGCCCGTGTGCGGGCGGGGGTAGCGCGGGTGCCAACGGCGCGGCCGTGTGCGCGCCTGGCGATGACAGCGCGCTGCCGATCAGCCGCCGCCTGGCCCGCGCCTGGCGCGCCGAGCAGCACGAGGACCTGATCCGCCGCGCCCTGGTCCTGATGGCCGATCACGAACTGAATGCTTCCACCTTCGCCACCCGCGTCGCCATCTCCACCGGCGCCGCGCTGGCGGCCGGTGTGCTGGCCGGCTTCACCACGCTGACCGGCCCGCTGCACGGCGGCGCGGCGGCGGAATTCGCGCAACTGGCGGCACAGGCACAAGCCGGCAATGCCGACGATGCCGTGCGCCGCTGGCTGGCCAGCCAACGTCCGCTACCGGGCTTCGGCCACCCGCTCTATCCGGCCGGCGATCCGCGCGCCCAGGCCCTGCTCAAAAAACTACCGGAAATTCAACCACTTGAAGCGCTGGCTGTAGCGGCGGAACAACAAGCCGGCGAGCTGCCGAGCATCGACTACGCGCTCGCCGCGCTGACCGCCGCCTGCGGCCTGCCGAAAGACGCACCCTTCATCCTGTTCGCCACGGGTCGCTGCGTCGGCTGGCTGGCGCACGCACTGGAACAGGTGCGCGCCAACCGCCTCATAAGACCGCGCGCCCGCTACACGGGGCCCGCCCCTCTTACCGCAGGAATTTATTGATGGTGGCCATGGTGGCCATGTCCGGATTCATGAACTGGAACCCGATTTTGAAGTGATCGCCACTGAAGATGCAGTAATTCACCCGCGAACGGCAGCTCAGCACCTGCGCCTTGCCCTCGACGAACAGCTCGAACGACAGCATGCCGATATCGCCGGTCGCCAGCTTATGATCAAACGTGAGCGACAAGCCGCTACCGTTGATGTCGAGCGTGCGCCCCTGCATGGGCGGCATGCCATCCATCACCACGACTGCCTTGGAGCGCACGATTTTCCGCGCGCCGGACCTTTGATCAACTAACACTTTCCCATCCTTTAGTTACGCAATTGGCTATATTGTCTATTACAACACGTCACAACGCAATGTTATTGGATCTCGCGCAGCTTGTTGAAAGCATCGTCGATGCGATCCACGCCAATAATCGTCATGCCCTCGATCGGCTGCTTGGGCGCGTTCGCGGTCGGAATCATCGCCGTCGAAAAGCCCAGCTTGGCGGCCTCGCGCAAACGCTCCTGGCCGCGCGGCGCCGGCCGGATCTCGCCCGCCAGGCCAACTTCGCCAAACACCACAAAGCCGCTCGGCAGCGCCTTGTTGCGCATCGATGAGTTAATCGCCAGCAGCACCGCCAGATCGACCGCCGGCTCGCTGATCTTCACGCCGCCGACCGCGTTGATGAACACATCCTGGTCGAACGCCGCGATGCCCGCGTGCCGGTGCAGCACCGCCAGCAGCATCGCCAGCCGGTTCTGCTCCAGACCGACCGACAGCCGGCGCGCGTTGGGCAAGTGGCTGGCGTCCACCAGCGCCTGGATTTCCACCAGCAGCGGCCGGGTGCCCTCCTGCGTCACCATCACGCACGAACCCGGCACCTGATTGTCATGCTGCGACAGGAACAGGGCCGAC
Organism: Duganella sp. P38; assembly: GCF_050859475.1. Taxonomy (NCBI): domain Bacteria; kingdom Pseudomonadati; phylum Pseudomonadota; class Betaproteobacteria; order Burkholderiales; family Oxalobacteraceae; genus Duganella; species Duganella sp. P38. The sequence goes on along the minus strand of NZ_CP193936.1, from coordinate 2,440,486 downwards.
GGATTGGACACGCCCTTCAACCCCTTCTCGGTCATCGCAAACACGCCCAGCTCGTTGACGGCGCCGAAGCGGTTCTTGATCGCCCGCACCAGGCGGAAACTGGAATGGCTGTCACCCTCGAAGTACAGCACGGTATCGACGATGTGCTCCAGCACGCGCGGACCGGCCAACGCCCCCTCCTTGGTCACGTGACCGACCAGGATAATCGTCACGCCGGTCTGCTTGGCCGCGCGGGTCAGCTGCGCCGCGCACTCGCGCACCTGCGCCACCGACCCCGGCGCCGAACTCAGCGCATCGGAATACAGCGTCTGAATCGAATCGATCACCGCCACTTCCGGCTTCTGGTCGGCCAGCGTGGCAAGGATTTTCTCCAGCTGGATTTCGGCCTGCAACTTCAGGTCGCGCGCGTCGATGGCCAGCCGCTTGGCGCGCAAGGCGATCTGCGCGCCGGACTCCTCGCCCGATACATACAGCACCTTTTTCAGGTGCGACACATTGGCCAGCGCCTGCAACAGCAGGGTCGATTTGCCGATGCCGGGATCGCCGCCGATCAGTACCACGCCGCCGGCCACCAGGCCGCCGCCGAGCACGCGGTCGAATTCCTCGATGCCGGTGCCGAAGCGCGGCACGTCGATGGCGTCGATATCGGCCAGCGACAGCACCGGCGCCGTTTGCGCCAGCGACAGGTGGGCCGGCTGCGAGTAGCGGTTATTGCCGCCCGCCTCGATCACCGTCTCGACCATCGTATTCCACTGCTGGCAGGCGGCGCACTGGCCGGTCCACTTGGTGGCGGTGGCGCCGCACTCGTTGCAGGTGTAATTGGTTTTCGCCTTCGCCATGCGCTCAGTCCTCCACCACCGGCACGCGCGGCGCCAGCGCGCACATCAGCTCGTAGCCGATGGTGCCGGCGGCCTGCGCCACCTCGTCAATCGGCAAATCCTTGCCCCAAAGTATCACCTTGCTGCCGATGCGGGCTTGCGGCAAATCAGTCAGGTCGACCGTCAGCATGTCCATCGACACGCGCCCGACCAGGCGGGTGCGCACGCCCTCGACCAGCACCGGCGTGCCCAGCGGCGCCACCCGCGGATAGCCGTCGGCGTAGCCGCACGCCACCACGCCGATGCGCATCGGCCGCTCGGCCTGGAAGCGGCTGCCGTAGCCGACCGCCTCGCCGGCGGCGATCTCCTGCACGCCGATGATTTCGCTGCTCAAGGTCATCGTCGGTTGCAGGCCGAACGCCTCGGCGCTGGCGCCGCCCGGCGTGCCGCCGTACAGCATGATGCCGGGCCGTATCCAGTCGTTCTGCAATTCGTGGTGCAGCAGCACGCCGGCCGAATTCGACAGGCTGCGCGGTCCCGGCAGGCCGGCCGCGCCCAGCTCGAAGCGGCGGATCTGTTCGGCGATTGGCAGCAGCGGATGTTCGACGTCATCGGCGTTGGCGAAATGGGTCATCATGGTGATGCTGCCGACGCAAGCGATGGCGCGCAGGCGCGCGTGGGCGGCGCCGAAGTCTTCCGGCTTGAAGCCCAGGCGGTTCATGCCGGTGTTCATTTTGAGGTGCAGATCGAAGCGGATGCCGCGCGCGCTCAGTTGCGCCGCCACCTGTTCCAGCCACGCCAGCTGCTCGTTGCAATGCACGGCAGCCTGAATGTCGTAACCGGCCATGGTGTGCAGATCCGACAAACTGAAGAAACCTTCCAATAATAAAATCGGCTTCTTCCAGCCCAGCTCGCGCAGCCTGACGGCGTTGTCGACCTCGATCAAGGCCAGGCCGTCGGCGTCGGCGAAGCCGCGCATCGCGCGCTCCAGGCCGTGACCATAACCGTTGGCCTTCAACACGCCCCAGGCTCTGGCGCCCGGAGAACGCGACTTGGCGAGGGCCAAGTTTTGCTTCATGGAATCAACGTGAATAGTTGCTAATATCGGCCTCGGCATACGTCTCATTTCGGCTGGTTCAACGAAGGCGCTATTCTACCGCCTGGGACCTGAAGCGGGGCTGAAGCGCACTGCTCAATTCTTGGGGATACGATCAAAGCATGGTATAAAGCAAGCCAGATAAGTTTTCCAGGCTATCCCAGAATGAATCGTGGTTTCTATACCATCATGGCGGCGCAGTTCTTTTCGTCCCTCGCGGACAATGCGCTGCTTTTTGTTGCGATCGACCTGCTGGTAAACATGCAATCTCCAGGGTGGATCACACCGCTTCTGAAGCTGTCATTTACCCTCTTTTATGTGCTGTTGGCGGCATTTGTTGGCGCTTTCGCAGATTCGATGCCCAAGGGCAAGGTTATGTTCATCTCCAACCTGATCAAGGTTGGCGGTTGCCTGCTGATTTTCGCCCACGTCCATCCCTTGCTGGCCTACGCCATCGTCGGCTTCGGCGCGGCCGTGTATTCGCCCGCCAAGTACGGCATCCTGACCGAATTGCTGCCGGCCGAAAAACTGGTGGCGGCCAACGGCTGGGTCGAGGGGCTGACTGTGCTGTCGATTATCTTTGGCACCGTGATGGGCGGCGCGCTGGTCGGCGACCGTGTATCGTCGATCCTGCTCGGCTTCGACTTCCCGCTGATCGACACCGGCATCACCACGCCAACGCAAGCTGCGCTGTGCGTGGTGGTCGGCATCTATATGCTGGCGGCGCTGTTCAACACGCGCATTCCCGACACCGGCTGCGTCTACGGCCATCAGGAACGCAATCCGATCAAGCTGATCTCCGACTTCGCCAACTGCTTCAGCCTGCTTTGGAAAGACAAGCTGGGCCAGATTTCGCTCGGCGTGACCACGCTGTTCTGGGGCGCCGCGCAGACACTGCAATTCATCGTGCTGGAATGGGCCAGCCGTACCCTCAAACTGAGCTATGAGCAGTCGACCAGCCTGGTTGGCGTGGTGGCGATCGGCGTGGCGGTGGGCGCGATCATTTCCGCGCGCAGCATTACGCTGCGCAAGTCGCTGACGGTGATTCCGGTTGGCATTGCCATGGGCGTGATCGTGATGTCGATGACGCTGGTGAACTCGGTGGCGCTGGCCTATCCCCTGCTGATCCTGGTCGGCCTGCTGGGCGGCTTCTTCCTGGTGCCGATGAACGCGCTGCTGCAACACCGCGGCCACGTGCTGATGAGCGCGGGCCACTCGATCGCCGTGCAGAACTTCAACGAGAACCTGTCGATCCTGACGATGCTGGCCGTGTATTCGCTGATGCTGCGCATGCACCTGAACCTGGATGTCATCATTCTGCTGTTCGGCCTGTTCCTGGCGGGCACCATGCTGTACATCCTGCGCCGCCACCAGAAAAACCAGCGCGAATTCGATTCGATCGCGCTGATCGGCGAAGCCAAGCATTAAATCTTACGCCGGCAGCGCCCCGTCCTGGCGGCGCTGCGCGGCTTGCGCGCGCCAGCCGTCCGGCACCACGAAACCGCGCCGCTGCTCCACCAGCCACTGCCCTTGCTGCCGCAATGCCGCGATCATGAACGGTGCGCCCTGCTCCGGCAACTCCGACAGCAACTGCGCGCGCGTGATGGCGTCGCCTGCCGCCAGCTTGAGCGGCGCCAGCCATTGCAGGCGCGGCATGATGGCGCAGGCTTGCTCCGGCAGGCTCTGCGCCTGCGTGTGTGTGATCCAGAAACCATGGCAATGCTGCTGCGAGATGCCGGGCAGCGGCTGTACGCCGTCCGGGTAGAACAGCCAGCCCTTGACCAGCGCCTGCGCGCGCACGATGGGCTGGGGCACCAGCGCCTGCGCGGCCGGATGCCGCGACAGCGACAGCTGCTTGTCAAAAATCTTGCGCATCTTGACGCCCAGCGTGTCGGCCAGATTGGGGCCGATCAGGCCGTTGAAGTCGTCGGCCTTGTCCAGCAGGTAGAACTTGGTGGCAAATTCGATGTGGGCCAGATTGGCGCCATCGTGCAGCAGGAAATCGAATTCACCAATGGTGTCGGTGCGGTCGGCGCGCACTTGCAGGCCGTGGGCATAGAGCTGGCCGTGAGCGGCAAAGTAGAAGGCCATCAGCTTTTCGGCGTACAGGCCGAGGCGCGAATAGTGCTTGTCGCCGAGGGCGGCTTGCAGCGGTGACGGATCACGCTCCAGCGCCGCCAGCCAGTCGGCGGTGGCCGGCGACATCGGGCCGAGCGAGGCGATGCGGTCTTGCCATTGCGGCGCTTGCGCGTCCAGCAAGTCCGGCGCGTCCAGCAGCCACGCCAGCGCGCGGACGTGCGGGTGGGTCAGATGCGGCCAGCGGCTTTCAAACAGCGCCTGGTAGCTGTCGGCCGGCGGCGCGGGCGCCGGGGCCGGCGCTGCAGGAGCCAAGACCGGCGGTGCGGGGGCAGGACCGGCGCTGCGGTGGTAGCATCCGGCGACGCCGGAGTTGGCGCGCCGGATAGCGGCTCAGGCATGACTGGCCTTCGCCAGGCACAGGTCGCCCCAGGCCTTGGCTTTGTCTTCCGGCTTGCGCAACAGGTCGTCGGGATGGTAGGTCGCCACCACCGACAACTGCTTGTAGCGCATGACCTGGCCGCGCGACGCGGGTCCCATCATCAGGCCTCTGGCGGCGAACTGGCCGAAGGTGATGGCCATCGTGGCGCCGGTCAGCGCCAGCTCGCGGTCCAGATACGGACGGCAGGCGATGACTTCCTCGGCGCTCGGATTGCGCTCCGGCGGGCGGCACTTGACGATATTGGTCACGTACACATCGGCCTCCGGCTGGAGTTCGATGGCTTTCAACATATTGTGCAGCAGCTGGCCGGCTTCGCCGGTGACGGCTTGCGCGGCGTCCTCGTCCGGTTGCGACGGCATGCCGGCGATGGCGATCCAGCGGGCGTCGGCGGCGCCACGGCCGTTGACGGCGGCGCGGCGCGTCTCGCACAGCGTGCAGCGCGTACAAGTCGACACGGCAGCCTGCAGCGCAGGCCAATCCATCGCGGCGATAGCCTCGTCACTGACCGGCGCGCCAGACTCTGCGTCGCCAGTCACCGTCCGCGGGCGTGCGACCGGCTGCGACGCGTCGGACAGCCCGGCGGCTGCCGGCTGTGCGGGTGCGGCGGGCCGTGGCGTGGCCTGGTGCGCGGAGGCTCCCGGCTGCACGGGCGCGGTGGGCCGTGGCGTGGCTGATTGCCCGGCGGCGGCGGCCTGTGCAGGTGCGGCGGGCCGTGGCGTGACCGGGTGCGCGGCGGCGGGGGAGGCATTGGCGCGTCGTCGAACCAGGAGGTATCCTCGTCTGGCGGCACAGCATCGTTGCGCGCGCCGCCGCGCGACGCCGTACCTGGCTGCGTTGGCGACGGACGGCCCGGCGCGGCAGACTGCCCAGCCGAAGGACGCGGCTGCGCGGAAGACTGTCCGCCGGCTGCGGGACGCGATGGCATAGCGGCTGGCGGCGCGACAGGCGCGTCGTCAAACCAGGACATATCCTCGTCTGCCGATGCGGGCGCTGACGCACCACCGGCCGGCGCCTCGTTGCGCGCGGCGGCCGCTTCAACAGCAGCGACCAGCGGGCTGCGCACAGGCGCGGCGTCAACCGCCGGCTGCACGGCTTGCGGCACGTGGAGCGCTTGCTGCGGCTGATGCGCTTGATGCGCTTGCTGCGGCTGATGCGGCTGCGAGGCCTCAGCCACGGCCGGCATCACGCGCGCCGGCGGCGATGCGGAAGCCAACTCGTCCGGCAGCTCATCGGCCAACGCCTGCACCGCCTCGGCGAAACCATCCGCCGGCGGCGCATCGCGCAACTTCCACTGCACGCCAATCCCCATCTCCCCCAGGAACACCGTGCTACGTGCCGACGACTGACTCATACCTTAAACCGCATAACAATCGCGTCCTCGCGTTGCTGGTTGGCCGCCGGGTAATAGCCCTTGCGCCGACCGATCTGCTTAAACCCATAGCGCTCATAAATCTCCAGCGCCCGCGTATTCGAAGGCCGCACTTCCAGCAGCACCGCCTCCATGCCCAGGCCGCGCGAACACGCCACCGCCTGATTCAACAGAAACCGGCCCAGCCCCTGCCCCTGGCGCTCGGCCGCCACCGCCACATTCAGCAAATGCGCCTCATCGACAATCGCCATCAGCAGGAAATAGCCCATCAAGGAACCGTCGCGGTCGCGCAGCACCCAGGCCTCATAATTGCTATTGAGCGAATCGACAAAATTGGCCATGCTCCACGGATGCGGATACACGCTCTGTTCCAGCGCGAACACCTCGTCCAGGTCAGACGCCTGCATCGGCTCATAATGGAGCCTGGCCAGGTCCCACAGCTGCGCCGTCATGCGCCGCCATCCTTGGCGGCGGCCATATCGCGCCGCTCGGCCTGCGTATAAGCGACCTTGTTACGCAAATACAAAGGCTGGGCCTCGGCCGCGGTCACCGTGCGGCCGGCCGCAAAAGCCACCGCCGCCAGTTGCGCGACCTGCTCCGCATGCGGCATCACCTCCGCAAAGCCGCCGGCCGGGAAAGCCTCGGCATACGCCGTCAAGCCATTGCCGCACGCCACCGGCGCGCCCTGCGGCCGCACATCGGCCGGCGCCGACAGCACGGGCGGCAACACCGCCACCGGCACGCCATCCTCGAAACGGTACTGTGCCCAATACACCTCGCCCATGCGCGCATCGAGCACCACCAGCACCTCGGCGGCGCCATGCTGTTGATGGCAAGCCAGCGCCATCGCATCGAGCGTCACCACCGGCACCGCCGGCAGCTTGCCGCCGAACGCCAGGCCCTGCGCCACGCCGCACGCGGTGCGCACGCCGGTAAACGAACCGGGCCCCGAACCGAAGGCGACGGCGTCGCAATCGGCCAGCGCCACGCCGGCTTCGGCCAGCAGCTCTTGCACCATCGGCAATACAGCCTGGGAATGGGTACGGACACCGCTGGAGACGCGGCTGATCACGGCATCGCCCCGCAGCAATGCGCAGGAAGCGGTTTCGGACGAGGTTTCAATGGCAAGAATAATAGGCATCCCGTATTTTAACCCGGCGCGCCAGCAGGCGCGACCCCGCGCGGAGGGGTAGAATACGCGCTTGAGCGCCGAGTGCGCTATTTAACCTGACACCATGGCCAGTCTGACCCTGAATTCCGAAAACCGCGCAGCGGTGGCCGCCGCGCTGGCGGGCGACCGCTGGATCGTAGCCTGCCTGTGCGCCGCCTGGTGCGGCACCTGCGCCACCTACCGCGCCACCTTCGACGCGCTGGCGGCGCGCCACCCGGACAAATATTTTATCTGGATCGACATCGAAGACCAGGCCGACGTCGTTGGCGACCTCGACGTGGAAAACTTCCCGACACTATTGATCCAGCACCACGACCTGGTGGCCTTCTTCGGCACCATGCTGCCGGACGCCGGCGTTGCCCACCGGCTGGTGCAATCGACCGCCGCGCACAGCGACGACGAGCTGCGCCAGCTCAACGCCAGCAACCCCGAGCGCGCCGCCTGGCAGCGCAGCTGCAATCTGCGCACCCTGCTGTAATCCGGCGATTCAGAGTTTCAGCGGCAGGCTGCGCAGGCGTTGGCCGGTGAGCTTGAAGACGGCGTTGGCGACCGCCGGGGCGATCGGCGGCGTCGCCGGTTCGCCCATGCCTTCGGGATGGGCGGCGCTGGCGAGGATGATGGTTTCGACTTCCGGCGCCTGGTTCAGGCGCACCACCGGGTAGTCGTGGAAGTTGCTCTGCTCGATTTTGCCGTCGCCGATCGTCACCGCGCCGAACAGCGCCGCCGACAAGCCGAAGATGACGCCCGACTCCACCTGCTGCGCGATGATGTTGGGATTGACCGCCAGCCCGCAATCGACCGCGCATACCACCCGGTGCACGCGGATTTCCGCGCCCTCCACCGATACCTCCGCCACCTGCGCCACGATGGTGCCAAACGATTGGTGCAGCGCCACGCCATGCGCGCGGCCGGCCGGCGCGGCGCCGGCCTTTTTCACCGCCGCGTCCAGCACCGCGACGTGGCGCGGGTGCTGGCGCAGCAGCGCGCGGCGGAACGCGACGCTGTCCTGCCCCGCCGCATGCGCCAGCTCGTCGATGAAGCTTTCCTTGAAAAAGGCGTTGTGCGAGTGACCCACCGAGCGCCAGTAGCCGAGCGGCACCGCGCTGTCCACAATTACATGGCGGATGCGCTGGTTAGCGAAGTGGTATTGCATGTCGAATTCGCCCTCGGCCGTGGTCTTGTCCGGGCCGGCGGCCGGCAGACCCAGGTTGCGCTTGAAGAATTGGTGCGAAATCGAGCCGCTGGCCGATTTGTTGTCGTAGCCGAGCACATTGCCCGCCGCGTCCAGCGTGGCGCTGAAGCGCGCCAGCGCCGCCGGGCGATACACGTCGTGCGTGGTGTCGTCTTCGCGCGACCAGATCATTTGCACCGGATGGCCGTCCGCCTGCACTGGCGATGGCGACCGCCTGCGCCACCATGTCGACGTCGAGCCGCCGCCCGAAGCCGCCGCCCAGCAGCGTGACCTGCAATTCGACGTCCTTGGCCGATACGCCGCCGACCCTGGCCGCGATGTCGGCCGCGAAGCCCGGCGACTGCGTCGGCGCCCACACCCGCACCTTGCCGTCCTTGACCTGCGCCGTGCAGTTGACCGGCTCCATCGCCGCATGCGCGAGGAACGGCGCGCGGTATTCCGCCGTCACCGTGCGGGCGACGCCGGGCGCGCGGCCCTCCACCGCGTCCATGTCGCCGGCCTGGTAGTAGGCGTGGCCGTCCTCCCGATCCAGTTTCGCCGCGAAGCCGGCGTAGATGGCGTCACTCGACAGCCCGGCCAGCGGGCCGTCGTGCCATTGGATGTCCAGCGCCAGCGCGGCCTGCCTGGCCTGCCAGTAGCTTTTGGCGATCACCGCCACGCCGGCGCCGGCGCCGCTTTTGCCGGCAGCGCGGCGGCGTCATCCACCACCTTGAGCACGCCCGGCATCTTCAGCGCGGCCGCGCTATCGACGCTGGCCACCGCGCCACCGATCACCGGCGCCATGCGCACCGCCGCGTACAACATGCCCGGCGGCCGCACGTCGATGCCGAAGATGGCCGTGCCGTTCACCTTGGACGGCGTGTCGCGGCGCGGCTGCGGCTGGCCTATCAGCTTGAATTCCTGCGCGGTCTTGAGCCGCACCTCGCCCGGCCTGGCGTCCGCCGCGCGCGCGGCCAGCGCGCCGTAGCCGAGCCGGCGGCCATCCGCGTGGAGCACGAATCCGGCCTCGGTGCGGCAGTCGGCCGCCTGCGCCGACCATTCGGCCGCCGCCGCGGCCACCAGCATGGCGCGCGCGGCGGCGCCGGCTTCGCGCATCGGCTGCCAGGCGTCCTTCACGCTCGACGAGCCGCCGGTGATGACCAGCCCAAGCTCGCGCGCGACTTTGCCGACGATCCAGCTGACCGCCGATTTCAGGCGCCCGGTGTCGTCCGGATGGAACGGCAGCCCGTCCTTGAGCATGGCAATGTTGCCGAAGATTTTATCGAGCGGCGCCTGCACCACCTGCGGCGGCCAGCGGCGCGTCCATCTCCTCGGCCACCAGCATCGGCAAGGCGGTGTACACGCCCTGCCCCATTTCGCTGCGCGGCACGGCGACCGTCACCGTGCCGTCCGGCGCCACGCCCACCCAGCCGTTGAGCTGCACGCTGTCGCCGCTGAGCGGCAATGGCAGCGATCCATTGAGCCGCTGGCGCGGCGGCATCACGCCCCAGCCCACCACCAGCGCTCCGCTCGCGGCCAGTCCGCCCAAGATGAACCGGCGCCGCGCCGCGCCCTTCGCTCCCTGCATACCTGTCTCCCGCGTTGTTATTTTTGCCAGCGTGTGAGCATATCATCCGCCATCAGCGGACGGCTGTAGAAGTAGCCCTGCGCCAGATTGCAGCCGTGGCGCAGCAGGAAGGCCGCCTGCTCCTCGGTTTCGACGCCTTCGGCGATCACCGACAGGTTCATGCTCTTGCCCAGCTGGATGATCGCGATGGCGATCGCCTCGTCGTTGGCGTCGGTCGAGATGTCCTTGATGAAGGAGCGGTCGATCTTCAGCGTCTGCACCGGCAGCTGCTTCAGGTAGGCCAGCGACGAGTAGCCGGTGCCGAAATCGTCGATCGCCAGCGCCACGCCGATCGAATGCAGGTCGTTGATGAAGACCATGGCGTCGCCGGTGTTCATGATCACCGATTCCGTCACTTCCAGTTGCAGGCGTTGCGGCTCCAGCCCCGTGTCGCGCAGGATGTCGGCCACCATGTTGACGATGGAGCCGCGCTCGAACTGCCTGGCCGAGAGGTTGACCGCGATTTTCGGCACGTGCAGGCCGGCCTGCTGCCAGCGCACCATCTGGCGGCAGGCCTCGTGCAGCACCCACTTGCCCAGCTGGTTGATGAAGCCCGTGTCCTCGGCCAGCGGGATGAAGCGGATCGGCGGAATCAGCCCCAGTTCCGGGTGGTTCCAGCGTACCAGCGCCTCGACGCCGACCAGGCGGCCGGTGTCGATTTCCACCTGCGGCTGGTAGTTGAGGAAAATCTCGTCCTTTTCGATCGAGCGGCGCAGATAGGTTTCCAGCCGCAGGCGCTCGACGCCCTCGCCCATCATGAACGGCGCGTAGAAGCTGAAGCCATTGCGCCCGCGCGCCTTGGCCTGGTACATGGCCACGTCGGCGTTGCGGATCAGCATATTCAGGTCGGTGGCGTCGTCCGGGAACAGCGAGATGCCGACGCTGCAGGTGACAAACAGCTCGTGCCCGGCCACCATGAACGGCTGCTCGAACATCTGCACCAGCTTTTCGGCGACCAGGCTGGCGCCGTACTGGTTGTCGATATTCTCCAGCAGCACGATGAATTCGTCGCCGCCCAGGCGCGCCAGCGTGTCGCCTTCGCGCAGGCGTTCCTGCAGCGCGCCGGCCACCTGCTTCAGCAGCTCGTCGCCGATGTGGTGGCCCAGCGTGTCGTTGACGTTCTTGAAGCGATCGAGGTCGATGAACAGCAGCGCCAGCTGCTGGCCGTCGCGCGAGGAGCGCTGCAAGGCGTGCTGCAGGCGGTCATTGAACAGCAGGCGGTTCGGCAGCGCGGTCAGCGGGTCGTGGTGCGCCAGGTGGTCCAGCTTTTCCTGCGACTCCTTGGCCTTGGTGATGTCGCTGAACACGCCCACATAGTGGGTGGCCTGGCCGCGCGTGTCGCGCACCGCGCTCACCGTCAGGAATTCCAGATACAGCTCGCCGCTCTTGCGCTGGCTCCACAGCTCGCCGCGCCAGAAACCCTGGTCCAGCTGCTCCTGCCACATGTTTTCGTAGAACGCCTGTTCGTGCCGGCCGGAGCGCGTCAGCGTGCGGTCCTTGCCCAGCGCCTCGGCCTCGCTGTAGCCGGTGATCTGCGTGAAGGCCGGATTGACGGCGACAATGGTGCCTGCGGCGTCCAGCACCACCACGCCGTCGGCGATGTGCTCGATGACGGTGGCCGACAGCCGCAGTTTTTCTTCCGCTTCCTTGCGCGCGGTGATGTCGGCGAACACCCAGATGCTGCCCTCGTTGGCGCGGCTGTGGTCCAGCGCATAACCGCTGACCAGGCACCAGAACACGCTGCCATCCTTGCGGCGGTACTGGCGCTCCTCGTTGAAGTAGTCGCCGTGCGACAGCGACGGATACTGGCGCGCGCCGGAGGCCTCGAAGTCGAAGGCGTCGAGGAACATGATGGCGGTCGAGGCGCCGGCCATTTCGCCCGGCCCGTAGCCGAACAGCTCCTCGCAGCGGCGGTTGACCGAAACGATGGCGCGCCGGCGCACGAACATCACGCCGAACATCACGTTGTCGAGAATCGCGCTTTGCTCGGCCAGCAGCGCCTCGATGCGCATCTCATTGTGCTTGCGCTGGCTGATGTCGGAGATGATGCCGTCCACCCACGGCGCGCTGCTGTCGCCGTCCGGCTGCTGCGGCTGGCCGTTTTCCTGCACCCAGCGCTCGGCGCCGGTGGCGTCCTGGATGCGGTACTCCACCTCGTAGGGCTGGCCGTCGCGGATCGATTGCGACACCACGCGCCGCTGCTTCTTGCGGTCTTCCGGCGCGATCAGGTTGGTCCACGCATGGGTGGTGCTGCGCATGAACTGCGCCGCCGGATAGCCGGAGATGTCCTCGATGGCGTCGGAGACGAAGTCGATCGGGCCGTCGGGCCGGAAGCGGAACACCGCGCCCGGCACCTGCGTGACGATGGTGCGGAAGCGCTCCTCGCGCTGGCCGATGTCCTCGAACAGGCGCTTGATCGCCACCCGCATCTGTTCCAGTTGCTGCGCCAGGCGTCCCAGCTCGTCGCCGCCGCGCACTTCCAGCCGGGTTTCGAAGTCGCCGTGCGACAGGCGGTCGGAGAAGCCCATCAGCTTGCGCAGCGGCTTGATCAGGCGCGCATTCAGGAACAGCACGATCAGCACCAGCGACACCATCAACTGCGCCGCCAGCACGAACACGTACGACCACTGTTTCTCGCGCAGCTCCTGCTGGCTGCGGGCGTCGTCCATTTCAACCATGATGCGGCCGATGCGCTCGCCGCGCACCAGGATCTCGCGCTCGGCGCGGTAGACGTTGCCGCTGGCCACGCGCGGCGAGCGCACGTGCATGAACTGGGTGTCGGCCTGGCCGACCACCTGCACCTGCAGCACCGCGCGGTCGCGCATCACCGATTCGACCAGCGAGTGGGCCGATTCGGCGTTCATATTCCACAGCGATTCCTGCATGCCGAGCGCCAGGATGTCGGCGTTGCGTTGCAGCGATTCGTTCAGCGCCACGCGCGCCGACTGCTGCTCGTGCACGCCGATCAGCAGATAGCTGCCGATGATGGCCGGTATCACCAGGCCGCCAAAGACTACCAGCAACAAGGCCCCATAGATGGATTGACCGTACAGCGCACCGAGGCGGGTACGCAGTTTCGGGTAAATCGTGCTAGTCATGCACCGGCACAGCGTCGTGTTTAAATTGCATCATCGGTCTGAGGTTGTTACTTGGTAGGAATTATGCCCGTAAAACATCGGCAAAAAGTTACTGACCGAGCAAAAATCCCGCAGCCACGCTATGATCGCGGCTCTTTTCCCACACATAGGAATTCGCCATGACCACTTTCTCGATGTACTCCGCCTCCATTCCTGTGTTTAAGCAGATTCTGAACAGCCTGCATGCCATTCTGGACAAGGCCGAGGCCCACGCCGCCGACAAGAAGATCGATCCGGCCGCGCTGCTGAACTATCGCCTGTTCCCGGACATGCTGCCGTTCACGCGCCAGATCCAGATCGCCTGCGACTTCGCCAAGGGCGCGGCCGCGCGCCTGGGCGGCCTGGAAGTGCCGTCGTATGAGGACAAGGAAGCATCGTTCGCCGATCTGAAGGCGCGCATCGTCAAGACGCTGGCGTATATCGACAGCGTGCCGCAGGCGTCGATCGAGGGCAGCGAAGGCCGCGCCATCACCACCGGCAGCGGCGAGAAGACCAAGCACTTTGTCGGCCAGACCTATCTGTTCCACTATGCGCTGCCGCACTTCTACTTCCACGCCACCACCGCTTACGACATCCTGCGCCACAACGGCCTGGAGATCGGTAAGAAAGACTTTATCGGCAGCTACTGATCGCGTCGTCGTTCCCGCGCAGGCGGGAACCTATGGAACGCTTGCTCAGCATGGATTCCCGCCTGCGCGGGAACGACGGCGGCTAGGTGTTGCGGCGCGGGTAGCCCTGCGCCAGGATGCGCTGCCAGACCAGCTCTTTTTGCTCGGCGCTCATGGAAACCCAGTGCGCCACCTCGACCACCGTGCGGCCGCAGCCGCGGCACACCTCGTCGAAGGTGGTCGAACACACCGCCACGCACGGCGTGTCCGGGCGGACCGGCAAATCGCTCATGGCTTCTCCATCAACTTGTCCCAACCATCATGGCCGAGCTTTTCCAGCGTCTCGATATTCTTGTCAAAAATATCCGACGCCTCCGGGAAGGCCTCGACCGCGCGGTCGATGCTGTCCTCGCGCAGCAGGTGCAGGGTCGGGTACGGCGAGCGGTTGGTGTAGTTGCTGATGTCGTTTTGATCCGTCCCGGCAAACTGGTATTGCGGGTGGAAGCTGGCCACTTGCAGGAAACCGTCCAGGCCCAGGTCTTCCAGCGCGGCGTCGGCCACGTCCAGGAATTCGTTGTAATCGAAGAAATCGGCCAGCACGTTGGGGTGGATCAGCAGCGTGGTGTCGATCCGCTCCGGATCGGCGTCGGCCAGATGCTGTAGCTCTTCCATCAACTTTTCCAGCAGCTCTTCCGGCGTTTGCGCCTCGCTGACCACATAGCGCACCTGCTTTTTCACGTGCACGGACTTGGCGAACGGGCACAAATTCAGGCCGATGACGGCTTTTTCCAGCCAATGCACGGTGTCGGCGATGACCACGTCGCGGTCGATGGCGGGACTACTCATATTGCGATTCCTCAAAACTTCTTCAAAAACGGAATTGTACGCACTCTTGGCCGCCGCGCCTACTTGCGTCAATCTGCGCGCATCTCGCGCTTATTTGCCGGGAATTATTGCTTATAAGAATTTGTAATATGGCCGACATATTTCTTGACTCGTCCGGATGACCTTCGTACACTCCACGTTTATTCATAGTCCACGCGACGTTTCAATTCGCCAACTCACGGAAAACTATGCAAGCACGCAATTCCACCACCGCTGTCCTGGCCGCCCTGGTCGCGCTGTTCGCGCCGGCACTGGTCCAGGCCAACGAGCTAGACCTGGACCAGCCAACCATCTCCACCGCGCTGTCCCCGCTGCCCAAACCGCACCTGCCCGATCTCGCTTCCACCCTGAAAATCAACAAGCCGGCCAAGCTGGCCGAGGAAGACGCGTTCCGCGAAAAAGACGTCTGGGGCCGCATCCGCAGCGGCTACGCCATTCCCGATGTGAATAACGACCTGGTCGCCAAGCACGTCAACTGGTACGCCACCCGTCCCGACTACATCGCCCGCACCACCGCGCGCGCCTCGCTATACCTGTTCCACGTCGTCTCCGAGCTGGAAAAGCGCGGCATGCCGACCGAGCTGGCGCTGCTGCCGTTCATCGAATCGGCGTTCAACCCGAACGCGCTGTCGAGCGCCAATGCGGCCGGCATGTGGCAGTTCGTGCCCGGCACCGGCCGCGACTTCAACCTCAAGCAGGACGCCTTCAAGGACGAGCGCCGCGGCATCCTGGCCTCGACCGACGCCGCCCTGACCTATCTGCAGCGCCTGTACGATATGTTCGGCGACTGGCAACTGGCGCTGGCCGCCTACAACTGGGGCGAAGGCTCGGTGCAGAAGGCCATCAAGCGCAACCAGGCGGCCGGCAAGCCGACCGACTTCGAAAGCCTGGCCGACCTGATGCCGGCCGAGACGCGCAACTATGTGCCCAAGCTGCAGGCGGTCAAGAATATCGTGGCCAATCCGCAGCAGTTCGGCCTGAACCTGCCGCTGATCGACAACACGCCGTATTTCACCGCGGTCGACAAGACCAGCGATATCGACCTGACCGTCGCCGCCCACCTGGCCGAGCTGTCGGTGGACGAGTTCAAGGCGCTCAACCCGCAATTCAAGCGCCCGGTGATCGTCGGCGGCGAGGACACCAAGATCCTGCTGCCGAAGGAAAACGCCGAGAAATACCACGTCAACCTGGCCCAGTGGACCAAGGAACTGTCGTCGTGGACCACGCACAAGATCACCAGCGCGCGCGAATCGATCCGTTCGCTGGCGTCGCGCTTCCACACCTCGCCGGACGTGATCCGCCAGGCCAACAACATTCCGCAAAACTCCGTGCTCAAGGCCGGCTCGACCATCCTGGTGCCGAAGCTGTCCGCCTCAGCCGGCACCAATATCGGCGCCGACGTGGCCGACAACGCCACCGTCAGCTACGACAACGAGCGCGCCACCACCGGCAAGTCCGGCTACAAGCTGGCCAAGGCCAGCAAATCGAACAAGTCGGCGCCGGTGTCGCTGGTCAAGGCGCGCGTGCCGCGCGACGCGGCCAAGAACAAGAAACACCGCAAAGCCAACTAAAACCCGTCCAGGCCCGCCACGGCGGGCCTGTGGCCGTGATTCAGCAGTTGCGGATGCGGCTTACACGTCCTACAATCTTGGTCTTGCGTGTCGGGCAAGTCTCGCACACTAAAAAAACATAACCAACACTGACGTCGCCAGCCAGCTCGCCGGGCTAGCCTGGGCACGCAGTTGCAATCGGAGTTCCTATGGCGTTCTTGCAAGGCAAAAAATCCTCATCACCGGTCTGCTGTCGAACCGTTCCATCGCTTACGGTATCGCCAAGGCTTGCCATCGCGAAGGCGCCGAACTGGCGTTCACCTACGTGGGCGAACGTTTCAAAGACCGCATCACCGAATTCGCCGCCGAATTCGACAGCAAGCTGGTGTATGACTGCGACGTCTCCAGCGACGAGCAGATCGAAGCGCTGTTCGCCGACCTGGGCAAAAGCTGGTCGCAACTGGACGGCCTGGTGCACGCGATCGGCTTCGCGCCGCGCGAAGCCATCGCCGGCGAGTTCCTGGACGGCCTGACCCGCGAAAACTTCCGCATCGCCCACGACATCTCGGCCTACAGCTTCCCGGCCATGGCCAAGGCCGCGCTGCCGCTGCTGAAAAACGGCTCGTCGGTGCTGACGCTGTCCTACCTGGGCGCGATCCGCGCCATCCCTTACTACAACACCATGGGCCTGGCGAAAGCCTCGCTGGAAGCGTCGGTGCGCTACCTGGCGGAAAACCTGGGCAAGCTGGGCATCCGCTCGAACGGCATTTCGGCCGGCCCGATCAAGACCCTGGCCGCGTCCGGCATCAAGGACTTCGGCAAGCTGCTGGGCTTTGCCTCGTCGCACGCGCCGCTGCGCCGCAACGTCACCATCGAGGAAGTCGGCAACACCGCCGCCTTCCTGCTGTCGGACCTGGCGTCGGGCATCACCGGTGAAATCACCTATGTGGACGGCGGCTTCTCGCACGTCATGGGCCTGAACGCGGAAGACTACCAGTAAGCCGCAGCGCCTTGACGCCGCCATCAACGCCCCGCCTCGCGGGGCGTTTTTTTGCTGCGGCGTCGGCAAACCGGATTAGTGTAGGATACCGGCATGAAAGCACCAACTCACCTGGCCATCGCCCTGAGCGCGGCCCTCGGCGTGGCCGCTTGCGGCGCCGCCGCGCAAGATGCGCCGGCGCCCACACCTGCCGCCGAAGCCGGCGCGCCATTCACCGTCAACGGCGAGCAGCTGGCGCTGCCGATTCCGAAGTTCTGGAAGCTGGCCTGGATGGAGGGCGCCGCCGACGCCGACTACGTGGCCGAGTACATTCCCGAGGACGAGGACATCAACAGCTGGCGCGGCGGCTACTTGCAGATCAGCCGCGCCGCCTATCCGCCGGCGGACGTGCTGGCCCGGCTGGCGGAGGCCAGGGTCAACATCAGCGACATGGCGCTGGCGCAGCACATCAGCACCGCCGCCCGCCACTGCGGCGGCCGCCATGAGGCGATGCGGACGCAGGCGCTGACCTACAACGGCATCCGGCTCGCGCTCGGCGGCGGCTTCTGCGACCAGTACGGCCCCGCCGCGCCCTTTGGCGAAGGCGCGTATATCGCCTTTGTCGAAGGCAAGGATTACATGTTCCGGCTGCACTACGGCTGGCGTCCGCGCACGCCGGCCGAGCGGGCCAGCTACCTGCCGTGGCGTCTCGCGCCGGCTGCCGACGCCTATTTTCAGGATGCATTGAAGGCCGCCACGCTGTGCGGCGGCAAGGACCAGCCGCCCTGCGCCTGAGGGCGGCCGCCATCGGGCCCATTGCTCGGGACGGACGATGCCGCTACACTTGCCGGCATGTCAACCGAGCCGTCCGATGAATCCCTGATGCTGCGCTACGCCGCCGGCGACCTGGCCGCGTTCCGCGAGCTGTACCAGCGCCATCATCGCGGGCTGTATCGCTTTGTTGCGTGGCGTTCGCCACGGCGCGACTGGGTGGACGAGGTGGCGCAGGAGGCGTGGATCGCCTTGCATCAGGCGCGGGAGCGGTATGCGCCGACGGCCAGTTTCCGCACCTTCCTGTATCAGATTGCGCGCAACCGGCTGGTCGATTTGCAGCGCAGGGCGCCGCCGCTGTCGGACGAGCTGGCGCCGGAGCCGGAAAGCCCGGCGGCCGATGCGCGGCTGGAGTCGCAGCAGATGAACACGGCGCTGCACCGGGCCATCCGCGCGCTGCCCGGCGAGCAGCGGGAGGCGCTGGTGTTGCAACAGTTCAGCGGCTTGTCGCTGGAAGAGATCGCGGTGCTGACCGAGGCGCCGATTGAAACCGTCAAGAGCAGGCTGCGCTACGCCATGCGAAAATTACGCGAGCAGATGTCGAGCGGCATGGCGGCGCAGGAGGAACAGGCATGACACGCAGCGAGCACAACGGGCAGGATGACGAACTGGACGCCTTCATGGCGGGCCAGGACGCGTTGTCGCGCCAGCTGGCGGCATTGTCGCAGCCGGAGTCGACGAAAGGCGTTGACGACGCCATCATGGCCTCGATAGCGGCGCAGCTGGCGTTAGAGGCGGCGCGGCCCGCCGGCGGGCAGCCAGGGCTTCGCTGCGCCGGCCGCGCACATTAGCGGAATCACGCAGCGTCCGGCGGCCAACATGGCGCGCTGGCGCGTGCCCGCAGCGCTCGCCGCCAGCTGCATCGGCGCCCTGCTGCTGACGCTCGAATGGCAGCGCAACGATTATCCCGCGCCAACTGCCGCCGCCTCGGCCGAGCAAACAGCGCCAGCACCGGCCACCTCGTCCGGCCCTGCTGCTTCGCCCGGCCCGGCTACCTCGTCCGCCCCGGCCGCTTCGCCCACGCAAGCCGGCTCCCCCGCGCGGGCCGTCCCACCGAAGCAAGCCGCCGCGCCGGCACCGGTCACGTCGCCAGCGCTGGGGGCTTCGCCCACACAAGGCGGCTTGCCCGCGCGGGCCGTCCCACCGAAGCAAGCCGCCGCGCCGGCACCGGTCACGTCCGCAGCGCCGGGTGCTTCGCCCACACAAGCTGGCTCGCCCGCGGGGGCCGTCACGCCGAAGCAAGCAGCCTCGCCGGCACCGGTCATGTCGGCAGCGCCGGCTGCTCCGGCGGAGGCCGTCATTGCCGGACAAGCCGGGATCGCGGCAGCGTCTTCCCGCGCGCCGCGCGCACCAGCCAGCGCCTCGTCCACCCTGCCAGCGTCAAAACACGACGAACCGGCTGGCCTGGCAGACTTGGCAGCGCTGGACGTGCAGTCAACGCCTGTCCTGCCCGCGCCTCCCGCGCCGCCACCGCCACCGCCCCCACCAGCGCCGCTAGCGGTCGAGACGACGGCACTGGCCGCCGCGCCGGCCGCCGCGCAGCCGCCATCGTCCACCGTGGTGATCGACCTGGCCGAGATTGCCCCGCCGGCAGCGCCGGGCCTGCTGTCGTTCGCCGCGCGCTCCGCGCCGCCGTTACTGCGAGCTCCGGCCCCGGCATCCGCTGCGGCGGCAGCGTTGGCGCCGACCACCATCACCGTCACCGGCGCCGCCCGCAAGGCCGCGCCAGTGACGCCACCCGACGCCCGCGCCGCCGACTGGCTGCACGCCATCGACGAAATGATGAAAGCCGGCCTGCGCAAAGACGCCCTCGACGAGTGGCGCAAATTCCGCCAGGCCTACCCCAACTACCCGATCCCGGAACAACTGGCCAGGCAAATCGCCGCCATCGACTAAACTACTTCACTTCAAACTCCCCCACCAACACAGCCTCGCCCCGCCCCTGCAAGCGCAACGTCACCAGCTGATCGCGCGCAGCGGCGCCGCCAAAGCCACTGGTCAGCTTCAGCTGCAAAGTCGTCGCCCCGGCCACAATCTGCTGCGCGCTGCCGAAGAAATTCGCCTCCACTTTATACTTGCCGGGCACCGCACGCCGCAAGGAAAACTCCTCCGGCCCATAGCCGCCGGTAAAGTCCACCGACATCCGCCCACCCTGACGCGTAAACCGATGGCCGAAATAACAGCGCTCTCCGTTGGGATCGGTCACCCACAAATCCATATCGGTGTTATCGGCATCCCAAGTCAGCACAACGCGCAAATCCAGCGGCATGTTCTTCAGCAGGCGCGCATCCATGCGGCTGGTATCGAGCCTGCCCGGCGAAGCCGCGATAATCGCATTCATATCGGCCAGCGCAATCAGCTCGATCTCGGCAAAGCGCCGATCCCACGGCCGTATCGCCACCTCGTACAACTGCTCGATCGCCTGCTGGGCGCGGCCGGCCGCCGCGTAGGCCAGCCCAAGATCGCGGAACGACTGCGGCTCGTCCTCGGCCAGATCGCGCACCTTTTCGAACACCGGCACCGCCAGTTCTGGCTGCCCGGCCTGCAACAGCCGAAAACCCAGGGTCCGCAATACCTGCCGATTCTCCAGATCCATCTCAGCCAGGTTGGACAACACACGCAAGGCCAGATCGCGCTTGCCACGCTCAAACAGCAAGTCAGCCACATCGATAAAGAACGCGCTGCTGTTCAGGTAAGACGGCCGCTCGTCCAGATAAATCGCATATAGCTGCTCGGCACTGGCAGCCTTCATGCGCGTAATGTAGCGGGCGTTGGCATCCCAGCGCTTGAGGCTGACGCCAATCGTGGCCGCCTGCCCGCGCTCCTCCGCCCCGCCGGCCAACGCGGGACGCGCCACCCGTCCCGCGTCTGCCGCGAACGCCAGCGGCGCGATGCTGGCCGGCGCCGGCGCCGGCGCCGGCGGCGGCGCCGGAGGAGCCGCGCGCCTGAACACCGTGCCGTCGGGCACGGCCTCGCTGACGCTGACCATGCTGCCCAGCACCTTCACCCGCTGCCACTGATCTTCGGGCAACAGGGGGTCGCCGGGCTGCTTGGGATACTTGCTGTTCCACCACGCCAGTTTCTGCTCGAACTGCCGCACCACATGCTCCAGCTGTTTGCCGCGCCGCTGCGCCAGCTCGCCGCCACGCAAACGCTTCAGCGCATCGACAGCCGCCTGCAACTCGGCCGGTGGCCGCACGTCGTAACGCACATAATCCTCCAGCCGCTCCAGCACCAGCAGCGACGTCTCCCGCGTCGGCATGCCGAACTGCGTTCCCAGCCGGCGTATCGCGCCACGCTGCAACTCGTAATCGGCTTCCAGCTGGTGCAGCTTGTAGCTGGCCCAGGTACGCGCCGCCAGCGGGTGGGACGATGCGTTGGCCGACACGTCGAGCACCAGCGGCGCCGCCTTGCCCTGCTTCACCACCTCCAGCCGCAGTTGCGCCGACAGCGCCGTCAGCTTGCCGGCCACGCGCAGCATGCCGTCCGCCGCATCGTCATCCGCGATCAGCACATCGCTCGCGCCCTCGGCGCCCAGCAGGCGGGCCTGCGCGCCGTCGGTCAGCAATGCCTCGGCGGCCAGGCCGGGACGGTCCGCCCGCACCGTCACCAGCTTGCCGCCATTGCGCTCGGCCAGCGCCGACAAACGCCCGGTATCGGCGGACACGGCGGAATTCAGCGCATACAAGCGCTGGCGTGAAGACAGCTGCGGAAACGGCTTGCCGCCGTAATTCTGCAAGCCATCGCTCACCAGTAAATACTCGTTCACATCCGCCTGCGGCTGCCACTCGGACAGCGCGCTGGCGCCGTCATACACGGTTTCCTGCAACGCCTTGCGCAAGGCCTGCCAGTCGCCGTTGACGATGCGGAAGCGCTGCATCGGCTCGGCGCGGTCGCGCAAGCGCGTCAGCCGCACCTCGGCATTGCCCAGCGCCTTGAAATAGCGATCCAGCTCGCCCAGCTCCGCCTGCCGCTGCCGCTGCGCGCCGGAGCCCGAGCTGTCCCACAGCAGCCCCACCACCTTGGGCAAGGCGCGCGGGACGCGCTGCGCGGCAGACGGCATCTCCGCCAGAAAATACGTCTCGCCGCCAAACTGCTGCACGAAGGTTTGCGGCGCCGCCTGCGACGGCACCAACAGCTTGAGCACGCCGCTGGCCGCATACGTGGCGCGCTTCAGCTGCGCCTGATAACCATCGCCTCCACGCGTGAAGACGATATCGCCAATCGCGCCGCTGGCCTGCGGCGCGGCATCGCCGGCCACGCTGATACGCAGGTCCACGCCCGCTGCCAGCTCGCCATACGCCAGCGGCAGCCGGTACGCCCAGTTCTCGCCCTCGCGCTGCAGCGTCTCGGTATACGACAACTCCACCGTGCGCGTGCCTTGCGCCGGAATCGGATACACCCTTAGCTGAAAATTATTGCCCTGCGTTTGCTCCAGCAAGGCCGGATCGATGCTGCCGCGCTCGACCGCTTCCAGGATCTGCCGGCCGCGCGCCTTCTCGATCGGCACAGCCGCGCGCATCTTGCCTTCCAGGTCGAGCGAAAACGCGCTCACCTGCTGGCCGGGTAGCAGCGGAAACTGCAAGCTGCCCTCCAGCGCGCGCCCGTTTGGATTGAAAAACACCATGCGCAGCGTCGTCCGCGCCATGCTGCCGCCGAGCGCGGCCTCCACTTTCAGGCTTTGCAGCCGCACCGGCTGCTCGGCGCCCTGCACCCGCAGCAGCGGCGTCCGCGGCAGCAGCGCCTGCGCCCGCACCATGCCCGACGCAGCCATGCAAACCACCGCGACGGCTAAAAATTTTTTCCACATAAAGCTCCCCTTTGCACCGGATCAGCCCGGCATTACAGGATGGATCGCGCGTGCGCCGTTAACGGGGTTGCTGAATTACAAATTGATACAAATTGCCATGACCGACGTGCCGCACCAGCGGTCGCCTGTACAAGAACGTTAAACTGAGGCATAATAGCGACCTAGCCTGCAATGCGCGTGTCGATAGCAAAGCGATACCGATTGTTCAGCCAGTTGTAACTTAAGCAGCTACGCAGCCTCAGCGCATCCTTCTGATGCCCTTATAAAGCCCTCCCGCCTCTGGTGTCGTTATTTGACACCGTCCCGGCGCAAAGCTTTTGTGCCGAAATTTCTATCGATTTTGATTGAGTCATTTCGTTTTGGTAGGCGTTGCTATTTCGCGTTCCGCTTGGTAAAGCGTGAGCGCCTGATTTTTACGAAAGAAAAGCATGACATTTGAAGCACTAGGTCTCAACACGTCCATCATCAAAGCCCTGACCGACGCCGGCTACACCGCGCCGACGCCAGTTCAGCAGCAGGCCGTGCCTGCAGCGATCGCAGGCAAGGACTTGTTGGTATCCTCCCAGACCGGTTCCGGCAAGACTGCAGCCTTCATGCTGCCGTCGCTGCACCGTCTGGCCGCGCTCGAACCAAGCGCCGGCGGCAAAACCGCCAACCAGGAAATGCAAGCCGCCGCGCGCGCGGCGACCGTCCACGTTTCAAGCCAGCCCAGCCAAAAATGCTGGTGCTGACCCCTACCCGCGAACTGGCCCTGCAAGTCACCACCAACACCGACAAATACAGCGTCAACCTGCGCCGCATCAAGGCCGTGTCGATCCTGGGCGGCATGCCCTACCCGAAACAGATGCAGCTGCTGGCCAAGAATCCTGAGATCCTGGTCGCCACCCCGGGCCGCCTGATCGACCACATGGAATCGGGCAAGATCGACTTCTCGCAGCTGGAAATCCTGGTGCTGGACGAAGCCGACCGCATGCTGGACATGGGCTTCATCGACGACATCGAAAAAATCGTCGCCGCCACGCCGGAAGGCCGTCAGACCATGCTGTTCTCGGCCACGCTGGACGGCGTCGTCGGCAACATGGCGCGCCGCATCACCAAGGACCCGCAGATCATCCAGATCATGTCGGCCGCCAACAAGCACGAAAACATCACCCAGCGCGTGCACTTCGTCGACGACCTGTCGCACAAGAACCGCCTGCTGGACCACCTGCTGCGCGACGAGTCGCTGGATCAGGCCGTGGTGTTCACCGCCACCAAGCGCGACGCCGACACCATCGCCGACCGCCTGAACATCGCCGGCTTCTCGGCCGCCGCGCTGCACGGCGACATGCACCAGGGCGCCCGCAACCGCACGCTGGAAAGCCTGCGCCGCGGCCAGGTCAAGATCCTGATCGCCACCGACGTTGCCGCCCGCGGCATCGACGTGCCGACCATCACCCACGTGTTCAACTACGACCTGCCGAAGTTCCCGGAAGACTACGTGCACCGCATCGGCCGCACCGGCCGCGCCGGCCGCAACGGCCAGGCGATCTCGCTGGTGAACCACGCCGAAGGCATGAACGTCAAACGCATCGAACGCTTCACCAAGCAACTGATTCCGGTGAACGTGGTCGAGGGCTACGAGCCGAAGAAAACCGGCGGCGCACCACGTTCGTCGCGTCCGGGCGGCTGGAAGCCGGGCGACAACCGCGGCGGCCAAAAGCCAGGCCAGCGTTCGTTCAGCAAGCCAGGCAGCGCGCCGCGCCGTGACGGCGTCACCGGTTCGAGCGAAGGCTACAAGGGTCCAGGCTTCAAGGCCAACAGCCCGTACAACAGCGACCGCCCGCGTCGCAGCTACGGCGACCGTTAATCCGGTTGCGGTCTGAATAAAACGGCCACCAGAGCGATCTGGTGGCCGTTTTACATTCTGCTGTCATATTGCGCGGCTACCATGGGCAGCTTCTGATTTCCAAAGCCCTGCCGATGCCGATCGACCGCCGCCAATTTCTCCGCTATGCGGGCGGAGCCGCCGCCCTGTTTCCCAACCTGATCCGCGACGCGCTGGCGGTGCCGGCCAACCACCGCACCGGCACGCTGGCCGATGTCGGGCACGTGGTCATCTTCATGCAGGAAAACCGCGCCTTCGACCACTATTTCGGCACGCTGTCCGGCGTGCGCGGCTTCGACGATCCGCGCGCGATCCGCCTGCCGACCGGATTGCCGGTCTGGCACCAGCCCGACGGCGCCGGCGGCCATGTGCTGCCGTTCCACTTCGACGCCAAAAACACCAGCGCGCTCTCGCTCGGCACCGACCACACGTGGAAAGGCGCACAGGCCACCTGGCAGGCGTGGGATGCCTGGGTGCCGAAAAAGACCGCGCAATCGATGGGCTATTTCGACCGTGGCGACCTGCCCTTTTACTATGCGCTGGCGGACGCCTTCACCATCTGCGACGCCTACCACTGCTCGGTGTTCGGCGCAACCGATCCGAACCGGCTGTACGCGCTGACCGGCAGCAACCAGGGCTGGATCGGCACCATGGGCAAGCTGTACAACATCGACGCCGGCGGCTTCTACAACGGCGATCCGGCGCTGGACAATATCGCGCCCGACGTCACCGCGACGGCGCCCAACTGGCGCACCTATGCCGAGGTGCTGGAAGCCAACCAGGTCAGCTGGAAGGTATATCAGGAATGGGACAACTACGGCGACAACTACCTGGCCTACTTCCGCAACTACCGCGTCAACGCCGACGGCACGCGGCTGTCGCCGGAGGCGCCGCTTTACCGCAAGGGTCGCACGCTGGCGCCTGGCTCGCACGCCGGCAACGCGCGCGGCGGCACGGCCGATTGGCTGGTGGCCGACTTCGCCGAAGACGTGCGCCACAACCGTCTGCCGCAAGTGTCGTGGATCTGCGCGCCCAACGATTACACCGAACATTCGCCCAACTCGCCCAACGCCGGCGAGCAGCTCACCGCGCGCCTGCTGGCCGCGCTGGTCGCCAATCCGGAGGTATGGTCAAAAACCGTCTTCCTGCTGATGTACGATGAAAACGACGGCTTCTTCGACCACGTGCCGTCCGACCTCGCGCCGCTCGATCCATCAATGGGCAGGACCACGCTGGCCGACATCGGCACGCACGAGAGCTATCAGGGTGAGCCGGTGGGCCTCGGTCCGCGCGTACCGATGCTGGTCATCTCGCCATGGAGCCGGGGCGGCAAAGTCTGCTCGCAGCTGTTCGACCACACCTCGCAACTGCGCTTTCTGGAAGAGTGGCTGGTGCAGGGACTTGGCAAGCCGCGCGCGGCCGTCACCTGCGGCCTGATCTCGCCGTGGCGCCGCGCCGTTTGCGGCGACCTCACCTCCGCCTTCGACTTCAGCGCGCCGAACGCCGGCTGGCCAGCCACCGTACCGCCGGCCGCCGCCTATGAACGCATCTCCGGCAAACCATATCCGCAACCGCCGGCGACCCAGAGCTTGCCGCGCCAGGAAGCCCAGCCGGCCAGCGGCCCGCGCGTCGCCTGCGCGCTGCCATACGAACTGTCCGTCACCGGCCATGCGGTCGATGCGCAGCGCTTCGCGCTAAGCTTCGACAATAGCGGCCGGGCCGGGGCCGCCTTCATCGTCTACTCCAGCCAGCGTACCGACGGCCCGTGGTACTACACAGTCGAAGCCGGCCGGCGCATCGACCACGAGGCTTGGCGCTGGCCCGGCGAAACCTATGACCTGACCGTGCACGGCCCCAATGGCTTCCTGCGCCAGTTCGCCGGCCGCCTGGCCGGCGCCGCGCCAGCGCTGGAGACGCGCTACGACCAGGGCAATCTGGTGCTGCTGCTATCCAACCGCGACGGCCGCGCGCCGTGCCGCTTCACCGTCACCGACAACGCTTACGGCGCCGCTGTTGCCAGTCACACGGTAGCCGCCGGCCACGTCGCCGCCATAGCCTGCGATCTGGCCCGCAGCTACGGCTGGTACGATTACAGCATCGCCAGCGACGCCGATCCGCAATGGCTGCGGCGCGTGGCCGGCCACGTCGAAACCGGCCGCGCCAGCCGTACCGATCCGGTTATCGGAGCACCTCGGCCACGTTGACGATATCCACGCCCTGCAACTGGCCGAGCCAGGCATCGAACCACGGCTTGTGCGCCGAGCCGACGATGCTCAACACGCGCGCGCCGGGACGTTCCCGGAAAGTCTCGCGGATGTTGGCCACCATGCGCAGATTGCGGATCTCCCAGCCGGCCACCCACATCTGCGGATAGTTCTGCGGCGATGTGCCACGCATGGCGGCCAGCACATTGGCGTCCGCGTCCACTTTCAAGGCGGCCGGGTCGTTGATGCGCCGATAGAGCGGCAGCAGGTCGCCGGCCTGCTTCAGCGCATCCTGTTCCTTTTGCTGCGCTTTCAACTCCGCGCCACCGGCCGCCCATGCGCCTTCAATGGCGCGCACAAAGGCCTTGATGTCCGCTACGTCCATCCGGTCGCCGGTATGGTTGTCGACCGGGTGGACGCGCTGCAAGCCCAGCCTGGCGGCGAGCACGGCGGCCAACTGGTAACTCTCGTTATTGGCGGTCGCAATGCGCTGCAACCTGGCGACCAGCGCCGCGTCCAGCGTATCGCCGGCGCGCCGCTCGGCCGGCGGCAATTGCAGCCACTGCACATACGCGGAAGCCGGCTCGCTCGCGGCCAGGAACACGGCGGCCAGGCGGCGGCGCTGGGCTGGCGCCGGCTGCGCCGGCCAGGTCTTGAGCGTCCTGTCGACTTCGGTAATGGCGGCGGTCAGGTCAAGGCCGGTCGCGGCCTTCGCCTCGTCGGTGGAGGGGCAATACTTCTCGCCGTACTTGGCGGGCTGGCGCGCGGCGAGATCGCAATCCTCGCCCGGCTCATCCTCAACGGTGATGATGTCCGGCTTGAACGCGGCCAGCTTATCCAGCACGCCATTGAGCGCGGCGGGATCGAAACTCTTAGGCATATTGCTCAAATGCGTGGTGCCCAGCACCAGCACCTGCGAGCGCGGCCCGACCATATCCCGGTCCAGCGTCGCCAAATGTCCCCTGCGCCTGCGCCACCAGCGGCAACGCCGCCAACGCGATCCACATCCAGTTGCTGCGCTTACCCATGCCACCTCCCATCATAAAAAGATGAGCAAGTGTAGGAAAGAACCCGGCCTCGTCCTTGCAGTTTGAGACAGAATGCCATTTTTGCAGCATGGAACGCGCTGCCGCTGACTTAATCGGTCAGCAGGCGATCTTGAAGGCTGCGCAAGGTATCCGTGAAAACGTCCGTCTGGTCTAAAGCCCGGGCCAACACCAGGGCGCCCTGGATGCCGCCTACAACTTCCTTGGCAAGCGCCTGGGCTTCTTCCGGCTTGCGCCCAGCACGTTCAAGCGCGGCTGCAAGCGCATCGATCCAGGCTGCGAAGTAATCACGGACCCGGCTTGCGAAGCGATCGCGCTCATTGCCAAGCGCGAAGACACCCACCAGGCAAACCCGGCGACCTGAGAGGAAGTAGCGGCCCACATCGTCGAACATGGCCCTGATACCGTCCACGGCATCCGCACGTTCTATCAGCGGTTCAAAAACATGGTGCTTGAACCACTCATCGACCTGAGCCAGCACGGCTTCCGCCATTTCCTCTTTGCCGCCTGGGAAGAAGTGATAGATGCTACCCTTGCCCAGCTTGGTGCCTTCGCTGATACGAGCCAGGCTCGCCCCCTCGAAGCCATAGGTGCGGAACACTTCCGCCAGCATCGGGATCACATCTTCCCGTTCCGCAATTACTCTAGCCATTCATTTTCCTTAGAAACCGAGACTGCTCAGCCCCGGATGATCGGCTGGGCGTGGGCCGCTATTGTCCCACAGGAGCTTGCGTTCCTCAGGCTTGATCGGATGTTCGTTGATGCAAGCGTGACGGTGATGCATCAAGCCGTTCTCATCGAACTCCCAGTTTTCATTGCCATAGGCGCGATACCACTGGCCGGAATCGTCACGGTACTCGTAAGCGAAGCGCACCGCGATGCGGGCGCCGTCGAAGGCCCACAGCTCTTTGACCAGGCGGTAATCCAGCTCGCGGGTCCACTTGCGTTTCAGCAGCGCGACAATGGCTTCGCGGCCCTGCGCGAACTCGGCGCGATTGCGCCACCAGCTGTCTTCGGTATAAGCGAGGGCAACTTTTTCTGCATCGCGGGTATTCCAGCCGTTTTCGGCAAGGCGAACTTTTTCAATAGCGGTTTCACGGGTGAACGGTGGCAGTGGTGGGCGGACAGACATGGTATTTCTCCTTAAATGTACCAATCGGAACACAATGTACCGATCAGTACAAACACTATAGACCGATCAACTAACGTTTGCAAGCATTTTTTCCCGGCAAGCGTCACCCCGGACCTCATAAACCGGCCGTCATTCCCGCGAAGGCGGGAATCCATACCCCAGCGGCACCTCCACCTACTGGATTACCACCTCTGCCAAACCAACAACTTCGGCTCAACCGAACCTGTCCCCCAAAAGCCAGTTTTGCTCTACACTTAACAACGCCAATAAATCAACACCGCCGCGCATATCTCGCGGCGCGTAGCAACAGAGCACACCCCAACAACACGGCATCAATCCGCGAATGGAGATCTGGAAAACATGAACTTGAGCATGCTCGGCCTCACCACCACTTTCTCGCTCACCCTCCTCGCATCTGCCGTTGTCCCCGCAGCGGCAAACGCGCGGCCCAATGCATCCGCGAGCGCTGACCTGCCTTTCGAGGTCAAAGCGGTCGGCACCTTCAAGAGCCCATGGTCCATGGCATTCCTCCCCAACGGCAACCTGCTGGTCACCCAAAAAGAGGGGGAGTTGATTTTGTTTGACCCGGCCACCGGCAGCAAGCGGACCGTGTCGGGGACACCCGCCGTCAGCAGCAAGGACCAGGGCGCGCTCATGGACATCGTGCCGGCTCCCGATTTCGCGGCCAGCAAACTCCTCTACTTTAGCTACTCCGAGACGGGTTCCGGCGCCAGTAGCCGGGTTGTGCTCGCCACCGCGACACTGGATCAGGCCAGCGCCGCGCTCAAGGGTACAAAGGCCATTTTCCGTGGCCAGGATGCCTCGACGGGTGGGCACTACTCGGGCCGCATCGCCTTCTCACCGGATGGCAAGTATCTCTTCTTCACCAGTGGCGACCGCCAGCTCCTCGATCCGGCGCAAGACCCCAAATCGACGCTCGGCAAAGTGCTGCGACTCAACCTCGACGGCACGCCGGCCGCCGCCAATCCGCTCGCGGCCCGGGGCTTCCATGCAGCAGTCTGGTCGTATGGCCACCGCAACCTGCTGGGCATCGCATTCGACAAGCAGGGGCGCTTGTGGGAAATGGAAATGGGACCGCGCCATGGCGACGAGATCAACCTGATCAAGCCAGGCCTTAACTATGGCTGGCCGAGGGCCTCGAATGGCAACCACTACGACGGCCGGGACATCCCCGACCACACGCGTGGCGACGGTTTCGAGGCCCCGAAAGTATCGTGGAATCCGGCCATTTCGCCAGGCGGCCTCGCCTACTACGATGCGGAACTATTCCCGAAATGGAAAAACTCCCTTTTCATCACGGGTCTTTCGGGCAAGTCGCTGGACCGCATCTCCCTCGACGGCGAGAATGCGACCAAGGCGGACCATTGGGACATGGGCGAACGAATCCGCGCCGTGCGCACCGGTCCGGATGGCGCGCTATGGGTGCTAGAAGACGGCCCCCGCGGCAGGCTGCTCATGCTCACGCCGAAGAGGTAGACCAGCGGGAACGGAATGACATTTGCGCCCGAGCTCGCCCGATCGGTCGGGCTCCGGTCTCCTTGAGCCTACTTTTTGACGGCTTCAGACTGAGGCAACTGGGAGTACCGCCTCAGTAAGGCCTGAGGCAGTCATCGGCCAAAAGCAGACGGTCGCATTTACCCCTCTCCGAATCAGAAAACATGTTCATTTACGTCTTGGCCACTACGTGTGTAGCGCTTGCAGCATTGTTCATTGTTGGGGTCTCGTTCGCTATCGCAGGCAAGGGGAATCGAGCGCTGTGGTTACCAGTACTGTTAACGGAGATAGGTGTTTGGGGCGTCATTACGTGCTCAGTATGGTCGGCTGTCGCGCCAAACTCTCGCGTTCACCTTGCACTGATATTTTGGTTACTGAGCTTTCCGATGGTATTGTGGCTGAGCGCACGCTATTTTAAACGGTGGCGAGGGTGAGTTTTTGCCTCGAACCGGCCAGTAGCAGCCGGAGTCAACCCCTTGAAAATTGGAGAGTGATTGAATGTTGACGCGAAAAGTTAAAGAATTTATTCAGCATCTCGGTCACGATATCGAGGACGAGGAAGCTGCTGAGCAATACCTTGATGAATCATTGCCGTTGGTTGGACTAGTTGTGATGTATTTCAATACTTTGGAGAAAAGTGTTGACTCGGTAATTTGCGAAATAATATCTGACCGTAGTGACGAGCCAGGATTGATAATCCTACAGGGCATGCATTATTCGGGGAAAGTAGACCTTCTCAAGCGGCTTTCTGATGCATTTCACTCTTGTAGTACTGAGCCCCCTGCATATCGAGGGTTGGTCGAATCGCTGCTGGAAGTGGGCAGATTACGAAATATTGTTGTGCATGCGGATTGGCAAAATACGGATGAAGAAGGCTTCACTTTCGCTCGCATAAAAATGTCGGATAAAATTTTAAAGCAGGAATACGTTCAGCTCCCAGCAGAAGCTTTAGAAAAACTTTTAGGGAAGATTCGTGACGTGCATTTTCGACTTTCCAACTACCACGAGGAAAGGGGAAATCTTCTTTCGTATGGTAAGTGCCACATAGAATAGAGACGGTTTTCGGCCAGTACCTGGCATTGAATGAGCTTAAGCTGATTGTTTTCTAAATTCAAATAAATCAGATGGATATTACCCCACAAGATTCACAGTCTGAAGTGTTGGCTGAGGAAGGGCCTTTGACTTCATGGGCTCGAGAGAAACTGAGACTAGTATACTGGCGACTTCATGCTACTTTTCCTAATTTAATTACTGGGCCGCGCCGGGCTGACCGTGAATATTTAAGACAACGCGATATTGAGAAGAATTTAGAAACGCGGGTTCCACCGAGCGAATTTCTCAGGAATGATTGCGTTTGGGGTATAGAGATATTTGGTCCAAGTGAAATTGACTCACTTTTTTACAACTTAAAGGTCTGGGCTGGGATACTCCTCCGATTCACAGGCTGGGAAAAGGTGCTGTTGAAACCTTAAGGGAATGGCGAACTTACGGCTATACTGGAAATTTCCCTTTAGGGCTAGTTCGAAAATCAAACCTCTCCAATCATCTTGACGGTTATATCGGCCCCGTTCCCAAGAACGTAGATTATCTGTTGGTCGAAATAGTTCAGATTACTCCAGAAATTACAGGCGTCTTAGTCGGATTCCGTTTGAGTACGGAGTTTTCGTCTGCGTATGAGGTTGCATTGAATGCCGACAGAAATTACGTACATAGACCCATTTTCGGAAAATTCACATATACGACTTTAGGGGTTGAGCTCCTAAAGCGGGAAGCAGTCGATAAGATACGCGCAGACTCCAAACAGATTATTTCAACATGGTTCCGACGTCATCTTCGAGGATTTTTCATATCAACAAGCGGCGGTCTTAGATTGCCCACTGCCGAACTGCTAAGCTGCCATAACGATATAGTTCTTACGCAAAAAGGACATGGAACCCCAGAGAAAGCGTGGTGCAGGTTGCTAACGCCCTATGGTTTCGGCGATGTGTGGGCTAGTCTTAAATACCCAGGCTTCAGAATTCTCTCGACCGAACCGGTCGATGACATGCCGTTTCACACTATATTTTCGATTCAAATTTCAACGTTGCCAGCAGAGGAATTTTCCATATACGGGGGAATAAACTCAGGAACCGTTGTAAAATTCGCGCATGAAAATTTGAGCGATTTTCTATGTCAAAACGCAATGCTATATGTATTACATGAAATTCGGAATAAAATTAAAGAAAATAGGCAAAAATTAAACATCAGAAAAACCAGCTATCGTAGCATTACTAAATCGATAGAAAGAATAAAAGACTATTTCGAATTTTCCGTCGGCATTCCTATAATATTAACTGACCTTCGGGATTTTTCCAAGCGAAAGAATATTTGGAATTCTTATATTTTTTTCAACGCACCACCATGGCCGCAGGAGGAACCCGCACAATTGTCAGAGGTTTTGCGGAATCACGTGAAATTTTTGAGCCAGAAAACTGCAAATGAGGAATTGAGTGTCCGCGAGCATTTTGAGCAACTTGCAAGTATTATGAGCACTCAGGAAAGCGTCAAGGCTCAGAAACGAATGGAATTTTTGACTTATCTCACAATCGTACTGGCACTGAGCTCATTGATTGTTAGTTTAAGCCCTGATACGTGGATAAAGGAGACTAAGGCATATTTGGATAGAAAAATAAATCAAAAGCCTAAACCTCCTAACTCATTTTAATTCGCTTTGACCTTCACATAACTTAATTGAAAGACCGGCGGCTTTGGGGCGATTGCCGCCAGTCGCCGTCTTATATCGGATGCGAGCTCAGTCATCGCTAACAGGTCTATGCGATGATCCGCACGCCGGGCTGCCATAATTGCTCATGCAGGCGTCGGGCGCCAGGTCTTGTTCTTCAACCCGCGTCAGAGTCCCGTTGACTTCACTTTTGCGAATCCAGTTTGATCGCCAAGCTTGGCTAAAACACCGTTCAAAAAGGAGGCAGGTGCTCGACCAAGCTTTCCGTGCCGCCATTTGAGTGCTCTCGCAATAAATCCCTGCGTTCAAGGCGGACGCTTGTGTCTCAGTGCATGACGCCCCTCCCCTTGTGTTATCGCGCCAGGCATTACAATATTGAGGATTCTGGAACGTCTTCCAGTCCATGACCGCACCGATAACAACAACTGAGCAAGATCAGGCCATCACTGCAACGGTGCTGAAGGAGCGCTCGCGCCTCTGGCATTTCATTCGCCGCCGCGTGGCCGACCAGACCGACGCCGACGATATCCTGCAAGACGTGTTCTACGAGTTCACCCAGGCCTGCCATCTGCCCGAGCCGATCGAGCAGGCCAGCGCATGGCTGTTCCGCGTCGCCCGCAACCGCATCATCGACCGCTTCCGCAAGAAGAAGGAAGTGGCGCTGGACGACCTGCACACCGGCGGCGACGAGGGCGACGATTGCCGCCTTGACCTGATGCTGCCCTCGCCCGACGCCGGTCCCGAGGCGGCCTACACCCGCGCCATGCTGCTGGAAGAGTTGCAGCGCGCGCTCGAAGACCTGCCCGCCAACCAGCGCGAGGTGTTCATCGCGCATGAGCTCGATGGCGTCAGCTTCAAGGAGATGGCCGCGCAGAGCGGCGTCTCGATCAATACTTTATTGGCCCGCAAGCGCTACGCCGTGCTGTTTTTGCGCCAGCGCCTGCAAGCCCTGTACGAAGAATGAAAGGAAATACCGCTATGCGTCCCGAAAACATGAGTTACAAGAAATTCAAACTGATCAAAGCCCTGTGGATACTGACTGGCGCCGCCGTGCTCGGCGCCGTGGTGATGTGGCTGTGGAATTGCCTGATCCCGCAGATCTTCCCTGGCGCCAATGCAGTCAGTTATTGGCAAGCGCTGGGATTGCTGCTACTGTGCCGCATCCTGTTTGGCGGCTTCCGCGGCCATCACCGCGACTGGCATGAAAAGCGCGAACACTGGCAACGCTGGCAGGCGATGACGCCGGAGGAACGCGCCCAGTTCTTCCAACAACGCCGCGCCCCCTTCTGCCGCCCAGAAAAGAAAGAGAACGAATGAAGAAATCCCCGGCGCCGCCGTTCAGCGGCTATCAGAAAACCGTCGTGGCCATGCTGGCCTTCCTGCAGTTTGCCGTTATCCTCGATTTCATGATCATGTCGCCGCTGGGCGCGGTGATCATGCCGGACCTGAAGATCGGCCCGGCGCAGTTCGGCCTGGTGGTGTCGGCCTACGCCTTCAGCGCCGGCCTGTCCGGCTTGCTGACGGCGGGCTTCGCCGACCGCTATGACCGCAAGAAACTGCTGCTGTTTTTCTACACCGGCTTTATTCTCGGCACCGTCTGGTGCGGCCTGGCGCAGACGTTTGAGTCGCTGCTGGCCGCGCGCGTGTTCACCGGCCTGTTCGGCGGCGTGATCGGTTCCATCGTGCTGGCGATTTCCACCGACCTGTTCGCCCCGGCCATGCGCGGCCGCGTGATGGGGCTGATCCAGACCGCGTTCGCCGCCAGCCAGGTGCTCGGCATCCCGGCCGGCATTTACCTGTCCAACCAGTGGAACTGGCACGTGCCTTTCCTGGCGATGGCCGCCTTCGGCCTGATCGGCGGCCTGCTGGTGGCGTGGAAGCTGCAACCGGTCAATGACCACCTGGGCCAGCCGCAGGAGCACAGCCCGTTCATGCACCTGTTCCATACCGTGACGGAAAAGCGCTATCTGCTGGCCTTTGCCATCACCGCCCTGCTGACCACCGGCGGTTTCATGCTGATGCCGTTCAGCAGCGCCTACATCGTCAATAACATGGGCATCGACCTGCACCATTTGCCGACCGTGTACCTGATTACCGGCGTGTGCACCATCTTCATCGGCCCGCTGATCGGGCGCGCGGCCGACGCTGTCGGCAAGTTCCGCGTGTTCCTGTTCGGCACCGCGCTGTCGATCGTCATGGTGCTGATCTATACCCACCTCGGCCATATCCCGCTGTGGATGCTGGTGCTCGTCAATTCGGTGATGTTCGTCGGTATCTTCTCGCGCATGATTCCCTTCCAGGCGATTTCGTCGACGGTGCCGGCGGCAACCCAGCGCGGTTCCTACAACGCCATCAGCGCGTCGATCCAGCAACTGGCCGGCGGCGTGGCGTCGGTCGCTGCCGGGCATATCGTGACGCAGGCTGCCGATGGCCGGTTGGAGCATTTCGATACGGTCGGGTATGTGGTGGTGGCCACTTCGCTGGTGGCGACGGCGCTACTGTGGCGCCTGCAACGCGATTTGCCGGCCACGGCCCGCCCTCAGGCAGCTACCTGATAGCCATAGTAAATTGTTTCCAAATGTTAGGAAAAAGAATTTAATTGCCATGCGGCATTATTCCAAATTATAATATTAACAGTGGGAAACACCTTACTAACCAACTATCTTAGGAGAAGTGCATGAACTCGAGAAATATGGATGCCGGCTGTCTGCGCGCGCTGCGCCGGCGCGGTCATTCCGACGCCAGTATCGCTGCCATGACGCCGGAAGAGGCGTTTTGTGAATACTGCGCCTACCACGGGATCATGAACCTTTCCCCGTCCACGCTGCAGATGCTGGACAAGTTGCGCAGCAACGTGGCCGCGCAATAAAAAAATCCTCCCGATGGGAGGATTTTTTCTGTTGGGCGCGGATCCATGCATGGTGAGGAGGCTACAGCGCGAAGTCCGCATGGGTTCCCGCCTTCGCGGGAATGACGGGGGTCGGGGTATCACACTGCTGGGGCAGTTTTTTTAGCGGTAGAACGGTTCGACCTTGCCTTTGAGCTTGATCAGCATCGGATTGCCGAAGCGATCCAGTGATTTGCCGGCTGGAACCTTGATCCAGCCTTCGCTGATGCAGTATTCATCCACATCGTTGCGTTCTTTGCCGTTGAAATTGATGCCGATGTCGTGTTCGAACACAGCGGCAACGTGGAATTTGCTGCGCGGGTCGATCGACAGATGATCCGGCAGTGGTGGGCGTTGAGTAGTATCGTTCATGCCGGCATTATATCAGCTGGTTTTAAAAATCAGCTGCGCCACGCGTTGCAATTTTGGCGCGACCACCGGCACCGTCAGCATGGTGCTGCCGATCGCCATCAGCAGCAGCGCGGTGAAGGTTTCGCTGGTGATGATTTCCTTATCGAGCAGGATGTTGACGAAGATAATCATGATCAGCGCCTTGGTCTGCAACAGCCAGCCGATGATCGACGCCTCGCCCGGCCCCCATTTGAGGATTTTGCCGGCGATGTGGATACCGGCCAGCTTGCCCGTCACCGACGCCGCCAGCAGCACCGCCGCGACGACGAATACTGCCGCGCCACCCATGGCCCAGTTGGTCCGCAGGCCGGTGCTGAGGAAGAACACCGGCATCACCGCCATCAGCACGT
Source organism: Duganella sp. P38 (assembly GCF_050859475.1). Lineage (NCBI taxonomy): Bacteria > Pseudomonadati > Pseudomonadota > Betaproteobacteria > Burkholderiales > Oxalobacteraceae > Duganella > Duganella sp. P38. The sequence continues at coordinate 2,403,782 of NZ_CP193936.1, read as the reverse complement.
TGGCGCGCAGGAAGTCCATTTTTTGCTGGTTGAACCAGTCGGCGTCCATCACCGCGCCGGCCAGGAAGGCGCCGACCATGTAGTGCAGACCAGCCCAGTCCGCCGCAAGCGCGCACACCGCCAGCCAGATGAAGGCCACATACCAGCGGTCGCGCTCCCCGATGCGCACCATCATCATGCGGAACAGCTTGGTCACAATGGCAAACACCAGCAGGAATCCGGCCTGCCGACCGACGCGGTCCCAGTCCAGCAGGATGATGGCCAGCACGCCCCAGATGGCGATGTCGTCCAGGCTGGCATAGCGCAGGATGCGCTGGCCGATCGGCTGGCGCAGGATCTCCAGCTTTTCCATCAGCAGAATCAGGATCGGCAGCGCCGTCACCGCGCAAGCCATGCCGACGCCCAGCACGAATTGCCAGTCATGCGCCTTCGGTCCCATCCAGCCGGCGTAGCCGAGCAGCCCCAGCGCGGCGATGCAGCCGAACAGCAGCGGCGTGCCCAGCGCCAGGCAGGCGGTGATGGTGCTTTCGCGGCGGTGCTCCCAGGCTTTCTTGAGGTCCAGTTCGATGCCGGCGATCATCACGAAAATCATCACCGCCCACCAGGCAATGCCGTTCAGCGACTGCACCACCTGCGGATTGAAGACGAAACTGTAGTATTCCGGAAAAACGCGGCCCATGATGCCCGGCCCCAGCAGGATGCCGGCGATAATCTGCACCACCACCAGCGGCGCGTAGTAGTCGGTACCGCCCAGCCGCCAGATCAGATATGGCACGCTGAAAATAATGACCATGGCGATCAGAAAGATCTCGGTCGTTCCCATATGCATCGGTGTCTCCCCTGTTGCTCGTTTGTGTAGTTTTCTTTCAGTTTAACCAATTCACGAACAAAGCTATACAATACTTGCGCACTCAAGTAATATTCAACCATTACTCAACAAGGATGACATCATGGACACCTCGATCACCCCCAGCCTCGAATTCACCTTGCGCCTGGCACGCGCGCAGGCGACGCTGGTGCGCCGGCTCGACCAGGTTCTCGGCGGCTACCACGGCATCAGCTTCAGCGACTTCATGTTGCTGCACTACCTGGGCCGCGCGCCCGGCGGCCGCCTGCGCCGCGTCGACCTGGCCGAGCGCCAGGGCCTGACCGCGTCCGGCGTTACGCGCTCGCTGCTGCCGCTGGAAAAAATCGGCCTGGTCGAGCGCCAGCAAGACCCGCGCGACGCCCGCGTGGCCTACGCTGCCATCACCGACACCGGCCGCGAACTGCTGAACAACGCCGTCACCGTGGCCAATCAGATCAGCAAGGACCTGCTGCGCAACTGCCCGCAGGGCCAGTTCGACGAGTTGAGCAACGCGCTGGCGCTCATCGCCGGCATGAACGCCTCCAATTCATGAGCGCCCTGAAGCACAACGCCAACTTCAAATGGATGATGCGCGGCGGGATCATCTCGGCGCTGGGCGACCAGTTGACCATGATCGCCCTGCCCTGGCTGGTGCTCAAGCTGACCGGCGACCCGCTGGCCCTCGGCCTGGTGGTGGCGCTGATGAGCATTCCGCGCGCGGTCTTCATCCTGATCGGCGGCGCGCTGGTGGACCGCTATTCGCCGCGCCACGTGCTGATGCTGACCAAGCATGTCAACGCCGCGCTGCTGGCCATGCTCACGCTGCTGGTGCTGAACATCGGCAGCGCGCCGACCGTGGCGCTGGGCGAATCGCTGTCGCTGACGATGGCGCTGACGCCGCAACTGGCGCTGCACATCATCTACGTGCTGGCTTTCGGCCTCGGTCTGGCGCAGGCGTTCGCCATGCCGTCCGGGATGTCGATGCTGCCGCTGGCGATACCGGCCGAGCACCTGCAAGCGGCCAACGGCATGATGATGGGACTGCGCCAGACCACCATGCTGGCCGGCCCGCTGCTGGCGGCAGGCGTGCTGGCGGTGGCCGGCGACGGCAGCGGCGCGGTCAGCAACGCGCGCGGCCTCGCCATCGCCTTCGGCTTCGATTGCGCCAGCTACCTGCTATCGGCATGGACGCTGTCGCAGGTGACGCTGCTACGCCAGAGCAGCGCCGGCGCCGCCGGCAATGCGGCGCTACCGGTGCTGCGCTCCATCGGCGCGGGCCTGCGCATGGTGTGGGACGATGTGCCAATGCGGCTGTGCTTTATCTACTGGGGCACGGTGTCGCTGTTTATCGGCGGCGCAATGCAGGTGGCGCTGCCGGTGCTGGCCAGCGAGCTGCATGGCGCCTCCACCCTGGGCCTGATCATGGGCGCGCATGGCGCCGGCACGCTGCTCGGCATGGGCGCGGCGGCCCGGCTGGGAGCGCGCCTGCGCTTCGCCAGCTTTGGCGCCACCATACTGGCGGCGGACGCCATCGCCGGCCTGCTGCTGGCGCCCATGGGCATGGTCCACGCGGTGTGGCAGGCGGCCTTGCTGATGGCGGCGCTCGGCCTGCTGACGGGCTTCATGCAGATCAAGGTATTCACCTGGATTCAGCAGCGCGTGGCGCCGCACATGATGGGCCGCGCGATGAGCATCTTCATGTTCATCTTCATGGGACTGGCGCCGCTGTCGGCGGCGGCCACCGGATGGGTACTGACGCGTATCCCCTTGTCGCAATTGTTCCTTGGCGGTGGCATCATACTGGTGTTGTTCGCGGCGGGTGCGTATCTGTTTACGCCAATCCGCGGCATCACTGCCAACGCATCATAAGGAAATCGCATGGAAACCAAATGGCTGGAAGACTTCATCTCGCTGGTGGAGACTAATAACTTCAGCCGCTCGGCGGCGCTGCGCCACGTGACGCAGCCCGCCTTTTCGCGCCGCATCCAGTCGCTGGAAAACTGGCTCGGCACGGACCTGATCGACCGCACCTCCTACCCCACGCGCCTGACGCCGGCCGGCGTCGTCTTCTACGAGCAGGCGCTGGAGATGCTCTCCAAGATCAACGGCGCGCGCGAGCTGCTCCGCTCCAAGCGCGCCGCCGCGCAGACCAGCATCGACCTGGCCGTGCCGCACACGCTGTCGCTGACGTTTGTGCCGAAGTGGCTGACCGCGCTGGAAGCAGACTTCGCGCCGATCCGCAGCCGGCTGATGGCGCTCAACGTCCACGACGCCGTGCTGCAACTGGTCGAAGGCGGCTGCGACCTGCTGCTGTGCTATCACCATCCGCGCCAGCCGGTGCAGCTGGACCCGGGCCGCTACGATATGCTGGTGATGGGCCGCGAATCGCTGCGCGCCTATGCACGCTGCGATAAAAACAAGGTGCCCGAGTTCACGCTGCCCGGCACCAAGCGCGCGCCGCTGCCCTTCCTCTCGTACACCAACAACGCCTACCTGGGCCGCATGGTGGAGCTGATCCTCAACGACGCCAGAACGCCGCTGCACCTGGAGCCGCATTACGAGACCGATATGGCCGAAGGCCTGAAGATGATGGCGCTGGAAGGGCGCGGCATCGCCTTCCTGCCCGAATCCGCCGTCACGCGGGAGCTCAAGCAAAAGCAGCTGGCGCGCGCCGATGGCGATACCGCCGATTGGGAAATCGAGATGGAGATTCGCCTGTACCGCGAGCGCCCGTCGGCGCACCGGCGCGGCAAGCCTATCGTCGACAAGCTGTGGGAGTTCCTGGAAGCGCGGCAGAATGGCGGCCGCGCCAGACGTCAGGCGCCCCCTCCGAACGCTAACCCGTCGTCATTCCCGCGCAGGAGGGAATCCATGCTTCGCTTGCACTCATGCGCTCTATGGATTCCCGCCTGCGCGGGAATGACGGATAGGCAACTATGCGTTAAATGCATAACCGGATGCGCATACAGCATTGGCCGCCTTAAATCCCCAGGCGTAGGATTCGAGCCACGTGAACGGCGGCCACGAGCCGCGTTCAGCTAACGAATCCATCAGGAGCCTTGAGCATGACCTCTGTACAAGCACAACACGCACTGCCTTCCTACCTCAACGCCGAAGATCTCGGCCCTTGGGGTGTCTACCTGCAGCAGATCGATCGCGTTACCCCGCACCTCGGCAGCCTGTCCCGCTGGGTCGAAACGCTCAAGCGCCCGAAGCGCATCCTGACTGTCGACGTGCCGATCGAGCGCGATGACGGCACCATCGCCCACTACGAAGGCTACCGCGTGCAGCACAATATGTCGCGCGGCCCCGGCAAAGGCGGCGTGCGCTTCCACCAGGACGTAACCCTGTCCGAAGTGATGGCCCTTTCGGCATGGATGACCGTGAAAAACGCTGCGGTCAACGTGCCATACGGTGGCGCCAAAGGCGGTATCCGCGTCGATCCGAAGACGCTGTCGCGCGGCGAACTGCAACGCCTGACCCGCCGCTACACCAGCGAAATCAGCCTGATTATCGGCCCTAACAAGGACATCCCGGCGCCGGACGTCAACACCAACGAACAAGTGATGGCGTGGATGATGGACTCCTACGCCATGATCGAAGGTAATCTGTCGACCGGCGTGGTGACCGGCAAGCCGATCTCGCTGGGCGGCTCGCTGGGCCGCCGCGAAGCGACCGGCCGCGGTGTATTCGTGGTTGGCCGCGAAGCCGCCGCCAAGCGCGGCGTGGCCATTGCCGGCGCCCGTGTCGCCGTGCAGGGCTTCGGCAACGTCGGCGGCGTGGCAGCGACCATGTTCGCCGAAGCCGGCTCGAAAGTGATCGCGGTGCAGGATCATACTGCGACCGTGGTGAACCAGGGCGGCCTGGATATCGCCCGCCTGCACAAGCACGTGGCGGAAACCGGCGGCGTCGCCGGCTTCCCTGGCGCCGAAGCGATCCTCGACCGCGACGCGTTCTGGGACGTGGAATCGGACATCCTGATTCCTGCCGCACTGGAACAGCAGATTACTGCCGCTAACGCGCCGCGTATTCGCACCAAAATCATCCTGGAAGGCGCCAACGGCCCGACCACGCCGGAAGCGGACGACATCCTGACCGACAAGGACGTGCTGATCGTTCCTGATGTCTTAGCCAACGCTGGCGGCGTAACCGTGTCATACTTCGAGTGGGTGCAGGATTTCTCCAGCTTCTTCTGGACTGAAGATGAAATTAATGCACGCCTTACCCGCATCATGCAGGATGCATTCAATGCAGTATGGGCCGTCGCGCAGGACAAGAAAGTCACGCTGCGGACCGCCACCTTCATCCTCGCTTGCACCCGAGTGCTGCAAGCCCGTGAAGTTCGTGGCCTCTACCCATAATCACTGAATCCCCAGCAGTTTTGCGCCTGTACCTGCCGTTTGGCTCGTACGGGCGTTTTTCGCTTTAAAGGAATAAAGAACAAAATGACCACGATTGAACAAAAGGCACTGGCCTATCACCGCGCAGGCAGCGCTGGCAAGATCGCCACCGAAATTACCAAAAGTGTCAGCACCCAGGAAGACCTGGCGCTGGCCTACTCGCCGGGCGTGGCCGCGCCATGCGTCGAAATCAAGCGCGATCCGGCCAAGGCTTACGAATACACCGCCAAGGGCAACCTGGTCGGCGTCATCACCAACGGCAGCGCGGTGCTCGGCCTGGGCAACATCGGCGCGCTGGCCGGCAAGCCGGTGATGGAAGGTAAAGTGGTGCTGTTCAAAAATTCGCCGGCATCGACGCCTTCGACATCGAAGTCGATGAAAGCGATCCGGATAAGCTGGTGGACATCATCGCCGCCCTGCATCCGACCTTTGGCGGCATCAACCTGGAAGACATCAAGGCGCCCGAGTGCTTCTACATCGAGCGCAAGCTGCGCGAACGCCTGACCATCCCGGTGTTCCACGACGACCAGCACGGCACCGCCATCGTCGTCGGCGCGGGCATGCTGAACGCCATCGAAATGACCGGCCGCGATATCGCCACCGTGAAAATCGTCTGCTCCGGCGCCGGCGCCGCCGCTGTCGCCTGCCTGGAACTGCTGGTGGACCTGGGCGCGCAGCGCAAGAACATCTTCGTCTGCGACAGCAAGGGCGTGCTGACCACCGCGCGCAACCTGGACGGCGAAAAAGCCGCCTGGGCGCAGGACACCACCGCCACCACGCTGTCGGAAGTGATGGAAGGCGCCGACGTGTTCCTCGGCGTATCCGGTCCCGGCGTGCTGTCGCAGGCCGACATCCAGCGCATGAAGGCGCAGCCGATCGTCTTCACGCTGGCCAACCCCGAGCCGGAACTGCGTCCGGAACTGGTGCGCGAAGTGGCGCCCGATGCGATCATCGCCACCGGCCGTTCGGACTACCCGAACCAGATCAACAACGCGCTGTGCTTCCCTTACCTGTTCCGCGCCGCGCTGGATTCGGGTGCGACCACCATCAACCAGGAAATGAAACGCGCCTGCGTGGTGGCGCTGGCCGACATGGCGCGCAGCGATGCGCGCTTCAGCAAGGACTACATCGTGCCGGGCCTGCTGGACCCGCGCCTGCTGGTCGGCGTCACGCCGAAGATCGCCGCCGCCGCCTGGCGCAGCGGCGTCGCCCGCAAGCAGCTGGACGAAGCTGAATACGCGGACGACCTGAAAGACCTGTCGGAATCGCTGCTGTAAAAACCGGAACGGCGCGCATCGCAATGATGCGCGCCGTTTTTCAATGCGGAGGCTGTAGCGCGATGACGGCCATGCCGGCCAGCGCCAGCAGCGCGCCCGCCGCGTCGTAGCGCGTCAGCGCCATGCCGTCGACGAAGCGCAGCCAGAGCAGCGCCACGCAGATATAGGCGCCGCCGTAGGCAGCGTAGGTGCGCCCGGCAGCCGCCGGATGCAGCGTCAATAGCCACGCGAACAGCGCCAGCGAGGCCGCCGCCGGCAGCAGCAGCCACGCGGTCTTGCCCTGCTTGAGCACCAGCCATGGCAGGTAGCAGCCGACGATCTCCGCCAGCGCGGTGACGGCGAACAGCGCCGCGATTTTAAACATGTTCAGTTCCATATTTCTGATTGATGATGCGCACCGCTTCGGCCACGCCGTCTTCCTGCGCCATGGCGCGGGCGATCGCGGCGGCCCTGGCCGGCATATCGGGCCGCAAGGCGCGCATGCGCGCGGCCAGCTTCTCCGGCGTGACGCTGTGCCGCCGCAGCGGCTTGCCGGCGATGCCCAGCCGGCGCAGCTCCTGCCCCCAGTGTTCCTGCTCGGCGATATTCGCCACCACCACCGACGGCCGCCCCGCCAGCGTGGCCGACTGCGTGGTGCCGGCGCCGCCATGGTGGACCACCGCCGCGCAGCGCGGGAAGATCAGGTGGTGCGGCGAAGCGCTGACATAGAGGACCTGCGTGTCGGACCGGAAGCCGCAGGCGGCGGCATCCGCCGCCTGGATGATGGCGCGGCGGCCGGACAGCCGCGCGGCGCCGGTCAACAGGCGCAAATGCTCGCGCTGCTGCGCGGTATCGCGCGGCGTCCAGCTGCCAAAGGTCATGTAGACCGGCGCCTCGCCGGCGGCCAGGAAGGCTTCCACTTCGTCCGTCAAGCGGCCTTCCAGCTGCATGTTCGGCATGTCGAGGAAGCCGGTCACGCGCAACGATGACGGCCAGTCCGGCTGCCGCTGTGCGATCTGCGGACTGACGCCGAGCAGCGTCAATTCCGGCGACAGCCAGACGCTGGTCAGCATATCGCCGCCCGGCGGCATGCCAAGTCGCGCGCGCAGCCGGTTCGGATACGGCGACGCGGCCCGGTGCAACGCCCATTGCGTGACCCGCCATAACAGCCGCTGGCCGAACGGCAGGCCTAGCGGATGGCTGTGCGCACTCGGTACCATCACATGCGACAGCAGCACGCTGACGTAGGGCTTGCCCGCGCGTTCCGCCGCGATCTGCAAGGGATAAACGAAGAAGTGGCCGATCAGCAGGTCGCACCCGGCAACCAGTTCCAGCGCCGCCGCCAGCATTGGCTCCTCCGCCGGCAGAAAGCCGCCTTCGACCAGCATCTTGAGCTGCGCCAGCGGATTGGTGGCCCTGGCGGCGACTTCGCTCAGGCGCTCGATGTCGGCAGGCCCCAGTACCGGCGATGCCACCACCCGCAGCCGGACGCCGGATGGCGATACCAGCGCCGCATAGGCATCGCTGTCCACGCAGGTCATCACCAGCGTGACCTCATGGCCGGCCAGTTGCAAACCCTCGGCCAGTGCGATGAACGGCCTCAGGTCGCCGTGACTTCCCCAGGTTTGCAGGCCGATTTTCATGCGATGCGGCGGATATCCTCGTTGGTTGATGGCGAAACAGCGGCAACGCCGGCGCGCGGCGCGCGTCCACGCAGCCCGGTCACGCTGGCCTGATGTGATTCTAACTTGAACACGTCTACCACGTGCGCCAGGCTGGTGGCCTGGTCCTGCAACTCCTGCGCAGCGGCCGACGCCTGCTCAACCAGCGCGGTATTCTGCTGCGTCATGCCATCCATCTCGCCGATGGCGTTGTTGACCTGCTCGATGCCGGCAGTCTGCTCCATGCTGGCGCCGCTGATGTCGCCCATGATCTGCGTTACGCGCTTGACGCTGTTGACCACTTCATGCATGGTGGCGGCGGCCTTGTGCACCTGCGCCGAACCGGCGCCCACGCGCGCCACCGAATCGTCGATCAGTGCCTTGATCTCCTTCGCGGCTGCGGCGGAGCGCTGCGCCAGCGTGCGCACTTCCTGCGCCACCACCGCGAAGCCGCGCCCCTGCTCGCCGGCGCGCGCCGCTTCCACGGCGGCGTTCAGCGCCAGGATATTGGTCTGGAAAGCGATGCCGTCGATGACTGCAATAATATCGACGATCTTCTTCGACGACTCGTTAATCGACGCCATGGTCAGCGTCACCTGTTCCATCACCTGGCCGCCCTGCTCCGACACGTCGGAGGCCGACAGCGCCAGCGTATTGGCCTGCATCGCATTCTGCGCGTTCTGGCGCACGGTGCCGGTCAGCTGCACCATGGCGCCGGCCACTTTCTCCAGCGACGCCGACTGGTGCTCGGTGCGCTGCGACAGATCGCGGTTGCCGCTGGCGATTTCGGACGATGCGGTAGTAATCAGGTTGGTCCCCTGCCGCACCTGCCCGACGATGGACGACAGGCTGTCGCGCATGGCCGCAATCGCGTGCAGCAGGCTGGCCTGGTCGCCATCCCCGACCCGCACCGGCACCGACAGGTCGCCTTCGGCGATCTTGTTGGCGATGTCCGCCGCATACGCCGGCTCGCCGCCCAGTTGCCTGAGCAGCAGGCGCGTAATCGTCCACGCAATCAGCACGCTGACCAGCAGCGACAGCGCCGCCTGCAAGGCGATCCATAGGAAGGCGTCGTTCGCGTGGGCGTCAACGCCGGCGCTGGCGGCGCGGGTCTGCTCCAGCGTGGCATTCAGCACCAGCGCGATATCGTTCACGATCTGCTTGCGCAGCGGGCTGCATTCATCGGCGAGGAAGCTGGCGTAGCCCGGCATGTCGCCGGCGTCGCGCAGCTGGCGCGGACGCTTGAGCGCATCGGCCATCTTCAGCAGGCCGGCGCGCACCTTGTCGAAATCGGCGTCACCCTTGTAGGCGGGCGTCATCTTGTCCAGCGCGTCCAGGTAGATCGCCTTCTGTTCATCGATGATCGTCAGCTCGCGCGCGACCTGCGCGCTGTCGGTGAAAATGTAGGCGTTGCGCGCCGCCAGGCCGGTCTGCGCCAGCGCCTCGCGCGCCACGTACAGCGGCTCCAGCTTCCCGGCCATCACGCGCTGCTCGTCATGAAACGCGTCGGCGATGGTGGCCGTGCGCATGATGGCAAACGTCGCCATGATCAGCATCAGCGCCGTCAGCGTGCCGAAGCTCAGCGCGAGTTGCGTGCCTATTTTTAGTCGTTTAAACGCTTCCATCATTTCCACTTTGTCGAGGACGAAACGCGGATTATGCCGCATGGAAACATGAAAACACATTACATTTGTCCAAGACGAACCGCCTTTGACCCGACCACCTGCACTGCGGGAGCGGACTAGGGCTTACGCGTATGCCATGCACAGGTACGGAAGCCGGAAAAGACCTCGTCCCGTTCCGGCGGCAGGAAGCGGCGGAAGCGCGCCGCGCCGAAGCGCGACGGCGTGGCGAACGAAGCGCCGCGCAGCACCTGGTGGGTATGGAAGCACGGCGCCGAATACTCGCGGTATGGTCCGGGCTCGAAGCCCGGATACGGCTCGAACGGCGACGCCGTCCACTCCCACAACTGGCCCCAGCGGAAAGCCGGATGTCCCGACAAGGCTGCGTATTCCCATTCCGCCTCGGTCGGCAGGCGGCGGCCGGCCCAGGCGCAGTAAGCCTGCGCCTCATACAGATTCACATGCCGCACCGGTTCGGCGCCGGCCAGCGTCGATAAGCGGCCAAAGCGCAAGGTGCGCCACTGCGCGCCGTCGCGCTGCCAGTAGCGCGGCGCCGAGCGTTCCTGGCGCATCAGCCATGCAGCGCCGGCGTCGCTCCAGAACTGGCGGTTGTCGTAGCCGCCGTCCATGACAAAATCCGCATACTGCGCGTTGCTGACCAGGGTACTGTCCATGCGAAACGGCGCCACGTGGAAGCTGTGCTGCTGAAGCTCGTTATCGAATACGAAACCGCCGCCGGTCTTGCTGCCCAACTGGATAATCCCGCCGGGGAAGCCGGTTTCGGACGGCGCAAACATCTGCTGCGCCTCGCTGAGCGCGCGCACCGGCGCGTCCAGCCCCAGGGTTTGCAGGGCGTGCAGCATCGCTTCGCCGCGCATGTCCTCGTGCGCCAACGCCAGCCGGTACGGATACAGCGCCTGGTCGGTATTGGCTTCGCGCGTCAGCTTGTCCAGCACCCGGTCCAGCACCTCATGGCAGTAGGTCTTGACGCCGCCGCTGCTGGGCAGGTCCAGCGTCCAGCGGGCCCGGTGCGGCACCCGTTCGGCGTCGAACCAGTCGTCGCCCTTGGTCAGCAGGCAATGGCCGTCGGCGTCGGCCGGATGGCTGGAAGTCGCCCCGCGCAGGATGAACCACTCGGCAAACCAGGCGATGCGCCCTAATTCCCATAACGGTGGATTCACGCCGCGCAGCTGCGGCACGCGCGGCGCGGCGTCCATGCCGGCGGCGGCAAAACAATCGAACAGCGAAAGCGTATAATCCCTCGCATGCTGAAGGGCGTGGGCAAGCTGCTGCGACGTGGCGTTCCTGAACGAAGAAGAGCTGGAAGTCATGCACCGATTGTACCCCGCCGCACTCCGAACACCACAGGAATCCCACCATGAGCAATGACGCGATCAAACTGACTTCTTTTTCCCACGGCGGCGGCTGCGGCTGCAAAATCGCCCCCGGCGTGCTGTCCGAAATCCTGAAAAACTCCAACGGCTTCCCGGTGCCGAAGGAACTGCTGGTGGGGATCGAGACGTCGGACGATGCGGCGGTCTACAAGCTCAATGACGAACAGGCGCTGATCGCCACCACCGATTTCTTCATGCCCATCGTCGACGACCCGTTCGACTTTGGCCGCATCGCCGCCACCAACGCCATCTCCGACGTCTACGCCATGGGTGGCACGCCGATCATGGCGCTGGCCCTGGTGGGCATGCCGATCAACAGGCTGCCGGTAGAAACCATCGGCCAGATCATCAAGGGCGGTGAATCGATCTGCGCCGAAGCCGGCATTCCCATCGCCGGCGGCCACACCATCGACTCGGTGGAGCCGATCTACGGCCTGGTGGTCATGGGTCTGATCCATCCATCGAAAGTCAAGCGCAACGCCGACGCCAGGGCCGGCGACGTGCTGGTGCTGGGCAAGCCGCTGGGCGTGGGCGTGCTGTCGGCGGCGCTCAAGAAGGGCAAGCTCGATGACGACGGCTACCGCGCCATGATCGCCAACACCACCAAGCTGAATAAGCCCGGCAAGGCTTTGTCCGAACTGGCCGGCGTGCACGCGATGACCGACGTTACCGGTTTCGGCCTGCTGGGCCACCTGCTGGAACTGGCGCGCGGCGCCAGGCTGGAGGCGCAGTTGGACATGCACCGGATTCCGCTGCTGCCGGGCGTCGAGCAACTGGCGCAGGACGGCTGCTTCACCGGCGCCTCGGGCCGCAACTGGGAAGCCTACGGCAAGGACGTGCAACTGGCGCCGTCGATCACGCCGGCGCAGCACGCGCTGCTGACCGACCCGCAGACCTCGGGCGGGCTGCTGGTCTCCTGCGACGAAGCCAGTGTCGACGAGGTGCTGGCCCTGTTCCGCCGCGAAGGCTTCAGCGAGGCCGCCGTCATCGGCCGCATGGCGGACGGCGCGGCGCGCGTCAACGTCGGCTGATTATTTTTCGGTCAAGTGCGTCGACCAGACCACAGAGAAAATCTTCCACTGGCCGCCGCGCTTGACCATTTGCCAGGTCTCGACACCGTAGTTCTCCACCTTGCCGTCGTAGACGAATTCGTAATCGAACATCACCCATGCCAGATCGGCATCCTGAGTAATCTTGACGTTGTAGAAGCGTTCTTCAACAGGGACTTTGGCAGTCTTCACGAACTGTGCAAAGCCGTGATAGCCGCCGGCGCTGACGCCATCGGCATTCGGGTCAAGCTCCGCGCGCACCTGCTGCACACGCCGGTCGCTCAGCGGCGAGGCCCACAGGATATTCGAATTGAGCATCAGCGACGATAGCGCCTTCACGTCCTTGGCCTTCAGCGCAGCCTGAAATTGCTCCGTCACCGCAGTAATCGCCGCCACGTCCTCCGGCGTGCTGACTGCCTTGGGCGGCGCGGCCAACGCTGCGCTCGCGAACAACATGCACACCACCGTAATCGCTCGTCTAGTCCGCATGTTAAAACTCTTCAGTTTGCTCAACATCGTTATAGTCAGTTAGTTTTTCACCAAGAATGTACAGCATGACCATGCAGAAGTCATTGATGACGAGGAAAATGTACTGCCCGAATAGCAACGCCGCCTTTACTTAGCGCTTGACAACTACCCGAGCGATCACGTAAATTCGAGCAATGATCTCGCATCTGCACCTATCCGCTTTCCTGCTATCGCCTGCCAGCGCCCTATCGCTAGCAGCGCGTCTACTAGCACGCGCTTAATCCGCGTCCCTGTTGTACCCTTGTGCCGGCCATAAGCCGCACGCGTTTCAAATCCCAGGAAAGTCGTACCGATGCTCCCAGCTTTTTCGCTACTGCTAAAACTACCGATCGGTTGCCGCGCCTAGTGTCCCGTGGCCGCGCGCCAGCCCTTCGCCACACCGTTAGCACGTACCGCCCGCCCCCGCGCCGGCCTCATTCTTGATCCAGGAGCATTACCATGATGTTGCAGAACCCAGCGTCCAAATACCGTCCCTTCCCAGCCGTCCAGTTGTCCGACCGCACCTGGCCGAACGCCATCATCAGCAAGCCGCCGATCTGGATGAGCACCGACCTGCGCGACGGTAACCAGGCGCTGATCGAGCCGATGAGCATCGAGAAGAAGATCCGCATGTTCGACCTGCTGGTCAAGATCGGCCTGAAGGAAATCGAGGTCGGCTTCCCGTCGGCCTCGCAGACCGACTTCGACTTCGTGCGCAAGCTGATCGACGAGAACCGCATTCCGGACGACGTCACCATCATCGTGCTGACGCAGTCGCGTGAGGAACTGATCCGCCGCACCGTCGAATCGTGCGTCGGCGCCAGGCGCGCCATCGTCCACCTGTACAACTCGGTGGCGCCGGTGTTCCGCAAGGTGGTGTTCGGCATGTCGCGCGAGGAGATCACCAACATCGCCACCACCGGCGCCAAGCTGGTGAAGGAGCTGACCAGGCAGCACCCGGACACCGACTGGGGCTATGAATACACGCCGGAGTCGTTCTCCACCACGGAACTGGACTTCTCCAAGCACATCTGCGACGCCGTCATCGCCATCTTCGAGCCGACGCCGCACAAGAAGCTGATCATCAACCTGCCGTCCACCGTGGAATGCAGCACGCCCAACGTCTACGCCGACCAGATCGAATGGATGTCGCGCAAGCTGACGCGCCGCGACTCGCTGATTATCTCGGTCCACCCGCACAATGACCGCGGCACCGCCGTCGCCTCGGCCGAACTGGCGGTGATGGCCGGCGCCGACCGCGTCGAGGGCTGCCTGTTCGGCAACGGCGAGCGCACCGGCAACGTCGACCTGGTAACGCTGGCGCTCAACCTGTACACGCAAGGCGTGCACCCGGGCCTGGACTTCTCCGACATCGACGAAGTGCGCAAGGTGGTCGAGGAATGCAACCAGCTGCCGGTGCACCCGCGCCACCCGTACGTCGGCGACCTGGTGTTCACCGCCTTCTCCGGCTCGCACCAGGACGCGATCAAGAAAGGCTTCGCCAAGCAGCAGCCGGGCGCGATCTGGGAAATTCCCTACCTGCCGATCGACCCGCAAGACCTGGGCCGCAGCTACGACGCCGTCATCCGCGTCAACAGCCAGTCGGGCAAGGGCGGCATGTCCTATCTGCTGGAACAGGACTACGGCCTGGTGCTGCCGCGCCGCCTGCAGATTGAATTCAGCCGCGCGGTGCAGCAGGTGGCCGACCAGACCGGCCTGGAGATCACCGCCGATGGCATCTACGACATCTTCAGCAAGGAATACTTCGAGCAGCAGGCGCCGTATGGCTACCAGTCGCACAAAATGGTGGAAGACACCAGCAGCGACGAGCCGGTGCAGATCGACATCGCCCTGCTCCACAACGGCGCGCCCCTGGCGCTGCAAGGCGGCGGCAACGGCCCGATCGACGCCTTCGTCGACGCGCTCGGCCTCGACATCAAGCTGATGGACTACCACGAGCACTCGATCGGCTCGGGCGCCAACGCCAAGGCGGCCTGCTATGTCGAACTGCGCCTGGCCAACGGCCCGACGCTGTTTGGCGCGGCTACCGACAGCAACATCCTGACCGCCTCGTTCAAGGCGGTGCTGAGCGCGGTCAACCGCCAGCTGGTGCGCCAGCAGGCCAGCGCGGCAGTTTAATCAGGACGCGGGCGGGAACAGCGCGTTCCCGCCCACTATCCACAGTAACAGGCTCACCACGCACAACGCCACCGTCAGCCACAGCCAGATCCGGCCCGCAGGCACGGGCGAAAACGCAAACACGAACCAGCCGGCATGCACGGCAAAGCCGAGCATGGTGCCGATCACCACACCATCGGCCAGCGTCAACGCGAACAGCAGCGGCAGCACGAACGCCAGCAACGCCGCGCACAGCGACGCCAGCGCGTAGCCGCCCACGACGGCGGCCAGCAGGCGCGAAATCACCGTCATATCTTTTTCACCTTGCGCGCGATAGCCGCCATCAAGGCGCCGCAGCACAGCGACACCGCTTCCACGCCGGCGCCTTGCCAGTCGCCGCGCAGCACATAGTTGCCCAAATGTTGACCAGTGGTGCAGAGATTCAGCAGCGGCAGTCCAAGACACAGCAGCGCGGCCAGCGTCCATTGCTCGCGCCATGCCGCCGCGCGCGGACGCCACGCCGCGTGCGCCAGCGACGCCAGCCAAGCCAGCAGAAAGATGCGCACCTCCCACTTGCCGCGTCCTTCCAGCACGGCCGGCAGCAGGCGGTTGCCATACAAGTAAGCGATGCACGCCAGCGCACAACCGCTGATGGAAGCGATATTCACCGCATCGATGCAGCGGTAAATACGCGCCGTCGCCGCGCCGAATTCGCCGCCGCTCTTTTGCCGGCGCTTCACCAGATACAGAATGGTGCCGGTCGCCATCAACGCGGTGCCGGCCAGGCCGCTGAGAAAATAAAGCCAGCGCATGGTCCAGCCGCCGAAGCGCGCAAAGTGCAGATGCTCCACCACGCTATGGGTGGCGTGGCCCACCGATTGCTGCTCCTGCGGGTCGGGCTTGCGCATCTGGAGTGGCGCGCCACTGACGCCGTCGAACAGCACCGTGCCGCGCTGATTGCGTATGCTGCCGCTGGTGCCGCCATCCGGCTCGCGGCCGAACATCCGCAGCAGCATGCTGCTGTCGCCGGGGCGTTCAACCAGCAGCATCGCCATCTCCGTGCCGGTAAGCGCGCGCGCCTGGCGCAGCAGCGGCCCGATTTGCGGCAAGGCGGCAGGCACGCCTGCGTGCTGACGCCTGGGCGGCGCCGGTTCGTGCGACAGCACCTGCTGCATGCGGTCATAGGCGCCGTCGTCGGCGCCATACGCCATCTGCAACGGCAGCGGCATGTAACTGGAATAGAAAATCGCCAGGCCGGTCAGCGTAATCATGAACAGGAACGGCAGCGCCAGCACGCCGCACGCGTTGTGCGCATCCAGCCATGACCGCTGGCCCTTGTTGGGGCGGAAGGTGAAGAAGTCGCTGAAGATGCGCTTGTGGACAATCACGCCGGACACCAGCGCCACCAACATCCCCAGCGACACCACGCCAACAATCCAGAATCCCATCAGCCCGGCCTGCAGCGAATAGTGGAACACCATAAAGTGGCGGCCGCCATCGGTGTCGCGCCCCCACGGCGATGGCAGCACGGCGCCGCTGGCCGGGTCGATGGCGCGTTGATGTTCGCCGTCCGCGCCGCGCCAGGACAGCAGCAGCGCATCACCGCCCTGCTGCGGCAGGTCGACGCGCCACAGGCGCGCGCCGGCGGCATGCTCGCCGAGGTAATCGAAGGCGCGCCGTGCCGCCTGCTCGGCCGATAGCGCCTGCGCCTGCGCCGCCAGCGGCGGCGCGGCCCGCATCCAGTGCGTGATCGGCTCGCGGAACACGCTGAGCGTGCCGGTCATGAAAATAACGCACAGCAGCCAGCCGGTGATCAGGCCTCCCCACGTGTGCAGCCAGCCCATGGCTGGACGCCAGTTCTCCCGCATGCGCGCTTACAGCGTGGCGCGCAGCATCAGGCTGATACTCCGCGGCTCGCCAAAGTAATTACCGCGACGCAGAGATCCCAGCATCGAATAATAGTGTTTGTCGAACAGGTTGTTGACATTGAGCTGCGCGCTCCACTTGCTGTTGATGCGGTAGGAGCCGTTCAGGTCCCACACGGCGCGTCCGCCCTCGCCCATGGTCACGCTGTCGTCATCCGGCGCCGGGAAGGCGTAGTGGCTCTGCGCCTGCACGCCGGCGCCCACTGTCAGCGCCTGCCACGCGCCGGGGAGGCGATAACTGGTCGATGCTTTAAACAGGTGATGCGGCGTTTCGGAGCTGATGCTAACGCCCGCATCATCGCGGCTGGTGACAAAGGTGTAGCCGGCCATCAGCTGCCACCCCGGCGCAATCTCGCCACTGGCCTCCAGCTCCACGCCCTTGCTGCGCAGCGTGCTGCCGTTGCGATAGCAATCGGTGCTCATCAGCGAGTTCGGGCAGGCGCCGAGGTTTTGCTCATCCAGCACCGCCAGGTTGTCCTTGCGGATCTGGAAAACCGCCGCCGACAGGTTCAGGCGCCCGTCATACAACTCGCCCTTGATGCCGGCTTCGTAATTGGCGCCGACGGCAGGCTTCAGCGCCGCGCCGCCCGCGCTCTGGTAGCCGCTTTGCACCTGGAAGGTATCGGCATAGCTGGCGTACAGCGACCATTGCTGGTTGAGGTCATAAATCAGGCCGGTGTAAGGCGTGAACTCGTGGTTCTGCTGGTTGTCGGCGAGCCTGGCGCCGCTGAGCGCATCCACCTGCCGGTAATCCATCCAGCTCACACGTCCACCCACCAGAAGATGCAGCGGCTTGGCCAGTTCCAACCGCGCGCTCGCATAGACGCCGTAACGCTGGTCTTCTGAACGGGCATCGCCTTCCCATGCCGGATGCGCCGGCCGCGCCACCGCCTGGTGATTGACGTTGAAGATATCGACCGCAATATCGCTGCCAACCGAAGCGTCGCGCGTCTGCTGGTTTTGCCTCGACCAGTTGAAGCCCGCCATCACCTCATGCGTACCGCCCAGCGCCTGGAAGTTGCCGGAGATGCTGGCGTCCACGCCCTTGCTTTCGACTTCGATATCGCGGAAGTACAGGCTGTATAACAGAGGCCCGCTCAAAGTCACCGGATCGACCATGCCGCGGGTGATGCCCAACTGCTGCGAGAACGCGCCCTTGTTGTAGTTGGCCGCCGCGCGCGCCTTCCAGCCGCCGCCGAAGCGATGCTCGATTTCAGCGAACAGATTGCTGCCGTTGACGTCATGCAGATTCCAGTCCTGCGCCAGCGAGGTCGAACGCGGCACATCCAGCGCCCGGCCGTCGCTGTAGCGCGGCAGGCCGAACACCGTGTAGCCGTGGATCTTGTTTTCCTGGCGGCGACCGCCGAAGGTCAGCGTGGTATCCGGCCCCAGGTCCGCTTCCAGCACGCCGTAGAACAGTCCTTCCTTCGCATGCGTCACGTCCTGGAAGGTATGCTTGTCCTGGTACGCCGCCACCACGCGGCCGCGCAGCGTGCCGGCCTGGTTGAGGGGCGTGCCTGCATCGACCTCGGTGCGGTAGTTATCCCACGAAGCAGCGCTCAGATTCAGATCGACATGCGACTCCTTGCGCGGGCGCTTGCGCACCAGATTGACCACGCCGCTCGGATCGCCGGCGCCGACAATCAAGCCGGCGGCGCCGCGCAAAATCTCGACCCGGTCGTAGATCGCCATATCGGTCGGCATGGTGCTGGTGTCATCATATTCGGAACCCGGCACGCCGTCTTTCAGATAGGAGTTCATGGCGAAGCCGCGCACCGTGAACGTGTGTGAACCGAAATTGCGCTGCGAGCGTGTGGCGCCGGTGGCTTGCGCCATCACCTCGTCCAGCGACGTCAGGTTGCGGTCATCCATGAACTGGCGGGTAATCACGCTGACCGACTGCGGCGTCTCGCGCAGCGACTGCTCCATTTTGCCGATGGTGGTGGCGCGGCCGGTATAGGCGCCGGTGTTCTCGGTGGTCGCGCCCTGCGCCTGCGCCGTCACCTGCACCATCGGCAGCGCGGCGGCGCCATCGTTCTGCTCCGCGCTGGCGGCGGCCACCACATAGCCGCCGTTGCGCTGGCGCGTCGCCACCAGGCCGGTGCCCTTGAGCACACTGGCCAGGCCGGAATCGGCCGTGTGCACACCGCTCACGCCCGGGCTTTGCAGCCCCTGCGTGGCCTGCGTCGAAAACGACAGCATGATGCCGGCCTCGCGGCCGAAGCGGTTCAAGGTGGCGCTCAGCGGGCCGGCCGGAATACTGAAATTGCGCAAGGCGTCCTGCGCCTGCGCGTGCAAAGGCGCGGCGGCGGCCATCGCCAGTGGAACGATCAATGCGTATCGTGCGTGCTGCATGTGTGCTTCCCCGAATAATGAATAAATTGGTGTTCTTTATCCATTGCCCCGCAAGTCGCAAAAACAGCTCACTTTTTTGAGATTTTTTTACATCCACCGTCGTCCAGTAACGCGTGTAGTGGGTGATGGTGATGGGCAGCGTGGTTTGCAGCAGGTCCAGCACGCGGCCGGCGTCGGCCAGCGGATAGGTGCCGCTGACGGTCAGGTGCGCCGCGCCGGCCGCGCAATGCAGCCGGCCCTTGTGGTAGCGGCCCAGCGCCGCCAGGAAGTCCGGCAACGGCATGTCCTGCGCCACGATCATGCCGTCCACCCACGCGGTGGACGCGTTGTCGGCCGGCTGCGGCGAACCTGTCGCAGCGCGGGTATAGTCGGCCTGCTGGCCGGCGTTGAGCCGCAGCGGCGCGCCGCCATGTGCAGGGCGTATCTCCACCGCCCCTTCAAGCACCGCTACCAGGCTGCGGCCATCGAGCTGACCGACCAGATAGCGCGTGCCGAGCGCGCGCGCGTTGCCCTGCTCCGTATCGACCGAGAACGGCCGTCCGCGCGGGTCGCGCGCGGTGGCGACCAGAATCTCGCCACGCAGCAGTTGCAGCCGCCGTTCGCCGCCGGTGTAGCGGACATTCAGCGCGGAGGCGGCGTTCATGATTACCTGGGTGCCGTCGTCCAGCGCCAGCGTGGTGCGCTGGCCCATGCCGGTCGAGTAGTCGGCCGACCAGGCGCGCCATGGCGTCTGCTCCGCCGCCAGCCAGGTGGCGCCGCCGACGCCGATCAGCAGGGCCAGCGTCTTCAGCGCCTGGCGCCGCGCATCCGTCGATGGCGCGTTCAACGCCGCCTGGGCGATATGCGGCGGCAGCGATTGCAGCTTGTCGCCGAATGCCGCCACCCGCGCCCAGGCTTGCCCATGCAGCGGATCGGCGTCGCGCCATTGCTGCCAGTTGCGGCGCGTGTCCTCATCCGCCGTCTCCGACTGCAGCTCGACCAGCCACGCCACCGCCTGCTCGCGCACCGCCAGTGGAATCGACGACGAAGGCGACACGCCGTTCATGGCCTCAATCGGCGAAGCAGCACAGCAGCATGGCCTTGGCGATGTAGCGCTTCACCGTCGCCAGCGACACGCCGAGACGCTCGGCAATCTCGCCCTGCGCCATGCCATCGATCTGCGACAGCAGGAAAGCCTGGCGCACCGGCGCCGGCAAGGTATGGAGCAGCGCGTCGATCCGCACCAGCGTCTCCAGCACGATGGCGCGCTCCTCCAGCGACACGCCAAGCGGCTGCGGCCAGGCGGCCAGCGCCTCCTCGTACGCCAGTTCGATATCGCGGCGCCGGTAAAAATTGGCCACCATGCCCTGGGCGATGGTGGTCAGCAGCGCGCGCGGCTCGCGGATAACGACATCGCGCGCCAGCACGCGCAGGAAAGTGTCATGGGCGATGTCCGCCGCGTCCGACGCGCTGCCCAGCCGGTTGCGCAGCCAGCCTTGCAGCCAATGGTGGTGGGCGTGGTAAATGGCAGCGATGTGCGCGTTGTGGGGTAATGCGGCCGACATAATCGAAAAGAATGAGAATTATTCTCAATAATATCCCGACTTTCAATCCGCACGCAAGAATTTGCTGGCGTTCCCTCTGGACAACAGATATTGGCCGCTAATTTTCCGCAACGCACCATCGCGGCTATACTGGACTGGAATCAACGATGCGAGGTGTGGACATGAATTTTTCGAATCTCAAGATCGGCGCGCGGCTGGGTCTCGCTTTCGGCGCGGTGCTGTTACTGATGGCGGTGCTGATCGGCATCGGCCTGCAACGGCTGAGCAGCATCGGCACGCTGAACGACACCATCATCGACAACGACTGGATCAAGGCCGAAGCGGCGGCCACCGTCAGCACCACCACCCGCGCCAATTCGGCGCTCACGCTCGAACTCTTCACCACGCAGGACGCCAGCCGCATTGCCGCCATCCGCAGCGAGATGGAGGCCAACAAGCAAACCATCACCAACGCGCTGCAAACGCTGGGGCGCCTGGTCACGCGGCCGGCCGGCAAGGAACTGCTGGCGCGCATCGGCGACCAGCGCAAGGCCTACGTCGCCTCGTTCACGCAAGTGGGCAAGCTGCTGGCCGACGGCCGGCGCGACGACGCCCTCGCCTTCCTGCGCGCCGACATGCTGCCGAAACTGGGCAAGCTGCAAGACAGCGTGCAGCAGCTCAACGAGCTGCAAAAATCGGTGGTCAATGAAAACGGCGCGGCGGTCAAGCACAACATCGCCATGGCGCGGCAGATGATGGCCTGGCTGGGCGTCCTGGCGCTGGCGCTCGGGCTGGCGTTCGCCTGGCGCGTCACGCGCTCGATCACCGATCCGATCAGCGACGCGCTGCGGGTGGCGCGGGCGGTTGCCGCCGGCGACCTGACGCACAACATCAGCAGCACGCAGCGCGACGAAATGGGCCAGCTGCTGCAAGCGATGGCGCAAATGAGCGCCAGCCTGTCGGCCATCGTCAGCCGCGTGCGCAGCGGCACCGGCGCGATCAACACGGCATCGGCGGAAATCGCCAGCGGCAATATGGACTTGTCGTCGCGCACCGAGGAGCAAGCCAGCTCGCTGGAAGAAACCGCGGCCTCGATGGAAGAACTGACCAGCACCGTCAAGCAGAACGCCGCCAATGCGCATCAAGCCAACCAGCTGGCGCAAAGCGCGACCGAAGTCGCACGGCGTGGCGGCACGGTGGTAGCGCAGGTGGTGGACACCATGAACGCCATCAACGACTCGTCGCGCAAAATCGTCGACATCATCGCCGTCATCGACGGCATCGCCTTCCAGACCAACATTCTCGCGCTGAACGCCGCCGTAGAAGCGGCGCGCGCCGGCGAACAAGGGCGCGGCTTCGCCGTGGTGGCCACTGAAGTACGCACGCTGGCGCAGCGCTCGGCCAGCGCCGCCAAGGAAATCAAGCAGCTGATCGACGACTCGGTCCACAAGGTGGCGACGGGCGCGCAGCTGGTCGACCTGGCCGGCAACACCATGAGCGAAGTACAGGACAGCGTGCGCAAGGTCACGGCCATCGTCGAAGAAATGACGCTGGCCAACCGCGAGCAAAGCAGCGGCATCGAGCAAATCAACATCGCCATCAGCCAGATGGACCAGGTAACGCAGCAGAACGCCGCGCTGGTCGAACAAGCCGCCGCGGCAGCCTCGGCGATGCAGGACCAGGCCGGCGAACTAAACGCCGTCGTCAGCCAGTTCCGCCTCTAACCCGGGGTCAGGTCTGACATTCGCACACGGGCTCAACGGCAATGCCGTTGAGCCCGTGTGCGAATGTCAGACCTGACCCCAATTTTATTTGGCGAGGCGGATGCCGGTGAATTGCCAGCGGGCGCCGGCGGGGAAGAAGTTGCGGTAGCTGGCGCGCGCGTGGCCTTCCGGCGTGGCGCACGAGGAGCCGCGTAGCACGTATTGGTTGAGCATGAACTTGCCGTTGTATTCGCCCAGCGCGCCGTCCGCCGCCGCGAAGCCGGGATATGGCGCGTAGCTGCTGCTGGTCCATTGCCAGCATTGGCCGTACATTTGCCGCAGCCCGGCGCCCGCCGCGCCGGCCGGGTGCAGCGAGCCGGTGTCGACCGGCGCTTGCGCGGCGGCGTATTCCCATTCGAATTCGGTCGGCAGGCGCGCACCGGCCCAGTGGGCGTAAGCGTCCGCTTCGTATAGCGAGATGTGCGCGACCGGCCGGTTGAGGTCCAGCGGCTGCGCGCCATGCAGCGTGAATTCCTGCCATGCGCCTTGGTCGTCCTGGAACCAGTAGATCGGCGCGCGCAGGTTTTGCGTGCGCACCCAGTCCCAGCCCTCGGCCAGCCATAGCGCGGCGTTGGCGTAGCCGCCGGCGTTGATGAAGCCCAGATATTCGCCATTCGTTATCAGCCGCGAGGCCAGCGCGAACGGCGCTACGTATTGCTTGTGGCGCGGTAGTTCGTTGTCGAAGCTGAAGTCTTGGCCGGCGTGCCCGATTTCCGTGAGGCCGCCTTCGAACGGCAGCCATTCCAGCGGCGGCGCCATCGCGGCCGCCGGCAGCGGCAGCGCCATGTAGGCCGGGCGCAGCAGGCTTTGCGCCAGCAGGTGTTTGACGTCGGTGAGCATCAGCTCCTGGTGCTGCTGCTCGTGCTGCATGCCGAGCGTGAGCAGCATGTCCAGCTCCGCGCCGGGCGCGCTTTCCAGAAGGCGCGCGACGCGGGCGTCGACGTCGGCCCGGTAGGCGCGCACTTGCGCCATGCCGGGACGCGTCAGCAGTCCGCGCTGCGCGCGCGGGTGCTTTTCGCCGATGCCGTTGTAGTAGGAGTTGAACAGGATGCGGAACGCCGGGTGAAACGGCGCGAAGTCGCGCTCCATGCGCTCGAGGATGAAGGTTTCGAAGAACCAGGTGGTGTGCGCCAGGTGCCATTTGACCGGGCTGGCGTCCGGCATCGATTGCGCGCCGCAGTCTTCGTCCGACAGCGGTTCGGCCAGCGCCAGCGTGTGCTTGCGGACGGCCTGGTAGCGGTGGGCCAGATTCATCTTAACTCGCCTGCGCGTGGATCACGGCGAACCAGTGATCCTTGTCGGTCCACATGCGCCTGGTTTCAAAGCCGGCCTTTTCCAGCAGCGCGACGAAGGACTGGCGCGTGTATTTGTAGCTGTCTTCCGTGTGGATGCGTTCTCCGCGCGCGAAATCGCGCTCGCCGCCGCGCCACGTTACCGTCAGCGGGCAGCACGCTTCGAGGTGCATTTCGATGCGGCTTTTGTCGGCGTTGAAGAAGGCGACGTGCTTCCATTGGCCGACGTCGAAGTCGGCGCCGATCAGGTGATTCAGGTGGCGCAGCATGTTCAGGTTGAAGGCGCCGGTGACGCCCAGCGCGTCGTCGTAGGCGGCGTTGAGCACCGCGTGGTCCTTGATCAGGTCCACGCCGATCAGCAGCCCGCCGTCCTTGCCGGCGTTGGCGCGCAGGCCGCGCAGGAACGTTACCGCCTGCTCCGGCGAGAAGTTGCCGATCGAGGAGCCGGGATAGAAGAATACGCGGCGCTCGGCGCGCACACTGTCCGGCAGATCGAAGCCGCTGGAGAAGTCCAGCCCCAGCGCCGTCATTTCGATGTGCGGGAAGCGCTGCTGCAATTGCGCCACCGCGCCAAGCAGGAAATCGCGCGAGATGTCGACCGGCACGTACTGCGCCGGCTTCAGTAGCGGGAATAGCGACGCCGCCTTGGCGCAGTTGCCGGCGCCAAGGTCGATCAGCGAGGCGCCGTCGCCGATCGCGTGCGCCATGTCGGCGCCGTATGCGCCGAAGATGCTGGCTTCGGTGCGGGTTGGATAATATTCGGGCAGCTCGCAGATTGCTTCGAACAGCCTCGAACCCAGGCTGTCATACAGGAATTTGGGCGAGGTGTGGGCGCACTTCGCCATCAGGCCTTCGCTGATTTCCTTGATGACCGCCGCACTGCCATGTGCTGGCCGCTGCGATGACGTGTTGCTGGCGAGGGGCGAGACAACACGAATCGCCGGGGCATGGGACACTTGCATGGAATGCTCTGCCTTTATTCTGGGTGGTCATCTGCTTGGATGATTTTTGTTATGATAGCCGAATCTCCATTTTGTAGCGCCGTACCAAAAGTTCTGTGCGACTATTCACATAAAAGGGCAAACCACCATGAAATTCACCCTCAAATCCCTGTTCGCCGCCGGCATGCTGCTGGCCGCCTCCTGGTCGCAGGCGCAATCGGCCGATCACGTCTTCCGCGTTTCGGCGATTCCGGACGAGGCGCCGACCGAATTGCAGCGCAAGTTCAAGCCGCTGGGCGAGTACCTGGAGAAGAAGATCGGCATGAAGGTGGAGTTCACGCCGGTGACCGATTACGCGGCGTCGGTGGAAGCCCTGATTAACAAGAAGGTGGACATGGTCTGGTTCGGCGGCTTCACCTTCGTGCAGGCCAATGAGCGCAGCAAGGGCGCCATCACGCCGCTGGTACAGCGCGCCGAGGACGAGAAGTTCCGCTCGGTGTTCGTCACCACCAACAAGAGCATCAACAGCCTGAATGACCTGAAAGGCAAGACCCTGAGCTTCGGCTCCGAGTCCTCGACCTCGGGCCACCTGATGCCGCGCTACTACCTGCTGGCCGCGAAGATCAATCCGGACACCGACCTGAAACGCATCGCCTTCTCCGGCGCGCATGACGCCACCGTGGCCGCCGTTGCAGGCGGCAAGGTCGATGCCGGCGCGCTGAATATCTCGGTCTGGGAGAAGCTGGTCGAGTCGAAGAAGGTCGATCCTAACGTGGTGCGCGTGTTCTACACCACCCCTGGCTATTACGATTACAACTGGTCGGTGCGCACCGATATGAACGCGGGCCTGAAGAAGAAGCTGACCGACGCCTTCCTGGCGCTGGACGCCAGCAAGCCTGAAGACAAGGCGATCATGGAACTGCAACGCGCGTCCAAGTTCATCCCGACCAAGGTGGATAACTACAAGAACATCGAAGCGGCGGCCAAGAACGCGGGCCTGCTGAAGTAACTACATGCCGACGTATCAACTGCAAGACCTGACCGTCCGCCATCCCGGCGGGCGTTCAACTCCCGCGCTGCAAGGCATCAACCTGACGATTGAACAGGGCGAGCAACTGGCCCTGATCGGCCCTTCCGGCGCCGGCAAAACCACTTTGCTGGCGACGCTGTCCCTGTCCCATAAACCGTCCGAAGGCAGCTTCCGGGCCTTCGACGCCGATCCGTGGTCGCTCGGCGAGGCGGCCCGCCACCGCCTGCGCGCGCAATTGTTCCTGGCGCCGCAAACGCCGCCGCTGCCGCCGCGCCAGCGCGTGGTGACGGCGGTGCTGGCGGCGCGCCTGCCGCAATGGAGCGTGTGGCGCGCGCTTGCCTCCTTGTTCAAACCGGAAGATCCGGAAGCGGCGTGGCAGGCATTGTCGCGCTTTAATCTGGGCGACAAGCTGTATTCGCGCGTTGACCGGCTGTCCGGCGGCGAGCGCCAACGCTGCGGCCTGGCGCGCTTGCTGCTGTCGCCGGCCAGGGCGCTGCTGGTGGACGAGCCGCTGTCGGCGCTCGATCCGGCGTTGTCCGAACTGACCCTGGCCACCTTGCGCGAGGAGGCCCGGACCCGCAACGCCACCTTGATTTGCAGCCTGCACCAGGTGGACCTGGCGCTGGACCACTTTCCGCGCATCGTCGCGCTGCGCGACGGCCGCGTGGCGTTCGATCTGCCGCGCGCGCAGGTTACGTCGCACATGATCGCCGCGCTGTATCAGGGCGAGCAGCCCGCCGGCAGCGCGCCGCCGCAAGGCGACGACCCAATGGCGGTCAGACCTGGCGTAGGCGCTTGCCTGTGATGGCCGCCGCGTTTGACACGCCGGCCGGCGCCCACGGAGCGACCGACGCCCGCAGCGCCCGCAGCACGGGCGCCCCGGCCCACGGCGCAAGCGATCCGTCCCGCGGCGCGGGCGGCCCGGCGGGCGGCGGCGGCCCTGGCACGCCCCCGCCAGCCGCCGCGACCCAGCGCTGCGCGGGCGCATCGTCATCATCATCGTGGCGCTGCTGGTGCTGTGGCCGACGCTGGTGGTCACCGAATTCAAGCCGTGGATACTGTTCGATGAACAGAGCCTGAGCGCCACCGGCCGCTTTCTCGCCGATTTCCTGGTGCCCGCGCACGACGCCGAGTTCCTGCACATGCTGCTGCGCGAAAGCTGGAACACCATCGCCATCGCCACCGCCGGCCTGGCGCTCGCGCTGCTGGGCGCGATCCCGGCCACGCTGATCATCAACGAGCGGCTGTCGATTTCCGCGCTCGGCACCGGCCGCATGCGCCCGGTCGCCCTGGCCGTGCGCCAGTGCGTGCGCTGGCTGCTGGTGATCCTGCGCTCGGTGCCGGAGCTGGTCTGGGCGCTGCTGTTCGTGCGCATCATCGGCCTTGGCCCGACCGCCGGCGTGCTGGCCATCGCCCTCACCTACTGCGGCATGCTGGGCAAGGTCTACGCCGAAATCCTCGAATCCTCCGACGCCCACGCCAGCAACACGCTGCTGGCCAATGGCGCGGGGCGCCTCAGCGCGCTGCTGTACGGCGCCCTGCCGGAAGCGGCGTCCGAGCTGATGTCGTACACCGTCTACCGCTGGGAGTGCGCGATCCGCGGCTCGGTCGTGATGGGCTTCGTCGGCGCCGGCGGTCTGGGGCAACGCATGGATGAATCGATGAAAATGCTGGCCGGCGCCGAAGTCTCTTCGATGCTGCTGGTGTTCGTGCTGCTGGTGGCCCTGGCCGACCAGTTCTCCAAAGTGCTGCGCCGGAGGCTGGGATGAATCCGAACCTGCCCAAGCCACCGCCGCGCGACTGGACCGTCCGCATCCTGATGCTGCTGGTGGCGGTGCTGGTGGTTGCCAGCTTCGCCACGCTGCCGCTGAAGTGGCGCGAGTTCTTCACCGTCGAAGCGGTCAACAGCACCATGGAGCTGCTGGCCGGCTTCACGCCGCCGGAGACCGGCCTGCCTTTCCTCGCCAGGACCTTCTGGGCCGCGGTTGAAACGCTGGCCATGTCCGGCCTGGGCACGCTGCTGGCGGTGGTCTTCGGCCTGGCCTTCTCGCTGCCGGCGTCGGGCCGCTTTGGTGCCGGCCCGCGCGCCGCCATGCGCGCTGTACTCAACGTGCTGCGCTCGATCCCGGAACTGGTGTGGGCGTCGATCATGCTGATCGCCGCCGGCCTTGGCCCGCTGGGCGGCACGCTGGCGCTGGCCGCGCATACGGCCGGCGTGCTGGGACGCCTGTTCGCCGACTCGCTGGAAAACGCCGCGCCGCTGCCCGAGCAAAGCCTGCGCACCAACGGCGCCAGCGCCACGGCGGCCTTCTTCTATGCCACGCTGCCGCAAACGTTGCCGCAGATGATGTCGTACACACTGTACCGCTGGGAGAACAATATCCGCGCCGCCGCCATCCTGGGAGTAGTGGGCGCCGGCGGTTTGGGACAGATGCTTAAATATCACCTGTCGCTGTTCCAGATGCCGCTGGCCGCCACCGTCATCCTCGCCATGCTGTTGCTGGTGGCGCTGGTCGATGGCGTCAGCTTTGCCATGCGGCGCGCGCTCACAAGATAATTCAGCCCAACCTCGCCATGCTCGAACTTCGCCAGCTTTCCAAATCCTACAATGGCCGTCCGGTGCTGGACCGGCTCACGTGGAGTTTCAAGGCGGGCGAATTCGTCTCCATCATGGGCGATTCCGGCGTCGGCAAATCGACGCTGCTTAACCTGATCGCCGGCCTCGATACGCCCGACGCCAGCGAGCAGGCGCCGATACTGGTCGACGGCATCGCCATGTCCGGCCTGGACGACGACGCGGCGACCAGGCTGCGGCGCGCGCGCATGGGTTTCATCTTTCAAGCGTTCCACGTGCTGCCGCACCTGACCTTGTTGCAGAACGTGGCGCTGCCGCTGCTGTTGAACGGCCTGCCGACGCAGCGCGCGGCCGAGATGCTGGCTGCGGTCGGCCTGGCCGGCCGCGAGCACGATTTCCCCATCAAATTTCCGGCGGCCAGATGCAACGTGTGGCAATCGCCCGCGCGCTGGTGCACCGCCCGGCGCTGGTGCTGGCCGACGAGCCGACCGGCAATCTCGATCCGGATACGGCCGACGCCGTCCTCACCCTGCTGCAACGTGAAATCAAGGCCACCGGCGCCTGCGCGATCATGGTGACACACTCGCAACATGCGGCAGAAAAGACAGATAAAATTCTACAACTTGCATCAAACGGCTTGAAAGAAACAACATCAGTCAACCCGTTTGCGCAATAACTAACATAATTTATTTAGCAAACCCTGCACTTTTCCGTCAGGCGTAGTATTATTTAAGTTAACTTGCATGGTTATCAAGAATGTTGAGTCGCGTACCACATTCAGACCAGAAAGAGTGTGGGCGCTAGCCTTGCCGGGAACGTAGTTCTTTTTAACGTTTAGAGCAAAGGAGGAGCACCATGAACGTCCGTCAAAAGAAGCTGGAGCTGATCGAAGCCATGAATCGCGCTCGGGCACTGGAACCTTCCAGTTTTGTCCCGAACAAGCTTCTTGATACTTTGATCGAAAAGATGAACTTGAAGAACGATGCAGAGTTGTGTCGGGTGTTGGAAGTTCAGCCCCCGATTATCAGCAAGATTCGTCACCGTAAGTTGGCAGTTGGTGCGACCATCCTGCTGCGTATGCATGAAAAATCAGACATCAGCATTCGCGAGCTGAAAGATCTGTCCACCGCGTCCATGCATTGAACCTTGTAGTTGTTCATGCCATGCCAGGCGCCGGCATGCGGTATCCGGCGCCCCCTAAGCGCCATAGCGATCAGCCCAAACCCCGCTGAAAGCTGTTTTACCAGGTCTTCCGTTTTACCCAGCTTTTCCCGTATTTCTATTGCTCGATTGTCCGCCGCGATGCACACGTCGCCGGTGAGCCGCGCGCACGGCCGTCATGCGCCATCGTACATTTGCTTACACTATTCACATCCGGTTCACGCGACATGCGGCCGATTGGCTTATCCTCGTCTCATGCGTACCAAGACTTTGCTTCTGGCCGCCCTGCTGTCGCTCGCGGGCTGCGCGGCCAACACGCCCACGGCCCCGGCCCCCGCCGATCCGGTGGCGCTTGCCGGCGCGCTCAATCGCATCAGCTGGGGCGTCAGCGGCAGCACCTATCGGCAGGCCGAAAAGATCGGCTACCACGCCTGGCTGGAACAGCAGCTGCATCCGGGCCCGGCCGTGCTGCCGGCCGCCGCGCAGGCACAGATCGACGCCATGACCATCGCGCGGAAAAGCCTGAAGCAACTGGTGCAGGATACGGAAAGCCTGCGCCTGGACTACGACAAGACGCTGCCCGACGACGAAGCCAAAAAGGCGGCACAGCGCGCTTACCAGCTGGAGGCGAACCGGCTGGCGAAGGAAGCCGCCACCCGCTCGCTGCTGCGCGACCTGTACTCGCCCAACCAGTTGCAGGAGCAGATGACATGGTTCTGGATGAACCACTTCAACGTGCATCAAGCCAAAAGCAACCTGCGCGTGCTGGTCGGCGACTATGAAGAACAGGCCATCCGCCCGCACGCGCTAGGCAGGTTCCGCGACCTGTTGGCGGCAACGCTCTATCATCCGGCAATGATTCGTTATCTGGACAACGAACAGAACGCCGCCAACCGCATCAACGAAAACTACGCACGCGAGATCATGGAGCTGCACACGCTGGGCGTGGACGGCGGCTACACGCAGAACGACGTGCAGCAGCTGGCGCGCATCCTCACCGGCGTCGGCGTCAACCTGACCGACAAGACGCCGAACGTGCGCAAGGACCGCCTGGACCAATATGTGCGCAAAGGCCTGTTCGAATTCAACCCGAACCGCCACGACTACGGCGACAAGCTATTCCTCGGCCAGCCAGTCAAGGGGCGCGGTCTGGCCGAGGTCGACGAAGCGCTGGACCGCCTCAGCTGCAACCCGGCCACCGCCCGCTACATCAGCCGCAAGCTGGCGGTCTATTTCGTGGCCGACCAACCGCCGCCGCAACTGGTCGCACGCATGGCGCAGCGCTTCCTCGCCAGCGACGGCGACATTGCCGCCGTGCTGCGCGTGCTGTTCACCGCGCCCGAGTTCACGCAATCGCTGGGCAGGAAATTCAAGGACCCGATGCACTACGTGGTGTCGGCCGTGCGCCTCAGCTACGATGAGCGCGTGATCCTCAACACCGGCCCGATGATCGGCTGGCTCAACCGCATGGCCGAACCGCTGTACGGCCGCCAGACGCCGGACGGCTACCCGCTCACCCAGTCCGACTGGGCCAGTCCGGGCCAGATGACGACGCGCTTCGACATCGCCCGCGCCATCGGCCACGGCGCCGGGGACTTGTTCAGGGCCGACGGCGCGCCACCGCAAGCGCCGACCGACAAGCCGCCCCCGCCGCAACTGAACAACGCGCTGTACGAACAGGCGCTGCAGGCGACGCTGGCGCCGGCCACGCGTCAGGCCTTGCAGCAGGCGGCCTCGGCGCGCGAATGGAACACGCTGCTGCTGTCGTCGCCGGAACTGATGCACCGCTAGGAGAAGCATGATGAAACGCCGTACCCTGCTCAAAACGCTGGCCGCCATGCCGGGCGCCGCGCTGGCCGGCCAGTTGTGGGCCGCACCCGCCGCCAGCAACACGCGCCTGCTGTTCGTCTTCCTGCGCGGCGGCTACGACGCCACCAGCCTGCTGGTGCCGATCGCCAGCCAGTACTACTATGAGGCGCGGCCCAACATCGCCATCGCCAGGGCGGACGTGCTGCCGCTCGACGCCGACTGGGGCCTGCACCCGGCGCTGGCCGGCACCATCCACCCGCTGTTCAGTGCCGGCCAGGCCGCCTTTGTACCGTTCGCCGGCACCGACGATTTGTCGCGCAGCCACTTCGAAACGCAGGACAGCATCGAAATGGGCCAGGCGCCGGACCGGCGCCGCGACTACCGTTCCGGCTTCCTCAATCGCCTGGCCGCCACGCTCGGCGCCGACCGCGCCAGCGCCATCTCGTTCACCGACCAGCTGCCGCTGATCCTGCGCGGCCAGCTGCAAGTGCCCAACAGCGCGCTGCGCAACGTCAGCAAGCCGGCGGTCGACGCGCGCCAGGCCGCAATCATCGCCGCCATGTACCAGGGCACGGCGCTGGCGCAGCCGGTGCGCGAGGGCTTCATCGTGCGCGACGATGTGATGAAGGAGGTGATCGGCGAGATGACGGCGGCCAACCGCAACGCCGTCACCGCCAAGGGCTTCGAGCTGGAGGCGCGCCGCATCGCCCGGCTGATGCGCGACAAATACCACATCGGCTTTGTCGACGTCGGCGGCTGGGACACCCACGTCAGCCAGGGCAACCGCAGCGGCTATCTGGCCAGCCGGCTGGAAGAGCTGGGACGCGGCCTGGCCGGCTTCGCGCAGGAGATGGGGCCGGACTGGGATGACACGGTGGTGGTGGTGCTCAGCGAATTCGGCCGCACTTTCCGCGAAAACGGCAACCGCGGCACCGACCACGGCCACGGCAGCGTGTATTGGGTGCTGGGCGGCGGCGTCAACGGCGGCAAGGTGCTGGGCGAACAGCAGCGCCTGGAGCAGCCGACGCTGTTCCAGAACCGCGACTATCCGGTGCTCAACGAGTACCGCGCCATGTTCGGCGGCCTGCTCGCGCGCATGTACGGCCTCAACGCCGGCCAGGTGGCGTCGATCTTCGGCACCAGCGGCCGCGACCTCAAGCTGGTGTGAGGCCTGAACCGGACTGATGCCCGCGCAGCCGCGCGGTAGCCTCGTCCACCGCCAGCGCCGGCGTGTACAGAAAGCCCTGAAAAGCGCCGCAGCCCGCGCTGCCGAGAAAGCTCGCCTGCTCGACGCTCTCCACGCCTTCCGCAATGACGTTCAGCCGCAGGTCGTGCGCCAGCTGGATCACCATCCGCACCACCGCGTTGGCGTCGCCGTTGGCCGGCACGCCGCGCAAAAAACTCTTGTCGAGCTTGATGGTGGTGACCGGCAGCGCGCGCAGGTAACTCAGCGACGAGTAGCCGGTGCCGAAGTCGTCCAGCGAAACCATGAAGCCGCGCGCCCGCAACTGCTCGATGACATTGCTGCCGCTGCGTTCGAGTTCGATGGCGTCGCGCTCGGTCAGCTCGATCTCGACATCCCCCGCCGACAGGCCGAACTCGACCAGTACGCGCTCCATCTGCGCCAGGTAGCCGTCGTCCAGCAATTCCTTGGCGCAGGTGTTGACGCAGATGCGCACGCCGCTGATGCCGGCGTCCATCCAGTAGCGCAACTGCGCGCAGGCGCGCCGGATCACGCCCTTGCCCAGCTCCGGCAGCGCGCCCAGTTCGCCCGCCAGGCCGATCACGTATCCGATCGGCTGGGCGCCGAGGAAGTCCGGCAGCCGCAGCAGCGCCTCCATGGCGATGGTATCGCCGTCGGCGGTCAGGATGGGCTGATACTCGAGCCAGTAGCTGCCATTGCGCAGCACGCGCCGCAGCTCATTGTGGTCGGCGTTCTTGCGGTGCGCCACCTCGTCCAGCGCCTCGGTGTAATAGTGGTAGCGGTTGCGGCCGCGATTCTTGGCGTGGTACAGCGCCAGGTCGGCTTTTTCAGCAGGCCGTCCGGCGAGCTGGCGTCGACCGGGCAGACGGCAATGCCGATGCTGGCGCTGATGCGGACCTCGCGGCCGCCGATCGTGAACGGCTGCGCCAGCTCGGACAACAGCTTTTCCGCCAGCATGCCGCCGCTGGCCGGCGACGGCGCGTGCAATTGCAGCAGCGCGAACTCGTCGCCGCCGAGGCGGGCGATGTAGTCGCTCTCGCGGCTGGCGGCGCGGATGCGCTGCGCCGCCAGTTGCAGCAGCTGGTCGCCGGCCTGGTGGCCGAGCAGGTCGTTGACGTCCTTGAACTGGTCGAGGTCTATCATCAGCAGCAACAGCAGTTGGCCGCTGCGCTCGGCCAGCGACACCATCTCGGAGCGGCGCGTGTCGAAGGCGGCGCGGTTGGCCAGCCCGGTCAGCACGTCGATCGTGGCCAGGCGGCGGATTTCGTCCTGCGCCAGCTTGCGCTCGGTGATGTCGCGCAGGATTTTCAGGTAGCCGACCGTCTCGCCGCCATTGCCGTCGGCCGGAAGCGGCGTCAGCACGCCGTCGGCCCAGAACACCGACTGGTCCTTGCGCAGATGCCAGCGGTAGTCGGCCGCGCGCTCCCAGCGCGCCGCCTGCTCCATTTCCAGCCAGTGCTCGCCCTCGGCCTGGTCGCTCACGGTAAACAGCTGGCCCATGCTCCTGCCGATGATTTCGGCCGGCGCGTAGCCGAAGATCAGCTCGGCGCCGAGGTTCCAGCTGGTCACCAGGCTGTCGCGGTCGATGGTGAAGATGGCGAAGTCGCGCACATTCAGGTAGATCTGCTTGAGCAGCAGCTCCGGCGCCAGGCCGGGGGCGAGTACATTGGTCAAGGGAGGTGTCATGGCGCGGCCCGCTTGGTCTAAACTGGTTAGACTGCCAGCGCCCCGCTCAGTTCACTCAGCCGTAGAAAAATCCGTCAGCCCCATAGTTCAGCGGCCATCTGCCGCCCGGCCGCGCTCAGCGCAACGTTGCCGCTGACGCCGCCGTCGTCCAGCGCCAGCGTCACCAGGCCGGCCTCCTCCAGCATCGTCAGCTGGCGGCGCAGCACGCTCATCGGCCGCTGCGCCTGCTTGCTCAGCTTGGCCAGCGAGCACGGTTTGTCCGGCCATTCGGCGTCGATGCGCCACAGCGCCGCCAGCACCCCGGCCAACGCCGCCATCACCTCCTCGTCCATGGTTTACGCTCTTTCTGGGAAATACAATATACTCGTATCAAATAGTACCGGAACGCAACATGAACAAACAGCCCGACGGCCACATTGCAACCTACAACCACCCCAGCGGCGGCTGGGGCGCGCTGAAACAGGTCGCCATCAATCTCGTCCGCGAAAAAGTCGCGGGCGGCAATTACAAAACCCTGCTGAAACAAAACCAGCCGGACGGTTTCGACTGTCCCGGCTGCGCCTGGCCGGACCGCGAGCACGCGTCCACCTTTGAATTCTGCGAAAACGGCGTCAAGGCGGTGGCGGCCGAGGCCACCAGCAAGCGCGTGCGGCCGGAATTCTTCGCCGCCCACACCGTCACCAGCCTGCTGCAACAGTCCGATTACGAGCTGGAACAGCACGGCCGCCTGACCGATCCCATGGTGTATGACGCCGCCAGCGACAAATACCTGCCGATCGCCTGGGACGACGCGTTCGCGCTGATGGCGCGCCACCTGAAGGCGCTGCCCGACCCCGACCAGGCCACCTTTTACACCTCGGGCCGCACCGGCAACGAGGCGGCCTTCCTGTTCCAGCTGTTCGTGCGCATGTACGGCACCAACAACTTCCCGGACTGCTCGAATATGTGCCACGAGCCGACCAGCCGCGGCCTGCCCGGCACCGTCGGCATCGGCAAGGGCACGGTGACGCTGGAAGACTTCGAGCACGCCGACACGCTGCTGATCTTCGGCCAGAACCCGGCCACCAACCACCCGCGCATGATGAACGAGCTGCGCGACTGCGCCCGCCGCGGCGCGGCGATCGTCTCGATCAACCCGCTGCGCGAGCGCGGCCTGGAGCGCTTCACCAGCCCGGCGCACGCGCTGGAGATGCTGACCGGTTCGACCACCAATATCAGCAATATGTTCGTGCAGCCCAAGCTGGCCGGCGACTTTGCGCTGATCAAGGCCATGGCCAAGCGTCTGGTCGAACGCGACGACGAGGCGCTGGCCAGCGGCCAGCCCGGCGTGCTGGACCGCGAGTTCATCGCCCGCCACACCACCGGCTTCGAGGCCTTCGAGCAAGACCTGCGCGCCGAAAGCTGGGACGTGCTGCTGGACGAGTCGGGCGTGCCGAAGCTGCAGATCGACCTGCTGACCGGCATCTTCATCCGCGGCAAAAACGTCATCAGCACCTGGGGCATGGGCCTGACCCAGCACAAGAACGCGCTGAAGACGATCCAGATGCTGTCCAACCTGATGATGATGCGCGGCCAGATCGGCCGCAAGGGCGCCGGCCTGTGCCCGGTGCGCGGCCACTCCAATGTGCAGGGCGACCGCACCATGGGCATCGAGGAAAAGCCGAGCAAGGCCTTCCTCGACCGCATGCAGCAAGTCTTCGACTTCGAGCCGCCGCGCGCGCACGGTCTCGACACGGTGGACAGCATCCAGGCCATGCTGGACGGCCGCGTCAAGGTGTTCTTCGCCATGGGCGGCAACTTCGCCATGGCCACGCCGGACACGCCGCTGACCTTCCGCGCGCTGCAAAACTGCGACCTGACGGTGCACGTGGCAACCAAGCTCAATCGCAGCCACCTGATCATGGGCAAGCAGGCGCTGATCCTGCCGACGCTGGGCCGCACCGAGGTCGACCTGCAAAACGGCGTGCCGCAGGGCGTCACGGTGGAAGATTCGATGAGCATGGTTCACCTGTCCTACGGCATGAACAAGCCGGCCTCGGACAAGCTGCTGTCCGAAACCATGATCGTCGCCCGGCTGGCGCACGCCACGCTGGGCAGCGGGAAAGTCGACTGGCTGGGGCTGGGCGCCAACTATGCCGAGATCCGCGAGCTGATCGAGAAAGTATTCGACGACTTCCACGACTTCAACGCCCGCGTCGCCCATCCGGGCGGCTTCCACCTGCGGGTGGCGTCGCGCGAGCGCGAATGGCGCACGCCGAGCGGCCGCGCCCAGTTCGTGCCGCACGCGGTCGACCTCGACACGCCGATCCACCGCGCCCGCGCCAAATACGGCGAACGGCTGATGACCTTGATGACGGCCCGCTCGCACGACCAGTACAACACCACCATCTACGGCCTGGACGACCGCTATCGCGGCGTGTTCGGCCTGCGCCGCGTGCTGTTCATCAACAAGGACGACCTGGCCCTGCTGGGCCTGAAGAACGGCGAGCACGTCAACATCATCAGCGTGTGGGAGGACGACGTCAGCCGCCGCGCCGAGCGTTTCCTGCTGGTCGAGTACGACATCCCGCGCGGCTGCCTTGGCGCCTACTTTCCTGGAAACCAACGGCCTGGTGCCGCTGCACAGCACCGCCGACGGCGCCGGCACGCCAACCTCCAAGTCCATTCCTGTGCTGCTGGAGCGCTCGGCTGAATAACTCTGCGGAAATCTTCCTGGTGTTCCTGCGGCTCGGGCTGACCTCGTTCGGCGGCCCGGTCGCCCACCTCGGATATTTTCGCGAAGAGTTCGTCCGCCGGCGCGCCTGGCTGGACGAACACGCCTACGCCGACCTGGTGGCGCTGTGCCAGTTCCTGCCCGGCCCGGCCAGCAGCCAGGTCGGCGCCGGCATCGGCCTGCTGCGTGGCGGCCTGCCCGGCGCACTGGCCGCCTTCCTTGGCTTCACCCTGCCCTCGGCGATCCTGCTGGTGTTGTTCGCGCTGGGCGTTTCGCATGCCGGCGCGCAGCTCGACAGCGGCTGGCTGCACGGCCTCAAGGTCGTGGCCGTTGCGGTGGTGGCGCAGGCGCTATGGGGCATGGGCAGGACGCTGACGCCGGATCTGCCACGGGCCGCGCTGGCCATCGCCGCCGCCCTCGTGGCGACGCTGCTGCCGTCGGCGAGCGGGCAGATCGGCGCGATTGTGCTTGGCGGCGCGATCGGCTGGACATGCCTGCGGGCGACGCCTGCCCTGCCCGCCCCCTCGCTGCCGGTGCGCATCAGCCGCCGCGCCGGCGCCTGCCTGCTGGCGCTGTTCCTGCTGCTGCTCGCGGGGCTGCCGATGCTGGCGGCCGGCAGCGACAGTTACGCGGTCAGGCTGTTCGCCGGCTTCTACCGCGCCGGCGCGTTGGTGTTCGGCGGTGGCCACGTCATCCTGCCGCTGCTGCAATCGCAGGTGGTGCCGGCCGGCTGGGTCTCCAACGACGCCTTCCTGGCCGGCTACGGCGCGGCGCAGGCGGTGCCGGGGCCGCTTTCAACCTTTGCCGCCTACCTGGGCGCGATCTCGACGCAGTCGCCGTCCGGCTGGACCGGCGCGGCCATCGCGCTTGGCGCCATCTTCCTGCCGGCGTTGTTGCTGGTGATGGGTGCGCTGCCGTTCTGGGACAGCGTGCGCCGTCACACCGGCGTGCGGCACGCGCTGCTGGGCGTGAACGCGGCGGTGGTCGGGCTGCTGCTGGCGGCGTTCTACCACCCGGTGTGGACCAGCGCGATTCTGGACGGCGGCGACGTCGTACTGGCGCTGGCCGCCTTCCTGCTGCTGGTGGCCGGCAAGTGGCCGCCGTGGCTGGTGGTGGCGCTGACGGCGCTTACGGCCGGATGGCTGCAACCTGCGCTGTCATCCAGTCTATAAACGCGTCCAACCATCGTCTTCGCAGCCTGCGTCTCCCCACCCCTGTCATTCCCGCGCAGGCGGGAATCCAAGGAACGCTGGCGTGCTGCTTCAGCATGGATTCCCGCCTGCGCGGGAATGACGGGGGAGGGGGTGAGGTTAAGCCTCGTCCTTGCGGCGCGTGGCCAGCGCCACGATGGCCGCGCCAGCGGCAACGATCAGCGCATCCTCGATCAAACCGCTGCGGGTCTGGCCGATGCTGGCCATGGCGCGCTTGCGGCCGGCCAGCGTCAGATAGGCCAGCGGCACAGCAGTAGCCACCGCGATGGCCGCGCCGGACTTCTCACTACCCTTCGGCGCCAGCGCCGCGCCAGCGATACCTGCACTGGCGACGCGCGCCATCAGGCCCAGCGGCACGGTGCGGTCCGGCGCCGTCTTCATCTTGTCGCCCAGCAGCTCACCGGCGCCCATGGCCAGCGCGCCGAATTTGAACAGCGGACGATCGAGCAGAAACAGTTCGCCCGGCGTGCGGCGGTCGGCGAGGCGCGCGGTGGCTAGCGTTGCCATTGGCGTCATCGAACGGGCGCTGGCGACAGCGCCGATCAGGGCGGAGGAAAGCAGGCTGCGGATGGACATTTTGGTGGACTCCTGAGATATACGGGATGGGGTCTACCTTAGGCCTTATCGCACCGGCCATCTGTTAGATGGGGCATATAGTGCCGGGCTAGCTCTTGTGCAGGCCGGTGATCAGTTTGGCCAGCAGCGCGTCGAGCTGCGCCTGCTCGGCTGGCGTCAGCGCCGCCAGCGCCTGGCGCTCGTTGGCAACATGCAGGGGCAGCAGCTTGTCGATCAGCGCCAGGCCGGCGGGCGTGAGCCGCACCAGAATGCTGCGGCGGTCGCCCGGAGCAGGCACACGCTCGGTCAGGCCCTTGCGTTCGAGCCGGTCGAGGCGGCTGGTCATCGCGCCGGACGAGAGCATCAGCCGTTCATACAACGCGGTTGGCGTCAGCGCATGCGGTGCGCCGGCGCGGCGCAGCGTGGCGATGACGTCGAATTCGCCTGGGTGCAGTTCGAACTGCGCCGCCAGTGGGCTGAGCCAGTCGCGCTCCAGCAGTTGCGTTGCCTCCAGCAGGCGGCCGACCAGCGCCATGACGTTGGCGTCGATGTCCGGCCGTTGCTCGTTCCACTCGTCGGCTGCGCGTTTTGCCCGGTTTTCCATACATACCTCTACGTTAAGTTACTTCACATCATTCCATTTTCAAGGCCTTGTGTAAAGGCGCTTTCAACGATATGATTTGATATCAAGATACTTTATACAGAGATATATGTTATGAGAAATGCGCGTCAATCGGAGTTTTTGGTCATCGCCGCCATTATCGGGGTGGCGCTGAATCTGCGCCCCGCCCTCGCCGCCATCGGGCCGCTGCTCGATATGATCGAGGCGGCCACTGGCTTGTCGCACACGCAATCGAGCTTGCTGACGTCCTTGCCGGTGTTTGTGATGGGCTTATGTGCGCTTGGTGGCGCGGCCATCGCTGGCCGGGTCAGCGAGCGTAACGGCGTGGCGATTGGCATGGCGCTGATTGGCATCGCTTGCGCGGCGCGTTATGCGGGCGATGGCGGCGCCAGCCTGCTGGTCACGGCGATCATCGCAGGCGCCGGGATCGCGCTGGTGCAAACCTTGCTGCCGGCCTTTATCAAGCGGGGCTTTGGCGCTGGCGCGGGACGGGTGTTTGGCCTGTACACCACCGGCATCATGGGTGGCGCCGCCATTGCCGCCGCCTCGGCTGCAGGCCTGGCCGCGCAATGGGGCTGGCCGTCAGCGCTGGCCGTATGGGCCGCGCCTGCGCTGGCGGCGCTATTCCTCTGGCGCGGCGCCACGCGCCAAACGTTGGCAAGCGTAGCCGCGACTGCGGCTGCGACGCGCTCGGCGACGGGGCAGGCGGCAGGCGTGGCTGGGGCTGTGGCTGCGACGCGCTCGGCGACAGGGCCGGCGGCAGGCGTGGCTGCGGCTCCGGGTGCGGCGCACTCGGCGGCGGTGGCGCGTGACATCCAGACGGCGCGGCCGCGTTTCTGGCGCAGTCGCCGTGCGTGGGAGCTAATGATTTTCTTCGGCATCGGCACCGGCGCGTACACATTGGTGCTGGCATGGCTGCCGCCGTTCTACACCAGCCTGGGCTGGCAGCCATCGCAAGCCGGCCTCCTGCTGGGCGGCCTGACGCTGGCCGAGGTGGCGGCGGGACTGGCGGTATCGGCATGGATCGGCCATTTCCCTGATCGCCGCAAGCCGCTGCTGACGGTGCTGATGTCGCTGCTGGCCGGCCTGGCATGCCTGATCTTTGCACCGCTGCCGCTCGCACTGTGCGCCTGCCTGCTGCTGGGCCTCGGCATCGGCGCGTTGTTCCCGCTGTCGCTGATCCTGACGCTGGACCACCTCGAGGACCCGGCGGAGGCAGGCATGCTTGCCGCCTTCGTGCAAGGCGGCGGCTACATCATCGCCAGCGGCATGCCGCTGCTGGCCGGCCTGCTGCGCGACCGCTTCTCGGACCTGACCCAGGCCTGGGTGGCGATGAGCATCGGCACCGCCTGCATGGCGGTCCTCTGCCTGCAATTCTCGCCGGCGAACTATCGCCGGCTGACACGCTGATCAGGTGTATTCGACGCAGCCGTCCTGGCGGCAGAAGCTCACCAGCTTCAGGCCCGCCTCGGCGGCAATGTCGATCGCCAGCGTGCTCGGCGCCGAAATGGTGGCCAACATCGGGATGTGCATGCGCGCGGCCTTGCGCACCAGTTCATAGCTGGCGCGGCTGGACATGAACACGAAACCGCGCTGCATATCCTCGCCGTCCAGCGCCAGATGGCCGATCAGCTTATCCAGCGCATTGTGACGACCCACATCCTCGCAGACGCGCAGCACGTTGCCAAACGCATCGCACCACGCCGCCGCGTGCACCCCGCCGGTGGCGCGCATCAAGTCCTGATGCTGGCCCAACGCCGATGCGGCGATGGCAATCGCCGGCTGCAAAGCGCCTTCCGCATGCAGCGGCGGCGACCCGATACGCTCCGGTTGGAGATCCAGCAGTTCCAGGCTCTCGATGCCGCATACGCCACAGCCGCTGCGTCCCGCCATCGAGCGGCGCTGCTGCTTGAGCTGAACGAAATCCTCGGTGGCGATGGTGATGTCGATTTCAAAACTGCGCGCATGCTCGCGCACTTCGATATCAAACACGTCGGAACGTTTGGAAACCAGGCCTTCGGTGAGAAGAAAGCCCATCGCAAAAGGCTGGAGGTCACGCGGCGTGACCATCATGACGGCATGCGAAATACCGTTGACGACCAGCGCCACGGGTACTTCTTCAACCACGCTGTCAGTCGCCGACGTGGCGCGGGAACCGCGATGCCGCAGCACCGGGCGCTCCTGAAAGCCCGCTTTATCCGACTCTAAATCCAACTTCATGACAGCCCCGCAGAATAAGCACAACGGCGCTTATTTTACACGGGGCTGCGGGGCCGCGTTTAAGCCGCCTGCGCTTCGTTCACGCCGTAGTGGCGCGCGTAACGCGAGTCCAGATTCGCCAGTGGCATCAGCAGGAACAGGTCAGCGCTCTCGAAATCAGGGTCCCAGGCCGGTTCGCCGCAAATCCACGCGCCCGAGCGCATATAGCCTTTCAACAGAGCAGGCACTTGCGGCTTTTGCGAGGCTTCCAGTTTGGAGAACGGGAATGGCAGGTGCGGCGTCACGCGGTATTCGATCGGCGCCAGATTCCTGGCGGCCAGTTGCTGGTACACGGCGACGGCGTTATGGCCGCCATCGGCCAGCGAAATGCTGGCGCAGCCGACCAGGAACTCGGCGTTCTCGCGGCGCATATACTCGGCCAGGCCGGACCACAGCAGCATGATGACGCTGCCGCCACGATAGTCAGGATGAATGCAGGCGCGGCCCGCTTCGACGATGCGGCCACGGATGTTGTTCAGGCGGCCCAGATCGAATTCGCCCTCGGAATACAGGCGACCCAGCTTGCGGGCGCGGTTGGCGCTCAGCAGGCGGTAGGTGCCAACCACCATCAGGGTGTCGGAGTCGCGCACGATCAGGTGATCGCAATGCTCGTCGAATTCGTCGCTATCGAGGCCGTCGGCGCGCTGCAGCGCGGTCAGGCCCATGGTTTCGATGAATACCTTGTAGCGCAGGCGCTGCACTTCGCGCAGTTCTTCCGGCGTGCTTGCCATGCTGAGTACCAGCTTGCCGGTCGTGGCCCGGGCGTCGGCTTGAATAATCGAGGTTTGCATGCTTCATCCCTTTTGTGTGGAAGACGAAGCAAGCGTAACCAGCGAATACTTCAGGAAAATGACAATAAAATGTCATTTTCGTGACCTGTTGTTTTTAAATCAGGCTTTCTTCGGACGGCCGGTTTTCAGCTGCGGCAGGCCCGCCAGCACATTTTTCAGCGTCGCCAGATCGATCTGCGAGATCAGCGCCACGCCCACGCGCAGCAGTTCACTCTTCTTCACTTCGAAGCCGGCTTTGAGGGCGGCCTTTTTCACCTGGCCCAGCACAGCGTATTCGGCTTCCGGCATGGTGAAGCTGTCGCGCACCAGCTTTTCCTTGTGCGCTTTTTCACTTCCGCCGGGGCGGCGGCCGGCTTGGCGGCGATTTTAGGGGCAGCGGCTTTAGGGGCGGCCTTCGGCGCAGCTTTTGGAGCGGCTTTCGGCGCGGCTGGCTTGGCGGCGGCGCGTGGCGCAGGCTTGGCGGCTGGTTTAGCGGCTGGTTTAGCGGCGGCCTTCGGCGCGACCGGTTTGGCGGCTGCGCGCGGCGCCGGCTTGGCGGCTGGTTTGGCCGCGGCCTTCGGCGCTGGTTTCGCGGCGGCCGGCTTGGCGGCTACGGTCTTGGTGGCGGTGGTGCGGGTGGCTGGTTTGGTCGCCATATTCACTCCAATTTAGTCATCAATATAAACAGTATATATCATTTAGCTAGTACGAATCGCAAAGTCGACGCCAACCTCGTCCCACTGCTCCTGTTCCTTCTCCAGCCAATACGACAGCGTAGGATGCTCGGCCACCCATTCGCGGCTGATTTCCAGCTCGATGCGGCTCTTGAAACGCAGTTTAAGTTGAGTGAAATCGATATCGATCCGTGAATGCATGAACAATACTGATAAGCGAAACGCCACGATGGCCTTGGCGAAGTCCGGGTCTTCCAGCACCTCGGAC
Organism: Duganella sp. P38; assembly: GCF_050859475.1. Lineage (NCBI taxonomy): Bacteria > Pseudomonadati > Pseudomonadota > Betaproteobacteria > Burkholderiales > Oxalobacteraceae > Duganella > Duganella sp. P38. The sequence goes on along the minus strand of NZ_CP193936.1, from coordinate 2,360,592 downwards.
ACCTTGCGCAGATTACCCTTGTGGGCGACGATCAGGCGGCTCATGGTGCGCTGCTCGCGCGCCGTGAAGCCCGGCAGATCGGCGTTCTCGATGATATAGGCGGCGTGCTTGTGATAGCCGGTGTGCGACACCACCATGCCCATCTCGTGCAGCAGCGCGCTCCAGTACAGCAGGCGGCTGTACTGCTCGGACGACGGCTTGGTCTGCGCGTACAGCGCCAGCGCGTCCACCGCGACCCGGTTGGCGCGGCGCTCGTCGACGTGGAAACGCTCCACGCAGGCCTGCACCGACTGCTCGCGGCGATCGCGCTTGGTCGAGCGCAGGTGCAGATCCCACATCACACCCATGCGCAGGCCCGCCTCGATCGGCTGCACCTGCGGAATATCCAGCTCGCGCACCAGGCCAATCAGGATCGCCAGGCCGCCGATGATGGTCGAGGCGCGGTCCGGCTTCAGGCCCGGCATGTCGATCTTGCTGACGTGGCCGAACTCGATGAAGCGCTGCTTCAGGGCCTCCAGCGTCTGCGCGTTTACTTCGCGTCCGATGCCGTTCTTGACGATGATGTCGGCGATGGTGCGCGCGGTGCCGGAGGAACCATAGCACTGGCGCCAGAATTGCGGATGGTACGGTGGCGCGGCGTCCTCGAAATGGCTGCGCGCCGACAGGATGGCGGCCTCGAACGACGGTCCGTCCACGCGGCCGCCGATGAAGAACGACAGGCTTTGCTTGACGGTGCCGACGCTGAACGACTCCACCCGTTCGATTTCCGGGCCGCGGCCCAGTATCAACTCGGTCGAGCCGCCGCCGATGTCGATCACCAGCCGGCGCTCGCCCGGCAGCGCCACCGCATGCGCCACGCCCATGTAGATCAGGCGCCCCTCCTCCTCGCCGGAGATGATTTCGATCGGATAGCCAATGGCCTTTTCTGCCTCCGGCAGGAAGGCGGCGGAATTGCGCGCCACGCGCATCGCCGACGTGGCCACCACGCGCACCGCATCGAGCTTGTACGCGGCCAGCACGGCGCGAAAATTCTTCAGGCAGTTGAGGGCCGCCTGCATGGCGGCAGGCGTCAGGTTGCCGTCCTTGTCAAGGCCGGCGGCGAGGCGGATCGGCTCGCGCACGCTTTTCAGGACGCGAATGGCCTCCCCATCGTGCTTGCCGATGTGGAGGCGAAAACTATTGGAACCCAGGTCGACGGCAGCGTACATATAATAGGCAATTGGACTAAACGATTTACACCATTATAAGCACGATAGGCCGAATTTGTTACAGCTTGATGACTTCGGCTTCCATAACGCGGTTGCGGCCGGCCTGTTTGGCCGCCTGTAAGGCCTCGTCGGCGCGCTTGAACAGGCTGACAGTGCTATCGTCGGCGCGGATGGTGGTCACGCCCAGGCTGGCCGTCATGTTGATGATGGCCTTCTCCGCCTTGACCGGCTGCGCGGCGACGGCGTTGCGGATGCGCTCGGCCACCATGGCGGCGTCCTCCAGCGCGGTGCGCGGCAGCAGGATGGCGAATTCGGCGCCGCCCAGGCGGCCCATCTGGTCCGAGTCGCGCAATTGTTTCTTGCATACGTCAACCATGGCCTTGAGCACCAGGTCGCCGGCCGTATGGCCGTAGCTGTCGTTGACGCGCTTGAACTGGTCCAGGTTGAGAATCACCAGCGCAGTCGGCAAGCCGGGCCGGCGCGCCAGCGCGATCCATGGCGTCAATGCGGTGTAGAAGCCGCGCCGGTTCGGCACATCGGTCAGCGCGTCGACCACTTCCAGCCGCGCCAGCTCGCCCTGCTCCTGCTCGCGCGCCAGCAGCAGATAGCCGAAGGCGTTGCCGAGCATCATCAAATACAGCGCGCCCATGCCGGCCGCCTGCACCGCCAGCGGGTTCGCCCAATCCGGCGACAGCAGCGACAGCAGGCCGCGCCCGAGCACCGCCACGGTCAGCGCCAGCATCAGCAGCACCAGGTAGCGGCGCAGCGCGGTGCCGCTGCGCCAGCCGCGCCCCAGCGCGGCGGCGCCGGCCAGGAAGAAGCAGCCGGTCGCCAGCGCGGCGATGGCGATGCGGCCGCCTGCCGGCAGCTGCAACAGCCAGGCACCGGTGTACAGGCCGGCCGACACGCCCAGCGCCGGCAGCAAATAGTGGCGCCACACGCGGCGGCCGGCCTGTTCCCACAGCGCGGCGGCGTCCAGCGCGAAACCGGCGAACAGCACGGCGTTGGCAAAGGGGATGGTCAGCACATCGGGCAGCGTGCCCCGCAGGTACAACAGCGTCCAGGCCAGCGCCTGGCATTGCTTGGCGCGGGTCCAGGTCGCGTGGAAACGCGTGCCCCGGCCGTCGCGGCGCGCGCCGGCCTCAAAAGAACAGCGCTGCGCACAGGCTCAGATTGCCTAGTGCCAGCGCCAACAGCAAGGTTTTGATGTCCATGACCGCCGCCCGACGTCAGTTCCGGGCCTTAAACCTCGTGCTCGACGTTGCTGCTGCCATCGCCCACCTTGCTGGCCCAGGCCTGGGTGAAGAAAGCTTTCTCGTCTTCGGTCGGGGTGTCGTGCCAGAACACGATCAGCGTGCCCTTGTGGTCATGCAGCTGGCTGACTTTCTCGATAAAGCTCTGCTTGCCCGCGAGGTCGGCCAGCGCCGCCACGTAGCCGTAGACGCGGGTCAGGCGCTCCAGGCGATCCGGTTCGGTGAAGCTGTTGGTGGCGGTAAGCGTAGGGTGGTCTAAAAACATCGTATCTCTCTCCAAGTCGGCCGCCGAGGGGCTGGCCCGTGCTAGCGCCATGCTACTATGATTCCCTACGTAAATCCACAACCCGGCCCAACTTGACCACACCCACCCAACGCCCGCCGCCACAGGTGCGCACCGTCGGCGACAAGCGCCTGCTGGAATTCCAGCCCGGCATGGTGCAAAGCGAGATGCGCCTGTCCCGGCCGGACGACCTGGTGCTGAGTTATGTGCGGGCGATGATGTGCTTTGTGCTGTTCCAGCCGCGACCGCGTCACATCGTCATGGTCGGCCTGGGCGGCGGCTCGCTGGCCAAGTTCTGCTACCGCTATCTGCCGCAGGCGCGCATCACCGTGCTGGAGCTGGACCCACAGGTGATCGCGCTGCGCGAGCAGTTCGCCATTCCGCGCGACGACGCCCGCTTCCACGTGATCGAGGCCGACGCAGCCGGCTACATGAGCAAGCTGGCCGGCAGCGCCGACGTGTTGCTGGTTGACGGCTTCGACGCCGACGGCCTGCCGCCGCCGCTGGGCAGCGCCAGCTTCTACGCCGACTGCCAGCGCGCGCTGCGGCCGGGCGGCGTGATGGCGGCGAATATCTTCAGCTACGACCCGAACTACAAGGCCATGCTGCGCCGGCTGCGCCAGGCGTTCAGCGGCCGCATCTGCTCGTTCACTGGCATCGCCGGCAACAACCGCATCGTGTTCGCGGTCAACAGTGGCGGCGACTCGCCGGCGCTGGCCATGCAGCAGAAGGTGGCGCGTACCGGCGGCCTGGCGCTGCCGCTGTTAAACCGCCTGCTGGCGCACTGGATCGTGCTCAGGCTGCGGCGCGGCTAGGCCGGGCAGCGACGCCGGCTTGGCGCGCGGCTTGCGCTTGCGCGGCTTGGGCGCCAGCATCGTGCCAGTACAGTTGAGCGCGCCGCAGCGGCAGGCAAACGCGCGCTTGATGGCGGGCGTGTGGCGGCCTTCGTAAATCAGCGGATAAGAATAGCTGAGCTCCTCATCTTGCCGGATGTCGTGCAGCGCGTAGATGAAGATGCGGCCGTCCTCTTCCTCGATGGCCTCGCAGTTCGGCTCGCAGGAATGGTTGATGAAGCGCGCCTCGTTGCCGTGGTCGCCGCCGTCGATGACGTTGCCGTTGGCCAGGCTGAAGAAGAAGGTGTGGTTGTGCGGGCCGCCCTGGATTTCGGCGCGCACCTGCGCCTCGTCCCAGGTGATTTCGCGGCCGCCGTATTCGATGATGCGTTCGCCGGGCGCGATGTCGCGGCGCGCGAACACGCCATTGCCGTGCACCGATGAGCGCTCGACACGGTAGGCCGGGTTTGGATCTGTAGCGGGCTGGAGACTGGCTTCGGACATGGCAATCACGATGATCAAAGATCGTTCGATTAAACCACATTTTCGCGGCGCGCATGCACAGCGCGCGCGAGAAAAACAGCATGCCGGCGTTTCAGCTGTCGCCCGGTGGACGGAACAGGTCTTCCAGATCGGCGCGGGTGGTCGGTTTGCGCACCACGCCCTTGCGGCCGGTATATTCTTCCTCGATGTTGTCGCGGTAGTAGCTCCACGCAGCGCCCGACGTGGACAGCTTGCGCCACACCTCGTTGCCGACGCCGCTGTAGTCGATGGCCGTGCCGTCGTCCAACTCTACGCGCAACAGCTTGTCGCGCGCATCGTAACCGATGGCCCGCAGCTTGCCCGCGTTGATGCGTTTCATTTCCATGCTGGCCTCCTGTGTCATGTGCTGCCGCGCTGGATCAGTTCGAACCCGGTATCGGTCAGGCTGGCCACCGCCCTGCCCTCGAGCCGGTCGAGGATCGCTTGCGCTGCCATACGACCGATATTAGCGCCATCGACGCGCACAGTCGATAGCGGCGGATAAGTATGCGCGGCAAAATTCAGGTCGCCAAAGCCGGTCACCGCCAGCTGTGCGGGCACAGCGAGGCCACGTGCGATGGCCTCGGTCAGCACGCCGTGCGCCAGCGTGTCGGAGCTGCACACCACTGCGTCGATCGCGGGGCAGGCCGCCAGCAGCGCCGCCAGGCCGTCGCGCCCCAGCGCGAAGGTCGACGGCAGCGGCATCATCTGCAGCGCCGCCACCGCGACGCCATGCTTGGCCAGGCCCGCCTGCAAGCCCTGGTTGCGGCGCGCCGCGCGCGGGTCCTGCACCGCCAGGATGGCGATGCGCCGGTAGCCGCGCGCCAGCAGATGCTGGGCCAGCGCGTGGCCCACCTCCTCGTGCGAGAAGCCGACCATCATGTCCACCGGCGACGGCGTCAGGTCCCAGGTTTCCACCACCGGCAGCTGCGCGGCCTGCAAGCGCCGGCGCGTGCTGTCGGTGTGCAGCGAACCGGTGAGGATGACGCCGTCCGGCCGCCGGCTGAGTATGGTTTCGACCAGCAGCTCCTCGCGCCAGGCCTCATAGCTCGACAGGCCCAGCATCACCTGGTAGCCGGCCGTGGTCAGATGGTCGCTGGCGGCCTGCACCATGTCGGCAAAGATCGGCGTCGAGATGGTCGGCAGTATCAGCGACACCAGCCGGCTGCGCGCCGACGCCAGCGCGCCGGCCATCATATTCTTCACGTAGCCGGTCTGCGCCACCGCCGCCTGCACCTTTGCCAGCGTGTTGGGCCGCACCAGGTGCGGCTGGTTCAGCGCGCGCGAGACGGTGATCGGCGACACGCCCGCCACCTCGGCCACCTCGGCCAGCGTGGCGCCGCTGACGGCGACCTCGCCGGCAAGCGTGCGCAAGCTGCGTATCCGGGTCTTGTCCATGCAATTGACGATAAGGGTTGATATGGCATTCTAGCAGCCCACATCATTTTCTATCATTAAATTTGCTTGAAATTTAGGATTTATGGGGCTAACATCAAATGACAGCGCAATCATTTTTAACAGGAGACCTTGATGACCACCCCTCGCATCGTTGACGTTCGCGTCATTCCAGTAGCCGGCCGCGACAGCATGCTGCTCAATCTCAGCGGCGCTCACGGCCCCTACTTCACCCGCAACCTGGTGATCCTGACCGACAGTTCGGGCAACACCGGCGTAGGCGAAGTGCCGGGGGCGAGAAAATCCGTAAAACGCTGGAGGACGCCCGCCCGCTGCTGCTGGATCAGCCGATCGGCAACTACCGTGCACTGCTCAACCGCGCCCGCGCCGCCTTCGCCGACCGCGATTCCGGCGGCCGTGGCCAGCAAACCTTCGACCTGCGCGTCGCCATCCACGCCATCACCGCGCTGGAAGCGGCGCTGCTCGACCTGATGGGCAAATTCCTCGGCGTGCCGGTGGCCGCCCTGCTCGGCGAAGGCCAGCAGCGCACCGAGGTGGAAATGCTGGGCTATCTGTTCTACGTGGGCGACCGCACCGCCACCGACCTGCCCTACGCCGGCGTGCCGGACAACGCCAGCGACGAATGGACCCGCATCCGCACCGAGCAAGCCGTCACGCCGGAAGCCGTGGTGCGGCTGGCCGAAGCGGCCTATGAGCGTTACGGTTTCAACGACTTCAAGCTGAAAGGCGGCGTTTTCCGTGGTGAAGAGGAAATCGAAGCGGTCACCGCCATCCATGAACGCTTCCCGCAAGCGCGCGTGACGCTGGACCCGAACGGCGGCTGGCTGCTGAAGGACGCGATCCGCCTGTGCCGCGACAAGGGCGACGTGCTGGCCTACGCCGAAGACCCATGCGGCGCCGAGAACGGCTACTCAGGCCGCGAAGTAATGGCCGAATTCCGCCGCGCCACCGGCCTGCAAACCGCCACCAACATGATCGCCACCGACTGGCGCGAAATGCGCCACGCGATCCAGCTGCAATCGGTCGACATTCCGCTGGCCGACCCGCACTTCTGGACCATGCAAGGTTCGGTGCGCGTGGCGCAGATGTGCCACGAATGGGACCTGACCTGGGGTTCGCACTCGAACAACCACTTCGACGTTTCGCTGGCCATGTTCACCCACGTGGCGGCCGCAGCGCCGGGCAACATCACCGCCATCGACACCCACTGGATCTGGCAGGACGGCCAGCATCTGACCAAGAACCCGCTGCAGATCAGGGGCGGCATGGTGCAGGTGCCGACCACGCCGGGGCTGGGCGTGGAACTGGATATGGACGCCGTCGAAGCCGCGCATCACCTGTACAACAACATGGGCCTGGGTGCGCGCGACGACGCGGTGGCGATGCAGTACCTGATCCCCGGCTGGAAGTACAACAACAAGATGCCTTGCATGGTGCGCTGACAGCGCGTACTTCTACACCACGGCGGCGCGGAAAGACTCGGGCCGCCGTGCCAGCAACTGCGACAGCCGTTGCAGCCCCGCCTGCAAGCGTCCACGGTCTTTGATGCTGCCCAGCGAGATGCGGATGGCATTCACGGCGCCGCCGCTGGTAGCGAAGGCCTCGGCCGGCGTGACGGCAATGCCCTCGCTCTCGGCCGCGCGCGCCAGTTGCGACGAGTTCCAGTACGCCGGCAATTCCAGCCATACATGCAGGCCGTCGCCGGCGCCGCTGTAGCGCCCCGCCAGAATATCGCGCGCCATCCGGTGCCGTAGCCGCGCCTCGTTGCGGATGCCTTGCATCAATCCCGCCGCCGAACCATCGAGTATCCACTGCGTGGCCAGCGCGGCCGTCAGCGGCGCGGCCATCAGCGCGAATGATCGCAGCGCAACCAGAAAACGTTCGCGTTCGTGCGGGTCGCGGATCAGCACAAAGGCGACACGCAAGCCGGGCGTCAGGCATTTCGACAGCGTTGCGATGTAGTACGCCTGCTCCGGCGCAAACGTGGCAAGCGGCGGCGGTGGCGCATCGGCAAGCAGCCAGTAGGGATCATCTTCCACGATGCGAACTTTGCAGCGCCTGGCGATGCCGGCGAGTTCCTTGCGGCGGCGTTCCGGGATGGTGACGGCGGTCGGGTTTTGCAGGGTCGGATTGAGGTAGACCAGCGCCGGCTGGTGTTCGCGGCACGCCTGCTCGAACCGCGCAGGCAGCATGCCGTGCTTGTCCGTTTCCACCGCAATGATGCGCCGGCCGAATTGGGCAGCTGCGACGCGCAAGCCGGGATAGCTGATCGGTTCGGCCAGAATGACATCGCCAGGCTCGGTGAGCGCAAGCATCAATGCGGCGATCGCGGCTTGCGCGCCCGGACAGACAACGACCTGTTGCGCGTCCAGATCACCGAACATCGGTTCGAGCCACCGGGCGCCAGCCTTGCGGTCGGAGTCGCTACCGCCGGCCAGGTGGTAGGTCATCAGCAATTCCGTGTCTGTCCGCATCAGCACTTGCGACAAGCCCTGTTTCAGCATATCGTCGAAGTCCACGCCGTCGGGCGGCGGCGGCGTGTTCATGCTCAGGTCCAGCACCGCGTTCAGTTCCACTTTCGGCGCCGCGACATAGGTGCCGCGCGCGCCGCGGCCCTCCAACAAGTTGCGGCGCCGGGCTTCATCGTAGGCGCGCGTAACCGTCGTCAGGTCGACGTCCAGCTGCGCCGCCAACTGGCGCTGCGGCGGCAGACGGTCGCCCGGCTTCAGCGCCCCGCGCTCGACCGCCGCCTGCAACGCGTCGGCAATCTGCAAAAACGGGGGCCGCCGTGCGCGGCCAGGCGCGGCAACCACAGCGCCACGTTCTCATCTTGTATGGTTCTTAACTGGGACATTTTGTCTCAATGTATGGAAATTGCTTTTAAGTAGTATGCGTCATAATGTGCAGCAATAGATAGTCTTTAGTAAGACAGGAAATACTCAAAATGGTCGACTGGATCCCGGTAATCTTCGTAACGTTCAAGTTCCTCGTGCTCGGCATCGGCATGTTCTACGCCATCAAGTGGCACTACGACCAGGGCAAGAAAGGCAGAGAGAAGGAGCGGCGCGAGGTGCTGCTCGCCGCCGGCAAGATCGCGGCAGTCTTCGTGCTATTGGTCCTGCTGCTGGGGGCGTCACGTTCGCCGTGATCAAGATGCTGGGGATGGACTTGAACTTCCTGTGAGCAAACCCCGTCGTTCCCGCGCAGGCGGGAACCCATGCTGAGCGTCACTCAAGCCGCCCATGGATTCCCGCCTGCGCGGGAATGACGGCCAGGTGGGGCAACGCACCCAACAATGCCCACAGATTCTGTGGACAACATTGTTAACAAGTCGGCTTTCCGGATGCAAGTCATTGACGCATAAGCGAAAAGCCGATGTGCCAGCAAAACGGGCAGCCGTCCTTATTTCCTGCTGACCTGGCGCGCCGTGTCATGGTATTGCCACAGCACGTTGACGATTTTCCATTCATTGCGCCGGTTTTTATACAGGTGCATATAGTCAATCCACTCGTCGGCGCTCAGCTTGACGGTGGCCACGCGCTGGTCGATATCGAGGATGTTGATATCGACCCGTGGCCGCGCCGGGAATTTGCTGCCGTCCTGATTAAAGGTCCGGGCGACCCTGACCATGGTGTCATGGTCGGTATGCATGACGAATTCCGTGCCGTCCGCAGCCTGCCAATAGGTGCGCTTGGCCAGTTGCGGATCGATGCCGCGTTCCATCCTCGCAGGATCGGCCTGGTGCTGGGATTCGATGTAGTCGCGCACCGCGCGCTCGATCAACTGCGCGTCGCTGGCCTCGCCTGCCGAGGCCAGCAGCGGTGCTGACGCCAGCACGAGCAGCGTCAAATAGCGTTTCATGTGGCGACCTCGTAAAGTTGGCAACGCGCACATCACAACACAAAACCCGTCGCCGCGCAATCGCGCCCGGCCGTTACTGCTTGCGGTTGCCGTGCACCATCTGCCTTGACTGCTTGCGCAGCAGCGCCTGCTCCCAGCGCTGCTTCTGTTCCTCGGTCTCCGGCACCAGCGTCGGCACCTTGACCGGTTTGCGGTCCTTGTCCACCGCCACCATGGTGAAGTAGCAGCTATTGGCGTGGCGCACCAGGCGCTGCTGGATATTTTCGGTGACCACGCGGATGCCGACTTCCATCGAGGTGTTGCCGGTGTAGTTGATCGAGGCCAGGAAAGTGACCAGCTCGCCGACGTGAATCGGCTGCAGGAACATCACCTGATCGACCGACAAGGTGACGACATAGCTGCCGGAATAGCGGCTGGCGCAGGCGTAGGCGACGCTATCGAGGTATTTGAGAATGGTGCCGCCGTGGACGTTGCCTGAGAAATTTGCCATATCCGGTGTCATCAGCACGGTCATGCTCAGTTCGTGCTCGACCCAGTTCATTGGTTTTTCCATTGGTAGTTGCTCCTGGTTGTGGTTGCCACCATGCTAGCCGCTATGCTTGCCATTCGCAAATACTTGTCAAAAAGTTGTATGCTTTGCGCTGATCTTTAAAGGAGCGCTCATGAAATGGAAAGTTTTGGCCGCCAGCGTCGTGCTGGGCCTGGCCGCCACCGCGCAGGCCGCCGTCAGCGCCGACCAGGTGCAGACCTTCACGCTGGGTAACGGGATGAAGTTCATCGTGCTGGAATCGCACAGCATCCCCAACGCCAATATGTACACCTTCTGGAAGGTTGGCTCGCGTAACGAGGCGCCCGGCATCACCGGGCTGTCGCACTTCTTTGAACACATGATGTTCAACGGCTCCAGGAACTTCGGCCCGAAGATGTTCGACCGCACGATGGAAGCCAAGGGCGGCTCCAACAACGCCTACACCTCGACGGACCTGACCGTGTACCAGGACTGGTTCCCGGCGTCGTCGCTGGAAACCATTTTCACGCTGGAGAGCGACCGCATCGCCCACCTGAACATCGATCCGAAGATGGTGGCGAGCGAGCGCGGCGTGGTGCTGTCGGAGCGCAGCACGGGCCGCGAGAACTCGAACTTCCGCGTGCTGTGGGAAGAAGTCACCAGCGTCGCCTTCACCGCGCACCCGTACCAGTGGTCGGTGATCGGCCACGAATCCGACATCAAGGCCTGGACCCAGCAGGATCTCGAAACCTATTTCCGCACCTACTACGCGCCGAACAACGCGGTGGCGGTGGTGGTCGGCGACGTCAAGGCCGACGAGGTGAAAAAACTGGCCACCAAATACTTCGGCGCCATTCCGAAGCGCGCGCTGCCGCCGGCGGTGCGCACCGTCGAGCCGCCGCAGACCGGCGAGAAGCGCGTGTTCGTCACCAAGGAATCGGCCACCTCGCCGAACCTGATCATCGCCTACAAGATCCCGCAAGCCAATCATCCCGACTATTACGCGCTGGACGTGCTGCAAAGCCTGATGGCCGACGGCAAAACCTCGCGCCTCTACAAAGCACTGGTGGAAACCCAGCTGGCCACGCAGGTCAGCGCCAGCGGCATGCGCGGCTTCGATCCGGGCCTGCTGTCGCTGAGCGCGGTGGCGGCCGCCAAGGTCGCACCGGCCGCGCTGGAACAGGCGCTGCTGGCCGAGGTGGACAAGCTGGTCAAGGACGGCGTCAGCGCCGAGGAACTGCAAAAGGTGAAGAACCAGAAACTGGTCAACCTGTACCGCGAGCAGGAAACCATCAACGGCAAGGCGCACCAGCTGGGCCTGTACGAAGTGTTCTTCGGCGGCTACCAGAAAATGTTCGACGCCCCGGCCGCCTATGAAAAACTGACGCCGGCCGACATCCAGGCCGTCGCCGCCAAATACCTGAAAAAATCGCAGCGCACGATCGGCGTGCTGGCCGCGAAGGAGGACTGATCATATGACCCGCAAGCTCATCACCACCACCGCGCTGGCGTCCGCGCTGTGCGCCGCCGGCCTGGCGCACGGCGCCGAATTCCGCCTGCCGGAGTTCGACACCGTCACCTTGCAGAACGGCCTGACCGTCTACCTGATGGAGCGCCACGAAGTGCCACTGATCTCGGTGCGCGCCGTGGTCAAGGCCGGCTCCGTCAACGACGGCCAGCAAGCCGGCCTGTCGAACCTGACCGGCGACGCCCTGCTGCTCGGCACCACCGCGCATGACAAGGCCAGCATCGACCAGGCTTTCGACTACCGCGGCGCGCGGCTGGCCGGCGGCGCCGGCGCCGAAGCGAGCACCGTGCAGGCCAATTTCGCCAAGGCCGACACGGCCGCGCTGCTGCCGCTGTTTGCCGAAATCGTCCAGCAGCCGAGCTTTAACGACACCGAACTGGCCAAGCTGCGCGAGCGCAAGGTCAGCGGCATCAAGCAAGCCAAGGAAGCGCCGCGCAACGTTGTGCAGACCTACTACCGCGCCATGCTGTTTGGCGACGCGCCGTATGGCATTCCGGCCAGCGGCACGGTCGGCAGCGTCGGCGCGCTCAAGCAGGCCGATGTGCAGCGCTACTACCAGCGCTACTACCGTCCGGACAACGCCGCCATCATCGTGGTTGGCGACTTCCAGAAGGCCGAGATGCGCAAGCAGATCGAATCGCTGTTCGGCGCGTGGAAAGCCAGCGGCCCGGCGCCGGCTGCGCAAAACAACGGCAAGGTACAGGCCGACAAGGCGCGCGTACTGCTGGTCAACAAGGCCGACGCCATCGAAACCACCTTCCTGATCGGCGGCGCCGGCATCGCCCGCAACGATCCGGACTACGTCCCGCTGCAAGTGGTCAACACCGTGCTGGGCGGACGCTTCACCTCGTGGCTGAACGACGAATTGCGGGTTAACTCCGGCCTCACGTATGGCGCCAGCAGCGGTTTCGGCACGCTATCGCAGACCGGCACGTTCGCCATCAGCAGCTTCACCGCGCTGCCGAAGACCGAAGCGGCGCTGGCGTTGGCGCACAAAACCTACCAGCGGCTGTGGGACAAGGGCATCGACAAGGCCACGCTGGACTCGGCCAAAGCCTACGTCAAAGGCCAGTTCCCGCCGCGCTACGAAACCAGCGAACAGCTGGCGGGGCTGCTGGGCGACATGTACGCCAACCAGGTGGGACGCGAGCAGATCGACAACTTCACCAAATCGGTGGACAGCCTGACGCCGGAAAAGGCCAAGGCGCTGGTCGACAAGCACTTCCCGCGCGCCAGGCTGCAAACGGTACTGATCGGCAAAGCCGACGCGATCCGCGACATCGCCAAGCAATACGGCGACGTCACCGAAATCGACATCACCGCCGACGGCTTCCGCTAACCCCTGGGGGTCAAACCCCGGGGGTCAGGTCTGACAATCGCACAGGAGCTCTGCCGTAGCAGCCCACTAGGGCACAGCTCGTGTGCGAATGTCAGACCTGACCCCGGATAGGAGTTGTTCGATGTCGGCGGTGACGCCGGGGCAGGCTTGCAGGACCGGCTCCAGGGCCGGCCAGGCGCTGGGGTCGTCTTTTAGTGCGCGCTCGGCTTGCTGCGTGAGCACGGCGAGACGGTCGGCGCCAACCGTGCCCGCCAGGCCTTTGAGCGTGTGCAGCGCCGGCAACGCGGCGGCCAGGTTTTGGTCGGCGCGCGCTACCGCCAGCTGCGCCGCCAGCTTTTCCGCTTCGGCGATGAAGCTGCGCAACGCGATCAGGTAGACCGGTTCCAGCCCGCCCAGGCGCTTCAGGGCGGCCGCGCGGTTGATGCCGGCCGGGGCAAGGCGCCCGCAGCGGCGGTCGCGGTTGTCCCGCCGGCCGCCGCTGCGGCGGGACGGGCCAGCGGGCGGCCGTCGCGGCGGGCGTGTTTCAGGATGACTTCGATCAGCTGGTCCAGGTCGAACGGCTTGCCGATGTGGTCGGCCATGCCCGCCTCCAGCGCGGCAATGCGGTCCGAGGCCATGGCGTTGGCGGTCATGGCGACGATCGGCGGCGTCGCTTTGCCCAGCTGGGCCTGGATGGCGCGCGTGGTCTGGTAGCCGTCCATTTCCGGCATCTGGATGTCCATCAGCACCAGGTCCGCCGCCGCACCGCCGCGCGCGATTGCCGCCAGCGCCATCGGCCCCGAACTGGCCACTTCCACTTGCGCTCCTTCATTACTCAGCAGTTCGCTGGCGACTTGCTGGTTGGCCGGATTGTCGTCCACCAGCAGCAGCCGCAGCCCGGCCAGCCGGCGCAGCGCCGGCGCCAGCGCCGTGTCCAGCGGCTTGCGCTGCTCCAGCCGGGCGTCCGCCACGGCGTCGAACAGCATCGAGGCGGTGACCGGCTTGACCACGAAGCCGTCCAGCACCGGCGCGATCTGCTGCTGCCGCTGCGCCAGCACTTCGCGGTCGTGCGCGGTGACCATGACGATCAGCGGCGTCTGCCCGGCCGGCATCCGCTCGCGGATGCGGCGGCTGGTTTCCCAGCCGTCCAGCGCCGGCATGCGCCAGTCGATGAAGACCACGTCGTAGGCCTTGCCGCGGCCGCCCTGGGCGGCGATCAGCTCCAGCGCCTCGTAGCCATCGGCGGCGACGTCGGCGCGCCAGCCGAAGCCGGCCGCCATGTCGCGCAGCACCGCGCGCGCCACCGGGTTGTCGTCCACCACCAGGCAGGACAGCCCGCGCAGCCGCGCTGTCCTGCAACGGCAGGCCGGCCGCCGGCACCACGTCCGGCTGCTCGTCGGAGACGCCGAAGTCGACCGCGAAGTCGAACACGCTGCCCTGCCCCGGCTCGCTGACCACGCGCAAGGCGCCGCCCATCATGCGCACCAGCCGCTGGCTGATCGCCAGCCCCAGGCCGGTGCCGCCGAAGCGGCGCGCGGTCGAGGCCTCGGCCTGCGAGAAGCCGTCGAAGATGTGCTCGCACTGCTCGGGCGCGATGCCGATGCCGGTGTCGCGGATGGCGAACGCCACCGACAACGTGCTGGCCGTGCGCGCCACCAGCTGCGCCGACACCACCACCTCGCCGCGCTCGGTGAACTTGATGGCGTTGCCGGCCAGGTTGAGCAGGATCTGCTGCAGCCGCAGCGCGTCGCCGACCACCATCGCCGGCAACGCCGGGTCGACGCGGAACAGCACTTCGATATTCTTGTTGCCAACGTTGGCCGATAAGATCACCGCCAGGTCGCGCCACAGCTTGTCCATGCGGAACGGGTGCGGATCGAGCGCCAGCTTGCCGGCCTCGACCTTGGAGAAGTCCAGCACGTCGTTGAGCAGCCCGAGCAAGGCGCTGGCCGCCGCGTGCGCCTTGTCGACATAGTCCTGCTGGCGCCCGCTCATCCCGGTCTGGCGCAGCAGTTGCAGCATGCCCAGCACGGCGTTCATCGGCGAGCGGATCTCGTGGCTCATGTTGGCGACGAAGTCGGACTTGGCGCGCCCGGCCTGGTCGGCCGCCTCCTTGGCCTGCAACAGCGTCTCGTGCGCGGTGCGCAGCTCGGTGCTGTCGGTGCTGCTGCCAACCCAGCTGACAATGGCGCCGCCGGCGTCCTTCTGCGGCAGGGCGTGGTTGTCGAAGATGCGCCAGGCGCCGTCATGGCGGCGCAGCCGGCAGTCGCAGCGGAACTCGTCGCCGTCGGCCAGCGCGCGCTCGCGGGCGGCGGCGATCACCGGCAGGTCGTCCGGGTGGATCACGCGCGACCAGTCACCGTCGGCCATCAGTTGCGGCGCCGGCAGGCCGCTAAAGCTTTCCCAGTGGTGACTCATGAAGTCGATGCGCAGGTCGGCACGCGCGGTCCACACCATTTGCGGCAGGCCCTCGGTCAGCGAGCGCCAGCGCGATTCCGACGCTGTCAAGCGCTGGTGCGACGCCTGCAGCGCCTGGTCGGCCTCGGCCAGCGCGGTCAGCGCCTTGTACTGTTCGCGCAGGCTGATGCGCACGCCCTTGAGCAGCGCCGCCGCCAGGCCGATCAGCAGCACCAGGAACAGCGAGGCGTTGCGCACTTCCTTGTGCCACGGCGCCAGGAAATCCTCGCTGGCCAGGCCGACCACCACGTACACCGGGTAGCCGCCGATCTTCTCCACGCTGAGCGTGCGCTCGCGGCTGTCGCGCGGGCTGACCACCGTGTAGCTGGCGCTGTTGCGTTTGCCGTCGATGATGTCCTGGGTGACCGGATTGACCGCGATGGTGCTGCCAAACTTCATGTCGGCCACCTCGGGATAACGGTGCAGCACGCGCTTGCGCTTGTCCATCAGCACGATACCGCCGTGGGCGCCGATATTCAGTCCGGAAAACGCCTCGGTCAGCTTGGCGCTGTTCATCAGCACATAGGCAGTGCCGCCAAAGTCGCCGTTGGACAGCGTCAGCGGATAAGCCAGCGGCAGCACCCACTCGCCGCTAATGCGCGATTGCACCGGAATGCCGAAGATCAGCTCGTGCTCCTGCTGGCTGCGCCCGAAAAACTCGCGGATGCTCAGGTCCTGCACATGGCGGCGGTCGATCTGCTCGCCATAGATCACCTGGCCGTCGCGGTTGGCGCCGCGCACCGCCTGGGCGTGCGGCAGGCGCTCCTTGAGGCCGCGCAAGTAGGCGCTGAACTGTTCGTCGTCGAAGCGTTTCTGCTCGTGCATGGCGCGGAATTCCTGACCGGCGCGGCGCAGCGCCAGGTCGGCCTCCTGGAAATGCGAGTGCAGGAAGTTTTCCAGCGAGATGGCGAGGTTGTGCGAGGTTTCCTCGGCAGCAGCGTAATAGCGCAGCCGGCTCTGGTTGAGCACGTGCGCAACGAACAGGCAGACGATCAGCAATACCACCACGACCGCCGCCACCAGCACACGAAACAACTTGCGGATTTTTTGCAGCGTGTCAAATCTCATGGCCATACAATAACGAAAAAAACGCTCCATAGGGAGCGTTTTCATCAGAAGCCTTGATTGGTGATGTCCTGCAACGACTCGCGGCCTTTGTCGCTGATCTCGAAGCCGCCGTCGGCGCGCTGCACGACATGGGATTTTTTGCCGAGAAACAGCGCCACATCGGCGTCCAGCGGGCTGCCGGGCTGGCTGGCGACGCTGCGCAAGCCTTGCACGCAACGGTGCAGGAAGATGGTTTGCTCGCCCTTGTCGGTCAGCGCGATGCGGCCGTTGCGGGCGATGCTGATCAGTTTCAGGCCGGACAGGCGCTTGCTGTTGCGGCCCACACAGGCGCTGACGCGGTCACCCTTGATGCCGCGCTTGACTTCGTACAGGGCATCGTACTCGTCCTGCGTGAATTTTTCGTTCTTCATTGCCAATATTTCCATAAAAGACTGCTGCGGCCCTCATGGTACGCGCTCGCAGTCCCGGCGGCAAGGCACGGCCTTGGCCAGGCGGCAACAAAGAAGAAAAAAATGCTTATTGGAAGGCACGGATCAGCAGCCAGGCCAGGCCGATGCTGGCAAACGCCGCCACACACACCATGGCTTGTACACGCTTGGTGCTCAGGGCAACGCTGCGACGACCGAGATAAATTTTGTTGTGTAAGGAATTGCCCATGATGCTCTCCGTGAACAAAAACGTAAGGACCTGAGTAAATTATAAAAACTCTTTGATGACAGCTGTGTGACGCTCAACACAAATATGAACAAATGTATCCGACGAGCAACAACTGTCACTTCGCTAGAGAGCGTGGAACAAGAATACCGTCCGTTCCACGCAACGGACGGTGCGTTGGCGCACACATGGCGTGTCAAATACTCAAGTTTTGATCGGCGGCTTGGGGGGCGTCGGCTCCTCGATCGGCGCCTGTTCAGGCAGCGGCGCGTTGTCGGGGGGCGGATCTTTTTCCGGCGGTGGCGGCGGCACCTCGGGATCGGGCGTGGTGTGGGCGTGGATGTCGGTCATGCTGCGTCCTCCTCAATGTACTTGTTTACATTGTTGGGGAATCGCCGCGCGAAACAAGGCGGCAATCGGCGCGGAGGTGCGCTGCCGCACCCACGCCCCACAGATCGCCGCATGCGAGCGGCACCTGGTGACTGCGGCGTCAGCCGGAATGACGACCCGGCTGCCGATATAATGATGTTTTCCCGAGCAAGCGCGAGAGCCGATGAGCACACCACTGAACGATGACGAATACGAACGGCTGGACCACCTGCTGTCCACACTGGGGCCGCAGGCGATGGACGTCGCCGGCGTCGAGGGCCTGCTGACGGCGCTGGTGGCCGGTCCGGCCGATCCGTCGCCGGCCACGTGGCTGCCGCTGGCCTGGGGCGGCGCCCCCGGCAACGCCGAGGCCGAGGCGCTGGTGCTGCGCCACCACGCCTACATGCAGGAATGGCTGCGCAAGGACCCGGCCAGCTTCGAACCGATCTACGAGTGCGGCGGCAGCTGGACCGCAGAGGCCTGGTGCGCCGGCTTCCTGGCCGGCGTGCAACTGGCGCACGAGCAATGGGCGCCGCTGCGCGCCAGCCAGCCGGCCCTGCTGGCGCCATTCCAGCCGGTCAACGCCGCCAAGGTGACGCCGGCCGTCATCCAGATCAACGCTTTTTTCCACGCGCCGCAGCCGAAGGCGGCAAAGCTCGGCCGCAACGATCCCTGCCCTTGCGGCAGCGGCAAGAAGGTCAAGAAGTGCTGCGGCTAGCCAGCCGGCGCGGCGCCGCTTAAGCCTCGATGCCGGCCTGCGACTGGCCCCAGCGCAGGTTGGCATTGACGCCCATCGTCAGAAACGGCTGGGGCGGATTGATGGCGGGCTTCGGACCGGCCAGCAGGAAATCGGTCAGCTCGTGGCGCTTGCCGGCCAGCCAGTCGGCCAGCAGCACGCCGGTAGCGGTGCCGCGCACGGTGCCCAGGCCGTTGCAGCCCAGCGCGCCACACACATTAGGCCGCAGCTCGCCGAAGAAACCGGCGCCGTTGCGGGTCATGCCGAGGCCGCCGCCCCAGGTATATGCGAACTCCACCTGTTTCAGCGTCGGGAAGCGGCGCTCGAACGAAGTGCGGTGGGCCTGCGCGAAACGCCTGGTGTAGCCGTCCTTGAAGCGGCCATCGGCGTTGTAGCTGAAGCTGTTGCGCACCAAGATACGGTTGTCGTGCGTGCGGCGCAGCGTGGTGCCGAACGGGTCGGCCGGGATCACGCCCCAGAATTCCTTGCCGCCGATGCTGGCCTGCTCGGCCGACGTCAGCGGACGGGTCAGGCTGCCGTAGGTGAAGATCGGCAGGATGCGCTGTTCGAGGAAGCCGAAGTGGGTGCCGAAATGGTTGTTCGCCAGGATCAGCTTGTCGGCGACGATGCGGCCGGTGGCGTGTTGCAGCACGATCTGCTTGCCGTAGTCGACCGCCGTGATGACGGTGTTTTCGTACAGCATGACATTCTTCGGCAGCGAGTCGGCCAGCCCCTTGACCAGCGCCGACGGCTGTACCAGCATGGTGCCCGGCGTGTACAGCGCCTTGCGGTAGAACGAGGTGCCGAGGTGGTCCGGCAAATCCTTGCCTTCGATAATTTCCGCCGGCTGGCCCAGCTTGCGCAAGCCGCCGTGGTAGGCTTCCAGCACGGCGATGCCCTTGTCCTCCACCGCCGCCTGGTATTTGCCCGAGTGACGCAGTTGCGCGTCGACGATCTGGAACTCTTCCACCAGGTCGCGCAGCTTGCCTTGGCCGAACTGGTTCAGGTGCAGAATCTGCTTGGCGATGGTCTGGTCGCCGATGTAGTCCGGCGCGCCGATATCGTGCGGCACGTCGATCAGGAAGCCGGCGTTGCGGCCCGAGGTGCCGAAACCGACCTGCTGTCCTTCCACCAGGATTACTTGGTCGTTCGGGAAGTTCAGCGCCAGCTGGCGCGCGGCCGCCAGTGCCGGTGAAACCGCCGCCGACGACCACCCATGGCGCCTTGGCGTCGCCCAGCAGCGGCTGCGTCGGCTCGCGTTTGCGGCTGGTGTGGAACCAGCCCGGAGTGGGATCGTCCGCCGGCAGCGCATCGACGCGATGCAGGGTGTCCGGGTCCTTCGGTAAGGTGTCGCTGAGCAGGCTGGTGGCCGCGCCGGCAGCCACCACGCCGGCGCCCAGGCCGGCACCCGGGATTGCTTGTCTTCTTGATATCACCATTGAACTACAACTCCATTTGAATGAGATGATCCACACAATGTCTACACTTTGTATACAGTTATTATAGAGAAATTCAAATACGCGTACAACCAGGCAAAACCGGGGCGATGGACGAACGGAAGCGTGCCGCAAGCGAAGCTGCGGCACGGATGGACGGGACTGGGAGGGAGACTGCGCGGCTTATTTGCCGCTGATGATTTCTTTCAGCAGCACGAAGGTTTCGTGGTGAATCGCCTGTTCGTTGGCCTTGAATTCCTTTTCGGCCTTCAGGTAGGCGGGCTTCTTCAGTTCGGCCTGTTCGGCGGGGGTCGCCTTGGGCGCGGTCTGGTACATCTGCGCGCCGCTGTTATAAGTATCGTGCAGCACTTTCTTGCCGTAGCTGGACTGGTAGAACTTGGTCATCTCCAGCGACGTTTCGGTACTCAGCAGCTTGGCCACCGGCGTCGCCAGCCGGGTGTAGACGAATTCGGGCTGCAGCTTGATGACCTTGTCCATCACCTGCTTGCGCTGCTCGGGCGATGAATACTTGCTCATGCCGGCGGTCATGCGCATCATTTTCTCCGCCTGCATGGCGGCCATCAGGTCATGCGCGGCCTTGATCTGGGCAGCGTCCGGGTTGGCCGTGGCGGCATGAGCGGCGCCAGCCAGCATGACGCTGGCCAGGACGGTGGCGATAAACTTCATGGCTTCTCCTCTGTCATTTTTTCCGCATTCTAGCTGGAAAAACAAAATACCCACGCACCAATAAAAAACGGATGCCTGAAGGCATCCGTTTCGCTTGGCGCTACTAAACTTTAACGCTTAGAAGCTGTAAGCCAGACCTACGCTGAAGAAGCGGCCAACAGCGCCGGCCTGGTGCAGCGACGCGTTGTACGAGGTCTGCACGGTCGAGTTGCCGTAGGTGCTCAGGTCGTACGGTGGCTGACGGTCGAACAGGTTCAGGATCGAACCTTTCAGGGTCAGGTTAGGCGTCACCTTGTACTGCACGTTCAGGTTGGTCGAGGTGAACGATTGCACGCGGCAGTATGCCGATGGCTGGGTCAGGCCAGTATCGAAATAGCCACGGCCGGTGATGTCCGCCGATGCCGAACCGCAGTCGGTGGCGCCGACCGATGGGTCCAGTGCCGAGAAGCTGCTGGTGTAGTTGAACGTGGTGGCCACATCCAGCGGACCCTTAGTCCAGCCCAGGCTCAGCTGAGCACGGTTCTTAGGCGAACCGGTCGCGCCCGAGACCACGGTCGGGCCCTGGGTGCCGGCCAGCTGGTAGGTCACGCCGGCCACGGTTTGCTCGTAGCTGATGGTGTGGGCAGCGCTCAGGTTGGCACGGATCACGCCATTCTCGCCCATGTTCCAGCGGTAGCCGATGTCAGCTTCGATACCGGAGGTCTTGGTCGAGCCGCCGTTGATGTAAGCCGATTCCGCGAACAGGATCGGGCCCACCGACGGGGTGCCAACGGCGGTGCCGCCGCCAGGGGTGGCGATGTCGATCGGCACGGCCGGGCCGCGCACGAAGGTTTCGACGTAGGACGGGTCGTTGCCCGCAGCGGTCACGATCTGGTTGCGCACCTGGATGTTGTAGTAGTCAACGGTGGCGTTCAGACCTTTGAACGGTTCCATGATGGCGCCGATGGTGAACGACTTCGACTTCTCAGGCGACAGGTCGGCGTTCGGACGCTGCACATAGGTCGGCTGGATGTTGCACGCGCTAGGCACGTTGCCCGGCGTGGCCTTGTTGCCGTCGGCGCACAGGACCGGGTCGTTGATGCCGTGGTACAGGAAGAACGAACCCGAGTTGCCGGTTTCCGCCGGGTTAGGCGCGCGGAAGCCGCGCGCGAAAGTACCGCGCAGGGCGAACTGCTTGGATGCCGCCCATTTCAGCGTCGCTGCCGGGGTGAACGAGTGGGTGGTGTCGAAGTGGTCATAGCGGCTCGACAGGTTGACTTCCAGGTCCTTGACCGGGGTAGCGGCCAGCTCGGCGAAGATCGCCTTGTTGGTTTCTTCACCGAACACGAAGGCCGAGGTCGAACCAACCTGGCCGTTCTGGGTCAGCGACGATGGCGGCGCGTCCCACTTGCGCTGGTGCCAGTGCACGCCCACCGCCAGTTTCAGCGGACCGGCGCCCAGTTGCTCCATCAGTTCGCGCGAACCGACCAGGTCGATGTAGTTCAGCTTGGATTCGAGCGTGTTCGAGAAGCGTGGCGACACCTGGTTCAGCAACGCCGGCGAGTTGCCGCCCAGCGCGTTCCATTGGCCGGAGCGCAGCAGGCTGTACAGCGCAGTGCGGTCGACGTAGCCGCTGTAGTCGATTTCCGCTTTCGACTTGGTCAGGCCGCCGCCCAGTTGCAGGTCCCAGCCAGCCGCCGCGCCGGTCAGGTCGAATGCCAGGCGGGTGGTGGTGGCGCGGTTCTGCTGTTGCGCATTGCCGTCCAGGCCAGGGATGTAGCCGTACAGGCGGGCTTCGCCGGCGAACGGGTTGATCACGTTGGCGCCGACCATCGCACCAGGCGCGAAGCGGGTGTTGCTGATGGCGCCGTAGCCAGGGGTCAGCACGCCGTTGTTATTGACATTGGTGCCGGCGAACGACAGCGGCGAGTAGGTGCCTGGCAGGCCGCGGTTGTTGCTGTTGTCACGCTGGAAGATCGAACCCTTGACCGACAGTTCCCAGTCTTGCGGCAGCTTCTTGGTGAAGCCGACCAGCAGGTTCTTGTTTTCGGTTTCTGGCTGGATGCTGGCGTAGGTGTCCTTGACCGAGCAAGCACCGGCCTGGTACAGCGTGAAGTTGCAGTTCGGGTCCAGGAACTGGTAGTTGGCCGGGTTCAAACCAGGCAGGCCGACCTTGCCGTCGGCGCCGACCAGGCCCACGCCGTTGTGGTTGAACAGGAATGGCGAGCTGGCTGCGGTCAGGTAGTTGTTGCGGTTGGTTGGCACGCCGAAGGTCAGGTTGTTGCCGCCACGGTCGCGCCAGTCAGGGTTGGCCCAGCCGAACTGGCTGCGCTGGTCGACGCTGATGGCGTCCTGCTTGCGCCATTCGGCGGTGGCAAAGACGTTGTAGCCGTCGCTGTCCAGATCGCCGAAGCCGGTGCTGAACGATGCGCGGTGGGTTTTACCGCCGCCGTGCTGGGTGTTGCCGGTGTCAGCCGAGAAGCGGGTGCCGGTGAAATTTTTCTTCAGCTTGATATTGACCACGCCCGCGACCGCGTCCGAACCGTACAGCGACGACGCGCCGCTCTTCAGCACTTCGATCGAATCGATGGCGTCGAATGGAATGTTGGACACGTCGACGAACGAGCGCTGCGAGTCGTCGCCGATGGCGTATGGCGACATGCGGTGGCCATCGATCAGCACCAGGGTCGAGCCCACGGTCAGGCCGCGCAGCGAGACGCCCGAGGCGCCGTTGGCGAAGGCGCCGGAGAAGCCGGTGCCCAGGGTACCTGCGCCATTGGCGGCCAGGTCTTGCAGCAGTTCCGCAATCGAGGTTTTGCCACTGCGCTGGATGTCAGCGGAAGTGATCACCTGGACTGGCGCGGCGGTTTCGGTATCGGTGCGGCTGATCAGGGAACCGGTCACCACCACTTTTTGCACTGCTGGTTCGGCGCCTGCCTGCTGAGCCATGGCTGGGTTCAGGGCAGCTACCGAGAATGCACCGCTGGCGATCACTTGTACGATTGCTACGGGCATCGTTTTCATGCGCAACTTCATGTAAAAAACTCCTTCGGGTGTGTAAAGGGCCGTTCCCGGGTAAAGATTGGCTCTATGGGTGTATCTATCTGTAACTTGTGTGACGAAACCATGACATAAAAACATAGTGTGATAAATGGTGTCAATTTCGTGACAAAGACAGAGATGCGTAAACACCACGTTAATTTACACAATTCCTCTTTTCCCCATCAGTTATTTGGTTTAGGCAAGGAGAACGATGGAAATCGTGCCGCAGCGCACAAAATTGGTGCAAAGCCTGTAAAGACGAAGACTGTTCGCTTTTACGTAAATTAACCTAAAGCTGCCAAGTCTCACGGTTTCCGGCGCGGGAATCCGCTTTAGCTAAGGGCGTTACGTCAGATGAGGCGCTGCTGGCCGCTGCAATTTAAAGTTGACACGCAGCACGAAAACCGCACCGCCATGGTGCACAAAACAGCGCTTGCGAACTTATTAAGTTGATATGGAATTCAGTGGTTTGGGGAGAGTACCGAATAAAAAACACTGGCAATTTGTGAAATGGCAAGCATCAACCACTTTCATGCGAGATACTTTTCGTTACAAAGCATTACAAATCAGGGCTGTGAGGCGGTGACGCGATGGAGGTTTTTTGCGGAAAAGAAAACGAGCGCGGAAAATAAAAAAGCTCCCCGAAGGGAGCTTTTTTACTGAATATTGGCGGAGAGGGTGGGATTCGAACCCACGGTAGGGTCGCCCCTACGCTTGATTTCGAGTCAAGTACATTCGACCACTCTGCCACCTCTCCTGGTGACGCATTTACTACTTTTTCTCACATCCAAACAAATGGCGGAGAGGGTGGGATTCGAACCCACGGTAGGGTCGCCCCTACGCTTGATTTCGAGTCAAGTACATTCGACCACTCTGCCACCTCTCCGTTTTCCCACCTGCTGCTGCGAGAAGGCAAGATTATAGCAGGTGCCTGAGAAAATGGAAGGGCAATTTTTACGGTTTCAACGAAGTTTGTCCGCCCATGTACGGACGCAGCACTTCAGGGATCTCCACCGAGCCGTCGGCCTGCTGATAGTTCTCCAGCACGGCCACCAGCGTCCGGCCGACGGCCAGGCCCGAGCCGTTCAGCGTGTGCAGCAGTTCCGGCTTGCCCTGGCCGTTGCGGAAGCGCGCCTGCATGCGGCGCGCCTGGAATGCTTCGCAGTTCGACAGCGACGAAATCTCGCGGTAGGTGTTCTGCGCCGGCAGCCACACTTCCAGGTCGTAGGTCTTGGTGGCGCCGAAGCCCATGTCGCCGGTGCACAGCGACAGCACGCGGTACGGCAGGCCCAGGCGCTGCAGAATGGTTTCAGCGTGGCCGACCATTTCGTCGAGCGCGGCGTACGAGTGGTCCGGATGCACCACCTGCACCATCTCGACCTTGTCGAACTGGTGCTGGCGGATCATGCCGCGCGTGTCCCGGCCGTAGCTGCCCGCCTCCGAACGGAAGCATGGGGTGTGCGCGGTCATCTTCAGCGGCAGCGCTTCGGCAGCCAGGATGTCGTCGCGCACGATGTTGGTCAGCGACACTTCCGAGGTCGGGATCAGGTAGAAGTTTTCGCCCTCGCCTTCAGCGCCGCCCTTCTTCACCGAGAACAGGTCGGCCTCGAATTTCGGCAGCTGGCCGGTGCCGCGCAGCGAATCGGCGTTGACCATGTACGGCGTGTAGCACTCGGTGTAGCCGTGCTCGTCGGTGTGGGTGTTCAGCATGAACTGCGCCAGCGCGCGGTGCAGACGGGCGATGCCGCCTTTCATTACCGAGAAGCGCGAGCCGGTCAGCTTGGTCGCGGTGTCGAAGTCCAGGCCCAGCGGGGCGCCGACGTCGACGTGGTCCTTCACTTCAAAGTCGAAGCTGCGCGGCGTGCCGACCTTGCGTACTTCGACGTTGCCGCTTTCGTCGTTGCCGACCGGGACCGACTCGTGCGGCAGGTTCGGTATCGTTTGCAGGAAGTCCGACAGCTTGGCCTGCAGCTCGCCCAGCCTGGCTTCGTTGGCTTTCAGCTCATCCCCCAGGCCGGCCACTTCCGCCATCAGCGCGGTGGTGTCTTCGCCCTTGCCCTTCATCATGCCGATCAGCTTGGACTGCGAATTGCGCTTGCCCTGCAGTTCCTCGGTGCGCGTCTGGATCGCTTTGCGTTCCGATTCGAGAGCGTTGAACGCTTCCACATCGAGCTGGAACTTGCGGGTGGCCAGGCGCGCGGCGACGTTGGCTATATCTTTACGGAGAAGTTGGATGTCAATCATGGGAACAAAGCCGTTGTTGTATCGAAAACGTCCATTGTACCAAGCCGACGCCACTTGCTAGCGAGTTTTGCGCAGCCCGCCGGCTGCCGCCGTTACAACGCGGCTTTTTCAGCCGCGCTCAGGCGTTTGGCGGTCACGGTCACGCTCGGCATGTCGAGGTCGGCCTTGGCCAGCACCACGGCTTTGTCGGCCGGCAGGTAGACGTCGACGCGGCCGTCGGCGGCGGTGGCGAAGCTGGTGGCGCCGGCAACGACAGCGGCAGCGGCGAAGATGACTTCCATGTGTTTGGCGATGTTCATGATGCGCTCCTTGCGGTGGTTTTCAGTAAGTGCTGCGGTATGGTTGTACTGTATCCAAAGGCGCCCGGCAGCGCGTGGGGCATGCGACGAAGCGCTGAAAATCACGCCTGAAATGCAGTTTTCCGGCGTCCCGCGCCGTCATTCCCGCGTAGCGGGACGAGTCGCGGCGGCGGTCCGTGGAACGCTTGCTCGGCATGGGTTCCCGCCTGCGCGGGAACGACGGGCGGGTATGCGGCGCTGTAGGATTTCTCCTACGCAACTAATCGTGCGCCACGAGATGCTTGATATTTGTACTATGTATTCAAGAGTACATACCAAGGAGAAGACATGAAAACCAATATCCTGAAAACTGCGGCGGCCAGCGCCGTCATGCTGATCGCGGCCGGTTGCGCCTCCACCGGCGGCTCGTGGAACAATGAGCCGCCACCGCCGGCCAACCCGAACTTCGCCACCGAGATGAACAAGTTCAACGCCCAGTTCCCGAACGACAAGGCCACCAAGTACGAGGAAGTCTCGCTGAACTTCAACAACGCCAAGAAGCTCGATGAACGCGGCAACTGCCACGACATCAACAAGTATCCGGTGGTCATCATCCTGACGCTGGACGCCGCCGGCAAGGTGACGCGCACCACTACTGACGTCGAAGGCAAGAAAGCCGAGTGCTTCCGCCAGGCCTACGCCGACGTGCAGCTGCCGCCGCCGCCGTTCGCGCCGTACCAGAAGCCGATCCGCCTGCGCTAAGCCAGGCCGGACGCCTGCCTCTAAGCGGCGTCCTCTTCCTCAGCTTCGGCCGTCCCGGCTGGCTTCTCCAGCCAGCCGATGACGATATCGTTGAAGCGCTCCGGCTGGCGCACCATCGGCCAGTGGTCGGTTTCCATCGCCACCACCTTGCATCCAGGCTTGGCCGCCAGGTTCTCCGTCCATTGCGGCGAGTGGAACATGAACGGCTTGCGGATGCCGTAAATGAACAGCATCGGCACCTTGGGCACAAAGGGCACCAGCGAACTGTAGGAACCTGCCGAGCCGCCGCCCAGGATGTAATAAGGGAAATTCATTCCCGAGCTGATGTATTCACGCGGCGACGGCGCGCCCAGCAGCCGCGCCATGCCGCGCGTCAGCGCCGTACCCAGCGGACCGCCGATGGCCCAGGCCAGCGCCAGCGTGCCCTGGTAGCCGCGCACCATCATCTTCTGACCGATGGAACGCGAACGGTTGGTGGCGCGCGATTGCGCGTCGCCGATATCGACGCCAATGATGGCCGACACCAGCGCCTTGTTGCGCATGTAGAACTCATACCCGAACACGCAGCCCCAGTCGTGCAGCATCAGGATCACCGCCTGCTTCTGGCTGACGCTATTGACGATGTGCAGCAGCACGCGCATGGTCGCGTCCAGCGAATACGAGCGGCGCGGCTTGCGGATGTCGAAGCCCGGCAAGGTGAAGCGCACGCAGCGATAACGGTGGCGCAACTCGGCCACCTGGGCATCCCAGACCCGATAGGTGTCGGGCCAGCCGTGCAGCATCACAATTGTCTCCGTCCCCTCCCCCTCCACGTGTATTTCAATACCATCGACCACTAACTGCTTGCTCATTCCTTCTCCGATGCGTTTTTTGGGCACAGTATCATCATGCCACCAATGACAACATTTTTGGTGCCTCCCTATGGACAAATGCCATTGCCGTCCTTACCATGAGCTACCAAAAAAGCAACTAATTTCATTTGGACACTTATAACGCTCTCATTTTCCGGCTATACGAGGCCGCGCAGGAGTGCACGCCCGCTGAATTCGGCGATCACGCACTGGCGCAGTTGAAGCAAGCCGTGTATTTCGATTCGGCGGTGTTGCTGAACATGGATGTCAGCCCCGGCCGGCAAATCGCCGTGCACAGCATGCACCTGTCCAACCAGCCGCCGGAGCAGCTAATGGCCTGGGGCGAACTGGAGACGCCAGACCATGTGCTGGACGAGGCTATGCGGCAGCGCGGCGCCTCGCTCGTGCGTGGCAGCCACGACACTTTTGGCGCGCAGGCCGACTTCATGGATTATTGCCGGCGCTACGAGATCGCCCATACCCTGATCCATATTCCCAAGGCACACAAAAGCATGCCCGACAATGTCGATGTGCTGTCCCTGTGGCGCGCACGGCCCGAATACGATTACACCGAACGCGAGCGCGCGCTGAGCGACCTGCTGCTGCCGCACCTGTTCCAGGCCAATCTGATCAACCTGCGCCTGTTTGCCGGCCTCGAAGCATCGCCAACGGCAACGGTGTCGGCGCTGGCCAATCTGATGGGCTGCATGTACTTCTCGCCGCCGGACGCCATCGCCCTGCTGCAACGCGAATGGCCGGAGTGGATCCCGCCATTCCTGCCGGGCGAACTGCTCCAGCAACTGGCTTCCAGCGAGCAAAGGCAGTATGCCGGCGCCCACGTCCTGGTGAAGGCAGAACTGTTGGGACAGGCGCTGCACTTGCAGATCGCGCCCCGGCCACGGATACGACTGACGGACGCCGAATGGAGCGTCGCCCGGCTGGCGGCAGACGGCATGACGTACAAGGAAATCGCCCGCGCGTTGGGTAATTCGCCCGCCACCGTGCGCAACCAGCTGCACAGCGTCTATAGCAAGATGGGCGTGGACAACAAAACCCAGCTGTCGGCAACCTTGGCGACCATCGTGACCGCATAACGCAAACATCCGCCATGCAAGACTATCCCCGCACCCTGCTCGAACTATACGGCCGTGCACAAGAGTGCGCGCCGGGCGAATTCATCGAAGAATCGATGCACATCATTAGCCGCCTGCTGCCGTTCGACTCCGGCGCCGCAGTCCGCGCGCGGTTCTCAGCCGATGGCGAAATGCGCCTGCAGTCGATGTACGCGCATCGCCAGCCACTGGAAAAGCTGCACGACCGTGCCGGCCTGACCAGCCCCGATCCGGCCCTGGCTCACGCCTTCCGCCGCCGCGGCCGCAGCACCAGCTTCGACTTCGCCTCGATCGACAAACGCAAACACCCGGACCTGATCGCGTACATCCGGAAATACGATGTGGCACAAAGCATGGTCTACATTCCGGCCACGCCGCTGTCCCACGGCATCGGGCTGGTGGCGCTGTGGCGCGCCAGCCGCAAGCGCAGTTATACCGAGGTCGACGTGGCGCTGGCCGACCTGCTGCTGCCGCACCTGTTCCAGGCGCGCCAGATCAACGACCGCCTGCATGGCGGCCGGCGTGACGGCGGCGCACTGTTGCTGGTCAGCGATGGCCAGGGCTGCCTGCAATTTTCTGATGACGACGCCAACCACATGCTGCAAGCAGAGTGGCCGGCGTGGAATCCGCCGGTGCTGCCGCCGACTTTCTTCCGCGAACTGCGCGACGGCAGCAGCGGCTGTTACACCGGCCGCACACTGACGGCGCGTATCCGGCCGCAGGGAAAACATTTGCACATCATGTTGGAAGCGCTGACGCACCGCGCCTTGCTGACCCCGGCCGAACTGGCGATCGCCGAACTGGCCGCCGCCGGCGCCAGCTACAAGGAGGTGGCGGCGCAACTGCGGTTGTCGCCGGCGACGGTGCGCAATCAGCTACACAAGGTCTACGACAAGCTACAGATTTCCAACAAGACTGCCCTCATGGCAGCGCTGAATGCGGTAGCCAAATAGGCCGCCCACCGGCGCCATGCACCGAAGCGCATCAAGCGCTAGCGCTTGCCGGCGTCCTCGTCGAGCTGGCGCAGGAAGGCCAGCTTGTCGGCGATCTTGCTTTCCAGGCCGCGCGGTACAGGCTGGTACCAGCCCGGCTCACGCATGTCGTCGGGAAAGTAAGTCTCGCCGGCCGCGTAGGCGTGCGGCTCGTCGTGAGCATAGCGGTAGTCGTGGCCGTAGCCCAGTTCCTTCATCAGCTTGGTCGGCGCGTTGCGCAGGTGTACCGGCACTTCGCGCGATTTGTCCTTGCGCACGAAGGCCATCGCTTCATTGAAGGCGTTGTAGCCGGCGTTGCTCTTGGCGGCGATCGCCAGGTAGACCACCGCCTGTCCCAGCGCCAGCTCCCCTCCGGCGAGCCGAGGCGCTCGTAGGTGGTGGCGGCGTCGTTGGCGATCTGCATCGCGCGCGGATCGGCCAGGCCGATGTCTTCCCACGCCATGCGCACGATGCGGCGCGACAGGTAGCGGGCGTCGGCGCCGCCGTCGAGCATGCGGCACAGCCAGTACAGCGCGGCGTCCGGATTCGAGCCGCGCACCGATTTGTGCAGCGCCGAGATCTGGTCGTAGAAATTGTCGCCGCCCTTGTCGAAGCGGCGCGCGTTCAGGGTCAGCGCGTTCTGGATGAACTCGGCGTTGATCTTGTTGGTCTTGGCGGCGTTGGCGGCGGTGCCGGTCACTTCCAGCAGATTCAGCAGGCGGCGGCCGTCGCCGTCGGCGTAGCCGATCAGCGTATCGATGGCGGCGTCTTCGAATTCCAGTTGCGTCAGCACTTTGTCGCGGGCGCGGTCGACCATTTGCCGCAGCTCGTTTTCGTCGAAGGACTTCAGCACATAGACCTGCGAGCGCGACAGCAGCGCCGAGTTGACTTCGAACGACGGGTTCTCGGTGGTGGCGCCGATCAGCGTTACCAGGCCGGACTCGGCGTACGGCAGCAAGGCGTCCTGCTGCGATTTGTTGAAGCGGTGGATCTCGTCGACAAACAGGATGGTGTGCTTGCCCATGTCCAGATTGTGCTGCGCCTGCTCCATCGCGGCGCGGATATCCTTGACGCCGGAGAACACCGCCGACAGGGCAATGAATTCGCAGTCGTAGGCCTGCGCGGTCAGGCGCGCCAGCGTGGTCTTGCCAACGCCGGGCGGCCCCCACAGGATCATCGAGTGCGGCTGGCCCGATTCAAACGCCAGGCGCAGCGGCTTGCCCGGCCCCAGCAGGTGACGCTGGCCGATGACTTCGTCGAGCGTCTTGGGGCGCAAGGCTTCTGCAAGCGGCTGACGTGGTTCGGTGGAAAATAAATCTGCCATAGTGGGAATGCCGTCATTCCCGCGCAGGCGGGAATGACGTGGAGGGGTGAGTGGCTCAGGGAGTCAATTATTGAACACGTCCGCGCCCTTCGGCATGACGAATTTAAAACTGTTCGCGCCCAGCGCCGGATTTTTTCGATCTTGCTGAACTTCAGCACCGAAGTCTGGCCAAAGGAATCCTTCAGCTCCATCGCCGCCGGCAAGCCGTCCTTCAGGCCGATGGCGATCTGCTCGAAACTGGTGTCCTTGGCCTTCGGCACGGCCTTCAGCCATTCCAGGCCATCGCGCGTGCCGCCCTCGGACAGCGTGAAGTTCTTTTCCAGGTCGTTGCTGCCGAACAGGATGGCGGCCGGCGACGAACCGAGCGCGTCGCCCAGCTTCCTCACCGTCACCTGGTTCAGGTCCTTGTCGTAGATGAACAGCTGCTCGCCGTCCGCCTGCAACACCTGGTCGTACGGTTTCGCGTAGGTCCAGATGAATTTGCCCGGACGGGCGAACACGAAGCTGCCGCTGGAATTCTTGCCCGCCTTCGGCGCCTCGCCGTTGGTGTTTTTCACCTGCGTCTGCACGAACTCGCCCTTGGCCGCCTTGGTGGACGATACGAAGGACTTGAACTGATCCAGCGCGCCGGCGTGGGCGAAACCCGCCAGCATCAGGCCGGCGGCGAGCGCAAGCACACGCTTCAGCATGCCGTTCCCGCCCACGTGGGAAACACGCGTGGACACGTCATTTCGCGGCCGCGGACCGCCGCGCAGGCGCAGAACAGGCGCTAGCACGCCATTCCCGCGCAGGCGGGAATCCATGCCGGGTATAGATTCCCGGCTGCGCGGGAATGACGGGGTGGTATTCATATTCTTCCTTTTATTCTGCACTGGCAGCCGGGACCAGGATGTCGCGGTTGCCGTTCGATTGCATGGCCGAGACCACGCCACTGTTTTCCATTTGCTCCAGCAGGCGCGCCGCGCGGTTGTAGCCGATGCGCAGGTGGCGCTGCACCAGCGAGATCGACGCCCGGCGGTTCTTCAGCACCACCTGCACCGCCTGATCGTACATCGGATCGGCCTCGCCGCCGCCCTCGCCGGCCGCCGCGCCCTCCGCGCCGCCGCCCTCGCCTTCGAGCGTGCCGCCTTCGAGGATGCCGTCGATATAGTCCGGCTCGCCCGTGGTCTTCAGGTGCGCCACCACGCGGTGCACCTCGTCATCCGACACAAACGCGCCGTGCACGCGCACCGGCAGGCCGGTGCCCGGCGGCATGTACAGCATGTCGCCCATGCCCAGCAGCGTTTCCGCGCCCATCTGGTCCAGAATCGTGCGCGAGTCGATCTTCGACGACACCTGGAAGGCGATCCGGGTCGGAATGTTCGCCTTGATCAGGCCGGTAATCACGTCCACAGATGGGCGCTGCGTCGCCAGAATCAAGTGCAGGCCGGCCGCGCGCGCCTTCTGCGCGATACGGGCGATCAGCTCCTCGACCTTCTTGCCGACCACCATCATCAGGTCGGCCAGCTCGTCGATGATGATGACGATGGTCGGCAGCTTTTCCAGCGGCTCCGGCGAATCCGGCGTCAGGCTGAACGGATTCGGGATGTGCTCCTCTTTCTTCTTGGCCTCGGCGATCTTGGCGTTGTAGCCGGCCAGGTTGCGCACGCCCAGCTTGGACATCAGCTTGTAGCGGCGCTCCATCTCGTTGACCGCCCAGTTCAGCGCGTGGCCGGCCTGGCGCATATCGGTCACGACCGGCGCCAGCAGGTGCGGGATGCCTTCATACACCGACATCTCCAGCATCTTCGGGTCGATCAGGATCATGCGCACATCGCGCGGATCGGACTTGTACAGCAGCGACAGGATGGTGGCGTTGATGCCCACCGACTTGCCGGAACCGGTGGTGCCGGCCACCAGCAAGTGCGGCATCTTGGCCAGGTCGGCCACCACCGGCTTGCCGGCGATATCCTTGCCCAGCGCCACCGTCAGCGGCGACGGATTGTCGTTGTAGACCTTGGAGCCGACGATCTCGGTCAGGCGCACGATCTGGCGCTTCGGATTCGGCAGCTCCAGCGCCATGTAATTCTTGCCCGGAATGGTTTCGACCACGCGGATCGAGGTCAGCGACAGCGAGCGCGCCAGGTCGCGCGCCAGGTTGACGATCTGGCTGCCCTTGACGCCGGTGGCCGGCTCGATTTCATAGCGCGTCACCACCGGCCCCGGATAGGCCGCCACCACCTTGGCCTCGACGCCGAAGTCCGACAGCTTCTTCTCGATCAGGCGGCTGGTGAATTCCAGCGTCTCGATCGACAGCGTTTCCTGGGTTTCCGGCGCCTCGTCCAGCAGCGACAGCGCCGGCAAGGCGTCGTCGCCGGCGGCGCGCGGCAGGTCGCTGAACAGGCTGGCCTGGCGCTCCTTCTCGACACGCTCGGACTTGACCACGGTGGTGATCTGCGGCTCGACCTTGATGGCCGGCGCCGCCACCGGATGCTTCTCCACGTGCTTGGCGCGCTCTTGCACCACCACTTCCTCGCGCTTGACCGCCGCGACCTCGCCCTGGCGGCGGTCCTCGCGGTACTGGTAGCGCTGGATGAACCAGTCGATCGCGCTCTCGACGGCGGCGCCGATGCGCTCGGCCACCGCCAGCCACGACACCTGGAAGAACAGGCTGAAGCCCAGGCCGAACAGCAGCAACAGCAGCAAGGTGGCGCCGGTGAAGCCGAACGCCACATGGGCCGAGTGCCCGATCAGCTCGCCCAGCACGCCGCCCGCGCTGCGCGGCAACTCGGCATGGCTGGTGAGCGTGCGCAGGCGCAGGTATTCCAGCCCGACGCTGCCGATGAACAGCAGCACGAAACCGATGCCGCGTATCAGCGGCTCCTGCGCGTGTTCCGGCTCCGGCTCCTTCGACAGCACGTATTTGTGGGTCAGCCCGCGATAGCCCTTCCACACCAGCCGCAGCAGGCAGAACGCCCACCACCAGGCGGAAATGCCGAAAATGTACAGCAGCAAGTCCGACAGCCAGGCGCCGGTGCGGCCGCCCATATTGGCCACCTTCGGCACCAGCGTCTCGTGCGACCAGCCCGGATCGGTCTTGCTGTAGGTGGCCAGGATCAGGACGAAATACACGCCCAGCACGGCCAGCGCCAGCCAGCGCGCCTCGGACAGCAGCCGCACCAGCCGGTTCGGCAGGGGCTGGCGCTCGGTCGGCGTGCGGGTGTAACCGGAGGACGAAGCGCTGCCGGCGGCTGCGCGCGGCGTGCGTTCCTGGACTTTTTACTGCTCATAGATGATCTTGGCGTTGCAATGTTGGCGGTCAGGAAATTTTCCCATGGCGGTATTCTAAGGCATAAGGGCAACAACCGCCCCCACGATTCGTCCTGATTCCCTGCTTGCTCTATAATCTTGTATTGCTTGCGCAATTGCAATAGCGGCATCCCCTTGCCGCCCCTGCTTGCGCCCCCACATTCGGATTAATCCAACATTATTTAGAAGAAGCCTGCCATGACCACTCCAAAACACGCCCGCGTACTGATTCTCGGCTCCGGCCCTGCCGGCTACAGCGCAGCCATTTACGCGGCCCGCGCCAACCTGAAGCCGATGCTGGTGACCGGCGTCGAGCAAGGCGGCCAGCTGATGACCACCACCGACGTGGAGAACTGGCCGGCCGACCCGCTGGGCGTGCAAGGCCCGGACCTGATGCAACGCTTCCTGCAGCACGCCGAGCGCTTCAACACCGACATCGTGTTTGACCACATCCATACCGTCAAGTTGCAGGAAAAGCCGATCCGTTTGATCGGCGACAGCCATGAATACACCTGCGACACGCTGATCATCGCCACCGGCGCCTCGGCGCAGTACCTGGGCCTGCCTTCGGAACAGGCGTTCATGGGCAAGGGCGTGTCGGCCTGTGCCACCTGCGACGGCTTCTTCTACCGCGGCCAGCAGGTCGCCGTGGTCGGCGGCGGCAACACCGCCGTCGAGGAAGCGCTGTACCTGTCGAACATCGCCACCAAGGTGACGCTGATCCACCGCCGCGACAAGTTCCGCGCCGAGGCGATCCTGATCGACCGCCTGAACGCCAAGGTCGCCGAAGGCAAGATCGAGATCAAGTACAACCACACGCTGCACGAGGTGGTCGGCGACGATGGCGGCGTGACCGGCGTTAAGATCCAGTCGACCGAGAGCGGCGCCATCAGCGATGTGACCGTGCACGGCCTGTTCATCGCCATCGGCCACAAGCCGAACACCGGCATCTTCGAAGGCCAGCTGGACATGCACAACGGCTACATCAAGACCCGGACCGGCACCGAAGGCATGGCCACCGCCACCAGCGTGCCGGGCGTGTTCGCCGCCGGCGACGTGCAGGACCATATCTACCGCCAGGCCATCACCAGCGCCGGCACCGGCTGCATGGCCGCGCTGGACGCGCAGCGCTACCTGGAAGCGCAGGAGTAAGCGCGATGAAAGACTTCGCAGACCTGAAATCGTTGAGCAAGCAGCTCAAGGAGCAGGCTGAGACGCGCGCCGCCGCCGAAGCGCAGCGCATCAAACAGGAAAAGAAACAGGTGGTGGAAGCCAATCTGTTCCAGTCGGCGCTGGGCGGCGTCCAGCGCATGCCGGCCTCGGACCGCTATGTGCCGCCGAGCGTGCCGAAGGCGTCGCCGTCCCAGCCGCGCCGGCCCGCAAGCTGACCCAGGCGGAAGACGACGCGGCGGTGCTGCGCGAATCGCTGTCGGACCTGTTCGAAGTCGATCATTACCTGGAAGACGATCCGGCGCTCAATTACTCGGCGCCCGGCGTCGGCCCGGATGTCATGAAGAAGCTGCGCAAGGGCCACTGGCAGGTGCAGGACGAGCTCGACCTGCACGGCATGAACCGCGACCAGGCGCGCGATGCGCTGGGCGCCTTCCTCACGCGCGCCGGCCAGCGCAACCATCGCTGCGTGTGCGTGATCCATGGCCGCGGCTTTGGTTCGCGCGGCCAGGAGCCGGTGCTGAAATCGATGGTGCACAGCTGGCTGGTGCAAAAAGGCGTGGTCGCCTTCTGCCAGGCGCGCAGCAATGAAGGCGGCGAAGGCGCACTGATCGTGCTGCTGCGCGCCGCCCTCCAGCCGCAGCGTTATTAAGCGCGCTGGTAGCGCTCCAGCCAGTGCGCGTAAGGCGCCGGCAACACCCACGACGGCCGTTCCTGCTTTAGCGCCAGCGCCGCGTGATAGGCGTAATGCGGATTGGCCAGGAAAGCGCGGCCGATCATCACCAGGTCCATCTGCCCATCTTCCACCACGCGGTTGGCCACCGCCGGATCATCGATGCCCCACGACGACGCCACCGGCAGCCCGGCTTCCTTGCGCACGCGCGCGGCGATCGGCGCCAGGAAGGCCGAACCCCACGGCACATTGGCGTCCGGCGTCGAGAAGCCGACGCTGACGTTCAGCATATCCAGCCCGCCCTCGCGCATGGCCTTGGTCAGCGTGATGGCCTCTTTCAAGGTTTCCTCGTCGCGGCCGTCGAATTCGATCACGCCGAAGCGCGCCGTCAGCGGCAGGTGCGCCGGCCACACGGCGCGCACCGCCGCCAGCGTCTCCAGGATGAAGCGGCTGCGCCCTTGCAGGCTGCCGCCGTACTCGTCGCCGCGCTGGTTGGCGGCCACCGAGAAGAAGCTCTGCGCCAGGTAGCCGTGCGCGAAGTGCAGTTCCAGCCACTCGAAGCCGGCGTCGCGCGCGCGGATCGCGGCGTCGACGAAGTTCTGCGTCACGCGGGCGATATCGTCCTTGCTCATCGCCTGCGGCACTTCCGGCAGGTTGTTGCCGAAGGCCACGGCCGACGGCGCGATGGTGTCCCAGCCGCCCGACGCGCCGGTCGGGATGTGGTCGTCGCCCTCCCATGGCTTGTTGGCGCTGGCCTTGCGGCCGGCGTGGGCGATCTGGATGCCCGGCACGGCGCCGGCGGACTTGATGGCGGCGGCCACGCGTTGCAGGCCGGCGGCCTGCTCCTGATTCCACAAACCCAGGCAGCCCGGGGTGATACGGCCGTCCGGGGCCACGGCGGTGGCCTCGACGATCACCAGGCCGGGACCGCCACGGGCGATGCTGGCGTAGTGGGCCTGGTGCCAGTCGTTGGCCAGGCCGTCGGTGGCGCTGTACTGGCACATCGGCGGCACGGCGATGCGGTTGCGCAGGGTCACGCCTTTGAGCGTGAAGGGTGTAAACAATGCGGTCATGCGGTTCCTTTAATGTTGAGCGCGCCTGGCCTGCGGCAGGCGCCACATACTCTACCATTTCCGCCGCAAGCGCGCGGCCGGGCGGCGCAAACCGCCAGCGCCGCGCGCCACCTTAATATAACGCAACAATTCCACCGCATACCGGGCGGCCATGTTAACCTACGAACATTGCAACCTTGCCCATACGCTTAGATGAAGCACGTCCCGGTCCACGTCTCACTGATTACCATCATCGAAATCATGGCAATCCTGGTCGGGGCGCTGTCAGGCTTCGTCGAGGCGCGCCGCAAGCGCATGGACATCGTCGGCGTGTTCACGGTGGCCTTCATCGCCGCGTTCGGCGGCGGCACGCTGCGCGACATCCTGCTCGACAAGCGGCCGCTGTTCTGGGTCATGCACCAGGAGTACGTGATCCTGATCTTCGTGCTGACGCTGGTGGCGACGCCGCTGATGAAAACGGTGCGGCAGATTATTTCGGAACGGGTGATCGTGGTGGCCGACGCCATCGGCCTCGGGCTGTTTGCCGTGGCCGGCGTGGCGCAGGCGCAGGCGGCCCACATGCCGCTGTTCATCGCCTCGATGATGGGAGTGATTACCGGGATTTTCGGCGGCGTGCTGCGCGACATCGTCTGCAACGAAGTGCCGATGGTGCTGCGTGACGGCAAGCCCTACGCCATCTGCGCCTTCTTCGGCACCTGGCTGTTCATCGGCCTGCAATACATCGACACCGTTTCCGACGACGCGGCGCTGTGGATCAGCGCCGCGTTCATCGCGATTCTACGGCTGGTGACCTGGAAGTTCGACCTGCACCTCCGCAGCCACCACTAAACTTAGAACGAGTACTGCGCCAGCACCGTGTAACGCGGACCGCTCATGAACACCTGGCGGGTGAAGTTGCCCGCGTGCTGTTCCATGATCTGGCGCGTGTACGAGTTGGTCAGGTTGGTGCCCTCGATGCCGACCCGGAACTTGTCCGTGAAGTCATAGAAGATCGACGCGTCCACCTGGCCGTACGAGGCCTGGTACAGCGGCAGGCCGAAGGCCTGGTCGTTGTTCGGCGTCGGAATCAGGAAGCGGCCGGCGCCGGAATCCGGATTGGTGTTCAGGCCATTGTTGCCGCGGCTGCCCCACTGGTTGACGCCCAGCAGGTAACGCGAGCGCCAGTTGTAGGCCAGGCGCAGCGACAGGCCGTGCTGCTCGTACATGATGGCGAAGTTGACCGTGTTGCGCGACAGTCCCTGCAACGGCGTCTTGCCGAACGCGCGCGCGTCGGTGTCGCAGCCGTTGATGTTCAGGTTGAAGTTGGACGAGGCGTCGTTGCCCGAGCACCAGGCCTCAAATACCGGCTGGTTCAGCGTGCGCTCGCTCTTCACGTAGGTCCAGCTGGCCTGGGTGCCAATGCCGCGCAGCCAGTCCGGCACGAAATCGTAGTACTGCTGGTGGGCGATCTCGAAGCCGCGGGCGAAACCCTTGGCGCCGTTGACCGGACCGGTGACCACGAAATTCTGTTCCTTGCCGCTGACATCGGTCGCCTTGTAGTTGCGGTTTTGGGTGATGACGATGTCCTTGAGGTCCTTGTTGAACAACGAGAAGGTCAGCGAGCCGGCCTTGGCGAAGTACCACTCGGCGGTCAGGTCGACGTTGGTCGAGGTGGTCGGCTTGAGCATCGGGTTGCCGTCGCTGTTGCCGGTCAGCGTGGTGCCGTCGAAGCGCACGGCCGTCACGTTGCCGGCCGCGTCCTTGGTGGTGGTCTGCAAGTGCTGGGCGGTCAGCGTGGTCTGTACCTGGAGCTGGTTGAAGTCCGGGCGCGCCATTGCCTTGGCCACGGCGAAGCGGAACTGCAGCTTGTCGTCGTACTTCAGGCGCAGGTTCAGGCTCGGCAGCCAGTTGTCGTAGGAATTCTTGTACGACTCCGCTTGCGCGAACTTGGCAATGTTGATCAGCTTGTCCTGGCCGGTCACCGGCGCGCCGGCCGGAATGTCCGGCGTCGACGGCGGCGTGAACGCGACGTAGCCGCTGCCGGCGCTGCGCGTGCGCACGTAGCGCAGGCCGATGTTGCCGTCGATCGGATACTTCAGGTCGTCCCAGCCGAAGCGCAGCTGCGTGTAGGCGGCGCGGGTTTTCTCGGTCTGCGTGTTGATGGCGGCCGGATCGTCGAAAGTGGCCGCCTTCCACTGGTCGCAGGTCGAGCCCATTTCAGCGCACAGGACATTTTGATAGGCGTGGATCTTGCTCCATTCATCCGGGAAGCCGCGCACGGTGGCCTCGGTCGGGAACAGCATCGCCGGCAGGTTGTACTTGCCGTCGAAGAAGTTGTCGATGGTTTGCAGCGACGAGCCACCGGCGAAACGCGGATCGCTCAGGCGGGCCACTTCCCTGATCTTCCAGCCTTCCATCCACGGGAAGGTGATGGCCTGCCAGTTGTAGAACTTCTGCGCCTTGTGATTCTCGCCCTCGCGGTCGGCCATGCGCACGCCGAAGCGGACGTCGCGCAGCACCGGATCGTCGAAGCTGTACTTGACGTCGGATTTCCAGGCTTTCTGCGTGGCCTTGGCGCGGTCCAGCGCTTCCTGCGTATAGGCCCAGTAATAGTTGTCCGGATTGGCCATGTAGGCCGCCGAGCCGAGCGTGATCTGCGGCACCTTGCCGGTCATGTCCATGGTCTGGTTCGGCAGGATGAAGCCGGTCGAGACGTCGGCGTCGAAGCCGGCCGTGGTCGAGCGCACGTGCTGGAAGTCGTTAGTCCAGGTCACCGACGGCGACACCCGCCATTGCACGTTCAGCGACAGGTCGCGGGTGCTCGATTCACGCGTGTTGATGCGCTGCGAGCTATTGAACGGCGACCCCTTGTAGGTCGGATTCGAAATGGTGCCGCTCTGGAACGCGCCGTTGCTGTCGAATACCGAGTCGGCGCTGGCCACCTGCTGATACCACTTGTCTTCCGACGAGGCCACCACGTGCTCGTCGAGGTCTTCCTTGTACTTGGTCTTGAAGTAGGTCAGCGCGGCCGTCAGGTCCTTGTTCGGGCGCCATTGCAGCGCGCCGTAGTCGCCGCGGCGGGTGCGGTCGAAGTCCTGCGAACGGTAGCCGACGCCCAGCGGTATCCATTGCGTCTTGGCACGGTCGTACAGCGCCGGGTCGGTGGAATTGACGTGCGGGAAATACGGATCGACACCGACGCCGTCCGAACGGCTCGGGCTTTTCGCGTGGGCGAAGTCGATCAGCGCGCCGATCTCGCCGATGCCGGTGTTCCAGCGGTTCGACAACAGGACGGTGGCGGTCGGCGATGGCTTGCCCTTGCGCAGCGTGGAATACGATTCCGACGCGCCGAGCGTGCCCTTGAAGCCCTTGTAGTCGAACGGCATCGCGGTGCGCAGGTTGACCAGGCCGGCGACAGCGCCCTCGACCTGCTCGGCCGACGGATTCTTGTAGACGTCGACGCCGGACATCAATTCCGGCGCCACGTCGGCGAAGCCGAGCGAGCGGCCGCCGCCGGCCGAGAACGCGTCGCGGCCGTTGATTTCCGAACGCACATAAGTCAGGCCGCGCACCGACACGCCGGAGCCCTCGACCGACTGGCGGTTCGGGTCACCCGCCATATTGCGGTCGATGGTCACGCCGGCGATGCGTTGCAGCACCTCGGTGACCGAGCGGTCGGGCAGCTTGCCGATATCCTCGGCGACGATGGAATCGACCACCTCGTCGGCATCCTGCTTCAGCTTTTGCGCCGATTGCAGCGCCGCGCGCTGGCCGCTGACCACCACCACCGGCCCCTTGGCCAGATCGGCGTCGGCCGTTTGCGCCCATGCCGGCATGGCGTGCAGCACGACCACCTGCGCAACCGCCGCGGCGATCGCAGTTTTTTGTAACTTGCTCAATTTGTCTCTCCCCTCTCTAGGTGTTTTTGTATTGCCTACCACGGTTGATACTGCTGCTTGCTCCTTCCATCGATAGTCAGGCGGCCGCCCGGCTGGCGCCGCGCGCGGCCGCCGCCTGGGCGGCGACATAGGCGCCGTGATCGGGCATGCGCGCCACCGCCTGCGCGATCAGCTCGCGCAGTTCGGCAAAATGGCCATGCACCACCCGCACGTCGACGCGCTGCGCCAGCGGATCATGGCGTTTCGGCACCGCGCCCAGGCCCATCATCATCGCCACGAACGACGGCTCGGCGAAGCCGTCGCGATCAAGAATGGCCACGCGGCCGGTTTCGCGGAACAGTTCGATCTGGTGGCGCAGCGTGTCGGGAATCGCCATGGCGGCGCAGTAGCGCCAGAAGTCCGAGTCGTCGCGCCTGGTCAGCTTGTAGTGCAGCACGATGAAGTCGCGCACCGACTCATAGCGCATCCCCATCACGCGGTTGAATTCGTCGGCCAGCGCGGGGCTGCAATCGCGCTCCGGGAACAGTTCGATCAACTTGCCGACCGCCGTTTCGATCAGGCTGATGCTGGTCGACTCCAGCGGCTCGACGAAGCCGGCCGACAGGCCGACCGCCACCACGTTCTTGCTCCAGGATTTGCGGCGGCGGCCGGTGGCGAAGCGGATCTGGCGCGGCTCGTCCAGCGCCGCGCCGTCGAGGCCGTCGAGCAGCACCTGGCGCGCCTGCTCGTCGCTGGTGAAGCCGTTGCTGTACACGTGGCCGTTGCCGATCCGATGTTGCAACGGGATGCGCCACAGCCAGCCGGCCTCCCTGGCGGTCGAGCGGGTGAACGGCGTCAGCTGCGGCGCCGAGGCGCACGGCACGGCCAGGGCGCTGTTGCATGGCAGGTAGCCGCTCCAGTCCTCGTAGCCGGTTTTCAGTGCCCCTTCGATCAGCAGGCCGCGGAAGCCCGAGCAGTCGATGAACAGGTCGCCTTCGACGCGGCGGCCGTCGCGCAGCTTGACGGCCGTGACGAAACCGTTTTCAGCATGCTGTTCGACGTCGACGATCATGCCCTCGATGCGCTGCGCGCCGCGCGCCAGCGCGTAGTCGCGCAGGTAACTGGCGTACAGGCTGGCGTCGAAATGGAAACCGTAGGAATAGGCGTCGCTGACGCCGGGCGTGTGCGCGCCTGGCGGCGTGAACTTGCCGTGGCGCGCCATGACCGAGGGCAGCGACCAGTTTTCCAGGTCCGGCATCTTGTCGAACGCCTGCGCCAGGCGCAGCCAGTGATGGTGCGCG
Organism: Duganella sp. P38; assembly: GCF_050859475.1. NCBI lineage: Bacteria > Pseudomonadati > Pseudomonadota > Betaproteobacteria > Burkholderiales > Oxalobacteraceae > Duganella > Duganella sp. P38. Next base: position 2,318,530 of record NZ_CP193936.1, on the reverse strand, counting down.
TCGAGACCGGCCAGCCTCGGGCCGAAGTCGCCGAAGGCGTGGAAGAAACGGTTGCCGATATGGCCCCAGTCCTTGAATTCGATGCCCAGCTTGTAGCTGGCCATGGTCTTGCTGATAAAGTCGTCCGGGTCCAGGCCCAGCGCGTTGTTGTAGGCGCGAATCGTCGGCAGGGTCGCCTCGCCGACACCGATGGTGCCGATCTCGGGCGACTCCACCAGCGTGATTTCGCACCGCTGGGCAGGATCGCGCAGCAGGCGCTGGGCCAGAGGCGCGGCCGTCATCCAGCCGGCGGTGCCGCCGCCGACGATGACGATCTTGCGGATCGGGCCGGGGTGCAAGTCGTTGCTGTTCATGGCGCGCCCTAAATGACAACGTTTTCGTGCTTTTCCGGGGGATGCTGAGAGGATGATGCCTGCTTGCCGCAGGACAGGGCAAGCTGCGCCACAGCCGTAGTGGCGGCTGGTTCTGGTAACGTTTTCAAGTCAGTCTCCCTTGTTTTTTGTCCGGCATCAAGGTGTCGGTGCTTGAACCCTAACATTAATGCGGGCACCGAACAAATGGTTGCGTGTCAGGCCGCGATGTTTAACTTGTGTCACTAAACAAAAGCAAACAAAATAAAAATACGGTGGGACTGCCGGAACACCGGTGTTTTATCGGGGAGGTTGCGCTTCCGGCGAAATGCGGTAGCGCTTCCATATGGAAAGCGACAGCAGAAAAATGCCGGCATCGCCGGCATTATGAATGTATCTTAACCACAACTACCCTGGCCAGGCGGTGCCTCAGTCGGCTACCGTCCCGCCGGTGGGCACGCCATAGCGGTCCGCCTGCGCCGCCCCGCTGACGCCGTGCGTGCGCACATCGGCCGTGATCGGCAGCATCTGCTGGTTCCACTGCTCCCACTGGGCCTTCAGTTGCGTGAACACCTCGGGATGGCGCTTGGCCAGGTTGGCGCGTTCGCGCTGATCCTTGACGACATCGAACAGTAATTCATTTTTCCCGATCTTCAGATACTTCCAGTTGCCCGAGCGGATGGCGCGCTGGGCGTTGGCCTTGTAGCGCCACAGCAGCGTGCGCTCGTTGTCCGGCGCCGCACCGGTCACGATCGGCAGCAGGTTCTGGCCGTCGGACGGATAGGCGGGATCGGGCGCGCCGCCGGCCGCCGCCAGCAGCGTCGGCAGCCAGTCCATGCTGATCGCCACCTGCTCGCTCACCTGCCCTGCCTTCACCCGGGCCGGCCAGCGCAGGATCGCCGGCACGCGGATGCCGCCTTCCAGCAGTTCGGTTTTCTGGCCGGTCAGCGGCCAGGTTTTCGAAAAGCGCTCGCCGCCGTTGTCGCTGGTGAAGATGACGATGGTGTTGTCGGCCAGCCCCTTCTTCTCCAGCGCCGCCAGCACGCGGCCGATCGACGCGTCCAGCGACTCGACCATGCGGCCGTAGGTGGCCAGGTCGCCGCCGTCGTAGTGGAAGATGTTGTCGATGTTGCGCGCGACGGCCTCGTCGCCCGGCCCCTCCCACGGCCAGTGCGGCGCCGTGTAGTGCAGCGACAGCAGGAACGGTTTGCCGGCCTGCTGCTTGTTGACGAAATCGACCGCGCGCGCGCCCAGCAGGTCGGTGTAGTAGCCGATCTGCTGCACCGGCACCTCGCCTTCGTACAGGTCTTCCTTCACGTTCGGGCCGACGCCCGGCTTGTGCGTGAAGTAGTCGATGGCGCCGCCGTAATTGCCGAAGAAGCTGTCGTAGCCGCTTTTCAACGGGCCGAAGCTTGGCAGGTAGCCCAGGTGCCACTTGCCGATCAGCGCCGTGCCGTAGCCCTGCTTTTTCAGCAGCGACGGCAGCGTCGGGTGCGATGGCGGCAGGCCTAGCGTGTCGGAGGCGCCGGCGATCGGCTCTTCCAGCCCGCCGCGCAGGCGGTACTGGTAGCGGCCGGTGATCAGCGCGAAACGCGTTGCCGAGCACACCGCCGAATTGGCGTAGGCCTGGTTGAAGCGGATCCCTTGCGCGGCCAGCCGGTCCAGGTGCGGCGTCTTGAAATCGGTCTGGCCATAGACGCCGAGGTCGGCATGGCCGAGGTCGTCGGCCAGGATGAAGATGATATTCGGCTGATCCCCGCCGGCGGCGGCTGCGCCCGGCAGATAGTTGGCCAGCGCCAGCGCGGGCAGCGATTGAAGGATGCGGCGGCGGGTGGTGTTGGTCATGCTGGTAGTCTCCTGTTTAGAAATCTGCGCGGGCGGTCAGGCCCACGGTGCGCGGCGTGCCGATGATGGCGTTGTAGGCGCCAAAGCTGGTGTTCCACATGCTGGTGTAGTACAGCTTGTCGAAGGCGTTCTTGGCCCACAGCGACACGTCCCATTTGGCGCCGCCGGCCTTGAAGCGGGCGCCGGCCGACAGGTTGGTCAGCGCATAGGCCGGAATCTTCGAGTATTGCGAGGCGTCCAGCGTGCCGAATACCTCGGTGCGGTACGAGGTGTTGGCGTTGAAATACGCCTCCACGCCGTCGGCCACCGCGCGCGCATACTGCGCGTTGATGCTGCTGGTCCAGCGCGGCGCGTTGACCAACGCGTGACGGCCCGACAGGTTGCACGAGGTGGCGCTGATTTCAGGCGGGCACGGCGCGTTGGTGTACCTGAGGTATTTAACGTCGTTGAAGGCGCCGTTGAAGCCGAGCGTAAAGCCGCGCGCCACCAGGAAGGTGGTTTCCAGCTCGGCGCCACGGCTGCGCACGTTGCCGGCGTTGGTCAGGTATTGCGACAGCGTGGTCGGATCGTAGGCGTTGTTCTGGTAGCCGTGCACGACGTTGGCGAACAGGCTGGCGTTGATCTGCGCGCGGCGCTCCCACAGATTGCTCTTGATGCCCAGCTCGACGTTGTTGGCTTTCTCGTTATCGACCTTGAGCGAGGCGATGCCGGCCGCGCCGGGCACGGTCAGGTTGATGCCGCCGGATTTTTCGCCGTGCGACAGGCTGGCGAAGCCGAGCACGTCGGTATCGATCTTGTAGGCCAGCGTCAGCAGTCCGGACGGGCTCAGGTTGTTGAGGCTGATCTCGCCGGAATTGAAGGCGCCGAAGCGCGCGTTGCGCGCGGCCAGCGCGGCGCCGGTGACGGTGGCGCCGCCGGTCGGCGCGTAGCGGATTTCATAGGCGCGCTTGTCCTCGTAGGTGGCGCGCAGCCCGGCGGTCAGGTCCCATTTCGGGTTGATGTGCCAGATCGACTGGCCGAACAGCGCGTAGCTGTTGACGCGCAGATGGCCGTCGGCCAGGCTGTTGACGTTGCTCCAGGCGCCGGCCGGCGTGGCGTTGAAGCGGTCGGCCAGCGGGCCGTTGTAGCTGAAGTTGGTGTTGTCGAGATTCTGGTAGAAGTAGTAGGCGCCGAACACCGATTCGACCTCGCGCCCTTGCGGCGTCGCCAGCCGGAATTCCTGCGTGAACTGGCGATGCCGCGCCAGCGCGCCGACGTTCAGCATGACCGGCACGTCGAGGCCGTCATCGTTGCGCGGCGTGAAGTTCCAGAAGCGGAAAGCACTGATCGCGGTGAACTTGTAATCGTTGCCGAGCTTGTAGTTGGCCTCGGCCGACAGGCCGCCCTGATGCACGCTGACGTGCGATCCGCTGTCGAGGTTGACCTGGTGCGCGCCCGGACTAGTGACCGGGTGCGCGCCGACGGCGGCGGCCTGCGTCAGCCAGCGTCCGCTCGGGCCGGCGCTGTAGAACACCATGGTGCCGTTGTTGGAATCTTCCTCGTTGTAATCGGCGATCACCCGCACGTTGAGCCTGGCGTCGGGCTCGTACAGCAGCTGCGCGCGGGCGCCCTGGCGGTCGCCGCCCTGCACCGTGCGGCCGTTGTAGCGGTTGGTGATATAGCCGCCTTCATGCGTCTTGTAGACCGACAGGCGGCCGGCCAGCGTATCCGAGAACGCGCCCGAGATGCTGGCCTTGCCTTGCACGAAGTGGTCCTGTCCGACCGACAGCGAGCCTGTATTTTCGCTGCGGAAGGTCGGCTGCCGGGTGGTGATGTTCAGCACGCCGGCGGTGGTGTTTTTGCCGAACAGCGTGCCCTGCGGGCCGCGCAGCAGCTCCAGCTGCTGCACATCGAGCGCGTCGAAAGCCGCCATGCCGGGGCGGGCCAGGTACACATTGTCCAGATACAGGCCGACGCTGCCTTCGAGGCCGTCGCTGGCGGTGTTGTTGCCGAGGCCGCGCACGGCAAAGCTCAGCTGGCGCGCGTGCACGAAGTTGACCGTGGTGCTGGGCAGCAGTTGCTGCAAGTCCTGCACGCGGTAGATGCGGCTGTTTTCCAGCGATTTGTCGTCCAGCACGCTCATGGTGGTCGGCACGCTTTGCGAAGTTTCGTTGCGGCGCCGGGTCGAGACGGTGACGCTGGCTATCACCTGCGCGGCATCGGCTGCTGCAGCGGCGTGCCGCGCGTCCTCGCCGGCCGCGGTTGCGGCGGCCACGACAGCGGTGGGCCCGCTGGCGCCGGCGGCAACGGTGGTGTCGGTGGTGTCGGTGGTGTCGGCGTTGCCGGCCACTGCCAGCAAGGCCGCATTCTGCGCCTGCGCCGGCGGCACAGCGGCGAAGGCCAAGCCGTAAGCCGCCGCGATGGCGAGCGCGAGTTTTTTCTGTTGCATGTTCAAGGCTTTCGTTCTGAAAAAGTGTAAGGAGTCCCGCACGCCGGCATGCTGGCCGGCGCGTTATGGCGTGAAGTGGTGAGCGGTTACTGCGTGGCTAAGCGAAACTTGCCTGGCTCGGGCGGGATCACCGCTTTCTCAGAGCGTGGCGTGCCTTCCGGCACCCAGTCATACGGCACCGGTTGGGCGCGGTATAACCAATTACTCAGCACCGGCTTGCCCGCGCCTGCCACCGGCGTCGGAGCGAAGTAAGGGCTGATATATTCCCAGGCGATCGCGCCGGTGGCGGTGACCTGGAAGATACGGCCGTTCATGCCTTCATCGATCAAGGTATTGCCGTTCGGCAGACGGCGGGCGCTGCTGATAAACGAGCTGTAGAAACTCCAGTCCGGGCCGTTGGAATCGCTGCCCGTGTATTCCCACACGATCTGCTTGTTGATCGGATCGATTTCCAGCACGCGCGAGCGCGGTTGCACGCCGACGCTGACGCGCGGATAGCCCGCCTCGCCCTGGTTGTCGAACACCAGGATATTGCCGGCGCCCGGCAGGCCCTGCTCGATCAGGTGCGCATCGTGCTGGCCGATGATCTGGTCGACCGGGCGCGGCAGCACACGCGGGCCGCGCGTCTGTGCCGGATAATCCGGGCCCAGGTTCCACACCACCTTGCCGGTCCGCTTGTCGATGATGACGATGAAGTTGGCCTCGCGCGAATCGATCAGGATGTTATCCGGGTGGAAGCGCTGATCGCCGCCGTCATGCCACTTGTTCGGCCCCAGCACCGACATATTGTTGATGTGCAGGTAGTCGAACGGCGTGCCTTTGCCGCGCGCCGACAGGCCCTCCTTCACCAACTTCAACGAGGCCGGCGAGAAGCCGAACTCGTTCAGATGCTCGGACGCCACCCACTGCCAGACGATATCGCCCTGCGGGTTCACTTCGTAGATCACATCGTCCAGCACCTGCGGCGCGCGGAAGCCCTTGACCGGGTGTACCAGGTTGGCCAGCACCAGCGTGTTGCCGTTCTTCAAGCGGCGCCAGTCGTGGTGCTGCTTGGCGCTGCCGCCGGGCACTTGCTGGTCGGCCTTGCCTTCCACCGGCGCCGCGTACGCATCCTGTGCGCTGGCGGCCGCGCCCCACTGCCAGACCACCTTGCCGTTCCAGTCCAGTTCGCCAATCGCCTGATTGTTCAAGCCGTTGCCCTGATTGGACGTGCCCGGCGCGCTGGCCAGCTGCACCAGCACGTTGCCGCGCTTGCCGCCGGTCAGGGCCGGGTCGAGCAGCACCGGCGGAAAGCCTTCGGCGTTCCAGTTGTGCACCTCGTTGCCGTTCATGTCGATCAGATGGGTTTTCTTGTCCTGCCCGCTGAAAATCACATAGCTGTTGTAGGCGCTGGCGGTGTCGTAGCGCGTCACGCCGGTCGGATACACGCTGGGCGCGGCGCCGAGCTGGGCCGCGAAAGACATCAGCGACAAGGCAACGATCTTTTTCATGATGCAGGCTCTCAGTAATGATGACAGTGTGTCTATATTACTGATCCACCCAGATAATTCGAACTAATATAACCAATAATGAATATGCAAAAACTACCTTAATCGGCGGGACACAAAAAAATGCCGGCAAGGCCGGCATTTCGAATAAAGCTGAAACAGGTTTACACCGCGTCCGGTCCGGTCTCGCCGGTACGAATACGAATGACTTGCTCGACGTTCTGCACGAAGATTTTGCCGTCGCCGATTTTGCCGGTGCGCGCGGCCTTGATGATGGCGTCCACCACCTGCTCGGCCACGCCGTCGTCGACCACCACTTCCACTTTGACTTTCGGCAGGAAGTCGACCACGTATTCGGCGCCGCGATACAGTTCGGTATGGCCCTTCTGGCGGCCAAAGCCTTTCACCTCGGTGACGGTCAGACCGGTAACGTTGACCTCAGCCAGTGCCTCGCGCACCTCGTCCAGTTTGAACGGCTTGATCACTGCGGTAATCTGTTTCATGACTTCTCCTTATACATAAATCGAAAATCCTGGGCAGCGGACTGCATGCTTTGCTTGTATTGTAATCGACCATGGCGCGCTGTCCATGCACATAAGCTTATTCTTTACTCATGCACAGGAATGGTGCGTAGTTCCTCCATCCATACAACGCTTTGCGCATCGCTGGGCGCGCGCCAGTCGCCGCGCGGCGACAGCGAACCGCCGCTGCCGACCTTGGGCCCGTTCGGCACGCAGCTGCGCTTGAACTGGCTGGTGCGGAAGAAGCGGTCGAGGAAGATGCCGAGGTTTTTCTTGATCGCCGCCAGGTCGTACTGGTTGCGCGTGACGTGGTCGCCGTCCGGCCAGCGGCCCTGCTCCCTGTCCTGCCACGCCGTGTGCGACAGGAACGCCACCTTCGACGGATTGAAGCCGAAGCGCAGCACGTAGTACAGGTTGAAGTCCTGCAGCTCGTAAGGGCCGATGGTGCTTTCGGTGCGCTGCTCGGGCTGGCCGCCGGCGGTGCCCGGCACCAGCTCCGGGCTGATCTCGGTGCCGAGGATGTCCAGCAGCACCTGCGCGTCGTTGCGGCCGATCACGCCGGACTCGGCCACCCAGCGCACCAGGTGCGAGATCAAGGTCTTCGGCACGCTGGCGTTGACGTTGTAGTGCGACATGTGATCGCCGACGCCATAGGTGCACCAGCCCAGCGCCAGCTCGCTCAGGTCGCCGGTGCCGATGACCAGGCCGCCGTGGTGGTTCGCCAGCCGGAACAGGTGGTTGGTGCGCTCGCCGGCCTGGACGTTTTCAAACGTGATGTCGTACTGCGCCTGCCCCGCCGAATACGGATGGTTGAGGTCCTTCAGCATCTGGATGCAGCTTGGGCGGATGTCGATTTCCTGCGCCGAGCAGCCGACCAGCTGCATCAGCGCGTGCGCCTGCTTCAGCGTGCGTTCGCTGGTGGCGAAGCCGGGCATGGTGTAGGCCAGGATATTGGTGCGCGGCAGGTTCAGCTTGTCCATCACGCGCGCGCAGACCAGCAGCGCGTGTGTCGAGTCGAGGCCGCCGGACACGCCGATCACCACTTTCTTCAGGCCGCTGGTGAGCAGGCGCTGCGCCAGCGCCTGCACCTGAATGTTGTAGACCTCGTTGCAGCGCTCGTCGCGGCGGCGCGCGTCGGCCGGCACGTAGGGGAAGCGCTCGACGCAGCGCTTCAGCGGCAGCGGCTGCTCGTGCTCGATTTCCAGGTGGAAGAACACGGTGCGGAACTTGCCCACTTCGGCCGCATGGCGCTGCACCGACTGCGCGAAGGTGTTCATGCGCATGCGCTCGCGCGACAGTCGTTCGAGGTCGATGTCGGCAAAGGTCAGGGTCGGCTCGTCGATGAAGCGCTTCGGCTCGGCCAGCAGTTCGCCGTTCTCGTAGATCACGCCCTGGCCGTCCCACGCCATGTCGGTGCTGGACTCACCGCCGCCGGCCGAGGTGTACAGGTAGGCGGCGATGCAGCGCGCCGACTGCTGGCCCACCAGCTGGTTGCGGTAGTTGGACTTGCCGACCAGCGCGTTCGAGGCCGACAGGTTGACCAGCACGGTGGCGCCGGCCAGCGCGGCAAACGACGACGGCGGCACCGGCACCCACACGTCTTCGCAAATTTCGACGTGGAACTTGAACAGCGGCAGATCGCCCACCTCGAACAGCAGGCCGGCGCCAAACTGCACGCGCTCGCCGAGCAGGTCGATTTCGGTGGCGGTGGCGTAATCGGCGCTGCTGAACTGGCGCGCCTCGTAGAATTCGCCGTAGTTGGGCAGGTAGCTCTTCGGCACCACGCCCTGGATCTGGCCGTTGGCGATGACCACCGCGCAGTTGTACAGCTGGTGCTCGACGCGCAGCGGCGCGCCGACCACGATGGCCATCTTCCATTGCAGCGACGCGTCGAGGATGGCGGCCAGGCCGTCCAGCACGCCGTCGAGCAGCGCGCGCTGGTGGAACAGGTCGTCGCAGGTGTAGGCCGCCAGGCCCAGCTCCGGGAAGGCCACCAATGCCGCGCCCTGCGCGGCAGCCTGTGCGGCCAGCGCAATGGTCTGTTCGGCGTTGTAGGCCGGATCGGCAATGCGGCACACCGGCGCGGCAATGGCGACGCGGGCGAAATCGTGGGTGTACAGATTGAAGAAATTATGGGCCATGGACAGCTCTTCCGCGTAGGCAAAATCAAATTATCGCATGGGCCACGCCGGCCCGCATCCGGCCCGCAAGCGTCCGCAGCGGGATTCGGCGTAACCTGCCACAATATTGACTTCACTACGTTGGGGGATAAAGTTGGCCGAGCCTGAATTTACGATCGTGGACTCGCTGGAAGGCATCGATCCGGCCGCCTGGCAGCGGCTGGCCGGCGACAATCCGACCCTGAGCCATGTGTTCCTCAGCGCCCTGCACGAGAGCGGCTGCGCCTCGGACCAGACCGGCTGGTCGCCGCGCTTTCTGCTGCTGCACCGCGAAGGCGTGTTGCAAGGCGCCGTGCCGCTCTACCTGAAGACGCACAGCCGCGGCGAGTACGTGTTCGACCACAGCTGGGCCGACGCCTTCCACCGCCACGGCCTTGCCTACTATCCGAAGCTGCTGTCGGCGATTCCGTTCACGCCGGTGACCGGCAGCCGGCTGCTGGCGCACACGCCGCAGGACAGCGTGCTGCTGGCGCGCGCCGCGCTGCAAGTGGCGCGCCAGCTGGACACCTCGTCGCTGCACATCCTGTTTCCCGACGCCGCCAGCAAGCAGGCGCTGACTGCGGCCGGCTACATGCTGCGCGAAGGCGTGCAGTTCCACTGGGAGAATCACGGCTACGCCGACCTCGACGCCTTCCTCGCCACCATGAAAATGGAAAAGCGCAAGAAGCTGCGCCAGGACCGCCGCCGCGTGCACGACGCCGGCATCCATTTCGCGCATCTGGCCGGCGCCGCCATCAGCGACGAAGTGCTGCGCTTTTTCTACAGTTGCTATGTCGCGACCTATCAGGCGCACTACTCGCGGCCGTATCTGTCGCTGGCCTTCTTCCAGCGCCTGCTGGCAGAAATGCCTGATAAGCTGATGATCGTGCTGGCCAAGCGCGGCGACACGCCGGTGGCGGTGGCGCTGAACCTGGTCGGCGGCAACGTCATGTACGGCCGCTACTGGGGCACGACCGAATTCGTCTCCGGCCTGCACTTCGAAACCTGCTATGTGCAGTCGATCGAGTATTGCATCCGCCACGGCATCGCCAGCTTCGAGGGCGGCGCGCAAGGCGTGCACAAGATGTCGCGCGGGCTGGTGCCCACGCCCACCTGGTCGGCGCACTGGATCGCCGACGAGCGCTTCGCCGATGCGATTGCCGATTTCCTGGCGCAGGAAACCGCCGCCATGGACGACTACATCGACGAATTGGCCGAGCACATCCCGTTCAAGGACGGTCAGAAGTAATAGCCGGCCTGGATGTTGATGCGGCGCGTGTAGCCGTCATGCGCGCGCGAGGTCGAGGCCAGGCCGCCGCCATCGGGCGAGATGTACGGGTGGTGCTTGCCGACCATGAAGTCGGCGTAGAACAGCCACTTGCCGGCCGAGAAGCTGAGGCCGGTGACGTTCTGCACCGAGTTCTTGTAGCCGGCCACGCGCTTGCGCAGCACGCTGTAGTCGTTATACAGCTTGAAGCCGCTGAACGGCCCGAGCTTGCCCGGCAGGTCGTAGCTGACATTGCCGATGTAGATATCGCCTTTCGTCGCCACCGGATACGGATAGCCGAACGCGCCCAGCATGACGAAGCTGTTCGGATCGAGCCCGCCATAGGTCTGGCTGGCGCTGTGGCTGGTGTGATAGCTGTAGCGCAGCGCTTCCAGCGCCACGTTCCACGGCCCGGCGCCGCCGCGGTAATGCACGGCGACGGCGTTGCGGCGCGTGTCGCGGCCGCTGCTGCGGGTGTCGTTGCGGATGGTGCCGGTCAGCGCGGAGACGCCGACCTCGTTGCGCCGCGTGTCGTCCATGAACAGGGCGACGCGGCCGATGGCGGTGTTGCGCTCGTGGTCGCGCTGGCCGGTGCCGTAGCCCTGCTGGTCGTCGTCGGGCACGATGTTGTACGAGTAGCGGTTGGAGGCGCCGGCGGTATTGCTGCCGCCGCCGTACGAGCCGCCGTCGCGCGGGTAGAAGCCCAGTTGCCATTCGACCGGGCCGGGCTTGCTGGCGTACGTGACGCCGAGGTCGAACTTGTCTTCGAAGCCGGCGTAGAACGCGATCGACTCATAGTAGTTATTCGAGGTGAATGGCGCCAGCCCGAACATATTCTTGTCGAGGCCCACATGCAGCGTGCTCTTGTCGGCAAAGCGCATGCCGACCCAGCCGTGATGCAGGAAGTGCTGCCAGTAGCCGCCCTGCCCTTTCGGGAAGCGGTTATAGCGGTATTGCGCCGAACCGATCAGCGTGCCGTCGTCGTAATTGACGTCCAGCCGCGCCGTATCGAGGCCGAAGAAACCGTTCGAATAGTCGTCCTGCCAGCTCTTGTACACGTAGTTGAAGCGCACCGCGCCGCCCACCGTCCAAGGCGAACCGGCCGCGTCCGCAGCCGCCACACCGCCAGATACCAGTATCAACATCGCCGCCAGAACGGCGCCACCGTAGCTTGCGTTTTTCTCAGACATAAGTCCCTCACTCTGATTGGGGGCATTATTGTAGGGCAAGGGGACGACGGGCGGCGTCCGCTTGGACGGCCGCGCCGCCCTGCGGCAGCTTGAAGCCGGCCACCACCTGGGCCAGTTCGGCCGCCTGCTGCTGCAACGATTGCGCGGCGGCGGCGGCCTGTTCGACCAGCGCGGCGTTCTGCTGGGTGTTCTCGTCCATCTGCGTCACCGCCGTGCCGACCTCGCTGATGCCGCTGCTCTGCTCGCGGCTGGCGTTGCTGATCTGGCTGACGATGGCGCTCAGCCTGGCGATGCTGTCGACCACCTCGGTCATGGTGACGCCGGCGTCCTGCACCAGCCGGCTGCCGGTGGCGACGCGCTCGACCGAGTCGCCGATCAGCGCCTTGATTTCCTTGGCCGCCTCGGTTCGGACGCATCGCGGATGCGCAGCAGCACCACCGCGATCTTGTCGGCGAAGCGGTTGAAGGCGCTGGCAATCTGGGGCAGCTCGTCGTGGCCTGAGGCGTCCATGCGGCCCGTCAGGTCGCCCTCGCCGGAGGCGATGTCCTCCAGCGCGTCGCGCACCAGCAGCATGCGGCGCAACTGGCGCGCCACGAACACCGCCATCAGGGCGCCGGCCGCCACCAGGCACAGCACGGTGATGATGACGGTCACGCGCAGCATGGTGCCGAGGGCGGCGGCGGCTTGGTCGCGGTCCACCGCCGTCAGCAGTATCCACGAGGTGCCTTCGATCTTGGCCGCGTACACCATCTGCGTGGCGCCGCCGATGTCGACTTCGGCATGTCCGCCGTCGAGGCCGGCGGCCAGCGCCGTCACCGGTTTCAACGTCAGTTCCTTGCGCGGATGCGCCAGGATGGTGTTGCTGGCGCCGTCGACCAGCGCGGCGAAGCTCTTGTCGGTCGGATGGATGGCGTTGACCTTCTTTATCACCGAGGTCAGCTTGGCGTCGGCCGTCACCACGCCGGCCGGCTGGTTGCCGCGCGCGGCGACCGGCTCGACAAAGCTGACGTACAGCTCGCCGGTATTGGCGCCGGGGTAAGCGGGCGTGATGGCCTGGCCGCCGCGCGACACGGCCAGCTTGTACCACGGGCGCGCGGTGCCGTCGAAGTCGGGCGGCGCGGTCTAGCCGCTGAAGGCCACGCGCTTATCGCCGAGGGCGAAGCCGACCGAGTCCATCGCCGCCGACAGGCGCGCGGCGTCGAGCGCCGGCTACGGATCGGCCTGCGGCACGGCGACCTTGACCGCGCTGGCGATGCGCTGCTTGTCCTGCACCACTCGCCCAGTTCGCGCGCGTACTGGCGCGTGACGCTGCTGATATTGCTGTCCAGCGTGGAGAGCGTCTTGGTCCGTACAATCACGAAAGTCACGGTCGAGAGCAGCAACAGTGCCAACGTGACAACGGCAATGGCAATGGCGATCAGGCGTGCGCGCAGCGTGTGGAACATGACACCTCCCGGCATGGAAAGCATGCCAGCACAGTTAAACCCAAGCGCGCTTATTGCGTCAAGCCAACTCGATGGCGGCGCCCGCGCGGCGCCGGAAATGTCGCGTAACCGCCATATCGGCCTCGGCTTTGACGGCGGCCGCCGGCGTCCCGCCGACCGCACACCGGAGCAAAATACATGAGGGAAACCCTTATACGGTAAAATACCCCGAGATACCCAGCTTCTGGCTTAGCATGAACCCAGTTTTCTTCACAGCAATTTCCATCGAGGCTATACTCTGGCCCCCTTGGAAAGTTTTCTAGGACGTGGCAAGAAAAGCATGAATGCAGATTTTATAAAACAACGCAGTCGATTCAAATCCGCCACGATGAAGCGGATCGACGTCAGCGACGAGGCGTACACCAACGTCACCAACATCCTGGCCACCATCGCCAAACCATTCCATGTACGCAAAGGTGAATACCTGCAGCGCGCCGGCGTGCCGGCGACGCAAGTGCACTGGCTGGCCAGCGGCGTGGTGCGCAGCGGCTTTTTCAACCGCGACGGCGTCGAAGTGACGCTGCGCTTCTACCGCGAAGGCGAGTCGGCCACCACGCTGACCGACCTGATCAATGGCGAAACCGGCCAGCCGGCGGTCCAGTTCCTGATCGCGGAAACGCCGGTCCATGGCTTCACGCTCGACTGGAAACTGGCCTGCGAACTGCGCGCGCGACAACGAAGTCATGCAGGGCTACCACCTGAACATCGCCATGCACGGCCTGCAAACGCTGGCCCAGCGCGCCTACAACAGCGGCGAAACCTCGGCGCAGGAGCGCCTGGCGGCGTTCCGCGAAGAATATCCGGGCCTGGAGGCGCGCATCTCGCAGCGCGCCATCGCATCCTACCTGGGCATCACGCCGCAATACATGTCGCGCCTGCGGCGCGAGGCGGAAGCCAGCGCGGCCGAGGCATCGTCCGCCGTCGACCACGCCCGCCAGCAGGCGTAAAAAGCCCCTCGCGGGGCTGGGCAGGCTTTAGGCTTGCTGGTCTTTCTGGTAGTTGGCGACGCCAGCCAGGATTTCCTGTTTGGCTTCTTCCGGGCCGTACCAGCCGTCGATCTTGACCCATTTGCCTTTTTCCAGATCCTTGTAGTGCTCGAAGAAGTGCTGGATCTGGCGCAGGCGCAGTTCGTTCAGGTCTTCCGGCTTCTGCCAGTGGCTGTAGATCGACAGCACTTTGTCGACCGGCACGGCCAGCACCTTGGCGTCTTCACCGGATTCGTCGGTCATTTTCAGCACGCCGATCGGGCGGCAACGCACCACCACGCCTGGAATCAGCGGGAACGGGGTGATGACCAGCACGTCGACCGGATCGCCGTCCAGCGACAGCGTGTTCGGCACGTAACCGTAGTTGCACGGGTAGTGCATGGCGGTGCCCATGAAGCGGTCGACGAAGATCGCGCCCGATTCCTTGTCCACTTCGTATTTGATCGGATCGGCGTTCATCGGGATTTCGATGATCACGTTGAAATCGTTCGGCACGTCTTTACCGGAAGACACTTTGTTCAAGCTCATGGATTTTCCTCTGTTAGCAGGGCTGTGTTTAACCGCGACATTATATCCAAGTCGCGGCGGCTTGTGCGGCGCAACACCGTTGAACATTTGTTATGATGAGGGCTGTCCTTATTCAGATAACGAATTATGATTTTCCGCCAACTGTTCGACCCGGCCTCCTCCACCTACACCTACCTGCTCGGTGACGGCGGCGAGGCGCTGCTGATCGACCCGGTCTACGAACAGGTGCCGCGCGACCTCGGCGCTGCTGCAGGAGCTCGGCCTCAAGCTGGTGGCCACGCTGGACACCCACGTCCACGCCGACCACGTCACCGGCGCCTGGCGGCTGCGCCAGCGGGCCGGCAGCCGCATCGCCGTGTCGGCGGCGGCCGGCGCCAGCGAGGCCGACACCGCCTTGCGGCACGGCGACCGCATCGGCTTCGGCGGCCGCCACCTGGCGGTGCGGGCAACGCCCGGCCACACCAGCGGCTGCCTGACCTATGTGCTGGACGACGCCAGCATGGCCTTCACCGGCGACAGCCTGCTGATACGCGGCTGCGGCCGCACCGACTTCCAGCAAGGCAGCCCGCAGCAGCTGTTCGCCTCGGTGCACGAACAAATCCTCAGCCTGCCGGGCGAGTGCCTGCTGTATCCGGGGCACGACTACCGGGGCATCACGGTCACCAGCGTGGCCGAAGAAAAGCGCTACAACCCGCGCCTGGGCGGCGACGTCGACGTCGGCGACTTCGCCGGCCACATGAACAACCTGAACCTGCCCCATCCGAAACTGATGGCGCTCGCGGTGCCGGCCAACCTGCGCTGCGGCAAGCCGGACGGCGATACGCCGACCGACACGCCGACGTGGGCGCCGCTGACGCTGCGGTTCAGCGGCGTATGGGAAATCGAACCGATGGCGCTGCTGGAGCAGCAAGACAAGGTACAGATCGTGGACGTGCGCGAAGCGCCGGAATTCATCGACCAGCTGGGCCACCTGCGCGGCGCCACGCTGGTGCCGCTATCGCAGCTGACCGAGCGCATGGGCGAGTTCGACAAAGAGCGGCCGATCGTCGCCGTCTGCCGCTCCGGCGTACGCTCGGCGCAAGCTAGTGTACTGCTGAGCAAAGCCGGCTTCGGCAAAGTCGCCAACCTCGCCGGCGGCATGCTGCGCTGGAAACTCGAAGGCTTCCCCACCAACTAAAACCGGGGTCAGGTCTGACATTCGCACACGAGCTCAACTGCAATGCAGTTGAGCTCGTGTGCGAATGTCAGACCTGACCCCGGATTTGGTTTAGAGGATGGTGGCCAGTGCGCACTGGCGGTAGTGGTTGGCGGCTTCCTGCTCCTGGCCCAGCGCTTCGTGCAGCTGCGCCAGCTTGAGGTGCGATTCGCGCACCATGCGCGGGTCGGCGGCGTCCGACAGCGCTTGCTCGAGGTAGCGTTGCGCTTTGCCCCAGAGTTTTTGTTTCAGGCACAACGATCCCAGCGTCAGCGCCAGCTCGGCGTCGGTCGGACGGGTGTTGGCCCAGTTTTCGCAGTGTTCGATCTGCATCAGCAGCGCCGCCGAGCCGGCCGGGGCGGCCGCTTCGCGGTAGGTCCGCACCACCCGGTCGTCCCAGTCGGCCGCCAGCGATTCCTCTGCTACCCGGCGCGCTTCGTCGTGCAGGCCGCGCGCGTTGAGCGCGGTGGCCGCGCGGCAGGCGACGTAGGGCTTGATGCGGTCGGCCGTCGGCACCGTCGACCATACCCGCAGCAGCGATTCGGCGTCGTGGCTGGCGTCCGCCAGCAGGTCGTCGTACGCCAGCTCGCGCAGCCGCGACGACAGCGCCGGGTGCAGCGCGCGGTGCTTGTCCAGCGAACGCACCAGGCGCAGCACTTCCGGCCAGTTTTTGGCCTGCTGCTGCGCCTTGAGCGACATTTGCAGCGCGTGGATGTGGCGCGTGCCGCTGGCGTTCAGCTCGCGCACGGCCTCCAGCGCCGCTTCTGGCTGGTGGTCGTCGACCAGCAGTTCGGTCATGGTCATCAGGCGCGCGGTTTTCATGGCGTTGTCGTCGACCAGCTTGTTGAGCCATTGGTCGCGCCGCGCCGACTGGCGCATGCGGTGCGCGGCGCGGGCGCCGATCAGCGCCGCCACGCCGGCGTTTTCCGGCAGCTCGGAGGCGCGCAGCGCGGCTTTTTCGGCGTGGCCGAAGCGGCCTTCGAACAAGGCCTTGAGCGCCTCGCGCAGGCCTTTGTTGCCGTCGCGCTCGCGCTTTTGCTGGCGGTACGCCGCCACCTTGGCCGGCATCTTGACCGTCGCGCGGAAGGCGCGGATGACGAGGTACAGGAAGGCGAACAGCGCCACTTCCAGCACGATGAAGAAGTTCAGCGAGAGGTCGACCCGGTACGGCGGGTAGGCCAGCATCACGTTGCCGGGGTTGAAGCGCGCCGTCACGGCAATACCGATGGCGGCGGCCATCATGGCGACTAGCCAGAGAAATAAACGCATGGTTATGGCTTCGCTTTGTAGTTGCGCACGGCGTTCAGGCTGTCCGACAGCGTCGGCATTTCAATCGCCAGATTGCTGCTTTGCACCTGGCGCAGCAGCGCCTGCACGGTCTGGGTCGAACGCGCGCGGGTGTCGAAATACTTGCTCAGCGCGTCCTGCGCGGCGATCAGGTCGGCGCGGAAGGCGCCCTCGTTGCGCGACAGCAGCGCCATGCGCGCGTTCAGCAGGCGCAGCTTGAGGTTTTCGCGCATGAAGTAGGCCTGCGTCGGCGACATCATCAGCGCGTCCGGCGTGTCGACGTTGCGCACGCGGATCAGCTGGCGCACATCGGTCCACATTTCGCTGCTCCAGCCGTTCCAGCCGTCCTGCAGCGATTGCAGCCACGGGCTGGTGGCAGGCTCTTCCACCTTGACCGGCTTGCCGTGCTTGTCATGCGCGACCTTGGCCGGCCGGGCTTTCTTTCCGCCGGCGCCGGCAGCGCCGGCTTGTCGTCGGACAGCATCGGCAGCGTGTCGATCTGCGCGATGACGTTGTCCAGGCGCAGCGCCATGCCGACCGAGTCCACGCTTGGCAGCGCTTTGAGCTTGTCGGTGTCGCGCGCGATGGCGCGGCGGATGGTGATGAATTGCGGCTTGTCCGAACGCGACAGGCTGCGGTCGGCGTTTTGCAGCGCGATCAGCGCGCCCGGCACGTTGCCGGCCAGTTGCAGCTGCTGCGACGCGGTCGACAGCACTTGTTCGATTTCGGTCAGCGCCCATTCGTCGCGGTTCTTCGACAGGTCCTGGTACAGCTGTTCCAGCGCCAGTTGCTGGCTCTGCGCTTCGAGCTGCTTGCTTTCCAGCAGCGCCACCTTGGTTTGCAGTTCCTTGGTGCTTTCCTGCACGCTGCGCACCAGCGTGCCGGTCTCGGCGTTCGAGGCGTCGCCCTTTTGCAGGCGGCTGGCCATTTCGGCGCGCAGATTGTTGACGCGCGCGTGCGACGACCAGGTCTGCGCCGCCAGCATGATCAACAGCACGGCAATGCCCACCAGCAGCACCTGCGGCTGCTGCAAGGTCTCAAACAGGCTCTGCTCGGACGGCGTCGGCGGCGCAGGCGGGGTCTCGCCGGCCTTGGCGGACGAGACGGCTGGATCGGGTAAGGTAGGCAATTCGTTCATAGGCGTGATTGTAACGCGGCCAGCAGGCGTTCGTCGCCTGATCCTGTGAGCGTCAGCTTGGAAAATCCTAAATTGTTTGCCGTTTCGGCAATTCGGGCATGGGGCACAATCAAATGCTGTTGTTGCATGGCTACAACGCTATTCTGCTGCATCGCGTCAGGATAGTGCAAGTCGACTTTTGCCAGAATGTCGCACAGGCCGCGCAGGGCCTCGGAACTGGTGATCAGCCAGTCGTTTTGCTGTGCCAGCAAACGCTTCAGCGTGGCCGCCAGCGCCGGCGTCAGCGCCGGCACCGAGCGGCGGTAGGCCGGCACCACGTCCACCAGCGCGCCGGCCGCGCGCAGGCCGTCGGCCATCAGCTCGCGCCCGCTTTCGCCGCGGACGATCAGCACCGGCTTGCCGTGCAGCGCCGCCAGGTCCAGCGTCTGCAGCAGGTGTTCGGAGTCGCTGTGGGCGCTGTCGGCCGGGCTGACGATGTGCGGCACGCCGTGCGCCGCCAGCGCCGCGCGGCTGCCCTCGCCCACCACGGCCGCCGTCACGCCGGCCGGCCACCGCGGGATATGGGCGAAGGCGGCGTCGATGGCGTTGGGCGAGACGAAAGCCACCAGCGCGTAGTGTTCCAGCCGCGCCAGCGCCGCCCGCAGCGCGGACTGGTCGGGCAGCGGCGCGATTTCCAGCAGCGGCAGGATTTCCACCGTGCGGCCCAGCGCGGCCACGCGCGCGGCCAGCGGCCCGGCCTGCGCCAACGGACGGGTGATGACGACGGCGCCGGCCATCCCCGGATCAGGCGCCCGGCTTGCTGGCGTCGGCCAGGGTGGCCGAGCGGGCGTCGGCCTCGGCTTGTGCGGCTTCGCTCAGGCACGACGACAGGATGTCTTCGGCGTCCTGCGCGCGCAGCAGCTCGGCCGCTTGCGCGCCCAGCGCCTCGGCCTCGGCGGCCGCGCCGCGCACCTCGGCGCTGGCGATGCGCTGGCCGTCCGGCGTGGCGACCATGGCGCGCAAGTGCATCTGCGTCCCTTCCACGGTGGCGTAGGCCGCCAGCGGCACCCGGCAGCTGCCGCCAAACACCTTGGAGACTTTGCGTTCGGCCGCCACCGCCTGCGCGGTGGCCGCGTGGTTCAGCGGCGCCAGGATGGCCATCAGGTCGAGGCCGTCGCTGCGTTCGGCGATTTCGATCGCCATCGCGCCCTGGCCCGCGGCCGGCAGGCTGTGCGCCGGCTCCAGCAGCGCGCGGATGCGCTGCGGCAGGCCCAGCCGCTTGAGGCCGGCGGCGGCCAGGATGATGGCGGCGTAGTCGCCGCGGTCCAGTTTGCCCAGGCGGGTATCGAGATTGCCACGCAGCGGTTTGATCACCAGCTGCGGGTAGCGCGCGGCGATCAGCGCCTGGCGGCGCAGGCTGCTGGTGCCGACCACCGCGCCGGCCGGCAGCGCGTCAAGCGAGGCGTAGTCGTTGGAAACGAAGGCGTCGCGCGGGTCTTCGCGCTCCAGCACGGCGGCCAGCGCGAAGCCCGGCGGCAGTTCCATCGGCACATCCTTGAGCGAGTGCACGGCGAGGTCGGCGCGGCCCTCGGCCATGGCGACTTCAAGTTCCTTCACAAACAGCCCCTTGCCACCGACCTTGGACAAGGTGCGATCCAGAATTTGATCGCCACGGGTCGTCATTCCAACAATTTTGACATCACACTGAGGATATAATAATGCCAAGCGATCGCGCACGTGCTCGGCTTGCCACATGGCCAGGCGGGACTCGCGCGAGGCGATCACCAATCTGGATGGAGGAGTATTTACCACTTCGGATGTTTTCAAAACCAGTTCTTTCGCTGTAGCTGACGCTTACCGGCACAAGCCAGTACCACGCGCGTGTTTAAGATCACAAATTTTAGCATGCTCACTTTGCAAAACCGGGCTAACAGCCCTCGCACCGATATTTTCACCTCTTTGTGGCTTAACACATGGCAAATCAATCTAGTGCATTCAACGAACCAACTGCTGAACAACCGGGCGCCGATAAGGATGCCCCTCTGAAAGAAGACATTCGCTTATTAGGTCGCCTGCTGGGCGACGTGCTGCGCGACCAGGAAGGCGAGGAAGTCTACGCCGTGGTCGAAACCATCCGCCAGACCGCCGTGCGCTTCCGCCGCGAGGCCGACGCCGGCGCCGCCAAGGAGCTCGATGGCATGCTGAAGATCCTGACCAAGGAGCAAACCATTTCGGTGGTGCGCGCCTTTTCCTACTTCTCGCACCTGGCCAATATCGCGGAAGACCAGCACCACATCCGCCGCCGCCGCGCCCACCTGCTGGCCGGCTCGACCCCGCAGCGCGGCAGCGTCGACTACGCGCTGTGCAAGCTGAAGAGCGCCGGCGTGCCGCAGGAAACGGTGTCGACCTTCTTCCGGCAAGCGCTGATCGCGCCGGTGCTGACCGCCCACCCGACCGAGGTGCAGCGCAAGTCCATCCTCGACGCCGAGCACGACATCGCCCGCCTGCTGGCCGAGCGCGACCTGCCGCTGACGCCGAAGGAACGGGCCGCCAACCTGCACCTGCTACGCGCGCGCATCGCCACGCTGTGGCAGACCCGCATGCTGCGCTACTCCAAGCTGACCGTGGCCGACGAGATCGAGAACGCGCTGTCCTACTACCGCATCACCTTCCTGCGCGAACTGCCAGGCTTGTACGATGACATCGAGCACGACATCGCCCACCACTACGGCGCGCAACCGTCCGCCGCGGCGCAGATCAACGCGCCGTATGTGCAGATGGGCAGCTGGATCGGCGGCGACCGCGACGGCAACCCCAACGTCAACGGCGCCACCATGTCGCACGCGCTGACGCGCCAGGCCACCACCATCCTCGACTTCTACCTGGAGGAGACGCACACGCTGGGCGCCGAACTGTCGATCTCGACGCTGATGATCGCCTGCTCGCCGGCGCTGCAAGCGCTGGCCGACCAGTCGCCCGACACCTCCGACCACCGCGCCGACGAACCGTACCGCCGCGCGCTGATCGGCATCTACGCCCGCCTGGCCTCGACCGCGCGCGCGCTGGGCGCCACCAACATCCTGCGCAAGGAAGTCGGCCACGCCGAGCCGTACGCCGACGCAGCCGGGTTCGCGGCCGACCTGCAAGTGCTGGTCGATTCGCTCAACGCCAACCACGGCGGCATGCTGGTGCAGCCGCGCCTGTCCACGCTGAAACGCGCGGCCGACATCTTCGGCTTCCACCTGGCCTCGCTCGACATGCGCCAGTCGTCCGACATCCACGAGCGCGTGCTGGCCGAGCTGTTTGCCAAGGCCGGCGTGCAGGCCGACTACGCCGCGCTGGACGAGGACGCCAAGGTGGCGCTGCTGCTCGGCGAGTTGGCGCAGCCGCGCCTGCTGAATTCGCCGTACGTCAGCTACTCGGACGACACCGTATCCGAACTCGGCGTGCTGCGCGCGGCGCGCGAGATCCGCGCCCGTTACGGCGCGCGCGCCATCCGCAACTACATCATCTCGCACACCGAGACCGTGTCCGACCTGCTGGAAGTGCTGCTGCTGCAAAAAGAGCTGGGCCTGCTGCGCATCGCCGAGAAAGAGCTGGACCTGATGGTGATTCCGCTGTTTGAAACCATCCCCGACCTGCAACGCGCGGCCGGCATCATGGCAGCCGTGATGGCGATCCCGCTGGTGAAAGAATTGATCGCCAGGCAGGGCCAGATCCAGGAAGTGATGCTGGGCTACTCGGACTCCAACAAGGACGGCGGCTTCCTCACCTCCAACTGGGAACTGTACAAGGCCGAAACCAACCTGGTCACCGTGTTCGAGCAGGCCGGCGTCAAGCTGCGCCTGTTCCACGGCCGCGGCGGCACCGTCGGCCGCGGCGGCGGCCCGTCGTATGACGCCATCCTGGCGCAGCCGCACGGCACCGTCAACGGCCAGATCCGCCTGACCGAGCAGGGCGAAATCATCGCCTCGAAGTTCTCCAACAAGGACATCGGCCGACGCAACCTGGAACTGCTGGTGGCCGCCACGCTGGAAGCGAGCCTGCTGCCGCAGCCCGAGGACGCCGCGCACCAGAAGCAGCTGCGCCTGTTCGAAACCATCATGGCCGAAATCTCGGACCGCGCCTACAAGGCCTACCGCAACCTGGTCTACGAAACGCCGGGCTTCACCGACTACTTCTTCAGCGCCACGCCGATCGCCGAGATCGCCGAGCTGAACCTCGGCTCGCGCCCGGCCTCGCGCAAGTCGACCAAGCGCATCGAAGACCTGCGGGCGATTCCATGGGGCTTCTCGTGGGGCCAGTGCCGTTTGCTGCTGCCGGGCTGGTACGGTTTCGCCAGCGCCATTGGCGGCTGGATCGCCGACGGCGATAAAGCCGAGCGCCTGGCGCAATTGCAAGCGATGTTCAGGCAGTGGCCGCTGTTCGCCACGCTGCTGTCGAACATGGACATGGTGCTGGCCAAGACCGACCTGGCGATCGCCTCGCGCTACGCCGAGCTGGTGCAGGACAAGGAGCTGCGCGAGCGCATCTTCAAGCGCATTACCGAGGAGCATGCGAACACCATCAGCATCCTGGAAAGCATCACCGGCGCCGGCGAGCGCCTGGCCGGCAATCCGCTGCTGGCGCGCTCGATCCAGAACCGCTTCGCCTACCTCGATCCGCTCAACCACTTGCAGGTCGAGCTGATCAAGCGCCACCGCGCGCTGTCGTTCGAGAGCAAGGCGGACGAGCGCGTGCACCGTGGCATCCACCTGTCGATCAACGGGGTCGCGGCGGGCCTGCGCAACACCGGCTAAAACAACAGCGGTAGCGCTTCCAACGCCCCGACCTCCGGGGCGTTTTGCTTTTACATGACAAATCGGCAAAATCAGGATTAAAATCGGCGAACTCTTACTGACTAGAAACGTCATGCGCCGTTCCGCCGCCTCGCCCGATCTGGATATGAGCAGCCTGCTGAGGTGGTTGCAGGAGGAGCATGTCGCCGGCGCCGATCTACAGAAAGTGGTCAGGCGCATGCCACTGCCGCTGTTCGTCAAGGACGGCGCGTCGCGGTTGCTGATGATGAATCCGGCCTGCGAGGCCATGTGGGGCATCCGCTTCGCCGACATTGCCGGCAGCGATGGCACCGGGCTGTATCCGCCCGAACAGCTGCGCATCTACCACGAGCATGACCGGCTGGCCTTCGCGCGCGGCGCCACCATCATCGAGGAAGCGCCGCTGTGGCATGCCGGCATGATGCAGCTGCGCTGGATGATCACGCACAAGCACCCGGTCTACGACGACGACGGCCAGCCGCATCTGCTGATCGGCAGCTGCCTCGACATCACTGAACGCAGGCACCGCGAAACCGCGCTGGAACAAGCGCTGGCGGTGGCGCGGCAGGCGGCCGGCAGCCAGCAGGACGCGACCGAGCGCCAGCACCGCCGCCTGACGCTGGACCTGCGCGAGGACCTGGCGCAGAACCTGGTGGCGCTGAAACTGGACCTCGCCACGCTGCATGCCCGCACCGGCGCCGCGCAGCCGCTGCTGCACCAGCGCGCGGCGCAGGCGCTGTCGACGCTGGACGCCAGCCTGGCCGCCGTGCGCGACATCATCAACGAATTGCATCCGGCCACGCTGGAACTGGGCTTGAGCGCGGCGGTCGAGTGGCAGTTGCAGCAACTGGGCCAGCGCGGCACGCGCTGCGTCTTGCGCGTGGCGGACGACAGTGCAACGCTGGACCAGCAGCGCAGCGGCGCGCTGTTCCACCTCATCCGGCAAGGACTGGACTACGCGGCCGGCCAGCAGCCGGGCACGCTGGAGGTGGAACTCAGCCTGGGCCGCGAGCGGCTGGCGGTCACCATCACCAGTGCGGCGCCGCTATCGGCGGCCAACGCCGAGGTGCTGGTGGCAATGCGCAATCGCCTGACCGGCCTCGGCGGCAAACTCGACCTCAGCCGCCACAGCTTGCGCCTCATCGTTCCGGGTCAGGCGCTGTCATGGGCTGAAGGACGGGAAGTCACTTGACCGGCAGCCAGGCGGGCTTGGTGTCGGTGTAGAGTTCGCGCTCGACCGGGCCCGTGTAGCCGGGCTCCAGCGTGCCGAGCGTGACGGCGATGCGGTCCGGCGCGGCGGTGCTGCGCCAGTACAGCGTTGAGCCGCACACGCGGCAAAAGCCGCGCCGCCCATCTGCCGACGACGCGTATTCGGTGATCAGGCCGGCGCCGTCATCGAGCACAAAGCCGGCGCTGGCGACATTCGCATACGAGCCGGCGGCCGCGCCATGCTGCTTCTGGCACATGGTGCAGTAGCAGTGGCTGGCGTGGAACACCGGCAGCGCCGCCTTGTAGCGCACGCCGCCGCATAAACAACTTCCGTGCAATGGATTCATGCTCACCTCACCAGATGATGACCACCACGGCCTGCCCCTTGACGGCCGCCTGTTTGAAATAAACCCGCAGCGCCTCGTAGTAGTGCAGCAGATACGCCAGCGCCTGCGGGCCCTCGCCTTCCCAAATTCCCTGCGGATACACGCCGGCCGCCTCCATCGCCGTGGGCGTGTACCGCGCCGTCAGCGCGGCGGCGGTTTCGCGTTCCAGCATCGCCGCCAGTTTCTTCACGTCGGCCGGCATCAGCACGCGCGCCGGTCCCGCGCCGAGATCGGCGCCGATGCTCTGGCCGCCCAAGAACAATTGCCTGGCCAGCGCCTCGTTGCCGGCCTTGGCCTGCAACAGGTAGCGCAAGCCGTCCCAGGCCTTGTCGATGTCCAGCCCGTCCTTGCTTTCCAGCGTTTCCAGCAGCAGCTCTTCGCTGCCGCGCAGCTGCGGCAATTTTTCATACGGAACGGCAATCGCGTTCCACGTCATGCCGGCCTGCGCCGACACGGAAATCAAAAGGTGAAATATGAAACAGAGGATTTTTTCATTTCGCCAGTGTAATCCAAGATGGCGGCGAACGAAAAAAGAGGCGGGCGCGCAGCGTCATTCCGCATCGGCGGACCGCCGCGCAGGCGGGAATCCATGCTGAGCGCGCGTGCACGCGCCCATGGGTTCCCGCCTGCGCGGGAACGACGTGGGGGCTTAGTTTTGCGTCAGGAACGTTTTCAGCTTGTCCGAACGCGATGGCTGGCGCAGCTTGCTCATCGCCTTGGCCTCGATCTGGCGGATACGCTCGCGGGTCACGTCGAACTGCTTGCCCACCTCTTCCAGCGTGTGGTCGTTCGACATTTCCACGCCGTAGCGCATGCGCAGCACTTCGCTTCGCGCGGGGTCAGCGAATCGAGCACTTCCTTGATGACGTTGCGCATCGAGGCGTGCAGCGCGGCGTCCAGCGGCGCCAGCGTGGTGTTGTCTTCGATGAAGTCGCCCAGCTGCGAATCGCCGTCCTCGCCCATCGGCGTTTCCATCGAGATCGGCTCCTTGGCGATCTTCATGATTTCGCGGACCTTGTTCTCCGGCATTTCCATCTTGACCGCCAGGGTCGCCAGGTCCGGCTCGCTGCCGGTTTCCTGCATGATCTGGCGCGAGATGCGGTTCATCTTGTTGATGGTTTCGATCATGTGCACCGGCACGCGGATGGTGCGCGCCATGTCGGCGATCGAGCGGGTGATGGCCTGACGGATCCACCACGTCGCATAGGTCGAGAACTTGTAGCCGCGGCGGTATTCGAACTTGTCCACCGCCTTCAGCAGGCCGATATTGCCTTCCTGGATCAGGTCGAGGAATTGCAAGCCGCGGTTGATGTACTTCTTGGCGATCGAGATCACCAGGCGCAAGTTGGCCACGGTCATTTCGCGCTTGGCCTGGCGCGCGCGCTTCTCGCCGGCAGCCATCTGCTTGTTGATCTTGCGCAGGTCGGCCAGCGGCAGCGCCACGCGCGCCTGCAGGTCGATCATCTTGCGTTGCAGCTCTTTCACGGCCGGCACGTTACGGCCCAGCACGGTGCTGTACGGATAGCCGGCGTCGACTTCGCCATCGACCCAGTCCAGGTCCGTCTCGTTGCCCGGGAAGACCTTGATGAAGTGGGCGCGCGGCATGCCGCAGCGGTTGACGCACAGGTCCAGCACGGCGCGCTCGATCGAACGCACTTCTTCCATCTGGCCGCGCAGCGTGTCGCACAGCTTCTCGACTACCTTGGCGGTGAAGCGGATGCCCAGCAGTTCGGCCGAGATGGCTTCCTGCGCCGTCACATAGGCCTTGGAGCCGTAGCCGCCCGAGGCTTTGCGCATCTTCTCGAACTGGCCGGAGATGAAGGCGAATTTCTCCAGCGCGGCGGTACGCAGCTGCGCCAGTTGCTCGGTCGAGTAGCCGGCCGCGCCGCCGCCAGCGTCACCATCCTCTTCGCCGACTTCGTCGTCGTCCTCGTCCTCTTCCTCGTCCGACACGGAGGCCGTCACGGCCGGCGCCGGCGCGGCTTCGTCCGGATCGACAAAGCCGTCGACCACGTCGTCGACCTTCATTTCGTCGGCTTCGATCTTGTCGGCCAGCGCCAGGATCTCGGCGATGGTGGTCGGGCAGGCGGAAATCGCCTGGATCATGTCCTTCAGGCCTTCCTCGATGCGCTTGGCGATCTCGATCTCGCCCTCGCGCGTCAGCAGCGCCACGGCGCCCATCTCGCGCATGTACATGCGGACCGGGTCGGTGGTGCGGCCGAAGTCGGAATCGACGGTCGACAGCGCGGTGGCGGCAGCGGCCTCGACTTCGTCGTCCGAGGTCACGGTGGCCACGTTGTCGCTCAACAGCAGCGCCTCGGCGTCCGGCGCGCGCTCGTAGATGGCGATGCCCATGTCGTTGAAGGTGGCGATGATGCCTTCGATCGCTTCCGGATCGATGATGTTTTCCGGCAGCTGGTCGTTGATCTCGGCGTAGGTCAGGAAGCCGCGCTCCTTGCCCATATTGATCAGGTTCTTGATCTGGGCGCGGCGTTTTTCCATTTCCTCGGCGCTCGCCTTCGGATCGATGCCGAGCAGGTCGGCGCCCTTGGCCTTGCGCTCGCGCGCCTTCGACACGGCCTTCAGTTCGGCGCGCTCGACCGCGTTCAGCGCGGCCACTTCATCGTTTTCCGGCGTGAATTCGGACGGCTTGCGGCCACGGCGGCCCGGCACCTTGACGCCCGGCAGCAGGTAGCCCGAGGTGTCGATCGACGCCAGCGTGGCGGCGTCGGTCACCTGGCTGACGGCCGGACCGCTGGTGGTGATGATCACCGGCGCCGGCTCGGCCTTGGCGGCCTTGACCAGCTTGGACTTCGGCGCCGCCTTGACCGTCACGGCCGGCGCTTCCGCAACCGGCGCGGCCACCGCGGCCGCGCTCTTGCGCGCCACCTTGGCCACCTTGGCCGCGGCGTCGTCGGCCACATCGACCGCCTGCACGTCGGCTTGCGCGGCCTCGGCGGCGGCGCTCAGACGGGTTTTCTTTTTGACGACCGTAACTTTGCTCGCTGCCTCTTCATTATCGATGACATAAGATAGAGTCGTCTTGGGCACGACCAGCGGAGCAGCGCTTGCGCGGGTAGGCTTTTTGACGGACAACGTTAAAGTTTTCGGTTTTGTCATTAAAAATCTCGCTATGCGTATTCGCCAGAAATTACAAAAAGCTGGCCCCGCGCCGACCGCGAACGGTGCGCATGGGTGGAAATGTTGTAATTTAGTTGACGATTTTCTGCGGAATAAAAAAGCCCGCTTCCAGCCACGGGCTTGTTTCTCTTTTCAGGGAAGAATGAGAAGGGCAAATGAGAAGGGCTACGCCCTTGGTCAGACCATCCGAATCGCATCCTGTTCCAAGCTGAACCACACCGTTACTGCATTAGTGCGTCGAGCATTATACACGTTTTATGCTCCGGGCGCACGCCGGCGCGCGCGTTTAACCCCATCCTAAGCATGATCAATTCGATACAGTAGCCGAAAAGGCACTGCATTCCTATGGGCCGCATGATATGCTGACGGCTGTTGCTTAACCTATGAAGTCGATGAACACTAGTCTTACCCCCCAGCCACCGGTAGCCGAGCCAGCCACCGCTGCCTCCTCGCCGGCGCCTGCCGCCCCATCCCCGCGCAGCCTGCTGAAACAATTGCAATCCCAGTTCCCCGCTTTCCGCGACTTTTTGCCGCTGGCTATCGGTATCGATAAACAGCTGCTGGCCGTGATGCCGGACCTGGACCGCAAAACCATGCGCACTGCGCTGGGCATCCACACCGGCTCGCTGCGCTATCTGAAGGTCATGGAAAAAGCCAAGGTCCGTCACGATCTGGACGGCAAGCCCGGCGCCGAAGTGACCGACACCCACCGCGCCCACGCCACCCAGGTGCTGCAGGAGCGCTACAAGAAGGAAGCGGAACGCAAGAAGGCCGAACGCGAAGCCAAGGCGGCCGAGGAAGCCGCCCGCGTGCGCGCCGACAAGCTGAACCAGCTGGCCGCGAAGTTCTCCAAAAAGGGCTGAGTTGGACGCTCCCTCCGTGCCGGCGGCGGCCGAGGACGATCTGCCGCCGTACCCCGGGATTGCCATCGCCGACGTGCAGCTGGTGGTCACGCCGGAACAGGCCGTCGCCGCGCGCGACGCCCTGCTGGTGTGCGACGCCATCGGCTTCGATACCGAATCCAAGCCGACCTTCACCCGCGGCGAAAGCTCGACCGGGCCGCACCTGATCCAGTTCGCCACCGACAAGCGGGCCTGGCTGTTCCAGATCGGCGACAGCACCGAACCGCACATCCGCGCGATGCTGCTGGCGGTGCTGGAGCGGCCGCTGCCGTTGAAGATCGGCTTCGGCCTGTCGGACGACGTCAAGCGGCTGCACGCCAAGCTCGACATCCGCTGCGCCGGCATCGTCGACATGTCGGTGGTGCTGCGCGCGCCGGGCCAGCGCAACGACCTCGGCGCCAAGACGGCGGTGGCCAAGTTCTTCGGCCTCAAGCTGCAAAAGTCAAAGAAGATTTCCACTACCAACTGGGCGATGCGGCGCCTGAATGAAAAGCAGATCCTGTACGCCGCCGACGACGCCCAGGTGGCGCTGCGCGTGTACCGCCATTGGATCGGCCTCGGCAATTCGCTGCCGCCGCTGAAACCGGTAAAGTTGCCAAAACCGCCAAAACACGGTATATCCTAGTCACGCGGCCGTCATGCGCCGCCTGCACAAGGAGGGGTATGCGGATTTTTCATGCATGGGGCCTTGCCGCCGCGCTCGGCGCCGCGCCGCTGGCGTCGGGCGCGCCGCCCGATACGCTGGAGCAGCGCATCGCCGCCTGCCTTTCCTGCCATGCCGTGCAGGAGCGCGGCGACGCCTACTTCCCCGCATCGCCGGCAAACCGGCCGGCTATCTGTACAACCAGCTACGCAATTTCAAGAACGGCCATCGGCAGTATCCGATGATGAACTACATGGTGGCGCAGCTGCCCGATGCCTACCTGCGCGAGATCGCCGGCTATTTCGCCGCCCAGCATCCCCCTACGCCACCGCGGCGGCCGGCAGCGGCGCCGGCGCATCAGCCGCCCAGCTGGCGCGCGGCGCGGCGCTGGTGCGCCATGGCGACGCCGGCAAGAAGATACCCGCCTGCGTCAGCTGTCACGGCACCGCGCTGAATGGTGTTGCGCCGGCCATCCCCGGCCTGCTGGGGCTGCCAAGCGATTACATCAACGCGCAGTTCGGCAACTGGAAAAACCGCAGCCGCCGCGCCGCCGCGCCCGACTGCATGGCCGACATCGCCGCGCGCCTCGGCGTGGAAGACGTGGCCGCCGTCTCCGCCTGGCTCAGCCAGCAGAGGCCCGACGCCGACGCCCGCCCGGCCGCCAGCCTGCCCGCACCGCTGCCCATCGCCTGCGGCAGCTCAGCCGCGACAAGCGCCGCGCCCGCTGACGCCAGCGGGACCGCAACGCGCGCCGCCGCCGACGCACATCCGGCCGCCGCCAGCGCCGCGGCGCAGCGACCGAACGAGCGCCGCAGCGCGGCCCGGCGGCGGCCGGAGCGCCGAAATGAGGAAAATCGTTTATGCGCTTCTCGCCGCCGTGCTGGCCAGCGCCGCAGCGGCAGCCGCGTGGCTGTTCTGGCAGACCGACGACATCGGCCCGCCACCACTGCACACCGCCAGGCTGACGCAGGCAGAGCGGGTCGCGCGCGGCGCCTACCTGGCCCAAGCCGGCAACTGCATGGCCTGCCACACGACGCGCGGCGGCCAGGCCTACGCCGGCGGCCGCGCGCTGCAAACGCCATTCGGCGCGGTCATCTCGCCCAACATCACTGCCGACCGCGCCACCGGCATCGGCATGTGGAGCGCCGACGACTTCTGGCGCGCCCTGCACAACGGCAAATCGCGCGATGGCCGCCTGCTCTACCCGGCCTTCCCCTATCCCAACTACACCCGCATCACCCGCGACGATGCCGACGCCCTGTACGCCTATTTCCAGACCATCCCGGCCGTTGCGCGGGAAAACCAGCCGCACCAGCTGCGTTTCCCCTACAAGCTGCAGGCGGCGCTGGCGGTCTGGCGCGCGCTGTACTTCAAGCCCGCCGTGTTCCGCGAAGAGACCGGTCAATCGGTGGACTGGAACCGTGGCGCCTACCTGGTCCAGGGCCTCGGCCACTGCAGCGCCTGCCACAGCGCGCGCAACCGGCTGGGCGCGTCCGACGGCGAAAGCCTGTCCGGCGGCATGATCCCGGCGCAGGGCTGGTACGCGCCGGCGCTGAACGCGCGCGGCGACTGGCAGCGCGAGCACCTGGCGGCGCTGCTGAAAACCGGCGCGTCGCCGCGCGCCACCGTCTTCGGCCCGATGGCGGAAGTGGTGCAGCAAAGCCTGCAACACCTGAGCGACAGCGACATCAACGCCATGGCCGTCTACCTGCAGGCGCTGCCGCCCGGCCCCAGGTCCAGGCCGTTCGAGCGCGACGGCAGTCCCGAAGCGGCGGCTTTCCTGGCCGCCGGCGCCAGGCTGTATGAGCGACACTGCGTGGACTGTCACGGCGCCAACGGCGCGGGACAGGCGCCGGCCTACCCGCCGCTGGCGGGCAATCAGGCCTTAACGATGGAAAGCGCGGTCAATCCGATCCGCATTGTGCTCAATGGCGGCTTCGCGCCCGGCACGGCAGGCAATCCCCGCCCGTACAGCATGCCGCCGTTCAGCCATGTCATGAGCGACACGGAAGTGGCGCAGGTGGTTTCCTATCTGCGCAGCGCCTGGGGCAACAACGCGCCGCCGGTCGGCGCCACCGAGGTCAACCGCTACCGCGCCGTGCCGCTGGATTAGGCGACGAAGCCGATGCGGTCGGTGGTGGCGTTGCGCGCGTCATCGACCGCGATCTTGCCGGCGTCGAGCAGCGCGTGCAGCGCGGTGTTCATCGTGTGGCAGCCCTCGCCCGGCTTGTCCTCCATCCAGATGCGCAGATTGGAAATCTGGCCGTTGGCGATCATCTCGGTCACAGCCGGATTATTGGTCAGGCATTCGGTGGCCAGATAGTAGCGCTCGCCCTTCACGGCCGGCAGCAAAGCCTGGCACAGCACGCCGCGCAAGGCATGCGCCAGCGCTTGCGCCTGCGCCTCGGTGTTGCCGAGCAGGCGCAGCATCTTTTGCAGGCCCAGTTCGGTCGAGCGCGCGTGCAGCGAGGCCAGCACCAGCGGCCCGGCCTCCGCCAGCGCCAGCGCTTCCTGCGCTGTCTGGGCGTCGCGGATCTCGCCGATGACAATGACGTCAGGGCGCTCGCGCAGCGCGTCGAGGGCGCCGAGGTAGAAGCTCTCGACGTCGCCGTCCGCGCCGACCTCGCGCTGGGTGATGACGCATTGGCGCTGCGGAATCAGCGTCTCGACCGGGTCTTCGATGGTGATGATGTGGCCGGAACGGTTCTTGTTGATCTCGTCGAGCATCGAGGCGATGGTGGTCGACTTGCCCTGGCAGGTGTCGCCGATAATCAGCACCAGCCCGCTGGTCAGCCGGGCGAAGTTCTGCTCGTGTTTACCGAGGCCCAGCTTGGCCAGCGGCATCGGCTCCTTCGGGAAGCGGCGGATCACGCAACCGAGGCGCTTGCGGCCCTGGAAGCTGAAGCAGTTGGCGCGGATGCGGGCCGTGTGCAGATCGACCGCGCGGTCGAAGGCGCGCTCCTGGATGCGCTCGGCCCAGTTCGGTTCGACCACCTCGAAGAACTCCTGCAACTCCTCGCGCGTGATCGGCGAGTCGGTCACCGCGACCAGGCCTTTCGGCTGGCGCAGCATCAGCGGGCTGTTCTGGTGGATCAGGATATCGCTGAAAATCAGCTTGGAGTTCAGCAGGTGCAGGATCTGCTCGACGAGGGTGCCGAAGACCGGATGGTCTTCGTTCTCGATATAACTCAGGGTGCGAATTTGCGACGATTGGTAGTGTTCCATCTCTGCTCAAATCTCCGTGGGATGCGCGGATGATTATAAGAGAAAATCTTGCATTACCGAAACTTTTTCAATCTTTCAGCTTGGGATAACGGAAACCGTTGCGTAAATCCATGCTGAAGCGCTGCCCCTGGTCGGTGACCAGCACATGCTCGGGCGGCTCCTCGCCAGCCAGCGCACGGTAGAACACCGGCAGGCCTTCCGATTTACGGACCAGCTCATCGCAGCGCTCGTAGACGTTCGGGCAGCCGGTGTCGGCCAGCAGCGCCTGCACGATCGGCACTTTCCAGGCGTCGACGCCGGCCGACTGGAACTGGCAGATCAGGTAGCCCGAGACGCCGCCCCAGCTGTCGACCAGCAGGCCGGGCAGGCCGTCGTCGTCGCCGCGGATGACCGGCACGAGGTCGGTCGGCGCGGCCGCGCGCACGGCGGCGGCGCGCTTGGCGACGGCGGCGCGCACGCGGCGTTTCATCATCGCATGGTCGACCGGCTCGTCTTCCTTGTAGCTCCAGATGCGGGCCACGATCTCCGATTTCGGGTTGTAGGCGGCGCGGGCCAGAAACTGGCGCGACGAGGTTTGCACGATGGCGGTGGCGCCCGGCTTGTTTTTTTCTTGCGGGCGACCGTCCACGCGCTCGACGGCGGTGGCGTAGATCAGGATGTCGCCGGCCAGCAGGCGCTTATCCTTGCCCTGTTTGATGGTTATAGTAAGCATAGGCAGCATGATACCTCATGCGCAGCCCATGCCCGGCCCGCTGCATTCTGCTCCGCCCATGCTGCATTCCGTCGCAAGCCGGTATCGCTGGCGGCGGCATGGCGTTAGGATGCAGGCTCAAGATCAATAGGAGAACCTCATGACCGTCAATCGCATTCTGCCTTCCCTGCTGCTGTCCGCCGGCCTGCTGGCCGCCACCGCCCCCTGATGACGGCCCATGCCGGCCCGCTCAGCTGGCTGAGCGGCGGCGAGCGCGTGCAGGGCAGCGGCAAGATCGTCAAGCAGAACCGCGAAGTGGGCCATTTCCACGCGCTGTCGCTGGCGGTCAGCGGCGACGTCGATATCCGCAGCGGCAGCACCGAGGGCGTCACGGTCGAAACCGACGACAACATCCAGCCGTTGATCGAAACCGTGGTGGAAAACGGCACGCTGCGCATCCGTCCGGCCAAAAACAACACGCGGCTCGATACGCGCCACCTGAAAATCATCGTGCAGGTGCGCTCGCTGGACAAGCTGTCGATCGCCGGCTCCGGCCGTGTCAGCGCCGACAAGCTGCGCGGTGAAGACATCAACATCGATGTCGGCGGCTCGGGGTCGATCAATGTCGATCAGCTGGAAGGCGCATCGGTGTCGATCGCGCTGGGCGGCAGCGGCACCCTGAAAGCGGCCGGCAATGCCGAGCGCTTGCAGGTGTCGATCGGCGGCTCGGGCAAGGTGCAGACTGGCCAATTGCAGGCGCGCGAGGCAACCGTCAGCATCGGCGGCTCGGGCCGCGCGACCGTGTGGGCGCAGAAGACGCTGAGCGTCAGCATTGCCGGCTCGGGCGATATCGATTACTACGGCGACCCGCAGGTCAGCAAGAACGTCATGGGGTCGGGCGGCGTGCGCCGCGTCGGCGCCGCGCCGCAGTAACTCAGGGCGCCAGCTGGTCAAGCAGTTGGCTGAGCGCTGCGATGATGGCGGCGGGTTCCGCCTGCCGGACCTCGACCACCGGCAGGCCGCCGAACGGCTTGCGCGCGGCGCGCAACTGCTGGGCGCTCGCGGGCAAGCTGTCGAGTTCGGAAGCGCGGGCGCGCCAGTAGGCCGGCTTGCGCACTTGCGCCGCCTGCGCGGCCGCCAGTGCCGGGCCAATCTCGCCATTGATGCTGCTGGCCGGGTAGGAACAGTCGGCGCTGGTATTGCCCTGCTCGGCCAGCTTGAGGCAGGCCAGCACCGCATCCAGGCGGGCCTCGCGGTCCGCCGGCAACGCATCCTCGTGCAGCGGCGCCACCAACACCAGGCCGGCCACCGGAGCATTGCGTGAGCGTAGCGCAAAGTGCTGCGCCACCATCGCGCCATAACCGGCGCCGACCACCACAAACGGCGCCTCCAGGCGCGCATTCTTGATCAAAAAGCTGAGATCCTTGCTGGCATTGGCCACCGTCGCCTCGCGGATGATCGGATCGCTGGCGCCAAAGCCGCCGCGATCATAGACGCAGGCGCGGGTGCGCGTGGCCACTTCAGGCAGCACCGCCGACCAATCCCAGCCCGCGCGGCCGGCGTCGGCCTCAAACAAGACTGTCGGCGCACCTTTGCCGGCGCAATACATATTCAGCTTGCGGCCGCCGACGTCGACGCGGATTTGCGCGCCGGACAATGCATTCTGGCCGGCCGGCGGTTCGGCATGCGCGCTGGCCGTAGCCAGCAAAAAAATGGAGGCGATGAGTTTTTTCATGCCGCCATCTTACCCTTATTGCAATGCGATCGGATAGCTGCCCGATGGCGACGCCGCCGGCGCCAGCTTGAATGCGCTCATCATTTGGCTCAGGCCGCTGGCTTGCTCCTGCATGGCCTCGGCCGCAGCGGCGGCCTGTTCGACCAGGGCGGCGTTCTGCTGGGTCACCTGGTCCATCTGCGTGATGGCCTGGTTGACCTGCTCGATGCCGGCGCTCTGTTCCTGGCTGGCGGCCGTGATTTCGCTCATGATGTCCGCCACGCGGGTAATGCTGGAGACGATTTCCTGCATCGTCGCCCCCGCCTGATCGACCAGTTGCGTGCCGTTTTCCACCTGCGCCACCGAATCGCCGATCAAGGTCTTGATGTCCTTGGCGGCGGCAGCCGAGCGCTGGGCCAGCGTGCGCACTTCCGACGCCACCACGGCAAAGCCGCGTCCCTGCTCGCCGGCGCGCGCTGCCTCCACCGCCGCGTTCAGCGCGAGAATATTGGTCTGGAATGCAATGCCGTCGATCACCGCGATGATATCGACAATCTTCTTCGACGAGGCATTGATCGAAGCCATGGTGTCCACCACCTGCCCCACGACGTCGCCGCCCTTGACCGCGATGCTCGAAGCCGACAGCGCCAGCGTGTTGGCCTGGCGCGCGTTATCGGCGTTCTGCTTGACGGTGGAAGTCAGCTCTTCCATCGACGACGCGGTTTCTTCCAGCGAGCTGGCCTGCTGCTCGGTACGCGAGGACAAGTCCTGGTTGCCGGCGGCGATCTGGGTCGAGGCGGTGGCGATGGTGTCGGTACTGCCGCGCACCTGGCCGACCAGGCGCTGCAGGCTGCCGTTCATATGCTTCAGCGCCTCCATCAGCTGGCCGGTTTCATCGGCCGAGCTGACGTGCACCTCGGCGGTCAGGTCGCCATCGGCCACCCGGCGCGCCACCGCCACCGCGCGTTGCAGCGGCTGCGAGACGATGCGGGCCAGCCACAGCGCCAGCATCACGCCGGCGGCAATATCGAGCACCAGCACGCCGATCACCACGTTGCGCGCCGATTGGTAAGCTTGCTCGGCGCCGGCCGCCGCCGCCTCGCCGCTGGCCTGCGTGTATTCGGCGATCTTGTCCAGCGCGTCCGCCTGCTGGTTCATCAGCTCGAATGAACTCCCGGTCGCCAGCGCCACCGCCTCGTCGCGATGCCCGGCGCGCGCCAGTTCGGAAATCTTGCGTCGCTGGACCGAGTAGGCCGTGCGCACGCGCACGAAATTCGCCAGCAGCCGACGCTCCTCGGTCGACGAGGTAGTGCTTTCATACTGATGTTGCAGCTTGTCGACTTTGCTCAGCATACGCGCAATCAGCTGCTCGTAGCGGGCGACGTGCTCCTGGTTGTCGCTCAGCAGTTGCTCCATCTCGTAGCGGCGCTTGGTGTTGACTGCCGCCTTCAGCGCCAGGATGTAGCGCATGCTCGGCAGCGATTGTTCTGAGAGTTTCTGGGACGCCACGTTCAGCCGGCCCATGCTGCCGATGGTGGTAAAGCCAAGGATCAAGGTCAGCAATAGCACCACGCTGAACGACAGGATCAGTTTTTTGCGATATTCAGATCGTAAAACCACTTCATGATGAGTCCTTTTTGATTGGGTTGCCCCGCCGCTGGTGCTGTGGCGGCGGGGTGAGACGCTTATGCGGCCCTGCGGCGACGCCACAGCCACAGCAGCGCAATCGCGGCGGCGACAGCGGCCAGCATGCCGCCGCGTGCCAGCCACAGCAGCGGCGATGCTTCGCCGCCCTTGCGCAGTAAGGCCACGCGATGCTCGTCGGTGCCGGCTTGGCCGGGACCGAAGGTGGTCATCACGTAGTTGGTGATATCGGCGATCTGCTGGTCGCTTAACTCGTGCGCGAAGCCGGGCATGCCCTGCCCTTCTTCCGGCCAAACGCCTTCAAGGATCGCCATGCTGACGTTGTCCGCGTTCGGGTGTTGCAGCACCGCGTGGTTGCGCAGCGCGGGCAGGCCGCGCATGCCGTCGCCGTTGTTCTGGTGGCAGGCCGCGCAGTTGTTGCGGTACAGCTGCTCGCCGGCGCTGGCCTTGCCGGCCAGTTCGGCGATGTCGCTGCCGGACACTGGCGGCACCACGGCGGCCGGCGCGCTGTCACGGCGCGCGCCCGGCAGGTCGCTCAGGTAGACGGCCATCGCCTTGACGTCCTGCGGGTCCATTTTGCTGAAGCTTTTGTCGATCGCTTCTAGCATCGGGCCGCCTGCGGTGGCGCCGTTGTTGGCGTGGCCGGTGCGCAGATAATCGGCCAGCGCTTGCTGGTCCCAGCCGTTCTTGCCGGGCGTGATGGCCGGCGCGTACCAGGTGCCGAGCGAGCCGCCTTGCAGGTACAGCTCGTGCTTTTCGGCCATCAGGAAGTTGCGTGGCGTGTGGCAGGTGCTGCAATGCGCCAGCCCTTGCGCCAGATAGGCGCCACGGTTCCATTCGACCGATTTGCTCTTGTCCGCCACGAACGGCTGCGTGTCGAGGAACATCGCGTTCCATACGGCCATGGAGGCGCGGATGTTGAACGGGAATGGCAGCTTGGTCTGCGGAGTCGGCGTGTCGCTGGCGCTGACGCCGTGCATGAAGTAGGCATACAGGGCGGCGGTGTCGTCGTCGGTCAGCCTGGCGTAGGCGGTGTACGGCATGGCTGGGTACAGATGGCTGCCGTCGGCGCGTACGCCGCCGCGCACGGCGCGCCTGAACTGTTCCAGCGTGTAGCCGCCAATGCCGGCCTTGGCCGATGGCGTGATGTTGGTCGAGTAGATCGTGCCCAGCGGACTGGCGATCGCCACGCCACCGCTGAACGGCGCCTTGCCGGTTTGCGTGTGGCAGGCAACGCAGTCGCCAGCGGTAGCCAGATACTTGCCGCGCTCGATCTGCGCGGCCGGTGAGCCAGAGCCAGCGGCAGTGGCCGAAGCGGCGGTCGGCGCGTGCGCGATGGCCGGGGCTGTTGCATCGGCTGCCGGCAAAGCGGCGGTCGGCGCGCGCGCGGCAACCGGGGCTGTCGCGGCGGCCGGTTCGGCATATGACGCGCCCATGGCCGCCAGCAGCATTGCGCCGGCGCCAGCCAGCACGGATTGAATCAGCTTAGCCATGACGTGCCTCCGACAGAATCTTGTCCGCAGTGCGCAGGGCCAGCGCCACGGCGGTCAGCGTAACGTTGCAGGTGCCGACCGTCGGCATGACGCCGGTGCCGACCATGTACAGGTTGGCGTGATCGTGCGCGCGGCCGAACGGATCGGTCACGCTGGTCGCCGCGTCCTTGCCCATCGACAGCGTGCCAGTGATGTGCTGACGGTTGCTGAACGCGCCAGCCTTGCTGTGCTTGATGTTGGTGGCGCCCAGCTGTCTGGCGATCTCGTCATAACGCTGGCGGGTCGCCTCCGTGCCCTTCAGCACGTACTCGTCCATATCCCAGTAGATACTCGGTACAGGCAGGCCCAGCGCATCCTTGTTCTTGCCCAGCGTGACGCGGTTGTTCGGATCAGGCAGCTGTTCCAGCGCATTCTTGATGCTGACGCGGCGCGAAGCGCGGTCGCGGATCGCGCCTTCCAGCTTGACGCCATACACGCCCTCGCCAATCAGCTCCTTGGTCACCGACGCCACTTGCGACGCATTGGAAATATCGATACGGAATGCCGCATGCCTGGAACGGAAAGCGCCATCGCGGAAATCGCCGATCGAACAGGGGCTGACCGGACCACGGCCCGGCCATACCGGCTCGTCCATATCAAAAGTCACGCCAATCGCCGGGT
The DNA here is from genome assembly GCF_050859475.1 of Duganella sp. P38. NCBI lineage: Bacteria > Pseudomonadati > Pseudomonadota > Betaproteobacteria > Burkholderiales > Oxalobacteraceae > Duganella > Duganella sp. P38. The sequence continues at coordinate 2,280,161 of NZ_CP193936.1, read as the reverse complement.
GGTCGCACAGGTTGCGGCCGACGAAGCCATTGCTGTTGGCCATGCCATTCTGGAATTTTTCGCTGGTCGACATCAGCAGCAGCCGCGCCGATTCAATGGCGTTGGCGGCCAGCACAAAAGTCTTGCCGGTCACGCGGTGGCTGACCTTGTTCCAGTCGTAGTAATTGACTGCCACGATCGCGCCGCTGGCGTCATGCTCCAGGCTGTACACCACCGCCTCGGTCACGATCCGCACGCCCGCCTGTTCGGCGCTGGTGGCTGAAATGCCGCCGTGATACTGCGCGTCGATCGGGCACACCGGCATGCAGTTGTTGTTGCCGCAGCAGGCCGGACGGCCATCGAAGCTGCGGCTGTTGCGCGCGGTGCAATCGTCCTGCACCTTGAACTTCGGCGCCAGGCGCTCGGTCACGCGCTGCTGGAAGTACGAAGCCGGCACCCGCTCCATCGGGAACGGCTTGGCGCGCGGCGAACCGGTATCGGGCGAACCGCCGACGCCGGCGATCACTTCCGCCTCGTAGTAGTACGGTTCCAGATCGTCATAGCTGATCGGCCAGTCCTTGCCGACGCCATACAGCGACTGCGTGCGGAAATCGCTCGGCAGGAAGCGCCACATCTGCGCCGCCCAGTGCCAGCTGGTGCCGCCCAGCATGCGGATGTACTGCGCCTGGAAGGCGTGCGGGCCGGTCTGTTCGATGTACTTGTTGGGTTCCGGTGTAAAGACCGGGTGCGGCGCCATTTCCGAGAACGGATACGGCGCCATGAAGTCCGATTTGAAGGCCGAATGGCGATAACGCTCGACCAGCTCGCCGCGACCGACGCGCGGGCCGGATTCCAGCATCAGCACGGAGCTGCCGGCCAGAGCCAGCTTACGGGCCAGCAGCGATCCGCAGATGCCGCCGCCGATGACGACCACATCGGCCGAATTAGTATTGTTCATAGCATTCTTTCAGAGTTGCTCACGGCTTGGCCGACCACGTGCCGCACGGGCCGTAGGAATAGCTGGGCGGGACCAGCACATCGGCCACCAGCAGGTTGGACAGCGCGTCCACATAGGTGACACAGACAGCTTGCTTGCCCTTGCCCACCACGCCCAGATACCAGCCTTGCAGGATGGCCTGCACCAGCGACTTGTCCGGCTCGCCCTGCGCGGCCAGCGTGTCCTTCAGTTTCAGCAGCGCGGCGTCGAATTCGGGCGTGGCCTTTTGCAAGGCCGCGTGCAGCGCCAGCGCCAGCGTGGCGTTCAGTTCGGCCTTGCCGGTCAATTCCTGCGACACGGCGATAAAATCCTGCAAGCCTTGACCGGCAGGCGCCAGCGCCGCCCTGGCGCGCGTATTCAGCAGCAATTGGCCGGCCACGCCGGACAGCATCACCGCGCCCACCACCTTCAGCGCGCCACGGCGCGACATTGGATGCGTTTTCATCTCATTCCCCTTGTTTCGATTGGCGACGGCGCAGTGCCACAATAATCAGCGCCGCCAGCGCCAGCAGGCCGACGATCATGCCGAGCCGCGCCAGCAGCACCAGGTGCGATTGCGGACCGCCCTGGCGGATCACCGCCACGTCTTCCGCCTTCACGCCCGGCGCGCCGCTGCCGTAGCTGACCTGGATATAGTTGGCCAGCGCGGCCACTTCGTCGTTCGACAAATGGTTGACGGCGTTCGCCTGATCGCCGAACGGCGGCATGAACACATGGCCGTCCCTGGTTTCGCGCTCGACGCCGAACAGGATGGTGGCCAGCAGATTGCTGTTGTTCATGGTGGCCGAGTTGTGGAACAGGCTCGGGTAGTAACCATCGGCCGTGCCCTGGCCGTTGGCGCCGTGACAGGAAGCGCAATTGGCCGAGAACACTTGCGCGCCCAGATGCGGCCCTTTGACGCTCTCGGTAAAGCCCTTGCCGCGGAAGCTGGGCAGCGCATTGCCGGCCTGGCCCCGGTTGAAGCGCGACACCGGGTCCTCGCCTGCCACCGGCGGCAGGTCCTTGATGTAGACGGCGATCGCCTTCAGGTCGGCATCGCTCAGCCGGCTGAAGCTGTAGCTGATGGCCTCGGCCATGCTGCCCGCCGCCTGCGCCTTGCCTTCGACGCGGCCGGTGCGCAGATACTGCACCAGTTCCGCCTCGCTCCAGCTACCGATGCCGGCGGTCGGATGCGAGGTGATGTTCGGCGCATACCACGGGCCGACTTGCGCGCCGGTCAGGTACAGCTCCTTCTTCTCCTGCATCAGCAGGCCGCGCGGCGTGTGGCAGCTGCTGCAATGGGCGGCGCCGTCAGCCAGGTAGCGGCCGCGCAGCCATTGTTCGGAACGCTGTGGTTCCGGCTTCAGCGGCTTGGCGTCGAGGAATATGGCGTTCCACACCTTCATCGAGGCGCGCACGTTCATCGGGAACGGCAGCGCGGTCGGCCTGGTGTCCTGCTCCACCGCTTGCACGTCCTGCATGAAGTAGGCGTACATGGCGTGGATGTCGTCGTCGGTCATCACCGCGTAGGCGGTGTACGGCATGGCCGGATACAGGTTCTGGCCGTCGGCGCGGATGCCCTTGCGCACGGCATCGCTGAACTGCTGTTCCGTGTAGTTGCCGATGCCGTACTGCTTCGACGGCGTGATGTTGGTCGAGACGATATCCCCCACAGGCGAAGACAGCAGCAGTCCGCCGGCCATCTCCTTGCCGTGGCGCGCCGTGTGGCAGGCCATGCAGTCGGAGGCGGTGGCGAGGTAGCGGCCGCGTTCCACGGTGGCGCTGTCGAAAGTGGCCGCTTCGGCGTGCAGCGCCAGCGCTGCCAGCAGCATGAGTACGCTACGCATCATCATGCCCCCTTCAGTTGGCGCACCATGGCGTCCGCTGCCTTGAAGCCCAGCGACACCATGGTGATGGTGCTGTTGCCGCAGGCCGTGCTGGCCATGGCGCCGCCGCCCGGCAGGTACAGGTTGTCGTGGTCGTGCGCGCGACAGTCGGCGTTGACCACCGAGTTGGCCGGGTCGTTGCCCATGATGGTGCCGCCCATGATGTGCTTGCTCTGATTGAATTTTGGGCTGATCTTGATGTCGGTAGCGCCCATGGCGGCGGCGATGCGCTTGCCGATCGGGATCGAGTATTGCTCGGCCGCCTTGCGCGTGTAGTCGCCGACGTCGTAATGGATGGCCGGCTTCGGCAGGCCCAGCCAGTCGCGCTTGTCGGACAGCGTCAGGCGGTTGTCCGGGTCCGGCAGCACCTCGTGCGCCAGCACGATGTCGGCGGTGCAGGCGGTCATGCGGCGGATTTCCGCGTCCAGCGCCTTGCCCACCAGGCCCTTCTTCAGGGCGTTGAAGGTGACGAAGCGGTTGCGCGCGAAATTGTTGAAACGGAAGTAGGCGCCAGCGTGCTCGCTGCGGAAATCGCCCTGCGAGGTTTCCATGATGCCGCTGTTGACCACCGGGCCGACGCCGGCCCAGTACGGTTCCTCCAGCGTCAGCGTCATGGTCAGCTGCGGGTGGTCCATCATATTGCGGCCCACCTGGTCGGAGCTGTTGGCCAGGCCGTTCGGATTGCGGTCGTCCTTCGACATCAGCAGCAGCTTCGGCGTTTCGATGCCGTTACAGGCCAGCACGAACAGCTTGCCGGTGACGCGGTGCGATTGCTTGTTCTGGTCGAGATAGTGCACCGCCTCGATACGGTTGGCGGCGTTGCTCTCGACGCGGTAGGCGACCGCGTTGGGCGTGATCACCGCGCCCTTGGCCTCGATGCGCGCCAGCGCGGTGGCGGCGTCGTACTTGGCGCCGACCGGGCACACCGGCACGCAGTTGTTGTTGGCGCAGCAGGCCGGGCGGTCGTCATAGGCGGTGCCGCTGTTGCGCGCCTGCGCGGTAGGGATATTGTTGTAGCCCAGCGTTTTCACCACATCGGTGAAGCGCTGCTCGCCGGGGCCGAACGGCAGCGGCGGCATCGGGTACGGCCTGGAGCGCAGGTCTGCGCCGCGCGGCCATTGCAGCGCCGGGTCGGCCGGGCCGCAGATGCCCAGCGTGTGTTCGGTGCGGGCGTAGTACGGTTCCAGCGTCTGGTAGTCGAAGGCCCAGTCGCGGCCGACGCCGTATTTGCTTTGCAGCCGCATATCGTCGGGCGTCAGGCGCCAGCAGGTGCCGGCCCAGTGCCAGGTCGAGCCGCCGGCATAGCGGATATAGGTCTGCGCGTAGCGGTCCGGGCCGCTCAGTTGCAGGTAGGCGTCCTCGGCAGTTTCGTGCGACGGCATCGGGTGCGGCGCCCATTGCGCCGGCGGGTAGCACGACGACGGGTCGCCCTTCAGCGCCAGCGGCAGGTTGCGGAAGTTTTCCACCACTTCGGCGCGGCTGACGCGCGGGCCGGCTTCCAGCATCTGCACCGAGATGCCGGCGTCCAGCAGGGTTTCGGCAATCGCCACGCCGACGACGCCGGTGCCGACGATGACGACGTCGGCGCTTGTTGAGATAGGCATGATAGGGTCTTTCAGAAACTCGGCATCGGCGTCAGCGGCACGATAGGACGGCCCCACTGGTTCGGGCCGGAGAAGCCATAGGAAGGAATCGCCACCGCATCGGCCGTGGTCTGGTAGGTCAGCGCCGTTTCGTAGGCGAACACCTGCGCGTCTTTCTTCGGCGATGCGCAGCCGGTGTACCAGGCGAAGATGATCCAGTGTGCGAACTCGCGCAGCGGACCTTCCGGAATGTCGGCGAAGAAGTCTTCCACCTCGTGCGCCTGCCTGGCGTTGGCGATGCCAATGATCGAGGTCATCATCTGCGCGTACTGCGGGTACTTTTCAGCGGCCGCCGCGGCCATGCGCGCGCCGACGCGCGCGTCCAGCCGGTGATTGACCAGCAGCGCCGATACCTGCATGAATTGCTCCTGCAGCGGGGCCGGCGCCAGTCCCCATGCCGGCACGCCGCTCCAGGTCAGCCAGGTGGCTGACACGGTTGCCGCGCCCAGTAAAAATTTTCGTCTCGTGAGTGCCATTATGTTCACCTTGGTCTTAGGCGCCCGCGCTGGCACGCGGGCGCCATGTGCTTAGAACGCGTGACGCAGGCCGATGCCCAGCAGCATCTGGTTGCGGTTCGAGGCGACAGTGCCCGATTGCGACACGCCCACCGTGGCGTTGGCGTCGATCAGGCTGACGCCGTCCGCGCCGACGGTCCGGCCGCGCGCGCGCTGGGTCGCTTCCAGGATGTAGATCGAGGTGCGCTTGGACAGCCAGTACGCCTGTTGCAGCGAGAACTGGCGGTAGTTGGCGTTGTCATCGATGCCGTTGGCGCGGGTGGCGCGGGTGTAGGTGAAACCTGCGCCCAGCAGCCACGGCGTGCCGGTCTGCCAGGTCGCCAGCAGCGCGCCGGTGTTGAAGGTGGCGGTGTCGCGGAACAGCGAAGCGGCGTTGGCGTGGTACTGCACATTGCTGAACGAACCGCCCAAGCTCCAGTTGGCTTTCTGGTAGCGCGTGGCGGCGGCCACATACTGCACATAGGAGGCCGACAGGTAGCCGGCGTTGAGCGCCGACTTGGAGAAGCTGGTCGACGCGGCCGGGTCCCAGTTGGTCTGGTTGGGACCGTTCTTCAGCACCTGGTAGGCCAGCGCGTGGCGCCAGCCGCCGCCTTCGTACCTGACCGACGCGCTGTGCTCGCCGCCGCTGCCGGCGTGGCCGGCCTGTTCGCCGGCCGCCACCATGGCGCTGGCGGTAAAGCCGTTCCAGCTTGGCGAGGTGTACTTGATCGAATTATTACTGCGGATGGTGATGTCGAAGCCGTCGATATCGCCCGGGTGGTCACCGGCCGCGCCGGTCACCACCGGCACCGGGCCCAGCGGATTGACGGCGTCGAAGTACGAGGAATACTGGCGGCCCAGCGTCAGCGTGCCGAGTTTCTTGTCGCTCAGGCCGAGGAAGGCGGCACGGTTGAACAGGCTGCCTGCCTGGCCGGCGGTGCCGTCATCGGTGTTGAAACCGGCCTCCAGCTTGAAGATGGCTTTCAGGCCGCCCCCCAGATCCTCGCTGCCCTGGAAGCCCAGGCGGTTGCCGTCCTTGGAGCCGGAGCGCATATAGGTCTTGGACCCGCCCGGCAGGTTGTCGATGTGCGTGATGCCGACATCGACAATGCCGTACATGCTGACGGTCGATTGCGCGGCGGCCATGCCGCAGGCGCCGGACAGCAGCGCGCCGCCCAGGATCAGGAGTTTAGGTTGTTTCATAGCTTTTCCAAATGAGGTCGCGCAGGGCGACAAACACCCAGGCGGCGCCGCACTAGCCGCCAGCCTGGCCTACCGCGCCGTCAGCGCGAATACCGGGTCCCGCCGAGCAGACGCGCGGCCAGGATCACGATCGCTGGCGTTACCAGCGCGATATACATATTGTCGATACCGTAGGGATCTCCCAGCAGGTACCAGACGGTGGTGGTCAGCGTCGCCGCCAGCAGCCCGGCGGTGGCGCCGCGGTTGCCGCCGAAGAAAGGCAGATACAGTCCGATCACGGCCACCACCGAAATCGACAGGCGCAAGGCGCGCGTGAAAAACGACAGATGCAACAAGCCCGGCGCAAACAGCACAAACACCAGCGGCACAAAACCGATGCCCAGCGCCAGCCAGCGGGTGACGCGAAACTCGCGCTCGGCCGACGGCTGGTAGAACGGCACGTAAAAGTCCCTGACCACCAGCGAGGCGATGGCCAGCGCCACCGTGCTGACGCCGGCAAAAATCGCCGCCACCAGCGACACCGTCACCAGCCCGGCCAAAAACACATTCATGTGCTGCAAAAAGATCGGCAGCGCGTACAGGCTCTGCATATCCGGATACAGATAGCGCGCGGCCACGCCGATCAAGCCCAGCGCCACGCCCAGCGGGATCGCCAGCGCGCCGGCGATGAAGGACGCGCAGCGCGCGCCGTTGGCGCTGCGCGTCGACGAGATCGCTTGGACGATGTACTGCGTCGAAAAAATCGCGCCGATATTCCCGATAAAAAACGCCACGATGGTCGACGCGCCCAGCGTGCCGTCCCACGTGAAATAAAACGCCGGCAGCGCCGCCCGGATCGGCGCCACGCCGCCAGTCATGCTCAGCGCCACCGCCAGCACGATCAGCACGCCCAGGTACTTGAGCGCGCTATGCCAGATGTTCACGTGGGCCAGGCTCTTCATGCCGCCGAACGCGAAGTAAAACGTGCTGACCAGCGCGATAATCAGCGCGGCCAGCGGCAAGTCAATGTGCAGCACGGTGGCGATTGCCGCCGCGCCGCTGACGTAGTTGCCGACGTTCACCAGCAACAACGCGTAAATCATGATCAGCGACACGATCAGCTGCGTCGAGCGGCCGTAGCGCTGGAAGATCGCGCCGGAGATCGTGTACTCGCCCGAGTTGTACAGCTTGCGCGCCAGGAACAGCCCGAACAGCGGGAAGCCGAGCGCCGCGCTGAGCACCGCCCACGACGCCGCCATGCCCGATTCGAACGCGCCCTGCGCGGTGCCGATGGTCGACTTGGCGCCGACGAACTCCGACACCATCAAAATACCGACCACCAGCGCCGACATGCTGCGGCCGCCGACCATGAACTCGCTCGACGAGGTGCTGCGCGAGCGGGCCGCCAGCCACGCGGTCAGCGCAATGTAGAGCACCACCATCGCGATGATGATCATGGTGTCCGCCGCTCCGAACGTGTTCATGTCTCCGTGCCCCCTGTCGCTGCGCTGTCGCGTGGCTACCTAGCTGATCGCCGTCCCCGCATAGCCGCCGGTCGCGTGCAAGGACCGCGACAACTGCTGCGCCGCCTCCAGCACCGCGCCCAGCGTGTTGTCCTGGAACTGCTGCAAGGTGCTGCGGTGCGCCGGCGCCGCCACGCTCAAGGCGGCCACCGGCATGCCGTCGATGTCCAGCACCGGCGCCGCCAGCACATACAGCCCGCTGACGGTTTCCTGGTTCGAGGCCGCGTAGCCGAGGCCGCGAATCTGTTGCAGCCGCGCCAGCAAGGCGTCGAGCTCGGTCAGCGTGGTCGCGGTCAGCTGCACGCGCGGCTGGCCTTCCAGCACCTGAATCTGCCGCTCGCGCGGCAGCCAGGCCAGGATCGCCTGCCCCACCGCGCTGGAATACGCCGCCACCCGGCTGCCGATGCGCACGTCGACGCCCAACTGCGTCAGGCCGGCCTGCACGCGCTCGACATACATCACGCTGCTGCCGTCCAGCACGCCGATCGAGGCCGCCTCGTTGACCTCGCCCACCAGGCCGCGCAGGATGGGCCGCGCGCGGGTCCGCAAGTCCGAGCGGCCGATGGCGTGAAAGCCCAGGTCCAGCACCTTCAGCGACAGGCGGAACAGCCGGCTGTTGTCGACCTTGTCGACATAGCCCAGGCTCACCAGCGTATTCAGGAAGCGGAACGCGGTGGCGTTGTCCAGGCCCGCCTTGCGGGCCACCTCGGCCATCGTCAGTTCCGGCTCCTGCGCGGTGAACGCCTGCAGCACCTTGAAGCCCTTGGCCAGCGATTGCACGGTGTTCTTGGCATCGGCCGGCGCGGCAGTCTCTTTCATTTTCATTACCTCATTAATAGTTCGGATAGCGAATTGTACCTTGCTGCACTTTATTCGGAATGCGAACTTTAATTCGAATAGTGAAAATTATATTGCGGTTTTTTGTTAACCTCAAGCAAAACTGTATAAGACCTGCTTTTTGGCAGGGAATACCGGGTTTGCGGATTTCTGGCAAAGTAGCGGTTGCAGGCGCGTTGAGACAGCCGCGCCCCTCTTACATGACCGGAGATTTCTATGACTACTACCAGCTACCCAGACGTCCGCCTTCTGATCGCCAACGAGTGGACCGAGGCAACCGGCGGCAAGACCATCCCTGTGGTGAATCCAGCCACCGGCAAGCCGATCGGCACCGTGGCGCACGCCAGCAAGGCCGACCTGGACCGCGCGCTGGCCGCCGCGCAAAAGGGTTTTGAGGCATGGCGCAAGGTGCCGGCGTTCGAGCGCACCGCCACGCTGTGGCGCGCCGCCGCGCTGCTGCGCGAGCGCGCCGACGAGATCGCCCGTCTGCTGACGCAGGAACAGGGCAAGCCGCTGGCGCAGGCGCGCGCCGAGGCGCTGGCCGGCGCCGACATCATCGACTGGTTCGCGGCCGAAGGCATGCGCGTGTACGGCCGTATCGTGCCGTCCCGTAACCCGGCGGCGCAGCAACTGGTGCTGAAGGAGCCGGTCGGCCCGGTGGCGGCGTTCACCCCGTGGAACTTCCCGATCAACCAGGTGGTGCGCAAGCTGGCGGCGGCGCTGACCACCGGCTGCTCGTTCCTGTGCAAGGCGCCGGAGGAAACCCCGGCCTCGCCGGCAGCGCTGTTCCAGTGCTTCATCGACGCCGGCGTGCCGGCCGGCACGGTAGGCCTGGTATTCGGCGACCCGGCCGAGATTTCGAACTACCTGATTCCGCATCCGGTGATCCGCAAGGTGACATTCACCGGTTCGACGCCGGTGGGCAAGCAGCTGGCGGCGCTGGCCGGCGCGCACATGAAGCGCGTGACGATGGAGCTGGGCGGCCATGCGCCGGTGATCGTGGCGGAAGACGCCGACGTCGCGCTGGCCGTGGAAGCAGCCGGCGGCGCCAAGTTCCGCAACGCCGGCCAGGTGTGCATCTCCCCTACCCGCTTCCTGGTGCACAACAGCATCAAGGACGAGTTCACCCGCGCGATGGTGGCGCACGCCGAGCGCCTGCAACTGGGCAACGGGCTGGTCGAAGGCACGACCCTGGGGCCGCTGGCCAATCCGCGCCGCGTGGTGGCGATGACGCAGTTCGTCGAAGATGCGCGTGCCAAGGGCGCGAATGTGGCGACCGGTGGCGCGCGCATCGGCACCGAGGGCAACTTCTTTGCGCCAACCATTCTGGCCGATGTGCCGCTGGACGCCAGCGTGTTCAATGATGAGCCGTTCGGTCCGCTGGCGGCGATACGCGGCTTCGATACGCTCGACGAAGCGATTGCCGAGTCGAACCGCCTGCCGTTCGGCCTGGCGGGTTATGCCTTCACGCGTTCGATCAAGAATGCGCATCAGCTGATGCACAACGTGGAAGTCGGCATGCTGTGGCTGAACCAGCCGGCAACGCCAAGCGCCGAAATGCCGTTCGGCGGCGTGAAAGATTCCGGCTATGGTTCGGAAGGTGGTCCGGAGGCGCTGGAAGCCTACCTGAACACCAAGTCGGTCTCGCTGATGGGCGTTTAGGCGCTGCCGCCCCGGCGAACAACTGCCGGGGAGACACACCTTTAAACAGTGCCGCGATCCAGCGGCTGAGTTGTTCCGCATCGGCGGCAGCGATCGCTGCCGCCACCTCAGCCTGCGCGCAATCATCCGGCAGCAGGCGCTGCACCAGGCGCTGCAGCGCCAGACGCTCGCCCTCCACACGGCCCCGTTCCAAGCCTTGCTCCAGCCCTTGTTCCAGTCCTTGTTCCAGTCCTTGTTCCAGCCCTTGTTCCAGCCCTTGTTCCAGCCCTTGTTCCAGCCCTTGTTCCAGTCCTTGTTCCAGTCCTTGCTCTCGTCCTTCCGCCAGTCCCAGCTCTCGGCCTTGCTCTCGGCCCAGCGCCAGACCTTCGATAATGGCTTTCTCGCGTGCTTTGGCGATAGGCCGCTCAAACATTCCGGGATCGAACATTTCGTCGTAAGTGAATTTTCGCCGCATTTTCATGGTGAACGCCTCCTCCAGATCCATGCTAGTCTGCACCGCCGCGTCCTGCAAGGTCAGCTGGATCCAGCGTACCAGGCTTTCGCGCGCCGGGTCCAGATCGCGCTCCCTGATCCGTTCCGCCACGTCATCCAGGGCTGCCCGCATCGCGGCATCCGTACTCGCGCTTAACAGGCGGAACAGCAGGCTCACGATATCAGCATGCGCGCCAGCATGATGCTGATCGAGCAGCAAATATTGCTGGCCGGGCTGAAAACGCTCCAGCCCTGTCGGCGCCGGCAGCATCAAATCGGCCAAGCGCGTCGCCGCGCGCCAGGGCCGGCGTCCGTGGTACAACACAATCGGCAACACTGGCGGCAATCTGCCATGCTTGCTCAACTTGTGCTGCGCCACCAGATCCTGATACAGCAAGCCCACATACACCTGCATGCGCAACGCCATCCACTTATCCGGCCGCGCCTGAAATTCCAGCAGAATGTAGACATATACCCACTCACCGCCGATATGCGCGCGCCACACCACATCCTGATGCCGCGTCCGGCCGCGGTCGCTGGCATAGCTGGCGTTGACCCGCTCGAACGCGTGCACCGACAAGGTCCGCGCCCAGTCGGCCGCAAGAAATTCCAGCACCAGATCGCGCACGATTTCCGGATGCGAAAACAGCTGCTTGTAAAGGTTATCAGCACGAGCGCCCATGAAAAAATATTCTAGCTTTCGCCATCATTGCCGAGTACGCTCGGGAATGAGCTCGGTTTGGCTCTCCTCAATAAAACACCACAAGAAGGAGATGTACTTGAAAGCGATCGCCTCATCCATCCTGCTATGCTGCGCGGCCACCGCCAGCGCCGCCGACATCACGGCCGTCAAAGCCGCCCACATGGTCGACGTGCGCAACGGCACGCTGATCGACAACGCCGTGGTCCTCATCAGCGGCGAGCGCATCGTCGCCGCCGGCAGCCGGTTGCCGATCCCGGCCGACGCCAAGCTCATCGACCTCGGCCACAAAACCCTGCTGCCAGGCCTGATCGACACCCACACCCACATCACCGGCAGCCCGGAGGACGCCGGCTACGGCATCATCGCCAAATCGATCCCGCGCATCGCCCTGCACGGCGCGCGCAACGCGCTGGTCACGCTGCGCGCCGGCTTCACCACCATCCGCGACGTCGGCGCCGACGGCTACGCCGACATCGGCCTGCGCGACGCCATCAACGACGGCGACGTGCCCGGCCCGCGCATCGCCGCTTCCGGCCCGGCGCTTGGCATCACCGGCGGCCACTGCGACGACACCATGCACGCGCCCGAATACAAGGCCAGCGCGCTGGGCGTGGCGGACGGCGTCGACGAAGCGCTCAAGGTCACGCGGCGCAACATCAAATACGGCGCCGACGTCATCAAGATCTGCGCCACCGGCGGCGTGCTGTCGTTCGGCGACGATCCGCGCACCTCGCAATACACGCTCGACGAGCTTAAAGCCATCATCGGCGACGCCCATCGCCTCGGCCGCAAGGCCGCAGCCCACGCGCACGGCGGCGACGGCATCAAGCTGTCGGTGCTGGCCGGCGTCGACTCGATCGAGCACGGCTCTTACATCGACGACGAAGGCATTCAGCTGATGAAGCAGCATAGAACCTACCTGGTGCCGACGCTCTACCTCGGCGACTGGCTGATCGAAAACGCCGAAGCCATCAAGCTGCCCAAGCCGCTGCTGGACAAAGCCAGGGTGGTGCTGCCGCAGGCGCGCATCAACATCGGCAAGGCGATCAAGGCCGGCGTGCCGATCGCGTTCGGCACCGATGCCGCGGTCTACCCGCACGGCCTGAATGCGCGCGAGTTCGCGGTACTGGTCAAGCTCGGCATGACGCCGGCGCAGGCGATCCGCAGCGCCACCGTCAACGCCGCCGATCTACTGGGATGGAGCGACAAGGTGGGCAGCATCGAAGCCGGCAAATATGCCGACCTCATCGCGGTAGACGGCGAGCCGCTCAACGATGTGCGCACACTGGAGCAAGTCCAGTGGGTGATGAAAGGCGGCGCGGTGGTGAAATAAACCCGGGGTCAGGTCTGACAAACGCACACGGGCTCAACTGCGCAGCAGTTGAGCCCGTGTGCGCTTGTCAGACCTGACCCCGGGTTTAGCGCTCGGACTTCAGCACTTCGCGGGCGATTTCTACGGTGGTGGCGCCGTCGGTCAGCCAGATCTGGCCGTCCTGGATCGTGCATTGCAGTTGCATGGTGCGCTGGGCCATCGCGGCCAGCTGCTCGGTGGCGGCCGCGTCCAGGTCCACCACGGTCAGGTTCTTGCAGCGCTCGACCTTGTTGGCCAGACCTTTCCACCAGATGTGGCTGGTGGCGGCGTAGCTGTAGACGTAGACGTGCTCCGACCGGCCGCAGGCTTTCAGGATGACTTTTTCGTCCGGCTGGCCAACCTGGATCGATAGCTCGATCGCCCCCGTCAGGTCCTTGTGCCACAGGTCCGGTTCTTCGACGTCGAACAGGCCCTTGGTGAAGCTCAGCGCTTCGTTGGCGTGGATGGCGAAGGCAACCAGGCGCACCATCATGCGCTCGTCGGTTTCGGACGGGTGGCGCGCCAGCGTCAGCTGGTGCGTTTCGTAGTAATTGCGGTCCATGTCCGCAATCGAGAGTTCTGCTTTGTAGATAGTTGCTTTGAGGGCCATCGAATAAATCTCTTAGTTGAATACCACGGTCTTTTGGCCGTTCCGCAGCACCCGGTGCTCGACGAACCATTTGACCGCACGCGCCAGCACCACGCACTCGACGTCGCGGCCGATCGCCGACAGCGTCTCCGCGTCCATCGCGTGGTCGACCCGCTCGACGTCCTGCTCGATGATCGGGCCTTCGTCGAGGTCGCCGGTGACGAAGTGCGCGGTCGCGCCGATCAGCTTGACGCCGCGGTGATGCGCCTGCGCATACGGCTTGGCGCCCTTGAAGCTCGGCAGGAAGGAGTGGTGGATGTTGATCGCCTTGCCCTTCAGCGCTTCGCACAGCTCCGGCGACAGGATCTGCATGTAGCGCGCCAATACCACCAGGTCGATCTTGTGGGTGTTGACCAGCTCGATGATCCTGGCTTCCTGCGCCCGCTTGTCCGCCAGCGGCGCGCCGGTGGCCAGCGGCAGGTGGTGGAACGGGATGTTGTAGCTGGCGGCCAGCTGGTAGAAGTCCATGTGGTTGGAGACGATGGCCGGAATCTCCACCGGCAGCAGGCCGCTCTTGTAGCGGAACAGCAGGTCGTTGAGGCAGTGGCCGATCTTCGACACCATCAGCATCACGCGCGGCTTGTAGTGGGCGTCGCGCAGCTCCCAGTCCAGTTGCATGGCGGCCGCCAGCGCGCTGAAGTCGGCGCGCAGCAGCTCGTCGCTGACGCCCTGATCCTCGCGCGCGAAATGCACGCGCATGAAGAACAGGCGCGATTCGCTGTCGCCGAACTGGGCGGAGTCGATGATGTTGCAGCCATGGTCGGCCAGGAAGCCGGAGACGCGGTGCACAATGCCGCGCTGGTCCAGGCAGGAGAGTGTCAGAATATATTCGGGAAGACTCATGACTCGCGTGAGAAAAATCGGACAAAAGAGAGCTATTGTCGCACGGCTGGCCCGTTGCGACAAAAATAGCACGCTCGTGCAATTTGAGATATAGTCGTCATCACCCCACACAAGGAGGAAATACATGGAGACAAATCTGCAATTCCGCCTGGCCGCGCGCCCGGTCGGCATGGTCAAGGACAGCGACTGGCAACAGGTCGAGGAGCCGCTGCGCCCGCTGGCCGATGGTGAAATCCGCGTCAAGGTGCTGTACCTGTCGCTCGATCCGGCCATGCGCGGCTGGATGAACGAGGGCAAATCCTATATCCGCCCGGTCGCCATCGGCGAGGTGATGCGCGCCGGCGGCGTCGGCGTGGTGGTCGAGTCGAAGTCGCCGCAGTTTGCCGTCGGCGATCACGTCTCAGGCGGCCCCAGCGTGCAGCGCTACTGGACCGGCGCGGCCGACGACAAGGCCGGCAACTTCTTCAAGATCGATCCCAGGCTGGCGCCGCTGACCACCTACCTGAACACGCTCGGCATGCCCGGCATGACCGCCTACTTCGGCCTGCTCGAATCGGGCCAGCCCAAGGCCGGCGAGACGGTGGTGGTGTCGGGCGCGGCCGGCGCGGTCGGCCAGACCGTCGGCCAGGTCGCCGGGCAGCTCGGCTGCCGCGTGGTCGGCATCGCCGGCGGCAAGGACAAGTGCGACTTCGTCGTCAACCAGCTCGGCTTCGACGCCTGCATCGATTACAAGAACGACTCGGTCAAGGATGGTCTCAAGCAGCACTGCCCGCAGGGCGTGGACGTCTACTTCGACAACGTCGGCGGCGAGATCCTCGACACCGTGCTCACCCGCATCAACCTGAAGGCGCGCATCGTCATCTGCGGCGCCATCTCGCAGTACAACAACACCACGCCGGTGAAGGGACCGTCGAACTACCTGGCGCTGCTGGTCAACCGCGCGCGCATGGAAGGCATCGTGGTCTTCGATTACGCCGACCGCTACCACCTCGGCGTCGCCGCGCTGGCCGGCTGGATGAAGGAAGGCAAGGTCAAGAGCAAGGAAGACGTGGTGCAGGGCCTGGAGCACTTCCCGCAGGCGCTGAACATGCTGTTTGAAGGGAAGAACTTCGGCAAGCTGGTATTGCAGGTGGCGACACCATAAATCGGGGAACCTTCCGTCCGCCTCGGCGTCTATGCAAATACCGCCAACACGCCGAGGACCCTATATGTTCCCACCACTCCCCTCCCCCGCCTTTCGCACCCACCTCGAAACCCTGCTCGGCCTCTACGTCGACATGTCGCAGCGCATGGTCGAAGCCGCGCAAAGCCTGAGCGAACTGCATCTGCAACTGGGCCGCGAGCTTATCGCCGAAGCCGGCGCCAACACGCAGCGCCTGATGGCCAGCCACGACGCCAGCCAGCTCGGCGCCGCCGTCGCCGCCCAGTTCCTGCCCGGCGCCAGCCCGGCCCTGATCCGCTACCAGCGCCGCATGGCCGAAATCGTCAGCCGCTGCCAGGCCGGCGTCTCGCAGAGCGCTGCCGCCCACCTGCCGGCGGTGCGCCGTTCCGCCAACGCCATGGCCGAAGACGTGGCGCACGAGGTGGCGGCGCGCACCGCGCGCGCCGCCGAACAGCTGGCGCGCTTCCAGCCGGGCAGCCAGTTGCGCCATTAACTGGAACTTCCGTCAACCTTGCAACTCTAACCACACAGAACAGCAGGGCCACCTGCTGTTTTCTTTCAATATCCGACGGAGGTTCATATGGCCAGCAATACCACGAATGACAAACCCAAAGGCACGGCCAAGCGCGGCTTCGCCGCCATGGATGAAGCCACACAGCGCGCCATCGCCAGCAAGGGCGGACAGGCCGCCCACCAGAAAGGCACGGCGCACGAATTCGATTCCGAGGAGGCGCGCCGGGCCGGGCAGAAAGGCGGCGAAGCCGTCAGCCGGGACCGCGAGCACATGGCAGCCATCGGCCGCAAGGGCGGCGAGAGCCGCCAGTCGGCGGCGCGCGCGGCGGCCGACAAAAACCGCGGCTCCGAGCAATCATCCAAGGGAGGCAACAAGCAATAGGCCCGCCGCGCCGCCGGCGGCCATGCTTGACGAAGCCAGCCGGTAAGGCTGGCCATCGATTTGCGTCGTGTCGCCGCCGGCCTCGCGCACCAGCAGCGCGCCGCCGGCGCAGAGGTAACCGTCATTGCCGCGCTGCCAGAAGGCATCCAGCCGGCCGCAGGCCACATACGCCAGCTGCAGCGACGCCGGTCCCAGGCCACGCGTGGCGACCAGCGGCTGCCCGCGTCCCGCGCTGACGCGTATCGGCTCGTCGTTGCACCAGGCGCCGTGACGCCACAGCGCGTGGAACATCTCGTCATGCATGGCGTCGTAGACGGCGGCGAACACCGGCCTGTTTTCGCGCATCAGCGTCAGCGACAGGCTCCAGTGCGGGATGCCGCGCTCGAATGGCGTGGCGCCATCCACCACGTCGCCGATCCAGTATTCGCCGCGGGCGGCATGGGCCTCGCTGAGCGCGCCGTCGGCCCAGGCGATGGCCGGATAGTGCGCGGCCAGCGCCTGCCGCAGCCGGTCTTCGGCCGGCAGCAGATCCTGCGGCCGGCCGCGCCAAAAGGACGCGCACAGCCCGGCGCCAACCTCGCGCAGCAGCGCCAACACGGCGTGCGTATCGATTGCAGTCATGGTTTTCCCTCGCGATCAGTCAAACCCGTAGATTGCCTGTAGAATTGCAAGCAGGCTAACTGCAAACGGACAACTAATAACGCAATCGGGCCAACCCATGAGCAATTATTACGGCGACAAACGGCTCAGCGACGAGATGCCGATCTACGTGGCGGCCCAGCACACCGACGGCGGCATGGGCAAGGATAAGCCGCTGCATGTTCACCCGGAGGGACAGATGTACATCCCGGTGCAGGGCGTCATCCTGGTCGAGGCCGGCGGTAATCGGCAGGTGCTGCCGCCCGGCCGCTTGGGCTGGATTCCGCCGCACATGCCGCACGCGGCCGCCGGCCACGGCCACAGCCTGAAACCGGGGCTGGCCGGCTACACCATCCACATCGCGCCCTCGCTGTGCGCCGGCTTTCCGGAGCACTCAGCCGTGCTGCGCAAGTCGGCGCTGGCCGATTCGCTGCTGGAACGCATGTGCCAGTGGCCCAGCGGCATGCCGTCGGACGCGGCGGCGCGGCGCGTGATGCAGGTGTTTCTCGATGAAATGCGCGCCGCCCCCATCGACCCGCTGCACCTGACCATGCCGCGCCACCCGCGCTTGCTGACAATGGCGGCCACCATCGCCGCCCACCCGGCCGACGACACCGATCTCGACGCCTGGGCCCGGCAACTGGGCTGGTCGCGCCGCAGCCTGACCCGTCACTTCCGCAACGAGACCGGCATGTCGGTGGTGGAATGGCGGCAGATCGCCCGCCTGCAAAAAGGCATGGAGTTGCTCAACGGCGGCGCCTCGGTGACGACGGTGGCGATCAGCCTGGGCTACGACAGCGTCAGCAGCTTCATCGCGCTGTTCCGCCGCATGCTGGGCACCACGCCGGCGCGCTTCGCCGCTTAGGCCGGCGTGCCGATGATGACGCTGGACGCCTTGAAGATGGCGCTGGCCGCAACGCCGGCCTGCAGCGCCAGCGCCGCACCGCTGTCGCTGGTGACGATGGCGGCGATGGTGCCGCCGCCGGGCAGCTCGATGCTGACTTCGGTGTTGACCGCGCCCGGCTGAACACGGCTGACCTTGCCGCTGAGGCGGTTGCGCGCCGACAGCTTCACATCGCCCAGCTCGGTGGCAACGATGACCGACGAGGCCTTGATCAGCGCAAACGCCTCGACGCCCACCGCCAGCCCCAGGCTGTCGCTGCTGTCGCGGGTGATGGTGGCGACGATCTGCTGGCCACCGACGATTTCCAGCACCACCTCGTCATTGACGGCGCCACGCTTCACCGCGACCACCTTGCCGGTGAACTGATTGCGCGCGCTGGTCTTCATCTTCATCCTTTGTATCAGTAACAAGTCGTCGGCCAGCGCATGCGACTGGCCGCTCAGATGGGCGACAAACTCGCGGTGCGCCGCGTCGATCTTGCGGAAATTCTCGACCAGCTGCTTGCCGCGCGCGGTCAGCCGCGTGCCGCCACCGCCCTTGCCGCCGGCAACGCGCTCGACCAGCGGCTCGCCGGCCAGATTGTTCATCGCCTCGATCGCGTCCCACGCGCCCTTGTAGCTGATGCCGACGGCCTTGGCGGCGGCCGTGATCGATCCTTCCGACGCCACCGCGGCCAGCAAGGCCATGCGGTCCTGCCCGCCCAGCTTTTGGCCGTCGATGGTCATCCACACATTGCCGTCCAGTTCCATGCTCATGCCGCGTTTTCCTCCACACGGAAAATGCTACCATTTTCCATGCGCAAAACATGCTCGCCGAAGGCGCGCACGTCCTCGGGATCATGCGTGATCATCAGCATCGGGATGTCCAGGCGGCGCTGCAAGGCCGCCAGCTCCGCGCGCATGCGGTCGCGCAGCGCCGGATCAAGCGCGGCGAACGGTTCGTCCAGCAGCAGGGCCTGCGGCTGCGGCGCCAGCGCGCGCGCCAGGGCCACGCGTTGCCGCTGGCCGCCGGACAGCTGGTGCGGGAACTGGTCTGCCACATGCGCCAGCTCGAACGCCGCCATCCAATAGCGGATCGCCTCGCTATCGACGCGCGCCAGCGGATTGCGCCAGCCGCGCTGCAAGCCGAAGCCGATGTTCTGCCGCACGTTCAGATGCGGGAACAGCGCGTAATCCTGGAACAGGTAGGCCAGCTGGCGCCGCTGCGCCGGCAGGTTGACGCCGGCCGCGCTGTCGAACAGGCAGCGCCCGCCCAGTTCGATGCGGCCGCTGTCGGGCGTCATCAGGCCCGCCACCGCCTTCATCATCTGGCTCTTGCCGGCGCCGGACGCGCCATACACCACCACCCGCTTGCTGGCCGACGCAAAGCGCGCCCGCAACGCGAAACTGCGGTCGCCGGCGCGCAGGGTTTTGTGAATGTCGACGTTGAATTGCATGCTCATGCCAGGGGATTCCGGTTAGGCGTCAGCTTGTTCGCGGCGACCAGCACCAGCACGCAAACCAGCGACGTAATGATCACCAGCAGGTTGGCGTGGTCATCCTGCCCCGCCTGCACCGCTTCGTACACGGCAATCGACAGCGTCTGCGTCTTGCCGGGAATGCTGCCGGCCACCATCAGCGTCGCGCCGAACTCGCCCATCGAACGCGCGAAGGCCAGCAAGGCGCCGCCCAGCACGCCGCGCCATGCCAGCGGCAAGGTCACGCGCAGGAACACGCCGAACGGCGCCACGCCCAGCACCCTGGCCGCCTGTTCGAACTGCGTGTCGATGGCCTCAAACGCCGCCCGCGCGCCCTTCAGCACCAGCGGAAACGCCACCACGGCCGCCGCGATCACCGCCGCCTGCCAGGTGAAAATCAGGTTGATGCCGAAATGCTGCTGCAACCACGCGCCAACCACGCCATGCCGGCCGATGACCACCAGCAGATAGTAACCCAGCACCGTCGGCGGCATCACCATCGGCAAGGTCAGCACGGCGTCCAGCAGCTCGCGGCCGGGGAAGCGCTTGCGCGCCAGCAGGTAGCCCAGCGCCACGCCCAGCACCAGGTCGATCAGCGTGGCCCAGACGGCGACCTTGAGCGACAGCCGCAGCGCCACCCAGGCCGGTTCGGCAAAAACGGTTCCATTTACGGCCGGCCGAAACCGTACCTGGCCAGGATCGCCTGGCCGGTGGACGATTGCACGTAGTCGGCGAACTTGCGCCCGGCGGCCGCCTGCGGACCGGCCGCGATGACGGCAATCGGATAGGTCACCGGCGTTGCGGTCTGCACCGTGGCCACCACATTGACCTTGTCCTTGACGATGGCGGCGTCGGTCGCATACACGAAACCGGCATCGACCTCGCCGCGCGCGACGTAATCCAGGCATTGGCGCACCGAGGCGCCGAGGATCAGCTTGGGCTCGACCACCTGCCACAGCCTGAGATTGTCCAGCGCGGTCCTGGTGTAGCGGCCGACCGGCACGCTGGCCGGATTGCCGATGGTGATGCGCGCCACGCCCGGCTGCGCCACATCGGCCACGGATTTGACCTGCACCTTGCCGTGCTCAGGCACAATCAGCACCAGGCTGTTGCTGGCGAAGTTCTTGCGGCTGCCCGGCGCCAGCAGGTGCAGCTTGTCGGCCTTGTCCATCGCGTCCTGGTCGGCGGAGGCGAACACGTCGACCGGTGCGCCCTTGCTGATCTGCTGCACCAGCGGATCGGAGGCGGCGAAGTTGAACAGCACCTTGTCGCCCGCGTGTTCTTTCTCGAAGGCGGCGCCGATTTCCTTGAAGGCATTGGTCAGGCTGGCAGCGGCCGAGACCGTAATATCCGTTGCCGAGGCCGATGCCGCACAGGCCGCCAGAACCACCGCTACACTTGCTTTCAACATGCTCTTGCTCCCCTTGGGTTAAACCGCAATATACTCAATTATATAGCGCAAGGGAAATCCGGGTACGATCCGAAGGAACTAGGTACTTTGGCGACTGTGTTAAAGTCGCGGCTCGCCATTTTTACGCCGCCGTCATGTCCTCCCTGAAGTATCTGAGCGCCTATTCCGAGCAAACCCAGCAGCAGGTGGCGCAACTGATCGCCCAGAACAAGCTGGGCGAAGTGCTGCTCAAGCGCTACAGCAAGCCGCACGACCTGCGCACCGACCGTGCGCTGTACCAGTATGTGCAGGAGTTGAAATCGGAATATTTGCGCAACGCCGAACCGATCAACAAGGTCGAATACGACAGCAAGATTCATGTGATTAACCACGCGCTGGGGCTGCACACATCGGTTTCGCGCGTGCAGGGCGGCAAGCTGAAGGCCAAGCACGAGATCCGTGTGGCGACCATGTTCAAGGAGGTGCCGCTGGAATTCCTGCGCATGATCGCCGTGCATGAACTGGCGCACGTCAAGGAAAAGCAGCACGATAAGGCGTTCTACAAGCTGTGCACCTATATGGAGCCGAACTATCACCAGTACGAGTTCGATCTCCGGCTGTACCTGACGCAGCTCGATACCGAGGGCCGCAAGCTGTGGGTGTAGACTGCTCTGCCCCGTCATTCCCGCGCAGGCGGGAATCCATGGACGGTTTGCACCATGTTCAGCATGGGTTCCGGCCTGCGCGGGAACGACGCGGCAGCGCTTACATCAAGCGGCGCAGCAGGGTGTCCGGCGCGCTTTCAACCAGCATCAGCTCGGCGTGCTGCGGCCGCACCAGGCCCTGCGCGGTGGCGTGGCGGATAAAGGCGACCAGGCTGTCGTAATAGCCGTCAACGTTGAGCAAGCCGATCGGCTTGCTGTGAATGCCGAGCTGCGCCCAGGTCAGCATCTCGAACAGCTCCTCCAGCGTGCCCAGGCCGCCCGGCATGGCGATGAAGCCATCCGACAGCTGCGCCATCATGGCCTTGCGCTCGTGCATGTCCTTGACGATGAACTGGCGCGTCAAGCCGGTATGCCCTACTTCGCGCTCGACCAGCGCGGTCGGGATCACGCCGGTCACTTCACCGCCGAGGCGCAACACCTCGTCGGCGATGATGCCCATCAGGCCGACATTGCCGCCGCCGTAGACCAGCGCCAGGTTGCGCTCGACCAGCGCCTTGGCCAGCACGCGCGCCTGTTCGGCAAAACGGGGAGATGCGCCGGCATTGGCGCCGCAGTACACACAGATCGACTTAACCACTCAGTTTTTCCTCTTCCAGTTCTTTCTGCGCCGCCAGCTGGTCGAGACGCTCGGTAGCGTCGCGCACATTGCAGCTGGCGGCTTGTTGATACAAATCCATGGCTTGCGCCAGCCTGGCTTTCTTGTCCAGCATCAGCAGCGCGCGCGCGTACTGGATGCGGGCAATGGCCGAATCCGGATTGAGCCGCAGGCCCAGCTCGAACTGGCGATACGCCTCGTCCTTTTTGACGCCATAGGTCAGGCCGGCCAGCACCGCGCCCACCTTGTCGAGAATTTCGGCGTGATAGACGCCCAGCGCCACGTGCGCATCGGCGCGCTGCGGCGCCAGTTTGACGGCGATGTCGAGGCTGCGCTTGACCTTGGCGCCCAGTCCCTGCGCCAGCGCCTTGACCACCGAGATGCCCTGCGAATACTGCCCCAGCGCATACGCGTGCCAGTAGTAGCCGGCCGGGTTGCCCGGCTGTTCCAGCTGCTGGCGTTCGCAGCGCTCGGCCACGCACTCGAACGTGGCCAGCCGCTTTTTCGGATGCGGCTCAAGGTAGTTGGTGTACATGCAGATGGCCTTGTGCGCCACCGCGTAGCCATGGACGCCGACGTCCAGCCCCAGCCGCGCGGCGCGCTCGAACTCGCCGGCGTGGAAGGCGATCCATGCCTGCACCAGCGCCGGATGGGTGGGAAACGCCTCCCGGTCGCCGCCGTGCAACTGCGGCCATGCCGCCTGCAGCGTCTCCGGCGTGTAGCGGTACGCCGGATCGGGATAGGGAAACGCGGTCCACGCCATCTAGGCCTCCTTGGTCGGCTACTTCAGCTTTTTCAAATATTCTTCGGACAGTTTCTGGAACAGCAGCGCGGTTTCGTTGCGCAGGTACGGGCCGATCTGCGACAGCACCTGGTAGCAGCCGCGCGCCAGCGCATCGGCCATCGACTGCTGCTCACTGTACTTGCGCGGGTTGCGCACATATTCATAGGATAACCAATACGTCGCCACCACCACCATATTGGTGGCCATGGCGTCGATGGCGGTGTCGGACGCTTCCAGCGATTTCTCGCTGCGCAAGTCTTCGCACAGCTGCTTGGCCACCTTGATCTTGTGCGCCAGGATTTGCTTGAAGTGCAGCTCCAGCTTGCGGTTGCGCGACAGCAGGTCGTTCAGGTCGCGGTAGAAGAAGCGGTAGCGCCAGATCAGTTCGAACATCAGGTGCAGGTACAACCAGACGTCCTCGATGTTGGAGCGACGGCCGTTGGGCACGGTCAGGATGCGCTCGATCTCGGCTTCGAACTGGACGAAGATCGAATTGACGATATCGTCCTTGTTGCGGAAATGGTAGTACAGATTCCCCGGCGAGATATTCATCTCTTCGGCGATCACCGTGGTGGTGATATTGGGCTCGCCGAACTCGTTAAACAAGCGCAAGGACAGCTCAAGGATGCGTTCGCGGGTACGGCGGGGGGCTTTTTGTAACATAGCAGGGAGACCTCTGTTTTTTCTGGTGCAAGCATAACACCGTTGCACACAACAGAGTAACACCCGCGCACGTTTTACGCGCTTATAGCGGCCAGATGCCGCCAGTTAGCTATTTTGCTTTCTTGGCAGCAGGCTTTTTCGCGGCCGCTTTTTGGCGGCCGGCTTTTTCGCGGCGG
The DNA here is from genome assembly GCF_050859475.1 of Duganella sp. P38. NCBI lineage: Bacteria > Pseudomonadati > Pseudomonadota > Betaproteobacteria > Burkholderiales > Oxalobacteraceae > Duganella > Duganella sp. P38. Next base: position 2,256,573 of record NZ_CP193936.1, on the reverse strand, counting down.
CTTTTCCGTCCTTGCCGGACAGCGCGGCGACCTGCCTGGTCAGCTCGTCGATGCGCTGGTGCAGCGCATCGACTTCCCCGCGGGTCGGCACGCCGATCGAACTCAGCGCGCGCAGCACGCGTTCCTCGAACAGCTGCATGGAAAAGAACTTGCCCTCCTCTTCCTGCGCCTTGGCGAAGGCGGCCAGGCCGGCCTGCCAGATTTCCTGCGACGACATGCGTACCGCGTCGGCCAACTGGTCGTCGCTTTTCTTCAGCTTCTTAGCCATTTCCATCCTGTGTGTTCTGCGTTGCCGGTATTTTATTCTAAGCCAGCACAGCGCCGCAGAATTAGAGCATGGCTACTATCTCACGCGACGCTCTCGACGCGGGATGGCGCGGCGGCCAAGCCGTCACGTTATTGCTTGACGGTTTCGGCTTCTGCGGCCGTTTTCAGCGGTCCGTGCGCCTGCGCGTGCAGGCGGAAGCCTTCGCGGATATTCTCGCGCAGCACGGCGCCCTTCCACGGCTTGGTGTAGAAGCGGTCGATGGCGCCGTGGTTGATGGCGGCCATGATCGGCGTCAGGTCGGCATAGGCCGACAGCATGATGCGGAAGGTGTCCGGACACAGGTTCTTGACCCGCTCCATGAACTCGGTGCCGCTCATCAGCGGCATGCACTGGTCGCACAGGATCACCTGCACCCGGTGCCGCGCCAGGATGTCAAAGCCTTCCGCCGCCGTCTGCGCGGTGAGGATGCGGTAGCCGTCCTGCGACAGGAAATCGGTCAGCACGTCGAGCATGAAGGCGTCGTCGTCGACGATCAGCAGCGTTTGCTGGTCGCTATCGCTGTCGTCCGCCGGCGCCTGCAGCCGCCGTCCCTCGCGCAGCATGGCCTCGAACTCGCTCTCGGGCAGCGGCCGGCTGAAGTAATAGCCCTGCATCTCGTCGCAGTTGTGGCGGCGCAGGTAGGCCAGTTGCGCCTCCTTTTCGACGCCCTCGGCGATCACGTTCAGCTTGAGGCTGTGCGCCATATTGATGATGGCCAGCACGATGGCGGCGTCGTCCGGGTTGCTGGTCACCTCGCGCACGAAGGCGATGTCGATCTTCAGCTTGTCGATCGGGAAGCGCTTCAGGTAGGCCAGCGACGAATAGCCGGTGCCGAAGTCGTCGATGGAAATCTGGATGCCCAGCGCCTTCAGGTTCTGCAGCACGCTGATGGTTTCCTCGGCGTTCGACATCAGCGAGCTTTCCGTCAGCTCCAGCTCCAGCAGCTCGGGCGCGATGCCGTGTTCGCGGATGGCCTTCAGCACTTCCTCCTCCAGCCCGCCGACGAAGAACTGGATGCCGGAGACGTTGACCGACAGGTGCACCGCGCCGGCGTTGGTCTGGTGCCAGTGGGCGATCTTGCGGCAGGCCTCGTGGATGACCCAGGTGCCGACCCGTACGATCAGCCCGGTCTCCTCCAGCAGCGGGATGAACAGCGCCGGCGACACCATGCCGTGGCCCGGCCGCTGCCAGCGGATCAGCGCCTCGGCGCCGCTGATGCGGCCGCTGTCGATGTGCACCTTGGGCTGGAAGTGCAGCACGAATTCCTCGTTCTCGATGGCGCGGCGCAGCGCGTTTTCCAGGTCCAGCCGCGCCAGCGACTGCGCGTTCATCTCGGCGGTGAAGAAACGGAAGGCGTCGCGCCCGGCCTCCTTGGCGCGGTACATGGCGGTGTCGGCGTACTGGATCAGCGTGTCCGGCTCGGCGCCATCGTCCGGGTAGACGGCGATGCCGATGCTGGCGGTCACCGTCACCTCGTGGCCTTTCAGGTCGAACGGCCGGCGCAGCGATTCGCGGATTTTATCGACCACGGCGATGGCGTTCTGCGCGCCCTCGGGCAGCATCAGGATGGCGGCAAACTCGTCGCCGCCGAAGCGGCCGATGGTGTCGCGCACGCGCAGGCAATCGACCAGCCGGCTGGAGAACTGGCGCAGCAGTTCGTCGCCGATGGTGTGGCCGAGCGTGTCGTTGACGTTCTTGAAGCGGTCGACGTCGAGGAACAGCACTGCCAGCGACCACTTGTGGTCGGCCGCCTGGTGCAGCGAGTGCGCCAGCGAATCGTAGAACTGGCTGCGGTTCGGCAGGCCGGTCAGCGTGTCGAAGTGGGCCAGCTTGAGCAGGCGCTGCTCGGCCTCCTTGCGCTCGGTGATGTCGCGCGCCACCGCCACCAGGATCCAGCTGGCGCCCGAGCGCAGCGTGCGCCGCTGCACCTCGACCGCCAGCGGCGTGCCGTCCTTGCAGTGCAGCAGCAGCTCGGCCATGGCGCCGCTCTGGTCGCCGGCCAGCAGCTTGTCGTACAGCTCCTCGAGCCTGGTCAGGTCGCCTTCGAGCGTCTTATTGGGGCCGATTTGCAGGAAGTCCTCGCGCTCGAAGCCCAGCATGCGGCAGGCGGTGGCGTTGACGTCGACGAAACACATGCCGGCGCGGTCAATCAGGAAGATGGCGTCGGCGGTGGCGTCCATCGCCAGGCGGAAGCGGCGCAAGTCTTCGTCGAGGCGGATGCGGGCGTTCATGTCCAGCGTCAGCTGCGCGTGGTGGCGCTTGATTTCGTCGTACAGCAGCAGGTTCTCGAACGCCACCGCCACCTGCGCCGCCACCGTGGCGGCGACGCGCTCGTCGACTTCCGAGAAGCCGTCGGCGCCCAGCTTGTCAACCAGGTACAGCCAGCCGTGGGTGCGCTCGCGCGAGGCGATCGGCACGCCGAGGAAGGAATGCACCGGCGGGTGGGTCGGCGGCAGGCCGACCGTGGCGGGATCGCCGTTGAGGTCGTTGATGCGGCACGGCAGGCGCTGGTCCAGCAGGCCGCGCAGCACGCCGGCGCGCGGCGTTTGCGCAATCTGCCGCAGCGGCATGCCGGCGCCGCAGCTGGCGAAATGGGTCAGCTCGGTCGCGCCCGGCTCCAGCACGCCGATGCAGGCATATTTCGACACGCAGATATTCTGCGCCACGCGGCAGCCGATATCGACCAGCGCGGCCGGGTCGCGCTCGGCGCCGAGCTCGATGCCCAGCTCGATCAGCGCGGTCAGCCGCAGGCTCACCGCCTGCAGGCTCGACAGCGAGTGCGACAGCCGCTGCGTCATGCGCGTCAGGTGCTCCGGCGTGGCTTCCTCGGTATCGTTGGCGATCTGCGTGATCAGCTGGCTGCTGGACTCGAGCTCGTCGAGGTATTCGGCCACCTTGTGGTCGATATTGTGCAGCCGCCCCTCCTGCGGCGGCTCCGGCGCGAAGGCCGGCAAGGCCTCGGACGACGCCGACGAGGCGGCCAGCCCCAGCGCCTCCTGCACCGTGGCCAGGATCACCTCGGGGTCGGACGGCTTGGGCAGCACCCAGCGCACGCCGCATGACTGCGCCACCGCCACCGCCTCGCGCTCGCGGTAGGTGGCGGTGTAAAGATCACCGGCACGTCGGCGGTGGCCTTGTGCTCGTGCATGCGGGTGACGAACTCGTAGCCATCCATATTGGGCATCAGGATGTCCGAGATCACCAGGTCGGGCTTTTCGGCCAGCACCATTTTCAAGCCTTCGGCGCCGTTGGCGGCCTCCAGCAAGCGATGGCCGCCGTAGCTCAGCAGCGTCATCAGGAATTCACGGTTGAGTACGTGATCGTCCACGATCAGGATCGTGGCGGTATCGTTTTTATTGTCCGGGGACGATACCACCCCTTGCAAGAAAGACTCGATTTGCGCGACAAAGGTGTCCGGCTCGATCGGCTTGCCGATGTAGCCGTCGAAGCCGGCCTCGAGCAGCTTCTCGCGGTCGCCGACCATGGCCAGTGCGGTCACCGCCAGCGCCGGGATGTGGCGCACCTCCGGGTCGGCCTTGAGCGCGGCCACCACGCCGTAGCCGTCCAGCTTGGGCAGGTGGACGTCGCAGATGATCAGGTCCGGCTTTTCCTGCCGCGCGGCCGCCACGCCGGCCTCGCCGTCGCTGGCCGACAGCGGCTGGTAGCCGAAGGCGCGCAGCAAATACACCATCAACTCCATGTTGGTGGCGTTGTCTTCAATGATCAGGATACGTGCTGACACGTGCGATCTCCCTTTCTGATTCTTCCATCGGCAAGGCCAGCGTGAACACGCTGCCCTTGCCGTACTCGCTATCAAATAAAATTTCCCCGTGCAGCAGCGCCGCCAGCTTGCGGCTCAGGTGCAGGCCCAGGCCGGTTCCCTCGAACTGCCGCAGCGCGTTCCCGTCGAGCTGGGAAAACGCCTGGAACAGCGTGCCGCGCTGTTCGCTGCCGATGCCGATGCCGGTATCGCTGATGCTGATGGCGGCGCAGCAGCGCTCGCGCACCACCGACCGCGCCAGCCGCACCAGCACGGTGCCGTTGTTGGTGAACTTGATCGCGTTGTCCAGCAACGTCATCAGGATCTGCTGCACCGCCCGGCGGTCGCTCGACACCGTCAACTCCTCCGCCGGCGGCTCGAACTCCAGCGCCAGTCCCTTGCTGCGCGCCTGCGGCATGAACGAGGTCAGCACCTCATCGATCACTTCGCGGCACGGCACCGGTCCCACATCCAGTTCGACTTTGCCGGACTCGATTCGCGTCAGATCGAGCAGATCGTTAATGAGCGACAGCAGGTGGCGCGCACTGCTTTGCACCATGCGCAGCTGCTTGCTTTGCTCCTCGTTGATGGGTCCAGGCAACTTCATCAGCATAGTACCCGTAAAACCGATGATCGCGTTCAACGGCGTACGCAATTCGTGCGACATGCCGGCCAGGAAGCGGTCCTTGGTCGCCACCGCCTTTGCCAATTCGACATTTTTCTCGTGTAGCGCCAGCTCGATCTGCTTGCGCTGGCTGATGTCGCGGATGGCGCTCATCACCAGCGCGCCCTCCTCGCTCGGCACCGGGCTGAGGCTGATCTCGACCGGGAACTCGACGCCGTCGCTGCGCAGGCCGTACAAGTCGCGGCCGCTGCCCATGGCGCGCACCAGCGGCTGCGCGGCAAAGCCGGCGCGGTACTTGATGTGGGCGCCGCGAAAGCGTTCCGGCATCAGCGTTTCCAGCACCATGCCGCGCAGCGCGTGGCGCGGATAGCCGAACAATTCCTCGGCCTGGCGGTTGGCCAGCACGATGCGCCCGGCCGCGTTGGCCATGATGATGGCGTCCGGCATCGACTCAAGAATGCCGTCGTAGCGCGCCTCGACCAGCTTGGCGTCGCGCAGCACCTTGAGGCCGGTGACATCCTTTTTGCTCCACAAGATGTACTCGGGCTGGCCGTCGGCGCCGCGCAGCACCTTGCACGAGCCATCGATGTAAATCAGCGTGCCGTCGCGCGCCTGGCGCATCGACTCGTAGCTGGCCAGGCCGTGGTCGATGGCTTGCTGCAGCACGTCGGCGCCGTCGCGGACCAGCGCCGGCGGCACGATCAGCGCGTCGAGCTGGCGGCCCAGCGCCTGCTCGCTGGTGTAGCCGAACACCGCTTGCGCGCCGGGGCTCCAGCACACGACTTCACCGCCGGGCGTGGTCAACACGACGGCGTCGGGGGTTTGATTCAGGATCAGGGTGCCGAAATCGATCGTCATCGCCTCGCCTTATTGCTACGCGTACAGGACTAACCATACAGCAACAAAGCAGCAAGATAATCACACAAAATCACGCGTGTGCGGCTGGCCCGCGCCGGCGATCTCGCGCAGCGCACAGCGCAGCACGGCCGGATGCCGCCCCAACGCCACGTGGCCTATGGCGCCGAACACCAGATTGCGGGCGCCGGGCAGCACGCTGGAGTCCTGCGGGGCGACGATGTTGTCATGGACAGAGTAGATGGAACTGAACAACATGCGTTGTGAATTTGCCTCAGATTGCGCCAGCGCGGCCAGCCATTCGCTGTCGCGCCGCATTTGCACGGCGTTGCTGCCGGGGCCAAACTGCGCCAGCGCGGTGCCGTGATGCGGCGTGCCGAGGGTGATCACGCGGGCGACGCCGTGCGCGCCGTAGCGCCGCAGGTAGGCGCGCGCCACCAGGCCGCCCATGCTGTGGCCGACCAGAATGACTTGCGCGCTGCCAGTCGCGCGCTGCAGGCGCTCGACCGCGGTACGCAGCTGCAATGCGAAGTCGTCGATGCCGGCGCCGGGCGGCTCCAGGTCGACGCCGCAGTGGCTGATGCGGGCCGCGGCCAGCAGCTTGCTCAGCGGCCGCCAGTAGCCGCTGTTGCAGCCATAGCCGTGGATCAGCAGCACCGGCAGCCCCTGCTGCCGGTCGCGCGGCTGCAGCAGCATGCCGACCGGGCGCAGCATGTACCAGGACGAGGTCAGCATCGAGGACATGAACTCGTGCCAGAACAGGCGCGCGGCGCCGGCCGGCGTGAGCGCGTGGCCGGCCGGCGCCGGGCTGCCGGCGCGCGCGCTGAGGCGGAAGTTATTGGCCGAGATCAGCATCCGCACCGATACCATCAAGGCCAGGCCGCAGCCAAGGTAGAACGCCGCCCTGGCCGGCGCGCCGGACGCGGCCAGCCAGGCCGGACGCCACCACCAGGCCAGGCCGCCGGCCATCAGACCGATGAGCATGGCTTGCGCCGCCAGCAGCAGTATCATCAGGCGTTTAATCATGCCGGCATGATACCGCGTTTATCCCGGCGTGCCGGCGCGCCGCCCCGTCAGCCGGCCGCGACCACGGCGGGCAAGTAGCCGTCGCAGAATTGCTGCGGCATGCGGCGCGCGCGGCCGCTGCTGATCTCGATGCACACCAGCACCCAGCGCCCGCGCAGCACGGTGGCGCCGTCGCTGGCGCGCAGCAGCTGGAAGCGGCGCTCCATGTTGAGCTTGCCATCGGTGCTGTACAGCCAGGTGCCGAGGACCAGCCGTTCGCCGGCGGCGGTGGGCAGCAGGTAATCGTATTCGGCGCGGCGGATCGCCATCGCCCGGTCGAGGCGGCGGTAGTCGGCCAGGCTCAGGCCGAGCGCCTCGGAATGCGCCCAGCCGGCCTTTTCGCACCACTGCACGTAGACCGCGTTATTGGTATGGTCCAGCCCGTCGATATCGGCCGCCGACGGCGACAGTTCCAGCGTGTACGGTTGCGGATGATCCCAGTTCATGGTTGCTTCTTTCCGTTGCGGCCCGTCATATGGCGGGCGATGCCGCGCAGGATGTTGACCTCTTCTTTTTCCAGCTGCGCGCGCGCGAACAGGCGCTTCAGGCGCGGCATCAGCTTGCGCGGGTTGCTGGCGTCGAGAAAGCCGACGTCCACCAGCGCCTGCTCCAGGTGGGTGTACATGCCCTCGATCTGCTCGACGCTGGCGGCCTCGCCGGTAAAGCCGACCTCGCTGGCGTCGCCGGCCGGCTGGCGCGGCGTGTGCGTCACGCCGGCGCCCTCCAGCACCGCCATGCGGCACTCGTAGGCCAGCACCTGGGCCGCCTGCGACAGGTTTAGCGACGAATACGCGGGATTGGCCGGGATATTAATCAAAACATGGCATTTCTCGACCAGCTCGTTCGGCAGGCCGAAGCGCTCGTTGCCGAAGATCAGCGCGGCGCGCGAGTCCGGCTGCGCCGCCAGCTGGCCGGCGAATTGACGGGGAGACAACACCGGCGGCGAAAACTCGCGCAGCCGGGCCGACACGGCGGCGGCGAAATGCACGCCGTCGAGCGCCTCGGCCATGCTGCCGACCACCCGCGCGCCGGCCAGGATGTCCTGGGCGCCGCTGGCGAAGGCCACCGCCTCCGGGTCTTGCAGCGCGTTGTCGAAGCGCGGCGTCACCAGCACCAGGTCGCTGTAACCCATGGTTTTCATGGCCCGCGCCACGGCGCCGATATTGCCGGCGCGGCTGGTCTCAACCAGAATAAATCGCAGATGGTTGAAAAGATTCGTGTTGATTTGGGGCAGGTTCATTTAAAATAGCGCAATCGCGCGGTATCGATACGGAAATTCCAGCAGAATTTTACCTGTTCGCACCGCCCCGCTCTTTGTCATTTTGTCTCCTGTCGTGCCGCCGGGCTGGAAATCCCCCGGTGGGCGTTAGCATTTTTATACGGAAAAGCCCATGCATCCAATGATCAACACGGCCGTCAAGGCCGCACGTCGCGGCGCGGCCGTCATCAACCGCGCTTCCTTCGACCTCGATCGCCTGATCGTCACCGAAAAGAACCACAAGGACTTCGTCACCGACGTCGACCAGTGCCGCTGAACAAGCGATCATCGAAGTGCTGTCGAAAGCCTACCTGGACCACGCCTTCCTGGCGGAAGAGTCGGGCGCGTCGGCGAATGCCCACGACGAGGCAGAATACACCTGGATCATCGACCCGATCGATGGCACCACCAACTTCATGCACGGTTTCCCGCAATACTGCATCTCGATCGCGCTGTCGCAGCGCGGCGTGATCACCCAGGGCATCATCTACGACCCGGTGCGCAACGACCTGTTCACCGCCACCAAGGGCGCCGGCGCCTACCTCAACGAAAAGCGCATCCGCGTCGGCAAGCTCGACCGCATTAGCAACGCCCTGCTGGGCACCGGCTACCAGGCCGGCAACCCGAAGGCGCTGGTCGAATACCTGGAAATGTACGGCATCATGGCCGAACGCAGCCAGGGCGTGCGCCGCGCCGGCAGCGCCGCGCTGGACCTGGCCTACGTCGCCTGCGGCCGCCTGGACGGCTTCTATGAAAAAGGCCTGAAGCCGTGGGACATCGCCGCCGGCGCGCTGATGATCACGGAAGCGGGCGGCATCGTCGGCGAGTTCAACGGCGAGTCGGACTACCTGTACAAGGGCGACGTCATCGCTGGCAGCCCGAAAGTGTTCGGCCAGATGGTTGGCCTGCTGACTCCCTTCGCATAAGCAAGCTAAAAAGTTTGTTACAAATTAAGGGAGCCGCGGCTCCCTTTTTCCTGCCTAAGTATTTCCCTATTGAAACTAGGTGCTATACTGAAAGCTGCGGCTTCGGCCAGTCCTGTATTTTTTTGCAAAGTTGATATGTCTTTTTCTTCCCTCGGTTTATCTGACGCCCTGATGCGCGCTGTTAGCGAAACAGGCTACACCACGCCCACCCCGATCCAGCAGCAAGCCATTCCGGCCGTGCTGAACGGCGGCGACCTGCTGGCGGGCGCCCAGACCGGCACCGGCAAGACGGCCGGCTTCACGCTGCCGCTGCTGCAGCGCCTGTCGACCGACGCGGTCGGCGCCAAGCTGACCAGCAACACCTCGCCGCGCGCGATCCGCGCCCTGATCCTGACCCCGACCCGCGAACTGGCGGCCCAGGTCGAGGAAAGCGTGCGCACCTACGGCAAGTACACCAGGCTGAACTCGGCCGTGATCTTCGGCGGCGTCGGCATCAATCCGCAGATCAAGCAACTCAAGCACGGCGTCGACATCCTGGTGGCCACGCCGGGCCGTCTGCTGGACCATATGGACCAGGGCACGGTCGACCTGAGCAGGATCGAAATCCTGGTGCTCGACGAGGCCGACCGCATGCTCGACATGGGCTTCATCCGCGATATCCGCAAAGTGCTGGCCAAGCTGCCGCCGAAGCGCCAGAACCTGCTGTTCTCGGCCACCTTCTCGGACGAAATCAAGGCGCTGGCCGACGGCCTGCTGAACAACCCGGCGATGATCGAAGTGGCGCGCCGCAACGCCACCTCCGACGTCATCGCGCAAAAATCCACCCGGTCGACCGCGACAAGAAGCACCCGCTGCTGGCGCACCTGATCAAGTCGAACCAGTGGTCGCAGGTGCTGGTATTCACCCGCACCAAGCACGGCGCCAACAAGCTGGTGGAGCAGCTGGACAAGGACGGCATCGGCGCGATGGCCATCCACGGCAACAAGAGCCAGTCGGCGCGCACCAAGGCGCTGTCGGAATTCAAGGACAACAAGCTGCAAGTGCTGGTGGCCACCGACATCGCCGCGCGCGGCATCGACATCGACCAGCTGCCGCACGTGGTCAACTACGACCTGCCGAACGTGCCGGAAGACTATGTGCACCGGATCGGCCGCACCGGCCGCGCCGGCGCCACGGGCGAGGCGGTATCGCTGGTCTGCGTGGACGAGCACGACATGCTGAAAGACATCGAAAAGCTCATCAAGCAAACGCTGCCGCGCGACGTCATCGCCGGCTTCGAGCCGGACCCGACCGCCCGTCCGCAACCGATCCAGCTGCGCAGCGGCGGCCCGGGCCACCGCAACGGCGGCAACCGCCACGGCGGCGCGCCGCGCAAGCCGGGCGGCAACGGCAATGGCAATGGTAATGGTAATGGCAACAAGCCGCGCACGGCCGGCGGCAACGGCGGCGGCAACGCCCCGCGCGCAGCCGCCCAGCACCGCTCCGGCGGCCGCGGCCGCTGAAAACCGGGGTCAGGTCTGACATTCGCACACGAGCTCGTGTACGATTGTCAGACCTGACCCCGGAGTTGCATCTGATGCCGAAGTTTGCCGCCAATCTGTCGACGTTGTTTACCGACGTGCCGTTTCTGGACCGCTTTGCTCTCGCGCACGAGGCCGGCTTTGAGGCGGTCGAGTTTTTGTTTCCGTACGCTTTCGAGGCGCAGCAGATCGCCGCGCGCTTGCGCCGGTATCAGCTGAAGCTGGTGCTGTTCAACCTGCCCGCCGGCGACTGGCCCGGCGGCGACCGCGGCATGGCCTGCGATCCGCGCCGCAGCGACGAGTTCCGCGCCGGCGTCGCCGCCGCGCTGGAATATGCCGCCGAACTGGGCGTCACCCAGCTCCATTGCATGGCCGGCAAGCTGCCGGCCGGACTGGCGCCCGCGCTGGCGCACGCCACCTATGTCGACAACCTGTGCTACGCCGCCGATCAGCTGGCGCCGGCCGGCGTCGATCTGCTGATCGAGCCGATCAACCATTTCGATATGCCCGGCTATCTGCTCAACACCAGCCGCCAGGCGCTCGACATCATTGCCGAAGCCGGCCGTCCGAACCTGTTCCTGCAATACGATGTTTATCATATGCAGCGCATGGAGGGCGAACTGTCCAATACCATTCAGGCCAACCTGCCGCTGATCAGGCATATGCAGGTGGCCGATACGCCCGGCCGCCACGAACCCGGCACCGGCGAGATCAATTACCGCCACCTGTTCGCCTTCATCGACCGCATCGGCTATGACGGCTGGGTCGGCTGCGAGTACATGCCGGCCGCCGGCACCATCGCCGGCCTCGGCTGGCGCAGCGCGCTGGCCACGTAGCCGGCCACGGAGTCTGCGCCCGCGCAACACGTGCGGCGCCGCCGCAGGCAACAATCATCCCACTCAACCGTGGGGTGATCCATGAACCGTCTTTGCCTGATCCTCGGCCTGCTGCTCCTGCTGACCGGCTGCGCCAGCAGCACGCCGCGCATGGCCGAGGTGCGCGCCTTCGCCGCCGACGCGCCCAAGCTCGGCGCCTATCACGAACTGACCGAGCGCTACCGCCACACCTACCAGCGCCAGCAGCCGTTCATGTATCCTGCCGCCGATGCCCGCGAGCAGCAGCTCGACGCCCGCCGCCAGCAGGCCTGCGATGACTTCGTCCAGCTGCAGTACGGCCTGCAGGCGTATATGCAGGCGCTCGGCAAGCTGGCCGGCGACCGCCGCTACGATCTGGCAGACCAGCTGAAAAGCATCCGCACCGGCATCAAGGCCTGGCCCGATACCGGCCTGGAGGACCGCCACGTCAACGCCTATGCCGGCCTGGCCCGGCTGGCCGCGCGCGCCTTCACCGCGCCGCTGCAGGAAGACACCGTCAACGCCATCATGCGCGAGGGCCGCCAGCCGGTGCAGGAGGTGCTCGACGCCATGCGCACGCTGCTGCGCCTGTACAGCAAGTCCAGCGACAACGAGGAAGACCTGGTGATCGGCATGCTGGAGTCGGAAATCCCCTTTCTTGACGCCAGCCGCGACCGCCTGCTGCTGGCCCTGGCCAGGTCCACGCAGCAGGCGAAGCAGGCCGAGTTCCGCCTGATCGGCCTGCGCTTCACGCTGGCGCGCAAGAACCTCGACCTGATCGAGCAGCGCCACCGCGCGCTGCTCGACCGCCTGCCCGCCCAATAAGGAGTCGCCATGACCGATCCGCAACAGCAGGCCAGCCTGGAGGCGCTGGCCGACACCCTGTCCGCCTGCGCCGACGCGCTGCACCGTCGCCTGATGCGCGCGCTGCGCCGGCCCGCGCCCGGCGGCGCCCTGCCGGGCCTGTCGCACGGCGTGGCGCAAGCCCTGTTTGAGAACGAACTGGCGCTGCGCCAGCGCGCCAACACGCTATACCTGGACGCGGCCGTGCTGGCGGCCGGCGGCTTGCAGGCGCCGCAACAACAGCTGACCGAACTGAGCGCGCGCGCGGCGCGGATCATCGCGCGCCTCGACCGCGTCAAGGACCTGGCCGACCTCGCCGGCGAGCTGATCGCCAGCGGCGCCGCGCTGGTCACCGGCAAGCCGGAGCACATCCTGCCGGCGCTGGAAAAACTCAAGCACCGCATCGAGGACTTGTAGAACGATTCGCCGCCCAGCCGGTCCAACGCCGTAAGGAGCGCGCGGCATGAACGGACTCGACGATCAACAATGGCTTAGCCTGCAAACGCGCCTGGAACAGGCCGGCGCCGCCCTGCGCAACCAGCTGGCGGACGATCTCGACCGCAGCACCGACCTGCGCCTGCCGCTGCCGCACCAGGCCGAGGCCTCGCCGGCCGACAACGCCAGCCAGCGCACGCTGCACGCGGCGGTCCACGAGGCGGCCACGCTGACCGCGCGCCGGCTGGACATGGTGCGCCGCGCGCTCGGCAAATTCGCCGACCGCAGTTACGGCTTGTGTGAAAGTTGCGGCGAGGCCATCGGCTACTCGCGGCTGAACGCCCGCCCGGAGGCGCGCTTCTGCATCAGTTGCCAGACGCGGCTGGAGCAACGCCAGCGCTAGTCGTCCCCCAGCCACGGCTGGCTGCGGATCTTGGCCACCTGCCGCTGCGCCATCAGGCGCCACAGCTGCAAGGCGTCGGCCGGCTGGCTGACGGTCATCGTGCGCGGCGTCGCCAGCGCAATCTCGCAATCGCGGTCCGACCATTCGGCGAAGCGCACCGCGCCGCCGCTCGACACCTCCATCTCGTACATCAGGCCATCGTCATAGCCGAAGCGCAGCACGGCGCTACCGGGAGCGCCATCGGCGCCGGCAAGCTTGCCGCTGTAGACCTCGGCCAGTGCGGCCGCCAGCTGGGCTTCGGACGGGGCCGCCACGTCGCGCCCGTCCGGACCAGTGAGTACCAGCCATGCCTGTGTCATCGCAGCCTCCGCGCCCGGTTGATGTCTGGTAACCATCATACCGAAAATTGCGGTGCGCGCAGGCATCGTCTCGCATAAGCAACAATCAGCAACAATAAGCCAGCAACCGCGCCCGACACGCGGCCCGCACTGTCGCGCAAAGCTATACCGGCACCGGCAGCGAGTTCGGATCGAAGTCGCGCCAGTCGCCGCCGCTGATGGTGCCTTCGGCCCGTTCCAGGTCGCGCGCGCCGAGCCGCTGCAGCACGTCCAGCGCCTTGTCCCGCTGCGTGACGTCGTCTACCGCGACGGCGATCATCATGCCGGACTTGCGCGGCGGCCGCACGTTGCTGCCGTCCTCGTCCGGCCTCGCCGCGCTCCTTCATCTTGTTCAGGCTGTACAGCGAACCGACATGGGCGCCGACCAGCGCGCCAACCACCGGCCCCACCGGCCCGGTGACGGCCATCGTCGCGGCGCCGGCCACGGCGCCGGCGACAGCGCCGGCAGCCCCGCCCTGCACCACGCCCTCGTCGCTCTCCCTTGCGCCCGGCGATTTATCGTGATCGCCGCCCAGCTCATGCAGGTCATGCTGGCCCGGCGGGTTGACGTAAAAGGAACTGATGCGCGCGGCCGGGAAGCCGGCGCTTAACAAGGCCAGGCGGGCGTCGGCGATCTCGTCCTGTAACTGGAAGTGCCCCGCGATAATTGTGCTCATAGGTCTGCTCCTGAATGAACGTGCCCCCAGTGTGGGCCGCATGGGCGGCGGCTTCCGTTCGCTCCCGCACGATGAAAAAGGTTGAACGCGGCAGGCTTATCCGTAATAATCGGTCGATAGTATTTTCGAGCAGCAAGCTTCCATTTCGATAGGAACGCCTGATGAAGTTCGATGATCCCCCGCCGCGCTATCAGCCCTTGGTTGACCTGCGCAACGGCGCGGTGGCCTGCGTGGAGGCCATCGTGGCGCCCGCGGACAGCCTGGCCGCGCTGCGCCGCAGTTGCGAGGACCGTCCGCTGTGGCAAGGCGGCGTGCTCGATTGTTGCGATTTTCAAATCGCCATCAATATCGGCGCCGAACAGCTGGGCGATCCGCATTTCGGCCGCCACGTGGCGGCCGTGCTCGGCGAATACGCGCTGGCGCCGGCCGCGCTGACGCTGGAACTGGACGAGGCCGCGCTGATGCACGATGCGGCCGCCAGCGCCGGCACCCTGGACGGACTCAAGGAGCAAGGCATCAGCCTGACGCTGGACCGCTTTGGCGCCGGCCCCGCCTGCCTGGACAACCTGCTGCGCTATCCCTTCGATTACATCAAGCTCGACAGCTCGGTCGTGCACGGCGCCGCCGACCATGCCGCCGGCGCCGCGCAGTGCCAGGCGCTGATCGCCATGGCGCAACACCTGGGCATCCGGGTGGCGGCCGACGGCGTGCGGAACGAGGCGCAGTGCATTTTTCTGCGCGACAATTTGTGCGACCTGGTACAGGGCGACATCTACGCCGCGCCGCAAGCGCCCGCGCAGCTGGGCGCGCTGCTGCGCGAGGACCGCCAGCTGGCGCCGCAACTGCTGCGCGGCCAGAAGCGCCGCCGCACGCTGCTGCTGGTGGACGACGACGCCAACATCATTGCAGCGCTGAAGCGCCTGCTGCGCCCGGCCGGCTACGAAATCCACACCGCCAGTTCCGGCGAACAGGGGCTGGAACTGCTGGCCCGGCTGCCGGCCGACGTCATCATCTCCGACCAGCGCATGCCCGGCCTGAACGGCGCCGACTTCCTGCGCCAGGCGCGCATCCTGCGGCCCGAGACCATCCGCATCATGCTGTCCGGCTACACCGAGCTGCAATCGGTGACGGACGCCGTCAACGAGGGCGCGATTTACAAGTTTCTCACCAAGCCGTGGAACGACGAGCAGCTGCGCGCACACCTGGCCGACGCCTTCCGCCTCAAGGAGATTGCCGACGACAACCTGCGCCTGAACCTGGAGGTGCGCAATGCCAACCACGAGCTGGCCAGCGCCAACCGGCGCATGGAGCACATGTTGCACCAGATGCAGCGCCAGATCGAGCGCGACGAGATCAGCCTCGGCGTCGCGCGTGAAATCGTGCAACAGCTGCCGCTGCCGGTGATCGGCATGGACGACAGCGGCATGATCGCCTTCGTCAACGGCGCCGCCAGCCGCGTGTTCCGGCGCAGCGTGCTGCTGGGCAACGACGCCGGCGACGTGCTGCCGCAGCTGTTCCCGGCCGGCGCCGCGCTGCCGCCGGCCGGCCACCAGGCCGACATCGACGGCAGCCGCTACCTCGTCACCGCCTACCGCATGGGCGCCAGCTCGGCCTCGCGCGGCAGCCTGATCACCTTCAGCCCGGCCGGGGCGCCGCCATGAGCCAGGTCGCGCTGGACGAGGTGGTGCGCCGCATCCACGACCTGCCGTCGCTGCCGGCGGTAGTGGCCGAGCTGCTGGGCTGCATGGCCGAGGACGATATCGACCTGCCCTACCTGGCCAGCCGCATCGCGCTCGACCAGGCGCTTACCGCCAAGACGCTGCGGCTGGCCAATTCCTCGTTCTACGGCATGCCGTCCAAGGTCACCAGCATCCAGCAGGCGATGTCGGTGCTGGGGCTGCACAGCGTGCGCACGCTGGTCACCGCCTGCGGCGTCATCAGCGCGGCGCCGCCGGCCGGCGCGCTCGACATGGACAGCTTCTGGCGCGAGGCCATCGCCACCGCGGTCTGGGCGCGCGCGCTGGCGCGCCAGCTGCGGCAAAGCCCGGACACCGCCTTCACCGCCGGCCTGCTGCACAACCTCGGCACGCTGGTGCTGGCCACGCGCTTCCCGGCCGAGTACGCGGCCGTGCCGGCCTGGCGCGCCGAGCACGCGGATGCCAGCCTGGCCGAGGCCGAACTGGCGGTGTTCGGCGTCGACCACGCGCAGGCCGGCAGCGCGCTGGCGGCGTACTGGCGCTTCCCGCCGGCCATACAGGACGCCATCAGCCACCAGCACCGCGCCAACGCCACCGGCCTGGCGTTGGCGGTCGGCCTGGCGCACCTGCTGGCGGCCCCGCCCGGGGCCGGCGACCAGCAGCGCGAACAGGCCTGGGAACGGCTGGCCTTCGACCAGGAACAGCGCCGGCAGCTCACTCAGGCCTGCCCGCTGCTGGTCAACGACATGTGCACGATATTGGTGAACCAGGATCCCCGATGAAACTTCCCACGCAAGCCGAAGTGGCACTGTCCGAATTCTTCGACGGCCATCCGGTAGCCACCTTCGCCATCAACCGCCACCACGTCATCATCCACTGGAACAAGGCCTGCGAGCAGCTGCTGGGCTGGACCCGCGCCTGCATGGTCGGCACCCGCAACCAGTGGCAGCCGTTCTACGTCAAGGAGCGCCCGCTGCTGTGCGACCTGATCCTGACCGGCGACAGCGATATCGCCTCGCACTATCCGGGCCACACCCACCCGTCGGCGCTGATACCGGGCGCCTACGAATCGGAGGACTTCTTTCCGAATATCGGCGCCAGCGGCCACTGGCTGCACTTCACCGCCGCGCCGCTGCGCGATGCCGAGGGCAACATCGTCGGCGCCATCGAGACGCTGCGCGACGTCACCGAGCGGCGCGTGGCCGAAAACGCGCTGCGCAAGTCGCGCGACAACCTCGAACACATCGTCGAAAAGCGCACCGCCCAGCTGGCCCACGCCAACGATAGGCTGGCGGACGATATCCGCCAGCTGACCGAACTGAACGACCTGCTGTCGGCGGCCCAGCAGCAGCTGGTGCAGTCGGAGAAGCTGGCCTCGATCGGCCAGCTGGCGGCCGGCGTGGCGCACGAGATCAACAACCCGCTCGGCTATATCTTCTCCAACGTCGGCACGCTGCAAAACTACCTGGGCCAGCTGTTTGACATGCTGGACGCCTACCAGGCGGCCGAACCGCACGTCGCCGAGCCGGCGGTGGCGGCCGCCTTGCGCGCCATGCGCGAGCGCATCGACCTCGACTTCCTGCGCGAGGACATCCCGGCGCTGATGCGCGAGTCCGGCGAAGGCCTGGTGCGGGTGCGCCACATCGTCGACGACCTCAAGGATTTTTCGCGCGCCGACACCAACCAGGCGTGGAGCCGCGCCAACCTGCACCAGGGCATCGACTCGACGCTGAATATCGTTGCCAACGAGGTCAAGTACAGCGCCGACGTGGTCAAGGCCTATGGCGACATCCCCGAGATCGAATGCCTGCCGCTGCAAATCAACCAGGTGGTGCTGAACCTGGTGGTCAACGCCGCCCAGGCCATGGGCCAGCAACGCGGCACCATCACCGTGCGCACCGGCATGGCCGACGCCCAGACCGTCAGACTGGAAGTGGAAGACACCGGCAACGGCATCGCGCCCGATACGCTGTCGCGCATCTTCGACCCCTTCTTCACCACCAAGGCGGTCGGCAAGGGCACCGGCCTCGGCCTGTCGCTGGCCTACGGCATCGTGCAGAAACACAAGGGACGCATCGAGGTCGACAGCGAACTGGGACGCGGCACCTGCTTCCGCGTGCTGCTGCCGGTCCGCCAATCGGAGGAACTGCCATGACCCGTATACTGCTGGTGGACGATGAACCCAATATGCTGAGCGCGCTGCAACGGGCGCTGCGGCAAAGCAAGGCGCTGTCCGGCGCGCAGATCGAAACCTTCTCCAATCCGTTCGACGCGCTGAACCGCATCTGCGTCTGCGACTTCGACCTGGTGGTATCGGACTTCATGATGCCCGAAATGAGCGGCGGCGACTTCCTGCAGGCGCTCAAGGAGGTGGCGCCGGCCACCGTGCGCATCATGCTCAGCGCCTCGACCGACTTCAAGACGGCGATGGCGGCCATCAACGACGCCCATGTGTTCCGCTTCATCCCCAAGCCGTGGCAGCAGTCCGAGCTGGAACAAAACATCGTGCAAGCGCTGGCCGAACGTCAGCGCCTGCTGGCCGAGGCCGGCAAGGAGCCGAGCAGCGCCGAACTGGAAGCGCGCCGGCTGGAAGAGGACGAACCGGGCCTGCTGCAGGTCAAGCGCACCGACGACGGCTCCATCATCCTGTAGCTACCAGCCGTAGGCGTGGCCGGCCGCCTGCTCCGGCGGGGCCGGCGGCGGCGACATCCAGGCGCGCGGGTCGACGCGGTAATATTTGAGGAATTCCGCAAACAGCTCGGGATAGTGCTCGGCCATCTGATACGGCTTCTCGTAGAAGGTTTCGGTGGCCACCGCGAAGAACTCGGCCGGATTGGTGGCGCCGTAATGGTCCATCACCGCCGGCTGGCGGTACATCGCGTGCATGCGCAGGTTCTGGTAGGCGCGCGACAGCACTTCCGACCACTCGCTGTAGCTGGCCGGGTTGCCGAGGTAAGGCGCGCCGTTGGCGCGGCCCGATTCGCTGTCGAGCTGATGCGCGAACTCGTGCAGCACCACGTTATGGCCGTCGGTCCAGTCGCCGGCGCCGCGCCGCACGTCGTCCCACGACAGCACCACGCGGCCGTCGTCCCACGATTCGCCCAGCATGCTCTGGCGCCCCGGCGTCACCACGCCGCCCGGCCCCACTTCGGCGCGCTGCGCCACGAATTCGCTCGGGTAGACCAAAATGGTGTGCAGCGCCGGATACACCTTGCTGGGCCGGTTCAGCAGCAGCAAGCAGGCCTGGCCGGCGATCGTGACCGCCATTTCATCGGTGATCTCCAGCCCTTCGCAGCCGATGAACTTTTTTGATGCAGGAATTGCACCACCATGCGCCGCAACTGCTGCTGCAAGTCGGCGCTCATGCGGCTGTAGACGGGGATATTGCGCCGCAAGATCGCCTCGGCCGCGGCCGGCAAGGGCCTGGCCAGCGCGCGGCGCAGTCGCCAGCGCGGGTAGATGAAGGGCAGCGCGATCGCCAGCGCCGTCAGGCCTAAGATCAAAGCTTCCATGTGCCGCAGGGTCCGTGAGATGTCATGCCAGCGTAGGTGGGGCTGCATATCAACATTTCAATACGAAAACAGCCGGCGCAAGCGCCGGCTGTTTATCTTACCCTCGCGGGGCGGTTTATTCCGCTGCTTTTTGCTGCGACGGCGCGCTGCCGAACAGCGCGGCGACCAGCGGGTCGCGCATCACCGGGCCACGGTTAACGCGGATGGCGTAGTGGGTGTCGTCGGCCAGAATGTGGAAATGACGGCCGCTGCCGGCCATCGCCTGCTCGCGCAGGCCCGGACGCTCCTTGCGTGGCGGCGCGCCTTCGCGCTTCGGCTGGGCGATGGCGGCCAGGAAGGCGGCGATGCGCTCCGGGTCGGGGGTCAGCTGGTAGACGGCCTTGCCGAGGTAGGTGGCGGTGCCTTCGACATAGCGCGCCAGCTCGATGACGCCGGCTTCGCGCAGGTCGCGGATGTATTTGCGGGCGCCGGACGGCGAGAATTTCAGGAACCAGGCGATTTCGTCGGCCAGCATCTCGTGCATCGACAGCTCGCCGATCAGTTTCTGCATGTTTTCGATGCGGCGCAGCGTGGCCGAGGTCGAGCGTACGCGCTCAATCGACGCCATCGACAGCGCAGGCTTGCGATCCAGCGGTGCAGGAGTCGAGCGCTCCATCAAAGCCAGGCGCGCCGTGGTGGATTGCATCTCCGGCGAGGCTTTCATCTCGTTTTGGACCATGGTTTGTTGTTTGCTGACTGCGTGCATGGGGATCACTCCTTAAATTAATGCTCGAATTGCCCGAATTAGTACGGCGTTGACCCAAGAATGCCCTTTTGAGCAGCCACAGTCTGTGCGTCAACGAACATTAGCGAAGCATCTATAGCCTTAACTTCGGACAAATAACTTTCGATTAAGTTTCCCGATGTGTGACGGATTTGATACAGCACAAGGTTTGGTGCGGTAGCGAACGGAAGAGCCGCACCTTGTCACCTAATCTTCGGTCCAACAGCGATGCAACAACATTGCTGGCAGTGAAATTTTTTAAACAATCGGGAGCCACCCTGTGAATAAATCCAAGAAAATCGCCCTCGCCGCCGCAGCACTGTGTGCGTCGTTCTCCGCCATGGCCCAACAAGATCCGGTCATCAACCCATCGTGGTACATCCAGCCCAGCGTCAACGCCGTCAAGCCTGACGACGAATTCCGCGCGGTCGACAAGCACGGCTACGGCGCCGGCGTGAAGTTCGGCAAGGCCGTCAGCGAAAACTGGGACATCCAGACCGGCTACACCTATGCCCGCTCCCGTGAAAACGGCCAGCGCTACCAGCAAGAAACGCTGGGCGTGGACGGCTTGTACCTGTTCTCGCGCAAATCGTTCCGCCCATTCATCCTGGTCGGTGTCGGCGCCGAGCGCGACAAGGCCAACCTGGCCGGCAACATCGAGCGCAAGAAAACCTCGCCTTACGTCAGCGCCGGCCTGGGCTTCCAGGCCGACCTGAACGAGCGCGTCGCGCTGCAGGCCGACATCCGCAACGTGCACGGCTTCATCCGTGACGATGTATTCCCTAACAGCAAGAGCAACAACTACTACGCAACCGTCGGCCTGAACATCGCGTTCAACGCGCCGCCACGCACCGCGCCGACCCCGCCGCCAGCGCCGCCAGTGGCTGAACCGCCGCCACCACCACCAGCGCCGCCAGCACCACCGCCGCCACCGCCAGCGCGCTTCGAGAAGGTGACCATGTCGGCCACCGAGCTGTTCTCGTTCGACAGCGCCAAGCTGAACCCGAACCAGCCTAAGCTGGACGAGATCGCCAACGTACTGAACGTCAACAGCAGCATCAACGACGTCACCATCTCCGGTTACGCCGACCGCCTGGGCAGCGACAAGTACAACCAGAAACTGTCCGAGCGCCGCGCCAATTCGGTCAAGGACTACCTGGTCGCCAAGGGCGTGGCAGCGGACCGCCTGACCGCCGTCGGCAAGGGCGAGTCGAATCCTGTGGTTGAGTGCAACGACAAGAAACGCGCCGACCTGATCAAGTGCCTGGAACCTAACCGCCGCGTCGAGGTGGAACAGATCACCATCGAACGCCGTGTGCAATAACTTCTGAAAGCAGAGCCCCGCAACCCTGGTTGCGGGGCTTTTTTATTTATGAAAAAGAAAACCATCATTTCGGTTGTCAAATGCACGGTGCTCGAGTGGTTCGACCACCGCGGCTCCAGCATGGGCGCGGCGTTGGCCTTCTACACGCTGTTTTCGCTGGCGCCCATCATCGTGCTGGTGCTGGCCATCGCCGGCTGGTTCTATGGGCCGCAGGCGGCGCAGGGCGAGCTGTTCGCGCAGCTGCGCGGCCTGGTCGGCGCGCAGGGCGCGGAAGCCATCCAGGCGGTGCTGGCCGGCGCCCGTAGCAAGGAGGAAGGCCGGCTGGCAACCCTGGTCGCCGGCGCCCTGCTGCTGTTCGGCGCCACCACCGTGTTCGCTGAACTGAAGACCAGCCTGGACGCCATCTGGCAAGTGCCGCCGCCCGACAGTGGCACCGTCTGGGACACCGTCCGCACCCGCCTGCTGTCGTTCGGCATGGTGCTGGTGCTGGCCTTTCTGCTGATGGTGTCGCTGGTGGTCAGCGCCGCGCTGACCTTGCTGGAGAAATTCTGGGGCAGCTGGTGGGGCGACGCCGGCATCGTGCTCACCGTGGTCAACATGAGCATCAGCTTCGTGGTGATCGCCGCGCTGTTCGGCGTGATCTTCAAGATGCTGCCGCGCGTCAGGCTGTCATGGCATGACGTGACCATCGGCGCCATCGGCACCGCCGCCCTGTTCACGCTGGGGAAATATGCGATCGGCGCGTATATCGGCAACAGCGGCGTGGCCAGCAGTTATGGCGCGGCCGGCTCGCTGATCGCGGTACTGATGTGGGTGTATTACTCGGCGCAGATTTTCTTCCTCGGCGCCGAGTTTGCGCGGCAGTATGCGCTGCAGCTGGGCAGCTTGCGCGGTTCCTCACTCGCCGAGTAGTTCGGCCAGCACTTCCATCCCTTCCACCCGCTCGGCGACCACCTTGACGATGACGATCACGGGGACGCCGAGCAGCAGGCCCCAGACGCCCCACAGCCAGCCCCAGAACAGCAGGCTGACAAACACCGCCGCCGCGTTCATGCGGGCGAAGCGGCCGGTCATCCAGGTGGTCACCACGGTGCCGACCAGAGTGGCGATGGCCAGCGCAGCGCCCATCACCAGGAAGCTCATCTGCACCGACTCGAATTGCAGGAAGGCCACCACGCCAGTGGCGATCATGATCAGCAGCGGGCCGAAGTAAGGCATCAGGTGCAGCAGGCCGGCCACGATGGCCCAGGCGCCGGCGTTTTCCAGGCCGATCCAGCGCAAGGCCACCCACATCAGCAGGGCCAGCAGCACATTCGTAACCAGCAGCATCAGCATGTATTTCTGGATCGAGATATTGATGTCGTCGAGGATGTGGACGGTGATTTTCTTCTTGCTCAGCGACGGCCCGGTCAGCTTGACCAGCTTGCGCTTGAAGGTATCGCCCGACAACAACAGGAAGAACACCAGGAAGATCACCATGGTGGCCTGGCTGAGGAAGCCCATCACGCCCATCGAGCCGGCCCAGATCCAGTCCATGACCGGGAACTGCGATGGCGCGGCCGCGGCGGCGGCGCGGCGCGCGGCGCGGCGTTCCTGGGCGCTGGCCGTGGTGGCCTGCTGCAGCTCGGTGGCGACGTCCTGGATGCGCTGCAAGGCGCTCGGCCCGCCGCTGTGCAAATGTTCGGACAACAGCCGCGACAGCTTGTGGCCGGCGGTCGGCAGCTCGTCCATGATCGACTGGAACTGGCCCTGCACCTTGTCGATCACCAGCACCGAGCTGCCGAGGATGGCGGCGGTCACCAGCGTCACGCCGATCACGCGCGGGATGCGCAGCCGCTCCAGCCAGCACACCAGCGGGCTCAGCGTATAGGTAATCAGGATGCCGAGCAGCAGCGGCACCAGGAAGTTGCGCGACCATTGCAGCGCCCAGATGAAGGCGACCGTGGCGATCACGCCCAGCGCCAGGCCGCGCGCGTTGACATGCAGGGGAATACGGGAAGGAGTAAGAACAGGCGCATCAGCGTCGGCGCCGGCCGCCTGTGCGTGAGTCCGTGGAAGATCGACAGGCTGGTTCATGATGACTCACAGAAGAGTACCGGCGCGCCACCTGGGACGCGCCGGCCGGGGGATTACTTGACGTGCAGGTCGTTTTTCACAGCCGTCACGCCTTTGACGCCGCGGGCCACCTGGCCGGCTTTGGCGATGTCTTCAGGCTGGGCCACGAAGCCGCTCAGCTGCACGGTGCCTTTGAAGGTTTCGACGTTGATTTCGGTCGATTTCAGGCTAGGCTCGTTGAAGATGCTGGCTTTCACTTTGGTGGTGATGACGGAATCGTCGACATACTCGCCGGTGCCTTCTTTGGTCGAGGTCGATGCGCAGCCGGTCATGGCGCCCAGCAGCGATACGGTGAACAGGGCAGTAGCGATTTTATGTGCGATTTTCATGGCGATTCTCCTTGGTGTTGGTTGAGTTTGTCAGCCAGCGGGACGTTTGTTTGCCGTCTCTGCTACCGATGTCGCCATTAAACGCCGCTTCCACGCGCATTACTGTTCGATAGCGTACACAAAACGCCACGACAGGCCATCGTGCGTAAGCGCACAGACCCCCGTGGCCGGCGTGTCTAAGCTGAAAGCACATTTTTCCAAGGAGAACACCATGAAACGCTCAACTACGTTTGCCGCCGCCGTGCTGGCCGGCGCCGCCGTGCTGAGCGGCTGCGCCAACACCCAGCAGCCGCAACAAATCGGCTACATCAGCAACGACTCGTCGACCTACGGCACCATCGAATCGATCCAGGTGATGCAGGCGCGCCAAAGCTCCGGCGTCGGCGCCGTCACGGGCGGCCTGATCGGCGGCCTGCTGGGCAACCAGGTCGGCTCGGGCAGCGGCCGCACGGCCGCCACCGTGGCCGGCGCGGTCGGCGGCGCGGTGGTCGGCAACAACGTCGAGAACAACCGCAACGCCAATCCGGAATACCAGATCAGCGTGCGCATGGACAACGGCGACATCCGCATCATCCACCAGGACAGCGTCCACGACCTGCGCGAAGGCAACCGCGTGCGTCTGATCGACGGCCGCCTGTACCGCTACTAATCCCCCCTAACCACAACAAGGAGAATGTCATGGGCACCATTATTTTGATTATCCTGGTCCTGGCGCTGATCGGCGCCCTGCCGACCTGGCCGCACAGCCGCAACTGGGGCTACGCGCCCAGCGGCATCACCGGCCTGATCGTGGTGATACTGCTGATTATGCTGCTCACTGGCAGGTTATAACCCCAAGGAGGACATCATGATCCATCGCATCATCACCGGCGTGATGATGGCTTGCGCGGCACTGGCCGCGCAGGCGCAGGACGATACCACGCCGCCACAGAACGTCCAGCTGCAAAAACAGGAAATCGCCAGGGGCGAGCCGGCGCGCTGGACGCAGCCGGACCGCACCAGCGCGGAACAGGCGCGCACGCTGCGCAAGGAAATCGGCGCCGCGCTGGCCGAGGCCAAACAAGCGTGCAAGCAAGCCGCTGCCGCCGAGCGCAGCGCCTGCCTGAAGGAGGCGCAGGACACTTACCAGGCCGATATGGCCAAGGTGCCGCAGCTGGTCGCTGGTAAATGAGGAAGGGCCGCGCCGCGGCCAGCCACGTCATGCCCGCGCAGGCGGGAATCCATGCGGAGTTTGCCTTTGAGGCGCTCTATGGATTCCCGCCTGCGCGGGAATGACGCAGGTGGGCGGCGACGCGGCCCTGGTGACTGCCGCTTCGCAGGTGTGGCCGCGACGCGGCCCTGCTTATGGCTGCCGCTTGTGCCGCAACAGCCAGGTAACGCCCACGCCGGCCAGTGCCGCCACCGCCAGCGCCGGCTTGATCAGCCGCTTGCGCGCAATGAAGGAACCGACCGTCAGCGCGTACGGCATCAGCGACTTGAGCGACTTGAAATTCAGGCCGCCCAACAAGCCGCCGCCGGCGCCGCCCGGATGCAGCAGGCCGCCCAGGCGCGCCTGCGCCAGCGCCACCGCGTGATCGACGGCGCCATGCATCAGCGCGTCCGGCTGCAGCGCCTGGCCGACCAGCACCTTCGAATGGACCACCTTGATGCGCAGCAGCTCGCCCTCGCGGATCAGCCGCTGCTTCTCGGCCGCCAGTTTGGCTTCGTCTTCGTGTGTGCTCATGGAGTCTCCTTAAACCAGCATGTCGCGGTCGGATTTGAGCTCGGCCATCGTGGCCGGCAGCGACAGCTTGCCGCTACGCAGCATGGCGCGCGCGTACAGCACCAGGCCGATGGCGAACGCCAGGAACACCACGGTGATGACCGGCAGGATGACCCAGCCGATGGCCGCCCACGCCAGGTAGACGATGGTGACCGAGGCGTAGATCAGCGCAAAGCCGCCCAGCAGCACGGCCAGCGCAAACACCACCACCAGTTGCAGCAGGTGGTTGCGCACCTGCGCCAGCTCCAGCGCGGCCAGTTCGAGCCGGTTGAGCAGCAGGCCGATCGCGTTCCGGGTCACCAGACCCAGCGACGCGATCAGGCCCGGCGGACGGGTTCCGTCGTCTTGTGCCATTACTTGCGGCCGATGATGACGCCGATCAACAGGCCGACGCCGGCCGCCGCCGCGATTGAACGCCAAGGATTTTCCTTGACGTAGTCGTCGGCGTGCTGGGCCGCGACTTTGGTGGCGGCGACCGCGCTGACCTGGGCTTCATGGGCCTTGGCCAGCGCGCTGTCGAGCGCGCGCATGCCGCGGCCGCGCAGCTCGTCGGCCTTCTCGCCGGTCAGCGCGGTGGCCGCGGTGAACAGTGCCTGCGCGTCCTTGACCAGAGTTTTCACGTCATTATTCACGGTACTGATGTTTTGTTCCAGCATGATTAAGCTCCTGTTTTGGTTGTTGATGTGAAAACTGTACAGCAAATTGCTTATGCGTGTGTCAACCGTGTTCGGTCAACATGTCCCGCATATCGTCCGCGTGCTCCTCTTCGCTCGCCATGATTTTGATCAAAAGATGGCGAGTCGTTGGATCGGTATCGCCGATTTGCTGGATCATCTGGCGATACGCCTCGATGGCCACGCGCTCGGCGATCAGGTTGGCGCGCACCATCGATTGTACGTCTTCCGACGCATCATACTCGGCATGACTGCGTGCGAGCAACGTCGCCGGATTGAAATCCGGGTCGCCGTTGAGCTGGACGATGCGCTCGGCCAGCCAGTCGGCGTGCTCCTGCTCCTCGTTGGCGTGCTCGAGGAACTCCGCCTTGATGGCGGCGTTCTCGCGGCCGCTGACCGTGTAGTAGTGGCGCTTGTAGCGGTTGATGCAGACCAGCTCGGTGGCCAGCGCGTCGTTCAGCATTTTGATGACCGCCTGGCGGTCGCCCTGGTAGCCGGCGGTGACCGGACCGTCCTCAAGGTTGCGGGCGGCAGCGCGGATGGCTTCGGTATCGATACCTGCCGGTTGGGTGGGATTGGATTCAGCCATGAGTCTTTCCTTCCTTAGTGAGAGTCAAATTAACGGCGGTTGGCGATCGGCGCGCCGTTTTGCGACAGCACGATCTCGACGCGGCGGTTCAGCTGGCGGCTGCCGGCATCGGCATTGCTTGCCACCGGATACGCCTCGCCATAGCCGCGGGTAGCGATCTTGGCGCTGGCGACGCCGAGGCCGATCAGCGCGTTGCGCACCGATTCCGCGCGGCGCTGCGACAGCTCCAGGTTGTGCGACGAGGTGCCGGTGCTGTCGGTAAAGCCTTCCACCTGCACGATGCTCTGCGGTTCCTGCGCCAGCACGTCGGCCACTTTCTGCGCGGTGCGCATGCCTTCGGCGCTCAGTTCGGCGCGGTCGACCTGGAACAGCACGTCGCTCAGCGTGATGACGATGCCGCGCTCGGTTTGCTTGGCTTGCAGGTCGGCCAGCTGCTGCTGCAGCGCGGCGTTCTTGGCGGCCTCGTCGCGCGCCGAGCTGGCGGCGGCGTCGGCCTGGGCGCGGGCGGCGTCGGCGTCGGCCTTGGCCTGCTCGGCCTGCGTGCGGGCGCGGTCGGCGGCGACGCGCGCGCTGTTGGCCTCGGCGGTGCGCGCCTGCAGGCGGATCTCGTCACGCTGGCGGGCGGCGTTGGCCACGTCCGCCTCGGCCTGCTTGGCCTTGGCCGCTTCCTGCGCGGTGGCGATCTTCTGCTTGGCGATATAGGCCAGCTTATCGATTTCGTCCAGGCTCTCCTTCTTCGCGGCGGCGGCGTTGGCGCGGTCCAGCGCGTCGGAGGCGGCCTTGAATTCCAGCGGCGCGTTGGCGGCCACCTGCGGATTGCTCTGCGCGGCCAGGAAGTCGCCGCGCGCCTGGTCCAGCTGGCTGGTGGTGGTCGGCGTGGTGCTGCAAGCGGCAAACAGCACCGACATCGCAAACGCGGTCGGCAGCAGAACGAGTTTTTTCATGATCGGCACTCCTTGTTATTGTTGGGTGGTGGCGTTGGCGCGCGCCAGTTCTTCGCGCAGCAGGCGGATGTTCTGTTGCAGCTCGTCGGAGGCGGCGGTGGCCTTGGCCGAATTGGCCTTGCTCTGCGCCAGCTGGGCGTCGGCCGACGCCTGGGTGGCCAGGTCCTGCGCGGTCTTGTAGTCGCGGGCGGCCAGCGCCTGGTTGGCGCGCATCAGTTTTTCGCGGGCCGACTGCATCTCGGCCGGGGCCAGGTCGGCGGCGCCGGCGCTGGTGGCGGCAGCCACCGCCTGGCGCGACACGGCAACGTCGGCGGTGGCAGGAGTTTTATTGCTGGCGCAACCGCTCAGGCCGACCAGCACGGCCATACCGCACAGCATTTGCCATTGGCTGTTCATCGTCATCATTATTGTTCTCCTCTAAAAATTTGATTGCTACAGTTGACGTTATAAGCCTATGCCGCCAGAGCATCAGTACGGTGCCGCACAAAAAGCCGGAGTGTGTAAAATGATGCAACCAGAGATACAAGGTTGACCATGCCGCTTTTGCCGCTTTTGCCCCTTTCCCGCCGTACCCGCATCGTCCTTGCCGCCAGCGCCGTGGTGCTGGCCGTTCCCGTCCTCGCCGTGGTCGCCGTCAGCAGCATCGACTGGAACCGCGCCCGCCCCTGGCTCAACGACAAGATCGGCGCCGCCATCGACCGCCCGTTCGAGATCCGCGGCGCGCTGGCGCTGGCCTGGCGCCGGCATGACAGCTGGCTGCCGATGCCGCACCTGGTCGCCCGCGACGTCCATATCGGCAATCCGCGCGGCATGCGCGCGCCGGCCGAGATGGCCAGCGTCGGCCAGTTCGCCTTCGCCATCGAGCCGCTGCCGCTGCTGCGCCAGCGCATCGAGATTCCGCAACTGCGCTTCGACAGCCCGGTGCTGCTGTTGCAGCGCGAGGCTGGCGGTCGCAACAACTGGACCTTCAAGGACGACGCTGCGCCGTCGGCGTGGCAGCTGAACATCCGCAGCGTGGTGTTCTCCAAGGGCACGGTGCGCTACCTCGACGCCGTGACACACGTCGACGCCCGCGCCGAGGTCGACACCATCAACGACCGGCGCTACGGCGTCGCCTCGGCAATTGCGCGGCACATGGAACAACCAGGACGTGCATGGCAGCGGCAAGGCCGGCGCCGTGCTGTCGCTGCAGCAGCAGACCCAGCCCTACCCGCTGGCGGCCGACCTGAATGTCGGCGGCACCAGCATCAGCTTCGACGGCACGCTGACCAAGCCGGCCTCGCTGGCGGCGATCGACATGCAGCTCAAGCTGTCCGGCCCCAGCATGGCGCGGCTGTACGGCCTGACCGGCGTGCTGCTGCCGGAGACGCCGCCGTTCGCCACCGCCGGCCACCTGACCGGTAACCTCGGCGCCAACGCCAGCCGCTGGGTGTACCAGCAATTCACCGGCACGGTCGGCCAGAGCGACATCGCCGGCAAGCTGGAATTCAGGACCGGCCAGCCGCGTCCGCTGCTGAGCGGCGCCGTGCAGTCGAAGCTGCTGCAAGTGTCCGACCTCGGCCCGCTGATCGGCGCCGACTCCAACGCCAGCAAGCAGGCGCGCGGCGCGGCGCAGCGTCAGCCGGGCAACAGGGTGCTGCCGGTGGAAACATTCCGCACCGAGCGCTGGACCGCCATCGAAGCCGACGTCAACTTCAAGGCGGCGCAAATCACGCGCGACAAGGACTTGCCGATCCAGAACCTGGAAACGCAAATCCACCTGAAGGACGGCGTGCTGGCGCTGACGCCGCTGAACTTCGACATCGCCGGCGGCCGCTTCACCTCCAACGTCATGCTCGACGGCAGCGGCAAGATCAATCCGGACGCCATCCGCGCCGAGCTCAAGGCCGACGCCCGGCGCCTGCAACTGAAGCAGCTGTTCCCGTCGATCGAGGGCATGCAGGCCACGGTCGGCCAGATCAACGCCGACGTCTCGCTGTCGGCCACCGGCAACTCGGTGGCAAGCTTGCTGGGTTCGTCCAACGGCGAGCTGAAAGGCGTGATCAACGAAGGCAGCGTCAGCAAGCTGATGCTGGAAACCATGGGCCTGAACATCGGCAGCGTGGTGCTGACGCGCATTGCCGGCGACAAGCAGGTCAAGCTCAATTGCATGGTGACCGATTTTGCGGTCAGCAATGGCGTGATGAAATCGCGGCTGTTCGCGGTGGACACGTCCGAGGCGCGCATCGACATCAACGGCACGGTCAACCTCGGCAACGAGAAACTCGACCTGACGCTCAAGCCGGACGCCAAGTCGGTGCGGGTGATTTCGCTGCGCGCGCCGATTTATGTGCGCGGCACCTTCAAGGACCCGGACGTCAGCGTCGACAAGGGGGCGCTGGCCTTGCGCGCCGGCGGCGCGCTGGCGCTGGCGGTGGTGGCGCCGGTGGCGGCCATCGTGCCGCTGGTGAGCACCGGCCCCGGCGAAACGCCGGGCTGCCAGGCATTGATGGCGCAGGCCGGCGGCAAGGCGGTGGCGCCGCCGCCCGGCAAGACGCCCGGCCGTTGATTTTTTCTCAGTGTGGGATGGCGAACGGAAGCGGCGCGGCGGTTTGCCTACTCTGTAGCCATCGGGCAGGCGCAATACCGCGCCTTCCCTGCCAGAGGAGAAAATCATGAAGATCAAACGTATCGCGGCAACCGCCACCGTGCTGGCGGCCACCCTGGGCCTGAGCGCATGCGCCAACATGTCGGGCCAGGATAAAAACACCGCCATCGGCGCCGGCGTCGGCGCCGTGGCCGGCTCGGTGCTGACCGGCGGCAGCGCAGTGGGCACGGTGGGCGGCGCGGCGGTGGGCGGCGTCATCGGCAATCAGGTGCAAAAGCCACCGCGTTAATCGCCAATCACCATCCCCGTCATTCCCGCGAAGGCGGGAATGACGGGTTTTTTTCGCCTGGATTATTTGTCCTTGAACATTTCGTAGCAATGGCAGGACGCCCCCTCCAGCCCGGCCGAATCGAGAATCTCGATATTGCCGCGGCTATAGGTAATCAGCCCCTGCGCCTGCAACGCGCTGGCGGCCTTGGTCACGCCGACGCGCCGCACCCCCAGCGAATGTGCCAAAAATTCATGCGTGAGATGGAACTTCTCCGACTGCAAGCGGTCCCGCGTAATCAGCAGCGAGCGCGCCAGCCGCGCCTCCAGCACGTGGAAGCGGCTGCACACGGCGATCTGGATGGCCTGCGCCAGCGCCGTGTCGGTATAGCGGTGCAGCAGGCGCTGCAAGGACTCCATCCGATAAAACTCGGTCACGAAATCGCCCGCCGCCATGCGGTAGGCGCGGCCCGAGCGCTGCACCACCGCGCGCACCTGCGCCAGTTCGTGCCCCAGCACCACCGGCGCGCCGAGCATGCCCTCGCGCCCGATCGAGCCGACCTCCAGCGTCATGCGGCCCTCGGCCACGCCCAGCAGCGACACCAGGCAATCGATGGGGAAATACACATAGCGCACTTCCTGCCCCGGCTCCGACAGCACCTGGCCGTTGTCGACCCGCACCGTCTCGCACTTTTCCGCCAGCTGGGTCTGGTCCTCATCCGGCAGGCTGGCCAGCAGGCGATTGTTGGCCAATCGCGGTTGCGCGCGGTCTTCGTCGGGAGAGTGTGAAAGAGAGGTATGCATGAGACCAGATTAAAGGCAATTATTTGCTCTGTATGTACGGTGACGCACGGAAGCAAAACATGCACCCGAAGAAAATATCGGCATTCAAAAATAAAAGGACATTTCCATGGACTCGCAAACCAACAAACCAGGCACCCACCCGATCATGGTCATCGCCGCAGTCGCGGTAGTGCTGTTCTGCGGCGTCGGCAGCGCTGCCATCCTCGGCTGGCTGCCGACCTCCAACGCCACCGTGCCCGACAAGGTCAGCGGCATGGCGCCGGCACAGCAGCCGCAGCAAATGGCTTATGCGGAACCGGCCGTCAACGCCGGTGCAGCAGCCGCGCCGGCCAACGTCGACGGCCCGGGCCAACCGCCGCAACAGGAAGCGCGCAACGCCGCATGCAGCAACTGCGGCGTGGTCGAAGCCGTGCGCAAGATTGAACACCGTCCGCAGGGCAGCGGCGTCGGCGCCGTCGGCGGCGCAGTGGTCGGCGGCCTGCTGGGCAACCAGATTGGCGGCGGCCATGGCCGTCAACTGGCCACGGTGGCCGGCGCGGTCGGCGGCGCGGTAGCCGGCAACCAGATCGAAGGCAATATGAAAACCACCTATAGCTGGGACATCGTGGTGCGCATGGATAACGGCAACAAGCGCACCATCCACTCGTCGACCGCGCCACAGTGGCGCAATGGCGACCCGGTGCGCATCGTCAAAGGCCAGCTGCGTTCAATTGACTAAGGAGAAAGGTACGGCAGCGTACAGAAAGAACAATAGTGCCGGCAGATAATAGATCCAACACAACCCGAGGAGATCATCATGCTTTATACCATCGCTGTAGTTCTGCTTATCCTGTGGCTGCTGGGCCTGGTAACTTCCTACACCATTGGCGGTTTCATCCACATCCTGCTGGTTGTCGCCATCATCATGGTGCTGCTGCGCCTGATCAGCGGTCGCGGCATATAGTTTAATCCGCACTCAGCAAAACGGCGCCTCTGGCGCCGTTTTCGTTTATGCTCACCGCAACAGGAGGACCACCATGAAACGTCTACTCATCACACTGGCCGTGCTGGCCAGCGCGCACGCTTCGGCGCAAACCATCAAGCCCGGCCTATGGGAACTGAGCAACAAGATCAAAACCGGCGACGCCCGCACCGACCAGGCGCTCAGCTCGGCGCTGTCGCAACTGGCGATGCTGCCGCCCGAGCAGCGCGCCAAGGTGGAGGCGATGATGAAGCAGAACGGCGTCTCGGTGCCGCAGGCCGGCGGCGACGGCAGCCTGAAGATGACAACCTGCGTCACGCCGGAAATGGCGGCGCGCAAGGAACTGCCGCTGAACCAGAAAGGCCAGTGCACCTCGAAGCAGGATCCGGTGCCGGGCGGCCTGAACGTATCGTTCACCTGCGCCAATCCGGCCTCCAGCGGCAACGGCCAGATCCGCTTCCAGGGCGACAGCGCCTACACTGCCACGATGAACGTCACCAACAACAGCGGCACCGGACCGCAAAGCGCGGTGGTGGAATCGACCGGGCGCTGGCTCGGCGCCAGCTGCCCGGCCAAGTGATTACTGGCTGTCCGAGAACGCCATGTAGCGCTCGCGCGCCAGCGTGGCGATCGGGCCCACCGGCAGGGTGCGCGCTTCGTAGCGCACGCAAGGCGTGACCTTGCCGTAGTTACCGGTGTTGAAGATTTCCACGGCGGTTTCCAGCTCTTCCGGGCGGACGCTGCGCTCTTCGACCTGAATGCCCTCTTTCGCCAGCAGCGCGATCACGCGCGCGCGGGTGATGCCGGACAGGAAGGTGCCATTGGCAACCGGCGTCACCACCTTGCCTTCCGGCGTGACGAAGAACAGATTCGCCGATGCGAACTCGGCCACGTGGCCGGCGCTGTCGCACACCACCGCGTTGTCGAAGCCGCGCTCGCGCGCCTCGCGCAGCGCCTTGCTGGTGTTGGCGTACAGCGAGGACGCCTTGGCGTCGGTCGGCGCCATCGACGCGTCCGGACGGCGCAGCACCGACAGGCAGGCCGAGAAGCCGGTGAACGGCGGCATCGGCGCATCGAACAGCGTCAGCGCGAACGCGCTTTTCTCGGCGACCGGTATCAACAGACCGTCGGTGCCGAACACCAGCGGACGGATGTACAGTTCGGCGTCGGCCGGGAAGCGGGCCACGCCTTCGCGCACCAGTTGTTCCATTTCATCGACGCTCAGCGGGCACGTCAGGCCGACGCGCTCGGCCGACGTGATCACGCGCTGCAGGTGCGGGCGCAGGTCCGGCATATGGCCGCGAATCGAGCGGGCGCCGTCGAACACCGACGAACCGAGCCAGACGCTGTGGTCCATCGCGCCGAACAGCGGCGCGTTGCCTTCGGCCCAATTGCCGTTGAAATAAGTGAGATACATGCTACGTTCCTGGTCAACAAAACCAGCAATGTAGCATGTTTGCCTGGCGGCTTAAAAGGCGTGGCGGAAGCCGACGTTGATGGCGCGGTCGCCGCTGCCGCGGCTGCTGGCGTTGCCGGCGGTGTAGCCGGCGCCGTTGCGGTTCTGGATTTTCGAGAACGCCGCATAGACGTCGGTGCGCCTGGAAAACGCATAGCTGGCGCCGATGGCCAGCTGGTTGGCGTCGCGGTTGGCCACGCCGCGGTCATCCTTGCGGACGTAGGACGCCAGCAAGGTGGTGGCGCCGCCCATCGGCACCGCCACGCCGACCAGCACGTCGCGGCTGTTGGTGTACAGGTCGCGCTGGCCGATCACGCCATACGGATTGGCCTCGCTCCACTGGCTGCTGATATCGCCCTTGCTGTGGCCATACGCGGCGTAGCCGACGAAGCGGCCGAAGTCGTAATTGGCCGCCACCAGCGTGTTGCGCGCGGTGCTGTCGAGCTCGGGCGAGGCGCCGGTGGCGTCCAGTGAATGTTCCTTGCGCTGGTGGCTGATGCGGATGTTGGCCTTGCTGCCCTCGTAGCCGAGGGTGGCGCCGTAAGCGCGGTTGGCCTTGCTGTTGAACTGCGACTCGCCCAGGCTGTACGTCATCGAGCCGATGATGCCGCTGCGCGAGCGCGGCGATTTGTACTTGATGGTGTTGTCGTAGCGCTTGGCGCTGTAGCCGACGAGATTGCCGGCATTGCCGGCCGTGCCGCCATGGAACGGGTCCGCCACGTCGGTCAGCGTTTCGTACACCAGGTTGTACTGGCGGCCCAGCGTCACCACGCCCAGCGGGCTGTCCAGGCCAACATATGCCTGGCGGTTGAACAGCTTGCCGTTTTGCTCCTGCCCGCCGGTATCGCCGAGAAAGCCGGCCTCCAGCGCGTACACCGCCGCGGTATTGCCGCCAAGCGCCTCGCGTCCGCGCACGCCGAGGCGCGAACCGCTGGCGACGCCGCTGTCGACGCGGGTCTTGGCGCAATCGCCCTCGCAACCGCGCTCGGCGACCACGCCGGCGTCGATCACCCCATACACTTCCGTCTGAGCCATCGAGGTCAGCGGCACCAGCATTGCTAACGTAATGAGAGCGGGTTTCATGATGAGCCAGGAATATTGGTGAGTTGATATGTCCAGTGTAGGGCACGCTCAACCCGGACTCTGTGCGGATCACCACGCACGCCTATCATTTCGCTCAAGAAACCTATGTTCGCCATCGTACATACTGCCCACCTTGCTGCGGTTATACTGCGTTTTTGCACTACAAGGCTTTTTGCATGCTCGATATCCTGGAACGCATCCACGCAGACAGCAACGACATCTCGCTGATGGTCGCGCTGTTCGACACCCTGCGTCCCAAACGCGCCACCGACAGCGCGCGCGCCATCGGCAACGTCCGTACCCTGACCCAGCTGTTGAAAGGCAATCCCGCGCACGCCAACGCGCTGCGCAACTACGCGCGCAACATCATCGCCTCGCGCCGCCACTCCAGCCTGTACACCGAGACCGGCGTGCTGTCGAGCGACGGCTTCTTCAGCGAGCTGCGCACCCGCATCGCCTACCGGCTGCTGCCGCCGGCGCTGGGCAACGACTACCTCGACGAGGCGCTCGACCAGATCGTCTACAAGCGCACCGACTACCTGTGGATGTCGGCGGTGCCGGCCGAGGACTGGCTGGCCCTGCTGGACGTGGTGATCCACTCGGAACAGCGCGCCACCGCCCAGCGCGGCGGCAACCTCATGCTGCCGGGCCTGCTCGAAGCAATCCGCACGCTGTCCTACCGCGTGTGCGCCATCGGCCTGGAGCCGCGCCTGACCAACTTCCACACCGAGATGGAGACTTACGAGTCGCCGTTCATGGTGCAGAACTTCGAAGTCAACGCCTATCTCGACGCCTACCACCGCAAGCTGGCCGGCGAGGAAGTCGAGCTGGCCGACGCCCGCCACCTGCTGGTGATGCTGGACCAGTGCGACGCCGTCATCACCAAAATCCGCAAGAAGGCGCTGAACCAGGGCACCAGCATCGCCCTCACCTACCTGCTGGTGGCGCTGACGCAAAGCATGAACCGCATGCGCAAGCTGCTGGTGCTGGTCGATGTCGACCAGCCCGGCGACGCCGACGACCAGCTGCGGCGCGCGGCCGGCATCGCGCTCGGGCTGGAGCTGATCGAGGCGCACAACAAGAAATACATGGTGGGCGACCTGCTGCGCGACAACGTCGACCTGCTGGCGCGCAACGTCACCGAGAACGCCAGCCACACCGGCGAGCACTACGTCGCCAACACGCGCCGCGAGCTGGGCGGGATGTTCGTCTCGGCCGCCGGCGCCGGCCTGATCATCGGCTTCATGGCGCTGTTCAAGATCCTGATGTCCTACCTGCGCGCGGCGCCGCTGGTCGAGGCTTTCCTGTTCAGCATGAACTACTCGCTGGGCTTCGTCTTCATCCACCTGCTGCACTTCACGGTGGCGACCAAGCAGCCGGCCATGACCGCCTCGCGCATCGCCTCCGGCCTGCATTCCAAGGACGGGCGCAACATCGACATCGACAGCATGGCCGAGCTATGCAACAAGGTCGTGCGCACCCAGGTCATGGCGGTGCTGGGCAACCTGGCCGTCTGCATTCCGACCGCGTGGCTGATCGCCATGGCCTGGCCGTACATGACCGGCCACCACCTGGTATCGCCGGACAAGGCCATGCACCTGCTGCATGACATCGACCCGATCCACGCGCCGACGCTGGTCTACGCGGCCATCGCCGGCGTCTGCCTGTTCGTCGCCGGGCTGATCTCGGGCTACTATGACAACAAGGCGCTGTACACGCGCTGGGCGCAGCGCATCGCGCAGTTGCGCGGCCTGGGCCGGGTGCTGGGCCAGGAGCGGGCGCAGCGGCTGGGCGTCTACCTGGAAAACAACCTGGGCGGACTGATGGGTAATTTCTTCTTCGGCATCCTGCTCGGCATGATGCCGTTCATCGGCTTCGTGCTGGGCATTCCGCTGGACATCCGCCATGTGACGTTCTCATCGGCCAACTTTGCGACAGCAATTGTTGGACTCGATCACAATGTCAGCTGGGAACTGGTTGTGACCTCGGTGGCAGGTTTTCTTTCCATAGGGATCGTCAACCTGCTGGTCAGCTTCGGCCTGGCGCTGTGGGTGGCGCTGCGTTCGCGCCAGGTGCGCTTCAAGCAAGGCTGGCAGCTGACCAAGGCGCTCGGCCGGCGCTTCCGCACGGCGCCGGCGGCCTTCCTGTTCGGTTCGAAAACAGACGACAACCTCCTCATTGAAAAGGTCGACAAATGAAACTCCTGCCCTTGCGCTACTGGATCGCCGCTGGCACCTTGTGTCTGGCCTCGCTGGGCGCATGTGCATCGCTGCCCAACGTGACCGCGCTGGGCGACAAGCTGGAGCCGGCGGCGGCGGCGGCGCCCACGGTCAAAGGCCCGCACGGCGAACTGAGCGACGCACGCGCCAAGGCCTTGTTGTCGAAGCGCTGGGCCAAGGGCACGCTCGACTTGCAGGCGCAAGCGTCGCTGGAGGAAGCGGCGACCGGCGTGCCGCTGATCGCAGGCAACAAATGCACGCTGCTGTTCGACGGCCCGCAGACGCTGACTGAAATGCTCAAGGCCATCCAGGGCGCGCGCAACAGCATCAACTTTGAAACCTACATCTTCGACCAGGACGAGCTGGGCATGAAATTCGCCGACGCGCTGATCGCCAAGCAGCGCGAGGGCGTGGTCGTCAACATCATCTACGACAGCGTCGGCACCATCGGCGTGCCGGCCGAATTCTTCAAGCGCATGCGCGACGCCGGCATCCGCCTGATCGAATTCAACCCGGTCAATCCGGCCAAGGTCAGCGGCGACGGCTGGAAACTCAACAACCGCGACCACCGCAAGGTGCTGATCGTCGACGGCAAGACCGCCTTCACCGGCGGCATCAACATCAGCGCCACCTACGCCAAGAGTTCGCTGTTCCGCTCGGCCTCGCGGCCGGCCAGCAAGGACGATGTCGGCTGGCGCGACACGCACATCAAAATCGAGGGGCCGGCGGTGCAGGCCTTCCAATGGCTGTTCATCCGCCAGTGGACCAAGGCCGACAAATACGACCTGCCGGAAGCGGACTACTTCCCGCAGCCGGTGATCGCCGGCGACAAGGTGGTGCGCGTGCTGGGCAGCGATCCCGGCGGGCACTTCGAAATCTACAAGGCGTATGCGCTGGCGCTGCAGGAAGCGAAGAAATCGATCCACCTGACCTCGGCCTACTTCGTGCCGGACCGGCAGACGGTGGACGCGCTGAAGGCCGCGGCGCAGCGCGGCGTCGACGTCAAAATCGTGGTGCCGGGGGTCTCGGACGTCGGGCTGGTGGTGTATGCCGGCCACGCCTTCTACGACGAACTGCTGGCCGCGGGCGTCAAGATCTACCAGCTCAAGCTGGCGGTGCTGCACGCCAAGACCGCCGTCATCGACGGCAAATGGTCGACGGTAGGCTCGACCAACATCGACATGCGCAGCTTCCTGCACAACAGCGAAATCAACGTCATCGTGATGGGCGAAGCGTTCGGCAACGAAATGGAAAAAGCCTTCCAGGAAGACCTGCGCGACTCCAATCAAGTCACGCTGGACGCCTGGCGCAAGCGCCCGTGGGCCAACCGCATGAAAGAATGGGCCGCCCGCTTCATGAACTACTGGCTCTAGATCCAGGATCAGGCTTCGGCGGCGAGTGCCCAGGCGTCGCCTTCGCGGCGGAAGTATTCGGTGTGCGCCAGCTCGAAGCTGGCGGTGCCGTCCACCCAGCTGTAGCGGTCGACCTGGACGTCGTCCGGGTCGATCCGCAGCACGTTGAAGGAGTTCGATTCACCCCTGCCGCGCGTCGACGTGGCCGTGCCGGCCTGCACCACCAGCGCGGCATAGCCGGCGATCTTGTAGCGGCCCGCGCTGTTGCCGGCGTGGCTGGAATGCAGGTGGCCGGCCAGCAGCACGTCGACGCCGCATTCGGAGAAGGCCTGCATCGCCATCGGCGCGCGGTCGACCAGGTCGTCCTTGTCGAAGGTTTCCGGCAGGTCGAACGGGTGGTGGGTGACGATGATGCGCGTGTGGTCGGCGCTGACCGCCTGCATGCGCTGCCGCATCTGCGCCAGCTGCTGTTCATTGACGCGGCCATCCTTGAAGGTCAGCGAGCGCGCGGTGTTGATGCCGAGCACGGCGATTTCGTCGTCCACATATTCCGGCGCCAGGTCCAGCGTGACGTAGCGCGTGTACTTGCGCAGCGGCGTCAGGAAGCGGCTGGCGACGTTGTAGAGCGGGATGTCGTGATTGCCGGGCACGACGATCTGCGGCCCCGGCAAGGTGTCCAGCCACGCGCGCGCGGCCTTGAATTCTTCGGTCCGGGCGCGCTGGGTCAGGTCGCCCGAAACCACTACCACGTCCGGCGCCAGCCGGGTGACCAGCTGCCGCAGCGGCTCCAGCAATTGCTGATCGACGCGGCCGAAATGCAGATCGGATAAATGAACGATGGTGCGCATGCTTGCCTCCTATGCCGCCGGCGCGATGACGTTCAGCGCGGCGGCCCTGGAACGATAGCATAGTGGCGGCTTCATCAATGTGACCTCGCCGTCGGTGGCCACCCGCAGGTGGTGGTGGCGGGTGTCGATTTCCAGCGCGGCGGCCGACAGCACGTCGAAATCGCGCGCCTGTTGCAGCTTGCCGAACAAGGCGTGCACGGCGTAGCGTAACAGGCCGAGGCGGGTCGGTTTCTGCGCCACGTACAGGCACAGCTTGCCGCTGTCGAGCCGCTCGCGCGCGCCCAGCGTCAGGCCTTGCAGGTATTCGTTGTTGCCGATGAAGACGAAGGGCGTGCGGCGCAAATGCTCTTCGCCGTTGATCTTGAGCCGCACGCTGAGGAAGGGAAAGCGCCGCAACGCGGCAAACAACGCGCGCCCGAACGCCGGCCACTTGCCGCGCCCGAGGTGGCGCTGCTGCTGCTCGCGGTCGCGCACGATGTCCGGGTAAATGCCGAGGCTGGAGTTGTTGAGGAAGATGCGGCCGTTGACTTCGCCCACGTCGACCTTGCGCGCCTTGCAGCGCACCACGGTGGCGACGGCCTCGTCCAGGTCCAGCGGAATTTTCAGGTCCTTGGCAAAGTGGTTCAGCGTGCCCAGCGGCAGAACGCCGAGCCAGGCATCAGTGCCAGCCAGCACCGATGCCACCGCGTTGATGGTGCCGTCGCCACCGCCCGCCGCCACCACTGGCGCGCCTTCGGCCAGCGCGCGCTCTGCGCGTTCGATCATCTCCGCGCCGCTTTGCGCCAGCGTGATGTCGGCCTCGGCGCCGTTGCGGCGGAACTTTTCTTCCAGCGCGGCGGCCCAGCCGCCGCAGTAGCCCAGGCCCGCGCTGGCATTGACGATGACAACGATTTTGCTCATATGATTTATATTGTTTTTCCCTCGCGCCGGCGGCGCAACGTCGAGATAGCCGTGATGCACACCGCCAGCCACGCCACGCTTTCGGCCATCGCCGCCAGCACGTCGCTGACATAGTGCGCGCCCAGGTAGACGCGGCTGAATGCCACCAACAATATCATCGACAGGCAGAAGGCGACCGTTCCCAGACGCACACTCCACGCCGGCCGGGCGATCACCAGATAGCTGGCCAGCAGGCCGTAGAAGCAGGTGGCGGCCGTCGTGTGGCCGCTGGGGAAACTGTAGGTGGCCAGCGTGATCATCGGGTCCTCGAATACCGGCCGCGCGCGCTGGAAGTAGAATTTGAGCGCCACATTCAACACCATGCCCCCCGGCACGGCAAACGCCAGCGCCATCAGCCAATAGCGCGCGCCCTGCTTCCACAGGTAGCAGGCCAGCAGACCGATCAGCACTATCATCCCGGCCACCGAGTGCACGTGGGTGATCACGTACAGCACGCTGGTGAGCGGCTCGAAGGCATGCGCATTGAACCAATTGGCCACCTGCACGTCCAATACCGTGATGGCTTCCTGGCCCATGACCGCCTCGGCAAGCTCGTGGAAGACCAGCCCGGAAACGAACAGCACGGCCATGCCCACGGTCAGATGCAAACCGAATTCGCCGCCGGGCGACAGTCTTGCCTCTACGAAACTGAGTAATTTGCTGAAAATTTGGTGCTCCTTGGTCGACCGCCGATGAAGTTGGCGTAAAAACTACGAAATAGCGAATTTACTGTTTATTTGCACAGTACCTGTTTATTCATACAGTAGTTGTGTTATTCTGAACTCCTCGTTAAACACCTCCAACAAAAAAGGACATGTCATGAGCACTCTGAATAGCAGCTACGGTTCCCGCTTCGGCCTGGAATACCTGCCGACTTCTTTCATGGTTCGCATGGGCAAACGCGAAATGATGGTGTGCCGTGACTTCCGCAAGCGTTTCTACGCTGTCAATCCAATCATGGAATGCGACACCGGCGTGCAGGCTGGCCATCTGGAGGTACTGCTGTTCCGCCGCTGGCTGCTGATCCTGTCGAAGTCGAAAGCACATTAATGGTTGCCGGTGCCAGTTGCCCCGCCCATGCACAAGACAGGCCGGCCGATGCCGCGACCTCGCTTGCGCTCCTCACCTGGGTGTGGCAACTGGCGAGCCGACATCCTCGCGATGCGTCTGCGCCTCATGCCACAGGGTTACAAACAGAACCATCACCACCGGACCAATAAACAGTCCCACCAGGCCGAGGGTTTCGACGCCGCCTAATATGCCGAACAGCACGGCCAGGAAGGGCAAGCGCGTGGCGTTGCCAATGATGCCAGGCCGTACAAAGTGATCCGCGACGAACAACACCGCCGTGCCCCAGGCGATCACGCCCAGTGCGGCCGGCAAGGCGCCGCCAAAGGCCAGCACGCCCGCCGCACTGACAAACGCCAGCGGCGCACCAAACGGGATAATCGCCAGGATGCCGGTGGCGGCCGCCCACAGCACGGCGGACTTGAGCCCGGCCAGCCAGTAGGCGACGCCGATCAACACGCCCTCGGCCAGGCCGACCAGCACCAGTCCGTTGACGGTGGCGCGGATGGCGGTCGGGATCTTGTCCGAGTACCGCGCCCAGCGCAGTTCGCTGAACCAGCGGCTGCCAATATTGGTGATCTGGCGGTTCAGCACCTCGCCGTCCTTATAGAAAAAGAACAGGCACAGGAAGGCCAGGCCAAAGTCCACCAGCCGGTGCATGAAGCCGACGCCGGCCAGCTTGATGATGTCGCTGGCCGAGTGGAAGCCGTTGATCTGCCGTTCGGCGAACAGATGCGCCAGACCGTGCGGCTGGCTCAGCGTCGCCTGCCACCATTCGGTCAGCGAATCGCCGATCACCGGCAGGTGGCGCACGAAGTCCGGCACGGCGATGCCGTCCGTGTTGGCGCTGACGACGTAGTTGGCCAGTTCCGGTGCCTGCCTGGCCGCCTGCGTCACGCCCAGCAACGCCGGCACGATGAAGACGGCCGCCACCAGCAAGGTCAGCAAGGCGGCCGCGAGCACGCCGTGGCCGATGCGCGCGCGCAGCCGCAGATACAGCGGCCACGTGGCCACGCACAATATGCCAGCCCAGATCAGCGGCAGGAAGAATCGCTGCATGACGAAAGCGGCAAGCGCTATCAGCGTCAGCGAAAAGCCGGCGCTGAGAATGTCGCGCTGGGTTTCGGTCATTGCTCTCTCCCGAATGTTCTTATTAGCGCTATGGTAAGCGCATTTTGTTGCGGCGCAACTGTACTCAAGGCCGATTTCAGGCGTCCTTAAGCCTTTTCACACTGCGCGCGCAGGAAATCGCGCAGTTGCAGCACCGTCGGCGAAATCTGCGACCGGTGCATGCACAGCATGTTGAGCGGCGTCGGCTCGCCCAGCACGTCGGGCAGCAGCACCTGCAAGCGGCCTGCGCGGATGTCGGCGCTCAGGTCCAGCCGCGACTTGTAGGCGATGCCGACACCGGCCACCGCCCAGCGCCGCACCACATCGGCATCGTCGGCGCTGCGGTTGCCGTTGACGTGCACCACATCCGCTGCGCCATGCGCGTCGCGGTAGAAACTCCAGCGGTCGTGAATCACGTCTTCCAGCATGAAGCGCAGGCAGTTGTGGCGCGCCAGGTCGCCCAGCGCATGCAGCTTGCCATGCTGCTTGATGTAGTCCGGCGAGGCCACCAGCACGCGGCGGTTGTCCGGCGCCAGCGGCAAGGCGATCAGGCTGGAATCGTCCTGCATGCCGTAGCGTATGGCGATGTCAACCGGTTGCCGGTACATATCCGACAGGCGGTCGCTGATGCTCAGTTGCAGCGACACCTTGGGATACTGCGCCTGGAACGCGTCCAGCCAGCCGAGCACCATGTTGCGCCCGAGGTCCGACGGCATGGAGATTTTCAGCGTACCACCCAGCGCTTCCTGCCCCTGGATCAGGGCGTCGTGGCCCTCCTTCAGCAGCCGCAGCGCCTCGCGCGCGTGGCGCAAGTAGTGTTCGCCCTCCTCGGTCAGCCGCAACGAGCGCGTGGTGCGGGCGAACAGGCGCAGCTTCAGTTCCGCTTCCAGCCGCTTGACGGCCGCACTGGCCAGCGCCGGCGATATCTCGAGCTCGCGCGCGGCGGCCGATAGGCTGCCACGGTCGGCGGTGCGGACAAATACGGTCAAATCATCGAGTCTGAGCAATTTTCTTCAATTCCTTGAAAGTGTTTCAGTGCAGCGCCTCTTTTTCATCGCCACGAAATAAATGATGATACTCCCATCACAACACGCACGGAGAATTCCATGAAAGCCATTGCCTATCGCCAGTCCCTGCCCATCGAAAACGCCGAATCGCTGATCGATATC
Source organism: Duganella sp. P38 (assembly GCF_050859475.1). Classification (NCBI taxonomy): domain Bacteria; kingdom Pseudomonadati; phylum Pseudomonadota; class Betaproteobacteria; order Burkholderiales; family Oxalobacteraceae; genus Duganella; species Duganella sp. P38. The sequence continues at coordinate 2,213,096 of NZ_CP193936.1, read as the reverse complement.
GAACTGCCGGCGCCGCAAGCGACCGGCCGCGACCTGCTGGTCGAGGTGCGCGCCATTTCGGTCAACCCGGTCGATACCAAGATCCGCCGCAACGTCGCGCCGGCCGAGGGCCAGGCCAAGGTGATCGGCTGGGACGCCGCCGGCGTGGTCAAGGCGGTCGGCCCCGACGTCAGCCTGTTCAAGGTCGGCGATGAAGTCTGGTACGCCGGCGACCTGACCCGCGCCGGCACCAACAGCGAATTGCACCTCGTGGACGAGCGCATCGTCGGCCACAAGCCGAAGAATCTGGATTTCGCCCAGGCCGCCGCGCTGCCGCTGACCACCATTACTGCCTGGGAGCTGCTGTTCGACCGTCTGCAAGTGAGCCGCGACGCCGGCGCCACGCGGGGCAAATCGCTGCTGGTGATCGGCGCGGCCGGCGGCGTCGGTTCGATCCTGGTGCAGCTGGCGCGCCAGCTGACCGGCCTGACCATCATCGGCACCGCCTCGCGCCCGGAAACCGGCGAGTGGATCAGGCAGCTCGGCGCGCACCACGTGGTCGACCACAGCAAGCCGCTCAACGAGGAAATCGGCCGTCTCGGCCTGCCGCCGGTGACCTACGTGGCCTCGCTGAACCAGACCGACCACCACTGGGCCGCGATCGGCGAGCTGGTGGCGCCGCAGGGCAAGGTCGCGCTGATCGATGATCCGGCCGCCATCGACGTGCGCACGCTGAAGCGCAAGAGCGTGTCGCTGCACTGGGAGTTCATGTACACCCGTTCGATGTTCCAGACCGACGATATCCAGCAACAGCATCAACTGCTGAACGACGTCGCCAAGCTGGTGGAAACCGGCGCGGTCAGGACCACGCTGGCCGAGCGCTTCGGCAAGATCAACGCGGACAACCTCAGGCGCGCGCACGCCCTGATCGAGAGCAACCGCGCCAAAGGCAAGATCGTGCTGGAAGGCTTTTAAGTCCGCGCCGCGTGGGCCGCGGCGGCATCCGCCTGGGCCCGCAGGCGCGCCAGCACCGCCTCGTCATGCCGCGTCAGCGCGTCCTGCATGCGGCTGGCCGAGGCGCACGACGCTTCCAGTATCTCGATAAACGCGCTCTGGCGCCGGCGCAGCGCAGCCGACTCGTAGCCCAGTTCCTCGAACATGCGGCCGATGCTTGCGCTGTAGTCGCGCAGGTCCATCATGGTGACCTTGGTGAACTCGATATCGTTGCGCATTTTGCGGTCCAGGTCGAGCATTTCCAGCTTTTCCTGCGCCACCGGCGAGGCCTGGCAGATGGCCGGCCCCCAGCGGTCGAACTTGCCGGCGATGCGGGTGATGCGCGCGATCTTTTCGTCCAGCATGCGACAGTAATACCACGCCAGGCAGCACACCGGCAGCCGCGCGACGAAGCGCGGCAGGCCGGCCGTGGCCAGGCTGCGCTCAAGTTTTTGGACAGCATCAACCAGGCGGCGCGCGCTGGTTCCGGTGGGAAGTTGGGACATGATGGCAGCTCCTCTAATGGTCCAGAGAGCTACAGTAGCCGCCGCATCGAACACGAGGTTTGATGCGGCTTAAACCTGGCGCGGATTTTATGCCGAAGTTTTGCGCAACATCGCTTTGATGCCACGCAAGCCCTGACGGATGCGGGCTTCGTTTTCAATCAAGGCGAAGCGCACATACTCGTCCCCGTACTCCCCGAAGCCGATGCCGGGGGAGACGCAAACCTTGGCCTCGGCCAGCAGCAGCTTGGCGAATTCCAGCGAGCCGAGGTGGCGATACGCGGCCGGAATCCGCGCCCAGATATACATCGAGGCCTTCGGCTTATCCACCGGCCAGCCGGCTTCGACCAGCCCCTTGTGCAGCACGTCGCGCCGGCTCTGGTACTGCGCGCAGATCTCGCTGACGCAGCCCTGGTCGCCCTCCAGCGCGGCGATCGCCGCCACCTGCACCGGCGTGAAGCTGCCGTAGTCGTGGTAGCTCTTGATGCGCGCCAGCGCCGCCACCAGCTCCTTGTTGCCGACCATGAAGCCGACGCGCCAGCCGGCCATGTTGTAGCTCTTGGACAGCGTGAAAAATTCCACCGCCACCTCGCGCGCGCCCGCCACCTGCATGATCGACGGCGCCTTCCAGCCGTCGAAGACGATGTCGGCATACGCCAGGTCGTGCACCACGAGGATGTTGTGCTGCCCGGCCAGCGCCACCACGCGCTCGAAGAACTCCAGCTCCACGCACTGCGCGGTCGGGTTGGACGGGAATCCGAGGATCATCATTTTCGGCTTCGGATAGCTTTCGCGCACCGCGCGCTCCAGCTCGTCGAAGAAATCGACGCCGGGCGTCATGCGCACCGAGCGGATATTGGCGCCGGCGATCACCGCGCCCCAGATGTGGATCGGGTAGCTCGGGTTGGGCACCAGCACCGTGTCGCCCTGGTCCAGCGTGGCCAGCATCAGGTGCGCCAGGCCTTCCTTGGAGCCGATGGTGACGATGGCTTCCGAGTCCGGATCGAAATCGACGTCATAGCGCGTCTTGTACCAGCGCGAGATGGCGCGGCGCAGGCGCGGAATGCCTTTCGAGGCCGAGTAGCCATGGGTGTCGGGACGTTGTACCGTGTCGACCAGCTTGGACACGATGTGGGGCGGCGTGGCGCCGTCCGGATTGCCCATCGACATGTCGATGATGTCTTCGCCGCGACGGCGCGCCGCGAGTTTCAGCTCGGCGGTGACATTGAAAACGTAGGGAGGCAGGCGATCGATGCGCGCAAAGCTGCGCGGTTTTTGGGTGTCAGTCATGGATGTCTCACGTAAGCGCCCGGAACCGTCCGAGCGACGTCGATGCTGATCGCATCGGGATCGATACTAGACGATCCGGTCCACGTCTGGCAAGCGTTTCAGGCGGCGGCCTGCTTGTCCTGTTCGCTGAACCATTCGAAGATGACCAGGCCGATGATGGAGGCGATCGGCATAAAGACCGCCGACACGATCACCCACAGCGCCGGCGAACGGCCCAGCCGCCTGGCGGCAATGCCGACAAACACCAGATGCAGCACGTAGCAGATGGCGATGCCCATGCCGGTGGCGATCATCAGCAGCACCGATTGCGTGGTGTGCTGCACCAGCGGCGGCAGGTACGACGCCACGCAGGCGATCCATAGCACCAGCGTGACAGCGGCGGCGGCAATTGCTTGTTGGGCGCGAGCGATGTCCATAGCGTCTCCTTGAAGAAGCGCCTATGCTGCCATGAAGCGGTTGCAAAAGCAACAAGCGCTTGCTTGTGGGCGGGAACCTGGAGCACGATGGACGTCGGCCGGCAAGCTGAGCTGGTTTGATCTAGCGCAGCGATGTCAGTGCCGACGCCAGGACGATGGCGCCGATGGCCAGCCACTGCGTTGGCGTCAGGTGTTCACCAAGCACCGCCATGCCGGCCAGCGCGCTCAAGGCCGGCGCCGCGCTGCTGAACATGCTGAACGTGCGCGACGACAGCGTCCGCATCGACATCATCTCCAGCGAGTAAGGCAAGGCACTGGACATCACCGCGATCACCGCGCCCACCGCCAGGAACGCCGGCGTCAGCAGCAACGTCCCCGCATGCGCCACGCCTATCGGCACGATGAACAGCGACGCCGCCAGCATGCCCCACGCCACCGACTGCCCGCCCGACATCGACGACACCCGCTTGCCGTAGACGATGTACAAGGCCCAGCACACCGCCGCTGCCGCCGCGTAGGCCACGCCCACCGGATCGAGCTGGTCCACGTGCCCGTGTATCGGCAACAGGAAATACAATCCGGCCGCGGCCAGACACACCGCCACGAAATCGCGCGCACGGTGCGACGACAATACCGCCACCGTCAGCGGCCCCGCCACCTCGATCGCCACCGCCACGCCCATCGGGATGCGCGCGAAGGCGCGGTAAATCAGCAGATTCATCAGCCCGATCACCGAGCCGTAAATGGCGACGTTGAGCGCCTGCTTCCACGTCAACGGCGTGCGCCACGGGCGGAACATGGCCAGCATGATCAGCGCGGCGATGCCGACGCGATACGCCGTCACGCCCTCCACGCCGACCTGCGGAAACAGGCTCTTGGCGAACGCCGCGCCGACGTTCAGCGACAACTGGCTGCAGAGCAGCGCCAGGCCCGCCATCCACGGGTTGCCGGCCATGTGGGCCTTGTCCTGATTCATTTTATTTCGCCGACAGCTCCAGCTTGACGGCGACCGGCTTGCCGGCCGCGCTCTCCGTCGCCGCCGGCGCATCCGCCACCGCGACACCGCCCACCTCCTTCAACACCGCCACCACGGCCGCCGCGCGGCGCGCACCGAGCTGCGGCAAGGCGTCCTTCGGCAGCGGCTGGGTTTGTTCAAGACGCTGTTGCAGCTTGCCGTAGAACGCCGTGGCGTCCGCCACCTGCGGCTCGCCCTGCACCATATTGCCGAGACGTTGCAGCACCGGCACCTTCTTCGACGTATCCTGGGCCGCGACATTGGCGCCGGCCACTTCGGCCGCTTTCTTTTCCTTGTCCAGCTCGGGTGCGCCGAAGCGTTCGGCGTACAGGTCGCGGATCGCGCCACGGACCTTGCGCTGGCCGATGTCCAGCGGCCCCGGCTGCTCGTTGGCCGCCAGCTTGACGCCTGCGCGGCCCAGCGCTTCGCGCCGCAAGGACTGCGCGCGCAGCGCGGCGCCGTCGGCCGCCTCGCTGTACAGGCCCGGCACCGCCAGCCTCAGTTGCGGTTTCTTCGCCAGCACCTGCGCCACCTGTTTCAGCTTTTCACGTTCCGGCGGCAGCACGGCATCGCTGCCCGCATCGAACTCGACCGCTTCCAGCTTGTCGCCGCTGAAACCCAGCAGATTGCCCAGCGCGCGGAACGGCGCGGTGACGACCTTGTTCATCAGGTTGCCGACGGCTTTCCATACCACCGCGCCATAGCTGAAGCTGGGATCGTTCAGATTGCCCGATACCGGGATGCCGAGATCGATACGGCCGTTGCTGTCCCTGAGAATGGCCAGCGCCAGTTCCAGCGGCAGCTTGAGCGCCTCCGGGCTGTCGATGCGCTCGCCCAGCACCAAGTTGTCGAGCACAACCTGGTTGTTGCCTTCCAGCTGGCCGTTGCGGACCTTGTATTGCAGGTCGAGCGAGATCTTGCCCTCGGCGATCTTGTAGCCGGCGAATTTCATGCTGTACGGCGAGGCCGACACCATGTCGATGTTCTTGAACACCACGCTCATGTCGGTGTTATCGGCCGGGACGAAGGGATTCAGCTGGCCGCGTATGCGGGCCAGGCCGAATTCGTCGACGCGGCCGTCAAGTTCGACCTGGCTGCGCGCGTCGCGCCGCGACGACAGGCCGGTGATGACGCCGTTCAGCTCGTAAATTTTGGCGCCGAATTGCGGGCGCAGGCTCAGGTCGGTGAAGTCCAGCTTGGCGTCCTGCAGGCGCACGCGGCGCACGCGGATCGGGAACGGCTCGGCGTCCGCCGGCGCCGAAGCCTGGGCCTGCTCCGGACGCGGTGCCGCCGGCGAAGCTGGCGCTGCGGATGCCGGCGCAGGCGCGGCGGCAGGCTGCTCGACCAGCAAGCGCTGGGCGTTGAAGCTGCGGTCGTTCTCGATCATCAGGATCGCGTTCGGCTCGACCACGCGCAGCTCGGCCACATCGAGCAGGTTCGGCTTCACGGTCAAGGCCAGCTTGTCCGCGCCGACGCTGCGCCAGTGGGCGAAGCGATCATTGTCCAACTCGTTCAGCGACAGCTCGGCCACTTCAAACGAGCCGTGGTAACGCACGGCGGGATCGGCCTTGCTGCTGCCAGTGCCGGTGCGCAGCCAGCCTTGCGCATTGAGCGCGCCGTCGGCGATCTTCAGCTTCACGTACTTGCTCAACAGCGGCTGCACCGGCGCCAGCGCCAGCCTGGTCAGCTTGAGTTCGGTATCGACCGCGCCGGTGGCCGGAATCACCTTGCCCTTGGCCAGCAACTGCCCGCCCTCCTTCAGGCCAACGCCGCCGTCAAACGCCAGCGGCTTGTTCAGATCGTTGCTGAGATCCTGCACCTTCAGATTGAAATTTTGCAGATTGACCTTGATGCCGGTATCGGCATCGGCAAACAGCGCGCCGAACCGGCTCACCTCGACGGACTTCACATCGGCCGTCCATGCCGCGCCGGCCGGCTCTGGCGCGGACGCCGCGGGCCCGGCCGCGCCTGACCTCGGCAACAGATTCATGAACAGGAACCGCCCCTTGGCGTCGCGCGACAAGTCGAACTGGCCGCCATCGGCATACAGGCGCCCGGCACTCACCTTGTGCGCGTCCAGATCGAGCGAGGCGTCCTCAAAGCCGATGCGCGACAGCTTGACCGGCGCCTGCGTGCCGCTGTTGAGCGACAGATTATTCATCGAGAAGGCCGCGTTGGCGATATTCAGCCTGGCGCCATCCAGCTGCAGCGCCAGTTGCAGCCGGGCGTTGTCCGAGCTGACCTTCAGCGCCGGGCTGACCGTCTGGTCGAAATAGTTGAGCGCCACGCCATCGAGGCCGATCTGCTTGAATTGCAGCTTCCAGCCGCCTTGCGCCGGCGCGGGCGCGGCCTTGGCAGCCGCCGGCCGCACCGGCAAGGCCAGGTGCGCGACATCGAGTTCGCCGCGCGCGTCGCGCCGCATGGTCAGCGCGCCGCCATTCAGGCGCAAGGCGCCAACCTGCACCGACCGCTTCAGCAAATCCACACCGACATCATTGACCGACAACTGTTTCAGCTTGACGAACGGCGAATCGGCGCCACGCTGCAGCGTCAAGTCAATCAGGCTGAGGCCGGCGCCTACCAGGCTGGCGTCGAGCTTGCCCTCCTGGTAGCCGAATTTATACGGCAGCTGCGCCGACAACTTGCCGTCCGCCACCACCACCCGCGAGAACGACTTCAGGTACGCCGCCACCCCGGGCAGCGCCACGTTCTCCAGCGTCAGCACGCCGCTGCCGCGGATCGGATTCACCGCCGCCACGCCCTTCCAGCGCAGCTTGCCGCCCAGTCCGGCATCGGCGCTCAAGGTGTAATCGCCGTTCTCATCCGGCAGCGTGCTCAGGTTATTCAGCCCGAAGGTGATCGGCGCAAACGTATCGTCGTAGCCGGCGTGCCTGTCATGCATCGCCACCTGGCCGTTTTCCAGCGCGAACTGCCTGATGACCAGGCGCGGCAGGCCGGATGCCGGCTCGTCCTTTTTCTTGTGCCTGTCGATCGTCGCCAGCAGCTCGGCAATATTGAATTTGCCGTCCGCGGCAATCGCCAGCTGCAAGGCCGGATCGCTGATGCGGATCTCGGCAAAACTCCAGGCGCGCCGGAACAGCGAGCGCCACTGCATCTCCACCGCCAGCCCGCCAAGCGCGAACAGCGGCGTGCCGTCAGCCTCGGTCAGGCGCACATCGCTGGCCTCCAGCCGCAGCGTGAAGGGATTGAAACTCAGTTCACCGATGCTGGCCTTGCGCTCGAGCTCGGTTTCCGCATACTTCGGTAGCTGGCTCTTGATGATGGCCGGCAGTAGCCAAAAACCCGCCGCCGCATACACACCCACCGCGCTCGCCGCGCCTATCGCCCACCGCTTCCAACGTATCGTCATGCCAACCAACCTTTGCTTTTTTATGTTACAGGCAACAGTATAATCGAAGCATGAATGCGCAACTTGAACCCTTCCACGCCATCGCCATCAGCAAGCAGGCGCACGCCCTGAAAGCCGCCGGCCGTTCCATCATTCACATGGAGTTTGGCCAGCCGTCCACCGGCGCGCCGCGCCGCGCCATCGCCACCGCGCACGCGGTGCTGGACACCGAGGCCATGGGGTACTGGGAAAGCGCGCCGCTGAAGCAGCGGCTGGCGCGGTTCTATCAGGAACGCTACGGCGTGGCGGTCGACGCCAGCCAGTTTATCCTGACCTGCGGCGCTTCGCCGGCACTGGTGCTGGCGCTGAGTTCGCTGTTTGCGCCGGGCGACCGCGTCGCCATGGCGCGGCCCGGCTACGTGGCCTACCGCAACACGCTCAAGGCGCTGCACATGACGCCGGTGGAAATCGCCTGCGGCGCCGACGTCGGCTTCCAGCTGACTGCCGCCGCGCTGGCCGCCATCGAACCGGCGCCGCATGGCGTCATCATCGCCAGTCCGGCCAACCCGACCGGCACGCTGATCAAGCGGGACGAGCTGCAAGCCATTGCCGACGTCTGCCGCGCGCGCGGCATCCGCATCATTTCGGACGAGATCTATCACGGCCTCAGCTACGTCGAGCCGGCGCAGACCATCCTCGCCTACGCGCCGCAGGCGCTGGTGGTCAGCAGCTTTTCCAAGTATTTCAGCATGGCCGGGTGGCGGCTGGGCTGGCTGCTGGCGCCGCCGCAGCATGTGGAGCGCGCGCAGGCGTATTGCGGCAACCTGTTCCTGACCGCGCCATCGCTGAGCCAGCACGCCGGCCTGGCCGCGTTCGACGCGCTGGACGAGCTGGACGGCCACCTGCAGGTCTACCGCGAAAACCGCCGCCTGCTGCTGGCCGCGCTGCCCGGCCTCGGCCTGACCACCGTGGCGCCGCCAGACGGCGCGTTCTACATCTACGCCAGCATCGCCCACCTGACCGACGACAGCCTGGCCTTCTGCCAGCGGCTGTTGCACGACACCGGCATCGCCACCGCGCCCGGCATCGATTTCGATCCGGTCGATGGCGAGGCACTTCATCCGTTTCAGCTTTGCCGTCTCCACGGCGGAAATCGAAGAAGCCATCCGCCGCATGCAACCGTGGTTCGCGGCGCAACCCAGAAAGGATTGAACCATGCGCCGTTCCTCCCTGCCCCGCTGCGCCGCACTGATTGCCGCCGTGATGCTTGGAGGATGCGCCGCCCCGCCGCCGGACCGGCGCCCGCTGGACGCCGAGCTGCAGCGCCTGATGGAAGCGGCCCGCGTGCCGGGCCTGGCGCTGGCGCTGATCGAAGACGGCCAGGTCACTTACACCCAAGCCTACGGCTACGCCAATGTCGCGCGCCAGCAGCCGCTGCGCACCGACACCATCATGTACGGCGCCTCGCTCACCAAGGCCGCTTTCGCCTACGCGGTGATGCAGCTGGTCGACGAGGGCGTGCTGACACTGGACGCCACGCTGCCGCAACTGCTGAACAAGCCGCTGCCCGACTATCCCAAGTTTGCCGACCTCAGGGACGACCCGCGCTGGCGGCAGCTGACGCCGCGCATGTTGCTGTCGCACACCAGCGGCCTGCTCAACTGGCGCTACATCAACGATAACAACAAGCTCGACTTCAAATTCGCGCCGGGCAGCCGCTACGTGTATTCCGGCGAGGGCCTGAACATCCTGCAAATCGTGGTGGAGGAGCGCACCGGCCTGCCGCTGGAAACGCTGATGCAACAGCGCGTGTTCGACCGCTTCGGCATGCGCGATACCAGCATGGTCTGGCGCGACGACTGGGCCGGGCGCGAAACCACGCACTACGGCAAGGACGGCGCCGTCATCCCGCACAAGCGCCGTAGCGACGCCCGCGCCGCCGGCTCGATGGACACCACCATCCGCGACTACGCCGCCTTCCTGGCCGGCGTGCTGCGCGGCGAAGGCTTGTCGCCCGCCGCCTACCGCGAGATGCTGTCGCCGCACATGGCCATCGTCTCGGTGCAGCAGTTCCCGTCGCACTGGCCGGGCGATACCGATCTGTGGCGCGGCATCGGCCTGTCGATCGGCCTCGGCTGGCCGCTGTACAACTCGCCGATGGGCCCGGCGTTTTTCAAGGAAGGCGCGGACGATGGCACCAACAATTTCGCGCTCGGCTTCCGCCAGGCGCGCAACGGCATCGTCATGCTGAGCAACAGCTCGAATGCAAACAATCTATTCTTCCCGGCCGTCGAGTACGTGTACGGCAAGACCTGCCTGCCGTGGTTCTGGATGAATTACATCCCCTACGACCGGCCTGAGCTGATGGGATTGCAGGCGCGCGAGCGGCCGCTGCTCGACAGCGGCTGCCCGCGCTAAGCGGCCGGCGCTACTGCTCGGTCATGCCGCGCAGGTTTTCGATATCGGCCACCGCGTGGCGCCAGGTGATTTCCGGGTCATACACCGGGGCCGATTGCAGCCCCAGCTGGATATCCTTGAGCACCTTGTTGCCCAAGGATATCTTGTAGCGCAAGGCCGTGTACTCCACCTCGTACGTCTGTTTCAGTCCCTGTTTGCGGGTGTAGGTGTCGTGAGAAGCAGGCATGTCGTCCTCCTTGTTCAAAACGTGTCTACAGCATAGCACCAACTCACACGGCGGGCATTTTCGCCAGCAGTTTATCGAGCGTGACCGGGTAGTCGCGCACGCGCACGCCGGTGGCGTTGTAGATGGCGTTGGCCACCGCCGCGCCGACGCCGCAAATGCCCAGCTCGCCCACGCCCTTGGCTTTCATCGGTGAAGACACCGGGTCGGTTTCATCCAGGAAGATCACCTCCTGATGCGGAATGTCGGCATGCACCGGCACCTCGTAGCCGGCCAGGTCGTGGTTGACGAAGAAGCCGCCGCGCTGGTCGATCACCAGATCCTCCATCAGCGCCGCGCCCACGCCCATCGTCATGGCGCCGATGACCTGGCTGCGCGCGGCCTTGGGATTGAGGATGCGGCCGGCGGCGCACACGGCCAGCATGCGGCGCACGCGGGTTTCGCCGGTGTAGGCGTCTACGCCCACTTCGACGAAGTGCGCGCCAAAGGTGGATTGCTGGAACTTCTTGTCGAGGTCGCCGTACTCCATCGTGTCTTCACACACCAGCTCGCCTTGCTCGGCCGCTTGCGTCAGCGGCAGCGAACGGCCGTCGGCGCGCACCGCGCCCGCGACAAACTCGGCCTTGGTCGGGTCGAGGCCCAGCTTTTGCGCCGCCAGCTCGCGCAGCTTGACGCAGGCGGCGTACACCCCGGCCGTCGAGCTGTTGCCGCCCCACTGCCCGCCCGAACCAGCCGACACCGGGAAGTCCGAATCGCCCAGCTTGACCACCACCTGCTTCAGCGGCACGCCCATCATCTCGGCTGCGGTCTGCGCGATGATGGTGTAGCTGCCGGTGCCGATATCGGTCATGTCGGTTTCAACCGTCACGATGCCTTGCGCGTTGAGCTTCACGCGCGCGCCGGATTTCTGCACCAGGTTGTTGCGGAAGGCCGAGGCCACGCCGACGCCGACCAGCCAGCGCCCGTCGCGCACCTGGCCCGGCACCGGATTGCGCTTGTCCCAGCCGAAACGCTGGGCGCCGGTGCGCAGGCAGTCGACAAAGCGGCGCGTCGAGAACTTGCGCTCGCGCTTGGCCGGGTCGACCGTGGTGTCGTTGATGATGCGGAAGGTGATCGGGTCCATCTTCAGCTTCTCGGCCATTTCATCGATGGCGATTTCCAGCGCCATCAGGCCGGGCGCCTCGCCGGGCGCGCGCATGGCGTTGCCCTCCGGCAGATCGAGCACGGCCAGCCGCAGTCGGGTCAACCGGTTGGGTCCGGCATACAGCAGCTGCGTCTGCTGCACGGCGGTTTCCGGCTTGCCGTCCGGCAGGTCGCCGGACCAGCTTTCATGCGCGATGGCGCTGATCTTGCCCTCGCGCGTGGCGCCGATGCGGATGCGCTGGATGGTGGCCGGGCGGTGCGTGGTGTTGTTGATCATCAGCGGGCGCTGCAACGCCACCTTGACCGGCCGGCCCGCCGCCTTCGCGCCCAGCGCGGCCAGCACGGCCTCCGCGCGCAGGAACAGCTTGCCGCCGAAGCCGCCGCCGATGTACGGCGACACCAGGCGCACGTTTTCCTTCGGAATGCCCAGCGTTTTCGCCATGTCGCCACGGCCCCAGGCGATCATCTGGTTGGAGGTCCACAACGTGACCTTGTCGCCCTGCCAGCTGGCGATGGAGGCGTGCGGCTCCATCATGGCGTGCGACTGGTCGGGCGTGCTGTAGGCAACGTCCAGCTTGACCGGCGCGGCGTTGAAAGCGCCGTTGAAGTCGCCTACCTTGTAATCCTTGGCGTCCTTGTCGCCCGGTTCCCTGGCCTTGTCCTTGACCTTGGCCAGGTCGTAGGCGCCGGCCTCCTTGCTGTACTTCACGCTGACCAGTTGCGCGGCGGCGCGGGCCTGCTCGAAGGTTTCCGCCACTACCAGCGCGATCGCCTGGTGGTAGTGCTGGATCTCCGGCCCGCCGAGCAGCTTGGCCGTGTTGAAATTACCTTTATTCAGCTTGCCGGCGTTGTCGGCGGTGACCACCGCCAGCACGCCGGGCGCGCGCCGGGCGCCGCTGACATCGATCGACGTGATGCGGCCCTTGGCGATGCCGGCACCTACCACGTAGCCGTAGGCGACGTTGTCCGGCTGGTGCTCGTAGGCATACGGCGCGGTGCCGGTGGTTTTGTAGGGCCCGTCGATGCGGTCGGTCGGATGGCCGATGACCTTCAGCTGGTCGATCGGATTGGTGGTGGCGGGAGTGACAAATTTCATTGTGGTCAGCCTTTCTTGGCGTCAGCCAGCACCGAGGCCAGCGTGCGCTGCACCAGTGGAATCTTGAAAGCGCTCTCGTTGCTCGGCTTGGCGCCGGCCAGCAGTTGCTCGGCCACTGCCTTGGCGCCCTGCGGCATGCTGGCGTCCGCCGCCGGGATGCGCCACGGTTTGTGGGCGACGCTGCCCAGCGCGACGCGGCCGCTGCCGTCCGGCTGCACCACCGCCGCCACCGACACCAGCGCGAACGCATACGAGGCGCGGTCGCGTACTTTGCGGTAAATATGCGTGCCGCCGAGCGGCTTGGGCAGCGTCACGGCGGTGATCAGTTCGCCCAGCGCCAGCGCGTTTTCCACGTGCGGCGTGTTGCCGGGCAGGCGATGAAAATCGGCGATGGGTATGGTGCGCGTGACGCCGTCCGCGCGGACGGTTTCCACCGTGGCGTCCAGCAGGTGCATGGCCACCGCCATGTCGCTCGGATGCGTGGCGATGCAGGCATCGCTGGCGCCCAGAATGGCGTGGTTGCGGCTGTAGCCGCCGATGGCCGAACAGCCGCTGCCGAGCTGACGCTTGTTGCACGGCTGGTTGGTATCGTAGAAGTAGGGACAACGGGTGCGCTGCAACAGGTTGCCGGCAGTAGTGGCCTTGTTGCGCAGTTGCGCGGAGGCGCCTGCCAGCAAGGCGCGCGACAGTACGCCGTAATCGCGGCGCACGCGCGCGTCGGCGGCCAGGTCGGTGTTGCGCACCAGCGCGCCGATGCGCAGGCCGCCGCCGGAGGTGGCTTCGATCTTGTCCAGCGCCAGGCCGTTGACGTCGATCAGGTGCTGCGGCGTTTCGATTTCCAGCTTCATCAGGTCCAGCAGATTGGTGCCGCCGGCGATGAAACGTGCGCCCGGTGTGCGCGCCGCTGCGGCGGCCGCTTCGGCCGGCGTTTGCGCGCGCTGGTAGGTAAAGGCTCTCATGCGGTCCTCCCTGCCACTTCGGTAATCGCATCGATGATGTTGGAATACGCGCCACATCGGCAGATATTGCCGCTCATGCGCTCGCGCAACTCGGACTCGTTGAGCAGCGGCTTGGCGTTCAGGTCGGCGCTGACGTGGCTCGGGATGCCTTGCCTGATTTCGTCCAGCACCGCCACGGCCGAACAGATTTGCCCCGGCGTACAGTAGCCGCACTGGTAGCCGTCATGCTTAACGAAGGCGGCTTGCATGGCGTGTAGCTGGTCCGGCGTGCCCAGGCCTTCGATGGTGGTGATTTTGTTCCCCTCATGCATTACAGCAAGCGATAGGCAGGAATTGATGCGGCGGCCGTCAACGATGACCGTGCAGGCGCCGCACTGGCCGTGGTCGCAGCCCTTCTTCGTGCCAGTCAGGTGCAGGTGTTCGCGCAGGGCGTCGAGCAACGTGGTGCGCGTGTCGACTTCCAGTGTTTGCTGCTTGCCGTTGACCTGGAAGGAAACCCTGGCCTTGGTGGGGGGCGGTGTGGTGGCGGGCTGCTGGGGTTGTTGCTGTTGCGCATCGGCGGTCAGCGGCACAGCGGTCGCCGTTGCGGACAACGCTCCCGCGATCAGCACATTACGCCGGGAAAGATTTACATCGCAAAGATCGTTCATGTCGTCGCATCCTTCTGCCTGTCGGGTAGGCTTTATAGTAAATGCGTTGCGACTTCAGGTTAAACACGATTGAGCGTTGTCATTGACACTTGCGACGGCGCGAGCACAATCGCCAAATGGACACCAACGACAAAGATTATATTGATGCCAGATTGCAAGCTCTGAGCGCGCAGGTGCGGGCTAGCGAAGTTGCGACCAACGCTCGCTTGGAACAGTTCAACCAGACGTTGGAATTCGGCCTAAAGTCGACAATTAAAGAACAAAGCCTGATGCAAGCGCAAGTCGAGGCGACGCTGGAGAGAATCGCCAGGGATGTAACCAGAAGCCAGAGCGAAATCATCAAATGGGTGGCCGGCATCTCGATTGCCAGCGCAGCCTTCAGCATTTCCGCAACCGCGTTGCTCGTGACGCATCTCGGTCCGCAAAACAATGCGCCAATCGTGGTCTACGCGCAGCCCGCGCCGGCGGCTGCACCGCTCAAGGCAACACCATAGGCAGCCTACGTCGGCTCGGACAAGCGCCGGCTCCAGTCTTCGATCTGGCCTGACTGAATCCGGCGCGAGAAGGTTGTGCGCCAGTTCAGCGACAGTTGCCCGATTGCGGCTGCCTGTCGCCACTCGTCCGCTTGCGCGGCGGGCGAGAACAAGGCGCTAATCAGCCGGGCCATTGGCCATCCCGGCTGCGGCCGCTCCAGCAATTCCAGTTTATCCCCGCGCTCTATCCAACCTTCCTGCAACACCCGGTAATACCATCCGGTCGCGCCGGAGACTTGCATTGCCAACGCGACACCGTCGCGGCACAGCAGGCGATTCAGCTTCCAGCAAGGCTGCCGCCCTTGCGAAACTTGCACCAAGGCCGAGCCGATACGATATACATCGCCGATGTAGACACTCCGCTCGGTGATGCCGTTGGTGGAAATGTTTTCACCAAACGCGCCGGCAACCATTGCCGCCGGGCTGTCCGCATACTGTGATTGCCAATAGGCATAATGCTCGGCCGCGTAATGATGCAGCGCTTTCTCGGGTCCGCCATGATAGCTCCGGTCGCCCTGCTCATCGCCTTGCAGGCCGTTGAGCGACAGCCACACTTTGTCTTTCTGCGATGCTTTTACGATGCCGCTTGGCACGTCCGCATGCCCATCCCGTGCCAGCGGCCGGGCCTTGCCGACAAAGAGTGCGTCGATCACGATGCTCACGCCAGCCACTCGGCGATCATGGATTGGCCCGCACGTTCCAGGCCTGCGGCATATTGCCTGGTATCGTCGCGCAGGCGTTGCAGATCCACGCCGGCGTGTTGCAGCTCGACCGCATGCCCGGTCAGCCACTCTTCCAGCGCAGATGGCGCGAACTCGGCGTGGAACTGTATGCCCAGCGCGTGATCGCCGACGGTGAACGCCTGACACGGCGTGCCCGGCGTGCTGGCAATAGCCTCAATGCCGTCGGGCAGACGGATATTGTCGCCATGCCAGTGCAGCACCGGCACGCCACGCAAATGCTTTAGCGGGCCGTCAGTGTCAAGATTCAACACGGACCAGCCAATTTCTTTGCCTGCCATACGCGCCTCCACCTTGCCGCCGAGTGCGAAGGCCATCAACTGCGCTCCGAGGCAAATGCCAAGGATGGGGCGTTTATGCTGCAGGCGCCGTTGGATGCCATCAATCTCCGCGGCGAGCCACGGATACAGGGCCGTATCATTGACGCCTATCGGGCCGCCCAGCACGACGATCAAATCGGTATCCTGCCATTGCGCGGGCGATAACTGCTGCGAGGCATGCTGATAAGTGATGCGATAACCGCGCGCCTCCAGCGGCGCCGCGAACGCCCCCAGGTTTTCGAACGCCACGTGGTAGAGAGCAATGCAATTCATGACGGCACTCATTATAAATTAGGAATCCTAACTATATCACGAAAATTGCGCCCGCGCAGCGGGGCGCGGGCTGCCAGCCTGCTAGCTGGCGACGTGCAGCCAGCGCGAGCCCTGGCGGTGGCTTTCCATCACAGCGCTCATGAACTTCAGGCCGGCGACGCCATCGTTCACGTCCGGCATGCCGTGCGTAACTTCGGGCGCGGGCTGCCCCGCCTCCACCGCGTGAATCTGCGTCGCGGCATCACGATACAACTGTGCGAACGCTTCCAGATAACCTTCTGGATGCCCCGACGGCACGCGCGTCGACGCCTCGGCTGCGGCGCCGCGCACACGTCCGCGCGTCAAGCGCTGGGCGCTGCCACCTTGCGGCGTAAGCCACAGCTCATTCGGGTTCTCCTGCTCGAAGCTCAAGCTTGCCTCGGAACCGAAGAGCCGCAAACGCAAGCCGTTTTCGCATCCGGTCGCCATCTGGCTACTCCACAGCATACCGCGCGCGCCATTGGCGTAACGCAGCATCACCTGCACATGATCGTCCAACACCCGATTCGGCGTGAACGAATGCAACTCCGCCAGCACCTGTTCCGGCAACATCCCGCTGACATAGCCGGCCAGATGATAAGCATGGCTGCCGATATCGCCCAGGCAGCCATTCGGCCCCGCCCGCAAGGGATCGTTATGCCAGTTATTGCGCTGGAATTCCGCACTCTGGTTAGCCGCCTCGGCCAGCCAGTCCTGTGCATATTCCACGTGTACCAGCCGTACCTCGCCAATCTCACCGGCCGCCACCAGGCTGCGCGCATGGCGCACCATCGGGTATCCCGAATACACGTGCGTCAACGCAAACACGCGGTTGCGACGCCGCGCCAGCGCCGCCAGCGCCTCGCCTTCCGCCAGCGAAATCGCCAGCGGCTTATCGCAAATCACATGGATGCCGGCTTCCAGAAACGCCGTCGCCATCGGCGCATGCAGATAGTTGGGCGTGACGATTGCCACTGCGTCGATGCCATCCGGCCGCGCCGCCTCCTCCCGCGCCATCGTCTGATAATCGGCGTAGCTGCGCGCCGGATCGAGCCGCAAACCGGCGGCGCTCGCTGCCGCCCGCACCGGATCGCTCGACAGGCTGGCCGCCACCAGCTCATAACAATCGTCCAGACGGCCGGCAATGCGGTGAACCGCGCCGATAAAGGCGCCCTGGCCGCCGCCCACCATGCCTAAACGCAATCGTCGCTGTGCTTGCATATCAGCCCTCCAATCCCATCAGCGCACGCAACTGGCGCCGGTCCGCACCGCTGCCGGCGAAGTCGTCGAATGCCCGGCCGGCCACGCGGATGATGTGGCTGCGGATGAACTCCGCCCCCTCGCGCGCGCCATCCTCCGGATGCTTCAGCGCGCACTCCCACTCCAGCACCGCCCAGCCGGGGTAATCGTACTGCGCCAGCTTGGAGAAGATCGCCTTGAAATCGATCTGCCCATCGCCCAGCGAACGGAAGCGCCCAGCCCGTTCCAGCCAGCCCTGGTAGCCGCCATACACGCCCTGCCGCCCGCTCGGCCGGAATTCCGCGTCCTTGACGTGAAACGCCTTGATGCGCTCATGGTAGATATCGATGAAGGCCAGGTGATCGAGCTGTTGCAGCACGAAGTGGCTCGGATCGTACAGAATGTTGGCGCGCGCGTGGCCGTCGACGGCATCGAGAAAGCGCTCGAAGGTCACGCCGTCATGCAAATCCTCGCCGGGATGCAGCTCGTAGCACACGTCAACGCCAGCGTCCTCGAAGGCATTCAGGATCGGCAACCAGCGGCGGCCCAACTCGGCAAACGCCTCATCGACCAGCCCGGCCGGGCGCTGCGGCCAGGGATAGATATAAGGCCACGCCAGCGCACCGGAGAAACTCACATGCGCCGCCAGCCCCAGCCGGCGCGAAGCGCGCGCGCCACGCAGCAACTGATCGGTCGCCCACGCCTGGCGCGCCGCCGGCTTGCCGCGCACCTCGGCCGGCGCGAAGCCGTCGAACAGCGTGTCATACGCCGGATGCACCGCCACCAGTTGGCCCTGCAAATGGGTCGACAGCTCCGAAATTTGCAAACCATGCGTCGCCAGCAGGCCGGCCACATCATCGCAATAAGCCTGGCTATCGGCCGCCAGCGACAAATCGAAAAGCCTTGGATCGCACGGCAGCTGAATTGCCTGGTAGCCCAGCCCGGCAGCCCAGCCAGCCAGATTGGCGAGATTGTCGAATGGCACCTCATCGCCCATGAACTGCGCCAGGAAAATGGCCGGTCCCTTGATGGTTTTCATGCTGGCTCCTGCTCAGTACGGTGAATCGGCGAAGTAAAACTGCCTGGCGTTGTCGCGCGTGATCAGCACCGACGGAATAATCGTCTTGGGCGGCAAGGCCTCGCCCTTCAGCCGCGCGGTGGCCGTCATCTTGATGGCGTCGTAGATGAACTTCGGCGAATAGGACACGTCAGCCTGGATCAGCTTGTCGCCGTCGATGATTTTCTTGACCGCGCTCTTGGCGCCGGCGCCGCCAAACACTTCCTTGATGTCGGTGCGCCTGGCCTGATCGATCGCCTTCAGCACGCCGATTGCCATATCATCGTCGGCCGCCCACACGGCGTCGATCTGCTTGAAACGCGTCAGGTAATCCTGCATGACCTTGAAGGCATCGTCGCGGTTCCAGTTGCCGTACTGGCTGGCCAGCACCTTGATGCCGGGATAGGCTTGCAGGGCCGCGTTGAAGGCATCCACGCGCTCCTTGTCCAACGTGCTCGGCATGCCGCGCAGCACAACGATATTGCCCTTGCCGCCCAGCTTGCGGCCGAGGTATTCCGCCGGCAGCTTGCCGAAGGCGGTGTTGTCGCCGGCCACGTAAGCGTTCTGCGCGGCCGGATTGGTCAGGCCCCGGTCCACCACCGTCACGTACACGCCCTTGTTCTTCAGCTGCATCACCGGCTGCGTCAGCGACGCCGATTCCAGCGGAAAGATCACCAGCGTGTTGATCTTGTTCACCACCAGCATGTCTTGCAACTGGTTGGCCTGCTCCGGCGTGGTGCCAGCCGTCTTGATGATGATTTTCAACGACGGATTCGCCGCTTCCAGTTCCTTCTTGGCCTGATTGGCCCACCAGACGATGCCGCCGGTAAAGCCGTGGGTGGCGGTCGGGATGGCGACGCCGAGCGTCACCTTCTCCGCGGCCAGGGCGGAGCCGGCCGCGACGGCGGCCACCGCCGCGAACAGCCCGGCGCGCGCAATACGTTTCATGGAGATCATGGACATTCCTTTGCAATGAAAAAATTAACGGCGTCCGCGCTGCAAATAGGCCACGGCGATAATCACCACGCCCTGCACGGCCGCGTTCAGGTGCACGCTGATGATGCTGGTCAGATTGACGATGTTGCCGATCACCGACAGCAAAATGGCGCCAACCACCGTGCCCATGATGCGTCCGGCGCCACCCTTGAGCGAGGTGCCGCCCACCACCACCGCCGCAATCGCCTCCAGCTCCCACAGCAGGCCGGTGGTCGGCGTCGCCGAACCCAGGCGCGGCACATAGAGAATCGTGGCAATGGCCACGCATACGCCCAGCAGCAGGTAGGTCAGCAGCTTGACCCGGTCGACCCGGATCGCCGCGTAGCGCGCCACCTGCTCGTTGGAGCCGATGGCCTGCACGTGCTGGCCGAAAGCGGTGCGGTTCAGAATCACCGCGCCGCCGACCGCCACCAGCAGGAAGATCCACACCGGCACCGGCACGCCAAGCAGGCTGTGGTAGTAGACCGGGCTGTAGACGTCGGACACGCCGCTATCGAGCGTCAGCGCGCCGCCGTCGGACAGCCAGGTCAGCGTGGCGCGGAAGATGCCGAGCGTGCCCAGCGTGACGATGAACGGTTCGATGCGGCCGTGCGTGATGAGCAATCCGTGCACGCCGCCCAGCGCGCCGCCCAGCAGCGCCGCCAGCGCCACGCCGCAGACGACGATCATTACCGGACTCAGCGGCGCGGCCGCGCCGGCCAGCGCGTTCATCAGCACGATCATGGCGCCGGCGATCAGCGCCCCCATCGAGCCGACCGACAGGTCGATGCCGCCGGCGACAATCACCAGCGTCATGCCGACCGCGATGATGCCGATGAAGGCCGTGCGCGTGAGCACATTCATCAGGTTGTCGACGGTGGCGAAGTCCGGATTCAGCAGGCCGCCGGCAATGCATAGCAGCACCAGCGCCAGGACCGGGCCGTAGCCGCGCAAGCGCGCCAGACCCGGCAGCGCGAAGGGAAGTTTAGTGGTGGGTGTCGGTGGCATGGGAAATCAATTCTTCTTCAGTGAGATGGTCATGGTCGAGCATGGCTTGCAGCTTGCCGCCGCGCAGGATGGCGACGCGATGGCTCAGGCCGATCAGTTCGATCAGCTCGGAGGAAATCACAATCACCGCCCTGCCCTCGGCCGCCAGGCGGTGAATCAGCTGGTAGATATCGCGCTTGGCGCCGACGTCGACGCCGCGCGTCGGCTCGTCCAGCACCACCACGCGCGGATCGCTGTGCAGGTATTTCGCCAGCGCCAGCTTCTGCTGGTTGCCGCCGGACAGCGCGCCTGCCTTGCAGTCGATGTCGCGCAGGCGGATGCCGAAATCGGCGATCGCCCGTTCCAGCGCGGCGTGGCCGCCCTTCACATCCAGCCACGGCGTGGCGTCGCGTTCCAGCGTCATCATGGTGAGGTTTTCGCGCAGGCCAAGATTGACGTGCAGGCCCTTGCCCTTGCGGTCCTCGCTCAGGTAGGTCAGGCCGTGCAGCATGGCCTGGCGCGGGCTGCGGATATCGACCAGCACGCCGCCCAGTTCGATCGGCCCGGCGCTGCGCGGACGCAGCCCCAGCAAAGCCTCGAACGCCTCGGTGCGGCCAGCACCGACCAGGCCGCCGAAGCCGAGAATCTCGCCGGCGCGTACCTCAAAGCTCAGCTTATCCACCCAGCCGGGCGCGCTCAAACCATCGACCTTGAGCAGCACCGGCGCGTTCGCCGCCGGTAATTGCTTGGGCGGGAACATGTCGGACACTTCGCGCCCCACCATCAGGTTGGCCATCTGGTGACGGTCGATATCGGCGGTCTCGGCGCGGCTGACGAAACGACCGTCGCGCATCACCACCACCTCGTCGGTATGCGCCTCCATCTCGTCCAGCTTGTGCGAGATGTAGACGATGGTCACGCCTTCCGCCCGCAGCCGCGCCATCAGCGCGAACAACTTGCGCGTTTCGCCGGACGACAGGCTGGCGGTCGGCTCGTCCATGATGAGCAGCCGCGCCTTGCGGCTCAGTGCCTTGGCGATTTCCACCAGCTGCTTTTCCGCCACGATCAGATCGGCCACACGGGTATCCGGATCGATGTCCAGCCCCACTTGCGCCAGGCAGGCCGAGGCCTCGGCGCGCATGGCCTGGGTGTCGAGCAGCCAGCCCTTGCGGCGCTCGTGGCCGAGGAAAATATTCTGCGTCACCGTCAAGTGCTCGGCCAGGTTGAACTCCTGGTGGATCAGCGCGATGCCCAGCGCCTCGGCCTGGCGCGCATCGGCAAACCGGCGCGCCACGCCGTCGATCAGCAACTGGCCGCCAGTGGGCGCCTCGTAGCCGGCCAGGATTTTCATCAGCGTCGACTTGCCGGCGCCGTTCTCGCCCAGCAGCCCGACCACGCGGCCCGGCGCCAGCGCGAAATCGACCCCGTGCAGCACCCGCACCGGGCCGAACTCCTTGACGATGTGTTGAAAGCGTACAGACAAGCTCATGGCGCTCCCTATTGCGCCGGCAGCTTGGCCAGCACCGCCTGCAAGCCGCGCATCGAGGCCGCCACCGCTTCCAGCTGGCCCATGCCGTTAGGGTATTCCTCTTGCTCGATGATGATCCACTCGGTGCCGCCAACGCTGCGCACCGCCTTGGTCAGGCCGCTCCAGTCAGTGCGGTCCTGGCCGATGATCGGCACGCCGCCATTGGCCGGCGCGCCCTTGGCGAACTTGGCCTTGTAATGCGTGGTGACGGTGCGGCCCGGATACTTGTTGACGAAGTAAAACCGGATCCTTGCCGGCAAAGGTAGTCCAGCCCACATCCTGTTGCAGGATAAAGTTGCGCGGCGTGTTCTTGGCCAGCACGTCCCAGTTGGTCTGATCCTGCTCGCCCAGCATTTCCTGCTCGTGATTGTGATAGCCCAGCTGCATGCCCTGCCCTTCCAGCCTGGCCGAAATGGCGCTCAGTTCCTTGGCCAGTTCGGCGGAGCCGGACTTGCTGGCGGCGCGCTGGTCCATCGAAATGATGAGGCGGTTGCAACCGACGGCGCGGTAGAAATCGGTGGTGGCCTTGAAGTTGGCGGCGTTCAGCTTGTCCACGTGCATGTGGGCGCCAGCGCATTGCAAGCCGGTCTGCTTGAGGAAGGCGCGCAGCCCGGCCGGATCGGCCTGGTACTTGCCGAACTCGCCGGCGAACTCGACGCCATGGAAACCCAGCTTGGCCAGCTTGCCCAGCGTGCCTTCGAAATCCTGCTTGATTTCGTCCTTGACCGACCACAGCTGCACCGCCAGTTGCGGGCTGGTGGCGGCTTGCGTAGCGCCTGCCGCCAGCATCAGTACCAACATCAACACATTGCGTTTGCTCTTCATCGTCATTCCTTAGATTTTGCCAAGCTTGAGTTGATCGACCGCGTAAGCACAGGCGCGGGCGGTAAGTGCCATAAACGTCAGCGACGGGTTCTGCCAGGCGGACGAACACATGCTGGCGCCGTCGGTCACGAACAGATTGGGTACATCGTGCGACTGGTTGTAGCCGTTGAGCATCGAGTCGCGCGGGTCGCGCCCCATGCGCACCGTGCCCATCTCGTGAATCGACAGGCCGGGCGCCCACTCCTGAACCGGCTTGACCGACTTGCGGACATCCTTGGCGCCCAGCGACTCCAGGATGTTGGCGGCGCTGTCGGCCATGTCCTGGCGCATCTTGTTATCGTTGTCGGAATAGGTGCAGTCGATGTGCAACTGCGGCATGCCCCATTTGTCTTTCCTGGTCGGGTGCAGACTGACCATGTTTTCGTAGCGCGGCAGCATCTCGCCCTGGCCGTACAGGCCGAAATGCCACGCGCCCGGCTGGCGTATCATCGCCTTGTAGTCCTTGCCGAAGCCGGGCTTGCCGCCCTGCGCCTGCCAGCCCTCGCGCGAGGCGCCGCCGGACAGCGAGTAGCCGCGCAGGAAGGCCGACTGCTCCTTCTCAACGTTGCGGAAGCGCGGGATGTAAGGGCCGGTCGGGCGGCGGCCCATGTAGTAATCGTTCTCGAAGCCCGCCACCCGGCCCGAGGCGCCGGCGCCGAACAAATGGTCCATCAGGTAATGCCCGAGCACGCCGGACGAATTGCCCAGACCGGTCGGGAACGCTTCGGAAGTCGAGTTCAGCAGCACTTGCGTGCTGCCCAGCGTCGACGCGCACAGGAACACCACCTTGGCGCGGAACTCGCGCACTTCCATGGTCTCGGCGTCGATCACGCGCACGCCGGTGGCGCGGTTGCTCTTGGCGTCGTACAGCACGCTGTGAACGATGGCGTTGGTGGCGATGCTCAGGCGGCCGGTAGCGGCGGCGGCTGGCAGCGTCGAACTCTGCGTTGAAAAATACGCGCCGAACGAACAGCCGCGATTGCACATGCTGCGCGCCATGCACGGGCCGCGACCGGACGCCAGTTGCTGCTCGGTCGGTTGCGTCAGGTGCGCGCAGCGGCCCATGATCATGCGCGCCGGGGCGAAGGCGGCGTCGAACTTCTTCTTGAACGCGGCCTCGACGGCGTTGAATTCAAACGCCGGCAGGAATTCGCTGTCCGGCAGCACCGCCAGGTTTTCTTTGCCGCCGCTGATGCCGACATGGCGCTCGACGTGGCTGTACCACGGCTCCAGATCGGCATAGCGGATCGGCCAATCGTTGCCATGGCCGTCGCGCGCATTGGCGCCGAAGTCCAGGTCGCTCCAGCGGTACGACTGGCGCGCCCACATCAGCGACTTGCCGCCCAGCTGGTTGCCGCGTATCCAGCTGAATGGACGGCCCTCGGGCGTGCTGTACGGCATGTCGCGATCGTTGTTGAAGAAATGCTTGGTGTGATCGTCGAAGGCATAACACTTGCGCTGCTCGAAGAACTGTTCGCTGGCCAGCTTCTCGTCCACCTGGCCGCGATTCGGCAGCGTCCACTCGTCGACGCCCTCGCCGATGTAATCGCTGCGGTGCTCGACCGGGCGGCCGCGCTCGACCATCAGCGTGCGCAAGCCGCGCTCGCACAACTCCTTGGCGGCCCAGCCGCCGGTGATGCCCGAGCCGACCACGATGGCGTCAAACGTCTCGGCGCTCTGCTTGATATAGAAAGATGAAATTTGGCTCATATCAGATTGCCCAGGTGCGGGTGTTTTTATCGACAGGGACGATGCCCTTGTAGCCGCCCGGCACGGGCAGATAGGCCAGCTCGCGCGTCGAGCCGGCTTCCGAGGTGTAATAGGCGAACAGGGTGTACGACTTCAGGCGGCGGAAGAACTGCTGGTCGCCGGTGCCGAACGGCGCCCTGCCCTCGTCGATCGCGCGCAGCAGCGCCACCTGTCGGCGCGCCGGCAACGCGCGGAAACGCTTGCCAGCCTCGGCTTGCACGGTGGCGTCAAAACGCGCCAGGCCGGCCACAAACGCCTGCTGCTCGGCAGCCGTGGCGCAGACCTGCAACATATGGCCGATGGTGCGGTGCGCGCCAACCGCCAGCGCCCCCGGCGTGTCGGTGGCCGGAATAATGTGATCGACCAGCACGCCGGTCAGCGCCAGCGCGTCGCCACTCAGCAGGCCGGGCGCCTGCGACGGATCGGCCGCCTTCGCCAGCGCCGCCAGCGCGTTGCCCGACAAGGCCATGCCGCACAGCGCGGCTATTTTGATGAGAGCGGCTCTGCGGCCGTCTGTCTCTCGTTCGGTATCCAACATGTCTCCTCCACGATCTCTTGCGTTCAACTACTCCTTCGAACCGCCCCCATGCGCCCGGAGGCGACCAGGGACAGCTGATACTGCTTGGGCGTGATACCGACCACGCTACGAAAAATCTTGGTGAAATAACTCTGGCCGCCGAAGCCGCTGGCCAGCGCCACGCGCGCGATGCTGTGCGCGCCCGGCAGCAGGCGGCAAGCCTCATGCACCTTCATGCGCAAAATGTACTGTTTGGGCGTGAGCGCGAAATGCTGCTTGAACTTGCGCTCGAAGGTGGACAGCGACATGCAGCACAGGCTGGCCAGGTGGTCGATGCTGATCTCCTCGGTCAGATGCGCCTGCACGTACTCGATGCAGCTCTTGAACACGTGAAATGGCGCGATGGCCTCCTGCGAGCGTTGCGCGTCGCGGCTGAAACCCTCGACGCCAACGATCTCGCCGTGGCAATCGCGCAGCGGCGCCTTGGTGGTGAACAGCCAGGTCAGCGTGCCGTTATTGCCGTCGATCACCTCCAGCTTGCTCTTCACGGACACGCCGCTGGCCATCACCTGCACATCGTCGGCGCGGATGCGGTCGGCGATATCGTGGCGGAAGAAATCATGGTCGCTCTTGCCGAGGATATCCTGCACACTGGAGACGGAATGTTGCTCTTGCAGCAAGCGATTGCCCCAGACGAACTGGCCGGCGCGATTCTTAGCGAAGTAATAGGTGTCTTGCAGATCGTCAAACAGCACGCTTGGCGTCGAGATGCCGTGGCGCTGGAAAAAGCCGGCGCAATCGGCGACGGAGGCGTTCTGCGCCAGGCCGCCGCGCGGTGGGGAATTTTGGTCATTTTCCGCTGCGGGATTGCCGGTCGCCACGGCCATCCCCATCCTGATCAATCTCGTGCTCATCTCCGTCCGCCATTCACTGGTCTGGGAATGATAGTAGCATCGGCAACTCTGACGAAGTATCAAGAAATCGGAAAAATTTATAACAAAATCGGCAAGCGCGACTAGTCAGGGCCGGGCATGAATCCAGGTTAAAAATGGCGCAACGGGGTCGCTATGGGTTACCCAGCGCACGTCGCCTGCGGCAAGCCGGGTCTACAATAAACGGCAGGAGGATCACATGAACGAACACATCGCAGCGAAATACATGCCGCTCGCCACCGAGCGCACCAAGGACGCCGTCAAGGACCTGGTACCGGGCGAACGCCGCAAGATCGACGTCATCAACCCGCTCGATCCCACTGACCGCATCATCACCGACATCTGGGTAGTGGAAGACGAAGAAGGCGCCCACTTCGCGTTTGAAGACGGCGCGCTGGGCGGCGACGTCTACCTCGGCCCGGCGGACCAGGTTCGCATCGCCATCGAAGAAGCCCCGTTCGAAGAGTAACGGACGGGAAGCGCAGCGGTGTCTACCGTCGCGCCTGTGAGGTCGTCGAGCAGGCAAAGTCACCTCCAGACCTACGGGGTAGAAGTTCACACCGATATCCCGCGACCACCACCCCACCACCGTCGTTCCCGCGAAGGCGGGAACCCATGCTGAACATAATGCACATCGTCTATGGATTCCCGCCTGCGCGGGAACGACGGCCACATAGCTGGGACCGAGCCAGAAGTTCACAACTGCAGATGACGCAAGACAAAATTCGGACCGACAGCTCAAGGTTGCGGAAAGGCGTTCCGAACCGCAGGGGAAAGCTACGGCGACGCCGGCGCCAGCCACTCAAACGGGTTTGCTATAAGCGAAGATGTGAGCGAGTGGCCGCCCGGGGGCACCCTGCTCCGAATGAAGGGCGCCCCCGATGGCCAAGTCATGTGGGTGACGTGTCCTGCGCTGGGCGAGGAACATGTCTGCGAGGGCGTGCGAAACGGGATTCTGTACGAGTGGACGATGGATGGGGGGCCGCAGACCGAGTATTCCGGCCCGGCCAGCTTGAGATAGTAGAAGCTGCCAGGCAACCCAAAGTCTATGATGCCTTGCCCTCTGCTTGGCGACGACGACGCGCAACCGCACCAACCAAGCCTAATCCCGCGAGCAGCATCGCATAGGTCTCAGGCTCTGGCACCGCGACGATAGACTGCGTCAAGGTGGCGCTACCGTCATAGGACTCGAAGTAGGCACTGTTATTGACGCTGTACTGAAAGCCTGCAAAGACATGCGTGTTGGTGCTATCTAGGGTTCCCCAGATTCTAAAGTAGTTATCCAAACGTGAGTCACTCTTGAACTGATAGGAGTTGGGCTCGGGACTGCCTTGTCCATCGAGGTACCATTCGACGTCTTCCGGTTTCCAGCGGTAACCGCCGATCACCAAATCGATCGCAGTGACCTCTCCCCAGTTTTGCATGTAGTCATCGTATCGCAGCGTGATTGACCCCACCACGTCATTTTGGGGTGGCGTGGTAAACGTGTCGTAATCCTGAAAGTTCCAGACATGAAAGTCCACTTTGACGATACGCTCGGGAGGATTCTCATCTTGGGCTTGAGCCGCAGTTGAAAACACAAATAAACAAGCGATGAAGGCTAGTGCTCTGAACTGTCAATCTCCGCGTGATAGAAGAATACAAATAGTATCAATATTTCTACACTTATGCACAATATGTTGTTCGTATTGCAATCCAGTGGTTAGCGTACCGATCCACCACCGGCATCCTGCAACGACCGCTTCCAGCTCCCCTTCATACTTCCGGCCCCGCGGCCACTCGCTGGCCAGCGCCACGACCTTCTCACCATCCGTCGCGTTGGGTGCCAGTTTCTCCGCCGCATAGTCTGGGCGCTGCGGCACCCTGCCCGGCGTCACGCAGGACACCTGGAGCGGCACGTCGACACGCTGGGTGACGGGCGCCTGCGTTCCAGCGCATCAGGCCGCCAGCAGCATCGCATTCAAACCTGCCATTTGGTCAAGTTGATAGACTTCGGCTTTTCAGCGCTCACACCAGCACCCCGCCAGCCTTCGTGTACACCTTCGTCAGATCGGCAAGCGTCCGCCTCGACTGGTCTTTATAACCAGCAGCAGCGCGCAGCGTTCTCGATCATGATCCAACGACCTGCAAATCTGAGCCGAAGGTTGGGTGTCGCCTCGTGGCAACCGGCATCGGCGAGGGTAGTGATGGCTATTTCGTGCGGCCTGTAGGTACGGTAGATGACGGTACCCCTTGTTGCCGACTGGCGACTATGGACAGCAATTCTTGATTGTCGGACTGCGCGACTCGGCTGGCATGATTTCATGCCAACTCTTTGATTTCACTACATTTTCAGTAGTTTGAGTAGCGCTTTGAGGGGGGGGGCATTGCGGGTCGTTGGCGGAAGCGGTGAGATTCGAACTCACGAACGGCTCTCACCGTCGGCAGTTTTCAAGACTGCTGCCTTCAACCACTCGGCCACGCTTCCTAAGTGTGCAGCATTATACAGATTTCTCAGCCCAAAACCACCCGTCGTCTGTTACGCCGCGCGGGTGGCGTGGTTGGGCAGCCAGTTTTCGCGCAGGGCGCGCTCGAACGCTTCGGCTTCCAGCGGTTTCGAGAACAGGTAGCCTTGCACTTCGTCGCAGCCGGAGTTTTTCAGGAAGGTCAGCTGCTCCAGCGTTTCCACGCCTTCGGCGATGACTTTGTGCTTGAGCTGCTGGGCGATGCTGATGATGGTGTTGGCAATGGCGCAGTCGTTGGTGTCTTCCGGAATGCCGATGGTGAACGAACGGTCGATCTTCAAGGTGTCGATCGGGAAGCGCTTCAGGTAGGACAGCGAGGAATAGCCGGTGCCGAAGTCGTCCAGCGACAAGGTCACGCCCATGGCGGTGATGCGGTCCATGATGCCGATCACGCGGTCGATGTTGTGCATCAACGTGCTTTCGGTGATTTCCAGCTCCAGCCACGATGGCTCCAGCCCGTAGCGCTTCAGGGTTTCGCTGACGCGGCCGGGCAAGGCGGCCGTGAATTCGCGCGCCGAGACATTCACCGCCAGCCGGATCGCCGGCAGCCCGGCGTGCTTCCACGCCTGCGCCTGCGCGCACGCGGTTTCCAGCACCCATTCGCCGACCTGCACCACCAGCCCGGTGGCCTCGGCCAGCGGGATGAATTCGGACGGCGGCACCAGCCCGCGCTGCGGATGGCGCCAGCGCACCAGCGCTTCGGCACCGATGATCTTGCCGTCCGGGATGGAGTACTTGGGCTGGTAGTGCAGCAGCAGCTCGCCGTTGCCGAGCGCGGCGCGCAGCCCGCTTTCGATGCGCATCCGCTCCTGCATGCCCTGGTTCATGTCCTGGCTGTAGAAGGCGATGTGGTCGCCCTCGTCGCCGCCCTCCTGCTTGGCGCGGTACATGGCGATGTCGGCCAGCCGCAGCAGCGTTTCGGCGTCATGGCCGTCCTGCGGGTAGACGCTGATGCCAATGCTGCCGCCGACGCGCAGGTCGTGGCCGTCGATGATGATCGGTTCGTTCAGCGTGGCCAGCAGTTTTTGCGCGACCATGCTGGCCTCGAAGTGCTGGCCGATGTCGAACAGGCCGACGGCAAATTCGTCGCCGCCCAGCCGCGCCACCAGGTCCTGGTCGCGCAGCACGGTGCGGAAACGGCGCGAGACTTCGACCAGCAGCGCGTCGCCGATGGCGCGGCCCAGCGTGTCGTTGATCAGCTTGAAGCGGTTGAGGTCGATGAACAGCACGCAGCCATGCGCCTTGTTGCGCTGCGCCACCATCAGCGCCTGGTCGACCAGCTTGGTCAGCAGCGTGCGGTTCGGCAGGTTGGTCAGCGCGTCGTAGTAGGCCAGGTGGTGGATGCGCTCCTCGGCCATCTTGCGCTCGGTGATGTCGGTCAGGTAGGCGATCAGGCCGACCGAGCGCTCGTTGATGTCGCACAGCGGCGACAGCGACAGGCTGGCCCAGAACACCTCGCCATTCTTCTTTTTGCGGCGCACCTCCATCA
Organism: Duganella sp. P38; assembly: GCF_050859475.1. Taxonomy (NCBI): domain Bacteria; kingdom Pseudomonadati; phylum Pseudomonadota; class Betaproteobacteria; order Burkholderiales; family Oxalobacteraceae; genus Duganella; species Duganella sp. P38. The sequence goes on along the minus strand of NZ_CP193936.1, from coordinate 2,183,337 downwards.
GCCGCCCGCCCTGCTCCAGGAAGGCGTCGTGGAAGCCGATGTCCTCGTCGTCGTAGAGGAACAGGATGTTGCGCCCGACCGCTTCCACCGCGGTGTAGCCGAACAGCCGTTCAGCGCCCTTGTTCCAGCTGATGATGAAACCGTTCATGTCCATGGTCAGCACCGACTCGTGGATCTGGTCGAGGATTTGCGCCTGGTGCTGCAATTGCGCTTCCATCTGCACGTAGGCGTGGGTGGTGCGCTGGGCTACCGAGTGCACTTGCAGCACGCTGCCGGCCAGGCTGGCCAGGCTGGCCAGGTGCTGGCGGTCCTGCTCGCTGTACTGGGCGCGGCCGGACACCACAAAGCGGCCGAAGAACTGCTGGTCGAAGCGGACGTCCTGGCTCAGGCTCGGCACGGCGTCGTCGTTGGCCGCCTGCACCGGCGTCAGCGGCGGTTGCAGCAGCAGCGCCGACGATTCGGCCGGGATGTATTCGCCGAGCGGGCTGTTGAGCACGGCGCGGACGATGCGTCCGAGCTCCTGGACCAGCGCGGTGCCGCGCAGCCGCAACACCGCGTCGCATAAGGCCGCGCTGTTGGTCAGGAAATCGGAGACGGGGGCGCGCGCATGATCTATATATTCCTGCTGACCTGGATCGCCCAGTGGTAAGCCTGCAACTGCGCTTCCCAGTAGGCCTGGCGCGTGATGCCGGCCTGCTCCAAAGCCGCGCCGTCCTGCCGTTCGACCAGCGTGAGCAGCCCGCCCAGCGGTCCGCTACGGTCCAGCAGCGCCATCACGACGTCGAGGTCGAGGCTGAGCGCGGCGACGATTTCGGTCATCGGCATGGCCAGTAGCTTGTCGAGCAGCGAAAACACGCCGGCCACAAAAGCCATGTCCTGGCGGTCGCGGTCCCAGCCCTGCCCCTTGGCCAGCACCTCCATCATCGAGGCGCGCACGGCCGCCAGCGGCAGCAGCGGATTGGCCAGGCCGTCGTCCTGCTGGCGCGCGTACAGCAGCAGTTGCAGCCAGCGTTGCAGCTGGCGGCGGCCGAGCACGTTGATGGCCTGGCCGAAGCTGTGGATCGGCGAACTCAGCGCGAAGGCGGCCGAGTTGACCAGTTTGAGCAAGTGGTAGGACAGCGCCGGGTCTTGCTTGAGCAGCACTTCCAGCTCGCGCGAGTCGGCGTCGCGCGCCAGCAAGCCCAGCAGCGCCAGCAGGCGCTTGCGCGAAGTGCCGTCGCCGCCCGTGCTGCCGGCCGACGGGTGGTAGGCGAAGTCGCCGGCAAACCAGCTAAAGCCTGCCTTGGCGCATTCGGCGATGCGTTCCTCGCTGCCCATGCCGGTGGCCAGGTGCGGTCCCGGCTGGGCCACCAGCGCCAGCACCGGCGGCAGCGTCAGCGCGGCGTCCACCATCAGCGCGCGGGCGCTGCACATGGTGGCGGCGGAACCGTCCGCCACGCCGTCGACGATGATGCGGTAGCCGGCTTCGGCCAGGCCAGCCAGTTTCTTCTGCACCGCCACGTCGGCGCAGGCGCCGGCCGGCACGCGCAGCAGGATGCGGCTGGCCGGCAGCGTGGCCAGTTGCGACTGCTCCAGCAATTGCGGATTGGGAACGGGAAGGATGCACTCCATCGGCGCCAGCGCGGCAAACACGTCCGGCGTTTTCAGCAGCGTGAGCGTGGCCTGGAAGGCGTCGCCGGCGTCGGGCGAAACGTCAAAAGTCAGTGCCACCCACTCATTATGAGCGTTGGATACTGCTTGTAATTCCACCAGTGGAAACGGGCTGATTTCAGGCGCAGACATCAATATCTCATCAGGGTTATGCATTCATCTTAGATCAACAATTGACTTTAAGCAATCAGATACCATGATGATAGTAGTGCGATCAGCAGTATAACCAGTACAAGACCAATTGGCCGGTGCAGGAATATAGCAGATATTGCCGTACAAACACGTTCTGTTGAGAAATCCTCAAGGATTTAACGTTTTCAGTGGGCTTTTCGCCACAATTCTACTGCGCGTTTTGCACCGCGAAACGAATCAGTTCCGCCTGCCCTTCGATGCCCAGCTTGCGCTTGATGTTGAGGCGGTGCGTTTCGACCGTGCGCACGCTCAGGTCCAGCGCGCGGGCGATCTGCTTGTTCGACTCGCCGTTGGCGATGTGGCGCAGCACCTCGTGCTCGCGCGAGGTCAGCTGGTTGTCCTGGGTGTGCGGCTGCGCCAGCTGGCGCGCCAGCGCGGCGCTGTAGTAGATGCCGCCCGACATCACCGTCTCGATGGCCACCACGATGTCCTTGCCGGGCGCGTCCTTGAGGACATAGCCGCGCGCGCCGGCCTGGATGGCCTGCGACACGTATTCCAGCTTGTCGTGCATCGACAGGATCAGCACGGCGATGTCGGGAAACGCCTGCTTGAACAGCGCGGTGGCCTCGATGCCGTTGATGCCGCGCATATTGATGTCCATCAGCACCAGGTCGACCGCATGGCGTCCGGCCTGCTCCAGCGCCTCGCTCGCGCCGCCGGCCTCGGCCACCACGTCGAATTGGGCCATCGCCTCCAGCCGCGCGCGCAGGCCGTCGCGCACCAGGGGGTGGTCGTCCACCAGCAGAATCTTGATCGTCTTGGTCATATCGTTTAACTGTTGTTCGCGGCATGCGCCGTTACCAGGGTGCCATCGGTCGATGACATAATTTCAAAGCGGCCGCCAATGGCGTCCATCCGCTCCATCATGTTGCGCAAGCCGATGCCGCGCTGCGGATGCAGGGCGATGCCCTCGGCGTCGAAGCCGTGGCCGTCGTCGCGGATGCGCAGCGTCACGCCGGCGTCGCCGCCAGCCAGCGAGATGTCGATGCGGCTGGCGCCGGCGTGGCGCTCGATGTTGGTCAGCGCCTCCTGCGCCAGGCGGAACAGCACGGTGTTGGCGACATCGGCCAAGCCATCGACCGCGCCGGACGTTTCAAAGTGTACCGGAGTGCCGCTACTCAGGGTGTACTCCTTGGCCAGGTGGTGCAGCGCGGCCGCCAGGCCGAGGTCGTCGAGGATGGCCGGGCGCAGATTGTGCGAAATCCGGCGCACCTCGCCCATCACGTTGCTGAGCTGGTCGGCGGCGTGCTCGAACACCGCCTGCGCCGCCTGCTGCTGCCCGGGCCTGGCGGACGCCAGCCGGATGATGCCGGCCTCGATCTGCAACTTGATCGACACCAGCCACTGGCTGATGCCATCGTGCAAATCGCGCGACAGCCGGGCCCGCTCCTCTTCCTGCGACTCGACCACCCGCTGCGCCAGCACCTTGAGCTTGGCGTCGGCCACGCGCAGCTCGCTGATATTGAGCGCCAGCCCGGAGCTGGCCACCGCCACGGCGGCGGCGATCGCAATGCCGGCGATCCACAGCATGGTGCTGTGGATGTTGCCCGATTGCTGGATGTCGATCTTGGCCAGCGCCTGGTCGACATCGTCGAGATAAATGCCGGTGCCCATCATCCAGCCCCACTTCGGCATGGCGATCACGTAGCCGAGCTTGGCCACCGGCTTGTGCGTGGATGGCTTGACCCACATGTAGCGCTCCAGTCCGCCACCCTCGCGGGCGCGCTGCAACAGGTTCTGGATGGTCGGCCGGCCATGCTCGTCACGCAGGCCGAACAGGTTCTGGCCGACCAGCTCCGGCTGGCGCGGATGCATCAGCGTGTTGCCCTGCATGTCGTAGAGGAAAAATAACCGTCGTCGCCGTAGCTGAGCGAGGACAGGATGCGCATCGCCTCGGCGCGCGTGGCGGCGTCGTCGCGGCCGGCATCGTACAGATGGGAAATCGAATGCGAGGCCAGCGCGACGTAGTGCTTCAGTTCGGCCTCCTTGCTGCTCAGGTAAGCCTGCTGGATGGTCGCGCGCTGCTGCTGGGCCAGCAATTGCGACTGGTGGCGCACCGCCAGCGCGATCGCGCACAGCGCCAGGATCAGCGGCGTGATGGCTAAAAAAATGACCTTTTGCCGCAACTTCATCGGCCTGCTCCCCTCATATTCTTGTCGCCGCGATTCTACGCCGCCGCGCCCGCCGCGGCCTACGTAGTTGTACGCAGCCCGCTTGCGTAATGTTGCGCTTGATCGTGTTATCAGCTTGCTGAATACTAGTCATAAGCTGCGCAAAGTGGCTAAGGACAACCTTGGAGGAAGCATGAACACCCAACCATCTACCCTGGCAAGCAAGGCCGGGTGGGCCGCCCTGGCCCTGTTTGGCGCGTCGGCGCTGGGCGTGGTCGCCCTGCACCGCGGCGAATCGATCAGCGCGATCTGGATCGTCATCGCCGCCGTCTGCGTGTACCTGATCGCCTACCGTTTCTACAGCCTGTACATCGCCGACAAGGTGCTGGGGCTGGACCCGCGCCGCATGACGCCGGCCGCAAAAATGAACGACGGCCTCGATTACGTGCCGACCAATAAGAACGTGCTGTTCGGCCACCACTTCGCCGCCATCGCCGGCGCCGGCCCGCTGGTCGGCCCGGTGCTGGCCGCGCAGATGGGCTACCTGCCCGGCATGCTGTGGATACTGGCCGGCGTGGTGTTTGCCGGCGCCGTGCAGGACTTTATCGTGCTATTCATTTCGATGCGCCGCGACGGCCGCTCGCTGGGCGACCTGATCAAGTCCGAACTGGGGCCGATTCCGGGCAATATCGCGCTGCTGGGCACCTTCATGATCATGGTCATCATCCTGGCGGTGCTGGCGCTGATCGTGGTCAAGGCGCTGACCGGCTCGCCATGGGGCAGCTTCACCGTGATGGCGACCATACCGATCGCGCTGTTCATGGGCGTGTACTCGCGCTTCATCCGCGTCGGCCGCGTCGGCGAGGTCTCGATCATCGGCTTCATCCTGCTGATGGCGGCCATCTTCGGCGGCCAGTGGGTGCAGGAGAACCCGGCGCTGGCGCCGATGTTCACCTTCACCGGCACCGAGCTGACCTGGATGCTGATCGGCTACGGCTTCATCGCCTCGGTGCTGCCGGTGTGGCTGCTGCTGGCGCCGCGCGACTACCTGTCGACCTTCCTGAAAATCGGCACCATCGTCGGCCTGGCGCTGGGCATCATCATTGTCGCGCCGCAGCTGCAAATGCCGGCGCTGACCAAGTTTGTCGACGGCACCGGCCCGGTATGGTCGGGTTCGCTGTTCCCGTTCCTGTTCATCACCATCGCCTGCGGCGCCGTGTCCGGCTTCCACGCGCTAATCTCGTCGGGCACGACGCCGAAGATGATCGAGAACGAAACCCACGCCCGCTTTATCGGCTACGGCGCCATGCTGATGGAATCGTTTGTTGCCATCATGGCGCTGGTGGCCGCCTCGACCATCGATCCGGGCGTCTACTTCGCGATGAACTCGCCTGCCGCGCTGCTCGGCACCACCGCTGAATCGGCGGCACAGGCCGTCTCGCAGATGGGCTTCTACATCACGCCGGACATGCTGACCCAGGTGGCCAAGGATGTCGGCGAGCACACCATCATCTCGCGCGCCGGCGGCGCGCCGACGCTGGCGGTGGGCATGGCCCACATCCTGTCCAACGTGCTGGGCGGCCGCGAGATGATGGCCTTCTGGTACCACTTCGCGATCCTGTTCGAGGCGCTGTTCATCCTGACGGCGGTGGACGCCGGCACCCGCGCCGGCCGCTTCATGCTGCAAGACCTGCTGGGCGCGTTTGCACCATCGATGAAAAAACCGACAACACCTTCGCCAACCTGACCGCAACCGGCCTGTGCGTGGCGGCCTGGGGCTACTTCCTGTACCAGGGCGTGGTCGACCCGCTGGGCGGCATCAACACGCTGTGGCCGCTGTTCGGCATCGCCAACCAGATGCTGGCGGCGATTGCGCTGATCCTCGGCACCTGCGTGCTGTTCAAGATGAAGCGCGGCCAGTACGCCTGGGTCACCATCGTGCCGACCATCTGGCTGCTGCTGTGCACGCTGACGGCCGGCTGGCAGAAAATCTTCGACACCAATCCGAAGATCGGCTTCCTGGCGCACGCCGCCAAGTACCAGGCGGCGCTGGACGAAGGCAAGATCCTGGCGCCGGCCAAATCGGTGGCGCAGATGCAGCAGGTGATCTTCAACGACTACCTGGACGCCTCGCTGGCCGGCTTCTTCGTGCTGGTCGTGCTGAGCGTGCTGATCTTCGGCGCCCGCACCATCATGACGGCGCGCGCCAACAGCAAGCCGACCGCCAACGAAAGCCCGGTCATGCTGGCGACCGCCAAGGTGCAGTGATGCTGGGCGATATCGCCAAGGCCGGCCGCTATCTCGGGCAAAGCGTGCGCCTGATGATGGGCCTGCCTGACTACGACACCTATGTGACGCACCGGGAAACCACGCATCCCGGCGAGCCGTACATGACGTACGAGGAATTCTTCCGCGAACGACAGGAGGCGCGCTACGGCGGCGCAGGCAAGCGCGGCGGTTGTTGCTAATCAGGACCGGCTCCCAGTGAGCCGGTTTTTTTGCCTGGCGCGGAACTTGGAGCATGCCGATACATCTAACTCGGCATGACTTTTGAACACCCGATCTATCGCGCTCAGCGCGGCCCTGCCTGGCCCGGCCCTGCCCCCGTGCGCACGCCAGCGCCGACGCAGCCACGCGGACCACGCGGAACACGAGAACCAGGCCGGCCAAGCCGGCCGCACCGGCTGTCGCCCGTCCGCCGCGCAGCGGCCGCCGGAGGCCACTGATATGCGCGCCATCAAACCCGGCCAGATCGCCGTGTTCCTGTGCCTGCTGGCGCTGATCGTTCTGCTGGCAGTCGGCACCACCGCGCTGCTGTTCGGCGCGCTGCCGCTGGGCGACTTTCGCGGCGTCATATTGCTGCTGCTCGGCGTACTGCTGGTCTACCTGTACGCCTTCCTGGTCTACCGCCTGTTCCTGCTGGTGCTGCCGCTGCATGAAGGGGACGTCGCCGAACACTCGCGCCACGAGCTGAGCGCCAACGTCAACATCCTGTTCTACCTGCTGCTGTTCAACTCGCTGATCCGCACGCACTTCATCCCGGTGCCGCTGCAAAGGCTGGTCTACCTCGCGCTGGGCGCCCGGCTCGGCGCCAACACCTACAGCGCCGGCGCCCTGCTCGACCCGCCGCTGACGCGCATCGGCAGCAACACCATCATCGGCCACGACGCCGTGATCTTCGCCCACGTGATCGAAGGCGCGCGGCTGGAACTGAAGGCGGTCACCATCGGCAATACCGTCACCATCGGCGCCAAGGCGGTGGTGATGGCCGGCGTCTGCATCGGCGACAACGCCATCGTCTCCACCGGCGCCGTGGTCACCAAGGACACCCGGATCGGCGCCGGCGAAATCTGGGGCGGCATCCCGGCGCGCCGCATCAAGGCCGCGCCCGCCCAACCATGACGGAATTTCTTACATCGCCCGCCGGCGCGCCGCACGCGCTGCGCGCAAGTGATTGATTCCATGCGTTTCACCAGCACTGGCAAGGCTTTTGCTCTTAGCTCCGCACGGCCCCGATTCCCGTGGCCCTTTTCAAGGAGCACACATGAAAACCTACCAACCCGCGCTGGCTGTCGCCCTGCTGGCAGCCGCGTTGGCGGCGCCGCTGACCGCCAGCGCTGCGCCCACCCTTGGCTTCGACCCCACCGGCACCGGCTCCTACACCACCTATGCCGACCTGTGGACCAACGTCACCGATACCGGCCTCGCCACCGGCTTCGTTCCCGGCCGCATCGTCGGCCCCGGCGCCAGCGCCCCCTACCTGACCGAGCTGCGCTCGCAAATGGTGGTCGGCACTATGTCGAACAGCAATATCCCCGCCATCGTCACCCCGGCCGGGCTGAACACCAGCTACGAAATCAGCAAAGTGGTGCGCTTCCAGGAACTGGTGACGGCGCAAACCGCCACCACGGTCAACTTCGGCCTGCCGCCATCCCAATCGGCGGCGATGGACGTCGATCCGCTGCGCGCCGGCGTCCAGAACCTGGCCATCTACCTCGATGACATCACCGACGGCAGCCGCGCCATTCCCGGCAACGGCGCCGATACCGTGCGCTGCTACGGCGCCGGCACCACCTCGACCGGCTGCGGCGCCGGCGGCGATGGCGACGGCATCCTGATTCTCTCCGGCCACCTGGTATTCAACGAGGCCAGCTTCAGCGCCTCCGGCGCGGTCGGCACCGGCTCGTTCGACTCGCGCTTCATGATCGACTATGTCGACCCCAACTACCTCGACGTGGTGGTCGGCTCCATCTTCGTCGACAAATTCACCGGCACCACCAATGTGCCGTCGTTCTTCACGCCGACCATGATGTGGGACGGTTCCACGCCCACCACCGTGCCATTCCTGAAAGTGGATTCCTCGCAGAGCTTCGCCACGATTCCCGAGCCTGCAACGCTGGCACTGATAGGACTGGGGTTTGCGGGCCTCGCGCTGGGCACGCGCCGCAAAGTGCAGTCCTGACCGCAGCAGCGGTCCTTGACAGCGGACCGGCGGATCAACGCCCGGTCCGCTTTTTTAGCGCCACAGGATTTGCGCCAGCACACCGGACAAACGCGCGCCGGCGTCGTAGCGCTGGAACTGCTGCGCCACACGTTGCGCGGCGTCGTGCGCCGCCGGCGCTTCGAGCAGGCGCAGCGTGGCCGTGCTCACCTGCCGCGCCGTCAGGCGGTCCGAGCGCAGCAAGGCGCCGGCGCCGGTGCGCAACACGCCATCCATGTTCAGGTACTGGTCCAGGTTGCCGGCGATGCCCAGCACCGGCACGCCGGCCGCCAGCGCCTGCTGGCTGGTGGGGCTGCCGCCGTTGCAGATCACCAGCCGGGCGCGCTGCGCGGCCAGCTCGCCCGGCAAATAATTGGCCACATGCGCGTTGTCCGGCAACAAGCCCGGATCGCTATTGCCGGCGGTGGCGGCGATCACTGTCAGCGGCAGCGGCGCCAGCGCCTGCAACACCTTCGGCAGCAAGGCGCCCTGCCCCGAACTGCCCAGCGTGACGTAGACAATGTCGCGCCCGCGCGGCAGCGCATCCCACCACGACGGCAGCCCGGTCGGTGGCGACCACATCACCGGCCCGAGATAGGAGTGCGTGACCGGCAAATCATGGGCGGGAAACATTTCCGGGGTGTCGGCATACAAGATGTAATCGGCATCGGTGTAGATGCGGCGCAAGTCGTGGCCCAGCGACGGCAGCTGATAGGCGCGGCGCACCCGGTTCAGCGGCATGCTGTGCAACGCGAACGCCGCCGGGCGCACCAGGTTGAACAAGGTATCGGCCAGCGGTATCGGCAACAGCCGCGACAAGGCGATGGCCGGCACCCGGTAGCGCTGCGCCACGTACGGACTCCAATAGGCATTGATCACGCCCACATACGGCACCTGCGCCAGCCGCGCGCTGACCGACAGCGACAGCCGGAAGTCGCCGACCACCACATCCGGCCGCACCGCCTGCAACAGGCGCAGGTCGTCCAGCACATATTGCGCCAGCGTGGCGGCGTCATACACGGGCTTGCCCCTGGCCAAGGCCGCCAGGAATTGCGCGCTGGCGATGCTGTTCAGCGTCCAGTGGTGGACATTGCTGCCCTTGAAGAAGACTTCGTAGCCGGGCGCACAGGCAAGATGCACGTCGTAGCGCTGCCGGTCCAGCATTTGCGCCAGCGCCAGCGGACGGCCGACATGCGCCAGTGTTACGGCCTCGGCCACGAACAAGATTTTTTTGCGATCCATGTCCACAGCTTGCGGCGCTGAACCGCGCGTTGTTTGAGGCAGCTCAAACGTGCCCGCCTTAGACGCAGATCAAAGTCGAGCTCGCCTGATACATATATTTTCTTATTGGAATTTGTGAATGGGCAACGCGATGCGCCACTTTGAACGCTCGGGACTCGGTCAACAACTCACCATCATGTCGGTGCTGTCCACCGGCTGCGCGCTGCTGCTGGTGTTGGCGGCGTTTGCCGCGACGCTGGTGCTCGGCCATGGCGAAGACGCGCGGCGGCAATTAACCACGCTGGCCGGCGTCATCGGCAGCCACAGCCGCGGCGCGCTGGCCGACGCCGACCGCGAGCTGGCCAGACAGACGCTGGCCGCGCTGGCCGGCGCCGATGACATCCTGCAGGCCGCGCTCTACGGCGGCGACGGCAGGCTGCTGGCGCGCTACACCTCGCCGCACCTGCCGGCCGGGGACGCCGGCCCGGACACGCTGCCCATGCGCGCTGGCGGCGCCGACCTGCACGCCGAACGCAGCGGCCCGCCGTGGGCGCCGGCGCTGCGCGTCTACCGCGTGCTGCGCGACGGCCAGCAGCGCAGCGGCGTGGTCATGGTCGAGGCATCGCAGTGGCGGATGTGGCTCGATATCCTGAAAAATCTCGGCGCCGCCGTGGTGGCCGCCACGCTGGCGTTCATGCTGGCGCTGCTGACGGCGGCGCGCTTCAAGGGCAGCATCGGCGAGCCGGTCGGCAAGCTGATCGCGGCGGCGCAACAGGTCAGCCGTGGCCAGCCGACGCCGCGCATCAGCCACCAGCGCCACGACGAGCTGGGCGCGCTGATCGACAGCTTCAACGATATGCTGGCGCAGGTCGAAGGGCGCGACGCCGCGCTGGCGCAATACCGCGACCAGCTGGAACGCCAGGTCAGCGTCCGCACCGAACAGCTGGAGAAAGCCAAGAACGCCGCCGAAGCCGCCAGCCAGGCGAAAAGCGCCTTTCTCGCCACCATGAGCCATGAAATCCGCACGCCGATGAATGGCGTGCTGGGCATGACGGAGCTGCTGCTGGCGACCCGCCTCAGCGAGCAGCAGCGCCATTACACCAGCATGGTCAAGCGCTCCGGCGAGCATTTGCTGGTGATCATCAACGATATTCTGGATTTTTCCAAGATCGAGGCCGGCAAGCTGACGGTGGAGTACATCCATTTCAATTTCCGCGACCTGCTTGACGACATCGACAACGTGTTTTCGCCCCAGGCCCAGGCCAAGGGGCTGACGCTGGAACTGGACGTCGCCAACAATATTCCGCTCAGCGTCTGCGGCGACCCCAACCGGCTGCGGCAGGTGCTTTTCAATCTGCTCGGCAACGCCATCAAATTCACCGACACCGGCCAGATCACCGTCAAGGTGCGCGTGGCGCGCGAGGACGCGCAAGCGGTCGGCCTGCGCTTCGAGGTGCATGACACCGGCATCGGCGTCTCGTCCGAGGCGCGCGCGCGCATCTTCGACTCGTTCTCGCAGGCCGACGGTTCGACCACCCGCAAGCACGGCGGCACCGGCCTGGGACTGGCGATTTCCCGCCAGTTGGTCGAGCTGATGGGCGGCGCGATAGGCGTCGAGCATGCGCTAACTCAAGGTTCGATCTTCTGGTTTGCCGTAAATTTCGATAAACGTCGTCTCGATAGCGACGATCCTTCCACCGCAACACAGGGAATCCGCGCTTTGATTGTCGATGAAAATCCCGTCAGCCGCGCCGCACTGGAGCGGCAACTGGCGGCCTGGCGCATCGCCTGCGCCTGCGCCAACGCCGCCGACGCGCTGTCCCGGCTCGAACAGGGCGCGGCGGACGGCCACGCCTACGATGTGGCGCTGCTCGACATGGCGCAGCCGCGCACCTCGGGGCTGGCGCTGGCGGCGGCCATCCGCGCCAGCGGCGCGGCGCTGCGCGTGGTGCTGCTCAGCAGCGAGCGCGATGCGGCCGACAACGTGCAGCGGCGCGAGGCCGGCGTCGCCTTCCAGCTGATCAAGCCGCCCCGTGACGGCGATTTGTACGAAGCGATCGTCACGCCGCTGCGCGGCAGGGACGGCGGCCGCGACGGACGCAATGGCCGCGAAACCATGCCGGCCATCGACGCCGCCGTGGCCCCAGCCGCGCCGCCGGTAAGCGCGCTGAGCGCCGGCAGCGCGGCCGGCGCGCGGCCCCGCAAGCGCCGCAAGGTGCTGCTGGCGGAAGACAACCCGGTCAATGTCGAAGTCGCCAGCGCGATGCTGGAAGGCCTGGGGCTGGAAGTCAGCCGCGCCGGCAACGGCGAGGAGGCGCTGCATTCGGTGCAGGCCGACGACTTCGACCTGGTGCTGATGGACTGCCAGATGCCGGTGATGGACGGCTTTGCCGCCACCACGGAAATCCGCCGCCACGAGTTGCAACGCGGCCGCGCGCGCAGCCTGCCGATCATCGCCATCACCGCCAACGCCCTGCAGGGCGACCGCGAATCATGCCTGGCCGCCGGCATGGACGATTACCTGAGCAAGCCCTTCACCCAGCAGGCCCTGGGGCAAACGCTGTCGCGCTGGATCAGCCTGCCGCGCGCGGCGCCGGCCACGCCGGCCGCGGCGGCGCCGCCGGACGAGGACATCATCCAGCGGCAGGCGCTGGACAATATCCGGGCGCTCAGCCCGGCCAACGGCGCTGCGCTGCTGGAACGCGTGCTGCACGCCTTCGTCCACGACACGCCGGCCCAGCTGCGCACGATCCGGCAAGCCATCGCCAGCGACGACGCCGGGCAACTGCGCAAGGCCGCGCACAGTCTCAAGTCCAGCAGCGCCAATGTCGGCGCGCATGCGCTGGCGCAGCGCTGCAAGGAGGCCGAGCAACTCGGACGCAACAACACCACCGCCGGCGCCGCTGCCTTGCTGGCCGATATGGAACGATCTTTCCAGGCCGCGCGGCAGGCGTTGGGAGCATTGCTGGAAAAGGAATTCTAACCATGGCAACTTCCCCCAAGCGCGGCCTGGTGCTGGTCGCCGACGACGATCCCACGATGCGCTTCCTGATGCTGCAAATGCTGGCCCAGGTCGGCCTTGACGCCATCGAGGCCGAAGACGGCCTGCAGGCCGTGGCCTGCCACCAGCGCGTCGCGCCCGACCTGGTGCTGCTGGACGTCGACATGCCCGGCATGGACGGCTTTGCCGTCTGCCGCGAAATCCGCCGCCTCGAATCGCAGGCGGCCGTGCCCATCATCATGGTCACCGGCGGCGACGAGCTTGAATCGGTCACGCGCGCCTACGAGGCCGGCGCCACCGACTTCGTCTCCAAGCCGATCAACTGGCCCATCCTCGGCCACCGCGTGCTGTACGTGCTGCGCGCCAGCGACGCCATCAGCCGCCTGCGCATCGCCGACGCCCAGCACCGCGCGGTGCTCGCTGCCATCCCCGACACCTTCTTCCGCATGAACAAGGACGGCTACTACCTCGACTACGAGCAGGGCCACGAAGCCAGCAACGTCTTCGCCAGCGAGCTATGTGTCGGACGTCACCTGAGCCAGGTGCTGCCGCCGGACATCGCCGGCCACATGCTGGAACAGGTGCGCGAGGTGCTGGCAACCCAGCATATCGGCTCGCTGGACTACGAACTGCCGATGCCCGGCCCGGCGCCGCGCGCGCGCCAGGGCGAGCATCCGGCGCCATTGCCGGTGCGTCACTTCGAGGCGCGGCTGGTGGCGACCGGGCCGGACGAGGTGCTGGGCCTGGTGCGCGATATCAGCGAACGCAAGCGCAGCGAAGAGCAAATCCGCCGCCTGGCCTATTGCGATTCGCTGACCGGCATTCCCAACCGCCAGGCGTTTCTGGAAACGCTGGAGGCCGAACTGGCGCGCTCGCGCAAGGCCAACAAGAAATTTGCCGTGCTGTTCATGGACCTCGACGCCTTCAAGCGCATCAACGACACGCTGGGGCACGACGTCGGCGACCATCTGTTGCAGGCGGTGTCGGAGCGGCTGCGCGACACCACGCGGCCGGGCGATCTGGTCTCGCGCGCCGAGTCCGCCGCCAACCTGGCGCGGCTTGGCGGCGATGAATTCACGATCCTGATTCCCGACCTGGAACGGGTCGAGGACGCGCTCAACGTCGCGCACCGCGTCAAGGAAGCGATGCGCCGGCCGTTTCAGCTCGACACCAACGAGATCTTCGTCACCGCCAGCATCGGCATTTCGCTGTATCCGGAGGACGGCGAGGACTGCAACTCGCTGCTGAAGTTCGCCGACACCGCCATGTACCACGCCAAGAACTGCGGCAAGAACAACGCCAAGTTGTACAGCTCCTCGCTGACCATGCAGATCATGAGCCACGTCAGGCTGGAAGTCGGCCTGCGCAAGGCCTTGCAGAATGACGAGCTGTATCTGCTGTACCAGCCGCAGATCGACGTCGCCAGCGCGCAGATCATCGGCTTCGAGGCGCTGGTGCGCTGGCGCCATCCGGAGCGCGGCGTCATCTCGCCGACCGAGTTCATTCCGCTGGCCGAGGAAACCGGCCTCATCGTGCCGATCGGCGCCTGGGTGTTGCGCACGGCCTGCCAGCAGGCCGTGGCGTGGCAGACGCCCGGCAAGCGGCCGGTGCGGGTGGCGGTGAACCTGTCCGCCAAGCAGTTCAAGGACGAGCATCTGGCGCAGATGGTGCTGTCGGCGCTGACCGACACCGGCCTGCCGCCTGAGCTGCTGGAACTGGAACTGACCGAGGGCACGCTGATGGACGACGCCCGCGCCACGCTGGTTACGCTGGAGCAGCTGCGCGGCATCGGCGTCTACCTGTCGATCGACGACTTCGGCACCGGCTACTCGTCAATGAACTACCTCAAGCGCTTCGAGGTGCGCGCGCTGAAGATCGACAAGAGCTTCATCAGCGGCCTGCCGCTCGATTCGGAGAACGCCGCCATCACCCGCGCCATCATCGCCATGGCGCACGGGCTGAAGATGGCGGTGGTGGCCGAGGGCGTGGAAACCGACGCCCAGTTCGACCTGCTGGAGCAATACGGCTGCGACATGGTCCAGGGCTACTACCTCGGCCATCCCTCCCCGCCCGACGCCATCCCGCACATGCTCAGCAACCAGGGCGCGCTGGCGATGACCTGACGAGCGTCGGCGATGCGGGTTTGCTGAACATGCCATGCCCGGGCGCGGGACTACAGCCTCATCCAGGCCGCTTACAAGACGCCTTGCTGCCTCATGGCGGCGATGGCCTCGGCGCTGTAGCCGAGCGCTTGCAGCACTTCGTCGTTGTGCTGGCCCAGCGTCGGCCCCAGCCACTTGGTGCGGCCCGGCGTGGCCGAAAGCTTCGGCGAAATCGCCGGCAGCTTGACCGGCGTGCCGTCGGCGAACTGGTGCTGCTCGAACATCTCGCGGGCCAAGAATTGCGGGTCGCTCATCATATCGCGCACCGAATAGATTTTGCCGGCCGGGACATCGGCCGCCTTCAGCACCGCCAGCGCACTGTCGATGGTGTGCGTGGCGCACCAGGCCTGGATGGCGTCGTCGATCATCTGCGTGTGCCTGACGCGGCCGTCGTTGCGCTCCAGCTCCGGGTTGCCGGCCAGGTCGATGCGCCCCATCGCCAGCACCAGCCGCTTGAAGATGGCGTCGCCATTGCCGGCGATGACGATGTTCTCGCCGTCGCTGGTGGTATAGGTATTGGACGGCACGATGCCCGGCAGCGAGCCGCCGGTGCGTTCGCGCACCACGCCGGCGTGGTCGAACTCCGGCACCAGCGATTCCATCAGATTGAACACCGATTCGTACAAGGCCACGTCGACCATCTGGCCCTCGCCCTTGCGCTTGCCGCCGGTGGCGTCGCGGTGGCGCAGCGCCATCATGGCGCCGATTACACCGTGCAGCGCCGCCACCGAATCGCCGATCGACACGCCCACGCGCACCGGCGGCCGGTCGGCGTGGCCGGAAACATAGCGCAGGCCGCCCATCGATTCGCCGATGGCACCGAAGCCCGGCAGATCCTTCATCGGCCCGGTCTGGCCGAAGCCGGACAGGCGCACCATGATGGTCGATGGATCGATGGCCTTCAACTGTTCGTAGCCCAGCTCCCACTTCTCCAATACGCCGGGGCGGTAGTTCTCGATGATGATGTCGGCTTCCAGCGCCAGCTTGCGCGCGATCTCGCGGCCCTGCGCATGCTTCATGTTCAGCGTCAGCGATTTTTTATTGCGCGACTGAACCGACCACCACAGCGAGGTGCCGTCCTTCAGCACCCGCCATTTGCGGATCGGGTCGCCGCCATCGGGCGCTTCCACCTTGATCACTTCCGCGCCGAACTCGGCCAGCATGCGCGCGCAAAAAGGGCCCGCGATCAGCGTGCCCAGTTCGAGTACCTTGATGCCCTGCAACGGGCCGGCAGTGTTTTTGGCGCTCATGTTGCCCTTCGATCCAGCATGGCGCGGGCGATGGTGCCGGCGTCCACGTATTCGAGTTCGCCGCCGACCGGCACGCCGCGCGCCAGGCGGCTGACCTTGAGGCCGCGCGCCTTCAGCATCTCGCTGATGTAGTGGGCGGTGGCTTCGCCTTCGTTGGTGAAATTGGTGGCCAGCACCACTTCGGTGACCAGGCCGCTGGCGGCGCGCGCCACCAGTTTTTCGAGATGGATGTCTTTCGGGCCGATGCCGTCCAGCGGCGACAGCCGGCCCATCAGCACGAAGTACAGGCCCTTGTAGGTCAGCGTCTGCTCGATCATCAGCTGATCGGCGGGCGTTTCGACCACGCACAGCAGGCGGCGGTCGCGCTGCTCGTCGCTGCACATATCGCAGACGTCTTCTTCGGTGAAGGTGTTGCACAGCGCGCAGTGGTGCACGGCGCTGACCGCCTGGTGCAGTGCGCGCGACAGCATGTCCGCGCCTTCACGGTCATGCTGCAGCAGGTGGAACGCCATGCGCTGCGCCGACTTTGGCCCGACGCCGGGCAACCGGCGCAACGCCTCCGTCAGGAATTCCAGCGACTTGGACATGGTTCCTTAGAAAGGCATCTTGAAGCCGGCCGGCAGGTTCAGGCCGGAGGTCAGGCCACCCATTTTTTCGGCGGCGGTGGCTTCGGCCTTGCGCACGGCGTCGTTGAAGGCGGCGGCCACCAGGTCTTCCAGCATGTCCTTGTCGTCGGCCAGCAGCGACGGGTCGATCTGCACGCGCTTGACGTCGTTCTTGCAGGTCATGGTCACTTTGACCAGACCGGCGCCCGACTGGCCTTCGACTTCGATCAGCGCCAGCGATTCCTGGGCCTTTTTCATATTGTCCTGCATTGCCTGGGCTTGTTTCATCAGGCCGGCCAGTTGGTTTTTCATCATGATGGAGTTCTCCGTTTATAAGTTAAAGAAGCAATCAGGCAGCCGCTGCCGCGCTGGATGGCGGCGGCACGATGGAGCCGGGGACGACCCAGGCGTCCAGTTCGCGGATCATGCTGTTCACGAAAGGATCGTTGGCGATGGTGTCTTCGGCGGCGCGCTGGCAGGCCTCGCGGTAGGCCTGCGCCTCGGCGCTGGCGGTGTACCAGACGGCGCCCAGTTCGCTGTCGACGCGCACCGGGCGGCCGAAGCGTTCGCTCAGCGCGGCGGTCAGTTTTTCGATGTTGCCGGGGGTGCGCCAGGTTTCGATCGGCACGCGCAGCGTGAACACGGCGGCGTTGCCTTCGATGCCGCAGCGGACCATCTCGGCCTGCATCGCCAGTTGCTGGGCCGTGCCGCGCAATGGCAGCGCGGCGGCGACGGCAGGCCAGTTGCCGTCCCAGTTCAGTTCCTGCACCGGGGTGATGACGTAGGCATATGGCGCCTTGGCCGGCGCTGGCGCAGCGCGGGCCGGCATAGCGATGGCGTGGGGGTCATCGCCATGGCCGCCGTGCGGCGTCGGGGCGCCATAGGACGTTTGGCCGCCATAAGCCGCCGGGGCGGTCGATGGCGCCGGCGCGTATGGATGCGACGACGGCGCAGCGACCGCGCTGTCGTCGGAAAATTCGGTGACCCAAGGCGGCAGGTCGTCTTCATCAACGGCTTGTTGCGGCTTGGCTTGCTGCTGCCTGGCCTGCGGCGCGATCTGTTGCGCGGCTTGCTGCGGCGCGACGCGCACCGGCGCTTCCAGCACGGCGGCGCCGCCGTCTGCGGCTGGCGGCATGTCTTCCCACGGCGCCGGACGAGCGGGCGCGGCGTTCATCTGCGCATTGGGCGCGGCCGCCGCGGTGGCCGTTGGCGGCGTATAGGCGCCAGCCTGCGCCGGCATAACAGCGGCTGCCGGGCCGCCCGGTGCGCCGCCGAAGCCGGACGGTGCAGCCGAGGACGATGCGGACGGAGCGCCCGGCCGCGCTGCCGATGGCGTTCCCTGCGCGGATGCCGATGGTAAGCCCGACGACGATGCCGATGGTGTCCCCTGCTGCGATACCGATGATGCGCCCGACGACGATGCTGATGGGGCGCCAGCCGGCGCTACTGCGGGCGCGGCAGCCGGTGGCGTGGCGCCAGCGCTTGCTGGACGCGTCCCGCCCGGGCGGGATGCGGCGCGTGCAGCTTCCAGCGCAGCATTGATGGCGGCACGCGCGGTACTGATCGGCGCCGCAGTTGCCGGCGCCGGCGCGGCGGCCGGTGGTGCTGGCGGCGTCATTGGCGCCGCTGACGCCGCGCCCGGTGCGACGGCAACCGGTGTCTGCGCGCTCGGCGCGACGACAGCCTGTGTCTGTGCGCTCGGCGCGGTTGCGGCCGAGGCTTGCGTGGCCGGCGCGACAGCAGCCGGCGCTTGCGCAGTCGACGCGGCGACTGACGGTGCGGCGTTTGGCGCGGCCGCCGATTGCATAGCCGGGCGCGCTTGCGCGGCGCTGGCGGCCGCAGCCTCGTTGCGCGCCATCGCGGCAGCGCCGGCAATCACGGATGGCGGCACCACGCTGGCATGGCTTGCCTGCACATTGGCCGCCGCGCGCGCCGGCGTCGCCCCGGCAGCAGCGCGGGCCGAGGCCATCGCCGCCTGGCGCGACACCGCCGGCGCCGCCGCTGGTTGTCCCTCCGCCCCGCCTACGCCGGGGCGAAAGGCCAACATCCGTAACAAGGTCATCGAGAAGCCGGCATACTCATCCGGCGCGAGTCCCAGCTCATTGCGGCCATGCACAGCGATCTGATAATAGAGCTGCACCTCTTCCGCATCGAACAAGCCGGCCAGACGCACGATGTCCGCATATTCCGGCAAATCCTCCGGCAGCGCCGCCGGCACCGTCTGCGCCAGCGCGATCCGGTGCAGCAACGTACCCAGATCCTGCAAAGCGCCGTTGTACGACAGGCTGCGCGTGGCCATCTCATCGGCCACGGCCAGCAGGTCGGCGCCATCCTGCGCCGCCAGCGCGTCGAGCAGGCGAATCAGATACGACTGGTCGAGCGCACCCAGCATGCCCTGCACCGCATCCAGCGTCACCGCGCCGGCCGCGTAGGCGATCGCCTGGTCGGTCAGCGATAAGGCGTCGCGCATCGAACCGTGGGCGCCGGTCGCCAGCAGACGCAGCGCCGGATGTTCAAAGCTAATGCCCTCCTGCCCCAGAATATTTTCCAGGTGGCCGATGATATGGCCCGGCGGCATCTGTTTCAGGTTGAATTGCAGGCAGCGCGACAGCACCGTCACCGGAATCTTCTGCGGATCGGTGGTCGCCAGAATAAATTTGACGTGCTCCGGCGGCTCCTCCAGCGTCTTCAGCATCGCGTTGAAGGCGTGGTTGGTCAGCATGTGCACCTCGTCGATCATATAGACCTTGAAGCGCGCATTGCTCGGCGCATACACCGCCTGCTCCAGCAGTTGCGCCATCTCGTCGACGCCGCGGTTGGAGGCCGCATCCATCTCGATGTAATCGACAAAGCGCCCGCTATCGATGGCCGTGCACGCCTCGCAGACGCCACACGGCGTCGCCGTGATGCCGCCAGTGCCGTCGGCACCGACGCAGTTGAGCGACTTGGCCAGAATGCGCGACAAGGTGGTCTTGCCGACGCCGCGCGTGCCGGTAAACAGATAGGCGTGGTGCAGCCGGCCGCTATGCAAGGCATGTGTCAGCGCGCGAACCACGTGCTCCTGGCCGACGAGCGTTTCGAAGTTCTTCGGGCGGTATTTACGGGCGAGGACTTGATAGGACATGCTGGGATTTTACCGTATAGCGGAGTGCCAAAGCGGCCATTGTAACAAGTCGGGCTCGGATTGAGTAGAAATGAAAAAAGCCACGTAGCGGCTCAGCGCACGTGGCTTTTTCTGAATAAGGAGGCGAGCCTGATCTGCGGCACTTATGGTGAACGGCTGTGGCTGCTTCGTTCCCGACCTGACCAGGTTGACCATGCCACAATGCGCAGGGGCCCGCCAGACATCATTATACCTTACAGCCCCAGTTCCTGCCAAATCTGGTCGACACGTGTTTTCACCTCGGGCGACATGGTAATCACCGTGCCCCACTCGCGGCTGGTTTCGCCCGGCCATTTATTGGTGGCGTCGATGCCCATTTTGCTGCCCAAGCCGCTGACCGGCGAGGCGAAGTCGAGGTAATCGATCGGCGTGTTGTCGACCAGCGTGGTGTCGCGGGTCGGATCGACGCGGGTGGTGATTGCCCAGATCACCTCGTTCCAGTCGCGGATGTTGACGTCCTCGTCCACCACCACGATGAACTTGGTGTACATGAACTGGCGCAGGAAGCTCCAGACGCCGAACATCACGCGCTTGGCGTGGCCGGCATACTGCTTCTTAATCTGCACCACCGCCATGCGGTAGCTGCACCCTCGGCGGGCAGGTGGAAATCGGTGATCTCGGAGAACTGCTTTTGCAGCAGCGGAATGAAGACCTCGTTCAGCGCCAGCCCCAGCACGGCCGGCTCATCCGGCGGTTTGCCGGTATAAGTCGAGTGATAGATCGGGTCGCGGCGCATGGTGATGCGGTCGATAGTAAACACCGGGAACCAGTCCTGCTCGTTATAGTAGCCGGTGTGGTCGCCGTACGGCCCTTCCAGCGCGTGCTCGTAGCCGGACGGGTGATGCTGGTCCGGATAGATATGCCCTTCCAGTACGATCTCGGCCGACGCCGGCACGCGCAGCTCGCTGCCGATGGCCTTGACCAGCTCGGTGCGGCCGCCGCGCAGCAGGCCGGCGAACTGGTATTCCGACAGGCTGTCCGGCACCGGCGTCACCGCGCCTAATATAGTAGCGGGATCGGCGCCCAGCACCACGCACACCGGATACGGCTTGCCCTTGCTCTGGATGGCGTGCTCGCGGAAATCCAGCGCGCCGCCGCGGTGCGCCAGCCAGCGCATGATGACCTTGTTCGGCCCCAGCACCTGCTGGCGGTAGATGCCCAGATTCTGGCGCTTTTTATTGGGTCCCTTGGTTACCACCAGGCCCCAGGTAATCAGCGGCGCGACGTCGCCCGGCCAGCAGTGCTGGATCGGCAATTTCGCCAAATCGACATCGTTGCCTTCCCAGACGATTTCCTGGCATGGCGCGCCGCGCAATTCCTTCGGCGCCATGTCCCACACGGCCTTCACCAGCGAGCCCAGGCCCATCAGGTCCTTGAAATCCTTCGGCGGCTCCGGCTCTTTCAGGCGCGACAGCACGTGGCCGATCTTGCGCAGTTCGCCGACGTCGCTGGCGCCCATGCCCAGCGCCACGCGCCGCGGCGTGCCGAACAGATTGGCCAGCACCGGCATGCTGTGCCCGGTCGGATGCTGGAACAGCAGCGCGGGTCCGCCAGCGCGCAAGGTACGGTCGCATACCTCGGTCATCTCTAAATGCGGCGAAACGGGGGCCAAAATGGGCTTAAGTTCACCCATTCCTTGCAGTTGAGAAATAAAATCTCGCAGATCGGAATATTTCATCGGTTTTTAATATTTTCTTACATTAAAGCGTACTGTTTAAAAATACAGGTCAAGTGGTTGATTTTATTGGTTTTCCACCGAACACAAGGCGAAATTCTAGATTTAAAAGTTATAAAGACGGTTCGCGTTAGTATTGACTTGATATAAAACAGCTTCTAGAATCCACCCTACTTGAAGAGGACAGGTCCCAGGACCTCATGCGAACTATAAAAGTTGTCGCTCATTCATTCACGGAGTCGGGGCTCCACATGACATTTTAAGGAGTGTTTTCAAAAGGCGTCTGCCTTCCTCCCCGAAAGTAGTTGTATTGCATTCTGGTTGACTCCACCTGGAGAGATCAGCAACAAGCAAGCAATGATGGCGTTCCATCGCACGCTTCCTACAGCGGCGACGAACGAATATTTCTGATGCACGGCATTAGCACCACCCGGTTTAGCTGCGTCTGACGCTGGCGGGGACTCGCTTTTACGGACATTTCAGGGGAACTTTATGATTAATAGCTTCACCGGCGCAACTACGTTTGCCCGTCTCATGGCTCGCCAGCCAGCCGCGTGGTTCTCCACGACGCGCATTTCGGCAAAGGGCGTGTTGACCACCGCCCAGCACACCCTCACCATCGTCGGTGTGACCGCTTTGGTAGTAATGGCAGTACTGTTTGTCCGTCCGGACCTGGCCAAGGCTCTCAGCGACAGCCTGAACCCTGCTCCGGCGCCGGAAATCCCGGCGGTGACGGCGCCGCCGCTGTCGGCCCTGATGGAGGCGCCAGCCGCCGCCACGGCCAGCGTCAGCACCGAATCGCTGTCGGTCGAGGACAAGGCCCTGCTGGGCTCCGAAAAACAGCAGAAGTGGGTAACCAGCTGGCTGTCCAAACGTTACCGCGTGGCGGGCGACGCCACCAATATGCTGGTGTCTACCGCTTACCTGACGGCACGCGAGATCAAGCTCGATCCGCTGCTGATCCTGGCCGTGATGGCGATTGAATCGGGCCTGAACCCGTTCGCCGAGAGCCCGATGGGCGCGCAGGGCCTGATGCAGGTCATGTCCAAGGTGCACCATGAGAAATTCCAGGAAATGGGCGGCCTGCAAGCAGCGCTGAACCCGGTAGCCAATATTCGCGTCGGCTCGCTGATCCTGAAAGATTACGTGACGCGTGGCGGTTCGGTCGAAGCCGGCCTGAAGAGCTACGTCGGAGCTGCCGCCTTCGCCCATGACGATGGCTACGGTGCGCGTGTACTGGCTGAGTACAGCCGCCTGAAGCAGGTGTCGGCAGGCAAGAAAGTGCCTACCATCACTCCGGTGATGGCAGCGGCCCAGCCTAAGCCAGCGGCGCCTGTGGCCGCCGCCGAGAAATCGGTGACGGATACGCAGATCGCCGGTCTCTGATCCGCGTCCCGCTCTGCAAAAAGCCGCCTTGGTCAGGCGGCTTTTTTATTTGAGCACGTCTCTCAGCGATGTGGCATCCGGCAAGGCGTCGCTCCACGTTTCCAGTTGCGCCAGGTTGGCTTTCGCCAGCTTGCTGCGTGCGGTTTTCGGCAGCGGCCCGAAGCAACGCGTGAGCTGTCGCTCCAACAGCGCCAATGCGCCTTCCCGGCGGCCGCGTTCCAGCCCCCGCTCAATCCCTTGTTCCAGGCCCTGCTTCAAGCCTTGCTTCAGGCCCTTCTGCATTCCTTTATCGAGAAACATTTGCTCCAATGGGGTGATCCATTCCATCTTGTGCTCCTTCTCCAACTTGAGAACAGACTGCCAATAATGATCCTGTAACGTAGCCGGCAGCACCATCATCCAGTTGATCACTTTGAACATTTCGATTATGCGCGCCTTGCGCCATCCATGCTGAAACAGCAGCTTGGTGAGCTGCCACTTGGCGTCGTACAGTTGATCCGCATCATGGCGCGCACGCTGCGTGCACAAATGAGCGAGCGCCACTAACGCGAACGGGTTATGCGACGCTCGCAGGCCATCAATACAATCAGCGTAGTCCAGCAGCTTGGCGGTGGCAAAGGAGATCCCCATCACCGTCCCTAACAGGCAATGATGAAATGCATGCGGACGCCAGCCGGGATCTTCATCTGCCAGAAGCACCAGGCTCGCTACCGGCTGCTCATAGTGTTTGAAGATTCGGTAGTTGTAGTCGAGTATCCGGCGCGGCAGTGAGGTATCACGCTGCGTTTGTACCTCAATGTGTATCAGCACCCAATGCACGCTGCCGTCGAGCAGGCAGACCTCCACCAGTTTGTCCACCACCATGCTGTCGGTGACGGCGCCGAAGCTGATGCCTGCCAACTCCTTGTCGCGGAAGCGCGGCCGCTTCGACCAGTCGATCTCGCGAGAAAGACTGGGAAAGAAGAAGGCCATGAAGTCGCTGAAGGCGTGCGTCAGCGCGGCTTTCCAGGGTAGATCGTAACGGGCGGCGGGCATTCGCCCAGTCTACGACCGCGCCGCAGCCTGTCGTGTTGATCCAGTTCAAACCGGTGTGATTCAGGGACAGGAGCTGGCGACGATTTTGCCGCTGTCGCGGAATGGATCGCGTCCGCCGCTGAAGTTGTTGGAGGCCGAGCGATAACACACCTCTGCCCCGCCCGGCAGGATGAATTTGGTGATGCGGCTGCCGTCTGCCGCGACGATTTCCACCTGGCGCGTGCCACCGCCTCGATAGGCCTTGGCGATGGCCATGCCCAGCGCGGTGTCGTCGTTGACCAGCTTGCGGTCGCGCTGTGTAAACGATTCCTTCAACGCCGCTTTATCGGCGGCGGCCGCGCTCTTGATGGCGCGCTGCCTGAGGTCATCCTGCGGCTTGGCCGCGGCAAAGGGATCGGACGGCAAGGTCGGCGCCGTCTCGGCCGTCGCCGCTGGTTCCGACGATGGCGCAGCGGCCGGCACGGCCGGCATGGTGATCGCCTGCGGCGTCGGCGCGACGGAGGCAGACGCCGGCGCTGGCACTGGCGCCGGCCGCATGCGTGACGGCGGCGCCGACGGCCGGGTCAGCGCAGGCGGCGGCGCTGCGATCGGCGGGGCCGGTTTGAACGGCGTCAGAATATAGGTGATCGCCGCATGCGGCCGCACGGCATCCATCACAGGCAACGCCGGCGCCTTCCAGAACAGAAATCCCAGCACGTGCGCGCTGGCGATAACCACCAGCCATCCACGCCGCCGCCAGCCCGGGCTATGCAAGTCGATGATGCCGCTCCAGATAAGCAAAAAGCAATTCTGTACGGCCGGCCCGCCCTGGTCAACCGGGAAATAAAAAAGCCACCGCACGCTACCGTGGGTGGCTTTTGATAATACCGGCCAGCGCTCAGCGCTTCTTGTCGGCCGCTACTTCTTCCGGACGCAGCTGGGCTGCCAGCTTGTCCAGCACGCCATTGACGTATTTGTGGCCGTCGATGCCGCCGAACGACTTGGTCAGCTCTACCGCCTCGTTGATGACAACGCGGTAAGGGATTTCCTGGTTGTTCTTCAGCTCGTAAGCACCGATCAGCAGCACTGCGTGCTCGATCGGCGACAGTTCGTTGATGCCGCGATCGACCAGCGGCGCGAACATCTCGCGCAGCTCGACCGACGAACCGATGGCGCCATTCAGCAGCACCGTGAAGTGCTCGGCGTCGGCCTTGTCGAAACCGTGGGCGCCGCGGATATGGTTCACCACCGTCGACGCGGACTCATTGTTCAGCAGCCACTGGTACAAGCCCTGCAGCGCGAACTCGCGCGCGCGGTGGCGCGGCGTGCGGTTCTTGCTCGGGTTGGCGTGGGTAGTCTTATCAGTCATCTTATTACCTTCTTGTGTTTACTCGTCGTCGCCCTGATCCTGGTTCAGCTCTTCCAGGGCGATGGTCAGGTTGGCCATCTCGACGGCCACGCGCGCGGCGTCGGCGCCTTTGACGGCCATGCGCACTTCGGCCTGCTCGTCGTTCTCGGTGGTCAGGATGGCGTTGGCGATCGGGATGCCGTAGTCCAGGCCGATACGGGTGATGCCCGCGCCCGACTCGTTCGACACCAGCTCGAAGTGGTAAGTCTCGCCGCGTATCACCGCGCCCAGCGCGATCAGCGCGTCGAACTGCTGCGACTCGGCCATTTTTTGCAGCACCAGCGGCACTTCCAGCGCGCCCGGCACGGTCACGTGCAGGATGTCCTCGTCCGCCACGCCCAGGTGCTTGAGCTCGGCCAGGCAGGCCGACAGCAGGCCGTGGCAGACATCTTCGTTAAAACGGGCTTGTACCACGCCAATGCGCAGGTCTTCGCCGTTCAGATTGGTTTCGTAGCTTCCTACGGTCATGATGGCCTCTTATATGTTGGTTAATTAGTTAGGTTTGGCGACGTAGCCGGTCACTTCCAGATTGAAGCCGGTCATCGACGGCATCTTGCGCGGGCTGGCCAGCAGCTGCATCTTGCATACGCCGACTTCACGCAGGATCTGCGCGCCGATACCGTAGCTGCGCAGGTCCATGCTGGCGGCGCGGCCCTTCGGCTTGGCGTCGACCGGATTGCACAGCGCCTCGAACTGGGTGAAGAACTGCTCGGCGGTTTCCTCGCAGTTCAGCAGCACGATGACGCCACTGTCGGCGGCCTTGATGGCGGCCATCGACGACGACAGGTTCCACGAGTGGGTGGTCGCTTCCGATTCCAGCACGTCCAGGATCGATACCGGCTGGTGCACGCGCACCAGCGTTTCCTTGCCTTTCTGGATTTCGCCGTGCACCAGCGCCAGGTGGGCCGAACCGCTCGGCTTGTCGCGGTAGGCGATCATGCGGAAGTCGCCATGGGCGGTCTTCAGCGTACGCTCGCCGGCCTTCTCCACCAGCGACTCGTGCCGGCTGCGATAGTGGATCAGGTCGGCGATGGTGCCGATCTTCAGATTGTGTTCCTTGGCGAACTCCAGCAGGTCCGGCAGGCGCGCCATGGTGCCGTCGTCCTTCATGATCTCGCAGATCACCGACGCCGGCGTCAGGCCGGCCATGGCGGTCAGGTCGCAGCCGGCCTCGGTGTGGCCCGCGCGCATCAGCACGCCGCCCTTTTGCGCCTTCAGCGGGAAGATGTGGCCCGGCTGGACGATGTCCGACGGCTGCGCGTCCTTGGCCACGGCCACCTGAATGGTCTTGGCGCGGTCGGCCGCCGAGATGCCGGTGGTCACGCCCTCGGCCGCCTCGATCGAGACGGTGAAGTTGGTGCCGAAGGCGGTGCCGTTTTTCGACGACATCATCGACAGCTCAAGCTGGTTGCAGCGTTCCTCGGTCAGCGTCAGGCACACCAGGCCGCGCGCGTATTTGACCATGAAGTTGATGGCTTCCGGCGTGACGAAGTCGGCCGCGAGCACCAGATCGCCTTCGTTTTCCCGGTCTTCTTCATCGACCAGGATCACCATGCGGCCAGCGCGCAATTCGGCGACGATTTCTTCGGTGCTGGAAATTGACATTTTTAATCCTTCAAGACAGAGCAAGCGTATTTCATTAACCCGCTATTTTAAAGGATTTACGCCATCCCCACCGCAAAACGCCGCTTTTATCCGCCAAACGACAGATTTTTAACGCTGCCGCGTGATAATCTTGCAAACAATCTCATCCTTCGGGGAGTTCCATGTTCGCTCAGGCAGCTGCGGCAGCGTTGGCCATCCTGTTCCTGGCGGGGACGGCGCAAGCGCAAGTCAGCCGGCAAATCGCCCAGGGACAGCGCATCTGGCAGCAACGTTGCACGGAATGCCACGCGCTCGACACCGAAGAGACCGGCCCGCGCCATCGCGGCGTGTTCGGCCGCCGCGCCGGCAGCATCAAGGGCTACGACTACTCGCGCGCGCTGCGCAAGGCCGATGTGCAATGGGACGCCGAGGCGCTCGACCGCTGGCTGAGCGATCCTGAACAATTCATCCCCGGCCAGAACATGGACTACCGCGTGCGCAGCAAGGCCGAGCGCGCTGCGCTGATCGCCTACCTGCGCAGCCTGTCGCCGCCGCCCGGCCGCTGATTACTTGGCGGCCGCGCCGACCGACACCATGCGCTCGACGTAGCGGGCGATCAGGTCGATTTCCAGGTTGACCTTGGCGCCCACGGCCAGATGCTTCAGCGTGGTAACGGCGATCGTGTGCGGAATCAAGTTGATAGAGAACTGGCACACCAGGTCGGCGCCGGCGCCGATGTCGGTGACGCGGTTGACCGTCAGCGACACGCCGTTGACCACGATCGAGCCCTTGTACGCCAGGAATTTGGCCAGCTCGTGCGGCGCCTCGACCACCAGCTCCCACGACTCGCCCACCGGCTCGAACTTGCGCACCACGCCCAGGCCGTCCACGTGGCCGGACACCAGGTGGCCGCCGAGGCGCTCGTTCAGCGTCAGCGCCTTTTCCAGGTTGACCTCGGTCAGCGTGTCGAGGCCGACGGTCTTGTTCAGGCTCTCGCGCGAGACGTCGACGCGGAAATTGCTGGCGTCCTTGTCGATCACTGTCATGCAGGCGCCGTTGATGGCGATCGAGTCGCCGAGGTTGACGTCGGCCAGCGGCAGGCCGCCGGCATTGATGTCCAGGCGCACGCCCGCAAACGAGCCGCCTTCGAGCGGCTTCACCGATTCAATTTTGCCGACAGCGGCGACGATACCAGTAAACATAATTTTTCCTAATGAGTAAATCGGGCAAGGAGCCGCAGATCGTCGCCGATCTGCTTTACCTCGTGAAATTTCAACAGTTTCTTGTCCTTCAGGTCGCTCAACGCAGGCAGCGCAAACATGCCTTGCGCGTCGCCGATCAGCGCCGGCGCCAGGTAGACCAGCAGTTCGTCGACGCAGCCCGCGCGGATCAGCGAGCCGTTCAGCTTGCCTCCGGCCTCGACGTGCAACTCGTTGATCTGGCGGCGGCCCAGCTCGCGCATCAGCTCCGGCAAGTCCACCTTGCCGGAAGCGTTCGGCAGCATCAGGACCTCGTGGCCGGCGGCGGCCAGCGCCGCTTCCTTGTCCGGATCGGCAACGGCGGCGGCGATCCAGGTGCCGCCTCCCGCCAATATCTTGGCGGACAGGTCAATTTCAAGCTTGCTGTCGACCACGATGCGGCGCGGCTGGCGCGGCGTCTCGACGGCGCGCACGTTCAGTTGCGGGTCGTCGGCCTTGACGGTGCCGATGCCGGTCAGGATGGCGCACGCGCGTGCGCGCCAGTGATGGCCGTCGGCGCGCGCCGCCGGCCCGGTGATCCACTGGCTGACGCCGTTGTGCAGCGCGGTCATGCCGTCCAGGCTGGCAGCGGTCTTCATGCGCACCCATGGCAGGCCGCGCGTCATGCGCGAAAAGAAGCCGATATTCAATTCATAAGCTTGCCCGGCCAACAGGCCGACGCTGGTGTCGATGCCGTTGGCGGCCAGCTTGGCCAGGCCCTGCCCCGCCACCAGCGGATTCGGATCTTCCATCGCGGCGACCACGCGGCCGAGGCCGGCGCGCACGAGCGCGTCCGAGCACGGCGGCGTGCGGCCGTGGTGGTTGCACGGCTCCAGCGTAACGTAGGCAGTGGCGCCGCGCACGTCGTGGCCGCGTGCCTGCGCGTCCTTCAGCGCCTGGATTTCGGCGTGGTCGCTGCCGGCCTGTTGGGTGACGCCAGCGCCGATGACCACGCCATCGCGCACGATCACGCAGCCGATGTGCGGGTTTGGCGCCGTGGTGTACAAGCCCTTGGCCGCCCATTCCAGCGCCAGTGCCATGCCTTCCAGATCGTTGCTGATTTCCACAATATTCCTGCCGAATTAATTTCGCGCCATTATAAAGCTTAGTTCACTCGGCTGCGCCGGAGCAACCCTCGCCGTCGGGGCCGGGATCGCAGACGCGCACACGGCCCAGCATATTGATGATGATCTTGCGCGCGTGCTCGCCTTGTTTGAGCGACAGCGCGCCCCAGCGCGCGGTCAGGCTGCTGGCGGCGCTGCACGTGCGGCCGGCGGCGTTGTAGGCGATATAGCTTGGCGCGTTGCCGGAGGTGAATTTGGAAGTGATGCTGATGTCGTTGCGCAGCGGGTCATGGCGATACAGCAGCGGTTCGCCGGCGTCTGGCCGACGGTTGCCGTTATGGTCGATAAAGATGGCCCAGCCACTTTGCCAGTTGACGCCGCTTGCTTCCAGTGGCGCCATCAGCACTTTGCCGCCGCGGGCAATGGCTTGCGACCGCGTCAGGTCAATGCCGGCTTGCAGATCGTTGACCGCCGCCTGCAACCGCATGCGCTGCAAAGCGTCAGTGAAAGATGGCGCGGCGGCCCCCAGCAATACCAATGCGAGCACCACCACAACCAGCAGTTCGATCAGCGTGAGTCCAGCGACCAGCGCAATGGCCGCCCCGGTCCGCCCCGCAAGCGCCCTGCCCGGCACGGCGGTGAATCCGGCGCGCTGCGCGCGTGATGCTGCGGCCGGCGTAGCAGGAGCGCCTGCGAGCGGCGCGCCGGTGGCTGGCCGCGCCGCGGCGGCTGGCGGTGTGGCGATAATCGGGCGCGGGTTCATGGCCAGCACCCTGTCGCCGGGCCGGCGGCCAGGCGCAGGCCGGTACTGGTCAGCGTGAGCGTGCCGCAACTCTCATCGCGGAAGCGCTTGTCCACCAGTTCCGTACCCGGCTTGGCGACGATCTGAATACACAATGCTATCGGCTCATCCTCGCACGCCTTGCCCTCCACCTCGTACGCGCTGGACTTCGGATTGGCGCCGCTCCACCAGCGGAAATGCTGCGCTTCCGGCTCAATCGCATTGGCGGAGAAGGCGATGTAGCGGTTATATTGCGTGTGAAAGCGCTCCTGCTGCATCATCAGCCGCATCAGGGCCGCTTGTCCCTCGTTGCGGCGAGTGCGGATCACGTGCTGCTGGTAAGCCGGCATCGCTTGCGTTGCCGCCAGCGCCAGGATAATCAGCACCACGGCCAGCTCGACCAGGCTGAATCCAGCGCGTTTCATTTTGCGGCCTCGTGCAGTTCGCGCCAGTTGGCGATTTCTCGCCAACTGAGCCTGCCGGCGGCAAGCGTCGCCTTCATGCTGCCGGTGGCGACCACCTGCCCCTGTCCGCCGGCTTGCACCACAACTGCGTGCTTTTCCTGCCTGATCCTGCCCTGCGCGTCGCGCGGCCCAAGGCTGACCGACTGCGGCAACAACCACGGCGTCGGCGCATAGCCGGGCAACATGGCGCCAACGATCGCGCCATTGTCAGGCAGCAGCGCGGTAAAGCGGCCATCGTTGGGCAGGCCGGTCAGTGTGCTCAGGACATAGCTGCGGCTGCGCGTCTGGCCGCACATGTCCGCGCCCGGCAGCACGGTGTTGAACAGCACCGCGCCGTCGGCCAGCACGCCGGCTTGGATGCTGCGCTCGGTTGGCTCGCTGAAATCGATGAACCAGCCTTTGCTGCCAGGCTCCATCGGCATGTCGCCACCGTCGAGGAAGCGCTGCGTCAGTTGACCGCGGCCGCTGATGGTGTCTTGCAGATTGTCGATGAGCGCGTAGTAGGATTGCTGCGCGCTGCTGGTGCGGTCGGCGATGTCAATCAGTCGCCCCGTGCCGAACAGAATCATGTAGCCGCCACCTTGGGCATATGCGAGCAATGGCTGCTCGGTGATCGGCTGAGGCGTGCCGCCGGCGTCGCGGGCGGTGAAAAACCTGGTGGGCATCCATGGCGCGGCGGCCGTGAAATCGAAGCGCCACACATTGCCTTGCAGATCGCCCGCATAGGCGTAGCGCAGAAGGCCATCACTGCCATTAAGCAGGACCGGCGCGCTCAGTCCGTCCTCCTTGAGCTTGATGCGGTGGTAGTTGCTGTCGAGCTGCCAGGCGTCGCCGGCTGGTTTGTCGAGCGCCAGCAGGAAGAGCGCGCCGCCGTCGGCATTCAGGCCGTTGGCGATGATGGCGAAGCGGCGCACCATCTCTTTGCTCACGCGCACTTGGGCGGTCTGCGGGACGGTGATGACATTGCCCATCAAAGGATCGTGGCTGCCGGTGAATTCCCATAGCGCACCGGGACCGCTGTATGGATCGGACACATCCAGCGCAAACACGCCTTTCGCGCCGCCGCCCATGGCCGAGATGAGAATGTTCTTCTTGCTGCCGCCCAAAATGGCGGGGCCATCCACATAGGCGCGATGTCGGTAGGCGGGATTGGTCAGGTGATGCAGATGCGCTATCAGTGCGTCCGGAACGTAGGCGAATAATTCGATGCCGGTGCCGGCGTCGAAGGCGTGCAGCATACCGTCGTTGGCGCCGAGATAGACGACCGCCCGCCTGGCATCCAATGCGGCGTACAGCGGTGTGCTGTGGATCGCGTCGCCCAGGATGCTGCTGCGTTTGCGGAATGGTGCGCCTTCGCGCGTGCGCTCGCCGCGCAGATAGGCCAGTCGCTGCTCACCGAAGTTGTCTTCCAGGTTGAGCATGGCCTGCTGTGACGGCGACAGCGCTGGCCAGGCAAACGGCACCATTTCCAGCGCGCCGCCGGGCTGGACGATGGCCGTGTAAATCTTGCGCTGCGCCGGCGCAGGCGTCGGCGGCCTGGCGGACGTGCCGGTCAGAATGGCGCCAGCGTCCCAAGCCAACGTCGACGCCGTGACGCCGCCACCGGACACCATGTAGCGCGAAAAATGGCCGCCCCAGTGGCCAACACTCGCGCTCGCCTGGTAAAGCTCAACTGCGGCGGGCGTGCGCGCCAGCAGCGCCGGTCCATTCGCAGTCCCAGCGTCACAGGCCGCAGCCACCGGCAGAACTGTCGATGACCACCGTCTGCTGCGGCGCCGATCCGGGCGCTGGCTCGGGCGCGTCTGCCGCCAGGGCGCCAGCCGGCACAAGAGTGGGCAGCGTGACCAGCAGCCGCCCTACGCATTCCATCAAACCGTTCATGGTGCCTCCTTTTCCGGCTTGCGGAACACACTCTGCAAAACCGCCTCCGTCTCCTGCCGCGCGCCGAAGCCGATCGCGGTCACACGATAACAATACTTCGGCGCCGCATCTGCTGAAGCATCATCGCCAGGCTGATGGCACGCCATCCTCTCAACCAGATAACGCGGTTTCTTGAACGGCAGGAATCCTTCACCAGCGGGCAGCAGCGCTCCGGTGTAAGTCCCATGGGTTGCGGTACAAGCACCACCATCGGTCGCGCCGGACAAATCCACCGCCTGCCAGACCGGCGCCTCGCCGGCCGCAGCCCGCTTGCGCAAGCCAACGCCGCCACCCGCACAGCCATCGGCAAACCCATCGCCGCCCTCGAACGCCACGCGCCGCGCCGAATCGCCGCTGTCCTCAATGTCGCGCTCCGCATCCATCAAGCCCCCTTCCGCCGCGACGAACGCGACATCCCTATCGCGCTCGCCACGCGCAGCCTTCTCCCCTTGCAGCGCCAACTGCGCCGCCGACACCCCCAGCAGCATCACCATGAGCAGCAGCATCAGGCTGACCAATAGCGCAATCCCTCGTTGCCGGCCCATGATTCACCCATCCCGATTGCGCAACGCCACCGTCAAGCTGAACACACGCCGCGCGCGCAACTTCTCGGCCGCCGGCAGGCTCGCCTCCGCCACCCGCACGCCCACATCCTCCGGATGCGCATCGGCATACGCCGGCCCAAACAGATCGAAGCGGCCCGGCACCGTATCCGCGCGCGAATTGAACGCGCCGCGCAACAGCAACGCCAGCTTGACGCTGCACACGCGTTTCCACGCATCGGCCGCAGTCACCGCTGTAGCGTTCACATAGGTGTTGGGGACGCCATCTGGCGGCACATCGGTATCGACGCCATACAGCACCTGGAACGACTCGACGCCGCGCACCACCGCATCCGCGCCCCAGCCCGCGGCGCCGCGATACTTGCAGCGCAGCTCAGGCTCGCCGCCAGCATCGGCGGCCACGTAGAAGATGCTCCAGCCGCGCACGCCGGCCGGCACGGCGAAGCCAGCGCAATTAATGGTGGCGCCGTCATCCGCGCCGGCAAAGCGCAAGGCCAGCACGTCGCTGCCATGCGCCACCGGCGGCAAGGGATCGCTGATGCCTTCGGCATTGCGGCTGATACTGGCCGCATCGAGTCCTGCCACAGACGCCGTCTCCGGCTCTTCAGCCGCCACCTCGCTGTCCCAGTTGACGTAAGCCCCGTGCCGCACCGCCTGCCCGATGACCGACAAGGCGTAGCGCCCGCCATCGGCCAGCCAGGCGTTGTCGCTGTGATTGCGGTAGTTGCTGCTGGACGCCACCAACAGGCCGCTGCCCAGCAAAGTAATCAGCAAGCCGAGCGCGATGGCGATCAGGAATTCCACCACGCCCCAGCCGCCGCAGGCAGCGGGCTTCATGGCCAGGCTCCCACGGCCATGGCCACGCCGGGCGGATAGCCGCCGGCCGCATCAGTTTGCGGCGTGCCGTCCGGATGCTTGCCGCGCCAGCCGACCTTCACCACCAGCGGTGTGGCCACGCCGCCCGAGCAGTCCCAACTCAGCTTGCCGCCGCTCCACAAGCCGGCGTCGCGGCAAATCAGCACACGGCCGGCGGGCAGGTGCTGCCGCGCCAGCACCTTGGCGTCGTAGATGTCCGCCTGCGCCAGTTGCGCCGCGTCGCAAGCGCTGCCGTCGCATAACGAGGACGGCGCCGCCGGCGACGGCTCGGCCAGCGCATCGTAATTCAAGGTGAGATAAGTGGCGGACTGCGACGGATTGGCGCGCATGCGCTCGGCAAGCGAGGCGGCCAGCTGCGTCGCGTGCGACAGCAACAGCGATTGATGCCGCGCCCGCAGCGCCCCCAGCTGCAGGCCCACGCCGCCGATGATGCCGACAGACAGCACCAGCACCGCGATCAGAATTTCCAGCAGGGTAAAGCCGCGTGCGCGCATGGCACACCTCCGCAAGTCGGGGAGACTGCCTTAGAAATTAGCAGCGGCTATTGCAGAGAATATGATGTGTATCAAACGTGCGCCAGCAGTGCGCTAGCTTTTCTTGCCAACCTCGGCAATCGCGTCCTGGAACTCGGCCAGGTCTTCGAAGTTTTTGTAGACGGAGGCGAAGCGGATATAGGCCACGGTGTCAAGGCGCTTCAGCTCCTGCATCACCAGCTCGCCGATGTAGCCGGTGTCGACTTCGCGCTTGCCGCTGGTCAGCAGCTTCTCCTCGATCGACGCAATGGCCGCATCGACCGCAGGCGCGGCGACAGGACGCTTGCGCAGGGCCAGTTCCAGGCTGCCGCGCAGCTTGGCGGTAGCGTATTCGGTACGGCTGCCGTTCTTTTTGACCACGTACGGCATCACCAGTTCGATCCGCTCGTAGGTGGTAAAGCGCTTGTCGCACTTGCCGCAGCGCCGGCGCCGGCGAATGGAATCCCCTCCTCGGATACGCGCGTATCGAGAACCTGGGTTTCTTCATGCTGGCAGAACGGACATTTCATAGTGGCGCTTTAGTTGCCGTCGTTCCCGCGCAGGCGGGAACCCATAGAACGCATGCTCAGTATGGATCCCCGCCTGCGCGGGCACGACGCGTGGTTATATTACTTGGCGTAGACAGGGAACTTGTCAGCCAGCACCTTCACCGCCGCCTTCACGCGCTCGATGGTAGCGGCGTCGTGCGGGTTATCCAGCACGTCCGCGATCAGGTTGCCGACTTGTTCCGCTTCCGCTTCCTTGAAGCCGCGGGTGGTCATCGCTGGCGAACCCAGGCGAATGCCCGAGGTCACGAATGGCTTCTGCGGATCATTCGGAATGCCGTTCTTGTTGGTGGTGATGTGGGCCGAACCCAGGATCGCCTCGGCTTCCTTGCCGGTCAGGTTCTTCGGACGCAGGTCCACCAGCATCACGTGCGACTCGGTGCCGCCCGACACGATGCGCAGGCCGCGCTTGATCAGCGTTTTGGCCAGCACGTCGGCGTTCTTCACCACTTGCTGCTGATACTCTTTGAACGACGGCTGCAGCGCTTCCTGGAAGGCCACGGCCTTGCCGGCGATCACATGCATCAGCGGGCCGCCCTGGATGCCAGGGAAGATCGCCGAGTTGATGGCTTTCTCGTGCTCGGCCTTCATCAGGATGATGCCGCCGCGCGGGCCGCGCAGCGATTTGTGCGTGGTCGAGGTGACGAAGTCGGCGTGCGGCACCGGGTTAGGATACAGGCCGGCGGCGATCAGGCCGGCGTAGTGGGCCATGTCGACCATGAAGTACGCACCCACCGCTTTGGCGACGGCGGCAAAGCGCTCGAAGTCGATCTTTTTCGAGAACGCCGAGGCGCCGGCGATGATCAGCTTAGGCTTGTGTTCCTTGGCCAGCGCTTCCATGGCGGCGTAGTCGATGTCCTCTTCAGCGGTCAGGCCGTAGGAAACGACGTTGAACCATTTGCCGGACATATTCAGCGGCATGCCGTGGGTCAGGTGGCCGCCTTCGGCCAGCGACATGCCCATGATGGTGTCGCCCGGTTTCAGCACGGCGAAGAACACACCCTGGTTGGCTTGCGAACCCGAGTTAGGCTGGACGTTGGCGGCTTCGGCGCCGAACAGTTTTTAACGCGGTCGATCGCCAGTTGCTCGACGACGTCGACATATTCGCAGCCACCGTAGTAGCGCTTGCCTGGATAGCCTTCGGCGTATTTATTGGTCAGCTGCGAGCCTTGCGCTTCCATCACGGCCGGCGAGGTGTAGTTTTCCGATGCGATCAGCTCGATGTGGTCGTGCTGGCGGGTGTTTTCGTTTTGAATGGCGCCGAACAGCTCCGGGTCAACGCTGGCGAGGGTGTGGTCTTTTGCGAACATGAAAAAACTCCAATCGAATGAGTAACTTGTTACTGGCAGTTGGATCGAAAGAGAGAAGCCATAGCGGACCGGCAGCCTCTTCGTGCTTTCCATCGAGGGCTGCCCAGGCGAACGGCTGTTGAAATCTCACGTTTCCCGGTGGATGCCCACCTTTCGCCGACCGGCCGCAAGGCTGGTTCCAGCTTTTCGCCAGTTACGTGAGACGTAATGGAAGCCAGATTGTATTGGATGCGCCAGATTTGAGCAAGAAAATGAGTTGCAGTAAAGGCAAGACAACCGCTGGCGGCGTTTGCGGCTACAATTTTGTCCATCTTTTCACCGATACAAGGACAGACCATGATCGTCTTCATCACCGGCGCCAGCGCCGGCTTCGGCGCCGCGATGGCCCGCCTCTTTGCCAACAACGGCCACAAGGTCCTGATCAGCGGCCGCCGCGAAGACCGTCTGCAGGCGCTGGCCGCCGAACTGGGCGACGCGGTCCGCCCGATCGTGCTGGACGTCACCGACAAGGCCTCGATCCAGGCCGCGCTGGACGGCCTGCCGGCCGAGTGGCGCGCCATCGACGTGCTAATTAATAACGCCGGCCTGGCGCTGGGCGTTACGCCCGCCCACACCTCGTCGCTGGAAGACTGGGACACGATGATCGCCACCAACATCAGCGGGCTGGTGGCGATGACCCGCGCGATTCTGCCCGACATGGTGCAGCGCGGCAGCGGCACCATCATCAACATCGGCTCGATCGCCGGTTCCACGCCCTACCCGGGCGGCAACGTCTACGGCGCCACCAAGGCTTTCGTCAACCAGTTCACGCAGAACCTGCGCGCCGACCTGGTCGGCACCGGCGTGCGCACCACCAACCTGGCGCCGGGGCTGTGCGGCGGCACCGAGTTCTCCAACGTGCGCCTGAAGGATGATGCTGCCGCTGCCAAGGTCTACGAGGGCACCACGCCGCTGACCGCCGAGGATATCGCCAACACGGCGTACTGGATCGCCACGCTGCCGCCGCATGTCAACATCAACCGCATTGACATGATGCCGACTTGCCAGGGCTACGGCGCCCTCAACATCAAACGCAGCACCTGACCCGTCGTTCCCGCGCAGGCGGGAACCCATGCTTCGCTTGCCGGTCGGCGCTCTATGGGTTCCCGCCTGCGCGGGAACGACGTTAGTGAGGCTGGGCACGAAATAATTTCGTAAGGCATTGTTACAATCCTTGGCAACCGGCAAGGAAGCCGCTTTACTATCGTTCGGCACCATTGCGCGCCAGTTGATAAAGTTCAACCAAAACAACAATATCGCGTAGAATGTTGCTCAATCATTTAAGCAGTCAAAATAACATGCCAGCAGATTTCATCTGGAACGTCCGGGTCTACTACGAAGACACCGACGCCGGCGGTATCGTCTATTACGCAAACTATCTCAAATTCTTCGAGCGCGCCCGCACCGAGTGGCTGCGCGCGCTCGATGTCAACCAGCACACGCTGCTGGAGCAGCACGACACCCTGTTCGTCGTCAAAAGCGTCAGCGCGGAGTATCATGCGCCAGCGAAGCTGGACGATGAATTAAAATTAACGGTTAGCATCGAAAAGCTGGGCCGCGCCTCCATCGTTTTCCATCAGGAAGCGTGGTGCGGCGAACAGTTGCTCAACACGGCCCGTGTCAAAGTGGGCTGCGTCGATTCCGCCCTGCGTCCGCGCGCCGTGCCGGCGGTCGTTGCCGACAAAATGCGCACCACCAGTACCACCACCCAAACCGACTGATAAACAATGAACGTCACCCAAGACCTTTCTTTCCTGTCCCTCATCACCAATGCGCACCTGATCGTGCAATTGATCATGGCGCTGCTGTTCATCATTTCGCTGACCAGCTGGACCTATATCTTCAGCAAGCTGTTCGCGATCAAGTCGGCGCGCCGCCTGACGGTGGAGTTTGAAAAGACCTTCTGGGCCGGCGGCAACCTGCACGCGCTGTACCAGAACGCCGGCAAGGACCGCGCCAACAGCGGCCCGCTGGCGCGCATCTTCGAAGCCGGCATGGGCGAGTTCATCAAATCGAAGGCGGCCTACACCGCCAGCCGCGAAACCATGGACCTCGGCGCCGTGCTCGACAGCGCCCGCCGCGCCATGCGCGCCGCCTTCCAGCGCGAAATGGACGCGCTGGAATCGCACCTGGCCTTCCTGGCCTCGGTCGGTTCGGTGTCGCCGTACATCGGCCTGCTGGGCACCGTGTGGGGCATCATGAACGCCTTCCGCGGCCTGGCCAACGTGCAGCAGGCAACGCTGGCGGCGGTCGCGCCCGGCATCGCGGAAGCGCTGATCGCCACCGCCATCGGCCTGTTCGCGGCGATCCCGGCCTTCGTTGCCTACAACCGTTTTTCGTACGACGTCGACCGCCTGGCGATCCGCTTCGAGAGCTTTGTTGAAGAGTTCTCCAACATCCTGCAACGTCAATCGCGTTAATCACTATGGCCTCTTCCTTCTCCAGCAGCATGCGCGGCGGCCGCGGCCGCAAGCTCAAGTCCGAGATCAACGTGGTGCCTTACATCGACGTGATGCTGGTGCTGCTGATCATCTTCATGGTCATGCCGTCGGCCAACGACCCGAGCGTGGTCGACCTGCCGCGCGCGGAAAAATCCACCAAGCCGCCGAGCGACTTCGTGCAGATCGTGCTCAAGCCGAACGGCGCGCTGTCGATCGGCATCAAGGGCAAGGACGAGGACGCGCCGGAAACCGCGCCCAACCGCGACGCGCTGGTGCGCAAGCTGCGCGCCATCCACGAGCAGCATCCGGACTACCCGGTGCTGATCGCCGGCGACAAGGACAGCAAGTATGACGACGTCATCCAACTGATTTCGGAAGCGAAAAAGCTGGGCATCACCCGCGTGGGCCTGTCGACCAAGTAAATGCAGAACATGAAACCCGCAACCGCCGGCGGTCCGTACAAGGTGCCGCGACAACACAATGGCTTGCGCTCCGGCCTGCTGGCCGTGGCCATGCACGCCGTGTTGCTGCTGTTCCTGTGGATCGGCGTCAGCTGGCAAAACAACGACCCGGTCGAGGTCCAGGCCGAAATCTGGGACATGAAGGTGCAGGAAGCGGCGCCGCCGGCGCCCACGCCCGAGCCCGCCCCGGAACCGGAGCCCGAGCCGGAAGTGGTCAAGACGCCGCCACCGCCGCCAAAGGTCGAGGCGCCGCCAGAGCCGAAGGAAGATCCGGAAATCGCCCTCCAGCGCATCAAGAAGAAAAAGCTGGAAGAAGAAAAAGCTGAGAAGCTGGAACAGGCGCGCCTGAAGAAAGAGGCGGACGAGAAGCTGGCCAAGCTGGAAGCCAAGAAAAAGCCGAACAGAAAGCCAAAGAGGAAAAAGAAAAGGCCGAGGAAGAAGCCAAGGAAAAAGCGCTGGCCGAGAAAGAGAAGAAAAAAGCCGCAGCTGAAAAGCTGGCCAAGGAAAAAGCCGAGAAAGCCGCCAAGGACAAGGCCTTTGCCGCCGAGATGAGCCGCATCACTGGCTCGGCCGCCAAGGGCACGACCGGCACCGCCGCGCAATCGACCGGCGGCCGCGTCGACGGCGGTTACGCCGCCGCCATCCGCGCCAAGATCAAGAGCAATCTGGTCTACGGCTCGGACGATGACAGCCTGACGGCCAGCTACGTGATCACG
Source organism: Duganella sp. P38 (assembly GCF_050859475.1). Taxonomy (NCBI): domain Bacteria; kingdom Pseudomonadati; phylum Pseudomonadota; class Betaproteobacteria; order Burkholderiales; family Oxalobacteraceae; genus Duganella; species Duganella sp. P38. The sequence continues at coordinate 2,143,484 of NZ_CP193936.1, read as the reverse complement.
CAGCTGCCGACCGGCGAAATCATCGGCGTGCGCAAGAGCAAAGGCAGCGGCTCGACCGCTTACGACAATGCGATTGAAAACGCGATTGCCAAATCGTCACCACTCCCGAAGAAAAAAGATGGTACGGTAGAGCGCGAAATTACCCTCGACTTCAAGCTGAAGGATATGCACTGATATGAAAAAACTGAATATGCTCTACACCGGCCTGGTCATCGCCGCCACCATGGGCAGCGCGCAGGCCCAGATGCGGATCGAGATTTCCGGCGTCGGCAGCAACCAGATCCCGGTCGCCGTGGCCGGCTTCGCCAACGAAGGCGTGTCGCCGCAGAAAATCTCGGAAATCATCAAGGCCGACCTGGAACGCAGTGGCGCCTTCAAGATCATCGACGCCGGCGTCATCAACGACGTCAACAACATCGACTACAGCGGCTGGAAAGCCAAGGGCGCCGACGCGCTGGTGGTCGGCACCGTCGACGCGCTGGCCGACGGCCGCTACGACGTGCGCTACAAGCTGCTCGACACCGTCAAGCAGGCCAAGATCTCCAACCTGGACAAATCGGTCACGGCCCAGTTCACGCGGCTGTCGGCGCACCAGATCGCCGACGACGTGTTCTTCAAGCTGACCGGCATCCGCGGCGCGTTCTCGACCCGCATCTCCTACGTCAAGCAGGACGGCCGCAACTACCAGTTGATGGTGGCCGACGCCGACGGCGAAAGCGAACAGCTGGCGCTGCGCTCGAACGAGCCGATCATCTCGCCGTCGTGGTCGCCGGACGGCACCAAGGTTGCCTACGTCTCGTTCGAACAGAAAAAGCCGGTGGTCTATGTGCAAAACCTGGTGACGCGCGCGCGCACCGTGGTGGCCAATGAAAAAGGCAGCAACTCGGCGCCGTCGTGGGCGCCAAGCGGCAACAAGCTGGCGATCGCCCTGTCGAAGACCGGCAACACCCAGGTCTACACCGTCAACGTCGACGGCAGCAACCTGCGCCGCGTCTCCAACAGCAGCGGCATCGACACCGAGCCGCAATGGTCGGCCGACGGCCAAAGCATCTACTTCACCAGCGACCGCAGCGGCGGCCCGCAAATCTACCGCATGAACGCCGACGGCGGCGACGCCAAGCGCGTCACCTTCGGCGGCAGCTACAACATCAGCCCGCGCGTCTCGCCGGACGGCAAAACGCTGGCCTACATCTCGCGCCGCGACGGCAACTTCCAGCTCTACGTACTGGACCTGGCCAGCGGCCAGGAGCAGCGCCTGTCCGACACCACCAGCGACGAATCGCCAAGTTTTGCCCCCAACGGCAAATACATCATGTACGCCACCCAGGCGGGCAGCCGCAAATCGCTGGCCGTGGTTTCGGTTGACGGACGTGTTAAGCAACGCCTGACCACTCAGGCGGGCAACATCAAGGAGCCCACCTGGGGTCCGTTCATGCAGTAATTGCGTTTCACTACTAGGAGAATCAATATGCGTAAACTCAGCAGCTTAGCTTTTATCGTCACCACCGCCGCCATCCTGTCCGCCTGCTCGTCGACCCCGATCGACGAAAAAAGCCGGCGCCAGTGGTGGAGCGTCCAGTCGACAAATCGGCCCAGGCCCAGCCTGACACCCGCACCGTGGCGCCAGTGGAAACCAAATCGCTGGACCCGCTGGACGATCCAAAAGGCGTGCTGGCCAACCGTAGCGTCTACTTCGACTTCGACAGCTACGCCGTGCGCGCCGACGGCAAGCCAGTGGTGGAAAACCACTCGGCCTACCTGGTCAAAAACAAAAACCGCCAGATCCTGATCCAGGGTAACACCGACGAACGCGGCGGCGCCGAGTACAACCTGGCGCTGGGCCAGAAGCGCGCGGAAGCCGTGCGCAAGGCGATGACCACGCTGGGCGTGCCGGAATCGCAGATCGAAGCCGTTTCGCTGGGCAAGGAAAAACCAAAAGCCACCGGCGCCAACGAAGAAGCATGGGCACAAAACCGCCGTGCTGACATCGTTTACAAATAATCAAAAGCACTACCTTTTTGCCGGGTCACAGGCATAATACGGGGCGGCGCGCGGATTTCACTCCGCGCCCCGCCCCGTTTTCCTTTTAGATTTGTGTGAAAGTGTCCGACATGAAGAAACTCTCCAAATCCGGCCTGAGCGCCGCCCTGCTGGCCGCGACGATCTGGCTGCCGCTGCAAGCCCATGCCGGCCTATTCGACGACGACGAAGCCCGCAAAGCCCTGCTCGACCTGCGCTCCAAGGTCGAAGCCATGCGCGCCGACCTGCAAGCACGTATCGACAACAAAGCCGACAAGGCCAGCACGCTGGACCTGATCAACCAGAACGACGCCACGCTGCAGCAAGTGAACCAGCTGCGCGGCCAGATCGAAGTGCTGGCCAACGAACTGGCCAACGCGCAAAAGCGCCAGAAAGACTTCTACGTCGACCTCGACACGCGCCTGCGCAAGCTGGAGCCGCGCGAAGTCACCATCGACGGCAAAACCGCCCAGGTCGACCCGAACGAGCAGCGCAGCTATGAAGCGGCCTACAAACTGTTCACCGCCGGCGACTACAAGGCGGCCGGCGTGGCGCTGCAGGAATTCGTCCAGCGCTATCCGGGCTCCAGCTACGCGGCCAACGCCCAATACTGGCTGGGCAACTCCTACTTCGCCCAGCGCGACTGTAAGGCCGCCATCGCCGCCCAGCAAGTGGTGCTGAAAAATTACGCGGACAGCCCGAAAGCGCCGGACGCCATGCTCAACATCGCCAGCTGCCAGACCGAGCTGAAAGACAAGGCGGCCAGGAAAACGCTGCAAGACCTGATCAAGCAATATCCGGACTCGACGGCGGCGGAGACGGCCAAGCAGCGCCTCGGCGGCAAATAATTACCTCCGGGTATTTGACAGCTGGGCAGGAGATCCCCTATAATCTCGCTTCTTTCGGGGGTCGTTAGCTCAGCTGGTAGAGCAGCGGACTTTTAATCCGTTGGTCGCAGGTTCGAATCCCGCACGGCCTACCATTCCGAAAGTGCCAAGGTTTCACACCTTTGGGTCGTTAGCTCAGCTGGTAGAGCAGCGGACTTTTAATCCGTTGGTCGCAGGTTCGAATCCCGCACGGCCTACCAAGAATAATCAAGGAAGCCCACGAATTTCGGTTCGTGGGCTTTTTTGTTTCTGGTCGCTCTCTGGTCACTACGGAGACTTGCGCAAGCAAGCCCCGAATCCTCCCCTTGGATCACATCTGACGCTACAAGCCGGTCCAATTAATGCCTGTCCCAACCCTGTCAGCTCGGTAAGACTGTAGGGCCTGATAGAACGTACTCCTCACTGCCCATTTTACGGAATCGTCTACCCTGGCCCCAGTCCAATGGTCTGGATGCCTCAGCCCATCTCTGACCTCGTATTTCCCGCCTCTGTTATTGGGATCAAGTGGAATACGAACCTCCAAGAAACCAATTCGGAATAAGAATCGCATCATGTCAGTTGGCGAACTGGGGTCAGCACATGCAGCCGTCGTTGGCCTCACGCCACCCGATCCAATTTGGCCATTGAGATGCTTCCGCAAATCAGACGTTGTCCACTCAAGACTATGCCCAGCGAATGAATGAAGGCATTGCGACAGATCACCGCACATGGAATCAAACTCATTTAAGAGATACTGCATCCGCTCACCAGAGAACTTTTCTTCCGCCCGCTTAATGTCCTCCAGGCCAAGTGGCAACGCCTTACTTCCTAACAAGGCGTATTGTAAAAATGTCTGAATGTCACGTGGGGTATACATCGTTCTCCGCAGAACGTAGGTGAACCCTTGCGACTCCGCAGAGTTATCCAATAAAACGGACGCCGGGAAAAAATCGTCCACAACGTGTCAAAAGATTCCCGCATTCGCGATCCCGGCACCTCGCCCAGCGCAATACTACAGGCCCCTGCTAACCTGCGATGAGCAAAATCCTTCAGATCTGTCGCCTCCCAGCGAAGCCAGGTTGGAAGCGAGACTTTATCGAGGTAATGCCAGCCGATTCGACAACGCAGCCAAAGGTCTTCACGTATCAAGAGAGAAATATTCGGCCCATCACGTCGAGAACTCAGCATATCAGCGGCTTCAATCGCCGCCTGAACATTTTGCACACCAAGTCGCTCCGCCCCACCCTGATTGGCCGTATTATCAAAATCATCAATGATTAGGCTACAGTTACTCGTCCGCAAAAGCTTTTCTACATGGTCGTCATGCAAACGGACCTTTTGAGCTGGGTCAATAGTGCGATCCTTGACCTGAGGGAACAGTCTTCGCATCCCAGATATCAGCCGCTCGCCAAAATCTTCAACCGCAAAGCCTTCAGCGACAGCCCACCGCCGAATTTCCACTTCAGCTTGGTCAACGAGAGGCTGCCCCCCAAGCTTCTTCGCTATACCTTTGAGGATTTCGTACGCAAATATCTTGTACCAGACAGAAACCGCAGCAGATCCGAATTTCTTCCGGATATCAAAATCGTTGATTGCCGAATCGACAAGTCTCTCCGCAGATGCGGAGAGAACGATATGGTTAGGTTTGCCATCATCACCTTGAACCACCCCAGACGCGCGCTCAGCAGCGATTCTTGCTGCCGACTTGCCGGATCCCTTTCGCCCAATCAGCAGTTGCGAGTGTCCAAGGTGAATGGTCCTCAGTGGACTTCTCTCAAGGAAAATCGAAGTTTCCCATTCCGGCCATAGATTGGAGTCCTTTTCGGCATCAGCTGCACCGATAACGTTAGGATTGCCACTCCAATATTTCCTGATTTTTTCGGTTTGGTCGGCAGTTAACATCGTTCTCCTCACAGGAAGGTTAGCAGTTTGTTAGATGCTAAGAATATCACGTTGCTCAGATGGAAGTATCGCACAATGTCACTGCCTCTCTTTATATGCATCCATCTCACCTAGTCCAATCCCTTATCACCCGCAGCTCGGACAGTTTCCCACATCCCAAGGTCAGCCGCTACCGGATCGACCGGAAATAGACCGGACGCGGCTCAGGTATTTCCCCCAATGAATTATCTCAAGCAATAAGCCAGGCCCGGCCTTGCCCATCGGAATGCACCCGCCCGGGCTCACACGCGATCCACGGATTCGAACTCCGCGTCTCCAAGTTAGTGATGGGCGTTGCGATCGCGCAAAGCAACTTGACCGGGCGCGGCATATTCTCGGCCGATACTCACGCCTAAGGACAAAGAGATGGAGCCTGACAAAACCAACGAAGACAAACTACTGTTTGAGCGCACGATGAAGTTGCTGGAATCCCAGATTTCCAGCGCGGGAGCGCATCTCACGATAGACACCAGGGCACGTTCGCTTTATACCCAGCAGATCAAAAACATGTCCGAGAAATTGCGCGCTGATGCGATTGCTCGCAGGATCACTTGGGCCGCTGCGGCGCGTGAGGCGCAGGAAGCCCGAAATCTGATCATGGGAATCATCCGGGCGCGCAGCACACCTGTTGGACGTGCTTTCGCCGAACACATGAAACAGAAGGGGTATTCCCTGAACCAACTGATCGCTCTCAAGACTGTAGAGCTGCACGGTGATCACGTTGTTTTCTCACGCCTATCGAACGCCAAACAAAATGCGATATATGCGAGCATAGTGACATCGGCTGGCAAATCGAATGCAGTTGTCACGCGAGCGATGCTGAGGCTTACTTATGCAGGCCGCGGGCTACTGTTTGTTGCGCTAGCCTTGTCCATCTACAATGTGGCCACTGCTTCTAATAAATTCACAGCATTTCAGAAAGAACTGGCCATCAACGGCGCAGGTGTCGCTGGCGGCATAGCAGGCGGCGCGGTGGCCGGTTTAGCCTGCGGTCCAGCTGCTCCGGTTTGCGTTACCGTAGGGGCGTTTGTAGGCGGCGCACTGGCAGCGTTTGGCACGAGTTTTATTTGGTAGCGCGTTTATGAAATTGACACATGCCGCAGATTACTCTACCAGAGTGATCACGCCTTCCGCATCAGACACGATACCGAAGAGCGAAATCTTAATTGCCAGCGTGCCGACCGGGATAATCATCGATGGTGCAGTGTTTGAAGCGGCATTACGATGGCACGACTATACCCTGCTGTTCCTGACCGATGATGTGCCATTTGAAGATACGCTGAACATTTATCTACTGGATGCAGCGCTTAGTATCGTAGACTGGGCGCGCATGTACTTCATGTACTCTACAGGTATTTTTTCGAATCTGGATTTGACGCAGAAGAACACGGTTCGTTTTTGTTTTTTTGCCGAGAAAACCTGGGTACTCAAGCTGTTTCCTGAGAAGATATTTGCCCTCCCACTCATTTCCGATCCGATAGGGGTGAGTCGGCCGCTAAAGTTTTTCCGCATGTTTCAGCTGGACAGCAACCCGCTGCCGCAAATATCGCAGACTGTCGCCCTGGGAAGCGCTTAGCGGATAAGGGCGAAACACACAATCACCCATTGCCTTACTCGCGGCGGTAGGGCTCCAGCCCACCTCGCCATAAAGGCGAGGCGCATACGGAGACCATGGAACGTCAGCATCAATAGCACACACCTAATGCTTTCTCCCATAATATCTTGCGCCGCGATCAAGGCCATGTCAGATCGTCTTCGCAGCGAGGTAGCCGTCGTTATGAAATTAATCCGCTCGCGTACCACGCCGGTAGCGCGCGCTTGGGTCCAGCGCAGGAAAGCAGAAGGCCGTAGCCTGATTGCCTTGATCGCCGAAAAGCCCAGAAGTTATACGGAAAAAATGCCGACTTCAACAAATTCTGCGGCATTTAAGCGGGACCTTCTCACGAACGCCGCTGGCATCGGCGGTAGCGGCTGGCGCGCTCGCAGGTTTGGCGTGCGGTCCTGGCGTGTCACAATAGGTCCGTTTGCCGGGGGCGTTCTCGCCGCTTTCGGCGTCGGCTTTATTTGGTAAGGCAAACCCGTGAGACTACTTTCGACTTCAGAGTTCGCAGCACGGATTTCATCTCCCTACACGGATACCGAACTCGCATCTTCAGAACTGCTGCTAGATGGATCAGCAACGGGTCTAATTGTGACAGGAGCGACACTAGAAGCGGCCGTAAAATGTGGAATGTCATTGGTGAAGAAGGCGATACGGTAGCCTTGCCGCTGAGAATTTATATGTTTGACGACAACATGACGCAGGTCGATGCGGCAGTGCTTTGCGTGATGTATTACACGGGTACTTTTGCAGAACTGGCCCTACATCCGCCGGACACACTTTCGTTTCGCTTCTTCGGCGGTATTGTCTGGCGCATGGTGCTCCTCAGCGAACAAGAGTTTGCCTTCCCTTTTTTGTCCGATCCGAGCGGCGTCAGTCGAGCCTTCAAGTTCTTCAGGCACTTCCGTGTTGAGGACAAGCCGTTGCGAGCAAAATCCCACGACAACTCAAGTCTGCCGGGAAAGCGCAGTGCTTAACAACGCGTCTTCGAATCCGGCCCTATCTGCGGCGCTGACCCGTGAACCAAAGGACGCTGAGGGAGGACTTTAATACAACGCGCGACGGCCACCAAGTTGCCAAAACATCCCAACCTGGTTAATAATGAGAATAATTCTTATTCGCATATTGTCCGATGTTGGCCGTCGCCCCCTCCTCCGCGCCCGATGTGGCAGAGATGTATTGCACGCATCGCAGCTGGCTGCACGCGTGGCTGCAGCGCCGTCTCGATGACAGCGGCGACGCCGCCGACCTCACGCAAGACACCTTCATCCGCGTTCTCACCAGCCGTCATGCGGAGGCGCCGCGCGAGTCGCGGGCGTTGCTGACGCATATCGCCAAGGGCTTGCTGGTCGATCACTGGCGCCGCCGCGATGTCGAGCGCGCTTATCTGGAAGCTGTCGCGCATTTGCCGGAGCCGCAGCAGCCGTCGCCGGAAACACGGTTGCTGCTGATCGAGGCGCTGATGGCGGTCGAGACGATGCTGGCCTCGCTGCCACCATTGACCCGTCGCCTGTTCCTGATGGCGCAGCTGGATGGCCTGACGCTGGCGCAGATCGCTGAACAGTCCGGCAAGCCGGTGATCACCGTGCGCCGCCACATCCAGCGCGCGCTGCTGGCTTGCATGAAAACCCAATAGCCGATGTCCGCCGCCATTTCCCCCGCCCTGCTGGAACAGGCCGCAGACTGGGTCATTACACTGCACTTCAGCGAACCAAGCGACAAGGATAAGCAGGACTTCGAGCGCTGGCGCAGCAGCAGCCCGGAGCACCAGGCCGCCTGGGCGCGCGCCGAGGTGATGCGCGGCAGCTTCGAACGCGTTTCCAACGGCATTGGCCGGCAAGCCTTGCAGGGATTGGATCAGCGTGGCAGGCGCGGCGCCGTTCGTGCGCTGGGCGCGGTGCTGCTGGCCATACCCGCCGGTTGGCTGGCCTGGCGACAGTTGCCGTGGCCGCAGTGGAGCGCCGATATCGCCACCGCCAAGGGCGAACGCCGCACGCTGGCATTGGATGACGGCACGCAGATTGTCCTGAACGGCAACAGCGCAGTCGATCTGGCCTTCTCCTCCAGCGAGCGACGTATCACGCTGCGCGCCGGCGAAATCCTGGTCAGCACGCATGCCGACCCGGTCCGGCCCGCGCGGCCATTCCTGGTGCACACAAAGCACGGCACGGCGCGGGCGCTGGGTACGCGCTTCAGTGCGCGCCTGCACGACGACCGCACCCGCATCGCCGTCTTCGAGCACGCGGTCGAGATCACGACCACCGGCCGCATCAAGCATTTGCTACACAGCGGCCAGCAGGCCAGCTTCGACGAGCAGGCCATCCTCGATACCGGCGCCGCCGATCCGAACGCGCGGCTGTGGGCCAGCGGCATGCTGGTGGCGCGCAATATGCGCCTGGCCGACGTGGTGGCCGAGCTGGACCGCCAACGCAGCGGCTTCCTGCGCTGCGACGCCGCCATCGCCGACCTGCGCGTCTCCGGCGCGCTGCCGCTCGATGATGTCGATGCCAGCCTGCGCACGCTGGCGCAGAGCCTGCCGATCCAGATCAACCAGCCGCATCATTACTGGACCGTGGTCGCGCCGCGCAAAAAATTCCAAAATAAGTGATCACTTTTCTTGCCTCGTCCGGCATAGGGAATGACAGCGTGCCTGCACACCCCATTCCCTTTGACTTCAGGATCGGCTTACCACATGAAACACACGCACCACCGCGCACCGACCATGCGCCTGACTACCCTTGCCTTCAGCGTGATGCTGATCGGCGCCGCCGCGCTGACCTTGACGCCGCAACACGCCCACGCACAGGAACAACAGGCTGTTCAGCAATACAGCATCCCGCCCGGCGCGCTGGGCGACGCGCTGGCCGAATTCGCCGCAGAATCGCGCGTTACGCTGGTGTTCTCGTCGGCCACGCTGCAAGGCAAGCAGACCAAGGGATTGCAGGGCAGGCACACGGTGGATGCCGGCTTTGAGCTGCTGTTGCAAGGCAGCGGCTACCGCGCCGTTCCGACCGGCAGTCGCGGCTACGCGCTGGTCGCCAGCCAGGGTGCCGACACGACGCTGGCGCCGGTGACCGTCAAGGCCGAGCGCAGCGCCGTCACCGAAGGTAGCGGGACTTATGTGGCGCACGCCGTCAGCATCGGCAAGATGACGCTGGCGCCGCGCGAGATTCCGCAATCGGTTTCCGTCGTCACCAGCGACCAGATCCGCGACCAAAACCTGGGCACCATCGCCGAGGCAGTGCAAACGGCCGCCGGCGTGCGCGCCGACAGCTACGCCGGCACCGAGCGCATCACCGTGCGCGGCTATTCGCTGGGCGCGCAGTTCGACGGCGTGCCGCAGGCCAATTCGCTGACTTATCTGCACAATGACGTGGCGCTGTACGACCGCATCGAAATCCTGCGCGGCCCGTCGGGCCTGCTGCAAGGCAGCGGCAGTCCGGCCGGTTCGATCAACTACGTGCGCAAGCGGCCAAAGGACGTGGCCGGCGTCGAGCTGGCCGCCTCGGCCGGCCGCTGGAACAACTACCGTGCCGAGCTGGACGCCACCGCGCCGCTGAACGCCGACGGCAGCCTGCGCGGCCGCGCCGTGCTGGCCTATCAGGACAAGGACACATTCCAGCAAGTCGGGCACATGCGCAACGAGGTGGCCTACGGCACGCTGGAGTACGACCTGACGCCACGCACCAAGGTCGGCCTGGCGCTAACGCATCTGGATTCGTCGCGCATCAACTTTTTCGGCCTGCCGACCTTCGACGACGGCCGCCTGCCCGGCCGCACGGCCTTCGTCGGCGCCGACAAGCCGGCCACCAACCAGCTCGATGAAGTGGCGGTCGATCTCGAACACCAGTTCGACAACGGCTGGAAAGCGCGCGCCGCGCTGTCGCGCAAGTCGGTCGATTACACCGGCTACGCCGCCTATGCGTGGCAAGGCATCGACCGCGCCACCGGCCGCGTCAACCTGTCGCTGGGGCGGGTGCAGACCGACAACGATTTCGACGGCCTCGACGTCAGCGTCGCCGGCCCGCTCACGCTGCTGGGCCGCACGCACACCGTGACGCTGGGCTACAACCGCGTCACCAATGACTACAAGGGCAATGTCAACTACGTGTCGGTGATGGACTGGGATGCGCTGCACGTGCACGACTTCGGTAGCCTGATCCCGGGCCGCAGCGCCAGCACCAGCAACGACTACATCAAGGAGTCCGGCCTGTACGGCGTGACCCGCATCAAGCTGGCCGATCCGCTGACGCTGGTGCTGGGCGGCCGCTGGACCGATTTCACGCAGAAGAACCGCAGCCTCGGCGCCACCGCCGGCAACTGGACCGTGGATGCGCGCGTGCGCAGCGAGTTCACGCCCTACGGCGGGCTGGTGTGGGACGTGTCGCCGCAGCTGACCTGGTACGCCAGCTACGCCGACACTTTCGCGCCGCAAACCGTGCGCGATTACACCGGCAAATTCCTCGACCCGCGCGTCGGCTGGCAGGTCGAAAGCGGCCTCAAGGGCGAGTTCCTCGACAAGCGCCTGAGCGCCACGCTGGCCGTATTCCGCATCCGCGAAACCAACCGCAGCATGGTGGACACCGATCCCACCCACATCTGCGCCGATTCCTTCGACGGCACGTGCAGCAAGGCCGCCGGCCTGGTGCAGAGCCAGGGATGGGAAGCGGAAGTGGTCGGCAAGCCGCTGCCGGGCCTGGACATCACCGGCAGCTACACCTACCTGCAAGCGAAATACCTGCGCGACGATGCCAACGCCGGCCTGCGCTTCGCCACCGACACCACGCCAAGGCACATGGCCAAGCTGTGGAGCCATTACACCTTCGGCGGCGCGCTGGCCGGCTGGAAGGCGGGCCTCGGGGTGCAGGCGCAAAGCGAGTTGTTTGTCGATGGCGGCTCGCACCAGGGCGGCTATGCGATCGTCTCGGCCAGCATCGGCTACCAGATCAATCCGCAGTGGAGCGCGCAGCTCACCGTCGATAACCTGGGCGACCGCAGCTATCTGCAATCGATAGGCGGGCGCACCTTCCACAATATGTACGGCACGCCGCGCAGCGCGCTGCTGACCGTGCGCGCCGCGTTTTAAACGACGCCGGCTGGCTTACCGCAGGGCGTACGACGAAGCGATCGCCCCGACCGGCACGGCCTTGCTGTACAGCCAGCCCTGCGCCAGCGCGTCCGGGCAGAAGTCGAGGATGGCGCGCATCTGCTCCGGCGTTTCCACGCCTTCGAACACCACGCCGGTGTCGATGTCCTTGGCCACCTCGAAGATCTTCAGCAGGATCATGGCGGCGGCCGACCCGGTGCCGGCCGCCTGCGTGAAGATGCGGTCAATTTTGATCTTGTCCACATCCAGCCGGCCGAGGTAGGCCAGGCCGGAATAGCCGGTGCCGAAGTCGTCGATGAACACCTGGAAGCCGAGCCGCCGCACCTCCTGCACGCCGGCTTGCATGCGCGAGATTTCGGTGGTCGTGCCTTCCAGGATTTCAAGCGCGATCTGGCCGGGCGCGATGCCGTGCTTGCGCGTCTCCGCCACCAGCAGCTCGACCACCGCCTGGTCGAGCAAGGCGTCGATGGCCAGGTTGATGCTCAGGTACAGATGCGGTTCGCGCCCGAGCCGCGCCGCGCACTCGCGCAAGGCGCGGCAGATGATGGACCGGTTCAGCATCGCCGCCATGCCGATTTCCGCCGCCTTGCCGATGAAGATATCCGGGCGGATCTCGCCCAGCCCCTTGTCATGCCAGCGCGCCAGCGCCTCGAAACCCATCAGCTGCCCGCTGGACGCCTGCACGATCGGCTGGTAAAGCAAGGTAATCTCGTCCGCCTCGATGGCCGCTTCCAGCTTCGCCGCCAGCGTCCGGTTACGACGGAAGAAGCTGGCCAGCGCCGCCCACAACAACGCGCCCAGCATGGCGCCCAGGCCGGCGGTCAGGATCAGTACGCCGTTGTGGGCGGCGGTAAAGATATTGCTGTCGATCTGCCCGGTCACGCATATATCGTAGCGTTGCGAGCAGGTGCGGACCTGGCGGCGCGCCAGCGTGTCGGCGCCCGCTTCGATCCGGCCAAAGCGGCGCATGATAACCTTGCCATCGTGGGACGTGACCAGCGCCGCCAGCTCCGGCCCGCCATTTTCAAACGGCGCGAACGCGGTGGGCGACGTCACCACAAACGAGCGGCGCGTGCCGGTCATGTCGAAGGCGCGCCCCGGCAGCGAGTAGCTGGGCGTGCGCACCCACAGCATCAGCTGGTTGCGCGTGACCATCGTGTGCGCGGCCAGGTCGAACGGCGTGGCGACCTCGCCCCACACGGCGGAACAGGCGATCTTGCCATCGCCAAAGCGGCCGGCGTCCTTGATGAAGCGGTATTCGAACATCACCCGCTTCATGTCGGCCAGGTCGGCCGCCGAACAATCGGCCTGCTCGCTGCGGTCGAGGTCGGCCACCGCGTCGGAGATGTTGCCGGCCACGGATTCGGAATGGCGCAGCAAGGTGTCCGAGAACGATTGAATCCGGCTCCTGCCGCTTTCCGCCCACAGCAGCTGGCAAAGCAATAGCGATACCGCGCTGCCTGCCGCGCTGGCCAGCGCCAGCGCAAACACATTGGTGCGACGTTTCCTGTTCGGCACTGGCATCCCTTTGTTCTGGACAATATTTATCCAGAGCATACCAGCGCGGATGAAAAAAACGCCAGCAAAAGCTGGCGTTGGATCAGGCCTGGCGGCGACGGCGGGCGATCAGGCCGATCAGGCCCAGCCCGCCCAGCAGCATGCCGTAGGTGGCCGGCTCGGGTACGGCGGTGGTGAACTGCACCGGCCCCGTGTAGAAGGCCAGGTTGGAAAAGTCCGGCACGCTGTCGGCGCTGCCGGCGTTGTTCAGCCACTGGATTTTCCAGTCGCCCATCAGCGTCTGGCCGGCGCCGACGGCCTGGTTGTTGAACAGGAAGCTGCCGACATTATTCCCGGCGTGGAACGACAGCACCAGGTCCAGCGTGGCGTTCTGCGTGTTGGTATTGGTGATCGACCAGGTGCCGTTGGTGCCAGTGGTTTTGGCGAAGGTGAAGGTCAGGTAGTCATTGGCCAGCTTGTCGGCCAGGCCGTTTTGTTCGACCGTGGCTGCCTGCACCCATGCATTTGCCGCCGTGCCGGAGAGTGCGGCGAACGCCGAGGCAAAACCGTCGGTCGACTGGATGGGATTGATTTCGGCATGTTGAACCAGCGCGTACTGGGACGCTGCAACACTGTTCAGCGTGACGTCGTTGGCGCTGGATAAGCCCGGGCCAGGAGTCGGCGCCGCGTGCGCCGCTGCGCCCACAAGGGTCAAGCCGAGTAAAACAGATTGAAAAAAGGTTTTCATCGCAAAGTCCTCCGGGGCAAATGGCTGGGAATTTCTGCGTGAAAAATTAAATTTCCACGATGAAATTAATATAACACCCGAGCATATTGAAATGCAAGAAGTTTATCAACCATTGCCATCAATACAACAACGCCGGCGGGCCGGCGCTGTTGTACCGTTCAGAACGCCGCGCGCAGACCCACGTTGATGCGGCGGCCTACGTCTTCCAGCGTCAGGAACTGGCTCTCGTTCAGCGCATATTCATGCGTGCGCGAGTTGCTCAGGTTGATCGCGTCGAGATAGAGCGCCACCGTCGGCGTGATGTTGTAGCGCATGCTGGCGTCGGTCTGGCCGTAGGCGGCGCGGTTGCGCGGCTGGGTGCTGCCGCCGCCGCAATCGATCGAGAAATGATTGCGCCAGTTGTAGCTCACCCGCGCCTGGAACTTGCTGTTCTCATAGAACACCGAGCCGTTGTACGACTGCGGCGACAAGCCGGGATAGCCGCAGTTCGGCGTGCCGCTGTCAACCTCGCGGCTGGCGGTCGCGTCCACATAAGTGTAGTTGGCCGACACGCCAAAGCCTTGCAGCCACGACACTGAGTTGTCGAAGGCGTACTGGCCGGCGATCTCGACGCCCTTGATCTTGCCCTTCTGGCCGTTGCGGATGCGGGTGTCATGCACCACTTCGCCTGGGTATTGCGGCAGCGAAGTATCGACCAGGCGCGTCTCCAGGAAATCGCGCACCTTCTTCTGGAACACCGCCGCGCTGACATAGTTGGTCTTGGACAGATACCATTCCCACGACAGGTCCAGGTTGTTGGACTTCATCGGCTTCAGGTAGGGATTGCCGCCGCCGGTCTGCACGTCGCCGTAGCGGCCGCCGTACCAGTTGTCGACGCCCATCTGGCTCAGCGTCGGGCGCGTCTCGGTCTTGGAGGCGGCCAGGCGCAGCATCATGTCCGGCGTCAGGTCGAACTTCAGGTTGGCCGACGGCAGCACGCTGTTGTAGCTGTTGCTGACGGTCTCGGTGCTCATCGGGCCATAGACCAGGATGTAGGTGGTGTCGTTCGGGCTCTTGGTGGCGGTTTGCAGCACGCGGCTGGTGCCGATCGAGCGCGACTGCACATGCACCATGCGCACGCCGGCGTTGGCCGACCAGCGCTCGCCTTCCCATTTGCTGTCGAGGAAAATGCTGGAGACTTTTTCCTTCACGCCCGACATCGAGGGCTTGGTGTAGTCGATGGCCATCGGGCCGTCCGGGAACAGCGTGGTATCGAGGTAGCGCGCCGGGTCGTTGGAGAACGCCAGCGTCGAGCGCTGGTTCAAATAATTCATGTAGGCATACGGATCGAAGCGCAGGTAGGCGCCGGGCACCTGGGCGCCGCCGCCGAGGAAGTTCTCCAGCGGCGTCACGGTGAACAGCGACGATGGCAAGCCCAGGTGGTAGCCGCTGTAGGCGTTCCACGAATCGCTGCTCCATTGCGTGCGCCGGACCTCGCGCTGCGAATAGCTGGCGCCCGTTTCCAGGCCCTTGAAGTAGCCCATCTCGTGGTTCCACGCCAGACTCAGCCGGCCTTCGGAAATCTTGTCCGAGCGCTGCACGTCGCCGTTCGACACCGCGTGCGCGCGCACCGCCGTCGGGTCCGCGATGCCGTCGCCGAACACGATCGACGGCGTGCCGTTGAAGGTCAGCACATCGCCATTCTTCGGCACCATGCCGGCCACCACCCACATGTCCGGCGAGCCGGAGCTGGTGCGCGAGGTGTTGACGTCGCCCTCCAGCTTCCATTCCGGCCCCAGCGCCCATTTCGAATTCAGGCCGAAGGCGCGCGTGATCGACTTGCGGTCGCCGCCCTTGACGATCATGTCATTGGAGTTGACTTCGCCCAGCAGGTTGCCGTTGCCCGACAGCGCAGGGTTGTTGGCGTAGAAGGTCGAACCGGGGCGCAGCAGGCCGGTGATCTGGTCGCTGCCATTGATCTGCGCGCCCAGCACCTGCGGGTTGATCCAGTCGCTGACGGCGATGATGTCGTTGCGCTGGTCGAGGTGCGAATACAGCGCGTCGGCGGTCAGCTTCCACGTCGGCGACGGGTTGTACTGCACGGTCAGGTTGCCGACCAGGCGCTTGCGGCTTTCCTCTTCCTGCTGGAAGCCGTAGCTTTGCGGGATGTACAGCTTTCTGGTGGTGACGTCGGCCATCGTCAGCCCACGGGAATTCAGGTCGCCGTTGATGACCGAAACGTCGCGGTAATTCCAGGCGTCGGTGACGGCCTTGTTCTGCCTGGACGCGCGGTCGGTGTACGACAGCGAGGCGTTGACGCCGAAGTTGCGCTCGTCGTTGGCGAACGAGTACATGCCGCTGATGTTCGGCGTTTTCTTTTCCGAGTTGTTGTCGTAGGAGCCGGAGGCATTGATCACCGTGCTGTGGCCGGTCTTGCCGGACAGCGGGCGCGCAGTCTGGATATCGACCGTCGAGCCGATGCCGCCCTCGGGCAGGAACGGTTGCGAGGTCTTGTACACCAGCGCCTTGGAAATCAGGTCCGACGACAGCAGGTCGAACGAGAACTCGCGGCCGCCGGTATCGCTGGTCAGCGTGCGGCCGTTGACCAGCACGTTGTTGAATTCCGGCCCCAGGCCGCGCACCGAGATATAGCGGCCCTCGCCGCCGTTGCGCTGGATCTGCACGCCGGTCACGCGTTGCAGCGACTCGGCGATATTGGTGTCGGGGAATTTGCCGGCGTCTTCCGCCGACACCGCATCCACCACGCCTTCCTGCATGCGCTTGGTGTTCAGCGAGGAACTCAGCGAGGCGCGGATGCCGCTGACGACCACGGTCGGTCCGGCGTCGGCGTCAGTGGCTTTGTCGGTGGTCTGGGTTTGCGCCTGGGCGCTGACGGCAATCAGCAGGTCGGCAATGAGTACGGCAAGCAAGGTCTTGCGAGGTATAGCCATGATGTAGTCTCCGGTTTTTTGTAAGGACTTTTTGAACATCGTTTCCAACCGGTTTTGATCTTACGCCCGGACCAACCATGCCAATCTATTATTTCTTTACAAAAAGCCATTCCAAAATGGTATAACTACGCAGACCTCCCTGCTTATCGCGGCAAAGGCCGCGGCATGTGCACATCGCGCACGGCCAGCTGTTCTGCAACAAACTGCATCAGCCGGCTCAACGGCGCCTCCACCCAGCGGTGGAACAGCGCGCCGGCCAGCAGGCTGCCGCTCCATGCCGCCAGCAGGCCGACGCCCTGCCACTCCGGCTCGGCCGGCGCGAAGCGCGTGAAGGCCGCGTTCACCAGCAGGCACACCGGGAAGTGGATCAGGAACACCGAGTACGAAATCTTGCCCATGCCATTGATCGCCACCCAGGCGCGGCTGTCGGAAGCGATCTTGCCGCGGCCCCACAGGAACAGCACGCAGGCGGTCACCGCCGCCAGCGCGATGCGGCTGCGGAATTCCAGCAGCAGGCCGAGCACGGCCGGCAGCAAGGCCATCATCATCAGCATGACTGCCATGCCGGGCTTGCGGCGCGGGTCGCTGGCCCACCACGCCATCAGGCCCAGGCCGTAGCTGCCGAAGAAGTACAGGGCCCAGTTGTCCCAGTCCGCGTCCAGATTGAAGTGCAGCAGCGACAGCGTGATGCCGGCCGCCACCACCAGCGGCATCAGCCACTGCTGCTGGCGGTTGCCGGACACGCGGCCCACCAGCCACAGCAGCACGACCAGCAGCGCGTACAGCTGGAAATCGATGGCCACATACCAGGCGCCGGCCGACACCGACGCGTAGCCCAGCACGCCGTGCAGCAGCAGCACGTGTGCGCCCAGCTGGCTCAGCGTGGCGGGCGCGGAAATCGAATCGTGGGTCATCCACTCGGCGGCCCACAGCGAGGCCAGCACGGCGACCAGGGTGGCGGCCACGAACGGCGGCGCCAGCTTGGCGTAGCGGCGCCAGATGGCGCGCAGCGGCGTCGCGCAGCCGGCCTGGCCGGACGGCGCCAGCGACTTGGCGGCAAGGAAGCCGCCGATCACGAGGAAGACCTGCACGGCGATGCGCGCGCTATCGGCCAGCCAGTCGAACAGCGCCGGGAAAATCACCCGCGCGTGATCGGCCATGGGGCCATAGAACGCCAGATGGTGCAGCACAATCAGTTGCGCCGCGCCCGCCTTCAACAAATT
Source organism: Duganella sp. P38 (assembly GCF_050859475.1). Taxonomy (NCBI): domain Bacteria; kingdom Pseudomonadati; phylum Pseudomonadota; class Betaproteobacteria; order Burkholderiales; family Oxalobacteraceae; genus Duganella; species Duganella sp. P38. The sequence continues at coordinate 2,125,553 of NZ_CP193936.1, read as the reverse complement.
GATTAAACCGAACTGCGCCGGAAGCGTTTTCGAGGCGCCCGCCACAGTACCTGCGACTACTTTCATCCATAATCCTTTTAACAGCAGGGCGATATGATAGCTGAGGTTGCCTGATCCGTGGCGCACGCGATGGTGTTTTTACGTGATTGCCCCTTGAACTTTGCGGCGCCACCGAATATAATTCTGGCCCTTGGGTCGTTAGCTCAGCTGGTAGAGCAGCGGACTTTTAATCCGTTGGTCGCAGGTTCGAATCCCGCACGGCCTACCAAGATTCAGCGCAAACGCCAACCTTCACCGGTTGGCGTTTTTGTTTTGGGCGCGCCCTCATCAACGGCGGAATTTGCGCGGCTGGCGCTTGCGCGCCGCCGAGTTCTGGTCCTGCAGGATCGCATCGACCCGTTCCGACGCCTCGCGCGACAGGCGCTGCGCCAGCTCGGTGTCCGGAAAATATTCCGGCTGGCGGTAGGCCAGCCACGCGTAGGCCGAATACAGGCGGCAGGCGTCTTCCACCTCTTGCAGGTTCATGTAATGCAGCGGCCGCTCGCCGGCCTTCAGCTGCGTCACCTTCTTGTGCGCCAGCGACTTGGCCCAGCTCTCCCACGCGTGCTGCAGCGACGGCACCTTGGACGAGATCGGCACCAGCGACAGCGCGAACTTCTCCGCCACCGACAGGTCCAGCGTGTCGAGCCACGCCGCGCGCTCGAACTGGTCCTCGGTGATGCGCGGATAGAAGAAGCCGTCCGGCACGTCGATGTTGTGGACGAAGCGCTTGAGCAGCTTGGCCAGCGCGTGTTCGTGCGTAACGGCGGCGATGCGGTGCAGATGCTCCAGCGTCGGCGCCACCGCGAAGCCGGTGGTCTTGATCGGCACCGGCTTCTCGCGCAGCAGCGCGCGCATCACGTTGTGCGTCTCGTTGTCGTAGCCGGCCACCAGGCCCTCCTCGTGCACGCCGAAGCGCCCCGCCCGGCCGGCGATCTGGCGTGCCAGCGCGGCCGGAATCTCTTCCTCTTCGTAACCGTTGTACTTGACGGTGGTGGTCATCACCACGCGCGCGATCGGCATGTTCAGGCCCATGGCAATGGCATCGGTGCCCACCACCACGTCGGCCGCGCCCTCGCGGAACCGCTGCGCCTGCGCGCGCCGCACCTCCGGCGACAGGTTGCCATAGACGGTGGCCACCGACAGGCCCATCTCCGTCACCATATCGCGCCACATCAACACCTCGCGGCGCGAGAAACAGATCACCGCATCGCCCCGGCGCAGATTGCTCAGCTTGCGCACGGCGGCCGGCTCGACCGACAGCGGCCCCTTGCGCTTGAGGATATGCACCTCCAGCTCGCATTCCAGCCGCGCGGCCAGCACCTCGATGGCGCGGCGCGCTTCCGGCGCGCCCACCAGATAGACGATGCGCGCCGGCGCGCCGCAGACGGCGGCGGTCCAGGCGGCGCCCCGGTCGCGGTCGGCCAGCATCTGGATCTCGTCGATGACGGCCACTTCGACCGGGGTTTGCGTATCGAGCATCTCCACCGTGCTGGCGACGTGGGTGGCGCCGGGCGCCAGGCGGCGCTCCTCGCCCGTCACCAGGCTCACCTTCAGCGGCTTGCCGTGCTGCTCCATCTCCTGCAGGCGTTCATAGTTTTCCAGCGCCAGCAGGCGCAGCGGCGCCAGATAAACGCCGCTCGGCGCCTTGGCCAAGGCCTCGATCGCCTGGTGGGTCTTGCCGGAATTGGTCGGCCCCAGCACGGCGATGAACTTGCGCTTGATGCGGCGCGCCACCTCGAACGAGGCCGGATACTCGGCCAGGTTGATGCTCTGGCGCGTGCGCTCGGCGTGCTGCGCCTCCATCTCGCGTTCGACCGCGTGTTCCAGCCGCATGCGGATGCGGTCGAACACCATGCCGGCCGGCTCGGACACTTGCATATCGCTCAGCGAATGCAAAAAACTGTCGGCGTCCATATCACAATCGTCGCAGGCGTCGGACAATTCCTGGACAAAATCCTCGACGTGGCCGTGCAGCTCGGCGACCACCTGCTCGCTGGCGCGCTCGCGCAGCAGGGCGGACCGGGTCTCGCCATCCATCTTGCGCCACTTGGACGCCTTGGCCAGCACGCCCTGGGCCGGCACCAGATCATAAGGAACGCGGCGGCCGCCATAAGCCACCGCGCCGGTCACGCGCAAAAACACCCTGCCCTCGGCCTTCGCCAGCAGGATGCCGCGGGCCGCCAAGCCCAGCGCCTGCATCAGCTCATCATCGTCTCCCGCATCGCCATCGGCAGCGGACAAGTGGGGCGCGGGGGAGGAATTGGTCATGGCATATCGGATCGGTGAACTCGGCCAAGATTATACCGTCCGCCCTGGCGACATGGCGCCGGCTGCCGATTTCTGGCACCATACGCCGCTTCACCGCCAGCGACACTCCCATGCCACACACAATAAACTCGGCTGTTCATCATGAATTACTGATTAAAAAAGCCGATTTATCGCCTGCGTCCAGCCGATGACGGATCGCGCCAGCGCGCAGAAAGTCGTGGCTGAATTATGGGAACAACATCCGGGCGCGGCCCACGTATGCTGGGCATTATTAGCCGGCGGCCAATCGGCGGCGGTGGACGATGGCGAACCGAGTGGCACCGCCGGCCGGCCAATGCTCGACGTATTACGCCATCAGGATCTGGAGGGAGTATTAGCCACCGTGGTCCGATATTTCGGCGGCGTGAAACTGGGCGCTGGCGGCCTGGTGCGCGCATATACCGACAGCGTGGCGCAGGCATTATTAAAGACCGATAAAATCGCCATTATCAAACAGCGATTCCTGATCTGCAATGCGCCTTATGCCATGGAAGGACTGGTACGCTGGGAAATTGAATTAGCCGGCGCCAGCCTGAATAATGTCCAGCATTCAAACAGCGTGCAATTCGAATTCAAGCTGCCCGACAATGCCGCCGCCGCGCTGATAACCCGCCTCAATGAAGCGGGCCACGGCCGCATCGAATGGATCACACCGGACGACGAACCCGCCGCAAGCTGAATCCTGGTGCATTCGCGCTAATTTTTAGCATACGCTGGCGACGTACTGCCGATCCAGGTAAGACGATGCCACACTGTTTCAAGCGGTCCCTGCGAATGTCGGGCCAGCCACCACACGCTGAATTGCCGCTGCAACAGCGCCAGCACGATCCCGATAGCCAGCGCAAAACTGGCGCCCGTGTACTGATACATGCCAAGTCCAAAGCCATAATAAATCGACGTACCGATAATCGATTGGACGACATAGCTGGTTAAACTCATGCGTCCCAGCGGTGAAAAAAACGCCAGCCAGCTACGGCTATAAAACAGCTGCACAAAAACAGCCACCAATACCACCATTAGCGCCACATTGGCCCAGGAAGTAATAATCACCAGCAAGGGACGGCTTAAAGCATCGCCGACGGCCCAGAATTCCGGCCAGGTTTTCAGCGCATACAACGGGACAAATACCAGCGCGGCGACAGGCAATACCTTGCGCCAGAATAAAGCATCGCTGAACACGCCTTTACGTCCAGCCAGCATCCCTAACATAAATAAAGCAGGAATCTGGAACAGGCGGCCATTCTCCCAGCTCCAAAGAATAACGCCAGTTTTACCGTTCGTCAGATTCCCGCTCCACACCTGCAAAGCCGAGCCGTGGGCAAAATAATCATTGGCGCGGCCAAAATACGCCCACGACGCCGGATCGGGCAATTTCGCACTCGGATTGGGCAAAGCCTGAATCACCTCCAACCACGCAAAAGGCTGCGCCAATAAAATGAGCGCAATCGCCAAAACCCAGCGATTACTCAATCTTGCCACCGGAATCAACGCAAAGCTCAGCACCGCATAAATACTCAGAATATCGCCGTGATAAAACATCGAATTCAGCAAACCGAAAGCCAGCAGCAACACCAAGCGCCACGCAAAGCGGGGGCGAAAATCCTCCCCGCGGACCTCGCGGTTGCGGTACTGGATATAGAAAGTCATGCCGAAGAGCAAAGCAAAAATCGCATAAGACTTGCCGCCAAACAAAAAGAACAGGCCATCCCAGATCACCTTATCGACCGTCTTCAGCCAAGCGGGCAGTCCGGCCGGCGAAAAATAGAAATCGAAATGTTCTATGTTATGTAACAACATGATCGACACGATAGCAAAGCCGCGCAGCGCATCGATCACCTCCAACCGGGAATTACTTGTAGTTATAGGCATACGTCCCCACCCAAAGTGAACAGAATGCCAAGTTTATCCCATCCGGGGTCAGATACCGTCTTGAATAGCAAGCCCTTTTGAAAGGTAATTGGCGTCAAAGGGCTTGCCGGTACGAATGACACCGTAGATGAGATGCACGAGCTTATGCATCACGGCGCCGATCACGGCTTTTTTCGCCATGCCATTATTCGCCAGGCGCTGGGCAAACTGGTGTAGTAGCGGGTTGTGGCGGCTTGCCACCATGCCGGGCATATAAAGCGCGGCGCGCATTGAGGTGCTGCCCTTGCGGCTGATGGTGGTGCGCCCCCGAAGCGAGGTTCCTGAGCTGCGCTGGCGTGGCGTCACGCCGAGAAATGCCGCCAAGGCCTTCGCGTTGCCGAAGCGCCGAATGTCGCCCAACTGGCCCAAGATGCGAGCTGCGGTGGTGTTACCAATGCCTGGAATACTGGTGATGAGCTGCGCGTCGTGCTTGAGGCCGGGATGGCGGTCGATGTGGTCATCCACGTCGTCTTCCAGTTGCTTGATCTCGGTGTCAAACCAGGCAATGAGCAAGCGCGCGTGCTCAGCCACCTCGCCCATGCCGCTGGCCTCATAGCTTTCCAGCCGGTTGCGTTCCTGCTGGCGCATATCCTTCAGAGCCAGTATCCGCTGCGACCACGCACGCAACTGACGTTGCTCCAGCGGAGCGGGCGCCCACGTTGCCGGCGCCATCGCCGCGCAGTAACGTGCGATCAATGCTGCGTCCGCCTTGTCGGTTTTATTGCGCAGGTTCTCGCTCTGGCCAAAGCCCTTGATGCAGCCCGGATTGACTACGCTCACGGCAAGCCCGGCATCATAAAGCGTGGTCGCCACCTCCTCGAAATACACACCGGTCGCTTCCATGCAGACCCGTAATGCCGCCTTGGGTAACTTGGTCTTGTCCAGCCATTCCAAGAGCACCTGATGGCCTGCGGCAGAGTTATCTATGACCTTGCTCTTGATCTTGCCGTTCACTAGCAGGGCCACGTCGAGCTTTTTCTTGCCGACATCGATCCCCACGATTGCTGTTGAGCTATCCATTTTTGACCTCTCTCGTATGCGGGCTTACGCGCGAGGCGATGACCCAAGATACCGTTCGGACTTTTAAAATGAAACAGGCAGGGGCACCAATCTGACCCACGGGCTCAATGGCCCAAATTCTGATCGGCATCACCCTGCCTGACCACCTCCGTCACTTTATCCGATGATGGGGCGGTATGCTCAATATACGAGGTCTGACAAACGCACACGGGCTCAACTGCATCGCAGTTGAGCCCGTGTGCGTTTGTCAGACCTGACCCCGGATTAGAGGCGGAAGATTTTGACGGCTTCGGCGAGTTTGGCGGCTTGCTCTTGCAGGGCGCCAGCGGCGGCGGCGGCTTGTTCGACCAGCGCGGCGTTTTGCTGCGTGGCGCTGTCGATGGCGGCGATCGCCTGGTTGACCTGGTCAATGCCGGTTTCTTGCTCGCGGCTGGCTGCCGCGATGTCGGCTACGATGGCTGTGACGCGCTCGATGCTGCCGACGATTTCTTCCATCGTGCCGCCCGCCTGCGCCACCAGCGCGCTGCCCTCGCCTACCTGCGCCGCCGACGCTTCGATCAGTTGCCGCACTTCCTTGGCTGCGGCGTCCGAACGGTGCGCCAGCCCGCGCACCTCCGACGCCACTACCGCGAAGCCCCGCCCCTGCTCGCCCGCGCGCGCCGCTTCCACCGCCGCGTTCAGGGCCAGGATGTTGGTCTGGAAGGCGATGCCTTCGATAACCGCGATGATGTCGACAATTTTTTGCGACGAGGCGCTGATGCCGCCCATCGTTGTCACCACCTGCGCCATGACGCCGCCGCCACGGATGGCGACCTCGGCCGCAGTCGAGGCCAGGCGCTTGGCTTCGCCAGCGTGGCTGGCGTTCTGCCGCACCGCCGAGGTCATCTGCTCCATAGAAGAGGCTGTTTCTTCCAGCGAACTGGCCTGCGATTCGGTGCGCGCCGATAAGTCCATATTGCCGGCGGCGATTTCGCCCGAGGCCAGCGCAATCGCGTCCGTGCCGCCGCGCACCTGCGTGACGATGCCGTGCAGGCTGCCGTTCATGTCGCGCAGCGCGCGCTTGAGCTGGCCCGTTTCGCTGCGATCGCCAGCAGCCAGCGTCACGTCCGACGATAAATCACCGTGCGCCACGCGCGCCGCAAACTGCACCGATTCGTCCAGAGGTTGCAGGATGGAACGCGAGATCACCTGCCCCGCTACCAGCGACACCAGTACCGCCAGCACGCCGACGCCGATGATTTGCAGCCGCGAGCGCTCGACCGCCACGTCGCCGACCGCCTTGGTGTCGTCGCTGTCCTGCTCGATGACCTCGCTCAGCGCGGCCATGCTTTTTCCAGCACGCGGAAACTGTCCATAAACGCCGGGAACGCCGCCTGCGCCGCCGCCGGCCTGGTCAGCGACAGCTCGACCATTTCCGCGGCGCTTTTCAGGTAGCGCTCGACATCCGGCCGCACTTTCTCCATCGCCGCGCGCACTTCGGCATTGGTGTGGGCCGCGTCCATTTCCTTGAGCAGCTTGCGAAACAGCGCGATGTGTTCGGCGGTATCCTGCCGCACTTCCTTGATCTCGGCCGGATCGCTGCGCTCGGCCGCCAGGCGCGCGGCCAGCACGTCGGCGCGCAGCGCGTCGTGCGCCTGGTCGGCTTGCAGCTGATCCTTGATGGCGTTGCTGTTGGCGCTGATCGCGTCCATCGATGCGTCCAGCACGTGCACGGCGCGATAGCCGACCAGCCCGATCACGGTGACGAATACCAGCGTCGCCAGGTTAATCAGTAACAAGCGCTGCTTGATCGTCAATCGCATGACGGCTCCCGTTCAGAATTTGATGGATAGCCCGGCGGTCCAGCTCCAGTCCGGCGTGTTCCGGTTCAGCCCGCGCGACAGCGCGGTGTCGATCTGCACGGTGTTGGTCAGCAAGTAGGCGGCGCCGATGTCGACGGTGGTGACCACGCCGCCATGCCGGCCGCGCGCGATGTGCGGCGCCGAGTATTCGATGAAGGTGCGGAAGCGCTCGCCCCATTCCTTGCCGACGACGATGCCGAAGATGCCGCTGGTGTAGCGCGCGCCGCTGTCGTCGCGCTGCCAGGCGATGCCGGGCATGATGCCGAGGCCGACATCGTCGCTGAGTTCCCATTCCGCCGCCAGCCGCAGCGAGCCGCCCTTGCCCGGCGCGCGGAAGGCGCTGGAACCGGAGTCGAGGTCGACGTGGGCCAGCAAGCCCATCGACGGCCGCGCGCCTTCGGCATCGGCCATATGCCATTTCACGCCGAGCGCGACGTCGGCGTAGCCGTTGACGGCTTGCCGGCCCGCGACCGGGTCATCGACCACGCTGCGCAGGCGGCCGTCGGTTTCGATGCGCGCTTCCAGCGTGTCGCTGATGCCGAAGCGCAGCAGCGTTGGCGTCGCGTAGCTGCGCTCGCGGACGCCGCCGGCCTTGTTGCGGTCGGCGGCAAAGCTGGTTTCGATCTGAAAGCGCCCCTTGCCGACGACGTTGCTCGATTCCACGAAGTCCGGACGGTCGGTCACGATCTGGTCTGGCTCGTCGGCGGCGCAGGCCAGTAACGGCAAGGCCAGCGCCTGCGCGGCAATCATCTTGGTAGGCATGTTTCCTCCGCAGCGAAGACATTTACCCTATCACATTGGTTTCACCCGCGTGGTTGGGAATTTCCAACAATCAAATGTCCGGTTCCGGACGGTGATGCGCGGAGCCGGGCAGCCGCCAGCCCGCAGCCTTGGCGCAATGCCTTGATTTATAAGGCTTGCGCACATGGCACGGGGCTTGCAATAAGCTGGGCATGGATACCGATATCAGCCCTCACCTCATCCGTCGTCGCCGCCGCCAGACCGCGCTGGCAGTCGCCGCCCTGCTTGCCAGCATCAGCCTGGCCGCGTGGGGCATCAATCGCGCGGTCAGCCCGCACGTGGACGCCGCCAGCGTCAGCATCGCCACCGTCCGCGTCGGCAATATCGCCAACAGCATCAACGCGTCCGGCATCGTGGTTCCGGTGCACGAGGAGCTGGTGTCCAGCCCGATCCAGACGCGCGTGGCCAGGGTCCACGCCAAGCTGGGCCAGCAGGTGCCGGCCGGCGAACTGCTGCTCGAACTGGACAATCGCAGCATCGTGCTGGCCATCGATGGACTCAAGGAGCAGCTGGCGCAGCAGGAAAACCGCATCCTGGCGCTGACGCTGGAAATGGAACAGAAGCGCAAGCAGCTGGCCAGCGCCATCGAGCTGTTACAACTGGACCTGGAAGCCGCACGCGTCAAGCTCGGCCGCTACCAGACCTTGCGCAAGGCCGGCGGCGTCTCCGCTGAGGACTTGCTGACCGCCGAACTCAACGTCAAGCGCGCCGAGATCCAGCTGCGCCAGCACCATGAACAGATCGAGGACAGCAGGCGCGTCACCAGCAGCAGCATCGAGGGCGCGCGCCTGCAAAAAGCATTCTGCAGAAGCAGATGCAGGAACAGCAGCGGCTGCTGGCGCAAACCCAGGTGCGCGCCCCGTTCGCCGGCATGCTGACCTGGCTGATGGCCGAGGAAGGCGCCAGCGTCGGCACCGGCCAGCTGGTGGCCCGGGTTTCCGAGCTGAACAACTACAAGGTCGAGGCCTCGCTGTCCGACTTCCACGCGCGCGCGCTCAGCGCCGGGCAGCAGGTGCTGGTCGAGCAAGGCAATGTCACACTGCGCGGCGAGGTACAGACGGTGCTGCCGGAAATCCAGAACGGCACCATCAAGCTGCTGGTCACGCTGCGCGAGCCGCATCACGCCATGCTGCGCAACAAGCTGCGGGTCGAGGTCAACATCATCACCGAACAAAAGCAGCACACCTTGCTGGCCGATGCCGGCCCCGCCTTCAACGGCCGCGGCCCGCAGGATATTTTCGTCGTGCGCGACGGCCTCGCCCGCAAGACCAGCATCATCATCGGCGCCAGCGATGGCAAGTCGGTCGAAATCCTGTCCGGCGCGCGCGCCGGCGATCAACTCATCATTTCAGACACCAGCCGCTACAAGGAACGCGACAGCGTCCGCGTCGCGCAATAAGGAGAACACCGTGATACGCCTGAACAAAGTCAGCAAAACCTACCAGACCGACAAGGTCGAAACGCTGGCCCTGAAAGACATCGACCTGCACGTGGAAAAGTCGGAATTCGTCAGCATCATGGGCCCCAGCGGCTGCGGCAAGAGCACGCTGCTGAACCTGATCGGCCTGCTCGACGAACCGGGCGGCGGCACCATCGCGGTGGCCGGCACGCCGGTCGCCTCCTACAAGGACAAGCACGTGGCCAGGCTGCGCAACCAGACCTTCGGCTTCATCTTTCAAAGCTTCCACCTGATTAACGACCTGCGCGTGATCGACAACGTCGAGCTGCCGCTGCTGTACCGCGACATCTCCGCCAGCAAGCGCCAGCGGCTGGCGCGCGAGGCGCTGGAAAAAGTCGGCCTTGGCGCGCGCCTGGACCACTACCCGAACCAGCTGTCCGGCGGCCAGCAGCAGCGTGTCGCCATCGCCCGCGCCATTGTCGGCCAGCCGCAGGTGCTGCTGGCCGACGAGCCGACAGGCAATCTGGACAGCAAGATGGGCCAGGAAGTCATGGACATCCTGCTCAAGCTGCACAGCGAGGGCACCACCATCGTCATGGTCACCCACAACGAGCAGGAAGCCCGGCAAGCCACCCGCATCGTGCGCGTGTTCGACGGCCAGCTGGTCGCTTAAGGAGCCGGCATGCTACGCAATTATCTGCTGACCGCATGGAAAGTCTTCATGCGCCGCAAACTGTTCACCGCCATCAATCTGCTGTGCATCGTGCTGACCTTGGTGGTGCTGATGGTGGTCACCGCCCTGCTGCAAAACACCTTTTACCCGACCGGCGTCGAAGGCAGGAGCGAGCGCTTCCTGCAAATGGTCATGGTCGACTCGACCAATACCGACAAGACCATGCACCGGCGCGGCACGCTCGGTTACAAACTGGTCGAGCAGTACCTCAAGCCGCTGAAGAACGCCGAGCTGGTGTCGGTGACCAGCTTCCCGGAATCGGTGTCGGTCTACCAGGAGGGCCGCGTCAGCGACCAGATGATGCGCCTGACCGATGCGGAGTATTGGAAGATTCTCGACTTTTCCGTGATCTCCGGCCGTGTCATCAACGACGACGATGTGGCCCATGGCCGCATGGTGGCGGTGTTGAACGAGTCCACCGCGCGCAAGCTCTTCCCCGGCCTGCCCTATCTCGGCCAGAAATTCAGCGCCAACGGCCAGACCTTCACCGTCATCGGCGTGGTGCGCGACGAGATGCACCTCAACGCCTACGCCGACATCTGGACGCCGGTCAGCGCCCAGCCGTCCAGCGATTACAAGAACAAATTCTTCGGCCAGTTCGGCGCCATCCTGATGGCGCGCAGCGCGGACGACCTGCCGGCGCTGAAGAAGGAAATCATCGCCGTCGCCAAGACCGTGCAGTATGAAGACCCGACCAAGTTCAACATCTTCCAGTTCTGGGGCGACTCGAAACTGTCGCTGTTCTCGCGCATGCTGCTCAGCAGCGAGGCCGAGGATGGCGACGTCGGCACGCTGCTGGCCATCATCGTCACGCTGATGCTGCTGTTCATGGCGCTGCCGGCGCTGAACCTGGTCAACCTGAACGTCGGCCGCATCATGGAGCGCAGCAGCGAAATCGGCGTGCGCAAGGCCTTTGGCGCCACCAGCCGCCAGCTCGTGGCGCAGCTGGTGCTGGAGAATGTGCTGCTGTGCCTGATCGGCGGCGCCATCGGCCTGGTCTGCGCCGCCGGCGTGCTGTGGTGGCTGGAGGGCTCGGGCCTGATTCCATATCTGACCGTGCACCTGAATCTGGCGGTGTTCGGCTACGGCCTGTTGATTACGCTGGTGTTCGGCGTGCTGTCGGGCGTGATCCCGGCCTGGAAAATGTCGCGCCTGGCGCCGGTCCATGCTTTGAAAGGAACTGCCTGATGTTACGCCACCTGCTGAAACTGATCTGGCGGCGCAAGTCGCGCAATATGATGCTGAGCCTGGAAATCCTGCTGGCCTTCCTGGTGGTGTTCGCCATTGCCGCTTTCGGCCTGCGCTACTGGCAGCTCTACCAGATGCCGACCGGCCACCGCTGGCAGAACCAGTGGACGGTCAACATCCGCGCCGCCCAGGACCTGCCCAACGACGCGGCCATTTTCGACCATCTGAAACGCGGCCTGCAAGACCTGCCGGAAATCGAATCGGTGGCCTTCAGCTCCTTCGGCACCTATGAGCTGTCGCGCTGGACCGGCGACTACCGGCTGCCGGACGGCAGCCAGCAACTCACGCTGGACAGCTTGCGCGTCAGCGACGATTATTTTTCCACGATGGGCATGACGCTGGCGCGCGGCCGCTTCTTCTCCAGCATGGACGACGGCGCCGACGCCGTGCCGGTGGTGATCAATCGCCGGCTGGCGGACAAGTGGTTCCCCGGCAAAGAGGCGATCGGCCAGACCTACGTCGAGAAAACCCGCGAACGGGATGGCGAGCGCTACCGCGTGGTCGGCGTGGTCGAGCATTTCCGCTCGCACGGCGAGTTGATGGATCCGGTGTACTTCATGCTGCAACGCTGGGTGCCGGGCGTCGGCAAGGAGGCCGCGCCCAGCATCATGCTGAAGCTCAGGCCGGGCACGCCGCGCACCTTTGAGGCCAGGCTCAACGCGCGCCTGAAGCAGATCCGCGGCGACTGGAACTATGTCATCACGCCCCAGGCCGACGCCCGCGCGTCGATGCTGAAAGCACAGACGATACCGCTGGTGATTCTGGCGGTGATCGCCGCCTTCCTGCTGGTGGTGGTGGCGTTCGGCCTGTTCGGCGTGCTGTGGCAGAACACCACGCGGCGCATTCCGGAAATCGGCCTGCGCCGCGCGCTCGGGGCCGACGCCGGCGCCATTTACCGCCAGATCATCTCGGAACAGTTCCTGCTCAGCAGCGGCGCCATCATGGTGGCGCTGGTGCTGCTGGTTCAGCTGCCGCTGACCGGCGTGTTCGGCGAGGCGCTGAACTGGATGGTGTTTATCGGTGCGGCGCTGCTATCGGCGACTGTGATCTATCTGCTATCCTTGCTTTGTTCGCTCTATCCCGGCTGGCGCGCCGCGCGCCTGAGTCCGACCGAGGCGCTGCACTACGAATAAACCATGGACACTCAACGCATACTCATTATCGACGACGACAGCGCGGTGCAAGTCTCGCTGGCCCTGCTGCTGAAGCAGGCCGGCTACCAGACGCTGTGCGCCGACGATCCGGCCCAGGCGCTGGCCCTGCTGGCGCGCCAGCCGGTGGACCTGGTCCTGCAGGACATGAACTTCTCGCTGCAAACCAGCGGCGAGGAGGGCTTGCAACTGCTGGCCGACATCCGCGCCGCCCAACCGGCGCTGCCGGTATTGTTGATGACGGCCTGGGGCTCGATCGCGCTGGCGGTGCGCGGCATGCAGGCGGGCGCGGCCAATTTCTTCACCAAGCCGTGGGACAACACGCAGCTGGCCGAACTGGTGCGCGCCACGCTGGAGACGGCCGCGCCGGCGCCATCCGGCAGCGCTTCGCGCCAGGCGCTCGATGAGCAGTTCGATTTCGGCGGCATCATCGGCGAGCATCCGCGCCTGCTGAAGGTGCTGGCCACCATCGGCCAGGTGGCCAATACCCGCGCGCCGGTGCTGATACTCGGCGAGAGCGGCTGCGGCAAGGAGCTGATCGCCGACGCCATACACCGCAACAGCGCCCGCGCCGGCAAGGCCATCGTCAAAATCAATATGGGCGCGATCACGCCGTCGCTGTTCGAGAGCGAGATGTTCGGCCACGTGCGCGGCGCCTTCACCGATGCCAAGGCCGACCGCAAGGGCCACGTCGCCAGCGCGGACGGCGGCACGCTGTTCCTCGATGAGATCGGCGAACTGAACCGCTCGGACCAGGTCAAGCTGCTGCGCGTGCTACAGGACCAGACCTACCAGCCGGTTGGCGCCAGCCGCACCGAGCGCGCCGATGTGCGCGTGGTGTCGGCCACCAACCGCGAGCTGGCCGAACTGGTGGCCGGCGGCGAATTCCGCGAGGATTTGTTCTACCGCCTGAACCTGATTACGATACGGCTGCCGCCGTTACGCGAGCGGCGCAGCGATATTCCCCTGCTGGCGCGGCACATCATCGGCGAGGTGGCGGCCAGCTACGGCTTGCCGGCGACGACGATTGCGCCGCAGGCGCTGGAGTGGCTGAGCGCGCAGCCGTGGCCAGGCAATATCCGCCAGCTGAAGCAGACGCTGGAGCGCACCCTGCTGCTGGTCGGACGCAGCGAGTTGCGCCAGGCCGATTTTGTCGCGGTCGAGCAGCATGAACATGGCGCCGGCGCCGGCGGCCTGCGCGGCGTCGACGGCATGACGCTGGAGCAGGTGGAACGGCATATGATCGCGCATGCGCTCGATCAGCACCAGGGCAACATCTCGCGCGTGGCCAAGGCGCTCGGCGTGAGCCGCACGGCGCTGTACCGCCGCCTCGAACGCCACGGTCTTGGCAGCGCCCCGGTGGCAGGCGCCCATGACGGCAACCAGGCCCTGGCCGCGCCCGCCTCCCGCATGGGCAGCGCGGCCGGCGCACGCCTCGACAATGCGGCCGGTGCGCACAACGAGCGTCTGAACGATGGCGGCGGTGCGCGCAGCGGGCGACCGGACGATGCGCGCGGCGCGCTTAACAGTGGCCATGGTGGCCACGGCGACCACCGCGGCCACGGCGGCGGCCGATGAGCTTGCGGCGGCGGCTGTACGCCTATCTGCTCGCCGCGCACCTGCTGTTCCTGGCGATCACGGTGGCGCTGCTGCGCGACCAGCCGGTGCTGATGCTGACGCTGGAAACGGCGCTGCTGCTCAGTCTGGTCCTCGGCATCCGCCTGATCCGCCGCGCGCTGGAGCCGCTGGGCTACACCCGCCACTTCCACGACCTGCTGCAAGACCAGCACTACGCGGCCCGCCTGCAACACAGCAGCGACGCCGAACTCAATGAACTGGTCCAGCTGTTCAACACCATGCTGGGCGCGCTGTATCAGGAACGCCTGCAAATCGGCGAACAGCAAGGTTTCCTCGATCGCCTGCTGGAAGCGACGCCCAGCGCCGTCATCGTGTTCGACTTTGACGGCCGCATCAGCCTGCTGAACGCCAGCGCGCAATCGCTGCCCGGCCTCGGCGGCGCGCACGGCAAGCGACTGGGCGCGTGCGCGCGCGACGCCGCCGGCCTGCTGGCCCAGCTGGATGCGCTGCCCCCCGGCGCCTCACAACTGCTGACCGACACCGACGGCCGCCGCTATCGCGGCCAGCGCGGCCAGTTCTACGATCGCGGCTTCGCCCGCCACTTCCTGCTGATCGACGAGCTGACCGAGGAACTGGAAAGCTCCGAAAAAGCCGCCTACGAAAAACTGATCCGCGTGCTGGCGCACGAAGTCAACAACACCGTCGCCGCCACCGGCTCGGTGCTGGGTTCGCTGCTCTACTACCGCAAGCAGCTGGCCGAACGCGACAGCGAGGATTTCAGCACCGCGATTCAGGCGGTACAGCGCCGCAACGCCAGCCTCGGCGAATTCATCGAACGCTTCACGCGGGTAGTCAAGATGCCGGCGCCGGAGCTGCGCCCGGGCGCCGTGCGCGACATCATGGACGACATCCTCTACCTGTACCGCGAACAATGCCGCAGCCGTGGCATCGAGATCGGCTGGCAGCGCTGCGACGCGGCGCCAGTCATCGCCATGGACCGGCAACTGATGGAACAGGCGCTATTAAACGTGGTAAAGAACGCGATGGAAGCAGCGGAGGCCGGTGACGGCGACAACAAACGCATCGACTTTGTGCTGGCGCGGGAGGCGGACAGCGTGCGGCTGTCGGTCATCGACAGCGGCAACCTGCTGGGGCAAGTGCCGGCGCGGCAGTTGTTTACGCCGTTCTTCACCACCAAGAAAGGTGGTCAGGGCATCGGCCTGCTATTCGTGCGCGAAGTGCTGAACCGGCACGGCTTCGCCTATCGGCTGGCCGCCACCGGCAATGGCGCGACCAGCTTCGACATCTGGCTTAATTAAAACTCTTCCCACTCGTCGGCGCCCGCTGCCTTGGCGGTGTTCAGCTGCGTCTTCGGCGCCGGCGCCGCCACCGCTGCCGGAGCCGTGCGCGTTTGCGGCTTCACCAGCCGCGCCGGGGCCGGCTTGCTGCGCACGACAGGCGCGGCCACGCGCGGCGCGCTAGCGCCGTCGAGGCGGAACACGCTGACCACCCGTTCCAGGTTGGCGGCCTGATTCTGCATCGCTTCGGCCGCGGCGGCGGCCTCCTCGACCAGCGCGGCATTCTGCTGCGTTACCGTATCCATCTCGCTGACGGCCTGGTTGATCTGCTCGATGCCGGCGCTCTGCTCGTCGCCTGCGGTCGAAATATCGGCCATGATGGCGGTCACGCGCTGCACGCTGGCCACCACTTCGTCCATCGTCTGCCCGGCCTGTTCGACCAGCTTGCTGCCGATCTCCACCTTCTCGACCGAATCGCCGATCAGCTCCTTGATCTCCTTGGCCGCCGTAGCCGAGCGCTGCGCCAGCGTCCGCACCTCGGACGCCACCACCGCAAAGCCGCGCCCCTGTTCGCCGGCCCGCGCCGCCTCCACCGCCGCGTTCAGCGCCAGGATATTGGTCTGGAAGGCGATGCTGTCGATGACCGAAATAATGTCGACGATCTTGCGCGACGAATCGTTGATCGCACCCATGGTGTCGACCACCTGCGCCACCACCGCGCCGCCCTGCTGCGCCACCTCCGACGCCGAGCGCGCCAGCTGGTTGGCCTGGCGCGCGTTATCGTTGTTGGCGCGCACCGCGCTGGTCAGCTCCTCCATCGACGACGCCGTCTCCTCCAGCGAGCTGGCCTGCTGCTCGGTGCGCGACGACAGGTCCTGGTTGCCGCTGGCGATCTGCGTCGACGCCGACGCGATGGTTTCGGTGCCGCTGCGCACCTCGGTCACGATCTTGGCTAGCGCGTCGCGCATCATTTTCATCGCATGCAGCATGCTGTGGTTATCGGTGCTGCTGGTATCGACACGCACGGTCAGGTCGCCGTCGGCGATGCGGCCGGCGATTTCGGCCGCGTAATCCGGCTCGCCGCCCAGCTGGCGCAGCAGGCCACGGGCGATGGTCACCGCCGCCACCGCGCCCACCACGATGGCCAGCCCGCTGAGCACCAGCATCAGGGTGCGCGCGCGTGCATAGGCGGTGGCCGACTCGACAGCGTCCGCCTCATTGGTGGCCCGCTGCAATTCCGCGTATTCATCCATCGCGTCCTGCCACTGCTGGGTGGCGGGACCTGCTTGCTTCATCAGCACCTCGGTGGCTTCGGCATCGCGGTTGGCCAGCGCCAGCTCGAACAGCTTGTCGTTCAGCGGCCGCACCGTCTTCGCGTAGCCGGCTATGCGGTCGCGGATTTCGACGCCCTTGCTGGTGGCGGGCATGGCGGCCAGTTGTTCCACCGCCGCGTTGTATTCGCTACGCGCCTTGGTCACTTTTTCCATCTCGGTGCGGATCGCGGCTTCGTCGTTCAGCAGCACCACGCTGCGCGTCACGCGGGCAACGATGTGCACCGATCTGGCCATGTTATTGACCAGCTGGGTCTTGACCGTGTTCGCATTGACAATGCGCTCAAGCGTGGCATGAATCGTGCTCATGTTGTAGACGCCGAGCGAGGCAATCAGCAACAACAGCGCCAGGACCAGTCCATAACCCAGGCTCAACCGGGTGCCCACTTTCATGTTCGCGATAGCCATACGCTGTACTCCTTGTCGTAATGTGATGTAACAAATTGTACAACTACAATTTCATGTAGTTTTAGGAAATTTCCGAAGAATAACTACTTACAACAGTCTATATATGAATTTTGCATAGCCATATAGCCAAATAATCGCTAAACCGTCTATGAGGCCGGATAAAATGCACGATCGGTTACAACAAAGTAGTAAAGGGTAAGCAATGGCGACAAACGTGATCCTCAACTTGCTGGCGGCGCTGGCTCTGCTCGGCCTGCTGTACGCGCAACAGCGCAAGCATGCGTCGTTTTCGGTGCGCGTCTTCACCGGCATGGGCGTCGGCGTGCTGCTGGGCGCGGCGTTGCAGCTGATCTACGGCGCCGGCGCGGCGGAAATCAAGACCACCGGCGAGTACCTCGACATCATCGGCACCGGCTACGTCAAGCTGTTGCAGATGATTGTGATGCCGCTGATTATGGTGTCGATCATTGCCGCCATCCTTAAGCTGAAGGGTATCAACTCGTTGGGCAAGATCAGTGCGCTAACTATCGGAACGCTGATGCTCACCACGCTGGTCGCGGCCGCGATCGGCATCCTGATGTCCAAGGTATTCAGCCTGAGCGCGGTCGGCCTGACGGCCTCGGCTGCCGATGTCGCGCGCGGCGTCTACCTGCAAGGCAAGGTGGAAACGGCGCAGGCGATCTCGCTGCCGAGCATGCTGTTGAGCTTTATCCCGGCCAATCCCTTCCTCGACATGACGGGCGGGCGCAAGACCTCCACCATCGCGGTGGTGATCTTCTCGGTGTTCATCGGCATCGCCGCCACCGGCATCCATGACAAGAAACCGGATATCTTCGCCTCGTTCGAGCGCTTCATCCAGGTGGCGCACGCGATCGTGATGCGCATCGTCACGCTGGTGCTGCGCCTGACGCCGTACGGCGTGTTCGCGCTGATGGCGCAGGTGGTGTCGAGCTCCAGCTATACCGACATCCTGCACCTGATCGATTTCGTGCTGGCCTCGTACAGCGCGCTGTTGCTGATGTTCGTGGTGCACCTGCTGATCGTCGCCGGGCTGGGCCTGAACCCGCTGCGCTGGACCAGGAAAATCCTGCCGGTGCTGACCTTTGCCTTTACCTCGCGCAGCAGCGCCGGCGCCATTCCGATGAGCGTGCAAACGCAGACGCAGCGCCTGGGCACGCCGGAAGGCATCGCCAACTTCGCCGCCTCGTTCGGCGCCACCATCGGCCAGAACGGCTGCGCCGGCATTTACCCTGCCATGCTGGCCGTGATGATCGCGCCGACCGTCGGCATCGATCCGTTCACGATCGGCTTTATCGCGCCGCTGCTGGCCATCATCACCATCGGTTCGGTGGGCGTGGCCGGCGTCGGCGGCGGCGCCACGTTTGCGGCGCTGATCGTGCTGTCGTCGATGAACCTGCCGGTGGCGCTGGCCGGCCTGCTGATTTCGATCGAACCGCTGATCGACATGGGCCGCACCGCGCTCAACGTCAGCGGCTCGATCACCGCCGGTGCGGTCACCAGCCGGGTGCTGGGCGAGACCGACCATGCGGTCTTCAACAGCAACGCCGATCAGCCGATCGACGGCGACCGCAAGGCGGCCTGAAGGGGGAACCGCCGGTGCGCCGGCGCAGTCTAATCATTTCTCCCTGAACGAAAGGAAAAATGATGATTATCCTCCCCCACACCATGAAAGCGCTGCTGGGCGCGGCGCTGGCAGTCGCGCTGCTGGGCGCTTGCAACAAGCGTCCGGCAGACCAGCCACAATCGACCGCCACCGCCACGCCGGACACCTCCGGCTCCCCCGCCACGTCGCCGGATGCGGCCACACCGTCCGGCGGCACGGGCAGCGGCGCCGGCACGGGCACGGGCAGCGGCACGGGCACGAGCGGCTCAGGCACAGCTAGCGGCGGCACCGGCACTGGCACCACGCCGCCGCAACAGGAAACGCCACCGCCCACCACGACGCGCGGCCAATAAAAATGGGCCCGTAGGCCCATTAACGCTACGTCAACCCCGTCGTTCCCGCGCAGGCGGGAACCCATGCTGACCGCGCATAACTGGCGCCCCATGGATTCCCGCCTTCGCGGGAATGACGGGGCGCGAAGCGATCAGAACTTGTAGTTATACGACAGGCCCACCAGCGACAAGTGCGTCTGGAACACCCCACGCGTGGTTTCGCCGTTGCCGGTGCAAGCGGTGGCCAGCGGGTTGCACTGGTTGGTATAGTTAATGCGCGCGTCCTTGAAATCCAGGAAGCTGTAGGCCAGGTCGATCGACGAACGCGGGCTCAGTTTCCAGTTGGCGCCGATCGAATACTGCATGCGGTCGCTATCGGGCAGCGCCGAGTGGGTCAGCTCCGGGCTGCGCACCGGCGACTCGTCGTGGGCGATGCCGCCGCGCAGCGTCAGGTTTTCGTTGTAGGCGTAGTTGGCGCCAAGCGACACGCGCACGGTGTTTTTCCACTGCTGACGGATTACTTCCGCGCCTTCGGTGGTGCCCGGGAACTCGATGTCCAGGTTGCCCATGCGGTTGTTGCGGGTGAAGGTCACATCCGCCATGCCGGCCCACTTCGAATTGAACTGGTGGAAAACGTTGGCCGACAGCGTTTCCGGCGTGCGCAGCGCCACCAGCGCGGCGGAGTTCTGCTTGCGCGACGCGGTTTGCAGCACCTTGTTGACGATCGGATCGGTGGTCACCTGCGAGAAGTCCCACACGGTGCTGCCGCGCAGCTTGTGCGAGATCGACGAGCGATAAGCCAGGCCGAAACGGGTGTTCTCATCGAGCGTGAACATATAGCCCAGGTTGAAGCCCCAGCCCCAGTCCTTGCCGTCGTTCGAACCATGGCCGTCGCGCGCGGTGCGCAGCAGCGCGGGATTGCCGCCCAGCGCGGTGATCTGACGGATCAGCGCAGCGCCTTGGGCGGCGCCGGCGCCGCTCGACAGCGCGGCCACCGAACCCGGCACGTCCACCGCCTGGCCCAGTTCGGCCTTCATGAATTCGGCGTCGATACCGAAGCCGAAGGCGTGGTGCTCGTTCATCTTCCACGACACCGATGGGTTCAGCGTGATCGCTTCCAGCTTGATGTTGGACAGCGCATAGCGGCCATTCCAGGTGTCGCCGTAGTCCAGCTTGGCGCCATACGGCACGTACAGGCCGAAGCCGGCCGCCCACTGGTCATTGAGCTTTTTGCTAATGTAGATCGACGGCGCGGTCACGGCGTCCGGCGCGTAGTCCTTGGCGGCGGTGCCGCCGGTCGCGGTGCCGGTGAAGCGGGTCGAGCCGGTGTCGTTGTAGGTCGAGTGCGGCACCACCACGGTGGCGCCCACGCTGATCTGCGTGCCGTCCAGGCGCGACAGGCCGGCCGGGTTGTAGAAAACCGTCGACGCATCGGCCGCTTCGGCGCCGTTGGCATCGGCCGTGCCTTGGCCAGACACGCTTTGCGAACCGAAACGGTAACCGGACGCGTGCGCGCCAAACGATGCCGCGCCGAGCGCGGCGGCAATGATCAGGGACAGGTATTTGGGCTGCATGAAGTCTCGCTTTATGTGGTTTTATGGGTCCCATAGCCGAACGGTACGGGAAGGCCAGCAGCATACTACACAAATAAAACAATTCAGGTAGAGCGCGAATACTAATTAAAACCTTGAAACCGAGCAGCCGCTCTGCTCTCGGAATGCAAGAAAGGGCCCGCAGGCCCTTTCTTTTGATGAAGCGAGTGTGCTTTTAAGCAATTTTTCGTTGCTCTTCCAGCGGCTGCTCGGGCGGCGCTTTCGGGCCGCGGCCGGTCAGCTTGTAGATCAGCTTCATGAACGAACGGAACACGAAACGGATCAGCAGCAGCGTCAGTATCGCCTCGACCAGCGTCACCACCCCTGCCACGAACAGCGGCCAGCGCGCGGCGCGGCGGCGGAACTTGGCGCCCATGCGGTCCTTGCTGATCTCGATGCTGTCGTAGAAGGTCGGCACCATCAGCAGCGTCAGCACGGTCGAGGTGATCGTGCCGCCGATGATGGCAATCGCCATCGGACGATAGAACTCGCCGCCCTCGCCCAGGCCTATCGCCACCGGCAGCATGCCGGCGATCAGCGCGAAGGTGGTCATCAGGATGGGACGCAGGCGCATGCGGCCGGCGTACATCAGCGAGTCCTCGCGGCTGAAGCCCTCTTCCTGGCGCTTGCGCGCCGCGTCCAGCAGCAGGATCGCGTTTTTCGCCACCAGGCCCATCAGCATAATCACGCCGATCAGACTCATCAGGTTGATGGTGCTGTTGGTGGCCAGCAGGCCCAGCACCACGCCGATCAGCGACAACGGCAGCGACAGCATCACGCCGATCGGCGCCGTGAACGAGCCGAACTGCATCACCAGGATCAGATACATCAGGCCGACGCCGGCCACCAGCGCGATGCCCATGGCGCCGAACACTTCCTGCATGTCCTTGCCGGCGCCGCCCAGCGCCAGGCCGTAGCCCGGCGGGAAGTCGATATCCTTGACCAGCTTCATCGCGTCGCTGGTCACTTCGCCCGGCGAGCGCCCCTCGACGTTGGCGCTGACCGAAATCACGCGCTTGCCATCCTTGTGCTTGATGGTGGACGGGCCCTTGCCCATCGTCACGCTGGCGATCTGGTCCAGCGGCACCATCTGGTTGGTGCCGGCCACGGCGATCGGCAGGCGCTCGATGTTCTCGGCGCTGGTACGGTCTTCCGGCGCCAGGCGCACCGCGACGTCGCGCGACTCGCCGGTCGGGTCGACCCAGTCGCCCACCTCGATGCCGGCAAAGGCCACGCGCAGCGCGCTGGCGGCGTCGCCGGCGGCGATGCCCATCGAGTTGGCCAGCCCGCGGTTGAGCACGATCTGCAGCTCGTCTTTCGGGTCCATTTCCGACAGGCCGACGTCGACCGCGCCCGGCACCTTGCGCAGGCGGTCCATGAAGGCGTTGGTGATTTCCATCAGCTTGCGCGAATCGGTGCCGGTGAATTCGATCTGCACCGGCTTGCGGGCCCCGTTGCTCAGGTCGTCCAGCACCGTGTACTCGGCGCCGACCAGGCCGGCCAGTTTCTGGCGCAGCTCCTTGGCGATGTCCACCACGCCGCGGTCGCGCTCGGTCTTCTTGCCGACGTCCACATAAATCCGGCCGCCGCTCAGGTTGACATAGCTGTTGGTGTCCTTGGTTTCCTTCAGCGTGCGGGCGATCACCGCGGCGTTTTCCAGCTTGCGGCGCGAGTATTCCAGCGAGCTTGACGATGGCGTGCGGACGTCGATGGCGATCGTGCCCCAGTCCGACGCCGGCACAAAGCTGGCGCCGCCGTGCGCCACCTGCAGGTAGATCGCGCCGACAAAGGTGGCCACGGCGATCACGCCCATCGAGCGGCGGTGGTGCAGCGCCCATTCGATGACGTTGCCGTAGCGGTTAGCCTGGTGGTCGAACCAGTGGTTGAACTTGGCGAAATATTTTTCGATGCCCTTGCGCGGCGCGTCATGGTGATCCGGCGGGTCGCCCCAGAACGCCGACAGCATCGGGTCCAGCGTGAACGAGATGATCAGCGACACCGCCACCGAGCAGGTCACGGTCAGCGCGAACGGACGGAACCACTCGCCGGTGATGCCCGGCATGAAGGCCACCGGTATGAACACCGCCATGATCGAGAAGGTGGTGGCGGCCACCGCCATGCCGATCTCGGCCGTGCCTTTCAGCGCGGCGGTGCGGCGGTCGGCGCCCAGCTGCATATGGCGCACGATGTTTTCCCGCACCACGATGGCATCGTCGATCAGCACGCCGATCGCCAACGACAGGCCGAGCAGCGTCATGAAGTTCAGCGTGAAGCCGCACAGCCAGACGCCGATGAAGGCCGCCAGCACCGAGGTCGGCAGCGACAGCGCGGTAATCAGCGTCGAGCGCCACGAATTCAGGAAGGCGTACACCACAAAAATGGTCAGGCCGGCGCCGAACACCAGCGCGTGAATCACGTTGTCCAGGCTGGACTCGGCGTTCTCGCCGTCGTCCTGGGTAATGTCGAGCTTGGTGCCGGGCTGCATTTCCTTCTGCATGTCCTCGGCCATGGCCTTGATTTTCTTGGCCACGGTCACGGTCGAGGCGTCGCGCGAGCGGGTCACCGAGATGCCGACGTTGGGCTTGCCCGAGCGCACGCTCAGGCTATTGGTTTCGGCAAAGCCGTCGACGATCGTCGCCACCTGCGCCAGCCGCACCAGGTCGTCGCCGTTGCGCTTGACCACCACCTGCTGGAACTCTTCCGGACGCTCGATGCGGCCGACCAGGCGGATGCTCTTCTCATCGAGCTCGCCGCGGACCTTGCCGACCGGCGCGTTGGTGTTCTGGTTGCGCAGCGCGTTGACCACGTCGTTGACAGAAACGTTGTACTCGCGCAGCTTCTCCGCCTTCAGCAGCACGCTCAGCTCGCGGCGCAGCGCGCCGTCGATATTCACCGAGGCGACGCCGTCGATGCTGCGGAAGCGGTCGGCCAGCTTGTCCTCGGCCAGGCGCGAAATCTCGGCGTGGCTCTGCGAGCTGGACGACAGCGCCATCTGCATCACCGGCTGCGCCGACGGGTCGATGCGCTGCAGGATCGGCTCGCGCATCTCGATCGGCAGCTTGTAGCGCACCGCCGCGATGGCGTTGCGGATCTCGTCCGAGGCCTCGATCAGGTTCTTGGTGAAGGTGAACTTGATGAAGATGCTGGCCGAGCCTTCCGAGGCCGTGCTGTTGATCTCGGTCACGCCGGTGATCGAGTTCAGCGATTTTTCCAGGCGGTTGATGATCTCGCGCTCGACCGTCTCGGGCGAGGCGCCCGGATACGGAATCGCAACCACGATGAACGGCACCTCGACGTCCGGGTTCTGGTTGACGCGCAGCTTGGTCAGCGCCATCAAGCCCAGGCACATCATCGCGACGATCAGCACGATCGTGGCGACCGGCCGTTTTACA
Source organism: Duganella sp. P38 (assembly GCF_050859475.1). Taxonomy (NCBI): domain Bacteria; kingdom Pseudomonadati; phylum Pseudomonadota; class Betaproteobacteria; order Burkholderiales; family Oxalobacteraceae; genus Duganella; species Duganella sp. P38. The sequence goes on along the minus strand of NZ_CP193936.1, from coordinate 2,101,548 downwards.
CTAAAATCCGATAAGAACATGGCAGTTTCCTCTTATTTGCCCGACGTTTTCTGGGTCGACGCCGACGCCACCGCTTTTGCCGCGCTCAGCTGCACCGGCTGGCCGTCCTTGAAGCCCGAGGTCGGCACGCGCACCACCATGTCGCCCGCCTGCAGGCCCGACAGCACCTGCCAGCGGCCGCTGCGCTCGTCGCGGGTGCCGATGGTCAGCGGCACCTTGGCCAGCGTGCCGTTCTTGACGCGCCAGACGTAGTTGCTGTCGCCGGCCTGCACCAGCGCCGACGGCGGGATCATCAGCGTCGACGCGGTCTGCGCCTCGACCCGGCCCTCGGCGTACAGGCCGGCCACGCCCGGACGCGCGGCGTCGGCGAACTCGACCAGCACCTCGACCTGGCGGGTGATGGCGTTGGCGGCCGGGTCGACGCGCTTGACCTTGCCGTTGAACGGCTTGTCGCCGTAGCCGTTGACGCGGAACAGCACCGGCTGGCCGACCTTGACCACGCCGATCTTGTCGGCCGACACCGTGCCCTCGAAGCGCATGCTGCTCGGGTCGATCACCTTGATCAGCTCCTTGCCGACCTGGGCGGTGTCGCCGTTGGACACCTTGCGCTCGCTGACGATGCCGTCGAACGGCGCGCGCACCAAGGTGCGGGTCAGCTGCTGGCGCGCCGCGACCGAGCGTGAGCGGGCGGCCGCCAGGTCGCTCTGGGCGTTGTTGCGGCGCACCTCGGCGTCCTCCAGCGCGGTGGCCGACACCATGCCGGAGGCCAGCAGGGTTTTCTGGCGCTCGTACATGCGCTGGGCCTGGGCCAGCGACTGCTCGGCGGCGCGGGTGGCCTCGTCGGCCGAGGTCAGGCTGTCGCGGATCGAGGTCTCGTCGAGCCGCAGCAGGATATCGCCCTTCCTGACCGCCTCGCCGTTCTCCTTGAGCACCTGGAGGACGATCGCGCCCACCTCGGCGCGCAGGTCGGCGCGGCGCTCGGGCTGGATCGAGCCGGTGATGACCGGGCCCGAGGCCAGCGAATCGGACTCGACGGTGAGCGTATCCTCGGGCGACATCAGCAGGGTCACTTTTTTCTCGTCCTTCGCTGCGGCGGCCGAGGCCGAAGCGCTGGCTCCGGCTTTCTCGGGCTCCTTGGCTGATTTGCCGCAGGCGACGAGGGCCGAGGCAATGGCGAGAGCTAGCAGGGTTTTGCGCAACATAACGTTCTCCGAGAAAGTGGCACCTGGGGTGCTTTTAGAATTAGCCAGACTACAGGGCGCAGAGTATCCGCGACGGACCTTGTCAGGTCAATCATAGTGCGACGGACGGCAGAATTTGTGGCTGAAATGCCAAATACGGGGATGAACGGTAGAGCAATAGGCCGGAGCGGACGTCCGGCCGGAGGGGCGGACGGTCAGCCGCGGCCGAAAATGGCGTGCACCAGGTGACCGATGGCGATGCCGGTGCACAGGCCGCCGGCGATCTCCACCAGCGTATGGCCCATGCGCTCGCGCAGCCACTTGTGGCCGCCGTCGCCGCTGGCGATGCGGTTGATCGCCGCCGCCTGCTTGCCGACGTGCTGGCGCAGGCTATTTGCATCAATGACAACAATAAAGCACAAGGTCACCGCCACGCCGAAGGCCGGGTGGCCGATGCCCTCGCGCAGCGCGATCAGGGTCGCCATGCTCGACACCACGGCGCTGTGGTTGCTCGGAAAGCCGCCGTTGCCGACCAGGTTGAACGCCCATTTGCGCGCCTTGGCGCTATTAATCAGAAACTTGATCGGCCCCACCGTGATCCACGTAAGCAGCGGGGTGACGAGGTAAGCGATGTCCATCGTTATATCCTTAACATTTTTGTGGCGACATTATGGCAGATGGCCCCCCAGCGGCGGAAGCAAGTAATATAAAATTCACCCATTGCACACCTTTCAACAAAGACAACCATGCAACACTTCAGAATCTCGTTCGCGGTCACCTTCATCCTCATGGGCCTGGGTGGCTGGTGGGGCTACAACCACGGCGGCATGGCCGGCCTGGCGCAGGCGCTGTGGATCACCGCCGTGCTGGGCATCATGGAAGTGTCCTTATCGTTCGACAACGCGGTGGTCAACGCCTCGGTGCTCAAGCACTGGAACGAATTCTGGCGCAAGCTATTCCTGACGGTCGGCATCCTGGTCGCCGTCTTCGGCATGCGGCTGGTGTTCCCGCTGCTGATCGTCGCCATGGCCACCGGGCTGGGGCTGGTCGAAGTGTGGCATATGGCGCTCAACACGCCGCAGGAATACTCGCGCTACCTGACCGGCGCCCACGCCGAGGTGGCCGCGTTCGGCGGCGCCTTCCTGCTGCTGGTATTCCTCAACTTCCTGTTCGACGACCAGAAGGAGCTGCACTGGCTGGGCTGGATCGAAGAGAAAATCGGCCAGCTCGGCAGCGAAAGCCTGGCCGTGCTGCTGACGCTGGGCGCGATCTTCGGCTGCGTCGCGCTGGTCGGCGCCGGCGAACAATACAAGGTGCTGACGGCCGGCGTGGTCGGCGTCATCGTCTACCTGGCGGTGGGCTGGATCAGCAGCCTGCTGGAGGAAAAGCAGCCGGAGGACGACGACGACACCACCGAAGCCGGGGTCGGCCCGGTGGTGGCGACGGTGGCCAAGGGCAGCTTCGGCGGCTTCCTGTACCTGGAAGTGCTGGACGCCTCGTTCAGTTTCGACGGCGTGATCGGCGCGTTCGCCATCACCACCGACGTCGTCATCATCATGCTCGGGCTGGCGATCGGCGCCATGTTCGTGCGTTCGCTGACGGTGTTCCTGGTGCACAAGGGCACGCTGGACGAATACGTCTACCTGGAGCACGGCGCGCATTACGCGATCGGCATCCTGGCGCTGATCATGCTGGCCAGCGTCAAATACCATATTCCGGAGTGGTTCACCGGCCTCTCGGGGGTGGCCTTCATCGCGGTATCGCTCTGGTCGTCGGTGCGCTACAAGCGTCAGAACAACGCGTGATACTATAGCCGCCATGACCACATCCAAACGCGTAATCCTCTACACCTTCGGCCTGCTGATTGCCGCCCTGCTGCTGCTGGCCGCCTACACCTGGGCCATGCTGCACGTCTCGTACTCGGACGGCGAGCGCGCCGGCTACCTGCAGAAATTCTCCACCCGTGGCTGGATCTGCAAGACCTGGGAAGGCGAAATCCTGCTGACCTCGATGCCGGGCGCGATCCCGGAAAAATTCGAATTCAGCGTGCGCGACCCGCAGGTCGCGAAAGAGCTGACGGCGGCCACCGGCAAGCGGGTCATCCTCAGCTACTCGCAGCACCGCGGCGTGCCGACCCAATGCTTCGGCGAAACCGAATACTACATCACCAAAGTCGCCGTCCAATAAATCCGGGGTCAGGTCTGATAAACGCACACGGGCTCAACTGCTTCGCAGTTGAGCCCGTGTGCGTTTGTCAGACCTGACCCCGGGTTAGCGGGCGCGCCAGACGGCTTGGGTGGCTTCGGCCGGCTGCGACTGGCGCGCGGCTTCTTTGCGGGCGCGCGCCTGTTCCAGCGTGGCGATGTTGCCGTCGGCCGCCTGCGATTCCTCGGCGATGATTTTGGCTTGTACCGTGGCCAGCACTTTTTGCGCGGCGCCCAGCCGGCGCGTTTCCAGCTCCACCAGCTTTTGCTTGGCGACGGTCATCGCGGCCGTGGTGTCGGCCACCTTGCGTTGCATCGCCGCGTACGCCTGCGCGGTTTCCAGCAGCGCTTGCTGGGCGGCGGCCTTGTCGGCCATCGCCTGCGCGGCGGCCTGCTCTTCTTCCGCGCGCTGGCGGGCGCTGGCGGCCACGGCTTTTTCGGCTTCCAGGCGGCCGGCGATGGCTTGCGAGGCGCGGATTTCGGCGGCGGTGGTGATGCGCTGCTGCGTCAGCTTCTGGTCGATCAGCGCCAGCGACTTGCGCTCGGCTTCGATGAACTCGCGCTCGGCCGCCAGCAGTTGTTCGGCCTTGGCGGCTTTTTCCTGCTCCACGCGGGCGCGCTCGGCGTGCACCGCGCCCAGCTCCACCGCCAGGCTGGCTTGCGCCGCCAGCGCCTGCGCGGCGATGGCTTTTTGCTCGGCTTCGGCCGATACCTGGGCCGCCATCACACGCGCCGCCTCGGCTTCCTGATCGGCGGCGTCGGCCAGGCGCTGCTCGGCTTGCTGCTGCTGGCGCAGCGCTTCTGCCTGCGCTTGCTCGGCGGCCACGCGCTGGCGCGCTGCTTCGGTGGCGCGCTGTTCGGCGTCCAGTTTTTCCTTTAGCGCGACGATGGCTTGCTGTTCGGCCTCGGCCCGGTCCTGCTCGGCCTGCAGCAGCACGGCGGCGCGGTCGGCGCGGTCAATCGCCAGCGCGTTGGCGGCGTTGTGCGCTTCCACCTGCTGCGCCAGCGTGGCGATTTCGGCCTGCTCGGCGGCGTTCTGGCTGGCGGCCAGTTCGGCGGCGGCGCGCGTCAGCGCGGCCCGTTCGTGCGCCAGGTCGGCGCCGCGCTGCTGTTCCAGCTGGTCGGCACGGGCGGCCTCGGCGGCCGCTTCGTCGGCCGCTTTGCGCAGCTTGGCTTGCTCCAGCGCTTCGGCTTCGGCCTCCACTTTGGCCAGGGTGGCCATTTCAGCTTCTTCTTCCGCCTGCACGCGGGCCAGCGAGACGGCGCGCAGCTGGCTGTCGACTTCGATCCGTGCCTCGGTGGCGGCGATGATGCGCGCGTCCGCTTCGCGCCGCGCCTCGGCGGCGGCGGCGGCCACCGCTTCCATGCGTTCGCGGTGCAGCGCGGCGTCGCGGATTTCTTTTCCGTTTGCAGGCGCAGGCGCAGCGATTGCGCGGCGCTGCGCTCGGATTCGGCCTTGGCCTGGGCGATCTGTTCGCGCTCCTGCTCCAGGTGCGCCAGCGCACGGGCCTCTTCCAGCGCGCGCACCTCGGCGGCCGAGCGGTTGAAGGCGGCTTCGAGCGCGATCTGGTCGGCGCGCTCGCGCTGCTTAGTCAGTTCCAGCGCCTCGGCCTCGGCTTCGGCCAGCTGCTGCGCGGTCAGGCGCGCGCCGGCGGCGTGGCGCTCGCGCTCGCGCGCCAGCGTGGCGACGCGGGCGTCGGCCGTGGCGATGCCGACCACCTCTTCCTTGGCAGCCTGCACGGCGGCGACGCGCTCGGCGGCCTGCAGGCGGGCCTGTTCGGTCTGCGCTTCCAGCTCGGCGGCGGCGCGCGCGGCCTGCTCGGCCAGCTCGGCCTCGGTGGCGATTTGTTCGTGGGCGCGCTTGCGGCTTTCCTCTTCGGCACGGGCGCGCCCCTCGGCGGCCTTGCGGATCTGGTTGTCGGCCTCGGCGCGGGCGCGCAGCTCGGCGGTTTCCTGCTTGACCGCGTCGAGGCGGGCGACACTGGCCTGAGCGGCGGCGCGCAGCGATTCCAGCCGCTCCTGGTTGGCCTTGATCGCCTCTTCGGCGGCCTGCGCGTTTTGCAGCGCGACAGCGGCGGCGGCGGCGTCGACGGCGGCGCGGTCTTCCGCCAGCGCGCGGGCGCGCGCCTCAGCGTGGGCGCGGCTCTCGGCGGCGCAGGCGGCCTTGGCCTCGGCCTCGACCCGGGCGATGGCTTCCTGGATGGCTTTCATTTCCATCGCGGCGCGCGGCATCTGGGCTGGCGCGGCGGCGTCGGCGTCGGCCACGGTGGCCATCGGCAATGGCTGCAGGGTGACGTCGTCGCGTTCTTGTTTGACCAATTGTGCTTGCATGAGAGTCTCGCTGAGAGGTTTTCCGAGCACTCATTATCATGTAGCCATCAAGCAAGCCTAGCAGTAAGCAGAGGCGGAAAACCCCGCTATTTCTTCAAACTGGCAGCGGCGCCTCGTCCATCAGCGCGACCTGCTCGCGCAGCTCGAGGATGCGGTCCTGCCAGTAGCGCTGCGTGTTAAACCACGGGAACGCCGCCGGGAAGGCCGGATCGTCCCAGCGCCGCGCCAGCCACGCCGAGTAATGGATCAGCCGCAGCGTGCGCAGCGCTTCCACCAGGTGCATCTGGCGCGGGTTGAATTCGCAGAAGTCCTCGTAGCCGGCCAGGATATCGCCCATCTGGCGCACCTGCTCGGCGCGGTCGCCGGACAGCATCATCCACAGGTCCTGGATGGCCGGGCCCATGCGGGCGTCGTCGAAGTCGACGAAGTGCGGACCGGCATCGGTCCACAAAACGTTGCCACCGTGGCAATCGCCGTGCAGGCGCAACTGCGGCAGCGCGCCGGCCCGGTCGTAGCAGCGGCGTACGCCGTCGAGCGCCTGCCGGGAGATGGCGGCGTAGGAGGCTTTCAGGTCCATCGGGATGAAGTCATGCGCCTCAAGGAATTCGCACGGCTCGGTGCCGAAGGTGTCGATGTCGAGCGCGGGCCGGTGCGCGAACGCCCGGGCGCCGCCGACCGCGTGGATGCGGCCAATGTAGCGCCCGGTCCATTCCAGCACCGCCGGGTCGCCCAGCTCGGGGCGCGGCCGCCGTGGCGCGTGAACACGGCGAAGCGGAAGCCGTCGAAGCGGTGCAGCGTGGCGCCGTTCAGCGCCAGCGCCGGCACCACCGGGACTTCGGCGGCGGCCAGCTCCTGCGTGAAGGCGTGTTCTTCCAGGATGGCCTCGTCGCTCCAGCGGCCCGGACGGTAGAACTTGACCACCAGCGGCTTGTCGTCTTCGATGCCGACCTGGTAGACACGGTTTTCATAGCTGTTTAGCGCCAGCAGGCGGCCATCGCCGCGCAGGCCGATGCTGTCGAGGGCGTCGAGCACGCAATCGGGGCTCAACGCGGAATAAGGGTGAGGTGCAGTCATAACCGCCATTGTAAGCGGCGCGGACGTGTATACTATCGGCTTCCCGCAAATAAAAGAGCAAGCTATGCAACTCGATCAGCCACTGAGCGATAAAGAATTCGACGAACTGGACAACTTCCTGCTGTCCGACCGCACGCCTGAAGATGCGATGACCATGGACATGCTCCACGGCTACCTGACCGCCATCGCCATCGGCCCGGAACCGGTCATGCCGGCCGAATGGCTGAAAAAGTCTGGGGCAAGGAAGACACCGACATCCCGTCCTTCAAGCACGAGAAGGAAGAGCAGCGCATCATCAACCTGATCATGCGCTTCATGAACGAGGTGCTGGTGACGTTCGAAGTGGCGCCGAAGGAGTTCGAGCCGCTGTTCGTCGAGCACGAGCACGAGGGCCAGAACCTGATCAACGCCGAAGCCTGGTGCTGGGGCTTCTGGGAAGGCATGGAGCTGCGCCCGGGTTCGTGGGACCCGATCTGGGATTCCGAAGTAGCCGACCTGATGCGCCCGATCTACCTGCTGGGCGCCGACGAGATCGAAGAAGAGGAACTGGCGCTGGTGGAAGACCCGGTCAAGGCGCACAAGCTGGCGCTGGAACTGGAAGCCAACCTGCCGAACATCTACAAGTTCTGGCTGCCGCTGCGCAAGGCCGGCGTCGAAACCGTCAAGCGCGAAGAGCCGAAGGTCGGTCGCAACGACGACTGCCCTTGCGGCAGCGGCAAGAAGTTCAAGAAGTGCCACGGCGCTAACGAATCGGCCGAATGACCACGGGACGCTTCCCCTTCAAGCTTCCCACCACGGCCACCGCGCCGTTCTGTCCGTCTGAAGTAGCGGGCACCGTCGCGGTGCCCGAGGGCGATCCGTTCTGGAAGAAGATCGTGCGCTTTGCCGGCCCCGGCCTGCTGGTCTCGGTCGGCTATATGGACCCGGGCAACTGGGCCACGGCGATCCAGGGCGGCTCGCAGTTCGGCTATCAGCTGCTGTTCGTGGTGGTGCTGTCCAGCCTGGCGGCGATCGTGCTGCAATGCCTGAGCATGCGGCTGGGCATCGTCACCGGCAAGGACCTGGCCGTGCATTGCCGCGAGCAATACCGGCCGGCGGTCGGCAAGACGCTGTGGGGCTTCGCCGAAATTTCCATCATTGCCTGCGACCTGGCCGAGGTGCTCGGCTGCGCGCTGGCCTTCAAACTGCTGCTGGGCGTATCGCTGCCGACCGGCGTGGCGCTGACCGCGCTCGACACGCTGATCGTGCTGGGACTGAAGGGCAAGGGTTTCCGCCAGGTCGAGGCGATCGTGCTGGGCCTGATCCTGACGGTGGCGGTCTGTCTGTTTGCCGAGCTGATATTCGTCAAGCCCGACTGGCAGGCGGTGGCGGCCGGACTGGTGCCGTCGCTCAGCGCGCTGTCGTCGCGCGAACCGCTGTACCTGGCCATCGGCATCCTCGGCGCCACGGTGATGCCGCACAACCTCTACCTGCACTCGTCGGTGGTGCAGACGCGCGTGGTCAACAAGACCGAGCCCGCCAAACGCGAGGCCATCGGCCTGTCGCGCATCGACACCATCGTCTCACTGCTGCTGGCACTGCTGATCAACGGCGCCATCCTGGTGCTGGCGGCGGCCGCCTTCCACAAGCCCGGCCAGGCGGCCGTGCTGGACATCGACGAAGCCTATCTGCTGCTGGAACCGGTGGCCGGCACGGCGCTGGCCGCCATCCTGTTCGGCCTGGCGCTGCTGGCGTCCGGCCAGAGCTCCACCTTCACCGGCACCATCGCCGGCCAGGTCATCATGGAAGGCTTCCTCAAGATGAAGATCCCATGCTGGCAGCGGCGCGCCATCACGCGCGGACTGGCGCTGATACCGGCGATGATCGGCGTGATCGTGCTGGGCGAACACTCGGTCGGCAAGCTGCTGGTGCTGAGCCAGGTCGTGCTGAGCATGCAACTGCCGTTCGCCATGTATCCGCTGGTGAGCCTGACGTCGCAACGCCGCATCATGGGTAACTTCGTCAACGCCTGGTGGACCATCGCCCTGGCCTGGTTCCTGTTCGCCCTGATCTCCGCCGCCAACACCTGGCTGGTGTGGCAGGCGTTCGCCGAATAAGCCTTACACGCCGACGCCCCGCACGCTGGCGGCAAGCTGGTTGAGGGCGGCCATTTCGGCGTCGTTGAGGCGGATGGCGGCCGCTTGCAGGTTTTCGCTGAGGCGGCTGCGGCGGCGCGTACCGGGGATCGGCACGACCTTCACGTTCAGCGCCTCGGCGCGGGTGTAGAGCCAGGCCAACGCCATTTGCGCGGCGCTGATGCCGCGCCCGGCGGCCAGCGTGGCGACCTGCGCGGCCAATGCCTGGTTGGCGTCGCGGTTGCCGTCCTGGAAGCGCGGAAAGTGGCGGCGGGCGTCGCCGGCGTCCAACGCCAGCGCGGCGCCCGTCAGCAGGCCGCGCCCCAGCGGCGCAAACGGAACGACGGCCGTGCCCTGCCCGCGCGCCACGTCCAATACCGCGCCTTCCAGGCCGCGACTGAACACCGACCATTCCGATTGCAGGGCGCTGATCGGATGCACCGCATGCGCCGCGCGCAACTCGTCCGCGCTGACTTCGCACAAGCCCAGCCAACGTACCTTGCCGGCCGCCACCAGGTCCGCCATCGCGCCGACGGAATCCTCGATCGGCACATCCGCTTGCCGGCGGTGCATGTAATACAGGTCGATGGTGTCGACGCCAAGGCGCTTGAGCGAACGCTCGACCGCGCCGCGTATATAGGCGGGCCGGTTGTCCAGCCCCCAGTCATCGGGATTTGCCGCCGTGCGCGTATAGCCGAACTTGGTGGCGATCAGCACCCGCTGGCGGTGCGCGCGCACGAACGGCGCCAGGAACTCCTCATTGGCGCCCAGCCCGTACATATCGGCCGTATCGAACATGCGCACGCCGCAGTCCAGCGCCAGCGCCAGCGTGGCGCGCGCCTCGGCCGGATCGGTGTCGCCGTAAAACTCGCTCATGCCCATGCAGCCCAGGCCCTGCACGCCCCAATCGATATCGCTCATCAGACTTCTCCTCAAAAACCTGTGTTATAACTGTGGAGTTAAGTCCATAGTCAAGCATATGCTGATTTCCGAATTTGCCAAAACCGCCGGCCTGTCGGTCGACACGGTCCGCTTCTACATCGACAAGGGCCTGCTCGCGCCCAAGCGCAGCGCCAGGGGCGGCTCGCGCCCGTACCAGATTTTCAGCGACAGCGACCTCACCGCCGCACGCATGATCCGGCTACAGCAGTCGCTCGGCTACTCGCTGGCCGAGATCGCCGCGCTGAACAAGGAGTACCGCAACGGCGCCCGCTCGGACGCCCGCACCGCCGACGTGCTGCGCAAGCAGATCGGCAGGCTGGAAGCAAAGCGCCAGAGCATCGACAACGCCCTCGCCTTCCTGTCGGCCAAGTTACAATGGGTGGAGGCCGGCAAACCGAGCGACGCGCCCCATCTTGACGATTTTAACTGCCAGTGACCACATCCCGAACCACCAAAGCCCTGCCGCCCCGCGTGCTGGCCACCGAAACCCCTGAACAAGCCGCCGCCAACAGGCTGGCGCGCGCGCAGCGCGACGCGCAGGTGCGCGGCGTCAGCTCCATCGACGAGATGCGCGCGGCGATCAGGCAGGCGTCGCGCACGCTGCCGGCCATCGCCGCCGTGCCGCGCCTGCGGGCGCCTGGCGCGGCGCAGTTCCGCGAGCGCGCCGCGCAAGGCCTGCCGTTCCTGATCGAAGGCGTGGTCAACCGCTGGCCGCTGGCCGCGCAGCCGCACAGCATCCTGCGCGAGCGCCACGGCCACATGGCGGTACGCGCCCGCGTCGGCGACTACATCAGCACCGCCTTCGCGCCCGACCGCGCCATGCGCGACATGACCATGGCCGCCTACCTCGATCTGGCCGAAGGCAGCGAAGGCCTGCCGCCCTATCTCGGCAACCTCGAACTGAAAGAATTGAACAGCATGTGCCACTGGCCCGGCTACTTCGACAAGATGGGGCCGCCGCGCTTCTGGATCGGCCCGGCCGGCACGCTGACGCCGCTGCACTGCGATTACGACGACAATATCTTCGCCCAGGTCTGGGGCGAGAAACGCATCTTCCTGTCGCCGCCGCACCACGATGAATTCCTGTACGTGAAGGAAGCCAGCGCCATGCTGTTCGGCTCGCCGTTCAATCCGGAATCGCCCGACTACGCGGCCTACCCGCTGGCGCGCCAGGCGACGATGATCGAAGTGGTGGTGCGGCCCGGCGACATGCTGTATGTGCCGGCCGGCTGGTATCACCAGGTGCACGCGCTGACGTTCTCGCTGTCGTCCAACCGCTGGGCGCGCGGGGTGCCGTTCGTCATGCGCCAGGCTTGAGGACGAAGGCGGCCACATCGTCCAGCGTCGGCGCCAGCCAGCGCAGCGGCGCGGCGATCGACGCCACCAGCGTGGTGTGCGTGACGCTGCCGTAGTACAGCTCCCGCACCGGCACCTGGCGCGCGCGCAATAGCTTTGCCAGCTGGCCGGTATTGCGTTCCGGCTCCACCAGCTTGTCCTTGTGCGCGGCGATCAGCAGCGCCGGCGGCGTGCCGGCGGCAACGTGGCGCACCGGTTGCGAGTCCGGCGGCGTATCAGGGAAATGGAAGACCGGCTTGGTGGTGGGATTTTCAATCGGCAGGAAGTCGTAGGGGCCTGCCAGGCCGATCCAGCCGCGCAGGTCGGCTGTCGCCATGCCCTGTTCTTGCAGCCAGCGTTCGTCCAACGCCACCATGGCGGCGTTGTAGGCGCCGGCGCTATGGCCCATCACGTACAGGCGCCGGGGGTCGCCGCCGTAGCGGGCGGCCTCGCGGTGCGCCCAGGCCACCGCCTGGGCGGCGTCGCGCAGGAAATCGGGATAGCTGACTTCCGGGTGCAGGCGGTAATCGGCCACGATGGTGACGATGCCGCGCGCGGCCAATGCGCGGCCGACGAAGGCGTAGTCGCCGCGTTCTCCACCAACCCAGTTGCCGCCGTAGAAGAACACCACCACCGGCGCCGGGCCGCGCTGGTCGCGCGGACGGTAGACATCGAGCTTGCGGCGCGCCCCTTCGCCATAGGCCAGGCCTTCTACGGAGTCGGTGGCGCCGGCGGGCGAGAGCGCGTTCAGCGCTGTCAGCGGCGAGCAGGCGGCCAGCGCCAGCAGCAGTAAAGGCAGGCCCAGCGCAAGCAGGCGGTAAGGTCGGGACATGGCAGTCGATGTGGGGGCATGGGCGATGCCTTACTCTATCTCTGCAATTGGGGCTTGACCGTGCGCCAGGCCACCGTGAAAAAAGCCGCCCCCCGCCGTCATTCCCGCGCAGGCGGGAATCCATAGAACGCCTGCTCATTGATGCACTATGGGTTCCCGCCTGCGCGGGAACGACGGTGGGGGTTGCGGCTTAGTTCTGGCGCGCCAGCCACTGGCGCAGCATGAAGCCGCCGCCAGGCATGCCGCGGCACAGCGGCCCGCTGGACGATTCCAGCAACTTGAAACCGTCGGCAGTCCACAGCCAGCGCTGGAAACTGCCGCAGTCGTTCAGGCCGCGGCCTTTCGCATACGAGCTAAGCTCGCCCTGTTCGAAATACGCCTCAACCGCCGAGTCCTCCTCCTTGCCGTCGGCGCCCGGCAGCATCAGCCGCACCGGCGCATACGGCGGCTGGTCGTTGACGCGCCACACGCCATACGCGCCCTGATAGGCGCCCAGCCAGCACTGGCGCACCACCAGCAGCTGAGTGGCCGAGATCCGATGGACGTCGCCATACGCGCCCTCGCTGGCGATGGCTTCGCAGTCGTCGGCGTCCAGCGCGGCCAGCAGCTTGGGCAACAAAGCCTTGTCGCTGTCGCTGGTCTGCGGCAGCGGCGCGGCGCGCATCAGCGGCGCCGGCAAGGCCGGCGGCACCGCGCTGGCCGGCTTGTCGCCTGGCCGCGCCAGCGCCGTCACCGTGCCAACACGCCCTTGCAGGTCGTCCATCTTCAGCAGCGCGGCGTTCAGCCCGGCCAGCGATAGCGTCCATTGATGCCTGCCGTCCGAGACCTGCGCTGTCGCGGCCTTCTTCAAGGCTGGCAGCAGACGCGCCATCTGCTCTGCGCTCAGGTCCTGGCGGATGCCCTTGAGCACCACATCGCCGGCGCGGATGCTCAGGCGCGCGTTATCGCCCTCGTCCTCGGCGTACGCCATCAGCTTGCCCAGCAACGGCGCGTTGCCGCCGCCGTCGCGGCCCAGCCACAAGGTGACGGGCAAGTCCGCGTCCATCTGCTGATAGCCGACCGCCTCGCAATGGCGCGTGTTGTCGCAGGCGGCCGCCCAGTCCTTGTGGACGAACTCGCCCGCCTGCGCCGCCGTCGCCAGCGAGGCGCCGAGCGCCAGTATCGCGCGCCGCATCACAGCTTGATGAAGTGTTCGCGGTAGTACTTCAGTTCTTCGATCGACTCCAGGATGTCGGCCAGCGCCGTGTGCTTTTGCGCCTTCTTGAAGCCGCTGACCATTTCCGGTTTCCAGCGCTTGCCCAGTTCCTTCAGCGTCGAGACGTCGATATTACGATAGTGGAAGAAGGCTTCCAGCTTCGGCATGTAGCGCACCATGAAGCGGCGGTCCTGGCCGATGGTGTTGCCGCACATCGGCGCTTTGCCCTTCGGCACCCACTGCTTGAGGAACTTGATCAGCTCCTCTTCGGCATAGGCTTCGGTGATGGTCGAGGCCCTGACGCGCTCGGTCAGGCCCGAACGGCCATGGGTGCCGGTGTTCCACGCGTCCATCTTGCCCAGCGTTTCGTCGGACTGGTGAATGGCAAACACCGGCGCCTCGGCCAGCACGTTCAGGTGCATGTCGGTGACCACGATGGCCACTTCGATGATGCGGTCGGTGTCCGGCTCCAGGCCGGTCATTTCCATGTCGACCCAGACCAGGTTGAATTCGTTCGGGCGTGGCGTGGCGGCTGCGCCTTCTGGCAAATCAGTAGCTTGTGACATAATTCTCTTTTCTTGGCTAAATTAATCCGAATCTGCCATTTTCTCACAGGCACAGAATGTATTCACTCGCGTTTTCGATTTTGTTCGTATCTTTCATCATTTTGACGCTGCTGGTGCGCTTCTGGCTGGCCTCGCGCCATATCCGTCACGTGCTGGCGCACCGCAGCGCCGTGCCGGCGGAATTTGCAGAAAAGATACCGCTGGCCGCGCACCAGAAGGCCGCCGACTACACCGTCGCGCGCACCAAGTACGGTCTGCTGACGCTGATGGTGAATACGCTGGTGCTGATCGGCTTCACGCTGCTGGGCGGCCTGCAATGGCTGTCGCTGCAGATTTTCCAGGCGACCGGTCCCGGCATGACCTACCAGTTGGCGCTGCTGGCGGCGTTCGCGCTGATCTCCGGCATCATCGACCTGCCGTTCGACTACTACAAGCAGTTCGGCCTCGAACAACGTTTCGGTTTTAACAAGATGGCGCGCGGCCTGTTCTTCGCCGACATGTTCAAGGGCGCCTTGCTGGGCGCGCTCATCGGCCTGCCGCTGGCGTGGGTGGTGCTGACCCTGATGGACCAGGCCGGCGACCTGTGGTGGCTGTACACCTGGTTTGTCTGGAGCGGCTTCCAGCTGCTGATGATGGTGCTGTTCCCAACCGTGATCGCGCCGCTGTTCAACAAGTTCTCGCCGCTGGAAGACGCGTCGCTGAAGGCCCGCATCGAGGGCCTGATGGCGCGCGTCGGCTTCGCCGCCAAGGGCTTGTTCGTGATGGACGGCTCCAGGCGCAGCGCCCACGGCAACGCCTATTTCTCCGGCTTCGGCGCCAACAAGCGCATCGTCTTCTTCGATACGCTGCTGGCGCGCTTGCAACCGCAGGAAATCGAGGCGGTGCTGGCGCACGAACTGGGCCACTTCAAGCTCAGGCACATCATCAAGCGCATCGCCATGATGTTCGTCATATCGCTCGGTTTCCTCGCCCTGCTCGGCTACCTGAAGACCCAGCCGTGGTTCTACGACGGCCTCGGCGTCAACCCGCTGCTGCTGCCGGGCCAGAGCAACGACGCCATGGCGCTGCTGCTGTTCATGCTGGCGCTGCCGGTGTTCACCTTCCTGTTCAATCCGCTGACCTCGCGCGGTTCGCGCAAGCATGAGTTCGAGGCGGACGCCTTCGCCGCGCAGCACACCGACGCCCGCGACCTGGTGTCGGCGCTGGTCAAGATGTACGAGGACAACGCCTCGACGCTGACGCCCGACCCGCTGCACTCGGCCTTCTACGACTCGCACCCGCCGGCCAGCGTGCGCATCCGCCAACTGAACCGGGCGGCGGCCGCATGATCGCCGCCCGCGCCGACCTGCTGGCCATGCATTGCCGCCCGACCACGGCCGCTTTGGACAACGCCGAGGCCGCGCGCCTGCTGGCGCTGCTGCCGGACTGGGCCGTCGACAATGGCCGCCTGGCGCGCAACTACGCCTTCAAAAACTATTACCACACCATGGCCTTCGTCAACGCGCTGGCTTACCTGAGCCACAACGAAGACCATCACCCAGAAATGACCGTCAGCTACAACACCTGCATCGTCCGCTACGACACGCACTCGGCCCACGGCCTGAGCAATAACGACTTCATCTGCGCCGCCAGAGCCGACAGCCTGTACGAGGCCCGGGCATGAGCGCGCCGAAGCAACAGCGCACCGCCATCATCATCGCCGCCCACGGCCGCCACTATCTGGCCGAGGCGGATGGGCAGAAGCTGCAATGCGTCACACGCGGCAAGAAGACCAATGTGGCGGTGGGCGACCTCGTCCACATCACCATGACCTCGCCCGACCAGGGCGTGATCGACAAGATCGCGGAGCGCAAGACGCTGCTGTACCGCTCGGACCAGTACAAGTCCAAGCTGCTGGCCGCCAACCTGACGCAGCTGTTCATCGTGGTCGCCACCGAACCCGGCTTTACCGACGACCTGGTCTCGCGCGCGCTGGTGGCGGCCGAGGCGGCCGGCATCAAGGCGCACCTGATCCTCAACAAAACCGACGTCGCGGACGCGCTGCCGCGCACCCGCGAACGCGTGGCGCCGTATGCCGCGCTCGGCTACCCGGTGCACGAGGTGTCGGCCACGGCCCGGCCGGAGCACGCGGTCGCCACGCTGCGCCCGCTGCTGGCCGGGAATTCGTCGATCCTGATCGGCCAGTCCGGCATGGGCAAGTCCTCGCTGATCAACCTGCTGGTGCCGGAAGCCGACATCGCCACGCGCGAAATCTCGGCGGCGCTCGACACCGGCAAGCACACCACCACGTTCACCCGGCTGTACACGATGCCGGACCTGGGGCCGGACAGCGTCATCATCGACTCGCCCGGCTTCCAGGAATTCGGCCTCTACCACCTGAGCGAAGGCATGCTGGAACGCGCGTTTGTCGAATTCGAACCTTACCTCGGCCATTGCAAGTTCTACAATTGCCGCCACCTGATCGAACCGCAATGCGCGGTGCTGGCCGCCGTCGAGGACGGCAAGATAGCCAAAATGCGCCACACGCTGTACGCCCAGCTGTTGCACGAATCCTCACAGACCCTGTATTAAACGCTAGGTTTTATGTCTATAATGCTTTGGGGCAAGATCCTGGGAGCGGAAGATGGACATGTTTGCGCTGGACGACGCGTTGGCCGACTGGGAGGCAGCCCTGCCCTCCGTGCACGGCCCTGCGCGCCTGCCACTGCCGCTGCCGCTGGCGTGGCATTTGCGCCAGCGCGACACGCCGCGCGCCCTGCGCCTGGCGGCCGAGGCGCGCGCGCTGCTGCTTGCCGCCGCCCTGCCGCCCGATGAAACCGACGCCGTCGCCGCGCGCCTGCTGCTGGTGCAGGCCGAAGCGGCGTGGCTGGCCGGCCAGCTCGACGCGGCGGACGCCCAGGCGCGCCGGGCCGGCGCCAGCTTCGACGCGCTCCAACTCCACCTCGGCCGCGCCGACACCTGCTGGCTGCGTGCCTGGATCGCCATCGACAGCGGCGAGCACGCGCGCGCCGAAACCATGCTGGAACAGATGGCCGACGCCGCCCGCGCGGCCGGCGACCTGCAACGCTGCGCCATCGCCGACGCGGTCAACGCGCGCTGGAGCGTGCTGCGCGACCTGCCGGCCGCGCAACAGCGCTGGGCCGGCCGCTTCAGCCGCGAGGAGGAACGGCTGCCGGCGGTGGCCAGCTGGATCGCCGACTACCAGGGCCTGGCGGCCAGCCAGTCCAGCGACTTCGGCGCCGCCGCCGCCCACTACCTGCGCAGCTACGAGGCGGCGCTGGAAAGCGGCCAGCTGCGCATGGCCATCACCGCCGCCATCAACATCGGCCTGAATTTCACCATCCTCAACGACCACCACGCGGCGCTGGAATGGCTGGAAAGCGCGCTCGATCTGGCGCGCCCGACCTGCTGGCCGCGCAGCATCGGCGCCTGCCTGATGCACACCGCCGACAATATGCGCCGGCTCGGCCGCTTCGAGGCCGCCGAGGAACTGCTGCGCGAGGCGCTGCAAATCCTGGCGCCGATTTCCGGCGCGCGCCCGTACGCCATCGCGCTGCACTACCTGGGCGACCTGGCGCTGGACCAGGGCGACTTCCGCGCCGCGCTGGACGTGTTCCGCCAACTGGAAGCGCGCGGCCATGCGCTGCGCCACGCCGACTTTCTCAGCATCGCCGCGCGCGGCCAGGCGCACGCGCTGTGCTTCCTCGACCGGCCGCAGGAGGCGCTGGAGGCGGCCGAACGCGGCGCCGCGCTGGCGCGCCAGCAGGCCAACAACTACAACCACGTGGCCGCGCTGCGCGTGATGTCGCTGATCCACCTGCGCCACAAGCTGCCGCCGCCGCCCGGCATGACCGAGCCCAACGCCACGCTGCACTTCCTGCACCAGGCGCTGGCGGTGGCCGGCCACATCAACGGCTACACGCTGCCGGCCGACCTGCACGACGCGCTGGCGCGCGAATACGCGCAGATCGGCGACTACCAGCAGGCCTACGCCTCGGCGCAGCGGGCGGCCGCCGCGCGCGCCCGGACCAACAGCCAGGACGCCACCAACCGCGCGGTCGCCATGCAGGTGCAGCACCAGACCGAGCACGCGCGCGCCGAGGGCCTGCACCACCGCGAGCTGGCCGCCGCCGAGGCGCGCCGCGTGCAGCTGCTGCAGCAGACCAGCGCCACGCTGGAGCGGCTGTCCGCCATCGGCCGCGAGATCACCACCCACCTCGACGCCGGCGCCGTGTTCCAGGCGCTCGACCGCCACGTGCAGGCGCTGCTGCCGGCCGACTCGCTGGCGATCTACCTGTGCGACCCCGGCTGCGACACCATCAGCCGCGCCTATGGCCGCGAGCACGGCCAGCCGCTGGCCGGCAACACCATCGAGATCGACAACCCGCGCGCCAACGCCGCCCGCAGCCTGCGCGAGCGCGCCGAAATCTATATCGCCGAGGCGGGACCGGAAGACATCTTCCTCGCTCCCGGCACGCAGCTGATGGCCAGCGCGCTGTACGTGCCGCTGCTGGTCGGCGAACGGGCGCTGGGCGTGATGACGGTGCAGTCGATCGAGGTGGACGCCTACGGCGAGCGCGAACGGCTGATCTTCCGCACGCTGTGCGCCTACGGCGCCATCGCGCTCGATAACGCCGAGGCCTATCGCCAGCTGAAGGACGCCCAAACCCAGCTGGTGTCGCAGGAAAAGCTGGCCGCGCTGGGCGCGTTGATGGCCGGCGTGGCGCACGAACTGAATACGCCGATCGGCAACAGCCTGCTGATCGCCAGCACGCTGGCGCAAAAGACCGAGGAAATGCAGGCGCAGTTGAATGGCCCCGGCCTGAAACGCTCGGCACTGGCGACCTATCTGGACGACACGCGCAAGGCGCACGAACTGGTGATGCGCGGCCTGACCAGCGCGGCCAACCTGGTCAACAGTTTCAAGCAGGTGGCGGTGGACCGCACCACCGAGCAGCGGCGCCAGTTCAACCTGGCGCAGGTGTCGCAGGAAGTCATCGCCACCATGATGAACCGCATCCGCGCCTCCGGCCACCGCATCGAGGTCGAGGTGCCGGACACGATTGCGCTCGACAGCTATCCGGGGCCGTATGGCCAGGTGATCGCCAACTTCATCAACAACGCGCTGCTGCACGCGTTCGCCGGCAAGGCCAGCGGCGGCATGTGGCTGCGCGCGCAGCAGGCCGACGGCCGCGTCCACGTCAGCTTCCGCGACAACGGCGGCGGCATCGCGCCGCAGCACCTGTCGCGCATCTTCGATCCCTTCTTCACCACCAAGCTGGGACAGGGCGGCAGCGGGCTGGGACTGTCGATCAGCTACAACATTATCACTTCGCTCATGGGTGGGCAGATTTCCGTGCACAGCGCGCGCGACGGCACCACCTTCACGCTGGACCTGCCGCTGACGGCGCCGGAAAACCAGCAGCCGTCCACCAGCCATATCTACCATTAAACCGTTTGTATAGACAGCACAATCTGCGGTAATTCGCCCGGTGCGCCGAATTGCCTTTATAATTGACCGGCTAAGCCGTAGCCTTCTGTCAGTTGTCATTATGCCTATCCAAAAACCGATCAAGCATTACCTGCAGTTTTCCGACCTCACGCTGGAAGAGTATGAGTACGTCATCGAGCGCGCGCATATCATCAAGCGCAAGTTCAAGAACTACGAGATCTATCACCCGATGATCGACCGCACGCTGGTCATGGTGTTCGATAAAAACTCGACCCGTACCCGCCTGTCGTTCGAGGCCGGCATGCACCAGCTGGGCGGCGCCGCCATCTACCTGAACACGCGCGATTCGCAGCTGGGCCGCGGCGAGCCGGTGGAAGACGCCGGCCAGGTCATGTCGCGCATGTGCGACATCATCATGGTGCGCACCTTCGGCCAGGACATCATCGAGCGTTTCGCCGCCAATTCGCGCGTGCCGGTGATTAATGGCCTGACCAACGAACATCACCCGTGCCAGGTGGCCGCCGACATCTTTACCTACATCGAGCATCGCGGCTCGATCAAGGACAAGATCGTGGCCTGGGTGGGCGACGCCAACAACATGCTGTATTCGTGGCTGCAGGCCGCCGAGGTATTCGGCTTCCACGTCAACGTCTCGACGCCGCACGGCTACGAGATGGACATGTCGCTGGTGTCGACCGACCGCTACACCTTCTTCAAGAACCCTTCCGACGCCTGCGAGGGCGCGCACCTGGTCAACACCGACGTCTGGACCAGCATGGGCTACGAAGAGGAAAACGCCGCCCGCCTGAAGGCCTTCGACGGCTGGATCGTCGACAGCGCCAAGATGGCGCGCGCCGCGCCGGACGCGCTGTTCATGCACTGCCTGCCCGCCCACCGCGGCGAGGAAGTCGCGGCCGACGTCATCGACGGCCCGCAGTCCGTGGTGTGGGACGAGGCGGAGAACCGCCTGCACATTCAAAAGGCGCTGATCGAGTACCTGCTGCTCGGCCGCCTCGATAACAAGTAACCCCCGTCATTCCCGCGCAGGCGGACGGTCCGCCGGTGCGGGCCATGCGGAGTATGGGTTCCCGCCTGCGCGGGAACGACAACAACCAACTGGGATCAACCATGAGCGACATTAAAAAGTAGTCCTCGCCTATTCGGGCGGCCTCGATACCTCCGTCATCCTGAAATGGCTGCAGGATAACTACCAATGCGAAATCGTCACCTTCACCGCCGACCTGGGCCAGGGCGAAGAGCTGGAACCGGCGCGCGCCAAGGCGCTGAAGTTCGGCATCAAGCCTGAAAACATCTACATCGACGACGTGCGCGAGGAGTTCGTGCGCGACTTCGTGTTCCCCATGTTCCGCGCCAACACCGTGTACGAGGGCGAATACCTGCTGGGCACCTCGATCGCGCGTCCGCTGATCGCCAAGCGCCTGATCGAGATCGCCAACGAAACCGGCGCCGACGCCATCTCGCACGGCGCCACCGGCAAGGGCAACGACCAGGTGCGCTTCGAGCTGGGCGCCTACGCGCTCAAGCCGGGCGTCAAAGTGATCGCCCCATGGCGCGAATGGGACCTGCTGTCGCGCGAAAAGCTGCTCAAGTACGCGGAAGACGCCGGCATCGCCATCGACATGAAACACAAGAACGGCGGCGCGCCGTACTCGATGGACGCCAACCTGCTGCACATCTCCTTCGAAGGCCGCCACCTGGAAAACCCGAGCGCCGAAGCCGAGGAATCGATGTGGCGCTGGACCGTCAGCCCTGAACAGGCGCCGGACGAAGCCGAGTACCTGGACATCGAATACGAAAAAGGCGACATCGTCGCGCTGAACGGCGTGCGCCTGTCGGCGGCCGCGGTGCTGACCGAACTGAATCGCCTGGGCGGCAAGCATGGCATCGGCCGCCTGGACCTGGTGGAAAACCGCTACGTCGGCATGAAGTCGCGCGGCTGCTACGAAACCCCGGGCGGCACCATCATGCTGAAGGCGCACCGCGCCATCGAGTCGATCACGCTGGACCGCGAAGTGGCCCACCTGAAGGACGACCTGATGCCGCGCTACGCTTCGCTGATCTACAACGGCTACTGGTGGGCGCCGGAGCGCGTCGCGCTGCAAACCCTGATCGACCACACGCAGCAGACCGTGAACGGCTGGGTGCGCGTCAAGCTGTACAAGGGCAATGTGATCGTGGTGTCGCGCGATTCGAAGACCGACTCCCTGTTTGATACTACCATCGCCACCTTCGACGACGACGGCGGCGCCTACAACCAGGCCGACGCCGGCGGCTTCATCAAGTTGAACGCGCTGCGCATGCGCATCGCCGCCAACGCGCGCCTGAAGCGCGGCCAATAAGCCGCTCCGTCGTTCCCGCGCAGGCGGGAACGACGGAGCGCTTGATGAGCAACCTCAGTATGGATTCCCGCCTGCGCGGGAACGACACGCCGCTCGCTGAGCGGCGTTTTTTTGATACATTGGCTCCACGTCCTGATCATGAGTGGAGCGCCCATGCTGAAGCACCTCAGTATCAAGAAAAAACTCGCCAGCGGCTTCGGGCTCATCGTCGCCCTGATCGTCCTGCTGCTGACGATGGCCTACACCAATTTCACCAAACTGTCGGCCGCCAGCGGCTGGGACCTGCACACCATGCAGGTGCTGCTGGAAGCGAACCAGATCGAAACGGCCATGGTGCAGATCCAGAGCTCCACGCGCGGCTACCTGTTGACCGGCGACGCCTCGGCCATCCAGCGCGTCAGCAGCGAGGAAGACATCCTGCGCCGCCACCTGGCCGAAATCAGCAGGCTCACCGCGGACAATCCCACCCAGCAGGCGCGCCTGCGCAAGCTCACGCCTTTTGTCAACGACTGGCTCAACAAGGTGATCAACCCGCAGCTGGAAAAGCGCGGCGCCGGCGCGCAGGCCGTCAGCGCCGACGAGGTGCGGGTTGGCAGCCGCACCATCGCCGATGCGCGCGCCATGATCAAGGAAATCACCGACGAGGAAAGCCGCCTGCTGGCCGAGCGCACGCGCAACACGGCCGGCCTGTCGGAGGCCATGATGCTGCTGCTGGTGCTGGGCGGCGGCGTGTGCACGGTGATGGCGCTGATCGTCGGCGCCATCCTGCTGAAGGCGCTGGGCGATCCGATCAGCCGCCTGGCGGCGGTGGTGGACCGCATTGCCCACGGCGAGCAAGGCGCGCGCGTGGAAGTGACCTCGCGCGATGAGCTGGGCCAGATGTCGAACGATTTCAACCTGATGGCGCAAACCATCCAGCAAAGCCAGGACAAGGAGCTGGCGGCCGCCAACCTGCTCAAGTCCAAGGTCGATACGCTGCTTGGCGTGGTGTCGAAGGCCGCCGCCGGCGACCTGACCGGCAAGGTCGGTGTGCATGGCGACGACGCCATCGGCCAGCTGGCCGAAGGACTGGATCGCATGTTCGACAATCTGCGCACGCTGCTGAACGACGTGCAGAAGGCCGGCATCCAGGTCACCACCTCGGCCACCGAGATCGCCGCCTCGGCCAAACAGCAGGAGGCTACCGGCGTCGAACAGGCCCAGACCAGCGTGGAGATTCTCGCCACCACCAAGGAAATCTCGGCCAATATCGCGGAGCTGGTCAAGACCATGGAGGACGCCACCAGCGTGGCCGACTACACCACCCACGCCACCGCCGACGCCCAGGGCAACCTGCAACGCATGGACGGCACCATGCGGAACATGGTGACGGCGACCGACTCGATCAACGCCAAGCTGGCAGCCCTCTCCGAAAAGGCTAGCAATATCAACAGCGTTCTGATTACAATCACCAAGGTGGCCGACCAGACCAACATCCTGTCGCTGAACGCCGCCATCGAGGCCGAAAAGGCCGGCGAGGCGGGACGCGGCTTCTCGGTCGTGGCCACGGAAATCCGCAGGCTGGCAGACCAGACCTCCGTCTCCACCTGGGACATCGAACAAATGCTCAAGGAAATGCAGTCCGCCGTCTCCGCCAGCGTGATGGGGATGGACAAATTCTCCGAAGAGATCCGCCGCAGCGTCGGCGAAGTGCGCCAGGTGACCAATCAACTGTCCGGCGTGATGGACCAGGTACAGAAACTGGCGCCGCAGTTCGACCAGGTACTACAGGGCATGCAGTCCCAAGCCGTCGGCGCTGCCCAGATCAACGAAACCATGATGCAGTTGAACGAGGCCACCCAGCAAACCGTGGAATCGCTGAAATCGACCAGCGAGGCGGTGCACCAGCTGCAGTATGCGGCCGGCGGTTTGCAGACCAGCGTCGCCTCGTTCTCGGTAGTGACCTGAAACACCACAACAACAGCCGGTATGGGACAATGGCAGTCGCAACCTGGTACCCGCCAGCCCTGGAGATAAAATGTTTAAAGACTTGAGCATCAAGAACAAGCTGTACCTCGGTTTTAGCGCCATCCTTGCCATCATCCTGGTGCTGCTGTCGATTGCCTACAACCGTTTCAGCAGCCTGTCCGAAGCCAATGCGTGGGACCGTCATACGATGGATGTGATCCAGGCCATCGACGTGCTGCGCAACGACCTGCTGCAAGTGCAGGTGGAAGCGCGCGGCTACTACCTCACCGGCTCGCAGCAACGGCTGGAGCGCACCATCAAGGAACGCGACGACCTGCCGGCCTCCATCGCCGAACTGCAAAAGCTCACGGCCGACAATCCGGTGCAGGTGGAGCGCTTCAAGAAGCTGGAAGACATGATCAAGGTGTGGAGCCTGGAAGTGATCGAATCGCAGCTGAAGATGCGCCAGGAGCTGGGCGACAAGCCCGGCGCCGCCGACACCATGGGCCGCACGCCGCAGCTGGCCAGCACCAGCAACTCGGCCATCGGCGCCATCTACAAATTCATGAACGACGCGGCGGACGAGGAGAAGCGCCTGCTGGCCGAACGCTCGAAAGCTTCCGAGCGGCTGCAGGAAACCATGCGCATGATCATCTCCGGCGGCGGCGTGGTGTGCGTGGTGCTGTCGATCGGCATCGCCTGGCTGCTGGTGCGCGCGCTGCTGTCGCCGCTGAACAACCTGACGCAGGCGGTCAGCCGCATCGCCGCCGGCGACCAGTCGGCGCGCGCGGAAGTGCTGTCGGCCGATGAACTGGGCGAGGTGTCGGTGGAATTCAACCGCATGGCGCAGGCTATCCAGGACAGCCAGGCCAACGAGCTGGCCGCCACCAACGCGCTGCGCGCCAAGGTCGATTCGCTGCTGGGCGTGGTGTCGAAAGCCGCGTCGGGCGACCTGACCGGCCAGATCGACGTCCACGGCGACGACGCCATTGGCAAGCTGGCGCAAGGCCTGGACCGCATGTTCGACAACCTGCGCGGCCTGCTGAACAATGTGCAGAAGGCCGGCATCCAGGTCACCACTTCGGCCACCGAAATCGCCGCCTCGGCCAAGCAGCAGGAAGCCACCGGCATCGAACAGGCGCAAACCAGCGTGGAGATCCTCAGCACCACCAAGGAAATCTCGGCCAACACCTCGCAGCTGCTGAAGACGATGGAAGAAGCGACCGCCGTTGCCGACTACACCACCAGCGCCACCGCCGACGCGCAGAACAACCTGCGCCGCATGGACAGCACCATGCAGCACATGGTTTCCGCCACCGACTCGATCAACGCCAAGCTGGCGGCGCTGTCGGAGAAAGCCTCCAACATCAACAGTGTGCTGATCACCATTACCAAGGTGGCCGACCAGACCAACATCCTGTCGCTGAACGCCGCCATCGAAGCCGAGAAAGCCGGCGAGGCGGGACGCGGTTTCTCGGTGGTGGCCACCGAAATCCGCCGCCTGGCCGACCAGACCTCGGTATCGACCTGGGACATCGAGCAGATGCTGAAGGAGATGCAGTCGGCGGTGTCGGCCAGCGTGATGGGCATGGACAAATTCTCCGAAGAGATCCGCCGCAGCGTCGGCGAGGTGCGGCAGGTCACCGACCAGCTGTCGGGCGTGATGGACCAGGTGCAGAAACTGGCGCCGCAGTTCGACGTGGTGCTGCAAGGGATGCAGTCGCAGGCCGTGGGCGCGGAGCAGATCGCCGCCACCATGATGCAGCTGAACGACGCCACCCAGCAGACGGTGGAGTCGCTGAAGGCCACCAGCGAGGCGGTGCACCAGTTGCAGTACGCCGCCGGCGACCTGCAAACCAGCGTCGCCAATTTCGCCGTGGCGGTGTAAGCGGGGCGCGCGATGAAGCTCCTCGTCTTCCACATCGGCGCCGACCGTTACGGCCTGCGCCTGCGCGATGTGGTGCGCGTGCTGCCGCTGCTGGAACTGAAGCAGCTGCCGCTGGCGCCGGACAGCGTGGCCGGCCTGATGGACCTGCACGGCGCCTCGGTGCCGGTGATCGACTTGTGCCGCGCCGCCGGCCTGCCCAGCGGCGCCGATCATTTCGACACCCGCATCATCGTCGCCAATTACGTCACGCCGGAAGGCGCGCACCACCAGCTGGGCCTGCGCGCCGAGCGCGTGCTGGGCGTGCAGGAGGTGCGCGACGAGCAGCTGATCGATAGCGGCGTGCTGGCCGCGCCCTTCCTCGGCCAGGTGGCCAGCGGCGCGCACGGCATGCTGCAACTGGTGGAACTGTCACAGTTGCTGCCGGCCGGGCTGCGCGCGCTGCTGTTCCAGCGTGACGGGACGCCAACATGACGCCGGCCCAGTCGCTGCTGCGCGAAGCCACCGGCCTGAATCTGTCGAAGTCGGTGGTCGACCGCGCCATCAAGAACCGCATGGCGCAGACCGCAGTGAGCGATCCGGACGCCTACCTGAAGCAAATGACGCCGGCCGAAATGACCGCGCTGGTGGAGCTGGTGGTGGTGCCGGAATCGTGGTTTTACCGCGACGCCCAGGCCTTTGCCGCCATGAGCGAATTCCTGCGCGCGCGGCTGGCCGCCGATCCCGCCCGGCTGCTGCGCGTGCTGTCGATACCGTGCGCCGGCGGCGAGGAGCCATACACCATCGCCATGGTGCTGACCGACGCCGGCATACCGCCGGATCACTTCATGGTGGACGCCTTTGACATCAGCCCGACGTGCGTGGCGCGCGCGCAGAGCGGCATCTACGGCCGCAACGCCTTCCGCGCGCAGGACCTGGCGTTCCGCGACCTGCACTTCACCAGCGCCGGCGACGGCGACTACCGCGTCAAGGACGATATCCGCAAGCAGGTGCGCTTCAAGCAGGGCAACCTGCTGGAGTTCGACCTGGCCGCGCGCGCCGGCTACTACGACGTGGTGTTCTGCCGTAACCTGCTGATCTACTTCGACAAGCCAACCACCAGGGCCGCCATCGCCAAGCTGCGCGCGCTGCTGGCCGACGACGGCCAACTGTTCGCCGGCTACGCCGAAGTGCCGTCGTTCTGCGCCAACGGCTTCACGCCTTTGCAATACAACCAGGCGTTCGGGCTGCTGAAAGAGACAGCCGCCCCGCCCCGGCCATCCGCCAGGCCGGCGCATGCGCCGCGCGCCGCGCTCAAGGCGCCGCCCGGCGCCGCGCGCCGGACCGCCTCGCCGCCATCGCTGCCGCCGGCTTCTGCCGCGCTGGCACGCGGCCGCGCCGCCCCTGCAGCCCGCCCTGCCGCCGCGCCAACGCCCACGCCAGCCATCGGCGCCAACCTGCTGGCCGACGCGCGCCGCCTGGCCGACCTGGGCGACGTCAAGGCGGCGGAAAAGCACTGCCGCGACCATCTGGCCCATCACCCGGAATCGGCCGAAGCCTATTTCATCCTCGGCCTGCTGAATGAGCTGACCAGCAAGCCGAAGATGGCGGAGGATTACTGGAAGCGCTGCATCTACCTGCAACCCGACCACTACGAGGCGCTGTGCCACCTGGCGCTGCTGGCGGAAGCCAACAACGACGCCAGCGGCGCCGCCGCGCTCAAGGCGCGCGCCGCCCGCATCTACAAACGCCAGCAAGCATCCTGAAGACGCTAAACCATGAGCACAACCACCTCCCCCGCCACCGTCGACGTCCAGGACTGCTGGAACGTTATCGGCGTCAATGGCGACCAGAGTTGCGAGAAGCTGGAGCAGGCTGTCCACTGCCGCAACTGCGAGGTCTATGCCAACGCCGCGCAGCAGAACCTGCAGCGGCCCGTCGGCGACGACTACAAGAAGGAATGGGCCGCCCACTTCCGCCAGGCCGCCAGCGACACCCAGCAGCAGGACGCCTCCTGCCCGGTGTTCCGCATCGGCCGCGAATGGCTGTCGCTGCCGACCCGGATGTTTGTTTCGGTGGCGCCGACCGCCAGGCCGCACCGGCTGCCGCACCGCGCCTCGCGCGGCTTGAGCGGCATCGTCAATGTCGGCGGCACGCTGTATCCGTGCATGTCGCTGGCCGAGCTGCTGGGCATCGACGACAGCGAGGGCGAAGCCGCGACCAACCGCCACACCTTCGCGCGCCTGCTGCTGACGCAATGGGAAGCCCAGGCCTACGCACTGCCGGTGGCCGACCTGCATGGCATCCTGCGCTACGCCGCCGCCACGGTACAGGCGCCGGCGGCCACCATCAACAAGGGCTTGTCCCGTTTCCTCACCGGCGTAATCACGCATGGCGACATGCGCATCGGCATGCTGGACGAAGCGCTGATCGGCTACCAACTTGCGAGAACCCTGCGATGAGCGTGGATAACAACGGAGACCTGAGCCAGTTCTCCATGCTGGACCTGTTCCGCATGGAGGCCGATAGCCAGACGCAGATTCTGACCGACGGCCTGCTGGCGATGGAGCGGCTGAAGGACGACGCCAGCGCGGTGGAGTCGATGATGCGCGCGGCGCACTCGATCAAGGGCGCGGCGG
Source organism: Duganella sp. P38 (assembly GCF_050859475.1). Classification (NCBI taxonomy): domain Bacteria; kingdom Pseudomonadati; phylum Pseudomonadota; class Betaproteobacteria; order Burkholderiales; family Oxalobacteraceae; genus Duganella; species Duganella sp. P38. The sequence goes on along the minus strand of NZ_CP193936.1, from coordinate 2,073,512 downwards.
CCATCGTCGGGCTTGAGGTGGTGGTGCAGCTGGCGCACGGCATGGAGGACGCGTTCATCGCCGCGCAGAACGGCAAGCTGGCGTTGACGCCCAACCGCGTGGATGTGCTGCTGGCGGGCGTGGATCTGATTTTGCAGCTGTCGCGCCTGAAGGACAGCGAGGTGGAGGCGTGGCTGGCCGCCAATGGCGGGCAAATCAGGAAGACGATGGATGCGATCAGCACCATCGCCTTCCTGCCGGAGCCTGTCAGCCTGCCCCCGTCGTTCCCGCGCAGGCGGGAACCCATGGAGCGCCTGAAAGCGCGCAAAGCATGGATTCCCGCCTGCGCGGGAACGACGGGGAGGCGCCGGCTGCTGGTGCATCGTCCGCGCCCTCGCCCGCATCCTCCGCCGTCCCGCCCACATCCTCCGCCGCCCCACCCGCCCCCGACGACGCCCACGAACGCCGCGCCCCGGCGCCCATGAAGCACGCGCAAAATTTCGACAAGCTGCTATCGCTGGCCAGCGAATCGCGCATCAACGCCCACCAGATGCACCCCTTCGTGCAAGACCTGCAGCGCTTCAAGCGCAACCAGAGCAGCCTGTTCTCGGTCATCGAACAGCTGCACGAAGCGATCTCCAACAGCGACGATCCCGTCCTCAAGGAAAAATCCCTGCTCGCCCTGCAAAAGACGCACCCGCTCAAGCAGTTCGTGCTGGAGCATATCGCCGACATCGAAGCCTACGAACGCCGCCTGCTGGGCGTCTCGCAAAGCATGGTCGACGAAGTGCTCACCATGCGCATGCGCCCTTTCCGCGACGGCGTGCAGCACTTCCCGCGCATGGTGCGCGACCTCTCGCGCAATCTCGGCAAGGACGTGCAGCTGCACATCATCGGCGAAGACACGCTGGTCGACCGCGACATCCTGGCCAAGATCGAAAGCCCGCTGAACCACATGCTGCGCAACGCCATCGATCACGGCATGGACAGCGCCGCCGACCGCATCGCCATGGGCAAGCCAGGCACCGGCACCATCGTGCTTGAAGCCAGGCACCGCGCCGGCATGCTGAGTATTGAAATCAGCGACGACGGCAAAGGGGTCAACATCGAGAAAATCCGCGCCCGCGTCATCGAACGCAAAATGGCGCCGTCGCAGATGGCCACTTCGATGTCGCAGGCGGAGCTGCTGGAGTTCCTGTTCCTGCCCGCCTTCAGCCTGAAGGACAACATCACCGAAATCTCAGGCCGCGGCGTCGGCCTGGACATCGTCCATGAAACCATCCGTTCGCAGAACGGCACGGTGCGCATCGAATCCGAATTCGGTGTCGGCTTCCGCACCTACATCACGCTGCCGCTGACGCAATCGATCGTGCGCGCGCTGGTGGTCGACGTCAAGGGCGAAGCCTACGCCGTGCCCATCGTGCAGGTCGAACGCGTGCTGAAGGTGCCGCAGAACGCCATCCACACGCTGGAGAACAAGCAGTTCTTCGACTTTGGCGGCGAGCATCTGGGCCTGGTCTCGGCCTCGCAAGTGCTAGAACTGGGCGACACCAACGCCGAAGGCGCCGAGCTGCCGGTGGTGGTCATCGGCGCCGGCGCGCGCCGCTACGCGCTGGTGGTGGACGCCATCCTCGGCGAACAAAGCCTGGCGGTGCAGGCGATCGACCCGATCTTCGGCAAGATGCGCGACATCTCGGCCGCCGCCCTGCTCGACAACGGCGATCCGGTGCTGATCCTCGACGTGCCCGACCTGTTGCTATCGATCGACAAGCTGCTGCACGAGGGCGGCCTGCACCAACTGGCCAAGTCCGACGCCGCCGAGCGGCGCAAGACCAAGCGCATCCTGGTGGTGGACGATTCGCTCACCGTGCGCGAAATGGAGCGCAAGCTGCTGTCAAGCCGGGGCTTCCTGGTCGACATCGCCATCGACGGCATCGACGGCTGGAACGTGGTGCGCAGCGGCGAGTACGACTTGGTCATCACCGACGTCGACATGCCGCGCATGGACGGCATCGAACTAGTAACCTTGATTAAGAAAGATATACATCTTCACAAGCTTCCAGTCATGATAGTCTCTTACAAAGATCGCCCCGAAGACCGCGCGCGCGGCCTCTCGGCAGGCGCCGACTACTATCTGACCAAGGGCAGTTTCCACGACGAGACGCTGCTGGACGCGGTCAGTGACCTGATTGGGGACGCCCGTAGATGAAGATCGCCATCGCCAACGATGTCGCCATGGCAGCAGAAGCGCTGCGGCGCGTGGTCGCCAGCACCGCCGAGCACCAGGTGCTGTGGATTGCCCGCACGGGCGCGGAGGCGGTGCGCATGTCGGCGGAAAACCGCCCCGACCTGATCCTGATGGACCTGAACATGCCGGAGCTGGACGGCGTCGAGGCGACGCGCCAGATCATGGAGCAAAGCCCGTGCGCCATTCTGGTGGTGACCGGCCGGCCGCAGGACAACGTCAACCAGGTGTTCCGCGCGCTGGGCGCCGGCGCGCTCGACGTCACCGCCACGCCGGTGCTGCAAGGCCAGCCAGGCGGCGACGCCGAACTGCTGGCCAAGATCCGCACCATGGACAAGCTGATACGCCACAGCGGCGGCAACCAGGCCATGCTGCCCAAGACCGCCGCCAACAACGGCAACGGCGGCGCCGACACGCCCAGCCAGGAAAAAGTCACGTCGCTGCTGGCCATCGGCGCCTCCACCGGCGGCCCGGTGGCGGTCTCGAAGCTGCTGGCCGGCTGGAAGGCGCCGCGCGGCTGCGCCATCGTCGTGGTGCAGCACATCGACCAGCACTTCGCCGACAACTTCGCCCGCTGGCTTGGCGAGCAACTCGACATGCCGGTGCGCGCCGCCGAGGAAGGCGATGAGCTGGTGGCCGGCACGGTCCTTATCGCCAAGAGCAACGATCACCTCACGCTGGATCAAAACCTGCGCTTGCGTTACGATATCCACCCAAAGGACTATGCCTACCGGCCGTCGGTGGACGTATTCTTCCATTGTGTGGCGCAGCACTGGAAAGGCGAGGCAATCGGCGTTCTGCTGACCGGCATGGGGCGCGACGGCGCCGAGGGGCTGCTGGCCATGCGCAAGGCCGGCCAGACCACCATCGCCCAGGACCAGGCCAGCAGCGCGGTGTATGGCATGCCGCGCGCGGCGGCGGAGCTGGATGCGGCGCAGATGATTTTACCGCTGGCGAAGATCGGACCGGTCTTGCGCAGCACCCTTGGCGGACGTAGCCAATAACTGAATGGAAACCTGATGTCCGAAGCACAAGTAATCGCAGCAGATCAAGAACCGGGCCTCCCCACTTTCAAAGTACGCGTGCTGCTGGTCGACGACCAGTTGATCATCGTCGAAGCGGTGCGGCGCATGCTGAGCGACCAGCCGGATATCGAATTCCACTATGTGACCGACGCCACCAGGTCGCTGGAGACGGCGCTGCAACTGCAGCCGACGGTGATCCTGCAGGACCTGGTGATGCCGGCCATCGACGGCTTCGGCCAGATCGCCCAGTACCGCGCCGAGGAAAGCCTGCGCCACGTGCCGGTGATCGTGCTGTCGGCCAAGGAAGACCCGAAGCTGAAGGCGCACAGCTTCGGCACCGGCGCCAACGACTACATGGTCAAGCTGCCCGACAAGCTGGAACTGCTGGCGCGGGTGCGCTACCACTCCGGCGCCCACATCAGCCGCCTGCAGCGCGACCAGGCCTTCCGCTTCCTGCGCGAGAGCCAGAAGCAGCTGGCCGACGCCAACATCGAACTGCAAAAGCTGGCCGCGCTCGACGGCCTGACCGGCATTGCCAACCGCCGCCGCTTCGACGACACCATGCGCATCGAATGGCAGCGCGGCCAGCGCGACAAGAAGCCATTGACGCTGCTGATGTGCGACGTCGATTTCTTCAAACTGTATAACGACAGCTTCGGCCACCTCGCCGGCGATTTGTGCCTGAAGAAGGTGGCGGCTGTCCTCACTGAACACCTCAAGCGCCCGGCCGACCTGGCCGCGCGCTACGGCGGCGAGGAATTCGCCATTATCCTGCCGGAGACACCGCTGACTGGAGCCATGATCGTGGCCGAGTCGTGCCGCCGCCACCTGGAGCAGCTCGCGATTGAAAATCCGCAGGCAACCACGGAACTGTCCTGCGTGACCATGTCGATCGGCGTGGCCAGCGTGGTGCCGTCGCCGGCGTCGTCGGCCGAAGAGCTGATCCGGCAAGCCGACCGTGCCCTGTACGCCGCGAAAAGCGGTGGCCGCAACCGCGTCGTCAGCGCGGAAAGCGTGGCCGGTCCCACCTCATCGAACTAAGGAAAACAGCAGCATGCGTGCTCAAATCGATCAAGTCAGCGTCGTTAAAAAATCGAATATCTACTTTGGCGGCAAATGCGTGTCGCACACCGTCATCCTGGCCGACGGCAGCAAGAAGACGCTGGGCGTCATCTTCCCATCGAGCCTGACCTTCAACACCGATGCGCCGGAGATCATGGAAATCACCAGCGGCGTGTGCAAGGTGCGCTTCGACGGCGCCAGCGAATGGCAAACCTTCGGCGCCGGCCAGCAGTTCAAGGTGGCGGGCAACAGCAAGTTCGATATCGAAACGGTGGAAATCCTCGATTACGTTTGCCATTTCGGCTAAACTGAAAAGCAGACCAAGGTCTTGCTGCCGCTCAGCCAAGCCACGTCATTCCCGCGAAAGCGGGAATCCATGCCGCGTCTGCCATCGGGCGCTCCATGGGTTCGCGCCTGCGCGGGAACGACGGTGCTTGATTGTTGAGCGGCCAAGGGCTGCTTTTTTACGGCTATGAACATACCTTCACACAAGCTACTCGCGATCATCGAAGCCCAGGTGCAGCTGGTCGGCCTGGGCAATGACCTCAGCGCGGTCATGGACGCCGCCTCGGCCAAGGCGGTGGAACTGACGGGCGCCGATGGCGCTGTGGTCGAACTGTTGGAGGACGACTCCATCGTCTACCGCTCCGCCAGCGGCATCGCCGAGGCGCAGCTCGGCCTGCGCATGCCGGTGGCGAACAGCCTGTCGGGCCGCGTGCTCACCAGCCGCACCCCGGCGCTGTGCAGCGACAGCGAAACCGACGACCGCGTCAACCGCGAGGCCTGCCGCAAGGTCGGTCTGCGGGCGATGGTGATTGTGCCGCTGATCGCCGGCGATGAAGCCATCGCCGTTATGAAGCTGGTGTGGAAGGAGCCGCGCGCGTTCAATGACAGCGAGGAACAGATCGCCGCGCTGCTGGCGAACATGACGGCGATGCTGATGCAGCGCGCCACGCAGGAAGGCCCGAATGTGCTGCGGCAGCGCATGACCATGGATGAAGCCAGCGGCACCGCCAACCGTTCCTTCTTCTACGAACAGCTGCAGGCCAGGCTGGCCGGCAGCGCGCACCTGGGCGTGGCGGTGGTGCGCATTCACGGCATCGACTCGCTGCCGGAAGCGCTGGCCGATATCTCACGCCGCATCGAGCGCGAATGCCGCGCCGGCGACCTGGTGGCGCGCATCGGGCACGACGAATTCGCTGTGATCCTCAACATGGCCTCGCGGCGTTCGATCGTCACCAGCCAGCTGCATCGCATCAGCCTGTCGGTGACGGGCGAACCGTTGCCCGGCATCAGCGACGCCGCCTTGCGCGCCGCCTGCCACACCGGCAGCTCGCTGTATCCGGAAGACGCGCGCACCGCGATCGAGCTGGTCCAGGCCGCCCGCCCCTGACCCGTCATTCCCGCGCAGGCGGGAATCCATAGAACGGCAGCGCAGCCTCAGCATGGATTCCCGCCTGCGCGGCGGTCCGCCGCTGCGGAATGACGGGGGTTAGACGAACACCGGCTCCGGCTCCAGCAGCACACCAAAGCGCGCCTGCACATCGGCCTGAATCGCGCGCGCCAGCGCCACCACATCCGCCCCGGTCGCGCCGCCGTTATTCACCAGCACCAGCGCCTGCTTCGAATAGACACCAGCCGCGCCGAGATTCCTGCCCTTCCACCCGCACTGATCGATCAACCAGCCCGCCGCCAGCTTCTCCGTGCCGTCCGCCTGCGCGTGATGCACCAGATTCGGGAAGCGTTCCAGCAGCGCCGCGCATTGCGCCTCCGGCACCACGGGATTCTTGAAGAAGCTGCCGGCATTGCCGATCACCGCCGGGTCGGGCAGCTTGCGGCGGCGGATGGCAATCACCGCGTCGGCCACCTGGCGCGGCGTTGGCTGCGCCGCCATGCCCGGCTCCGCCGCCAGCTCGGCGTAGCGCAGATTGGGCGTCCATTGCTTCGGCAACGCGAAGGTCACGTCGAGAATGATCAGATGGCGGCCTTCGTGTTTGAACACGCTGTCGCGGTAGCCGAAGCGGCACGCCGCGCCATCCATCACGCGCGTCTCGCCGGTCGCCGGATCGAACACCGTCACGCTATGGAAAACGTCCTTGATTTCCAGCCCGTATGCGCCGATATTCTGGATCGGCGCGGCGCCGACGGTGCCGGGAATCAGCGACAGGTTTTCCAGCCCCCGAGCCCCTGCGCGATCGTCCACTGCACGAACGCATGCCAGTTTTCGCCGGCCGCCGCACGCACGAAGTGCTGCTGTTCATTGCCACCGACCAGCTCTTTCCCCTCCAGGCCGATATGCAAAACCATGCCATCGAAATCGCCCGTCAGCAGCACATTCGAGCCGCCGCCCAGAATCAGCTTCGGCAAAGTAAGCCAAGCGCCATCAGCATAAAAGCCGAGCAGTTGCTCTTTTTTGGTCACACGCAAATACGCGCGGGCCGTTGCGGCGATGCCGAAAGTATTCAGGGATTGCAGCGAAAATTGATGTAGAACAGGAATCGGCGAGGACATGAGGGGAATAAGCAAAAAATTTGATCGATTATAGAGCCAAACAAGTAAAAAACCAGCGCCGATATGGCGGCGAATCGCCGGTTGTCCGTTAAAATGGCAGTCTTTGATGCGGCGAGATTCTGGTCGCCGCGTGCCACACGAAAAAGGAAATAGTTATGCCGTCGTTTGATGTAGTTTTGGAAGCCGATATGATCGAAGTGAAGAATGCCGTCGAGCAATCTCAAAAGGAGATCGGCACGCGCTTTGACTTCAAGGGCACCGGCGCCGCCGTCGAACAGAAAGAACGCGAACTGACCGTGACCGCCGATTCCGATTTCCAGCTGCAACAAGTGCGTGATGTGCTGATCGGCAAACTGGGCAAGCGCAAGGTCGACGTGCGCTTCCTCGAAGACGGCGACATCAAGAAAATTGGCGGCGACAAAGTGCGCCAGGTTATCAAGGTCAAGAACGGTATCGAGTCCGATGCCGCCAAGAAAATCGTGCGCATCATCAAGGACAGCAAGATGAAGGTGCAGGCGGCGATCCAGGGCGAGTCGGTGCGCGTCACCGGCGCCAAGCGCGACGACCTGCAGGCGGCCATGGCGCTGCTGCGCAAGGAAGCGACCGACCTGCCGCTGGAATTCAACAACTTCCGCGACTAATACTCGTCCGCCGCGCGCGGCGGTTCTGCATGCCGCGCCCGTCATCTAGCTGTAGTACACATGGAGTAGAATAAATCGGCGCTCCGATTGTGCGTACTGCCGCGCGACCGCAAATAACCTCGGTAGTCTAAGGATAGCAATGAAACGTGTTGATGATTTCCGCCTGCGATTTGGCAATGAAGAATATGTGCCCATCATGATCGGCGGAATGGGTGTCGATATCTCGACCTCTGAACTGGCACTGGAAGCGGCCCGCCTGGGCGGCATCGGCCACATTTCCGATGCCATGGTGGAAGACGTGTCCGACCGCAAGTTCGATACCAGCTTCGTCAAGGACAAGACCAGGCTCTACAAGCACAACATCAACAATATGGACAAGTCCATTGTCCAGTTCGACCTGGAGCGCCTGGCCGAAGCGCAGCGCCTGCACATCGGCGCCACCATGAAGGCCAAGCAAGGCCCTGGCCTGATCTTCGTCAACTGCATGGAAAAGCTGACCATGAACGGCCCGCGCGAAACGTTGCGCACCCGTTTGAACGCGGCGCTGGACGCCGGCATCGACGGCATCACCTTGTCGGCCGGCCTGCACTTCGGCTCGTTCGCGCTGATGGCCGACCACCCGCGCTTCCGCGAAGCCAAGCTGGGCATCATCGTCTCGTCGGTGCGCGCGCTGCAAATCTTCCTGCGCAAGAACGCCAAGCTGAACCGCCTGCCGGACTTCGTCATCGTCGAAGGCCCGCTGGCCGGCGGCCACCTCGGCTTCGGCCTGGAGGACTGGAAGGACTACGACCTGATGACCATCACCAAGGAGCTGCTGGCCTACTTCAAGGAAGAGAAGCTGGACATTCCGCTGATCGCCGCCGGCGGCATCTTCACCGGTTCGGACGCGGTCAGCTTCCTGGAAGCGGGCGCGGCCGGGGTGCAGGTGGCCACGCGCTTCACCGTCACCAAGGAATGCGGCCTGCCGGACAAGGTCAAGCAGGAATACTTCAAGGCATCGGAAGAAGACGTGATCGTCAACGGCGTGTCGCCGACCGGCTACCCGATGCGCATGCTGAAGAACACGCCGGCGATCGGTTCCGGCATCCGTCCGGGCTGCGAATCCTACGGCTACCTGCTGGACGCCAACGGCAACTGCGCCTACATCAACTCGTATAACCGCGAGGTGGAAGCGCATCCTGAACAGAAGAACGTGGTGGTGATGGACAAGACCTGCCTGTGCACCCACATGCGCAACTTCAACTGCTGGACCTGCGGCCACTACACCTACAAGCTGAAGGATACGTCGTTCAGGAAGGCTGACGGCGAGTACCAGTTGCTGACCGCGGAGCATGTGTTCAAGGACTACCAGTTCAGCGTTGACAACCAGATCGCGATGCCCGAACGCGAAGCGTAACACCTCGTCCCCCGTCATTCCCGCGAAGGCGGGAATCCATAGCGCCAGCGAATAGCCAACTCAGCATGGATTCCCGCCTCCGCGGGAATGACGGGGTATCTCAGCCATCGGAATTGATCCGGTGGATCAAAGCTCCCAACACTTCCTCCGCCCGTTCATTATCCACCTGGCAGGTGCCGGCATTCTCATGCCCGCCACCGCCGTATTCCAGCATCAGCGCGCCGATATTGGTTTTAGACGTGCGGTTAAGAATCGATTTACCGGTGGCAAACACGGTATTCTGGTTCTTCAGCCCCCACAGCACGTGGATCGAGATATTCGTCTCAGGGAATAGCGCGTAAACGATGAAGCGGTTGCCGGCAAAGATGATCTCCTCATCGCGCAGGTCCAGCACCACCAGGTTCTTGTGCACGGTGGCGCAGCGGCGGATCTGGTCCTTGCACTTCTCGGCGTGCTCGAAATACAGTTCCTTGCGCTCCTTCACGTCCGGCAGCTCCATGATCTGCCCGATCGTATGGTCCTTGCAGTAATCGATGAGGTCCATCATCAGGTTGTAGTTGGAGATGCGGAACTCGCGGAAGCGGCCCAGGCCGGTACGCGCGTCCATCAGGAAGTTCAGCAAGTCCCAGCCTTCCGGATTCAACACTTCCTGCTCGTTGAAGCGTGCTGCGTCGCCCTTGTCGACCGCCGCCATCATCTCGTTCCACGAGGCCGGGAATGCTTTCAGGCCGCCGTAATAGTCGTACACAACGCGCGCGGCCGACGGCGCCTCAGGATGAATCACATGGTTCTTGCGTTCGCCGGTGTTGCGGATGGTTTCGGACAGGTGGTGGTCAAAGGCCAGGTGCGCGCCAGCCACATACGGCAAATTGGTAGTGATGTCACGGTCGGTGATCGTGATTTTTCCGTCCTGCATGTCCTTCGGGTGAACGAACAGGATCTCGTCGATCATGTCCAGATGCTTCAACAGCACGGCGCAAACCAGGCCGTCAAAATCGCTACGGGTAACCAGACGATATTTCTTCGCTTCAGACATGGATCGCACCTCTCGTAGGTTGAACAGGGCCGCCGCATGGCGATCACCCATCATACAACCGGAAGTGCTGTAAACGCAAAAAGGCCCGGTCACAGACCGGGCCTTCTCACTTAATAACTAGCTTGACGATAACCTACTTTCACACTGGTTGCAGCACTATCATCGGCGTAGAGTCGTTTCACGGTCCTGTTCGGGATGGGAAGGGGTGGGACCGACTTACTATGGTCATCAAGCTTTGACTGGGAACAATCGGGAAGAAGTAAGGTGTGATGGGTCCCCGCCTTCGCGGGGACGACGATGCGTCGTCGTTCCCGCGCAGGCGGGAACCCAATTTCGTTTTATCAGAGTAGCACTCACCATCATAGTAAATGCGTATAACCGTCAAGGTTATAGGGACAAGCCGTACGGGCAATTAGTATCAGTTAGCTTAATGCATTACTGCACTTCCACACCTGACCTATCAACGTCCTGGTCTCGAACGACCCTTCAAAGAGCTCAAGGCTCTGGGAAATCTCATCTTAAGGCAAGTTTCCCGCTTAGATGCTTTCAGCGGTTATCTCTTCCAGACTTAGCTACCCGGCAATGCCACTGGCGTGACAACCGGTACACCAGAGGTCTGTCCACTCCGGTCCTCTCGTACTAGGAGCAGCCCCCTTCAAATTTCCAACGCCCACGGCAGATAGGGACCAAACTGTCTCACGACGTTTTAAACCCAGCTCACGTACCACTTTAAATGGCGAACAGCCATACCCTTGGGACCGGCTACAGCCCCAGGATGTGATGAGCCGACATCGAGGTGCCAAACTCCCCGTCGATATGAACTCTTGGGAGGAATCAGCCTGTTATCCCCAGAGTACCTTTTATCCGTTGAGCGATGGCCCTTCCATACAGAACCACCGGATCACTATGTCCTACTTTCGTACCTGCTCGACTTGTCGGTCTCGCAGTTAAGCACGCTTATGCCATTGCACTATTAGCACGATGTCCGACCGTACCTAGCGTACCTTCGAACTCCTCCGTTACACTTTAGGAGGAGACCGCCCCAGTCAAACTGCCTACCATGCACTGTCCCCGACCCGGATAACGGGCCAAGGTTAGAACCTCAAATGAACCAGGGTGGTATTTCAAGGATGGCTCCATAGGAACTGGCGTCCCTACTTCAAAGCCTCCCACCTATCCTACACAGATTGATTCAAAGTCCAATGCAAAGCTACAGTAAAGGTTCATGGGGTCTTTCCGTCTAGCCGCGGGTAGATTGCATCATCACAAACACTTCAACTTCGCTGAGTCTCGGGAGGAGACAGTGTGGCCATCGTTACGCCATTCGTGCAGGTCGGAACTTACCCGACAAGGAATTTCGCTACCTTAGGACCGTTATAGTTACGGCCGCCGTTTACTGGGACTTCAATCAAGAGCTTGCACCCCATCATTTAATCTTCCAGCACCGGGCAGGCGTCACACCCTATACGTCCACTTTCGTGTTTGCAGAGTGCTGTGTTTTTATTAAACAGTCGCAGCCACCATTTTATTGCAACCTTTTCGCCCTATCACAGTAAAGTGACCAAGCTACCGAGGCGTACCTTTTCCCGAAGTTACGGTACCAATTTGCCGAGTTCCTTCTCCCGAGTTCTCTCAAGCGCCTTAGAATACTCATCTCGCCCACCTGTGTCGGTTTGCGGTACGGTCTCGTATGACTGAAGCTTAGAGGCTTTTCTTGGAACCACTTCCGATTGCTACGTGAACAAGTTCACTCGTCCCACTCCCTTGAATTACGTGCCCGGATTTGCCTAAGCACCTTCTATGAAGCAGAAACTGACTATTCCAACAGTCAGACAACCTTCCGCGATCCGTCCCCCCATCGCATCATACGACGGTGCAGGAATATTAACCTGCTTCCCATCAGCTACGCATCTCTGCCTCGCCTTAGGGGCCGACTCACCCTGCTCCGATGAACGTTGAACAGGAAACCTTGGGCTTACGGCGTGGGGGCTTTTCACCCCCATTATCGCTACTCATGTCAGCATTCGCACTTCTGATACCTCCAGCATCCTTTACAAGACACCTTCGCAGGCTTACAGAACGCTCTCCTACCATATCCTTGCGGATATCCGCAGCTTCGGTGACTGGCTTAGCCCCGTTACATCTTCCGCGCAGGACGACTCGATCAGTGAGCTATTACGCTTTCTTTAAATGATGGCTGCTTCTAAGCCAACATCCTGACTGTTTTAGCCTTCCCACTTCGTTTTCCACTTAGCCAATCTTTGGGACCTTAGCTGGCGGTCTGGGTTGTTTCCCTCTTGACGCCGGACGTTAGCACCCGACGTCTGTCTCCCAAGCTCGCACTCATCGGTATTCGGAGTTTGCAATGGTTTGGTAAGTCGCGATGACCCCCTAGCCATAACAGTGCTCTACCCCCGATGGTGATACTTGAGGCACTACCTAAATAGTTTTCGGAGAGAACCAGCTATTTCCAAGTTTGTTTAGCCTTTCACCCCTACCCACAGCTCATCCCCTAATTTTTCAACATTAGTGGGTTCGGACCTCCAGTGCGTGTTACCGCACCTTCATCCTGGCCATGAGTAGATCACTTGGTTTCGGGTCTACACCCAGCGACTATCGCCCTGTTCGGACTCGATTTCTCTACGGCTTCCCTATCCGGTTAACCTTGCCACTGAATGTAAGTCGCTGACCCATTATACAAAAGGTACGCAGTCACCCCTTGCGAGGCTCCTACTGTTTGTATGCACACGGTTTCAGGATCTATTTCACTCCCCTCCCGGGGTTCTTTTCGCCTTTCCCTCACGGTACTGGTTCACTATCGGTCGATTACGAGTATTTAGCCTTGGAGGATGGTCCCCCCATCTTCAGACAGGATTTCTCGTGTCCCGCCCTACTTGTCGTACGCTTAGTACCACCGGTCTGATTTCGTGTACGGGGCTATCACCCGCTATGGCTGCCATTTCCAGAGCATTCCACTATCAGTCCGACTATCACGTACAGGCTCTTCCCATTTCGCTCGCCACTACTTTGGGAATCTCGGTTGATTTATTTTCCTGCAGCTACTTAGATGTTTCAGTTCGCCGCGTTCGCTTCACACACCTATGTATTCAGTGGGTGATGACCCAGAGGGCCGGGTTTCCCCATTCGGAAATCTGCGGATCAAAGCTTGTTTGCTAGCTCCCCGCAGCTTATCGCAAGCTACTACGTCCTTCATCGCCTGTAATCGCCAAGGCATCCGCCATGTGCACTTATTCACTTGTCCCTATAACCTTGACGGCTATAGTTCTAAGCATTTACTACTATTGTGATGATGAGTTTTACTACCCTAAGTGTGTATTTCTACACGCTTAAATAAAACTTTACTTCTTCCAGATTGTTAAAGAACGGTACTACTTTTACCTAAACACTGCTGCTTACGTAAAAACAGTAAGTGGTGGAGGATGACGGGATCGAACCGACGACCCCCTGCTTGCAAAGCAGGTGCTCTCCCAGCTGAGCTAATCCCCCAATGTCTTGGTGGGTCTGGTTGGGCTCGAACCAACGACCCCCGCGTTATCAACACGGTGCTCTAACCAGCTGAGCTACAGACCCTATGCTGTTCTCTAATCTCTTACAGTCGATAAGTGTGAGCGCTTAATGAAGCAAACTCTAGAAAGGAGGTGATCCAGCCGCACCTTCCGATACGGCTACCTTGTTACGACTTCACCCCAGTCACGAATCCTACCGTGGTAAGCGCCCTCCTTGCGGTTAAGCTACCTACTTCTGGTAAAACCCGCTCCCATGGTGTGACGGGCGGTGTGTACAAGACCCGGGAACGTATTCACCGCGACATGCTGATCCGCGATTACTAGCGATTCCAACTTCATGCAGTCGAGTTGCAGACTACAATCCGGACTACGATACACTTTCTGGGATTAGCTCCCCCTCGCGGGTTGGCGGCCCTCTGTATGTACCATTGTATGACGTGTGAAGCCCTACCCATAAGGGCCATGAGGACTTGACGTCATCCCCACCTTCCTCCGGTTTGTCACCGGCAGTCTCATTAGAGTGCTCTTGCGTAGCAACTAATGACAAGGGTTGCGCTCGTTGCGGGACTTAACCCAACATCTCACGACACGAGCTGACGACAGCCATGCAGCACCTGTGTAATGGTTCCCTTTCGGGCACTCCTCAATCTCTCAAGGATTCCATCCATGTCAAGGGTAGGTAAGGTTTTTCGCGTTGCATCGAATTAATCCACATCATCCACCGCTTGTGCGGGTCCCCGTCAATTCCTTTGAGTTTTAATCTTGCGACCGTACTCCCCAGGCGGTCTACTTCACGCGTTAGCTGCGTTACCAAGTCAATTAAGACCCGACAACTAGTAGACATCGTTTAGGGCGTGGACTACCAGGGTATCTAATCCTGTTTGCTCCCCACGCTTTCGTGCATGAGCGTCAGTTTTGACCCAGGGGGCTGCCTTCGCCATCGGTGTTCCTCCACATATCTACGCATTTCACTGCTACACGTGGAATTCTACCCCCTCTGCCAAACTCTAGCCTTGCAGTCACCAATGCCATTCCCAGGTTGAGCCCGGGGATTTCACATCAGTCTTACAAAACCGCCTGCGCACGCTTTACGCCCAGTAATTCCGATTAACGCTTGCACCCTACGTATTACCGCGGCTGCTGGCACGTAGTTAGCCGGTGCTTATTCTTCAGGTACCGTCATGAGCCGCAGATATTAGCCGCAGCCTTTTCTTCCCTGACAAAAGAGCTTTACAACCCGAAGGCCTTCTTCACTCACGCGGCATTGCTGGATCAGGGTTGCCCCCATTGTCCAAAATTCCCCACTGCTGCCTCCCGTAGGAGTCTGGACCGTGTCTCAGTTCCAGTGTGGCTGGTCGTCCTCTCAGACCAGCTACTGATCGATGCCTTGGTGGGCCTTTACCCCACCAACTAGCTAATCAGATATCGGCCGCTCCACGAGCATGAGGCCGCCAAGGCGGTCCCCCACTTTCTCCCTTAGGACGTATGCGGTATTAGCGTAACTTTCGCTACGTTATCCCCCACTCCTGGGTACGTTCCGATATATTACTCACCCGTTCGCCACTCGCCACCAGAGCAAGCTCCGTGCTGCCGTTCGACTTGCATGTGTAAGGCATGCCGCCAGCGTTCAATCTGAGCCAGGATCAAACTCTTTAGTTTAATCTCTGTTTGATGGTCATTGCTGACCATGGTTCGCTCACTCAAAATACTGACAGTATTACTACTGTGTTATTTCTTGTTGAGCATTTAATGCTTTTTGTTGCAGCATCAAACGCCCACATTTATCGACTGTAAATTCTTAAAGATCCGTGTTGCTGCTGTTGAAGCGTTGTGTTCATCAGCACAGAAGCGAGATTATGAAGCACTTGATTTATCTCGTCAACCCCTCGCTTTCTTCGTTTCGCTTTTCAGCGTCTGCGTTGTCTTGCGAGGGACAGAACTATAGCAAGCGGAATTCACTTTGGCAAGTGGCTACCGCGCAAATACCTTCCCGGTCGTTTTTCTACGTCATTCCCGCGCAGGCGGGAATCCATGCTGAGTGTCAGCCAGCGCGGCCGGTGGATGCTGTCTATGGATTCCCGCCTTCGCGGGAATGACTACCGTCCAGGCGCCGTTTTTTGCAGACTGTCGCACGCGCATGGCGCTTAGCGGCATCGCTCGTTACACTTGCATCATGTTAAGAGTGAAAGCCGTTCATGTTTCCTACGCCTAAAGTGCAAGACACCCTGAAGACTGCCGCCAGCATGCTGCATCGCGGCTTTGACGCCGTCGCCACCTGGGTCACCCAGCTGTCATGGTGGAAATTCCTGGTGTTTGCGATCCTGATGCTGATCGCCGGCTCCATCCTGCAGGACGAGCTGTTCTCGTCCAATCCGATGCAGGAAGAGATAGAAAACGCGCGCATGAGCAAGCGCAAAGGCAACGATACCAATATCCGCATCGACGACAGCGGGATCCACTTCAGCCAGCGCGGCAAAATCCGCAAGAATACCGAAGAGGCCGACCCGAGCGCCGGCTCGGAAGCCCCGGCGGCGCCGGAAACACCGGAAACGCCCGAAGTGCCGGCCGCCGCCGAGGCGCCGGAAGCGCCCGCCACCCCGGCCAAGTCCGGCAAAGCCGGCGCCGCCTCCATCCCGTCCCTGCCCTCGCTGCCGGGCGAAGAGGTGCACATCGACCTGCCGCCGCAGATCGGCGAGGAGCTGTCCAACGCAATTGAAGAGGCGGTCGACGATGCAGCCGAGCAAAAGGTGGCGCGCTACCACGGCCAGGCTTCGACCTGGTTCAAGAGTTTCATCACGCTGCTGGTGCTGGCCCTGTTCGGCACCAAGGCGCTGATGGGCGGCAAGAAACGCGCCGAAGCCGAAACCCAGACTGCCAACGCCGCCGCCGAGCGCGAATCCATGCAGCGCCAGCTGAGCGAAGCCAAGATGCAGATGATGCAGGCGCAAGTCGAGCCGCACTTCCTGTTCAACACGCTGGCCTCGGTCGAGCACCTGATCGAAACCGACCCGCCGCGCGCCTCGGCCATGCAGCGCAGCCTGATCAAATACCTGCGCGCGGTGCTGCCGCAGATGCGCGACACCGCGCTGATCACCAACCTGGGCCGCGAAGCCGATATGGTCGAAGCCTACCTGAATCTGCTCAAAATGCGCATGGAAGAGCGCCTGACCGTCGATTTCGACATCCCCGAAGGCCTGCGCACCGCCGCCTTCCCGCCGATGATGTTGCAGTCGATGGTGGAAAACGCCATCAAGCACGGCCTCGAAGGCAAGCCGGAGGGCGGCACGCTGAAGGTGCGCGCCGACGTCGCCCACAACAAGCTGCGCGTGATCGTCGCCGACGACGGCCTCGGCTTCGGCGCCAAGCCGAGCGACGGTACCGGCCTGGGTCTGTCGAACATCCGCGAGCGCCTGAAGCTGCTGCATGGCGACCAGGGCCAGTTGCTTATCGCCGCCAACAGCCCGAGCGGCGTGATCTGCACCATCGAAGTGCCCTACGCGTTGGCGAAAAAATCAAGTTGATTGCTTATTACTGCAATTCGATGAATAATAATTTAAACAACCTTACACACCCGCACCATGCCTACAGCAATCATTGCAGATGACGAACGTTTAATGCGCGACCAATTGCGCATGCGCCTGGCCCAGGTCTGGCCTGAGCTCGACATTATCGGCGAAGCCAAAAATGGCGACGAAGCCATCGAACTGGTCGACCAGCTCAAGCCGGACTTCACCTTCCTCGACATCCGCATGCCGGGCAAGACCGGCATGGAAGCGGCCAGCGTCATCGGCAACAAGAGCAATATCGTGTTCGTCACCGCCTACGACGCCTACGCGGTGGAAGCGTTCGAGCGCGGCGCCATCGACTATGTGCTGAAACCGCCCGAGCCGGAGCGCCTGCAAATCACCGTCGACCGCCTCAAGGCCCGGCTGGACAAGCCGGCCAGCGCCGCCCCCGACATCAGCTCGACCGTGACCGCCATGCTGGCCCAGCTCAGCGAGAAGATCGCCGCGCCCAAGCCGGCCCACCTGCAATGGATTCAGGCCAGCATCGGCCAGGACCTGCGCATGATTCCGGTCGAGGAAATCCTGTTCTTCCGCTCCGACGAGAAGTACACCTGCGTGCAGACTGAAAAATACGAAGCACTGATCCGCAAGCCGGTGCGCGACCTGGCCGACGAACTGGACCCGGCGCTGTTCTGGCAGATCCACCGCGCCACGCTGGTCAATGTCAACGCCATCGAAGGCGTGACGCGCGATATCCGCGGCCGCCACCTGGTGATGATCAAGGGCCGCAACGACAAGCTGGAAGTGAGCCGCAGCTTCCTGCATCTGTTCAAGCAGATGTAGATCAAATTACCTCATCCGCTTCCGGTTTAGTGTGATTCCACGCGGCCCTCGGCCGCAAGGAGTCGCCCATGAGCCGCCTCACCTCCTCCGTGCTGCCACTTTTGGCGCTGGCCCTGACCAGCCGCCTGTCCTGGCGCATGGGCTGGTCCTGCGCCCACAGCGCATCGGCCGCCAAGCGCAGCCGCGGCATCATCCAGCACGCCACCGACGCCATCATCTCCACCGACGAGCAGCAGCATATCCTGCAGGTCAACCCGTCCGCCGCCGCCATGTTCGGCACCACGGTGCGGGCAATGCAGGGCGCGCCCTTGCACCACTACATCCCGCGCGACCAGCGCCAGCACAGCGACAACGGCGCCGCGCAGTATTTCGGCGACACCGGCATCCGTATGCGCATGAAAGGACGGCGCACCAGCGACTACGCGGTGACCGGCCTCAAGGCCAGCGGCCAGCACTTCCCGCTGGAAGGCACGATTTCCTCGCTAAGCGAAAATGGCGGACGCATCTACACCATCATTCTGCGCGACATTACCGAGCGCAAGCAGGTGCAGGAACAGCTGGAACAGTCGTATTCGCAGCTGCGCGAGCTGTCGGCGGCCCTGCAGACCATCCGCGAGGAGGAACGCAAGCACATCGCACGCGAGCTGCACGACGATCTCGGCCAGTTGCTGGCGACGTTGCGCGGCGACCTGGCGCTGCTGCAACGCCAGGGCGGCAACAGCGCCGCCGCGCGCAAGCTGCAGGCCGGCATGGATGAGCTGCTGATGTCGGCCATCAGCTCGCTGCGACGCATCGCCGGCAACCTGCGGCCGCGCGCGCTCGATGAAGGCGGTTTGTATTTTGCGCTGGAAAGCCTGCGCCATGAGTTCGTCGAGCGCAACAATATTGCGTCGACGCTGGACGCCAGTGAGGAGGAGCTGATACTGGATGACGTCTACAGCACCGCCATCTTCCGCATCGTGCAGGAGGCGCTGACCAACATCGCCCGCCACGCGGAAGCGCGCAAGGTGGCGCTGTCACTGTATCGCAAGGATACGACCCTGCACGTGACGATACATGATGACGGCCGCGGTATCGCCGAAAAGGATATGGACAAGGCATCGTCCTTCGGCCTGATCGGGATGCGCGAGCGCGTCTGGGCACTGCACGGCGATATCGCCATCGTCAGCGACGGCGGCACGCGGATCATGATCCGCCTGCCGCTGCCGCCGCCGGAAACCGCCTAAGCCCGCTTAGAAGGCGTGACGGATGCCGACGTTGAAGGCCTTGTCGCCGCTACCAGCTTCGTTGTTGTTACCAACGGTGTAGCCGGCGCCGTTCTTGTTCTTGATCTTGGCGTAGGTAACATAGGCGCCGGTACGCTTCGACAGCGAGTACAGGTAGCCCAGCGCGAACTGGTTGGCGTCCTGGTTGTTGGCGGTCTTGTCGTCCTTGCGGATGTACGAGGTCATGAAGTAGCCGTTGCCCGCAGGGATCTGCGCGCCGATCAGGATGTCGTTGCTGTCGGTGCTGGCTTTAGGCGCGACGGCGTAGCCGTAGGCGTTGGCCACCGGGATCTGGGCGCTGTTCACACCCTTGTCGGCGCTGTACGCGAAGTAGACCTTGATGGCCTTGAAGTCGTAGTTGGCGGCGAACATGGTGTTGCGGCCGGTGTCCTGGTTTTTAGCCGGGGTGGCGCCGACTGCGGCGGTGTCGTTGTTCTTGTTGTTGTACACCAGGCGCGCGTTCAGCGGGCCTTGGGCGTAGTTCAGGCCGAAGCCGAACTGGCGGCCGGCGGTCGAGCTGCCGGCTTGCTCGCCCAGCGCGTACAGGGCTTCGGCGCTGAAGCCGCCCATGGTTGGGGTGGCGTAGACAATGGCGTTGCTCACGCGGGTGTTGGCGCCAGCCGATGGGAACAGATTCTTGATCGAACCGGCGTAGCCTGCGCCGAACGGGTCGGCGACCTGGCTTTGCGCGTTGTACAGCATGGTGTACTGGCGGCCGATGGTGATCTGGCCGGCGTCTTTGGATTTCAGGCCAACGAAGGCTTGACGGTTGAAGATCGAGTTGGCGGTGTCCAGCGAGCCGTCGTCGGCCTTAAAGCCGGTTTCCAGTTGGAAGATCGCCGACAGGCCGTTGCCCAGGTCTTCCGTGCCACGGAAGCCCAGACGCGATTGACCGCCGATACCGCTGGTGACCTTGGTCACGGAGCCATTCACGCCGCCGCGCTCGCTGACGATGCCGGCGTCCACCAGGCCGTAGATCGTGACGTTCGATTGCGCTTGGGCTTGTGCAGCGAAGCCGCCGATGATCAGTGCTGCCAGAGTAAGTTTTTTCACTTGATATTCTCTACTTTAGGTTGAAGAAGGTCTGCGTGTTGAATCCACGGCGGGAATCATGCCTATCAATTACTTCAACAATGTGACAACACTAATTTGTTGTAAATCAGCATCACCCAGCGTCATTCCCGCGCAGGCGGGAATCCATGGAACGCTGGCTAATCAAACTCGGAATGGGCTCCCGCCTGCGCGGGAGCGACGTAAAAAAGCCGCGTGAAACGCGGCTTGAGGATTTACTTCAGGCGGCAACTCAACAGGTAATAATATTCCAGCCGCTCGGTGCGGAACTGCTTGGTATGGGCGGCGAAGCGCTTGCGCAGCGTGCTGTCAGTCAGGTAATTCTTCATGATCTCGTAACGCTGGCCATCGTCCGCAGTGACGATCTGGTAGGTATTGCCCTCGGCGTCGGTACGGGCAATCACAGTCGAATTGCCATCGACATAACACTCATCCAGCAGCACCAGCAGCACATCCTTGCCCAGCTTGGCGCGCAAGGTCTTCAGGTATTTCTCGTGCTGCTCGCGCGGCACATGCGCCCACAGGCCGGCGGCGAACACGGCGGTGTACTGCCCTTCCAGGCCGTCCGGCAGGTTGAAGGCATCCATCTGTTCGAAGGTGACGATATCTTCATCGAGGCCACGGGACGCGGCCAGGTCCAGCATTTCCTGCGAAATATCGGTGGCGTGCACCGACTCGGCCACTTCCGAAATCAGGTCGGTCCAGTAAGCCGTGCCGCAAGCCAGTTCCAGCACCTTGTGGTCCTGGAACAGCTCGGCGATCATTTCCTGCAAATCATCA
Source organism: Duganella sp. P38 (assembly GCF_050859475.1). NCBI lineage: Bacteria > Pseudomonadati > Pseudomonadota > Betaproteobacteria > Burkholderiales > Oxalobacteraceae > Duganella > Duganella sp. P38. The sequence goes on along the minus strand of NZ_CP193936.1, from coordinate 2,052,625 downwards.
AGGTCGTCGAAGCGCGCTTCCTGGGCGTAGACCTGGTCATAGTTGTCCGCGTTGACGGCGTAATATTGTGTCAACTGGTTGGTAATCATGTTGATGCTTTCTTTATAGTTCGTAGTTGTCTTTTTCACCGCTCATGGCCTGCTCGATCAACTTGCGGTTGAGCGTGGGCGCCAGCAGTTCGATAAACGTGTAGATATAGCTGCGCAGGTAAGCGCCCTGCTTGACCGCCACCCGCGACACGTTCATGCCGAACAGGTGGCCCACCGGGATGGCGCGCAGGTTCTTGTCGCGCTCGGCGTCGAAGGCCATGCCCGCAATGATACCAATCCCCATGCCCAACTCCACGTAAGTCTTGATGACGTCGGCGTCGATGGCTTCCAGCAGCACGTCCAGCTTCAGCCCGCGCAGCGAAAACGCGTGGTCGATCTTGCTGCGGCCGGCAAAGGCGCCATCATACGTGATGATCGGGAAAGCCGCGATCTCTTCCAGCGTCGGCTGCTTGACGCGCAGCAGCGCGTGATCGGGCGGCACCACCACCACGTGCTCCCATTGGTAACATGGCAGCGTGACCAGGCCGGTGACGCCGGCGATGGATTCGGTGGCGATGCACAGGTCGGCCTGGTCGCGCTGCACCATCTCGGCGATCTGTTGCGGATTTCCTTGCAGCAAAGACAATCTTACCTTTGGGAATTTCACCATAAAGGCCTGCACCACCTTGGGCAAGGTGTAGCGCGCCTGCGTGTGGGTGGTGGCGATGGTGAAACTGCCGCTGTCCTGCGCCGCGTATTCCTTGCCGATGCGCTTGAGGCTGTCGATCTCCTGCATGATCAGCTCCACCGATTGCAGTACCAGCCGCCCCGGCTCGGTCAGGCCGCGGATGCGCTTGCCGTGGCGGGTGAAGATGTCGACCCCCAGCTCTTCTTCCAGTTCGATAATGGCTTTGGACACGCCCGGCTGCGAGGTGAACAGCGCCTTGGCGGCATCGGTCAAATTGTAATTCTGGCGTACCGCTTCGCGCACGAAGCGCAATTGATGAAGGTTCATTGCAGGTCTTGGCCCATCTTAAAATTATTAGCGTCCATGCTTATGCCCAATCCTTATATAAGCAAATAAAGACTAAGTCGTATGGAATAAAGACGAAGTTTATTACTATTAGCGCTAGTTTGGGGAACCAGCGACTATCCAGGAAGAATATTCATGTATCAATACGACCAGTATGACCACCTCATTGTGCGCGAGCGCATCGCCCAGTACCGCGACCAGGTGCGCCGCCGCCTCTCCGATGAGCTGACCGAAGCCGAATTCCTGCCGTTGCGCCTGCAAAACGGCCTGTACATGCAGCGGCACGCCTACATGCTGCGCATCGCCGTGCCATACGGCTTGCTTGCAAGCAAGCAAATGCGCATGTTCGCCCACATCGCGCGCAAGTATGACCGTGGCTATGGTCACTTCACCACCCGTCAAAACATCCAGTTTAACTGGATTGAGCTGGAACAGACCCCCGATATTTTGACCGACCTGGCCTCGGTGGAGATGCACGCCATCCAGACCTCCGGCAACTGCATCCGCAACACCACGTCCGACCCGTATGCCGGCGTCGCCGCCGACGAGATCATCGATCCGCGCCCTTACGCCGAGGTGCTGCGCCAGTGGTCGACCTTCCACCCGGAATTCATCGCGCTGCCGCGCAAATTCAAGGTGGCGATCAACGGCGCAGTCGAGGACCGCGCGGCCATCGCCATCCACGACATCGGCCTGACCGTGGTGCGCAACGACGCCGGCGAAATCGGCTTCAAGTTCATGGCCGGCGGCGGCATGGGCCGCACGCCGATCATCGGCAGCGTGATCCGCGAATTCCTGCCGTGGCAGCATCTGCTGACCTACACCGAAGCCGTAATGCGCGTGTATAACCAGCACGGCCGCCGCGACAACAAGTACAAGGCGCGCATCAAGATCCTGCTCAAAGCCCTCGGCGTCGAGGAATTCACGCGCCAGGTGGAACAGGAATGGGCCGACCTGAAAGACGGCCCGGAAACGCTGACCGTCGAAGAGATGCAGCGCATCATCGACTACTTCCAGCCGCCGGCCTACAAGCAGCTCGACGACACCGACGTGGTGGCCGCGCAGCCGGGCAACAAGGCCTTTGCCAACTGGGTGAGCCGCAACGTCAAGCCGCACAAGCAGCCCGGTTACGCCGTCGTGGTGCTGTCGCTGAAAAAGACCGGCGTGCCGCCGGGCGACGCCACCGCCGAGCAGATGGACTTCATGGCCGACCTGGCGGACCGCTACAGCTACGGCGAACTGCGCGTCACCCACGAACAGAACGTGGTGCTGGCCGACGTCGAGCAGTCGCAGTTGCTCGCGCTGTGGCAGGAAGCCAAGGCGCACGGCCTGGCGACGCCGAACATCGGCCTGCTGAACGACATGATCTGCTGCCCCGGCGGCGACTTCTGCTCGCTGGCCAACGCCAAGTCGATCCCGATCGCCGCCGCCATTGCCGAGCGCTTCGACAATATCGACTTCCAGCACGACATCGGCGAGATCGAGCTGAATATCTCCGGCTGCATCAACGCCTGCGGCCACCACCACGTCGGCAGCATCGGCGTGCTGGGCGTCGACAAGGATGGCAGCGAATGGTATCAGGTGTCGATTGGCGGCGCGCAGGGCAATAACGCCGCCATCGGCAAGATCATCGGCCCATCGTTCTCCGCGCTGCAAATGCCGGAAGTGATCGACCGCCTGCTCAAGGTTTACCTGCGCGAGCGTTTTGAAGACGAATCGTTTGCCGCCTGTGTCCAGCGCATCGGCGTCGCACCGTTCAAGGAATTTGTGTACGCCACGCCGATCGCAGAAAAAGCGGCCGCCTGGTTGGAGAGGATGAATATGTCTAAGCATTTGATTATCAAGGGTCGCCAGGTAGTGGAAGATGACTGGCAGGTGCTGCGCCTGGCCGAACCGGTCGAGGGCGCGCCGCCGCACGACCCTTCCACCGTCGCCGTCCCGGAAGGTAAGTTCATCGTGCCACTGAGCCTGTGGCTGGCGCAGCGCGAGGTGCTGGCGGCGCGCACCGCCGCCGGCGAAATCGCCGTGTGGATCGCCTCCGACGAGCGCCCGGAAACGCTGAAAGGCCTGCTGGACCAGTTCCCGCTGATCGCCGTCGATTTCCCGAAGTTCACCGATGGCCGCGGCTATTCGATCGCCTACAACCTGCGCACGCGCCTGGGCTGGACCGGCGAACTGCGCGCCATCGGCGACGTGCTGCGCGACCAGCTGTTCTCGATGCAGCGCGTGGGCTTTGACGCCTACGCGGTGCGCGCCGACCGCGACGTGCATGATGCGCTGAAAGGCCTGTCCGACTTCTCCGAAACCTACCAGGCTTCGGTCGACCAGAAAGTGCCGCTGTTCCGCCGTCACGCGCGCCCCGCCCCCGCCGGCGTTTGACTGGAGCTTGCCATGAGTGACCTGAGCAAGCTGATTGCGGACACGCGCGCCACGCTGTCCCGCATCGCCAGCGACTTTACGCCCGCCGTCTTCGCCTCCTCGCTGGCGGCGGAAGACATGGTGCTGACCGACCTGATACTGAAGGGCGGCTACGACATCGGCATCTTCTCGCTGGAGACGGGCCGCCTGCACCAGGAGACGCTGGCCATGCTGGACAAGGTGCGGCAGCACTACGGCTACGATATCGCTGTGTTCCGGCCGCAGCCGGAGGCGGTCGATGCCTATGTCGCGCAGCACGGCCTGAACGCCTTTTACGACAGCGTTGAGATGCGCAAGGAATGCTGCCGCATCCGCAAGGTCGAGCCGCTGGGCCGCGCGCTGCTGGGCAAGAAGGCCTGGGTCACCGGCCAGCGACGCGCGCAAGCGGCCACCCGTGGTTCGCTGATGGTCGAGGAAGACGACGCGGCGCATTTCATGACCAAGTTTAATCCGCTGGCCGATTGGTCCGAGGAAGACGTCTGGAACTACATCCGCGACAACGGCGTGCCGTACAACGCGCTGCATGACCAGGGTTATCCGTCGATCGGCTGCGAACCGTGTACCCGGGCCATCCAGCCAGGTGAAGATGTCCGCGCCGGCCGCTGGTGGTGGGAGAACCCGGAATCGAAAGAGTGCGGCCTCCACGTCGTCGACGGCAAACTGATACGCATTAAATCCGCGGCGTAGCGTCACTCCCGCGCAGGCGGGAGTCCATACGCCGCATCCAACGTTACTCAGCATGGGTTCCCGCCTTCGCGGGAACGACGTGCAGAAAGCTAGTACAAATGAACGCTTTAGTAGAAAACAACGCGCACGTGAACTCGCGCCATCTCGACGCTTTGGAGTCCGAAGCGATCCACATCATGCGCGAGGTCGCCGCCGAATGCAGCAATCCCGCCCTGCTGTTCTCGGGCGGTAAAGACTCGGTGGTCCTGCTGCGCATCGCCGAGAAGGCTTTCCGCCCCGGCAAATTCCCGTTCCCGCTGGTGCACGTCGACACCGGCCACAACTTCCCGGAAGTGATTACCTTCCGCGACAAGCGCGTGGCCGAACTGGGCGAACGCCTGATCGTCGGCTCGGTCGAAGACTCGATCAAAAAAGGCACCGTGCGCCTGCGTAATCCGCAAACCGATTCGCGCAACGCCGCGCAGGCGGTGACGCTGCTGGAAACCATCGCCGAACATGGCTTCGACGCCTGCATCGGCGGCGCCCGCCGCGACGAGGAGAAAGCCCGCGCCAAGGAGCGCATCTTCTCCTTCCGCGACGAATTCGGCCAGTGGGACCCGAAATCGCAGCGCCCGGAGTTGTGGGATCTGTATAACACCCGCGTCCATCCGGGAGAAAACATGCGCGTGTTCCCGATCTCCAACTGGACCGAGCTCGATGTGTGGCAGTACATCGCCCGCGAACAGCTGGAGCTGCCGCCGATCTACTTCGCCCACGAGCGCGAAGTCATTCCGCGCAACGGCCTGCTGGTACCGCTGACGGACCTGACGCCGCCGCGCGAAGGTGAGACCGTTGAAAAACAGGTGGTGCGCTTCCGTACCGTCGGCGACATCTCCTGCACCTGCCCGGTGTCCTCGGACGCGGCGACCGTGGAGCAGATCATCGCTGAAACGGCGATCACGCAGGTGACCGAACGCGGCGCAACGCGCATGGACGACCAGACGTCCGAAGCATCGATGGAAAAACGTAAAAAAGCAGGATACTTCTAATGACCACCACTACCAACGAACAAAGCCTGCTGCGCTTTATCACCGCCGGCTCCGTCGATGACGGCAAGTCCACCCTGATCGGCCGCCTGCTGTTCGACAGCAAGGGCATCTTCGCCGACCAGCTGGACGCCATGTCGCGCTCCAAGCACAAACGCACCGTGGGCGACACGGTCGACCTGTCGCTGCTGACCGACGGCCTGGAAGCCGAACGCGAACAAGGCATCACCATCGACGTGGCCTACCGCTACTTCGCCACGCCGAAGCGCAAGTTCATCATCGCCGACACGCCGGGCCACGAGCAGTACACCCGCAACATGGTGACCGGCGCGTCGACCGCCGACGCGGTCATCATCCTGGTGGACGTGTCGAAAGTGAAGCTGCGCGAGGACGGCGGCGTCGACCTGCTGATCCAGACCAAGCGCCATTCGACCATCGCCCACCTGCTGCAGATCGAGCACGTGATCGTGGCCGTCAACAAGATGGACCTGGTGAACTACGACCAGGACATCTACAAGCGCATCGTCAAGGCGTATGGCGAATTCGCCGCGTCGCTGGGCCTGAAGGACATCACGCCGATCCCGCTGTCCGCCCTGACCGGCGACAACGTGGTGGAAAAGAGCGAGAAGCTGGCCTGGTATCAGGGACCGACCCTGATCGAGCTGCTGGAATCGCTGTCGGTGTACGACGAATCGCACGACGCGCCGTTCCGCTTCCCGGTGCAGCTGGTGGCGCGCCACAACGGCCACGAGGCCAACGATTTCCGCGGCTATATGGGCCGCATCGAGGCCGGCAAGGTATCGGTGGGCGACAAGCTGGTGGTGCAGCCGTCCGGCCAGAGCGCGACCGTCAAGGATATCGTCACGCTGGAAGGTTCGCACCAGTCGGCGGTGGCCGGCCAGTCGGTCACGCTGCTGCTGAACGAGTACCTGGACATTTCGCGCGGCGACCTGCTGGCCAGCGCTGACCAGCCGGCCACGCAGCTTAAGCAGCTGAAGGCCGATGTATGCTGGATGTCGGACGAGCCGCTGGACGTGCGTCGCAAATACTGGATCAAGCACGGCACCAGGCAGACTTCGGCCAAGGTCAAGGCGATTGAGTCTCTGCTGGACATCAACACCCAGCAGCGCCACAACGCGGAGGGCCTGAAGCTGAACGACATCGCGACGATTGAGCTGGCCGTGCAGCAGCCGCTGGCGGCCGACGCCTACAGCGACATCCGCGCGACCGGCGCCTTCATCCTGATCGATGAAGTCACCCACCAGACCGTCGCCGCCGGCATGATCCGCCTCTGACGTCCCCCCGTCATCCCCGTCATCCCCGCGCAGGCGGGGATCCATGCTGAGTATAGGCTCCCGCCTGCGCGGGAGTGACGCAAAAAATGCCAACGCCCGCAAAAGTCTATCTGATCGGCGCCGGCCCCGGCGCGCAAGACCTCATCACCGTGCGCGGCGCGCGCCTGCTGGCGCAAGCCGACATCGTGCTGCACGACGCGCTGGTAACGCCGGAAATGCTGGAACTCTGCCCGCAAGCCGAGCAAATCCCGGTCGGCAAACGCAGCGGCCAGCGCTCGATGGCCCAGCAACTCATCAACCAGCAACTGGTGGAAGCCGCGCACCGCGCGCAGCTGGTGGTGCGCCTGAAAGGCGGCGATCCCATGATGTTCGGCCGCGCCGACGAAGAGCTGCGCGCGCTGGAAGCCGAAGGCATCGAAGTCGAAGTCGTCCCCGGCATCACCACCGCACTGGCGGCGGCGGCCGCCACCAGGCAGCCGCTGACCAAGCGCGGCATCGCCCGCAGCGTCGCCTTCTTCACCTCCTCCACCGCGCCCGAACACTCGGACCACGACGCCATCCCGGAAACCGACACGCTGGTGCAATACATGGGCGGCCGCGAGGCCATCGCCACCGCCGAGCGACTGCTGGCCCACGGCCACGCGCCGGACAAGCCGGTGGTGGTGATCGAAAACGTCAGCCGCGCCGACCAGCAGGTCCGCCGCATGACCATCGCCGAACTGACGCAAGGCCTCGGCACGCCGCACGGCCCGGTGCTGGTCATGATCGGCGAAGCCATGCGCCCGCGTCCGCGACAAACTTTCGATACCGGGATTAGCAACACAATAGGCCCCCAACTCCGCGCCTGAAATCCTGTTTTCGGTATTAAAATGGCCATTCCCATCATAAGAGGATGTAATGGACACTGTTCAACGACTGGAAAGCGCCTGGAACGCCCACTCCGCCGGCGAGTTCGAACCGGCACTGCAGGAATACATCGCGCTGTTCGACGCCACCGGCAAGGATCCGGAAACCGCCTCGCTGCGGCTGTCCTACGTGCTGGCCGCGTGGGCCAAGCTGGCGGAGGAATATGTGCCGGCGCGGCGCGCGCTGGTCGAAGAGCGCGACCGCCTGGCCGCGCAGCTGCCGTCCGCGCCTGACTTGTTCCACGATATCCGCATCATCAACGACAAGCTGGGCGACTTGCAAAACACCTACCACCTGTTCGAGCACCTGTCGGACGCGCAGGCGCGGCAGCATGCGCGCGAGGCGCTGCCGGCCGTCATGGCCTGCGGCGACTACGCGCTGGCGCGCCGCCACCTGCCGCATCCCGAGCAGCACCTGGCCAGGGCGGCGGCCGAACTCAACGAACTGAAGAGCCACATCAACGTCCTCACCACCGAAGGCATGGCCGAACTGCTGGCCGACGTATTCAACTACATCACCGAAGTCGCATTGGTACTGGACTTGCTGGATGGCTGCGGCGATACTGCTGCGGCGGAACCGCGCGCGCCGGCAAGCCGTCGACCTGGTGCAGGCGCCCGAAGCGCGGGCATGCGTGCAGGCGGAGCTGGATGCTCCCGGCACCACGCTGGACGCCATGGTTGAACTACAAAATTCGGTGACTGCATAGTGAACAAGATTTACGCTCAAGCCCTCCTCCTTTCCTCCCTGCTGCCCGCCGCCGCCGTCCACGCGGCGGTGCCCACCTACGATTACAAGGTGGTGCGCAGCTATCCGCACGATCCGCAGGCCTTTACGCAAGGCCTGTTGTACCGCGATGGTTTTTTGTACGAGAGCACGGGCCTGAACGGCAAATCGTCGATCCGCAAGGTCGATCTGGCCAGCGGCAAGGTACTGCAAAGCCAGAGCATCCCGCCGCAGTATTTCGGCGAAGGCCTGACCGCGTCCGGCGACACGCTGGTCGGCATCACGTGGCAGAGCCAGACCGGCTTTGTGTTCGACCTGAAGACCTTTGAAGTGAAAAGCCAGTTCGCCTATCCCGGCGAAGGCTGGGGCCTGGCCAACAACGGCAAGGAGCTGATACTCAGCGATGGCAGCGCCACGCTGCGCTTCCTCGATCCGAAAACCTTCCTCGAAGTGCGGCGCGTGAAGGTAACGGCCGACGGCATCGCGGTCGACCAGCTGAATGAACTGGAAGTGGTGGAGGGTGAGATCTTCGCCAATATCTGGCACACCAACACCATCGCCCGCATCGACCAGAACACCGGCAAGATCACCGGCTGGATCGACTTCGGCAAACTGTATCCGGACGCCGGCAAGGGCGCCAACGCCGACAACGTCATGAACGGCATCGCCTACGACGCCGCGAAAAAACGCCTGTTCGTCACCGGCAAGCTGTGGCCGAAGATCTACGAAGTCAAAATCATCCCCCGCAAATAAAGCCCATGACTAAGCGCACCTGGTTCGGTATCGCATGCGCGGCGCTGGCCGCATCGGCCGCCGCGCAGACGCAGCAACCCGACCTGCCGTTGTGGGAAGCCGGCATGTTCGGCGGCGCCGCCACCACGCCGGCCTATCCGGGCGCGGACGACCGCTCGACCCGCGCGCTGGTGCTGCCGATGCTGATCTATCGCGGCAAGGTGCTGCGCTCCGACCGTTCCGGCATCGGCGCGCGGCTGATTAACACGGAACGCGTGGAACTCGACATCGGCTTTGCGCTGTCGCTGCCGGCACGCTCGAAAGATGTCGGCGCGCGCGCCGGCATGCCGGACCTGAACTCGCTGCTGGAGTTCGGTCCGCGCCTGAAAGTGCGGCTGACCGATCGCACGCGCCTTGAGCTGCCGCTGCGCCTCCCGCTGGAACTGCGCAACGGCTTTGAGCGGCAAGGCCTGGTGTTCGAGCCGCGCCTGGTGTTCGAAACCGCAGCCGCCGACGGCAAATGGAGCGCCGACGCCAGCATCGGCGCGGTCTACGGCAATACAAAACTGAACCAGTATTTCTACGAAGTGGCGCCGCAATACGCCACGGCCACGCGCCCCCGGTATCAGGCCGATGGTGGCCTGATGATGACGCGGCTTGGCGCCAGCCTGTCGCGCCGCCTGTCGCCGGACTGGCGCATCTTCGGCTTCGCGCGCTACGATAACCTGAGCCACTCGGCCAACCGCGACAGCCCGCTATTCCGCAAGACCAGCGGGCTGTCGGCCGGCATCGGCTTTAGCTGGACGGCGCACCGCTCGGCCGCGCGCGCCTGGGAGTAGCACGTAGTCAGCCGCTGCCACATCTCGACGCCACCTGATTGAAGGAAGTTTGGCCGGGCCACACGGTCAAGGACCGCAACGCGGCGGCCACGTGGTGCAGGAGGCCTTATGCGGACAGGGCGTTGACGCAGTAATCGGACAGCGCCTTGAGCACCGCGCCATCCTCGCCGGCCGCTTCCACTACCTTGATCGCGGCTTGCGGATAGACGGTGCGCAGTTCGCCGATCATCAGCGGCAGGTCGCGCAGCACATGCCCGCCCTGCCCCAGGAACACCGGCACCACGGTGATGTCGCTGATGTTTTCGGCGATCAGCGCCGAGACCACGTCCGGCAGGCGCGGCGACATCAGTTCCAGGAAGGCCAGCTCGACGCGCACTTCCGGCTCGCGCGCCCGCGTCAGGTCGCGCAGGCGCTCGAACGGGCCGGCCCACGACGCCGAACGCGCGCCGTGCGCAAATAATATCAATGCTCGCTTGCTCATTTCTAATGTCGCTCCACCCACCACAAGGCGCCTATCGCCAGCACCATGAACAATAAACTAGGCGCGATCGCCGTCAGCATCGCCGGCCAGGTGCTCAACAGGCCCAGATGCGAGAACAGGGTATTCACCAGCAGGAAGCTGACGCCCAGCATAATGCCGAGGAAAATTTTCAGGCTCACGCCGCCGCTGCGCGTGTGCAGATAGCCGAACGGCAGCGCCAGCGCCATCAGCACAAAAATCGCCAGCGGATCGAACAGCTTTTTCCAGAACGCGATCTTGAAGCGCTCCGTCTCCTGCTTGTTCTCGATCAGGTGGCGGGTGTACACCGCCAGCTCCACCGCCGACATGCGCTCCGGGTCAGATCGCGACACCGACAGGATGCGCGGCGTGATTTCCGACAGCAGGTCCTTGGTGGCGCTGGTGCGGGTTTCGATCATGCTCGATTCCTGCGCGTAGTTGTTGGCCAGGTTGGCTTCCATGCCGGGCTTGAGCAGCTCCGGGTTGGTGAAGATATTTTCCGTCACATCCTGCAGCAGCCACTTGTTATTGCCCTGGAAGGTGGCGGTCTTGGCCTGCGTGATGGAGCGCATGCGGAAGTTGGTGTCGAATTCGTACAGCTTGACGTCCTTCAGCGTGCCGTCGGGGCGCACTTCCTTGACGTTGAAGAAGCGCGAGCCGGTCACCGTGCCGGTCATGCCTTCCGACTTGACGATGTCCTTGGTCCACAGGCCGGAGCGGAATTCGGTGGAGATGGTGGTGCCGCGCGAGGTCAGCTTGAATTTTTCCGCCAGCGGCGCGGTGCGCGGCACCACGAATTCGCCGACCAGGAAGGTGATGATCACCAGGATCACGCCGATCTTGGCCAGCATCCACGCCACCATGCCGGTGGACATGCTGGACGCCCGCATGATGGTGAACTCGGACGTGGCGGCAAACTGCGCCATCGTGTAGATGGTGCCGATCAGCGCCGCCAGCGGCATCACCTCATACACGTGGCCGGGCAGTTGCGTCAGCACGTACAGGAAGGCGAATTGCACGCCGACGCCGTTCTTGCTCACCTTCGGCAGCTCGCCGGTGAGGTCCATGAACGCTTGCAGCGCGAGGAAAGCCACCAGCACAAAGGCGACTGCTTGCAGTATCGAGACTGCGAAATAGCGTTGCAGGATTTTCATTGCGACACAGCTTTCTTGTCCGCGCCGTTGCGCGAGCGTTTATACGCCGACAGCAGCGCCAGCGGATGGTACGGATGGTTCAGGTAGAGGCGCCACGCGAACAGCACCACCACGGTCAGCACGGCGACCAGGTGCAGCGGCCACCAGGACAGCGCGAAGAGGAATTTACCCTGCCGCACGCTGGACTCCAGCAGCTTGACGAAGTTGTTATAGCTGAAGAAGATCAGCAGCGCGATAATCAGGTTGGCCGAGCTGCCGGCGCGCGGATTGACAAAGCCCAGCGGAATCGCCAGCAACAGCAGCACCAGGCAGGTCAGCGGCGCCGCCATGCGCCACAACAGCTCCGCGCGGGCGCCGTTGCTGGTGTCCTTGAGCAGCTGCATGGTGGGGGTGGAGTCGGTGTCCTTGTCGCCCTCCAGGTCCTGCGTCTGGCTGGTGACGCGCATGCTGTAGCTCTCGAACTCCATGGTCTGGAAGTCGGCCTGGCCCGGCGTGCCCTGGTAGCGGCGGCCGTTCTTCAGCACCAGATAGCGCTCGCCCTTCGGCCCGGTGTTGATTACGCCCTCGCGCGCGACGATGACGGCGGTGCCCCGTTCGTCGACGGTGTTGACGAACACGTTCTGCACCACGGCCGTCTTGCCGGCCACGCCCTCGACGAAGAAGATGCGGTTGGCCGACGCCGATTCCTTGAACTGGCCCGGCGAGACTTTTTGCAGGTCCTCGCGCTTTTCGAAGCGCTCGACATATTCCGCGCTTTTCTGCTTGGCCCACGGCGTGGCGACGAAACTGAGCATGCCGGTGATGAGCACCAGCGGCAGGCCGAAGGTCAGCACCGGCGCGATCCACCTGGTCAGCGACAGGCCGGAGGCGAACCACACCACCATCTCGGAATCGCGGTAGGTCCGCGTGACCACCATCAGCACGGAAATAAAGCTGGTGAGGATGAGGATAGTTGGCAGATAATTCAGCGTTGCGAAAACGATCAGCGCGACCACGTCGCTGGACGCCACCTTGCCGCCCGCGGCCTTGCCGAGGACTGCGATCAGGGTCCAGGTAACGCAGATACTGAACAGCACCGTGAAAGAGGCGCCGGCCGTATTGGCCATTTCACGTCGTAGGGCGCGTTGAAAGATCATTGAAGATTATAATTCGGTAGTTTGGCCCCGCTGTTAAGCGCAAACCTGCGCTATGCGGGACCATAAAAGTTTTAAGTACGTACACGACACGGAGAATCAAATGGACTTTAGCATAAAAGCATTCGACACAAAAAACACCATCGCTACGGCCAAAGCCGGCGTCATCGCCGTCGCGGTCTTCGAGAACAAAAAGCTGTCGCAAGCTGCCAAGGCGCTGGACGGCGCTGGTGAAATCACTGCTGCGCTCAAGTCCGGCGACATCACCGGCAAAGCCGGCGCCACCCTGCTGCTGCGCGGCCTGAAAGGCGCCGCCGCCGACCGCGTGCTGCTGGTTGGCCTGGGCAGCGACGACGCCGTCGGCGAGAAAAGCTTTGCCGGCGGCGTAACCGCCGCGCTGAAGGTGTTCTCCACCCTGGGCGCGAGCGACGCTATTATCGCATTGCCGATGACCGAAGTGAAAGAGCGTGACGTCAATTGGGCGATCCGCTGCGTGGTGCAAGCGGCCCACGAGTCGGCATTCCGCACCGATGGCCAAAAGAGCAAGAAAGACCCGGCCGCCGCCGGCGTCAGGAAAATCGCCCTGGCGGTGCCGAACAACGCCGCCACCAAGCTCGCGCTGGCGCAGGCCGTGGCGATCGCCAACGGCATCGACCTGACCAAGGAGCTGGGCAACACCTCGGCCAACGTCTGCACGCCAACCTACCTGGCCAACGTCGCCAGGAAACTGGGCAAGGACTACAAGTTCGAGGTCGAGGTGCTGGACCGCAAACAGCTGGAAGCGCTGAAGATGAACAGCTTCCTGTCGGTCACCAACGGCAGCGAGCAGCCGCCGAAATTCATCATCCTCAAGCACATGGGCGGCAAGGCCAAGGATGCGCCGGTGGTGCTGGTCGGTAAAGGCATCACCTTCGACACCGGCGGCATTTCGCTGAAAGCCGGTCCCGGCATGGACGAGATGAAGTACGACATGGGCGGCGCCGCCTCGGTGCTGGGCACCTTCCGCGCCATCGGCGAAATGAACCTGAAGCTGAACGTGATCGGCGTGATCGCCGCCTGCGAAAACATGCCGTCGGGCCGCGCCACCAAGCCGGGCGACATCGTCACCTCGATGAACGGCCTGACCATCGAGATCCTCAACACCGACGCCGAAGGCCGCCTGGTGCTGTGCGACGCGCTCGCCTACGCCGAGCGCTTCAACCCGGCCGCCGTGATCGACATCGCCACGCTGACCGGCGCCTGCATCGTCGCCCTGGGCCACCACAAGAGCGGCCTGTTCACCCGCGACGACGACGTCCACAACGCGCTGGCCGACGAGATCATGGCCGCCGGCAAAGCGTCCAGCGACACCGCGTGGCGCCTGCCGATCGGCGAGGAGTACAACGAGCAGCTGAAGTCCAACTTCGCCGACCTGGCCAACATCGGCACGCCGGGCGGCGCCTCGTGCACCGCCGCCGCGTTCCTGGAGAACTTCACCCGCAAGTACACCTGGGCGCACCTGGACATCGCCGGCACCGCGTGGAAATCAGGCGGCAACAAAGGCGCAACCGGCCGCCCGGTGCCGCTGCTGTCGAACTTCCTGATTAACCGCGCCAACTAATCAGAACAGGGTCACGCCCGCAGCCGGGGGTGGCCCATCTTCCTTTTCCTGCGCCGGACGCATGACCACCGTCAGCACGTCCGGATAGTCGTAGCCGGCGCCGGTATTGCGGTCCACGTACAGGCCAACGCCGGCCGTCAGCACCAGATTTCCCCAGATATTGGCGTCCGCCCTGGACTCCACCCTTTCGTAGGCCCAGCCCTTGCCGGACTTCTGGCAATCGATGCGCAGCGGGCCGGCGCTCTTGCGCAGCGTGATGCGCGCCGGCGTGGTGACGAACCATTTGCCCATGTCGTTGTACAGCACGCAGCCGACACCGGCGATCTCGCGGTGATCGAGCACGGTCTGCACCAGCACATTCTGTTCGGTGGGTTCGGTCAGGGAGGCGCAGCCCGCCAGCGAGGCGAGCAGCGCGACCGCTGCAGCGGGGCGGAGATACATGGTCTGTCTCTGGAATAACGATACAGACCAGTGTAGCAGTCCGCTGGCGGTTCTATATGCGAGATCAAGCGGCGTAAAGCCTTGCACTTTACGCCTTGCGCCCTGCGCGTCAGGCGTCCTGGCGCGCCGGCGCCTTGGCGCGTACCGGCTGGTCGGCCTGGTCCTGCTTCTTCTTCAGGCCCTGCACCACTTTCAGGATGTCGTCCATGCCGCGCTCGCCGCCCAGCGACGAGAAGGCGTCCAGCACTTCGTTCAGCACCTGATTGCGCACGGCCGCCTCGTCGGCGTTGATGGCCGGCGGACGTTCCACGGCGGCGGCGGCGCGCTTCTCAGCGGCGGCAGCTTCCTTTTGCGCGGCGGTCTTGCGCCCGCCTGGCGGTTTGCCGTGTTCCAGCGCCGCTTGCCAGATTACCCAGCGGCGTTGCGTTTCGAAGACCAGGTATTCCTCTGGCTTGTCTTCGCGGCGGCGTACAATGTGACCGTCGCGCTGTGCCCATGCCTCAAATGCAGTTCGCATTTTCCATTCCTTTGCAAATGCGCTAAGCGCCATTCACTATAAAAACCACAAGTTATTTCCGTATAGTATCATTTCTTGCGTCATTACAACACAGGTCGATACGTAAATATTGCTGTTTTGGTTGCTAAACGGAAACACAAGTTTTCCACTGATTTTTCACTAGTATATTTCTATTTCGCTTATTGTGTGTCGCCTTCCAGTTCTATTTTGACAACAACGAGACAGGCTTGGCAATTTTTTTTTAATTTCACACATTACGCAACATTTTAGGCCCTAGCCCCTGTCTTAAGGAAGGACTTTTCATGTTTTTTCATACAACTTTATATTCTTGTAACGCAATGTGTTAAATCCAGATGCTGTAAGATGCAAGCCACTCGACCAAACGCAAGAAAGAACCCATATGAAATTAGCCACATGGAATGTTAACTCTTTGAACGTAAGACTGCCGCACGTTATGAAATGGCTAGAGGAAAATCCTACAGATGTGCTAGCTATTCAGGAAACAAAATTAACTGACGACAAGTTTCCGTTGGCGCAGCTGGAAGCGGCCGGCTACTACGTCGCCTACACCGGCCAGAAGACTTATAACGGTGTGGCAATTATTTCACGCCTGCCCATCCACGATATCGTCAAAAACAATCCGAAATTCGAGGACCCGCAGCAGCGCATCATCGCCGGCACCATCGATGGCGTGCGCGTGGTGTGCGCCTATGTGCCCAACGGCCAGGCGGTCGGTTCGGACAAGTTCCAGTACAAGATGGCGTGGCTGAACGCCTTCCACGACTGGATACAGGAAGAAGCGGCCAACTATCCGCAACTGGCGGTGGTGGGCGACTACAACATCGCGCCGGAAGACCGCGACGTGCACGACCCGGCCGCGTGGGAAGGCATGGTGCATGTCTCGCCCGAAGAACGCGCGCAACTCAAGCGCCTGCTGGACCTGGGCCTGACCGACGCCTTCCGCATGTTCGAGCAGGCCGACAAGTCGTTCAGCTGGTGGGACTACCGCGGCCTCGGCTTCCGGCTGAACAAAGGCCTGCGCATCGATCACCTGCTGCTGTCGGACGCCCTGAAGCAGCGCTGCACCGCCTGCATCATCGACCGCGTGCCGCGCAAGTGGGAGCAGCCGTCGGACCATACGCCGGTGGTGGCGACCTTCGCTTAACTCCTCGGCAGCAGCAGCCGCGCCGTTGCCTCCGGCACTGGCTGCGAGAACAAATAGCCTTGCGCGAACTGGCAGCCGTCGCGCTGCAACAGCGCGTACTGCCCTTCCGTCTCCACCCCTTCCGCCACCACCGACAGCTGCAGGCTGTCCGACAGCGCGATGATCGCCGAGACAATGGCGCGGTCTTCCGCGCTGCGCTCCAGGTCCTTGATGAAGGCGCGGTCGATCTTGATTTTCTTGACCGGGAAACGCTTCAGATAGGCCAGCGACGAATAACCGGTGCCGAAATCGTCGATCGACAGGCGGATCCCCATGGCGTTGATGTGGCCGAGGATTTCCAGCGTCTGCTCGCCGTGCTGCATCAGCGCCGTTTCGGTGATTTCGAATTCGATCAGCGCCGGGTCGATGCCGGTTTCGTCGAGGATGTCGCGCACCGACTCCACCAGCCCGCGATGCATGAACTGGCGCGGCGACAGGTTGACCGCCAGCGGCACCGGCGTCATGCCCTGGCTTTGCCACGCCATGCTTTGCCGGCACGCCTGGCGTATCACCCAGGCGCCGATCGGCACGATCATGCCGTTTTCCTCGATGATGGGGATGAAATGGTCGGGCGTGATCAGCTCCGTGCCGCCGCGCCGCCAGCGCAGCAGCACTTCCATGGCGTGCAGGCGCCGCGTGCCGATATCCATGATGGGCTGGTAGTGCAGCTCGAACTCGCCGGCCGCCAGCGCGCCGCGCAGGCTGGACTCCAGTTCGAAGTGGCGCGCCGCCGATAAGTTCATCGCCTCTTTGAAGAACTGGTAGTTATTGCGGCCGCTGGCCTTGGCGTGATACATGGCGCCGTCGGCGCTGCGCATCAGCGTGTCCACGTCCACGCCATCGTCCGGATAAACGCTGATGCCGATCGACGGCGTGATGTGCAGGTTGCGCCCTTCCAGCGGGAAGCCGTCGGACAAGGCCTCGATGATCTTTTGCGCCACCTGGCCCGCTTCCTCGGCGGCGCGGATGCCCGGCACCAGCACCACGAATTCGTCGCCGCCCAGCCGCGCCACGGTGTCGCTGACGCGTACCGCGCCGCACACGCGGGCCGCCACTTCCTTCAGCAGCTGATCGCCCACCATGTGGCCGAGCGAGTCGTTGATGGTCTTGAAGCGGTCAAGGTCGATGAACATCACCGCCAGCTTGCGCTCAGAGCGCTGCGCCGCCAGCATGGCGCGGTCCAGCCGGTCCGACAACAACGCGCGGTTCGGCAGGCCGGTCAGGCTGTCGTGGTAGGCCATATGGTGCACCCGCGCCTCCGCCTGGCGGCGTTCGACGATCTCGCCCTGCAATTGCGCGTTGGCGCCGGCCAGTTCGGCGGTGCGTTCGCGCACGCGCAATTCCAGCTCGTCACGCGCGCGGGCCACCGCCTCCGACGCTTCGCGCCGCAAGGTGATATCGTCCACCAGCCACACCGAGCGCCCGCGCGACTGCGCCAGGTCGAACGGGCGCCCCGACAGCCGGCCCCAGAACGTGCTGCCGTCCTTGCGCACCAGTTCATATTCCGAGACATTGACGTTGCCGGCGTCGAAATCGCGCAGCGTTTCGGCGCGCGCGCGGCTCCAGGCCTCCTTGTCGGCGTAGAAGGCCTGCACGCTGAGGTGATTCATCTCACCCGGCCCGTAGCCGAACAGTTCTTCCATCTTGCGGTTGCAGCGGAGGTTGCGGCCGTTTTCCACCACCGAGATGCCCAGCACCGCGCTGTCGAGGATCGCCTGATTTTCCAGCAGCGCGTTGCGCAGCGCCTCCTCGGCGCGTTTTTGCTCGGTGCGGTCCTCGATCACCCAGATCGTGCCCTGCGCCGGATCGTCCGGATTGACCACGTAGCCGATCAGCTGCGCCCACAAGATGCTGCCGTCGGCGCGCTGCATCTCGATCTCGGTCTGGAACGGCTTGCCGATGGAGAGGAATGGATAAGCCTCCGCGCCCAGCCGGTCATATGCCTGCTGCGACGGATACAAGGCGCGGCCCGGCAAGCCAAGGCCCGATTGCGCATCGTAGCCGAACATGTCGGCGAAGCCGCGGTTGTAGCGCGTGATGACACGGTTCTTGGTGAACAGGATGCTCATCGAGGCGTTGGTCATGATGGCCTCGACCTCCATCTGCGTTTGCAGCGATTCGGTCACGTCCTCCAGTATCCAGATGGTGCCGCCGCCGCGATGTTCGAGGTCCACCGCGTTGGCGCGCACGCGGCACCAGAACAAGCTGCCATCCCTGCGCTTGAAGCGCCACGCCGCCTTCTCGAACGGCTGGCCGGCGCCCAGCAACGGTGCGGCTTCGCGGCCGAAGGCCGCATATGACTGCGCCGACGGGAACACCAGCGACGACGGCTGCCCCTCCATTTCCCCCGGCGCGTAGCCGAACATCTCGGCCATGCGCACGTTACAGCTCATCATGACCTGTGCCTTGGTGAACAGGATGCCGACCGAGGCGTTATCGAGAATCGCCTTTTGTTCGCGCAGCATGCGCTCCAGCTTTTCGCCAGCCAGCCGCGAGTCGTCGATGTCCTCCATGATCCACACCGTGCCCTCGGCATTGTGCTGCGGATCGACGGCGCGACCGTAAAGGCGCGCCCAGAACAGCGAGCCGTCCTTGCGGCGCAACTGCAATTCTGTCGTGAAGGAGCGGCCTTGCGCCAGCAGCGGGCCGGCGTCGCGCCCCAGACTGGTGTAGTCCGCTTCGCTCGGATAGGCGTTCAGCGTCGGCGCGCCCTCCAGTTCCTGGCGGCTGTAGCCCAGCATCTCGGCGCAGCGGATATTGCATTCGCGGATAAGGCCGTCCTTGCTGAACAGGATGCCGACCGCCGCGTTTTCAAGGATGGCCTGCTGTTCCAGCAGGGCCTTGCGCAGCGCGCGCTGGTCGCGCTGGACGTCGCTCATGTCGTGGAAAATGATGGTGACGCCCTGCTCCGGCAGCGGCTTGGCCCATGCCTGCACGGGCAGGTAGCGGCCATCGGCGCCGGTCAGGCAGCTGTCCCAGCGCCCGGCGCTGCGCAGCTGCGCCAATGCCGCCTCGCGCACATGGCGCGCGAACAGGTCGCCCATCGGCCGGCCGCTCGGATCAAGGCCGAGTAAAGCCTGCAGTTCCGCGTTCGCGGCCAGCACCACGCCATCCGCATCACAGGCGCAGGCAGGCACGCCGATCAGCGTCAGCGCATCGGCAACGAACTCCGGATTGGTCGACTCTCGATACCTGGGCAGCATGGTTGGCTGATAATAAACCACATTCCTGGCTATCGCGATGAATGTACTTGTGTGCGCCCCTAAAAACGACAATGCCCGGCGGACCGGGCATCATCGCTACAACAAGTTGTGATTTATATCAGTGCGCGCTGGCGCCGGCCGCGCCGATGCCGGTTTCCGAACGCATTTCCTGCGCCTCGAAGCCGGCGCGATCGATGCGCGCGCGCGGGCTGCGGTCGAGCAACGAGAAGATCCAGATGCCGAGGAAGCCGGCCGGCATCGAGAAGATCGCCGGCGACGCATAAGGGAACAGCGCTTCGGCGTGGCCCAGCACATCGACCCACACGGACTTCGACAGCACCGTCATCACCAGCGCCAGCGTCAGGCCGATAAAGCCGCCGATGGTGGCGCCGCGCGTGGTGCAGTCCTTCCACAGCACGGACATGAACAGTACCGGGAAGTTGGCCGAAGCCGCGATCGCGAACGCCAGCGACACCATGAAGGCGATGTTCTGCTTCTCGAAGGCGATCCCCAGCACCACGGCGATGATGCCCAGCGCGATGGTGGTAATCTTCGATACTTTCAGCTCGCTCTTGCTGCTGGCCTGGCCCTTGGCGATCACGGTGGCGTACAGGTCGTGCGACACGGCCGATGCGCCGGACAGCGTCAGGCCCGCAACCACGGCCAGGATGGTGGCGAAGGCCACTGCCGAGATAAAGCCGAGGAAGACGTTGCCGCCCACCGCCTTGGCCAGGTGCACCGCAGCCATGTTGTTACCGCCCAGGAGCTTGCCCGCCGCGTCCTTGAACTCCGGATTGGTGCTCACCAAAACGATGGCGCCGAAACCGATGATGAAGGTCAGCACGTAGAAATAAGCGATCCAGGTAGTCGCCCAGAACACCGACTTGCGCGCCTCTTTCGCGCTCGGCACGGTGAAGAACCGCATCAGGATGTGCGGCAGGCCGGCGGTGCCGAACATCAGCGCCATGCCGAACGAGATCGCGGAGATCGGGTCCTTGATGAAGGTGCCCGGACCCATGATGGATTCCTTGTTGGCGTGCAGCTCCACCGATTTGGCGAACAGCGCCTCGGGGCTGAAGTTGAACTGCGCCAGCACGGCAATCGCCATGAAGCTTGCGCCGCCCAGCAGCATTACCGCCTTGATGATCTGCACCCAGGTGGTGGCGGTCATGCCGCCAAACAGCACGTAGATCATCATCAGCGTACCGACCAGCACCACGGCGATCCAGTATTCAAGCCCGAACAGCAGCTTGATCAGCTGGCCGGCGCCGACCATCTGCGCGATCAGGTAGAAGGCCACCACCACCAGCGTGCCGGACGCGGAGAAGATGCGGATCGGCGCCTGCTTGAAGCGGTAGGCGGCAACGTCGGCGAAGGTGAAGCGGCCCAGGTTACGCAGGCGCTCCGCCATCAGGAAGGTGATGATGGGCCAGCCGACCAGGAAGCCGATGGCGTAGATCAGGCCATCGTAACCGTTCAGGAACACCGACGCGGAGATGCCGAGGAAGGACGCCGCCGACATGAAGTCGCCGGCGATGGCCAGGCCGTTCTGGAAACCGGTGATGCCGCCGCCGGCGGTGTAGAAGTCGGACGCCGACCGCGTTTTCGCGGCCGCCCACTTGGTGATGTACAGCGTGAACACCACGAACACGCCGAACATGATGATCGCGGTCCAGTTGGTGGCCTGCTTGGTCGCCTGCCCCAGGTCGCCGCCGGCCGCCAGCGCGGCGCCGCATGCGGCCAGCAATGCTGGCGCCATCAGTTTTTTCAGGATGCTCATGGCTTCACCTTGGCGTGGATGGCTTGGGTCAGTTCATCGTATTTGCTGTTGGCGCGGCGGACGTACACGCCGGTAATCAGCACCGTGAAGATGATGACGAACAGGCCAATCGGCATGCCCCAGGTCATGACGCCTTCGCCGGTTTTCGTCGCGAGGAACTCTTTATCGAAGGCGATCAGCAGGATGTAGCCGTAGTAGACCACCATCATGGCCGCGGTGAGCAGCCAGCCGAAACGGGAGCGCGATTTGACCAATTGATGATAATTGGGATCGCGCTTGAGTTGTTGAACCAAGTCGTCGTGCATTTTTGTCTCCGTTATTGATGCTCTTCTATTCGAGCTTAAACACAGAATAGAAGAGCAGCCTTACCGGTGGCTTACAAAAGTGCACTCTGTATTTGCTGCAGTGAAGCAGGATCTTCGATGGTGGTAACGTCTCCGGGGCTGCGCCCTTCACAGATTGCCTGGATGGAGCGGCGCAGCAATTTGCCGGATCGGGTCTTCGGCAATTGCGTCACGAAGTAGACGCGCGCCGGCCGCGCCACGGGCCCGAGCTGGCGATCCACAACCGCCATCACATCCTGCTCCGCCGTGCCGGCACTGGGATCCTTCAGAATCGCGAACGCCACCGCCACCTGTCCCTTGATCTTGTCCTGCACGCCCACCACGGCCACTTCGGAGACATTCGGGTGGCTGGTGATGGACTCCTCGATCTCGCGCGTGCCGAGGCGATGGCCGGCGACGTTGATCACATCGTCGGTGCGGCCGAGGATAAAATAGTAGCCGTCCTCGTCGCGCACGCCCCAGTCGAAGGTGGAATACAGCTGCTGCGTCCAATAGGTATCGACGAAGCGCTGGTCGTCGCCGTAGATGGTCTGCATGCAGCCCGGCGGCAGCGGCCCTTCGATCATCAGCACGCCCTTTTCGTTGGCGGCGCATTCGCCGCCCGTGGCCTCGTTAATCAGCTTGACCTTGTAGCCGTACATGGCCATGCCGGGGCTGCCAAGCCTGGTCGGCACATCCTCTATGCCCTTGGCGATGGAAAGGATCGGCCAGCCGGTTTCGGTCTGCCAGTAGTTGTCGATGATCGGCACGCCGAGTTCGGAAGCGATCCAGCCCGAGGTGGTTTCGTCCAGCGGCTCGCCGGCCAGGTACAAGGCCTTGAGCGACGACTTGTCGTGCCGGTGCATGAATTCCGGCGGCTGCTTGCGCAGCACGCGTATCGCGGTCGGCGCCGAGAACATGCGCGTCACTTTGTACTGCTCGACGATGCGCCACCAGATGCCGGGATCAGGGCACACCGGCAGCCCCTCGTACATGATGGTGGCCATGCCGGCGATCAGCGGCCCATAGACGATGTACGAGTGCCCCACCACCCAGCCGATATCGGACGTGGCGAAGAACGCCTCGCCGGCCTGTGCGCAGAAGTTGTACTTCATCGACGCAGCCAGCGCCACCGCATAGCCGCCGACATCGCGCTGCACACCCTTCGGCTTGCCGGTGGTGCCGGAGGTATAGAGGATGTATGAGGGCTCGTTCGATTCCAGCCACGTCACCGGAACCTGCGCCGCCGGATGCGCGGCGCTGAGCGCGGCGTAGTCGACATCGCGGCCTTCCACGCGCCGCATCGGCGCCAGGCCACGGTCCACCAGCAGCACCCGCTGCGGCTTGAACGACGACAGCGCGATCGCTTCATCGAGCAGCGGCTTGTAGGGAACCGGCTTGCCGTTGCGCGAGCCGGCATCGGCGGAGACAACCAGCACCGGCCGCGCGTCATCGATGCGGCTGGCCAGGCTGTTCGCCGCAAAGCCGCCGAACACCACCGAATGCACCGCGCCGATACGCGCGCAAGCCAGCATGGCGAATGCCGCTTCGGCGATCATCGGCATGTAGATCAGCACACGGTCGCCCTTGCGCACGCCGAGCGATTGCATCATCGCCGCCGCGCGCTGCACCTCCACATGCAGTTCGTTGAAGGAGTAGCTGCGCTCCGTGTTGGTTTCCGTGGAGATGGCAATCAGCGCCGGCTTGTCGCCCTGCGTGGCGCACCAGCGGTCCACCGCGTTGTGACAGAGATTGGTCATGCCGCCGACGAACCAGCGGGCGAATGGCGGGCGGGAATAATCCAGCACCTGAGAGAAAGGCGTGTGCCAGTCGATGAGCGCAGCTTCGTCACGCCAGAAATCCTCAGGCGCGACGACGGAGCGCTGATAAAAATCAGCGTACCTCATGTCTCCTCCAGTTTTTTAGTTGGCAGGGATGCGCACCCAGCCTTCCATCAGCACGCGCGCGCTGCGGCTCATTACCGCTTTTTTTACGCACCAATCTCCGTTTTCCTGCACCGCCTGCGCGCCGACACGCAGGGTGCCGGACGGGTGGCCAAAGCGCACCGCGGCCCGTTCACCGCCGCCCGCCGCCAGGTTCACCAAGGTGCCCGGGATGGCGGCGGCGGTGCCGATTGCCACGGCGGCAGTGCCCATCATGGCGTGATGCAGCTTGCCCATCGAGAGTGCGCGCACCAGCAGGTCGATATCGCCTGCGGCTACCTGTTTGCCGCTCGACGCGGTATAGCCGGCGGGCGGCGCCACAAATGCCACCTTCGGCGTATGCTGCCGCGTGGCCGCCTCGCCCAGGTCTTTGATAAGCCCCATGCGCAGCGCGCCATGCGCACGGATCGTCTCGAACATCGCCAGCGCTCTGGCGTCGCCGTTGATGGCGTCCTGCAGTTCAGTTCCCGTGTAGCCGATGGCGTCGGCGTTGATGAAGATGGTCGGGATGCCGGCGTTGATCATGGTGGCTTTCAGCGTGCCGAGGCCGGGCACCTCCAGGTCATCGAGCACCTGGCCGGTCGGGAACATCGCGCCGCCGGCGCCCTCTTCTTCCGCCGCCGGGTCCATGAACTCCAGCCGCACCTCCGCCGCCGGAAAGGTTACGCCGTCCAGTTCAAAGCCGCCGGTTTCCTGTACTTCGCCGTTGCTCATCGGGACGTGGGCGATGATGGTCTTGCCGATATTGGCCTGCCACACGCGCACCACCGCCACGCCGTCGTGCGGGAGGCGCGCCGCATCAACCAGCCCGCCGCTGATGGCGAACGCGCCGACCGCGGCGGACAGGTTGCCGCAGTTGCCGCTCCAGTCGACGAAGGCCTTGTCGATGGAAACCTGGCCGAACAGGTAGTCGACATCATGATCGGCGCGTGTGCTTTTCGACAGGATCACCGTCTTGCTGGTGCTGGACGTGGCGCCGCCCATGCCGTCGATCTGCTTGCCGTAGGGATCGGGGCTGCCGATCACGCGCAGCAGCAACCGGTCGCGCGCGGCGCCGGGCTGCTGCGCCGCTGGCGGCAGGTCCTGCAGGCGGAAGAACACGCCCTTGCTGGTGCCGCCACGCATATAGGTGGCGGGGATTTTGATCTGGGGTTGGTGAGTCATCATGCGGCCTTTGCGGATTCCAGGAAGTCCTGCGCGAAGCGTTGCAGCACGCCGCCCGCTTCGTAGATGGACACTTCTTCCGCCGTATCGAGACGGCAGGTCACCGGCACTTCGATGCGCGCGCCGGTGGCGCGATGGATCACCAGCGTCAGCGTGGCGCGCGGCTTGCGTTCGCCGATAACGTCATAAGTCTCGGTGCCGTCGAGGCCCAGCGTGATGCGGTTGACGCCGGGCTGGAACTCCAGCGGCAGCACGCCCATGCCCACCAGGTTGGTGCGGTGGATGCGCTCGAAACCCTCGGCCACAATCGCCTCCACGCCCGCAAGGCGCACGCCCTTGGCCGCCCAGTCGCGCGACGAGCCCTGGCCGTAGTCGGCGCCGGCGATGATGATTAGCGGCTGCTTGCGGTCCATATAGGTTTCGATGGCTTCCCACATGCGCAGCACTTTGCCTTCCGGTTCAACGCGCGCCAGCGAACCGGCTTTGACCTTGCCCTCGGCGTCGCGCACCATTTCATTCTTCAGCGTGGGATTGGCGAAGGTGGCGCGTTGTGCGGTGAGGTGGTCGCCGCGGTGCGTGGCGTACGAGTTGAAGTCCTCTTCGGGCAAGCCCATTTTTTGCAGGTATTCTCCGGCAGCGCTATCGAGCATGATGGCGTTCGATGGCGACAGGTGGTCGGTGGTGATGTTATCGCCCAGCAGCGCCAGCGGGCGCATGCCGCGCAGCGTGCGCGCGCCGGCCAGCGCGCCTTCCCAGTAAGGTGGGCGGCGGATGTAGGTGGTTTGCGGGCGCCAGTCGTACAGCGGGCTGACCGCCACGCCGTCGTCGGCCTCGCGCGCGAACATCGGGATATAGACTTTGCGATACTGTTCCGGCTTGACCGCGCTGGCAACGATGGCGTCGATCTCTTCGTCCGATGGCCAGATGTCTTTCAGCGTCACCGGCTGGCCGCTGGCGTCGTGGCCCAGCACGTCCTTTTCGATGTCAAAGCGGATGGTGCCGGCAATGGCGTAAGCCACCACCAGCGGCGGCGACGCGAGGAAGGCCTGCTTGGCGTAAGGGTGGATGCGGCCGTCGAAGTTGCGGTTGCCCGACAGGACCGCGGTGGCGTACAGGTCGCGCGCCACTACTTCCTGCTGAATCGCGGGGTCCAGGGCGCCGGACATGCCGTTGCAGGAGGTGCAGGCATAGGCAACCACGCCGAAGCCCAGCTTTTCCAGTTCCGGCAGCAGGCCGGCTTCTTCGAGGTACAGCGTGACGGTTTTGGAACCCGGCGCCAGCGACGACTTCACCCACGGCTTGCGCGCCAGTCCGCGCGCGTTGGCGTTGCGGGCCAGCAGGCCGGCGGCGATCATGTTGCGCGGGTTGTTGGTGTTGGTGCAGCTGGTGATGGCGGCGATGATGCAGGCGCCGTCCGGCAAGGCGCCCGGCTGCGCGGCTGCGCCGCTATCCGCCTGGCCGGCCGCGCCGTCCGGCGCACGGGCGATGCCGCGCGCCGCCAGGTCGGTTGTCGCTACGCGGTTGTGCGGGTTCGACGGGCCGGCGATGTTGCGTACGACGGTCGACAGGTCGAATTTCAATACGCGTTCATATTCCGCGCCTGCCAGTGCTTCGCCCCACAGGCCGGTCTCTTTGGCGTAAGTCTCCACCAGCTTGACGGTATCGTCGTCGCGGCCGGTGAGCCTGAGGTACTTGATGGTCTGCTCGTCGATGTAGAACATGGCGGCGGTGGAACCGTATTCCGGGGCCATATTGGAAATGGTGGCGCGGTCGCCCAGCGTCAGGTGCGCGGCGCCGTCGCCGTAGAACTCCAGATACGACGATACGACCTTTTGCTTGCGCAGGAATTCGGTCAGCGCCAGCACGATGTCGGTGGCCGTAATGCCCGGCTGCGGCTTGCCGCTCAGTTCAACGCCGATGATGTCGGGCAGCCGCATCCACGAAGCGCGGCCCAGCATCACGCTCTCCGCCTCCAGCCCGCCGACGCCGATGGCGATCACGCCCAGCGCATCCACCATCGGCGTATGCGAGTCCGTGCCCACCAGCGTGTCCGGGAAAGCCACGCCGTCCACCGCCTGAATCACCGGCGACATGCGCTCCAGATTAATCTGGTGCAGGATGCCGTTCCCCGGCGGGATCACGTCGACGTTCTTGAACGCCTTCTTGGTCCAGTTGATGAAATCGAAGCGGTCCTCGTTGCGGCGCTCCTCGATGGCGCGGTTCTTGTCGAAAGCGTCCGGATCAAAGCCGCCGCATTCGACCGCCAGCGAATGGTCCACCACCAGCTGCGTCGGCACCACCGGGTTGACCAGCGCCGGATCGCCGCCCTGCTGGGCGATGGCGTCGCGCAGGCCGGCCAGATCGACCAGCGCGGTCTGGCCCAGGATATCGTGGCACACCACGCGCGCCGGGAACCAGGGAAAATCCAGATCGCGCTTGCGCTCGATGAGCTGCGACAGCGAGGCGTTGAGCGTGGCCGGATCGCAGCGGCGCACAAGGTTTTCAGCCAGTACGCGCGAGGTGTACGGCAGTTTGGCCCAGGCGCCTGGCTGGATCGCATCGACGGCGGCGCGCGCGTCGAAGTAGTCTAGCTGGGTGCCCGGCAAGGGCTTGCGGAATGCGGTGTTCATGATTATTTGCGGTCCTTGATCGGGACGAATTTCAGGTCTTCAGGGCCGACATAGTTGGCGCTTGGGCGAATGATCTTGTTGTCGATGCGCTGTTCAATGATGTGCGCCGACCAGCCGGAGGTGCGCGATATGACGAACAGCGGCGTGAACATCGCGGTCGGCACGCCCATCATGTGGTACGACACGGCGGAGAACCAGTCCAGGTTCGGGAACATTTTTTGATTTCCCACATCACCGATTCCAGGCGCTCGGCGATGTCGAACATTTTGGTGGAACCGGCTTCCTCCGACAACTGGCGCGCCACCTCCTTGATCACCACATTACGCGGATCGGACACCGTGTACACCGGGTGGCCGAAGCCGATCACCACTTCCTTGTTGGCGACGCGGTTGCGGATATCGGCTTCCGCTTCGTCCGGATTTTCGTAGCGCTTCTGGATTTCGAAGGCGACTTCGTTGGCGCCGCCGTGCTTAGGACCGCGCAGCGCGCCGATGGCGCCGGTGATGGCCGAGTGGATGTCGGAGCCGGTGCCGGAAATGACACGGCTGGTGAAGGTGGAGGCGTTGAACTCGTGTTCCGCGTACAGGATCAGCGAGGTGTGCATCGCACGCACCCAGCTGTCCTTGGGCTTCTCGCCATGCAGCAGGTGCAGGAAATGGCCGCCGATCGAGTCGTCATCGGTTTCCACTTCGATGCGCTTGCCGTTATGGCTGTAGTGATACCAGTACAGCAGCATCGAGCCGAACGACGCCATCAGGCGGTCGGCGATGTCGCGCGCGCCCGGCACGTTGTGGTCATCCTTTTCCGGCAGCACGCAGCCCAGCACCGAAGCGCCGGTGCGCATCACATCCATCGGGTGCGCCGACGCCGGCAGCGCTTCCAGCGCCGACTTCACCGCCTGCGGCAAGCCGCGCAGCGATTTCAGCTTGGCCTTGTAGCCGCGCAGTTCCGCTCCGGCAGGCAGTTTGCCGTGCACCAGCAGGTAGGCGATTTCCTCGAACTCGCAGGTGGTGGCGACGTCCAGGATGTCGTAGCCGCGATAGTGCAGGTCATTGCCGGTTTTGCCGACCGAGCAAAGTGCCGTGTTACCGGCGGCGACACCCGACAGGGCGACGGATTTTTTAGGCTTGAAAGTCGATTCAGTCATATCAGTCTCCAGACGGCACGTCATTCCCGCGCAGGCGGGAATCCATGCTGAGTATAGGCTCCCGCCTGCGCGGGAGCGACGGTTATTTCTATAAGCTCCCGCCTGCGCGCGAGCGACGGTTATTTCTTTTGTGCCTCGAACAGCGCGTCGAGCTTCTGTTCAAACTCGTGGTAGTTGATGCTCTGGTAGAGTTCTTCGCGCGTCTGCATCAAATCGAGCACATCCTTCTGCGTGCCGTCGCGACGAATCGCGCCGTATACATTCTCGGCCGCCTTGTTCATGGCGCGGAAAGCGGACAGCGGATACAGAACGATGTCCACACCAGCGTCGCGCAGCTCGTCCTTGGTAAACAGCGGCGTCGAACCAAATTCAGTAATATTGGCCAGCACCGGCACCTTCACAGCGGAGACGAAGCGCTTGTACATGCCGATATCGGTCAGCGCCTCGGCAAAAATCATGTCGGCGCCCGCTTCCACGCACGCTACCGCGCGCTCGATCGCGCGGTCCAGCCCTTCCACCGCCAGCGCGTCGGTGCGCGCCATGATCACAAACTGCTCGTCCGTGCGTGCATCCACCGCGGCGCGCACGCGGTCCGCCATCTCCTGCTGGCTCACCACTTC
Source organism: Duganella sp. P38 (assembly GCF_050859475.1). Taxonomy (NCBI): domain Bacteria; kingdom Pseudomonadati; phylum Pseudomonadota; class Betaproteobacteria; order Burkholderiales; family Oxalobacteraceae; genus Duganella; species Duganella sp. P38. The sequence continues at coordinate 2,023,580 of NZ_CP193936.1, read as the reverse complement.
CTTGCCCGGCCTGTGGCCGCAGCGCTTGGCGCCTACCTGATCCTCGATGTGGATGGCGGCGGCGCCGAACTTGATCATGGACTTGACGGTACGCGCGACGTTGAAGGCGGAGGCGCCAAAGCCGGTGTCGATATCAACCAGCAGCGGCAGGTCGCACACGTCGGTGATGCGGCGCACGTCAACCAGCACGTCGTCCAGGTTCGAGATGCCGAGGTCCGGCAGGCCGAGCGAGCCGGCCGCGACGCCGCCGCCGGACAGGTAAATCGCCTTGAAGCCGGCGCGCTTTGCCAGCAGCGCATGATTGGCGTTGATGGCGCCAACCACCTGCAACGGCGATTCCTCTTGGACGGCTCTGCGGAACGCGGCGCCTGCGGAATAGTGACTCATGTGGGTAACCTTTCATTGTTACGTTGAATTGCGCTATCTATTGCAAGGGCCATGCCATCAGCACAATCTATATAAATCAACACGTTACGCCGGGCCGGACGTTTCACCACGAAACACTGAAACATATTTGAACTATAATTGAAACATGCGACATTCCACGCCCATGCCCTTCGACGTCAACGACAAGCCGGTTATCTGGACGGTTTCCGTGTCGCGCCTGTCCGATCTGTTCCGCGACATCACGCTCGAATACGACAGCCTGGCCGCCATTGAACCGGTCAATCTCGGTTTCGACGAAGCGGCCAGGCATATCCGCGAGCGCCTGGCGACTGAGCGCTGCGATGCGGTGATCGCGGCCGGCTCCAACGCGGCGTACCTGAAAGGCCGGCTATCGGTGCCGGTGGTGATTGCGAAGTTCAGCGGGCTGGATGTGATGCAGGCGCTGGCGCGCGCGCGCCGCGTATCGGAGCGCATCGGCATCGTCACCTATCAGGAGCGGCTGGCGGAGCTGGCAGAGTTTTCCGCCACCTTCGGCTTCGATGTCGAGCAGCGCACTTACGTTACCGAAGAAGACGCGCGCGCCCAGATCAACGATCTGAAAGCGGCCGGCATCAAGGCCGTTGTCGGTGCGGGGCTGATCACCGATCTGGCGGAGGAAGCGGGTCTGACCGGCGTGTTCGTGTACTCGGCCGCGTCGATCCGTCATGCCTTCGACGACGCACTGGAGATGGCGCGCCTGACGCAGCTGGAATCCAACCGCCACCGCGCGCGCAATGCGGTAGTGACGGATACACTACGCGCAAAACATGGCCTGAACGATCTGCGCGGCGATTCGGCCGCGATGGAGTCGGTGCGGCAGGCCGTGGTGCTGTATGCGAAATCGCCGGCCACCGTGCTGATACAGGGTGAAACCGGCTGCGGCAAGGAGCTGGTGGCGCAGGCGATTCACCGCGAGGCGCCGCGCACGCTGGGGCAGAACCGCCCGTTTGTGGCGGTGAATTGCGGCGCGATTGCGGAATCGCTGCTGGAATCAGAACTGTTCGGGCATGAGGAAGGCGCATTCACCGGCGCGCGGCGTGGCGGCCACGCGGGCTTGTTCGAGGCGGCCAATCGCGGCACGCTGTTCCTCGATGAAATCGGCGAGATGCCCTTGACGCTGCAAACGCGCCTGCTGCGCGTACTGGAGGAGCGCGAGGTGGTGCGGGTCGGGGGCACGCGGCCGATACCAGTCAATGTGCGCATCATCAGCGCCACGCACTGCGATCTGGAACAGCGCGTGCGCGAGGGACGCTTCCGCGCCGACCTGTTCTATCGGCTGGCGGTGCTGCGTTTGACGCTGCCGCCGCTGCGCGCGCGCGCCGAGGACGTGCTGCCGCTGGCGGAATGGTCGCTGAAGAATGCCTTGGCGTCGCTGGGCGCGCGGCCGCATCCGAATCTGCATGCGGAGATGGCTGCGTGCGCGCCGCTGTTGCAGCGCTACGATTGGCCCGGCAACGTGCGCGAGCTGCGCAACCTGACCGAGCGCCTGGCGCTGTTCCTCGCCGCCGAACCGTTGCAGGCGTTGACGCCGGCCTTTGTCCTCAGCGTCGCCCCGGAACTCGCCGGCAGGTCCGCCATGCACCTGGCGCCGGCGCTCTCCTCCGCGCCCGCTTCGGCCTTCGCCCCCGCCCCCGTCGCCACGCCTGCCGCGTTGGGCGGACGGCCGAATGAGCGTGTCTCCGACGTGCTGGCGCGATTCGGCGGCCGCCGCGACGCCGCCGCCGATTACCTCGGCATCAGCCGCACCACGCTATGGCGCAAGTTGAAGGCCGAGGGCTGACTACCGTTCATCCGGCGGGACGCGCCACTCATCCCAAAGCTGTCGCCCGCGCCGCCGTGCGCCGATAGCATGGCCACACTTACTGATTACGGAGAACGCAATGCTGACCAAAACCATCGCCGCCCTTGCCGCCACCCTGATGTTCGGCTACGCCGGCGCCGCAGAGCATCCCGCCTTCAAGGTCGACGTGACCGGCAGCGGCGCCCCCATCATCCTGATTCCCGGCCTCGGCTCCTCGGGCAGCGTATGGGATGCTACAGTGGCGCGCTACTGCGGCAAAGGGAAATACCAGTGCCACGTGCTGACGCTCGCCGGTTTCGCCGGCCAACCAGCCATCAAGCAACCCTTGCTGCCGGCCGTGGAACAGCAACTGAGCGCCTACCTCAGCGAGAAAAAATTCGACAAGCCGATCATTATAGGCCACAGCCTGGGCGGCTATCTGGGCATGAAGCTGGCGGCGGACCATCCGCAGCAAGTGGGCCGCCTGATCATCGTCGACTCGCTGCCGGCGCTGGGCGCCACGCAACTGCCGACCATCACCCGCGAGCAATTGAAACAGCAGGCAGAAGGCATGCGCAACATGATGAAGGGCCAGGACGCCGAGACCTTCAAGGCCAACCAGTTGCGCACACTGCGCACGATGATCACCAAACAGGAAGACATCGATCGCGCGCTCGCCAGCGGCAAAGCGTCGGACCGCGATACCGTCATCGACAGCATGACGGAGCTGATGGCGGCCGACCTGCGCGACGACATCAGCCGCATCAAGGCGCCAACGCTGGTGCTGGGCACCTGGGTAGCCTACAAGGACTATGCGCCCAAGCAGGCCATCACCGCGATCTACACCGCGCAGTATGCGAAGCTGCCGGGCGTGCGCGTAGAAATGGCGGACAACGCGCGCCACTTCATCATGTACGACGATCCGGCCTGGATGTATGATCGCATCGATAACTTCCTCAACTAACGCCATGCACCACGCCCGCCCCCTGCTCGCCCGCCTGAATTGGTACTGGATTTTCCAGCTGGTCGGCTGGGGCTTTCTGCCGCTGTTTTCCCTGCTCATGGGCGCCTGGCGCGTACAGGGGCTGATGTGGGTCATGGTGTGGGGCGCGTGCAGCGGCTTGGTGATTACCGATGTATGGCACCGGATAATCAAGCGGCGCATCCGCAACCGTCAGCGCACCAGCTGGAAGAGAATCGCCATTGCCGTGCTGGTGCTTGGCACACTCCACACCGCCGTGCAGTACCTTGGCTATCTGGTGTTCCAGCCGGCGCATATGGACCGGGGCTTCGGCTGGGTGCCCGCCGCGTTGGCGTCGTGGTGGGCTATCTACCTGGTCTGGAATATTTTCTACATGGCGGTGATATCGCTGCGCCGCGCCAACCGCGCGGAGGCCGAAGCGTTGCGGCTGGAAGTGGCGGCCAAGGATGCGGAACTGCGCGCCTTGCAGGCGCAGGTCAATCCCCACTTTTTCTTCAACAGCATGAACAGCGTGCGCGCGTTGATCTACGAAGATCCCGATGCGGCATCGCTGATGATCGACCAGCTGGCAAGCGTGATGCGCTACGCGCTGCAATCGGGCCAGCATGACACGGTCCCGCTGGCGGCGGAAATCGAAGCGGTACAGGCATACCTGTCCATCGAGAAGATTCGCTTTGAAGAGCGCATGCAGGTGAGCGTGGAAGTCGGCGTTGGACTGGATCAGGTGCGCGTTCCGCCGATGTCGCTGCAAACACTGGTGGAAAACGCGGTCAAATATGGCGTGGAGAACAGCGCCGCCGGCAGCGAAATCCGCATCCTGGCGCGACGCATGGAGGATGGCACGGTGCTGATCGAGATCGCCAACAAGGGTGCGTTGGCGCCGTTTTCAAATTCCACCCAAGTGGGGCTGGCGAATGCGCGCAAACGACTGGCCCTGGTGCTGGGTGACGGCGCACGCGTGGACCTGATCGAGAATAGTGGCTGGGTGCGCGCCACGCTGACGTTACCGGAGGCTGCGTAGATGCGGGCATTACTGATCGACGACGAGCGCCTGGCGCGTGCGGAACTGAAGCGCCTGCTGGCCGCGCATCCCGATGTGGAGATTGTCGGCGAGGCGGTCAACGCTGCCGATGGTGTGGCGCAGATCAATGCGCTCAAGCCGGACTTGATTTTCCTTGATGTGCAGATGCCCGGCGGCTCTGGCTTCGATATGCTGGCGGCCCTGGACGAGGCGCCGGACGTGATCTTCACCACCGCTTTCGACCAATACGCCTTGCAGGCGTTTGAAGTCAACGCGCTGGATTATTTGCAGAAGCCGATACAGGCGGCGCGCATGGCCTCCGCCCTGCAACGCTGCGCGGCACGCCGTCAGACCACTGCCGCCACGGTGGCGCCGAAAAAGCTGTTCATCAAAGATGGAGAGCGATGCTGGTTCGTGGCCTTGCAGGACATCCGCCTGTTCGAATCCGACGGCAACTACACGCGCGTCTACTTCGATCAGCACCAGCCGCTGATGCTGCGCTCTCTCAACCAGCTGGAGGAAAAGCTCGACCCGCAGCACTTCTTCCGCGCCAACCGCCGCCATATCGTTAATCTCGACCACGTGGCCAGCGTCGAAACCAACGAATCCGGCGGCCTCGATCTCACCCTGAGCGACCGACAACGCGTCGAAGTCTCCCGCCGCCGCGCGCCGCAGTTCAAGGCCATCGCCATCCTGTAGCCAACGCCGCTAGCCGTTGCGTAACGCGTTGGCTGGCGAAAGACGCATAGCCAGCCACGCATGGCGGCTGACTGCACCAACCGTAATGACGACGGTGAGCGCCAGCGCAAACAGCAAAGTCCAGTAGCCGATTGGTGCATGTTCAACGTAGCCGCCGAGGTAGCGGCGGATCAGCAGCAGCGCGATCGGCAGGCCGATGGCGGCGGCGACCAGGATCAACGCACCGGTTTCACGAATGACCAGCAGGCCGATATCGGCGCGGCGGGCGCCATGCAGTTTGCGCAGCATGATTTCGCGCGCGCGGCGCTGCACCGTATTGGCCGACAGCGTGTAGGTGCCGAAAGCCGCGATCAGCAAGGCGACCGCGCTGGCAGACGCCAGCAGGCGCACCATGCGTGCGTCGTCCTCGTAGTTGGCGGCGAGGATAGCGCCGGCGCGCTCTATTTTCAGTATCTGATCGGGGAAGTACTGGGGCCAAAGCTGGCGTATCGCCTCCTCCACCGCCGCCTTGTCGCCATGCGTGCGCACGCTGAGGGTGACGCCGGCGGTCCACAGTTCGAAAGCGGTGGCGCGCGGCGCGCTACGCAGAGTGTGGAAGCGTAGCTCCGGCGCGATGCCGACCACGCGTTTGCGCACCACTTTGCCGTCAAAGCCGGTGAACAGCACCGTCTCGCCCAGGGCCGCCTGCGGCGATGCGAAGCCCAGCTCCCGCACGGCGATGGCGTTCAGGATCACCGGCACGGGATCGTCTTCCTGGTCGATCTTCGAATCGAACAGGCGGCCCAGCACTGGCTTGATGCGGTACTGCTCGAAGAAATTGGCGCTGACGCCTTTCATGTCCATCAACGCCGGCGTGCCGCCCGGCCGCGTCAACTCCCGCGCCCACGCCTGATCGAGCTTGCCGATCGGGTCTTCCGATACCGCGACGCCAGCAACGCCAGGCTGCGTCGCCAACGCCGTCATGAAACCGCGCGCCTTATCGCTGTAGCGCACCGGCTCCGGCAGCCCGACTACCACCAGCGGCGACGGATCGAAGCCCGCTTCGGCGCGCATCATGTAATCCGTCTGCCAGGCGATGGCGATCGTCACGCCTGTGAGGCACATCGCTGTTGCTGCTTGCAGCACGGTCAGCACGCGGCGGAAACGCGTGCTGGCCACCGGCTCGGTATCGGGACGTCCGGCCAGCACCTGCACCGGCCGCACCCGCAGCGCGATCCAGGCCGGATACAGCGAGGTCAGGATGCCCAGCACACCGCCGACGGCCAGCGCGGCCAGAATGCTGGATGGATTGAACATGCCGTCCAGCGTGCGGTTGACCATGTGCGCGAAGGCCGGCAGCGCCAGCCACGCCAGCAGCAGCCCAAGCAACGTGGCCGCCAATGACACCAGCAGCGATTCGGCCACGAACAGGCCGGCGACGCGGCCAGCGGAGGCGCCGAGGACCTTGCGCATCGCCACTTCGCGCTGGCGGCGCAGCACGCGCACCGTCGCCAGGTTGACGTAGTTGATCGCGGCCAGCGCCAGTATCGCCACGGCGATCAGCGCCAACCCGGCCAGCACTGCGGGATTGGCGCGCTGGCCGGGCGACAGGCGGCTTGTCTCCACGCGATGATCGAGATAGGCGTCCCGCAGCGGCGCCAGTTCCAGATCGAACGCACTGCGGCCGGCCAGGCGCGCCTTGGTTTCGGGCGGGTGATTTTGCAGGCTGGGAGTGCGGTCCACCACGCGCTGCAAGGCGTCGCGGATCACGTTCAGCGAGGCGCCGGGCGCCACGCGGATCAGCAGCTTGCCCATCCACGCCTGCTCGCCGGTCAGCATCTCGCTGCGGATCGCCGGATCGGTGAGCACCGAGTTCACACCAAATATTGCGTCGTAGGGAATCGTCGTATTTGCCGGCACGCGTACCACGGCGCCGACTCGCACCGTTTTGCCGTCCGCTTGCAGCGTGCGGCCGAGCGCCTCCCCGGCGCCAAACAAACGCAAGGCAGCCGCCTCGGACACGACAAAGCTGTCCGGCTGCTCCAGCGCCGCGCGCAGGTTGCCTTGCAATGCGCGCAGTCCCAGTGTGCTGTCAAAACCCGGCAGCACCACCAGACCGTTCAAAGTCTGCAAACCGCGCTGCGTGCGCACCGTTAGCGGCCGCTCGACCGGCCGCATGGGCAGATAACTGGTGGCGTCCTTCACGCCGGGCGTGGTGAGCGCCACCGCGCGCAGGAACAGCGGCGCCGCCTCATACTTGGGCCGCGTGTCCGCCACGTTGTAATATTGATTGACGACGTACAGCTCATCCACGCCGGGAATCGCGGCGTTGTAGCTGGCCGAAAAGCGCACAAAGCCCAGCAGCAGCAAGCTGGCCGCCAGGCCCACGCTGAGGGTCAGGATCACCGTCAGCGTGTATGCCGGTTGTTGAATCAGTGTGCGCCAGCCGATGCGAAAGTCCATAAGCCTAAAGTCCTCGTTGAGATGATGCTCTCAATCTGCAAACTCCGTGCCACGCGGATTTGCGCGCCTGCGGCCGGCGCGCTGTGCGGAAATGAACGTTATCGCGCTGCCGCCGCTGTTCATTTCCGGACATTCAAGCCGGGGATGACCTGCGGATTGTATGGCTTGACCGGCTGCTCCCTGAGCTTTTTATCCAGCAGTTCCAGCGCCACTTCGAGCTGGCGGTCCTGGCCCTGATAGGTGGCGTGCGGCGGATTGTCGACCACCACGTCCGGCGACACGCCCACGCCTTCGATCAGCCACTGGCCGTCTTCGGCATGGAACTGGCCCATCTCGGCCACGCGCGCCATGCCGTTGTCGATCAGGCGGTTGTTATCGCTCAGCCAGACGCCGGCGCCGGCGGTGCGCTTGCCCACCAGCGGGCCGAGGCCCAGCGACTTCACGCCCGCAGCGAAGGTTTCGCCATCTGAGTAGGTGTATTCGTCCACCAGCACCACCAGGTGGCCGCGGAAGGTGTTCTGCATGTTCGGCGACGGCGCCACGCCAGGCGGCGCCCAGAAGGCCCAGGCCTTGCGCAGCAGCTTCTCGATGATCCAGCTGTCGATATTGCCACCGTTGTTGCGGCGGACGTCGATGATCAGGCCTTCGCGATTGACGTTGGCGTAGAAGTCGCGCGCGAACGAGGCGATGTCGCTGGCGCCCATGGCGCGCAAATGCAGGTAGCCGATGCGGCCCTTGGACGCGGCCTCCACCTGGCGCGCGCGCGACTGTTCCCAGTCGCTGTAGCGCAGCGCGTACTGGCGCGTCATGTTCACCGGCAGCACGATCACCGAGCGCGTGTCGTTGTTGCGCTTGACCTGCAACAGCACCTGCTTGCCGGCCTGATTGAGCAGCAGGTCGGCGATGTCGCGCGCCTCCATCACCGGCTTGCCGTTGACGGCGGTGATGATGTCGCCCTCCTTCACATCCACGCCCGCCTGCGCCAGCGGGCCGCGTTGCGACGGCAGTTCAGGTTCGCTGGCGTAGATATGATCGACGCGATAGCCACCGGCGGTGCGCGACAGCAGCGCGCCCAGGCCGGCCGGCGTACCCTCCGGCGCCGGCTTGCGGATGTCGCCGGGGCGAATCTGCGAGTGCAGCGCGCCCACTTCGCTGATCATCATGCCCAGCACATCGTCCAGCTCCGCGCGGTCGGTCACGCGGTCGACCAGCGGCGCGTATTTGGCGCGCACCGCCGGCCAGTCGGCGCCGCGCATCTTGACGTCGTAAAGGAAATCGCGGTGCATGCGCCAGGCGTCGTTGAACATCTGCTTCCATTCCAGGCGCGGGTTGGACTTCGTACAGCCGCTCGGCCAGGCCGGCGTAGACGATGGCCGGCAGCGTTTTGCCGGTGGCTTTCTTCGCGTCCGGCGCGGTCTTGGCGACGGCTTTTTCGGCGGCTTTTTCGGCCGCCTGCTCGGTCGCGCCTTCGGCCGGCTTGTCGCCCGGCTTGCTCAGTTCATCGTCGGGCTTGAACGGGAAGCGGTTGTCCGCTTGCAGCGCCAGCGCGTAGATGCCGGTGCGCTTGTCGAACACTGGCCCCATGTTGCGGTCGCCCCACGGCGAACCGTTGGCCAGGTTGAAGTTGCGGGCGGACAGGAAGTACAGCCATTTGCCGTCCGGCGAGAACACCGGCGAGCGCGAGGTGTAGCGGTCGCTGGTGACAAAGTTCAGCTGCTTGCTGTCGATGTTGTACAGGCCGATCTGGTCGCGCTGCGCGGTGCTGCCGGCGCGCACCAGCGCCAGGTTTTTGCTGTCCGGCGACCACAGGATTTCCTCGTACTCGCCGAGGCCGGACTTGCCGGCGTCGTCGATGATGAGGTTGGCCTTGCTGGCCAGGTCCAGCAGCCAGAAGCGCCCCTTCTTGTCGGTGTGGCCGAGCCAGCGGCCGTCCGGCGACGGGTATAGCCGCCAGCGGTGGCTGCTGCCGTCCCTGGTCAGTTGCTCGCCCTTGCCGGAACCGTCGGCGGCGAACTTCCAGATTTCGTTTTCGCCGGTGCTGTCGACGATGGCGTAGATGGCCTTGTCGTCGTGGCTGAACACCGCCTCGCGTGCGCGCGCGCCGTCAGGTATGGCGATCTCGACGCGGCGCTGGGCGCCCGTGCCTGCGACGCTGACACGGCCGCGCGCGGTCAGCACGATGCGCTCGAACTTGCCGGCCACCTGCACATTGGTCAGGCTGTCCAGCGGCGAACGGATCTGGCGCGAGCGCTGCTGGTCGAAGTCGGACAGCAGCGTCACGGCCAGCTGCTCGTCCCTGTTGGCGGCCAGGTCCAGCACGTGCACGTCCGCGCCCAGCTGGTAGGCGATGCGGCCGTCGCCCATGCTGGCGTTGCGCACGTCCCAGTCGGTGTGATTGGTCAGCTGGCGCGGATCGCTGCCGTCCGGCGCCATGCTCCACAGATTGTCCGAGCCGCCACGGTCGCTGATGAAATAGACGCGGCCCTGCCACCACATCGGCCGCTTGTTGTTGCCGGTGTCGGCGGCAAGCAGCTGCGTCGCCTCGTTCTTGCCGTCGACGTCGTAGCGCCACAGCTGCGCGTAGGCGCCGCCACGGTATAGCTTGACGTTGTCGTTGGTCAGCGCCAGGCCGTTGCGGGTGAAGTACAGCGTTTTGCCGGCGTCGTCGAGCGCCGCGTCGTTGGCGTCGGCCAGCGGGAAGATGCGGCGCTGTAAATCGCCCGGCTTGATCGCGGCCACGACAAAGCTGCGACCGGGTCCGCTGCCGCTGGCCATGCTGACCAGCACCTCGCCCTGCGCGCTCCAGCCCAGCACGGAGACGGCGCCGTTCTCGAAGGTGATGCGCTTGGGCAGGCCGCCCGCCAGCGGCATCACATAGGCTTCCTGCGCGCCCTCGTAGGAGGCGGAGAACGCCACCCACTGGCCGTCGCGCGAGATGGCGGCATTGGTTTCAGCCGACGCATGCGTGGTCAGGCGCTGTGCCTGGCCGCCGCGCGCCGCGGCTTTCCACAGGTCGCCTTCGGCGGTGAAGACGATGGCGTCGCCGCGGATGGCGGGGTAGCGGTAGTAGGCGTCGGCGGCAGCGGCGCTGGACAGCAGGCCGGCGGACATCAGCATCAGGGCAAGCGGGCGGGACAGGTTCATGGACAGGGTCAGGGGTTGTCGGATGGATCGACAATTCTGGCACAGCTTGCGCCTGGCGGGAATATTATCTGTGCCCCGTCATTCCCGCGCAGGCGGGAATCCATGGACAGCGTGCAGCATACTCAGCATGGGTTCCCGCCTGCGCGGGAACGACGGGGGTTAGCGGTGCCGGGGGCGTGCGGTTTCCGCCACGTGACCAAACAGCACCACCCCCAGGCTGCCGGTAGCGTCGCCGTCGCGCTCGTGGCCGACCCGGGTTTGCACCACCTCAACGGCGGTGAACTGCTGCGGCGCCAGTTGCAAGCCATGCGTGCTCAGCACCAGCGCCTGCCGTTGGCCGCGCTCCAGTTCCAGCACCACGCTGGCCTCGCGCTGATCCCGGCGCGCGGCGTCGGCCGCGCGGTGCAGGCTGACCTGGCGTGCCCGGACCGGCACCGGCTCGGCCCGCACGATGCGCGCCAGCCGGCGCAGCGCGTCTTCGCCGACCGCGCGCGCTTCCACCAGGTAGGCGCCCTGCTCCAGCGCCGGATTGCCGGCCCAGAACACGAAGTTGCTATTGCCGGCAGCCGTCAGCATCGCCGAGGTCAGGTTGTATTGCGCCCAGTGGCGGTCGGTCATCGGCGATGGCGCCGTCGGCCCGGGATCGGGCTCCGGCGGCGTACAGCTGGCGCGCACCAGCAGGCAGAAGTGTTCCGGAATACTGGCGTGCCCGGGCGTCCAGATCATCGGCGAAAAGCGCGTTGGCGCGGCGGCCCTGCCCGGCACCGGCTTGCTGGCCGCAAGGATCAGCTTGGGGCTGGCGAAGCCGGTGGCCGGGTCGGACCAGTACACCTGCACCTTGACCAGCGCGTTGGGCACCCCACGGTTGTCGACATCGACGGTGATTTGCAGCGGCTGGTCCGGCAGATAGGTGCCGGCCGGCGTGCTGTAGTTGACGCCCTGCACATGGATGGACGGGCACAGCCAGCTGGTGACCGGCGGCGCCACCTTGGTCAGCGGCCGCTGCGCGGCGCGGCCCTCGTCGCCGTTGAAGTACGGGATTACCAGCCACGGATGGGCGGTGTCGATGTCGTCGCCGTTCGGTTGATCGTGGTCCATGGCGCTCCTCACAAGCCGGTTTGCGGATAGGCCAGCACCACGGCGGGCACCGGGTCGTCGTTGATCGAACCGGCGCCGATGTCCCAGCACAGGTGGCCTTGGTCGCGGTCGGCGTCCATGTCGAGGTTGGCGCTGTCGAAATCGCCGCGCGCGATCTGGCCCCACAGGTTGAGCGCGATGCGCGCCGCCCCCGTCACGTAGGCGGACGGCGTGGCGCCGGGCGGATACGGTGGCGCGCCACCGGCGGCACGCTCGACCGGCGTGGCCGGCGGCACCTCGTAGCCGGCATTGGGCTGGGCCGGGGCGCGGCGCGGGAACGCCGACGCCGGCGGCATGGCGGTGAACTGCGCATGCACCGGCTGCGCCAGCTGCAAGGCGTTCGGGTAGATGATGCCAAACACGGCCAAGTAATCAGCGGCGTCCGAAAAACTTTGCCACATATAGCTTTGCAGTTGCTCCAGCACGTCGCAGATATGGACCGCCTCGTCGGTGGCGGCAAACGCCGCCAACGCCTGGCCGCTGGTGCCGGGCTGCGGTTCGGGGAAGCTCGGGTCCTTGGGCGGATCGCTCTTGCCGCAGACGGCGCCCAGCGTGAAGATGCACGCCAGCACGATGCCGATGGCGATCAGCGCGATCAACAGGCCTTCCCAGCAGGTCTTGCTCTTGGTTTCCTCGCTGTCCGACGCCGACGCTGCGGCGCCGCCCGGCGGTGCGCCGCCGCTGGCTGGCTTGACGCCGGTGTCCAGCGGCGGAAAGGCGTCCGGGTTGGCCGCCTTGCGCGTTTCCAGCGCCAGGCTCAGCGGCGCAGGCACGTCCGGCAAGTCGAACGCCGCCAGCAATTGCAGGTGACGCAGCAGCTTGCGGTAGCCATTGTGCAGATCGGGCAGCGGCGCTGTGATGCTGAGGTCGTAGCTGGCCGCGAGGCTGTTGTTGAGCAGGTCGGCGATGTCCGGCGGCAGTTGCGGCGGCAAGCCCGGCGCGCCCCAGCGCAGTTGCCAGGCCAGCTTGTCGAGCGGCGGCAGATTCGGCCGGTGCTCGCGCAGCCAGGCGCCGGCAGCGTACCTGGCCAGGCGGTCGCGGTAGGGATGGGCGCGGCGCGGTCCGCCGACGCTGCGCGATTGCCAGGCGCTGCCGGCCACATTGCCGCCGTAGCCGGCCAGGGCGCCGAAGGCAAAGGCGCGCTGGCCGCTGTCCTTGCCGGCGGCCGCCATGATGGCGCGCGCAAAGGCGTCGGTGCGGCGGGCGAGGAACAGGTCGCCCCAGTTCCAGTCGGCGGTCTTGCGGTCGTCCTGGCGCGGATGGCGGCCCAGGTAGCGCGGCGGCGACATCTGCGCAGGCAACGCCACGGCCGCGGTGATGATCTGCGTGGCGCGGTGTTCGAGGCCGGAGAGCAGCGCGTTGGCCTGGTTGAACCTGGCCACCGCGTCGGGCGCGCCGGGATCGGTGAGCGACGATTCCAGCGCCGCGCGCGCGGCGCTGACGTCGGCATACACCGCGCGCCCCTGTTGCCACAGCGCGGCGGCGGTTTCCAGCATGTCGAGTTCAGTATCGTCGCTGGCGGCGTGAGCCAGCAGGTGGCCGGTGAGCGCACCCAGCCGGGCCAGATCGCCGTCCTGCGCCAGCGCGTCCAGCATGCGGGCCTGCGCCTGTTGCGCGTCCGGATCGGCATGGCTGGTCATCTTGAGCAGCGCGTGCAACTCGTCCAGCACGGCCATGTGGCCGAAATAATCGATCATCGCATCCTCCGCCGCCCGTGTTGATGGCGCACTAACGCCAATCATCTTGCGCCACGGCGGATGCGGAGATGTTGATTTAGATCAGACAGCCCCCGTCATTCCCGCGCAGGCGGGAATCCATGCTGCGCTGGTCTGCTCGCGGCCTATGGGTTCCCGCCTGCGCGGGAACGACGGGAATAAAAAGCCCGCTTGCGCGGGCTTCTGGCTTAATCGACTTCGACGGTTTCCGGCGGCGGCGCCGGGGCGGCGTCCGGCGGTTCCGGGAACTCCAGCTTGACCGTGTCCTTGTCGTCCAGATCCACGGTGACCTTGCCGCCGCTGACCAGGCGGCCGAACAGCAGCTCGTCGGCCAGCGCCTTGCGGATCATGTCCTGGATCAGGCGCGACATCGGCCGCGCGCCCATCAGCGGATCGAAACCCTTCTTGCCGAGGAACTTGCGCAGCTTCTCGGTGAAGATCGCTTCGACTTTCTTCTCGTGCAGCTGCTCTTCCAGCTGCATCAGGAACTTGTCGACCACGCGCAGGATGATTTCCTCGTCCAGCGGGCGGAAGCTGATGATCGCGTCCAGGCGGTTGCGGAACTCCGGCGTGAACATGCGCTTGATGTCGCCCATTTCGTCGCCAGCCTGCTTGGTCGTGGTGAAGCCGATCGACGACTTCTGCAGCGACTCGGCGCCCGCGTTGGTGGTCATGATGATGATCACGTTGCGGAAATCGGCCTTGCGTCCGTTGTTGTCGGTCAGCGTGCCGTGGTCCATCACCTGCAGCAGGATGTTGAAGATGTCCGGATGGGCTTTTTCAATCTCGTCCAGCAGCAGCACCGTGTGCGGCTTCTTGGTGATGGCCTCGGTCAGCAGGCCGCCCTGGTCGAAACCGACGTAGCCCGGCGGCGCGCCGATCAGGCGCGAGACGGCGTGACGCTCCATGTATTCCGACATGTCGAAGCGCACCAACTCGATGCCGAGGATGAACGCCAGCTGCTTGGCCACCTCGGTCTTGCCGACGCCGGTAGGACCGGAGAACAGGAAGGAGCCGATCGGCTTGTCGGTCTTGCCGAGGCCGGCGCGGGCCATCTTGATCGCCGACGCCAGCGCTTCGATCGCCGGGTCCTGGCCGAACACCACGTTGCGCAGGTCGCGGTCGATGGTTTGCAGCTTGCTGCGGTCGTCCTGGTTGACGGTCTGCGGCGGGATGCGCGCGATCTTCGAGATGATGTCCTCGATCTCGGTCTTGCCGATGGTTTTCTTCTGCTTCGATTTCGGCAGGATGCGCTGTGCAGCGCCGGCCTCGTCGATGACGTCGATCGCCTTGTCCGGCAGGTGACGGTCGTTGATGAAGCGCGCCGCCAGCTCGGCCGCCGTCGACAGCGCCGACGACGAGTATTTCACGCCGTGGTGCTCTTCGAAGCGCGACTTCAGGCCGCGCAGGATCTGCACGGTCTGCTCGACGGTCGGCTCGTTGACGTCGACCTTCTGGAAGCGGCGGCTCAGCGCGTGGTCCTTCTCGAACACGCCGCGGAACTCGGTGTAGGTGGTGGCGCCGACGCACTTCAGCTGGCCGTTGGCCAGGGCCGGTTTCAGCAGGTTGGACGCGTCCAGCGTGCCGCCCGAGGCGGAACCGGCGCCGATGATGGTGTGGATCTCGTCAATGAACAGGATGCCGTGCGGATTGTCCTTGAGCTGCTTGAGCACCGCCTTCAGGCGCTGCTCGAAGTCGCCGCGGTACTTGGTGCCGGCCAGCAGCGCGCCCATGTCGAGCGAATACACGACGGCGTTCTGCAGGATTTCCGGCACGTCGCCCTGGGTGATGCGGTAGGCCAGGCCTTCGGCGATGGCGGTCTTGCCGACGCCGGCCTCGCCCACCAGCAGCGGATTGTTCTTGCGGCGGCGGCACAGGATCTGGATCACGCGGTCGACTTCCTCTTCGCGGCCGATCAGCGGATCGATCTTGCCGTCGGCGGCCGACTTGTTGAGGTTCTGGGTGAACTGGTCAAGCGGGCTTTCCTTGCTCTGGCCCTCACCGGCCGGCGCGCCCTCTTCCACGCCCTCGGACGCTTTCGCGGTGTCCGACTGCTGGTCCTTGCGCACGCCGTGCGAGATAAAGTTGACGACGTCGAGACGGGTCACGCCCTGCTGGTGCAGGTAGTACACCGCGTGCGAATCTTTCTCGCCGAAGATGGCCACCAGCACATTGGCGCCGGTCACTTCCTTCTTGCCGTTGGAAGCCGACTGCACGTGCATGATGGCGCGCTGGATCACGCGCTGGAAGCCTAGCGTCGGCTGGGTATCGACCTCGCCCGTGCCGGGCACGGTCGGGGTGTTGTCACCAATAAAATTGGTGAGGGTTTTGCGCAGATCTTCAATGTTGACGGCGCATGCGCGCAACACTTCGGCAGCCGAAGGGTTGTCCAGCAAGGCCAGCAGCAAGTGCTCCACCGTGATGAATTCGTGGCGCGCCTGTCGGGCCTCGACAAACGCCATGTGCAAACTGACTTCCAATTCCTGCGCAATCATACTTCCTCCATCACGCATTGCAGGGGGTGGCCTGCCTTGCGCGCATGCGTTAAAACAAACTCCACTTTGGTACAGGCTATATCTTTAGAGAACACTCCACACACTCCTTTGCCGTAGCGGTGAACACTGAGCATTATCTGCGTGGCTGTTTCACGGTCTTTATTGAAATACTCCTGGATAATCGCGACCACAAATTCCATCGGCGTGTAGTCGTCATTGAGCAACGCCACCTGGTACAACGGTGGCGGCTTCAGCGTTTGCCGCTCCAAGAGGGTTTCGGTGTCATGCTTGGTTGCCATACGCTTATATTCTAATGCTTTCGGGGTTGATGCAATGTGCATTTCGCTGCACATATCCAATTGTTTTCCATCTTACGCGTTTTCTTAACTTGGCGCAGATGGCGCCCTATTCCGCGAAATCAAGAGTTGCATTTTCTCCAAGCGTTGGAAAAGTAGCAAAATGCACACAAATCTGCTTGACTTTCAAATTTGGTCCGCTAACAATGCGTCTATCGGCTACGTGCAGAAATGTACATGTTGATAAGGAGTGGGCGTGAGGAGAGGGGCAAGAAGCTTCTTGCTTTTATGGCTCGTGTGATATGTTTTAATTTAGAAGGTTCTTTTTATGGCAACTGGTACTGTTAAGTGGTTCAATGATTCCAAAGGTTTTGGCTTCATCACTCCAGATGACGGCGGCGAAGATTTGTTCGCTCACTTCTCCGCAATCAACATGAACGGTTTTAAGACCCTGAAAGAAGGTCAAAAAGTTCAGTTCGAAGTCACGCAAGGCCCTAAAGGCAAGCAAGCTTCCAACATCCAGTCGGCTTAATTCGTTAAGCGACGCACGATGTAAAAACCTCGCGGCGCGAGGTTTTTTTCGTCCCTGCAAAATGCAAGTGTTGTATCACCATCACAGCCTGGCGTGACGGTGATACCACCGCGGCAGCTTACTGCATCTGCGCGATCATCGCTTCGCCGAAGCCGGAGCACGATACCTGCTCGGCGTTTTCCATCAGCCGCGCGAAGTCGTAGGTGACGTGCTTGGCGCCGATCGCCAGCTCCATCGATTTGATGATCAGGTCGGCCGCCTCGGTCCAGCCGATGTGGCGCAGCATCATCTCGGCCGACAGGATCAGCGAGCCCGGATTGACCAGGTCCTTGCCGGCATACTTCGGCGCCGTGCCGTGCGTGGCCTCGAACATCGCCACCGAGTCCGACATATTGGCGCCCGGCGCGATGCCGATGCCGCCCACCTGCGCCGCCACCGCGTCCGAGATGTAGTCGCCGTTCAGGTTGAGCGTGGCGATGACGCTGTATTCCGCCGGGCGCATCAGCACCTGCTGCAGGAAGGCGTCGGCGATCGAGTCCTTGATGAGGATGTCGCGGCCGGTCTTCGGATTCTTGAACCTGCACCACGGGCCGCCGTCCACCAGCTCGGCGCCGAACTCTTTCTGCGCCAGCGCATACGCCCAGTCGCGGAACCCGCCCTCGGTGTACTTCATGATATTGCCCTTGTGGACAATCGTCACCGAAGGCTTGTCATGGTCGATGGCGTACTGGAGCGCCTTGCGCATCAGGCGCTCGGTGCCCTCGACCGACACCGGCTTGATGCCGAGGCCGGACGTTTCCGGGAAGCGGATTTTATTCACGCCCAGTTCCTTCAGCAGGAAATCCATCAGCCGCCGGGCGCCGTCCGACCCTTGCGCGAATTCGATGCCGGCGTAGATGTCCTCCGAGTTTTCGCGGAAGATCACCATATTGGTTTTTCCGGCTCCTTCAGCGGCGACGGCACGCCGGTGAAGTAGCGCAGCGGGCGCAGGCAGACGTACAGGTCCAGCTTCTGGCGCAGCGTCACGTTGAGCGAACGGATGCCGCCGCCCACCGGCGTGCTCAGCGGGCCCTTGATCGACACCAGGTAGTCCTTGACCGCCTGCAAGGTTTCGTCCGGCAGCGCGACATCGTCGCCGTACAGCTGGGTAGCCTTGTGGCCGGCGAAGATCTCCATCCACTTGATCTGGCGCGCGCCGCCGCAGGATTTGGCGACCGCCGCATCGACCACCTTCCGCATCACCGGCGTGATGTCGCCCCCGACCCCGTCGCCCACGATATAGGGAATGATCGGGTTATCTGGTACATTCAGGGAAAAATCCGCGTTGACGGTGATTTTCTGGCCGTCAGCCGGTACGTTGATATGTTGAGACATCGTGGTTCTCCGAAAGGATGTATTCTTAGGTCTTCTATAAGATATAAGACGTTTGTGCCATTATGTGTCGAGGCATCAAAGTTTTCAAGCCTACACCATTTTCAGTTTTCGATAATGCCCCTGATTTTATTCAACAAGCCGTTCCAGGTGCTGTGCCAGTTCTCCGCGCAAGACGGCAAGGCCACGCTGGCCGACCACCTGTCCATCCCGAACATCTACCCCGCCGGCCGGCTGGACTATGACAGCGAAGGCCTGATGCTGCTGACCGACGACGGCAAGCTGCAGCACGCCATCGCCCACCCGGACCACAAGGAGGCCAAGGTGTACCTGGTGCAGGTGGAGGGCGTGGCCGACGCGGCCGCGCTGGAGCGGCTGCAGGCGCCGCTCAACCTGGGCGATTTCGTCACGCAGCCGTGCAAGGCGGTGCGCATCGCCGAGCCGGCATGGCTGTGGCCGCGCAACCCGCCGATCCGCCAGCGCGCCGACCAGCCGACCAGCTGGCTGGCGATCACGCTACAGGAAGGCAAGAACCGCCAGGTGCGGCGCATGACGGCCGCCGTCGGCCTGCCGACGCTGCGCCTGATCCGTACCGCCATCGGCGGCATTTCGCTGGCCACGCACCCGCTGATGCCGGGCGAATGGATGGAAGTGTCGTCCAGGGACCTGGCCAGCTGAAGCCCGCGCGGCCCCACGCCGGGGCTGCACAAACGACAAAGCCCGCGCCGGACGAACCGGAACGGGCTCTTGCTTTAAAACCGGCGGACCGGAATTAAGCTGCCAGTGCTTTCAGGGCAGCGGCCAGACGGCTCTTGTGGCGAGCTGCCTTGTTTTTGTGGATGATCTTCTTGTCAGCGATGCTGTCGATGGTCGACACCGAAGCTTGGAAGATGGTCGTCGCAGCAGCTTTGTCACCGGCTTGGATGGCCTTACGCACGGCTTTGATAGCGGTGCGCAGGGTCGAACGCTGGGCCGAGTTGTGGGCGTTTTGCTTAACTGCTTGACGAGCGCGTTTGCGCGCTTGTGCGGTATTTGCCATGAAATTTCCTAAATCAGTGAAATGATGCGTTTGCAAACATTATTGTTTGGCAAACAGGTACGTCCAAGGTTGCAATCAGAGCGAACCGTGTGAGTCAAACTACTGCTTGCCAAACAATATTGTCTGCGCAACAGAATTTTGTACAGCCTGTGATTATAGCGATATTTTTCGGCAGGAGCAACTATAATCACGTCCCATGAACTTGCTTAAGACACTCTCCGCCATCTCCAGCATGACGATGCTGTCCCGGATCACCGGCCTGCTGCGCGAAACCCTGATCGCGCGCGCCTTTGGCGCCGGCGGCATGACCGACGCCTATATCGTCGCCTTCCGCATTCCCAACCTGCTGCGCCGGCTGTTCGCCGAGGGCGCGTTTTCGCAAGCCTTCGTGCCGATCCTGTCGGAATACAAGAACAAACAGGGCATGGAGGCCAGCAAAAGCTGACCGACCACGTGGCCAACACGCTGGTGTGGGCCACGCTGCTGGTATCGATCCTCGGCATTATAGCTTCGCCGCTGCTGATCTACCTGATCGCCACCGGGCTGGAAGAGTTCGACGCCGCCGTGTGGATGACGCGGCTGATGTTCCCCTATATTAGCTTCATGGCCTTCGTGGCGCTTGCCGGCGGCGTGCTCAACACCTGGCGCGAGTTCAAGATTCCGGCATTTACCCCGGTGCTGCTGAATTTGTCGTCCATCGTCGCTTCGCTGTTTTTGCAACAGCATCTGGAAACGCCGATCTATGCGATGGCCATTGCCGTGTTTGTCGGCGGCATCCTGCAGGTGGCGATCCAGATTCCGGCGCTGGTCAAGATCGGCATGCTGCCCAGGCTGTCGTGGAATCCAGCCGCCGGCCTCGGCGATGCGGGCGTGCGCCGGGTGCTGAAGAAAATGGGACCGGCGCTGTTTGCCGTGTCGGCAGCGCAGATCAGCCTGCTGATCAACACCACCATCGCTTCGCGCCTGGCCGAGGGCAGCATTTCGTGGCTGTCGTATGCGGACCGGCTGATGGAGTTCCCGACCGCGCTGCTGGGCGTGGCGCTGGGCACGATTCTGCTGCCGAGCCTGTCCAAGGCGCAGGCCGACGGTGACAAGACCGAATACTCCGGCCTGCTGGACTGGGGCCTGCGCCTGACCTTCCTGCTGGCGCTGCCTGCGGCCGTGGGCATGGCGGTGCTGGCCGAGCCGCTGATCGCCACGCTGTTCCACTACGGCGCGTTCACCGACGCCGACGCCGCCGCCTCGGCGCGTCCACTGGTCGCTTACTGCGCTGGCCTGCTGGGCATCATTCTGGTAAAGACGCTGGCGCCGGCGTTTTACGCGCAACAGGACATCCGCACGCCGGTGCGCATTGCGATAGGGGTGCTCGTCGCCACGCAGCTGATGAATCTGCTGTTTGTGCCGTACCTGAAAGTGGCCGGCCTGGCGCTGTCGATCGGCCTGGGAGCATGCCTGAACGCGGGCTTCCTGTATTACGGCCTGCGCAAGCGCGAGATTTATCGCCCTGCTCCGGGCTGGACGCCGTTCTGCCTGAAGCTAGTGATCGCATGCGCGCTGATGGGTGTTGCGGCGTGGTTTGGCGCGCAGCAGATTGACTGGCTGGGCTTGCAGCACCACGCCCTGCTGCGCATCGGCGCCATGCTGCTGCTGGTGGGCTTGTGCGCGGTGGTGTATTTCGCCGCGCTGCTGGCGATGGGCTTCCGTCTGCGCGACTTCAGGCGCATCGCGCGCTAATTGGTTTTGACTTCTTCCGCCGGCGGCGGTCCGGGCGGCAGCTCGGCCGGTTCGGCCGGCGGCGCCTGATCTGCCGGCGACTCCGCGGGCGGCACAGCGGCAGGAGGCGGCGCCGGCTCGGCTGGCGGCGATGGCGGTGATGGCGGCAGGCCGGCGTCAGCCGGCGGCGGAACGCCTTGCGCCGGTTGTGCGAGCGTTGGCGGCGCGGCTGGCGTGGCCTGGCCGTCCGCCCTCGGCGTGGCGGCAAAGCGCCAATCCGATATCTTTTGCTTGCCCTCCAGCGCCGCGTGGCGCAACGGGAAATTTCCTATCTTGACCGGCTTCGCATCCGACAGGCTGTAGACCGCCAGCACCCCGACCTTATCCCCCAGATAAACGACGCCCCACTCGGTCTTGCCGGTGATGGGATCGGGATAAATCTGCCGCAAATGGCGGCGCACACCGGGAAGCGCGGGTCGCGCAGCAGGTCTTTCAGCGACGGCGGCTGCGGCGGCATGCCGGCCGGCGTGGCGTCGGCATAGCTCTGCAGCGCGTCGCTGAAGGCCGCGCCGATGTCGAGCAGCTGTTCTTCCGCCTTGCTGCGCTGGATGACGGCGCCCATCTTCAACGTGGCCGCCGACACCAGGCCGATAATCGCCACCAGAATGATGGTGCTCAGGTAGGTGAAGCCGCGCTGGCGGCGTTGGCGCGGCACGGCCATCACCATTCGGCGTAAGGCTTGCCGTGGCGGTCATTGCCAGCCGCGCCGCTGTGGATGTTGTAGACGCCGCCCTTGGCGCCGTCTTCCGGCGGCACGATGATCCACGCGGTGTCGCTATCGGCCACCGGGTCGAATGGCAGCGCGCGCAGATACTTTTTTCCACCAGCTGGTCGAGCGAGTCGGGATAGCGGCCGGTATCGCCGTAGTATTGATCGATCACGGTGCGGACATTGCGCAGGTTATCGGCGAGGACAGTCTCCTTCGATTTGTCCACGCTGGGGAAGTAGCGCGGCACGGCGAGCGTCAGCAGCAGGGCCACGATGCCCAGCACCACCAGCAGTTCGATCAGCGTGAAGCCTTTGCTCTTCATGGTCACCACTTTTTGTACGGTATGCCGTTCAAGCCGGTCTTTTCGCATTGACTGAAGACGTCGTAGACGTCTTCGCCCTCGCGCGGCTGATCGGGTTCGCTGGCGTAACTGCGCTTGCCCCAGGTTTGCGCGTCGCTCAGCGTGGGGTCGCTGCTGAATGGATCGCGCGGCACACGGCGCAGGAAGTAGATCCTGGCGTGCCTGGGGTTCTGCTGATCGGGCACGCCTTCCACCAGCACTTCCAGCGATTTCGGATAGCCGCTGGCGGCCAGTGTTTTGGTGATGCGGCCCTCATCGTAGGCGCGTTTGTAGGCGTCCAGCGCGTGGCGGATTTCGCGCAGCGAGGTGCGCAGGTCCTGCTCCTGCCGGCGCTGCACCACTACCTGCGCTGTGGGGATGACCAAGGCGCTGAGCAGGCCAAGGATGGCCAGCGTCACCAGCAGCTCGATCAGCGTGAAACCGCGCGCGCGCATCATGCGGCTTACTGCTGCGCGGGTGGCGGCGTCGGCTCGGCAGCCGGCGGCTGCACGGCCTGCGGCTGCGCGCCCTGCGTGGCCGGCAGCGGCGCGGGCTGCGTTTGCGATAACGGCGTCGCCTGCACCGGCAGCGACGGCGCGGCAGCAGCGCCCGCCGGCGACGCAACGCCACCAGACGGTTCAGCAGCCGGCGCGGCGACCGACGCCGGCATCGCAGCGGCAGGCGCCGCTGCTGGCGCGCCAGCAGCTGGGCGAGCGCCCGGCGCTGGCGGCAGCGCGACCGGCGTGCGCGGCGTCAGGTCCGGCCGGCGGCGGAAGCTGGCCTCGGTGCCGGCCGAGAACTCGGCGGCGCCGGCCTCGGGCCGCTGCACATTGCGAATCAGGTGCGGCGTAATCGACAGCACAATCTCGGTCTTCTGATTATCATCGCGCTGGCTGCCGAACAGGCGGCTCACCACCGGCAGCTCGCTAAAGCCCGGAATCTTGTTGGACGAGTTGCGCTCCTCGTTATTAATCAGCCCCGCCAGCACCTGGTTCTCGCCATCTTTCAATTGCAGCATCGTCGACGCCTGGCGCGTGCCAAGCTGGTAGGCGGTGGTGCCATTCTTGGTGGTGATGGTGTTTACCAGGTTGCTGACCTCCAGCTGCATATTGATCGCCACCTCGTTGTTCAGATAGATGGTCGGCTCGGCATTGAGCGTCAGGCCCACATCCACATAGGTCACCGAATCGCTGGCAAAGCCGCCGACGCCCGACGACACCGTCGATGTAATCACCGGCAGCTTATCGCCGATCACAATCTTGGCCTTCTGCTTGTTGCGCACGCGGATGCGCGGATTGGCCAGCAGATTGGAGTCGCTGTCGTTCTTGTTGGCGTTGACGCCGAGCTGCACGCCGCTAACGCCGATGGTGCGCTGATTCAGGTTGTTCAAGTCCCGGATGGTGATGCCGGCGCCGCCGGAAGTCGACAGCGGCGAGAAGTTCAGCGACGTAGGCCACACCACGCCCAGGTCCATCAGGCTGGAACGCTTCACCTCCAGAATCTCCACCTCCAGCATCACCTCGGCCTCCGGCGCGTCCTGCAGCGCGATCAGGCGTTCGGCCAGGCGGATCGCCTCTGGCGTATCGCGCACGATGATGAGGTTCAGTTTTTCATCGACCACCAGGTCGCGCGTCTTGGTGATGGCGCGCAGCGTATTGGCCACCAGCTTCGCCTCGGCGTTCGCCAGGAAGAAGGTCTTCACCGTCATTTCCTGGTATTCCTTGAGCTTGGCGGCGACGTTGGGGTAAATCAGAATCGTATTGGCGTCCATCACCTGCTGCTCCAGCTGGTTGGTCAGCAGCAGGAAGTAGATCGCCGATTCGACGGTGCTGTTCTTCAGCAGCACGGTGGTTTTTTGGTCCGTCTTCACGTCCTTGTCGAACACGAAATTCAGGCCGGAGCGACGCGAAATCACCTCGAACACCTGCTTCAGCGGGGCGTCGCGGAACTCGATGGAGATCGGCTGCTTGTAGCTTTTCGCCAGCCCCGATTCCACCACCGGCGGCGCGCTCTTTTCGGTCGCCTCGCGCAGCATCGCGCGCGCGCGCTCGTTGCCCGGCGTTTCACTCAGCACGGAATTGAGCTTTTGCCTGGCCAGTTCGTACTCGTTCTTGTTCAGATGCTGGGTAGCCGCCTCCAGCAGCCTGGCCTGGCGGCTGTCGCGCTCCAGCGCGCGCAAGCCGGCGATGGCGCGCTCGTTGCGCGGATCGAGGCCCAACACGCGACGAAAGCCCTGCTCCGCCTGGGCGGCGCGGCCTGCGGCCTGCTCGGCTTCGGCCACGTCCAGCAGGCGTTGCGTCGCGCGGTCGCGCGCGGAGATGAAGGCGGCGCGGTACTGCGCGTTGCCGGGATCTGCCTGCACCGCTTGCTGATATTTGGCGAGGCCGGCCTCGATCTGGTCCTGGGCCACCAGCTCATTGCCGTCGCGGTAGGCCATCTGCGCGGCGCAGCCGCTCAGCAGAAGGAGCAACGCCGCGCCGCGGCCGATTTTCGTCAGAGAGCTAGCCATCACTCGAAAACTCCAATATTCATCTGTTGTTGCTGATTCAAAGGCAGATAGGTCAACGTCATCAGCGGCGGCGCGATCCTGTCGATGCGGTAGGCGCCGTCGATCACCGTGTGCGCACGGGCGCTGTAGGTCTTGTCGCCGCGCGACAGGTAGACTTCCCACGCGCCATCGGCCACCGACTTGCCGATGTAGATGAATGGCAGCGCCGGCGCGACGGGCGCCGGTGGCGGTGCGTTCGATGGCGCTGGCGCGGGAGGCGGCGGCGGATTCCAGTTCTGACCTGCGAACACGCCCTCGCCTTGCGCGAAGGCGGCGTCGCCCGAGTCGCCGACCAGTTCCGCGCGTGGCGTCAGGCGCAGGATGGTGGTATCGGCATCGCGGCTTGCGGCTTGCGGCGCGCGCGCCGCAGCGACAGGCTTCGCACCGGGAGCGCGCGTCACCGCTTCGGCGATGCCGGCCGATGGCGAGTTATCGCCAAACAGCACCAGCGCTGCGGAGCCGGCCAGCGCCAGCGCCATGAGGACTTGATAGGGCTTCATGGCTGCTGCCCCTTCAGATACAGCGTGAAACGCAGCCGCGCCTCCACGGTCGGCTCGGCGATGGTTTCGCGGCGGAAGGCCACTTCGTCCAGCGAAGCAAACGGCATCTCGCGCAAACCCTGCATGGCGAACTGCCAGATCGATTGATACGGCCCTTTCACCGGCAGGATGATCTGGTAAGTGCTGACCTGGCTGGCCTTGTCGTAGCCCGCCTTGTACTCGCCCTGATTCAGCGTCAGGTTGGACTTGGCCGCCAGGTCGAACAGCACTTTGACTTGCTGTTCGGCGTGGCGCTTTTCGCCCAGCACCTCGTAAAACGCAGCCAGGTTTTGATTGGCGGACGGCGCTGGCGGCGGCGCGACCAGTGTCGATGGCGCGGGCAACGGTTGCGCCATCAGGCGCGCCTGCCCGGCGCGCTCCGGCAGCAGCCACGCCCACGCGGTCACGCCGGCAATGCACAGCGCCGCCGCCACGCAGGCCGGTGCGCCGAGGCGCTGCACGGCGATCCGGCCACGCAGCAGCAGCGCCGCGAGGTTGACATCGTTCAGCGGGCCAGCCATGTGGCCTCCAGCTGAAAACGCAAGGGCCGGTTCGGGTCCTGTTCGTTGATTTCGTGGCGGGTGAGCAGCACGCCGCTAAAGCTTTCCTGTTCCTTCAGCGCCGCCACGTAGGCGACCATGTCGTCGCTGGTTCTGGTTTCGGCAGTGATTTTCAGGACGCGCTTGCGCGGATCGGGTTCCAGCGCGATCAGCGCGACGGTGCGCGGCGTGGCGGCCAGCACCGCGTCCTGCAGTTCGCGCCACGGCAGGTTGAGTTGCATGACGGCGCCGTTGACAAAGCTGGCCTGCGCTTCGGGAATGGCGACCCTGGCGACTTCCACCGGGCGTGCGCTCATGGCGGCGGCGTGATCGCGCAGATGCTGTAGCTGCTGTTCGCGCTGGCGCTGCTGTTCCAGCAGCTGCCAGCCGCCGAAGGCTGCGGCGGCGCAGAGCAGCGCGCCGCCGCAGCCCAGCGCCAGCACTGCCGGGTGGAGGCGGAACAAGGTGCGGCGCGCGCTGGCTGGCGCGAAGTCGATCTTCATCGCGCCGCCCCCAGCAGCGCACACGGAATGTGGGCGGCGTTGGCGACCGGCTGCGCCCAGCTGACGGGAACGCTGCCGCTCACCTGCAGCAGCGATGGCGCTTGCATGTCGAGCAGCAGTGCTTCGCGTTGCAGCGTTTGCGTCAGCCAGCCGTGATCGGCGCCGTGCGGGATCGGTAGCGGGCGGATCGCCCGCAGCCGCTGGCCGTCTGCTTCGGTGGCGGCCAGCGTGAGCAGGTTGTCGTGTATGTGG
Organism: Duganella sp. P38; assembly: GCF_050859475.1. Lineage (NCBI taxonomy): Bacteria > Pseudomonadati > Pseudomonadota > Betaproteobacteria > Burkholderiales > Oxalobacteraceae > Duganella > Duganella sp. P38. The sequence goes on along the minus strand of NZ_CP193936.1, from coordinate 1,997,298 downwards.
CCGTACCAGGCGCCCTGCTTCAGGCGCCGGCGGCTTTGGTTCCAGGCGCTGACGAAGCGCGGCTCGATGGCGACGATGGCCAGCTTGTGATCCTTGGCGGCGCCGCTTAATGCGGCCAGCAAGGCGCGCGGCACGGCGGCGGCGAAGAATGGGTGCGTAGCATTCCAGTCGGCAGAGAGCTGCCAGGCGGCCGGGGCCTCGCCGTAGAGCGACTGGAAGCGCAGCCCTGCGGCGGCTTCCAGGTCGGCCATGCGGGCGGCGCCGGGCGGCGGCGTGACGCGCCACATGCGCGTCAACTCGTCGGCCAGCACAAAGCTCGCCGGCCAGCCGGCGACATCCAGCTCGCCCAGCACCGCGCGCAGCGCGTTGGCGATGGCGTCGAACGGATGGTCGCCGGATGGCGCGATGGCTTGCGCCGCCAGCGCCTCGCCGCCGCCCGGCGCGCCGGCCAGTGCGCCGGCCGCTCCGGCGCGGACCTTCCAGCGCCAGCGGGTGGCGCGCTGCACCGCGATTGCGTGCGGCGCTACATCGACGCGCAGGTATTGGCCGATCGCTCTACGCATGCAAAGTCACCCGTTTGATTTCTGACAGCGTGGTGCCGCCGCGCCTGACCAGCTCCAGCGCCGCCTGCCGCAGGCTGCGGGTGCCATTCGCATAGGCCGCCTGCTTGATCTGGCGGATCGGCCGCTTGTCGACGATCAGCTCGCGGATTTCGTCGTTCAGGGTCAGAATCTCGGCAATCGAGCGGCGGCCCTTGTAGCCGGTGCCGCGGCAATCGCCACAGCCCCTGCCCTGCATGAAACGGTACGCATGGGCATCCGCGCGCGTCATGCCGACGCTGGCCAGTTCGTGATCGTCCGGCGTGTACTCGGTGGCGCAGTGCGGGCAGTTGATGCGGATCAGCCGCTGCGCCCAGATGCCGTTCAGCGCCGACACGAACGCATACGGATCGATGCCCATGTGCGTGAAGCGGCCGAACACGTCGAACACATTGTTTGCGTGCACGGTAGTCAGCACCAGATGCCCGGTCAGGGCCGACTGCACGGCGATTTCCGCAGTCTCGCGGTCGCGGATCTCGCCCACCATGATCTTGTCCGGGTCATGGCGCAGGATGGAGCGCAGGCCCTTGGCGAAGGTCAGCCCCTTCTTCTCGTTGACGGGAATCTGCAATATGCCCGGCAGCTGGTATTCAACCGGATCTTCGATGGTGATGATCTTCTCGCGGCCGTTGTGGATTTCGGTCAGCGCCGCATACAGCGTGGTGGTCTTGCCGGAGCCGGTCGGCCCGGTCACCAGCAGCATGCCGTAGGCTTCCTGCGCCAGCGTGCGCAAGGTCGCCAGCGACGGCGCATCGAAGCCCAGCGCCTCCAGCGTCAGCGCGCCATAGGCCTCGATCATCGCGCGCTTGTCGAGAATCCGGATCACCGCGTCCTCGCCGTGAATGCTCGGCATGATCGACACGCGCAAATCGATCTCGCGCCCGCCCGACTCCACACGGAAGCTGCCGTCCTGCGGAATGCGGCGCTCGGCGATGTCCAGTTCCGCCAGCACTTTCAGGCGCGAGATGATCTGCTCCGCGACGTCGACGCCGTTGACCGCGGTGGCGTGATCGAGCACGCCGTCCACGCGGTACTTGACCGCCAGGCCGCCGGCCGTGCTTTCGAGGTGGATGTCGGACGCCCCGGCCTTGAGCGCATCGTACAGCGTGGAGTTGACCAGCCGGACCGCCGGACTGGCGCCCTCCGACACCGACGCGAACGACAGCACCGCCGCCGTCCTGCCATCGCGCCGGCCCTCGCTGACGCCGGGCAGCAGCGTGTCGGTGGCGCGCGCCGATTCCTCCTGCTTGGACAAATACGCCTGGATATCGGCCTGCAGCGCCAGCCGCGTTTGCAGCGGCGCGGACGGCGTCGCGCGCGCCTGCGTGCCCAGCCAGGTTTGCAGATCGAGGTCGAACGGATCGGCGATCACGCCGGCCAGCGTGCCGTCGCGCGCGCGCAGCAGCACGCAGTGCCGCGCCATCGCCTGCGACAGCGGCAGCAGGTCCCACGCCGGCTCATGTTCCAGCATGTCGGCCGTCTCCAGCACCGCCATGCCGAATGGCTGCGCCAGCGCGCGGACCAGCAGGCGCGGTTCGGCGCTGGTCAGCGCCTCCAGCTCCTCGACCAGCGTGCGTTTCGATTGCTGGCGCAGATGGCGCGCGCGCGCCAGCAGCGCGGTGTCGAGCGCGGTCACGACATGTCTCCCGCCAGATCGAAGATCGGCATGTACAGCAGCACCACGATGGCGCCGACCACCAGGCCGATGGCGGCCATCAGCAGCGGCTCGAAGGTGCGCGTGAAGCGATCGATCCAGCGGCTGATTTCACCGTCGTAGAACGCGGCCGACTGTGTCAACATCGGCCCCATGTCGCCGGTGCGCTCGCCGACCCGCAGCATGCGCAGCGAAATCGGCGTGGTCAACTGGCTGGCCTCGAACGCGGCCGACAGCGGCAGCCCCGCTTCCACCGCCGCGCGCGCGCTGTGCAGATTGGCGCGCATGGCCGGCGACACCATGCCCTGCACCGTCTCGATCGCGTGGACGATGGTGATGCCGCCCTCGCTCAGCATACCCAGCGTCAGGTACAGCCGCGATAACTCGTAGATGCGCACCCGTTCGCCGATGCCGGGCAGCTTGCCGAGCAGCCGCGCCAGGCCGCCGCTGGCGATCAGCCGGCGCACGCCAAGCACCAGCGCCAGCAGCGCGGCGCCGATGGCGGCCAGCACCAGCGTCGTGTGCGCGCCGGCGAACTGGCCCCAGTTCAGCATCTGTTGCGACAGCCATGGCAGGTTGCGGCCGGCGCCCTGATAGACCTCGGCGAAGCGCGGCACCACGTAGCCGATCAAAAACAGGCTGACGCCGCCGCCGACCAGCAGCAGGATGCATGGATAAATCGCCGCCGACACCAGCCTGGCGCGCACCGCGTCGATGCGCTGCTGGTAGTCGATAAAGCGCGCCAGCGCGCGCGGCAGGTCGGACGTGCCCTCGGCCGCCTTGACGATGCCGACATACAGCGGCGGGAACAAGTCCGGCTGCCCGGCCAGCACGGCGGAAAAGCGCTGGCCCTCGCGCAGGCCGGCCAGCAGCCGTTCCAGCACGCCGCGCGTGGCCGGGCTGGCCTCCTTCTCCAGCAGGGCTTCCAGCCCTTCGACGATGCCCAGGCCGGCCGTCAGCAGCGCCAGCAGCTCCTGGCTGAACAGCACCAGGGACAGCGCGCGGCGCTTGCCGCCGCGTCCCGGCAGCCCGGCGCGCACCGGCGTGATGGCGCTGACGAACAGGCCGCGCGCCTCGACCTGGCGGCGCGCGTCGGCCTCGTCGCGGCCATCGATCCGCAGCTGCGAGATGACCATCTCGGCCGACAGGGTGCGCACGTCGAACTGCATGGCGGGGACGGTTACTGCGAAGTGAGGTCGGCGTCTTCGCCGCTGCCGCCGGGCTGGCCGTCGCGGCCCAGCGAGGTGATCTCGTACTCAGCCCTGGCGCCAGGCGCCTTGTACTGGTAGGCGTGGCCCCACGGATCCGGCGGCACGCCTTTTTTCAGATAGGGACCGTTCCATTTGGCGGCGGCGGCGGCCGGCGCGGCCAGCAGCGCATTCAGGCCCTCTTCGGTGGTGGGATAGCGGCCGACGTCGAGGCGGAAGGTGTCCAGCGATTTTTCGAACGCGTCGATCTGCGCCCTGGCAATCGTGACTTCCGACTTGCCCAGTTGCGAGAAGTATTTGGGGCCCACGTAAGCGGCCAGCAAACCGATGATGACGATGACGACCAGCAGTTCCAGCAGCGTGAATCCACGGTGTTGTTTAACCCCATCCATCCCTGCAACTCCTCAACTAAAAGCGGCGGCTCAAAGCCAGAGGCTACCACGCGGTTTGCCGGTACGACAATCTTTTATTCCTGATTTGATGCGTTTCACGTGTGTGGCTTTTTTTGAACAATTTCACTCATGCTCGGCGGCATAGTTTTTCATTCTTGCAACAGAATAAACTTAACTTTCATATGCGAATAAACAAATTTAATACGTTGTCACGAATGCCACAAAATTAATGGAAAGCCTATACTTTCTTACAGCAATCTCGTCTGTACCCTGCCGCACCGCCACCGCAGTTTTCATCTACCTGCTGAGAAGGAAACACCCATGAAACGTGTCTTGCATGCCCTGTTACTGAGCCTGATGATGCTGGCCGCCGTGCCCGGCGCCTCGGCCGCCACCACCGACCTGACGCTGACGTTTGAAAATCTACCCAACGGGCCGCTGTACAACGGCGAGGCCTGGGACCTCGGCCACGACATCTACTTCGAGGCGTTTTCCAACTCGCCGGTGGCGCAACCGGGCGACTACGTGGCCGAGGTGGTCGACAGCAACTGGGCCTTCGAGCAATGCGGCCAGTTGCAGTGCACCGCCAATGGCAGCAGCTATGTGGCGGTGGTCAACGACGCCGCGCTGTACTTCAGCACCTTCAGCGGCAACAGCTTCAGCGTGCGCTCGTTCAGCGCCAGCTTCCTCGGCGCCTATGCCGACGCCTACAACCCGATCGTCGGCGCGGTGCGGCTGATGGGCGTGCACGCCGACGGCAGCTCGGTGCTGCAAACCTACACCTTTGGCGCACCCGGCGCCGACGGCTACGCCTTCAGCGACCTCAGCACCTCGGCCGCCTTCGCCGCCGACCAGTTCACCGAACTGTATGTGTTCGGCCTGGCCTGCAACAGCGCCGGCAGCTGCAGCGGCTTCAACAGCGACCGCGCCCAGTTCGCGCTGGACAACCTGACGCTGGTGACCACCGCCGTCCCTGAACCATCGACCTGGCTGATGCTGGGCAGCGGCATGCTGCTGCTGGTCGCCAGCCGCCGCCGCCGCGCCTGATACCCGAGGAGATCCCTGATGAAATTACGCCCAGTACCCGCCGCCATTCTGCTGCTGTCCAGCGCCCTGACGCTGGCCGCCCACGCCGACGAGGAACGCCGCTCCTACCTGGTCCAGCTGGCCGACAAGCCGGCCGCCACCTATACCGGCGGCGTCGCCGGCCTGGCCGCCACGCAGCCGCCGGCCGGCCAGCGCATCGACCCGGCCAGCGCCACCCTGCAGCTGTACACCGATTACCTCGGCCAGAAGCAGGACGCCGTCAAGGCCCTGGTGCCGGCCGCCGACATCGAATACGAGTACAAGGTGGTGCTGAACGGCTTTTCGGCGCGCCTGACCGACGCCGAGGTGCGCACGCTGCAAGCGAGCGGCGCCGTCGCCGCGATCCACGCCAACGCCGAGCGCCACCTCGACACCAGCTACACCCCGACCTTCCTCGGCCTGGACGGCCCCGGCGGCTTGTGGGCGCAGGCGGGCGGGCGCGACAAGGCCGGCGAGGACGTCATCATCGGCGTCATCGACGGCGGCATCTGGCCGGAGAATCCGGCCTACGCCGACCGCGTCGACAGCAACGGCCTGCCGACCTTCGACAACAGCGGCGCGCTGGCCTACAGCGCGCCGCAGAGCTGGAACGGCGTGTGCCAGACCGGCGAGGCGTTCACCAGCGCCAGCTGCAACAACAAGCTGATCGGCGCGCGCTACTTCCGCGACGGCTTCGTCCGCTCGGGCAATCCGCAGCACTGGACCGAGTTCGTCTCGCCGCGCGACTCCATCGGCGGCACGCTCGGCAAGGGCGGCCACGGCACCCACACCTCCAGCACGGCGGCCGGCAACTACGGCGTGGCGGCCACCATGGACGGCATGGCCATGGGCGCGGTGTCGGGCGCGGCGCCGCGCGCCCGCGTCGCCATGTACAAGGTGTGCTGGACCTACGTCGACGGCACCACGCCGGGCAAGAACAGCTGCTGGGAACAGGACAGCGTGGCCGCCATCGAGCGCGCCGTGCTCGACGGCGTGCACGTGCTGAACTACTCGATCAGCGGCGGCGACAGCGCCAGCAACGCGGTCGAACTGGCCTTCCTCAACGCCACGGCGGCCGGCGTGTTCGTCTCCGCCTCGGGCGGCAACGACGGTCCGGCGCAGGCGGTCAACCACGTCGGTCCATGGCTGACCACGGTGGCGGCGGCCGCGCACGACCAGTTCCGCGTCGCCACCATCGGCCTGGGCAACGGCGCCAGTTACACCGGCGCCTCGCTGAGCAGCAAGACGCTGCCGGCCACCACCCCGGTCATCCGCTCCGAGGACGCCGCGCTGCCGGGCGCCAACGCCGCCGCCGCGCGCCTGTGCTACAGCGCCAACTGGAACGGCGCGCCGGTACTCGATCCGGAAAAAGTGCGCGGCAAGATCGTCACCTGCGTGCGCGGCACCAACGACCGCGTCGACAAGAGCCTGGCCGTGAAGCAGGCTGAGGGCGTCGGCATGGTGCTGGTCGACAACGGCAGCGGCCTGGTGGCCGAGCTGCACTCGGTGCCGACGGTGCACGTTTCCGCCGCCGACGGCGCCGCCATCAAGGCCTATGCGCAAGCGAGCGGCGCCAGGGCCAGCCTGAGCCACTTCTTCGAGCAGAAAGGCGTCGGCCCGATCATCGCCGGCTTCTCGTCGCGCGGCCCGAACGCGTATGACGGCAACCTGCTGAAACCGGACCTGTCCGCCCCCGGCGTCGACATCCTGGCCGCCGTGTCGCCGGAACTGAGCCCGGCCCAGCAGGACAACCTGAACACCGGCACGCTGACGCCGGTGCCGAACGCCTGGTCGCTGTACAGCGGCACCTCGATGGCGGCGCCGCACGTGGCCGGCGTGGCCGCGCTGCTGCGCCAGGCGCATCCGGCCTGGTCGCCGGCAGCGATCAAGTCGGCGCTGATGACCTCGGCCACGCAGACCTTCCCCGACGCCCAGCCGGGCCTGTCGGCGGGCGTGCTGCCGTGGTCGCAGGGCGCCGGCCACATCAACCCGCGCGGCGGCCTGACCGCCTACGGCAACGCCGCCAGCAATCCGGGCGGCGCCATCGCGCCGGGGCTGGTGTACGACGTGGCGCCGGCCGACTACCGCAAATACCTGTGCGGCAACGGCGTCAGCAGCCAGTGCGGCAGCGGCACGCTGGTCGCGTACAACCTGAACCTGCCGTCGATCACGCTGTCCAACGTGCTGGGCAACGCCACCGTCACCCGCACCGTGACCAATGTGGGCAGCGCCGCGGTCCACCTACACGGCGCAGGCGTCGGTGCCGGGCTACACCACGGTGGTGACGCCGGCCGCGCTGACGCTCAACCCAGGCCAGAGCGCCAGCTTCACCGTCAAGCTGACGCGCTCGACCGCGCCGAACGACGTCTGGCAGTACGGCGCCCTGACCTGGACCGACGGCAGCCACATCGTGCGCATCCCGGTCACCGCGCGCAGCGGCAAACCGGTCAGCGCGCCGGCGCTGCTGTCGAGCGTGCGGCCGACCGGCAGCATGGCGATCAGCGTCGGCACCGGCTTCTCGGGCCGCATGAACGCCAGCACCGGCGGCTTCAAGGCTGTCACCAAGGGCGCGCCGCAGTCGGTGGCGCAGGCCACCGTCTCGGTCGACAATCCGGACGAAGTGGCTGCCGCGTGCAACGCCAACAACGTCGGCGCCACCAAGATCGCGGTGACGGTGCCGGCCAACACGGTGGTGGCCGCCTTCGAGCTGTTCAACGCCGACACCGGGCACGGCGCCAGCGACGACCTCGACATGGTGGTGCTGAACGCGGCCGGCCAGCTGGTCGATTACAGCGGCACCGGCGGCTCCAACGAAGCCATCGTGCTGAAATCGCCGGCGGCCGGCGGCTACACCGTGTGCGTGGTCGGCTGGAAAACGCTGAACGGCGCGCCCACCACGTTCCGCCTGTCGTCGGCGGTGGCGGTGCGCGGCGAAACGGTGGGCAATCTGCGGGCGGCGGTGCCGAGCCAGGTGTATCTGGCCAGCACGGCGTCGGTCAGCGCCAGCTGGTCGGGCCTGGCCAGCGGCCAGCGCTACTACGGCGGCATCCAGCTGCTGGACCCGAACGGCGGCGTCGGCGCCACCACGGCCTTGCTGGTGGAGACCAATAATCCGATTCCGCAGGTGCAGAAGCCGGATCGTAGCGCCGTGCGCGTGAGCCAGCGCTAGGCGGTCGCGCCGGTCCCGCGCCGGCGGGAATCCATCGAGCGCGCGGCGCGCGCTCGGCATGGGTTCCCGCATGCGCGGGAACGACGTCTCAGGCCGCGCGCGCCAGCAGCTGTGGCGGCCGATCAAACAACTGCAACGCCATCCCCCGCGCGATCGCCTGCGCCCGGTTCGACACCGCCAGCAAACGATACAGCCGCTGCAGGTGATTTTTCACCGTCAGCCCGCTGATGCCAAGTATCAGTCCGATCTCATCATTGCTCTTGCCTTCGCGCACCCAGTGCAATATCTCCGCTTCGCGCGCGCTGACCGGCCGCGCCAGCGCACGCACCGCGGCACGCGCCTGCTGGCCGCCGACACGTTGCAGGCTGAGGTGCAGATACGGCAGCAGCAATTGCAGGAAGTAAGCGTGCCGCGCGCGCGGCCGGTGCGGCAGGCCGAACAATACGAAGAAAGTCGCGCCGCCCGGCAGGCGCTCGCTGCCATGCAGCAGCATGTTTTCCAGTCCCAGCTCGCGCAGCTCGCCGTGGAACGGCGCCAGGCCGGGACTGCCCTTGGACGGGTCGGCGCCGGGACCGGCGTCGAGCATGGCCGGCAAGCGGCCGCCGCGCCGGCCATGCCGGGCCAGGCGCAGCGCCAGGCCATCGTCGCGATTGCTCAGGCGCTCGCGCAGCGCGGCGTCCAGCACGCCGCTGTGCAGGCATTCGACATGCTGCAACTCGTCCTGCGCGCCGAACTGCAAAGCCAGCATGACCTGGTGCGGCAGCAGCGCCTGCAACGGCCCCTGGGTCCACAGGAAGAACTGGCGCGCGTCCTGCACCGGCAGCGCGGCCTCGATGGCGTGCAGCAGGTATTCCTGCTCCAGCGCGCTCAGAATGACCAGCTGTTCCACGCTCACAGCGGCGCCGCGACAAAGCGGTAGCCGCTGCCGCGCACGGTCTCGATGCGGCGCTGGCAGCCGCTCGGCTGCAAGGCGCTGCGCAGCCGGCCGACGTGGGTGTCGACGGTGCGTTCGTCGAGGTAGGCGGCGTGGCCCCATACCTGGTCGAGCAGCTGGGCGCGGCTGTGCACGCGCTCCGGGTGGCTCATGAGGAAATTCAGCAGCCGGAACTCGACCCGGCCCAGCGCCACCTCGCGCGCGCCGGCGGTGACGCGCTGGGTGCACGGATCGAGCCGCAGGCCGGCCAGTTGCAGCGGCGCGTCGGCGCCTGCGGCCGCCTGCGCGCGGCGCAGCAGGCTGTGCACGCGCGCCACCATCTCGCGCGGGCTGAACGGCTTGGTCATGTAATCGTCGGCGCCGCTTTCGAGCGCCATCACCTTGTCCGGCTCGCCGCAGCGGGCGGTCACCATCATCAGCGGCAAGCCGCGTGTGCGCGCCTGCGCGCGCAGCCAGCGCACCAGCGACAGGCCGGACTGGCCAGGCAGGTTCCAGTCGAGCAGCAACAGATCGGGCAGCTGGTCTTCCAGCATCAGCAAGGCGCTTTCGGCGTCGGCCGCGCGGCTGATCCGGTGGCCCGCCATGCCCAGGTTGAGCGCTATCAGCTCCTGGATCGCGGGCGTGCTTTCAATGACGAGGATGTGGGCTGCGCGCATAGCGTTTCCTTGTAAAGGAAACACTATGCATCAAGGCCCAGGCCTTTACTAATATGATTTCCATCGCGGATTCAGAGGCCCGCGATATAAATCAGGCGGCGCGGCGGCGGCTGCGAACCAGGCCCAGCAGCGCCAGCCCGCCCAGCAGCATGGCCCAGGTTTGCGCTTCCGGCACGGCGGTAACCGTCACGCCGGACGCGAGCACCTCGGCGCTGACGCTGCCCTGCCCGCCCGCGGTCAGCGACGGCGTCCAGTTGATGTGCAGCAGGCTGCCGTCGATGCTGCTGCTGTCGCCCAGCAGCGTGGTCTTGTCCGGGCCGTACAGCGCCACCGCCAGCATCGAGCCGTACAGGCCGGTCGGATCGGCGTCGCCGCTGAAGCTGACGCTGAAGCTGATCTTGCCGTTGCCGAAATCGACCGCGTGGAACAGGTCGTTGTAGCCGCCGTAGACGTTCTCGATGCGGTAGCCGCCGGCCAGCGAGCCGGTCACATTGGACAGCTCGGCGCCGTCGCTGCTGCCGAAATTGACAAAGTGGTTCAGGTCGGCGTAGCTAGTGACCGCGCCGGTCGGCATATTGTTCAGCGAGATATCGATCCAGCCGCTGCTGCCGTAGCCGGTGGTGTCGAGTTCGACGGTGAGGGTGCCGGCGGCGGCCAGGCCGGTGCAGGCCGCCAGCAACAGCGCCATCACGGCGCGACGGAAGTTATGCAGAGTAAACATGGTGGTGTGCTTTCTTAAAGTTAGAAATTGCCGCTGTAGATTTTGATGGCCGAGTAGGTCACGCCGCCGCCACCGGTCTTGCTGAAGCTGGTCGGCACGGTGATGCTGGCGCCCGGCGCCAGCGTGGCCTGGTTAGCACTCAGGTAAGGCGCGCCGTCGTGCGTGCCGCTGGCGCCGGCCAGCGTGGCGCCGGCGTTGAGGCCGTCGAACTGCAACTGGAACGGGCCGCTCAGCGGCGCGCTGCCGGTGTTGGTCAGCGTGACGCTGCCGCTCCACCGGGCGCTGGCGCGGTTGTACACCAGCGCGCTGGCGGTGCTGCGCACGCTGGCGCTGACGTCGGTGACGGCCGCTTGCAGCTTGAGGCTGATTACCACCGGATCGTGGTCCGAGGCGCGGTACGGCGCGCTGGTGTACTTGTCTTCCGGCTTGCCGTCGGTGTTGTAGTCCAGCACGGTCGGCTCGTCGGCGTTGTTGTGCCATTCGGCCGCATCCGCCACCTGCGGGTTCAGCGCGGCGCTGGCCAGCGCGTGGTCGAGGTAGCCTGCTTCGCCGTTGAACACATACGAGTACGGCAGCTGGCCGGCGCCGCGCACGAAGCGCTCCAGCTGGTTGACGTAGCCGCTGGCGGTGATGGCGGCGATCGGGTCTTCCTGGCCGTAGGCATTGAAGTCGCCGATCAGCAGCACGCGGGCGTCGCCGGCGGCCGCCACCACTTGCGGCACAAAGCTGTTGACCAGGCGCTGCGCCTGCTGCACGCGGGTGGCGTTCCAGCAGCTCTGGCTATCGTTCTGGTCGGCGTCGGCGCCGCTGCCGCTCGGACAGCTGCCCTTCGACTTCAGGTGGTTGACCACCACCGAGAACCTGGCGCCGTTGGCGGCCTTGAAGGTTTGCGCCATCGGCGGACGGTTGTTGATGGCGTCGGCGTCGGACAGCGCATTGCCCACCAGCGTCAGCCTGGACGGCTTGTAGATCATCGCCACGCGGATGGCGTCGGTGCCGGTGGCGGCCGGCTTCGGCACCACGGCATAGGTCTTGAAGCCGGTGCCCGGCGCGATCGCCTCGTTGAGCGCGTCGACCAGATAGCCGACCGTGGCTTCGCCGCTGTTCTGGATTTCCATCAGGCCGTAGACATCGGCGTCGATCGCCTTCAGCTCGCCGACGATCTTGGCGCTCTGGCGCTGGAACTCGTTGAGGTTGTCGGCGCCGCGGCAGTTCGACTTCGACACGCTGCTGCCGAGCGTGCAGCCGACATTGCTGTTGCCGTTGACGTCGGTGCCGTTGGTGAAGGTGGTGAAGTAGTTCAGCACATTGGCGCTGGCGACCTTGACGTTGCCGGCCGCCAGCGCCGGCGGCGCCTCGCGCGGATGGTCTTGCGAGAACTGCGGCGCTTCGGTCGGCTGCAGCTTGAAGGCCGCGCCGCCACCGCCCTTGGCGCCGAAGTCGATCACGCCGGTCAGGTTGTGCACGCTATCGCCGGCGCGCAGCGAGCCGTCCTCGCCAAGGTAGGGAATGGTGGTTGGCGTGACGAAGATGCCGTCGTCGAGGATGATCTGGTTGCGCTGGTTGGCGGCCGCCTGCGCGATGGCCTCGGCGCTGCGCGGACGGTAGCGGTTGGAGGCGATCTCCAGCCGGCCCGACGACAGCGTCACCTCGCCGCGCGCGCCAAGGTATTCCAGCTGCGACACCGTGAGCGGACTGGTGAAGCGCACCAGCATGCCTTCCACCTGGCCGAGGTTGGCGTGCGGCAGCTGCACATTGCTGGGCGTGATGCTGCCGGCGCCCAGCTTGGTGATGGCGGTCACGTTGGTCAGCTCGGTGTATGAACGGCTGGCGCCGCTCGGCGTGTATTCGCTGACGGTGCCGGTGATGCGGATCTTGTCGTTGACCTGCACCGTGCCGATGTTGGCGGCGGTGGTGTAGACGAACAGGCCGTCCGAGGTCAGCGGGTTGCCGTCGCCGTTCTCGTCCTGGATGAAGAAGCCAGAGCCGACCTTGGCGGTCACCACGCCCTCGGTGGTCTGGATGGTGTTGGCGTAAGGGCTGCTGTCGCCCTCGCCCTGGATTTGCGGGATCGTGTGGCTGAGCGCGGCCGGCGCGCTGACATGGACGCTGATCGTGCAGCTTGCCTCCTGCGCCTGGTCGTTGCCGAACTTGACCACCACCGGATAGGTGCCGGCCTGCACGCTGGCGGCAACATTCAGATTGGCGCTGGCGGTGCCGCCGGCGCCGCTGGCGGCGACGAAGTTGGCCAGGCTGATGCCGGGCACGGCGGCCGAGGTGATGAGCGCGCTATTGACCGTGCCGTCGGCGTCGGTGGCGCTGAGTTCGGCGCCGCCGTTAACGCCGAAGGCCAGCGCCAGATTGGCCGGGCAGGTGGCGACGATCGGCGGCTGTTGCGGCACGCCGCACTGGTTGCGCGGGCTGGCGCTGTTGCGCGGGGCCGGCGCGCCGGTGGCGAAGTCGCCGCTGTTGTTGTCGGTGTCGGTGCAGCCGGCGCCGGCGCGCAGCGCGGCGCTGGTGTTGCTCAGCGTGGCGGTCGGCGCGCCTTCGGCGTAGTTGGCGCCGCCAAAGCCGACCAGGTCGACAAAGCTGCCGGCCGCCGGCGCCGCGCCGCTCAGCGCGGTGCTGCTGCTGACCAGCGCCACCTTGCCGGCGCTGGCGCTCATGGCGATGGCGCCGGTGGCGTCCGGCGCTGGCAAGTCGGTGCTGCCGCCGGCGCCGGTGGCCTGCTGCACCAGGTAGTACTGGCCCGGTTGCAGCACCAGGTTGTTCAGGTTGGTGACTTGCCGGTGCTGCCGCCGGAGCTGCCGTATTGCACGCTCCAGCCGGCCAGACTGACGGGCGCGTCGCTGCGGTTGAACAACTCGACGAAGTCGGCCTTGTAGTTAGCGCCCGAGTTGCCGCCGCCGCCGTAGACCTGGCTGATGACAACCGGCGCGGCGGCCAGGGCCGACGCCGAGAGCGCGCCCAGCAGTGCTACGGCGAGGACGGTGCGCGCCGGTGGAGGTAGAGTTTTCTTCATGAACAGCCCCGATGATGAACAGATTGTTTATAAGTCTTGCAATTTGCATCATATTAGGGACTGTACATGACGACATCATGACGCCGCCTTGATCCGAATGGATCAATCGCGCCCGGACTTGCGGTACGGCGCCGCCAGCGGGTCGCCGATGAACACGCCCTGCGCCGGCCAGGCCACGCTGCTCCAGTACGCTTCCAGCGCGGTGTTGCCGTTGACGTAGTTCTTCAGCAGCAGGATGGGATTAGGGAATTTCTGCCAGTAGTTGCACGGCTCGCTGACGGCGCCGTAGCTGGCGGTGGCGCCCGCCTCCAGCCAGCGCAGGCTGCTCATCTGCTGGTCGTCCAGCAAGGCGCCGCCGCTGGAGGTCAGGTGGTCGGCCAGCGCGCCGGGCAGGAAGCGCAGCGTGTCCAGCTTGGGCACGCGCGCCAGGCCGGTCTGGTAGATCATGATGTCGTCGATGCCGTCCAGCGCATCCATTTTCATGCTGCGGATGGTCAGGTTCTTCGGCGTCAGCTTGCTGGTCGGCGGGAAAAATTGCGCGCGCGAGTTGCGCGCCGGGTCGCTGGTGGTGAGGAAATAGGCCGAGGCGCGCGGCAAGGTCATGAAGCGGGTGGCGCCGCGCTCGATCAGCGCCCTGGCCTGCTCCACCGATTCGGTCGGCAGCAGCATGCTCAGGCGGCCGCCATTGCCCGGCAGCGGATGGCCGCTGGCGGCCTTGTCGAAGTACGGGCTTTCCTTGCCGGGACCGCAGGGCTTGAGGCACTGGGCGGCGTCGTAGCCATTGGTGTAGGCGGCGGTGATGGCGTTGCATTCGACCGCATACGGCGCGGTCCAGACCATCAGCGTGGCGCGCACCTCGGCCGGCAACTGGCGGTCGATGTCTTTTTCAGTTCCTCGAAGGCGGCCGGCGTGAGCCGGTGCGGCTTGTTGGGGATGCGGACGTGGGCGATGTTTTTCGCAGGAATCTCGTGCGCCACCCGGTACAGCTCGGCGATGGCGACGCTGTTCGGCTCGTCGTCATTGACGACCAGGCCCAGCTGCGATGACGTCAGGCCGTCGGCGTGCGCGGCGCCGGTGGCGGCGGCCAGGGCCCAGGCCAGGGCCGATAACAAAGTGATCGGTTTCAAATATGCGCCTCGACAGAAAATAAAAAGGAAGCCCTCAGGCTTCCTTTCATTATAGTCTGCTTCGACTATGCGACCCAGCGGCCGCCGCCAGGGCAGCAGCGCGCTGGCGGGCCATCAGGCCGCTTGTTTTTTGCGGCGTGCGGCGAAGCCGATCAGGCCCAGGCCGCCCAGCAGCATGGCATAGGTTTCCGGCTCTGGCACGGCGACCAGGTTCAGGTTGCCCGAGTAGCTGGCGGCCAGGTTGGTCAGCACGGTGCCTTTGACGTGCAGCGTGTAGGTGCCCGAACCCAGGGTGGTCAGGTCGATCGACCAGAGGTCGGTCGAACCGTTTTGTTTCTGCGAGCCGGTGGCAACCACGCTGGTGCCCTGGGTCAGCCAGAAGCCGGTCAGTGCCAGCACGTCCGGGCCAGGGGTGGTCGAGATCGACGAGGTCAGCGCGCTGAATTCGCCACCGCCAACGGTGAAGGTGTACAGATCGGTAAAGGTGTTGTTCTTGTTGTTGCGGCCGAACGAGGCGCCGTAGTCTTTCGAACCTTCCGACAGGTCGACGGTTTGCACGGTGTGGCTGACGTCGGCAGCTTTGGCGGCCAGTGGAGCGAACATCGTGGCGGCGGCAAAAGCAGCCATTGCTACTTGGAACTTAATCTTCATAAAGAATCCCTAGAAAATACAGCGCTTGGCGCTGTTTTTGGCGTTATTAAACAACTTGATGAAGATCATAGCATATTGCTACTGCCCATGCTTACTATTTTTTAATTTAAAGTTACTGAACGACAATTATTTTTAGATAGTGAAATTTAAATTTCCCAAGGGAAACTAACTATCCGATTTTTCCCTCTGATAGGCAAAAACTGTGACACATGGCGAGTTTTCCCGCCAGCCAAAAATTTTTGTTGTCCAGGACGAACTCGTTGTGACGATGCAACATGCTAGCGACGCACGGCCACCGCCGCCATGCGCTGGCGCAGCTGGCGCAGCGGCACCACGTCGACCAGATCGTCGAACGCCTGATTGTCCAGCACATCGTTGCCGGCCGGGCGGCGGATGAAACGCACGCTGGCGACCGCGTTGGCCGCTTCCTCGGCGGAGGAGACGGCTTCGTTGGCCTGCGGGATGCCCAGCAGGCTGACGCCGTAATTGCGCGCGCCGGTCGACAGGATCACGGCCGGCGCCGGCGGCTGCGCGGCACCGCCGGCCACCTGCTTGGTCGGCAGCGCGCTGTCGAGGTCCAGCGGCACGCGGGCAAACGCCGGCGTCACGCTGTAGCGCAGCAGGTGGTCCCAGCCATCGCCGGGCGCCAGGCCGAGCGAACGCCACGGCAGGAAGCCCGTGCAGTCGGTGTCGTTCAGGCATTCGGCGCTGCGTTCGTCGCCGTCGGCCGACGTGGCCGGACGCGGCAGGCGGCCGTTGCGCAGCGCAAAGCCGATCAGCGCCTCGCGGGCGTCGGCCATGGCCTGCAGCGTGCGCTGTTCGCGCTGCCGCGAGGGCGTGGCCGCCAGCGACATCAGCAAGGCAGAGGCGCCCAGCATCATCACCAGCAGCATCAGCAGCAAAACCGCGCCGCGCTGGCGCCGGCGGGCCGCGCCGCGACGGCGCTCAGCTGCGCTGGTAGACATCCTCGAAGCGCACGATGTCGTCCTCGCCCAGATAGCTGCCGGACTGTACTTCGATCAGGTGCAGCGGCAGCTTGCCGGGATTTTCCAGCCGGTGATTGACGCCGATCGGGATGTAGACCGATTCGTTCTCGGTCAGCAAGGTGACCTTGTCGCCGCAGGTGACGCGCGCGGTGCCGCGCACCACCACCCAGTGCTCGGCGCGGTGATGGTGCATCTGCAGCGACAGCTTGCCGCCCGGGTTGACGGTGATGCGCTTGACCTGGTAGCGCTCGCCGAGGTCGATGCCCTCGTAACTGCCCCATGGCCGGTAGACCTTGGGATGATGCATATGCTCGGTGCGGCCGCCGGCCTTCAGGTGGTCGACCAGCTGCTTGACGCGCTGCACCTGGTCGCGGTGCGCCACCAGCACGGCGTCGGCGGTCTGCACCACCACCAGGTCGGACACGCCGACCAGCGCCACCATGGCGCTTTCCGCGCGCACCAGCGAATTGCTGACGCCGTCGAAATAGACGTCGCCGCGGCTGACGTTGCCGTTGTCATCGGCCGGCAGCACGTCGTGCAGCGCCGACCACGAGCCGACGTCGCTCCAGCCGATGTCGGCCGGCACCACCACGGCGTGGCGGGTGTGTTCCATCACCGCGTAGTCGATCGAATCGGCCGGGCTGGCGGCAAAATGCCGTTCGTCCAGGCGGCAGAAATCAAGGTCGCGATAAGCCTGCCGCACGGCGGCCTCGACCGCGTCGGCCATGGCCGGCTGGAATTGCCGCAGTTCGTTCAGATAGGTTTGCGCGCCCAGCAGGAACATGCCGCTGTTCCAGAAGTAGTCGCCGCTGGCGACGAATTCCGCGGCGCGCGCCAGCTCGGGCTTTTCGACAAAGCGCGCGACCTGGAAGCAGCCGGCGGCGCCGGCGATGGCGTCGCCACAGCGGATGTAGCCGTAGCCGGTTTCCGGCGCGGTCGGCACGATGCCAAACGTGGCCAGCGCGCCCTGCCCGACTGGCGGCAGCGCGCGCAGCACGGCCGCCTGGAAGGCGGCCTTGTCCTGGATGACGTGGTCGGCCGGCAGCACCAGCAGTACCGCCTCCGGGTCCAGCGCCGCCACGAAGTGGGCGGCGGCGGCCACCGCCGGCGCGGTGTTGCGGCCGACCGATTCAAGCAAAATACCCAGCGGCTGCTGGCCGATTTCCCGCAGCTGTTCAGCCACCATGAAGCGGTGATCGTTGCCGCACACCACCAGCGGCGCCATCATGCCCGGCATATCGGCCACGCGCAGCACGGTTTCCTGCAGCATGCTGCGGTCCGATACCAGCGGCAACAGCTGCTTGGGCAGCACCGCGCGCGACAGCGGCCACAGGCGAGTGCCGGCCCCGCCCGACAGGATTACCGGGTAAATTGTCATCGAAAACAATCCCTAGTTATGCCGCGTCCGGCTGCGCCTCCGCTGCTGTACGGCGGCGGGCGCGGCGGTCGCGCGCGTTGCTCCACTCGTTTTCCGTGTATTCCGAGACGTGTTTCATCTCGCCGGCGCGGTTGACACTGTAGTCCTTGAAGACAATCATCTCTTCCAGGCTGACATTATGTAGCACGCGGGTGTATTCGAACAATACACTGCGCACCACCGTTGCGCCAGCGCAGATATGGCTGCCGTGGCCGATCCAGGTCGGGCCGATGATGGTCGAGCCGGCCTCGATCTTGCAGCCGGAGCCGATGTAGACCGGGCCTTCGATGGTCGTGCCTTCCCAGTCGATGCTGGTGTTGAGGCCGGACCAGATGCCATCGGCCAGCTGGATGCCCGGCACGTCCATGTGGGCCACTTCGCCCATCATCACGCTTTGCGACACTTCCCAGTAGTCCTTGACGCTGCCGATGTCGATCCAGCTGAAGCTGCGGTTCTGGGCGTAGAACGGCACGCCTTTTTCCACCAGCATCGGGAACAGGTCGGAGCCGATGTCGAACATCTTGCCGCTCGGGATCATGTCGAGGATTTCCGGCTCGAAGATGTAGATGCCGGTGCTGACGAAGTTCGACAGCGCCTCTTCCACGCTCGGCTTTTCCTGGAAGGCGGTGATGCGGCCGTCCTTGTCGCTGACCACCACGCCGTAGCTGCTGACCTTATCGCGCGGCACTTCGCGGCAGATGATCGACGCCTTGGCGCCCTTGCGGCGGTGCTCGAACAGCGCCGACTTGATGTCCAGGTTGATGACGGCGTCGCCGCACAGCACGATGGTGGTGTCGTCGAAGAAGCCGCCGAACTCCTGGATCTTCTTCATGCCGCCGGCCGAACCGAGCGGCTGCGGCACGACCTCGCCGTCGTCGTTGGTGTAGCCCTCGAACGAGTAGCCGATCTGCACGTCGTACTGGTGGCCCTCGCCGAAGTATTCCTCGATTTTCTCGTGCAGGTAGGAGACATTGACCATGATCTCCTTGACGCCGTATTTTTCCAGGTGCTCGATGATGTAGGCCATCACCGGCTTGCCCAGGATCGGGATCATCGGTTTTGGCAGATCATACGTCAGCGGACGCACACGGGTGCCCTTGCCTGCGGCCAGTATCATTGCTTTCATCGTCGTATCCTTTACAGTTGCGGCTTAGCGGCGGCCGATAGCGAAATACTCCAGACCGTGGCTGCGCACCTGCGCAGGCACGTACAAATTGCGGCCGTCGAAGATCACCGGCGTGTTCAGCCTGGCCTTGATCTCCTCGAATTGCGGCACGCGGAACTCCTTCCACTCGGTGACGATGACCAGCGCGTCGGCGCCGTCCAGCGCCGCCATCTGGGTGTCGGCATAGCGCAGGCGCGGCTCGTCGCCGTAGATGCGGCGGCTCTCGTGCATCGCCACCGGATCGTAGGCCGAGACGGTGGCGCCCAGCGCCCACAGGCCTTCCATCAGCGCGCGGCTGGAGGCGGCGCGCATGTCGTCGGTGTTGGGCTTGAAGGCCAGGCCCCACAGCGCGAAATGCTTGCCTTTCAGGTCGTTGCCGAAACGGGCGGTGATCTTGCTCAGCAGGACTTGCTTCTGCGCCTCGTTGGCGTCTTCCACCGAGGTCAGCACCTTGAGCTTGATATCGTTCTCGGCGGCGGTCTTGATCAGCGCCTGCACGTCTTTCGGGAAGCACGAGCCGCCGTAGCCGCAGCCCGGGTACAGGAAGTGGAAGCCGATGCGCGGGTCGGAGCCGATGCCCAGGCGCACCTGTTCGATGTCGGCGCCCAGCTTGTCGGCCAGCACCGCCAGCTCGTTCATGAAGGAGATGCGGGTGGCCAGCATGGCGTTGGCGGCGTACTTGGTCAGCTCGGCCGAGCGCAGGTCCATCACCACGATGCGGTCGTGGTTGCGGTTGAACTGCGCATACAGCTCGCGCATCAGCGCCACCGCTTTCGGGTCTTCGGTGCCGATGACGATGCGGTCCGGGCGCATGAAGTCCTCGACCGCCGCGCCTTCCTTGAGGAACTCCGGATTGGACACCACGGCGAACGGCGTGTCGGCGCCGCGCGCGGCCAGCTCTTCGCGCAGCACCTCGGCCACCTTGTCGGCGGTGCCGACCGGCACGGTCGACTTGTCCACCACCACCTTGTATTCGGTCATGTGCTTGCCGATGTTGCGGGCGGCGGCCAGCACGTACTTCAGGTCGGCCGAGCCGTCCTCGTCCGGCGGGGTGCCGACCGCGATGAACTGCACCTGGCCGAAGGCCACGCTCTCTTCGACGTTGGTGGTGAACTTCAGGCGGCCGGCGGCCACGTTGCGGCGGACCATTTCCAGCAGGCCCGGTTCATGGATAGGAATTCCGCCATCGTTGAGGATGGCGATCTTGCTCGCATCCAGATCCAGGCACAGCACTTCATTGCCGACTTCCGCCAGGCAGGTGCCGGTCACCAGGCCCACATAGCCGGTGCCGATAACGGTAATTTTCATGTACGCTCCAAAGACTCAAAAAACACAAAACAAGGAAAAGCCAGCGCCTAGCGGTAGCGCAGGCAATGGCCCAGAAAGACCACAATGTCATACGTATATCGGCGCAGCAGGCGGCGCGGTTCCAGGCTCAGGCGGTACAGCCATTCCAGCCGCAGCGACTGGACCCAGCCCGGCGCGCGCGATTTGCCGCCCGACCAAAACTCGAACAGGGCGCCGATGCCCATGAACAGCGCAGCGGGCACCTGCTGGTAGTGCTGCAAAATCCATTGTTCCTGCAGCGGGTTGCCCATCGCCACCAGCACCACGTCGGGGCGCGCCGCCTCGAGTTGGGCCAGCAGCGCCGCCTCGTTGCGCACGCCGTCGAAGCCGTCGCAGGTGCCGACCACCACCTGCCCCAGCTTGTCGGTCAGGTGGCGCGCGGCGCCAGCCAGCACCGGCGCGACGCTGCCGAGCAGGAACACCCGGAGCGGACGCGGCGCGCGCTGGAACAGATAAGGCGTGAAGTCGGTGCCGTTCAGGTTGTGCGGGAAACGGTGGCGCTGCACCAGCAGCGCAGCAATATCCATGCCGACGCCGTCATTGACCAGCAACACCGGCGAGCTGCCGAGCGCGCCCAGCAGCGGACGGCCCTTGACGATGAAGTTGGTGTTGGCAAAAAACAGGAGCTGCTTGCGGCCGTGGGCCACCTGCTCCAGCAAATGCGTGGCCAGCACCTCGCGCGTGGTGCTGTGCACTGTGTAGCCTGCGATGCGCAGGGACTCGACTGCTTCCATGGTGGGCTCTCGTAAGATCTCAGCGGCGCGAGACGACGTGTTTGAAATGGCGCAGCATGCGCTTCTGGAAGGTTTGCTGGGCGCGCGCCGAGCTCCAGTCGATCATGCTGTCGTTCAGGTTATGGTCGCCCAGCTGGCCGGACGGCACGTCGCCGGCCTCGATGCGGGCGATGATGGCCGGCAGGTCGCGGTAATACTGCGGCGAACGGAACGGCGGGTGCAGCGACCACATGCCGGCGCCCTCGCCCAGCAGGTCGACGCGGTGCAGGCCGCGCCGGCGCATCGTGCTCGACAGCAGGTTCTCGGCCTCCAGCGCGATCGGCGGATGGCCGAGCAGCTTGGCCTTGAGGCGCTGGCTGGTGCTCAGCGGCTGCAGGTCGACCGCGCCGACGCGTTCGGCGAAGCGCTGCATGTCCATGAAGAACACGCGGGTGCTGACGTGGTCGAACTCCAGCGCGGTCGAGCTGTGCGGCAGCACGCGGGCGATGCCGCCCAGCTGCAGGCGGTGCTGGGCCGAGGCCTGGCCCGGATGCGGCGGGCCGGCCAGCGGCGCCATCAGCAAGGTGTCCGGATGCTGCTCCATGTAGGCGATGGCTTCCTCGATCCAGCGCTGGCTGCCGCCGCCGAACAGCATGTCGCCGTCGATGTGGAAGATGTAGCGGGCGTCGGCCGCGTACAGGCCGTAGAAATACGAGTAGAACGGGCCGCCGTCCCAGGCCTTGTCGGGCAGCACGCCGCCGCGGAAGTAGCGCGCGGCCACCTGGGCGCGGGCGGCGTCGCTGTAGTCGACTTCCGACACGCTCAGGGTCGGGTGTTCGACGCGCAGCGCCGCCAGCAGCGTACGCATTTCGCCCAGATACTCGTCGTAGCGGTCGCCGCGGTAGCGGCCGGCGCTGCTGCGGCGGATGTCCAGCGTGATCGAGATGGCATCGACCTGGGCGCCCCACATCTTCAGCTGATTGCTCAGGCTGGCGCGCAGGTGCGGCAAGTCTAGCGGGTAGATATTGATCTGAAGCGCGGTCCGGTGTGCAAATTCCATAGGAAAAAGGTGAGCGTTGAAACGTTAAAAAAATCGGTCGCCGGCATCATAACATTTTGATAGCAACCGTTGTGATTATATTACAGCGCGGCAAGCGGGCCGCGTCCGCTTGACTCAGCCCGCGCCATTGGCGGAATTGGCGGCCTGGGTGCGGTCCTTGGCCAGGCTGGCCGGCGCGTATTCCTGGTGCGAATGGCCGCTGGCGCCGGCCAGGATGCCCAGTCCGCGCAGCAGGTGCACCACCGAGCGCATGGCGTAGCGCGGCGAGAACAGGAAGGCCGGCAGCAGCACGATGCCGAGGCCGACGCGGGCGACGCCGATCGCCGCCCAGCGCAGCAGGCCCAGGCGGGTGCCGTCGATGCGCTCGCTGACGGTGAAGGTATTGCCCAGGCGGTACTGGCGCTGCGCCAGCCAGCGCAAGGTCATGCGGCTGCGCGGGATGTCTTCGTAGACCGGCGCGCCGGCCGACCAGACGATGGTCAGGCCCTGGCGCACGGCCTGCTTGAAGTACAGGTAGTCGGTGCCGCCGGTCATGCGCATGCGCTCCTCGAAGCGCAGTCCGCTGCGGCGCACAAAAGCGGTCGAGATCATGACGTTGTTGGAGGCGGCCGCCTTCAGCGGCGCGCGGTCGGGGTAGTTCCAGCTGTCGAACACTTTGCTGCGCACCAGCCATTGCGGCGCATTGTCGGGATAGACCGGGATGACGGCGCCGTGCACGCACTCGGCGCCGGTGGCGCGCTGGGTGGCCAGCAGGTTGGCCAGCCAGTCGTCCGGCGCGAACTCGTCGTCGTCGATAAAGCAGAGGAATTCGCAGTCGGCCGGCACGGCGTCGAGGCCGGCGTTGCGGGCGTAGGGGATGCCCTGGGTCTGCTCGATCTGGTAGTGGACGGCGAAATCGTCGCGCGCCGGGTAGCTGCGCGCGACCGCCTCGCCGGAGCCGGCGGCGTCGTTGTCGATGATGATCGCGGTGAGCTTGAACGGCTCGGCGCCGGCGCGCTGCCGGGCCAGCGAATCAAGCAGCTTTTTCAGTCCGGCGGGACGGCGGTACGTCAACGCGATGACGGCGACATGGCTCAAAGGCTTCTCCTGGTTTTATCTTCAATACAACAGAATATACCATGTCGCAGCGCAGCAAAGCCAGCCAAATCCAGTCGTGCGCGCCGTTATTGTTGGCGGCGCGCACTTTTTTACGGCGTTTTACTTCTTGGTCGAGGTCGTGGTGGTGGTGGCCGCCGCCGCCGGCACCTTCATGCCCAGCGCTTCGACCAGGCGGGTGTCGAGGGTCTGGGTCGGGTAGTCCAGCACCAGGCCGAATACCTTGTCATAGTCCCACACCGCCCAGCCAAAGCCGCTGGCCTCGGCCACGTCCTTGACGTCGGCAACCCAGCGCGCGCGGCTGCCGTCCTCGATCGACGGCAGCCAGCGCACCGCGCCGAACTCGCCAACGATGATGTTCTTGGCCGGCACCTTGTTCTTGGTGGCCCAGGCGGTGACCAGGGCGAAACGCTTGGTGATGTACGCCTTGTCCGGCTTGGTGACCGTGTAGTAGCGCGTCAGGAAGTTGTTGAGGTCGGCTTGCAGCGCGGTGGTCGGCGCCAGCTTCGGCACTTGCGCCGCCTGGTACACGCCCGACGACAGCAGCGTCTTGGCTGCGTTGCCGCTGTTGTATGGATAGCTCAGGCCCGAAGTCAGGTTGATCGGGTTGGCCGACCACGACAGCGACTGGTGGGTGAACTCGTGCGGATCGTAGAAGTGCACGTCATACAGCGTGGCGGCGTCGAAGTAGATCGGCTCCAGTTTGATGATGCCGTCGACCGACGACCAGCACGGGCCAGTCACCACCAGCGGCAGCTTCGGCACGGCGACGCGGATCTTGCTCCAGAAACGGCGCTGGGTGACGCTCCACTCGGGGCCGCCGTCGGTGCGCTTGCACACGCCTTGCGGCTCGTTCATGATTTCCAGCGCGATCTTGTCGTAAGGCATGTCCTTCAGCAGGCGCGCCAGCTGCACCAGGAAGTCGCCGTAGGTGGCGAATTTCGGCAAGGTGGTGTCGGTGATGATGTCGGCCGGCTTCCAGTCGGACTGGTAGGTGGCCGGGTGAACGTCGACCATGACCTTGAGATCGGCCGCGTGCAGGCGTTTGATGAAAGTGGTGAGCTGGGTGAACAGCGCGGTTTTCTGGGTGCCGGTGGCCACGATGAACGGGCCCGGGTCGACCGGCAGGCGGACGAAATCGAAGCCCATGGTGCGTAGTTTGACCAGGTCGGCGTCCTTGACGGTGGTCAGCGACAGCGGGCCGGCGAACGGCGCTACCGGGTAGGTGTTAGTGGCGCCCACGCGCAGGGGAAGCCGAACACGCGCGACAGGTTGATGCCGCGCTTGAATTCCGGCACTACTGCGTCAGTCGGGGTGGTGGTCGTCTGGGCCGACGCGCCAGCGATAAAGCTGGCCGCCAGTAGCAGCAGTGCAGCGAAGCGTTTCATGGTGAACTCCGATCACGCGATATGCGTCTAGGTTGAGCGTTAAAGATACCTAATAGTAATCAAACAACGGCAGTCCACAGCCATGACGCAATTTCCCCACGTTCAACCACACCTTGAAGCCATAGCGCATCGCCACATCGCGCCGGTTCAACAGCATGCCGCCCGCCACCACCAGCGCGCTGACGCCGAGCCGCACCAGTGCCGAGCCGTAAAAGCGCAGCCTGGCAGCGGCCGCCCGCCCTTCCAGCATGATGCCGGCATAGGTCTGGCCGCCGCGGGTGTAGCGGCGGCGCAGGTCCGCCAGCCGCAGCCGCTCGGCCGGCACATGCTCGGACAGGAAGGCGTCGTCCGAGGCCAGCATCAGCGCGCCCAGCGCCGACATGCGTGCAAAGAAATCCGTGTCCTCGCCGCCGCTGCGGCCAAACTGTTCACGGAAATGCAAGCCGTGCTTCCGCACGAAATCATGCCGCACCAGCGCGTTGCAGGTGGAACCCGTCGTCACCGCCGCCCCGCGCGCGCCCGGCCGCTTGATGAACGGCCCGGCGCGTCGCATCCATTCAGGTGTGTTCGCAGGAAAAATCGCGTCGACCGGACCGAACACGGCATCCGCGCCGCGCTCCTCCGCCAGCCGGACCAGGTTTGCCAACCAGTCCGGCGCAGCCAGTTCGTCGTCGTCAATAAAAGCCAGGTAATCGCCGCGCGCTGCCTCCAGGCAACGGTTGCGGGCCAGCGCCACGTTACGGCCGCCGGCGGTCACGACCTGTATCGAAAGTGACCACTTTTCACCTGCAATCAACTGAACGACGGCATCCTTGCCGCTGTCGTCAGCAATGATTATATCGAGGTTTACGGTGGAAAGATCATTTTGTTGCAGAGAGCGCAGTGTCTGCAACAGCGACTCTCGACCGATACTGGCTATACAAATGGTTACAGAGCGCATGCCGATTTTCCTTGTAAAACGCTAGTCTTTCCAGTCCTCGAAGGTGAACCGGTACTTGCCGTTGGCCTTGTCCTCGGCCACCGAACGGATGGGTTTGGCCGGGAAGCCGGCCACGATGTGGTTGTCGCAGGCGATGCGCGACGAGATCACCGAGCCGAGGCCGACGATATTGTCGTCGCCGAGGCCGCTACCCGGGGCAAAGCGTACCGCCGAGCCGATGTAGTTGCGTTGACCAATGACAATATCGCGCTCCATGACGCTCAGGCCGTGGGTCCAGAACTGGCTGCCGTGGCCGGCGATCCAGCTGCCGTCGCCGATCGACACCAGGCCGTAAATGTCGAAGAAATGCTCGTCGAGCACCAGCGAATTCTTGCCCAGCACCAGCTTCGGCGTGTAGTTCCACGACTTGAAGCGCTCCTGCATCACGTGCCAGGCGCAGGTGAAGCGGTTGAGGCGGCCGATGCGGGCGCCGGCGCCGATGTCGACCTCGATCGGGCCCCAGAACAGGTTCAGCGGGCCGGTGCGGGCGCCCTCGCCCATGGCGAAGCTGCGCACGCGGATCACGGTCAGCCAGCCGACGCGGGCGCTGCTGGCGATCTGGTACGAGAACACGCTGCGGTACAGCGCGCGGCGCAATCCGGCGGCCGGCATCAGCGCAATCAAAACGGCAATGATGAACTTAAACAAACTAGACTCCCGGTTAAAAAAATGATGCCCAAATACAACAAATCACAGCTTGCGGCGGCGCCGCGCCACCAGCCACCAGGAAACGCCGGCGACGCCGGCCATCACCACGATGCGGCCGACGGCAGCGGCGTCAGCGCCGCCCCAGCCGGCGCACAACCAGCTCGCCGCCATCAGCAACGGCACCGCCAGCACCATCAGCAGCACGCGGGTGCGCTGCAGGCCGATGGCGCGCAGGATGTCGGCGCTCACGCCCATCAGCGCGAACAGCATCGGGTACAGCGCCATCCAGCGGATGACGCTGACGGCCGGCGCGTACTTCGGTCCCAGCAGCCACGGAATCAGCCCCGAGCAGATCAGCAACAGCAGCGACACCACGGCCGAGAAGCCGGCTGCGTACGGCAGCACGCTCATGCCGAACTCGACGCCCTTCTGGCTGCCACCGGCGGCGTGGCGGAAGTAGCGCGTATAAGTGGCGTACAACAGGCCGCGCACCGGCGTGCTGGCGGCGTCGACAATGCGGAACGCGACCGCGTAGTAGCCGCCGATTTCCGGTCCCAGCACGCTGACGATGATCGGCTTGTCGGCGTCGCGCAGCGCCGCCTGCGCGGCGAACTCGCTGCAGAACAGCATGCCGACGCGGAACTCGCTCCACATGATGCACAGCTTGGGCCAGGCGATCAGCCTGACCACCATGGCCAGCGCGAACAGCGCGCTGACGGCGGCGCTGCCGCAGTACCACCAGCCCCACTCCTCGGCGCTGAGGTGGCTGTGCAGCAGCACCGCCAGCACGGCCGCCAGCAGCTTGACCAGCGTGGCGACGATGTTGATCACCAGCTGCGGCCGCGCGCTTTCGATCGCCGCGAAGCAGGCCTTGCACAGGAACAGCAGCTTGGTGAACAGCAGGTCGGCCACCATGATGGCGGCGATGGTGGTGGCCGACACGCTGTGGGTGTCGGTCATCAGCACCGAAATGCCGTAGCAGAGCGCCAGCAGCAGCGGGAAGCTGAGGCCGATGCTGACCAGGCCGCTGCCGAAATTGGCGGCAAACGACCCGCGGTCGGCGGCAACGTTCTTGATGACGATCTGATCACAGCCCCAGCCGACAAAGGTGGAGCCGATGATGGAAATGGCGCTCAGGCCGGCGAAAATGCCGAAGTTGGCCGGCCCGAGCGCGCGCGACAGCAGCAGCAGGTACGCGGCCTGGACCAGGATCTGCAAGCTGAAGTCGACGGTATAAACAAAGCTGTTGCGGGCGATGGTGGATTGTTTGAACTTCTGCAACAGCGGGCCCAGCGCCAGCTTAGCCATGTACCACGCCCCGCCCCGCCATGCCGGCGACGTCGCCGGCGGTACTGGCCCCGGCCGCCGCCGGGCGCCGCAGGCGCAGCGTGCTGGCGGCGCCGGTGCAGACCAGGAAGGTCATCCACAGCGGCACATAGCCGCGCATCAGGCTCGATTCCATGGTGTTGTTGAGCAGCACGAACATCAGGCTGGACACCAGCAGGAAGGCCAGCTTGCCGTCCACCCAAGTCAGGCGGAACAGCGCCCACACCAGCGTCAGGACCAGCGTCACCAGCAGGATCAGGCCGACGCGGCCGTTTTCCAGCAGGATGTCGAGGTAGCCGTTGTGCGCCTGCAGCAGGCCGCCGATGAAGCCCTCATTGAGCGCCTTGGTGGCGCTGCCAACGCCCCAGAACGAGCCGTAGCCGTGACCGAACCACGGCGCGCGGCCGATGTAGTAGTCGGCGAACGCCCAGATGCGGGTGCGGCCGGTGAAGGTGGTGTCATGGAACAGGAAATTGGAGACGTCGGCCAGCGTGATCGGAATGATCAGCACGGCGAACACCAGGCCGACCAGCACGAACGCCGCGCCCAGGCCGACGCCGATGCGCGCCAGCGCCAGCTTCAGGCGCGAGGTGGCGACAATGAACAGCGCGCCCAGCGGCATCAGCGCCATCAGCGCCATCGAGGTTTTCGACTTGCTCAGCACGCACAGGCCGGCCGCCGCCAGCAGCAGGAAGGCGTAGGCGACGCGCTGGCGCGTGCGCTGGTCGCACAGGAAGCCGTAGATGAAGAAGTAGAAACTGATCACCGCCACCTGTCCCATGGCGTTTTTCTGGCCATAGAAGCCGCGGTAGCCGAAGGCCGGCACGCCGGCCAGCGGCATCACCAGCACGCTGAGCACGACGGCGGCCGCCAGCACCCAGGTGACGCGCAGCAGCATTTTCTGCACGTCGTTGACGATCAGGAACGGCACCAGCACTACCGCCACCACCAGCACCTGTTGCACCGAGCGGCGCAGCGAGATGCCGGGCACGGCGCTCCAGCCGAAGCTGGCCACGGCCAGCAGCAGGTAGCCGGCCAGCAGCAGCATCGGCCAACCGACCGCGCGCGGCGAACGGTCCTCGCGCGTGACCCAGGCGTACAGGGTGACCAGGCCGAGCATGATCCACATCAGTTTGTTGCCGGTGGAACCGTCGGCGGTGGTCATATTGATGGCGGTGCCGGCGCCGGCGGCGGCGCCGCGCAGGCTGCTGATCGGCGCCAGGATGAAGGCATAGGCGAACGCCGCCGGCACGATCCAGCCGGCCCAGTCGAAGCGCTTGGCGGCGGCGCGCGGCTTGACAGCCGGCAGCAGACGGCGGCCGGTGGTGTTCACGGTGGAAACACTCATTGCGCCGCCTCCGCGAACGCGGTGGTCGACATGCGCTGGCGGTCGGCTGGCTTCATCGAGGCCAGCATGTCACGTGCGAAGTGCTGCTCCAGCGCGTAGCCGGCCGCCTGGTCGTCGCTCAGCGACGACACCCGGACCAGGAAGCCGTCCGGAATCAGGCCGCGCAGGCCGTATTGCAGTTGCACCAGCTTTTGCTGGAAATGGCTGGTAATCATGGTGTTGCCTATTGAAATCCAATACGTGATGGGTTCTTCGCGCCGGCCCTGCGTGGCCATCAGGCGCTTGACCGGCCACTGGCCGTAGCCGCTGTCGAGCATGGCGGTGTGCTTGCCGAACACCTGGAAGCCTTGCGCCACGTAGCACACCTCGGGCCGGTGCAACTGGGTCGAGTCGCTCTGGTCGCCGCCATAGGCGATCGACAGCATGACGCGCTGGCCGTGGCTGTTGACATAGGTGCGCGACAGCGTCTGGTTGTAGATCGCGTCCAGCTTGGCCTGCACTTCCGGGCTGACCACCAGCGGCGCGATGGTCGAGGTCGATGCGCCAGTCGCCGAAGCGGGCCGGGATCATTTGTTCGAGGTCGACCTTGGCGCCGAGGTCGGCCACCTTCTGCGTCGGGCGCAGCGCGTAGGTCGCGCCCGAGGCGGCCACCATCAGCGCCAGCGCCACCAGGTTTTTTTCCAGCTGCTGCTGTTCATGGTTGCGGCTCCTTTGCCAGGGTCGGGACGCGCGCGGCCGGTTCGCCGCCGCCACCGAAGCGCAGCTTCAGCAGGCTGTCGAGGCCGATGATCAGCGCCAGCGCGCTGAGGAACAGCACCATGCCGGAGAAGCCGTGCAGGAAACCCTGGCCGGCGGCGTCGCCGAAGTAATAAGTAATCAGCGTCAAGGTCATCACGCGGATGACGTTGGCGGTAAAGCTGATCGGGATGATCAGCAGCGACAGCACGACGTTGCGCACCAGCGACTGGTGACGCACCAGGTTCATGTACAGCAGCCCCAGCGCCTCCAGCGTGAACAGCGTGTGCAGGCCGGCGCAGGCCTCGGCCACCAGCAACTGGTACTGGCCGATCTGCAGGATCACGCCCGAGCGCGCCACCGGATAGCCAACCGTGTACAGGATCTGCTCGGCCACGGTGGACACCAGCAGCTGGATCGGCTGCGTCAGCGCGTCAACGATCGGGCTCGGCAGCGGCACCATGAACATCATGAAGAAGAAGCCGAACCAGCCCTCCTTGAAGGCGCCGCCGCCGCGGTGCAGCAGCAGCAGGCCGACCAGCACCCACAGCAGCGAGCCGATTTCCAGCAGCAGCAATTCCTGCGAGCGGCCCAGCATGTACGACAGCAGGCCGATGGCCAGCATGCCCCAGCCCAGCACCGGCGCCGGGCGCGACGGCGCGGCCATCATGGCCGGCCACTTGCGGTAAATCAGCCACAGCGACAGCGCCAGCACCAGCGGGCCGTGCGCCTGGGCGTCGGTGGCCCAGATGCCGCTGAACAGGTCGACAAAACTGGGCACATACAGCACGCACAGGCCCAGCAGCATCGGTACCCACGGCCGCCAGCGCGCCAGCGCCTGCGGCGTCAGCGCGGCGCGTAAATTCGTTTCCAGCATGATCAACCTACCCTAAAAAGTCCCGGCCGGCGGCGCCCGCGGCGGCGCCGGCCCTCGCGCTTAAAAGTCGTGCAGTACCGAGCCGACCACTTCGATGCCGGCGCGTTGCAGCTGCTCGCTGAACGCGGCGACCTCGTCGAGCGACGTCTTGTTCTTGCGCGCCACCAGCAGCACGCCGCCCAGGCGGGCGCCGATGGCGATCGCGTCGGCGCCGGCGCGGAACGGCGCCACGTCGTACAGCACCACGTCGTAGCGCTGCTCGAGCTGCTCGTTGAGCTGGCCGAAGTTGGCGCGGCTCAGCAATTCCTGCGGGTTCGGCGGCAAGGTGCCGGCGCCCAGCACCGACAGCGAGACGAAGGAATCGATCTTGCCGACCGCGTCCAGGCCGGCGCGGCCGCCCAGCACGTCGGACAGGCCCTGGCGCTGCTTGAGGCCGAAGATGTCCTGCTGCTGCGGCTGGCGCAGATTGCCGTCCACCAGCAGCGTCTGCTCGCCGAGCTGCGAGAACACCACGGCCAGGTTGGCGGCAAACACGCTGGCGCCGTCGTCGGCGTCGACGCTGACGATGGCCAGCGCCTTGCGCTCACGGGCGAACCAGCGCAGCATCAGCTGGCTGCGCACGGCGCGCAGCGTTTCCACCTGCGGGCCGAACGGCTGGTAGGCCGCCAGCAGCGTCGGCGCGAAATCGCCGGCGCCCGGCTGCACGTACGAGTAGTCGAACTGGCGCGCCAGCACTTGCTGGATGTCGGCCTCGGTGATCAGGCCCAGGCGTTGCGCCGCCTCGCCGAAGCGGATGTTCTGCTCTTTCTGCATGCGCAGCACGCGCTCGGCGTTTTCCGGCGTGATCTTGCCCGAGTCCAGCAGCAGCTGGCCGATGCTGGCGCCGCCGCGCTTCGGCTTGACCGCGGCCTGGACCGGTTCTTGGAGTAAGGGTTGGTTCATGGTGTTTCCTGTATTTTTATGGGTTGAGCGACAGCTGGCCGGCGACCGGCTTGGCCTTGCCGAAACGACGGCGCGGTTTCGGCGGATTCCAGTCGATCACGCCCAGCACCGGCACCTGCAGCACGTCGGCCAGGTCGCGCTCGGAGCGCACGCGGCGGTTCAGCAGCTCGGTCAGCACGGCCAGGCCCAGGCCCAGCACGCTACCGAGGATGATCGCGGCCAGCGTGTTCAGCACCACGCGCGGACCGGCCGGCTTGGTCGGCGGCGTCGCCGGGTTCAGCAGCGCGATGTCGGCCTGGTCGGCCTGGCCCTCGACCTTGGTCTGGGCAAAGCGCTGCGCCACCGCGTCATACGCGTGCTGGGCGCTCTCGACGTCCTTCATCAGCACGCCCATCTCGTCGCGGGTGCGGTTCAGCTCCAGCACCTTGACCTTTTGCGCGCTCATCGCGGCGCGGATCGCCGCTTCGCGCTGCTGCAGGATCTGGGCGTTGTTGCCGACGCTGTTCGAGGTCGAGCGCAGCTGCGTCTGCAGGTCGGCGCGCAGCTTCTCCAGCTCGGCCTTGGAGCTCTGGTACAGCGGGTGGTTCTTGTCCAGGCGCGCCGAGACGTCGGCGAACTTGGCTTCGGCGGCCGCCAGCGAGATGCGCAGGTTCTGGATCAGCGGGCTGGCCACCACGTCCGGCGACTCGCCCAGCGTGCCGTCGCGCGCCATGCGTTCGCGCGAGCTGGCCTCGGTCGAGGCGCCCTGCGCCATCACCAGCTGGGTCGACAGGTCGTTCAGGCGGTTCGATTCGACGTCGAGACGGTTGTCGACGCTGACGATGCCGTGTTCCTGCTGGTATTTCGACAGCCGCGCCTGCGCCGCTTCGAGCTGGTCGCGCAGCAGCTTGGTCTGGTTGTTGAAGTATTCGGCGGCTTTCTGCGCCGGTTCGACGCGCAGCTGCACCGACACCTTCTGGTATTCATCGGCGAAGGCGTTGGCGACGGCGGCGGCAAATTGCGGGTCGCTGCCCATGAAGCTGACCTCGACCACGCTGCTTTCGCGGCCCGGCTCGACTTCCAGCTTTTTCAGCAACAGGCTGGCCAGCCAGTCGCGCACGGTGCCCTGGCCGCCGGTGTCGTCGTTGAACTGCTCAATGACGGCCGGGTTCTGCGCCAGTTTCAGCGAGTCGACCACGCGCAGCGCGACGTTCTTGCTGCCGATGATGTCGACCTGGGTGGCCAGGTAGCCGGTCATCAGCTGGCCCGGCATCATCATGCCGGTCACCGGGTCCAGGCCCTTGTAGTTGAGCAGCACCGAGGCGGTGGCGCGGTAGGTCTTCGGCAGCAGCAGGCTGATGGCCAGCACCAGCGCCACCACCACGCCCAGCGTGACCCAGATGATGCGCTGGCGGGCCCGCAGGATGGTGAAAAATTGCGAGAAATTCATGGCTTAACTTTCAGTCGGATCGGATGGGAGGGGCAAGCGGTCAGAACCAGCTTTCCTTGACGTAGACGACGTCTTCCGGCAGCACCAGGTCGTCCGGCTGGACGTCCAGCACCACCTGCTTGCCGTCGGCGCCGCGGCGCTTGACGCGCAGGCCGCGCTCGGTGCCGCGGGTGGTCAGGCCGCCGCCGGCGGCCAGCGCCTGCAGCACCGTCATCTGCGATTCCAGGCGCACCGGGCCGGGACGCTGGACTTCGCCGTAGATGTAGAAGCGCGGCGCGCGCTCGACGTACAGCACGTCGTTGCTGGCCAGCTCGAAGTCACGGTTGAGGTCGCCGTCGCGCACCATCTTGACCACGTCGATCACTTCCTTGGTGGTGACGCCGTTGCGCTTGCGGATCAGGCTGACGGTATCGCCGCCGTCCGGGGCGATGCCGCCGGCCAGCGCCAGCAGGTCGAGCATGCTGCGCTTGCCGTCGACCGGGTAGCGGCCCGGACGGTTGACCTGGCCCAGCACCGACACCATCTGGCTGCTCAGCACGGTCACCAGCAGGTTGACCTGGGCGTTCTTGATGTAGCCGCCGCTTTCAAGCAGCTTGGCGATGCGCTGCTCCGCCGCCGTGCTCGACAGGCCGGCCACCGGCACCGCGCCGATCAGCGGGAAGGTCAGCGTGCCGGCCTCGGTGATGCGGGCCTCGGTGGTCAGGTCGGGGTTGTTGTAGACGGTGGCCTTGACCACGTCGCCCGGTCCCAGCAGGACTTCGGCGGCGCCGGCGGCGCCAGAGGCCAGCAGCGCGGCCAGCATCCAAAAGATAAAGCGTTTCATCATAAATCGATCTCTGGTGGTGTTAATCAATAATCAATCAAAATTAGCGGCGAGCATATCACTTCAGGCCCGCCACCCCGCGCTCGGTTGCCTTGCTGGCGTCGTCGGCCGGCTTGGCCGCCGCCGGGGCGGCCGGCGCGGCGTAGTCCTTGTTCGGGAACTCGATCTTGGCGGCGCCGCGCAGACGGGCGATCTCGGCGGTAACGGTCTCCTTGTTGCGCTGGGCCACCAGGAACTGCTCGATCTGCGGCGTCGCCTGCTCCAGCGTCAGCGGCACGTCCTTGACCTCCTCGATGGTCGCCAGCACCGAGCGCTCGCCCTCGCGCACGATGAACAGCTGGCCCGGCTTCATGGCCAGCAGGCGCTTGCCCAGCTCGGCCGGCAGGTCGGTCGCGGTCGGCGCGCTCTGGTTGTTGGCGTAGCGCACGTTATGCTCTTTCAGCCAGGCCGCCACCTCGTCCAGCGACTTGGCGCTGTCGATCAGCTTGCGCAGCTCGTCGCTGATGTCGGCGCTGGCCAGCACCAGCTGGCGCAGCTTGAACTGCTTGCGCTGGCTAAAATACTCGGGGTGTTCCTGGAAGTAGGTGTTGACCTCGGCGCGGGTCGGCCGCGCCGGGCCGCCGACGCGCTTCTGCACATACGCCTGGGCGATGATCTGCGCCTTGGCGCGGGCGATCTGCTGCAGCACCTTCGGATCGCGGTCGACCTTGTCCTTCTCGGCGGCGGCCAGCAGCAGCTGGCGCTCGACCAGCGAGTCCAGCAGGCGCTTGCTGGCGGCCTGCTGCTGGGCGGCCGGCACATTGGCCAGCGCCAGCTCCTCGTTGAGCTGGGAGGTGGTGATCTCGACGCCGTCGACGATCGCCAGCGTCTGGCTGGCCGGCTTGTCCTTGCCGCCGCAGGCGGCCAGCGCCAGTGCAGCCGCCAGCGCCAGCAGGACGGTTTGAGCGCGCGCGACGCGGCGCGGACGGCGGTACGGTGCATGAGCATATTTTCCTTAATAATCATATTGTTCAAGATGGGGCGGGCGGCATCACGGCAGTATGCAAGCCGCACCGTTGATTGTCAATAAACTAAACAGTGCAAACAAAATGACAACGCGCGTTGCGCTGGCGCCACATTCTCAATGGGCGTTTTCGCGCTTGAGCACCACCAGCACGGTGCGCGCGATGATCCACAAATCGAGCCACAGCGACCAGTTGCGCAGGTATTCGAGGTCGTAGTGCACGCGCGCCTCCATCTTCTCCAGCGTCTCGGTCTCGCCGCGCAGGCCGTGCACCTGGGCCCAGCCGGTAATGCCCGGCTTGACCTTGTGGCGCAACATATAGCCCTTGATCAGCTTGCGGTACTGCTCGTTGTGGGCGACCGCGTGCGGCCGCGGCCCGACCACGCTCATGCGGCCCTGCAGCACATTGAAGAACTGCGGCAGCTCGTCGAGCGAGCTGCGGCGCAGGAAGCCGCCGACGCGCGTGACGCGCTGGTCGTTCTTGGTGGCCTGCACCACCTTGTCGCCGTTCTCGGTCACCGTCATCGAGCGGAACTTGTAGACATAGATCTCTTCACCGTTGAGGCCGTAACGGCGCTGCTTGAAGATGATCGGGCCCGGCGAGCTCAGCTTGACGGCCAGCGCCACCGGGATCATCACCGGCAGCAGGCAGATCACCGCCAGCGCGCCCAGCACCAGGTCGCTGGCGCGCTTGATCAGCGCGTTGATGCCGGTGAACGGCGACTCGCAGATGCCGATCACCGGCATGCCGCCGACCGAGTCGAAGCGCGCCTGCACCAGGTCGAACACATAGATATCGGGCAGGAAGTAGACCGAGGCCGTGGTGTCCTGCAGCTCTTCGAGCAGCTTGAGGATGCGCGGCTGCGCCGAGATCGGCTGGCTGATGAACACCATGTTGACGCTGTGCTCGCGCACATAGGCAGCGATGTCGCCCATGCCGCCCAGCATCGGGTGGCGCATGTCGGCCGGCCAGCGGTCCTCGGCGCGGTCGTCGAAGTAGCCGCGCACCGTCATCATCAGCTTCGGCTGCTGCTCGACGGTGCGGGCGAAACGCAGGCTCAGGTTGTTGGCGCCGATCAGCACCACCGAGCGCGCGCCCGTGGCGTGCTCGTGCGTGCCGTTCAGGCTGCCGGCCGCCACGTGCGCGCCCAGCAGCATGAACGGCGTGACGCCGACCCACACCCAGAACAGGCGGCGGTCGTAGTTGCCGTCGAAGCCGGTGCACACGCCCAGCACCACCAGGATCGCCACCGTCAGCGCCCAGCCGAGGAAGACGTTGCGCACATAGCCGACGGTGTTGCCGGCGCGCCAGTTACGGTAAGGGTCGATGTACTCGAAGGCCGAGGTCGAAATAAAGAAGGCCATCACCATCAGCACCAGCAGGTAGCCGGTGAACGGCGTGCCCAGGAACAGCGCGCTCAGATACAGCGCCGCCATGATCACCAGCGGGTCGAGCACGCGCTGGAAAAACGAGATCAGGGGGATGTCGGTAATCGTCATATTCTTATTAGAACTGCACGCTGGCGTTGAAGGAGGCGCCGTTGGCCTTGAAGGTGGTGACGGCCGGGTTGTTGGTGCCGGTGCGCTGCTCGCGGAAGGCGTTCAGGCTCAGCACCACGCGCTGCTGCGGCGCGTAGCTCAGGCCGACCTGCGCGGTGCGGGTGTTGTCGTCGAGCGCGATGCCGGCCAGCGTGGTGTTGGCGGTGTCGAAGTCGCGCTTTTCGTCGCGCAGCAGCACGTTGGCGCTGACCTTGGCGGTGGCGTTCCACACGGTCTTCAGGCTGACGCCCTTGTTCAGGCTGCTGCGGATGGTGGTACCCTCGTAGGCCGAGAACTCGCGCCAGGCGCTGCCCACCACGTTCAGCTTGCCGGTCGGGGTCCAGGTCATGATCATGCGGCCGTTGGTGCCGCTGTCGCTGCGGTTCTGCTGCGGGTGGTCGCGGCGCTCCCAGCCGCCGAGGAACTGCAGCCGCGTGTGGCCGCTCATGATCCAGTAGACGTTGGCCTTGATCTCATCCTGCACATAGCGGTTGTCGAACGTGAAGCCGCCGATGGTCAGCACATTGTCGTAAGTGCCCTTCAGGCGGCGCGCCACCAGGCCGAAGCGGCTGCCGGTGGCCGGCAGGTAGTCGAAGCCGACCTCGGCCGCGTCCTCGGTGCGGGTGTTGAAGCGCTGGATGAACAGGTCGTAGTCGAATTTTTCACGCGAGACGGCGCCGCGCACCTGCCAGCTCGGGTGGAACTGCCAGGCGCCGTCCCAGTAGGCCTTGCGCTGGGTGCGCAGGTTGCGCTCGTCGCTGTGGAAGTCCGAGTACGGCGCCAGCGTTTCGTTGTAGCTGACGCCGACGTTGCCGGACAGATGGCTGAGTATATGCCAGTTGGCGGCCAGCAGAATGTCCTTGCTGTTGTAGTCGAGCTGGGTGAACTTGTCGAACTTGACGCGGCTGAACAGCGCGCGCCCGGTGATCAGCTGCTGGCCGATCGGGCGTTCGAGGAAAAAGCCGCCGGTGACGGTCTTGTAAGTGTCGCTGCGTTCGCCATCGCTGGTCTCGCCGTCGCGCAGGCGCAGCAGGTTGTCGTCGTGGGCGATCGACACTTGCGCGAAGGGCTTGATGGTGTCGCTGATGTCGGCGTGGGCGAGTTGGCTGAGCAACATGCCGCTGGCGCAAGCGACACCGATTGCAAGTTGTTGCCGCGTGGGCAGATGGTTTCGGCTAGACATTGTATCTCTTGAAGTTGAGGCAAGCATTATTGCAGAAATATTACCAGTAAGTCCATTGTGCAGTGCAAATAATCCACACGCCCAGCAAGCCATTTGTGACCGCGTGCGCCAGTACAGCGGTGCGTAGCGAGCCGGTGCGGCAGTACAGCAATGTGTATGCGATCCCGGCAATAATGCCGGCGAACCACAAGTTGTGTTCAAAACCGAATAGTATCACCGTGACAACAAGAAAACGTAATTTTATGGCAATCGGGCGCAGCTCCAGAAAATTCGCCGATTGCAGCCAGCGCGCCAGGAACGAGCGCCAGAACAACTCCTCCATGACCGGTACCACCAGCGCTGCGCCGGCCAAGCGTATCATTGCCAATGGCCAATTGACCACACCGTTGTCGCGCGGATCGTAGCCGGCCGACTGCCCGATCACCATCCAGCCGGCGTCCAGATTCACCCAGAGTACCAGCACCAGCACGCCCACCGCTACCGACAGCAAGCCTTGCCCCAGGTTCATGGGCGTTGCCAGCTCTACATAAGCGTGGCGATAATGCCACAACATCGCGGCGACCACCGCAATCTTGACAGGATAGACATAACGCAGCTGCGCCTCGTCGAGTCCGCTGCGCTGCAACAAATCAGCCAGCACAATAAATAGCATGTAGGCCAGGAAAGGCAGCACGCGCGGGCGCGCCGAGGCGTCGAACATGTCAGCCCCCCGCCTTGGCGTCCAGCGCTTCCCACTGCTCCAGCGCCACCAGCAGTTGCGCCTCGATTTCCTCGATGCGGCCGTGCACGCGGCGCGCCTCGGCCGCGTTCTTCTTATAGAAGTCCGGGTCGGACAGCTGCAGGTTCAGCGCGCTCTGCTCGTCCTCCAGCGCGGCGATGCGCTTGGGCAGCTCCTCCAGTTCGCGCTGCTCCTTGAAGCTGAGCTTTTTCGGCTTGGCGGCCGGCGCCGCCGGCGCCGCCTCGGCCTTGACGGCGGCCGGCCTGGCGGCGGCCTTGGCGCTGCTTGCCACGGTGTCGCGCACGCGCTCCCAGTCGCTGTAGCCGCCGACGAACTCGCGCCAATGCCCCTCGCCCTCGGCCACGATGACCTGGGTCACCACGTTGTCGAGGAAGGTGCGGTCGTGGCTGACCAGGAACACGGTGCCGTCGTACTCTTCCAGCAGCTCTTCCAGCAGTTCCAGCGTTTCGATGTCGAGGTCGTTGGTCGGCTCGTCCAGCACCAGGGCAGTTGGCCGGCTTGGCGAACAGGCGCGCCAGCAGCAGGCGGTTGCGCTCGCCGCCGGACAGCGACTTGACCGGCGACCGGGCGCGCTCGGGCGCGAACAGGAAATCGTTCAGGTAGCTCATCGCGTGCTTGCGCTGGCCGTTGATCTCGACCCAGTCGCTGCCTGGCGCGATGGTGTCGAGCAGGCTGGCCTCCTCGTTGAGCTGGGTGCGCATCTGGTCGAAGTACGCCACCTGCAGCTTGGTGCCCAGCTTGGCCACGCCGCTGTCGGGCGTCAGCTCGCCGAGGATCATTTTCAACAGCGTGGTCTTGCCGGCGCCGTTGGCGCCGATCAGGCCGACCTTGTCGCCGCGCAGAATGGTGCCGGTGAAATTCTTGACGATGGCGCGTTCGCCGTAAAACTTGCTGATGCCTTCGAGCTCGGCGACGATCTTGCCTGAGCGCTCGCCCGACGACACCTCCAGCTTGACCTGGCCCTGCTGCTCGCGGCGCGCGGCCCGTTGCAGGCGCAGCGCCTCGAGCCGGCGCACGCGGCCCTCGTCGCGCACGCGGCGCGCCTTGACGCCCTTGCGTATCCACACTTCTTCCTGCGCCAGCACCTTGTCGAACTTGGCGTTTTCGACTTCCTCGTTCTCCAGCAGTTCCGCCTTGCGCGTCTGGTAGGTGGTGAAGTTGCCGGGGAAGGACAGCAGCCGGCCACGGTCCAGCTCGATGATGCGGGTGGCGACGTTGTCGAGGAAGGAGCGGTCGTGGGTAATGAACAGCACGCTGCCCTTGAAGTCGCGCAGCAAGCCCTCCAGCCACATGATGGAGGTGAAGTCCAGGTGGTTGGTCGGCTCGTCGAGCAGCAGCACATCGGGCGCCGACACCAGCGCGCGCGCCAGCGCCACGCGCTTTTGCATGCCGCCCGACAGCTCGCGCATCAGCAGGCTGCCCGGCAGGTTCAGCTTGTCGAGCACGGTCTCGACCTTGTTCGACAGGTTCCAGGCGTCGGCCGCGTCCAGCTGCACCTGGATGTCGTGCATGCGCGCCATGACGGCGTCGTCGTCGCCCTGGCCGAACTGGCCGGTCAGCGCCTCGTACTCCTTCAGCAGCGCCGGGAACTCGCCCAGGCCGGAGGCCACCGCGTCGTGCACCGTCATGGCCGGGTCGAACACCGGCTCCTGCTCGACGTAGACGATGTGCAGGTTCTGCTGCATCACCAGCAGGCCGTCATCGAGCTTGAAGCGACCGGAAATAATTTTCAGCAGCGAGGACTTGCCGGTGCCGTTGCGGCCGATCAGGCCGACGCGTTCGCCGAGTTCAAGAGAGAACTCCGCGTGATCGAGGAGCGCGACGTGGCCGAACGCCAGCTGCGCGGAAGAAAGAGAGATGACTGCCATAGGAAACTCGGTGTGAGCATGTCAAAAAAACATGCCTAGTGAATAAAAACAAAGCAGCCATTGTACTGGCTTGCCCTGCCCTTGGGCGCGAAAAAGCGCGTGCGCGGAGCGGTCTGGACCGTGCGCACGATTGAACGTGCAGCAGCGCCCTGAATTGTTTTTAAATTAGAATAATAATCGGTGCTTTTTTATTATTGTTTCCGATAAACTAATTTTCCCGCACATCATCACATGAGTTTTCCGCACTCCCCTGCTTCCCACCTCTCTTACCGCCCCGATATCGACGGCCTGCGGGCACTGGCCGTGCTGCCGGTGGTGCTCTTCCATATGGGCGTGCCCGGCTTTGGCGGCGGCTTCATCGGTGTCGACGTGTTTTTCGTCATTTCCGGCTACCTGATCACCAGCATCATCGTGCGCGACCTGCAACACAACCGCTTCTCCATCGGCGAGTTCTATCGCCGCCGGGTGCTGCGCATTTTCCCGGCGCTGTTCACCATGCTGGCGGTGGTGTCGGTCGGCGCGGCCTTCGTGCTGCTGCCGGGCGAACTGGTGCGCTACGGCAAGGCGCTGGCGGCCACCGCCGGTTTCAGCTCCAACTTCGTGTTCTACCTGGAGAGCGGCTACTTCGAGCGCGCCAGCGACACCAAGCTGCTGCTGCACACCTGGTCGCTGGCAGTGGAAGAGCAGTTCTACCTGTTCTGGCCGCTGATCCTGGCCGGCCTGCACGCCCGCGCGCTCAGCTCGGTGCGCTGGATTTCGCTGATCATCACGGCAGCCTCGTTCGCCTTTGCCGTCTGGCTGCTCAAAAGCGATCCGAGCGCGGCGTTCTTCCTGATCCCGACACGCGCCTGGGAACTGATGGTCGGCGCGCTGATCGCCGTCATGCCGGTGCTGCCGGCCGGCCACCGCTGGCTGCGCGAAGCGCTGGCCGGCGGCGGCATCATCGCCATCCTGATCGGCGTGAAAACCTATAACGCCGGCTTCGGCTTCCCCGGCCCGGCGGCGCTGCTGCCCTGCCTGGCGGCGGCGGCCATCATCGTCGCTGGCAGCAGCGAAGGCGGCGGCAATGCGCTGGGCAGCCGCCTGCTGGCCTGGCGTCCCGTCGTGTTCGTCGGCAAAATCTCGTTCTCGCTGTATCTGTGGCACTGGCCCGTGATCGTGTTCGCGCAAATCGGCCTGCTGCGCGAGCAGAACTGGAGCATGCGCGCCATCGAACTGGCGGCTTCGTTCGCGCTGGCCTACCTGTCGTGGCGCTATGTGGAAACGCCGATCCGCAACGGCGGCGTGCGCTGGCCGACGCGCCGCATCATCTGCGGCGCCGCGCTGGCGATGTCGGCGGCGGCAGCGGTCGGCATCGCCGCCATCGTCGAGCACGGCATGCAGGACCGCTACACCAAGCATGAACTGACGCTGGCCAGCTATGAAGACTACAACGGCGACCAGCGCTATCGCGGCGGCAGCTGCTTTGTCATCGGTGAGCAGCGCTACGACGACGCGCGCTGCCTGGCGCGCAACGGCGAACGGCCATCGGTGCTGCTGCTGGGCGACAGCCACGCGGCCCACTTGTGGCCGGGCCTGAACGCGCTCGGCGACGACCTCAACATCCTGCAAGCCACCCACACCGGCTGCCGGCCGCTGTTGACCAGCGGTCAGGGCGGCAGCGCCTGCCAACGCTTCACGCGCAACATGCTCAGCACTTGGCTGCCGCAGCATCCGGTCGACACAGTGCTGCTGGCCGGCCGCTGGGAACGCGCCGACCTGGCGCGCTTGCCGGACACTATCGCCGCCGCGCGCCAGTACGCCAAGCACGTCATCGTGGTCGGCCCGATTCCGCAATACGCCGCCGCGCTGCCACGCTTCCTGGTTCGCCAAGAACAGACGCATGACGACACGTTGACGCAGCGTGGCTTAGTCAACGGCCCGCTGGAACTGGACCCGCAGATGCGCAAAGTGGCCATCAACGCCGGCGCCACTTACGTTTCGCTGTTCGAATCGCTGTGCCAGCAGCGCCGCTGCGTCACCATGGCCGGTCCGGACGAGCCGCTGCAATTCGACTACGGCCATCTGACCGCAGGCGGCTCGAAACTGGTCACCGGCCTGCTGATGCCAAGCATTCGTGGCGCAGCGCCGGCGGCCGCAGTCGGGCAGCAGGCTAAGGCTAATTAAAAACTACTGTAGGGACGCGGTCATCGGCTATAATGCGAGCGCAGTTTTTCGACTGCCCGCGTCCTCCCCGTAGCACAATGGATAGTGCACATGCCTCCTAAGCGTGGGATACTGGTTCGATTCCAGTCGGGGGGACCATTTACGGCGCCACCGCCGTCACCTCGATTTCCACCCGCGCGCGGTCTTCCACCAGCGCCGCTACCTGCACCGCCGTCATGGCCGGATAATGGGCGCCGATGACTTCCCGGTAGGCGGCGCCGACTTCCTTGTAGGCCGCCACGTATTCGTTCTTGTCCACCACGTACCACGTCATGCGCACGATGTGCTCGGGCCGCGCGTTGGCTTCGGCCAGCACGGCGACGATGTTGAGCAGCGCCTGGCGCACCTGGCCGGCGAAATCGTCGGTGTGGAACACGCCTTCGCCGTCCCAGCCGATCATGCCGCTGACGAATACCATGCGGCCGCAGGCCGCGATGCCGTTCGAGTAGCCGCGCGGACGCGCCAGCCTGGCGGTTGCAGTATCTCCATCTCAGATCTCCTTCAGCAGCTCGCGCGCGATGATCAGTTGCTGCACCTCGGTCGCGCCTTCGTAGATGCGCAGCGCGCGGATTTCGCGGTACAGGCTTTCCACTATCTGTCCGCTGACCACACCGAGGCCGCCGAACATTTGCAGCGCGGCGTCGATGACCTGCTGCGCGGTTTCGGTGGCGTGCAGCTTGGCCATCGCAGCTTCTTTGGTGACCTTGCCGCCCCGGTCGCGCTGCCACGCGGCGCGGTAGGTGAGCAGCGCCGAGGTGTCGATGCCGGTCGCCATCTCGGCCAGCCTGGCCTGCGTCAGCTGGAAGTCGGCCAGCACCTGGCCGAACATCTGCCGCTGCGTGGCGCGCGCCAGCGCTTCGTCCAGCGCGCGGCGCGCGAAGCCCAGCGCGGCGGCTGCCACCGAGGTGCGGAACACGTCGAGCGTCGCCATCGCCACCTTGAAGCCCTGCCCCGCCTCACCCAGCCGCCTGGCCGCAGGAACGCGGCAATCGTTGAACCGCAAGCGCGCCAGCGGGTGCGGCGCGATGACGTTGATGCGCTCCGCTATGCTCAGCCCCGCCGCATCGGCATCGACGATGAAAGCGCTGATGCCGCGCGCGCCCGGCTGCTCGCCTGTACGTGCGAACACCACGTAGAAGTCGGCGATGCCGCCGTTGGAGATCCAGGTTTTTTCGCCATTGAGAACGTAGTCGTCGCCGTCACGCACCGCCGCGCACTGCATGGCGGCGACGTCGGAACCGGCCTGCGGCTCCGACAGCGCAAACGCCGCTATCGCTTCGCCACGCGCCACGCGCGGCAGGTACGCGGCGCGATTGGCCTCGCTGCCAAACAGGCTGATGGCGCCGGAACCGAGGCCCTGCATGGCGAAGGCGAAATCGGCCAGGCCGTTATGCCGCGCCAGCGTTTCGCGGATCAGGCAAATGGCGCGGGTGTCGATGCTGTCGCCCGCGCCGCCGTAAGCCGTGCCACCGATGGCGTGACGCAGCCAGCCGCCCTCGCCCAGCTGGCGCACCAGATGGCGGCAGGCCGCGTCCACGTCGTCCGCATGCGCGCCGGCCACGTGCTGCGCGGCCCACGCGTCCAGCGCCCGTTCCAGCGCGGCGTGATGCGGCGCGAAGAAAGGCCATTCAAGATAAAGCTTGTCGCTCATTAGTCGCCTTCAAATTGCGGTTTTTGCTTGGCCACGAAGGCATGGTAGGCGCGATGAAAATCGTTGGTCGCCATGCAGATCGCCTGTGCCTGCGCTTCGGCTTCGATGGCTTCGTCCACGCCCATGTTCCATTCCTGTTGCAGCATTTTCTTGGTCATGCCGTGGGCGAAGGTCGGGCCGTCGGCCAGGCCTCGCGCGAAGGCGCGCGCGGCGTCGAACAACGCTTCCGGCTCCTGCACGCTGTTGAAGAAGCCCCAGCACTCCGCCTCTGCGCCGGACATCGAACGCCCGGTGTACAACAGTTCCGCCGCCCGCCCCTGCCCGATCACGCGCGGCAGCAGCGAGCACGCGCCCATGTCGGCGCCGGCCAGGCCCACGCGCGTGAACAGGAAGGCGGTTTTGCTGCGCGCCGTGCCAAGCCGGATGTCCGATGCCAGCGCGAGGATGGCGCCGGCCCCGGCGCAGATGCCATCCACCGCCGCGATGATCGGCTGCGGACAGTGGCGCATGGCTTTCACCAGGTCGCCCGTCATGCGCGTGAAGGCCAGCATGCCGGGCATATCGAGCTTGGTCAGCGGGCCGATGATGTCGTGCACATCGC
This sequence comes from Duganella sp. P38, assembly GCF_050859475.1. Lineage (NCBI taxonomy): Bacteria > Pseudomonadati > Pseudomonadota > Betaproteobacteria > Burkholderiales > Oxalobacteraceae > Duganella > Duganella sp. P38. The sequence goes on along the minus strand of NZ_CP193936.1, from coordinate 1,953,033 downwards.
CGCCCGAACAGAAGTTGTCGCCTGCGCCGGTCAGCACCACAGCCTTGACGTCATCGGCATAGGCCAGTGCGCGGAACAGGTCGCGCAGCTCGGCGTAGGAGTCAAACGTCAGCGGATTTTTACGTTCGGGGCGGTTCAGCGTCAGCGTCGCCACGCCGTCGCTGACCTCAAACAGAAAGTGGCTGGCCTGGTAACCGGCCAGCGATGCGCGGTTGCCGGGCAGTTGCTGCGATTCGCCGGGAAGGTATTTCATGGCTCGGTCCTCAGCTTGTGCTTCATCTCGGACAGCAGTTCGATCAGCCGCGCCTTGTCGGCACCAGACACGTCCTGCAGCAGTTCGGCGATCCAGCCTTCGTGCACTTCGGCCATGGTGGCAAAGGCCTTGCGGCCGGCCGCAGTGAGCTTGACGCTGTAGGCGCGGCCATCTTTCGGGTCGGGCACGCGCACCACCAGCTTTTCCTGTTCCAGCTGGTCGGTAATGCCGGTGATGTTACCGCCGGTGACCATCATGCGCTTGGACAGTTCGCCCATGCGCAGCCCTTGCGGATAACGTTCCAGTTGCGCCATCAGGTCGAAGCGCGGCAGCGTGATGCCGAAGGTGGCGCGCAGGCGGCTGCGGATTTCGTTTTCGATCTTGACGGTGCACGACAACATGCGCAGCCACAGTTTGAGCGACTGGTGATGGTCTTGAGTTAATCGGCTGGCCAGGTCCAGCTGTTCTTCATCTTCCATGATTTCTTTCCAATTGATGTTTGCCGGCCAGGTATTGTTTTGGCCATGCCACTGATTTGTAGCCGATGCGCGCCGCTTCCGTCAGCGTCCAAGCCGGATTGGCCAGGTGCGGGCGGCCGACGGCGCACAGGTCGGCGCGGCCGGCGGCGATGATGCTGTTGGCGTGATCGGCTTCGTAGATCGATCCGACGGCGATGGCGCCGATGCCGGCTTCGTTGCGGATGCGGTCCGCAAACGGCGTCTGGAACATGCGGCCATACACCGGCTTTTCCTTTTTGCTGACTTGGCCCGATGAGCAGTCGATCATGTCGGCGCCGGCGGCCTTGAACAGACGCGCGATGCGTACCGCGTCGTCAGGCGTGATGCCGCCTTCGGTCCAGTCGTGCGCGGAGATGCGCACGCTCATCGGCTTGTGCGCTGGCCAGGCGGCCCGCACTGCCGCGAATACGCGCAGCGGATAGCGGCAGCGGTTTTCCAGCGTGCCGCCATAGTCGTCGTCGCGCTGGTTGGTCAGCGGCGAGATGAACGATGAGAGCAGGTAGCCGTGCGCGCAATGCAGCTCCAGCCAGTCGAAGCCGGCGTCGTCGGCGGCCAGGGTGGCGCGCACGAAGTCGGCCTGCACGCGGTCCATGTCCGCCGCCGTCATCGCGTGCGCGGTTTGCGATACGCCGGGCAGGTATTGCTGCACGGAGGCCGATATCAGCGGCCAGTTGTCCTTGTCCAGCGGCTGGTCGATGCCGTCCCACATGGCGCGCGTGGAGCCTTTGGCGCCGGCGTGGCCGAGCTGGACGCCAATGGCGGCGTCGCTGTGCTGGTGCACGAAGTCGACGATGCGCTGCCACGCCTCCGTATGCTCGGGCGTGTACAGGCCGGGGCAGTATGGTGTGATGCGCGCATCGGCGGAGACGCAGGTCATTTCGGCCATCACCAGCGCCGCGCCACCCAATGCACGCGCGCCGAGGTGTGCGAGGTGGTAGTCGCCGACGACACCATCAACGGCGCTGTATTGCGCCATCGGCGAGACCACGATGCGATTCTTCAGCGTGAGGCCGCGCACCTTGTACGGCGTGAACATCGGCGGCGAGACGGCGACGGCCGCTGGCGTCGATGCCTGTTCTGCGGCGCGCCGGGCGAACCAGCATTCGTAGTCGCCGACGTAGTTCGCGTCGCGCAGGCGCAGGTTTTCGTGCGACAGGCGCTGGCTGCGCGTCAGCATCGAGTAGGCGAACTGCGGCGCCTCCAGGGCGCTATAGCGCTCGACGTTCTCGAACCACTCCATCGAGTTGCGCGCGGCGTTTTGCAGCTTGAGCACTTCCACCGCGCGCGCGGCCTCGTAGGCGGCCAGCGCCGCCCGCAAGTCCGGCTGCGTGCCCAGGCAGCGCGCCAGCTCTATCGCATCTTCAAGCGCCAGCTTGGTGCCGGAGCCGATCGAGTAATGCGCGGTATGCGCGGCGTCGCCCATCAGCACCACCGGCGCCGCGCCGTTCCAGTGCACCCAGTGGCCACAGACAATGCGCGGGAATTTGATCCACATCGCCGAGCCGCGCAGGTGCGCCGCGTTGGACATCAGCTTGTGACCGTCCAGCTGCTGGGCAAACAGGCGTTCGCAGAATGCGATCGACTCCTCCTGGCTCATGGCCTCCAGGCCCGCCGCGCGCCACACAGGCTCCGGGGTTTCGACGATGAAGGTCGAGGTGTCGGCATCGTACTGATAGATATGCGCCTGGAACCAGCCGAACTCCGTTTGCTTGAAGGCGAAGGTGAAGGCGTCAAACTTCTTACGGGTGCCCAGCCACACAAAGCGGCAATGACGCTGCTCGATCTGCGGCTGGTAGCTGTCCGCGTAACGCGTGCGTATGCGGCTGTTGAGGCCATCCGAGGCGATGATCAGGTCCGCATCGTACTGCTGTTCGTCGGTAACCTCAGTTTTGAACACCAGCGTCACGCCAAGTTCCTCGCAACGGTGCTGAAGGATGTTGAGCAGGTGCTTGCGGCCGATGCCGCAGAAGCCATGGCCGCCCGAAGTGAGCTTCTGCCCCTTGAAGAAGACGTCGATGTCGTCCCAGTGATTGAACGACGCTTCGATGGCCTGCGCCGTCGGCGCGTCCGCTTCCATCAGGTTGCCCAGCGTCTGGTCGGAAAACACCACGCCCCAGCCGAAGGTGTCGTAGGGGCGATTGCGCTCCACCACGGTGATTTCGTGGGCCGGGTTCTGCTTCTTCATCAGCAGCGCGAAGTACAGGCCCGCCGGGCCGCCGCCTATGCAAAGTATCTTCATGTCAGTCGGTACGCAGTTTGAAGCGTTGCAGCTTGCCGGTTTCGGTGCGCGGCAAGGCGTTGAGGAACTTGATCGAGCGCGGATATTTGTAGGGCGCGATCTGCTCCTTCACAAACTCCTGCAGTTGCGCCGCCAGCAGCGCCGATGGCTCGACGCCCGCGCGCAGCACCACGTGCGCCTCCACAATCTGGCCGCGCTCCTCGTCCGCCCTGCCGATGACGCCGCACTCCGCCACGGCCGGATGACGCAGCAACGCATCTTCCACTTCCGGCCCGGCGATGTTGTAGCCGGCCGAAATAATCATGTCGTCCGTGCGCGAGCGATAGTAGAAGTAGCCGTCGGCGTCCATCTCATAGGCGTCGCCGGTGAGGTTCCAGCCGTTCAGCACATAATCGCGCTGGCGCTCGTCGGCCAGGTAGCGGCAACCGGTCGGGCCTTTCACCGCCAGCCGCCCGATCACGCCGGGCCCCACGGGATTGCCCTGAAAATCCAGAATGCAGGCCTGGTAGCCGGGCACCGGCTTGCCGGTGGCGCCCGGCCGCACCTGATCGCCGGAAGCGGAGATAAAGATATGCAGCATCTCGGTCGCGCCTATGCCGTCGATCATTTGCAGGCCGGTGGCCTGGCGCCAGCTTTCGCGCGTGGCCACCGGCAGCGTTTCGCCGGCAGATACCGTCTTCTGCAAGCTCGATATGTCGAACTGCGGCGCCAGCGCCGCCATCTGGCGGTACGACGTGGGCGCAGTAAAACACACGGTGGCGCGGTGCGTCTCGATGGCCTGGAGCAGCGTCTCGGGCGTCAGCTTCTCCAGCAGCACCGCCGTCGCGCCAACGCGCAGCGGAAATAGCAGCAGGCCGCCAAGGCCGAAGGTAAAGGCCAGCGGCGGCGTGCCGATGAAAATGTCGCTGCGCTGCGAGTGCAGCACCGAGCGCGGGAAGCAGTCGCAGATCACCATCACGTCGCGGTGGAAGTGCATCGTGCCCTTGGGGATGCCGGTGGTGCCGGAGGTGAAGCTGATCAGGCAGACGTCGTCGGCCGAGGTATCGACCGCGTCGAAATGCTCCGGCTGAGCGGCCATGCGCGTTTCCAGTTCGCTGAACCACAGCGTGTTGGCGCGCGCCGCCGCCGGCTGGTCGGCCGCGGCCATTTCCTCGCGCAGGCTGTCAGCGCACAGCACCGCGTTGGCCTGCGCCTTGTTGGCGATGGCGCCCAGCTCGCGCGCGCGCAGCAGCGGCATGGTCGGCAAGGCGATCAGCCCCGCCTTCATCACCGCCAGGATGCAGGCCGCCATCATCGGGCTGTTGGCGCCGCGCAGCAGCACGCGGTTGCCGGTTTCCAGCCGCATTTCGCCGCGCAGCACGTTGGCGATGCGGTTGACCTGCCGCTGCAACCGGGCGTAGGTCCACTCCTCTTGCGCGCCGCGCAGCGCCACGCGCTCCGGCGCGGCGCCGTCCAGCAGCAGCGCCACGCAGTTGAGGCGCGGCGGATACTGCAACTCGGGAAGGTCGAAGCGGAGTTCCGGCCATTGTTCGGGCGGCGGCAAATGCGCGCGCGCAAAATGGTCGGTATAGGCGCTGGCTGCGAGAGGTGGGTTCATAATCGCCTTGAAGTGGGAAGTCGAAGGGTATCCGCTGCACCGCAGATACTTTAAACTTAAACTATCTCAGCATCAAGTGCTTCTTGTAATTTTCAGCCGGCGTCCTGCCGCGCCAGGCCGGCCTGGTGCACCACGGCGCGCAGCACATCGGCCAGCACGGCCTGCACCGCGTCATTGGACAACTGCCCCGGCGCCACGCTTTTCAGCGCGTCGGCGGCGCCGTGCAGGCCCAGTGTGGCGCAGCCGGCGTGCAGGCGGTCGAGGCGCGCCTGCGCCTCGCGCTGCTCGCCGCGGGACAGCAGGGATTCGAGATCGCCGGCGGCGGCGGTCAGCTGGTTCTGGAAGCCGCTCAGGTAGACCAGCAGGCGCTCGCCATTGATGCCGAGGCGGCGCTGCGTGTCGGCCGGGACTTCGGCCTGATGGTCGTAGCCACTGGCCGCCTGGTCGAGAAAGCTTGCCAGGTGCACGCGCACCTGGTCCGCCTGGAACGGCTTGACGATATAGCCGGCGGCGCCGGCCTGAATGGCTTCGCTGACGGTATCCTTGTCGTTGGCCGAGGTGACCAGCACGAACGGCATGGCGCCGATGTCCGCATGGCCCTTCACGCGCTGCAGCAGCTCCATGCCGGACAGGCGCGGCATGCGCAGGTCGCAGAAGCAGATGGCCGGCCGCAAGCCGGCCTCCAACTGCTCCCAGGCGTCGGCGCCATCTTCTGCTTCGACAATCTCAAACTTGCCGCAGCTGTCAATGAGGTGCATCAGCACCATGCGTGAGACGACATCATCGTCCACTACCAAAACTTTCATGAAGCTCCCTGAGTCGCGTGTTGTGATGATATTACATCAATAACAGCCGCTTGCAACGTGCAGGACAAGATAAAACCCCGCTTATTGCGCGCTGGCCGCCGCCAGCAGGCGGCGCAACTGCGGCATGGCCGCCGCCACCTGCGCCCAGTTGCCGTGATCCGCTTCCAGTTCCAGGTCGCTGCACAAGGCTTGCAGCTCCTGCTCTTCAAGGTAGCCGGCGCTGCCCTTCATGCCGTGCAGCAGGCGGCCGGCCTTGTCGCTGTCGCGCGCGGCCAGCGCCTGCTCCAGCTCCGCCAGCCGCAATGGCGCGTCCTGATTGAAGGCGCTGCGCAGGCGCGATTTGAGGTCGCTGCCGCCGCTGTGCTGCGCCAGGCGCGAAGTCTCCAGCGCCGCCGGCGCCACGCCGAACATCGCGTCCAGCTCCGGCGTGCCCAGCGCCGGGTTGCGGCGCGGCTGCATCACCGGCAGGCGGAAGCCCCGTTGCAACTGGCGTTCAATCGCGCGGCTCAACTGGAAGTGCAGCTTGTCCTCGTCGATCGGCTTGGTGAGGAAATCGTCCATGCCGGCGGCCAGGTAGCGGCTGCGGTCTTCCTCGCTGGCGTTGGCGGTGAGCGCGATGATCATCAGCTCCTGGTCGCGCACCGGCGCGTCGTCCGGGCCGCCGGACCGGATCAGGCGTGTGGCGCTGGCGCCGTCCATTTCCGGCATGCGGCCGTCCATCAGGATCAGGTCATAGCGCGTCAGCGAACAGGCGCGCACCGCCAGCGCGCCGTTGGCGGCGATATCGACCTTGTGGCCCAGGTCTTCCAGCATCATGCGGATGATGATCTGATTGGTCGGGAAGTCCTCGGCGCACAGCACCTTGAGCTGATGGCTGTGCGGCTCGCGCGGCACATGCGGCACCACCGGCGGCGCCACGCCGTTCGGCAGCGGCAGCTCGAACATGAAGGTGCTGCCCATGCCCGGCGTGCTGACGGCGCTGATGCTGCCGCCCATCAGGTCCACCAGCTGGCGGCAGATCGCCAGTCCCAGCCCGGTGCCGCCATAGCGCCGCGTGGTCGAGGCGTCGGCCTGCTCGAACTGCTGGAACAGGCGCGGTATCGCTTCCGCCTCGATGCCGATGCCGGTGTCGGAGACGCTGAAGCGGATGCGGTTGTCCGCCTCTTCGTCCGGCACGCGCTCAACGCGCATCCTCACCATGCCCTGCTGGGTGAACTTGAAGGCGTTGCCGACCAGGTTGACCAGCACCTGGCGCAGCCGCGTCGGATCGCCGACCACGAACTGCGGCAGTCCCTCGCCAAACTCCAGTGCAAAGCCGACGCTGTGCGCGGCCGCCTGCTCCTCGAACAGGCTGACCACATTCTCCACCGCCGACGACAGCGAGAAGTCGATATTCTCGATCGACAGCTTGCCCGCCTCGATCTTGGAGAAGTCCAGCAGGTCGTTGATGATGGACAGCAGCGACTGCGCGTTGGCCTGCGCCCGCAGGATCTGCTCGCGGGTGCCGGCCGCCACTTGCAGGTCGCGCAGCGCGAAGCCCAGCATGCCGATCACGCCGGCCAGCGGGGTGCGCATCTCGTGGCTCATATTGGCGAGGAACTCGGACTTCTGGCGGGTGGCGTCTTCCGCCTTCTTCTTGGCGTAGCGCAGCTGGTCGCGCGTCTGGCGCAGCGTTTGCAGCGTTTCCTCCAGCTCCTGGTAGGCGCGCGCGTTTTCCAGGCCGGCGGCGGCGTGCGACGCCAGCGTTTGCAGCATGTCCATGTGGATGCGCTGGTAGCTGTTCTTCTCCCGGCTATGTACGCTGAGCAGGCCGACCACCTTGTCGCCGGCGATCAGCGGTGCATACATCAGCGACTGCACCGGCACCGGCAGCAGGCCGTCCTCGCGCACGCAGGGGGTCAGTAGCTCCAGGCCGGAATCGTCCATGTACTGCCGGTACTCGCTGTGGAAATCGTTGATCAGGATCGGCTGGCGATGCGTCAGGCACCACACGGCCAGCTGGTTGGGCTGATCGAGGCGGCGCTGGTACGGCAAGGCGCGCACGCCGTCCTCGATGGCGAACGGGAACTCGATCACGCCGGCCTCCTCGCGCACGAAGCCGATGCCGAAAATGCGCGCGTTCATCAGGTGATTGACATGGCGGTACAGCGCGCCCATGGTGGCCTCGATGTCCAGCGAGGCGCTCATCTCGCGTCCCAGCTCGCTCAGCACCGAGATGTTGCGGTGCGCCTGTTCCACTTCCTCCTTCTGGCGCTCGGTGTCGATGCGGCGCTGCTCGGCCTCGGCGCGCTGCGCCTCCGCTTCCAGGCGGCGCCGTTCCAGTTCGTGCTTCTGCTGTTGCAGTTGCTGGTTTTTGTACTCGACTTCCGCCGTGCGCGAGCCGACCAGTTCTTCCAATCGCATCTGCTGGTGCCGCAGGCTGCGCACGCGTGCGTGATAAACGGCGTAGGCGCCGCCCAGCGCCAGCACGCCAAGCAAAGTGCGGAACCACCAGGTTTTCCAGAACGGCGGCAGGATGGTGATTTCCAGCGTGGCGGCGTTGTCGTTCCAGATGCCGTCCTTGTTGGCGGCCTTCACGCGGAAGGTGTACCTGCCGGCATCGAGGTTGGTGTAGGTGGCAAAACGCTTGGTGGAATCGGTCACCACCCAGTCTTCATCGAAGCCCTGCAACTGGTAGGCGAAGCGGTTGCGCTGCGGCGCCGCGTAGTGCAGCGCCGCGAATTCCAGCGAAAACACCGAGTCCGCTTCCAGCAGCGTGAGGGCGCTGGTGTGCTCGATGGCGGTCTTCAGCACATCCGGATGATCGCCCTGCCCCGGCTTGAGCGAACGGTTGAAGATCTGGAAGTCGGTGATCGCCACTGTCGGCGCCACGCTGTTCTCGCGCACATCGGCCGGCGAGAAAGCGGTAATGCCATTGAAGCCGCCGAAGTACAGCGTGCCGTCCGCCGTGCGCAACGCGGCACCGTCGAAGTAAGCGCCTTCGATGGTGCCATCGGCGCCGCTGTAGTTGCGCACCAGGCCAGTCGCCGTGTTGAGGCGCGACAGGCCGCTGTTGGTGCTGATCCAGAGATTGCCCCAGTCGTCCGGCAGGATCGAGGCGATGGCGTCGTCGGCGATGCCGTCCTTGCGCAGGTAGCGGCGGAAGCGCGGATTGCCGTCGGCCGCCACTTCCATCCTGTTCAGGCCCGCCGCCGTGCCGACCCAGATGACACCGCGCGGGTCCTCGTACAGGTAATGCACCTCGTCGTGACTGAGGCTGTTCGGATCGGCGGGATCGCGGCGGAAGTGGCGGAACTTGCCGGTCTTGCGGTCCAGCAGATCGAGGCCGTTGAAGGTGCCGATCCACAGCTGGCCCTTGCTGTCTTCCAGTATCGGCCGCACCACGTTGTCCGCCAGGCTGGTGATGTCGGACGGATCGTGGCGGAAGGTGCGCGTCTCCAGCGTTTGCGGATCGACCCGATGCAGGCCGCCGCGCGAAGCCACCCACAGGATGCCGCTGCGGTCCTGCACGATGTTGCGGATGGTGTCGCTGGCGGGATCGCCGCGCACGAAGGACAGCGCGCGGATCCGCGCCGCTGCCCAGGTTCAGATGATTGATGCCGGCCGGGCCGCCGATCCACAGGTTGCCGTTCTTTTCGCGCCACAGCGCGGTGACCTGATCGTCGCTGATGCTGTTCGGCTGGCGCGGATCGTGGCGCCACACCTTGCTGGTGCCGGTCAGCGGATCGTACAGGTTCAGGCCCGCGCTACTGCCCAGCCACAGCTTGCCGCGGCCGTCGGCGACCATGGCGCGCACCTTGTTGTCGCTGAGAGAATTGGGCTGGTCGGCCTGGTGGACGATGCGCGCGAAGCCGCCGCTGCCCATGTCGACGCGGCTGACGCCGTCGTTCCAGGTGCCGACCCAGAAGGTGCCCACGCGGTCGCGGAACAGCGCGGAAATCTGGTTGTCCGCCACGCTGTGCGCGTCGCTGACCTGGTGGCGGTACTGCGCCAGCCGCTCCTCGGTCGGCAGCCAGCGGAACAAGCCATCCGCCAAGGAGCCTACCCACAGGTTGGCTTCCGCGTCCTCGTACAGCGCGGTGATGCTCACGCCGGGTTGCAGTCCCTCGCGCGCGCCAAAGCGGCGGCGCTGCGGCTCGCCGTCCTGCAAGCGCCACTGTTCCAGGCCGCCCTGCGTACCCACCCACAGGGTTTGCGCGCGGTCCACCTGCAATGCCACCACCGAATTGAACTTGCTGTCGCCGCTGGCGTCCACCGCGTAATGGCGGAAGCGCGTGCCGCCCGGCGGCAGCATGTCCAGGCCGGCGGCCGTGCCCACCCACAGGCGGCCGTCGGCGTCGCGCGCCAGCGCGTTCACATGGTCGTTGGCCAGGCTGCCGTCATCGGCCGGGTCGTGGTGCCAGCTGGTGAAGCGCTTGCTGGCCGGGTCGAAGTGATGCAGGCCGTCGGCGCTGGCCACCCACAGCCCGCCCTTGCCGTCATCGACGATCGCGCGCACGTGGCGGTTGCCGTTGCCGCGCTGCGCCGACTCGCGCGGCACGAAGTGGGTGAAGGTGCGCGTGGCCGAGTCGTAGCGATCCAGGCCGCCGTCGGTGCCTACCCACAGCTGGCCGGAAGGGTCGAGGTGCAGCACGCGCACCCAGTTGTCCACCAGGCTGCTCGGATCGGAGACGGCGCTCTTGTAGGTGATGTTGCGGTAGCCGTCGAAGCGCGTCAGGCCGGCCTGCGTGCCGAGCCAGATGAAGCCCTGCTTGTCCTGCGCGATGGCCAGCACGGTTTCCTGCGCCAGCCCATGCTCCACGCTGAGCTGCTCGAAGCGCAAAGTGCGCGGCGGCGCGCCGGCGCTGGCCGTCGCTTCCCACAGCAACAGCACCGGCAGCAGCGCCGGCAACAGCAGTCGGCGGCAAAGACGTGTAAAACGGGACATGGATCAGGATTCGAAGAAGGCCAGCACGTCGCTCTTGCGCGCGAAGGTATCGCGCTGGCCGAGGCGTATCAACTCGCAGGTATAGGTGGATTCAAACAGCAGGTAGGACGCCAGCGCGGCGCCGCGCGCCTCGGTGGCGCCGATGCCGGACAACATGGTGCGGATCGGCGCCGGCAGGCTGGCGATATGGCGGGTGGCGATATCGTCGAGCCGTTCGGACGGCGCGATCACCAGCAGCTTCACCGGCTTGAGCGGCGTTTGCTCCAGCAGTTCCGGCGGCAGCATCGACAGCGTGCGGTTGATGCGCTCCAGCCGTTCGATGTCGACCGCCAGGCCGTCGAGGAAAATCGACGACAGCGCATGGCCGGCGATCTGCGCCAGGCTCGGATAGCGCGCCGCGTTCTTCTCGGCCGCGCTGCGCGCCGGCTCGGTCAGGCGCCCGGCGCCCACCACCAGCACCTTGCTGGCGCCGAGATGGATGGCCGGCGAGATCGGTGCCAGCTGGCGCATCGAACCGTCGCCACAGTATTCGCGGTGGCCGCCCATGTACAGCGGCGTGGCCGGGAAGATGAACGGGATCGCCGCTGACGCCAGCAGGTGCTCGACGCCGATCTGGTCCTGCAAGGCCACGCGCTGCATGCGCACCCATGGCGCGATGTCGGCGGCGGTCTGGTAAAAGGTCAGGTGATTGCCGGCGGTGTAGGACGAGGCGGTGACGGCCAGCGCGTGCAGCAGGCCTTCGGACAGCACGCTGTCGAGGCGCGGCAGGTCCAGCATGCGGTGCAGCAGGCCGACCAGCGGCGTATTGTCCAGCAGCGACGCCGGCGGCGCCGCGCGCCATTTGCGCAGCAGCCAGCCGAAGGACAACAGCGACAGCCAGCGCGCGCCGGAACGGATCACGCCCAGCGAGTCGGCGCGGTACACCTGCTCCACCTCGATGTGCTGCCAGACGTCGAGCAGCTTTTGCACACCCTCGCCGAAGTTGTCGGCGCGGCAGGCCAGCGCCGTGGCGTTGATCGCGCCGGCCGAGGTGCCGCAGATGATCTCGAACGGATTGCGCGCCGGCGGCCAGCCCTCCTCCCACAAGATCTCCGAGATCGCCTGCAACACGCCAACCTGTAGGCGGCGCGCGCACCGCCCCCGGTCAGTATCAAGCCTGTTTTCTTTTGGAGTCCCATCTTGCAAGATTAGCAGGGTCTGCGCGATTTGGGGAGCTTAATCCCCCAAAACCACCCCTTCCCGGCGCGGATCGGCGCCGCCAAACCATTCCTGCCTGCCGTCGACGGTGCGGCGCTGAATGCCTTGCAAACCCGAGTTCTGATCATATTCGCGGATATCGTGGCCGCGCGCTTTCAGCTGCGCCACCACGGCGCGGCTGACGCGGCCCTTTTCCAGCTCGGTCGGGCCGTTGCGGCTGCCGATATTGGGCAGGCTGATGGCCTGCTGCACATCGAGCCCCCAGTCCAGCGTGCCGACCAGCACCTTGGCCACGTAGTTGATGATGGCCGAGCCGCCCGGCGAGCCGGTGGCCAGCACCAGCTTGTGCGTGCCCTTGTCGAACACCAGCGTCGGCGACATGGCGCTGCGCGGGCGCTTGCCCGGCTGGACGCGGTTGGCGATCGGGCCGTTTTCGTCCTGCGAGTCGAACGAGAAGTCGGTCAGCTGGTTGTTCAGCATGAAGCCGTCGACCATCTGGCGCGCGCCGAAGGCGTCTTCCACCGAGGTGGTCATCGACAGGCCGCCGCCGAAGGCGTCGACCGCCACCAGGTGCGAGGTGGATGGCTTGTCGATGGCGGTGTCGGCGCCCCAGGCGACCTGCATGGTGTCCGGCGTGCCGTATTTGGCAGTGCCCATCGACTGTTCGCCGATCAGCGCCGCGCGCTGTTTCAGGTAGCCCTTGTCCAGCATGGCGGCAACGCCTTTGCCGGGCAGCGGCACGAAGTCGGTGTCGGCGACGTAGCGGTTGCGGTCCGCGTAGGCCAGTCGTCCGGCTTCGCTGAACAGGTGGATGCCCTCGGCGGTCAGCTGGCCGTTGACCGGCTTGTAGGCGCTGATGTCCTGGTTCTCCAAAATGCCCAGCATCTGCGCGATGGCGATGCCGCCCGACGATGGCGGCGGCGCGCCGCACACGGTCCACTGCTTGTAGTCGCTGCAGATCGGCGCGCGTTCCCTGGCTTGGTAGCCGGCGATGTCGGCGGCGGTCAGCTTGCCCGGATTGGTCGGGTGCGACGCCACTTTCGCCGCGATGTCGCTGGCGATGCGGCCCTTGTAGAAGGCGTCCGCGCCGCCGTCGGCGATTTCGCGCAGCGTCCTGGCCAGCTCCGGATTTTTCAGGATGTAGCCGACCGGGCGAGGCTTGCCGTCGGCGTCGTAGAAGTAGGCGCGGGCGACCGGATCGCGCGCCAGGAATTTGTCGTAGGAGATCAGCGCGTTCAAACGCGGGCTGACGGCAAAACCGTTCTGCGCCAGTTCGATGGCCGGCTGGAACAGCGTTTTCCACGGCAGCTTGCCGTGCCGCTTGTGCGCCAGCTCCAGCATGCGCAGCACGCCGGGCGCGCCGGTCGAGCGGCCGCCGACCACGCCTACTTCGCGCGACACCGGCTTGCCGGCGGCGTCCTGGAACAGGTGTTCGTCGGCAGCGGCGGGCGCGGTTTCGCGGCCGTCATACGACTGCACGCGCTTGCCGTCGGAGTACACCAGGAAGGAGCCGCCGCCGATGCCGGACGATTGCGGCTCAACCAGCGTCAGCACCATTTGCACGGCGATGGCCGCGTCGATGGCGGCGCCGCCCTGCTTGAGCATCTGATAGCCCGCCTGCGTGGCCAGCGGATTGGCGGCTGCCACCATGAATTTTTGCGCCGACTTGCCGGCCTTCTCGGCATAGCCGGTGGCGATTTCCGGCGCGTGGTCCGGCGTGGCGCGCTGCGCCCAGGCTGGCGCGTGCAGCGCGCCGATGATGGCGACGCTCAGCGCCAGGGTCTTCAAACGAATCATGTACTCTCCCAAACAAATCATCTGGCATCGTACACGAATTCGTTTAGATCGTTTTGCGTGCTGTTTTGCGTGTTATTGCGTAGGCATGCCGTCGCTATTTGGGCTGCATGCGGATCGCGCCGTCGAGGCGGATGGTTTCGCCGTTCAGCATCGGGTTCTCGATGATGGCTTTCGCCAGCAGCGCGTATTCATCCGGTTTGCCGAGACGCGGCGGGAACGGCACCATCGCGCCCAGCGCGTCCTGCACCTCCTGCGGCATGCCCATCAACATCGGCGTTTCGAAAATGCCGGGGGCAATGGTCATCACGCGGATGCCATTGCGCGACAGGTCGCGCGCCATCGGCAGCGTGAGGCCGGCGACGGCGGCTTTCGACGAGGCGTAGGCCGCCTGGCCGATCTGGCCGTCAAACGCGGCGACCGAGGCGGTGTTGATGACGACGCCGCGTTCGCCCGTCTCCAGCGGCGCGTTCCTGCTCATGGCGTCGGCGGCCAGGCGGGCCATGTTGAAGGTGCCGACCAGATTGATCATCACCACTTTCTGAAACAGCTCCAGCGCGTGCGGGCCGTCCTTGCCGACCGTCTTGGCGGCCGGCGCGATGCCGGCGCAGTTGACGATGCCGCGCAGCGTGCCCTGCACCAGCGCTGCCGCAACTACCGCCTTGCCATCGTCCTCCGAGGTGACATCGCACCTGACGAAAACGCCGCCGAGTTCAGCGGCCAATTGCTGGCCGGCCTGTGCCTGCACGTCGGCCAGCACCACCTTGCCGCCCTGCTTTGCCACCATGCGCGCGGTCGCCGCGCCCAAACCCGACGCCCCGCCGGTGATGATGAATACGCTGTCCTGTATCTGCATGCCTGTCTCCCATTCTTATTTGACGTTTTACGTAAACGTCATCATTGTAGCACCCGTCGTTCCCGCGCAGGCGGGAACCCATGGAACGGCTCAGCATGGATTCCCGCCTGCGCGGGAATGACGGCTACTTCGATCGCAGCGGGGGCACATCCTTTTTCCTGACATCATCAACAACCAGAACATGTTTATCGACCGCGCCGGACTTTTGTTGTTTCACCACCTGGACGGCGACCGGGCGATTATCGTGGACGGAGCGTGGCGCTTTCGGTGCGAGCATGGTTTTCCCCTGAACTTGTTATTGGAAAGGCAAATGGGGATGCTATGCATTTTTCACAAGCCGCCTGGCAACAATCCACTACACTACCCGGCAAGGAGGAAGTCATGAAACACCACTACCAACTCACCGTAACCTGGACCGGCAACCGGGGCAGCGGTACCTCGGGCTACCGCGACTACGACCGCGACCACGCCATCAGCGCCGCCGGCAAGCCAACCATTCCAGGCTCGTCCGACCCGGCCTTCCGCGGCGACGCCACGCGCTGGAATCCGGAAGAACTACTGGTGGCGTCGGCGTCGGCCTGCCACAAGCTGTGGTATCTGCACCTGTGCGCGGACGCCGGCATCATCGTCACCGCCTACGAAGATGCGGCCGCCGGCACCATGCACGACGACCGCTTCGAGCGCATCGTGCTGCGCCCGCGCGTCACCATCGCGGCCGGCGACCGCGAACTGGCGCTGCAACTGCACCACGTGGCGCACCAGAAGTGCTACATCGCCAACTCGGTCAACTTCCCCATCCTGTGCGAACCGTCCATCGTGTAAGCACTTTATTTTTTGCCAAGCAACAGCTACAATACAAATGATTTTCATTCTCATTGCGGCAAGCGACCGCATTTTACGAACCACCTAGCACCCGGTAGGCAGCCAGGCACCACCACTCTGGAAAGCCTTATGTCTACCTGTCGTCCTGTTGTTGCCACTTTGCTGGCGCTGTCCGTCCACCAGGCCTGGGCCGCCGACGCGGCCATTGACGCCGCCCTGCCGACCGTCGTCGTCACCGCCTCCGGCACCGCCGTCGATATCAAGGATGCGCCGGCCAGCGTCAGCGTCATCACCCGCGAAGAGATCGAGCGCCAGCCCGTCTACGACCTCAACACGCTGCTGCGCCGCATTCCCGGCGTCACCGGCGGCACCAGCCCGGTCGGCGAGGAATCGAAGATCAAGCTGCGCGGCCTGCCCGATAAATACACGCTGATCCTGGTCGACGGCAAGCGCGTCGGCAGCTCGGCCGACACCGCCTACCGCCCCGACCTCGGCCGCCAGGACTTGAACTGGATCTCGCCCGACATGATCGAGCGCATCGAAGTCGTGCGCGGCCCGATGTCGTCGCTGTACGGCTCGGACGCCATGGGCGGCGTAATCAACATCATCACGCGCAAAGTGCCGGGCAAATGGAACGGCTCGGCCACCGCCAACACCACCCGCCCGCAGGACAGCGGACGCGGCCACGCGACCCAGCTCGGCTTCAACGTCGCCGGCCCGCTGAGCGACACGGTCGGCATGCGCTTCGGCGTCAGCCAGAGCAAGCAGAATCCCGATGAACAGGTGCGCGGCAACGCCGGCGGCATCGGCGGCGAACGCAACCAGAGCGCCAGCGCACAACTGAGCTGGAAGCTCGGCCAGCGCCAAAGCCTGACCGTGGACGCCAGCTACGGCCGCCAGCAGGCCAGCGACTCATCGACGCTGGACCCGGACGGCGAACCGCTGTTCTACGCCTGGGGCGCCAGCAAGCTGATACGCAAGAGCGTCAGCCTCGGCTACGAGGGCCGCTTCGACCTCGGCACGGCCAAGCTCAACCTCTATCACAATGACTTCGACAACCGCATCGCCAACACGGTCGCGCGCGCCAAGGACACCACGCTGGACGCCACGCTGGAAAAACGGCTGGGCTGGGGCGTCGAGCAGTTGCTGGTGGTAGGCGCGCAGTGGAAAGACCAGCAGCTGACCAATACCGACACCATCGGCACCGTGCCGACCGATTATCTGGGCAACAAGGTCGAAGGCGCAACGCTGTCCGGCACCACCTCGGCGCTGTTTGCCGAAGACCAGCTGTTCCTGCGCGAGGACCTGAGCGCCACGCTCGGCCTGCGCCTCGACCACCACAGCAAGTTCGGCAACCACTACAGTCCGCGCGCATACCTGGTCTACCACCCTGCGCCAGCGTGGACCGTCAAGGGCGGCGTGTCGCAGGGCTTCCGCGCGCCGAGCCTGAAGGAAAACTCGCCGGCCTCGGCCACCAATTCGGGCGGCCGGGGCTGCACCAGCCTGTTCCCGCTGGGCTATGTGCGCGGCGGCTGCTACATGGCCGGCAATCCGGATTTGAAGCCGGAAACCAGCACCGCCGCCGAACTGGGCCTGGCCTATGAGCATCAGGGCTGGGACCTCGGCATCACCTATTTCCACAACGACTTCAAGAACAAGATCGACTATGCGCCGCTGGGCTTTTACCAGAGGCTGTGGTGGACCCGGCTGACCAACATCCAGAAGGCGCGCACCCGCGGTCTGGAGGCGACCGCCACGGTGCCGATCACGCGCAACCTCAATTGGCGCAACAACTTCACCTATATGCGCGAGGCGAAGAACCTGACCACCGGCGCCAACCTGCTGTCGACGCCGCGCCTGTCGTGGTACTCGGCGCTGGGCTGGCAGGTCAGCGACCAGTTGTTCGGCGAGGTAGCGGCGCAGTACACCGGCAAGGAGCTCGATGCCGGGCCGCTGTCGAACCGCGCTTACACCATTGTCGACGCGGTCGTCTCGTACAAGGTCACGCCGCGCTGGACCGTGCGCGGCGGCGTCGAAAACCTGTTCAGGAAGGGGCCGACCGCCGACGGCCTGGTCGATTATTACGTGCCGGGCCGACGCATGTTCGCCGGCCTGACCGCGCGCTTCTGATCTAGCACTGGATGGTGGCGCCCGAGCGGTTGCAGACCTTGCCGTTCGGGCCGACCACGCCGCCGCCCATGTTGTTGTAGCGCACGCCGTTGGCGCCGTAGCAGCCGGCCGCGTCGCACGTGGTGACCGGCACCGGCGCGTGCGGCGGCGGGGTCAGCGCCGGCAGCGGCGTCGACGGCGGCATGCCGGGCATCGCCACCTGCGGCGCGCGCTTGGGCTGCGGCATCGGCTGTATGATCTGCGGCACCGGACGGCGCGGCATCGGCACCTGCGCCGGCGCCTTGCGGCACGGCTGGACCGCCAGCCCGGTGCCCTCGGCATTCAGCGCGCAGAACGGCAGTCTGGCGTAGGCGGCGTCTGCCTCTTCGGCGGCCTTGGCGTCGCTGGCGGGCGCAGCCGCTTGCTGCGCCCAGGCTGACTCGCACACCAGCATGCCGAACAGAAATGCTGCCGCCAACGCGGCTGGTTTCATCATGCCCATGGTCTTCCCTCCTCTCTCCATTATTAGCAGGTGCACGCCAGGAGGGAAGCCCGCGATACATTTAGTTACCGTGGCGGCGGTGGCGGCGGCAGCAGCTCGGCCGGGGCGACCAGCGCCGGCGGGTGCGCCGGCGGCGCCGACACCGACAGCCAGCCCGAGGCCGGCAGCAACGGCACCAGCAGCAGCGCGACGATGTTGATGATCTTGATCAGCGGATTGACGGCCGGGCCGGCCGTGTCCTTGTATGGATCGCCGACCGTGTCGCCGGTCACCGCCGCCTTGTGCGCTTCCGACCCCTTGCCGCCGTGGTGGCCATCCTCAATATATTTCTTGGCGTTGTCCCAGGCGCCGCCGCCGGTGGTCATCGAAATCGCCACGAACAAGCCGGTGATGATGGTGCCCATCAACATGCCGCCCAGTGCGGCCGGTCCCAGCAGCATGCCGACCAGCACCGGCACCACCACCGGCAGCAGCGACGGCACGATCATTTCCCTGATCGCCGAGGCGGTCAGCATGTCGACCGCCTTGTCGTACTCCGGCTTGCCGGTGCCCTCCATGATGCCCTTG
This sequence comes from Duganella sp. P38, assembly GCF_050859475.1. Classification (NCBI taxonomy): domain Bacteria; kingdom Pseudomonadati; phylum Pseudomonadota; class Betaproteobacteria; order Burkholderiales; family Oxalobacteraceae; genus Duganella; species Duganella sp. P38. The sequence continues at coordinate 1,934,846 of NZ_CP193936.1, read as the reverse complement.
ATGTCGCGGAACTGCCGCCGCACCTCGACCACCACCGCGCCGGCCGCGCGGCCCACCGCCTCCATCGCCATGGCGCCGAACAGGTAGGGAATCAGGCCGCCGATAATCAGGCCGACGATCACCATCGGGTTGGACAGGTCGAACGTGATCGCGCGCCCGGCCGATTCCAGCGCGTGCGTATAGTCGGCAAACAGCACCAGCGCCGCCAGCCCGGCCGAGCCAATCGCATAGCCCTTGGTGACGGCCTTGGTGGTGTTGCCCACCGCATCGAGCGGATCGGTAATCGCGCGCACCGAGTCGGGCATGCCCGACATTTCGGCGATGCCGCCGGCGTTGTCGGTGATCGGGCCGTAGGCGTCCAGCGCCACCACGATGCCGGCCATCGACAGCATCGACGTCGCCGCGATCGCCACGCCGTACAGCTGGCCCAGCTGGTAGGACGCCAGGATCGCCACGCACACCGCCAGCACCGGCCACGCGGTGGCTTTCATCGACACGCCCAGGCCGGCGATGATGTTGGTACCGTGGCCGGTGGTGGAGGCCTCGGCGATGTGCTTGACCGGATGGAAATCCGTGCCAGTGTAGTACTCGGTGATGTAGACCATCAGCCCGGTCAGCACGATGCCGACCACGGTGCAGCCGATCATCCTGGCGCGCATGGCGTCATCCGGCCACAGCTGCCAGGTGACGGCCACGAAGCCGATCAGCGACAGCCCGGCCGCCCACCACAGCCCGGTGTACAGCGCCGACATGATCTTCTTGCCCGGCTTGGCCTTGACCATGGCGCAGCCGATGATCGAGGCGATGATCGACACCGCGCCCAGCAACAGCGGATACACCACCGCCGTGGTGGCCGCGCCGGCTTCCCGGCCGACGCCGCCCATCAGCAGCGCCCCCAGCAGCATGGTAGCGATCAGCGTCACCACATAGGTTTCAAACAGATCGGCGGCCATGCCGGCGCAATCGCCGACGTTGTCGCCGACGTTGTCGGCGATCACCGCCGGATTGCGCGGGTCGTCCTCCGGAATGCCGGCCTCGACCTTGCCGACCAGGTCGGCGCCGACGTCGGCGCCCTTGGTGAAGATGCCGCCGCCGAGCCGCGCGAAAATCGAAATCAGCGAGGCGCCGAACGCCAGCCCGATCAGCGGCTCGATCACGTGGTGCAGGTCGACGCCCGGCGCCACACCGGCCACCAGGAACATATAGAACAGGGCCACGCCGAGCAAGCCCAGCCCCACCACCAGCATGCCGGTGATGGCGCCGCCCTTGAAGGCGACGTCGAGCGCCTCGTTCATGCCCTTGGCGGCCGCCTGCGCGGTGCGCACATTGGCGCGCACCGAGACGTTCATGCCGATGAAGCCGCAAGCGCCCGACAGCACCGCGCCGATCAGGAAGCCGATGGCGGTGCTCACGTCGAGCAGCACAGCAATGAGTACCAGCAGCACCACGCCGACGATGCCGATGGTGCGGTACTGGCGCGCGAGATAGGCCGCGGCGCCCTGTTGAATCGCCAGCGCGATTTCCTGCATGCGCGGATTGCCCGCGTCCTGTCGCAAGATCCAGCTGCGCGACACCAGACCATAGATCACGGCGATAACGCCGCACGCCACTGCTAACCAGATACTGGCTGCCATAATGTCCCCTTTATTTTTGTTGATCAAGCTTACAAACCACACTGCACGTGCGAACTGCAAAACTTCAAAAATCGGGATGGCGCTGGCAAAAAAAGCGGACCATCGGTCCGCTCTACTTTAAACCTTATTTCGATAGCGCGGCAAACGCTGCGTCACGAATCTGATCGACCGGACCGACGCCTTCGATGCGGCGGTACTTCGGCGCGCCCGGCTCGCCGGTCTGGGCCCAGTTGTTGTAGTAGCTCAGCAGCACTTCGGTCTGGTTGTGGTAAACGTCGAGGCGCTTCTTCACCACCTCGGCCTTGTCGTCGTCGCGCTGCACCAGGTCTTCGCCGGTGACATCGTCCTTGCCTTCGACTTTAGGCGGGTTGAATTTGACGTGGTACACGCGGCCCGAGGCCGGGTGGCAGCGGCGGCCATCGATGCGCTCGATGATCTGCTCGTCCGGCACGGCGATTTCCAGCACGTAGTCAACCGCCACGCCGCTGTCCTTCATGGCGTCGGCTTGCGCGATGGTGCGCGGGAAGCCGTCGAACAGGTAGCCGTTGGCGCAGTCCGGCTGCGTCAGGCGATCCTTGACCAGGCCGATAATGATGTCATCCGATACCAAACCACCCGCATCCATCACCTTTTTCGCGGCCAGGCCCAGCTCGGAGCCGGCCTTGATCGCGGCGCGGAGCATGTCACCAGTCGAAATTTGTGGGATGTTATATTTTTCTTTGATGAAATTAGCCTGGGTGCCCTTGCCGGCACCTGGTGCTCCTAAAAGAATAAGACGCATGAAGAATTCCTAAAAAACAGATATGGGTATGGTTGGTGAGTATCAGATCGTACGAAACTTACCACAAAACGCCGTCGTTACGCCAATTTCCCGCCGATAGACCGTATGAATATCGCACAGTTATGCTTGTTATATCAGCGTGAACTGACGGCTGACTGACTTAAATTTGAGCTAAATCAATAGAACTGGCGGACACGTTCCAGATCTTCCGGCGTATCGACACCGGCGGCCGGGGCCGAGTCGGTGACGTGCACGGCGATCGGATAGCCGTGCCACAGTACGCGCAGCTGTTCCAGCGCCTCGATCGATTCCAGCGGCGACACTTGCAGCGCCGGGTAGGCTTGCAGGAAGTCGTTGCGGTAGGCGTACAGTCCGATGTGGCGCAGCGGCACATAGCCCGCGGGCAGGCTGTCCTTCGACTGCGCGAAGCCGTCGCGGTGCCACGGGATGGTGGCGCGCGAGAAGTACAGCGCGCGGCCGGCCTGGTCCAGCACCACCTTGACCACGTTCGGGTTGAACGCGTCCGCCACCTCGTGCAGCGGGTGGGCGCAGGTCGACATCGGCACCTCGGCGCCGATGCGCGCGGCGGCCGCTTGCAGCAGCGCCGGGTCGATCAGCGGCTCGTCGCCCTGCAGGTTGACGATGACGGCGTCGGCCGCCAGGTTCAGCGTGCGCGCCACTTCGGCGATGCGGTCGGTGCCGGACGGGTGGTCGGCGCGGGTCAGGCACACTTCCACGCCGTGCTGCTGGCAGGCGGCGCGGATGTCCTCATGGTCGGTGGCGACGATGACGCGCGCGGCGCCCGACTGCTGCGCGCGTTCGGCCACGCGCACCACCATGGGTTTGCCGCCGAGATCGGCCAGCGGCTTGTTCGGCAGCCGGGTCGAGGCCAGGCGCGCCGGAATGATGACGATGAAGGACACGGCGTCGGTTTCCTTATTCGGCCTTGTCCTGCAGGGTGCGCGCCTCGTCGGCCCACATGATCGGGATGCCGTCGCGGATCGGATAAGCCAGGCGGTCGCCTTTGCAAATCATTTCCTGGGCTTTTTTATCGTACTCCAGAGGGCCTTTGCAGACCGGGCAAACCAGGATATCAAGCAATCGAGCGTCCACGACATTTCTCCACAATTTGGTCGGCCAGCGCGCGGTCGATGCGCGCCGTTACCGGGACGACCCATAGTCTCGGGTCGCCGCTGAGTTCTTCAATTTGCGCACATTTTACTGCATCCTTCTCGGTCATCAAGATTAGGTCGGCGTCGAGGGCGGCAAATGGCCGGTCCTGGAAGTCGTGATGATCGGGCAAGGGCAGCTCGGTGATGTGCAGGCCGGCCGCCTTCAGCATGCCAAAGAAGCGCGCCGGATTGCCGATGCCGGCGGCGGCGGCGATGCGCAGCCCGCCGCCAGTTGCCGCCTGCTGCCGCGCCAGTTCTGCCAGCGTGCGCCGCTGGCCGCGGTCGCGCAGCTGCTCGGCGACATCGCCGGCCAGCGTCATCTGCCAGGCGCCGCCCGGACCGCGCGCCGGACCGCCGGCCGCCGGCGCGGCCTGGCCGGACCGCGCGAACTGGCTGCCGACGGCGGCGGCCAGTTCCGGCGTCAGCTGCGCCGTATTGATGACGGTGAAGTCGCGCCGGCGCGAAACCGGTTCGCGCAGCGGACCGGCCGGCAGCAGCCAGCCGTTGCCGGCGCCACGGCTGTCGAACAGAATGATTTCCACATCGCGTTGCAGCTTGTAGTGCTGCAAGCCATCATCGGTCAGCAGGATATCGACTTCCGGGTGCGCGGCCAGCAAGGCGCGGCCGGTGGCGGCGCGGTCGCGGCCCACCATCACCGGCGCGCCGGTGCGCTGCCTGATCAGCAGCGGCTCATCGCCGACCTGCGCCGGCGTCGACGCCAGCGTCACCGCGCGCGCGCCCTCCCCGGCGCTGCCGAAGCCGCGCGAAATCACCCCCGGCCGCATGCCTGCCGCCTGCAAGGCCTGCACCAGCCAAATGGTCAGCGGCGTCTTGCCGGTGCCGCCGATGTAGATGTTGCCGACCACCACCACCGGCACCGGCAGCCGCGACGACGCCAGCACGCCGGCGCGGAACAGGGCCACGCGCAGGCGGGTCAGCAGGCGGAACAGCAGCGACACCGGCCACAAGGCGCACGCCAGCGGGCCGCGCCGCAGCCAGTTACGCGTCAGCGTCGATTCCAGCGATGATGTGTTTTGATTCGACAATATAAAATCCGCCCCCCGTCATTCCCGCGCAGGCGGGAATCCAGGCTGAGCATCCAATTTCACGTTCCATGGATTCCCGCCTGCGCGGGAATGACCTTACTTTGCGCCACCGGTTTGCGCGGCAAAGGTGAGTTTCTCGTAGCCGGCGATGCGTGCGGCTTCCATCACATTGATCACCATCTGATGCATGGCGAACTGGTCGGCATTGACGATCACCACCGGCGACTTGCCGGCATCGCCGGCCTTGGCGGCCTCGTCGCGCATGGCCTGCGCCAGGCCGTGCACATCGCGGAACGACACCGGCTCGCCATTGATGGTGTAGTTGCCCTTGGCATCGACCGTCACGCTCAGCTCGAATGGCTTGTCGGCCGCCTTCTGCGCCTCGGCCGTCGGCAGCGTGATCTGCAACTCGGTGAACTTGCTGTAGGTTGTGCTGACCATCAGGAAAATCAGGATCACCAGCAGCACATCGATAAACGGGATCAGGTTGATCTCCGGGTCCTCGCGGCGCTGGCCTTTGCGGAAATTCATGACCAGTCCTTACTTGCGCTTGCTATGGACGATGTCGACGAACTTCACCGCCTGCTGCTCCATGTCGATGATGAAGCTGTCCACCAGCGCGCGGAAATGGCGGTAGAACACCAGCGTCGGCATCGCGATCGCCAGGCCGAAACCGGTGTTATACAGCGCCACCGAAATGCCGTGCGCCAGCTGCGCCGGGTTGGAGCCGGCCGCGTTCTGCGAGCCGAAAATCTCGATCATGCCGACCACCGTGCCGAACAGGCCCATCAGCGGCGCCAGCGTGGCGATGGTGCCCAGCGTGGTCAGGAAGCGTTCCAGCGTGTGCGCGACGCCGCTGCCCGCCTCTTCGATCGATTCCTTCATCACCTCGCGCGGCGCGTCCACATTGCGCAGCGCGGCTGATAGCACGACGCCCAGCGGCGAACTTTTTCCAGCTTGTCGATGATGTCGGGCGTAATTTGCTTGTTGCGGTAGACCTGCACCACTTCGTCCAGCAGCTTTTTCGGGATCAGCTTGCCGCGGCGGAGATACATCAGGCGTTCGATAATCAGCGCGGTTGCAACGATGGAAGCGATCAACAACAGCCAGATAGGCCAGCCGGCGGCTTGGAAGATGGCGAGCAAAACGAACTCCTGTAGAAAATCTGGAACTGAATGGCGCAATGTATCTTGTTGGGGCGCGAACGGCAAGTGCCTGGTGGAGTTCTCAACATTTTCTGTGGACAATAATGTGAGCAAAGCCATGCATGGTGTTTCAAGTCGTTGATTTAAAAGGAAATACCAAGTCAGCTCAAAAAATACGCAATACCAGAAGCGGTTTCGTCTGTGCACTTCCCCACACTTCTTGTGGACAAGATTGTGAGCAAGCCCCGCCGCAAACCCTAAACCTATTGATTTATAAGGGTTTTTTGCCCTGCGTAAAAATTTGGCAGTCAGCTGTTTTGCGCCGCCTGCGAGCGCCAAAACCGGCTTATCCACCGCTGCGGGGAGAAAAGCGACCAATCGCTTTCGCCTATCGAACACGACTGTGCACTTCTACACATTTTGTGTGGATAAGATTGTTAGCAAGGCCCGCAATTGAAATCCAAGCCCTTGATTTGGTTTGATTTTATTTCCTTGCGCAAAAATAATGCAGCCGTTTTCGGGCGCACCCAGCGCAGGCAAAAAGGCCGCGCCTGCCGCTGCCGGACCGGGCCGAAGTCTGCTCCGCTGTCGAGTTTTGCACAAATTCTGTGGATAAAAGTGTGCGAAACAGCGCGCCGCACGTATTAAGTCATTGATTTGTCACGATATAATTTCCGTGCGTAAATTTTAAGCATGGCAATTCAGGCAACAAGAAAAAGGCTATCGCTCACCCAAGTTCCACACAAATTTTGTGGATAACTTTGTGCGTAACCACCAGCAGCCAGGGCAAAGTGCTTGATCCATAAGGGTTTTTCCTCGCTGCACGTAAATACGGCACAAATGTTTACCCTTTAAAATCATGGACCTACCTATAATAGCTAGCGTATTTGCTACTCTGTGACCGCTGTGTGACCAAACACACATAGTGTGGATAGTTTCCTTTTTGAAATCTATGAACTTCGACGATCAACCCGATTCCGCCCCCGCCGCCGCGCCCGTCCTCACCGTCAGCGCGCTCAATCAGGCGGTGGCGCGGCTGCTGGAGCGCAGCTTCCCCTTGCAGTGGATATCCGGCGAAGTGTCCAACTTCACGCGGGCGGCGTCGGGCCACTGGTACTTCACGCTGAAGGACGACGGCGCCCAGGTGCGCGCGGTGATGTTCCGCGGCCGCGCGCAGTACGCCAACTTCATCCCGCGCGAGGGCGACAAGGTCGAGGTGCGGGCGCTGGTCACGCTGTATGGCGCGCGCGGCGACTACCAGATCAATGTCGAGGCCATCCGCCGGGCCGGCGTCGGCTCGCTGTTCGAAGCCTTCCAGCGGCTCAAGGAAAAGCTTGACGCGGCCGGCCTGTTCCACCCGGAACGCAAGCGCGCGCTGCCGATGTTCCCGCGCACCATCGGCATCGTCACCAGCCCGCAGGCGGCCGCGCTGCGCGACGTGCTGACCGCGCTGCAGCGGCGCGCGCCGCATGTGCAGGTGATCCTCTACCCGACGCCGGTGCAGGGCCAGCTGGCGGCAGGGAAAATCGCCGCCGCCATCGATACCGCCTCGCTGCGCGGCGAATGCGACGTGCTGATCGTCTGCCGCGGTGGCGGCAGCATCGAGGACCTGTGGTCGTTCAACGACGAGGAAGTGGCGTACGCGGTGGCCAACTGCCGCATGCCGGTGATTTCCGGCGTCGGCCACGAAACCGACTTCACCATCTGCGACTTCGCCGCCGACCTGCGCGCCGCCACGCCGACGGCAGCGGCGGAGCTGGCGGCCACGCCGCGCGCCGACTGGATGGCGTCCCTGCGCGCCGACGTCATCGACCTGCGCCGCGCCATGCGCCGTGCGCTGAACGATGCAGAACAGACGCTGGACAACCACCAGCGCCGCCTGCTGAATCCGACAGCGCAGATCGACCAGCAGCGCCACAAGCTGCGCGCCCACGCCACCGCGCTGACGCACGCCAACCGCGCCCCGCTGACGCAGGCGCGCCACCAGCTGGAGCGCCTCGGCGGCCGTCTCGGCGCGCGCAAGCCGGACGTCAGCGCCGCGCGCGCCACGCTGGACAACCTGCAGCACCGCGCCAGCACCACGGTCGCGCGCCAGCTGCATCAACAGCGCGACGCGCTGGCCGCGCTGGCGTCGCAGCTGGAGTTGCTGAACCCGCAGCGCACGCTGGAGCGCGGCTATGCCATCGTCAGCGATCAACAAGGCGCGATCGTGCGCGCGCCGGATCAACTGCAAGCGCGCAGCACCGTTACCGTGCGGCTGGCGGCGGGCAGCGCGCAGGTCGGCATCGCCACCGTCCAACCGGCACTGGACTGACGCCTGCCCTGGCCGGGCGCCGCGCCCCGTCGCTCAGGCTTCGGCCAGACTCAGCATGGCCGACATGCCGATCAGCACCGGGTGCTTTTCGGTGATGACGTAAGTGGGAATATGCGCCAGGTAATCGGAGAAGCGCCCCTTCTGCTCGAAGCGGGCGCGGAAGCCCGAGCGCTCGAAGAACTCGCTCATCTTCAGCACCGTGCGCCCGCCGATGTAGATGCCGCCTTTGGCGCCCAGGGTCAGCGCGACGTTGCCGGCCACCGTGCCGAGCATCTCGCAGAACGCCAGCAGCGTTTCCTCGCACACCGGGTCGAGCCGGTGCAGGCCGCGCTCCATGATCTCCGCCGCGCCGAGCTTGTGCGGCTCGACGCGCGCGCGTTCGCACAGCGCGCGGTACACCAGCGCCAGCCCGATGCCGGACACCAGCCGCTCGCTCGACACGTGCTCGTGGTAGCGCCGCGCGTAGCGCAGAATGTCGATCTCGCGCTCGTTCATCGGCGCGAAGGTGGCGTGGCCGCCCTCGCTGTCGATGGCGATCCAGCGGTCGCCGGCCGGCACCAGCGCCGACACGCCAAGCCCCGCGTCCGCGCCCACCAGGCCGACGGTGGCGCCGCTGCGCACGATGCCGCCGCCGACCTGGTGCTTGTGCTCCGGCGCCAGGTAGGGCAAGGCGCTGGCCAGCGCGGTGAAGTCGTTGACCACCACCAGCGATTTCAGGCTGAACTGCGAACACACGGCCTCAATCGAAAACGACCAGTGGTGATTGGTCATGGTCACCCAGTCGCCGTCGATCGGGTTGGCGATGGCGATGCCGGCGAAGCGCGCCCGGTAGCCGCCGGCCGCCACCGTCGCCGGCTGCGACAGGTAGGCCACCATGGCCGCGCCCAGCGTCGGGTAGGCTTCACACTCGGTGACCCAGATCGCCTCGATCTGCTTGGGCGCCGTCTCCAGCCCGAAGCTGGCGCTGCTGCCGCCGACGTCGGCCAGGATGCGCGGGCCGTGCGCGCGGTGCGAGAATACATCGCGTTTCATGTCTCTTTCCGTTCTGTCTCTTTTTTGTTCTGGTCTGGCGGCTTGATTATATGTCACGTATAGTTGTGAAAACGTTTTCAAGCGCCTTTTTCATTAAATACCGCCGACCGGGGAAAGTCAATGTGCTACTCTTCCGGCGAAAAGGTTTTCATAACACCATCAGCAAGGTCCTACTTTGGCAGACACTCCCTCCTCCTCCAGCCCCTCAACCCTGTTGGATGTTGCACGCCAGGCCGGAGTGTCGCCCAGTACCGTCTCGCGCATTCTCAACGGCACCGCCAAGGTGTCGGACGACAAGCGCCGCGCCGTGCTGACCGCCATCGCGGAAATGAAGTTCGCGCCCAACCAGATGGCGCAGGGCCTGAAAAAGGCCGCTCGATGACCATCGGCATCGTGGTGCAGGACATCTCCTCCCCGTTCTTTGACGAAACGCTGCGCGGCGTCGATGACGGCCTCAAGGGCACCGGCTACGCGTCGGTGATCGTCAGCGGCCACTGGAACGCCGAGGAAGAGGCCGACCGCATCCGCCTGCTGCTGGCGCGCAAGGTCGACGGCATCATCCTGCTGTCCGGGCGCATCGACGACGAGACGGTGCTGGCCTTTTCCGGCCAGCGGCCGATCGTCTCGACCGGCCGCGCGATCAAGACCCGCAGCGCGCTCGGCTTCAAGATGGACAATGAACACGGCGCCTACCTGGCGGTGCATCACCTGATCGAGCTGGGCCACCGCCACATCGCCTTCATTTCCGGCCCGGCCAACAACACCGACGCCGACGACCGCCTGGCCGGCTACCGGCGCGCGCTGCGCGAGGCCAATATCCCGGTGGACGAGCAGCTGATCGTCGACGGCAACTACCACGAGGCCAGCGGCATGCTGGCGATGAACCGCCTGTTCGATAGCGGCCGGCAGTTCACCGCCGTCTTTGCCGCCAACGACCTGAGCGCCTACGGCGCGCGGCTGGCGCTGTACCGCAAGGGCGTGCGCGTGCCGGACGATATTTCGCTGGTCGGCTTCGACGACCTGCCCGGCTCGTCGTACACGACGCCGCCGCTGACCACCATCCGCCAGCCGCTGTACGACATCGGCCGCATCGCCACCCAGGCCTTGCTGCGCGTCATCAACGGCGAGGAGGCGCGCGGCGAGGTGCCGCCGCTGGAGCTGATCGTGCGCGAAACCACCCGCCGGCTGCGCTGAATCCTTAATCCACACGAAACCGCGGTGTTTTCTGCGGCGACGCCCCATCCGCTTTACAATGGTGGACGTTTCAATAAAATGACCCGGTTTTTTTAAACCATTCAATCAAAAGGAAGAACGATGGAACATACTCTGCCACCTCTGCCATATGCTATCGACGCCCTGGCGCCGCACATCTCGCAAGAAACCCTGGAATACCACTACGGCAAGCACCACCAGGCGTATGTCACCAACCTGAACAACCTGATCAAGGGCACCGAGTTCGAAAACCTGTCGCTGGAAGAAATCATCAAGAAATCGTCGGGCGGCATCTTCAACAACTCGGCACAAATCTGGAACCACACCTTCTTCTGGAACAGCCTGACCCCGAACGGCAAGGGCGCACCGGACGGCGCGCTGGCCGAGGCCATCAACGCCAAGTGGGGCTCGTTCGACAAGTTCAAGGAAGAGTTCACCAAGTCGGCCGTCGGCAACTTCGGTTCGAGCTGGACCTGGCTGGTGAAAAAGCCGACGGTTCGCTGGACATCGTCAACACCTCGAACGCCGCCACCCCGCTGACCACCGACGCCAAGGCGCTGATCACCATCGACCTGTGGGAACACGCCTACTACATCGACTACCGCAACGTGCGTCCTAAGTTCATCGAGACCTTCTTCAAGCTCGCCAACTGGGACTTCGCTGCCGCCAACTTCGCGTAAGCGACAACGGCAGCCTGAGTCAAAGCCCGCAGCGCCCGCGCCTGCGGGCTTTTTTATTGGAGACACCCGATGACCTATACCGCGTCCCCGCAGCGCTATGATGGGATGGCGTACCGCAGCTGCGGCCGCAGCGGCCTGAAGCTGCCGGCGATGTCGCTCGGCCTGTGGCATAACTTCGGCGACAGCACCACGCTCGCCGCGCAGCGCGAGATGCTGCGCACGGCCTTCGACCTCGGTATCACCCACTTCGACCTGGCCAACAACTACGGGCCGCCGTACGGCGCGGCCGAGACCAACTTCGGCCACCTGTTCAAGGAAGACTTCAAGCCCTACCGCGATGAGCTGATCATTTCCACCAAGGCCGGCTGGGATATGTGGCCCGGCCCCTACGGCCAGGGCGGCGGCTCGCGCAAATATGTGCTGGCCAGCCTCGATCAGTCGCTGCAACGCATGGGCCTTGAATACGTCGACATCTTCTACTCGCACCGCTTCGATCCGGACACGCCGCTGGAAGAAACCATGGGCGCCCTCGCCCACGCGGTCCGGCAGGGCAAGGCGCTGTACGTCGGCGTGTCATCCTACTCGGCCGAGAAAACCGCCGAAGCAGCGCGTCTGCTGAAGGAGTGGCAGGTGCCGTGCCTGATCCACCAGCCCTCCTACAATATGCTGAACCGCTGGATCGAAACCGAAGGCCTGCTCGACACGCTCGGCAAGCAAGGCATCGGCTGCATCACCTTCACCGCGCTGGCGCAGGGTCTCCTCAGCGACAAGTACCTGAACGGCGTGCCGGCCGATGCGCGCGTCAACCGCCCAGGCGGCGGCTCGCTGCTGCCATCGCACCTGAGCGAGGCCAATCTACAGCGCGTGCGCGGCCTGCACGACATCGCCCGGCAGCGCGGCCAGACGCTGGCGCAGATGGCGCTGGCCTGGGTGCTGCGCGATCCGCGCATTACCTCGACGCTGATCGGCGCCAGCAACGCCACGCAAATCCGCGAGAACGTCGCGGCGTTGCAGAACCTGAGCTTCAGCGCCGACGAACTGGCACGGATCGACGCGCTGGCACAGGAAGGCGCGATCAACCTCTGGGCCGGCTCGTCGTCGCACCGCTGATGGATCGCTTCAACGCCATGCGCGTGTTCACCCGCATCGTCGAGCTGGAAAGCTTCAGCAAGGCGGCCGAGGACTTGCAGATACCGGCCGCCACGGCGACCTACACCATCAAGCAACTGGAGGCGCGCCTTGGCGTGCGGCTGCTGCAACGAACCACGCGCCACGTCAGCCCCACGCTGGACGGCCAGGCCTATTACCAGCGCTGCGTGCGCATCCTGGCCGACGTCGAGGAAACCGAAGCGGGCTTCGGCAACAGCGGCGTGGCGCCGCGCGGCAAGCTGCGCGTGGATTTGCAAGGCACGCTGTCGCAGCATTATGTGCTGCCGCGCCTGAAGGAGTTCTTCGCGCGCTATCCGGACATCGAACTGGAAATCGGCATCGGCGACCGCCTGGTCGACCTGGTGCGCGACGGCGTCGATTGCGTGCTGCGCGTGGGCGAACTGCGGGATTCGTCGATGGTGGCGCGGCGCGTCGCCAGCCTGCAGCAGCTGACCTGCGCCAGCGCGGCCTACCTGAAGGAGCGCGGCACGCCGCACACGCTGGAAGACCTGCAGGCGCAAGGCCATCACGCGGTGAACTTCGTCTCGCCCAGCAGCGGCAGGATGTTCCCCTTCGATTTCATCGTCGACGGCGAAGATGTCAGCATCAACCTGCCGGGCCGGGTGTCGGTCACCAGCGCCGAAGCCTACGCGGCGTGCTGCATCAACGATCTGGGGCTGGTGCAGATGCCGCGCTATCACATCGCCGGGCAGTTGCGCAGCGGCGCCGTGGTCGAAGTGCTGGCGCAGTGGCGCCCGCGGCCGATGCCGGTGTCGGTGCTCTACCCGCACCAGCGGCAGCTGTCGCCGCGCGTGCGGGTGTTCGTCGACTGGCTGTCGGACGTGATGGGCGCCGCCAGCTAGCAGTGACTGCGTGCGACTACTGCGTGCGCGACCAGTCGCGGCGTTCTTCGCGCTGCGCCTGCGGCGGCACGTCGCGCTCGGCGTTTTCGTCCGGCAGCGCGTCGCGGAATTCGCCGTCCACCACCGGCATCGTTTCAACATGGTCGTAACCGATGTCGGACTCGATGTCCTCGCGCGCCACGCTGGCGCGTTCGCCTGTGCCTTGCGCGTCGGTGTCGCTATCCATTTCGCCGCCCGGCTGGCCGACCATGTCGCTGCCGCTGTCCGAGTTGTCGCTCGGACCCAGCGCGCGCGTGCCATGGCCGCTGCCCAGGGTGCGGTCGGCCCCGGCCGGGATGTTATCAGGATCTAAAGTGCTGTCCGCCATGATGACCTCCTTGCTATAAAAATCATATTCCACCACGGGCCGCGCCCCAGGTCGGTGCGCGGACGCGCTTAACACTATCGTGCTCATAGGAATTTTTTACTTTACAAATGTATTATTCATCTTCATACTTCTACTCATCAGATATGGAGAACATCATGAGCATGACCGCCAAACACTTGCTGACCGCAGCCGCCACCGCGGCCTTTGCGATCGCCGCCACCGCCACCACCGTCACCAACGCATTTGCGCAGACCGCGCCTGGCGTGGTGGTCGCCGAGAAAAAGCTGACCAGCCGGCCGGCAAAACCCGCGCCGAAGTGCAGGCCGAGTACCTGCAAGCGCGCAAAAACGGCACGCTGATCGAGACTGAAGCCGATATGGACGTGGCCCAGACCCGCAAGCACATCGTCAAGCACTAAGCGTCAGCGGCAGTGAAGAAACTCTCGTTTGCATTTGCCGCCTGCGTGCTGGCCGGTTGCGCCAGCATGGGCAAGGTCGAGCCACAGGCCAGCCGCATCGCGCCGTCCGCCCTCAATCCGGGCCAGGCCATCGCCAGCGCCACGGCCGGCGGCAGCGTCGCCTGGCCGGACGAACGCTGGTGGGAAGCGCTGCACGACGAGCAGTTGAACAAGCTGGTGACGGCCGCGTTGAGCGACAGCCCGACCTTGCGCGCCACGCTGGCGCGCGTGCGCCAGGCCGAATCGCTGGCCGGCGTCAGCCGCGCCGCCACGCGGCCGCGCGTGGACGCCTCGGCCAGCGCCGACCGCGAGCTGTACTCGGCGCACAGTACGATCCCCGCGCCACTCGCCGGGAACTACGCGTGGAAGAACACCGCCACGCTATCCGGTTCCTACGATCTGGATTTGTGGGGTCGCAATCGCGATGCGCTGGCCGCCGCGCTGGATGAAGTCCATCTGGCCGCCGCCGAATCGCAGATGGCGCGTTTGACGCTGGAGACCTCCATCGTCCGCACCTACATCCAGCTGTCGCTGGAGTACGCGTTGCAGGACAGCGTGGCGGAGAACCTGGCGCAGCGCCAGCGCATCCTCGACATCACGCGCCGCCGCAGGGCGGCCGGGCTGGCCAGCGATATTGACGTAACGAGCATCGAGACCACGCTGCCGGCGGGTCGGCGCGAGCATGAACAACACGGCGAGAGCATCGCCCTGCTGCGCAACCAGCTGGCGGCACTGATCGGCAAAGGACCGGGCGACGGCGAAACGATCGCCCGGCCGATGCTTACCCTTGCGGCGACACGCGCCAACGCGCTGCCGGCCAACCTGCCGGCGGAGCTGGTGGGACACCGGCCCGACGTCGCCGCGCAGCGCTGGCGGGTGGAGGCTGCGGACGCGCGCATCAGCGCCGCCAAAAAGGACTTCTACCCGAACATCAACCTGGCCGCGTTTGTCGGCCAGCAGTCGCTCGGCTTCGGCCACTTTCTCGACAGCGGCTCGCAGACGCGCGGCATCACGCCGGCCATCAGCCTGCCGCTGTTCGACGGCGGCCGCCTGCGCGCGCAGCTGGGCAACCAGACCGCGATCTACGACGGCGCGGTCGAGCAATACAACGCCAGCGTGGTGCAGGCGATGTCGGACGTCGCCAACGCGGTGGTGAAGATCGCCTCGGTGCGCGAACAGGACCAGCTGGCGCAACGCGCGCTGGCTTCGGCGCGGCGCCAGCAGGCCTTGGCCGAGCTGGCCTACCGCGCCGGCCTGACCGACACGCTGAACGTCATCAACGCGCAACTGGCGCTGTTGAACGAACAGCAGCAGATGGCGCAGGTGGCCAGCAGGCAGCTGGATAATTACGCTTTATTGATGGCGGCGCTGGGCGGGGGCATAAAACTGGATTTGAACTGACACTTAAATAGTACAATCAGTCCTTTCCAAAATTATTAGAGGAGTGGCAATGAGTAGTTTTGAAGCGACTAAAAAACGCCTAAAAAACATCCATGGCCGAATGCCGGAGTTTCCAGAGGAGCTGATGCGCCTGGTGCGCATGACATATCACATCCAGAAACGGATGAAGGATTCAACCAACTCCGCCCTGCGCAAGTATGAGCTGGTGGACGCCAGCTACATGGTGCTGGCGGTGCTGTACGGTTCGGACAACGAGACCTCGACCGCGTCGACGCTGGGCGAGGCCTGCATGGAAAAGCCGGCCAACCTGACGCGCGTGTGCAACGACCTGGAATCGCAGGGCCTGATCACGCGCGGCAACCGGCCCGGCGACCGCCGTTGCGTGATGATCTCGCTGACCGACCAGGGCCGCGCGCTGGCCGAGAAGGTGCTGCCGGAAGTCTGGGGCAAAACCACCCGCGCCTACGATGGCTTTAGCGCGGACGAAGTAAAACAACTGGAAGCGCTGTTGAAACGGCAGCTCGACAATTTAGAATCAATCACCTGAACCTGACCTCATGAACGCCTCTCCCGCCGCCTCGCCTCCATCGGACCACAGCGCGGCGCGGAGAGCCCTCTCCTGGGTGCGGGCGCAAACGGCCGACTGGCTGCGCACCGAGGGCGAACGCTGGATCTACGTGGTGCGCGCCATGCTGGCCGCCTTCTCCGCCCTGTGGCTGGCGTTCCGCCTCGGCCTCGACTCCCCTTTCACCGCACTGGCCACCACCATCGTGCTGGCGCTGCCCAGCAGCGGCATGGTGCTGGAGAAGGCGCTGCACCGTTTTCTCGGCACGCTGGTCGGCTGCGCCGCCGCGTTGACGCTGGTGGCGCTGTTCCCGCAAGCGCCGACGGTGCTGTTTATCGGCCTGGCGCTGTGGGTGGCGCTGTGCACCGGCGGCGCCGCCATGCACCGCAACCAGCAGTCGTACAGCTTTGTGCTGGCCGGCTACACGGCCGTGATGATCGCCGTGCCGGCGGTCGATGCGCCGTCCGGCGTGTTCATGCTGGCGGTAACGCGCGTCACCGAAGTAAGTCTCGGCATCCTCTGCTCGGCGGTGGTGCACGACGTGATCTTCCCGCGCCGCCATTCGCGCGCGGTGATGCGCACCGTGCAGGCGCGCTACGCCGGCTTTATCGGCTTTTGCCGCCAGGTGCTGGAACACCGCATCACGCCGGCGGACGCCGAGTTAAACCACTTGAAGTTTGCCGCCGATATCGCCGCGCTGGAATCGGGCCGCGCCGCCGCCTTCTTCGAGGCCGGCCATTCGCGCTCGCACACGCGCCAGCTGCACGCCTTCAACGCCGCCTTCATGACTGCGCTGACCACCTTCTACACGCTGCACCGGCTCAGCCACCGCATGCGCGCCGCCGGCGAAGGGCCGGTGCTGGCGCTGGTGGAACCGATGTACGCGCACATGGCGCAAGTGCTGGGCGAGGAGCTGACGGCGGCGCGGCTGGCGCAGATGCGCACCACGCTGAACGCCGACATCGCCGCCGCCCGCGCGCGGCTCGCAGCCGGCGGCGCGCCGGCGCTGGAACGCCCACTGCTGATCGACTTCGACACGGCGGTCGAACTGCTGCAGCGCTTCGCCGGCAACCTGGCCGATTTCGCCGCGCTGTACCACGGCCTGACGCAGCAGAAGCGCCAGCAGGTCAGCGACCCCGGCTCGTATTCGCCGAAGACGCCGCCGGCCATCATCGCCGCCAGCGGCTTCCGCGCCGGCGCCACGCTGCTGGTGACGGCCGCCATGTGGTACTGGCTGGCGTGGCCGGGCATGGTCAACGCGATCCTGATGGCAACCATCTTCTGTGCGCTGGCGTCGTCGTCGCCGCGGCCGACGGCGCTGGTGCAGCAGGTGCTGATCGGCTTCCTGCTGGCCATCCCGCTCGACTTCATCACCGAGTTTTTCATGGTCGCCAAAGCGGACAGCTTCTTCCCGATGATGCTGGCGGCGCTGCCGCTGTTTGCCTTCGCCGCATACCTGAGCAGCAGCCCGCGCTGGGCCGGCGTCGGCATCGGCCTGGGCATGTTCTCGGCCACGCTGGTGGTGCCGGCCAATATGATGCGCTACGACGTCGAGTCCTTCCTCAGCAGCGAACTGTCGCTGACCATGGGCGTGGCCGTGTCCTACCTGATGTTCAAGGTGGTGCTGCCGGAGCACACGATGGGCCACCGCGGCCATGTCGCCGCCGCGCTGTGGCGCGAGGCGCAACACGCCTGCAGCGCGCGCCTGTATCGCCTGAAACGCCGCTTCGACAACCGCGTGCGCGACCTGCTGAGCCAGTTGAACGCCGCCGCCGGCCCGGCGCCGAGCGCCGAAACGCGCGCCGTGGTGCGCCAGGGACTGACCTTGCTGGAGCTGGGCCATGCCGTGATCGAACTGCGCCAGCTGATCGCCGCCTCGCATGCCGGCGATGCGCGCGACAGCCTGCAAGCCGTGCTGCGCGAGCTGGCCGCCTATCTCGATGCGCCGTCGCGCGCCGCCGGTGAGGCCGCGCTGGCGGCCATCCTCAGCGCCGGCACGGCGGTGCGCGCCGCCCTGCCCGACGCGCAGCATGAGCGCCTGGCGCGGCTGCACATGGCGCTGACCGATTTACATTCCATCTATACGTCCTTGCTGGACCAGCTTTCGACAGGAGATATCCATGCCGCGTGAAATCGATTTTTTGGCGTGCTGCTGCCCGGCGTGCTACCGGTGTTTTTACTCAGCGGCCTGCTGCAACTGGCGCTGGACGCGGTGCTGAGCCACGTCGGCGCGTATCGCGGCAGCTGGCACCCGGCGCTGGTGCGCCTGTGCATGTTCGTCTGCATCTTCAGCGCCCTGCTGGTCGTCCTCTACCAATAACCTTATTCTTCGAGAGCCTTTTGTGAGCGCATCTAAAATTTTTCGCTTTTGCCTGACCATGCTGCTGCTGGCGGCGGCCCTGTGGATGGGCCGTTCCGCCTGGGACCATTACATGGAGTCGGCGTGGACCCGCGACGGCCGCGTCAAGGCCGACGTGGTCACCATCAGCGCCGACGTGGCGGGCACCGTGACCGAGGTGCTGGTGCACGATAACCAGCTGGTGCAGAAAGGCGATGTGCTGTTCATCGTCGACAAGGCGCGCTACGAGAATGCGCTGGCGCAGAGCAAGGCGCTGCTGGCGTCGCAGCAGGTCGAGAAAGGCCGCCGCGCACAGGAGGCCAGGCGCCGCGCGGGACTGGACGACGCCATCGTCTCGGCCGAAAGCAAGGAGACGGCGCAGGCGGCGGTGGGCAGCGCGTCGGCGCAGTACCAGGCCGCCGTGGCCGCGCGCGAGCTGGCGCAGCTGAACCTGGAGCGCACCGTGGTGCGCGCGCCGGTCACCGGCTATGTCACCAACCTGAATGTGCATCCGGGCGATTTTGCCGCCGTTGGCGCGGCCAAGCTGGCGCTGATCGACGCGGCGTCGTTCTACGTTGTAGGCTATTTCGAAGAAACCAAGCTACCGCTGTTGAAAGTGAACGATAAAGTGGAAGTACACATGATGAGTGGCGCGGCGCAGCTGCAAGGCCATATCGAGAGCATCGCGCGCGGCATCACCGACCGCGACGCGAACCTGGGCCGCGAACTGCTGGCCGACGTCAATCCGACCTTCAACTGGGTGCGGCTGGCGCAGCGGGTGCCGGTGCGCATCCACATCGACGCCAAGCCGAAGGACCTGCAACTGGTGGCGGGCACCACCTGCTCGGTGGTGATCCATGGATAACAACCTGATACGCCTGTTCATCGACGCCGCGCAGCTGGGCAGCTTTTCCGCGGCCGGCCGCAAGCAGGGCCTGTCGCCGGCAGCGGCCAGCGCCAGCATCCAGCGGCTGGAAGCGTCGCTGCAGGTGAAGCTGTTCGAGCGCACCACGCGGCAGCTGCGGCTGACCGAGGAAGGCCGCTTGTACCGCCACTTTGCCGAGCAGGCGATGGCGCTGATGAGCGAGGCGGAAGCCAGCCTGCAAGCGGGCACCGGCAGCGTGCGCGGCGTGGTGAAAATCTCGGCGCCGTCGGACCTGGGCCGCAATGTGCTGATGCCGATGCTGGACGACTTCCGCGCCCGCCATCCGGAAGTGGAGTACGCGCTGACCTTGAGCGGCAACGCCTCCAATATGGTGCAGGACGATCCGGACCTGGTGCTGCGCTACGGCCTGCTGGCCGGCAACGACATGGTGACGCGCGTGCTGGCGCCGAGCCGGCGCGTGGTCTGCGCGGCGCCGTCGCTGATCGCCCGCACCGGCGGCCCGGCCACGCCGGAGGATCTGGCGTATCTGCCGACGCTGGTGCTGGTGACGGCCATGGGCGCGTTGCAGGAGTGGCGCTACTGCACCAACGATGAAGCGGACGAACGCCGCTCGGTGCGCGTGCAGCGCGGACAGCAGAGCAATGACGGCGAGATCCTGCGCAAGTGGGCCATCGCCGGCCAGGGCTATGCCTATAAGGCGTTATTGGACATTTCGGATGACCTGCGCTGCGGCAGGCTGGCGACGGTGCTGGACGAATATTTCACCGACAGCGAGCCGCTTACCCTGCTGTATCACCGCGACCGCTATCAGCCGCCGCGCGTGGCGCTGCTGATCGCCTATCTCCAGCAGCGCTTCGCCGAGCTGGCGTAAGCGCTAGCCGGGGCAGCCGCGCTGACTGGACCAGCCGCGCTGCCGTAAAGCCGAGCAGCCGCGCAGCCGCGCAGCGATGCTGATGTGTGGCCGTGCGGTCGTGTCGCGATGCGGCGGGTGCGGCGATGCGGCGATGCGGCGGGCGTGTTGCCGTGTGGCGCCAGCCGTCGACCGACTTAGCGCGCGCCGGCGGCGTCGATGATGGCGCCGCTGACGTAGGAGGACTGCTCGCCCAGCAGCCACAGAATAGTTTCGGCGATTTCCTCCGGCTGGCCGCCGCGCCCCAGCGGCACGGTCGACGCCAGCTTGCTGACGCGATCCGCGTCGCCGCCGCTGGCGTGGATGTCGGTATAAATAATCCCCGGCCGCACACAGTTGACGCGAATCCCTTCGGGCCCGACCTCCTTCGACAGCCCGAGCGTCAGCACATCCACCGCGCCCTTGCTGGCCGCATAATCCACATACACATTGCCGGCGCCATGCCGCGCCGCGCCCGACGACACGTTGACGATGCCGCCCCCTGCCCGCCGCGCGCGGTGGACATGCGCCGCACCGCCTCGCGGCTGCACAGGAAGTAGCTCAACACATTGGTGGTCAGCACCCGCTGCAAGCGTTCGGCCGACATATCCGCCAACTGCCCCTGCTGCTCCAGCACGCCGACATTGTTGACCAGCGCCGTCAACGGCCCCAGTTCCTCGTCGATGGTGGTGAACAAGCGCAGCACGTCGGCCTCGATGCCGACATCGGCCTGCACGGCGATCGCCTCGCCGCCCTCGCCCACAATCTGCGCGCGCAGCTGGTCGGCCGCCGCCGCGTTGCGGTGGTAGTTGATGCAGACGGCATAGCCGCGGCGACTGGCCAGCAGCGCCGTCGCCGCACCGATGCCGCGGCTGCTGCCGGTCACCAGCAAAACCTGTTTCATCACTTCTCCGGACTCAGGTTGGACATCGCATACGTCAGGTGCTGCCACCAGTGATCGCGCGACTGCACGCTGGCCAGGCATTTTTTATCGAGTTCCGTCTTGAACACCGGATCGCGGCACTGCTTGTTGATCAGCGCATTGCGCTGGTTCTCGGCATTGACCAATGCCAGCGCCATCCAGAAGATCAGGCCCATGAAGATAATCACCAGGCTCCACGCCAGGTGGTTGATGTGCGACCATTCAAACAGCGTTTCCAGCGCGGGCGAAGACTCCTTGTAGATCTTCATGACCTGGCCTTCGGCTTCCTCTTGCTCGTTACGTGGGAATTTCATTTTCTTACCCGTCCTTCCTTGATTACTTCTTCGCCGCGCGTTCTTGCAGCGACTTGGCCACCAGATGATCGACCACCGCGAACATCGCCTTGTGCGCCTCGTCGGCCGAGGTCAGGCCGTGGCCGGCCACCGCAGGCGACGTGGTGTAGCGGCCGTCGATGACCAGCGCCGGCACGCTGTCCAGTTTATATTGCGTCGCCACCTGCTGCGCGCGTTTCAGTTTAGCCTGTACGCCGAAGGAATTAAAGGCGTTCAGATACCTGGCCTTGTCGACGCCGTTCTTCACCACGAAATCAAGCAAGGCCTGATCGGTATTGAGGCGGTTGCGCTCGACGTGGATGGCGTGGAAGATTTTTTCATGCAGATTGGTGATATTCATCGCCTCCAGCGTGTAGAAGGCGCGCGCCTGGGCGTCATCGCCCATGTGCATGCGGCGGAACACCACCTTGTCGCTGTTCTTTTTGACCCAGCCGGCCAGCAGCGGATCGAGCACATTGCAGTGCGGGCAGTGATACATGAAGAACTCCAGCACCTCGACCTTTTTGCCGGTGTCCGGGCGCGGGCCTTCGACGGTGTTGTAGTCGAGGCCATTCTTGAAATCGGCGGCGCCGGCGGCAGCGGCGGCAACAAAGGCAAACGTGGCGACCAGCGGGCGCAGCAGGTTCAGGAAACGCATGGACCATCCTTCAAATAGACGATAAACGCCGGCAGATTACCACCTTTTAGCGCGCCCGGCCTAGCGATTAAGCCGGCTTTAAGGGCGGCGCCGGCGCGCCTCCTCCAGCCTGTCGCACAGCGTGGCGACGCCGTCGGCAATGCGCGGCGTGGCGCGCACCAGCAGTTCGCCGTCCAGCGTGAACAGGTTGTCGCGCTGGACCGCCTGCAAGCCCTTGTACGTTCGCCAGAGGGTGATGCCGGCCTGGCCGTCATGCTGGCCGCCGCCGATGATGGCTTCCGGATTTTCCTGCAACACGGCCTCGGTGCTGACCGACGGCGCGGTCACTTTCAGGCCGGCGAAGACATTGCTGCCCCCGCACACGCGCATGGCGTCGCTGGCGATATGCGCGCCGTTGAGCGTGAACAGCGGCTTTTCCCATATCTGATAGAACACCCGCACCGGCGCGCGCTGGGCGTAGGCGGCGCTGAGGCGGGCGATTTTCTGGCGGTAGTCGCGCGCGGCCGCTTGCGCGACGGTGTCGGTGCCCAGCAACTGGCCGAGGCGCGTCAGGCTGGTGGCGACATCGTCGAGCTTTTTCGGCTCGCTGTAGAAGATCGGGATGCCCAGGCTTTTCAGCTGCGCCAGCTGGCGCTCGGTATTCCCGCTCTGCCAGACCACCAGCAAATCCGGGCGCAACGCCAGCAGCCGCTCCATATCGATCTGCGCGTTGCTGCCGATGACCGGGATGCGCCTGGCCGCTTCCGGATAGTCGCTATAGTTCATGGCGCCGACCACGCGCTCGCCGCCGCCGGCCGCGAACAGCAGCTCGGTGATATGCGGCGCGGTGGCCACCACCCGCTGCGCCGGCCGCGCCAGCGTGACGCGGTGGCCGGCGTCGTCCTGCACGGTGACAGGCGCGGCGCCAGCTTCCGCGCCGGCGCCCAGCGCCAGCGGCGCTACCAGCAGCAGGTGGCCGATGGCGCGCATCAGAACGCGTAGCGCGCCGACAGTTTCAGCTGGCGGCCGTTGGATGGATAAATCCCGCCCTTGCAGCTGAACGCTTGCGAGAAGTAGTTCTTGTCCGTCAGGTTCTGGCCGGACAGCGCCCACTCCCACTGGCCGAAGCTGCGCGCGTAGCGCGCGTCCAGCGTGGTGTACGACGGCATCTCGCCCGCGCAGGTATTGCTGAAGTCCGAGCCATAGCGCTGCTTGTCGACCCACTGCGCGCCGACGTCGGCGCTCTGGCCCTGGCCGGTCCAGCTCAGGCGCGCGCTCACGGTGTTCTTCGGCACCAGCACCATCTCCTTGCCGTCGTTGACGCCCTCGCGGAACTCGGCCCGCACGTGCTGGTAGTGGGCGTTGACGGCCCACGCGGCGTTGATGCGCTGCTCCGCATCCAGCTCGAAGCCCTGGCGGCGGGTCGGATCGAGGTTGGTGTTGGCGCCGCCGAAAGGATTCGCCGTTGGGTCGAAGAAGATTTCATCGGTCAGGTTATGGCGGAACACGCGCGCGGTGACCTTCTGCGCGGCGTTGGCGTAGCTCAGGCCCAGTTCCGCGTCATGCGATTGCTGCGCCTTCAGCGCACGATTGAAAACCGGGGTGTAGGAATCCTCGTCGGCCGTGGCGACGCGGTAGCTCTGGCCCAGCTTGCCGAACACCGTCACCTGCGCCAGCGGCATGTAGCTCGCTTGCAGCTCCCAGGCGTTGAGCGCCTGCTTGGCGTCATAGGCGGCGAACGCCAGCGGATCGGCGTAGTCCTTGTCGAAGATCTCGCGGCGCACGCCGGCGGAGATGCGGCCCTCGTGCGACGGATCGAAACGCAGCTCGTCGCGCAGGTAGATGGCCCTGGATTTCTGGTCGGCGTCGGCGGCCGAGTAAGCGGCGCTGGTGGTGCGCTCCCACTTGGCGAAGTCGAAGCCGGCCACCAGTTCATTGACCATGCCGTTGATGGCGCCCAGCTTGCGCACGCGCGGCGAGAACTGCCACTGCTTGCTGTCATAGGTGGCGGCCGACGGCGTGCCGCCAAAGAAGTAGGTCGACTCCACCGTCTTCTTGCGGTACGACAGATCGGCGGCGACGTCATGGCCGAACAGGCGGTACTGGCCGAACACGGTCAGGCGGTCGCTGTCGAGCGAGCCGTGGTCGTTCGGCGTCAGCGTCTGCCGTGGGTTGGCGTTGTACTGTGCTTCGTTCAGTGAGCCGGCCAGGCGCGTATCCTGGCGCGCGCCCTCGTAGCGGAAGCCGGCGCGGTCGAACTGGTTGGCGTACCATTGCGCGCCGCCGCTGAACTGCGTCTGCTTGAAGTCATTGTTATCGCGGTAGTTGTCGGTGCGCTGGTGGCCGATGCTGGCGTCGGCAGCAAAACCGTCCCACGCCTGGGCGCCGGACACGCGCAGCTCGCCGGCATTGAACTGGCCGCCCTCGACGAACACGCTGCCACGGCTGCTGTACTGGCCCGGGCGCCTGGTGACGATGTTGATCACGCCGGCGGTGGCGCCGTCGCCATACAGCACGCTGGCGCCGCCGCGCAGGATCTCGATGCGCTCGACGCTGTCGATCGGGATGGCCGACAGCACGGGATTGAGCAGCTCGTTTTCCGAGCGGCGCACGCCGTCGACCACGACCACCATGTTCTGGCTGCTGTTGGTGCCGAAGCCGCGCAGGTCGAGGCTGAAGTCCGGGCTGCCGTCCAGGCTCTGGCGGCCGTAGACGCCGCCGATCTTGCGGATGGCCGCGTTGACGTCGCTGACGCCGGCGCGGCGGATCTCGTCGGCGCTGATGATGGTGGCGCCGATCGGCGCCAGCGCCGGCTCGGCGTCGAAGCGCGCGCCGGTGACCACGACGGTGGCGGCGTCTTCCGCCATGGCGTTAAAACAGAGGGAGACGGCGACAGCCAGCAGGCAAGGACGGATCATGATCTTCAGTACTGATTATTGGATGAGCCGGCATTATACGCCCGGCAAGACCATCCAGTTTTTAGATATGATCCATCTATATTTCCCCCATTGATTGCACCAGCTTGCGTGCTTATAGTGAAGGTAGAAAGGAATTGACGATGACCCTACCTACCTATTTCCTGTCGCACGGCGGCGGCCCATGGCCGTTCATGATGGACCAGGTCGGCCATTTATACGGCAAGCTGGACGCCTCGCTGCGCGATATCCCGCGCCAGCTCGGCGTCAGGCCGAAGGCGCTGCTGGTGGTTACCGCGCACTGGGAGGGACGCGACTTCATGCTGTCGTCGTCGCCCCAGCCGCCGATGATCTACGACTACGGCGGCTTCCCGCCGCACACCTACGAGGTGCAATACCCGGCCCCCGGCTCGCCCGAGCTGGCGGCACAGGTGCAGCTGCTGCTGGAAGCCGGCGGCCACCGCGCGGTGCTGGACGCGCAGCGCGGCTTCGACCACGGCACGTTCAGCGCCCTGTATCCGGTGTATCCGCAGGCGGACATGCCGATCGTGCAACTGTCGCTGAAACAAGGCCTCGACCCGCAGGAACACCTGGAAGTCGGCCGCCTGCTGGCGCCGTTGCGCGAGCAGGGCGTGCTGATCGTCGGCAGCGGCCTCAGCTACCATAACCTGCGCGCCTTCAACGCGGCCGGGGCGGCGGCTTCGCATGCGTTCGACGGCTGGCTGCGCGCGACGATGGCGCTGCCGCCGCAGCAGCGCACGGCGCGGTTGTTGCAGTGGGAGCAGGCGCCAGCCGCGCGCCTGGCGCATCCGCGCGAGGAGCATTTGCTGCCGCTGATGGTGGTGCTGGGCGCGGCCGAGCAGGATGCGGCGAGCGTGCCGTATCATGAGGACGCGTTTATGGGGGCGCTGGCGGTGAGTAGCTTCCGCCTGGGATAGCGCCGCCGTTATTCCGCCGTTATTCCGCCATTATTCCTTTGCAGGCGTTCCATGGGTTCCCGCCTGCGCGGGAACGACGGTCAGGTGCCGCGCTTGCCGTTGGCGGCTGCGCGCGCTTTTTCGGCGGCGATCGCGGCTTTTTCGGCTGCCTTCACCGCCATCTCCGCCTCATGCTGCGCCAGGCGCGCGCGGCGCGTGTCCGGCGTTTCCAGCGAGATCCGGCCCAGCACGCCGCTGCGGTAGTCGCCGAGGAAGGTGTGGGCGGCCTTTTCGTAGTCGAGGTCGCCGCCGCGCTGGCGGAAGCCGCGCTTGATGCCGATGCCTTCCACCACGCCGATGGCGTCCATCTTGTCCAGCTCCTTGAAGCCGTAGCGCGCCACCAGCAGCGCCGGGTAGTGCACCAGCAGCTCGCCGGCCAGGAATTCCGCCACTTCCTCTTCGATCAGCGCGTTCGAGCCGATCGCGTGGCTGGCGGCCAGCATCAGGCCGTCACTGGGCAGCGCGATCTTCGGCCACAGCATGCCGGGCGTGTCGACCAGCACGGTGTTCTTGTCCAGATACAGCTTTTGCTGCTGCTTGGTGACGGCCGGCTCGTCGCCGACCTTGGCCACGCGCTTTTTCAGCAAGGCGTTCATCAGCGTCGATTTGCCGACGTTGGGAATGCCCATGATCATGATGCGCAAGGGCTTGGTCGGCACGCCGCGATGCGGCGCCAGCTGCTTGGCCAGCTCCGGGATCCGCGCCACGTCGGCCGGCTTCTTGGTGGTCATGGCGTAGGCGGTCACGCCTTCCTGCGCGTTGTAGTACGCGGTCCAGGCGGCCGTGGCGGCCGGGTCGGCCAGGTCGATCTTGTTGAGGATCTTCAGGCACGGCCGCTGGCGGAACTTGCGCAGCTCTTCCACCATCGGATTGGTGCTGGCCTCGGGCAGGCGCGCGTCGACTACTTCGATCACCAGATCGGTGTTCTCCATCTGTTCCGCCGCCTTCTTCTTGGCGGCGTTCATATGCCCCGGGTACCATTGTATCGACATGCTCTGACCTTCAAAAATCGTTCTGACAACCTGCTATTTTACCTGCTAACGGGGCCGGTATTCGTTTATCATGGGGCGCTTTACCTCATACATTACATAAACAACAACTCCGGAGTGCTGAAGATGAGCATAGCTGCACCGTCCAACCCGAGGGAAATCACCCTGCGCGGGATTATCCTGGGCATTCTGATTACGCTGGTATTTACCGCCGCCCAGGTCTACCTGGGCCTGAAGGTGGGCCTGACCTTCGCCACCTCGATCCCCGCCGCGGTGATCTCGATGGCGCTGTTGAGCGCGTTCAAGGACGCCACCATCCAGGAAAACAACATCGTCCAGACCATTGCCTCGGCCGCGGGCACGCTGGCCTCGGTGATTTTCGTGCTGCCAGGCCTGCTGATGATCGGCTGGTGGGCGCATGTGCCGTTCTGGCCGACCTTTGGCGCCTGCGCCATCGGCGGCGTGCTGGGCGTGATGTACACGGTGCCGCTGCGGCGCGCGCTGGTGTCGCAGTCGACGCTGCCGTATCCGGAAGGCGTGGCCGCCGCCGAGGTGCTGAAGGTCGGCATGGCCTCGCGCGAAGGCGCGGCTGAAGGCAAGGCCGGCCTGCGCGCGGTGGTGTGGGGCGCGCTGACCTCGGCCGCCTTCGCCGCCCTGGCCGCCGCCAAGCTGATGGCCGCCGAAGTGGCGATCTTCTTCCGCACCGGCAGCGGCGCCAGCCGGCATCGGCGCGTCCAGCTCGCTGGCCCTGATCGGCGCCGGCCACCTGATGGGCATCACCGTCGGCATCGCCATGCTGGCCGGCCTGGTGATCGCCTGGGGCATCCTGGTGCCGCTGATGACCAGCCTGTCGCCGGCCGCCGCCGGCATGGCCGTGGCCGACCATGCGCTGAGCATCTGGTCGAAGGAGGTGCGCATGATGGGCGCCGGCGTGATCGGCATCGCCGCCATCATCACGCTGGCCGGCCTGGCCAAGCCCATCCTGGGCGGCCTGAAGTCGGCCATGGAGACGGCGCGCAAGGCCAAGCTGGACGGCGCGGCGCTGGAGCGCACCGAGCTCGATATCCCGATCTTCATCGTCGGCCTGGTGACGCTGATTTCGCTGGTGCCGGCCGGCTGGCTGCTGGCCAGCTTCCTGCAAGGCGGCCCGCTGGCCTCGCTGTCGGCGCCGCTGGTGGCCGTTGGCGTCGGCTACATCCTGATCGCCGGCATCTTCGCGGCAGCGGTATGCGGCTATATGGCGGGCCTGATCGGTTCGTCGAACTCGCCGGTGTCCGGCATCGCCATCCTGACCATTCTCGGCGCCGCGCTCAGCGTCGGCTTCGTCGGCCGCAGCGTCATGGGCCCGGAGGTGGCGCAGGCGCTGATCGCTTTCGCGCTGTTCGTCACCACCGTGGTGCTGGCGGTGGCGGTGATCGGCAACGATAACCTGCAGGACTTGAAAACCGGCCAGCTGGTCAACGCCACGCCGTGGAAGCAACAGGTCGGCCTGCTGATCGGCGTGGCCGCCGGCTCCTGCGTGGTGCCGCCGGTGCTGGAACTGCTGAATCACGCCAACGGCTTCGTCGGCGCGCCCAACTTGGATTCGATCTCGGACCAGCCACTGGCTGCGCCGCAGGCCTTGCTGATCTCGACCTTGGCCAAGGGCGTCATCGGCGGCAACCTGCAATGGAACCTGCTCGGCTATGGCGCGCTGATCGGCCTGGCGCTGGTGCTGCTGAACTTCGCCCTGAAGAAGGCCAGCAACGACAAGTACAGCCTGCCGCCGCTGGGCGTCGGCCTGGCGATCTACCTGCCGAGCGCGGTGATCACGCCGGTGGTGATCGGCGCTGTAGCCGGCTGGCTGTTCGAGCGCGCGGTCGAGAAAAAGGCCGGCGGCGAGTCGGCCAAGCGCATCGGCGTGCTGGTGATGTCCGGCTTCATCGTCGGCGAGAGCCTGTTCAACGTGGCGCTGGCCGGCATGATCGTGCTGTCCGGCGTCGGCGAGCCGCTGGCCGTGGCCAACAGCATGGGCGAGCACACCACTATGCTGATCGCGCTGGTGCTCGGCGCCGCCATCGTCAGCGGCCTGTACCGCTGGGCCGCGCGCAGCGGCGCCAGCGTCCACGGCCAGGCCTGAGCGGCCTTGCCGCCCGCCGCCAGCGGCCCGTGCGACCAGCGCGCACGGGCCGCTGGCCGTTTACAGCTCGGCCAGCGCCTTCAGGTGGGCCACCACGCTGCGGCCCAGCGCCGACAGGTTGTAGCCGCCTTCGAGGCAGCTGACGATGCGGCCGCCGGCGTGCTGGCGCGCCACCGCCATGATCTGTTCGGTCATCCAGGCGTAGTCGGCTTCGACCAGGCCCATGCCGCCGATGTCGTCCTCGCGGTGGGCGTCGAAGCCGGCCGAGATGAAGATCATTTCCGGCTTGAACGCGTGCAGCGCCGGCAGCCATTGCTCGGTGACGATCTGGCGCACCACGTCGCCCTTGGTGTGGGCCGGCACCGGCACGTTGACCAGGTGGCCGTCGATCGGCCGCGGCTCGCTGTACGGGTACAGCGGGTGCTGGTAGAAGCTGACCATCAGCGCGCGCGGCTCGTGGAGGAAGGCTTCCTCGGTGCCGTTGCCATGGTGGACGTCGAAGTCGACGATGGCCACCCGCGCCAGCCCGCGCACGTCGAGCGCGTGCTTGGCCGCCACGGCGACGTTGTTGAACAGGCAGAAGCCCATCGGCTCGATCGGCCGCGCGTGGTGGCCCGGCGGGCGCACCGCGCAGAAGGCGTTGGCGATTTCGCCGTCGAGCACGGCGTTGGTGGCTGCCACGGCGGCCCCGGCCGCGCGCTGCGCCGCGCGCCAGCTCCAGGCGTTGAGCGCGGTGTCGCTGTCGAGCGGGTAGGTGTCGCCCTCGGCCGGCACGTTGTCGCGCACGATGGCGATGGCGTTGCGGCTGTGGTTGCGTTCGAGGTCGGCCAGCTCGACCAGCGGCGCCTCGCGGTGTTCCAGCAGATCGCTGATGTGCGAGCCGATCAGCTGGTCCGAGATGGCTTGCAGGCGCGCCGGCGATTCGGGGTGCCAATCCCCCATGTCGTGGCGCTGGCAATCCGGATGACTGTAAATGGCGGTGGTCATGTTTTTCTGTAGAATCCCCTCAGGCGCTAATCTACCATACATATCATGAGCACAAAATTGCATGCCGTGGCCCGCCAGGTCGGCGAGATCATCGTCGGCAAGGAGTTGCAGATCCGCCAGGCGCTGACCTGCCTGCTGGCCGGCGGCCATTTGCTGGTCGAGGACGTGCCGGGCGTGGGCAAGACCACGCTGGCGCACGCGCTGGCCATTTCGCTCGGCTTGCGCTTTAACCGCGTGCAGTTCACCAGCGATTTGCTGCCGGCCGATGTCAACGGCATTTCGATCTACGCGCGCGAACAGAACGGCTTTGTGTTCCATCCGGGGCCGATCTTCACCCAGGTTCTGCTGGCCGACGAGATCAACCGCGCCACGCCGAAAACCCAGTCCGGCCTGCTGGAGGCGATGGAGGAGCGCCAGGTCAGCGCCGACGGCGTCACGCGCGCGCTGCTGGCGCCGTTCTTTGTGATTGCGACGCAAAATCCGGCCCATCAGGTCGGCACGTTCCCGCTGCCGGAATCGCAGCTGGACCGCTTTCTGATGTGCCTTTCATTGGGCTACCCGGACGCGGCGGCCGAGCGCGCGCTGCTGATGGGCGAGGACCGGCGCATGCTGCTCAAGACGCTGCCGGCGGCGATGACGCCGGACGAGCTGGCGCAGGCGCAGCAGGGGTTGCGGCAGATCCACGCCGCGGCCGCGCTGATCGATTATGTGCAGGCGCTGGCGGCGGCGTCGCGCCAGAGCGGCCTGTTCGCCGAGGGCCTGAGCCCGCGCGCGGCGCTGGCGCTGTTGCAGGCGGCGCGCGCGTGGGCGGCGCTGGAGGGGCGCGACCATGTGTTGCCCGAGGATGTGCAGGCGGTGCTGGTGCCGGTGTGCGCGCACCGGCTGCGGCCGCTGAAGTCGGCGCACGGCGTGGCGCTGGCCAGCCGCGACCTGGTGTTGCAGTTGCAGGCCTCAGTGCCGGTCTGAGCGCCCATGCCGGCCGCGCTGCCATCGCTGCGATCACTGTACCGCCGGGGCCGCGACCAGTGGTTGTTCCGGCTGCGCGCGCACGAGCCGGGCACGGTGAGCCTGACCATGCGCCGCGTGTTCATCGTGCCGACCGGCGCCGGGCTGGCGTTCGCGCTGCTGCTGCTGGTGATGCTGATCGGCGCGCTCAACTACAGCCTCGGGCTGGGCTTTGCGCTGACCTTCTTTGCCGGCGCCTGCGCGGTGGCCGATATGGTGCTGACGGCGCGCAACCTGGCCGGCCTGCGGCTGGCGCCGGGACGGGCGCAGCCGGTGTTCGCCGGCGAGGCGGCGCGCTTCGAGCTGCTGCTGCATAACCCGGGCCGGCGCGATCGCTTTGCGCTGTGGCTCGGCTTTCAGGCCGACGGTCAGCCGCGTCAGGCGGTCGACGTGGCGGCCGGCGCCGGCGCCGCGCTGGTGCTGGCGGCGCCGGCGCTGCAACGCGGCTGGCTGGCGGCGCCGCGCGTGCGGCTGGTGACGCGCTTTCCGCTGGGCCTGTTTCGCGCGTGGAGCTACTGGCAGCCGGACGCGCGGGTGCTGGTGTATCCGGCGCCGGAGCTGCCGGCGGCGGCGCTGCCCTCGGCCGGCGCGGCCAGCGAGGATGGGCATGGCACGGTGGGGCTGGACAACTTTGCCGGCATCCGCGCGTATCAGCCCGGCGATGCGCTGCGGCATCTGGCGTGGCGGCAGATCGCGCGCCATGATCCGGCGCTGGGCGGACAGCTGGTGACCAAGCATTTCGAGGGCGGCGCGGTGGCCGAGCTGGGACTCGATTTCGCCGCGCTGCCGGCGGCGCTGGGGCTGGAACAGAAGCTGTCGCGCATGGCGGCCTGGGTGCTGGAGGCCGAGCAGCGCGCGCTGCCCTACCGCTTCCGCCTCGCGCAGCACGACTACGGCCCGGCCCTCGGCGACGCCCACCGCGCCGCCTGCCTGCGCGCCCTCGCGCTCTACGGCCAGGACGAAGCGCCATGAACGCCACGCCGCCGCCCGCATCGCCGCCGGCGCCTCCGGGCCAGCCGCCGCACGCGCCTGGCGCGGAGGGCGCGCGGGCGCGGTGGGCGCTGGGGCTGACGCGCGATAAGTCGGACACGCTGCTGTTGCTGGCCGCCGCCCTGATGGTGCTGGCGCCGCATTTTCTGCATCTGCCGCCGTGGATCAGCGCCCTCGCCTGCGCCACGCTGGTGTGGCGCGCCGCCATTACCTGGCGCGGCCGGCGCATGCCGCCGGTGTGGCTGCTGGTGCCGGTGGCGCTGGCCGCCATGGCCGGCGTCTATGTCACCTACCGCACGTTGCTGGGCCGCGACGCCGGCGTCGCCATGCTGGTGCTGCTGCTGACGTTCAAGCTGCTGGAGATGCACGCCCGGCGCGACCTGTTCGTGGTCACCTTCCTCAGCTTTTTCGTGCTGCTGACCAGCTTCCTGTATTCGCAATCGATGCCGACCGCGCTGTGGACCGCCGCCGCGCTGACGGTGCTGCTGACCGCGCAACAGTCGTTCCAGTACACAGGCGCCGTGCCGCCGCTGCGCCAGCGCCTGCTGACTACGGCGCGCCTGACGGCGCTGGCCGCGCCATTGGCGCTGCTGCTGTTTGTCGCCTTCCCGCGCATCCAGGGCCCGCTGTGGGGCCTGCCCAGCGACGCTGCCGGCGGCAAGACCGGCCTCGGCGACACCATGGCGCCGGGCTCGCTGGCCGCGCTGGCGCAGTCCGACGAGATCGCCTTCCGCGTGCGTTTCGAGGGCGGCGACGCGCCGCCGCAGCCGCTGCTGTACTGGCGCAGCATTGTGCTGGGCGACTACGACGGCCGCACCTGGACCCGGGTGCCGCGCAAGCGCGGACTGGAACGGCTGGAGGTGGCGGTGCAGACGCGCGGTGCGCCGCTGCGCTACGCTGTCACGCTGGAGCCGAGCAACACGCGCTGGCTGGCGCTGCTGGAGCTGCCCGGCCGCCCGCCGCACCTGCCCGGCCACCGCCTGCGCGACACCGACGAGCTGGAGCAGTTCAGCACCGAGCCGCTCACGCAGCGGGTGCGCTTCACCGCGCAGGCCTGGCCCGAGTACCGCTTGCAGGCCGGCGAGCAGCCGCAGCGCATGGCGCGCTGGCTGGCGCTGCCCGACGGCTATAACCCGCGCACGCTGGCGCTGGCCCGGCAGCTGCGCGCGGCGGCCAGCGAGGCCACCGACGCCACGCCGCTCGCCGCTACGGCGCAGGCGCGACCGGCGGCCGGCGGCGGCCGCGCTGCGGCAGCATCCCCCGCCGCCGCGCCCGGCCCCAGCGCGCAGCAACTGAGCCAGGCGGTGCTGGCGCGCTTTCGCGGCGACAACTACCGCTACACGCTCGAGCCGCCGCTGGCCGGCCGCCACGCGGTCGACGAGTTCCTGTTCGATAGCCAGGCCGGCTTTTGCGAGCACTACGCCGGCGCCTACGTGGTGCTGATGCGCGCCATGGGCGTCCACGCGCGCGTGGTCACCGGCTACCAGGGCGGCGAACGCAACCCGCTGGACCGGGTGCTGACCGTGCGCCAGTCCGACGCCCACGCCTGGGCCGAGATCTGGACCCCGGCGGCCGGCTGGCAGCGGGTCGATCCGACCGCCGCCGTCGCCCCCGAACGGGTGGCGCGCAACCTGGCCAGCGCGCTGCCGCGCCCGGCCGCCTTCGGCTTCGGCCCGCTGCTGGCGCTGCAGGACGACCCCGGCTCGTGGCTGGCGCAGCTGCGTTTCGGCTATGCCGCGCTGAATAATTCTTGGAATCAATGGGTACTCGATTACAATCCCGAGAGGCAGCGAAGTTTCCTTGAGGAACTAAGCGCTGCCGTCGCGGGCCAGCGCGCGGCGCTGCTGGCGCTGCCGGTGGCGGCCGCGCTGGCGCTGGCGGCGTGGCGGGCGCGGCGGCGCCGCCGGGCCGACCCGCTGGCGGCGCTGTACGCGGCGTTTTGCCGCCAGCAGGCGCGCCACGGCTATGCGCGCGATCCGGCCGAAGGGCCGCGCGCCTACGCCGAACGGCTGCGCGGCATGCCGGCCAGCGCCGCCAAGCACGCTGCGATGGCGCAGTTTTTACACCTGTACGGTATGCTGCGGTATGGCGCCGGCGGGACCGAATCACGCAAGGCGTCGCTGGCGACGCTGAACAACCTGTTACCCTTATGCCGATGAAGACTTTGATGACCGCCCTGCTGCTGAGCGCAGCGACCCTGAGCAGCACCGCCACCGCCCAGGTGGACCGCTACGGCTACAAGCTGCCGCCCGCCATGCAGCAACAGCAGAAGAAGAAAAAGCCGGCCGCCGCGCCGAAGAAAAAGCCGTGCCGGCTATCGACTACAGCGGCGAATACGTCAACTTCGGCGACTGGAAGGAGGTGCGTGCCTTCCTCGACGACGTCGCCGCCCGCAACGGCTTCGACCGCGCCGAGCTCGACGCGCTGATCCACCAGGTGCGCTATGTCGACGCCGCCGTGCAGCTGGTCAAGCCGGCGCCGCCGGGCAAGCCGAAGAACTGGCAGGCCTACAGCAAGCTGATGATCGACCCGGTGCGCACCGACGCCGGCGTCAAGTTCTGGAACGACAACGCCGAGGCGTTGCAGCGCGCCGAATCGCTGTACGGCGTGCCGGCCGAGATCATCGTCGCCATCATCGGCGTCGAGACGGTGTACGGCCGCAACACCGGCCGCTTCCGCGTGCTCGACGCGCTGACCACGCTGGCGTTCTCGTATCCGGAGGCGCCGCAGCGGCGCGAGCGCATGGCCTTCTTCCGCGGCGAAATCGAGGCCACGCTGCTGTTCGCGCGCCAGAGCGGCATCGATCCGCTGTCGCTGAAAGGCTCGTTTGCCGGCGCGCTCGGCATGCCGCAATTCATGCCCAGCAGCGTGATGAAGTACGCGGTCGATTTCGACGGCGACGGCAAGATCGACCTGCTCAATTCCAGCACCGACGCGATCGGCAGCGTGGCCGCCTTCCTGACCAGCCACGGCTGGGAGCGCGCGCAGACCGGGCCGATCGTGCAGGCCGCCAACGTGTCGCCCAACCGCGCCTGGGAGCCGATGCTGGGCCAGGGCCTGAAGGCGACCTATCGCCCGGCCGAGCTGGCCGCAGCCGGCGTGAGCACCAGCACGCCGGCGCCCGATCAGCTGTACGGCCTGATCGACCTGCAAAACGGCGCCGAGCCGACCGAGTACTGGCTGGCCAACACGAATTTCTTTGCGATCACCCAGTACAACCGCAGCTATTTCTACGCGATGTCGGTGGTGGAGCTGGGGCGGGCGGTGCGCCAGGCGCGCGGCGGCGCGGCGGCGACGGCCAGCGCTTCAGGGATGTAAGCAAGCGTAAAACGGCTTGTACCGTGGGGCCGCCCACGGTATTGTTTTGTTGACACTTGGAAATAAAATACTGGCGCTGGCTGTGAACGCGCGTTAAAACACGCTGCCAATCGGTAATAATTGTTATACAGCTAACTTTAATGGATAATTAAAAGTGTGCATAGGCAGCATAGCACAGAAGTCAGTGTATAATTCTCACACATTGTTGCAAAGCGACAACAATACCCAACGGGAATAGCGTCTTTTTAAATTGCTGTCGGGTATTAGATTGCGAGATGTTGTACAATTGTGTATATATTATATAACTTGTTATCCTGAAATCCGTGTCCGTGTGCGAATACTCCTGGTAAGGATTGGACATTGACGGCAGCAAAGCCCCGAGTGTTGTACTTTGCAGGACAACTTTACAGAAGGAAAAGACGACATGACAAACCAAGTCGGCATAGACATGAACAACGATGCGGATGGCGATGATCTGCTGCAATACAATCCCAACCGCCTGCTCGATACCCTGATCGAGAACCTGCGCCTGAAAAACGACGCAGCCCTGTCGCGCGCGCTGGAAGTGGCGCCGCCGGTGATCTCGAAAATCCGTCACCACCGCCTGCCGGTCGGCGCTTCGCTGCTGATCCGCATGCACGAGGTGTCGGACCTGAGCATCCGCGACCTGCGTTACCTGATGGGCGACCGCCGCAACAAGTTCCGCATCAGCGACAAGCAGTTCAAGCCAAAAGAAGGTGAAACCCCGAACGGCGGCAACACCAATAACAACCAGAGCTGATCGGCCCGGTTGACCCGCAGCGCCCTCCTCCCCGACCAGGGGACGAGGGCGTTTTGCTTGTTATGCGGCGCCGTTACGCGGGAAACACGCCGGTCGACAGGTAGCGGTCGCCGCGGTCGCAGACGATGAACACGATGGTCGCGTTCTCCACCGTCTGCGAGATGCGCAGCGCGATTTCGCAGGCGCCGGCGGCCGAGATGCCGCAGAAAATCCCCTCTTCGGCGGCCATGCGGCGCGCCATGCGCTCGGCGGCGGCCTGCGACACCGACTCCACGCGGTCGACGCGCGCGCGGTCGTAAATCTTCGGCAGGTAGGCCTCCGGCCATTTGCGGATGCCGGGAATCGACGAGCCCTCCTCCGGCTCGGCGCCGATGATCTGGATCGCCGGGTTCTGCTCCTTCAGGTAGCGCGAGGTGCCCATGATGGTGCCGGTGGTGCCCATGGCGCTGACGAAGTGGGTGACGCGGCCGTCGGTGTCGCGCCAGATTTCCGGCCCGGTCGACTCGTAGTGCGCGCGGGCATTGTCCTGGTTGCCGAACTGGTCGAGGATGATGCCCTTGCCGTCCTTCTGCAACTGCTCGGCCATGTCGCGCGCGTATTCCATGCCGCCAGTCTTCGGCGTCAGCATGATCTGCGCGCCGTAGGCGGCCATGCTCTGGCGCCGCTCCACACTCAGGTTTTCCGGCATCAGCAGCAGCATCTTGTAGCCGCGGATGGCGGCCGCCATCGCCAGCGCGATGCCGGTGTTGCCGCTGGTGGCTTCGATCAGCGTGTCGCCGGGCTTGATGTCGCCGCGCTCCTCGGCGCGCTGCAGCATCGACATGGCCGCGCGGTCCTTGACCGAACCGGCCGGATTGTTGCCTTCCAGCTTGCCGAGAATGATGTTGTTGCGGGCCGCCGCGTCGGCGCCGGGCAGGCGCGTCAGCTGGACCAGCGGCGTATTGCCGATCGTATCTTGCAAAGTCTTGTAAGCCATCGTGTTCTTGTTGGAGTTCGCCAAAACAGCCATTTTAGCCGAGTTGCGGCAAACGGCCCACAGACCCCGCCGCTTGCGCTAGACTGCAACACTCGTGCAACCAGCTTCATATCCGGAATCGCCATGGCCACCGCTCCCGCAGAACTGCTCCCCGAAGAAACCCCGGACGACCCGGCGCCATCGTCCGCGCTCAACCTGGAACAGCGCAGCCACCAGATCTTCCCGACGCTGAGCGCCACCGACATCCGCCACATGCAGCGCTTCGGCCATGTGGTGTGCTTCAAGAATGGCGAGCGCATCTTCGAAGCCGGCAAGACCAGCTTCGGCCTGATGCTGGTGCTCAAGGGCGGCATCGAGGTCAGCCGCTATGACGGCCTGGGCAACACCTCGTACGTGACCACCCACCTGCCCGGCCAGTTCAGCGGCGAGGTGGCGCAGCTGTCGGGCCGGCCGGCGCTGGGCAACGGCCACGCGGCCGGCGATGTCGAGGTGCTGGTGGTGCCGTCGGAATCGCTGCGCCAGCTGCTGGTGGCGCACGCCGACCTTGGCGAGCGCATCGTGCGCGCGCTGATCCTGCGCCGCGTCGGCCTGATCGAGCAGGCCTCGGGCGGACCGGTGATCGTCGGCCCGCGCGGCCATGGCCGCATCCATGCTTTGCAGACCTTCCTGCAGGCCAACGGCCATCCGCACGTTGTGCTCGATCCCGAGCACGACCAGCAGGCGGCCGACCTGCTGGCCCACTACCAGCCGCAGCCCGAAGAGCTGCCGCTGGTGGTGTGCCCGGACGGCGCCGTGTGGAAGAACCCGAGCGTGGTCGACATCGGCCGCTGCCTCGGCATGCTGCCGCCGCTCGACAGCGACAAGGTGTGGGACGTGATCGTGGTCGGCGCCGGGCCGGCCGGGCTGGCGACGGCGGTGTATGCGGCCTCCGAGGGCCTGTCGGTGCTGGCGCTGGAAACCCGCGCCTACGGCGGCCAGGCCGGCGCCAGCGCGCGCATCGAAAACTATCTCGGCTTCCCGACCGGCGTGTCGGGCCGCGCGCTGGCCGGGCGCGCGTATGTGCAGGCGCAGAAGTTCGGCGTCGAGATCGCCATCCCGGCGCCGGCCGGGCGGCTGATCTGCGACACCTATCCGCTGCAAGTGGAAATGTGCGGCAGCCTGCAACGCCTGCAGGCCAGGACCGTGGTGCTGTCGTGCGGCGCGCGCTACCGCCGGCCGTCGCTGGCCAATCTGAAGCAGTTCGAGGGCAAGGGCGTGTACTACTGGGCGTCGCCGGTCGAGGCCAAACTGTGCAAGACCGAGGAAATCATTCTGGTTGGCGGCGGCAACTCGGCCGGCCAGGCGGCGGTGTTTTTGTCGGGCTATGCGCGCAAGGTGCACATGCTGATCCGCAAGGACAGCCTGTCGTCCACCATGTCCAGCTACCTGATCGAGCGCATCGAGGCGACGCCGAATATCGAACTGCACACCTGCTCGGAGATCGTCGCGCTGGAAGGCGACGAGGACGGCCTGAAACAGGTGCGCGTCCGCGACGCCCGCGCCGACGCGGAGCGCGATTACGATGTGTGCCGCGTGTTCCTGTTCATCGGCGCGGAACCGAACACCGGCTGGCTGAGCGACTGCGGTGTGGACGTCGACAGCAATGGCTTCATCCGCACCGGCTTCGACGTCACCAAGGCGCAGTGCAAGGCCAACTTCGCCAAAGGCGTGTATCCGCCGGACCTGCCGTCGCGCGCGGCGCTGGAAACCAGCGTGCCGGGCGTGTTCGCCATCGGCGACGTGCGCGCCGCCTCGACCAAGCGGGTCGCCGCCGCCGTTGGCGAAGGCGCGGCCGTGGTGGCGCAGATTCACCAGTTCCTGGCCAACCTGCCTGCGGACAAATCAAGTTAAACGGTGCGGCAGAAATCCCGTGAAAGCGCCAGCAGACAGGCGATCGACGCCTGGCGCACCGCCCCTTGCACGTCGTTCAGCGCAGCCATCGCCGCGCGATGCACCTCCACGCCAGGCAGCGCCTTGAGCGCCATCGTTCTGACGGCGCCGAAAGGTGATGCCGTGCCCACGCAATAAACCGTCGGGCGCTGATCGGGCGGCAGATTCGCGGCCAGTTCGATCCTCCCGGCATCCAGAGGACACAGGTATGGGGTAGCCTGCACACGCCCCTGCAGGAAACTGTCTCTTTTGGCTTTCTCTTTTTGTCTCTTTTCTCTCTTTTGAACTCCTGCCGCAGATTGCGGTCCAAGAGACAGAAAGAGAAAAAAGAGAACGAAAAAGAAGGAGAAAAGAGAATGATTCCCGCACACCCCGTGCACATAGCACCCCCACCCATACTCCCGGAAAAGGCCGCGCCGTCTCGCCCCATCAGATGACCAGGCAAGCCATCGGCGATGGCCGCAACGCCTGGCGCGCGCTATGGGTACTGCTGCCGGGCCACAAGAACTGGGCCAACGCCGCTGTGCTGCGCGCGCAATTGCTTAAACAAGCGGCGAAAGTGCCGCCCACGCCAGCGGAGGCGATGAGCGTCGCCGCCAAAGCCATGAGCGACACGTTGAGCACCGCGCTAACGCTGGTCGCCCATGCGAACCATCAGGCGCAAAATACGCTGGAACGGCGGCTGCCGAAATATCGCCGCGCATGGGATACGCTGGAAGACGTCGATTAGCGGCCGGCGCTCATTCTGCCTGTTGCGCGCGCGCCTTGATGCGCTTTAGTTGTGCCGCCTGATAGGCGGCGAAAGCGTCGTCGAACAGCGTGCGGATCAAGGGATCGTCGACGATGTCGGCATCGGCGGGCGCGCCGGCAATGCGCATATACATGCTGGTCAGCGATTCGCCCAGGGCCAGTCCTGCATACAGCTTGGCGATCGGGATTTCGGTGCTCCAGGTGGGCGCTTCATCGCCGTCGCTCAAGGCGATGCTGTCGCCATGGATCTGGTAGCGGAACTGCTGCACGGCACCGGCATGATCGTAGACCGACAGCTGCCACACGCACGGTGTGGCGAAGTAGCTGTCTTCCGGCAGCTCCATTTCCTCGTAGCGTGCAAGCAAGCCATTGCGGCAGAAATCCAGCACCTGCGCGGTCTGCTCCGCCGTCAGCGGCGCGAAGTGGCGCGCGATATCGGCCGTGGGCGGTGGCACGCTGTCCGGCTGATAGTCGTAATCGACATCCTGCTCGCCCACCGGCAGCACCCACGGCAGCGGCGACGAGGGCGTCAACCCGGCGGCGCTCAGTTCCACCGACACGGACGGATTCAGGCGCACCACCTGCGCCGCCGGCAGCCACTCTCCCACCGCCTGCGCGAACTGGCGATAGGTGATCGGGAACAGCGCATGGTTGTACCACGACCACGGCTCCTGCCGGAACTGGCAGGAACTCGGCACCACATAGCGCGGCGCCAGCGCCTGCAACTGCTCCGGCCACTCTTCCGGCAACGCCACCGGCCCGCGCTCGGCGCGCGACGGCGCGATCACATCGACCTCGCGCATGGTCTGGAATGGCCACAGCACCATATCCCACGGCGCGTCAGGCTTGAGCTGCTCCAGCGTTTCCGGGTCCATCCACGAATCGACCACGTTCAGCACATTCAGTCCCTCGGCGCGGATATGGAACATCGAATCGACATCCGCCTCCAGCGCGCGGCGCGCGATCACCTCAAAGCCGCCCACCCGCACCGGCACGTCCAGCGCCAGCGGTTGCACGTTGCCAAAGCCCAGTTCACGTATCATCGCGAACAATTGATCGAACAGGCAATACAAGTAGATTGGCGTAGCGCGGTCCAGCAGATCGAGGCTCTCCAGCGAGCAGTGATCGTCATGAAAGTGCGAGATGAACACCGCGTCCGGCCGCAGCGCGCGCACCTGGTGCAAATCGAAGCGCACGTCCGGAAACGCGTGGCAATTCCTGCTGAACGGATTTTCAAACACCGGGTCAAACAGGATCTGCGTGCCGTCGCTTTCAAAAGCGTAGCCGGCGTGGAGGATGCGGGAGATTTTCATAGACTGCATCATCGCATGCGTGACGCGGCTTGCGCCAGTTCAAACGCTCGGCATCGGGAATTAGCTTGGCTGGCTGCCAAAGCTGCGTGTAGCGCATCAAATATGCGTCAGAAGAAAAAGCCCCACGCGGCGGTTGCCGGCGGGGCTTTCAGCAGGCGCTTATTTGGCGGACTTGGCGGGCGCGCCGTCCTTGGACTTGCCGTTCACTTGCAGGCCGGCCTCGGACAGCCGCGCGGCGTTCTTGGCGCCAATGCCTTTGACGCGCGCCTCAAAATCGGCCCAGTCCTTGAACTCGCCCTTCTTGCGTTCTTCGAGGATGGCCTTGGTCTTGGCCGGGCCCAGGCCGCGGATGGTATCCAGCGCGGCCTCGTCAGCCTTGTTGACGTCGACCTGCGCCCAGGCAAAGGTCATGGTGGCCGCCAGCGTGGCCACAGCCAGCAGTAGTTTCTTGAACATAATGCATCTCCGTTAAGGTG
The DNA here is from genome assembly GCF_050859475.1 of Duganella sp. P38. Lineage (NCBI taxonomy): Bacteria > Pseudomonadati > Pseudomonadota > Betaproteobacteria > Burkholderiales > Oxalobacteraceae > Duganella > Duganella sp. P38. The sequence continues at coordinate 1,893,499 of NZ_CP193936.1, read as the reverse complement.
AAGCAAGGGCGACCATTCGCGCCTTGCATCGATCTAAACGGAGCCCAGCCGTGGCGCGGTTGACGCCGCACCACTGACGCACATCAAGACGCGAACAGCTCCGCGTGGGTCACGGTGGCCGTGCCCAGCTTGCCGACGACGATGCCGCCGGCGCGGTTGGCGGTTTCCACCGCCTCTTGCCAGCCGGCGCCCGCGCCCAGCATGCAGGCCAGCGTGGCGATCACCGTGTCGCCGGCACCGGAGACGTCGAACACCTCGCGCGCCTGCGCCGGCATGTGGAACTGCGCGCCGTCGGTGTACAGCGTCATGCCCTCTTCCGAGCGGGTCAGCAGCAGCGCGTCGAGTTTCAGCTCGGCGCGCAAGGCCTGCGCCTTGGCGGTCAGCTGCTCCTCGCTGCTCCACGAGCCGGCGATCAGCTTGAACTCCGATTTATTGGGCGTCAGCACGGTGGCGCCGGCGTAGCGGCTGAAGTCGTCGCCTTTCGGGTCGACCAGCACCACTTTGCCGGCCGCGCGCGCGGCGGCGATCATGTCGGCCACCGCCACCAGGCTGCCCTTGGCGTAGTCCGACAGCACCACCACGTCAACGTCGGCCAGCAGCGCCTTGAACTGTTCCAGCTTGTCGCGCAGCACGGTGTCGGTCGGCGCTTCCTCGAAGTCGATGCGCACCATCTGCTGCTGGCGGCCGATCACGCGCAGCTTGATGATGGTGGAGATGGCGTCGTCGCGTTTCAGGTAGCTGCGGATGCCGCCGCCTTCGAGCAGCTGCTGCACCTCGTCGCCGGCCTCGTCGTTGCCGACGATGCCCAACAGGCCGGCCTGCGCGCCCAGCGCGGCGGCGTTGCGCGCGACGTTGGCGGCGCCGCCGAGGCGCGCCTCGCGCTTCTCGATGCGCACCACCGGCACCGGCGCCTCGGGCGAAATGCGGCTGACGTCGCCGAACCAATAGCGGTCCAGCATGACGTCGCCCACCACCAGTATGCGTACTTTGTCCAGATTCGTCGTCACTATATGCCTCGTTAATTGCGGGTCAGGATGGAACGGCCGATGCCGTGGTATTCAAAGCCGGCCTCTTCCATGGCCTCCGGCTCGAACAGGTTACGGCCGTCGAAGATGACGGCGTGCTTGAGCGCCGCCTTGATCTGCTCGAAGTCCGGGCTGCGGAAGGCCTTCCATTCGGTGACGATGACCAGCGCGGCGGCGCCGTCCAGCGCGTCCATCGGGCTGGCGGCAAAGCGCACGCGCGCCAGCTCGGCGGCGCTGAGGTCGAGCGCCAGCACGCGCCTGGCCTCGTCCATGGCGACCGGATCGTACACCGCCACCGTGGCGCCAGCGTCGAGCAACTGGCGCACCAGTACCCGCGCCGGCGCTTCGCGCATGTCGTCGGTATTGGGCTTGAAGGCTAGGCCCCACAGCGCGAAGTGCTGGCCGCCAAGGTCGGCGCCGAAGCGCGCCAGCACCTTGCCGCCCAACACCTGCTTCTGGCGCTCGTTGACCGCCTCCACCGCGCGCAGGATCAGCAGATCCTGGTCGTACTGGCGCGCGGTGCGTTCCAGCGCCTGCACGTCTTTGGGGAAGCACGAGCCGCCGTAGCCGGCGCCGGCGTACAGGAAGCTGTGGCCGATGCGCGGGTCCGAGCCGATGCCGTGGCGCACCGCCTCGATGTCGACGCCGACGCGGTCGGCCAGGTTGGCCAGCTCGTTCATGAACGAGATGCGCGTGGCCAGCATCGAATTGGCGGCGTACTTGGTGAACTCGGCCGAGCGCACGTCCATCCAGTAGGTGCGCTCGTGGTTGCGGTTGAACGGCGCGTACAGCTTCTTCATCAGCGCCGCCGCCTGCTCGCCGGCGGCGGTCTTGTCGTGGCCGATGACGATGCGGTCCGGGCGCATGAAGTCCTCGACCGCCGCGCCTTCCTTCAGGAATTCCGGGTTGGACACCACCGAGAAGCTGGCGTCGGCGCCGCGCGCGCTCAGCTCTTGCTGCAGCACCGCCTTGACGCGGTCGCCGGTGCCGACCGGCACGGTGGACTTGTCGACGACGACCTTGAAGCCGGTCATGTGCTTGCCGATGTTGCGCGCGGCCGCCAGCACGTATTGCAGGTCGGCCGAACCGTCCTCGTCCGGCGGCGTGCCGACCGCGATGAACTGCACCTCGCCGTGCGCCACCGAGGCGGCGACGTCGGTCGAGAACTGGAGGCGGCCGGCGGCGCGGTTGCGCGCGACCACTTCTTCCAGGCCCGGTTCGTGGATCGGGATGCCGCCGCTGTTAAGCAGGTCGATCTTGCGCTGGTCGACGTCGAGGCAGAACACATCGTTGCCGAGTTCGGCCAGGCAAGCGCCGGTGACCAGGCCGACGTAGCCGGTGCCGATAATGGTGATTTTCATGGTGGGCAATCTTTCCGGCGTCGTTCCCGCGCAGGCGGGAACCCATACTCAGCATGGATTCCCGCCTGCGCGGGAACGACGCGCTGTATCAATTCATAACATTCAATTCTTCAGTGCGGCGCGGCGGATAAGTTTCCCAACGGCTGCAACCGGGGCACTGCCAATAGAACTGGCGCGACTTAAAGCCGCAATGGCTGCACTGATAGCGCGCCAGCTTCTGCGTATACCCATGCACCAGATTCTTCACCATCGACAGCTCGGTCACCAGATTAGGCGGCGCATCGACCAGCCGCGCCTCCAGCAGCTTGTCCAGTCCCAGCAAGGTCGGCGTGCGGCGCAATTCGTTCGACACCAGCTGCTTGGCGGCGTCGACGCCGTCGAGCTCCAGCACCGCCTTGTACACCACCTCGATCAGATCGATCGACGACGCCTGCTCCAGGTAAGACTTGAGCAGGTTCAAGCCCTCCTGCGGGCGGCCGACCTTGCGGTAGCCGTCCATCAGCCGCTGCGCCACCAGCGCCACGTGCGGCACGCTGATCTGCTCAACGCGGCGCCAGGTCAGCAGTGCCGCCTCGACATCGCCCTGTGCCAGCTGGGCGTCGCCGGTCAGCATGGTCGCGCGCACGTTAACGCGGTCGGCCTGCAACGATTTATCGAGCAGCTCCAGCGCCTGGTCCGGGTGCAGGTGCACCAGCGCGTCCTGCGCCAGCTCGCAGTAGAACTGGGCGATCTGCTTCTGGCGCGAGCCGGCGCCCGACTCCTGCAGGCCGATGGCCGCCTCGATCGCGCGCGGCCACTCCTTCTCGCGCTGGAAAATCTCCAGCAGCGCGCGGCGCGCCTGCACCGAGTAGGAACCGTTGATGAGGGCATTGAAGGTTTCCTCGGCGCGGTCGAGCAGGCCGGCCTTCAGGTAATCCATGCCCAGCTCATACTTGGCGTGGTCCTTCTGGTCCTGCGGCAAGTCCGGCCGCGCCAGCAGGTTCTGGTGGACCCGGATGGCGCGCTCGGTCTCGCCGCGGCGGCGGAACAGATTGCCCAGTGCGAAGTGCATATCGGCCGATTCCGGGTCGAGCCGGACGATTTCGATAAAGGCGTCGACCGCCTTGTCCTGCTGGTCGTTGAGCAGGAAATTCAGGCCCTTGTAATAGCCGCGCGGCAGCGTGCGCGACTCCGACACCACGGCGCGCATATCGACGCGCGCGGCCAGCCATCCCAGGCCGAACAGGACCGGGATGCCGAGTAACCACCAGAGTTCAAATTCCATGTGTGCTGATTATTGTTGGGTATTGACGCTGTCCGGCTGCGGCTGGCGGGTGGCCTGCTGCGCCGCGGTTTGCAGCGTATGAATGGTTGTCTTGTGCTTGTTGGCTTCGCGGCGGTGACGGAACACGGTCGGCGTCAGCGCCAGCACGCCAAGCACGGCGCCGGCGACAAAAAAGCCGAGCAGCATCAGCACCAGCGGGCCGCGCAGCTCGTAATGCAGGAACAACTGCAGGTCGACCTCCTGCGAATTCTTCAGCGCGAAGCCGAAGAACAAGACAAAAATGATGAAGCCTACGATGGGGGAGATGAATTTCATCAGCCAGAATCCTGTGGAATGCCAAGAGCGCCAGTATCGCACTAGACGCGCCACCCCGCAATGCGACCGGCGCCCCGCCGCCATTCCCGCGCAGGCGGGAATCCATAGAACGTTTGCGAATCACGCTCAGCATGGATTCCCGCCTGCGCGGGAATGACGTGAAAAAAAGCGGCACCCCGAAGGACGCCGCTTTTGCTTAACCATGGAATGCTTCAGTCCTCGATAATCGGTTGCCCGACCATCGCGTCAACCCGCTCGCGCAATTGCTTGCCCGGCTTGAAGTGCGGCACCCGTTTTTCCGGCACCATCACCTTGTCGCCCGACTTCGGATTGCGTCCGATGCGCGGTGGCCGGCTGTTGAGGGCAAAGCTGCCAAAACCGCGGATCTCGATGCGCTGACCGGTCGCCAGGGCGTTGGTCATCGCATCGAGAATGGTCTTGACGGCATATTCCGCATCTTTGGCCACCAGCTGAGAGTAACGCTCAGCCAGGCGGTTAATCAGTTCGGACTTAGTCATCGACTAGTTCTTAGTTCTTGTTGTCCAGCTTGGCTTTCAGCAGAGCGCCCAGGCTGGTGGTGCCCGAAGCGGCGCTGCTGTCGGCGGCGATGTTTTTCATCGCTTCAGCGGTGTCGGCCGAATCCTTGGCCTTGATCGACAGCTGGATCGAACGTGCTTTACGGTCGATGTTGATCACCAGAGCCTCGACGGAATCGCCGACTTTCAGGTGGGTGCCAGCATCTTCCACGCGGTCACGCGAGATTTCCGAAGCGCGCAGGTAGCCTTCAACTTCTTCCGACAGCTGGATCACGGCGCCTTTAGGCTCCACCGATTTCACGGTGCCGGTGACCAGCGAACCTTTGTCGTTCATCGCTGCGAAGTTGTTGAATGGATCGCCTTCCAGTTGCTTGACGCCCAGCGAAACGCGCTCGCGCTCAACGTCGATGGCCAGAACGATGGCTTCCAGCTCGTCACCTTTCTTGAACTTGCGCACGGCTTCTTCGCCGGACTCGGTCCACGACAGGTCGGACAGGTGCACCAGGCCGTCGATGTTGCCAGCCAGGCCGATGAACACGCCGAAGTCGGTGATCGATTTGATCGCGCCTTTGACTTTGTCACCTTTCTTATGGGTCACGCCGAAGTCGTCCCATGGGTTGGCTTTGCACTGTTTCATGCCCAGCGAGATACGGCGACGCTCTTCGTCGATCTCCAGTACCATCACTTCAACTTCGTCGCCCAGCTGGACAACTTTGTTAGGCGCGACGTTCTTGTTGGTCCAGTCCATTTCCGACACGTGCACCAGGCCTTCGATGCCTTGCTCGACTTCAACGAACGCACCGTAGTCGGTCAGGTTGGTGACTTTACCGAACAGGCGGGTGCCTTGTGGGTAACGACGCGACAGACCGGTCCATGGGTCATCGCCCAGTTGCTTCACGCCCAGCGAAACACGGTTCTTCTCTTGATCGTATTTCAGGACCTTGGCGGTGATCTCTTGACCAACGGTCAGCACTTCCGATGGGTGACGCACACGACGCCATGCCAGGTCGGTGATGTGCAGCAGGCCGTCGATGCCGCCCAGATCCACGAACGCGCCGTAGTCGGTGATGTTTTTCACAACGCCGGTCACCACGGTGCCTTCTTTCAGCGTTTCCATCAGTTTCTGACGCTCTTCGCCCATCGAAGCTTCGATCACGGCGCGGCGCGACAGAACCACGTTGTTACGCTTGCGGTCCAGTTTGATAACTTTGAATTCGAGGGTTTTGCCTTCGAACGGGGTGGTGTCCTTGACTGGACGGGTGTCCACCAGCGAACCTGGCAGGAAGGCACGGATGCCGTTGGTCAGCACGGTCAGGCCGCCCTTGACTTTGCCGTTCACGGTGCCGACGACGATCTCGCCCGACTCCATGGCTTTTTCCAGTGCCAGCCACGACGCCAGACGCTTGGCTTTGTCGCGCGACAGGATGGTATCGCCGAAACCATTTTCCAGCGATTCGATGGCCACGGAAACGAAGTCGCCTACTTTGACTTCCAGTTCGCCTTGGTCATTTTTGAATTCTTCAACAGGGATGAAAGCTTCCGATTTCAGGCCTGCGTTGACGATCACGAAGTTGTGATCCAGACGAACGACTTCAGCCGAAATTACTTCGCCCGAGCGCATATCTTGACGCGACAGGGATTCTTCGAAGAGGGCTGCAAAACTTTCCATAATAAACTTCCAGGTCAGCCAGTAAGGCTCGCACAATGCGACTTCAACTGGGTTAGGTTAATAAAAGGTACTACTTGGTGATGCCGGCGTACCATTGCAAGACCTGGTCGACCGCTTCGTCAGCCGTCATTTCCGAGGTATCGAGCACGTGCGCGCCTTCTGGCGGGACCAGCGGCGCGATGGTCCGTTTCGTATCACGGTCATCGCGGGCCTGCAAATCCATCAGGAGGTCTTCCATATTAGCAGAAATTCCCTTGTCTATCAATTGCTTATAACGGCGCCCCGCGCGCGCGGCCACGGAGGCGGTCAAAAACACCTTGAGCGGGGCGTGCGGGAAGATCACCGAGCCCATGTCGCGGCCGTCGGCCACCAGGCCGGGCGCCTTGCGGAAGCTCAGTTGCAGCCCGGTCAGCGCGTGGCGCACCGCCGGGAAGGTGGCGATCTTCGAGGCGGTGTTGCCGACCTCCTCGGCGCGGATGGCGTCGGTGACGTTTTCATGCGACAGAATGATGTCGCCGCCCTGGAAACTGCAATGCAGGTGCTCGGCCAGCTTGGCCAGCGCGTGCTCGTCGGCCAGGTCGGTCTGGCGGCGCAGCGCCGACAAGGCGGTCAAACGGTACAGCGCGCCCGAATCCAGGTAATGGAAGCCGAGCTTATCGGCAACGCGGTGGGCGACCGTGCCCTTGCCGGATGCGGTCGGGCCGTCGATGGTGATGACTGGAATCTGGGAAGTTGGCATATCAGTTACTTTGCAATTTTCGCAAACGCGGTGAAATAGTCGGGGAAGGTCTTGTTCACGCATTTCGGATCGTTGATGCGGGTCGGCGCGCCCTTGCGCAGCGCGCCGTCCAGCGCCACCAGCGAGAAGCACATCGCCATGCGGTGATCGTCGTAGGTATCGATGGTAGCAGCTGCGATGGCGGCCGGCGGCGTGACTTTGATATAGTCCGGCCCCTCCTCCACCGTGGCGCCGACCTTGCGCAGCTCGGTTGCCATGGCGGCGATGCGGTCGGTCTCCTTGACGCGCCAGCTGGCGATGTTGCGCAGCGTCGACGGGCCGTCGGCGTACAGCGCGGCCACGGCGATGGTCATGGCGGCGTCGGGGATGTGGTTGAAGTCGGCGTCGATGGCCTTCAGCGGGCCGTTGGCGCGCGCCTCGATCCAGTTGTCGCCCATGGTGATCTGCGCGCCCATCTGCTCCAGCGCGGCGGCAAAGCGCACATCGCCCTGGATGCTGTTGTTGCCGACGCCCTCCACCCGCACCGGGCCGCCGCCGATGGCGCCGGCCGCCAGGAAGTACGAGGCCGACGAGGCGTCGCCCTCGACGTGAATGGTGCCCGGCGACTGGTAGACCTGGCCCGGCTGGACGGTGAACGACTCCCAGCCGTTCTGCTCGACCTTGACGCCGAAGCGGCGGATCAGGTTCAGCGTGATTTCGATATACGGCTTGGAGATCAGTTCGCCGACGACGTCGATGGTGATCGCGTGCTCCGTGGCCATCAGCGGCGCCACCATCAGCAGCGCGGTCAGGAACTGGCTCGACACGTCGCCGCGCACCGACAGGCGCTGCGTGGTGATCTTGCCCTGCTTGATGTGCAGCGGCGGGAAGCCCGGATTGCCGGTGTATTCGACGTTGGTGCCGGCGGCGTTGAGCGCGTCGACCAGATCGCCGATCGGGCGCTCGTGCATGCGCGGCACGCCGTGCAGCGTATAGTCGCCGCCGATCACGGCCAGCGCCGCGGTCAGCGGGCGGATCGCCGTGCCGGCGTTGCCCATGAACAGATCGGCGGATTTATTCGGCAGCACGCCGGCCACGCCGGTAACGTGGTGAATGGTGCCGGTAGCGGTTTTCTCCTCGGTCCACTCGACGCCGAGCGCGCGCAGCGCGGCCAGCATGACAGCGGTATCGTCCGAGGCCAGCAGGTCGACGATGGCGACTTTGCCCTGCGACAGCGCCGCCAGCAGCAGGATGCGGTTGGAGATGGACTTGGAGCCGGGCAAACGCACCGCACCCTCAACGTGAGCGACCGTTTGCAGGTCAAGATATTCGTGATTCATACAATTCCTTTAGCGCCCCGCCGTCGTTCCCGCGAAGGCGGGAACCCATGCTGAGCGCGCGTTCCATGGACTCCCGCCTGCGCGGAAGTGACGGGGCGGTTATTCTGCTTTATCGGGCGACGGCGGCGCTTCAGCTGCCTCGATCGCGCTAATCCACTGGTGCCGCGCATGCTGCGCATTGCTATACACGCGCTCCAGCGCCGCACCATCGCCGGTCGCCAGCTGCGCGCGCAGCAGCGCCAATTGCGCCATATACGCATCCAGCTCGGTCAACAACGCCGGCTGATTAGCCAGACTGATATCGCGCCACATCTCCGGCGACGACCCGGCGATGCGGGTGAAATCGCGGAAGCCGCTGGCCGCATACTGGAACAGCAGATCGGCATGCGGCTTGCGCGCAATATCGTCGACCAGCGCATAAGCCAGCAAATGCGGCAGATGGCTAACGGCGGCGAACACCTTATCGTGTTCCTCCGGCGTCAGGCGGTGAATGATAGCGCCGCAGGCGCGCCAGGCGGCGGCCACGCGTTCGATATCGGCCTCACTGTTTTCTGCCAGCGCGGTCAGCACGGTTTTCTTGCCGATGTAGAGATGATCGATGGCGGCGTCCGGGCCGTTGGTTTCGCGGCCGGCGATCGGATGGCCGGGCACGAATTGCGCGACCTTGGCGCCCAGCGCGCGGCGCGCGGCAGCCACCACATCGGACTTGGTGCTGCCGGCGTCGGTGACGATAGTGCCGGCTTGCAGGTGCGGCGCGATCGCGGCCAGAATCGCCTCGGTCTGCGCCACCGGCGCCGCCAGCAACACCAGGTCAGCGCCCGCCAGCGCGTCAGCCAGCGACAGCGGCGCGGCGGCAGACGCCGGGCCGCCTGCGGCCAAGCCTGGCGCAACGGCTGGTGCCGTGCTGGCCGCGTTGGCCGCGTTGGCGGCGGCGGAAGCTGGTACTGCGGCGGAGCCGCTGACGCCAACGGCGTCAATAATGCCCAGCTCCAGCGCCCGCGCCATGGCGGCGGCGGCGCGGCCGACGCCGACGATTTCGCGCGCCGCGCCGGCCTTCTTCAGCGCCCGCGCAAACGAGCCGCCGATCAAGCCTACGCCGAAGATTACGACTTTGTTCAGCATTTATTCCGCCAATGCATTGGTCAGCGCTTCGATGAAAGCCTCGTTCTCTTCCGGCAGGCCGATCGAAATACGCAGCCACTCCGGCAGCCCATAGCCGCCGACCGGACGCACAATCACGCCCTGCTTGAGCAGCGCCAGATTCACGCGCGCGCCGGCATCGGCATCGTCGCCCACCTTGACCAGCACGAAGTTGCCATACGACGGCACATACTCCAGCCCCAGCTTGTCGAACGCCGTCACCAGTTGCTGATAGCCGGCCGTGTTGTTCTCCGCGCTGCGCTGCAGGAACGCCTTGTCGTTCAAGGCCGCGATCGCCGCCGCCTGCGCCAGCGAATTGACGTTGAACGGCTGGCGGATACGGTTCATCAGATCCGTCAGCGCCGGCTGCGCAATCGCAAAGCCAACGCGCAAACCCGCCAGGCCGTAGGCCTTCGAGAAAGTACGCGACACCAGCAGATTCGGATACTTCTTCACCCACGCCGCCGACTCGAACTGATTCTCGGCCGCCAGGAACTCGTTATACGCCTCGTCCAGCACCACCACCACATGCGCCGGCACCTTGGCCAGGAAAGCCTCGATCTCGGCGGCCGGGATGAAGGTGCCGGTCGGGTTGTTCGGATTGGCGATGAACACCAGGCGCGTATCGTCGCGGATCGCCGCCAGCATCGCCGCCAGGTCATGGCCGTGGGCCTTGGCCGGCACCACAATGTGCTGCGCGCCGACGCCCTGCGTCGCCAGCGCGTACACCGCGAACGAATACTGCGAATACACCACCGACTGGCCGCGCTCCACAAACGCATGGGCGGCGATTTCCAGAATATCGTTGGAGCCGTTGCCCAGCGTGAGCCATTCGGCCGGCACGTCGTAGCGCTTCGACAGCGCGCCTTTCAGGTCAAAGCCATTGGCGTCCGGATAGCGCCCCAGTTCGGCCACGGCGGCGGCCATGGCCTGCCGGGCCGATTCCGGCACGCCGAACGGATTCTCGTTCGACGCCAGCTTGACGATGCCGGCTTCCTCCAGGCCAAACTCGCGCGCCACCTCGGCGATCGGTTTGCCGGCCTGGTAAGGGGCGATGGCGCGGACGTATTCAGGACCGTAGTTCTTGCTCATAGTGTCTCTCTCAGTTCAGGTCAGGCTCACCGGGTAGGAACCCAGCACCTTGAAGAAGGCGGCGTTGCCTTGCAGTTCGGCCAGCGCCCTGGCCACCGATTCGTCCTGCGCGTGGCCCTGCACGTCGACGTAGAAATAATACTCCCAGGTGCCGGTGCGGGCCGGGCGCGACTCGAAGCGCGTCATCGACACGCCATGCTGCGCCAGCGATCCAAGCAGGCGATAAATCGAACCCGCCTTGTGCGGCGCCGCCAGCGCCAGCGAGGTGCGGTCCTCGCCCGACGGGCCGGCCTGCAGGGAGCCGATCACCGCAAAGCGCGTGCGGTTGTGCGGGTCGTCCTGGATGTTGGCCTTGACCGTGCCCAGGCTGTAACGCACGCCGGCGCGCTCGCCGGCGATGGCCGCCAGCGTGTGGTTGTCGCGCGCCATGCGCGCCGCCTCGGCGTTGGAGGAAACGGCGATGCGCTCCAGGTCCGGGTAGTTGTTGTTGAGCCAGATCTGGCACTGCGCCAGCGCCTGCGCGTGGGCGCAGATGGCGGTCACGCCGTCCATATTGCCGCTGCCGGTCAGCAGGCTGTGACGCACGGCGATCGACACCTCGCCGCTGATGGTCAGCGGCGTATGCAGCAGCAGGTCCAGCGTGCGGCCGATGGCGCCCTCGGTCGAATTCTCGACCGGCACCACGCCGAATTCCGCCGTCCCCGCCTCGGTGGCGCGGAACACCTCATCGATCGAGGCGCACGACAGCACATCGACCGCCGTGCCGAATTGTTCGTACACCGCCTGCTCGCTGTAGGTGCCGGCCGGGCCGAGGAAGGCCACGGTGACGCGCTTTTCCAGCGAGCGGCAGGCGGACATGATCTCGCGCCAGATGGTTTGCAGCTCGGCGTTGCCCATCGGGCCCGGATTGCGCTCGGCCACGCCGCGCAGCACCTGCGCCTCGCGCTCCGGGCGGAACACCGGCGCGCCGGTTTCGGCCTTCACATGGCCGACTTCCTGCGCCACGCGCGCGCGCTGGTTCAGCAGGTCGAGGATTTGCGCGTCGATCGAATCGATCTTTTCGCGCAAGGGTTTGAGTTTGTCGTTCATAGGGGCTTATTTGCCGGCGCGGCCGGCGAATTCGTTCAAGTAGTCCACGAGCGCTTGCACGCCCTCGATAGGCATCGCGTTGTAGATCGATGCGCGCATACCGCCGACGGACTTGTGGCCCTTCAGTTGCAGCAGCCCGCGCGCCTTGGCGCCGGCCAGGAATGCCTCGTTCTTGCTTTCGTCCTTCAGGTAGAAGGGCACGTTCATGCGCGAGCGGTTGTGCGGCGCCACGCGGTTCTGGTAAAAGTCGTCGGCGTCCAGCGCGGCGTACAGCAGGTCGGCCTTGGCCTTGGCGCGGCGCTCCATCTCGGCCACGCCGCCCTGCGCCTTCAGCCACTGGAACACCAGGCCGGCGATGTAGATGCCGTAGGTGGGCGGCGTGTTGTACATCGAGTCGTTGTCGGCCACCAGCTTGAAGTCGAACGCCGACGGGCAGGCCGGCAGCGCCTTGCCTAGCAGGTCGTCGCGGATGATGACGATGGTGACGCCGGCCGGGCCGATGTTCTTCTGGGCGCCGGCGAAGATCACGCCGTATTTCGAGACGTCGATCACGCGCGACAGGATGTGCGACGACATGTCGGCCACCAGCGGCACGCCGGCCAGGCGCGGGTCGGCCGCGTCGGGCGCGCCGGCGTCGAAGTCGTATTCAACGCCGTCGATGGTCTCGTTGGTGCACATGTGCAGGTAGGCGGCGCCGGGCGTCAGCCGCCACTCGGCCTGCGGCGGCACCGCCCGCGTCGACGCGGCGGCAATGTTGACGTTGGCGTACTTGCCGGCCTCCTTGATGGATTTGCCCGACCACGAACCGGTGTGGATGAAATCGATGGTTGCGCCGGCGGGCTTGTGGCCCAGCAGGTTCAACGGAATCAGGGCGTTCTGCGACAGTCCGCCGCCCTGCATGAACAAGATCTTGTAATTGTCCGGTACTGCCAGCAGCGCGCGCAGGTCGCGCTCCGCCGCCTGGTAAATCGACATAAACTCCGGTCCGCGGTGGCTCATCTCCATCACCGACATGCCGCTGCCGTGCCAGTCCAGCATTTCGGCGGCAGCCTGGGTCAGCACTTCCTTCGGCAGTACGGCGGGGCCGGCGGAAAAATTGTAGATGTGCGTCATTGCGTTCCTTCAGTGTGATTTATTTCTGTTGCTGTTGTTGCTGTTGTTGCTGTAGCTTTTGCAGCATCGGGCCGATGCGGCGCTGGACGATCTGCTGGCCGATCTGCATGCCCTCGCCGGTCAGCTGCGGCATCTTGGCCAGCATCTTGGCGCCCACCGGCGTGCGGTAGAAGGCGGTGATCTGTTTCAGTTCATCGGCGCTGAAATTGCGCGCGTAGACCGGCACCGTCTCGTTCAGGATATCGTCGACCAGCGACGGATCGCTCATCACCTGCTGCATGGCGTTGACCACGGCCGGCAGCTCGGCTTCCATCTTGGCCAGCGCCTGCTTCTTCTCCTCCGGGCCGAACTTCGGGTTGTTGTTGATCGCCGCTTCGGCGCCGCCGCGCATCGAGGCGGCCATGCCCTGCGTCATCTGCTGCATCATGCCTTGCAGGACCACGCGGTAATTCATCGACTCGAACAATTCCTTGGCGGCCGCGGTGGAAGCCGCGTCGGCGGTTTGCGCGTGGACGCCCGGGGCCACCAGCGCCAGCGCAGTGATAAACGATGCTACGATTTTTTTCATGCGATCTCCTGTTATCAATAAAAACGGGGCCAGTTCTATTGGCGCGCAATAGTCGTGGCCCCGCTGGCTCCTGTTAAGTGAGCGTTACGCCGTCGCTGAATCCGGGCCCGGTTCCAGCTCGACTTCGTCGATGTCGGTCTCCACCACGCGCTGCAGGCCGGACAGCTTGGTGCCGTCCTCCACCGCGATCAGCGTCACGCCCTGGGTGGCGCGGCCCATCTCGCGGATCTCCGACACGCGGGTGCGGATCAGCACGCCACCGGTGGTGATCAGCATGATCTCGTCGGTCGAATCGACCAGCGTGGCGGCCACCACCTTGCCGTTGCGCTCGGAGGTCTGGATCGCGATCATGCCCTTGGTGCCGCGGCCGTGGCGGGTGTACTCGGTGATCGGAGTACGCTTGCCGAAGCCGTTCTCGGTGGCGGTCAGCACCGACTGCTGCTCGTTCTCGGCCACCAGCAGCGCGATCACGCGCTGGCCCTCGTCGAGGTTCATGCCGCGCACGCCGCGGGCATTGCGGCCCATCGGCCGCACGTCGTTCTCGTCGAAGCGCACCGCCTTGCCGGCGTCGGAGAACAGCATCACATCGTGTTCGCCGTCGGTCAGCGCGGCGCCGATCAGGAAGTCGCCCTCGTCGAGGTCGACCGCGATGATGCCGGCCTTGCGCGGATTGCTGAAGTCTTTCAGCGGCGTCTTCTTCACGGTGCCCAGGCTGGTCGACATGAACACATAGTGGTCTTCAGGGAAGCTGCGGTTCTCGCCCGACAGCGGCAGGATCACCGTGATCTTCTCGTTGTCGGCCAGCGGGAACATATTGACGATCGGCTTGCCGCGCGAGTTGCGCGAGCCTTGCGGCACTTCCCACACCTTCAGCCAGTACAGGCGGCCGCGGTCGGAGAAGCACAGGATGTAGTCGTGGGTGTTGGCGATGAACAGCTGGTCGATCCAGTCCTCGTCCTTGGTGGCCATGGCCTGCTTGCCGCGGCCGCCGCGCTTCTGCGCGCGGTACTCGGAGATCGGCTGCGCCTTCATATAGCCGGTGTGCGACAGCGTGACCACCATGTCCTGCGGCGTGATCAGGTCTTCGGTGTTGAGGTCGGAGGCGTTGTGCTCGATGTTGGAGCGGCGCGGGTCCTTGCTGCGGTCGCCGAATTCGGCCACCATCGAAGTCATTTCGTCGGTGATGATGGTGGTCACACGGGCCGGCTTGGCCAGAATGTCCAGCAGGTCGGCGATTTCCGCCATCACGTCCTTGTATTCGTTGACGATCTTGTCCTGTTCCAGGCCGGTCAGGCGTTGCAGGCGCATTTGCAGGATCTCTTGCGCCTGGTCGTCCGACAGCTTGTACAGGCCGTCGGCCTGCATGCCGTAGTGCTTCGGCAGGTGCTCGGGACGGAAGGCGTCGATGCCGCCCACGGTGTCGCCCTCGCCGGTACGGGCCAGCATCTCGCGCACCAGCGACGAGTCCCACGATTTTTCCATCAGCGCGGTCTTGGCCACCGGCGGCGTTGGCGCCGCCTTGATGATGGCGATGAACTCGTCGATGTTGGCCAGCGCCACGGCCAGGCCTTCGAGCACGTGGCCGCGCTCGCGCGCCTTGCGCAGCTCGAACACGGTGCGGCGCGTCACCACTTCGCGGCGGTGCGACAGGAAGCACTGCAGCATTTCCTTCAGGTTCAGCAGCTTCGGCTGGCCGTCGACCAGCGCCACCATGTTCATGCCGAAGGTGTCTTGCAGCTGGGTTTGCTTGTACAGGTTGTTCAGCACCACTTCCGGCACTTCACCGCGCTTGAGCTCGATGACCACGCGCATGCCCGACTTGTCGGACTCGTCGCGGATGTCGGAAATGCCTTCCAGCTTCTTGTCGCGGACGTTCTCGGCGATGCGCTCCAGCAGCGACTTCTTGTTGACCTGGTACGGCAGCTCGTCGACGATGATGGCGGTGCGGCCGCCGTCCTTGCCGTATTCCTCGTAGTGGGTCTTGGCGCGCATCACCACGCGGCCGCGGCCGGTGCGGTAGCCGTCGCGCACGCCCGAGACGCCGTAGATGGTGCCGCCGGTCGGGAAGTCCGGCGCCGGGATCAGTTCGATCAGCTCGTCGATCGAGCAGTCCGGGTTGTTCAGCACGTGCAGCGCGCCGTCGATCACCTCGTGCAGGTTGTGCGGCGGAATATTGGTGGCCATGCCCACCGCGATGCCGGACGAGCCGTTGATCAGCAGGTTGGGGATGCGCGTCGGCAGCACGGTCGGCTCTTTTTCCTTGCCGTCGTAGTTCGGCTGGAAGTCGACCGTGTCCTTGTCGATGTCGGCCAGCAGTTCGCTGGAAATCTTGTCCAGACGGCACTCGGTGTACCGCATTGCCGCGGCGCCGTCGCCGTCGACCGAGCCGAAGTTGCCCTGGCCGTCCACCAGCATGTAGCGCAGCGAAAAGTCCTGCGCCATCCGCACCAGCGTGTCGTAGATCGACGCGTCGCCGTGCGGGTGATACTTACCCATGGTCTCACCCACCACACGGGCGCACTTGACGTACGGACGGTTCCACACGTTGTTCATTTCATGCATCGAGTACAAGACCCGACGGTGCACCGGCTTGAGGCCGTCACGCACGTCCGGCAAGGCACGGCCGACGATCACGCTCATCGCGTAATCGAGGTAGCTCTTGCGCATCTCTTCTTCGAGGGAAATAGGAATTGTTTCTTTTGCGAATTGATCCATTGGCGGGTCGTTTACTGTGGTTTATTGAGCCTCTCCCAAGAGACAGGCAAGCGTACGATTTTAGCATGGGTGTACGGCAACTAGCGGAAATCCGCGTCGCGCCCGTACCTATGCGGTGTTGCGCACGATTGCGATCGGTAACAAGTTGTAATATTCATGACACATTACTCAATTATTATCGACAATCACGTTGCAACAAAACAACATTTTGGTCGAATCCGAAATGGCGCCATGTTGGAGCTTTTTAAACGACTTTAACCGCTTGTGGCAAAATAGCCGAGAAGTCAATTGCTTGATTCACAAGCGGGAACCGAGCCTGACGCCCCTGCGTGGTAGAATTCCTCCACGCAAAGAACTCATGGCGCAGTTTTCTGCAGATATCACCCCGAAAGGAAGAAAAATATGAAAAAACTGATTTCGATGCTGGCCATCTCGGCTGCATTTGCCGGTTCGGCCATCGCGCAGACCGCACCTACCGCACCACCGTACGCACCGGTAACCCAGGACATCCAGGCCGCGACGCCGAAAAGCGCCTACGTGCAGGACGCCCGCGGCGTCATCGCCCGCGACCCGTTCGGCCTGTGCTGGCGCACCGGCTACTGGACCCCGGCCGACGCCGTGCCAGGTTGCGATCTGCCGATCTGCGTTGAGCCAGAGAAACTGGAAAACGGCAAGTGCGTAGCACCGCCGCCACCACCGCCGCCAGTGGCGCCGGCGCCAGCCGCACCAGCCCCGGCCCCGGCCCCGGCACCAGTGCCAACCGCGCAAAAAGTGAGCTTCGCCGCTGACGCCTTCTTCGACTTCGACAAGGCCGTGCTGAAACCAGAAGGCAAAGCCAAGCTGGACGACGTGACCTCGAAACTGGGTTCGATCAACCTGGAAGTCATCATCGCCGTCGGCCACACCGACTCGGTTGGCTCGGACGAGTACAACCAGAAGCTGTCGGTACGCCGCGCTGAAGCGGTCAAGGCCTACATCATCTCGAAAGGCGTTGAAGCCAACCGCGTGTACACCGAAGGCAAGGGCGAGAAACAACCTGTGGCGGACAACAAAACCGCCGAAGGCCGCGCCAAAAACCGCCGCGTGGAAATCGAAGTGGTCGGCACCAGCAAGTAATCGCTTAGCCTGACCCCAAAAGCCCCGTCCGCACTGAACGCGATCTTGAGCGCGTTCAGGCTGACGGGGCTTTTTCGTCCGTGCTTTAGAATAGCGGTATTAGTCTTTTCCAATTGTTGCCATGAATGCTGATCCATTAGAACTGCAAAAATTCGCCGAACTCGCCCACCGCTGGTGGGACCCGACCTCGGAGTTCCGCCCGCTGCACGAGATCAACCCGCTGCGCCTGGAATGGATCAACGCCCGCGCGCCGCTGGCCGGCAAGCAGGTGATCGATATCGGCTGCGGCGGCGGCATCCTGTCCGAGTCGATGGCGCGCAAGGGCGCCACCGTCACCGGCATCGACCTCGGCGAAAAAGCGCTGAAGGTGGCCGACCTGCATTCGCTGGAATCGGGCGTGCCGGTGCGCTACAAGCTGATCGCCGCCGAAGAGATGGCGGCGCAGGAGCCGGGCCAGTTCGACGTGGTCACCTGCATGGAGATGCTCGAACACGTGCCGGACCCGGCCGCCATCGTGCGCGCCTGCGCCACCCTGGTCAAACCGGGCGGCCAGGTGTTCTTCTCGACGCTGAACCGCAATCCGAAGTCCTATCTGTTCGCCGTCATCGGCGCCGAGTACATCCTGCGCATGCTGCCCAAGGGCACGCATGACTACGAAAAGTTCATCACGCCGTCCGAGCTGTCGCAGTTCATCCGCAGCGCCGGGCTGGAAGTGGCCGGCCTCAAGGGCATGGGCTACAACCCGCTGACCAAGATCTATTCGCTCAACGACGACACCAGCGTCAACTACCTGGTGGCCGCGCGCCGCCCCCTGTGACCATGACCACCACGCCCGCCGCGCCACGCGCCATCCTGTTCGACCTCGACGGCACGCTGGCCGACACCGCGCCCGACCTGGCCGCCGCCGTCAACCTGCTGCGCAGCGTGCGCGGCCTGGCGCCCACCGACTACGCCGTCCTGCGCCCGACCGCCTCGGCCGGCGCGCGCGGCATGATCGGCGCCGCGTTCGGCATGACGCCCGACGATGACGGCTATGTCGCGCTGCGCGACGAGTTCTTCAGCAACTACGAGGCGGCGATGGCGGTGCACAGCCGGCTGTTCGACGGCATCCCGGCGCTGCTCGAAGGCATCGAGGCGGCCGGGCTGCCGTGGGGCGTGGTGACCAACAAGTCGCAACGCTTCACCGTGCCGCTGCTGCCGCAGATCGGCCTCGGCCACGCGGCCTGCGCGATTTCCGGCGACACCACGGCCCACGCCAAACCCCACCCCGCCCCGCTGCTGGAGGCCGCCAACCGGCTGCAGCTGGCGCCCGCGCAGTGCTGGTATGTCGGCGACGACCTGCGCGACATCCAGGCCGGCAAGGCGGCCGGCATGCTGACCATCGCCTGCGGCTGGGGCTACTGCGGCGCCACCGAGCCGGCAAGCTGGCAGGCCGATTACCTGTTCCAGCAGCCGCACGAGCTGCTGGCGCTGCTGCGCGCGGCGCTGGCCGGCAGCGCGCTGGCGGCCTGAGCCGGCGTTGCGCGGAAGATGCATGTCATATTATTTTTGTTGCCGCACAGACAGATCAGGCGTAGTCTCCCGCATGACTGCGTAGCATTACTTATTTCCTGATAGCCAAGACCACGCTGATGAGGGGAAGCACAGTCGCCGACAACTCAACTTTCCCATCAGGTGCATCATGGATTTTCCTGAACAGGTTGCCCAACTCCCGCAGCCTTATGCAGATTCATTCGCCACCCTGCCGCAGCGCACCAGCGCGCCGCAGAGCTGGATGGTGCGCGTGGCCGACGCCAAATACCACTGGTACGACCTGATCGCCGGCTTCGCCGAGCGGCCCGACATCCGCGATCCGATCGGCCGCTACATGCGGCGCATGCAGTTCGAGCTGGAGGCCACGGCCGAAAAGCGCCACCTGTTTTTCGCCGTGACCCGCCCGCGCGTGCGTTTCGACATCACCGGCGTGGTCCAGTGGGGCTTCTTTTCGCTCAAGCTGACCTTGCCGCTGCTGCTGGGCGCCGAGGCGGCCAAGGAATCCATCACCGTCGAGCTGAAGGTGCCGTTCGCCGCCACCATGAAGAAGCCGACCGTGATCCTGACCGAGAATTTCGTCAGCCTGAACTGGGGCGGCCTGGTCGAGGTGCTGTCGGTGCACGACCTGCTGCAGACCTACGCCCACGCGCTCAAGCTGCCCAGCAAGGTGGCGTACGTGGGCCAGACCCGCGACCCCGAGGGCCGGCTCGGCAAGGGCCGGCTGCCGGCGCTGCACAAGCTGCGCGCCCAGTGCGGCATGGATTTCGACACGCTGATCCTGGTGGTCGGCATGGACGTCGAGGTCAGCTGCGCCGACGGCGACCCGGCCGCCCTGCCGCACAACGAGCATCCGCTGGCGGCCGCGGCGCTGCAGGCCGAGCGCGCCGACCTCATCGAGGCGGCGCTGATCCGCTACTTCGAGGGCAGCACCCCGCGCTGGCGCCACAGCGACGAGCGCAAGGCGCGCGCCGAGCGGCTGACGGCGGTGCAGGCCAGCAACCACCTGGTGCAATACACCATCGACCTGGCGCTGGCGCCCGAGGACGCCGGCTATTACAACTACCTGTGCTCGGAATTCGTCAGCGCCGCGCGGCGTCATCTGCTGAGCTGCTATGTGGCCGACGGCCAGGCCCAGGTTGCGCCCATGCCACTGCCGGCGCCAGCCAGGGGCGCGCGCCAGCAGTAAGTGCTACAGTGGGTGGTTTCTTGACGCTGCGACACATTTCCACATGGAAATAACACGTGCCAGGCACTATAATCACCACACTATGACACACTTGGAGCGCGCACATGAGCAATGACGACGACGATTATCCCGATCCGTCGCCGGAAGAGCTGGGCATCGGCGCGCTGTTCGAGGACGCGCCCGAGCCATTCCACGACCTGGTGGCGCCGCCCCAGGACGCCATGGAGGAATTGCTGCCGCTGATGCCGCAGCGCAGCGCCGCGCCGCAGACCTGGGCGGTCACCGTGTCCGACGCCAAATTCCACTGGTATGACCTGATCGCCGGCTTCCCCGAAGTGCCGGACATCCGCGACCCGGTCGGCCGCTACCTGCGGCGCATGCAGTTCGACCTGGAGGCGGCCAGCGAGAAGCGGCTGATTTATTTCGCCGTCAACCGCCCGCGCATCCGCTTCGACCCCAACGGCAAGATCAGCTGGGGCTTCTTCTCGCTCAAGCTGAGCTTGCCGCTGCTGGTCGGCGTCGAGGAAAAGAAGGAGACGCTGACCATCGAGCTGACGGTGCCGTTTGCCGCCACGCTGAAAAAGCCGGCCGTGGTGCTGAGCGACCGCTTCGTCACGCTCAACTGGGGCGGCCTGATCGAGGCGCTGTCGATCCACGACGTGTTGCAGCAGTATGCCAACCCTTACCACGACGCCACCGAGGTGCAGTACGTCGGCCAGACGCGCGACCCGCTGGGCCGCCTGGCGCGCGCGCGCGTGATGGGCGTGCAGCGCGTGCACCAGCGCCACAGCGAGGACCGCGACATGCTGCTGCTGGTGCAGCGCATGTCGGTCGAGGTGATGTCGGCCGCCGGCGACCCGGCCGCGATGCCGGTCAACCAGAACGCGGTGGCGGCCGACATGCTGCAAAAAGACCGCATCGACGTGGTCGAGTGCGCGCTGATCCGCTACTTCGAGGGGCCGGAGATGCACGGCCGCAGCGACAAGGAGGCCGACGTGCGCCGCCAGCGCGTGCGCGAGGTGGCGCAGGCCAACAACCTGGCCAGCTTCCGCATCGACCTGCGGCTGGAGGAGACGGGCGACTACCACCAGCTGTATTCGCGCCACGCCGGCGTCTCGCGCAGCCATGTCATCGACTGCACGGTGGTCGACGGCAACGTCATCGTCGAGCGCGTACCGGTGCCGGACAAAGCGCCGTCCTAAACCGCCGCCAGCGCCTGCTCCAGGTCCGCCAGCAAATCGTCGGCGTGCTCGATGCCGATCGACAGCCGCACCGTGTCCACCGTCACGCCGGCCTTGGCCAGTTCGGCCTCGTTGAGCTGGCGATGGGTGGTGCTGGCCGGATGGCAAGCCAGCGACTTGGCGTCGCCGATGTTGACCAGCCGCGTGAACAGCCGCAGCGCGTCCTGGAAACGCGCCCCGCCCTCCTTGCCGCCCAGTACGCCGAACGTCAGCACGCCCGACGGCCGGCCGCCGAGGTATTTGCGCGCCAGCGCGTAATCCTTGTGGCCTTCGAGGCCGGCGTAGTTGACCCACTGGACCTTGGGGTGGGCGCCGAGGAAGTCCACCACCTTGCGCGTGTTGTCGACGATGCGCTCCATGCGCAGGGCCAGCGTTTCGATGCCTTGCAGGATCAAGAAGGCGTTGAACGGCGACAGCGCGGCGCCGGTGTTACGCAGCGGCACCACGCGCGCGCGGCCGATGTAGGCGGCCGGCCCCAGCGCCTCGGTGTAGACCACGCCGTGGTAGGACACGTCCGGCTCGTTGAGGCGCTTGAAGCGCTCCTTGTGCTCGGCCCAGGGGAACTTGCCGGAGTCGACGATGGCGCCGCCGATCGAGTTGCCGTGGCCGCCGAGGTATTTGGTCAGCGAGTGCACCACGATGTCGGCGCCATGCTCGAACGGGCGCAGCAGGTAGGGCGTGGCGACCGTGTTGTCGACGATCAGCGGCACGCCGTGCGCGTGGGCGACGGCGGCAATCGCCGCGATGTCGGTGATGTTGCCGAGCGGGTTGCCGATCGATTCTATGAACACCGCCTTGGTGCGCGCGTCGATCAGCGCGGCGAACGATGACGGGTCGGCGGCGTCGGCGAAGCGGGTGCTGATGCCGTACTGCGGCAGCGTGTGGGCGAACAGGTTGTAGGTGCCGCCGTACAGCGTGGCGGCCGAGACGATGTTGTCGCCCGCCTCGGCGATGGTCTGAATGGCGTAGGTAATGGCGGCCTGGCCGGAGGCCAGCGCCAGCGCCGCCACGCCGCCCTCGAGCGCGGCAACGCGTTCTTCCAGCACGTTTTGCGTCGGGTTCATGATGCGGGTGTAGATATTGCCCTGCACCTTGAGGTCGAACAGGTCGGCGCCGTGCTGGGTGTCGTCGAAGGCGTAGGCGACGGTCTGGTAGATCGGCACCGCCACCGCGCGGGTGGTCGGGTCGGGCTGGTAGCCGCCGTGGACGGCGATGGTTTCGAGTTGCATGGGGTGGTCTCCTTGGTTGGCGCCGCCCAAGTTAGCGCGAAGCCGCCCGCTTGGCGACGAATGATTCCAAAAATGCAAATGCGCATTCCGGATAAGCTAAGCTGTCACACGGCGGCTGTCACAGACAGACCGTCTGCCCCGTCTAAGGTTCATGATGACTGACACGACAATTTTCGCGGCGCTGCGCCCGCGCCTGTTCGCCACCGCCTACCGCATGCTGGGCACCCGCGCCGACGCCGAGGACGTGGTGCAGGACGCCTGGCTGCGCTGGCACGCCAGCGCCCGCGCCGGGCTGCAATCGCCCGAGGCCTGGCTGGTGACCATCACCACCCGGCTGGCGATCGACCGCCTGCGCGCGCGCCTGGCCGAGCGCGAGGCCTACGTCGGCTGGTGGCTGCCCGAACCCATCGTCGAACCCGACGAGCAGACCCCGGAAAGCAGCGCCGAGCTGGCCAGCGAGGTGTCGATGGCCTTGCTGTGGGTGCTCGAACGGCTGTCGCCGGAGGAGCGCGCGGCCTTCCTGATGCGCCAGGTGTTCGAGCACGACTACGCCGACATCGCGGCCCTGCTGGGCAAGAGCGAGGCAGCCTGCCGGCAGATGGTGCACCGCGCGCAGCAACGCGTGCAGCAGCACCGGCCGCGCTTCGAGGTGCCGCGCGAGCAGCACCGCGCGCTGCTGGGCCGCTTCATGGCCGCCGCCCAGCTCGGCGACCGGGCGGCCATGAAAGCCATGCTGGCCGACGACGTGCAACTGGTGGCCGACGGCGGCGGCAAGGTGCAAGCCTATCTGCGCGTGCTGCATGGCGCCGGCCGCGTGGCCGGCTCGTTCTGGTCGCTGGAGAACAAGTTTCCGCAGCGGGTGCTGTACCGCCCGGCGCGCGTCAACGGCGAGCCGGGGCTGCTGCGCTATGTCGACGGCCAGCTGGAGTCGGCGCAGGCGTTCCGCATCGAACAAGGCCGCATCGCCGCCGTCTTCGTGGTCCGCAATCCGGACAAGCTGACCGGCGTGCCGCAAACTATTTGCTGAAAGCCGTCACAAGCGGCGCGAGCGGCCCGTCTTAGACATATGCGGGGCGCGCGGTGCGTCCCGCGCTCCTGTGAAAGGCATCATCATGACGCAAGCAGCCCGTATTCCCTTCTTCCAACTGGCCCCGGCCAACCTGCAAGCCATGATCGCGCTATCGGCGTCGGTCAAGAAAAGTTCGCTGGGCACCCGGCTGGTCGAGCTGGTCAATTTGCGCGTGTCGCAGCTGAACGGCTGCGGCGTGTGCGTCGACATGCACTGGCGCGACCTGATCAAGCAAGGCGCCGAGCCGCGCCACCTGAACGCCGTCGCCGGATGGCGCGAGGCGCCGTTCTTCAGCGCACTGGAACGCGCGGCGCTGAACTGGGCCGAGGCGGTCAACGCCCTGCCCCATCAGCACCCGACCGACGCCGATTTCGCCCAGCTCAAGGAACACTTCACCGACAACGAAATCGCCGAACTGAGCTACGCCATCGCCGTGATCCGCGGTTGGAACGCCATCAACGCCAGCCTGCACAACCAGATCCCCGAAGTGCCCGCCCCCGGCTTCTAAATTCCGACAGGAAATTCGGTTAAGATGGTAACTTGGCAATTAATCAGGAGTTACCATTAAGGCGATCGTCGGCGCGCTGTTCGCGCTGGGCTTGATGTGGGCCACCCCGGCTGCGGCGCAAAAGCCCCGGCCTACGAGGCGCCGGCCGCCGCCAGCGCCAAGTGCCGCGATGGCAGCTACAGCTTCAGCCAAAGCCGGCGCGGCACCTGCTCGCAACACGGCGGCGTGGCGGCCTGGCTATAACAACAAAGGCCCCGGAGCTGGCGCGCCGGGGCCTTTGGACTTGCATCCGGATGGTGGGCCGGCGTCATTTGAATTGCTTGGCCTTCATAGGGAGCACCAGCGATACGAGCCAGTTGCCCGACTCACTCACTTGAGCTATTCTGAAGGATCAAAGGAGCCATGCATGCGCACTCGAGTCCAGCCCGCCAAACCCGCCACCAAGCGCACCTCCCCTGCGGCGGTGCGACCGGCAACTGCGCCCGCAGTAAAAAAGTCGCTACGAAGAGAAGCGCCGTCGCTGTAAGGAAGGTCGGCAAAGCGGGAGCATTCGTTGCTTTGTACAAGATGGACTTCACCGACAAGATCCACACCATTCGCACCGGCGTGGCTGCGCAGCGCGTAGGCCAACTGTCCTCGATCATGGGCATACCGAAAGAGGCGTTGATGGACTCGCTCGGCCTATCGCGTGCAACGATTAACCGCAAGGTACTGCGCGATCAATCCCTGTCGCCCGAGGAATCCGAACGCGTCATGGGGATGGAAGCATTGATCGGCCAGGTGGAAGCAATGATCGATAGCGAGAACGCCCCGGAATTCGATGCTGCGAAGTGGCTGGCAAACTGGTTGGCCGCGCCGCTGCCCGCACTGGGTGGCGCCACCCCAGGCAGCTTCATGGATACCGTGGAAGGCCAGAAGTACGTGGGTAACTTGCTAGAGATGGCCCAGAGCGGGGCATACGCGTGACGGTAGCGCTGTGGCGAATCGCGGCGACTACCGCCAAATACGCCGCCAATGACCTTTCAGGTACCGGAGCGAAGAACACGGGCGGACGCTGGAACCCCATTGGCTTGGCCGTGACCTACACCTCCGAGAATATTTCGCTGGCCGTCCACGAGACCATTGTGCATCTGCGTAGCGGCGGCTTACCGCTGAATCGCTACCTCGTACGTGTCGACGTGCCAGACGACGTATGGGCTGCACGCCAGGTGCTGTCACCGCCGGTCGGCTGGGATGCCACGCCAGCTGGGATGATCAGCATCCAAGCGGGCGAGACATGGCTAATGAGTCGGGCAACCGCGCTGTTGGTAGTGCCTTCGGTAATCGTCCCGGAAGAATCTAACGTACTCATCAATCCGCAGCACCCCGACACCGCGAGAATAGTAGCGACGGTCCTGCGCAAATGGCACTACGATCCGCGCTACTTTTGAACCGCCTCCCCTTTCAGCGGTTGAGTGACAAAGTGTGAACCTTTCACGCAAGCAAGATGCTACGCTTGATAATAGAAGCTCGGCACATAACCGTCCGCGCTCGTCGTAAAGCTTGTACGACTTTGCTGTCGGCTTAGCGTTTACTGGAGGCGCCAAAGGGAACAGGGGTAACGTCGAAAGCTCGACAGCACATACCCGAAGGAGGTACCCCACACTCTCTCCGGATGCCGGCGGTCATTGTTGGACTACGCAGGACGGGGCTCATAGTAAAAAACCCGCTCGGAGGCGGGTTTTTGGTGCGGCTGAGGCCGCTTAAAGCGAATAAGTGGTGGAGCCGGCGGGAATCGAACCCGCGTCCGCAAGCACTCTACAGACAGTTCTACATACTTAGCACTATCATTTAATTTAACCTGTACAACACGGATGTGCACGTTTTGGACAGGCGATTCACCTTAAATTTAGCGCTGCTTCAAGTGACCCGTTACAGCGCGATTCCCTGTAAATGACTCCTTGACTTTTAACGGTCCGCCCCAGGGAAGAAGCGTTTAGGAGCTAACAGCCCTTAGGCTGCCAGTGCGTACGAGTTATCGTTTGCAGTTATTGATTTCTGGGTGTATTTACGAGGTAACCAGGCCTCGGTATGCCCTGTTCTGCTTTGCAACCCACGTCGAAACCAGGTCGGCCCCACAGAACTTGTATTCTACCCGACTTTGGCCGGACCTGCCATCCGCGTCAAACGCCAGTCATATTTGGCCGCTATGATGTCTTTCATTAGCGCCCCACGGCGACTACTACCGGCGCCGGCGGTCGGGAAATATACCGGCACCAACACTTCCTACAACGCTTTGACCAGCAGGCCGGCCGTGCCTAGCAGGGCGGCGAGCATCAGGCCGACCAGCCAGCGAAATTGTGCGTCGCTGCGCTCCAGGCGGCGGTTGCTCTCCTGGATCAGGGCGTCGATCCGCGCACGGGTTTCGCGCCGCAGTTCGTCGATTTTGGCGTCCACCAGCCTGAACTGGTCGAGCGTCTGCTGGCGCAGCTCGGCGATGCGCGCCGCGGTTTCGCGCTGCAAGGCGTCGATGCGGGCGTTGACTTCGCGGAAGTTGGCATTGATTTCGCGGAAGGCCGCGTTCATGTCGTCCCTGAGTTTGTCGGTGGCGTTGTCCATGTCTTCATCCTTGCGCGCGGGCTGTTCGTTGTCAAGCTGAGCCGGGGATCGCATGATCGTCTCCGGTGTCCTCGCCTGAGCTTAGGCGCGGTTCGGGCCTGCGGTTTGAGGCAGCGCAAAGCGCTGGCTGTTGTTGCGTTGCAGCACACTGTTGAGACGGCTTGTGGGCTGCATTAGAATGGGCTGGTCATCATTCCGCCCGCACGCCGCCATGCCCGACGACGCCGTCCAGCCCCCGAAGAAACGCGGCCGCCCGCACAAGGGCGAAGGCGGCGGCCTGCGCGCCGAACTGATCGAAAAATCCGCCCTGCTGTTCCGCACCAAGGGCTATGACAACACCACCGTGCGCGACATCGCCGCCGCCGCCGGCATCCAGGCCGGCAGCTGGTTTTACCATTTCAAGACCAAGCAGGAGATCCTGACCGCCATCATGGAGCAAGGCATGCAGCGCGCGCTGGCCGAGGTCGAGGCGATTGCCGCCGAGCCGCTGGCGCCCGGCCCCATGCTGCAGCGCCTGGTCGCGGCCCATCTGCACACGCTGCTGGCGCCGGACCAGCATTGCGTAGCCGTGCTGCTGTACGAGTGGCGCTCGCTCGATGCGGCCGCGCGCGCCCGCCTGGCGCCGCTGAAGGACCGCTACGAGGCGGTGTGGGACGACGCCATCGCCGCGCTGCAGCAGTCCGGCGCCTGGGGCGCGCCGTCGCAGTTCGACCGCCTGCTGCTGTTCGGCGCGCTCAACTGGACCGTCCAGTGGTACAAACCCGGCAGCGGCGCCGATGTCGGTGAGCTGGCGCACCAGGCGATGCGCTTCATCCTGCGCACGCCGGCCGCGCTTGAGGCACAATAGGGCCATCCCAACTGCCAGGACCGTTCATGATTTACGAGATTGCCGAGCTGTATATCAAACCTGCGGAGCATGACGCCTTCCAGGCCGCCGTGGCCCGCGCCGTGCCGATCTTCCAGGCCGCGACCGGCTGCCTGTCGCTGCGCCTCGACCGCGATATCGAAACGCCCGACACCTATCACCTGGTGATCGGCTGGCAGACGCTGGAACACCACACGGTCGATTTCCGCGGCAGCGCCGGCTTTCAGGACTGGCGCGCGCTGGTCGGCGGCTTTTTCGCCCAGGCCCCCAAGGTCGAGCATTTCCGCACCGTCGTCGCCGGTTTTTGAATCACATAACAACAAGGAGGCCATCATGTCCCGCACCATCCACCGCAATTTCCCGCAACCGTCGGACGCCGAAAGCGCCCGCAGCGCGCTGCTGTCCGGCGGCTTCGCGCTGGCCAGCGTCAAGCTGACCCGGCACGCCGAGCTGCCGCCGTCGGTGGCCACCAGCACCGTCGGCAACCTGCTCGATGCGCTGACGCCGGGCGGCCCGGCCGCCGCCGCCGCGGCGCGCCACCGCGCCGGCGCCATGCTGTCGGTCGACGTCTACGACGACGATGAGCGCGAGCGCGCCGACGCCATCATGGGCGGCTTCGGCGCCACCGAGGCCTGACGCCGGCGCGGACGGCCGGCCGTGCCCGCTAGGACACCAGCGGGTGGTGGAACACCTGCCGCAAATAGGCCAGGAAGGTTTCGTCCTTGCTGATGGTCTTGCCCGGCGAGTCCGACAGCTTGGCCACCGATTGGCCGTTGCACTGCACCAGCTTCATGACGATGTTCAGCGGCGCCAGCCCGACGTCGTTGGTCAGGTGGGTGCCGATGCCGAAGCCGGTCATGATGCGGTCGCCGAAGTGGCGGTACAGCGCGATCGCGCTGTCCAGGTTGAGGCCGTCCGAGAACACCAGCCGTTTGCTCTTCGGGTCGATGCGCAGCGCGGCGTAGTGGGCGATGGCTTTTTCGCCCCACGCCACCGGGTCGCCCGAGTCGTGGCGCAGGCCGTCGAACAGCTTGGCGAAGTACAGGTCGAAGTCGTCGAGGAAGGCATCCATGCCGACCACGTCGGTCAGGGCGATGCCGAGGTCGCCCCGGTATTCCTGCACCCACGCCTCCAGCGAGGCTTTCTGGAAATCGCGCAGGCGCACGCCGAAAGCCTGGAACGATTGCATGTATTCATGCGCCATGGTGCCGATCGGTATCAGGTTGTATCGCATCGCCTGGTAGACATTGGAGGTGCCCTTGAAGTACTCGGGCACCTCGCGCGCCAGCCGCTGCACCACCTCGTCGTGCCAGGCGCCCGAGAAGCGGCGCCGGGTGCCGAAGTCCGACAGCTCGAACGGGTAGTACTGCGCCGGCTCCTGGCCGAAGGCCTTCAGCCTGGCGATCTTGGCCGCCAGCCGCGCCCGCCCCTCGGCCAGCGCGGCGTCCTGGTCGAAGCGGCGGAAGTACAGCTCGTTGACGATGTACAGCACATAAATCTCGAACCCCATCACGTGCACCTGCGGCCCGGCCGCGTGGATTTTCAGCGTCTCGCCGTCGGCGCTGACGGCGATGAATTTGCGCTGGAAGCGGAAGACCGTGAGGAAGTCGACGAAGTCGCTTTTCATGTAGCGCAGCGAGCGCAGGTAGTTCAGCTCGTCGTCGCGGAAGCTCATCGAGCACAGGTGGTCGAGCTCGTGCTCGATCTGCGGCAGCAGCTCGGTCAGCGGGAAGGCCGGCGTGTTGCGGCAGACGAATTCGTATTCGGTGTGCGAGTTCGGGTGGCCGTGCAGCAGCGCCTGCCACATGGTGAATTTGTACAGGTCCGTTTCCAGCAGGCTGCGGACGACCGGCGCCTTCATGCCGCCTCCCCGGCGTTGGCCAGCAGTTCGGCCTGCACGTCGGCGGCCTGCAGCAGGCGCACGCCGCGCGCCGCCATCGCTTGCAGGAAAGCCTGGTACTGGGCGGCGAAGCCAGTGACCGGGCTGATGCAATCGGTGATCAGCGCCAGCCTGGCCAGCGACGCGGCGCCGTATTCCTGCTCGAAATAGTCGGCGATGTGTTCGACGGTGGCCTTGACGCAATGGCTGCCGGCCTCGCCGGCGACGTAGA
The DNA here is from genome assembly GCF_050859475.1 of Duganella sp. P38. Taxonomy (NCBI): domain Bacteria; kingdom Pseudomonadati; phylum Pseudomonadota; class Betaproteobacteria; order Burkholderiales; family Oxalobacteraceae; genus Duganella; species Duganella sp. P38. Next base: position 1,864,098 of record NZ_CP193936.1, on the reverse strand, counting down.
TGCAGTCGGACTCGGCCAGCGTGCGCACGAATTTGGTGTTGAATTGCGTGTCCGGGTCGGCCGCGTCCGGCACCTCGGCCTGCACCGCCGAATAGTGCTCGGTCCATGGATTGGCGCCCTTGGCCAGCTTGGCAACGATGCCCAGCGACGCCTCTTCCCAGTGGCCGTAGGCGGCGCGCACGTCGGCGTGGACGTTGTGGCCCCAGCTGCCGATTTCGCAGTGCACCGGCCACACCATCAGCTGATAGCGGCCTGCCGCTTCCAGCCGGTCGAGGTAGTTCAGCGCGACCGGCAGCGCGGCCAGGTGGCGCGGCTGGTAGGTGTGCGCGCGCACGTCGGCGGCGGTGATTTCGGTGAACGGCGCGACTTCCGCGCCGTCGGCGTGGCGCCAGAAGGTCGGGTGGGCGATGTCGAAGCGGTGGTGCGAGTCGAGCGTGACGCTGATCGCCGTGATGCCGGCGCGGCCGCGGTTGATCAGGCCGGCCAGGCGCAGCATGTCCTGGTGCGCGCCCGGCACCGGCAGGGCCGGCGCCAGCGGCTGGCGCGTGACGGGGTCCACTGGCAGGTAGCTGGCGGGCAGGTCGCAAAAGTCGTTTTGCGGGTCTATCATCAACAGATGTAGATTCCGTTTCATGTGAGGCTCCATGGAATGAAGCCTGCATCATACCGCAGCGCGGCGCGGCCGGTTGCCGGTTGCCGGCCGACTGCCGGCCGCCGGCGATCAGGCGGCGATGGCGTCGAGCTTGGCGCGGCTGTCGGCCAGCGCCTTGTCGACCGCCGCCTCGCCCATCGCCACGCCTTCGGCCACGACAAAGGTGACGTCGCTCATGCCGAGGAAGCCCAGCGCCGCGCGCAGGTAGGTGGTGACGTGGTCGTAGGCGGCCGCCGGGCCTTCGCTGTAGACGCCGCCGCTGGCGACCACCACGTAGACTTTCTTGCCGGTGACCAGGCCCTCGGGACCGTTGGCGCCGTACTGGAAGGTGCGGCCGGCGCGGGCGATGTGGTCGATCCATGCCTTCAGGCCCGAGGTGATCGAGAAGTTGTACATCGGCGCGCCGATGACGATGGTGTCGGCCGCCAGCAGCTCGTCGACCAGCGTGTCCGAGGTCTTGACGGCGTAGGCCTGCTCGGCGTTGCGCTGCGCGGCCGGCGTGAAGAAGGCGCCGATGGTCTGTTCGGTCAGGTGCGGCACCGGGCTGGCCGCCAGGTCGCGCGTGACCAGCCTGGCGGCCGGGTCGGCGGCACGCAGCTTGGCGACGAATTCGCCGCCCAGCTGACGGGTCAGGGAGCCGGTGCTGCGCACGCTGCTGTCGATGTGGAGAATGGTGGTCATGATCGCTGTCCTTGGGGGTGGGAGATGGGACGATCATAAAGCGCTTATAATATCGATGGAATCCTGTTTATTTCTATTTGATCTATCGAGAATTTCGATTATGCGTGATCCCGGCCTGCCCTCCCTCGACCAGCTGCGCGTGTTCATCGCCGTCATCGACCATGGCGGCTTCGCCCATGCGGCGCGGGCGCTGCACCGCACGCAGTCGGTCATCAGCTATACCATCGCCAACCTGGAGCAGCAGCTCAACGTCGCGCTGCTCGACCGCGGCAAGCGCAAGCCCACCCTGACCGAGGCCGGCAAGGCGCTGCTGGCCGACGCCCGCGCCGTGTCGCTCAAGGTCGACGGCATGCGCGCCCGCGCCAAGGCGCTGTCGGCCGGGCTGGAGGCCGAGGTGTCGCTGGTGGTCGATGTGATGTTTTCCACCTGCAAGCTGGTGCGCATCCTGCGCGCCTTCCAGAGCGAGTTTCCGACCGTGTCGATGCGCCTGCGCACCGAGGCGCTGGGCGCGGTCACGCAACTGGTGGCCGACGGCACCTGCCGCATCGGCATCAGCGGCTGGATGCCGGGCACGCCGGACGTGATCGAGCGCCAGGCCTGCGGCTTCGTCACCATGGTGCCGGTGGTGGCGCCCGACCATCCGCTGGCGCAGATCGACGGCATCGTGCCGAGCGCGCTGCTGCGCGAGCATACGCAGCTGGTGCTGACCGACCGCAGCACGCTGACCGAAGGCCAGGATTTCGGCGTGCTGGCGCTGCGCGACTGGCGCCTGGGCGACCTCAGCTCGAAGCACGCGCTGCTGCGCAACGGCGTCGGCTGGGGCAATATGCCGCTGGAGGTGGTGCAGTGGGACCTGGACGCCGGCCGGCTGGTGCAGTTGCAGATCGCCGAGGGCAGTTCGTTCAGCTTCCCGCTGTATGTGATCCGCCGCGGCGACGAGGAGCCGGGGCCGGCCACGCGCTGGCTGATGCAGCAGTTCCTCGACCTGGCGCAGCCGGCGCCGCTGACCGAGCGCGAACAGGCCGAGCTGGCGGCCCATGCGGCCCACGCCGCCGAGGCGTCGCGCTGGGCGGCGCAGCCGCACGCCTACCACGCGCTGAGCGAGTGCGCGCAGGCGCCGGCCGCGCGCGCCGAGGGCGCGGCCACAGCGGCCAGCACCGGCGCGGCGCCGGACAAGCCGGCGCGCCGGCGGCCGCGCCTGCCGACGCCGGACGCGGCGGACGGGCTGGCGCTGGCCGCGCCTATTTCACTCCGGCCGCGTTGAGCTTGCCGCGCAGGCGGCGGATTTCCTCCGACAGGTCGACCACCAGCGCCGCCACGTCGTCGTTGGCGTCGAAGTCGCGCTCGATCTGGCACAGCCGCCGCGCGCGCACCAGGTCGGCGCTGGCAAAGCGCCAGGCGCTGCTCGGCTCGGCGCTGCGGTCGGTGTCGTGACCGCCGCCAAGCAGGATGCCGGTGCGCACCCGCGTCACCACCCAGTCCGGCGTCACCGCGCAGGCCTGGGCCAGTTCTTCCAGCGTCAGGGCGGCGTCGTCGATCACCACCGCGGTCAATATCTCTCCCATGTCAGCCTCCCGCGCGCGGGTTGAAGGCCAGCTCGCGCGCCATCGTTTGATACAGTTCCCTGGCCTTGTCGGTGGCGGCCGGCGGCAGCACCACTTCCAGCAGCAGATACAGGTCGCCGGCCTCCTTGCCGGGAATGCCGCGCCCGCGCAGGCGCAGCTTGCGCCCGCTTTGCGAGCCGGCCGGCACGGTCACGTGCACCTTGCCGGACGGCGTCGTCACCTCGATCTCGCCGCCCAGCGCCAGCTCCCACGGCGCCACCGGCACCGTCTGGTAGACGTCGCGGCCGTCGATGCGGTAGCGCGCGTGCGGCCGGAACTGGATTTCCAGGTACAGGTCGCCCGGCCCGGCGGCGCCCTGCTGCCCCTGCCCGGACAGGCGCAGCTGCTGGCCGGCGGTGACGCCTTTCGGGATGTTGACGCTGAGGTTGCGCTCGCGCGTGACGATGCGGTCCTGGGCGTCGCGTTCGGCCACCATCAGGCTGATGGTGCGGGTGGCGCCGCTGTAGGTGTCGGCCAGGTCGATGGTGATGCTGGCGTGATGGTCGTCGCCCCGCTGCGGCGCTTGCCGGCGCCGGCCGCCGCCGAAGTTGGCGAACAGGTCGGAAAAGAAGTCGCTGTCGCCGAAGCCGCCGCCGGCGCTGCCCGGGCCGGGGCCGGGGCCGGCGCCGCCGCCGAAGCCGCGCCCCCAGTCCGGCGGCGGACGGAATTGCTGGCCGGCGCGGTATTGCTGGCCGCGCCCGAGCTCGTCGTAGGCGGCACGCTTTTCCGCGTCGCCGAGCACGCCGTAGGCCTCGTTGATGTCCTGGGTTTTCTGCTGCGCGTCGGCTTCCTTGCTGACGTCCGGATGGTATTTCCGCACCAGCTTGCGATACGCTTTTTGATGTCGTCCTCGCTGGCGCTCCTGGCCACGCCGAGGGTCTGGTAGTAGTCCTTGTATTCCACGTTACGCGCTCCCGTATGCTATGACTGTCAGTCTACCGAAAAAGCCCGAAACGTGTAGGCAGATACTGTCACCCTTAAGTCGTGGCCAAGACGTCCAGCGAGGAAGAAATCAGGAAGGCTACCGCAAGCTGTCAACTTCTAAGTTAATTCGATTTTTCCAATTTTGTCGGGCAGGGTCAGCTTTACGATTTCTCACAGTTGAGTAACGTCATTCTTTTGTTGATTAAAAACCAACCAGAATGCATCCTCCAAGGCCTCCGCAATACTGTTTTTGTATGCGGCTGCTACTGCTTTTTGTACGTATTTTGTACGCAGCCGTAAAGCACAAAGGTCACGATTAAATGGCATTGGAATTTCGCAACGGCTCCTGGTATTGGCGCAAAATGATCGACGGCGTAATGTTCAACCGTTCAACTAAGACGGCTGACAAAAAGCTGGCCGAAACATTGGCCCGCAAATGGGAACACGAAGCAGTGCAATCCGTCATCTACGACGGCGAACGACCGATAAATGTCCATGACGCGATTAGAGCCTTTCTGGAGCAACGTGAAAACACAGGCGGTTACGGCAATGCCTGCACGCATATGACCCGCTGGAAAGCAGCCATTCCTAACATCCCTTTCTCTGCTGTGCAAAAGCGCCAAGTACAAGCAGTTGTGAGAATTATGCAGGCTGATGGCTATGCCCATAACACGATCACGGTAGCGATCATGTATTGGAATGCTTTGGTCAACTACTGCGCTGAGAACCAGCTTTCAGCTGGCCCCAAAGTCGATAAGATCAAACCAAAACAGACGCGCTTCCGTATCATCACCGAGCAAGAAGAAGCAGCCATACTTTCCGCCACTTGCCCTAACACGAAGTACCCGGGAAAGACCGCACTCACCGATGCGCAACGTCGGGACAATCAGGACGTTCTGGTATGCCTGCTGCACCTTGGCGCACGGATCAACGAAGCGCAAAACCTTCGTTGGTCCGACATCGACTTTACCGCCAACACTGTTCTTGTCCGCCGACTCAAACGCAGCAACGATACATTGCTGCTGATGACTAGCGCATTGCGTGCCGTCATGGAACGTCGATACAAGGCCAGAATCGACGACTGGGTGTTCCCTTCCAAACGCGGCACCTATAAGACCAATGCAGCTTGGGTCAACACTATCGTCAAACGCGCCGGCATTAACCTTGATGCTGGCAAGATCACCAGCCACACGTTCCGGCATACCGCTGCAACTCGCCTACTGCGTGCAGGCATGGACATTACTATGGTGCAGAAATTCCTCGGCCACAAACAGATTAGTAGCACGATGGTCTATCTGCATTCCCAGCCAAGCGAAGTGGCCAGCAAGGCATTGGCGGTATTCGAGCGCAATTGAACTTCTTCGCTTTACACTCTGGTGCCGCTCGTTAGCATTCGTTTTAAACGAATAATGCCGCATGTATAAATAGATTTGCGGGCATCTCCTCCGCTGTGCAATTTGACGACTGCTAGACATGGCCCGGTTTGTGACCGGGCCTTTTCATTTTTGCAGCATCGGCTTCAACTCACAGTCCTACCTACAGGCATGCCATAGATCGATGCTGCGCCCCAAATCAATACTCCCTCCTGGCAAAGCTTCCACTGATACGAATTTTGAAAAATCCGGCACATCGCTCATCGCCATCCAACCTGCAAATTCTTCATGCCAAGGACTGGTATCCGTCTGCACCGGTTCTGGGGACATTGCATCACCGCTAAGTTGTCGTATCAATGCCTTGTGCTGTTCAATACGCTTGGCCTCTTGTGCATAAACGGGATCGATAAAGTCATCAGTGTGTATCGGATAGATCCCTTCGTAATCGGCTTCCAACAACGGGAACGTCTTCTGCAAATCATTCGTAATCTTCGACAACACAGCCTCTGGCAACTTATGTTTGAAGTACACACAGTCATGAACAAACAGCAGAGGTTGGTAGCCAGCTTCGGCGGCATCAACACCAAAGCGCGTAATCGCTTCAGCTTCCATAGCCTGATATATCCAAGCCAGCTTTTGATCCTTCTTACGCGTCTTTCCTGTGCGCGGACAAACCGAATCGTAGTGCCGACCCAAAAACTCAAAACTGTCTGGGAAATGCCCGGCTATCGTTTCACGAACCATGTTCATAGCATCACCAATTCTGACGAATTGATCATTAACCATCAGGCGGCAGTAAGCAGTTTCGCCCAGTGTCTTGCGGATTGAGGCGAATGGATTATTGGCTGTCTTCGCGCCGAACCCCAGCGACGTAAAGATCTCTTTCATCTTCTCTTCATTAATGCCAACATCAGCGGCAATAGCTTTCCGAATTCGGCTTCGATGACTAACGTAGTCTACAAGCACATCAACATCAAGCGTCGGATCAATTTCAAGTGCCAAGCCTGTCAGCAATGCATAGCTGGCGGCCTTGACGTCATACATGTGGCAACGTCCAAGCGCGGCATGCCTGACTTCTTTTGATACTCGCTGCAAACTAGTGCCATGCCCATAGCAGCGGCCACTGTCGCTTTGCTCCCAGTATTCGGCAAACACATACTGGCCGTCTTCTTCTGTGATCGATGACTTGATGTGCCGAGCATTCAAAAGGTTTCTAAGAAGCGCCTTCCGATAATTCTCATTGCTCGAAAGTGTTTTTTGACAGGCCGTCATGTAAGCGTCTTTGGTGTTTTCGATAAAGCTATCAAGCGTTAGCAAATCAATCGACGTATATATATTGGCCGCTCGATCCTCACTCCCCGCGCTGGCAACAGGCGCATCGATTTTAGCGAGCGCCTGCATGATTTCAGTCTGATACACAGGATTAAGAGACACTCGCGCAATCTTGCCTATCTGACCCGGAAAATCCACAATGACCAACGATGTATTGCGATCTGCATTAAACAGCGTGGACACCTTAAAATCTTTGCCCTTGATTTTTATGCGACCAACCAGCTTCGCAATGTCATCGAGGGATAGCGATACCTGATCATCTTCAAAGCCGAACTTACGAACAGACTCAGCAATTGCGCTCAACATGACAGTTACATATTTGTCGACACTCTTCTCGATCTGGTACGGCTTCAACGTCGAGTACTTGGCTATAAGAGCGGCAGAAATTCGTTCTTTCATTTCTGTACCTCGCGGGAAATGACGCACGAACGGAAAGCAAATGAGTCAATCGGATGTGCAGTACCAAATGCCAAGTGTTCTGGCTTGTTGTTTGCCGTGCTTTCTTCTACTACGTCGCGCACTTTTTTCGGTTGTAGCCAAATGCTTGATTTCGTGCATCCGCACGCTGTTTTGATGTGAAATGGGATGGGCGCACGGACTCGTGCTGGGATGTTGTGTTACTCAATGTTATCTCCTGATGATGAGAGCTGACGAATGCTCTCGCACATATTTAGCTTCAGTGGATTTCAACTTTTGGCATAAGCGCGGTATAGTGACACTGGCCTAAACCGCTATAACTTCAATACCGATACAATTTTTATATCGCAATGAATTCAACCACATCCCCGGACAACACACCTACCGTCATCGCAATCGCTCAACAGCTGGTTGCCCAACTAAGTGATATGTACTATCAGCTCGGCATCAGCAGCGAGGTCGATGCTTTTTATACCGAAATTTTCGAGCCAATGATGGAGTTGCAACCAGATCCCAATGAGATAGAAGATGGGTTCGAAACAACAAACGAAATCTCAAATATAGACATGATCCGCCTGTCCTGTGCCTACGTCGTCGGTGCGCTCCACTGCTATGGCACGGACGATGAGAATTCATGGCTTGGTGTAAGTCATGCCCAGTATTGGATGGGCGTCGCCTATGGCCTTGGATTTACGCAGGGATTGGTCAAGAAGGCTTTTGTAAATCGTGCGAAATCAGGTGGAGCTCAGCGAAAGGAGCGCTACACGCCATTGAGAGAACTTGCACGTGAACTAGCAGAAAAAGGAGATCCGGTCACTAACAAACCGTTCCCTAGTCGTCGGCAGGCAGCGCTAAAGATTAAGGATCAGATACTTGCGGCATCCGTAGCCGACGTGAGATTGAAGCCTGATCAGGCCGAACGCACCATCACTTCGTGGCTTTCGGATATGCAGTTTGGTAGCAAAAGCAAACGCTAAAGTAGCAAACGCAACCGTCAAAGTAGCAAACGCATAGACCTACCTACAGCAGAAAATTAAGATTCTCCTATCCACTGCGCAGCGGACAACTTTATACACCGCCCTGAATAGGAGAGTTTTTATGAGAACTAATAAACCCAATTTTGCCCCGAGTCCAACCATTGCTAAGCTCGCGGCGCGTCAACGTATTCTCAAGCGACGCTCGTGGTTCCAGTCGCATCTGAATCATGCCTATCCGGCTGCATATAACTTGTCATTGCCCGCGGTAGAGGCAAGTACGTCAATCAAGACCAGCACTCCGTCGCATGAAATTTTGACCTTTGCAGATCACTTGGTAAAAATCGCCGAATACCAAGGTAAATATCGTGACACGCTTCAGCAGCTGCTAGGTGTAACCTACTCTGCCTGCATCGTCTTCAACGACAAATCAGAGTCTGTAAGAGCAGCAAACAAAGCTACTCTTGAAGAAAAATGCGCCGCCCTCGGCATCGAGGGAAAGTCCTACTATCAGTTGATCGTTAAGCTCGCCTTTGGAAAAGAATCCAAGCGCGCGTCTGGCTTTGTCCACGTCATCAAAGCCGCTCAGAATCAGAAACCAAGTGTCGAGCCTAAAGACTTTATCCGGTGGCTGAATGATAACGGTGGTATTCAGGAAGTCCGGAAAAAGCTCAACTCCGATGGTACGGAGAAAATGCAGTCCGTCCGCAGTCCTGAAGAAATCATGACTGAGCGCATCAACAAGGCTAAAGATTCGACTCTGAATGCTTGCCTGACGAAGATTCCATATGGTCAGTTGCCAGCGATTGCGAAACTGGGCAATGAAAGCGATGGATTGGCGATTCTGCGCCAGCAGGCTGACGGCAGCGTTGTCATTAAACTCGTTTTGAACGACTCGAAGATGGTTGATTCGATCTACGCCGCACTTGGTCGTACGCTGAAATAACAATCCTAATCTCGTTAGTTGTTGCTGGTGCAAATTGCACCAGCATCATTAAACTTATATAAGGAACACACATGTCCGCACCGCAAACCATCAATGACATCGTTTTTGAGTCCCTTGCCGAAGCGCGGAAAATTTCGCTGATCGCCAATGGTGAAATTGAGTTTCCCTACGCTGGAAAAACGGGAGTTCTGCTGCATGGCGAACCTGGGACTGGCAAGACAGCGCTGGCTGCTTTTATGCCGCCGCTGATTGAAGCTTGTCAGCCCAATGGCGGTAATACCCCAGATGTACAAAAGCATCAATGCACCGTCGGTAAAAATGGCGTCGAATTCATCCAATCTTTGCAAAAGCAGCTAAGCCATATCTCAGTCAGTCCGGGCAGTGGAATTCGCTACATCATTCTGGATGAAGTAGACAATTTGACGCCTCAAGCGCGTACTCAGTTGAAATCCGTGATGGAGATGGTTGATGCAGTTTTTATCTTCACGACTAATAACCTGCATGTGCTTGAAGCTGCATTACGCAGCCGCTGTATCGAAGTATCGTTCAACCCAACAAATCCGAAAATTTGGCTTCCACGCTTGCGCGTTCTTCTCGCAAAGCAGGGTGTTAGCGCAAGTTCTTTTTCCGATGCATTCTTGGAGAATTTGGTATTGGTCGCAAAATTCGATGCGCGTGAAATAATATTCCAGCTGAAGATGGCAATCATCCAGCAGCAAGCCACCACTGCTAATTCCGTTGCAGTGACCGCTCCACCAACTATGCCACAACAGCAGCAAGCCATCCCTATGACTCCCATTGTTATGGCCGGTCAACCAGTGGCGCAGCAACCGCAGCCGGGTCCAACGACTCCGTAACACGAAAGCGACCCAGAGTTAAGCTGGGTCGCTTTTTTATTGCAAGAGCAGACGACATCGACGCCTGGCAAGGAATTCAGCATCAGCTAGTAGTAAGCTAGTCCCAAGCTCCAAAAATCGCAGGCCTGACTGCCTGGCCATTCTGCCGGATTGCGCTGCATTCACCATCCCAACAAGTTGATCTATATGCCAGGCCGTCCTACCATCTGATTTTCCAACAACAGGAGAGTCAGATGGACCTATATGAAGGCACTATCGTTATCCGCATCAATGGCACGCAAAAACCGATTGACGTCAGAGTCCACGCCCACAACAGCTGGAATGCCAAAGCTGCCATCGAGGCTCAGTACGGAAGCAGCTTTGTCAGTTGGTGGCGCGGCCCCATGGAAGTGCGATAGGACAGAGCGCAAAGCTTACTGGCCTAAAATGTCACTCAACAATCGCAGTCGACAAATGGACGTTATCACTTTGAATTCCTGCACCAGTCTTCAATAGCCAAGGGAACCACGGGTAGTACTCTCCCGGCTCCGCTGTCGAAAGAAGTTTGATGAACGGTACCGAGGATCGCATACTCGCGATATCAATTTTCTGGATCACCTTGCTCTGGTAGAAGCCTGCGTTTCCGCCACCAGAAGTACGATCAACGTAAATCGAACCGTTCGCCACCAAAAAGTCTAACACTACGCCATGATCCGGAACGGTAGGCAATACCGTAACCACAGCGGTATTGAAGTTTGCTGTTCCGTTGCCTTGAATGTAAGCAGCCTTTGAGTCACCCTGCCAATCATGTCCGCCAACCAGCATATCGAGCATGTTATCGCCGTTAACGTCTACCAGCTCAACAGTATAAAAATCACGGTTTTGAACATATGCTGGGAACTTGTCAAACGCTTCGGTGAAAGTGCCGTCGCCTTTCCCCATGAACATACGCAGCGCTTGTGGGGAGTTCGGATCAACGGCCACAAAATCTACATTGCCGTCGCCGTTCAGGTCAGCAGCCGATACCGAGTGGAAGAAACCCACAAAGTCTTGCAATGGCGTGCTGTGATACACGCCGCTCTGGGTACTGAGAACCAAGAACATTTTTTCGCCGGCGTATTGACCACCATCGTACCCCTGGCAAGCAACAAGGACGTCTGGCTTGCCATCGTTGTTGAAATCTGCCACCACAGCCTTACGTGGATGCACGCACCCGACCGTGCTGTCGATCATTGCGTCTTCTTTAACCCAAGAACCGTTTGCAGACTTCGTCCAGAAAGCGAACACACTAGGCTCTGCCGTTGCGGCAGTACTAGTCTCTAACTTATACATCACCTTAGCAGTGAAGAGCGAGATAGCTCCGCTCCCTTTGAAGTCAGCGCGAGCGTATGCTTGGACGGTATCGGCTGCCTGCGGCAACTCTATCTGCTCAAGGCCTACTTGCTTAGCGTTCGCGTAAGACGTTTTTTGGAGCGGAATCGCAACTGTCAAAAGGACTGATTGATTTGCTGAGCCACCTGCGCCTGTACATGTCAATGTATATGTCAGTGATCCCGGCGCGCTTAACACTTGCGATATAGTTCCCGAATTTTCCTTCGTACCCGCCCAAGCTCCCGACGCCGTACAAGACGTCGCGTTTGTCGAAGACCACGTGAGCTTAGCGGACTGTCCTACCGCAACCCTTGATGAGTCAATATTTAGCGATACAGTTGGGACCGGAGTGGTAGGAGCTATTGGGTTACTTGGCGTGGCACTACCGGAACCACCACCACAACCTACGATGGCGTTAGCCACGATTCCAGCAAACAGCAGATTGAAACGCTTCATTTATTTCCCCTAGTTGGTTAAGGCCAATCCAAACCGATCTATTTTTTAGATCGTTATGAATATTAGATCAATCTAACCGAAAAATAGCCTAAGTGCAACTTTCGAAATATGCCGCGCATAGGAAAACAACGTCGGTCAGGGACCGCCGCAAGTCAACCGAGCTGGTGATACTTGCATCGAAAAGAAAAAGACGGCAATGCTCACACCGCAGCAACTAGGAAGGCGACTCGGATTAGGAAGGACTAGAGGTAGATAGCAGGTGCAACGAAACACATCCTAAAAGGTATTACGTGTTGCGCCCATCAAGGCAATAAACCCGCTACGCAGCAGATCTATGACAGATCCATGATTCAGCTTAAAGTAGCAGCCTTGAGCATGCACTTGGAGAGCTTATCGAGATACTTCAAGGCTTCTTGGGTTAGCTCTACCTGCTTACGGCGGGTGTCTTCGGTATCGGTCAACATCAGCCAGCCCTTTTCCCGCATAGAAGTCAAGCGGCTATGAACTGTGGCAGGAGCACCTAATTCTTTCTTGCCCATCATATCGCGGACTGACAACCGCTCATCTTGTTGAGTAGCAAGCGCGACGATGCTAAGAATGCGTTCTTCCAGTGGATCAAGCGCTTCCAGAGATGGCAGGCCACGCAGGGCATCGGCCAATTGCAGGAAGCGCATGTAGATTTCAGCTGGGCGTTTAGGAGGTGTCATGTTCGTTTTAAACTACTCGGACATTGTCGGCTGAACCGACAATTGAATCGCTACAAATTTTAGCACACGGTTTACCGTAGTCTGCGCTCAGGTAGCGGCAGCAAAGACAGAATACCTTTCGCTGTGTACAGAACAATCAATGTTCCCAGCAAGTCACCGATCATCATTACAAACAGGCCCGGCAGCAGATCGCGACCGCCATGTATGGAAAACCATAAATGATGAAGTACAGGACTCGCGATAGAACAGCCGACAGCGCACAGCAGTAATCGCTGCGGCGTCAGGTTCGTCAACGACGCCTGCAATCCATATCGCGATTGCGCGGCGAGATAGATCAGATACGGACCTATCGCACCTGCAATTGTGCCGCTCGTCGCACGTAACGCGTCGCCAGGGAAGTAATACCAGTAGCAGGCGAGCCAACCCGATATCAGTAACCCGATGGCCCCAGCTCGTCCAAACATCAGTGTACATAATAAGCGTGTACCGGCTGGCAAATAAACCCAGCCGATGCCCTGTAGGAATTCAGCACGTCGAAAAAATAGCTCGTTCGCGATCATCATCAGTCCATGAAGGCATATCGTGCCAAGTACCATGTACAGACTTAAATTCGAAGGTGAAGTTGGCCGAGTCATGCTGTGCGTGCAACCTATTAAAGATGCTTTGTAGCATTGTAACGGGCAACGCCGTTTGCAACTAGATTAAGGCAACGTGCTGCGCTCTAGCGGTTGGTCAGAAATGACAAAGAGCTTGCCATCCCTGATGTATATACGTACCGGTCCTGCCCCCGCTGGGATACGAATTAATTTGGTCTTCGCTTTACATTTCGGGTCCGCAGTAAGCGGGGCCTTGACTGTTACGTTGTTTTCGATGAGTTCGGAATATCGCATTTGATTGTAGCCTCCTGCAATATTTATTTGCAGCTGTTCTCCACTACGGCATAGTGGACTACGCAAGCTCCACGGCTACCCGCTGCATCTCGTCGTTTACATCAATGTAGCGCTGCGTGGTCGCAATGTTCTGGTGCCCAGCTAATGCCATTAACACGCGGACGCCCACGCCTTTGCTTGCCAGATTTGTGATGAACGTCCGACGGCCTGAATGACTGCTGGCACCGTCGATACCTGCTTCTTTGTACAGGAAGTGAAAGTGCTGACACAACGTATTAGCGCTGAAAGCCAGGCGCTTCTGTGTATAGAACAGCGGCATGTCGGCCTGCACTCGCTTCAATGTTGCCAGATACGCGGCAAGTTCCTTTTGCAGGCGTTCGTTTAAAAAGACTGTACGTGCCCTATTTCCTTTTGTCTGCTCCGGCAGCAATCGGATTTCGGGCCTAACACGGCCATCTTCGGATAGCACATCCTTAACCAACAGCGCAGCCAATTCGCCGACGCGCATTCCTGCTAAGTGAGTCATCAACAACATTGCGCGGTTTCTGGCTGCATGCCGTTTAATCGCAACGAACGCAAGCATGCGCTTAAGTTCTTTTTCGGTGAGTGTTTTTGCCTGTGCCATATAAGAAAACCAAAGGATTTAACGCATCGGAGGATGCAACCTTTGGTTTAATAAATCAATCGAAAAGTGACTTTACAGAAAAGCCTTTATTTTCAACTGACTAGCAAGAAATGTAAGGATTTCGCTATTTTCTTACATTCTATGTTATCGAAATTTCTTATTGAAAAATCAAATCACTACCAAGGTTTAGCAATACCATGCTGCGTTGCTATGTAGCTCGAAAATGCGTTATCTGTTCGAATACACAGATCAGAAAAAACTTTGCACAACAGCTTACGTTTTTACAATCTAAATGCGGGGCTCCCGCAGCATTAGTGTTCCAAGAGTGAGCAGGCATGGTGAATCCGTGAGCAAAACTATGACGCACCAGAAATATTTCATCCAGTCGATTTCGGCTATGTAAGGAGTTGCCAAAGATAGTTTTATCAAATTTAGCACCGGCCCAACTAGGCCAGGGATCGAACCCACTGAAGGTGTATAAAAATTCGCGACAATGCTCGCTATTAGGCGTGTTTAATTTCTTTGCCGCGACCTTCATACGTGCTTGCAGCAAACTGTGTATTGCAGAAAAACTTGCATCAGTAGGCTTTCCTGTCTTCAGAAAATATTCCGCCAACAAGTTTTTAATATAAACTTCCCAAGCCGCCACTTGACTAGCTAAGGCGGCATGAAGCAGTACCGTCTTAGATGGTTGTTCAGTTTTTTTCTTTAACGTTCCTGCTACTTTAGATAAAGCTTCCGAGCGCTCCAACAGAACGTCAAACTTCACTTTAGCGGCGGAGGCCATTAAAGAAACTCGACAAGAGTCTTAAGCGCGTCCTTATAACTATTCAGAGAGCCGATATTAACTTGAATACGCTCGCCATTAATTGTTTTAGGACCCGCTTTCAACTTATGAATCGGAGTACCCGTAAGGGATACGACGATTGAAACACCATGATAATCCGGGAAGTCAACAAATCTATCGCTGACGGCGACTTTAGGATATGCGAAAACCGTGCGATGCTTTTTAAAGATACTTTCAATAGTTGCTTTAATAGCCTTGTGGGCGGCCTGAAAAGCTTTACTAGGTTCGCCATCAAATAAAGTAACACGATTAGATATGAAGGTATGTAGTCGGGGAAGAGCTATCCCCTCTTCTTTAGCCCTCTTGAAAAAACTCAGCCGAGCAAACGACGCGATATATTCATCGCCTTGTCCATAAAGCAAAGCGATAATATTTTCAATTCCTCGCCTTGAACTTTCATCAGCTGTAAAGGGAATTACAAGATTATCTGCCGCAACAACTGCTAGTTGTGTGTAAATGGCAAAGCTTGGATTACAATCGATAAAGAATACGCAATCGTTATCTCTGGTTTCTCGTATGGCATCCTGTAAATCTTTTATCCAGCTAATGACTTTTTTCCACGCCGTAACCGGAACAACTAATTGGGCAGTTTGTCGAATTGCCTCCCCCAAAACCTCAACCAAGTTATCTCCGCACACAAGTGAAAGATTTCCCGGGATCTTGTCATTATACGTAGAAGCCTGAATCGTGTATCGTTCTGCATCGTCAATTTGTTGGAATGGAGAATTTAATCGTTGCTCCAAGTAACCACCGACACTGATACGATCCACTCCAGTTTTCAAAAATTTCTTGATTGTCTTCGCACCTTCCGGCTGGCCTCCAAGAATCATTTCCGATGTGTTAGCCTGCGGGCAAAGATCTATCACAACGACATCAATATCTGGATTCTGATGTGCGTACTCGCAAGCAGCAGCGAAACACAAAAAGCTCTTACCGACTCCGCCCTTGTTATTCCAAAAAGCATAGGATGACATGTTGTTCTCTACCGGTGACAGTTGTTAGATACAAGAAATATTACGAACTATATCACTCTGCGTTAGGTTGCACCGAATCTGTCGAGATCTTTTGCATAAATTTGTAGCAGATCTGGCCCAACTCAGTAGCAGGCTCCCACCCGGACTCATTGGCAAGTGTTCAGAGTGATCGACGTGGCATTGCTAGGAATAATTCGACGCCGCCACTACGCGTCTGACGGAACACCAGGCAGTTCTATGTACGGTCCAAACTAACCGAGCACTCATTTCCAAAGCACGATTATCTAGCGACTTGAATCAATACTCATTGCAGCTATCAAACTGGCGCAAGGCGGACCTCAAAGCCATGTAAGCAACGGGGCATTTGATGCGTGCCTACTGCGGTTCACCAAAGCTGTATGTGAACCGACATATATGACCGCGTGGTAGCCCGACAATGCTAAGGGGTAAGGTGGTTTCGTGAATGAACGAGGTAACTAGCCACCTGCCTATTCCTTCTTTTCGTCCACTTTGTTGTCGCTCTCATCCTTATCTTCTAAGGTAGTATTGGCATTGATTCCGTTAGCAACATCCTTAGCTGTTTCTTCAAATTTCTTTGCTGCTCTGGCTGCAAGTCCTTTTGTAATAGCTTCTAGGCCGGGAATTTTCGACAAAGCCTCCATTGAGTCAGAGAGTTTCTTACTATTATCAAGCACAGACATTAAAGGGTGATCGGTTTTATTATAATCTGTAATAAGCTTGCCGGGATTTTCAGCGCTGACCTGAAGCAGGTTAAAGAGCAAGCGTGTTCGTAACTCTTCCCTTACCCCGTCTCCAGAATTAAGCGTGTCTATTTGATTGGAAATACCAGCAAAAGTCTTACCCAAAACCTCTTTATGCGTATACTCTTCAATTAAACGTTTTGATAAATTTATTTTCTTATTAAGAGAAACCGCTATCCAAAGCGCTGGTAAATATAAAGGCAAAATAGCCAACAGAAGATTAGGCGTATCTTGAATAACTTTTATAATGCCTATTTTCTCCCCGAATAACAAATACGTGTCAACG
The DNA here is from genome assembly GCF_050859475.1 of Duganella sp. P38. Taxonomy (NCBI): domain Bacteria; kingdom Pseudomonadati; phylum Pseudomonadota; class Betaproteobacteria; order Burkholderiales; family Oxalobacteraceae; genus Duganella; species Duganella sp. P38. The sequence goes on along the minus strand of NZ_CP193936.1, from coordinate 1,847,442 downwards.
ATAAGAGGAATACCCGATATGGCAGCCATAGCGAATATCGATTTTTGAAACTTTTCTTCCGATTTAATTAAAGAATTAGTTTCATCATCTTTCTTCTTTGCGTAGGCTGCACTTAGGCCCGCTGCCATCGCTCCTGGCAACAAATCCTTCAGTTGACTATCAACCTCGTCTATTCGCGCATTTGATCTTGAGACTAAATGCTCGAAATCTGCCAAATTCTTTTCCAGTTGTTTTTCATGGCTATAATTAACAGCGTCAGTAACAATCTGGATTTCAGATTCTAAGTTTTTCACCCTAGATTCAACATCAAAATAGGATTTTTCCAACTTATCCTTTATTCCGTCGACGTGCACGTTAGATCCGTCAACTTCCATATCCTTTCCCAATATTTTATCTCTCAGCTCATCAATTTCCCCCTTCTTAGATGCGGAGTGAGACAAAAGATCACTTATGTTCGCGTAAATCCCTTCCGAATTTTTTAAAATACCTTGTATTTCATCAACCGAATCTGGAAGAGTTTTACTCGTTTCCAGCGCCTCGTTGATTAAGTCTATGTCTGAATGTATGCTTTCTTTAGCAGCATCCACCTCGGACTTTGCAGCCAATACCGATGAATAGAGCGCTTGCACTTCATTAATAGATGATTGTAGTATGTTACTCGTCTCTCTCGCTTTATTGCATTCAAGCGAAAGACTATCCAATTCCTCTTTGGCGGAGGCTTGGAATTGATTTAATGCAGTCAACGCGTTTTTAAACTGATCCTCTAACCCCTTAACGCGCAACTCCGCGGCCACTGCATTCTCAGCAGCATTTCTCGCCAGTTCCTCTGAATCCGTCACTTTTAATGCGATTTCACTCTTCAGCCCAGCAATTTGCTCAGCCACTGCTTTTTTAAACGAATCAAATTCGTCAGTTTTCACATAATTAGCGCCACCGAATAAATCAAACATTCCTCTACCCTAGCTATTGAGTTATTTTTAATTAGTATAAAAACGGCCCCACTTATGGAGCCGTCGTTATTACATGTTATTTTTTTCGTTGGGCCAACGCTGAACCTGCTGCGCTCTTAGATGCGGCGCTTGTCCGACCGTCTCGTAATACAGCAGAGGCTGCTGTGGCGGCCTTAGCCGAAGTCACCTTTGCTGGCGCGACTTGCGACAGCGTACTCCCCGCGCTAGTTTTAGAATTTGCACCGGTGGAATTGCTGTGAAGCACCTTCGATGCGCTACTTGCCGCTTTCGTGCCCGTTACTTTGTTCGACATATTTCACTCCAATAAAGGGTGTTGCCGTGAAGGGATGGTACAAGCCGATTGTAACTCACATTCGCTGTCTTTTTGTACAGTCAAATGTCTTTTTGTCAGGTTGCTATAGCTGATCTAACTACTGTTCCAGTAATACCTTCCTACTCATTTAGATCACCTAGCCAGAGAGATGGGCGCTTAGTGTCGGTTGATCCGACACTTGTAGCGCGACAAATCACTCTTTTGTTGATTTTTTATCAACTTTAGCGCACCATCCTTTACATGAACAACTACTAAGGACGGCAAAAATGTCCCTGCTCAACAGCTTGAAAATCGTTACCGCAAAACGCCCTGCCCCTGTTTCGCCAATCGCACGTCGCCGCGATATGCTGATCGCAAAACTGAACGAACAAGTCGCTTACGCCCAAGCCCAGCAAGACGGCGGCGTGTACGCGCCAACGCGTCTGCGCACTGTAAAAGATCAGGAATCCGGCGAGAGCAAGCGCGTTGAAATGCCGAAACGCGTTAAGCCTTGGTGGTTTACCGATGACAGCGGCAAGCTGTGCTTGGTCGTCAAATACGGCACCAAGCCGCTGGAACTGGCAAAGGGTAAAGTAGCAATCGAGCTGGCGGCACAAGCTGACCTGATCCCGACGCTGGAAACGCTGAAAGCTGCTGTATCGGCTGGCGAGTTGGATGCGCAGATCGAAGTGACGAGCGGCGCGCTGCGCAAAGGCTTCGCTAAGAAGTGATCCGTAAAGCCCAGATAGCAAAAGCGCCCGCAATGGGCGCTTTGTCATTTTCGAAGGTGCAATAAGCTAGCCGAAAGTTCGCAAATTTTGTACGTATTTTGTACGCCAGGGTCTACCGACGATTTAGCCCTACTGGCAATTGGCCACGCCCAGGGTCTGGTAGTAATCCTTGTATTCCACGTTGCCCGCTCCGTTTTGTACTAGCGCCAGTCTAGCGCAATTGCACCATCCGTGCGGGCCGCGTGGCGGCCCCTCCCATCAGCGCAGGCGGCGCACCGACGAGATGCGGTTGTTCATGTCGTCGAGGACGTCGTAGCGGCCCGGATTGAGCACGATGCAGCGGCCGCCGAAGTTGGCGTGCTCGCACAGTTCCCAGCGCCCTTCGTTGACGATCACCGAGCCGGCGCGGTCGTTGAAGTCGTAGTCGTCGAGCTTGCGCACGTCGCCGGTCAGCTCGGCGCGCCGGCCGCCGAAGCCGGCCTGGGCGAACAGCACGATCGGCTCGCGCCGGCCATAGCCGCCGCCACGGCCGTCGCGCTCATCGCGGTCGCCGCGCCAGCCCGGGCCGCGGCCATCGCGGCCATCGCGGCCATCGCGGTCGTCGCGGCGGTCGCCGACCTCGCGCACCGACGAGACGACGTCGTTAAAGCCCTGCAGCTGGCGGTATTCGCCGCGCTGCAGGGTGATGCAGTGGCCCTGGAAGCCGGCGTGCTCGCACAGTTCCCAGGTGCCGGAACGGACGATGACGCTGGAGGCGCGGTCGTTGAAGCCGAGCTGCGACAGGTCCGGCGTGGCGCCGCGCACCGTCACCGCGCGGCCGCCGTAGTTGTCGTCGGTGTAGAGGGTGACTTCGCCGGCGTGGGCGCAGCCGGCCAGCAGCAAGGTGGTGGTCAACAGGCGCGAGAGTATCGTTTTCATGGGGTGACTCGTTAATGATGAAATGGGCAGTTAACGCCGGCGAGGTAAATGTCGCTGACAGGAAACTATGATGAATGTGCAAGCAATTGTAAGGCCTCACTTGCGCGCCGGCGCGTCCACTTCGCGCGCCGACGAGACCATATTGTCGAAACCGGGCAATTCGGCGTACTCGCCCACGTCCAGAATCATGCATTTGCCGCGGTAGTGCTTTTCCGCGCACACCTGCCACCTGCCCTTGTGCACCACCACGCTGGAAGTCTTGTCGTTGAAGCCGAGCGGGTCGAGGTCGGGCGTGGCTTCGTGCAGCGTGATGGCCGGCCCGCCGAGCCGCGCGTGCGAGTACAGCGTGATGTCGCCGGCCTGGGCGGCGGCGCAGGCGGTGCAGAGCACGGCGGCGAGAATGGAACGCATGGCGGTCTCCGGAGCAAAGGTGGCTGCATCATAGCGCGCAAAAGTGTTGGCAACACAGTAAAATTGTGCCTTTCTGTAACGACTTTATTTGCCATGCCGCATACCTTTACCCTGCCCAACGTCCGCCGTGAAATCGCCGCCCTGTGGACGCTGGCCTGGCCGGTGCTGGTCGGCCAGCTGGCCACGGTCGGCATGGGCGTGGCCGACGTCGCCATGACCGGCCATACCTCGGCCGACGAGCTGGCGGCCGTGTCGCTGGGGGCGTCGGTGTGGTCGATCATCCTGGTCACCGTCAGCGGCGTGATGATGGCGATTAACTCCATCGTCGCGCACGACGTCGGCGCCGGCGCGCTGGCCAGGGTGCCGCACGCGGTGCGCCAGTCGCTGTGGAAGGCGCTGGGCGTGGGCGTGGTGGCGATGCTGCTGGCCAACCTGGCGACCCTGGTGTTCGACCACCTGGGGCTGGCGCCGCATGTGCACGACCAGGCCGCGCTGTTCGTGCACATCATCAGCATCGGCCTGCCGCCGTTCGCCGCCTACCGCGCGCTGTACGGCTACAGCACCAGCATCAACCAGACCAAGCCGGTGATGGTGATCGCCATCGCCGGCCTGCTGTTCAATGTGTTCGTCAACTGGCTGCTGGTGTTCGGCAACTGGGGCCTGCCGGCGCTGGGCGGCGTCGGCTGCGCCGTCTCGACCGGGCTGTGCATGTGGCTGATGCTGGCGGCCATGCTGTGGTGGGTGTGCCGCCAGCCGGTGTACCGCCCGACCTTCCCGTTCACCCACTGGGAGTGGCCGCACTGGCCCGAGATCGGCGCCATGCTGCGCCTCGGCCTGCCGATCGGGGTCACGTATTTCGCCGAGGTCAGCGCCTTCGGCGCCGTCAGCCTGCTGGTGGCGCGCTACGGCGTGGTGGAGATTTCCGCGCACCAGATCGCACTCAACTTCAGCTCGCTGACCTTCATGGTGCCGCTCAGCTTTGGCATCGCCCTGATCACCCGCGTCGGCCAGGCCATGGGCGAGGGCCAGCCGGTGCGCGCGCGCTTTGTCGCCTGGGTCGGGGTCGGCATGGCGCTGGGCGTCGGCCTGCTGTCGGCGCTGCTGATGGTGGCGCTGCGCCAGCAGATCGCCGCCGCCTACACCTCCGACCTGGCGGTGCAGGCGCTGTGCGCCTACCTGCTGCTGTTTGCCGCGCTGTTCCAGCTGTCGGACGCCACCCAGGTGGCGACCTCGAGCGCCATCCGCGGCTACAAGGTCACGCGCCAGCCGATGCAGATCCAGCTGCTGGCGTTCTGGGGCTTCGCGCTGCCGCTCGGTTGCTGGCTGGGGCTGGGCCACGACATGGCGGCGGCCGGTTTCTGGATCGGCCTGACCATCGGCCTGACGGTGGCGGCGGTGCTGCTGAGCTGGGCGCTGCACAAGCTGTCGCTGGAGAAGATCGGCTAGCGCCGAAGGAAAAACGGTTTTCGGCCACGGATTCCCAATCTTGCCGTCTCGCCACGGCGGTGTGCGTCTGGTATCGTCTCGGCTTCTGCCTATTCGAGAGACTCCATGCGCTTCATCCTTTGCTTCCTCGCCCTGCTGTCGGGCGCCGCCTCGGCGGAAAAACTGACCCTGGACCGCATCCACAGCGACCCGTCGCTGTCCGGCCCCGGCGTGCGCAGCCTGAAAGTGTCGCCCGACGGCGCCCGCGTCACCTTCCTGCGCGGCCGCGACGACAACCAGTTCCAGCTCGACCTGTGGGAATACAACCTGAAGGACAAGACCACCCACCGCCTGGTCGATTCCAAGGTGCTGGTGCCGGAGGAAAACCTGTCGGACGCCGAGAAGGCGCGCCGCGAGCGCGCCCGCACCGCCAGCCTGAAGGGCATCCTGAGCTATAGCTGGTCGCCGGACGGCAAGCGCCTGCTGGTGCCGATCGCCGGCAACCTGTACCTGATCGAGGCGAGCAAGCCGGACCAGGCGCGCATGGTCGCCAGCGGCAATGTGCTCGATCCGAAGATTTCGCCGCAGGGCCGCTATGTGTCCTACGTGCGCGACCAGAACCTGTTCGTCATCGACCTCAGCACCGGCAAAGAGAAGCAGCTGACCAGCGACGGCAAGGGCACCATCCACAATGGCGAAGCCGAGTTCGTGGCGCAGGAGGAAATGTCGCAGACCACCGGCTATTACTGGGCGCCGGACGATTCCGCCATCGCCTACAAGCGCTACGACGAAGCGCCGGTGCCGGTGGTGCGCCGCTTTGAAATCTTCGCCGACCGCACCGAGGTGGTCGAGCAGCGCTACCCGGCCGCCGGCGATCCGAACGTGCTGGTCGAACTGAAGATCGTCTCGCCGGTCAGCGGCGCGATCCGCGACGTCAACCTCGGCGCCGAGAAGGATATCTACCTGGTGCGCGCCGACTGGAGCGCCAACAGCAAGGCGCTGCTGTTCCAGCGCCAGAGCCGCGACCAGAAGAAGCTGGAACTGGTCTCGGTCGACGCCGCCACGCTGGCGCAAAAAGTGCTGATCACCGAAACCTCGCCAACCTGGGTCAGCATCTTTGACGACCTGCGCTTCCTGTCGGACAACAAGAGCTTCATCTGGTCGTCCGAACGCAGCGGCCGCAAGCACCTGTACCTGTACGGCCTGGACGGCAAGCTGAAACATGCGATCAGCCAGGGCGAATGGGGCATCGACCGCCTGCTGGCCGTCGATGAGAAGAACGGCCGCGTGTTCGTGCAGTCGAACCGCGACGCCGTGATCGACAGCCAGACCTATGCGCTCAAGCTCGACGGCAGCACGGCCGACCAGCCGACCCGCGTGACGCAGGGCGACGGCTGGCACGATTCGGCCTTCGCCCGCAACGGCGAAGTGTTCGTCGACACCTATTCGAACCCGGACACGCCGCCGCAAGTGAGCATCCGCAAGCCGGACGGCGCGATGATCCAGTGGCTGGAAAAAAACGAGCTGAACGCCAGTCACCCTTACGGCAAATACCTCGACGCCCACCTGAAGACCGAGTACGGCACGCTCAAGGCCAAGGACGGCCAGACGCTGTACTACTCGATCATCAAGCCGTCCGGCTTCGACGCGTCGAAAAAATACCCGGTCTACCTGTCGACCTACGGCGGCCCGCACTCGCAGCACGTGTCGCGCAAATGGGGCAATTTCTTCGACCAGTACATGGCGCAGCAGGGCTTTGTCGTCTGGCGGCTGGATAACCGCGGCTCCTTCCGCCGCGAGCGCGCCTTTACCGACGCCAATTACCGTCAGCTGGGCCGCGTCGAAGTGGAAGACCAGCTGACCGGCATCGAGTGGCTGGGCCAGCAGAGCTTTGTCGACGCCAAGCGCATCGGCGTGTTCGGCTGGAGCTACGGCGGCTTCATGTCGCTGCGCCTGCTGGCGGAAGCGTCGGACAAGATCGCCATGGGCGTGTCGGTGGCGCCGGTGACCGACTGGTCGCTGTACGACACCCACTACACCGAGCAGTTCATGGGTACGCCGAAGGAGAACAAGGCCGGCTATGAATATAGCGGCGTGTATTCGCATCTGGATGGCCTGAAGTCGCCGCTGCTGCTGATCCACGGCATGGCCGACGACAACGTGCTGTTTACCAACACCACGCGCATGATCGACGCGCTGGTCAAGCGCCAGGTGCGTTTCGACCTGATGACCTATCCGGGCGCCAAGCATGGCATCTCCGGCCAGGTCGCCCAGCGTCACGTCTGGGGCAATATCGAGGCCTTCTTCAAGAAGAACCTGAAGCCCGAGTGATTCACCAACGGTCATTCCCGCGCAGGCGGGAATCCATGGAGCGCTGGTTTGCCAACACCCTATGGATTCCCGCCTGCGCGGGAACGACGTAGTTAGCGCAATTAGTTGCGGTTGCCTTTGACCACATCCTCGACGGCTTCTTTCGCGTCGCCGTAGCCTTTCTGGATTTTGCCTTCAGCCTGCTTGTTCAGGCCTTTGGCCTGCTGCTCCGAGCTGCCTACCAGCTTGCCAGCCTCTTCCTGGATTTTGCCGCCGACTTCTTTGGCCTTGCCTTTGACTTGGTCCTTGTTCATGATGAACTCCTTATTAGCTAAAGGACACACAGCCCAGTGCTGTGTGCATGGACTCCACTATAGGCTGTTCATGCTCGCGCTTCCGTGCGCTCACGTACACAACGCCAAACACTGGCCAGCCATGGCTGTTGTTCGCGCGGCAGGCCTGTTGGGCGGTAGTAATGCTCGACTGCTTCGAATCCCGCTGCGGTCACGTAACGCTCCCAGGCGGGGTAGTCGTGGTAGCTGCCGTAGCGCGCGCCGGTCCAGCCTTCGCGGTTGTCGCCGCGCGGATTGGAGCTGAACAGCACGCCGCCGGTCTTCAACGCGGCATGCAGGTCGCGCAGCACTTGCGGCAGCGCCGCGCGCGGCACGTGGAACAGCGAGGCATTGGCGTAGATGCCGTCGAAATGCCGCGCCGGCAAATCCAGTCCGACGAAATCCTGCTGCCACACCTCGCAGCCGCTGTAGGCGCGCGCCATCTCGACGAAACGCGCCGAGCCGTCGACGCCGACCGGCTCGTGCCCGAGCGCTTTGAACGCCTTCAAATCGCGGCCCGGCCCGCAGCCCAGGTCCAGCAGCCGATACGGCGCTGTCGACTGGATCGCCTGCAACAAGGCGGCGATGTTCTGGCTCACATCGTGATCGATGGTGCCGGCGAAGAACTGCTCAGCCGTCGCCTCGTAGTGGCGCAGCGTCGCCTGCGTGATGTCTTGTATCTTATCCATAAATTGCCATGAGAATACCTACCCTGCTCCTATTGCCTGATTGAGTGCGACATCCAAACGAGCACGGATGCCGCACGCATTGATTTTATACCCCCGGCTGTATATGCCGAGCTACTTTCTCATCTGCACAAAACAGCCAGCACGCTGTCGCCGACCGAAGCGGAGACCTGCGCACTCAAGCTGTGGATGGCGCAAAGCGCTGCCGTGCGCTCGCTGCTGCGCGGCTACCAATGGAAGCAGCTGTTCGGTGACCGAGATCACCGGCGACGGCCGCAATGCCTGGCGTGACCTGTGGGTGCTGCTGCCCGACGAACGTCACTGGAGTAACGCCGCGCAGCTGCGCGCGCACATCGCCAGGCGCCTCGACAAGCAGCCGCTGTCGCCGGCCGAAGCGGTCGCGAAGGCGGCCAAGGCCATGAACACCACCTTGAACGCCGCCATGCTGCTGATCCAGCACGTTGACCACCAACCGACTACCATCACCGAGCGGCGTTTTCCGAAACAGCGCCGCGCCCATGACCTGCTCGACGACGATCACTGAAAAGCGACGAATGCGGCCCAAATCTCTTCTGGTAATCGAAGAATCCCTATATAGTTAGCCTATAGCAACGCGACTATCACCAAGGAGATTAAATATGAAACTTGATGCCCTGTTCCAGAATCCGACTGCGTTGCCTACCGCGCCCAAGGTCGTGGAAGAGCTGATCAGCAGCTTCGACAAGGCCAGCGTCTCGACCGAAGAGATTGCAAAAAAACTGTCGACGGATCCGGTGCTGAGCGCCAAGCTGCTGCGCCTGGCCAATTCGGCCTACTACCACGTCTCGCGCAGCATCGGCACCGTCGAAGACGCCGTGCTGATGCTCGGTTTCGTTACCGTGCGCACGCTGGTCATCAGCTCCGGCCTGGTGAGCGGCTTCAAGACCGTGCCCGGCCTCGACCTCAAGCAGTTCTGGAAATACAGCCTGCACACCGCCGTGGCGGCCAAATGGATCGCCAAGAAAACCAAGGAAAACACCGACCTCGCCTTCACCATCGGCATGATGCACGCCATCGGCCAGCTGGTGATCCACTCGGCCGCGCCGGAACACGCGATGGCGCTGGACAAGGTGGCCGGCCCGATGGACCCGCGCCGCCTCGACGCTGAACAGCAATCGCTGGGCTTCACCTTCGCCGACGTCGGCGCCGAGCTGGCCAAGCGCTGGAAATTCCCGGCCGCCTTCTCGGAAACCATCTCGGCCTTCCCGGACCCCCACCATAATGGCGAACTGAACCGCCTGGCCGCCGTGGTGGCGCTGGCCGCATGGCGCGCCCGCGTGGCCCAGGCCGGCCTGAACGACGAGGAAATCGCCGCCTGCTACCCGGTCGACCTGGCCGAGGAGCTGGGCCTGGAAGACAACGCGCTGGTCGACGACATGCCGCCGCCGGACGAACTGAGCGCCGGCCTGGAAGAGTTGGTCAAATAAGTTATTCTTCCATCATCAAAATCCGCCTGTTTAGCTGCAGGCGGATTTTTTTTCGATTTTTTTCAGATTTTTTTCAAAAAAACCCTAAAGTTCCCCCGCGAGGCGACGTTAATCAAGACATGCGGTACTCCGCTTAACTTTTGCCAGGTGGGTATATGACCTCTTCCGACGTTCTCTCGATGTACGAAAACATTGCCGGTTTGACCAATCAAATGGCCGCCGCTGCACGCATCGGAGACCTGGACCGCCTGGGCAAGCTGGAAGGCCAATGCGCCACCGAGGCGCGCGCCGCCGGCGCCGGCGTGCCGGCCCTGAGCGGCGGCCAGCGTCTGCGCAAGATCGACCTGCTGAAACAAATCCTCGCCAACGACCGCGAAATCCGCGACATCACCGAGCCGTGGATGAACGCCGTCCCCGGCCTCACCCGCCAGTAATCCCCCTCCGTCATTCCCGCGCAGGCGGGAATCCATAGAGCGCCCACCGGACGCCCGGCACGAATTCCCGCCCGCGCGGGAACCACGTGCTTATCCCGCCAACGCCACCCGCAGCGACAGCGCAATCCCCTGGGCCGCCTGATTGATCTCCTCCAGCGACGGGAAGCTCGGCGCGATGCGGATATGCCTATCCTTCGGATCAAGCCCATACGGGAAAGCCGCGCCGGCCGGCGTCAGCGTAATGCCGGCCTCCTTGGCCAGCGCCACAGTGCGCTTGGCCGCACCGTCCGGCGTCACCAGATCGATGAAATAGCCGCCTTGCGGACGAGTCCACGACACGCCCGGCACATCCCCCAGCAGCGCCTGGAACTGCTCCAGCACTGCATCAAACTTCGGCTTCAGCAGCTGGCGATGTTTTTCCATCAACGCCTCCACCGTCGGCAGGTCCTTCAGGAACGCCACATGGCGCAACTGGTTGATCTTGTCCGGGCCGATGCTGCGGAAGCCGGCATGCTTGGTCCACCAGGCGATATTGGCCGGCGACGCCGCCAGCGCAGCCACGCCCGAACCGGCCCAGCTGATCTTCGACGACGAGGCAAACACAATCGCGCGGTCCGGGTTGCCAGCCTCGGCGCAAGCGTCCAGGATGCTGGCCACCGCGAGCTTCTGCTCGCCCAGATGGTGGAAGCGGTAAGCGTCGTCCCACAGCAGGCGGAAGTCCGGCGCGGCGGTTTTCATCGCGGCCAGGCGCTGCACCACCTGGTCGGAGAACACCACGCCGCCCGGATTGCTGTACTTCGGCACCACCCACATGCCCTTGATGCTGGCGTCCTCGGCCACCAGCTTCTCGACCACATCCATGTCGGGGCCGTCGTCGTTCATCGGCACATTAATCATCTTGATGCCGCGCGCCTCGCAGATGGCGAAATGGCGGTCATAGCCCGGCACCGGGCACAGGAAGGTGACCGGGTTCTGCACCCATGGCGCGTGACCCGGCACGCCATTCAGCAGCGCGTAGACGATCACATCGTGCATCAGCGACAGGCTGGCGCTGCTGTCGACCACCACCTGCGCGGCAGGCACCGCGAGCAGCTCGGCAAACAGTGCACGCGCTTCCGGCAGGCCGACGCTGCCGCCGTAGTTGCGGGCGTCGGTGCCGTCGGCGGCCTTGTAGCTGGCCAGCGCGTCGGCCAAGGCGTTGGACAGGTCGAGCTGCGCTGGCGCCGGCTTGCCGCGCGACATATCGAGCTTGAGGCCGAGTTGTTTGAAGGCTTGGTATTGGGCTTGGTAATCTGCTGCTGCGCTCATGTGGGAAGTCTTTCAATGGTGGGAAATTAGCGCCAAACACTATACCCCAGAAAGAGAGCCATCAGACAGAGCTTACAGCTATATGCTTATGCACATATCGCATGAGCGCATGCGCAAAACGCATTACTGCGCCACCGGCTCGGCCATGGCGGTCGCAGCGGCGGCAGGCGCCGATGCCGGCGCGGCGGGCGCGCCAGCCGGTTCGGCGGCGGTCGGTGCGGCGTCGGGCGCCTTCTTCTTGCGGAAGCCTTGCCAGATCTTCAGCGGCCCCTTGCCGGATTTTTTCTTGCGCCACCAGAAGAAGCCCGCGCCCAGCAGCGCCAGCAAGCCGACGCCGCCGGCGACCAGCGGCAGCGTGTAATCGGTCTGCGGCTCGGGCGGCTTCTCCTTCTTGTACTTCAGCTTGGGCAACACGCGAACCTGCTTGGTCGCCACCGGCGCCGCCGCCGCCGCGTCCGCTGCACCGGCCTCGCCCGATGCCGCCGATGCAGCCGACGCGACCGACGCAGCCGATGCGGGCGATGCGCCAGATGCTGACGCCGCGCCAGCGCCCGCAACGCTGTCAGCATTCGCAACCGCGCTATGCGCCCCGTCAGTCTTGCCGCCCTTGTCCGCGGCGCCCGCCCCCGGCTGCGCCGAGGCGCCCTCGCCGGCCGTGGCCTTGGCCGCATGCGCCTCCGGCGCCGCTTGTGTCGACAAGCTGGCCGTCGCCGACATTGCGCCGGACGGCCCTACGTTGCTCGAAGCGGCTATGTTGCTCGACGTCGCTCCGGAAGCGGCTGCCGCGCCGGGCGCCACACCGGCCTTTGCAGCCGGCGATGCAGCCGTGGCTGGCGAATCGCTGGCGGGCGTCGCTTTCGACGCGGCTGCCAGGGCGGCCGGCGCCGCGCCGCCCAGCGCGCCTTGCAACGCGCGCATCTTGCCCTCCAGCTCAACCAGTTTGCTGGACAATTCAGCGTTATGCGCATCGAGCGCCTGGCACTCCTTGGCGCTCATGCCGGTCGGCGCGCACGCCCGTGGCGCCGGCCGCTTGACGCCTTTGGGCAGCGGCAGCGGCGCCAACGGCAGCAAGGCTTGCGCCACGCCTTCCGGCACTGGCGCCGCGTCCGCACTTGTCGGCGCGCGGGTCGGCTTGCCGTCGGCGGTCACCCACACGCCGGCGATACGGCGCGCGGCCGCAGCAGCCTTCACCTCGCCGGGCGTACCGGTTTCCGCCTCATGCATCGACGGCAACGGCGCTGGTTTGCTGCGGTCGCGCACCGGCGCCGCAGCAGCCTGCCTGGCCGCCTCGTCCGACGCCGCCTTCGCCGCAGCCTCCTTCACCGGCGCTGCCGCATCGCGCGCCGCCTCCCTCACCGCCCCCTCCTTCGACGGCGCTACCGCATCGCGCGCCGCGACCTCCTTCGACACGCCCTCCTTCGTCGGCGCCGCCGCATCACGCGCCGCCTCCTTCGCCACGCCCTCTTTCGCCGCAGACGCCTTGCTCGCGGCCTCTTTCAGCGCCGCATCCCTGGCAGCGGTTTCGCGGGTGGCCCTGGCCTGCGCGGCGATCTGCTCCGCCTGGGCCGGGGTCAGCGTGCTGGCCGGCGGCACGGCAGGTTGCGGCGGCGGTGCCGGATTCGGATCAGGCTGCAGCCACACGGTTGCCAGCCGCACATCCTGCCGTCCCGGCGCCCCCAGCCGCAAATACAAATGCACATAATCGGCCTCGACCGGCCGGGTAGTCGTCACATGCAGCACCGGCTTCTGGCCGCGCCGCTCCACCTGCACGCGTACCGTCGCCAAGGCCGGATTCATCGCCACATTGGCGCCGCGATACACATTGGCGTCGGCCAGCCGCACCTGCAGATTGGCCAGCTCGTCCGGCGTCAGCGCCAGTAGGTCGATATCGGCCGCCAGCGGCTGGCCGATATACGAACGCGGCGCGACATCGCCCAGCTCGGCCGCCTGAACGGCGCCCAGCCATGAACAAATTAGCAAGGTCAGGAGCTTGTGCTGCATCATCATTCCAAAAAGTGTAACAGCTATAACGGCGCGATTTCGCGTTTTTGTAGCCCTCGGTTAATTTTTCCAAACTGCGCTACACTCATTCACCTTCCCTTCCCTACCTAGGATTCACATGAGCACCCGTAGCGAAAAAGACAGTTTCGGCCCGATCGACGTGCCCGACGCGCAACTGTGGGGCGCGCAAACCCAGCGCTCGCTGGAACACTTCCGCATCTCCAGCGAAAAAATGCCGGTCGAATTGATCCACGCGCTGGCCAGCGTCAAGCGCGCCGCCGCCCGCGTCAACCTCGACCTCGGCCTGCTGGACGGCGCCAAGGCCAGCGCCATCACCCAGGCCGCCGACGAAGTGCTGGCCAACCGCCACCCAGGCGAATTCCCGCTGGCCGTCTGGCAGACCGGCTCTGGCACCCAGTCGAATATGAATATGAACGAAGTGCTGGCCAACCGCGGCTCCGAGCTGATGGGCGGCGTGCGCGGCGAGGCGCGCAAGCTGCACCCCAACGACGACGTCAACAAGGGCCAGTCGTCCAACGACATCTTCCCCACCGCCATCCACGTCGCCGCCGCCCAGGCGCTGGCCAACAACGTGCTGCCGGCGCTGCGCCAGCTGCGGGCCAGCCTGCAAAGCAAGGTCGACGCCTTCGCCGACATCGTCAAGATCGGCCGCACCCACCTGCAGGACGCCACGCCGCTGACGCTGGGCCAGGAATTTTCCGGCTACGTCGCCCACCTCGACTTCGCCGAGCGCGCCATCAGCGCCGCCCTGCCCGGCGTGCTGCAACTGGCGGCCGGCGGCACCGCCGTCGGCACCGGCCTCAACGCGCACCCGGAATACGCCGGCCGCATCGCCGCCGAACTGGCACAGGCGCTGGGGCTGCCGTTCGAGAGCGCCGACAACAAATTTGCCGCGCTGGCCGGCCACGACGCCCTGCTCAGCGCCCACGGCGCGCTCAAAACGCTGGCCGCCGCGCTGATGAAAATCGCCAACGACGTGCGCTGGATGGCCTCCGGCCCGCGCTCGGGCCTGGGCGAAATCACCATCCCCGAAAACGAGCCGGGCAGCTCGATCATGCCGGGCAAGGTCAACCCGACCCAATGCGAGGCGCTGACCATGCTGGCCTGCCAGGTGTTCGGCAACGACGTCGCCATCACCATGGGCGGCGCCTCCGGCAACTTCGAACTGAACGTCTACAAGCCGCTGATCGCCCACAACTTCCTGCAAAGCGCACGCCTGCTGGCCGACGGCATGCGTAGCTTCGACGAGCACTGCGTGCACGGCATCGAACCGAACCGCGCCCGCATCGCCGAGCTGATGGAGCGCTCGCTGATGCTGGTGACGGCGCTGGCGCCGCACATCGGCTACGACAAGGCCGCCGCCATCGCCAAAAAGGCGCAGCACGAAGGCAGCACGCTGCAGGAGGCGGCGCTGGCGCTGGGCTACGTCACGGCCGAGCAGTTCGCCCAATGGATCGTGCCGCTGGACATGACCCGGCCGGGCGCCAAGGGCTAAAAACCGTAGGAATAGCGCACCCCGGTCAGCAGGTCCGGCCGCGCGTTGGCGTCGTGGCCGGGGTTGACGCGCCACATCACCGCCCCGGTCAGGCGGCCGCGGCCGCCGTCACGGCCGAAGGCGCGCGTGTAGCTGAACTCCAGGTCGCGCTCAACGGCGGTCGGCCGCAGGTTCAAGCGCGGCGCGCCCAGCGCCATGCCATACGTCCCGGCGCTGCCGCCGGCCGCCATGCCAGCCGTGCCGCCCGCCCCGGCCATGCTGGCCGCGCCACCGGCGCTACCCACGCCAGCGGCCGCGCCGCTGTAGTCGAGCGCGCCGCCGCGCACCCGCGCCGGCATCGACCACGTCACCGCCAGCCGGTCGCGGTCGTCCAGCCGCCGCGCATAGCCGATGCTATAAGCCAGCGTGCGCACCGCCGACACCTGCGCCAGCAAGCTATCGGGGCTGCCGATGCCCTCGGTCTTGCCATACGAGGCCATCGCCACCAGCGCATTGCGCGGCGACAGCGCATAACCCAGCGACAGCGAGGTAAAGCGCGTGGTCGGCCGCGTATTGAGCAGCATCGACATGCTCTGCATGCCGGGCGCGCCGCCAGCCTCGCGCAACAGGCCGACGCTGACGATGCCGGTTCCGCGTCCCATCTTCTGCTCAAACTCGGCGCCGCTCAAATAGCGCTGGCGGCGCGGCTCCGGCGCCGGCCGCAGCGGATCGGGCAGCGGCGTCATGCCGACCCGCCAGCGCGGCGTGACGGCGCCGCCCAGCGCCTCGGCCAGCGCCGCCTGGCGGTCGGCCGCCGCGAACAGCAAGGCGGCATCGGCGCGCGTATCGAACGGAGAAACCGGCGCCAACGGATCGGCGGCGGCGTGGACGGCGGCAAGGCAGCCCAGCACGGCTGCGGCAAAGGCAAGCTTATTCATGATGCAACTCGCTCGAAGGTCGTTGCGCCCTGCTTAAAACTTCAGCAGTCAAAATCAGAATAGCAACTTCTTTTCTACCTAGCAATGACAAGCAATAAGGTAAACTGCGCGCCTGTCGGAATGCCGCTACACTAGCTCATGGGCGCGGCAACGCCGGCTTCACATCACGGCAGCAGAGGATAAAATGCAGAAAGTAAGTTTCGAATTGAACGGGGAATTTGTCGAGCTCAACCAGTTGTTAAAACTGGTCGGCCTGTGCGACAGCGGCGGCGCCGGCAAGCAGATCGTTGCCAGCGGCGACGTCAAGGTCGACGGCAAGCAGGAACTGCGCAAGACCGCCAAGATCCGCGCCGGCCAGCGGGTCAGCCTCGGTGACGTGCAAATAACTGTGGTCAGCGCGTAATTTATTTTTCCCGAAAGAAATAATCAGTTAAGATGGGCAGACGCGCCGGCGTTTGATCTGGCGCAAATCCGGCGCCGCCGGCCCCGCTATAGTGGGCTGACGGATGCTTGTCTTTTCAACCAGTAGCTCACCGGGGGGATGTCATGGACGCGCAGGAACCCAGCATGCCCAGCCAGGAAAGCCTGCTGGACGACTTACGCCAGGTCATCGAAAACGCCGAAGAACTGCTGAAGAACACCGGCGACTACCACGGCGCGCTGTATCAGGCGGCGCGCGACAAGCTGGCCCAGGCGCTGCACAACGCCACCGCCGAACTGGCGCGCTTCGAAGACGTGCAGATCGACCGCATGATCGAGCTGACCGCCATCGCCAGCCGGCTGCACCGCGACCTTACCGGCGAGGCCAAGCTGCTACGCGCCTTCAAGCGCGACGTCTGACGCCACCAGCACGCCCAGCGCCAGCCACTGTTGCAGGCTGGCCGTCACATCAAAATCGTCCTGCAGCGCGAACGCCGCATCGAGCGCGGCGCCGAAGCTTTGCCCTTGCGCCAGCGCCGTCAGCGCCGCGTGGGCGGCCGCGCCTAGCGGCGCCAATAGCGGGGTCCACTGCGGCCGCGCCACCAGCGCGTGGCTGGCTTGCCGCATGTCTTGCGGAAACGCCACGCCGCTGCCGGGCTGGTGCGCCAGCCACAGCGGCGCCACCGCATGAGCCGACGACAGCAGCTGCGCAGCCGGATGGAGCCGGAACGTGGCGGCCTCAACTTCGCCGGGCGACAGCGCCGCCAGCCAGCCGGCATCGACCGCCGGCGTCGCCGGCGCATAATGGGCGCGGTGCAGCGCCCATTCCAGCGCCGCCATGTCGGCCAGGTAAGGCAGCTCGGCGGCAGGCGCGAAGTCGCGCAGGAAAGCGGCGAAACTGGCCCCGAATTGATTCAGATCAGGATTATCGGGCGGCAGCGCGCGCCCGTAGGCACGCGCCAGGCCGCCGAAAAACTCTTCGCCGACCAGCGCCAGCACGACTGGAAACGCAGCCGCCAGCGTCTTGCGCCACGTCTCGGTCTGATTGCCGCGATACAAGGCGAGTCGCTGCTCGGCGTGCGCCGGCTTGCACTGCGCCAGCAACGGCGCGCCCAGTGCGGCATCGAACAGCGCGCCGGCAAACAAGCGCTGCCCCGCCGCCAGGCCATCGCCATCGCCATCGCCGGGCGCAGCAGCCACGTGCGGCGCTGCTGCCGCGGTATCCGTGCGAGGGGCCGGGCAACGCGGGGCCGGCGCGGCGCTCACGGCCGGCGCGCGGGCGTGCAGGGTTTCGGCTTTGGCGGCCTCGGCCAGCAGTACGTCCAGCGGCGGTATGGCGCTATCCCATTCAATCAGGGTCGGCGCCGCGCCGAAGCGCTGCAAGGCGGCCTCATACAGGCGCCAGACCGGCTCCGCCACGCGGTCGCCGTGATGATCGATCACCGCCTGCGGCGTCACCAGATGCCCGGCCAGATGCAGTTCGCCCACCATGCCGGGCGCGATCGCCGCCATGGCCGCCAGCGCATCCTCGCCATGGTTGCACTGGTTCACGTACAAATTATTGATATCGAGCAGCAGCCCACAGCCGGTGCGCGCCGCCAGCGCGGCCAGAAACTCCGCCTCGCTCATCGCATCCGCATGGAAGCGCACATAGCTCGACACATTCTCCAGCAACAAGCGCTGCCCGAGCGCATCCTGCACCCGCGCCACGCGCGCCGCCATCAGGTCGAGCGCCGCCCGGTCCAGCACCAGCGGCAGCAAATCGTGCAACTGCCGCCCGGCCACCGCCCCCCAGCACAAATGCTCGGACACCAGCGCCGGCTGCACCCGCGCCACCAGCGCGCGTACGCGCTGCAAATGCGAGTCGGAAAACCCTTGCGCCGAGCCCAGCCCCAACCCCACGCCGTGCAGGCTGACCGGATAATCGGCGCGCAAACGCTCCAGCACATGCCAGTCCCAGCCGCCGGCATCAAGATAATTCTCGCTATGAACCTCCAGCCAGCCGACGCGCGGCCGCTGGTCGAGAAATGCGCGGTAATGCGGCGCCCTCAGGCCAACGCCCACGCCGAGGCCAAGGCCGCCCATCACCGCAGTCACGGCTTACTTGGCGGGCGGCGTGGTCTTGCCGCCGGTCTTCTCGCAAGTGCCCTTGGCAACATACTTCCATTCGTCGGCCGCGTTATCGGTCTTGGCCTGGCCGGCGCAGGAATGGGCGGCGGTGGCGCAATCGTTCTGGCCCGTCTTGGCCACGCCGTAGCACTTTTCCTTGTCGTCGGCGGCGGCAGCGACGCCGGCTTGCGTCGCGCATACGGTCGCCAGCGCGGCGGCGATCAGGGCATGACGTTTATTCATGGTGAGGTCTCCAAAAAGTTGAAAGCACCCGCAGCGTACCAGCAATCTTGCCGGTACGCACCTGTCGTCTGAGTGGTGGGGAAAATGCGCGAACGCGCCACGCGCCGGGCGGCGCGCGAGAAGGTCGCGGCGGCGGCCGCGAGGGCCCGGTCAGGCCTTGGTGTTGATATTGTTGCCCAGATGCGGCGGCAGGTTCGGCACCGGCGGGATCGACTCGATCAGCGCACTGGCGCTGGACGCCGCGATATCCTGCGCCTTCTTCAACACAGCGATGCCAACGGCCTGCTTGGTGCCGGTATCGGCAATCGAAGTCGCGGTTTGGGCAATGCTCGTCACGTCCATGGTGTACCTCCAATAAGGGCTATCACCGATGTTTGACGGCCTGCGCCGGGCCAACTTTAGCCCGGCGCTGAAGTTTTTTTCAGATGCGTGAGCAACCAGGCAAGAACTTGCTGCGGCTGATTAATATCAAGCCAGGCCACGCTGGCGCGCAGGCCCTCCGGGCGCGGATGGTCGGCCGCCACCGCCACCACCCGCTGGTCGTGCGGATACAGCGGATCGCGGCCGGCCTCGACGCGGTACACTTCCAGCTTATCGATCGGATAGGTCTTGAATCCCTCCAGCAGCGTCAGGTCGGCTGGCGCCATGCGCGCCAGCTGCTCGTCAAGCGTCGGCTCGGGCGCGCCGCGCAGCTCGTGGATGATGGCGTAGCGGAACGGCGACCCGACCATCACCTCGGCGGCGCCGGCCGCGCGCAGCCGGGCGCTGTCCTTGTGCGGCGGCTCGAACTGCAAATCGTGGTGACTGTGCTTGATGACATTGACCTTCAGGCCCTGCGCGGCCAACTGCGCCAGCAAATGTTCCAGCAGCGTGGTTTTGCCGCTGCCGGACGTGCCGATCACGCCCAGCACCTGGCGCGGACTGTCTTGTTGCATCGCCTGCCCCTTACAACTTATTGATGGCAGGCATTATACGCCCCGCTCAGTCCTCCAGCTTGATGGCGGCGGCGCGGCGGCGGCCGGCGGCGGCCAGCACGATCAGGCCGAGGCACACCAGCAGCAGGCTCCATGTGTCCAGCTCGCCGGACGGGGCCAGCTCGGCAGCATGCACGCGCGGCATATAGGAAGCGGCGGCGATCAGGAACGGCAGATACTTCATCTGTTTCATGATATTTTTCCTTGCTGAGTTCACAATGATAGAAAAATATCATGACTTTGTGACAGGCGAGTTACCGTTCAATACGGAACGCGGTAGCGGTAGCCTTTGAAATTGAAGACGGCCTCTTTCGGGTGCAGCTTTTCCAGCAGCAGGCCGGGGGCGACCTCCTCGCCTTCGCGGCGCAACACCTTATCGACCAGCAACAGGCGGTCGGCGGCGTTCTTCGAGTAGATATAGCCGCCCACGGTGACCGGCGGGATGGCGCGCTGGATCGGCTCCGGCAGTTCGCGCAGATTGACCACCGGCTCCTCGGCCGCGACGGCTGGTTTGGCGGCGGCGGCGGCGGCGGCGGCGGGTGCCGGTGCGCTGGACAGTGGCATAGCTTGTGCCGTGGTCGCAGCCGGCGCCGCAGCCGTCGCACGCGCCAGATTGGCCACCGACGGCGGCAGGTCCGCCACCGGCGCCGGCAGCGGAATCGGCGCTGCGGGCGCGGCGGCCAGTGTTGCGGCAGTTGTCGCGGACGCCGGCGAGGCGGCTGGCGCGGTGGCCGCTGGCGTCGCCGCATCCGGCGCGGATGGGCTGAACGGCCGCCACACCAGCACCAGCAGCACGCCGATCACTGCCGCCATGCCCAGCACAGCTGCCAGCATCGGCAGGCTGAAGCGCGCCGCCGGCCGTTGCTCGGCCGACTGCAAGCCCGGCGCGTGGATGGTGGGCGCGTTGCCCAGTTGACGTTCTGCCTGCGCCTTCTTCAAGGCTTCCAAAATATAAGACATAGCTTTAAATGAATCCGATATCGCGTTATCTTACACGTCAGCGACAACGCGACGGAGACAACCCATGAAATACACCGGCAGCTGCCATTGCGGCCAAATCCGATTCGAGGCGGAGGGCGACATCGACGGCGCCCTCGCCTGCAACTGCTCGATGTGCCAGCGCAAGGGATCGTTGCTGTGGTTCATCCCGCGCAGCGCCATGACGCTGCTCACGCCCGACAGCAACGCCAGCACCTACCTGTTCAACAAGCACCACATCCGCCACCGTTTCTGCCCCCACTGCGGCATCCACCCGTACGCCGAAGGCACGGCGCCCAACGGCGACGCCACCGCCGCCATCAACCTGCGCTGCCTGGACAACATCGAGCTCGACGCCATCCCGGTGCACCACTACGACGGCCGCGCCAGCTAATCAGCGCAGGCGCGGCTCCTGCACGCCGCCTAGCTGATACAGGCGGATGAAGGTCTTCGGCCCGGCCACGCCGTCGGCCTTCAGGTTTTGCGCGCCCTGGAACTCGACCAGCCGCTTGCGCAAGGCGGCGTCCAGCGGCTGGTTCTCGCGCGGCTTGGGCAGGTCGTAGAGCTGCGACAGGCGTTTGGCCAGCCAGTCCACATCCGCGCCCTGGTCGCCAACACGCACCTCGTCGCGCCACGCGCGCGGCGCGCGCCAGAACGTGGTGAACTCGCCGTCGTAGCGGCTTGCCAGCGCCGCCAGGCTGACGGTCTGCGGCTGGCCGCCGGCGGCCACGATGGTGGCGTGGTCGTCGGTCAGCGCGGTCAGCAGCACGTAATTGGGCGCGGCGGGATCGTCGTGCAGTTTCAGCATGGCGGGACGGTCGAGCAGGCGCAACTCCTCGATGCCCCCTTTCACCGGTAGGCAGCGCAGATTGGCGCGCGCGGCCGTCTGGCACGGCTCGCCATCGGTCAGTTTCAGCCCCCACAGGCCGGCCAGCTGGCGCAGCGCCGCCGCCGCATCGCCGCCCGGGCGCGGCAGCGCCGCCCCGCCGCCGCCGCCATTGCCGAGCGCTCCGCCGGAAACCGCCGTGCCGCCTGCAACACCGCCGCGCGCTGCGGCGGAAACCGCTGCGCCGCCTACAACATCGCCGAATGGCCCGCCGGGGAGTGCCGCGCCGGCGGCAATACCGCCGGGCGCTCCGCCCGGGGCCGCGCCTGGCGCCAGTCTGACCTGGCCGCCGTCCGCGGACGCATTAGCAGCCGTGCCGACAATGCCGGCCGGCGCCAGCGCGTCGGCCACCGGCCGCACGTCGCGCGACGCCAACTGCCATGCCAGCGCGCTGACCACCACGCCGCCCAGCACGCCCGCCGCCACCAGCGGCCAGCGCGCAGCAGCGCCCGCGTCCACGCCGCCAGCCCAGGCGCCACGCCCGGGCGCCGCCTGCTGCCCGGCAAACACCTCGCTGGCCGCACGCTTGATAATCTTGCGCGTCACCTGCGGCAAATTCTCCACATACGCCCCCAGCAACGCCCGGTCGCACAACAGATTGATGCGGCGCGGCACGCCCTTGGTCAAGCCATGCACCAGCCCCATCAGCTTGCGCGGAAACGGCGCGATGGCCGTCGCCCCGGCCACCGCCAGCCGGTGCTCGATATAGGTCGCCGTCTCCGCCTCCGACAGCGAGCCCAGGTGATAGCGCGCGATCACCCGCTGCGCCAGTTGCTCCAGCTCCGGCCGCGCCAGCATCGCGCGCAGCTCCGGCTGGCCGATCAGGATAATCTGCAACAGCTTGCGCTCGCTGGTTTCCAGATTGGTCAGCAGGCGCAACTGCTCCAGCACCTCGGCCGACAGATTCTGCGCCTCGTCGATAATCAGCACATTGTTGCGCCCCTGCGCATGGCTGGCCAGCAGATACGCATTGATCACATCGACATACGCCTTGACGCTGACCGCCCCGGCGCCGGCCGGCGCCAGCTCAATGCCGAACTCGTCGCAAATGGACAGCAGCAACTCCTCCACCGACAGCTTGGGATTGAAGATATACGCCAGCTTGCAGTTGTCGGGAATCTGCTCCATGAAGCAGCGGCACACGGTGGTCTTGCCGGCGCCGATCTCGCCGGTCAGCAGCACAAAGCCGCCGCCGGAACCGACGCCGTACAGCAGGTGCGCCAGCGCCTCGCGATGGCGCTCGCTCATGAACAGGTAGCGGGGATCAGGCGCGATGGAAAACGGCGATTGCTTCAGATGAAAAAATTGCGTGTACATGAAAGCCCAGAGAGTGCGCGGTCGCCTATTTTAGCCGTTGTGGCTGCTGGCGCACGGGCGGCGGCTGCACCGGCGGCAGCGGCTTGTACTTGGCGCAATAAATCTTCGCCTTGGTGTCGAAATACACGATGCGGCTGGCCGGCTTGGCCTCGCGCACCGGATAGGCCGAGGTATCGATCACGGTGTAATGGGTGCCGACCTGACGGATGATGGCCTTCTCCAGGTCCTCCGGCGTCGCCTCGGCCACCGCGCCGACAAAGATAAAGGTGCTGGTATCGTCGCTGACCATCACCTCGGAAATCTCGGTGCCCCACAGCGAGGCGCCGGCCGTGCGGAACCAGTACGCCCCGCCCTCGTGCTTATACCAGTTGCCGAAATGCTTGACGAAATAATTGTAGAAAAAGATATTGTCGGTATGGTCGCGGCACAGCAGACCATTGCCGACCACGGTGCCGAAATGCGTCGGCGCCGACTGCGCGGCGGCCGCGCCACAGGCGAGCGCCAGCACGACGCCGGTCCAGCATCGTCGCGCCCGCATCACGTCTTGGACAGCCACGCGCGGTTGGCGCTGATGCGCGCCTTGGCCGTCGGCGGCAATGCCTCATAGCAGCCCGGATACTGTTTCAAGGCATGCTCCTTGATTTCCTTCTGCAAGCCGTTAATCAAAAACACATACAGCACACCACCATCGCTGGTGCTCTTGGAACCCAAGTACTTGATCATGTGCCCTCCCGTTCAACCTGCGCGCGCCGATCGCTGCTGCAACTTGATGCATGCATTATGACACCACGGCCGCGGCGCGGCCACACAAACAACGACGGCGGCGCAACGGCGCGGCCCAAGCGCGGCTCAGCCCCGGTTTTTTGCAGTTGATCCCACGCTTTGGCGCGTCCGTCCGAAAGCCCGCGACGGCGGCGCGGCAATGCCATATCGTCCAGTTTTCGCCACTTCCCATACCGAGACCAACATGAAGCAGACGATCCTCCGCGCCGCGCTCGCTGGCAGCGTACTACTGACCGGCACCGCCGTCCACGCCGCCGACAGCGGCAGCGAGACGCGCACCGTGCCGGCGTTCAGCGCCATCAACCTGATGGGCCCGTTCACCGTCATCATCACGCCGGACGCCGGCAACACCATCGAACTGCGCGGCCCGCGCCAGCGGCTGGCCGAGATCGAAACCTCGGTAGCCAACGACACGCTGACGGTGCGCGCGCCGCGCCAGCAGCAACAAGGCTGGACCATCAACCTCGGCTGGGGCAAGCACAGCGCGCAGGAAATGACGCTGCGCATCAGCGCCGCCAACCTCAAAAGCCTGCGCAACGCCGGCAGCGGCGACGTCGAGCTGCAACGCTACCAGGGGCGGGCGCTGACGGTGGTGTCGGACGGCTCGGGCGACCTGCGCGCCAGCGGCAAGGTCGGCGAACTAAGCGTCACGGCCAACGGCAGCGGCGACCTCGACCTGCGCGGCCTGCAGGCGGGCGGCCTGAATGTGCAGATGCACGGCTCGGGCGACCTCGACGCCGGCAACGTCACGCAAGACCTGAACCTGGTGGTCAGCGGCTCGGGCGACCTCGACATCGGCGACCTGCGCGCCGGCCGCGTCAGCGCCTCGCTGCACGGCGCCGGCTCGGTGGCGCTGCGCGGCACGGCCAGGGAAGTGCGGGCCGAGGTGCGCGGCTCGGGCGACCTCGACGCCTGCGCGCTGAGCACCGACGCTGCCAGCGCCGTACTGCGCGGTTCGGGCGGCGCCTGCCTGGCTGGCCACATCAAAAAGCTCGACGCCGAAGTGCATGGTTCGGGCGACCTGACGGTGCGCGGGCTGGACGCGCAAAGCGTGCGCGCCCGCCTCAGCGGCCCCGGCAACATGACGCTGGCCGGCAACGCCGCCGTGCTAAGCGCGCAAGTCAGCGGCTCGGGCGACCTCGACGCGCGCGAGCTATGCACGCGCCAGACCGACGTCACGGTGCGCGGCAGCGGCAACGCCGTGGTAGCGCTGGCCGACCAGGCCGACAGCAAGCGTACCCATCTCGTCACCTACCACCGCTAAAACCGGGGTCAGGTCTGACATTCGCACACGGGCTCAACTGCTACGCAGTTGAGCCCGTGTGCGAATGTCAGACCTGACCCCGGACAAAAGTGGCATGCAAATGACACTTGGCAGCGGCAAGCTGGAAAATGCATTTTATTTAGCAGAAACAATGACTTGCGCGGCGATTCGATTTGATTAGGGATAGTCCACTTCAATATTTTTTAATACCAGTTAAATACCTGTTGACAAGCTGGTTGGCCAACCCTATAGTGCCCTTCATCGCGGGCCATCCCGGCCAGAGCTTTCTCCAGGTAAACATGATCGACTTTTTCATCGGCGTTGACGGCGGCGGCAGCGGCACCAGGGTGCGCCTGGCGCGCGCCGACGGCAGCGAAATCGCGCAAGGCGCCGGCGGCCCGTCCGCCTTGCTCCACGGTATCGCCAACGCCTGGGCCGCCGTCGACGCGGCAGCCGCCCAGGCCTTCCGCAACGCCGGCCTCGACTTCCCCGACAAAGCCGCCGTCGCCATCGGCCTCGGCCTGGCCGGCGTCCACAACCGACAATGGGCGGCCGAATTCGTCGCCGCCAATCCCGGCTACGCCCGCGTGGCGCTGGAAAGCGATGGCCACACCACCGTGCTCGGCGCCCACGGCGGCCAGCCCGGCGCCATCATCGCGCTGGGCACCGGCAGCGTCGGCGAAATCAAGCTGGCCGACGGCCGCCACGTCGAAGTCGGCGGCTGGGGCTTCCCTTCCGGCGACGAGGCCGGCGGCGCCTGGATGGGCCTGCGCGCCATCAACCACGTGCAGCAAGCGCTCGACGGCCGCGTGCCGGCCGGCGCCTTCGCCGCCGACATCGCCCGCGCTTGCGGCGAGGCGGGCGACCGCGACGCCGTGCAGCGCTGGCTCGGCCACGCCAACCAGACCGCCTTCGCGCAGCTGGCGCGCATCGTCCTGCGCCACGGCGACAGCGACGACACGGCACGCGCCATCCTGCTCGAAGCGGGCCGCCAGGTGCTGCTGATGGCCGATGCGCTCGACGCCGGCGGCACCCTGCCGATCGCCCTGTGCGGCGGCCTGGCCGCGCCGCTGCGCCCTTACCTGCCGGCGTCGCTGCTGCCGCGCCTCGCCAGCCCGCGCGGCGACTCGGCCGCCGGCGCCCTGCGCCTGATCCAACAACACACGAATTCGTAGCGGAGTCGCGCAGATGAGCGATGCAATCCAAGGTAATATCCTGACCCCTTCCGGCTGGGTCCACGGTGAACTCACTTTCAACGACCGCATCACCGCCATCAGCGGCGCCAGCGCCGATCCCGCGCTCAACGCAGCGCG
This sequence comes from Duganella sp. P38, assembly GCF_050859475.1. Taxonomy (NCBI): domain Bacteria; kingdom Pseudomonadati; phylum Pseudomonadota; class Betaproteobacteria; order Burkholderiales; family Oxalobacteraceae; genus Duganella; species Duganella sp. P38. Next base: position 1,821,437 of record NZ_CP193936.1, on the reverse strand, counting down.
GTATATCCTGCCTGGCTTTATCGATTTGCACGTGCACGGCGGCGGCGGCCGCGACGTGATGGAAGGCGGCGACGCCGTCCACACCATCGCCGCCGTCCACGCGCGCCACGGCACCACCAGCATGCTGGCCACCACCATGACCGCGCCGCCGGAAGACATCGATCTGGCGCTGCAAGGCATCGGCAAGGCCGCCGCCGCGCGCGGCAAGGGCGAGGCGCGGGTGCTGGGCGCCCACCTCGAAGGGCCGTTCATCAACTCCGGCAAGCTGGGGCGCAGCCGCCCTACGCCCGCTCGGCCACGCTGGCCGATGTCGAGAAGCTGGAACAACTGGCGCCGCTGCGCGTCATCACCGTGGCGCCGGAAATCGCCGGCCACCAGGCGCTGGTCAAGGAACTGGCCGACGCCGGCATGCGCGTGCAGATCGGCCATACGCTGGGCAGCTACGAGGATGGCGTGGCCGCGCTCAGGCAAGGCGCACGCAGCTTCACCCACCTGTTCAACGCCATGCCCGGCCTGCACCATCGCGAACCCGGCATGGTCGGCGCCGCGCTGGCCCACGCCAGCTACGCCGAGCTGATACCGGACCTGCTGCACGTGCACCCGGGCGCCATCCGCACCGCGCTGCGCTGCATCCCCAACCTCTACTGCGTCACCGACTCCACCTCCGCCACCGGCATGCCGGACGGCGAGTACATGCTGGGCCGGCACAAGGTCATGAAATGCATGGGCGGCGTGCGCCTGCCCGACGGCACGCTGGCCGGCAGCACCCTCACCATGGATCAGGCGCTGCGCAACCTGGTCGGACTCGGCCTCGATCTGGCCGATGCCTCGGCGCGCGTCTCCACTTATGCGGCCGACTATCTCGGCCTCTCCGAGCGGGGCCGCCTGGCCCCCGGCGCGTTCGCCGACTTCGTGGTGCTCGACCGTGACCTGAACCTCAAAGCCGTCTATATCGAAGGAGAACCGCTGTGACCTCAATGATGTTGAAAGAAGCCCTGTCCGCCGCCGACTGCGTCGCCCTGCAACTGGCCAACGACGGCGAGCAGTACGCGGAACTGGGCCGCAAGTTGAGGAGCACGCCGTTCTCCACCGCGCTGACCATCGCGCGCGGCAGCTCGGACCACGCCTGCGCCTACGCCGCCTACCTGATCATGGCGCGCCTGGGACGGGTGGTGGCGTCGCTGCCGATGTCGCTGGTGACGCTGAACAAATCGCCGCTGATCACGCGCGACACGCTGGCCATTTCGATCTCGCAGTCCGGCCAAAGCCCGGACGTGGTGGAGCCGATCAGATACTTCCGCGATGGCGGCGCCACCGCCATCGCGCTGGTCAACGACATCGACTCGCCGCTGGCCAAGGCCGCCGAATACGCGATGCCGCTGCGCGCCGGCAAGGAGCAAAGCGTGGCCGCCACCAAGAGCTTCATCACCAGCCTGGTGGCCAGCGCGCGCCTGGTGGCCGCGTGGCAGAACGACCCGGAACTGCTGGCCGGGCTGGAAGCGCTGCCGGAATCGCTGCGCGCCGCCACCACCGAGGACTGGTCGAAGGCCGTCGAGGTGCTTACGCCGGCGCGCAACATCATGGTGGTCGGGCGCGGCATCAGCTTCCCGGTCGCACTGGAAGCCTCGCTGAAATTCAAGGAAACCTCGGCGCTGCAGGCGGAAGCCTTCAGCGGCGCGGAAATCAAGCACGGCCCGATGGCGCTGATCGACGAGGGCTACCCGCTGGTGATCTTCGCCACGCGCGGCCCGACGCAAGCGAGCCTGCTGGCGCTGGCGAACGAGATGCGCGGCCGTGGCGCGCGTGTGCTGCTGGCCGCGCCGGCCGACGTGGCGGAACGCGACCTGACCTTGCCGGTTGCCGCCACGCCGGATCTCGATCCGATCGTCGCCATCCAGGCCTTCTACAAGATGGCGGCCGAACTGTCCGCCGCGCGCGGCATGGACCCGGACCAGCCGCGCCACCTGAGCAAAGTCACCAAGACCAACTGATATGCAAAACAAGCTGAGAAAAATCGCCGGGCAGCTGATCATGATCCGCTTTCCGGGCACGGTGCTGGACGCGGCCACCGCGCAGTTCCTGAAGGAGAACGGCATCCGCGCGGTCTGCCTTTTCCGCGGCAATATGACCGACTCCGATCAACTGGCCAGGCTGACCGCCGACCTGCGCGCCGTCATGGGCGAGGAAGCGCTGATCGCCATCGACCAGGAGGGCGGCGCCGTGGTGCGTTCGACCTGGGTGCCGGCGCCGCCAGCGGCCATGGGCCTGGGCGCGGCCGACGACACCGACCTGGCCTGGCGCACCGGCGCCGCCGTCGCGCGCGCGGTCAAGTCGCTGGGCTTCAACTGGAACTTCGCGCCGGTGCTGGACCTGAACAACAACCCGCACAATCCGGTCATCGCCGAGCGCTCCTTCGGCGCCGAGCCGCGGCGCGCCGCCGAACTGGCGATGGCGTGGATGGCCGGCAGCCACGCGCAAGGCGTGGCCTGCTGCGTCAAGCACTTCCCCGGCCACGGCGACACCAATGTCGACTCGCACCGCGACCTGCCGACCGTGGACAAGCCGGTCGAAGAACTGAACCGGCTGGAACTGGCGCCGTTCCGCATCGCTTCCGCTGCCGCGCCGGCCATGATGACCGCGCACATCGTCTACCCGACGCTGGACGCCGACAACCCGGCCACCATGTCGCGCCGCATCCTCAACGACCTGCTGCGCGACGAGTGGCAATACAAGGGCATCATCATCACCGACGGCATGGACATGCACGCCATCGCCGGACGCTATGGCGTCGGCAACGCCGCCGTGCGCGCGCTGACCGCCGGCGCCGACATGGTGATGGCGCTCGGCACCACCGAAACGCAGAACGAAACGCTGGACGCCATCGCCGCCGCCATCGCTTCGGGCGAACTGTCGCAGGCTGACATCGACACGCGCCTGGCGCGCCTGGCGTCGCTGGCGCGCGCCTATCCATGCCAGCCGCGCGCCTACGATGAGGACGCGACCGACCGCGAGATCATGGCCGAGGGCTGGCGCCGCGCGCTCACCGCCTACAGCGCTGGCGGCAGCGCGCCCCAGCGCCCAGCGGCCGGCGCCAAGGTGCGGCTGGTGGCGCGCCAGGACGTGGTCAGCGACGGCGTTTCGGAAGCCGGCGTGCCGGCCGCCGTGGTGGCCGAGTCGCTGCGCAAGCTGTATGACGTCGATCTGGTGACCTTTGCCGACGCCGGCACCTCTGACTGGAACACGCTGCCGCAGGACGGCCGCTACACCATGCTGGCATCCACTTCGCGTTTGCGCTATGGCGAGCACGCGCGGGCCACCTGGCGTCCGGACCTGCATCTGGCGCTGTGGAATCCGTATCAGGCGCTGGACATCCAGGCGCCGGCGCTGCTGACCTACGGCTTCGCCAGGCCGGCGCTGGACGCCGTCAACGCCTGGCTGTCGGGCGAACTGCAAGCCACCGGCAACGCACCGGTCCCCGGCTTCGAACAATAACCGTCGCTCCCGCGCAGGCGGGAGCCCATACTCGGCATGGATTCCCGCCTGCGCGGGAATGACGTGCTGGCGGAGATACGCTGCATGAAAGAGCAAGTACGCAATCCGAAGTTCTGGGTCCCCAGCCTCTACCTCGCGCAGGGCCTGCCCTTCTTCGCGGTAGCCATCGTCGCCAACCAGATGTTGAAGAGCATGGGCGTGCCCAATGACGAACTGAATCACTGGACCGGCTTGATCGGCTTCGCCTGGGTATTCAAACCATTGTGGAGCCCCTTCCTCGAACTGGCCAGCAGCAAAAAACTGGTGGTCACCTTCTTTCAGGTGTTCGGCGGCTTGTGCCTGGGCGGCGTGGCGCTGGCGCTGCACGCGCCGTTCTGGTTCGCCGCCTGCATGGCGATGCTGGCGCTGGTCGGCATCTCCGCCGCCACCCACGACATCGCCTGCGATGGCCTGTACATCACCAGCCTCGATGAAAAAGAACAGGCCAAATACGCCGGCTGGACCGGGACCTTCTTCAACGCCGCCAAGTTCTTCACCACCGGCGCCCTGCTGCTGCTGGCCGGCCACTTTGAAAAAACGCTGGGCGTGGTGCCGGCATGGACCATCTGCTTCTGCATCCTCGGCGCCATGATGGTGGCACTGGGCCTGTACAACGGCTGGGCGCTGCCGCTGGCAAAGAACGCGGTCAGCGCCGACAACAACGCCGCCGCCATCGCCCGCACGCTGCGCGAGGTGATCGTCGAATTTTTCCGCAAGCCGGGCATCTGGGTTTCGATCGTCTTCATCATCCTGTTCCGCGCCGGCGAGGCGCAGGTGCAGTCGATCGGTCCGCTGTTCCTGCGCGAGGCGCGCCACCTCGGCGGCCTTGGACTCACCACCGCCGAAGTGGGCGCCGTGTATGGCACGGTCGGCACCGTGGCCTTCCTGGTCGGCTCCATCGCCGGCGGCTACTTCACCTCGTGGCTGAGCCTCAAGCGCGCCATCCTGTGGCTGATCCTCGCGGTCAACTTGCCCAACGCCGCCTTCTACCTGCTGTCCTACTTCCAGCCGACGCAGTTGAGCATCATCGGCGCGGCGCTCAGTGTGGAGATGTTCGGCTATGGCTTCGGCTTCGTCGGCTTGATCCTGTACATGATGCAGGTGGTCGCGCCGGGCAAATACCAGACCGCGCACTACGCCTTCGCCACCGGCATCATGCAGCTCGGCTTCGTGCTGTTCAAGCTATTCAGCGGCGACATCCAGATCGCGCTCGGATATCAACACTTCTTCATCTGGGTGATGGTCTGCGCCGTCCCGGTGGCGGTGCTGTCGCAGCTGATTCCGATGACCGCCCGGCCACAGCACCGTTGAATTCGGCGATCGCCCGGTTTTGTGTAACAATACGCGGGTTAACATCCCTATTTGTTTGATTGAAGGATAACCATGTCCCATAAACGTCTTGCTCGTATCAGCCTGCTCCTGGCCGCCATTGGCCTGAACGCCGCACCGGCCATCATGGGCCTGGCCCCAGTCCACGCCGCGGAAGAAAAGAAGGCGCCTGAACAGCCAGCGAACACCGTTCGTCCAGAGATGTACAAACTGATCGACCCGGCGCAAACCAAGCCGCTGATCGACGCCAAGAACTACACCGAATTCCAGAGCCGCATCGACCAGGCAGCCGCGCTGCCGAACGTCACGCCTTACGAAGCCTTCATCCTGAACCGCATGCGCCTGCAACTGGCCCAGGCACAGGAAAACAATGAAGCCAGCGTCAAGGCGCTGGCGGCGATCATCGATTCCGGCCAGCTGAAGCCTGAAGAAAAAGCGCGCTTCATCGAAGCCACCGCCAACATCTATTACAGCAACCTGAAAGACTTCGACAAAGCGATCGAATGGTTCGACCGTTATGGCAACGAGACCGGCGACAAAGCCAAGTTCCGTCCATACGCGCTGCGCGCCTACTTCCTGAAAAACGACTTCGCCACCGCCAAGACCGAAGCGCAGAAGGACATCGCCGCCGCCAAGGCCGCCAACACCGCGCCGCCGAAAGACACGCTGCTGGTGCTGGCCAACGTCGGCGCCAAGAACAAGGAAGCCGACACCTATCTGCAAGCCGTGGAAGAGCTGACCCGCTACTACCCGACCGAAGATTACTGGAACGACCTGCTGAGCCGCACCCGTGGCAAGAAGACCTACAACAACCGCCTGGACCTGGACCTGGTGCGCCTGAAGGCCGTCACCGTGCCGGGCCGCATGGAGCCTGAGGACTACGTCGAACAGGCCGAGCTGGCATCGCTGGGCGGCTTCTTCACCGAAGCGAAGATCGCGCTGGACAAGGCCTACCCAGGCGCCATCCCTGCCGGTCAATACAAGGCGCAGATCGAAAAAATCCGCGCCACCGCCAACAAGGGCGCTGCGGACGATGCGAAAAACATCGACGCCGGCATCCCTGCCGCGCAGAAGTCGAAAGACGGCGTCGGCCTGGTCAACCTGGGCTACAACTACGTGACCCTGGGCCAGAACGACAAGGGCATCGACCTGATGAAGCAAGGTATCGCCAAGGGCGTATCGAAAAACCCTGACGACGCCAAGCTGCGCCTGGGCTATGCGCTGGCCATCTCGGGCAAGAAGGATGAGTCGATCGCCGTGCTGACCCCACTGGCCAGCGGCAACGACCCGCGCGCCGACCTGGCCCGCTACTGGATCAACTACCAGAACGCGCCAAAAATCGCACCGGCCGAACAGAAGTAAGACCTTCCCCCCACCGTCATTCCCGCGAAGGCGGGAATCCATGGAACGCCTCAACGGCAAACTCAGTATGGATTCCCGCCTGCGCGGGAATGACGACGGGGGTTATTTCATCGCCGACGACAAGGTATTCAGCAGTTCCCCCTCGCCATCCGCACTCAGCTCCCAGAACATCGCCCCACGCAAGCCCTGCTGCTTGATAAACCCGGCCTTCTCCCGCAATGACTGCGGGTCCTCATACGAAATCCACACCCGCTCCGTGGCGCTGTACATAAACGGCACCCGCGCCGCCGCATTGCGATAGCGCCTGTAATCCTCGCCACGCCGCAGCAGCACATTGTAGCCATACGAAGGACCGCCGCTGCCGCCGTCGGTCACGCCGCCCTCGCACTGCTGGTACTGGCCGTCGCCCTGTGGCCCCGCTGCGCAGCCCTTCCAGCCGTAGCCATAAAACGGCACGCCCAGCACCAGCTTCTCCTTCGCCACGCCGGCCGCCAGATAGCGCTGCACCGAACGCGCCGCGTGGCCGCCGCCGGAAGTGACCGGGTCCTGCGGATCGGCAAACAGCGCCGCATGATGACCGCTGGTCTTGCCGGCCCATGGCGAATGGTAGTCATAGGACATGATATTGATCCAGTCCAGCTGCCGCGCCAGCTCCTTCAGCCACACGCCATCGCCAACGTAATTGCCATTCGCGCCGGCCGCGATGGTGATGCTGTAATGCCTGCCATCCTGCTTACCCGCCGCATCGTAAGCCGTGCGCAGCTCGCGCACCCAGGTGATGAAGTTCTGCCGGTCCTCCGCACGCGCGCACACCTCGCCCTTCACGCAAGGCACGCCGGCTTCGCCCGGATATTCCCAGTCCAGATCCACGCCATCCAGCCCATAGCGGCGCATGGTCTTCAGCGACGAGGCGATGAAGTTGGCCCGCGCCTCCGGCGACGCCGCCACATTCGAAAAGCGGTTCGACCAGTCCCACCCGCCGACCGACAGCACCACCTTGAAGCGCGGATTGCGCTGCTTCAGCGCCACCAGCGCGCGTAGGTTGGCGCCGTCCTCGCCCTCGTTGCGCCACGCCAGCGCGCCGTTCAGCGGCTCCTGGCACGGCGCCACATCGTTCACCGATGGATCGGCGTTGCCATGCTTGCCGTCCCAGCACAGGTCCGCGAACGCGTACAGCGCCATGGTCAGCTTCGAGGCGTCCACCGACGACACCGGATAGGCCTGATGCTTCCAGCCCGGATAATAGCCAATCACTTCCGACGCCATGGCCGGGGAGATCGCCAGCGCGGCGATCAGGGGAGTAATTTAGTTTGCATTGAGTTCCGCCACAAAGTCATACATATCGCCACGGAAGTACGAGCGGCAGAATTCCACCGCGCGTCCGTCGCGCAAAAAGCCCAGCCGCTCGACGGCGAGGCCGGCATCGCCCTCCTTCGCCTGCAGCAGCGCGGCCTGCTCCGCATTCAGCAACAGCGCCGACAGGCGCTGCAAGGCGCGCACCGGGCGGTTGCCAGTTTTTTCCAGCGCGTCGTACATCGACACGTCCACCGACTCCAGCGACGGCAGGCAGGACGCCACGATGGTCGCGTATTCAAGGCACATCGGCACATCGTCCGCATAACGCATGCGGTTGAAACGGTACACCCTGGAGCCGGGACTGAGGCGCAGGCGCATCGCCTCGTCCGGCGTCACCATGCCCTCGGAACGCTTGAGCCACACGCTGCGCGGCGTGCGCCCGCGCGCCCGCATGTCTTCCGAAAAAGAGGTCAGCCTGGCGAAATTTTTCTCGATGCGCGTGTTGATGAAATTGCCCGAGCCGGGCCGGCGCACCAGCACGCCCTCGCTCACCAGGCCGTCGATCGCCTTGCGCACCGTGATGCGCGACATCGCCAGGTCTGCCGCCAGCTGGCGCTCGGCCGGCAAGGCGTCCTCCGGTTGCAGCAAATGCTGCTCGATCGCCGAGCGCAGCGCGCGCTGCAATCGCTGATAAAGCGGCAGCTTACTGGTCTCATTGAGGTGCTGTCGGATATGTACCAGTAAGGTCATCGGCCCGCTCCACGGTGACATTGTGCGACGATAATACCAACAAAATACCAGCAATCCAGCACCTTCCGTCCCGGCAGTCCAAATAAAATCTTTTCTTCGGCATAATCCCTTTAGGTAAAGCCTCTCTGCCTGTTGCAAACGTGCACAGCGGTTTTCCATACCACTATCAATCCGGTATTGATGCATTGTCAGAATGTCACTTTGTATGCCGCATACAACATAACAAAAAGAATTTTAAAGTGGTAGCGATCTGGTATTAAAACGCGAGTATATTGGCGTTGGATTGGTTTTGAACGTGATTTAAAAAAGACAGACGACACATCAACAATCAGTGGGCTCGGCGGAGCCTTCAACAACGGGAGGGAATATGTATCACCATTCGAATAACACGAAACAGTCCAAACTGACACCCATCGCGGCAGCGGTCGGCCTGATGATCATGGGCGCGGCCATCTCCGCCCAGGCGCAGGAAGCACAGGAGGCGCCACAGGAAGTGGTGGTCACCGGCATCCGCGCTTCGCTGCAGCAGTCCTTGAACCAAAAGCGTAATTCCGACACGCTGGTCGAAGTCATCACCGCCGAAGACGTCGGCAAAATGCCGGACAAGAACGTGGCCGACTCGCTGCAACGCCTGCCCGGCGTTAGCGTGGCGGCGGCCGGCGGCGGCGAAGGCTCGTTCGGCGAGAATGACCGCGTGGCATTGCGCGGCACGCCGTTCGGCCTGACCCTGACCACCCTCAACGGCCACACCGTGTCGAGCGGCGACTGGTTCGCCGACAACATCATCGGCGGCGGCCGCAGCGTCAGCTTCTCGCTATTCCCTTCCGAACTGATCGGCCGCGTGACGGTGCACAAAGGCTCGCAAGCGAGCCTGCTCGAAGGCGGCGCCGAAGGCGTGGTCGATATCGAGACCCGCAAGCCGCTGGATTTCAAGAAAACCTTCAACGCCCAGGTGAGCGCCGGCGGCGTCTACTCGTCCAACGCCGGCAAGACCGACCCGCAACTGAGCGGCATGGTCGCGTGGAAAAACGACGAAGGCACGCTGGGCGTGCTGGTGCAAGGCTTCCACCAGAAGCGCAAGCTGAGCCGCGTCGGCCAGGAAAACCAGATCTGGTACGACCGCGCGGAAGCCGGCAGCCCGGCCGCCAACGCGATTCCCGGCGCCGCCGGCGCCATGGCCAACTACCTCGGCGGCACCGCCTGGTTCGAGCAGGAACGCACCCGCAAGGGCGGCCTGCTCGACGTGCAGTTCAAGCCTAACCGCGACCTGATGATCGACGTCACCGCCTTCAGCTCGCACCTGGATGCGCCTAACATCAACCACAACTTCATGTCGTCGCTGGGCCGCTTCCTGGCGCCGTCGTGGGCCACCACCAACTTCCCGGCCGGCGCCGTCAGCGGCACCGTCAGCAACGGCGCCATCACCCAGCTGACCGGCGGCGTGCCGGCCAACTGCACCGCCTGCGCCACCATGTCCAGCGCCGTGCAGGAGGAATTCAGCCGCCCCGTGGCGGAAAGCAAATCGCGCTTCTTCGACATCGACGCCAAGTGGCGCGTCAACGAACAGCTGACCATGAAGGGCCGCATCGGCACCACCAAGGGCGTCGGCAACACCGTCAGCGGCGCGCTGGGCGTATGGATGCCGTGGACCGGCGGCAGCTACACCATCAAGGACGCCGGCTCGGCTGTGATTTACAACATTCCGGGCGCCGATAAATTCTCCATCGGCGGCAATCAGGCAACGCCTTACACCTACGGCTCGCACGTCACCGCCAACGACAAGGAAACCTACGGTGAAGTCAGCGGCAACCTGCGCACCGACTGGGGCGCCGTCAGCAGCCTGGAATTCGGCGCGCGCGTGGCAGAGCACAAGCGCGACCTGACCGCCATCGGCATCAACGCGCTGCCCGGCCTGGACTCGGTGGCCAACCTGCCGATGTCCGGCCTGATCTCGTTCCCGAACGACTTCAAGGACATCGGCGCCAACGGCGCCGGCTACTGGACCTTCTCGCAGGACGCCGTCAACGGCTGGCTGTCGAAGTACGGCAGCTACTCGGGCAATCTGCGCCAGAACGAATTCGTCATCAAGGAACCGACCCAGTCGGTGTTCGTGATGGCCAACTTCGGCACCGAGAGCCTGTCGGGTAACTTCGGCGTGCGCGTGGTGCACACCACCGAGGAAGTGAACCGCTACGAGATCGGCCCATCGGGCGGCTTCGAGCCGAAACGCTATTCCAACAGCTATCTGGACTTCCTGCCGAGCGCGAACTTCCGCCTCGACCTGCACAAGGACCTGGTGGCGCGCTTCAGCACCAGCCGCACCATGGCGCGCCCGGAGCTGGGCATGATGGCCGGCGTCGACCTGCGCGACGTTCAGGGCACCGGCAACGTCGGCAACCCGAACCTGCGTCCTATCCGCGCCAGCAACTTCGACCTCGGCGTCGAATGGTACTTCGCGCCCAAATCGATGCTGTCGGCCGGCGCCTTCTACTCGTCGCTGGACGGCTACGTGACCTACGGCTCCAGCACCGCCACCTTCTACAACCAGCTGCAGAAGAAGAACACGGTGTACCAGGTCAGCACCCCGGTCAACACCTCGGCGGAAGTCAAGGGCCTGGAGTTCGCCTACGTGCAGGAGCTGCCAAAGGGCTTCGGCATCAATGCCAACTATACCTACACGCTGGGCAAGGAAACCGGCAAGGCGCCTGGCTCGCCGTGCGGTAACCTGAACTACCCGGACTGCACGCTGATCGGCACCTCGAAGAACGCCTACAACGTCGGCCTGTTCTACGAGCAGGACAAGCTGAGCGCGCGCCTGACCTACAGCTGGCGTTCGGGCTTCCTGAACGGCACCAGCCGTAACAGCGCGGCCTTCCAGCAGTCGATCGGCACGCTGTCGGCGTCGCTGGCTTACCAGATCACCGAGAACTACAGCGTGACCCTGGACGGCAAGGACCTGAACAACCCGATGGTGCGTTCGGTGATCCACACCGGCGGCGTGATGGACCTGCCAGGCTCGCTGTACAAAAACGGCCGCCAGGTGTACCTGACCCTGCACGGCAAATACTAACCGTCATTCCCGCGCAGGCGGGAATCCATGCTGAGCGTGCACGCACGCGTTCTATGGGTTCCCGCCTGCGCGGGAACGACGGGATATTCTCCCCGGACGCAGCACTGCACTTTCAGACCTCTGAAAATTCGCGGCAAAGACTTTTCCCCGCCCTGCCTCACACTCCCGCTTTGATCAAGCTGGAGCAGTTGTTGAATCATTCACAATCCATCAACGGTACGCTGCCGTCATCCACCTCCATCAGCTTCGGCATGACGCTGATGATGGCGATGGCCTGCGGTGTCGCCGTCGCCAACATCTACTACAACCAGCCGCTGTTGGTGATTATGCAAGCGGCCTTCCCCGGCCAGGAATCCATCATCGGCTTCGTGCCGACCGTCACCCAGCTTGGCTATGCCCTGGGTTTGCTGTTTCTTGTGCCGCTCGGCGATCGCATTGAGCGCCGGCGTCTCATTCTTTCGCAGTACATTGCCCTGACCGTGGCGCTGGCCGGCGTGGCCCTGGCGCCGAACGCGTGGTCGGTGGTGGCTGCCTCCATCCTGCTCGGTGTCGTCACCAGCGTGACGCAACAGATCCTGCCGTTCGCCGCCGAGCTGTCGGCGCCCGAGCGGCGCGGCGCCACCATTGGCACCGTGATGAGCGGCCTGCTGTGCGGCATCCTGCTGGGCCGCGTGCTGGCCGGCGCCATCGGCGAGCGTTATGGCTGGCGCGCCATGTTCTGGGTCGGCATCGGCATGGCGGTCATCATGACCGCGATCCTGTCGCAGATCCTGCCGCGCAACCAGCCGAAGACGAAGGACAGCTACGCTTCGCTGATCGCGTCCCTGTTCAGCATCTGGCGCGAGGAACCGGCGTTGCGCCGCGCCGCCATCGTGCAGGCCTGCGTGTTCGGCTCCTTCAGCGCGCTGTGGACCACCCTGACGCTGCACCTGGACGGGCAATACCATCTGAGCGCGCAAGTGGCCGGTCTGTTCGGCTTTGTCGGCGCGGCCGGCGTGCTGTTCGCGCCCATCGCCGGCAAGGTTTCGGACCGTCGCGGCCCGCACGTGGTGATCGGCTTCGCCTGCTTTGTGATGGTGATTTCGTGGCTGCTGCTGGGCGTATGGGGCATGGTGGCCGGCCTGGTGGTCGGCATCCTGATGCTGGACTTCGGCGCGCAGAGCGCGCAGGTGTCGAACCAGCACATCATCCAGGCGCTGCGTCCTGAAATGCGCAGCCGCATGAACGCCATCCTGATGGGCGGCATGTTCCTCGGCGGCGCGGCGGGTTCCGCCTGCGCCATGCTGGCGTGGAAGGATTACGGCTGGACCGGCGTGTCCGCGCTGGGCATCACGCTGGCCTTGCTGGCGCTAGTCGCCCAGTCCCGGCGGCGCGCCTGAGTGGATCAGGCGCTCGAGGATAGCGGCGGCGGCATCCGCATCGCCGGCGCGGCGCGCCTCGACCCAGCGCTCGAACGTATCGCCGTAACTCTCCCATAGTCCCAGGCCGTGCTTGGCCGCCGTGCGTATCAGCGTGGCGGCGGCCTGCTCGACCGCCACCTCGTCGCCATGCAAGGCGTGCACCAGGCACCAGCCTTCCGCCAGCGCGCAGCACAGCGAGCAGGCGTGATCGATATCGCGTGCCCGCTCCACCGCCGCCGCTGCCGCTTCCAGCGCCTCGCCGGCATGTCCCTGGAACCACAGCACGCGCGCCAGATACGCCAGCGCCGCCGCGTGTTGATCCATGCCGAAGCGCGATAGCTGCGTCGGCCGGCCTTGCTCGTACCAGCGCAGCGATGCTTCGATCTGCTGGCGCGATTCGTCCTGCTGGCCCATGAACAGCTGCGCCACGCCTGCCAGCCGCTGGCCGACGACAAACGCTTCCTGATCGCCGGCGCCGCCCGCGAGGTCCGCCAGCTGGTTCGCATGCGCCAGCGATTCGGCGTAGCGCTCGCAGCGCAGGTTGTACAGCCACAGGCCGTAGTGCGCCTGCAATTGCGTCTCCAGGTCCGACAGTTGATGCGCCAGGTCGAGCGCGCGCGTCCACGCCTTCAGCGTTTCATCGACCGGACCGCGCGCCCACGCCAGCGAGGTGCCGTAGCACACCTGCAGCGCCATCTCCTGGCGTGGCGCGATGGCCGGCCCTTCGCCGTTCAGCACCAGCGTAAGCCAGCGCTGGCATTCGCCATGCAGCGACAGCTGGTTCCAGAACGGCGCCGAGTGGGTAAGGATGTCGATGCCGGTTTGCTCGTCGCCATCCGACGAAAACGCCCAATCCAGCGCGGCGCGGATATCGTCGATGTCGGCCTGATAGCTCAAGCGCCAATCGTCGGAGGCCTGTCGCGCCAGCTGCGCGAAGAAGGCCGCGTGGCGCTGCGCCGTCGCCGCCACTTCGTCGCTGTCGGCCAGCTTCTCCAGCGCGTACACGCGGATCGTCTCCAGCAAGCGGTAGCGCGGCACAGGACCGCTCAACTCTGGCTGCAACAGCGACTTGGCGACCAGGCTACTCAGCACATCGATGGTATCCCACGATTCCGCATGCTCCGGCGCGCCGACATGGCGCGCCGCGTCGGCGGTGAAGCCGGCGGCAAATACCGCAAGGCGGCGGAACAGACGGCGCTCCTCCTCGTCGAGCAGATTGTGGCTCCAGTCGACCGTCGCGCGCAGCGTGCGCTGGCGCGGCAAGGCGGTACGACGGCCGGCGGTCAGCAGCTTGAACCTGTCGTTCAGTCCCGCCAGTACACCGGCGATGCCCAGCACCGGCACGCGCGCGGCGGCCAGCTCCAGCGCCAGCGGCATGCCGTCCAGCTGGCGGCAGATGGCGCCGACATCGCGCGCCAGCGCATCGTCCAGCGCGAATTGATGCATGCCGGCCGCCACCCGCTCGACAAACAGCCGCACCGCCGCATGCGCCAGCGCCGCGTCGGCGGATTGGATATCGGCCGGCGGCACCGACAGCGGCGCCAGACGATAGACATGCTCGCCCGCCGCATCCAGCGGCTCTTGCGCCGTCACCAGTATGTGCAGCCGGGGAGCGTTGTTCAGCAGCGCTTCCACCTGCGCCGCAATCGGCTCGGCCAGGTGTTCGCAATTGTCGACGATGAGCAGCAGGCGCTTGGTGCGCAGCTGCGCCTGCGTCAGCAGCAGACAGGCCTCAATGGCGGCCGGAACCTGTTCGCTCTCGGCGATCTTGGCCATCTCCGCCATGTAGACGCCATCCGCGAATGCCGCGCGCAGTTGATGGCCCGTCTCGATGGCCAGGCGCGTCTTGCCGATGCCACCGGGGCCGGTCAGCGTGACGAAACGGCGCTCGGTGACCAGGCGCTGGATCTCATCCAGCTCGCCGGCGCGCCCCACCAGCGAGGTTACCGGATGCGGGAAATCCGGCTGCGGCGCGCTGCGCTCCTGCCTGCCGGCCGACAGCGCATAGCCCTTGCCGAACTCCGTCGAAATCATGTCGCGGTCCGTGCCCAGCGCCTTGCGGATGGCCGACATCTGCGCCTGCAGATTGTTTTCCTCGACGATGGCGCCGCCCCACACGCGGGCGATCAACTCATCCTTGCCGACCACCGCGCCGTTGGCCTCCACCAGCATCCACAGCACGTCGAACGCGCGCGGCCCGAGGTCGATTTTCTCCCCGTCCCGCAGCAGCACGCGCAGCTCGGGGAAAATCTGGTAGCGCCCGAAGGCGGCGCTGCGGTCGTCGCGAAGACTCATGTAGGCAAACCGAAGATCAATGATTGATGGGAGGCCGCACCGGCCATGGCGCCGTCGGCCACCGCAAAGGCGACGCTGCCGGCCATGCGCGCGGCATCGCCGGCGGCGTACACGCCGGGTACGCTGGTAGCCTTCATCATATCAGTACGGACGTAGCGGCCCATCGGCCCTTCTTCCATCTCGCATCCCAGCGCTTCGGCCAGCGGGCTGGCGCTGTGCAGGCGGCTCAGCACAAACAGGCCGTCCAGTTCCGTCGCGCGGCCGTCCTGCAAGGCCACTGTGGCGGTGCCGCTGACCGCGCGCACCGGCGTGCGCTCGATCGCGACGCCGCGCGCCGCCAGCTTGCCCAGCTGCTCCGCATCCGGCTCGAACGCCCCGTTGAGGAAGAGCGTGACAGTGCCCCAATCAGGCAGCATCATCGCATGATGAAAGGAATGCGGGCTGGTGGCCAGCACGCCAATGCGGCCCTGATTCAGTTCGTAGCCGTGGCAGTACGGGCAGTGGAACACGCTGCTGCCCCAGCGTTCGGCCAGGCCCGGAATCGACGGCAGCTCGTCGGCCATGCCGGTAGCCAGCACCAGCCGCTGCGCGTGGTGCGCGCTGCCGTCGGCCAGCGTAACGCGGAAGCCGCCGTCGTGCGGCGTCGCCTGCGTGGCCGCGCCCTCCTGCCAGCGCACGGTCGGATACTTCATCAGCTGTGCGCGCCCTTCGGCGGCGATGGCCGCGCCTTCGCTGCCATCCTGGCCAAGGAAGCCATGCGAATGCCGGGCATACCGGTTGCGGCGCTGGCCGGCGTCGATCACCAGCACACGGCGGCGGGCGCGCGCCAGTTGTGTGGCTGCCGACAATCCGGCATAGCTGCCGCCTACTACGATCACGTCAAATTCAGCGGTGCGCATGGTGTACTCCTTTGTGGTGGGTGTTGAAACTGGCCGACAGCTCCGCCAGCGTGACGTCCTTGAAGCGCGAGATCAGCAATGCCTCGGCCTCGTCGAAGGCGCTGCCTAGCGCCTCGTTGACAGCACGCTCCACCAGGCATTGCGGCTGCTCGACGCGGTTCCCCATCGCGAACACGGTCGGCGAGCCGACCGCCTGGTAGATATCGTGCAGCGTCACTTTGCGCAGGTCGCAGGTGATGCTCCAGCCGCCGCCATGGCCCTTGCCGGAGCCGACGTAGCCGCGCTCGCGCAAACCCGCCAGCACGCGCCGCACCAGCACCGGATTGGTGCCGAGGAAGCCCGCCAGTTCGTCGGAGGTGAACGGCCTGTCGCCATGCGCCATATGCAGCAGCACGTGCAGGATGGAGGAAAGTTTGCTGTCTCGTCTCATGTAACTAATGATAGTACATAATCGCACAACGTGCACGCAACACGCTAAACTGAAGCTGCGCCATTGCAGGCGGCACGCGGCGGCGGTACATTGAATGCATGAGATACCTCGCCCTCCTCCTCGCTTTCGCCCTCACCACCGCCGGCGCCACGCCACGCGATGCGCGCACCCAGGCCGTCTACGACTACCTGCGCGGCATCTGGGGCAAGAACATCATCGCCGGCCAGGCGGACCTGACGTGGAAGGACAGCATCGACATGGCCGAACGCGTGCACGACGACACCGGCAAATACCCGGCGCTGATGGGCTACGATTTCATGAACTATTACGACGCCACCGAAGCCGATGGCCGCCACCAGACCGAGGAAGCCATCGCCTGGGCGCGCAAAGGTGGGCTGGTGAGTTTTCACTGGCACTGG
The DNA here is from genome assembly GCF_050859475.1 of Duganella sp. P38. Classification (NCBI taxonomy): domain Bacteria; kingdom Pseudomonadati; phylum Pseudomonadota; class Betaproteobacteria; order Burkholderiales; family Oxalobacteraceae; genus Duganella; species Duganella sp. P38. Next base: position 1,804,656 of record NZ_CP193936.1, on the reverse strand, counting down.
CGCATGCAGAACGGCGAGTTCTATACCAGGAAGACGCCATTCAAGCTGCCGGTGGAAGACTGGAGCGACATCGATCCGGCCATCGACCGCATCGCGCTGGAACTCAAGCGCTTGCAGGATGCCGGCGTGCCGGTGCTGTGGCGCCCTTTGCACGAGGCGGCCGGCGGCTGGTTCTGGTGGGGCACGTCGCGCGAGGGCTATATCGCGTTATGGCGCCACATGCACGAGCGCCTGACGCACAAGCATGGCTTGCGCAATCTGATCTGGGTATGGAATGGCCAGGACCCGGCCTGGTATCCGGGCGATGACGTGGTGGACATCACCGGCTACGACGTCTACGAAAACAATTACAGCGAGGCGTATCGCAAAACCCGGCAGCACGGCAAGCCGGTCGCACTCACCGAAACCAGCCACATCCCCGATCCCGCCCAAAGCGCGGCCGATGGCGAATGGTGGCTGTGGTTCCTGGTCTGGAACGATAGCGCCGGCCCCGCCGGCGTTACCTCCCCGACAACTTCTGGACCGGCGAACACCACAACACCAACGCCCACAAGCGCAGGGTCTATAACGACCCACGCGTCATCACGCTGGACCGCCTGCCAAAGTTTTGAAACGCGTCAGCGCTTGACCAGTTCCACGCGCCGGTTCTTGGCGCGCCCTTCCTCGCTGCCGTTGTCGGCCAGCGGCTTTTCCGCGCCATAACCGGCGGCCGACAGGCGCGCCTTGTCGATGCCGCCGCCAGCCAGCCTGGCCAGCACGGCCTCGGCGCGCTGGCGCGACAAGTCCTTGTTGTGCTGGGCGTTGCCGCTATTGTCGGTATGGCCCTCGATGGCAAGCTTGAGATCTGGCTGGGCCCGCAGCAGCTTGTCGATTTCCGCCACCACCGGCATACCATCGTCGCGCAGCGTGGCCTTGTCTACATCGAAGTTGATGTACAGCGCCACCCGGCCCTTGGCGCCGAGTTCGCGCGCCATGTCGTCGGCCGAGATCAGGGCCACGCTCTGGCTCATGGCTTTTTCCTGGATCACGCTGATCAGTGTGCGCGAGTCGCTGATGCCCAGGCTGACCCAGATGTTGGTGTCGGGCCGGCGTATCAGGTAGGCGCTGTAGTTGTAGCGGATATCCGGCAGGTGCAGGAAGGTGCGCTCGATCTTGTAGCGCTCGCCTCCATTGGCCTGGATGAAGGCGTCGCTGGACGGATCGGCGGCCGGCAGCTTGACGCCGCCCAGCGCCGTGATGACATTCTCATAGTTGCGTAGCGACGCCAGCTCGCTGAGCTTGGCGTCGGAATGATAAAACGAGCGCACATTGATACGCCCTTCCACCGGCCGCAATTGCTGGCCGATGGCGATGTAGCCGCGCTCGAATTCAGCATCGACCACCTGGTTCTTGCCACCGGCCTGCACCGCTGCAGGCCAGTCGAAATATGGAAACGGCGGCAGTTGCGCGCTCGACAGTGGCACGCTGGCCGGATCGAAGGCGGCTGGTGTGGCGGCGGGTGCGGCGGCGGGCGCTGCGGGCGCCGGCGAAGCAGGTGCTGTGGTGGACGCAGCAACTGCGGCGGCGGACGGGGCAGCCTCCGGCTCGGCTTTTTTGGCAGGCAGCCAGCGCCAGGCACGACATAGTGAGCACTACCAGCGTTTTATAGGACATGAAATCGATACTCCTGCATAAAAGTGGGCGCCTGCGGCGTATTAAAAAAACAACAAATAAAAATTATTTTATTTATATCGAGAAAATTTTCCTCGCAATACTAATCAATACTCACACTGCTGCGTTTTCAGCCTGCCCCAAGCAATGCCCAGGTCCGCTTTCTTTGGCCAGCATAGAAAACAGATTCATTAAAAACAACGATTTACAGCATTGTCATGACGAGCAAGCTGCTAGTTAATAGTTTTCCCAAAAAATTACTGCCTGCTACGAGCATATCTCCTGAGAAAGATAATATATTAACATCAGGAAATGATGCAACAAAAACAAAAGTGGCGAAGTTTACCGTAGACATTTTTGAGGGGTGCGTTCGATACAAATAGGAAATTTTTATAGGGAAATGAACTGAAAAAAACGCTTTATCGCACTCTTCAGTCAGTCTTAAGATTCGCCTTGGCTGCGCAGCCGACGTAGTTTCAACCCTCTCTACCGCAAGCAATCCAACCACCTCAAGGAGTCAATATGAAACGTCTTTCCCTGAAATCGCAGCGCGGCCAAGGCATGACCGAATACATCATTATCGTGGCGCTGATCGCCATTGGCGCAGTCGGCGTCTACACCGCCTTCGGCGACGTGGTGCGCGGCCAGACCTCGATCGCAGCATCCACCTTGGCAGGCCAGGCCAGTGGCGGCGCCCGTACCCTGGCTGACACTGGCGGCAATGATTCGAACTCGCGCGCCAAGACCAAGGGCCTCAAAGACTTCGAAAGCGCTACCACCGCCAAGTAATCGGGCACTGCGTATCACTACGGACATGGAGCGGGCGATGGCTTTGTACGTTCACCGGCAACAAGGACAATCGATGGTGCTGTTCCTCGGCTTCGCCGCCGCCATGATAGGCATGATGCTGGTCGCTTTTAACTCGGGCCAGGTTACCAATGCCAAGATGCGTGCCATGAACGCTGCCGATGCCGCCGCTTACAGCGGCGCGGTCTGGCAGGCACGCAATCTGAATTTCCAGGCCTATATGAACCGGGCGATGGTGGTCAACGAAGTGACAATCGCCCAGTCGGTCAGCCTGCGTTCCTGGGTCGGGTATCTCGACAAGCTGGTAAGCAACATCAATATGATTGCCAAGTTCGTGCCCCCATCGCGCTTGAGGTCAATGCGGTCAAACAGGTGATAAGCCAGGTCGATCGCAGCATGCAGGATTTGTTGCCGATAGCCGAACTGGGCATGCGCGGCCTGAGCAACGCTGAGCACGCGGCGCAGATCACCTTTGACAGCCCTGGCGCCGCTGGCGGCCGAGGAACTGGCCTTCAATGTGGCCCAGCAGAACGGTGCGTCGGTGAGCATAGGCGGCAAGGCGCTGGTGGCGCTCAACCTGCGCGACTGGGCCGGTTTTACCCGCAACTACAGCGCTGGGCGGCGCAATATGGGCAATAGCGACCAGCGCGTGCGCCTGCGCGAGGTCACACTCAACTCGCGCGACGGCTTTGTGCAGGAGCGCGACTGGAAGGCCGGCCTGCCGTGGGTGTTTGAATTGCGCAAGCAGGGCGGCACCGACCTGATCGACTACGACGCGTGGAAGGGACTGGACTCGCTGGAGCTGCGCACAGTCTGGAATCCGCTCAAGGGCGAGTGGAAGGTCAAGGCCCCGATTGCCTGGGGGGCGCCCAGGCCTATGGCAACAATCAAGCCACCGGCATAGGCAGCCACGGCCAGATCAACGAGTGGAACCACCAGGATGGGCGCAACGCGCGCAGCGCCGCCAACAGCAGCAAGTATGCCAAGAATATCCAGCTGCGCTTCCCTGGCTACCGCGACCTGGAAGCACCGCAATTGCAAAAGACCGATCCGCGCCTGCCCTTCGCCATTGAAGTGGTGGTGGCCGGCGCCAACATCGCCACCGCGCGCAGCGCCGGGCGCGCCCAAACAGCCTTGCTGAACGGCGCAGTAATCGAGCAGGACCCGCAATACCAGGGGAAGGACGCCGGCGTGTACGCCATGGCTGAGGCCTGCGTGGCCTTCGAGCGGCCGGTGGCACGCAGCGATGGCGCCGGCGAAAAGGCCGGCCTGTTCAATCCCTACTGGCACGCCTTCATGGCCACCGACAGCCGCGACGCGCGTATCACCGCCGATACCGCCAAGGGACTGCCGTCAATTAATGCTTTATTAGGAGGAGCTGGAACATGCGTTTCAAAATAATGGCGGGTGTAGTGGCGGGCGCTGCCGCGATGATGTTGGCGGCGTGCAGCGAATCGAACGCCGGCGGGGCGGACCGAGCGGCCCAAGGCAAGGCCGGGCAAAGCTACGAACTGGTGATCGCCACCAGGCCGGTCTCGGTGGAAAAGGAAACCGCCATCGCGCGCGCGGCCTACCAGATGTGCGCTGCGGCAGCCAAGGCCAGCGGTGTGGCAGTCAAGCCGCTGGTCACGCTGCCCAAGGATTATGTGATGATACGCACGACCTATCGCAGCGACGGGCACCGCTTCTTTGAACAGGAAGAGCTCTATACCCTCGCCAGCCACCTGGCCACCCCGCAAAACGGCTGTGCCACCCAGATCGCCTACAGCAGCAGCACCACCGTTGGCAGCCCGGAGCGCAGCCGCTATATTGGCGTCTCCGCCGAGGGCGAACGGGAGGTGCGGGACAACGAACCGCAGCCGGCGGCCGGCCCCGACCAGGGCGCGGCCGAGATCTACAGCGTGGCCAAGCAGATCGGCGGACGCGCTTACAAGTGCATGGCGCCGGGCAGCCCCGGCTTCCTGCCTAGCATGAAAGAGATGTGCATCCTCGACACCAAGGGCGCTATCCTGTCCAACATCGACGGCCGCGCCATCGTCGCCTACGCGCGCAAAAAAGTCCGCTGGCAGACACCGAGCTGGTGACCGAAGTGGAGCGCGCCAGCGTCGGCGGGAAGCTGCCGGCCAACGCCTTCGCCGAGCCGGGAGCGCACTGATGGCCCGCCTCGCCAGGGGCCAGGCCATGGTTGAACTGGTGGTGGTGGTCGGGATCTGCGGCCTGCTGTTCCTCGGCATCTGGTACCTGGGCAAGTTTCACGACCTGCAAGCCACCACCATTCAGGCCGCGCGCTATGCGGCCTGGGAGCGCACCGCGCAAAGCAGCGCCCAGCTCAGCGACGCGCAGTTGGGCAACCAGTTGCGCGCCCGCCTTTTCAGCTGGAACCGTGACGCCTACAAGCACACCGACAGCAAGGCCGCCAGCGACAGCTGGGGTGCGCAAAGCGCCGTGTGGCGCGATCACGCCGGCAACGCCCGCCTGATCGCCCGCCCGCGTGACGTGCAGCTGGGCATGTCTGCCGGCGGCTTGCCAGGCAAGGCCGCCGCTGCCGTCGGCAGCGTGGCCGGCAGCCTGGGGCCGGCGCTGGGCGCGCTGACCGGCGGCGAGCCTTTGCCAGCGGGCGGCGTGAATACCAGCACCGTCAGCGTGGCGGTAGCCAACGTGGCGTCGCTGCCGGCGCCATGGAACAAGTTCAACCTGAAGCTGAAGGAAAGCGCCTCGGTGGTCACCGAGCAATGGGATGCGGCCAATTCCCGCCAGGCGGCCGAGCGCAGCCGCGCCTACGTCGCAGCCGGGCGCCTGGACGACATCCGCGGCGTGATCGGGGCACTCACCACGGTCGTGTCGGTGATCGAGCCGGACATGCGCGAACTGGCGCTGGGCCGGATCTGCCCCGACATCGTGCCGGCCGACCGCCTGCGCCAGCCGCGCAACCTGGCAGCCTACAACGGGGCCGGACCATGTTACTAGCACGCCGTCCCTTGGTGCTGGGCGCGCTGCTGGCAGCGCTGCCGGCAGCCGCCACAGCCGGCTGGCAGGATCTTCCCGACAGCCTGGCGCTGGCGCCGCTGGGCGACGCGATGGTGGTCAACGGCGTCCCGATGCAGATGCGCCGCTTCAACACCACGCTGCAGGCCGAGGCATTGCTGCAGCAGGTGCAGGACAGCTGGGAGCGTGGCCATGTGCGCGGCAGCGTCAGCCGCAGCCAGGTGGCCGGCTGGACCGTGCTGAACCAGACCCTTGGCCCCGAGCACCGCAGCTTCCAGGTGCGCCAGGCCGGCGCCGGACTGGAAGGCATGGTTGCGCTGACCTCGCCGCAGCTGCGCCGCGAGCCTAGCCTGGCCGTGCCGCTGCCGGCCGCCATGACGGCAGTGTCGGTGATCGACTCGACTGACCAGGGAAAGCAGTCGCAGCAGGTGATTGCCTTTTCCAGCCGTTCAGTCGAGGCCAGCGCCCAGGCGCTGGAGGCGGCGCTGCGCGCGCGCGGCTGGACCCGCCACACACTGCAGAAGTCGGCCGATGGCGTGCTGCTGGCCGCCAACCGCGGCGAACAGCAGTTCGACGCTACCGTGAGCGCGCAGCGCGATGGCGCCATGCTGATGATGAACACCCTGATACGCAAGCGCTAGGCCGGCGCCGCATCAGCGGATGATGCGTGCGCCGAAATTATTACCATAAATGATCATTCAATTAGGAACATCATGACCACTCCGCCCCTCCCCTGCGCCAGCACGGCCAGGCCATCATCGAATACCTGCTGGTCACCACCGTGGTGGCGCTGATCATGCTGGTGCCGCACGCGCTGAGCAACAATATGCCGCTGGCGGAATACCTGGCGCGCGCGGTGCGCAGCTTTTCCGCGCCTACAGCCTGCTCGTGTCCGTGTTCTGAGTGCGTGGTGACCCCGTGAAAAAAATATCCAAGAACACGCTGCTGCTGGGCGGCGCCATCGCCCTGGGCGCGCTGTGCTTCATCGGCGCCCAGCATTATTTCCGCAGCTACCTCTCCAACGCCGAGCAAAAGCTGATCAACTCTTATGAGAAAAAGCAGGTGATCGTCGCCAAGACCGAGATCCCGGCCGGCGCCCCGCTGTCCGAGGAGAATCTGGCGGTGCGCTCGATCCCGCAGCGCTACCTGTCGAGCACGGCGCTGGTGCCGGACGACCTGGAACAGGTGGCCGGCCAGAAGCTGATGGTGCCCATGAAGCCGGGCGACCCGATCGACCGTGGCGCGCTGGAACGGATGGACCGCGCGGCGCTGTCCACCACGGTGGAAAAAGGCGAGCGCGCCATCACCTTCCCGGTCGACGAGATCAGCTCCATTTCCGGCATGCTGGTGCCGGGCGACATTATCGACCTGATGTTTACCGGCCCCGGCCGCACCGCCAACTCCTACGGCGCCGGCGGCAAGGAAATGCTGCATGTGCGGGCCCTGCTGCAGTCGGTACCGGTGATCGCCACCGGCAAAACCACCCAGAAGCGCACCGTGCAGGACGCCGACGGCCAGGCGCGCGAGGTGGCAGTGGACTTCACCACCGTGACGCTGAAACTGCCGCCGGCCCAGGCCGAGCAGGTGCTGCTGGGCCAGAAGCTGGGCCAGCTGACGGCTGTGCTGCGCAATCCCGACGACAAGGCGCCGGTACCGCCCCACCAGCTGCTCGACGAAGTCGGCTTCAAGCAGGTGGTGGCCGCGCCCAGCGCTGCGGCCGGCAACCAGATAGAGATGATCATCGGCGGCAGCGGCAGCGCCGAGAAGGTGCAGGCCGAGGTCGGCAAGACGCTGCTGGCCAGCCTGGCGCCACAGATGGCTGCCACGCCCGCCCCAGCAGCCAAGCCGGCACCCAGCGCCGCCGACGTCCAGAGCCGGCTCGGCATCGCGCCGGCGGCGCCGGCCAGCCGTCCCACCTATATGTTGACCACCAAACCCTGAACCCACTCCAGCACTCCCAACCCACAACATGAAAATGCTTCCTACCCTGTACCACAGCGCCTGCCTGGCACTGTGCCTGGCCATGTTGCCGCACGCGCGCCTGGTGGCGGCGCCGGTTGCGGCGCCAGCGGCCGCCTTCCCGGCCGCAAGCCCGGCCATTCCCGACCAGCTGGAATTGTTTGCCGGCGAGGCGCGCGTGCTGCCGCTGACAGCAGCCCGCATCGCCATCGGCGACGGCAAGGTGATTTCCGCCTCCGCCGTGGCGGCCAACCAGCTGCTGATCCTGGCCGAGGCGCCCGGCACCACCACGCTACACCTGTGGCTCAAGGACGGCGTCCAGCGCGAGCTGGTGGTGCGGGTGCTGGCGGCCGACCTGAAGCGCACGCTGGACGACGTCAACCGCCTGCTTGGTTCGGTGGAAAACGTGCACGCCCGCATTGCCGGCTCGCGCATTGTGCTGGAAGGCGAGATGGTCAGCGACACCAACCAGGAACGGGCCCAGGCAATCCAGAAGATGTACCCGGACCAGGTGGTCAATTTCATCGGCAAGATCGGCTGGGAGCAGATGGTGCACCTGGACGTCAAGGTGGTCGAGCTGACCAAGCGCGGTTCGCGCGACCTGGGCATCGCCTGGGACTCGTCCATCAACGGCCCGGCCGCCGGCCTGATCGCCGACATCGCCGGCAACAACACCTTCCGCTACATCCCCAACCCGGCCGACGCCGGTTTCGAGATCGGCCCCGGCCTGCCCAACAAGGTCTGGCCGCCGAAGGGCTTCATCACGCTGGCCTCGACCATCACCTCGCGCATCAATCTGCTGGTGCAGGACGGCGACGCCCAGATGCTGGCCGCGCCCAGCCTGAGCACGCGCAGCGGCTCGAAGGCGCGCTTCATCACCGGCGGGGAAATCCCGCTGCCCGTCTCCAACGGCCTGGGCGCGATGACGGTCGAGTTCAAGGAGTACGGCATCATCCTTGAAGTGACGCCGGTGACCGACAAGACTGGCGCCATCTACGCCAAGGTGGATATCGAGGTCAGCAGCATAGACCGCGCGGTCGCCGTCAACGGCATACCGGGTCTGCTCAAGCGCCGCTCCAGCGCCGAATTCAATTCGCGCGACGGCGAGACCGTGGTGCTCAACGGGCTGTACGCCTACGAGGCCACCGGCGACAAGCAGAAGGTGCCTGGCTTCGGCGACGTGCCGCTGGTCGGCGGTCTGTTCCGCAATAAGCAGAGCGAGAAAACCCAGCGCGATGTGGCCATCATCATCACGCCGCGCCTGGTGCAGGCCACGCCGCAGGCGCGCGACCCGGAAGATGTAAAACAAGGACAAGCTGTACGACATCGAACGCAAGATGCGCGAGCACCAGCTTGGCGCCACGCCGCGCGCCACCCTGAGCGTGACGGAGTAAGCCATGATCACCCTTGAATATGAAGGCGCCGATTGCGTGCTGGAGGAAGCCGCCGTGCTCGGCGCGCAAGCCGATTCGCCGCTGCCGCTGGGCGCGGCGGCAGGCAAGCGCGCACTGCGCCTGGCGCGCGAGCCGGATGGCAGCGTCAGCGCCACCGACCTGGCCTCGCTGTCAGGCGTGTTCGTCAACGGCGAGCGCATCGTGCGCTACGGTCCGCTGCGGGTGGACGACAATATCGCCATCGGCGGCAAGCTGATGCGGGTCAAGGCCCTGGGCGAACCGGCGCGCGAAGTTGCGCATGGCGGCCAGCCCGCCGCCGCTGTGTCCGCGCCGGCGGCCGGTTTCAACGATCGCGCCGCCGCCAGCGACCCGCCCAGCAGCCACGCCGCCGCCCAGGGCGCAGCCAGCGAGGCCGAACGGGCGCGCCAGCAGGCGCTTTCCCAGGCGGCCGGCCTGGTGCATGCGGAACTGATCCAGACACTCGACCTGCGGCGCCGGGATGTCACCCGCATGGGCGATGCCGAACTGCGCTTGGTAGCGCACAAGCTGATCGACGAATTGATGCCCAGGCTGGAGCTGGGCGAGGAGCTTGATCGCGAAGAACTGGCGCGCTTCGTGCTGGACGAGGCGGTCGGCCTGGGGGTGCTGGAGAGCCTGCTTGCCGACGACAGCGTGACTGAAATCATGGTCAACGGCGCCGACGACATCTTCATCGAGCGGGCCGGCCGCACCGCCCGCTCAAGTATTGCCTTCAGCAGCGAGAAGGCGCTGATGGGCGTGATCGAGCGCATCGTCTCGCCGATCGGGCGCCGCGTCGACGAGTCCTCGCCGCTGTGCGACGCGCGCCTGAAGGACGGCTCGCGTGTCAATATCGTGATACGCCCGATTGCGCTCAAGGGACCGACCATCTCGATCCGCAAATTCGCCAAGCGCCGCTTGCAGGTGGAGGACCTGGTTGCCTACGGCACGCTGGACCCTGGCATGGTGGCGTTCCTGCGCATCTGCGTGGAGCAGAAGAAGAACATCGTGATCTCGGGCGGTACCGGCTCGGGCAAGACCACGCTGCTCAACGTGATTTCCAACCTGATTCCGGCGCAGGAGCGCATCGTCACCATCGAGGATGCGGCTGAACTGAAGCTGTACCACGACAACCTGGTGACGCTGGAGGCGCGCCCGCCCAACGTGGAGGGACGCGGCCAGATTACGATCCGCGAACTGGTCAAGAACGCGCTGCGCATGCGGCCGGACCGCATCGTCATCGGCGAGTGCCGCGGCGGCGAGGCGCTCGACATGCTGCAAGCCATGAACACCGGCCACGACGGCTCGCTCACCACGGCCCACGCCAATACCCCGCGCGACATGCTGTCGCGCCTGGAGGTGATGGTGATGATGGCGGGCATGGACTTGCCGGCGGCGGCCATCCGCGAGCAGATCGCCGCTGCCGTGCAGATCGTGGTGCAGCAGACCCGCTATGCCTGCGGCACGCGCAAGGTCACCAGCATCACCGAGATCACCGGCATGGAGGGTGGTGTGATCCAGATGCAGGAGATCTTCCGCTTCCAGCGCCACGGTTTCTACGAAGACGGCAAGGTGCGCGGCCAATTCATGCCTTCCGGTTACGTTCCTAGCTTTTACGAAAACCTGCGCGAGCAGGGCGTGCCGGTCGACATGTCGCTGTTCGGCCGTACCGACAAGGGGGCGTCCATGGCTGACGGCATGCTGCCCACCCTGCTGGCGCTGGGCTTTGCCCTGTGCGTGGTGATGGCCAGCCTGGCGCTGTGGACGCTGGGCCGGCGCTTCGCCCAGAATTACCGCCAGAACGTGCTGGAGCAAACGCGTACCGCCCTGTCGGAAATGTTCATCTTCATGGAAGCGCGCCAGCTGACCCGGGTGAGCCTGGCGGCGATGCTGGTGGTGACGCTGGCGCTGCTGCTGTTGACCGGCAATCCACTGCTGGCCGGGCTGGCGGCGGCGGCCTGCCTGCTCGGCCCCAAGTACATTCACAAGCGCCTGAACATCAAGCGCCGCAAGGCCATGATACGGCAGTTGCCCGACACCCTGGACGCGCTGGTGGGCGCGCTGCGCTCGGGCCTGAGCCTGCAGCAGGCGCTAGGCCTGCTGGCCGACCAGTTGCCGCTGCCGTCGCGCCAGGAGTTCGGCCTGGTGGTGCGCGAGCTACGCATGGGGGTGGCGATGGACGAAGTGCTTGAAGGGCTGGAGCAGCGCGTGCGCTCGCAGGAGTACACCATGTTTACCACCTGCATGCGCATTGCGCGCGAGGTGGGCGGCAACCTGACCGAGTCGCTGGAACGCCTGGCCGAAACCATGCGCCGCAAGCTGACCATGGAAGACAAGATCGACGCCTTGACTTCGCAGGGCAAGCTGCAGGGATGGATCGTCGGCTCGCTGCCGCTGCTGCTGATGTGGGTGCTGTCGGAGATGGAGCCGGAAGCCATGGCGCCGCTGTTCAACACCTGGTACGGCTACGCCGTGCTGGGCGTGATCGCGATGATGCTGCTGGCCGGCTTCGTCCTGATACGCAAAATCGTCAACATCGACGTCTAGGGGCGCGTCTATGATAGAGATCCTGTTGCCCGCCCTGTTCGCGCTCACCGTGCTGGCGCTGGCGGTATTCTTCTACCGCATCCTGACGGCGGTGCAGAACGAGGACCGCACCTATGCCGACAAGCCGCCGTCCATGCTGCGCGCGGTCTGGCCGCTGATCAATGTGCTGGCCTTCTACCTGGGACCGCGCCTGAGCGTGGAATACCGCGAAAAAACCATCCGCAAGCTGCGCAAGGTGGAACTGGACTACGCGCTCTCGCCGCAGCAGTGGTTCGCCGCCAAGCTGGCCTACGCGCTGGTGTTCATGCTGCTGGTGCTGCTGATGTGCCTGATGCTGCAGCGTAGCAGCCTGGTACTGCCGCTGGCCGGGGCCGCCTTCGGCTATGTCTATCTGGACGTCTGGATGCGCGACCGGGTCAAGCGCATCGAACTGGAAGTGATCAAACACTTGCCCAACTTCCTGGACATGCTGACCCTGGCCGTGGAATCGGGCTGCAATCTGACGGTGGGCATCACGGTGGCGGTGGAAAAGACTGCCGAGAGCCCGCTGCGGCGCGCCTTCGCCCGCCTGTTGCGCGAGGTGCGCTCCGGGCGCGGCCGGGTCGACGCGCTGCGCATGCTTGAAGAGCGCATGGACACAAACGCGGTCACTTCGCTCACCACCACCCTGGTGCAGGCCGAGAAGACCGGCGCCAGCCTGGGCGCGGTGCTGCGCGCCCAATCGACGCAACGCACCAACGAACGCTTCGCGCGCGCCGAAAAGATGGCCATGGAGGCGCCGGTCAAGATGCTGGGTCCGCTGATCCTGTGCATCTTCCCCTGCACCTTCGTGGTGCTGGGCTTTCCGATCGCGGTCAAGATGATGACCGCCTTTCACTGACGAGGAATATGATGAAATACTTCCGCTTCGCCGCCGTCCTGCTTTGCCTGCAGTTGGCCGGCTGCGCCACTACCACGCCTGCGGCCAGCGCCGACACGCCGATCCCGGCCGCCATGGAAGAACTGGGCGCCCTGGCCGAACAGGCAATCGCCATTGGCGACATGCGCAGCGCCGGGCGCCTGTATGTGCGTCTGGTGACGGCCTATCCCGACAGTGCGCCGGGCTGGTACCGGCTTGGCACCGTCTACTTGCGCACCAACCAGCCGGGCTATGCTCAGCAGGCCTTTGAGCGTGCGCTGACGCTCGATCCACGGCTGCAAAAGCCTACGCCAACCTGGCCCTGGCGCACTTGGGACAGTTCCGCGAAGCGGCCCAGCGCGCCGTGGCCAGCGGTCAGATCTCGGCCGACAACCGCCGCGCCCTGACCGCGCTGCTACAGGACGTGGAACTGACCATGCCGTCCGCGACAGCGCTGGCGCGGCCAGCGGCGGTCCCCCCGCCGGCGCCGTCTCCCCCGTCACCGCGCCGGTGCCGCCGGCCGTGGCTGTCCCGGCCGGTGTCAGCGACAACACCGCGATCCGGGCGGAATTGCCGTGAAGCTGGGCGGCGCTGCCGGGCGCGGCCGCCAGCGCGGCGCCGCCACCGTCGAGTTCTACGTGGTCGCCTTCTTCGTGCTGGTGCCGCTGCTGATGGCGGTGCTGCAGATGGGGATGTTCATGCTGGCCAAGAACACGGTCAACCTGGCCGCGCTGTCGGTGGCGCGCGCCGGCGCCGCCTCGGGTGGCGACCGCAGCGAAATGCGGCGCGCTTACGCCACCGCGCTGGCACCGCTATACGTGGCGCAAGGCATGCGCGCCATGGGTAGCGGCGGCCTCAAGGATATCACCGCCAGTAACTACGCCCAGGTGATGGGTGCAGCCTATGCCGGCGCCATGGCCGACATCGGCCTGACCCTCAGCAGCTTCACCGCGCTCAACCCCACCAGGGACGCGTTCAAGGATTTCGGCGTGACCCGCAATGGCGCCACAGTGATCCCGGTGTATGGCCTGGCCGCCAGCAACCCGGTGGGCAGCGCATCGCAGCAGCGCCGCTCCGACGCGCTGCTGCTCAAGGTGCAGGTGCGACACTGCTATGTGATGGTCTTCCCCATCATCAACAAGATAGTGGCTGGGGTACTCAATGATTACAAGAACCCTGCCGTTCCGCCCGCCGACCGCCTGTGCTATGCGCGCGACGGGGTGCCGCTGATTTCCCAGGCAGTGGTGCGCATGACCGTGCCGCCGCTGGCCTCCAACTTCAATTGAGCGTGGCATGGAGCAATGAATTGAGCACCGAATTGAACACCGAATTGAGCATTGCATTGCGTACAGCCGCGCTGCCAGTCCTTTGGCTGGCGCTGTTGGCCAGCCCGGCACGCGCCGACGTGCACCGCCACGTCGACCCTGCCAGCGGAATGGAAGTACTGAGCAATGTGGCGCCGCAGACGCCGCCGGTGGCCGCCGCGCCGGCCGGGGTGGCGCGCGCCGCTCCCGCTGTGACAGGCTTCCCGGTGCTCGCGCGCGAACGCCAGCGCGAACTCGATGCAGGCCGCCGCGCCATCCTGGAGGATGAATTGCTCAACGAAAAAAGGCGCTGCAGCAAGCGCGCGCACTGCGCGCCACCGCTGAGGTGCTGCACCGCCACCGCATGAATGTCGAGGCCCTCACCCGTGAGCTGGCTGGCGTGCGCTGAAATGGCCTGCATCGCGCCACTGCACGCGCCATCCCTGGGTTCCGCCGGCGGCCGCGTTGTCTTTGCCCAGGCGTTGCCAGTAGCACTGCTGCTGGGCGCAGCCATGAGCGTATCGCTGGCGCCCATTCACGCCTGGTGGTTCGCGCCGCCCTGTCTGGCGGCCCTGTTTTATCTGCTGCCCGCCATGGCGCCGCTGCGCCGCGCCGCCTGCGGCTTTGCTTTTGGGCTGGGCTGGTTCGGAACCGGCCTGTGGTGGGTAATCCAGGGACTGATGCAAACCTCCGAAGCAGGCGTGGCCCTGTCTGCGGCGCTGGGCGCGCTGCTGATCGGCTACTTGTCGCTGTTCCCGGCCGCCGCCGCGCTGGCTGTCGGCCCGCTGTCCCGGATCGGCTCGCCATGGCTGCGGGCAGCCGCAATCGCCAGCGCCTGGACCCTGTGCGACTGGCTGCGCAGCAGCCTGCTGGGTGGCCTGCCCATGCTTGCCAGCGGCAGCGCCCATAGCGCCGGCCCGCTGGCCGGCTACGCGCCGCTGCTTGGCGTGCACGGCCTGGGCCTGCTTAACGCGCTGGCCGCAGCCTTGGCCGCACAGTGGCTGCTGCCGCGCGCACAGTGGCCAGCCCATGCGGTGCGCCTGGCCGCCGTCCAAGCCCTGGCGCTGGCCGCACTGCTGCTGGCCGGCCAGCTCCTGCGCAGCCACCATTGGACCGCCGACAGCGGCTCGCTCAGCGTGCGTATCGTGCAGGCTGATCAGCGCCCGGCCGAGCGCTCCGGTGCGCAATCGGCGTACCTGGCCCATGCGCTTTACACCCGCCTGGTCGACGGTGGCCAGGCCGACCTCGCCGTGCTGCCCGAAACCGCGCTGCCGATCCAGTGGGACGCCATGCCGCCGGCCGTGCGCGAGCAATGGCAGCAGCTGGCCAACCGCAATGGCGCCATCGTGCTCGGAGCGATGGCGAGTGCGCAGCCGCAGCCAGGGCTGATCGGCGCCAGCAGCAACAGCGCCTTTGGCCTGCTGCCCGGCGCGCGCCAGGCCTACCGCTATGACAAGGTCAAGCTGGTGCCGCTGGCCGAGCGCATGCCGCAATCGCTGGCTTGGCTGGCGCGCCGCCTGAGCGTGCAGTTCGGCGGCCTGCTGCCCGGCGCCGCCACACAGGCGCCACTGCGCCTGACGCATCCCGACGTGCGGGTGGCCCTGGCCATTTGCTATGAAAACCAATTTGGGAACTATATAGCGCAGCAGGCCGGCCAAGGCCAGCTGCTGGCCGTCCTCAACAGTTTGAGCTGGGGGCACGGCAGCTACGCCGCCGCCCAGTACACGCAGGCCAGCCAGCTGCGGGCGATGGAAACCGGGCGCTGGGTGCTGCAGGCCTCCAACGGCGGGCCTAGCGTGCTGATCGATCCATCCGGCGCCATCGTCGATGCGCTGCCCGAGCAGGCCACCGGGGTGCTGGCCGGTCGCGCCGGCCTGCGCGACGGCGCCACACCGTATATGCGCGCCGGCGACACCCCGCTGCTGCTGACGATGCTGGCCGTGCTGCTGATCGCTACCTGGAAACGCCTATGCAATTGAATGGACTGCACATCACTATTGCCCGCAGCTTCCGGCAACGCTTGCTTGGCCTGCTGGGACGGCGCGCACTGGCGCCCGACGAGGCCCTGCTGCTGCTGCCCTGTTCGAACATCCACACGGCCTGGATGCGCTTTGCCATCGACGTAGTATTCCTCGACCGCGAGGGCACCATCCTGTCGGTGTCGCCGGATGTAAGGCCCTGGCGCACGGCCGCCACATGGCACGCCCATAGCTGTCTTGAACTGGCCAGCGGAGCGGCCGCACGGCACGGCCTGGCGCCGGGCCAGCGCTGGCCGCAACTGGCCGCCGCCAACCTGGCGCCTTAAGCCGGCAACATGCGCCTGGCATCCAGGCGCATACCAGCGGGCCTATGGCTTGGCCGCCGGGGCATTGGCTTTGGACTGGTCGCCAGCGATGGCGATCGACAGTTTCGCCGGATCGATCACCTTGCGGAAGGCGGCGTTGACTTGCGCCAGCGTTGCGGCCTTCAGCTTCGCTTCATACTCTTTGCTCCAGCTGTAGGTGCGATTGTTGTACAGGTTGCGCGTCCAGCCCGATGCGACCACGTTGTCCTTGGAGCGGTTCTGCACGCGCTGCTGCAACAGGCCCGATTTGGCGCCATCGAGCTCCGCTTGCGTGAAGCCGTCCTTCAGCGCGCGCTCCAGTTCCTCGCGAATGGCCGCCTCCAGCTTCTTCAGGTTTTGCGGCGCGGCGATGGCGCTCATGCCGAACTGCCCCGCGCGGTCGTCGTCGCCGGCCTGGATGCCGCTGCCGCCGCCGTAGGACAGGCCGTCCTTCTGGCGGATGCGGTCCATCATGCGCGACTTCATCGCGCCGCCGCCGAACATGTAGTTGGCCAGGTCCAGCAGCGGATACTCAGGATCGTTGTCGTTCAGGTCCAGATTCATGCGCGCCGTGTAGAAGCCGTTTTCCTTGTCAGGTGCATTCAGCACCACGTGCACCGGCTTCTTGTCCTCGTTGGTGTTGAGGATGCGCGCATACGACGCCTTGCTGTTCCAGCCGCTAAAGCTTTCGTCGATGGTCTTGCTGATCGCGGCCTTGTCGAAATCGCCGACGATGGCCAGCTCGCCCTGGCTGGCGCCGTAGAACTCGCGGTGGAAGGCGATCACGTCCTCCAGCTTCAGCGCCTTGGCCGCCGCCAGGCGTTCGTCCACGGTCAGCGCGTTACGCACATCGCCTTCAGGATAGTGGTTGAAGTGACGGTCTAGCGCCTCGCTGGCCAGCACCTGCGGCTCGCTGCGCGAATATTCCAGGCCGACGATCCATTGCTGGCGCAACTGCTCGAATTCGGACTGCGGGAACGAAGCGTCCTTCAGCACATGCGCCACCAGTCGCAGCGCCGCGTCCAGATTCGGGCCGGTGGTGTCGAAGCGATACGGGCTGCCGGTCATCTTCAGTTTGGAAAAATGGTCCGCCAGTTGTTCGCGCGTGTATTTGCTGGTGCCGCGCATCAGCATCTCGTTGGCGAACTCCGAGACCACCAGCTTGTTCTTCAGGTTTTGTTCATCGCCCCAGTGCAGCGACAGGCTGACCGACACCGCCTCGCCGCGATTCTTCTTCGGCAGCAGCGCCACTTTCAGGCCGCCGATGGTTTTGATTTCGGTGCGGGCGTTGATGTTGTCCTGGCTCGGATCGAACACCTCCGACGTCAGCACGCTGTCCTTGCCCTTGAAGTCCTTCATCACCTCGGCCACGCCTGGCGCGGCGGGAATGTCGGCGCGCTGCGGATTATCCTCGGGGATGAACTCGCCGACCACGCGGTTATCGCGCTTCAGATAGCGCGCGGCGGCATCGGCCACCTGCTTCGAGGTGATCTCGGGCAGCTGGTCGCGGCTCTTGAACAGCAGGCGCCAGTCGCCCAGCGAAATCTCTTCCGACAAGGCGACGCCGACTTGCTGCGGATCGTTGAGCGACTTCTCGATGCTGTTGGCGAAGTTGCGGCGGGTGCGCTCCATCTCCTCTTCGGTAGGCGGCGTCTTGGCGAAGCTCTCGACCGCATCGGTCAGCGCCTCGCGCACCGGCTCAAGCGGCTGGCCCGCCTTGACCACCGCGCCGATGATTTGCAGGCCCGGCGCGTAGCCGGTCATGCCGAAGCTGAACACCTGCGCCGCCTTGCCGCTTTCCACCAGCTGCTTGTGCAGGCGGCCGGTCGGCTCGTCGCCAAGTATCTGCGACATAAAGCTCAGCGCATCGCTGTCCGCCTGCAGCGCGCTTGGAATCTTGTAGCCCAGCGCGACGATCTGCACATCGCCCTTGCGGCGCACGGTGAAGCTGCGCTCGCCGTCCTGCGTCGGCTCGACGGTCCAGAACGGCGGCAAGGCGCGCTTCGGTTTCGGAATCGCGCCGAACGACCTGGTGATCCACGACAGCGTCTGCGCCGGATCGAATTTGCCGGCCACCAGCAGCACCGCGTTGTCCGGCTGGTAGTAGGTTTTGTAGAACGCTTGCAGGTTCTCGATCTTGACGTTCTCGATGTCGCTGCGGTTGCCGATGGTTGAACGGCCGTAGGAATGCCAGTCGTAGGCCACGCTCTGCATGCGCTTCAGCAGCACGCCGAACGGGCTGTTCTCGCCGCTTTCGTATTCGTTGCGCACCACGGTCATTTCCGAATCCAGGTCCTTGCGCGAGATGAAGGATCTGGTCATGCGGTCGGCCTCCATCTCCAGCGCCCACTTCAGGTTCTCCGGGCTGGCCTGGAACACTTCGAAGTAGTTGGTGCGGTCGTTGGAGGTGGTGCCGTTGAATTCCATGCCGCGATTGGAGAACTCCTGCGGAATGCTCTTGTTCTTCGGCGAGCCCTTGAACATCAGGTGTTCCAGCAAGTGCGCCATGCCGGTCTCGCCATAGTTCTCGTGCCGCGAGCCGACCAGGTAGGTGACGTTGACGGTGACGGTGGGCTTGGAGGCGTCCGGGAACAGCAGCACTTTCAGGCCGTTCGGCAACCGGTATTCGGTGATGCCTTCCACGGACGGTCCCTTGACCACGCCGGCCGGCAGCGCTGGCGCGGCTGCGGCAGCCCAGGCGCTTCCGGTGGCGACGAAGGACAAGCCGCACAGCAGGAAGCTGGCGGCGGCGGCGTGTTTCAGACGGCTGTGGTTCATGGTCTCTCGCAAAAAAGATAGAACTCGCAGCATACGCCCAGCACGCTACGCTGAACAGATACTTAAGGAAAAATTAATTCTTTTCCGGGACCAGGCAGGCGTCGACCACTTGCAGGTCGTTGTCCTTGGCGAAGGACAGCACGAAGTGATAGGCCATCGGTTCCAGCGCGCGCAGCTTGCCGTTGACCACCACCGATTTGACGCCGTTGACCACGGTAGGCGTGACGTAAGGAGAGAATTGCAGGTGCGAGTCGCGGCCGCCACCCGAGCCTTCCGGCTTGAAACAGGCCATGACGCCGCACAGGCGCTCGGCCCAGTCGCTGGGACGGAACTGCCTGCCATTGCTGGTTTGGCCAAGGATGAAGAACGAATCTTGCTGTTCTGCCGGTTTTTGAACTGACATAGGCGCGGCTGCTTCTGCGTTGATACTTGTTGGTAACAAGAGTGCGTGGAGGATAGGATCTTACGTATTATATCTTATAGAAGAGTTAAATTAGTAAGCCATTGATTCGTAAAGCCATTTCCCTACCGAATTCCACTTTGGTGCAGGAATATCCATACCTGCACCAGAGCAATACCGCTATTGTACCCCTTAAGGCGATGCGCCGAGCCACCACGCGCTAGAGATCAGCAACAACAACAGCATCCACAACAACAGCGCCCGCCAGACCAGGCCGACCGTGCTTTGCAGCGAGCGGATATTCGGCTCCTCGCCCGGCATCACATCGTCTTCCAGTTCGATATCGACGGTGTTGGCGTCCACCACCTGCGCACGCACGGCGTTTTCCGCCGGCGTGCCGAGGCGCACACCCATGGCGCCGCCGCCGGCCGACAGGATGATGCCCAGCGCCTCATTGGTCCAGCGATGGGCGAAGTTGCGCCAGGCGTAGATCGCATCCTCGAAGTTGCCGACCACGGCAAAGGCCACGGCGGTCAGGCGCACCGGTATCCAGTCGATCCAGTAGAACGCGCGCGCGGCGAACTGGCCGAAGGCTTCGTTGCGCATGTGCTCCGGCTCGGTCCAGGCGCGCGCCAGGTATTCGGACACGCGGTACATCACCGCGCCGGCCGGGCCCAGCGGCATCAGGAACCAGAAGAACACGCCGAACACATTGCGGTGCGTGGTCACCAGCGACTTTTCCACGGCGATGCGGGTGATTTCCGATACTTCCATGCCAACGGTGTCGAGTCTGGTCCATTCGGCCAGCAGCGCGCGCGCCGGTCTCGTCGCCGGCGTTCAGGGCCAGCTGGATCGAGGTGAAGTAGTGGCTGTAATGGCGGAAGCCCAGCGTCAGGTAAATGATCAGCACGTTCCAGGCGAAGGCCGCCAGCGTCCAGTTGTAGTACTTCAGTACCCAGTAGATGGCGCCGGTCGGCACCACCAGCAGCACCATCATCAGGAACCAGCCGAGGCGGCCGTGGGTCGAGTGACCGGCGTTGAACCAGGTCTCCATCCGCAACGCCAGACTCTTGATCTCGGCGTAAATCAGATTGTCTGCGCGCAGCGGTTTCATCTGCTCGATCAGCAGCGCGCACAAGATGGAAAGAAATGTCATTAAACGTCCTTTGCGTTGGCATAGCCTTAATGGCAGTACGATAGCCTAGTTCTTACCCCGCGCGCAAGAAATGGAACAGGTTGCGCAGCATGCCGGCCGTCGCACCCCAGATGTAATAACCCTCGTACGGCATCGCATAAAAGGTGCGGCGCCCGCCCGCCATGTCGACCGACAGGCGCTGGTGGTTCATGCCGTCCATCAGGAAGGCCAGCGGCACCTCGAAGATCGCCGCTACCTCGGACGGGTCGGCCGTCACCGCGAACGGCGGCTGCACCAGCCCCACCACCGGCGTGACGCAATAGCCGGTGCCGGTCAGGTACTGCGGCAGCGTGCCGAGGATTTCGACGTGGCGGCGGTCGAGGCCGATCTCCTCCTCCGACTCGCGCAGCGCGGTATCGATGGCGTCCTGGTCGTAGCGCTCGGCGCGGCCGCCCGGAAAGCTGACCTGGCCCGGATGGTCGGTCAGGTCGGCGTTGCGCTGGGTCAGCAGTATCGTCAGGCCGTGCTCGCGCTGCACCAGCGGTATCAGCACCGAGGCCGGCGTCGGCGCGCGCTCGCCACGGCCCGGCAAGGCGCGTTCGCCGCCTTCGGGCGTCCAGGCGGGCGGCGCGGCGAAGCGGCTGCGCAGCCAGGCCGGCGCCAGGCGCTCGGCGGCGACGGCGGCTTCGCCGGCAATCGCTTCTATCGGCAGTTGCTGGGGATCGAACGGGGGCTTGGCCATGACAACTCCTTAATGACAAAAAGGCGCCCGAGGCGCCTTTCGTGGGCGCCTGCGCGGCGCCCTTTCCAAACACAACCGTGATTAAACGGCTGCTTTCGCCGCTGGGCGACGGTTTGGCAGTTTTTCCTTGATACGTGCCGATTTGCCGGAACGATCACGCAGGTAGTACAGCTTGGCGCGACGTACGTCACCGCGGCGTTTCACTTCGATCGAAGCGATCAGCGGCGAGTACAGCTGGAAGGTACGCTCAACGCCTTCGCCGGACGAGATCTTGCGAACGATGAAGTTCGAGTTCAGGCCACGGTTGCGACGGGAGATCACCACGCCTTCGTAAGCCTGGGCGCGCTTGCGGGTGCCTTCGACTACGTTCACGTTGACTACCACGGTATCGCCAGGAGCAAATTCAGGGATGTTTTTGCCCAGGCGAGCGATTTCTTCTTGCTCGAGTTGTTGAATCACGTTCATTTTGAGACTCCATAAACCATCGTGCTGGCGCGCTCTGAGTGCTGCCACTCGTGCCCAGTAGAGGATGGGGTTATAACAGACAGGCTCAGAGGCCTGCCAAAAATTGCTCGTCACGCTTGGTGAGCAGTCCTGCCTCACGCGCCTTGACAAGCAAATCCGGTCGCTTGCGCGCGGTCGCCTCCAGCATGCGCTGGCGGCGCCATTTTTCAATCTCGGCGTGGTTGCCGCCCATCAGCACCGGCGGCACGCCCACTCCTTCATACGTTTCAGGCCGCGTGTAATGCGGCGAATCCAGCAGGCCGTTGAAGAAGCTGTCTTCGATGGCCGAGGCGTCGGTGTTCAGTACGCCGGGCAGCAGGCGGATCACCGCGTCCATCAAGGCCATCGCCGGCAGCTCGCCGCCGGACAGCACGAAATCGCCGAGGCTGATTTCCTCGTCGACCATGCGGTCGAGCAGGCGCTGGTCCACTGCTTCGTAGCGGCCGCACAATATCACCAGGCCGGGTTCCTGCTTCAGCTGCATCACGCGTTCATGCGTCAACTGCTTGCCCTGCGGCGACATGAACACCACGCGCGGCGCCGGCAGACCGGCATCGGTCTGGCGCTGCTTCGCGGCGTTGAGCGTCGCCTCCAGCGGCTTGGCCAGCATCACCATGCCGGGGCCGCCGCCATACGGGCGATCATCCACGGTGCGGTGATTGTCGGTGGTGAAATCACGCGGATTCCACAACGACAGGCCACATTTATTCTGTTCAAACGCGCGCCGGGTGACACCCGACTGCGTAATCGCGGCAAACATTTCCGGGAACAGGGTTACGACATCGAATTGCATGGCGAACCGCCCTCAATGTTGCGCTTAGTAATCAAGGCCCCAGTCGACGATGATCTTCTTGGCGTCCTTGTCCACCTTGATGATGAACGCGTCCACAAATGGGATCAGGCGCTCTTGCGCCTCCACTTCGCCAGGGGTGATGCGCAAGATCGACTGCGGACCGTTGCTCATCATGTCAGTCACCTTACCCAGGTGCTCACCTTGCTGATTCTCTACTTCCAGACCGATCAGATCGGCCCAGTAAAACTCATCGTCGGACAACGCCGGGAAGCGGCTTTGCGGAATGAACACTGCGGCGCCTTTCAGCGACTCAGCCACGTTCCGGTCGGTCACACCCACCAGACGCGCCACGACATCGCCGCCATGCAGTTTGACCTGCTGAACGTCCACATCGTGCAACGACGGTTTTTCCAACCACCAGGTTTTGACCTTGAGGAGTGCATCCGCATCTTCCGAGAAAGGACGAATCCTGACCCAGCCAGCAACGCCGTAAGCACCGAAGACAAAGCCTACCTGTGCCAAATCGTCGGGGACTTTCACCCCGGATGCAATCTTATCGGTCAAACCGGTAACCAGTCTTGCTTAGGCTGCTTTTTTGTTTTGAGCAACCAGACGAGCAACGGTAGGCGACAGTTGTGCGCCAACGGATTGCCAGTGCGCCAGACGGTCTTCGGTGATGCGCAGGGCTACTTCCTGGCCCGAAGCCATTGGGTTGTAGAAGCCGATGCGCTCGATGAAACGGCCATCGCGACGGTTACGCGAATCGGTTGCAACGATGTTGAAGAAAGGGCGCTTCTTGGCACCACCACGAGCTAAACGAATAACGACCATAATATTTCCAAAAAATTTGTGCTAGGACGGAAAAAGCCGCAAATTATAGCGCGCTTTGCCGCGGAGCAGCAAGCGTTAATGAAATAATTGGGCATGTAGGGTAATCAAAGATTATCCCTTGTTCCGGCGTTCAGGGCAATAGGCTTGCCCGCAAAAAGGCGTGCCGGGGGCGGTATTATGCCTGATACTGCTGCTTTCACGGCTATTAACTGAACAACCATGACTGTTTTGCACCAGCCCCGTCACAAAAACAAGACATTCGCCACGCTGCTGGCCTTGCTGTTCGGCGGCATCGGCATGCAGCGGCTGTATCTGCGCGGCTGGCGCGATCCGTGGCTGTGGCTGCATCTGGCCAGCCTGCCGACAGCCTGGCTGGTGGCGCAACTGGCGCCGCAGGCGGACGGCTTCTACAAGCTGCTGCCGGTGATGCTGTCCGGCCTGGCCGGCATGTTGCAGGCGCTGATCCTCGGCCTCACGCCCGACGAAAAATGGGACGCCCGCTACAACCCCGCCAGCGGCCGCCGGTCCGACACGCGCTGGCCGGTGGCCGTGCTGCTGGTCGCCAGCATGATGATAGGCGCCGGCGGCCTGATCGCCACCATCTCGCGCCTGTTTGACTTGCTGTACACTGGCGGCGCTTACGGCTAACCACAAGAACCACCACGCCCCCCGTGCGGTTGCGGTCGTGTTCGCGCAAGGATTTCATGAGTACCTTCCCCACCGAATGGCAAGGCATAGTTGACCAGGCCGCCAGCACGCTGCGCGCATTGGCGCTGGACGAGGCTGCCAAGGAAAAATTCTGCACCGATCCGCTGCTGCGGCCCTATATGCACAAAGTCTCGCAGCGTTATGTGGCCGGGCAGACCGTGGACGAGGCGCTGGACCGGGTGACGCAGATCATCGCGCGCGGCCACGCCGCGTCCGCCGAATACATGGGCGAAAGCGTGCGTGACGAAGCCTTCGCCATGGCCGAGACGGAGGTGTTCATGGAACTGGTGCGCGGCATCGGCGCGCGCAATCTGAACTGTTCGGTGTCGTTCGACCTGTCGCACCTCGGCTTGCTGGTCGATGGCGAACTGGGCTACCGCAATGCGCGCCGCATTGCGCTGGCCGCCGCCGAGATCAACCGCGAGGTGATGATCTCGATGGAAGGCATCGACCGTGCCGACGACATCTACGCCCTCTACACGCGGCTGCACCGCGAAGACGACTTGCGCAATGTCGGCATCACCGTGCCGGCCAAACGGCTGCGCACCGCGCGGGACCTGCCCGCATTGATGAAGCTGCCCGGCCGCATCCGCCTGGTCAAAGGCGCGTTCCTGGAGCCAGACGGCGTGGCCCACGAGCGCAACAGCCCAGAACTGGCGGCGGCCTATCGCCGCTACGCGCAGGAACTGCTACTGAGCGGCCACAAATGCTCGATCGCCACGCACGACCGCAGCATCCAGGCCGATCTTGGCGCGCTAATCCTGAAAGAACGCATCGACCCGCGCTGGTTCGAATTTGAATCGCTGATCGGCCTCGGCACCGAACAGATCGACGGGCTGCGGGCGCGCGGCTTGCCGACACGCGAATACGCCGTGTTCGGCCAGGAGCATTTCCTCTACGTGCTCAACCGCATCGCCGAGGAACCGCTGCGGGTCTACCAGGCGATTATTGATGTGATGGCCTAGCGTAGCCGGTGGCGATCGCGTGCGCCCAGTCGGGCCGGCCGTTGCGCGCGGCCAGCTCGGCCATCGGGCGCCAGTCGTAGGGCACGGCGATCAGCGCGGCGCCCCACCCTGCCGCGCCGCGTTCGACAATGGCATAGCGCGCGTCGGGCGAGCCGTTCTGCATGATGTGATAGTGGAGATGATCGTCGTCGTAAGCCTGCAAGCCGACGCTGCCGGGATTGACGATCAGGCAGCCCGACGCCGAACGCATGGCGCGCTGCACGTGGCTGTGGCCGCAAGCGACCAAGGCCGCTTCAGCGCCAGCAAGGCGCTCCTCGACCTCGGCCGGCGACGCCATGCGCGCGCCGCCCGGCGCCACCGTTTCCAGAAAATACTCATGATCGCTGCGCGGCGTTGCCGTGGCACAGCAGCACTTCCGGATTCAGCCGCCGCTGCGGCTGCAGGCCCGCCAGCCATGCCAGCTCGGGCGCGCCGAGCCGCGCATGGGCAAACACATCCGATTCAGTGCGCTGGTGCGGGTGCAGGATCTGGCGCTCATGGTTGCCGGCCAGGTGCAGCCAGTCCTGCCGCGCCATCAAAAAGTGCGCCGTCTCCAGCGGCAACAGCGGGCCCGACAGGCTGTCGCCCAGGTTGACGACGAGATCGGCGCCGCGCCGGGCGATATCCGCCACCACCGCCTCCAGGGCCGGTAGGTTACCGTGAATGTCAGAAACGAAAGCAATGCGCATCAGCACATCATACCCTCCCAACGTCATTCCCGCGCAGGCGGGAATCCATGCTGAGCCAATGATCAGGCGCTGTATGGATTCCCGCCTGCGCGGGAATGACGGGGCGGAGAAGCTACTAGAACTGCTCGATGTCGAGGGCGAGAACGCCGGCGCTGCCTTCGGTGATCGAGGTGCGGATGCCGGCCGCTTGCGACAGGATGTGCTCGGCAAAGAAACGGGCCGTGGCGATCTTGGCTTTGTAGAAACCGGCATCGCCCTCGCCGGCGCTCAGCTTCTGCTGCGCGATCAGCGCGGCACGCGCCATCTGCCAGCCGCCCAGCACGATGCCGGCCAGCTTCAGGTAAGGCACGCTGCCCGAGAACACGCCTTTGATGTCGGACTTGATGTTGGCAACCACGTAGTCCACCACCGCCTCCAGTTCGGCCGCGCCCTGCGCCAGCTGCTTGCGGATGGCGGCGAAGTCGGCGCCGTCCTGCGTGCCCAGTTCGGCTTCGGTGGCGCGCACCTGGGCGATCAGGTCCTTGGCGACTTTGCCGCCGTCGCGCACGGTCTTCCGGCCGATCAGGTCGTTCGCCTGGATGGCGGTCGTGCCCTCGTAGATGGTCAGGATTTTGGCGTCGCGGTAATGCTGGGCGGCGCCCGTCTCTTCGATGAAGCCCATGCCGCCATGAATCTGCACGCCATCCCTGGCGACATCCTGCGACAGTTCGGTCGACCAGCCTTTGATGATCGGTACCAGGTATTCGTACACGGCCTGGTGCTGCGCGCGCTCATCGGCGTCGGCGCTGTGGTGCGCCTTGTCGTACAGCGAGGCGCCGACATAGGCCAGCGCGCGCGCGGCCTCGGTTTGCGAGCGCATATTCATCAGCAGGCGGCGCACGTCCGGGTGGTTGATGATGGCCACGCCGGCCGGCGAGCCGTTCAGGTCGCGCGATTGCACACGCTCCTTGGCATACGCCAGCGCATGCTGGTAGGCATGCTCAGACAGGCCGATGCCCTGCAGGCCGACGCCAAAACGCGCCGCGTTCATCATGATGAACATGTATTCGAGGCCGCGATTCTCTTCGCCCACCAGCGTGCCGATGGCGCCGCCGTTGTCGCCGAATTGCAGCACGGCGGTCGGGCTGGCCTTGATGCCGAGCTTGTGTTCGATCGAAACACAGTGGGCGTCGTTGCGCGCGCCCAGCGAGCCGTCGGCGTTGACCAGGAATTTCGGCACGATGAACAGCGAAATGCCCTTCACGCCCGCCGGCGCGTCCGGCGTGCGCGCCAGCACCAGGTGGACGATGTTGTCGGTCATGTCGTGATCGCCATACGTGATGAAGATCTTGGTGCCGAAGATTTTGTAGGTGCCGTCGCCCTGCGGCTCGGCGCGCGTGCGCACGGCGGCCAGGTCGGAGCCGGCTTGCGGCTCGGTCAGGTTCATGGTGCCGGTCCATTTGCCGGTGACCAGGTTTTCCAGGTAGGTGGCTTTGAGCTGGTCGTCGCCGGCGGTCAGCAGCGCTTCGATGGCGCCGTCCGACAGCAGCGGGCACAGCGCGAACGAGATGTTGGCGCCATGCAGCATTTCCACGCAGGGGGTGCCGACCAGCTTCGGCAGGCCCTGGCCGCCGAAGTCGGTCGGGTGT
Source organism: Duganella sp. P38 (assembly GCF_050859475.1). Taxonomy (NCBI): domain Bacteria; kingdom Pseudomonadati; phylum Pseudomonadota; class Betaproteobacteria; order Burkholderiales; family Oxalobacteraceae; genus Duganella; species Duganella sp. P38. Next base: position 1,777,559 of record NZ_CP193936.1, on the reverse strand, counting down.
TGCAGGCCTTGCCAGCCGGCTTCGGCGAACTGGCGGAAGGCTTGCTTGAAGCCTTTGGAGGTGACGACGCCGTCCTTGGTCCAGTAGCTCGGCTCCTTGTCGGCCGCGTGGTTCAGCGGGGCGATTTCGGCGGCGACGAATTTCGCGCTCTCTTCCAGCACCGCTTCGGCGGTTTCCGGCGTCGCGTCTTCGCAGCCCGGCAGTTCGCTGACTGCTTTCAGGTTGGCCAGTTCGTTCATTACGAACAGCATGTCTTTGATCGGTGGTTGGTATGCCATTTTTGTCTCCTCACCGTCGTTCGCGCGCAGGCGCAAACCCATGCTGAGTATGGACTCCCGCCTGCGCGGGAGCGACGAGGTTAAAAAGAAGGCCACGGCAATCCGGCATCCGGATCAGCGTGGCCTCGGGTGTGTTTTACGTGCTGTTAGCCCAGTTCGGACACCAGCTGTGGCACGACTTCGAACAGGTCGCCTACGATGCCGTAGTCGGCAACGGAGAAGATCGGCGCTTCCGGATCTTTGTTGATGGCGACGATGGTTTTCGAGTCTTTCATGCCGGCCAGGTGCTGGATCGCGCCCGAGATGCCGACCGCGATGTACAGGTTAGGCGCGACGATCTTGCCGGTCTGGCCGACCTGCCAGTCGTTCGGCACGTAGCCGGCGTCCACCGCGGCGCGCGATGCGCCCATGGCCGCGCCCAGCTTGTCGGCCAGCGGCTCCAGGATCTTGAACGCCTCGCCCGAACCCATGCCGCGGCCGCCGGAGACGATCACCTTGGCGGCGGTCAGTTCCGGACGGTCCGACTTGGCCACTTCGCGGCCGACGAACGACGATTTGCCCGAGTCGGCCACGGCAGCCACGGTTTCCACGGCAGCCGAACCGCCGCTGGCGGCAGCGGCGTCGAAGCCGGTGGCGCGCACGGTGATGACCTTGACCTTGTCCGACGACTGCACGGTGGCAATCGCGTTACCGGCGTAGATCGGGCGCTCGAAGGTGTCCGGCGAATCGACCTTGGTGATTTCCGAAATCTGCGCGACGTCCAGCTTGGCGGCCACGCGCGGCAGGATGTTCTTGCCGTAGGCGGTGGCTGGCGCCAGGATGTGGCTGTACGAAGCGGCGATGGCCAGCGCCTGCTCGGCAATGTTCTCGGCCAGGCCGTCGGCGAAGTAGGCAGCGTCGGCGTGGATGACTTTCGACACGCCGGCGATCTGCGCGGCGGCAGCGGCGGCAGCGCCGGCGTTGGAACCGGCGATCAGGACGTGCACGTCGCCGCCGGCTTGCGCCGCCGCGGTCACGGTGTGCAGGGTGCTTGCCTTCAGGCTGGCGTTGTCGTGTTCTGCGATAACTAATGCGACCATGTTCGGGTTCCTTTAGATAACTTTAGCTTCGGTGCGCAGTTTTGCGACCAGGGTGGCGGCGTCCGGGACGATGATGCCGGCCGAGCGCTTGGCCGGTTCGGCGACTTTCAGCGTTTTCAGGCGCGGGCTGACATCGACGCCCAGGTCTTCCGGCTTGGTCACGTCCAGCGTTTTCTTCTTCGCCTTCATGATGTTCGGCAGCGTCACGTAGCGCGGCTCGTTCAGGCGCAGGTCGGTGGTGACGATGGCCGGCAGCGTCAGCGCCAGCGTTTCCAGGCCGCCGTCGACTTCACGGGTGACGGTGACTTTGCCGTCTTCCAGCACCACTTTCGAGGCGAAGGTCGCTTGCGGCCAGCCCAGCAGCGCAGCCAGCATCTGGCCGGTCTGGTTGGAGTCGTCGTCGATTGCCTGCTTGCCCAGGATAATCAGTTGTGGCTGCTCTTTGTCGGCCACGGCCTTGAGCAGCTTGGCGACCGCCAGCGGCTCCAGCTCGGCGCTGGTTTCCACCAGGATGCCGCGGTCGGCGCCGATGGCCATCGCGGTGCGCAGGGTTTCCTGCGCCTGGGTCACGCCGGCCGACACGGCCACCACTTCAGTCACTTTGCCAGCTTCTTTCAGACGGGTGGCTTCTTCCACCGCGATCTCGTCGAACGGATTCATCGACATTTTGACGTTGGCGATATCGACGCCGGTGTTGTCGGACTTCACACGCACTTTGACGTTGTAGTCCACCACGCGTTTGACAGGTACCAAGACTTTCATAGCTGTGCCTTTGGGAAAAATTAGAATTCGGGACAAATAATGTGGGCTAGATTATATGAGAAATCCGCCCCGCACAAGAAATCAAAGCACGATCGTGCTATTTTTCGCTAGTAGAAATCGTCTAAAAAATAAATCCTTCAGACGAATTTCTAAGGGGAAAATCCAGCGGCGATTATTTGCGCTGCATCAAAAAGACGAATTCACGGCCAGTCTGGACGTGCGACAACAGGGCGTTGCCGGTTTGTTTGCAAAATGCCTGGAAGTCGCGCACGGAACCGGGGTCGGTCGCCATGATGCGCAGCACTTCGCCGCTTTGCAATTCGGAAAGTGCTTTCTTGGCCTTCAAGATAGGCAGCGGGCAATTCAGACCGCGTGCATCCAATTCCTTGTGGAATTCGATGATTTCGTTTTCTAGTATCGTGTCGCTCATCAAGAAACCCGCTCGTTTGTTGGGAGGTGTCGCCATACTACTCCTTTTTGAGGGGATGACGCGCTGCACCAAAATAGTTCGTTGTACGTTGCAAGTTCACAACGGAAGCTGGAAAGTATACAACAGGACCGTGCAGACGACAACGGCCTGCGCGCGACAACCAGTCGCCCGCAGGCCGCATAAACACAGCTCTATAGCGGTTTAACGGGGCTTAGACACGCTCGCCGATCCACGCCGGAACACCGGCCAGCGCCGCTGGCAGACCCGATGGATCGGTGCCGCCGGCCTGCGCCATATCGGGGCGTCCGCCGCCTTTGCCGCCCACTTGTTGTGCGACGAAGTTGACCAGTTCGCCCGCCTTGACCTTGGCGGTGCTGTCGGCGGTGACGCCGGCGATCAGGCTGACCTTGCCGTCGTTGACCGAGGCCAGCACGATGGCGGCGGTCTTCAGCTTGTCCTTCAGCTTGTCCATGGTCTCGCGCAGGCCGGCCACGTCGGCGCCGTCCAGCGTTGCCGCCAGCACCTTGATGCCTTTGACGTCGACCGCCTGCGAGGCCAGCTCGTCGCCCTGCCCTGCCGCCAGTTTCGACTTCAGCGCCGCCAGTTCTTTTTCCAGCGACTTGACCTGGTCCTGCACGGCGCCGATCTTGACGGTCAGCTCGTCCGGATTCGATTTCAGCGCGGCGGCCGCTTCGTTCAGCTTGCGGGCCATGCCTTGCACCAGCGCCAGCGCGCCTTCGCCGGTCACGGCTTCGACGCGGCGGATGCCGGCGGCGACGCCGCCTTCCGAGACGATCTTGAACAAGCCGATGTCGCCGGTGCGCTGCACGTGGACGCCGCCGCACAGCTCTTTCGAGGTGCCGATGTCGAGCACGCGCACTTCGTCGCCGTACTTCTCGCCGAACAGCGCCATCGCGCCGTGCTTGACGGCGTCGTCAAACGACATGTGCTGCGCCTTGGTCGGGTGGTTTTCCAGGATCTCCTTGTTGACCTTGGCTTCCACTTCGGCGATCTGCTCGGCGGTCAGCGGCGCGTTGTGGCTGAAGTCGAAGCGGGTTTTGTCCGGATCGACCAGCGAGCCTTTCTGCGCCACGTGCGAACCCAGCACTTCGCGCAGGGCCTTGTGCATCAGGTGGGTGGCCGAGTGGTTGCGGATGGTGCGCGCGCGCTTGGCCTGGTCGACGTCGGCGCTGACCGCGTCGCCGACTTTCAGCGAACCGGACGCCAGCACGCCGTGGTGGCCGAACACGTCGGCCTGGATCTTCAGCGTGTCGCTGACATCGAAGCGCGCGCCGGCGTTGCCGATCACGCCCTGGTCGCCGACCTGGCCGCCCGACTCGGCGTAGAACGGCGTGGTGTCCAGCACCACGATGCCCGGCTGGCCAGCCGCCAGTTGCTGCACCGGCGAGCCGGCCGCGTACAGCGCGATGACCTTGGCGGTCGCGTGGCTCAGGCTGTCGTAGCCGATGAACTTGTTCTTCTCGCCCGAGTATTCAACCTTGGCGTCCTTGACCGACTTGCCGCCCTTGCGCGACAGTTCCTGGCTTTCCTTCAGCGCGGCGTCATAGCCTTCCTGGTCGAACTTGATGTCGCGTTCGCGGCAGATGTCGGCGGTCAGGTCCGGCGGGAAGCCGTAGGTTTCGTACAGCGTGAAGGCGGTGGCGCCGTCGATGCCGCTGCCGTCCTTGGCCAGCTGCGCTTCCAGCACTTTCATGCCGGTTTCCAGCGTTTCGCCGAAGCGCTCTTCCTCGGCCTTCAGCATCTTGGCGACGTTGTCCTTGGCTTCTTCCAGCTCCGGATAGGCGGCGCCCATCTCGATGGCCAGGTCGGCCACCAGCTTGTAGAAGAACGGCTTGGTCTGGCCCAGCTTGTGGCCGTGACGCAGCGCGCGGCGGATGATACGGCGCAGCACGTAGGCGCGGCCTTCGCTGCCCGGTATCACGCCGTCAACGATCATGAACGCGGCCGAGCGGATGTGGTCGGCGATGACGCGCAGCGACTTGTTTTCCAGGTCAGTGGTGCCGGTTTCGCGCGCGGCAGCCTTGATCAGGGCCTGGAACAGGTCGATCTCGTAGTTCGAGTGCACGTGCTGCAGCACGGCGGCTAGGCGCTCCATGCCCATGCCGGTGTCGACCGATTGCTTCGGCAGCTTGTGCAGCACGCCGGCCTCGTCGCGGTTGAACTGCATGAACACCAGGTTCCAGATTTCGATGAAGCGGTCGCCGTCTTCCTCAGGCGAGCCTGGAGGGCCGCCCCAGATGTCCGGGCCGTGGTCGTAGAAGATCTCGGTGCACGGGCCGCACGGGCCGGTGTCGGCCATCTGCCAGAAGTTGTCCGAGGCGTAGCGCGCGCCCTTGTTGTCGCCGATGCGGATGATGCGCTCTTTCGGCACGCCCACTTCGTTGGCCCAGATATCGTAGGCTTCGTCGTCTTCCTGGTAGACGGTGACGGTCAGCTTTTCGGCCGGCAGGTTATACACCTTGGTCAGCAGCTCCCAGGCGAAGTTGATGGCGTCGCGCTTGAAATAGTCGCCGAAGCTGAAGTTGCCCAGCATCTCGAAGAAGGTGTGGTGACGCGCGGTGTAGCCGACGTTTTCCAGGTCGTTGTGCTTGCCGCCGGCGCGCACGCAACGCTGCACCGAGGTGGCGCGCGAGTACGGGCGGCTGTCGGTACCGGTGAACACATCCTTGAACTGCACCATGCCGCTGTTGGTCAGCAGCAGGGTCGGGTCATTGCCAGGCACCAGGGAGCTGGAACGAACAATCGTGTGACCTTTGGACTCAAAGAATTTGAGGAATTTTTCGCGAATTTCGGATGATTTCATGTCGTGAGCTAGTGGTAACTGGCAAATGCAAAGGGTTGATTATATATGACCACAGGGGCCGCAGGGTTTCAGGTGAAGGCCGGGCCGATCAAATCAATACGGTCGGTGCAAAAACCGTCCACGCCCCACGACAGGATCTCGCGGGCGCGCTCGGGCGTGTTGACGGTATAGCAAAACAAGCCGTAGCCGGCGCTCTTGATCGCGGCGGCCAGCGCGGCCGTCAGGTGCTTGTGGTTGGTGTGGATGGCAACCGCGCCCAGCTCGCGCGCCTGCTGCTGCCAGTCGGCCGGGATCTGGTCCAGCAAATAGCCGCGCGGCAACTCGGGGGCGGCGTCGCGGGCGGCGGCCAGCGCCGCATAGCTGAACGAGGACAGCAGCGGACAGGCGGCCGGGTTGCCGGATGCCAACTCGGCGGCGTAGCTGTCCTGTGTTACTTTGGCAACCCAGGCGCCGGTTGCCGCGTCGAAGCCGTCGGCCGGCTTGATTTCCACGTTCATCCAGATGCCTTCGGCCTTGCAAAAATCGATGAACTGGGTGTAGAACGGCACCGGCTCGCCGCGAAAGGCATCGCCGTACCAGCCGCCGGCGTCCATGCGGGCCAGCGCGCTGGCGTCGGTCTGCGCCACGCTGCCCTGCCCCGCCACGGTGCGACCGAATTCCGGGTCGTGCACCACCATGCCGATGCCGTCGCGCGACAGCATGACGTCGAACTCGACGGCGCGAAAGCCGCGCGCCAGCCCGGCGCGCAGGCCGGCCAGGGTGTTTTCCGGCGCCAGCGTGCCGCCGCCGCGATGTGCAACAATTTTGGGATAGGGCCACATGGCAGTGTCTTGGTTGTCATGGCAAGGATAGCAACGTTATCACGAATGGCGGCGCCGTCAAACAGGTGGCAAGCGCGTGGACTAAGCACTACACTAGCGGCCAGATTGTTACTCAAAAGGTAAAACGCATCATGACAGCTCACAAAGCGTTAGGCCATATCCGCGTGCTCGACCTGAGCCGCGTGCTGGCGGGACCGTGGTGTTCGCAGAATCTGGCCGATCTCGGCGCGGACGTCATCAAGATCGAACGTCCCGGCAGCGGCGACGACACCCGCGCCTGGGGGCCGCCGTATGCGCGCGATGCCGACGGCAACGACACGACCGAGGCGGCCTACTACCTGTCCGCCAATCGCGGCAAGCGCTCGGTGACGGTGGATATCGCCAGCGCCGAGGGGCAGCAACTGCTGCGCGAACTGGTGCGCCAGTCCGATGTCGTGCTGGAAAATTACAAGGTTGGCCAGCTCAAGCGCTACGGCCTCGATTACGAATCGCTGCGCGCCATCAAGCCGGACCTGGTCTACTGCTCGGTGACCGGCTTCGGCCAGGACGGGCCGTACGCGCACCGCGCCGGTTATGATTTTCTGATTCAAGGCATGGGCGGGCTGATGTCGGTGACCGGCGAGCGCGACGACCTGCCGGGCGGCGGACCGCAAAAAGCCGGCGTCGCGCTGACCGACCTGATGACCGGCATGTACGCCACCATCGCCATCCTCGCCGCGCTGACGCACCGCGACCGCAGCGGCGAAGGCCAATACATCGACATGGCGCTGCTGGACGTGCAAGTGGCAATGCTGGCCAACGCCGGCAGCAACTACCTGAACAGCGGCAAGGCGCCCAGGCGCTGGGGCAATGCACATCCGAATATCGTGCCGTACCAGACCTTCCAGTGCGCGGACGGCTACATCATCGTGGCGACCGGCAACGATGGCCAGTACCAGAAGTTTGTCGAGGCCGGCGGACGCGCGGATCTGGCCCATCACGAGCGCTACGCAACCAACCCGCTGCGGGTGAAACACCGCGACGAACTGGTGCCGCTGCTGGCCGAGATGGTGCTGCAGCAATCGCGCGAGTTCTGGATCAGCAAGCTGGAATCGGTCGGCGTGCCGTGCGGGCCGATCAACAACCTGGACGAGGTCTACCGCAACCCGCAGGTGGAAGCGCGCGGCATCGTCATGGACGTGCAGCACCCGACCGCCGGCACCACCAAACTGGTGCGCAGTCCGATGCGGATGTCCGCCACGCCGACCGACAACGCCGTCGCCCCGCCACTGCTGGGCCAGCACACCGACGCGGTGCTGCGCGAGCTGCTGGGCCGCAGCGACGAAGACATCGCAGCCCTGCGGGCAAAAGGAGTTTTGTAATTGGTCACCTTAGAAGAGATTACCGCCCAAAATTTCGAAGATTTCATGGACATGGAGCTGCCCGAGCACCAGCGCGGCTACCTGGCCAGCAACGCGTATTCGATCGCGCAGGCCAGGTATTACGACGACTACATCCCGCGCGGCATCTACCATCAGGGCAAGCCGGCCGGCTTCCTGCTGTACGACAAGCAGTCAAACAACAACATCGGCGAATACGGCATCTACCGCTTCATGGTCGACTACGCGCAGCAAGGCAAAGGCATAGGCCGGCGCGCGATGGAGCTGCTGCTGGCCGAGCTGAAAGCCAAGCCCGACGTCAAGCTGATCACCATCTGCTACAAGCCGGACAACGCCAAAGCCCGGGTCTTCTACCGCGGCTTCGGCTTTGAAGAAACCGGCCTCGACGACATTGGCGAGATGATCGCCGTGATCCGGCCGTAGCGGTCAGCGCGTCCTCCTGTCAGACACTCATGTCACGCTTCAGTTCCTGGATCTGGCTATGCATATGGGTCACGGCGCCCTTGATCTGACCGGACAAGGTAGGGATGTAATTGCAGATGCGCCTGGCCCGTTCGGCCAGGATCTCAAGATCGCGCACCAGCTTGCGGACGCGCGCGTCATCGGCGGATTGCAACACCTCGCGCGCATTGTCGGCGTGCCTATCCATCAGCTCGATGCAATCACGGAGCTCGCGCGGCAAGCCCGGCTCCGCCGACGCCGCCTGGGCGGCCAATCGCACCGCGCGTTCGACAAAATAAAACCGGTGTTGTAAATCATTAGCATGCAACATGATGACCTCCTATCAAGAATCCGCCGATGCGAATTCGACCGCAGAGGCCAAAAGCAGTTTCATCCATCGCGCCAAACACTGATCCAGATCAGCCCGCGCGCAAATACATCCGGGGTCAGGTCTGACATTCGCACGGGCTCAACTGCTGCGCAGTTGAGCCCGTGTGCGAATGTCAGACCTGACCCCGGAGACGGCGCAGGCGGACGGCGACCAACAGCGCCAGCACGAGGGAGAGCGCTAGCACGGCGACCACGCCTGGCCACCCAGCCTGCCCCCACATGACGCCTGTCGCCGAGCCGATAACGCTGGAGCCGAGGTAGTAGAAGAATAGATAGAGCGCCGACGCCAGCGCTTTGTTGCTGGCCGCGCGCCGCCCTACCCAGCTGCTGGCCACCGAGTGCGTGGCGAAGAAGCCGTAGGTGAATACCGCTACGCCCAGCAGCATTAGCGGCAACCAGTTCGATAAGGTCAGCAACAGGCCGCTTAGCATGATCAGCGCCATTACCCACAACACGTGGCGGCGGCCGAACCGGTCGGCCAGGCGGCCGGCCCAGACCGAACTGTAGATGCCCAGCAGGTAGAAGAACGAGACGGCGCCCACCACGCTCTGGCTCAGGCCGAACGGCCCGCCCAACAGCCGGTAGGCGATGTAGTTGTACAGGCTGACGAACGCGCCCATCACCAGGAAGGCCAGCGCGAATAGCCACGGCAGCCCGGCGTCCGACAGGTGCAGCCTGAAGCCGGCCGGCAGCATGCGCCAGCCGCCGCGCGCCGGGTGGAAGTGGCGCGATGCCGGCAGGCTGCGCCAGAATTCCAGCGCCGCCGCGATGCCCGCAACGCCGACCACCGCCAACGCCAGGCGCCACGAGAAATGGTCGCTCAGCACCGAAGTGAGCACCCGCCCCGCCATGCCGCCAAAGGCGCTGCCGCTGATGTACAAGCCCATCGACAGGCCCAGCGATTGCGGTTCGATCTCTTCGCCGAGGTAGGCCATGGCGATGGCCGGCATGCCGCCCAGCACCACGCCCAGCAAGGCGCGCATCGCCAGCAGTTGCGGGTAGTTGTGGGCGAAGGCGCACAGCAGGGTCATGATGGCGGCCACCGCCATCGCGCCCACCATCAGCGGCTTGCGCCCGAGGCGCTCGGAGATGGCGCTCGACGCCAGCAGCGAGACGGCCAGCGCGCCGGTCGAGATCGACAGCACCATGCTGCTTTGCGCCGCCGTCAGCGCGAATTCGTGCGATAGCAGCGGCATCAGCGGCTGCACGCAGTACAGCAGGGCAAACGTGGCGAAGCCGCCGAAGAACATGGCGCGGTTGCTGCGCTTGAATTCCGCGCTGCCGCCGGCGATGCGGGGACCAGCGGTGGCCGGTATGGCGGTGGCCGAGTGGGCGCTGAGGGACATGGGCTTTTCCTGCGAGGTGCGATGAACCCATCTTAGGATTGCGTCATTAATCCGTCCAATATATATTTAAACCTTCAGTCATACTTTTTAAAGATAATGGAACTACGCCATCTGCGCTATTTCGTCGCCGTTGCCGAGGAATTGAGCTTTACCCGCGCGGCCGAGCGGCTGCATATCGGCCAGCCGCCGCTCAGCCATCAGATCCAGATGCTGGAGGCCGAGGTGGGCGCGCAGTTGCTCGAACGTAGCAAGCGCTGGGTGCGGCTGACCGAGGCCGGCAAGCTGTTCCTCGCGGATGCGCGCCGCGTGCTGGCCCTGTCCGAACAGGCGATGCTGACCGCGCGCCGGGCCGAGCGCGGCGAAGCCGGCGAGATCAAGGTTGGCTTTACGTTTTCCACACCGCTGACGCCGCTGTTTGCGGCGGTGATCAACCGTTATCGCCAACGCTATCCGGGCGTGCAGCTGACGCTGAAGGAGATGTCGACCGTCGGCCAGATCGAGGCATTGGCCGCGCGCGAGCTGGATCTGGGCCTGGTGCGGCCGCCGGAGCTGAACCTGCCCGATTCGGTGGAGTTGACGATTTTGCGGCGCGATCCGCTGGTGATGGTGCTGCCGGTCGGCCATCCGCTGGCGGCCAAGCAGCGCATCGCGGTCAGCGATCTGAAGGGTGAGCCGCTGGTGATGTATCCGGAGAGCGCCGGCACCGGCATCCATCCGCAGATCAACCGCCTGTGCCGCGCGGCCGGCTTCAAGCCGACCATTGCGATGGAGGCCGGCGAGGCGTCCACCATCATTGGCCTGGTGGCGGCCGGTTGCGGCGTGTCGGTGTTGCCGGGTTCGTTCGATATTATTCGTATGCGCGAGGTGTGTTATCGGCCGCTCGCGGATGCGGAGGCCACTACGGCGCTGTATCTGGCCAAGCGGCGGGATGCGATTTCGCCGCTGGTGGCGGCGTTCGTGGAGGTGGCAAGCGCTGAGGCCGGCGCCGCCGTCGTTGCTGCGTAGGCGGCAACCCGTGCTGAGCATGCACTCCATGGGCACCCGCCTGCGCGGGTGCGACGGCTGTACGGCGGTTGGCGATGCCCGCATGGGCATCCGCCTGCGCGGGTGCGACGGCTGTACGGCGGTTGGCGATGCCCGCATGGGCATCCGCCTGCGCGGGTGCGACGGCTGTGCGGCCGTTGGCGATACGCCGCATGGGCATCCGCCTGCGCGGGTGCGACGGCTGTGCGGCGGTTGGCGATACGCCGCATGGGCACCCGCCTGCGCGGGTGCGACGGGCGGTTTCGCTGCTCAGGAGTAGTCGGCGTCCAGCTCGGAGCCGGCGTAGTTTTCCAGTTCCGCGAACAGCGTTTTCATCGCCGTGCGACCTTTGATGTTTTGCAGCACCGTGCAGCTCTGGCGATAGCTGTCGATGCGCTCCAGCAGCACCGGATGATGCTGCGCCGGCACCTTGGCCACCAGCTCGGCCCAGCCGGCCTCGTAGTCCGGCTTGTTCTTGCGCACCGCCTTGACGAAGCGCTCGAACTCCTTCTGCCCGGTGCGGGCGACGATCATGCCGCCGCCCTCGACCGCGAAGATGATCGCCAGCGCGATCACGCCTTCGGCGTTGAGGTCGGCATCGCTGACCGGGCCGTCGGTGTTGTGGCGGCGCAGCCAGCCGGCCAGCCGCACCACCGCCTGCACTTCCTTGCGCTGCCTGAGCTGCACCGCATAGCGCGCGGCGCCATCCCAGTTCTGGTTCGGATCGGTCAGGCAGATGTCGATGAACTTCTCGCGCAGGCGCCGCGCGGCGTACACCGGGTCGGTGTCGTACTCGCCGACTAGCGTGTCCTCCGGCAGGCTCGCCAGGTCCTTGATCATGCGGAAGCCGATCTGGAACGCATGCTCGGCGCCCTCGTCGATCAGCAGGTCGAGCGCGGCCAGGTCGTCCTCGCCCGGCAGCGCGCTGTCCAGCCCCAGCGACACGCAGCCGGTGGTCAGCTGCAATGCCTTCTGGATGCCCTCGGCGGTGCGGTCGTTGGTGAACTTCTCGGCCACCATGGCGGTGATGCCGGTCAGCTCGTCGGCCAGCGTGTAGGCGGCGTCATCGTCGGGGTGCTTGGCGAACTGCTGGATCGCGCGGGTCAGGCGCGGCAGGGTTGCTACTACAATGGCAGGCAGCATCGATCAGGCACCCGTTACGAGAAGATGTTGGTGCCGACCGAGCGGCGCGAGGTTTTCGCGCTGCGCGTGGACGGCACTTGCTTGCGCAGCCGGTACAACAGCTCCTTGGTCGAGCGCTGCAGGATGCTCGGCTCGGCGTCCGGGTCGTCGTCGTACTCGGCGTCGGCCAGGTCGGCGCTGTGGCGGAATTCCGGGAACAGCTCGAACAACGCGCGGTCCCAGCCGTCTTCCGAGGCCTGCGCCAGCGCGATCGCCACCGGCACGATGTCGCTGTCGGACGAGGTCTGGCCGGTCAGGTACGGGCCTTTGGAAATGACTTCGCCGGCCACTTCCAGGATTTCCTTCGGCGCCAGCGAGAACAGGATGGCGAAGATGGTGGCGCCATGGTCGGTGGCCGAGGCGGCCGCGAGCAGTTCGTTGCGGCGCTCCTCGTCGTCGGTGGCGAAGGCCACGCCGTGGATGTGGGCGAACAGCGACTCGGCGATGCGCTCCGGATCGTCCTCGATCTGGTCGTCCGGCCAGGTGGCGGCGATGAAGGCCAGGCTGTCGGCCCAGGCCTTCGGCGGCACCAGCAGCGTGGTCAGCGACAGCTTGCCGCCGTCGAAGCCGGCCATGTGCAGCGCGGTCACCTGCGGCGGGATGTTGTTGAGCACTTCCACCACCGCCAGGTCGCCGAACTGGTCGGCCGCTTCGGCGAAGGCTTCCTCGGCGTGGCTCAGCGAACCGGCCAGCACCAGCTCGGTGACCTGCTTGCTCAGCGCCGGCAGATTGGCGCTTTTGTTGTCATCGGCCATGCTTAATCTCCATCCTTGTCGAACATCTGGGCAAAGTCCTCGCTTGCCACGTCTTCGTCTTCGATATCGTCGCCATCGTCGTTGCGCGACAGCTGCTCCAGCGACTGGTCGTCGTCGTCCCAGCGGCGCGGGTTCTTGTGCAGGAAGGCGGTAATGATGGCCTGGCGCGCCAGGTCCGGCATCGATTCGGCGATGGATGCATACATTTTGGCCGCCTCGTCGCCCTTGCACGAGGCCATCGCGAACACGCGCGCGGCGTCGCCGAACTCGTAGTCCTCGGCTTCGGCCAGCAGGCCTTTCGGGTCGTTGAACTCGATGTGGTCGACCAGCGCGAAGGCCAGCATGTTGACGTCCTCGATGCCGCCGCCCTGGGCGTACTCGCCCACCAGCGCGTCGACCATGCGGCGGTAATTCTTGTGATCGGGCGGATCGCCCAGGATGCCCTCGATCTGGCCTTCCAGCTCGCGCGATTGATAGGCGAACTCAGGGTGTACTTTTCTCATTTTTCTCTATCTTTTCTAAACAGATATCAAGCGGCCGGCAGCGTGGTGCCGTGCAGCGCGAACAGCGAACGCCACAGCTGGTAGGCCTCCGCCTCGGCGTCGATGATGATGCGGTGGTTCAGGCTCTGGTTGTACTCGTCGCGCTTGACCGGGTCCGACAGGATCTCGTAGGCCTTGGTGACCGCCTTGAAGCGCGCATCCGCGCCGGGTTCGGGATTGCGGTCCGGGTGGAACCGCATGGCCAGCGAACGATAGACCTTTTTAATCTCATCTTCGCTGGCGTTCGGCGCGATACCCAGTGTGTTGTAATAATTTTCCATTTTGGAAACTCCGGGCCGTGGTGCTGAAACAAATTAATCGATCATTATACCGCGCCGCCATATCCCTATCGGCAATACGGTAAAATGCATTTATATAGAACTTTCGAGCATAGCCACCTTTACAGATGAGCAACGACAAAAACAACCCAGCGCCAGCCCTACCCTCCAATTTCCTGCGCGCCATCGTCGAACACGACCTGGCGGCCGGCACCCATGACCGCGCCGGCTTGCCGAGCGTGATCACCCGCTTCCCGCCGGAACCGAACGGCTATCTGCACGTGGGCCACGCCAAGTCGATCTGCCTGAACTTCGGCCTGGCGCGCGACTACCAGGGCCGCTGCAACCTGCGCTTCGACGACACCAACCCGGCCAAGGAAGAGCAGGAATACGTCGACACCATCATCGACAGCGTCAAGTGGCTGGGCTTCGACTACGACTATCCGAAGGCCGACGGCTCGGTCGAGCATCACCTGCACTATGCGTCGGACTACTTCGACCAGTTGTACGCGATGGCCGAATGGCTGATCGAACAAGGCTACGCCTACGTCGACAGCCAGTCGGCCGACGAGATGGCGGCCAATCGCGGCAATTTCAATACGCCCGGCACCAACTCGCCGTTCCGCAACCGCCCGGCGGCGGAATCGCTGCAAATTTTCCGCGACATGAAGGCCGGCAAATACGCCGACGGCGAGCACATCCTGCGCGCCAAAATCAGCGAAGACGCCATGTCATCGCCGAACATGAATATGCGCGACCCGGCCATCTACCGCATCCGCCACGCGCACCACGTGCGCACCGGCGACGCCTGGTGCATCTACCCGATGTACGACTACACGCACCCGATTTCGGACGCGCTGGAAAACATCACCCACTCGATCTGCACGCTGGAATTCCAGGACCACCGCCCGTTCTACGACTGGCTGCTGGAAACTCTGTCGAAAGGCGGCTTCTTCACGCTGCCGGTGCCGCGCCAGTACGAGTTCTCGCGCCTGAACCTGACCTATGTGGTCACCTCCAAGCGCAAGCTGCGCCAGCTGGTGGAAGAAAAGATCGTCGACGGCTGGGACGACCCGCGCATGCCGACCATCGTCGGCCTGCGCCGCCGCGGCTACACGCCGGAGGCGATCCACCTGTTCTGCGAACGCATCGGCGTGACCAAGGCCGACGGCTGGATCGACATGAGCACGCTGGAAGGCTGCGTGCGCGAAGACCTGGACCCGAAAGCGCCGCGCGCCACCGCCGTGCTGCGCCCGCTCAAGCTAATCATCGACAACTACCCTGAAGGCCAGACCGAAGAGTGCAGCTCGCCGGTCCACCCGCACCACCCGGAAATGGGCGTGCGCACCTTCCCGTTCTCGCGCGAGCTGTGGATCGAGGAAGAAGACTTCATGGAAACGCCGGTCAAGGGCTATTTCCGCTACACGCCGCCGGTCGGCGACCAGCCGGGCAGCCGCGTGCGCCTGCGCCACGGCTTCGTCACCGAGTGCGTCGGCTACGACAAGGATGAAAACGGCAAGGTCACGGCGGTCCACGTCAAATACTTCGAGGATTCGAAATCCGGCACGCCCGGCTCGGACAACTACAAGGTCAAGGGCAACATCCACTGGGTGTCGGCCGCCGCCGCGCTGGAAGCCGAGGTGCGCCTGTACGACCGCCTGTTCACCGACGCCCAGCCGGACGCCGGCGGCAAGGACTTCCTGGCGCTGCTGAACCCGAACGCCAAGGAAGTGGTGAAAGCCTACCTGGAACCGGGCATGAGCACGGCGCAGCCGGACCAGCGCTTCCAGTTCGAGCGCCACGGCTACTTCGTCGCCGACCGCGTCGATTCGCAGCCAGGCAAGCCGGTGTTCAACCGCATCGTCACGCTGAAGGACAGCTGGGCCGCCAAATAAGCCGCCCCGCCCTTGCTGCAACGGCGCCTGCGGGCGCCGTTTTTTATGACAGAATGTCTAGGACAAATATCATTTACACAAAATTGCTTGACGCAACGAACGCTTATTTCCTATAGTCAAAAGAATATTATTGATTCAGGAGCAAGCGGTGGCCATCGTTTTGGCGAGCAAGCAGCTGTTCTCCTCGTCCCGCCCGGTGTGGTGGGCCGGTGTGCTGCTATCGCTGGCGATCGGCACGCTGTTCTACCTGGCGGCGCACCGCACCATCGAATATGACGCCGGCGAGCGCTTCCTGCACCAGGCGCAAAATGCGCAGTACAACATCAGCTCGCGCATCAACGCCTACACCGACGTGCTGCGCGGGGCGGCCAGCTTCTTCCACGCGTCCGAGCATGTGGACCGGGCCAGCTTCCACCGCTACGTCGCCGGCCTCGACATCGCCAACCAGTTCCCGGCGCTGGACAATATCAACTACGCCCACTACGTGACCGACGCCGGCCGCAACCGCTTCGAGCGCGCGCTGCGCAACAACGGCGACACCGCGCTCGGCTATCCGCCGGAATTGCACATCACGCCGTCCGCGCCGCGCGCCGAATACTGGGTGCTGACGATGATCGAACCGCTGGCCGAGTTCCGCGAAAAAATCGGCCGCGACATCGCCTTCCGGCCGCCAGTGGCGCGGGCGCTGGCGCAGGGCCGCGACAACGGCGAGCTGAGCGCGTCCGGCACGCCGATCGACAGCGTGCACCAGCCGGCGGGCGCCGGGCTGGCGCTGCGGCTGCCGGTGTACCGCAGCGACATGCCGCTGGGCTCGGTGGAACAGCGGCGGCAGGCCTATCTCGGCTCGGTCGGCATCGGCTTCAGCGTGCCGCGGCTGGTGCAGGCGGCGCTGGAACAGATGCAGGTGCGCGACGCCCGCCTGGTGCTGTACGACAGCAGCCAGCCGGCGCGCACGCCGGTGACGCTGTTCGACAGCATGCCGGAGTGCAAAACGCTGCGGCCGCACGAGCAGTTCAGCGTGACGCTGCCGATCGAATTTCACCAGCGCCAGTGGCAGGCCCACTTCAGCGCGCCGAGGGAACGCTGGTACAGCCGCTTCGACACCTGGCTGCCGTGGGCGGCGATGGTCAGCGGCTTCACCGGCTCGCTGCTATTCTTCCTGCTGTTCCACACGCTGTCGTCGTCGCGCATGCGGGCGGTCAAGATGGCCAAGGAAATGACGCGCGAACTGCGCACCAGCCAGGCGCGGCTGCAACAGTCGCACCAGAAGCTGCGCCGCCTGGCCGCACACGCCGACCAGATCAAGGAGGAGGAACGCAAGCGCATCGCCCGCGAAATCCATGACGACCTCGGCCAGAACCTGCTGGTGCTGCGCATCGACGTCGACCTGCTGACCAACCGCACCCACCACCGCCACCCGCGCCTGCACGCGCGCGCCGTGCATATGCTGGAGCAGATCGACAGCAGCATCAAGAGCGTGCGCCACATCATCAACGACCTGCGCCCGACGGTGCTCGACCTCGGCCTGAACGCGGCGGTGGAATGGCAGATCGCCCAGTTCCGCGCGCGCTCCGGCATGATGTGCGAGCTGGTCGACCACGATACCGACATCCGCATCGACGACCACGGCGCCACCGCCATCTTCCGCATCCTGCAGGAATCCCTGAGCAACATCCTGCAGCACGCTCACGCCAGCCTGGTACGGGTGGAGCTGCGCCACGCCGCCGGCATGCTGAGCATGACCATCACCGACAACGGCATCGGCCTGCGCGACGGCAGCCGCAACAAGATCGGCTCGTTCGGCCTGGTCGGCATCGAGGAGCGCATCCACCTGCTGGGCGGCGCCTGCACCATCACCAGCAGCCCCAACGGCGGCACCATCGTCGCCATCGCGGTCCCGGTGGGCGGCCCGGCCGACTGATTTTCTTCGCAACATTGATTAACCTCAAGGAACATTTATCCCCTGGCGGCAAAATCAAAGGCGTTCGCAGCCTTTTTCAACCCGCATCAATACCGCAAAGGAAAATCTGATGAATGCTCAAGAAATGCTTGCCATCAACGCCCTCGACCTGGAACCGATCAAGGTCAAGCTGATGCACCGGGAGTCCGGCGAAGGCTGGTCGCTGGAGCGCGCCAACGCCGTCGAGTTCGAGTATCGCCGCTTCCTCTACCTGATGAAGAAATATCCCAACGAACAAACCGCGCCGCTGGTCGATGTGGACATCTTCTGGCACTACCACATCCTCGACACGATCAGCTACGCGGCCGATTGCGAGGCCGTGTTCGGCCACTTCCTGCACCACTTCCCCTACATCGGCCTGCGCGGCGAGGACGACGAAGCGGCCCACATCCGCGTCGGCCTGCGCATGAAGGAGTTGTACGAGGACACCTTTGGCGAGGATTACGGGTGCGACGCCGCGCCGGCCGAGCGCGCCCACTCGGGCGTGGCCGCTGCGTCGTTCGCCCACTCGGGCGTGGCTGCTGCATCGTTTGCCCACTCGGGTGTGGCGGCGCGCTTTGCGCATTCGGGCGTGGCCGCCGGCGACCTCGCCCATTCCGGCGTGGCGGCGCAATTTGCGCATTCCGGCGTGATCGGCGCCCAGGCCGGCGCCGTCATCGCGGCGGCGCAGCAGCCGGGTTTTTACAGCACGCGCCCGCGCCTGCCGGCCTGATACATAAAAAATCGGCAGCCTGATTAAAAAAGTGGCATACTCGGACCTCTGAAAGACGATGGGAGTTCATCATGGCCTTAGAATCCATTGCCGCGACTGGCAGCACCGCCCTGCAACAAACCGCGCCGACCCGCCAGCCTGAGCAAGTCAGACCGGTGGACCGTCCGGCGGAACGTGTCGAACAGGCGGCGCCGCCGCCACCGCAGGCAGCTGTGGCGCCAACGGTCAACACCAGCGGCCAGCGCATCGGCACCACCATCAGCACCTCGGCCTGATACCCGGGCCAGGCAAAAAAACGGCGCGTTACCGCAAGGTACGCGCCGTTTTCTTCGCCGTCCGCTATCAGGACGCCATCATTTCACGCAGTTCGCGGATGCTGAAGTCGCTGATCTCGTGCATGCGGATCAGGATGGTGGCGCCGATCGGCAGCGTGTTGTGGCGGATTTTGGAGATGACCGGCGGGGCCACTTCCAGTGCGCGCGACAGCGCCGCATCGTTTTTCAGTTGCAGCTTCTCGATGATGGCATCGAGTACACGGTTCGGGTTATAGGTCGGGGAGGCGGTGATTTCTTTCAGAGCGGACATAGTGTTTTAAGTAGGTTCGTTGCCACCTAAGCAAAATTTGCAAAAAAGCGACACATGGGTAAGAAAAAATTTTTAGCTCAATTACCTAAGAAGCACTACGAAACACGAACATTTATGCCGCGTTTTAGTGCATAACCGAGATAATACACGCTTTCGTTACAAAACGGCTAACTCAGGCGCAATTTCTGTGAGATTTCGTGAGATTCTAACCCTAAATTGTGTGCTAGCGACGATCTATGTTGTAAAAATAAGTATCAAAGTATGTAAAGATCAGCTCGCGCGGCCGACGCCGGCCGCCAGAAAGCACCATTCGACGGCCATCAGCGTGGCCAATTGGGCGATGGTTCCGGGGAGGAACAGGGTGGAGGAAGAGGAAGGCCCGGCGTCGTGACCGCCGCAATGCCAGCCCAACAGGCGGCGGATTTCTTCCGGGACCGGAGGCGGGCGGTGGCAAAACTCGCGCTGCCGCTGCTGCATGTAGGCGCGGACTTGCTCCTTGCTTGGCTGCAATGTCGCTACCATGCGCGCTCCTTCGTGAAAGATGCTAACAATATCCTACCATGCGGCGGATTGTTTGATATGCATCAAACGCCCCACCTTGTGATTTTTCCACATAAACCTGGCAGCTCACTTGCGATAGTTGAAGCAAGCCGCCGCTTTACTTATCTTTACATCACCGCTTCGGCTTGCTCGCGGCGGTGAAGATGGTTTTGGCGTCCTGGTGCGCCTGGTCGAGGTTGCGCATGCTGGCCACCTCATCGTGCCGGACAAAGAATTCGGCGTCCTGCGCCTGCACGACCATCTTGATCGCGGCCTCGTCGGCCACATCGTATTTCTCGACGATCAGCGTGGTTACTTCGTCCAGGTATTCTTCGTAAGTCATGTTCGGCATGGTGCGTCCTTGTGGTTAAGGGCGACATTTTAACAATGTCGCCGCCACCGTCGGGTAACGCAGGCGCACGCCAAGCTCGCGCTTGATGCGGCCGTTGCGCAAACGCCGCGATTCCGACATGAACGACAGCAGCGCCGGCGTCACTACCTGTTGCAATTGCGCACGCGGCAAACGCGGCGGGCGCGGCAGCTGGAAGGCGTCGGCGACCGCATCGAAATATTGCGCCATCTTCATATCGCTGTCATCCACCGCATGGTAGACACGGTTAGGCAGCGCACGATACAGCGCGCGGGCGATGATGGCGGCCAGGTCGTCGGCATGGATGTGGTTGGTATAGACGTCGTCGGCCTCGATCAGCGCGGGCGTCCCCTGCTGCAAGCGCTTGATCGGCAGACGGTCGGCGCCGTAGATGCCGGGCACGCGCAGGATGGCCAGCGCGGCGCCGCTGCGGCGCGCCCAGCGCCGCAGCGTGCACTCGGCGTCGACCCGGCGCAGCGCGCGGGCGTTGCGCGGCGCCACCGGCCGGCTCTCGTCGAACAGGGCGCCGCCACAATCGCCGTAGACGCCGGTGGTACTGACATAAACCAAGCGCCCTTGCTCGGGTAAAATGGCGGTCAAATTGCGCGTGCGGCTGTCCAGTACGCCTTCGGCCGGCGGCGGCGCCAGGTGGACCACCCACGGCGCCAGCCCGGCCAGGCGGCGCAGGCTGGCCGGACGGTCCAGATCGGCGACCAGCGGCACGGCGCCGGCGGCACGCAATTCGGCGCAGCGTTCCTGCTGGCTGGTGGTGGCGAACACGCGGAAATACGGCGTCAGCAGCGGCAACAGGCGCATGCCGACGTCGCCGCAGCCCACGATCAGCAGGCGCGGCCGCTTGAATTTCTGAATATGTAGGTTTTTCATCTGAAAGATTGTATGACGTTTCAAATAACTGTACAGCCCAGCGGCCACCAATTCGCCTGCGAGGACGACGAAACCATCCTGGCGGCCGCCATGCGCGCCGGCGTCGGCCTGCCCTACGGCTGCAAAAACGGCGCCTGCAGCTCGTGCAAGGGCAAGGTGCTGCAAGGCGAGGTGAAACACAAGCCGCACCAGGAACGCGCGCTGCCAGCCGACGAGGCCGCCCGCGGCGTGTCGCTGTTCTGTTGCGCCGTGCCGCAGGGCGACCTGGTGATCGAGGCGCGCGAGGTGGCCGGCAGCGACGACTATCCGATCCGCAAGATGCCGTCGCGCGTGGCCACCATGGAAAAAGTGGCGTCGGACGTGATCATCATGACGCTGCAACTGCCGGCCAATGAAACGCTGAAGTTCCGCGCCGGCCAGTACATCGAATTCATGCTCAAGGACGGCAAGCGCCGCAGCTATTCGCTGGCCTCGCCGCCGGACCAGGACCAGCCGCTGACGCTGCACATCCGCCACCTGCCGGGCGGCCTGTTCACCGACCAGGTGTTCAGCACCATGAAGGAACGCGACATCCTGCGCTTCGAAGGGCCGATGGGCACCTTCTTCGTGCGCGAGGACAGCGACAAGCCGATGGTGCTGCTGGCCTCGGGCACCGGCTTCGCGCCGATCAAGGCGATTGTCGACCACCTGCGCGCGCAGGGCTCGTCGCGCCAGATGACGCTGTACTGGGGCGGCCGCCGCCCGCAGGACATTTACATGGATGCGCTGTGCCGCGCGTGGGAGCAGCAACTGCCGAACTTCAAGTACGTGCCGGTGCTGTCCAACCTGCAACCGGAAGACCACTGGGCCGGCCGCACCGGCTATGTGCACCAGGCGGTGATGGAAGACCTGCCGGACCTGTCCGGCCACCAGGTGTACGCCTGCGGCGCGCCGGTCATGGTGGAATCGGCCAAGGCCGACTTCGTGGCCCGGTGCGGGCTGCCGGAGGAAGAGTTCTACGCCGACGCCTTCACCACCGAAGCCGACCTCCACCAGTAACCAGCATCCACCCGCCGGGGCCCTTCGGGATGCAGAGTCCCAGGGCTCCGCATCCCGAAAGACCCAATGTCAGACAGTCCTTCCCACAACGGTTTCAGCGTTCTGCGTCACCGCAACTTCGCCCTCTATCTCTCCGCGCGCACGCTGGCCACGCTGGCCGTGCAAATGCAAAACGTCGCCATCGGCTGGCAGGTCTATTCGATGACGCACAACCTGTTCGACCTGGGCCTGATCGGCCTGGCGCAGTTCCTGCCGTTCCTGGCGCTGATCCTGATCGCCGGCCACGCCGCCGACCGCTACGACCGCCGCAACCTGATCGCCATCGCGCTGTTCGCGCAGATGCTGTGCGGCCTGATGCTGCTGCTGTTCGCCTACACCGGCCTGCCGGCCGTGTGGCCGATCTTCGCCGTGCTGGTGGTGTACGGCAGCGCGCGCGCCTTCATGGGCCCGGCCACGCAAGCGATCCTGGTCAACCTGGTGCCGCAGGAAAGCTTCAGCAAGGCGGTGGCCCTGAGTTCGTCGTCGTTCCACGTCGCCGTGATCGTCGGCCCCACGCTGGGCGGGCTGTTCTACCTGGCCGGGCCGAAAACGGTGTATATGATTTCCTCGGTGCTGCTGGTGCTGGCGGTAATCATGATGTGCATGGTGAAGTCGGTCAAGCAGGCCAGCGCCAGCGGCCCGGCCTCGTGGCACACGGTGCTCGAGGGCCTGCGCTTCGTGTGGAACAAGAAGGTGGTGCTGGGCGCGATTTCGCTCGACCTGTTCGCGGTGCTGTTCGGCGGCGCCACCGCGTTGCTGCCGGCGCTGGCGCACGACGTGCTGCACATCGGCCCGAGCGGACTGGGCGCGCTGCGCACCATGCCGGGCGCCGGCGCGGCGCTGTGCTCCATCGCGCTGGCCTTCTTCCCGATCACCCGCCGCGTCGGCGCGTGGATGCTGGGCGGCGTGGCGCTGTTCGGGGTCGGCACCATCATCCTCGGCGCGACCACCAGCTTTGTGGTGGCGCTGGTGGTGCTGTTCCTGATGGGTGCCGGCGACATGATCAGCGTGTATGTGCGCCACTTGCTGGTGCAGTACGAAACGCCGGACGAAATCCGCGGCCGCGTCAGCGCGGTCAACTCGGTGTTCATCGGCGCCTCCAATGAACTGGGCGAGTTCGAATCCGGCATCACCGCCGGCTGGCTGGGACTGACGCGCGCGATCCTGTTCGGCGGCGCCGCCACGCTGGCCGTGGTCGGCGCGTGGACCGTGCTGTTCCCGGTGCTGTCGCGCATGGACCGCTTCCCTCACGACGATAAAAAATGACACTGCGCCTGCCTGCCCTCATCCACAGCCGCCCTCACCTGACCCTGGCGATCGTGCTGGGCGCCGCCGCCGCGCCCCTGCTGCCTGACGGCTGGCCGCCAATGACGCGGCTGATGGCGTGCTGGGACATCGTGGTCTGGGTGTACCTGGCAACGATGGTCAGGATGATGGTGCGGGCCGACCATCACGACATCAAGCGCGCCGCCTGCCGGCAGGACGAGAAAGGACCGGTGATCCTGGCCGTGCTGTCGCTGGCGGTGCTGGCCAGCCTGGCCGCCATCGTCTCGCAACTGGCCAGCACCAAGGGGCTGCCGGACGACGTGCTGGCGCTGCGCTTCACGCTCAGCGTGCTGACCTTGATCGGCTCGTGGTTCATGGTCGGCGTCATGTTTTGCTCGCACTACGCGCACCTGTACTACATGGACGACGGCGACGACAAGGCGCTCGGCTTCCCGGACGGCGACCTCGCGCCGAATTACTGGGACTTCCTGTATTTCTCGTTCACCATCTGCGTGGCGGTGCAGACCTCCGATGTCACGGTGCGCACGCGCCGCCTGCGCAAGGTGGTGCTGGGCCAATCGGTGCTGTGTTTCTTCTACAACCTGGCGATTCTCGGCCTGTCGATCAACATCGCCGCCTCGCTGCTCTGAAAACGGTGGAATGAACGGATAGATCAAGTTTGCGCACGACAGTGAGCCAATTAACGCCCACTTAAGCTTGCAAGGAGTAATATGGTTACGCTGTCAAACAACAGGAGCAAGCTATGCAAATCCAAGTGAATACCGACAAAACCATCACTAATCATGCCGGCCTTGACGACCATGTACAGTCGGTCGTGAGCAATGCCCTCCACCGCTTCGGCGAACAAATCACCCGCGTCGAAGTCCATCTCAGCGACAACCTCGGCCAGAAATCGGCCGATGGCGACAACCGCTGCCTGATGGAAGCTCGTGTTACCGGCCTGCAACCGATTGCCGTCAGCGATCACGCTGCCACGCTGCACCAGGCGATCAGCGGCGCCACCGACAAGCTGAAACGCGCCGTCGACAGCGCCGTTGGCAAGCTGCACGACAACAAGCGCCATGCGGAAGGGGTTGCCGCCGCATCGGCCGCCGTCGTCGCCAGCGAAGCAGAGTAAGTCCCGCTCAGGGGCTGGCGCGGCCTAGCGCTGCGCCAGTTCCCGCAAGTATTTCAAGCCTTGCAGCGAACGGCTGCCATACCACGACATCATTTCCCCATCGACCAGCAGCACCGGCTTGCCGATCTGCCGTTCCAGCACATCCGCGTGCGCCTCGGTGAACCGGTACGGTTCGCTCGACAGCAGCACGCCATCGATGCCGTCAATCAGCTCGCGCGACCAGCGGAACTCCGGGTAACGCGCCTCGCCCAGCTCGGGCACGCTCCAGCCGATTTCGGCCAGCATGCGGGCGATGTAGGTGTCGCGCGAAATCGTCATCCACGGGTCCTGCCACACGCAATACAACATGGTTTGCGGCGGCCCTTTGGGCGCGGCCCGCAGCAGCGCGTACTCGGCCTCGAACTCGGCGCACCAGGCGGCGGCCTGCGGTTCGCGGTCGAACACGCCGCCCATCAGCCGCGCCAGCGCGACATTGTCGTGCGGCTGCAGCGGATGAGTGACGACCAGGTTGGGCACGAATTCGGCCAGCGCGTCGGCGGTCGGCTTTTCGTTTTCGTCGATGTTGAGCACCACGTGGGTCGGCGCCAGCTGGCGGATCTTGTCGAGATTGACGTCCTTGGTGCCGCCGACCTTGGGAATGCCCTGCACCACGTCCCACGGATGGATGCAAAAGCCGGTGCGCCCCACGACTTGCGCCGCCAGGCCAAGATCGCACAGCAGCTCGGTAATCGACGGCACCAGCGAAACGATGCGCGCGTTCGGCGCGGGTTGGTGCACGACGCCCAGCGCGTCGGTATAAGCCATGTTGTATCCAGTTCGTTGCAATGCCGTTATTGAACCACGCCTCTAACGTTTTCGGATATGATAATTCAAGAACTTTGATTGCCTTTTGGCATCCTGCGAGACATCCTTGAAACAGATCAGTACATTCGGCTCATCGAGCTACCGGATCAGCGATTTGCAGCTGCTGCGCAACTCCGACGACGATGCCGCCGTGGCCCGCTTGCTGGCCAACTGCCCCATTATGCTGCTGGACGCCGGCGAAGCCGTCACCGAATCGAACCGCGCGCGCCTGTACGTGCTGCTGCGCGGCGCGCTGTCGGTGGCCAGCGACACGCGCACCGGCATGGCCGACGGCACGGTCAGCAAGATCCTGCCGGGCGAAAGCGTCGGCGAGCAATCGGTGCTGGACGAGGAAACCAATCTGTCCAGCATTACCGCGCTGGAGGAGAGCGAGCTGCTGGTGGTCGAGGCCGACCTGGTGTGGCAGCTGATCGATGAATCGAATGTGCTGGCGCGCAACCTGCTGCGGCTGCTGTCGTTCCGCATCCGCGCCGCCAACGCCCAACTGCGCCGGCGCCAGAAGCTGGGCGAGTTCTACCGCCAGCTGTCGATGATCGACGGCCTGACCGGGCTCTACAACCGTGCCTGGCTCAACGATTTGCTGCCGACCATGGTGGCCACCGCGCACGGCTCCAGCGCGCCGCTGGCGCTGATCATGATCGACCTGGACCACTTCAAGCAATTCAACGACACCCATGGCCACCTGGCCGGCGACGAAGCCTTGCGCGCGGCGGCGCAGGTGCTCAGCGGCGCGCTGCGGCCGACCGACTTCGCGGTGCGCTACGGCGGCGAGGAAATGATGGTGTTGCTGCCGGACACCAGCGACAAGGTGGCGGTGTCGGTGGCCGAGCGTTTGTGCGAGCGCATGCGCCAGGCCAAGGTGTTCAGCGATGGCCGCAGGGAACTGCCGCACATGACGGCCTCGTTCGGCGTCGCGGTGCTGCGGGCGCAGCAGAGTGAACAGGATTTGATCGCCGAAGCGGACGCGGCGCTGTACCGCGCCAAGGAAGCCGGCCGCAACCAGGTCGCAGTCTGACCGTCACTCCCGCGCAGGCGGGAGTCCATGGAACGCCGGCATGGCTGCTCAGCATGGCCACCCGCCTGCGCGGGTGCGACGTCAGGCGGCCTTCTCGGCCTTGCCAGCGGCGTCCTCGGCGCCGTCTTTGGCGCCGTTGATGCGCGTCTGCTGGGCGGCCAGGAAGTCATCAAAACCCTTCTGCACCAGCTCATAGGTCTTGTCGATATTGCTGGCCAGCTCGCCGTTCAGCACATTGAGTCCTTCCAGCACCTCGCGCGCCTCCTTGAAGCCCTGCTCGACGCCGCCCTTGATGGTATCCATGAACTTGTTCAGCAACTCGCCCTCGTCCTCGCCCGGATGCTGCTGCTTATAAGCTTCGAAAAACGCGGTCGACAAGGATACAATGCGGCCGGCCGTGCCTTCCGGGGTATTATCCTGCGACGCGGCGTTCTGGATGGCGTTGTCGCCGAAATCGTTCTTGAGCGCCTCGTTAATGCCGGTCAGCGCGGTTTTCAGCACCACCGACATCGGCTCGTTCGACGAATTGATCGATACCGACAAGGAAGCCTGTACGATAGAGGCATTCAGTTCCGCCTTGGCGCGCGCGGCCGGCGAAAGCGGCTTGTCGTCCTTGGCCTGCACTTGTGCCGTGGCGCCAGTATTGTTGCTTGAAGTAAGCGATACGGGAGTAGCCATAATATTGCTCCTCATTGAACATGCTGAAATTATCGGCAGTTTTTTAAATTTCTGTAGCACCTATGACTAATCAGACCTTTCTCTGGCACGACTACGAAACCTTTGGCGCCGTTCCCCGCCGCGACCGCCCGGCGCAATTTGCCGCGATCCGCACCGACGCCGACCTCAACGAGATCGGCGATCCGATCATGCTTTATTGCAAACCTGCTAATGATTTCCTGCCGGACCCGCAGTCATGCCTGATCACCGGCATCACGCCGCAGCAATGCCTGGAATGGGGCGTGGCGGAACACCAGTTCGCCGCCACGATCGAGCAGGCGTTCTCGCAGCCGGGCACGGTCGGCGTCGGCTACAACACCATCCGTTTCGACGATGAAATCACCCGTTTCATGTTTTGGCGCAACCTGATCGACCCGTATGCGCGCGAATGGCAAAACGGCTGCGGCCGCTGGGACTTGCTGGACGTGGTGCGCATGACCTATGCGCTGCGGCCGGAAGGGATCAACTGGCCGCTGAAACCGGACGGCAAGCCCAGCTTCAAGCTGGAAGACCTGGCCAAGGCCAACGGCCTGCTGCACGAGGCCGCGCACGACGCGCTGTCGGACGTGCGCGCCACCATCGCGCTGGCGCGGCTGATCAAGCAACAGCAGCCGAAGCTGTTCGACTTCTGCTTCGCGCTGCACAAGAAAGACCGCGTGGCCGACGAGATCGGCATGCACCTGGCGCTCAATCTGCGCCAGCCGTTCCTGCACGTGTCCGGCATGTTCCCGGCCGAGCGCGGCTGCATTGCGCTGGTCTATCCGCTGGGCACGCATCCAACCAACAAGAACGAGGTCATCGTCTGGGACTGCACCTACGACCCGAGCGAGCTGTTCACGCTGGACGCCGACACCATCCGCACGCGCATCTTCACGCGCAGCGACGCGCTGCCGGAAGGCATGACGCGGCTGCCGGTCAAGAGCGTGCACCTGAACAAGTCGCCGATGCTGGTGGCAAATCTGAAAACGCTGTCGCCGGCGATGGCGGCCAAATGGGGCATCGACATCGAGCAGGGCAAGGCGCACGCGGCGATCGCGGCAGCCGGCGGCGACCTCGGCGCCATCTGGCAGGAAGTATTCTACCGGCCACCGGGCGAGCCGCTGGACGTGGACGAAGACCTGTACAACGGCTTCATCAGCAAGGACGACCGCCGCCTGCTGGACAATCTGCGGCGCGAATCGCCGGCGCGGCTGGCGGTGGCCTCGCCGGCGTTCAGCGACGGCCGCCTGGCCGAACTGCTGTTCCGCTACCGCGCGCGCAATTTCCCGGAAACCCTGTCTGAAACCGAGCTGGAGCACTGGGAACAGCACCGCGCCGCGCGCCTCTACGAAGGCGCCGGCGGCGCCCGCACCATCGACGACTACTTCGCGCAGATCGACGACCTGCAGCAAAGCGCGGACGAGCGCAGCGAGCAGATCCTCGGCGACCTGTACGAATACGCCGAACTAGTCGCCCCCGCCAACTAAAACCGCTGTCCGTCGGGCAGGACCGCCCCGGTTTTAGCGGTGGCGGTTGATGGCGTCGCGGGTTTCTTCGGCGACGCGACGGGCGGCGCTGGCGAAATCTTCGCCCGGCTGCTGCGCCGCGTACAGGATCGCGCGCGAGGAGTTGATCATCATGCCGGTGCCGCTGGCCGTGCGGCCCGAGTTGACGGTGGCGGCGATGTCGCCGCCTTGCGCGCCGATGCCCGGCACCAGCAGCGGCATGTCGCCGACGATCGCGCGCACCTGCGCCAGCTCTTCCGGGAAGGTGGCGCCCACCACCAGCGCGCATTGGCCGTTGCTATTCCATTTTTCCGCCACCAGCCCGGCCACGTGCTGATACAGCGGCTTGCCGCCGACGTCGAGGAATTGCAGGTCGGAGCCGCCGGCGTTCGAGGTGCGGCACAGGATGATGACGCCGCGCTCGCTCCATTCCATGTACGGCTCGACCGAGTCGAAGCCCATGTACGGGTTGACCGTCACCGCGTCCGCGCCGTAGCGGTCGTAGGCTTCGCGCGCGTACTGGCGCGCGGTGGCGCCGATGTCGCCGCGCTTGGCGTCGAGGATCAGCGGGATGTGCGGGTAGTTGGCGCGCACGTAGTCGCAGATCTGCTGCAACTGGTCCTCCGCGCGCAGCGCGGCGAAGTAGGCGATCTGCGGCTTGAACGAGCATGCCAGGTCGGCGGTCGCATCGATGATCTCGCGGCAGAAGTGATAGATGCCCTGCGGATCGTTCTGGAACTGGGCCGGCAGCTTGGCCAGGTCCGGGTCCAGGCCGACGCACAGCAGGGAGTCGTTGGCCGTCCAGGCGGCGGATAATTTGTTGATAAAAGTCACGACGGCTCCCTAATCGAAAATTGCAAACCCTCTATTGTAACCCGCCCGGGAGGGGCTGTTAAAATTTGCCCTCTCACCACCACGGGGCACACTCCATGAAACTGAACAACAAAGTCGCCATCGTCACCGGCGCCACCCAGGGCATCGGCCTGGCCTGCGCCCAGCGCATGATCGCCGAGGGCGCTAAAGTCATGCTGGTGGACATCAAGCCGGAAGGCGCGACAGCGGCCGCCGCGCTGGGCGCGAACGCCCGCTTCTTCGCCGCCGACGTCAGCCAGAAGGCCGATGTCGACGCGATGGTCGCCGCCACCGTCGCCGCCTTCGGCCGCATCGATATTCTGATCAACAATGCCGGCGTGACCCACGCCGCCAGCTTCCTCGACGTCAGCGAGGAGGATTTCGACCGCGTGCTGCGCATCAACCTGAAGTCGATGTTCCTGTGCGGCCAGGCGGTGGCGCGCGTGATGGTCGGCCAGCAAGGCGGCGCGATCATCAATATGTCCAGCGTCAACGCCGAGCTGGCCATTCCGAACCAGGTGCCGTACGTCGTGTCCAAGGGTGCCGTCAACCAGCTGACCAAGGTGATGTCGCTCAACCTGGTCGAGCACGGCATCCGCGTGAACGGCATCGGCCCCGGCACCATCCTGACCGAACTGGCCAGGCAGGCGGTGATGTCGAGCCCGGAATCGCGCCACACCATCCTGTCGCGCACGCCGATGGGCCGCTGCGGCGAGCCGGAGGAAGTGGCGTCGATCGCCGTCTTCCTGGCCAGCGACGACGCCAGCTACATGACCGGCCAGACCTTGTACGTCGACGGCGGCCGCATGGCGCTGAACTACACGGTGCCGGTCAAATAAGCCAGTTATGCCCTAGCCTGATGTCTGGTATCTGAAACAACAATTAGACACATATCTGGCGACGCAGCATAATTACACCTGTCTCCACTATTCTCCTCCAAGAAAATAGTTTTAAGCCCGCTCAAGTCAGTGGGCTTTTTTTGTTTAATGTCATTACAGCGTCACAAACGCTACTTATACTGGTCACATCTTAGGTACATGCAACCGATAGGCATGACTGAAGAAAAGGTGCACCGGTCCTCCGGTGCACCACTCCCCAATGTTTGCAGTGCATGGTATTGTCTGCCTCATGCTCAAGCAAATCCTCCTGACCGACTCCCACGCCCGCCTCCGCTACTGGACCGCCATTGCGCTGTATGTGCTGATACTGATCGTCGGCTCGATTCCGGGCGCGCGCCAGGACATCGGCACAGTGGCCTCCGGCGTCATCCTGCATTCGCTGGCCTATGCCGGCCTGACCTTTCTGATCTTTACCGGCGGCAGCGGCACGCCGTCGCAGCGCGCCGGCAAGGCGGTGCTGACCATCGCGGCCATGGGCGCCATCGACGAACTGGTACAGAGCATGTTCCCGTATCGTCACGGCGCCGTGTCGGACTGGATGGTCGATTGCTATGCGGCCATGGCCACCGCCGGCTTCATGTGGGTTCTCTGGAATCGCTATCGCAGTCTTCCGGGCTGACTGACCGCGCCGGTCGCCAGCTCCACGTCCATCCGCATTTCCTGCAACTGCTCGGCCTTGGCCACCCGTACCAGGCCGTGCAGCGCATGCAGGAAGAAATGCCGGCTGCGGGTGTCGCCGCACGTGGCATCTATTAGCTCTTCGATAATGGCATCTGTCACGCGTGTCAACATATGGGTGTCCTTTAAAGTGATACCGGACAATTATTGCGTGAGGCTTGCATGTTTCAATTGATGTACATCAATGGGGGCGGCGGCACGGGGAACGATGCGGCCAGGCGCCTCTCTGAGAATATTTAGGGAGGCAGACATGAAGAAGACGACTCTTTGCACGATGGCGCTGTGCATGCTGGCACTGACGGCTTGCGCGGACAGGATGAACAACGGCTCGCCCGGCGGCAGCGCTTATGCCAGCGGCAGTTCGGGCAATAGTTCGGGCGGCGCCAGCGGCTCGGCCGGCTCAGGCGGCGGCGCTTCGGCCGGCAGCACCGGCAGCGCTGCCAGCCGCGCCGGCGCGATGACCGGCGCCTACACGCCATCCCAGCAGGCGCAATCCGGTTACGGCGTGGTGCAAGCCATTGACCAGATGCAGCGGCAGGACGTCGGCGTCTCGGCCATGGGCGCGATGGGCGCGGCGGCGGCCGGCGGCAGCACCGGCGCGCCGACCGACAAGGTCTACCGCGTCACCGTGCGCATGGACGACGGCAGCAGCCAGCTGGTGGTGGTGGAATCCGCGCCCAGCTACAAAGCCGGCGACCGCGTGCGCTACAGCAACGGCACGGTTATCGCGTATTAATACAACTGCTCGACCTGATAGCCGCGCCGCTTGAGCAACTGCGGCAAGCCGTCATCGCCCACCAGATGCAGCAGGCCGACGCCGACAAACGCCACCTGGTCCTGCTGCATGATGCGCTCGATGTTGGCCGCCATTTCCGGATTGCGCTTGCCCAGTAGCACGCGATTCATGAAGCCGGCGGAAATGCTGTCGCCTGTGGTGGCTGTCTGCCAGACGGCGTGAATGCCGGTTTTATCGGCCGCGCGCCAGGCCTCGATCAGCGCCTGCGATTTTTTCAGCGAATCGCCATCGTCCAGGTCGGCCAGATTCTCCAGCAGATATTGCTCCTGCTGCCGCGCATCGAGGCTATCGAACAAACTCAGCTGATAATCCGCGCTTTCCAGTTCACGCACCGTCTTATCCTGCTTTTGCGCGGCGGCCAGCAGCGCGTATTCCACCGCCTGGCTGCGCTGATAGCCATTGCGGTCCAGTTCGGCGCCGACCAGCAGATTGGCGATCAGCCAGGGCTTGTAGTGTTGCACCGACGACAGCGGAATACCGGCACGCGCCAGGGCCTGCGACATTTTCTGCAAGGTGGCGGGAGTCAGGTGATTCTGCACCACATCGCCGTCCGGATATCGCGCATGGCGGGCCAGCGCCAGCTGGAACGCCTTGTCCTCGCGGATATCGAGCTCGATGACCAGCGCCTTGGAATCGAGCAACGCGCGCGACGCCACCGCGTCCAGCGGATACATGCCATCGCGGCCGACGTGAATCGTGCCATAGAGATAACTGGTTTTCCCCTCGTGGGTCACACGGTATAACTGACCGGCGGCAAAAACCGTCTGGCAGCAAGCCAGCATCAATGCGAATAGAATAGCGCGTGTCATCGAATTAATATTTACATTGGAATAAAAGAGAAATAAGGCGAGCGCCTTATTGCTTCCAATCGTAAATCAAAATCACACGGCGAAAATATTATTTCCAGCAACCGTCGGGGAAATAAGACATTATCAGAGAGCAGTTTGATAATTACTGGATATTTTAATCACAGTTCCAGCGTTAAAATATTAACTCGCCAACTTTAATCTATTTATCATCGGGCAGCCCCGGGCCTCGCCTGCAAGCTTGGCGCAATGTGTGTATGCTTGCCTATCCATTTAGAAAGACATATACCCACACGCTTTCAATGGGTTTGCAATCACCAGAGAGATTAACCACCCATGATTCCATTCTCGATACTCGACCTGTCCCCCATCGCCGAAGGCAGCAATCCCTCGGCCTCGTTCCGCCACACGCTGGACCTGGCCCAGCACGGCGAACGCTGGGGCTACAACCGCTACTGGCTGGCCGAACACCACGGCATGCCCGGCATCGCCAGCGCCGCCACCGCGGTGGTGATGGCGCACGTGGCCGGCGGCACCCGCACCATCCGCGTCGGCGCCGGCGGCATCATGCTGCCGAACCACGCGCCGCTGGTCATCGCCGAACAGTTCGGCACGCTGGAAGCGCTGTATCCCGGCCGTATCGACCTCGGCCTGGGCCGCGCGCCCGGCTCCGACCAGACCACCGCGCGCGCCTTGCGCCGCAACCTCGAAAGCGACGCCGACGCCTTCCCGCAAGACGTGCTGGAACTGCAGGACTATATGTCGGACACCCCGCGCCAGCGCGTGCTGGCCGTGCCCGGCAAGGGCGCCAAGGTGCCGCTGTGGATACTCGGCTCCAGCACCTTCGGCGCGCAGCTGGCCGCGCACCTCGGCCTGCCGTTCGCCTTCGCCTCGCACTTCGCGCCGCAGATGATGCAGCAGGCGCTGTCGCTGTACCGCGCCAACTTCCAGCCGTCGGCGCAGTTGGCCAAGCCCTACGTCATGCTCGGCTTCAACGTGTTTGCCGCCGACACCGACGAAGAGGCGCACTTCCGCGCCACGTCGATGCAGCAAGCCTTCGTCAACCTGCGCACCGGTCGGCCGTCGCAGCTGCCGCCGCCGAAGGCCGGCTACCTCGACACGCTGGGCCTGCCCGAACGGGCGATGCTGGACTCGGTGCTGTCCTGCACCGCCATCGGCGCGGCGGCCACGGTCAGCGGGCAGATCCAGGACTTCATCGCCCGCACCGGCGCCAACGAGCTGATGATCACCTCGCAGATCTACGACCACGCGCAACGGCTGCGCTCCTACGAAATCACCGCCGAAGTGCGCCAATCGCTGGCGCGCGCGCAGGCCGGGCTGTAACACGTGGCGCGCGCCCAGCAGCAAATTGCCGGGGCCGTTAGAATACCGGCCTTGTAAAATTTCCGGAGCCTGACGTGAGCCAGCCCCACGCCCATCCAGACCTGTCTCCCGGCATGGTCTGGCTGTTTGCCATCGCGACCGGCCTGATCGTCGCCAACCTGTACTATGCGCAAACGCTGATCGGCCCGATCAGCCGCGCCACCGGCCTCGATCCCGGCGCCGCCGGCCTGATCGTCACGCTGACGCAGATCGGCTACTGCCTCGGCCTGCTGTTCATCGTGCCGCTGGGCGACCTGCTGGAAAACCGCCGCCTCATCGTCAGCGCGCTGATCGTCACCGCGCTGGCCTTGCTGGCGGCCTCGGTCACCAGCAGCGCCGCGCTGTTCCTGCTGGCCTCGCTGTGCATCGGCCTCGGCTCGGTGGCGGCGCAGATCGTCGTCCCGTTTGCCGCCCACCTGTCGCATCCGGACCGGCGCGGCAAAACCGTGGGCAAGGTCATGAGCGGCCTGCTGATGGGCATCATGCTGGCGCGCCCGGTGGCCAGCGTGGTCACGGACGTGCTGGGCTGGCACGCGATCTTCGTGCTCTCGGCGGTGGCCACGGCGGGGCTGGCGCTGCTGCTGCGCGCCCGGCTGCCGCAGCGCCAGCCGCACGGCGGCATGCACTACTTCGCACTGCTGGGATCGATGTGGCGCCTGCTGAAAACCACGCCGGTGCTGCGCCGGCGCGCGGCCTACCAGGCCTGCATGTTCGGCGCCTTCAGCCTGTTCTGGACCTGCGTCTCGCTGGAGCTGACCGGGCCGCACTTCCAGATCAGCCAGACCGGCGTGGCGATCTTCGCGCTGGTCGGCGTGGCCGGTGCGATCGCGTCGCCGATCGCCGGCCACCGCGCCGACCAGGGCAAAAGCCGCTCGACCACGCTGATCGCGCTGGCGCTCGGTGCGCTGGCGTTCGCGCTGCCGCTGATGATCGACAGCACGCCGCTGGTCAACCTGGGCGTGCTGGTGCTGTCCTCGATCCTGCTCGACATGGGCGTCTCGGCCAACCTGGTGACGGGGCAGCGGGCGATCTTCGCGCTGCCGGCCGAAATCCGCAGCCGCCTGAACGGCCTCTACATGGCACTCTTCTTCATGGGCGGCGCGCTCGGCTCGTCGCTGGGCGGCTGGATGTTCGCGGCCCACGGCTGGACCGGCGTGCTCTGGGCCGGCCTCTGCTTCCCGCTGCTCGCCCTCTGCCTCTTCGCCACCGAATAACCCCGGGGTCAGGTCTGACATTCGCACACGGGCTCAACTGCTACGCAGTTGAGCCCGTGTGCGAATGTCAGACCTGACCCGAGTTTGTTTTAGTTGCGCGGGACGGCGAAGGCGTCGCCGGCTTTCCATTCGGGCAGCTTGGCGCCGTCGGCGATCAGGCGGCCCAGGTTGAGCGTGTATTGCGCCGTCTGCACCATGCCCGACAGGTCCCAGCCCGCGTCGTATTCGTCGCTGACCTGGTGGTAGCGCTTGCCGTAGGCTTCTGATTTGGCTTTCGCGCCGGCCGGGTCCTTGAGGTAGTCGCGCCCCGAGGTGATCGAGAACGCCGGCACGCCGTTCTTGGCGAAGCTGAAGTGGTCGCTGCGGAAGTAGCCGCCCGCCAGGTCCGGCTTGGCCGCCGCGATCTGCATGCCCATCTGCCTGGCCGCCGTTTCGGCCAGCTTGCCCAGCTCGGTGCGCTCGCTGCCTTGCGCGCCGATGTCGCGCGTGGCGCCGATGAAGTTGAGGCTGTCCAGATTGAGGTTGGCGGCGGTTTTCTTTAACGGCCACAACGGCGCTTCGGCGTAGGCGCTGCTGCCCAGCAGGCCCTGCTCTTCGGCCGCGACCCACAGGAACATCTGGCTGCGCTTGGCCGGTACGCGCCGGGCTTCGGCCGCCATCGCCAGCAAGGCTGCGCTGCCCGAAGCGTTATCCACCGCGCCGTTGAAGATCGTATCTCCGCTGTCACCCTGCTTGCCAAGGTGGTCCCAGTGCGCGCTGTAGATGACGACTTCTTCTTTGAGCTTGGGGTCCGTGCCCGGCACCACGGCCGCGACGTTGAATTGCTCGACCTTGCGCACCGCCGCTTTCATGTCGCCGTTCAGCCTGGCGGACAAGGCGACCGGTTTGAAGTCTTTCCGCTCGGCCGCCGCGCGCAGCGTGTCGAGATCCTGGCCGGCGGCGGCGCACAGCGCGCGCGCCGTGTCTTCCGTCAGCCAGCCTTGCAGCGGCGTGCCCAGCGTGCCGGCCGCCAGCTGGAAGCGCTCCACGCCCGACCAGCTGTTCTGGATCACGCTCCAGCCATACGAGGCCGACGGCGTGGTGTGGATCAGCAGCACGCCAGCCGCGCCCTGGCGCTGCGCTTCTTCGAATTTGTAGGTCCAGCGACCGTAGTAGGTCAGGCCTTTGCCGTTGAAGCGGGCCGGCTGCTCGGCCGTCGGCTGCGGGTCGTTGACCATCATCACCAGGATCTTGCCCTTCAGGTCGGCCCCCTTGTAGTCGTTCCACTGCTCGTCCGGCGCGGTGATGCCGTAGCCAACGAACACCAGGCCGGCGTCGAAGCTGTGCGCAGCCGTGGCGTCGCCCGGCGAGTAGACCCAGTCCTTGCCAAAGGTGATGTCGAGCGCCTTGCCGCCCGCTTGCAGCTTCAGCGTGCTGTCGGCCGGCAGCGTTTTCACGCCGGCGATCTGTACCGATTGGCGGTAGCTGTCGCCGTTGCCCGGCTTGAGGCCCAGCGCCAGCGCCTGCGCTTCCAGATAGGCCACCGTCAGGTCGCCGCCGCGCTGGCCGGTGCCGCGCCCTTCAAGCAGATCGCTGGAGAGGAACTGGAGATGCGCGCGCAACGGCGCCTCTTGCACGACTGAGGTTTTGCCGGCGTCTGCCTGGGCCGGGAATGCCAGCGCCAGGCTCATGGCCAGCGCGGTGACGGCGAGGGATGTCTTCATTGTTGTGATGTCCGTTGGTAAGTGGTCGGTGCGGTTTTTCCGCGCGCACATTGTATGCGATTTGCCGCGCCCGCCCGCCAGGCGCCGCGCCGCCGCGTTAAAATGACGCGCATGACTGCACGCACTCCTTACATCGGCCGCTTTGCGCCCTCGCCCACCGGTCCTCTGCACTTCGGCTCGCTGGTGGCCGCCATGGCCAGCTATCTCGACGCCAGGGCCCATCACGGCCAGTGGCTGGTGCGCATCGAGGACGTCGACGGCGCCCGCAATGTGGACGGCGCCGACCAGCACATCCTGGCCTCGCTCCTGCGCTGCGGCATGCGTTGGGATGGCGAGGTCACCTGGCAAACCCGGCGCTATGCGCTGTACGAGCAGGCACTGGCGCAACTGGGCGGGCTGGTCTATCCCTGCGGCTGCACGCGCCGCGAGATCGCCGATTCGCAAGTCAACCTCAGCGGCCGCCAACTGCTCAACCTGGTCTATCCCGGCACCTGCCGCCATGGCCTGGCGCCCGGCAAGGTGGCGCGCGCGCTGCGCGTGAAAGTGCCGCAGCAGCCGCATTGCGTGCTGTCGTTCGAGGACCGCTGGGCCGGCCGCTACAGCCAGGACCTGACCGACGAGGTCGGCGATTTCATCATCCGCCGCGCCGACGGTTACTGGGCGTATCAGTTGGCCGTGGTGGTCGATGACGGCGCGCAGGCCATCACCGATATCGTGCGCGGCGCCGACCTGCTCGATTCGACGCCGCGCCAGCTCTACCTGCAACAGGTGCTGGGCCTGCCGCGGCCCAGCTATCTGCATGTGCCGGTGGTGGTCAACGAGGCCGGCGACAAGATGTCCAAGCAGACCGGCGCGCGCGCTTTCGACACCGGCGCCGATCCGCAGGTGCTGCTGCGCGAGGCGATGCTGCCGGCCGCCCGCTTCCTCGGCCTGGATATACAGGCGGAAACAATCGATGGCTTCTGGCGCGCCGCCACGCCTGCCTGGGCGCAACTTCTGACCACCCTGCCGCGCCGCGCATGACACCGTGCGCCGCGCGGCGCGGCTTTTCCCTACACTGACGCGATGGAAGTCGAACTCAAACTCCTGCTGCCGCCCGAACACAACGAGCACGTGCTGCGCCACCCGCTGCTGGGCGAACCGGCGCGCGTGCAGCACCTGGCCGCCCGCTACTTCGATACGCCGGACCTGCACCTGCTGCGCCATGGCGCCGGCCTGCGCGTGCGCAAGGTCGATGGCGAGTGGATCCAGACCATGAAGGCCGGCGGCAGCGTGCAAAGCGGCCTGCACAGCCGCAACGAATGGGAAGGCCCGGTCGACCGCGCCTGGCCGCGGCTCGGCAAGCTGCGCAAGCTGATCGGCGACGATGAGCACTGGCTGTCGCTGCTGGCCGCTGCCAACCTCAAGGAAGGGCTGGAGCCGCTGTTCCTGGTCGACGTCCAGCGTCACCTGTGGGAACTGGAAAGCGAAGGCAACCGCATCGAAGTGGCGCTGGATATCGGCCATATCGAGCGCCAGGGCCGGCAGCTGGCCGTCAATGAAATCGAGCTGGAGCTGAAGGACGGCGATCCGGCCGGCCTCTACACGTTCGCCTTGCAGTTGCTGGACGATCTGCCGCTGCGCCTCAGCAACATCAACAAGGCCCAGCGCGGCTACCTGCTGGTGCGCGAAACCGGCCACGCGCCGTTCCGCGCGCAAGCGCTGGCTCTGGACGCCGACGCCAGCCTGGCCGCGGCCTTCCCGGCCGTGCTCGGCAACTGCCTGGAGCAGATCCAGCGCAACGAGGTGGCAGTGGTGGAAGGCAGCGATCCGGAAACGCTGCACCAGATGCGCGTCGGCGTGCGCCGGCTGCGTTCGGCCCTGAAGCTGTTTGAGCCGGTGGCGCCCTGCCCGCCCGCGTTGCTGGAAGATGTCCGCTGGCTGGGCGAGCAACTGGGCGCGGCGCGCGACTGGGACGTGCTGGTGTCGTCCACGCTGTCGCGCGTGGCAGCGCAGCCGGGCGACGGCAATGCCATGATGGAATTGCAGGCGCTGGCGCTCGATACCGCGCACGCCCGGCGCAGCGCGGCGGCGCAGGCCGTGCTGTCGCCGCGCTACACCAGACTGATGCTGACGCTCGGCGCGTGGATGCTGCAAACCGCGCCGCTGCTGAACGGCGCGGCCGCGGACTTTTCACGCCAGACCTTGCGCCATCAGCACAAATCGCTGCTCAAGCGCGCCCGGCGCATGAGCGACGACGATCCGGCCAGCGCCCACCGCACGCGCATCGCCGCCAAGCGCGGTCGTTATGCGCTGGAGTTCTTCCATGCGCTGTATCGCCGCAAGGGCACGCGCGCCTATCTGAAAACGCTGGCGGCGGTGCAGGAAGAACTGGGCCAGCATAACGATCTGGTGGTGGCTGCGGAGCTGCTGCGGGAACTGGCGCTGCGGCATCCGCAAGCGGCCGCCGCGACCCAGTTCGCGCGCGGCTATCTGGTGGCGCAGCAGGCCGCGCAATCCGCCGACCTGGACGACATCCGCAGCCGCCTGCATGCGCTGCGGCTGCCGCAGTCCCGGCATTAAGGACGGCGTGTCTTGTTGGTGACGGTCCAACCCAGCGTGCCGGAGCACCTGGCCTGCTGCAGCGCGGCCAGCGTGTCGTCCGCTTCCGTGCTGGCCTGCGCGTAGTCCTTGTGGCCGGCGATCTTGAAG
The DNA here is from genome assembly GCF_050859475.1 of Duganella sp. P38. NCBI lineage: Bacteria > Pseudomonadati > Pseudomonadota > Betaproteobacteria > Burkholderiales > Oxalobacteraceae > Duganella > Duganella sp. P38. The sequence goes on along the minus strand of NZ_CP193936.1, from coordinate 1,738,499 downwards.
TGCAGCGCCGGCGACGCCGAATTGGCGGTCTTCGACAACGCCGGCGCGAAGCCGCGCTCGGCGAGGATCTTGCGGCATGGTTCCATGCCGCTCAGTTCATCCCCGGTCAGCTCGATATTCAACACCCAGCTCTCCACGTAGCCGCGCGCGGCGCGCTCCGGCTCCGGCAGCATCAGGTGGGACGGCAAGGTGGCAGCGCCAGCGGCGGCGGCCAGCAGCGAGGCGCTCAGCGCCAGCGCGATACGACGATACATGGGCATTCCTTCAATATCCGGTAAAGCGCTATGGTATCAGGCCAGCAGCGGATACAGGGTGGCCACCAGCGCCAGCGCCATCACCAGGTTGAAGATGCGCACCGAGCGCGGATCCTGCAACACGCGGCGCATCGCCACGCCAAACACCACCCAGGAACCGACGCAGAAAATACCGACCACCCAGAACACGCCGGCCGGCACCAGCACATCGTGCACCTCGAAGCCATGCGGCAGATAAGTGGTCAACGCGCTCAGGATCATCACCCACGCTTTCGGATTAATCCACTGGAAGGCCGCCGCGCCCCAGAAGCCCATCGGCTTGGACAGCGAGGCCTGCTCGCCGCTCATCGGCGCCGCGTGCGCCAGCTTCCACGCCAGCCATAACAGGTAGAGCGCGCCGCCGTACTTGAGGATGGTCTGCAGCATCGGCACGCGCTCGAACACCGCATGCAGGCCCAGTCCTGTGGCAAACATCATGAAGGAAAAGCCGCAGCAGATGCCCAGCAGATGCGGCAGCGAGCGCTTGAAGCCGTAGTTCAGGCCCGACGCCAGCATCATGGTGTTGTTCGGTCCGGGGGTGATGGAGCTGACGGCGGCAAACGCGCACAGCGACAGCAGCAGTTCGGGTGACATGACAGTATCCGTTGGTTAGGTGTGCTTGCATTGTACGGGAAAGTGTATTGGTTGCGACCAGTACACTTTCGCAAACACTTGCCGCCACTGTATTGGTGGTTTCACCTGTACGAGCTTTCCAGCTCGCGCCGCACCAGGTCCTGCCCGTTTTCGATCACGAAGTCCTGGAACGACGCCGCCACCTTGGGGATCGGCTGGTCGGTCAGGTGCATGATCTGCCAGTCCGCTTCCACTTCGTGCTTCAGCGGCAGGATGGCCAGCAGGCCGGCCTTGAACTCCAGCGCGCAAGCGTGTTCCGACAGGAAGCCGACACCCAGGCCGGCCGACACCATGCGCTTGATCGCCTCGTTGCTCGATACCTCGGAGCCGAATTCCGCCGCATGCCCCTCGTCGCGCAGCAGCTTTTCCACCGCCGTGCGCGTGCCGGAACCGCGCTCGCGCACCAGCAGGTTGGCCGCCATCACGTCGTTGAGCGTGATCTTTTTCTTCTTCATCAACGGGTGCCTGGGACTGGCGACGAAGGCCATCGGATGCCGCGCGAAGCGGGCCGCGTTGGTGCGCAGCTCGCGCGGCGGCGTACCCATGATGGCCAGCTCGATCTCGTGCCGCGCCAGCATGTTGATGATCTCCGTACGGTTGCCCACCTGGAGCTTGAGCCGCACGTCCGGCCGCTTCAGCGTGAACGGCACCAGCAACGGCGGCAGCAAGTGCTCCGCCGTGGTCACCGCGCCGATACGCAGCGTGCCGGACGTGACGCCTTGCAGCGCCGCCAGTTCGTCGGTGGCCTGCTCCCACAGGCGCAGGATGCGCTCGGAGAATTCGGCCATCACCTCGCCCGCCGCCGTCAGCTGGATATTGCGCCCGACCTTGCGCGTGAGCGCGATGCCGGCGATTTCCTCCAGCGTGCGGATCTGCAGCGACACCGCCGGCTGCGTCAGGTGCATGGCGTCCGCCGCGCGCGAAATGCTCTCGTGGCGCGCGACCAGCACCAGCGACTGCAGTTGGCGAAAACTGGTGTGATACATAAGTATTCCTTATCGATTATCCAAAATGTTTAATTTTTCTTTTGTTCATTCTACCTCTAATATTGATACTTATCTGACATCGTTGAGCGAGAATGACATGAGCATAGACGTGATCTTCCTGGGCCTGGACGGCGTGCTATTCGATACCGAGGCGCTGCATCTGGCAGCCTGCAACGCGGCGTTTGACAATGCCGGGCTGTCGATCCGCTGGACCCTGCCGGTGCTGCGCGCCGCCGCCGCCACCCACGGATACGCCCGCGCCATCGGTTCCGCCGTCGCCGTGCCGCCACTGTCGCGCGACAAGCAGCGCGTGGCCGAGCTATTCGAAGACAAGCATCGCCAGTTCCACCAGGCCATCCTGGCGCAGCCGCCGAAGGCCCAATCGGCCGCGCTGGCGCTGATTGAAGACGCCACCGCCGCCGGCTGCAAAATCTGCATCCTGACCGACCTGCCGGCGCCGGCCACCGCCGCGCTGCTGGAAAGCCAGTTCGGCGCGGACGTCAACAGCGTCTTCACGGTGGTCGCGGGCGGCGTCGCTTTCAGCGGCCCGGCCGGCACCGGCCCTTACGCGCACGCGCTGCACGCCATGGGCGTGGCGCCGCAGGACGCCATCGCCATCGACACCGACGTGCCGGCATTGCGCGCCGCCGCCGACACCGGCCTCTGGACCGTCTCCGTCGCCCCTTACGGCAAGGACGTCGTGCGCCCGCGCCAGTTCATCACCTTCGACGCCCTGCACGAACTGCAGGCCAGCCCCTACACGCCGGACCAGCAACGTCCGCAACCGCAGCACCGCGCGGCGTAAGCGCCGGAATCATGGCGCCGCGAGGTTGTTGACCGACGCCGCGACCGGCCTATAATGAGGCTATGACAACCATCACCTCCCTGAACCGGACTACCGCATCCACCTCTACCCAGGCGGTTGGCGGTAACTACACGTCCACACCCGGCGCCATCAGCACCGCAGGCAACGGCTCATCCACCGTAGTATCGCTCGGCGCGGGCGCCAACGACGCCTCGGGCCAGAAGGCGCTGGTGTGGGAAAACCGCACCCGCAGCACCTCGGCCACGCTGATGGCGCAGAACTTCAACAACGCCGCCGTCTCCGGCCGCCTGAAAGGGCTGGGCGGCGAGCTGCTGAAGCAAGTCGCCTACGACGGCCAGAATTTTTCGCAAACCGTGCAGCAGGCCCCTAGCGGCGTGCAAGCCAATACCTACGACATGCTGGTGTCGCCATCGCAGGTGTCGCAGCACGGCATGGGCGACAACCAGATCGCCCTGACCATTACCACCCGCAGCGGCGTGAAAGTGGAACTGAAGCTGGACGCCGGCGAAAACAGCATCGCCGTGGAGGCGCATGCCGATGGCGAACTGACGGAGGTGGAACGCAAGGCGCTCGGCAAATTGTCCGAAGCCTTCCAGAAGTCGATCGACGGCCTGACCGAAGACCCGCCGCGCGTGGATCTCGAAGGCCTGACGCAGTTCGACAGCAACGTGCTGTCATCGGTGGATCTGAAAGGCGAGATCAAGATCAATCCGAAGGAAACGCAGCGGCTGGAATTCCACGCCGACGCCGGGCAGCGCACGGTGAGCTTTGCCGGTCCCGCCGGCAGCGCCAAAATCGGCGTGGACCTGAGCCAGCCGGCAAGCTGGGGCAGCAAGGAGCAGCAGGCCAAGGCCCTCAACAACTATTTGAAGCAGGTGGACGAAGCGGGCATGCGCGGCCAGGGCAACGCCACCATGATCAAGATGTTCAAGGACGCCTTCACCGGCATGAACGCGGACTATGGAACGCCGCCGGCGGCCGCCCCGAACAGCATCGCGCTGACCAAACAGGATCGCGCGCTGACCACCGGCCTGGCCGACTTCAACGCCTCGTTCTCGCAGGCGGAAGTGTCGTCCAATCCGGCGCGCGTGACGGAAAAGGATACCTTTGCCTACGAGCTGTCGCAGAAGACCACCATTACCGGCCATTCGCAGCTGGACCGCGGCATCTCGCAACAGCAGCAGTCGCACCTGAAGGCGCACTACCACGCGCCGGTGAAGGCGGACGCGCGCCTGGCGCTGGACCTGTCGCCGAATTCGCAGAACTACAAGTATGTGACCATCGACGATTCCGCCAGCAGCAGCACCAACATCGCTTACGACAAGGGTGTGCTGATCAAGGCCTCGATGGAGATGCAGGCCAGCCAGACCTCGCGCGTGCTGAAATACACGCTGGGCAAATTGCAGGAAGACGTCACCACGCCGCACGGCAAATCGATGTCGCGCGACCTGATCTCCACGCTGGAGCCGGAGCGCGACGGCGGCGAGCAGCTGAACGACGCCGAGCGCGATCTGATGCTGTCCAGCCTGAATGACCAGATCTTCCTCAAATCGAATCCAGACGCGTTGCCGAATGAGCGTGGTTGAGCACTTCATCCTGCTTTCCCGGTACAACGCCGACATGAACCGAAAGCTCTACGACGCCGCGGCCCAGCTGCCGGCGGGAGAGCTGACGGCCGACCGCAAGGCCTTCTTCGGCTCGCTGGCCGGCACGCTGAATCACCTGCTGGCCGGCGATACCATCTGGCTCAAGCGATTCAGCACCCATCCCGCCGCCTTCCCGGCGCTGCAAGCGACGCAAGAGCTGCCGCCACCAAGCGGCCTGACACACTCCTTTGGCGACCGGCTGCCGCCGCTGCGCGCCTACCGCGAAAAACTGGACGCCATCATCAGCGCCTTCACTCCGCAACTGACGGCGGCCGACCTGGCGCACACTTTCGAGTACCGCAGCACGCGCGGCGACGTGTATCGCAAGGAGTTCGGCCTGGTGCTGCTGCACTTCTTCAACCACCAGACCCACCATCGCGGCCAGGCCAGCACGCTGCTGACGCAAGCCGGCGCCGATTTCGGCGTCACCGATCTGCTTTTATGGGTGCCTGATTTATGAAAATCGCCGTCTACAGCGCGCAGCCCTACGACCGCCGCTTCCTCGACGAAGCGCGCGCCGCGCTGCCGGGCGTGGAGGCCTCATACTTCTCCGACCGGCTGGAACTCGACACCGTGCCGCTGGCGCAGGACTGCGCCGCCGTCTGCGTCTTCGTCAACGACATTCTCGACGCGCCGGTGCTGGAAGCGCTGCACGCGCTGGGCGTGCGCGCCGTGCTGCTGCGCTGCGCCGGCTTTAACAACGTCGACCTGCAAGCCGGCGCGCGTCTCGGCCTGTTCATGGCGCGCGTGCCAGCCTATGCGCCGCAGGCCGTGGCCGAACATGCGCTGGCGCTGGTGATGACGCTGAACCGCCGCACCCACCGCGCCTATGTGCGCGTCCGCGAAGGCAATTTCGCGCTGGATGGCCTGCTCGGCATGACGCTGCACGGCAAGACGGTCGGCATCGTCGGCGCCGGCCAGATCGGCGCCTGTGCGGCGCGCATCTTCCATGGCATGGGCTGCAAGGTGCTGGTCAGCGATCCGGCGCCAACGCCGCAGCTGGACGGCGTGGCCGAACGCGCCAGCCTCGAAGCGGTGCTGGCGCAGTCGGACATCGTCTCGCTGCATTGCCCGCTGCTGGAGGCCACGCGCCACATGATCAACAGCGACAGCCTGGCGCGCATGAAGCGCGGCGCCATGCTGGTCAACACCTCGCGCGGCGGCTTGATCGACACCGCCGCCGTCATCGATGCGCTCAAGAGCGGCCAACTGGGCGCGCTCGCCATCGATGTCTACGAACAGGAAAGCACCCTGTTTTTCCAGGACCACTCCAGCGACATCATCGCTGACGACGTGTTCCAGCGCCTGATGACCTTCCCGAACGTACTGGTGACCGGGCACCAGGGCTTCTTCACAATAGAAGCGATGCGCGAAATCGCCGCCGTCACGTTCGCCAATCTCGCCTGCCACATGCAGGGTTCCCCTTGCGCCAACGCGCTACCTCACACATAGTTTTTTAAGGAAGTTCATGTCGCTCGCCTATCGCGCCAACGCCGATTTCGCCAAGCTGAATCACCCGATGCGCGTCCCGCTGTCCGCGGAGATCCACTCGCGCCCTTTCCTGCAACTGCAAGCGCCGGAAAGCCTGACCCACTTCGCGCTGTACCTGCAACAGGACCAGCCGTCGCGCCAGAACCACCGCAGCAGCCAGCATCAGATTCTGGAGCAGCTGTGCGTGCACTACGGCGTGGCGACGCCGCATCCGCAGGCGCGCTACTTCTTCCATGACTTCGGTCGCTTCCGCCTGAAGTGGGAATGCCACACCGAATTTGCCACCTATACCTTCGTCGAACGCGGCGAGCCAGGCCTGGATTGCCGCGCCTCGTTCGACCGCATGCCATTGCAGCACGTGCCGCAGGAATGGCTGGCCGGCCTGCACGGCAAGATCATCGTCGCCGCCCACGTCCTGCTGTGCAAGGCCGAGGCGGACGACGCCTCCTTCGCCGCCGGCATCAGCGATCTGTTCCAGGGCAAGTCGCTGGTGGGCAGCAGCGCCGGCGGCAACGCCGAAGTGTGGACCGACTTCCTGATCCAGCCGGATGGCTTCAGCCGCTTCGTGGTGCGCGACCAGCGCCTGCGCGAATTCCAGCCCGGCCGCCTGGTGGGGCGACTGCTGGAAATCGAAACCTATCGCATGATGGCGTTGCTCGGTCTTCCGCAAGCCGAAGCCACGCAGCCTGACCTGAACAGCATCGAAAGCGAGCTGGCGACACTGACCGCAAAGCTGGTCAAGGAAGAAGGCAATGAAGACCAGGACCTGCTGAACCAGATTACCGCCCTCGCCGCGCGCGTGGAGAAAATCTCGGTCAACAACAGCTACCGCTTCGCCGCCTCGCAGGCGTATTTCAACCTGGTGCAGTCGCGCATCCAGGAACTGCGCGAAGTGCGGATCGAAGGCACGCCGACGCTGGCGGAATTCATGGGCCGCCGCCTGGCGCCGGCGATGAACACCTGCGTCTCGGTGGCGCAGCGCCAGGAAACGCTGGCACAGCGCATCGCCCGCAGCAACGACCTGCTGCGTTCGCGCGTCGGCATCGAACAGGAAAAGCAGAATCGCCGCATCCTGCAATCGCTGGACGCGCGCGCCGCGCAGCAACTGCGCCTGCAACAGGCGGTCGAAGGCCTGTCGGTGGCGGCGATTTCCTACTACACGCTGGGACTGGTCGGCTACGTCGGCAAGGCGATGAAGGCCGGCAGCGTGCCGGTGAATCCGGACCTGATGACCGGCATCGCCGTGCCGCTGGTGATCGGCGGCGTGTGGCTAGGCTTGCGCCGCCTGCACCACCAGCTGGCCGGCGCTAAGCATTGAAACGGCTCGACAGGAAGTTGGCGATGCGCTCCTGCGTCGACTCCAGATAGGGAATGTTGATGTGGTCCGAATCGGGAATGATTTCGTCCGCATGCAGCGTTCCCAGTTGCTGCACCAGCAGGTCGGTGTGCGAGTGCGGCACGATGTCGTCCACCGCCGCCCGCAACACGTAGGTCGGCGCCTTGATTTGCGCGGCGTACTTCACCGACTCGAATTTATGCCGCAGCACATAGTCGATCGGCAGCGTCCTGAACTTGCGCTTGGCGATGGCCAGGATGGAATCGTAAGGCGTAATCAGCACGATGGAGTTGGCGTCGCGCTCCATCGCCACCTGCACCGCCACGCCGGAACCGAGGCTGCGGCCAACCACGGCGATGCGTTTCGGATCGATGTGATGGCGTTCGCTCAGCCAGTCGTACAGCATGCGGCCATCTTCGACGAAGTGTTCTTCGGCCGGATCGCCATGCGAGTCGCCGTAGCCGCGATAGTTCACCGCCAGCACCGCCATGCCGGGAAACAGCTTGCCGGCGTCGCGCGCCACCCAGGAGACTTCCTCCGAACGGCCGCCGAAGTAGACCACGCCCGGATGCGCACCCGCCACGCGCGGCGTCATCAGCCAGCCGGATAAACGCGTTCCGTCCTTGGAACGGATTACGATGGGACGCGTGCGGTGCCCCGTGCTGTATGGCTTAAGCACCTCGCGCTTGCTCCCCAGTGGGTTGAACAGCAGCCGTTTCTGGTTTGCCGCCACCGCTGCGGTGAGTCCCATCCACAGCACACTGACGATGCCAGCCAGGCCAGCCACTTTTTTGGAATTATTATTCATAGCTCTTACTCTACTCTTTTCCTGCCCGCGTGCCTTCTGAAAGTGAAGGCAGCGTGGTATGCAGCACACATGGGGATGCTTGTCTGTTTCTCAAGGCCGCGCGCGCAACCCGGTATAATCTGCGCTTCGCTTTTTTCATGCCTCGTTGATAATGAAACCTGCCGTCGTCCTGCTGCATAGCTCCATGAGTTCCAAATCCCAGTGGTCTTCCCTGAAAGCGCAACTGGGCGATGGCTACCGCTGCATCGCGGTCGACCTGCAAGGGTACGGCGCCTCTCCCTTCCCCGCCGACGCCGGCGAGGATTACGTGCACACGCTGGCGCACGAGGTGGACGCGGTGGTGGCGTCCATCGCCTCGGAACTGGAGCCGGGCGAAGCGTTTCATTTGATCGGCCATTCCTTCGGCGGCGCCTGCGCGCTGCATATGGCGCGCCGCATGCCACAACGGGTGCTGTCGCTCACGCTGTTCGAGCCGGTGGCCTTCCACCTGCTGCCCGATACGCATCCCGCCAAGGCAGAAATCGTCGGCGTGGTCGGCGCCATACACGCTGGCGCCAGCGACCGCGACGCCACCCGCACCTTTATCGACTACTGGAACCGCGCCGGCGCCTTCGACGCCGCGCCGGCCGGCGCGCAGGAGAAAATGGTGTCGCAGATCGCCAAGGTGAAACTGGACTTCCAGGCATTGTTGGGCGAACCGGCAACGTTGGATGAGTTGTCCATGTTGACCATGCCGGCACTGGTGATGGCGGGCGAGCGCAGTCCCCGTCGACGCGGCTGCTGGTGCAGCAGTTGGGCGTATCGCTGCCGAATGCCACCGCGCTGTCGCTGCGCACAGCGCATATGGGTCCGATCACGCATGGCGAGATCGTTAATCCGGCCATCGTCAACTTCCTCAGCGGCGCCGAAATCGCCGCCGAACAGCAATGAGGCGCGCGCTCGTCGCCATGGCCGTCAGCGCCGCCACGCTGCTGGCGCAAGCCGGCGAACGGCAGGTCGCCATCGCCCCGGACGTCAACGGCGCGTGGGTCACGCCGGACGGCGAGTGGGACGGCCGCACGGTGCTGTTCCTGCATGGCTTTGCCGATGACATGAACGGCGCCGGAGACCTGAGCAAGCGCATGTCCGCGCGGCTGGCGCAGATGGGCATCGCGTCGCTGCGCGTGAACTTCCGCGGCGAGGGTGACCGCAACCGCAGCGATATCGAATCCACGCTGGACACGCGCATCGCCGATACCGAGGCGGCATACGCCTTCATGCTTAAGCAGGCGGGCGCGCGGGCCGCGCGCAGTGCGGTGCTGGGATGGAGCTTGGGGGCCACCACAGCGATTGTCACCAGCGCGCGCCACCCTGAGTGGTTCAGCAGCATGGTGCTGTGGTCCGCGCCGAGCGGCGACCAGTGGCAGCAAATGAGGTCTTCGCCGGTGGCGCAGAAGGCCTTGCGCGACGGCGTGGCGACGGACGTGGTGCCGGGCTGGAAAAGCATCACCACCAGGCGCGCGTTCTACGAGAGCTTCCGGGGCGTGGATCTCGACCAGTCTCTGACCAAGTATCCCGGCGCCTTGCTGACCATCCGTGGCAGCGCCGACTTCCTGCCGCAGCGCGACGCGCAGATGATCAAGCTCGCCCCCGGCAAGCCCGCCGAAGCAGCCTTGATCGGCGGCGCGGATCACATCTTCAACGTCTTCACGCCAGACAGCGGCGCCGCACAGCGCGTCATCGACATCACGGCGGACTGGCTGTCCCGCACGCTGTAGCAGGCGCCATTGCTCGGCGCCTGGCGGCTGCACCGGCCTTAAAGAGTGGCGCCGAGCTGCTTGCTTTGTCCTGGCTTCAGACGCAGCGGCACAACCTTGTCGCCGTAGCGTACCTTGCCGTCACCCTCGCCCGCCGTGCGGCGGATGGTGGCGGAAGTCAGCCTGCCATTGGCCCACGCCAGATCGACTTCGTAGCCGCCGCGTGCACGCAGGCCTTTGACCGAGCCTGTCGGCCACGCGGAAGGCAACGCTGGCAGCAAATGAAGTTCGCCGGTCTGCGATTGCAGCAGCATTTCGCAGATGGCGGCGGTGGCGCCAAAGTTACCGTCAATCTGGAACGGCGGGTGTGCGTCGAACATGTTCGGATACGTTCCGCCGGCGTTGTTCGACTCCGTGCCCTGTGTGCTCTGCTGCGCCGCGCGCGCGCCGGGCTTGGCTAATTGGCCACGCAGCATCTTGTGCGCGTGATCGCCATCGAGCAGGCGCGCCCAGTAGGCTGTCTTCCATGCCATCGACCAGCCGGTGCCGGCGTCACCGCGCGCTTCCAGCGACTTGCGCGCGGCGGCGGCCAGTGCGGGGGTGTGCGTCGGCGAGATCTGGCGGCCGGGGAACAGGCCAAACAAGTGCGAGACGTGGCGGTGCGTGTCGCCCGGCGTGTCAAGCACCTTGTCCTTCTTCTCTTCCATCCACTCCAGCAGTTGGCCCCAGCTGCCGATGCCCGGTGCCGCCAGCTTGTCGCGCATTGCGGCGATGCGGTCGCGGTACTGCGTGTCGCCCAATGCCTCTGCGGCTTCCACTGTATTGTTGAACAGGTCCCAGATGATCTCCTGGTCGTAGCTGACGCCATCCTCGATCGGGCCGTGCTCCGGCGACCAACCCAGCGGCGCGACAAGGCGGCCGTCCGGCAGTTCCTTCAGGTAGTCCTCCCAAAAGGCGACTGCTTCCTGCATCATCGGATACGCCGTGGTGCGCAAGTAGTTTTTATCCTGCGTGTAGGCGTAGTGCTCCCAGAAGTGCTGCATATACCATGCGTTGCCGGTCTTGTTCCACACGTAGCCCATGGCGCCGAATGGATTCGATTCGGTTCGCAGCGTCCAGCCGCGCACCGGCTTGCCGTTTTTGCCGACGAAGGTTTCCTCGCGCTGCACCGCTTCGCCGCTCAGGTCCGGCGCCGACATTTTTACCGACGATGGATCGGCGATGGCCTTGGCGGCGGTGTCGGCGATCAGCTTGCGGTAGACCGGCGCCACGCCCTGCACGAAGTCAAGGAATGGCTTATGGTGCTCGGACAGGTTGGCCGGTTCGGCTGGCCAGTAGTTCATCTGGACGTTGATGTTGGTGTGGTAGTCCGAGTTCCACGGCGGCGTGAGGCTGTTGTTCCACAGGCCTTGCAGGTTGGCCGGCAGCGAGCCGCGCGAACTGGAGATCAGCAGGTAGCGGCCGAATTGGAAGAACTGCGCCTCCAGTTCCGGATCGTTGCCCTCGGCGGTGTAGGCCTCGATACGTTTATCGGTCGCCAACGCGCGCCGCTCTGCCGGCGCCGCGCCGAAGTCTACCGCCACGCGTCCAAACTGCCGCACATAATCGCGCTCATGCGCCGCCATCAGCTGCGCCCATGCGCGAGCGGCCACGGTTGCGGCGTTACTGCGGGGCACAGCGGCCACGGAAGCCGCGGAGGAGCGCGCGCTGGCGCCGGCCACCTGTGCGGCCACCCGCGGCAGCGGGGCTACGCCCTGGAAGCGGCGCGCGGCGTCGTTGACGTAGCTGGTGCCGGCGCCGAGGATCAGCGTGATCGCATCGCTGCCGGTGAAAGTGATCTTGCCGCCCTCCACCGCCAGCTTGCCGCCCTCGTTCAGCACCTGCACCTGACTCGCATACTGCATCGCATTCGGCAGCGCGCCAATTGCGGTGATGCGGTCGCCCTGCGCGCTGACCTTCGCATCATGCATGTCGGTCAGCTCGATGGAGCCGGTGTACTGACCGCGCTTGCTGGCCGTCAGCCGCACCGCAATCACCTGCGCCGGATAACTGGCCAGCGCCTCGCGCTTGAACCGCACACCGTTGTGCGTGTAAGCCACCGTATGCACACTGCGACCGATATCCAGCTGCCGTCCATACGCGGAGGCGCGCTCATGCCCCGGCAAGTTGATATACACATCGCCAAACGGCTGATACGCGCCCATCGCCTGCGCATCGCCAGTCCACAGCGTGATGTCGTTGAACTGCAGGCGCTCGCGCGCCAGCTGCCCGAAAATCATCGCGCCGATACGGCCGTTACCGATAGGGAGCGCTTCCTTCTCCCAGCCGGCCGCCGTGTCAGGCGCTGGCTGGGAATAACGCAAGGTGAGGTCCGGCGCGGCAAACGCCGCACCGGCAACGGCAAACGCCGCGACAAAAACCAGCTGCTTCATTGAGGATTAATCTTGATCAGCACCACATCATTGACGCGCATCTTCACCTTCACGCTGGCCGCGCCGGAAGCCGGCACCTTCACAGTGCTGGTCTGCGGACGATCCGTCGTCAACGCCTGCAAACGCTCCAGCTGACGCGGCGACAGGGTTTTCGGCGAACCCAGTTTCAGATATCCGGTATGCGCGTCATTCGCCTCAAAACCGGTGCGATACACCTGCACCGAATACGCCCCCGGCTTCAAGCCCTTGAGATCGATGCTGATCGGCGCGCCGTCGCGCGTCGGCTGCACCGTCGTGAAGAAACCGCGATTGCTGCGGCCCTGCTTCGGCGTCTGGAAGTCCCACGCCAGCACCTGCACGCCACGGCCATCCTTGGCCGCATAGCTCTGCGCATCGGCGGTCTTCAAAGCCGTATCGCCAAGCTGGTTCAGATACTTGTACGCGAACCACGCCGGCTTGCGCACGCCCTGCGGATTCATCAAGCCAAAGCCGCCCTCGAACGGCGCGGTCGGCGGCCCCGGTTCCTCGAACAGATCGCTATAGGTCCAGTAGCTCATGCCCTGCACCAGGCCTTCGGTGGCTTTCAGCTTGCTCAGGATGTAAGGCGCGCTGATATACGAATCGTGCACCGGGTCGCGTGGCGTATAGCTGGTGCTCCACTCGGTGAAATACAGCGGCATGTCGCCATGGCCGGCTGCCTTCATCTCGTTGCGCACCTTGCGCACATCGCCCACGATGGCGTCCGGCGATGGCGACAGCTTGGTATCGTCCTTGCCATTCTCGTCGAGGAAGCCGCCATCCACGCCATAGGTATGCGTGGTCACGAAATCCACCACCGAACCGGATTGCCTGGTATGCGCCAGGAACTCCGGCACCCACGCCGCACCAGCCGTCGACGGGCCACCGACGCGCAGCGCCGGATCAATCGCCTTGATGGTGCGCGACGTAATGTCGAACAGCTCGAAATACACCTTCTGGTCCGCCTTCTCCCAGAAGCCGTCCAGGTTAGGCTCGTTCCACACCTCGAAGAACCAGGTGCGCACCTCGTCCTTGCCGTAACGCTCCTGCATATGGCGCACGAAGGCATCGACCAGCCCCGCCCACTTCTTCAGGTCGGGATGCGAGGTGTTCCCCTTCCAGTAGAAGATGCTCAGGTCCGAGCTGCGCATCGCCAGCGGCGTAAAGCCCAGTTCCACGAAAGGCTTCACGCCCATCTTCAGCAGCCGGTCGTACAGGTAATCGATCTTGGTCCAGTCGTACACTGGCTTGCCGTCCACTTCCTTGTATGTGCCCAGCACGTCGTGGAAGATGGCATGGAAGCGAATGTAGCGGAATCCCAGTTCGTCCTTGGCGATCTTGAGCTGCGCCAGGCTATCGTCGCGTATCAGCGTGCCCGGATAATCCGAGCCGACCGACAGGTCGGCGAAGCGGTCGCGCGGCGTGCCGGCGGATGCGGCATCGACAGCGATGTGACGCTCCGCCGCCGGCGCGGCGGCGGCGGAAGCGCTCAAGGCAAACAATACGGCAGCGGTCAAAGTCTTCATATCAGCGCTTTACGGTAACGGCCTTGCCCTCGTAGCTGACAGACTTGTCGGCCACGTCGAAGTTATCGGTGCTCGAAACGCCAGGTTTGATGAAGCGTACCTTGAACTGGCGCTTGGCCACCATGCCCTTGTACTGGCCGGTGCGGTCGCCAATGGTGACCACGCCGGTCTTGTCATTGTAGCTCAATGGAATACGGCTGGCCTCACCGCGCAGGTAGGCGTTGCTGACGCCATCATCTTCGTACAGGCTGAATTTTCCATCGGCGCCGGTGTACACGTACAGCGTGATCGGCGCATCCGGCTTCTCGTCCACATATTGCGTCACCGGACCAACCGGCACGATGGCGCCGGCCTTGACCAGCACCGGCATGCGCGTTTCAGGCGCCTTGATGGTCGCCCTGGTGCCGCCCTTGTGCACTTCACCGGTGTACAGGTCATACCAGTCGGCGCCCTTCGGCATGTAGACGCTGCGCTCGCGCGCGCCGTACACGTACACCGGCGCCACCAGCATGCTGCGGCCGAACAGGTACTGGTCGTTGATGTTCTTCACCGCATCGTCATGCGGGAAGTCCATCACCAGGCCGCGCATGATGGAGCCGGACTCGTAGTGCGTCTCGGCGGCGGTCGAGTAAATGTAAGGCATCAGGCGATAACGCAGCTGGTCGTACCAGACCATCGACTCGCGCATCGGCGAACCGGCCGGCGAAATTTCGTGGATCTCGCGCTTCACCACTTCGCCGTGGGAGCGGAACAGCGGCGAGAACGCGCCGAACTGGAACCAGCGCAGATTCAGCTCGCGCCATTCCTTCAGGTCTTCCGGGTTGCCTTCCTTGATGCCGGTACTGCGGTTTTCCTGCGCCGAGCCGACTTCGCCAACCTGGAAGCGCGTCTCCTGCGCATAGCCGCCGATATCGTGCGTCCAGTTAGGAATGCCGGACATCGACATGCTCACACCGGCCGAAATCTGGTCGTACAGATTGTTCCAGCGGCTGGCGGTGTCGCCGCTCCACAGCGCCGTACCGTTGCGCTGGATGCCGGCGAAGCCGGAACGCGACAGGATGAACTGGCGCTTCTCCGGCTGGTCGGCCTTCAGGTGATTGTAGAAGCCCTCCGTGTGCACCAGGCTATACGGATTGAAGGTGATCTCGCCGCCGCCATACACGGTCGGGCCGATCAGCTTCTTGAAGTCTGCCGGACGGGTGTTCGACAGCACATCGGGTTCGGTGTTATCCATCCACCAGGCGTCGAAGCCCAGGTCCACCAGCTTGGACTTCATCTGGCGGTAGTAGATATCGCGCGCTTCCTTGGTGTACGGGTCGTAGTGGCTGTTCTTGTAGCCTGGGCCGACCCAATCCAGATCGCCGTTCTCGACGTTCTTGGTCCACATATAGCCTTTGGATGCCAGCTCCTTGTAGTTGTCGGTGTTGGCGTAGAACTTGCCCCAGATCGAAATCATGATGCGGGCGTTGGCCTTGTGAACTTCGTCCACCATCGCTTTCGCGTCCGGGAAGCGTGCCTTGTCAAAGTCGTGCGAACCCCAGCCGTCCTGCGGCCAGTAGAACCAGTCCTGCACCATGTTATCAACCGGCCAGCCCTGCTTGCGGTACTCGCGCAGAACGCCCAGCAGCTGCTCCTGCGTCTCGTAGCGCTGGCGCGACTGCCAGAAGCCGTAGGCCCACTTAGGCATCATCGGCGCCTGGCCGGTCAGGTGACGGTAGCCGGCGATAACGTTGTCGATGCTCTCGCCGCTCACCACGTAGTAGTTGATGCTCTGCGCGACTTCCGACGAGAAGGTCAGCGAATGGCGCTCGTCCTGCGGCAGCGGATCGTTGTGGGTGATCGCCACCATGCCGCCGCTCGGCTTCCATTCCAGGTGCAGCTTGACGGGCTTGTTGGCCTCGAACTTCACTTCAAAGTTGTGATACCACGGATTCCAGCCCTGGCGCCACACGTCCATCACTTCCTTGCCGTCGATGGACAGCTTGGCGTAGTCCGACGAGTACAGCTGCATCTTGTGCACGCCCGGCTTGTCGGACGCCATCGTGCCCTCCCACACCACCTTCAGGTTGGGGGCTTTCGGATCGCCGGCTTCCTTGGGCCAGTTTTCCGCCACGTCCTTCAGGTACTGGTAGGCGATGTCCTTTTCCTGGCGCGTGAACACCAGCTTGTCGCCAACGTAGTAGCGGGCGGTAAGGCCGCCGGCTTTGCCGTCGGCATCCGTCAGTTTCAGGTCGCGGCTCAGCCACGCATACGGCTTGCTGTCGCCGAAGCGCGAGATCGAATTGTTATCCCACAGGACGCCGTAGTTTTTGTCAGACACCACGAACGGCACGGCAATCGCCATATTGTGCTGCATCAGCAGCACATCCTCGCCGTTGAGGTTCATCTGGTGGTTCTGATGCTGGCCCAGGCCATAGAAGGCGTCCTTGGTGCCGTAGTTGAAGCCCTGCTTCACCGCCAGGAACGGCTTGCCGTCGATATCGACCGGCGACATGCTCTCGGCGTTCTGCGTCAGGAAGGCTTTGCCGGCGGCGTTAAAGAACTGCACCTGGCCGGTGGCCAGCGACACCGCCACCGAAATCTTCTTCGCCTTCAGCGTGACCTTGTCCTTGCCCGATGCGGCGACGCTGAAGTTACCGCTAACAGGAGCGGCCACGGTCATCAGCGATGGATTCAGCGGCTTGCCCGCCTGGTCCAGCTTCACCACGTGGATGATGTTATCGGCCATGACATCCAGGCGCACTTCCTTGGCGGCGCCGGTATCGGGCTTGATGACCACACCGGTGGCGGTCTTTTCAAAGGTGCCGGCGACGGATTGGCCGGCGGCGATCACGGCCAGGCACGAGGCCGCGTGAGCGATAGTCTTGATACGCATATTGTCTCCGTATTGAATGGTTGTCCCGCGCGGTGCGCGGGACGCGTTGCATCAGTATGTGCCTACCTTCACCTTCAACACCACCGGATTGCCGGTCAGGTTGAGGCCATAGTCGGTCTGGTCGCCGTTCCAGTTGCGTTCCATGATCCACTTGCCGGAAGGGTCGTAGCGCCCTTCTTCCACGCGTGCCCACATGGTCGGCTTGCCGCCGGCGTGATCGATCTTCACGCGCGCGCGCTGGCCGATGATAACAAACTCGTTGTCGCTGATCTGCGCGATGGACACGCCGCCATTCGGCTTCTCGGTGCCTGCCGGCAGATCCTTCACGTCCTTGAAATATTCACGCTCGCCGAACTGCCACTCGCGGAACGAGATGGTCGCCTTCCAGCCTTTCATATCGACCGTCTGCGGCTGGCGGTCGTCGCCTTCGGCCACACCGTAGGTGCGGCCTTCAAACGCCCACTTGGCCCACTGGCGCTCCATCGGGCGGAAGGCGGCGTAGATTTTGCCGAACGGTTCCACCATGGTCTTGTCGGTGGCCTTGTGACCCAGCGGGAAATTGCTGTAGTCCGCGTAGTCGATGCCGAACGGCGAGAAGCCGATGGCGCCGCGGCCCAGCACCAGGTAGGTATAGCGCACATATTCGGACGCGTTGCTCATCTCCGGCACCATTAGCGGATTGTCCTTGCGCTGAAACAGGTTCAGCGACGCGGTGAACTTCTTCGAATCCGGGCCGTAGATATCCGGGCCGGCAAAATCGATGTGCGGCGCGGCCGCGCGGTAGATGTCGATCACGTCGTAGGTCGGGCCGCCGCTGGCGAAATTCTCTTTCCACGGCTTGACCGGATCTTCCAGCGAATCGCGCTGCGAGTTATTGACGAACATCGGCAGGTTGTAGACCGCGCGGCCGGCCTTGGCGATTTCCTCGATATAGCTGGCGATCGAATAGGCATGGAAGTATTCGTCGGCGTAGTCGCCATAGACCTGCTTCCAGGTGCCGGTTTTCGCCAGCGCGACCGGCGATTTTTTATAGTCCAGCACCGCCTGCGGCACCGGCTTGTTAAACAGCGCCTCGGCCTTCGGCGCGTAATCGCGCGCGAAACCGTAGGTGCCCACTTCGTTTTCGACCTGCACCATTATCACGGTGCGCTGCGCCTCGTCGATCTTCTTAATGTGGGTCATCAGCGCCACGAAGGCCTTCTTGTCGGCCTTCAGCGTCTCCTCACCCTGCGGCGACAGGCAGTAGGTGATCTTGCCGTTCTTGTCCAGCATGCGCGGGAAGCGCGCGTTGTTGAACTTGACCCATTCCGGCGTGTAGCTTGGGCCGGTGTTCTTCCAGGTGCCGAACCACAGCAGCACCAGTTTGACCTTGTTCTTGCGGGCTTCCGCCACCAGGGTATCGACGTAGCTGAAATCGAACTTGCCTTCCACCTGCTCGATCTGCTCCCAGGCGACCGGGATTTCGAGGGTGTTGGCGTTCATGTCCCGGATGGCGGCGAACACCTTGTCCAGGGCCAGCGGATAGTTACTGGAATTCTGCGCCTGGCCGCCGAGAACGACGAAGGGCGCACCGTCCACCATCAAGGCGAAACGGCCGTCCTTCTTGACGATCTGCGGAATATCCGAGGCGGCCGCCGCGCCAGCTGCGGCCATCATTAAACTGAGGGAGAAAACAAGCTGGCGGGCGGATTGCTTCATCGTTAAATGCCTTTCGTTAGATTAGAAGTCGTAGCTCAGTTTTGCCACTACACGGCGGCCGGTCTTGAACCATGCGCGCCCCATCATACCGATGTTTTGCTGCATCAGCTGCTTGTAGGTGGCGTCGGTCAGGTTCTGCGCTTCCAGGCCCAGTTGGATCTTGTCGCTGAACTTGTAGAAGAACGCTGCGTCCAGCTGGCCGTATGCATCCGACCAGGTAGGCAGCGCCCAGGCGACGTTGGTCTGGCCATAGGTCGGGCTGGCCGGATTGGTGTCCGTGCCGTCGCTGCCGTTGGTGCCGTTGACGTTGACCGCCTGCAGCGATTTCGAACGCCAGTTGTACGCCAGGCGCGCCGAGATCGGGCCTTTGTCGTACAGCAGCGCCACGTTGGCCGACTGGCGCGACAGGCCTTCCAGTGGCAGGTTGCCGAAGGTGGTGCCGTCGGTGTCGCAACCGTTCAGGTTGAGATTCAGGTTGGCCGCGTTATTACCGCCGGTGCAGTACTTCGAATAGACCGAGTTATACAGTTTGCGCTCGCTGTCCACGAAGGTGAAGTTGGCTTGCAAGCCCAGGCCCGACCAGGCGCCCGGCAGTTGGTCGAAGTACTGCTGGTAAGCCAGTTCGATACCGCGCGCATGGCCACGGGCGCCATTGATCGGACCAGTGACGGTGAAGTCCTGCATGCGGCCGGTGGTGTCGGGCAGCTGGTAGTTGTACACCTGCTTGACCACCACGTCCTTCAGGCGCTTGTTGAAGATCGCTGCGGTGAAGGAGCCGGTAGGCGCGAAGTACCATTCCATCGTCAGGTCGACCTGCTTGGAGGTGGTTGGACGCAGCATCGGGTTGCCGTCGCCGGAGCCGGTGTGGCTGACGCTGTTCACGGTGGTCACGCCGTTGATGGTGGTGGTGTCCGCCGATTGCGACAAGGTGGTGTAGGCCTGCAGCTGCGAGAAGTCAGGGCGCGACAGCGCCGAGGCGGCAGCGAAGCGGAACTGCAGCGTGTCGCTGGCCTTCAGGCGCAGGTTCAGGCTAGGCAGCACGTTGTGGTAGCTGTTATCGTAGTCCTGCGACTTGGAGAACGGCGCGATCGAAGGAATCGGCACGCCGGTCAGGGTGCCGGTCGGCGCGGTCGAATTGAAGACGGTGTAGCCGAACGCGGTCGAATCGGTCTTCACGTAGCGCAGGCCGACATTACCGTCCACCGGATACTTCAGGTTGTCCCAGCCGAAGCGCAACTGGCCATACAGCGCCTTGGTCTTTTCCTTCTGGCGGTTGGTGCCGGCAGGGTCGGTGCCGAAAGTGGCCGGCGTCCAGGCGGCGCAATTGCTCGTGCCTTTTTCCTTGCACAGGATTTCGTAGTACTTATGCAGCTCGGTATAGGTGCCAGGGAAGCCCTGCGCCAGCGAGACGTTCGGGAACACCACGGAAGGCACGGACACGCCGCCGTTGAAGAAGTTGTCGAAGGTGTGCAGGTTGACGTTGCCGGCGAAGCGCGGGTCGCCAAGGTAGGCCAGGCCCGAAATCTCGCCCTGCCATGGCTGGGTGATGGCGGCCCAGTGGTAGCTTGGATTGGAGTTGGTGGTAACGGCCTCGCGGTCGGTCAGGCGCACGCCGAAACGCACGTCGCGCAGCACCGGATTATCGAAGTCATATTTGACGTCGGTTTTCCAGGCTTTTTCATCCGCCTTGCTGCGGTCCAGGTGCTCCTGGGTGAAGGCCCAGTAGTAGTTGTTTGGATTGGCCAGGTAGGCGCGGTCCGCGTCGTCGAAGATAATCCGCGGCACATTGCCCGTCAGGTCCAGCTTCTCCTTCGGCATCTGGATGCCGGTGGCGACGGTGGAGTCCAGGTTGTTGGTCTTGGCCTTGATGTATTGCAGGTCGGTGCTAACAGTCCAGCTGTTACGGCGCCAGCGCAGGTTCCACGATACGTCGGTGGTGTCGGACTTGCGGTTCGAGGTGCGGGTGTCGTCGCCGAAGTTGATGCCGGCGCCGGTCGAATCGGTCAGGGTGCCGGTCAGCAGTTGGCCGTTCGAGCCGAAGGTGGCGTCGGGAGAAACGCGGATATTGTAAGGACTGGACTGGGCGAAAATCGCCTGCTCGTCCCACTGCATTTGGTACTTCGACTTGAAGTAGGTCAGGCTGCTGGCCCACTCGTCCTTTTTCCATTGCAGCGCGCCGTACGCGCCTTCGCGTTTGCGGTTGAATTCCAGCGTGCGCCATTGCGCGCCTTTCGGCACGAACACCTTGTTGCCGTTGGCGTCCTTGAGCGGATAGTAAGGCTCGACCTGGAACGCGTCGGTGCGGGTGCCGCTCTCCGAGTAGGCCAGGTCCAGCAAGGCGCCGAATTCGCCGGCGTCGGTTTTCCAGCGGTTCGACACCAGGCCGGAAGCCGACGGCGAGGTTTTGCCGCGCTTCAGTTCCGACCAGGTGCGGTCGGCCGACACCGAGGCCTTGAAGCCCTTGTAATCGAACGGCATGGCGGTGCGCAGGTTCACCAGGCCGCCGACGGCGCCCTCGACCTGTTCCGCCGAAGGGTTTTTGTAGATGTCGACGCCGGCCACCAGTTCCGGCGGCACGTCTTCAAAGTTCAGCGAGCGGCCGCCGTTGGCCGAGAACGAATCGCGGCCGTTCAGCTCCGAGCGCACGTAGCTCAAGCCGCGGATCGACACGCCGGAACCTTCCACCGAGAAGTGCTCCGGGTCGCCCTTGGACATGGTCCGGTCGATGGTCACGCCGACCACGCGCTGCAGTACCTCGGTCACCGAACGGTCAGGCAGCTTGCCCATGTCTTCGGCGACGATGGAATCGACGATTTCGTCGGAGTTCTGCTTGATCTTCTGCGCCGATTGCAGCGCCGCGCGCTGGCCGGTCACGATCACGGCAACCGGTTCCGCCGCCGGTGCATCGGTAGTCTTAGGTGCTTCCGTCTGGGCTACGGCTGCGCCGCTCAGCATCATCGTCATCTGGGCCAGGCCCAGCGCGATGGCCGTTTTTTTAAGTGCTTCATTTACGCTCTCCAAAGTTATACGAATTTTGCATAGCTCTTTGGCCATTTGTTATAGGTCTTCGTCTGTGGGGGTCATGCAGGGATGCGGGGTGAGTTATCCCGCAGGCGCTGGACAGCGCGGAATTCCGGTGTTCATTGATATCGTCTCGCTCGTCGTCTATTTTTTTATCGCCGCTGTCCGGTGGCTGGGTGCCACTACGCGCGAATTTGAGCCATTGTGCGTTTTACTAAACGCACTCGCAATTGCGAAAATCACCAAGCGGGCGAATGATTATGAGCAATCGTAGCGTTGGAAGAACAGAGGATGCGGCCCGGCTTTGCAGGCCGCCGAAAGAAAAACGTTTACATCAAAAGACGGCCACCTTGCATCCAGCTTTTGCGACGCCCTCAGGTTCGCGACCTGCGCGATCTGGCGCTGCTCGCTGGCGTCGGCCGCTTGCACGCGTAGTAGCTCAGGCGCCGTACCATCCCGCGTCCACATAGTATTCGCGCCCCGAACAGCGCGCCGCACTATCGGATGCGAGGAACAGCGCCAGCGCCGCCACATCGCCGATCTCCACGCGCTGCGGCAGGCATTGGCCCGCCAGGATGCGCGCCTCCTCTTCCGGCGTATGCCACAGCGCTTCCTGGCGCGGCGTGCGCACGCCGCCGGGGATGATGGCGTTGATGCGAATGTTATCGCGGCCCAGGTCACGCGCCATGCCGCGCGTCATGCCTTCGATGCCGGCTTTCGCCGTCATGTACAAGGTCAGTTCGGGCAGCGCGAGATGCCAGGAGATGGAGCTGAAATTCAGGATCACGCCGCCGCCCGCCGCTTTCATGCCAGGCACCACCGCCTGCGCGCAGAAGTACAGGTGGCGCAGGTTGACCGCCATGCGGTTCTCCCAGTACGCCGGCGTGACATCGCCGATAGCATGGCGGTCGTCGTTGGCCGCGTTGTTGATGAGGATATCGACGGCGCCGATGTCGGCGAAGGTCGCAGCCACTGTATCAAGGTCGGTCAGGTCGCATGGCACGAACACCGGCGGTGCAGGCAGCGCGGCCAGGCTGGCTTGCAGCACACGCGAATCCTGTTCGGCGATATCGAGGAACGTTACCCGCGCGCCCTGGCGCGCAAAGGCCTCGACGATGCCGGCGCCAATGCCGCTGCCGCCGCCGGTGATGACCACGCGCTTGCCGGCGAGGCTGGGATAAATGGCCTGCTCGCGCGGCGTGTTGAGTTTTTTATTCAAGTCTTGTCTCCAAAATAGCTGGACGATTTTGACTTGGCTACTTGTCAACCGCAATTACGAAAATCACCAACAGCGGCAACGATTATTTACGCCGCCAGTTCCGGCGCCGGCAGCGCCAGGCCATCATCGACGATGCCCATCATGGCGCGATCCTGATAGGTGCGCGGCGTGCATCCGAGCTCGCGCTTGAACACCGCGTGCATGTACTGCACCGATGTGAAGCCGCAGCACAGCGCCACCTCGGCGATGCTGCGCTCACCGCGCGCCAGCATCGACGTCGCCGCATCGAGCTTGAAGCGCAGGATCACGTCATGCACGCTGCAATTGAGCTCCTGGCGGAAGTACGATTCCAGCGACGAGCGCGAAATGCCAACATACTCCGCCACCTGGTGCGTCTTGATGCCCTGGCAGGCGTACTGGCGGATGAAGTGGCGCGCGCGCATCACGTGCGGATGCTTGGGCGCTTCGTGCTGCGTCGAGGCCAGCACGTTGATGCCGACCGGCGGCACCAGCACACGCGTGCCGCTCATGCGCACGCCGTGCAGCATCTGGTCCAGCAGGTGCGCGGCGGTACGGCCCATTTCCTGCGCGCCCTGGATCACCGAGCTGAGTGGAATGCGCGTGAGCATGCGCGCCAGCGGATCGTTGTCGATGCCGATCAGCGCCACCTGCTCCGGCACCGCGATGCCGGCCATGATACAAGCCTGCATCAACTGGCGCGCGCGCGCGTCGGTGACGGCGATGATGCCGACCGGTTTAGGAAGACTGTGCAGCCACTTGATCTGCTGATCCACCGCCTCGTCCCACGACGGCGCGCTGGTGCCCAGGCCGCGATAGATGTGCGGCTCCATCTTGTCCTGCTCCATCAGCGTGCGGAAGGCGTATTCGCGCTCCTGCGCCCAGCGGTTCTCCTGCGCCTCCGGCAGCGAGAACATGGCGAAATGGCGCAGGCCCGCTTCGATCAGGTGATCGCGGGCCATCTTGATGAGTTTGAAGTTGTCGGTGGCGACGTAGGGCACGTCCTCCGGATAGGCGGCCTGGTTTTCATACGAGCCGCCGACCGCCACCACCGGAATGCGGCTGCGCGTCAACGCGGCGGCCACCGCCGGGTCGTCAAAGTCGGCGATGATGCCGTCGCCCTGCCAGCTTTCGATGCCGGGCAGGCGCAGGCGAAAGTCTTCTTCCAGAAACAAGTCCCACGTCGCGCGCGTGGAACTCAGGTAGGCGGCAATGCCGGCAATAACTTCCCGATCAAATATCTTATTTGCGTTAAATAGCAATGCAATCCGGTGTGACTTCATCTGCATTTCTACTGCTCCGATTCCAGGCAAACGTGACCATCTTGATATTGTTACACGCTTGCCGGATCGCTCTGATATAACAAATTTCGTATTTTCCATAACGAAATTCACTAAATTCTCCTAAGAAATTACGTTTTTTATACTTATTCGGCACGTGGTTTGCCGAAAACAATGCCCCGCCCTGCTGTGCTCATGAAAACGTTGCCAAAGGTATTCGTGTCGCCGAGAATGAATTGCGCGTCGCCTGGACCGCCGTATTGGTGTTGATTGTCGTTAATTCGCAACCATGTGACGCCGGCGTCGGTGGAACGGTAGGCGCCGCGCACACCGCCAACTTCGCCCCACAGGTAGACGGCAGGGAAGTCCGTCCCCGGCGCGGCCTTGCCGAAGCCGACCGCCGCTGCATAGCTGACGCCCTTCAGCAGCGCAAAACTGGCGCCAGAGTCAGTTGAGCGGGCCAGGCCGCCGTCATACAGCGCCACCCAGACATCGCCCTCCCGGCCCGGCACCGCCCGCACCACTTTCGACCCGCGCGCAGACGGCAGCCGCCCCGCGACATCCGCTGCCCGCTCCGCCTGTCCCGCCTGCGGCGTCCGCCCCACCTGCCCGGCCCGCCCCACCTGCCCCGCCTGCCCCGCCATCCCGGCCTCCGCCGTGGCAGCCACGTCCTCCGCTGGCGCAGCAAAGCTGGCGCCGCCGTCCACACTCAACAGCATCCGGTCGCCGGCCAGCGCATAGAACTTGCGCGCATTCACCGGGTCCGCGACCGGCCGGCCGCGCTCGACGTGCAAGCCCTTCACCTCCGACCACACCGCGCCGTCATCCTGCGAGCGATAGCAGACCGTCGACTTCTCCGGACAATGCACAATCACCTTCCCATCCGCGCTAACCGCCACCTGCCCCTGCTTGCCATTCATGCTGGCAGTCTTCTGCCAACTGACGCCCGTATCCTTCGAGATATACATCGCGCTCCCCGCCCGCACCACCACCGCCGGATTGCGCGCAGCAAAGTCGAGGCCCCAGGTCGTGCCCATGGTCGGCGCATGAATCGGCGCGTACCGCGTAAAGTCCGTATGGCGGAAGCCGTCATAATCGCCGATCGCCGAAATCAACGGCCCGCCAGGAATGCTGACCAGATTCAGCGGCACCGACTCCTCCAGCCCGGCCGCCTCGAACTTCCACACCGGTTTCTCCGCATGGATATCGTCCGACACGAACACGCCATTGCCCGACACCGTCCACAGCCGCTTGCTATCGAAGGGATCGAATGCAATGCTGGCCGCCCAATGAATAAAGCTGCCGCCGATCCAGCTCACGCCGTTCGGATCGATCTGCACGCCATTGGCAACGATGCTCTTCCAGCTCTTGCCACCATCCAGCGTCTCGAAGAACTGATCGCCGATGCCGCCGCGCATCTGATACCAGGAAATCGTCGACACCACCATGCGCAGCGGATTGTCCGGCGCCACCGTAATGCCGGCATACGCACGATTCAGCGGCGGCGAAATATCCGCCCACTTGCCGCTGGCGATGTCGTACTGCCACACGCCGCCCGCGTCCAGCGTCTCGCCCTTGGCCTTGTCCGCATGCGGACCGCCACCCAGCGCGAAGGTTGCCACCAGCTTGCCATCGGCCACCACGGCGCGATGCGGCATCAGGCGTGTGGGTCCGCCACGCATCGGCGAGAACGTCTTGCCGCCGTCGGTAGACACATACATATTCTCGCCAAAGCGCGAAACGCCGACGAAGATCCGCCCACTGTCCAGCAGCACAAAGCTGATGCCGTTGCCGTTATCGGTAGTGGTCACGTCCAGTCCATCCAGGCGCGACCAGGTCTGGCCCTCATCGACGCTGCGGAACAGGCCGTTGGCGCGCGTGCCGAGGTACAAAATCTTGCCGTTGGCAGGATCGACTTGCAGCTTCTCGCCATTGCCGCGCCCCATGCCGTTGCCATGGAACTTAAACTGGCTGGTCACGTCGATGCGCCGGAAGGTTTGTCCGTAGTCGTCGGACTTGAGGATCGCGCTGGCGCCGCCGTTGTGATAAGCGATGCCAGCGGTGAGGTAGAGCTTGTTTGGCGACGAGGGATCGAGCGCCAGGGATTCGATGCCGAGCAGGCCGGTGTCCTTATCGGACACCCAATCCATCAGCGGAATCCAGCGTTTTTTTACGTCCCAGCGATAAGCGCCGCCCACATCGGTGCGGGCGTACAGCAGCCCCGGCTCGGTCTTGCTGAACACCAGGCCGGAGACAAAGCCGCTGCCGCCGATCGGCAGGTTATCCCACACATAGTTCGCGGCCTGCGGCAGCAGCTTGTTCAGCTCGGGCGCCATGGCCTTGGCCCATATCTCGTAGCCGCGTTCGTTCGGGTGCAGCAGGTCCGGCATGATGTCCTTGGACAAGGTGCCATCCAGTTGCAGGAAGGACTGGTTGATATTGGCGAAGAACACCTTCTGCTGATCGGCAAAGCCGGCGATGATGGCATTGACCTGCTCGTTAATCTGGCGCAGCTTGTCATCCGGCTTCTCGCCGCGCGGGAAGATGGCCAGCAGCAGGATTTTGGTATTCGGCAGGCGCTTCTGCAACTCCTCGATATTGCGCTTGATGCCGGCGGCCGTGGTCTTCGGATCTTCCTGGCGATGGCCGGTATTGTTGGTGCCGAACATCAGCACCGCCACCTTCGGATCGAGGCCATCCACCGCGCCATGCTGGATGCGCCACAGCACGTTCTCGGTGCGGTCGCCGCCGAAGCCCAGGTCCAGCGCGCCCAGCGGCTTGTAGACGCGGTTCCACACCGGCAAGCCGTCCTTCTCCCAGTTGTGGGTGATCGAATCACCGATAAACAGGATCTGCGCGTTCTTGCCCAGTTGGCGGGCCTCGGCCAGCTTGTCCTCGTGACGCTTGGTCCACCAGTTGACCGACCACGACTCGTTCAGCTTGTCCGGCGTGACCGAGACGGTTTTATAATCCGGGCAGCTGGCGTTGGGCTTGCCGTTCAACAGGTACTTGACGTTGGCGATCGACACCTTGCCGATGCCGCTGCCGTCCAGCGCAAACGGCTGGGTCACGGCGCTGAAATCGTCGCCCTCGCGGTAGAAGCAGCTCATCGAAAACACCAGGTGCTTCCAGCCTTTTCCGGCGATCTCGCGGCCCGGCACCAGATACGGCACGCTGCGTTCGCAGTTCTCGCCGCAACGCACCTTGAACGAGATGCCGCCGTCGGACAACTCCTGTACATTAAGGTCAAACGCCAACACGCCCCTGGCCAGGTACGGACGCAGATCGACCGGTTTGCCGCCATCGACGCGCAGCGCGGCATACCAGGCCTTGTTGAAGTTGAGCGTCAACGCATCGTTCTTTTTCGACTTGGTGGACTTGCTGACCGTGACCACGCTGTCCGGCACCTTGACCTGGCGCGAAATCTCGACCGAGTCGCCTTGCAGGGTTTTATTGGTTTCAAAGTCGGACACCTGAATGTGCCACGAGTCCAGCGGCTTGCCGGCGTACACATTCAGTTCATTCGGAGCGGCCGCGAAGGCGGACGAGGACAGTACAGCCAGCGTAGCGGCAAGGCGGATATTCATAGAGATGTCTCGCGTATTTTTATGCGCACCATTGTGCTGTCGCCAGCCGCGCGCGGCAATTACGAAATTCACCAACCGGCACAATAATATTGAACTTGTCTACCTGATTGGCGGTCGTAAACGGTTACGACGCCTCCCGCCAACAATCTCGAAGCCCAGATCGCCGTTCAGGAAGTCCGGACGGCGGCATCAGCAGCGTGCTGGCTGCCGCCTTCTGCATCGCGGCGCTGAACGCAAACATGCAATCGAATATATTTGGCGCGCTCTCATTCGGCAAGGAGATGAGCGCCCTGCAATCGAAGATCACGCAACAGACCGAAACCAACAGGAAGCAGGCGGAAGCGACCGCAGCGCTTTTGGAAAAGCTCCAGAACGATACCGCCAGGCGTGATAAGAATCCGCCTACTTCGGATTAAGGACAAACGGCCGCTCGCGGTACTCGAAGTAATCGAAATCCGCATGCAACCCCGTGCCGGCCATGTCCTGGCAGGCCACGCCGACAAACGCGCCGGTAAAGTTAGGCTGCCCCGGCGCGTTGGCCTCGTCCGACAGGATGCTGGCGTCGAAGATCTGCGGCAGCCACTGCCACTCGCCTCCCAGCACGCGATAGCCGAAGTACAGTCGTTCCTCATCGACCTCCACGCGCAATTCGACCGGGCCGGACGGCAAGGCGATCGGCGCGGTGAACGTATCGGTCTGCACATGGTTGGGCAAGCTGCTCATCACCCGCAAATGCTTGCCTATCAACTCATCATTGCTGATGTACAGGTAGTGGAACTTGGACGCGTTGTAGTAGCACACCAGCCCCGCCTGCTGTTGATAATGCTCCGGCTCAAACTCCACCAGCGTCGACGCACTGTAGCAATGCGACTGCTGACGCCGCGCCACCAGCGCCTGGCGGAAGGTGCTGCCGAGGCTCTCGCGGCCGTACAGGCGCAGGAAGCCAGGACGATCGGTCAGACTGAACAACTCCTCCGGCCACGGCGAGCGCAGCCACTGGAACGCCAGCGGCAACTCGGGCGCGTCAAACTCTTCGCGCACCGGCGCCGGTTCAAAACGATGCTCCGGCAAGCCCGGCGCGGCGGCCTGCAACTGCGGCGTGCCCTGCCCGTCCAGCGTGCGCAGCCAGCCATCCTCGTCCCACACAACCGGCTGCAGCGCCGTCTCGCGGCCCAGCGTGCAGACGCCGCGGTTGCGCAGCGGCCGGCCGCACAGATAGGCCATGTAGGTCTGGCCATACTGCGTCTCGACAATATCCGCGTGGCCTGCGCGCTGCAACGCGGCATCGGGCCGGTGGCGCGAGGTCAGCATTGTCTGCTCGGGATGCAACTCATACGGCCCGTGCAGATTGCGCGAGCGCGCCATCGTCACGCCGTGGTTCCAGCCGGTGCCGCCCTCGGCGGTCAGCAGGTAGTAGTAGCCGTTACGCTTGTACAAGTGCGGCGCCTCGGTCAGCCCATGCGCTGTCCCTTTGAAAATATTCTCGCGCCTGCCGATCAGCTTGCCTTCGGCCACCGAGAACTCCTGCGCCACGATGCCGTTGAAGCGGTTGCCGCCCGGACGGTGGTCCCACAACTGGTTGAGCAAATACTTGCGGCCGTCGTCGTCGTGAAACAACGATGGATCGAAGCCGCTGCTGTTGAGGTACACCGGATCGGACCACGGCCCCTCGATCGCCGGGCTGGTCACCAGATAGTTGTGGAAGTCGCGCAAGGACGAACTGCCGGTGGCGCCGCCAGTGGACGTGCGGCCGTAGCGCTTGACGTCGGTGTAAATCAGCCAGAACAGGCCATCCGCATAGCTCAGGCACGGCGCCCACACGCCGCACGAATCGGGCGCGCCCAGCATGTTCAGCTGGCTGGCGCGCGTGAGCGGACGCGTCAGCAAGCGCCAGTTGACCAGGTCGCGCGAATGGTGGATTTGCACGCCGGGGAACCACTCGAAGGTGGACGTCGCGATGTAGTAATCGTCGCCCACGCGCACGATGGACGGATCGGGATTGAATCCCTTCAGGATAGGGTTTTGAATCATGACGTTTTCTCTCGCACCAAAGTCCACAGCAGCACCGCCGCCACCAGGTCCAGCACCGCCAGGCTGACGAAGAACGGCGTGTAGCCGACCGTCGCCATCAGGCCGCCGATCAGCAGCGAAAACACCAGCAGGCCGAAGTTGCCGAAAGTGCCGCACATGCCGGCCACGGTCGCCACCTCGTTGCGGCGGAACAGGTCGGACGACATCGTAATCACGGTCACCGACAGCGTCTGGTGCGCGAAGCCCGCCAGGCTCAGCAAGGCAATCGCCGCGTACGGGCTATCGACATAGCCGACAAAGGCCACGCCCATCATCATGATCGCGCCCAGTGTGAACGCGGCGCGCCGGGCGTTGATCAGGCGGACGCCGCGCTTTTGCAGCGCCAGCACCACCATCGGGCCGAACAGGCAGCCGAGGTCGGCGGCAAGGAACGGCAGCCAGGCAAACATCGCGATCTGCGCCAGATCGAAATGGCGCACCGTGGTCAGGTACAGCGGCACCCAGAACGACAGCGTTCCCCAGGCCGGGTCCGCCAGAAAACGCGGCAACGCGATGCCCCAGAAATTGCGCATCTTCAGAATGCTGAGAATCGACGGCTTCTTGCCATCGCCTTCCAGATGCTGCTCCTGGCCGGCGGCGATATGCTCCTTCTCCTGCTGCGACAGGCGGCGATGGCGCGCCGGCGCGTCGTACAGCAGCAGCCACATCGCCACCCAGATCAGGCCCAGCGCACCGGTGATGACAAACGCGGACTGCCAGTTGTAATGCAAGATCGCCCACACCACCAGCGGCGGCGCCAGCATCGAGCCGAACGACGCACCGATATTGAAAATCCCGCCGGCCATGCCGCGTTCCTTGGCCGGAAACCATTCGGACACAGCCTTCATGCCGGCCGGATTGGCCGAGCCTTCGGCCAATCCCAGCAGGCCGCGCAGCACGGCCAGCGTCTGCCAGTTGGTGGCCATGCCGTGCAACATGCAAATGATCGACCAGGCAGTGGCGAACATCGCAAAGCCGAACTTCAGGCCGATTACATCGAGCACATAGCCGGCCAGCGGCTGCAACATGATCGCACCCTGGAAGGCGGCGGTGATATAGGAATATTCCTTGGTGCTGATGCTCAGTTCAGCCAGCAGCGTGGGCGCCGCCACCGCCAGTGTGCTGCGGGTGAGGTAGTTGATTACCGCCCCCAGCATGATCAGGCTGATCATCCACCAGCGTAGTCCCCGTATTTTTTTATTGAACATGATTGCGCAATCATTTTGTAATGGGTGCAACCATAACACAGGATGTGGCCGAAATGATTGCGCAATCGTGAAGTTTTTGGCGTCTCGCAGGCGTTCCGGAAGTGGGCTTATTACGATATGTGAGCGATACGACAGCCGTACATCGCACAACTGCGTGCTTCGGGTAACCACCCATCGCTCATTCGCATCGGATGCTGGCCTGCACCAGCTGCCGTCCGGCCAGCCGCTCCACGGTTCGGCAATGCTTGACGCTGACCGGAAGCTGATACGCCAGTCGCACACCGGCTCCCGTCCCATAGTGACAGTAAAACCACTTCGCACCATCCGTTTCCGTGCCGGCGAAGCCGAACTGGCGACCTGCCCCCATCGCCAGATCAGCACCTCGCAGCTCGCCATTACCTGTTGCGTCACCAACGAGTACGCCTGCCTCCACCAGTACGGGACGTCCCTGGTGGTCACTCAGCATGAGCCAGCCCTGCTTTTGCAAATTCGTCCACTGCTGCCGATCCGGATAGGGTGCCGGGCATTGCAGGTCGACTGGCGCAGCTATTGCGCTTTTCACCAGGACCAAGCCAAGGGCTAAGGATTTACTCGACCACATAAAACATATCCGCATTGTCCGAATCATCATAGATATTTCCCTCTGCCTTGGATCGACCTCGGGAATAGATCTTGCGCTCATGAATATTGCGCTTCAGTTTCCATTGGTCCATCACAAGAATGTAGGCCGGCCGTCCAGTATGAGAATCGAGCGGTCCCATGCCGACGAAGAACGCGGCATGGTTGCCACTTGCCTTATTAGGATATCTGCCGTTCTTATCGAAAGTCGCGATCACTGTACCAGTCCGGATAAAGCCCGCATCCAGTACTGACACCCATGGACGCCACTTCCCCGTCCACCCAACCTGCGTAAACTGCTGAACCAGCTCAACACAATCTCCGCGCCCTATCTTGGGCTTGTTCTGCAGTTTTAGCGCATTAGCATAAACATGGGGCATGGTAGCTCCTCAACTAGCTGTTTAGTTCCGTGCGATCATATCCCTCGTCGTAGCTGGCCTTTGTTTCGCGCCAAGGTCATACTGGAGGAACTGATCGCAGACCTGTCGCCGCGATCATCGCGCCCCCGCAAGATCGCACTGGAGACATCGAGAGCATGACTATGCGCATTCATCCACAAGCCCGTACCACTCCCAAAATCCGCCAGGAGATCAAGGACTCCGGACTGTCAGACCGGCAGGCGGCGAAGGTCTTCAACGTCACGCGATCCACGGCAGCCAAATGGCTTAAGCGTGACGATGTTCAAGACCGCTCCCATCGTGCCCATACCCTGCATACGACCTTGAGCGAAGCGCAGGAGGCCATTGTGCTATCGCTGCGCCAAACGTTGTACTTGCCGCTCGACGATCTGGTCTACATCACCAAGCAGTACATCAACGCCGACGCCTCGCGCTCGGGCATCGCCCGCCTGCTCAAACGCGAAGGCATGGCGCGTCTGGAGGACGTCATTCCCAAGGCCGAGGGAGAAACGATCTCGTCCAAGAAGACCTTCAAGGACTACGAACCAGGCTTCGTTCACATCGACATCAAGTACCTGCCGCAGATGCCCGATGAAACTTCGCGCCGCTATTTGTTCGTGGCTATCGACCGCGCCACGCGCTGGGTCTTCCTGCACATCTATCACGACATGAGCGACACCAGCAGCATCGATTTTCTACGGCGGTTGAAGGAGGCCTCACCAATCAAAATCGCCAAGATCCTGACCGACAACGGCTCGCAGTTTACGGACCGCTTCACGACCAAGGACAAGAAACCCAGCGGCCGGCATGTGTTCGATAAGGTCTGCGCCGGCATGGATATTGAACACCGCCTGGCGCCACCTCGTCATCCACAAACCAACGGCATGGTCGAGCGCTTCAATGGCCGTATCAACGAGCTTCTTCAGCAAACCCGCTTCGACAGCCAGGCCGAGCTGGAGACGACGCTGAGAAATTACCTCCAACTGTACAACCATCACATTCCCCAGCGCGCCATCGGTTCAAAAACACCGATTCAGGCTCTTAAACTATGGCAGCAACAGAAACCCGACCTATTTGTAAAACGGGTTTATGAACAGACGGGAGTGGACAACTAGCTAGTAAAACCACATTGTTTATTGCCAAACCTTAACTCAGTTTGGCTCGACGCAAAGAACAACGATATTTTCATCAAGCTCTAAACAACTTACGCTTTTGCACAGCGCCGCATCTGGGCACGTACAGAGAGCGTCGGCGGCTTGCAATCCCGACTTTAGCTGCCGATACTGTCGATTTAGTCGCAGTTCCGGTATCATTCGGCATGAATACGATTTCCTTCCAACCGTTTATCATTGGGGTCGCAGGCGGTAGCGGCAGTGGCAAGTCCACTGTGTCCCAAAAAGTGCTGGCAGCCTTTGGCGCTGATATGGTCTCCGTCGTGATGCAAGACGACTATTACCTGGATCAGACGCACCTCTCCCCTGAAGTCCGCCCTCGAACCAATTACGACCACCCACAGGCTTTCGAATGGTCTCTGCTGGTGCAACATGTGCAAGCCTTGCGCAACGGCCATGCGATCGAGATGCCGGAGTACGACTTCAAGCTGCACAACCGGTCCAGCCACACCATTCCGGTCAAGCCGGCGCCGGTCATCGTCATCGAAGGCCTGTTTGCGCTGTATGACCCGGAGTTGTGCGACATGATGTCACTGAAGATCTTTGTCGATACCGCCTCCGACATTCGCTTTATCCGCCGCATGCAACGCGATATCACCGAACGTGGCCGCTCGGTGGAGAGCGTGGTCAACCAATATCTGGAAACCGTGCGCCCGATGCACAAACAATTTATCGAACCGACCAAGCGCAACGCCGACATCATTATTCCGCACGGCGCCAACGGTCCTGCGGTGGATATGATTACCACCAAGGTCGCCAGCGTGATCGGCCAGTCGAAACGCCCAGTCTAACCCTCGGCGTCAGTGCCGACATTCGGGCATTGATGGGAAGATAGTGCTTGTGGGAATTTTTCTGGCGCTCCGCGCGGCGCCTTCGGCGCGCCACCGCGTTGCGGTGGCAGTCGGACGATTCGGAGAGGGCTTCCCCTGCAGGGGAAGCCCTTCGAATCCCCGCGCAGAGCCCGCAGGGGCTCTGCTTCTCTCCGCCAGGAAACAAATGTAAAAGGCCACCCGAGGGTGGCCTTTTTACATTTGTGTTCCTGGCGGAGAGAGGGGATTCGAACCCCCGATAGGCTATTAACCTATACACGCTTTCCAGGCGTGCGACTTCAACCACTCATCCACCTCTCCTGCATTTCCCAAACTTCGGGAAGCGCCGAATTATAGCAAGGATTCCCGAGAGTACCAAGATTATTTGCTGGCACGTCATCATCGCCGCATGGGTTCCCGCCTGCGCGGGAATGACGTGGGCTTTCCGACGTCCCGTTCGCAAGCTTAGGACGTCTCTTTCAATTGCTCCAGAATCGCCGGATTTTCCAGCGTCGAGACGTCCTGCGTGATCGTCTCGCCTTTGGCCAGCACGCGCAGCAAGCGGCGCATGATCTTGCCCGAACGCGTCTTCGGCAGGTTGTCGCCGAAGCGGATTTCTTTCGGCTTGGCGATCGGACCGATTTCCTTGCCGACCCAGTTGCGCAGCTCCAGCGCCAGCTTCTTGGCCTCTTCGCCAGTCGGACGCGCCTGCTTCAGCACCACGAACGCGCAGATCGATTCGCCGGTGGTGTCGTCCGGCTTGCCAACCACCGCCGCCTCGGCCACCAGCGGATTGGCCACCAGCGCCGATTCGATTTCCATCGTGCCCATGCGGTGACCCGAGACGTTCAGCACGTCATCGATGCGGCCGGTGATGGTGAAGTAGCCGGTGTCCTTGTTGCGGATGGCGCCGTCGCCAGCCAGGTACATCTTGCCGCCCAGTTCCTCAGGGAAGTACGAGGTCTTGAAACGCTCCGGGTTGTTCCAGATGGTGCGGATCATCGATGGCCACGGACGCTTGACGACCAGAATGCCGCCCTGCCCGTTCGGCACGTCCGCACCCGCCTCGTCGACAATCGCCGCCATGATGCCCGGCAGCGGCAAGGTGCACGAACCCGGCACCATCGGCGTCGCGCCCGGCAGCGGCGTGATCATGTGGCCGCCCGTTTCGGTCTGCCAGAAGGTGTCGACGATCGGGCAGCGCTCGCCGCCTACCTGCGTGTAGTACCACATCCACGCTTCCGGATTAATCGGCTCGCCGACGGTGCCCAACAGGCGCAGCGACGACAGGTCGTAGTTCTTCGGATGCACTTTCGGGTCGACGTCGGAGGCCTTGATCAGCGAACGGATCGCCGTCGGCGCGGTGTAGAAGATGTTGACCTTGTGCTTGGCCACGGTTTCCCAGAAACGGCCGGCATTCGGATAGGTCGGGATGCCTTCAAACACCACTTGCGTCGCGCCCACCGCGGTCGGGCCGTAGGCGATGTAGCTGTGGCCGGTTACCCAGCCGATGTCGGCCGTGCACCAGTAGACGTCCGACGGTTTCAGGTCGAACGACCATTTCATCGTCAGCGCCGCCCACAGCAGGTAGCCGCCGCTGGAGTGCTGCACGCCTTTCGGCGTGCCGGTCGAGCCGGAGGTGTAGAGGATGAACAGCGGATGCTCGGCATCCACCCATTCCGGTTCGCAGTCGGCCGACTGGCCATCGACCAGCTCGTGCAGCCACAGGTCGCGGCCTGGCTTGAAGGCGATGTCGCCGCCGGTGCGCTGGTAAACAATGACGTCCTTGACCGAGTCGCAGCCGCCCAGCGCCAGCGCTTCGTCGACGATGGCTTTGAGCGGCAGGCGCTTGCCGCCGCGCAGTTGTTCGTCGGCGGTGATGACGGCCACCGCGCCGGCGTCGATGATGCGCTCTTGCAGCGATTTGGCCGAGAAGCCGCCGAACACCACCGAGTGGGTGGCGCCGATGCGCGCGCAGGCCTGCATTGCCGCCACGCCTTCGACCGACATCGACATGTAGATGATGACGCGGTCGCCCTTCTTGATGCCGCGCGCCTTCAGGCCGTTGGCGAATTTGCAGACTTTTTCCGTGCAGCTGCTGGTAGCTGACGTGGGTGGCCGTGCCGTCGTCGGCCTCGAAGATGATGGCGGTCTTGTCGGCGTTGCCGTTGCTGAGGTTGCGGTCCAGGCAGTTGTAAGAGACGTTCAGCTTGCCGTCCTCGAACCATTTGTAGAACGGCGCGTTGTCTTCGTTGAGGGTGCGGGTGAACGGCGTTTGCCAGTCCAGGTGCTCCTTGGCCAGACGCGCCCAGAAGCCTTCGTAGTCGGCCGCCGCTTCCGCGCACAGCGCGTGGTAGGCGTCCATGCCGGACACGGCAGCTTGCGCCGCGAACGCCGCCGGTGGCGCGAAGATACGGGTTTCTTGTGGACCTTGGGTAGTAGTGCTGCTCATGGTGTCTCCAATGTAGTAATCGTTTGCTACCAACATAAACGTGATCGCTTACTGCGCCCTTACAGCCTGCCCATCCCCGGCGGAGGATGGCATGCCGGACAATTTTACCAATAATTCAATGTCCGCCACCGATGCGGCCGCCCGGCGGCGCGTGTAAAATGTCGGCAGTTTTTATAGTCTGCCTTATTTCCAGGAGTTTTGCCGATAATGACCGAGCCTAAGCAAAAGCTGCGCCCTCTGCCCGCTTTTATTTTCATGACCCGCTGGTTGCAGCTGCCGCTGTACCTCGGCTTAATCCTGGCGCAGTGCGTCTACGTGTTCCATTTCTGGGTGGAGCTGAAAGACCTGATCGGCGCCGCCTTCGGCAACGACGCGTCGCTGCAGCATCTGATCCAGGCCGTCGCCGTGCCAAACGCGCCGGTGCCGGACAAGCTCAATGAAACCACCATCATGCTGGTCGTGCTGGGCCTGATCGACGTGGTGATGATTTCCAACCTGCTGGTGATGGTCATCATCGGCGGCTACGAGACCTTTATCTCCCGCATGAACCTCGACACCCATCCGGACCAGCCGGAGTGGCTGTCGCACGTCAACGCCTCGGTGCTGAAGACCAAGCTGGCGATGGCGATCATCGGCATCTCGTCGATCCATTTGCTGAAGACCTTTATCAATGCCGCCGCTTACGATCCGAAGACGCTGATCGCGCAGACGGTGATCCATATCGTGTTCCTGCTGTCCGCGCTGGCGATTGCCTACACCGACCGCATCACCACGCATACGCACCACAATAGCAAGCACCATTAAGTCCATTCCTCGCGAGAACATCATGACCATCATAAAGCAAGAAGACCTGATTGAATCCGTTGCCGCCGCGCTGCAGTACATCAGCTACTACCATCCGGCTGACTACATCGAGCACCTGGCCCGCGCCTACGAGCACGAGCAAAGCCCGGCCGCCAAGGACGCCATCGCGCAGATCCTGACCAACTCGCGCATGTGCGCCGAGGGCAAGCGTCCGATCTGCCAGGACACCGGCATCGTCAACGTCTTCCTGAAGATCGGCATGGGTGTGCGCTTCGAGGGCTTCACCGGCACCGTCACCGACGCCGTCAACGAAGGCGTGCGCCGCGCCTACAACTACGACGACAACAAGCTGCGCGCCTCGATCGTGGCCGACCCGCACTTCGACCGCAAGAACACCAAGGACAACACACCGGCCGTGGTGCACATGGAACTGGTGGAAGGCAACACCGTCGACGTCAAGGTCGCGGCCAAAGGCGGCGGCTCGGAAAACAAGTCGAAGATGATCATGATGAACCCATCCGATTCGCTGATCGACTGGGTACTGAAAACCGTGCCGACCATGGGCGCCGGCTGGTGCCCGCCGGGCATGCTGGGCATCGGCATCGGCGGCACCGCCGAGAAGGCCATGCTGATGGCCAAGGAAGTGCTGATGGAAGACATCGACATGTACGAGCTCAAGCAGCGCGGCCCGCAGAACAAGCTGGAAGAACTGCGTATCGAACTGTGCGACAAGATCAACGCGCTCGGCATCGGCGCGCAAGGCCTGGGCGGCCTGACCACGGTGCTGGACGTGAAGATCATGATGCACCCGACCCACGCCGCTTCCAAGCCTGTGGCCATGATCCCGAACTGCGCGGCCACCCGCCACGGCCACTTCGTGCTGGACGGCTCGGGCCCTGCCTACATGACGCCGCCACCGCTGTCGACCTGGCCTGACGTGTCGTGGGCGCCGGACACCGAGAAATCGCAACGGGTCAACCTCGATACGCTGACCAAGGAAGAAGTCGCCTCGTGGAAGCCAGGCCAGACCCTGCTGTTGAACGGCAAGATGCTGACCGGCCGCGACGCCGCGCACAAGCGCATCCAGGACATGCT
Source organism: Duganella sp. P38 (assembly GCF_050859475.1). Taxonomy (NCBI): domain Bacteria; kingdom Pseudomonadati; phylum Pseudomonadota; class Betaproteobacteria; order Burkholderiales; family Oxalobacteraceae; genus Duganella; species Duganella sp. P38. Next base: position 1,700,444 of record NZ_CP193936.1, on the reverse strand, counting down.
GGCCAAGGGCGAGGAACTGCCGGTGGACTTCAAGAACCGCGTCATCTACTACGTCGGCCCGGTCGATCCGGTGCGCGACGAAGTGGTCGGCCCGGCCGGCCCGACCACCGCCACCCGCATGGACAAGTTCACCGACATGATGCTGGAGAAAACCGGCCTGATCGCGATGATCGGCAAGGCCGAGCGCGGCCCTGCGGCGATCGAGTCGATCAAGAAGCACCAGTCTGCCTATCTGATGGCGGTGGGCGGCTCGGCTTACCTGGTATCGAAAGCGATCAAACAATCGAAAGTGCTGGGCTTTGCCGACATGGGCATGGAAGCGATCTACGAGTTTGAAGTGGTCGACATGCCGGTCACCGTGGCCGTCGATTCGCAAGGCACGTCGGTGCACAACACCGGCCCGGCGGAATGGAAGACGCGCATCGAGCAGCTCAACGTGCCTGTCGTGACTGCCTGATGTCCATCGTCCGCTCACCCAGCGCACCGATCGGCGTCTTCGATTCCGGCGTGGGCGGACTGTCGGTGCTGCGCCATATCCGCGCGCAGTATCCGAACGAACACCTGATGTATGTAGCCGACTCCGGCCACGCGCCCTACGGCGACAAGACCGAGGCATATGTGGTCGCGCGCGCGCTGGCGGTGACGGACTTCCTGCTGTCGCACGGCGCCAAGGCGCTGGTGGTGGCCTGCAATACCGCCACCGTGGCCGCCATCAAGGCGGTGCGCATGCGCTATCCGGAACTGCCGGTGGTCGGCGTCGAGCCCGGCCTGAAGCCGGCCGCCGCCGCATCGCGCAACGGCAAGGTCGGCGTGCTGGCGACGGCGCGCACGCTCAAGGGCGAAAAGTTTTTGCAACTGCGCGAACAGATCAGCACGGCCACGCAGGCCGAGTTCCTGCTGCAACCGGCGGTCGGCCTGGTCGACGAAATCGAAAAGGGCGACCTGCAGGCGCCGGCCATCCATGCGATGCTGGAAAAATACGTGGCGCCGCTGCTCGAACAGGGCGCCGATACGCTGGTGCTGGGCTGCACCCACTACCCTTTCGTGAAAGGCGGCATCGAACGCGTGCTGCACGCCCATGCGCGCGACGATGTGACCTTGATCGACACCGGCGACGCCGTGGCGCGCCAGCTGGGCCGGCTACTGGAAGCGGCCGGACTGCTGCGTCCGGAACTGAAGCCGGACGCCACGCTGCGCGGCTACACCACTGGCGACGCGTCCGCGCTGGCGCAGGCCTTCGGCGATTTGCTGGACTTGAAACCGGCGGTGGAAAAGATTGATGTTTAAGCCAACTGGCTGGCATCGAAAAAATGCTGAAATTAAATTTGCAGGAATCGAAACTGGCTTGTATAATTCTGGCTCGTTGTTCAGCACTAGTTGAATAACAAAACAGCGGTGGCTGTAGCTCAGTTGGTAGAGTCCAGGATTGTGATTCCTGTTGTCGTGGGTTCGAGCCCCATCAGCCACCCCAAGAATTAAGTGAAAAGCCCAGTCCCCGGACTGGGCTTTTGCGTTTCAGCCCTCCTTTTGACGCAGCTCTACCTGGCCGTGCCCGATAACGGCTACGCTGGCTCGATCACCTCGAGGAGGCCGCCATGCCACACAGGAGTTTGCTTGACACTGAATCGAACCAGCCGGATGATGATTCCCCCACTTCCCGCGCAGAGGCGAAGGCCATGCAAGAGCTCATCACAGCGGTTGAGGTCATCAAATCAAACTATGCCACCAAGGAAGACTTGGCCATCATCAAGACCAATTACGCCACAAAGGAAGAGCTGGCAATTCTGGGCGGCAAAATCGATGTCCTCGCCAGTAATCTTCAAGCATTTCAGGCGCACGCCGTGGGAACATTCGCCACCAAGACCGAGCTGTCCGACGCGGTGTATCAGCTGACCTGGCACATGGCCAGCTTCGCCGTGGTCACCATCAGCACCATGGCCGCGTTTGTTCGCTACCTCTGAGCGACGCGCCATGACGGACGTAGATCACCCCACCCTGCATGAACTCATCACCGCAGTTGAGCTCATCAAATCAAACTACGCCACGAAGGAAGAGCTCGCGATCCTGAGCGGCAAGATCGATGTTTTGGCCAGCAATCAGCAAGCCTTGCAGGCCAGCCTGCAGGCGTTCCAAACCCACGCGACGCAAACCTTCGCTACCAAGGCCGAGCTGTCCGACGCGGTGTATCAACTGACCTGGCGTATGGCCGGCTTCGCCGTGATCATCATCAGCGCCATGGCCGCTTTACTGCGTTACGCATGAGCGCCTTACAGTTGCGTAAGATTACAACATTTTGACCACATATATTTCCCGACAGAACTTGTTTGAAGCTACAATAGAACGGTCGTTTGCATGCTCATGCAAGCCTGCCTTAGCGCTACTTATCCCCTAACCCCGCATAAGTTTATGTCTCAAGAAAAACCTATTGCTGAAGTCAGCACGTATAGCAAAGATACGCCCATTGGCCGCCCGGACACCGATGGCCGCGCCGGCGTTTTCGTCCCCTCCGACACCTTTGATACCGGCGCCAACGCCGCCATCCGCATGGGCGCGGGCATCGTCGGCTTCGGCAATCCGGACGGCACGCTGACCGTCTACTTCGAAGGCAACCGTTTCGACGAAAGCAGCCTGCACAAGTGGGAAAACAAGGCCCGCAAAGCCTACGACCGCATGGTGATGGGCGCGCCCACCGTCTCCAAGGCCAAGCTCAGCGCCAGCATGCTGGAGCAGGTCGGCATCATCGACGGCATGGGCATCCACCTCAAGCAACCGGAACGCCTGCAACACTGGCTGGAACGCTCGAACGCATTGGATACCGCGCCAGCCGGCCCGATCACACTCTGGAAATCCCGCTAAAAGTTGGCGAAAAGATAGAGATGAGCGCTTGTCCTACACTTCGTCGGACAGTTTGCTGATGCCCGCCGTTGGCGCCGTGGATTATGCTGGAGTCATTCCAGTCCCCACTTCCAGGAGTCCGTCATGGCACGCTATCTACACATCGCCTTTGGCGCTTTGCTGATTACGCTGGCCGGCGCGTCGACCTACGAACTGTGCTCGGAGAATGTGCTGAGCAAAGCTTCGATCTACACGCTGCGCTAATCAAAGCCGCAAGCAAAAAGCCCGCTGCGCCTCAAGGCACAGCGGGCTTTTTATTGTCCGCGCGGGAATCAACGATGGCGGTAGCCGCCGCGTCCACCCCAGCGGCCGCCGCAGCACCAGCGGCCATACGAGAAGCCCAGGCTCAGCGATACCGGAGGGTAGTAATACGCAGGCGCAGGCGCGTAGTAGACCGGGGCCGGCGCGTAATACACGGGCGCTGGCGCAACATAGGTGGTGGTCGAGGTGCTGTAGACCGGCTCGGTGGTGTAGACCACGCGCGACTGCGGTTGGGGCGGCAATTCCTCGGTCCAGGTGCCGGAACGCACTTGCGAGCCGGCCGGCAACACCTCCACGGTATGCCACTGGTACGGGTCGTGCACGCGCGGAGCGGCGGTGTAATAAGCCGGGCGCTGGGTCGCGCAACCGGTCAGCGCCGCCAGCGCGGCAAGGGCGACAACTAGGCTTTTCATGGCGATTCTCCTCGATCCAGATGGTACTATAGAAGAAAGCATGGCGCGTTTCGCGCAGGATTACAGTTTATTACACTCGCAATACGGGCGAAAAAAGGAACCGCAACAGTTCCTTTTTGCCTCTTTGCACGCGCGGATCAGTCCAGCTTCCAGGCGTAATCCACCTTGGTCCAGGTCTCGGCCGGCGCGCCGTCCTTGGTGCCCGGCTTGAACTTGCAGGCGCTCAGGGCCTTGATGGCGGCCTTGTCCAGGTTCTTGAAACCGCTGCTCTTGTCGACCTTGGAATCGGCCACGCTGCCGTCAGACTTCACCAGGAACGACATCGATACCGTGCCCTGCTCTTCGTTCATCAGGGACGCCTTCGGATACTCTGCCTTGCAGTTTTTCGCATCAAACGCAGCTGGCACTTCGGCGGCAAACGCTGCCGGGGCGCTCGATACGAGCACTGCTGCAATCACACTCAACCAACGCTTATTTTTAGACATCTGATTTCCCCAAGTGGTATGAATCACGCGTGCAGGCCATGCCCATGCATGGCCCGTTTGAGACTAATTACAGCTTCCAGCTATAGTCGACCTTGGTCCAGGTCTGCGCCACGGCGCCATCCTTGGTGCCCGGCTTGAACTTGCATGCGCTCAGCGCCTTCAGCGCGGCCTTGTCGAGGTTTTTGTAACCGCTCGACTTTTCCACTTTCGACTCCATCACGTTGCCGTCGGCGCCGACCAGGAAGGCCATGGTCACATCGCCCTGCTCTTCGTTCATCAGCGAGGCTTTCGGATATTCAGCCTTGCAGTTCTTGTCGTTCAGCGAAGCAGGCACTTCGGCGGCGAAGGCCGAGGTGGCGGCGGACAGGATGACGGCGGCGATTACAGATTTGTTCATAATGCGATTTCCCAACAATTTGTTTTTAAATACTGGTTAAACGAACTCCGCAGCGGACCATACGTCCGCAAGGGCGGACGGCAGACTGCGGCAAATTTTTAGAACTCTTCCCACTCATCGCTGCTGGCGGTGCTGGCTGCCGAGGCGACTTTTTTCGGTTTGGCGGCTGGGGCCGGTGCGGGCGCTGGCTTGGCAGCCAGTTTCTTCACCGGACGGGCGGCGGTGATCGGCTTGATCACGGCTACCTTGGCGGCTGGCGCCAGCGCTGGCGCGGCAACGGCCACGGTGCGCTCCTCGCCTTCCACCAGCTTGAAGATGCTGACCACGCGCGCCAATTCGCCGGCCTGATCTTGCAAGCTTTGTGCTGCTGCGGCGGCCTCTTCCACCAGCGCGGCATTCTGTTGGGTCATGCTGTCCATCTCGATGATCGACTGGTTGACCTGGGCAATACCAGCGCTCTGTTCCTGGCTGGCATTGGCGATTTCGCTCATGATGTCGGTCACGCGGCGCACCGAGTTGACCACCTCGTCCATCGTCACGCCGGCCTGGCCGACCAGCTTGGTGCCGGCGCCGACTTTCTCCACCGAGTCGTCGATCAGGGCTTTGATTTCCTTGGCCGCCGCAGCGCTGCGCTGGGCCAGGTTGCGCACTTCCGACGCCACCACGGCGAAGCCGCGGCCTTGCTCGCCGGCGCGGGCCGCTTCAACCGCGGCGTTCAGCGCCAGGATGTTGGTCTGGAAAGCGATGCCATCGATCACGCCGATGATGTCCACGATTTTCTTGGCCGACGCGTCGATCGAGCTCATGGTGTCCACCACTTCCGACACCACCTGGCCGCCCTTGACCGCCACATCCGACGCGGCCGAGGCCAGCTGGTTGGCTTCGCGGGCGTTGTCGGCGTTCTGTTTCACGGTCGAGGTCAGCTCGTCCATGGCCGACGCGGTTTTCTCCAGCGACGAGGCCTGCATTTCGGTACGCGACGACAGGTCGACGTTGCCGGCGGCGATTTCGCGCGAGGCGGTGCCGATGGTTTCCGTACCGGTGCGCACCTGGCTGACGATGTCGCGCAGGCTGTTGCGCATTTCACGCATTTCCACCACCAGGCTGTTCTTGTCGGCGCCGGTGGTATTGATCGAGATCGACAGGTCGCCGCCAGCGATGGCGCCAGCGATCGAGGCGGTGTAGTCCGGCTCGCCGCCCAGCTGCTTTTGCAGGCTGCGGGTGATCACCAGCGCGGCAGCCACCGAGATCGCCACGGCCAGCAGGCCCATGATGATCATGAAGGTGCGGGCGCTGGAGAAGCCATTGGCCGCGTCCACCTGCATCTGCGCGTTCATCGAATCTTCCAGCGCGCCCAGCTGCTCCAGCGCGGTCATCCATTTTTTCTGCGCCGGGCGGATTTCTTTCACCAGCACGCGGGTTGCCTCTTCCGGCTTGGCGGCCAGCCACAGTTCCGACGCCTTGGCGATGGCCGGCATGGCCAGCGCTTCCGATTCCTTGACGGTGGCCAGCAGCGCTTTCTCTTCCGGCGTGGCTTCGATCGCGAATTGCGCGCTCAGCTTGTTCTGGAACTCGGCGTACTTGGCGCCCAGTTCTTTGATGCGGTTCATATCGGTTTCCATGTCGGCCGGGTCGGCGATCATGGTCAGCACGCGCAGCGAGTTGACGCGCTCGGACACGTTGTTGCGCATGTCTACCACCAGGCGCGAGACGACATTGTTGACGCTGATGACGTGATCCAGGCGATTCTGGATCTGCGCCATGCGCAGGATGCCCACGGCAGTCACCGCCACCAGGAACACCAGCACCAGGGCGAAGCCGAGGCCGAGACGCGTACCGACTTTCATTTTTGCTAAATTCATTTCGTCTTCTTTTTTAGGACACTGTTGATAGAAGCTGCCCGTACAGCATCAACGTCGAGGATGCCATCCAGACAAAACCCTTGCTGCTAAGTAATAAGCTATGACAGTAGCAAACAATGACTGCGAATGCAAAATTTGCGGCTCCACCAGCAGCTTGCATGTAGTTTTCACCGCAATACAGCACGAAAGTCGGTGGATATGTGTGTATATTCGGAAATTATAGATGCAAATTTTGCCTCAAAGCAAGCAATTGCTAAGTGGAAAATGGTCTATCTAATTTTCTGCGTGGAAATTTCGCCACAACTGATGAAAATTTTTCAAGATACGTAGTTTTACGTACGGTTGCGCAGTCGGGAAGCGGCTTCGAGCAGCAGGTTGGCGTCGCCGTTGGCGAGCTTTTTGGAGTCGGACAAAGTCTCGACGGAAGGCGCGGGCGCCGGGGAGGCCGGTCATGATGCCGAGCATATGACGGGTGATGGAATTGAGTTTCAGGCCGAGCGGGCCGTATTGCGCCAGTTGCGCCTGGATGTAGGGCACCATTGCTGCGAGCACCTGCTCGCGCGTTTTCGGCGCGCTGGCGTCGCCGTAGTAGCGCTGGTCGAAGTTGGCCATGACGAAGGGATTGTGGTACGCCTCGCGGCCCAGCATCACGCCATCTAGGTGCTGCAGGTGTTGGTCGATCTCGGCCTCGGTCTTGATGCCGCCGTTGATGATGATTTCGAAGTCAGGGAAGTCGCGCTTGAGCTGGTAGGCGTAGTCGTACTTCAGCGGCGGGACCTCGCGGTTTTCCTTCGGCGACAGGCCCTTCAGGATGGCGTTGCGGGCGTGGACGATGAAGGTGGTGCAGCCGGCGTCGGCCACCTGGCCGACAAAATCGCGGACGAAGTCGTAGCTCTGCACATCGTCGATGCCGATGCGGTGCTTGACCGTGACGTCGATCGACACCGCGTCGCGCATGGCCTTGACGCAATCGGCCACCAGTTGCGGCTCGGCCATCAGGCAGGCGCCGAACGCGCCCTTCTGCACGCGCTCCGACGGGCAGCCGCAGTTGAGGTTGATCTCGTCGTAGCCCCACTTCTCGCCCAGCCTGGCGCTGGTGGCGAGGTCGGTCGGATCGCTGCCGCCCAGTTGCAGCGCCACCGGATGCTCTTCCTCGTTGAAGCGCAGGTGGCGCTCGACGTCGCCGTAGACCAGCGCGCCGGTGGTCACCATCTCGGTGTACAGCCAGGTGTGCTTGCTGATGTGGCGGTGGAACACGCGGCAGTGGCGGTCGGTCCAGTCCATCATCGGCGCGACTGACAGGCGGCGGCTCGGCACTACGGGTGCTTGGTCGGCGGTCGGCGGGGTGATGATGGTCATATTGGCCACTACGGTTGTCGGGAAGGGTCGACATTATAGCGCAAAAGCCCGCCGGGCCTGACGGGCCGGACATATAATGGCTGCCATGATGATCACTTTTGAAACGCCGGACCAGCCGGATGTACACGCGCTGATCGGCGAGCTCGACGCCTACCTGTACGCCCTCTACCCGGCCGACTCGGTGTATGCGCTGGACATCCGCGCGCTGCTGCAACCGAACATCCGCTTCGCCGTGGCGCGCGATTTCGACGGCAACGCGCTCGGCTGCGCGGCCGTGGTGCTGACGCCGGCGTATGGCGAGATCAAGCGCATGTATGTGCGGCCGGCCGCGCGCGGCGCCGGCACCGCGCGCCAGCTGATCAAGCTGCTGGAACAGGCGGCTGTCAGCGCCGGCTGCCCCGAACTGTTGCTGGAAGCCGGCCCCGAGCAGCCGGAGGCGCTGGCTTTCTACGCCCGCAGCGGTTTCGAGCGCTGCGGCCCGTATGGCGATTATCCGGACGATCCGCACAGCGTCTTCATGCGCAAGCCGCTGGGGAAAAGCGCTTAACGATGGAAAAACAGGGCAGCGCGCTATACTCGGATTTCCGCAGCCCGCCATCGATGAACATGTCCTCCTCACCAGCCGTTTCTTCGCCGCTGACCGCCATCCCCGCCGACATCCGCAACGCCCAGGACTACGCCGCGCTGGCGCCGCATTTCATGCCGCCGTCGCATTACGCTTACATCGCTGGCGGCAGCGGTTACGGCCAGAGCGTGGCGGCCAATGTGGCGGCGTTCGAGCAGTGGGCGATCTATCCGCGCCTGTTGCGCGATGTTAGCCATGGCCACACGCGCATCACATTGGCCGGCGACGACTACGCGCATCCGCTGCTGCTGGCGCCGGTGGCCTTCCACAAGCTGGCGCACGCCAACGGCGAGGTCGATACCGCGCGCGCCGCCGACGCCACCGAGACCTGCATGATCGCCAGCACGCAATCGTCGTATCCGCTGGAACAGACCGTCGCGCGGCGCGGCTGGTTCCAGCTCTACCTGCTGCCGCGCCGCGAGGACACGCTGCACCTGCTGCGCCGCGCCGAGGCCGCCGGCTACCGCGCCATCGTGCTGACGATGGATGCGCCTATCCAGGTGGCCAACCGGCGCGCGCTGGCGGCGCAATTCCAGTTGCCGGCCGACTGCGTCAACGTCAACCTGCGCGGCTATGACCTGACGCCGCGCTTTGCCGGCGATGGGCCGGGCGAGAGCCGCTTCTTCCAGGGCGCCATGCGCGGCGCGCCAAGCTGGGACGACATCCGCTGGATCATGGACGCAACCAGGCTGCCGGTGTGGGTCAAGGGCGTGCTGCATCCGGACGATGCGGTGGCGCTGCGCGATGCGGGCGTGAGCGGCATCGCCGTCTCCAATCATGGCGGCCGCAGCCTCGACGGCGCGCCGTCCGGCCTCGATGTGCTGGCGGCGATACGCGCCGCCGTGGGCGCGCAGTTCCCGGTGCTGTACGACGGCGGCATCCTGTCCGGCAGCGACGCCTTCAAGGCGCTGGCATTGGGCGCCGACGCGGTGGCCATCGGCCGCTTGCAACTGTACGCGCTGAGCGTGGCCGGCGCGCTGGGCGTGGCGCACATGCTCAAGCTGCTGCGCGAGGAACTGGAAATCTGCATGGCGATGGCCGGCTGCGCCACCATCGGCGACATCGACAGCGGCACGCTGTTGCGCCAGCTACGCCGCTAAGCCAGCCGTCCACGCCAGCCGCCTCGCCGCGCGGGTGCGCGGCCCGCGGTCAACCGCGCCGCCGCAACAGCCGGCCGGCGCGCGGGCGTTAGCCGCCCTTCTTCTTGCGCACCACCGCCAGCTTGGGCGCTTGCGGGCCGAAGATGGCTGCCACGCGGTCCAGCCGCGTGGCGGCTTCGCCGGTCAGCGTGCCGGTGGCGCCGGCCACCTGGCGCACGATGCCTAGCGCGGCGGCGCGGCCTTCCGGATCTTCCGGTAGCAGCAATGGCAGATCGGTCAGCGCCGCCTCTTCGTCGACCTGCAAGATCAGATACTGCTCGCGCAATATCTGCTTCAGCAAGGTGACGCTCATCTCCTCGTCATCCGAAGTGCGCAAGCGCAGCTGGCGCATCGCCGCAAACGCGCGCTCGTCGGCCGCGCTCATCTCCGGGCTGCGGAAGATGTACAGCAAGCCGCGAATGATGGCCTCCGTCACGCCACCCTCCTTGGTGCGCAGCGCCGCCGCCGCCCGGTTGGCGTTGATGGCGGCCTCGCGTGCAATATCGCGGCCGATGCGGCGCGGCTTGCCGCCGTCCGTGCTCAGCCCCACCAGCGCCTGCAACACCGGCGAACCGTACACGCTGAGGAAGATATTCTCGGTGGCCTGATCGCGGAACTCCTTGTAGCGGTCGAGCGCATCGACGATCTGCTTCGACCACGCCTCCTGCATCTGCAGGAAGATATTGTCCTTGGCCACTGGCCGGCGTTGCGCGCGCACCTTCTCGGCCAGCGCCGGAATGCCGTTCAGCAGCGGATTCTTGCTGGAAAACGCCGTGTAGCGCATGCGCAGCGGATGCGCCTCGCGCAACGCTTCTGCGCTGGCCTCCGTCACCAGCGACTTGACGAGCGGACTGGCGAAGGTCTGGTACAGGCCCTTGTTGATTTCCGACACGCGCGCGACAGTGGCAAAGCGGCGCTCGTCGGCCACATCGTTGCCGCCCAGCGCGCGCAGCGCGTCGAGGTTGCGGCGCTCGAAGCGCATCACATAATCGCCCGCCGCCAAGTCGCCGGCGGCAATCTCGGCTTGAAGCATTTCCTCGTCCTTGTCGAGGAACACGGCCTCGTACAGGCCGGGCGGCATGATGTCGATCATGTCCATCGCCGCCGTGAATTCCTCGTGCTCCTTGTTGGCCACCGAGGCCGAGACGAAGATGCCGAGGTGGCCGATGCTCTGGTGCATGGAATAAATAATGGTCTGGCCGCCGGCCACCAGCGCATTGTCGTCCTCGTACAAATCCAGCACCCAGCCTAGCGCCTGCTGCGGCGGCGTGATGTCGTCGCCCCACGAGCAGAACACCACGATCGGCGACTTCACGTTGCGCAGGTCGATGCGGTGGCCCTCGCTGTCGAGCAGGGCGGCGTCGCTCAGGCGGTTGCCGACGAACAGCGAATCGGTGATGTACTGGATTTCCTCGGCGTTCAGCAGCACCGGGTTGCCCCACCATTTTTCAAAGTCGAGGAAGCGCTGCGCCTCGGTGTCGATCTTCGAATAAACGTTGTAGTTCTTGCTCCAGAAGGTGTTGGACGGATTCATCTTCTCGAAGTTGGCCACCAGCGCGGCGCCGTCGAAGACGCCATTGCCGAGGTCGCCAGCAAGCGCCGTCATCCACGTGCCGCCAAGGATGCCGCCGAGGTAGCGCAGCGGATTCTTGCCGCGCACGCCAGCCCAGTACGACAGCGGCGCGCCGGCCAGCACCAGCGGCCCGACCAGGTCGGGATTGAGCGCGCTGGTCATCATGATCTGCCAGCCGGCCTGGCAGTTGCCGATCAAGGCCGGCTTGCCGTCCGACTGCGGGTGCAATGCCGCCACCTTTTCGATGAATCTGGCTTCGGCGCGGCACACGTCCTCGATGGTCTGGCCGGGCACCGGATGCGGCGTAAAACCGACGAAGTAGCACGGATGGCCGGCCTTCAGCACCACGCCGATTTCACTGTCGTGCTTCATGCCGCCAATGCCGGGGCCGTGGCCGGCGCGCGGGTCGAACACGATGAACGGGCGCTTGCTCGGATGCGGCTCGACGCCGTCCGGCTGCAGGATTTTCAGCAAGCCGTAGTTGACCGGGCGGTCGAGCTTGCGACCGTCCATCACGACGTCAAACTGGAACGTCAGGACATGGGGCGCGGTCTGCTCGGCGCGGTGGTTGCGCTCGTCGCCACGGTCGCGCAGCACGTCCATGAACAGCACGCTGCGCTGGACCGCATCGACCCAGTAGTCGGTCGCCTGCTGGGCCAGGTTCAAGGGATTGCCGGGCCAGTTGTTCAGCCAGGAATTACGCTGGTCGTCACTCAAGGTCATCCTCCATGCGGTTTTGCTGCCACGCACCAAAGTAACCCACCAAGAGCGAAAACGCAAATGAAAAAGCCGCCCGAGGGCGGCTTCTTGACTTAGCGAATTTCACGCAGCAAGGCTGCTTACGCGCCTTCGCGCGACGCTTTCTTACGCTCGTGCTCTTTCAGGAAGCGCTTGCGCAGACGGATCGATTTTGGCGTGATTTCCACCAGTTCGTCGTCTTCGATGAACTCAACCGCGTATTCCAGCGACATATTGATCGGTGGAACCAGGCGCACGGCCTCGTCGGTACCCGAGGCGCGCACGTTGGTCAGCTGCTTGCCCTTGATCGGGTTGACCACCAGGTCGTTGTCGCGCGAGTGGATGCCGATGATCATGCCTTCGTACACCGGGGTGTTGTGCTCAACAAACATGCGGCCGCGATCCTGCAGTTTCCACAGGGCGTAGGCAACGGCGGCGCCGTCGTCCTGCGAGATCAGCACGCCGTTGCGACGGCCGGCCAGTTCGCCTTTCGAGGTGTCAACCGGTGCGTACGCATCAAACACGTGCGACATCAGGCCGGTGCCGCGGGTCAGGGTCATGAATTCGCCCTGGAAGCCGATCAGGCCACGCGCAGGAATACGGTATTCCAGGCGCACACGGCCTTTGCCGTCCGATTCCATGTTTTGCAGGTCGCCACGACGACGGCCCAGTTCTTCCATGACGCCGCCCTGGTTGGCTTCTTCCACGTCGACCGACAGCATCTCGTACGGTTCTTCGCGCACGCCGTCGACCATCTTGAACACCACGCGTGGACGCGAGACGGCCAGCTCGAAGCCTTCGCGACGCATGTTTTCGATCAGAATGGTCAGGTGCAGCTCGCCACGGCCCGACACTTCGAAGATGGTGTCGTCGTCGGTTGGCAGCACGCGCAGCGCCACGTTCGATTTCAGTTCTTTTTCCAGACGGTCGCGCAGCTGGCGCGAGGTCACGAACTTGCCTTCGCGGCCAGCCAGCGGCGAGGTGTTGACCATGAAGTTCATGGTCAGGGTTGGTTCGTCGACGGTCAGCATCGGCAGCGCTTCCGGGGTGTCCGGTGCGCACACGGTCGAACCGATGCCGATTTCTTCGATACCGTTGATCAGGATGATGTCGCCGGCAACGGCTTCATCCACCAGCACGCGCTCCAGGCCCTTGAAGTTCAGCACCTGGTTGATGCGGCCTTTGGTCGGGGTGTCGCCAGGACCGTTCAGGAACACGACGTCCTGACCGGCTTTGACGCGACCGCGCGACACGCGGCCGATGCCGATTTTACCGACGTAGGACGAGTAGTCCAGCGAGGTGATTTGCATCTGCAGCGGGCCGTCCGGATTGTCATCACGCACCGGCACGTATTTCAGGATGGCGTCGAACAGCGGCTTCATGTCGCCGCCGCGCACCGACTCGTCCATGCCGGCGTAGCCGTTCAGGCCCGATGCGTACACGATAGGGAAGTCCAGCTGCTCGTCGGTGGCGCCCAGTTTGTCGAACAGTTCGAAGGTCTGGTTGATGGCCCAGTCGGCGCGCGCGCCCGGACGGTCGATTTTGTTGACCACGACGATCGGCTTCAGGCCCAGGGCCAGCGCCTTGCGGGTCACGAAACGGGTCTGTGGCATCGGGCCTTCCTGGGCGTCGACCAGCAGCAGCACCGAGTCCACCATCGACAGCACACGTTCCACTTCGCCGCCGAAGTCGGCGTGGCCCGGGGTGTCGACGATGTTGATGTGGGTGCCTTCGTACTCAACGGCGCAATTCTTCGACAGAATCGTAATGCCGCGCTCTTTTTCGAGGTCGTTCGAGTCCATGACGCGGGTATCAACCGCTTGGTTTTCGCGGAAGGTGCCGGACTGGCGCAGCAGTTGGTCAACCAGCGTGGTTTTGCCGTGGTCAACGTGGGCGATGATTGCAATATTGCGAATTGCGCGTTTAGTAGTAGACATGGTAGTTATCTTGGGGAAAAACTGCGAGATGCGTACAATTCGTACGCTAAGCCCTCTAGTATAGCATGTTGCGTTGCAACTTTATCGTTTTATTGCGGCGTGAAGGCAATTAATCGTTCCGGCGCCAGGATGCTGTACTCGCCGAGCATGGCCGTGCCCAGCAGCTTGTCGTCCAGATAGACGCGCACCCTGCCCTGTTCCTTCGGCACAACGATGCTGGGTTCCTTGCCCAGCGGCAGGCGCTGGCCGTTAAGGAAGCGCTTGGCGAGGTCGGCGTTCAGTTGCACTGCCGGGAAGCTCGACAGCAGCGCGTCCACCGGCGACAGCAGCGTCAGCGGCGCGGCGTGCGCGGCCAGTTCTTCCAGCGTGATCATGCGCTCGGTGGTCAGCGCGCCGACTTGCGTGCGGCGCAGCGCGTTCAGGTGCGCGCCGCAGCCCAGCGCCTTGCCGATGTCCTCGCCCAGCACGCGGATGTAGGTGCCCTTGCTGCACGTGACCGACAGCTTCAGGAACGGCGCCTCGTAGGCGACCAGTGCCAGCTTGTGGATGATGACGTCGCGCGCCTCGCGCTCCAGCGTGATGCCTACGCGCGCGTATTCGTACAGCGGCTTGCCGTCGCGCTTGAGCGCCGAGTACATCGGCGGCACCTGCTTGATCGGGCCGCGGAACTGCGCCAGCACGGCGTGGATCTGCTCCAGCGTGACATTGACCTCGCGGTTTTCCAGCACCTGGCCTTCGGTGTCGCCGGTGTCGGTGGTCTGGCCGAGGTGGACGGTGGTGTCGTAGGTTTTATCGGCTTCCAGCAGGTCTTGCGAGAACTTGGTGGCTTCGCCGAAGCACAGCGGCAGCAGGCCGGTGGCGAACGGGTCGAGCGTGCCGGTGTGGCCGGCTTTCTTGGCGTTGAGCACGCGCTTGGCTTTGATCAGGGCGTCGTTGCTGGACAGGCCGACGGGTTTGTCGAGCAGCAGTACGCCGTCCACCAGGTCGCGGATTTTTTTGGATGAGTTTGCTTCATAGTCACTTCAGCATGGGTTCCCGCCTGCGCGGGAACGACGGCATGCAAATCGTCATTGCCGCGCAAGCAAAAAACTGAGCGGCGTAAAAGTCGTCGTCTGCCGCGTAAGCGGAAAACTTAGCGACGTTAAAGTCGTCGCGCCGCGCTTGCGGAGGGCTGAGCGGCGCGTAATCTCGTCATTCCCGCGGAGGCGGGAATCCATGGAACGCCTGATTACTCCTCGCCGTCGTCAAGCGAGCGGGTCGAATTGGCCTGATCAATCAGCGCCGACATCGCCATGCCGCGCGCGGCCGACGTATCGTGCACAAAATGCAGCTGCGGCAGCGTATGAATATGCAAGCGCTTGCCCAGCTGGTTGCGCAAATAGCCGGACGCCGCGTTCAAACCGGCCAGCGTATTCTTCACCGACTCGGCATCGTCCTTCAGCATGGTGAAGTAAATCTTCGCATGCGCATAGTCCGGCGTCAGCTGCACCTCGGCCAGCGTGATCATGCCGACGCGCGGGTCTTTCAATTCAAAGGCGATCAGCTCGGACAGGTCTTTCTGGATCTGATCGGCCACGCGCAAACCGCGCTGTGGGATGTTTTTGCTATGTTTTGCCATGATGATTCCATAAACGGCAAGTGGACGGGAGGTCCCGTCCACTCTACCAGATACTGCTGTGCTACCCGCAGATTACAGGGTACGCGCGATTTCCTGCACCTCGAACACTTCCAGCGAGTCACCCACCTGGATGTCGTTGTAGTTCTTCAGCGACAGGCCGCACTCCAGGCCGGCGCGGACTTCTTTCGCGTCATCCTTGAAGCGTTTGAGCGAGTCGATCTCGCCGGTCCACACCACGATGTTGTTGCGCAGCAGGCGTACCGACGACGAACGCTTGACGACACCATCGGTAACCAGGCAGCCGGCAATCGCGCCAACCTTCGACACCAGGATGACCTGGCGCACTTCCAGCTGACCGGTGACGGTTTCGCGCTTCTCTGGCGCCAGCATGCCGGACATCGCCGCTTTCACCTCTTCGATCGCGTCGTAGATGATGTTGTAGTAACGGATATCCACGCCGTTCGACTCGGCCAGCTTGCGCGCCTGCGCATCGGCACGGGCGTTGAAGCCGATGATGACCGCTTTCGAGGCCACCGCCAGGTTGACGTCCGATTCGGTGATGCCACCGACCGCCGCGTGCACCACCTGCACCCGCACTTCCGAGGTCGACAGCTTCTGCAGCGAGCCAACCAGCGCTTCCTGCGAACCCTGGACGTCGGTCTTGATGATCAGCGGCAGGTTCTTCACCTCGCCCTCGGCCATCTGGTCGAACATGTTTTCCAGTTTCGCCGCTTGCTGCTTCGCCAGTTTGACGTCGCGGAACTTACCTTGACGGAACAGGCCGATCTCACGGGCTTTACGCTCGTCCGCCATGACCATGACTTCCTCGCCGGCTTGCGGCA
This sequence comes from Duganella sp. P38, assembly GCF_050859475.1. Lineage (NCBI taxonomy): Bacteria > Pseudomonadati > Pseudomonadota > Betaproteobacteria > Burkholderiales > Oxalobacteraceae > Duganella > Duganella sp. P38. The sequence goes on along the minus strand of NZ_CP193936.1, from coordinate 1,684,300 downwards.
CTTCGGTCAGGCCCTGGATTTCGACCGGGATCGACGGGCCGGCTTCGGTGATCGGCTTGCCGTTCTCGTCGAGCATCGCGCGGACGCGGCCGAAGGACGAACCCGCCAGTATCACGTCGCCGCGCTTCAGCGTGCCGGACTGCACCAGCACGGTGGCGACCGGGCCCTTGCCCTTGTCCAGGCGGCCTTCGACCACCAGGCCGCGCGCTGGCGATTCCACCGGCGCCTTCAGTTCCAGCACCTCGGCTTGCAGCAGCACTTGCTCCAGCAGGCCGTCGATACCGGTACCGGTTTTCGCCGACACCGGCACGAATGGCGAATCGCCACCGTATTCTTCCGGCACCACGCCTTCGGCCACCAGCTCCTGCGTCACACGGTCAACGTTGCCGCCCGGTTTGTCGATCTTGTTGATCGCGACAACCAGAGGTACGCCGGCCGCTTTCGCGTGGGCGATAGCTTCCTTGGTTTGCGGCATGACGCCGTCGTCGGCCGCCACCACCAGGATCACGATGTCGGTGGCTTTCGCACCGCGGGCACGCATCGCCGTAAAGGCTTCGTGGCCCGGCGTATCGAGGAAGGTGATCATGCCGCGCGGGGTGTCCACGTGGTATGCGCCGATGTGCTGGGTAATGCCGCCGGCTTCGCCCGACGCCACCTTGGCGCGGCGGATGTAGTCCAGCAGCGAGGTTTTACCGTGGTCGACGTGACCCATGACGGTCACCACCGGCGCGCGCGGCTTCGCTTCGAAGTGCGCGTGCTCGCCCTGGTCGGCCAGGATCGCTTCCGGATCGTCGACTTCGGCGGCATGGGCCTTGTGACCCATTTCTTCCACCACGATCATCGCGGTTTCCTGGTCCAGCACCTGGTTGATGGTGCACATCTGGCCCAGCTTCATCAGCTGTTTAATGACTTCGGAAGCCTTGACCGACATTTTGTGCGCCAGCTCGGCAACGGTGATGGTTTCCGGCACGTGCACGTCCTTGACCACTGCTTCGGTCGGCGCCTGGAAGTTGCTCTCACGGTCATCCGACTGGTGGTGACGACGGCCGCCGCCCTTGCCGCCGCGCCAGCTGTCGCGGCCGGTGCTCGGGCCGGTGTTGCCGCCACGGCCTTTGTTGCCGCCCGGGGCGCCGCGTTTTTCGCGTCATCCTGCCAGGTCGACGACACATTGGCCGACTTGATCGATTTCTTGTCGGCGCCCACGGCCGGCTTCTTGTCGTCTTTCTTGTCGCCCGGCTTGGCCGCATTGGCGGCGGTGGCCGGCTTGTGCAGCGTGCCTTCGGCAACTTTCGGCTTGACCGGGGCCGGCGCCGGCTCCGGCGCCTTGATGGCGCGGCGCGGCGCGTTCATCATCGCCTTGATCTGGGCAACCTCGTCGGCCACGGCCCGGCGTGCGCGCTCAGTGGCGGCAGCTTGCTCGGCAGCAGCGGCAGCCTTTTTCTTGGCTTCTTCGGCGGCAGCTTTCTTCTTCGCCTCTTCGGCGGCGCTGTCGACTACCGGCGCGGCAGCGGCAGCGGTGGCCGCAGTAGCGGCCTTGGCGGCGGCAGCCCGCTTGGCCTCTTCCTTGGCTTCGGCTTCGGCTTCCTTCCTGGCGGCCGCTTCCGCTTCGGCATTGGCTTTTTCCTGGGCGGCCTTGTCCGCTTCCAGCTTGGCCAGGCGCTCTTGCTTCTCGCGCAGGTCGGCTTCCTGACGCGCGATCAGTTCAGCTTGTTTCTTGGCCTCTTCCTCGCGGCGCGCCACTTCCGCCGCGTCGATCACCGGCGCAGGCGCGGGCGCCGGCGTGGTGGTCAGCGGTTCGTCGCGCTGCACGAAGGTGCGCGTTTTCTTGACGGCGACCTGGATGGTGCGGGCCTTGCCGTTGGCGTCGGCCTGCTTGATCTCGGTGGTTTCCTTGCGCGTCAGCGTAATTTTCTTCTTCTCTTCAGCGCCGGCGCCGTGGGTGCGGCGCAGGTGATCGAGCAGCTTATCCTTATCATCTTTCGACAATGGATCTGACGTCGAACTTTTCTCGACGCCGGCAGAACGCAGCTGCGTCGGCAGCAGGTCTGCAGGCATCTTCAGTTCGGTGGCAAATTGGGCTACGTTGTTACTCGCCATTCAGTCCTCTTTTCTATGTGTCGCGGAGATGATAAAAATAATCAAATTAAGCCTTTGCAGATTCAGTCAGACTCCAGGCCTTGGCTTGCAAGCCTTTGGCGCGGTCGTCGTACTTCGCATCAACCAACTTCATCTCATCGTCGGTCACATCTTCAAATTCACTCGTAATCAGTGCGCGTGCACGGTCAGACGACAGGGCCAGGATGGCGCCGAATTCGTCATAAGCCAGGCCGGCAAACGCTTCTACCGTTTTGATACCAGCCAGGCCCAGCTTGCCGGCGGTGATGCGGTCCATGCCTTCCAGACCGACCAGCGCCTCGTCCATGCCTTCCAGGCCTTCTTCCGAAGCGATGGCTTCGGTGACCAGGGCGTCACGGGCGCGGGTGCGCAGTTCGTTGACGGTATCTTCGTCGAACGATTCGATCTCCAGCATTTCCGAGATCGGCACGTACGCGATTTCTTCCAGGCTGGCAAAGCCTTCTTCCACCAGGATGTCGGCCACTTCCTGGTCGACATCGAGTTTTTCCATGAACAGCGCGCGGATCGCGGCCGTTTCCTGGGCTGCCTTGTCGGCCGATTCCTCGGCCGTCATGATGTTGATCTTCCAGCCGGTCAGGTCGGACGCCAGGCGCACGTTCTGGCCGGAGCGGCCGATGGCGATGGCCAAGTTTTCCTCGTCCACCACCACATCCATCGCGTGCTTCTCTTCGTCGACGACGATCGACGACACGTTGGCCGGCGCCAGCGCGCCGATGACGAACTGGGCCGGATCTTCGGACCACAGCACGATGTCCACGCGCTCGCCGCCCAGCTCGCCGGTAACGGCCTGCACGCGCGAACCGCGCATGCCGACGCAGGTGCCGATCGGGTCGATGCGCTTGTCGGCGGTGTAGACGGCGATCTTGGCGCGCACGCCGGCGTCGCGCGCGGCCGATTTAATTTCCAGCATGCCCTGTTCGATTTCCGGCACTTCCAGCTCGAACAGCTTGGCGATGAATTCCGGCGCGGTGCGCGACAGGATCACTTGCGGGCCGCGCATATTGCGGTCGACGCGCAGGATGTAGGCACGCACGCGGTCGCCGATGCGCAGATTTTCTTTCGGGATCATCTGGTCGCGCGGCAGGCGCGCTTCGATCTTGCCGGACTCGACGATGGCGTCGCCGCGCTCCATGCGCTTGATGGTGCCGGTCACCAGCGAATCGCCGCGTTCCAGGAAGTCGGCCAGAATCTGTTCGCGCTCGGCGTCGCGCACGCGCTGCAGCACCACTTGCTTGGTGTCTTGCGCGAAGCGGCGGCCGAATTCAACGGACTCGATCGGCTCTTCGATGTGGTCGTCGACTTCGATGTCGGGAATCTGTTCCTTGGCTTCGAAGTGCAGGATTTCCTGGTCCGGCAATTGCAGGCCCGCCTCGTCAGGCACGACGTGCCAGCGACGGAAGGATTCGAACTCACCCGACTCGCGGTCGATCGAAACGCGGATGTCTACCTCACCCTCATAGCGTTTCTTCGTGGCTTGCGCCAACGCGAATTCCAGCGCGCCGAAGACCACGTCCTTGTCGACGTTCTTTTCGCGCGCCAGCGCGTCTACCAATAACAAAACTTCGCGACTCATGCTTTGCGTCCCTTAAAATCCACCTGTGGCACCAAGCGTGCCTTATCCACATCGGCGAGTGTGAAATCCAACTGCGCCGGACCTTCATTGCTTTCAAATTCCAACGACAAATTCTCGCCCTCGGGTTCCAGCAGGACCCCCGTGAACGATTTCCGGTTGTTCGTACCCGGCATGGCCACGCGCAGCTTGATGACGACTTCGCAGCCGGCAAAGCGTGCAAAATCGGCCAGCTTGCGCAGCGGACGGTCCAGCCCCGGCGACGAGATTTCGAGACGTTCGTAAGGAATGTTCTCGACCGTCAGCACGTGCGACAGCTGATGGCTGACCGTGGCGCAATCTTCTACGGTGATCGGACCTTTTTCTTCGGCATCTTCCGCGCTGAAATCGATAAACACGCGCAGCAGTCCGCGCTCGGCCCGTTCGACATCAACCAGCTCATAGCCCAGACCGGTGACGGTCTTTTCAATTAAATCCGGCAGCTGCAAGAAATTCTCCAGTTCAAGACTTGTTTATATGAGGCATAAACAAGCCATTTAAAACGGTTCAACAAAAAAAATGGGCATCTGCCCATCTTCTTAAAACACCTAGCCAGATGAAGAGTTCAGCGCATTTATGCATTCCTGAACTTCTACTAGGCTAGACATTATAACCTTATCTGGTTTGCGCTGCAATGCCGCACCGGCGGCATGACAGGCAAACAACAGCGCAAACCGGTATTTCTCAACCCTTGCGGCGACGCGGCATGCCGTGATCGGCGGCGCCGCCACGCGGCTGCTGGCCACGGCGCGGCGCACCGCTGGCAGCGCCGAAACCGAAGGTGGTTTGCAGCGGATCAGGCTGGCGTGGACCGCGGTTCGGGCCCTTCGACTGCTGGCCGCGCCCCTGTCCCTGCCCCTGACCGCCCTGGCCACGGCCACCCTGGCCCTGCGCGCGCGGCGCCGGCGCCTCGCCCAGCGGGCGGCCACCGGCGTAAGCGCCGATGCCCTGCGGGCGGCCGCCCGGACGGCCGGACGTTTGAGCGCCGCCCTGGCCTTGCCCCTGACGGCCCTTGCCGCCGCGGCTGCCATTGCCGCCGCCACCACCGAAACCGCCGCCCTGGCCGCGGCCGCCGTTGCGCGGCTGCTTGGCGAACGGCAGCGCGTTCGCGTTGCTCAGGTCGGCACGGTTGAAGTTAGGCTCGTCTTCGTCGTCCTCGTCGTCATCGTAGAAATCACGGTCGTCGCGACGCTCGGCGCGCTCAGCGTGCTGATCGCGGTTGCCGTTGCGGCCACGCTTTTCCGGGCCCTTGTTCTGCGCCGGCTTGGCTTGCTGTTGCGGCTTGGCGGCCGGCTTGTCGCCAACCTTCTTCTCGACGCTGTAGGCAGCCATCAGGCCGCGCACCGCGTTCTCTTCCATCTCTTCCCAGCGGCCGCGCTTCAGGCTGCTTGGCAGCGTCATCGCGCCGTAGCGGGTGCGGATCAGGCGCGACACGGTCAGGCCGATCGCCTCGAACATGCGGCGCACCTCGCGGTTACGGCCTTCGCCGATGATCACGCGATACCACTTGTTGATGCCCTCGCCACCGCCATCGGCGATTTTCGAGAACTGCGCCACGCCGTCCTCCAGCTCGACGCCGGCCAGCAACTTCTGGCGCATACCCTCTTCCAGCTCGCCCAGCGTGCGCACCGCGTATTCGCGGTCGATGCCGTAGCGCGGGTGCATCAGGCGGTTGGCCAGGTCACCGGAGGTGGTGAACAGGAGCAAGCCCTCGGTGTTGAAGTCGAGGCGGCCAACGGCCAGCCATTTGCCGGCCTTCATGGTCGGCAGGCGGTCGAACACCGACGGGCGGCCTTCCGGATCATCCATCGACACGATTTCGCCGGCAGGCTTATGGTAAATCAGCACGCGCGGCGGCTTTTTGCTCACGCGGCGCTGGATCAGCTTGCCGTTGATGCGGACCGCATCGGTCGGCAGGATGCGCTGGCCGATATGGGCCGGCTCGCCATTGACCGACACGCGGCCGGCGACGATCAGCTCTTCCATGTCGCGGCGCGAACCCAGCCCGGCTTCGGCCAGCACCTTGTGCAGCTTCGGCGCGTCGTCGTCCGAGGTCAGGTCGCGGCGAACCGGCTTGGCCTGCTGGCGACCCTTGCCGTCGTCGCTATCGAAAGCGTCCGAGGTGACATACGAGAAGGCGGCGTCGGCATCATTGCCCTTGGCGGCGCCGTTCTGCTGGCCGCCACGCTGCTTGCCGTTCTTGCCCTTGTTGTTTTTACCGTTGCGCTGGCCATTGCGCTGCTCATGGCGCGGCCTGGCTTCGCGTGGCGCGCCGGCTGCGGCCGGGGCTGCGCCCTCTTCCGCTGGCGCGGCTTCGGCGGCCTGCTCCGCTTCCGGGCGGCTGGCCTGGCGCAGCGCGCGCTGCGCGCGCATCTGGCGCGGACCGCGAGGGCGCTGGCGCTCGCCCGCCTCGGCCGGCGCTTCGGCGGCAGCCACTGGCGCTGCGACCGGGGCCGCCTCCGCGGCCTGCTCTGCTGGCGCAGGCTTTTGGCGCGCGGCTTGGCCGGCTTGGCGGCCGGCTCGACGGCGCCGTCGGCCGCCACCAGCGGCGCGGCGGCGGCATCGGCCTTCTTGGCGCGCGATTTCTTTGCGGGCGCCAGCGTGTTGGCGGCTACCGGCTCGGCGCTTTCGCCTTCCGCCTTGGTCTTCGGCTCGGCCTTGGCTTTCGGCTTGGCAATCGCCTCGCCGGCTGCGGCCGCAACTGCTTTGTCAGCCTCGATCTGGGCTTTGGTACGGCGCTTAGGTTTGGCGGCCACGTCGGCGGCTACCGCGTCGTTCGTCTCAGGGGTATCAGGTTTGTTCATTATTCGTTTCTTGGTTGTGCTCAGCGTCAACCGTTAAATCTGGCGCAGGGCCTTGTTCTTGCTTCTCAAAGTTCTCTTGCAGAGCCGCTTCCAGCGTTTCCATAGCGTTCTGACCATCACTGATTTGCTGCAACGGCGGCAACTGGGACAGCGAATTCAAGCCCAAATCATCCAAAAACTGCTTGGTCGTGCCCAGCAATGCCGGGCGGCCGACGACGTCGCGGTAACCGATGACATCAACCCAGCCACGGTCCTCCAACATCTTGATCGTCTGCGAATTGACGGCTACGCCGCGTATTTCTTCAATATCGCCCCGGGTCACCGGTTGGCGGTAGGCGATGATCGCCAGCGTTTCCAGCGTCGCCCGCGAGTACCGGGGCGGCTTTTCCGGACTCAGGCGATCCAGGTACAACTTCATTTCGGGACGGCTCTGGAAGCGCCAGCCGCTCGCCAGGCTGATGACTTCGACGCCCTTGCCGGTCCAGTCCAGCCGCAGTTCTTCCAGCAATTCCTTGATCGTGTCGGCGCCCACGCCGGGTCCGCGCGGCCGTTCCTGGTCGTCCAGTTCGACAAACAGCTTTTTCAGACTGTGGATCGATAACGGCTCACGAGCGCATAGCAAGGCGGTTTCGAGGACTCTTTTAGCCTCAAGATTATCCATAAGCAAAATCGAAAGAAATCAATCACATTCAGTGAGGCTGGCGGGAGTAACTCGCTGAAGCTGCTTTTCCGACGCCAAGGCCTATGCGCACCTGGCGGGAAGGAGGGACATGCCGGCAACGGCCAAGACCATTGCTTTCTACGTGAAACGTGGGCAGGAAGCCAGACGTTTCATCCAACAACGCGAATTGTACCTGATAAAACCACAAAACGCGCATTTCGACGTCATCGAAATGTAACTGAGCTTACGCGCCGGCAAGTCTTTCCGACAAAATTGCCGAAACGCCAACGAACGCCGGGTATTCTGCCGTGATCACCCAGGTTGGCACCGCCGATAGATATTTGTTGAAACGGCCCTTGGCCTCGAAACGGGCGCGGAAACCGGAGCGGTCGAAGCGCTGGCCCAGCTTGGGCACGATGCCGCCGCCAATATAAATGCCGCCCTGCGCGCCGAGCGTGACAGCGACGTTGCCGGCGATGGTGCCCAGCATGCAGCAGAATACTTCGATCACTTCGTCGCACAGCGGGCACTCGCCGGCCAGCGCGCGGCGCGAGATTTCGGCCGCGCTCAGCTTTTCAGCCGGCACGTTGCCGAGATCGGCCAGGGCGCGGTAGATCAGTTCGATACCGGCGCCGGACATCAGGCGCTCGGCCGACACGTGCTCGAATTCTTTCCAGGCGAATTGCAGGATCGCCACTTCGGTCGGATTGGCCGGCGAAAAGGTGACGTGACCGCCTTCGCTGAGCAGCGCGGTCCAGCCGTTCTTGCCGGGAATCAGGCCCGAGACGCCAAGGCCGGTGCCGGCGCCGATCAGGCCCAGCGGGGTGCCCGGCACGCCGGCGCCGCCGCCGACCTGGTGTTTCTGCGCTGCCGACAGCTGCGGCAGCGAGCTGGCCAGCGCGGTGAAATCGTTGACCACCAGCAGGGTGTCGAAATTGACCTCGCGGCGCAGCGCCTCGATGGAAAATTCCCAGTGGTGGTTGGTCATGCGCACCATGTCGCCGGTGACCGGATTGGCAATGGCGATAGCGCCGTTGCGGATGCCGGTGACGCCCGCCTCGGCCACCGTCGGCGAGGTCAGATACGCCCCCAGCGCGGCGGCCAGGGTCGGGTAATCGGCGCAAGGCAGGACTTCGATCGCGGTGATTCTGCCCGGCGCGGTTTCCAGCGCGAAACGCGCGTTGGTGCCGCCGACATCCGCCAGCAGACGCGGGCCACCCGGAAAAATCGTGGTCAGGGAAGGAGGCGTTTGTACGGATTGAGCAGTCATGATGGATCGAAAATAGTTGAGGCTTAAGCTTAAGGTATTTTTGCCATCACTAGCAAGCGGAAGTTTGTAGTTTTAGTACAGTTTGCTACAGGAGTTCGCCATGTATGGGATTTGGAACGTAGTATGACTACCTCAATCCCCACGTCATTCCCGCGCAGGCGGGAATCCATGCCGCGCATGCGGGGAGGCGTTCTATGGATTCCCGCCTGCGCGGGAATGACGGGGTCAGGCGGAGGCGGGGGTGTTTTCGGACAAGCTCTCGCGGCGGAACGCGGCGTTCCACGCCTCCAGCCCGCCATGCAGCGGACGCGCGCGGTGGTAGCCCTGCCCGATCAGGCTCTTGGCCACATGGGCGGCGGTGACATCATTGGGGCAGCTGCAATAGACGACGATGTGGCGCCCCTTGTCCAGCCCGATAATCTGCGGCCCCAGCTCGCCGCCGTTGAACAGCACCGCGCCCGGCACCGCCGGGTCCAGCATCTGCGCGGTGGCGCTGCGGGCGTCGACCAGGATCGGCTCGTGCCCCTGCTCCATCATCTGCTTGAAGTCGTCGATGGTGATGCGCTCGATCTCGACCGACTGGCGGAAGCGCTTGCGCTCCACATATTTAAAGGCGACGAACAGCGCCAGCAGCACGCCCAGCACGATCAGCGCGGTGGTGCCCATGGTGCTGAGGATGTCCAGCAACTGGTCGACACTGGTGTGGAAGAAGGCGCCGATGGCGATGCCGGTGCCGGCCCACAAGGTCGAGCCCATGACGCTGAAGCACAGGAAGGTGCCCGGACGGGTGCCCATGGCGCCGGCCAGCGGCGGCGCAATGACGTTAAAGCCGGGAATGAACTTGGCGACGATCATCGCCTTCGGCCCCCAGCGCTTGAAGTTGTCCTCGGTCTGGCTGACGCAGTAATCGGGCGACAGCGAAATCTTGCACAGCAGCTTGAGGATGCGCTTGCCGTAGAAGCGGCCGGCGCGATACCAGAAACTGTCGCTGATCAGGCAGGCCAGCATGGCCACCGCCAGCACGGCGCTCCAGTGGGTGTCGCCGTCAACCGACATCGCGCCCGCCACGATCAGCAGCGGGAACGCGGGAATCGGCATGCCGAGTTGTTCGATCAGCACGATCCCGAACACGATCAGTACGCCATATTCTTGTAGCAAGAGGATTAAATTCGCCATACGGCTATCTTAACTTAAAAAGCGCTTAACCGTCGCCGCCTGGCTTCTTAGCACAAAACCGACAAGTTTTTACCAAAAGCCGCATTAAATTTGACAAGTCCGCTTTAAAAATGGTCTGATGTTGCCCCTTGTGAGAATTGGTGAGATTCCACCTCACAAGTTGTCAACAAGAGAGAGAGCATTAGCAACATGATTAAAGAAACAATCCTGTCCCGTTCGCTGCGTGTAATGTTTGCCGGCGGACTGGCCATGACCCTGGGCCATGCCTTCGCCCAGGAAGCGCAAGCGCCGATGCAGCGCGTCGAAATCACCGGTTCGAGCATCAAGCGCGCCGACGGCGAAACCTCGCTGCCAGTGCAGACCTTCAGCGCCAAGGACATCAAGCAGACCGGCGTGTCCACCGTGACCGACTTCATCCAGCAACTGCCGGCGATGCAGGGCTTCTCCGTGGCGGCCGACTCGGTCGGCGGCGGCGGCGGCGGCGTCACCACCGCCTCGATCCACGACATCGGCGCGTCCTACACGCTGGTGCTGCTGAACGGCCGCCGCATCGCGCCGGCCAACTCCGGCACCACCATCGACCTGAATTCGATCCCGCTGTCGGCCATCGAGCGCGTCGAAGTGCTGACCGACGGCGCCTCGGCGCTGTACGGCGCCGACGCCATCGCCGGCGTGGTCAACTTCATCCTGAAAAAGGCGCGGCGCCGTGGGAATTCAACGCCAAGTACGCTTCGCCTGAAAAAGCCGGCGGCAAGAGCAACTCCGTCAGCCTGAGCAAGGGCTTCGGCGACATCGACGACGACGGCTACAGCGTGTTCGTCTCCCTCAGCCACGACGAGCAGAAGCAGCTCAAGGCCTCGCAGCGCGACTTCGCCAAGACCGGCATGATCAACTTCACCGACCCGAAAACCGGCCAGGCGCTGCAGTTCCTGAACGGCTCCTCGCGCGCCATCCCGGCCAACGCCTCGGTCAAGTACACCGGCGCCGACGGCAAGACCGGCACCGTCAACCTGAACCCGTACGCGCTGATCAACGGCAAGTGCGCGCCGGTCAACGTCGACGCCTTCGGCGACGGCCAGTGCTACTACGATTACACCTCGACCATCGAGATCAACCCGGAATCGAGCCGCGACTCGATCTTCAGCTCGGGCAGCATCAAGCTCGGCAACAGCGGCTTCAAGGGCTTCTTCGACGCCGCCTACACCGAAGCCAAGATCACCGCGCGCATCGCGCCGTACCCGGCCGACTTCTCGCTGTCGTCCGACAGCGCGCTGTACAACAAGTACATCTCGCCTTACCTGACGCCTGAACAGCGTGCCGGCGTGTCGTCGGTGGCGGTCAAGTACCGCCTGTACGAAATGGGCGACCGCGGCTACGAGTACGGCACCAAGGCCACCCACCTAGTGGCCGGCGTCGACGGCGCCATCGGCGGCTGGGACGTCAATGGCGCGCTGACCTGGTCGCGCAACAAGCAGGAACAGAAATACCTGTCCGGCTTCCCGCTGGCCGACAAGTTCCAGGCGCTGCTCGACAGCGGCAACTTCGACCCGTTCGCCTACGCCCAGGGCGACATGCCGCAGGCCATGCGCGACCAGCTGAACGCCACCGGCTTCAGCGGCCTGTACAACACCCAGACCGTCACCGTCAAAGGCGCCGACGCCCACGCCTCGCGTTCGCTGTTCGACCTGCCGGGCGGCAGCGCCATGATCAGCGTCGGCGCCGACTACCGCCGCACCAGCTTCAAGACCGACCAGGAAGACGTCGCCTCGCAGGCGCTGATCCTGTTCGACAGCCCGGTGTACAACAATTCCTACGAGCGTGACAACGCCGGCGCCTTCACCGAGGTGCTGCTGCCGATCAACAAGCAGTGGGAAGTGACCGCCTCCGGCCGCTTCGACCACATCGGCGCCGTCAAGGACAAGCTGGCCGGCAAGGACGTTGGCGATTCCGCCAGCGCCGGCACCTTCAAGCTGTCGACCAAGTACACGGTCAACCGCGACCTGATGCTGCGCGCCGCCACCGGCACCGGCTTCCGCGCCGCCAGCATGACCGAGATCGCCGGTCCGCTGGAAGAGTTCGGCGTAACGGGCGGCACCTACACCTGCCCGCTGACCGCCGCCAACGGCCTCGGCAACCACCCGCTGGCCGGCTACTGCGAAAGCGGCCGCGGCCAGTTTGAGGTGTTCCAGGGCGGCAATCCCGACCTGAAGCCGGAGAAATCCAAGCAATGGTCGATCGGCGCCGTGTGGGAACCGATCAGCGGCACCAGCCTGGCCATCGACCTGTGGAACGTGGAAATCCGCGATCAGGTGACGTCGGTGTCGGAAGGCCTGATCTTCCAGAACCCGGCCAAGTACGCCAACCTGTTCACCACCAAGCACATCGGCTCGACCGGCCAGGACGTGCTGGCGATCAAACTGCTGCCGATCAACATCGGCAAGGTGGAAAACCGCGGCATCGACTACGACTTCAGCCAGAAGATGAAGCTGTTCGACGGCCGCCTGACCAACCGCCTGGCCGGCACCTACCTGCTGCGCTCGCGCTACACCACGCCGGGCACCGACGACCAGTGGGAAACCAGCCTGAACCGTTACGGTTCGAATGACAAGGTCAGCTTCCGCAACATCGTCAAGGCCAGCACCTCGTGGGCCAACGCGCAGTGGACCCACACGCTGAGCGCCAACTACCGCAACGGCTACGTCGACAAGCACCAGAACGCCGACGACTGCGCGGTGACCACCGCCGACGCCGCGCAAGCGTGCTACGACATCACGCTGGACGTGCCGAGCTACACCACCTTCGACCTGCAGACGGCCTACCGTCCGCTGAAGTCGCTGGAGATCACCTTCGGCATCAACAATCTGTTCGACCGCGACCCGCCGTTCTCGCTGCGCAATACCGGTTCGCACCAGATCGGCTACAACCCGTCGTACTCCAGCGCGCTGGGCCGCACCTTCTACCTGAGCGGTTCGTACAAGTTCTAAGCTGAGCCGCCGACCAGTCGGTCCAAAGGCCGGACCCGCCGCAAGGCGGGGCCGGCCTTTTTCATCCACGCCGCACCCGGGCGCCGCATTTTGGTGCACCTGTGGCGCAGATGTAACGCAATGTATCGCCATGAACATACATTAATACCGTTTTGGAAGCTTCCGCGTTGACAGTCAGGCATGCCGGGTGATTTGATGGCCCTCAACCGGCCTCGTCCGGAATAAAACATAACCACGGTTTCACTGATAGGGAGCGACAAACAATGATGGTTGAAACAGTTATGGCACGGTCGGTGCGCCTGGTGTGCGCCGGCGGTCTGATGCTCGGCATGCATGCCGCCGCCTTCGCCCAGCAGGCCGACGCCGACGTCGTCGCCCGCGTGGAAATCACCGGCTCGTCGATCAAGCGCATCGCCAAGGAAGGCTCGCTGCCGGTGCAGACCCTGAGCCGCGCCGACATCGAGCAAAGCGGCGTGCAGAACGTCGCCGACCTGGTGGCGCAGCTGCCGTCGATGCAGGGCTTCATCACCTCGTCGGCCTCGGTCAACGGCGGCGGCGGCGGCGTGCAGACCGCCTCCATCCACGCCATCGGCACCCAGTACACGCTGGTGCTGCTGAACGGCCGCCGCATGGCGCCGTACGGCACCGGCAGCGCGGTCAACCTGGCGAGCATCCCGCTGGCGGCGGTCGAGCGCGTCGAGATCCTGACCGACGGCGCCTCGACGCTGTACGGCTCCGACGCCATCGCCGGCGTGATCAACTTCATCCTGAAGAAAAACCAGACCGACCTGGTGGTCGAAGGCACCTACAACGCGCCGCAGGAAAAGGCGGCAAGAGCAGCAACTTCTCGATCAGCAAGGGCTGGGGCAACCTCGACACCGACGGCTTCAACGTCCAGGTCTCGTACAGCCACGACGAGCAGAAGGAGCTGAACGCCAGCCAGCGCGACTTCGCCAAGTCCGGCGTCCACCAGTTCAGCCACAACGGCAAGCAGTACGCGACCTGGCAGACCAGCATCAACTCGACCCCGGCCAACGTCGAGGTGCTGACCGCCGCCGGCGACGACGTCGTGCTCAACACCGACCTGCTGACCAAGAACGGCTGCACCCAGGCCAACACCTTCTCGCGCGGCGGCGCCTGCCGCTTCGACTACGCCGCCACCGTGCAGCTGCTGCCCGAACTCAAGCGCGACAGCGTGTTCGCCAACGGCAGCCTGAAGCTGGGCAAGGACACCACCGCCTACAGCGAGCTGGTACTGTCGAAGTTCACCAACACCGCGCGCTACGCGGCGGCCGCGCAGCCGCTGACGGTGTTCAGCACCGACCCGGTCACCGGCGTCAAGACCGTCAACAACAGCTACATCGGCGCCTATAACAGCTCGGTGGCGCCGCTGCTGGCCAGCCAGGGCATCAACGCCGCCGACGCCACCGACGCCTTCCTGTACTACCGCGGCGCCGACGCCGGCGGCCGCACCGACGAGTACCGCACCGACGCCGCCCACTTCGTGCTGGGCGTCGACAGCAATTACGCCGGCTGGGACGTGGGCGCCTCGTTCACCCACTCGCAGAACAAGCAGACCGACAAGGCGCTGGCCGGCTACATGAGCGCCGACAAGTTCGAAGAGCTGGTGCGCACCGGCAAATACAACCCCTTCGTCTCGGCCACCGGCGCCGCCGCCGTCCTGGCGCCGGCCGTGCTGCGCCAGGACCTGGGCGAGATCAAGTCGCGCCTCGACATCGTCAGCGCGCACGCCTCGCGCGAGGTGTTCGAGCTGCCGGGCGGCAGCGCCGCGCTGGGCGTGGGCGCCGACTTCACCAAGCAGAAATACGAGGACAACCCGTCGCAGATCGCCATGGGCCCCGGCCCCGGCAATCCGGGCTGGACCGACGTCGAAATCGGCGGCGGCACCGGCTCGCAGGCGCTCGACGCCAGCCGCAACAACTGGGGCGCGTTTGCCGAGTTGCTGATGCCGGTCACCAAGGAACTCGAAGCGACCACCGCCGTGCGCTACGACAGCTACGACGCGGTGAAGAAACACAACGTCAGCTACGACTCGGCCGGCAACGCCGCGCCGGGCGGCAAGCTGGGCGAGGATGTCGCCAAGGCCACCTACAAGCTGTCGCTGCGCTACACGCCGACCCAGGCGCTGCTGCTGCGCGGCTCCTACGGCACCGGCTTCAAGGCGCCGACGCTGAACAACATCGCCGACCCGCTGAAGAACGCCGGCTCGTCCAACGCCTTCGCCTGCCCGGTCAAGGCGCCGGACCCGCGCGCGGTGTACTGCCGTCCGGGCTCGTCGGAATACGGCCTGCTCGACAGCGGCAACCCGGCCACCGGCGACAAGGCGCTGAAGGCGGAAACCTCGAAACAGGCGACGCTGGGCTTCCGCCTGGAACCGACCGCCGCCTTCTCGGTCGGCCTCGACTGGTGGGACGTCAAGCTGAAGAACCAGATCCGCACCTTCTCGCAAGATCAGCTGTTCGGCAACCCGACGCTGGCCAACCAGTGGATCGCCGTCTACGCCGACCCTATCCAGAAGAGCAATGTGCTGGTGGCCGTGCGCTCGCCGCTGAACCTGGCCGCCTCGCACTTCCAGGGCATCGACTGGGACACCACCTTCCGCGCGGCGACGCCGATCGGCAAGGCCAGCCTCAACTGGACCGGCACGTATATGACCAAGGCTGAGCAGGACACGCCGGGCGTCGGCACCGAGAAATCGATCGGCCGCTTCAACTCCTACGACGACGTGGTGTTCCGCGTGGTCAGCCGCATGATCTTCACGCTCAAGACCTCGGAGAAGCTGAGCAATGCGCTGACGCTGAACTACCGTTCCGGCTACCACGACAAGCCGCTGACGGAAGACGACGCGGCGGTGCGCGTGGTCAACGCCGATGGCAGCATCGGCGGCGTGGTCGGCATGGAGCGCGACGTCAGCTCGTACACCACGCTGGACTGGCAGGCCAAGCTGAACTATGTGAAAAACCTGACCATCACCGCCGGCGTGCGCAACCTGCTGGACCGCGATCCGCCGTTCTCGATCCGCAACTCGGGCGGCGGCAACCAGGTCGGCTACGACGGCCGCTACGCCGATCCGCTGGGCCGCACCTACTATGTGACCGCGCAGTACCGCTTCTGATCGCCAACCCCGTCGTTCCCGCGCAGGCGGGAACCCATGCTGAGCGTCGTGCACGCTGTCTATGGGTTCCCGCCTGCGCGGGACGACGGGCGGCTCATTCACCGCCAGCATATCTCATATCGCCAAGTTATCCATTTTACGTATGGCGCATATCCAAACATAGAATTATATTTATATCTGCGTTTCCTGTAATCTGCACCCATCGACATTCACCGCAGTACACAGGAGAACCTCATGACCACCATCGCCGCCACCCTGATCGCCAAGCCAGCCGCCACCCGCCGCACCTGGAAACAAATCCTGCGCAGCGCGTTTGAAACCCTGGGCAAGCACTACTCGCACGGCCCGTACATGCTGTAATAAAGTAGTTTCGTTGTTTTTGTACAAAGATATAACCTTTCATAATTGACATCCTCATCGCCCTGCTGAATCATCGGGATTCAAATCGCTTAGGGAGATGAGCAATGATGAAACAGACTGTGTTGTCCCGTTCGGTGCGTCAGGTCTGCACCGGCGGCATGCTGGGCCTGGGGCTGATCGCGCCCCTGGCGCAAGCGCAAACCGACGCGCCCATGCAGCGCGTGGAGATCACCGGTTCCTCGATCAAGCGCCTGGTATCGGAAACCGCCAATCCGTTGACGGTGATACGCGCCGACGACTTCGTCAAGCAGGGCCTGACCACGGCGCAGGAAGTGCTCGACCGCATCCCCTCCAACAGCTCCAGCTTCAGCTCCGGCAATGTGGTCGGCGGCAACAGTTCCGGCCTGCCGACCGGCGGCCAGGCCAGCGCCGACCTGCGCGGCCTCGGCGGCGACAAGACGCTGGTGCTGCTGAACGGCCGGCGCATCGCCAACCACCCGTATGACGGCGCCAGCGTCGACCTCAACATCATTCCGGTCAGCGCGCTGGAGCGGGTCGAAGTGCTGCGCGACGGCGCCTCGGCCATCTACGGCACCGACGCCATCGGCGGCGTCATCAACTTCATCACCAAGCGCTCGGTGCAGACCACCACCATCACGGCCGAAGCCATCCTGCCGCGCAAGGACGGCGGCGACGAACAGCGGGTCAACCTGTCGAGCGGCTTCGGCAACCTGGAGCAGGACGGCTACAACGTCTTCGGCGTGTTCGACTACCACAAGATCGACATCCTGACCTCGCAGCAGCGCGAATTCTCCAAGACCGGCATCATCCCCGAGCGCGGCCTGAACCTGACCTCGGGCACCACCTTCCCCGGCAATTACTTCGATCCGACCTCGGGCGCCACCGGCAACCCCTACTTCGCCACCGGCTGCGACGCGCCGCTGTCGGTGCCGCGCGCCAGCAACGGCACCTGCCGCCAGGACTACACGCGCCAGATCGACAACCTGCCGCAGCAAAAGCAGACCTCGTTCTTCGGCAAGGCCACCTTCAAGCTCAACGGCGACCACCAGGCCAGCATCGAATACCTGCACTCGCAGAACGACGTGGTGTCGCACACGGCGCCGCCGCCGCAGACCGGCCTGCTGCTGCCGGTCACCAGCAAATACTATCCGGGCAATGCCGGCGGCGTGCCGGCCATGCCGGGGCTGTCGGGCGATCCGCTGTCGGTCAACTGGCGCCCGACCGAGGCCGGTCCGCGCGAGATCAATTCCAAGGGCGCGGCCGACCGCCTGTCGATCGCCGCCGAAGGCCTGTTCAGGCAGTGGGACTACAAGGCCGGCTTCACGCTGTCGGAAAGCCGCTCGGCGGAATACTTCACCGGCGGCTACGTCAACGACGCCAAGTTCGCCGCCGGCGTGTTCAACGGCATCCTCAATCCCTTCGGCCTGCAGGACGCGGCCGGCAAGACCTACCTGGAAAGCACCGCGCTGCGCGGCCAGGTACAGAAAGGCAAAACCCGCAACACCGGCATCGACGCCAAGGCCAGCCGCGAGCTGATGGACCTCGGCGGCGGCAAGCTGGCGGTCGCCATCGGCGGCGAGTTGCGCCGGGAAGAGGCGGACTTCATCGTCAACCGCGACATCGCCGGCCAGGCCGCGTCGTCCGGCCTGTCGGGTTCGCAATCGACCGATGGCGCGCGCACCATCAAGGCCGTCTTCGGCGAGGTCAACCTGCCGCTGATTCCGGACCTGGAAGTCAACCTTGCGGCGCGCTACGACGATTACAGCGACGTCGGCAGCACCACCAATCCGAAACTGGCCGTGCGCTACCAGCCGGCCAAACAGGTGCTGCTGCGCGGCTCGGCCTCGACCGGCTTCCGCGCGCCGACGCTGTTCGAGAAAAACGCGCCGCAATCGAAGAACGACACCAACAACTCGTACAACGACCCGATCCTGTGCCCGGGCGGCGTGCTGTCGTCGAACCCGATCGCCAATCCGCTGCGCGACTGCGACCTGCAACAGTTCAAGCTGCAAGGCGGCAACCAGAACCTGAGCCCGGAAAAGTCCAAGACCTTCTCGGTCGGCGTGGTGCTGGAGCCGGTGCAGCAGGTCACGCTGGCGCTCGACTACTGGAACATCAAGCTGAAGGACAAGATCAACGCGCTGCCGGAGGAAGCCATCTTTGGCGACTACGAGAAGTACAAGGCGCGCTTCCTGCGCAATCCGGACGGTTCGCCGTTCGCGATCCTGGACCTGAAGGAAAACCTCGGCAAGGTGCATACCGATGGCGTCGACGTCAGCCTGACCTTGCGCTCGGGCGGCACGCAGGCCGGCAGCTTCACCGTCACGCTGGACGGCACGTATGTGCACAAGTATGAGTACCAGGACGAGCGCGACGGCCCGTTCATCCAGAACGTTGGCCGTTATGCCGCCAACAATCCGGTGTTCCGCTGGAAGCACAACCTGGCGCTGAACTGGCGCCTCGGCGACTGGAACGCCACGCTGGCGCAGTCGTTCAAGACCGGCTATACCGACCAGAATCTGGATGTCGAGGAGCAGTACCTGAACAAGGTGCCGTCGTACCAGCTGTGGAATCTGTCGGGCAGCTATACCGGCTTCAAGGGCGTGACCCTGACGGCCGGCGTCAAGAACCTGCTGGACAAGGAGCCGCCGTTCTCCAACCAGGGCACGCTGTTCCAGAAGGGTTACGATCCGCGCTATACCGACCCGGTCGGCCGCGCGCTGTACCTGCGCGGCAGCTACAGCTTCTGACCGTCATTCCCGCGTATTACCGTCATTCCCGCGCAGGCGGGAATCCATGCTGCGTGTGCAGCAAGCGGACCATGGATTCCCGCCTGCGCGGGAATGACGGGTGTTACTTCGCGGCCGCCTCGCGCGCCTGGGTCGCGATGCGGCGCTGGCGCACGGCGGCGGCCAGACCTTGCAGCACCTGCACGCTGCTGTCCCAATCAATGCAGCCATCGGTAATCGACTGGCCATAGGTCAGCTCCTTGCCCGGCACCAGATCCTGGCGGCCGGCCACCAGGTGCGACTCCACCATCACGCCAACAATGCGCTGCTCGCCGCCCGCCACCTGGCCGGCGATATCCGCGCACACCGGCACCTGATTCTCCGGCTTCTTCGAGCTGTTCGCGTGTGACGCGTCGATCATCAAACGCGCCGCCAGCCCCTGCGCGGCGATCGCCTTGCAGGCCTCGTCCACGCTGGCCGCATCGTAGTTCGGCGTCTTGCCGCCGCGCAGAATGATGTGGCAATCCTCATTGCCGTTGGTCGACACGATGGCCGAGTGGCCGCCCTTGGTGACCGACAGGAAATGGTGCGGCTGCGACGCCGCCTTGATCGCATCGACCGCGATGCGCACATTGCCGTCGGTGCCGTTCTTGAAGCCGACCGGGCACGACAGGCCCGACGCCAGCTCGCGGTGCACCTGGGACTCGGTGGTGCGGGCGCCGATCGCGCCCCACGAGATCAGGTCGGCAATGTATTGCGGCGAGATCACGTCGAGGAACTCGGTGCCGGCCGGCAGGCCAGTTCGTTGATGTCGCGCAGCAGCTCGCGCGCCATGCGCAGGCCGTCGTTGATGCGGAAGCTGTTATCCATGTAAGGATCGTTGATCAGGCCCTTCCAGCCGACCGTGGTGCGCGGCTTCTCGAAGTACACGCGCATGACGATTTCCAGGTCGCCGGCCAGCTCCTTGCGCAGCGGCGCCGGGCGGCGCGCGTACTCCATGGCCGCCTTCGGATCGTGGATCGAGCACGGGCCGATCACCACCATCAGGCGGTCGTCCTGGCCGTGCAGGATGCGGTGCAGCGCCACGCGGGCGTTGGCGGCAGTCTGCTCGGCCGCCTCCGTGCAGGCAAACTCGCGGATCAGGTGGGACGGTGGCGTCAGTTCCTTCATCTCGCGGATGCGCAAATCGTCGGTACGGGGCATGCTGTTCTCCAAGTGTGCTGAAAAAATAAAGGGTAAAAAAACCGCCTCGACAGGAGGCGGTTTTTCGGGAATTCGTGGGACTCGGTTTGCTTCTACGTGTGCACCGGCCGCTACTCCACCGCCTGAGGGGTTGGGAAGCTAAAGTAAAACCAGCCGGTAAAGAAGAAGTGGGTCATGTAAAGTCCGTAAGTGTCGGAAGACTATAACAACACTTTACGCCATTTGGCAAGCAATTTATCGCGCACGTCTGACGCAGATCAGACGCGCCTCGCTTGAACGCCGCAAGACTGGCTTGCTGCGCATGCAACCGCACGCGCCCACTTCAAGGGAGAAACCCGATGACCACACGCATCCTCTTGCCCATCGCGGCCGCGCTGCTGGCCGCCCACGCCGCCGGGGCGCTGGCCCAGGCCGACGACAACGCGCCGATGCAGCGCGTTGAAATCACCGGCAGCTCGATCCGCCGGCTGGCCGCCGAAACCGCGCTGCCGCTGACCTCGATCCGCGCCGAGGACTTCGCGCGCCAGGGCCTGACCACGGCCCAGCAGGTGCTCAACAGCATTCCGATGAACCAGACCTCGGTGTCGAGCGCGCAATCGATCGGCGCCGGCACCGGCGGCCAGTCGCAGGCCGACCTGCGCGGGCTGGGCGGCCAGCGCACGCTGGTGCTGCTCAACGGCCGCCGCATCGCCGCCCATCCGATCCTCGGCGACAGCGTCGACCTGAACGTGATTCCGCTGTCGGCGCTGGACCGGGTGGAGGTGCTGCGCGACGGCGCTTCGGCGGTGTACGGCAGCGACGCCATCGGCGGCGTGGTCAATTTCATCACGCGGCGCCAGGTCAACGGCGGCGCGGTGACGGTGGAAGCCTACCAGCCGCAGGCGTCCGGAGGCGGCGCCGAGCGGCGCTTCAACCTCAGCGGCGGTTTCGGCGACCTCGCCACCGAGCGCTTCAACCTGTTCGGTGTGATGGACCTGCACCGGCAGCA
Source organism: Duganella sp. P38 (assembly GCF_050859475.1). NCBI lineage: Bacteria > Pseudomonadati > Pseudomonadota > Betaproteobacteria > Burkholderiales > Oxalobacteraceae > Duganella > Duganella sp. P38. The sequence continues at coordinate 1,663,223 of NZ_CP193936.1, read as the reverse complement.
GGCGCTGCCGGCCACCGCGCGGCCGTTCTCGGCCACCGGGGTGATACCCAGCCGCGGCGTCAGCCAGACCAGCGGCACGCCCTTCCCCGCCAACTTCTTTTCCGACAACGGCATCAGCGGCAATCCAGGCTTCGCCAGCGGCTGCCAGCCGCCGGCCTCGGTGCCCAACGTCGGCGGCTCGCCGACCTGCCGCTACGACTTCACGCGCGAGGTCGACAACATCCCCTACACCAAGCAGGAATCGTATCTGGGCCGGCTGTCGTACAAGCTGAGCCAGGACCACACGCTGGCGCTGGAAGCGCTGCACGCGCGCAGCACCAACGAGGCGCGCGTGGCGCCGCCGCCGCTGGCCGGCATCGGCCTGATCATGCACGGCGACAGTCCCTACTATCCGGGCGGCAGCGCCGGCGTGCCGGCGGTGGCAGGCCTGAGCGGCGAAGACCTCGACATCAGCTGGCGGCCCCTGGTGACGGGACGCCGCATCGACTATTCGACCAGCACGGCGGACCGCGCGGTGCTGAGCGCCGAGGGCGTGCTGTACGGCTGGGACTACAGCAGCGGCCTGAGCCACTCGGTCAGCAAGGCCGCCAGCGCCTTTGCCGGCGGCTACGTGGTCGACCAGCGCATCGTCGAGGGCGTCGGCAGCGGCCTGCTGAATCCGTTCGGCGAACAAAGCGCGGCCGGCCGGGCCTACCTGAACGACTCGCTGCTGCTGGGCGAATACCTGAACGCGCGCATGCGCGCCAGCGCCTTCGACGCCCGCGCCAGCCGCGAACTGTACCAGCTCGCCGGCGGCGCGCTCGGCTTCGCGCTGGGCGTCGAGGCGCGCAAGGAAAAGGCCGTGTACAAGATCAACCGCGCGCTGGCGTCGCAGGCCTCCAGCTCCGGCTTTGCCGACGCCCAGGACCAGAGCGGCCAGCGCCGCATCTACGCCGTCTTCGCCGAACTCAACGCGCCGCTGATCAAGGACCTGGAACTAAACGCCGCCGCCCGCTACGACCATTACAGCGATGTCGGCCACAGCTTCACGCCAAAGATCAGCGCACGCTACCAGCCGCTCACGCCGCTGCTGTTGCGCGCCTCGTGGAACCGCGGCTTCCGCGCGCCGACCCTGTTCGACATCCACGGCCCGCAGACGGTGACCAACTCCTCCGATCCATGGAACGACCCGGTGCTGTGCCCGGGCGGCGTGCCGGCGCCCGGCGCCAATCCCAACCTGTCGTGCGACCAGCAGCAGAACATCCGCCAGGGCGGCAACCCGGACGTGCGGCCCGAGCGCTCGAAGACCTTCAGCGCCGGCGTGGTGTTCGAGCCGATGCGCGCGCTGACGCTGTCGCTCGATTACTGGAACATCCGCCTGCGCGACCAGATCAGCGCGCTGGCCGAGCAGACCGTGTTCAACGACTACGCCAGGTACCAAAGCCTGTTCACCTACAACGCCGCCGGCACGCGGCTCGAATCGGTCTCGCTGATCACCAACAACCTCGGCGAGGTGAAGACCAGCGGCGTCGACGCCGGCGTGCTGTGGCGTGCGCCGCGCGCCAGCTACGGTACGCTGTCGCTGCAGGTCGACGGCACCTGGGTGCGCAACTACGATTACCAGAACGAGCGCGGCGGCGCGTTCACCGTCAACCTCGGCCGCTACGCCGACGCCTCGCCAGTGTTCCGCTGGCGCCACAACGCCAGCCTGCAATGGCAACTCGGGCCGTGGGGCGCCACGCTGAGCAACCGCACTATGTCCGGCTACACCGACCAGAACGCCGTTGAGCCGGCATTCTTCAACCAGGTGAAGGCTTACTCGACATGGTCGCTGTCGGGCAGCTACACTGGCTTGCGCAATCTGGAACTGACGCTGGGCGTGCGCAACCTGCTGGACGAGGACCCGCCCTACACCAACCAGAGCACCACCTTCCAGCAGGGTTACGATCCGCGCTACACCGATCCGCTGGGCCGCACCTGGTACGCGCGGGCGACGTACAAATTCTGAACAAAAATTTACACCTTGCGGCTTGGCGTTAAGTTCTTAGCGCCTGTATCCAAATGTAAGCGGCGCGGTCCGGCGGCGGGCCGCGCCCTGCGGCCGCGTGCGCGCGTCCACAGCAAAAAACCGTCTTAACAGCAGTAACGCTTTGCGCGCTGTGGCATTGCAGCAAACTTATCCATGCGTCATTGTTTCCACCTCCTGCCGATGGTCTGATCGCTTTGCTCAAAAAGCAAACACCCATCCCCATACCCATGCAGGAGTTAAAAATAATGATGATTGAAAGAGCAATGTCGCGCAGCTTGCGCGTGCTGTTTGCCGGCGGCCTGGCGGTTGGCATGCACGCCGCCGTGGCGCAGACCGACGAGGCGCCGATCCAGCGCGTGGAAGTGACCGGTTCCAGCATCAAGCGCCTGGCCACCGAGACGGCGCTGCCGATCACCAGCATCAAGGCGGCCGACTTTGAAAAGCAAGGCCTGACCACCGCCGCCGAAGTGATGAACACGCTGTCGATGAACCAGAGCGCCCAGGGCAGCAGCCAGTCGGTCGGCTCCGGCACCGGCGGCATCGCCACCGCCGACCTGCGCGGTCTGGGCAGCAACAAGACGCTGGTGCTGCTGAACGGCCGCCGCCTGGCCAACCACCCGTTCAACGGTTCCTCGGTCGACCTGAACATCATTCCGGTGTCGGCGCTGGAACGGGTCGAAGTGCTGCGCGACGGCGCCTCGGCCATCTATGGCACCGACGCCATCGGCGGCGTCATCAACTTCATCACCAAGCGTTCGGTCAGCGGCGTCACCGTCAGCGCCGAGCGCTTCCAGCCGCAGGCGAGCGGCTCGGGCGCGGAATCGCGCGTCAACATCTCGGGCGGCTACGGCGACCTGGAGAAAGATGGCTGGAACGTCTTCGGCGTGATCGACCTGCACAAGCAGACCGCGCTGGACGCCTCCGAGCGCGACTTCTCCAGCACCAGCGTGCGTCCTGACCGCGGCGTCAACGGCAGCAGCGGCACCTCGCAGCCGGCCAACTTCTACTCGGACAACGGCATCACCGGCAACCCGTACTACGCCAGCGGCTGCGTCGGCAAAGGCCTGATCCAGAGCAGCACCGGCACCTGCCGCACCGACACCAGCACCTACATCCAGGCGATTCCGAAGACCAAGCAGGAATCCTTCCTCGGCAAGGCCACCTTCAAGCTGAACCAGGACGACATCGCCACCATCGAATACCTGCACAGCCGTTCGACCAACAGCAGCGCGATCGCGCCGTCGCCGCTGACCGGCATCACCATGACCTCGGCCAGCCCCTACTATCCGGGCGGCAGCGCCGGCGTGCCGGCAGTCGCCGGCCTGAGCGGCGAAGACCTGACCATCAACTGGCGCACCGTGTCGGCCGGCAAGCGCCAGGGCTACGACACCTCGATCTCGGACCGCCTGGTGTTTGCGTCGGAAGGCCTGGTGGCCGGCTGGGACTACAACGTCGGCCTGACCTACGCGGTCAACAAGGCCAGCAGCGCCTTCGCCGGCGGCTACACCAACGACTCGCTGATGAAGGCGGGCGTGTTGAGCGGCATTCTCAATCCGTTCGGCGAGCAATCGTCGGAAGGCGCGGCCTACATCGACGCGGCGCAGTTGCGCGGCGAATACCTGAACGCCAAGATGACCAGCGTCGGCGTCGACGGCAAGATCAGCCGTGAAATCTTCCAGCTGCCGGCCGGAGCGGTCGGCTTCGCGGTCGGCACCGAATTCCGCCACGACAAGGCCACCTACAGCGTCAACCGCGAGCTGGCGTCGCAGGCGTCGAGCTCCGGCTATGCCGACGCGCAGGACCAGGCTGGTCAGCGCAACATCTCGGCCGTGTACTCGGAACTGAGCGTGCCGCTGGCCAAGCCGCTGGAACTGTCGATCGCCGCCCGCTACGACCACTACAACGACGTCGGCGGCAGCTTCAATCCGAAAGTCGGCCTGCGCTGGGAAGCCAGCAAGCAGGTGCTGTTCCGCACCTCGTACAACACCGGCTTCCGCGCGCCGACGCTGTACGACCTGCACGGCCCGGCCACCTCGACCTTCACCAGCAACGCCTATGACGATCCGGTGCTGTGCCCTGGCGGCACGGCGGTGGCCGGCGCCAACCCGAACGTCGCCTGCGCGCAGCAGCAATACATCCGCAGCGGCGGCAACGCCAACCTGAAGCCGGAGAAATCCAAGACCTTCGCGCTGGGCGTGGTGTTCGAGCCGGTCAACGCGGTCAGCGTCTCGTTCGACTACTTCAACATCAAGATCAAGGATTCGATCGGCACCGTGGCCGAATCGACCATCTTCGACAACTACGAGAAGTACAAGGACTACTTCGTCTACTCGGCCGACGGCAAGACGCTGCAATACGTCAACGCCGTGCTGGACAATCTGGGTGAAGTGAAGACCTCGGGCATCGACACCAGCCTGCGCTGGAAGCTGCCGCGCACCGCGGCCGGCGACTTCGTCTTCCAGTTCGACGGCACCTGGGTGCACAGCTACAAATACCAGAACGAAACCGGCGGCGAGTTCGTGGAGAATGTGGGCGTGTACGGCGACAACGCGCCGGTGTTCCGCTGGAAGCACAACGCCAGCATCAGCTGGAAGAAAGGTGCATGGGGCGCGACCTTCGCCAACAAGTACCTGAGCGGCTACCAGGATGAGAACGGTGTGGATGAGCAGTACTACAACAAGGTTAAAGCGTATTCGACCTACTCGCTGTCGACCAGCTACACCGGCATCAAGAACACCGACCTGACCGTGGGCATCAAGAACCTGTTTGACACGGCGCCGCCGTACACCAACCAGGGCACCACGTTCCAGAGCGGTTACGATCCCCGCTTCACCGATCCGCTGGGCCGTACCTTCTACGTGAAGGCGACCTACAAGTTCTAAGCCCCGTCACCGCCCCCGTCACTCCCGCGCAGGCGGGAGTCCATGCCGAGCATGCGTTCCATGGACTCCCGCCTGCGCGGGAGCGACGGTCAGGCGGTGCCGCCGACGGTGACGCCGTCGATGCGCAGCGTCGGCTGGCCAACGCCGACCGGCACGCTCTGCCCTTCCTTGCCGCATACGCCCACGCCCGGGTCCAGCTTCATGTCGTTGCCGATCATCGACACCCGGTTCAGCACCTCGGGACCATTGCCGATCAGCGTAGCGCCCTTCACCGGATAGGTGATCTTGCCATTCTCGATCATGTAAGCCTCGCTGGCCGAGAACACGAACTTGCCGTTGGTGATGTCGACCTGGCCGCCGCCAAAGTTCACCGCGTACAGGCCGTTCTTCACCGACGCCAGGATTTCGCCCGGGTCCTTGTCGCCGCCCAGCATGTAGGTGTTGGTCATGCGCGGCATCGGCAGGTGCGCGAACGATTCGCGCCGCGCGTTGCCGGTCACCGGCATTTTCATCAGGCGCGCGTTCATCGTGTCCTGGATGTAGCCCTTCAGGATGCCATCTTCGATCAGCGTGGTGCACTGGGTCGGATTGCCTTCGTCGTCGATGTTCAGCGAGCCGCGGCGGTCGGCCAGCGTGCCGTCATCGACCACGGTGACGCCCTTGGCCGCCACGCGGTCGCCGATGCGGCCGGCAAAGGTCGACGAGCCTTTGCGGTTGAAGTCGCCTTCGAGGCCGTGGCCAATCGCCTCGTGCAGCAGGATGCCCGGCCAGCCAGGGCCCAGCACCACGGTCATCGGGCCTGCCGGCGCCGGGCGCGCGTCGAGGTTGACGACCGCCGATTTCACGGCGTCATCCGCGTACTGCTCCAGCAGCGCGTCGCTGAAGTAGCCGTAATCGTAGCGGCCGCCGCCGCCCGACGAGCCGACTTCGCGGCGGCCGTTCTGTTCGACGATGACGGTCAGCGACACGCGCACCAGCGGCCGGATGTCGGCCGCCAGCACGCCATCGCTGCGCACCACCAGCACCACGTCGTATTCGCCGGCCAGGCTGGCCATCACCTGCACCACGCGCGGGTCCTTGGCGCGCGCCATCTTTTCGATGCGCTCCAGCAGCGCCACCTTGGCGGTGGCGTCCAGCGACACCAGCGGATCGTGCGGCAGGTACAGCGAGCGGCCGCCGACATGGTTCATGGCGCCCGCCACCTTCACCTTGCCGGCGCCGGCGCGGGCGATGGTGCGCGTGGCCGAGGCGGCGTCGAGCAGCGCCGCCTCGGAGATTTCGTCCGAATACGAAAACGCGGTCTTGTCGCCCGACACCGCGCGCACGCCGACGCCCTGGTCGATCGAGAAGCTGCCGGTCTTGACGATGCCCTCTTCCAGGCTCCAGCCCTCGTTTTTGGTAAATTGGAAATACAAGTCGGCGTAGTCGACCTTGTGGGTGAACATCGCGCCCAGCGTCTTGAGCAGCTTGGCCTCGTCCAGCCCGAACGGCGTCAGCAGGATATCGCGCGCTACGGCCAGGGTGGACAGATTCGGTTCAAATGGCTTCATGGTGATGCTTTCTGTTAGGTGTTACCGGCATTGTAGTGGATATCACATGGTCCGGTGTTTCAGGGCCGGCAAGCTGTCGCGCACGCCTTGCATGTATTCGAGATCGATTTCGCCCCGCACCACGCCCTCGCCCTCGGCCTGCACCGCCTTGACCGTGCCCCACGGGTCGATCAGCATGCTGTGGCCCCAGGTGCGGCGGCCGTTCGGGTGGATGCCGCCCTGCGCAGCGGCCAGCACATAGCACTGGTTTTCGATGGCGCGCGCGCGCAGCAGGATCTCCCAGTGCGCCATGCCGGTGGTGTAGGTGAAGGCGGCCGGCACCACGATCAGCGATACCGGGCCCATGGCGCGGAACAGCTCCGGGAAGCGCAGGTCGTAGCACACCGACATGCCGACCTTGCCGAACGGCGCCTCGAACACGCCGACCTGCTTGCCCGGCACAATCGTCTTCGATTCGTTGTACGACTCGCTGCCCTTGGTGAAGCCGAACAGGTGGATCTTGTCGTAGCGGCTGGCGTGCTCGCCGTCCGGGTTGTACACCAGCGTGGTGTTGATGACTTTCTCCGCGTCATCGGAGGCCAGCGGCAACGTGCCGCCGATCAGCCAGATTTTCAGCTCGCGCGCCAGGCCGGCCATGAAGTCCTGGATCGGGCCGCTGCCGAGCGGCTCGGCCACTTTCACCTTGTCGCTGTCGGTCAGGCCCATGATGGCCCAGTATTCCGGCAGCAGCACCAGCCCGGCGCCGTCCTGCGCGGCCTGCGTCACCAGCCGGCGCGCGGTGGCGATGTTCTGGTCGACGGTCGGCGAGGAAATCATTTGAATGGCGGCAACAATATGGTTCATGGCGTTCCCTTGGTAGGTTCTGGTTTTGTAGCGTCGAGCTTGGTCACGACCGGCGCCTTCCATGGCCCCGACACCTGCATATGATATGTCAGCGCCTTCATCACCGGTGCACTGAGGAACAGTTGCGCCAGGAAACTGCCGAGGCCGATGACCGGGTTGACCGCCAGCGCATACACCAGCGGCGCCGTGCCGAGGTTGACCTGCGGTATCACCACCACATGCAGGTTGGTGGTTTCGTTGGCGATGTCGGCGCTGCCGTCCATCAGCACAGTTGCGGACACGCCGTGCATTTTCAAGTTGTCGGTCTTGACGATGCCGCGCGCGATGCTGGCGTTGGCGGTGATGCCGTCGAACGCCAGCCCTTCCGAGAAGACGTCGTGGAAGTCCAGTTTGAGCAGGCGCGGCAACGCTTGCAGGCTCAGCACGCCGAGCAGCTTGGCGGCGCCCGGGTCCTGCTTGAGGAACTGGCCTTTTTCCACGTTCAGCGTGATCTGGCCGGACAGGCTAGGCAGGTCGAGCGCATACGGCACGCCTTTCCAGGCGATATCGCCCTTCAGCGTGCCCTTGCCGTTCTTGACCGTGTCGACAAAGCCGAAGCGCTCCAGCAGCTTGCCGGAATCGTGGATCGCCAGGTTGAAGTTGAGGCTGGTGTCGTGCTGGCCGTTCCTGCTGACCCATTTGCCCGAACCGTTCAGTTCGCCGTCGGCGTTGGCCAGCGCCAGCTTGCTGACCCGCCACTCGCGCGCGCTGCCCTGCTGGGCGTTATTGGCCTGCAATTCCAGCCGCCCCAGCGGCTTGTTGAACAGCTCGAAACGCTCGACCACCACGTCCAGCGCCGGGATGGTGGCGGCGGCGCTCTTGCCGTCGAGCAGATCCTGCACCTCGGTCGAGGCCGAGGCCGGAATCACCAGCGATGACAGCCGCGCCGTCACCTTGCCCAGGCCGGCGCCGCCGGACGGCTCGACCCAGGTGATGTAGCCGTTGGCCTGGGTCGAATCGATGCTGGCCTGCCAGTTGCCCTTCTGGTGGCTGACGCCGATGACGATGTTTTCCAGCTTGCGGCCGCCAACGATCAGTTCGCTGGCGCGCGCGGCGATGGTATCGGGCATGACATACTGCGTGAAGTCGGCGGCCTCGGCCGTGGTGGCGGAGGCGCCGGAAGCCGCCGCACCGGCGCCGGCGCCGGCGACAGCGTCGCTGAAGTCCAGCCAGGTATCGACGTTGAACTGGCGCATATTGATGTTGAAGGCCATGCCGCTGTCCGGCTCCGGCGCCGGCGCGTTGACGCCGATGCCGCCGCGCACCAGCTTCCAGTGCTGGCGCGGCATTTTCTGCCGCTGGTAGCGCGCCGCCACGCTGCCGCCAAGGCTGATGCGGATGTCGTCATGCAGGTAGCCGCCCGCGTCCGGCGTCAGCCCCGCGCTCAGCAGGAAGCGCACCGGCATGCTGTCGCCGGCGCTCTTGGCCAGCGGCGCCGGCAAGTCCAGCGCCAGGCCGTTGAGGCTGGAATCAACGGCGATCTGCAACTGGTGGTCGCGCACCGTCACCGTGCCGCTGTAGCGCGTGGCGCCGGCGAAGCGCTCGCCGAGACGCTGCATGGCAGGCATCGCGTAGGTCTGGCGGAAGCCGTCGGCCGTCATCAGACCGCCGAGCTTGACGACGATGGCATTGTCCTTCTGGCTGCCGCCGGTGATCGACACCGGCCCGCCGAGGAAGTTGCCCGACAGCTGGTTCAGATTGACGCCGCGCTCGTTGAATTCGATCTTGCCCTGCGCCGATTGCACCACCGGCAAATCGTTCATCAACGTGATGTCGTTGTTGGCCAGTTGCAGCGTGCCGTTGACCTTGGTGTCGATGGCGTGCGCCAGCGGAATGCGCAGGCTCAGCGCCAGCCTGGCGTTGCCGCTGGCCTGGGTTTCGTCGGTGAAGTGCGAAATCCAGTCCAGCACCGGGCTGATCGCCACATACTTGAGGAATTCCTGCATCGGCCCGGCCGCGTTGCCGTCAATCTCCAGCATCGAATCGTGGATGGTCAGGTCCGGAATCACGGCTTTCACATTGCTCAGCGCAACGCCGGCGGTGGTGGCGGTGTCGCCGCGAATTTCCATGCGCGCGCGCTCGAACACGAAGCTGCCGTTGATGTGCTCGGCCTGCGGCCACAGCGGCAGCGGCTTGCCATCCTTGCCGATTTCCTTGCCGTCGTGCAGGTAGTAGCCCGGCTCGTAGTTCAGCCTGGCGTCGCTCAGCTTGCCGGCGACGCGGAACTCGCCCTGCGCCTTGCTGTCGCCATGGAACGGGAAATGCGCCAGGTCGCCGCGCAGGCGGATGGTCACGTCGCTGGCCTCGCCGACTTCGAGCGCGCCGGTCAGCCAGCGGGTCAGGTCGTGCGGCGTCTGCATCGGCAGGTAGCGGCCGATGCGGTTGATCTGGAAGCCGGTCAGCGTTCCGCTCAGGTCGGCCTTGCCCGGTCCCTTGCCTTCCAGCGACAGCAGGTGCGAACCTTGCAGCGTGCCTTTCAGGCCTTCCTGCTCGAAATCGAGGTCGTCGATCTGGAACAGCAGCTGGTTGCCGGCCTCGAACGACCAGCGCGCCTTGAGGTCGAGGTGGTCGAACGGCATCGACGCTTCGGCAAAGTAATCCGGCATCTGCAACACCAGCTGTTGCGAATTGAGGCTGAAGCTGCCGCCCTTCTCGGTGGCGTCGATTGCGCCGCTGAGATTGTCGAAGCCGGGAATGGCCGGCATGCCGGCGATGGCCGGCGTCTTGCCCGACTTCGGCTGCGGCAGGCGCGGCGGCTGCGGTTTCAGGCCCAGCGCCACCAGCTCGCCCTTGACGCGGTAGGTCTGCAAGGCCGGGAACGTGCCCTGCCACTCGGCCGAGAAATTGCGCAGCAGGCCGCGCGGGGCGAAGCCGGCCACCATCTTGTGCTGGTGCTCGCTCAGCGGCAGGCGCTCGGCCAGCCCGGCCAGCGTTTGCAAATCCAGCTGGCGCGCGCGCAGCTCGACTTTTTCCGGCCGCGCGCCGGCCGCTGCCACATAGGTTTCGGACAGCGAGGTCGGTGCCATCACCAGGCCGTCGCGCGTGGTCAGCGTCAGATTGTTCAGTTGCAGGCTGTGGCCCAGGGCGCCGAAGCGCGGCGTGACGGCGCCCTTGCGCGCCAGCGGCGGCCGGACGTCCTCGCGCACGGCGATGCGCCCGCTCAGCTGCTGCAAATCGAGCAGCGGCAATTCCTTGCCCAGCACGGCGGTGATGTCGTTCAGGCCGACATCGGCGGTCACCTCGGTCAGGCGCGACTGGTCGATGCCGATCCAGGCGCGCAGCGAGCCGCTGCCCTTGCTCAACTCAAACGGGTAATCGATCCAGGCTTTCCATGCCAGCAGGTCGGCGCGGCGCACGTCGGCGTACAGCTCGCCTTTCCACATCGATACATTCGACACGCGCGCGCCGAAGGCCGGGTGGGTGAAGTCGGCGCGCACGTCCAGCGGCGCGGCCAGGCCGGCCGGCGGCGTGGCGCGCGCGGAAAATTCATGGTGCAGCCAGTTGTTGCGCAACACCAGCGTCAGCTTGTCGAGCGCCAGCGGCGGCGCCGCGCGGGTGCGGTCGGTCCATTGCACGCGGCCGTCGTGGATGACGATCTGGCGCTGGGTCAGCAGCCAGTCCAGTCCCTTGCCGTCGCCCGGCTTGTCGGGATCGATGAAGATGCCGGCCACGTACAGCTTGCCGTCGCGGTCGCGCAGCATGTTCAGGTCTGGGCGGTGCAATTCCAGCGCGTGGAAGCGCACGGTGCCGGTCATCGCCGTCCACCACGACAGCGTGGCCGAGACGCTCGGCAGCGTCAGCGCCGGCCGGCCCTGGCGGTCGTGCAGCACCACGTCGCCGAGGAACAGGTTGGGACGGAAGCCGCTCCACGAGGCATACACGCGGGAAATGGTGACCGGATTGCCGACCGCGCGGCTGGCGGCGCGCTCGATATCGTCCTTGTAGTGGTCGATATTCGGCAGCACCGCGTAGCGCAGGGTCAGGAACAGAATGGTGAAGGCGAAATACGCCAGCAATGCCAGCTTCAGCGTGAAGCCCAGCACGTGATGGGTGGCCTGGTTGCAGAACCGATAGGCGGCACGAAGCCGATGCCAGCGCGCGGCCAACGGGCCTTCGCCTGTCACGGTCTCCTCTTCTGGTTTTTGCATTAATACGCTAATAAATCAGGCCATGCGTCAAATAAATAGCTAAACTCGGTTTTTGGAGCAATTCTACCTTATCCCCCTATGAGTTCACCGTCCGTCTCACCGTCTGTCCCGCCTTCGGCATCCCGCTTCTACCAGCGCTGGCTCGCGGCCGCGCCCGACCGTGCCGCCAAGGCCGATGAATTGTCGCAATTATCGCTTGCCCGTATCGACCTGGAAGAATATTTACAAAAAGAAGCAGCTGGTAAGTTGCCGCTGGCGCGCGCCATGCGCCGCCTGCGCAACCTGCTGGTCTGCACGCTGATCCGGCGCGACCTGGCCGGCCTGGCCAATCTGGCCGAGGTGGTGGACACCATGACGCGCTTCGCCGACTTTGCCATCCAGAAACACATGGCCGAGCTGCACGCGGAGATGGCGGCCGCGCACGGCGAGCCGATCGGCCGCGATTCCGGCGCGCCGCAGCAGATGATTGTGCTGGCGATGGGCAAGCAGGGCGGCGGCGAGCTGAATGTCTCGTCCGACATCGACCTGATCTTTGTCTACGGCGAGGATGGCGACACCGCCGCCGGCGCCGGCCAGCGCGGCCTGTCGAACCACGAGTTTTTTGTCCGCCTGGGCAAGAAACTGATTGCCGCTTTGGCGGAGATCACAGAAGATGGCTACACGTTCCGCGTCGATATGGCCTTGCGGCCGAATGGCAACTCGGGGCCGCTGGCCGCCAGCCTGGGCATGGTGGAAAACTACCTGATCGTGCAGGGCCGCGAGTGGGAGCGCTACGCCTGGGTCAAGGCGCGCGCGGTCACCGGGCGGGCCGAGGATATCGCCGCGCTGGACGGCATTGTGCGGCCGTTCTGCTTCCGCCGCTACCTGGACTTCGGCGTGATCGACGCCATCCGCAATATGCACGCGCAGATCCGGGCCGAGGTCAACCGCCAGGAGCGCCTGCACCCGGACCGCAGCAACAACGTCAAGCTGGGACGCGGCGGCATCCGCGAGATCGAGTTCCTGGCGCAGGTGTTCCAGCTGATCCGCGGCGGCCGCGACGCCGCCCTGCGCGACCGCTCGACCCGCACCACGCTGCGCATCATCGCCGAAAAAGGCCTGTTAAGCCACGCCATCGTCTACCAACTGCTGGCTTCCTACACCTTCCTGCGCAATCTGGAGCACCGCCTGCAATACCTCGACGACGCCCAGACCCACACGCTGCCGGCCAACGACGCCGACCGCCAGACCGTCGCCGAAATGATGGGCCTGGCCGACGTGGCGACGCTGCTGGCGCAGCTGGAGGCGCACCGCCAGTTCGTCGCCGGCCAGTTCGACGAAATGTTCTCGGACAAGACCGAAAGTGGCGAAAACGATATCGCGCTGCAATCGAGCAATGAATGCGCCGATCCGGACAACCGCGAAGCGATGGTCGCGCGCTTTACCGCGCTCGGCTTCCAGCAGCCGGAGGACGCCACCAAGCGCCTGATCGCCACCTGGCAGGCGCCGCGCCTGCAATCGATGCCCGAGGCCAGCCGCAACCGCCTGCAGGGACTGATCAACACGGCGCTGCCGCTGATCATCCAGGCGTCGCAGGAATCCAGCGGCAGCCAGCTGGCCACGCTGGGCCGGCTGCTGGACTTCCTCGAAGCCATTGCGCGCCGCTCGGCCTACCTGTCGCTGCTGACCGAATACCCGCACACGCTGGCGCGCGTGATCCGCATGGTGCACGCCAGCGGCTGGGCCGCCAAATTCCTCAGCCAGCACCCGATCCTGCTCGACGAGTTGCTCGACGACCGCGTCCGCAACGCCGTGTTCGACCCGGCGGCGCTGGCCGCCGACATCGACAGGCAGCTGGCCGCCTTCCCCGGCGACACCGAGCGCCAGATGGACATCCTGCGCGAAATCCACCACGCCCAGCTGTTCCACCTGCTGGCGCAGGACCTGGCCGGCGACCTGACGGTGGAAAAGCTGGCCGACCACCTGTCGGCGCTGGCCGACACCATTGTTGCCGCCACCATCAAGGCCGCCTGGCAGACGGTGGCCACGCGCCACCGCGAGGTGCCGCTGTTCACCGTCATCGCCTATGGCAAGCTGGGCGGCAAGGAGCTCGGCTATGTGTCCGACCTGGACGTGATCTTCCTCTACGACGACGCCGACCAGGAGGCGCCGGCCCAGTACGCCAAACTGGCGCAGCGCTTCATCACCTGGATGACCTCGCACACCTCGGCCGGCATCCTGTTCGACATCGACACCGCGCTGCGCCCGGACGGCGCCAGCGGCATGCTGGTGTCGTCGGTGACGGCGTTCGAGAAATACCAGAGCAACGCGGCCTGGGTGTGGGAGCACCAGGCGCTGACGCGCGCCCGCTACTGCGCCGGCGACGTTGCCATCGGCCAGCGCTTCGAGCAGATCCGCGAGGCGGTGCTGCGCAAGGAGCGCCCGGCCGACGGCCCGCTGAAACCGGAAGTGATCGCGATGCGCAAGCGCATGATGGACGCCAGGCCGAACACCAGCGCCCTGTTCGACCTCAAGCAAGACCCGGGCGGCATGATCGACATCGAGTTCATCGTCCAATACCTGGTGCTGCAACACGCCCACACCTACCCGCAGCTGACTGCCAATTTTGGCAATATTGCCCTGCTGCGCATCTGCGCCGAACTGGGCCTGATCGACGCCGGCCTGGCCGCCAGCGTCGCCGACGCCTACCGCAAATACCGCAAGCTGCAGCACCAGTTGCGGCTGCAGGGACAGGACCTGGCCCGCATCGCGCCGGACCTGGTGGAAGAGCAGGCGGACCAGGTGCGCGCGCTATGGAATAGCTTGTTTAATAATCCGGAGAAACCGTGACACGATTATTTGCGGTATTTGTTATCGGCCTTGCGCTGTGCGGCGTTTCATCGGCGACAGCCAAGGGCGGCGATGAGGAAGCGGTGGCCATGGTGAGAAAAGCCGTGGCCATGGTTAAAAAGGAAGGCAGACAGAAAACCTTTGCCGCCATTTCAGATCCGGCCAACACCACATTTCACGACCGCGATCTGTATATTTATGTGTATGACTTTAATGGTATTGCTTTAGCTCACGGAAATAATCCCAAGATGGTCGGGCAATCTTTAATCGGTCTCAAGGATATTCAAGGCAAGTTCATGATTAAAGAAATGATTGCGGTGGCGAAAACAAAAGGCAGCGGCTGGGTCGAATTCAAATGGCCCAATCCAGTCACCAAGGCAGTCGAGTCGAAGACCGGCTATGTCGAGAAAGTCGACGACTTTCTGATCGGCTCCGGCGCCTACAAATAATCCCTCCCCCGTAACGTGCCAGAAATTGGCGCAAACAGGCTAGAAAGCAGCCTGACTCTCCTCTGCGCGCCCGGCGCGGGTTGTTGTATTTCTATCGTGCGCGCTGAACAAACTTTATTTTTTGCCTATACTGGCTTGGCAGTATCACAACGATAAATAACCACCCCGGGAGAGAGTGCATGAAAAAGATCGCCTTAAAAGCTAGCGTGATTGCTGTTGGCCTGGCACTGGGTACGTCGTATGCCCAGGATGCCCCTATCGAAAAAGTGATTATCACCGGTTCCAATATCAAGCGCATTGATGTTGAAACTGCTACTCCGGTGCAAGTATTGCGCCGCGAAGAAATTACCCGGCTCGGCGTCAATTCGGTGCGCGACATCGTCGATACCCTGACCTCGTCCAATAGCAGCGCCTTGTCCGATATTGGCGGCTCGAATTCCTTTGCCAGCGGCGCCTCGTCGGCATCGCTGCGCAATCTCGGCAAACAATCGACGCTGATATTATTGAATTCGCGCCGCGTCGCCCCTTATGCACTGGCCGATTACAACGAGGTATTTACCAACCTGGATTCGCTGCCGCTGGACGCGATTGAACGGGTGGAAATATTGCGCAACGGCGGCTCGGCGATTTATGGCTCCGACGCCGTGGCCGGCGTCATCAACATCATCACCCGCAACGATTTCCAGGGCGTGCAGGCGCGCGCCAACTACGAGCAATCGCTGAAAAACGATCAGTTCAAGACCAAGACCGCCAGCCTCACGGGCGGCTTCGGCGACTACAACAAGGACGGCTACAACGTGCTGGCCAACGTCGAGGTGTTCCAGCGCGACAGCGTCATGTGGCGCGAGGTGGTGGACGATATCAACCCGGCCTACGGCGACAAGTTCTCGGCGGTGGCGCCCGGCAGCGGCGCGATGTTCGGCAACCGCGGCGCGCCGTCCACCTTCTCCTACCCCGGCAACCTGATCGGCCAGGGCCCGGTTGCCGGCTGCACCACGCTCAACTCCGCCGGCCTGTGCGTGTACGACCGCTTTGCCCAGTTCCAGGCGGTGCCGAAGGCCGAGCGCGTCAACGCGCTGGTGTCCGGCAAGCTGAAGCTGGCCAACCAGATGGAAGCCTACTCGGAACTGCTGTACTCCAAGACCAAGACCACCTATATCGGCGCGCCCGGCACCTATGGCTCGACCACCGCCGACGCCGTCTGGGGCGACCCGTCCACCGGCGCCGGCAAGCAGTTCGGCTACCGCTTCCTGTCGCCGGACTCGCCGCTCAACAACACCGGCGAGCCGCTCGAACTGCGCTACCGCTTTGCCGACGCGCCGCAGGGCAACCCGAACGACAGCGACCAGTACCGCGTGCTGGCCGGCCTGCGCGGCACGCTGGGCGGCCAGTGGGACTGGGACTCCGCTGTCGGCGTCATGGGCAGCAAGACCAAGAGCCGCTCGTATGGCGCACTGAGCGACAGCGGCTTCAAGGCCGTGGTCGGCGACTACACCAGGACGCTGGCAGGCGACCCGGCCTGCGAGGCCAACTTCCCCGGCTATTGCGAATACACGGCGGCCGATCCGAACTTCTTCAACGGCTTGTACAAGCTGGGCCAGAAGAACGCGCCCGAGGTGCTGCGCCAGCTGTTCCCGGAACAGGGCTACGACGGCAAGATCACGCAATATTTCATCGACGGCAAGATCAGCGGCGAAGTCGGCAAGATCGGCGAGCGCGCCATCGCGCTGGCGGTCGGCGGCGAGGTGCGCCACGAGAAATTCAAGATCACGCCGACCGCCAATCTGGCCACCGGCGACATCGTCAGCTACGGCGCCGCCAGCGCCGACGCCAGCCGCACCACCGAGGCGGTGTTCACCGAGGTCAACCTGCCGGTCACCGACAAGCTCGAACTGATCGGCGCCGCCCGCGTCGACAAATTCCCCGGATTCAAGGCGCACGCCTCGCCGAAGGTGGCCGCGCGCTGGGAGGTGACGCCGGCCTTCATGCTGCGCGGCACCTACGAAGGCGGCTTCCGCGCGCCCAACCTGACCGAAAGCGCGCAATCGAGCAAGTTCGCCTTCGACAACGGCGTCACCGATCCGAAACGCTGCAACCAGGCGCGGGCGCTGGCGCGCGATCTGCGCGCCTCGGCCAACGCCCTGCCCGACAGCGATCCCAACCAGGCGCTGCTGCTGGCGCGCGCCGACATCGTCGAGCAGAACGAGTGCGCCGGCGGCGTCGCCAGCGTGGTGCGCAACAATCCGGGCCTGAAGCCGGAAACCACGCGCAGCGCTACCGTCGGCTTCGTGCTGGAGCCGGTCAGGGGCAGCAATCTGTCGCTGGACTACTGGCACATCGAGCGCAAGGACGAGATCGGCCTGAAGACCACCGACGACCTGCTGGCCTCGGAAGCGGATCAGCCCGCCGGCGTGATCAACCGCGGCGCGCTGGCGTCGGACAAGACCTTCACCCCCGCCGAGCGCGCGCAGTACGGCGTCACCGCCGGGCCGCTGGTGTCGACCTCGGGCCAGTTCGAGAACGTGTCGCGCACCAAGACGCGCGGCGTCGACCTGAGCGCCAACAGCCGCTTCGACACCGGCATCGGCCGCCTGGACCTGGGCCTGAACGCGACCTACCTGCTGGAGCTGAAGAACTTCAGCGCCACGCTGAACAACTACGGCGACAACCTGGCCGGCCGCTACAGCTATCCTAAAACAGTGGCGAACCTGACGTCGACGCTGCGCACCGGCAACTTTACCAACGGCCTGCGGCTGGTGTACCAAAGCCGCACCTCGCTGCAGGGCGATTTCTTCGACGAGGTTTACACCCGCCAGGGCTGCGAAGACCTGGAATGGAGCGCCAGCGAGTGCAAGGTCAAGGCTTACGGCCGGCTCGACTACACGTTCAGCTACAGCGGCATCAAGGATCTGACGCTGTCGCTGTACGTGCGCAACATTACCAACCGGCGGCCGCCGCTGGACCTGCGCCAGTTCTCCGAGGAAGGCGGCGTGATCCCGCAAAACCTGGCCGACGTGCAGGGGCGTTCGGTGCGGCTGACCGCGGAATACCGTTTCCGCTAGACGTAAAAAAGGCCACCGCGAGGTGGCCTGTCGCCGTCATGCCCGCGCAGGGGAATCCATGCTGAGCCTGTTGCTCACAGTCTCCATGGGTTCCCGCCTGCGCGGGAACGACGGGATTGGCGCAGAATTACTTGGCGTTCATCAGGGCGACGGTGGTGTCCAGCATGCGGTTCGAGAAGCCCCACTCGTTGTCGTACCACGACGATACTTTCACCAGGCGGCCCGACACCTTGGTCAGCGTCGAATCGAAATTCGACGAGGCCGGGTTGTGGTTGAAGTCGATCGACACCAGCGGTTCAGTCTGGTAGGTCAGCACTTCTTTCAGCGCGCCTTCGGCGGCGGCCTTCATCAGCGCGTTGACTTCTTCCACGGTGGTGTCGCGCTTGGCGATGAACGACAGGTCGACCAGCGACACGTTGATGGTCGGCACGCGAATCGCGAAACCGTCCAGCTTGCCGTTCAGCTCAGGCAGCACCAGGCCGACCGCGGCGGCGGCGCCGGTCTTGGTCGGGATCATGCTCATGGTGGCCGAACGGGCGCGGCGCAGGTCTTCGTGCATCACGTCCGACAGCACCTGGTCGTTGGTGTAAGCGTGCACGGTGGTCATCAGGCCGGTTTCAACGCCGATCGCGTCGTTGAGCGGTTTGACCAGCGGCGCCAAGCAGTTGGTGGTGCACGAGGCGTTCGAGATCACGGTGTCGGTGGCCTTCAGCACCTGCTGGTTGACGCCGTACACGATGGTCGCGTCCACATCCTTGCCGCCCGGGGCCGAGATGATGACTTTCTTGGCGCCGCCCTTCAGGTGGGCCGAGGCTTTTTCCTTGGTGGTGAAGAAGCCGGTGCACTCGAGCACCACGTCCACGCCCAGGTCGCCCCATGGGATTTCAGCCGGGTTGCGCTGCGCGAACACGCGGATCACGTCGCCGTTCACGATCATATTGTCGCCGTCCACTTCCACGGTGCCAGGGAACTTGCCGTGGGCGGTGTCGTAGCGGGTCAGGTGGGCGTTGGCCTTGGCGTCGCCGAGGTCATTGATCGCCACGATCTGGATGTCTTGCTTTTTGCCGCCTTCGTAGAAAGCACGCAGTACATTACGGCCGATACGGCCGTAGCCATTGATTGCTACTTTGATCGTCATACTTTGCTCCTGATTAAAAATATTGTTAATGCAACCAGCAATTATAGATTAAGCAATGACAGCTTTGACTTTCGCTACGACGTTGTCGACGGTGAAGCCGAAATGCTTGAACAGCACGCCCGCCGGGGCCGACTCGCCGAAGGTGTCGATGCCGACCACGGCGCCTTCCAGGCCAACGTACTTGTACCAGAAATCGGTGACGCCGGCTTCGATCGCCACGCGCGGCACGCCCTTGGTCAGCACCGACGCCTTGTAGGCGGCATCCTGGCGGTCGAACACGTCGGTCGACGGCATCGACACCACGCGCGCGACGATGCCTTCGGCGGCCAGCGCCGAGGCGGCCGCTTGCGCCAGCTCGATTTCCGAACCGGTGGCGATCAGCGTCACTTTGGCGCCGGCCGCTTCTTTCAGCACGTAGCCGCCGCGCGCGATGTCGGCGATCTGCTCGGCCGAACGCTCCTGGTACGGCAGGTTCTGGCGCGAGAAGATCAGCGTCGACGGACCGTTCTTGCGCTTGACCGCCGCGCCCCACGCCACCATCGATTCGGTGGTGTCGCACGGGCGCCAGTTGTCCAGGTTAGGAATCAGGCGCAGCGACGAGACGTGCTCGACCGACTGGTGGGTCGGGCCGTCTTCGCCCAGGCCGATCGAATCGTGGGTGAACACGAAGATCGAGCGCTGTTTCATCAGCGCGGCCATGCGCAGCGCGTTGCGGCTGTAGTCGGCGAAGGTCAGGAAGGTGGCGCCGAACGGGATGTAGCCGCCGTGCAGGGCAACGCCGTTCATGATCGCCGACATGCCGAACTCGCGCACGCCGTAGTTGATGTGGTTGCCTGGCTGGCCGGAGCGCACCGGGGTGATCTCCTTCCAGTTGGTCAGGTTGGAGCCGGTCAGGTCGGCCGAGCCGCCGAGGAATTCCGGCAGCACCGGCGCCAGCGCCTGGATCGCGTTCTGGCTGGCCTTGCGGGTGGCGATGTTTTCCTTCTTCTCGACGGTGGCGGCGATGCCGGCGGCCAGCGCCGCGTCGAAGTTGCCGGCAGTTCGCCGGCCATGCGGCGGCTCAGTTCAGCGGCTTCTTGCGGGTACTTGGCGGTGTATTCGGCGAACTTGGCGGACCAGTCGGCTTCCAGCGCGGCGCCGGCCGACTTGAAGTCCCAGGCGGCGTAGACGTCGGCCGGCACCTCGAACGGCGCGGCGCTCCAGCCGATGTACTCGCGGACGGCGGCGATTTCCTTGTCGCCCAGCGCGGCGCCGTGCACCTTGTCGCCGCCTTGCAGATTAGGCGAGCCCTTGCCGATGATGGTCTTGCAGCAGATCAGGGTCGGCTTGTCGGCCTGCTTGGCCGCTTCAATGGCGGCCGCCACGGCGTTGACATCGTGGCCGTCGACCGCGCGGATCACGTTCCAGCCATAGGCTTCGAAACGGGCCGGGGTGTCGTCGGTGAACCAGCCTTCGACCTTGCCGTCGATCGAAATGCCGTTGTCGTCATACAGCGCGATCAGTTTTTTCAGGCCCAGCGTGCCGGCCAGCGCGCACGCCTCGTGCGAGATGCCTTCCATCAGGCAGCCGTCGCCGACGAAGGCGTAGGTGTAGTGATCGACCACGTCCAGGCCCGGCTTGTTGAATTCGCTTGCCAGCAGCCACTCGGCCAGCGCCATGCCGACCGCGTTGGCGATACCCTGGCCCAGCGGGCCGGTGGTGGTTTCCACGCCCGGCGTGTAGCCCACTTCCGGGTGGCCCGGCGTCTTCGAATGCAGCTGGCGGAAGGACTGGATGTCGTCCATCGTCACCGCGTAGCCGCTCAGGTGCAGCAGCGCGTAGTGCAGCATGGAGCCGTGGCCGTTCGACAGCAGGAAGCGGTCGCGGTTCACCCAGCCCGGGTTGGCCGGGTTGTGGCGGTAATGGCCACTCCACAGCGCAACGGCGATCTCGGCCATGCCCATCGGCATGCCTGGGTGGCCGGAATTGGCCTTCTGGACGGCGTCCATCGCCAGCGCGCGGATCGCGTTAGCCTTTTGTGGGTGCGGGAGCGTAGAAGTCATGGTGTGTCAATCACGGAGTTTGAAAGCGTTTGCAGTAGGCGGGCTACTTTCTGAAGCTGGCTATTTTACCAGAGCGGCGCCCGGAAAATGAAAAAGGGCGGCGTTCCCGTAGGAACACCGCCCTGCTGCGCAACAGCCGGCAAAGCCGGCTGCGGCACGTTTAGAAGCGCTTGTTGAACTCTGCGCTGAACTTCATCGAGCGTGGCGCGGTGTAGTTCAGTACCGCTTCGTACAGAGCATAGCGAGCGTTGTTGGTGTTGTAACGCTCAACCACTTTCTGTGCCGACTGGTCGTTCAGTACGTTGTACACGTCTACCTTCAGGGTCAGGCCTGGCAGGAAGGTCGGTTTCCACGACGCATTCAGATCCAGGGTTTTTTCCCATGGCAGACGACCGACGGTGCCGCGTGGTGACGGTACGTTCTTGTCGCCGGTCACGCCGAAGCAGTAGTGCGACGCCGACTGGTAGTTATAGCCGATATCGTTCAGGGTCAGCGGGTTGGTGCCCGAGCACGAACGTGGACGACCCGAAGCGATGGTGACGAAACCACCAACGGTGATCTCAGGCGTCACTTCGTAGTAGCCAAAGCCTTTGATCTGGTGCTTGCGATCGTTCGGCAGCAGGCCGTCGGCATATTTCATCAGCTGCGCGTAGTCCCAGGTCTGGGTCGCTGCGACGTCGGCTTGGCCGGTCGTGGTATCGGACAGCGTCTGGCCTTCGGTGTTACCTTTGCTGCGGCCCAGCGTATAGTTCAGCTTACCGTACCAGCCGTTGCGGAACGGGTGCTCAACGAAGAAGTCCAGCGCGGCGTAGGTACGTTTGGCCTTGTCGAAGCCCAGGTCTGCCTTGGTCAGGTGGACCCTGGTGTAGTTGGTGCCGGTACCGGAGTAGTCGACCAGGAAGTCGTTGGCTTCGCCTGGGTTGAACGAGGCGCAGCTAAAGCCACCGTAGTTCGAGGTGTCGATGTTGTGGTCAGCAGCGTACTTGTCGAACACACGGCCATCGCAGAAGTCGTCGATGGTCGATTGCAGCTTACGGTAGGTTGCCTTCACGCCGAAGTTCAGGTCAGGGCTATAGGCTTTTTCGAAGCCCAGCGTGATCTCATCCTGATACGACGGTTTCATGTCCAGCGCAGCAACGGTTTTCGGGTCCTTGGCCTGGCCGAATTCGTTGTTGGCCGACAGCACGTCGGTCACGGCGGTGATGCCGGTCGGCGCGCCGTGCGAGTCGGTACCGGTGTAGGTGTAGTACTGGCTGGTGTTCAGCGAACCGTTGGCGCCGCGCAGTGCGATCAGGGTCGGCATCTGCAGGGTGTAGCGGCCGGCGCTACCGAAGACCTTCAGCGAGTTGTCGCCATTCGCATCCCATACTGCGGACAGACGTGGGGCGATCTGGTTCTTCATCTCGATGTACTTGGTGCCGTCCTGGTTGGCGTTGTAGAAGCCTTCACGACGCACGCCCACGGTCACCAGCAGTTTCGGGGTAACTTGCCATTGGTCCTCAAGATACTGCGCATCCTGGCCGGCGTAGGCGTTCGACACGGTCGACGACAGCGATTTCTGCACATAGTAACCCTGCGACGCCAGAGTGCCGCGGCCGGTCAGTACTGGCACGGTGCCGCCTGGAACGGTGGTGGGCTTGGTCGGATCGGTTTTCAGGTAGGTCCACAGCGCGCCGCCAGCCAGGTGCATCACCGGCGTTCAGCGAGGACATCTTGTTGTTGTCCAGACCGGCACGCAGTTTATGGTTGCCCAGTTTGTATTCCAGGTCGAGACGTTTCGAGATAACGTTGTCTTCCGCGCCATTGTATGGCTGATTGGTGCTGAACGGCTGACCGCCGTTATAGTTCAGGCCTGGCACCTGGTTTTCCGTCGAGGCGCTGACCTGGGCCAGGGTTGGGTCGTAGCCGGTCGGGTTGTAGATGTGGCGGGCGCGCGATTTGCCGAACATCGCATTGACGGTGAAGTCGTCGGTGATGTTACCGATGTAGCGGATGATGTTAGCCTGGCCGCCGTTCGGGTTGAACGGACCGTATTCTTCACGGGTCGACGAATTGACGGTGCTGCCCACTGCACGGGTATTGTAATCGTACGAACGGTATTGGGTGCTGGTCTTTGGCAGATCACCGATACCGCTGTACTCAATACGGTGGTTGTCATTGATGTACCAGTCCAACTTGGCGAAGTAGCGCTGGGTGGTGGTCTGGTAGTCGCGCCAGCCGTTGGAGGCATTGGTCAGCGCGGTACGACCGCCGTACACACCAGATACTTCGTCCTCGGTCTGCTCCAGAGCGACGAAGGCGAACAAGGTATCCTTGATCAGCGGGCCGCCGACGTAGGCCGAGTACTGGGTTTGCTCGCGGCTGTTGTCTTCGCGGCGAATACGCAAGGTATTGTCGGTTGCTGGGAACACGCCGGTGTTCGCGTAATACATGTCGCGGTACTTGGCGCGGGTGTCTTTTGGCGTGGTCGAAATCAGGCCGCCCACTTCCCAGTTGTTGGTACCGGATTTGGTGGTGATGTTGACCACACCGCCAACCGAACGGCCGAACTCGGCGCCGTAGCCGCCGGTCAGCACCTGTGCCTGCGCAATCGCGCCGAATGGCAGTTCGAAGCCGCCCAGCTGGGTCAGCGGGTTGGTGACCGGGAAACCGTTGATGTAGTAAGCATTTTCCGATGCGCCGCCGCCCGCCCAGGCTGGAGCCGGCCGCATAGGTCGGATCGCCGCGGGTGGTGTTAGGCGCCAGCTGCACGATGGCGTCGACCGAACGGGCGATCGGCAGTTTATCCAGTTCACGCGCGGTGAAGGTCGCGCCGTTGTTGGCGGAGCTCATGTCGATACGGCTGCGGCGGCCGCTCGCCTGCACGGACTGCACGCCGGTTGGCGCAAACACGGCTTCAACACCCTGGCCAGCCAGCACTTCGATGTTGGTGGTGGCGCCTTGCGTGCTGCCATTGACCAGCGTTGCGCTGTAGCGGCCGATCGGCATCGAAGTGACGCTGAAGCTGCCGTTGGCGTCCACGGAGGTGGTACGCGATTGGTTGGTGTCCAGATTTTTCAGCACAACCGAGGTCGCGCTGCACTGGTGCTACGCGGCCGTAGATGTTACCCGAGGCGTTCGACTGGGCCATCGCTGGCGGTACCACGGCAACGGTCAGCGCGGCGGTGCCGAAGGCGATCGACAGCGCGTTCACAAGAACTGTTTTTCTTAACATATGAGTGTATTCCCAATTTGAAATTTTTTTGCCTTGTAGGCAACGATACCCGTTCTCTCTCTGATGGAGAGCTCTTACCAACAATTAAGGACGCCATGGCTCGTCCCTACAGCTATAAAAACACGTGCAAAACAAGTGTGTCAACAATACAACTTTTGTTATGCAACAAAACAACGGGAAAGCGAAAAAAATACCAAAAACCGGTTTATTTTATTTAAGTTGAGCCATAAATAATTTATGATGAAACGGCAGATTTTCTACGTAGCTTCCCCATCCCATACCGTTGTTTGCTTAGGCAAAAAATCATATATCGATATAAAATTTTCCAGCTAGAAGCAAAAACCGCGTTCAGCTGAATAAAATTTTGCCTCCGATTTTTACGTTTACTTACTGGTGCAAATAAAAGTCAGTATGCACCAGCATGGAATTCGGCTTGCACCATAATGGGGCGATATTAACTTTCAGTTTCGTACCAGCCGCCTGATTTAAAATGGCGATTCATCATTCACCCGGATTTTCACCATGCCCCGTTTTTACGTTTCCCAGCCGCTGGCCAGCGGCCAGCTCGTCCAGTTGCCCGAGGCGGTGGCGCACCATGTCCACGTGCTGCGCCTGCCCCAAGGCGGGCTGGTGACGCTGTTTAACGGCGATGGCGGCGAGTACACAGCCGCCCTGATCGA
The DNA here is from genome assembly GCF_050859475.1 of Duganella sp. P38. Lineage (NCBI taxonomy): Bacteria > Pseudomonadati > Pseudomonadota > Betaproteobacteria > Burkholderiales > Oxalobacteraceae > Duganella > Duganella sp. P38. The sequence continues at coordinate 1,638,339 of NZ_CP193936.1, read as the reverse complement.
CATCGGCAAGCGCAGCGCCACGGCCGAGATCAAGGCGCACACTGCGCGCGAGGTCGAGCTGCCGTTCGCCGTCACGCTGGCGCAGGCGTTGCCGGAGGGCAGCAAGATGGACTGGATCATCGAAAAGGCGATCGAACTGGGCGTGTCCGGCATCCAGCCGCTGGCGGCGCAACGCTGCGTGGTGCGGCTGTCGCCTGAGCGGGCCGGGAAAAAGCTGGACCACTGGCGCGGCGTCATCGTCTCGGCCGCCGAGCAGAGCGGCCGCAACCGGCTGGCGCACCTGGCGCCGCCGCAAGACTATAAACAGTGGATCACCCAGCAGGACCTGCACCGGCGCATCATCCTGACGCCGCGCGCCGGGCAGTCGCTGGCCGACTGGGCGCGCCACCAGCCGCCGCAAGCGGTGACGCTGGTGGTCGGCCCCGAAGGCGGCCTGAGCGAGCAGGAGGAAGACCTGGCGCTGCGCCACGGCGCCCTGCCGCTGGCGATGGGTCCGCGCATCCTGCGCACCGAGACGGCGGCGCTGGCGGCGGTGTCGGTGCTGAGCGCCGCATGGGGCGGCTTCTAAAGAAAAACCCCGCGCAGCCCTAAGGCTGGCGGGGCTTCTGGCCGTGCCGAAGCTTAGAACTTCAGGTTGGCGCCCACGGTGATGTAGCGGCCGAGGGTGTCATACGACTGCGGGAAGGTATTGCCGCTGTTCATAGCGGTGGTACCGATGGTGCCGCCGACGATAGGCGGTTTTTGTTGCCCGCGTTGACGATGCTGACGTTGAAGCGCAGGTTTTTCGACCAGGTGTAGCTGCCCGACAGGTCGATGTAGTTGTACGCATCGATATGGCGGTAGGCTTGCAGGAACTTGGTGCTGACCAGTGCCAGCGGCTCGACATCCACCGCGCTAACATAACGCCAGTTGTAGCCGACCGAGAAGTCACCCACGGTCCAGTTGGTACGCTGGTTGAACTTGCGCTTGTACACCGCGGCGTTGGCCACGTCGCCGCACGCCACCGAGTAGTAGCCCAGGCAGTCGCGGTCAACCGAGATCGGCGACGGCTGGAACTTGAAGCTCTGCACCTGGTTGTAGCCCAGGCTCAGGTCGAACGCGCCCCACTTCGGATCCAGGCTCAGTTGTTTGGCCTGCAGCTTGTACGCGACGTTCAGGTCAATACCGCTGGTCGACTGGCGGCCGTTGTTGGAACGGTCGGTGACCACGCCTTTGGAACCGACACCATTAAAGGTGCCGTTCTGCGCGTTACGCCCCACCAGTTCGCAGCTAGCATTCATTGCGTAGGTCGGGTTGTTCAGGTAGCAGTCGGCGATGACGTCGGCCGTGCTTGGACGCGAGATCGCGCTGGTAATCGAGATCTTGTAGTAGTCCAGCGACACGGCCAGCTTCGGCAGCGGCTCCCAGACGAAGCCGATGGTCTTGGTCTTGGCCACTTCCGGCCCCAGGTCCGGGTTGCCGCCGGCCAGATTGTTGATCTGGCCCGACGATGGCGCAGGCAGATTGGCCAGGTCGCTGGCCGGCACGCCGGTCAGGCGGCACAGGTTGGCCAATGTGCCCGGGGTATTGACCTGGGCCGGGTTGGCGCCCTGGCCTTTCTGGCATGGGTCTACCGCCAGGTTGGACAGGCCGGTGACCTTCGGCGAGAACAGTTCGTTGACGTTAGGAGCGCGGGTGGCTTTCTGCACCATGCCGCGGAAACGCAACTGTTGTACAGGCGCCCATTCACCACCGATCTTCCAGCTGTTGTAGCTGACGGCTTTCTTGCTGCCGGTCTTGAACTCGGTCTCGCGGAAACCCAGATCGGCGTTCAGCGCGTGGATGAACGGCTTGTCTTTGGCCAGCGGAATCTGGGTTTCGATCGCCAGCTCGCGCAGGCGGAAGGTACCGGTGCGGTCCGGGGTCGGCGCGCCGGTGCCCAGCACTTCACCCTGGATCTGCGAAGCGGCATCGGACTGCGTGCCCGCTTCCAGCTTACGCTGCTCGCCGGTGATCGCCATGGTGATCGGCTGACCCGACCATGGGCTGACGAATTTCTCGCCCAGATCGCCTTGCAGCGACAGCGAACCGACATCTTGCTGCACGGTTTGCAGCAACACGGCGCTGGAGTTGACAAACCCCAGCATGGCGGGCGTGACGCTGCCATTTGCGCCCCACACATTGAGCGGTACGCAATTGTTGGCGGTATTGACACAGCTGGTCGTGCTCAGCGAGTTCAGCGCTTGCTGCACTTTCGCCATCGAGCCCCAGTTGCCGCGCACCTGGGTCTGATCGGCGGTGCCGCGTGTCCACGACGCGTCATAGGTCCAGTCGAGGAAGGCGTCGCCGCGCAGGCCGATGGTGTATTGCAGCGTACGATTGCTGAAGTCGTTCAGGCGGGGACCCAGCTCGACGAAGCGGCGGCTGATCGTCATCGGCACCAGGGTGTTATTGCCGACCACGCAGTTGGCCGCCATGATGCCGCGGCGTTCGCAAATCTGCTGACGGGCTGCGTCAGGAATGAACGGGTTACCAATCGGTACATCGAAGTTATTGCCGAAGGTGCCAGACTCGGCCAGCGTGGAGCTGACTTTGCTGCTGGTGTAGAACACTTCGCTGTAGGCCTCGACATGATCATTGATCTTATAGTTGGCCAGCGAGGTCGCTTGCGTACGCTCCAGGCCGGTCTGATAGTAGTTCAGCGGATTGGTGTTGTACGGCACGGCCGGGCTGATCAGGCGGCCAGTGGCCGGGTCGATCTGGAACGAACCGCTCAGGGTATCGGTGCCGCCGGTGCCCTTGCCGATCGAGAACGCGCCAGGAATGGTGGTGCCGGAACCGCTCGGCAGGCCGGTGGTCGAGCTCAGGCTGGTGATGCCGTAGGCGCGGTCGCCCTGGCGTACCGGGTCGGTGGTGGTCTTGCCGATGCTCAGCACGACGTTGCCGCGGCCGTCGTCGAGGTTGGCGCCCATGGTGATGTCGGTACGCTTGCGCTTGCCGTCGTGGTCGCCGGTGGTGCCGCCATAGGTGGTGGTGGCGTCGAAGCCGCTGAAGTTCTTTTTCAGGTTGAAGTTGATGACGCCGGCCACGGCGTCGGCGCCGTAGGCCACCGACGCGCCGCCGGTCAGCAGGTCGACGCGGCTCAGCAGCGCCAGCGGGATGGAGTTGGTGTCCACCGTGCCGTCCAGGCTGAACGGCACCATGCGGCGGCCGTTGATCAGCACCAGCGTGCGGTTGGCGCCCAGGCCACGCAGGTCGACCGTGGCGGCGCCCGAGGTGCCGTTGTTGGTGCCAGGGCCGATCGATGGCACGGCGCCAGGCAGCGTCTTGACGAACTCTTCCACGGATACCGGCTGCGATTGCTTGATTTCGTCAGCGGTGATCGACGAAATCGGGCTGATCGAGGTGGTGCCAGGCGCGGTAATGCGGGTACCGGTCACTTGCACCGATTCGATTTTTTGCGGCGCCGCTTCCTGTGCAATGGCGTTGTGCATCATGGCGCTCAGGCCCACCAGCATCGAGCTGGCGAACACCGTGCGTACGGTGCGCGACATCATCTTCTCTTGCATCATTGTAAAACTCCCATTATTGAACTCCCCTGAAAGAGAGAAACCCAACCAGTTCAATCCGTCCGTTTGATAAAACGCCGAATTTCAATGGCCAGCCTGAGGATTCTTTTTGTCTCCGGGGTTGCCGGACCGAATCTCGTTTATATACACCCCTGACAATTGCATTTTTGCAGGCGCATTGCATGAAACCATTCGCTTGCGGAAACTGTCAACAAAAGGAAAATGGCAATTGCAAGCGCAAGGCTTGCAATATTGCAAGTAATTTAGGCAGCGGTTTTTTGTGCGACGCAATATATTTCGTTATGTATCTCGCAAGTTGCCGCCCCCTGCGATTTTTATTCGTTTGACCTTGTTTAACAACACACTATGGATTGTAAATTAAAGTAAAAACAGCAGATTGTGTGGTGCAGCAAAACTTGGCGGCAGGATTTTGTTGTGCGTCGCAACATTGTAACTGTGTACGCAAGGCTACAAAGGCGTTCGCCTACCTTCATTTGATGGCAAAATAACATTAATGAATTGTCTATTAATGTTATTTTGCGTTGTATTGTCACAACGCTCACATTTGGTGCATCGCGCACTTAAATGGGGCGGAGCGATTTTTAATTTCATTTTTATAAACTTCGAAATAATTTCAGTCGGCGACTATTTAAAAATGAATTAATCGCGGCATTATTCCCCTCGGAAGGCGTGGCAGCGATTAGACCGGCCCGGCCAACGCAGGTAAAATAGCGCCTGCGGCCGCTTCCCGAGGGGGACGGCCGCCCCGCTCTCCGCTAGCTACGGAGCCCTGCAATCACCGGAATTCCACCCATGCTGCGTTTAAACGAAGTGAAGCTCCCGCTCGACCATACCGAGGAGCAACTGCCGGCCGCCATCCTGGCGCGCCTGGACATCCCCGCCGCCGACCTGCTCGGCTTTACCGTCTACAAGCGCAGCTATGATGCGCGCAAGAAATCCGCCATCGTGCTGATCTACTCGCTCGATGTCGAGGTGGCCGACGAAGCGGCCCTGCTCAAGCGCCTGAAGCACGACGTGCACCTGACGCCGTCGCCGGACATGGCCTATAAATATGTCGCCGACGGCGCCGCGCTGGCCGCGCATCCGGACTTCCAGCGCCCGGTGGTGATCGGCATCGGCCCGTGCGGCCTGCTGGCGGCGCTGATCCTGGCGCAGATGGGCCTGCGTCCCATCATCGTCGAGCGCGGCAAGGTCGTGCGCGAGCGCACGGTCGACACCTTCGGCTTCTGGCGCCAGCGCAAGCTCAACCCGGAGTCGAACGTGCAGTTCGGCGAAGGCGGCGCCGGCACCTTCTCGGACGGCAAGCTGTACAGCCAGATCAAGGACCCGAAACACTATGGCCGCAAGGTGCTGACCGAATTCGTCAAGGCTGGCGCGCCGGAAGAAATCGTCTACGTCAGCAAGCCGCACATCGGCACCTTCCGCCTGGTCAAAATGGTTGAATCGATGCGCGAGACGATCGAGGCGCTGGGCGGCGAATACCGTTTCGAGAGCAAGGTCACCGACATCGACGTCGAAGAAACCGCCGATGGCCGCCAGATCCGCGGCATCACGCTGGAAAGCGGCGAGAAAATCGTCAGCAAGCACGTCATCCTGGCGATCGGCCACAGCGCGCGCGACACCTTCGAGATGCTCTACGAACGCGGCGTCTACATCGAGGCCAAGCCGTTCTCGATCGGCTTCCGCGTCGAGCACCCGCAATCGCTGATCGACGCCTGCCGTTTCGGCCCTAACGCCGGGCACCCGATCCTGGGCGCGGCCGATTACAAGCTGGTGCACCACGCCTCCAACGGCCGCGCGGTATACAGCTTCTGCATGTGCCCGGGCGGCACGGTGGTGGCGGCCGCGTCCGAGCCGGGCCGCGTGGTCACCAACGGCATGAGCCAGTACTCGCGCAACGAGCGCAACGCCAACAGCGCCATCGTGGTCAGCATCTCGCCCGAGGTCGACTATCCGGGCCACCCGCTGGCCGGCGTCGCCTTCCAGCGCGATCTCGAAGAAAAGGCGTTCCACCTCGGCGGCGGCACCTATAACGCACCGGGCCAGCTGATGGGCGACTTCGTCGCCGGCAAGGCCTCGACCGGCTTCGGCGCGGTGGTGCCGTCGTACAAGCCGGGCATCACGCTGACCGACCTGGCGCAGATCCTGCCGGAGTTCGCGGTGACGGCGCTGCGCGAAGCCTTCCCGGCGTTCGACAAGCAGCTCAAGGGCTATTTCAAGCATGACGCCGTGCTGACCGGGCTGGAGACGCGCACCTCGTCGCCGATCCGCATCAAGCGCCGCGACGACACGCTGCAAAGCCTCAACACCAAGGGCCTGTTCCCGGCCGGCGAAGGCGCCGGTTACGCCGGCGGCATCCTGTCGGCCGGCGTTGACGGCATCAAAGTAGCGGAAGCGGTAGCGCTGTCGATGGCCGCGCAGCAAGCATAAATCCGGGATTTAGTCGCGTACCGGCAGCCGCAGCTTGATGCGGCAGCCGGCCGCGTGGCCGGCGTCAGCCGCCACCGAGACCTGTCCGCCCATCTGGTGCACGATGGTGTAGACGATGTGCATGCCTAGCCCCGAGCCGCCCTGGCCGCGCTTGGTGGTGAAGAAGGGCTCGAACAGGCGCTCGCGCGCCTCGCCCGTCAGGCCGACGCCATCGTCGGAAAACTCCAGCAGCAGCCAGCGCATGCCGCCCTCCAGCGCCATCCGCGCCGCCAGCGTCACCTTGCCGGGGCCGCCGTCGGGATAACCGTGCTTGGCCGCGTTCATCAGCAGGTTGGACAGCACCTGCGACCAGCGCCCGGCGTCGAGCCGCGTACGCAGCTCGGGGGCGATGTCGACCGCGACCTCCAGCCCGACCTTGCGCAACGCCGGCCCGTGCGCCGACACCACGCTCAGCGCATGCTCGCGCAACATCACCTCGGCCACATGGGCGCTGCCCTGGTCCACCGCCAGTTGCTTGAAGTTGCCGATCAGGTCGGCCGCGCGCGCCAGGTTGCGCTCGATCAGCTGCGCGCCCTCGGCCAGCCGCCGCGCCATCGCCAGCAGTTCCGAGCGGCTGACGCGCTCGCCGCCAACGCATTTGATCAGGTCCTCGGCATAACTGGCCATGGTGGAGGCGGCCGTGACGGCCACGCCGATCGGCGTGTTGACCTCGTGCGCCACGCCCGCCACCAGGGCGCCCAGCGCCGCCATCTTTTCCTGCTCGACCAGCGACGCTTGCGCGGCCAGCAGCGCCTCGGTGCGGCGCTGTATCTTGGCCTCGAGCTGCTGCTCGCGGTCCTGGTGCTGCAGCTCGGCGGCGCCGCGCGCGGCGAAGATCGACAGCAGCGACAGCGCCAGCAGCCGCTTGTCCTCGGCCATCGGCTTGGTGTCGATGGCCGACAGAATGCCCAGCGTCTGCCCCTCGGTATCGATCATCGGCATGCCGATATAGCTTTCGGCCTGCATCTCGACCAGCAGCGTGTCGTGCGGATAGTCGCGCTGGATGCCGCTGGCGTGGAAGCACATGCATTGTTCGGTGACGTCCTGGCACGGCGTGTGGCGCAGGCTGTAGTCCATATTCGGCAGGTAGTCGGCGCCGCCCCAGACGGCCAGCGTGCGGATGCCCTCGCCATCGTCCAGCATGATCACGCGGCCGGCGATCACGTAGGTGACATCGAGCGCCTGCGCCAGGTCGCGCACCAGGATGCGCAGGAAGTCGTCGCCGCGCGCCCGCGCCGTCGAGGCGGTGATCGACCGCAGGGCCGCCTCGGCCAATGTCCGCCCGTCCGCCGCGTCGAACAGTGGCGGCGCCTCCTCTCCTCGCTCATTGCTGGCTCCCGGTCGCTAAGTAGCCCTATTGTAACGCGATGTAACCGGGCGGGCGCAGGCATGAATCTGCTTTCAGCTTGCTACCCTAATTAACATGAATCAACGTTAACCTTGCGGTTAATTTGTATGTTTTTGTAAAAATCCATAATTTTTAGGTTAAATCGCTTGCAAATGTTGTTTATTTCAATGTTGTTACAGATTCTCAATTGACCACAACATAAGGCAATGGTCAGATATGCGCCACAGAAGAATTTCGAATAAAGATTATTCTTCTTATGTCATTATTGATTGCAAAATAGCAAAAAATCCACTAGGAGTTGAACAAAATGATGATGGAAAAAGTTCTGTCGCGTTCGCTGCGCACGATGTTCGCCGGCGGCGCCGCGCTGATGCTGGCACAGCCCGCTTTTGCCCAGGATAACAATGCGCCGATCCAGCGCGTGGAAATCACCGGCTCGTCGGTCAAGCGCGTAGACGCCGAAACCTCGCTGCCGGTGCAGATCGTCACCAAGGCCGATATCGCCAAGACCGGCGCCACCAGCACCGAGGAACTGCTGCAGTCGATCGCTGCCTTCTCGTCGGCCGGCGGCACCACCAACGCCACCGGCGCCGGCAGCTCGACCGGCGGCCTGTCCTCGATCTCGCTGCGCGGCCTGGGTTCGACCCGCACCCTGGTGCTGGTCAATGGCCGCCGCCTGGCAGCGTTTGCCGGCAGCGACGGCGCCTCGGTCAACGTCAACGCCATTCCACTGTCGGCCATCGAGCGCGTCGAAGTGCTGAAGGACGGCGCCTCCGGCGTGTACGGCAGCGACGCAGTCGCCGGCGTGGTCAACTTCATCCTGACCAAGCGCATGGAAGGCATCGAACTGAACGCCGGCTACGGCTCGCCAACCGAAAGCGGCGGCGGCCAGAACAGCAAGGCCTCGATCACCGGCGGCTTCAACACCGACAAGCTGAGCATCGTCGCCTCGGCCTCGTACGAGAAAGACAAGGCGCTGTTCGGCCGCGACCGCGATTACGCCAGGTCCGCCACCCGCCTGCCTTACTACAACAGCACCGCGACCGGCCAGGGCAACATCCAGGGCGCGTTCACGCCGGCGCCGGCCCGCAGGACGGCTTTAGCAACGGCGGCTCCGGCTTCGGCAACCCGCTGGCCATCGGCGACAAGTGCGGCTCGATCCGCATGGTCACCGTGCCGGACGGCGCCAAAGGCAGCCCATATTGCGCCTACGACAGCGGCCCTGACGTCGGCCTGACCCCGGACCGCGAGCTGTACAACCTGACCGGCAATCTGACCTACCAGATCAACGACAACCATCAGTTGTTCGCCGACGTGCTGTACTCGGAAAGCAAGATCACCCAGACCTACCAGCCATCGCCGGCGCGCGCCGACTTCTTTGAGACCGACGCCGAATTCGACAAGCAAGGCGTGGACCGCGCGCTGCTGCTGTTCCCATCGAACCCGGCCTACCAATCGATCGCCGTGCCTTACCTGACCAGCCAGGGCTATACCTCGCTGATCGGCCAGCCGCTGGCGATTACTTCGCGCGTGTTCGACTACGGTCCGCGCCAGAACGTCGACAAGGCCAAGCAATCGCGCGTGGTGGTCGGCGCCAAGGGCTCGCTGGGCTTCGGCGACTATGAGGTCGCATACAGCCACAACGAATCGAAGCTGGAAAGCGCGGTCACCACCGGCTACTTCTCGCAAGTGGCCTACGCCAAGATCATCAACAACAGCAACTGGAATCCGTGGGCCGAAGGCGGCGTGCAGACCGGCGCCCTGGCCGACCAGCTCAAAGGCGCCGCCTTCAGCGGCAGCTTCCTGAACGCCAAGTCGACCAGCGACCTGTTCGACGCCAAGCTGACCGGCGACCTGGGCAACGTGGCCGGCATCACCCCGCAATACGCGGTGGGCCTGCAGTCGCGCCAGGAAAAATACGTGACCAACCCGAGCGCGGCGTATGAGTCGGGCGACATTTCGGGCCTCGGTGGTTCGGTGGTGCCGATCAACCGCAAGCGCGACGTCAACTCCGCTTACGCGGAACTGAGCGTGCCTGTCCTGAAAACGCTGGAAGTCAACCTGGCTGGCCGCGACGACAAGTACAACGACGTCGGCAACACCTTCAACTGGAAAGGCAACGTCCGCTGGCAGCCGATCAAGGAACTGGTGCTGCGCGCCTCCTACGGCACCGGCTTCCGCGCGCCGTCGCTGGTTGACCTGTGGACCCCGCAAACGCTGGGCACCTCGGAACAGTTCACCGACCCGGGCACCAACCAGAGCGGCCTGCAAGTGAACTCGCTGACCGGCGGCAATCCCAACCTGAAACCGGAAGAGTCGAAACAATACTCGTTCGGCGCGGTCTGGCAGCCATTCACCACCACCAGCATCGGTGCCGACCTGTTCAACATCAAGATCTCCGATCTGCTGGCAACGCCCTCGGCGCAGGAAGTGGTGTCGCGCTTCCGCTCCGGCGACCCGGCCTACGCCGGCCTGGTCACGCTGCGCGGCAACGACATCGTCAGCATCCGTCAAACCCTGTCGAACACCGGCGACGCCGTGGTGCGCGGTGTGGACGTGTTCGCGAACTGGCGTGACAACTTCAGCTTCGGCCGTCTGGACATCAATATGAACGGCACCTACATGGACAAGTTCGACCAGACCAGCCCGGGCGGCGAGCTGTCGCACAAGGTCGGCACCATCGTCGACCGCAGCGGCACCCCGGTCATCGGCGCCCAGAACGGCGGCGTGGTGCTGCGCTGGAAACACCAGCTGGCTGGCACCTGGACCTCGGGTCCATGGTCGACCACGCTGGTGCAGAACTACCGCAACGGCTACGAAGTCGGCCACGACCTCAACGACGAGCGCGTGTTCATCGGCCGCGAAGCGACCTACGACGCCAACGTTACCTACAAAGGCATCAAGAACCTGACGCTGGCGCTGGGCGTGAAAAACATGTTCGACAAGCAGCCTGACCCGATTGGCACCCCGGTGACCAACCAGTTCCAGGCCGGCTACGACATCAACCAGTACGACCCGCGCGGTCGCTACGTCTACCTGACCGCCGGCTACAAGTTCTAAGCCGCCGCGTTGGACACCAGCCCGCGCAACGCCTGTTGCGCGGGCTTTTTACAGCCAGCCGGCCTTTTTGAAGCGCCGGTGCAGGTACAGGCAGACGCCGACCATGATGCAGATCGCCATCGGGTAGCCGAACTTCCAGTCCAGCTCCGGCATGTATTTGAAGTTCATGCCCCACAGCCCGGCAAACGCGGTGACGATGGCGAAGATCGCCGCCCATGCCGCCAGCCGCTTGTTCACCTCGCTCTCCTCGATCGCCGTCATCGACAGGTTGACCTGGATCGCCGTGGCGATGGTGTCGCGGATGCCGTCCAGCGAGGCGCTGATGCGGTGCAGGTGGTCGTGCACGTCGCGGAAGTATTCCTGGGTTTCCTGGCACATCGACGGCACCCGGCCGCCGTGCAGCCGCCCGACCGCCTCCATCAGCGGCGCCACCACGTGGCGCACCGTCGTCACCTTGCCCTTCAGTTCGTACAGGCGCTGGATGTTGTCGCGCTGGCGGCCCTGGGTGAAGATCAGCTCCTCGATTTTTCCAGCTCGGTTTCGAGCATGTCCAGCACCGGGAAGTAGCGGTCGACCACCGCGTCCATCAGCGCATACAGCACGAAGGCCGGGCCCAGCCGCAGCATATGCGGTTCCTTCTCGGCGCGCGCGCGCACGCCGTTGAAGCCTTGCTGGCTCTGGCCGTCGCGCGACGACAGCACATAGTTCTGGCCGACAAAAATATCGACCTCGCCGATGGCCACCTCGCCCTCGTGGCACTCGATGGTCTTGACCACCACGAACAGCGAATCGCCGTATTCCTCGATCTTCGGCCGCTGGTGGCCGCGGCTGGCGTCTTCCACCGCCAGTTCGTGCAGGCCGAACTCGTGCTGCATGGTCGCCAGCTCCTCCGGCTGGGCGTCGCGCAGCGCCACCCAGACGAATGTCTCCGGTTTTTCCAGATAGTCGCTAATATCCTCCACCGGAATGTCGGCCATTTTTTTACCGTCCTGGTAGGCCACGCAATTGATCAGCATACGTCATCCATAAAAAAGAAAAGCCCCTGGCTTCAATAGCCAAGAGCTTACCTCAAACGGATGTTGCAGTTGATTACTGCTACAGTAAGCGACTAGTCGTCCTTGGCGCCGTCGATGCCGAGTTCGGCGATCTTGCGGGTGATGGTGTTGCGGCCGATGCCCAGCCGCACCGCCGCGTCGTTCTTGCGTCCGTGCGTGTGCTTGAGCGCGGTGCGGATCAGCGCCGATTCGAATTGCCGGCCCAGCACCGCCATCACTTCCGGCTGGCCACCGCTGAGCATGCTGGCGGCCTGCGTTTCCAGCAGTCCCAGCCATGCATCCGGCGCGCCGGCCTCGCCCGCCAGCGCCGTCACGGTGCCGTGATGCTGCTGCGTGTGATAGCCATCGGCAGCGGCGCCTGCGCCTGCCGCCGGCGCCGCTGCCGGCAACGCTGCCGTGCCGCCGCCGGCCGGCTCCTGCGACAGCTCCAGCGGCAAATCCTTGACCTCCACCGTCTGCCCCGGCGCCATCACGGTGATCCAGTTGCACAGGTTCTCCAGCTGGCGCACATTGCCGGGCAACTCCAGGCTGCACAGGAACTGCAAGGCGGCGTCGCTCATGCGCTTGGCCTCGACGCCCAGCTGCTTGGCGCTTTGCACCAGGAAGTGACGCACCAAAATAGGGATGTCCTCGCGCCGCTCCCGCAAACTGGGCAGGCGCAGGCGGATCACGTTGAGGCGGTGGAACAAGTCCTCGCGGAACAGGCCGTCGCGCACGCGCTGTTCCAGATTCTGGTGGGTGGCCGTAATCACGCGCACATTGGCCTTCAGCGGCTGGTGGCCGCCGACGCGGTAGAAATGCCCGTCCGACAGCACGCGCAGCAGGCGCGTCTGCAAATCGAAGGGCATGTCGCCGATTTCATCGAGGAACAGCGTGCCGTTCTCGGCCTGCTCGAAGCGGCCGCGGCGCGTGGTCTGGGCGCCGGTGAAGGCGCCGCGCTCGTGGCCGAACAGTTCGGATTCGAGCAGGTCTTTCGGAATGGCCGCCGTGTTCAGCGCGATGAACGGCTGCGCCGCGCGCGGCGAATGCTTGTGCAGCGCGCGCGCCACCAGTTCCTTGCCGGAGCCGGACTCGCCGGTGATCAGCACCGTCACGTTCGATTGCGACAGGCGGCCGATGGCGCGGAACACTTCCTGCATCGCCGGCGCCTGGCCGAGGATTTCCGGCGCTTCGACCGGGCCGGCCTCGACGCTGGTTTCGCGCAGGCTCTCGTCCAGCGCGCGGCGGATCAACTCGACCGCCTTGTCGATGTCGAACGGCTTGGCCAGGTATTCGAAGGCGCCGCCCTGGAACGCCGCCACGGCCGAGTCCAGGTCGGAGAAGGCGGTGATGATGATGACCGGCAGGCCGGGGAAGCGCGACTTGACCAGCTGCAGCAGGTCCAGCCCGGAATCGCCCGGCATGCGGATGTCCGACACCAGCACCTGCGGCGTCTCGTATTCCAGCGCGGCGATGGCGTCGCGCGCGTTGGCAAAACTCTTGGTGGCCAGGTTCTCCCTGGCCAAGGCTTTTCCAGTACCCAGCGGATCGATTCGTCGTCGTCTACTATCCAGATTGGCTTCATGTGTTATGTGTGTTCCGCGATGGGTCGTCAATCAAGGGTTACGGCCGCACTGCCCGCCACGGCTTATGGCAGCGGCAGCAAGATGCGGAAATCCGTACATCCAGGCCGGCTCTCGCACTCGATCACACCCATGTGCTGCTGCACGAAGGTCTGTGCCAGAGTCAGCCCCAGGCCGCTGCCGCCTTCCCTGCCCGATACCAGCGGATAGAAGATGCGGTCGCGGATCTGGGGCGCGATACCCGGTCCGTTGTCAATGATATGCAAATCTAATGCCAGCCCGTAGCGGACCTTGGCCAGCGTCACCTGGCGCGCCACGCGCGTCTTGAAAACGATCTGCGCGGCGCCGGCCTCGATCTGCGCGGCCAGCGCCTGGGCGGCGTTGTGCGCGATGTTGAGCACGGTCTGTATCAGTTGCTCCTTGTCGCCGCGGAACTCGGGGATCGAGGCATCGTAATCGCGCAAAATGGTCAGGCCGGACGGGAACTCGGCCAGCATCAGGCTGCGCACGCGCTCCAGCACCTCGTGGATGTTGACGTCGCCGACGATGTGCGGCCGGCGGTGCGGCGCCAGCAGCCGGTCGACCAGCGTTTGCAGGCGGTCGGCCTCCTTGATGATGACCTGCGTGTATTCGCGCAGCTGCACCGCGTGCGCGCCGGGCAGCTCCATCTCCAGCAGCTGGGCGGCGCCGCGGATGCCGCCCAGCGGGTTCTTGATCTCGTGCGCCAGGTTGCGGATCAGTTCCTTGTTGACCTGGCTCTGGTCGAGGATGCGCTCCTCGCGGTCGAGCCGCAGATGCTGGTTCTCGCGCAGCTCGACCAGCACGCCGCCGGGCGGCGCCTCCACCGCCGAGACGATGCTGTGCACATGCAGCGGCTCGCGGCCGGCGCGCTCCAGCGTCAGGTCCTGGCGCAGGTCGGAAAACTTGTGCTCGCGCGCCTGCGCGCAGGTATGCTCCAGCTCTTCGGGATTGAGGAACTGCGCGCTCAGCGTCTGCCGCGACAGCGCCTTCAGCGAGCTCTCCAGCAGGTTCTCGGCGGCCGCGTTGGCGTAGGCGATAAGGCCTTGCGCGTCCAGCAGCACCACGGCCGAGGCCAGCAATTCCAGGCCCGCCAGCGACGGCGGGCGGTGGGCGGCGGTATGACTGACTACACTCATGGGCAAACTCGTCATCGGATATTGGCGATCTCCCGTTTCAGGGCATCGACGTTCTTCTCTGTGCGGCTCAGGCTGTCGCGCAGCCCGGCCGTCCGTTCCTGGTACTTGGCGTAATTGCGCTCGTCGCCGCGCCGCTCCGGCGCGCCGCCGTTGAACTCGCGGCGCAGCTCGGCCAGCTTTTGCGTCTCGGCCTTCAATTCCTCTTCCAGAATGGCGCGGCGGTCGGCGTCGCGCGCCTTTTGCTCGGCGCTGTCGACGCGCGGAAACGCGCCCGGCGTGGCCGGCGGCTGCGCGCCGCGCGGCGATGGCGCGCCGCGCCGCGCCGGCGCCGCGATCGTCGCGCCCGGCAGGTCCATCAGCTCGCAATGGGGGCCGCGCTTGATATCGGTCAGCTCCTTGCTGCCGCCGGGCGTCACGCACTTGTAAATCTGCCCGTGCGCCGCCGTGGCCAAGGCCAGCAGCGCCAGCAGCGCACTCAGTTTCAAACTCATGGTCATTCGTAAATCCGTGATGGAAAACATGCCACCCGAATATACAGCATCCAAATAAAAACGCGGGGAAAGCGCCGCTTGCCCCGCGTTCAGTACCGCATCGTCCGCGCCGCGGCGCGGCGCGATTACAGCGAGTAGTACATGTCGAACTCAGCAGGGTGAGTGGTCATGCGCATGCGCTGCACGTCCTGCATTTTCAGTTCGATGTAAGCGTCGATCATCGAGTCGGTGAACACGCCGCCACGGGTCAGGAACTCGCGGTCCTTGTTCAGGTTGTCCAGCGCTTCTTCCAGCGAGGCGCACACGGTCGGGATCAGCGCATCTTCTTCCGGCGGCAGGTGGTACAGGTCTTTCGACGCTGCCTCGCCCGGGTGGATCTTGTTCTGGATACCGTCCAGGCCAGCCATCAGCAGTGCGGCGAAGCACAGGTAGACGTTGGCCAGCGGGTCCGGGAAGCGGGTTTCGATACGGCGGCCTTTTGGATTGGCCACGTGCGGAATGCGGATCGACGCCGAACGGTTTTTCGCCGAGTACGCCAGTTTCACCGGCGCCTCAAAGCCTGGCACCAGGCGCTTGTACGAGTTGGTGCCTGGGTTGGTGATGGCGTTCAGGGCCTTGGCGTGCTTGATGATGCCGCCGATGTAGAACAGCGCGTCTTCCGACAGGCCGGCATAGCCGTCGCCGGCGAACAGGTTTTTGCCGTCTTTCCAGATCGACTGGTGCACGTGCATGCCCGAACCGTTGTCGCCAACGATAGGTTTCGGCATGAAGGTGGCGGTTTTGCCATAGCTGTGGGCAACGTTCCACACCACGTATTTCAGGTTCTGGGTCCAGTCGGCGCGCTCGACCAGGGTCGAGAACTTGGTGCCGATTTCATTCTGGCCGGCGCCGGCCACTTCGTGGTGGTGCACTTCAACCGGGATGCCCAGCGATTCGAGGATCAGGCACATTTCCGAACGCATGTCCTGGAAGCTGTCCACTGGCGGTACCGGGAAGTAGCCGCCCTTGACGGTAGGACGGTGGCCGCTGTTGCCGCCTTCGATTTCCTTGTCGGTCGACCACGACGCTTCATCGGAGTCCACTTTGACGAAGCAGCCGGACATGTCGATCTTCCAGCGCACGCTGTCGAAGATGAAGAATTCCGGTTCCGGGCCGAAGTAGGCGGTGTCGCCGATGCCCGACGATTTCAGATACGCCTCGGCGCGCTTGGCGATCGAGCGCGGATCGCGGTCATAGCCCTTGCCGTCGGCAGGCTCGATGACGTCGCACTGCATGAACAGCGTGGTCTCTTCCATGAACGGGTCGATGCGCGCGGTGTTAGGGTCCGGCAGCAGAATCATGTCGGAGGCTTCAATACCTTTCCAGCCGGCGATCGAGGAACCGTCGAACGCGTGACCCGATTCGAACTTGTCGATGTCGAAAGCCGACACAGGCACGGTGACGTGCTGTTCTTTACCACGGGTGTCAGCGAAACGGAAATCAACGAACTTGACTTCGTTTTCCTGGACCATTTTCAAAACATCTGCGGCCGTAATTGCCATGCGTATCTCCTAAAGGAATATGTGGAACTCGTGAGACATAATAAGCAGTATCTGTGCCAGCCCGAAACGCATTTACAGCTGAGTTAATACGCACCGCATTGGTGCGACTCCTGCATTTTGCACCTTATGGGTGCATTTTAGGATTTTTTCTGAAAAGCGCATGGTTTTGGTGCATCGCTGTCGCGGGCGCACACAGGCCGCCTATAATAAACTCAAACTTATTACCGGAACACCTTATGAGCAAAATAGATGAGATTCTCGCCCTTGCCCGTAGCCGCAGCAAGGACTGGCCCTACGCGGGCGCGGTAACGCCGCAGGAAGCCTACGAACTGGTCAGCGCGGAAAACGCCATCAAGCTGGTCGACGTGCGCACCAATGCCGAGCGTGACTGGGTGGGCCGGGTGGCCATTCCGGAGGCCCAGCATGGTGCGGTGCAATGGAACACCTATCCGGGCGGCAACGCCAACCACGAATTCATCGAGCAATTGAATAGCGTGGCGCGCAAGGATCAGGTGATTTTATTCCTGTGCCGTTCCGGCGTGCGCTCGCGTGGTGCAGCCAAGCTGGCGACCGAGCACGGCTACCAACACTGCTACGACATCCTCGAAGGGTTCGAGGGCGACAAGGACGAGCATGGCCACCGCAAAAACGTCAGCGGCTGGTGCCACGCCGGCCTGCCCTGGATCGGCGCCTGATCCCGGCCGTTTAGACCGGCACAGCGTCCGGCGCGGTGGGCGAGGCTTCGCCCATCAGGAACCGGATGCGCTTGCGCACGAACTGGATGTGGCTGCGCAAGCCGTATAAGCCGTCGGCGAACGACAGCGGTATCGAGACCTGGTTGACCAGCTCCTCGATCTCGTCCAGCCGCTGCAGCTGTTCCTCATAGACCTGCATGCGCGTGGCCGCCGGCGCATCCTCCACTCTCTGCTCGACCGCACGCAGTTGGCCGTACCATTTGTACACGCGCGAACGGATGCGCCACACATACAGCGGCGGCACCACCTTCGACAGCGGCAGGATCAGCGCCCCGAGCGCCACCACCAGCACCCACATGCGATCGAAGAAGTTGGCCAGCCAGAAGGTCATGTAGCGTTGCAGGAACGGCGGGCCGCTCTTGTAGAACTTGGCCGCTTCCGCGTCGACCGGGATCTCGGTGTACTTGGCCGACGGGAACTGCCCCTGCTGCTGGAACCAGCCGGCGCCGCCATGGATGCCGGACGCCGCCTGCACGAACAAGTCGACCAGCGCCGGATGCAGGTCGTCGCGGCCGACCAGCGTGGCGGTCGGCGCGATCAGGTGGTAGTCGGCGGCCGGGATGTTGCGGCCAAGATCGACAATGCCTTGCGGCAGCTGCACATGCGTCAGGAACGGCAGCTTGCGCGCGTAGGCTTCGGCCTGGTTGAAATCGAACAGCCGGATGCCCGGCGTTTGCAGCAGCATCTGGATCAGCGGCGCTTCCGGCGCCGAGGTGAATACCAGGCCGTCGATGCGTCCTTCCAGCAATTCCACCGTGGCCGGCGTATTCGCCAGCGAAAAGCGCTCTACTTCGCCCTTTTCCACGCCGTTCAGTTCCAGGATCTGGCGGAACAGGCGCGGCGCGCCGGCGCCCTTGGGGCCGAAGTTGATTTTCTTGCCGCGCAGGTCGGTCAGCCTGGTGACCGGCGGCTTGCCCTTTTCCTCGCGCAGGAACAGCCACAGCGGCTCGACGAACAGGCTGCCCAGCGACGACAGGCCTTCGCGCTCGGCAGCTTCCTCGTTGGTGGAGCCGCTTTGCACGAAGGCGATGTCGACCTTGCCTTCCTTCAGGTTGCGCAGGTTTTCGCCAGAGCCGGCCGATGGCACCAGCGTGACCTTGACGCCATGCCTGGCCAGCGCGGCGGCGTATTTCTTGCCGAAGTCTTCGTAGGCGGAGTTTTCCTGGCCGGTGCCGAGGCGCACCGTGCGCGGCGGCGCCGGGTCCACCAGCCAGTAGGCCAGCAGGCAGACGCCGACAATCGTCAGCACGGTCGGCGCGGCCGCGACTAGCAGGTCTTTCACCGAGAACTGGGTGAACTTGAGAATCTTGGTCATATGGTGGCGCATAGGTTTCATGGGCTGATACATTGCCAATAATTATGAAACTATGCAAGGGGCGCGCGCTGCCGCGAAGCCGCCGCCCGCGCCAAGCCCCCGTCACTCCCGCGCAGGCGGGAGTCCATGGAAAGCATGCGCCGCATGGATTCCCGCGTTCGCGGGAATGACGGGTCAGCCGCCGCAGGCCGCCAGCGGCCTGGCGGCAACCGGCGCCGTACCGCCGGTACGCAGCGCCACCACCGGCGGCGTCGCGCCCGGCTTCGGCGCGGCGTTCGGTTCGATCAGCGGCATCAGGTGCGGCGCCAGCACCACCAGCAGCTGCACCGGCAGCGCACTGGTAAAGTCGTAGTTCTTCGACTCCGGCCCGTGCACATACGCCGTCATCGAACCAAAGAAGCGCTCGCCGATATTGAACACAAACGTCGCCGACCGGTTCACATAGCGCGACTCGATCAGCCGGCCGCCGGCGCCATACACGTCGAAGCGCTGGTCGCCGGTGCCGGTCTTGCCGCCGACCGGAATGATGGCGCCATCGGCGTCGACAAACGCGCCCTTAACGCGCTTGGCCGTGCCATCCGATACCACGCCGCGGATCGCCTCCGCCACCACCTTGGCCACCTCCGGCGCCAGCACCTGTTCATTGGTGGTCGGCGGCGCCTTGGTCACCAGCGTTTCATACGGCGTGCCCTTGGCGAAGTGCAGCGAGGTCACGCGCTGCGAACTCTTGCGCACGCCGCCATTGACCACGATGCCCATCATCTCCGCCAGCGATGCCGGCCGGTCGGCCGAGGCGCCCAGCGTGGTCGCATACGACGGCACCAGCGAGTCGAACGGATAGCCCATCTTCTTCCACTGCTTGTGCAGTTCCATGAAGCCTTCCATCTCGATCAGACCGGCGATGCGGCGGTCCTGCGCATGCTTGCGGTGCGTCTTGAACAGCCATTGGTAGACATCCTGCCGCTCCTGCTCGCTCGCCTTGTTCATCTCGCTCAAGGTCGCGCCCGGGCGCAGGCGCAGATAGGCCGCCATCCACAGTTCCAGCGGGTGCACCTTGGCCAGGTAGCCGCGGTCGGCCAGCGACCAGTTGCCGATGGCGTATTGATCGTACAGCTTGGCCGCGCGCTCGTCCGACACCTCGTTCTGCGACGGCAGGTTGTCCTTGAGGAAGGCGGCGAACTGCTGCGGCGTCGCCTGCGGATACACGGTGCGGTGAATGACCGCCAGCCGCACCGGCGTGCTGCGGATATTTGCCAGCAGGATCTTGTCCAGTTCCTGCGGCGGCTTGCCCTTGTACTTGGCATAGAAGCGCGCCAGAAACTCCTTGCCTTCCTTGTCGGCGAAGCGCGCCAGATAGCCGGCGCGGCGCGGATCGTCGGCGTCGGCCAGCAGCGAGGCCGACGAGCCCGGCGATTGGAACATATAGTACCTGGCGACGTCGCGCATCAGCCGCACGAACACCAGGTTGGTCGAGCGGCGCAGCGCCTCGGTCACTGTCAGGATCTTGGTGTTGTCTTCCTTGGAGAAGTTGCCGAAGTAATGCAGGCCGCCGCCGGTGAAGAAGCCCTCGCCCGGGTTGCCGGAATACTTGCGCTCCATGGCCGCGTGCAGCATCGGCGTCAGCTCGCGCCGATCCAAGGGCAGGCCCTTGAAGTACTCCAGCGCCCACGCCGACAGCTTGTCCTGCGGATCGATCCGGACCTGCGCCAGCGCGGCGTTGTCCATGCCGCTGTATTTCTTGTGCAGCTGGTCCATGATGTCCAGATAGGAAATCAGCGTGCGCAGCTTGGCGGTCGAACCCAGGTCCAGCTTGGCGCCCTCGTTGATGTCCAGCGGCTGGTCGTAGTTATCGGTCTGCAGGCGCAGCAGGTTGTTCTGCTCGCCCTTCTCCAGCAAGGTGAAGCTGTACACCACCTTGGTTGGATCGCCGTTGCCCAGCATGCCCTTGCCGGTCAGGCCGGCGGCCTTGGCCTTTTCCGGATCGTGCAGGTCTTGCAGCACCTGCGTCACGGCGAACTGGGCCTGCGCGTCCAGCGTGCTGACCACGCTCAGGTCCAGGCGGTCCAGGTTGTACATGCGGTTATCGCCGAGCAGGTTGGCCAGGTGGTTGCGGATGGCGTTGGTGGCCTTGCGGCTGACAAAGGTTTGCGGCGGCGCCGCCTGCAGGCCGTTGCCGGTGGCTGGATGCAGCACCTGCTTGAGCGCCATGTCGCGCAGCGCCGGCGTGATGGCGCCGTCGGCCGCCAGGATGCGCAGGTGGCTGTTGGCCAGCACTTCCAGGTCGGCGGCGCCGTCGCCCAGATAGTAGCTGGGGCGGCGCTGCGCGATCATCAGGCTCAGCGCCTCCTTGAAGACCAGCGCGGTTTCCGCGTCCGGATTATCGAGCTTGCCGGTGAGGCGGCGGTTCACGTCCGCAAACGGACGGCCATACCACACCCACATGCCGTCGCCGATGCCATTCACCTCGCCATAGCCCGGCTTGGCCGACAGCGGCACCGTGTTCAGGTATTCCAGCACCACGCGGCGGCGCGCCTTGGTGGTGTCCGGACCGTCCATATAGGCGCGCATGCTGGCCGAAACCATCTGTTGCAGCTTGTCGGTCATCGAGCCGGTGCGCCCTTCCGGCGAGTGGCGGTACTTTTCGATCTGCGTCGCCAGCGTGCTGCCGCCGGCCGCCCGATGGCCGCCGCCGACCGAACTGGCCGCCTTCTCCAGCACCGCCTTGGCCAGCCGGTCCCACTCGACCGCCGGATTGCGCTTCGGATAGGTCTGGTCCAGCAGCTCACGGTTCTCGATGAACAGCAGGCTGTTGACCAGCGCGATCGGCGCCTGCTCGAAGCGGTTGTAGATGCGCTCCGGATAGCTGGCGGCGAATAGCTCCTGCGCGCGGCAGTCGTAGATGGTCAGCCCGGTCTTGGTCTTTTCGCGGTAGGTGGCGAACACGCCCATGTCGATCAGGTCGGCCATCTTGGGCGAGATGCGGGCCTGCGCCGCCACGTGGTAGTCACGCTGGCTCAGCTTGCCGATATAGTCGGGCAGGCCGGCATAGCCGAGCCGCTCGTCGTACGGGCTGTCGTGCGGGAAGCGGATCGACTTGCTCGGCCCCTGCTCCATGCGGTAGGTCATCTTGCTGGCCAGGTCGCTGAACACGGCCGCCTGCACGGTCGACGTCAGCGTTTCGCGATACGCCCAATAGCCGGCGAAGGACACGCCGACCAGCAGCACCAGCAGCAAGGCATTGCGTGAGCGTTTGCTTTTCCTCGGTGCGCCTTCGTCAGGCGGTGGTGGCGGCTCCATCTGCGCTTGCGCCAGATGGTCTTCGGTTGCTTCAGAATTATTAGGAGGGAGCATCACGATGTTTCAGTCATTCTTGCTAGCTTCCATTGCACCACATCACAGCGATGCTGACCGGCGCGGACGCACAATAATTGTAAAGCACCGTTTGTTTTTCGCAAAAAACAACGGCGTTCTCCCCTTGGAAGGAACGCCGTGTCATGCACCCGTCACAAAGCGGACTAGGTCGGCTTGAACTCTACATTAAGCTTGCGCAATTCGTCACACAATTGGATGAAGGCCGTGGCCGTCTGCACGGGCTCGCCCTTGACGCCCAGCTCGATGTGGCGGCGCGTCTCGGCGTCGCCCACGCTAGGCAGGCTGAACACCTTGACGCGCGGGTATTGCCGCTCGATCGCCACCATCAGCGGCGTCAGCGCCGATTCGGCCGCCTCGTACACCAGCACCGACTCCTCCAGCCGCGGCTCGCGGTTGAACAGGTCGGCGTAGTGGTTGTCCAGCACCCACTCCAGCATCGGCCAGGCCATCACCGGGAAGCCCGGCACGAAGTAGTGCTTGCGCAGCGCGAAGCCGGCGATGTTGTTGTACGGATTGGGGATCAGCGCCGCGCCCTCGGCGAACTCGGCCATTTTAAGGCGGTGCTGGTTCTCGGCCGAGTCGAGGTCGGCCGTCTGCCCGGCCTCCTGCGCCATCTGCACGATGCGCTGCTGGATGTTGCGCTTGCCCTGCTCGTGCAGCACCAGCGGCAGGCCCAGCGCGTCGGCCGCGGCCTGGCGCGTGTGGTCGTCCGGCGTGGCGCCGATGCCGCCGCAGCAGAACACGATGTCGTCGCTGGCGAAGCTGCGCTTGAGCGTGCTGGTGATGCGCTCGGGATCGTCCGGCAGAATCTCGGCCCAACCCAGTTGCAGGCCGCGCGCCGCCAGCATCTGCACCACTTTCGGGAAATGCTGGTCGACGCGGCGGCCGGACAGGATTTCGTCGCCAATAATGATGAGTCCGATGGTCATGAAATATCCTTAACTAAGTTCGCCGTCATTCCCGCGCAGGCGGGAATCCATGCCGGGCGTGCCCGGGTGCGCCGCATCGCTTCCCGCCTGCGCGGGAACGACGGCGCGCAGCTGCGCCAGCGCCTCCATGCAATAGTACGCGAACCACAGCCCGGTGAAGATAAATATCAAAACATACAACCAGATCGACGCCGCCGCCAGGAACGGGAAGAACACCACGGCCATCACGCCGCCGAGCCAGATGGCGCCCGGCAGCGCGCCGGCGGCCCCGGAAATCACGCCGATCGCCAGCAGCCGCAAGCGGTGCTGGCGGAGGATCTGGCGCCGCTCCTCGCCGCTGGCGTAATCGGCCAGCACGTCGTACACCATCACGCGGCAGGTCAGCCAGCCCCACAGCAGCGCCTGCACCAGCACGGCCAGCGGCGGGAAGGCGTACAGCGGCAGCGTGATGATCCACAGCCCCATGAAAATCGCCATGCCGCCCAGCGCCACGCCGACGCTGCCCAGCACCGAGCCGCCCTTGCGCTGCTCCAGCTGCGGGTAGTGGCGCAGGCCGACGTGGCGGCCGATCACCGGCATCGCCACCACGCCGATAAAGATCAGCGCCGTCAATATCATCAGCGGCAGCAGGCCCAGCATGGCGATCAGCGGCGGCACCACCGCCGTCAGCGTGCCCAGCCCGAGGCTGCGCAGCCAGCTGGTGCTGGTGGCAAACAGATTATGCTCGGCGAACAGCGCGTGCAGATAATCGACCAGCGGTTGCAGGTAAAAATACAAGGCCACCGCCCAGACGCCCAGCGCCAGCAGGAACGGCGCCAGACTCAGCAACAGCATCTTGCCGTGCCACTGCGAGAGGAATGCGCGGCTCCACGCGCGTATCACAGCACCCATCAGACCACATCCTTTCGTGCAAATTCCATCATGCGTTTCAGGCCCAGCAGCTGCTGCGCCCAGAAGCCGTCGCCATAATCGCGGCCCGGCGTGGTGCGGCCGTGCGCGTCGGTGCGCGGCAGCTGGTCGCGGATGCCGGTGGCGACAAAGCGCGGCGTGAAGTTCGCCGTGCGGAACAGGATATCCCACACCGGCAGCAGCACGGCGAAGTTGCAGCCGCCCAGCTTGCCGTCGCGATCCTCGTGGCCGTAGCCGATCGCATGGTGCATGCGGTGATAGCGCGGCGACACCAGCAGCCGTTCGCCCAGCCAGCCGAAGTGGATGCGGACATTGGCGTGCTGCAGGCTTTGCAGGATGCGCGACACCGACACCAGCAGCACGTACTGCGCCGGCTCGACGCCGATGCCCAGCGCGATCACGCCCATGTAGAGGTCGCGCAGCAGGTCGTCCAGCACGTGGTTGCGGTCGTCGCTCCACAGATTCATATTCTGCTGGCTGTGGTGCAGGCCGTGCAGCGCCCACCACCAGTTGAAGCGGTGCGAGGCGCGGTGATACCAGTAATCGCAGAAGTCCAGCACGACGAAATACACGGCAAACGCGCCGAGCGGGCTGATGCCCGGCCACAGCGACTCCAGATTGAACGGCTGGAAGCTCTCGAAGCGCAGCCAGGCGGCGAGATGGTCCAGCAGCGGATCGAGCGTGAAGAACACCAGCAGCGAGAAGATGCCGACCCGGTGCAGCACCGTGTAGAGAAAGTCGTTCCAGCGGGCGCGGCCGTTGGTGATGTGCTGCGCCGGCAGCAGCGCTTCCAGCGGCCGCAGCACCAGGAACAGCAGCGCCAGTTCCAGCACGCCGATCAGCAGCCACTCGGTGCCCTCGAAGGCGTCCTCGACGTGTTCGCCCAGGCCCAGCGCGAACACCAGCGGCTGGATCGCGGTTTCAAACAAGCAGCCCTGGGCCACGCCCAGCCAGTCGGACAAGGTTTGTATCATGGTTTGTAGTCGGGATGCTCGCGCAGCGTGGCAAAACACATGCCCTTTTGCGCCAGCCCGTTTATCAGAGGTTCAAGATTGGCCGGCGCCCAAGCGTCCTTGCGCGACCAGATGCCCATATGGATCAGGACGATATCGCCGCCGCGCAGGTCGCGCAACATTTTTTGCAGCAGCAGCGCATTCGGATACGCCGCGCTCGGCAGCTCGTCGCCCGAGAAGCCGGCCGGCGCCCAGCCGGCGTGCGCATAGCCACAGGTTTTGCCGATGTCGAGCAGCCGCGCCGAGGTACGCCCGGCCGGCGCGCGCCACAGCGGGTCGAGCGGCTTGCCGGTCAGCGCGGCGAAGCGCTGGTCGACGCGCTTGAGCTGTTCGCAATATTGCTGCGGCGTCCAGCTGACCGGCTTGCCGGCCTGCGGCCCGAAGCCGGGCCTGACCACCACCTTGCCGTCGGCGCCGTCGCGCACGAACACCGCGTGGTCCCAGGTGTGCGTGCCGATGGCATGGCCCTCGGCCACGCGCGCCTTCCAGTAGCCGGCCCACGAAGGATCGAGCGCATAATCGCCGCGCACGGTTTTCTCGTTGGCGAGGAAGAAGGTGGCCTTGATCTGGTGCCGCTTCAGCGTCTCGGCGATCAGCTCGGCCTGCGACTGGCTGCCCGTGTCGAAGGTCAGGTAAATCGTGCCCTTGCAGGCGGCCTGCGCACTGGGCGCTGCCGCCAGCGCCACCATGGCCAGGACGGCGGCGCGTTTCATCAGCGTTGCGCGGCGTTGATGAAGAACACGCCGTGCGGCGAGCGCCCGACTGGAATCGTCTTGATGACCTTGCGGGTCTTCAGGTCGATCACCGCCACCTTTTTAATCCAGCGCAGCGTGACCCACATGGTCTTGCCGTCGTCGGTCACTTCCATGCAGTCCGGGCCGCCCGGCACGTTGATCTGGCCGACATTTTCCAATGTCTTCTGGTCAATGATATTAATCGAATTGGAAACACGGTTCGACACATAGGTATGGCGGCCGTCGCCGGCCGAGCGGAAGTTGTGCGCGCCCACGCCGGTCTTGATGCGCTTGACCGTCTTCTGCGCCTTCCAGTCGATCACTTCCACGTAATCGCTGCCCATGATGCCGACCAGCAGGTGCTTGTCGTCCGGCGTCATGGCGATGCCGGCCGGCAGTTTGCCGACCGGCAGGGTCCATTTGATGGCCTGCGTCTTCAGGTCGATGGCGCTGACCTGGTCGCTGCCCTGCTGGGTAATGAACACCATGTCGCTGGCGGCGTTGAAGGCCATATGGCTCGGCAGCTTGGGCAGCGGCAGGCGCTTGGCCAGCGTGACATTGGCGCCGTCGTATTTGTACAAATCGACGCGGTCCAGCCGTAGCGAGTTCGACACAAACCACTTCTGGTCCGGCGAAAAGCCGATCTGGTACGGGTCGGGAATATTCTTCAGCGTGCGCTGCGGCCGGCCGGTTTTCGGGTCGAGGAAGATCAGTTCATTGCCCACCGAGCTGGCGACGATCAGCGACTTGTTGTCCGGCGTGGCCATCAGGTGGTGCGGCTCCTTGCCAACCGCGATGGTGGACAAGTCCTGGTAGGTCGTCTGGTCCAGCAGCTGGATGGTGGCGTCGCGCGAGTTCAGCACCACCACGACATTCGCTTGCGCGCCGCCGATGGCGGTCATGGCGCAAATGCAGGAGAAAACGAAACGACGAAGCATGTAGAGACCGCAGTGAAAGCAAAAGCGCATTTTACGTGCAAAGCCTGTGCCCTGCTACAATTCTGGCCTGTTTCTAATGAAAGGAAGACCATGTCCACCATCACCACCCCATCGGGCCTGCAATACATTGAACTGACCGTGGGCGAAGGCGCTGAAGCCAAAGCCGGCCAGAACGTCACCGTGCACTACACCGGCTGGCTGCAAAACGACGACGGCAGCAAAGGCCCGAAATTCGATTCGAGCAAAGACCGCAACGATCCATTCGAGTTCGCGCTGGGCGCCGGCATGGTCATTCGCGGCTGGGACGAGGGCGTGCAAGGCATGAAAGTTGGCGGTGCGCGCCAGCTGATCATTCCAGCCGACCTGGGCTACGGCTCGCGCGGCGCTGGCGGCGTGATTCCACCCAACGCCACGCTGATCTTCGACGTCGAGCTGCTGGCAGTCTGACCGCCCCGTCATTCCCGCGCAGGCGGGAATCCATGCTGAGTATGGGTTCCCGCCTGCGCGGGAACGACGAAACACCACCGCACCGCTCAGCGCTGCCAGTTCCTGCGCAGCGCCTCCACCTCGGCCCGCGTATCGAGCATGCCGCCGACAATGCGCTGATCAATCGCCTCTAGCAACGCCGTCGGCATCTCGGTGCCCGGCATGCGGTGGCTGCCCATGGCCGGCACCGGCCGCGCGTTCTGCACCATCACCGGTATGCGCCACTCCTCGCTGGCGCGGCAGGCAATCCCCACCAGATCCTGGCTCATGCCCACCAGCGTGAAGCTGCGGCAATACGTCCCCTCGTTGGATAAAAAGCTCAGGCCCACGCGCACATCGCTGTCGGCCTGCGTGGCGGCGCCGCCCAGTTGCTGGCTGAGCGAGGCGGCCAGCCGTCCCTGCGCCACCAGCCAGCCGTTGCGGCTGACCACCTCGGTTGGCGGCGGCGTGCTGTCGCCAAACCAGCCCGGCTGCCATTTCGACAGGCCGAACTTGCCGGCGGCCAGCCCCAGCACCATCACCAGCGCCAGCGCGCTCCATTCCAGCCAGCCCCAGTGGCGCCGCGCGGCCGCCTTGCGCGCCGCCTGCTGTGTCGCCAGCCGCTGCGCCCGCACGGTGGCCAGTTGCACCACGTTGGCGCCCTGGCGCGCGTGCACGGCGGAAGGTTTGTGACGGCCGGCGTACACATCTTCATCGCGCGCGGCGCGCAGCCGTCGCCACCCGGTGCGCCAGGCTGGCGTCCCGGCGCATGGCGGATTCGATTGCCAGACGCGTGGCTTCGTCCAGTTCGCCATCGGCATACGCTATCAGTGTCTCGTCTGAAAAGCTCATGTTCACCGTCCTTTACGCATGCCATCATAAACCTTTTTTGTAACGAATGCGGCCTTGCAGAAAACA
This sequence comes from Duganella sp. P38, assembly GCF_050859475.1. Taxonomy (NCBI): domain Bacteria; kingdom Pseudomonadati; phylum Pseudomonadota; class Betaproteobacteria; order Burkholderiales; family Oxalobacteraceae; genus Duganella; species Duganella sp. P38. The sequence continues at coordinate 1,610,739 of NZ_CP193936.1, read as the reverse complement.
CGTAAGCCCTTTAAATACAAGGCGTTAGTTAAGGCCCGGCGCAGCGGCTCAACAAATATAAGGCTCGCTTCGTACAGAAACCATTACTTTTAACAATATTTATGCTAATCTGCGCGCTCCAATAACCAAGGAGGTAGTAATGAAAAAAGGCGAACTGATTGCAGAATTTGCGAAACGCACCGAGCTGTCCGCTGCTGCCGCCAACGGCGCAGTGAACACTCTGATCGCCATCATCACTGAGCGTCTGAAAAAGGCGACTCGGTAGGCATCACCGGCTTCGGCACCTTCTCCGTAGCCAAGCGCGCTGCACGTAAAGGCCGCAATCCTGCAACCGGCGAAGCGATCAAAATCGCTGCGTCGAAAACCCCGAAATTCTCGGCTGGCGCCACGCTGAAATCGGCTGTCAACCCGACGAAGAAGAAGTAATTCTTCCGGTGTTTTAACCGGGCGCCCGGGAGGGCGCCGGTAGCAACGGCGGTTCATGCGGGTTCGTCCCGGCATGGCCGCCGTTTCTGCTTTTGGAGCACGCACTCTAGGAAGATTTGCCGCCGCTGCGGTTATGATGGCGCGTCATCCCATCAATCACAGCAAGGAGCACGGTATGAGTTTGCAAGAACAGTTTGAACAAGCACAGGCGGACTCGAAGAATCTGCCGGAACGCCCGGACAACATGACGCTGCTGAAAATCTACGCCCTGTTCAAACAGGGCTCGGCCGGCGATGTGACCGGCGAGCGCCCGGGCATGACCGATTTCGTCGCCCGCGCCAAATACGACGCCTGGGCCGAACTGAAAGGCAAGAGCCAGGACGAAGCCAAACAGCTGTACATCGATCTGATCGAAGACCTGAAATAAAAACTGTCGTTCCCGCGCAGGCGGGAACCCATGCTGAGCGTCGTGCACGCAGCCTATGGGTTCCCGCCTGCGCGGGAACGACGGGTTTTTTATTGTGGCTTGCGGCGGCGCGCGGCGAAACCGATCAGGCCGATACCGGCCAGCAGCATCGCATAGCTTTCCGGCTCCGGCACCGCCGTGGTCAGGCTGAAGGCGGTGATGCGCTGGTCGGCGTCGGTGCCGCCGATGCCGCCGGTGAAACCGACATACATGGTGCTACCGAATTTGGCGCCCAGGTCGACCGTGGCGCTGTCGCTGATGTTGTAGGTGATGCCGGTGCTGACATCGGTCAGCGTGCCGGTCATGGTCAGCGCATGCGTCAGCGCGTTGTAGCTGACGGTCTGGCTGCCGGTCACATTGTTGGACGCGCCCAGGTTGAACGGCGTCGCGTCCAGACCCTGCACCACGCCATTGGTGCTCAGGCCGTACTGGTTGTTGTTCCACGAACGGATCACCGAACCCACCGCGCTCGAACCCGAGCCGCCGATATTCCAGTAACCCACATCGCCGCCGCCAACGCCGGTCACATTGGTGCCGACATTCTGGAACGCCAGCGCGATGCCGTCGGCCATCTTGCCGCTGTCATTGCCTTGCAGCGAGAACGAGAAACTGGTGCTGAACGAGGCGCCGGTCGACACGCCCTGCGTCAGCCAGCCGGCGCCGGCCACGCCGGAAGCGTTGGACGGGCCGGCGGTATTGGTCAGCTGCAGCGCGCCATCCACCAGTTGCGCGCTGCCGGCGCGGTTCAGCGACGACAGGTCGATCACGCTTGCCGAAGCAGGCACGGCGGCAAAAGCGGCAACAACGGCGGAACAAGCAAGCAACGAGCGCATGGCGGCATCCTTGGATAATTAATATCCAGGCATTATACCCTCGCGTTCCTTATTTGCAATTTATTTTTACCAAAAACAACTATAGTTATTTTCAAGCAATGAACAGCTTGCGCATTTTTTCGCTGACCTTGGCCTCGACCTGGCCGGCCATCAGGCTGATCGGAAAGCCCAGCGCGATGTGCAGCTGCGCCTGATTCGGCTGCAGGGTCAGCGCGCCATTGACGCCGCTGCGCTCGAAGCGCAGCACATCGCCGTCCCAGCGGCAGCTCAGTTCGAATTGTTCGGCCAGCTTGTCGGCCACTTGTTGCGCGGCCGCGCGGGCCTGCTCCGGCGCCAGGCTGTGCGCCTGGACGATGTTGATGTCCGCCATGCGGATCTCCCCTGCTCTGAGTAAACAAAGGCGCCATGATGCCAGTTGGCCGGCGGCGGCGCCAGTGTACAAAGGCGGCAGCGATATGTGTCGCGTTCCCGGAATGTATTTGCTTATATGTATTGTATATAAGCGCAGTTTGTGAGAAATAGCGAATTACCTTAAAATACAGTGCTTTGCCGAGGTTAGCCAGGCATTTCCCCGCCGCCGACGCCGCTGCACACCAACATTGATAGGACTGTTATGACCCACGTTGTCACCGAATCTTGCATCGCCTGCCGTTACACGGACTGCGTCGATGTTTGCCCGGTAGATTGTTTCCGCCAAGGCCCGAACTTCCTCGCCATCGATCCGGACGAGTGCATCGACTGCGCCGTCTGCGTGGCCGAGTGCCCAGTTAACGCAATCTATGCTGAAGAAGACGTCCCAGGGGACCAACAGCAGTTCATCAAGATCAACGTTGATCTGGCACGCAAATGGCCTTCGATCACCAAGACTGTCGCGCCGCTGCCGGACGCCGAACAGTTCAAGGACGTCAAAGAAAAACTGCAACTGCTGGTGCGCTGATACGCCGCCATCATTGAAATCACAGGAAACCCACGTATGAATAGTACCGTTACACCTACTGGCGTCATCGAAACCGATGCCGTCATCATTGGCGCCGGCCCGGTCGGCCTGTTCCAGGTCTTCGAACTCGGCCTGCTGGAAATCAAAGCCCACGTGATCGATTCGCTGGGCGCCGTAGGCGGTCAATGCGTGGAACTGTATCCTGACAAGCCGATCTACGACATCCCAGCCGTGCCGTCGTGCACCGGCCAGGAACTGACCGACAACCTGCTCAAGCAGATCGAGCCGTTCGAGCCGACCTTCCACCTGGGCCAGGAAGTAACCAAGGTCGAGCGCCGCGACGACGGCCGCTTCGACGTTGAAACCACGCTGGGCACCAAGTTCCTGACCAAGACCATCTTCATCGCCGCCGGCGTCGGCTCGTTCCAGGCGCGCACGCTGAAAGTGGACGGCATCGAGGTGTTCGAAGGCTCGCAGCTGCACTACAAGGTCAAGGACCCGGCGCAGTTCGAAGGCAAGAACCTGGTCATCTGCGGCGGTGGCGACTCCGCGCTGGACTGGGCGCTGAACTTCGTCGGCAAGGCCGAATCGGTGGTGCTGCTGCACCGTCGTGAAGACTTCCGCGCCGCGCCGGCCTCGGTCGCCAAAATGAAGGCGCTGTGCGACGACTACGAAATGCAGCTGCTGATCGGCACCGCCACCGGCTTTGAAACCTCGGCCGACGGCAAGCTGGAGCACCTGAAGGTGACCGCCGCCGACGGCGTGACCCGCCGCGTGCCGCTGGACATGCTGCTGGTGTTCTACGGCCTGTCGCCGAAGCTGGGCCCGATCGCCGAGTGGGGCCTGGACATCGAGCGCCGCCAGCTGAAGGTGCAGGACACCGAGAAGTTCGAAACCAATGTGCCGGGCATCTTCGCCGTGGGCGACATCAACACCTACCCGGGCAAGAAAAAGCTGATCCTGTCGGGCTTCCACGAAGCCGCGCTGGCCGCCTTCGGCGCCGCGCCGTACATCTTCCCGGACAAGAAGATCCACATGCAGTACACCACCACCTCTCCGAAACTGCACAAGGTGTTGGGCGTGGAAACCCCGGTCTTCGACTAAGCTTCAAGCGAGCAACAGTCCTACAAGAAAGCAGCGGAAACGCTGCTTTTTTATGCCCACACGAGTATTATTCTTTCTTGCAAGATTGTCTGTGGATAGTACGTAACCTTGCCCGGCAGCATTCGGAAGTGCCTTACGTCAAAAACACAGCCCATATAATTTGGCTTATGATGTGAGGATTGTGCACCGCACCAAGCCTATCAATCGGGATGCCTTATGCTCTACCAACTCCATGAAATGCAACGCACGCTGCTGACGCCGCTAATGCAGTGGGCGGACGCCTCGTCCAAGCTGTTCACCAATCCGATCTCGCCGTTTGCCCACACGCCGTTCTCGCAGCGCATCGCCGCCGGCTACGAGCTGATGTACCGCCTCGGCAAGGACTATGAAAAGCCGGCGTTTGAAATCGACAGCACCCAGATCAAGGGCGAGACGGTAGGCATCATCGAGCACGTGGCGGTCAACAAGCCGTTCTGCCGCCTGATCCACTTCAAGAAGGATCTGGACGACAAAAAATTCAAGGCGCTGAAACAGCCGACCGTGCTGCTGGTGGCGCCGCTGTCCGGCCACCACTCGACGCTGCTGCGCGACACCGTGCGCGGCCTGCTGGTCGACCACGACGTCTACATCACCGACTGGACCGACGCGCGCATGGTGCCGCTGTCGGAGGGCCCGTTCCACCTGGACGACTACATCTATTACGTGCAGGACTTCATCCGCCTGCTCGGCCCGGACGTGCACGTGATCTCGGTATGCCAGCCGACCGTGCCGGTGCTGGCGGCGATCGCGCTGATGGCCTCGGACAACGATCCGAAGCTGCCGAAGACCATGACCATGATGGGCGGCCCGATCGACCCGCGCAAATCGCCGACGGCGGTCAACAACCTGGCGACCGAAAAGAAATTCTCGTGGTTCGAAAACACCGTGATCTACCCGGTGCCGCCGAACTATCCGGGCTTTGGCCGCAAGGTTTATCCGGGCTTCCTGCAGCATGCCGGCTTCATCGCCATGAACCCGGGCCGCCACGCGCAGAGCCACCGCGACTTCTACGACCACCTGGTCAAGGGCGACGAGGAAACCGCCGAGGCGCACCGCAAGTTCTACGACGAATACAACGCCGTGCTGGACATGCCGGCAGAATACTACCTGGACACCATCAAGACCGTGTTCCAGGACTTCGCGCTGCCGCGCGGCGAGTGGCTGGTCGGCGGCAAGCTGGTGCAGCCGGCCGACATCAAGACGGTGGCGCTGTTCACGGTGGAAGGCGAGCTGGATGACATCTCCGGCGCCGGCCAGACGCAGGCTGCGCACGATCTGTGCACCGGCATCCCGGCCGACATGCAGGAAGACTTTGTGACGCCGGGCGCCGGCCACTACGGCATTTTCTCGGGCCGCCGCTGGCGCGAGATCGTCTGCCCGAAAATCACCGCCTTCATCAAGAAACACGGCTAACCACCCCGTCATTCCCGCGCAGGCGGGAATCCATAGAACGCAGGCCTGCAAGCGCTCCATGGATTCCCGCCTGCGCGGGAATGACGGCGGGAAGCGATACGCGCTACGGCGCGTTTTTTAAAAACTGAATACATCACACTGTGATATATTTACGCATGACCTCCCCCAAACTCAGCAAAGCGGACTTCCACGCCCTCTCCGAATTCCGCTACCAGATGCGCCGTTTCGAGCGCTTTTCCGAAGACGTGGTGCAAGCGCAAGGCATCACCCCGCTGCAATACCTGCTGCTGCTGCACATCAAAGGCTACCCGGAACGCGACTGGGCCACGGTGGGCGAACTGGCCGAACGCCTGCAAGCCAAGCACCACGGCGTTGTCGCGCTGATCACGCGCTGCGAAGCCATGGGCCTGGTCGAACGCCGCCACAGCGCCACCGACCGCCGCCGCGTCGAAGTGCACCTGCTGCGCCAAGGCGAAACCATCCTCGCCCGACTGGCCGAACAGCACCGCGTGGAACTGCTGTCGCTGGAAGGCGTCTTCACCATCCCGAAAATCCGCCATGAATAAATATGACAACCGCCGCGACTTCGACGGCCAGGCCCGGCTCCTGCTGATCACCAGCATCGCCGCCGTGGTCGGCGCCGTCAGCACCGTCACCGCCGACCTGCTGCTGCACGCGATCCGCTTCTTCACCAACCTGTTCTTCTTCCAGAAGCTGTCCACCGCCTTCACCTCGCCCGCCGCGCACACGCTGGGCGCGTGGGTCATCGTGGTGCCGGTGGCCGGCGGCCTGATCATCGGCCTGATCGCCCGCTACGGCTCGGAAGCGATACGCGGCCACGGCATTCCGGAAGCGATCGAAGCCATCCTGTTCAAGAAAAGCACCATGTCGCCCAAGGTGGCGGTGCTGAAACCGCTGGCCTCCGGCATCGCCATCGGCAGCGGCGGCCCGTTCGGCGCCGAAGGCCCGATCATCATGACCGGCGGCGCGGTCGGCTCGCTGATCGCCCAGCATTTCCACTTGAGCGCGGCCGAGCGCAAGGCGCTGCTGGTGGCCGGCGCCACTGCCGGCATGACGGCCGTCTTCGGCACGCCCATCGCGGCGGTGCTGCTGGCGGTTGAACTGCTGCTGTTCGAACTGCGCCCGCGCAGCCTGGCGCCGGTGGCGGTGGCGTGCGCCGTGGCCGGCTTCCTGCGGCCGCTGCTGATCGAAAGCGGGCCGCTGTTCCCGCTGCATACGGCAGCGCTGCCGCCGTCGGCGCTGATCTCCTGCCTGATCGCCGGCATCCTGTGCGGCATGCTGGCGTGGCTGCTGTCCACCGCGCTGTACCGCGTGGAAGACGGCTTCCACAAGCTGCCGCTGCACTGGATGTGGTGGCCGGCCATCGGCGGCCTGGCGATCGGCATCGGCGGCTACATTGAGCCGCGCGCGCTGGGCGTCGGCTACGACGTCATCGCCGACCTGCTGAATAACCACATGGCGGCCGCAGCCATCCTGAGCCTGCTGATCGTCAAGGCCGTGATCTGGCTGCTGGCGCTCGGCTCGGGCACTTCGGGCGGCGTGCTGGCGCCGCTGCTGATGCTGGGCGCCGGCCTCGGTGCGGTGCTCGGCCCCTACCTGCCGGGCGGCGAGCCGGCCGTGTGGCCGCTGGTGTTCATGGCCGCCACGCTGGGCGGCATGATGCGCGCGCCGGTGATGGCGGTGGTGTTCGCCTTCGAGCTGACGCACGACGCCAACGCGCTGCTGCCGGTGCTGGCCACCGCCACCGTCGCCTACGCGTTCACGGTCGCCACCATGCACCGCTCGATCCTGACCGAAAAGATCGCCCGCCGCGGCCACCACATCTACCGCGAGTACGGCATCGACCCGATGGAGCGCCACAGCGTGGCCGAGGTCATGACCACCGCTGTGGACAGCATCGACGCCGGCGCGCTGATCGCCGACGTAGTGCACACTCACTTCCACGCCCACCCGCGCCACCGCGCCTATCCGGTGCTGCGTGACGGCGCGCTGGTCGGCATGCTGGACCGCGCCGGCCTGGACAGCAAGCCGGGCGCGCTGCGCGTTGGCGAACTGTTCGGCGTCAACGTGCCCATCGTCGCGCTGGCCGACGAAACCTGCCGCACGCTGGCCTCGCGGCTGGCCGTGCACGGCGTCGGCCGGTTGCCGGTGGTGGCCGACATGCAGACGCGCCGGCTGATCGGCATCGTCAGCACCAGCGACCTGATGAAGCCGGCGCTAAGCCTGCACGACGAAGAATTGCAGCGTCAAACCGTGCGCCGGGTGAGGTTTTTCGGTAAGGCGGGCGCAGATATCGGATAATGTCGTTTTTGCCTGACGTTAGTTTGCCGTGTCCACCGAACCCACCCTGGCCGACCGCATCGAAGATGCCCTGCCGCAGACGCAATGCACCAAGTGCGGCTATAACGGCTGCCGTCCATATGCCGAAGCCATTGCCGCCGGCGCGGCGGAGATCAACCAGTGCCCGCCGGGCGGCGCCGAGGGCATCGAGCGCCTGTCGGCGGTCACCGGGCGCAAGGTCATTCCGCTGAACCCGGTCAACGGGCTGGAGCGCCCGCGCGCGGTCGCCTACATCGACGCAGCGCTATGCATCGGCTGCACGCTATGCATCCAGGCCTGCCCGGTGGACGCGATCGTCGGCGCCGGCAAGCTGATGCACACCATCGTGCCGGCGCTGTGCACCGGCTGCGACCTGTGCGTGGCGCCGTGCCCGGTCGACTGCATCGTCATGTACCCGGTGACGGAAAGCACCGGCTGGGCCGCCTGGTCGCAGGCCGACGCCGACGCCGCCCGCGAACGCCACGACTTCCGCAGCTTCCGCCTGCAACGCGACAAGCAGGAAAACGACGCCCGCCTGGCCGAAAAGGCCAAGGCCAAGATGGAAAAGGTAAACACCATCGATCCGGCCGACGCCGAGTCGGCGGCCGCGCTGGAACGCAAGCGCGCCATCATCGCCGCCGCCATGGAGCGCGCCCGCCTCAAAAAAGAACAAGAGAATAAATGAACGCAGCCAAACGCCACGAAATGTTTGTGCGCTTCCGCGCAGCCAATCCGCACCCCGTTACCGAGCTTGAATACACGACGCCCTTCGAACTGCTGATCGCCGTGCTGCTGTCGGCGCAGGCGACCGACGTCGGCGTCAACAAAGCCACGCGCAAGCTGTACCCGGTGGCGAACACGCCGCAAGCGATACTGGACATGGGTGAGGAAGAACTGAAGACCTACATCCAGACCATCGGCCTGTACAAGACCAAGGCCAGAAACGTCATCGCCACCTGCAAGATCCTGGTGGAAAAGCACGGCGGCGTGGTGCCGGAAGACCGGGAAGCGCTGGAAGAACTGCCGGGCGTCGGCCGCAAGACCGCCAACGTGGTCCTGAACACCGCGTTCGGCCAGCCGACGATGGCGGTGGACACGCACATCTTCCGCGTTTCCAACCGCACCGGCCTGGCGCCGGGCAAAAACGTCGACATCGTCGAACAAAAGCTGCTGAAGTTCGTGCCGAAAGAATTTCTGCAAGACGCCCACCACTGGCTGATCCTGCACGGCCGCTACACCTGCAAGGCGCGCAAGCCCGAATGCTGGAACTGCATGCAGATCGACCTGTGCGACTACCGCGCCAAAACCCCGGCCCCCGCCACCGCCTAAAACCCGTGTACGTTTGGCAGAACTGACCCCGGTTTATGACCGTCATTCCCGCGCAGGCGGGAATCCATACTCAGCATGGGCTCCCGCCTGCGCGGGAGTGACGTTACACAAGCACCAGATTATCGCGGTGGATCAGCTCCTTGCCCTCAACGAAGCCAAGGATGGCCTCAATCTCGCTCGACGGCTTGCGCATGATGCGCCGCGTCTCGCCGCTGGTGTAGTTGGACAGGCCGCGCGCCACCGGCACGCCGTCCGCCGCCACGCACGTGATAACCGCACCGCGGCCGAATTCCCCTTCACCTCGACCACGCCGATCGGCAGCAGCGACTTACCTTCGCCGGTCAGCTTCTGCACCGCGCCGGCGTCCAGCACCACCTGGCCGGCGGTGTGCAAATGATCCGCCATCCATTGCTTGCGCGCCGTCAGGTGGCCGGTCTGCGCCGCCAGCTCGGTGCCGATCGCTTCGCCGCCGGCCAGGCGCGCCAGCACTTCGCTCTCGCGGCCATAAGCGATGACCGTGTGCGCGCCGGATTTGGCGGCGCGCTTGGCGGCCAGGATCTTGGTCAGCATGCCGCCGCGGCCAAGGCTCGAACCAGCGCCGCCGGCCATCGCCTCCAGCGCCGGATCGCCGGCGCGGCCTTGCTGGATCAGCACCGCCGCCGGGTCCTTGCGCGGATCGGCGCTGTACAGGCCCTTCTGGTCGGTGAGGATGATCAGCGCGTCCGCTTCGATCAGGTTGGCCACCAGCGCGCCCAGCGTGTCATTGTCGCCGAACTTGATTTCATCGGTGACCACGGTGTCGTTCTCGTTGATGATGGGCACCACGCCCAAGCGCAGCAAGGTGGTCAGCGTCGAGCGCGCGTTCAGGTAGCGCTCGCGGTCGGCCAGGTCGGCGTGCGTCAGCAGCACCTGCGCGGTGCCCAGCTGGTGCGCGCGGAAGCTGGTTTCGTAGATCTGCGCCAGGCCCATCTGGCCGACGGCGGCGCAGGCCTGCAATTCGTGGATATCGGTCGGACGCTGCTCGAAGCCCAGGCGCAGCATGCCTTCGGCGATGGCGCCGGACGATACCAGCACCACCTCCTTGCCCAGCGCGCGCAGGCCGGCGATCTGCGCGGCCCAGCGCGCGATGGCGGCGTGATCGAGTCCGCGCCCATCATTGGTGACCAGCGACGATCCGACCTTGATGATGATGCGGTTTGCTTTTTGTATGACGGAATTCATAAGGCGACAATCTCAAAACAAGCGTAGGAAAATCTGCTGTGATTTGGCGGGCGGTTTGCCCTGCTTTGCCGCGAACAGCGGCCAGCCCCGCGATGGCAGGACAGGCGCCGAATGGGAAGGCATAATCAGCTGATAACTGATTATGCCGGTGATGCAGAGGATTAGTCGAGGACTTTGAAACGCGGATCGTCCGGATCGATCGACGAGATGCCGCGCGCGTCTTCCACCATCTGGGTTTCTTCCGCGCGCTGCTCGACGCGGCGGGTTTCCTCCAGGTGCTTCTGGATGGCGTTGACCAGCTCCTGCGTGCCGCCGTGGCTCAGCGCCGAGATTTCAAACACCGGGCCCTTGAAGCCGAACTTCTTGACGAAGTCCTTGACCTTCTTGGCGCGTTCCTCTTCCGGCACCATATCGAGCTTGTTGAGCACCAGCCAGCGCGGCTTGTCGACCAGCGCCTCGTCGTACTTCTTCAACTCATTGACCAGCGCCTTGGCTTCCTTGACCGGATCAACGGTGGCCTCGAACGGCGCCAGGTCGACGATGTGCAACAGCAGGCCGGTGCGCGACAGGTGGCGCAGGAACTGGTGGCCGAGGCCCGCGCCTTCGGCGGCGCCTTCGATCAGGCCCGGAATGTCGGCGATCACAAAGCTCTTCTCGTGCGACACGCGCACCACGCCCAGGTTCGGGTGCAAGGTGGTGAACGGGTAATCGGCGATCTTCGGCCGCGCGTTCGAGACGGCGGTGATGAAGGTCGACTTGCCGGCGTTCGGCATGCCCAGCAGACCCACGTCGGCCAGCACCTTCAGTTCCAGGCGCAGCGTGCGGTGCTCGCCTTCCTTGCCCGGCGTTTTCTGGCGCGGCGCGCGGTTGGTCGAGGTCTTGAAGTGGATGTTGCCCCAGCCGCCCTCGCCGCCCTTGGCCAGCAGTTCCTGCTGGCCGTGCTCGCTCAGGTCGGCCAGAATTTCGCCGCTGACGTCATCGATGATCAGCGTGCCCAGCGGCATGCGCAGGAACATGTCGTCGGCGCCGCGGCCATAGCAGTCGGCGCCACGGCCGGCTTCGCCGTTGCCGGCGCGGTGCACTTTGGAGAAGCGGAAATCGACCAAGGTATTGATGTTACGGTCCGCTACGGCCCAGATCGAGCCACCCTTGCCGCCGTCGCCGCCGTCAGGGCCGCCAAACGGGCGGAATTTTTCACGGCAAAACGACGAGCAGCCATTGCCGCCGTCACCACCGATCACTTCAATTTTTGCTTCGTCGATAAACTTCATGATGTACCGCCATAAAACTAAAAGGCTCTACCGGTGGGCAGAGCCTTTCGATTGAAGGCTTGCGCCTTACAAACGGCCCCATCAAGAGGCCGGAGCGTAAATTACGCTGCTGCTACTACGGTGACGAACTGCTTCGAGCCTTCGCCTTTTTTAACGAACTTGACCACGCCGTCCACCAGGGCGAACAGGGTGTGGTCTTTGCCGGTGCCTACGCCTTCGCCAGCGCGCACTGGGGTGCCGCGTTGACGAATGATGATGCCGCCAGCATTGATGGTTTGACCGCCGTAGACTTTAACGCCCAGACGTTTTGATTCTGAGTCACGACCATTTCGCGTTGTGCCGCCGCCTTTTTTGTGTGCCATGCTAAAGCTCCTTGACTAAAAAAGTGTCGATCCGCAATTAAGCGTTGATCGAAACGATTTGGATTTCGGTGTAGTTCTGACGGTGACCCTGATGCTTCTGGTAGTGCTTACGACGACGCATCTTGAAGATCTTCACTTTGTCGTGACGACCGTGGGAAACAACAGTTACCAGAACCTTGGCACCTTCAACCAGCGGAGCACCGAACTTGATGCTGTCGCCCGCGCCAACGGCGAGGACTTGGTCAATGGTGATTTCGGAACCAATGTCTGCCGGTATCTGTTCTACTTTGAGTTTTTCGCCTGCAGCAACTTTGTATTGTTTGCCGCCGGTTTTTATGACCGCGTACATGATTTGAAACCTCTTCAAATGTTAAGAAAATCCACCGGAGAAACCGGGGAACCGCAGATTATACACAGGAACCAATTTTGCGTCAAAAACTATTCACAAATGGCGGAGGGCGTGGTATGTCAAACAATTTTGCCGCGTGGCCTGCTTAACATTGCGACAAGATAATTGCCTCAAACGGGGGGCGGCGCCCTCTGCGCGAGGGCATGGCGTATAATTCCGGCACCAATCGTCTAACTGCACAGGTTCGCCTTGTCTGCCGCTACCCAAAACGTCACCCAAAACACCATCATCGAAACCATCGCCGCCGACATGGACGCGGTCAACTCGGTGATCCGCCAACGCCTGCATTCCGAGGTTTCCCTCGTCAATCAGATTGCCGAATACATCATCAGCGCCGGCGGCAAACGCATCCGCCCGGTGCTGGTATTGCTGGTAGCGAACGCTTACGCGTACAAAGGCACGGCCCACCACGAACTGGCCGCGGTGGTGGAATTCATCCACACCGCCACGCTGCTGCACGACGACGTCGTCGACGAATCGTCGCTGCGCCGCGGCCGCGCCACCGCCAACGCGCTGTTCGGCAACGCGGCGTCGGTGCTGGTCGGCGACTTCCTGTATTCGCGCTCGTTCCAGATGATGGTCGGCCTGAACAATATGCGCGTCATGCAAATCCTGTCGGACGCCACCAACGTCATCGCCGAGGGTGAAGTGCTGCAGTTGCTCAACATGCACGACCCGGACGTGACGCAGGAGCGCTACCTGCAAGTGATCCGCTCCAAGACCGCCAAGCTGTTCGAGGCGGCCGCCGAGCTGGGCGCGCTGGTGGCCGGCGCCAACGACGCGCAAATCGCCGCCGCCGGCGAATACGGCCGCTCGCTGGGCACCGCCTTCCAGCTGATCGACGACGTGCTCGACTACGCCGGCGACGCCAGCGAAATCGGCAAGAACGTCGGCGACGACCTGCGCGAAGGCAAGCCGACGCTGCCGCTGATCTACCTGATGGAAAACGGCACGCCGCAACAGCGCGAGCTGGTGCGTTCGTGCATTGAAAACGGCGACGAGCAGCACTTCGACGCCATCCTGTCGGCGATCACCAGCAGCGGCGCGCTGGACTACACGCGCGAACAGGCGGTGATCGCCGCCCGCCGCGCGGCCGACGCCATCGCCGACCTGCCGGACAGCCGCTACAAGGAATCGCTGCTGCAGCTGGCGCACTTCTCGGTCCACCGCAACCACTAAACCCGTCGTTCCCGCGCAGGCGGGAACCCAAAGGCCGCGTGCGGGGAGGCTCAGCATGGATTCCCGCCTGCGCGGGAAAGACGGGTAGCGCCTGCGCGGGAACGACGGCTGGCGCCTGCGACGCGCCTTATTGCCCCCACCGCAACTATCATTTGTCCCCGCACCGATTTTTCTTTGCCGCGGCGAAGCCTAGACTAAAGCCTTCGCAACACGCAACGCGCAAGGACCCATCATGCTGGACAAACTGACGCAAGGCGGCTTCTCGGTCGGCCTCGAACTCCCGCTGGACAACGACTGGTCGCCGGCTGGCGAACGCGCCCGCCGCGAATCGGGCCGCCTGCCCGGCGAGCCGGACCTGCAACACCACGCCGAACTGGCGGTCCTGGCCGACCAACTCGGCTTCCGCGCGCTCTGGGTACGCGACGTACCGTTGTACGACCCATCATTCGGCGACGCCGCACAAGTCTTCGAAACCTTCAGCTACCTCGGCTACCTGGCCGGTATCACAAAGCGCATCCTGCTCGGCACGGCCGCAGTCGTGCTGCCGCTGCGCGAACCGGTGCTGACGATGAAAGCGGCCGCCACCGTGCAAGCGCTAAGCAACGGCCGCCTGCTGCTGGGCGCCGCCAGCGGCGACCGGCCGGTGGAATATCCCATCTTCGGCAAAGACTTCGACGCTCGCGGCGCCGCCTTCCGCGAGCAGATCGCCCAGCTGCGCGCCGGCCACAACCCGGCGTGGCCGCCCGGCGTGCAACTGCTGCCGCGCCTGGCGCAGCCGGCCCTGCCGCCGATCCCGCTGCTGGTAGCCGGGCTGGCGCAGCAAACGCCCGAATGGGCCGGCGCCAACATGGACGGCTGGCTGGCCTACCCCGGCACGCCGGACGACCATGCGCGCCGCGTCGCGCTCTGGCGCGAAGTGGCCGGCGCCAAGCCCTACATCAGCTTCATCCACCTCGACCTGCAAGCAGACCCGGACGCGCCGCTGCGCCGGCACCGCTTCGGCGCCGCCACCGGCCGCAACGGCCTGGTCGCCGAACTGCAAGCGCTGAAAGCGGCCGGCGTCGACCACATCGGCCTGCACCTGCGCCGCAACCAGCGTCCGCTGGCCGAAACAATGGAAGAAATCGCCAGCATCCTCTAAAGGATTTCGTGCACCAGCTCGGATGGGCGGCACAGGCGCACGCCTTTATCGCCAACCACGAACGGGCGCTCGATCAGGATCGGGTGCGCCATCATGGCGTCCAGCAGCGCGTCGTCCGATAGCGCGGCGTCGGCCAGGCCGAGTTCGGCGTACAGGTCGCCCTTGTTGCGCATCGCCTGGCGCACGCTGATGCCGGCCTTGGCGATCATCGACTTCAGTTCTTCGCGCGATGGCGGGTTTTTAACGTAATCGATGATGTGCGGCTCAACGCCGCTCGCGCGGATCGCTTCCAGCGTTTTGCGCGAGGTGCCGCAAGCGGTATTGTGATAAATCGTGATGCTCATGATGCTGCCCTTGTGCTCAATGACAAAGGCAGCATTATCGCTGAAATGGATTCCCGCCTGCGCGGGAATGACGGGTTAGCGTTCGGAGGGGGCTGACGTCCGGCGCGGCCGCCATTCCGGTGCCGGGGCCGGCGAGGCTACGCGTTCTTGAACGTCAGCGTGAAGCATATCTGCGCGCCGTCGGCCCGCACCTGCGCCGCGCCGCCGTGCAGCGCCATGATGGCGCTGACGATCGACAGGCCAAGGCCATTGGAGCCACCGTCGCCGGCGCGCGCCGCGTCGGCGCGGTAAAACCGCTCGAACAGGTGCGGCAGGTGTTGCGGCGCGACCGGCTGGCCGGTATTGCGCACGCTGATCGTCGTGACCTCCGCACCGCGCTCAGCCTGCAGGACGACGGCGCTGCCGCGCTGCGCGTGGCGCACCGCGTTCGACACCAGGTTGGCCAGCGCGCGCCGCAGCAAGGCCGCATCGGCCAGCACCGCGGTATCGCCAGCGCCTTCGCACACCAATTGCAGCCCGTGCTCCTCGGCCACGCCTTCGAACAGGTCGGCCACCCGCCGCATCTCGTCCAGCGCAGGCAGCAGCTGGCGCGCCGGCAGCACCTCCTCCTGCCCGGCGCGCGCCAGGAACAGCATGCTGTCGATCATGCGCGCCAGCCGTTCCAGCTCCTCGATATTGGACACCAGCAGCTGCTCATATTCAGCGGCGCTGCGCGGCTGCGCCAGCATCACCTGGCTCTGGCCGAGCAGATTGTTTACCGGCGTGCGGAACTCGTGCGCCAGATCGGCGGAGAAGCCCGATAGCCGCGCATAGCCCTGCTGCAGCCGGTCCAGCATCGCATTCAGCGCGTCCACCAGCGGCAGCAGCTCCGACGGCGCCTTGCCCGGATCAAGCCGACGCGCCAGCGTGGCCGGCTGGACCAGCGCCGCATGCGCCGCCACCTGTCGCAGCGGACGCAGGCCGCGATACAGCATCAGCGCCGCGCACAGCGCCGCCGCCAGCGCGCCCACGGTGACAGCGCCGGCAATCCGTTGACGGTAGCCGGCAAACGCGGCGCTGCGCTCTCCGTCAACGCGCGCCACAACCACGGTGATGTCGCGCTCCCCCAGCCGCGCGCTGCCCGCCACCACCCGGCCCGGATGGCCGGCACGGCTGGTCCAGGGCACGATGTCCGCGCGTGCCGGCGCGGCGCCGCCAGAACGCGGCAAGGGATAACGCTCATGATCGGGATTGATATCGGCCAGCACCGCGCCATCGGCCGCGATAAAGCGCACCAGCGCGTTTTCCTGGCCACTCATGGTGTCGCGGAAGAATCCGGGTTGCTGGCGCAGCAGCTCGCCGGCGCCGGGGCGGCCCAGCAGTATCTGCACCTGGCGCAGCTTGCCAAGCAGCTGGATGTCGTCGCGCCGCTCGATTTCCGCCACAAATGCGCGATACAGATAGATGCCCAGCCCCGCCGCAGCCAGCGCGACGATCAGCATGAACATGACGGTCACGCGCACCGCCAGCGATTGCCGCAGCCGGTTCATGCGGGCGGAGCCAGCTCGCACACATAGCCCATGCCGCGCCGGGTGTGGATCAGTTTTTGCGGGAACGGGTCGTCGACCTTGCGCCGCAGCCGCCGTACCGCCGCGTCTATGACGTTGGTGTCGCTGTCAAAATTCATGTCCCACACCTGCGAGGCGATCAGCGCGCGCGACAGCACCTGTCCCTGGCGCCGCGCCAGCAGGTGCAGCAGGTTGAACTCCTGCGACGTCAACACGATGACAGTATCGCCGCGCCGCACGCGCCGGCGCAGCACATCGATCTCCAGATCGCCGATGCGCAGCGATTCCTCTTCGCGCACCGGCCCGCGCCGCAACAGCGTGCGGATGCGCGCCACCAGTTCAACAAAGGCGAAAGGCTTGACGAGGTAATCGTCCGCGCCCAGTTCCAGGCCGCGCACGCGGTCCTGCACCTCGTCGCGCGCGGTCAGGAACAGCACCGGAACCTGCTCGGTGGCCGGGTCGCCGCGCAGCGCTTGCAGCACCTGCCAGCCGTCCATGCCGGGCAGCATAACGTCCAGCACAATCAGCGCCGGCGCCTCTTCACGCGCCAGCGCCAGGCCATCGCGCCCGGTGCGCGCCAGCCTGACCGCGAAGCCGGATTCGGCCAGCCCGCGTTGCAGGTAGTCGCCGGTTTTAGGCTCGTCTTCGATTATCAGGATCGTCATGCAGCGATTGTATAACGCTGCGCGCAGCCGCTGCATGACGAAATTATCATCTGGCGGTCACGCTGCCGTCATCGGTGCACGGTCACAATAAGCGCCTACTGACAGCATCACAGGAGAAGCATATGTATCGCATCAAACAACTGGCGCTGGCGCTGCTGCTGGGCGCCACGGCCGCGCTGGCGGCGGCCAATCCGCTCAGCGTCCACGTCCTCGATTTGCAGAACGGCCAACCGACACAAGGCATACGCGTCACGCTCGAACAGCGCGACGGCGATCAATGGCGCGCGCTGGCGAACGGCGTCACCAACGCGCAGGGCCGCATCGCCGCGCTGTATCCGGCGGAGCAGCCGATGCCGGCGGGCGCGTACCGCATCGTCTTCGAAACCGGCGAACATTTCGCGCGCCTCGGCAAGCCGACCTTCTTCCCGCGCGTTCCGGTTGAATTCAGCGTTGACGCCAAGGCGCAGCATACCCACATTCCGCTGCTGCTCAGCCCTTTCGGCTACTCGACCTACCGCGGCAACTGAACCTCGCCCGGCGCTACGCCCGGCGGCGCAACAGTGCCGCCGGATCGGCGACGCGGTAAGTGCTGCTGCCGCTTTCCTCGTCCAGGATCAGCAGCTCGACCGATTCGCCGCCGCGCTGCATGCGCGTCAGCTCCGCGCTGCCCGGCGGGATCATCGACACCACCTGATCGACCGCCAGGGCCACCGGCGCCGCCTCGGTGCGCAGCACCACCAGCGACACCTTGCCGCGCCGCGCAGCGCCCCCACCGCCTGCCGCAGATCGCGCACGGCGATGGTGGCGCCGCGCCAGTTCAGCGTCGCCTCGCCGCCGCGATCGGGCGCCGGCACACACTCCTCCGCTGCGGCGTGCAGCACTTCCTCACAGGCGCTGATGGGCAGCGCCAGCCTGCCGCCGGCGTCCAGCACCACATAAGTATCCTCGTTGCGGCGCGCGCCGCCGCCCGCCGCCGGCTGCATCGCCAGGTTCAGCGAGGCCTCCGGATGCATGGCAAACAGCGCCTCCGTATCCACCATCCGTAATGTCTCGCCATCCTCGCCGGTAACAGTGAGGCAAGGCATGCGGCCCGGCGCATCGCTGCGCACGCCCTGCATCGCCGCAGGCAGCTGGCGCAATTCGCGCACCGACTGGATCGGCAGGCCCAAGGCCTGCTCGCCCAGCCGCAGCACCGCCAGCAGCGGCGCCGCCGTCAGCGCTCCTTTGTCCAGCAGGCGTCCCAATGGCAGCAGGGCCAGATGGCTATCGCGCCAGGTGCACAGCGCCACACCACTACCGCCCGGGAAAGCTTCGTGCGCCGGCATCGGCGTCACCTCGGCCACGTAATCGGCGCGGATAGCCAGGCATTCGCCGCCCGCCTCCAGCAGCGCCCAGGTCTGCAATTCGTCCGCGACGGCGGTGGTTTCGCCGTCCGCAGCGGCATCCAGCTGCACGCCGGCCGCCACGCACCAGCTATTGGACAGATCGAACAGATGGTCGAGATCCAGCAGCGCCAGCATCTCGCCGCTGTCCGGCACCACGGCGGCGCTGTGGAACAACTGCCCAGGGTCGTCGTCATGGCACAGGCGCACGATCGCGCTGCCGGGCAGCGCCGCCAGCGGTTCCAGCACATCGACCTGCAAGGCCGCCATGCGCGCGCCGGAACGCAGCAGCACAACGCGCCGGCGCCCCTGCTCTGCGGTGGCGCCGGCCAGCGCCACCCAGCATGCCAGATCGATCACCGGCACCGGCAAGCCGTCCACCACCAGCATGCCGAGCAAACCGCCGTGGCGGCGCGGCAGCGGCGTGTAGTCATCCGGCGCAGACAGGGCGCGCACCACGCAACCGGCCTCGATGCCGATGCGCGCCGCCCCCACCTGCACCACCACATGCGGCGCCAATGCGCCGTTGGTGTGCGCGTCCATCTTAATTCCTGGCCGTCATGCGTTCCAGATCCTGCAGCAGCTCCGACACGTTGCGCGTTGCCGCCGCCTGCGCCGCCGTCGACTCGTGGATGCTGGCGATCGACTCGCGCGTGGTCGCCACCGACTTGACGATGCGCGCAAACGCCGCCTCCACCTCGGCCGACAAGCGCGTGCCCTCGTCGACGCGGCCCACGGTCTGGTTAATCAGCTTGGCGATCTCGCGCGCCGCGCCGGCCGACTTCTCGGCCAGCTTGCGCACCTCGTTGGCCACCACCGAGAAGCCCTTGCCATGCTCGCCGGCGCGCGCCGCCTCGATGGCCGCGTTGAACGCCAAAAGGTGCGTCTGCGCGGCGATATCGCCGATGGCGTCGACAATCTCGCGCACCTCGCCGGACGAGGTCTGGATCGCCTGGTTGGCGGCGCGCGCCGAATCCACCAGGCCACTGCCGGTATGCGCCTCGCTCTGCGTCTGCCCGGCCTGGCCGCTGGAACGTTCCGAGCCGCGCGCGATCTCGTTGATGGAATTGGTCAGCCCCGCCAGCAGGTGCGCGATGGCCTGCACCTTCTGCGTGATGGCCTGCTCGCGCTGCACCTGGTCGGTGATATCCATCGCGAACTTGACCACCTTGTACGGCTTGCCGTTCAGGCCCAGGATCGGATTATAGGTCGCCAGGATCCACACCTCGGCGCCATGGCGCGCGCGGCGGCGGAAGCGGCCCGACTGGTACATGCCCTGCGCCAGATTGGCCCAGAAGTGGCGGTACTCGCTGCTGCGCACCAGCTCCGGCTCGCAGAACATGCTGTGGTGCTGGCCGATGACATCATCCGGCGTGTAGCCCAGCGTGCGCAGGAAGTTCTCGTTGGCCGAGATCACCTGGCCGCGCAGATCGAACTCGATCACCGCCTGCGAACGGCCAATGGCGTCCAGCTTGCCCTTGATATCGGCGTGCATGCGCTTCTGCTCCGTGATATCGGTAGCGAACTTCACCACCTTGTACGGCCTGCCGTCGGCGTCGAAGATCGGATTGTACGAGGCCAGTATCCAGATATCCTTGCCCTGCTTGGTGCGGCGGTGGAACTCGCCGGCGTGGAACTCGCCGCGGCCGAGGCGCTCCCAGAAGGTCATGTACTCGGGCGACTGCGCATAATCGGCATCGCAGAACATGCGGTGATGCTGGCCCTTGATCTCGGCCAGCGAATAACCGATCACGCCGAGGAAGTTCTCGTTGGCGGTCAGCACCCGGCCTTGCAGGTCGAATTCGATCACCGCCTGCACGCGGTCCATGGCGGCGTTGCGGCCGGCATAATCGGCATTGAGCGCCTTGGCCGCCGTGATATCGGTGGCGAACTTCACCACTTTGGCCGGCTTGCCCTCCTCGTCGAAGATCGGATTGTAGGAAGCCTGCACCCAGATCGTGCGGCCATCCTTGGTCAGCCGCTTGAACTCGCCGGCGTGATAACCACCGCCGGCCAGATGACTCCAGAAACTGTGGTACTCGGTCGACTGGCTGAAGGCCGGCTCGCACAACATGGCATGGTTGCCGCCACGCAGCTCCTCGGCGGCATAGCCGAAAGCGTCGAGGAAGTTCTCGTTGGCCTGCAGCACGCGACCATCCAGATCGAACTCCGCCACCGCCTGCGCGCGGTTCAGCGCGGCCACCTTGCCCTCGAACTCGCGGTTGGCGTTGATGATGTGGGTGATGTCCGACGCGTATTCGACGATCTTGACCGGCTGGCCGTCCGGCCCCAGCACGGCGCTGTAGGAACCGCTGATCCAGATGCGGCGGCCATCCTTGGTGCGACGGCGGAACTTGCCGACCAGCGAGCCGCCGGCCATCAACTGCTGCCAGAAGTCGGCGTACTCCGGCGTCAGCGTCTCGTCGCGGTCGCACAGCAGGCGATGGTGCTTGCCCAGCGCCTCGTCGGGCGTGTAGCCGTAGACGGTGCTGAAATTAGCGTTGACCGACAAGACCACGCCGCTGGTGCTGAACTCCGCCACCGCATGCACCAGATTGAGGGCCGCCATCTTGCCGTCATGGTCGGCGGCGCGCGTCTTGCGCTCGGTGATGTCCTGCGCCAGCTGGATCACCTTGACCACCTTGCCGTCGTCGTCGAACACCGGATTGTACGAGCCTTGCAGCCACACCTGCCGGCCGCCGCTGGTCAGGCGCACGTACTCGCCGTCATCGGCCTGGCCCAGCGTCAGCTTGCGCCACAGGTCGCCGTAGGACTCGCTGTTGATGTATTCCTGCGTGCAGAAGATGCGATGGTCGCGGCCGCCGATCTGCTCGCGCGTGTAGCCCATCAGGTCGAGGAAATGCTGATTGGCCTCCAGTACGCGGCCATCGGGATCGTACTCGACGAAGCCGTGCGTGCGGTCGACGGCGGAAAACACGGCGATAGCGCGCTGCATCGCGTTGGCCGGCGCCACGGAGGAGGAAAGATCGGTCATGGTAAGGCATCCTGGTCTGAACCCCGGGAGCGGCGCGCATCGAGAGGCGCCGCATCTGAATGACCGGAGCGATGGCGCGTAGCGGCGCTCAGCTAGGGCCGGCGGGCGGAACAATTGGGCACGCCGGCGAAGAGATTTTCACTGTAGCATCCGGCTTGCGCGCCGACAAGGAGTTTCTGCACGGCAGCAACAGCTTGCAAAATGGCAGGCGCTCGCCACGCACGCAGTTGATATCGGAACGGAAATCTGGTGTAATTGTCATCACAGTCGGGGCGTAGCTTAGTCCGGTAAAGCGCTACGTTCGGGACGTAGAGATCGGAGGTTCGAATCCTCTCGCCCCGACCAAACTCAAGACTGGCAATACGTCCAAGTTCGGCCATAAGCAGTCTGTTCACACATTTGCTCAAGTGATAGTTTGAGGCTGGATACGGTCATAAAGTCGTGGTGGCCGTACGACTGCTGCGGCATGGGCTCTTTAATAACTTTCTTCAGCGGCGTCGGGCGTGGACTTCAATGGTTGGAGCCTCTTCAAGACCTCGTTCAGTTCAACATCAATGTCTACGGTCAGTGACTGGATACGGTCGTGCTCCCTCCGCATGAACTCGCGAGCGTTGGTTTTTTCGAATAATTCTCCTGTGTACCTGAACGACTCCAAGAAGAGAATCCACTTCTCTTCCCGCCTGCCAGTAGCATCTTCGTTTAGTTCTGGGCGGACGATACTGCGGTGCTTTGACGTGTTGGTCAGGGCATTAAGGTACTTGTAGTCGTCGCCAGTTGTGATCTCGCGAAATAATCTACAGAGCTTTTCGTACTCGGGATGTCCAGCATCGCGTTGCTGCTCTAGGACCTTGAGGACCTTGTTGGCATAGATGTCCCGCTCCTTGAGGGACCTGGGAAGTTTGTCCAGCGCCAGGGAATAATAGAGCACGTGGGAGCAGGTATCCGCTACGGCATGTAGGCTCTGGACGAAGGCAACGATATTCGCCCTGATCTTTAGCATCAGGTAACTAAATTCATCGTAGTCCTTGTAGACACCCCACAAGCCGGTCTCCTTTAGGTTGGATTTGATGTATTCGTTCATCATGTCCAAGGCCTCGTGGTAGTGGTAGCGGCAGAATTCAGGTCTGTCCGTCATGGATCTTACGCTCGGGTGCGCCTTCTTCCACTGCGCCACACCGAATACCGAGGTGACCAGTTCTCCGGTCAAGCCGCTATCCCATTGAGGGTTCTTATTTTCTTCAGTCTCCGAATCGACCTCCATTTCACCTCTTATTTGGTATATAGACCTCTACGTCGCGAGTCCGCGCACGTACATTGGCTGTCCATGAAAACTTTGTTCTGAAGGTCTGTAATGATTCGGACCAATACAAAGATGGCCTGACACATCCTGTCAGGTCAAATGGCAACTTGTACACGTTTTCAAAATGCCAACTCATCCGACAGTTCGTTTCAGGTTAGGCTAAATTAATAAGCCTATATCCTTACTTAGTCTTAACTTGAGTCCGCTTCAAACTGCCGAAGCCATTCGCTCGCCTCTTCGAATTCTAGGTATAGACTGGAGTAGCTCTTTAAGAGCAGCGACTTCGGCAGTGCCCAGTCCCACTTTTGGCGCTCTAAGTTCTTCGCGCCCTCCAACATGGAATGCAAGTCAGGAAGCTCATCGAGCGCCGCGTCTAGGATTCTGTCGACGATTTCCTCTGTAGTGACGCCTGATTTCAATACTTCGACGCCAGGGCCCGCGACCTGCGCTCTCATACCTAAATAATTTAAAAGGCACGCAATAGCCTCATTTGCAGGGTCGCCAAGCCAAGTGAGGAGCAGGACCTCGTACCCTTGGTCCACTACGGCACTTTTTGAAAGCCCCATAGCAGCGTAGTTTTTCCTCGCTTCGATAAGAAACCGCTTCGCTGTCTCGTCCAAGAAGGCAGGCAACTGGTCTGATTCGAGAAGCTCACGCATCCGTCGCCGCACTCGCGTGTGCGTCCATCCACCACTGCCATTGAAAAGAGGGGGTACTCCGCCGCGCGCACGGACAACGTAGATTGTCTTAGTGTCGTCATCGATGCTTTCGACAGTCCAAGTTTTGCCGGCAAAGAGAATTCGCTGACCAGCACACAGCATTTGCGAAACGGGAAGCGTGCCGAGAATTTTCGCGCCGACGACAATTCGGTACTCCTCATCAGTAGCAAAGGCTGCGTAGAACGCATAATGATTCACGAACTTCTCACCTAATTGGCCATGCAAGAGTAGTCCCGACGATTCTTGGATAAGCAAATCATGCTGACCCATGGTTCGAATTAGGTCGAGATAATCCTGCTTCGAAATTCCCTCAAATGGAGCACCAGGGCCGCACAGCAGCGCATATAGTTGTCCAGCAGTGGAACCACCGACTTGGGCGATGTGAGAGAGTACTTGCTGAATTAGCGTCGAGTAGTGCACACCATGCGTAACCGGCGGCTCGAACCATCCTTCGATGAGCAGTGAAATCATCGCCGACATCTGTACGGTGTCGAGACGCAGTTGTGTAGAGAGGGAGGATTTTGCGGAAATTGCGTTTTCAACGCAGTACCCGCGTAGGATTGCCGGCTCTCCTTTGCGGCGGCCTGACCTGCCTAAGCGCTGGCGTAGGCTCGCTACTGATGGAGGTGGGCCAATCTGGGCGACGCTCTTCACTGCGCCGATGTCGATACCGAGTTCAAGCGTATTCGTGCATACGGCGGTGGCTGGTTTTTCCCTTTGCTTCAGAGCTTCCTCAGTCTCTGCACGAATTTCCTTCGAAAGGCTTCCGTGATGCGGCCAGAACTCATTGGGAACGTGATTCGCTTCACAAAGGCCGTTTAGAAGATGGGTAAAGCGCTCCACTTCGCGTCGTGAGTTAGGGAAGATAAGATTGTTGGACCCGCGCAGTCCGTTGAATAGATGGGAGGCGATGGCGCCTGGAGCTATTTGTTCGTCATCTTCATCGTCGTCCAACCGCGTCTCATCATCCTTCGTCCGAACTAAGAGTGGCTCTTCAAAGGCCTTTACTAGAACCTTGAGCTCAGCGCCTTCCGAACGGGAGTTTACGATTTTCACGCCAGCGCCTCTTCCTGGTCGCAAAAACTCGGCAGCCAGGGCCATATTACCCAAGGTGGCTGAGAGCCCTACACGTGGAACACTGCGGCCAGTTACCCGTTCAACTCGATGCATCAATGATTGGAGTTGCTTTCCTCTTTCACTGCCAATGAATGCATGAAGTTCGTCAACGACGATGAACGCTAGGCCGTCGAATATAGCGCGCAGAGACGTACCGCGATTACAAAGCAGCGCCTCAAGGGATTCTGGGGTAATCAGTAGAACTCCGGTCGGGCGTTCGAGGAACCTCTTCTTTGTAGAAGCGGACACATCGCCGTGCCAAGGCCAGACAGGAATCTCCAGCTGCTCGCACAGGCACTGTAGGCGTCCGAACTGGTCATTAATGAGGGCTTTGAGCGGGCTGATGTAAACAATCAGCTTTGGGGCCTCGCACTGCAATAGATGCGTAAGGGCGGGCAGAAAAGCTGCCTCTGTTTTGCCGGCAGCGGTTGCAGCGGCCACGATAGCATCCGTATCGCCGTTGACGATAAGCGGAATGGCAGCCTCCTGAGCGTCCCTGAGGGACTCCCATTGCTCAGCCCAAAGATAGCGCTGAATACGCTCGTCAAGCTGGTGAAACGCAGCGCTATCGGCCATGTGCTGTCCTACATCTTAAAGGACGCGAATTCGTCGTCGCCCTCGGTCTCCACTACCTGCTCTGCATTTGCGCCGTTATCGATTTGAACCTCGATGCCACCAAGGAGCTCCTGCCAAGCGCTATTCGGATTTTGTTCGAGCACTGCAAGCATATTGATGAAAGAGGTAATCGTCGTCCGGGGTGTACGGAAGTAAGCTTCGCCTACTCTATTGGCGCAATGTTCCATAAAGCTTGCAATTCCTTGGTCTGGCAGCAAAAACTTGGACTCGTCACCAAGTGCATAAACATGTCGGACCTTCTGCAGAAGGACGTAGAAGTCTTCCGGCGTAAGACTGCCAAGGCGTACTACTGGGCCGCTGAAGTCGACGCGACCATCCGTCGCAAAAGTGTTTTGCGCTAGACGGCTTTGCAGCGCCGAGTAGCTGTACAAACCGCGGCGAGTATCCAACAAAAACTCGGGTGTGCCGCCCAATACGAACCCTAGCCCGACGGATGTTCCTTGCAGCGAGTCATTTAAAATGCGAAGGATTTGCTCGTAGTTCGAGTTACGAGCCTGCGTGTTAGCCAGCTTGTACAGGTTTTACCAATTCGTCGAACCCAACCAAGAGGCCAGAGAAACCAGCCAGACGGACAAAGCGTGCCATGAGCTTGAGCTGGTCATAAACTGCAGAGTCATCGACAATCGCCCGCACGCCTAGCGCCTGGCGCGCATCCGTCTTGGTGTGGAACTCTCCACGCAACCATCGGACAGCATCCGCCTTGAGCTGTTCGTTCCCTTCTTCGTATCCACGGCAATAGGCAGCAATGACGTCTGCGAAATCGTAGCCGTTTACCAGCTCTGTTAGTTGGTCAAGCTTCTGCCGAATAACTGCCTCTGTTGGTTGGGCGACAGCTTTTGCCTCAGTCTTTGCAGTTGCTATGAATTTCTCAACGATACCCGAGAGGGCTCCTCCATCTGGCTTAGTGCGCGTCGAGAGATTACGCATCAACTCAGCATACAACGACCTCGCTTGTCCACCAGTAGCTTGCAATCGGCGGTCCGGGTTGAGGTCTGCAGTGGCTACGACGAGCTTTTTCTCTAACGCTACAGCGCGTACCACGTTCAAGAAGAACGTCTTGCCTGCGCCATATTCCCCTATCACCAGGCGAAACGCGGAGCCCCCATCAGCGATGCGGTCGATGTCTCCCACGAGCGTTTCGATTTCCTTTGCTCGGCCGACTTGAATTAGGTGTTGCCCGGTGCGGGGTACGACCCCTGCACGGAGCGACTGAATGACTGCGTCACGGTCTTTTAATCGAATGGGAGTGTTCATGCTGCTAGCTTCTCCAGAAATTCAGGATTTACAGTGATAGGGTCGTCACCCTCGATGAATGGTACGTCATGAGATTCAAATGCTGCTTCATTGATTGTTTCAAGAGCTCCGTCGAGCATCAGTTCCAGGTCGGCTGCGGCGTCACCAAGTTCATCTCTTGACCACTGAGACCGGGACATCAGCAAGCGTGCGAGCACAGTATGCGAGTCGTCCAATCCTAGCAAAGTATCCTTTGGTGGAACAATCTCTTCGTCGGCCTCTTCGGCCTCCGTCACAACCTCCTCCTCTTTGAAAATATTAGAAAGGAGAGCAGTGACAGATTCAGTATCTTTTTGAAGAGCTGCAATGCGTGCAGCGTCGAGTTTGAAGCCCGATTGCTCGGTATTTCCGGTAGAGGCAACCAGTTGCCTCCCAGATGCGGCGGCGTGAACATCCGAGAAGACACGCTTCGAATCAACCCCGAGGGCTTTATATAGCTTTTCTAAAAGCTTTACCTCTTCTGGGGATACAGTTCCATCAACTTGCGCCACGGTGGCTATGAAAGCTGCGATAGAGTCCTTCGCTTGAGCATCAACTCCGTCCAATTTTGAGCGCAAGGCTGTGAGTGAGACCGGAGTAGTCTTCAGCAACAGCAAATGCGCTTGGAGCCGATGAGTGTGGCTCGGTGTTAAGTGCTTCCACGTCCGCACTTGGGCCTGCAGGTACTCCAGTTCTTCTTCGCAGAAATCACCGTCAGCACTAGCCACCGAAGATGCCAACTGAAGGGTCAGCAATGCAGCCTTATAGGTCGGAGTTGAGCGAATAGATGCGTCCTCTGGAGAGACAGCAAACAACACGACGTTTTCTTCATCCTTTGGAAGTTTTGCTCCGCCAAGAACATCCGGCTCGATACCAATATTCTTCGATTCCAATGCTCGTGCCAGCGCCAAGCCCTTCTCCTTTGTTAGCGGTCCTTGGGCGCGTAACGAACTGAGCACTTCTCGGAACGACATCATAAGCATGTCGTATCCAATTTTCTCTTTCAGGTCCTGAAGATGCGACTTTGTACTAGCGGGCCACAAGTCGACGGGAAGCAGTAGCAGGCCCTCCAACGAATTACGGGTGTCAGGATTCTTCCCAACATATCGGCTGTATGCATCAAGCTCTTTTGCGACGACTTGAACCAGGTCTTGAAGCTTTTTGAACGGCGCAGTCAAAACGGATATGTCCGGGATGTCGCCGACGTTCGCAATTTGCGTTTGTCCGCTAAATGCTGACGATGCTGGCGCATGGGTCAACTTCAGCTTTGTCCGGTTCTTTGTGATAACCATACCTTCGCCAAAAGTACGCTCGTACACAATTGCGAACAAATTATCGAATTCGTCAGCACAGCGGTAAGCTGCAGTTTTCAAGGACGACATCGGGTGCAAGCGAATCCATGCAAGTGCTAAGTGTGATGGTATCGGCGCCTTATCTAGTGCCGCTTGTCCGAGGGCGAACTTAAGCGCGAACGGAATCTCTCCAGTCCGCTCGAACTTGGGTAGAGGCTTCCTGTATGCCTTCTCGTTGAACGTCACTTGGCCGAGCCAGGACAGCAGTGAGGTGGCGTATTGTCTGAAAGACCCGGACCTCCCACCATATATCTCTATGAGCCTGTCCAGTTCCCGTTGGATGACTGGCCACTCAGCCCGAAGAGCCGGCTCCTTGGCAGTATCCACAAGAACGCGTCGTTCAAGGCCATAGAAGAAAAGGAACACGAAGCCGATATCCGCGTCAGAGTCTTTGCGGCCCGCCGCGAGCCAGTTTAAGTACGACCGCCGAGCCTCCGGCGAAATTGCACCGTAATGAGGCCAATATCCCATCTGCCGTTCGGAAAAATTCCCCCGCGTTGCCACCTGTTTTGATGGATCAATCAAGCATGGGTCATTCTGACGACCGTTCGTTAAAAGCTTGGTACCGACGTAAAAAAGTCCTCCGGGTAGCACAGTCCCAGCAACCGTCACAGACTCCCCCTCTGGAATCCACTTTGCTTCTCCATACTCTGGCGGCGCGTCAGGAATTCTGTAAGTTGAGGACGATGAAGAGCTTGAGAACTGAACTGTTACGGTAATTGGAACGTCTAGCGACGAAAGCTTGCGCTCCGAAACACGCGAAGCTCTTCCAGTAGCAGTCTGGGTACTATTGGCGGGATGGCTTCGCTGTGGTTTTTGCGCGCTCCCAGCTGTTGAGGACGTGTTCAACTTGGACTTTGATTTCGAGTTCAGCCCCCAAATCAGCAGGCCAGCAACGCCGAGAATAATCGTGACTGGTAACGGAACAACGCACAACAGAATAAAACCGAGCACGACGGCTCCACTGACACGCGTAGCTGACCATCCTGAATTCCTCTTGGCCACTCGTTTCTCCTAGGTTTAGGTTGATTTTTTTCGTATTTTTGTGGTCCTACAATTTGCCTCTCATAGTGAAAAAATGCAACTTTTATTAAATGGATGGTATGCAAATTTCACAATACCCAGATTAATGAGGGCTAAGCTCCTCCATGCCGAATGAGCGCTTATCGTTCGGATACACCTCATCGTATCGGTGTTGGTACGGCTTGCTGAGAAGCGAGGTTTGCTATAGGCACCTCTCAATTTTTAAGGCGAAGTCATCCTCGATCAAGTCGTTGTCGGTAGCTGAAACCGGCACCCTGCGAAAATTGAAATGATCTCTATGAATCGCACATATAAATGGGCGGAAGCCGTCTTTCAGAACCGATACCGCTGCTGCCGCACTGCGTGGGCGAGTAGCTCAGATTTGGCGTGCAGGCTACCAGTGAGCTTGCGGCCCTTCGACAAACGCTTTCGATGTTTTGTTCTACAGAGGATACGCGGCGAGCTCGGCTTGTCGAATATGCGGCCGTTCACCGCAGCCTCCACGCAAACTGCTGGACGACCGCCCTTTACACGCCCTAGCGAGCAGTGAGTGGTATTGTCGGGAAGGCTACCAGGCCGGGTAGGACACTATCGCCGTATCCGCTAGCGCTACGAGGTCATATATAAAAATGGCAGATCAGTGGCAATGAGAGCGGTTCAAAAATCAGTGGCAAATCATTGGCAGTTTTCGGCTTTTGCCACTGATTCCCGTGCCCAAAGCGAAAAACACTGTACTGGTAAGCATTTGATTTATAATGATTTACCCACAAACCGGGGTACGGTAATAGTAGCGAAAAGCGCGTTTGGGACGTAGAGACCGGAGGTTCGAATCCTCTCGCCCCGACCAAAGAACCTGTGTCTATTTACAAAAGCTTTCGGCTGAGACTCGGATAACTGCCGAAATCATGCGCGCTCATAGGCAAAATTGGCCAGCGGCCACGCCCGTCCTGTTCACCGCCTATTCGTGCGCGCCATCCCGTCTGTTATGATCCATCACTATTTGTATCTGCTGAGATAGGCCATGGATCAGGCGCTAGCGACAATTTGCCCACCCGCCGTGGACGGCCTGCTGCGCGCCGTCGACTGGGCGCGTTCCCCGCTGGGCCCGGTCGAGGCCTGGCCCGCCCCGCTGCGCTTCACCGTTGACCTGATGACGCATTCGGAATCGTCGATGTTCCTGGTCTGGGGCGAGCAGCGTATTTTTCTGTATAACGAGGCCTATCTGCCGGTGCTGGGAAACAAGCACCCGCGCGCGCTCGGCCGGCCGATGGTCGATAGCTGGAACGAGGTCTGGGACGAGGTGTCGGTGCTGTTGCAGCGCACTTTTGACGGCGAGTCCTTGCGCTTCGAGAACCATCCGTTCCTGATCCACCGCGATGGCCGCGAGGAGCAGGCCTGGTTCGACTTTTCGTACACGCCGATCTACGGCGCCGCGCAGCAGGTGCTCGGCGTGCTGTGCATCCTGTCCGAGAAGACCGGCCAGGTGCTGGCCGAACGCGCGCTGAAGCAGCAGGCCGATATGCTGCAACAGCTGTTTGCCGACGCGCCCGGCTTCATGGCCCTGCTGCGCGGGCCGCAGCATGTGTTCGAGCTGGCCAATCACAGTTACCGCGAGCTGATCGGCGGCCGCGATCCGCTGCGCCAGCGCCTGCGCGATGCGCTGCCGGAAATCGTCGATCAGGGCTTCCCGGAATTGCTGGACCGGGTCTACCACACGGGCGAGCCTTTCTTCGGCCGCCGCGTGCCGGTGACCTTGCAGCGTGGCGGCCAGCGCGATCTGGAGCAGCGCTGGGTCGACTTTATGTATCAGCCGGTGTTCGACAACGAGGGCCGCGTCAACGGCGTGTTCGTGCAGGGCACCGATGTCACCCACCATGTACATACCGAACAGGAGTTGCAGCAGGCTGCGCAGCGCGCCGCCGAGGAGCGCGACCGCAAGGATGAGTTCCTGGCGATGCTGGCGCACGAGCTGCGCAATCCGCTGGCGCCGATCCGCGCCGCCACCGACCTGCTGCATCTCGGCCAGCCCGATCCGGCCCGTCACGCGCGCGCGGTAGCGGTGATCGACCGCCAGGTCCGCCACATGACCACGCTGGTCGACGACCTGCTGGATGTGTCGCGCGTTACGCGCGGCCTGGTGGAGCTGGACCTGCGCCCCACCGACCTGAAGACCGTGATTGCGGCAGCGCTTGAACAGGCCAGGCCGCTGATCGAGGCGCGCGGCCATGCGCTGCATGTGCATACCGACGCCGCGCACGCCATGGTGCGCGGCGATGCGCCGCGCCTGATTCAGATTGTCGTGAACCTGCTGTCGAACGCGGCCAAGTATGCCGCCGCAGGGCGGCCGTATCGATGTCAGCGTCGCGCCGCAGGACGAGCAGCTGCGCATCACGGTGCAAGATAACGGCAGCGGCATCAGCCCGGAGTTGCTGCCGCAGGTGTTCGAGATGTTCAAGCAGGCGGTCCGCACGCCGGACCGTTCCGAAGGCGGGCTCGGCATCGGCCTGACGCTGGTGCGAAGCCTGGTGGCGGCGCACGGCGGCAGCGTGGCGGCGCACAGCGACGGCCCCGGCAAGGGCAGCCGTTTCGACGTGCTGCTGCCGGCTCACCACGAAGCGGCGCCGGCCCGCGCCGACGCGACGGCAAGCAGCGACGCGCCCGCCATCGAAACCGCGCGCCGCATCCTGATCGTCGACGACAACGCCGACGCCGCCGAGACGCTGGGCCAGCTGCTTGAGGTGCTGGGCCACCAGGTCCAAATCAGCTTCGACGGCCGCCGCGCCATCGAGATGGCGGCGGCCTTCCAGCCTGACATCTTCATTCTTGATGTCGGCCTGCCGGACATGAACGGCTATGAACTGGCGCGCCGCCTGGGCGACATTGTTCCGCCCGATAGCGCGCTGTTTGTCGCCCTGACCGGCTACGGCCAGGAGCACGACCGCGTGCTGTCGCGCGCGGCCGGCTTCGACCACCATCTGGTCAAGCCGGTCGACCTGTCACTGCTACGCGAAGTATTGAACAGCAATCGCGCTTAGTTGCGCGCCCGCCGCTGGCACGTGGTCAGAGCCTGACCGTCATGCCGACCTGGAAACCCCGCCCCGGCAACGGCGCGATGTATTTCAGCGGCGAGTTGTGCGGCCGCGCATCCTCGTCCAGCAGGTTGGAGCCGCTGACGAACAGCTCCACGCCCTTGACGTAAGGGTGCCGCAGCGGAATTTCCCGGCTCAGCTGGAAGTTCACCATGTTGTATGCATCGAGCGGCACTTCGTCGCTGACGCTTTTCCCCAGATACTTTTGTTTGTCGTAGTACGTGCTGGACAGGCGCGCCTTCCATTGCTGGTGCTCCCACAGCAGATGCGCGCCGTAGCGGTTGGTCGGCATATTGGGCAAGTACACGCCGTCGTTGTGCGCGCGCAGCGAGTCCGGGTGATCCGCGCGGTTTTTGACCAGGTCGGCAAACGCGGAGACGCTCAGCTTGCCATAGCTGCCCAGCGCGAAGGCTTGCGACATATCGATCTCAAAACCCTTGACCGTGGTATCAGTCTGCTTCCAATATTTCAAGGGCAGGCGGTTGGCGGTCTGCAGGCCCGAGTAGCCGAGGTAGAGGTAGTTCTCATACTTCATGACATAGCCGGTTGCCGTCAATTGCAAGCCGCCGTGCTTGAACAGCGCGGTCAACTCGGTGTTCCTGGCGCGCTCGGCCTTCAAGTTCTGGTTGCCCTCTTCCTGGGTCATGATCGAGTAGTGGCGGTTACTCGCGTACAACTCATTGATGTCCGGCGCCCGTTCCGACGACGCGTAGCGCATTTTCAGGCCAAACAGCTTGCCGATGTCAACCGCGCCGCCCAGGATGTAGCTATGCAGGGTGAAGTCGCGGTCCTGCAGCTTGGCATTGGCCGCATTGCGCGACGTTTTGAACTCGCTGCCCTGAATCTCATGGTCCACGCGTTCGTGGCGGAAGCCGGCATCGAAGGACGCCCAGTCGAAGTCCAGGTTCTCTTTCACAAACACCGCACTGTTTGCCGTCCGCACATCGGGCAGATAACGTTGCGAGCCGCTGCCCGTCACATCGCGCGCCTGATGGCTGAAGCCAACCGTGCCGCCGAGCGCGCCGACGCGCCGATGCGCCAGCAATACTTCGCCCTGATTGCTGTCGAACTGGTATTCATTGGCCAGCGTGCGGCCGAGATACTCGCCTGAGGTGTTGCTCACGCGCGCGGCGCGGAATTCCGCTTTTTCGACATACGGCAGGGGATCGCGCAGCGCCGCTTCCAGCGCAAACTTGTCCTGATCGATGTCCACGCCCACCGGCAGCCCGTTGTCATAGTTTGCGCCGAACGACTGGTTCTCCATGGAGAAGCCGGGAACGCCGTATTTGCTGCGCTTGGAGTCGACGCTGGCCGCCACATAGCCTTGCTCGAAGAAATACGTGGAGCCAGCGGCAACGTGGGAGTTCCTGAAATAGCTGTTGCCCAGCGTGCCGCGATAGTCCGGCGTAACGTCGCGGTTGATCTTGTTCTGGACATACTTCGGCGTGCCAGGGATGTAGGCCGGGTTGGCTGGATTCACATACGTCTTGCGCTGCCACACCGAAGTCGGGTTGTTGGTGTAGAAGGAAAAATCGCCGTCCGCCCAGTCCGGATTCTCCTTCATGAACTGATCGATATACGGCTGCGACGACTTGTTATACACCTGCTGAATGCGCGCCTCTTTCTGGCAGTTGTCGGCCAAAAAGGTGTTGACGCCGCCCTTGGCGGGGAACAGCTGGCTATTGCACACGGCCGCCTTGCTGCTGCCTGGAATATCGTAGTGCGCGATCTCCTGGAACGACAGCTGCACATTGGCCGAAAAGTTCTTCTGATT
Organism: Duganella sp. P38; assembly: GCF_050859475.1. NCBI lineage: Bacteria > Pseudomonadati > Pseudomonadota > Betaproteobacteria > Burkholderiales > Oxalobacteraceae > Duganella > Duganella sp. P38. The sequence continues at coordinate 1,577,055 of NZ_CP193936.1, read as the reverse complement.
ATTGACGTTCAGGCGCAGGCCCTGGGCGTCGGCGTCGTTGACGCCCTTGCGCAGCACAAATTCAATCTCGTGATCCTTGTCCTCCATCTTGCGGGAGACGATGCCGGCGTCGAGGTTGACGCTACCGCCGATCGCGCTGCCGCCATAGCGCACGCTGTCCGACGATTTGTTGACCGTGGCGCTGCGCACAAACAGGGGATCGAATGGAATATTGATGTCGCCGCTAAGTGCGTTCATGCCGAGGATGGACTGGCCGTCCTCAAGAATCTGCACCCGGCTTCCGCCCAGGCTGCGAATCACAGGCGCGCCGGCGTTGGGGCCGAAGGCGCTGCTCTGCACGCCCGACACCTGCTCCAGCATATTGCCCAGCGTTCTGTTCTGCGCCTGGGTATTCTCCACCGTTACCACGCTGTCGCTGCGTGACGGCCTGTCCGCCTGGACTTTCACCGTCTGCAACACCGTGTCTTCTTCCGCGTGCACGCCTGTAACGCTGGAGCACATTGCGCCGATAAGCCCGGACAAAACGGTTGCCGGCCAGCGTGAATCGATACGATTGAACATAAACCCTTCTAATGCAATAAAGTTGCATTAGATGATAGTCGAGCCACTGTTTTATTGCAAGTAAACTGCATTTACTCTGCAATCACAAACATGATTAGATGGCGTCAGGCCGTTGACACTGGCGGGGGCGATACCGATACTCGGTGCATCTCATTACAAGCAGAAGATGGAGACCATGTCACTGAGCCGCCGCAATTTTCTGAAGTCCGCCACCGCATTGCCAGCCGTTGCCACGGCAGCCGGTGCGGCCGTCACCAGCGCCGCCACCGCTACACCAGCCAAGCGCAACGCCGCCAGCAACGGCGACGGCGCCGACCTGCACTGGCTGGAAGGCGGCGTTCCCGCCCTCTCCGCCGGCGCCACGCTGGGCGTGCCGTGGCCGCGCGGCCGGCATGCCAAAACGCAGGCTTTCGCGCTGGCGACGGCGGACGGCACACAGGTGCCGGTGCAAAGCTGGCCGCTGGCGTGGTGGCCGGATGGTTCGATCAAGTGGTCCGCCCATGCGCTGCCGGCCGATGCCGGCCTGTCGCCCTCGCTGCAACTGAAGCCGGTGCCCAAGGCGACCGCGCCGGCCGTGGCGGTCACGGTCGAAGAGCGTGGCGACAGCATCATCGTCAACACCGGCGTGATCCGCTGCACGGTGGCGCGGCGCGGCGCGCATGTGATCGAGGCCATCACGCGTGACGGCCGCGACCTGGCGCGCCATGGCCGCCTGGTGGCGCTGACCGCTGATACGCCCGACACCGAGGCGGCCACCACCGTCCAGCACCGCTATGACAGCAGCGTCAGCGCCGTCACGGTGGAGCAGCGCGGGCCGGTGCGCGCGGTCATCAAGCTCGATGGCAAGCACAGCGCCGACGGCCGCGCATGGCTGCCGTTCTCGCTGCGGCTGTACTTTTACGCCGGCGCGGAATCGGTGCGCATCATGCATACCTTTGTGTTCGATGGCGACGAGCACAAGGATTTCATTCGCGGCATCGGGCTGCGCTTCGATGTGCCGCTGGACGGCCCGCTGTACGACCGCCACGTGCGCTTCGCCGGCGAGCAGCCCGGCCTGTGGGCGGAGGCCGTGCAGGGCCTGACCGGGCTGCGGCGCGATCCCGGCGCCGCCTTCCGCCAGGCGCAGGTGGCCGGCCTGCCATGTCCGCCGATCGCGCAGATGGCAACCCGGGTGTCGTCAGCGCTGCACCTGGTGCCGGCGTGGGGCGACTATACGCTGTCGCAGCTGAGCGCGGACGGCTTCCAGATCCGCAAGCGCACCAAGCCCGGCCATGGGTGGATCGATGCCGACGCCGGCAGGCGCGCGGCCGGCAGCGGCTACATCGGCGGCAATGGCGGCGGCGTGGCGTTCGGCCTGCGCGACTTCTGGCAGCGCCACCCTACCCGGCTGGACATCCGCAACGCCCACACCAGCGCCGCCGAGGTGACGCTGTGGATGTGGTCGCCCGACGCGCCGCCGATGGACATGCGCTTCTACCATGACGGCATGGGCATGACGACCCACGCGCAGGAGCTGCAAGGCCTGGACATCACCTACGAGGATTACGAGAAAGGCTACGGCACGCCGCACGGCGTCGCCCGCAGCAGCGAGATCACGCTGTGGGCGCTGGCGGCCACGCCGAGCCGCGAGCGCATGGTGCAGATCGCCGCCGCCGTGCAGACGCCGCCGCAGCTGGTGGCGCAGCCGGCGCACTTGCTGGCCAGCGGCGTGTTCGGCGGCCTGTGGAGCCTGCCCGACCGCTCGACGCCGGCGCGCACGGCAATCGAGGACGAGCTGGACCGCCGCTTCGATTTCTACAAGGGCCAGATCGAGCAGCGCCACTGGTACGGCTTCTGGAATTACGGCGACGTCATGCACAGCTACGACGCCGACCGCCACGTCTGGCGTTACGACGTCGGCGGTTACGCCTGGGACAATTCCGAACTGTCGCCCGATCTGTGGCTGTGGTACAGCTTCCTGCGCAGCGGCCGCGCCGACATCTTCCGCCTGTCCGAGGCGATGGTGCGCCACACCAGCGAGGTTGACATCTACCACCTCGGCCGTTTTTCCGGCCTCGGCACGCGCCACAACGTGCAGCACTGGGGTTGCAGCGCCAAGCAGCTGCGCATCAGTGCCGCCGTCTACCGCCGCTTCTACTACTACCTGACCGCCGACGAGCGCATCGGCGACATCATGCGCGAGCTGCTGGACGCCGATTCGATGCTGGAAGCGACCGACCCGGTGCGCAAGATCGCCGACGCGCCGCCCAAGGGCAAGTACCCGGCGCGCGCCAGCTTCGGCACCGACTGGGCCTCGCTGGCCGGCAACTGGCTGACCGAATGGGAACGCGGCGGCAAGCGCCGCTACCACGACAAGCTGCTGACCGGCATGAAGGACATCGCCGCCATGCCGCACGGCTTCTTCAACGCCGAACGCGCCGGCTACGAGCAGGACAGTGGCCACCTGCACAATATGACCGGCGACAAGGTCAGCGCCAGCCACCTGAATTCGGTGTTCGGCGCGGTGGAGATTTTCGCCGAGCTGATCGCCCTCACCGGCCAGCAGGATTTCGAACGCGCGTGGATCCGGTACTGCACGCTGTACAACGCCGACCAGGCCACGCAGGTGCGCGCGCTGGGCATGGCGCACGGCGGCAGCACGGTGCTGCGCGTCGGCCATTCGCGCCTGACCGCCTACGCCGCCTGGCGCACCAGCGATGCCGCGCTGGCGCGCCGCGCGTGGAGCGAGTTCTTCGACCGGCCGCTAAAGCCGCTGCGCACCACCACCATCAACGGCCCTGCGGTGCTCAATCCGGTCGATGAGGCCGACGGCATCAGCACCAACGACGCCGCGCAGTGGGGCCTGGCGGCGATCCAGAATCTGGCGCTGATCGGCGAGTACCTGCCGGCAGGATCCGGCAGATGATGCGCCGCCTGCTGACGCTGGCCATGTTTTCCGCCGCTTGCGCGCACGGCGCGGCGCGGGCGGCCGACGCTTATCTGTTCACCTATTTCATCGGCAATGGCGAGGACGGCCTGCACCTCGCCGCCAGCAGGGACGGCTACCGCTGGGACAAGTTGGGCCAGGGCCGCAGCTTCCTCAAGCCGGAGGTCGGCACGGCCAGGCTGATGCGCGATCCGTGCATCGTGCGCGGGCCGGATGGCACATACCACATGGTCTGGACCTCGGGCTGGAAAGAGAACAATATCGGCTATGCCTCGTCGCGGGACCTGATCCATTGGTCGGCGCAGAAGGAGTTGCCGGTGATGGCGCACGAGGCCGGAGCGCTGAACGCGTGGGCGCCCGAGATCATCTACGACGATCGGCGCGGCGAGTTTCTGATTTTCTGGGCTTCCACCGTGCCCGGCAAATTCCCGCAGACGGATGGCTCGTCGGAGGACAAGTACAACCACCGCATGTACGCCACCACTACGAAGGACTTTGCCACCTTTACGCCGACCCGGCTGTTTTACGACCCCGGCTTCAGCGTGATCGACGCCACCTTCGTGCGCGCCAACGGCAAGCACTACCTGCTGGTGAAGGATGAAACGCGCAGTCCGCCACGCAAATACCTGCAAGTGGCCGGGGCGCCGGACCTGCAAGGGCCGTTCGGCACACTGAGCGCGCCGATTTCTGCGCCCGGCGTGTGGGTCGAGGGCCCGACCGCGATTCAGATCGGCGCCGACGTGATCGTTTATTATGATGCCTATATGGACAAGCACTACGGCGCCCTGCGCTCGCGCGACCTGATGCATTGGGAAGATGTGAGCAAGCAGATGCACTTCCCCGACGAAGGCACGCCGCAGCGCATGCGCCATGGCACCGTGATCGCGGTGCCCGAGCAGCTGATAGAGCGCATCCGCAAGGCCAACTGATAACGTAAGGTCATGAAGCAGACAATTTTGATACCCGGCGGCCTGGCCGGGCTGGCATGGCTGTGCGCCAGCGCCACGGCCCAGACGCAGACGCAGACGCAAGCCGCGCCAGCGACGCCGGCAACGGCAACCGCGGCCAAGGCTGCGCCGGCGCAGACGGCCACACCGGCCACGCCAGCCACGACGGCCGCCGCGCCGGCCGCGACCAACGCCGCGCCAACCGGCGACAGTGGCGTGCAAAGCGTCGAGGTGGTCGCGCAACGCCCGAACGAGCAGATCGACCGCTCCGTCTACGACCTGAAACAGGAGGTCATCACGCCAGCGGCATCGGCCGCCGACGTCATCGCCAACGTGCCCAACGTGACTGTAGACCAGGACGGCAAGGTCGCCATCCGGGGCAATCAGAACACGCAGATATTTGTCGACGGCAAGCGCTCGGCCATGTTCTCGGGCGCCAACGCCGGCGACGCGCTCAACAGCTACCCGGCCGAAGCGCTGGAAAGCGTGGAAGTCATCACCGTGCCGGGCGCCGAATTCGGCGCCGAGGGTGGCGGTGGACCGATCCTGAACCTGATTACCCGCCGCGTGCGCCCGAAAGGCGGCCAAGGGGCCGTCACCGCCGGCTTCGGGCCGGATGGGCGGCACAACGCCTCTGTCGTCGGCAGCTACAACGAGGGCCGCTACCAGATCGAGGGCCAGGCCGGCGTCAACCGCAATGTCAACCAGCGGACCGGCTGGTCCAATTCGCTGGTCAACAGCGGCACGGCCAGCTCGTCCACCCGGCGCGACGGCGCCAGCCGCTCGAACTCGACCAGCTTCATGCTGAACCCGACGCTCACCTACAATATCGGCGAAACCGACCGCCTGCGCGCGGCGCTCAACTTCAACCGCACCAACAGCGACAACGCCTCGCTGTACGATTACCTGATCTACCAAGGCGGCACCGCGCCGTACCAGCAATACCGCCAGAGCAGCAGCGGCGACAGCCGCATGACGGTATACCAGCTGGCCCTGACCTACGAACAGAAGTTCAACAGGACCGACAAGCTGAACTACGACTTCCGCACCTCCGGCAACGACCGCCAGGGCGAGAACCGCAATCTGAACAGCTACACCATCACGCCGCCGACCGGGCCGCGCGCGCAGTTCCTCAACGGGAACAACAACACCAGCCGCCTGAACGAATTCAGCATGGACTACACCAGGGCGATCACGCCCATGGTGTTGGTGACGGCAGGCGTGAAGGCCGGCGTCAACAGCGGCCAGAGCGATGCCGACTACTTCAATATCGATCCGCTGACCGGCGAAGAAGTGATCGACGCCAACCGCGCCAGCGCCTTTAAAACCACCGAGCGCTCATGGGCCGCCTACTTCACCGCAAACACCCGCCTGAGCGAGCATTGGACCGTCAAGCCCGGCCTGCGCTACGAGACGGTGCGCCGGGAGATCGACTACATCAACCAGAACAATTCGGGCAGCGATACCAGCAAGCGACTGATGCCTAGCATGTTTGTGCAATATGCATGGGGCGACCTGGGCAACTCGACGCTGACCGGCGCTTTCACGCGGCGTATCACGCGGCCGTCGCTGGCGGATATCAATCCGAACATCCAGTATGTCAACGATACCAGCTACACGCTGGGCGATCCGCGCCTGGCGCCCATGCATGGCGATAAGTACGAGCTGAAGTACGACGACAAGGCGGGCTGGCTGAGCTACACCATCACGCCGTACCGCGAGAAGGATGCGCCGCTGATCGGGCGCGCCTTGACGCCGGTGCCGGGTAGCGCGGTGGTGATAACCGAGTCGGTCAACTACGGGGCGAAGACGACCAATGGCGTCAGCTTCAACTTCCAGGGCCGGCCGGAGCGCACGCTGAACTTCGGTGCGACCATCAATTTCCAGCACCTGACGCAATCGGTGCTGGCGAACCGCTATGCCGGCGATGGCACGCGTTATACGGTGGAACAGGAGCTGGTGTCGAATCCGAAGATCGTGCAGTTGCGCGCGCAGTACACGCTGGGGGATCACACCTTTCAGCTCAACGGCAATTACAACGGCAAGCGGCTGATCGGGCTGAATCAGGTGGACTCAAGCTGGCAGGTGAATCCCGGCTGGAGCTGGCGCCTGGCGCCGGGGATTACCTTGCGTTCCAGCATACGCGACCTGTTTAACAGCAATGTGAATCACAACATCCAGTATTCCGACAGCGTGCAGTCGGAGAGCTACAGCAAGCAGGCTGGACGGATCTACACGGTGGCGCTGAGCTTCAGTCTCGGCGGCGTGACTGGCGATGCGCGGTTACGCAATGGCGGCGGTATGTTCCGTGGACCGGCCGGCGAAGGGCCAGGCGGACGCGGTCCGGGGCCGGGCGGCGGCGGAAATGGCCGGGGCCTCTGATCGCTGAGGCCGGTAGCGGAATGGTGGCGGGATGGCGGCGTGGACTCAGCGGGAAGCCGCTGCCGGTATCCTCTGGCCGGCAGACGACAGATAAGCGCCGAGAGGATTTCCCGGCAGCCCCTTGAACGCGGACACGACACTGCGCGCGTTAAACATCGCACCAGCCTCATTGGTATGCGTGCGCGCATCGGAAAAATAACTATCAACCGTCTGCGCGCCCAACTGGCGATAGCCGTCACTGATCACCATCGTCAAATCCGCAAACTGCGCGCCGCCAGCCTCCGCCACTTGCCTGTCCCACTCTGCAACGCTGGCAAAGTCGCGCCCCTGCTGCCACCCATCCTTGTGCGGCACCGGCGACAGCAGAATCACCTTCGCCCCCTGGACCGCGCATCGGCCACATACTTTGCCATATACCAGCCGAAGGTATGGACTTGTTCACGCGTGCCATCCGGCCGGACGTCCTCCACCGTCTCCGGACCGACGCCCTTGCCCGACGCCCGCCCCTTCATCGCCGGATCGCCAATCCGGCCGCCATCGTTGTGACCGAACTGAATCGCCACCACATCGCCCTGCTTGAGCTGATCCAGCACGCGCCCCCAACGCCCCTCGGTATAAAAGGTGCGGCTGCTGCGGCCGCCTATCGCATGATTGACGACGTTAATCTTCTCCGCATCAAAGAAAGGCCCAATGCGCTCGCCCCAGCCAACGGCGCCATTGACGCCACCACTCTTTACCGTGGAATCGCCGACCAGGAACAAGGTCGGCAAGGCCGCGTCGCGCGGCTTTTCAGCGGCAACCCTGGCCGCCTCCACCACCGGCCGCTCGTCCTCCAGCGCCGGTATTGCCTGGCCCGACGCGTTCAGCGCCGACAACGGCAACGGCATACGCAGCGACTTCAACCCGGCCACCACCGTGCGCGCGTTCAACTCCGCGCCGGCCATGTTGGTATGCGTATGCTCATCCGGCGTCACCTGCGGGAACAAGCGCATCACTCCATCGCGCCCCAGTGCGTCGTACTGGGCCGCCACCTGCCCGTTCAGATCGATAAAGCCAACCTGCTGCTGCCGCGCGACCTGTTCCGCCCAGCCGCCATAGCTGTCGCGGTTGCGCACGATCTTGCCGTCCGCATCCCACGCCTTGCGCGGCACTGGCGAGCAGATCACGGCGGACGCGCCACGCGCTTTGATGGCCGCAATATAGTGGCGCAGATACCAGCCGTAGCTGTGCACCGTCTCGGGCTTGCCGGTGAGCAGATTATCGATGTCCTGGCTCTCCTCACCCACGCCCTTGATGGTGCCGCGTGCGCGGCTGCTATCGTTGACCGCGCTGCTGTCGTTATGGCCGAACTGGATCAGCACGACGTCGCCTGCCTTGATGAATTGCAGCGTGCGCTCCCAGTGGCCGCCCGTCAGATAGGTGCGGCTGCTCAAGCCGCCTATCGCCCGGTTGACCACATTGACCTTCGACGCGTCGAAGTAGCGCGCCAGCGGATTGCCCCAGCCCCACTGCCCTTCCGCGCCCTTGCCCTGGCCATCGTCGCGGCCATTGCGCACCGTGGAGTCGCCAATCAGCACCAGCGACGGCAAGGCCGGATTGGCCGGCTCCGGCATCACCCCAGCGTCGCCCTGGGCCAGTGCCGCTGCGGTGCAACACCACAGCAGCATGGCGGCGAATAGCCTGCGCTTCATCAGTTCTTCACAGACAGCGTGAGGAAATAACGCCGCCCGGCCCACGCCACCTCGTTGACGCGCAGCGACGAACCGCCGTCGGTGGTTTGCGCCTGGTCGGTCAGGTTCTTGCCTTCCAGCGACAGCGTCACCTTGTCGTTATAGCGCCACTGGATCTTCGCGTCGAGGTAGCCGCTCTTCTGCTGGAACGTCGGATTGCCCGCCTGGTCCGCATTGCCGGTGTAATAGCGGTCGCGATAGTTGTACGCCACGCGCGCGTTGACCGGGCCCAGGTCGTACCAGATCGCCGCGTTATAGCTGTTCTTGGACAGGCCCGGATACGTCAGCTCGGTGCCGTCCAGCGGATTGATCAGGGCCGTGCCCGGCGCATACTTGTAGTTCATGCGCGTGTAGTTCATGTCCAGGCCCAGCCCGCGCGCATAGCCCGGCAGGAAGGTCAGCGCCTGGCGCCAGGTCAGCTCGACGCCGTTGGTGGTCGCGCCCTGGCCGTTCATCGGACCGGTCACGTCGAACAGAACGCCGTTGTGGAACAGGTCCGCGCCCTTGCGCAGCGCCTTGTCGACGATATAGCTGTCGATCTCCTTGCGGAAGAAGCCGGCCGTCAGCTGGGTATCCGCGCTTGGGTAGTACTCCAGGCTCAGGTCCTTGTTGGTGGCGCGGTACGGCTTCAGGTCCGGGTTGCCGGCGGTGCAATCGTCGGTGCCGTCGCCGCCCACCAGGTTCGAGCCGCTGCCGATAATGCACGATGCCGCCGGCACCAGCTTGTCGATCGCCGGGCGCGCCATGACCTTGCCCCAGCCCAGGCGAATCATGAACTGGTCGGGAATCAGCCACATCATGGCGTTGGCGCTCGGCAGGTAGTCGTGGTATTTGCTATCGACGCTGACGATGCCGTTGCTGATCACCGTGTCGGTGTAGGCGGTGCCGATGCCGGTCGGCGTGCGCACGGTCAGCTTGTTCAGGCCGGTAGAGGTATTGCGCGTGCCGGTGTAGCGCACGCCGATATTGCCCCACAGGTTGCGGTTGAACAGTTCGGTATCGAAGTCGGCCCGCATATAGGCCGCGCGCACCTCTTCCCTTACCTTGAAGGTCGGGATCTGCGGATACACCTTGCCGTCGCTGCCGGTGGCCGAGTACACGCTGTCGAAGTTGAAGTGCGAGGTATCGAAATACTGCACGGCGTTGTTGTACACCGGCGTCGTCCAGCCGGACGGCACGTTGCGGACATCGCTATAGCCACCGAAGAAGGTGCCCGGCGTGCGCCCCGACACCGCCGCGATCAGCGCCGCCATATCGGCCTTGCCCACATACTTGTCGTTGTAATAGAAGTTGGGATAGGTCGGTATCGAGCTGGCGCGCAGCTTGCCGGTGGTGTTGAACGGATCGTACAGGATGGTCGAGTTGACGTTGGCGGACGGCACGTAGATATCGTCCGCCGTCGCGGCCGTGCCGTTGTTGCTTGCCAGGTAGCCGCCGCCGTCATAGCGCTGCGAATCGGAGCGCCGTCCCTGCGCGCCAAACCACAGCTTGTTGAAGAACGGCGTGGCCAGGCGATATTTGAAGTCCAGCTTGGCCTGGTCTTCCTTGTTCTTGGTTTCGTAAGGACGGTATTGCAGTTGCGCCTGCACGTAGGAATTCGGATCGTCCGGCGAGTAGCCGGCCGGGAAGGTAAAGTGCGGCAAGCCCTGATCGTCCAGCTGCACTTTCAGGCCCGGCGCGTTCTGCGTCAGCACAATCGAATTGGTTTCGTTGTGGTATGTCGATTTCGACGTGTTCAGCAAGCCCTCCACCTCCAGCTCGCCGCGCTTGAAGTTAAAGCCGGTGCTGAGGTAGTCCGAGGTGATCTTCAGCTTGAAGTCGCGCGCCGACGTGCTGAACGCCCCTGCCCGCCTACGCCGCCGGTGTACAGGCAATTGCCGACCGTGTACTCGGTGACGATGTGGTTGGCCACCACCATGCTGGACGGCGTACTGTTGGCCGGCAAGGCGTTACAGGTGCCGGTGCCGGCGTTCGGCGCGCCGGTGGCAGCATTGTAGACCGGCGCCACGCCCGCGCTGGACAGGCGCGTCAGCGCGCTGAAGTCGGTGCCGTAATTGCGGTCGTTCAGGCGCTGGTCCTGGTCGTTGCGCTGGTAGCTGACGAAGGCGTTCAGCTCGGTGCTGAACTTGTACTGCGCGGTCAGCTCGGCGGACGAGCGCTTGTGGTCGCGGGTCCAGATGCCGTAGCGCGAGGTGCCGGGATTGTAGTCGTACCACTGCTGCTGGCAGGCGGTCTTTTGCGCCGCCGTCAGGCTGGCGGCCGAGCAGCCGGCCACCGAGCCGATCGCGGCCAGCGCCGGGTCGAGCGACACCACGGTTTTCTCGGGCGAAAAATCCCAGTCGCGCAGGAAGCGCCAACTGGTGTTGCGGCTGTAGTCGTTCTGCGTCAGCACCTTGTCGTAGACCAGGTTGGCCATCAGGCCCAGGCGGCCGTCCATGAACTTGTCCGCCCACAGCAGGCTGGCGCGCGGCTGCACGCCGCCGCGGCTGGTGGAGTGCTCGCCGGCCAAGGTGGCGGCAATCGTCATCTCCTTGAAGTCCAGCGGCTTGCGGGTGCGGATCACCACCGTGCCGCCGACGCCGCCCTCGGTCAGGTCCGCGGTGGTGCCCTTGTAGACGTCGATCGAAGAAATCAGCTCCGAGGCCAGCTCGCGCAGTTCGGCGCCGCGCCCGGCGTTGCCGTTGGTGCCTAAAACGGACATACCGTTTATCTCGATCCGGTTCAGGTCCGGCGCCACGCCGCGAATCGATACCTGCGAGCCCTCGCCGAAATCGCGCGTCAGCTGCACGCCGGTGATGCGCGACAGCGCCTCGCCCACGTTCTTGTCCGGGAACTGGTTGATGTCCTCCGCCACGATCGAATCCGACACGGTGGCGTTGCGAATCTTGCGGTCGATGGCGGACGCCACCGACTTGCGCGTGCCCACCACCATCACGGTGGTGGCAGGCTCCTTGCCGGCGTCCGCGCCGGGCGCCGTTGCTTCAGTTTGCGCCACAGCGGCGTTGCTGGCCAGCATGGACAGCGCCGATGCGACCGCGATGGCGATGGCTGGCCGTGCCAGCCCAATGGCTTGCTTTGATGACGTTTTCACGAGTCCCCCAATTATTTTTTTGATCAGCTTGTTGCTGCATTCTAGGTTGGACTTGCGCGAAAAAATCACCGCTGCATTAAAGAATCAAAATAATGATTGCTAGCGGATCAGGCCGGAACATGCGATTGCCACGCGGCGCTGAACTCTTGCGCGGCTTCGCTCAGGCGCGGCGCGCCGACGTCGAAGATGCAGTGCTGCAGGGCCGGCGGCGGCGCCAGGCCGGCGGCGGCCAGCGCCACTTCTGCACGCAGCGCGCTCAGCATGCCGTCGAGCATGACGGTTGGCATATGCAGCGCGGCGTTGTCGCTGTGGCCGGCATCGAGCACGCTGGGGGCGAAGGCCATCGAGCGGGCGCCGTGGCGGATCGCTTCGCGCATGGCGACGCGGGTGGCGCGGCGCAGGCGCTCGCTGTCGAGCGTGGCCGGGTCGCCGAGACCGATCACCACCACCGCGCGCGGCGCCATGCCGGGCGGCGGCAAAGTGATCAGCAGGGTTTCCATTTCCTGCGCGCGGAAAGCGCCGTTTGCGCGCAGGCGGCTCAGTTGTCCGCCCAGCGCCTGGTCGAGTCCGAGCAAGCCGCCGGCGATGCCGGCGTCGCCGACTTCGTGCTCGAACATGCAGGCGACGCTGAAATCGACATCGGCCTGCGCCGGGCCCCAGGCCACTACGTCGAATTGCACACCGTGGGCTATGCCTATTGGCAGACGTGCCGGGGAAGAAGAGTCAGTCATGGCGGTAATGTCTTTCACTTTTGCCACGTCCTTCCCACGCAGGCGGGAATCCATGCTGCGTCTGCCCATGCGGCGTTCCATGGGTTCCCGCCTGCGCGGGAACGACATTGTTTGATTGGACGGTTTGCAGTCATGGCGGGCCTTTCTTTGATAAAGACCCGATCTTAGCCATTACTGGGCCGGTTCCGCAACTGGCTCGATGACGCTGAACACGATCACCGCGCACAGCAAGGCGGTGCCGACCATGTACAGGAACACGCTGTTCCAGCCATAGTGGTCCAGCAAAATGCCGACCGCCAGCGGCGCGGTGGCGCCGCCAATCTGGCCGAGGAAGTTGACGATGCCGAAGGCGGTCGGATAGGTCGACTTGCTGGCCAGGCCCATCGGATACGCCGAGTAGCCGGCAAAGCCGATGCCCAGCATCAGGCCCGACAGCAGCAGCGTGACGCCGAGGAACACGGCGCTGTCCGGCGCCGCCAGCAGCAGGCACATCATCAACGTGGTGCCGATCGCGCCCGCCAGCATCATTGGCTTGCGGCGCCCGCCCAGCACGCGGTCCGAGATAATGCCGCCGATCATGTTGCCGGTGACCGCGCCGATGAACGGCGCCGACGCCAGAAAGCCCATCTTCACTGAAGCGTAGCCCTTCACCGTGACCAGGTAGGTCGGTATCCACGACATGAAGATGTTGCTGATGCCAATCATGCAGCCATAGCCGACGGCAACGCCGATGATGTGCCATGACGTCGCCACCTCGCGCACCGTCTCCAGCCGCTTGACGTGCGTGGTGCGATTGATGGCGTCCAGCCATGGCATCTTGCGCATGCGCGGCTGCGCGGCGTCCTTGCCCTGCGCCACGTTGCCCTCTTCCTGGATGTAGCGCAGCTCGGCCGGCGAGCAATAGCGGCTCTCGCTCGGCGAATTGGTGACGAAGAAAATCCACAGCACGGCAAACAGGAAGCCGGGAATCGCGAACACGTAGAAAATCTCGCGCCAGCCCCAGATCGAAATCACGACCAGGCCGACCGACGGCACCAGCAGCGGCCCCAGCTTCGACGCCGCGATCCACAGGCCGGTGGCCAGGCCCTTCTCCTGCGCCGGGAACCAGCGGTTGATGACGTTGGTGCAGCCGATGCCCAGCGGCCCCTCCGCCAGGCCGAGGCCGATACGGTACAGTTGCAGCAGCAGCACCGAGGAAGTGGTCGCCATCAGCGCCGTGAACAGCGAGGTCAGCATCATGCAGGCGGCCAGGAAATAGCCGCTGGTTTTCTCGCCCATTTTTTTGTACAGCAGGCCGACCGGGATCTGCACGATGGCGTAGGCGAACGAGAACAGGCTGAGGATCAGGCCCGCCTCGGTGTTGGTGATGTGGTATTCCTTCTTCATGTACGGCAGGGCGATGCCGAAGTTGGCGCGGTCGGCGCAGGCGATTGCCCAGATGCAGAAAATCAGGGCCATCACCACCCAGCGGTAGCCGGTCTTCTTGTCTTCCTTCTGCTCGGCGGCCTGCGCCGGCGCCGGCATATTCCTGGCGAGATTAGAACTCATGCAGCGTCTCCATCGTTTTTATTGGTTCCCAAAATCGTCCCATCCGGCGGCGATGGCGTCCAATCTTTTATCGATATGAGTTGATCCGCAAATTGAATCACACACAGCGTGTATCAGTTGATAGCGTTTTCGGATTGGACGCGGCCGGCGAAACCACCCATCATGCGGCCATCGAACCAACCTGGAGTGCCTGTATGAAGCCGAATGTTTTGCAGTTGAACCCGATCCTCGTGCCCGCCGTCAATGATAAATTGAACGCGCTGTACACCGTGCACCGCCTGTTCGAGCAACAGGACAAGGTGGCTTACCTCAAGGAACACGGCGGCCTGATACGCGGCGTTATCACCGGCGGCCACACCGGCATCAGCAACGAGATGATCGCCAGCTTGCCGGCCTTGCAAGTGATTGCCGTCAACGGCGTCGGCACCGATGCGGTCGATCTGCAATTCGCCCGCCAGCGCGGCATTCCTGTCACCGCCACCTTCGGCGCGCTGACCGAGGACGTGGCCGACCTGGCCATCGGCCTGATCCTGACCACCTGCCGCCAGATCTGCTTCGGCCACGGCTATGTGACCTCGGGCGGCTGGAAACAGAATCCGCATCCGGGCGCGATTCCGCTGTCGACCCGCTTCAGCGGCAAGCGGGTCGGCATCGTTGGCATGGGTAAGGTCGGCCGCGCCATCGCCGTGCGCGCCGCCGCCTTCGGCTGTCCGATCGCCTACACCGACCTGCGCCAGATCGACGACATGCCGCACCGCTACGTTCCGGACCTGCTGCAACTGGCGCGCGAGAGCGACATCCTGGTGCTGGCCGCCGCCGCCGACAAGGCGCACGGCATCATCAACGCGGCCGTGCTGGACGCGCTGGGCAAGGACGGCTACCTGATTAACATCGCCCGCGGCAAGCTGGTGGTGGAGCAAGACCTGGTCGACGCGCTGTCGCGCGGCGCCATCGCCGGCGCCGGCCTGGACGTGTTTGTCGACGAGCCGAACGTGCCGGAGGCGCTGTTCAAGATGGACAACGTGGTGCTGCAGGCGCACCGCGCCAGCGCCACCAACGAATCGCGCACGGCCATGGGCGAGATGGTGCTGGCCAGCCTGGCCGCCGGCCTGGCCGGCCAGCGTCCGGAAGGCAGCCTGACCACCTGATCCGTTCAAACACACGCCCTGTCCCGCAGAGACCTATAATCATGGCCGACTATCGCAGCCTTATAGGACAATCCATGTTAGACCTGGGACAGGTTCGTTGCTTTGTTGCCGCCGCGACCGAGCTCAATTTCCGCCGCGCCGCCGCGCTGCTGAACATGACACAACCACCGCTGAGCCGGCAGATCCAGTTGCTGGAGCACAGCCTCGGCGTCGACTTGTTCGAGCGCGTCGGCCGCACCGTCAAGCTGACCACCGAGGGCCGCATCTTCCTGGCCGACGCCATCCGCCTGCTGAACCTGGCGGAACAGGCGGAAACCACGGTGCGCCGCGCCAGCAAGGGCAAGACCGGCCGCGTGCGCATCGGCTTCACCGGCGCCGCCGGCTACGAGCTGATCCCGGGGCTGCTGGCCGCCGCGCGCCAGGCGCTGCCCGATATCGACGTGGTGCTGTTCGAGCTGATCTCGGTGGCGCAGATCGAAGCGTTCTACGCCAACACCATCGACCTCGGCTTCCTGCGGCCGGTGTCGTCGCGCCAGCAGCTGGAATTGCAGCTGGTGGAAGAGGAAGCGCTGGTGGTGGCGCTGCCGGCCGCGCACCCGCTGTGCGCGCATGCGCAGATCGCGCTGACGCAATTGCACGAGCAGCCCTTCATCATGCATTCGCCGGTGCAGGGCAAGTATTTTTACGACCGGCTGATGGGCATCTTTGCCAGCAAGGATGTCCACGTCAACATCGCGCAATACATCGACCAGAGTCCGACGATCCTGTCAATGGTGCGCGCCGGGCTGGGCGTGTCCATCCTGCCCGCCTCGGCGCAGCGCTTCCACTACGACAATGTCGCATTCCGGCCGCTGTCCGACGTGGTGGCGCAAGCCGAGATGAGCATGGCATGGCGGCCCGACCAGGACAACCCCGCCGTCACCGCCTTCCGCCTGCTGGCAATGGAATACTTTGCCAAGCAGCGCCAGCGGCCCGGCTGACGGCATCCCACAATAACGAGGAGACTATGAAAAAAATCAGTATCGCAGCCGCCATGACGGCCCTGTTCGCAGCACAGCCCGCATGGGCGCAATCGTCGGTCACCGTGTACGGCGTGGCCGACATCGGCGTCGTTGGCGAGCGCGGCGGCAGCGACGGCAACGTCACCAAGCTCACCAGTGGCCCGGCTGCGGCGTCGCGCATCGGCTTCAAGGGCACGGAAGACCTGGGCGGCGGCGTGTCGGCATTTTTCATCCTCGAAGCCGGTTACAGTCTCGACAGCGGCGCCTTCGCCTCGTCCAGCATGCCGTTCAACCGCCAATCGCTGGTCGGCCTGAAAAGCGGCGCCGGCAGCCTGACGCTGGGCCGCCAGACCACGCCCTACCACAACACGCTGGTGGCGGTGGCCGATCCGTTCGGCACCGGCTACGCCGGCACCATCAAGAACGCCTTCCCCGACTGGGGCACCAATGCCCGCACCAACAACACCGTGATGTACGCGTCGCCGGACTACCACGGCTGGAGCGGCGACATCGCCTACAGCGCCGGCGAACAGGCCGGCGACAGCCAGGCCGGCCGCCAGCTCGGCGCCTCGTTCGGCTACAGCCGCGGGCCGCTGACGGTGCGCTTCGCCTACAGCAACCGCAACAACGACAGCGTGGCGCCGGCCGTGCAGCGCGGCCCGGCCATCAACCGGCTGCTGGCCGCCAACTACGATGCCGGCTTTGCCAGATTCTACGCGGCAGTCGGCGTCGACCAGGGCTTTAACAGCGCGCCGCTGGGCAACACCGCCAATCCCTTCGGCGGCGTGGCGCCGACCGCCTCCACCGATGGGCGCGAGGGCTTGCTGGGCGTGACCGTGCCGCTGGCGCGCGGCTTGCTGATGGCCTCGCTCATGCACAAGGATGACCGGACCGCGTACAATCAGGACGCCAACACCTGGGGCATAGGCTACGCCTACCCGCTGTCCAAGCGCACCAGCGTCTACGCCGCCTACGGCAGCATCGACAACCGCAACGGCGCTGGCTACACCGTCGCCAACAACAGCGAGGCCGGCTCCGGCGACCGCGCCTACAACCTGGGTCTACGGCATTCCTTCTGACAGCACGAAAGGATGCAATGCATTACGACGTTATCGTGGTCGGCCTCGGTGCGATGGGCGCGGCCACGCTCTACCAGCTGGCCAAACGCGGCGTGCGCGTGGCCGGCATCGACCGCTACGCGCCGCCGCATGACCAGGGTTCCAGCCACGGCGACACGCGCATCACCCGCCTGGCCATCGGCGAAGGCGCGGCATATGTGCCGCTGGCGCTGAACTCGCACCGCATCTGGCGCGAGCTGGAGGCCCGCAGCGGCGAGCATCTGCTGGAGGCGTGCGGCATGCTGATGATCAGCGACAGCCGCGTCGCCACGCGCGGCCACGGCGCCGCCGATTTCGCCGGCCAGACCGCTGCGCTGGCGCGGCAATACGGCATTCCCCACGAGCTGCTGGACGCCGCGGCCATCGCCCGGCGCTTCCCGCAGTTCACCGGCTACGGTCCGCACGCGGCCGGCTATTACGAGCCGGGCGCGGGTTATGTGCGGCCGGAGCGCTGCATCGCCGTGCAGATCGCGCTGGCCAGGCAGGATGGCGCGGCGCTGCATCTGGACACGCAAGTGCTGTCGATGACGGCGCGCGCCGGCGGCGGCGTGGACGTGCACACCGCCAACGGCACGCTGAGCGCCGGCCACGTCATCTCATGCGCGGGCATGTGGAGCGGCAAGCTGCTGGGCGAGCCGTTCGCCGGCCTGCTCACGGTCTGCCGGCAAAGGCTGTACTGGTTCGAGCTGGACGAGCCGCAGCGCTACGCCGCCGGATCGCCGGTCTTCGTCCGGCTCGACACCGGCGCCGATGCCGACAGCAGTTACGGCTTTCCGCCGCTGCCGGGCGAGAACGCCATCAAGATCGCCACCGAGGACTACAGCGACAACAGCGATCCCGACCACATTGACCGCGCCATCGGCGCCGCCGAGGCCGAAGCCATGTACCGCCGGTACGTGGCCGGCCGGCTGGCCGGCGTTTCCAGCCGCCTGCTCAAGGCCAAGGTGTGCACCTACACCATCACGCCGGACTTCAATTTCATCATCGACGCGCATCCCGGATTGCCCGGCGTGACGGTGGTGTCGGCCTGCTCCGGCCACGGCTTCAAGCATTCGGCCGGCGTCGGCGAAGCGCTGGCCAAGCGCCACTGCGGCGAGGCCGACGCCGCCGACCTGTCGGCGTTCGCCGTGCCGCGCCACGGTTGACGAACGGGATAAACGGTATATACTCGGCTCATCCACAGGCTTTCCCGACGACGTACCGTGAACACTGACCGCCATCTCCTGCCGCGCAATGGTTCCGCCCTGAACCAGGGCGCGTCGTTTATGGCCGGACGCCGACGCGCGTCCACGAAGGATATCGCCAGCCTTTCTTTTGCTCGGTAAGCCAGAACACCTCCCGGTTTCTCCGCCTGCCGAGCCGACCTCCCTGCCCTGAGCCGCCTGTGGACGCTGGTCCACGCGGCACCGTCACGTCTTTTTATGGAGTTAAGAATGAAACCGAACATCACCGTGTCCACGCTGGATATCGAACGCCTGGAAGCCCTGCTCGACACCGACCACAACCAGGCTTTGCTGGAAGAACTGGAGCGCGCCAAGGTGGTCGAGCCGGAAGAGATCCCGTCCGACGTGGTGACCATGCGCTCGCAGGTGCGCTTCGAAATCGAAAACCCGCCGCAGCAATTGTGCATGACGCTGGCCTATCCCAAGGACATGGCCGAGCTGCCGGACGGCATCTCGATCCTGACGCCCATCGGCACCGCCCTGCTCGGCCTGAAAGTCGGCGACAGCATCGACTGGCCGCGCCCGGACGGCCAGCTGACCACGCTGCGCATACTGGAAGTGACCTACCAGCCGGAGCGCGCGGGCGAAATTTTCAGATAACTAGACGACTGGTCTAATTGTGTTATACTGCATCGCATGAAAGCCGAATACACCGACGTCCGCCAGCATATTCTCGATCAGGGGAAGGCCATCATCACCCGCAAAGGCTTTGCGGGTGTGGGCCTGAACGAAATCCTGACGGCCGCCGATGTGCCCAAGGGTTCCTTCTACCATTACTTCAAGTCCAAGGAACTGTTCGGCGAAGCATTGCTGGAAGATTACGTCACGCAGTACCTGGCCGAGATGGACGCCACCCTGTCGGCCCCGGGCAAGACCGCCGCGCAGGCGCTGATGGATTACTGGACTGGCTGGTTCGACCAGGATTGCGGCTGCCGCTGCCTGGTGGTCAAGCTGAGCAGCGAAGTGGCCGACATGTCGGAACCGATGCGCCTGGCGCTGCTGGACGGCACCAACCAGATCATCGCCCGCCTGGCCGTAACGCTGCAACAGGGCGCCGCCGATGGCTCGCTGCCGGCGGCAGCCGACGCCGCCCACACGGCGCAAACGCTGTACCAGCTGTGGCTGGGCGCGGCCATGTTGACCAAGCTGCGCCGCGACCCCAGCGCCTTGCAATCGGCATGGCAAGCCACCGTAGCGTTGCTGAAGCTGTAACCGGACATTTTTTTAACCGCTTTCTAGACGACCAGTCTAATATAAAAGGAAGAGCAGATGAAGAACTTCGAATTCCACAATCCCACCAAAATCGTCTTCGGCGCCGACACCGTCGCCAGGTTGTCCAGGCTGGTGCCGGACAACGCACGCGTGCTGATCCTGTACGGCGGCGCCAGCGCCGAAAAGACCGGCACGCTGGCCGAGGTGCGCAGCGCGCTGGGCCAGCGCACCGTCCAGGAATTCGGCGGCATCGAGCCGAACCCGAGCTATGAAACGCTGATGCGCGCGGTCGACCAGGTGCGCCGCGAAAAGCTGGACTTCCTGCTGGCGGTCGGCGGCGGCTCGGTTATCGACGGCACCAAGTTCGTCGCGGCGGCCGCGCTGTATGACGGCGAGCCATGGGAAATCGCCGAGCGCGGCGGCGCCAACATCAAGCAAGCCCTGCCCTTCGGTTCGGTGCTGACCTTGCCTGCCACCGGTTCGGAAATGAACGCCGGCAGCGTGGTCACCAAGAAAGCCACGCAAGCCAAGCTGGCCTTCCACTCGGCGCTGGTGTATCCGAAATTCTCCATTCTCGATCCGCGCAAGACCTTCACGCTGCCGGTCAGCCAGGTCGCCAACGGCCTGGTCGACGCCTTCGTCCACACCACCGAGCAATACCTGACCTATCCGGTCGACGCCCGCGTGCAGGACCGCTTTGCCGAAGGGCTGCTGCAAACGCTGGTCGAGATCGCGCCGCAAGCGATCGCCACGCCGGACGACTACGCCACCCGCGCCAATCTGATGTGGACCGCAACGCTGGCCCTCAACGGCCTGATCGGCGCGGGCGTGCCGCAGGACTGGGCCACCCATATGATCGGCCACGAGCTGACCGCGCTGTACGACATCGACCACGCGCGCACGCTGGCGCTGGTGCTGCCGGCCCTGCTGGACGTACAGCGCGGGCCGAAACGGGCCAAGCTGCTAC
Organism: Duganella sp. P38; assembly: GCF_050859475.1. Classification (NCBI taxonomy): domain Bacteria; kingdom Pseudomonadati; phylum Pseudomonadota; class Betaproteobacteria; order Burkholderiales; family Oxalobacteraceae; genus Duganella; species Duganella sp. P38. The sequence goes on along the minus strand of NZ_CP193936.1, from coordinate 1,556,470 downwards.
AGTTCGGCGAGCGCGTCTGGAACATCAGCAGCGGCAGCGACGACGAGCGCATCGACGCCGCCATCGCCCGCACCCGCGCCTTCTTTGAAGGCCTCGGCATCCCGACCCGCCTGTCCGCCTACGCACTGGGACAGGATGCAGTAGAAGCCGTGCTCAAGCAACTGGAAGCGCACGGCATGACCGCCCTCGGCGAACACCGCGATATCGACCTCGCGCGCAGCCGCCGCATTCTCGAAGCAGCACTTTAATCAAGGAGTTGAACATGAAAAAATTCTGATCGTCCTCACCTCGCACGACCAACTGGGCAACACCGGCAAGAAAACCGGCTTCTGGCTGGAAGAATTCGCCGCCCCGTACTACACGCTGAAAGCCTCGGGCGCCCAGCTGACGGTGGTGTCGCCAAACGGCGGCCAGCCGCCGCTGGACCCGAAAAGCGACGAGCCGGCTTCGCAGACCGAGGCGACCCGGCGCTTCAAGGCCGACGCGGAAGCCCAGGCCGTGCTGGCCAATACCGGCAAGCTGGCCGACGTCAACGCCGCCGATTTCGACGCCGTGTTTTATCCGGGCGGCCACGGCCCGCTGTGGGACCTGGCCGAAGACCGCCATTCGATCAAGCTGATCGAAGACACGATCGCCGCCGGCAAGCCGGTCGCCACCGTCTGCCACGCGCCGGGCGTGCTGCGCCATGTGAAAGGCGCGGACGGCAAGCCGCTGGTCAACGGCAAGAAGGTCACCGGCTTCACCAACACCGAAGAAGACGCGGTCGGCCTGACCGATGTCGTGCCTTTCCTGGTGGAAGACATGCTGAAGCAAAACGGCGGCATCTACTCCAAGGTCGGCGACTGGCAGCCCTACGCCATCACCGACGGCCTGCTGGTCACCGGCCAGAACCCGGCCTCGTCCGAAGCCGCCGCCGAAGCGCTGCTGAAGCTGCTGGCATAAGGCCGCCCGGCGTCGTGCCGCGGCGCCTGGCCTTCAATCAGATGCGGCCGATGCGCATGTTGATCGGCCAGGCGACGGTGCGGTGGGTATGCTCGTCGCCCCACAGCGCGGCAATGTCGGCGGCGAAGCTGGTGAGGATGTCTTCGCGCCCGGCTTCCCTGGCGCTGCGGACCGCCGACCAGGTTTGCAGGTAGCCGAGCAACTCCGGCAAGCGCCATTCGACGCGGATCTGCATCGGCGGCGCCTTGAATTCTTCAAACGGAAAGTCGAGGGTGGCGTAGCCGCTGTCCACCAGCTTGCGCTCGGGCGGCCAGTAAGGACCGATCTCCTGCCAGTAAAACCGCTGGAAACGCTCGTTCAGCGCCGGCTGCAGTTCCAGCACGCCGTAGCTGATCAGTGCCAGTACGCCGGCCGGCACGCCCACCCGCCGTACTTCAGCGTAGAAGGCCGGCAGGTCGAACCAGTGCGCAGCCTGCGCCGCCGTGATCAGGCTGGCGCTGTGGTCGGCCAGCGGCAAGCGCTCGGCCGGCGCGCACTGATAGCTGGTGCGGTCGCCGCCGCTGGCGTTGGCGATCTGGTCGGCGCTGGGATCGAGGCCGATAACCTGTTCGAAGCGGGCTGCCAGCAACTGCGTCAGCTGGCCGTTGCCGCAGCCCACGTCGGCAGCCAGCGCGCCGCCCGGCGCCACCGAGGCCAGATAGTCGGCCAGTTGCGCCGGATATTCCGGGCGGAAGCGCGCATAGTCGCTGCCGCCCTGCTCGAACCAGTTCCTCATATCCAATGTCCTCCTTGCCGGCGATGATACCCCCTAGATCGGCGCGCCCGGAGGAATCGCCGGCGCCGGACGCAGCTTGACGCTGCCCGGATCGGCCAGGTAACGCGTGATGAGCTCGGCCGCGCGGCGACGGTTGCTGGCCACGCTGCCAGACGACGGATTCTTCACCAGCCACGCCGCCAGCTCACGCACCGACTGCCGCACATCGGCGTCCACCTGAGGATGCAGCTTGTCGGCTTCGAGCAGGCGCAGCACGCTTTCCAGCACCACCCAGTCCGCCGCCTGCTGCACGGCCGCACCGCCGATCACGGAAGCCGGCACCGGCGCGCGTTTCCAGCCGCTGTTCCACACCAGTTCCAGCGTATCGGCCACGCCGGGCTGTTGCGCATCGCGCGCATGCTGCCAAGACAGCCGGTTAATCCGTGCCGGATCGAACAGGTACAAGCTGGTCTGCGCCGCCGCGGCTTCGGCGGCCGCATACGGATCAAACACACGCTCCATGCCGGTGGCGAAATACTCCTGCGTGCGCTGATAGCCCTGGCTTGGCGGCGCCAACAGTTCCAGCACGTTGCCCGGCAGCGCCAGCTCCTCGGCCCGCAGGCTGTCGGTCAGCTTTTGCAGCGCCTGGCGCTGAATGCGGGCCGGGACGACCTGTACGCCCGCCTGGCGCGCGCCGCTGCGCACATCGCCAATCGTGGCGTACTCGAACGAGCCGCCAGCCACCAGCCGCGCTACCGCTTCGGTCTGGTAGCGATGCAGCAAATATACCGGCACCAGACGGGCCTCCAGTTCGCCCACCTGGCGCGCATCCGGCAGCACACCGATGGAGAACTGCTGCAGCGCGCGGCGGCGCGCCGTCATCACCAGGTCCCAGCCGGCCAGCGAGTCGGCGCCGAGGTCCCACATCAGGCCGTTCGGATGGCCGGCCCCCGCCGGCCGCGTATCGGCATCGCTGACGTAATCCAGCTTGTCGCTCCTGGCTTGCGCGCGCAGCCGCGCCAGTCCGTCCGCCTCGGCCTGCGGCGTGGCGTACTCGCTGTAGGCGTGGGCGACGATGAAGTCGTCCCACGGCCCCACGCCATCGCCATACGGCTTGCTCAGCGCGACATCGCCATTGGCGGCGATGGTCAGCAAGGGATGCGGATAATCCATCACCGAACCATTGCCCTGCCGGCTGGCGGCAAAATTGTGCGCGAAGCCCAGCGTGTGGCCGATCTCGTGCGCCGCCAGCTGGCGCAGGCGCGACAACACCGCCTGCCCGGCTTCGCCAAGGCGCGCCTGGTTGACGCCCTCGCCTGCCTTGCCATACGGCGCCAGCAGGCTCTCGGCGATCAGCATGTCCTGCCGCATGCGCTGCGAATCCAGCGTCACCGCGCCCTTGATGATTTCGCCGCTGCGCGGATCGACCAGCGAGCTGCCGTAAGACCAGCCGCGCGTATCGCGGTGCACCCATGCGATGACGTTGTAGCGGATGTCCATCGGGTCCGCGCCTTCCGGCAGCAGCTCGACGCGGTAGGCGTCCTTGAAGCCGGCTTTTTCAAACGCCGTGGCCCACCAGCGCGCGCCTTCCAGCAGCGCGGTGCGCATCGGCTCCGGCACGCCGCGATCCAAGTAGTAGACGATCGGCTTGCTGACGCTGCTGACCGCTGCCGACGGATCGGTCTTTTGCAGGCGGTGACGGCGCTGCCAGCGCACTTCCATGCTGCCGGACAGCGGCGCGGCAAAGTCCACGTAGGGATTGGCGTTGCCGCCGGACGCCGGGTGATACGCGCGCGGCGTGTATCCCGGCCCCGGCAGGCGCACCAGGCTGATGTGCTGGCGCAGCGTCAGCGACGCCGGATCGGCCGCCACGCGGCGCACCGCGGCGCCCTCGCCGCCGCCCTGGAAAGTCAGCTCGGCTTCGAGCTCGGTATTGTCGGGGAAGCTTTTGGCCAGCTCCGGCAGCACCGCGCTGCGGGCCGGGTTGATGCTGTAGCCGCCCTGCCTGGCGCCGGCCAGGCGGCGCGCGATGCCGTGCTGGTCGGCCAGCAGGAAGCTGGAGAAGTCGACCAGATAGCCGCCCTGCTCGCTGGCGAGGATATCGCCCGACCACAGCACCGCGCTGGCGAAGGCCTGCACCGCGCTGGCGCGCTCATCGGCATTGGCGGAATCGGCGACGTAGTGCGTGTTGTCCTGCAACAGGAACAGCCGGGCGCCGCGCTTTTCAAAGCGCACCATCTTGACCTCCCCGGCTGGCCGCGATCAAGGCCGATGTCGTTCGAGCCGAGGCCATGCGGCAGCGAGCTGACCAGCAGGAACGGGCTGCTCAGCGACTTCACCGTCAACAGCACGCGGCCCTTGTCGGCATCGCGCCAGACCTGCACAAAACCCGGCTGCGCTTGCAGATTGGCGGTGAGCGCGGCGAGGCTGCGCGGCGCCGGCGCACTGTCGGCCATCACCGGCGGCGTGCACAGCAACACTGCGCTGGCCGACAGCGACAGCGCGGCCGGCCGCAGCCAGCCGTGGCGTGCGTGCTTGGTGGCGGCGCGCGTCATGGCGCCGATTTCGCCAGGATCAGTTTCATCAGCTCGGTCGCGCCGACCTTGCCCTTTTCCGTGATCAGGTCACGCGGCGTGTTGTCGCCGATTTCAAACACGATCGCTTCCATGCCATGCTCCTTGAGGAAATAGTTGCGCGACACCGTGGTCGGCTCCAGGCGCTCAGACGGCTGTATCACCGGCTTGTAGTGCGGAATGGCCTGCTGGATCTTGTCCAGCCACTCCGGCACCAGTCCCGGCATATTACCCTTGAATTTCGGGTCCAGCGTGTAATAGATGTCGTCCCAGGTCGAGTGGAAGTCGATGCCGAAGTAGAACCTGGCGCCGTCGGCCGCGCGCTGCTTGAGGAAGTCGCGCACGGCCCGCGTTTCCGGCTGGTTGAAGTCGGCCCAGTCGCGGTTCAGATCGACACCGCCGACGTTGTGGCGCCAGAAGCCGCCATCGACGCCGTCCGGGTTCATCAGCGGCACCACGTACACGGTCCAGTCCTTGCGGAAGCGCTGCGCCAGCCTGGTATCGGCGGCCAGCGTTGCCACGAACGACTGCATGGCGAAGTAGCCGGTCACTTCCGGCGGATGCTGGCGCGAAATCACCAGGATCGCCTTCTTGCCGGACTTGTTGCCCAGCGTGAGCAGCTTCAGCGGACGGCCGCCGGTGCTCTTGCCGATCTCGCTCACTTGCAGCTTGTGCTTGCGGGCGATATCGTCGATCCAGCCGTACACGCGCCGGGACGTGTGCAGTTCCTGGCCGGACACCCACAGCGGCCGGGTGTCCGCTTGCAGCCGCAAGGTCACGCTTTTCGGGCGCGCGGTGGCGCCCCTTCGGCGTTGGCCTTGTCCTCCTCGATTATGCGCTCGGCCACCAGCGGCTTCCATTGCAGGCCGTCGCTGCTCAACTGCGGCGTGTAGCGGTGGCGCGCTTTTTCCGGGTAGACCAGCCTGACCGAGATTTCGGCCGGCGCCTTCGACCATACCTGGAAGGCATACCACGGACTCATGTTGATCGGCTCGTTCTCCGGCGTGATCGAGATGGTGTATTCCAGCGGCCCGGTGCGCTGAATGCTGTTCAGGCGGGCGCCGTCGAACTCGTTGGAGAAATAAACGCCATCCTCGTTGAACGGGAAGACGCCCTTGCCCTGGCGGTCGGTCGGGCGGCTGGTGGTGTCCACCGCGCCGCGTATCGGCGGCTGGCCCTGGTACTGCTGCGCGCTGGCGGTGGCGCCAAGGGTCAGCAGCAGCGCGACGAATAATGCGGAAATCTTTTTCATATCAGCTCATCAGAAGGTGTAGGCGGCGGTCACACCGATGCGGCGGAACTGCGGCGAGTAGCCGCTGCGCCATTGCACTGGTGCGTCCTGCTCGAACAGATTATTGATAAACAGGCTCAGCTTGGTATGCGGAATGCCGCTCCAGGCCAGGTTGTAGTCTACCGTGGTGTTGCTGCCGACATGGTTACAAGTGTCCAGGTAGGCTGACGCGACGCTGTTGGTGGCGCAGTAGGTCGGCGACGACACGCTGTTGTTGCTGTAGCCGCTGGTGTAGTTGATGGTGGCGCCGTGGTCGAAGTCGCCAGTCTTCAGCGCCGCGCGCAGCTTGGTGTTCAGGCGCGGGCCGCCATCCCAGTTGCCGGCCTGGTTGGCGCCGTATGCGCCGTTGGTCACGCTGTACTCCTGGTATTTCCAGGTGTAGGCGCCTTCCAGCTTCAGCCGCACCTGGCCCAGCGCGGTATTGAAGCGGCCCGAGGCGTCGAAGTCGAAGCCCGAGGTGCGCGTCTTGCCGCTGTTGACGTAAGGGTTGTACACCAGCGCCACCTTGCCGAGGCCGCCGAAGTTGAGGGTGTTGCCCGGCGCGTACTTTTGCACCAGCGCCAGGAATTCGGCGTCGGACGCGCTGTTGTCCACGCGCACCAGTTGGCCGGCAGGCAGGCTCGCTTCGCCTTGCAGGATGTCCGCCAGCGTGCGGGTGCCGATCTGGTCCTTGCGTTCGATGTGGTAGTAGTCGATCGCCATGGTCCAGTTCTTGACCGGCTCCCAGACGAAGCCGGCGGTCAGCGTGCGCGAGGTTTCCGGCTTCAGGTCCGGATTCGACGAGACGAAGGCCGGCAGCACCGCCGAACAGTCCGTGCCGCGATAGCTGTTGGCCAGCGCCTTGTCGCCGGTAGTGGCGCCGACGGCGTTCTGCACCAGCGCGTTCAGCGCGGTGGCGATCGGGCAGCGGCGGTAGTCCTGCACGCCGGTCGAGTACGAGCCACGGCCCAGGCCATTGCCGGATTCGACGATGTTCGGCGCGCGGAAGCCGCCGGAACCGGTGGCGCGCAGCAGCAGCGTGTCGGTGGCGTTGACGCGCAGGCCGACTTTCGGCGAGAAGTGGGCGTCGCTATTGCTGGTCTTGTCGCCGCGCACGGCCGCGGTCAGTTCCACGCGTTTCAGCACCGGGATGGTGGCCTCGGTGAACAGCGCGTAGTGATCGACCGTATCCTTGACCTGCAAGCCGAAGGCGCTGACCAGTTCGCCGCGCAGCACATTGTCCGAACTCTTCATCTCATACGATTCGCGGCGGATGTCGGTGCCGACGGCGATGCGCAGCGGCCCGGCCGGCAACTGCGCCACTTCGCCGCTGACGGTGGCGTCGACGAAGGAGATCCTGGCCTTGCCGTAGGTATTACGGACCGGGAACATCGACTCCAGCAGCGCCGGGTCGTTCTGCTGGCCGAACTTGTAGGCGCCGCTGACGATGGCGTTGGTGTAGCCCGTGGCGCTGGTGCCGCGGAAATCCTTGTCGGCGCTGGACTTCATGTGACCCACGGCCGATTTCCAGTCCCAGCCGCCGATCTCGCCATTCAGGCTGAGCATGGCGCGGTACTGCTGCGACTGCGTGGTGTTGAAGTTGAAGCCATCGCCGGTGTCCGTCAGGCGCGCGCGGTACTCGACCGGCACCGAATACGGATTGTTGGCGTGGCCGACCGGCAGCTTCGGATAGTAGAACGGTCCTTTCAAATTACCGCCCAGCATGTCGTACCAGTACGCGGCCGAGGTGGTGGTGTTGGTGGTGAAGCCGCTCAGCAGATAATCGGTGGTGGCGCCGGCGGCGGTCAGCTCGAAGTTGGCGTCGATTTCCTTGCCGATGCGGAAGTGGGTATTGCTGGCCAAGGCCCAGCGCCTGGAGCCGGTGGTGGCGCCGTCGGTGGCCAGCGCGTCGTATTTGCACTGCTTGTCGGCCGGATCGATGGCGTCGGCCGGACAGCCCGGCGCGGCGACGATGTTGGTGCTGCTCAGGAAGTAGTTACCGGTCGGCGAATACTGGCTGCGCGCGTCCCAGGTCGAGCGGCCCGGCGTCAGGCGGTGCCAGTCCGGGTAGTGGCTGGCCAGCTCGCCGGTGGTGTAGCCGTCGTTCTTGTAGAACTCGTAATTGACATAGGTGTTGTAGCCATCCTTGTCGAGGTCGCCAAAGCCGACGATGCCGGTAACGTTGCGGGTGCGCAGGTCGCGGAAGCCGTCGGCCTCGCGGTAGTTGGCGCTGATCTTGGCGCCGTTGAAGTTCTTGCGCAGGATGATGTTGACCACGCCAGCAATCGCGTCCGAACCGTAGATGGCCGAGGCGCCATCCTTCAGGATCTCGATGCGCTCGATGGCGGCGGCCGGAATCGCGTCGATGTTGGTGAAGTTCTGCTGCGCGCTGTCGGCCAGCGCGTACTGCGCGATGCGGCGGCCGTTGACCAGCACCAGCGTCGATACCTTGCCGAGGCCGCGCATGCTGACGCCGGACGAGCCGTTGGCAAAAGTGGCGGCGCCCTGCGTGGCCGCGTTCAGCTGCGTGCTGATGGCCGAGGTGGTGGTCAGGATGCCCAGCGCGGTGGTCTCGCCGGTGCGCTCGATATCGTCGCGCGTCAGCACCTGCACCGAGCCGGCGCTTTCCGCCGCCGTGCGCTTGATGCTGCTGCCGGTCACCTCCACCCGCTGGATCGCCTCTTCCTGTGCCGCCGCGAATTCAGAATACGCCAATGCTAGCGCCAGCGCGAGCGCGCTTTTCTTCAAAGTGCTCATTCAAATCCCTCTTGTAATTTTGCGTGCCCGCACGGCGCGGGCTGTGTCATGTGGTGTAACGCAGGGCTTAGCGGTAGCCTGCGGCGCGCGGGTGCGCCATAACGTGTCGGCGACCTGCGCTGCGGTTTGTCGGCAGGCTGGCGGACGCCGGTAGGCGCCGAGTTCAAGCTGCACGCTGTCGCTGCCTTGCGGGCTGATCTCGCCCTTTCGCTAACCGACAGTCGCAATATACGAGGCTGGCTTGCAGAAGATAACGAACCATTCTGCATATCTATCTGAGGAAGTCGTCGTATGACTGGCAGATAAGCAAGGTTCAAACGGTGGAAACGCCGCAGCGGCGCTGGCTGCGGGAAACTTCAGAGAGCTTAAGTTGTCGCTGCCGGCAGCAATGCGGCAGGCGAAAAAACAACACTCCGCATCAGCTTTTCAGGATCCAGCCCGAGCTGTGCCTTGCACGCGGCGCGATGCACCCTGCGCTTTTAGTTGTCTTCTGGCACTAGCGCTTGCGAAGGCGACGCCAGCCGAGCACGATCCCGGTCAGCGTGGCCAGGGCGCCGGTGACGCACAGGGCGATGACGATGACGTCCCATAGCGGCCGGGCCCGTACAACGGCGGCGAAGTCCAGTTGGTGCAGGCCATTGAAGAGCCAGCGGTTCCATTTGCTGTTGCGGTCGGCGTAGCCGACGATCTCGCCTTGGCGCGGGTCGATGTAGAAGGTGGCCTCGTCGGGCAGGTCGAAGCGGGCGCGCAGGACCGGCAGAACGGCTTGCTGGTGATGGCTGTAGTGGTAGTCGTCCTCGCTGGCCAGCGTCTCCAGCACGAGGTGCGCGCCGGGGCGTAGCGCAGCGGTCGCGTGGCGCAGGCGTTCAGCCGGAACAGGCTGGCGCAACTGGCGCCACGCGCGGTCGAGCATGCTGAAGTTGAGTTGGCCGTCGATGCGGCGCCATTCCAGTTCCAGCAGGCCGGGATGGTGGCGCACGCTGTCTTGCACTGGCGTCGCCAGGTCGTCGCGCGTCAGCGGACCGCCAGCGAAGGCCTGCCGGTCCTTGGCCGTGACGCCGTGCGACGCCAGCCAGTCGAACGGCGTGACCGATAGCCAGCCGCTGAACAGCCAGGTCAGCATCAGCGTGCCGATGGCCAGCCCCATCCAGTGGTGCCATGCCTGCCAGCCGCGATACGGCGACCAGCGGCCGCCGGCGTACGGACGGCGCACGCGCAGCCGCTGGATGCCCAGGATCATGCCCAGCATCACCAGCAGCAGCGCGGCGCCGGAGGTCCACATCACCACCTGCCGCCACGGCTGGCCGTGCCGGCGCAGCGGCGTGAAGTAAATCCAGTGGATGACGGAGCCGGCCCAGTTCCACGCGCGCTCGCTGCGCGTGGTGTCGCGCACCAGTTCGCCGGTGCGGCTGGAGACGTACAACACGCTGCCGGCTGCATCGTTCAGGCCGACGCGGTACAGCGGACGGTGCTCGCGCACGCTGCCGAAGGTCCATTGGTCGATGTCGATCGTGTCCGACGAAGTCACCTGTACCGCCGGCGCCGCTGTGGCGCCGGCTGGCTCGCCCGCGCCTCCTTCCGCAGCGGCGCGGCCGCTGGACGCGGCCGGCAGTGCGCTGGCGGCGGCGATGGCGGACGTCACCTGCAAGGGCTGGCCGGTATCGGCCGATACCGTCCACCAGCGTCCGTCGGCCTTGAAATGGTAGGCCGGGCGGCCCGCCACCTGGTTCAAACGCACGGCAGTCGGCATGCCGGGCCGGCCGGCGGCCTGCCACGCGGTCCAGGCGCTGACCTGCACCTGTTCCGCATCCAGCGGCGCCAGCCATGCCATGCGCTCCTGTTCCGTCAACGCCGGGTAAGGCACGTACATCATGACGATGCCCGAGCCAAACCACAGCAGCACCAGCAGGCCGAGCACAATGCCCAGCCAGCGGTGCCACAGATGCGCGTGACGCTTCCAGGAGCGCATCATCAGTAGCGCCACTGCACGGTCAGCTCGGCGTGGCGGCGATCTCCGATCAGGTACTGGTTGTCGTTGTACGAGGTGCTGGCGTACAGTTTATCGGTCAGGTTGCGCAAGTTGAGCTGCACCAGCACGTTGCGGCGGACGTTCCAGCCCAGCGACGCGTCCAGCGTGGTGTACGACGGCAGCACGTGCTGGTTGGCGTTGTCGGTGTAGCGGTCGCCGACATAACGCGCGCCCAGCGCCGCGCGCCAGGCGCTGGCGCGGTAGTTCAGCCACAGGTTGGCCGACACCTTCGGCACATCGGACGGACGATTGCCGGCGCGCGACAGATTGCCGCTTTCGATCAGCTGGTCGAACTGGGCGTCGGTGTAGGCCGCGTTGGCCTCGACACGCCATGCGGCGTCCAGCGCCACGCTGGCAGTTGCCTCGGCGCCGCGCGACGACTGCGAGCCGCCCTGCACCGATAGCGCAGCATTGTTCGGATCGCGGGTGATGATGTCGTCCTTGGTGATGCGATACAGCGCCGCCGTCCACTCGGCCTTGCCGCCGGCCAGCGATTGCTTGACGCCCGCCTCCACCTGGCGCGACGAGGTCAGCTTGTAGCGGCTGTTGGTAAGGTTTAGCGACAGCAGATTGCCGATCGGATCGCTGCCGCTGCTCACCTGCGCGTACAGCGAGGTGGCGCGGTCCAGCTGCCACGTCAGGCCGAGGCGCACCGCGTTCGATTGCAGCGTGGCGTCGAACTCGCTGGCGCCTTGCGGCGTCAAGCGCTCGATGTTGTAGCGGTCATGACGCACGCCGCCCAGCAACAGCAGGCCTGGGCTGAGGCGGTAGGCGTCCTCGATATAGAACGCATGGGTGGTGGTGTCGGTGGAGAAGACCGGCTTCAGCAGGTCCGGGCTGTCGAACACGCCGGGGTCGAAGCCGGTTGGCTTGACGGTCGAGGAACCGCCGTATGGCGAGTTGCTGCGGTGGGCATAGTTGATGGTGGCCGCTTCCCAGCCGGCCACCACGCGGTTGTCGCCGTCCACCCAGCGCGCTTCCAGCCGGTTGCCGGTTTGCTCCTGGTCGTGGTGAATCGCTACATAATCGCTGCGCTCGACCAGATTGGCGGCGGCGTTGAAGTTGTAGTATTCGACGTTGCGCCAGTTGCGACGCGCCTTCATGTAGGCCAGCTCGTTGCTGATGGTCAGCGACGGCGAGTAGCGCCACGTCAGGCGCACCACGGCCTTGTTATCTTCATAGGACACATCGGCATCGCCGACGTTGTAGTTCTGTCCGCGCAACGCGCGCGACAGGCCGCCATTGACCAGCGGCGTGCCGAAATAGCGCTGCGGCCTTTGCTCCAGATGGTCGAGCGACAGGTCGAGGTCCAGCGCCGGCGTCAGCGCATAGTTCACGCTGGTCAGCAGCTTGCCGTGGCGCGACTGGCCGCGATCGATCAGGCCGTCGCTGTGGTCGGCGTAGGCGTCGACGCGGAACGCGCCCTGCTGGCCCAGCGCGCCGGTCGCGCCGACACCGCCGCGCACCGTTTCTCCGCCGCCGATGCCGCCCATCGCTTCCACCGAGGCGGTGCGCGATGGCGCCTTGCGCACGGCGTTGATGGTGGCGCCGGTGGTGCCGCTGCCGTAGACGATGGAGCCGGGGCCGCGCAGCACCTCGATGTATTCATAACCCCACGGGTCGGACGGATAAGTGGCCGTGCCCGACGCCACCTGCGGCCGCTGGCCGTTCTCCAGCAGCGCGATCGAGCCGTTGCCGCTGAAGCCGCGCGCCGAGTAGCCGACGCCGTTGCCCGGCGAGCTGATATCGGTCAGACCGGTGGTGCGGGTCACCGCATCCTTGACCAGCAGGTCGCCGCGCGCCTGCATGGTGGCGGCGCTGAGTGATTCGACGCTGGCCGGCAGTTCCTGCGCGGTCAGGCCGAGACGGCTGGCGGTGGCCTGCTGGCGCGCCAGCCCCAGCCCCTCGCTGGCGGAAGCACCCTGAACGGTGACGGTCGGCAGGACCTCCGCCTCATCGGCAATAGCGCCGCCGCCGCACAGCAGGGCGATGGCGGCAACGACAGGACGCAGGGACAGGGGACGGCGGTGCATGGAACGGATCATGAATTTTCTCGGTGCTGAATGGTTGGAATAATCCGCCGCTCCACGGCAAGCGAACGCGCGCGCGCAAGCGGCGTGCGTCGGCGACAGCAGCAATGGAAAACAGCGAACAAATAACAGGCAAAAGCCACACCCCGGGCTTTGCGCATTAATCATGACTGGCCGGTCTTCTGGCTTGCCCTCATCCTTGGCTGCCCTTGCCTTCCCGTGCGGATGCACAGTGGCGGTTGGACAGCGTCGTCAGGCTTACAGCAGCGGGGGCTGCGCCGGACTGGCGCGCAATGCAGATCGCGCGCGTCACCGGCTTCCCGTTTCACCCCGCGGCTGAAAAGACGCGGGGCACCATTCACGTATGGGAGCCGATTCTACCTCAATGCCCCTACACCTGTCATGGAGAACCCACGGCCCGGTCGCTTAACCTATATAATTAACGCAACTGACTTGCATTTAGGATTGTATATGACCGAATCGCTGCCGACAATTGAAATCGCCCTGCTGCTGGGTTTGCGGCACGGCCTGGCGCCCGACCACCTGGCCGCCATCGATGGCCTGACGATGCGCGCGCGTCCGGCCGCCGCGCCGTGGATGGGGGCCTTGTTCGCGCTGGGCCACGCGGCGGTGGTGCTGCTGATCGTGGCGCTGGCCGACCTGGCGGCCGGCTGGCTGCGGCCGGAGTCCGGGCTGATCGCGGCGCTGACGCTGCTGGAATGGCTGCCCGGCGTGCTGCTGCTGGCGCTGGCGGCGCTGAACGCGCGCAGCCTGTTGTGGCCGGGGCCGGATGGCGCCATGCCGTCGTTCGGCGCGCGCGTGCTGGCGCCGCTGAGCAATGTACGGCCGCTGACGGCGCTCGGCGTCGGCATGCTGTTCGCGCTGGGTGTGGAAAGTCTGTTGCAGGCGCTGGCGTGGGGCTATGCCGCCACCACGCTGGGAGCGGGCAGCTGGCATGCGTTGCAGGTGGCGGGCGCGTTTGTGCTGGGCATGGCGCTGACCGATAGCCTGGACGGCTACGCCACGGCGCGCATCGCCGCGCGCGCCGGCCAGCGGGCGATCCAGCAGTTCCGCCGCCGCCTTGGCTGGCCGATCGTGGTGCTATGCACGGTCAGCGGCGCGCAGCTGCTGCTGTCCAAGGCCTGCGCCACCTGCGCGCCAGCCGCCGACGGCTTGCGCCTGCTCGCGCTGGGCATGGTGGCAGCCACCCTGGCGCTGTACGCCTACACATGGCTGCGCGGCGTGGCGGCGCCGGCCCGCTAGGCGTTCGGCCTATGCTGCCGGCGCTGGCCCGCCAGCCGTCTGGCCAAGGCCTGGCGGGCTTGCCCCGCGTCGTTAGCGGCGCGGTGACACCGCGTCAGGCTTGCGCCGGCGCGTAGGCCAGCGCGGCGGGAATGGTCACGCGCACGGTCACGCCGCCCGTCGCGCCGGCGCCGATTTCGATGGCGCCGCCGATCCGCTGCACACGCTCGCGCATGCCGGTGATGCCCCAGTGGCCGTCGGCCGCCAGCGGGCAGTCGTCACGCAAGCCGACGCCATCGTCGGCCACCGACGCTTCCAGCGCCGCCGCGCCAAACCGCAACTCGACGCCGATGCGGCTGGCCTGCGCGTGCCTGGCGCTGTTCCACACCGCCTCGCGCAGCACGTAGTAAAGCTCGCCCGCGACCTCCTCGCGCAGCGGCCGGGCAAGGCCCGCGATGGAAAACGCCAGCAGCCGCTCAGCGGCCGGCAACGTGGCGGCCACCGCCTTGCGCAAGGCCACGAACAGGTCGTCGCGCAACGTGTCGCTGCGCAGCGCCACCACCTCGTCGCGCGTGCTCTCGACCAGTTGCTCGGCATGCAGCAACACCTGGTTCAGGCGCTCCTGCAAGTCCGGCTCCTGTTGCACCCGCCCTTGTAGCGTATGGAAGCGCAGCAGCAGCGCCTGCACCGCCTGCAACAGATTGTCGTGCAGCGAGCGGGCGATGCGGCTGCGTTCCTGCAGCGTCGCCTCGATCAGCGCGGCGGCGCGATCCTCGGCGCGGCGCCGCACCGTCAGCATGCGCCAGCGGTACAGCGCCGCCATCAGCAGCACCAGCAGCAAGGCAAGCAGCACGCGGAACCAGTTGGTCTGCCACAGCGCGGGCTTGATCTCGAATTGCAGCGTGGCCCCATGCTGGTTCCAGACGCCATCCTCGTTGGCGGCGATGACCTGGAAGCGGTAGCGTCCCGGCGCCAGATTGGTGTAATGCGCGCGCCGTTCCCGTTGTACTTCCTGCCAGTCGCTGTCGACGCCTTGCAGGCGGTACTTCAAACTGGCGCGCTCCGGAATCGACAGCGCGGTGGCGGTAAAGGCGATATCGACCGCCGTGGTGTACTCCGGCAGCAGCAGGCCGTCGGCCGCGAGATACGCGCTGGCGCCCGCGTGCACGCTCTGGATGATGACATCGGGCGCCCGCGGATTGCGGCGTATCCGCGCCGGGTCCACCCAGCCGGCCTGCGACGTGGTGGCGTAATACACGCGCCCGCTGCCGTCCATGGCCAGCGTCGGCAACGGCCGGGTCGGCGACGCCGTGCCGCCGACGCCATCCTCAAAATTGAACAGCTCGGCGGCGAGCGGCTTGTCGGGCGCTTGCCAGAACTGTTGCAGCGCCGCCGCCGGCACCACCAGCAGGCCGTGGTTGCAGTGCACCCACAACCGCCCCTGGCCGTCGAGCAGCAGGCCGGTCACCAGTTGCACCTGGCCGTTGTGCTGGAAGTGCATCGGGCGCGCCCGCGCGCCGTCGACCCAGGCCACGCCCATGTCACCGCCAACCAGCAAGCGGCCGCCGATATCGACCAGGCTGAGAATATTGCCGATGCGCAGGCCGGCTGTCGCCGGCAACCACGTCGCCGCCCGCGGCCCGAGCACGGCGAGGCGGCTGTTGGTCAGGCCGACCCACGTCTGGCCCCGGCTGTCGCGCAGCATATTGATCGGCGTCGGGTCTTTCTGGTCCTGCAGGCGCGGGTCGCGCCGCCAGACGCCGTTTTCCAGCCGCCACAGGCCATGGCGCACAATCGACACCAGCAGCGCGCCGTCGGCGTCCAGCGCCAGCGTCTGCACATCGAAGTGCTTGCCGACCTGCGGCGGAAAGGCCCAGCGGCGCACGCCGCCGTTGCGGTACTCCCACAGGCCGCCCGTGTCGCCCAGCCAGACATGATCGTCGCCGAGGCGCAGCAGCGCCGTTGGCGCGGTCACGCCGCTGACCTGCGATGTGCCGTCCGGCCGCACGCGCACCATCGGTTTGCGGCGCCCGCCCAGCCACATTTCGTCGCCCAGGCCACGGCGCGCCAGCCAGCTGTCGTCCTGCCGCCGGAACTGCTGGAAGCGGTGCAAGCGCATTTTCTCCACGCCCTCCAGCGTGGTGCTCCATAAGTTGCCCTCGCGGTCCAGCAGCAGGCTGATGCCGGCTCCGGGCGACCCGGCGCCGGCGCTGGAACCGGCCACCGGTGGATAGAATTCGGTCTCGTACCAGCTGCCATCCGCGCGCTGCACCATGCGTGCGAAACCGTCGTTGCGCAGCGCGATGACGGTGCCGTTCGGTCCATCCGCGAACGCATCGTAGGCTTTGGCGTTGTCGACGCGCAGCGCCTCGCGGCTGCCGCTGGCGCTCAGGCGCGCGAAGACGTCGCCCGGCAGCTTGACGTGCAGGTGGCCGTCAAACAGACTGACGCGGTCGCGGCCCGGCGATTTCGTGACATACGCCAGTTGCCGCGCGCCTGGACGCAATACCAGCAGTTCTTCCGCGCTCTGCACCCATAGCACCCCCTCGGCGTCAAAGAGGATGCTATCGACCATCGATGACAGCGCCGTGCTGCCGGGGACGGCCACCCACTGGCCCTGCTCCAGCCGCACCACGCCGGTGGTGGTGCCGGCGTACCAGGTGCCGTCCGGCGCCGCCGCGATGGCGCGGGTCGATCCCAGCGGGAAATCCACGCCGGCCGTGTAATGCTGCACGCCCTGGCGCGAAAAGATGCTCAAGCCGCCGAAGGCATAGCCGACCGCCAGGCTGCCGTCGCGTCGGGCGTGCAGCGAAATGGTGTTGGGCGAGCGCAGCTTGTGGCCGTAGACCTCGCTCTCCTGCTTGAATTTGACGCCGTCGAAGCTGTACAAGCCACTTGGCGAACTGAACCAAAGCAAGCCGTCGGCGGTCTGCTGCAGGTTGAACGACTGGCTGGGGGCGCCATCGGCCAGCGTCCAGCGGCGCCGCTCGAAGGATAGGTCGGCGTCCGGCGCGGCCGCCAGCGCCGCCGTCCACATCAGATACAGCATTCCCGCAATGGCCAGCAGCCTTCCCCTCATCGTCCCCTCTTTTTGATATTTCGCACAAGCTCGGGAGTATAAGGTCTGGCAGGCGCTTATTGCGCTTCAGGAATGGAATATCGCCACTAACTGCCGCTGGCGGTCGGCGTGCTCACAGCACGCGCAGCGCGCGCCATACCGGCAGTTTTTCGGTAATAAAGTCGCGCGCGTTGGCCTCCAGATGCGCCAGGTTCTCCTCGTCGCTGGCCAGGGCCGCGCCATCGCGCTGCACGCGCCGCCCCGACGGTTTCATGATCTGCCAGACGAAAGCGGCCAGCGCGGCCGCCGTCACCTCTTCCGGCCGTTGCCGCACGGCCAGGTAGAACAGCCGCTCGACCAGGCTGGCGGCGACGCCGCTGCCCAGCAATGGCGAGCTCAGGGCATTATGCTCGTCGCTGTAACGCGCCTGCGTCGCCAGCACAGCGTTGAGCCGCAAGGCGGCTTCGGGCGAGGCCGCCGCGGTGGCCGGGAAATGGATGGCCGCCTGGCCGGAGGCGCTCAGCAAGGCGACGATTTGCGCCACCGACTGCATGCCCTGCGCGGCCAGCGCCGGCAGGCGCGCCAGCTCGCCCACGGTGTGCGGACGCTGCGCCAGCGCATCGAGCACCGGCTTGTACAGCTCCGGCACGCCGTTGATTTCGCCGCCGGACAGCTTCATGGTGACCGAGGCGCTCGCGCGCGGCACCGTCAGCACCACGCCCAGCTGCGCCATCAGCTCGGCCTGGCGCGTCGCGCCGAGGCGGACCGCGCCGCGCACGAACACATCCTTGCGGAAGCTGGTGTTGAGCATGTAATCCTTCAGCGTCTCGCGCGCTTCCGCACGCGGCAGCTGGTCGATCAGCTGCCGTTGCTTGTCGTTGAGGAAGATGGCCGGATAGGCGTTATGCAGCTCGGCCGAACCGGCAAACACCAGCTTGGCGTCATCGAAGTCATGCGCCACGTCGGCGTGAAACAGCGGCTGCCAATGTTTGTGCAGGTACTCGTGCACCAGGTAGTTCGGGTTGCTGTTCTTCAGCGCCTCGGTGCGCACCTTCAGGCCGGGATTGTGCGCCAGATAGCCGGCCTGCGCCGCCTCCAGCTGGGCGACGAAGGCGCCGGCCTCGCGGATCTGCAAATCGCTGCGCTTGGGGAAGGCGTCGGCGTAGTCGACCAGCAGGCGCTGCAACGGCAGCGCCGGCGCCCAGCCGGGCATGGCGTTATAGCTGACGTAGACCAGCCCGCCCGGCTTGAGGTAACGTTCGATGAAGCGCACGATGTGCCGGCGGTTGTCGGCCGCCACCCAGGTATAAATGCCGTGCAGCGTGATGAAGTCGAACTGCGGCAGCGTCACCGCGCCGTCGGCCAGTTGCTCGAAGCTGTTTTCCAGCAGGGTCAGGTTGGGCAGCTTCGCCTCGCGCGCCAGGGCGCTGGCGCCAGCCACGTGGGCGGGATTGAAGTCGGCGGCGTAGAACTGGCCGCTCGGGTTGCCGGCGGCCAGCACCTTGGCGGTCAGGCCGCGACCAAAACCGAGCTCGCAATAGTTGTAGGGCTGGTCCAGCGGCACCGGCTGGATGCCGTTCAGCAGACACACCAGATTGAGCCATCCCGGACTTTGTTCACGATAGAAGCCGGTAACGTATTCGATGTCCGAAGCATATCCCGCCGTCCAGTTCATGCCCTCTCCCCGTGGTGTGCGTGGGTTGATGATACGCCAACTTTGCGCTCAAGCCGTGAATTCCGCCACCAGGAAATCGATAAACGCGCGCATCTTGGCCGGCAGGTTGCGCCGGCTCGGGTAGTACAGATAGAGGTCGGCCGACGGCAGCGTGTAGCCGGGCATGACTTCGCGCAGGCGGCCGCTTTGCAGGTACTTGGCGACGTCCCATTCGGAGCGCTGGACGATGCCGTGGCCGTCCAGCGCCCAGTTGAGCACGACATCGCCATCATTGCTCGACACCGCGCCGCGCACTTTCACCAGCTCCACCTTGCGCCCCTTGTGCAGGCGCCAGGTGCCATAGACGTCATCGTTCTGGCGGTGCAGGATGCAGCGGTGCCGTTGCAGCTCCTGCGGCGTCTGCGGTTCGCCGGCCGCCTTCAGGTAGGCCGGCGAGGCGCACAGGTAGCGGCGGTTCTTCATCAGCCGGCGCGCGGTCAGGCGCGTGTCGGGCAGTTCGCCGAAACGGATGGCGATGTCGTAGGCTTCCTGCACCAGGTCGATCGGACGGTCGGTCAGGTGCAACTCGACCTCCACTTCCGGGTGCAGGTGGGCAAAGCGCGAAACCAGCGGCGCGATGCGCGTGCGGCCAAAGCCCGGCGTGGCGTTCACGCGCAGCAGTCCTTTGGGTTCGGCGCGGCCGCTCGATACCGACTCCTCCATGTCGCGGATGCGGTGCAGGATGTCGCTGGCCTGCGCCAGGTAGGCCTCGCCCTCATTGGTCAGGCTGATGCGGCGCGTGGTGCGGTTGACCAGCCGCACGCCCAGCCGCTGCTCCAGCAGGCTGAGCCGCTTGGTGACGGCCGGCGGCGTCACGCCCAGTTCGCGCGCGGTGGCGCTCATGCTGCCCAGCTTGGCAAGCAGGACGAAAAAATGCAGATCCGGCGCCACTTCGCTTTTCATTTTAAGTGAAGAATGGTTTCAATGATGGTGAATTATACGATAGTAATTCAAGAGTAAGCTGCGCCCATCGTTCAACAGGAGTGCAGCATGAGAATCGTAGAAATCCGCGAAAAAACCGTCCCGATCAGCTCCCCGATCCGCAACGCTTACATCGACTTCAGCAAGATGACGCTGAGCCTGGTGGCGGTGGTCACCGATGTGATCCGCGACGGCAAGCCGGTGATCGGCTATGGCTTCAACTCCAACGGCCGCTACGGCCAGGGCACGCTGATGCGCGAGCGCTTCATCCCGCGCATTCTGGCGGCCGACCCGGCCAGCCTGACCGACGACAGCGGCAACAACCTCGATCCGCACAAGATCTGGCACTGCATGTTCACCAACGAGAAGCCGGGCGGCCACGGCGAGCGCTCGGTGGCGATCGGCACCATCGACATGGCGGTGTGGGACGCGGTGGCCAAGATCGAGGACAAGCCGTTGTTCCAGTTGCTGGCGGAGCGCTATGGCAATGGCCAGGCCGACCGCAATATTTTCGTCTACGCGGCCGGCGGTTACTACTACCCGGGCCAGGATCACGGCAAGCTGAAGGACGAGATGCGCAGCTACATCGATCGCGGCTATACGGTGGTGAAGAAGAAAATCGGCGGCGCCTCGCTCGACGAAGATCTGCGCCGCATCGATGCTATCCTGAGCGTGTTGCAGGACGGCCAGAAGCTGGCGGTGGACGCCAACGGCCGCTTCGACCTGGACACGGCGATCAAGTATGCCAAGGCACTGTCGCAGTACGATCTGTTCTGGTACGAGGAGCCGGGCGATCCGCTCGACTTCGAGTTGCAGGCGACGCTGCGCAACTACTACGCCCATCCGATGGCGACCGGCGAGGACCTGTTCTCGATGCAGGATGCGCGCAACCTGATCCGCTACGGCGGCATGCGCGCCGACCGCGACTGGCTGCAG
This sequence comes from Duganella sp. P38, assembly GCF_050859475.1. Lineage (NCBI taxonomy): Bacteria > Pseudomonadati > Pseudomonadota > Betaproteobacteria > Burkholderiales > Oxalobacteraceae > Duganella > Duganella sp. P38. The sequence goes on along the minus strand of NZ_CP193936.1, from coordinate 1,536,244 downwards.
TTCGACTGCGCGCTAAGCTACGGGCTGGTGGAATATCTGCGCACGCTGGACATGCTGCGCGAACATGGCTGGTCGCCCCAGCGCTGCATTCCGCACGGCGGCCACCAGATGTCGCTGAACATCGCCGCCGGGCTGGGGCTGGGCGGCAATGAATCGTACCCGGACCTGTTCCAGCCGTATGGCGGTTTCCCAGATGGCGTCAAGGTCGAGAACGGCCACATCCTGCTGCCGGAACTGCCGGGCATCGGCTTCGAGGGCAAAGCCGACCTGTACCGCGAAATGGCCAGGCTGGCCGGCTAGTTGGGCCGCGCCGGCGTCAACGCCTGCAAGCCGGCCGACACGTAGACCAGCGGCGCATTCCAGTTGATGGCGATTTCATTGCTGGCGTAGGAACACTCATGGTCGAGGTAGGACCTGGCCGGCAGCTTCGACGGATACCGTGCCGAGCAATGCTGCTGGTCCTGCTGGCCCGGCTGCGGACCTCCTGCCAGGAAGCCCGGCACCGGCGCGGCGATGCCATCCGCCTCCGATGGCCGGTGATGCGGATGTTGCGTCGACCTGGCGCCGTAGCCGGTCACGAAAGACATCTCGGTAGCATTGCGGCCAAGAACGTAATCGAAGCCGGCCTGCGCCGCGTCCAGATACGCGCGCTGATTGGTCAGCCGGTAGCCGTGCAGCAGCACCATGGCCTGGTTCAGCGCTACCGCATTGCTGCCCCAGACAAAGTCGCTGGTCTGCATCGGAATGCCGTAGGCCGACTGCTTCCAGCCATCGGCCAGCTTGCGCGCCAGCGTGTCGACGCGGCTGACGATCAATTGCTGGTCGGCCGCCGCGCTCAGCGTCTTGCGGTGCCGCGCCAGCGACAGCCACGCCAGGCCGCGCACGTCGCCCCACGATGCCACCGTGGCGGCCTGCTCGGGCGCACGCAAGGCCTTGTAGAAATCATCGTTGCCGGTGGTGATGTACAACTCGGCGGCGGCCCAGGCGAATTCATCGCTGACGTCCTGGTCGCCATATTCACCGGTGGCGACGTCCTTCGGCTGCTGGTAGAACTGGCGCGGATGCTGCTGCGCCCAGCGCCATGCCGCCTGCGCAGCAGACAACATGCGCGCGGACATTGCCTGGTCAAACGGCGCGTAGACGCGGCTGGCGGTGGCCATGACGGCGGCGAAGTCCAGCGCTGCGGCGGTGGTTTTCTGCACCACATAGCGTGGCTGCGTGGCCTGCGCCGGCATGATGTTGCCATCGAAGCGCAGATTGGTCAGCTTGTGGTAGACGCCGCCATCTTCCGGGTCCTGCATGGTCAGCATCCATTCCAGGTTCCACCAGACTTCATTCAGGATGTCGGGCCGGCCGTTGCCGCTTTCGGGAATGTTGAGCTTCTGCTGCTGGAAGAAGGCCGGGAAGTCTTCGTACGCGGCCAGCAAGGTGTAGGTGGAGATGCCGGAGTTGACGATGTATTTGTTGTAGTCGCCGGCGTCATACCAGCCCTTGGGACTGGAGATGACGGTGCCGGCCGGCCGCGCTGGCGAGGCGGCCGAGGCGTGGATCAGCACTTGCGTGTCCGGATGGCCGGCGGCGCGGGCGTAAATGCCGGCGTGTTGCGCATCCAGCGCGGTGCTGGCGCGGTTGAAGTAGAACGCCTTGAGCGCGGCGGCGCTGACCGCCTGATACGCCGACGGGCTGATTTCAAACGGCAGCGAGTCGGCCTGGCCCGCCACGCGCAACCGGTATTTTCCGGGCGCGGTGAGCGCGGCGAAGCTGGCCAGGCGCACGGTGTCGCCGGCGTCGGCCGACCGTGTGGCCGGGCCCAGCGCGCCGGTGAACACCACCTTGCCGCTGCCCTGCTCCACCACCGCGAAGTCGCGCGCGGCGCCGTCCGGCACCACGGCCACCTTCGCCGCGCCGGGCAGGAAGCCGAGCTGATTGAGTTTGATGTCGTCGGCGCCGGCCGCGCCGTGCGCGCCGAAGCCGGCCAGCGCCAGCAGCAGAAGGGTTGGTCTCACGTCTCACCTTTATTTTGAAATCGTTTTCAAAACATGATGGCGTATTTTGCGCGGAAGATCAACCTTAGAGATAACGTGCGAAGGCGAAGCCGCCGCTGAGCAGCACGCTGCCGAAGGCGGCCATGCGCCAGGTGAGCTGATATACGGCGTTGCTCAGTTCCTCCTTGGTGGCAAAGGTTCTGTACATCATTTCAGTGTGGGCTTTGAATGCCTGTTCCATATCCAGCTTGAAGGTCAACCGGATCTGCGCTGGCATGGCATCCATTCTTTCGAATAGAGCATCCACCCGGCCGTTTAGCACAGCCAGCTCCTCCTTGGTGACGTAGTTGGACTCGATGACTCTCACGCTCAGCGTTAGCTCCTCGATTGCTGCGGCGGTGTCGGCTGGCGTGTTCATGGCCCATGCTCGCGCCGGCACGTCTGGCTGTCAAGCAAGCTCGGCTGCGCGACGCGCGGCCGGACGACAAGTGTAGCGCCAGCTCAAACGTGCGCGCATTAGCCGCGGCTGCTCTTGCTTCGGCGCTGCGTGCGGCGATGTGTACGGCTCTTGCGGCGCGAGGCTGTACGGCGCACAGGCTTGTGGACATGCTTCTTGGTCTCGCCGCTTTCAGCACGCTGCTTGTTGACGATGCGCGAGGCCACCTCTTCCTCGCGGCCCTTGTAGCGGCCCTCTTTCTTGAATTTGCGTTCGAGCTTCTGGTACTCGCGTTCGCGCTTCGGACTGGCGCCTCGTGGCATGATCCCTCCCGCTGAATAGATGGTCGGACCATGGTGCACGCGCCCGCCGCGCGCTACTGTGCGCGCATTAACGCCCGCCCAGGAATCGCGCCAAGGCAGCGATGTACCGCGGATGCGCCAGCGAGCCGGATTCGTCGCGGTCGGCCATGCCCTCCGGCGCTACCGTCAGCTGTCATTTCGCCTTCAGGTGCTCGACAAACCAGCGGCCGGCGGGTCCCGGTGGATGCTCCTTGCGATGGATGGCGTGCATGGAGAAGCCGGCGCCCAGGTTGGGATGAACGGCGACATTCAGCCGTACCAGGCGGCCGGCACGCAGGTCGTCCTCAACCATGTGCAGGGGCATGTGGCCCCAGCCCAGGCCGGCCTTGAGGAAGGCGTGCTTGGCGCCGAGGTCGGCCAGGCGCCAGGTCTGTTTGGCCATGACGCCGAAATTGCGGCCCGCGGTCAGCGTCGAACGGTCGGTCAGCACCAGCTGCACATGCTGGCCCGCTTGCTGATGCGTGATTTTTCCCTTGCGCTGCGCCAGCGGATGTTGTGGCGCGGCCACTGCCACCGCGTCCACCGTCAGCAGGAACTCCGAAGCGCAGCCAGCGGGAATTTCCGGCAGCGAGCCAATAATGGCAACGCGGCAATGGCCGTCGAGCAGCGGCTGCGCCACCGCGCCCAGCGCTTCGACGAACAGGCGGATCGGCGTGTCGGGGAATTGCAGCTTGAACGCCTGCACTGCCGCCGTCAGCGTGGCGATCGGGAACATCACGTCCACCGCCACCGCCAGTTCCGGCTCCTGCCCTTCGGCCAGCGTGCGGGCGCGCGCCTTGAAGGCATTCATGCCGTCGACCGCCAGCCGGGCCTGTTCCAGCAGCGCGGCGCCGGCCTCGGTCAGGCGCGGATAGCGGCCGGTGCGCTCGAACAGCGCGAAGCCGACCTGCAATTCGAGATTGGCCAGCGTGGCGCTGACCACCGACTGCGCGCGCCGCAGCTTGCGGCCGGCGGCGGAGAAGCTGCCCTCGTCGGCGGCGGCGATGAAGGTGCGCAGCTGGTCGATGGACATGGCGTCGAGCATGTATCTATTCCTTAGATGGCAAGCATCTAATTATATAGGCTATGCAGATGGATACGCGAAACTTAAGATACGTCCATCTAACCAATTTTCAGGAGCACTACCATGAACACCAACACCATCTCGACTATCGGCCGCGTACTGCTGGCAACCATCTTCGTCTTCAGCGGCGTCGGCAAAGTGATGGCGCCAGAGGCCACCATCGGCTACATCGCCTCGTCCGGGCTGCCCTTCGCCACGCTGGCGTTCGCCGGCGCGGTGGCGGTGGAACTGGGCGGCGGCCTGGCGCTGGCGTTCGGCTTCAAGGCCCGCATCGTGGCCGCCGTACTGGCGGCGTTCTCGGTGGTGACGGCACTGGCCTTCCACAACAACTTCGGCGACCAGAACCAGCTGATCCACTTCCTGAAAAACATCGCCATGGCCGGCGGCCTGCTGCAGGTAGTGGCCTACAGCGTGAGCCAACCTGTCACGGCGGCCAAGGCGGCGGTTTCCGCCCAGGCCAAGGCCCGCGCTTAAGACTTGAGGAACAGGGCTTGCAGATCGCCGTAAGGCATGGCCTTGGCGATCAGCGGGCCGGCGCTGCCGGTATCGAGGAAGCCGAGCGCCATGCCGGCAGCCACCGACCACAATGCCTGGGGAATGCCGCTGCCGGCACTCAGGCGCGCCACGCCCAGCTGGTGCAACTCTTCGGCGGAAGGCAGGCCCGGCCAGTCCATCACGTTGACCGGCAGGCCGGCGCCAGCCACCACCTGCCTGATCTCCTCCGCCTGGCAGATGCCCGGCACGAACAGGCCGTCGGCGCCAGCCTCCTTGTACAGCCGGGCGCGCCGCAACACTTCCGCCACCCGCCCCTCTTCGGGCGCCAGTCCTTTCAGGTACACATCCGTGCGCAGGTTGATGAAGATGTCGCGCTCCAGTTGCCTGATGGCGCGGATTTTCCCGGCCACCAGTTCCGGCGCGTCATTGCCGTCTTCCAGGTTGATGCCGGCCACGCCGACGTCGATCAGCCGCTGCACGTTGCGCGCCACCTGCTGCGGATCGGCCGCATAGCCATTCTCGAAGTCCACCGACAGCGGCACCTCGATCACGCGCGCGATATTGGCCGCCACCGCGATGGCGCTGTCGACCGGCAAGTGGTCATTGTCGGCATAGCCCTGGGCCCAGGCCACGCCGGCGCTGGTGGTGGCGATGGCCGCCGCGCCCAGGCTTTCAAACAGGCGCGCGCTGCCGGCGTCCCAGGCGTTGGGCAGGTGCAGCAGTTTGCTACCGTCGTGCAGCTTCTTGAATTCGCTCATGTAATCTCCGTTAGAAAAGACTGGCTTGCGCCGTGGTCAGGCTGGTGAAACTGTCGTTCATCGGCAGCAGGATCGAATCGGCGATCGGCTGCAACTGCTTGGTCAAATAGTGTTCGTAATCGATGTTCGAGCGTACCACTTCCAGCGGCTCGGGGCCGCCGGTGGTCATGATGTAGCTGATCCAGCCGCCGTTCTGGTAGCGCAGCGGCCGGCGCTGGGACTGGTTGTATTCGTCGGCGATGCGCGCGGCGCGCACCTGCGGCGGCACGTTGACCTTGTATTCGTCCAGCGGCTGGCGCAGGCGCTTGCGGTAGACCAGCAGATCGTCATAGCCGCCCGCCAGCGTTTTCTCGGCGTACTCGCGCACGTAGTCCTGATACGGCTCATCCTTGAAGATGCGGGTGAACAGGCCCTGCTGGAATTGCTGCGCCAGCGGCGTCCAGTCGCTGCGCGCCACTTCCAGGCCGCGATAGATCACCTCTTCCTCGCCCTTGGCGTTGACCGCCAGCCCGGCGTAGCGCTTCTTGCTGCCCATGTCGGTGCCGCGGATGGTCGGCATGAAGAACTTTTGATAGTGCGTGTCGAATTCGATTTCGAGGTGGCAGTCGAGGCCGTGCTTTTCCTTCAGCATGGTGCGCCACCAGCGGTTGATGTCGTCGGCCAGGCGCTGGCCGATGGCCAGCGCTTCCGCGTTCGGGTATTCCTTTTGAGCCAGATAAAGATGGAGTCGGTGTCGCCGTAGATGACGTCGTAGCCTTCGGCCTCCACCAGTTCGCGCGTCTGCTTCAGCATCTGGTGGCCGCGCAGCGTCACCGACGACACCAGGCGCGGATTGAAGAAACGGCACTCGCTGGCGCCCAGCACGCCGCAGAAGGAATTCATCAGCAGCTTCAGCGCGGTCGACAGCGGCTCGTTTTTGGCGCGTTTGGCGGCGTCGCGCTGTTTCCAGATGTCGGTGGTGATGGCCGGCAGGCAGTGCCGCTCGCGCGAGAACACGGTGCCGTTGACGCCTTCCACCACATCGGCCGGGTCGGTGGCGATTTCGCCTTCGACCAGGCCGACCGGATCGACCAGGAAGGTGCGGATGATCGACGGATACAAGCTCTTGTAGTCCAGCACCACCACCGAGTCGTACAGGCCCGGTTTGGAATCGAGCACGAAGCCGCCCGGCGAGGCGCCGCCGCTGACGTCGCCGACGTTGGGCGCGACATAGCCTTCGCGGTGCATGCGCGGCAGGTAGTGGTGGTTGAAGGCGGCGATCGAGCCGCCCAGGTGGTCGGCCGCCAGCCCGGTCACGGTGGCGCGCTCGATCATGAAGGCCAGCAGGTTGGCCTTGGCGAAGATGCGCGTGACCAGCTCGCAGTCCTTGAGGTTGTAGGTTGCCAGCGCCGGCTTGTCGTGCTGGAAGCGGCGTTCGATTTCCGCCATCTTGTCGTAATCGTCGCCGATTTCCTTGCCCTCGCCCAGCATCGATTGCGCCACGTTTTCCAGGCTGAACGACGGGAACATCCACGACGCCGCTTTCAGCGCGTCGATGCCGTCGAGGATGATGCGGCCCGGCAGCGGCGCGAACAGGTAGCCCTGCTTGCCCGGATGCTCGCGCCATTCGATGCCCTTGCCTTCGCGCCCCAGCGCCAGCGGCACCTTGTGTTTATCGGCGTTTTTTTGCAGCACGCGCAGGTCGAACTGCACCACGTTCCAGCCGATGATGACGTCCGGGTCGTGGCGCGCCATCCAGGCGTTGAGGCGTTCGATCAGCTGGCGCGGCGTGTTGAGGTATTCGAGGTCGAAATCGACCTCGGGCGCATCGGCCGGCGCCGCGCCCAGCATGTAGACCTGGCGCTGGCCGCAGCCTTCCAGCGCGATCGAATACAGGTCTTCGTAGGCGCTGGTTTCGATATCGATCGACACCATCTTCAGTGCCGGCCGGTAGTCCGGCGCGGGCTTGAGCCTGCAATTGTGGATGACCGCGCCGCTGGCGTGGCCGCCCTCGGCCTGCACGCTGGCGGTGATGAAGCGCTCCATCAGGTAGCGCTCGGGCGGGCGGATGTCCGCCTCGTACAGCTTGATGCCATGGTCGCGCAACGTGCGCTCCAGCGCGGTGAGGGATTTGTAGCGCGAGGCGTAGACGCCGACCACCGGCTGCTGCTGGAAGGTTTTCAGTTGCAGCTCGCGCAATTCGATGCCGACGTCCGGCGCGATCTGCGCCGCGATCGCCTCGCGCAACGCGGCCTCGGCGAAGGCCACCGATGTCTGCGCCGTGAGGCGCACTTTCCTGGGGCCGGCATCGGTCGCCAGCCAGAAATCGATCTCCGTGCCGCTGGGCGTGTCGCGCCAGTGGCGGGTCAGGATGAAGCCGGTTTGTGCGGTATGCGTCATGCCAGAATTATACTGTATGCACATACAGCCGACACGCCGGGCGCACCGGTCATCAACGCAAAAACCGGCACGAGGCCGGTTTTTTTATGCCTGGCTGCCGATTACGACGATTTGATCAGGCCCGAGATGTAGGTCAGCGAGGCGGTGATTTTCGGGCCCAGGATGGCCAGGCCGGCGGTGATCGCGGCGGCGATGGCGGCAGCCATCAGGGCGTATTCGATGGCGGTGATGCCGTCTTCGTTGGCGATGAAGTTTTTGATTGCGTTCATGATTGAATCCTCGTTAAGTTGGTTAGTTGGTTAGTTGGTTAGATAAGGGGGCTAAATCAACTAAAACGGGGTTCAGGTTTTAGGTACTGCGTTACTGCTTGTGTTCCGATGAAAGTCATTCTACGCAGCATGCCGCCGCCGCGCAGCGGACATCCGTCACTTTCTTCGCGTGACATTTGTACCGATAAAAAAAGCCCGCTACGGGAGCGGGCTAAATCTATTTCCTTGGAGGAGAATAGAGGAGACAGGTGCAATCATGCCTGTCGCCGCTGTCTTAATCCAATTTATTGTTCTGATGCCAGAGATTCACCAAAAGCATAACGCTCAGAATTTCACGTCGAGCTTGACGCTGAAGTAGCGGAACACGTCGCGCGGCGGCACCCAGCTGCTGGCCGATACCTGTGGCGAGGTCGACGTTGGCCCGGCGCGGAACGACGACGGCCCGCTGGCGTTGGCGTTCGGGATGTAGAACTTGTCGAACAGGTTGTTGACGCGGAAGCTCAGCTTGTACTTGTCCTGGCTGTCGCGCACGCCGAAGCCCAGGTCCGTGATCGAATACGCATCATTTTCCGCGTTCGGATCGTTGTTGATATTGGTGCTGTACTTGCCCTGGTAACGCACGTTGACGTTGACGAAGCCCTTGAACGGCATCTGCGGGATGGCGAAGTCATAGTTGGCGCCGATGTTCAGCTTGATCTTCGGGGTGCCGGGGAACACGCCGCCGTCCAGATTCTGCACACCGGTGGTCGAACCGGGCGCGATCGGGAAGCAGGCCGCATTCTGGCCGGCGATCGAACCGTTGGCCGCATACTTGGTGTTGCCCACCGCCAGATTGGTCGGATCGCTGTAGCACGGGCCGTTGGCCCATTTGTCGATCTTCGGCCGGGTGTAGGCCAGCGCCGCGTTCACCGTCAGGTTCTGCGCCACCAGCGCATTCATGTCCACCTCGAAGCCGCGCGTGGAAATATGCGGAATCGAGTTCAGCTGGCTGTAGATGGTCGGATCGTTCGGCAGCACATAGGTGACATTCTGCTGGTAGCCGAAGAAGTCCGACAGGTAGGCGGTGGCCGCCAGCGACATGCGGTTGTTGAACAGATTGGCCTTGGTGCCGATCTCCAGGCTCTGGCTGGTTTCCGGCTTGACCGGGAACGCCGCCGACGCCTTCAGGCCCGAGGTCACGTCATACGCCTCGCCCTTGTAGCCGGTCGACGCCTGCGTGTAGACCATCCAGTCCGGCGTGATCTGCTTCTGGATGCTGAGTTTGCCGGTGACGGCGCGGTCGCTGTTGCCGGTGCTCTCGAACTGGTCCACGCCGGCCGGGCCCGGCTTGAAGGTGGCTTCGTCCAGCTGGTCGGTGTAGTAGTTGCGCTTGTAGTGGTAGCCGGAGATTTCCTCGTTCAGGCGCAGGCCGCCGGTCAGCGTCCAGGTCGGCGCGAATTCCCAGGAGGCCTGGCCGAAGACCGACTTGTTGGTGTTGTAGATGTCGGTGTAATAGTTGGTCGGGCTCGATGGCGAGTTGGCGTTGCAGGTCATCGGCGCCACGCAGTAGCCGCGAATGAAGTGGCGGTAGATCTCGTTATGCGCCAGCCACAGGCCGCCGACATACTTGAAGGTGCCGCTGTCCGGCGACACGTAGCGCAGCTCCTGCGTCTTCGAGCGGATATCGTAGGTGCCGAACTGGTAGTTGCCGATGGTCGGCACGGTCTGGCCGGCCGCCACGATGGTCGGCCGGTCGGTGAAGTCCTGGTCGCGGAAGTCGTTGGCCAGGTATTTGCTCCACGAGGTGATCGACATCAGCGTGGCCTGGTTCGGCAAGGTCCACGACACCTTCAGGCCGACGCCGCGGTCGCTGGACACCAGCCCGGTCGGAAAGTCGCGCCGCACATTGCGGTTGCCCTTGTCGTTGACGTTGATGCCGGCCAGCAGCGACGACGCCGGCAGCAGCGGGTTGCCGTTGAGGTAAACGCCGTCGAGCCCGATCGGCGTCGACACCTGGTTGCCGGCCGCCGCCGAGCCGGTGCGCAGCACAAAGCCGTTCACGGCCGTCACGCCGCGCGAGTTTTCCTGGTAGTTGTAGCGCGGCGTCAGATCGACCTGCACGCTGTCGACCGGGTTCCATTGCAGCTTGGCCATAAAGGTCTTGCCGCCCGAGCCGTTGACGTCGCGGCCATCCGTCAGGTTGTGGAAATTGCCCGGCATGCGCGTCTTGCCGGCATACAGGCGCAGCGCGAAGTGCTCGTCCAGCTGGCCGCCGGCCGAGGCGTTGACGCGCCATTCATGGTCGTTGGTCAGATAGGTGCTGGCGCGATAGGTCATCGGGCCGGAAATCTGCTTGGTAACGATGTTGACCGCGCCAGCCACCGCCGACTTGCCGAACAGCGTGCTCTGCGGCCCCTTCAGCACCTCGATGCGCGCCACGTCCGCCAGGTCCTTGAAGGCCTGGAACTGGGTGGCGATCGGGATGTCGTCGATGATGACCGCCACGTCCGACTCGACGCCGATGCCGACCGAGACGGTGCCGATGCCGCGCATGAAGATGGCGTTGTTGGCGGCGGTGGTGCCGGAATTCAGGGTCAGCGACGGCATCATCGCCACCACATCCTCGATTTCGCGGATGTTGGTGCGCTGGATTTCCTGCTCGCTCATCACCGAAATCGACATTGGAACGCTTTCCAATTTTTCGACGCGTTTATTCGCGGTAACCACTACAGTTTCCAGGGTGCCCGGTTTGCTGGCCGATTCTTCTTGTTGCGCTTGCGCGTTCATCGCCAGCAGCGCCAGCGCGAGCGCGGCCGCCATCGGCGTCAGGTGGATGGTTTTTTTCATGGTCGTCTCCGTTTTAATTTTAGTTAATCGTTTAACTTAAGTGACGAGCAAGATTAAATCAGGCCTTCCGAGAAGTCAATACGTGTGGGAAATCCGCGCAACATGTGCGCGGAAAACGATTACCTGAAATTGCAAGGACTTATTTGTATCGGGCAAGTTCCATTTTGCCGATCTGGGAACGGTGCACCTCGTCGGGACCGTCTGCCAGGCGCAAGGAGCGGGCGCTGGCGTATGCGTGGGACAGAAAAGGATCGGCCATGCCGCCGCCGCCCTGCACCTGGATGGCCCAGTCTATCACCTTGCAAGCCATATTCGGCGCCGCCACCTTGATCATGGCGATTTCCTTGGCCGCCACCTTGTTGCCGACCGTATCCATCATGAACGCGGCGTTGAGCACCAGCAAGCGCGCCTGGTCGATCAGGATGCGCGCCTCGGCGATGCGCTCCAGCGTCACGCCCTGCTCGGCCACCGGCTTGCCGAAGGCCACGCGCGACAGGCTGCGCTTGCACATCTGCTCCAGCGCGCGCTCGGCCAGGCCGATCAGCCGCATGCAGTGGTGAATACGGCCGGGGCCGAGGCGGCCCTGGGCGATCTCGAAGCCCCTGCCCTCGCCCAGCAGCAGATTGCCGGCCGGCACACGGACGTCGTCGAACACCACTTCGGCATGGCCGTGCGGCGCGTCGTCGAAGCCGAACACCGGCAGGTGGCGCAGGATGGTGACGCCGGGCGTGTCGCGCGGCACCAGGATCATCGACTGCTGCTTGTGGCGGCTGGCGTTATCCGGATCGCTCTTGCCCATGAAGATGAACACCGCGCAGCGCGGATCGTTGGCGCCGGACGACCACCACTTGCGGCCGTTGATGACGTACTGGTCGCCGTCGCGGACGATCGAGCTTTCGATATTGGTGGCGTCCGACGACGCCACGGCCGGCTCGGTCATGCCGAAGCACGAGCGGATGCGGCCGTCCAGTAGCGGCGCCAGCCATTGCTGCTGCTGCTCGGGCGTGCCGTAGCGGGCCAGCACTTCCATATTGCCGGTGTCCGGCGCCGAGCAGTTGAATACTTCCGGCGCCCAGTGCACGCGGCCCATGATTTCGCACAGCGGCGCATATTCCAGGTTGCTGAGGCCGGCGCCATGCTCGGAATCGGGCAGGAACAGATTCCACAGGCCGGCCGCGCGCGCCTTTTGTTTCAGCTGCTCCATGATCTTGGTCGGCACCCAGGCGTTGCCGGCCTGGCGGTTGGCCTCGACCTCGGCGTGAAAGGCGGCTTCGTTCGGATAGACGTGCTCGTCCATGAAGGCCGCCAGCCGGGCCTGAAGCTGCTGTACTTTCGGGCTGTAATCGAAATCCATATAGTCTCCTTATCGGTAGGTGACCGCGCCGGGCTGGCCCAGCCATTCCAGGTGCGCGTAGTTATTCAGGCAGCTCAGCGTAAACTGGCCGGGGCGGTGCAGCAGCTTGGTGACGCCGCAGTTGGCCAGCGTCCAGTTCAGTTCCATCACCTGCCCATCCTGCAAGCCGAGCAGGTGCTGCATCAGCGCCGCGATCACGCCGCCGGAGGTGAAGACGATGGTGGTCTGCTTGCTGCTTTCGGTATCGAGCCCTTGCAGCGCGCGCACGCAGCGGTTGCGGAACTCAGGCCAGCTTTCGCGGTAGTCGCCGCCCGCCATCCAGCGCTGCATGGCGTCGCGGAACAGCTGCTCCAGCGCGCGCGGCGGATCGACGTGGTTGGCCAGCAGGGTCTTGAAGGCCACGGCGTCGGCAAACTCGGGGCAATGGCGCAGCAGCACTTCCTTGTGATCGAACTCGGCGAAATCCTGGTCGGTGCGCCATTCCGTGTCGATCAGCAGCTTCTTCGGCAGCGCGCCCATGCAAGCGTCGGCCGTTTGCCGGTGGCGCACCATGCCGCCGTTGACCACCTTGTGGAAACGCTGATGCGTGTTGGCGTACCACTGGCCCAGCAGGCGCGCCTGCTCAAAGCCCAGCTCCGACAACTGGTCGTAATTGGCCTTGCCGAACGACGCTTGCCCGTGCCGCACCAGAAAAATTTGTCCCATATCGCCTCCAAAGGAGACGACAGCTTAACGCCGCGACTATAATTCATCAAATGAATAAAATTTATTCCATCGTATAAATATCATGCATATATCCAAGGTCGACCTCAACCTGTTCATCGTGCTGGAAGCCATCTACGCCGAAGGCAGCATCACGCGCGCCAGCCAGAAGATGAACCTGACGCAGCCGGCCATCAGCCACGCGCTCAAGCGCCTGCGCGAGCTGTTCGACGATCCGCTGTTCGAACGCCAGGGCCATGTGATGACGCCGACGCCGCTGACGCGCTCCATCATCGAACCGGTGCGGCGCGCGCTGCGCGGCTTCGAGGTGACGCTGACCGGCGCCGCCCGCTTCGACGCCGCCAGCAGCGCGCGCAATTTCGCGGTGGCGGTGCGCGATGTGCTGGAAGCCAGCGTGCTGCCGCCGCTGATGGCCGGCATTGCGCGCGAGGCGCAGTCGGCCACCCTGAGCACGCTGCAGGTGAGCCGCAAGGAACTGGAAAGCGAACTGGCGGCCGGCACGCTGGACGCCGCCATCGACGTGCTGCTGCCGCTGCCGAACGAGGTGCGCCGCCAGCAACTGGCCGGCGACCAGACCGTGGTGCTGGTGCGGCGCGGCCATCCGCTGATCAAGCGCGGCAAGCTGACGCTGGAAACCTATCTGCAACTGGAACACATCCAGACCAGCTCGCGCCGGCGCGGGCCCGGACTGGAGGATGTGGAACTGAGCCGCCAGGGCCTGCAACGGCGCATCCGCCTGCGCTGCCAGCACTACTTCGCCGCCTGCCGCGTGGTCAGCCAGACCGACCTGGCGCTGACCATGCCGGACCGCCTGGCGCGCATCGTCAACCAGCAGTTCAACAACCAGATCCTGCCGCTGCCGCTGCCGATGCCCTCGCTGGACGTGTATCTGTACTGGCACGCCAATGTCGACAACGACCCGGCCAATATCTGGCTGCGCAAGCAGATTGCGGCTACCATGCAGGGCTGAGTTCTACCTTTCATTCACCCTCAACCCACAGGAATATGAAACTTATCCATCTCTATCGCTGGACACTGCCACAAGCAGTTGCATTCTTGTTTGCCGCCGCGATCATGTGCGTCGGCCGGAGCGCCATCGCCTCGCCACAAGCGGCGCCGCTGGTCATTGGAGAAAGCTGGTCGATCGACTCGTCGGCCCTGGGCGAGAAGCGCCGCATCAATGTCTACCGCCCGGCGGGCCTGCCCGCTGACATGGCGCTGCCGGTCATGTACATGCCGGATGGCGGCGTGGCGGAAGACTTCCTGCATGTCGCCGGCCTGCTGCAAGTCGGCGCCGCGAACATGACCACGCGCCCGTTCATGCTGGTCGGCATAGAAAACACCGAAAGGCGCCGCGACCTGACCGGCCCGACGGACGTGGCCAAGGACCGCAGCATCGCCCCGCGCGTCGGCGGATCGAAGGCTTATCGTGCCTTTATTCGGGATGAGCTGATGCCGGAAGTGGCGAAGCGCTATCGCGTCACCACGGAACGGGCCATCGTCGGCGAATCGCTGGCCGGTCTGTTCGTGGTCGAAACGCTGGTGCAGGAGCCGGAGCTGTTCGATACCTATATCGCGCTCGATCCTAGCCTGTGGTGGAACGGCGGCAAGCTGCTGACGCAAGCGGCAGCCAGCAAGCGCGCGTTCGCCGGCAAGAAAAGCCTGTACATCGCTTCCAGCGCGGACGGCCAGTCGTTTATCGATCGGGCGGCGCTGGCCGCCACTTTCGGCAAGGCGGAAAACCTGAGTTACCACTACGAAGACTGGCCGGCCGAAACCCATGCAAGCATTTACCATCCGGCCGCGTTGAAGGCGTTCAGGCTGCTGCTCGCCACCAGGCCTGAATGATCAGCAGGCCGGTTTGTCGCCGGCCGCCAACGCCCGCACGGCGCGCGAGATATCGGCGCCGATGCGGGTAATGGCGCGGCGATGGCCGGCCACCAGTTCATCGTAGCCCGCGCCCACCGTCTCCTGCGCCACGCTGCGGCAGGTCAGCACCTGCGGGCTGCCGGCCAGGCGCACGCTCCACACCATGTCGATCAGCGAGTAGCGGCCCGGCGCCGATTCGAAGCGCTGCACATTGGTGCTGATGCGGTACACCGGCGACTTGTCCGGCACCGGCGCGCGGAACACGTCGACGGTGCCCAGTTCGCCGGTGATCGCCAGCGATAGCGCCTGGCCGATCTCCGCCGCCGGCGGCGACACCCAGCGCTCCTGCTCCAGCACATCGACGCGCCCATCGCCGGTGGTCACCACCAGCTGATTGCGCGCCGCCTGCTTCGGCACTGTCACCGCCGGCACTTCGATATAGTACGCCGGTGCCGCCAGCGTGGTGCGCGCCGCGCCCTGCGCTGCGCTGGCGGCGCCGGCGGCCGCCGTCCCCAGCCCGTTGCTCAAGCTGTAGAAGCGCTCCTGCGGCACGCTGCCGCATGCCGCCAGCAGCACCGCCGCCGCCAGCGCCAGCACCGGCGTAGTAACGCGCGCCGTCACGCGGGCGGCCGCCAAAACTGCGCAATCGTTACGCATCATTTCTGCTCTCCTTTTTTCTCCGGCTTACCGCGTATCAGCGACTCCGGATGCCGCTCCAGATAATCCGCCAGCGCATTCAGCGACTCCATCGTCTCGGTCACCTGGCGCAAAGCCTCGCGCAGGTCGGACTGCACCGGCGAATCCTTTTGCAGCAGCTGATCCGCCTCGCTGAAGGTCTTGCGCGCCGCCGCCAGCGTATCCTTCAACTCCGGCACCACCTGCGCATCCAGGCGCTTCATCAGCACATCGGCGCTCTTCAGCGCATCGCGCAGGTTCCTGCCGATTTCATCGAACGGCACCTTGTCCAGCTTGCGCGCGATGCTCGACAACTGGGTCTGCAACTCATCCAGGCTGTTAGGCACGGTCGGCAGCTCCACCACTTCCGCCGCGGTGTCGATCTTCGCCGGCGCCGCATTCGGGAAGAAGTCCAGCGCCACGTACAGCTGGCCGGTCAGCAGATTCCCGGTGCGCAGCTGGCCGCGCAGGCCACGCGCCACCAGCCGTTCCAGCACCTGCGTGCCGGCGCTGCGCTCCTGGTCCTGCTCCACCGTGCGCGCAAAACTGCGGCCCAGGCGCGCCGGATACATATCCACCGTCACCGGCATGCGGAAGTTCTTCTTCACCGGATCGAACTCCACGCCCACCGAACGCACCTCGCCCAGCACAATGCCTCGGAAGTCCACCGGCGCGCCGGCCGACAGGCCGCGCAGCGACTGGTCGAAATACAGCACCGTGGTCACCGCCACGCCATCCGGCTCGCGCAGCGCGCTGGCCTGGTCGGCCGCCAGCGCAAACTCGGTGCCGCCCGGCGCCACCGCCGCCGGCTTCTGGCCACTGATCGATTCAAACGAAATGCCGCCCACCAGCACCGCCGCCAGCGACTGCGTGTTGACCTTGAAACCGCTGGAATCGAGCCGCACATCGACGCCGCTGGCATGCCACCAGCGCGTGTTCCTGCCCACATACTGATCGTAAGGCGCGGCGATAAACACCGACATCTTCACGCCACGGCCCTTCTCCTCCAGATCGAAGCCGGTCACCTGCCCCACCTGGATGCGGCGGTAGAAAATCGGCGCGCCGACGTCGATCGAACCGAGCGACTCGCTATGCAGCACATACGAGGTGCCCTTCTCGTCGCGCGTCACCTGCGGCGGCTTTTCCAGGCCCGTGAACTCGGTGGTGGTCTCCTCCGACTTGCCGGCATCGACGCCGATGTAGGAGCCGGACAACAAGGTGTTCAGGCCCGACACGCCGCTGGCGCCGATGCGCGGCTTGACCACCCAGAAGCGCGTATCCTGCGCCGTGAAGCGCCTGGCCTCCTTGCTCATGTCGATCGTCACCAGCACCTTGGACAAATCGCGGGCCAGCGAAATCGACTTCACCAGGCCGATATCCACGTCCTTGTATTTCACCTTGGTCTTGCCCGGCTCCAGCCCGTCGGCGCTGCGGAAGCTCACCGTCACCGTCGGTCCCTGGTCGAGGATCGTGCGCGCCACCAGCGTCAGGCCGATCACCGCCGCCAGCAGGGGAATCAGCCACACCAGCGACGGCAGCCAGCGGTTGGCCTTCTCCACTTCCGGCTCGTTCAACGGCGGATTGCCGTTCTCGTTTTCAGGCATGCTTCTCTCCATGTGTATCGATAGGATCCCAGATCAGGCGGGGATCGAACTGCATAGACGCGATCATGGTCAGCACCACCACCGCGCAAAACGCCAGCGCGCCGGGACCGGCCGTGATCACCGCCAGCGACTGGAAGCGCACCAGCGCCACCGTCAGCGTAATGACAAAAATATCCAGCATCGACCAGCGGCCGACAAACTCCACGATGCGATACAACACCGTGCGCTGCAATGGCTGCCAGTGCGAGCGCCGCTGCGCCGTCCACGCCAGCAGCGCCAGCGCCACCAGCTTTGCCACTGGCACCACGATGCTGGCGATGAAAATAATCGCCGCCAGCGCCGGCGAGCCGCTGTTCCAGAAATACACCACACCGCTGATGATGGTGTCGTCCTCCTTGCCGAACAGCGAATGCGTGTACATCACCGGCAGCAGGTTGGCGGGAATATAAAGAATCGTCGCCGCCAGCAGGAAGGCCCAGGTGCGTCCCACGCTGTCCGGGCGCCGCTTGTGCAGGCGCGCGCCGCAGCGTGCGCAGTACTGGTGGCGCACCGTGTACTTCAGCGACTCCACCAGCCCGCAGCTGTGGCAGGCCAGCAGCGGCGCGCCCTTGACCAGCGCCGCGTACTTGAAGGACTGCTGCGCCACCCGGCGCGGCCCCGCCAAATGCTCGCCGATGTGCCACAGCGTCTGCGGATCGAACGACACCACGATGGCCAGCATCACCGTCAGCGCGCCAAAGGCGAACAGGCCGGGATGCACCACCACCTCGGCCA
This sequence comes from Duganella sp. P38, assembly GCF_050859475.1. Classification (NCBI taxonomy): domain Bacteria; kingdom Pseudomonadati; phylum Pseudomonadota; class Betaproteobacteria; order Burkholderiales; family Oxalobacteraceae; genus Duganella; species Duganella sp. P38. The sequence continues at coordinate 1,518,672 of NZ_CP193936.1, read as the reverse complement.
GGCTGGTCATCTTGACGATGGTGATCAGGATGCCGATCATCAGCACCTCGGTCATGCCCCAGCGCCGCGCCATGCCGACCGCGCGCAGCAGGTGGTCGAAGCCCGCCGGCCGGCGGCCCTTGCGCAAGGCCATGGTCACATACAGCAGGGAGGACAACTCCACCGCCGGCAGCAACATCGTAAACAGGAACACCACCGCCGCAACCACCTGCATCTGCTCATTCCACAGCACGCGGATGGCGCCCAGCAGCGTGGCGCTGGTGTTGTAGCCGCCGACCTCCAGCTCCACGATGGGGAAAAACTGCGCGATCAGGAACGTGAAGATGGCGCCCATGGTGATCGCCGCCATGTGTCCCGCATCCGAATGCAGGCCGCGATACAGGACCGAGCGGCAACGCACGCAGCGCGCCTTCTCTCGCGGGCGTAACGGGCGGCGCTGATGCAATACGCCGCAGTCATGGCAGCTGATCAAATCGTATCGATGCACGGGCTGACGGGATGGTCAATAATAGCCCTATCATACGACAAAGCCGGATCAGCTATGATAGAGCACTAACTCAAACAAAAACGGAGACAGACGATGCCCCGCTGCCGGCCAGCGCTGCTCACCGCCGCCATCATCAGCCTTGCCGCCCGCGCGCAGGGACCGGACACGCTCATTTTCGCCACCACGCATGAAAGCGACTCGGTGGTCTATCAGTATGCGGCCGACTACCTGAAACAACTGTGCGCCGGGATCCACCAGCGCTGCGAGCTGCAAAGCCTGCCCGGCCGGCGCGCCGAAGCGATGCTGGCCGACGGCAGCATTACCGGCGAAATGGGGCGCGTCAGGGATTATGGCCGCAAGCATCCACAATACCTGCGCATCCGGGAGCCGTTTGTGCAGACGCGCACCTATGTCTTCACGCCGGCCAGGCAGCCAGCCATCGACACCTGGGAGGAGTTGACGCGCCAGGCCAGCACCGTCAGCTACAAGCGCGGCATCCATACCTATCAAACCAGGCTGGCAGCGCTGGGACGCTGGATCACGCCGCATGATGTGCAAACCGTGCCGGCCTGCCTGCAAATGGTGCTGGCAGGCCGCGATCAGGCCTGCATCTATGACGACGGCAGCTTGAGCGCCGCCTCGCGCGCGATGCTGGAACACGGCCGCACGGGCAAGCCGCTGGAAGAACTGGACCTGTATATCTACCTGGGGGAAGACCAGCACGCGCTGGCGCGCGCCATCAACGCCGCCGCCAGCCGCCTGCACGCGCGGGGGCTGAAGGGGGAACTGCGCAAGCGCTACTTTACTTCGCCTTGACGCTGGACGGCAGCTCCTGGAAGTCGTCGGTCTTGACCAGCGACTGCCAGGTCGCCATCAGCGCCGCCGGCGGCGCGATCAGCTTGCGCTCCGTCAGGTCCAGCCAGCCGCCGGTGCTGTTGACGCGCGCGGCCAGCTTGCCGTCCGGACGCACGATGTCCGAACGCAGTATCCAGCGGCTGCCGTCGTCGGCCAGCCCTGCCAGCGACAGCGTCACCGTGATCTCCTCCAGCAGCAGCACCTCCTTGACGTAGGCGATTTCGTCCTTCATCACCACCGGGCCGATTTTCAGCCGCATGAATTCACTCATGGGGAAGCCGTGCTCCGACAGGAACAGCATGCGCACATCGCCTGCTTTATCGAGGAAAGCGGTATTGCGCATATGGCTGTTGAAGTCCATGTCGCCCCAGCCGGCCATCATTTTTTTAGCAAACATCTCACTCCCCAAGGAAATCGAATAGCGTACATGCTACCACCTTCGTCGCCTTGCGCAGGTCATCGAGATTGAGACGTTCATCGGCCTTCTTGGCATTCGATTCCGGCACCGTGCGCGGGCCGGCGCCATACAGCACCGCCGGGATGCCATGCTCGCCGTACAGGCGCGCGTCCGCATACAACGGCGTGCCCTGCGCCGGGATTTTCTCGCCGATGAAGACCTCGGCATTCTGCTGGATGCTGGCCACCAGCTGCTCCGTGCCGGGACGCTCGCGCAGCGCGTGCGACAGCAGCAGGCGCCTGATTTCCAGCGTGATGCCGGGCACGCCCTGCACCGCGTTTTCAATCAGCGCGCGCACCTGCGCCTCCACCTCCACCGGGTCCTCCTCCGGTATCATGCGGCGGTCCATCTTCATCACCACTTTGCCCGGCACCACGTTGGTGTTGGTGCCGCCGTCGATGCGGCCCACCAGCATGGTCGGCGAGTCGATGCCGGCGATCTTCGACTTGATCTTCTTCAGTTCCGGCAGCTGGCCGTAGATGGCGTTCAGGATGCGCGCCGCGGCCTGCAGCGCATCGTGCCCTGTCTCCGGCATCGCCCCATGGCCGGACTTGCCATGCACGGTGATCTCCAGTTGCAGGCAGGCGTTGTGCGCGGTGATGATGTTGTAGCTGAAGCCGGCCGCAATCACATAATCTGGCCTGGTCAGCTTCTGTTCCAGCAGCCAGCCCGGCCCCAGCAAGCCGCCGAATTCCTCGTCGTAGGTGAAGTGCAGTTCCAGCCCGCCCTTCAGCGGCGCGCCCAGCGCTTCCAGCGCGCGCACGGCGAAGATGTAAGTGGCGAAGTCGCACTTGGACACCGCCGCCGCGCGGCCATAGATAAAGCCATCCGCCACCACGCCGCCATACGGCGGATAGGTCCAGTTGTCTCCGGGCGGCACCACGTCGCCATGTGCGTTCAGCGCCACGGTCGGGCCGCCGGCGCCATACGGCCGCCGCACGATCAGGTTGGTGATGCTCTCCATGCCGTAATCGCGCACCACCTGGCCGGGCACCGCATGCTTTTCGGCGCTCCAGCCGTAAGCCTTGACCAGATCGGCCACCATATCCGCATGCGGCGCGTTATTGCCGGGCGGCGTATCGGTCGGCACGCGCAGCAGCTGCTGCAACAGGCCGACCTCCTCGTCGAAATGGGCGTCGATCCACGCGGCCAGTTTTTGCTTGCTCATCGCTTGTTCCTTCATTTGGCGCCGGCCTCGTACCAGGCGGCGATCCGCGCCCGCTCGGCATCGGTCATATTGGTCAGGTTAGCCAGCGGCATCGCCCTGGTCTGCACCACCTGCTTGTAGATCTTCTCCGCATTCTGATGGATCTCGGCGGCGGTGTCGAACGCCACGCCAAGCGGTGCGGCCGCAAAGCCGGGCTGCGTCGGCTGCGCGGCGTGGCACGACAGGCAGCGCGCGTCAATCACCGCCTTGATCTCGGCGAAGCCCGGCGCGGCCGCCGCGGCAACCGCCACCGGGCGCGCCGGCGCGATCGCCACCGCCACGCCGGCCAGCAGCGCCACGCCGATGGCCGGGTAGCGCCACTCCACGCGGCCCTTGTGGCGCAGGTTGAAGAAATGGCGGATAAACACGCCCGCCGCCATGATGAACGCCAGCACCAGCCACGCATGCTCGTGCCGGTAAGTCATCGCGTAGTGGTTGCTGATCATGATGAACAGCACCGGCAGGGTGAAGTAGTTATTGTGGACGCTGCGCTGCTTGGCTTTCTGTCCGTGTACCGGGTCCGGCATGCGGCCGGCCGACATGGCCTCCACCATCTTGCGCTGGCCGGGAATAATCAGCATCAGCACATTGCCGACCATGATGGTGCCGATCAGCGCTCCCACATGGATATACGCCGCGCGCCCGCTCAGCACATGCGTCAGCCCATACGCCGCCGCCACGATCAGGCAGAAGACCACCACGCCGAACCACAGCTCATGCTTGCCCAGCGGCGAACGGCACAGCAAATCATATACAGTCCAGCCGACCACCAGCGTACCGATGCCGACGCCCACCGCCTGCAGGCTGCTGATATCGGCCACCTGCTTGTCGACCATCATCGCCTGCGCGTTGAAGTAGTAGGCGATGGTCAGCAGCGCAATGCCGGACAGCCAGGTGGAATATGCCTCCCACTTAAACCAGTGCAGTTCCTTCGGCAGCTCTGCCGGCGCCACCAGGTACTTTTGCGGATTGTAGAAACCACCGCCGTGCACCGCCCACAATTCGCCGGACACGCCTTTCTTTGCCAGCTCGGAACCGGGCGCCGGCGGGCGGATGGAATTGTCCAGCCAGACGAAGTAGAACGACGCGCCTATCCAGGCGATGCCGGTAATGATATGCAGCCAGCGGACCAGCAGGTTAGCCCATTCCAGGCCATAGGGGATCAGGTAATCCATGTAGTTTAAGAGGTCCAGAATGTGACTAATTTACAGAAGATAAACGGATTTGATTCCTGCCACATGAACATTAGAGTATATTAAACATATCCATCTCCGTATAAACAGAACAAACCCATGTCCGCTTTGCCGCAACACCTGGACCTCCACCTGATCCGCATCCTCTACCTGCTGCTGGTAGAGAAAAACGTCTCCCGCGTCGCGCTGAAACTGAATCAGCCGCAGCCCTCGATTTCCGCCTCGCTGCGCAAGCTGCGCGAGTTGACCGGCGATCCTCTTTTGGTGCGTGGCGCACGCGGCATGGTGCCGACCCAGCATGGTGAAAGCCTGCTTGCACCAGCAAAGCGCATTCTCGACGAAACCGAGAACCTTTTTCTCAAGAAGGCAGCTTTCGTGCCACAGGAGGAAGCGCGCACCTTCCATGTCGCCGCGCCGGATTACCTGGACAGCCAGTTCCTGCCGAATCTGGTCGCCCTGTTGCGGCGCAGCTCACCCAACAGCCGCATCAAGATTCACAGCCTCGGCGCGGGCGTGGACTATGTGCGGCTGCTGTCGGACGGCGGCATGGACCTGGTCATCGCCAACTGGGACGAGCCGCCCGAGCACCTGCACATGTCCAAGCTGTTCGAGGACCCGATCGTCTGCGTGATGCGCGCCAACTGCCCGTATGCGCTGCGCACCGACAGCGACAAGATGACGATGGAGGACTACCTCACGCTGCCGCACGTGGCGCCGACGCAGATCCTGCCCGGCTACCTCGGCGTCATCGACGATTACCTTGAACGCCAGGGCCTGCAGCGCAACGTGGTGGTGGAGTCGGCCTACTTCGGCCTGATCCCGAACATGCTGGCGCAAACGGACCTGGTGCTGACCACCGGCAGCCAGTTCGTGCGCCACTACGAAAAGCAGATGGGATTGAAGAGATTCGCCGTTCCGGTGCAGTTCCCGGCCATGCGCTTCTACCAGCTGTGGCATCAGCGCGTGCACCAGGCGCCGGAACACAAGTGGCTGCGCGAGCAGGTCGCGGCAGCGGCAGCCGCGCTAACCTGATCTCAACGCGCACGTATAAGCCGTACCGCATGGCGCATATATCGTAGCGATGTTGAGGCGTTATGATGGAGTCCATGATGACGACACTCACAGACCTCAACCAATGCGACACGGCCACCTTCGTCGAACGCCTGCGCGGCATCTACGAGCACTCGCCATGGATACCCGAGCGGGCCGCATCGCAGCGACCGTTCGCCAGCGTCACCGCCCTGAAGCTGGCCTTGCAGGAAGTGGTCGGCGCCGCCACGCCGGACGAGCAACTGGGCCTGATCCGCGCCCACCCGGAACTGGCCGGCAAGGCCGCCGTGGCCGGACAACTGACCGCCGAATCGACCAGCGAGCAAGCCAGGTCCGGCCTGCACCTGTGCAGCCCCACGGAATTCGCCACGCTGCACCAGCTGAACGCGGACTACAACGCCAGATTCGGCTTCCCCTTCATCCTGGCCGTCAAAGGCCCGACCGGGCAGGGACTCACGCGACACGCCGTCATTGATGCCTTTGCGCGCCGGCTGAAGAACCAGCGCGCCGACGAAATCGCCGAATGCCTGCGTCAGATCAAGCGCATCGCCGAGATACGCCTGAACGACCTGCTGGCCGTGCAGCTGGAGTTCGGCCCCGCCATCATGCAATGGAGCGAGGAGCTGGCCGCGTGGAGCGACGACGACACCGCGCTCACCTGTGCCTACATGACGCCCGCCCACCGCCAGACCGCCGCGCAGCTGCTGGACTGGATGCGCGCCGCCGGCATGGACGCGCACATCGACGCTGTCGGCAACGTGGTTGGCGTCTACCGCTCGGACGCGCCGGGCGCCAAAACGCTGATGACCGGCTCCCACTACGACACCGTGCGCAACGGCGGCAAGTACGACGGCCGCCTCGGTATCCTGCTGCCGATCGCCATCGTGCGCCACCTGCACGCGCGCGGCGAAAAGCTGCCCTTCCACCTTGAAGTGGTCGGCTTTGCGGAAGAGGAAGGCGTGCGTTTCAAGAGCACCTTCCTGGGCAGCACCGCCATCACCGGCCGCTTCGACCTGTCGCTGCTGGACCAGACCGACGCCGATGGCGTCAGCATGCGCGAGGCGCTGCTGGCCGCCGGCCATGATGTCGCACGCATCCCCGCCACCGCCCGCGCCCCGGCCAGCCTGCTCGGCTTCGTGGAAGTCCATATCGAACAAGGGCCGGTGCTGCTGGAACGCGACCTGCCGCTGGGCGTGGTCACCGCCATCGCCGGCAGCTCGCGCTATCTGGTCGAGCTGACCGGCCTCGCCAGCCACGCCGGCACCACGCCAATGACGATGCGCAAGGACGCGGCAACGGCGGCGGCGGAGATCGTGCTGCTGGTCGAACAGCGCTGCGCACAGGCCGCGTCGCTGGTCGGCACGGTCGGACAATTGCATGTGCCGGACGGCTCTGTCAATGTGATTCCCGGCGCCTGCAAGCTCTCGCTCGATATCCGCGCCGCCGACGATGCTGTGCGGCTGGCCGCGGTCACGGATGTATTGGACGGCATCGCCGCCATCTGCGCGCGCCGCCAGGTTGAATTCGCGCTGCAACCGCTGCTCAACGCCAGCGCAGCGCCATGCGCACCGCGCCTGATGCGGCAGCTCGGCGACGCCACCGAGCGCGCCGGCCTGCCGCGCTTCGAGCTGCTGTCCGGCGCAGGCCACGACGCCATGGCGATGGCCGCCATCACCGATGTCGCCATGCTGTTCACCCGCTGCGGCAACGGCGGCATCAGCCACAATCCGCTGGAAACCATGACCGCCGACGACGCCGACATCGCCGCCCGCGTGCTGCTCGATTTCCTGCGCGGCTACCGCGCCTGAGCCGGCGCAAGCTGGGCCAGCGCCACCGCCACCTCGGCCACTAGCGGCGCCCAGCCGCCCTCGCGCGGCTGGCGGAACAGGCGCGTGAACGGATACCACGGCGTATCGTCGCGCTCCGTCATCCAGCGCCAGTCGCAGCGATAGTCGGGCAGCAGCAGCCAGCAAGGCTTGCCCATCGCGCCAGCCAGATGCGCGACCGCCGAATCGACGCTGATTACCAGGTCGAGATTGGCGATGACGGTCGCCGTCTCCGCGAAGTCTGCGAGCTGCGCGCCGACGGCGTGCAGCTCCATGCCGGCCGGCGGCGACCAGGCTTCTTCCTCGCCGGGGCCCTTTTGCAGGCTGACGAAATGGGCCGGCACGGCAGCCAGTGGCGCAAGCGTCATCAGCGACGGCAGCGAACGGTCGGCATCGTTTTCGAAATTCGGATTGCCGCGCCACGCCAGCCCGACGCGCAAGCCCTCCTGCGGCAGCTTGCCGCGCCAATGGTCCACGCGCTCCGGCTGCGCGCGCAGGTATGGCACAGCGGCGGGTATCGTCGCCAGATCAGTCCCGGACAATCCAGGCAGGCGCATTGCGCGCGTCCAGTAATCCCAGTCATCGGGCAACGGATCGTCCGCCGCATACACCCGATCCACGCCGGCCAGCGTGGCCAGCAAAGGTCGCAAGGCAGGCTGGCACACCACATCAACGCGTGCCGCCCCACGCGCCTTGAGCAGCGGCGCATAGCGAACGAAGTGGATCATGTCGCCATGCCCCGCCTCCAGCGCGATCACAATGGCCTTGCCGGTCAACGGCTCGCCATCCCAGAACGGACAAGCGAAGGACAACGGCGTCTGGTCGAACAGCCAGCGCGCATCCAGCATGCGCCAGCCTTCGTCAAAGCGCCCCTGCCGCAGCAGCAGGTAACTGAGATTGAACTGGCTGCGCGCATGTTCAGGCTCCAGCGCCAGGGCCTGCCGGTAGCAAGCCTCGGCCTGCGGTTCGCGCTGCATGCACGCCAGCAGTACGCCCAGCTGTCCCCAGGCGGAAGCGGAATCGGGGCTGCACTCCACCGCCGCCCGCATCGCCGCCTCCGATTCGGCAAAGCGCTTTTCCTTCAGCAGCAAGACGCCGAGATTCTGATGCAGCTGCGCGTGATCCGGCATCAGCGCCAGCGCCTGCCGATAATGGAATTCCGCCTCCGCCGCAGCGCCCTGCAGCTCCTTCAGATAACCCAGGTTGGCGCGCGCCGCCGCATGCCATGGCTGCAAGTCCAGCGCTTGCAGATAGCAATCCTCGGCGCCGGCGTAATCGCCGGCGGCCATTCGTTCATTGGCTTCAAGGTAGGCTTGCTGGGGATCGGTGTGCATGCGGTGCAGTATGCACCGCCCCCGGCTGCCGGTCAAACCACGCGTGCGCGCTCCAGCATCGCGTGCAGCAGCACATTGCAGCCAGCTTCCAGGTGCTCCGGCCTGGCGTCTTCAATCTCGTTGTGGCTGATGCCATCCTTGCATGGCACGAAGATCATGCCGGACGGCGCCAGGCGGGCGGCGTAGATGGCGTCATGGCCTGCGCCGGAGACGACATCCATGGTCGAGTAACCCAGCCTGGCCGTGGCGCTGCGCACCGCGTCCACGCACTCAGGATGGAACGGGCATGGCGGGTAGTACGAGACGCGTTCGATCGAAATCTTCAATCCCGTCTCGCCGCGCGTCCTGTCGATGAAGGCCAGCATTTCTTCGTGCATGGTGTTGAGCAGTTCATCATTCACGTTGCGCAGGTCGATGCTGAATTTCACCTCGCCCGGAATCACGTTGCGGCTGTTGGGGAAGACCTGAACCATGCCGACCGTGCCGCGGCCATACGGCGGATAGCGGTTGGCGATCGCCACCACCTCCTGCATGATGCGCGTGGAGACCTGCAAGGCATCCTTGCGCAGATGCATAGGCGTCGGCCCGGCATGCGCCTCCATGCCGCTGACCACGCAGTCGTACCACGACAGGCCCATCACCGCAGGCACCACGCCGATAACCTTGTCGGCATCCTCCAGCACCGGTCCTTGCTCGATGTGCGTCTCGAAGTAGGCGCCGATGGGGTGATCGCCCGGCACCTGCGTGCCCTTGTAGCCGATGCGTTCCAATTCCTCGCCGACCGACTTGCCATCGACATCGCGCGCCGCGTAGGCCGTCTCCAGCGAGAAGGCGCCGCAGAACACGCCGGAACCCATCATCACCGGTACAAAGCGCGAGCCTTCCTCGTTGGTCCAGAAAGCGACTTCGATCGGCGCCTCGGTCTTGATTTTCAAGTCGTTCAGCGTCCGCACCACCTCAAGCCCGGCCAGCACGCCGTAGTTGCCGTCGAACTTGCCGCCGGTCGGCTGGGTGTCGATATGGCTGCCGGTCATTACCGGCGGCAGCGCGTTGTTGGCGCCATCGCGGCGCATGAAGACGTTGCCTATCTGGTCGATGGTGATCGCCAGGCCGGCCTCCCTGCCCCAGCCGACCACCAGGTCGCGGCCCTGCTTGTCCAGGTCCGTCAGCGCCAGGCGCTTGACGCCGCCCTTCTCGGTCGCGCCGATCTTTGCCAGTTCCATCAAAGACGCCCACAGGCGGTCACCGTTGATTCGGGTATTGCTCATGACTTTCTCCTCTCCCGCCGTCATTCCCGCGCAGGCGGGAATCCATAGGTCGTGTGATTGCCCGCTACGCATGGATTCCCGCCTGCGCGGGAATGACGTCAGCGCGCGGCTGTGGCCTTGAATGCCGGACGGTTGATATAACGGCCCGCGCCCTCCACGGCCATCAGCACGCCGCGATGGAACACAACGTTACCGGCCGACAGCGTGGTACTCGGGATGCCGCGCACGGTGCGGCCCTCGAACACATTGAAGCCGCCCTTGGCGAACTGCGTCAGCGCCGAGATGGTGCGGGTCGCCTCAGGGTCCCACACCACCACGTCGGCGTCGGCGCCGGGAGCAATCACGCCCTTGCGCGGATAGATGTTGAAGATCTGCGCCGTATTGGTGGAGGTGACCTTGACAAACTCCGATGGCGTCAGCAAGCCGGTATTCACGCCGGCGTCCCAGATCACCGACATGCGGTCTTCGACGCCGCCGCAGCCGTTGGGGATCCTGGTGAAATCGTCCTTGCCGGCCGCTTTCTGTTCGGCGCAGAAGGTGCAGTGGTCGGTCGCCGTCGTATGCAGGTTCCCGCCTTGCAGCCCTTGCCACAGCGCTTTCTGATGGTGCTTGCCGCGGAACGGAGGACTCATCACATGGCCCGCCGCGAATTCCAGGTCATCGCTCTGGTACACGCTATCGTCGATCACCAGGTGGCCCGCCAGCGCTTCGCCGTACACCCGCTGGCCATGCGCGCGCGCCCGCACGATCGCCTCCAGCGACTCGGCGCACGAGACGTGGACGATATACACGGGCGTATTCAACACATTGGCAATCGCAATGGCGCGGTTGGCCGCTTCCGCTTCCACCTCCGGGGGCGCGACAGCGGATGCGAACTTGGGCCGGTCAGACCGCGCTTCAGCAAATCCTGCTGCAACTGATAAACCAGCTCGCCGTTCTCCGCATGCACCGTCGGCATCGCACCCAGTTCCAGGCAACGGCGGAAGCTCTTCACCAGCGTCTCGTCATCGGCCATGATGGCGTTCTTGTACGCCATGAAGTGCTTGAAGCTGTTGACGCCATGGTCCTTGACCAGGATGCCCATGTCGCGGTGCACCGACTCGTCCCACCACGTAATCGCCACGTGGAAGGTATAGTCGCCGGCAGACTTCTTCGCCCAGCCGCGCCACTGCTGATAGGCCTCGATCAGGTTCTGCTGCGGCGCCGGAATCACAAAGTCGATGATGGTGGTGGTGCCGCCAGCCAGGCCGGCGGCGGTGCCGGTGTAGAAGTCGTCCTGCGTTACCGTGCCCATGAACGGCAGGTTCATATGCGTGTGCGGATCTATCCCGCCCGGCATCACGTACTGGCCGCCGGCGTCGATGGTCTTGGCGCCCGGCGGCACTTCCAGGTTCTCGCCGACTGCGACGATCTTGTCGCCGTCGCACAGTACGTCTGCGCGGAATGCGCGGTCGGCATTGACGACCGTACCGCCTCGGATGATGGTTTTCATTCGCTGCCCCTCCCTTTCATTGCAAGCCCATACACCACGGCGGAAATGGCGACACCGACGAACCATGCATAGGTATAAATCGTTTTAAACGTTTCCGGCACATCCGGGAAAGCCGCCGGAAACGCGGCATTGAGAAAGCCCGGAATATTGGGCAGAACGCCGACCACAAACGCCAGGATGGCCGCCACGTTCCAGCCATTGCGGTATGAATACTGGCCGTCCTCGCGATACAGCTGGCCGACGTCGAGCTGCGTCTTGCGCACCAGGTAGTAATCCACAATCAGCACGCCGGCGATGGGGCCGAGCAGCGCCGAATAGCCGATCAGCCAGGTGAAGATATAGCCCTGCGTGGATTCGAGTATCTTCCACGGCATCATCAGGATGGCGATGGCCGCCGTGATGTAGCCGCCGGTCCTGTAGCTGATGCGCCGCGGCGACAGCGCCGAAAAGTCATACGCCGGCCCCACCAGGTTGGCCGCCAGATTCACCGACACCGTATCGATCAACAGGATCAGCAAGGCCACCAGCACCGCCACGCCGGTCATGCGGCTGGCCAGGTCCACCGGGTCCCAGATCGCCTTGCCGTACAAGACCACCGTGGCCGATGTCACGATCACCGCCATCGCCGCCAGCAGCCCCATAGGCACGGGCAGGCCGACGCTCTGACCGATCACCTGGTCGCGCTGGGTTTTGGCGAAGCGCGTAAAATCCGGAATGTTCAGCGCCAGCGTCGCCCAGAAGCCCACCATCGCCGTCAGCGAGGGCCAGAACACGGACCAGAACTGGCCTGCCTTCCTGCCGCCTTCGACGAACTGCGATGGCGCCGACAGCAGGTCGCCGAAGCCGCCGGCCTTGCTGTGCACCCAGCCAAGCAGCACGAAGCAGATGGCGATCTTCAGCGGCGCCGTGTAGGTTTCCAGCTTGCGGATCGACTCCATGCCGTGCACGATGTAGTAGAACTGGATCGCCCAGAAAGCCAGGAAGCAAAGCAGCTGGCCGCCGTTGATGCCCAGCCCCGCGATCTTCTCGCCGCCGACATCGCCCCCCATCATCACGCCCAGCAGCGTGTAGATCATCTGGCCGCCGAACCAGGTCTGGATGCCGTACCAGCCGCAGGCCACGATCGCGCGCATCAGCGCCGGCAGCTTTGCGCCCGAGGTGCCGAACGAGGCGCGCGCCAGCACCGCATATGGAATGCCGTACTTGGTGCCGGCGTGGCCGATCAGCAGCATCGGCAGCAGCACGATCGCATTCGCCAGGAACACCGTCAGCACCGCCTGGTAGCCGGACATGCCGCCCTCGATCAGGCTGGCGGACAGGGTGTAGGCCGGAATGCACATCACCATGCCAACCCACAGCGCGGAGAAGTGATACCAGCGCCAGGTGCGCTGTGCCGCCGTGGTCGGCGCGAGGTCTTCGTTCCAGAGTTGCGTGCTGCCAGATGGTTCTATGCTCAAGGCGTTCTCCAATAGGTGCTCATCCCTGCTTGGTTGCAAGTTCCATACCTACGCGGCTTGTTCGACCTTCACCTGCTCCGCGCGCGGATTGCGCGGGTCCTGCGTCCAGTTCATGTATGGCTTGCCGGTATCCTGCGGCACCATGGTAATGCAGCCCTGCACCGGACAGGTGATCTCGCACAGGTTACACCCAACGCACTCTTCGCGCTTGACTTCATAGGTGCGCGCGCCGGTGGCCGCGTCGATCAGCTGATTGATCGACTGGTGCGACGTGTCCTCGCACGCCACGTAACAGCGGCCGCACTTGATGCAGTCTTCCTGGTTGATCTGGGCGATGACCTGATAGTTCATGTTCAGGTATTTCCAGTCGGTCGTATTCGGCACGGCCTTGCCGGAGAATTGCGCGATGCTGGTGTAGCCCTTCTGGTCCATCCAGCGCGACAAGCCGTCCTTCATCTCTTCGACGATGCGGAAGCCGTGCAGCATCGCCGCCGTGCACACCTGCACGCAGCCTGCGCCGAGCGCGATGAATTCAGCCGCGTCGCGCCAGTTGCCGATGCCGCCGATGCCGGAAATCGGCAAACCCGCCGTCTGCGGATCGCGCGCGATCTCGGCCACCATGTTCAGCGCGATCGGCTTCACGGCGGAGCCGCAATAGCCGCCGTGGTGCTGGCGCCGCCGACGATCGGGTACGCCACCATCTGGTCCAGGTCCAGATGGGTGATCGAGTTGATGGTGTTAATCAGCGAAACGGCGTCCGCGCCGCCCGCCCTGGCGGCGCGCGCCGGTGCGCGCACGTCGGTGATGTTGGGCGTGAGCTTGACGATCACCGGCAACCGGGTATTCTGCTTGCACCAGCGCGTGACCATCTCCACGTACTCGGGCACCTGCCCCACCGCCGCGCCCATGCCGCGCTCCGGCATGCCGTGCGGGCAGCCGAAATTGAGTTCGATGCCATCGGCGCCGGTGGCTTCCACCTTGGGCAGGATGTCGGCCCACAGGCGCTCCTCGCAAGGCAGCATCAGCGAGACGATGATTACGCGGTCCGGCCAGTCCTTCTTCACCTGCGTGATTTCCTGCAGGTTCAGTTCCAGCGAACGGTCGGTAATCAGTTCGATGTTGTTGAAGCCGAGGACTTCGCGGTTCTTGCCGTAGTGCGCGGAGTAGCGCGACGACACGTTGACGGCGGCGGGATCTTCGCCCAGCGTCTTCCACACCACGCCGCCCCATCCGGCTTCGAATGCGCGCACCACGTTGTAGGCCTTGTCCGTCGGCGGCGCGGAGGCCAGCCAGAATGGATTGATGGATTTGATGCCGCAGAATTCTACGCTCAGGTCAGCCATTATGCAGCCTCCTTCAGGCCATTGATGTCGTGATGGATGGCGTGTGCCGCCAGCTTGCCATGTTGGACCGCCTGCACCGTCAGGTCCTGCCCCGGCGCCACGCAGTCGCCGCCGGCATAGATGCGCGGCAGGACCGTGCGGAATTGCTCGTCGACGTAGATTTTGTCGCCGTCGCGCTTCAGCGTTTTCGCCAGCGGGTCGCTGATGCTGCCCTCCTCCATGCCCTGACCGATGGCCTTGAAGATGGCGTCGGCGGCGATGTCGAAAGTCTCGCCGCTGCCCGCCAGCCGGCCGTTGACCAGCGCCGTCTTCTCGAAGCGCATGCCCTGCACCCGGCCTTGCGCATCCAGCAGAACCTGCTGCGGCTGCGCCCAGGTGCGCATGCGCACCTGGTTTTCCCTGGCGATGTGCTGTTCATGTCCGGTGGCGCTCATCGCCTCGAAGCCGCGACGGTAGACCAGCGTGACCTCCTCCGCGCCGAGCCGCTGGATCTGCACCGCCATGTCGATGGCGGTATTGCCGGCGCCGATGACGATGGCGCGCGTTGGCACCGGCAGGCGACCCAGGTCGTCCGCCTGGCGCAGCGCGGCGATATAGTCGACGGCTGCCAGCAACCCCGGCGCGTCCTCGCCAGTCAGGCCAAGCTGCCTGCTGGCGCCGAGGCCAAGACCGAGGAACACGGCGTCGTAGTTGGTGTGCAGGTCGCGCAACTGCACGTTGACGCCGAGCGCCTGGCCATGCCGGATGGTGATGCCGCCGATCTGCAAGAGGAAATCGACTTCCTTCTGCGCGAAGTTATCAGTCAGCTTGTACCTGGCGATGCCGTATTCATTCAGGCCGCCCGGCTTTTCCCTGGCCTCGTAGATCACCACCTCGTTGCCCAGCATCGCCAGCCGGTGCGCGCACGACAGGCCGGCGGGACCGGCGCCGACCACCGCGATTTTCTTGCCGGTCGATGGGCCGCGCGTGAACGGGTGCGCATCCAACTTCATGTTGTCGATGGCGTAGCGCTGCAGCAGGCCGATCTTCACCGGCTGCCCTTCGGCATCGTGGTTGCGCACACAGGCGTCCTCGCACAGGATTTCGGTCGGGCAGACGCGCGCAGCTGCCGCCAAGGATGTTCTTTTTCAGGATGCCGACGGCGGCGCCGTTGATGTTCTCTTCGTGGATATTGCGGATGAAGCTCGCCACGTCGATGTCCGAAGGGCAGATGCGCGTGCACGGCGCATCGTAGCAATACAGGCAGCGCGAAGCTTCAATCGCGGCCTGGCGCGCATTGAGGGGCGGCGCCAGATCGGTGAAGTGTTTTGCCAAGGTTTCGTTGTTCTCCTTGGGCTTGGGCATGTAGCTGAGTGATTCGATCATGATCAATTCCTGGCATGTGCTGAGGTGACCGTCGTTCCCGCGAAGGCGGGAACCTATGCTGCGTATGGATTCCCGCCTGCGCGGGAATGACGAGGTGCGGCTTACTACTTCATCTGAGGGAATGCAAATTCCGCGCCAGCGCTCGCCGTATTCGGCCATCGCTGCATCACTGCCTTATGGCGCGTATAAAAGCGCACGCCTTCCGGACCATAGGCATGATGATCGCCGAACAGGCTGCGCTTCCAACCGCCAAAACTATTAAACGCCATCGGCACCGGCAGCGGCACGTTCACGCCCACCATGCCGACCTGAATCTGCCGCACGAACTCGCGCGCCACGCCACCGTCGCGCGTATAGATCGCCACGCCGTTACCGTACTCATTGCGATTAATCAGCTCCACCGCGCTGCCGACATCCGGCGCGCGCAGCATGCACAGCACCGGCCCGAAAATCTCCTCCTTGTAGATCGTCATATCCGGTGTAACGTGATCGAACAAAGTCCCGCCGATGAAGAAACCGTTCTCGCGTTCAGGCACTTTGAAATTGCGGCCATCGACCACCAGCTTCGCGCCCTGCTCCACGCCTTCGCCAATCAGGCGCTCGATGCGCTGCTTGGCGGCCAGGGACACCACCGGCCCCATTTCGGCATCCGCCGCCATGCCGTCGCGCACTTTCAGTGCAGCGGTGCGCGTTGCCAGTGCATCGACAATCTTGTCGCCCGCGTCGCCGACGGCCACCACCACGGAGATCGCCATGCACCGCTCACCGGCGGAACCATACGCTGCGCCCATCAGCGCATCGACCGTCATATCGATATCCGCATCCGGCATCACCACCATATGATTTTTGGCGCCGCCCAATGCCTGCACGCGCTTGCCCGCAGCGCAGCCACGCGAGTAGATGTACTCCGCAATCGGTGTCGAGCCGACAAAGCTCACCGCCTGCACCAGCGGATGATCGAGCAGCGCATCCACCGTCACCTTATCGCCCTGCACCACGTTGAACACGCCGTCCGGCAGGCCGGCCTCCTTCAGCAGGCGCGCATGCAGCAGCGACGCCGAAGGATCGCGCTCGGATGGCTTCAGCACAAAGGTATTCCCGCACGCCAGCGCCACCGGGAACATCCACATCGGCACCATCACCGGGAAGTTGAACGGCGTGATGCCGGCCACCACGCCAAGCGGCTGGCGCATCGACCACGCGTCGATGCCGCGCGAAATCTGGTCGGTGAACTCGCCCTTCAGCATCTGCGGAATGCCCACCGCGAACTCCACCATCTCGATGCCGCGCGCCACCTCGCCCTGCGCATCGGCGAAGGTCTTGCCATGCTCGCGCGTGACCATGGCCGCGAATTCGTCGGTGTGCTGCTGGCACAGTTGCAGGTACTTGAACAGCACACGCGCGCGCGTCAGCGGCGGCGTCGCGGACCACGCAGGAAATGCTTTCCCGGCAGCTTGCACGGCGGCGTCGACTTCCTCCGCCGTGCCCAGCGCCACCCGGGCAACCGGCTCGCCCATTGCGGGATTGAACACTTCTGCATGGCGGCCGCTTTGCGTATCGACGCTAACGCCGTTGATGTAATGGGTGATGGTATCCATGGTGCTCTTTCAAATATGCGGCTTAGCCCAGCAGGCTGTCCGCGTCTACATAGTGATAGCCAAGGTCGCGGGCCACCGCTTCGTAGGTGATCTTGCCCCGGCAGACATTCAAACCATTCTTCAGGTGCGGATTGGCTTTCAGCGCTTTTTCCAGCCCTGGTCGGCCAGCGCCAGCGCATGGCCTATCGTTGCGTTGTTCAAGGCGAAGGTCGAGGTGCGCGCCACCGCGCCCGGCATGTTGGCCACGCAGTAGTGCACCACGCCGTCCACCACATACGTTGGCTGCTCGTGCGTGGTGGCGTGCGACGTTTCGAAGCATCCGCCCTGGTCAATCGCCACATCCACCACCACCGCGCCCTGCTTCATGCGTGCGATCATGGCGCTGGTGACCAGCTTGGGCGCCGCCGCGCCGGGCACCAGCACGCCGCCGATCACCAGGTCAGCGTCCAGCACCGCCTCCTCGATCGACTGCGCATTCGAGTACAAGGTGGCGACGCGGTTGCCGTACACGAGGTCCAGCTGGCGCAGGCGGTCCACGTTCTTGTCGAGGATGGTCACGCGGGCGCCGATGCCGACCGCCATCTGCAAGGCATTGGTGCCGACCACGCCGGCGCCGATGATGGCGATATGCCCCGGCGCCACGCCCGGCACGCCGCCCAGCAACAGCCCCATGCCGCCCTTGGATTTCTCCAGGTGCGCGGCGCCGGCCTGGATCGACATGCGCCCCGCCACCTCGCTCATCGGCGCCAGCAGCGGCAGGCCGCCGTTGGCGCCGGTGATGGTTTCGTAGGCGATGCACACCGCGCCCGACTTCACCAGCGCCCTGGTCTGCTCCGGGTCCGGCGCCAGGTGCAGATAGGTGTACAGGATCTGCCCTTCGCGCAGCATGGCGCATTCCTGCGGCTGTGGTTCTTTCACTTTCACGATCATTTCGGCGCGGTGGAAGATTTCCGCCGCGTCGGCCACGATGGTGGCGCCGGATGCTTCGTACATCGCGTCCGTCAGGCCGATGGCCGCGCCGGCGTTCTGTTGTACCAGCACTTGATGGCCACGCAAAACGAGTTCCTTGACACTGGCCGGGGTAAGGCCAACACGGGACTCCTGGTTCTTGATCTCTTTTGGGACGCCGACCAGCATGGTTGTCTCCTGTTAGTCGTCGCTCCCGCGCAGGCGGGAGTCCATGCTGAATATGCTCGGCATGGGTCCCCGCCTGCGCGGGGACGACGGGGTTAGTTTAGATTTTTAAGCACTTCCCTCAGCTTTCCAAACAATTCGTCGATATGTTTTTTCTCCAGCACCAGCGGCGGCGACAGGGCGATGATGTCGCCGGTAACGCGGATCAGAATGCCGTCGGCAAAGGCCTGCTTGAACGCGGCAAACGCGCGCGCGCCCGGCTTGCCGGCGATCGGCGCCAGCTCGATGCCGGCGATCAGGCCGATGGTGCGGATGTCGATCACGTGCGGCAGTCCCTTCAGCGAGTGCACCGCGTCGGCCCAGTAGTCGGCCATGCCCGCAGCGTGTTCGAGGATGTTCTGCTCCCTGAACACTTCCAGCGTGGCCAGCGAGGCGGCGCACGCCACCGGGTGGCCCGAATAGGTATAGCCGTGGAACAGCTCAATGCCCGCCGGCGCGTCCATGAAGGCATCGTGTATATGCTTCTTGCTGAACACCGCGCCCATGGGAATGGTGCCGTTGGTGAGGCCCTTGGCGGTGGTCATCATGTCCGGCTCGACGTCGAAGTAGTCGCCGGCAAACGGCGTGGTCAGCCGGCCAAAGCCGGTGATCACCTCGTCGAAGATCAGCAGGATGCCATGCTTGCTGCACAACTCGCGCAGGCGTTTCAGGTAGCCCTTCGGCGGTATCAGCACGCCGGTCGATCCGGCCACCGGCTCGACGATCACCGCCGCGATGGTGGACGCATCGTGCAGCGCGACGATGCGTTCCAGTTCATCGGCCAGGTCGGCGCCGTGTTCAGGCTCGCCGCGCGTGTAGGCATTCTTCTCCAGGTTGTGCGTGTGCGGCAGATGGTCGACGCCCGGCAGCAGCACGCCATACGGCTTGCGGTTGCCGGCGATGCCGCCGACCGAAATGCCGCCGAAGCCGACGCCGTGATAACCGCGCTCGCGGCCGATGAAGCGTGTGCGGCTCGCCTCACCGCGCGCCTTGTGATACGCCAGCGCGATCTTCAGCGCGGTATCCACCGCTTCGGAACCGGAGTTGGTATAGAACACATGGCCGTAGCGATGGTTGGTGTACTCCATCAGCTTTTCGGCCAGGTCGAAGGCGGCCGGGTGGCCCATCTGGAAGGTCGGCGCGAAATCGAGCTGGCCGACCATCTCGCGCACGGCGGCGACGATCTTCGGCTGCGCGTGGCCGCACGGCACGCACCACAGCCCGGCGGTGCCATCGAGGATGCTGCGGCCGTCGACATCCTTGTAGTACATGCCTTCGGCCGATACCAGCAGCCGCGGATGGGCTTTGAAATCGCGGTTGTTCGTGAATGGCATCCAGAAGGAAGCCATCGATTCGGGTCTGGACTCGTTCATGCACCTCTCCTATGAAACAACTTTCTTCGGATTTTTTTGACAGCCCGTAAAAATCTTTACCAGTTGGCAAAATGATGATGCAATAATAGACAGCAGGACAA
Organism: Duganella sp. P38; assembly: GCF_050859475.1. Lineage (NCBI taxonomy): Bacteria > Pseudomonadati > Pseudomonadota > Betaproteobacteria > Burkholderiales > Oxalobacteraceae > Duganella > Duganella sp. P38. Next base: position 1,499,093 of record NZ_CP193936.1, on the reverse strand, counting down.
CTATGGCACAGATACACAATTCATCAAACTGTCCAACCGTACTGGCAACAAAAACACTACAGTTTCACCTAAGCTGCGTGGAGTCAAGGATGGAAGAAGCGAGTTCTGTGATCGATCAAAGCGGCTGGCCCGTCGTGCCGATCGGGCGCCGCAACAAGGGCAGCCTGGTCGAACAGATCGTGGCTGCCATCAGCGGCATGGTCGCGCGGAAAGAGTTGCGTGTAGGCACTAAGATGCCTTCGGTACGGCAGTTCGCCAAGTGTAATGGCGTCAGCACCTTTACAGTTGTCGAGGCTTACGACCGGCTGGTGACGCTGGGCCTGCTATCGTCGCGGCGCGGCTCCGGCTATTTCGTCGCCCGCCAGGACCTGCCGGCTACGCTGCTGCCGGCCGCCTTGCAGGCCACTCCCAGCGCCATCGACGCGCTGACCGCCGACCTCTACTCCGGCATGTCCGAGGCGCTGCCGGTGGGCGCCGGCTGGCTGCCGCCGGAATGGTACGGCGAGGACACCATCCTCGACGCCGTGCGCCAGGCGATGCGCATTCCGGCCGCGCGCCTGCGCGGCTACGGCCACCCGCTCGGCTTCCCGACGCTGCGCCAGCACATGGCGGCCACGCTGAGCGACGAGCTGTATCCGGTGGAGGCGGAACAGATCCTGCTGACGCACGGCGCCACCCACGCCTTCGACCTGATACTGCGCACGCTCACCAGGCCGGGCGACACGGTGTTTGTCGAAGATCCCGGCTACAGCAACCTGCTGTCGCTGATCCGCCATCATGGCTGCATCGCGGTCGGCATTCCGCGCGGCGAACATGGGCTGGACCTGGACGCGCTGACGCGCGAGGCCGCGCTGGCGCAGCCAAAACTCATGTTCGTCAACACCGTGCTGCAAAACCCGCTCGGCACCTCGCTGACGGTGGCGCAGGCGCACCGCCTGCTGGCGTTGGCCGAGCAGTTCGACTTCTGGCTGGTGGAGGACGATATCTACCGCGAGCTGGCGCCACGCGGCGAGGCCTCGCTGGCGGCGATGGACGGCTTGCGGCGCGTGATCCGCGTCGGCAGTTTTTCGAAGACGCTGTCGCCGGTGCTGCGGGTCGGCTCGATCAGCGCTTCGACGTCGCTGGTCCCCGAGCTGCTGCGCGTGAAAATGCTGGCCGGCCTCACCACCTCGGAGATCAACGAGCGCGCCGTCTACCACGCCATCACCGCACGCCCCTACCGGCGCATGGTGGACAAGCTGGTGACGCAGCTCGACGCCGGCCGCGAACGCGCCATGGCCAGCCTGCGCGAGGTCGGCATGACGCTGCTGGCGCGGCCGCGCGGCGGCATGTTCGTCAGCGCCGGCTGGCACGACGCGCCTTCTGCGGCGTGGAACGGCAAGGTCATCGCCGACCTCGCGCTCAAGCACGGCATCCTGCTGTCGCCGTGCGACTTCTTCATGCTGCGCGCGCCGGAAGCGATCTGGTTCCGCTTCAACGTCGCCTATGCCGACCATCCGCAATTGCTCAACTTCCTGAGGCTCGTATGCCGACAGTAAAAATCAACCGCCGCCTGCTCAACCGCGACAAGCTGGAAGCCGAGATCACCGCCGAAGCGGTGCGCGTGTTCGCCGAATGCGGCTACGAGGGCACGTCCATCGCCACCGTGGCCGACAACGCCGGGCTGTCGAAGCAGAACCTGATGTACTACTTCCCCACCAAGCAGGCGCTCTACCAGCGCGTGCTGGACGAAGTGCTGGACGACTGGCTGGCGCGCATGGAAAGCCTGGCCGCCGCCGGCCAGGACCCGCGCGAGGTGCTGCGCGCCTACGTGCAGGCCAAGCTGAAATTCTCGCGCGAGAATCCATGGGCGTCGCGCGTCTACGCGATGGAAGTCATCAGCGGAGCGCCGCTGTACGGCGAGCAGATACAAGCCCGCGTGGTGCCGCTGGTGCGCAAGGATATCGAGGTGTTTGAAAAGTGGATCAGCGAGGGAAGGATTGCGCCGGTCAATGCGACGCATCTGCTGTTTGCGATCTGGGCGATGACGCAGTCCTATGCGGACTTTTCCGCCCAGATGGCGCTGGTCCTGAACCGCAAACAGCTGACCAGGAAGGATTTCGACGATGCCGAGAAGCTCATCGTCGATATGGTGCTGGCGGCGATCAGTATTCCAGCTTCGCCGACTTGCGGCGGCGCAGGCCGATGAAGCCGATCATGCCCAGGCCGGCCAGCAGCATCGCATAGGTGTTCGCTTCCGGCACGGCGCTCACCGCCAGGCCGTTGACGTCCACCGCGGCGAAAGCGTTGCCGGTGTTGATCTGGGTGTTGGACAGCCAGTTCCCCACCACCACGTCGCCATTGACCACGCCGTTGTTGCTGGTGACGGTGGCCAGCGGCGCCAGGATGCTGCCCCAGACGCCGGTGTTGATGGTCAGCGTGGTGGCCTCGTAGAAGTTGAACAGCACGTTGTACTTGGCCAGGTCCTGGTAGCCGCCGTTCAGCGTTACATTGGTGCCGCTGACGTTGAGGATCAGCGTGCTGGAGCTGGCGGAACGGCCGCCCACCTTGCTGCTCACCAGGTCGCTGAACTTGAAGTTGTTGATCGCGTCCAGCTGAGCCGAGGTGATGTCGATCACTTCCACCGTGTTGCCCTTGCTGGCGCTGCCGCTGATCACCAGGCCCTGGTACTCGACCTTGGCGCTGCCGGTGTTCGACAGCGCGTTCAGCGCCAGCGAGCGCTCTTTCTCGTAGGCCGACAGCTTGAGCAGGTCGCCCGGCGCGGTGCCGCCGACGGTCACGTTGGCCTTGCCGCCGACCGATTGCGCGATCTTGCTGGTGCCGCCGACCCAGACGTCGCCGTTGTTGATCGAGCCATTGCTGGCGTCCAGGTTGCCGCCGACGATCAGCGAATAATGGCCGGCCGCGTCAACGTTATTGGCGTTGACCGAGTAGCCGCTGAAGGTCACGTTGCCGGCGGCGATGATCGAGCCTTCCACGTCCGAGCTGGAGGCCTTGAAATCGCCCAGCGTGAAGACGTTCGCGCCGGCCAGGCCCAGATTCAACTGAGCAGCTTGTGCACTGCCCAGCGAAGCCAGCGCGAGGGTCACAGCAGTCACAACAGTTTTAATCATGATAATTTCATTTAGGGAATAAAAGTTGATCCAAGGATATCACGTTTATAAAAAGTTTGTGCAGCGCGGCGAAAAAACCCGCCGGGCGACACAATCCAATAGAATAATTTTTATGACAATCTTTACACCGATCACGCTGCGCACCGCCCGCCTCCAGCTGCGCTTTATCGACAGCGGCGACGCCGAAGCCATCTTCGCCATCCACTCCGATCCGGAGACGATGCGCTACTTCAGCACCACCGCCTGGGACGACATCGCCCAGGCCCACGAGCACGTCGCCAGCACCCGCCGCGGCTACGACGACGGCAGCGCGCTGCGGCTGGCGATCGTGCTGGCCGGCGAAGTCATCGGCAGCATCACGCTGTATGGCTTCGACCGCCGCAACCAGCGCAGCGAAATCGGCTACATCCTGGCGCGCCGGCACTGGGGCCAGCGCTACATGCAGGAAGCGCTGGCGGCGATGATCGGCCACGCCTTCGGCCCGCTGCAACTGCACCGGCTGGAAGCCGATATCCATCCGGACAACATTGCCTCCGCACGCCTGTTGCAAAGCCAGCATTTCCAGCGCGAAGGCCATCTGCGCGAGCGCTGGTTCGTCGGCGGCGAGGTGTCGGACAGCGTCATCTTCGGCCTGCTGCGGCGCGACTGGGAAGCCGCCGCTCATCCGGCGCAATAACCGGTCAACCCCGTGAAATTGCAGTTGATCGGAAACCGCTGCGGCGCCGGCGGCGGCTTTGTTACAGTGGATCCATCGCAACATCGTTCACGGAGGAACAAATGACCAAGATAAGCGCCCTGTTCAACGAAATTTTCCAGGCCTTCAGCCGCGCGCTGCGCTACGGCCTGCGCCTGATCGGCGGCATGTCGCCGCAAGCGCTGCTGGGCGCGGCGCTGGTGCTGGCCCTGGTGTGCGCGGTGCTGCCGCTGGCGCTGACGCTGTTTGTCATCTTCCTGCTGGTGAAACTGGCGTTCGGCGCCACCGTCATCGCCCGCCGTCCGCGCTACACGCCGTACAAGGACGTTGAATGAAACGGACCAGGCTCGCCTCGAACGGCCTGCTGAACATCGTCCGCGAGGTCGGGGAAACCGCCGCCAGCGTCTGGTGGCATTTCTTCGACTGGCTGGCGCAGGTCGAGTGGCGCAAGCTGATCATCATCTGGCTGCTGTTGCTGCTGCTGTCGGTGTCGCTGTTCCACATCGAGGAGCAGCTGTGGACCTTCATCCTGCTGTCCTGCGGCCTGAAGGTGCTGGCCGGCGGCAAGCGCAAGGCCGAACTGGAGGCGCGCAACGCCGAAACCCACGCCGACGAGGAAAGCATCGAGCGGCGCGTGGTCGAGGCGCGCATGGCGGCGCTGCAGGCGCAGGTCGAGCCGCACTTCCTGTTCAACACCCTGGCGCTGATCGGCCAGCTGATCGAAACCGACCCGCCGCAGGCCGCGCGCATACACCAGAACCTGATCGACTACCTGCGCGCCACGCTGCCGCAGATGCGCGCCAAGGGCGCCGGCACGCTGGGCCGGCAGATCGAAATGTCGCGCGCCTACCTGGCCATCATGCAGGCCCGCATGCGCGCGCGGCTGGCGGTGTCGATCGACGTGCCGGACGAGATGCTGAGCGCCACCTTCCCGGTGATGATGCTGCAAATCCTGATCGAGAACGCCATCAAGCACGGACTGGAGCCGAAGATCGACGGCGGCCGCATCGACATCCGCGCCGCGGTGGACGGCCAGATGTTGCAGGTGGACGTGATCGACGACGGCATCGGCTTCAATCCGTTCGCCGGCGACGGCGTCGGCCTGGCCAATGTGCGCGAGCGGCTGCGCATCCAGTACGGCAACCGCGCGCAGCTGGTGATCGAGGCGCCGCTGACCGGCGGCACCCGCGCCAGCATCCGCGTGCCCTACGCGCCCGACATTTTCCATGGGAGCGCCAAGTGAGCCGCCCTACCGCCCTCATCGCCGACGACGAGGAAGCCATGCGCCAGCAGCTGCGCAGCCGCCTGCACGAGGCCTGGCCGGAGCTCGACATCGTGGCCGAAGCGGCCAACGGCATCGAAGCCGTGGCGCTGGCCGGCCAGCACCAGCCGGACATCGTGTTCCTCGACATCCGCATGCCGGGCCTGTCCGGCATCGAGGCCGCGCGCATGCTGTTTAACCGCTGCCACCTGGTGTTCGTCACCGCCTACGACCAGTACGCCATCGAAGCGTTCGAGCAGGGCGCGCTGGACTACCTGCTCAAGCCGGTAGGCGGCGAGCGCCTGAAAACCACCAGCGCGCGGCTGCAAGCGCGCATCGGCCAGCAGCCGAGCGATATCGAACGCCAGCTGACCCAGCTACTGTCGCACCACGGCAAGGCGGCGCCGGTCAGGCCGGACTACCTGCGCTGGATCCAGGCGGTGGTCGGCGCCAACCTGCGCATGATCTCGACGCGCGAAATTTTATTCTTCCAGGCCGAGGACAAATACACGCGCGTGCAGACCGAGCAGTCTGAAGTGCTGATCCGCAAGACGCTCAAGGAACTGGCGGACGAACTGGACCCGAACGAATTCTGGCGCATCCACCGCTCGACGCTGGTGCGCGTGGATGCCATCCAGGAAGTGACGCGCGACCTGCGCGGGCGGCAGATGGTGCGCATCCGCAATCATCCGGAACTGCTGGAAGTGAGCCGCGGCCACACGCATTTATTCCAGCAAATGTAATGTGCGTTGACGGGCATCGGCGTATACTGGATCGCTACACCTAAGGGAGGGAACGATGTCCAGCATACCCAAGCAAACCCTATGTGGCGTGATCCCATGCCTGCGTTACCGCGACGCGCCGGCGGCCATCGAATGGCTGCGCGACACGCTTGGCTTCACCGTGCAGTTCGTGGTGCCCGGTGAAGGCGGCGCCGTCGCCCACGCCCAGCTCACTTTCGGCAACAGCATGATCATGCTCGGTTCCGCCTTCGACACCGAGTACGGCCGGCTGCTCAGGCAGCCCTCGGAAACCGGTGGCTTCGTCACGCAAAGCGCTTATCTGGTGGTGAACAATGCCGACCTGGTCTACGGACGCGTGCTGGAAGCCGGCGGCCGCATCCTGCTCGACATCAAGGACGAGGACTACGGCGGCCGCGGCTTCACCTGCCGCGATCCCGAGGGCCATGTGTGGAGTATCGGAACTTACGATCCCTGCGCGCAGAGCGCGGCCACCAACGCGGCGTCGGCCACCTGAGTGGGGCGGATGCGGATGATGTTGCGGTAGAGCGGCGGCATGGCGGCGCACAGCGCATTGAGTTCGGCCTGCGGCAATGACGGCAGCACATATTGCAGCTGGGCCGGATTTTTCAGCGGCAGCGGACCTTCCATGGTCGAGCCGTAGGCGCCCAGGTTCATATAGCTGACGGCGCTGGCGTCCGGCCCCCGCGCCAACACAAACGTGCCCTGCTTCGGATGGCCGAGGTAGTGGCGGATGTCGTCCTGCTGCTCGCGCGTGGCGCCGTGCATCAGCTTGTAGCGCAGCTGCGCGTAGGCGCGCGTGGTTTCCATGAAGGCGCTGCGGATGCCCGACTGCGCCATCCGCCCCGGCATGCACAGCAGCAGGTTGCCGAAGGAATCGAGCAGCGCCGCCGCGTCCCCGCGCCGCCATGCTCGCGGTCGCGCGCCATGGCTTGCAGCAGGAACGGCGCCAGGCCGGCGTCCGGCTGCTGCGGCGTGCAGCGGTAGGCCAGCGCGTCCGGGTACTGCTGTTTCAGCGCGCGCACGATGGCGTGGCCGGGCGGCAGCGTGGCCGGGTCTTTCAGCAGTTCCCGCGGATGGTCGGCATTGAACATGTCCATCACCTCGGCGGACGTGGCCTCGAACACCAGCGAGCACAAGGCCTGCGTCGCTTCGGCGATGGTTTTCCCGATGAAGAACGATTTCGGCGCGGCGCCGCTGGCGGCACGCGCGTACAGCGACGAGCCGAGGATGGCCGGGTAACTGAAGCTGCCGCCGGCCTGCGCGCGCAGCGCTTGCGGCAGCGCGCCGAAGCTGGCGCTGTTGTCGTGGTTGATGCCGGATGCCTGGTCCGGCGCGGCGACCACCACGTTGAAGCCGCCAGCCAGGATCGCGCCGCTGCACATGCAGCATGGATCGAGCGAGGTGACGATGGTGATGTCCTGCGGCGGCGGCAGGTCGCGGCCGCTGGCGCGTTCGGCGTAATACCAGTCGATCAACTGGCGCTCGCCGTGCGCGGTCGGGTCGAAGATCAGGCCGTCCTTGACGACGTTGTTGTGCAGCGATTGCAGTATGTTGCCATGCTGGTCGAGCATCAGGCCGCCGACGCCGAAGGTGCCCTGCGTGCGCGCGGCGATGGCTTCGGCCGCCGCGATGGCGACCGCTGCCTGCACATCGATCGTCTTTTTGAGCGCCATTACTTCTTCTTGAGGTCCTGGCCGCCGAAGGCGTTCGGCAGTTGCTCGGCGGCGGTGGTTTCGTGGATGTCGCCTTTGAGATTGGTCAGCAGCACCGGCAGCTCGTTACCGCCCAGTTCCAGGATCACCTGGCGGCAGGCGCCGCATGGCGCGATCGGGCCGTCGGTTTCGCCAATGACCACCAACTGTTCGAAATCACCCTGCTTATAGCCGTGGGCGAAGGCGCTGAAGAAGGCGGTACGCTCGGCGCAGTTGCACAAGCCGTAGGAGGCGTTTTCCACGTTACAGCCGTGGAACACCTTGCCGTCGTTGGTCAGCAATGCGGCGCCGACCTTGAAGTTGGAGTAAGGGGTATAAGCCTTCAACCGCGCGGCGGCGGCTTCGGCGATCAGTTCAGTTTTGTTCATAATTAGCTCCACAGCCGTCATTCCCGCGCAGGCGGGAATCCATGCTGAGTATGGACCGCATCGGCGGACCGTCCCGCCTGCGCGGTAGTGACGAGGGTTACGGGCGGATGGTACGGTAAATAACCGGATTGGCAACCGGCGCCGCATCGGCAATCCGGTACGCCGCCTGAATCTCGCGAACCGCCTGCTCGGCCGCTTCCTGCGTGCGCGCATGCACCATCGCCAGCGGCTGGCCGGCTTCGATCGCGTTACCCAAGCCAACCAGATCAGTCAGGCCTACAGCAAAGTCAATCGGATCGGCCGCACGACGACGGCCACCGCCCAGCGACACCACGGCCAGCCCGATCTCGCGGCAATTGGCAGCGGCCGCATAGCCCGATGTCAGCGCCGGCGCCGGCACGATGATCGGCGAACGCTCCAGGTACTTGTCCGGATTGTCCATCAGATCGGCAGGACCACCCAGCGCTGTCACCATCCGCGCAAAGCGCTCGGCCGCCTCGCCGCTGTCCAACGACGCTTGCAGCCTGGCGCGCGCTTCCTCTTCGGTTGCCGCCAGTTTGCCCAGCACCAGCATCTCGGCGCACAGCGCCATCGTCACTTCGTGCAGGCGCGCCGGACGCGATTTGCCGGTCAGGTAATCGATCGCGCCGCGCACTTCGACGGCGTTGCCGGCGTAAGGCGCCAGCGATTCATTCATGTCGGTCAGGATGGCGGAGGTGGTCATGCCCGCGCCGTTGCCGACCTTGACGATGCTCTCGGCCAGCTCCACCGACTTCTCGTAGGTCGGCATAAAGGCGCCGCTGCCCACCTTCACGTCCATCGCCAGCGCATCCAGGCCGGCCGACAGTTTCTTCGACAGGATGGAGCCGGTGATCATGGCCACCGATTCCACCGTCGCCGTGACGTCGCGCACGCCGTAGAAGATTTTGTCCGACGGCGCCAGCGACGAGGTCTGGCCGATGATGGCCACGCCGACTTCTTTCACCACCTTGCGGAACAAGGCGTTGTCGGGCACCGTGGTGTAGCCGGGGATGGAATCGAATTTGTCCAGCGTGCCGCCGGTGTGGCCGAGGCCCCGGCCGGAGATCATCGGCACATAGCCGCCGCAGGCTGCGACCATGGGGCCGAGCAGCAGCGACACCACGTCGCCGACGCCGCCGGTGGAGTGCTTGTCGACCACCGGGCCGTTCAGGTCCAGCGAGCGCCAGTCCAGCACTTCGCCGGAATCGCGCATGGCCAGCGTGAAGGCGACGCGTTCGTCCATGCTCATGTCGTTGAAGTAGACCGCCATCGCCAGCGCGGCGATCTGCGATTCGGTCACGCGGCCGCTGGTGATGCCGCCGACGAAGAATTGGATCTCTTCGGCGGACAGTGCGCCGCCGTCACGCTTTTTGCGGATGATCTCTTGGGGTAAATAGGACATTAATTCTCCCGTATCAAAACGTCGTTCCCGCGGAGGCGGCGGTGCGCCGCTGCGCAACCCATGGAACGCCGACTTCGGACGCTCGGCATGGATTCCCGCCTGCGCGGGAACGACGCGGGGGTGGGGTTAGACGCCGTACGGAATCCAGATATTTTTAACTTGCGACGCATGCGCCAGCACGGCGCGGCCGCCGGCTTGCGCGGTGCTATACCAGTCGCGGCCCTTGGCGCCGCCAACCCAGGTACGCTTCAGCGTCGAAGCCGACAGACGCTCGACCTCGGCGCAGCCCTCGGCCGAACCATCGTGACGCCACACCGCATCGATATCGCCATGCGTGGCCAGCGTACGCGCCAGCTCGTCGGCCGAACCGGTGATGATGTTAACCACACCGGCCGGCAGATCCGAGGTATCGAGCACCTGGTACAGATCGGTGGCCGACAGCGGATGGGCTTCCGACGGCACCACCACCACGCGGTTACCCAGCGCGATAGCCGGCGCCACCAGCGAAATAAAGCCCAGCAGCGGCGCCTCGTTCGGGCACATGATACCGATCACGCCCAGCGGCTCGTTCAGCGCCACGGTAATGCCATGCATCGGCGGCTGATGCGCCAGGCCATCGTACTTGTCGGCCCACGCGGCCCAGTAGAACAGGCGCTCGATCGACGCCTGTACTTCCTTCTCGGCGTTCTTCGAGCCGGTCATGGCGGCGATGCGGGCAGCGAACTCCTCGCCGCGCGCGGCCAGGTTTTCAGCGATGTAGTACAGCACTTGCGCGCGGTTGTGCGAGGTCGCCTTGGTCCAGCCGGTGGCCTTGTGCGCAGCTTCCACCGCATTGCGGATATCCTTGCGGCTACCCTCGCCCACTTCGGCGATGAACTCGCCATCGGCGCCGTGAATCGCGCGGCTGTAGGCGCCATCAGGGCGCGCCTGCTTGCCGCCGATGTACAGCTTGGCCGTGCGGTCGATGGCGAAAGCGCCGCCGGCTGCCACCGGCGCGGCCTTGGCTTTCGCCTTCGGCTCGGTCACCGGCGCGGCGGGACGCGCATCTTCCGCCTTGGCGGTCAGGTATTCGTACATGCCTTCGCGGCCGCCCTCGCGGCCGTAGCCGGATTCGCGGTAGCCGCCGAAGCCGCAAGCGGCGTCGAACTGGTTGGCGGTGTTAATCCACACCACGCCGGCCTTGATCGCCGGCGCGACGTCCAGCGCCAGCGAGATATTCTCGGTCCACACGCAGGCGGCCAGGCCGTACACGGTGTTGTTTGCCAGCTGTACGGCTTCCGGCGGGGTGCGGAAGCTCATCGCCACCAGCACCGGGCCAAAGATTTCGGCCTGCGCCACGGCGGCGGCGGTCGAGGCGCCGGTGATCAGCGTTGGCGGGAACCACGAGCCATCGGCCGGCAGTTCGCACGCTGGCTGGTACACGGTGCAGCCTTCGTCGCGCGCCGACTGCACCAGGCCTTCGATGCGCTGCTTCTGCACCGGATCGACCAGCGCGCCGATGTCCATCGACTTGTCCAGCGGCGAACCGAGGGTCAGCTTGTCCATGCGCGCGCGCAGCTTGGCCAGGAATTTATCCTGCACCGATTCCTGCACCAGCAGGCGCGAACCGGCGCAGCACACCTGGCCCTGATTGAACCAGATCGAATCGACCAGGCCTTCGACGGCGGCGTCCAGGTCCGCATCTTCAAATACGATGAATGGCGATTTGCCGCCCAGTTCCAGCGACAGTTTCTTGCCGCTGCCGGCCGACGCTTCGCGGATCAAACGACCGACTTCGGTGGAACCGGTGAAGGCCAGCTTGTCGATGCCTTCGTGCTTGACGATCGCCTCGCCCACGCGGCCATCGCCGGTGACGATGTTGACCACGCCCGCCGGCACGCCGGCCTGCACGCAGATATCGGCGAACAGCAGCGCGGTCAGCGAAGTGAATTCGGCCGGCTTGAAGACCACCGTGTTACCAGCGGCCAGTGCGGGCGCGATTTTCCACGCCAGCATCAGCAGCGGGAAGTTCCACGGCACGATCTGGCCGACCACGCCGACGGCGCGGTAGTCGGCGAATTCTTCGGCTTGCAGCTGCGCCCAGCCGGCGTGGTGGTAGAAGTGACGCGCCACCAGCGGCAGGTCGACGTCGCGGGTTTCGCGGATGGTCTTGCCGTTGTCCAGCGTTTCCAGCACGGCGAACAGGCGCGCGTGCTTCTGCATCAGGCGTGCGATGGCGTACAGCACTTTGGCGCGGCCATGGCCGCCCAGCGCCTGCCAGCCCGGCTGCGCGACGCGCGCGGCGGCGACGGCGCGGTCGACATCGGCGGCGCTGCCTTGCGTCAGGTCGGCCAGCTTGCTGCCGTTGGCCGGGTTGATGGAGGCGAACAGCTCACCGGCTACGCTCCATTCATTGTTGATGAACAGGCCGAACTGGCGGCCACGTTGTTCCAGCCACGCTTGCGCTTCTTTGGTGCTTTCCGGTGCTGGGCCGTATTCCATGGTGTTGAGGATCTCTTTAATGGTTGGCATGACGGTGTCCGTGATTAGGGTTGCGCGTGGCGGTGAGCGGCCGAGTAGTTGCCGGTCACGTAGTGTTCCAGCTGGCGTTCGATGTCGGTCAGCAGGCTCGATGCGCCGATGCGGAACAGGTGCGGTTCCAGCCACTCGTTGCCCAGCTCTTCCTTCATCAGTGTCAGGTACTGCAGCGCTGCCTTGGCCGTGCCGACGCCGCCCGCAGGCTTGTAGCCGATCTTGAAGCCGGTCTGCTCGTGGTAGTCGCGGATGGCGCGCACCATGGTCAGCGATACCGGGATGGTGGCGTTGACCGACTCTTTACCGGTCGAGGTTTTGATGAAGTCCGCGCCGGCCATCATGCACACCCACGATGCCTTGGCCACGTTTTCCAGCGTAACCAGTTCACCGGTGGCCAGAATCGCTTTCACGTGCGCTTCGCCGCAGGCCTTGCGGTAGGCGAGCATTTCGTCGTACAGCGCTTGCCAGTTGCCGGTCAGGACGTGCTGGCGGGTGATGACGATATCGATCTCGGAAGCGCCGGCGGCGACCGACAGCTCGATCTCGCGCACCTTGGTTTCCATGCTCGTCAGGCCGGCCGGGAAGCCGGTCGACACGGCGGCAATCGGCAGGCGGCCTTGCAGCACCTCCACCGCCGGCTTGATCATCTCGTGGTACACGCAGACGGCGCCGGTGGCCAGGTTGTAGTCTTGCAGGCCCAGTGCGTCCACCAGGTCGGCGCGCAGCGGACGAATCGCCTTGCGGCACAGGCGCTCGACGCGGCCTGGCGTGTCGTCGCCGGACAGCGTGGTCAGGTCGATCAGGCCGATGGCCTTGACCAGCCAGGCGGCCTGGTATTCCTTCTTCACCGTGCGGCGGTTGGCCAGGCTGGCGGCGCGGCGGTCGGACGCGGATTTGTTGACGCGGATGTGGTTAATCCAGCTGAGGTCCAGCGGGACCGCTTCATTGCGCTTAAAGTCGCTCATAACAGATTGCTTCCGTTCGAAAGTGGCTTGACGCCAAGGTGGTGGGCCAGGGTCTGGCCGATGTCGGAGAAGGTTTCGGAGATGCCCAGCGATTGCGCTTTCACCTTCGGACCGAAGAAGATCATCGGGATATGTTCGCGCGTGTGGTCGGAGCCCGGCCAGGTCGGATCGCAGCCATGGTCGGCGGTGATGACCACCAGGTCGTCTTCCTTCAGCTTGGCGATGAACTCCGGCAGGCGCGCATCCATTTCATGCAGCGCGTTCGAGTAGCCGTTGACGTCGCGGCGGTGGCCGAAGGCCTGGTCGAAGTCGACGAAGTTCACGAACGTCAGCGACTTGTCGCCCGCTTCATCGGCCACCTTCAGCAGCGCGTCGAACAGCGCCATATTGTCCTTGCCCTTGACCACGCGCGACACGCCTTGCGTGGCGAAGATGTCGCTGATCTTGCCAAGCGCGATCACTTCGCCGCCGTCGTTCTTCACGTGGTCCAGCAGCGTCGGCGCCGGAGGCGCGACGGCGTAGTCGTGGCGGTTGGTGGTGCGGGTGTAGTTGCCGTTGGCGCCGACGAACGGACGCGCGATCACGCGGCCGATGTTGTAGGGCTCCACCAGCTTGAAGGCGATCTCGCACACTTCGTACAGGCGCTCCAGCCCGAACGACTCCTCGTGCGCGGCGATTTGCAGCACCGAGTCGGCCGAGGTGTAAATGATCGGCTTGCCGGTGGCGACATGCTCGTCACCGTGCTTGTTGATGATTTCCGTGCCCGAGGCATGGCAGTCGCCGAGGAAGCCCGGCACGCCGGTCAGCTCCTGCAGCTTTTGCGTCAGCTCGGCCGGGAACGACGGCACGGTTTTCGGGAAGTAGCCCCAGTCGAATTCCACCGGCACGCCGGCGATTTCCCAGTGGCCGGACTGGGTATCCTTGCCGGTCGAGCGCTCGCGTGCGGCGCCGTAGGCGGCGGTGAAGCCGTCGCGTTGCGTGAAGCCGGTGGCCCATTCGCCGCTGGCCAGATGCGCGGCGGCGGTCAGGCCGAGTTTTTCCATGGTCGGCAGCGACATCGGCTTGCCGCTTTTGGCGACTTGTTCGGCGATGTGGCCGAAGGTATTGGCGCCGGCGTCGTTGTACTTGGCCGCGTCGGGCGTGGCGCCCAGGCCGAACGAATCGAGCAGCAGGATAAATGCGCGTTTCATGATTAACTCCATTCCCCGTCGTTCCCGCGCAGGCGGGAACCCATGGAACGCCTGAAGGTACGCTCAGCATGGGTCCCCGCCTGCGCGGGGACGACGGGCTAACAAAAGGGCGGCAGCGCCGCCCTCAAACATCTTAAGCTTGCGGCGTTTTCGCCACGTTGCCCAGGAAGCCCAGGATCACTTCGACCAGCGAAGTCGCCGCCACGGCAGCGTACTTCAAGGTCTGCTCATGCGACAGCGGGAACGGCGACAAGCCTTCCGCCAGGTTGGTGATCGCCGAAACGCCCACCACCTTCAAGCCGCAGTGACGCGCCGACACCACCTCCGGCACCACCGACATGCCAACCACGTCCGCGCCCAGGGTCTTGAACGCGCGGATTTCCGCAGGCGTCTCAAAGTTAGGACCGGCGTAGGCGATGTACACGCCCTCATGCAGCGTCACGTTTTTCTCTTTGGCCGATGCATGCAGCAGCGCGCGCAGGTCGGCGTCGTAAGCGTTGGCCATGCTGAAGAAGCGTGGGCCGAAGCGCTCGTCGTTCGGGCCCATCATCGGCGTGCCCGGCAGGAAGTTGATATGGTCGGTCAGCGCCACCAGCGAACCGGCGTCCACCTCGGTGCGCAGCGAACCGGCCGCGTTGGTCACGAACAGCATTTCGCAGCCCAGCAGCTTCATGGTGCGCACGGCGCTGGTCATCACGCCCAGGCCGTAGCCTTCGTAGACGTGGCCGCGTCCCTTCATGCACACCACCTGCACGCCCGACAGCGTGCCGATCACCAGTTCGCCGGCGTGGCCGTGCACGGTGGAGATCGGGAAGCCCGGCAGCTGGTCGTAGCTGATGGTGACCGCGTCGGTCATTTGTTCCGCCAGCACGCCCAGGCCGGAACCCAGAATCATCGCAACGCGCGGCTTGAAGCCTTCTGGAAGACGGGCGCGAATAATCTCGGCAGCCTGGAATGGGAAGTTATTAGACATGAAAATCCTCGAATAATTTTGATATGGCTGGGGAAGCTGACACTATGCATCATCGTGCATATGTATGGCAAATACCATTTTTCTTAGCCATTTATATTAAAGTTATATAAATCAGCGGTATTATAAACCAACGCAAACTTAGCCGTAGCGCGCGGTTGACTCGATTAAAACAAATGTTTACTATTGAAGACAACTGTTTGAAAGCTCTATGACCGATTCCTCGAAAAAGGACCAGCTCTACCAGCTGATCCGCGCCAATCCCTTCATTTCCCAGCAAGAGCTGGCGGACGAACTCGGCCTGTCGCGCTCGGCGGTGGCCGGCCACATCGCCGGCCTGATCCGCGAACGCCGCCTGCTGGGCCGCGCCTACGTGCTGCCGGACAAGCGCCCGCTGCTGTGCATCGGCGCCGCCAACCTGGACCGCAAGCTGCGCAGCATCGCGGCAATGCAGCTGGGCACCTCCAATCCCGCCACCGCCGAGGAAGTCTACGGCGGCGTGGCGCGCAACATCGCCGAAAACCTGGCCCGGCTCGGCCTGCCGGTGGCGCTGCTGACCGCCGTTGGCGACGACGGCGCCGGCCGCAACCTGCAAGACCACGCCGAGGCCATCGGCATCGATACCCGTGGCAGCCTCAAGCTGCCCGACGCCGCCACCGGCACCTATACCGCCATCCTCGACGATCAGGGCGAATTGGTGCTGGCTCTGGCCGACATGGCCCTGTACGACCGCATCACGTCCGCCTTCCTGGCCTCGCGCCAGCCCCAACGCTCAGCCGCCGCCATGACCGTGGCCGACCTGAACCTGCCCGCCGACAGCATCACAGCGCTCCTGGAAAGTGCGCGCACCGACAACGTGCCCCTGGTGATTGTTGCCGTCTCGCAGGCGAAGATGGCCCGGCTGCCGGCGGACTTGGGCGGCCTGCGGCTGCTGATCCTGAATCGCGGCGAGCTGGAAACCCGCGCCGGCCGCGCGCTGCCGACCGAGGCCGACGTGCGCGCCGCCTGCAACGCGGTGCGCGCGCAAGGCGCGCAGGACGTCATCGTCACCTGCGGCAGCCAGGGCGTGTACCACACGCGCGGCGGCGAGCTGGTGTGGCTGGCCGCCCACCAGGCGGCCGTCATGGACGTGACCGGCGCCGGCGACGCCTTCTCGGCCGCCGTCTGCTGGTCGCTCTACCAGGGCAACGACGACCTGACGCTGGCCTGCCGCCGCGGCCTGAAGGCGGCCACGCTGACGCTGGAAAGCCACGAAACCGTTTCGCCGCTGCTGTCGGCCGCCGCGCTCGACGAGATACACGATTTTGACCAGAGCGTCCCGCTCTTCCCTAGTAAAGGATAAAACCATGCAGCAATTCCTGTTGTTCTCGCCGGAAGTGGCCGCCGCCCGCGCCGCCGGCAAACCGATCGTCGCACTGGAATCGACCATTATTTCGCACGGCATGCCGTATCCGCAAAACGTGCAGATGGCGCGCGAGGTGGAACAGATCATCCGCGACGGCGGCGCCGTGCCAGCCACCATCGCCATCATCGGCGGCAAGATCTGCATCGGCCTGTCGGACGAGCAGCTGGAACTGCTGGGTACGGCGACCGACGCCATCAAGGTCAGCCGCCGTGACCTGCCTTACGTGCTGTCGCAGAACAAGCTGGGCGCCACCACTGTGGCGGCGACCATGATCTGCGCCGAGCTGGCCGGTATTCAGGTGTTTGTCACCGGCGGCATCGGCGGCGTGCACCGTGGCGCCGAGACCAGCTTTGACATTTCGGCCGATTTGCAGGAGCTGGCCGCCACCTCGGTGGCGGTGGTGTGCGCCGGCGTCAAGTCGATCCTGGATATCGGGCTGACGCTGGAATACCTGGAGACGCATGGCGTGCCGGTGGTCAGTGTCGGCCAGCGCGGCTTCCCGGCGTTCTTCACG
Organism: Duganella sp. P38; assembly: GCF_050859475.1. Classification (NCBI taxonomy): domain Bacteria; kingdom Pseudomonadati; phylum Pseudomonadota; class Betaproteobacteria; order Burkholderiales; family Oxalobacteraceae; genus Duganella; species Duganella sp. P38. The sequence continues at coordinate 1,482,200 of NZ_CP193936.1, read as the reverse complement.
CGCGAAAGCGGCTTTAATGCCGACTTCCAGCTCGACACGCCGGCCGAGCAGGCGGCCTTCATCCACACCAAGTGGCAATTGGGCCTGAAAGGCGGCGTCGTGGTCAGCAACCCGGTGCCGGCGGCCGAGGCGATGCCGAAGGAAGAAATCGACCGCATCACCGAACAGGCCTTGCGCGAGGCGGACCAGCAAGGCGTCGCCGGCAAGAACGTTACGCCGTTCCTGCTGGCGCGCATCAAGGCGCTGACCGAGGGCCGCAGCCTGGCGACCAATATCGCGCTGGTGAAAAACAATGCCCGCTGCGGCGCCGCGCTGGCGGTGGCCATGCAACGCACCTGATCGCCACCACCGTCATTCCCGCGCAGGCGGGAATCCATAGGCCGCGTGAATGCACGCGCAGCCTGCGCGGGAATGACGCACAATTTCGAGGCCTGCCATGTCCATCGATCTGAAACAACTGAAGTATTTCCTCGCCGTCGCTGAAGAAAAAGTTTCAGCCGCGCCGCCGAGCGGCTGCACATCTCGCAACCGCCGCTGAGCCAGCAGATCATGAAACTCGAAAGCGAACTGGGCGTCAAACTGTTCGCCCGCACCACCCGCACCTTCGAACTGACCGTGGCCGGCAAGGCGCTGATGAACGAAGCCGCCGACCTGCTGGCCAAGATGCGCATGACCATCGACACCATCCGCCAGATCGACCGTGGCGAAGTGGGCCGGCTGCGGGTCGGCATTGTCGGCTCGGCGATGTGGGGGCCGGTCCCCAGCCTGCTGGAGGAATTCCAGACCAAGTTCCCGCGCGTGACGTGGACGCTGCACGAACTGGGCCCGACGCTGCAATACGAGGCGCTGCGCGCCAAGCAGGTCGACGTCGGTTTCTGGCGCGAGCCGAAGCTGGACGAAGACTTGCTGAAGAACGACAACCTGCGCCAGGAACTGTGCTTCCGCGAAGACGTGTGCGTGGCGATTAACGAACACCATCCGCTGGCCAAGCAGGACGCAATCGAACTGATGGATATTGCCGACGAGCCGATGCTGACGCTGGCGCTCGACAAGTCGGCCTTCCCGCGCTACCTGATTGAATGCTGTGTGAAAGCCGGCTTCCAGCCGACGATATTCCAGGAGGCGTCCGAACCGCAAACGCTGCTGGCGATGGTCGGCGCCGGGCTGGGCGTGGCGCTGATGCCGGAAACCACCAGCCGCATCGGCTGGCCGGGGGTGGTGTTTGTGCCGATTCGCAGCAATCCGCCGTCGGCCAACCTTTACATCACTTACACCACCCAGGATGATGCGCCGGTGGTGCGCGCGTTTTTGAATATTCTGAACCCGCCCACAAGGGACGCCTGATCCGTCGTTCCCGCGCAGGCGGGAACCCATGCTGAGCGAGCATGCACGCGGCCTATGGGTTCCCGCCTGCGCGGAACGACGGCTCAGTGGGTCAGGCCGCCCGCCTCGCGCAGATCGACGGTATGGGCCAGCGTGGTACGCACGGCGATACGCAAGCCCTCGACCACATTATCCAGCCGCATGCTGGCCGTGCCAGGATGGCGCGCCGCCTGCTCCGGCAAATACGGAATATGAATGAACCCGGCGCGCATGGTGGTGCCCCACTCGTGCGCCTGATGCATCAAGCCATAAAACACATGGTTACAAACAAACGTGCCAGCCGTGTGCGACACCGACGCCGGCAAACCCGCCTCGCGCAACTCGTGCACGATGGCCTTGATCGGCAAGGTCGAAAAATACGCCGCCGGGCCGCCATTGACAATCGGCTGGTCGACGACCTGGCGCTGCTGGTTGTCCGGAATCGGCGCATCATCGATATTGATGGCGACGCGCTCGACCGAAATATCGACCCGTCCGCCAGCCTGCCCCACCGCGATCACGATGCTCGGTTGCAGCTCCTCCACCGCCTGGTGCAGCACTTTCAGCGCGCGTCCGAACACGCACGGCAGCTGCCGCGCATGCACCACGAATTCGCCCTCGTGCCAGCCTTCGAGCTGGCGCACAGCTTCCCACGAGGGATTAATCGTTTCCTTGTTAAACGGCTCGAAGCCGGTTAACAATATTATCTTTTTCATCTCCACGAACTCCGTGATGCGTTAACCCAGCAGAGTCTCACAGATTCATCAAAAAATAAAGCAGCGCAATATTTACTAACAATAATGGCAATGCTGTCGGAATCTGTATTTTTACCACCGCATTTTTATCCGGCAGTTCCAGCAGCGCCGCCGGCACGATGTTGAAATTGGCCGCCATCGGCGTCATCAGCGTGCCGCAATAAGCGCTGAACATGCCGATCGCCGCCATCACCGCCGGGTTGGCGTGATACACGCCGATCAGCACCGGAATGCCGACACCGCCGGCCATCACCGGAAACGCCGCGAAGCCATTGCCCATGATGATGGTGAACAGCGCCATGCCCAGGCAATACACGGCCACCGCCACCAGCCGCAAATCCATATTGATATAGGACGTGACCACATGCGCCACCGCCTTGCCCATGCCGGCGTCGGTGAACAGCAGGCCCAGCACCGCCAGCATGTGCGGCAACACAATCGCCCAGCCCAGATGGTCGACCAGCCGGCGCGACTCGCGCATCGCCTGCACCGGCGTCGCGCGCGTCAGCCAGCAGGCGGTGGCCACGGCAAACAGCGAGCCACAACCGAGGCTGACCAGCGTGATGTTTTTCGGGTCCAGCAGGAACAGGCCGTTCCACTGCACATCCTTGAACAAAGTCGAGCCGATCACGGTGGTGATCGGAATCAGCAGCGCCGGAATCAGCAGCTTGTGGCCGAGCCGGCGCGCGCTGTCGCTGCGTTCCGCCGCCGTGCGTTCGCCGTAGCGCCCGAGCGCCACGCCGCCGAAACCGGCGATCAGCGCCATCGCCACCATCAGCAGGCCGGCGGCCACCGGCGGCAACTGCTCGCCGGCCAGGTAAAGCGCCGCGTACAGCGCCCAGAACAAGGCGCTGCTGTAGCGCCTGGAATTGTGGCGGTCGCGCAGCGCCATGACGGCGATGATCGACAGCATCGCGCCCAGCAGATAGTAAAAGACATCGAGCGTCAGTATCATGCGGCGCTCCGGGCCAGCTGCGCATCCAGGCGGTACAGCCGCCACGCGTGGATGATGAAGGCGCACAGCGCGGTCGGTATGCCCCACAGCGCCATGTGCAGCGGATCGACATCGATGCCTTCGCCGTGCAATATTGTCTGCATCAGCACGATGGCGCCAAAGGCAACAAAAATGTCTTCGCCGAAAAACAGGCCGACGTTATCGGTGGCGGCCGACATGGCGCGGATGCGGTAGCGCATGTCCATGGTGATGTTCGGATAGCGCACCTCGGCTGCGCCCTCCGCCATCGGCGCCACCAGCGGCCGCACCATCGAGGCATGGCCGCCGAGGCTGGTCAAGCCGAAGGCCGCGCTGAGTTCGCGGACCGCCAGGTACACGATCAGCAGCCGGCCGCTGGTGGCCGAGCGGATGCGCGCGATCGACGCCTGCGCGTGTTCGCGCAAGCCGTAGCGCTCCAGCAAGCCGATGGCGGCAATCGGCAACAGCAATATCAGCGGCAGGTTGCGCGTCTTGACGAAGGCCGTTCCCAGCGTGGCCAGCAACTGCTCAACCGGCAAGAAGGCGGCAAAGCCGGTGACAAAGCAGGCCGCCACCACCACCAGCACCGGATGGGCGCGCAGCGCGAAGCCGGCAATGATGACCGCCACGCCCAGCAGCGGCCACAAATTAACCACGGTATGCTCCACAACAAAACTCCTCGGCAAATGACCGCTGCATCTTAACCTGATTTATTTATAAGCAAGTACGGAAATATTCGTTCACTCCTGCAATCGTGCGGCCTACCATCCGCCACTTTCAATGTGGGCCGGGCCGACACAATCGGCCCGCGCCGCGCACTCAGGAGAATCGATGCCTACCCCAGCACTATTCCAACTGATCGGCAACACGCCGCTCGTCCAACTTACCCAACTTGATACCGGCGTCTGCCAGCTGTTCGCCAAGCTGGAATCGCAAAATCCCGGCGGTTCGATCAAGGACCGCGTCGGTCTGTCGATCATCGAAACCGCCGAGCGCGACGGCCGCTTGCAAGCAGGCGGCACCATCATCGAAGCCACCGCCGGCAATACCGGCCTGGGCCTGGCGCTGGCCGGCCGCCTGAAGGGCTACCGCGTGCTGCTGGTGGTGCCCGACAAGATGTCGACCGAAAAAGTGCTGCACCTGAAAGCGCTGGGCGCCGAAGTGCGCACCACCCGTTCCGATGTCGGCAAAGGCCATCCCGAGTATTACCAGGACATGGCGGCGCGCCTCGCGGCCGAGATTCCGGGCGCCTTCTTTGCCGACCAGTTCAACAACCCGGCCAACCCGCTGGCGCACGAGACCAGCACCGGCCCGGAAATCTGGGCGCAGATGGGCCACGAGGTCGATGCGATTGTGGTCGGCGTCGGCTCGGCCGGCACCTTGACCGGCTTGAGCCGCTACTTCCGCAAGGTGGCGCCGCACGTCGAGTTCGTGCTGGCCGATCCGCAAGGCTCGATCCTGACCGAGTACGTGCGGACCGGCAAGGTCAACGATACCAGCGGCGCGTGGGCGGTGGAAGGCATCGGCGAGGACTTCATTCCTTCGATCGCGGACATGGGTTCGGTGAAACAGGCCTACACCATCACCGACCAGGAAAGCTTCGACAGCGCGCGCCTGCTGCTGCGCGCCGAAGGCATCCTCGGCGGCTCGTCGACCGGCACGCTGCTGGCCGCCGCGCTCAAATACTGCCGCCAGCAGAGCACGCCCAAGCGCGTGGTGACGCTGGTGTGCGACACCGGCACCCGCTACCTGTCCAAGGTCTACAACGATGGCTGGATGCACGACCAGGGCCTGCTGCGCCGCGAACCGACCGGCGACCTGCGCGACCTGATCGGCCGCCGCCACGACCGGGGCGAAGTGATCAGCGTAGCGCCGGACGACACGCTGCTGGTGGCCTTCAACCGCATGCGCGCGGCCGACCTGGCGCAGCTGCCGGTGCTGGACGGCGAACGCCTGGTTGGCATCATCGACGAATCGGATTTGCTGCTGAAGGTGGACAATGACGCCGCCCAGTTCGGCAGCCTGGTTGGTGCTACCATGACCGCACGGCTGGAAACGCTGCAGCCCGGCGCCAGCCTGCAAGCATTGCGCAGTACACTGGACCGTGGCCTGACCGCCGTGATCTCGGAAGGCGGCGTATTCCACGGCCTGATTACCCGCTTCGACTTACTCAACCATTTGCGCAGGACTTTACCGTGACCGACAAGCTCAACCTCGCCACCCGCGTGATCCACGCCGGACAAGCGCCCGATCCCTCGACCGGCGCCATCATGCCGCCGATCTACGCCACCTCCACCTTCGTGCAGGAAAGCCCCGGCGTGCACAAAGGCCTGGACTACGGCCGCTCGCACAACCCGACGCGCTGGGCGCTGGAGCGCTGCGTCGCCGACCTGGAAAGCGGCGCGCAGGCGTTCGCCTTCGCCTCCGGCCTGGCGGCCATCTCGACCGTGCTGGAATTGCTGGACGCCGGCGCCCACATTGTCGCCGGTGACGATATGTATGGCGGCACCTACCGCCTGTTCGAGCGGGTGCGCCGCCGCAGCGCCGGCCACCAGTTCAGCTATGTCGACCTGACCGATCCGGAAAACCTGCGCCGGGCCATCCGCCCGGAAACGCGGCTGGTGTGGGTGGAAACGCCAACCAACCCGATGCTCAAGCTGGCCGACCTGCGCGCCATCGCCGCCATCTGCCGCGAGCACAATCTGATCGCCGTGGCCGACAACACCTTCGCCAGCCCGATCGTCCAGCGCCCGCTGGAACTGGGCTTCGACATCGTCGTGCATTCGGCAACCAAGTACCTGAACGGCCACTCGGACATCATCGGCGGCATTGCCGTGGTCGGCGGCGAGGAACGGCAGAGGGAGTGGCGCGAGCAGCTGGCCTTCCTGCAAAATTCGGTCGGCGCCATCGCCGGCCCGTTCGACAGCTTCCTGGCGCTGCGCGGCGTCAAGACGCTGGCGATCCGCCTGCAACGCCATTGCGAAAGCGCGCTCGATCTGGCGCATTGGCTGGAACAGCAAAAGGAAGTGCGCAAGGTTTACTATCCGGGCCTGGCCTCGCACCCGCAGCACGAACTGGCGAAACGCCAGATGCACGGCTTCGGCGGCATCATCTCGATCGATCTGGATACGGACCTGGCAGGCGCGCGCCGCTTCCTCGAACGCTGCGAGATCTTCGCGCTGGCGGAGAGCCTGGGCGGGGTGGAAAGCCTGATTGAACATCCGGCCCTGATGACCCATGCATCGATCCCCGCCGAGCAACGCGCGCGGCTGGGGATCGGTGATGGCTTGATACGGCTGTCGGTCGGCATCGAGGACGTGGAAGACCTGCGGCGCGACCTGCGCGCCGCCCTCGATGCGATCTGAGCTTAGAAGTTCATCTTGAACGTGGCGCCGTAGGTGCGCGGTTCGTTCAGCATGCCGGTCAGGTTGTTGAACTCGATCGCGCTGAGCGCAACCACCTTGTCGGTGATGTTGCGGCCGAAGGCAGCCACTTCATACTTGCCGTCGCCCCACTTGTAGCCAACGCGCAGGCCGCCTTCGGTCAGCGGCTTGGCGGTGTACTCGACCGCGGTGTACAGGAAGAAGTTGTACTTGCTGCGGTAGCTCCAGTCGGTGATCGCGTACAGCTCGCCGTTGCCCACTTCGGTGCTGTACTTCAGCGAGAAGTTGGCCTGGTTGCGCGGCGCGCGCGGCATGTCGTTGCCGTCGATCAGGACGTAGCCAGGATAGCCCGGCGCGGCCACGTTGGTCGGCGTGCAGCCCATGCCGAGGTTGTTGGCGCCGTTGCCGCAGTACTGCACGCGCACGTTCTTGTCCTTGATCTCGGTGTCGTTGAAGCTGTAGCCGAACGAACCGCTGAAACCGTAGCCAAGGTTGGCTTGCAGGTCCAGCTCGATACCCTGGCCGGTGACCTTGTCCGCGTTCAGCAGGCGGTTCATGTTGACGCCGCCGCTGCCGGCGGTCAGCTGCTTGTCCTTCATGCGGTACTGGAACACGGTGGCGCTCAGGCGCGCGCGCTTGTCGAACAGGTCCTGCTTGACGCCGGCCTCATACGACAGCGCCTTCTCGGCGCCGGCCATGGTCGGCACGTCGCCCAGGCCGTTCAGGCGGCCCTGCATCGACGGCGCGCGGTAGCCGGTGGCGATGCGCGCGAAGACGTTGGTGTCCTTGGTCAGCTCGTAGGTGCCGCTGACGTCCCAGCTGACGTTGTGGGTATCGCTGTCGAGCGTATGCGGCACGGTGACCAACACATTGCTGGCGTTGTAGTCGGTGCGCGCGGCGTAGAAGTCCTTCTTGTCGTTGGTGTAGCGCAGGCCGCCGCGCAGTTTCAGCTTGTCGGACACGGCGTAGTTGACCGAGCCGAAGGCCGCCCACGATTTGGTCTTCTGGTTCTGGCGCGCGAATGGAATGTTCTGCGGATTGCCCGGCGCCAGGCTGTCGAAGCTGATACTGTCGATCTGGATCGCTTCATTGAAGTAGTACAGGCCGCCGATCCACTGGAACGGCCCCTGGTAGTTGGACTCGGCGCGGAACTCCTGCGAGAACTGCTTGTGGTTCGGCAGCAGGTCGGCGGTTTCCACCACGAACGGAATGCGGCCGGGGCCGTATGGCGGCGCGTACACGGCGCCATAGCCGCCATCGACGTCGGCGCGGCTGTTGAAGTCCAGCTTCTCGTAGCCGGTGATCGAGTGCAGCGTGATATCGGCCAGGTTGTACTTCAGGCGGATGCTGCCGCCCTGGGTTTTCAGCTTCTGGTAGTTGACGCCGTCGGTCGGATAGGAATCGTAGTCGAAGCCGTCCACCAGGTCGTTGGTGCCCTGCTTCAGGATATTCGCGCGGAACAGCGTGGCGCTGCCGTGGTAGTTGCGCTGGTGGTAGTTGAACAGCGCGTCGAAGTCCTTGTTCGGCTTGACCAGCGCTTGCAGGCGGAAGGCGTTGTCGCCGTAGCCTTCGAAATCGCGGGTGCCCTTGCTCGCATCAGGGTTGGTGTTGTGCACGCGGTTGCCGCGGTGCTGGCTGGTGCCGGAGAAGCGCAGCGCGACCGTGTCGCTGACCGGGATGTTGAACGCGCCCTCGGCGGTCTTGGCCGAGTAGTTGCCAACGCCGAACTGCACATAGCCTTCCTGCTTGAACACCGGCTTGGCCGAGTCGAACTTGATGACGCCGGCCGGCGAGTTGCGGCCGAACAGCGTGCCCTGCGGGCCGCGCAGCACCTCGACCTGGTCGACGTCGAACACCGGGAAGCCTTTCAGCATGGCGTTTTCCATGACGATGTCGTCCATGACGTAGCCGACCGGCTGCGAGGCGTTGAGGTCGAAGTCGGTGTTGCCCAGGCCGCGGATGTAGAAGCGGGGAAGGCGCGGCCATAGTCGGATTCGATGTTCAGCGACGGCGTGCGGCCGGACAGGATGCGGATGTCGCCGGCGCCGGCGGTCAGCGTGTCCAGCTTGTCGCCCTTGATGGTGGCGATCGACATCGGCACGTCCTTGATGTTTTCGGCGCGCCGCTGGGCGGTGACGATCACGGTTTCCAGCTGGTCTTTATTGCTGGTTTCCTGCGCCTGCGCCAGTGGAAAAGCGCTGGCGACGGCCAGTGCGATCATCGACCGCACGGCGAAATTGCGTTGCTTGCTCATTTGTCCTGCTCCCGTAAAGTGCCCTCCCCGTCATTCCCGCGCAGGCGGGAATCCATGCTGAGCGTCCTGCACGCTGTCCATGGATTCCCGCCTTCGCGGGAATAACGGGGAGTGGTTTTAGTTATATCGATATACACATTACCAAACATGCTAGCACGGAAGAAAACGCCGGAAACCGAACTTTTGACACAGTTGATTCATATCTATTTTGTATAAATAGCCAAGAAAAAACGAATTTGTCGTACATATTGACGCTGGTGCATAGTCATGAATCCGTCCTGCGCGGCGTAGTTACAGGCGCGCTCTATGAAACCAGGTGAGCGGACGGGGCGCGGCGGCGGCCGGCGCGACAAAAACACAACGCGCACAAAAATTTTTAATTCGGCGCCGCCTGTTGTTGCATTGCGACATGCATCACGAAACCAGGCGAACGTTTGCGGATTGCTCTTAAGGCAATTTTTTAGCAAGTTGCTAGCACTTATTGCATGAAATCAGGGATTTAGAGGAATAAAACGGCCAGCAACTACATGTTACGGCCAATAAAAATATACAATATCGATCTTCCAGGAGCCTATTCATGAAACTTTCACAACTTAGTTTGACGGTTGCAGCACTGTTTGTCGCTGCCAGCGCGTCCGCGGCAGCCCCAAAGCTGGGCATCGTGTATGACGCAGGCGGCAAGTTCGACAAGTCGTTCAATCAGTCCGCTTTCGAAGGCGCAACGCGCTTCAAAAAGAAACCAACATCAATTTCATCGAGGTGCAAGCCTCCAGCGACACCCAGGCTGAACAGGTGATGCGCGGCCTCGCCCGCAAAAACCTCGACCTGATCGCCGCCATCGGCTTCGCCCAGCAAGCGGCCGTGCAGAAGGTCGCCAAGGAATTCCCTAAAGTACACTTCGTGCTGATCGACGGCGTGGCGCAAGGCGCCAACGTCAACTCCATCACCTTCAAGGAAGAGGAAGGCTCCTACCTGGTGGGCGTGGCCGCGGCCATGGCCTCCAAGTCGAAGAAGCTGGGCTTCATCGGCGGTGTCGATATCCCGCTGATCCGCACCTTCGCCTGCGGCTACACGCAGGGCGCCAAGGCGGTCAACCCGAAAGTCGACGTCACCTCGAACATGGTCGGCACCTCGTCGGATTCGTGGAACAACCCGGCCAAGGGCGGTGAGCTGGCCCGTTCGCAATTCGACCGCGGCGTCGACGTGGTGTTCGCCGTGGCCGGTGGCTCGGGCCTGGGCACGCTGCAGACGGCCAAGGAAAAGGGCAAGCTGGCGATCGGCGTCGATTCGAACCAGAACCACCTGTACCCAGGCAGCATCCTGACCTCGATGGTCAAGCGCGTCGACAACGCCGTGTACGACTCCTTCATGCAGATGAAGAACGGCACCTGGAAGGCTGGCGTCACCGCCAAGGGCCTGAAGGAAGGCGGCGTGGACTGGGCGCTGGACGAAAACAACCGCAAGCTGATCACGCCGGAAATCGAGAAGCGCGTGCTGGGCGCGCGCAAGGATATTATCGATGGCAAGGTCAAGGTCATCGACATCCGTTCGGGCGCTGCCTGCCCGGTTTAAAAACTGTCTGAACATCGAACGCGCCGCCGGGGTTTGCCCCGCGCGGCGCGTTTTACTTAATCCGAAAACGATCCTATGCAGCCAGCAGTAGAATTTCGCGGCATCTCCAAGCACTTCGGAGCTGTGAAAGCGAACACGGACGTCAGTTTCGCCATCGCCAAGGGTTCCATCCATGGCCTGGTGGGCGAGAACGGCGCCGGCAAATCGACCCTGATGAGCATCCTGTACGGATACTACCGCGCCGACGGCGGGGAGATCCTGCTCGATGGCCAGGCGCGTCGCATCCACAACAGCCAGGAGGCGATCGCCCTCGGCATCGGCATGGTGCACCAGCACTTCATGCTGGTCGAGAACATGACCGTGCTCGATAACGTCATGCTGGGCAGCGAAGGCGGCTTCAAGCTGAAGCCCAAGCGCGCCGCCGTGGAAGCGGAACTGCGCGAGATCTGCGCCCGCTACCGGCTCGACGTCGATCCGCTGGCCACGATTCACGACCTGTCGGTCGGTGCGCAGCAGCGCGTCGAGATCCTCAAGCAGATCTACCGCAGCGCCAACATCCTGATCCTCGACGAGCCGACCGCCGTGCTGACCGCGCAGGAAACCGCGTCGCTGTTCGAGATCCTGCGCCTGTTCAAGGAACAGGGCAAGACCATCATCCTGATCACGCACAAGCTGCAGGAGATCCTCGACATCACCGACACCGTGACCGTGATGCGCGCCGGCCGCGTGATCGGCGCCGTGCCGACCGCCGGCACCACCAAGGAAGACCTGGCCAACATGATGGTCGGCCGTCCGATCGAAAACAACCTGCCGCGCGCGCCGTACAATCCGGGCGCGCCGGTGCTGCAAGTGCAGGACCTGCAACTGCTGGACGACCAGGGCGTCAAGCTGCTGGCGGATATCGGCTTCACGCTGCGCGCCGGCGAGATCGTCGCCGTTGCCGGCGTGTCCGGCAACGGCCAGAGCGAGTTGATGGAAATCCTGTCGGGCATGCGCCTGCCGACTTCCGGCAAGCTCGATTTCCTCGGCCAGCCGCTGCCGTTCGGCGAGCGTACCGACGCCGACGGCCTGCCGCGCACCTTCCGCGACCTCGGCATCGGCCACGTGCCGGAAGACCGCTTGCGCGATGGCGTGGTCAAGGCCTTCTCGGTCATGCACAACACCATCTTCGGCTACCAGGACAAGTTGAAAAACAAATGGGGCCTGCTGGACTTCAAGGCCATCGCCGCCCGCTGCGCGGAGTTGATGCGCAACTTCGACGTCCGTCCGAACAACCACGACCTGCGTATCGGCCTGCTCTCCGGCGGCAACCAGCAGAAGGTGGTGATCGCGCGCGAAGTGCTGGCGCAGCCGAAGCTGATGCTGGTCGGCCAGCCGACGCGCGGCGTCGACATCGGCACCATCGAGAGTATCCACACCCAGCTGCTCAAGCTGCGCGACGAAGGCGTGGCGATCCTGCTGGTGTCCGTGGAGCTGGAAGAAGTGCGCGCGCTGGCGGACCGTATCCTGGTCATGTGCGGCGGCCGCATCACCGGCGAACTGAAAATTGAAGAATTCGACACCACCCGTATCGGCCTGCTGATGGGGGGCATGCATAAATCATGAATAAAGACCTGCCACGCTGGGCAACCGCGTTTGTAATGCCCGTTCTGAACCTGCTGTCGGCACTGCTGGTGACCGCGCTGGTGATCCACTTCCTCGGCGAGAGCCTGACCGAATCGCTGGCGATCCTGATCAACAGCGCCGTCGTCAATCCGGAAGGCCTGAGCTACACGCTGTTCTACGCCTCGACCTTCATCTTCACCGGCCTGGCGGTATCGATCGCCATGCAGGCCGGCCTGTTCAACATCGGCGCCGAAGGCCAGATGTACTTCGCCGGCCTCGGACTGACGCTGGCCATGCTGGCCTTCGACAGCACGCTGTCGCCATGGCTGCTGATCCCGGTCGGCATGCTCGGCGCGGCGCTGTTCGGCGCGCTGTGGGCCTTCGTGCCCGGCTACCTGCAGGCCAAGCGCGGCAGCCACGTGGTGGTCACCACCATCATGTTCAACTACATCGCCGCCTCGCTGATGAACACCGTGATCGTCAAGCTGGTGCCGCCGGGCGAACAGAATCCGGCCAGCCGCGCCTTCAGCGCCGCCGCCGAGATGCCGCGCCTGAACGAATGGCTGCCGGTGCTGGGCGAAACGCCGCTCAACATCAGCTTCTTCATCGCCATCATCGCGCTGGTGATCTACGGCGTGGTGGTGTCGCGTTCGGCCTGGGGCTACAAGCTGCGCGCCACGGGCCTGAACAAGCACGCCGCGCACTACGCCGGCATCCGCATCAGCAAAATGATTATCATCGTCATGCTGATCTCGGGCGCGCTGGCCGGCCTGGGTTCGGTCAACTCGATCATGGGTTCGACCCACTACCTGTCGCTGAACTTTGTCGGCGGCGCGGGCTTTATCGGCATCGCCATCGCGCTGATGGGCCGGCAGCATCCGGTCGGCATCTTCCTGTCGGCGGTGCTGTTTGGCGCGCTGACGCAGGGCGGCTTCGACCTGTCGCTGGAAAAGCAGAACATCCCGCCTGAAACGGTGATCCTGATCCAGGGCCTGATTATCCTGTTCTGCGGCGCCATGGAAAACCTGTACGCGCCGGTCATCGCCAAAGCGCTGAAATTCAAGAAGTGAGGACGATATGACTTTAGACGACCTGCATATCGGCAGTATCCTGGTGTCCACCGTGCGCAATGCGCCGGTGCTGATTTTCGCCGGCATGGCCGGCCTGTTCGCCGAACGCTCGGGCGTGATCGACATCGGCCTGGAAGGCAAGATCCTGGCGTCGGCGTTTGTCTCGGCCGCCGTCGGCTTCACCACGCAGAATCCTTGGTACGGCGTCATGGCCGGCATCCTGGTGTCGGTGCTGCTGGCAACCCTGCAAGCCTACGTCGCCATCACGCAAAAGGGCAACCAGCTGGTGGCCGGCATCGCCATCAACATCGCCATGAGCGGCCTGACCTTCGTGGTGGCGCAGTACATCTTCCAGCAAGGCGGCCGCACGCCGGATCTGGGCTCGGCGCGCCTGTTCGACGTGGTGCTGCCGGGTTCCGCCGCGGTGGAGCATGTTCCGTTCATCGGCTGGCTGTACGCGCACCTGATTGGCGGCCACTCGGTGCTGGTCTACCTGGCCTTCCTGCTGGTGCCGCTGGTGCACTGGGTGATCTACCACAGCCGCTTCGGCCTGCGCTTGCGCGCCTGCGGCGAGAACCCGCACGCGGCCGACGCGGCCGGCGTCAACGTCGAGCGCCAGCGCTACTTCGCCATGATCATCGCCGGCGTGCTGTGCTCCTTCTCGGGCGCTTACCTGTCGATCGTGCAGAGCGGCTTCTTCCTGCGCGACATGTCGGCCGGCGCCGGCTACCTGGCGCTGACCGCCATGGTGTTCGGTAACTGGCGTCCGCTGTACACCTTCCTCGGCTGCCTGATGTTCGGCTTCTTCGGCGCGGTGCAGATCCAGATCGAAGGCGTGGAGCTGCCGGGAGTCGGCCGCGTGCCGGGTGCGCTGATCCAGATGGTGCCGTACGTGCTGACCGTGATCGTGCTGGCCGGCCTGATGGCCAAGTCGGTGGCGCCGAAGGCCCTCGGCACGCCGTTCGTCAAGTCGCGTTAAAAGCTCTTCATATAGGACAGCAGGTCGGCGACCTGCTGTTCATCCTTGATACCCCAGAAGCGCATGCTGGTGCCGGGCACCACGTCATGCGGGGCGCGCAGGAATGCCGCCAGATTCTTCTCGGTCCACACCAGGCCGGACTTCCTCATCGCTTCCGAATATTTGTAATCCGTGGTCGATGCCGACCTGCGGCCGACGATGCCGTTCAGCTGCGGTCCGTAGCCCGCGCTCGCATACGGCCCCACGGCGTGACATGCGGCGCAACGCTGGAACAGCCGGGCGCCGTTCTTCGGATCGCCGGCGGCGCCGGCCTGCCCCGCCGCCAGCAGTGCAATCAACAACAGTCTTTTCATAACAGATGTAGCGCCGCGTACTGCAGCAGCATGATGGTTTTACCGTCGGCGATCTCGCCCGAGGCGATCATCTGCAGCGCGCGTTCCAGCGGCAGCTCCAGCACCTCGATATCCTCGCCCTCCTCGGCGATGCCGCCGCCCTCGCCGATGCGCGAGGCGGCGTCGTATTCCGCCACGAAGAAGTATAGGCGCTCCGTCACCGAGCCGGGGCTCATGAAGGCTTCGAATACCTTGCGTACCGCGCCGACCCGGTAGCCGGTTTCCTCCTCCACCTCGGCCTTGATGCGCGCCTCCGGGCTGGCCTGGTCGAGCAGGCCGGCGGCGGTTTCGATCAGGAAGCCGTCATGGCCGTCGCCATAGGTCGGAAAGCGGAACTGACGCACCAGCAGCACCGTGCGCTGCTCGCGGTTGTACAGCAGGATGGTGGCGCCGTGGCCGCGGTCATACGTCTCGCGCGTCTGGCGCTGCCAGCTGCCGTCGCGGCGGCGGTAATCAAAGGTGGTCTTCTTCAGCAGGAACCAGTCGTCGGACAGGGTTTCTACCTGGTGGATGCGGATATGGTCTGCGGGCACGGCGCTCTCTCCTGATTGCGTTTTTACGATATCATGCAACATCGTGCAATATCAAGAAAATTCATGCATATGCTGACACGTCAACGCAAGGAGTTGCTGCTCTCCCGCCTGGAGCGGGACGGGCAAATCGTCGCCCGGTCGCTCAGCGAGGAACTCGGCCTGTCGGAAGACACCATCCGGCGCGACCTGCGCGAGCTGGCCGCCGACGGCCTGCTGCAGCGGGTACATGGCGGCGCGCTGCCGCTTGACCTGCCGCCCTCCCCGGCCATGGGCAATTTCTCCGCACGCCAGCAGATCGCCAGCGACGCCAAGCCCGCCATCGCGCGCGCGGCGGCCGCCATGATCGCGCCGGGCCAGATCATATTTATCGACGGCGGCACCACCGCTGTGCAGCTGGCGCGCGCGCTGCCAGCCGACTTGCGCTGCACGGTGGTGACGCATAGCCCGTCGGTGGCAGTGGAGCTGGCCGGGCACCCGCAGGTGGAGGTGATCCTGATCGGCGGACGGCTGTTCAAGCATTCCATCGTGGCCATGGGACCGTCGACGCTGGAGGCCATCGCGCAGATCCGCACCGACATCTACTTTATGGGCGTGTGCAGCGTGCATCCGGAATCCGGCATCAGCACCGGCGACTTCGACGAGGCGGGCGTCAAGCGCGCCATCAGCGGCATGGCGCGGCGCACGGTGGTGCTGGCGTCGCCGGAGAAGCTGGACACCACCTCGCCCTACCAGATCGCGCCGCTGTCGCAGGTCAGCGCCATCATCGTCCATGGCGAGGCGCCGGAAGCGCTGGTGGCGCGTTACCGCGATCTCGGCATCGAGGTCATCAAGGCTTAATATTTGTATGGCACACTGCCAGGATGACGAAGTCTCACGCTTTGAAAAGAATTTTCGGCCGGTCGATGCTGCTGGCGGCTTTCTGGCTGACGGCCGCCAGCAGCACGGCAGCCACCAGCGTGGTCTATCCACTGACCAGCATCGATGATGCCGACAGCCGCTACGAATACGATTGGGCGGTGCTGCGCATGGCGCTGCAAAAGACCGAGGCGCGCTATGGCCGGTTCGAGTTGCGGCAGTCGACGCAGGCGATGTCGCCGCAACGGGTGACGCAGGAACTGCTGACGCCCGGTGGCCGTATCAACGTCTTCGCGCGCGCCACCTCGCCCGAGCTGGAACGGCAGTTCCTGCCGGTGCGGCTGCCGATCGACAAGGGCTTGCTGGGTTATCGCATATTCCTGGTGCGCAGCGAGGACCTGCCGCGCTTTGCCGCTGTAAGCACGCTGGCCGATTTGCGCGAGCTGCGCGCGGGCCAGGGCAAGGACTGGATCGATGTACCGCTGCTGCGGGGCGCCGGCTTTACGGTGGTCGAGGGAACCAGCTATTCCGGCCTGTTCGCCATGCTGAACGCGGGCCGCTTCGACTGGTTCTCGCGCGGTATCGACGAGGCGCAGCGCGAGCTATCCGAGCGCCGTCCGGTGTTCCCGCAGATGGCGGTCGAGCCGACCTTGCTGCTGCAATATCCGTTGCCGTTGTACTTCTTCCTGCGGCGCGACGCCGAAGGCAGGGTGCTGGCGCGCCGGATCACCGAAGGCATGGAGATGATGATCAAGGATGGGTCGCTCAACGCCCTGTTCCAGCAGTACAAGGGCGAGAGCATCAAGGCCGGCGGGCTGGCCAGGCGGCGCGTGCTGCACCTGAAGAATCCGCATCTGACGCCGGAAACGCCGCTATCGCGCAGTGAACTCTGGCTCAATCCCATCACCGGGAAATAACCTCACCCCGGCGCTCGTGCGCATCAACGCCGCTCGTGCGCATCACCAGCGCTCTTACGCATCACCGTCGCTCCCGCGCAGGCGGGAGCCCATGCTGACTATGGATTCCCGCCTGCGCGGGAATGACGGGTTAGGGCCAGATGGCTTTCAGTACTGCGGCCAGGCAATACCCTCCCCTGAAATAACCGTCGCTCTCGCGCATCACCGTCGCTCCCGCGCAGGCGGGAGCCCATGCTGACTATGGATTCCCGCCTGCGCGGGAATGACGGGTTAGGGCCAGATGGCTTTCAGTACTGCGGCCAGGTGATACCCTCCCTGAATCAACTGCGCCCTTGCGGCAGCCGACGAAGGCACCGGATAGTTATCCGGAATCGCCAGCGGCCACACATAATAAGTCTCACCCTTCTTGCTGGTCTGCTGCGTCATCGCACCCGGCACCACATCGGCATAGGCCAGCTTGGCCACGGTCAGCGTCTGATCTGCCCACTGATAAGGCCACGTCACCGGATCGCCGCTATTCGGCGCCACCACCGGATTACCGGCGACGACCATCTGCGCGAACTGCTCCGGCGTACGGGCACCAATGCGGCGGAACGCATAATTCACCACCGTGGTATCCCAATACGAGTGGAAAGCGCGCGTGGTCGGCGCCGGGCGCGCAGGCGTGGTTGCCGGCTTGTCTTCCGCCGGCGCGGCAGGAATCAGCACCGAGCTTTTCTCGGTCAGCTTCACATCATCCAGTTGCAGATTGTTGCCGCCGGACGTACCGAAGGCCTCCTTGTCGTCCAGCTGCTTCTGCGTCGGCACCACAAAGCCGCCGTTCTTGCCGACATAGCCCTCGCCCACATGCAGCGGCTGCGCGATATCGCCGGTCAGATGGGTCAGCATCAACAGCGCCTGGCGCGGCGTGAAGTTGTGCGGATTGGTGGTGGCGTCACCCTTCCCTTGCAGCACCGCGATACACTGCTTCAGCGTCTGCACGATGTCATGTTCGGTGGTGCCGACGCCGTGGTCTTCATAATGCGACAGCTGATACGGCACGTCGGTATAGTGATACTCGCTGTGCTTCGGATTGGCGGTGGTGTACGCCACCATCTCCTCCGTTTGCGGGCCGCAGTAGGTGCCTTTCACGCAGTCCGCCCACGAGGCAACGCCGGCCAGGCTTTCGCCGGGCAGCAGCAAGGCCTGCACCTGCTTCTCGGCGTTGCTGCCCTTGATCAGCTGATCGGCGATCGCGCCAACGGCGCGGTGGCCATCATTGCCCCAGGCGTGGGCGTTGATGGAAACGAAGGCGCTGCTCAGCGCCACTATGCATGCAAGCTTTTTCATTCAGGGCTGCCTTTCGCTGGCTTCGGATATTGTTTGTTGATGTCGAGCGGCTGCGCATACGACGAATTCCAGGTCTGCTCCTGCAAGGCCGCCAGGCGCTGCGCCATCTTCTCATTGCGCATCACCACTTCCAGATTGCGCGACAGGTCGAAGTAGCCGCCGCTCCAGTTGCTGGTGCCAACCCACGCCACCTGGTTATCGATCACCATGGTCTTGCTGTGAATGACGCGCGCGAACGGAATAAAGCCGGTCGACGCCACCGGCAGCGTCACCACGCGGATCTCCACGTTCGGCAGGATCGCCAGCGATTTCAGGTACACCTGCGCCGGCTGTTCAAGGTTCCAGTTGGACACCATCAGCTTGATCTTGACGCCGCGGTTGGCGGCGGCGCGCACCGCGTTGTCGATCACCGCGTAATAAGGCCGCGTGCCTTTCGGACCGTAGCTGAGCGGCGCGTAGTCCAGCAACTGGATGCGCACTTCGCTTTTTGCTTCGGCCAGCAGCGCCGGCAAGCCGGCCTCGGAATCGCCTACGCCGGCCGGGTTGTACTGGCGAGGGCTGGACAGCAGGAAGGCGTCTTGATGCACGTCCGGCACGCTGGCCGTCGTATTGAAGGCCGGCGCCGTCTTGCCGGCGGCGGTGAGCGCCTGCGCCGCCCAGTCCTGATTGAAGATCGCCAGCACCTGGCCGACCACCTTCGGATCGGTGATGCGCAAGCCGGTTTCGTGGATATGCTCGAACGAGCGCCAGTCGAAATTCTGGCTGCCGATGAAGGCAGCCTTGCCATCGACCACCAGATACTTGGCGTGAATGATGCCGTTGCCGGTCAGCTTATTGAAATCGAGGACACGCAGTTCCAGATTCGGAATCGCCTTCAAACGTTCGATGGTTGGCTTCTCCGACAGGCCCACGCCTTTTTGATCGAGCAGGAAGCGGATCTTCACACCGCGCTTGCCGGCGGCCTCCAGATGCTCCACCACTTTATCGAACACGCTGCCCGGCTTGATCACCGCGTAGAACTGGCCGATGACGATTTCGCTGCTGGCGTTATCGAACAACTCGGTCCAGACCTGCGCGGCGCCGCGCAGGTCATCGCTGTGCAGCGGCGTTTCGACCGGTGCGGTCTGCACCAGCTCATAGCCGGGAATCGAAAACTCGGCGTGGGCCGGCGCGGCCAGCACACCGGCCGCCATCAGGGCGGAAACTAAAATACGGCGCATCATCAATCCTTTTGCATGCTCTGGTAGCGAAGCTGCGGCGCGGCCGCGCCGGCGGGCTTCCTGTCCTGTTCGCGCTTGGCCAGATACTCGATAAGCGCATCGATATCGCGGATATTGGTCGGCGCGCGGTTGCTGCCCTGCTTGAAGGCCGGGAAGCCGTCGCCGCCTTCGGCCAGGAAGTTATTGGTCACCACGCGGTAAGTCGAATCCATCTCCAGCTGCGCACCGTTCAGCTTCACGCTGCCCGGCACGACACGCCCGCCTTCCGGCTTGAACTCGTCCCACGCGTAGCTGAAGCCGTCCGACACTTGCAGCAAGCCGCGCTTCTGATCGCGCCCGCCCAGCCATTGTTCCTCCAGCAGCGCGACGATCTGCGAACCGCGCAGGTTCATCGCCACCAGCGTGTTCCCGAACGGCAGAACCGCCATCGCATGGCCCAGCGTGACGACGTTGCCCGGCGCGGTTTCCAGATCCTGGCGGATGCCGCCCGGATTTTGCAGCGCGATCTGCGCGCCATATGGACGGCCGGCGGCCAGCATCGAATCGGCCACCAGGTCGCCCAGCGCGGACTCGCGCTTGTGGTCTTTTTCGCGTTTCACCTTGGGCACGGCGATGGTGGCGATCGGGCGCGCCAGCGCGGCGGCGCTCTGCTCACGCGCTTTATTCAGGTAGGCGTCCAGCGCAGGATCGGCGGGCCATTTACCCGGCACCATCACCTCCTGCTCGGCGCTGACGCTGCGCACCGTGTTGGTATTGGTGTCCACCGCCAGCTTGATGCGGCCCATCACATGGCCGCCCATGTCGGACTGCGTCACCAGGCGGCCATCGACCTTGCAGATATAACCCTGATGCGAGTGGCCGCTGATGACCAGGCGGATTGCCGGATCGAGGCGCTTGACCACATCCACAATCGGTCCTTGCAGATTGGCGCAATCCTGCTGGTCGAATTTATCGGTGGTGCGGCCGCCCTGGTGGATCAGCACCACGAACACATTCACGCCCTGCTCGCGCAGCGCCGGCAGCTGGCGGTTGATGGCGTCCGCCTCATCGACGAACTCCAGCCCGGCGATGCCGGAGGCCAGCGCCGATTCGGCCGTCTCGCGTAGCACCGTGCCGATAAAGCCGACCTTCACGCCGTGCGCGGTTTCGATTTTATAAGCGGGCAGCACCGGCTTGCGGGTCTGCATATCGATCACATTGGCGGCCAGGTACTGGAACTGCGCGCCCTGGTAGGCGCCTTCGAACTTGCAGGCCTTGTCGGCGCGCGGCGAGACGCAGCCGCCCTTCTGCTGGCGCAGCAGCTCGATGCGGCCCTGGTCGAATTCGTGGTTGCCCACCGACGTCGCGCGCAGGCCCAGCAGGTTCATCGCGCCGATGGTCGGCTCGTCGGCCCACATCGCCGAAATGGCGGGGCTGGCGCCGATCAGATCACCGGCGCCGACCAGCAGCAGCTCGGGGTCCTCCTTGCGCCACGCTTGCAGCGCCGCGCCCAGCGTATCGATGCCGCCGGCCTTGATGACTTTTTCGCCGCCGCCCTTGGCGCTGTCCCAGGTATAGGAACTGGCTTCCAGATTGCCGTGAAAATCGTTCAGCGACACCAGCTGGATTTCGGTCACGCCGGGGGGCAGCGCCACTGGCGTCGGCTTGGTGGCGCAACCGGCCAGCGTGAGGCCGAAGGCCAGCAGCAGCACACCATAGAGTTTGTTTGGGATATACATAGGAAAAACGAACGGACAAAGCATCTAGCGTACACGAAAAAACGGGCCCGAAGGCCCGTTGAATTGTTTCGCTTTGTCGCTGCGGCCCACCGTGCAAGCAGGCCGCAGTTCCGGACTTAGAAGTCGCCCGAGAAGGTGATCGACGAGAAGCGTGGGGCGCCGGCGTAGTACGAGATACGGCCAGCGGTGACACCTGGGTAAGCCAGCGCGTTGGTCGCCGACTGCGAGGCCGGGTTCAGGTACTGTTTGTTGCCCAGGTTGCTCACGTTCAGGGTGATCTTAGGACGCTTCAGCCAACCCTGGTTCGGGAAGGTGTAGCCAGCGTCGATACCCAGCAGGGTGTAGCCGCCAACCGATTCGTCGTTCATCATGGTCGAATATTGCTTCGACGTGGTCTTTGCCTTCAGACGGCTGTAGAACGCGCCTTGCTGGTACTCGGCGCTCAGGCCAACTTTCCATTTCGGGGTCAGCGGGAACTCGTTACCTTTCGTCGCCAGAGGCGCGAAGCCTTTAGCGATGTTCAGGTTGTCCTGCATTTCCGACTTGGAGTAACCCAGCGAGCCGTAGAACGACCAGCCGTTGATCGGGGTATTACCCACTTCAACTTCAAAACCGTTGTTACGCACGTTGCCGACGTTGGTGGTCGACTTGGTGTCGGTCGATGGATCGTAGGCGGTGGCCAGGCGGTCCTTGAAGTAGATCGAGTAGACGTTGAAGGTGGCGATGAAGTCCTTGTCCTGGTGACGGTAGCCCAGGTCCAGGTTCCACGAGGTCTCTTCTTTCACGTCGCTGACGATGGTTGGTACGCCGTTGACCAGCGCCACGTTACCGTTGTTCGGCAGGTAGATGAAGTTGCCAGGGGCCTTCATGTTCTTGGCCAGGCTGGCGTACAGCTGGTCATCATTGGTCAGCTTGAAGCGCACACCCAGCTGTGGCAGCACGTCGCTGTAGGTCTTGACGAAGCCATATGGCTTAGCCGACAGCGGCAGCGAGCCTTCGTTCGGGTAGTTGGTGAAGTCACGCTTGATGTGCGGGGTACGGATGCCGACGTTGACGGTCAGGCGGTCGTCCATCGCGGTGTAGGTGTCCTGCACGAAGGCCTGGTAGGCAGTCGAAACGGTCTTCACGTCGCGATAGATTTGCAGAATGCTGCCGTCTGGGCGATAGATGTTGTCCTTCTGCAGCCAGACATCGTACGAACCATCGTTGGCGATGCGAACCATCGGCGAGGTTTGCTCGTGGTTGGCGCGCTCAGCCCAAGCACCGAACAACAGGTTGTGGTTGCCCACGTTGTGGGTCACAGCCAGGTTCAGGCCTGGACGGCTGGTGCGGGTGAACGAACCTTCGGCCATCAGGACTTTATCCAAGGTGTCGCCGTCGCCGTTCAGGTCGATCGAACCGCTCTTCACGCCGGTGCCTGCGTCTTTAACGATGATCGAGTTGGCTTCAGTGATCAGCTGCTGCTGGGTACCGCCGGTACCGTAGCCATACCACCAGTAAGGCACAATCTTGATGTCGGTATCGTCGTTGATGCGGAACTTGGCGGTGGCCGAAGCGATCACGTTACGGAACGGATTCATGGCCAGGCCATAGTAGACCGGCGAAGGCGCTACGTCGTTCTGCGCGCCAGCGCCCGGGGTCTTATGGGCAAAGACGGTCGAATAGTCGTAGTAATAGCCGTTCTGTGCGATCTCGGCCTTCGTCATCGACAGGAAGTTGTGGTTGATGGCTTCATTCATCAACACGGTGGCGTGGATGTAGTTGAAGCGATCCCAGTCGTAGTTGAAACCAGCGTCGATGTGGTCGCGCTTGGCGCCGCCCTTGCCCTTCCATTTGTCGGCTTCGGCGTGCGAAGCGGAGATGAAGAACTTGGAACGGTTGTCAGACAGCAGGCCGCTATCGTAACGGATGTAGGTCTTGGTCAGGTTCAGTTGGCCGATGGTTTGCATCACGCGGAAGCGTTGCTTGTCTTCCGGGTTGCAGGTGGTGATGCCGAAGTTACCGCCGGTCGCGCCAACTTGTGGCGAGTCAACGTCGGTCGAACCTTGGGTCACGGTCTGGGTGCAGGTATTTTCCTGGTCAACGTATTCTTGTGGGTAGACAGCGAACGAACCCGAGTCGTTGACTGGCACGCCATTGATGGTGGCGCCGATCTGGTCGGAGTTGAAGCCGCGCAGGGTCAAGCCGCCGCCGAACAGGCCGGTCGCGTCGTAGTTGTAGCTGTTCACTGCTGGCAGCATTTCCAGTGCTTCATAAGCATTGCCGGTCGGGCGCTGCTTTTCCAATTCTTCCGCAGTAATGGTCGAACGTGCTTTTGGCGCGTCTTCCGTTACCATCAGGCCCATACCCAGCTTTTTACCAGTGATGACCACCTCGGCCTTGCCTGGAGCGACTGCTGCTTCCTGTGCGAAAGCGTTACCGGCTGCCAGTGCAGCCAGGTGCGCCGCTACGGCGATTACGCTCATGCGCAAGACCGGAGATTGTTTGGATTGCATTAAAAACCCCTTAGAGTGTTATTGTAAAAACTTTAACGAGAACTGCTGAAATTATGTGTACAGAGCAATTTTTTCTCTGCACGAAAGCGAGAGTGTAAAGCCGTTAAATGACAGTGGTATGACATTAAAAGTTGTCAAATTGCCCTAACTGCGAAGAACTATTGCATGTCGCCCTACCCGCGACAAATACGTTTTTGCTAAACAATTAAGTGGAAAAACATATAAATGAACGTGGAACGATTGCACATTTGCAATTTCCAGAGCTGGCAGAGGCGTAATTTCGGCGGAATTATAAGAGTTTCGGCTGCCCTTGAATTTTATTCATGACAACTATTGGGGAGAATAATTTGAAATGTAGTAAAACTGCGACAGAAATGTAGTGGAATTTTGACAAAAAGCAAAGCCGGCGGGGGTGAGCCGCCGGCTTTGCTTTCGGGTAAATACTTTATTTAGCGTTTGGCAGGTGCACCGGCGCCGGCGATTTCCGCTTCAAATTTGGCGAATTTGCCGTCAAGCGCCTTCAACAGGCGTTGTTTATCCGCATCAGCGAGGAAAGAATAACGAATACTGTCGTAGGACAGTTTTTTCACTTCCGCGTAATCCGGCTGGTAGCGGGCCGCGTACAGCACGTATTCGCCCGATAAGTTGTTACGCGAAACGCCGGCGTCGTCGGTCGACAGCACATACGGCACGCCATATTTGCGGAACAGTGTCACCGGATGGGCCTGGTCCTTGATGCCCAGGATGAAGTCGTTGCTGCTCAGATTCACCTCGACCGGGATGTTCTGATCACGCATTTTTTCATGATCGCCAGCGGATTGCTCTCGTGGGCGATATCCATGCCGTGGCCGATGCGGCTGGCGCCGGCCACGTCAATGGCGTCCTTGATGTGGAAGGTCAGGCCTTCCGGCTCGACCATGCCGAGCGACAACTCGCCGGCGTGCAGCGCCAGTTTCACCTGCGGATACTTCGATTTCAGGTATTTGAACATTTGCATGTGCAACGCGTAGTCGCGCATCGATACATGCACACTTTCCTGACCGACAATATTGACGCCGACGATTTTCGGGTTGGAGGTGGCCAGCTTGAAGCTCGACACGATCTGCGAATACACCTGCGACGGCGACAGGAAGCGCAGCGCGAACGGCTGGTAGCGCAGCGTGAAGTTGGCGTCGTCGATGCCGGCGCTGACCGTGTCCACGTTTTTCAGATAGGCGCCGATCCAGCCCTGGAACGCCTGGTCGTTTTCCAGCCTGGCCGACAGCGCGGCGAAGTCGGCGTCGGTGACGCCGCCGGACAGCGCTTTCTTGTCGAAGTCAGCGTCCTGCGCGATCGGCGCGATCTCGTAGATGGTTTCGATGTAGCTGACGTTTTCCTGGATGGCGCGCTGCTTCAGGCGCTGCAGGCCGTCCACCGCGTTGGTCGAGGCCACCGGGTTGAAATAGGCGAAGGTGTCGAAGAACTGGCGGTCCGGCGGCGACTGGATCGCGCCATGGTTGTAGAAGTCCTTGTCCGACCAGCGTTGCAGCAGGTTGGCCAGGAAGGTGTTGTCCTGCAGCGTGTCGACGCCGGACAGGCAGGTGCGCTCGGCCAGCGGCTTGGCCTGTTCGGTCTTGGTCAGCGTCTTGCTGGTGTCGATCTGGTAATTGCTCTTGTTGACGCAGAAGCCTTCCTTGTCGACCCACTCCAGATACTGCTCGGCGTAGATCGCGCCCGAGTAGTGGTGGTGCAGGTCGCCGCCCTTCGGCATCAGCGTGAAAAACATCGTCAGCTCGGCCAGTTTCGGCGCCTTGCCCGGCGCGACCAGCGAGGCGAAGTGGCGCTTGGTGGCTTCCTCGTTGGCGTTGGCGGCGTGCGCCTGCGGCATGGCGCAGAACACGGCGGCGGCCAGGGCGGCGGCTTTCAGGCTGGCGATGTTTTTCTTCATGGTGGGTCCTTGGTTAATTCATTTCACGGGCATGCACCTGGCGGCCGGCGGCATAGGTGGCGGCGATGGCGCGGTCGTCGCCCAGCAGCGCCAGTGCGAACAGCAGCTCTTCCAGGCTGCTGCTGCGCGCGGTGCGGCGCTGGAGCAGCGGCGTGGCCTGCGGGTCGATGACGATGAAATCCGCCTCCGCCCCGGCTGCGAAATTGCCGATCGTGCCTTCGAGCTGCATGCTACGCGCGGCGCCCAGCGTGGCCAGGTAGAACATGCGCAAAGCCGGCAGGTAACTGCCCTTCAAGCGCGCTACTTTATAGGCTTCATTCATCGTTTGCAACATGGAGAACGAAGTGCCGGCGCCGACGTCGGTGGCCAGCGAGAGCAGCACGCCGGCTTCGGCGGCCCGTTCGAAGTCGAACAGGCCGCTGCCGAGGAACAGGTTGGAGGTCGGGCAGATGGCGGCAGCGGACTGGGTTTCGGCCATGCGGCGGCGATCGTGCTCATTGAGCCAGATGCAGTGGCCGTACATGGCGCGCGGGCGCATCATGCCGTAGCTGTCGTAGACGTCGATGTAGCTGCGCGAGTTGGGGAACAGTTCGCGCACCCACGCGCATTCGGCTTCGTTTTCCGATACGTGGGTCTGGATGTAGGTGTCCGGGTAGGCGGCGGCCAGTTCGCCGGCAAGTTGCAGCTGGCGCTCGGTCGATGTCGGCGCGAAGCGCGGCGTGATGGCGTACAGCGAGCGGCCGCGCTTGTGCCAGCGCTGGATCAGCGCCTCGGTATCGCGCGCGCTGGTTTCGGCGGTGTCGCGCAGGAAGTCGGGGCAGTTCCGGTCCATCATCACCTTGCCGGCGACCATGCGCAGGCCGCGCTGCTCGCTGGCGGCGAAGAACGCGTCCACCGATTGCGGATGCACCGAGCAGTAGACCATGGCAGTGGTGGTGCCGCAGCGCAGCAGCTCGTCGAGGAAAAAGTCGGCCACGCCGGCAGCGTGCGTGCTGTCCTCGAACTGGCGCTCGGACGGGAAGGTGTAGGTTTCCAGCCATGGCAGCAGGCCTTCCGACGGCGAGGCGATCATGTCGGTCTGCGGGTAGTGGATGTGGGTGTCGATAAAGCCCGGCATCAGCAGCTTGCCGCTGTAGTCGTGCACCACGGCGCCCGCGGGGAGCGTGGCATGCAGCGCGGCGTAGTCGCCGGCGGCTTTGACTTTGCCGTCTTCGACGATCAGCAGGCCGTCTTCGTGCCAATCGTGCGATTGCGCGTTGAAGGCCGGATCGGCGAAAAAGTGCAGCAAGCTGCCACGGTAGGCTTGCAGGTTGGTGGTCATGTAGGTCTTTCTTAAATCTGTATGCGTAGTTTAGCTTGCGACGGCCAGCCGTGCCGGCGCGTTGAGTGCAGCGATTTGCTGCCGCTCCCACACCATCAGCAATTGCGCGCACACTGAGGCGGCGATGGCGGCGGGGAGCTTGCTGGAGATGCCCGGCAGGCCAATGGGGCAGACCATGTTGTCGATGCGGTCTTGCGGGATGCCGCGCGCGGCCATGCGGCGTTCGAATTGTACCCGCTTGGTGTGCGATCCGATAAGGCCGAACCAGCCAACTTGTTGTCTTGACAGGATTGCTGCGGTCAGGCGCTGGTCCAGCGCGTGGCTGTGGGTCATGACGAGGTAGCTGGCGTTCGCCGGCGCGGCGGCCACGCAGGCCTCCGGCAGGTCGGTCGCTTCGACGGCGACGTTGGCCGGCAGGCCCGCAGGGAACATGTCTTCGCGCTCATCGACCCAGGTGACGGTGCACGGCAGCTCGCCCAGCAGGCGCACGATGGCAGCGCCGACATGGCCGGCGCCGAACAACACCAGGTGGGCGCGCGGCGCCGGGCAAGGATCGACCAGCCAGCGCCGCCCGTCCGCATCGCGCAGCACATGCGTGCCGCGTTGCCGGTCAATGGCAGGCGCGGCCACCGCCGCGCCGCTGCTCGGCGCCGACGGCCCGCAGACGCGCGCGTCGTCGGCGCCGAGCAGCAGCGCGGCTGGCGCGCCGTCGATGGCGCTCACGCGCCAGTTGTCTTCGCGCTGGCGCGCGCGCAGGCCTGCCAGCACGGCGGCCAGTTCAGGGCCAAGCAGCTCAAACGCCAGATACACTACGCCACCACAGCACTGCCCCAGGGTCGGCCCGAGCGCATAGCGCTCCAGCCGCGCCGCCGGCGCGCCGGCGGAGAACACGTGGTGCGCGCTTGCGCTGGCCACGCCAGACTTGCGCTCAATCGCCGCTTCTTGCAGCATCTCGCGCGCCAGCTGCACAGCGCACAGTTCCAGATGGCCGCCGCCGATCGTATCGTGCTGGCCGCGCGCCGTCACCAGCATCCTGGCGCCTGGCTCGCGCGGGCCGGAGCCCTCCACGATCGCCACGGTCACCAGCACGGCCGGTTCACAGGTCTGCGCTGTCAGCCACGCATTCATCACGCCATCACTTCCACAATCGATACCGCCCGCAGGATCTCCTCGCTGGTGGCCGGCGCATTCAGCGGCGGATTGACGCGATGCCCGCCCACTGCGGAAATCGCATCCCTGATCGCAAAGAACACCGAAAACGGCAGCAGCAACGGCGGCTCGCCGACAGCCTTGGAGCGATGAATACTATCCTCCACATTCCCGTTATCGAACAAGCGGACACGGAAGTCTTCCGGACAGTCCGAAATGCCGGGAATCTTGTAAGTGGACGGCGCGTGCGTCATCAGCTTGCCCGCCGCATTCCACCACAGCTGCTCCGTGGTCAGCCAACCCATGCCCTGAATGAACGCGCCCTCCACCTGACCGATATCGATGGCCGGATTCAGCGAGCGCCCCGCATCGTACAAAACATCCGCCCGCAGCAGCTTCCACTCGCCGGTCAGCGTATCCACCACTACCTCCGACACTGCCGCGCCGTAGGCGAAATACGAGAACGGATGCCCGCTCATCGTCTTCGGGTCCCAGTGCAAGCCAGGCGTCGCATAAAATCCGTCGGACCACAGCTGCACGCGCGCCAGGTACGCCTTTTGCACCAGCTCCGCGAACAGCACCTTGTGGCCGTTCACGTGAACGTGGTTATCCTGGAAGCGCACCGGCTGTCCATCGTCCTCGCCATACAGCTTGACCGCATGCGCGGCCAGGCGCTCGCGTATCTGCCGCGCCGCATCCTGCGCCGCCTTGCCATTCAGATCCGCGCCGGTGGACGCCGCCGTGGCCGAGGTGTTCGATACCTTGCTGGTATCCGTCGCCGTAATGCGCACGTGCGACAGGTCCACGCCCAGTTCGTGCGCCACTACCTGCATCACCTTGGTGTTGATGCCCTGACCCATCTCCGTGCCGCCGTGATTGACCAGCACCGAGCCATCGACATACACATGCACCAGTGCGCCCGCCTGATTCAGGTGCGTCACATTGAACGCAATGCCGAATTTCAGCGGCGTGAACGCGATGCCCTTCTTCAGCACAGGACTGCCGGCGTTGAAAGCGGCGATGGCCTGGCGGCGCGCGCGGTACTCGCTGGTCTGCTCCAGCTCCGCCGTCAGCGTGCCGATGACGTTATCGACAATCTCCTGGCCATACGGCGTGACATTGCGTTCGCTGGCGCCATAAAAATTGAGCCGGCGAATATCCAGCGGATCGCGTCCCAGATTGCGCGCAATCTCGTCGATGACGTACTCGATTGCGATCGCCCCTTGCGGCCCGCCGAAGCCACGGAAGGCCGTGTTGGACTGCGTATTCGTCTTGCCGCAGCCGGCGCGAATATCCACATCCGACAGGTAGTAGGCGTTATCGAAGTGGCAGACCGCGCGCGTCGCCACGGGACCCGACAAATCGGCCGAGAAGCCGGCGCGCAAGGTCATATCCACCCGCGCGGCAAGAATCCTGCCGTTATCGTCGTAGCCAACTTCGTATTCATAGTAGAAGCAATGGCGCTTGCCGGTAACCAGCATATCGTCATCGCGGTCCGCGCGCAGCTTGACAGGGCGGCGCAGTTTGGACGCCGCAATGCCTGCCGAAGCAGCCCACAAGGCGGACTGCGACTCCTTGCCGCCAAAGCCGCCGCCCATGCGGCGACACTCCACCTGCACCTTGTGCGAATGCACGCCGATGGCATGCGCCACCACATGCTGCATCTCGCTCGGATGCTGCGTCGAGCATTGCACCAGCAGGCAGTTGTCCTCCTTGGGAATCGCATACGCGATCTGGCCCTCAAGGTAAAACTGCTCCTGGCCGCCGACGAACAACTGCCCTTTTACCACGCGCGGCGCTGCCCCGAAGGCGGCCTCGAAATCGCCGCGCTTCAGCTGCATTGGCGGCAGCACGTAGGAGCCGGCGGCCTTTGCTTGCTGCGGCGTGAAGATGGCCGGCAGTTCCTCGTAAGTGACCACCGCAAGGCGCGCGGCGCGGCGCGCGTTATCGTGCGTGTCCGCCACCACGATGAATATCGGCTGGCCGACGTACATCACTTCCTCGACAGCCCAGATCGGATCGTCGTGGATGATAGGTCCGCAGTCGTTGGTGCCGACGATATCGGCGGCGGTGTACACCGCCGCCACGCCGGGCGCCGCGCGCACCGGAGACAAGTCCATCGCAGTGATGCGCGCATGCGCCTTGGCGGACAAGCCCAGCGCCGCATGCAGCGTGCCTTGCAGCTCCGGGATGTCGTCGGTGTAAGTAGCCTGCCCGAGCACATGCAGCTCGGCCGATTCGTGCGCGCGCGATACGCCGACCGCTTTCCAGTCATTCATGATGTCCCCTTTCACGCGCGGCACGCGAAGGCGTTGACGGCGCTGGCTGCAAGCGGCGCTTCGGTGCGTGTCTCCAGCCAGAAACGGCGGAGCAGGTTCTGCGCCGTCTGCATGCGATACGTGCTCGATGCGCGCATGTCCGACAGCGGGGCGAAGTCCTGTTGTAGCTGATCCATCGCCACCCGCAGATTGGCTTCGTTCCAGCGCAGGCCGGTGAGCGACGCTTCCGCGCGCGCCGCGCGGCGCGGCGTCGCCGCCATGCCGCCGAACGCGATGCGCGCATCGACGACAGTATCGCCGTCCAGCGTGAACGCGAAGGCCGCGCACACCGCCGAGATATCCTGGTCAAACCGCTTGGCCAGCTTGTAGGTACGGAACCGCACGTTCTCGCGCGGAGGCGGAATGCGGATGGCGGCCACGAATTCGTCGGCCTGCAAATCCTTCTTTTGATAATCGAGGTAGAACGCTTCCAGCGGCAGCATGCGGCGGCCGGACCGACCTTGCAGAACCACCTCGCTGCCCAGCGCAATCAGCCACGGCATCGAATCGCCGATCGGCGAGCCATTGGCGACATTGCCGCCCAGCGTGCCGGCATTCCGGATCGGCAGCGACGCAAAGCGCTGCCACAACTCGCCCAGCTCCGCCGGATACAGCGCGCATAGCGCCTCATACGCATCATTGAGCGAGACGCCGGCGCCGATCTCCAGCATGCCGTCCTGCTGCCGCACGTTTTGCAGCGCGCTCACATGGCCGAGATAAATGATGTCACCCAGCTCGCGCATCTGCTTTGTCACCCACAGGCCGATGTCGGTGGAGCCGGCCAGCAGCGTCGCCTTCGGATGCGCGGCGCGCAGCGTCACCAGCTCTTCCAGCGTGCGCGGCGCATGGAACGACTGCCCCTGCGCGGTATAGGTAGCGCCAGCGTCGCGCCGCAGGGCTTCCAGCTGCCGCGTTAAAGCGGCACGGTCGAACGACACCCGAGGCAGCTCGGTCATGCGCTGCGCCGCGTCGATGATCGGCCGATAGCCGGTGCAACGGCACAGGTTACCGGACAGGCAATCGTCGATCTCCTTGCGCTTTGCCGGCTGGCCGTCCTTGTCGAGATACATGCCCCACAAGGACATCACAAAGCCCGGTGTGCAGAAACCGCATTGCGAGCCGTGACACTCCACCATCGCCTGCTGCACCGGATGCAGCGCGCCGTCCGGCTGCTGCAAGTCCTCCACCGTGAACAGCGCCTTGCCGTCCAGCGTCGGCGCGAACTGGATGCAGGAATTCACCGCCCTCATCTCCAGCTCCCCGGCCGCATTCAGGCTGCCGAGGACCACCGTGCAGGCGCCGCAATCGCCCTCGGCGCAGCCTTCCTTGGCGCCTGTGCAATGCAAATCCTCGCGCAGGTGTTGCAGCACGGTGCGGGTGGGTGCGGCCTCGCGGATTTCCTGCACGGCGCCACGGAAGTAAAAGCGGATCGGGTCGGACATCACAATCTCATTTCGCAAATGGGTGAACCTGGCGCCAGTGTTCGGCGATATCGATGCGGCGCGCAATCCACACCTTGTCGTGGCGCTGCACGTAGTCGAGGAAACGCGCCAGCGCAGCCGCGCGTGCGGGCCGGCCGACGATGCGGCAATGCAGGCCGATAGACAGCATCTTCGGCTGATTCAAGCCGTCCGGATCGCCCTCCGCGTACAGCACGTCAAACGCATCCTTCAGATAATCGAAGAACTGCGTGCCCGAGTTGAAACCCTGCGCGGCGGCGAAGCGCATATCGTTGGTGTCCAGCGTGTACGGCACGATCAACTGCGGCGCGCTGGCCGCGTGGCCGCTGCTATCAGTGTAGTCCACCGTTTGCCAGAATGGCAGGTCGTCGCCGTAATGATCGGCGTCGTAGCGGAAGCCGCCGTGCTCCATCACCAGCCGGCGCGTCTGCGGCGAATCGCGGCCGGTATACCAGCCCTGCGGCGCGCTGCCGGTCAGCTCGCGGATGATGTCCACCGCTTCCTTCATGTGGGCGCGCTCGGTCGCCTCGTCGATGTTCTGGTAACTGATCCAGCGCAGGCCGTGGCAGGCGATCTCGTGGCCCAGCTGCTGGAACGCCGCCACCGCCTCAGGATGGCGCTTCAGCGCCATCGACACGCCGAACACCGTCAGCGGCAGCTTGCGCTCCTCGAACATGCGCAACAGCCGCCACAGGCCCGCGCGCGAACCGTATTCGTACAACGACTCCATGCTCATGTGGCGGTTGCTGAACGAAGCGGCGCCGATAATCTCGGACAGGAAGGTCTCGGAACCGGCGTCGCCATGCAGCACGCTGTTCTCGCCGCCCTCCTCGTAATTCAGCACGAACTGCAGGGCGATGCGGGCCTGGCCGGGCCAGCGCGCATGCGGCGGCACCCGGCCGTAGCCGATCATGTCGCGGGGGTAGTTGGCGTAAGTGCTCATGGCGGTGGCGAGTCTATGGGGAATATAACCGTAATCATATATGCCCAGATCCGTGGCAGTATATGATTTACACAATAGATACCTGTGACAAGCAAATATAGGACCAACCATGGGAAAACTCAGCACGCACGTTCTCGACATCACCCTGGGCAAGCCGGGCGCCGGCGTCAAGCTGGCCTTGTACGCGGTATCGCCGCAAGGGCGGCAGTTGCTGAAGACGGATGTGACGAACGCGGACGGCCGCTGTTCCGCACCGCTGCTGGAAGGCGACGCACTGAAACAGGGCAGATATGAACTGGTCTTCAGCGCCGGCGACTATTTCGCGGCGCAGGGCACGGCCCTGCCGGAGCCGCGTTTTATCGATGAAGTGACGCTGGCCTTCGGCGTCGCCCACGCCGACCAGAACTACCACGTGCCGCTGGTGGTGTCGCCGTGGGCCTATTCGACTTACCGGGGAAGCTGAGATGATAAGATGCGGACACCATGACTGTATCCCTGTCCGCATCCTTACTCCAACAAGCCGTCGAACTGCATCAGCAGGGGCGGCTGCAACCGGCGCAGGCGCTGTACCGGCAAGTTCTCGAACTCGACCCGCGCTCCTTCGACGCGCTGCACCTGCTGGGCGTGATCGCCCGCCAGCAGGGCGATAGCGCTGCCGCCATTGACCTGATCTCGCGCGCCATCGCAGTCGACGACGCCCAGGCTGCTGCGCATTGCAACCTCGGCGTGGCGCTGCTCGATAGCGGCCGTGCCGATGAGGCACTGGCCAGCCATGAACGGGCGCTGGCGCTCACTCCTTCCTATGCGCTGGCGTGGAGCAACCGCGGCAACGCGCTGCGCCGGCTCGGACGGCCAAATGAAGCGCTGGACAGCTATCAGCGCGCGCTGGCGATTCAGCCGCAATATGCCGAGGCCCACTGCAACCGCGCCATCGTGTTGCAGGATCAGGGCCGCTATCTGGATGCGCTGGGGGCCGCCGAGGATGCGCTCAACATCAAGGACCGTTATGCCGACGCCTGGCTGGCGCGCGGCCATGCGCTGCATTGCCTGCGCTATCTGCCGGAAGCGGTGGAGAGTTTCGACCGCGCCATCCACCTGCGTCCCGACTGGGCGGAGGCCTACAGCGCGCAAGGCGCTACGCTGCACCGTCTAGGCGAATTCGCTGCGGCGCTGGACAGCTACGATCAGGCCTTGAAGCACAAACCGGATTACGCGCTGGCGCACTACCAGCGCGGCAACGCCCTGCGCTCGCTGGAACGGCGCGAGGATGCGATTGCCGCCTACCGCGCGGCGCTGGCGCATGGCGACAATCCCGAAACCATCGCTTTCGCACTGGCTTCCGTCGGCGAGGGCGACACGCCCGCCGCGCTACCAAACGATTACGTGCGTTCGCTGTTCGATCAATACGCCAACCACTTCGACCAGCATCTGACCGAAGTGCTGGGCTATAAAACGCCCGCCGTGCTGGATGCGCTGCTGCGCCACGTGGCGCCAGCGCTCGAGCTGACGACGGTTGACCTGGGCTGCGGCACCGGCTTGTGCGGTCCTTACCTGCGCGCCTATTCGCGCAAGCTGCACGGCGTCGATCTGTCGCAGCAGATGCTGGACAAGGCGGCCGAACGTGGCCTGTACGACGAACTGGCGTGCGCCGACTTGCTGACCTATCTGGATGGCAGCGACGCCGCCTTCGACCTTGCGGTGGCCGCCGACGTTTTCGTCTACATCGGCGATCTCGCGCCGGTGTTCCGCGCGGTGCATGCGGCGCTGCGTCCTGGCGGGCGTTTCTGCTTCTCGGTTGAAGCAGGCGATGGCGCTGACTATGTGCTGCGCCCATCCAACCGTTACGCCCACACGCTGGGCTACCTGCAACGCCTGGCTGCCGATACCGGCTTCACCGTGCTGGCCACGCAGGCGCTGGAGGCGCGCGAGGAAAACGGCGCGCCGATCGCCGCCCACGCGCTGGTCCTATGCAAATAGATCACATCTTCATTCGCGCCACCGCCGGCGCGCCGGAAGCCGCAGCGCTGCGCGCCTTCGGCCTGACCGAAGGCAGCGGCAACGCGCATCCGGGCCAGGGCACGGCCAACCGCCGCTTCTTCTTCGCCAACGCTTTTCTTGAATTGCTATGGATTGCAGATGAAACGGAAGTTACCAGTCCGCTGACCGCACCGACAATGTTAAGCGAGCGGCTGACCATCGGCAGCGATGCCTCGCCGTTCGGCATCTGCTTCCACGACGCGGGCGGCGCATTTCCGGTCTTCGATTACAAGCCGGGCTATCTGCCACAGGGCATGAGCATCGGTATCGCCAGCGAAGCACCGCTTGCGGAACCGATGTGGTTTTGTCTCGCCGGTGGCAGGCCCTTGCCGCCACCACCCATCCACGCAGCCGGCATCGCGCGCATTACCGCGGTGCGCTGCACGCAGCCTTCTGCCGGCGCGCTGTCGGCGGCCGCCATCGCCAGCGGCATCGGGTTTGCCCAGGGCGCCGAGCATCTGCTGGAGATCAGTTTTGACGAGGAGGCGCGCGGCATGGTGCACGACTTCCGGCCTGCCCTTCCTCTTCTGTTCCGATACTGAGCTTATGTCCGCAACCATCAAACGCTTTATTGGCGATGCCGTCCTGCACCGCGATGAGATCGGCGAATCGCCGTGCCAGGTGCACAGCTTCCAACGCGCAAGCGAACTGTATTTTCTGAAGACGTCTCCGGCGGTCTACGCCAGCACCACCTACAGCGTGCTGCGCGAGGCGGCAGTGTTGCAATGGCTGTCCGGTAAAGTGAATGTGCCTGAAGTGGTGCTCACCGCGCAGGATGCGCAGCAGGAGTACATGATCACCCGCGCGGTACCCGGTGTTCCGCTAGCCGCGCTTCTGGAAGACGAGGATCGCGCGCTGGCCGTGTTTCAGGAGGCGCTGCGGCAGCTGCAAGCCATCGACATCAGCGGCTGCCCGTTCGATTCCAGCGCCGCCGTGCGCCTGCGCGAACTGGCGTTCCTGGTCAGCCGCGGCCTGATCGACGAAGACTACGACCTCTCCCCCTGGCCCGGCCTGCATACGCCGCAAGACCTGTTGGACCGGCTGCATGCCACCATCCCCGACGAAGAACTGGTCTTCTCGCACGGCGACCTCGGCGACAGCAACATCTTCGTCCACAACAACGAGCTGCACTTCATCGACCTTGGCCGCGGCGGCAAGGCCGACCGCTGGCTCGACATCGCTTTCGCCCACCGCAACCTGCGCGAGGAGGTGTCCGCCGCCGCCGCCGCCCGGCTGCTGCGCAGCGACGCCGCCGCCAAGCGCGCATTCTTCGAACAACTCGACGAACTGTTCTAGACAAACGCCAGCGCCGCGCCCGGAGTTGCACACAACGTATCATTGGCTTAGAATTTGCGCTATCGCATTCTGCTGGCGCCTGACCGGTCTGCCATTTCCCCTTGGATACCGTTCCCCTTTGGGTGCAATTTCTTGCACTCTTCGTCCTGATCCTGTGTTCCGCCTTCTTCGCGATGGCCGAGACCGCCCTGATGGCGGCCAACAAGTATCGCCTGCGCCATGAGGCCAAGCGCGGCAGCCGCAAGGCGATCACCACGCTGTGGCTGCTCGACCGCACCGACAAGCTGCTGTCGCTGGTGCTGATCGCCAACACCCTGTTCAACGCCGCCGCCACCGCGCTGGTGACGTCGATCGCCATCCAGTCCTTCGGCCACGACGACAACGTCATCACCGTCTCCACCGGCGCGGTGGCCTTCCTGCTAATCGTGTTCGCGGAAATTTCGCCCAAGGTCATCGGCGCCACCTTCCCGGAAAAATCGCGCTGCCGACCAGCATGGTGCTGAAGCCGCTGATGGCGGTGTCCAAGCCGATGATCTGGTTCGTTAACCTGTTCGTCTCGCAACTGCTGAAAGTGTTCGGCATCACGGCCGGCTCGCACCGCCACGATCCGCGCCTGTCGCCGGAAGAGCTGCGCTCGATCGTGCTGGAGGGCGGCAACTTCATTCCGCAAAAGCACAAGAGCATCCTGCTCAACCTGTTCGACCTGGAAACCATCTCGGTCGAAGACATCATGACGCCGCGCTCGCAGATCGAGGCGCTGAACCTGGAACTGCCGGTCGACGAAATCAAGCGCGAGCTGACCACCTGCTACCACAACAAGCTGCCCGTCTACGAAGGTGAGATCAACCGCATCGTCGGCATCCTGCACGTGCGCAAGGCGGTCGCCCTGCTGAACCAGGAAGAGGAACTGACCACGGCGCACTTCCGCGAACTGCTGACCACCCCGTATTTCATCCCGCAAGACACGCGCTTGTTCACGCAATTGCAATACTTCCAGGAAAACAAGGAACGCCTCGGCATCATCGTCGACGAGTACGGCGAGGTGCAGGGCCTGGTCACGCTGGACGACATCATCGAAGAGATGATCGGCGAATTCACCACCTCCACGCCGGGCGCCTCCAAGGCTGAAAGCTTCGGCTGGGACGCCAACGGCGAATGCCTGCTCGACGGCACCACGCCGCTGCGCGACGTCAACAAGCGCCTCGACCTGCACTTCCCGCTGGACGGCCCGAAAACGCTGAACGGCATGCTGCTGGAACTGTTGCAGGAAATCCCTGACGCGCCGATCAGCATCAAGGTCGGCCAGTGCATCGTGGAAGTGGTGCAGGTGCACGACCAGGCGATCAAAGTGGTCAAACTGCGGCGCGCCGGCAACAAGGAGGCGTTGTAAAAGCCGGCAAACGCGTGGGCGCGGACGACGGAGCGGAGTACACTGTTGGTGACGGCTTTACAAAAGTAATGCCGGAGAGCATCATTTACTGAACAGCCCTCCTCCAACCTGATCCGACGCTTTCTATGGCCGCAGCCCTACCGAACGCAGTCTCAGGCGCGCCGATGCCGGGGCTGGCTCGGGCGTTGATGCAAGGCGGGCGCCTGAGCGCCGTGCAGGCCGAGGCGCTGCAAAAGAAGTCGCTGCTGGAAAAACTGCCTTTCATCGATGTGCTGCTGGGCAGCGGCGCGATCGAATCCGCGGCGCTGGCCGCCTTCTGCGCTGAAACCTTCGCCTATCCCCTGATGGACGTCGGCACGCTCAACATCGAGGCCTTGCCGCCCAAGATCATCGACAACAAGCTGATGCAGAGCCAGCGCGTGGTCGCGCTCTCCAGGCGCGGCAACCGGATGGCGGTCGCCATTTCCGACCCGACCAATACGCAGGCGCTGGACCAGATCAAGTTCCAGACCGAATCCACGGTCGAGCCGGTCATTGTGTCGCACGACGCGCTGCTGCAACTGCTGGCCCGGCTCAACAAGAGCAGCGAGCAAAGCATCGCCGACCTGGCCGGCGAGGAAGGCGAGATCCAGTTCGCCGAAGACGAGGCGCCGGCGGCGGCGCCGGCCGACGCCGCCGCCAACGAAGTCGAGGACGCGCCGGTGGTGCGCTTCCTCAACAAGATGCTGATAGACGCCGTCACCCTCGGCGCCTCCGACCTGCACTTCGAGCCCTTCGAAAAGTTCTACCGCATCCGCTTCCGCGTCGACGGCGTGCTGATCGAACATGCGCAGCCGCCGATCTCGATCAAGGAAAAACTGGTCTCGCGCATCAAGGTGCTGGCCAAGCTGGACATCTCGGAAAAGCGCGTGCCGCAGGACGGCCGCATGCGCCTGATCGTCTCGCCGACCAAGACCATCGACCTGCGCATCTCGACGCTGCCGACGCTGTTCGGCGAGAAGACCGTGATGCGGATACTCGACGCCACGCAGGCGCAGATGGGCATCGACTCGCTCGGCTACGAGCCCGAGCAGCAGGCGCTGCTGCTGGACGCCATCGCCCGTCCCTACGGCATGGTGCTGGTGACCGGGCCGACCGGCTCGGGCAAGACGGTGTCGCTGTACACCTGCCTCAACATCCTCAACAAGCCGGGCATCAACATCTCCACCGCCGAAGACCCGGCCGAGATCAACCTGCCCGGCGTCAACCAGGTCAACGTCAACGACAAGGCCGGCCTGACCTTCCCGGTGGCGCTCAAGTCCTTCCTGCGCCAGGACCCGGACATCATCATGGTCGGCGAGATCCGCGACCTCGAAACGGCCGACATCGCCATCAAGGCCGCGCAGACCGGCCACCTGGTGTTTTCCACGCTGCACACCAACGACGCGCCGTCCACGCTGACGCGGCTGATGAACATGGGCGTGGCGCCGTTCAACATCGCCTCGTCGGTGATCCTGATCACGGCGCAGCGGCTGGCGCGGCGGCTATGCAGCTGCAAGCAGCCGGTCGACATCGCGCCTGAGCTGCTGCTCAAGGCCGGCTTCAGCGCGGACGAAGTCGACGGCTCCTGGCGCCCCTACGGCCCGGTCGGCTGCGAGCGCTGCAACGGCGGCGGCTACAAGGGCAGGGTCGGCA
Organism: Duganella sp. P38; assembly: GCF_050859475.1. Taxonomy (NCBI): domain Bacteria; kingdom Pseudomonadati; phylum Pseudomonadota; class Betaproteobacteria; order Burkholderiales; family Oxalobacteraceae; genus Duganella; species Duganella sp. P38. The sequence goes on along the minus strand of NZ_CP193936.1, from coordinate 1,443,273 downwards.
TCTACCAGATCATGCCGATCACGCCGGCGATCGAGGCGCTGATCCTGGCGCATGGCAATTCGATGCAGATCGCCGCCCAGTCCGAGGCGGAAGGCGTGAAGTCGCTGCGCAAGTCCGGACTGGTCAAAGTCAAGGCGGGCCTGACCAGCCTGGAAGAAGTGCTGGGCTGCACCAACGAATAGGACGGCGAACATGGCGATATCGCGCAACGCGGGCAACCAGGTCAAGGAATCGGTGTTCGCCTGGGAGGGCAAGGACAAGACCGGCAAGACCGTGCGCGGCGAGCTGCGCGCCGGCGGCGAGGCGGTGGTCAATGTCACGCTGCGCCGCCAGGGCATCCTGGTCACCAAGGTCAGGAAAAAGGCCTACCGCTCGGGCAAGCGCGTCACCGACAAGGACATCACGCTGTTCACGCGCCAGCTGGCGACGATGATGAAGGCCGGCGTGCCGCTGCTGCAATCGTTCGACATCGTCGGCAAGGGCCACGCCAATCCGTCGGTGTCCAAGCTGGTGATGGAGCTGCGCGCCGACATCGAGACCGGCACCAGCCTGAACCAGGCGTTCCGCAAATTCCCGCTGTACTTCGATCCGCTGTTCTGCAACCTGGTGGGCGCCGGCGAGCAGGCCGGCATTCTGGAAGACCTGCTGACGCGGCTGGCGATCTACAAGGAAAAAACCCAGGCCATGAAGGCCAAGATCAAGTCGGCGCTGACCTACCCGGTGTCGATCCTGGCGGTGGCGTTCATCGTCACCGCCGTCATCATGATCTGGGTGGTGCCGGCGTTCAAGGAAGTGTTTTCCAGCTTCGGCGCCAACCTGCCGGCGCCGACGCTGTTCGTGATGGCGCTGTCGGAATTCTTCGTGCAGTGGTGGTATGTGATCTTCGGCGGGCTGGGCGCGGGCATCTACTTTTTCTTCCGCGCCTGGCAGCGCTCGCTGCAAATGCAGCGCTTCATGGACAAGCTGCTGCTGCGCCTGCCCGTGTTCGGCGAGGTCATCCGCAAAGCCACGATCGCCCGCTGGACCCGCACGCTGTCGACCATGTTCGCCGCCGGCGTGCCGCTGGTGGAGTCGCTCGACTCGGTGGGCGGCGCCGCCGGCAACGCCGTCTACCTCGACGCCACGCGCCGCATCCAGACCGAAGTGAGCACCGGCACCAGCCTGACGGTGGCGATGCAGAACGCCGACGTGTTCCCCAATATGGTGACGCAGATGGTGTCGATCGGCGAAGAATCGGGCTCGCTGGACGCCATGCTGGGCAAGGTGGCCGATTTCTACGAAGACGAGGTGGACGAAGCGGTGGCCTCGCTGTCGGCGCTGATGGAGCCGGCCATCATGGTCATCCTCGGCGTGCTGATCGGCGGGCTGGTGGTGGCGATGTACCTGCCGATCTTCAAGCTCGGTTCGGTGGTTTAGGGCGCGCGTCAGCCATGCGGCCAGCCGGTGGCGCCAGCTGGTGTCGCGCGGCGTCTGGTAGCAGATTTCGCCCGGCACCCTGAACAGCACTTCGGTGCCGCGCCCCGGCACGTTGAGCAGGTCGATGTCGCCGCCGATGCGCGCGGCGCGCTCGCGCATGCAGGCCAGGTTGCGCGGCGGCTGCGCCACCTGCCTGCCGTCGTCGCGCACGCACAGCGTCAGGAACTCGCAGCCGTACACCAGCGCCAGCTCGACGGCGCCGGCCTGCGCGTGCTGGAAGGTGTTGTACAGCAGCTCGCGGCCGATGGCGTAAATCAGCTCGCCGCAGTCCGGATCGACCGCGGCCGGGTCGCCGCTGACGCTCATGCGGAATGGCGTGTCGAAATTCTCCTGCAAGGACTGGCCGGCGGCGGCGAACGCCTGGCTCAGGTTGTCCGCATACATCACCGGCATGCGCAGCGCCAGGATCTGGTGGCGGCCTTCGGCCAGCACGTCGTCGGCCTGGTCGAGGATGTGTTCGATGGTGGCGCGCTCCGCGCTGGCGTCGCCGAGCCGGTGGGCCACGCCCTGGAAGCGCAAGATCATGCCCTGCATGCTTTGCAGCAGCGTGTCGTGCAGACTGGTGGCAACGCGCTCGCGCTCGGCCAGCTGGCGCAAGCGGTCTTCATAGCCGCGCCGTAGCCGGCGCAGGCGCAGCACGGCCACGACGCAGGCCAGGCATGCCAGTAACAGCCCGAGCAGCAAAAATAACGGTGTCTGGAAAAACGACGACAAGGAGTGCTCCGAGCGGAAAGACAGACCTGACACCTTGCCATTGTTCCAATGCTTTTACTATCCCTCAGACGAGGGAGCGCCGGCCGAAAAAGCCAGCGCAACATTGTTGTAATGCTTTAATATGGCCCCGTGACTATTCCCGCCCCGCCTACCATGTTGCAAACCACCCTGCTGTTCGCCCCCGCCGGCGACCTCGCCATCAGCCTCATTGCCGGCCTCTTCGGCCTGCTGTTCGGCAGCTTCCTCAACGTGGTGATCCACCGCCTGCCGATCATGATGCAGCGCGAGTCCGACAACTACGTGGCCGAGGAATCCGGCCAGCCGCTGCCGCACAGCGACCGCTACAACCTGATGGCGCCGCGCTCGGCCTGTCCGCATTGCCGGCACCAGATCAGCGCCGTCGAAAACATCCCGGTGTTCAGCTGGCCTCGCGCTGCGCGGCAAGTGCAGCAATTGCAAGGCGAAGATTTCAGCGCGCTACCCGCTGGTGGAGCTGCTCACCGGCGCGCTGTCGGCGCTGGTGGTGTGGCGCTTCGGCAGCGGCTACGCCGGGCTGGCGGCGCTGTTCTTCCTGTACTCGCTGATCGCCATGACCTTCATCGACGCCGACACCCAGCTGCTGCCGGACGACCTGACCTATCCGCTGATCTGGGCCGGCCTGCTGGTCAACCTCAACGGCACCTTCGTGCCGCTGCAGGACGCGGTGCTGGGCGCGGCGGCCGGCTATCTGGCGCTGTGGTCGGTGTACTGGCTGTTCAAGCTGGCTACCGGCAAGGAGGGCATGGGCTATGGCGACTTCAAGCTGCTGGCCGGCCTCGGCGCGTGGATGGGCTGGACCATGCTGCCGGCCATCATCCTGCTGTCGTCGCTGGTGGGCGCGCTGGTCGGCATCGGCCTGATCGTGTTTGCCAGGCGCGCGCGCAACCAGCCGATTCCGTTCGGCCCCTACCCGGCCGCCGCCGGCCTGATCGCCATGCTGTACGGCGGCCCGCTGCTGGGCCTGACCATGAGCCTGGGCCAGCGATGAGCAGGCCGCCCTTCGCCATCGGCCTGACGGGCGGCATCGGCAGCGGCAAGAGCACGGTGGCCGAGATGTTTGCCGCGCGCGGCGCCAGCATCATCGATACCGACCTCATCGCCCACGGCATGACCGCGCCCAACGGCGCGGCGATGCCAGCCATCGTGGCCGGATTCGGCCCGGAATTTGCGGACGCCAGCGGCGCCATGGACCGCGCCCGCATGCGCGCGCTGGTGTTCAACGACGCCGGCGCCAAGGCGCGGCTGGAAGCGATTTTGCATCCGCGCATCCGCGACGCCGCGCTGGCCGAAGCCGCCGCCGCCAGCGGCAGCTATGTGATCTACGCGGTGCCGCTGCTGGTCGAATCGGCTACGTGGCGTGCGCGGGTCAGCCGCGTGCTGGCGGTAGACTGTGACGAGGAGGTGCAAATTGCCCGCGTGATGGCGCGTAACAATTTGCCGGAAGCGCAGGTCCGCGCCATCATGGCCGCGCAAGCGAGCCGCCAGCAGAGGCTGGCGGCGGCGGACGATGTTATTGTCAATAATGCAGGAATCGCTGAATTGGAGGCCCAAGTCGAGCGCTTGCACGCGCTTTATCTGCAAATTCGCTGGTAATTTCGCGGATTAGGGCAATAATGCCTGCGCAAACGTTTGTAATTTTGCTTGGCTTGCTTCAAAATCACGAGAATTAATTGCTGCATATCCATCTATAGAGGGATGTTATTTTGATCGTCTACGAATATCCTTTCAACGAGCGCATCCGCACGTTGTTGCGCCTGGAGGATTTGTACGAGAAATTCAAGTTCTTTGTGCATCAAGAACATCCGATGCAGCACCACGTTGCGCTGGCCACCATCTTCGACATGCTGGAAGTGGCCGGCCGCGCCGACCTCAAATCCGATCTTTTGCAGGAACTGGAGCGCCAGCGCCAAACGCTGCTGGGCTACCGCATGAATCCCAACGTCGAAGCGCAGATGCTGGACGCCATCCTGGCCGAAGTGGACAGCGTCAGCAGCGCGCTGGTGGCCGCCCAGGGCAAGACCGGCCAGAACGTGCGCGAAAACGAATGGCTGATGAGCATCCGCGGCCGCACCATCATTCCCGGCGGCGCCTGCGAGTTCGACCTGCCCTCGTATTACGCCTGGCAGCAGCGCCCGGCCGAGGCGCGCTTCAACGACATCATCAACTGGTTCACGCCGCTGGCGCCGCTGTTCGATGCGCTGGCGCTGGTGCTGCGCCTGCTGCGCGATTCCGGCGGTCCGGTCAAGATGATCGCGGTGGCCGGCAGCTACCAGCAGATGTTGCAGGGCAAGGTGTACCAGATGCTGCGGCTGACGCTCGATGCATCGCAGGGGGCGATTCCGGAGATATCCGCCAACAAGTACATGCTGTGGGTGCGCTTTACCTCGCAGGGCGGCGACCTGAAACCCAAGCCGCTGGAAGATGATGTACCATTCGAGCTTACGCTGTGTAACTTCTAAAGGTTGAAATGGTCACCGTAGTTGAATGCCCGACCTGCTCCGCGAAAGTGGAGTGGAAGCCGGAAAACAAGTATCGCCCGTTCTGCTCGGAACGCTGCAAGAAAATCGATCTCGGCGCCTGGGCCGAGGAAAAGTACGCCATCGCCGCCGCCCCGCCGAAAGATCCCAACGACGAGGAGTAAGCACCGTCGTCCCCGCGCAGGCGGGGACCCATGGAACGCTTGCCCAGCATGGGTTGCCGCCTGCGCGGCAACGACGCCGGTCAGTAGCGCACCTGCTCCAGCCACTCCAGCAAGGGTATCGTGGCCGGCAACAGCGGCTCCACGCCCACCGTCCCCTGCCACGCGAACGCCTGCCCTTCCAGGCTTTGCGGCTCGCCCGACCAGTCGCGGCTAATAAAGAAATGCAAGCGCACATGCGCGTGCGGATAAACATACTCGACGCCGCACCACTCCTCCGCGCTGTGGATGGTCAGCCCCAGCTCCTCGACGAACTCGCGCTGCAGCGCTTGCAGAACAGTCTCGCCCGGATCGACCTTCCCGCCCGGGAATTCCCAGTAACCGTCATACGGCTTGCCGGCCGGGCGCTGGCCCAGCAGCACATCGCCGTTCGGCTTGATCAGAATGCCGACGGCCACATCAACAGGCTTGTGCGTCATGCCAGCTTCCCCGCGTAATCCTTGGCGAACTGCCACGCCACGCGGCCCGAACGCGAGCCGCGCTGCAAGGCCCAGCGCAAGGCATCGCCGCGCGCCGCCTCGATCTGCGCCTCGCTGCAGCCCAGCGACGACAGCCAGTGCGCCACAATGGTCAGGTAATCGTCCTGGCGGAAAGGATAGAACGTCAGCCACAGGCCGAAGCGCTCGGACAGCGAAATCTTTTCCTCCACCGTCTCGCCCGGATGCAGGTCGCCGTTTTCGTCGTGCTTGTAGCTCATGTTGTCGGACATGCGCTCCGGCAGCAGGTGGCGGCGGTTCGAGGTGGCGTAGATCAGCACATTGTCGGACTGCGCCGAGATGCTGCCGTCCAGCGCCACCTTCAGCGCCTTGTAGCCGCTTTCGCCCTCTTCAAACGACAGGTCGTCGCAGAAGATGATGAAGCGCTCCGGCCGCCCGGCGACCAGGTCGACGATATCGGGCAGCTCGGCCAGGTCGGCCTTGTCGACCTCGATCAGGCGCAGGCCATCCTTGGCGAACTGGTTCAGGCAGGCCTTGATCAGCGACGACTTGCCGGTGCCGCGCGCGCCGGTCAGCAGCACGTTGTTGGCCGGCTTGCCGGCGACGAACTGGCGCGTGTTCTGCTCGATCTGTTCTTTCTGCGGGCCGATGTGCTGCAAATCGTCCAGCGCGATGTTGGACACATGCGCCACCGCCTGCAAATAGCTCGGGCCGTTGGTGCGCTGGCGCCAGCGGAACGCGTGGCCGCGCTCCCACTCCGGCTGCGGCGCGGCCGGCGGCAGGATCGCTTCCACGCGCGCCAGCAGCGCCTCGGCGCGCGCCAGGAATTGTTCGAGGGCAGCCGACATCTTACGAGCGGTAGTCGGCGTTGATCGACACGTAATCGTGCGACAGGTCGCAGGTGTAGACGGTGGCCGAGGCGTTGCCGCGCGCCAGCTTCACGCGCACGGTGATTTCCGCCTGCTTCATCGCGCGCTGGCCGTCTTCTTCCTTGTAGTCCGGATTGCGGCCGCCGTTCTTGGCCACCCACACGTCGTCCAGGTACAGATTCAGCTTGGACACATCCAGATCGTCGACGCCGGCGTAGCCGATGGCGGCCAGGATGCGGCCCAGGTTAGGGTCGGACGCGAAGAAGGCGGTTTTCACCAGCGGCGAGTGGCCGATCGAGTAGGCGATCTTGCGGCACTCTTCCACGCTGGCGCCCTCTTCCACGATGATGCTCATGAACTTGGTGGCGCCTTCGCCGTCACGCACGATGGCTTGCGCCAGGAACAGCGACAGTTCGGTCACCGCGTCGCGCAGCTGCGCGTATTCCGGCTGATCGACCGAGCTGATCTCCAGCGTGCCGGCGCCGGTGGCGATCAGCATGAAGGAATCGTTGGTCGAGGTATCGCCGTCGATGGTGATGCAGTTGAACGAGTGGTTGGCCGCGTGCCTGACCAGTTCGTCGAGCACCGGCTGCGCCACCTTGGCGTCGAACGCCAGGTAGCCCAGCATGGTGGCCATGTTCGGCTTGATCATGCCGGCGCCTTTCGAGATGCCAGTCATGGTCACGCTGTGGCCGCCGATGGTGACGGTGCGCGAGCCGGCTTTCGGCTGCGTGTCGGTGGTCATGATGGCTTCGGCGGCGTTGAACCAGTTGTCGGCCTTCAGGCCGGCCACGGCTTGCGGCAGGCCGGCGATCACTTTGGCGGCCGGCAGCGGTTCCAGGATCACGCCGGTCGAGAATGGCAGGATCTGCGCCGGCTCCACGCCCAGCTGCGACGCCAGCGCCACGCAGGTCTCGTTGGCCAGCGACAGGCCCAGCTCGCCGGTGCCGGCGTTGGCGTTGCCGGTATTGACCAGCAGCGCGGCAATCGGCTTGCCGCTGGTTTTGGCGGCGGCCAGGTGCACCTTGGCGATCTGCACCGGCGCCGCGCAGAAGCGGTTCAGCGTGAATACGCCAGACACGGTCGCGGTCGGCGCCAGTTTCATCACCAGCACGTCCTTGCGGTTCGGCTTCTTGATACCGGCTTCGGCAAAGCCGATTTCAACACCGGCGACAGGCTTCAGTTCGGAGGCGATGGGCAGAGGGGAATTGACGGCCATATGTGTGATCTCAGTGGGTGGAAAGATGAGCCGCTATTGTAATACCTCATGCCCCGGGCGCGCAGCTTTGCTAGAAATTGCTGGCAGGCACCGTCTCACGCGAGGCCAGCACATGGTCGATCAGGCCGTACTCGGCGGCCTGGGCGGCGGACATGAAGTTGTCGCGGTCGGAGTCCTTCTCGATCTGCGCCAGCGGCCTGCCGGTGCGCGCGGCCAATATGGTGTTGAGGCGGTGGCGCTGGTACAGCATCTCGCGCGCCTGGATGTCGATATCGGCCGCCACGCCCTGCGAGCCGCCGTGCGGCTGGTGGATCATGATGCGGGCGTTGGGCAAGGCGTAGCGCTTGCCGGTGGCGCCGGCCGCCAGCAGGATGGAACCCATGCTGGCGGCAAAGCCGGTGCACAGCGTGGACACTTGCGGCTTGATGAACTGCATGGTGTCGTACACCGCCATGCCGGCGTACACCGAGCCGCCCGGCGAGTTGATGTAGAGCGAGATGTCCTTGTCCGGGTTGTCCGATTCCAGAAACAGCAGCTGCGCGACGATCAGGTTGGCCGATTGCTCCGTCACCTCGCCGACCAGGAAAATCACGCGCTCCTTGAGCAGGCGCGAGTAGATGTCGAAAGCGCGCTCGCCGCGCGCGGTTTGTTCGATGACGGTGGGCACTAACGCGTTCATGATGGTCCTTTCAGGGTAAAGTACCTGTTTGACGCCGGCGGCCGGCCTTGGTGTGACGGCTGAAAAAATATTTCGCCGGCGTGTCACACCCTGCCCGCGCCGGGCGTCAAGCGGGAACCAGCCTGTTGAGGAGTTTCGTCATGCCACCAGCCATTGATACGGTTTTGTTCGAGCAATTGCGGCCGCGCCTGAAAGCGATCAGCGCCCGCATTGTCGGCAGCGAGGCGGAGGCCGAGGATGTGGTGCAGGATTGTTTCCTGAAATGGCACAACGCCGAGCGGCAATCGGTGGCGACGCCGGCCGCGTGGCTGACCACCGTGGTGCGCCACCAATCGATTGACCGCCTGCGCAAGCGGGCACGGGACGCGCTGGCAGCCAACACGGCGGCGGAGCTGACGCCGGGCATACCGCCTGTATCGCCGGAAGACACCATGTTACGGCGCGCCGAACTGGCCGACGCGCTAGCCTGCCTGCTGGCCTTATCGCCCGCCGAGCGCCTGGCATTGGTGCTGCACGAAGTATTTGAATGCGAACACGCCGACATCGCGGCGATCCTCGGCGCCAGAGCAGCGAACGCGCGCCAGCATCTGGCCCGCGCGCGCCGCCGCCTGCGAGAACAACATGAAACAACGCCGGAAGAAAAATTAAACCGCGAACTGGTACACCGCTTCCACGCCGCCATTCACGGCCTGGATGCCCCGGCCGTGGTGCGGCTGCTGACCGATATCCAGCCAAGCGCCAGCGCCAACGACGCCGGTTACCGGCAGGCGGCATAGCGCGGCTACTTGTCCGGCGCGTCAACGTGCTCGTAGCTGAAGATGCGCGACACTTTCCAGGCGCCGTCTTGCAGCACCATCAACTGCGTGAAGTAGGCGCGGCCGACTGGAAACTCTGGCTTGTCATTCGGCGCCACGAAGAATTGGTGTTCGCCGGAGACCAGCACGCCGTAGATCGTCTCGCCATTGCGCATCGGGAAGAAGCGGACGCTGCCAGGTATGGCCGCGCGGCGCAGCTTGTGCTCGGCAGTCTTCATGCCGTCGTTGACCGCGGCAAGCGCCTGCTTGCCGATCAGCGTGCCGCCACGGTCGTGATAGAACTCGACATCGTCCGCGAGGAAGGAGTTCATCTTGTCGGCATCGCCTTTGTTGTAGGCGGCCCAATACGCATCGTCGGCCTGCTTCGCACCTGCTTCCCAGTCCGCTTGCGCGGAGGCCTGCGACGCGATCAGTACGCATGCTGCGAAAAGAACATGGCAAATGCGCATCGCTTATTCCCCGGCCAGGCAACGGTTGCAGGCCGCCTCGGTGTAGCGGCTGCGGCAGACATTTTTATTCGGGTTCTCGTGTTCGATCTTGCGCCAGCGCGTGCAGGTTTCCTTGGACAATACGTCTATCGCCGGCGTCTGCTGCTGCACGACGCGGCCCTTGCTGACGCTCATGCGGCCGCCATCGTCATCGACGCGCAGCTCCAGGCCGTGCTGCTTGTTGGCCAGATTCAGCACGCCGACGCCATTCTCGTCCGGCCCGGCGATCAGGCTGGCGACCATGTAGTGCTTGGAGTCCAGCGACAGCATCGCGTTGTCGTGGTCGAAGGTGACGTAGCCGCCACGCTCGTAGCCATCCTTATCGTAGATCATGAAGCCGGCCGCCTCGCCGCCGCGCTTGGCCACGCGGCCGCCGTACATCACCGCGTCCGGCATGTCGCCGCTCATGCGCGCGCGCACCACGCCGTTCTTGTCGACGATGGTGATATCGCGCGCCTGAATCGTGCCGAACACCTCGTTCTTCAACGCGATGCTGGCCGTCGCCGTGCCCAGCAGCGTCACCAGCAAGGCGCCGAGCAAACCGACACCCTGGCGCTTGACCTGCCTGCGCAGCCGCTTGTTTTCTTCCTCGCATGCCGCGACGCGCAGCATCAGCTCCTCTACACCCTGCATTCCTTCTCCCAGAATAATCATCGCTCAGGGGCGATGTGTGAACGATAGGTAAAACGTGGTCGCCTCGTCGTTCGATACGACCTCCAGCACGCCGCCATGCGACAGCGCGATTTCCGAGGCGATGAACAGCCCCAGGCCAAGGCCCTGCTTGCCGTCCGCCGTCGCCGAGCCCCAGAACGGCTTGAACAGCTGCGCCAGCGTATCGGCCGGAATCGCCGGCCCGCTATTGGTCACCGCCATTTCAAACATGCCGTTGGCCTGACGCACCTCGACCCGCACCGGCGCCGTCGGGCTGCCGTGGACGAGCGCGTTCTTCAGCAGGTTCGACAGCAGTTGCACCAGCCGCGCGGCGTCGCACAGCAAGGCGATGCCGGCCGGCAGCACGGCAACGATCTCGCGTTGCGGATACACGCTGCGCAGCTCGTCGATGGCCTGCTGCAACGGCGCCTCCAGATTGCTTTCGTGGCGCAGGTTGAGCGAGATGCCGCCGCCCATGCGCCCGCGCGCGAAATCGGTGACATCATCGACCAGCGCGGCAATGCGCTGGCTGCTCCGCTGCATCATGTCCAGCAGCGGCGTCAGCGACGCCGGCGCGCGGTGACGCAGAATCTCGGTGCCGTTCATGATGGTGCTGAGCGGCGTGCGGATGTCGTGCCCCAGCACGGCGATGAACTGCTCGCGCAGCTTGGCGGTCTTCATTTCGTCGCTGAGGGCGGCCTGGGCTTCGTCGAGCACCTCCTCGCTGGCCAGTTGCCGACTGATCAGCTCGGCAAACAGCAGCAGCGTCTTGCGCGTGGCCTCGCGCGTCAGCTCGGCCTGCTCGGGATCGAAGCCGAACAGCGAGCCGAAATACTCGCCGCTGGGCCGGTACAGCGCGATCGAGAAATAACTCTGGAAACCGTACAGGCGCGGCGTGTGATGGTCGCGGTACTGCTCGCTGTCGCGTACCGAATCGATGATGACGGCGCAGCCGGTATGCTGCACTTCCTCGCACAGCGTGGTCTTGATGTCGAGCTCGCTGCCGACCGACAGGCCGTAGTTCAGCTTGTCCAGCATGGCGCACAAATGCCATGACGACGGCGTCACCCGGGCGATGCCGACGAAGCCCAGCCCGGTTAGCTCGGCCACCGCCTCCAGGATCGTCGGCACAGCGCTGATCTTGGCGATAGTCGCGATGTCCGCGTCCAGGGTCTGCTTCATGCTGCGCCTCCGTTATCGACATAAAAAAACCCGTAAAGCCTTGCAACTTTACGGGTTCATTGTCTATCAGCCTGCCGCTTTACGCCAGCTTGCCGTGGCAAGCCTTGTATTTCTTGCCGCTGCCGCATGGGCATGGGTCGTTGCGGCCGACCTTCAGGCCCAGCTCCATCAGCTGCTCGCCGGTCAGGTTTTGCAGTTCCGGCGGCAGGTTGGTGAATTGCGGCGGCGCCAGCAGTTCTTCCGGCGCCGCGTTCGGGTTGAAGTCGGCGTGCTGGTAGCTGACGTTTTCCACGTGCGACTGCTGCATCGCCGCTTCGGCCGCGTCGATCTCTTCACGCGACTGGATGCGCACGGTCATGATCAGCTTGACGACTTCGTTCTTGATCATGTCCAGCATCTGGCCGAACAGCTCGAACGCTTCGCGCTTGTACTCCTGCTTCGGATTCTTCTGCGCATAGCCGCGCAGGTGGATGCCCTGACGCAGGTGATCGAGCGCGGCCAGGTGTTCGCGCCAGTGCGAGTCGACCGATTGCAGCATGACGTTGCGCTCGAAGCCGGCGAACGATTCCTTGCCGACGATGTCCACTTTCGACTGGTACAGCGCATCGGCGGCAGCCAGCACGCGCTCGACGATTTCGTCGTCGGTCAGGTTGGGCTCTTGCTCGATGATCTTGGTCAGCGGCACGTCGAGCTGCCATTCGGCCGCCAGCGCCGCTTCCAGGCCTTTCAGGTTCCACTGCTCTTCGACCGACTCGGCCGGCACGTATTCGCGCACCAGGTCGGTGAAGGCGCCGTGGCGCAGCGACTGGATCAGTTCCGAAATATCGGTCGCTTCCAGCAGCTCGTTACGTTGCTGGTAGATGACTTTACGCTGGTCATTGGCGACGTCGTCATATTCCAGCAGCTGCTTGCGGATGTCGAAGTTGCGCGCCTCCACCTTGCGCTGCGCGGTTTCGATCGAACGCGAGACGATGCCCGCCTCGATCGGCTCGCCTTCCGGCATCTTCAGGCGGTCCATGACGGCGCGCACGCGGTCGCCGGCGAAGATGCGCAGCAGCGGATCGTCCAGCGACAGGAAGAAGCGCGACATGCCCGGGTCGCCCTGGCGGGCGGCGCGGCCGCGCAGCTGGTTGTCGACGCGGCGCGACTCGTGGCGCTCGGTGCCGACGATGTGCAGGCCGCCGGCGGCCACCACTTGTTCGTGCAGCGCCTGCCAGCCGTCGCGCAGCGATTGCGCTTGCGCGGCCTTGTCGGCGTCGCTCAGGTCCGGATTGGCCTCGATGAACTGGATTTGCTTTTCAACGTTACCGCCCAACACGATGTCGGTACCGCGACCGGCCATGTTGGTGGCGATGGTGATGGCTTTCGGCGAACCGGCCTGGGCGATGATCTCCGCTTCGCGGGCGTGCTGTTTCGCGTTCAGCACGTTGTGCGGCAGGCCGGCCTTGGTCAGGATGCCCGACAGCAGCTCGGAATTCTCGATCGAGGTGGTGCCGACCAGCACCGGCTGGCCGCGCTCGTAGCACTCGCGGATTTCCAGCATCATCGCGTTGTACTTTTCCTGCGCCGATTTATACACCTGGTCCTGGCGGTCCTTGCGGGCCGATGGACGGTTAGGCGGCACCACCACGGTTTCCAGGCCGTAGATTTCCTGGAATTCATAGGCTTCGGTGTCGGCCGTGCCGGTCATGCCGGCCAGCTTGGCGTACATGCGGAAATAGTTCTGGAAGGTGATCGAGGCCAGCGTCTGGTTCTCGTTCTGGATCTTCACGCCTTCCTTGGCCTCGACCGCCTGGTGCAGGCCGTCGGACCAGCGGCGGCCGGTCATCAGGCGGCCGGTGAATTCGTCGACGATCACCACTTCATTGTTCTGCACCACGTAGTGCTGATCCTTGAAGTACAGCGCGTGCGCGCGCAGCGCCGCGTACAGGTGGTGCACCAGCGTGATGTTGGCCGAATCGTACAGCGAAGCGCCTTCCGCCAGCAGGCCCATCTGGGTGAGGATGGCCTCGGCCTTCTCGTGGCCGGCTTCAGTCAGCAGCACCTGGTGCGCCTTCTCGTCCTTGGTGTAATCGCCCGGCACTTCGACCTTGCCCTTGCCGTCGGCGGTTTCCTCGCCCACTTGCAGCGTCAGCAGCGGCGGCACTTCATTGATCTTGTAGTACAGGTCGGTGTGGTTCTCGGCCTGGCCGGAGATGATCAGCGGGGTACGGGCTTCGTCGATCAGGATCGAGTCGACTTCATCGACGATGCCGAAGTTCAGCACGCGCTGCACGCGGTCCTTGGCGTCGAACACCATGTTGTCGCGCAGGTAGTCGAAACCGAACTCGTTGTTGGTGCCGTAGGTGATGTCCGAGGCGTAGGCCTGCTGCTTGGCCGAGTGCTCCATCTGCGACAGGTTGATGCCGGTGGTCAGGCCGAGCCAGCCGTACAGCTTGGCCATGGTCTCGGCGTCGCGCTGGGCCAGGTAATCATTGACGGTAACGATGTGCACGCCCTTGCCGGACAGCGCGTTCAGGTAGGCCGGCAGGGTTGCGGTCAGGGTCTTGCCCTCGCCGGTGCCCATCTCGGCGATTTTGCCGTAGTGCAGCACCATGCCGCCGATCATCTGCACATCGAAGTGGCGCATCTTCATCACGCGCTTGGACGCCTCGCGGCAGACCGCGAAGGCCTCCGGCAAAATCTGGTCCAGCGTCTCGCCGGCGGCGAGGCGTTCCTTGAAGGCGGGCGTCTTGGCTTGCAGCTCGGCGTCCGACAGTTTTTCCATTGCCGGTTCGAGCGCATTGATCTCGCGTACCGTTTTTTGGTATTGCTTGAGCAGGCGCTGGTTGCGGCTGCCGAAAATCTTGGTCAGAAAAGACATGCTTGAATTCTTGTAAAAACGCCGTTAAAAAAGCCCTGCGCCTTGCTGCTCGGAGTTGGACTATGGCAAAAGACGATGATTTTATCACGCGTCCGGTGCTACATTGGGTTATTAGCCTATATAACAATAGCCCAAAGGTGAACAATGTCACAAAATCAAGCAATTTTAACCGCTGGTGACGACTTTGGGGCGCTGGACGATCTGTGATATGTTTCGCCGCATGCGATTCAACTCCTCCAACATCTCGCTCAAGCGGCCGACGGCGGTTGGCGCCACCGACTTCCTGCGCCGCCACGACCGCATGGCGGCGCTGCTGCCGGCCGTCGAGCGCATGGCGCGCCTGCAAAAAGACTGCGCCGACTGCCTGCCGGCCATGTTCCAGCATGCCGAGATCCTCTCGTTCGAGGACGGCCAGTTGCTGCTGTCGCTACCGACCACCGCGCTGGCGGCCAAACTGAAGCAACAATTACCTAAATTACAAGAAACGCTGGTGCGGCGCGGCTGGCAGGTAACTGGCGTGCGCATCAAGGTGCAGATGACCAAGGCGGTCGAAATCAAGGAAAAGATGCGCGCACTGGAACTGCCGCCGGCGGCGGTAGAAGCATTCGATCAATTGAGCGCGTCGCTGGAAGCCAGCCCGCAGAACAGCGCGCTGATCGAAGCGGTCAAAGCCATGGTAGCCCGCCGCCGCTAACCCGGGGTCAGGTCTGACATTCGCACACGGGCTCAACTGCGTAGCAGTTGAGCCCGTGTGCGAATGTCAGACCTGACCCCGGTTTTAAGTTAGCGCCCACTCGCGCGCCATCTGGCGCACATAGGATTGCGGGGCGGCGTCGTTGCTGTCGAAGGTGACGATTTCGTAGGCGTCCGGGTGCTTGAGCAGCTCCAGCAGCAGCTGGTTGTTCAGGCCGTGACCGGATTTGTGCGCTTCGTAGCTGGCCAGCAGCGGGTGGCCGATCAGGTACAGGTCGCCAATGGCGTCGAGGATTTTGTGCCGCACGAACTCGTCTTCGTAGCGCAGCCCGTCCGAGTTGAGGATGCGGTATTCGTCCATGACGATGGCGTTTTCCAGCGAGCCGCCCCGCGCCAGGCCGATGCCGCGCAGCATTTCCACGTCCTGCATGAAACCGAACGTGCGCGCACGCGCCACGTCGTGCACATACGAGACGTCGCCGAAGTCGACCGTCGCGCGCTGCTGCGTGCCGTCCACCGCCGGGTGGTTGAATTCGATGAAGAAGTCGAGCTTGAAGCCGTCGTGCGGCAGCAAACGCGCCCATTTTTCCTGCTCGCCCGTGCCCTGGCGAATTTCCACCGGCTTTAGCACACGGATGAATTTTTTCGCCGCCGGCTGCTCCAGCACGCCCGCCTGTTGCAATAAGAATACGAAGGACGAGGCCGAACCATCCATGATCGGGATTTCCTCGGCGCTGACTTCGATGTACAGATTGTCAATGCCGAGCCCGGCGCAGGCCGACATCAGGTGTTCGACCGTCGACACGCGCGCGCCGTCCTTGACCAGCACCGAGGCCATGCGGGTGTCCCCCACCGCCATCGCGCTCGACGGGAATTCCACCACCGGCGACAGGTCGACGCGGCGGAACACGATGCCGGTATCCGGCGCGGCCGGGCGCAGGGTCAGCTCGACCTTGGTGCCGGAGTGCAGGCCCACACCCGTGGTGCGGACCAGTTCTTTGATAGTGCGTTGTTTTAACATCAGGCGATTATAGCGAACTGCGGTTAAGGATGCTCGGCTTCCACATGCACCGCCTCGCGCCGCACCAGGTAGATGCCGCTGGCGATGATGATGCCGGCGCCCAGCAGCGTGTAGCCGTCCGGTAAAGCTTGCCACAACAGCCAGTCGATCGCCACGCCCCAGGCCAGCGCCGTGTATTCGAACGGCGCCACGATCGACGCCTTGCCGGTGCTGAAGGCCTTGGTGATCGCCAGCTGGCCGAAGAAGCCCGACAGCGCCAGCGCCAGCAGGATCCAGCCGTGCTCGGCGCGCACCGGCACCCAGCTCTGCCACGCCAGCGCCACGGCGCCGACCGACATCAGCGTCAGCAGCCAGAACATCATCGACTCGGTGCTGTCGGTGCGCGCCAGCACCCGCGCGCTGATGGCCGACACCGCGTAGCACGCGGCCGCCGCCAGGATCGCCAGCCCGCCCAGCGACAAGAAGCCGGCGCCTTCCGGACGCAGCACCACCAGCACGCCCAGCAGCCCGACCGCGATCGCCACCCACTGGCCGGCGCCGACGCGCTCCTTCAGCACCCACACCGACAGCGCCGTGATCAGCGCCGGCGCGATGAAGAAGATCGAGTACGCCTCGGCCAGCGACAGCGCTTTCAGGCCGTAGGCGAAGGTGGTCAGCATGGCGATGCCGAGCCCGGCGCGGAACAGGTGCATCGGCCAGCGCACGCGCAAGATGCCCTTGAACGCGCGGCGATACAGGATGTAGCCGCACAACAGCGGCAGCGAACTGAGCGAGCGCAGCGCCGTCACCTGCACGGCCGGGTAGTGGGCCGACAACAGCTTCATGGTGGTGTCCATGAACGAGAACATGGCGACAGCAATCAGCATCGCATAGATGCTGTGCAGATTTTCTTGACGAGTGGACAGAGGAAGCTCCCTGACGACAGGCCCGGGCGGGCCAACAGGACGTCATTGTGGCGACGACCGGAGCCAGGACAACGCATGGCGCGCCGTCGCTGCCATTATAGCAAGCCCGGCCGCCGCCACCATCGGCTGCCATGTGAAGACAGCGATCGCACCCGGCGCGCGCTGGTGGTACCGGCCTGCGCTACGTCAAGCCGCGCAGCTCCGCCAGGCCGGCGTCGGCGCTCATCACGGGTGCGTAGCCGAGTTCCTTGCGGGCCTTGCCGATGTCGAGCGTGACCTCGACCGCCATGGTGGCGTACTCCTGGCGCGTGATCGGCGGCTTGATGCGGCCGCGGCTGATCGCGGCCAGCAGGTCGCCGATGGCGGCGATCTTGCCCAGCAGCGCGCGCGGCACGCTCTTGTCCGGCGCGGTGATGCCCTGCGTGGCCAGCAGGCGCGTAATGAATTCGCGGAACACCACCGGCTCGCCATCGGTGATGAAGTACACCTGGCCGTTGCGCCCATGCTGCAGCGCCTTGTCCACGCCCGCGCACAAGTTGGCGATATGGGTGGTCGACGTGCGATAGCCGCCGCCGTCGATCCACGCCAGCTTGCCCTCGCGCGCGGCGGCGCTCAGCTGCGGCAGCGCGGTGGTGTCGTCGCGCCCCCAGACAAAGCGCGGGCGCAGCACCACCACCGACATCGCCTCGTTGGCGTACGATAGCGCGATGCGTTCCGCCTCGGCCTTGGTGCGCGAATATGCACCGGCCGGCTTGTGCGGAAACGCCTGATCCTCGGTGGCGTTCCGCAACGGCTGGCCATCCAGCAGCACCGACTCGGTGCTGATATGGATCACCTGCTGAACGCCGGCCGCGCGCGCCGACGCGAACACATGCCGCGTGCCGTCCAGATTGGTTTGCCGCTGCGCCTCCGTGCCCCAGCCGTGATTCGTGTCGGCGGCGGCATGGATCAGGATATCGCAGCCGCACATGGCGCCGCTCAGGCCAGGCTGCCGCAAGTCGCCGTGATGCGCGGTCGCGCCCAGTGCTGTGACGGTCGCCGCCGCCTGCGCGCTGCGCGCCAGCGCCACCACGCTGTCGCCGCGCGCGACCAAGTGACGAATCAGATTGCGGCCCACATAGCCGCTGCCACCGGTGATGAAGATACGGCTCATTTCGCCTCCACCAGCGCGCCGATATCGGCCAGTACCTGCTTGCGCTGCCTGGCCGGAAAATGGTACAGATCCATCGCCTCCAGCAGTTTCAGCCCTTCGAGCGCCAGATACGCCAGCAGCGCGCCGCGCGGATATTCGGCCGTGTCCAGCACTTGCTTGACGATGGCCGCCTGATTGTCCTGCACCGTGGCGCGCAACTCACGATCCTGCGCCAGCGCCGCGCACAGGTTCAGCGCGGTCGCGCGAAACTCTTCCGGCAGCGGCTGCGCGGCCGCGGCGATGCGGCCCCGGATCGCCGGACTGCCGACTTCGCCGAGGCTGGCTGTCACGCTGGCGTTGAACGCGTTATCGTTGCGCACCGCCCGCTCGACCACCGCCGCGATCAGCGCCTGCTTCGACTTGTAGTCGTACAGCACACTGGCCTTGCTGATGCCCGCCACCTCCGCCACCGCCTCCAGCGTCAGGCGCGCCGCGCCATCGCGCGCCACCACCTTCTCCGCCGCATCCAGGATTTGCTCCTGGTCGATCACCCGCTTACGTCCCATACCCACCTCGGTAATTTATTTCCAACCGGTCGGATATTAATTACTGCGGCGTGCTCTGTCAAGCCGGCAACAACATCACCAGCTTCAGGTCATGGCGCCTGGCCAGGTGGAGGGTGATCTGATTGAAGCCCAGTTCGCCCGCGCGGGGATGGAGGAAACGGCGCAGGCCGCCCTCCCGGTTGACCACATCCTGCGAGGTCCACAGCGCGCGGAATGCTGCACTGTCCGCGGACAGTTCCGCGATCAACGCCGCCAGCGGCGGTTCGCCGGCATGCTTGCCGATGTCGGCGCGGAATTCGGCCACGAGCCGGCGCGCCCGGTCTTCCCAGTCGATGATCAGCCCGCGCGCGGCGGGATGGCGGAACATGAAGCGCAACAGGTTCGGCTGCGCCGGCTCGGCCTCCTCCACATCGAGCCAGCCGCCGAACAGCGCTGCCGCGTGCTCGTTCCACGCGAGCGCATCCCACTGGCGATCGAGTATGTAGGCAGGCCCGTCAATCGCGGCGACGATCTCGCCGAGCGGTTCGCCGGCATCGGGCGCTGCTTCGCCATGTTGCGGGTCCAGCCGCTCGGCCAGGCTGAACAAATATGCGCGCTCGGCCGCGTTGAGCTGCAATACCTCCGCCATGCGGGCCAGCAGCTTGCCGGAGGCGGCCACGTCCCTGCCCTGCTCCAGCCAGGTCAGCCAGGTCGGGCTGACGTCGCACAACTGCGCCAGTTCCTCGCGCCGCAAGCCGGGCGTGCGCCGGCGGCCATCGCTGGCCAGGCCGACGCTGGAAGGTGTGGTGCGCTCGCGGTGCGCGCGGATGAAATCGCCAAGTTTGCTTTGCATGGTGCTGCCTTATACCAGGATAAAACCTTGTCTTGTTACAGGATAAAAACCCGCCTATTCTGCACCGACTCAGCCACCTTTTGGAGAAAACATCATGCAACAGCAAGCCGTCGTCGCCCAACAGTTCGGCAATACCGCCAGCAATTACCTCACCAGCAGCGTCCACGCGCAAGGCGCCGACCTGCTGCGATTGCACGACGCCGCCGCCGCGCTGCCGAAGCGGCCAGTGGTGCTGGACCTCGGCTGCGGCGCCGGCCACGCCAGCTTCGCGGTGGCGCCGGCGGCGGAATCGGTCACCGCCTATGACCTGTCGGCGCAGATGCTGGACGTGGTGGCCGACGCCGCGCGCCAGCGCGGCCACCACAACCTGCGCACGCGGCAAGGCGATGTGGCGGCGCTGCCGTATGGCGACGCGGCGTTTTGCATGGTCATCACGCGCTTCTCGGCGCACCACTGGCTCGACGTGCCGGCCGCGCTGCGCGAAGTCCGGCGCGTGCTCAAACCCAACGGCGTGTTCGTCATCATCGACATCACCGCGCCGGAATCGCCGCTGCACGACACCACGCTGCAAGCGGTGGAACTGCTGCGCGACGGCTCGCATGTGCGCGACTACCGCCCTTCTGAATGGCTGACCATGCTGCGCGAGGCCGGCTTCACCGGCGCACAGGCGGGGGACTGGAAATTGCAGATGAAATTCGACGAATGGATCGCGCGCATGCGCACGCCGGCGCAGCGCGTCACCGCCATCCGCGCCCTGCTGCGCAGCGCGCCGGAAGAAACCCGCGACTACTTCGCCGTGCAGGCCGACGATTCCTTCACCATCGACTCGACGATGTTCACGGCTCGGCCGGACGCTGCTGCGCCGGCGCCTTGTCGGGAATAACCGGCGGCTTGCCGACGCGGCGGGCCTGGTCCGATTGCTGGTCGAGATTGACTTCCTCCGCCACCTCGTCGTCGGCAGGCAGCAGACCGTCGGATCGCGGCGTTTTCTGAGTGGTCATGAGCTTCTCCTGTTAGCTAAAGCGGGCGGCGCACGTTGGTCCGGCCAGACTAGCATGGATGCGCGCACGACACGCACGCCACGCGAAACAGCGCCTGGATCAAGTTTGCGGCAATCGCCGCAGACGGTCCTGAAATGCTTGATCCACATCATCGTTTTTTCGAAAAGATGCATCGAAAATACTCGTTGAGCAAATTCGCAACGATGGAGAACGACAGATGGACAGCAAGAAGATGGACACCACCAACGACACGACGTCGACACGCCGTGGCTTCCTCGGCAAGAGCGCCGCACTGGGGCTGGCCGGCGTGACGCTGGGCCTGGCCGGCTGCAAGGATGAGGCAGCGGCCGGCGCCAAGCCGGGCGGCAAGACCGCCGCGGCGGCCGCGCATACCGGCGGCGAAGTCGCGCCGGGCCAGCTCGATGATTACTACGCCTTCATCAGCTCCGGCCACTCGGGCGAGGCGCGTGTGCTGGGCCTGCCATCGGGCCGCGAGCTGAAGCGCATCCCCGTGTTCAACATCGATTGCATGGTCGGCTGGGGCATCACCAACGAATCCAAGGCCATCATGGGCACCAGGCCAGACGGTTCGCTGAAATACACCACCGGCGACACCCACCACGTGCACGGCAGCTACAAGAAAGGCACGTATGACGGCCGCTGGCTGTTCATCAACGACAAGCTGCACTCGCGCGTGGCGCGCATCCGCATGGACACCATGGAAACCGACAAGATCACCGAGCTGCCCAACGTGGCCGGCTTCCACGGCATCTTCCCGGACAAGTGCGACCCGGTCGATCCGAAGATCGACTACACCACCCGCGTGTTCTGCGGCGCCGAATTCCACATCCCGCTGCCGAACGACGGCCGCGACCTGGACGACCCGGGAAAATGGGGCGCGCTGTTCAGCTGCGTCAGCGCCGAGACCATGGAAGTGATGTGGCAGGTGCGCGTCGACGGCAATATGGACCTGTGCGCCACCTCGTATGACGGCAAGCTGGCCGCCTGTAATCAATACAACGTGGAAAACGCCGCCGACCTGAACGGCATGATGTCGGCCGAACGCGACGCCTGCGTCTTCCTCCACATCGAGCGCGTCGAAGCGATGGTCAAGGCCGGCAAGTTCACCACCATCGGCAGCTCGAAAGTGCCGGTAGTCGATGGCCGCAAAGCCGCCAACGCGGATCCGAAGACCGCGATCAGCTGCTACGTCCCGGTCGGCAAGAACCCGCACGGCGTCAACGCCACGCCTGACGGCAAGTATTTCGTTTGCTCGGGCAAGCTGTCGCCGACCGCCACCGTGATCGAACTGGGCAAGGTATTGCAGTGGTTCGACGGCGGCGTCAAAGATCCACGCGACACCGTGGTGGCGGAGCCGGAAATCGGCCTCGGCCCGCTGCACACCGCCTTCGACGGCAAGGGCAACGCCTACACCTCGCTGTTCCTCGACAGCCAGTCGGTCAAGTGGAATGTCGAGGCGGCCATCGCGCAGTTCAAGGGCGACAAGAACGCCAAAGTGATCCTGGAAAAATTCGACGTGCATTACCAGCCGGGCCACAACTACTCGTCGATGGGCGAAACGGTCGAGGCGGACGGCAAGTACCTCAACTCGGGCAACAAGTTCTCCAAGGACCGCTTCCTGCCGGTCGGCCCGCTGCATCCGGAAACCGAACAGCTGATCGACATCAGCGGCGCCAGCATGAAGCTGGTCGCGGACCACACCGCCTACTCGGAACCGCACGACGGCATCATCGTCCGCCGCGACGTGGTGAAAACGCGCCAGATCCACAACATGGCCGACTTCCCCAACGCCGTCACGCCGGAAACCGCCGGTATCGAGCGCAAGGGCAACAAGGTCCATGTGCGGCTGATGTCGCAGGCGCCGGCGTACAGCCTGCCGGTCATCAAGGTCAGGAAAGGCGATGAGGTCACGCTGACGCTGACCAACTACGACAAGGTGGAAGACCTGACGCACGGCTGCGCGATTCCAACCTACAACATCAACTTCATCGTCAATCCGCAGGAAACCAAATCGGTGACGTTCAAGGCCGATCACGCGGGTGCGTTCTGGTTGTATTGCACGCACTTCTGCCACGCCCTGCACCTGGAAATGCGCAGCCGTTTCCTGGTTGAAGCCTGAGTTGTAGCTTAAGTCCCGGCCGGCTGATGCGTCAGCCGCCGGGCGCCCCATCATGACGTTTTACTTCACAATCCCTGCTGGCAGGGCTGGCCATGCTGCTGGCCGCGCTGACGGCGCCACTGGCTGGCGCCACCGTCTACGACGCCGAACTGCCAAAAGAACTGCTGCACGGTTCCGACCTGTGCGCCCACGCCGCCTGCGGCGATGTGATGCCGCTGGCGCAGCGCTTCTCCAAGCGCATGGGCTCGCCCCAATACGTGCAGGCGCTGGACGCCGACGGCAAGGTGGTCGGCTACGTTTTCCTCTCCACCGACGTGGTCGACATTCCGGCCTATTCCGGCAAGCCGGTCATCACGCTGATCGGCATGGACACCAAGGGCGTCATCACCGGCGTGCGCGTGGTCAAGCATTCCGAACCGATACTGCTGGCCGGCATTCCGGAATCGGCGCTGCTCACATTCATCGACCAGTATGTCGGCCGGCGCGGCGACGCCAAGCTGGAAATCGGCCGCGGCGGCGACGGCAGCGTCGGCCTGGATGCGATTAGCGGCGCCACCGTCACCGCCATCGCCGAGAACCAGGTGATTTCCCGCAGTGCCTACGAAATCGGCCGCCAGGTCGGGATTTTCACCACGGCGGCGCGCCCGCCCGCGCGCTTCACGCCGCTGGACGAGCGCCTGAACTGGGCCCGGCTGGCCGATGAAGGATCGATTGGCCGCTTGAAGATTTCAGCCAAGGAAGTCGGCGCCGACAGCGCGCGCGGCGATTACATCGACCTGTATTTCGGCTATCTCAACACGCCGACGCTGGGTAACAGCTTGCTCGGCGAGCACGGTTATCAGCGCTTGATGGCCGACCTCAAGCCGGATGAGCACGCGATCTTCGTCATCGCCAACGGCCAGACCTCGTTCAAAGGCTCGGGCTTCGTGCGCGGCGGCATCTATGATCGTATCCAGGTGCGGCAGGAACCGGAGACGTATACTTTCCGCGATACCGATTACCTGAACCTCTACCATCTGCAACCGGCCGATGCGCCGGCCTACCGTGAGTCGGGCATCTTCATCGTCCGCTCGAAACATTTCAACCCGGCGTGGCCGTGGACGCTCACGCTGCTGGTCAACAAGCTGGACGCCAAAGGCGCCAAGACCTTCGCCCACTACGATGAGCCATACTGGCTGCCGGCGCGCTATCTCGAAGGCGGCCATCCTGAAGTCGTGGTGGCGCGGCCGGCGTGGCAGGGCATCTGGCTCGACCGCATTCCGCAAATCAGTTTCTTTGTGCTGACGCTGCTGTTCACCGCCGCGCTGTATTCGCAGCGCGACCGGCTGGTGCGCGCTTCCAACCGCAAGCACAAGCCGCTGATTAGCTGGCCGCGCCTGGTGCTGTGGCTTGTTAGCGCCGGCTTCATCGGTTTCTATCTGAAGGCGCAGCCGAGCATTACGCAGATCATGACCTGGCTGCATTCGCTGATTCATCAGTGGCGCTGGGAGTTGTTCCTGTCCGATCCGTTTATCTTCCTGTTCTGGTGGTTCATCATCATTACCGTGCTGATATGGGGACGCGGCCTGTTCTGCGGCTGGTTGTGCCCCTTCGGTTCGCTGCAACACCTGATGCTGAAGCTGGGTTCGGCCATGGGCCTGAAGCGCTTCCAGAAGCTGCTGCCAAAGAAAATTCATGACAAGCTGCGCTGGCTCAAATACGCGATTTTCTTCGGGCTGATCGGCGTTTCGCTGTTCTCGATGGAGACGGCCGAGCATCTGGCGGAGATCGAGCCGTTCAAAACGACCTTCCTGGTCGGCGTGTGGAACCGTAGCTGGCCGTTCTGGATTTTCATTGGCGTCATCCTTGGGCTGTCGCTGTTCAGTGAGCGCCCTTATTGCAAGTACCTGTGCCCGATGGGCGCTGGCCTGGCGCTGCCTGGCAGGTTCCGCATGTTCGGCTTGAAGCGCAAGGCGGAGTGCACCACCTGCCACGCCTGCGCCGCCGGCTGCGGCTCGCATGCCATCGACAGCAAGGGCAAGATCGACCAGATGGAATGCATGCTGTGCCTGGACTGCATGATCATGTATTACGACGATCACGCCTGTCCGCCGCTGGTGAAAGAGCGCAAGCAGCGCGAAGCCAGCGGGCAGGCACTGACCCGCATCGGCGCCGATGGCTATTTCCTCTCGCTCGACAGCTTGCGCGCGACGCTGCCGTCGAAGGGCAAGGAGCAGCCATGACGACAGCCGCACGCAGCGCGTGTTCGCCATCGTGGAGCGCCATGCAGAACCCCACACATCGGGCGCAGGCGAAGCTGGCGGCGCCTGGGGGGCTGACCGAGCCGGTGCCGTTGGCGTGCCGGCCGGCGCGGGCGCTGATGCTGTCGCTCATGCTGGCGTTGACATTGGCCGGCGCCGGCCCCGGCCCTGCCTTGGCGGCCGTGCTGTCAGTGCCGTCCGGCACATCGATCAACGCCGCCATCGCCCGCGCCCACGCCGGTGACACGCTGCTGATCGAAGCAGGCACCTACAACGAACGCGTGGTCATCGATAAACCACTCACTCTGCAAGCCAAAGACCAGCACCACCCCGTCATCAGCGCACAAGGCCACGGCGACACCATCCGCGTCAACGCCGCCGACGTCAAACTCACCGGCCTGGTGGTACGCGACAGCGGCGACAACCTGACCGCGCAGAACGCCGGCATCTACGTATCGCCTGGCGCCCATCGCGTCCACATCAGCGAGTGCCAGCTGATCGCCAACCTGTTCGGCATCTGGGTCGAACGGGTCGACGACGCGCATCTGCTCAACAACACCATCACCGGCCGCCGCGACCTGCAATCGGCACAGCGCGGCAACGGCATCCAGGTGTACGACACGCGCGGCGTGCGCGTCATCGGCAACCACATCAGCACCACGCGCGACGGCATCTATGTCGATGTCTCGCGCGACGCCGAATTCCGCCACAACCGCATCCACCACGTGCGCTACGGCACACATTATATGAACACCAACCACAGCATCTGGGAAGACAACCAGGTCTATCTCAGCCGCGCCGGCCTGGCGCTGATGGAAGTGCGCAGCCTGACCGTGCGCCGCAATATCTCCTGGGGCAACACCGACCACGGCATCATGCTGCGCACCATTCAAGACTCGCTAATCGAAGACAACATCGTAGCCGGCAATGACCGTGGCCTGTTCGTCTACGACGCCGAATACAACATCCTGCGCGGCAACCTGGTCATCAACAACCGCACCGGCGTCCACCTGTCGGCCGGCTCGTCCAACAATGAAGTCGACGGCAACGACTTCATCGGCAACCGCGAGCAAGTGCGCTTCGTCGCGGCCCGCGATGTCGAATGGGGCAAGCAGCAAGGCAACTACTGGAGCAACTACAACGGCTGGGACCAGAACGCCGATGGCCAGGGCGACATCCGCTACGAAGCCAACGACCTGGTTGACCGCCTGAACTGGCGATACCCGCTGCTCAAGCTGCTCAGCGCCAGTCCGGCGCTGCAAACGCTGCGCTTTGCCGCGCGCCAGTTCCCGCCGCTGCGCGCGCCCAGCGTGGTGGACCGCCATCCGCGCATGCGGCCGCTCTCTCAGAATTGGAAAAAATGGAATGACATCGCACCTCGCACCGACACCAACTGACGCTGCCGTCAGCCTGCGCGGCATCCAGCACCGCTACGGCGCGTTCACCGCCCTGCAAGACGTCAGCTTCGACATCGCACGCGGCGGCATGTTCGGCCTGATCGGCCACAACGGCGCCGGCAAGAGCACGCTGTTCAAGCTGATGCTCGGGCTGGTCACGCCGTCGGCCGGCACGCTGCATGTGCTGGGCCAGAACGCCGCCGGGGCGGGTTTTCGCCAGACACGCCGCCGCATCGGCTATCTGCCGGAAAGCTTCGTCACCTACGACAACCTCAGCGGCCGGGAGGTGCTGCACTTCTTCGCCGACCTGAAGCGCATTCCGCGCGCCGGCTGCGCGGCGCTGCTGGAGCAGGTGGGGCTGACACAGGCGGCCAGCCGCGCCGTGCAGACTTACTCCAAAGGCATGCGCCAGCGGCTCGGCCTGGCGCAGTCGCTGCTGGGCGAGCCGGACATCATCTTCCTCGACGAGCCCACCAACGGCCTGGACCCGCAAGGCATTGCCGATTTCTACGCCATCCTGCGCACGGTGCAAGGGCGCGGCGCCACCATCGTCATCACCTCGCACATCCTGGCGGAAATCCAGCACCGCGTCGATCAGTTGCTGATCATGCAGGGCGGCAAAGTGGCCGTACAAGGCACGCTGGCGCAGTTGCGCGCCGGCATGGACACGCCCGCCGCGCTGACCATCACCGCCACCGTGCCGTTGCCGCTGCAAGCGGCCACGCGCGCGGCGCTGGCCGCGTCGCCAGTGGCGCTGGAACTGGAAGGCCATGGTGAACAGCTGCGCATCCGCTGCGCCGGCGCCGGCAAGATGGCCGTGCTGCGCCAGCTATCGGGCTGCGCCGACGATATCACCATTCAGGAATCCACATTGGAACAGGTATTCCTCGGCTACGGAGGCGCCCATGCACGCACCCATTGAATGGCGCCAGGTCGGCGTGCTGGCCGCCAAGGAATGGCGCGACCGCCTGCGCAACCGCTGGGTGCTGGCGGTCGCGCTGGCGTTTGCCGTGTTCGCGCTGGCCATCGCTTACTTCGGCGCGGCGCAGCAGGGACAGGTCGGCTTCCATAGCATCGACGCCACGATTGCCAGCCTGTCCAGCCTGGTCATTTACCTGGTGCCGCTGATCGCGCTGATCCTCGGCTACGACGCGATTGTCGGCGAGCGCGAGCGCGGGGCGCTGGAACTGCTGCTGTCGATGCCGGTGACGCGGCTGGAGGTCCTGCTCGGCAAGTATCTGGGGCTGGCGGCGGCGCTCACCAGCGCTACCGCCATCGGCTTTGGCGCCGGGCTGCTGCCGCTGTTCTCGCAGCTGACCGTGTCCGAGGGCTGGCGCTACACCCAATTTGTCGCCAGCGCCGTGCTGATGGGGCTGGCCTTCCTCAGCATCGCCATGCTGGTTTCGGTCAGCACGCGCGACCGCATCCGCGCCAGCGGCATCGCGCTGACGCTGTGGTTCCTGTTCGTGCTGGTGTTCGACTTGCTGCTGATGGGCGTGATGGTGCTCAGCCAGGGCAAGCTCGGTAGCGGGCTGTTCGCCGCCCTGCTGATGTTGAACCCGGCCGACGTGTTCCGCCTGCTGAACGTATTCAGCTCGGATCAGGCGCAAGCCATGTACGGGCTGGCCACCGTCATGCCCGAGGGCTGGACCCATCCGGGCCTGCTGGCCGGCGTGATGCTGGCCTGGATTGTTCTACCGTTTTGTATCGCACTCAGGAGATTTACATGAAAACCATTCGCCTGCGCTGGAGCGCGCTGGCCGCCGCGCTGCTACTGGCCGCGTGTACCCACCCGGCGGCCACGCTGCCGGCCATCAATGCGTCCGATGACGCCGCGTGCGCGCTCGACGGCATGCTGCTGCGCGATTTCCCCGGCCCCAAGGCCCAGGTCCGCCTGACTGATGGCAAGACCGAATATTTCTGCGACGTGATGGAGTTGCTGAGCGAAATGCTGGCGCCGGAACAGCGCCGCGCCATCAGCGCGTTCTACGTGCAGGACATGGGCAAGGCCGACTGGCGGCAGCCGCGCGGCCACTGGCTGGCGGCGCGCGATGCGCTGTACGTCTTCGGCAGCGATGCGCAGGGCTCGATGGGCGCGGCGATCGCGCCGTTCAGCCAGCAGGCCGACGCCGATGCGTTTGTGCAGAAACACGGCGGCAAGGTGCTGCGCTTCGAACAGATCAAGCCGGACATGCTGAACAGCAGCCGCGGCGGCATGCCGGCGCACGGCATCGAGCATTAAGCGGTAACGGTTTGGGCCGGCGTTGTCCTCAGCAGGGAGCGACGGTCCTTTTTTAATCCCGGCGCCACGCCGGTTCACTCACCAGGAAAGACACGCAAATGAACAAGCTACTCGCACTGATGGCCATGCTGGCCGCAACCGCCGCCAGCGCCGCTGCGCCGGACGCCGCCAAGATCGAGAAAACCTACACCACCACCTGCGCCGCCTGCCACGCGGCCGGCATCATGGGCGCGCCGAAAGTGGGCGACAAGGCGGCCTGGAAGCCGCGCGTCGCCAAGGGCAGGCCGGCGCTGTACACCAGCGCCATCAACGGCGTGAAAATGATGCCGCCGCGCGGCGGCAACCCTGGCCTGAAGGATGATGAACTGAAGGCGATTGTCGACTACATGATCACCAAGAGCAACTAAGAACCGCCGGCCGCCAAGGCGGCCATCTCAGGAGAATCGCCATGTTCACCCGCGCCCTGCGCGCCGGCGCCGCGCTGCTGGCCGCGCTGTGTCTGCTGTCGTCCTGCTCCAGCGAAGACCATCTTTACAAAACCGAGGGCCATGTGTTCGGCACCACGGTCGCGGTCACCATTTATGGCGGCTCGCAGCAGCGCGCCGACCTGCTCGGCGACGAGGTGCTGCGCGAATTCGACCGCCTGCACCGCAAATGCCATGCGTGGGAACCCAGCATGCTGACCGCGCTCAACGACAGCATCGCCAGGGGCGAGGCGTTCCATGCCGATGCCGAAATGGTGAGCCTGCTCAAATCGGCCGAGAAACTGTCCGTGCGCTCCGGCCTGCTATTCAATCCGGCCATCGGCCATCTGATACGGCTGTGGGGCTTCCAGAAGAACGATATCGGTGCGCAAGGTCCGGATGAGGCCGAGATCAGGCGCTGGGTGGATGCGCATCCGTCGCTGGCCGACCTGCGCTACGACGGCAATACCATCCGCAGCGTCAACAACGCCGTGATGATCGATCTGGGCGGCTACGCCAAAGGCTATGCGCTGGACCGCGCCGCCATGATACTGCGCGAGGCGCATGTGAAGGCGGCGCTGGTCAACATCGGCGGCAACGTCATCGCCATCGGCCAGCCGGGCGGACGGCCGTGGCAGGTCGGCATCCGCGATCCGCGCGGCCAAGGCACGGTGGCGCAGATCGCCCTGCGCGATAACGAGGCCATCGGCACCAGCGGCGACTATGAGCGCTACTTCATGAAGGACGGCAAGCGCCGGCCGCACATCATCGACCCGCGCAGCGGCTATCCGATCGACCTGGTGGCCTCGGTGACGATCATCGCCGGCGGCGGCCGCGATCCCGGCCTGCGTTCGGACGGCCACTCCAAGCCGCTGTTCATCACCGGCCCCGAAGGCTGGCAAGCCATGGCAGACAAGCTCGATCTCAAGCAAGTGCTGATGGTCGACGCCCGGCGCCAGGTCCACATGACGCCGGCCATGCGCGCCCGCATCGACGCCGGGCGCTAGCTACCCGGCGCAGATGGAAACGGCGCCTGCGGCGCCGTCTTCAGATTACAGCTGGCCCAGCAGGGTTTCAGCGTTCGACACTTCGAACTTGCCGCCCTGTTCGACGTTGAGCTGCTTGACCACGCCGTCCACCGCCAGCAGCGAATAGCGCTGCGAGCGCGTGCCCATGCCGAACTTGCTGAAGTCGGCATCCAGGCCCAGCGCTTTCGAATACGCGGCATTGCCGTCGGCCATCATGCGGACGATGCCGGTGGCTTTCTGGTCGCGGCCCCATGCGCCCATGACGAAGGCGTCGTTGACCGAGATGCACCAGATCTCATCGACGCCCTTGGCTTTCAGCTCGTCGGCGTGCTTGACGTAGCCCGGCACGTGCTGGGCCGAGCAGGTCGGGGTGTAGGCGCCCGGCAGGCCGAAGATGGCAATGGTTTTGCCCTTGACCAGATCCTGCACGTTGAAGGTGTTCGGGCCCAGCGAGCAGCCTTCGGTTTCGGTTTCGATGAATTCGGACAGCGCGCCTTCCGGCAGCTTGTCGCCGATCTTGATGGTCATGGATAACTCCTCTGTGTAAATATAAAAAGAGCCGCCCAGGGGCGGCTCTTTCCTTGGGTAGAACCCGAAGTATGCCTTAATCGGCCTGTTTGCGCAGGAAGGCTGGAATGTCGTAGGTTTCCATGCCGTTCTTCTCCATCGCGCGCACCTGCTCCGAGGCCGACTCGCGGCGCCATACCGCCGGCGCCTTCATGCCGTCGAACGCCGGCGCCGCGCCGCCGCCCATGCCGCCGGCGGCGCCCATCGACAGGCCCTGCGCGGCAGCCGCGCCGCCCATCGCAGCCGATGGCATCATCGGGCTGTTGTGGGTGCCGGTGCGCAGCATCTGCTGCGGAACCAGTTGCACGTGCTTCTTGTTCTTACCCAGACCGGTGGCAACCACGGTCACGCGGATGCTGTCGCCCATGTCGTCGTCGTAGGCGATGCCTTGCGCGATCGACGCGTCCGGCGCGGCGAAGGCGCGCACGGCGGCCATGACTTCCTTGATCTCTTTACCTTTCAGGCCGCGCGAGGCGGTGACGTTCACCAGCACGCCGCGTGCGCCCGACAGGTCGACGCCGTCCAGCAGCGGCGAGGCCACGGCCTGCTCGGCGGCGATGCGCGCGCGGTCGACGCCGGAGGCGGTGGCGGTGCCCATCATGGCCTTGCCCTGCTCGCCCATGATGGTCTTGACGTCGTTGAAGTCGACGTTGATGTGGCCCGGCACGTTGATGATCTCGGCGATACCGGCAACGGCGTTGTTCAGCACGTCGTCGGCGTGTTGCAGCCATTCGATCAGCGATTCGTCTTCGTAGATCTCTTCCAGCTTCTCGTTCAGGATCACGATCAGCGAGTCGACGTTGGCCGACAGCTGCTCCAGGCCTTCGTCGGCGATGTCCATGCACTTCTGGCCTTCGTGCGAGAACGGCTTCGACACCACCGCCACGGTCAGCGCGCCCTGCGCCTTGGCCACTTCGGCCACGATAGGGGCGGCGCCGGTGCCGGTGCCGCCGCCCATGCCGGCGGCGATGAACACCATGTGCGCGCCGCGCAGCGCGTCTTCAATGCGGGCGCGCGATTCTTCCGCCAGCTTACGGCCGACGTCCGGCTTCATGCCTGCGCCCAGGCCGGTGTCGCC
The DNA here is from genome assembly GCF_050859475.1 of Duganella sp. P38. Lineage (NCBI taxonomy): Bacteria > Pseudomonadati > Pseudomonadota > Betaproteobacteria > Burkholderiales > Oxalobacteraceae > Duganella > Duganella sp. P38. The sequence goes on along the minus strand of NZ_CP193936.1, from coordinate 1,411,837 downwards.
GATCTGGATAACGTTGTTGGCCTTGGACGTGGCCAGTGCCTGCGCATCGGTATTGGCGGCGATGAATTCCACGCCGGACATGCCCTTGTTGATCATGTGCTGCACCGCATTGCCACCCGCACCGCCGACCCCGACGACCTTGATGACAGTACCCAAAGCTGCGTTATCGACCATATCGAACTCCATGATGTGACTCCCTATCAGAATGCGGTTTTCAAGCGCCAGTCCTCATAATTGTAGGAGAACTGGGGATTGAAAACTGCGGTTTAATATAAAAAAATTTTACCCTTGTCGTTCCCGCACGGGCGGGAACCTATACCCAGCATGGGTTCCCGCCTGCGCGGGAACGACGTGCCGTCAGAAATTACCCAAGAACCATTCCTTCATGCGCTGCCAGACCGCCTTCACCGACCCATCCTGCCGCGTGACGATATGGCCACGCAGGTACTGCTTCTTCGCTTCCTGCAACAGGCCAAGCACGGTCGCGTAGCGCGGGCTGCGCACCACGTCGGCCAGCTGGCCACGATAATCCGGCGTGCCTAGACGCGCCGGCTTGAGGAAAATGTCTTCCGCCATTTCGACCATGCCCGGCATGATCGAGGTGCCGCCGGTCAGCACGATGCCCGAGGACAGCACGCCTTCATAACCCGACTCGCGCACCACCTGGTGCACCATCGCGAACAGCTCTTCCACGCGCGGCTCGATGACGGCGGCCAGCGCCTGGCGCGACAGGTTGCGCGGGCCGCGGTCGCCCAGGCCCGGCACCTCCAGCGATTCGCCCGGATCGGCCAGCACCTGCTTGGCGACGCCGTAGCGGATCTTGATTTCTTCCGCCTCGCCGGTTGGCGTACGCAGCGCCATGGCGATGTCGTTGGTGATCTGGTCGCCGGCGATCGGGATCACCGCCGTATGGCGGATCGCGCCATCGGAGAACACCGCCACGTCGGTGGTGCCGCCGCCGATATCGATCAGCACCACGCCCAGCTCTTTTTCGTCGCCGGTCAGCACCGCGTCGGCCGAGGCCATCGGCTGCAGGATCAGGTCCGACACTTCCAGGCCGCAGCGGCGCACGCACTTGACGATGTTCTGCACCGCCGACACCGCGCCGGTAACGATGTGCACCTTCACCTCCAGGCGGATGCCGCTCATGCCGATCGGCTCGCGCACGTCCTCCTGGTTGTCGACGATGAATTCCTGAGGCACCGTATGCAGCAATTGCTGATCGGTCGGAATGTTAACCGCCTTTGCCGTTTCGATGACGCGCGCTACGTCGGTCGCCGTCACTTCCTTGTCCTTAATCGCCACCATGCCGCTCGAATTGAAGCTGCGGATATGACTGCCGGCGATGCCCGCGTACACATTGCGGATCTTGCAGTCGGCCATCAGCTCCGCCTCTTCCAGCGCGCGCTGGATCGATTCGACGGTCGCCTCGATGTTGACCACCACGCCTTTTTTCAGGCCTCGCGATTCGTGCTGGCCCAGGCCGATCACTTCGTGGCGTCCATCGCCCATCACCTCGGCCACCACGGCCACCACCTTGGAGGTGCCGATATCGAGGCCGACGATCAGGTTTTTCGCGTCTTTAGTCATTTATTCTCTGCCTGCTAGTTGTGCTTTGGTGCCGTTTTTTTCGGTTTTGGCTTGGCGCCTTCCGCCGGAATCTTCAATCCCTGCGCGCTCAGCGCCAAACCGTTCTGATACCGCATGTCTATCGTGTCTATATTCGGTAGATGCTCGACCAGTTGCGGATAAATCCCCACCAGGCGGTCCACCCTTTCCTTCAATGTGGCGCTGGTCTGTTCCCGTCCCAGCGCCACGCTCATGCCGTTATCCAGCCTCACCGTCCACGCGTAGCGGCTGGACAGCGACAGCGCCTGCGGTATCAGCTTCAGCGGCGCAAACCAGCTGCGCAACTCGGCGTACCGCGACAGCACTTCCTTCTCGCTTCCTTCCGGTCCGTCGAACTCCGGCAGCGCGTGGTCCTCTTCCGCCTCGGCCAGGTTGGCGGTGAACACATCGCCCTTGACCGACAGCAGCCGCCCATCCTCGCCCCAGGTGCCCAGCGCCTCGTGCTCCTCCAGCGCCACGATCAACTGGTCCGGCCATTCGCGCCGCACCGTTGCGCGGCGTACCCATGGCACCGCCTCGAACACCTGCCGCACCGTATCCAGGTTGGTGGTGAAGAAATTGCCCTTGATACGTCCCAGCGCGCTGTTACGCAGCGTCAGGTGATTCACATGCTTCAGATCATCGTTGCCGATGTTCTCGATACGAATGGTGCGCAGGTTGAACATCGGCCGCTGCGACACCCACCACACGCCGGACGCTATGCATGCCAGTATCGTCAGCGCGAACAAGCCGCTGGCGGTAGCATTCAAAGCCTTCACGTCATGCCACATCGACTCCTTATCCCTTCATCTTCAGGCGCGCGCCGCGCAGGATTTCCACGCACAGCTCCTCGTAGCTGATGCCTTCCGCGCGCGCGGCCATCGGCACCAGCGAGTGGCTGGTCATGCCCGGCGAGGTGTTTACCTCCAGCAGGAACGGCTTCTGGTCACGCTCGCGCAGCAGCACGTCGACGCGTCCCCAGCCTTCGCAGCCCAGCGCACGATAGGCCTCCACGGCGATGCGCTGCATCTCCGCCGCCAGCGCGTCAGGCAGCGCGGCCGGGCAGTGATATTTGGTGTCGTCCGTGAAGTACTTGTTCTGATAGTCGTAATTGCCTTCCGGCGCCACGATCTCCACGATCGGCAGCGCGCGCGCGCTGGCGCCGCTGCCGAGGATGGCGACGGTGAATTCGCGGCCGGTGACAAATTCCTCGGCCAGCACCGCGTCGTCCAGCGCGGCGGCGGTGTCGTAGGCGGCCTTGAAATCGCCCGCCGCATTGACCTTGGTGATGCCGATGGTGGAGCCCTCGTGCGGCGGCTTGACGATCAGCGGCAGGCCCAGATCGGCGGCGCACGCCGCGAGGTCGGACTGCGCGTTCAGCACCGCGTAGCGCGGCGTCGGCAGGCCGGCGTTCAGCCACACGATCTTGGTGGTGATCTTGTCCATGCCCACCGAGCTGGCCATCACGCCGCTGCCGGTGTAGGGAATGCCCAGCAGTTCCAGCGCGCCTTGCAGGCTGCCGTCCTCGCCGTAGCGGCCGTGCAGCGCGATGAACACGCGGTCGAATTTTTCCGCCGCCAGTTCCGCCAGCGAACGCTGGCCCGGATCGAAGGCGTGGGCGTCGATGCCCTTGCTTTGCAGCGCGGCCAGCACGCCGGCGCCGGACATGTTCGACACTTCGCGCTCGGCCGAACGGCCGCCGAACAGCACGCCGACTTTGCCGAACGATTTAGCGTCTTGAGAATTCAGGGTACTCACGATTCAGACCTTTGGATAATTAGTCAGTTTGGCCGGGACGCCGCTGATCGAGCCTGCGCCCATGGTCATGACGACATCGCCGTCGCGCACCACGCCCATGATGGTCTCCGGCATATCGCCGATGGCCTCCACAAAAATTGGTTCCGTCTTGCCGCGTGCGCGCAGGGCGTGCGACAGCGCGCGGCCGTCGGCAGCCACCACCGGCGCTTCGCCGGCGGCGTACACCTCGCCCAGCACCAGCACGTCCGGCGTGCCGAGAACCTTGACGAAATCTTCGAACAGGTCGCGCGTGCGGCTGTAGCGGTGCGGCTGGAAGGCCAGCACCAGGCGGCGGCCCGGATAGGCGGCGCGCGCGGCGGCCATGGTCACTTCCATTTCCAGCGGGTGGTGGCCGAAATCGTCGACCAGCGTGAACTTGCCGCCGCCGGGAATGGCGACCTCGCCGTACTTGGTGAAGCGGCGGCCGACGCCGGCGAAACCGGCCAGGCCGGCCTGGGTCGCGCTGTCGGCGACGCCGATCTCGCGCGCGATGGCGACGGCCGAGCAGGCGTTTTGCACATTGTGCATGCCCGGCTGGTTCAGCACCACGTCCAGGTCCGGATAGCCTTCCTGCTTGACGGTGAAGTGCATCTCCACGCCCACGGCGCGGGCGTTCACGGCGCGCACTTCGGCGTCTTCGGCAAAACCGTAGGTGGTGACCGGCTTGGTCACGTGCGGCAGGATCGAGCGCACATGCGGGTCGTCGATGCACAGCATGGCGCGGCCGTAGAACGGCAGGCGGTGCGTGAAGTGGACGAAGGCCTGCTTGAGCTTTTCGAAATCGTGCTCGTAGGTTTCCATGTGGTCGGCGTCGATGTTCGTAATGACTTCGATCATCGGCGTCAGGTTCAGGAACGAGGCGTCCGACTCGTCGGCTTCAGCGACGAGATAGTCGCCGGTGCCCAGCTTGGCGTTGGCGCCGGCGCTGGTCAGGCGGCCGCCGATGACGAAGGTCGGATCGAGGCCGCCCTGCGCCAGCACCGAGGCCACCAGGCTGGTGGTGGTGGTCTTGCCGTGCGTGCCGGCGATGGCGATGCCGCGCTTCAGGCGCATCAACTCGCCCAGCATCACCGCGCGCGGGACGATAGGCACCTTGCGGCTGCGCGCCGCCACCACTTCAGGATTGTCCTGCTGTACAGCGGTCGAGGTCACGACGGCGTCGGCCTTGCCGATGTTTTCCGCCGCGTGGCCCTGATACACGGTCGCGCCCATGCCGGCCAGGCGCTGGGTAACGGCATTGCTGCCCAGGTCCGAGCCGGACACGTTGTAGCCGAGCGTCAGCAGCACTTCGGCGATGCCGCTCATGCCGCTGCCGCCGATGCCGACGAAGTGGATATTCTGTACCTTGTGTTTCATGCTAACTGCTCCAATACCTGCGCGATTGCGTCATTCGCGTCGCGCTTGCCGACCTCGCGCGCGGCCGTGGCCATGGCCAGGCACGATGCGCGGGTCAGCGTTTCCAACAGCGCCGCAACACTCTGCGCGCTCAATTCCGTCTGCGGCATGTGGATCGCCGCCTTCTGCTTTGCCATCCACTGCGCGTTGTCGCGCTGGTGGCTGGTGGTCGACGCCATGAACGGCACCAGCACGCTGGCCACGCCAGCCGCCGTCAGCTCGGACACCGTGATGGCGCCGGCGCGGCAGATCACCAGATCGGCGGCGCTGTAGGCGGCCGCCATGTCGTCGATGAACGCGACCACATTGGCCGTCACGCCGGCCTGCTGGTACGCGGCCCGCAGCGCGTCGATATTCTTCTTGCCCGACTGGTGCGTCACCAGCGGACGCTGTGCTTCGGGGATCAGCGCCAGCGCGGCCGGCAACGCATCGTTCAGCGCTTTCGCGCCCAAACTGCCGCCCACCACCAGAATCCGCAGCGGGCCTTCGCGGCCTTCAAAGCGTTGCGCCGGCGACGCCATGTCCAGAATCTCCTTGCGCACCGGATTCCCCGACACCACGGCCTTGCCGGCGGCGCTGCCGAAATCGGCCGGGAAGCCGAAGCACACGCGGTCGGCGAACGGTACCAGCGTTTTGTTCGACAGCAGCAGCGCCGCGTCGGCGTTCACCAGCACCAGCGGCGTGCCGCGCATGCGCGACATCAGGCCGCCCGGCACGGTGACGTAGCCGCCCATGCCCAGCACCACGTCCGGCTTGCGGCGGCCGATAAAGCCGAAGCAGTCGGCAAACGCCTTTACCATCTTCAGCGCGCCGCCCAGCGAGTGCTTGATGCCCTTGCCGCGCATGCCGGTGAAGTTGATGCTGTCCATCGCGATGCCGTGCTTCGGGACCAGCTCCTGCTCCATGCCGGTGGAAGTACCCAGCCAGCTCACTTCCCAGCCGCGCGCGCGCATGGTTTGCGCGATCGCCAGGCCGGGGAAAATATGGCCGCCGGTGCCGGCCGCCATAATCATCAGTCGTTTCATAGTCTGCCACCACGCATCAGAACCCGGTTCTCGTAGTCGATCCGGAGCAGGATCGCGAGCCCGATGCAGTTAATTACAACGCCCGTGCCGCCATAGCTCATCAGCGGCAGGGTCAAGCCCTTGGTTGGCAGTAAGCCCAGGTTCACACCCATATTGATAAACGTCTGCACGCCGATCCAGATGCCGATGCCCTTGGCCGTCAGGCCGGCGAAGGTCTGGTCGATGGCGATGGCCTGGCGGCCGATGTCGAAGGCGCGCTTGATGATCCAGTAGAACAGCGCGATCACCACCAGTACGCCAACCAGGCCGAGTTCTTCGCCGATCACCGCCAGCAGGAAGTCGGTGTGCGCTTCCGGCAGGTAGTGCAGTTTTTCGACGCTGCCGCCAAGGCCAACGCCAAAAATCTCGCCGCGCCCGAAAGCGATCAGCGAGTGGGTCAGCTGGTAAGCCTTGTTCAGCGCATTGTCTTCTTCCCACGGATTGAGGTAGGCGAAGTAGCGCTCGCGGCGGAACTTGGACAGCGCGATGATCGAGCCGAAGATGGTGACCAGCACGGCGCCGATGCCGCCGAACCAGATGGCGTTGATCCCGCCGAGGAACAGGATGCCCATGGCGATGCAGACGATCACGCCGAAGGCGCCAAGGTCAGGCTCCAGCAGCAGCAACAGGCCGACGAAGCCGATCGCCGCCGCCATCGGCATGAAGCCCTTGGTCAGCTTGTGCATGTATTGCTGCTTGCGCACGGTGTAGTCGGCGGCGTACAGCACGGCGACGACTTTCATCAGCTCCGACGGCTGCACGTTGAATACCTTCAGCGACAGCCAGCGGCGGCCGCCGTTGACCACCACGCCGACGCCCGGAATCAGCACCAGCACCAGCAGCACCAGTGTGCCGATGAACAGGTACGGCGCGGCCTTTTGCAAATCGGCGATGCGGACGCGGAACACGAACAGGCCGGCGATCAGCGAAACCACGATGAACATGGCCTGGCGTTGCAGGAAGTAGGTGTTTTGCCAGCGCACGTAGTTGGCGAACTTCGGCGAGTCCGGCAGCGAGATCGAGGCCGAATACACCATCACCATCCCGAGCAGCATGAGCAGCAGCGTGACCCAGACCAGCGGCTGGTCGTATTCCATCATCTTCGACTGCCGCGCGCGACTCTCCATCGGCGTTTCAGCCGACTTGGCGCCAAAGCGGAACGGCAGCTGGATGGCCATCAGATCTCCTGTCCAGCGTCGAGCGCGATATCACGCACGGTGTCGATGAACACCTGGGCGCGATGCGCATAGTTTTTAAACATGTCCATGCTGGCGCAGGCAGGCGACAGCAGCACGGCGTCACCCGCCTGTGCCAGTTCGCTGGCGCGCTTGACGGCTTGCGGCAGGTCGGTGCCGCAGTCTTCCAGCACGTATGGCAGCTCCGCGCCCTGCTCGCGCGCGGCCTGCTCCAGCGCGGCGCGGATTTGCGCGGCGTCGCGGCCGATCAGCAACGCGGCGCGGGCGTAGTGTTGCATTGGCTCCGCCAGCGGCGCGAAGTCCTGGCCCTTGCCGTCGCCGCCGAGGATGACCAGCAGGCGCTGGTTCTGGCCGGCGAAGGCTTTGCCGAGGCCATTCAGCGCGGCCACGGTGGCGCCAACGTTGGTGCCTTTGCTGTCGTCGTAGTATTCGACGTCATTGATGGCGCCGACCAGTTCCACGCGGTGCGGCTGGCCGCGATATTCGCGCAGGCCGTGCAGCAGTGGCGCCAGCGGCAAATCGATGGCGCGGCACAGGGCCAGCGCGGCCAGCGCGTTGGCGGCGTTGTGGATGCCGCGGATTTGCAGCGCGTCGGCCGGCATCAGGTTTTTGACGACGCATTCCACCGGTGGTGGCGGCGGGTCGTTCTTTTTGCGTTTCTTCGGTTCGCCCTCCTCCTCGGCCGGGATGGCGGTGGCCAGCCACAGCACGCCACGCTCGTTGTTCAGGCCAAGGTCGTCGCGCAGGGTTGGCGCGTCGGTGCCGAAGGTGACGTTATGGCCGTTCGGGCTGGCCATGCGCATGGTGGTGGCGTCGTCGCGGTTCAGCACGCGGACCGTGTTGGCGGCGAAGATGCGGTGCTTGGCGGCGGCGTAGGACGGCATGTCGCCGTGCCAGTCCAGATGGTCTTGCGTGACGTTCAGCACAGTCGCGGCGTCGGCTTCCAGCGTGAACGTCGTCTGCAATTGGAAGCTGGACAGCTCCAGCACCCAGACATCCGGCAGCGCGGACGGCGACGCGGCGGACCGCGCGCCCGCATCCTGCGAAGCCGGCGCTTCGGCAGCAGCGACGTGCGGCGCAGCGACATCGGCGACGCCCGGCACGGCTGCTGCGACGGCGGCTGAGGTGACGGCGGACGCGGTGGCTAAGGCGGCGGCGTTGGCGGCGTTGGCGGCGGCGGGCGACGAAGCGTCGAGCACTTCGCGCAGCACGTCCAGTGCAGCGGGGCTGATGTTGCCGGCGACGCGCACGGTCTTGCCGGCGCGCTCGCACAACTGGCCGACCAGCGTGGTCACGGTGGTCTTGCCATTGGTGCCGGTGATGGCGATGATCTTCGGCGCGTAGCCGCGCGCTTCCCTGAGCCACTCCAGCGCCTGCGCGAACAGCTCGATCTCGCCCCACACTTCGATGCCGGCGGCAGCGGCGGCAGGCGCAATCTCAGCCAGTTCGCGGCCAGGCGCCAGGCCTGGGCTGACGGCGACAAAATCCACGCCGTCGAGCAGCGCGGCGCCAAACGGACCGGCGACGAATTCCGCTGACGGCACGGCAGCCAGCAACGCCGGCAAACGTTCAGGCGACTCACGCGTATCGGCCACGCGCACGCGCGCGCCGCTGCGGGCGAGCCACAGCGCCATCGCCAGGCCGGATTCCCCCAGCCCTAATACCAGTGCGTTTTTGCCTTCGTAAATCATCAGCGCAGTTTCAACGTCGAGAGTCCAACCAGTACCAGAATCATCGTGATAATCCAGAAGCGCACGACAACCTGGGTCTCTTTCCAGCCTTTTTGTTCAAAGTGGTGATGCAATGGCGCCATCAGGAACACGCGACGGCCAACGCCATAGCGCTTCTTGGTGTACTTGAACCACGTCACCTGAATCATCACCGACACCGTTTCCGCAACGAAGATACCGCCCATGATGAACAACACGATTTCCTGGCGCACGATCACCGCGATGGTGCCCAGCGCGCCGCCCAGCGCCAACGCGCCGACGTCGCCCATGAACACCTGCGCCGGATGGGTGTTAAACCACAGGAAGGCCAGGCCCGCGCCGGCCAGCGCGCCGCAGAAGATAATCAGCTCGCCCGCGCCAGGAATGTGCGGGATGAACAGGTACTTCGCATAGGTCACGCTACCGGTCAGGTAAGCGAACAGCCCAAGGGCCGAGCCAACCATAATGGTCGGCATGATCGCAAGGCCATCCAGGCCATCGGTGAAGTTAACGGCGTTGGACGAACCTACGATGACACAGTAAGTCAGCGCAATGAAGCCCCACACGCCCAGCGGGTAGCTGATCGTTTTAAAGAACGGCACGATCAGGTCGGCCTTCGGCGGCAGGTCCATCGAAAAGCCCGACTGCACCCAGGCGAAGAACAGCTCGAACACCTTGCTGGTGTTCGGCGCCGACACGGAAAACGCCAGGTACAGCGCGGCGGCGATGCCCACCAGCGACTGCCAGAAATACTTCTCGCGCGAGCGCATGCCTTCGGGGTCCTGGTACACCACCTTGCGGTAGTCATCCACCCAGCCCACCGCGCCGAAGCCCAGCGTAACGATCAGCACCGGCCAGATCAAACGGTTCGACAGGTCGCACCACAACAGCGTGGAAATGGCGATCGACAGCAGGATCAGCACACCGCCCATGGTTGGCGTGCCGTGTTTTTTCAGGTGAGTCTGCGGGCCATCGGTACGCACGGCCTGGCCATACTTCATCGCGGTCAGCTTGCGGATCACGAACGGACCAGCGGCCAGGCCGATGAACAGCGCCGTCGCGGTGGCGAACACCGCGCGGAAGGTGATGAAGTTGAAGACCCGGAGGAACCCGATGTCATCCTGGAAGAATTGTGCGAGCCAGAGCAGCATGATTAGTGACTTTCCTTGTTAGCTTGTTGCGACCCAATCAAATGCTGCACGACCCGCTCCATCTTCATGAAACGGGAGCCCTTGATTAATACAGTTGCATCAGGCGATACCGCCGCTTCAACAGCAGTCAGCAAATCGCCAAAGTTTTCAAAATGACGAACGTTGGCGCCCTTGATGTGCGCCGCCAGTTCGCCCGTAACCAGCACCGTTTCGATGCCCTTATCCTGCGCGTACGCGCCTATCTCTTCGTGGAACTCGCGGCCTTGCGTGCCGACTTCGCCCATGTCGCCCAACACCAGCACGCGCGGCGCGGCGGCCTGCGACAGCACGTCGATGGCGGCGCGCACCGAATCCGGATTCGCGTTGTAGGTGTCGTCGATTACCACCGCACCATTGACGGCCTGCTTCTTCTGCAGGCGGCCGCTGACCGGCGCAAACGTATCGAGCCCGAGCTTGATCTTCTCCAGCGACACGCCGGCGGCGTAGGTGCACGCCACGGCCGCCAGCGCGTTGCGCACATTGTGTTCGCCGGCCGCTTGCAGGCGCACGAAGAACTGGCGCACATCGCCTTCGCTTTCGCTGATGGTGATGAACATCTCGCTCTCGAAGTCGCTGGCGCGGAAGCTGCAGCTGACTTCCGCGTCCTTGCTCAGGCCAAAGCGCAGCATGCGGCGGCCGGCCGACAGTTCTTCCCAGATCGGCGTGAACTCGTCGCCATGCGGGAAGACCGCCACGCCATCGGTCGGCAGCGCCGACAGCACCGAGCCGTTCTCGCGCGCCACGGCTTCCACCGTGTGCATGAACTCCTGGTGCTCGCGCTGGGCGTTATTGACCATGGCGATATTGGCGCCGGCGATGACGGCAAGGCGGCCGATTTCACCCGGATGGTTCATGCCCATCTCGATCACGGCGGCCTGGTGCTGCGCGCCCATGCGGAACAGCGTAAGTGGCACGCCGATTTCGTTATTTAGGTTGCCGCGCGTGGCCAGGCGGCCTTCCTCGCCGTGGGCGGCGGCCAGAATGGCGGCGATCATTTCTTTCACCGTGGTCTTGCCGTTGCTGCCGGTGACACCGATGACCGGCACCTTGAACTGCTTGCGCCACCAGTTGGCGATCTGGCCCAGGGCCACCAGCGTGTCGGGCACCACGATGGCCGGCAGCGCGAAGCCTTCCGGCACCTGTTCCACGACGACTGCGGCCACGCCCTTCTGCGCCACTTGCGGCAGGAAGTCGTGGGCGTCGAATACTTCACCGCGCAGCGCGACGAACAGCGCGCCCGCGGCAACGCTACGGCTGTCGGTCGACACGCCGTCAAAAGCAACATCGCCGGCGTTCACCAAGCGTGCGCCGGTCAGGGAAGGCAGAATTTGTGCGACTGCTGCGCGCATTAATTCGTCCTCATCATGGTTAAGCGGGCCGACAGCGCCAGTTGCGCGTGGTCGGCGTCGGAAAATGGCAGCTTCTTGCCCTTGATTTCCTGATACGGCTCGTGGCCTTTACCGGCCAGCAGAATCACGTCCGGCTTGGCCGCATGCTTGATCGCCGACAGGATGGCGGCGGCGCGGTCGTCCAGCGCCTGCACCGTCGATGCCGGGTTGTTCTGGTCCATGCCGGCCAAAATCTGTTCGATGATGGCGTGCGGCTCCTCGCTGCGCGGGTTGTCGCTGGTGACCAGCACATGGTCCGCCGCCTGCGCGATCCGGCCCATTTGCGGGCGCTTGCCCGGATCGCGGTCGCCGCCGCAGCCGAACACGCACCACAGCTGGCCGCCACGGTCGTTGGCCACAGGGCGCAGCGCGGCCAGGGTTTTCTCCAGCGCGTCCGGCGTGTGCGCGTAGTCGATGACGATCAGCGGCGCATCATGGCCGCCCACCTGCTGCATGCGGCCCGGCGCCGGCTCCAGCGATTCGGCCGCTTCGATGGCGGCGCGCAGGCCCAGGCCCCTGGCCAGCACGGCGCCCATCACGCCCAGCGCGTTGCTGATATTGAAGGCGCCCACCAGTTGCGTGCGCACCTGCGCCACGCCCAGCGGGCAGTCCAGGTGGAATTCGGTGCCGCCACTGCGGCCGGCGCGCAGCTGGCTGGCGCGCAGCATCATCACGCCGTCAATGTCCGGGCGCGCGGCGGCGTCGTGCAGCGTGTAGCCGATCAGCGGAATTTCGCCGCCCGGCGGCGCAGCCTTGGCTTGCAGATGATCGATGATACGCACGCCGGCCGGATCGTCCAGATTGACGACGGCGGTTTTCAGGCCCGGCCAGTCGAACAGCCTGACCTTGGCCGCCTCGTAGGCTTCCATGGTGCCGTGGTAGTCCAGGTGGTCGCGGGTCAGGTTGGTGAACAGCGCCACGTCGAAGTGCATGCCCGATACGCGGCCCTGTTCCAGGCCGATCGACGACACTTCGATCGCCAGCGAGGCGGCGCCCTTTTCGCGCAGCTCGGCCAGCGAGCGCGCCAGCAGCACCGCGTCCGGCGTGGTGTAGCCGGTGACTTCGTATTCCACTTCGCCGCGCGGCTTGAATACGCCCACGCCCAGCGTGCCGATGACGGCAGCCGGCTCGCCGCCGCGCGACAGGGCCTGGCCCAGCCACACGGCGCTGGAGGTCTTGCCGTTGGTGCCGGTGACGCCAACGGTAAACATGCCGGCGTCCGGCTGCTGGTAGAAGGCGTGGGCGATGGCGCCGGCGTTCTTCTTCAGGTTCTCGACCGCCAGGTAAGGCACGGTCCACTTGTCGTTCCAGGTAAAGCCGGCGGGATCGATCACGACCAGCGCCGCGCCCTGCTCGATGGCGCTGTCGATAAAGCTGCGCCCATCGCCGGCGTCGCCGGGATAAGCAAAAAACACATCGCCCGGCTTGATGCGGCGCGAATCCGAAGCCAGCTGCGCGGTCGGCGCCAGCTTGCGGATCGCGGCCGAGACAGCAGACAAATCGGCCGATGGGTCGAAAATAGAAGTCGTCACATGTTCCCCTGTGCTGCAGATTCAGGAATGATGATATGGGTCAGGTCCGAGTCGGGCGCGATATTCTTGGCGCGCAGCGCTTGCGCCGCCAGCGCGGAGAACACCGGGCCGGCGACGTCGCCGCCGTAGCGTTGCGCGCCACTTGGCTCGTCGATCATGACGGCGATGATGAAGCGCGGGTCCGACATCGGCGCCATGCCGACAAAGTTACCAATGTATTTGGTGTGCGAGTAGCGGCCGCCGATGAACTTCTGCGCGGTGCCGGTCTTGCCGCCCACGCGATAGCCCGGCACCTGCGCCTTGACGGCGGAGCCGCCCGGCAGCGTGACCATTTCCAGCATCTCGCGCATTTCGGCGGCGGTCTTCGGGCTGATGACCTGGGTGCCGTGCGGCGCCTCGTGCACTTTCTGGAACGACAGCGGAATGATGTCGCCGTCGCGCGCCAGCACCAGGTAGGAACGGGCCAGCTGGATCAGCGACACCGAGATGCCCTGGCCGAAGCTCATGTTGGCGTGTTCGATCGGGCGCCACGATTTATATGGGCGCACGCGGCCGGCCACGGCGCCGGGGAAGCCCCACTTCGGCTGCTGGCCGAAACCGAGCTTGGTGAACATCTCCCACAGGTCCTGCGCCGGCATGCCGAAGGCGATCTTGGTGGTGCCGATGTTGGACGACTTCTGGATGATGGTCTGCACGTCGATCATGTAGTGCGGGTGCGTGTCGTGGATCACGCGGTCGCCGATCACCATCGAGCCGTTGCCGGTATCGAACATGGTGTGCGGCGTGATCTTCTTGGCGTCCAGCGCCATCGCCACCGGGAACGGCTTCATCGACGATCCCGGCTCGAAGGTGTCGGTCATCACGCGGTTGCGCAGCTGCTCGCCGGTCAGCTTGGAGCGGTCGTTCGGGTTGTAGCTCGGCCAGTTGGCCAGCGCCAGCACCTCGCCGGTGTGCACGTCCAGCACCACGGCGGCGCCGGCCTTGGCGCCGAACTTCTCGACCGCTTCCTTCACCTGGGTGAAGGCGATGTACTGGATCTTGCTGTCGATCGACAGCGTCAGGTCCTTGCCGTCGTGCGGCTCGCGCACCGACTCGATATCCTCGACGATGCGGCCCAGGCGGTCCTTGATCACGCGGCGGCTGCCCGGAATGCCCTGCAGCGTTTTCTGCTGCGCCAGCTCCATCGATTCCTGGCCGACGTCTTCCAGATTGGTGAAGCCAACCACGTGGGTGGTCACCTCGCCCTGCGGATAGAAGCGCTTGTACTCGCGCTCCGAACCCAGGCCCGGGATGCCCAGCTTGGCGATCTGCTCGGCCGCGTCCAGTTCCACCTGGCGCTTCAGGAACACGAAGCTGCGGTCCGAGTTGAGTTTTTCTGCAGCTCGGCGTTGCTCATGTCGAGCAACCGCGCCAGCTCCTTGAGTTTTTCCGGCGGCGCGTCCTGCACCTCGTCCGGGTTGGCCCAGATGGCCTTGACCGGCACCGACGACGCCAGCACCTGGCCATCGCGGTCGGTGATCTTGCCGCGCGTGGCCGGCAGCGTCAGCGTGCGCGCGTAGCGGGCCTCGCCCTGCTTTTGCAGGAACTGGGTCGACAGGCCTTGCAGCCACAGGGCGCGCGCGGCCAGCGCGGCGAAGGCGGCAAACAATACGAACAGCACAACGCGCGAGCGCCAGGTCGGCAGGCGCACCGCCAGCACCGGGCTCTTGGAGAAGGCCACGCCTTTCGAGGCGGCCACGCGCGAGGTGTTCAGATTGCTGCCGCGGCTCATTTCGCGTGCTCCGGCGTCAGGTACTGGGTGCGCGCCGCGGTCAGCGGCGTCATGTTCAGGTCGCGGCGCGCGATCTCCTCGATGCGGGCGTGCTTGCCCAGCGTCGACTGGTCGAGCTGCAGCTGCGCCCATTCGATGTCCAGCTGGCGCGCCTGCGACTGCGTGCGTTCCAGTTCGATGAACAGGTGGCGCGCCTGGTACTGCGCGTTCACCAGCGACAGGCCGCAGCCCACCAGGATGGCGGTCAGCACCAGGTTGATCTTGCCGCTCATGCCGCCTCCGCAGGAATCGGCAGGCGGCGCGCCACGCGCATCACCGCCGAGCGGGCGCGCGGGTTGGCGTCGACTTCCTGCTCGGACGGCTTCATCTTCGACAGCAGCTTCAGTTCCGGCTGCGGCAGGTCGACCGCGCGGATCGGCAGGCGGCGGTCCGGCTGTTCGACATTGGCCTTGGAGGCGAAGAAGCGCTTCACCATGCGGTCTTCCAGCGAATGGAAGCTGATGATGGCGAGGATGCCGCCCGGCGCCAGGCTGTCGTAGGCGTGGTTCAAACCGACTTCGAGGTCTTCAAGCTCTTTATTGATGAAAATCCGGATAGCCTGAAATGTGCGGGTTGCCGGATCCTTGCCCTTTTCCCGAGTCTTGACCGCGCCTGCCACGATGCCGGCAAGCTGTCGTGTGGTTGAAATTGGTTCGACTGCCCGGCGAGCAACAATCGCCTTTGCAATCTGAAAAGCAAACCGTTCTTCCCCATATTCCTTTATCACCTTTTCCAGTGTCTGTTCGTTTTCAGTGGCGAGCCACTCCGCCGCCGACATGCCGCGCGTGGTGTCCATGCGCATGTCGAGCGGGCCGTCGTTACGGAAACTGAAGCCGCGCGCGGCGTCATCCACCTGCGGCGACGAGATGCCCAGGTCGAGCAGAATGCCGTCGACCTTGTCCACGCCCTCGGCCGCCAGCGCCGCGCGCATGGTGGCAAAGCTGTCGTGGACGATGGTGAAGCGTGGATCGTTGATTTGTCCGGCGGTGGCGATGGCCTGCGGGTCCTTGTCGAAAGCGATCAGGCGCGCCTTGGCGCCCAGCTTCGACAGGATCAGGCGCGAGTGGCCGCCGCGGCCGAACGTGCCGTCGACGAACACGCCGTCGGCGCGCGCGCCGTCCAGCGCCAGCGCGTCAACCGCTTCGTCTAGCAGCACCGTGCGATGCTGGAATTCAGGCACCGTTGTCGTGGTCATATGACGGAGCCTTAGAAGGAGAAATTAGCGAGTACATCGGGAGTGCCGGCCTCCAGGGCCTGCGCTTCTTTTTCCGCCATCTTGGCGGCGTCCCAGATCTCGAAGTGCGAGCCCATGCCCATCATCATGACCTCTTTTTCCAGGCCGACGGCGGCGCGGAGTTCGGGCGAGATGAGGATGCGGCCGGCGGTGTCCATTTCCACGTCGGTGGCATAACCGAGGAAAATGCGCTGCCACGCGCGGGCCTGCATGGGCCAGGCGGCGATCTGTTGACGGTGTTGCTCCCACACGGGACGGGGGAACAGCATGACGCAGCCGTCGGGGTGGCGCGTCAGGGTGAGGCGGCCCTCACACTGGATCGACAGCGCGTCACGGTGCTTGGCAGGAATGGACATCCTGCCTTTGGCATCGAGATTGATTGCGGACGCGCCTTGAAACACGTGATTACCTTTTACCTCAGTATGGTTAGCGGAGCATGAACCGATGACTTCCTGTTTTTTATCCTCCCTGTCCGCTAAGTCAGGCAAAATTTCCCACAAAAAGACACTTTTTCACACAGATGCCCACTTTAGAGGATGGCTGAATAGCGGTCAAGCGCTTTCAGCCAATCGAAACCGCGATTTTAGTAATGAAATTAAGGACTTAGCGCGATTCCTTGAAGCCAGCTTGAAATAAAATAATTCGATAAATTAAGTACTTAGCTAAGGTTGTGAAGGTGACACCTCATCTGTACCCATGTGTTTTGGTCGGAAAATAGCGGATCAAAAAATTGATCTAAATGTATAAAGTTGCAAACCGCCAACATTGCGGTAGCAAATGGACAACATTGGAAAAATGGGGATGGGACGGGAGAAATCGCAGAGGATCGCATCAGCAGCGACCTGAGGCGGAATGGGGAACCTTCACAAAACCAGCACCAATGTTAAATCAACGACAAGCCGGACGGGCAAGTTGTATATACAAATATTACAGCAAACCAAACACTATTATACGCCCCACCTCGTCGTTCCCGCGCAGGCGGGAACCCATACTGAGCTTGCTTTTGACGCGCTCCATGGGTTCCCGCCTGCGCGGGAATGACGGGGCGGATGCATCACTCCTCCCACGCCTTCGATCGCTCAACGGCACGCGACCATTTGCCCAGCAGCTCGCTGCGGCGCTCAGCGGACATGGCCGGCTCAAAGCGCCGCTCGCAGACCCACTGCGCAGCAATCTCCTCCTGCGAATCCCAGAAGCCGACCGCCAGCCCAGCCAGGTAAGCGGCGCCCAGCGCCGTGGTTTCCGTCACCTTGGGACGCACCACCGGTACGCCCAGCAAATCGGCCTGGAATTGCATCAGCAGGTCGTTGCGGGCGGCGCCGCCATCGGCGCGCACCTCGATCAGCGGCATGGCACGGTGCGACGCCTCGACGTCCTTCTGCATCGCCGCCATCAACTCGGCGCTCTGGTAGGCGATGGCCTCCACCGCCGCGCGGGCGATGTGGGCGCGGGTGCTGCCCCGGCTCAGGCCGAACAGCGCGCCGCGCGCATAGGCATCCCAATGCGGCGCGCCCAGGCCGACAAACGCCGGCACCATGAACACGCCATCGCTGTCCGGCACGCTGGCCGCCAGCGCCTCCACCTCGGCCGAGGACTGGATGATGCCGAGCCCGTCCCGCAGCCACTGCACCGTGGCGCCGCCCATGAACACGCTGCCTTCCAGCAGATAATCGGTGGCGCCGTCGACGCGCCAGCCCACCGTGGTCAGCAGGCGGTTGTGCGAGGCCACCGGATGCTTACCCAGATGCATCAGCATGAAGCAGCCGGTGCCATAAGTATTCTTGACCATGCCCGGCTGGAGGCAAGCCTGGCCGAAGGTGGCCGCCTGCTGGTCGCCGGCGATGCCGGCCACCGGGATCGCCGCGCCGAACAGGCTGTGATGGGCATTGCCGACCTCCTCGCTGGACGAGACGATCTGCGGCAACACCTGTTCCGGAATGCCGAACAGGTGCAGCAGGTCGTAGTCCCAGCGCATCAGGTGGATATTGAACAGCATGGTGCGCGCCGCATTGCTGACATCGGTCACATGCTTGCCGGTCAGCTTGTACACCAGCCAGCTGTCGACGGTGCCGAAGGCCAGCCCGCCCTGCTCCGCCCTGGCGCGCGCGCCCGGCACGTGGTCCAGCAGCCACTTCAGCTTGGTGGCGGAGAAATAGGCGTCCAGCTCCAGGCCGGAGATGTCGGTGATTTTCTTGGCCTTGCCGTCGGCGCGCAAGGCGTCGCAGATGGCGGCCGTGCGGCGGTCCTGCCAGACGATGGCGGGAGCGACCGGCTCGCCGGTCTTGCGGTCCCACATCAGCGTGGTTTCACGCTGGTTGGTCACGCCGATGGCCAGCACGTCGTGGGCGTCGACGTGATTGTCGGCCAGCACCTTGCGGGCCACCGCCAACTGGCTGTGCCAGATATCCATCGGGTCGTGCTCGACCCAGCCGGGATGCGGGAAATGCTGGGGAAATTCCTGCGCCGCACAGCCGCAAATCCGGCCCTGGTGGTCGAACAGGATGGCGCGTGAGCTGGTCGTGCCCTGGTCCAGGGCGAGAATGTATTTTTTCATCGGCAGAAGTCCCCAGCGCAGCGTGCGCTCAGCTCCGGCGTCCGCCGCGAAAAATCGTTGTTAGTTGAAGCAAGCCGATAGGCCGGATTTTGTTACGGCACAGGCGAACCTGCGCTATGACAGCCATTCCTCTAGGCGCTGGATTACTCCAGCGCTCAAGCTTCCTACCCGCACGCTCCGCGAGCAACATCATCGCGTGCCTATTTGGAATTGCACCAGGTGGAGGTTACCGCGTTTCACCGTAACTTAATACGCTCGTCTCTGTGGCCCTATTCCTCGCCTTATACCTCGTGAAAGGCTTTCAGCGGACGGCCGTTAACCGTCACCCCGCTCTATGGAGTCCGGACCTTCCTCCCGTCAGGCCTTACGCACTGACCAGCGGCTGTCTGGCTTGCTTCGGGCGCTATTGTACCAGTCCGCGCCTGCAAATCTGAAATTTGGTGTCGCCATTCCAAAAGCCGGCCCCGCGCCGCCACCGTAGAATGCCTGGACAATCCACCCACGAGGCCCATCACAATGACGCAACCATCCCGCTCCGGCGGCCAGATCCTGGTCGACGCCCTGAAGATCCACGGCGTGGACACCGCTTTTGGCGTGCCCGGCGAAAGCTACCTCGACGTGCTCGACGCGCTGCACGATTCCGACATCCGCTTCATCATCAACCGCCAGGAAGGCGGCGCCGCGTTCATGGCCGACGCCTACGGCAAGATGACCGGCCAGCCGGGCATCTGCTTCGTCACGCGCGGGCCGGGCGCGACCAACGCCTCGATCGGCGTGCACACGGCCTTCCAGGACTCGACGCCGATGATCTTGTTCATCGGCCAGGTCGGCAGCGACTTCATCGACCGCGAGGCGTTCCAGGAAATCGACTACCGCCGCATGTACGGCCAGATGGCCAAGTGGGTGACGCAGATCGACCGCGCCGACCGCATTCCGGAATACATCGCGCGCGCCTTCCAGATCGCCACCAGCGGCCGCCCCGGCCCGGTGGTGCTGGCGCTGCCCGAGGACATGCTGACCACGCAGGCGGCCGTGGCCGACACGCGCCGCTACCGGCCGGTGCAAGCGGCGCCTTCGGCCGCGCAGATCGATACGCTGCGCGCCATGCTGGCGGCGGCGAAGAAACCGCTGGTCTTGCTGGGTGGCGGCGGCTGGGATGAGCAGGCCTGCGCCGACATCCAGCGCTTTGCCGAAGCCAACCAGCTGCCGGTGTCGTGCGCGTTCCGCTTCCAGGACTTGCTCGACAACGAACACCCGCACTACATCGGCGACGTCGGCATCGGCATCAACCCGAAACTGGCGGCGCGCGTGCGCGAGGCGGACCTGATCCTGGCCATCGGTCCGCGCCTGGGCGAGATGACCACCAGCGGCTATTCGATCCTGCAAGCGCCGGTGCCGGCGCAGCGCATGGTCCACGTCCACGCCGACGCCGAGGAGCTGGGCAGCGTCTACCAGGCGGAATTGATGATCAACAGCGGCATGCCGCAGGTGGCTGCAATGCTGGCGGCGATGGCGCCGCTGGACGCATCGGCATGGGCCGGCAGCGTGGCCGAGGCGCGCGCGGAACTGAAGGCGTGGCAGCAGCAGCCGGCGATTTTCCAGGACGGCAAGGCGCCGCTGGACCTGTGGCAGGTGGTGCAGCAGATCGACCGGCTGGCGCCGCACGACGTCATCATCACCAACGGCGCCGGCAACTACGCCACCTGGGCGCACCGCTTCCACAGCTACGGCGGCATGCGCACGCAGCTGGCGCCGACCAGCGGCGCCATGGGCTACAGCGTGCCGGCCGGCGTGGCGGCCAAGCTCATCGATCCGGCGCGCACGGTGATTACCTTTGCCGGCGACGGCGAGTACATGATGAACGGCCAGGAGCTGGCCACGGCGGTGCAGTACCGGGCCGGCGTCATCATCATCGTCTTCAATAACGCCATGTTCGGCACCATCCGCATGCACCAGGAGCGCGAGTATCCGGGACGCGTGTCCGGCACTACGCTGCACAATCCGGACTTCGCCGCGCTGGCGGTGGCCTACGGCGGCGCCGGCGAGGTAGTGACGCAGACGGCGCAGTTCGGCCCGGCGCTGGAACGCGCGCTGGCTTACACGCGCGAACAGCGCCTGCCGGCCGTCATCGAGCTGCGCTACGACGGCAACCTGATCACGCCGGGCGCGACGCTGGAAACCATCCGCCGCAACGCGGCGGCGGCGCGCGCCGGCAAGTAAGCTGCGGCCGGCCTACAGGCCGGCGGTGGTGGTGGAGCCGGCGTCCAGCACCGGCTTGTCTTCCTCGGCTTCCTTCTTGATCTTCGGCGCCGGGCAGGCGCGGCAGTTGTGCGCCTTGCGGCCGAAGTCGGTCACCAGCGGCAAGCGCATCGGCAGCGACTCGTCGCCGCAATAGCCGCCGTCAAGCACGATGGCCTTGCCGCCGTCGACCACCTTGGCGTTGATGACGCGCTCATCCTCGTCCGGCGGCTGCACCGTGAAGTAAAACTGCTGGCCGCGCGGATCGATGGTGACGTCGCTGGCCACCACCGGCCAGCTCAGGCCGCCAGCCGTGTATTCATATAACACCGTATCGACTTCGGCGAAGCGTTGCAGCGTGATGCGCTGGCCGCCGAATTCGCCGCTGTCCGGGTGGATGCACAAGTCGGAATAAACCTGCATGCCGTAGCGCGGCAGGCCGCCGGCTTTCTTGCCGCCGCCCTTGGGCGCGGCCAGCACGGCGCAGGAAGCCAGCAAAATGGCGCCGGCAAACGCGGCGCGTCGTGTCGTCTTCATCATGACTGCTTTCAGAAAAGAACAACGGCTGCCCAGGGCAGCCGTTGTTGAGTCTAAACCTGAGGAATCAGATTAGAACGAGTGTTTCACGCCCACGTTGAAGGCTTTGTCACCGGTACCAGCTTCGGTGTTGTTACCAACGGTGTAGCCTGCGCCGTTTTTGTTTTTGATTTTAGCGAAAGCAACGTAGGTGCTGGTGCGTTTCGACAGAGCGTAGTTGTAGCCGATTGCCCATTGCGAAGCGTCACGGTTAGCAACTTCTTTGTCGTCTTTGTCGATGTACGAAGCCATCAGGGTGCCCGATGCGCCCAGTGGTGCGGTCAGACCGATCAGAGCGTCGCGGCTGTCTTGCGACTGCGAGAACACGTAGCCGAAGGCGTTGGTGGTCGCGGCTGCGCTAGCTGCGCCGTTGATCGGAGCCGAACCCTGGCCCGAATCTTTGCTCCATGCGCCGAACACTTTTACAACTTTGAAGTCGTAGTTAGCGGCAACCAGGGTGTTGTGGCCAACGCCGGCGGTTTTGATCGCTTGGGTGTCGTTGTTTTTCATGTTGTAAGCAACAGCAACGTTCAGAGGACCGTTGTTGTAGCCCAGCGAGCCGCCAACTTGACGTGCAGCCGACGAATCGCCGTTTTGCTCGCCCAGGCTGTACGAAACCGAACCGGTGAAGCCCGACAGGTTAGGGGTTTTGTACACAACGGCGTTCGAGTTGCGGGTCATGTACGACGCCACTGGGAACAGGTTTTTAGCGGTACCAGCGTAGCCCATTGCGAACGGGTCACCTACGTCACGCAGGGTTTCGTAGTACGGGGTGTACTGACGGCCCAGGGTCAGGGTGCCGGCGGTTTTCGACGACAGGCCAACATAGGCTTCACGGTTGAACAGGGCGCTGTTCGAGTTGTCCAGGGTGCCGTCGTCGATTTTCACGCCGGTTTCCAGTTTGAAGATCGCGCTCAGACCGCCACCCAGATCTTCGGTGCCTTTGAAGCCGATGCGCGAAGCCGATGCTGCGCCGCTGGTGGCTTTGGTCACGTTGCCTTGGGCGCCGCCGCGTTCTGCGGTGATGCCTGCATCAACGATACCGTAGATGGTTACGTTCGATTGAGCGAAAGCTGCGGAGCTGGTAGCTGCCAGTACGGCGATAGCGATAAGGGATTTTTTCATTACGTGTTTCCTTCAGTTGTGTTGCTGTAAAAATGAGCCAGTAGTTTCGGCGTGTTCGATGCTGCTCGGCTTGTGCCGTTTTGTGCGTGAGGGCAAACTCCCCAGCTGCCACTGTGCACCCCGCAAGGGGATGCGTTCACTAAATGCGGCCGATGAATCTACGCCGGCTTGATCGCGGCGCCCTCATGGGGCGCCGGAGGCGGCACTGTACTGATGCCTAGAAACTTCCGCAAGTGTAAAACCATTCATACAGAACAGTGTTGCGACTTGCGATTTTTCCAAGCAGCGGTATTTTACCGCATCGCAATATTTCCTGCCGATCAAGCGAACCAGCATGTTTTCCCGCACGACGAACACGGTGTGTAACCACTTCTTCGTCGGACCAAGTAAAAATAGCTAGATTGCTATTCCTGACGCCATTTTATACTGAACACCGTTCGGACTTCCCTCTACCGAATGGTATTAAGCTGGCAAGTCCGGACTTTGTTCGGCGGTTTTATCCAGCGAAATAGGCCGAAAACCAACTTTGCTCCTAGTATTACAGCTTTATTTGTGTAGTAAATTTTGTAAAAACAGTGCCAAGTTGCATTACGTTACCATTTTGTAAGAAATTGCTACCTGTTGTTTTGAGGCCACAAATTAGTGCATTTTATTGTGCTATCGCACCATCTTAGTGCATGAAATCGATTCATTTTTTGCCTGACGCAGTATGCCGACGCCAAATTCTGCTGTGCGCAACAGCTGCAACGATTATTTTCATGTGACGCCCAATATTTTTGTCCTGGACATATGGGAGTGAAGTCAGCAATTTAGTGCAATAGTTCTAGATGCCAACTATGTGTCGTGGACAAGCGCTTTTCCTGTAACGTATGCGCGGCGGTGGCGGCTTGCGGCGTGCCACTTGCGCGGCAAAAACGCAGGTAAAATGCAGGGCCTGCACCCCGCCCCCGTGCCACGCTAACAACCCATGACAAACACCGTTCCCTCACAACCTGTGCCCAGCACGATCAGCGACGTCGAGCGCGATACCGGCGTGGCCAAGGAAACCCTGCGCGTGTGGGAGCGCCGCTACGACTTTCCGCAGCCCCTGCGCGACCCCAACGGCGAGCGCGTCTACCCGATCGAGCAGGTGCACAAGCTGCGCCTGATCAAGCGGCTGATCGACCTCGGCTTCCGTCCCGGCAAAGTCATCCAGTACAGCGCCGACGAATTGCAGGCGCTGACCGGCAAGGCGGCCGGCAAGGGCGGCGTGCCGGCCGCGGCCGCGCCGGAATTGCAGCTTTACCTCGATTTACTCAAGACGCATCAAATGGAGGCGCTGCGCCGCAAGCTGTCGCAGGCGCTGCTGATGATGGGACTGAAAAGTTTCGTCATCGACCTGGTGTCGCCGCTGACCACCCTCGTCGGCGACGCCTGGGCCAGCGGCCAGCTGGCCACGTTCGAGGAACACTTGTATACCGAGTCGCTGACGGTGGTGATGCGCAGCGCCATCTTCGCCATGCCGCAGGCCAATGGCAACCACCTGAGCGCGCCGCGCATTTTGCTGACCACGCTACCGCAGGAACGTCACGGCCTGGGCCTGCTGATGGCCGAGGCCATGTGCGTGGCCGAAGGCGCGCACTGCATTTCGCTCGGCGTGCAAACGCCGCTGCTGGACATCGTCGAGGCCACGCGCGCGCAGCGGGTCGACATCATCGCGCTGTCGTTCTCGGTGGCGATGAATCCGCGCCAGGCGCTCGACGGCCTGGCCGAGCTGCACACCCGCCTGGCCGGCGCCGCCGAGCTGTGGGCCGGCGGCAGCAACGCCGCGCTGAAACGGCGCCGCCCGCCATTCGTGCGGGTGTTCGAGCTGGCCGACCTGGCCGGCGCCATCACCGCATGGCGCGCGCGTCACGCGGCTGTGTCGGCAGGCTAACGCTGGGCGCCACGCGGCTCTGGTAAAATAAGCAAATTCCCGTGCTGGCCAGCACCACCCAAACACATATCCATGTTTAGCTTCTTCAAGAAAAAACCTGTCGCGCCCGAAGCGCCTGCGGCGCCTGTCGTCGCCCCTGTCCCCGCAGCCCCTGCCGCCGCCAACCTGCCCGACCTGCTGCCGATCGAAGAACCGGCGGAGAAAAACAATCGTGGATGGCGCGCCTGAAGGCCGGCCTGTCGAAAACCTCGAACAACCTGTCGGTGCTGTTCGTCGGCGCCAAGATCGACGACGACCTGTACGACGAGCTGGAAGCGGCGCTGCTGATGTCCGACGCCGGCGTCGAGGCCACCACTTATCTGCTCGACGCGCTCAAGCGCAAGGTCAAGGAAGACAAGCTGCTCGACGCCGCCGCCGTCAAGGCCGCGCTGAAGCAGCTGCTGCTCGAACTGCTGACACCGTTGGAGCGCCCGTTCGAGCTGGGCCGCCACACACCGACCGTGATGATGATCTCCGGCGTCAACGGCGCCGGCAAGACCACCACCATCGGCAAGCTGGCCAAGCATATGCAGACGCACAAGCAGTCGGTGCTGCTGGCCGCCGGCGACACCTTCCGCGCGGCCGCCCGCGAGCAGCTGATGGTCTGGGGCCAGCGCAACAACATCACCGTCATCTCGCAGGCCTCGGGCGACCCGGCCGCCGTCTCGTTTGACGCGGTGCAGTCCGGCAAGGCCAAGGGCGTCGACGTCGTCATGGTCGATACCGCCGGCCGCCTGCCGACCCAGCTGCACCTGATGGAAGAGCTGAAAAAGTCCAGCGCGTCATCGGCAAGGGCATGGACGGCGCACCGCACGAAACTCTGCTGGTGATCGACGGCAATACCGGGCAAAATGCGCTGGCGCAGGTGAAGGCCTTCGACGACGCCCTCAAGCTGACCGGCCTGATCATCACCAAGCTCGACGGCACCGCCAAGGGCGGCGTGCTGGCGGCCATCGCGCGCGTGCGCCCGGTGCCGGTGTACTTCATCGGCGTCGGCGAGAAGATCGAAGACCTGCAGCCGTTCGTGGCTGCCGAATTTGTAGAAGCACTGCTTGGATAATCACCAGACCTCTATGATCGAATTCCGGAACGTCTCCAAACAATACTCATCCGATGTGACGGCGCTGCGCGACGTTCTCGTTCACGATAGCAAAAGGCGAACTGGTGTTCCTGGCCGGCCCTTCCGGCGCCGGCAAATCCACCCTGATGAAAATGATCGCGGCCATGGAGCGGCCCAGCGCCGGCCAGGTGATTGTCAACGGCCAGGATATTTCCCGCATCAAACCGGTGGCGGTGCCCTTCCTGCGCCGCAACCTCGGCTTGATCTTTCAGCAGCAGCGGCTGCTGACCGACCGCACCGTGCTGGCCAACGTCATGCTGCCGCTGCTGGTGACCGGCGCCTCCAAGACGCAGGCCGAGCAGCGCGCCCGCGCCGCGCTCGACAAGGTCGGCCTCGGCGACCGCGCCGCCGCCCAACCGCTGGCCCTGTCCGGCGGCGAGCAGCAGCGCGTATCGATCGCGCGCGCCATCGTCAACCGCCCGCAGGTCATCCTGGCCGACGAGCCGACCGCCAACCTCGACCGCGCCGCCGCCAACAAGGTCCTGGACGCCTTGAAAGCGTTTAACTCGGTCGGCGTCACCTGCCTGATTTCCAGCCACGACGAGGTGATGCTGGACGCCGCCGCGCGCGTCATCCACCTCAACCACGGCCAGCTGGAGGTGGCGGCATGACTTACTGGTTCCGTCAACACCGCTACGCGCTGGCCGCCGCGCTGGTCCACCTGCGCCGCTCGCCGGGCGGTTTCCTGTTCAATATATTAGTGGTGGCGATCGCGCTGGCCCTGCCCTTCATGGGCGTGACCCTGCTCGACAACGTGCGGCCAATGTCGGAAACGCTGTCGGTCGATCCGGAAATCTCGGTCTTCCTCAAGCAGGACACACCGCGCGAGCAGGCCGAGGCGCTGGCCGTGCAACTGCGCCAGACCGTGCACGACAAGCAGGCCAAGATCATTTTCACGCCGCGCGAAAAGGCGCTGGACGAGCTGAAGGACAAAAACGGCCTGGCCGACGTGCTGGCCACGCTGGGCGACAACCCGCTGCCCGACAGCTATGTGCTGAAGCTGGACGCCTTCCGCAACGCCCAGGCCGGCGGCGACGTCGACCAGTTGGCCGAACAGATCCGCGCACTGCCCGGCGTCGACACGGTCCAGGTCGATTCGGCCTGGGTCAAGCGCCTGGCCGCGCTGATCAATATCCTGCGCCTGGCGCTGCTGCTGCTGGCGGCCACGCTGGGCACGGTGGTGGTGGCGGTCATCTTCAACACCATCCGCCTGCAGGTGCTGACGCAGCGCGAGGAAATCCTCGTGTCCAAGCTGATCGGCGCCACCGACAGCTTTATCCACCGGCCGTTCTACTACACCGGCGCGCTGCTGGGCCTGTGCGCGGGTGGCCTGGCGCTGGGCGCGGTGACGCTGGCGCTGGGTCCGCTGAACACCGCCATTGCAGAATTCGCAAGGCTGTACGCGTCGGAATTCCAGCTGGTGCCGCTGCAACCGCTGATGATGGTGGCGCTGCTGGCCCTGTCCGCCACCCTGGGCCTGATCGGCGCCCGCCTCTCGGTGCGCCGCCACACCGCCCGCCTCAACTAACGTCGTTGCCGGGTGGACGACGCCCCGTTCCCCGTCGTTGCCGCGCAGGCGGCAACCCATACATACCCCGTCGTTGCCGCGCAGGCGGCAACCCATACATACTCCGTCGTTGCCGCGCAGGCGGCAACCCATACTCAGCATGGATTCCCGCCTGCGCGGGAATGACGGGGCTTGCGCGGGAATGCCGGGGCTTGCGCGGGAATGACGTGGAAGTGCGGCGACGCACGGAACCACCCTCCCCGCCCCCTTACCATGGCCCAATCCCATTAAGCCGGTCCTAAGATCCATCGCGCATCCTAAACACATCGGAAGACCCGATAGTGTTTTTACTATCAGGCCTATAAATTTCGGATGATTGGCACTCAACCATAGAGAGTGCTAATATATGTTCGAAAGAGTGCAAAAGTGCTCATAAGCAAACAAGCGAAGGAAACGAAAATGACTATGATGTCCGTGGTACCTGCGAAAAACAGTGCTCTGGGACTCGGGTTTAGTGGCAACCTGGGTAACCTGGATGCCTACATTTCGGCTGTCAATCGCCTGCCGATGCTGACGCACGACGAAGAAATCTCGCTGGCCAAGCGCCTCAAGGAACAAGCCGACTTGGGCGCCGCCGAGCGCCTGGTGATGTCCCACCTGCGCCTGGTGGTGTCGATCGCGCGCGGCTACCTCGGCTATGGCCTGCCGCATGGCGACCTGATCCAGGAAGGCAATATCGGCCTGATGAAGGCGGTGAAACGCTTCGACCCCGACCAGGGCGTGCGCCTGGTGTCGTACGCGATGCACTGGATCAAGGCCGAGATGCACGAATACATCCTGAAGAACTGGCGCCTGGTCAAAGTGGCCACCACCAAGGCCCAGCGCAAGCTGTTCTTCAACCTGCGCAGCCACAAGACCGGCCTGGACGCGATGACGCCCGCCCAGATCGACCAACTGGCGAAGACGCTCGACGTCAAGCGCGAGGAAGTGATCGAAATGGAAACCCGCCTGAGCGGCCGCGACATCGCGCTGGAATCGCCAACCGATGACGAAGATGACAAGTTCGCGCCCATCGCCTACCTGTCGTCCGAAGCCTCGGAACCGACCCGCGTGCTGGAAGCCGAACAGGTGACCCGCCTGCAATCGGAAGGCCTGGAAGAAGCGCTGGGCAAGCTCGACGCCCGCTCGCGCCGCATCATCGAGGCGCGCTGGCTGGCCAACGACGACGGTTCGGGCGCCACGCTGCACACGCTGGCGGACGAGTTCGGCGTGTCGGCCGAGCGCATCCGCCAGATCGAAGCAGCCGCGCTGAAAAAATGAAGGGCGCCCTGGCCTCCTACGTGTAAGCCATGCCGCTTTTTCCCGGAATGCCGCCGGCGCCTGCCGGCGGCATTTTTTCGCCCTCGACTTTGAGCTAGCGCTGACTGCATGCCGTTCGTGCGCCGTCCGCATGGTCTTTTTGTTAAGCTTGCCTCCAACTGAAGCAAGAGGCTGATCATGAAAAAACAATATTACGGCAGCTCATCGTGCTGCCGCTGCTCGTGGCCGTCATGGCCGCGCTGCACGCCTGCGGCTCCGCCACCGGCGTGCGCGCCACGCCGGCCGCGTTTACCGCCGTCTACACGCTGCGCCAGGGCGCCAGCGCCGTTATCACGCCAGCGGCCATCGCACGCAACGCCGGCGCCGCGGCCAGTGCGCCGGTGGTGCGGCTGGAACGCGTCAACGACAGCCGCTGCCGCACCGGCGCGGTCTGCGTCTGGGCCGGCTACATCAGCTTCAGCTTTACGCTGACGCAGCCGGATGGTGCGACCAGCAACTTCGTGCTGTCCGATAACATGCCCAACGGCACACCGACCGTCCGCCGCGACGGCCTGACCTTCACGCTGGCCGGCTTCGCGCCGCAACAGGCGCCGGCGAAAAACGAGGAGCCGCCCGATTATCAGGTAAGCTTAAAGGTGAGCAATATCGTCTCGCCGTGAGCCTGCCGGTGGGCGGCGCCGCCAGCGCTGGTGCAAACCGCCGGCCACTAAGGCGCGATTAAGAATCTGCTCACAAGATGCCCGTATCCATTAGCGGGGAAACGTCATGAAAAGCTGGGTGCGCGCCAACAAGGGATTCCTGATGTTCCTGATGCTGTTCGGGATCTTCCGCACGGCCGTCGCCGACTGGAACCCGATTCCATCGGCATCCATGCACCCCAACCTGCTGGAGGGCGACGTGGTGTTCGTCAACCGCCTGGCCTACAACGTCAAGGTGCCGCTGACCGACATCGTGATCCACCCGACCGGCGAGCCACGGCGCGGCGACATCGTCACTTTCTCTTCGCCGGTCAACGGCACGCGGCTGATCAAGCGCGTCATCGCCCTGCCCGGCGACCGCGTCGAGATGCGCAACGAGAAGCTGGTCATCAACGGCCAGCCGGCCGGCTACACCTCGCTGGGCCATGGCATCGAGAACATCCGTGGCGTCGGCGACCTGGCCGCCGTGCGCGTCGATGAACAGTTGGGCGATGCGCGCCACGCGGTCCAGTTCATGCCGCAGTTGCAGGCGCGCCGCGATTTCGGCCCTATCGTGGTGCCGGCCGGCCAGTACATGATGCTGGGCGATAACCGCGACAACAGCGAGGACTCGCGCTACATCGGCCTGGTGCCGCGCGCGCTGCTGATCGGCCGCGCCGAACGCGTGCTGGCGTCGGCCGACATCACCAGCAACTGGATGCCGCGCACCGAGCGTTTCGGCATGAGCCTCTATCCAAAGGAGTGAGGCGGCGGCGGTGTTATGATGACGTAGTAAATTCATAAGATTTCCGGTGTCCTCCATGATCGAGTTTCAAGGCCTGTCCAAAGTCTACGGCAGCTTCAATGCCGTCAAACCGCTGACGCTCACTGTGCGGCGCGGGGAAGTGTTCGGCTTCCTCGGCCCCAACGGCGCCGGCAAGACCACCACCATCCGCATGATGATGGGCATCCTGGTGCCCAGCGGCGGCCAGGTGCTGATCGACGGCCTGGATTGCCACGCCGAGCCGGCGGCGGTGAAGCGGCGGGTCGGCTACCTGCCCGACACGCCGATCTTCTACGACTACCTGCGCGGCCGCGAGATCCTGCAATTTGTCGGCGAGATGCACGGCTTTGCGCGCGCCGAAGCGGCCCGGCGCGGCGAGCGGCTGCTGGCGGAATTCGGCCTGGAGGAGGCCGGCGAGGATTACGCCGTCAACTATTCGCTGGGGATGAAGAAGCGCCTCGGCCTGGCCTGTGCGCTGATCCACGAGCCGGCGGTGCTGATCCTCGATGAGCCGATCAACGGCCTCGATCCGCGCGCCTCGCGCGACGTGCAGGAACGCCTGCTGGCGGCGGCCGCGCGCGGCGTCACCATCTTCGTTTCCACCCATTTGCTCGACATGGCCGAAAAGCTGTGCGACCGCGTCGGCATCATCCATCGCGGCGAGCTGGTGGCCACCGGCACGCTGGACGAAATCCGCGCCGATTCCTCTGCCAGCGGTTCGCTGGAAGACGTGTTCCTCAAGATCACCGACGAAGCGGCCGAAGAGACGGCGCAATGACCGCGCTGCAAACCATCTGGCTGATGACGCGCATGCGCCTGACGCGGCAGCGCAATGTGCTGTTCAATAACCTGTTCCGCTTCAAGAAGAAAAAGCCGCGCGACACCAGCGGCGGCAAGCGCGGCAACCTGTGGCTGCTGACGCTGGCGATGGTGGCGCTGATGTCGTTCTCGTTCATCAGCATCGCCAACAACGCGGTGCTGAACATGCAGTGCCACCTCGACCCGGCCAGCGAATGCCGCTACGTCGACCAGCAGGGCGAACGCCATGCCGACCTGCACACGGCGGAGGAGGAACTGGCCACCGCACCATTTGCCGCGCCGCTGCTGCATGGGCTGACGATGGAAGTCAGCATCCTGTTCCTAATCGCCGTGCTGCTACCGCTGGGGAACAAGGAAATGGCGCAGCCGGACTGGGATCTCGAATGGCTGGTGACGATGCCGGTGGAGCGCGGCGTGCTGCTATGGGGGCGCGTGCTGGAACGCAGCGCCAGCAACGTCGCCGGCTGGTTTGCGCTGGTGCCGGCTTTCGGCGTCATCGCCTGGCACTCGGGTTACGCCTGGAGCGTGCTGCCGCTCGCCGTGCTGGCGGCGCTGGTGCTGCTGCCGCCGGCGGCGCTGCTGCACACGCTGGCCGACACCGGCCTGCGCATGTGGCTTCCCGCCTCGCAGCTGCGCAACCTGCAGGCGGTGACGGGCTTGTTTAACCTGCCGCTGATCTACTTCGTCATGGCGCTCGGCATGCCGGCGGCGAATGGCTTCGCCATGGACTGGGCGCGCGCGTTTCCATCATGGGTCAGCTGGCTGCCGCCAGGGCTGGTGCTGCAAGCGATACAGGCGCGCGACCTGGCGCAGCTGGCCGGGCTGGCCGCACTGCTGGCGGCGCAAACCGCGCTGCTGATGTGGGCCGGCATGGCGCTGCTGCGGCATCAGCTGCGCCACGGCGTGGTCAACTCCGGCGCCCGCGAGAGCGCGCGCAAGCGCACGGCGACGCGCGAGGTGGCCGAGGGCCGCCCGTCCGCCGCGCGCGGGCCGTTCACACGGCTGGCCGATGCCGCCGCCGTCATCATGTCGCCGCTGCAGCGCCGCGAACTGCGCCTGCTGAGCCGCGACCGCAACTTCCTGTTCCAGACGCTGCTGCTGCCCATCATCATCGTTGTCAGCCAGATGGTCTTCAACGGCAAGCTGAATAGCCTGGAAGAGCTGGGCGAGCACCACACCATCGCCGCCGCCATCGCCTTCGGCCTGGGCGTGTATGTGCTGATGCTGTCGGCCTTCCAGACGCTCAACAACGAGGGCCACGTCCTGTGGCTGCTGTACACCGTGCCGCGCTCGATCGAAAGCGCGCTGAAGGAAAAGGCCAGGCTATGGGGTGTGCTGACGATGGCGTATCCCGCCGTGGTGCTGGGCATCAGCGCCTGGTACACCGAGCATTTTGAATGGAACATGGCGCTGCTGGTGTTGACGGTCATCGCCGGCATTCCGATCTACTCGATGATCGCCGTCTCGCTGGGCGTGTTCGCCTGCGATCCGCTGGCAGTGGATGCGCGCACGCGCGTGCGGCCGACCTATGTGTACCTCTACATGCTGCTGGCCAGCTTCTACACCTACTCCATCTACACCAGCGTATGGTCGCAGAAGCTGGTGGTGATGGTGCTGACCGCGTCGATGGCGCTGGCCCTGTGGCAGAAGGCGCGCGACGCCCTGCCCTACCTGCTCGACCCGGCCGCCGCGCCGCCGGCGCGCGTCTCGACGGCGGACGGCCTGATCGCCGCCACCGCCTTCTTCATCCTGCAAGGCATTGTGCTGATCTTCTCGGGCAAGGTAAGCCTGCAAGCCATCACCATCGCTTTCGGCGTCGCCGGCATCGTCGTCTACGTGCTGATGCGGCTGGCGTACTGGCGCAGCAAGGCCGCCGGCGTGCCGGTCATCCTGCGCGGCGCGGACATCGGATTGTCACTGCGGACCGCGGCCATCGCCGCCGCCATCGCCTGCGCCTGCGGCACCGGCTACCTGGCCGGATTGCAGCACTCGTCGCTGTGGGAGGATATGCTCAAGACCGCGCCGGCGCTGGAAGGCGGGCGCATATGGATCGTCGCTCTGGCGGTGATCGCCGCGCCGCTGTGCGAGGAATTTATCTTCCGTGGCCTGATCTACGGCGGCCTGCGGCGCTCGATGAGCGCGGCGCAGGCAATGCTGATGAGCGCCGCCATCTTCGCCGTGGTGCACCCGCCGCTGTCGATGCTGCCGGTGTTCATCCTCGGCCTGTGCGCCGCGTGGACCTATGAGCGCAGCAACACCCTGCTCGCCCCGATGCTGGTCCACGCCACCTACAACGCCATGGTGCTGTCGATGCAGTTCTGGCTGTAAGGTCAGAATTGATACTTCAGCGTCAGCAGCGCGTTGCGCGGCCGTTTTTAGTCCTTCAACGCCGCGATGACCTTGATCTCGAAGTCGAAGCCGTACAGCCAGGTCACGCCAACACCGGTCAGCGTGGGATGCGGCGCCTCGCCCCAGAACTCCTGCACGACGGGCCAGGCGCGCTCGAAGGTGTTGGCCGGATCGACCATGAACACGGTGACATCGATCACGTCGTCAAACGTCAGGCCGGCTTCCGCCAGGATGGCGTTCAGGTTCTTGAACGCCAGCCGCACCTGCGCTTCCAGCTCCGGCTCCGGCGAGCCATCCGGCCGGCTGCCCACCTGGCCCGAGACAAACAGCAGGCCATTCGAGCGGATCGCCGGCGAATAGCGGT
Organism: Duganella sp. P38; assembly: GCF_050859475.1. Taxonomy (NCBI): domain Bacteria; kingdom Pseudomonadati; phylum Pseudomonadota; class Betaproteobacteria; order Burkholderiales; family Oxalobacteraceae; genus Duganella; species Duganella sp. P38. The sequence continues at coordinate 1,378,527 of NZ_CP193936.1, read as the reverse complement.
TGCGCTCATACAGCGCCTGGCGGCCAGGCGGAAAAACAACGTCGCGTACAGTCATCAAGAACTCCTTATGCAAATGAAGCAGCCACTGTAAAACGCCGGCGCGATCCGATAAACGCGCAAGACGTACAATGACTGTTTGCCATTCCCATACAATCTCATGGACCGATTCGACACCCTGCTGGCCTTCGTGCGCGTGGTGGAAGCCGGCAGCTTCACCAAGGCCGCGCAGACGCTCCACATGAGCAAGACCACCGTATCGCAACTGGTGCAGCAGCTGGAAGCGCGCTTGCAGGTCAAGCTCCTCCACCGAACCACGCGCCAGGTGAAGGTGACGCCGGAAGGCGCGGCCTACTACGAGCGCGTCGCCCGCGTGCTGGGCGATTTGCAGGATGCGGACGACGTCCTGGCCGGCGACCTGGCCGCGCCGCGCGGACGCCTGCGCATCGACGTTCCCAGCCCCTTCGCGCGCCTGATCCTGATGCCGGCCCTGCCCGCGTTCCACCAGCGCTACCCGGACATCCAGATCGTCATGGGCGTCAGCGATCGCAACGTGGATGTCATCGGCGAGAATGTCGACTGCGTGATTCGTGGCGGCGATATCACCGTGCCGTCGCTGGTGGCGCGGCGCGTGGCCGATTTGCAGCTGGGCGTGTACGCCTCGCCCGCGTATTTGCAGGCGGTGGGCACGCCGGCGCATCCGCGCGAACTGGAAGACGGAGCGCACCGCGTGGTCGGCTACCTGCGCTCCAGCAGCGGCAGCATCGCCGCCATGCCGATGCGGCGCGGCGAGGAAACGGTGGAAGTGAAAGGCCGCTACGCCGTGGCGGCGGACGATGGCAACGCCTACGTGGCGGCCGGCGTGGCCGGCATGGGTGTGCTGTGCGTGCCGCGCTACATGGCGCACGCGCACGTAAAAAAGGGCGAGCTGACACCCCTGTTCGAGGAGTGGCAGCTCGCCCCCATGCCTTTACATCTGGCCTATCCGCAGAACCGTCACGTCAGCGCCAGGCTGCGCGTGTTCATCGACTGGATAGACGAACTGGCGTCTCAGTCCTTGTAGCGTACTTCGGCCAGCGCGAACGCGCCGCCGTGATAAGTGACCGATGCATTCTTGTCCGGATACTCGCCGCTGTCCGGGAACAGGCCGTCGAATTGCGACGAGCTGTCCCTCGGCCTGTAGCCCAGGTGCGAGGCCTTGCTGTTGTCCCACCAGGCGACGTCGTTGTTGGACATGCCGAACAAAATGGTGAAGCCGACGCGCGTGGCGAACAGCGAACGGCGCAGCGCTTCCACCAGGTCGTCGTAGCTCAACCACGTGACCATCATGCGGCGGTCCTTCGGCTCGGGGAACGAGGAGCCGATACGCAGGCTGACGGTTTCCAGGCCGGTGCGGTCCCAGTAGTAGCTGGCCAGTTGCTCGCCGAAGCACTTGCTGATGCCGTAGAACGAGTCCGGGCGGGTCGGCGCGGTGGCGTCGATGTAGTCGGTGTTGCGGTAGAAGCCCACCGTGTGGTTCGAGCTGGCAAACACGATGCGCTTGACGCCCTGCTTGTGCGCCGCCTCGTAGATGTTGGCGGTGCCCAGGATGTTGGCGTGCATGATGTTCTCGAAGGTGTTTTCGGTCGAGATGCCGCCGAAGTGCAGCACCGCGTCCACGCCTTGCATCATCTCCATGACGGCCGCCTTGTCGGCCAGGTCGCACTGGATGATTTCCTCGCCCTCGCGCGCTTCGCCCAGGTCGGCGATGTCCGACAGCACCACCACATCGGCCCATGGCTTGATGCGGTCGCGCAGCACTTTACCGAGGCCGCCGGCGGCGCCGGTCAGCAGCAGTCGTTTGAATGGCTTGCTCATGTTGTCTCCGTTGTTATATGTCGCGTCGTTGCGTCATTCCCGCGCAGGCGGGAATCCATGCTGACTATGATCGCACGTTCCATGGGTTCCCGCCTGCGCGGGAACGACGGTCAGGTCACTGGGGCCGGATTGAACAGCACCAGCGCGTTATGCAGCTTCCATTTCTCCGCCCACGTCTCCTTGCCGCTGGCCACATCGAGCAGCATCTGGAACATCTCCCAGCCCACTTCCGCGATGGTCGCCTCGCCGCTGGCAATGCGGCCGGCGTTGATATCCATCAGATCGTGCCAGCGGTTGGCCAGGTCGTTGCGGGTGGCGACCTTAATCACCGGCACCTCGGCCAGGCCGTAAGGCGTGCCGCGGCCGGTGGTGAAGATGTGCACATTCATGCCGGCCGCCAGTTGCAGCGTGCCGCAAATGAAATCGCTGGCCGGCGTGGCGGCGTAGATCAGGCCTTTCTGCGTCAGCTTCTCGCCCGGCGACAGCACGCCGGAGATCGGCGCGCTGCCCGATTTGACGATCGAGCCCATGGCCTTTTCGACGATGTTCGACAGGCCGCCCTTCTTGTTGCCCGGCGTGGTGTTGGCGCTGCGGTCAACGCCGCCGCGCGTCAGGTATTCGTCGTACCAGGCCATCTCGCGGATCATGGCCTCGGCCACTTCCGGCGTGGTGGCGCGGGAGGTCAGCTGGTCGATGCCGTCGCGTACCTCGGTCACTTCCGAGAACATGACGGTGGCGCCGGCGCGCACCAGCAGGTCGGTGGCAAAGCCCACCGCCGGATTCGCCGTGACGCCGGAGAAGGCGTCGCTGCCGCCACATTGCACGCCGACCACCAGCTCCGAGGCCGGCACGGTTTCGCGCTGGCGCTTGTTCAGCTCCGCCAGGTTTTTCTCAGCCTGCTGCATGATCGAATCGATCATCGACATGAAGCCGACGTGCTGCGCATCCTGCAGACAGACCAGGCCCGGATCGGCGCCGCCGGCGTTCTGGATCGGGATCGAGCCTTTCGGGAACAGGCGCGTAGGCTGCAGTTTTTCGCAGCCAAGGCTGACCACCATCGCCTGGCCGCCGAAGTTCGGGTTCAGCGCGATATTGCGGATGGTGCGGATCGGGATCGGCGCGCCCGGCGCCTCGATCGCCACGCCGCAGCCGTAGGTGTGCTCCAGGCCCACCACGTCGTCGACGTTCGGGTACTTCGGCAGCAGTTCCTTCTTGATGCGCTCGACGGCGAATTCCACCACGCCCGACACGCACTGCACGGTGGTGGTGATGGCCAGGATGTTACGCGTGCCGACGCTGCCGTCCGGATTGCGGTAGCCCTGGAAGGTGTAACCTTCCAGCGGCTCCATCACGGGCGGCTTGACGGTGGCAATCGGCAGGCCGTCCAGCTCGCGCGCGGCCGGCATCTCGACATTGTGCTCGGCCAGCCAGCTGCCGGCCGGCAGGTCCTTCGACGCGAAGCCGATGGTAACGTTGTAGCGGATCACGCGGTCGCCGGCCTTGAGGTCGCGCAGCGCCACCTTGTGGCCTTGCGGGACCGCTTCCAGCAGGCTCAAACCGTTGGGGAAAACTGCGCCGGCGGGCAGGCCGCCGTCGTTGACGACAATCGCGACGTTATCGTTGTCGTGCATGAGGATATAGCGCGGCGTATTGTTGGCGCTCGTCGGAGTTGTCATCTAGAATTCCTACGTTGTTTTTTGGTCTCTTAAAGTGGTCTGACCACTTCTGTTATTGGTTGGCCGTACACAGGGTTGTGGCCTGCAAGCCACAGTCCGCAACCCGCATGTTTCCTAGGGGTTACACCTTGAAAACAATGGGTCCAGGGGCTGCTCCATGAATTGAGTATGCCAGTTTAAAATTAATTTGGCTAGTCCACATTGCGCATTTGGTCTGACCACCTTAGAATGGCCTGACCAGATGGCAAACTAATAAGCCACGGAAATTATACGAGACATCATGCTGAAAAAAACCGCTCCGCTTGCCGGGGATAGCGCCCACGAACCGCGCCTGTATCGCGTTGTGGCCGACCGCATCCAGGAACTCATCCGCAACGAAAACATCACCGCCGGCGAGCGTCTCCCGTCGGAGCGCGACCTCGCCACCAAGCTGGCCGTCAGCCGCGCCTCGCTGCGCGAAGCGCTGATCGCGCTGGAACTGGGCGGCGTGATCGAAGTGCGCGGCGGTTCCGGCGTGTATGTCAGCGAAGTGCCCGAGCCGGCAGCGAGCGATCTGCCGGAAGCCGGTCCGGGCCCGTTTGAAGTGCTGTCCGCGCGCCGCCTGATCGAATCCGAGATCGCCGCCATCGCCGCCCGCGTGGCCACCGACAGCGCCGTCGACGCCATCCTGCAAGCGGTGGTGGAGATGGAAAAACACCACGCCAACTATTCCAGCAACGAGCAGGCCGACCGCAACTTCCACCTGGCCATCGCGCGCGCCACCGGCAACAGCGCGCTGGTCGGATCGCTGAACTACCTGTGGGACCAGCGCGGCCGCCTGTGGCACAAGCTCAAAGAACACTTCCAGACCGAGGAACTGCGCCAGGAAACGCTGAAGGACCACCGCCGCATCCTGGAGGCGATCGCCGCCCACGATCCGGCGGCGGCGCGCAAGGCCATGCGCGCCCACCTCGAACGCGTGACCCGCACCTTCTCGCGCGGATAGCAGCATCTGTATCAAACGCAGGACCGGCCTCGATGCCGGCCGCGCAATATAAAGCAATAAGTTATCGACCGGCTGGACCTCGGCCGCCCTTGCCCACGCAAGGCGGCCCTCGTGACAGCGGCACGGAGTACGCGAGGTGCTCCACTCACGCAGGCGCTCGCCAGCGCTGCGTATAACTTTATTCAAGAGACGAAGGAGACCCACCATGAAGTCCCAGCAATCGGTCCAGAACCGTTCCGCACAACCACGCCTGCTGCTGTCGGCAATCAGCCTGGCTGTGATGGCTCTGACCAACCAGGCATCCGCGCAGTCCGACGATGCCACCATGACCCGCGTCGAGGTGACCGGTTCGAGCATCAAACGTGTCGCCAACGAGGCCTCGCTGCCAGTCACCAGCGTCAAGGCCGAAGACCTGGTCAAGCAAGGCATGACCACCCTCGCCGACTTCATGATGGCGCTGCCGCAATCGGCCTCGCTGGCGCCGTCGAACGCCGGCTCGGGCACCAACATCAACCTGCGCGGCCTGGGCGTGAACCGCACGCTGGTGCTGCTGAACGGCCGCCGCCTGGCCAACGAGGCGATCGCCGACGGCTACGCCAACCTGGACGTGATTCCGATGAGCGCCATCGCCCGCGTCGAAGTGCTGCGCGACGGCGCCTCATCGATCTACGGTTCGGACGCCATCGGCGGCGTGGTCAACTTCATCACCAAGACCCAGTTCGAAGGCACCCAGCTGACCGCGCAAGCGGTGCAGCCGGAGAAAAAGGCGGCGGCGACGAGCAGCGCCTGACAGCCACCTGGGGCAAGGGCAACCTGGAACGCGACGGCTGGAGCTTCTACGCCACCGTCGACGCGCACCAGCGCAGCCGCCTGGCCGCCTCGGACCGCGCTTATCTGAGCTCCGTCGAGAAGCTGACCAACCTGGGTCGCGCGCCGACGCTGGGCACCGGCGGCAACGCCACCCCGGCCAACTTCACCACGCCGACCAACAAGACCGCGCAGAACCCGTACGGCAGCACCGGCTGCCTGGCGCCCTACTCGATCGCCGGCCAGAAAGGCACCTGCGTCATCGACAACAACGAGTACGGCACCGCGCTGTACGCGAATCAGCAGGTCACCTTCTACGCACGCCTGAACAAGAAGATCAGCGAAGACCATATCGTCACCGTCGACTACTCGCGCGGCGAGGAATTCATCAAGGCGACGCGCAACCCGACCAATGCGCTGGCCGTCAACGGCGTGCAGCCTATCGTGCCGTCGACCAGCAAATGGTATCCGGGCGGCAGCGGCGGCGTGCCTGCCGTGGCGGGCCTGAACAACGCACCGCTGACCGTGACCTGGGCGGTGGCCGACCTCGGCGCCGCCACCACCAAGGACGTGCAGCTGAACCAGCGCCTCGCCATCAGCGATGAAGGCATCATCGGCGGCTGGGATTACAAGGCCGGCCTGGTGATCGGCGTTTCGGAACGCGACAACTACTACTACTCCGGCTACGTCAACGGCCAGGGCCTGATCGACGGCCTGCGCAACGGCACGCTGAATCCATTCGGCCTGCAGGACGCCGACGGCAAGGCCTACCTGGCCTCGATCAGCGTCGACGGCGCCAAGAACCGCACCTCCAAATCGACCTACACCGGCGTCGATGTCACCGCCAGCAAGGCGCTGATGGAACTGCCGGGCGGCTCGCTGGCGCTGGCCGTGGGCGCCGACCTGCACCGCGACACCACCGAAGACACCAAGCTGCCGATCGTCTCGCAAGTCACCTACGCCAACACCAGCCCGTCGCACGGCGAAGGCCAGCGCAACGTGGCGGCGCTGTTCGCCGAGATCAACGCGCCGGTGACCAAGACGCTGGAACTGAACGGCGCCGTGCGCGCCGACCATTTCAACGACTTCGGCACCACCGTCAATCCGAAAATCAGCTTCCGGTGGGAGCCTAGCAAGCAGCTGATGTTCCGCGGCTCGGCCAACACCGGCTTCCGCGCGCCGACGCTGTTCGACGCCTACGGTTACCGCCTGCCTGGCGCCACCGGCCTGACCTCGGCCAAGTGGGACGATCCGCTGCTGTGCCCAGGCGGCACGCCAGGCGTGGCCGGCACCGGCACACCGGTCGCGGGCCAGGTCGCCGCCAACGTCTGCAACGTGCAGCTGCCGAAACAGGTCGGTTCCAACTCGGGCCTGAAGCCTGAAAAATCGAAAGGCTTCACGCTCGGCGTGGTGATGGAACCGGTGAAGAACGCGATGATCTCGTTCGACTACTGGAACATCCGCATGACCGACATGCTGGCCAACCTGCCGGAGCAGGTGTACTTCCTCGACCCGGCCAAGTATGCCGCCTACTTCGTGCGTAACGCCGACGGCACCCTCGCCTACATCAACAACACCACGATGAACCTGGGCGGCCAGAAGGCGGCCGGCGTCGACGTATCGGGTTCCTATGCGTTCCCGAAAACCTCGTACGGCGACTTCAAGGTATTCCTGGACGGTACTTACCTGACGCAGTTCGACAACCAGCTGTTCGATGGCAGCCCGTTCGTGTCCAACATCGGCCAGTTCGGTTTGGCCAGCAATGGCACCACGTCGAGCTTCCCGATCATCACCTACCGCTGGAAGCACACGCTGCGCCTGAACTGGGCCTCGGGTAACTGGAACAGCACGCTGACCCAGAACTACAACTCGAAGTACACCGACCAGAACCTGGTGGCCAAGCAGTACTGGCGCGACATCAATTCTTACAAGCTGTGGAACCTGACCACCACGTACAACGGCTTCAAGAATATTCAGATCACCGCCGGCATCACCAATCTGTTCAACGCCGAACCGCCGGCAACCAACAGCAGCCTGTATAGCTTTGGTTACCTGAGCAGCGCCGCCAGCCCGATCGGCCGCGCTTACAACGTGCGTGCGACCTACACTTTCTGATGAAAGCGTGGATGCATAAACAGCGTCACTCCGCCTGAGTATCGGGCGCCGGACCGCATGGCGGCCGGCGCCCTTTTTTAGGACAGTTCCATGAAACTTCTGATTTCCTGCACCACCGCCCTGGCCCTGCTGGCAGGCGGCGCCCATGCGGCGGACAAGCCGGTGCGCTTCATCCTGGTCGGCGATTCGACCATGGCCAGCAACAGCGGCTACGGCGACGCCTTCTGCGCGCGCGTCAACCGTGCCAACACCTGCATCAATCTCGCCAAGGGCGGGCGCAGCTCCGGCAGCTTCCGCGCCGAAGGCCGCTGGGCCGAAGTGGAAGGCCTGCTGCGCGGCGCCGACGCCTACAGCAAAACCTATGTGCTGATCCAGTTCGGCCACAACGACCAGCCGGGCAAGCCTGGCCGCTCGACCGACCTGAAAACCGAATTCCCGGTCAATATGGAGCGCTACGCGCGCGAGGTGAAAGCGCTGGGCGGCGTGCCGGTGCTGGTCACGCCGCTGACGCGCCGCACCTTCAAGGACGGCGTGCTTGAGAACACGCTGACGCCGTGGGCCGACGCCACCCGCGCCAGCGCCGCCTCGCAGCAGGCGCCGCTGCTGGAACTGAACGCCGACAGCTACGCCGCCGTGCAGGCCATGGGCCAGGACGAAGCCGACACGCTGGCGATGGCGCCGCGTCCCGCCGGTTATGGCGATCCGGCCGCCGCCGGCAAGGTGGAAGTCGTCGGCGCCGCCAAGACCGCCTTCGACCGCACTCACCTCGGCGCCAAGGGCGCCACCTACTTCGCCCGCATGGTGGTGGACGAGTTTAAACGCGCCGTGCCGGAAGCGGCCGGCCAGTTGAAGCCGGAGAACGAACAATGAAGGCGGCCGCGCTGGCGATGCTGCTCGCCGCAGGCGCAGCAGGCGTGGCACAAGCACAAAGGCCGCAACTGACGCCGGAACAGGCGAAGCAGTTTTCGTATGGAGAGGTGCTGAAGTACGTCGGCGAGGCCGGCAAGGAGCGCGTCGATCCATGGGACCCGCTGTCCGACCCGCTGGCCAAGGGGGCGGCGTTCACGCCGGACTACATCGTCGACAAGGCAGCGCGTGCGGACGGCGCGCGCACCTTCCACACGGTGCAGCAAGCCATCAGCCGGGCGTTGCTGGACAGCGCCGCGCATCCGGGCAAGCGCCAGTATGTGCTGCTCAAGCCCGGAGTGTATCCGGAACTGGTCTACATTCCGGCGGAGGCGGCGCCGATTACGCTATATGGCGAAGGCAAGGACGCCGCCGCCACGCGGATTACCGCCAGGCTGGAAGCGTCGATGACCGGGGCCGCGTATGACGCCGCGCACGGCGCGCAATTCGCCAGCGCGCCGGCGGCGATCCACGCCATGTACGCCAGCGTCAGGGAGCGTGCGCAGATCGGCACCTTCGGCACGCAAACGGTGTGGGCCAGGAACAATGGCTTCCAGGCCCGCAACCTGACGTTCGAGAACGGCTATAACAAAGACACCGGCAACGCCCGCGCAGAGGCGCTCCCCAACATCAACAATATCCACCATCAGGCGCTGGCGCTCAGCGTGGATGGCGCGGACAAGGCGCAGTTCGAGAACATACGCCTGATCGGCTTCCAGGACACGCTGTTCCTCAAGTCGCCGCTGGTGGGCAGCACGGTGCGCAGCTTCTTCAACCGATCCTATATTGAAGGCGACGTCGATTTCATTTTCGGCGACAGCACCGCCTACTTTTATCAGTCCGAGGTGCGCACGCTGGGCGACCGCGGCGTGTCCTACGCGGCCGCGCCGAACACCCACGTGAAGACCCGGTACGGCTTCGTGTTCGACCACGTGCGCTTCACGCACGAAGGCAAAAAGGACGGCAGCTTCTATCTGCTGCGCCAATGGTTCGCCGGATCGCGCTGCACGCCGTATGCGCCGATGCCGGTGGAGGGCTACCGCTGCACCTACGGCGACGTCAATGTCTACAAGGCGCCGACCGGCACCATCGCGCGTTCCTCGCTGGAGGCGGTGGGCAAGATGGTGGTACTGAATTCGCGCATCGGACCGCATATCAATCGCCAGCAGCCATGGCATGACTGGAATAAGAAAGGCACCATCTCCTATCGTCCGGCGCAGTACAACTCGGACGATCACTGGAAAAACCTTGTCGCCGCCGGCATCGATCCCGTCAAGGATCTCGGCTATACGCAACCACCTTCACCGGCAGATATCTTCCTTGGTGAATTCAATAACTCGGACGAATAAGGAAATACAGCATGACCTTCAATCACCAGCGCCGCAACCTGATGAAAGCCCTGCCGGCGGCGGGCGTTTCGCTCAGTCTTCCAGCGATGGCGGCCACCGCGCCCGATCCGTGGCTGCAAGCCCAGGCCATCATCGACCACGTCTCCAAGCCGCTGAAGTTCCGCAAGGAGGACTTCAACATCACCAGGTTCGGCGCCAAGCCATGCAAGCTGGCCAAGGCCAAGGCCTGGATCTCGCACGAGGAACAGGAGGACATCAGCACCCCGGCGGCCGGCTCGTTCGACAACTACGCCGCCATCAAGGCAGCGATCAAGGCCTGCCACGACGCCGGCGGCGGCCGTGTGATCATCCCGGCCGGCGACTGGTTCGTCGCCGGTCCGATGGTGCTGCTGTCGAACGTGCACGTGCATCTGGCGAAGAACGCCCACGTGTACTTCTCGCACAACCCGGCCGACTATGCCAGGTACGGCGACATCGATTGCGGCAAGCATGGCAAGCTGACCATCTCCCGCTGGCAGAGCAACGATTGCCTGAACTATTCGCCGATGGTCTACGCCTATGGCCAGAACAATATCGCGCTGACCGGCGAGGACTGGACCGCGACGCTCGACGGCCAGGGCGGCCTGCCGTTCAACGACCAGGGCGATTGCTGGTGGACCTGGAAGGGCAAGCAGAAAACCATCAACTCCATCGGCCAGGGCACCACGCCCAACTTCAAGGCCGGCAAGATGTCGGAGAACACCGTCAATCCGCTCAACGCGGAGTCGCTGTCGACCGTGGCGCCGGCGCTGACTGAAGCGGAGCGCATCCTGATCCAGGGCGAAGGCGATCGCTGGCGCGCGGACGCGCAGTACCTGCCGGCGCTGTCGGAGGCCGGCGTGCCGCTGTCCAAGCGCGTGTTCGGCGTCGGCCACTATCTGCGGCCGCCGATGATCCAGATTATCGGCTGCACCAACGTACTGCTGGAAGGCTACCACGTGATCCAGACGCCGTTCTGGATGCACCACCCGGTCCACTGCCGCAACCTGGTGATCCGCAATGTGCACGCGCACAGCCACGGCCCGAACAGCGACGGCTTCGATCCGGAAGCCTGCGACCATGTGCTGGTGGAAGGCTGCACCTTCGATACCGGCGACGACTGCATCGCCATCAAGGCCGGCAAGGATCTGGATACGCAGTATGGCCCGTCGCAGAACATCGTGATCCAGAACTGCATCATGCACAGCGGCCACGGCGGCGTGACCTTGGGCAGCGAAATGGCGGGCGGCATCCAGAACGTGTTTGCGCAGAAGCTGGTGTTTGAAAACGCCAACTGGAAGACCAATCCGCTGAACACCGCGATCCGCATGAAGACCAATCTGAATCGCGGCGGCTACCTGCGCAACTTCTACGTGCGCGATTGCACGGTGCCGAATGGCGTGCAGACCTCGCCGTCGTTCTACGCTTCGCTGCCAGGCTCGCCGATCCAGTCGAAGACGGTGGCTACCGCAGCTGGCGCGATTGTGACCTTCGATTGCGATTACACGCCGATCAGCGACAATGTGCGTACCCGCCCGCCGGTGGTCAGCAACATCCAGATCTCGAACATCAAGACTGGCAATGTGAAAACCAAGGATGGCAAGCTGGCGTCGTGCTACCAGGCGATTGTCATCCTCGGCCCGGTGGCCTCCGACTACAACGGCGCCGGTCCGATGCCGCCGGTGGTGCCTGTTACGGACGTCACCATCACCGACTGCGATTTCGGCACGCCAGTGAACACGGCGGCGCCCTGGTTCCTCTACAACGTCAAAGGCCTGACGCTGAAGAATGTGACCATCGGCGACAAGGTGCACAACACCACGCTGTCGGCCTGAGAGGCGCCACGATGAGCGCGCGCCTGCCGGGCATCATGCTATTTGCCGCCAGCGCCATGGCGGCGGCGTTGGCGGGCGCTCCGGCAGCGGCGCGGGGCGTGGGGCCGGACGCCGGGTCGGAGTCCGCGCCGGTTGCAGCCGAGGCGAATAGCGCGCCTACCGGGATGCCGGCGGGCCTGGCGTCCCTGCTACCGGCCGACGGCGCGCAGCAGGTCAATCCGGATACGCATCTGCTGCTGCGCTTCGACCAGCCGCCTGTGCTGGGCAAGTCTGGCCTGATCCGCATCCATGACGCCGTCACCGGGCGGCTGGTCGATACGTTGGACCTGAGCATCCCCGCCGGCCCGACGGAGCGCACCACGCTGCCGCAGGCGCCGTATCTGGCGACGCCCTACGGCTACGCCAACGGCCCACGCGCGACCAACGCCAACACCCGGGCCGGCACGCCCTCCGCCGGCGCCGCGCCGGGCGACACGCGCTACCAGCTGACCATCATCGGCGGCTTTACGGACGGCTTCCACTTCCATCCGGTGATCGTGCGCGACAAGACGGCGACGATCTACCCGCACCACAACCTGCTCGACTACGGCAAGCGCTATCGCGTGCAAGTCGACGCAGAGGTATTCGGCATGCCGCTGCAATGGCAGTTCAGCACCAAGCCGCGCGGTCCCGCCGCCGACGCCGGACGCGTGGTGGTCAGCGCCGACGGCACGGGGGATTTCAGCACCGTGCAAGGCGCGCTGGATTATGTGCCGGACCATCCGGCCAGGCGCGTGACCATCTTCGTGCGCAATGGCGATTACGAGGAACTGGTCTACTTCCGCAACAAGTCCAACATCACGCTGCAGGGCGAGCAGCGCGACAAGGTGCGCATACACTACGCGAACAATGAGGTCTTCAATCCTCACCCGCCGAACATCAGCACCAACGAGGTGCCGGGCACCTTCCCTTCGCGCCGCGCGGCGTTTGCGGCCGATAACGTCAAGGGCGTGCACCTGCGCGACCTGACGCTGGAAACCACGCTCAAAGGCCAGGCCGAAGGCTTGCTGATTACCGGTTCGGAGAACATCGTCGCCAACACCACCATCATCGGCTCTGGCGACGCTTTGCAGGTCAACGGCAGCACCTATCTGGCTGATGTGGAAATCGTCGGCGACGGCGACACCATCCTTGGACGCGGGCCGGCGTTCTTCGAGCGCTGCGATATCCGCTCCAGGCATGCCTTCATGTGGATACGGAATACGGCGGCCAATCATGGCAACGTGTTCTTGAACTGCCGCTTCACGACGCTGGACGGCGGTCAGACGGAGCTGGCGCGTTCACCGGTCAACAAGGGCAAGGGCTACCCGCATGCGGAGGCGGTGCTGCTCAACGCCACGCTCAGCGGCATCAGTCCGGCCGGCTGGGGGCCGATCAGTGGCGACACTTCCCAGGTGCGCTTCTGGGAGTTCAACAGCCGCAATCTGGATGGCACGCCGGTGGACGTCAGCCAGCGACATCCGGCCTCGCGCCAGCTGACCATGGAGCGCGACGCGGCGACGATTCGTCACTACAGCGATCCGGCATCGGTGCTGGGCTGGGCGCCGCCGCGCTGACGTGTACCGCGCCGGCCGTCGCGCCGGCGCAACCTTGCGGCGCGGGCGTTGGCATATACTTGGCCGGACCAGATCGAGAGGCCCATCATGCGTCCACTGCTCCTGCTGTTGCTGCTCCCCGCCGCCGCCCAGGCCGCGCCGCCTGACGTGCTCAAGCCGATGGCCTTCCTGGCGGGGCATTGCTGGAAAGGGGAATTCCCGGGCGGGCAGCGCACCGACGAGCATTGCTTCCAATGGGCGCTGGATGGCAAGGCGCTGCGCGACGTCCACACCGTGCGGGCGCCGGGCAAGCCGGACTATGTGGGCGAAACGCTGTACTACTACGACGCGGCGGCGAAGCAAGTCGCCTACCTGTACATTGAAAACGGCGGTGGCCACAGCCACGGCACGATGAAGCCGACCGCGACCGGCCTCGACTTCCCCGAAACCCGCTACATCGGCGCCGACGGCACAGCCCTGCCCTACCGCGTCAAATGGACCATCAACGCCGACGCCTACGAAGCCTTCAGCGAAATCTACCTCAAAGACAAATGGATCACCCAGTTCGCAATGACTTTGAAGAAGCAATAACTACTCCCGCCTGGAGCCGTTAGGAAAGTAAAAGATATTACCAACGTCACGATCGGCAACCCAGCCAAACGGCTCAGGGCGTGACGCGGAAGTAGTCGATGTCGGCGTGGCCGCCGTTGCCGGCGCTGAACAAGCCCATTTGCGCGCCGACCCAGCGGCCCATCCTGGCCGTGAATTGCGCGCCGATCGGCGTGTACTTGTCGCCATCCACGCTGTACGAAAACTGCGTCACGCCGCCAGCGAGCACCTGCATGCGCAGCCACACCTGCGGCGATGGCAAATCGACACCCGCCTCCTGCCGCTCGTGGCAGTTGGCCTCCGCCTTGAAGCAGCTCACCAGCGCCAGCGTCGTGCGGCCGTCGCTGCGGCGCGTGCCGAGCCAGGTGTAATCGAAACCATACATCACCAACCCCGCCACGCCCCCTCTGCCAGACCGGACGCATCGACCTTGGTGGTCGCCGTAAACGATTCCGCCGGCAGCTTTTGCAGCAGCAGCGACGGCACGTCCCACAAATTGCCCGCGCGCGGTTGGCCGAACAAACGCAGGCGGCCATCCGCCACCGAATACCACGACTGCTGCCAGTTCGCGTTCCACTGCCATTGCAGCCCCAGCGCGGCGCCATTGAATTCATCGCTGGTCGGCGGCGCGGCGGCCGCCTGGCCGGCCACCGGCAGGCGGTAGCGCGCCACCGGCTCGCCGGCGCTGCCGCCGACATCCTTGCCGATCAGCGGCCAGCCGTCGCGCCACACCATCGGCTGCAAATGCACGATGCGGCCATAGGCGCGCTTGTCCTGGAAGTGCATGAACCAGTCCTCGCCCTGCGGCGTCTGCACCCATGCGCCCTGGTGCGGACCGTTCACCGGCGAGTTACCCTGCGCCAGCACGATGCGGTCCTCGTACGGCCCGCCGACGGTGCGCGAGCGGAACACCGACTGCCAGCCGAACTCCACGCCGCCGGCCGGCGCAAACACATAGTAGTAGCCGTCGCGCTTGTAGAACTTCGGTCCTTCCAGCGTGGTGTACTTCGGCAGCTTGTTGCCGTCGATGATAACCGTGCCCTTGTCGTCCAGCAGGCGGCTGGCGTCCGGCGCCATGCGGCGCAGGGTCAGCACATTGGCGAAACCGGCGCGGCTCTTGGCCCACGCATGCAGCAGGTAGGCCTGGCCGTCGTCGTCCCACAGCGGCGTCGGATCGATCAGCCCTTTGCCCGGCGCCAGCAGGTGCGGCGCGCTCCATGGCCCGGCGAAGTCCTTGGCGGTAATTACATAGATGCCGAAATCCGGATCGGGATAGAAAATCCAGAATTTGCCGTCGTGGTAGCGCAGGCACGGCGCCCACACGCCCTTGCCGTGCTGCGGCCTGGCGAACACCTCGGCCGGCACCAGCTGCGGCAGCGCGTGGCCGACCAGCGTCCAGTTGACCAGGTCCGGCGACTGCAACAGCGGCAGCCCCGGCGCATTGCTGAAACTGGAGGAAACCAGGTAGTACGTTTCGCCGACCCGGATCACATCCGGGTCCGAATAGTCGGCGTGAAGAACAGGATTGGTGTAGTCGCGCGGCCCCGTCGCGCATGCGGCCAACAGCGCCGCAAACAAAAAGGGCAGACACCGCAAAAGTATCCGCCCCATGATCATGCTCCAAACGGCGTTTCGGCAACGCCTTTCACGCCCGGGCGCAGCAGCAGCACCGCCCCGCCCCACTCCGCATCTTCCGGCTTGCCGGAAACGATGGAGGTGACCAGCAGCGTATCGAGATCCTTGCCGCCGAAGGCGCACATGGACGGCTTCAGCATCGGCACCTCGACCCGGCGATCCAGCTTGCCCTGCGGCGTGAAGCGCGCGATGTAGCCGCCGTCGTTGCCGCACACCCAGTAGCAGCCCTCGGCGTCGACCGCCGCGCCATCCGGGCGGCCCACCTCGCCGTTCATGTCGGCGAACACGCGGCGGTTGCTCGGCACGCCATCGTCGATGTCGTAATCGAAGGCCCACACCATGCGCCGCTGCGGATGCGAGTCCGACAGGTACATGGTGCGCCCGTCCGGCGCGAACGCCGTGCCGTTCTGCGTCAGCAGCTCGGACACGAACGGCGCTGAAATGCCGCGCCCGGCGTCGTAGCGGTACAACTGGCCGACCGCGCGCGCGGCGCCCATGTCCATGAACATGGTGCCGGCCCAGAAGCGGCCCTGGCGGTCGCAGCGGCCGTCGTTGAAGCGCATGCCTTCGCTCAGGCCCGACGCCGGCGTCGCCAGCTTGAAGGCGGACGCGCTGTGATCCGCGCCCAGCTCCAGGCTGAAGATGCCGGTTTCCATGCCCGCGATCAGGCCGCCGCCGCTCCTGGCCGCCACGCAGGCAACCATTTCGGCATTGTCCCAATAGCGGGTGGCGCCGGTCGCGCCATCCATGCGCCACACGCGCCTGGCCGGGATATCCACCCAGAACCAGGCGTTGTCGGCAGCGCTCCACGTCGGGCTTTCGCCGACTGTGCAGGTGACGCCGCTTACGCGCTCCATCTTAGCCGTTCCAGACCAGGTCGCCGTTCACCACGCGCGGGATCTTCTGCGGGTTGGCGTCTTGCAGCGACTCAGGCAGCAGGTAGGCCGGCACGTCCTGGTACGACACCGGACGCAGGAAGCGGTCGATCGCCGACGCGCCCACCGAGGTGGTGCGGCTGTCCGAGGTCGACGGGAACGGGCCGCCGTGCACCATGGCGTGCGCCACTTCCACGCCGGTGCCGAAGCCGTTGAACAGGATACGGCCCACTTTGCGCTCCAGGATAGGCAGCAGCTTGGTGGCCAGCGCCTTGTCGTCGGCGGTCGCGTGCACGGCGCCGGTCAGCTGGCCTTCCAGGTGCTCGGCCACGGCCAGCAGTTCTTCTTCGTTTTCCGCCACCACCAGCAGCGAAGTCGGGCCAAAGATTTCGCCTTCCAGCGCGGTGTCGGTCAGGAAGCGCTTGGCGTCGACCTGGTACAGGAACGCTTGCGCGCCGCACGGCAGATCGCCGGCCTGGCCGGCGGCAACCTGCTGCACGCCGTCAACGCCGGCCAGGCCCTTGACGCCGCCGGTGTAGGCCTTGTGGATGCCCGGGGTCAGCATGGTTTGCGCCGGCTTGGCGCCGATGGTGCCAGCGGCCGCGGCCACGAAGGCTTGCAGCTTGTCCGATTTCAGCGCGATCAGCAGGCCTGGGTTGGTGCAGAACTGGCCGGCGCCCAGCGTCAGCGAATCGGCGAACGCCTGCGGCAGTTTAGGATTGTCCAGCGCGCCTGGCAGCAGGAACACCGGATTGATCGAGCTCATCTCCGCGTAGACCGGGATCGGTTCTTTACGGGCGGCAGCGGTGTGCATCAGCGCCACGCCGCCGGCGCGCGAGCCGGTGAAGCCGACGGCCTTGATATACGGGTGGGCCACCAGGTTCTGGCCGATGGTCTGGCCCGAGCCGATCAGCATCGAGAACACGCCTTCCGGCAGGCCGCACTCTTCCACGGCCTTGGCGACGGCTTTGCCGACCAGTTCCGAGGTCCCCAGGTGGGCCGAGTGGGCCTTGACGATGACCGGGCAGCCGGCCGCCAGTGCCGAGGCGGTATCGCCGCCGGCCACCGAAAATGCCAGCGGGAAGTTCGAGGCGCCGAACACGGCGACCGGGCCCAGGCCGATCTTGCGCAGGCGCAGGTCGGGACGTGGCGCCGGGGTGCGCTCAGGCAGCGCGCTGTCCAGCGTCGCGCTCTGGAAGCGGCCATCGCGCACCACCTTGGCGAACAGGCGCAGCTGGCCGACGGTGCGGCCACGCTCGCCTTCGAGGCGGGCTTGCGGCAGGCCGGTTTCCTGCATCGCGCGTTCGATCAGGGCCGGGCCCAGGTCCAGAATGCGGTCAGCCACGGTTTCCAGGAATTTGGCGCGCGCCTCCAGGCTGGTCTCGCGGTACACATCGAAAGCGGCGTTGGCCAGTTCGACAGCGCGTTGCAGGTCGGCAGCGCCGGCCAGGCCGAATGCTGGTTCGATTTCGACGTTGCGGGATGGGTCGACAGCCTTGACGCTGCCCTCTTTGCCCAGGACCGCGCTGCGGCCGATGATCATTTCGCCTGCTACTTGCATATTGACTCCTTAATGTGTGAAAAGCGCGGTCGTAGCCGCGCTTTGATTTTGCTTACCCGTTAGCTTATACGATTACTGGGCGCCTTGCTTGAGCATCAGTTTGTGCAGCATGTCCATTTCTTCGGCGTTCAGGTCGGTCAGCGGCGCGCGCACCGGACCGGCGTCGTGGCCGGCCAGCTTGGCGCCGGCCTTGACGATCGACACGGCGTAACCGGCCTTGCGGTTGCGGATGTCCAGGTATGGCAGGAAGAACTCGTCGATCATGCGGTTCTGCTCGGCATGGTTGTCCGACGCCACCGCGTGGTAGAAGTCCATCGCCAGTTTCGGCATGAAGTTGAACACGGCCGACGAGTACACCGGGGTGCCCAGCGCCTTGTACGCGGCGGCGTACACTTCGGCGGTTGGCAGGCCGCCCAGGTAGCTGAAGCGGTCGCCCATTTTGCGCCAGATCGACACCATCAGTTCGATGTCGCCGATGCCGTCCTTGAAGCCGATCAGGTTCGGGCAACGGTCGGCCAGGATCGCCAGCGAGGTCGGGCTCAGGCGGCAGTTGGCGCGGTTGTAGACCACCACGCCCAGGTTGGTGGCTTTGCAGACCTCGGCCACGTGTTCGATCAGGCCGTCCTGCGACGCTTCGGTCAGGTAGTGCGGCAGCAGCAGCAGGCCTTGGGCGCCGGCTTTCTCGGCTTCCTTGGCGTACGCGGCCGCTACGCGGGTAGGACCGCCAACGCCGGCCAGAATCGGCACCTGGCCGCGGCAGGTGTCAACCGCGGTCTTGATGATTTCCGGGTATTCCTGTGGGGTCAGCGAGAAGAACTCGCCGGTGCCGCCGGCGGCGAACAGCGCGCTCGCGCCGTATGGGGCCAGCCATTCCAGACGTTCAATATAGGTCGACTTGCGGAAGTTGCCTTCGGCGTCGAAGTCGGTGATCGGGAAGGACAGCAGGCCGGAGGAAAGGATTTTTTTCAGGTCATTCGGTTGCATTACAGTCTCCAATATTGACATCTAGTGGGGTGGGGAAAGCACTTTCGCGCCGTGTT
This sequence comes from Duganella sp. P38, assembly GCF_050859475.1. Classification (NCBI taxonomy): domain Bacteria; kingdom Pseudomonadati; phylum Pseudomonadota; class Betaproteobacteria; order Burkholderiales; family Oxalobacteraceae; genus Duganella; species Duganella sp. P38. The sequence goes on along the minus strand of NZ_CP193936.1, from coordinate 1,359,688 downwards.
GTATGACATCGTACAACTAGATGCGGGGCGACGCAAGCGATTAATCGCATCTGTGTCAATTCCGTCATTCCCGCGCAGGCGGGAATCCATGCTGCGCTTGCCGGTCCGCGTCCCATGGGTTCCCGCCTGCGCGGGAACGACGGCGTCAGGCGGCGGCTCCTGCTGGGCGCGGCGCAGGCGGGAATCCATGCTGCGCTTGCCGGCCGGCGTCCCATGGGTTCCCGCCTGCGCGGGAACGACGGTGGTCAGGCGGCGGCTTCTTGCTGGGCGCGGCGCAGGCGCTCGCGGCTGTTGCTGAGATGGGTACGCATGGCGGCGCGGGCCGCCTCGGCATCCTTGCGCAGGATGGCGTGGTAAATATCGTCATGCTCGCGGTTGACGCGTTCCTGGTAAGCCTTCGGCTCGTCATGCGCCAGGTGTTCCGAGTCCAGCCGCGCGCGCGGAATGATGGTGTTGCCGAGATCGCTCAGGATATCGACGAAATAGCGGTTACCGGTGGCCTGCGCGATCAGCAGGTGGAACGCCTTGTCCGACTCCACCGCCACCGCGCGGTTGGGCGCGGCGACGATGCGCTTGAGCGCCGCGTCCATCAGGGCCACCTGCTCCTCGCTGCGGCGGCTGGCGGCCAGCCAGGCGGCCTCGGTTTCCAGGCTGATGCGCAATTCCAGGATGGCCAGCACATCGCCGATGGTGCGGATGGTGTCGGCGGCGAAGATATTGGCCGGCTGCGGCTCCAGCACAAAGGTGCCGATGCCGTGGCGCGTCTGCACCAGGCCGGCGGCCTGCAGGTGCGAGATGGCCTCGCGCACCACGGTGCGGCTGACGCCGTGCATTTCCATGATGACCGATTCGGTCGGCAGTTTCTCCCCGGTTTCAGCGTGCCGGCCTGGATGCTGGCGGTGAAGCCCTCGACCACGCCCTGCGCGAGGTTGCGGTGCTTCTTCTTCGGCACGGGCGCAGGCGCGGCGGCGACGGGAACGGATACGGTCTGATTCATGGCGGTTCAACTGTTGTATGACGACTAATAGGATACACGCATTGCTGCGTAAAACGATGCGCATCTTGCCAGAGTTGTGGCGTCTGCAGCGCGATGAATGGCATTTCCGCCACAGTTGGCGGCTTTACACCAGCAGCGCGGCGCTCATCGAGGCGGCTTCGTCGGCCGATTCGCACAGGATGCGGTCGAGCAGCGCGTTATCGTCGATAAAGCCTTCCAGCGACGGGCTGTCCTGCGCCGGCGCGAACGGCGAGCGCACCGGCGCCAAGCGCTTGGCGATCAGCAGCGTGTCGCGCAGGCCCAGCGGCGGCGGCGTCAGCGTGGCGCCGCGCAGCGAGACGATGGCCTGGCTGACCGGCTCGGGAATGGTCAGCTTTTTCATCATCTCGCGCGAGATGATTTCCTGCGCCGCGCCCATCCACTCGGCCGGGTCGTCCAGCAGGCCCGGCATTTCGTCGGCGCGCGACAGCAGGTAAAAGCCGCCTGCCTCGTGGACGATGCCGGCGAACAGCGCGGTGTCGGGATCGGAGGCGGTCAGCCTGCGGCCGATCACATGCGCCAGCGCCGCCACGTGCGCCGTGTGGCGCCACAGCTGGTCGGCCTGGGCGCGCAGTTGCGGGTCCTGGATGCGGGCGCCGAACTGGCGCACCACCATGGCCGCCGCCATCGTGTACAGATTGCGGTAGCCGACCCGCTGCACCGCCGCGCGCACGCTGGTGACCGGCGTGCCGCCGCGGTTGAACACCGCCGCGTTGGCCAGCGCCACGGTGCGCGCCGCCAGCAGCGGCTCGCCCAGCACCTTGCGGATCACGTCGTCCATCTCGCAATCGGGGTCGGCCAGCGCCATCTGCAGGCGCAGCGCCGCGTTCACGCTGGTCGGGAAGACCAGTTCGCCGCGTGCAGCCTGGGCGACGATCTGCGAGAAGTCTTTGAGTTTTTCCATGGAAACATTATACCGCTAACCGCGCCAGGCGCCGCAGCGCCGCCGCCGGCGGGGCCAGCGCTGGCTTGCAAAACGTAAGTTTGGATGCACCGATGCAAGTGTGTTGTTCCAGCCACGAATTATCCGAACACTCGTGCCTTTTTAAGGCAACTGCTATAGAGTCGAGCTACCGAGTACAACCATAAATATCGGAGACAAACCACATGAAGAGAACCGCCGCATCCGCAGCGTGCCTGAGCGCACTTGCCTTGTTCGCCGGCCACGCCGTCGCCCAATCCTCCGTCACCATCTACGGCACGCTCGATGTCGGCTTCGACCGCGTCGAGAAGAGCCAGGGCAATGTCCAGGGCACCTTGTTCGGCGTCAGCGGCGCCACGCCGGTGCCCAACAGCATCGCCGCGCCGAAGACCATCACCCAGCGCGTCAGCCCGTCGCACACGCGCCAGAGCAATATCGGCTTCAAGGGCGTGGAAGACCTCGGCGGCGGCTGGCGTGGCCTGTTCGTGCTGGAGGGCGGCGTCACCATCGACAACGGCGGCCAGGCCAACGACAACCGCCTGTTCGGGCGCCAGGCCTATGTCGGCCTGACCACGCCCGGCGGCGAGGTCAAGATCGGCCGCCAGGCCAGCCCGATGCTGATCTCCTACTATCTGGTGACGCCGGAAGCGCTGGGCTCGACCGACCTGTTCGGCGCCGGCCTGGTGGTCAACACCGCGCAAACCTGGCAGGACAATCAGGTCAGCTACGCCATCAAGCAAGGCCCGATCACCGCCATCGTCTCGTACGCAACCAACGTCGGCATCGGCAGCGGCATCAGCGCGGCGCGCTCGATCGCCACCTCGTCGACGCCGGTGGCCACCAACGCCACCGGCCAGATCATCGGCGGCCTGACGGCGGGCGCGGAAACCGCCAGCGGCCGCGGCAAGGCGGCCGGCGCCATGCTGGCCTACCGCACCGAATCGCTGGTGGCGCTGGCGTCCTACCACCGCAACAACTTCGACAACGTGCCGATCGGCGTGGTGTCGGGCACCACGCTGGTGCCGCTGTTCTTCGGCGAAAAATTCACCTCCTACATGGGCGCGGTGAAGTACACCATCCCGAACGTCGGCACCTCGATCGCCGTGGCCGGCCACAACGCCAAGTTCGCGCTGCGCGGCAACACCGATCCGGAAGTGCGCACCTGGACCGCGACGCTCAAGCATCCGATCGGCGCCTTCGACCTGAGCGCGATCTTCCTCGACACCCGCTTCACCAACTACACCGAGGGCAAGGATCGCGGCCTGATGCTGGGCGTCGACTACAACTTCTCCAAGCGTAGCGCGCTGTACCTGCGCGCCGGCGGCATCAAGGACAGCCGCGGCAAGACGGTGGTGTCGAGCGCCACGCCGCTGCCGCTGGCGGGCGGTCCGGGCGCGATCCTGATCCCGCTGGGCACGCAGGAAGTGCCGCTGTTCTCGGGCGCCGGCCAGAACATCGACGCCCGCACCACCATGGTCAGCCTCGGCCTGCGCCACTCGTTCTGAGCATCGCCATTCCCGCGCAGGCGGGAGTCCATGCGCCGCCTCACTGGCAAACTCGGCATGGGTTCCCGCCGGCGCGGGAGCGACGGGCGAAAAAAGGCGGGGCACTGCCGGTACAGTGCTCCGCCAAAGACTACAGCCGAAATTTATTAGAATTTAGAGATGCGGGGCGATTTGCGGCAGCAAGTCGTCAAACGTGCGGCCATTGCCGTTTTCGCCGATGGCGTGCATCTTCCACTCGCCATTGTGACGGTACAGCTTGGCCATGATCTGCGCCGAGTGCGGTCCCTGCACCGACAGGTTGAAGCGCGCCACTTCGCGCCCGTTGGCCGCGTCCAGCAGCCGGCAATAGGCGTTCTCCACCTGCGAGAAGGTCTGGCCGGTGAAGCTGTTCACGGTGAACACCAGGCTCTTGATGTGCGCCGGCACATTGTTCAGGTCGACATTGATCTGCTCGTCGTCGCCATCGCCGGCGCCGGTGCGGTTGTCGCCGGTGTGGACCACGCTGCCGTCCTTGCTCCTCAGCTGGCGGAAGAAGATCACGTCCACCGGACGGTGGCCCTCGTCGAACAGCACGCACGAGGCGTCCAGGTCGACCGATTCGGTCTTGGCGCCGAAGCCGAGGAAGCCCTTGGTCTTGATGGCGTCCCAGCCCAGGCCCATGGTCACGCGCCCGAGCGCGCCGCCGGCTTCCTTCTCCAGCGAGATTTTCTGGCCCTTGCTCAAATTGACTGACATAGTTACTCCTTTACTTTACTGTGCGGGTTGGCGCATCAGCAACGATTGCAGCGCCGCGCTGTTGCGCGAGCAGATCAGGATCTTGCCCTGGCCGGCGAAGCGCAGCACCATGCCCTCGCCGCTGGTCTGGCTGTTCACCAGGTTGCTGAGGAAGCCGCCGCCACCGCCGGTGGTCATCGAGATCTCGTACTGCAGCCGGCTGTCCCAGGCCACCACGTGGGCGTTGTCGATGATGACGTCGCGCCCCGGCGTCACCTCCAGTTCCGAGATGCCGCCAAAGCCCGACACCGCCACCTGGCCGACGCCGCTGGTTTCGGTGACGAAGAAGCCGCCGCTTTGCGCGAACAGCGCATTGCCGACGCCCTGGGTGCGCACCTTCAGCTCGACGCTGGCGGTGGCGGCGACAAAGCAGCCGTCGCTCAGCATGTACTGGTGATGGCCGACGTCGAGAACCTGCAGCGCGCCCGGCAGCGTGGGCGCCAGCAGGCAATCGCCGTCGCCGCGCACCGCTTCGATGTGCTGCTGGAAGAAGGACTCGCCGTTGGCAAAGCGCCGCATCAGCGCGGCGCCGATGCCGCCGGTCATCTTGCCCTTCAGGTCGAGCGCCGCTTCCATCATCACCATGGCGTTCGATTCGCAGTAGATTTTTCTCCCTGGCGCATCGACACATGCAGGAATGGATCGAAGTCGCCGGTGATCGTAAATACAGGCATGATTTGTGAGTCCTTTGCGATCGCTTAAACGCCGACGCCGAACGAGCCGGCCAGCGGGCCGAGGCCGCCCTTGAAGCCCTGGCCGACGGCCTTGAACTTCCAGTCGCCGCCGTTGCGGTACACCTCGCCGAAGATCATGGCCGACTCGGTCGAGCTGTCTTCCGACAGGTCGTAGCGGGCGATCTCGGTGTTGGTGGCGCCGTTGACGGTGCGGATGAAGGCCTTCTGCACCATGCCGAAGTTCTGGCGGCGGGCGTCGCCCTCGTGGATGGTGGCGCAGATGGCGATACGGTCGACGTCGGCCGGCACGCGGGTCAGGTCGATGGTGACGGTTTCGTCGTCGCCGGCGCCGTCGCCGGTGCGGTTGTCGCCCGAGTGGGCCACCGACTGGTCGGTCGATTTCAGGTTGTTGTAGAAGATGAAGTCGAGGTCGTTACGCACCTTGCCATCCGCTTTCAGCAGGAAGGCCGAGCCGTCCAGGTCGAACGGGCTGCCATCGGTGCTGCGCACATCCCAGCCCAGGCCGACCACGATTTTGCTCAGGCCAGGCGCTTCCTTGCTCAGATTGACGTTGCCGCCTTTTTGCAGACTGATTGCCATTTGTATTGCTCCTTCAATGAAAACCGGACTTGGTCCTGCAGGCGGCGAGCCGTTGTCCGTAATGAACGGCCCGCCGAATTCTTTATGCCGCCACGGCCAGCGCGGCCTGCTTGCGGCGGTGGCGCACCGACGACCACACCGATGCCGCGATGAAGGCCACGCCGATCAGGCCGGTGAAGATCTCGGGCACATGGAACTTCATGCTGGCCAGCATGATCGCCGCCAGGATGCCGATCGCGTAGTGGGCGCCGTGCTCCAGGTACAGGAACTGGTCCAGCGTGCCCTTGCGCACCAGGTATATCGTCATCGAGCGCACGAACATCGCGCCGATCGCCAGGCCCAGCATGATGATCACGACGTCGGTGGTGATGGCGAACGCGCCGATCACGCCGTCAAAGCTGAACGATGCATCGAGCACTTCCAGGTACAGGAAGCCGCCAATACCGCCGCGCTTGACCATCTCGCCGACATTGCTGCCGCCCTCCTCTTCCTTTTCCAGCAGCGTGCTGATGCTGTCGACGCCGACGTAGATCAGGATGCCCCACAGGCCCGAGATCAGCACCACCAGCTTCTGGCCTTCCGCCACCAGGCCCATGCAGCCGAGCAGCACGCCGATGGCGATCATCACCGAGATCGATGAGACCTTGCCGAGCGAGCCGAGTTTCTTCTCGAAGTTGCCCAGCCAGTGGGTTTCCTTGTCCTCGTCCAGCAGGAAGTTGAGGAACACCAGCAGCAGGAACATGCCGCCGAAGGCCGCCACTTCAGCGTGGTGGTCGGTCAGGTGCTTCGAGTAGGTTTGCGGGTCGTTCAGCGCCAGCGTCCACACCTGGGCGATGCTGATGTCGGCGGCCACCGCCACGATCACCAGCGGGAACACCAGCCGCATGCCGAACACGGCGATGATGATGCCGACGCCGAGGAACAGCTTTTGCCAGTATTCATCCCAGTTCTTCAGCACCGAGGCGTTGACCACCGCGTTGTCAAACGACAGCGACACTTCCATCGCCGCCAGGATCAAGGCAATGCCAAAGGCCGACAGCGCGCCGCCGACGCCCGCCAGTTCGTAGCCCCACCAGGCGGACAGGCCGAGGCAGATAAAGCTGACGATGAAAGAGATTCTGAAGTGCTGCATCCCGTGCTTTCGTTGTTATGTTATTGAGTGGGCGAGTGTAAAGAAAAACGGCATATTGAAAAATAGAAGATAATTGAAGTATTACTTCATAAAAACCGAAGATGAAAACCAGCGGACTCAATTTCAGGCACCTGTATTTTTTCTGGATGGTGGCGCGCGAAGGCGGCGTCACCCGTGCCGCCGAGCGGCTGGGGCTGGCGGTGCAGACGGTCAGCATGCAGATCGCGTCGCTCGAACAATCGGTCGGCAAGCAGCTGCTGGAGCCCCAGGGACGGCGGCTGGTGCCGACTGAGGCGGGACGGCTCGCGCTCAGCTATTGCGACCAGATCTTCGCGCTCGGCGACAAGTTGCAGGAGGCGCTGGACGAAGCGGAAACCGGCAAGATGCGGCTCAGCGTCGGCATCTCCGACTCGCTGCCGAAGCTGATCGCCTTCCGCCTGCTGCAGGCGACGCAGCAGCTGGACACGCGCGTGCACCTGGTCTGCATGGAGGATGAGTTCGAGAACCTGCTGGCCGACCTCGCGCTCGGCAAGCTGGACGTGGTGCTGACCGACCGCACGGTGCGCGCCGGCGGCAGCCTGAAGGTGTTCAGCCACCTGCTCGGGGAAAGCGGCATGAAGCTGTTCGGCGCGCCGAAGCTGGCGCGCAAATACCGCCGCCACTTCCCGCACAGCCTGCAAGGCGCGCCGCTGCTGCTGCCGACCCGCAACAACGCGCTGCGCGGCCGCATCGACGCCTGGCTGCTGGAGCAGAAGGTGCGGCCCGAGGTCGTCGCCGAGTTCGAGGACAACGCCATGCTCAACACCTTCGGCCGCAACGGCCTCGGCCTGTTCTTCGCGCCGTCGGCGCTGGCGCAGGACATCGAGGAGCAATTCGGCGCGGTGCTGGTCGGCGACGTGCCCGAGCTGCGCGAACACTTCTACGCCATCTCCAACGCCCGCAAAATCACCCACCCGGCCATCGAGGCCATCCTCAACGAGGTGCACAGCGGCTTGTTCGCGTGAGCGCGCATCGGACGATAAAAGTTAATAAATCCGTCAAACTGCCGCGCATTTATCGGGTTTTCAGCGCACCAGTTTCACGCAGATTCAGCCGCAGTCGTTTAAGATGGTGGTTTCAACTACGGAATACCGCCGCTCGGCCCCTATGCAAAACGTCCTGCTTGTCGTTCTCGCCCTGTTTTTGGTTGCTTTGAACGGTTTCTTCGTCGCTGCCGAGTTCGGCATCGTCACTCTGCGAAAAACGCGTGTCCGCGCCATCGCCAAAACGCAAGGATTAAAGGGGCGCATCCTCGGCAAGGTCCACGGTGAGCTGGACGCCTACCTGTCCGCCTGCCAGCTCGGCATCACGCTGGCCTCGCTGGGCCTGGGCTGGGTCGGCGAGCCGGCCTTCGCCAGCCTGCTGGAGCCGCTGCTGCACGCGATCGGCGTCACCTCGCCGGAATTGATCCACGGCATCGCCTTTATTTTCGCCTTCGGCGTCATTTCCTTCCTGCACATCGTGGTCGGCGAGCTGGCGCCGAAGTCGCTGGCGATCCGCATGCCGGAAGTGATCGGCCTGTGGAGCGCGATCCCGCTGTACGGCTTTTACTGGCTGATGTACCCGTTCATCTACCTGCTCAACGCCAGCGCCAATATGGTGCTGCGCGCGGCGGGCCTGGCCGGCAAAGGCGGTCACGACAGCCACTATTCGGTGGAAGAGCTGAAACTGATCCTGCGCACCAGCCAGCCGGGCGAGAAGTTCAACCAGGACGAGCGCAACATCCTGGCCCATTCGCTGGACTTCAGCGACCTGGCCGTGTCCGACCTGATGCGCCCGATCAACGAGGTGATCAGCCTGCACGCGGGCCGCTCGCTCAAGGACAACCTCGACACCATGCTGCGCAACCGCTTCAGCCGCTATCCGTACTACGACAAGGATGGCGAAACCGTGCTGGGCGTGGTGCACCTGAAGGACTTGTTCTTCGCCATGCAGTCGGGCCGGCCGATCGCCGACTTGCTGGCCTTCCTGCGCCCGGTCGAGACGATTTCCGCCCGCACCCCGGCGCTCGAGCAGTTCCGCCGCTTCCGCGACGGCGCGCCGCACTTCGCGCTGATCGGCGAGAAAGGCAAGCGCCCGGTCGGCTTCATCACCCTCGACAACCTGCTGGGCGCGATGGTCGGCGAAATCCACGACGAGTTCCGCCTCAACGAGAACGACTGGCTCAAGCAGCCGGACGGCACGCTGATCGGCAAGGCCAGCCTGCCGATCTTCTCGCTGGAGCGCATGCTGGGCATCGATATCGAGAACGAGGAACTGGGCATGGAGGAAGTCGAATCGGTCGGCGGCCTGATCATGCTGAAGCTGGGCGACATCCCGAAACAGGGCCAGCGCATCAGCTTCCGCAACTTCGACATCGTCGCCAAGAAGATGAACGGCCCGCGCATCCTGCTGGTCAAAGTCATCCCGAAGGATGACACCGAGGACAACGCCGACCAGGACTAAGCTAGGGCTGGGCCTCGGTCTTGAGTTCGTCGCCGGTCCACTTGCGCAGCAGGCCCAGGCCCACCGCCAGCAAGGTCGGGCCGATGAACAGGCCGACGAAGCCGAACGCCAGCACGCCGCCCATCACGCCCAGCAGCACCAGCGCAAACGGCAGGCTGCTGCCGCGCGAGATCAGCAGCGGCTTGATCACGTTATCGACGCCGCTGATGACGAACATCCCCCAGAAGAACATGAAGATGGCCCAGCCGGTGTCGCCGTGGTTGAACAGCCAGATGGTGGCCGCGCCCCAGATCAGCGGCGGCCCGACCGGGATCAGCGAGAACAAAAAGGTCGCCACCGACATCAGCGTCACGGCCGGCACGCCGGCGATCAGGAAGCCGACGGCGGCCACCACCGCCTGCGCCAGCGCGGTGCCGAGGATGCCGTACATGACGCCGCGCACGGTGCGGCTGACGGTGTCGGCGACGATCACGCTTTGCTCGCCGATCAGCTTGTCCATGCCGGACGCCAGCGCGTAAATGATGGCCTGGCCGTCGCGGTACAGGAAGAAGCTGACAAACACTGCCAGGCTGACCTGGGCCACGCCCGAGCCCAGCACCATGCCGCCGCCCAGCAGCAGGCGGCGTCCCGGCTCCAGCAGGTTGCGGGCGGCGTCGAGCAGCTCGTCGCGGCCGTGCAGCAGCGTGTTCAGATAGGTTTCGATGGCCTCGCCGACCAGCGGGATGTCGCGGAGCCACGCCGGCGCGTTCAGCGTGCCGCTGCCGAGGCCGGCCTTGATCTGGTCGTAGTAGGAGGTGGCGTTGTCGGCGATGTTCCAGGTCACCAGCGTCAGCGGCACGATGATCAGCAGCGTCAGGCCGACGCTCATCACCAGCGCGGCGATGGTGCGGCGTCCCTTCAACCGCGGCAGCAGGCGCAAATACAGCGGCCAGCTGGAGATGGTGATGGCGGCGGCGAACAGGATCGCCGCCAGGAACGGCCGCAGCACGATCAGGCAGCCGATCACCAGCAGGATCACGGCGGCCAGGCGGGTGAACGGTTGGAAGCGCTGTTTCATGCGGCCGCCCGGCGATCAGGACAGCAGCAGCTTGATGTCGTGCACGGCCGGTCCCGTGCCCTGGCCCGGCCGCAGCAGCAGGCGCAGCTTGCCCTGCTTGTCGAACACGTAGCTGGCGGCGGTGTGGTCGATCGAGTAGTTGTCCTTGCTGCTGCCCTCGACCTTGTTATAGATGACCTTGAATTCCTTGCCGACCGCGGCGGTTTGTTCGGCGCTGCCGTACAGGCCGAGGAAGCGCTTGTCGAAGGCCGGCACGTATTCGGCCAGCAGCTGTTGCGTGTCGCGCTGCGGGTCGACGGTGACGAACAGCACTTGCACCTGCTCGGCTTGCGGGCCGAGCTGCTTCATCACTTCGGACATTTCGGCCATGGTGGTCGGGCAGACGTCCGGGCACTGGGTGTAGCCGAAGAACATGACCACGACTTTGCCCCTGAAGTCGGCCATGGTGCGTGGCTTGCCGTGGTGGTCGGTGAGCGCGAAGTCCCTGGCGAAGGTGGCGCCGGTCAGGTCGGTGCTCTGGAACGCCTGCCTGGGCGCTTCGGCTGCTTTCTCGCCGCAGGCGGACAACAGGGAAACAGCGATCAGTGCGAGCGCGAGAACTTTTTCATCAAGAGTGGTCTTTCAGTTGAACTTGTTTCGGCCCACGCCGGTCTAACCCGCATGATGCCATTATCACCGCTTAAATACTGCTTAAGAGGCAATCATGAACGAAAGTGACGCCAAAGAAAAGATTCGCGCCGCGATCCGCCATTCAAAAGAGGTTTGGCACACGGCCTCCGACCTCGCGACGGAGACAGGTATCCCGCTGGAGACCACGTTGAGCTTGCTTGAAACAAGCGGCTCCTTCCTTCGCGCCTATCATACCAACCGGCTGGGACAGTCGGTCTTCTCGACCAGAGAAAAATACCTCGCAGATCTGCCTTGGCGCAGTCGATTGCTGGATTTACTGGCTAATAAAGTCGGGGTCTGACATGTTGCCCATCGAGCCTATGACCACAATGCAGCTGGTCGCCATTGCAGGTGTCGGCGGCCCATCGGGCTCAGCATCTCCTCTACGCTACAGGCCATGGTTGCAAAAGCTACAGCGCCGCCATTACCGCCATCGAACGAGGCCCGTGAATAACGCTATTCAGATTTTGACGTAATGGTCGACCAGCAGGGCCAGGAACAGCAGGCCGAGGTACATGATCGACCAGGCGAACGCTTTGCGGGCGATCAGGTCGGTGTAGTGGCGGTAGATTTTCCACGAGTGGTGCAGGAACACGGCGTTCAGGATCACCGCGCTGACCAGGTAGATCAGGCCGGTCATCTGCACCGCATACGGCAGCAGCGTGGTCGCCGCCAGCGCGATCGAGTACAGCCAGACGTGGAACTGCGTGAACTGCATGCCGTGCGTGACCGGCAGCATCGGCAGGCCGGAGCGCGCATAGTCGTCGCGGCGGTACAGCGCCAGCGCCCAGAAATGCGGCGGCGTCCAGACAAAGATAATCATCACCAGCAGCCACGCCTCCATCGGCACATCGTTGGCCACCGCCGCCCAGCCCAAGGCCGGCGGCATCGCGCCCGACAGGCCGCCGATGACGATGTTCTGCGGCGTCGCCGGCTTCAGGATCATCGTGTAGATGATCGCGTAGCCGAGGAAGGTCACAAACGTCAGCCACATGGTCAGCGGATTGACCAGCGTGTACAGCACCCACATGCCGGCGCCGCCGATCACCAGCGCAAACATCACCGTCTGCATGACGGTGATGTCGCCAGCGCCATCGGCCGCCGCGCGGTGCGCGCCATGCGGGCGTCGATCTCGCGCTCGGCCAGGCAATTGACGGCGAACGCCGCGCCGGTCAGCAGCCAGATCCCCACCGTTGCATACAACACCAGCGCCAGCGACGGCAGCCCCTCCGGGGTGCCGAGGAACATGCCAATAATGGCAACGAACACGGCCATCATGGTGACGCGCGGCTTGGTCAGCGCCCAAAATTGCGCGGCGCGGCTCTGGTGTGGTTTGCTTACGGTTTGCGTGGTCATGAGAGAAACTTAATCAATGCCGTACCGTCGACGCCGGAGGATGGGCAGAGCCTGATGCTGCCTTTTTTGCAATGTCGTACTGGTACTTAGCCTTGTAGTTTAACATGGTCAGCAACAGGACGAGCAGCGCCGCGCCGGCGTTGTGCAATACAGCAATGGTCAGCGGGAAGCTCAGGTAGATGGTCGCCAGCCCGGTAACGATCTGCGCGCCCAGCACCAGCGCGATATTGCGCGCGACTTTATGCAGCGCATCGTGGCCCCAGGCGCGCCACGCGGCGTAGCCGGCCACGACCGCCACCAGCAGGCCGAAATTGCGGTGCACCCAGTGGATGGCCGTCAGCGCCGAGAACGGCAGATAGTGGCCGGCGGCCGTCTTGCCAAGCTCGCGCCACAGCGTAAAGCCGTGCTCGAAGTCCATCTCCGGTATCAGCTTGCCGTTGCACAGCGGGAAGTCGGTACAGGCCAGCGTGGCGTAATTGGTGCTGACCCAGCCGCCCAGCGCCAGCTGCACCAGCACGATCGCCGCCGCCACGCCCGCCAGGATGCGGATCTTGCGCATCGCCGGCGGCGAGGCGCTGACCACGGTGCGCGGCGAAATCAGATGGTTCTGGCGGCCGCCGTACCACACCAGCATCGCCAGCAGGCCCATGCCCAGCAGCAGGTGGATGGTGACGATCACCGGTTGCAGCTTCAGCGTCACGGTCCAGGCGCCGAACGCGCCCTGCAGGCAGACGAAGAAGAACAGCGCGGTCGGCATCCACGGCGCGTACTCGGCGCGCGTGCCCTTCGACTTGCGCCACTGGTACCAGGCCTGCGCCATCATCGCCACGATCAGCACGCCGATGGTCATCGCCAGGTAGCGGTGGATCATCTCGACCCAGGCCTTGAACACCGTCACCGGGCCGTGCGGCATCAGCGTCTCGGCCGCAACAATCTGCTCGTGCGCGATGAAGGGGTTGGCCGCGCCGTAGCAGCCCGGCCAGTCCGGGCAGCCGAGGCCGGAATCGGTCAGGCGGGTGAACGCGCCAAACACGATCAGGTCGAAGGTGATGAACACGCAGACCCACACCAGCTTGCGGTACTTGTTGGCGTCCGACGAGGTCCAGACGATGGCGGCCGGCAGCAGCGCGATCAACAGCGCCGTGATGGCCATTTGGGCAAGAGTGAGATGCATAATACGTTTAACCTATGGCGGAAGCCTTCAACAATTTCGCGATGTCCTTGTGGACCCGCTTGACCTTCTCGACGTCGCTCGACACCGCCCCTTTCGGGAAGCGCATCATCAGGTTACCCAGCGGGTCGATCAGGTACACATGGTCGGCCGCGCGGTCGCCGGCGCCCTGCTCCAGCGGCAGCCACTTTTCCAGCGTGGCGGCCGGCGCGCGCAGCATGCGGGTGCCGTCGTTCACCCGCAGCAGCATGGTTTCCAGCGGCTGATCGTCGGTGATCATCCACACCCGCTCGATGCGGTCGGCCTCCTTGCCCTGCATGGTGCGCAGCTGGCGCATGGCAAACAGCTGGTCCTGGCAATCGGCGCCGCAGTCGGACGGGCCGACCTTGAGCATGATCCACTTGCCCTTGTAGTCTTCCAGCCGCGCCGGCTTGCCGTCCAGCGTGGTGCTGGCCATGGCCGGAATCGGGTACGCGCGCGGATCGATCAGCGCACCGTAATTGGTCTGCCCGCCTTTCGGCTTGATGACGTAATACGTGAAGTATGAGGCAATCAGCGGCGCCGCGCAGACCGCCAGCACCCCCAGCAGCTTCCAGCGACCACGACCCGGTTTATTTGGTTTTTCCACGTCTGAACCCGTTCACCACAAAAAAGATAACGGCCATCGCCGACAGTGCATACCACTGGAAGGCATAGCCCTGATGTTTCTCCACGCCCAGCGACGGCGCCGGCCAGTCGCGCACCATCTGCGCGTCGTCGCCCGACGGCTGCGCCGGCGCGCCCTGCTCCAGCACGAACGGCTGCATGGTCAGGCCGCTGTCCTTGGCCAGCTGCAGCGGATCGGCGTTCTGCACGATGGCGTGGGGCGTCAGCGGCGGCGCCGTGCCCAGCTCCATCACGTGGCCGGCGTTGTGGCGGGCGATGCCGTGCAGCGTGACCGTGCCGTCCGGCGTGGCGTAAGCCGGCAGCTTGTCGCGTACCCGCGGGTCGCGCGGCAGCCAGCCGCGCGCCACCAGCACGTGCATGTCCGATCCCGCTATTTTAAACGGCATCAGCAAATAGAATCCGGCCCGCCCCTGGTACGGGCGGTTGTCGAGATACACCGGCCAGTCGCGCACGAACACGCCGCTGACGGTGACGCGGCGCCAGGCGACAGTGTCCGCTGCAATCGGCGCGCCGTCCAGCACCAGCGGCGCCGATTGCGCCCCCTGGGACAATTTGTCCTGCAACGCGGTCTTTTCCTCGGCCCGGCGCGATTGCCAGTTGCCGAGTTGTACACCGAGCGCCACCACCAGCACCGTGGCGACCAAAGGGATCAATTTAAAGCGGAACGCCATTACAATGGAACCTTAATCAAATCGCCACTCCACATGACATGAAAATTGCCGTCGCCATCGCATTTGTCCTGATCATCGGCAGCCTCGGGGCGGCATTCTTTTTCCTGCTGCGCGACAAGGGCCGCAGCAACAACACGGTGCGGGCGCTGGCGGTGCGCGTGGCGCTGTCGATCACGCTGTTTTTGCTGATACTGCTCGCCTACAAGCTAGGGTACATCCAGCCGACCGGCATCCGCAACGGATAAAAAAACCGCCGTCGTTCCCGCGCAGGCGGGAACCCATGCTGGCTGTGCGCGGCAAGCTCAGTATGGATTCCCGCCTGCGCGGGAATGACGGCGTTGGCGGAATGCGGGCCAGCCTACATCCAGTACACCACCACGTACAGGCCCAGCCAGACCACATCGACAAAGTGCCAATACCAGGCCGCGCCCTCGAAGGCAAAGTGGTGGTCCGGCGTGAAGTGTCCCTTCAGCACGCGGTACAGCACCACCGACAGCATGATCGCGCCCATCGTCACGTGGAAGCCGTGGAAACCGGTCAGCATGAAGAAGGTGGAACCGTAGATGCCCGAAGTCAGCTTCAGGTTCAAGTCGGTGTAGGCGTGATAATACTCATAGCCCTGGAAGCCCATAAAGGTCGCCCCCAGCAGCACCGTGGCAAACAGCCACAACGCCGTCTGCGCGCGATGGCCGGCGCGCAGCGCGTGGTGGGCGATGGTCAGCGTCACGCCCGAGGTCAGCAGCAGCGCCGTGTTGATGGTCGGAATCGGGAACGGCCCCATGGTGCGGAACTCTTCCACCGTGCCGGCCGGGCTGGCGCCGGCCCATTGCGCGGCGAAATCCGGCCAGATGAATTTATGATCGAGGTCGCCCAGCCACGGCAGCGTGATGGTGCGCGCGTAGAACAGCGCGCCGAAGAAGGCGCCGAAGAACATCACCTCGGAAAAGATGAACCAGCCCATCGACCAGCGGTAGGAATGGTCGATGCGCTGGCTGTACAAGCCGCCCTCGGATTCCTTGATGGCGTCGCCGAACCAGAAGTACAGCACGACCAGCGTGCCGACGATGCCGACGCCGTTGGCGGCCGGCCCCCAGGACACGTCGTTGACCCAGGCCGAGGCGCCGATCATCGTCACCAGCAGCGACAGGCCGGCCAGCAGCGGCCAGCGCGACGGGCCCGGTACGAAGTAGTACGGCGCGGCGCCGCCATGCGATCCTGTTGAACTCATCTTCATCTCCCTATTCACTATGTGGCTACTACCAGTTTGACGATTGTTATCAGTAATCCGATGAATGCCGCGGCGGCCAGCAGCGCCGCGATGATGACGTGCAGCGGGTTCAGTCCCTGCTGGTTGTCGGCGTCGAAATCGCGCTTGCGGCGCAGCCCCACAAACGACCACAGCACGGCCTTCAGCGAGTACAGGAAGCCGGGCTTGTCGGCCATCACCGCACCGCCGCCGACTTGACCAGGCCGCCGCCGACTTCAAAGAAGGTGTACGACAGCGTGATGGTCTTCACCTCCCTGGGCAGCTTCGGATCGATGTAGAACACCACCGGCATCTGCCGCGCCTCGCTGGCCTTCAGCGTTTGCTGCTGGAAGCAGAAGCACTCCACCTTCATGAAATACGGCGTCGCGTTCTGCGGCGCGTAGCTCGGTATCGCCTGCGCGTTCATCTCGCGCTTTTGCGTGTTGACCACTTCGTACATCACCGTGTTCAGCTCGCCCGGATGGACCGTCATGCTGGCCTGCGTCGGCCGGAAGCGCCATGGACCCTGGGCGTTGCCGTCGAACTCGATGGTGACGCTGCGGCTCTTGTCGACCTGCGTGTTCTTGTCGTACTCGACAGTGCCGTCCTTCTGCGTCAGCACGTTCAGCCCCAAGACTTCGCAGATCTGGCGGTAGAACGGGTTGAGCGCGTAGGCGAAACCGAACATCAGCACCGCGAACACGGCCAGCTTGAGGAGCAGTGTGCGGTTGCCCATGTCAGCTCAGCCAGAGACGCTTGACGAACACCGAGGCGAAGAAAAACACCACCAGCGCGCCCAGGATCAGGGCGGTGCGCAGGTTGCCGGGTTTGCGTTGGCCGCTCATGCTTATTTGAACTGCGGTGGCGTTTCGAACGTGTGGAACGGCGCCGGCGACGGCACGGTCCACTCCAGGCCCTCGGCGCCTTCCCATGGCTTGGCCTCGGCCTTCTTGCCGCCGCGGATGGTCGGCAGGATCACGCAGAACAGGAAGAACACCTGCGACAGGCCGAAACCGAAGGCGCCGATCGAGGCGACCGTATTCCAGTCGGTGAACTGCGCCGAATAGTCGGCATAGCGGCGCGGCATGCCGGCCAGCCCGAGGAAGTGCATCGGGAAGAAGGTAATGTTGAAGGTGATCAGCGACAGCCAGAAGTGGGTCTTGCCCATCGTCTCGTTGTACATGTGGCCGGTCCACTTCGGCGCCCAGTAGTAGAAGCCGGCAAACAGCGCGAACAGCGAGCCGGCCACCAGCACGTAGTGGAAGTGCGCCACCACGTAGTAGGTGTCCTGCAGCTGGATGTCGATCGGCGTCACCGCCAGGATCAGGCCGGTGAAGCCGCCGATGGTGAACACGAAGATGAAGCCGACCGCGAACAGCATCGGCGTTTCAAACGTCATCGAGCCGCGCCACATGGTGGCGATCCAGTTGAACACCTTGACGCCGGTCGGCACCGCGATCAGCATGGTGGCGTACATGAAGAACAGCTGCGAGGTCACCGGCATGCCGGTGGTAAACATGTGGTGCGCCCAGACGATGAACGACAGGATGGCGATCGAAGCGGTGGCGTACACCATCGAGGCGTAGCCGAACAGCTGCTTGCGGGCGAACGCCGGCAGGATCTGCGAGACGATGCCGAACGCCGGCAGGATCATGATGTACACCTCCGGGTGGCCGAAGAACCAGAAGATGTGCTGGTACATCACCGGGTCGCCGCCGGCGGCCGCGTTGAAGAAGGTGGTGCCGAAGTGGCGGTCGGTCAGCGTCATGGTGATGGCGCCGGCCAGCACCGGCATCACGGCGATCAGCAGGTAGGCGGTGATCAGCCAGGTCCAGCAGAACATCGGCATCTTCATCAGCGTCATGCCGGGCGCGCGCATATTGAGGATGGTGACGATGATGTTGATCGAGCCCATGATCGACGACGCGCCCATCAGGTGCATGGCGAAGATCGCCATGTCCATGCCCGGCCCCATTTGCGTCGACAGCGGCGCGTACAGCGTCCAGCCGGCGGCGGTGGCGCCGCCCGGCACCAGGAACGAGGTGGCCAGCAGGATCGCCGCCGGCGGCAGCAGCCAGAACGAGAAGTTGTTCATGCGCGCGAACGCCATGTCGGAGGCGCCGATCTGCAGCGGAATCATCCAGTTGGCGAAGCCGACGAAGGCCGGCATGATGGCGCCGAACACCATCACCAGGCCGTGCATGGTGGTCAGCTGGTTGAAGAACTCGGGCTGGAAGAATTGCAGGCCGGGCTTGAACAGCTCGGTGCGTATCATCAGCGCCAGCACGCCGCCGGACAGCAGCATGGTGAACGAGAACCACAGGTATAGCGTGCCGATATCCTTGTGGTTGGTGGCGAACAGCCAGCGCGCGGCGCCATGCGGATGGTCGTGCGCGTGATCATGATCGTGGCCGTGATCCAAAGTAGTAGTGCTCATCTGTAATGCTCCTGATTACTTACGTGCAGCCACGATTTCGGCTGGTTGAACGATGTTTTCGGCGGCTTTGTTCGTCCAGCTATTGCGGGTGTAGGTGATGACAGCCGCGATATCCGTATCCGACAGTTGTTTCCAGCCAGGCATCTCGGTAGGATATTTCCCACTCTTCTTACCGTGCAGCAGCACGTTGATTTGTTCACCCTTAGGCCCGTTGACCACTGCCGAGCCGTCCAGCGGCGCGAACATGCCCGGCGTGCCGCGGCCGTTGGCCTGGTGGCAGGCCACGCAGTTGGCGGCGTAGACTTTCTCGCCCTTGGTTTTCAGCTCGTCGAGGGTCCAGGTCTTGGTCGGATCGTCGGCCAGCGCGGCCATTTCTTTCTTCTTGGCATTGACCCAGGCGGTGTATTCCTCATCGGTCACCACGCGCACCACGATCGGCATGAAGGCGTGCTCCTTGCCGCACAGTTCCGAGCAGTAGCCGCGGAAGGTGCCGGTGTGTTCGGACTTGAACCAGGTGTCGCGCACGAAGCCGGGAATCGCGTCCTGCTTGACGGCGAAGGCCGGGATCGACCACGAGTGGATGACGTCGTTTGCGGTGGTGATCAGGCGGATCTTGCGCTTGACCGGCACCACCACCTCGTTATCGACTTCCATCAGGTAGTTGTCGCCGCGCGCCTCGGTCGGCTGGAAGCCCGGCGCGCCCACCTGCGAACGCGGCGTCGACAGGTTGGACAGGAAGCTGATGCCCTCGCCCTCGCCCTTCAGGTAGTCGTAGCCCCACTTCCACTGCATGCCGGTGACCTTGATGGTGATGTCGGCGTTGGAGGTGTCCTTCATGCCGACCACGGTGCGGGTGGCCGGCAGCGCCATGCCGATGACGATCAGGAAGGGCACGATGGTCCAGGCCACCTCGACGGCGGTGGATTCGTGGAAGGTGGCCGGCTTGTGGCCGAGCGACTTGCGGTGCTTGAAGATGGAATAAAACATCACGCCGAACACGGCGACGAA
This sequence comes from Duganella sp. P38, assembly GCF_050859475.1. Classification (NCBI taxonomy): domain Bacteria; kingdom Pseudomonadati; phylum Pseudomonadota; class Betaproteobacteria; order Burkholderiales; family Oxalobacteraceae; genus Duganella; species Duganella sp. P38. Next base: position 1,340,280 of record NZ_CP193936.1, on the reverse strand, counting down.
GATGACCAGGCACACCGCCATCATCCAGTTGTGCAGGTCGTAGACTTGGGAAGCGATTTCGGTGGCGGGCGGCTGCAGGTTCAATGCACGGTCGGTGGGCCCGCCGGTGCCGCCAGTCGCGGCGGTGTAGGTCCCTGTTGCGGTGTCAGCTGCCCACGTTGGCATGCCGGCGGCCAGCATGGCCAGCCCCAGCATCAACGCTTGAAGTCGCTTCGCATATGTCATGTTTTCCCCAACTGCCCAAGAAATTAAAATATTTTTTAACGTCTTACCGGCAATCGGTGAACTGAACCGGCGACGCTCCTTAAACAACAACGCCGCGCCGGCATGGTCCGGCGCGCGATTTCTGCTTAATGCAACTGCTCGTTCGTGCTCGATGTAACCCGTGTTTGCCATGGTGGCAAAGTTAGTGATTGATTATATAGAACAAAAACGTGGCACATCAAGCAATAAACTATTGTTGTTGCCCCCCAGCTTTACGCCGCAAGGCAACATGAACCCCGCCTTCAGCGCGGCTTGCGCGGCGGCTCGAAACGGATGATCGCTTCGCCCTTGGAAGTGAGCTTCGGCGCCGGCCGGAAGGCGTGGCCGTAGATAACTTCAAGGTCAGCCCCAGCTTGCCGTCGCTGCGGCGGCCGCGCTCCAGCGTCTCCAGCATGCGTTGCCAGGCCGCCTTGCCCATCATGCTGCGGCGCAGCGTGGTGAGCGGATTGCCGCCCAGCGCGCGCACGTCGGACAACAACGCTTGCGCCGTATCGTAGGTTACCGTGATGGTTTCCATGTCCAGCACCGGCGTCGAAAAACCGGCTTCGACCAGTTGATCGCCAAAATCGTGCATGTCGACGAAGGGCAGCACGTGCGGCGCCAGGTCGGCCTCGGCAAAAGCGGCGCGCAGTTCGCGCAGCGAATCCGGGCCGAAGGTCGAAAACATCAGCAGGCTGTTCACACGCAGCACGCGGCGCCACTCGGCAAACACGCGGTCCGGCTGCGGATGCCAGTGCAGCGCCAGATTCGACCACACCAGATCCAAAGAGTTCGGTCCCAGCGGCAAATCGGCAAAATCGCCGCATAGCAGGTCGACGCCGCTTTTCGACGGCAGCAGCTTGCTCAGCAACTGATTCAGTGACGATTGCCTGGCGCCCGGTCCCTGCGCGGCGTGCAGCATGGCTTCGGCGGCGTCCAGGCCCAGGATCTGGGCGGTGGGATACGATTTTTGCAACAAGGGCAGATCGGCGCCGGTTCCGCAACCGGCGTCCAATACGCGCGAAGGCGCTATTTTAATCAATTCCAGGCGATCGAACATGCGCGATGATATTTCCCGACGCAGAAAATCGGCGGCGGCGATACGCTCGGGACGCGAAAACAGCTTGCGGACGCGCTCCAGGTCGATCGGCGCGCTCAGTTTGGGCGGATTAGCAGGGACTTGCATGGTGATAGGTCGTTGTAATGCGATAATGTCGGCAGTGTACATGGTTGAACGCATACGCGACGGAGGCCGGTGAGGTTTTCACAGTGGAGGCGTGGCATGGATGGCAAGATTCCGGCGGACCGCGGCGGCGCCGCTTTGCTGCATCGGCTGGCGGATCGCTGGCGGCTCCGGCTGCTGGCCCCGCTGCTGAACCGGCTGCTGCCGAACGCCTGCGCCCTGTGCGGCGGCGACAGCGACGGCGCGCTCTGCCCCGGCTGCGAGGCGCAGTTCTTCGGCCCCGCAGCCGCCATCCCCCGCTGCGCCTGCTGCGCCAACCCGCTGCGCGGCGCGACGGCGGCCGACGCCTTGGACAGCGCGGCGCTTGGCAGCGGCATCGTGCAGGACGCGCTGCTGTGCGGCGCCTGCCTGCACCAGCCGCCGGCCTTCGACCGCACGCTGGTCGCGGCCGACTACGTGCTGCCGGTCGACCAGTTGGTGCTGCAATTGAAATTCGGCCATCGGCTGGCGCTGGCGCCGCTGTGCGCGCGGCTGCTGCGGGACGCGGTGCTGCGCGAAGCGGCGCGGCGCCCGGACAGCGCGGCCGTGCCAGCCCTGCTCTGCCCGGTCCCGCTGGGCCCGCGCAGGCTGGCCGAGCGCGGCTACAATCAGGCGCTGGAAATCGCCCGGCCACTGGCGCGCGGGCTGGGCATCGCGCTGGCGGCCCGGCTGGTGCACCGGGTACACGAAACCGCCGCCCAGAGCAGCGTCACGCCCGCCGAACGCCAGGCCAACATCGCCGGCGCCTTCGCGATCCCGGACGCCGCCCTGGTGGCAGGCCGCCACATCGGCGTCGTCGACGACGTCATGACCAGCGGCCGCACACTGAACGAACTGGCGGCAACGCTCAAGCGCCACGGCGCCGCGCGGGTGAGCAACTACGTCTTCGCCCGCACGCCGCCGCATTGATTTTAAGAAGGAAGAAAAATGTTCCACGTCGTCCTGGTCCACCCAGAAATTCCGCCGAACACCGGCAATGTCATCCGCCTGTGCGCCAACACCGGCGCCCAGTTGCACCTGATCGAACCGCTCGGCTTCCCGCTGGAAGACGCCAAGCTCAAGCGCGCCGGCCTCGACTACCACGAATACGCGCGCATGAAAGTCCACAAGGACTGGGAAGCCTTCGTGGCCGACACCCAGCCCGATCCGGCGCGCATGTACGCCATGACCACGCACGGCTCGTCGCCGTTCGCGCAATGCCGGTTCCAGCCGGGCGACGTATTCGTGTTCGGCTCGGAAACCGCCGGCCTGCCGCCGGCGCTGCGTGAAAGTTTCCCGCAAGCGCAACGTATCCGCCTGCCGATGCGCCCCGACAACCGCAGCATGAATCTGTCCAACACGGTGGCGGTGGTGGTGTTCGAAGCCTGGCGCCAGAACGGCTACGCCGGCGGCGCCTGAAGCGCGCCGGACGGCGGACGCGCGTGCACCCACACCGCACCGGCCACGCCGGCGGTTAGCAGCACAATCGCCATCAGCTCCAGCGGGCGCGGCGTCTGACGCAGGTAGATAAAGCCGTACAGCAGGCCGAACAGGATTTCGAACAGCAGCAACTGGCCGGACAGCGTCACCGGCACGCGCCGGCTGGCGATATTCCATAGCTGATTGCCGATCACCGACGCGCCCAGCGCCACCAGCGTCACCACGCTCCAGAAGCGCAGCCAGTCGCGCGCGACGCCATCCCCGCCCGGCCCGCCTGCGGCGCCGAACGCATACACGGCCAGCGCCATCGCCAGCGCGACGATGCCGGTGCTGAGTCCGTACAGCCCCGACCATTCGGCGCCGCTGTAGTGCGGATTGCGCTTGAGGAAGCGCGCGTTGTCCACTGCGTACCACGTCCAGCACAGCAGCGCGCCGGACGCGCACAACATGCCCAGCGCCACCACCGGCCATGGCTGGCCGTGGTCGCCGGCGTGCGAGAACACATCGACGTTGATGCAGACGATGCCCGCCGCCACCAGCGCCAGCGGCCACGCCAGCTGACGCAGCGGCAAGGCGCCGTGGTCGCGCCGTCCCAGCAAGGTCACGCTCAATGGCAGCAGGCCAATGATCAGCGAGGCCGCCGCCACGCCCGCCAGTTGCACGCCGGTCGACAGCAGCAGGTAGTAGACCAGGTTGCCGGCCAGCGCGTGCCGCAGCAGCACCTTGCAGTCGTCGCGCGTGAGCCGGCGCAGCAGGCCGCCCAGGCGCGGCGCCAGCAGCAGCAGAGTGATCAATCCGTACGCCAGGTAGCGTCCCAGCGCCAGCTCCAGCGGCGAGAAGTCCGCCAGCCAGCGCGGCATGACAAAAATCGTGCCCCAGAAAGCGCCGGCCGCGACGCCACATAAAATCCCATACCACATAGACCCTCCTTTCAAGGCCCATTGTGGCGGCGCGCTCGCGGCGCGGATTGTGCGGAACTAGCGGATTTTTGTCTGATTCTGCTGCCGGTAGGCCAGCGGCGTGGTCTCGAGCGCGCGCCGCATGGCGTGCGTCAGCGCGCTCTGGTCGGCGTAACCGGCCTGCGTGGCCAGTTGCGCGATGGGCAGCGACGATCCGGCCAGCAGGCGGCAGACGTAGCGCAGCCGCATCGCGCCCAGCCAGGCTTGCGGCGTCGTGTCCAGTTCCTCGCGGAACACGCGGTGCAGGCGGCTGACGCTCAGGCAGGCGACCTCGGCCATGCGGGCGGTATTCCAGGGATGGCCGGGCTGTGCCTCAAAACGGCTCAGCGCCGCTTGCAAGCGCGAGGCTGGCCGGACCGGCTGGCTGGTCAGCGACTCCAGCAGCAGCGGCGTCCAGTGGGCCAGCACGCCGGCGCTGGCGGCGCCCTGCGCTTGCAGCAGGCCCATGAAGTCGATCAGCTTGGCGGCGGCGGGATTGACCGGGGTGAACGGCCGTTGCGCCAGCAGGCCGGCTGTCTCCGGCGCTACGGCGTCGAGGTCGAAGTCGAGGATCAGCGAGGCGTTGGACTGATCGGAGAACTGCGTGTGCACCAGCCCCGGCGCGATGAAGGCGGCGCGCAGCGGATGCAGCACGGCGCCTTGGCCGTTGATATCCAGCGTCAGCTTGCCGCGCAACGGCAGCACCATCTGGGCAAAATCGTGCGCGTCCGAGAACGGAACGTGGTAGCTGCGCAGATCGATTTCGGTGGAAGTCATCGTGCCAGTGTACGCCAATCGTCATTCCCGCGCAGGCGGGAATCCATGCTGAGCGTGCATTCACGCGGCCTATGGATTCCCGCCTGCGCGGGAATGACGGTTAGCGGCGGGCCGCCCAGCTGGCCAGCAGCGCCAGCAGGCCTGCCCCCAATAGCCCGACCAGGATGGTGCAGCCGGCCATCACCGCGGCCGGATTCGGCATGCCATGCACCTCGGCGGCAAACGCCAGCACCACCGCCGCCAGCAGCTGCGCCGGCAGCACGAAACGCAGGTTGCGGAAGGCCCACGGATTGCCGCGCAGCCAGTAGTGGCGCGCCACCATCAGCGGCGGGCCCCACAGCGCCAGCAGGAAGGCCAGCACCGCCACCAGGATCAGGATGATCCTCATTTGAAAGCGCGCACCCTGGTCAGCAGTTTGGTGGTCGAACGGTCGTGCTCGAAGTCGATGGCGACCGCCTGGCCGCCGTAGGCGATCACCGCCTGGCCTTCGGGAATCGCGTCCATCTGGTAGTCGCCGCCCTTGGCGTAGATTTCCGGACGCGCCTGCCGCACCACTTCCAGCGCCGTGTCTTCGTCGAAGTCCACCACCAGGCTCACCGATTCCAGCGCGGCCAGCACCGCCATGCGGTCGGCGCAGGTGTTGAGCGGGCGGTCGTCGCCCTTGCCCAGGCGCTTGACCGAGGCGTCGGTGTTGGCCGCCACCACCAGCGCGGCGCCCAGCGCGCGCGCCTGCGCCAGGTAGGTGACGTGGCCGCGGTGCAGGATGTCGAATACGCCGTTGGTCAGCACCACCGGCTTGGGCAGCGCGGCGACGCGCGCCGCCAGTTGGTCTCGGGTACAGATCTTGTCTTCAAATTCGGGCATGGTGAGTTCTTCAGTTGGGGGCGCTGCGTCGCAGCCGGTAAAACCGCTATTATAAAGTTCGCGCAGCACAGTGCTTGTGGCGGAGGACATACATGCCGGTCCGGCTTACGCTGCGTCATGTTCGGCTACAATAGCCCAACTTGGCGTTCCATTATTGCATCCCTGCATCGCCTGTGTTCAAATACATTCATGACACTGACCGAACTGAAATACATTGTCGCCGTTGCAAGGGCGAAGCACTTCGGACACGCGGCCGAGGCTTGTTACGTCGCCCAGCCGACGCTCTCGGTCGCCATTAAGAAACTCGAAGATGAACTCGGCGTGGTGCTGTTTGAACGGGGCGGCGCCGAAATCTCGGTCACGCCGCTGGGCGCGCAAATCGTCGCCCAGGCCGAGCGCGTGCTCGAACAGACCGCCGCCATCAAGGAGCTGGCCAAGCAGAACAAGGACCCGCTGGCCGGCCCGCTGCGCCTGGGCGTGATCTACACCATCGGCCCCTACCTGCTGCCGCCGCTGGTCAAGGGCATGATCGACAAGGTGCCGCAGATGCCCTTGATCCTGCAGGAGAACTTCACCGTCAAGCTGCTGGAAATGCTGCGCCAGGGCGAGCTGGACGCCGCCATCATGGCGCTGCCGCTGCCGGAACACGGTATGGCCATGCAAGTGTTGTATGACGAGCCGTTCGTGGTGGCGATGCCATCGGCCCATCCTTGGACCAAGCGCAAGAGCATTCCCGCCGACGACCTCAAGACCGAGAACATGCTGTTGCTCGGTAACGGCCACTGCTTCCGCGACCAGGTGCTGGAAGTCTGTCCCGAGATGGCGCGCTTCTCGGCGCCGGGCAACGGCATGCAGCGCACCTTCGAGGGTTCATCGCTGGAAACCATCCGCCACATGGTGGCCAGCGGCATCGGCCTGACCGTGCTGCCGCGCGCCTCGGTGCCGGACCTCAATGCCAAGGATGGCATGCTGCAATTCCGTCCGTTCGACGAGCCGGCGCCGTCGCGCCGCGTGGTCATCGTGTGGCGTAAAAGCTTCACCCGCAAGGCGGCCATCGACGCCGTGTGCGAGGTGGTGGCATCGTGCAACCTGCCCGGCATTACCACCCTCTGCGCCGAGCAGTGACGTCCGGGCCCAGGATTTGCGATAATCACCGCTTTCCTGTATCCCGAAACGACCTATGACCAAGCTGGCGCTCTACCTTCGTCTGATCCGCATGGACAAACCGATCGGCACCGTGCTGCTGCTATGGCCGACCTTGTACGCGATGTGGATCGCCGCCGGCGGCGTGCCGGACTGGCAGTTGCTGGCCATCTTCATCCTCGGCACCTTCCTGATGCGCTCGGCCGGCTGCGCCATCAACGACTACGCCGACCAGGACATCGACAAATTCGTCAAGCGCACCGTCAACCGCCCGATCACCAGCGGCCGCGTCAGCGGCAAGGAGGCGGTGGCGATCGCCGTGGTGCTGACCCTGGTCGCTTTCTGCCTGATCCTGCCGCTGAACGCGCTGACCAAGCAGCTGTCGGTGGTGGCGGTGGTGCTGGCCGGCACCTATCCCTACTTCAAGCGCTTCTTTGCCATCCCGCAGGCCTACCTCGGCATCGCCTTCGGCTTCGGCATCCCGATGGCGTTTGCCGCCATCCAGAACCAGGTGCCGCCGGTGGCCTGGCTGCTGCTGATCGGCAATGTGTTCTGGACCCTGGCCTACGACACCGAATACGCCATGGTCGACCGCGACGACGACCTGAAGATCGGCATCAAGACCTCGGCCATCACCTTCGGCCGCTATGACGTGGCCATCATCATGTTCTGCTACGCCATGCACCTGGCGATCTTGCTGGTGTGCGGCTGGCAGATGGGCCTGCGGCTGTGGTTCGTCGCGGGGCTGGCGGTGGCGGCCGGCATGGCCTGCTACCACTACACGCTGATCCGCAACCGCGAGCGCGATCCGTGCTTCTACGCCTTCCGCCACAACAACTGGCTCGGCGGCGTGGTGTTTGCCGGCGTGGCGCTCGATTACGCGCTGCGCTAGATCAAGCCGGCGCAATTGCGCGCCAAAAAAATGGGGACTTCGCCGATACTGTCGTTTCAACCGACAAACATAGACGAGGTCACCATGAGCCAAACCGATATCGCCGACACCCAAGCCGCCATCGCCAACACCCGCGACAAGCTGGTCGACGGCCTGAGAACTTCCATCAACGACGCGGAAAAATGGCTGGAAGAAAGCGCGGACGACGTCAGCGAAGCCGCCTCCGAAGCGCGCGCCCGCTTTGACGACACGCTGCGCACCGCCATCAGCGACCTGCGCAAGCTGGAAGACAGCATCCTGGCCCACAGCCGCGAAGCGGCGCAAAACGTCGACACCTATGTCCACGACAACCCATGGAAAGCCGTCACCATCGGCGCCACCGTGGGCCTGCTGCTGGGCGTGCTGATTTCACGCAAATAAGCCTGCCGCCGCGGTGGGCGGCGCGCTATGCCGCCCCCAGCTCGTCGCCGAGTTCCTTGCCGCGCGCGGCGGCCGCCCGCATGGCGGCGATGATGGCCGCCTTGACGCCGTCGGCCTCCATGCTGGTCAGCGCGGCGTAGGTGGTGCCGCCCTTGGAGGTGACGCGCTCACGCAGCAGCGCCACCGGCTCGCTCGACTGCTGCGCCAGTTGCGCCGCGCCGGTGAAGGTGGCCAGCGCCAGCTGCCTGCCCTGCTCGGCGCTGAGGCCCATTTCCTCGGCAGCCTGCTGCATCGCCTCGATGAAATAAAACACATAGGCCGGTCCGCTGCCGGACACCGCCGTCACGGCATCGATCTTGCCCTCGTCATCGAGCCACACGGTGGGGCCGACCGCGCGCAGGATAGCGTCGGCGGCCTCGCGCTGGGCCGCGTCCACGCCCGGCATGGCGACCATGCCGGTGATGCCCTTGCCGATCAGCGCCGGCGTATTCGGCATGCAGCGCACGATGGCGCCGTAGCCGCCGAGCCAGCGCGACAGGTCGGCGCCGCGGATGCCGGCCGCGATCGACACGATTAGCGGCTTGCGCGCGGTATCGATGAACGGCAGCAACTGCGCCGCCACCTCGCGCATGCTTTGCGGCTTGACCGCCAGCACAATGGCGTCGGCCGCGGCCACCCTGGCATCGGCCGCGGCGGCCGTGGTCACGCCGTATTGTTGCTGCAGGCGCGCCAGCGCTTGCGCATTCGGGTCGACCACGTGGAGATGGGCGCCGGCCGTCAGCTTATTGGCCAGCCCGGCGATCAGCGCGGCGGCCATATTGCCGCCGCCGATAAATGCAATGTTCATGTCTTCAAGCCTTGTTGTAGTGTCGTGCGCCAAAAATCGCGCTGCCGACGCGCACGATGGTGGCGCCCTCGACGATCGCCGCGCGCATGTCGGCCGACATGCCCATCGACAGCGTATCGAGCGCCAGCCCGTCGGCGCGCAGCTGCTCGTACAACACGCGCAGGCGGGCGAACGCCGCGCGCTGCTGCGCAAACTCGTCGGCCGGCTCCGGGATCGCCATCAGGCCGCGCAACGTCAGGTTCGGCAGCGCGGCGACCTTGTGGGCCAGCGCCGCCACGTCTTCCGGGGCGACGCCGCTCTTGCTGGCTTCGCCGCTGATATTCACTTGCAGGCAGATCTGCAACGGCGCCATGCCGGCCGGGCGCTGCTCGGACAAGCGCTGCGCGATCTTCTCGCGTTCCACCGTATGGACCCAGGCGAAATGCTCGGCGATCGGGCGCGTCTTGTTACTCTGGATCGGCCCGATGAAATGCCACGCCAGGTCCGGCGCGCCGGCCGCCTGCACGGCGCGGATCTTGTCCAGCGCTTCTTGCAGATAGTTTTCGCCGAACGCGCGCTGCCCCGCCGCCACCGCCGCCAGCACCGCCTCCGGCCCGAAGGTCTTGGACACGGCCAACAGTTGCACCGCGTCCGGCGCGCGGCCCGATTCTTGGGTAGCGGCAATAATTGTCGCGGTGATGGCTTGCAAGTTCTGGCGGATCAGGGACATAATCATCGAGTAAGGGTGGTTATAACAGGCCACATATACTTCTGGGCACAGGGATTATAAATGGACATCGCAGAACTACTCGCATTCTCGGTCAAGAACAAGGCCTCGGACCTGCACCTGTCGGCCGGCCTGCCGCCGATGATACGGGTGCACGGCGACGTGCGGCGCATCAACCTGCCGCCGCTGGAGCACAAGGACGTGCACGGCATGATCTACGACATCATGAACGACAGCCAGCGCAAGCTCTACGAGGAAATGCTGGAGATCGACTTCTCGTTCGCCATCCCCGGCCTGGCGCGCTTCCGCGTCAACGCCTACAACCAGGAGCGCGGCGCCTCGGCGGTGCTGCGCACCATCCCGTCGAAAATCCTCAGCCTGGAAGAACTGAACGCGCCGAAAATCTTCGCCGAGTTCGCGCTCAAGCCGCGCGGCCTGGTGCTGGTGACCGGCCCGACCGGCTCCGGCAAATCGACCACGCTGGCGGCGATGGTCAACCACCTCAACGAAAACGAATACGGCCACATCCTGACGATCGAAGACCCGATCGAGTTCGTCCACGAATCGAAGAAATGCCTGATCAACCAGCGCGAAGTCGGGCCGCACACGCTGTCGTTCAACAACGCGCTGCGTTCGGCGCTGCGGGAAGACCCGGACGCCATCCTGGTCGGCGAGCTGCGCGACCTGGAAACCATCCGCCTGGCCTTGTCGGCGGCCGAGACCGGCCACCTGGTGTTCGGCACGCTGCACACCTCGTCGGCGGCCAAGACCATCGACCGCATCGTCGACGTCTTCCCGGCCGACGAAAAGGAAATGGTGCGGGCGATGCTGTCGGAATCGCTGCAAGCGGTGATCTCGCAGACGCTGCTGAAAACCAAGGACGGCGCCGGCCGCGTGGCCGCGCACGAAATCATGGTAGCGACGCCGGCGATCCGCAACCTGATCCGCGAAGCCAAGGTCGCGCAGATGTACTCGGCGATCCAGACCGGCAGCGGGGTCGGCATGCAAACGCTGGACCAGAACCTGACGGACCTGGTGCGCCGCAACGTCATCAGCGCCGCCACCGCCCGCAGCGCCGCCAAAACCCCCGACAACTTCCCCGGCTAACCCGGGGGCAACCCCGGGGGTCAGGTCTGACATTCGCACACGGGCTCATGTACCAATGTCAGACCTGACCCCGAATGATGGGCTCGTATTAAGGATTTATGATGGAACGCGATCAGGCTTCTAAATTCATGTTCGACTTGCTGCGCCTGATGCTGGCCCGGAAGGGCTCGGATCTGTTCATTACCGCCGGCTTCCCGCCGGCCGTGAAGATCGATGGCAAGATGACGCCGCTGTCGCCGCAGCCGCTGACCGCCGCCCATACGCTGGAACTGGCGCGCGCCATCATGAGCGATAAGCAGGCCGCCAGCTTCGAGCTGACCAAGGAGGCCAATTTCGCCATCAGCCCCGGCGATATCGGCCGCTTCCGCGTGTCGGCGTTTGTGCAGATGAGTTCGGTCGGCATGGTGCTGCGGACCATCACCGCGGAAATCCCGCAGCTCGACCAGCTCGGCCTGCCCCCGGTGCTGCAGGAGGTGGTGATGGCCAAGCGCGGCCTGGTGATCATGGTCGGCGCCACCGGCTCCGGCAAGTCGACCACGCTGGCGGCCATGGTCGGCTACCGCAACGAACATAGCCACGGCCACATCATCACCATCGAGGACCCGGTCGAGTTCGTCCATCCGCACAAGAACTGCATCGTCACCCAGCGCGAGGTCGGCGTCGATACCGACGATTGGGAAACCGCGCTGAAGAACACGCTGCGCCAGGCGCCGGACGTGATCCAGATCGGCGAGATCCGCGACCGCGCGACCATGGACCACGCGATCGCCTTCGCCGAGACCGGCCACCTGTGCCTGGCCACCTTGCACGCCAACAGCGCCAACCAGGCGCTCGACCGCATCGTCAATTTCTTCCCCGAGGAGCGCCGCCAGCAGTTGCTGATGGATTTGTCGCTCAACCTCAAGGGCATGATTTCGCAGCGCCTGATTCCGAAAAAAGACGGCCAGGGCCGCGTGGCGGCCATCGAGATCCTGCTCAACTCGCCGCTGATCTCGGACCTGATCTTCAAGGGCCAGGTGCACGAGATCAAGGAGCTGATGAAGAAATCGCGCGAACTCGGCATGCAGACCTTCGACCAGTCGCTGTTCGACCTGCACGAGGCCGACCTGATTAGCTACGAGGACGCGCTGCGCAACGCCGACTCGGTGAACGACCTGCGCCTGGCCATCAAGCTGGACGGCAAGGCCGCGAAAAACCGCGACCTGTCCGCCGGCACCGAACATTTGGGAATCATTTAATGAGCACTATCTTCGATATCACCGCCGACAGCCTGAACGGCGAACCGGTCAGCCTCGGCCAGTACAAGGGCAAGGTGCTGCTGATCGTCAACACCGCCAGCAAGTGCGGCTTCACGCCGCAGTACAAGGGCCTGGAGGCGGTCTACCAGCAGTTCAAGGCGCGCGGCGTCGAGGTGCTGGGCTTCCCGTGCAACCAGTTCGGCGCGCAGGAGCCGGGCGACGCCGGCGAGATCGGCGCCTTCTGCGAGAAGAACTACGGCGTCACCTTCCCGCTGTTCGCCAAGATCGACGTCAACGGCGACCACGCTCATCCGCTGTTCCAGAAGCTGAAGAAGGACGCCCCGGGCATCCTCGGCACCGAGGGCATCAAATGGAATTTCACCAAGTTCCTGATCCGCAAGGACGGCACCGTCTACAACCGCTACGCCCCGGCCACCAAGCCGGAGGAATTGATGGCAGATATCGAAAAGCTATTGGCTGAGTAATTCCGACAACAGAATGTCCAGTACAAGAGTTAAATACTGAAAACGTTTTCCGAAAAACGTGTCAGTGGTTGACTTTTCAGTAATAATGGACTCAGTCGTTTCCTGTCGAATCAGTCGTTATGTCCTTCATCGGAAAAATTCTGTCGCCTTGGCTGCGGATGGGAATGTACTCCAGGCTGTTTGTGCCCATCTTCGTGATTATCGCGATGGTGGTGGGGGTGCGGTATCACCTGCTGCTGGAGTCCGAGACCGCCTATGCCAACGCCCGCTATCAGCACGATGCCGGCGAGCTGGCCGCGCATTTGCAAAAGACCATGCTGCCGCTGCTGGCCGCGCCGGACCGCGCCAGCCTCGACGCCGCCCTGTCCGGCGCGCTGCTGCTGAACGGCGACCTGCGCGTCGCGCGCCTCGATTACGCCGGCGGCCAGCTGGAAGCGCGGCGCAGCCAGCCCGTCGCGCCGCAATATCCTGCCTGGTTCGCGCGCCTGGCGCCGGTCGGCGCCATGCAGCGCACCGTCGCGCTCGACCAGGCCACGCTGGCGCTGAGCTTTGATCCGGTGCTGCCGCTGAACGGCATGTGGCGCAATGTGCACCAGCAGGCGGTGATCTCGGCGGTCAACGTCGGCATCATCTACACGCTGCTGGGCCTGATCATCTTCGCCAACAAGCGCATGCTGCGCCGCCTGGCCGACGCCACCAACCGCTTCCAGGCCGGCGAGCACGGCGTGCGGCTGCCGGTCGGCGGCACGCTGGAAGCGCGCATGCTGGCCACCACCTTCAACAATATGGCGCAGCGGGTGCAGGCGCTGCTGCACAAGCTGCAGCAGAGCCAGAGCGACCTGAGCGCGCAGCTGGCGCGCACCGTGCTGGCGCAGCAGCAGCTGCAGGTCGAGAAGGACCGCATCGAGGTGACGCTGGCGTCGATCGGCGACGCCGTCATCACCACCGATTTGAACGGCAGGATCGACACCATCAACGAAGTGGCGCAGCAGCTGACCGGCTGGCCGGAATCGCGCGCGCGCGGCATGGAGCTGCACCACGTGTTTGTGCTGGCGAATAATTTCGGCCAGCATTCGCTGCTGAAAACCATGAAGCAGATTTACGCCGGCGGCGAGGTGGTCAAGGTGGGCAACCAGAGCCTGCGCGACGCGCAGGGCCGGACCTGCACCGTGGAATACACGGCCAACGCCATCCGCACGCCGCAGGGCGAGGTGCAAGGCTCGGTGCTGGTGTTCCGCGACGTGACCGAGCGCCGCCAGCTGATGCAGCAGATTTCGTGGCAGAGCAATCACGATATCCTCACCGGCCTGCCGAACCGCGCGGCGCTGGCGCTGCGCTTCGAGCAGGAGATGCTGCGCGCGCGCGAGCATAACTATCTGCTGGCGGTATGCCTGTTCGACCTGGATCATTTCCAGCACGTCAACCAGGCCATGGGCCAGGCGGTGGGCGACGAGATTCTGAAACAGGCGGCCAGCCGCCTGCACGACTTTGCCGGCCAGCGCCACTACGTGGCGCGCCTGGGCGGCGACGAATTCGTGCTGCTGCTGCCGGAGCTGAACGACCGCGCCGCCATCGAATACGCGATGAGCAAGCTGATGGCGGCACTGGCGCGCGACTACGCCGCCGACGGCAAGGCGGTCAGCATGTCGGCCAGTGTCGGCATCGCGGTCTACACCGGCAACGACATCAGCGCCGACAGCCTGCTGCGGCACGCGGATCAGGCGCTGTACCAGGCCAAGATCACGGGCCGCAACCGCCATCACTTCTTCGACGCCGACCTCGATGAGCAGGTGCGCACGCACCACAACCGCCGCACCGAGGTGCGCAACGCGGTGCGCGCCAATGAGCTGCTGCTGTACTACCAGCCCAAGCTGGATATGCGCAAGGGCCGCATTGTCGGCATGGAGGCGCTGCTGCGCTGGAACCATCCGGCGCGCGGCGTGGTGGGGCCGATGGACTTCCTGCCCATCGTCGAGCATACCGATGTGATTGTCGATATCGGCGAGTGGGTGCTGCGCGAGGCGCTGCGCCAGCTGGCGTCGTGGCGCGGCTTCGATGCCGATTGGGTGATCAGCGTGAACATCGCGGCGCGCCATTTCCAGCGCCACGATTTCGTCGAGCGGCTGACCGCGATCCTGGCCGAGTTCCCGGAGGTGCCGCCGCATATGCTGGAGCTGGAGATCCTGGAGTCGTCGGCGCTGAGCGATATCGCGCATGTGCGCAGCATCATGCTCGATTGCCAGGCGCTGGGCATCAGTTTTGCGCTGGACGATTTCGGCACCGGCTATTCGTCGATGTCCTACCTGAAGCGTTTGCCGGCCGATGTGCTGAAGATCGACCAGAGCTTCGTGCGCAATATGCTGGTGGACCGGGATGATCTGCACCTGGTCAGCGCGGTGATCGGGCTGGCGCGTTCGTTCGGGCTGGGCGTGATTGCCGAGGGCGTGGAAACCATCGAGCATGGCGCGATGCTGATGCGGCTCGGCTGCGATCTGGTGCAGGGTTATGGCATTGCGCGGCCGATGCCGGCCGACGAGGTGCTGCCGTGGGTGTCGCGCTTCGATACGGCGCCCGTGTGGCAGGCTGCGGCCGCGCTGCCGCCCATCGTCAGCCTGCATGACGAAACGGCTTTAACGTAAGGCGCGGTCGATCAGTTCTATCCAGTGCAGCACCGGCGTTTCGGTGCCCGATTGCAGATGCGCGGTGCAACCGACGTTGGCGGAGACGATGGCGCTGGCGCCGGTGGCGTGCAGGTTTTCCAGCTTGCGGTCGCGCAGTTGCAGCGATAGTTCCGGTTGCAGCAGCGAGTAGCTGCCGGCCGAGCCGCAGCACATATGACTGTCCGCGCACAGCACAACCTCGATGCCGGCGGCGCGCAGCACGCCTTCGACTTTGCCGCGTATCTGCTGGCCGTGTTGCAGCGTGCAGGGAGGATGGTAGGCGACCCGCCCGGCGTGGTCATTGCGCACAAGGTGCGCCAGTTCCTGCTCGAACTGCGGCATGATTTCACTGAGGTCGCGCGTCAGCGCCGAGATGCGCGCGGCCTTGGCGGCGTAGGCCGGATCGTGCGCCAGCAGATGGCCGTATTCCTTCACTGTCGCCCCGCAACCCGATGCGGTCATGATGATCGCTTCCACTGCCGCCCGCCCCGCTTCGCCGTGGCCCGGCAACTGCGCGGCGCTGCCTGTCAGCCCGGCGTCGTCGGTAGCGGCGATGTGCGGCCACCACGCGTCGATGTTGCGGCGCATGTCATCGAGCGCGGCTTCCTGCTCGTTCATGTGGTGCCGCAGCGCGCCGCAGCAACCCGCCTTGGGGGCGACGACCAGCTGCACGCCCAGCGCATCCAGCACGCGTGCGGTGGCGGCGTTGATATTGGGCGCCATGGCCGGCTGCGCGCAGCCATCCAGCAGCAGCATCTTGCGCGCATGTTCGCGCGCCGGCCAGGCGCCCGCGTGCTGGCGCTGCGGGATCTTGTCCTGCAACGTCGGCGACAGCAGCGGCCGCAAAGCCTGCCCTGCCCACAGCGCCGCGCCAAACACCTTCTTGCGCGTCAGTCCTTCGATCAGCACCTTGCGCTTGATGCGCTCCGCCAGCGGGCGCGCCACGCGCTCCTCCACTACTTTGCGCCCGATGTCCACCAGGCGGCCATACCTGACGCCGGACGGACAGGTCGTCTCGCAGTTGCGGCAGGTGAGGCACCGGTCCAGGTGCAGCTGCGTGCTGGCCGTCACGGGCGCGCCTTCCAGCACCTGCTTGATCAGATAGATGCGCCCCCGTGGGCCATCCAGTTCATCGCCCAGCAGCTGATAGGTCGGGCAGGTTGCCGTGCAAAAGCCGCAATGCACGCAAGCGCGCAGGATCGCCTCGGCCTCCTCGCCCTCGCGCGTATGCCTGATGAAGTCCGCCAGCTTAGTCTGCATACATGCGCCCCGGATTGAAGATCCCGGCGGGATCGAACGACTGCCTCAAGCGCTGATGGATCTGCGCCACCGCCGGCGCCAGCGGATGGAACACGCCCACGCGCTTGTCGCCGCCACGGAACAGGGTCGCATGGCCGCCGCTTGCCGCCACCGTGCGGCGTATGCCGTGGGCGTCGGCGGCATCGTCCACCTTCAGCCAGCGCTGCGCTCCGCCCCATTCGATCAGCTGTTCGCCGTGCAGGATGATCGCGCTGGCATGCGACGGCAGCGACATGCGCCACACCGCACCGCCGCCGAAATGCCCGTGCATCTGGTCGCGCAACGCGGCCCAGAATGCACCGGCATCGGTGTCGGCCAGCGCCTCCCCGCCCAGCCGCCGCTGCGCCGCCTGCACGGCCGCCTGCGCGCCCGACAGGCGCAGCGACAGCACGCCGCGATGCCAGCTGCTGGCGGAAATCGGCAACGGCTGCCCGGCCCATTCGTTGAGCCGCGTCAGCGCATCGATTTCGCTCATCTCGAAGCGCAGGCTGGCCTCGCGCAGCGGCGCCGGCAACACCTTCAGCGACACTTCCAGTATCAGCCCCAGTGTGCCGAGCGATCCTGCCAGCAGGCGCGAAACGTCGTAGCCGGCCACGTTCTTCATCACCTGGCCGCCGAAGCGCAGCACCTCGCCACGCCCATCCATCAGCACCGCACCGAGCACGAAGTCGCGCACCGCGCCGGCGCTGGCCCGGCGCGGGCCGGACAGCGCGCTCGCCACCACGCCTCCTATCGTGGCCCCCTCGAAACGCGGCGGCTCGAACGCCAGCATCTGATGATGCTGCGCCAGCAGCGCCTCGATCTCCGCCAGCGGCGTGCCGCAGCGGGCCGTGACCACCAGCTCCGTGGGTTCATAGGAAATGACGCCGCTATACGCGCGCGTATCGAGCACCTCGCCATGCAGCGCCTGGCCGTACCAATCCTTGGTGCCGCCACCGCGCAGCCGCAACGGCGTACCTGCGGCGCTGGCGGCGCGGATACGGTCGGCGAAATCTGCGATGGCCGTCATCGTCAGAATCGCTCCAGATGGGCAAACGGCAGCGCGCCGCCACTCACGCGCATCCTGCCGAATTCCGCGCAGCGGTGCAGCGTGGGAATCGCCTTGTCCGGATTGAGCAGGCCGTGTGGATCGAAGCTGCGCTTCACCGAGAAGAACGCCTCCAGCTCGGCCGGCGAAAACTGCACGCACATCGAATCGATCTTCTCAATGCCGACACCATGCTCGCCGGTGATGGTGCCGCCCACCGCCACGCAGAGCGCCAGGATCTCGGCACCGAAGGCCTCGGCGCGGTGGAACTCGTCCGGGATGTTGGCGTTGAACAGAATGAGCGGATGCAGGTTGCCATCGCCGGCGTGAAACACATTCGCGCAGCGCAGGCCGTACTTGACCTCCATTTCCGCGATGCCGGCCAACACCTGGCCGAGGCGCTTGCGCGGTATGGTGCCGTCCATGCAGTAGTAGTCCGGCGAGATGCGGCCCGCCGCCGGAAACGCGTTCTTGCGGCCGGACCAGAACTTCAAGCGCTCGGCCTCGGTCTGCGATACCGCTATCGCAATCGCGCCCGCCGAGTTCAGCACCGCCGACATGCGCGTGATTTCTTCTTCCACCTCTTCGACCGTGCCGTCGGCCTCGCACAGCAGGATGGCGGCGGCCTCGGTGTCGTAGCCCGCCTTGACGAACGGCTCCACCATGCGCGACGAGGTCTGGTCCATCATCTCCAGCCCCGCCGGAATGATGCCGGCGGCGATCAGCGCGGCGACGGCGTGACAGCCCTTCACCACCTCGTCGAACGAGGCCATGATCACGCGCGCCGTGGCCGGCTTCGGCACCAGCTTGACCGTCACTTCGGTGACGATGCCCAGCATGCCTTCGGAGCCGATGAACACCGACAGCAAATCCAGCCCCGGCGCATCCAGCGCCTCGCTGCCCAGCTCCACCACGTCGCCATCGATCGTCACCACCCGCACGCGCAGCACGTTGTGCACGGTCAGTCCGTACTTGAGACAGTGCACACCGCCGGAATTCTCGGCCACGTTGCCGCCTATGGTGCAGGCGATCTGCGACGACGGGTCGGGCGCATAGTACAGGCCATGCTGCGCGGCCGCCTCCGAAATCGCCAGGTTGCGCACGCCGGGCTGCACCACCGCCGTGCGCGAATAAGCATCCATGCGCACGATGCGGTTGAGGCGCGCGGTCGACAGCACCACGCCGTCGGCAACCGGCATCGCACCGCCGGACAAGCCGGTGCCGGCGCCGCGCGGCACCACCGGCACGCCCAGCTCGCGGCACACCTTCAGCACCGCCGCCACCTGCGCCTCGCTGTCGGGCAGCACCACCACCATCGGCAGCTGGCGATACGCCGCCAGCCCGTCGCATTCGTACGGACGGGTATCCTCCACCGCCGACAGCACCGCGCGCGCCGGCAGCACATGCTGCAGCGCCGCAGCCACCTGCTGGCGGCGAGCACCGTGATCGGGAACGTTGTTCATGAGACCATTGTAAGCACAAACGCCGCCGCAGGGCGAAATCGGCCGCCGATTTGTTGTATTCTTCGGAGCGCGGCTAACACACTACTCTTGAGCGGATTATGGAACACAATTTTGAACAGGCCTGGCTCCTGGCGCTGGAACAACGCTTCGGCGTGCAGGGCAAGATCGCGCAGGTGGCGCTGGACGACCGGCCGCGCATGCTGGTCTACTACTTCGAGAATTTCCCGGCCAGCGGCATGCTGACCGCCGTTACCGCCGGCCTGTCCAACGCCTCGCATCCATCCTGGGCCAACGGCAAGCCGGAACTGAGCTTCACGCTGCACACCAGGGACAGCGGCTGGGGCAGCGCCGCCGCCTACATCGCGCAATCGTTCTTCAACGACAGCGCGTTCCACTACCAGGCCTCGTTCAAGCTGGATAAGCCGATGTCCGGCGACAGCGCGATGAACGCCTGTTTCGTCTACCGTCCACAGTACCTGGACGATGAGCAGATCAAGTTCGTTCTGCCCGACCGCACGATTTTCCTGGCCGGCCTGTTTCCGATGTACGACGAGGAAGTGCCGCTGTACGAAACTATGGGCCTCAAGGATTTCTGGAACACGCCAGGATTCGATCCGTACAACCCGCGCCGCGCCAATCTGGCGCTTCAAGGATAAGACATGGGCAACCGACTTTCTAAAATCGCCACCCGCACCGGCGACGCCGGCACCACAGGCCTCGGTGACGGCAGCCGCACCGACAAGGACAGCGTCCGCATCATCGCCATCGGCGAGGTGGATGAGCTGAATTCGCATCTGGGCCTGCTGCTGTGCGAAGACATGCCGGCCGACCTGCGCGATGAACTGGTCACCATCCAGCACGACCTGTTCGACCTGGGCGGAGAGCTGTGCATTCCCGGCTACCAGATGATCAAGGAGGCGCACGTCGAGCGCCTGGACGAGTTGCTGGCCAAGTACAACGCGACGCTGCCGCCGCTGACCGAATTCATCCTGCCGGCCGGCTCGCGCGCGGCCGCGCAGGCGCACGTCTGCCGCACGGTGTGCCGCCGCGCGGAGCGCAGCATCGTCACGCTGGGCAAGGCGGAAACCATCCACGAGCATCCACGCCAGTATGTGAACCGCCTGTCGGATCTGCTGTTTGTGTTGTCGCGCGTGTTGAACCGCTACGCCGGCGGCAGCGACGTGCTGTGGCAGCACGAACGCAAGCGCGGCTAGGTGTACTTCAGCCGCCTACTCGCCGAACAGCCGCGCCATGCCCTGCGCCATGCTGAGGCGCGACGCGTAGGCAGGATAGGCGCCTGATACCCGCGCGCCCTGCTCGCTCTCCGCCAGCTTGCGATAGAAGCCGACGATATCGGCCGCCGCCCAGCCGGCGCGGTGCGCCAGCACCATGCCCAGGTGATCGGCCTCGGACTCCTGCAGGCTCGATAATTTCCACAGGCGGATTTGCAGCGTGATGTCGCTGTCGAGCCGCGCCATCACCACCTCCAGCGGCACGGCCGGCAGGCGATTGACCAGCATCGCCTCGGAGAAGGTTTCACGATGATGCTCGGCCAACGCATGCGCCACTTCGTGCGCCAGCAGCGTCGCCAGCTCGCCGTCGGTCAGCGCCAGCCGCTGCACGAAAGCGCTGCCGACCAGGATTTTGCCGCCAGCCATGCAGATCGCGTCCACCTCGGGATCGTCGGTCGTGTGCAGTTCCCAGCGCCATCCGGCCACTTCCGGACGCAGCTCGCTGGCCACGCGTATCAATTCGGTGCTGATGTAGCGCAGGCGCGCCAGCAGCCGGCGATCCTGATCCAGCTTGCCGGCCGCCGCCAGGTCTACCGTGCGGTCGATGTAGCGGTCTTCCATGCTGGCGCCGACTTCCTCGGCGCTGAAGCGCAGCTCCTGCGCGCGGCCGGTTTCCGGCACCTGGGCGTGGGCGGCGCAGGCGAACAGCAGAACGGCAAGCAATGAGGTGGCGGCGTTCATGGTGATATAAACGGAATAAACTGTTTATATCAAGTTAGGATACGAATCCTCGTCGCACAAGTAGATTTTTGTACACCTCCGTCATTCCCGCGCAGGCGGGAATCCATGCTGAGCGTCCCTTTGAGGCGTCCTATGGATTCCCGCCTGCGCGGGAATGACGGTGAGCGATCAGCCGTTGTTGACCACCAGCCGCGGCTCGTCGCTGAGATAACGCTGCTTGATCGAGGCAGTAATGCCGGCGGCATCCAGCCCCACGCCGGCCAGCAGCTTGGCCGGATCGCCATGGTCGATGAACTTGTCCGGCAGGCCAAGCATCAGCACCGGCTTGACGATGCCTTCCGCCGCCAGCGCCTCCGCCACGGCGGCGCCGGCGCCGCCCATGATGCAACCCTCTTCCACGGTCACGAAGTAATCGTGGTCGGCGGCCAGCTGCTTCACCAGCGCCACGTCCAGCGGCTTGACGAAGCGCATATTGGCGACGGTGGCGCCCAGCGTTTCGCCCGCGGCCACCGAAGGCGCGACCATCGAGCCGAAGGCCAGGATGGCGATCTTCTGGCCCTGGCGCTTGATTTCGCCCTTGCCGATTTCGATGGTGGTCAGCTCCGGCTTGATCGCCGCGCCGACGCCGGCGCCGCGAGGATAGCGGATCGCCGCCGGGCCGTGGTAGTGGTAGCCGGTGGTCAGCATCTGGCGGCACTCGTTTTCGTCCGAGGCGGCCATCACCACCATGTTCGGGATGCAGCGCAGGTACGCCAGATCGTAGTTGCCGGCGTGGGTAGCGCCGTCGGCGCCGACCAGGCCCGCGCGGTCCAGCGCAAAGGTCACGTCCAGGTTTTGCAGCGCCACGTCGTGGATCAGCTGATCGTAGGCGCGCTGCAGGAAGGTCGAGTAGATCGCCACCACCGGCTTCAGGCCTTCGCAGGCCAGGCCGGCGCCGAAGGTCACCGAGTGCTGCTCGGCGATGCCAACGTCGAAGTAACGATCAGGATATTCCTGGTCGAAGCGCACCATGCCCGAGCCTTCGCGCATGGCCGGCGTGATGCCGACCAGCTTCTGGTCGGCGGCGGCCATGTCGCACAGCCAGTCGCCGAAGACTTCGGTATAGGTTTTCTTGGCCGGCGCGGTGGCCGGCTTGATGCCTTCGGCCGGATTGAACTTGCCGGTGCCGTGGTACAGGATAGGCTCGGCCTCGGCCAGCTTGTAGCCCTGGCCCTTCTTGGTCACCACGTGCAGGAACTGCGGGCCTTTGAGGTTGCGGATGTTCTGCAGCGTCGGGATCAGCGAGTCCAGGTCATGGCCGTCGATCGGGCCGATGTAGTTGAAGCCGAATTCCTCGAACATCGTGGCCGGCACCACCATGCCCTTGGCATGTTCTTCCAGCTTCTTCGCCAGTTCCAGCACGGGGCCGGGCAGCACCGACTTGCCGACGTTCTTGGCGGCGGCGTAGAACTGGCCGGACATCAGGCGCGCCAGGTAGCGGTTCAGCGCGCCCACCGGCGGCGAGATCGACATGTCGTTATCGTTGAGGATCACCAGCAGGTTGACGTCGTCCTGCACGCCGGCGTTGTTGAGCGCCTCGAAGGCCATGCCGGCGGTCATCGAGCCGTCGCCGATGACGGCGATGGCGTGGCGATGCTCGCCCTTGATCTTGGCCGCCTGCGCCATGCCCAGCGCCGCCGAGATCGAGGTCGACGAGTGCGCCGTGCCGAAGGTGTCGTATTCCGACTCGTCGCGCTTCGGGAAGCCCGACAGGCCGCCCAGCTGGCGCAGCGTCGACATGCGGTCGCGGCGACCGGTCAGGATCTTGTGCGAGTAAGTCTGATGGCCGACGTCCCAGACAATGCGGTCGTGCGGCGTGTTGAACACGTAGTGCAGCGCCACCGTCAGTTCCACCGTGCCCAGATTGGACGACAGGTGGCCGCCGGTCTTGGACACGGAATCGAGCAGGTAGGCGCGCAGTTCATGCGCCAGCGGCGTCAGTTGGCTGTACGGCAGTTTGCGTACGTCGGCCGGGGAATCTATTTTTTCGAGCAAGTTCATTTATGCCTTCCGCTGCACGATCAAATCCGCGAGTTCGCGTAATCGCAGAGCTTTATCTCCAAACGGTGCGAGCGCTGCATGCGCTTCGACCCGCAATTGTTCCGCCAGCGCGCGCGATGGTTCCAGACCCAGTATGGATACATAGGTCGGCTTGTTATCGGCGGCGTCCTTGCCGGCGGTTTTGCCCAGCGTGGCCGAATCGGCCGTCGCGTCGAGCACATCGTCCACCACCTGGAACGCCAGGCCGATGGCGCGCGCATAGACGTTCAGCGCGCTCAATTCTTCCGCCGTCAGGTCCTTGCCTGCCAGCGCGCCCAGCACCACGGACGCGCGCAGCAGCGCACCGGTCTTCAACTGGTGCATCTGCTCCAGCTGCTCCAGAGTCAGGCTGATGCCGACGCTATCGAGGTCGATCGCCTGGCCGCCGCACATGCCGGCCGAGCCGGAGGCGCTGGCCAGCAGGCGCACCATCGCCAGCACGCGCGCCGGCGGCACGGCGTCGGCCTGCGACAGCACGTCGAAGGCCTGCGATTGCAGCGCGTCGCCGACCAGCAGCGCGGTCGCTTCGTCGTAGGCGATGTGCACGGTGGGCTTGCCGCGACGCAGCGCATCGTCGTCCATGCACGGCATGTCGTCGTGCACCAGCGAGTAGGCGTGGATCATTTCGACGGCGGCGGCGGCGCGGCTCAAGGTGGCGGCATCGGCGCCGAACAGCGCGCCGGCGGCGTACACCAGCAACGGGCGCACGCGCTTGCCGCCGCCGAGCAGCGCGTAGCGCATCGCCGCGTGCAGCCTGGCCGGGAGCACGTCGGCGACGGGCAGAAAAGCGGATAAATCGTTTTCCGATCCCGCCTGCACGGTTTTCATCCAGTCCTGGAAAGCGGCGTTCATTGTTCGCCCTCGCCGGCGGCGACGAAAGGCTTGAGCATCTCGCCTTCCAGCACCTTGACCTGGGATTCGACCTTTTCCAGCTGGGCGGCGCAGAACTGCACCAGCTGCGAGCCGCGCGCGTAGGCGGCCACCGTGGCTTCCAGCGGCAGCTGTCCGGCTTCCATTTGTGCGACCAGTTGTGCCAGTTCCGCCATCGCTTCTTCAAACGAGACGGGGGCGGCGGCAGTCGCGTCTGCAGTTAATTTCTTCGACATAATCACTCAATTATCTTTGGCACAACAATGCCTGCGCAGTGTAACCCGGTATTTTAGAGCAAACCACCCTAACCGGTGGAACATTAGCGGCCAGCTCTGGATTTTATCCCAATCGCCCCCATTTGCCGTGCAAGCATGCAGGAATTGCAAGTTTATGCACAATGAACGAGCAGATCAGGCTGCCTCTTGAGAGTAAAACACGGTATAATCGCCGGTTCTGTCCTAAATACCACCTCAACGCATACGAATGCGGGTCGTCTTTACGGATTCTGTCTCTTCTTGGTTTGAATTTTTAATTAAGGGGGTTTGGATGTCCGATCTGGGTACCCACGCCAAGCTAGCGCGGCCAACCGCGCAACTTCCGGTTAACGTCTATTTTGACGAAACGCTACTGCAGCGTGAAATGCAGCAACTTTTCAAGGCCGGCCCGCGCTACGTCGGGCACGAGCTGATGGTGCCGAATGTCGGCGACTATGCGACCCTCGCCTCCGAGAACGAAGGCCGCATGCTGGTGCGTAACGCGCAGGGCGTGGAGCTGGTCTCCAACGTCTGCCGCCACCGCCAGGCGCTGATGCTCAACGGCCGTGGCAATACGAATAACATCGTCTGCCCGTTGCACCGCTGGACTTATGACCTCAAGGGTGAACTGATCGGCGCGCCGCACTTCCCCGAAACGCCGTGCCTGAACCTGCCGAAGGTCCAGCTGCAAAACTGGAACGGCCTGCTGTTCGAGCAAAACGGCTACAACGTCATGGCAACGCTGAAGGACTTGTCCGTCACCAAGGACCTGGATTTCAGCGGCTACATGCTGGACCACGTGGAAGTGCACCACTGCGACTACAACTGGAAGACCTTCATCGAGGTCTACCTGGAGGATTACCACGTCGAGCCGTTCCATCCGGGCCTGGGCAACTTCGTCACCTGCGACGATCTGCGCTGGGAATTCGGCAAGGAGTACAGCGTGCAGACGGTCGGCGTGCACAAGGGCCTGCAAAAGTCCGGCTCGGAAATCTACAAGCGCTGGCAGGAACAGGTGCTGAAGTTCCGCGGCGGCGAACCGCCGCCATACGGCGCCATCTGGCTGACGCTGTACCCGAACATCATGGTCGAGTGGTATCCGCACGTGCTGATCGTCTCGACCTTGTGGCCGGAAGGCCCGCAGCGCACCAAGAACGTGGTGGAGTTCTACTACCCCGAGGAAATCGTGCTGTTCGAGCGCGAGTTCATCGAGGCCGAACGCGCCGCCTACATGGAAACCTGCATCGAGGACGACGAGATCGGCCAGCGCATGGACGCCGGCCGCAAGGCGCTGCTCGAGCGCGGCGAGAATGACGGCGGCCCCTACCAGTCACCGATGGAAGACGGCATGCAGCACTTCCATGAGTGGTACCGAAGCAAAAATTTATAAGGTGTAAAGTACGATGCAGTCACTTTGGATGTTGTTTGCGAGTTTTATGTTTGCTGTCATGGGGGTGTGCGTCAAGCTGGCCTCCGCAGAGTTCTCAACATCCGAATTGGTCATGTACCGGGGCGTGGTCGGCATCATCGTCCTCGCCAGCATGATCAAGCTGCAAGGCGGCACCTTCCGCACGTCGATGCCGGGCGCGCACCTGTGGCGCGGCGTCATCGGCGTGATTTCGCTGTGGCTGTGGTATTACTCGATCGGCGAGTTGCCACTGGCCACGGCGATGACCCTCAATTATCTGTCCCCGATCTGGATCGCCGTGTGGCTGTTCGCCATGGGCTGGTGGCACGCCAGGGGCGACGTCAAATGGCCGCTGATGGTGGCGGTGGCGGCCAGCTTTGTCGGCGTGACGCTGCTGCTGCGCCCGGCCTTCCACGCCAACCAGCTGACGCCGGCGCTGATCGCGCTGGGCTCGTCGATGCTGACGGCCATGGCCTATATGCAGGTGCGCAAGCTGGGCCTGGCCGGCGAGCCGGAGAACCGCGTGGTGTTCTACTTCACCGTGATGAACCTGGTGGCCGGCATCGCCGGCGTCTACCTGACCGGCGGCGCCGACGGGCCGCAATGGCATCCGGTCACGTCCGTGCGCAGCGGCCTGCTGCTGCTGGCCATCGGCGTGTGCGCCACCAGCGCCCAGGTCGCCATGACGCGCGCCTATCGCCTCGGCAATACGCTGGTGGTGGCCAATCTGCAATACACCGGCATTGTGTTCTCCAGTATCTGGGGCGTGCTGGTGTTCGGCGATGTGTTCGACTGGCACAGCTGGGCCGGCATCGGCATCATTCTGCTGTCCGGCATGGCCGCGACGTTCTACAATACCCGCAGCACCGATAAAGGCAAGGCCATTTCGAAAACCGATCCGATCGCCAGCGAAGTCTAAGGAAACCGTCCATGCACACCACCCTGATCGACGCCGTCACCCTGTCCCGTCACCTGGAAGATCCGCAGTGGGTGATTCTGGATTGCCGCCATGACCTGATGCATCCGAAGGCTGGCTTCGACAGCTTCGCCATCGGCCACATCGCCGGCGCGCAGTTCGCCAATGTGGATACGGATCTGTCGGGCGCGAAGACGGGGGCCGATGGCAAGTTCCTCGGCCGCCACCCGCTGCCGGGACGGGCGGCCCTGATCGAAGCGCTGCGCGGCTTCGGCATCAATGACGACACGCAGGTGGTGGCTTACGACGCGCACGGCGGCATGTTCGCGGCGCGGCTGTGGTGGCTGCTGCGCTGGGTCGGCCATCCGGCCGTTGCCGTGCTGGACGGCGGCCTGGTGGCCTGGCAGGCGGCCGGCTTGCCGATGGTGACGCAGGCCGGGCGCCGCACGCCCGGCGCCATCAGCGAGCGCGCGCCGCTGGTGTCCACGGCCAGCGTGGACGAGGTGCTGGCCAACCTGTCGTCGCAAGCGCGCACGGTGGTCGACGCGCGCGCGCCCGACCGCTTCCGTGGCGAGAACGAGACGATCGACCCGGTCGGCGGCCATATTCCCGGCGCCAAAAACCGCTTCTTCAAGGATAACCTGGCGGCCGACGGCCGCTTCAAGGACGCCGCGCAGCTGAAGGCCGAATTCGCGCCGCTGTTCGACGATCCGTCGAAAGCCATCATGCAATGCGGCTCCGGCGTGACCGCCTGCCACAACCTGCTCGCGCTGGAAGTGGCCGGCCTGCCCGGCGCCGCGCTCTATCCAGGCTCGTGGAGCGAATGGGTGGGCGACCCGAGCCGCCCGGTGGCCACCGGCGTCAGCTAAGCTTTCCGCGTATGACGTGCCCAGCGCGTAATACGAATTTCGCCTTTGATGACGTGGTAATCGATGAGGTAGCCCGTGCCTGGCACCGGGAATCGTCTCAGTCCGCGGCTCATCAAAGTACCGGTTTCAGGGTGGCGCTGTATTACAGCGAGTGCGCGCTCCACTCGCTGCGTTACAAGCACAGCAGCGTGGACATCCTGAGCGGCGATGTATTTCAGTGAATTTTCGTAAGCCGCTTCCGCGCGCGGTGACCACCGAATGTGCAAACTACCCGGTTTCGCGTGTTGGTCTGCCATAAGCCGCCACCAAAGCGCGCGCCCTTGCCATCACCTCGGCATGATCGATGCCAGTGTTGGTCTGAAAGTATTCCTCCGCCTCTTGCTTGGCGTCTATGCTGTCTTCCACATCATCAAAGCCGTACTGCCAAACCTCTGGCCAAATTTCGTCGGGCGCAAGGTCTGTCAACGCGGCCAGGCGTTCCAGGCGAACACGGTCTTCGGCATTCAGGGCCGCTAGCGCTCGTGCTTGCTTATTTTCTCGGGAATTCATTGCGCCATCATACTCCTCGCCATCACTGCGCGCGGTTGAGACATCGCAAACAGCATCCCGGTTGCGACTACGCATGAAGTGAAGGCGTCATCATGTGCCCGGCGCCCAAGCCAGCGTTAGTGACGGGCGCCGACCAGGAAGACGACGATGGCCACGCCCGCCGCGATCAGCAGCACTTGCGGGATCGATTCGCGCAAGGTGGCGCGGCGCTGCATTTGCGGCATCAGGTCGCTGACGGCGATGTAGATGAACCCGGAAGAAGCAAACACCAGCACATACGGAATCAAGCTGCTGGCGCGGTCCAGCATGTAGTAGCCGAGCAGGCCGCCGGCGATTGCCAGCAGGCTGCACAGCAGGTTGTAGATGTACGCCCGCGTGCGCGAGAAGCCGGCATTCAGCAGCACGATGAAGTCGCCGATCTCCTGCGGAATCTCGTGGGCGATGATGGCCAGGCCGGTAATCAGGCCCAGCTGCGGATCGGCCAGGAAGGCGGCCGCGATCAGGATGCCGTCGGTGAAGTTGTGCATGCCGTCGCCGACCAGGATCATCCAGCCGGCCTTGCCCGCCTCGTGCTTGTCATGGCCGTGGTGGTGGTGGTGGCCGTCATGCTCGTGATGATGCGAATGGCGCAAGATGGCCAGTTTTTCGAGCAGGAAGAACGCCAGCAGGCCGACCAGCAGCGTGGCGAACAGGCTGCGCGGACTGGCCTGCGATTCGAACGCTTCCGGCAAGGCGTGCAGCAGCGAGGTCGACAGCATGAGGCCGACCGACAGGCTGACCATGCGCTCCACCACCTTCGACAGCAAGGTAAATGAGAACACGGCCGCCGCAGTGATGCTCACTACGCCAGCCAAGGTGGTTGCCAATATGATTGAAACGAGTACGGGATCGATGTTATAGCCTCTGGTACTGAAGCGGCGGGCGTCCGTGCGCATGCCGGGCCGTTATTTTACTCCTCGGCATGCATTTGTGCTTAAAAACCCCTCAAATGTCCTAATCCCCTGCCCGTCATTCCCGCAAAGGCGGGAATCCATGCTGAGTTTGCATCCAAGGCATTCTACGGAGGGAATGCATGCCGTGCATGGATTCCCGCCTTCGCGGGAATGACCGGTGGTGGCTCACACCACGCCGTTTTGCTTGAGCCAGGCCAGTGCGCGGCCCCAGCCGTCCTTGGCGTCTTCGGCGTTATAGCTTGGCCGGTAGTCGGCGTGGAAGGCGTGGCCGGAGTTCGGATAGATGACGAAAGTGGACTTGTTCGGCCCCTTGGCCAGCTCGGCCTTCATGATGTCCACCGTTTCCAGCGGGATGCCGCTGTCCTTGGCGCCGTACAGACCGAGCACCGGCACGTTCAGAGTGCGAGCAACATCGATCGGGTGCCTGGGAAAGTTGGCGTTCAAGTCGCCTTTCAGGCGGCCGTACCAGGCCACGCCGGCCTTGATGGCGGGATTGTGTGCGGCATATAGCCAGGTGATGCGGCCGCCCCAGCAGAAGCCGGTGATGGCAATCTTGTCGGCATTGCCACCATGGGCCTGGGCCCAGGCGACCACGGCGTCGAGGTCGGTGAACACCTGCGCATCCGGCGTTTTGGCGATGATGTCGCGTTGCAGCTCGGCGATCGAGCTGATCTTGGTCGGGTCGCCCTGGCGGACGAACAGGTCCGGCGCCAGCGCCAGGTAGCCTTGCCTGGCGAAGCGGCGGGCGACGTCGGCGATGTACTCGTGAACGCCGAAGATTTCCGAGATGACCAGGATCACCGGCAGGTTGGTCTTGCCCTCCGGCTGGGCGCGGTAGACGGGGACGTTCTGGCCGTTGACGTTGATCTCGATGGTGCCGGCGGTGAGGCCGGCGGTGTCGGTCTTGATGACGTTTTGCGCCATGACCGGCAGCGTGGCGGCCGCGAAGCCGGTGCCGAGCGCGGTCTTCAGGAAGCCGCGGCGGTCGACGCCGTCGGACAAGGGTGTTTTAGCCAGCAAACTTTCCGCGTCACGCGTTAAATCGTCCATCCGTATCCTCCATCGTCGTACAAACGTCGTCCTCGCGCAGGCGGGGACCCATGCTCAGCATGGATACCCGCCTGCGCGGGAATGACCAGGGTTAGTGTGCTTGATCCCAGTTGCTGCCAACGCCCACTTCGGCAATCAGCGGCACTTTCAGTTGCGCCACGCCGGCCATCAGCTCCGGCAGTTTCTGCTTGATCAGTTCCAGCTCGGCGTCCGGCACCTCCAGCACCAGCTCGTCGTGCACCTGCATGATCATGCGCGTGCCCAGCTTTTCGGCTTCCAGCCAGTGCTGCACGGCGATCATGGCCAGCTTGATCAGGTCGGCCGCCGTGCCCTGCATCGGCGCGTTGATCGCCGCGCGCTCGGCGCCCTGGCGGCGCGGGCCGTTCGGGGAATTGATCTCGGGCAGCCACAGGCGGCGGCCGAACACCGTCTCCACGTAGCCGCGCGCTTTCGCTTGCAGGCGGGTGTCGTCCATATACTGTTTCACACCCGAGAAGCGCGCGAAGTAGCGGTCGATATAGTTCTGCGCCGCGCCGCGCTCGATGCCCAGGTTGCTGGCCAGGCCGAACGCGCTCATGCCGTAGATCAGGCCGAAGTTGATCACCTTGGCGTAGCGGCGCTGCTCGCTCTCGACCGCTTCCGGCTCGACGCCGAAGATTTCGGCGGCGGTGGCGCGGTGAATGTCCACGCCCTCGGCGAACGCGCGCAGCATGTTGGCGTCTTCCGAGATGTGCGCCATGATGCGCAGCTCGATCTGCGAATAGTCGGCCGAGACGATGTGCGAACCGGCCGGCGCCACGAAGGCCTCGCGGATGCGGCGGCCCTCCTTGGTGCGGATCGGAATGTTTTGCAGGTTGGGATCGTTGGACGCCAGCCGGCCCGTCACCGCCACCGCCTGCGCATAGTTGGTATGCACGCGGCCGGTTTGCGGATTGATGCCCTTCGGCAGCTTGTCGGTGTAGGTCGACTTCAGCTTGGACAGGCTGCGGTATTCCAGCAGCACTTTCGGCAGCGGATAGTCCTCGGCCAGCTTTTGCAGTACTTCCTCGTCGGTCGACGGCGCGCCGCTCGGGGTTTTCTTAACCACCGGCAGCTTCAGCTTCTCAAAGAAGATTTCGCCGATCTGCTTCGGCGAGCCGAGGTTGAACGGCTGCTCGGCCAGCTCGTGCGCCCTGGCTTCCAGCTCGGCGATGCGCGCGCCCAGTTCGGCCGACTGCTGGGCCAGCAGGCCGGCGTCGATCTGCACGCCGTTGCGCTCGATCTTTTGCAGCACCACGGCGGTCGGCAGTTCGATGTCGCGGTAGATGAAGTTCAGCTTCTCGTCCTTCTCCACCTCGCCGATCATGTTTTGGTGCAGCCGCAGCGTGATGTCGGCGTCTTCCGCCGCGTACTCGGTGGCGCGGGCGATGTCCACCTTGTCGAAGGTGATCATGCTGGCGCCCTTGCCGCACACGTCCACGAACGGAATCGTGGTGTGGTTCAGGTGGCGCAGCGCCAGGCTGTCCATGTCGTGCGAACGGTGCGATTCAAACACATACGATTCCAGCAGCGTGTCGTGGTGAACGCCCTGCAGCGATACGCCGTGGTTGGCGAAGATGTGGCTGTCGTACTTGAGGTTCTGGCCGACCTTCAGCTTGCTCGCGTCTTCCAGCCACGGCTTCAGCCTGGCCAGCACATGATCGCGTTCCAGCTGCTGCGGCACGCCCTGGTAGGCGTGGGCCACCGGGATGTAGCAGGCCTCGCCCGGCTTGACCGACAGCGAAATGCCGACCAGCTGCGCCAGCATCGGCTCCAGCGAGGTGGTTTCGGTATCGACCGCGGTCAGCGCGGCGGCGTCGATGCGCGCGATCCACTGGTCCAGCTGCGCGTCGGTGGTCACCGTTTCATAGGTGGCGATGACCGGTTCGGCGAACAGGTCGCCGTTGGCCGAGGCGGCGCCGCCGACCGGCGCGTCGAGCGACACCTTGACGGTGGCGCCCGGCGCCGCGCCGGGCGTGCCGGTCGCCGCGCCCAGTTCGCGCAGCAGCGTCTTGAAACCGTATTTGCTGAAGAAGTCCAGCAGCGCCGGCTTGTCTTCCTCGCGCGCGACCAGCGATTCGCTGATCGACACCATGTGGCCGCTGAGGTCGCAGTCGAGCTTGACGGTAATCAGCTCGCGGCCCTTCGGCAGCCACGCCAGCGCGTCGCGCAGGTTCTGGCCGACCGCGCCGGTGATCTGGTCGGCGTTGGCGATGATGCCGTCCAGCGAGCCGTAGGCGGTCAGCCATTTCAGCGCCGTCTTCGGGCCGCACTTGCTGACGCCGGGCACGTTGTCGACGGTGTCGCCGATCAGCGTCAGGTAGTCGATGATGCGGTTCGGCGGCACGCCGAACTTGGCCAGCACGCCGGCCTCGTCCATCTTCTCGTTGGTCATGGTGTTAATCAGCATGACCTTGTCGTTGACCAGCTGGGCCAGGTCCTTGTCGCCGGTGGACACCACCACATTCATGCCGGCCTGGTACGCCGCCGCCGACAGCGTGCCGATGACGTCGTCCGCCTCCACGCCCTCGACCATCAGGATCGGCCAGCCCATGGCCTTGACCGCCTCGTGGATCGGCTCGATCTGCAAGCGCAGGTCGTCCGGCATCGCCGCGCGCGTGGCCTTGTATTCCGGATACATTTCATCACGGAAAGTCTTGCCCTTGGCGTCGAACACGCAGGCGATGTAGGCGGCCGGGTAATCCGCGCGCAGGCGGCGCAGCATGTTGACCATGCCGTGCATGGCGCCGGTCGGGTGGCCGTCGGCGCTGCGCAGGTCGGGCAGCGCGTGGAAGGCGCGGTAAAGATAGCTGGAGCCGTCTACTAACAACAGGGTATTTTGCATAGGTACGATGTGAGGGTGCTTAGGCGTGAATGCAACATTATCGCAGGTGTTACAATGGATCATACACAAAAATTCTGCGGCTTTTTCTCTGTTAAAGGCAATATCATGAAGCGCATCTCTCCTCTCTGGCCGGCCCTCCTCCTGACCCTGAGCGCCCAGGCGGCGTTGGCCCAGTCGACGCCGAGCCAGGCGCCGCCCAAACTGGAAAAAATCGAGGAAGTCGCCGACGACGCGGTCACCATCACCTCCAAACAGCAGCAAAAGTCCGATACGCAGATCACCGAACGCCGCGACAACAGCGGCAACCCGGTCGAAACCACCGTCAAAAGCGGTCCCAGCACCTATACCCTGAGCCACAAGCAGCCGACCGGCACCGCCCTGCCCGGCGACCGCACGGCCGGCCCGCTGCGCGGCGCCCAGTGGACGGTGATGGAATTCGACCTCGGCCAGAAGAAAAAGAAAGCGGCGGACGAAGAAGCGGGCGACACCAGCGCACCGCCGGCGCCGCTGCCTGCCCGTTAAAACATCACACCCACATTCGCACATGGCAGTCTTTACTCCGGTGTCGCTGGACGACGTTTCCCAGTGGATCACCCAATTCCCGCTCGGCAAAGCGCTTGAGCTCAAAGGCATCAGTTCCGGCATCGAGAACAGCAACTTTTTCCTGACGACCGAGCGCGGTGAGTATGTGCTCACCATCTTCGAGAACCTGTCGTTCGAACAACTGCCGTTTTATCTCCAGCTGATGCGCCACCTGGCCGACCGCGGCGTGCTGGTGCCGGCGCCGATCGCCAACGACAAGGGCGAGCTGGTCACCGCGCTGCACGGCAAGCCGGCGTCCATCGTCAGCAAGCTCGAAGGCAGCTCGCAGATGCAGCCGCAGCCGGTGCATTGCGCCGCCGTCGGCGCCATGCTGGCGAAAATGCACCTGGCAGGCCAGGACTATCCGCTCAAGCAGCCCAATCTGCGCGGCCTCGAGTGGTGGCATCACACCACGCCGCTGGTGCTGCCGTACATTCCGGAAGACAAGGCGCACCTGCTGAAGGCCGAGGTGCACTACCAGGAAACCTTCGCTGCCTGCCAGACCTACAAGCAGCTGCAAACGGGGCCGGTGCATGCCGACCTGTTCCGCAACAATGTGATGTTCGACGGCGAGCGCCTGACCGGCTTCTTCGACTTCTACTTCGCCGGCTGCGACACCTGGCTGTTCGATGTGGCGGTGACCGTCAACGACTGGTGCATCGACCTCGACAGCGGCGTGCTGGACGAAACCCGCGTGCGCGCCCTGCTGGACGCCTACCACGCGGTGCGGCCGTTCACCGAGGCCGAGCATCACGCCTGGCAGGCCATGCTGCGCGCCGGCGCGCTGCGCTTCTGGCTGTCGCGCCTGTACGACTTCTACCGTCCGCGCGAGGCCGAAATGCTGACGCCGCACGACCCGGGCCATTTCGAGCGCATTCTGCGCGAACGCATCGCCAAACCGGCGCCAGGACTGTTCTGATGGAAAAGCTTAACGCAGGCACAGGCTGGCAATGGGTCAAACAAGGCCTGGAAGTGTTCCGCAAGCAGCCGGGGGCGCTGATGGCGCTGTTCTTCAGCTGCATGTTCCTGACGCTGATCGGCGCCATGATCCCGCTGCTGGGGCGGCGCTGCCGTCGCTGCTGGCGCCGCTGTTCAGCGTCGCGCTGCTGCAGGCGTGCGCCGACGTCGACCACGGCAAGCGCGCCTTCCCGCTGCTGGTGACCACCGGCTTCAAGAAACCGGTGCGCCGGCCGCTGCTGCAACTGGGCGGCTTGTACCTGGTGGTGGCGCTGCTGGCGCTGACCGCGCTGCGGCTGCTGGGCGATGACGTGTTCAGCCAGATCGACACCACCGAGGCGGTGCGCATCGACAAGGAGACGCTGGAAAAGCTGCAATTCCCGATTCTGATCTCGGCGCTGATTTCGCTGAGCGGCTGGCTGCTGGGCTGCCCGGCGGCGCCGCTGATCCACTGGCAAAAGATGACGCTGGCCAAGGCGCTGTTCTTCAGCGTGGTGACGGTCGGCCGCAACTTCAAAGCCTTCATCACCGCCACCGTGACGCTGTACCTGCTGTGCCAGCTGGTAGTGCTGGTGGTGTCGCTGCTGGCCGCGTTCATCCCGCTGCTGGCATTGACGCTGATGTTCAGCACCGTGCTGCTGATGATCGTGCTGGTGCACTGCACGCTGTACGTCGCCTACCGCCAGCTCTTCGGCACGCCGCCGGCGTCGCCGGAGGCGGTCGACCTCGCCAAGCGTTAAAGCTTTTCCAGCTTGGCGATGCTCAGGTCCAGCACCTTCATGCCGGCGGCGCCGAAGTTGATCTGAGCCCGGGCGTTATTGCCGCTGCCCTCAATGTTGACGATCACGCCCTCGCCGAACTTGGCGTGGGCGACCGACTGGCCAAGCCGCCAGCCGGCGCCGGCGCCCACGGCCTTGCTGGCGATCATCTTCTGCGCCAGCGCCTTATCCGAGCCGACCAGCGGCGCCTCGTCCCAGGCGGACTTTCTGGCGCCGAACCAGTTCGGCTGCACCTTCGGCGTCAGCCATTTCAGCGCATCTTCCGGCAGCTCGTCAAAGAAGCGTGACTTCATGTTGTAGCGGGTCTGGCCGTGCAGCATGCGCGTCTGCGCAAAGCTCAGGTACAGGCGCTGGCGCGCGCGGGTGATCGCCACATACATCAGGCGGCGCTCCTCTTCCACGCCGTCGTGCTCGCGCGAGCTGCTCTCGTGCGGGAACAAGCCCTCTTCCAGACCGGTGATGAAGACATTGTTGAACTCCAGGCCCTTGGCCGAATGCACCGTCATCATCTGCACCGCCTCCTGGCCGACGGTGGCCTGGTTGTCGCCCGCTTCCAGCGAGGCGTGCGACAGGAAGGCCGACAGCGGCGACATCACGGTGGCCAGCGGCGCATCGGCGTCGAGGATCTCGACACCATCCTCGTTGACCACGGCGGCGCCGGCGCTGGCCTGCGACTGCGGGCCGAGATGGGCCGGCGCGCCCTGTCCATAGCCCTCTTCCGAGACGAACTGGCTGGCGGCGCTGACCATCTGCTCCAAGTTCTCGATGCGGTCGGCGCCTTCCTTCTCGGTGGCGTAGTGGGTCAGCAGTGTCGACTGCTCCAGCACCACGCGCACCAGTTCCGGCAAGGCCATCTGCTGCGTCTCGAAGCGGGTGCCCTCGATCAGCTTGACGAAGCCGCCAAGCAAAGTGCCAGCCTTGCCGGCGACATACGGCACCGCCGCGTACAGCGAAATGCCGTACTGGTCGGCGGCGGCCTGCAAGGTCTCGATCGAGCGCACGCCGATGCCGCGCGCCGGGAAGTTGACCACGCGCAGGAAGGCCGAATCGTTGTGCGGGTTGTCCATCAACTGCAGATAGGCGATGGCGTGCTTGACTTCGGCGCGCTGGAAATAGCGCAGGCCGCCATACACATGGTAGGGAATGCCGGCCGAGAACAGCGCATGCTCGATCACGCGCGACTGCGCGTTCGAGCGGTACAGCACGGCGATTTCGCTGCGCGAGGCGCCGTCGTGGATCAGATTCTTGGTTTCCTCGATAATCCACGCCGCTTCGGACAGGTCCGAGTTGGCCTCGTAGACGCGCACCTGCTCGCCGTGGCCGGCGTCGGTGCGCAGGTTCTTGCCGAGGCGCTTGCTGTTGTTGGCGATCAGCACGTTGGCGGCGTCGAGGATGTGGCCGTGCGAGCGGTAATTCTGCTCCAGCTTGATCAGATTCCGGACGTGGAATTCGCGCTCGAAGGCGCTCATATTGCCGACGTTGGCGCCGCGGAAGGCGTAGATCGACTGGTCATCGTCGCCGACGGCAAACAGCGCGCTGTGGTTCTGGGTGCCGTGGCCGGAAATCAGCTTCAGCCACTTGTATTGCAGGTCATTGGTATCCTGGAATTCATCGACCAGGATGTGCTGGAAGCGTTGCTGGTAATGCTCGCGCAGCGGCTGGTTGCGGCTCAGCAGCTCGTAGGTGCGCAGCAGCAGCTCGGCGAAATCGACCACGCCCTCGCGCTGGCACTGGTCGTCGTACAGCTGATACAGCTCGACCTTCTTGCGCTCGTCGGCGTTATACGGATCGATCTTGTCGGCGCGCAGGCCGGAATCCTTGGCGTTGTTGATGAAGTACATGATGTCCTTCGGCGGGAACTTCTCATCATCAACGTTTTGCGCCTTCAGCAGGCGCTTGATGGCCGACAGCTGATCCTGCGAATCGAGGATCTGGAAGGTCTGCGGCAGCGCGGCGTCGCGGTGATGGGTACGCAGCAGGCGGTTGCAGAGGCCGTGAAACGTACCGATCCACATGCCGCGCGTATTAATCGGCAACATGGCGGACAGGCGGGTCAGCATCTCCTTGGCGGCCTTATTGGTAAAGGTCACGGCCAGAATGCCCGATGGCGACACCTGGCCGGTCTGGATCAACCAGGCGATACGGGTCGTCAGAACGCGGGTTTTACCGGAGCCGGCGCCGGCCAGAATCAGCGCGCTCTGCGCCGGCAAGGTCACAGCGGCGAGCTGTTCCTCGTTAAGGTTGTGAAGAAGATTGTGCATCCCATGATTATACGGGGTCCGGGGTCAGGTCTGACAAACGCACACGTGCTCTACCGTAGCGGAACGCTACGGTAGAGCACGTGTGCGTTTGTCAGACCTGACCCCGGTTTTCAGCCGGCGGGGGTGGCTTTGCCGTTTTGCAGGCTTTCCCGCATCAGCGATTTCAACACGCGCTCGGCGTCGCGGACGGCGTCGGCGTGTTTGAGGCTGAGCTCGGCCATGCGGGCGCTCATTTCGCCCATCGGACGACTGGCCACGCTCAGCTTTTCGTGCAGCGCTTTGAGGGGGCGTCCTGCTCGTGCAGCTGGCGCATTTTTGCGTTCAGCTCGCTCTGGCGCCGGGCCATCTGCGCTTGCAGCGGCGCCAGCTCGGCTTGCAGGCGGGCTTGCTGTTCCTGCAGGCCGCGCAGCTTGTCGCCGCCACGGTCGTCGGCCATGTCGCGCGCGAGATCTTCGATACGGCGGGCGATACGCTCCTGCGCGCGTGCGAGGCGCGCCATTTCACGTTCATCGCCAAGGGCTTCGCGGGCGGCTTTCCTGCCGTACTCGCCGGCGATGGTGCCGATCTGCTCGCTGATGGCGCCCATGATCTTGCCTTGGGCGTCCATTTTTTTACCCTGCTCGTCCATCTGCGTGCTGATGCGGTTGGCTGGCGTCCACGCTTCTTCCAGGCGGGCGATGATCGATGGGTCGCTGACCAAATAGGTTTTTTCGCCGTCCCGGAACCAGAGGAAGTCGCCTTTGACGTTGTTGCGCAGTTGCGCGACTTTGCGGATGTCCTGCCTGGTGGCGGAGACGGTCATGTTGTCGCGCCCGGCGTGGACGATGGCGTAGGCCTGGCGCTCCACAGCGGCAGGCGCGGCGGCGGCGGTAGCCGCTGGGGTGGCTGGGGCCGCCGGGGTTGCCGGGGCCGCAGCGCCTGCCGGGGCTGCCGGGGCTGCCGGCGCAGCCTGGGCGATCAGCGCCGGGGCGTCTGCTGGCTCGATGGCGTCCGGCGGATCGGCGGCATCGGCCGCCGCAGCCGCTTCAGCTGCGGCCGGGGCAGCGGGTGCGGCGGGAACTTCCGGCATCGCGGGCGCAACAGGCAACTCGGCGGCCATCGCCGCGGCAGGTGCGGCAGGCGGCTGCGGTGCGGCGTGGGCGTACAGCATGGCGCCGGCCGCCAGCAGGCCGGCCAGCGGCGCGGCGATTTTCCAGCTGACCGGTTCCACATCGGGACGCAGCAGGCGTTTGATACGTGACATGAGATTTCCTCCATGAGCCGCGTGGGCTAGTTGTGTTGTGTCGAACTGAAAGCGATCCAGTTGCGACAGGGCTTGCGCCAGCTTGTGCGGCTGGCCGAGCATCTCGACTGCCAGGTCGTCGGCGATTTGTTCCCGCTCGATCCGTATCCTGCGCGATATAGCCCAAACACTAGGGTGATAGAACAGCACGATCTCGATCGCGCTTTGTATGAGGTTGACCAGATAGTCGTGGCGCTTGATGTGCGCCAGCTCGTGCGCCAGCAGCGCTTCCAGCAGGTCGGCCGGCATGCCGGTGACCAGCGCGGCCGGCACCAGGACGATGGGCTTGAAGCAGCCGGCGGTGATCGGGCTGTCCAGCTTGTCCGCCACGCCGAGCCGCACATGGGCGTCGATGCCGAAGCGGCGCGCCAGCCCGGACAAGCGGCGCTGCCAGTAAGGATTGGTGGTGTATTGGTCCGGCCGGGTGCGGTCGGCCACCCATTTGAGGCCGATGGCGAGACGCAGCGCCATCAGCGCCGCGCCGGCCAGCCACAGGCCGACCACCCACGGCAGCTGCCGCCGCAGCAGGTCTTTGACGCCGTCGAGCGCGCCGTCGCCGAGCAACGCGGCGCCGTCGGCCGCGCCGGACACGGCCACCGTCTGCACGGCCGCGAAGCCGGCGCCGGCATGCAGGTCGGCCAGTTGCATGAGGATGCTCGACAGCGGCAGCGCCGCGCACAGCAACATGCCGCCGCAGGCCACCACGTAACGCGTCTGCGGACGCGCCTTGCGCAGCAGGTGCATGGCGAGCGTGACCGCCCAGCCTATCAGCAGGCCCTGCCAGATAAAGTGCAGCAGCGCCCAGCCAACGGCGGACACCATCGCTGGCAGCATGCTATTCATCGCCGCTGCCCGTCGTGAAATTGATCGAGATATCCATGCCGCCCTCCAAGTCGATGGATGTAGAATAAGTTATCTAGATTGCGATGTCTAGAACTTTTTTCTACATCCAGCGGGCGCGGATTTTAGTACAGCACCACCGAGCGGATCGACTCGCCGCTCTTCATCAGGTCGAAGCCTTGGTTGATGTCTTCCAGCTTCAGGCGATGGGTGATCAGGTCGTCGATGTTGAGCTTGCCCTCCATATACCAGTCGACAATCTTCGGCACATCGGTGCGGCCGCGCGCGCCGCCGAAGGCCGAGCCCTTCCATTCGCGCCCGGTCACCAGCTGGAACGGCCGGGTCGAAATTTCCTGCCCCGCCGCCGCCACGCCGATGATGATCGACTTGCCCCAGCCCTTGTGGCAGCATTCCAGCGCCTGGCGCATCAGCGTGGTGTTGCCGACGCACTCGAAGCTGTAGTCGGCGCCGCCATCGGTCAGCTGGATGATGTGGTCGACGACATTGTCGACCTCGTTAGGATTGATGAAATGGGTCATGCCGAACTTGCGCGCCATCGCTTCGCGCGCCGGGTTGATGTCGACGCCGATGATCTTGTCCGCGCCGACCATTTTGGCCGCCTGGATCACGTTCAGGCCGATGCCGCCGAGGCCGAACACTACCACGTTGGCGCCCGCCTCCACCTTGGCGGTGAACAGCACCGCGCCGACGCCGGTGGTGACGCCGCAACCGATGTAGCACACCTTGTCGAACGGCGCATCCTCGCGGATCCTGGCCAGCGCGATTTCCGGCACCACGATGTAGTTGGAGAAGGTCGACGTGCCCATGTAGTGGTAGATCGGCTTGCCGTCGAGCGAGAAGCGGCTGGTCGCGTCCGGCATCAGGCCCTTGCCTTGCGTGGAACGGATCGACTGGCACAGATTGGTTTTTTGCGACAGGCAGAATTTGCACTGGCGGCATTCCGGCGTGTACAGCGGAATGACGTGGTCGTCCTTTTTCAGCGACTTGACGCCGGGGCCGACGTCCACCACGATGCCGGCGCCCTCGTGGCCGAGGATGGCCGGGAAGATGCCTTCCGGATCGGCGCCGGACAGCGTGTAGTAATCGGTATGGCAGATGCCGGTGGCCTTGATTTCCACCAGCACTTCGCCTTCGCGCGGGCCGCCCAGTTCGACTTCTTCAATCGTCAGGGGCTTGCCCGCCTGCCAGGCTACGGCTGCTTTGGTTTTCATGATGCTCCTTTCGCGTGGGAACATCATGATACCTTGTTCTCAGCCAGTTGCCGTCATTCCGGCGCAGGCCGGAATCCATGGGTCAGCAGTATGCAGGCAAAGTATGGATTCCCGCTTGCGCGGGAATGACGTAATAGCTGTTACCGGCCGGGAGCAGCCCTCGCTGATTGCTCCTGATACCAAATCAATCGTGGAAAGCGTCCACCACTTTGCGCTGGCCCAGCATGAAGGCGTCGGCCACGTGACGCAGCGGCGCCACGTCGACGTCGGACTTGCCGGCACGGATGAGGTCGGCGAAGCGCTGGTACAGCGACGGGTACTCGGCCTCTGGCGCCAGCGGCTGTTCGGCGCCGTTGATCCACAGGCGCGCGCCGCCGTCGGCCAGCTTGACTTCGCCGTCGGCGGTGGTGACCACGATGTCCCAGCTTTGCTTGCCGGTCTGGCGCCAGTCGAACTCGGCGTGCACCTTGACGCCGTCGGCGTTCTGGAAGTGCAGCTCGGCGCCGATCGGCGCGTCGCGGTTTTCCGGGAACTCCAGCGCGGCCTTGGTCAGGAACACCGCCGACGGCAGGATTTCGGTGACGATCGACAGCGCGTTGATGCCCGGATCGAACACGCCCAGGCCGCCGGCCTGCCAGATCCAGTCCTGGTTCGGGTGCCACTGGCGCACGTCTTCTTTCCAGATCACGTGCATGGCGGTTGGCGCGTGGGCGGCCAGGTAGGCCTTGGCCGGCTGCACGCCCGGCGCATAGCGCGAGTGCCAGCTGGCGAACAGGCTGACGCCTTGTGCCGCGGCGAAGGCTTCCAGGTCGGCCACTTCCGACAGCGTGGCGCCCGGCGGCTTTTCCAGGAACACGTGCTTGCCGGCGGCCAGCGCCTTGCGCGCGGCGGCGTAGCGGTACTGCGGCGGCATGCACAGCGAGACGGCTTCGATGCCCGGGTCGGCTTGCAGCATCGCTTCGATGGTCGGGAAGCTCGGTACGTTGTCGATGGTGTTGTTGCGGCTGGCGGTCGCGACCAGCGCGTAATCGCCGTTGGCGGTAATGGCCGGCAAGTGTTGGTCGTAAACGATTTTGCCCACGCCGACGATGGCGAGTTTGATAGGTGACGTCATCTGTGTAAGTCCTGATTGAGTTGATCCGCCAGCCTATCACCTCGGCCAGCCCGCCAACAAGGTTATACGGACGTCACCCTGTATTTATTATCAATAATGCCGTTATTGCGGTTCAACCGGCATCGCAGGGCCGATGCCCATCAGGTCCGACACCGTGCGCCACAGCTGGCGCGGCGAGGTCCACGGCTTGGGCAGGAAGGCGCTGCCGGCGTTGTGCTGCTCCGGGTGGCGCGCCGAGTACATCAGCACGCGCGCCTCGGCCTGCAGCACGCGCACCTCGGGCAGCAGGTCGACGCCGTCGCCGTCCGGCAGGTCCGGGTCCAGCACCACCAGTGCGAACTTTTCCGTGCGCAGCAGTTCCTGCGCGGCGGCCAGCGTGGCCACGTGGGTGACCTGGGTTTCCGGCACCAGCAAGGCCGCCAGCA
Organism: Duganella sp. P38; assembly: GCF_050859475.1. NCBI lineage: Bacteria > Pseudomonadati > Pseudomonadota > Betaproteobacteria > Burkholderiales > Oxalobacteraceae > Duganella > Duganella sp. P38. Next base: position 1,298,274 of record NZ_CP193936.1, on the reverse strand, counting down.
CCAGCGCCGCGTCGTGGTCGCTGTCGATGTGCAGCACGCGCGGGGCGGCGGCAAAGATGGAAAAACCGATGGCGCCACCGGACTCTTCGGTGAACGGACGATAGGTGCTGCTTGGGAAATCATTGGTCATGGCTGTCTCCGCTGGAAAGCTAATGCAAGCTCGGCGGAGTTGGGCCGAAGGAATCGGGCGTGGGCGCAGGGTGCAGGCGCCATGATGGCAACAGGCGCAGATGGGGCCCTGTTGCTGCTGAGGCGGGCGGATGGGTATCCGCCGCTCAGACAGTAGTGTAGCTCAAAAATGCTTTACGACAAGTATTTTTGCTTGCGGCGTTTACTTTTTCAGACGGCTGTTGAATGCAGCATGCAAGCTGTTGAGGGTTTCCTCGGCCGCCAGCAACTGGTCCGCCACCTCGTTGACCTTGCGCCGATTGGACCGGGCGTGGTCGCGCAGCACTTCGAAGGCGGTGTTGCGGTCGGTCTGGAATTTGCACATCAGCAGGCCCACCGCCAGGCTCGTCTCGCGGCCGGCGGCCAGCGCGGCGTTCAGATTCAGTTCGGTGCGGCGCAGCTGGCGGATTTCGTCGGCGCGCGCCAGGCCGGCGGCGAAGGCCGGCAGCAGCTGCTTTTCATCGACCGGCTTGACCAGGAAGCCGACCGCGCCGTAGGAGGCGGCCTGCTTGCCGGCGTCGGCGTCGCCGCGGCCGGACAGGAACATGAACGGCACCGAGCTGGTGGCGTGCAACTGCTTGGCCAGCTCCAGGCCGTTCATGCCGGGCATGTGGATGTCCAGCAGGGCCAGGTCCGGCTCGCGCTGAGCGATAAGTTGCAACGCTTGCTCCGCGGACGATGCCTTGGCAATGTCGTAGCCGGCGTGACCCAGCACTTCACCAAGGAAATCGAGCAGCAGGGGATCGTCATCGACGATGAGAATCAGGCGCTTCTGGCTGATAGAAGATAAAGGCATAGGGTCGGCAACCTTGGGCTAATACTAACGACCCCATTATAAAGCCGAAACTGGCCGATACTTCAAGCGTTTTATTGCTGCGCGAAAAGCGCGTTGAATTGGCTGACCGCCCGCGCCACACTTTCAGCTTGATAGACGGCGCTGATGGCGGCGACCATGTGCGCGCCACGCGCCACCAGGGGCGCGGCGTTGTCCGGCGTCATGCCGCCGATGACGACGGTGGGCACATTGATGACTTCGCTTGCCTGGTCGAGGATGGAAGGTGGCGTGGTGACGGCGTATTTTTTACCCGCGACGGGTAGAAGCCGCCGAAGGCGACGTAGCTGGCGCCGGCCTGTTGTGCGTGCAATGCGCGCGGCATGTCGCCGTAGCAGGAGGCGCCGATGATTTTGCCGGCGCCGAGCTGGGCGCGGACGGTGGCGACGTCGGCGTCGGTGCCGCCCAGGTGCACGCCGTCGGCGTCCAGTTGTGCGCACAGGTCGACGAAGTCGTTGACGATGAACGGTACGTTGTGGCGGCGGCATAGCGCCTGCAGCGCGGCCGCTTGTTCGGCGCGCTGTGCGGGTCCGGCATCCTTGTGGCGGTATTGCAGCATGGCGATGGGGCCGGCCTGCATGGCCTGTTCGCTGAGATGCAGCAGGCGGTCGGTGTCGTCCCAGTTGGGGGTGACGAGGTAGAGTCCTTGCATGGTGTGCTCTTTCGTTTAGCGTAAGGGGATGCGCTGGCCGGCGGCGATGGCGTAGGCATCGCGCAGCGCGTGGTAGACGTAGTGCTGGGCCTGTTCCAGCGCGATGGCGGTGGGCAAGCCCGCTGCCAGTTGTCCGGCGATGGCGGCGGCCAGCGTGCAGCCGCTGCCGTGAAAGGCGCCGTCAATACGGGGCCAGCGCCATTCGCGCGGCGCGCCGGGGCCGTACCAGCGGTTGATGACGTGATCGCCGTCGCCGTGGCCGCCGGTGATGAGGACGTGGCGGCAGCCGCGTGCGCGCAGCGCGTCGGCTTGCGCCTCGGGCTGGGTGGCGTCGCTCAGCGTTTGCGCTTCCGGGCCGTTGGGGGTGAGGATGGTCGTCAGCGGTAGCAGCGGCGCCAGGGCCTGCGCCGCATCGTCGCGCGACAGCAAGTCACCATGGCCGCTCGCCAGCACCGGGTCGAGCACGACCGGCAACTCCGCCCGCCCCCACGCGCCGTCAGCGACGCCAGCGCCGGGAATGGCGTCAGCGCCAGCGGCGGCAGCGGTGGGGCTGACGCCCCCAGCGGCGGCGCTGACGGTGGTGGTGGCTGCTGCGGCGGTGGAAGCGGTGGCAGCGCTGGTGGCTGGCTGGCTGCCAAGTGTCGGTGCGCGGCTGCGCAGCCAGACGATGAAGTCGGCGATCGCCTGGGCGTTGGCGGCGCTGCCGGTGATGCCAATCTTGATCGCGCTGATGACGAACTTGTCGGCCAAGGCCCGCGCCTGACGCAGCACCAGTTCCGCCTCCACCGGCCGCACGCCATAGACGCGATCATTGTCTTGCACCGTCAGCGCGGTACAGACAGTAAGCGCATGCGCGCCCTGCCCCGCGATCGCCTGCAAATCCGCCGACAAGCCGGCGCCGCCGGACGGATCAAGCCCGGCAAACACCAGCACGCACGGCCGCGCCTCGGGCATCATGCCAGCCGGCCGGCCATCGGCGACGATGGCGACGCAGCGAACCTGCGCGCAATGCGCCCGGCAAGATATGCCTCGCGCCCCGCCTGCACGCCCAGCCTCATCGCCCGCGCCATGCGCACCGGGTCGTGCGCGCCGGCGATGGCGGTGTTCATCAGCACCCCATCGCAGCCCAGCTCCATCGCAATCGCCGCATCGGACGCCGTGCCCACGCCCGCATCCACCAGCACCGGCACCTGCGACTGCTCGATAATCAGCGACAGATTCCACGGATTCAGAATCCCCATGCCGGAACCGATCAGCGACGCCAGCGGCATCACCGCCACGCAGCCGATATCCTCCAGCATGCGCGCCTGAATCGGGTCATCGCTGCAATACACCATCACATCGAAACCATCCTTCACCAGCTCGCGCGCGGCCACCAGCGTCTCGGGCATATTGGGGAACAGGGTCTTCTCATCGCCCAGCACCTCCAGCTTCACCAGCTTATGGCCGTTTAAAAGCTCGCGCGCCATCTGCAAGGTATCACACCGCATCCCTGGCCGTATAGCAGCCCGCCGTATTCGGCAGAATCGTGTACTGCGACGGCGGCAGCACATCCAGCAACGACGGCGCCTTCGGGTCCTGGCCGATATTCACGCGGCGGATCGCCACCGTAATAATCTCCGCCCCGGCGGCATCGGTCGCCTCGCGGGTCTGCTGCAAATCCTTGTACTTGCCGCTGCCAACCAGTAGCCGCGATTTGTACTCTTTGCCAGCAATCTTCAACACATCACTCATATCCATCTCCAATTAACCGCCGCCGATGGCGCGCACAATATCCACTTTATCCTGCGCCTGCAGGACGTGTTCCGGCCAGCGCTGGCGCGGCACCACATTGCGGTTCACCGCCAGCGCCAGCGCCTGGCCGGTCAACGCCAGCGCGTCCACCAGCTCATTCAAGGTCTGGCGCGCCGGCACCTGGTATGGCGCGCCGTTCAACTCAATCTCGATCATGGTTCAGGCCTTGCTATACAGTTCCGCGCCGTTCTTGAGGAACTCCACCGCCTTCACCTGCATGCCGCCCTCCGCATACGCGCGCACCTCCTGCGTGATCTTCATTGAGCAGAAATGCGGGCCGCACATCGAGCAGAAGTGCGCCACCTTGGCCGAATCCTTGGGCAGGGTCTCGTCGTGGAATTCGCGCGCCTTGTCCGGGTCGAGGCCCAGGTTGAACTGGTCTTCCCAGCGGAACTCGAAGCGCGCCTTGGACAGCGCGTTATCGCGGATCTGCGCGCCCGGATGGCCCTTGGCCAGGTCCGCCGCATGCGCCGCGATCTTGTAGGTGATGATGCCGTCCTTGACATCGTTCTTGTCCGGCAGGCCAAGGTGCTCCTTCGGCGTCACGTAGCACAGCATCGCCGTGCCATACCAGCCGATTTGCGCCGCGCCGATGCCGGAGGTAATGTGGTCGTAGCCCGGCGCGATATCGGTGGTCAAGGGCCCCAGCGTGTAGAACGGCGCCTCGTGGCACTGCTCCAGCTGCAAATCCATATTCTCTTTAATCAGCTGCATCGGCACGTGGCCGGGACCTTCGATCATCACCTGCACGTCGTGCTTCCAGGCGATCTGGGTCAGCTCACCGAGCGTGCGCAACTCGCTCAGCTGCGCCTCGTCGTTGGCGTCGTAGATCGAGCCTGGACGCAAGCCGTCGCCCAGCGAGAACGACACGTCATACGCCTTCATGATCTCGCAAATTTCTTCAAAGTGCGTGTACAGGAAGGACTCCTTGTGATGCGCCAGGCACCACTTGGCCATGATCGAGCCGCCGCGCGAAACGATGCCGGTCATGCGGCTGGCCGTCAGCGGCACATAGCGCAGCAGCACGCCGGCATGGATAGTGAAGTAATCGACGCCCTGCTCCGCCTGTTCGATCAGCGTGTCGCGGAAAATCTCCCACGTCAGGTCCTCGGCCTTGCCGTTGACCTTTTCCAGCGCCTGATAAATCGGCACCGTGCCGATAGGTACGGGCGAATTGCGGATGATCCATTCGCGCGTTTCGTGGATATGCTTGCCGGTGGAGAGGTCCATCACCGTGTCGCCGCCCCAGCGGATCGACCACGTCATCTTCTCGACCTCTTCGCCGATCGACGAGGTCACCGCCGAATTGCCGATGTTGGCGTTGATCTTGACCAGGAAGTTGCGGCCGATGATCATCGGCTCCACCTCCGGGTGGTTGATATTGGCCGGGATGATGGCGCGGCCACGCGCGATCTCCTGGCGCACGAATTCCGGCGTGATCTCGGCGGGGATGCTGGCGCCATAAGCCTGGCCCGGATGCTGGCGCCCCATCAGCTCCGCCAGCCGCTGGCCGTTCGGACCGGCCGCCTTCAGGCTCTCGACGTACTCCTTGCGGCGCAGGTTCTCGCGGATGGCGACGAACTCCATCTCCGGCGTGATGATGCCCTGGCGCGCGTAGTGCATCTGCGTGACATTGCGGCCGGCGCGCGCGCGCGCGGCAGCCGGTGCAGGTTGAAGCGCAGCTCCGCCAGCGCCGGATCGGCCAGGCGCGCCTGGCCGTACTCGGAAGTCGGGCCGTCCAGTTCCTCGGTATCGCCGCGCTCCAGTATCCACGGCAGGCGTGGCGTTTCGGCCAGGCCGGAACGGATGTCGATCTGCGCCTGCGGGTCGGTGTACGGGCCGGAGGTGTCGTACACCGTCACCGGCGGATTGGCCTCGGCGCCGAACGACGCCGGCGTGTCGGTCTGGGCGATTTCGCGCATCGGCACGCGGATGTCGTCGCGGCTGCCGGTCACATACATTTTGCGGGAGTTCGGAAGCGGCTGTATCGCTGCCTCGTCCACCGTGGCGGTGGCGGACATGAATTTCGGATTGGCGTTCATTTGGCTCCTTTGTTGGGCTACAGGAGCCAGCAAAGGAGGTTGGACGGCCGCCCCCGCACTGGGCGTGCGCGGCAGACATCCTAAGCTTCCCTTCGCTGGCATTATCCAGATCAGGTTCGGAGGGTATTTCTCACCCGCGTCACGCATGTTCAACATGCGTGACGCAGGACTCTAGCGTTTGCCACCTTGCGGCAGCGCGACGATTATACCCATGTTGTAATCAAAGTGGCAAAAATCCTACATTCAGCGCGCTGTCGCTCAGGTATAGTGTCCGTCATGCTACGCAGCAATATTCAACCTCGTCCCGCCCTGCCAGTGCGCCTGTTGCGCGGCCTCATCCTGCTCTGCTCCTTGCTGTGCATGGTGGCGCGCGCCGACTCCGGCGAGCGCTGGGACGGCATGTCCTACACCGCGTTCAAGCGCTACGTCCACAACGACATCAGCAGCGGCCTGTGCTTCACGCAGGACCGGCAGGGCTTCATCTGGATCGGCACCCAGGCCGGCCTGGTGCGCTGGGACGGCAACCGCCACGTCAAATACCTGGCCGACGCGCGCGACGACGCCCTGCCCGACAGCTACGTGATGAGCGTGCACGTCGATAGCCGCGGACGGCTATGGGCCGGCATGAACTCCGGCGGCCTGGCGCGCTATGACGCCGAGCACGACAACTTTGTTCGCTACCGCACCAGCCCGACCGGCCTGCGCGACGCGCGCGTGGCCGCGATGACCGACGACGGCGCCGGCGGCCTGTGGATCGCCACCGGCAGCGGGCTCGATCATCTGACGGCGGACGGCCAGTTCAGCCGCCTCGGCGACGCCTACGACGCCGCCGCGCTGCCGGCCGGCGGCATCGACACGCTGCTGCGCGACGCCGACGGCAGCCTGTGGGCCGGCACGCGGCGCGGCCTGTTCCATTTGCGTCACCAGCAGCCGGCGCGCCAGATCGCGCTGGGCGGCAAGAGCGGCATGCCGATCAGCGCGCTGTTGCGCGACAGCGCCGGCCGGCTGTGGATCGGCAGCCGCACCAGCGGCGCCTTCGTCATGGCGCCCGGCGACATGGCGGCCGCGCCGGTGCAGGAGAGCGGCGCGCAGCCGGCGCTGCAGCGGGAACGGGTGTCCGGCATGGTCGAGGCGGCGCCGGGCGAAATCTGGCTCGGCATCAACGGCTCCAACGGCGGCATCGTGGTGGTGGACGTGCGGCACAACAGCACGCGCCGCATCCGCCACCGCGACGACGCCACCGACAGCCTGGCCGACAACGATGTCATGGCGATGTTCCGCGAGCGCAGCGGCGTCATTTACGCGTCCGACATGGCCGGCATCAGCCAGCACGCGCCGCAGCCGCGCGCGATCGCCACCATCCGCTATCTGCAACCGGGACAAGGCGGCGTCATCAGCGTGCCGAGCGCCATGGCGGCGGCCGACGGCCGGCTGTGGCTGGGCATGATCAACGGCGGCGTCGCCATCGTCGATCCGCAGCACGGCCTGGTCAGGCGCCTGGGCCCGGCCAACGGCCTGCCGCAAGGCCGCGTGCTGGCCACCGCCACCGGTCCCGACGGCGAAGTCTATATCGGCACCCAGAACGGCTTGTTCCGCGCAACGGCCGACGGCAGCCGGGCGCAACGCGTGGCACTGCCGCAACGGCGCGAGGAAGACGAGGTGTGGGCGCTGGCGGTCAGCGGCCGCACGCTGTGGCTCGGCGGGCTGGACGGCGTATGGGCGCTGGCGCTGCCGCCGGCCGGCGCGCCGCGCCTGCTGCGGCACGAGGACAAGCGGCTGGGCGACCCGCGCGTGACCGCCCTCCTGCCGGTCGGCGACGCGGTCTGGGTCGGCACCCGCACCGGCCTGGCCCGTGTCGGTCCGGGTGCCGGCCAGGTGGAGGCGGTACCGGCCGACCTGGCAACGCCGGACCGCCTGCCGCCGGGCTATGTGTCGTCGCTGCTGATGGACCGCGAAGGCCGGCTGTGGCTGTCGAATTTCGGCACCGGCATCGTCGTCCTGGAGCGCACCGACGCCGACGGCCGGCGGCGCTTCCGCCGGCTCGGCATGCAGCAGGGCCTGCCCGACAGCGGCGGCAACAAGCTGCTGCAGGACCGCGACGGCATGATCTGGGCCAGCACCGACGCCGGCCTGGCGCGCATCGATCCGCGCAACTACGCCATCACCGCGCTCGGCCCCGGCGAAGGCGTGCATGTGCCGACCTACTGGACCAACTCCGGCGCCGTCACCGCCAGCGGCGACCTGGTGTTCGGCGGCCTGTCGGGCCTGACCGTGGTGCGGCCGACCGCGCTGGCGCCGTGGCGCTACGTGCCGCCGGTGGTGGTCACGCGGATTTTGCTCAACGACAAAGACATGCCGTTCGCCGCCTACAACCAGGGGCGCGGCAAGCAGGCGCCGCCGATCATCGTCACCACCGCTGCGCGCGAACGCGGCTTCTCGCTGGAATTCGCCGCGCTCGATTACACGGCGCCCGAGCGCAACCGCTACACCTACCTGCTCAAGGGATTCGACTCGAACTGGGTCAGCACCGAGGCCAGCCTGCGCCGCGCCAGCTACAACAACCTGCCGCCGGGCGACTACCTGTTGCAACTGCGCGGTTCCAACCGCAACGGCGACTGGGCGCCGCCGCTGGAAGTGCCGGTGCGCGTGCTGCCGGCCTGGCACCAGCATGTGCTGGCGCGGGCGGCGATGGCGGCGCTGGCACTGCTGCTGGGCGCCGGCCTGCTGCACGCGCGCACCACCTACCTGCGGCGCCGCCAGCGCGAGCTGGAGGCGATGGTCGAGGCGCGCACCGCCGAGCTGCGCGCCACCCAGGCGCAGCTCGAAACGCTGGCCTATGGCGATCCGCTGACCGGGCTGGCCAACCGCCGCCTATTCAACGACGAGCTGCGCCACATGGTGGCGCAGGCCGAGCGCGGCGGCGAACCGTTCACGCTGCTGCTGATCGACCTCGACCGCTTCAAGCCGGTCAACGACACGCTGGGCCATGACGCCGGCGACGCCTTGCTGGCCGCCACCGCCGAGCGCCTGCGCGCGGCCGTGCGCGAGGCCGACCGGCCGTTCCGCCTCGGCGGCGACGAGTTTGCCGTGCTGCTGAGCCAGGCCGCAGACCGCGCCACGCTGGAGCCGGTGTGCGCGCGCATCCTGGCCAATGTGGCGGCGCCGCTGCCGCACGGCGCGGCGGTGATCGAGATCAGCGCCAGCATCGGCGCCGCCGTCTACTGCGCCGGCAACAGCCACGAACAGCTCTACAAGCGTGCCGACGTCGCCCTGTACGACGCCAAGGCGGCCGGGCGCAACACCTGGCGGCTGGCGGCGGGCGGAATGGAAACGTTGTAACTGCCACAATACTGCGCAGCGTGGGCCGCGTCATCTATAATGGCTGTTTTCGCCAACGCATTCACTACATACCTCTGCCCTATCATGGAATTAGCCAAGTCTTTCGAGCCTGCCGACATTGAACAGTTCTGGCGCAGCGAGTGGGAAACGCGCGGTTACTACACCGCCACCCTCGACGCCGGCAAACCTTCTTTCAGCATCCAGCTGCCGCCGCCGAACGTCACCGGCACCCTGCACATGGGCCACGCCTTCAACCAGACCATCATGGATGGCCTGACGCGCTATCACCGCATGCTGGGCCATAACACCGCCTGGATTCCCGGCACCGACCACGCCGGCATCGCCACGCAGATCGTGGTCGAGCGCCAGCTGGACGCGCAGAAAATCTCGCGCCACGATCTCGGCCGCGAGGAATTCATCAAGAAAGTCTGGGAGTGGAAAGAGAAATCCGGCTCCACCATCACCGGCCAGATGCGCCGCCTGGGCGCCTCGCCGGACTGGCAACGCGAATACTTCACCATGGACGCCGAGCGTTCCAAGGTCGTCACCGACGTGTTCGTGCGGCTGCACGAGCAGGGCCTGATCTACCGCGGCAAGCGCCTGGTCAACTGGGACCCGGTGCTGGGCACCGCCGTGTCCGACCTGGAAGTGGTGTCGGAAGAAGAAAACGGCTCGATGTGGTACATCAAGTACCCGCTGGCCGACGGCAGCGGCCACCTGACCGTGGCCACCACCCGTCCTGAAACCATGCTGGGCGACGTCGCCGTGGCGGTCGACCCGACCGACGAGCGCTACCAGCCGCTGGTGGGCAAGCTGCTCAAGCTGCCGCTGGTCGGCCGTGAAATCCCGATCATCGCCGACGAATACGTCGACAAGGCCTTCGGCACCGGCTGCGTGAAAATCACGCCGGCGCACGACTTCAACGACTACGCGGTCGGCCAGCGCCACAAGCTGGCGATGCCGTCGATCCTGACGCTGGACGCGAAAATCAGCGACGAGGCGCCGGCGGCGTATCGCGGCCTGGACCGCTTTGCCGCGCGCAAGCAGATCGTCGCCGACCTCGAAGCGCAAGGCCTGCTGGAGGATGTCAAGCCGCACAAGCTGATGGTGCCGCGCGGCGACCGCACCGGCGTGGTCATCGAGCCGATGCTGACCGACCAGTGGTTCGTCGCCATGAGCCAGCCGGCGCCGGAAGGCACGTTCAACCCGGGCAAATCGATCGCCGAAGTGGCGCTGGAAAAAGTGGCCAGCGGCGAAATTAAATTCGTGCCGGAAAACTGGAGCACCACCTACAACCAGTGGCTCAACAACATCCAGGACTGGTGCATCTCGCGCCAGCTGTGGTGGGGCCACCAGATCCCGGCCTGGTACGACGACGCCGGCAACATCTTCGTCGCCCGCACCGAAGAGGAAGCCAAGGCGCAAGCGGCGGCCAAGGGCATCAGCGCGCCGCTGCGCCGCGACGACGACGTGCTGGACACCTGGTTCTCGTCCGCGCTGGTGCCGTTCTCGACGCTGGGCTGGCCGCAGGAAACGCCGGACATCAAGGCCTTCCTGCCATCGTCGGTGCTGGTGACCGGCTTCGACATCATCTTCTTCTGGGTGGCGCGGATGGTCATGATGACCGCGCACTTCACCGGCAAAGTACCGTTCGAAACCGTGTACGTGCACGGCCTGGTGCGCGACTCGCAGGGCCAGAAAATGTCGAAGTCCAAGGGCAACACGCTGGACCCGATCGACCTGATCGACGGCATCGACGTCGAAGCCTTGGTCAGCAAGCGCACCACCGGCCTGATGAACCCGAAGGACGCCGAGAAAATCGCCAAGGCCACGCGCAAGGAATTCCCGAACGGCATCGCCGCCTATGGCACCGACGCCGTGCGCTTCACGATGGCCTCGTACGCCTCGCTGGGCCGCAACATCAACTTCGACCTCGGCCGCTGCGAAGGCTACCGCAACTTCTGCAACAAGCTGTGGAACGCCACCCGCTTCGTGATGATGAACACCGAAGGCAAGGACTGCTCGGCTTCCGAAGCCGACCTGTCGCAGGCCGACAAGTGGATCATCTCGCTGCTGCAAAAGGCCGAGCTGGAAGTGGCCAAAGGCTTCGCGGACTACCGCTTCGACAACATCGCCTCGGCCATCTACAAATTCGTCTGGGACGAATACTGCGACTGGTACCTGGAAGTGGCCAAGGTGCAGGTGCAGAACGGCACCGAAGGCCAGCAGCGCGCCACCCGCCACACGCCGCTGCGCGTGCTGGAAGTGGTGCTGCGCCTGGCGCATCCGGTGATCCCGTTCGTGACCGAAGCGTTGTGGCAGGCGGTCGCGCCGCTGGCCGGCAAGAGCGGCGACTCGATCATGCTGCAACCGTACCCGATCGCCAACACCGCTCACATCGACGAGTCGGCCGAAGCGTGGATGCAGCAGCTGAAGGCGCTGACCGACGCCACGCGCAACCTGCGTGGCGAAATGCAGCTGGCGCCGTCGCTGCGGGTGCCGCTGATCGTCGAGCCGGGCAACGCCGCCGACAAGGCCGCGATGGAAGGCTACGCGCCCTACGTGCAAGCGCTGGCCAAGCTGGCCGAAGTGCAGATCGTCGACGCCCTGCCGGAATCGCCGGCGGCGGTCTGCATCGTCGGCACCACCAAAATGATGCTGAAGGTAGAAATCGACGTCAAAGCCGAGCGTGAGCGCCTGACCAAGGAAATCACACGCCTGGAAGGCGAGATTGCCAAGGCCAACGGCAAGCTGTCGAACGAAAGCTTCGTCGCCCGCGCGCCGGCAGAGGTAGTGGCGCAAGAAAAAGAACGCGTCGCCAACTTCTCGGCCACGCTGACCAAAATGCGCGAACAAATCGCCAAGCTGCCCGCCTGATAAATCCGGGGTCAGGTCTGACAAACGCACACGGGCTCAGCTGCTATGCAGTTGAGCCCGTGTGCGTTTGTCAGACCTCGTATATTGAGCATACCGCCCCATCATCGGATAAAGTGACGGAGGTGGTCAGGCAGGGTGATGCCGATCAGAATTTGGGCCATTGAGCCCGTGGGTCAGATTGGTGCCCCTGCCTGTTTCATTTTAAAAGTCCGAACGGTATCTTGGGTCATCGCCTCGCGCGTAAGCCCGCATACGAGAGAGGTCAAAAATGGATAGCTCAACAGCAATCGTGGGGATCGATGTCGGCAAGAAAAAGCTCGACGTGGCCCTGCTAGTGAACGGCAAGATCAAGAGCAAGGTCATAGATAACTCTGCCGCAGGCCATCAGGTGCTCTTGGAATGGCTGGACAAGACCAAGTTACCCAAGGCGGCATTACGGGTCTGCATGGAAGCGACCGGTGTGTATTTCGAGGAGGTGGCGACCACGCTTTATGATGCCGGGCTTGCCGTGAGCGTAGTCAATCCGGGCTGCATCAAGGGCTTTGGCCAGAGCGAGAACCTGCGCAATAAAACCGACAAGGCGGACGCAGCATTGATCGCACGTTACTGCGCGGCGATGGCGCCGGCAACGTGGGCGCCCGCTCCGCTGGAGCAACGTCAGTTGCGTGCGTGGTCGCAGCGGATACTGGCTCTGAAGGATATGCGCCAGCAGGAACGCAACCGGCTGGAAAGCTATGAGGCCAGCGGCATGGGCGAGGTGGCTGAGCACGCGCGCTTGCTCATTGCCTGGTTTGACACCGAGATCAAGCAACTGGAAGACGACGTGGATGACCACATCGACCGCCATCCCGGCCTCAAGCACGACGCGCAGCTCATCACCAGTATTCCAGGCATTGGTAACACCACCGCAGCTCGCATCTTGGGCCAGTTGGGCGACATTCGGCGCTTCGGCAACGCGAAGGCCTTGGCGGCATTTCTCGGCGTGACGCCACGCCAGCGCAGCTCAGGAACCTCGCTTCGGGGGCGCACCACCATCAGCCGCAAGGGCAGCACCTCAATGCGCGCCGCGCTTTATATGCCCGGCATGGTGGCAAGCCGCCACAACCCGCTACTACACCAGTTTGCCCAGCGCCTGGCGAATAATGGCATGGCGAAAAAAGCCGTGATCGGCGCCGTGATGCATAAGCTCGTGCATCTCATCTACGGTGTCATTCGTACCGGCAAGCCCTTTGACGCCAATTACCTTTCAAAAGGGCTTGCTATTCAAGACGGTATCTGACCCCGGGTTTTATGCCAGCAGTTCGGCGTAGCGCGAGATGTCGATGTTGCCGCCGCTGATGATGATGCCGACGCGCTTGCCTTGCAGCTGGTCTTTCAGCTGGCGCGCGGCGGCGTAGCCGAGGCAGCCGGTCGGCTCGACTACCATCTTCATGCGCTCGGCGAAGAAGCGCATCGCGGCGCGCAATTCGTCGTCGCTGGCGGTGAGGATGTCGTCGACATCGCGCCCGATGATCGGGAAGGTGATGTTGCCCAGATGCTGGGTCTGCGCGCCGTCGGCAATCGTCTTCGGCGTGTCGATGTGGACGATGCTGCCGCTGCGGAATGATTGCTGGCCGTCGTTGCCCGCCTCCGGCTCCACGCCGAATAGCTTGGCCGACGGCGACAACGCGCGCGTTGCCAGCGCCGTGCCGCTCAGCAGCCCGCCGCCGCCCAGCGGCGCGAATACGTAGTCCAGCCGGCCCGCTTCTTCAAACAGTTCTTTGGCCGCCGTGCCCTGCCCGGCGATCACGTCGGCGTGGTCGTATGGCGGGATCAGCGTCAGCCCGTGCCTGGCGGCCAGGTCGCGGCCGATCTGCTCGCGGTCTTCCTTGTAGCGGTCGTAGATCACCACTTGCGCGCCGTAGCCGCGCGTGGCGGCCACCTTGGCCGCAGGGGCGTCGTGCGGCATGACGATGGTGGCCGGAATGCCCAGCAGCCGCGCGGACAAGGCGATCGCCTGCGCGTGATTGCCCGACGAGAACGCCACCACGCCCGCCTTGCGCTGCTCCGGCGTGAATTTGGACAGCGCGTTATAGCCGCCGCGGAATTTGAACGCGCCCATGCGCTGGTAATTTTCGCACTTGAAGAAAATTTCCGCGCCCAGCTCGGCATTGGCGGTGGTCGAGGTCAGCACCGGCGTGCGGTGCGCCACGCCGGCGATGCGCTCGGAGGCGGCAACCACGTCTTCAAAGGTAGGCAGTTTCAGTTCGCTCATGATTTTTCCTGTGGTGATTAGCGCGCGTCGTTGTAGACGGTGGCGCGGGAGACGTTGAGATAGGCGGCAACAATGTCCATCGCACGGCGCACCTCGCTCAGGCCGCACTCTTTCAGTTCGCGCATCAGCGCCTTGCGCTCGTCGGCTTTCAGCGCACGCGGCGTGCTGCCGATGCGGGCGGCAAACTGGTCGATGCGCTGGCGGATGGCGTCGGCGCCGGCCGGCGCCATGGTTTCGTTGACGGCCGCCGCCGTGTCGACGCTGCCGAACTGGGTCAGCATGGTATTCAGGCTGCGGAACACGGTCAGGTCGACGTTCAGGCACAGCGCGGCCACATATTTGCCTTCGCTGTCCTTGATGCCGATCGAGGTGCTTTTGGCCAGCCGGCCATCGGGAAAGGTGTTGGGATAGTTGGCGATGACCTGCTCGAACGCCGGATCGGCCGCCCGTGCCAGTCCGAGCTCGGTCGCCGGCGCGCCAACTTCGCGGCCGGACAGATTGTTGTGGATCGCCAGGATGGCGTGTTCGGGCTGCGTCAGGTCGTGCAGCACCACTTCGCAGAACGGCGCCAGCGTCTTGCCCAGCCCGTCCGCGACCTGCTGCATTTGCGCCAGCAGATTCTGATGTTCAGATGGTTTTTTCATCTGAACATCTTATCTCATTTTAGACTTTTTGTGTAATTATGGACCCGGCTTGCGTTCTTCGCGGTTTTCACGCGGCTCGGTCTGCATGACGCCGGGCTCGCTGGCCTGGCGGCTGTCGGAGCTGTTGCCACCGAGGGCGGGGGCCGGCTTGCGCTCGGGGCTGCCGTTTTGCTGGCTACGCACCGCGCCTTTGTCCACACCGGCACCACTGGTGGCGCCTTCGGTGCCGGAACGGCTGCCACGGATGCCATCTACATCGCCCGGGCCGCCTATCGATTGATCGTGCTGTGTCATGATGTATTCCTCCTTGACATCATCTTAGCTGGCGCCGGCGCGCACCGGCGTCGGCCCAGGCCGCGTGCCGGTGTAGGAATTTTGGACGATACCCTCTAATTAGCACGAGCGGTCAGTTCGTATAATGAACCACACAAAAACAACCTTGGAGACATAAATGAAATTTCTCGCATTCATCGCCGCAGCGGTCCTGGCCACCTCGCCAGCCTTTGCCGACACCAACACGCCAGCCGGCCTGTGGAAGAATATCGATGATGAAACCGGCAAGCCGAAGGCGCTGATCCGCATCACCGACAACAACGGCGTGCTGAGCGGCCAGATCGAAAAGCTGTTCCGCGACGCCAATGAAGACCAGAATCCCAAGTGCGACAAGTGCGAGGGCGCGCGCAAGGACCAGCCCATCATCGGCATGACCATCCTGTCCGGCCTGAAGAAGGACGGCGACGAGTATAGCGGCGGCGAAATCCTCGACCCGAACAATGGCAAGGTCTACAAGAGCAAGCTGCACCTGACCGACGGCGGCAAGAAGCTCAGCGTGCGCGGCTACATCGGCATGCCGATGCTGGGCCGCTCGCAGACCTGGGTACGCCAGGACTAAAGCGCTACGCTAGTTAGCGCGCTGGATTTTGTGGCCGACGCCGCTGATGCGCTGCTGCGGCTCGGCGGACGAACGCCAGACGACCGTCTGCTGAATGCCCGCCACCGCCAGCACCGCCTTCGGCGCCAGCGTCAGCGCGACCTTGTTTTCCGCGCCGTTCAGCTCCAGGCCGGCGCAGGTGCCGGTCAGCGTAATATTGTGCTGGGTGCCCTCGATCACCACGCGCCGCCCTTCACACGGGAAGGTGCGCACATAGCCATTGCCGGAGATGGCAATCTGATCCTTGTTGGTGGTGATTTCGCCGACGCCATCGTCAGCCATCGCCACGTGGGCGGACACGCCCAATACGCCCGCCAGCGCGATCATTCGTAATCCGAGCATGCTGCCTCCTTCATTCGAGTTGATGTGCTGGCATTGTAGAAATTCAAGGCCGAACCCGGCGCACGTATCGCTGGCCTACTGCCGCATGCCCCTGCCGGTGGCGGTCCAGTAGATGCCGCCCATCAGGTGCGACAGGTACTGCGGGTCCTTGTACATATTACCGTCATGCCCCAGCGCGGTGACGAACACGCGACTCTTGTCGACATAGTGATACCAGCTGAGCGGATGCTCCTTGCCCATGCCATGCGACACCTGCCCCGGCCAGATCCTGGTCGGGTCATAGCTGCTCTCGTCGACATTCAGCACCGGGTTGATCTTGACCTGGTAAGGATTGTCGAACACATAGAATTCGTCGCTCCAGATCCAGCGCTCCGGCAGGCCATAGGTGGCGGGGAATTTTTTGTCGGCCACGTCGATCACGCCGGTTTGCAGCATCGGATGGTTGCCGGTGCGGCGGCCGACCAGCTTTTCATACCACTGCCAGGTGTTCGGCGGGATGATCAGCGAACGGTGCACCAGCATGGCGTTGCCGCCGGCCGCGATGTAGTCCTCGAACTTCTTGCGGCGCGCTTCGTTGAGCTCCTCCGGCGGCGTGTTGAGGAACATGACCGCCGCGTACTGCCTGAGGTCGCCGTCGAACGCTTCCGGCTTGTTGGTGTAGGTCATTTCAAACGCGTGCAGCTTGCCCAGCCGTTCGAAGCTGTCGCGGGCGATGGGGATGTATTCGTAGTGGTATTTGCTGGGCATGGCCAGCACCAGGATCTTGTACTGGGTGTCGGCATGGGCGCCGGACGCCATCCATAAACCGGCCGCGACGGCCAGCAGGCTCTTCTTCATAGTCTCCTCCAGATAAGTTAGCGCTATCATTTTTGTCATAGTCTAACCCAAGGTGATACGATTTGGCCAAATGAAAATAGTTCTCAACTCGATAGGTATACTGGCGGTGATCCTGGGCGTGCTCGGCATCTTCCTGCCGCTGTTGCCGACCACACCTTTTTTGCTGCTGGCGTCCGCATGTTTCGCGCGCGCCTCGCCGCGCATGCACAACTGGCTGCAAACCAACCAGGTCTTCGGCAAATACCTGCGCGACTACGAAAACGGCAAAGGCATCCCGCTGCGCGGCAAGGTCTGGATTTTGATTTTCATGTGGGGCTCGATGAGCTATTCGATCTGGCGCACCGATCACCTGTGGGTGCGGCTGCTGATCGTCACGGTTGGCATCTGCGTGACCGTCTATCTCACCCGCTTCGTGCCGACCATGCGTATTCCGCCATCCCCTGCTGACGGCGAATGATGTTCATCAGCGTCCGCAAGGCCGGATGCTTGTGGCGACGGCTGCTGTAGTACATGTGGAACGGTTCGCCCTTGGCCGCGTGCTCCGCCAGCACCACCCGCAAGCTGCCGTCCGCCAGCTCGGCCGCGATGCGCTGCTCCAGCAGATAGGCCAGGCCCATGCCGGCCTTGGCGGCGGCGATGGTGGTGGCGGTGTCGTTGATCGTGATCGCGCCCGGCACGCGCAGGCGGCGGCCGCGGCTCAGTTCCCATTTGTAGCTGGAGTTATCGCCCAGCAGCAGTTGCAGGCCGGTGTGGTGCGCCAGCTCGTCCGGATGACGGATCGGCGCGTGCGCCGCAAGATAGGCCGGCGCGGCGGCAATGACCCAGCGCTGCGCTTTGCTCAGTGGCACGGCGATCATGTCTTCCGGCACATAGTGGCCGTAGCGGATGCCGGCGTCGTAGCCTTCGGCAACGATGTCGATGGGCCGGTCCTCCACCACCACCGTCAGCCGTACGTCCGGGCACTGGCGCGCAAACTCCGGCAGCGCCGGCGCGATCAGCAGATGCGCGGCGTCGGAAAACACGTTCAGGCGCAGTTCGCCGAAGCGGCCGCTGCCCGGTGCGTCCAGCCCGGCCAGCGCGTCGCCGATCTTGTCGAAGCCCTCTTCGATGCGCTGCGCCAGCTCGCGGCCGACGTCGGTGGGCGAGATGGCGCGGCTGGAACGGTTCAGCAGCTTGGTGGCCAGCCGCTCCTCCAGCCGACGCATCGCGTGGCTCACCGCCGATGGCGTCAGTCCCAGCTGGATGGCCGCGCCCTTGAAGCTGCCGCTGCGCAGGATGGTCAGGAAGACCCTGAGATCGGTAAGGTCTACGCGGTCGAAAATAGACATGAATAGCGTTCAATCCAGCGATGAATATGACTCATCGTCGCATCCTACCATGTGGTGCTATAAATACCGTCTTTGAATAAACGGGCAAAACTATGAAGCAGAGAACTTTCGGCCGCACCGGCAAGACCGTATCGGAAATCGGCTTTGGCGCGTGGGCCATCGGCGGCGCCTGGGGTGATGTCAGCAAGGATGACGCCAAGGCGGCGTTGCACGCGGCGCTCGATGCCGGCGTCAACTTCATCGACACCGCCGATGTGTACGGCGACGGCCGTTCGGAACAACTGATCGCCGACGTGCTGAAGGAGCGC
The DNA here is from genome assembly GCF_050859475.1 of Duganella sp. P38. Lineage (NCBI taxonomy): Bacteria > Pseudomonadati > Pseudomonadota > Betaproteobacteria > Burkholderiales > Oxalobacteraceae > Duganella > Duganella sp. P38. The sequence continues at coordinate 1,279,926 of NZ_CP193936.1, read as the reverse complement.
GGCGGCGATAAGCCTTATGTCGCCACCAAGCTCGGCCGCCGACTGTCGCCGCACGTTGCCGAAGGCTACAGCAAGCAGAACATCAATGCCTTCGTCGAGCGCTCGCTGGCCAATCTGCAAACCGACTGCCTGGACCTGGTGCAGCTGCATTGCCCGCCGCCAGCGGTCTACTACCAGCAGGAAGTCTTCGGCCACATGGACGACCTGGTCGCGGCCGGCAAGATCCGGCACTACGGCGTGTCGGTGGAAAAGGTCGAGGAAGCGCTGAAGGCGATCGAGTATCCGAACGTGCTGTCGGTCCAGATCATCTACAACCTCTTCCGCCAGCGCCCTGCCTCGCTGTTTTTCGCGGAGGCGAAAAAGCGCCAGGTCGGCGTGATCGCGCGCGTGCCGCTGTCCTCCGGCCTGCTGACCGGCAAGATGAACGCGTCAACCGCCTTCGCCGCCGACGACCACCGCGCGTTCAACCGCCACGGCGAGGCGTTCGACAAGGGCGAAACCTTCTCCGGCGTGCCGTATGAGGTGGCGCTGGCGGTGGTGGAAGACATCCGCGAGCTGGTGCCGGCCAACGCCACCATGGCGGAATTCGCGCTGCGCTGGATTCTGATGGAAGACGCGGTCAGCACCGTCATCCCCGGTGCGCGCAACGCGGCGCAGGCGCAGGCCAACAGCCGCGCCAGCGCGCTGCCAGCGCTGCCGGCGGAAACCATGGACGCGCTGCGCGACCTCTACCGCAAGCGCATCGCGCAATACGTCCACCACAGCTGGTGATCCGCCGCCCGCCTGGTCGGCAGCGCGGATCAGGGCCGGGCTCATCCCGGCTTGCGTCTGGCCAGATGGCGGTCGAGGCTGTTGGCGAAGTGCTGCCGGTCCGACTGGCTGAAGGCGGCCGGGCCGCCGGTGTCGACGCCGCTGCCGCGCAACTCGTCCATGAAGGCGCGCATGGTCAGCATTTGCGCGATGTTGTCGTTGGTGTAGAACTCGCCGCGCGGATTGAGCGCGTGGCCGCCCTTGTTCAGCACCTCGGCGGCCAGCGGGATGTCGCCGGTGACCACCAGGTCGCCCGGCGCCAGCAGGCGGACGATTTCCTTGTCGGCCACATCGGCGCCGGCCGGCACCTGCACTGAACGGATGAAGCGCGACGGCGGCACCCGCAGCAGCTGGTTGGCCACCAGCGTCACCGGCATCTGCACGCGGTCGGCCACGCGGTAGAGAATTTCCTTGATGACGGCGGGACAGGCGTCCGCATCCACCCAGATCTGCATTACAGGTCGCTCCACAGCTCGCCGTTGGGATTTGTGCGCGGCAGGTTGACGCCAAAGTGCTTGTAGGCGGCGGCGGTGGCGACGCGGCCGCGCGGCGTGCGTTGCAGGAAGCCTTGCTGGATCAGATAAGGCTCCAGCACGTCTTCAATGGTGTCGGCCGCTTCGCCGATGGCGGCCGCCAGGTTGCCGATGCCGACCGGGCCGCCGCCGAATTTGTACAGCACCGCTTCAAGCAGCTTGCGGTCCATGACGTCGAAGCCGACGGTATCGACATCGAGCATGACCAGCGCGGCGTCGGCGACGGCCTTGGTGATTTCACCGTTGCTCTTCACTTCGGCGTAGTCGCGCACGCGACGCAGCAGACGGTTGGCGATACGCGGCGTGCCGCGCGCGCGGCGCGCGATCTCGCGTGCGCCCTCCTCATCGATATGGGCTTTGAGCAGCGCCGCGCTGCGGCTGACGATCTTGGTCAGTTCCTCGGTGGTGTAGAACTCCAGCCGGGCGACAATGCCGAAGCGGTCGCGCAGCGGATTGGTCAGCATGCCGGCGCGGGTGGTGGCGCCGACCAGCGTGAACGGTTGCAGGTCGAGCTTGACCGAGCGCGCGGCCGGGCCCTCGCCGATCATGATGTCGATCTGGTAGTCTTCCAGCGCCGGGTACAGGATTTCTTCGACCACCGGCGACAGGCGGTGGATTTCGTCGATGAACAGGACGTCGTTGGCTTCCAGGTTGGTCAGGATGGCGGCCAGGTCGCCGGGGCGCTCCAGCACCGGGCCGGAGGTCTGGCGCAGGTTGACGCCCATTTCGCGGGCGATGATGTTGGCCAGCGTGGTCTTGCCCAGGCCCGGCGGGCCGAACAGCAGCGTGTGGTCGAGCGCTTCCTGGCGCTTGCGGGCGGCGGAGATGAAAATCTCCAGCTGATCGCGGATTTTCGCCTGCCCGACATATTCATCGAGATGCTTGGGGCGCAACGCGCGTTCGATCGCCTCTTCGTTGGGAGAGGACGGCGCCGCGTCGATGATGCGCTGCTCGGTAAAATTGTCGGTCTGTATGCTCATACAGCTATTTTACCCTGCCTCGGCGTTCCGCTTCAGCCTTTGGACAGTGCTTTGAGGGCTTGCTTGATGCCGTCCGAGACGGAGGCCCCGGCCGGCACGGTTTTCAGCGCCAGCAGCGCTTCCTTGTCGGAGTAGCCCAGCGCCAGCAGGGCGTTGAGGATGTCCGATTGCGAGTCGTGCGCGGCAGCGCCGCCGCCGGCGCCGATATCGGCGCCCAGCTTGCCCTTCAGCTCCAGCAGCAGGCGCTCGGCGGTCTTCTTGCCGATGCCGGGCACTTTGACCAGCCGGCCGGCTTCTTGCAGCGTCACCGCCTGCGCCAGGTCGGCGATCGACATGCCCGACAGGATGGACAGCGCGGTGCGCGCGCCGACGCCGGTGATCTTGATCAGCTGGCGAAACACCGCGCGCTCCTCGGCGTTGCCGAAGCCATACAGCAGGTGCGCGTCCTCGCGGATGGCCTGGTGCGTGAACAGCACAACTTTCTCGCCCACGCCCGGCAGGTTGTAGAAGGTGCTCATCGACACATCGACTTCGTAGCCGACGCCAGCAACGTCCACCAGCAGTTGCGGCGGATTTTTTCAAGCAAAATACCGGAGAGACGACCGATCATCGTGTTGTACCTTTAAATGGGGGTTAGCCGACCAGCCGGCCGCGACGCATGCGCAGGCCGGCCAGCGGACCGGTGGCGGCGACATTGGTGCCGCCGGCAATCAGCGTCAACGTTTCGCGGCTGTGGGCATGGCAGATGGCGATGCCGAGCGCATCGGCGGCATCGGTGCCCGGCAGGCCGGGCAGTTGCAGCAGGCGTGCGACCATGTCCTGCATCTGCGCCTTGACCGCGCGGCCGGTGCCGACCACTGCTTGTTTGATTTGGGTTGGAGAATACTCGGCCACCGTCAGCTCGGCCGTCACCAGCGCGCAGATGGCCGCGCCGCGGGCCTGGCCCAGCAGCAGCGTCGATTGCGGATTGACGTTGACGAATACCTGTTCGATGGCGGCGCAGTCCGGGCCGTAGGTGCGGGCCACTTCGCCCACGCCGTCGAGGATCACCTTGAGCCGGGTCGGCAGATCGCCCTCGCCGCTCTTGATGGTGCCCGAGGCGATGTAGCGCAGCTTGCTGCCATGCTTTTGTATGACGCCAAAGCCGGTGGTGCGCAAGCCGGGGTCGATGCCGAGAATTATCATGAGGGGATTGTATGCACTAAGGCAAGCATCGGCAAGCTTAGTTCCACGTCGCCCCCGCGAAGGCGGGGCCCATGCTGAGCGGCCGGGTTGGTGCTCCATGGATTCCCGCCTGCGCGGGAATGACGGCGGGGGATTAGTGGCGGAAGTGGCGGGTGCCGGTGTAGAACCATCACCACGCCGCGTTCGTCGGCGGCGTCGATCACTTCCTGGTCGCGCATCGAGCCGCCCGGGTGAATCACGCAGGTCGCGCCAGCGTCCACAACGACGTCCAGGCCATCGCGGAACGGGAAGAAGGCATCCGACGCCACCACCGAGTTCACCAGCGACAGGCCGGCATTCTGCGCCTTGATCGAAGCGATGCGGGCCGAATCGATACGGCTCATCTGGCCGGCGCCCACGCCCAAGGTCATGTTATTGCCGCAGAACACAATGGCGTTCGACTTGACATACTTGGCCACGCGCCACGCGAACATCATGTCCTGCAACTCTTGCTGGGTAGGCTGCTTCTTGCTGACCACGCGCACATCGGCCAGCAGCACGTTTTTCGCATCGGCCGACTGTACCAGCAGGCCGCCGCCCACGCGCTTGAAGTCCATCGCGTTGACGCCATTGCCCAGCGGGATTTCCAGCAAGCGCACGTTTTGCTTGGCCGACAGGATCTGCTTGGCCTCGGCGGTGAACGACGGCGCGATCAGCACCTCGACGAACAGCTTGGCCAGCTCGGTCGCGGCGGCCGCGTCGACTTCGACGTTGAAGGCGATGATGCCGCCGAAGGCCGAGGTCGGATCAGTTTGCAGCGCGCGCTTGTACGCTTCGACCGCGTTGACGCCGAGCGCCACGCCGCACGGGTTGGCGTGCTTGACGATCACGCAGGCGGCCGACTGGTCGAAGCCGCCCATGCTCTTCACGCATTCCCACGCCGCATCGGCGTCGGCGATGTTGTTGAACGACAGTTCCTTGCCTTGCAGCTGCTTGTAGTTGGCCAGCGCGCCGTCGGTGGCCGCCACGTCGCGGTAAAAGGCGGCCGACTGGTGCGGGTTCTCGCCGTAGCGCATGTCCTGCACTTTTTCGAAGGCCACGTTCAGCTTGGCCGGATAGGCGCTGCGGCTGCCGTGGGCGCGCGTCGCGTCCAGGCTGGTCAGGTAGTTGGCGATGGCGCCGTCGTACTGCGCGGTGTGCGAGTAGACCTTGGTGGCCAGCGTGAAGCGGGTGTCGTAGCTGACGTAGCCGGGAGCGTTGTCGGTGGTTTTCATTTCCGCCAGCACCACGCCGTAGTCGGCCGGGTCGCAGATCACCACCACGTCCTTGTGGTTCTTGGCGGCCGAACGCAGCATGGCCGGGCCGCCGATGTCGATGTTCTCGATGGCGTCGTCCAGCGTGCAGGTGTCCTTGGCAACCGTCGCCTGGAACGGGTACAGGTTGACCACCACCATGTCGATGGTCGGGATGTTGTGCTCTTCCAGCTTGGCCACGTGCTCGGGGAAGTCGCGGCGGGCCAGGATGCCGCCGTGAACTTTCGGGTGCAGCGTTTTCACGCGGCCGTCCAGCATCTCCGGGAACCCGGTGTAGTCGGCAACTTCGGTCACCGGCACGCCGTTGTCGGCCAGCAGTTTGGCGGTGCCGCCGGTCGACAGGATGTTGACGCCCATGGCGGACAGCGCGCGCGCGAAGTCCAGCACGCCGGTCTTGTCGGATACGGAGATGAGAGCTTGTTTGATCATGGCTATGAATGACGAGGTGGTTAAATAAAGACGGTCCGCATGGCGGCCGTTCCAGCCACTCATGCCGGATGGAACGACGGCGCTTAGAGCAGGCCGTGCTCTTGCAGTTTCTTGCGCAAGGTGTTGCGGTTGATGCCCAGCATCTGCGCCGCGTGCGACTGGTTGCCGTCGGCACGGGTCATGACCACTTCCAGTACCGGCTTTTCAACGGTCATCACAACCATGTCGTAAATGTTCGATGCCTGTTGCTCGCCCAGGTCGGCGAAGTATTCTTCGAGACTCTTCTGGACTACTTCCTGGATACTTTCTTTGCTCATTTTCTTGTCGTTCGGTAATTAATCTAAGCTGGTAAATCGCCCCCCGGCTTGTGGCTGGCAGCGTTTACCGTTCTGATGATGTGACTTTTTTTGTACTCTCTCGGCCTGCTCAGGCGGCCTGCAAATCTTCAGCGAGGCGGTATTGTAACCGTTCGCCGTAGCGCCACTGGGATTCAAAGAATTGGTCTACGGCAAGCAACTGTTCTGCAACGGATTCCAGCAGGTTCATTTTCTGCCGGAACGCCTCGCCTCCCTGCAGGTCGCGCACATACCAGCCGATGTGTTTGCGGGCGGTGCGCACGCCGAGATAGTCGCCATAGAAGGCATAGTGGGCGCGCAGGTGCTCATCCATCAGCGCGCGCACCTCGTCCACATACGGCGCCGGCAAATGCTTGCCGGTGCGCAGGTAATGGTCGATCTCGCGGAAGATCCACGGACGGCCTTGCGCGGCGCGGCCCACCATGACGGCGTCGGCGCCGGTGTGGTCCAGCACATAGCGGGCTTTTTCCGGCGACGTGATGTCGCCATTGGCCACCACTGGAATTGAAACCGATTTCTTCACGGCTGCAATGGTGTCGTACTCGGCGTCGCCCTTGTAGCCGTCGGCGCGGGTGCGGCCATGCAGGGTCAGCATGGCGATACCGGCGTCCTCGGCGATGCGCGCGATGTTCAGCGCGTTCCTGTTTTCGCGGTCCCAGCCGGTGCGGAACTTCAGCGTCACCGGCACATCGACGGCGCCCACCACGGCCTCGACGATCTGCCTGACCAGCACTTCGTCCTGCAGCAGCGCCGAGCCGCACCAGGCGTTGCACACCTTCTTGACCGGGCAGCCCATGTTGATGTCGATGATCTGCGCACCGCGCTCGACATTGAAGCGCGCGCAGTCGGCCAGGTCCTGCGGATCGGCGCCGGCGATCTGTACCGCCTTCGGCTCCATCTCGCCGGTGTGGTCGGTGCGGCGCGAGCTCTTTTCGGTCGCCCACAGGCGCGGGTTGGAGGCGGCCATTTCCGACACCGCGTAGCCCGCGCCCAGCTCCTTGCACAGCTGGCGGAAGGGGCGATCCGTCACGCCCGCCATCGGGGCGACGAAAACGTTGTTACGCAGTATGTGAGGGCCGATTTGCACGTGCAATACCTGAATGTCGGGAGAAGGAACCTTCTATTTTAACCGAAGCCCTGCTCAAATAATAAGCACTATTTTTTATAATTCCGGCAAATGTGCAGCTTTGGCGTTATGCACTTGACATTAAATGACATCGTCCATGGCGGACAGGACAAGGTGATCCACCTCGCCCCAGCTAGTGAGCGCCAACTTGCCATGGTCGACGGTGAAACGATTAATGCTGGCGTTCTTGACCTGGAAGTCGCGCGGGCTGTCGAGCTGCATGCCGCGCGCCGCGCGGTAGGCGCATTCCAGCACGCCGCCATGGGCCACCACCGCCACCGTCTGCCCCGGATGGCGGGCGGCGACGCCTTGCAACGCGCCGATTACGCGTTGGTAAAAATGGCGGAAGCTCTCGGCCAGGCGCTCGCCGTGCGGCATCACGGCGTCGATGTCGCGCGCCTGCCATAGCTGGAAATCGGCCGGATATTCGTCCTGGATGTCCTGGTAGAGCATGCCTTCAAACACGCCATAGGCGCGCTCGCGCAGCTGCGCGTCGGTTTGCAGGCTGAGGCCGGCATGGTGGGCGGCTACCGCCTGCGCGGTCTGCATGGCGCGTTGCAGGTCGCTGGAGACGACGGCGTCGAGCGCTTCGGCGGCCAGCGCGCGGCCCAGCGCCATAGCCTGGCGCTCGCCCTGGGCGTTCAGCGGAATGTCGATATGGCCTTGCAGGCGGCGCACGGCGTTCCAGGCGGTCTCGCCGTGGCGGATCAGCAAAATGGTGGTGTCAGTCATTGGTAGGCTTACTTGTGGAGATAAGCGCCGATCAGCTGCGCTTCATCGATGATATGGCCGTAAATCGCCTTCAACACGTCGGCGCCGGCAAAGCCGGCCGGCAGCGCCAGCCGCGCCACGTCCAGCGCGTAGAGGCGAAAAATATAGTGGTGGGCGCCGGCCGGCGCCGGGGCGGCGTAGCCGTGGCCGCCATAGTCGTTCAAGCCTTGCCGCAGGCTCACGCCTTGCAGTACGGCTTCGGCCGCGCCGGGCAAGGCGCCGGCGGCCAGCGACGATAGCCACGGCGGAATATCGACCACGCTCCAGTGAAAGCAATCGCCGCCGGGCTGGTCGGCCGCCAGGCACAGCAAGGCCAGCGACGCGCTGCCGGCAGGCACTTCGCTCCAGCGCAGCTGTGGATGGCGGCCGGCCAGCGCGGCAGGCAAGGCGGCGCGGTCGCGGAAGCTGTCGCTGGCGAGTTTCATTGTTTACTTCGCGCCGGTTTGCAGCCAGAAGGTGACCGGGCCGTCGTTGGTCAGCGACACTTTCATGTCGGCGCCGAACTGGCCGGTTTGCACGCGGGCGTGCCGCAGGCGCGCCTGTTCGACAAAGTAATTAAACAGGCGCAGGCCATCGGCGGGCGCGGCGGCCGGCGTGAACGATGGACGGGTGCCGGACTTGGTGTCGGCCGCCAGCGTGAACTGCGGCACCAGCAGCAGGCCGCCGCCGGTGTCGGTGACGCTGCGGTTCATCTTGCCGGCATCGTCGGCGAACACGCGGTAACCCAGCAGCTTGGTCAGCAGCGCGTCCGCCTCCTTTTCCGTATCGTTGCGCTCGGCGCACACCAGCACCAGCAGGCCGGCGTCGATCGCGCCTATCGTAGCGCCATCGACGACGACGCTGGCGCCGCTCACGCGTTGCAGCAGGCCGATCATGCGGACAGCGTCACGCGCGCGAACTTGCGCTTGCCGACTTGCAGCACGAAAGTGCCGGCTTGCAGTTGCAGGCCCTTGTCGCTGATGACCGTGCCGTCGACGCGCACGCCGCCCTGCTCGACCATGCGCATCGCTTCCGAGGTCGAGGCGCACAGATTGGCCTGCTTCAGCAGTTGCGCCACGCCCAGCGGCGCACCGGCCAGCGCGACTTCCGGAATATCGTCCGGAATGCCGCCCTTGGAACGGTTGACGAAGTCGGCCAGCGCGTCTTCCGCCGCCTGTTGCGAGTGGAAGCGGGCGACGATTTCCTGCGCGATGGCGACCTTGGCGTCACGCGGGTTGCGGCCGCCGGCCACTTCGGCCTTCAGCGCGGCGACGTCGGCGATCGAGCGGAACGACAGCAGATCGTAGTATTTCCACATCATTTCGTCGGAGATGCTCATGATCTTGGCGAACATGGTGTTGCCCGGCTCGGTGATGCCGATGTAGTTGTTCTTCGACTTGGACATTTTTTCCACGCCGTCCAAACCTTCCAGCAGCGGCATGGTCAAAATGCACTGGGGCTCCTGGCCGTAGTCCTTTTGCAGTTCGCGGCCCACCAGCAGGTTGAACTTCTGGTCGGTGCCGCCCAGTTCCAGGTCGGACTTCAGGGCCACCGAGTCGTAGCCCTGCATCAGCGGGTACAGGAATTCATGCACGGCAATCGGCGTGCCGTTCTTGAAACGTTTGGTGAAGTCGTCGCGCTCCATCATGCGCGCCACCGTGTAGCGCGACGCCAGCTGGATCATGCCGCGCGCGCCCAGCGGATCGCACCACTCGGAGTTGTAGCGGATTTCGGTCCGGGCCGGGTCCAGCACCAGCGAGGCCTGCTTGAAGTAGGTCATGGCGTTTTGCTCGACCTGCTCCTTGGTCAGCGGCGGACGGGTGGCGTTACGGCCGGACGGGTCGCCGATCATCGAAGTGAAGTCGCCGATCAGGAAGATGACCTGGTGGCCCAGGTCCTGCAATTGGCGCATCTTGTTCAGCACCACGGTGTGGCCCAGGTGCAGGTCCGGCGCGGTCGGGTCCAGGCCCAGTTTGATGCGCAGCGGCACGCCGCTTTGTTCCGAGCGCGCCAGCTTCTGGGCGAATTCACTTTCAATCAGCAACTCGTCGACACCGCGTTTGGTGATGGCGAGGGCCTCCTGAACGTTGTCGGATAAGGGCAACGCTTTAGAGGGAGCCGGCGGTATCGAGGAAGAGGTAGTCATAATTTTTAAGCGTATTTTTCAGAAAAAGGTAGTCAGGCGCAGGAGTTTGTTATAATCCCCGATCGATCAATCTTGCCGCATGAAAACGAACATAATAGATAATTAGAAGAAATAAAACGTTCCTGAATAGTTCAAGCGGCAAATTTTAACTGATTGCATGAACCAAATACATAAATTCACAAGCTCACGCTTGTTCAGTCTGCTAGGGTCTACGCGCAAGGCGCGCATCGTCAGCGTCTCTGCTTTGTTTCTCGCAGTATGTGCTTTTGGTGCCGCCGGTGTAGCTCCGCTCGCGCCTGACGCGTCGGACCTGCCAGTGAAAACGGTACAGGAAGCAGTCGCCACGCCTGATCTGAGCGCGCAAATCAGCGCGCTCGACCAGCAATCTTCCAAGGCTCAGTTCGTTCACGAAGAGAAAATCCGCAACGGCGACACGCTGGCGACGCTGCTGCACCGCCTGGGCGTGGATGACGACGCGGCCGAGACCTTCATCAAGAAGGACAAGATCGCCAAGGGCGTGATGCAATTGAAATCGGGCAAGCGCGTACAGGCGCAAACCGACGACGAGGGCAATCTGCAGTGGCTGCGCGCCACCGTGGTCGACGGCAAGGACGATCCGGTCACCAACATCAAGATCACCCGCCAGGGCGACGGCTTTGTCGCGACCGCCGAGCCGGCCAAGCTGGAACGCCGTGTCGAAATGCACGCCCGCACCATCAAGTCGACGCTGTATGCGGCCACCGATTCGAGCGAAGACGGCGCCAAGCTGCCGGACACCATCGTCAAGCAGATCATTGAAATGTTCTCGACCAACGTCGACTTCCGCGGCGACCTGAAACGCGGCGACAGCTTCAACGTGGTGTATGAAACCTTCTGGCAGGATGGCGAGTTCGTGCGCGCCGGCCGCGTGCTGGCGGGCGAACTGACCAACAAGGGCACGACCTACCAGTCGGTGTGGTTTGAAGATCCACAGAGCAAGCAAGGCGGCGGCTACTACAGCTTCGACGGCAAATCGCTGAAGAAAGCCTTCCTGAAATCGCCGGTGGAATTTTCGCGTATCTCGTCCGGCTTCTCGATGCGCGTGCATCCGATTTCCGGCCAGTGGAAAGCCCACAAGGGCATCGACTTCCCGGCCCCGACCGGCACGCCGATCCGCGCCGCCGGCGATGGCACGATCGAATTTGCCGGCACCATGAACGGCTACGGCAACTTCATCATCATCAAGCACTGGAGCAACTACACCACGGCCTATGCCCACATGAGCCGCTTCGGCGCCGGCATGAAAAAGGCGCCAAGGTGTCGCAGGGCGACGTCATCGGCTATGTCGGCACCACCGGCTGGTCGACCGGCGCGCACTTGCACTACGAGTTCCGCGTCGGCGGCGAAGCCAAGGACCCGGCCAAGATGAACGTTCAGGCACAGGCGCCGCTGACGGCCGCCGAAATGGGCCGCTTCAAAATCTACGCCAACGACATGATGCACCGCTTCGCGCTGCTGCGACCGGCGGGTGGCGGCAATACCCGCATGGCGTCAGTTGCGTCGAAATAAACCTTCAAGAACAGGCCGCTTAGTCGGCCTGTTTTTTTATTATGATGCGCTTTCCCGGCGGTCTCTTCTGTGTGACAGCACACGCAGCGTGAAACAAGGCCAATGATCACTCGACGATTGCTGCTGCAAGCCTCTGCCCTGCCCTTGCTGGCCACGGCCGCGCCGGCCGCGACGCTGAAATTCGTCTTCTCCCGCCCGTACGACAATCCCCGCACCCAATGGCTGATCCGCGTGTACCGCGACGTGTGCACGTTGAGCGGCCTCGGCTTCGCGTACCTCGACGTGCCGCCGCGGCGCGCCACCGCGATGGTGCTGGCCGGCCAGGCCGACGGCGAGCTGGGGCGCACGTTCGACTACCAGGATTTCCATCCCGGGCTGATACGCCTGGGCGAACCCAATAACGTGGTCAACTTCTGCGTCTACGGCGCCGGCCCGCGCGCGCGTTTCGCCGGCCTCGACAAGCTGCGGCAACTGCGACAGCGCTGCGAATGCCGGCGCGGCATCCAGGAGCTCGAAGCGCTGCTCGAGACCCACGTCGACGCCGACGACTGGTCGATGATCGACGATGTCGGCCAGGGACTGCGCAAGCTGCAACTGGGCCGCACCGACCTGTATTTCGACGTGCAGGAGGCGGTTGACGACTACCTCGCCTTCCGCCAGTGCAACGGCCTGCCCGGCACGCCGGCGATCCGCCGGCTGGGCACGGTGTTATCGACCACCGGCCACTGCTTCCTCAACCGCGCGCACGCCGCCCGGGCGCCGGCAATGGCGGCCGCGCTGGCCAGGCTGAAGCGGGACGGCACGGTGGCGCGCCACTTACAGCAGTGCCTGCAAGCGCATCAACAGCGCTGCCGGCAGGCCGCCCCTCGACTATAATTTTGAAAATCTTCGAGGGAGCGCTATGGCTTTGTATATCGGTTTAATGTCGGGCACCAGCCTGGACGGCGTCGACGGCGCGCTGGCGCAATTCGACGACGGCGCCACCACCACCGTGGCCACCGCCTACGTCGCCTTCCCGCCGGCGCTGCGCGCGGATCTGGCCGCATTGCAGGCCAGCGGCGACAATGAAATCGAACGCGAGGCGCTGGCCGCCAATCAGCTGGCGCAACACTACGCCGCCTGCGTGGCTGCGCTGCTGCGCGAATCCGGCCATGCCGCCGCCGGGGTGCGCGCCGTGGCCGTGCACGGCCAGACCATCCGCCATCGCCCCGAACTGGGCTTTACGCGCCAGACCAACAACCCGGCGCTGCTGGCCGAACTGTGCGGCATCGATGTGGTGGCCGATTTCCGCAGCCGCGACGTGGCGGCCGGCGGCCAGGGCGCGCCGCTGGTGCCGGCGTTCCACCAGGCCTTGTTCGGCAAGCCGGGCCAGCCGCGCGTGGTGGCGAATATCGGCGGCATCTCGAATATCAGCATACTGTACGGCGATGGCCGCGTCAGCGGTTTCGATACCGGCCCCGGCAATGTGCTGCTCGACGGCTGGATACAACGCCACCGCCAGCAGGAATACGACGCCGACGGCGCCTGGGCTGCCACTGGCAAGATCCTGCCCGCGCTGCTGGAAGAACTGCTAAGGGAAGCTTATCTGTCGCGCCCGGCGCCGAAGAGCACCGGGCGCGACCTGTTCCATCTGGAATGGCTGGATGCGCGCCTCGCGGTCCACGCGCCGGCCGCGCCGGAGGACGTGCAGCGCACGCTGACCGAATACACGGCCGTCACGCTGGCGGACGCCATCAAGGTCAATGGCGGCGGCGCCGACGCGGTGTATGTCTGCGGCGGCGGCGCCTACAACGGCGTGCTGATGGAAGCCCTGGGCCAGGCCCTGGGCAAGCAGGTGCTGCTGGCCTCGACGCAGGCGCTGGGCGTGGCGCCGAACTGCGTCGAAGCGCTGGCGTTCGCCTGGCTCGGCTATCGCTTCAGCGAGCGGCTGGCGGGCAATCTGCCGGCCGTCACCGGCGCCGGCGGCGAGCGCGTGCTGGGCGCACTCTATCCGGCGTGACAAAAAAACGGCGACCCGCAGGCCGCCGTTTTTGGGAAATCTGAAACTTATACCGAGAACGACGAACCGCAGCCGCAGGTCGAAGTGGCGGTTGGATTCTTGATCACGAACTGCGCGCCTTCCAGGTCGTCCTTGTAGTCGATTTCGGCGCCTACCAGGTACTGGTAGCTCATCGAGTCGATCAACAGCTGAACGCCGTTCTTGACCATGGTGGTGTCGTCTTCGTTGACGATTTCATCGAAGGTGAAGCCATACTGGAAGCCGGAGCAGCCGCCACCCTGCACGAACACGCGCAGTTTCAGGTCGGGATTGCCTTCTTCTTCGATCAGTTGGGCCACTTTTTCAGCAGCGCTATCGGTGAAGATGATAGGCGCTGGCATTTCAGCAACAGCATTCATTTCTTACTCCTACGAGAAAAACTAATTGAGGCCATTATAGACCTTGGCGGATTTTCCTGCTCCGCCCAGCTTCAAATTTGATGATAAAGCGCACAAAATCAAGGCGCTAGATCAAGGCAACAGCGCAATTTGCGTCAAACCGGTGGTTTCTTCCAGGCCGAACATCAAATTCATGCACTGTACCGCCTGGCCGGACGCGCCCTTGACCAGGTTGTCCTGCACCACCAGCACGATGACGGTGTTGCCGTTGTCCGGACGGTGCAGCGCCAGGCGCAGCATGTTGGAACCGCGCGTCGAGCGGGTTTCAGGATGCGAGCCGAACGGCATGACGTCGACGAAGGCGCTGTCCTTGTATTGATCTTCAAACAACTGTTGCAGTTCTTCGTTGCTGATGTCCTTGGTCAGGCGCGCGTACAGCGTCGAATGCATGCCACGGATCATCGGCACCAGGTGCGGGGTGAAGACCAGGCCGACCTTGTCGGCGGTGAATTTCTGCAACTGCGCCGAGGTTTCCGGCGTATGGCGGTGACCGGCCACGCCGTAGGCCTTGAAGTTGTCCGACGCTTCCGAGAACAGGGTGCCGATTTCCGCCTTGCGGCCGGCCCCGGACACGCCGGACTTGCAGTCGGCGATCAGGCCGGCGGCGTCGATCACGCCGGCTTTCAGCAGCGGGTAGTAGCCCAGCTGCATGGTGGTCGGGTAGCAGCCCGGATTGGCGACCAGGCTGGCTTTTTTGATGTCTTCACGGTTCAGTTCGGCCAGGCCGTAGGCCGCCTGCTCCAGCAGCTCCGGGCAGCTGTGTTCGATCTTGTACCATTTTTCAAAGACGGCCTTGTCCTTGATGCGGAAGTCGGCCGCCAGGTCGATCACCTTGACGCCGGCCTTCAGCAGTTCCGGCGCCTGCGCCATGGCAACGCCGTGCGGGGTGGCGAAGAACACCACGTCGCACTTGCTCAGGTCGGCGTTTTCCGGCGACGAGAATTTCAGGTTCACGCGGCCGCGCAGCGAAGGGAACATGTCAGCGACTGGCAAGCCGTCCTCTTTGCGCGAGGTGATTGCCGTCAGTTCCACATCCGGGTGGACTGCCAACAAACGCAGCAGTTCTACCCCGGTGTAGCCGGTGCCGCCGACGATGCCAACTTTGATCATTGTTCTTCCTTGAAATGAGAGTGAGGTGCCATTTTATCAGGCAACGACTACCGGCGCATGACCGTAGCCAGATGGAAAAAAAGCCGCCCGACACAAGGCCGGCGGCTTTTTCGGTGACGCGCCGCAAGCAGCGCGCCAGAGCGTAACAATTAACGCTTCGAGAATTGCTTTGCGCGACGTGCTTTGCGCAGACCAACTTTTTTACGTTCAACTTCACGTGCATCGCGGGTTACGAAGCCAGCGCGCGCCAGGTCACCTTTCAGGCCCGAATCGTAGTCGATCAGAGCACGGGTGATGCCGTGACGAACTGCACCTGCCTGGCCGGACTCGCCGCCGCCGTGAACGTTGACTTTGATGTCGAAACGTTCTACGTTGCCGGTCAGTTCCAGAGGCTGGCGGATCACCATCAGGCCGGTTTCGCGCGAGAAGTATTCCGACGCTGGCTTGCCGTTAACGATGATTTGGCCAGTGCCAACTTTGATGAACACACGAGCTACTGCACTCTTGCGACGGCCGGTGCCGTAATTGTAGTTACCGATCATGTCAGTTCCTTAGATTTCGAGTGCTTTAGGTTGCTGAGCAGCGTGCGGGTGCGAACCTTCGGCGTACACTTTCAGCTTCTTGATCATTGCGTAGCCCAGTGGGCCTTTTGGCAGCATGCCCTTGACGGCTTTTTCCAGAGCGCGACCTGGGAAACGCTGTTGCATTTTCAGGAAGTTGGTCTCGTAGATGCCACCTGGGTAGCCCGAGTGACGGTAGTAGGTCTTCTCGGTTGCTTTGGTGCCGGTCACGCGCAGTTTGCCTGCGTTGATGATGACGATGAAATCGCCGGTATCGACGTGAGGGGTGAACTCAGGCTTGTGCTTGCCGCGCAGTCGGAGTGCCACTTCGCTGGCAACACGTCCGAGGACTTTGTCCGTCGCGTCAATCACGAACCAGTCGCGCTGGACTTCATGTCCTTTAGCGGAAAAAGTTTTCATGTGATGACTTTCTAAATTAGAAATTACCGCTCATATGGTGGTTCCGCCAGCAACATCAGCGGACTCGGCCTTTTTATTTACTTTCCTGAGCGAATGGAAAGCCGACAATCATAACAGCCCGTGCGGCCACACGTCAAGCCCGGACGGGCCGCCGCGCCGCGAGAACACGGCGTCTGCGCCGTCCATTACAATATGGACAAAGTTTTTAACACGGAGAATCTGATGGAATGCAAAGTTAGCTGGAATGGCCCGTCGGGCATGAGTTTCCTGGCCCAGACCGGCTCCGGCCATCTGGTGACGATGGATGGCGCGCCGGAAGGCGGCGGCCACAACCTGGCGCCGCGCCCGATGGAAATGGTGCTGCTGGGCACCGGCGGCCGCACCGCGTACGACGTGGTGCTGATCCTGAAAAAAGGCCGCGCCGACATCCGCGGCTGCGAATGCGTGCTGAAAGCCGAGCGCGCCGACACCGAGCCTAAAGTTTTCACCAGGATCAATTTCCACTTCGTCGTCACCGGCAAGGGCCTGAAGCCGGAGCAGGTCGAACGCGCCATCACCCTGTCGCACGACAAATACTGCTCCGCATCGATCATGCTGGGCAAAACCGCCGAGATCACTCACTCGTTCGAGATCATCGAAGCGGCCTGACGCTCGACGCGGGCGCCGGCCGGCGTATCGCGCACGGCATAGCCCGCGTCTTCGATGGCGCGGCGCAGCGTATCGGCGTCGGCCCAGCGCCTTTGGTGGCGCGCCTGGTCGCGCGCGGCCACCAGCGCCAGCACCGCCGGCGGCGCTGCCAGCACCTGCGGCGCCCACGCCGCCAGCCCGAGTCCGAAGACCTGGTCCAGCCAGTCCAGCGTGGCCCTTTGCGCGCCGCCCGCCACCTCCGATTTCAGCAGCTCCCACATCAGCGCCAGCGCGCGCGGCGTGTTCAGGTCCTGGTTCAGCTCGGCCTGCATGGCGCGCTGATAGCCGGCGTCCGGCTGGCCGCCGTCCGGCAAACGGTGGTAGGCCAGGCGCAGGCGGTTCAGCGCGGTCTGGGCGGCGTCCAGCGCCGCCCACGAGAACGTCAGCGGCGAGCGGTAGTGGGCGGACAGCGCCAGATAGCGGTAGGCCAGCGGATCGAAGCCGCGCGCCGTCAGCGTCGCCAGGCGCAGGAATTCGCCGGACGACTTCGACATCTTGTCGCCGCCATCCACTTGCAGAAACGCGCCGTGCAGCCAGTAGCGCGCCGGCGGATGGTGGTGGCAAGCCTCGTGCTGGGCGATTTCATTGCTGTGGTGGACCGGGATATGGTCTTCGCCGCCGATGTGGATGTCGAACAGCGCGCCCAGGTAGCGGGTCGACATGGCCGAGCATTCGATATGCCAGCCGGGAAAGCCGCGGCCCCACGGACTGTCCCACTCCATCTGCCGCTGTGGCCCGCCGCTGAATTTCCACAGCGCGAAATCGGTGGCGGCGCGCTTGTCGCCGAGGCCGACGCGGTGGCCTGAGCGCAGGCCGTCGATATCGAGCCGCGCCAGGTGGCCGTAGCGCGCCAGCTTTTGCGTATCGAAGTAAATGCCGTCGCCGGTGCGGTAGGTGTAGCCATTGCGCTCGATGCCGGCGATGAAGTCGATCTGCTCCTGGATATGCTCGCTCGCGCGCGCCCACACGGCCGGCGCCAGGATATTCAGCGCGGCGATGTCCTGCTGGAAGGCGGCGGTGTAAAACGCCGCGATGTCCCACGCGGACTGGCTGGTGCGACGGCTCCCCTTCTCCATCTTGTCCTCGCCGGTATCGGCGTCCGAGGTCAGGTGGCCGACGTCGGTGATGCAGATCACGTGCCGCACCGCATGGCCGTTCAGCGCCAGCACGCGGCGCAGCACGTCGCCGAACAGATAGGTGCGCAGGTTGCCGATGTGGGCGTAATCGTAGACCGTCGGGCCGCAGGCGTACAGGCCCGCCGCGCCGGATTGCAGCGCAACGAAAGGACGCAGCGCGCGCTCGTAGGTGTCGTACAGCATCAACTCCATGGTGTCTCCAGAAAGAAAAAGGCCACAGGAGCGCGAACTCGTGTGGCCTATAGAAAAACTGTCGATATAAAGGGGATCAGCAGGCTTCTATGGCCTGCGGGAACACGCTCCGATGTTGGACGATTGCTTGATCATGCTTCGATACTATCACGTTAAACGTAGTAAGCGGTACTGGTCATCACCTTGCCCATGGCCGACATCACTGCCTGCACCGGCGCCGGCATGGCGGCGGCGCCGAGGCGCTGGGCGGCCGCGCCGTGTTCGATTTCGTCGATGCGCATCTGGTCGACGATGGCGCGCGATCTGGCGTCCTGCGGCGGCAGCTTGTCCAGGTGGCTTTGCAGGTGCGCCTCGACCTGGCGCTCGGTTTCCACCACAAAGCCGAGGCTGCGGGCGTCGCCCAGCACCGCCGCGACCGTGCCCAGCGCATAGGAGCCGGCGTAGAACAGCGGGTTCAGCATGCTGATGTGCGAGCCCAGCTCCTGCAGGCGCTGCGCGGTCCACGCCAGATGGTCCTCTTCCTCGCGGCTGGAATGCTCGAACTGCGCGCGGATCGCCTGCGTGCGGGCAAAGCGCGCCTGGGCGTTGTACAGCGCCTGCGCGCACACCTCGCCCACATGGTTCACGCGCATCAGCCCGGCCGCGTGGCGGCGCTCGGCCTCGCTCAGTTCGGCGTCATCCGCACGCGCCCCGGGATTCGGCCGCGACGCCGACGAGACGCCGCTGATGACGCGCAGCGCCTTGTCGGCGCCGGCGATGAAGCGGTCCAGGGGAGTGTGGTGATATGCAGCCATGAGCAAACTCGTGTGTTCGGATGGAAAAGCCCATTATAAGGGACCACCCTGTTATTTTGCGTCTGCGTCCTCACGCAACTGCCGCTGGCGTTCGATGTAGTCGGCCACCGGGCCGCGCACGTCGATCTTGGAAATGTCCTTGGCCACGCCCAGGTTCAGCCCCAGCAGGAAGGGGATGTTTTCCAGCGGCACCTCGGTGCAACATGCGCCGAACGCCTTTAGAAAGCGCTTGGACTCGACCACATCGACCACCTTGCCGCCGCTCATGTATTGCAGGATGCTGGTGATGGTGTGGCCCTTGCCGATGGTCTGATAGATGAAGCGGTTGAACTCGCGGTCCAGCTTCTTGAAATCCAGCGTTTCCTGCGTCATCAGGCTGGACAGGTAATACAGTCCCAGCGCGACGCGGAAGAAGCCGGTGGCCTCTTCCCGGTCGACGCCGCTCTGCATCACCGACAGTATTTTTTCCTTGAGTTGAGGATTCATTTCGCTGCTCTCCCGAATGCCACTATAGCAAGAGTTTTCCCGCTTGCGGCTTTTTTACATGCTACTCTTGAAACTTTCTACTTTGGGCAACGGAAAATGATCGAGGTAAACAGCCCGGCCAAGCGTTTCCGGCTACCTTCCCGAGGCGGCAAGGCCGCCGCCCGCGACGTGCGCGACCACGACGGCTGGTTCCATGCCGTGCGCGATGTCAGCTTCCGTTGCGCGCCCGGTGAAGTGCTGGGCCTGCTCGGTCCCAACGGCGCCGGCAAGACCACCACGCTGCGCCTGCTGTCGACCGCCCTCAAGCCCGACGCCGGCAGCATCCGCGCCAACGGCGTCGACCTGCTGGCCAATCCGCTGGCGGCGCGCCAGGCCATCGGCTTCCTGTCCGGCAGCACCGGCCTGTACGGCCGCCTGACCGCGCGCGAAAACATCGAATACTTCGGCCGCCTGCACGGCATGCGCGCGGACCACCTGAAACGCCGCTGCGACGAGCTGTTCGACCTGCTGCAAATGCACGAGTTCGGCAACAAGCGCGCCGACCAGCTGTCCACCGGCATGAAGCAGAAATGCGCCATCGCCCGCACCGTGGTGCACGCGCCCCAGATCGTCATCCTCGACGAGCCGACCAGCGGCCTGGACGTGATGTCGGCCAAGATTCTGCTCGACTTCATCGCCAGCTACCGCGCGCTGCGCGTGCCGCTGATCTTCTCCACCCACCACCTGCACGAGGTGGAAAAGCTGTGCGACCGCGTCTGCATCATCAACCACGGCAAGACCGCCTTCCACGGCAGCACCGACGAGCTGCGCCACCTCGGCGGCAGCGCCGACTTGTACGACGCATTTGTCGGCGTCATCAACCAGGGCGCCGCGTAAGCCATGTGGACCGTCTATCTCAAGGAACTGCTGGAACTGGTGCGCGACCGCCGCACTTTCCTGTTCACCGTGTTCGTGCCGGTGTTTGCCATGCCGCTGATCTTCATGGGTTTCGGCTACGTCACCTCCAGCATGTTCAACCAGGCCAGCAAGGCCGACATGGCCTACGCGGTGTTCGGCAAGGAATACGCGCCGCAACTGGCCGCCCGCATTGCGCAGGAAAAAGGCTTCAAGGAAGTCGCGCTGTCCGGACCGGCGGAGATCAAGGCCGCCATCGGCGCCGACCGCATCAAGTTCGCGCTGGTGATTCCGCCCGACGCTGGCGCCCGGCTGGCGGCGCAGCAGCAGGCCAATATCGAGCTGCACTACAACAGCGCCGCCGCCATCGACCTGACGCGCAAGCGCGTGGCGGCCGTCATCGACGCCCACAACCGCAGCGCTGCGCGAGCAGGCGCTGTCGGCGTTCAATCTCAGCAAGCAGCAGCTGGCGTTCGCGCTCGACCCGGTGACGCTGGAAGACCATTCGACCGCCAACCAGCGCGAGCAGATGGGGGCGATCGTCGGCGGCATGCTGCCCTACATCCTGCTGATGGTGTGCCTGATGGCGGCGATGTACCCGGCGATCGACACCGGCGCCGGCGAGAAGGAGCGCGGCACGCTGGAAACGCTGCTGCTGGCGCCGGTGTCGCGCACCGCCATCGTGCTGGCCAAGTTCCTGATGCTGTTTTACCGTCGGCCTGACCTCGGCGCTGCTGATGATCGTCAGCGTAACGGCGCTGATCTACTTCTTCGGCCCCGCCATCGGCGGCAACCTGGTGCAGATGGTGCGCGCCATCGGCCCGCTCGACCTGGCCATGGTGGCGCTGATGCTGGTGCCGACCGCCGCCATCTTCGCCGCGATTTTGCTGTCGATCTCGGTCTACGCCAAAAGCTACAAGGAGGCCACCGGCATGATCTCGCCGCTGATCATCGTCACCATCCTGCCGACGCTGGTGGCGCTGCTGCCCGGCGTCGAGCTGAACTGGCGCTGGGCGCTGGTGCCGCTAACCAATGTGTCGCTGGCCATGAAGGAGCTGGTCAAGGGCACCATGGACTACCGCATGTTCTCGGTGATCCTGCTGTCGACCACCATCACCGCCGGCCTGCTGCTGGCCCTGTGCCGCTGGTGGTTCAACCGCGAGCAGGTATTGTTTCGGAATTGAACAAGTTGTCTATTCAACTACCAAAAGACGGTTACCGGCTGTGCCGCCGATTCTGCACTCTGGCGCGCCATGGTGCCGCCCATCGCAATGGCGCCCCCTCTGTGGATCAAATTCAATACAATGCCATCATGTGAAAAGTGGTTTGTCACGCAGAATCAGGAGTTAGCATGGAATTAAGCATCAGCAATTTGTCCAAGACCTACGCCAACGGCGTGGTGGCGCTGGACAATATTTCGCTCACCATCCCGACCGGGATGTTCGGCTTGCTCGGCCCGAATGGCGCCGGCAAGTCGACGCTGATGCGCACGCTGGCCACCTTGCAGGAATGCGACGCCGGCTCGGTCTTCTTCGGCGAGCTGGACGTGCTGGACGAGAAGGACGAGCTGCGCCGCCTGCTCGGCTACCTGCCGCAGGACTTCGGCGTCTACCCGAAAGTGACCGCCTACGAGATGCTGGACCATTTCGCCGTGCTCAAGGGCCTGAGCAACCGCCAGCGCCGGCGCGAGGTGGTCGACGGACTGTTGCAGCAAACCAATTTATTCGAGGTGCGCCACCAGCGCCTCGGCGGCTTCTCGGGCGGCATGCGGCAGCGCTTCGGCATCGCCCAGGCGCTGCTGGGCGACCCGAAACTGATCATCGTCGACGAGCCGACCGCCGGCCTCGACCCGCAGGAGCGGGTGCGCTTCCACAACCTGCTGTCCGACATCGGCGAGGACAAGACCGTCATCCTGTCGACCCACATCGTGTCCGACGTGGCCGACCTGTGCGCCAACATGGCCATCATCAACAAGGGCCATCTGCTGCTGTGCGGGCCGACGCAGGAGCTGATCCACGAGGTCAGCGACAAGATCTGGGCCCGCTTCATCGACAAGCGCGACCTGCAATCGTTCCAGCTGCGCCACCCGGTCATCTCGTCGCGCCTGCTGTCGGGCCGCACGCTGATCCATGTGTACAGCGACAGCGATCCCGGCGACGGCTTCGAGGAAGCCATCGGCGACCTGGAAGACGTCTACTTCGCCACCATCGCCGGCCGCCACCGCGCCGCGCACAGCTGCGACTAAGGCCGCGCCATGTTTGCCATCGCCCTCTTTGAAGCGCGCCAGCGCCTCAAGCTGCTCTCGACCTGGGTCTACTTCCTCGGCTTCCTGGCGCTGTCGCTGCTGTGGATGGCCGCCGCCGGCGGCGTCTTCAAAGGCGCCTCGATCACCTTCGGCAGCCAGCTGATCGACTCGCCGCGCTCGCTGATGTTCACCACCAGCTTCCTCGGCTCGCTGGGCGTGATCGTCGTTGCCGCCATGATGGGGCGCTCGGTGCAGCAGGACTTCGAGTACGACATGCAGCACTTCTTCTTCAGCGCGCCGATCCGCAAGCACCAGTACATCTTCGGCCGCTTCCTCGGCGCCTACCTGACGCTGGCGATCATCTTCACCAGCATCGTGCTTGGCGCCTGGCTGGGGCGCTACCTGCCGGGCGTCGATCCCGAGCGGCTGGCACAGCCGGCGCTGCCGGCCTATCTGCTGCCCTACCTGGTCGTCATCCTGCCCAACATCTTCATCTTCGGCGCGGTGTTCTTCACGCTGGCCGCGCTGACGCGGCGCATGCTGCCGGTCTACATCAGCAGCGTGGTGATGCTGGTCGGCTACATGGTGGCGCCCGGCCTGGCGCGCGACCTCGACTACAAAACCTTCGCCGCGCTGATCGACCCGTTCGGCACCACGGCGGTCATGCGGGTGACCGAATACTGGCCCATCATCGAGCGCAACACGCGCATGTTCTACCCGGAAGGCGTGTACCTGCTGAACCGCGCGATCTGGGCCTCGGCGGCGCTGGTCGGCCTGCTGGTCGGCTACTGGCGCTTCCACTTCATCGGCACCAGCGACAGCGGCCACCGCCGCCGCGCCGGCAGCGGCGAGGGCGACGCGCCGCAACACCTGTCGCAGGCGTCCTCGAACACGCAGGAAAAGCCGGACTTCCAGGCGCGCAGCCTGGGCTGGCTGCTGATCAAGATGAGCTGGCTCAACCTGCGCGAGACCACCAAGAACATCTACTTCCTGGTGATCGTGCTGGCCGGCGTGCTGATGATGCTGGCCTCGTCGCTGGACCTGGGCTCGCTGTACGGCACCAACACCTACCCGGTCACCTACCAGGTGCTGGACGTGGTCAGCGAAACGTTCGCGCTGTTCATGATGGTGATCACCACCTTCTACGCCGGCGAGCTGATCTGGCGCGAGCGCGAAGCGCGCATGGGGCAGATGCTGGACGCGCTGCCGATCCCCAGCTGGCTGCCGCTGCTGGCCAAGCTGTTCGCGCTGATCGGCCTGCAGGCGCTGCTGATGCTGGTGGTGATGCTGACCGGCATGGCGGTGCAAGTGTTCCAGGGCTACTTCCTGCTGGAGCCGGGGCTGTACCTGCGCCACCTGTTCCTGTTGCAGCTACCGGGCTACGCGCTGACGGCGGTGCTGGCGATCGCGCTGCAAGTCATCATCAACCAGCGCTACCTCGCCTACTTCGCGATGATCGTCTACTACATCATCAGCGTCACGGCCGCCTCGGTGGGACTGGACAACCCGATGCTCATCTACGGCAACATGCCGGGCATCACCTACTCGGCGATGAACGGCTACGGCCACTTCCTGCTGCGCGAGCGCTGGTACGAAGCCTACTGGGGCGGCGCGGCCTTGCTGCTGGTGGTGCTGTCGCTGCTGTTCTGGGCGCGCGGCACCAACGACGACTGGCGCCAGCGGCTGCAACTGGCGCGCCACGCGCTGACGCCGCCGGTGCTGGGCGCGATCGCGGCCGGGCTGCTGATCTTTGTCGGCGCCGGCGGCGTGCTGTTCTACAACCAGCACCTCGCCCAGGGCTACAAATCGTCGTACCAGAAGGAGGCGGAAAAGGCCGACTACGAGCGCAAGTACAAGCAATACGCGGCCCTTGCGCAGCCGCGCATCACCGACGTGACGCTGAACGTCGACATCTGGCCGCAGCAGCGCACGCTGCTGGTCAAGGGCCGCTACCAGCTGGTCAACCAGGGCGCGCAGCCGGTCAGCGACATCATTGTCTCGCAGGACAACACGGTGGCGCACTACAGCGTGCGCTTCAGCCAGCCGGTGCGCGACGGCGTCCAGGATGGCGCGCTGGGCTTCCACAGCTACAAGCTGGTCCAGCCGCTGGCGCCGGGCCAGCGGCTGGCGATGGAGTTCGACATCCGCTACACGCCGCAAGGGATTTTCGGCCTCGGCCGCGACACGCCGGTGATCGCCAACGGCAGTTTCTTCAACAACGGCGTCATGCCGCACATCGGCTACCAGCCGGAATGGGAACTGAGCGACGCGCGCGACCGCAAAAAGCACCAGCTGGCGGCGCGCGAGCGCATGCTGGCGCGCGACGACCCGGCCGGCCTGGCCAACAACTTCGCCGGCAACGACGCCGACTGGATCAGGTTCGACGCCACCGTCAGCACCAGCGCCGAGCAGACGGCCATCGCGCCGGGCATGCTGGTCAAGGACTGGAGCAGCAAGGGGCGGCGCCACTTCCACTACCAGGTGGCGCAGCCGATGCTCAATATGTACGCCTTCCAGTCGGCGCGCTACCTGGTCAAGCGCGACTGGTGGCAGGACGTCGGCATCGAGCTGTACTACCATCCCGGCCACGAATACAACCTGGAGCGGATGGACAAGGGCATCAAGGAATCGCTGGACTACTACACGGCCAACTTCGGGCCCTACCAGCACAAGCTGGTGCGGATCGTCGAATTCCCGCGCTACCAGCAGTTCGCGCAATCGTATCCGAACACGATTCCGTACTCGGAAGCGGTCGGCTTCATCGCCAAGGTCAACGACAAGAACCCGAAGGACATCGACTACCCGTTCTACATCACCGCGCACGAAGTGGCGCACCAGTGGTGGGGCCACCAGCTGGTGGGCGGCAACACGCGCGGCAGCACGGTGCTGAGCGAAACGCTGGCCGAATACTCGGCGCTGATGGTGATGAAGAAGAACTTCGGCGCCGGCAAAATGCGGCGCTTCCTGCACTACGACCTCGACCAGTACCTGCGCGGTCGCGCGCTGGAGCGCAAGAAGAGCTGCCGCTGGCGGACAACGAAAACCAGAACTACATCCAGTACCGCAAGGGCAGCCTGGCGATGTACCAGTTGCAGGACATCGTCGGCGAAGCCAGGGTCAACGGCGCGCTGAAGCAGATGCTGGCCGAATATGGCCGCAAGTCCGGGCCCTACCCGAGCGTCAACGTGCTGGTGGACGCGCTGCGCCGGGTCACGCCGGCCGACCAGGCCTACCTGATCGACGACCTGTTCAACCACATCGTGCTGTATGAAAACCACGCCACATCGGCCACCGCGCGCCGGCTCGGCGACGGCAGGTACGAAGTCAGCTTCGCGGTCAGCGCGGCCAAAGTGCGGGCCGGCGAGCAAGGCGAGGAAAAAGATGTGCCGCTGCGCGACTGGATCGACATCGGCGTCGACGACAAGGACGGCAACGCGCTGCTGCGCGAGCGCAAGCTCATCGAGGGCAAGGACAACCGCTACACGGTCATCGTCAGCGGCCGCCCGGCCAAAGCCGGCATCGACCCCGACAACAAGCTCATCGACCGCAAGCCCGACGACAACATGATCAACGTCGAACAGCAATAAACCGGGGTCAGGTCTGACATTCGCACACGAGCTCAACTGCAATGCAGTTGAGCTCGTGTGCGAATGTCAGACCTGACCCCGGCCTTTTAGTGCAGCTTGAAGACCGAGACGACGGCTGTCAGCGCGTCGGCCTGGTCGTGCAGCGAGGCGGCTGCGGCGGCGGCTTCTTCGACCAGCGCGGCGTTCTGCTGCGTTACCTGGTCCATCTGGCCGATCGCCTGGTTGACCTGCTCGATGCCGCTGCTCTGCTCCTGCGTGGCCGAGGTGATTTCACCCATGATGTCGGTGACGCGCTGGATGCTGTCCACCACGTCCGTCATCGTCGCGCCGGCCTGGGTGACCAGCGCGCTGCCGGCGTCTACCTTGCTGAGCGAGTCGTCGATCAGCGCCTTGATTTCCTTGGCGGCCGCCGCCGACCGCTGCGCCAGCGTGCGCACCTCCGACGCCACCACCGCGAAGCCGCGGCCCTGCTCGCCCGCACGCGCCGCTTCCACCGCCGCGTTCAGCGCCAGGATGTTGGTCTGGAAGGCGATGCCGTCGATGACGCTGATGATGTCGGCGATCTTGCGCGACGAGCCGGTGATCGCTTCCATCGTGCTGACCACTTCCGATACCACGCCGCCGCCGCGCTGCGCCACCTCTGACGCCTTCACCGCCAACTGGTTGGCCTGGCGCGCGTTGTCGGCGTTTTGCTTGACGGTGGCGGTCAGCTCTTCCATCGACGAGGCCGTCTCTTCGAGGCTGGACGCCTGCTCGTCGGTGCGGCCCGACAGGTCGAGGTTGCCGGCGGCGATCTGGCTCGACGCCGTCGAGATGCTTTCCGTGCCGTTGCGCACTTCGGTGACGATGCTGATCAGGCCGTCATTCATTTTTTGCAGCGATTGCAGCAGGCGGCCGGTTTCGTCCGTGCTGTCGACCGCGATATGCGAGGTCAGGTCGCGCTGCGCCACCGCCTCGGCGATGCTCACCGCCTGGCCCAGCGGCACGGTGATGCCGCGCGTCAGGCGCCACGCGCACAGCACGCCCAGCGCCAGCACCACCAGGCCGAAGACGACCATGAAGCTGCGGTTGCTCTGGTACAGCGCCTCGATCCTGCCGGCCTGGCTGTCCATATTCCTGCGCTGGTGTTCCAGCAGCGCGTTCAGGTTGTCCAGGTAGGCCTTGCCGGCCGGCGTGAAGCGCTGCTCGAGCTCCTCGGCCGCTTCGTCGAGCTTGCCTTCTTTTTCAGCGCGACGATCTTGTCGCGCGACTCGCCGTAGCGCTTGCGGTTTTGCATCAGCGTGCCGTACAGCGTTTTTCCTCGTCGCCGTCGAGCAGTTCTTCGACATTTTTTTGCAGCTTGTTGATCTCGGCCACCGACTGCCGGGTGTCGTCGGCGAAGAACGCGCCCAGCGACGGATCGCTGCTCTTGGAGATGGCCGAGGTGCGGCGCACGCTGGTGTGAATCAGGCGATACCAGTCGCTGATCATGCGTTCCTTCGCCAGCGGCTGCTGCATCATGGCGTTGGTGGCGGTGGCCACCGAGTGCATGTGGCGGATGCCGATCACGGTCATCAAAATCATCAACGCCAAGACCAGTCCAAAGCCCGCAGCCAGGCGCGTGCCAATTTTCAGATTTTTCATGAGTGTAGCCCTAAAGGCAATGTTGAAATCGGGCGTGGAACTGCAATTGCCCAAGGGAATCAATAGTTTAACACGGCAACTATTTTAAGGTAGTTGAATGACGCGAGTGTGACCGGCAAGCTACTCAGCCGTAGACGCGCCCTGCCGCCGGCAAGCACCTGCTAACGATTTGATACACAGATTTTCGCCTACTTTCATAAAACGCGTATAACATTAGGCGAGTCATTTTTGACAAATAAATACATATATGCCAAGATCGCGGATTAGCAATATTTCAACTAAACAATCAGGTGAGAAATGAATTTTAAACAAGTAATCGGCGCAGCAGGTCTGAGCCTGCTGGCGGCCATCGCGGCGCCGGGCCATGCGGCGGCCTCCTCCTCCGCCAGCTTAAGCGGCTTCAGCTACAAGCTGATCGACCTCGATCCGGATGACGGCATCACCGCCGGCCTGACGATGAGCTTTCCCGATTACTTCATCTCGGCAGCCGCCTACCGCGACAACTCGGGCGTTCCCAGCCCTGAGCAGGTCATCAACAACCCCGGCACCGCGCACGTGACCAGCGGCGGCGGCAGCGCCACCGCCAGCTTCGACGGCACCACCGCCAAGTCGCTCACCACCAACGGCCACATGCCGCTGGTCGCTTCCACCTCCATCGTATCCTGGTATTTCACGCTGACGCCGAACACCACCGTGGTGTTTTCCGGCCTCGGCGCGATCCATGCCGACCGCGCCGGCGGGGTCAGCGCCAACGCCGCCAGCCAGCTGTACGCCACCTACGTCGGCCCGAACGCGCCGTATGACACGACCATCTACGACGGCGTCAACACGCTGGACGGCCTGAACCTGAGCAAACAACTGAGCCTGACGCTGACCTCCGGCGGCTATGCGCTGGACGGCCAGGTCGGCATCCTGACCAGCTCGGACATCCAGGGCGGCAGCATCGCGGCCGTGCCGGAACCATCGACCTACGCGCTGTTCATCGGCGGCCTGGCGGCACTGGCCTGCGCCCGCCGGCGCAAGCGCCAGGCATAAAAAACGGGACACCGCGGTGTCCCGTTCTGACTCAGGCAGCCTGCTTGGCCGCCGCCTTCTTGACGGCGGGCTTTTTGGCCGCCGGCTTTTTCGCGGCCGGCTTCTTCACCGCCGCCGCTTTTTTCGCCGGCGCTTTCGCCTCTTCGGCGCCCGCTTCCGTTGCCGCTGCGGCGGTTTTGCCCTTGGCAGCCGACTTCGCGGCCGGGGCCTTCGCCTTGCGCTCCTCGAACTCGAAGCTGATCTTGCCGTCCTTGCCCTTCACCAGGAAGGCCTTGAACGGACGACGCGTGCGCTGCGATACAAAGCCCGGCAACAGGTCGGTCTTGCCGTCGTTGAGCAGCTTGGCCATCTGTTCCGGCAGGATCTCCTGTTGCAGGATGATGCGGCCGCTGCGGAAGTCGCACGTCTTCGGCTTCGCCACGCTGTGCTCGCAAACATAGGCCAGGCCCATCTCGTACACGCCGCCGTTGCACTTGGGGCAAGGTCCGAGCGGCGTCTGGCCGGTGAAGTCGACCGGTTCAGAATCTTCCGAATCGTCGTTCTGGCCGAAATCGAACTCCAGCTTGTAGTTCTTGATTTCTTCGTCTTTCACGATGCGCAGGATGGCGGCGAACGGACGGCCCATCTTCGAGCGGAAGCCTTGCAGCGGGCCGATGGTGCGGTCGCGCAGCAGCTGTTCGACTTCCTCGATTTCAAACTGGCGCCCGCCCGGCGTTTTGCTCATCGAGAAATCGCACTTGGTGCAGGCGAAGCGGCGGTAGTTTTCCTTGACCACGCTGCCGCAGTTCGGGCACGGCGCCGTCAGCGTCGCGTAGTCGCCCGGAATGGTGTCGTTGTCGTATTCCTTGGCGCGCTTGACGATCACCTGTGTCATCTGCGCGATTTCGCGCATGAATTCGTCACGTGAGATCTTGCCCTTTTCCATCTGCGACAGCTTGTATTCCCACTCGCCGGTCAGCTCGGGCGCGGTCAGCTCGTTGACGCCGAGGCCGCGCAGCAGCGTCATCAGCTGGAACGCCTTGGCGGTCGGCATCAGCTCGCGCCCTTCGCGCAGCAAATACTTCTCCGAAATCAAGCCCTCGATGGTGGCCGCGCGCGTCGCTGGCGTGCCCAGGCCCTTGCCGGCCATGGCGTCACGCAGCTCGTCGTCTTCCACCAGCTTGCCGGCGCCTTCCATGGCCGACAGCAGCGTCGCCTCGGTGTAGCGCGCCGGCGGCTTGGTCACCAGGCCATTGGCGTCGACCTTGTCGGTCAACACTTTCTCGCCCTTGGCCACGGGCACCAGTGCTCTTGTTGCTACCTTCTTTTTCCTTGTCGTCGCCGTCGGCTTCCTTGCCGTAGATCGCCAGCCAGCCCGGATTGGTCATGACCTTGCCTTCGGTCTTGAAGGTGTGGCCCGACACTTCGGTGTAGCGGGTGGTGACCTGGAACTCGGCGGCCGGGAAGAACACCGCCATGAAGCGGCGCGTCACCAGGTCGTACAGCTTTTGTTCCGGCTCGGACAGGTTTTTCGGCGCGATGGTGGTCGGGATGATCGCAAAGTGGTCCGAGATCTTGCTGTTGTCGAAGATGCGCTTGTTCGGCTTGACCCAGCCCTTGTCCAGGATCTGCTTGGCGAACTGGTGGTAGTTATTGTTGTCCTTCACCACCTCCAGCGTCTGCTGCACGGTGGCGATGTAGTCTTCCGGCAGGTGGCGCGAATCGGTACGCGGGTAGGTCAGCACCTTGTGCTTCTCGTACAGCGCCTGCGCCAGGCCCAGCGTGTTCTTGGCCGAGAAGCCGAAGCGCGAGTTGGCCTCGCGTTGCAGGCTGGTCAGGTCGAACAGCGCCGGCGCCATCGAGGTGGTCGGTTTCGACTCTTCGGTGACGTTGCCCTGCTTGCCGCGCACGGCCAGCGCGATGGAGTCGGCGGCGGCCTTGCTCCACAGGCGCTCGGCGCGTTTTTCCGGATCGCTTTCATCCTTCTTGAACTTGGTGTCCAGCCAGCGGCCCTCGTAGACGCCGGCGGCGCAGACGAATTCGGCGCGCACTTCCCAGTAGTCGCGCGGCTTGAACTTGCGGATTTTTCCTCGCGCTCGACCACGATCGACAGGGTCGGCGTCTGCACGCGGCCAACGGTGGTCAGGTAGAAGCCGCCCTCCTTCGAGTTGAAGGCGGTCATGGCGCGGGTGCCGTTGATGCCGATCAGCCAGTCCGCTTCCGAGCGGCAACGCGCGGCGTCGGCCAGCGGCATCATTTCGTCGTCGCTGCGCAGGTGCGAGAAGCCGTCGCGGATCGCGGCCGGCGTCATCGACTGCAGCCACAGGCGCTTGACCGGCTGCTTGGCCTTGGCGTTCTGCGCGATCAGGCGGAAGATCAGTTCTCCTTCGCGGCCCGCGTCACATGCGTTGATCAGGGTGGTGACATCCTTGCGCTTGATCAGCTTGTTCAGCACCTTGAGCCGCGCCTCGGTCTTGGCGATCGGATTGAGCGCGAAGTAAGGCGGAATCATCGGCAGGTGCGCGAAGCTCCATTTGCCGCGCTTGACGTCATGCTCTTCGGGGACGGCGATTTCCAGCAGGTGACCGACGGCGGAGGACAACACGTACTCGTCGGATTCAAAGTACTCATCGTGCTTGGTAAAGCCGCCAAGCGTCTTCGCGATGTCGTTCGCGACAGACGGCTTCTCGGCGATGATGAGGGTTTTGCTCATATTTTAGTATCTCGTTTGTAACACTTGAGGGGGACAGATGCGCATCATACATGGATCGCGCGGCAGTCTGCACATTTCTGTCACAGTCTTGTCAAAGCGCAAATAATACGCGGAGAGGCGCGCGCACCGCAAGCACGCCCGCCATTTGTTGCCTAAAGGGAAAATCCTGGGCAGACTTAATGCAACAGGCGTGGCGCCTGGTCTTCGTCGGAACCGAACAGGTCGTCGAACATCAGCGCGTCCGGTTCCTTGCCCTGGCTCCACAGCAGCATCAGCACGATGACTTTGAGCTTGCCCAGCGACACCGGCATCTCGTCCAGCGCCAGCGCGCGCTCGATGACGATTTCGCGTTGCAGCGGCGACAACACCTTGGCCGATTCGAGGAACTGGATGAAACCGATGGCAGCGGCGCCCAGGGCGTCCTGCTCTTCCTCCACGTAGAAGCGGGTGCCGGTCGAGGAAGCGGTCAGCGCATGCTCCACGCCGGCCATGGCGGTCAGGTCGGTCAGCCAGACCAGGGCCTCGGAGATCTCGACATCGTCAAAACCGACAGCCGACAGCTTCTTGGCCAATGCGGCCGGTTCCGGGCAGGCATCGGGACGGTAATAAGTCTCGTAGAGATAAACAAGGACGTCGAACATGGCTCTACTCTATCAGTTAACTCGAAAACGATACAAGTCGGCTGTGCGGCTCAGCCACGCAGCCGCTGGAACATGCCGCCTGGCAAGCGTTCCAGCAGGCCGGCCAGCTCCAGCGCCAGCAACTGCCCTTGCAACACGCCCGGCGCCTCGCCCAGGTGCAGCGCCAGCACCTCGGCCTGCACCGGGTCCGCACCCATCGCCGCCAGCACCCGGTCGACAAAGCTGTCGTCGAAGCCGGCGCGCGGGCCGGCCGCGGCGGCGTCCGCCATGTGCAGCGCCTGCAACACGTCGGCCGCGCTTTCCGCCAGCCGCGCGCCCTCGCGCAGCAGCTGGTGGCAGCCTTTGGACAGTGTCGCATGAATCGAGCCGGGGACGGCGTACACATCGCGCCCCTGGGCGGCGGCCAGCCGCGCGGTGATCAACGAACCGGACTGCGCAGCCGCCTCGACCACCAGCACGCCGTGCGCCAGCCCGCTGATGATGCGGTTGCGGCGAGGAAAATTGTCGCGCGACGGCGGCGTGCCGAGCGGGTACTCGCTGACGATGCAGCCCTCCTCGGCGATGCGGCGCGCCAGCGCGCCGTTGCGCGCCGGATAAATACGGTCGATGCCCGTGCCGAGCACGGCGATGGTGCCGCCCGGGCCGTTCAAGCCGCCGGCATGGGCGGCGGCGTCGATGCCCAGCGCCAGCCCGGACACGATGACCAGGCCGGCGGCGGACAGCGCCTGCGCCAGCGCCTCGGCGTTCAGCACGCCCTGGCGGCTGGCGTTGCGCGAGCCGACCACCGCCACCGAGCGTTGCGGCAGCAGCCCCGCCCGCCCCTTGAGGTAGAGCAGCAGCGGCGCGGCGCTGATGTTGCGCAGGTATTCAGGATACGCCGGATCGCCCCAGGCCAGCAGCCGGTTGCCCGGCTGCTGCTGCCAAGCCTGCACGGCGTCCAGGGCCGCCGCCAGCGTGGCCGGCGGCGCGGCCAGCAGCGCCTCGGCCTGGCGCGCGGAAACGGCCTCCAGCAGCTGTGCGCGGCTGGCGACAAAGACGCCTTCCGGCGTGCCGAAGCGTTCCAGCAGCTTGTGCGCGGTCATCAGGCCGACGCCGTCGGTCTGTTGCAGACGCAGCCAGCCCGCCAGCGCTGGCCTGGTCAATTCGGCGGGGGTATCCGTGGCTTGCACGGCGCGGCTTACTCCGGCGATCGGGCAACGTCGCCGACTGCCACCGGCGCTGTCACCTGCATGATCAAGCCGTAGGAAATCTGCTTGAACGTGCGGAAGATAAACAGGCTGCCCACTTCCTCGTCCGGCAGCCTGACCTGCTGCGCGCGCCCGAACCAGCCTTGTTCTGCCGTGGAATCGCGCACAGTTCTTCCCGCATGGTACAGCTGCAACACGGCGCCGATATCGAGTCCGTCAAGCTTTCCGCGATTAAGGCTGACGATCTGGCTCTGGCCGGCATGGGTAACGCCGCCATAGATGGCCACCACCCGCGCCTCGACCGGCTGCGCCGGCGCATGCGGCGCGTAGTTGCGCAGCGGCGCCGGCGGCACCGCGCGCAACTGGTCGCCGACGCCGATTTCCTGCACGGCCGTGTCCACCGTGAATGTATGCACGTCGCTGCCGGCGGCGGCGGACGCCTGCAAGCGCAGCGTGCCTAAATAAAATGCTTCATGACCGATAACTTGTCTGGTGACAGGATCTTTCAGCTGCGCGCCGGGGCGGAACACCTGGAACGCCGTATGGCCGCCCAGCTCGCCGCGCACATAGGCCTGGTCGCCCTTGCCGAGGAACACCCGCCCCTCGCGCGTGGCGACGATGCGCGGCGCGGCCTTGAACTCGTCATTCTCGATCACCAGCGGCTGGGTCAGGAATGGCTCGATGGCGCCCGGCGCGATCGACGGCACGGCGTTCTGGTCCACCAAGCCGGAACGCACGCGCGGTTGCAGCCGCTGCGTGGCCGGATCGTTGAGGCCGTCTTGCAGGCGCTGGCCCAGCCGCAGGCGGCCGGCGCCGCGGTCGAACCAGATGATCTGGCCCGGATAAATCCAGTGCGGGTTGGCGATCTCGTCCCGGTTCAGGTCCCACACGGTGGGCCAGCACCAGGGCCGGTACAGGAAGGCGCCGGCAATCTCCCATAGCGTGTCGCCCCGGACCACCACATGCTGGTCGGGCGCGTCGGGCCGGAACGCACACTCCGGCGGCGCGGCGCCGGCGCCGGAGGCAGCAAACAGGGCTGCCCATGCTAAGCATGTACCGACTGTGCTAAAATTTTTCATAACAGATCCAATAATAGATCCAGTAAGTGCGCCGCAAGCACACGGCAGCAAGCAGTAAAGCTTGCCAATTTGAATCAAATTCTGCCCATAAACCCCTGAACTAGCAAGCGAAACCGCGCTACCTGACCGGCGCGCTTGTTGCATTGGCGGGGCAAACCTACCGCAAACATACCGTTTTCACAAAGTTATCATGGCTATCTTAAATATTCTGCGTTACCCGGACCCGCGTTTGCACAAAGTGGCCGCGCCGGTCACCGTATTCGATGAGCGTCTGGAAAAACTGGTGGCCGACATGGCCGAGACCATGTACGACGCGCCCGGCGTCGGCCTGGCCGCGTCGCAGGTGGACGTGCACGAACAAGTGGTGGTGATCGACGTCACCGAAGACAAGAGCGGCCTTGTGGCCTACATCAATCCGGAAATCCTGTGGGCCAGCGACGACAAGCAGGTGTATGACGAAGGCTGCCTGTCGGTGCCGGGCATCTACGATGGCGTCGAGCGGCCGTCGAAAGTCAAGGTGCGCGCCTTCGACGTCAAGGGCCAGCCGTTTGAAGTGGACGCCGACGGCCTGCTGGCCGTGTGCATCCAGCACGAGATGGACCACCTGAAAGGCAAGGTCTTCGTCGAATACCTGTCGCCGCTGAAGCGCAACCGCATCAAGGCCAAGCTGCAGAAGGAAGAGCGCGGCATGCAGCGCGAAGCCCAGCTGCGCGCCCAGGGCCGCCGCTACTGATCGCCGGCGCCCATGAAAGTCATCTTCGCCGGCACGCCGGAATTTGCCGCCGTGGCCCTGCAATCGCTGCACGAGGCCGGTTTTGAGATCCCGCTGGTGCTGACCCAGCCGGACCGCCCCGCCGGCCGCGGCATGCAGCTGCAGCCGTCGGCGGTCAAGCAGTACGCCGTGTCGAAAGGCATCGAGGTGCTGCAACCGCTGTCGCTGCGCATGGACAGCAAGGACCCGCAGCGCGCCGAGGAAGCGACGGCCGCGCACCAGCGCCTGCTGTCGACACCGTACGATGTGATGGTGGTGGCCGCCTACGGCCTGATCCTGCCGCGCAGCACGCTGGACATCAAGCCCTGCCTGAACATCCACGGCTCGCTGCTGCCGCGCTGGCGCGGCGCCGCGCCGATCCACCGCGCGATCGAGGCCGGCGACGCTGAAACCGGCATCACCATCATGGAGATGGAGGAAGGCCTGGACACCGGCCCGATGCTGCTGATCGAGAAAGTCGCCATCGAAGACAGCGACACCACCGGCAGCCTGCACGACAAGCTGGCCGCGCTGGGCGGCAAGATGATTGTCGAGGCGCTGCGCAAATACGAGCACCACCAGCTGGAAGCGGTGGTTCAGCCGGAAGCGGGCGTCAGCTACGCGAGCAAGATCAGCAAGGAAGAAGCGGCACTGGACTTCAGCCAGCCGGCGCAAGACATCGGCCGCAAGATCCGCGCCTTCAATCCCTTCCCCGGCGCGCACGGCACGGTCAACGGCGTGGTGGTCAAGCTGTGGGGCGCGGAACTGGTCGACGCCAGCGGCCCCGCCGGCAAGGTGTTGTCGGCCGATGCCCAGCATGGCATCGTGGTCGCCTGCGGCAGCGGCGCGCTGCGTCTGACCTCGCTGCAAAAGCCCGGCGGCAAGCGCCTGCCCGCGGCCGAGTTCATCAAGGGCTTCCCGCTCGAAGGCCTGGCCTTCGCGTAATCAGTTCACCGCCAGCCTGTCGCGGCACGGCGCCGCGCTGCCGTAGCCGTTCAGGTTGGCGCGCAATATCAACAGCGACTGCCGGCGTTGCTCCAGCGCGGCCTGCTGCTCCTCAACCTGGCGCAGCAGGATGGCCGACTGGCGCATGGTCTTCTCGACCGAGCACTTGCCGTTTTCATCGAGCATGTCGCGTATCACTTCCAGCGAAAAGCCCAGCCGCTTGGCCCCTTGAATCAGGCGCAGCCGGTCCGGCGCGTTGCTGGCGTACTGGCGGTAGCCGGACGGCGTGCGCGACACAGGCGCCAGCAACCCCTGCTCTTCATAGAAACGGATTGCCGAGGCAGCAATGCCTGACTTGCGGGCGAGTTCACCGATTTTCATTTTTTGCTTGACCCTCAAGTTGACTTGAAACTTATTATAAGATGGTCCGCCCGAGCCTGCTTGCAGAGGCGTTATTACAAATAGGAGTATCGATATGACCGACGTGATTCAACACCTGAACTGGCGCTACGCCACCAAGAGCTACGACGCCGCCAAAAAGCTCGATGACGAAAAACTGAACCGCATCCTCGAAGCGATCCGCCTGGCGCCGACCTCCAGCGGCCTGCAACCGTTTGAAGTCTTCGTGGTGAACAATCCAGAGCTGCGCGCGAAGATCCGCGCGGTGGCGTGGAACCAGGCGCAAGTGACCGATGCTTCGCATCTGCTGGTGTTCGCGGCCTGGGACAACATCACGCCGGAACGCATCGACGCGATGTTCGATTACACCAATGAAGTGCGCGGCTTCAAGAACGAAGGCTGGGAAGCCTACCGCAAGCAGCTGCAAGGCATCGTTGCCGCGCGCGGCGACGCCGCCAACTTCGACGCCGCCGTGCGCCAGGCCTACATCGGCCTCGGCGTGGGCCTGGTGGCAGCCGCCGCCGAAGGCGTCGACAGCACGCCGATGGAAGGTTTCGACCCGGCAGCCGTCGACCAGATCCTGTCGCTGCACGAGCGCAAGCTGCGCAGCGTGGTGATCCTGC
This sequence comes from Duganella sp. P38, assembly GCF_050859475.1. Classification (NCBI taxonomy): domain Bacteria; kingdom Pseudomonadati; phylum Pseudomonadota; class Betaproteobacteria; order Burkholderiales; family Oxalobacteraceae; genus Duganella; species Duganella sp. P38. The sequence goes on along the minus strand of NZ_CP193936.1, from coordinate 1,243,249 downwards.
CGCTGGGCTACCGCAAGCCCGATACCGACTGGCTGGTCAACCTGAAGAAGGTGCGCCGTCCGCGCGAGCAGTTCATCAACGAACTGAATTAATCGCGCAGCGACAGCACGCGGTCGCCGCCGGCCGGTATGCAGCCGTCGGCGACCGGCGTCCAGCCGCGATGGATGACGATCCGCTGTTCATCGTGGCATAGCTCGACGCGCTCGCTTTGCGGAAAGCGGGCGCGCACAAAATCCTCCACCGTCGTCGGCAGGCTGACCTGCAGCTGAAGCGCGGCGCGGTCCTGCTCCGGATGATCGTTCAGGTGCACCAGCGGCACAAAGTACGACGCCAGCAGCCACCAGCGCGAGCCGACATCGACCGGCTGCGGCGCATAGCCCGCCTCGCGCAACCAGCCTTGCGCGCGTTCGCGTAAATCGTCGCCATCGGCCAGATCGCCCCAGCCGGCGGCCAGCATCTCGACCAGCCACTGATTGCAGTTCTGATAGCGCAAGCCATAGGCATAGGCGTTGGCGCTGTATTGCGCCGCCAGCAGATGCAGCGCGCGCGAGGTGTCGAGCAGCGCCGGGCGCAGCGCCAGCACCGCCTGCGGCGGCAGGCGCACGATGCTCAGGTAGCCGATTTTCGGCGAGTCGGTGCCCATGGCGAAACCGGCCAGGCCCTGGTCGTAGATGCGCGGACGGCCCTCGTCGCAGGCATAGTACAACTGGCGCGCCGCCCACAGGCCGTCATCGGAACGCCAGGCCAGCGCCGCGTGCGAATAGCGGATGTTGAAGCGCGACAGGTCGAGGCCGGAGCGGCTGACCAGCGCCACGCTTTCCTCGCTGGAAGCCAGTTCCTCGCGCAGCACGGCGGCAAAGCGCAGCAGGCGGTCCTGCTCGGCGGCCGTGAGCTCCTGTGTGCGGTCGCAGAAGCGCGACGACGACGCCTGCGCAGCGCCCGCCGCCAGCAGCAGGCCCAGCGCCAGCGCGCGCAGCGGCTTCAACGGCCCAGCGGACGCGATGCCAGTTCGCCGTACCACGCATCGGCCAGCACCAGATAGAACGGCTGGCGATTGTCGGCGCGGCCGAACTCGATGCCGTAGACGCGGTTGTGCGCATACATCGCATCGCCCACCGCCAGCCGCTGCTGGGCGAATGTGGTTTGCGGCAGGTCCAGCACCACGCGCTGCTGCGCGTCCTCGGTCTGCATGGTGATGCGCGCGCGGCCCTCGTGCCCGGGCGTGGCGGCGATGTCGATGATGCGATAATCGGCGTCGGCCACTTTGTTGCCGTTGTTGGAACTGTTGCTGGAACCGGCCAGCGAATCGGACACGCTGCCGCTGGAGGCCGAGCCGGCGCTGGACGCCGACGACGCGATGCTCTCGGCCCGCGCGCTCAACGCCAGCCCCAGCGCGCCAACGGCGCAGAGCAATCGCATGGTCAAAGTGATATTCATCTACACTTCCTCAACTGAGCAAATAAAGCAGTATAAAAGGAGATCGCCATGCCCGCACCTGAAATCGCCTGCTGGTTCGACTTTGCCAGCAACTACAGCTACCTGAGCGTGCTGCGGCTGGCGCGGCAACGCGACGTCATCGTGCACTGGAAGCCCTTCCTGCTGGGGCCGATTTTTGCGGCGCAGGGCTGGGACAACTCGCCGTTTGTGCTGCAACCGGACAAGGGGGATTATGTGTGGCAGGACATGCCGCGCGAATGCGCCAAGTATCAACTGCCGTGGCGCCGGCCGTCCGAGTTTCCGCGCCGCTCGCTGCTGGCCGCGCGCGTGGCCTTGCTGGGCGAGCATCAGCCGTGGATGGCGGAGTTCTGCGCCCGCGTCATGCTGGCCAACTTCGAGCACGACGAAGACATCGGCAGCGAGGCAGTCATCGCCGCAGTCCTCACCAGCATCGGCCTGGACGCCACGGCGCTGCTGGCCGCCGCCCAGTCCGACGACAACAAAGCCCGCCTGCGCGCCCGCAATGACGAGGCGCGCGCGCTGCGCATCTTCGGCGCCCCCACTTTCTTCGTCGGCGCCGACATGTATTGGGGCAACGACCGCCTAGCCGATGCGTTGGCTTTGGCCAACCGTCGCTAACCTAGCCTGATATCTCTCCATGTAGACATGCAAAACCATACTGATCCGCGTAGAACATTCTGCCTCATCAAAGCTCACGCCATGCTTCTTCATATTGCTTTGATTCTTGCGCTCATCCCACTCGAAATCCGTGTCCGCTCCATCTCAGTATAGAGAGCGACCAAACGCGCACTGTTTATGGTGCGCCACTGCGCAAGGCGGCCGTTGAGATAGATCAGGGAGGCGAAACAGCAGATTGTTGCGGCAATGCCGCGCTTGGCTGAAGCATATTCAGGTATGCCGTATAATCTCAGACCGCCCGCCGCTTCGGGCGCGCCCGCCCACGATCCCTGAGATAGCAAATGAATAACACCGTATCCCGTCCCGTCATGTCCAAGACCGATGCCCAGCTGCGCGAGATTCTCGCCCGCCGCATCATGATTCTCGACGGCGCGATGGGCACCATCATCCAGCAGTACAAGCTGGATGAAACCGCCTATCGCGGCGGCCCCGACGGTGCATTCATCGACTTCGCCGCGCCGCCGGAAGCCGGCGCGCGCGAACTCTTCGTCAAGGGCAACAACGAGCTGCTGACGCTGACCCAGCCGCACGTGATCCAGGAAATCCACGAGCGCTACCGGCCGGCGGCGCCGACCTCATCGAAACCAACACCTTCGGCGCCACCTGGATCGCCCAGGACGATTACTACATGGGCCACCTGGCCTACCAGATGAACGTCGAGGCGGCCAAACTGGCGCGCGCCGCCACCGCCAAGTACAGCACGCCGGACAAGCCGCGCTTTGTCGCCGGCGCCCTCGGCCCGACGCCGAAAACCGCGTCGATCTCGCCGGACGTCAACGACCCGGCCGCGCGCAACATCACCTTCGACCAGCTGGTGGACGCCTACTACGAACAGACCAAGGGCCTGATCGAAGGCGGCGTCGACCTGCTGCTGGTGGAAACCATCTTCGACACGCTGAACTGCAAGGCCGCGCTGTTCGCCATCGACAAGTTCTACGCAGACCATCCGGCGCAGGAACGCCTGCCGCTGATGATCTCCGGCACCGTCACCGACGCCTCCGGCCGCATCCTGTCCGGCCAGACCGTGCCGGCGTTCTGGAACTCGGTGCGCCACGCCAAGCCGCTGACCATCGGCCTCAACTGCGCGCTGGGCGCGGCGCTGATGCGCCCGTATGCCGAGGAGCTGTCGCAGATCGCCGACACCTTCGTCTGCATCTACCCGAACGCCGGCCTGCCCAACCCGATGAGCGACACCGGCTTCGACGAGCTGCCGGCCGACACCTCGGCGCTGCTGAAGGAATTCGCCGAAGCCGGCTTCATCAACGTTGCCGGCGGCTGCTGCGGCACCACGCCCGACCACATCCAGGCCATCGGCGAGATCCTCGCCACCGTCAAGCCGCGCGCCGTGCCGCAAGTGCCGGTGGCGCAGCGCCTGTCCGGCCTGGAGCCGTTCACCATCGACGACGACTCGCTGTTCGTCAACGTTGGCGAGCGCACCAACGTCACCGGCTCGAAAGCGTTCGCGCGCATGATCCTCAACGAGCAGTACGACGAGGCGCTGAGCGTGGCGCGCCAGCAGGTGGAAAACGGCGCCCAGGTCATCGACATCAACATGGACGAGGCGATGCTGGACTCGCAGGCCGCCATGACCCGCTTCCTCAACCTGATCGCCTCCGAGCCGGACATCTCGCGCGTGCCGATCATGATCGACTCGTCCAAGTGGTCGGTGATCGAGGCCGGCCTGAAGTGCGTGCAGGGCAAGTCCATCGTCAACTCCATCTCGATGAAGGAAGGCGAGGAAGAATTCATCCGCCAGGCCAGGCTGTGCCTGAGCTACGGCGCCGCCGTCATCGTCATGGCCTTCGACGAAACCGGCCAGGCCGACACCTACGAGCGCAAGATCGAAATCTGCGGCCGCGCCTATAAGGTGCTGACCGAAAAGGTCGGCTTCCCGCCGGAAGACATCATCTTCGACCCGAACATCTTCGCGGTCGCCACCGGCATCGAAGAGCACAACAACTACGCGGTCGACTTCATCAACGCCACCCGCTGGATCAAGGACAACCTGCCGCACGCGAAAATTTCCGGCGGCGTCTCCAACGTCTCGTTCTCGTTCCGCGGCAACGACCCGGCGCGCGAGGCGATCCACACCGTGTTCCTGTACCACGCCATCAAGGCCGGCATGACCATGGGCATCGTCAACGCCGGCATGGTCGGCGTCTACGACGACCTGGAGCCGGAACTGCGCGAGCGCGTGGAAGACGTGGTGCTGAACCGCCGCGAAGACGCCACCGAGCGCATGATCGAATTCGCCGGCACGCTCAAGGCCGGCGCCGGCAAGCAGGACGCCGCCAATCTGGAATGGCGCAACGCGCCGGTCGAAAAGCGCCTGGCGCACGCGCTGGTGCACGGCATCACGCAGTGGATCACCGAGGATACCGAGGAAATGCGCGCCGCCGTCGACGCCAGGGGCGGCCGCCCGATCCACGTGATCGAGGGCCCGCTGATGGATGGCATGAACATCGTCGGCGACCTGTTCGGCCAGGGCAAGATGTTCCTGCCGCAGGTGGTGAAATCGGCGCGCGTGATGAAGCAGGCCGTGGCGCACCTGATTCCGTTCATCGAAGAGGAAAAGCTGGCCGAAGAAAAACGCACCGGCATCGTCGCCAAGCCGAAGGGCAAGATCGTCATCGCCACCGTCAAGGGCGACGTGCACGACATCGGCAAGAACATCGTCTCGGTGGTGCTGCAATGTAATAACTTCGAAGTGGTCAACATGGGCGTGATGGTGCCGGCCTCGGAAATCCTGGCGCGCGCCAAGGTCGAGAACGCCGACATCATCGGCCTGTCCGGCCTGATTACGCCCTCGCTGGAAGAGATGGCCCACGTGGCCAAGGAAATGCAGCGCGACGAGCACTTCCGCATGCTGAAGATTCCGCTGCTGATCGGCGGCGCCACCACCAGCCGTGCCCACACGGCAGTGAAGATCGCCCACAACTACGACGGCCCGGTGGTCTACGTGCCGGACGCCTCGCGTTCGGTGTCGGTGGCGCAGTCGCTGCTGACGCCGGAGTCGCGCGAGCAGTACATCGACGAGCTGGAACAGGACTACGCCCGCATCCGCGAGCAGCACGCCAACAAGAAGGCGCTGCCGATGCTGTCGCTGGCCGAGGCCCGCGCCAACAAGATGAAGCTGGCGTTCGCGCCGGTCAAGCCGAAGTTCATCGGCCGCCGCGAGTTCAGGAACGTCGACCTGGCCACCATCGCCAGGTACATCGACTGGGGCCCGTTCTTCCAGACCTGGGACCTGGCCGGCCCCTTCCCCGCCATCCTGACCGATGAAGTGGTCGGCGAGGCTGCCACCAAGGTGTTCGAGGAAGGCCAGGCGATGCTGAAGAAGCTGATCGACGGCCGCTGGCTGACCGCCAACGGCGTCATCTCGCTGCTGCCGGCCAACACCGTCAACGACGACGATATCGAGGTCTACACCGACGATACGCGCACGACGGTCGGCTTCACCTATTACGGCCTGCGCCAGCAAGGCGTCAAGCCGGTGGTCGATGGCGTGCAGCGCCCTAACCAGTGCCTGTCGGACTTCATCGCGCCGAAGGACAGCGGCGTCAAGGATTACATCGGCATGTTCGCCGTCACGGCCGGCCTCGGCATCGAGAAGCACGAGAAGCGCTTCGAGGACGCGCACGACGATTACTCGTCGATCATGCTGAAATCGCTGGCCGACCGCCTGGCCGAAGCGTTCGCCGAATACCTGCACGAGCGCGTGCGCACCGACCTGTGGGGCTACCAGTCGAACGAGTCGCTGAGCAACGAGGACCTGATCGCCGAGAAATACATCGGCATCCGCCCGGCGCCCGGCTACCCGGCCTGCCCCGAGCACACCGTCAAGCGCGAAATGTTCGACACCATGCAGGCCGAGGAGATCGGCATGGAGCTGACCGATTCGTTCGCGATGTATCCTGGCGCGGCGGTGTCCGGCTTCTACTTCGCCCACCCGGAATCGAAATACTTCGTGGTTGGCAAGATCGGCACCGACCAGCTCGACGACATGGCTGCGCGCCGTGGCGTCGCCAGGGAAGAGCTGGAACGCTGGCTGGCGCCCAACCTGTCTTAATCGAGCGGCGGCACGGCGCCGTCCGCCAGCGTCTTCAGCAGGCGCGCGCGGCGGCGTTCCAGATCGGCGATCTGCTGCTCGATCGAGGCCAGCCGCTTGCGCTGCGCCTCGCTGGTCTGGCTGCACGCGGCCGCGCCCTCGATCATGCGCATGCAATCCGGGAAGGAACGGATTTCCTCCAGGCTGAAACCGGTGGCGATCATGCGCTGAATCTGCCGCACCTGCGTGACCGCCGACGGCGGAAACATGCGGTAGCCATTGCTGCCGCGCATGGACGTCAGCAGGCCCTGTTGATCGTAATGGCGGATCGAACGCACGCTGGCGCCAGTGGCGGCGGCCAGCTTGCCGATGGTCAGTGCTTGTTTATCCATGCCGGACAGCATATCACTTTTCCGCTTGACCCTGACACCGGTGTCAGGGTCCACACTGAAGGCTCATATCATTCACGGGGCCTTTATGTTCACCATCCATCCATTCCGCCTGCTGGCCGCGCTGCTGCTGCTCGTCACATTGCACGCGCAGGCGCGCGACTACATCGCCACCGCGCCGGACGGCGTTACCCTCGCCGTGCAGGAAAGCGGCAACCCGGACGGCGTGCCGGTGATCTTCATCCACGGCCTGCTGGGCAGCCGGCTGAACTGGTCTGAGCAACTGGCCAGTCCGCAATTGCAGGGCTATCGCCTGATTACCTATGACTTGCGCGGCCATGGCCTGTCCGCCAAGCCGGCCGGCACGCGGGCCTACAGCGACGGCCGCCGCTGGGCCGATGACCTGCGCGCCGTGATGCAGGCGGCGCAGGTGCACAAGCCGGTGCTGGTCGGCTGGTCGCTGGGCGGCGCGGTGATTTCCAATTACCTGGCGGCCTACGGCGACCAGGACCTCGCCGGCGCGGTGTATGTGGACGGCGTGATCGAGCTGGCGCCCGAGCAGATTACCGCGCATCCGGACATTTACCGCGACCTGATCTCCAGCGATCTGCGCACGCATCTGGACGCCATCAACGCCTTCCTGCGCCTGTGCTTCCAGACACCGCCGCCGGCGCCGGTGCTGGAGCGCCTGCTGGCGAATGCGGCCATGGCGTCATGGGACATGCAGCGCGGCGTGCAATCGATGACGGTGCCGGCGGCCGAGGGCTTGCGCGCCGCCCGCGTGCCGCTGCTGTTGCTGTACGGCGAACAGGATGCGCTGGTGCGCACCGGGCCGGCCATCGCGCGCGCGGTGGCATTGAACCCGCGCATTCAAAGCAAGCGCTACGCCCGGTCCGGCCACGCGCCGTTCCTGGAGGAGCCGCAGCGCTTCAATCGCGACCTGGCGGCGTTCATCGCTCAGCTGCGCTGATCCCTGAGGAACCTGGCGACCGCCAGGCCGCCGAACACCAGCGCGAAGCCGAGCTGCACCAGCATCGGCAGCAGCGCCGCCTCCACGCCGAGGCCGCGCCAGGTGACGGCGTCCAGGCCGTCGATGGCCCAGCGGGTCGGCACCACCAGGGTCAGCGTCTGCATCCATGCGGGGAAGACGAACGACGGCACCCAGGCGCCGCCCAGCATCACCAGGATCAGCGTGGCAAAGACGGCGATGCCGCGCGCCGCTTCCGGCGTCTTGCCGAAGGCGGCGATGAACAGGCCGAAGGCGGCCGTCATCAGGCCGAAGCACACCACCAGCCCGACGAAGCCGCCGATGCTGGCGATCTGCACCTTGAAGATCAACATGGCGCAGGCGAACATGGCGCACATCAGCGCGGTGGCGATGATGGCGCCGGAGATGGCGCGCGCCATCAGCACCGTGGTCAGCGATACCGGCGCGGCCAGCAGGCGGTTCCAGATGCCGAGCTGGCGCGCCAGCAGCACGCCGATGCCCATGTCGATGCCCATGAACAGGATGAACTGCACGCCCATGCCGGCAAACGAGTGCGCATAACCGTTGTATTTCGGACCGCTGCTCAAGGCCTGGTCGCTGGTGCTGAACGGCATGCTCATGCCGCCCGCCGCGGCGTCCGGCTCGGCCGCCGCCGTGGCGGCGCCGGTGGCTGGCGGCGGCTCGCTTGCGGAGACGGCGCGCTGTTGCTGGAACTTCTGCAGGCTGCCGAGGAACTCGCCCAGCTGCGCTTGCGCGGGCGTGCGCTGCGCGGCGGGCGGCAGCTCGGCCAGATGGCGCTCCGTGGTGGCGGCGCCGTCGCTGCCCATGACGGCGGCGCTGGTCTGCTGCATCACATGCTGCGTCAGCAGTCCCTTCACCATCGCCAGCACCGTCGATTGCGACGGATCGTAATACACCGGCAGCTCCGGCTTGTTGCGGCCACCGAACAGCGCGTCGGACGCCTTCTGGCCGAAGCCGTCCGGTATCACCACCGCCACCGGCAACTTGCCGGCGCGCACGCGCGCCTGCGCCTCCCCGGCGCCCAGTTCGATGATCCGCAGCGTCGCATCCTGCCTCAGGCCGGCGGCGATCTTCTGCCCGACCGCCGACTGGTCCAGCAGCACCAGGCCGACATCGATCTTGCTGGTGCTGGAATCTGGACTGCCGCCAAACAGCGAGCCGAAGAACGCCGCCAGCACCACCGGCATCAGCAGGTGCAGCATCAGCGCGCGCTTGTCGCGCAGGTAGCGGATCAGGTCTTTGCGAATCAGGGCGATCAATGCGGTCATGGTGGGGTGTCGCGCAGGCTGCGGCCGGTAAGGTTGAGGAAGATGTTTTCCAGCGATGTGCGGGCCGTCGAAAAATGCAGCAGCGCCAGGCCTTCGGCGTTGAACCACGCCAGCACCGGCGCCGCATGAACGGCGTCACCAAGGCCGATGTCGAGCCTGGCGCCGGCACGCTCGACACCGGTCACGCCCGGCAACGCCCGCACCTGCCGCAGCAGCGTGTCCGGCGGCGCCTGCGCCAGCTCGACATGCAACGCCGCCTGCGCCGGCAGCCGCTGATACAGCGCGGCCGGCGTCTCGTCGGCCAGCACCTTGCCGTGATCGATGATAACGATATGGTCGGCCAGCCGCTCCACCTCCTCCATGTAGTGGCTGGTGTAAATCAGCGAGCGACCCTGCGCCTGCAAGGCTTCCAGCGTATCGAAAATGGCGTTGCGGCTTTGCGGATCGACGCCGACGGTCGGCTCGTCGAGAATCAACAGCTGCGGCTCATGCAGCAGCGCGGCGGCGATATTCAAACGCCGCTTCATGCCGCCGGAAAAACTGGATGGCAGGTCGGCCGCGCGGTCGTTCAGCCTGACCAGCGCCAGCACCTGCTCGCAGCGGGCCTTCAGCAGCGCGCCCTTGAGGCCGTACAAGCCGCCGAACAGCTTGAGATTTTCCAGCGCCGACAAGTCCTCGTACAGCGCCAGATCCTGCGGCACAAAGCCGATCTTGCGCTTGGCGGCGCTGGCGCCCAGGCCGACCGCCGCGCCGTCGAGCGTGATGCTGCCGGCATCGGCGCGCAGCAGGCCGCAGATCATGGCGACGGTGGTGGACTTGCCGGCGCCGTTCGGCCCGATCAGGCCCACGGTCTGGCCCGGACGCACCTGGAACGACACGCCATCGACCGCCTTGCGCGCGCCGTAGGACTTGGAAATTTGCTGCACGCTCAGTAACACGCCGCCTCCGAATGATTCGAACCGGCTTGCAGCATAGCCCTGCCATATTAAATTGGCAAGCCGGGATGAACTTTTGCGGCCGCCGGCCGGACTAAGTAGAACGCCGCCAGCCGGCGGCCTGACTACCAAGGGAGGCAATATGGCAAACAAACCATCCGTCAAGCGCTGGCGGGATCAGGTGATCCTGCTGCTGGGTCTGTGGTTCTTCATCACGCCATGGGTGTTCGGTTACCCGATGCCGTCGGTCCAGGCCTGGACCGCGTTCATTTCGGGCGCGGTCATGGTGCTGCTGGCGGCGTTCGACCTGTACAAAACCTACTTCTGGGCCGTGGTGCTCAACCTGCTGGTGGGCGTCTGGGTGGCGGTGTCGCCGTGGGTGCTGCGCATGGCCGATAACCCCGACCTGATGTGGAACTCGCTGGTGGTCGGCATCGCGGTCGCCGTGCTGGCGTTGTGGGAAATGCGCACCGATCCGGAACTGGTCAAGCACTGGCCGGGGGCCGGCCACGTCACCTGAGGCGGCGCATGGCGTGGTGCATGGCGTGCTGCTTTTACAGCGCGTAGCGCACCACGTTGTCGCTCCACTCGAAGGCGGCCATTTCCAGCTCCACCAGTTCATCGGTGGACATGGCCAGATCGCGCAGCGTCGGCACGATGTGGTTGTCCATGTCCTCGATGCGCTCGATGCATTCGACCAGCTTGAGCAGGTCGCCGTAGAAGCCGCCGCGATGCAGCAGCGCGGCGCGCACCTCGTCGCCGACCGGAATCTGCTCCAGGATCTCGGCCATCGACATGCCGAACAGCGTGTCCATCAGCGACATGATGCCGACCGTGAAGGCAACGTCGGCCGCTTCGCGCTGGCCCTGGCGCAGCTTGCCGGCCAGCAGTTCCAGCAGGCGGCCGCGCGTGGTGGCCAGCATCAGCAGCGGCGTCATGCTGTGACCGCGCTTGCCCGGCTCGGCGTACAGCATGATCTGCAGCCAGCGCTGCAACTGGCGGCGGCCGAGGATGGTCACGGCCTGGCTCAGCGAATCGATGCGCTGGCGCGCGCCGACCGCCGGCGTGTTCACCAGCCGCAGCAGGTTCAGCGCCAGCGAAACGTCGCGCTTGATGGCGCGCTCGATGTCGGCGTTGTCGGCGTCCGACGTCACCAGCGTCATCAGCTCCATCACCGCCAGCTGCGACGGCGACAGCTTCTTGCCGCTCATGATGACCGGCCGCGAAAAATAATAGCCCTGGAAAAAGTCGAAGCCGAGGTCCAGGCAATTCTTGAATTCCTCGCGCGTTTCGACTTTTTCCGCCACCAGCTTTTTCTTCTCCTGGCGGAAGCGCGGCGCCAGCTTGCTCAGCGTCGACAGCGGCATGTTGCGCATGTCCATCTTGACGTAATCGACCAGCGGCAACAGCGCCTGCACCGCCTCGGTTTCGCCGGTGACGTCGTCCAGCGCGAAGCTGAAGCCGAGGCCGCGCAGCTCGCGGATGCGGGCGACCACCAGCGGCGTGGCCTGCATCGTGTTGATGATTTCCAGCACCACCTTCTCGCGCGGCAGAAAGGAAAAGATATCGCTCATCAACACGCTGTCCCCGACATTGACAAAGCCCAGCGCGTCGCCGATGGTTTTCTCCAGGCCCAGCTGCGAGGCATGGGCGATGACGGCCGCAGTGGCGTTCAGATCATTGGTGACATGGGCCGGCCCCACCGGTGCATTGCGGAACAGCAATTCGTAGCCGAACAGGGCCTGGTTGCGGTCCAGGATGGGCTGGCGTCCCAGATAGAACTCGCGCACGCGCAAGCTCTGGCTGCCGCTGTCATGTAGGGAGAGATCGATCATTGCATGTCCAAAATGAAAGGCGCTAAGCTATTCTGACAGCAAAGAATGGCGGTGTCTTGGATAATTTATCCGCGCAGCGGCACCGGCCGTTGCGGGCTCATGGCTGCGGGCAGCCGTCGATGAACAGCTTCAGCTCGCCCGGCAGGAAGGCGGTCCAGCGCTCGTTGGTGGTCAGCGGCTGGGTGACGATGATGGCCACGCGGTCGTTGGGTGTCGTTACCTTGGAGAAATCCACACTAACATCCTCGTCCGACAGCTTGGCGGTCTCGAACGGATGCTGGCGCACCAGGTAGAACAGATTGGTCGAGCAATGCGCGAACAGCTCGGCGCCGGCCGACAACATCATATTGAAGGTGCCGTGCGTAGCGATCTCGTGCACCAGCGAACTGAGCACCGAACGCAGTTCCGCCAGCGCCGGCCGCTGCTCGCCGAAACGCGCGCGCAGCTGTTGCAGGATATAGCAGAAGGCGCGCTCGCTGTCGGTGCTGCCGACCGGGCGGAAAGCGCCGTTCAGCAGCGGCTGGAAATCCTTCAGGTCGCCGTTATGGGCGAACACCCAGTACTGCCCCCACAGCTCGCGCACGAACGGGTGGCAGTTCTCCAGCGCCACCTGGCCCTGCGTGGCCTTGCGGATATGGGCGATGACGTTGGTGGACTTGATCGGGTAACGCTTGATCAGCTCGGCAATCGGCGAGGCGATGGCCGCCTGGTGATCGACGAAATGGCGCACGCCGGCGCCCTCGAAGAAGGCGATGCCCCAGCCGTCGTGGTGGGTATCGGTCTGGCCGCCACGCATGGCAAAGCCGGTAAAGCTGAACACAATGTCGGTCGGGACATTGCAGTTCATTCCTAGAAGTTGGCACATGGCGTGATTATAACCACGCCATGTGCGCCGGGGAGAACTTAATGCAGCAGCACGGGCTGGCTCATCAGCACATCATAGCTGCCTAAAAATTCATCGATTTCCGCCATCGTCGGTTCATTGGCGATCAGCTCGTTGACGTCGCGGCGGAAATTCTGCGCCAGCACGCCGGCGATGAAGATCTCGCGCTTGCCGCCTTTGTCGACGATTTCATAGCCGCCGAAGCGTAATGCCTCGAGATTGCGGTCGGCACCGAATTCGACAACACTGTATTGCTCGCTGTTGTAGATGAGGTTCATTCTGCTTCCTTTCTCAAGGGCGAAACACCTGCGTTTTCGCTTTCAATCCGCAACTGGGGTTGAAAGCGGCCGTTTTCAAGGCCTGTCAGCGGGCTGGGGCGAGGCCACCAGAGTGTCTTGCAGTGCCAGCAAGTCTCCGTAGGGCGCCTCGGACAACCAGGAACGCAGCTGTGCCAGATGCTCGGCCGAGGCCAGGCTGATGTAGAGCCGCGCGGGGGGACGGCGCAGCACACGGTTCAATGTTACGCGCAAAATCAGATTACCGCTGCAATGCAGGCAGCCTGGTGCGATACGCAACACTTGCGGCACATTTTCGTAGGGAAACGGTCCATCGGCAGGATCGAAGGCCAGGGCCGAACCGCCGTCCGACAAGCCCTCCAGAATGATGACGCTGGCGCCGTCGTTGGGCAGATGGGCGGCGATGGCCGCCTCGCGCGCGCCGGCGCGCGCGCCGGTGACCAGCCACGTCGGCACCGGCGGCCGGTGATGGGCGGCGCCGGGCTCCGGTGTGGCGGCCACGATCAGGCGTTTTTCTTGGCCAGCTTGCCGGGCTCGACGCCCAGCTGTTTCAGCTTGCGGTACAGGTGGGTGCGTTCAAGGCCGGTTTTCTCGGCCACGCGCGTCATGCTGCCGCCTTCGCGGCCCAGGTGGTGCTCGAAATACATGCGTTCGAAGGCGTCGCGCGCCTCGCGCAACGGCAGGTCGAACGACAGGCTGATGTGGTTGTCGGTGCCGGCCACGGTGGCGCCGCCGCGCACGGCGATGCCGGCCACCGGATTGGGCGCGGCAAAGCCGGCGCCGGGCGCGCTTTGCGCCTCTTCCGGCTGCGCCACCACCGGACGCGGCGCCAGCGCCGGCGCCCGCACGGTTTCCTGCGCGCGCGTCAGGCCGGCCTGCACCGCCTTCAGCAGCTTTTGCAGCGCGATCGGCTTTTCCAGGAAATTGAGCGCGCCGATGCGGGTCGCCTCGACTGCCGTATCGATAGTCGCGTGGCCCGACATCATGATGACCGGCATGGTCAGCAGGCCGTCGCGTTGCCATTCCTTGAGCAGCGTGACGCCGTCGGTATCGGGCATCCAGATATCGAGCAGCACCAGGTCCGGCGCGCCCTGGGCGCGCGCTTCGCGGGCCTGCTGGGCGTTTTCCGCCAGTTGTATTGCATGTCCCTCGTCGCTCAAGATTTCCGAGAGCAACTCGCGGATACCCATTTCATCGTCAACTACCAGAATGTTTGCCATCTTCCCTTGTCCTCATTTCGCCGTCGATGGACGGCAATGATGTTTGTAGTCATAGCCGTTAGCTATTTTGCGACGCCGGTGCTAACTTTAACAGCAAAATCAACACTGACGCGCCACTTCTATCGACATGGTTCTGAATATCGATCCGTCCGCCATGTTCCTCGATAATTTTTTTCACCATCGCAAGGCCCAGGCCGGTGCCGCGCGTCTTCGACGTGACATACGGTTCAAACGCGCGCGCCAGGATTTTCGGCGCGAAGCCGGGGCCATTATCGCTAATCGCCAGCCGCACGGCTGTGCGCGAACTCCCATCCGCGCCCTGATAATGAATCGCTTCGGTGATCACGTCAATGCGCGGCTGCGGTGCGCCGGCCGGCAGTTCGGCCATCGCGTCCTGGGCGTTCTGCAGCAGGTTGTGGATCACCTGGCGCAGCTGGGTCGGGTCGCCCATCACCAGCGGCAGGCCGGCGCCCAGCTGCGGGTGGATGATGTCGTTGCCCTCGCCGCTGATGTACAGGTGCAGGATTTCGTCGACCAGCGCGTTCAGGTCCAGCGCTTCCAGCACCGCCGGCGGGGTCTTGGCGTAGTCGCGGAAATCGTCGACCATGCGCTTCATCGCCGCCACCTGGTTGACGATGGTGCTGGTGCCCTTGTTGAGCAGCGCGGCGTCCGGCGGCAGCAGCTTGTCTTCCAGCTTCATCTGCATGCGCTCGGCCGACAGCTGGATCGGCGTCAGCGGGTTCTTGATCTCGTGCGCCAGCCGGCGCGCCACCTCGCCCCAGGCGATCGAGCGCTGCGCCGAAATCACGTCGGAGATATCGTCGAACACCACCAGGTAGCCGCTGCCGCCCTCGACCGGCAGGCGCGAGCCGCGCGTCAGCAGCGTCAGGTCGTTGTCCTCGACGCCGACGGCGGCCGGGCGCGGCACCTCGATCTGGCGCTGCCAGTGCAGCCGCGCCGGATTGCGGCCGGCCGCCGACTGCGCGTTCTGCGCGGCAAACCCGGCCACGATGGCGGCGCCGAACTCCTGCAAGCCGTCGATCTCGTCGAGCTTCTGGCCGATCATGGTGACGCCGGCCTGCTGCAGGATGCGTTCGACCGAGTCGTTGCAGCTGATCAGGTGGAACTCATGGTCCAGCACCATCACGCCGGCCGACATATTGGCCAGCACCGACTCCAGGTGGGCCTTGGCGTTTTGCAGCGCCGCGCGGTTGCGCTCGACGGCGCTGCGGGCGTCCGACAACTGGCGCGTCATGGTGTTGAACGATTGCGTCAGCGTGCCCAGCTCGTCGGAGGTGGCGACGATCGGCCGCGGCGACAAGTCGCCCTCGGCCACCGCGCGCGTGCCCTCGGCCAGCAGCAGCAGCGGCTGCGCCAGGTCGCTGGCGATCAGGAAGGCGCTGGCGATGGCGCCGAACACCGCCAGCAGCAAGGTCAGCGTCAGCGTCACGATATACATCTTGCGCAGGCCGACGCGGGCGTCGAAGCGCTCCTTGTAGTCGGCGTAAGCGCGGCGGATGGTTTCGCCGTCGGCCGCCAGCTGCGCCGGCGCCAGCTGGATCAGTTGCAGGTAGCGCGGCGCCAGGTGGGCGCCGTTCGGCTGCACCGGGTCCGGGATCGGGATCACCACCCGCAGCCGCAGCTGGTTGACCGGGTCGACCGGGGTCACCGGCGCGCTGACCAGGTCGCTATGCAGCTCGTTGCCGCCTTCGGGTGCGCCATAGGCGGCGTCCTGCTTGACCCTGGCCATCATGTCGCGCGTCGGCAGGTCGGCGCTGAGATTGCCGCTGCGGCTGGCGCGGGCGCTGACCACCAGCCCGCCCTCGGCGTCGACGATGATGGCGTTCTGCATGCCGGGATCGCTCTTGACCAGCGCCGCCAGCGTGGCGCGCTCGGTGCCGAACGGGCGCTCGGCGAGGTCGCGCGCGGTGCGCTGGGCGGTGGCGTTGAGTTCGCCGACGGCGCGGTCCAGGCCGGCGCGGCTGAGGTTGATGCCGGAATTCAAGGCTTCTTCCACCGGCACATTGAACCAGGACTCGATCGAGTGCGAGACGAACTGCACGGACACCAGGAAGATCACCAGCCCCGGCAGCACGCCGATGGCGGCGAACAACAGCACCAGCCGGGTCATCAGCCGGGAGCCGAACTTGCCGGCCTTGTAGCGGGAATACAGGCGGAACAGCGACACCGCCACCAGCAGCAGCAGGCCGGCGGCCACCGCCGCGTTCAGGCCCAGCAGCCAGGCGTAGGAGCGGTCGAAGAAGCCGGAATTGTCGGAGGCCGAGGCCAGCAGGAACAACAGGATGCTGACGATGGCGCCACCAACGACAGCAAAATACCGCAAGGCCGTCTTCACTTACTCAGCCCTGTACTGGAAGGTTTTCTTGTCCGACGCCAGGCGCCATTCACTGTTATTCAGGGCGTTGACCTTGAGCGGCTTGGGCACGTAGTTCGGGTCCAGACCCATGCTCAGCTTGACCGTGTAGGTCTCGCCGGGCTTCAGCTTGTCGCGCCCGGCAACGATCCAGCGGTTCGGCCGGCGGATCAGGAACAGCGCGTCTTCCAGCGACGAGAAGCTCTGGTGCACGCTGCCGCTGACGGCGACGTTGTACTGCCGGGTCAGCACGTTGTAGGACAGGCTGATGGTCTGGCGCGCGGTGATGGCTTTTTCGTCAAACCAGTACCAGCGCGGGCGGGTGAATTCAATTTCGGTATAGAAATACAGCGTGCGCCCGTATTGCAGCGCGTCCTCCATCTCGTGGCTCAGTTCGAAGCCATAGGTGGCCGACAGCCGGTAGCCGTCTTCGGTGGCCTCGACCAGCGCGCGGCGGATCTCCACGCCTTCGGCCGCGTGCGAGGGCTGCGGCAGCAGCGCCAGCATCAGCAGTATCGGAGCGATCAGAAGTCGAAAAATCGTAGCGTCACGGGTGGGCAAGTGCTCAAGAGGTTACGCATTTTTCTGGAACAGCGCGTAAAACAAACCATCGTGATCCTGCCCGGAGCCGCCGGCGGGGAGCAATTGACCGGGCGCATCCAGTCGGACAGCCTGATTACGAACAGCAAAAGCGGCCGCCTGCGCCTCGGATTCCTGCGGCCACAAGGAACATGTCACGAATAGCAATTTACCACCCGGTGCCAGCATCTGCCATAGATTGTCCAGGATTTTTCCGGAAAGTGTTGCAAGTTGGAGCGTGTCGGCCTTGCGGCGCAGCCAGCGGATATCCGGATGGCGGCGCACGATGCCGGAGGCGGTGCACGGCACGTCGGCCAGGATGCGGTCGAACGGCCGGCCGTCCCACCAGTCCGGGTGTTGCGCGTCGGCCGGCTTGAGCGCGGCTTTTAGTTGCAGGCGATCAAGATTCTCGCCGACGCGGGCCAGGCGCTTCGGATCGGCGTCCAGCGCGGTGACGTCGGCGTCGGCCAGTTCCAGGATGTGGCAGGTCTTGCCGCCGGGCGCCGCGCAGGCGTCCAGCACGCGCATGCCGGCCTGCACGTCCAGCAGCGGCGCGGCCAGCTGGGCGCCGGCGTCCTGCACCGACACCTCGCCGTCGGCGAAGCCCGGAATCAGGTGCACGCCGACCGGTTTTTCCAGGCGCACGGCATACGGGCCGATGCGGGTGGCGGCCATGCCGGCCGCTTGCAGCTTGGCCAGGTACTGTTCGACCGTGTTCTTGCGCGTGTTGACGCGCAGCGTCAATGGCGGCGGCGCATTGCCCGAGGCAAGAATTTCCTGCCATTGTTGCGGCCACGCCGTTTTCACGCCATCGATCCACCATTGCGGGTAGTTCCATTTGGCCACCGGCTGCAGCAGCGCGGTGTCCAGCAGCGCCTGGCGCTCGCGCAGGAAGCGGCGCAGCACGGCGTTGATCATGCCCTTGGCGCGCGCGGTGTCCGGGTGGGCGCCGGCGGCGGTGACGGTCTGGTCGACGATGGTGAATTCTTCATACGGCGCCGTCTCGTCCGGCGCGGTCATCAGCGCCAGTGCGCACGACAGCAGCGCCGAGACCAGCGGCTCCGGCGCCTTGGGCGCCATCAGGCTGGTCAGCGCCTCGCTCTGGCCCAGCTGGCGCATGGCGCGGTAGGCGAGGTCCTGCATGGCGCCGCGCGCTTGCGGCGTGGCGTCCGGCTGTTTCGCCCACACCTGGGCCAAGGCCTGCGGCAGGTTGGTGCCGGTCTTGACCTGGGCGATGGCAGTGGCGGCGCCGATCAGGCTGTAGGCCAGCGAGTCGGGTTTGAGGTTGGTCTGGAAGTGGGTCTGCAACGCCGGTTTCAGCTCCCGGGCATGGCTGGCGCGCAGTTTCGGCGCGGCCGGCTTGGCGGGAGACTTCAAAGAGAGCGTTGGACGCTTGTTCATATGCTAATTCCAGAGTGGGTGACGGCCGTGATCGCGCAGTATCCATTAGCGCCACAGGCAAGGCGACAGCGGTATTTGCTTAATTTAGATCAAACGTGCCGCCACCGGCGGGCGTATGATCGACGCATGGCTACCCAACCAAAATTTGACGAATCCGATACCGTTCAGGTTCTGACACGCCTGACAGGGGTGGAAACGCGCCTGACCGGTGTGGAAACGCGCCTGACCGGTGTGGAAACGCGCCTCACCGGTGTGGAGACCGATCTCGCTGTGGTGAAATCAAACTACGCGACCAAGGCCGACATCGCGGGACTGGAAACCAAGATGGCGCAAATGGAAACCCGCCTCATCAAATGGTTCGTCGGCACCGCCATCACGCTGTCCGCTGTCGTGGGCACCATCGCCTTCGCCGTGGCAAGGTTTCTTCATTAGCAACACCCCGCTACCTCACAGTCCGCCCCCACGCCCGGTCAACACAGTATAATTAATGCTGTTTGGCCGGCGCCCATGCGCCCGCCGTTTCCACTATCTGATGAATTTTTAAGCGCATGCTAGCCCAACAAAAACAAGATATCACGGCCCTGTTCCAGGCCGCCCTCGCCCCGATCCTGGCCGCTACCGACGTCACCGCCAACGTTGTGCTGGAGCGTCCGCGCGACCCGTCGCACGGCGACGTCGCCTGCAACATCGCCATGCAACTGGCCAAGCAGCTGAAAATGAACCCGCGCGAACTGGCCACCAAACTGGTCGACGCGCTGTTGGCCAACCCGGCCCGCAACGGCCTGATCGACAGCGCCGACATCGCCGGCCCGGGCTTCATCAACCTGCGCGTCAGCGCCGCCGCCAAGCAGGCCGTGGTCAAGGCCGTGCTGGCGCAGGGCGCCGCCTTCGGTTCCGGCGACGCCGGCGCCGGCAAAAAAGTCATCATCGAATTCGTCTCCGCCAACCCGACCGGCCCGCTGCACGTGGGCCACGGCCGCCAGGCGGCGCTGGGCGACGCGCTGTCGTCGCTGTTCGCCTCGCAAGGCTACGACGTCACCCGCGAGTTCTACTACAACGACGCCGGCGTGCAGATCCAGACGCTGGCCAACTCGGTGCAGGCGCGCCTGCGCGGCCACAAGCCGGGCGACGCGGCCTGGCCGGAATCGGCCTACAACGGCGACTACATCGCCGACATCGCCGCCGACTTCCTGGCCAAGAAGACTGTGTCGGCCTCCGACGGCTCGCCGGCCACCGCCTCCGGCGACATCGAGGACATCGAATCGATCCGCGCCTTCGCCGTGACCTACCTGCGCAACGAGCAGGACATCGACCTGCAAGCCTTCGGCGTCAAGTTCGACAACTACTACCTGGAATCGTCGCTGTACTCGGACGGCAAGGTCGACGCCGCCGTCGACCTGCTCAACAAGTCCGGCAAGACCTACGAGGAAGAAGGCGCGCTGTGGCTGAAAACCGAAGACTACGGCGACGACAAGAACCGCGTGATGCGCAAGAAGGACGGCACCTACACCTACTTCGTGCCGGACGTGGCCTACCACATCGTCAAATTCCAGCGCGGCTTTAACCAGGCCATCAACATCCAGGGCTCCGACCACCACGGCACCATCGCCCGCGTGCGCGCCGGCCTGCAGGCCGTCAACCTGGGCATCCCGCAAGGCTTCCCGGACTACGTGCTGCACAAGATGGTCACCGTGATGAAGGGCGGCGAAGAGGTCAAGATTTCCAAGCGCGCCGGTTCCTACGTCACCGTGCGCGACCTGATCGAATGGTCGGGCGGCGGCGACATCACCAAGGGCCGCGACGCCGTGCGCTTCTTCCTCATCTCGCGCAAGGCCGACACCGAATTCGTGTTCGACGTCGACGTCGCGCTGAAAACCTCGGACGAGAATCCGGTCTACTACGTGCAGTACGCCCACGCGCGCATCTGCCGCATGCTGGAACAGTGGACCGGCGACGAAGCGTCGCTGGCCAATGTCGACCTGTCGCCGCTGACCGCACCGACCGAGGCAGCGCTGCTGGCGACGCTGGCCGCCTACCCTGAAGCGCTGGCGCGCGCGCAGGCGGAACTCGGCCCGCACCAGATCGCGTTCTACCTGCGCGACCTGGCCGCCAACCTGCACAGCTTCTACTTTGCCGAGCGCGTGCTGGTTGACGACGAAGCGCTGAAGGCCGCGCGCATCGCGCTGATGGTCGCCACCCGCCAGGTGCTGCGCAACGGCCTGGCGCTGATCGGCGTTTCGGCACCCAACAAAATGTAATCGCGAAGGACATCCCGCACAATGAATTTCCGTTCCAGCTTTACTCCGCACAGCAAACAGCAGGGCAACACCTTCGTCGGCATCATCATCGGTCTGGTCATCGGCCTGAGTATCGCCGTCGTGGTGGCGCTGATGATTACCAAGGGCGCGACGCCGTTCACGGACAAGGGCCATCCGGGCAAAGCGACGGAACCGACTGCGGGACAAGTCGCCGATCCAAACAAGCCTATGTACGGCAACAAGGACGCGGCGCGCGAAGCGGCCAAGGACCTGGGGCGCGAACAAGCGGCGCCCGCGCCGGCCACGCCAGCGCCACCGGCGCCGGCGGCGGCCGATCAGTTGCAGGCGATGGTCGACAAGATCCAGAACACGCCGGCGGCGCCAGCCAAGCCAGCGGCCGCGCATGCAACGCCGAATGCCGCCAACGTCACACCGCAACCGGCGGCCAAGAGCGACGCCGGCGGCGACGAGAAATACATCTACTATCTGCAGGCCGGCGCCTTCCGCGAAACGGCCGACGCCGAAAGCGCGCGCGCCAAGTTGGCCTTGCTGGGCTTTGAAGCCAACATCTCTGACCGTACCACCGACACCGGTGTGCTGCACCGCGTGCGCCTGGGGCCTTACAACCAGGTGGAAGCGATGAACAAAGTCCGTCAGCAAGCTGTCCGAAAACGGTATCGACGTGGCCGTCGTCCGCAACCAGAAATAAGGAATCACCATGCGCTTTCTGAAGTTCCTCCTCACCGCCATCACCCTGAGCGCCGTGGCGTTCACCGCCTCGGCCTCGCCGACCGACCCGAAGGAAGGCGTGGAATACAAAACCTTGGCCAAGCCGCAGCCGGTGGACACCGGCAAAAAAGTCGAAGTCATCGAATTCTTCGACTACGCCTGCCCGCACTGCGCCGCGTTCGACGGCACGCTGAACGCGTGGGTCAAGAAACAGGGCGACAACATCGTCTTCAAACGTGTGCACATCGGCCGCCAGGGCGGCGACGTGCCGCAGGCGCGCATGTTCTACACCCTGCAGGCCATGGGCGTGCTGACGCCGGAACTGCACACCAAGGCCTTCAACGAAATCCACGTCAATCGCAACCGCATGAACCGCGATGAGCTGGTGTTCGATTTCGTCGCCAAGCAGGGCGTCGACAAGCAGAAATTCATCGACACCTATCGCGGCTTCGGCGTGGCCGCCCAGGTGCGCAAGTCGCTGGCGCAAATGGACGCCTACCAGGTCGAATTCTGGCCGCTGCTGATCGTCGACGGCAAATACCAGACCGCGCCGTCGATGGCCAATGCAAACGCGACCACCGAAGCGCAGCTGAACGAAGACGTCACGCGCGTGCTGGACGCGCTGGTCGTCAAGGCCAAGGCAGAGAAGAAGTAAGCATGACGCCTTTGCGCGTCTTCATCACCGGCGCCTCCAGCGGCCTGGGCGCCGCGCTGGCCCGCCAGTACGCCGCGCAAGGCGCCACCCTCGGCTTGCTGGCCCGCCGCGGCGAAGCGCTTGCCGCGCTGATCGCCACCCTCCCCAACCCGCAACAGCACCGCGCCTACCCGGCCGATGTGCGCGACCACGCCGCCATCGACGACGCCGCGCAAGCCTTTCTGGCGCACGCCGGCGGCGTCGATGTGGTGATCGCCAACGCCGGCATCTCGGCCGGCACGCTGACCGAGTACGCGGAAGACATGCCGGTCTTCGCCGACATCATCGCCACCAACGTCACCGCCACCGCTGCCACCTTCGCGCCCTTCATCGCCGCCATGCGCGCGCAGCGAACGCCGGGCAGGCTGGTAGGCATCGGCAGCGTGGCCGGCATTCGCGGCCTGCCGGGCGCCGGCGCTTACAGCGCCTCCAAGGCCGCCGTCATCAGCTATTGCGAAGCGCTGCGGCTGGAGGTCAAGCGCTACGACATCCGCGTGGTCACCATCTGCCCCGGCTACATCGACACGCCGATGACGCAGATAAATCCATATCCGATGCCGTTCCTGATGGCGCCAGAAAAATTCGCCGCGCGCGCGCTGCGCGTCATCGACGCCGGCAGCAGCTATGCCGTCATTCCTTGGCAGATGGGCGTCGTCGCCAAGCTGCTGCGGGTGCTGCCCAACAGCGTGTTCGACCGGGCCTTCAGCAAGGCGCCGCACAAACCCCGCAAGTCCGCCGGCGCCGCCGCGCCGCATTGATATGCGCACTGATATGAGTACCGCCATGAATCCAGCCGCCGCGCCGCAATTGTCCGCGTCCGCCATCACCGCGCATTGCGCCAGCTCGGCCACGCATGTGGCCATCGAAACCGTCGACGAAACCGGCTCCACCAACGCCGACCTGCTGGCGCGCATCGGCAGCCTGCCTGGCCCGCTGCTGCGCATCGCCGCCAACCAGACGGCGGGACGCGGCCGCGCCGGCCGTTCGTGGCTTTCCAAACCCGGCGCCGCGCTGATGTTCTCCCTGACCTGGCCGTTCAAAGGACCGCTGCACCGGATCACCGGGCTGCCGATGGCGGTAGGCGTGGCGCTGGCCGAAACCATCACCGCGCTGGGCGTGCCGGTGCAGATCAAGTGGCCCAACGACCTGCTGCGCGACGGCGCCAAGCTGGCCGGCATCCTGGTCGAGACGCAAAAGACCGACGACGCCATCTGGGCCGTCATCGGCTGCGGCGTCAACCTGCTGATGCCGGATGAACTGGAAGCGCAGATTGGCCGCGAAGTGGCGAGCGCGCCATGGCTGGCGCAGATGGACCGCAACCAGCTGATGGCCGCCCTGCTCAGCCGCCTGGCCGCCGTGCTGGCGGAATTCGACGACACCGGCTTCGCCCCGTTCGCCGAGCGCTGGAACGCGCTGCACGCATGGCAGGGCAAGGAAGTGGTGCTGCTCGACCAGGGCGCCGTGGTGCAGCAGGGCCGCGCCGCCGGCGTCGACGACATCGGCCGCCTGCTGCTCGACACCGATGCCGGGCGCGTGGAAATCCTGTCCGGCGATGTCTCGCTGCGCTTATCCGGAGCACAACCATGATGTTACTGATCGACGCCGGCAACACCCGCGTCAAATGGGCGCTGGCCGCGCCGGGCGCGCCGCTGGGCCAGTGGATCGCCAGCGGCGCCGCCACCCACGCCGACATGCCGCAGCTGGAACTGGCATGGTGCGAGGCCTCGGCCATCAACCGGATCGACAGCATCCTGATCGCCAACGTCGCCGGCAACGCGCTGCGCGTGCAGCTGGAGTATGTGCTGCGGCGCTGCATCGGCGATGTCACGCCCGAGTGGTTTGCCTCGCTGCCGGCGCTGGCCGGCGTCACCAACGGCTACCGCAATCCGGCGCAACTGGGCTGCGACCGTTTTGCCGCCGCCATCGCCGGCCACGCGCTGGCGCCCGGCGTGCCGGTGGTGGTGGTCAACTGCGGCACCGCCACCACCATCGACGCGGTGACGGCCGACGGCGTATTCCTGGGCGGGATGATCCTGCCGGGCCTGGGGCTGATGGCCAGTTCGCTGGCGCGCAACACCGCGCAGTTGCCGCAGATCGCGCAAGACGGTAAGCTGCCCGACGGATTCGCCGACAACACCGACGACGCCATCCTGAGCGGCATCCTGGCCGCGCAGAGCGGCGCCATCGAGCATGCCTGCGCCGCGCACCGCGGCGCGGCATGCATCATCTCCGGCGGCGCCGCGCCCTACATCGCGCCGATGCTGAAAGTGCCGTACCGTAGCGTTGAAAACATCGTCTTGACCGGTCTACACGCCTCGAAGGAACATGCCTCGTGCTGAAGTTTATTTTCTGGTCCCTGCTGGCCGTGAATGCCGCGCTGTTCGCGTATGGACGCGGCTACCTGGGCAACTTCAGCGGCAACGAGCGCGAGCCGGAGCGCATGCTCAATCAGCTCAACGCCGACAAGCTGTCCATCATCTCGGCGGAGAAGGCCAGCCGCGCGGCGGAAGCCACGCTTGCCGCCATGGCCGAACCCAAGCCGGCGGCGCCGGTGCAGGCCTGCGTGGAAATCGCCAGCTTCGTGCTGGCCGACGCGCGCCGCTTCGAGGCGCAGCTGGAGCCGCTGAACCTGGGCGACCGCCAGTCGCGCCACAACATGCCGGGCACCGAGATATCGAGCTATATCGTTTATATTCCGCCGCAGGGCAGCAAGGAGGCCGCCGACAAGAAGGCCGCCGAGCTACGCGGCCTGGGCGTGAGCAGCTACTTCATCATGTCCGACAACACGCCGCTGCGCTGGGCGATTTCGCTGGGCGTGTTCAAGACCGAGAGCGCGGCGCAAAACCAGCTGGCGGCGCTGATGAAGCAAGGTGTGCGCACCGCGCGCGTGGCGCCGCGCCTGAGCGGCAGCAAGCAGCTCGGCTTCCAGTTCCGCGACGTCGATGCGGAGCTGAAGGCCAAACTGGAAAAAATCCGCGCCGGGTTCCCCAACGCGGAAATCCGCAACTGCAAATAACTAGCGCTGCACGACGATGGGCTTGAGGCCCAACGACGACGGCAGCCCTTGCGCCGCCTGCTGCGCCTCCTGGCGCGTGGCGAACGGGCCGCCGAACAGGCGGAACACCGAACCGCCCTGCACCACTTCCATGATGTTGAATTTCGCCCCCAGCTTGCTGCGCATCGCCTCCGCGTTTTCCGCGCGCGAGTAGGCGCCCAGTTGCAGGTAAAAGCCACCGGCGGCGGCCGGTGAGTTCGGCGCGGCATAATCGGCCGGGGCGCGGTCGGCCAGCATCAGCGACTCGATGTCCTTCGGCGGCGCGCTGGCCGGGGCGGCCGCGCCGCCCTGCGCCGATGCTGGCGCCGTCGGCGTCAGCACCAGCGGCGTATCGATCATCTTTGCCGTGACCGTCGGCGTTGGCGCCGGCGCACCCGGCTCGGACGACGGCAGGCGCTCCTTCGGTGCTTGCGTCAGGCGCGGCTTGGTGGTGCCGGACAAGCCTTCGCGCGTGGCCAGTATGCGCTCGATTTCCTCCGGCAGGATGCGTTCGATTTTCAGCTCGTGGCTCCCCTTGCCCAGCAGCCCCAGTTTCAGCGCCGCCGTGTACGACACGTCGATGGCGCGGTTGGCATGGAACGGTCCGCGGTCGTTGATGCGCACGATGACGGTGGCGCCGCTGACCATATTGGTCAGGCGCGCGTAGGATGGAATCGGCAGCGTCGGATGCGCTGCGGTCATCTTGTACATATCGTACAGTTCACCGGACGAGGTGCGCTGGCCATGGAATTTCTTGCCGTACCAGCTGCCGATGCCGATCTGCGTGAACGGTTCGTCGTCGGTGATCGGCGTGTAGGTCTTGCCGAACACCTTGTACGGGCGGTTGGAACGCGGCAGCAGCGGGTCGTTGCGCACATCGGCGTCCGGCGTGTCCATCAGGTTCTCCGGCGGCGCGTCGCCGGGGCCGTCGTCCTGGTAGTAGCCGCCGCGCCCCGAATTGGCCGGCGGCAGCGCCGGCAGCGAGGGATCGACCTTCTTCACCGTCGGCGGCTTGATCGACGACGGCGGAATCTGCACCGGGCGCGGCGTGCGATCCGCCACCGGCGCCGTGCCGCAGCCCACCAGCGCCAGCGCGGCGGCCAGCGCGCCCAGGTTGAGGAGATGGTTACGTCGGAGGCGCATTGCCATTCACCGTATCTTGTTTTTCCACTTTACTCTTGTCCTTCTCCTGCGGGCGCTTGCCCAGCAGGTAATAATCCAGCGCTTTGCGCGCAATCGGCGCGGCAGCTTCGCCGCCCTTGCCCGCGTTTTCCACCACCATGGCCAGCACGATGCGTGGCTGGTCGACCGGCGCAAAGGCGGTGAACAGCGCATTGTCGCGCAGGCGCTCGGCCAGCCTGGCGGCGTTGTACTTCTCGCCCTTGCGGATCGTGATCACCTGCGCGGTGCCGGTCTTGCCGCCCACCGTGTAACCCGCGCCGGCGAACACACGGTAGCCGGTGCCACCCGGCTCGCTGGTCACGCCGACCATGGCCTGCTTGATGAAATCAATGTTCTCCCGCCTGAGCGGGATGCGGTAGCTTTCATTCGTTACCGTCTGCCGGCGCGCATGCGACACGCCGTCTTCCACTGTTTTCACCAGGTGCGGCTTCATCACCACGCCGTTGTTTGCCAGATTGGCCACAGCGTGCGCAATCTGCAACGGCGTGTAGGCGTTGTAGCCGGAGCCATTGCTGACCGAGATAGTATCACCACCGACCCAACGGCCCGCCGCACCTTTGAAGCGCGCGCTTTTCCAGGCCGGCGACGGCAGCACGCCGGTCTTCTCGTTTTCCAGGTCGATGCCGGTCTTCTGGCCGAAGCCGAAGGGCCGCATGAAATCGTGAATCGCCTGGATGCCCATGTCGTGGCCCAGCTCATAATAGTAGGTGTTGCAGGAGACGATGATGGACCTGCGCATGTCCACCGTGCCATGGCCGCCGGGCACGTCGTCATTGAAGCGGTGCCCGCCCAGCATGTAGAAACCCGGATCGTAGGTCGTCTGCGATGGCGTGCGCTTGCCCAGTTCCAGCGCGGCCAGCGCCATGAACGGCTTGAAGGTGGAACCCGGCGCGTAGGTGCCGGACAGCGGGCGGTTGATCATCGGCCGGTCCGGCGAGTTATTCAGTTCATCCCAGCTTTGCGTGTCGATGCCATCGACGAACAGGTTCGGGTCATAGCCGGGCCGCGAAACGTAGGCGAGAATGTCGCCGCTGGACGGCTCGATCGCCACCAGCGCGCCGCGCCTGTCGCCAAAGGCTTCCTCGACGGTTTTCTGCAGCTCGATGTCGATCGATAGCACCAGGTTGCTGCCCGGACGGGCGGCGCTGCGCGACAGCGTGCGCACCGCGCGGCCGCCGGAGGTTTTTTCCACTTCCTCGTAGCCGGTCTGCCCGTGCAGCAGTTTTTCGTAGCTTTTCTCCAGCCCTTCCTTGCCGATATGGTCGGTGCCGCGATAGTTGGCAGCATCGTCGCCGGCGCTCAGCGCATCGGCTTCGGCACGGCTTATGCGACCGATATAGCCAACCACGTGCGACGCCGTCTCGCCCTGCGGGTACTGGCGGAACAGGCGCGCCTGCACTTCCACGCCGGGAAAGCGGAAATGCTGCGCGCTGAAACGCGCCACTTCCTCGTCGGTCAGGCGGGTGCGCAGCGGCACGCTCTCGAAGCCCTTGGCGTCTTCCAGCAGCTTCTTGAAGCGCCGGCGGTCCCTGGCGTCGATCGCCACCAGCCTGGAGAGTTCGGCGATGGTGTCGTCGAGCGATGCGGTCAGCCGGGATGGCGTGATCTCCAGCGTATAGGCCGAGTAGTTGCGCGCCAGGACCACGCCGTTGCGGTCCGTGATCAGGCCGCGGGTCGGCACGATGGGCACCAGCGAGATGCGGTTCTCTTCGGCCTTGACGGCATAGGCGTCGTGCTTGACCACCTGCAGCCAGACGAAGCGCGCCAGCAGCAGGGAGAAACACAGGAACACCAGTGCGCCCAGCATCGTGACACGCACGCGAAACGCGCGTATCTCGGCCTGCTTGTCGGTGAGCTCAGTCAATCACGTCTGCACCAGCTTGCGGTGCCGCTGGACGCTCATCAGAATGCCGCCAGCCAGGCCAAGCGTCACCAGCGCGGTGCCGCCGTAGCTCATGAACGGCAGCGGCACGCCGACCACCGGCAGGATGCCGCTGACCATGCCCATGTTGACGAAGGCGTAGGCAAAGTAAATCATCGTCATGGCGCCGGCCAGCAGGCGGGTGAACAGATTGGGCGCGTTCCCGGCGATCATCAGGCCACGGCCGATCAGCAGCAGGTACAGCACCATCAGGATCAGATTGCCCACCAGGCCGAACTCCTCCGAATACACGGCGAAGATAAAGTCGGTGGTGCGCTCGGGGATGAACTCCAGGTGGGCCTGCGTGCCATGGGTCCAGCCCTTGCCGGTCAAGCCGCCCGAGCCTACCGCGATGGTCGACTGGATGATGTGGAAGCCCTTGCCCAGCGGGTCGGTGGTCGGATCGATCAGCGTCATCACGCGCTCGCGCTGATAATCGTGCAACACGGACCAGATGATCGGCAGCGCGGCGGCGCCGGCGATGAACAGCGCCACCAGCGCTTTCCACGCCAGGCCGGCGAGGAAGATGACGCTGAAGCCGGCGGCCACCACCAGCAGCGCCGTGCCCAGGTCGGGCTGGCGCACGATCAGGCCGACCGGCACCGCCAGCAGCAGCGTCGCCACGCCGAACGACTGCCAGGTCAGTTGGCCGGAGCGGTTCTGGAAGTACCAGGCCAGCATCATCGGCGTGACGATCTTCATGAATTCGGACGGCTGGATGTCGATGCCGACATGCAGCCAGCGCCGCGCACCCAGCTTGATGATGCCGAACAGCGCCACGCACACCAGCAGGAACACGCCGGCCGTATAGGCCGGCACCGCGATCCGCATCATCAGCTGCGGCGAGATGTTCGACACCACCCACATCACGAAGAAGAACAGCAGGATGTTGCGCATGTGGTCTTCCATCTTGCCCGGAATGCCGATGCTGGCCGAGTACAGCGTGATCATGCTGACCGTCAGCAGCAGGACCAGGATGATGGTCAGCGGCACGTCGAAGACGGTAAAGTAAGGCCGCATTCGACGCCACAGCGAGCGTCTTTCGTGGATGCGCATGGTACAGGTGTCCTTATTGTTTCTTGCGTTCCGGCGTGGCCGGCTGCGGCGCCGGCGCGGCGGCCGGTGTCTGTGGTGTCTGTGGCGCGTTCGGCGCTGGCGCCGGCTGCTGCGCCTCGCGCGCGGCGGCGGCGGCTTCCGCTGCTTCCGGGTCTTCGATCGGCACGAATTCCGCCGCGTCCTCTTTCGGCACCTTGGTGGTTTCCTTGTCGGTCGGGCGCTTGCCCAGCAGGTAGAAGTCGAGCGCCTTGCGCGCGATCGGCGCGGCGATCTCCGCGCCCCAGCCGGCGTTTTCCACCACCATGGCGATGGCGATCTTCGGCTTGTCCGCCGGCGCGAAGGCGACGTACAGCGCGTTGTCGCGCAGGCGCTCGGCCAGCGCCGCCTTGTTGTACTTCTCGTTGGCCTTGATGCCGACCACCTGCGCGGTGCCGGTCTTGCCGCCCGAGGTATAGCCGGCGTTGGCGAACACGCGGAAGGCGGTACCGCCAGGTTCGCTGTTCACGCCGACCATCGCGCTTTTCACGATGTCGATGTTTTCCTGCTTGAGCGGGATGCGATAGCTTTCCTTCGGCACCGTGAGGCTGCGCGCGCGCGTGCCGCCGTCCTCGATGATCTTGACCAAGTGCGGCTTCATCACCACGCCGTCATTGGCCAGATTGGCCATGGCGTGGGCGATCTGCAGCGGCGTGTACGAGTTGTAGCCGGAACCGTTGGACACCGAGATGGTGTCGCCGCCGACCCAGCGCCCGGCGTTGCCCTTGAAGCGCTTGGCCTTCCACTCCTTCGACGGCAGCACGCCGACCTTTTCGTTATCGAGGTCGATGCCGGTTTTCTGGCCGAAGCCGAATGGCGCCATGAACTTGGTGATCGAGTCGATCCCCATGTCGTTGCCCAGCTGGTAGTAGTAGGTATTGCAGGAGACGATGATCGAGCGGCGCAGGTCGACGTTGCCGTGGCCGCCGACTTTATCGTCGCGGAACTTGTGGCCGCCGAGGTAGAAGAAGCCCGGGTCGGGATAGGCGGTGGCGGCGTTGCGCTTGCCCAGTTCCAGCGCGGCCAGCGCCATGAACGGCTTGAAGGTGGAGCCGGGCGCGTAGACGCCGGACAGCGGACGGTTGACCATCGGCCGGTCGAGCGAGGTATTGAGTTCGTTCCAGCTTTGCGTGTCGATGCCGTCGACGAACAGGTTGGGATCGTAGCCCGGACGCGAGACGTAGGCCAGGATGTCGCCGGTCTCCGGTTCGATGGCGACGAAGGCGCCGCGCCATTCGCCAAAGGCTTCCTCGACCACTTTCTGCAATTCGATGTCGATCGACAGAATCAGGTTATTGCCCGGCGTGGCGGGCGTGCGCGACAGCGTGCGGATGGCGCGGCCGCCGGCCGATACTTCCACTTCCTCGTAGCCGGTCTGGCCGTGCAGGTGCTTCTCGTAGCTTTTCTCCAGGCCTTCCTTGCCGATATGGTCGGTGCCCTTGTAGTTGGCCGAGTCGTCTGCCGCGTCGATGGCCTTGATTTCGGACTGGTTGATGCGGCCGATGTAGCCGATGACGTGCGACGCCGTCTCGCCCAGCGGATACTGGCGGAACAGGCGCGCCTGCACTTCCACGCCGGGGAAGCGGAAGCGCTGCGCGCTGAAGCGCGCCACCTCTTCGTCGGTGAGGCGGGTGCGCAGCGGCACGCCTTCGAAGCTTTTCGATTCGTCCAGCAGCTTCTTGAAGCGGCGGCGGTCCTTGACGTCGATCGACACCAGCTTGGACAACTCGTCGATGGTTTCGTCCAGCGTGGCATGCAGCTTGGACGGCGTGACTTCCAGCGTGTAGGCCGAGTAGTTGCGCGCCAGGAGCACGCCGTTGCGGTCGTAGATCAGGCCACGATTGGGCACGATCGGCACGATGGCGATGCGGTTCTCTTCGGCCTTGACGGCGAAGTCGTTGTACTTGATGACCTGTAGCCAGATGAAGCGCATCAGCAGCAGGCCAAAGCAGAAAAATACCAGGCCGCCTATCACCGTCAGGCGCAGGCGGAACTGCTGCAGTTCGCGCTGGTTGTCCTTAATTTCCGTCATGCTGTGCCGCTGTTCTAGATTGGGCGGGTGTGGTCGCGGTCCACCGCGCGGCGCTGAGGCGCCAGCAGCAGCCAGGTAATCACCGGCCACAGGACCGACGCCACGACGCTCTCGATGAAGTAGAACCAGCCGGGGAATTTACCTGAGACGAAGAAGCGCACCAGCAGCTGCACCAGATTGCGCCATCAGCAGCAGCGGGAAGACGTGCATGGCCTGGGTCCAGATCGGGAACCACAGCATGCGGCGGTGGATCATGATGGCGAAGTAGGACAGCAGCGTGTAGGACAATGCGTTCTCGCCGAGCAGCGTGGCGTCGTGGACGTCCATCAGCAGGCCAAGCACGAAGGCGGTGCCGATGCCGACCTTGCGCGGCTGGTGCACACCCCAGAACACCAGCAGCAGCGCCACAAAATCCGGCACGCCGATGAACTGGCCCCAGGGCAGCAGGTTCAGGAGGAAGGCGCAGAACAGGCTGAAGGCGATGAACAGCGGGCTGACCGGAAGCAGGATGTAGTGCGGGCGATTCATCGTGCCGGCTCCTTAATTTGGTTGGCGGGGACCGGCGCCTGCGCGGCCGGCGCGGTGGCTGCGGCAGTCGCAGGCGAGGTACGCGCCGCAGCCGGCGTTGCGGCGGCGGGTGGCTTAGCTGCGCCAGTGGCTTGCGCGGCCGGCTTGGCTCCGCCAGTGGTTTGCGCGGCCGGCGTTGCGGCGGCGGGCGACGTGTGTGTCGCGGCCGGCGTGGCTGCGCCGGCGGCTTGCGCGGCGGGCGCCGTTGCGGCGGCGTCGGTGACGGCCGGCTTGGGCGCTGGTGGCGGCGGCTGCACGGGAATCAGGCCGGGGGCGCCGTTGGCGGCCGGTGTGGCTGTCGCAGCGGCAGCGCCGGTTGGTGTAGCGGCGGCAGGCTGGCCCTCGCCCTCTTTCGGCGTATCCTTGACCGGCGCCATCTTGTTATTGCCCTTGCGCGGCGCGCGCGGCTCCTCGGCCGGCGGACGCGGAGGCAGTTCCGGCAACGACATCAAGATCAGCAACTGGGTATTGTTAGAAATGCCGGCCAGCGGCTGGCAGATCACGCCGCCGAACGAACCGCTAACGCTGCTCTCCACCTGCGTCACGCGCGCCACTGCCAGGCCGGCCGGATACACGCCATCGAGGCCGGAAGTAACCACGATATCGCCCACCTGGATATCCGCATTTGGTGCGGTAAAGCGCAATTCCAGATTGCCCGACTTGCCGCGTCCATACGCCACGCTGCGCAAGCCATTGCGAAGCAGCTGCACCGGAATCGCCTGCTCCTTGTCGGACAGCAGCGTCACCTCGGACGTGAACGGAAACACACGGGTCACCTGCCCCACCACGCCCTGGTTATCGATCACCGGCAGGCCCAGCGCCACATCATGGCGGCTGCCGCGATCAAGAACGATCTTGCGGCTATTGACGTCGCGCGCATCGTACAGCACCTCGGCCAGCATCGACTTCACCGGCACCTGCTGGCGCGCCTCGAACAGACGGCGCAGCTGCGCGTTTTCGACGGCCTGGAGCTGCGCCTGCTGCAAGGCTTGCGAATTGGCGATCTGCTGCGTCTTCAGCTCGCGCACCTGCTTTTCCAGCGACGACAGGGTAGAAAAATAATCGCCGACGCCGTAGATCGCGTCGCGCGGCAGCAAAGCCGCCATTTGCAGCGGATACAGTACGGTGGCGGCCACCTTGCGCACCATGACCAGGGTGCGCATATGCGAGTCGACCAACAGCAGTGCAATCGAAATGCATGCGAACACCATCATCTTGACGCGGGCCGAAGCGCCTTGCTTGAAAAGTGGCGGAGGACTGTATTCCATGACTTCCAAATAATCCGGCGCTCGCGCGCCAACGAGACTGTCAACTCACCCTAAAGAACCGGGGCCGCTGTTTGGCGGCCCCGGTCTAGTCACATCATTCGTAGGAGAAGATCGAGCCCAGTTGATCCATGCGCTCCAGCGCCATGCCCGAACCGCGCACCACGCAGGTCAGCGGATCTTCGGCCACCAGCACCGGCAGGCCGGTTTCTTCCATCAGCAGCCGGTCCAGGTCGCGCAGCAGCGCGCCGCCGCCGGTCAGCATCATGCCCTTCTCGGCGATGTCGGCGCCCAGTTCCGGCGGGGTTTGTTCCAGCGCGTTCTTAACTGCCGACACGATGTTGTTGAGCGGGTCGGTCAGCGCCTCCAGGATCTCGTTCGACGAGATGGTGAACGAGCGCGGAATACCCTCGGACAGGTTGCGGCCCTTGACTTCCATTTCCTTGACTTCGGAGCCAGGGAAGGCCGAACCGATGGCCTTCTTGATCGCCTCGGCGGTCTGCTCGCCGATCAGCATGCCGTAGTTGCGGCGGATGTAGTTGACGATGGCTTCATCGAACTTGTCGCCGCCCACGCGCACCGAACCCTTGTACACCATGCCGCCCAGCGAGATGATGCCCACCTCGGTGGTGCCGCCGCCGATGTCGACCACCATCGAGCCGGTGGCGTCGGAAACCGGCAGGCCGGCGCCGATGGCCGCCGCCATTGGTTCTTCGATCAGGTACACCTGCGAGGCGCCGGCGCCCAGCGCCGATTCGCGGATCGCGCGGCGCTCCACCTGGGTCGAGCCGCACGGCACGCAGATGATGATGCGCGGCGAAGGACGGAAGAACTTGGAATCGTGCACCATGCGGATGAACTGCTTCAGCATTTGTTCGGTGACGGTGAAGTCGGCGATCACGCCGTCTTTCATCGGGCGGATCGCCTCGATGTTGCCTGGGACTTTGCCCAGCATCTGCTTTGCTTCTTTACCAACTGCCTGAATGGTCTTCTTGCCATTCGGGCCGCCTTCCTGGCGAATCGCCACCACCGAAGGTTCATCCAGAACGATGCCTTGGCCGCGAACGTAGATCAGGGTATTGGCCGTGCCCAAGTCAATGGCCAGGTCGGAGGAAATGTAACGACGTAAAAAACCAAACATTAAAGTGTCCTGTGGCGCCACCAGCGTGCGCGTAAACCGTTGAGTAAAAAATTCTGTCCGAAATGCGGCGGCAGCAATGATTCAGCGCCGACAACGCATCAACCCGCCATTCTACCTTATAATTTGACTGCGATTTATCGAAAATCCACCCAAAAGTGTGATGCCTGAGACCGCGATTTAAGCGGCATTCGTCGGCAATTGCCGGCCAATAGGCAGAATTTCAAGTTTTTTATCAATATCACAATAAGCCCGCGCCATGTCCCTGACCTTAACCGACGTAACCCGCATTGCCAAACTGGCCCAACTTGAGATGAACGAGCAGCAAAGCGCCACCGCGCTGGAGCAGCTGAACGGCATCTTCGCGCTGGCCGAAGAGATGCAGGCGGTGGACACCGACGGCGTCGCCCCGCTGAGTCACCCGCTGGCGGCGCACATGAACAACATCGCGCTGCGCCTGCGCGAAGACGTGGCCGCCGAACCGAACCGCCGCGACGACTACCAGGCCGTCGCGCCGAAGACCCAGGACGGCCTGTACCTGGTGCCGAAAGTGATCGAATAACACGCCGCCGTCATTCCCGCGCAGGCGGGAATCCATACTGAGTCAGCGTTCTATGGGTCCCCGCCTGCGCGGGGACGACGCTGTAACAATGAATTGAAACGCCATGCACACCAAAACCATTAAAGAGCTGTCCGCCCTCCTGCAAAGCAAAGCGATCACCGCCACCGAACTGGCCACGCACTTCCTCGACCGCATCGAGAAAAGCGACCTGAACGCCTTCCTGCACGTCGACCGCGACCTGACCCTGGCCCAAGCCGCCGCCGCCGACGCGCGCATCGCCGCCGGCACCGCCACGCCGCTGACCGGCGTGCCGATCGCCCACAAGGACATTTTCGTCACCAAGGGCTGGCGCTCGACCGCCGGCTCGAAGATGCTGGCCAACTACGTCAGCCCGTTCGACGCCACCGTCGTTGAAAAGTTCCAGCAGGCCGGCATGGTCACGCTGGGCAAGCTCAATTGCGACGAATTCGCCATGGGCTCGGCCAACGAAAACTCGGCCTTCGGCGCGGTAAAAAACCCGTGGGACAAAAGCGCCGTGCCGGGCGGCTCGTCGGGCGGCTCGGCCGCCGCCGTGGCCGCGCGCCTGGCGCCGGGCGTCACCGGCACCGACACCGGCGGCTCGATCCGCCAGCCAGCCTCGTTCTGCGGCATCACCGGCATCAAGCCGACCTACGGCCGCGTCTCGCGCTTCGGCATGATCGCCTTCGCCTCGTCGCTGGACCAGGGCGGCCCGATGGCGCAGACCGCCGAAGACTGCGCGCTGCTGCTGAACGCCATGGCCGGCTTCGACGAACGCGACTCGACCTCGCTGACGCCGGAACTGGGCGGCGTGGACGAAGACTACACCCGCGAGCTGGGCCAGCCGCTGACCGGCCTGCGCATCGGCGTGCCGAAGGAATACTTCGGCGAAGGCCTGTCGAAAGACGTGGAAGACGCGGTGCGCGCCGCGCTGGCCAAGTACGTGGAACTGGGCGCGACGCTGGTCGATATCTCGCTGCCGAACACCAAGCTGTCGATCCCGGCCTACTACATGATCGCGCCGGCCGAAGCCTCGTCCAACCTGTCGCGCTTTGACGGCGTGCGCTACGGCTTCCGCGCCGAGGGTTACAAGGATCTGCAGGACATGTACCGCAAGACCCGCGACCAGGGCTTCGGCAATGAGGTCAAGCGCCGCATCATGGTCGGCACCTATGTGCTGTGCCACGGCTACTACGACGCCTACTACCTGAAGGCGCAGAAGATCCGCCGCCTGATTGCGCAGGACTTCGAGAAAGTGCTGAACGGCCCGGACGCCGTCTGCGACGTGATCATGGGACCGGTGGCGCCTACCGTGGCGTGGGACCTGGGCGACAAGTCGGACGATCCGGTGGCCGCCTACCTGGCCGACATCTACACGCTGTCGACCAGCCTGGCCGGCTTGCCGGGCATGTCGATCCCGGTCGGCTTCGGCGCCAAGGACCGCCCGGTCGGCCTGCAGATCATCGGCAAGCACTTTGGCGAGGCCAGGCTGCTCAACGTGGCGCACGCATATCAGCAAGCGACCGACTGGCACACCCGCGCTCCGGCCGGCATCTAAGAACAACCACCGTCGTTCCCGCGCAGGCGGGAACCCATGCTGAGTATGGATTCCCGCCCGCGCGGGAATGACGGGCACACTAAGCGAGAATAATATGGAATGGGAAGTCGTCATCGGTATTGAGAACCACGTACAGCTCACTACCGCATCTAAAATCTTCAGCGGCTCGCCGACCACCTTCGGCGCAGAAGCCAACACCCAGGCCAGCCCGGTCGACCTGGCGCTGCCCGGCGTGCTGCCGGTGATGAACAAGCAGGCCGTAGACCGCGCAATCCGCTTCGGCCTCGCCGTCGGCGCCAAAATCGCGCCAGCCTCGATCTTCGCCCGCAAAAACTACTTCTACCCTGACCTGCCGAAGGGCTACCAGATCAGCCAATTCGAAGACCCGGTGGTACAAGGCGGCGCCATCACCTTCGGCTACGACAAGGACGGCGAATTCGTCACCAAAACCGTCAACCTGACGCGCGCCCACCTGGAAGAAGACGCCGGCAAATCGCTGCACGAAGACTATGCCGGCATGTCAGGCATCGACCTGAATCGCGCCGGCACGCCGCTGCTGGAAATCGTCTCCGAGCCGGAGATCCGCAGCGCCGCCGAAGCGGTCGCCTACTGCAAGGCGCTGCACTCGCTGGTGATGTGGCTGGGCGTCTGCGACGGCAATATGCAGGAAGGCTCGTTCCGCTGCGACATCAACGTCTCGGTGCGTCCGAAAGGCCAGAAGGAATACGGCACCCGCTGCGAAATCAAAAACCTGAACTCCTTCCGCTTCATCGAGGAGGCCGTGCACGTCGAAGTGCGCCGCCAGATCGAGCTGATCGAGGACGGCGGCAAGGTGGTGCAGGCGACTCGCCTGTACGACCCGGATCGCAAAGAGACGCGCGAAATGCGCAGCAAGGAAGACGCGCAGGACTACCGCTACTTCCCGGACCCGGACCTGCCGCCGCTGGTCATCTCCAACGCCTGGATCGAACAGGTGAAAGGCACCATGCCGGAACTGCCGGCCGCGATGCGTGAACGCTTCGTCAGCGAATACGCGCTGCCGGAATATGACTCGCTGGTGCTGACCGCATCGAAAGCCATGGCCACCTACTTCGTCGCCGTGGTGGACGCCGCCGGCAAGGACAACGCGAAAGCCGCCGCCAACTGGCTGATGGGCGACGTCTCGTCGACGCTGAACCGCGAGGGCGTGGACATCGCCGACGCGCCGGTAAAACCTGCGCAATTGGCGCTGATGCTGAAGCGCATCGCCGACGGCACCATCAACAACAAGACCGCCAAGGAACTGTTCGGCGACATGTGGGCAGCGAAGTCGGATGACGACAACCTGGTCGACGCGCTGATCGAATCGAAAGGCCTGAAGCAGATCTCCGACACCGGCGCGCTGGAAGCCATCGTCAACGAGGTCATTGCCAATAACGCCAAGTCGGTCGAGCAGTACCGCGCCGGCAAGGAAGCAGCGATCAACGCGCTGATCGGCCAGGCGATGAAGGCCTCGCGCGGCAAAGCCAACCCGGCGCAGCTCACCGAGCTGCTGAAGGCCAAGCTGGCCGGCTAAAACCCCAAGGACGCTACGGCGTCCTTTTTCACACAAGGCACCCAGCGATGACACGCGCTCCGGGAATCGATCTGCTG
Source organism: Duganella sp. P38 (assembly GCF_050859475.1). NCBI lineage: Bacteria > Pseudomonadati > Pseudomonadota > Betaproteobacteria > Burkholderiales > Oxalobacteraceae > Duganella > Duganella sp. P38. The sequence continues at coordinate 1,205,194 of NZ_CP193936.1, read as the reverse complement.
CGCGCATGCGCCATCGCTGCGGTAATGCTGTACCACGTCAGCAGCCATGGCATTCCCATGCCGGCGCTGGTGGAACATGGCTGGATGGGCGTCGACCTGTTCTTTGTGCTCAGCGGCTACCTGATCGGCTGGCAGTTGTTGCGCGCTTACGCGCAGGGCGAGCAGCCGCAGTGGCGCCGCTTCATGGTGCACCGCGCGCTGCGCATCCTGCCAGCCTACTACGCAGTACTGGCGCTGTACGTAATGCTGCCGTCGCCCGAAGGCGGCGCGCTGCAACCGCTGTGGAAGTACCTCACATTCACGCTCAATCTCGCGCCGGACTGGCGCCAGGGCGCAGCGTATTCGCACGCCTGGTCGCTGTGCGTCGAAGAGCACTTCTACCTGCTGTTCCCTTTGGCCGCCTGGCTGCTGGCACGCCGCCTCAACGCGCGCCGCGCGATCATGCTGGCGGTGGCGCTGGTCGCCGGCGGCATGCTGCTGCGCGGCTGGCTGTGGCACACGCGTGTCGAACCGCTACTCGCCAATGACGCCGGCGCGGCGATGCACGCCTTCATCAGCATGATCTACAATCCGACCTATGCGCGGCTCGACGGCCTGCTGATGGGCGTAAGCCTTGCCGCGTGCCGCGCCTTCCGACCCGCGTGGTGGAACGCGCTGCTGCGCCATGGCCGCATGCTGCTGGCTGCGGGCGTCGTCGTGCTGGCCGCCTGCACACAGATAGCGCTGGACCGCGCGGCCGGCGCCATCCTGATGTTCCCGCTGGTTGCCCTCGGATGCGCGCTGCTGCTGGCCGGCGCCATCAGCCCTGCCACGTGGATAGGACGCCACCCAGTGCCCGGCGCCCGGCCGCTGGCGATGCTTGCCTTCAGCCTCTATCTGACGCACAAACAAGTCTACGCCTGGCTTGACGGCCTGCTGCCGGCGCTGGGACAGGACATGCCGCTGGCCGCCCTCGCCGTCTACCTCGCCGCATCGCTGGCGGCGGCGGCGCTGCTCTACTTTGCCGTCGAACGTCCCGGACTACGCCTCAGATCTGCCGTGTGCTATCCTCAGCCATCGTCCATCCATCGCGCCCCGTCATGAACCTTGCACCCCGGCTGTATTATGCCATTACGCTCAGCGCGACGCCGTTGTGCGGCGCGCGCGCGGACAACGGCTGGGATGGCGTGGGCATCGTATTCGGCTTCGGCGTGGTACCGCTGCTGGTGTTGCTGGCCGCATTCCTCCTCAGCCTCTTCATCACGCGCGCGCCGTGGCTGCACAAACTGTGGATGGCGATCGCCATCGCCGCCACGGTACTGTTGCAGGTGATCTTGCTGGCGTCACACACCATCAACCCGCCGATCTACACCGTGGTTCTGCTTTGGTTACTTCCCGCCGCGGCGTGGTGGGGAAGCGCTACATGGCTGCGTCGCCGCTGACCTTACAGCCGCAGACGTCGCCGGCTTGGTAACGCTGTCGACGCCCTCCACATATCGTCCCGGTTCTGACATCTTATGGCTTGATCATGGCCGGAAAGCGCACGCGCCTGCCCGGGCAGTTTTCAGCCTGCATGTCCAATCAGCATGCCAAACGCGGAGCCATCGCCGGCCACGTAGCGGATGTGAGGTATCGCCTTGCCGGTACTACTGTCCTCACCGACTTCATACCATTGGGAGCGCTCCCTGAACAGGAGCCAGTATTGCGGCCCCGCGGCGATAAGCGGGCTTGCCAACGGATTAACGGTCGATCCATGCCAGGATGTCGGCAAAGATCTGCTCGCGATTGAGCTCGTTGAAGTTTTCGTGGAAGTTTTGCGGGTGGCGCTGATAGGTCAGCAGATGCGCCGGCACCGACTTCAGCATCGCCTCGGCCGCGTCGGCGTCGGCCAGCTTGTCGTCGCCGGCCACTACCGCGAACAGCGGCTGCGTCCACTGCGGCATGCGCGCGTCCAGCCTTTGCTGGGCCGCCGTCAGCGCGTTGCCGAAACGGACCGTGATTTCGGTGGCGCGGATGCCGTCGCGCTCATCCTGATAGTGGCGTTCGGTGATGGCGCGGTCGTGTGTCAGCTGGTGCGTGAGCGAGGCCAGCGGCACCTTCATGCGCGGCGCCAGCGCGCCCAGCACGCCGGACAGCGCCAGCAGCAGCGGCGACACCTTGATGGCGTTGACGTAATACGGCGACGACAGGATGAAGCCTTTCACCACCGCGTCGCCGGCGAAGCCGCCCAGCGCCAGGTGCGTGGCGATCAGCGCGCCCATCGAGTGGCCCATCACGTACACCGGCAAGCCGGGATACTGCTGCTTCACCCAGCGCAGGAACAACTGGCTGTCGTCGAGGAAGACATGGAAACTGGGGATGTCGACGCGGCGCGCGTCCTGGTGGCCGCACAGGTCGTAGGCCACGGTGGCAATGCCGTGCTGGCGGAAATAGCGCGCCGGCGTCACATAGTCGCCGCCGTGCGCCATGCCGCCGTGGATGGCGAGGATGACCGCGCGCGGCGCGGCCGGCTCCCACACGTGCACGCGGCGCGGAACGCCCTGCGCTGCGGTGAATTCGGTCAGCCGGTCCTCGCCAAACCGCATGTTGCGGGTCAGGCGGTGATGCTGAGATTGATGCCCATCTCGACCAGCATGGCCATGTCGGCCAGCGACAGGTCCAGTGACGGGACGTCCGCGCCCTGTTCGCACGGGAAGGAAATGCGCAGCTCGGCGTCGACGTCGGAACGCTCGAAGTGAATGCCGCGCGCACGGCACTCGCCCAGGTAGAAACGGATTTGCTTCAGCAGCTCGGTCGGGTTCTGCTCGGTGCCGATGGCCACGTAGAAACCCGAGTCGATGCGTACCCGGCCGTTGGGCTTGACGTCGCCCTTTTGCCAGTCGCCGTGCGGCTCGGTTGGCAGGCCGTCGCGGACGTCCGCCAGGCCTTCCGGGTCACCGTGCACCTTCAATGTTGCGATATTCATGGTCTACCTTATATGGGTCTCCTACCTTCAGGAAGGTTACACCATAGAAATATCAATGTCTAGCAACGTAGCCAATCAGACAATGCCGTACTGGCTGCGGTAGGCAGCCACGGCGTCCTTGTACTGCGCCAGTTGCGGGTCGGCGCCGGCGCCGTTGAGGAAGCCGAACAGGTCGTCGAGGTTGCCGATGGAAATGACCGGAATGCCATACTTCTGCATCACTTCCTGCACCGCCGACAGGTCGGAAATCTGGCCGTCCTTGCCGCCGCGCTCCATGCGGTCCAGCGCGATCAGCACGGCGCATGGCTCGGCGCCGGCGGCGCGTATCATTTCCACCGATTCGCGCACCGAGGTGCCGGCCGAGATCACGTCGTCAATGATGACCACCTTGCCCTGCAGCTTGGCGCCGACGATGGTGCCGCCTTCGCCATGGTCCTTGGCCTCCTTGCGGTTGAAGGCGAACGAGGTGTTGCGGCCCTTGCCGGCCAGCGCCACGGCGGTGGCCGAGGCCAGCGTGATGCCCTTGTAGGCGGGGCCGAACAGCATGTCGAACTGCACGCCGGAGTCCAGCAGCGTCTGCGCGTAGAACTGCGCCACCTGGGCCAGCGTCGCGCCGTCATGGAACAGGCCAGCGTTGAAGAAGTACGGCGATTGGCGCCCGGCCTTGGTGGTGAACTCGCCGAAGCGCAACACACCGCTTTTTACCGAAAACGCAATAAATTCCTGACGTAAGTTTTCCATGATGCCTCATTTCTTTAAAGTGCCGGTATTTTACCGCTACACTAGCGCATTCCGTTATTTCTGCACCGAATCTTCTATGCCAAAAATCATCTCCGCCAACCTCAACGGCATCCGCTCCGCCGCGTCCAAGGGCTTCTTCACCTGGCTGGCCAAGCAGGATGCCGACTTCGTCTGCGTCCAGGAACTGAAGGCGCAAGCGCCGGACATGACGCCGGAATTCCTCAATCCGGGCGGCTACCATGGCCACTTCCACTATGCCGAGAAAAAGGCTATTCGGGCACCGGCGTCTACAGCAAGATCGAACCGGACCGCGTGGTGATCGGCTTCGGCTCGCCGGAATTCGACGCCGAAGGCCGCTACGTGCGTTGCGACTTTGGCAACCTTACCGTGATTTCGGTCTACTGCCCGTCGGGCTCGTCGGGTCCGGAGCGCCAGGAAGCCAAATTCCGCTTCATGGACCTGTTCCTGGTGCACCTGCAACAGCTGCACGCCGAGGGCCGCGAAGTGGTCATCTGCGGCGACTGGAACATCGCCCACAAGGAAATCGACCTGAAGAACTGGAAGGGCAATAAAAAGAACTCCGGCTTCCTGCCGGAAGAACGCGCCTGGATGACGCGCATCTTCGACGAAGTGGGTTTCGTCGACGTGCACCGCGGCCTCGACCCGCGCGAAGAGCAATACACGTGGTGGAGCAACCGCGGCCAGGCCTACGCCAAGAACGTCGGCTGGCGCATCGACTACCAGGTCGCCACCCCGGGCATCGCCGCCAAGGCCACCACGGTCGCCGTCTACAAGGAAGAAAAGTTCTCCGACCACGCGCCGCTGACCATCGAGTACGGCGCGCTGTAACGCTTAGGGCTGCGGCGGGAACTGGCCCAGCTGGAGAAACAGGCCGAACCAGTCTTCCATATGCCAGGTCGTGACCAGCCTGCCGTCCACGACCTTGTGGAATTCATGCAGGCGGAAACTGATCTTTTTCCCAGTCGGCGCCATGCCGAACAGCTCTCCCTGGTGCGTGCCGGTGATTTCCGCGCGCACGCCGATTTTGCCGGGCTCCTGCACCATGTCATGAATGATGATCCGCACATCCGGGAACGCGGCGGCAAAGCTGCGAATAATGGGCTTGATACCTTGCGGGCCTGGCTGCTGGCCGGGCCCGAGCGGGATATCGTCCCATTGTGGCGCCAGCACAGCATCCACCAAGTCCGGATTCTTTTCGTTGAAGGCGCGATACAGGGTTTCGACAGCAATGCGCTCCGAGCGCAGTTGTTCGATGAGGCTCATGACCTGCTCCGTGTTGATTTGAGATGGCCTCAGTTTGCGCTCCGCAGTAAAATCAGTCCAACAAATAACCTGTATATGTCTTTATTTGCATTATGGATTTTCATGGCATTGATCTGAATCTGCTGGTGGCGTTTGACGCGCTGGCGAGCGAGCGTAATGTGACCCGCGCGGCAACGCGGGTCGGCGTGAGCCAGCCGGCCATGAGCGCCGCCCTGTCCCGCCTGCGCACGCTGCTGGGCGACCCATTGTTCCTGCGCAGCGCCAACGGGCTGCTGCCGACGCAACGCGCACGCGACCTCGCCGGGCCGGTGGCTGCGGCACTACGCCAGATCGAATCTGCCATGATGAGCAAGCCGGCCTTCGATCCCGCCAACGCCGTGCTGACCTTTAATCTGGGCCTGCCGGATTATCCAAGCTTCGTGTTGCTGCCAACGCTGTTGAGCGCACTGGAGGTACAAGCGCCCGGCGTAACGCTGAATGTGCACGCGGTGAACGGCCGCGATGCCGCCATCGAGTTGCTGGACTCCGGTGTCATCGACGCCGCCATCAGCGTGCCGGCGGCCGAGGAAGATGGCCGCATCAAGGCGCGCCCGCTGCTGCGCGATGAATTTGTGACGGTGCTCGCCAGCGACCATCCGGCCGCGCGGGCCGGCCTGGATCTGCCGGCCTATCTGGAATTACAGCATGTGCTGGTGTCACCCGAAGGCCACCTGTACGGGCTGGTCGATCGGGCGCTGGCTGAGCAAGGCCTGAAACGCCGGCTGGCGCTGACGCTGCCGCATATGTTCGCGGTGCCACCCATCATCGCGCAAACGCGCATGACATCGACGATACTCAAGCGCGCGGCGCTACATGCCCAGGCCAGCCATCAACTGGCGATATTGCCACCGCCGCTGGCGCTGCCGGAAATCGTGTTTGACCTGATGTGGCATCGCCGCAGCGACACGCATGCAGCCCAATCGTGGCTGCGGGACTTGCTGGCCGCGCAGGCGGCTACAGTTGACGCTTCGAGCGGAACTCGCGCCATTCGCCGCTGATCGGGTCGATGAAGCTGATCGCGCGGGCCAGCAGTTGCAGCGGTTGCGAGACGTCGTCCTGTTTGCACGGCAGCGCCACCGGGTAGAACGCGTCGTTGACGATCGGGATGCCGAGCGACGATAAATGCACGCGCAACTGGTGCTGGCGCCCCGTGTGCGGATACAGGCGGTACAGACTCAGCTCGCCGCGATGCTCGATCAGGTCGATCAGCGTTTCCGAATTCGGCTCGCCCTCGACTTCCTTCATCGTGAAGAATTTGTCGCCCTCGACCATGCGGCTGCGATGGCTGAACGGGAACTGCACGTCGTGCAGGCGCGGCGCCAGCGCTTCGTATTCCTTGTCGATCACGCGCTTCTGGAACATCGATTGATAAGTGCCGCGACTGGCGGCGTTGCGCGAGAAGATCACCACGCCGGCCGTCTCGCGGTCCAGCCGGTGGATCGGCGCCAGGTCCTCTTCGCCCAGCGTTTTACGCAGGCGCACCAGCAGCGTCTCGTGCAGGAAGCGGCCGGTCGGGATCACCGGCAGGAAGTGCGGCTTGTCGACCACCACCAGGTGCTCGTCCATGTGCAGGATCTCTTCCCGGAACGGGATCGGCGTTTCCGGCGCCTCCAGCTCGCGGTAGTAAAAGATGCGCATGCCGCGCTTGAAGCGGCTCGATGGCAGCAGCGGCTTGCCGTCGCCGTCCACCACGTCGTTGCGCGCCATGCGTTCGCGCCACGACGTTTCCGATACGTCCGGAAAGCGCGCGGCGAGGAAGGTGATCATGTCCGGCCAGTCGCCCTCCGGCAGATACAGGTAGCTGGGCGCGACGCCGTCGCGCATGGGCAGCGGGTGACGCGACATATCAGGACTTCGGCAGGGCAATCGAGTGGTAGGCCGGCAGCTTGTTCGGATCGAGTCCCTTGGCGCGCGCGTACACCGGCAGCACCAGGTGCATATTGGCGTTCATTTCCTTGATGCGGTCCTTGCCGGCCGGGTGGGTCGACAAAAAGCTGATCGGCTGGTTCTTGTTGATCGCGCCCATTTTCTGCCACAGCGCGATGCCGGCGCGCGGGTCGAAGCCGGCGCGCGCGGCCAGGTCCATGCCGACCAGGTCGGCCTCGGTTTCATCGGTGCGCGAGAAGCTCAGCGACGCCACCTTGGCGGCGCCGCTGCCGACCGCGTCGCCGAGGCGCGGGTCGAGGCCGAAGTAGGCGGCGCCGGCGGCGCCAGCCACGCGGCCCAGCAGCGAGGTGACGTTGTTCTTGCCGGCCTGCTCGCGCGCGTGCTCGCGCAGCGCGTGGGCGATTTCGTGGCCCATCACCATCGCCACCTCGTCGTCGGTCAGATTCAGCTTGGTCAGGATGCCGTTGTAGAAGGCGATGCGGCCGCCCGGCATGCAGAAGGCGTTGACGGTGTCGGAGCGCAGCAGGTTGACCTGCCAGTCCCACTTGGCGGCGTCCGGATTCCAGCGCGCGGTGAACGGGATGATGCGCTTGGCGATGGCGCGCAGGCGGATCAGTTGCGGATTGCTGTCGGTGGCGACGGCGTCCTTCTTGTGCGCCTCGGCCAGCATCTGGTTGTATTGCAGTTTCGACTGTTGATCGAATTGCGCGGCATCGGCGCCGGCCAGGCCGCGCATGCGCGACAGCTTGGACACCGGAATGCCATCGTCCTGCGCCATCGCGCCGGCGCACAGCAGCAGCGCCAGCACGGCGCTCGTCAATTTAAGCTTTTTCATTTGGACTGTTCCATGGAGCGATTTTCGGCAGCATCATCATCGCCGGGAAGGCCAGGATAAAGCACACGATAAAGAACCAGAACCACCCGGTTTCGGCCACAATATACCCTACCGAAGAATTAATGAATGTGCGCGGGACCGCAGCCAGGCTGGAAAACAGCGCGTACTGGGTGGCGGTGTAGCGCGGATCGGTCGCACGCGACATGAAAGCCACCAGCGCCGCCGACCCCAGCCCCAGGCTGGCAAACGCTTCAAAGCCGAACACGGCGCTCAGCAACAGCTTGTCCGGTCCCACCTGCGCCAGCCAGGCAAAGCCGAGGATGGCGATCGCCTGCAACACGCCGAACACCCACAGCGCGCGGTTGATGCCCAGTTTGATCATCCAGATGCCGCCCACGGCGCCGCCGGCCAGGCTGGCCCACCAGCCGGTGGCGTTGGCGGCCAGGCCGATGTCCTTGGTCGAGAAGCCGATGTCGAGGAAGAATTTGGTCGACAGCGCGGTGCTCATGGTGTCGCCGATCTTGTACAGCAGGACGAAGGCGATGATGAACATGGCCTGCTTCCAGCCGTCGCGCAGCACGAATTCGCGGAACGGCAGCACCACCGCCTCCTGCAGGTTTTTCGGCGGCTCGCCGTACACCACCGGCTCCTTCGCCAGCAGCGTGCAGAGCAAACCTGGCAGCATGAAGGCCGCCACGGTCCAGAACACGATTTGCCACGGCTGGCTGTCCGCCATCACCAGACCGAGCGCGCTCGGTATCAGGCTGGCCGCCTTGTAGGCGTTGACGATGATGGCCGCACCGAGGCCCTGCTCTTCCTCAGCCAGAATTTCGCGGCGATAGGCGTCGATCACCACGTCCTGGCTGGCCGAGAGGAAGGCGATCAGGAACACCACCACCGCGATCAGCGACAGCTCGAGTTTCGGATCGAGCATCCCGAGGCCGCCGATGAAGGCGAACAGCGCCAGCTGCGTCACCGCCATCCAGCCGCGCCGGCGGCCGATCGGCAGCACCGTGTAGCGGTCCATGAACGGCGCCCACAGGAATTTGAAGGTGTAGGGGAACATGGCCAGGCCGAACAGGCCCAGCGCCTTGACATCCAGCCCGGCCTTGGCCAGCCACGCCTGCATCAGGTAGATCAGCGTGTACAGCGGCAGGCCGGAGCTAAAGCCCAGGAACAGGATGGAAACGGTGCGTCCGTTGATGTAGCTGTACCAGGGCCGGGTGTCTGTCATTTTTTACGTAGTCGGAAGACGGCAAGATCGCCGCGCAGATTAGGCAGGAATGATACCCGTTTCCCCTCCGCCAGCGCTACACATTCGATCACTTCCAGCCCGCATTCCTCGGCCAGGTCGCGGAAGTCGTGGATGGTGGCGCAGCGCACGTTGGGCGTGTCGTACCATTCGTACGGCAGCGATTCCGACACCGGCATGCGCCCCTTCAGCAGCGCCACGCGGTGCGGCCAGTAGGCGAAGTTGGGGAACGAGACAATCGCCTCCTTGCCGACGCGGACGATATCGCGCAGCAGGTCCTCGACGTGCTTCATCATCTGTAGCGACGACAGGCACAGCACCGTGTCGAACGAGTTGTCGCCGAACAGTCCCAGGCCGTTTTCCATGTCCTGCTGCACCACCTGCACGCCGCGCTGGGTCGAGGCCAGCACCTTGTCGTCGGCGATCTCGATGCCGTAGCCGCTGCATTGCTTGTCGCTTTGCAGATAATCCATCATCACGCCGTCGCCGCAGCCGACGTCCAGCACGTGCGCCTTGTGGTCCACCCAGTGGGCGATAAACGCCAGGTCGGGACGCGCCGCGCTCAGTTCATTGAAATTCATGCCGAGGCTCCTTTCACATCGCCGATCTCTTTCCACACCTGGCCGTAATAAGCGCGCACCATGTTCATATACCGCGCATCTTCCAGCAGGAAGGCATCGTGGCCATGCGGCGCGTCGATTTCCGCGTAGGTGACGTTGCGGCGGTTGCTGATCAGCGCCTGCACGATTTCGCGGCTGCGCTCCGGCGAGAAGCGCCAGTCGGTGGTGAACGAAGCCAGGAAGAACTTCGCCTTGGTGCCGGACAGCGTCTTCGCCAGATCGCCGCCGTATTTGCGCGCCGGGTCGAAGTAATCGAGCGCCTTGGTGATCAGCAAATAGGTGTTGGCGTCGAAGTACTCGGAGAACTTGTCGCCCTGGTAGCGCAGGTAGGATTCGATTTCGAAATCGATGCCGAAGCCGAATTTGTAGTCGCCGCTTTCGGCGACGTCGCGCAGCTTGCGGCCGAACTTCTCGGCCATGTCGTCGTCCGACAGATAGGTGATGTGGCCGACCATGCGCGCCACGCGCAGGCCGTTCTTCGGCACCACGCCATGTTCGTAGAAATCGCCGCCGTGGTAGTCCGGGTCGGACAGGATGGCCTGGCGCGCGACGTCGTTGAAGGCGATGTTCTGCGCCGACAGCTTGGCGGTCGAGGCGATCACCACGCAGTGACGCAAACGGTCCGGGTACATGATGGACCAGGCCAGCGCCTGCATGCCGCCCAGCGAGCCGCCCATGACGGCGGCGAACTGCCGGATGCCCAACTGGTCGGCCAGGCGCGCCTGCGCCGCCACCCAGTCTTCCACCGTCACCACCGGGAAGGCGGCGCCGTAGGGCTTGCCGGTGGCCGGATTGGTGTGCATCGGCCCCGTGGAGCCGAAGCAGGAACCGAGGTTGTTAATCCCGATCACAAAGAACTTGTCGGTGTCCAGCGGCTTGCCGGGACCGACCATATTGTCCCACCAGCCGGTGCTTTTCGGCTGGCCTTCGTATTCGCCGGCCACGTGGTGCGAGGCGTTCAGCGCGTGGCACACCAGCACGGCGTTGGACTTGTCGGCGTTGAGCGTGCCGTAGGTTTCGTACATCAGCATATAGTCGCGCAGCGACGCGCCGCTTTGCAGGAGCAAGGGCTCGGCAAAATGCATGGTTTGCGGCTTAACGTATCCCAGGGATGACATTGTTGGTTTTAGTTTTTTGAGGGGCGGCCCCGCGGGCCATCTATCAAGGCGGAACCGCGAGGGTGGGTTCCGCCGCTTGCTACATCAACTGCAATTGTTCGACCGCGTCTGCAATTACGTTGGGTTCCATCGAGCGCATGATCTTGCGGGTTTGCGGCATGATGCGCGCAAGGTCGCTGTTCAGGATTTCCTGCTTGACCGACAGCAGTTGGGCGGGATGCATCGAGAATTCCCGCAGCCCCATGCCCAGCAACAGGCGTGTCAATTTGACATCGCCGGCCATTTCGCCGCACACGGCGACGTCGATCCCGGCTTTATGCCCGGCCGCAATCGTCATCGAGATCAATTGCAGCACAGCCGGATGCAGCGGATTGTAAAGGTGCGCGACTTCATAATCAACCCGGTCGATCGCCAGCGTGTACTGGATCAGGTCATTGGTGCCGATCGACAGGAAGTCCATGCGCTTGACGAACATCGGCAGCGCCAGCGCGGCCGCGGGGATCTCGATCATGGCGCCGACATCGACGTTTTCATCGAACTTGATGTGCTGCTCGCGCAGTTCGGCCTTGGCCTGCGCCACCATCGCCAGCGTCTGGTCGATTTCAAACGCGTGCGCCAGCATCGGCACCAGGATGCGCACCTTGCCAAACGCCGAGGCGCGCAGGATGGCGCGCAGCTGGGTCAGGAAAATCTGCGGCTCGGCCAGGCAGTAGCGGATCGCGCGCAGGCCCAGCGCCGGGTTCAGCGCGGTCTGCTCGCCCTGGTCGAGCGGCTTGTCGGCGCCGATGTCCAGCGTGCGGATCGTCACCGGCCGGCCCTTCATCGCCACCACGGCTTTCTTGTACTGCTCGAACTGCTCGTCCTCGGACGGGATTTTGCTGTTGCGGCCCATGAACAGGAATTCGGAGCGGAACAGGCCGACGCCGTTGGCGCCCGCCTCCATCGCCGCCGGGCAGTCGTCCGGCAGCTCGATGTTGGCCAGCAGCGTGATCGCGGTGCCGTCCTTGGTGATGGCCGGCGTTTTCTTCAGCTTTTGCAGCTTTTTCCTGGCGCGCGCGGCGGCGCCCTGGCGCTCGCGGTACTGGTTCAGGATCAGCGCGCTCGGATTGGCGATCACCACGCCGGCGTCGCCGTCGATGATCAGCCAGTCGTCCTGCTCGACCAGCGTGGAGGCGCCGGACATGCCGACCACCGCCGGGATGTCGAGCGAACGGGCGACGATCGCCGTGTGCGAGTTCTGGCCGCCGACGTCGGTGACGAAGCCGATGAACGAGCGGTCGCGGAATTGCAGCATGTCGGCCGGCGAGATGTCGTGCGCGACGATGATCATCTGCGGCTGGAATTCGTCCTCGCCGGCCGGCGCGGCCGGTGGCAGGATGGGCTCGGTGCCCATCAGCACCTTCAGCACGCGCTCGGCCACCTGCTGGATGTCGGCCTTGCGCTCGCGCAGGTAGGGGTCTTCGATTTCGTCGAACTGCGCCGACAGCTCATCGATCTGCGTCAGCAGCGCCCATTCGGCGTTGTAGTGGCGGGCGCGGATGATGTCCAGCGGCGCTTCGGAAATCATCGGGTCGGACAGGATCAGCGCGTGCACGTCGATGAACGCGCCCAGTTCGGTCGGCGCATCCTTGGGCAGCTCGTTCCACAGCGTTTGCAGTTCCTTGTGGACGGCGGCCAGCGCCTGCTGCAGGCGCGTGACCTCGGCCTCGACCTGATCGTCCGCCACCAGGTAGTGCTTGACGTCCAGCGCGGCCGGCGACAGCAGGTGGGCGCGGCCGATGGCGATGCCGCGCGAGACCGGAATGCCGTGCAGCGTGAACGAGGCCATTGGCTGGCCTGCGGGGAAACGGGGCCGGCTGCGCTCCGCCCCCATTACTCGCCTTCGCCGAACTTGTCGTTGACCAGCGCGGTCAGGGCGGCGACGCAGTCGGCTTCGTCCGGACCGTCGGCTTCCAGCAAGACCTTGGCGCCCTTGCCGGCCGCCAGCATCATCACGCCCATGATGGATTTGGCGTTGATACGGCGCGCGTTACGCGTGAGCCAGACATCGCTTTTGTATTTTGCTGCCAGTTGGGTGAATTTGGCGGAAGCGCGCGCATGCAAACCAAGCTTGTTAATAATTTCGAGTTCTTGCTGAATCATTTTTCTTTTGTCTCAATCAGATTGCGCATTGCTAAAAAACGTCAGGTTTCCCCGACGCGGATCCGGTTGTCGACGCGCACCGCTCCACTTTGCGCGCCGGCCAGGGCCATCTCGACCACCACATCCAGCGTGTCGCGGCGGTAGGTGATGGCGCGCAGCAGCATCGGCAGGCTGACGCCGGCAATCACCTCCACCCGTCCGGCGTCGGCCAGCCGGTTGCAGCAATTGGCAGGCGTGCCGCCCTTGACGTCGGTGATGACCAGCACGCCGTCGCCGTCGTCGAGCCGCTTGATCGCCGATGCCGCCAGCGTCTGGACTTCGCCGAGGTCCTGGTCGGCGATCACGTCGATCGCTTCCAGGTGCTCGGTCGGGCCACGAAACACATGGGCGCAAGCGGCCAAAAAGGCCTGCCCCAGTGGTGCGTGCGTCAGAAGTAGTATGCCTACCATATGGTTAAACCGCCAGTGAGGAATAAAGTTTTCTTGTCATCAGGGACTATTTGCCGGCCACTGCCGCCTCGACCGCGTCGATGAACATCTCGGCGACCGGGAAGCCGGCCTGCTGGGTAATCTCCTGGAAGCAGGTCGGGCTGGTGACGTTAACTTCCGTCAGGTAATCACCGATAACATCTAATCCTACCAGCAACAGGCCGCGCGCGGCCAGAATCGGTCCCAGCGCGTTGGCGATCTCGAAGTCGCGCGCGGTCAGCGGCTGCGCCACACCGATGCCGCCGGCCGCCAGGTTGCCGCGCACTTCGCCATTCTGCGGGATGCGCGCCAGCGAGAACGGCACCGGCTTGCCGCCGATCACGAGGATGCGCTTGTCGCCCTTTTCGATGGCAGGAATGAAGCGCTGCACCATGATCGTGTACTTGCCGTTGCCGGTCAGCGTTTCGATGATGGCGCCGAGGTTCATGCCGTCGGCCTTGACGCGGAAGATGCCGGTGCCGCCCATGCCGTCCAGCGGCTTGAGGATGATGTCGCCGTGCTGCTTCTGGAAGGCGCGGATGCGCGCCTCGTCGCCCGTCACCAGCGTCGGCGAGGTGAACTCGCTGAACTGGGTGATGGCGACTTTTTCATTGTGGTCGCGGATCGCCGACGGCTTGTTGAACACCTTGGCGCCCTGCTTCTCGGCCAGCTCCAGCAGGTAGGTGCTGTAGACGTATTCCATGTCGAACGGCGGGTCCTTGCGCTGCAGGATGGCGTCAAACTGGCCGAGGTTGGTTTCGACCGGGGCGTCGGCGCGATACCAGTCGGTGCTGTCGCCGGTGAAGTGGATGCGCGCCACGTTGGCCGTCACCACGCCCTGCTCGACCGCCATGTCCTTTTGCTCGAAAGCGTAGACCTCGTGGCCGCGCTGGTTCGCCTCCACCATCATGGCGTAGGTGGAGTCCTTGTAGGTCTTGAAGGTCGACAGCGGGTCGGCGAGGAAAGCGATTTTCATGGGTGCATCCGGTTGAGGTAATGCCTGATTTTAGCCGAGATCCGGTCACGTCGCTCCCGCGCAGGCGGGAGTCCAGAGAGCGCGTGCCGATCCGCTCAGCATGGGTCCCCGCCTGCGCGGGGACGACGCTAGTAGACTTCGGGGTTGGGGTCGGTGCGCTCCATCTCCAGCGACGCCGCCAGCAGCGCCAGCCGCGCCACCACGCCGTACACATAGAACCGGTTCGGCGCCGCCGTGCCCGGCTTGGCCTTCAGGTCCGGCACCGCGTGCTGCTGCGCGAACGCCAGCGGCACGTACTGCGAGCCGGGCGCGTTCAGGTTCTGGTCGACGCCCTTCTCGGCATGCACGCGGTAGAAGCCGCCCACGACGTAGCGGTCGATCATGTACACCACCGGCTCGGCCACCGCATGCTCGATGCTCTCGAAGGTCGGCACGCCCTCCTGGATGATGAAGTCGGTCACTTCCTTGCCATCCTTGATGACGGTCATCTTGTCGCGCTGCGCCTGGGTCAGGTCCTTGATCTCGCTGGAATCCTTGATGGTCAGGATGCTGGTGCCGTAGGTGCCGGCGTCGGGCTTGACGATCACGAAGGGCTTTTGCTCCTTCATGCCGTACTCCTTGTACTTCTTCTTGATCTTCGACAGCAGCGCGTCGATATTGGCGGCCAGGCAGTCATAGCCCTCGCCGGTGCGGAAATTGACCGCGTCGCACTTGGCGTGCAGCGGATTGAGCATCCACGGATCGACACCGATCAGCTTGCCGAACTTCTTGCACACCTCATCATAGGCGCTCAGGTGGTTGCTCTTGCGGCGCAGCGCCCAGCCGGCGTGCAGCGGCGGCAGCAAGCTCTGCTCGTGAATATTCTGCAGGATCTCCGGAATGCCGGCCGACAGGTCGTTGTTGAGCAAAATCGTGCACGGATCGAAGTCCTTCAGGCCGACGCGGCGGCCGTTCGGCGAGCGCACCAGCGGCTCGACCACCAGCATATTGCCGTCCGGCAGCGCGATCGGCGTCGGCTCGGTGACGTCCGGCGACAGCGAGCCCAGCCGCACGTGCAGGCCGGTCTGGCGGAAAATCTGCATCAGGCGAGCGACGTTTTGCCAATAAGTCGCGTGGCGCTGGGTAACTTCCGGTATCAACAACAGATTGCGCGCATCGGGGCAATACTTGTCGATGGCCGCCATGGCGGCCTGCACCGACAGCGGCAGCATCTCGGTCGCCAGCATGTTGAAGCCGCCCGGGAACAGATTGGTATCCACCGGCGCCAGCTTGTAGCCCGCGTTGCGCATGTCCACCGAGCAATAAAACGGCGGCGTATGCTCCTGCCATTCCAGGCGGAACCAGCGCTCAATTGCAGGGGTAGCGGCCAGGATTTTTTCTTCGAGGTCGAGCAGGGGTCCGCTCAGGGCCGTGACGAGGTGGGGAACCATGTTATTACTTCCTTATTACCGTGCGGATGCCTCAAATGAGGGCAAAAACGCTATTTTAAAGGCAGGAAATAAAAAAGCGCCCCACAGGGCGCATACCGTTCATATTAAGCATCGTCGTTCCCGCGCAGGCGGGAACCCATGGAGCGCCAAATGGGCAGACACAGCATGGATTCCCGCCTGCGCGGGAATGACGGGGCTAACTGAACGGTATTAGCCCACAGGACGCTTTGCTTAAAACAATGTCAATTAGTGATGGTAAGCCGATTCGCCGTGGGTGGTGATGTCCAGGCCTTCGCGCTCTTCCTCTTCCGGAACACGCAGGCCGATGACGATGTCCACCAGCTTGAAGGCGATGATGGCGACGATGCCCGACCAGACGATGGTCACGCCGACACCGGTGGCCTGCACGATCACTTGCGAGGCGATCGAGTAGTCCGGCGATGGTTTGTTGACCACGTAGTCGAAGATGCCCTGGCCGCCCAGCGACGGTGCGGCGAACACGCCGGTCAGGATCGCGCCGAGGATGCCGCCGACGCCGTGCACGCCGAACACGTCCAGCGAGTCGTCCGCGCCCAGCAGTTTTTTCAGGCCGTTCACGCCCCACAGGCAGATCACGCCGGCCAGCAGGCCCATGATCAGCGCGCCCATCGGGCCGACGAAGCCGCAGGCCGGGGTGATGGCGACCAGACCGGCCACCGCACCCGAGGCGCCGCCCAGCATCGATGGCTTGCCTTTGAAGATCCATTCAGCGAACACCCACGACACGGTGGCGGCAGCGGTCGCCAGCAGCGTGTTGATGAAGGCCAGTGCGGCGATGTCGCCCGCTTCCAGCGGCGAGCCGGCGTTGAAACCGAACCAGCCCACCCACAGCAGCGACGCACCGATCATGGTCATGGTGACCGAGTGCGGCGCCATCGACTCGCGGCCGTAGCCGACGCGCTTGCCGATCATGTAGGAGCCGATCAGGCCGGCGACGGCGGCATTGATGTGCACCACGGTGCCGCCGGCGGTGTCCAGCGCGCCCTTCTGGAACAGGAAGCCGGCCTTGGCGGTTTCGGTGGCCAGCGTGGCGGCGTCCTTGATCGCGTCCGGACCGGTCCAGAACCAGACCATGTGGGCGATCGGCAGGTAGGCGAAGGTGAACCAGATCACGATGAAGGCCAGCACGGCGGTGAACTTGGCGCGCTCGGCGAAGGCGCCGACGATCAGCGAGCAGGTGATGGCGGCAAACGTGGCCTGGAAGGCGACAAACACGAACTCCGGTATCACCACGCCCTTGCTGAAGGTGGCGGCGTAGGCGAAAGTGCCTTTGATCGGGTCGTAGATATTGTTGAGGAAGGTGCGGTCATGCAGGTTGCCGAAGAACGCATTGCCTTCGGTGAACGCCAGCGAATAACCGTAGATGCACCACAGCACCACGATCAGCGCGAAGATCATGAACACCTGCATCAGGATCGACAGCATGTTCTTGGAACGGACCAGGCCGCCGTAGAACAGCGCCAGGCCGGGAATCGTCATCAGGATCACCAGCAGCGTGGCAACCATCATCCAGGCGTTGTCGCCCTTCTGTGGCGTCGGCGCGGCGGCTGGCGCTGCTTCGGCGGGCGCGGCCGGTGCGGCGGCGGCCGGCACGGCGGCAGCGGCTGCTTCAGGCGCGGCGGCGGCCGGCGCCGACGCGGTGGCTACCGGCGCATCGGCCGGCTTGGCTTCCTGCGCCTGCACGGGCGCGGCCAGCGCCAACACCATGGAGACCCCAGCTAGCAAGCTTGTTATAGTTTTCTTCATTCTCATCTTCCTCTTAGAGTGCTTCGTTGCCGGTCTCGCCGGTACGAATACGGATCACTTGTTCCAGGTTGTACACGAAGATCTTGCCGTCGCCGATCTTGCCGGTGCGGGCGGCGCCTTCGATCGCCTCGATCGCCTGCTCGACGATGGCGTCGTCGACCGCCGCCTCGATCTTGGTCTTCGGCAGGAAATCC
Source organism: Duganella sp. P38 (assembly GCF_050859475.1). Taxonomy (NCBI): domain Bacteria; kingdom Pseudomonadati; phylum Pseudomonadota; class Betaproteobacteria; order Burkholderiales; family Oxalobacteraceae; genus Duganella; species Duganella sp. P38. The sequence goes on along the minus strand of NZ_CP193936.1, from coordinate 1,187,480 downwards.
ACCACATACTCGGCGCCACGGTACAACTCGGTGTGGCCTTTCTGGCGACCGAAGCCTTTCACCTCGGTCACGGTAATGCCTTGCACGTTGATCGCTGACAGCGCCTCACGCACCTCGTCAAGCTTGAACGGCTTGATAATGGCGGTAATCATTTTCATACGGGCCTCGCTTAGAAGGTTTTGGAAATGGTCAGGACGGCGCCGGCTTTACCCAGGTTCTTCCCGTTCCCGACGTAGGCATCCGTGTCGGCATAGACCGCCGCCAGGCCAACCGATACCACGCCGAAATCTTTGGTGACGCCAATCTTGTAGTCGGTGTAGCTGACAGCGCCGTTGTTCTTGACGTTCTGGCGGCCGACGTGCAGGTTCAGAATGTAGCCGTCGGCCACTTCCTGGTTCAGCTGGGCGTCGATGTAGCCGGAGTTTTTCGAGTCGGCGGTGCCGAACAGATTGGTGGTCGAGTGCGAATACTTGAGCGAGGCCGGGCCGACCGAAATCTGGCCGTACAGCTCGAAGGTGTTGGCGCTGGTGCTCAGCTTGTTCGACGGGTAGTAGTAATACAGGCCGCCGACGTCGTAGCTGACCACATCGTTGATGGCGCCGCGCTTGCCGCCATAGACGTCGAGCTCGACGTTGCCGTCGCCGCCGCCGTCCTTGATCCACTTGATATTGGTGGCCCAGGTGCCCACATAGAAACCAGTCGGGTTGTTCACATAGTCGGCGCCGGCCTGGATAGCAGGCTTGAGGCGGGTTTGCGAAATACCGCGGTAACGGTAGTCGCTGACAACGGCAGCGTTAAAGCTGACTTCATTGTCGGGTTTGGCCGCAGGGGCGGGTGCCGCCTCCTGTGCCTGCGCCATGGACGCGAATGCTAAGGTCAACGCAGCAATCAGGGTAAAGTTCTTGGCCATTTTCATATTGTTTTCCTAGTGAGTTGAACTTGATTAGCAGTTGCGGTTTAAAATCCTTGTTAAGCGAAGCAATGATCAGCATTCATTGGTTCTTTAGCAGAATGTGTGCCAGCTAATGTTGTTCGACAAACAGGTGCCGTATCATGGCGGACAACAGCCAAAGTGAGATTTGCCCTGAGCACAGCAGCAAAGCGCGGCGGGTTCGCACCAGATTAACGCCGTATCGCACCTTTATGGTGCAACGACAGACCAACCAGATCAAGGAATATTATGGATATGAACAATTTCTTCAATGACTTGCAAAGCAAGATCAGCCAGGCCATCGAAAATTCACCAGCAAAGGACATCGAGAAGAACGTCAAGTCCATGATGACGCAAGGCTTCGCCAAACTGGACCTGGTGACGCGCGAGGAATTCGATATCCAGACGCAGGTGCTGGCCAAGACCCGCGCCAAGCTGGAAGCGCTGGAAACCCGCCTGGCCGAACTGGAAGCCAAGGCCGCCGGCGCCAAGCCGGAAGCCGCCAAGGTGGAGATCGCCAAGGGCGAAGTGCTGTAATTTCCTGGCGCAGCCCGGACACATGGTTTGGGCTAGCGCAAAGCAAGGGCGCGGACATGCGCTACGCTGGCTGCTGGTCGCTTCCGGTTCCCTCTGCCAGCCGCACAGCCATGTCACTCGCCGTACTCAAAAGCCGCGCCCTTGCCGGCATGGAGGCGCAGGAAGTCAGCGTCGAAGTGCATCTGGCCAACGGGCTGCCGTCTTTCACCATCGTCGGGCTGGCCGACACCGAGGTCAAGGAAGCGAAGGACCGCGTCCGCGCCGCCATCCAGAACGGCGGCTTTGAATTCCCCGCCCAGCGCATTACCGTCAATCTCGCCCCGGCCGACCTGCCGAAAGAATCCGGCCGTTTCGATCTGCCGATCGCCGTTGGCATCCTTGCCGCCTCCAGACAGATCCCCGCGCGCCGCCTGCACCAATATGAATTTGCCGGCGAGCTATCGCTGTCCGGCGAACTGCGGCCGATACGCGGCGCGCTGGCGATGTCGCTGGCCACCCGCCGCGACGGCGGCTGCCTGGCCTTCATCCTGCCGCTGGCCAATGCCGACGAAGCGGCGCTGGTGTCCGGCGCCGCCATCTACCCGGCGGACTCGCTGCTGCAGGTGTGCCGTCACTTCGCCGGCAAATCGGTGGAGGGCATGCTGTCGCGCCACGAGGCGGCCCCCGTCGTCGTGGCGGCGGAATACCCGGATTTCGCGGACGTCAAAGGACAACTCTTCGTCAAGCGCGCGCTGGAAGTGGCTGCGGCGGGAAACCATTCGGTGCTGCTGGTCGGTCCGCCCGGTTCCGGCAAGACCATGCTGGCCTCGCGCTTCGCCGGCCTGTTGCCGGAGATGAGCGACGAGGAAGCGCTGGAAGCGGCTGCGGTGCAGTCGCTGACCGGCGCCTTCCGTATCGAGCAATGGAAGCAGCGGCCGTTCCGCGCGCCGCATCACACCTCGTCCGGCGCCGCGCTGGTCGGTGGCGGCTGTCAATTGCAGTTAAATCAGCGACTATCCAGCTAAATCGGCGACTTGCAACTAAATCGGCGACTACCAAAGTACGCGGTGGCTGGCTAGCTAATGATGCAGTCACGCGGCGTCTACAGCAGGGTTAAGCATGCGATGGAACTGAACATAACCATAGCGGTATGCGCCGGGTCATTACGTATTCAGCGAGTCCAACTAGACCGTGGTCGGTGATGAAACAATATTTTTGCGTTTTCGCTCTAACTTTGACGCCGCTTAAATTCGGGTATGCTGATACACGAATGGCCTAGGACCTTGACTACTCCGCCTAACGCGGACAATGGGTTTGCGTCCGCCCCAAATCGTACGGTGATCACGCCGTCCTTGGGCTGAACAGCTAGCGGTGACTTCGCCTTGGTCTTACTGAGCTTTCTGCTCTCAACCGCATCGGCCTTATACTTTGCGATCTTGACTTCGTCGGTTGCTTTTTCATTCATTTCAACTCCCACGCGATCACACTATGTAGATAGAGATAGTGTAGTCGAACATGCAAGAACCTCTCTATTTGGGAAGCCCCTTCGCGGGCGCGAACTATTCAGTTCGAGTGGAACTGCGAATGCCTGGTGGCGACTTATGAGACTCCCTGGCGAAAGTGAACCACCGTTACCGGCGGAAGATCCCCAAAATGAATCGAGCTGCTCGAAGGATTAGTTTAAAAAGCAAGTATCCCAAGTACAGGAAACACGGCAAGGCCATCAAATCCTGGTGCCACCGCATGACCGTAGCAACCACACTCACGCACATGAGTCCGAAAACGATTAAAACGTGTCCAGTCCAGTGTATCTCTCCGCCGCTCTCGTACATGCAAGATCCGCAAATCGGACAGATGTGCTGAGTCTTCATATATCGCCCGGGAATTCTGGACTGGAAGTGCCATAGACGTGGAACGACAGAACTGGAGCAACTTTGGCAATTTACGGTAGATCTCATGGATAACTTCCAACTATAGAAGGCAGAATAAATCCAAGAATAACCTAAATGTCACTTAAAGTTAACCAAATGAATTATTAAGTTGGTGGACGTTCGTAGCTAGGCCAATGATGCTGTGGGGTATGGAAAAGCCCCCACTCACCCCAACTCCGAGGCAGATATTCGGCACCAATTTACGACGGGCTCGTAGATTGAAGGACGTATCTCAGGAGGAGTTGGCATTTCGCTCGAACCTCAGCAGAACGTACGTCAGTGAAGTGGAGCGAGGAATTCGTAATGTCTCGATCGACAATATGGGGCAGTTATCGGATGCTCTTGGCGTCCCACTGAAAGACCTGGTTGATCCGGAGATGTTCTCGGCGCTTGGCAGTAAGCTCACTTAAACCGCTCACTTCGCCGAGCGGTCTTGCTCCGCATTCAATAGCCGTTTGCACGCTATTTTCGACTGACCTCAAAATACTCAATCGGGCAGGAAATCTCCGGCATAGTTCCTTCCACACATCGCTCCAGGGTTTCGATAAAGTTTCCGGTTGATAACGACGACTGTATCATTTCCACAAGAGCGATAAGAACCGCGCCAACGCCATTCTGGACATTACCGAGTGACCCCATGTCCCGTTCAACGGCCGCACGTTTAGTTGAGTCAAAGTGATACTGATACGAATTTAGCCAGTCCATCACTACTTGATATGAAAGCGGAGGCCGCCCCATTCCTTGCAGATTTAGGCGCCGCTCCAACTGTTTGAGCGTATATGCATCACGCAGCAAATCGAGGTGCCGGTGGAATGCCACATGAGTCAACCGCCTCTTTAACGCACCGATTGTCGACGGTACAAAGCTGAGTTCGTTTTGCAGCACAAACGGGCGCAACTTGAGTAGCATTGCCCATACAGCTTCTTCATCAACGTGCTTGGTGGTCACATGAGCACTCCCACCGGCGACCCACCTGAGACTAATACTGCCGCCATGTCGCTCCTGAACGAATCGCGTCGCGCGAAGATTATCGGCATGCCGGCGAAACTGAAGAAATTGTTCCCACTCATTATCGGGAATGTCGAAAGACACGGACTCCTTGCGGGAGCCATCGTTTGCAACCAAAGAAGTTTCGATCAGCAAGGGATGTATACCTAATTGATGTGATGTTCGGCGTGCCAACTGCCCAGTCCCATGATTATCTTGGCATAACTTTCTAAACGACAAGCCCCAAATAACTTCACAACCCCTATTTCGGAGACGGAAAAGGCGGGCGGCACCTGGACTGGCAAGAGACGATGTTTCGTAAAAACAACAAAAAGAAAACAAAAATACAAAATTCGTTGCTCCTTCGAAAGGAATGCGTTAGCTTTATGTAAAAAATAGGCGCATTGTGGCTGTTTTACTTTCAAATGAAGGCCATTTAAATCGACGACTGAGTTACATTAGGGCATCAGTTGCCCTACGGTAAATCATGTCCAGTAACCAAGAACCATTCGAAAATTTCCCTCAAGATGACGGTCTTTGGGCAGTTAAGCACATTGACCAGTTCCACCAGGCGCACGAAGGCACGAGATCGGCGGCAGTGAAAGTCATGCTGCAGCGCTTGCCTCCAATGAGCGTCGCCCAACTAGCTCGGATGACAGAGAAGTCCTGCCAAGACGTCATCGGCAAGCGCCGCGACGATCCATGGCCGCGGTTCGAATTCGTCGAGATATTGGTGGGCAGCCTCCCATTGGTTACCGTTGGCTTTGTTTTTAAGAACGGCGTTAAGGTAGGGCAACTGCCGCGCTGTCGAAAGGTCATAGTGCTCGCACCAGGCGAGTTCGATTCGATGGAGTTTAAGGCTGGCGAGGATACTCCACCACCTCAAGGCTGGCCCGAAAATTCACGCCACCGCACGCTGAACATTGGGGAGTATGCGGGGGTAACTGACCATACGCTACGCAACGTTTTCTTTAGCAAATCACGTCTTTGGGTGCACACCCGAGATCATGGCGAGGATAAAGAAACTTACGTTGTACCGCGTACCACGATCTTAAAAGCGTTCTACGCGCAGCACACTGAAATCGCGAAGGTAACGTGCGGTCGTTCGTGGGGGAAATATCTAGAAGAAGTTATTTGCCTGAACGACATAGAGTCTGGCCTGCGGACAGAAATTATCGATGGCGGCCGACAATGGAACATTATCCTACGCACTCTCGTGCCGGATAATTATGCCCCCATCTTAGCAGTACTTTTATTTGATGAGTACGGTAGAGCCCGCGCAGAGTCCCTGTACACGAAAAGCTTACAAGATATGGCCGGCAATCCTCGCGAGCCTTGGTATGCCAGCGCGGAAATCCCTTTACAGGCGGTGAACGAGCGGCTTCTTCTTGAGACAAGATGTATTGCGCTCAAACCACGCTTCTTTTTTGACGCCGCCGGGGTGCGGCGGGAACACCGCAAGTTTCTTGTCACGGAAATTTCGGGTGGCAGTTGGCCAAAGCATTACCCCATCATTGGGCATTCCCGCACTAATGACGCAAATGATTCACAAAATCCAGTGCCGGTAGAACTCGATAAGCCTTATTCACAGCCACGCAAACCTAGAGATGGAGATCCAACGACTTCACTAACGCAGGGAGAAGACGCCAAAGCACAATCAAGTACGACCACCATGAGAGGTGGCGAATGGAATTGGCTTCATACCCCACCCGTCACCATAAAACTCGAAAAACTATTTAGCAACCGGTACTTAGGATCGGCCGGGACGCCTAAAACTGACGATGAGACACGCGTATCAACCGGAGCGCACACGCACGAGAAAGACGCCGTTTCGAAAGCTGAAGCTGTGACCCTGGTGCGGGTATCAAACGCTCGATTTGAACGCGCCATTGAAGTTCTGGAAAACCTTAAAAAGAATGGATTTATCTCCGCGATCGCGGAAGTCGCCCCGCTGGAATCGGGACAAATTTCGGATAGAAATGGTCACTGCTGCTGGAAATTTATCGACCGGGAGTCATTGAAAAATAACCGCCCTCCAAGCATAGGCTGGCGTGCGATATACCAGAACGGCAGAAGTAAGAGCGGTGCCGTTTATCGGAGTGCGCTGATTCTTCGCCTCACCATCAACGGCGCCGACCATTACTGGATCGAGATCGAGTGCAGACCTAAAGATCCAGGTTTCCGCTCAGTGCTGTTGTCCGGAAGCGGAGCCGGCACCTTCGCGATCTTAGAGACTACGCTGGATATTATCGCGGAGGCAAAGGGCCGTGCTCTTAAAGAAAAAATCGCCCGTGCGTTCTCGCACGAATCGGTCAAAGTCGCTACCTACATACATAGCTACGATAAGACCAGGACGCAGCTGACGGAAGAATCCGTGAAAAACTTCCTAACTGATGCTACCACCACCCAGTAAGAAGTATTCTCAATCAGATCGCAATACACTATAGGGATATGCCTCCAACCGCTGTTTGACCTCGGTCATCTGCTCCTCAGTCGGCATGTAAATTGAGACCTCTCGCTGCCAACGCCCATGCCCTTGGACTTCAAAGTCCAATCGAATGGGCAACCTATTTTGGGTAGCAAGTTTCGAAAGAAGTACCACATCATAAACGCGAGTAACGCATTGAAGTGGTGTACGCGTCCCATTGGAGCTGCTTGTCTTCAATGGTATAGATGCCTGCCGAATGACTTCGAGCTTCATCAGCGGGTCAAGCCAGGGGGACTCATTGAACTCAGAGAAATACTCGAAAAATAATACGCCCCAATGAGGCTCGTATATGCTTTCCCCGCGCTGCATTGACAATAGCTCTTGCACCCGTTGAGGGAAGTAATCTAGCCCTGAAACCCTTGCGATGCTCCCGGTCTCATCAAGATAGATGTCATTGTTTTCCGGATGGCTTGCGATGCCGCTTCCTATCTTCTGCGCGTCCACGCGTGACGCACTTGGTGCAACGTAGCAGACCAAGGAACATCCATTTTGCTGCCTATTCAGGCTTGGAGCAGAGGCCAGTTGCCGGCCCTCTCCAAGCTCGTTGCTAAGAATGTAGTGTCTGTCAGTTGAGCTGTTTTCAAAGTCACTTACAAAGAGAACTAGTTCTTGGAAGTTCCCGATTAGAAAATGCTTAATCTTCAATGTCCAAGAACCTGCATCGACCCGTTCGAACCCACCTGTAAAAACCAGCTCTGGCCCCACAGCGAATAGTTGCACAGCGAAGTCAACGCCTGTGCCACTGCGGACAGCTTTCGCACAGGCCGCTTCATGGTCTCTTTTCATCGTATGCAGAACCGAGGGGGCATAAGTTACGTCATCCCTATCGATTAAAGTAGCGTGATCCGCGCACAACCAGATGCCGTTTCCGATGCCCCGGCGTTGTTCAGGGCTCATGTCAGCGTCATAGCGCCGTCCCCCTTTCGAGGCAGCGCAAATATGCGCGGCTACTCCGATGTTGGCAGAGGACTCGGGAGACTCGTCACTCGGCCCGATAGTCAGCTTCCCACAACCAGTGAATGAGCAGCACCAACCAGCACGCGAAGCTAAGGCTCGTTTAGTTGGTTCTAAGAAGTCGGATTCACGCTGGCTCATGAACACATTGTAGCTGCCTTTATCATCCCACTAAAAAATGGCAAGGCAAGGCGGAGTGCTGCCGCCCTTTAAACGACTGAGTGCGATGCGGCGACAGCCAACACCTATTTTCATTCAGCGTGGGGAGCTACGGCCTAGTACCAGACTCTTCTGACCACATGCAACTTTGCAAATTTTACTTGGTGACTTTTGGATAGATTCAAAAAGGAAACTTTGTGCGAAGATAACCGATAGTTATTTTTTGCAATCTATACGAGAGGTATGGCTGTGGGCAAAGCCTATAGTTCTGAGTTGTTGGCCATTCCCCAAACACTGCATTGGGCTCAAAGTCAAGAAATCAAACGGCTCAAAGTTGGCATCCAATATTGCCATGATCGGTCTGTGCTCGCCGTGGGTTCAGGAGGCTCATCAACGGCGGCGACATTCGTGGCAGGTCTTCATGAGCGCAAGTTCGGCAGATTGAGCCGTGCTGTAACGCCACTAGAAGTGTGCACCGGCCCTCAATTTGACGACGTCGCAGCCATATTTCTTTCAGCCGAGGGGCGAAACAAGGACATCTTGGCTGCTGCTGAGACTATTGTCGGCATAGACAGAGGAAACATCTCGCTGACGCTCACTTCTGATAATCCGTTATTGGAGTACTGTGAGAGTTCTGGCGCCGCCACACCCATCGGCTTTGATATGCCCTGGCAAAAGGACGGCTACCTTGCCACGAATAGTCTGATCGCGATGATGACCCTGTTCGCCAGGGCCTATGCAGATGCTGATGAACCGTTCCATACATCGATGCTCAATGAGCAATGGATTTTGCAACGGCGCGAGGAACTGGCAAATTCGAGCGCGCTTGCACGGGCTGCAGCCGGCGCCGGCGTGGTTGTTCTGTACGGAGGAAGCGGCAAAAGCGCTGCAATTGATCTCGAATCGAAGATTTCGGAAGGAGCGCTGGGCAGTTGCCAGCCCGTCGACTACCGACAGTTCTCTCATGGCCGGCACTTACAGCTCGCCGTCGATGAGCCGCCGGTCATTATCGCGCTAGGTAGTGACAAGGATCAAGCGCTGATGGACGCGACGATCGAGCAGTTTCCGAAAAAAGTGCAGGTTCTAAAACTGGTCTTGCCTATTGACTTTGCCCTCGGTGAACTCGTGGGGGTTATATATGCGATGCTGATTGTCGAAGCTGTTTCGCTCGCACGAGACATTGATGTTGGCCAACCAGATGTTCCTGAATTTGGCCGCGCGCTGTATAACATCGATGTCAGGGGCTCGCTAGATAAATATGCGCAGACGCGTCCAGAGCACCTGTTTGGAAAAATTCCTTTGGTTGATGTTGAGCCAGAACACCTGGACTCATGGGTCGCTGCCGGCCTCGACTTCGTGTCCCGCTTGGAATCTGCACGCTTCAAGGGCATCGTGTTCGATTTCGATGGCACGTGCTGTTTCACGCCACGCCGTTTCGAGGGACTCGATTACCGTGTCGCTAGTGAGATATCGCGAGTGATTGAAGGTGGTCTTCCGGTCGCGTTTGCTTCCGGTCGGGGTGACTCGCTGCAAGGAGACTTGCGTAAGTCATTACAACCAAAACACTGGGATAGAGTGCTGATGGGATATTACTCAGGCTCCGTCATTTCATGGCTTAGTGACGATTTCATCAGGCCACAGGTTGACCCAAGATTTGCATCACTGCGTACGTGGTTAGTCGAACACGGCATCGTGTCTTCGTCTCCTTCGGCGGTAAAGGTTGAGGGCGAGCAAATGAGTATTCGTCTAGCCGGAAAAGACTCGAAGGAAAGCATTACGTCCGCAATCTCACACTGGCTCAAAACGAATGTCTATCACGACTGGCGAGTGTTTTGCTCAGCGCACTCCGTCGATGTCTTGACTGACAACGCTGGCAAGATCCATGTTGTTAATGCGTTTGCAGGCCTGATAGAAGCACACGCCGAAGACCAGATCTTGCGCATCGGTGACTCAGGCCACTTTAGCGGAAATGACTACGAACTTCTGTCGGAGGGAATTGGCCTAAGTGTGGCCGCAGTGTCTCCACTCAAGCCTTCGTGCTGGAATCTGCTATCCGATAGGCAGTACGGCGCGGCCGGCACCCACCACTATCTGTCATCTTTGGAAATCATCGATGGCAGAGCAAATTTTTCCGAGAAATTTTTGCGCGAAGTTCGCGCATCGCTTATGGACATGCGGGAGATTCGATGAAAGCGCAGCTGGGGAAGCGACTATTTGCGGAATTAATGGGCTGGGATCATGCTCAAGCCACTGAAGAATTTGCCTGGCTTCGTACCGTGGTTGAGTACAAGTACGACCACTACCAGGGCTACAACCCTGGCTCGCGCTTCTTCGTCAATCTGCTGTCTTGGATGGCGCAGTTCAATCCAGCCGATCGTGCCGTGGCTTATGATTTAATTCGAACGAGGCTTATCTTCATTAGCCAGCGCGAAATGCATCACCTTGTCGGCCTGACAGTTCCACGTCTGCGCCGAGATAACCGGCGTGCCATCGCCGATGAATTGGGTATCCCTATGTGCGCAACATGGGGACATGCGGAAGCGGAACGCCGAGTCAAGATTATGAATCGGCGCACCGTATTCATTGGCCTGAGCGATGGAGCAAAAACAGATGTTTTGCGGCGCCTGAACGAAGGAGACATTTCCAATGAGCAGATCGTGGCCGCGACAGAAATTTCTCCCGACAAGTGGAAAAAGATTAATGAGGGCCTAGTCGAACGATTCGAAAAAGAGCACATCGAAAACGTCCCGCCAATATTTGAACGAATTTGCCTCGTCGATGATTTTACCGCGTCAGGTTCCAGCTTGATTCGTAAAGACAAGGGAAAATGGAAGGGGAAAGTTCCGACCTTCATCAGCCAAATGATCGAAGCCAAGCGATTCGGTAAGCATGTCACGGAAGACTGCGTCATCCAGATTCACCACTACATCGGTACTGCAAAATCGCGTGGATTAATTGAGGATTTGCTCAAGGAATACAGTGCAACACTTGATCTGAAGATTAGCTTCAACGCAACTTATTCAATGGTGTTGGACAAGGCGGTCGTCGTCGACAATACCGCCACTGCCGATTTGGTACGACTGCTTGAGCACTACTACGACGAATCGTGCGAAGACGAACACACTGGCAAGGATATCTGGTTTGGATACAAACAATGCGGGCTTCCAGTCGTTCTTGACCATAACACCCCAAACAACTCTGTCGCTCTCCTGTGGGCCTCAGTCAGTCCTAAAACGTCTGAAGAAGAGCGACATGTTATGAAACCACTATTCCCGAGAAAGAAGCGGCACGTAGAACATGGACAATCCATTTAAAAAACGCGCGACAGAGTATTTCGACGATCCTGCTGCATTGCTTTCGCTCGTCAGCGCGGAACCTGTTCATGCATTTTTCTCTGGCGAACATGAGCAACTGTTTGATCGTTCAGTTACGGTTGTGGGAACGCCCGGGAGTGGGAAAACCACCCTTGCGCAACTACTTGAACTCGATACGCTGGTCGCATTAGCACAGCTGGCGCGCAATAACGACAACAAAAATCTGGTTACGGAGCTCGCAAGCTTCCGTATCATCGAGGATCTGGTTCCAACGATCCTCGCTTATAGGCTTCCATCTGGCTCCACGCTCAGGGACATTTGGCAGCTCCCATATTCGCAAGCTACGCGGTCTACCCTTTTAAAATCCTTCATTCAGGCACGTGCCGTGTTGGGATGGCTCCGTAAGCTTGAGAAGGTCAACGTGAAGCCGGAACAGATTCAGATCAAAACGAAAGAGGATCTGGAAACACTGCGAGGCATTATCAAGGCTAACGATGCTAAGGAGCTGCGAGCATTTGCCAGGAGCGTTGAAGAGCAGATATTCAAAGTTGTAACCGCATTGGCGCCCCCACCGAAGACGAGCTGGGTAAGTCGGAGATATTCAACACATACCCAGCATTTGATGCGATCGAAGCCTTCATCATTAAAGGTATTCCTGACGTCACAGACGATGAGGTGAAGCTTAAGCCATTGTTCATCCTCGATGATGCCCATGAATTGCACCCGGAGCAGTTTAAAGACATCTCTACTTGGTTTAGAAATCGGGAGCTTAAGATCGCTCGCTGGATTGTCACTCGCATGGACGCGCTTGCACCAGAAGAATTCCGCGCCGCAGTGTCAACGAACGCGAGACGCGCGGCTGGTACGACACTCGGCAGAGACCACATTTATAAGCTCATGCAGCGTGATGGCAGGCGGCGGCGCCCTTTTCGCAGTGTCGCAAGGGACATCGCACGTCGCTATATAGAGCAGATGCCGACTTTGCGCCGTCAGGCAAGCACCCTAGAAGAGTGTCTCGATGCTCGTGAGCCTGCCTTGAATGCAAGTGATTTTGAAAAATTATCTAACAGAGTTGCTGCTGTTGTTTCGAAGTCTGGAATTGATGCTGCCACAATCAAGCAAATTGAAGCGTCAATCCCTCCGGAAATTGAGCCAGACCAACACCAGGCTGCGCTGAGAATATTGGTCCACAGGGAGATGAAGCGATCGCCTCAAACTGACCTCTTCGGAGGAGCCAGTGAGAATGCCGATGAGTCCGATGATGACGAGCCGGATGACCCCGAGGAGATCGAAGAGGAGGCCGACGCCGGGGACGGCCGTAAAAAGGTTAGGTCTGCGGTGATTACGGGTGCCAGCCTCCAGCTTCATCACGAGTTCCAGAGACCATACTTCTTCGGCTTTGACATGGTGGCCGATGCGAGTAACGAAAACATCGAGCAATTTATCAGTTTAGCCGGCTCCTTGGTCGACGTTATTGAAACGAAGCTGATGCGCAACCAAGGAGTCAGACTTGACGCAAAGATCCAGCATCAAACGCTAGCCAAACGCGCCAGCGACACTATTTCTGCATGGGACTTTCCTCATAGTGAATCAGTGCGCAAGCTTGTCTCCTTCATCGCCAAGCGTAGCCTGGCGCGAATCCTTGAGCCCAATGCATCACTGAGCGCCGGCGCCAATGCATATGGCATCCCTCAATCGGAGATGGATCGGCACAGGAGGGAAGGAGGCAGCTTAATCCAAATCATGCATTACGCCCAGGCTTATAACGCGTTCTCCATCAAAGAGGAATATCCCTGCAAAAAGAGGATATGGTGCGTCTTTGAGTTAGGTGGATTGCCCGTCATCGCTAATGGTTTAACGTTGGCCCGCGGTGGTTTCTGCGAAGGCCATATTTCGGATTTGATGGAGTGCTTAAGCGACGATGCCAAGCTTTAATTTAAATCATTGCATCTCCCATGGGGCCGAGGACGTTGATGAATTCGTCGAGCAGCACCTGTGCCGTGCCAAGAAGGTGCTTTTCATCGGTACGGTAGGGATCGAGCCAAGCAGTCTCTATTTCGCGTACAAGCTCTCTGGCACGTCCAATGTCGACTTTCGTTTTTTGATCGAACAACGCCCCAACACTAGTGCCATTGTAGAAAAACTGGGGATGCGTCATCGAACCTGGCTCGAATCTAATCTGCCAGCCGGCTCCTTCGAGTTCCATGACGTCGAAGTCATCTCAAAGGACAATGCTACGGTCGCCGGCCGCAATGCAGTGAACATTGCACGCCATTGGTACAGCGACCAATACAGCGACATTGTCATCGATGGTTCTGGCATGTCTCGCGGCATTTGCTTTCCGCTCCTGCGCCAAGCGATGGATATTGGCGAGCGGTATGGAGCAAATGTTCATGTGTTAGTCGCAAGCAATGACCATCGGTCGGTCAAGCTCAATGCAGAGTCCAATGACCGTGCCGACTGGATTCACGGTTTTAATGGCAAAATGGGCTTAGACTCCATGTCAGAAGCACTGACCTTATGGATTCCGCAACTGGCACACGGAAGTGCGTCACAGCTCGATTTAATGTATCGTCATCTGTCAAAGCTCAACGTCGCGCTGGCGGAAATTTGCCCTATTGTGCCATTTCCGTCTGTGCATCCTCGGCGTGGAGATGAATTGCTGTTTGAGTGTCGAGAAGCCCTACGGGAAGATGTTGGCAATGAGCGCTTGAATGTGATTTACGCTCATGAGGGCGACCCGATGGACGTGTTCTATTCCATCGTGCGATTAGAATGCATTAGAAGAGAAGTATTTGCAGCCACGAAGAAAGAAGCGGTGTCAGTGCTTTCACCTTCTGGCTGGCGCTTAGGTAGCTTGGGAATGGTGCTGGCGGCGATTGCTTTGGACCTTCCCCTCTTGTATGTCGAGTCGATTGGGTATACTACGGAATCAGCACTGCCCGATCCGATTGACATCCCATCAGCCGACAGGAAGTGGCATATTTGGGTTGCCGGAGGACTCTATGAGAATTTGCAAGATAAATAAACAACATAGCCATTTACACCATCCAACTATTGTTGGCACAGGACTGGTTGCGCTCGACGTCCTACTGACGGATGACTGTGGTAACGTTGAGACTGCCCTAGGCGGCTCTGCAGGCAATGTGTTGGCTATTCTGGGCCATTTGGGTTGGTCCTCCACTCCTGTTGCACAGCTTGGAATGGATGAGGCTGCGACACGCATTAAAATTGAGTTTGGAAAGCTCGGTGCCAATACACAGTTCTTATTGCAGTCAGAGCAATTATCCACTCCGGTGGTGTATCAGTATCCAGCAAAGAGCGGCCATAGCCACGAGTTTAGTTTCCGCTGCCCAATTTGTGGCTTAAAGCGCGGATTCGTTCCCCCCAGTGATGACGGGACTGTTATGTCCGATCTTCGGAGGATCGAAGCGCCTGATGTCTTTTATTTCGACCGCGTTACACCTTGGGCCCTGGATCTAGCAGAACGATATCGGGAGGTGGGTTCGCTTGTTGTGTTTGAGCCTTCAACCGTTGGAAGTGATTTGGAAGCTTTCAGACGTGGCGTCCGTGCTGCGCATATCCTCAAGTACGCTGATGATCGAATCGCCGATATTGAAGGTGTGGATCTGAGTTCGGTGGATGTGGAGATACAGACGCATGGCAAGCGAGGGTTGCAATTTAGGCTTGCCGACTCTCCCTCGACGTGGCACAACTTGAGCGCCTTTGATATTCCGTACGTTGCGGACACTGCGGGCGCCGGCGACTGGTGCACATCAGGCTTCTTGTACGCCCTGGTAGGTAGTATTTTCGAGAGCCAGGGGAATGCCCGTATTTCTACCAGGCGGATCAGGGAATCGTTACGCTTCGGACAAATCCTCGCAGCCTTAAACTGTATGGAAAAAGGTGCGCGAGGTCTTGCTCGACGCCACCCATCGGAGACGCTGATTAAACTGGCCACTTTGATACGAGGTGGTATGACTTCTCCTTTCGAGCAAACAGCGGCAGGAAGCGATGACAGAGCAGACCGATTGCATTCTGCCCAGTCATCGAAATCCTTAGATGCGCTGTTTACATCCTTATGCTGCGAGCCTCTCGCGCACTGATTTTCGTGGTGCGCTTGACGGCTTAGCGTCGGCTTTTGATTTTGTAACAGCTTTCGGCTTAGCTACGGCTTTCGGCTTAGGCTCAGCCTTCGTCTTAGGTTCAGCCTTCGTCTTCGTCGCTGCCTTCGGCTTAGATTTAGCTTCAGTCTTTGGCTTGGCCTGAGTCTTCTGTTTAGCTGGCGCTTTGAGTTCAGCACGTAATTGCTCACGCAGCTCCATCAAAAGTACGCCCAGCATATTCTGACCGACTCCATTCACCTCGCCCCAAAGTCGATTAACTGCGTTGTCTACGGTAGCGACTTCGACCAAGCGCGCATTGCCGGTAGACAGGAGAAGGTCGCGAAGATCTTCATGCTGCGTAAATTTGGCATACAGCACGCCACGCATCCTATCAAATTTGGTCGTCGACCAATTCGGTGCAACGTCCCACACATACAACCCATGTGCAGCCATAGCCAAAAGTGATGGCGACGGCGCGTCCATCAACCATTTTTTAACCGCTTCCTTCCTGGCCTTACCCGCTTGATAAGCGTGCTCTGAAGTTTGGTACTCATCGCCTTCGAATGTAATTGTGCGCTTGCACAGATTACTAAAAACACCGTAAGGCTTCTCATTGGCGCGATAAAAGTGGATCTCATCCATTTTTTGTTCTCCTTCGAACTGGCTTCGTTTGTGCTGGTTTCTTAACGACTTTGGTATTGAGTGTCTTTGTAGAAGTACTATTACTTAGTGCCTTCTTGACGGTTTTTTTACCCTCCATTTTTCGGCTCTGCAGTACATGAGCATTGGGCTCGTCAGCCGGCTTGGTCTGCGCTCGCCAAATCTTCAACACTCTTGAGACCTCTTCGTCCGGGAGCATTGAAAGCATTCGCAAAACCGCCTCCATCGCGGCGGGCTCGCGTGCTCCACGCATCCATTCTGAGAATGCACGCTGGGATACTCCAAGTGTTGTCGCCATAGATGCATAAGTGATGCGTTTGTTGGCGGCGCGTTGGAGCCCGAACATGATTGCAGCCAGAGTCTCACTGACGCCTGAGCTATTAGGATTCATTTATGCCGAAAAATGTACTGTCTTACCTTATTTTATCATGATGTCATCATGATATTTCTCCTTATAACTAAATAATTATGTAATTTAGGACGATATTTGACCGCTAAATATGCAGATCGGTACTGCACAAATTTCCCATAAAAATTCAAAGACGCAACTCCCGGTGACCAAAGAAAGAGCATTGATGCTCGTGTGTTTGTAGAGTGGACCCGCCTTCCTCTACCCAGCCGACAGGCGCATGGTTTGGAAGAGAAGCTCAATGGAAGCACCCAAATTCAGAACAATGAGCGTCCTAACGCACGCTGACTGTACCGAACTTCGTAAATCTACTGATCTCAAAGGCAAGCGCGTGGCTGGCGTTTCGTCGGACGCTTTTGCCGGGTACCTGGTTGCGGCGCGGGAGATGCTCGATGCGGGATTTGATCCCGAAACTGATTTCGGCGAACGGCGATTTTTTGGCCTACCGATGTTCCGGACCTGCCTGCATTGCAGAACGGATGGTCCACAAAGGACTGATATGTATCGGTGAGAAGGCGAGTTGGACTACCTCGACATTCCCGGCGTGGCCGGTGACGTGAGTGTGGTTCGTAGAACAGATCTCGAAGGCGAAACCGCGTCGCCGTCTACCATTGGAATACATGATGACATCACACACGAGTGGACCTGTCAGGAATTTTGTGTGCCGGGGTCGCGTTTCTTAGTTAGTTAATCGCGTTGGTGAAGCGTTCCCCAAACAGAATGGCAAACTGGTTGGCGGCCATCTTCCAGGTCCGCTGCGGCATCTTCCAATCTTTTTCGATATTGCGCAAGGCCAGGTACAGCAATTTGGTCGCCGCCTCGTCGCTCGGGAAGTGGCCACGGTTCTTCACGATCTTCCGCAAACGCATATGCAAGCTCTCAATAGCATTCGTGGTGTAGATGATTGATCGTACCTCGTGTGGGTAGGAGAAGAACGGAATCACCTGCTCCCATTGGCGTCGCCACATCGCCGACACTGTCGGGAAGCGCAGACCCCATGGCCCCTCAGCAAAGGCATCTAGCGCCGCTGCTGCCGCGTCGGCGTTAGCAGCCTGGTAGACCGGCTTGAGCGCGGCGGCGAGTTCCTTACGGTCCTTCCAGGACGCCAGCGTCATCGAGTTTCGGATCAGGTGCACGATGCAGGTCTGGATCTGCGCCTGCGGGAACACCGCCTCAATCGCCTCTGGGAAGCCGCGCAGACCATCCACAACCGCGATCAGAATGTCCTCCAGCCCGCGGTTGCGCAGCTCGTTGAAGACCTTCAGCCAGAACTTGGCGCCTTCGGTTTGTTCGATCCATAGGCCAAGCACTTCCTTGCGACCATCGGCGCGAATGCCCAGCGCCAAATACACGGCCTTGTTCTTGACGGTTCCCTCGTCACGAATCTTCAGCCGCAGCGCATCGAAATAAACGATCGGGTACATCGTTTCCAGCGGCCGCAGCTGCCATTGCGTCACTTCGTCCATGACCTCGTCGGTGATGGTCGAGATCAGGTCTGGCGACACTTCAGTGCCATACAGTTCCAGCAAATGCGCCTGAATCTCACGGACCGTCATGCCGCGTGCATACATGCCAATAACATGGTCATCGAAGCCCGGCATGCGGCGCTGGTGCTTGGCGACCAGCTTTGGCTCAAAGCTCGAAAGACGATCACGCGGTATCTCCAGTTCCAGCTCGCCGCCCGGTGCCAGAACGGTTTTGCGGCTCTTGCCGTTACGGTGGTTCTTGGAGTCGCCTTCGGTGGCGAGGTGGTGGGTCAATTCGGCAGTCAGCATGCGTTCCGCCAGCATCTTTTTGAGCTGGCCGGCCAGGCCTGACTCCCCGAGAATCGATTCGGCATCCTTGTTCTCGACCTGCGCCAGCAACTGGTCGATCAGTTCAACGGGAAACGGGTACTGCTTCTTGGTTTTTGGCTTCTTAGTGGTCATTACGTCGGTCATGGACAATCCCTTTCGGTATTATTTCATGACCCCGGATTCACACTAAAATTCTGACAGGCTCACACGAGTCAAAGCCGGCGCTTCCGCCGGCTTCCGAAGAAGACCGCCAAACAGTACCAGTTGATGTCCAGCTTTATATCAGACTATGCAATCCTGGGGCATTTACTGACCAGGCTTTGCAACCGCTTTCCTACGCTTTCCGCCAACACCCTCAAACCTTCTTCATTATTAAGATATTTAACGTAGCGGATATGGCGAAGGTCGAAAGGAATATCGCTCTCATGTTGTGCAATCAGGATGACATCCTGCCCCAGCGCATGCGCGATACCAGCTTCATAAAAAACGTTCGCGTTCTTGCCGGTCAGATCGCAGATCACAACTCTCGCACTCGCGATAAGCTTCACAACATCTTCGATAAGTACATGGTGCTCCCAGATTTTGTCGGCACGTAGGCATCGCAGGCCGGCGGCACTTCCCGCACTTTCCAGCGCAGCAAAGACCCCATTAAACCCGCCATCGAATGGCATCATCACCGACACCAGATTTGGATCGACTGATCCTCGGGGTAAGGTAAAGACTGTCGGCTGCCGATACCCCAAACCTTCAGTGTACAAAACGCGAAAAAGATCAGCGTCTTTTACTGCCCAATGATTGGTGTGAAAATCGCCCCAGAATTGCTTTCCACGAAGTACGAAGTTCAGTTGTGGGGCGAGCGACTCAAGGACATCATTGGCAATCGGAGGGATGTCAGAATCGAGCGTGTACTCAATGTGGTACTCCGAATGGCCGCGTGTGATCTTAGTGATCGTGCCAACCCGAGCAAAAGCCTGGAAATCAGGGTCGCTACTGGATTCGTTCGTGATAACCAATGGCATCGACATCAGAGCAGCCCGGTCAAGCAAGCCTCCGGGAGCATACTTCTCCTCTATATCGGCACTCGTATAATTAAAAACACGGTCCGCCCCCAATGCGACCATACCCCGCGGCGAAGAGATGTCCGCACCAGTCACCAGGAAGTTAAACATAGTTGTTCCTTTCTTTGTATCGCTAGGCGCTGCTAATGTACCGCCGAACATCTTCCCACCGCAATAAACGCGGCTGGCGAACCTTTGTTAAGATTTTCGGAGACGCTTGACGGATTGATAAGCAGCCTCTATAAACATTAGAGTAACTTTAAGGTCAGGCACAATGTCAAATTCATTTACGATCGGTCAACTGGCTGTTGCCGCAGACATGCCAGCAGCGACAATACGCTACTACGAAAAAATCGCCTTATTGGCTGCTCCTACGCGCACACCGGGCAACTATCGTCAATATGATGACAATGATCTGGCCCGCCTGATTTTCGTAAAACGTGCACGTGATATCGGATTTACCATTGACCAGATACGCAGCCTGCTTTTGTTCTCAGACCAACGCGATGCAGACTGTTGTGAGGTGATGGCAATGACCGGAGAGCATCTGCGCACTGTCGAGCAGAAAATAGCGGAACTCACTGCGCTGAAAAATATACTCAGCGAACTGCTTACCTCTTGCCAAGGAGGGCGCGTAGCCGAGTGCCGCATCATCGATGCGCTCCACCCCCAGCGCTAACCTCCAATTACTGACGGGTTTTTGCTTGACCTTATAGTGGCTTCAAGGTTTTAAATGGAGCTAATTACCGATTAAGGACAAGCATGAGCTGCTGCAACGATAAAAGCTGCGCGGGCGAAAAGCCGAGCGCCCCCACTACATCCCCTCGCGAAAACGCGGCACCGCACCAAGCCGTATTTTTGATCGAGAATATGTGCTGTCCGACTGAAGAGCGGATAATCCGTGACCGACTAAGCGGCCTGCGTGGCATTGCGTCACTACAGTTCAACCTCTTCCAGCGCGAGCTTCTGGTCAGACATAGCCTTCCATCTGTAGCACCTGTGCTTGCATTGCTGAACGACCTCAAAATGGGACCGCAGGTGAAGGCGGACTCCCTGGCACCAAACCATGAGATCAACAAGCCTGAGGTCAAGAGAAACAGTTCCCCGGGGACGTGGGTCACTATGGCGATATCAGGGACCGCCGCAGTCGGCGCTGAGGCGATTTCCTGGTACTCGGGCGACGACTCATCCTGGCCGGTGATCACGCTCGCTTTACTAGCAATTTTGGTCGGTGGGCGAGAGCCCCTGAAAAAGGGCTGGACTGCGCTACGTCACTTTTCGCTCAATATGAATTTCCTGATGTCGCTTGCAGTGATCGGTGCCGCTGCGATCGGCCAATGGCCTGAAGCGGCAGTCGTCATTTTCCTATTTGCTGTTGCAGAACTGGTCGAAGGAAAATCGCTGGACCGGGCACGCGAGGCGATTGGCAGCCTGATGGCGATGACACCGGAAATCGCGACCACACGTCTTGGAAACGGAAGTTGGAAAGGATTGCCAGCTGCGGATGTCAAAGTTGGCGCGGTTGTACGTGTACGCCCGGGTGAGCGCATTCCACTAGACGGCGTGATTCTGGTTGGTGAAACCAACATAGATCAGGCGCCAATTACCGGCGAAAGCCTTCCTGTGGCTAAGCAACCTGGTGACCCGGTTTATGCTGGCACGGTCAATGCCAACGGAGAGTTCGAATTCGAGGTAACTGCGCGGCAGGCTAACTCCACGCTCTCACGCATCGTTCAGCGCGTACAACAGGCACAAAGCGAACGGGCGCCGACCCAGCGTTTCGTCGACCAGTTCGCACGTTACTATATTCCTGTGGTCGTGGCCCTTGCGATACTGGTGGCAATTGTTCCGCCGTTGCTCTTGGGCGCCGAAGTTGCACCTTGGGTCTACAAGGCGCTCGTCCTGCTCGTGATCGCCTGTCCGTGCGCTCTGGTGATATCGACGCCGGTGACGGTCGTTAGTGGCCTGACTGCGGCCGCGCGACGTGGCATATTGATTAAAGGCGGTGTGTATTTAGAGAACGGCCGCAACCTGCGCGCGATCGCGGTAGACAAAACAGGCACCGTTACTGTGGGCGAACCAAGCGTCACAGACTTGATCACGCTAGACGGCGACGCCAATTCTGCAGCATCGATAGCCGCCAGCCTCGCGGCTCGTTCAGACCATCCGGTATCAATGGCAGTAACAGATCGTTGGTGCTCGCAATGGCCAACGCAGTCGCTGCTGGAGGTCGAAGCCTTCAAGGCCACACCAGGGCGCGGCGTGCAAGGCATGGTAAATGGAATGCAATTCTATCTTGGCAGCGGACGCTGGATAGCGGAACTCGGTCTGGCAGATAGTGGATTGAGTGATACCTTAGCCAACCTGGCTAATGATGGGAAAAGCACCGTGGTGCTGGCGAGTGCACAAGGCTCAATGTTGATCGCCTCAGTAGCGGACACACTTCGGCCAAACAGCGTAGAAGCTATAGACCAGCTCAGATCAATGGGTATCAGCGTGACCATGCTCAGCGGCGATAATACCCAAACCGCACAAGCAATCGGGCGCCAACTCCACATGACCGATGCGCGCGGCGATCTGCTGCCTGAGGACAAGCTGGCGGCCGTTAGCGATCTCGTCAAGCAGCACGGCTACGTCGGCATGGTCGGTGATGGCGTCAATGACGCGCCGGCACTCGCTCGCGCCGATATTGGCTTTGCCATGGGCGTCATCGGCACCGACACAGCACTGGAGACCGCCGACGTCGCGTTGATGGACGACGATTTGCGCAAGATACCTGAGTTCGTCCGTCTCAGCGCACGAACACGCGCGGTACTGATTCAAAACATTACTTTTGCGCTCGGTATCAAACTCGTCTTTCTCATCATGGCCCTACGCGGTGAGGCAACTCTCTGGATGGCCGTCTTCGCTGACATGGGGGCAAGCTTGTTAGTCGTCGCTAATGGATTGCGTCTCTTACGTGACCGTACTTCCCGTCGATGATATCCCCGTCAAGATACAAGATGTAGTACATGCCAAGAGCGCCCATCTATTGCTAAATCTAACTTAGAAAGGGGATCGAATGGACCTCATCCGCTCCAAATTAACTTTTCGCTCCGCCGTCGTGGAAGACTTACCGGCCATGCTCTCTCTGTTGAATGAGGACATTCTTGGGTCTCAACGAGAAAGCCTGGATGCCGCAGCATATGCCAAGTACGAGTCCGCGTTTTACGATATTCGCGCCCAAGATGGAAACCAGGTATTGCTAGCAATGCTGGCAGATGAAATAGTTGGAATGCTTCAACTTACATTTATACCTGGGCTGTCTCACCAAGGCGCGAAGCGAGCCCAGATCGAGTCAGTACGAGTAAAAGCCAATGCACGCGGAAAAGGAATCGGCAAACACCTGTTTCACGAGGCTTTTGAGCTGAGTAAGCAGGCACAATGTGCATTGGTTCAACTCACTACCGACATACGGCGAGAGGACGCTGCACGCTTCTATGAGGGGCTTGGTTTCAAACCGACGCACCTCGGCATGAAGCGTCCTATTTAATTTACCAGCCGTTCGCAAACAACATCAATCATAAGGCACATATCTCTGTACATCAAAACGCCGCTAGTATGTTTGTTAGCGCTGTAACCGATTATTAGCAAGCCGATCAAATCAGGAATCTGTTTTATCCGTTATTGGCTGAACGAGGAAATTGACAAAGGCAAAGTAGGATTACGCCAGATGTAGTCAGCGCTCAACACATCCTCGGTAGATCGATATCCGCTCCATTTGATGCCGAGCAGGTGAGTCAACGTCATGTCACTCCAATCAGCGCGAAACGGACGCGCTTGCAACTCTTGAGGTAGCACTGTACGTGGATTGCTTTGCCAGAACAGGGTCGGAATCCGATAGCCGGCCGGCGTCGACGGACTATGTCCAACCCGATGCGTACTATGCCCCACTTCCTGGCCATGATCGGAAAGATACATCCACGCTCGGTAATCGTTTGGCTCGCCATACGACCGAGTCAGGTCAAGCGATGCGGACACAACCTTGTCATGAAAAAGGACTGCTGCGTCATATTCCTCGCGAAATTCCCTTACCCAGCGGGGCTTACCTTGCGCACGCATGTCTCGATCGACTTTGTCTGGTTGATCGTCGTATGGATTGGCTGCCGCTGGATATCGCAGGCTGTAGTGAGGATGTGCCCCCATCAAATGCACAATGACCAATTTACGGGGGCTCGCGTCGGCGAGAGCACGCTTGAGCGGGGCCAGAGTCTCGTCATCAAGTAAGCGTGAGTTACGGCCTGGTGTACGGTTGATCATCAAAAAGTGATCTGCCAAGCGAGCGTGCTGATATTCAATCGCAGTGTCGGCCTGGTTGCTGATCCACCAGACCTTGTATCCGGCCGCACGCGCCAGCGCCACCATGTGCGGTCCTTTTTCGTCGGAGGTATCCGGAGAATGGAAAATGCTATTCACGGAAGGGACAGTGGATGCCTCTGACGACCAAGCATTGCGCATCACCACAAGCTGTTCGCCCAGCATCGCTTTGCGCTGTTGCAGACGCGGCGTCGTATCACGTGCATAACCATAAATGCCGAGGTTATCGCGATTGATGCTGTCAGCAATGACCAGCACCACAGTTGATCGACCTTCGAACGATAGCGTTGGACCAATCTTGCGCGCCTCTCGCAACGCGTTAACAATCGCGACTTCCTGATCTAACCAGCTTTCCCTCAGAGCACTCACTGCGGCATGCCAGTTAGACCAATAAACGACTGGATGCAGTCGACGCCAAGGCTTACTCAAGTATGCTAGGCCACAAATCAGAAGCGCTAGAACAAGGATGAACTTGACTGCACGACCGTAGCTTTTCGCAGGCGTTGGCTCGTCATACATGACTGTCGCCTGCGTGGCAGTATAGATAGCAAGGGCAAGCAACGATCCGGCAACGACCAGGGATGCAACAGCAGTGGCGAGCGGCCGCCACGACGTTTGGAGGTATTCCGAAGTTTCGCTCGCGCTTGCATTGGCTATAGCGGTCAATACCACCGAGCTATCTGGCGGCGCCTGGTACAGCAGCTCCAGATAGAACCGCGTGGCGCCGTCAGCAATAAACGCCATCCCAATCATCCAAACGATAACGGCTCGTACAGCACGCCAGGCAGGGTTGCTAATCCGTATAAAGAGTGTAGCGAATGCCGGCACAGCCAGCAGCAGCATTTGGATGATGCGGCGGTCCGAGTGGCCCGCGACGATGAACATGGCGGTAATAGCTAGTGCGGCGGTAATCGCGGCTGCAGCAATCGCTCGCCCGCTGGCATTAGGGAAGAAGTCGGTCATGGGGGCGACAGTGCGAGCATTACTTAGCTGAAAAGCCGACAATTTCAGGGCTGTGCGATCCTACGCAATAGGGATGCTTTACCACGACCTTATCTCCCTTCTCCAATTCCATCGTAGTTGGAACAAAGGCATAGGTGTAGCGGACCAGTCGATAGGTATGGAATTGAAGTTCCACATAGCGCCCCGCAGCACGCTTTTCAGGCGTCATCTCAACACGACAGCTGGTATTGATATCAGGTTCGGCCTGAGCAGGCATAATTTCGGTGACAATACCAACCTGCGTCCCGAGATCGTCGGGACGGTTGATGCTACAACCTGCGACCGCAATCAGCATCAACAGCGCGCACAGCATATTTCTCAGTTTCATTTTCGTTCTCCTTCAAGCGTTATCCAGTCATGGACTTAAACAGCGTGCTAATTTCCTTGTATTCGTCGAGCGCCTGTTGCGTCAGGAATTCATGCCTGATCGCTTGATCGGTAAAGGCAGATCGCTCGGTATCCATTTCGACGGTATTGCCGTCCAGTGCACCTTGACTAGGTATCCGATAAAGCAGCGTTGCCACGAAGGGGGCCTCTTTGTTTTTTGTCCCAGAGACCTTCACCTTGGCCACCGTTCCAGAATTAGCAGCAAGCGCTTGCTGCAGCGATGTCCTGAAATCGATATCTCGCGCCTTGTAGTTGGGCGTGTCCGCATTGGCGATATTCGATGCCAACACGGTGAGTCGTTGCTCCGAGATTTTCAGCGCTTTCTCCCAGAATTCATCGTTGGCCTGACCTGCAACCGCTTTTGTGCCGGTGCCTTTCAAACTGTCCATTTCGTTCTCCTGAAAAGAATAAAGACCGTGATGTGAAACCATCGGTCAGTCGAAAGACCGATGGGTTGATGAGTTGCTAGGTATTGGCCTTCTTGCGCGTTCGACGACGCCACCATGGAGACACCCACCACAGCGCCAGGATCATTGACGAAACAAGCGCTGCTACTCCAGCGCCGAGTGGATGGCCTACGACTTCGGCCGTTACCAAGTTGGCACAAAGGACTAGCGCCAGAGACAGGAACATCGCACCAACGAGCATTTGCTTGCTCGCGCCATTCTTGAACTTCTCCCGATCATCCAGCGGCCTGAGCACGCGATGCTGAACTGCAGGCGTGGTGAATAGGATCAGGCTCGATAGCGAACAGAGAAACGTCGCCATAAAAACCCATTTTTCCACCTGAACAATCTGCTGGAATCCGGAGTTAAATGGCAAAGTAATGAGGAATCCGTTTAGCAGCTGCGCGCCAGGAAGCAAGATGCGTAATTCGTTGAGCATCTCCGTCATATCCGTTTCGTCGTGCTCGGATTTGCTATCAGATTGGTCAACCATCATGGCCTCCCAACACGACAACGGCCTGGCGACAGCGGTCTCGACCACTGAACTTCACGTTAGATTGCGAGTTCATTTCGCACTCCCAGACTGAGATGCCTGCGGTCCAAAGCTATGGGCGCCGGCGTCGACGCAGGGTGTGGCCTCAAACTGAATCGTCACATGATGGATGTCGAACTTTTCCGCCATCGTCTCGCGTATCTTGCGCAGTAATACGTACTGGCCAGGTGTTGCCAACTCAGTGACCACGTGCGCAGTTAAGCTGGCTTTTCCACTCGTGATTGCCCATACGTGAAGTTCATGGACGCTGGATACGCAATTAATTTGTGCCAATGTGTCGGATATCTCAACGAGATTCAATCCTTCCGGAACGCCTTCCAGCAGGACGTTCAAGGATTCCTTGAGCAACGTCCAGGTTCGCGGCAGCACCCACAAACCGATCAGCACCGCGATGGCTGAGTCGACCCATGGCCAGCCCGTAAAACGAATAATGATGGCGCCCGCGATAACACCAACCGAGCCAAGCATGTCGCTCCAAACCTCCAGATAGGCCCCTTTGACATTGAGACTTTTATCTTTGTCACCAGTGAGCAGACGCATGCTGATGAGATTGATAATAAGGCCTAGTGTTGCCACAACTAGCATCGCGCCGGTCTGAATCTCCGGTGGATTATTGAGCCGCTGATAGGCTTCGTACAGGATGTACATCGCCACAAGAAACAGCAGCACCGCGTTGAATGCCGCAGCCAGAATTTCGAAGCGGTAATACCCAAAGGTACGCAAGCTGTCGGCCGCACGTCTACCAATACGAATTGCCACCAGGGACACCGCTAATGCCGCGGAGTCGGTGAACATATGGGCGGCATCAGAGATCAATGCCAAGCTGTTCGTCAGCACACCACCCACTACTTCGGCGATCAGAAAGGTGGTGGTCAGTATCAGAGCAATCCAAAGGGGACGCTCGCTTTTCCCTTCGGTGACGTCGTTTGCGTGATTAGAACTCATCGCAGCCCCTCACTTTCTATGTTTATTGTGGCGCCGGTGACCATGAGGTTTAGCCGGAGGGCTGACCAGTTCCAAGTGCGGCTTTCGATGTTTCTTGAGCCGCCGCTTGTAGCTGTAGTTCAGCCACAAGATGAAGCCGCCCAATACCAGAAGCATCAAAATTGAGCCGTAGATGAGGTATGTCTGAAGCTGCTCGTGTGTTGATTCAGGTGTCATGATGAATATCCTCGCTTGATGGCACATTTTTTAGGCGTGAAGAGCCCCGCCAGCTCGCTTTTCAGCGAGCCGGGAGAGCTGGCCGACAGTTGTCGGCCGCTATGCGTAGTGGATTAGATTGAGTTAGTGAGCTGGCTGTGCGTCATCTGCGACGGGCTCCTTCACTTCGTCGTTGCGGTGCATGAGGCGGTACAGCAGAGGGAGTACCAGCAAGGTCAATGCGGTCGACGACAAGATACCGCCGATAACAACCGTTGCCAGTGGACGCTGTACTTCGGCGCCGGTACCGGTGGCCAGCGCCATCGGCACGAAGCCCAGAGAGGCGACCAACGCGGTCATCAAGACTGGACGAAGGCGAGTCAGCGCGCCGACGGTCACGGCTTGATCCAAGCCCATGCCTTCCTCACGCAGGGACCGAATGTACGAGATCATCACCAGGCCGTTGAGCACAGCCACGCCTGACAACGCGATGAAACCAACCGCTGCCGAGATCGACATCGGAATACCTCGCATCGACAGAGCGATAATGCCGCCAGTCAGCGCAAACGGAATCCCCGTGAACACCAGGAAACCATCTTTCGCGTTGTTGAACATGACAAACAGCAGCGTGAACACCAGGAAGAGCGCTAAAGGTACAACGATCTGCAAGCGCTGCGTAGCCGACTGCAGTTGCTCAAACGTTCCGCCCCAACTGATCCAGTAACCTGTTGGGATCTTCACACTTTTTGTGATAGCTTGCTCAGCATCGGGAACAAAGCTACCAATGTCGCGGCCGGATACGTTGGCGCTAATGACGATGCGGCGCTTGCCGTTCTCGCGGCTGATCTGGTTTGGACCAGGCGCAAATTCCAACGTTGCCACTTCACCGAGTGGAATGAATGACGTTGCAGAACCCGCAGGTACTGGCAACGAAATCGGCAGGCGACGCAATGCATCCAAATCGCTACGCATGATTTCAGGCATACGCACAAGTATCTCGAAACGACGATCGCCCTCGAACATGATGCCGGCTTCACGGCCACCCGTGGCAATTGCGAGCGCGTCCTGTACATCACCGATGTTCAGGCCGTAGCGTGCGGTCTTCTCACGGTCGATTTTGACAGTGAGCATCGGCAGGCCGCCGGTTTGCTCAACCTTCACCTCGGTTGCACCAGGTATGCGCTGCAGGACCTCAGCAATCTCCTGGCCGGTTTTGGCCAGCACGTCCATGTCGTCGCCGTAGACTTTCACCGCTACGTCGCTACGCACGCCGGAAATGAGTTCGTTGAAGCGCAGCTGAATTGGCTGCGAGAATTCGTAGGCGTTACCCACGTATTTGTCTGCCTCTTCCTTGATTGCCGCGACCAATTCGTCTCGGGTTTTCTTCGGCTTGGGCCACTCCGCTTCAGGCTTGAACATGATGTAGCCGTCCGAAATATTCGGTGGCATCGGGTCCGACGCGATCTCAGCAGTACCAGTACGGGCGAAGACGCGGTCAATTTCCGGGAACTTGGCTTTCAGACCAGCTTCCAGACGTTTCTGCATCTCCAGCGACTGGGTAAGGCTGGTACCAGGAATGCGCAGCGCCTGGATGGCGATATCGCCTTCGTTGAGGTTAGGAATGAACTCACTACCCATACGGGTAGCAAGCAAACCGCACAGTACGATCAGAACTGCGGAAGCGGTCAACACCGTGGCGCCGTTACGCATCACTTTTCCCAGCAGTGGCTCGTAGGCATTCTTCGCCCAGACCATCAGACGATTCTCTTTTTCCGCTACGCGTTTGCCAATGAACAGGGCAACAGCGGCAGGAATGAAGGTCATCGACAGAATCATGGCGCCCAAGAGCGCTGCGACAACGGCGAACGCCATAGGGTGGAACATCTTGCCTTCAACGCCGGTCAGGGCGAAGATCGGCAGGTACACCACCATAATGATCAATTGACCGAACAGCAGTGGACGGCGCGCTTCTTGCGCAGCACCAAACACTTCGTCAAAGCGCTCACGCAGGGTCAGCTGACGTTTCAGATGTTCTTGAGCATGTGCAAGACGACGAACGCAGTTTTCAACGATCACAACGGCGCCGTCAATGATGATACCGAAGTCCAGCGCACCAAGACTCATCAGATTGGCACTGACCTTGTATTGCACCATACCGGTAAAGGTAAAGAGCATCGCCAATGGAATGACCATCGCGGTGATGATCGCCGCACGAATATTACCGAGGAACAGGAACAGGATGACGATCACCAGGATCGCGCCTTCCAGCAGATTCTTCTTGACGGTGTTGATGGCCTTATCGACCAGCACGGTACGGTCATAAACAGGCACAGCTTTCACGCCAGCTGGCAGCGTGCGGTTAACCTCGACCATCTTCTTGGCCACAGCCTGCGATACAACGCGGCTGTTTTCACCGATCAGCATGAAGACCGTGCCAAGCACGACTTCACGACCGTTTTCCGTTGCGGCGCCGGTACGCAGTTCACGGCCGATGGCCACTTCCGCTACGTCACGGACACGAATCGGCACACCCTGCACATTATTGAGGATGGTGTTGCGGATGTCTTCCAGTGTGCGAACCTGACCAGGCGCGCGGATCAGGAATTGCTCGCCCTTACGCTCGATGTAGCCAGCGCCGACATTATTGTTGTTGCGGTCGATTGCTGCAACAACGTCTTTCAGGGTCAGCCCGTAGGAGCTCAGCTTCACCGGGTCAGGGGTGATGTGATATTCCTTGGCAAAGCCGCCGATGGAGTTAATCTCCGTCACGCCAGGTACCTGACGCAACTGCGGCTTGATAATCCAGTCCTGGATCTCGCGCAGGTCGGTCGGCGTGTACGGGGTACCGTCCGGCTTTTTCGCATTTGGTTCGCTCTCGACAGTCCAGAGGTAAATTTCACCCAGGCCGGTCGAAATCGGGCCCATCATTGGTACAACGCCTTGCGGCAGGTTGTCCTTCGCCTCCTGAATACGCTGATTGACCAGTTGGCGCGCGAAGTAGATATCGGTGCCATCTTTAAAGATCACTGTTACCTGTGACAGGCCGTAACGCGACAGCGAACGGGTCTGTTGAAGATTGGGCAGCCCCGACATCACCGTCTCAATCGGGAAGGTAACGCGCTGCTCAACTTCCAGCGGAGAATATCCGCTGGCACTAGTGTTGATCTGTACCTGTACGTTGGTAATGTCCGGTACGGCGTCGATCGGCAGCTTCTGATAGCTGTAGACGCCAATGGCGGCCATGGCGATCACGGCAAGCATGATCAACCATCGCTGGCCGATGGCAAATTGTATGATGCGTTCAAACATATCTGGTTCCTCGATCAGTGGTCGTGGCCTGCAGTGCCTTTGCCCTGTTCGGCTTTTAAGACATAGCTGCTCGTTGCGGCATATACGGCGCCGGCGGACAGACCATCAACGATCTCCACCAGTTTGCCGTCGTTATCACCGGTCTTGACGGGCTGCATCTTGAAGCCTTTGTCGACCTTGACGAACACCACCGTTTTTCCTTCGACCGTCTGCACTGCATCAGCTGCGACTGCAACTGGAACGTTCTTCTCGCCACGCACTACCGCTGCGTTGACAAACAGACCTGGGCGCCATGCCAGTTTTGGATTGGTGATGACCACACGTGCCTTGGCGGTACGGGTTTGCTCACCGAGCAGATTGCCCACGTAGCTCACTTTGCCGGTTGCGCTGGTATCGTTGGCCGCAGAAGTAATGCGAACCGTCTCGCCAACACGCACCGTTTCAAGATCTTTTGGCGTCACGACGATCTCAACCCAAACGCTCGACAGATCCGACAGCAGGAACACATTGGCGTCTTCTTTCACAGCTTCGCCTTGAGCGATATGCTTCTCGACCACTACACCATTGAATGGCGCGCGCAGCACATAACGGTTGATGGCGCCGTCAGTGTCACCGGCACCCAATGCGGAAAGCTTGGACTTCGCGCTCTGGGCTTCGATCTCAGCTTCGCGCAAGGCAGCTTGCGCTTGAAGATAATCTTGCTCGGCCGAGATTTTGTCTTCCCAAAGCTTTTTCTCCCGCTGGAAAGTAATCTGAGCCAGGCCCAGGCGTTTCTGTGCTGCGAGCGAAGCACTACGCAGGTCTGCCAGCGCAGGGCTGGAAATCACGGCGAGCACCTGGCCTTTTGTGACAGTTTGGCCAAGGTCGGCAGATACCGACTCGGCCACGCCTGGCGTGCGCGGTACGATGTGTGCCGTCAGATCCTCATTGAAGCGGACTTCACCTGGCAACTGAACCACATTGCCCATCGCTGCTGGTGCGGCCTTCGCGACAGTAATACCAGCGGTCTGGATTTGCTGGGCATCCATTTTGAGAATACCTTCTTCACCGTGGTCTTCTTCCTTGCCGCCTTCCTTCTCGGCATGACCACCTTCTTTCTCAGCATGGCCGCCTTCCTTACCTTCTTCCGCGCGTGGAGCTTCCGTAGCGGCGCCACCACCGCTGTCCTTTTTCCAGAACATGATGGTTGCGGCCAGCACGACGCCGATCAGCACGATGACCAGCGCAGACTTCTTAGATTGTTTATCAGTATTGAAATTCATTTTGCATTCCTGTAGGTCGGTATGGAGCCTGCGTTTTCATCCACGGCGGTGTAGCGTTGCAGGTCGGCGAGGGAGCGATAGCGAGCCGAAAGCGCGCTCAGATATTGCGCACGGCTCTGGAACAGCGTGCGCTGTGCATCTAGCACATCGATGAAGCCGAACTTACCCAGCTCGAAGCCGGTCACAGCCGCATCAAAGGCGCTTTGCGCAGCTGGGAGGATTTCGCTACGCATGCTGTCGATCTGCTCCTGTGCAACGGATGCACGCTGATGCGCGTCGGCGATCGCCTGTGTCGCTCGCAGGTATTCGACCTCGGCATCCGTCTTTGCCTTATCGACGCTGCGCAGGGCGGACAGCAGATTGCCTTGGTTGCGATTGAACAGTGGAAGAGGAATAGCAAGACCCACTACGGTCTGCGAGACGTTGGTCAGGCGGTCCTTCTTCTGGCCCAGCGTCACGGTGACATCGGGAATGCGATCGGCCTTCGCAAGATTGACCTGTGCCTCTTGGCGCGCGATCTGCATTCTTGCTCGTTGCATCTGCGGCGACGACTCCAGGCGCGACTGCAGGTCTGCCAGCGAAGGAATTGCGGCCAGATCGATATCGGGCGTCTGCAAAGGGCGCTCCTCAGGCTGGGTGCTACCCCAAAGGGCTGACAGGCGTCGTTTGGCCAGTGCCGCGTCAGCGACCGCTTGCGACAGTTCAAGGCGCGCTCCTGCCTCGGCAACGCTGGAACGGGTTTTTTCCAGTGGAGATATCTTACCGGCGGCGACGCGGCGGCCAGCGGCGTTAGTAGCGCTTCCGGCGAGGCTCAGCGACTCTTTGGCCAGCGCCACATGCTCTTGAGCCGTGAGTGCCTCCAAATAGGCAGCAATCACATCGGCGCGCAGATCGGCCTTGCCGATGGTGACATCGCCCAGCGCCAGAGCACGATCCTGGTCCGCCAGCTTGATGCGTGCGCCACGTTTCCCGCCCAGCTCAAGCGCTTGGCTCAACTGATAGGTATCGGTACGGCCGCTGGTCGAGGACATGCCCTCACGCAGCAGGGAAATCTCTGGATTGGGGAACAAGCCGGCCTGAACGCGCGCACCTTCTGCGATCGCCACACTTTGCGCGGCCGAACGCAGTTCAGGGCTCGTTGCCAAAGCCATGGCGATGGCTTGCTCTAATGTTAAAGGGGCACTGCTAGCATCTACTGACTTGGCCTGCTGACCAACAGTAAACGCAGTGGATTGCTGCCCAACTGCCTGGGCACTAAATGGGATGAGCTGCGCCAATAGTACAGCCGCACCCATAACTAAACGTTTGGATTGCATGGATAACTCCGAAATTAAGAAACGAAGAAATCCGACGGCGTGCAGCAACCTGCCAAGTGACTGGCAAAAGTTACATAACTATGAGACGAACTACACTAACCGCCGGAGTTAAGCGGCGACTACCCACTGAGGGCGCTCTGGAGGAGCAACGTAGTAAGAAGAAAGGATGATATCGATAGACACCGGAGCGATTTCAGCGACTTGCGGATGCGACATACCTTCGAAGCTGTCGATCGACAAAGTACCGTGAGCGCAAGAAGAACAATGCGAATGCACCGACGATTTCTTCGTGTCCGATGGCTTTTCTTTCAGCAGCGAGGCAACATCATCTGCGGAGTTACCATCAGGGTGATGGCCGAAGTGATTGGCTGCTCGGCCCGTCTCATGCGTGCAATAGACCGACACCACGCTCCAGCTAAACTGCAGCGCGAGTAAGGTGATGAGCATGATGAGAGTTCGACGGACCATGGCGGCAGTATATCATGATGAATACATTTGAATTTGTTGCGCGCACAAAATTTTTATCAGATCCAACAGTCTTCGCTTGATAGTTAGCGATTCATACAGCCTTTACCTAAAGGCAATCTTGCCATAGTGCGTGAGCGAGAACTGCCGTACAGTCTTCCAATTTGGCATCATGCTACTATTGCCTCATGCGACGAATACTGGTGATTTTCCTTCTCATAATCGTGCCGTTCCAGTTCTCCTGGGCTGCTGCGGGGGACTATTGTCAGCACGAATCAGGGCGTTCGGCCATCCACTTCGGTCATCACGTCCACCAACATCAGGATGGAGCCGAGAAGAGTCAATCGAGCGTAAAGTCAGCGAAATCACATCCCGATTGTGGCGCTTGCCATGGGGCGGGTTCCGCATTATTTAGTCAGCAATCAGATGTTTGGGGATTCACTCCTGGTGAAATTCTCGCCCCTGCCGCCGCGGTACACTACACATCTCACATCCCCGAAGGTCCCTTGCGACCTGATCGCTCCACACTCATTTGAATTGCAATCGCGCAGCCACGCTCGACGTGATGCGAACACACCAATTTGATTAGATGAAGGAGTGCAGATGAAACACGACGATAAGGACGGTCACGACCATAGCCATGAGAAAGGTGATGGCGCCAGCAAAGAACACAATCACGACGGCTTTCTGGGCGAAAAGGCAGAACTGGTTTTCGTTGGGCTGACGGGAGCACTTTTGCTCGCAGGTTGGCTAGTAGAGAAATACCAGTATGGACCTGGGTGGCTGGCACTGTGTCTGTTCATTGGCGCATACTTCTTTGGCGGCTTCTTCACCACCAAAGAAGCAATCCAGAACCTCATCGCACGCCGCTTTGAGATTGATACCCTCATGCTGGTTGCAGCCGCCGGCGCCGCAGCGCTTGGGGAATGGGCCGAAGGCGCGCTGCTCCTGTTCCTGTTTAGCCTCGGCCATGCGCTTGAACATTTTGCGATGGGGCGCGCGCGCAGAGCCATCGAGGCGCTCGCTAAATTAGCCCCGGAAACCGCCACAGTGAGGCGAGACGATCGCACCGAGGTAGTTGGTGTCGAGACGCTCCAGCCGGGTGATATTGTCTTAGTAAAGCCGAATGAAAGAATGCCGGCCGACGGCGTTGTGATAAAAGGGACGACCAGCGTGGATCAAGCGCCGGTGACTGGTGAAAGTGTCCCCGTCGATAAACAGCCGGTCGACGACGCCAGTGCTGCCATTGCGGCATTCGACAAGGTTGCCGCGAACAACCGCGTATTTGCGGGAACAATCAATGGCGCCGGCGCGATCGAGGTGATGGTCGCGCGCCTGGCAAAACAATCTGTCATGGCGCGCGTGGTGCAGATGGTGGCCGAAGCGGAAGCACAACGTTCACCCACCCAGCAATTTACCGACAAATTCGAGCGTATCTTCGTGCCTTCGGTGCTGGGCTTCGTTGCACTGCTGATGTTCGCCTTTGTGATCGTAGACGAACCATTCAGCGAAAGTTTCTACCGTGCGATGGCAGTGCTCGTTGCGGCCAGCCCATGCGCTCTCGCCATCTCGGTCCCCAGCGCCGTACTTTCCGGTGTGGCACGCGCAGGGCGCAGTGGCGTGCTTGTAAAGGGCGGTGGCCCCCTTGAGAATCTCGGGACGCTGACCTCCATCGCGTTCGACAAAACCGGCACACTGACCGAGGGCAAGCCCAAACTTACCGACGTCGTGCCGGCAACCGGTGTCACCGAAACGGAGTTGCTGGCTTTGGTGGCGGCCGTCGAATCCCATAGCGATCATCCGCTCGCGTCCGCATTGGTAGAAGGTGCGCAGGAACGCTTGGGAGCAGAAGCAGCGCTACCCGCGGCCCAGGATGTCAAGAGCATTACTGGCAGGGGTATTCAAGCCACAGTCGATGGCGAGACGGTCTATGTCGCAAAACCCGTGTTCTTCTCGGAGTTCGGTGGCGCCAAACTACCGACCGAGCAGGAGCAGGCAAATGCGCAGCTCATGACTGACGGCCGCACGACCATGGTCGTGCTCAAAGGCGATCGCTATATGGGCGTGATCGGGGTGATGGACACGCCGCGGGATGTAGCAGCCAATGTAATGACCAGGTTGCGCTCTCTGGGAATCGAGCGACTGATCATGATTTCCGGCGACAACCAGCAAGTCGCCGACGCGGTGGCCAAGGTGGTTGGTCTGACAGAAGCAAAAGGCGACCTGATGCCCGATCAGAAGGTCGACGCCATCAAGCAGCTCCGCGAGGATCATGGCAAAGTCGCGATGGTCGGCGACGGGGTCAATGATGCGCCGGCCATGGCCAACTCGACTGTCGGCATCGCCATGGGCGCGGCCGGCTCTGACGTCGCGCTGGAAGCGGCCGATGTGGCATTGATGGGAGATGACCTCAGCCAGTTGCCATTTGTCGTCGGCCTGTCACGTCAAACCAGCCGCATCATCAAACAGAATTTGTGGGTCAGTCTTGGCGTTGTGGCCGTTCTCATTCCAGCCACGATCTTCGGACTCAATATCGGTACAGCAGTGCTGTTTCACGAAGGTTCGACCCTGATTGTGGTCGCCAACGCACTGCGCTTGTTAGCGTACAGAGATAAGACCAGCGACGCATGAAAGCAGGCCTATTTTCGATATCTTGAGTGATATTGCGGACAAAACTGCTAATAGATAAACATTAGTAAAATCGCGGCGAGCCTTGTAGATATTGGCCTACTTTTGCACCACGCCGAAATTGCCATGTTATACTAGTTCAATGGCCCGCAGATTTCTCTACATGTTGATGACGGTGATCGCACTTCAGTTTAGCTGGAGTGTGATCACCGCCTATTGTCTGCACGAGGCGGGCCAGGGCCCACAACACTTCGGTCATCATCAGCACACAGCCGCTTCTGATCGTCACGAAGACGCATCGCAAGATAAGCCAAACCTGTCGAAAAAGACAGCCGCGCATACGCATTGCTCCGTCTGCGCGCACGGCGTACATTCACTCGACGGCATTGCGGAAAGCATTTTTCATCCTCTGTTAGCGGGCATGGCCCCAATGGAGGACGTAGTTCACCCTTCCTCTTCCTATACACCTCCCCCAGAACGCCCTCAGTGGCAAACCGTCGTTTGATTCCGGTAACAGTTCTATCTTTCGCCAGTCTTTATTGACTTGTGCCTGAGTCCATTCGGGCAAGGATAGATTTCGTCACCGGCTTTCGTTCTCCAATTTGATTCGAGCACGCAGTACCACTGGCCAAGGCATTACCTGCCTGCATGCCGGTGCAACGCGCGCGCCTCAATTCGTCAAACGACTCCTGGGCCCATGCTCAGGAACACTGGCTCGTCTATTCCGCTACAACGGTAATACGAGCTAATCGGGTACTCGTATCCCAGGTTAGGTTTGCACTGTCATATGTTCAAGCGTTTTGTCGTCATGTTGATCATCGCGATCGCCGGCCAGTTGAGCTGGGCGACGGTGACCGCCTATTGCCTGCATGAGCAGGGAGTAGGCGCCAAACATTTCGGTCATCATGAGCATGAGCACAAGACTGAGGATGCAAAATCCATCTCGGAAAAATCATCTTCCACCAAGAAGTCGGCACCGCACGCCGATTGCGCTACCTGTAGCCACCACGGTTCGCTAGGTACGGGCGATGCACAATTTCCGCCACCACTCAATGAATCGCTGCTCTCGCATATAGAGGGCGCGGAGCTTGCTCCTTCCTCCCCCTATCTGAAGTTACCAGAGCGCCCCAAATGGATACACGCCGCTTAAGTTCGGCGTCGATCATCACACGTTTATATCCAGCTCAGGCAGCTTTGCGTAGTTAATGCATCCCGCCGAATTCTTCCTTTAATTTAACGGAGAATTCCATGCGTCTGTTTCACACTCATCCCAGTGTTTCATCTGGGCCGTCTCCACATAGCGGCTCTTTAAGGAAAATTTTCATTACATCGCGTCCTTCAATTTTGGTTGGGGAGGCGGCGTGATGATTCCCATCATCCAGAACTTCTTTCCCAAAGCCACGGGCGCTCAACTTCGGCTGCCCAGCATACGTCCTTGGCAACTGGCGCTGATCAGCGCGACCTTGCTGGTGCTGCTTTATAACCAAAGTTTTTGGAGGTTATTCATTGCAGCGACAGGCGGCGTGCAACTGGCCCACGTGCCTCTGTATTTGGGCTCGTTTCTAGCACTCGTCTTCATCTTCAATGCGTTCTTGTGCATAGTCAGCTTTCGCTTTGTACTCAAACCGGTATTGATTGTGCTGTTCATGCTGGCCGCTTCGGCGAGCTACTTTATTGATCGCTACGGCATCGCCATCGACGCATCGATGGTTCAGAACGTATTCGAAACCGATGTCAGTGAGGCCAAAGATCTGCTGAGTTTGAATCTGTTTCTGACGATCGGCCTACTCGGTGTTTTCCCGTCGGTTCTGGTCTATCGCATCAAAGTCGAATACCCATCCATAGTGCGCGCTGTACTGACCAATACGGGCTTCTTACTGATGTCTGCGTTCGTCGCTACAGCCTTGCTC
Source organism: Duganella sp. P38 (assembly GCF_050859475.1). Lineage (NCBI taxonomy): Bacteria > Pseudomonadati > Pseudomonadota > Betaproteobacteria > Burkholderiales > Oxalobacteraceae > Duganella > Duganella sp. P38. Next base: position 1,149,397 of record NZ_CP193936.1, on the reverse strand, counting down.
ATGTCGTTCTTCAAGACACTGGCGCCGACCGTTCGAGAGAACCGTCAGATGCGCTTCCTGCTCACGCCGACGAACGTGATCCAGGCAAGCAAAACGTTCGTCCGTCGCAAGTTCGAAAAACCACTGACCGTCACCCCACTGGGGACCGACGCGTCCAAAGGGAATTTATGGAATGACAAAAAACGTCGCACCGTCACCATCATCGTGGTCGGCGAGACCGCGCGCGCGATGAACTTCTCGCTCAATGGCTACGAGCGCGATACGAATCCAATGTTGTCCAAGCAAGAGGGGCTAATCAATTTCACACAAGTCCAATCATGTGGGACAGCTACGGCAATCTCATTGCCTTGCGTTTTCTCCGGCTTTACCCGTGAAGACTATTCTGAAGGAAAGGCCAGATCCCAGGAAGGTCTGCTCGATGTCATCAGCTACGCTGGGATCGACGTCCTATGGCGGAACAATAACTCGGGCTGTAAAGGTGTATGCGACAGGGTCTACTACGAAGATCTGTCGCGCCCCAAACCAGGCGATCCGTTCTGTAATACCGAAGAGTGCTTTGACGAACGCCTTCTCCAAGGACTTCCTGGCGTGATCCGTAACGCCAAGCGCGACCTGGTCATCGTTCTCCACCAGAAAGGTAGCCACGGTCCCGCCTATAGGAACCGTTATCCGGCCGAATTCCAACGATTTGGCCCGGTATGCACCACCAATGAAGTGGGCAAATGTTCACGCGAATCGATCGTCGCAGCGTATGACAACACCATCGCATACACCGACTACTTCCTGAGTAAGACCATCGACCTTCTGCGCAAAGCGGGTACCGAAGATAACGTCGACACCGCCATGCTGTACTTCTCCGATCACGGAGAGTCCTTAGGCGAAAAAAATATGTACCTGCATGGTGCACCTTACATCATGTCGCCGGAAGAGCAGCGGCATGTTCCGATGATGCTCTGGCTCGATGACCGCTATAGCGATCGCTTTGCTATCAAGCGTGAGTGCCTGGCATCCCGGCGGACCCTGAACTACTCACATGACAACGTCTTCCACTCTGTACTCGGGATGATGAACATCAAAACCAAAGTCTATAAACCTGAACTGGATTTGTTCAATGCCTGCACCGCTCCAAAGTAGCCTTAAGCGCTTCCAATCAATCCGGCCTGTCCACAAATTGCTCCTGGCGTCGGCGTTGCTCATTCTATGGATTGGCAACTACACGGACATCGATCTCAATCTGGCCGATGCCATGTTTGATCAAACCAGTGGAACCTTCCCGTGGCGCCATACATGGTTTGCTGAGCGTTTTAACCACGTTCTGCTCAAGGGCGTACTGATCGCTGCCGCAATCGGCGTGATCGCTGTGGCGGCATGGGATTGGATACGGCCTTTCAACGCATGGCGATCCAACACACGCATTGGTATGCGCGTGCTGGCGATGTCGGCGATCAACGTGCCGTTGGTGATCAGCACCCTGAAACAATTTAGCAGCTCTCACTGCCCCTGGGATCTACAGCGCTATGGCGGGGACTCTCCGTTCATCAGACTTCTGGAATGGGTGCCAAGCAGCGTCTCTGCTGGCAACTGTCTGCCGGCCGGCCACGCATCGAGCGCACTGTGGCTCGTAGCGCTGGCAGTGTTCTGGCTCCCGCATAGGCCGCGCAAAGCCGCAGTCGTTGCATGCACGCTGCTGATACTTGGCTTTGCCATCGGTTGGGTTCAGCAACTGCGCGGTGCGCATTTCCTGACCCACACCTTATGGTCGATGTGGATCAGCGTCCTCATCGTCGACACGATCTATCAGTGGTTCGTTAAGCGCGCCGCGGCAACAAGTAAAGCTGGCGACACGGAGGGCGTCACTACATGACCAGCTAATGGATCGATTACGAATTCAGCGATGGGGTGATAGCCGGCCAAGTACGGCGGAACTCCATCATTTTTCACCAAGGCCATCGTGATGATGGCAGCTACTTTAAAGACTTTTTTATGCAACCCGTCAGCAAATTCAAAAGCAAATCCGGACTGAAACGAATCTTCTCGGCATTCTTCTACTCGGTTGCCGGACTAAAGACAGCGTGGTCGCAAGAGCATGCATTTCGCCAAGAGGTCGCCATGTTTGTGTGCGGCACCACCGCTGCATTGCTAATGCCCGTGTTCCTGATCGAAAAGCTCATGCTGATCGGCGCCTTGCTCCTGGTGTTGATTGTAGAGCTCATGAATTCTGCGATTGAAGCAGTGGTTGATCGGGTTTCACTCGAATATCACCCGCTGTCGAAAAATGCAAAAGACATCGGCAGCGCCGCGGTACTCCTCACTTGTGTACTTGCCGCAGCAACCTGGCTGACCATACTTGCCGAACACTTTTACCTGTAGCCGGCTGACGGCAAGCTCAATTCCCCAAGGAGCAAATATGCGCTTATTATTGATAGAGGATGAACAAGAAGCTAGCGAGAATAACTCCGACAAGCACGCCAAGCTTTCCATCAATCTTTTCTCGAAGTTGCCGTTCGGCCCAAGGGTATGGAGGTGAGTGATGAATTCCTGGCTTTCTGTGCTCAGCATCTCAGCAATGCTGGTGGGATGCGCCACCGTCTACGACGGAAAATACGACTATGACGAAGGATGGCGTTTGGCTACCGTCGTAGAGCTTGGCAATGACTCCACACGCTTTAACGATGCCAGCCTTGATTGTCGGACTTTGAAATTCGAGACGCGTTCACGGGCCGAGCAGTACGCATATGTAAGGTACATGCGCAGCTTTGCCCCAAGAATGGCGATCGTTCCAGTTCCGGACCATACCAAAGTCGGGGTAAAGCAGCGCATTTTTATCAATCTCAACGATTGCCGGGTAGGCACGCGAAGTAATCAGCATCAGATGGATCGATGACTTCGGCAACTGGCTGGTGAGTCATATGGCCGGCCATGAATTACTCAACTTGATCAGTCCTAGCGTAGGATAGTCAAAGGGCATACTCGATAAAGGCTCATCGCCTTACTTCTAATGAAAAAATTCTTGTTATCTCTCGTTTTGATATCCACTAGCAGCATCCCCACGCATGCGGCAGTAGTGCGCGCTTCACTGGAGTTTGTCGAAGGTACGCCTGCGGTTTCATTGACCCTAAATGGAAAGCCGACACAATTCATCCTTGATACCGGCGCATCCTTGCAGCTCTCCTTACCTAAGACGCTCGCAGACAAAGTCGATCGGCTAAAGCCCGGTCCCGACCAACGCACTTTTGATCTGCGTGGTGTGGTGCAGGAGTCACCAGGATTTACAATCGCAGATTTCCGTTTAAGTGGTATCAATTTCGGCTCGGTCAGTGGCAACTATCTGTCGCCCTCGGGAATCAGCGTTTCAGGGCCAGAGAAGTTTAACGACCGCATACCCGTTCTAGGTTTGACCCTGTTTGAAAACAAAGCCGTGCTAATCGATTTTTCCGGCCGTCAGTTCGTACTTGCAGATAGCGTGGGGGAGATTCTGCCGCGCGGGAGCGCGGGCTGGCGTGCGCTCCCGACTGAGCGTACCAAACAGGGTTTGATAGCGCTGTTCAAAGGCGGGCGCAAGCAATATCGCATGGCACTCGACACCGGTGGCAACATGTCTGTGGTGAAAGCCGATGTTGTCCATGCTGAGGAAGAAAAGGGAACGTGCCCAATGCAAATCAACGGCCAGGCATCGTGCCAATACATTGAGATGGCGGCGGCAGAAGTTGACTCTATCACGCCGATCTTGGTTGGATTGCCGGCAGCCTTCCAGGCTGATGGAGTGGCCGGACGTGATTTTTTCGAAAAGATCCGTTTGATTTACGACGGTGCCACTGGCAAGGTCTACCTTCAAGATGCTGCCGAAAACTCCAAAACCCCTTGAGGCACTACGGCCAAGATAGTTTTCGTCAAACATTGTGTGCCTGGCATAAATCCTGAACGCCTTGGGCAATCATTGAAGAAACCTCAGTAATCGCTGACCATATGGAATCAGTTCTTCAGGCAAGTGGATTTCTTCGTGCTGAATAGATACCGACAGGCCAGCCTTGGATGAAGTGAACTCATTGGCTGACAGCGCTTTAATCGCGTTCAACGAAATACCGAGGGCTGTGGCAAGGATTTTTGGATTGTCATTCTGTTGGCATTTTCAATCCCTGCCTCTTCCACACTCTTCATCAGCCCTGCTAACCTGTTAGACGTCGCCAGCGGGTCCTTAATCGGAGCAAGTGAAACACCCCCTTGGGCGGCATAGAGACGTCCCAATCTTGCGTACGCCGGCAAAAAGACACAAATCGCGATAGGTTATTTCTCGCACCAGAATGTTCAACAAGGAATCGTTCAATCTGGCCAGCAGACCATGGCGCCGCCCCCAGGTCGATATAGGATGCGAACTGATTTGCGGTCGCCAGATACATCCTGATGCTGCGAAGTGAGAGTTCAGCTGCATCGAGATCTTTACGATAAGACCGAAGCAAATCACCCCAAGGCTTTCGATTGGCGGCGATCAGGGTTTCATCAATCCGGCTCTGTTCGGCAGATTGAAGTTTCGCTTCTTCAGATATCTGAATATTCAACTGTTCGGCCAGGAATCGGGTTGGCAAAAGATGTGTTCTCAGCGTGGCGGTACCGAACTGCTCCAATAACGAGGCCTGCGTCATGTCTAGCACTGAGACGAACGCTGCATCAATGCGTTCAAAAAAGATCTGATGGCTGCGTAGCACAGTGATGAGATTAGGCTTCGCAGGATTCTGGTCATGCAGCCATGTACCAAAGCGAGTCCATAGGGGCGCCACCCATTCATGCCGGAAAATAGCTGCGGTCAAATTCAATTCTCGCGTCATCGCTACCAGGTTTGCACAGCTGCGGCAGCGTGACCTTCCATAACCTGACACGGCGCAACCGCAGTCTGGACATGCATGCTCGCTATATGGATTATCTGCACAGCGCACACAGCACGCGCCTTGTTCGGACTGCTGCGCGACTTTCCTGTACTTTCCACATCCGACGCACGTCGCATGCGTCAACTTGTTTCGGCAGGACTCACATACTTTTTCAGTAATGCCGTGGGATGGGACAGACGACAAGCGTGTCGTCTCACGCTTGCAATGTGCGCATGCAGCAGGCTCACGGAAGTACGACACGCATGAAGGGCAAACAGCCTTACCATCCAGAACCAGAGCCGCGCGCGGCACACTCTTCTCGCAACGAATACATTTGCGTTCAGCGATCTCACAAGCTGTACATACCGGTGGCTGCGGGTCATTGCGATGCGGGCGCGCACTCGCGCCGCATTTAGTGCAAGGAACAGAGGGAAAAACCCTTGGATAGCAGGTATCACAGTATTCATGGGATTTGTGGATCTTGTGCGCCTTCACGATTCCGCGGCCACATTCATCACAGAACCTCACACCTTTTTTATCAATTCCCATACTTTCCTTTTGCAGCCAACATCAAAGCTTGCGCACGAAGGGCGCGGAATTTTGTTCCACCTTCATTTTCGAGTCGACGCACATATCTCACAAAGTTCGCTTCCATTGCGCCTGTGCGAGATCGCAGACGCGCAGGGAGCTGCGCCACGACTTCGTTCAACCACTGCGGCACATTGCGCCGGCGACCAAAAGCGATTTGAGTGATACCTGCTACTGACGAAAAATGCAGGAAGTTTGCTGGCCAATCATCCATGACTTCAAGCAGCATCGTGAACAATGACAGTCTTTCCGACATACCCAAAAACTTTACTTGAGCATGGACTGCATCAATGGGCACATCAAAACTCCATAAACTGGGATGGCTGTGCATATGTTCCTTCACGACCCGCAATACTGTCACTGCTGCACATAGATATTCGCTGCGCGCCACGTTTGTCGATCCGAGGCTAATCTCGTCGTCCCCGATACAGCGCATCATAAGGCTTTGCGTCTCCAACGCAACCGGCACAGCGGTACTTTCAACTACTGTGCCGCCGCTAAACAATGCGCCACATTTCCAGCAACGGGTCATGTCAATTCGCGCTCGATGAGGCATAACTGCCGTGCCGCACGATGGACAGCAATTGCGAAGAAAGACTCCATGCTCGGGACAACAAAACACGAATGCCATGCGCCAGACTCTCTGAAAAACAGGCTGAGTTTGCAAACAAAGCGGACAATACTGCAGTCCAAATCGACGACGTAGCCGATGATAAATGCCAACTGCGTTTATCCAACTCTGGTAGAGCAGCCAATCTGGAGAGGCAGGGGAATCGAAGCCGACCAAATCGTATAAGGTCATTGCCTTAACGTCTTGCTCTGCAAGATTGCAGTACTGCGCAATCAGTGCTGATACGGGAGCGCTGAGAGAAGAATCGATATCACGATTCCAGATTTGGACGCCGGGTAACCCTCGCTCCATGAATCTGTGTGGACTCAAGCCCTGACAATGAGCGCGGCGCACTAAGTACGTGCTTAGCAGCTCATCGTTTGCCGGAACTATCCGAAACTGCCACTGATTTTGGTCTACACCCGGCGGGATATCTCGTCCCACTCGTCCTCTCGTGTCCACGTCATCGCCTTCAGCACTTTCTCGTCAATGCGCTCTTTGCCGGAAGATATCGCAAAGCTAGACGCTTCCTTCAAGAGCTTGACGGTAGATCCAATGGTTTCTCCGGTCATAGCGTAAATCAAAGGCGCGATCTCGCGGGAGGCCAAATTCGATGGCTCGGCTAGCGGAAGTAGTTTCTCGTAGCTCGTAAGAAAGCGCAGGTACTCGACGTTTAACTTCCAGCGATCCAGAGCCGCCGGCTCAAAGCGAGACTTCATTTGAGGCTCAAGATTCAAGGCATTGATCGCCGCTTGCGTTCCGGCCGCGACAATCGATATCTTCAGATCATTGCTAAGCATCTTGATCGCAGTCAGCAAATCGCCGGCTGCTTTACCAGCGGTCGTGAGATTGTTGAATTCATCGATCACCAGGACACGAATGCCGGCGTAGATGAGTATCGACTTTGCCTCTTTCTTTTTACTGGCGACAGTGTCGCGATCCCCGTGAGAGATCATCATCGACCAAAGAATCTCTGACCAGAAATCCGATTCGCTCGGCGTCTCTGGCATGGATATCTTCAGCACTGGAGCGATTGGTGAACCGGTGGCGCTCACCTGAACAGGGTTGCGAGAAGAAAAGCGCGCGACGATCGAACTCTTGCCATTGTTTTGTCGTCCAACGAGAAGAATACTGGGCATGCGCAACGACTTCGGATAAACCAGCAATTGGTCGAGTTTATCCATGATCTCCTGGGCGCGCGAATAGCCAATCCATCGATCGGTTTTGCAATAAGCAATCCTCTCGTCTTTTGGCAATTCGAGAACAGGAACCACTTCGGAATCTAAGTGCTCTACGGTGATCATCGGATTAACGACACATTTTCAAATGGTTGAATAGGTTGTGCGAAAGGATCATCTTCATCATCCATTGCGCGCGTCGGTTTACTACTCTCGCTAGGGGCAGCAACATCGCCCCCATCTTGTTTTTTCTGAGGTGGTGCGGCCTTCGGTGTTCGCGTTGCCTGACGTCGTGCGGCCTTCGTTTTCTCAAGCGCGCTTTCGATTGCTTCGCGCATCCGTCCAAGCGCCTCAAAGATCGTATCTTCGTCAACATCTTTACGGCCTTGCTCAGTCAACAGACGCTTTACTTCCTTGAGTTCCCACGCGCTCATGGCAGGACGCCCCACATTTGCATAGGGAATCGGGAAGTAAGACTTCTCAACGGGGTCAAAGAAATATACCTTACTGATGTCGCGCGGATCACGGCGAATAATGAACGAGCGGCGCAGGTTTGGATTGTCTGGGTCCGTCGAATTAATGTAAGGAATCAACACCGGGTCGTAATAATTGATCAGCTCAATCTGAATCCCGTATTGCTGCACTGAACGCTCGAAGAACGGCATAAAGTCTAGCTGCAACCTCAAAGGATCTACGGTCAGTGGCGGAACACCGACTCCAGGCGTCGTCGCATCTCCAAGTATTCCGAGCTCCCATTTCTTGCGGGGCGGCATTCCTAACTCAGAATGCATTCGCTGGTGATAAACATTTACGATGAAGTCGACAAGCACAGCCTCAAATTCCTTTAAGGTCAGCGCAGACTCAGCTTCCGAGTCGTAACCTTTGCGTTGCGCAGGATTAGAGAAGGTCGCTCCAGGCCACTTGCGAATTTGATTGGCTAAGACTCCCATGTAGCGTTCAATAATGCCGCCGTAGTGGGGCTGTTGCACTGGGCGCCATTGCAAATCAATCTCGTGTTCATCGCATCCACGATCCAAGACTGCACCACGAAATTCTTTTGCGTTATCTACATAGATGGATGTCATTATCCCCCAAACAAGCCACTCCCCGCTAACGCCCAGATTAGCCAGGTACTCGCGCTTGGGACATATCGCGTGAGCGACGCACAGGCCTACAGATGTAGAACTTGGAGCTTCGAAAGTCACATATAAGCCTACGATCATTCGGCTATAAACATCAATTGCCACTGTTAGCCAAGGACGTCCAATCGGCTGACGGTGAATCTCGTCGACAAGAATAATGTCGGCGGGAGTATGATCAATTTGCACCACTTGGAGTGGAAAATCTCCCTCTGGAAATTCGCCAAGGATCGGGTCGTACATATTGCGTGCCTTCTCCTTCTGGCCACGCCGGCGTAACGTCTCTGCCTGGGGAAGCAGTTGGATGCGCTTACGGATGGTGTTACCGCTCGGCGAATCGATTTTCGCCAAGCGCGCCCGGCGTTGGACCTCATCGATAATGTCCTGCGGCTTCTTACGTTGCTTCGTCAGATAATCATCGTTAATAACTTCCTCGATCAGCTTTTCCTGCTCCGCATTCAACATGAACGTACCAATTCGGCGACCACGTTTAGTGGGGACCAAGGCCGATACATGACCGGCACTCTGATACAGCTTAAGCCACTTGTACAGCGTGGCTACATGCAGACCGCGCTCCTGGGCAAGTTGCTCAACATTAGCGCGCGTGCGTACGGGCATTTGGAGAAGTGGCTTAATTGCGTGCAGTCGCTGCTGAGCGATAGCCCAGTCCTCTTTGCTGTACAGCAGGATATCCTTATCCTCACTATCAGCGTCCGCGTCCGCTGCCACATCAATAGGAGGCCTCAATGATTCAATGTCTAAGCGTGTACTTTCCTTGGTCTCCTCATTAACTGCAAAGACAGTACTGACAGTGACAAGATGCGAAATTTGGTAGTTCTTTCCACCACTGCTAACGCGCTGGCCTGGTTTGGCAGTGAGAAAACCCTTGGGTATCTTATTCATTAACTGCTCCCAACCAGATACGCGAATGCATATTCAACGGCGACGTTAGATCGACGCAGATTTCTCGATTCGCAACCATCCGCCAGAGTTCCGTCAAAGCTGCCATGCGCTTTTCATGATAGGTATACGCCAACGCCAAAAGCGCTTGCGGCGTGGTGGGGCCAAGTGCGCGCATGCTGTAAATCAACTGGTCCCGATAGAGCTCCTGCGTCGACATACGCCTGTACTTACGCAGGAACTTCGCGTTCGTTAGATAGGGAGTCCGAATATGTTTTTCAGTGCAAATCTTGAAGTGCCATCCTTGCTCGCGACAGAACCTGATCGCCTTCTTGAAGCGAGGACGAAATATTTGGAAATCCTCTCTCAGATCCTCAAGCGGCTTGACCTCGTGCACCTCAGTACGAAGCCGGCCATCAGGCAAACGAAACTGAACCAACACGTCCGGCGTGTAACGCAATTGGCGACCGTCTACTTCGTAGTAGAGCGAAAATGGCTGCTCCCGAATGACGACGACGTCTGGATCAAAATCCAGGCAGATGAGCCAATCCCGCTCAAGGGAGGACTCAAACCCAACGCGATCAGAGTTGGCCATACTCAGGCGCCCAGTGATCGCACGGCGGCTTGTTCTCTCCTTCCTCACTGGAGCCAAAAAATCCAGTCGCTCAGTTTCGTTAATTTCCATAACCAGTCGCCTTTATTCCTGAATTCAGTCGCGTTTATAACTGAATCTTGCCCTAAGGCTACAGAGGGAGTCAAGGAAAATTCAGTCGTCGGTTTAAATGGAATTGACAGCGGCAGCGTGCCGCGCCCCGGTGAAATCTCGCTGGCGCATCGCGGCGTGTTATTCCTCGACGAACTGCCCGAATTCGACCGTCGTGTGCTGGACGTGCTGCGCGAGCCGATGGAATCGGGCCGCATCACCATCTCGCGCGCGGCGCGCACCGCGGACTTTCCCGCGCACTTCCAACTGATCGCGGCAATGAATCCCTGCCCGTGCGGCTACCAGGGCCACACGCACGTGCTCTGCCGATGTTCTCCCGACGTCATCCTGCGTTACCAGAACCGCATCTCCGGGCCGCTGCTGGACCGCATCGACATCCAGATCGAAGTGGCGCCGGTGCCGCCCGACGTACTGGCTGCCGACACCTGCGGCGAACCTTCGGCCGTGATCGCCGCGCGCGTGCAGGCGGCGGCATGCTTGCAGCTAAACCGCCAGGGCAAGTACAACCAATATCTGACGCCGCGCGAAATCGACCACCATTGCAGACTTGAACGCAGCAGCAAAATCAAGCTCAAACAAACCATGGAGTTCTTCCACTGGTCCGGCCGCGCCTACCATCGCGTGCTGCGCGTGGCGCGCACCATCGCCGACCTGGCGCAAAGCGAGCGCATCCAGGAACACCACCTGAACGAAGCGCTCCAATATCGCCGTGCGCTGAAACAGGACTAGCGCCGTTGAGGCCAATATAAAAACCGGTCCAAGCCATCCATCTACGAATCAAGTCTTGCACGCTTGCTGTTATATTGCTTGCAGCTCATTCATACAGGACCACGATGACCCGCCTGCCTCTTTACCTCGCCGCTGGCACGCTGCTGGCCGGCTGCGCCACCTCGCCACCACCGATCACCGATTTCACCGGCAACTCCGGCAGCCCGCGCGCACCGGAACAACTGGCCGTGACGTTTGAACAAGTCGACCTGGCGCTGCGCGTCGATCCGGCAACCAAGAGCATCAGCGGCGATGCCGCCCTGACCTTTCTGCTGAAAGAGCCGCTGACCCGCATCGCCGTCGAACTCGACCGCAACCTGCCGGTCGACAGCGCCAGCGTTGACGGCGTCGCGCTCGCCCCGTCGGCGATCAGCAACCCCGACGGCCGCCTGTACCTGACGCTGCCGGCGCCGCTGCCGGCCGGCGCCCGCACCACCGTGCGCATCAAGTACCACGGCGTGCCGCACACCGCCAAGAAGGCGCCATGGGATGGCGGCTTCACCTGGAGCCAGACCAAGGACGGCCAGCCGTGGATCGCCACCACCGTCGAAGGCGAAGGCTGCGACCTGTTCTGGCCCTGCATCGACCATCCGACCGGCAAGCCGCAACTGATCGACCTGCACATCACGGTGCCGGCGCCGCTGGTGGTGGCCGGCAACGGCGTCGCCACCGGCATGGAAGAGAAGGACGGCTGGCGCACCTACCACTGGCGCGCCAAGAACCCGAGCACCTACGGCGTCGCGCTCAATATCGGCCCCTACGAAACGCTGACGGGCAGCTACGCCAGCCGCTACGGCAATAGCGTGCCCTTGCAGATGTGGTATCTGAAAGGCCACGAGCAGCAGGCCCGGGGCCTGTTCAAGGAATTCGCGCCGATGCTGGATTTCTTCGAGTACCGCGTCGGCCCCTACCCGTTCGGCGACGAGAAAATGGGCGTGGTGGAAACGCCGCACCTGGGCATGGAACACCAGACCGTCAACGCTTACGGCAACAACTACGTCAAGTCGCCTTACGGCTACGACTGGCTGCTGCATCACGAGCTGTCGCACGAGTGGTTCGGCAACCAGATGACCAACGCCGACTGGGACGATATGTGGCTGCACGAAGGCTTCGGCTCCTACATGCAGCCGCTCTACCTGGAATGGCTGCGCGGCGAGCGCGAATTCCAGACCGAGCTGTTCACCTTCCGCAAGCGCCTGGCCAACAAGGCGCCGGTGGTCAGCGGCAAGAGCCAGCGCATTGAAGACATCTACCAGGACGAGCGCGGCGGCCCCGGCAACGACATCTACTCCAAGGGCGCGCTGATCCTGCACACGCTGCGCAACCTGATCGGCGACGAGGCGTTCTTCACCGCCACCCGCCGCATGGTCTACGGCACCGCCACGCCGGCGCCGGGCAACTTCCAGCCGCGCTGGAGCAGCACGAAGGAATTCATCCGCTTCGCCAACGAGGCCAGCGGCAGCGACCTGAACTGGTTCTTCGACGCCTACCTCTATCACGCCGCCTTGCCGGAACTGGTCGAGGAGCGTAGCGAGCGCCAGCTCAAGCTACACTGGAAGCTGAAGGATGGCGGCGTCTTCCCGCTGCCGGTCGAAGTGCGCATCAACGACCGCATCGAGAAACTGCCGATGACCAACGGCGTCGGCGAAGTGGCGCTGCCGCCGCGCGCCATGGTCACCATCGATCCGATGTCGCGCGTGCTGCGCCAGCAAGACCACATCGATCAATGGCAGGCCGACGAAAAGAAAAAGCCAAACGATGATGCGCCGCCTGCTGCTGGCGCCACTACTGGCGGTGCTGCTGTGCGCCTGTAGCCCGAAGTACGACTGGCGCGACTACCGCGGCAAGGACGCGCCCTACAGCGTCCTGTTCCCGGGCAAGCCGGCCACGCAGACCCGCGCGGTGCGGCTGGACCGGCTGGAAGTGAGCATGACCATGACCGCCGCCGAAATCGACGGCGTGGTGTTCGCCGTCGGCAGCGCGCAACTGGCCGACGCCGCCCAGGCGCCCGCCGCGCTCGAGGCCATGCGCACCGCCATGGTCAACAACATCGGCGGCGCCGTCACCGCCAGCAAGCCGCTGGCCGGCGGCGCGCTGCAAATTGACGCCAGCGGCAAGGCCATGCGCCTGGTCGGCCGCTTTGTCGCCAAGGAAAGCCGTGTCTACCAGGCCGTGGTGATCGGCCCGCCCGGCAAAATCGAGGCCGAGACAGTGGAAACATTCTTCAGTTCCTTCAAAATTCTTTGAAAACTGAAGAATTCACTAGAGCAAGCTTAATCTGGGTGCGCCAGCGCCCAAACTGCCCTTCCGGAGTCTTGTAAAGTTTCAGCTATGTACTAAAGTTGAGCTAACGGACGTGCCGTTACCTACGCAAAAGCCGGCGCGCCGCGACTTCTTTCCACCATAAGACCAAGAAAGCGCAGCCATGTTAATCGCATTCAAATCCAAGTCCAGCCCGGAAGTATTGATGTACCAGGAACACGCGCAACGCATCCTGGACCTGTTGCACAAGAATCCCACCCGTGGCGTGATCACCGCCGCCGAAGCCGCCCAGGCACTGTCCATCCTCGAGCATGAAGTGGCCGAATCCAAGCTGCACCCGGACACCGACGTCGAGCATGACATCCACGCCCACGAACAGGAAGAAGGCGAAACCAAGGAACACGCCATGGCGCAGCGGGTCGGCTTCTCCGCCCGCGCTTACCCGCTGCTGGAAATGCTGCGCACCGCCAAGGCCGAAAACGAGCACATCATCTGGGGCATTTAATCGCCGGCCAGCGACGCCTTCACCGGCAGGTCGATGGTGAAGCGCGTCCCCACGCCCACCGCGCTATCGACCCGTATCGTCCCATCCAGTAAGGAGGTGACGATGTTGTAGGTGATGCTCAGGCCGAGTCCATTGCCGCCCTGCCCCAGCTTGGTGGTGAAGAAGGGATCGAAGATGCGCGCCTGGTGCTCCAGCGAGATGCCCTTGCCGTTATCCTCGAACACCACGCGCACGCGGTCGGCGCCAGGCTGGACCGCCCACATGCGGATCTCGCCGCCCTCGCGGCCTTCGAACGCGTGCAGCAGCGCATTGTTGATCAGGTTGATGACCACCTGGCCGTAAGGGCCGGGGAAGCTGTCCATCTCGATGTCGTCCGGCATTTCCAGCACGATGTGATGGCCGGCCTTGCGCACCTGGTTCTTCATCGTCATGACGATTTCCTGGCTGGCCTGATGCAGGTTGAACAGGCGCCGCTTGGCGCTGGCCTGATCGACCGCCACCTGCTTGAAGCTGTTCACCAGTTCGGCCGCATTGCGCAGGCTGCGCATCAGCAAGGTCGACGCTTCGCGCGCGGCGTCGATGAAGGTGCGCAGATCGGAACGGCGCAGCGTGTTGCCGTTATTGAGCACCTCGATCTCGGTGGTGCGGTCCTCCAGCGTGGAGGCGATCACCAGGCTGTTGCCGATCGGCGTGTTCAGCTCGTGCGCGACGCCGGCCACCAGCGAGCCGAGCGCCGCCAGTTTCTCGCGCTCCACCAGCTGCTGCTGCGCCTCCTGCAACTGGCGGTAGGAATCGGCATTGGCGAACGCCACCGCCACATACGAGGCCAGCGTGGTCAGCATGTCGAGGTCGATGCGCTGGTAGGCATGCGCGCGGTAGCTGTGCACGGTGATCACGCCGCGCACCTGCCCGCCGACCGAAATCGGCACATAGATCAGCGAGCGCGGCTCGGTCGGCATCGAGCCGTCTTCCAGCGTGCCCATGTTCTCGGCGCCGGACACCAGGTCGAGCTTGGAAATATAACGCGGGTACTCCTGCTCCAGATCGTTGATGAACACTTCCTCGCCATGCTGGATGCACCACACCGCCAGCTGGTCCGGTTCGCGCATGCTGCGCGTGTACGGCGTGTAGCGCTTGCCGCGCTCCATTGCGAATGGGTACTCGATCAGCTCGCGCTCCGGCCGGTAGATGCCGATGCCAAACACGCTGGCGTCCATCAGCGCATGCACCTGCTGGTACAGCAGCGACATGATGGCCTCGCTATCAAGGTTGGCGGTGATGCGCCGGCCGATATCCGACAGCAGCGAAATATTGCGGTGCGCCAGCTCGACGTTTTCCTTCTCGCGCTCGATGGACTCCTTCTGCTGCACCAGCTCGCGCGTGCGGCTGCCGACCTGCTGCTCCAGCGCCTGCTTCTGCCGCATCAGCAAGCGCACGCGTACGCGCAACAGCAAATAGGCGCCGCCCAGCACCACGGCTGCCGCGAGCAGACGGAACCACCAGGTCTTCCACAGCGGCGGCGCGATCGTCACCTCCAGCGACGCCGGCTCGCTGCTCCATACGCCATCCTTGTTGGCCGCGCGCACGCGGAACACGTAATGGCCAGGATCGAGATTGGTGTACGTGGCGAAACGCTTGCTGGCGTCAGTGGTGACCCAGTCCGGGTCGAAGCCGACCAGCTGATAGGCGTAGCGGTTGCGCTGCGGATCGGCGTAGTGCATGGCGGCGAATTCGAAGGAAAACACCGCGTCCCGGTACGACAGCGCCAGCGATTTGGTCTGCTCCAACGGCGCGTGCGCCTTGCCGCGCTGGATCGACTGGTTGAAGATGCTGACATCGGTGATCGCCACCGGCGGCGGGTAGGGATTGTCGTGGATGCGGGCCGGCTGGAACGCCGTCATCCCTTCCAGCGCGCCGAAGTACAGCGTGCCATCGGGCGCGCGGTAGCCGGCGCCGATGAAGTAGGAGCCATCGATCAGGCCGTCCCGGGACGTGTAGTATTTGAAGGCGCCGTTTTCCGGATTGAAACGCGCGATGCCGGCTGTGGAGCTGATCCACAACTGTCCCTGGCCGTCATCGAGAATCGCGCCCACCGGGTCCGGCGAGCGGCCGTCCGGCGGCGGATAGACTTTGAAGCGCGGCTGGCCGTCGTCGCCCAGGCGCGCCATGGTCAAGCCGGCAGCGGTGCCGATCCACAGGCGCTCTTGCGGGTCCTGGTGCAGATAGTGGACGCGGTCGTGGCTCAGGCTGTCCCGCCGGGCAGGATCGTGGCGATACACCTTGAACGTCCCCTTGGCGCGGTCCATCCGGTTCAGCCCGTTCTCGGTGCCCAGCCACAAGTTGCCGCGCTTGTCTTCGAGCAGCGCATAGACGCGCCCGGCCAGCCTGGCGGGGTCGGCTGGGTCGGCAAGCCAGTGCGCACCGCCAGCGTCTCCGGGTCGACCCGGTGCAGCGCCTGCCGCGCGCCTGCCCAGATGACGCCGTCGCGCGCCACCAGCAGGCTCTGGATGGAACGCACTTGCGGTTCTTCGTCCAGCGGCACCGCCGCGTAGCGGCCGCTGCGCGGATCGCGCCAGTACAGGCCGTCCGGCGTACCCACCCATAGCCTGCCGCGCAAGTCGGTGGCCAGCGCCGCCAGCGTATCGGCCGGCAAGCCATCCGGGCCCGGCTGGGCGTTCGAGTCGAATTCCAGCGTGCCTTGCGCCGGATCCAGCAAGCCGAGGCCGCCAGCCGTGCCCAGCCAGACCTTGCCGTCTGGCGCCGCCGCGATCGAGCGCACCTTCTTGTTGCCGAGGCCGGGCTGTACGCCAGCCTCTTCTGTGTAACGCTCAAAGCCGCCACTGCTCAGGTCGACACGATCGACGCCGCCAAACCAGTTGCCCACCCACAGCGTGCCAGTGCGGTCTTGGTACAGCGCGCTGAGCTGGTTATCGCTGATGCTGTGTCGGCTCTGATTGTCTCGCGGATAGTTATAAAAGCGGCCGGTGACTGCATCACGGCGTTTCAAGCCCTCGGTGAACGTGCCCAGCCATAGCGTGCCGTCACGGTCATGCAACAGCTTGGGCACGCGCAGCCCGGCCAGGTCGGCCGGCAGCGCTGGCGTCAGCCGTTCGGCCGACTGCCCGTTCAGCCGCCACGCTTGCACGCCTCTGGCGGCGCCGGCCCATAGCACACCGTCCGGACCGATCGACAATGACAGGATGCTGTTCTCCAGTCCGCCATTCTGCGGACCGAAATGCCGGAATTGCGTACTGCCGGAGGGCAGCATTTCCAGGCCGCGCGCCGTCCCTATCCACAGGTTGCCGCCTTGATCGCGCGCCAGCGCCGTGACCCGGTCGTCGCTAATACTGTCCGGGTCCTGCTCCGCATGGCGCAGCAGGCGCAATTCGCCGCTGCGCAGGTCCAGATGCTGCAAGCCCTCGCCGGTCACCAGCCACAGCCCCTGGCCCCCATCGCCAAGCATGCCCAGCACGGACACCTTGGACAACACATGCGTGAAGCCCTTGCTGGCGGGATCGTAGCGGTCCAGGCCGCCCTTGCTCCCCACCCACAGCTGGCCGCTGCCATCCTCGTAAATGGTCTGAATGTAGTTGTCCTGCAGGCTGCGCGGATTGGCGGGATCGTTCTTGAAGGTAGTGATGCGGTAACCGTCAAAGCGGTTCAGGCCGGCCTGGGTGCCGATCCACATATAGCCATGCTTGTCCTGTTGCAGGCTAGTGACGGACTCTTGCGTCAGCCCCTGCTCGACGCCGAGATGCTGAAAGCGCAGCGTCAACGGCGCAGCATGCGCCACCGAAAACAGCATCGACAGGAAGAAAAAGACAGCGCGCATTGGGTTGCATCTCCGATATCAACCCATTTTAATGCACAAAAGCAAAAAAGCCCCAACCAGTTTTACACCGGAAGGGGCTTTTTCTAATAACTAGCTTGACGATAACCTACTTTCACACTGGTTGCAGCACTATCATCGGCGTAGAGTCGTTTCACGGTCCTGTTCGGGATGGGAAGGGGTGGGACCGACTTACTATGGTCATCAAGCTTTGACTGGGAACAATCGGGAAGAAGTAAGGTGCGATGGGTCCCCGCCTTCGCGGGGACGACGATGCGTCGTCGCCAACAGGCGACGCTTCGCGTTGGCGATCCGTCGTCGTTCCCGCGCAGGCGGGAACCCAATTCGTTTTATCAGAGTAGCACTCATCATCATAGTAAATGCGTATAACCGTCAAGGTTATAGGGACAAGCCGTACGGGCAATTAGTATCAGTTAGCTTAATGCATTACTGCACTTCCACACCTGACCTATCAACGTCCTGGTCTCGAACGACCCTTCAAAGAGCTCAAGGCTCTGGGAAATCTCATCTTAAGGCAAGTTTCCCGCTTAGATGCTTTCAGCGGTTATCTCTTCCAGACTTAGCTACCCGGCAATGCCACTGGCGTGACAACCGGTACACCAGAGGTCTGTCCACTCCGGTCCTCTCGTACTAGGAGCAGCCCCCTTCAAATTTCCAACGCCCACGGCAGAATAGGGACCAAACTGTCTCACGACGTTTTAAACCCAGCTCACGTACCACTTTAAATGGCGAACAGCCATACCCTTGGGACCGGCTACAGCCCCAGGATGTGATGAGCCGACATCGAGGTGCCAAACTCCCCGTCGATATGAACTCTTGGGAGGAATCAGCCTGTTATCCCCAGAGTACCTTTTATCCGTTGAGCGATGGCCCTTCCATACAGAACCACCGGATCACTATGTCCTACTTTCGTACCTGCTCGACTTGTCGGTCTCGCAGTTAAGCACGCTTATGCCATTGCACTATTAGCACGATGTCCGACCGTACCTAGCGTACCTTCGAACTCCTCCGTTACACTTTAGGAGGAGACCGCCCCAGTCAAACTGCCTACCATGCACTGTCCCCGATCCGGATAACGGACCAAGGTTAGAACCTCAAATGAACCAGGGTGGTATTTCAAGGATGGCTCCATAGGAACTGGCGTCCCTACTTCAAAGCCTCCCACCTATCCTACACAGATTGATTCAAAGTCCAATGCAAAGCTACAGTAAAGGTTCATGGGGTCTTTCCGTCTAGCCGCGGGTAGATTGCATCATCACAAACACTTCAACTTCGCTGAGTCTCGGGAGGAGACAGTGTGGCCATCGTTACGCCATTCGTGCAGGTCGGAACTTACCCGACAAGGAATTTCGCTACCTTAGGACCGTTATAGTTACGGCCGCCGTTTACTGGGACTTCAATCAAGAGCTTGCACCCCATCATTTAATCTTCCAGCACCGGGCAGGCGTCACACCCTATACGTCCACTTTCGTGTTTGCAGAGTGCTGTGTTTTTATTAAACAGTCGCAGCCACCATTTTATTGCAACCTTTTCGCCCTATCACAGTAAAGTGACCAAGCTACCGAGGCGTACCTTTTCCCGAAGTTACGGTACCAATTTGCCGAGTTCCTTCTCCCGAGTTCTCTCAAGCGCCTTAGAATACTCATCTCGCCCACCTGTGTCGGTTTGCGGTACGGTCTCGTATGACTGAAGCTTAGAGGCTTTTCTTGGAACCACTTCCGATTGCTACGTGAACAAGTTCACTCGTCCCACTCCCTTGAATTACGTGCCCGGATTTGCCTAAGCACCTTCTATGAAGCAGAAACTGACTATTCCAACAGTCAGACAACCTTCCGCGATCCGTCCCCCCATCGCATCATACGACGGTGCAGGAATATTAACCTGCTTCCCATCAGCTACGCATCTCTGCCTCGCCTTAGGGGCCGACTCACCCTGCTCCGATGAACGTTGAACAGGAAACCTTGGGCTTACGGCGTGGGGGCTTTTCACCCCCATTATCGCTACTCATGTCAGCATTCGCACTTCTGATACCTCCAGCATCCTTTACAAGACACCTTCGCAGGCTTACAGAACGCTCTCCTACCATATCCTTGCGGATATCCGCAGCTTCGGTGACTGGCTTAGCCCCGTTACATCTTCCGCGCAGGACGACTCGATCAGTGAGCTATTACGCTTTCTTTAAATGATGGCTGCTTCTAAGCCAACATCCTGACTGTTTTAGCCTTCCCACTTCGTTTTCCACTTAGCCAATCTTTGGGACCTTAGCTGGCGGTCTGGGTTGTTTCCCTCTTGACGCCGGACGTTAGCACCCGACGTCTGTCTCCCAAGCTCGCACTCATCGGTATTCGGAGTTTGCAATGGTTTGGTAAGTCGCGATGACCCCCTAGCCATAACAGTGCTCTACCCCCGATGGTGATACTTGAGGCACTACCTAAATAGTTTTCGGAGAGAACCAGCTATTTCCAAGTTTGTTTAGCCTTTCACCCCTACCCACAGCTCATCCCCTAATTTTTCAACATTAGTGGGTTCGGACCTCCAGTGCGTGTTACCGCACCTTCATCCTGGCCATGAGTAGATCACTTGGTTTCGGGTCTACACCCAGCGACTATCGCCCTGTTCGGACTCGATTTCTCTACGGCTTCCCTATCCGGTTAACCTTGCCACTGAATGTAAGTCGCTGACCCATTATACAAAAGGTACGCAGTCACCCCTTACGAGGCTCCTACTGTTTGTATGCACACGGTTTCAGGATCTATTTCACTCCCCTCCCGGGGTTCTTTTCGCCTTTCCCTCACGGTACTGGTTCACTATCGGTCGATTACGAGTATTTAGCCTTGGAGGATGGTCCCCCCATCTTCAGACAGGATTTCTCGTGTCCCGCCCTACTTGTCGTACGCTTAGTACCACCGGTCTGATTTCGTGTACGGGGCTATCACCCGCTATGGCTGCCATTTCCAGAGCATTCCACTATCAGTCCGACTATCACGTACAGGCTGCTTCCCATTTCGCTCGCCACTACTTTGGGAATCTCGGTTGATTTATTTTCCTGCAGCTACTTAGATGTTTCAGTTCGCCGCGTTCGCTTCACACACCTATGTATTCAGTGGGTGATGACCTAAAAGGCCGGGTTTCCCCATTCGGAAATCTGCGGATCAAAGCTTGTTTGCTAGCTCCCCGCAGCTTATCGCAAGCTACTACGTCCTTCATCGCCTGTAATCGCCAAGGCATCCGCCATGTGCACTTATTCACTTGTCCCTATAACCTTGACGGCTATAGTTCTAAGCATTTACTACTATTGTGATGATGAGTTTTACTACCCTAAGTGTGTATTTCTACACGCTTAAATAAAACTTTACTTCTTCCAGATTGTTAAAGAACGGTACAGCAGATAAGTGTGAGCACTTGGAGCGTGCGACTCTAGAAAGGAGGTGATCCAGCCGCACCTTCCGATACGGCTACCTTGTTACGACTTCACCCCAGTCACGAATCCTACCGTGGTAAGCGCCCTCCTTACGGTTAAGCTACCTACTTCTGGTAAAACCCGCTCCCATGGTGTGACGGGCGGTGTGTACAAGACCCGGGAACGTATTCACCGCGACATGCTGATCCGCGATTACTAGCGATTCCAACTTCATGCAGTCGAGTTGCAGACTACAATCCGGACTACGATACACTTTCTGGGATTAGCTCCCCCTCGCGGGTTGGCGGCCCTCTGTATGTACCATTGTATGACGTGTGAAGCCCTACCCATAAGGGCCATGAGGACTTGACGTCATCCCCACCTTCCTCCGGTTTGTCACCGGCAGTCTCATTAGAGTGCTCTTGCGTAGCAACTAATGACAAGGGTTGCGCTCGTTGCGGGACTTAACCCAACATCTCACGACACGAGCTGACGACAGCCATGCAGCACCTGTGTAATGGTTCCCTTTCGGGCACTCCTCAAATCTCTCCAGGATTCCATCCATGTCAAGGGTAGGTAAGGTTTTTCGCGTTGCATCGAATTAATCCACATCATCCACCGCTTGTGCGGGTCCCCGTCAATTCCTTTGAGTTTTAATCTTGCGACCGTACTCCCCAGGCGGTCTACTTCACGCGTTAGCTGCGTTACCAAGTCAATTAAGACCCGACAACTAGTAGACATCGTTTAGGGCGTGGACTACCAGGGTATCTAATCCTGTTTGCTCCCCACGCTTTCGTGCATGAGCGTCAGTTTTGACCCAGGGGGCTGCCTTCGCCATCGGTGTTCCTCCACATATCTACGCATTTCACTGCTACACGTGGAATTCTACCCCCTCTGCCAAACTCTAGCCTTGCAGTCACCAATGCCATTCCCAGGTTGAGCCCGGGGATTTCACATCAGTCTTACAAAACCGCCTGCGCACGCTTTACGCCCAGTAATTCCGATTAACGCTTGCACCCTACGTATTACCGCGGCTGCTGGCACGTAGTTAGCCGGTGCTTATTCTTCAGGTACCGTCATGAGCCGCAGATATTAGCCGCAGCCTTTTCTTCCCTGACAAAAGAGCTTTACAACCCGAAGGCCTTCTTCACTCACGCGGCATTGCTGGATCAGGGTTGCCCCCATTGTCCAAAATTCCCCACTGCTGCCTCCCGTAGGAGTCTGGACCGTGTCTCAGTTCCAGTGTGGCTGGTCGTCCTCTCAGACCAGCTACTGATCGATGCCTTGGTGGGCCTTTACCCCACCAACTAGCTAATCAGATATCGGCCGCTCCATGAGCATGAGGTCTTGCGATCCCCCACTTTCTCCCTTAGGACGTATGCGGTATTAGCGTAACTTTCGCTACGTTATCCCCCACTCCTGGGTACGTTCCGATATATTACTCACCCGTTCGCCACTCGCCACCAGAGCAAGCTCCGTGCTGCCGTTCGACTTGCATGTGTAAGGCATGCCGCCAGCGTTCAATCTGAGCCAGGATCAAACTCTTTAGTTTAATCTCTGTTTGATGGCCATTGCTGACCATGGTTCGCTCACTCAAAATACTGACAGTATTACTACTGTGTTATTTCTTGTTGAGCATTTAATGCTTTTTGTTGCAGCACCAAATGCCCACACTTATCGACTGTTAATTTTTAAAGATCGTTGTCTTGTGTTGCTTGCTGAGGAAGCGTTTTGTTCATCAGCGAAGAAGGAAGAGTATGAAGCGTTTGCAGCATTTCGTCAACCTTCTTTTTTCTCGCTTAACTCAACATTTTCATGTGCTGTCTTGCGAGGGACAGAACTATAGCAAGCCCCGCGCAGTCTGGCAAGGGTAGAATATTAAATTCTTCGATTCAGAACACTGCCTCATGTCCATCACGCCTACCCGCAACGACGCGCTTGCCGCCCAGCTCGACCACGCCATTAATAACAAGACCAAGCCGCTGGGCAGCCTGGGCGTACTGGAGGCGCTGGCCAGGCAGATCGGCCTGATCCAAAACACCCGCGACATCGCCATCGACCGCCCCACCATATTAGTGTTCGCCGCCGACCATGGCGTCGTCGCCGAAGGCGTCTCCGCCTACCCACAGGACGTCACCTGGCAGATGGTGGAAAACTTCCTGGCCGGCGGCGCCGCCATTAATGTCCTCGCCGCGCAGAATAATTGCGCGCTGCGCGTCATCGACGCCGGCGTCAACCACGACTTCGGCGCACGCGACGGCCTGACCGACCGCAAGCTGGCGCACGGCACCCGCAACTTCGCCCACGAACCGGCGATGAGCCGCGACCTGTGCCAGACGGCGCTGGCCGCCGGCGCCGCGCTGGCTGCCGAAGTGGAAGGCAATGTCGTCGGCTTCGGCGAGATGGGCATCGGTAACACCACCGCCGCCGCCGCGCTGATGCATAAACTGACCGGCGTTCCGGTCGCGCAATGCGTCGGCGCCGGCACCGGCCTGTCGGTCGAAGGCATCCTGCATAAACAACGTGTCATCGAGGCCGCCGTCGCCAGACATGCGCACGCGACCGAGCCGCTGGACGTGCTGGCCACCTTCGGCGGCCTGGAGATCGCCATGATGGCGGGCGCCATGCTGAAAGCGGCGGAACTGCGCAAGGTGCTGCTGATCGACGGCTTCATCGTCACCAGCGCGCTGCTGGCCGCCGCCCGCATACAGCCGGCGATTCTGGATTACTGCGTATTCGCTCACCGCTCCAATGAACACGGCCACCAGCAGATGCTGGCCGCGCTGGACGCCAAACCGCTGATGCATCTCGACCTGCGCTTGGGCGAAGGCACCGGCTGCGCGCTGGCGCTGCCGCTGCTGCACGCCGCCGCCAACTTCCTGAACCGCATGGCCACCTTCGAATCGGCCCACGTCAGCGAAAAATCGGCATAAGGCCGCGCCAGCATGCATCAGATCCGCCTGTTCTTCACCGCGCTGCAATTCTTCACCCGCCTGCCGATTCCCGGCTGGGTGGGTTTCGATCCGGCGTGGCTGAACCAGGCCTCGCGCTACTTCCCGCTGGTGGGCGTGGTGGTGGCGGCAATCACGGCGGCGGTGTACGCGCTCGCCGTCTGCTTCCTGCCGCCGCCGGTCGCCGTGGTGCTGTCCACCGCCGCCGGCATCTACGCCACCGGCGCTTTTCACGAAGACGGCTTCGCCGACATGTGCGACGGCTTTGGCGGCGGCATGACGCCGGAGCGTGTGCTGGAGATCATGAAGGATTCGCGCATCGGCGCGTATGGCGCCATCGGCACCATCTGCATGCTGGCGCTGAAGCTGGCGACGCTGGCCATGCTGCCGCCGCTGGCCGCCATCGGCGCGCTGCTGATTGCACACCCGCTTTCGCGCCTGATGGCGACGTCGCTGATCTGGCGCCTGGATTACGCGCGCGCCGAAGGCAAGGCCAAGCCGCTCGCCCAGAAAATGGCCGGCGGCGAGTTCCTCGTCGCCGCCGTCACCGCCGCCCTGCCCATGCTGGCGGTGATGGCTTTGCGCTGGCTGCCGCCCAACGCGCTGCTGTATGGCGTGCCCGCCGCCGCCATCGCCACCATCTGGCTGGCGCGCAAATGCGTGCGGCGCATCGGCGGCTATACGGGCGACTGTCTCGGCGCCGTGCAGCAGGTGACGGAAGTGACCTTCTATCTGTGTGCGCTGGCCAGCCTGCATCCATGAAGCTGATCCTGGTTCGTCATCCGCAGCCGGATGTGGCGCCGGGCGTCTGCTACGGCAGCACCGATCTCGCCATCGCCCCTGGCCAGCTGGAACAGGTGCTGGCCGCGCTACAGCTGCCGGCCGGCCTGCCGATCTATTCCAGCCCCTGCGCCGCTGTGCGGAACTGGCCGCGCGCCTGTCGCCGGCGCCGCGCTACGATGCCCGCCTGGCCGAGATGCACTTCGGCGCCTGGGAGATGCAGCCGTGGGACGCCATCCCCCGCGCCGACATCGACGCCTGGGCCGCCGACATGGTTCATTACCGCCCCGGCGGCGGCGAAAGCGTGCTGCAAACGGCCGCGCGCATCGCCGCCTTCTACGATGACTTGAGCGGCGACGCCATCGTCATCTGCCACGCTGGCGCGATGCGTTTGCTGCTGGCCCGTCACGCCGGCCTGCCCCCTGCGGAGATGGCTCTGCAGGCCGCGCGCACGGCCCATCAAATCCCCTACGGCTCCACCTTGGTCCTTTAAACCCGTATAATGTGCGGGTTTTGGTGCTCGCGCGTCTGTCCGGACGCGCAGTTAAACGGGAAACACGAAGCCGATAGCAAAAGGCCAACGTGTGCTGCCCCCGCAACGGTAAACAAGCGTCGCTCATTCTGCGACAAGCCGCCTCCGACAACCACTGTGCCACGGCATGGGAAGGTGAGGCCGTGCCACTTGCCAGCCCGGATACCGGCCAAACCAGGTGGAAGCGGGCGCGCCCCGCTTCTGTTCACAATTGGCCTACGGGGACGTCGGCCGGTTGCTATTAACAGAACTGATTATCATGACCCTCCGTATCTCCCGTCCTGCGGCGTTGACGTCGCTGGCGTTGGCCATGGCTGCCTGCCATGCGCACGCCGAACCTGCCGACACCGTCGTCGTCACCGCCACCCGCACCGCCCAGCCGCTGGCCAACGTCATTAGCGACACCATCACCATCAACGCCGAGCAGATCGCCGAATCCGGCGCCGGCTCCATCGTCGACCTGCTGCAACGCCAGCGCGGCATCGAGATCGCCCGCAACGGCGGCGCCGGCACCGCGTCCAGCGTTTATATTCGCGGCGCCAACAGCAACCAGAATATCGTGCTGGTTGACGGCGTGCGTATCGGCTCGTCGACCACCGGCGCCGCCAACTGGAGCGCGATTCCGCTGACCGCCATCGACCATATCGAAATCGTCTATGGCCCTCTGAGCTCCCTGTACGGCGCTGACGCCATCGGCGGCGTGATCCAGATCTTCACCAAGAAAGGCCAGGGCGCGCCGGCGGTAACGGCCTTCGCCGGCTACGGCAGCGACAAGACGCGCGAAGTCGACGCCACCGTGTCCGGCGCGACCGGCGGCGAACATAGCTTCAGCTACGCCATCAGCGCCGGCAAGGAAAAATCGGACGGCTTCTCGGCCACCCGCAACGGCGCCTTCGGCTTTAATCCGGACGACGACGGCTACGACCGCGAAAACGTGTCGGGTCAATTCAGCCTGCAAATCGCTCCCGGCTACGAAGCCGGCGCGCTGTTCTTGCACAGCAAACTGGACTCGCAATACGACAACGGCGCCGCGGCTTACGATGTGCGCAGCAAGGCCGAACTGCAAACCGCCGCCGTCTACGGCAAAGCCAGATTCGTCTCCAACGTCGACACGCTGCTGCAAATTTCGCAGAGCGAAGACAAGGGCCAGAACTGGGGCAGCGCCGCCGCCTCGGGCTACTCGCGCATCGACACCAGGCAGACCAATATCACGCTGCAAAACGACATCCGCATCGGCCAGGATATCGTGCAGGTGCTGTACGACCACCGCAAGGAGGAAGTATCGAGCAACGGCGCCGACGCCATGAACCGCGACCGCACCACCAACTCGTGGGCCGCCTCCTACAATGCGCGCCGTGGCGCCAGCCTGCTGAATGCGTCGGTCCGCCGCGACAACGCGGTGTATGGCTCGAAAAATACCGGTTCGGTCGGCTACGGCTATGACATCACGTCGCAACTGCGCGCCACCGCCAGCTATGGCACCAGCTTCCGCGCGCCGACCTACAACGAGTTGTACTTCCCAGGCTATGGCAATCCGGCCAACAAGCCGGAAGAAGGCAAGAACGCCGAAATCGGCCTGCGCTGGGATGACGGCGTGAACGCGCTGAGCGCCAGCTACTATCACAACAAGCTGACCGACATGCTGGTCAACACCACGCCGTGCCCATATGCCGGCTACACCTCCGGCTGCGCTTACAACGTCAACAAGGCGCTGCTGGAAGGCGTGACCGTCGCGGGGGCCACCAAGCTGGCGGGCATTAACCTGAGCGCCAGCCTTGACCTGCAAGACCCGAAAGACGAGACCACCGGCAAGCGCCTGGCGCGCCGCGCCAAGAAGCACGGCAACGTGACGGCAGACTACCGCATCGGCGCATTGAAAACCGGCGTGGAACTGGAGTTCTCGGGCGACCGCTTTGACGACGCGGCCAACAAGAATCGCCTGGGCGGCTATGGCCTGGTGAACCTGTACGCGACCTACGCCTTCAACAAGGACTGGTCGGCGCTGGTTCGCTGGAACAACGTCGGCGACAAGCAGTACGATCTGGCGCGCTACTACGTGACGCCTGGTTCGAAAGTGTTTGCCGGTATTCGTTACGGCTACAAATAATGGTGTAACCTGCCCGTCATTCCCGCGCAGGCGGGAATCCATGGAATGCATGCAAGCCAGCGTTCCATGGGTTCTGGCCTGCGCCGGAACGACGGTCTTACAGCAGTCATAACTTGAAAGCAGTGCATGCATTCTTTCTCCCGCAATCTGCGACAGCGCGCCACCATCACCCTTGCCGGGTTGCTGCTGTTCGCGTTTGCCAGCCTGATTTTCTCGGGCATGACCGGCTCTGTCTCGATTCCCCTCTCCGATATTCCCGCGGCGCTCAATGAGCTGCTGCACGGCCAGAACTCGACGCTGGCGGCCACCCTGCTCGACCTGCGCGCCAGCCGCGCGGTCGCCGCTTTCGTCACCGGCGCCGCGTTGTCGCTGGCGGGCGTGATGATGCAGGCGCTGTTGCGCAATCCTCTGGCCGACCCTTATGTTCTCGGCATCTCCGCCGGCGCCTCGGTCGGCGCACTGGCAGCATTAATGTTCATGTATGCCGCCTGGGTGGTGGACGCCGCAGCCTTCGGCGGTGCCGTCGCCGTCTCCATGATGCTGTACCTGCTGGCCCGGCGTGACCTGCGCGGCGGCACGGCGGCGGAAGCCGGCACCGCGCAGTTGCTGCTGACCGGCGCCATTCTCTCCTCCGGCTGCATGGCGCTGGTGACGTTGATGCTCTCCATCGCACCGGAAAGCCGCTTGCGCAGCATGGTCTTCTGGATGATCGGCGACTTGTCCGGTGCGCAGATGCGCTGGATGCCATGGCTGGTGCTGGCCGCCGCGCTGATCTTCGCGCTGCGCAGCGCGCGCGCCATGAACGTGATGGCGCTGCACGCCGAAGCCGCCGCCACGCTCGGCATCCGCGTTGGCGCACTGCGTAAAGGCTTGTTTTTCGTCTCCGGCCTGCTGACCGCCAGCGCCGTCACCAGCGCCGGTTCGATCGGCTTCGTCGGACTGATCGTGCCGCATGCGTGCCGCTTCGCCGTCGGCCCGGATCACCGCCTGCTGATTCCCGCCGCCACACTGGCCGGCGGCAGCTTCCCTGATGCTGGCCGATACGCTGGCCCGCACCGCCATCGCGCCGCAGCAGCTGCCGGTGGGCGTGGTGACGGCGCTGATTGGCGCGCCGGTCTTCCTGTATCAACTGCACCGGTTGCGCAAATGATCAGCACACATCAACTTACACTCAGAGCCGGCCAGCGCCAGCTGGTGGCGGATCTCGACTGGCAAGTGCGCGACGGCGAATGCTGGAGCATCATCGGCCGCAATGGGGCCGGCAAGAGCACATTGATGCGGACCCTGGCCGGGCTGCGCGCGCCGGAAGCGGGCCAGGTGTCGCTCGGCGGCCGCACACTGGCCGACTGGCCGCTGGACGAACTGGCGCGCCAGCGCGCCTTCCTGGCGCAGAGTCGCAGCGATGCCTTCTCTTACAGCGTGATCGAAACCGTGCTGTCGGCACGCCACCCGTATCATGACAACCGCTACTGGGAAGACAGCGACGATCACGCCATCGCCATCAAGTCGCTGGAGGCGATGGAAGTGGCCGACCTGGCGGCGCGCGACGTGCGCACGCTGTCCGGCGGCGAGCGTCAACGCGTGGCGATTGCGGCCATGCTGGCCCAGGACACGCCACTGCTGCTGCTCGATGAACCGGCCAATGCGCTGGACCTGGCGCACCAGGTCAGTGTGATGAACATTCTGGCGCGCCTGTGCCGCGAGCAGGGCAAAACCGCCATCATGATCGGCCATGACCTGACGCTGGCACACAGCGTTTCCACTCATGCGCTGCTGCTGAAAGGCGACGGCCGCTGGCTGGCCGGCGCAAAGGCTGATGTGATGCGGGCCGATATTCTCAGCGATTACCTCGGCCATCCGATCGAGGTAATCCAGCACGGCACGCGCAGCATCTTTATACCGAACGAGGACACACCATGAGCGACGACATCAACGAACGCCACCGCCTGCGCATGGAGCGCAAGAAAGCCATCATCGACGCAAAGATCGCCGCCGCCGACAAGCAGATTGGCATCATCATCGTCAACACCGGCAACGGCAAGGGTAAAAGCTCCAGTGGCTTCGGCATGGCGATCCGCGCCATGGGCCACGGCATGAAGGTCGGCGTGGTGCAGTTCATCAAGGGCGCAATGCAGACCGGCGAGGAAAAATTCCTGCGCCGCTTCCCGCAGGAGATCAGCTTTCACGCCATGGGCGAAGGCTATACCTGGGAGACGCAGAACCGCGAACGCGATATCGCCAAGGCGCAGCAGGCATGGGAACAGGCCAAGGTATTCCTTGCCGATCCTGACATCGGCCTGGTGCTGTTCGATGAACTGAACATCGCGCTGAAGTACAAATACCTGGACGTGGACACGGTGATCAACGACCTGCTGGCGCGTCCGCCAATGCAGCACGTGGTCATCACCGGCCGGGGCGCGCCGCCGGAGCTGATCGAAATCGCCGATACCGTCACCGAAATGGACGTGGTGAAGCACGCCTTCAAGGCCGGTATCGGCGCGCAAGCGGGGACCGAATGGTAAAGGCGCTGCTGGTAGCCGCCGTCTCGTCGGGACAGGGCAAAACCACCGTTACCGCCGCGCTGGCGCGCAAGCTGGTCCGCATGGGCAAGCGCGTGCGCGTGTTCAAATGCGGCCCGGACTTCATCGACCCGATGGTGCTGGAACGCGCCAGCGGCGCACCGGTGCGCTCGCTCGACTTGTGGATGGTGGGCCAGGAGCTGTGCAGCCAGCAGCTGTCGCAGGCTGCCGCCGAGGCGGATGTCATCCTGATCGAAGGCGTCATGGGACTGTACGACGGCACGCCCTCCTCCGCCGACCTGGCGCGCGCGTTCGGCGTGCCGGTAATGGCGGTAATCGACGCCGGCGCCATGGCGCAAACTGCCGGTGCGCTGGTACACGGCCTGCGCGACTACGGGCCGGTGGAGATGGCCGGCGTGATCGCCAACCGCATCGCCAGCGAAGGCCACGCAAAAATGGTGGCCACGTCGCTGCGCGACATTCCGCTGTTTGCCACATTGCCAAAGCAGGCAAAATCGCTGCCGGAACGCCACCTTGGCCTGGTACTGCCAGGCGAGGTGGATGGCATCGACCGCTTGCTGGACGAACTGGCCGACCAGCTGGCGTTCGATGAGGCGACGTGGATGCGACTGCGCGACGTCAATATCGCGCCAGCGCCAGCGCCAGCGCCAGCGCCAGCGCCAGCGCCGCAACTGGCCGGCAAGACCATCGCCATCGCGCGCGACGAAGCTTTCATGTTCATCTACCCGGCCAATCTCGACATGCTGCGCGCGCTCGGCGCCACGCTGACCTTCTTCTCGCCGTTGGCGAATGAAGCCGTGCCAGGGGCAGCGGATGCCATCTATCTGCCCGGCGGCTATCCTGAACTGCATGCCGGACAGCTGTCGCAAGCGACGACATGGCGCGCGTCGATCCGAGCCGCCCACGCAGAGGGTAAGCCTATCGTCGCCGAATGCGGCGGCATGATGGCGCTGGCCGATACGCTGGCCGACAAGAGCGGCACGGTCTGGAATATGGCCGGCCTGCTGCCCGGCGCTGTGGCCATGCAGCCACGCCTGGCCGGCCTCGGATCGCAGGGCCTGCCCACGCCCCACGGCGTGTTGCGCGGCCACACCTTCCACTATTCGAAACTGGACACCAAAGTGGAACCGGCGGCGTACACTGTCAAGCATCCCTCCGCTATACAGGGTGAAGCCTGGTATCGCGTCGGTTCGCTGACGGCTTCATATTTTCACGCTTATTTTCCATCCAATCCGGCGGCGACAGCCGCCTTGTTCCTGAGGAGTGAGACATGACACGCACACTGGTTCTCGGCGGCGCGCGGTCCGGCAAGAGCGCTTATGCGGAACGTCTGGCCGTGGAATCGGGCAAGGAAGTGGTCTATATCGCCACCGCCACCGCCGGCGACAGCGAGATGAAGTCGCGTATCGCCCACCACCGCGCCGGCCGTCCGGCCGAATGGACCACCGTCGAAGAGCCGCTGGCACTGGGCAACCAGCTGCTGCGCTGGTCCTCGCCGGATCGCCTCATCATGGTCGATTGCCTGACGCTCTGGCTCAGCAACCTGCTGTTCAGCGGCGGTCAGGAATATCCGGACGTCGGCGAGATCACGCTGCCCGCACTGTTCCACGAACAGCAGGACATGCTGGCCAGCGCGCTGACCAAGTGCGCCAGCGATGTGGTGCTGGTGTCGAACGAGGTGGGCCTGGGCATCATGCCGATGGGCGCCGTGTCGCGCTGCTTCATGGACGAACAGGGGCGCCTGAACCAGTCCGTCGCCGCCATTTGCGACCGCGCGGTGTTTGTCGCCGCCGGCCTGCCGCTGGTTCTTAAAGGATAGCCGTGCTGAGTGGTTTGAGTTTGCCGCCGTCGCGCTGTTGATGGTGGTGGCTGTGCTGCTGGACCTCTCGTGGGGAGAGGTGCGCCGCTGGCATCCGCTGGTTGGCTTCGGCAACTGGGCGATGGCGCTGGAGCGGCGACTGAACCAGGGCGGCACGCGCTTCACGCGCGGCGTGCTGGCGTGGATACTGGCCGTGCTGCCATTCACCGCACTCGCCGCGCTGCTGGTCTGGGTACTGGCGGCGCCGCTGGCGCAGGCCGCCGCCCATGCACTGATGCTGTATTTCTGCCTCGGCATGCGCAGCCTGCGCGACCATAACCTGCCGATCGCGGATGCGCTGGCGCAGAACGACCTGTCCAATGCCCGCCGCCTCACGTCCTACATCGTCAGCCGCGATACCAGCAGCGCCAGCGAAATGGAGCTCACCAAGGCCAGCGCCGAGTCGCTGCTGGAAAACGGTAACGATGCGGTGTTCGGCACGCTGTTCTGGTTCATTGTCGCCGGAGGTCCGGGCGCGGTGTTGTTCCGCATGGCGAATACCCTCGATGCGATGTGGGGCTACCGTACGCCGCGCTTCCTGCAATTCGGCTGCGCCGCCGCGCGCATCGACGATGCGCTCAACTACATTCCGGCGCGCTTGACCGCGCTGTCCTATGTGCTGCTGGCGCCGGGCCTGCACGGCAAGCTCCGCGCGTGGCAGTGCTGGCGCGCGCAGGCGCCGGCGTGGGATAGCCCGAACGCCGGGCCGGTGATGTCCAGCGGCGCCGGCGCGCTTGGCGTGCAGCTGGGCGGCGCGGCGATTTATCACGGCGAGGTCGAATACCGGCCGACGCTCGGCGACGGCCCGCCCGCCGTCGGTGCGGACATCAATCGCGCCTGGCGGCTGGTCGCGCGCACTACCGCGCTGTGGCTGGCCGTGGCCTGCGCCATTGCGGCTGGAATGGAGTTGGCACATGCTTGAACATGGCGGCAATCTGCGCGATGCCGCGCAACGCTTCGGCCGCGACGATTGGGTCGATCTGTCGACAGGCATCAATCCGCGCTGGTATCCGGCGCCAGAAGTGGCAGGCAATGCGTGGCATCGCCTGCCGGAACCCGATCCGGCGCTGAACGCCGCTGCGGAAGCATTTTACGGCGCGCCGCGGATGCTGCCGGTGGCCGGTACGCAGGCGGCGATTCAGGCGCTTCCTCGCCTGCGCGCGCCATCGCGTGTAGCGGTCAGCGCGCCATCCTATGCCGAGCATGCGCACCATTGGGGCGGCCATGGCCATGCGATGACGCTGATACCCTACGCTGAGCTGGGCGACGCTATTGCGCGGCATGACGTCGTGGTCGTGGTCAATCCGAACAACCCGACCGGCGCGGTAGTGCCGGCAGCGCAGCTGCTGCAATGGGCCGGTGAACTTGCCGCGCGCGGCGGCTGGCTGGTGGTCGACGAGGCATTTGGCGACACCGCGCAGGAAAACAGCGTCGCCGCATACACGGGTCGCCCCGGCTTGATCGTGCTGCGCTCCGTGGGCAAGTTCTTTGGCCTGGCGGGGATACGCCTTGGCTTCGTCGCCGCGCATCCCGGGCTGCTGCGCGGCCTGGCGGACCTGCTGGGTCCATGGACGATCAGCGGCCCGGCACAGCAGATCGCCTGTGCGGCGCTGACAGACGCCGCGTGGCAAGCGGAGACACGCGCGCAATTGGCGGCTGGCGGGGAGCGCCTGCGCGCGCTGCTGGCCGCGCATGATATCCAGTCCAGCGGCACGCCGCTGTTTCAATGGTGGGCCGAGCCGCAGCCGGAGGCGTTCTGGCAGCACATGGCGGAGCGTGGCATCTGGGTACGCCTTTTTACGCAGGCAGCGCGCGGCATCCGCCTCGGCCTGCCGCCGGATGAAGCAGGCTGGCAACGCCTGCACACGGCACTGACAGAATGGAGCAAACGATGAACAAGCAAACGATCACGCCATACGGCGCGCCACCCCTGAAGAAGCGCCGGGCCAGGCGCCGCGCATCGGCGGCGCTGATCGCGGCGATTTGCGCCACGCTCGCCAGCGCGGCGGGGGCGGCGCCTGTCACGGTCCGCGACGACGACGGCAAGCTGGTTACGCTGCCAAAGCCGGCGCAGCGCATCATCTCGATGTCGCCGCACGTGACGGAGCTGTTGTTCGCGGCCGGCGCTGGCGACAAAATCGTCGGCACCGTCACATACAGCGATTATCCGGAAGCCGCCAAAAGCATCCCGCGCGTCGGCGACAACCGCCTGATCGACATGGAGCGCGTGGCGGCCATGAAACCGGACCTGATCGTCATCTGGATGCACGGCGGTTTCGAACGCCAGATCGACAACCTGCGTCAACTCGGTGTTCCGCTATTCCACAGCGAGCCGACCAAACTCGAAGGTATCTCCGACAACATCGTGCGCCTCGGCCAACTGGCGGGCACGGAAGCCGTCGCCAATCCGGCCGCCGCCGACATCCGCAACCAGTTCGCGTCGCTGGCAAGGAATACGCCAACCGTCCGCCGGTGCGCCTGTTCTACCAGGTATGGGACAAGCCGCTCTACACGCTGAGTGGCAGCGCCATTGTCAGCGACTCGATCCGTTTGTGCGGAGGCGTCAACATCTTCGCCGACCTGAAAGTGACCGCGCCAGTGGTCAGCGTGGAAGCCGTGCTGCAAGCGAATCCGGAAGCCATTTTCGGCACCATCGAAAAGAACTACGCCAGTGTCGACCTGTGGAAGCCCTACACCAATATGCAGGCCGTCAAAAACAACAACCTGTTCCGCCTGCAGCGCGACCTGCTGTACCGCGCCGGCCCGCGCATGGTCGCCGGTACGCGCGAACTGTGCGAGAAAATCGAAGAAGCGCGCCAGCACCGCAAGAACTGATATGTCATTTCCCTACTCGACCCTGATGGTTCAGGGCACCACCTCGGACGCCGGCAAGAGCACGGTGGTTGCAGCCCTGTGCCGCCTGCTCAAGCGCCGCGGCGTACGCGTGGTCCCGTTCAAGCCGCAGAACATGGCGCTCAACAGCGCCGTCACCGCCGATGGCGGCGAGATCGGCCGCGCGCAGGCGCTGCAAGCGGTCGCCGCCGGCATGGCGCCGCATACCGATATGAACCCGATCCTGCTCAAGCCATCGAGCGACATCGGCGCGCAGGTCATCATCCACGGCCAGGTGCGCGCCGAGATGAACGCGCGCGACTACCACCAGTACAAAACCGTGGCCATGCAAGCCGTGATCGAATCGCACCAGCGGCTGTTAGAACAATACGAATGCGTGATGGTCGAAGGCGCCGGCAGCCCGGCCGAAATCAACCTGCGCGACCG
Source organism: Duganella sp. P38 (assembly GCF_050859475.1). Classification (NCBI taxonomy): domain Bacteria; kingdom Pseudomonadati; phylum Pseudomonadota; class Betaproteobacteria; order Burkholderiales; family Oxalobacteraceae; genus Duganella; species Duganella sp. P38. The sequence continues at coordinate 1,114,564 of NZ_CP193936.1, read as the reverse complement.
CGACATCGCCAACATGGGCTTCGCCGAAAAGGTCGACTGCCCGGTGGTGCTGGTCGCGGACATCGACCGTGGCGGCGTGTTCGCCCACATCGTCGGCACGCTGGCCTGCCTGTCGGAGAGCGAACGCCGTCGCACCATCGGTTTCGTCATCAACCGCTTCCGCGGCGACATCAAGCTGCTGGAACCGGGCATCGACTGGCTGGAACAAAAAACCGGCAAGCCGGTGCTGGCTGTGCTGCCCTACCTGCATGGGCTGTTCCTCGACGCCGAGGACGCCGTGCAGCCAGTGCAGGCGGCGCGCGGCGCCTTCCGCGTCGTGGTTCCCAGCCTGCCGCGCATGAGCAACCATACCGACTTCGACGCGCTGCGCGCCCACCCGGACGTCGACCTGCACTTCGTGCGCCAGGGCGAGCCGATACCGCAGGCGGACCTGATCATCCTCCCCGGCAGCAAGAACACGCGCGGCGATCTTGAATGGCTGCGCGCACAAGGCTGGCCGGAGCGCATCCAGCGCCACCTGCGCTATGGCGGCAAGGTGATCGGCGTCTGCGGCGGCTTCCAGATGCTGGGCCGCGAAGTGACCGACCCGCTGGGCATGGAAGGCCGCGCCGGCGCATCGCCCGCCCTCGGCCTGCTCGACATGACGACCGAGATGCGTCCTGAAAAGCGCCTCAAGCAGGTGCAAGGCGTATGCGCCTTCGACAGCGAACGGGCGCCCGTCAGCGGCTACGAGATCCACATGGGCGTATCGTCCGGCAGCGCGCTGGCCACGCCGGCCTTCACCATCGACGGCCGCCCCGAAGGCGCAATGTCGGCGGACGGCCAGATCCTCGGCACCTACCTGCATGGCCTGTTTGATACGCCGCAGGCCATCAGTGCCTTGATGCGCTGGGCCGGCCTCGATTCGCACAACACCGTGGACACCTCCGCCCTGCGCGAAGCCAGCCTGGATCGCATCGCCGACGCCACGCAGCCGCTGCTGAATGCACTGATCGCCCTGAAATGAATCCGCACGCTTACTCCGACGCCGAAATCGCCGGCGTCTACCGCGCCATCCGCGAGCGCCGCGACGTGCGCCACTTCAAGCGCGACCCGCTGGAAGACGGCCAGCTACAACGATTCCTGGAGGCCGCGCACCATGGCCCCAGCGTCGGCTACATGCAGCCATGGCGCTTCGTTCGCATCACCGATGCGCAACTGCGCGCCAGCATCCACCAGCACGTGAACGAAGAACGCATCAAGACCGCCGAAGCGCTGGGCCAGCGCGCCGATGAATTCATGCGGCTGAAAGTGGAAGGCATCCTGGAATGCGCGGAGGTGCTGGTGGTCGGCCTGATCGACAAGCGCGATCAGTATGTTTTCGGCCGCCGCACCATGCCCGAGATGGACCTCGCCTCCGCCGCCTGCGCCTTGCAGAATTTCTGGCTGGCGGCGCGCGCGGAAGGCATCGGCGCCGGCTGGGTGTCGATGTTCGACCCGCAGCGGCTGCGCGAGATCATCGGCATGCCGGAGGGCAGCCAGCCGATCGCCGTGCTATGCGTGGGCCACGTGCACGAGTTCTACACGGCGCCAATGCTGGAGCTGGAAAAGTGGGACCAGCGCCGCCCGCTCAACGATATCCTGTTCGAGAATCGCTGGGATCAACCATAGCATTCTTCGATGCGGCGGTTGCCCGGCCCGGGCAGCACGCGCAGGCTGCGCTCCGTCGCCGCCGTGAATTCGTGATTGAACACCGTATCGACAAAGCGCCAGTCGCAACGCACCTGCTCATGGCTGGCGGTGACGATCATGTAACCGCGCTTGCTGGTCTGCGCGTAGTACAGCGGCTCGATCATGTCGACCATCATCGCCGCCACGTCCTCCGGATCGCGGTCCGGATAACCGCCCTCCATGCCGGGCGATGAAACCGACGCCGTCGCAAACTCCACGCCCACCTGCCGGCCCTGCGCGTCGTGCAGATCGCTGGCCCAGGCGTTATGTGTGTCGCCGGCCAGCACCACCAGGTTCTTGCGGTGCTTGCGCATCATCTCGAACACCTGCTCGCGGTCGGCCTGGTAGCCATCCCAGGAATCCAGATAACATGGCAAGGTCGGCGCCGACAACCAGCGCTGCTCCTTCTCGGACACGCACGACGGATCGGCCTTGGCGCGCTTTTTCAGCGCCGAATAATCGGTGCGGCTGCATTCGCCCATGACCACCGCGCTCGGATATTCCATGCGTGCCATCAGCACCTGCTGGCCCAGCATCTGCCAGCGCGCCGCCGAGCGGCTGACCTGCCCTTCCAGCCACGCCATCTGCTCGCGGCCCAGCATCTGGCGGCGCGTGGAGCACACATCCTGCCTGTACTTCTCCACATTGAAACGCTTGTGCGCATCGTAGTAGGACGACATGATCAGCTGCTGGTCACGGCCGATCACGCGCGTATCGAGCATGTGCAGCGAAACGATGCCGCCGAAGTCGAACGAGCGATAAATCCTGTCCGGCGCCGACGCATCCGGCACGCGGATAGGCATCCACTCGTGGTACGCGGTCAACGCCGCCAGCTTGCGCAGTTCGAACGGACCGTACCTGCTGGTCTTATGGTCCACCGCGCCATCGCGCCACGTATCGTCGGCAAATTCGTGATCGTCCCATACGGTGATGAAGGGCATGGCGGCGTGCACCGCCTGCAAATCCGGGTCGGAGCGGTATTGCGCATAGCGGCGGCGGTAGTCTTCGAGCCGCAACAGCACATCGCGCGGCTCGGACACCCGCCCCAGCGCCTCGGCCTTGCCGCTGGCGTAGCCGGTGCTCTCGTACTCGTAGATGTAGTCGCCGATGTGCAGCGCGGCGTCGATATCGTCCTGGCGCGCCGCGTCGGCGTAGACATTGAAGTACCCGGCCGGGTAGTTCGAGCATGAGAACACCGCCAGCCGCACCTGCTTCGCGCCGCTGCGGGCCAGCGTCCTGGTACGGCCCACCACCGATTTGTCGCCGCCATCGACCGCGAACTGGTAATAATAGACATGGCCCGGCAGCAGTCCCGCCGCGTCCACCTTCACCGTATAGTCCCGCTGCGCCGACGTTACCACGCTGCCGTGCGCGATCACCTGCCGCATGGCGGCGTCGGTGGCGACCTGCCAGCGCACCGCCACCTCGCCTTCACGCGCCGGCGTCACCCGCGTCCACAGGATCACGCGGTCGCCCAGCGGATCGCCGCTGGCCACGCCGTGGCGAAAGCCCGGCGGCGCATCCTCGGCCACGCCGCTGGACGTGCAGCCGCTCAGTCCCGCAACGCCCAGCAGGGCGCCCGACGCCGCCATCTGGCGGATAAAGGTGCGGCGCGGCGGCTGATGTCCATGTCCCTCTCCCATCGGCACTAGCGATGGGCGCAACTTACGCCCTGTACGTGACGCGCTTATGACCGCACGGTTTATTTTGTGTGACAATCACGCTCATGAATGCCGATGCCGCCAAGCGCTACCTGCCGTGGGTAGTTGCCACCACCCTCTTCATGGAGCAGCTGGACTCCACCGTTGTCAACACCGCCATCCCGTCAATGGCCGCCAGCTTGCAAGTGACGCCGCTGAGCCTGAAGGCGGTCGTCACCAGCTACATCCTCAGCCTGGCGGTGTCGATCCCGATCAGCGGCTGGATGGCCGACCGTTTCGGCACGCGCCGCGTATTCATGGCCGCGATTGCCATTTTCACCATCGCCTCGGTGCTGTGCGGCCTGGCCGTCAACTCGCCGATGCTGGTGGCGGCGCGGCTGCTGCAAGGCTTCGGGGCGGCGATGATGATGCCGGTCGGCCGCCTGGCCATCGTGCGCACCTTCCCCAAGCACGAGTTATTGGCGGCGATGAACTTCGTCATCATCCCGGCGCTGATCGGCCCCCTGCTCGGCCCGACCATCGGCGGCCTGGTGGTGCACTGGCTGACGTGGCGCGACATTTTCTTCATCAACGTGCCGGTCGGCATCGTGGCAATCTGCCTGGCGCACCGCTACATGCCGGACTACCGCGAGGAACACACCAGGCCGTTGGACTTCATCGGCTTCGTTTTGTTCGGCACCGGCGTGGCCCTGCTGTCGTGGCTGCTGGAAGTGTTCGGCGAGCACAAGCTGGACGTGACCTCGGCCTCGGTGCTGTTGTTTATCTCGCTCGCGCTGCTGGGCGCGTATGTGTGGCACGCCAGGGAGGCGCCATACCCGCTGCTGCGGCTGGCGCTGTTCAAGGTGCGCACCTTCCGCGTGTCGGTGCTGGGCGGCTTCGTCACGCGCATCGGCGTCGGCGGCCTGCCGTTCCTGCTGCCGCTGCTGTACCAGCTGGGCCTGGGGCTGCCGGCCTGGCAATCGGGCCTGCTGATGATGCCGTCCGCCGCCGCAGCCATGGGCATGAAAGTGATCTCGGCGCGCGTGCTGGCCCGCTTCGGCTATCGCCAGGTGCTGACGGTGAACACGCTGCTGATCGGCCTCACCATCAGCATGTTCGCGTTCGTCAAGGAAGGCACGCCGCTGTATGTGATCGTGGCGATCAGCCTGTGCCTGGGCTTCTTCAATTCGCTGCAATTCTCCAGCATGAACACCATCGCCTACGCCGATGTCGAAGGCCCGGATTCCAGCATGGCCAGCACCATGGCCAGCTCGATGCAGCAGCTGTCGATGAGCTTTGGCCTGGCGGCCGGCTCGCTGGTCACCGGCTGGTTCCTCGGCGACATGCCGCAGTCGAACCGCGTGGCGCTGACGTCGGCGCTGCACCACGCCTTCATCACGCTGGCGGTGCTGACGGTGCTGTCGTCGTGCACCTTCTGGACGCTGCGCAAGACCGACGGCGAATCCATCAGCCAGGCGAAACGCCAGGACACACAATCAGGCGATTGACGTAAGGGTCGAGCAGCAACGGCCCCTGGTAGCGCTCCGGCGCGTAGCGGTAGGCGTAGCTGGGCAGCAGCGAATACTGAATCTGCAACATCAGGCGCGGCCGCAGCGCCGGCGCCGTGCCCTTGTGGATGCCGGCCGTGTCCACCGCAAAGCAGAAGCCGCGCTTGCCGATGGCGGTCAGCAACATGTCGGCGCTGTGGGCGCTGGAGATTTCACTGTCGGTATAGAAGCGCAGCCGCATCGGCGCCTGCGTCAGGTGGCTGCCGTGCAGGTAGACGTGGGGGCCGGCGCCGTCGTCCACGTCGGTCAGGTAGACCAGCACTTTCAGATAGCGCCAGTCCTCGGAGTCGCGGTGGAAGGCCTGCAAGGCGCTGTCGGCGCCCGGCACCGGGAAGGACCAGCGCAGACCCAGCGCGGAGATGGTCGGCTTGCACCCCATGTAACGCGCGGCCAGTCCCAGCAGCGGCGGGCTGTTGGCCAGCGCCAGGATGTGCGGGCAGGCAATCACATCGCGCAGATGGTAATCGGCGACGCGCACCTCTTCGGCGCGCTGCGCCAGCGTGAAGCGGGGCCGCTCGCGGTCGCGGTCGGTCAGCAGCTTGTCGGTCAGCCAGGCGCGGATGTCGTCGCACTGCGTGCCGTCCAGCAGGTTGCCGAGCGGCGCGTAGCCGCTGCGGCGCAAGTCGATCAGCGCCGCATCCTCGGCGGGCGTAGCCGCGTACAGCTCCCGGCCCGCCCCCTGCCGCAAGCGCACCGCGCCGCTGAGCGCGGTCACCACCAGCCGGCGCAGCGACGGATAGGTCACGATGCGCTGACTGTAGTACAGCAAGCTTTGCAACGGGGCAAAACGGCGGCCGGGCTTCAGCTGCGCATATTCCATCGGGCTTTCCTCCCAGAGTTACCCTGAGAAGGTAACAATCCGGCAGCAAGCCCACCTTGATATCGGCTAAACCTTGGTGCGGCGGCGACGCGCGAGCGCGCCGATCAGGCCGAGACCGGCGAGCAGCATGGCGTAGCCCGATGGTTCCGGCACGGCCGCCAGCACCGTGGTGTAGGTGCCGTCAAACGCGTAAGTGGCGGCCAGGCCGTTGATATGGGTGCCGGCCAGCAAGGTCTGGAAGCTGCTGTTGGACGAATAGTCGCCCAGCAGGCGGAACGCGTACGCGCCGCTGGCGGCCTCGGTGAAGCTGAGGGTTTTGCCGTCGACCACCGTGCCGAGCGCGCCGAAGGTCAGCGCGGAGCCGCCCAGCAGCACGGAGGAATCGGCGGTCAGCGACAGGCTGGCAAAGCTCTGGCCTTCGGCGCCGGCGTTGCTCAGGCGCAGCGTGCCGCCGTTGAGGATCAGGGCGCTCTCGGCGGACAGGCGTTGCGCGCCCAGCAGCGTCAAGCTGCCGCCGCTCAGTTCGGTCACGCCGCTATAGCTGCTGACGCCGCTCAAGGTCACGTTGCCGCCCACCACCTCCACCTTGCTGAAGTTGGCGATGGCGCCGGCATAGGCGAAGCTGTCGGCGGTATTGAAGGTCAGCGTATTCTGGCCGCCGCTGCCGCCGTTGATGCTGCCGGTGATCGTGCCGCCGGTGATGGTCAGGCTGTTCTTGCCACTGCCCAGTTCGATCGCCTTGCCGCTGCTGGCGCCGTTGATCGTGCCGCCGGTGGTGATGACGGTGTTATCGGCGCCGGTCTTGATGGCGGCGTTGAGCGCGCCGCCGCCGACGATGGACGCGCCGCTGTGGTTGATGATGGTGACGGTGTAGCCGCTGGCCGCGCCGGTGGCGACAATCGCGGAATCGCTGGCGCCACGGATCAGGCCGCCGCTTTGGTTGGTGATGGTGGCGTTGCCGTACAGGCCTTCGCGGCTGCCGTTGCTCAGGTCGTTACCGGCCAGCGTGATGCCGCGTCCGACCGCGTTGGTATTGCCGGCGCCGACCAGGCCTTCGATGGTGCCGGAATTGGTCACGCTGCCGCCGCCCATGCTGATGCCCTCGCTGTAGGCCAGGCCATCGGCCAGCGCGCTGAAGGCATTGATCGAGCGTATGACGCCGGTGTTGGTAATGTGGGCAATGCCGTCGACGTCGATGCCGTCGCCATCGCCGGTCACGCCGTGGCCGGTAATGGTGCCGTGGTTGACGATGGTGGACGTCTGGCCGGCGTTGAAACCGTCGAGGTTGACGCCCGCCCCGTTCAGGCCACGGATGAAACTGCCAGCGCTGTTGGAAATGTCGATCGTGAACACCGAGCCAGCCTTTTCCTGGCCGCCAGTGATGCCGTGCCGGCCCCCTCGATGACGCCGCCGCCGAGGTTGGAGATTTTCGCGCCGGAGGCGTTCTGCGCGTCGATGCCATCGCTGCCGCCGCCAGTGGCCGCGACCGACCGGATCATGCCGGAGTTGTTGACCACGCCGTTGACGCCGGTGCGTACCGCGTCGGCCTCATAGGCGATGATCTGCGCGCCGGCGTAGTTGTTGACCACGTTGGCGCCGGTGGTGATGGCATTGAAATCGACCACCTGCGCGCCGCCGGCGCTGGCGTTGGAGGAAATCATGACGCCGTAGTTATTCAGCGTCACGCTGGCGCCCTTGACGTTCATCTGGATGACATCGGCATCGGCCGACTGCATCAGCGCGCTGCTGTTGCCCGCAGCGCCATTGTTGATGACCAGCGCCTGCGCACCGCTGTTGTCGCGGATCACGCGGCCGGTGCCGGTCTGCTTGATCGCGCCGAGATTGTTGAGCGTGACGTTGCTGCCCGCGACCGTCACCGCCACCGTGCTGCCGCTGACGGTGAGCGCACCGGCGGCAGACACGGTGCCGGTCTGGCCGGACGCCAGTGTCTGCGCGTTGCCGCTGTTGCCGTCGATGGTGAAGTTGTCCGCCAGCGCAGCGGCTGGCATGGCGGCGATCAGCAGGAATTGAATGGCGGAAGCAGTCTTAGGCAATGCGCGCGGCATGGTGTCATCCCCTTGTCATTATGAGCAAACTGCCAATATCCCATAAAGTTATTACAAGGTTGTGACACCGATGTCACACGATGCCGGTCAGAACGCGGTCAGCGCCTTGCTGAACTTGATCAGCCACAGCCGGCTTGGACGCTCGACGTCCGTGCCGCGCGCCACGCGAATGCTATTGGCGGCGTTGCAGCCGGCGGCGCTGCTGGTAATGATGGCGCCGCTGGCGTCGATATTGCACTTGGTGACATCGGCATCCTCGATGACCTTGCCGCTGGCATCGAACATCTTGGTCTTCATGCCGAAGTCGTTATCGTTGGCCAGCGCCAGGGTGTTGCCATCGACAATCGTCAGTCCCTCCGCCTTCTCGGCCTGCCAGCCGATGGCGTTCAGGTCCAGCAGCATGGTTTTCTTCAGCGTGGTAACGGCCTTCCAGTCGGCGCCGTTGACGGCGGCGCCCGCCATGCTGCTCTTCTCCAGGTCGGACGTGGCGACATTGAAGGTGGCAGCCGAAATATCGGTGGCGGCGCCGATTTCAATCAGCATCAGCTTGTTAAACACCTTGCCGCCTGGCGCCGCGCCCTGCTCGATCACGATGAACTTGCCATTGCCCAGCGCGACCACATCGCCCAGCTTGGCATTGCCGGTACGGCCATCCTGATAGTCCGCCGCGTCCAGCGGATAGGCGTACATCTTGCCGGCCTTGCCGGTGGTCGGATCGAATTCGGTCCAGCGCGTGAAGCGCGCGAAGCGTTCGATCTGCTCGTTCTTGCCGGTCACCGCGTACAGCGCGCTGCCATCGGTCAGCGGGCTTTGCAGGAAGCCGTGCAGCTTGTCGGTGGTGGTGTCCAGCGCCATGCCTTCCATGCCGCGGTTGGCGCGGCGTTTGAGGAAGATGTCCGGCAGGCCGCTGCCCGGCGCATACTTGTTGAGGATGATGCCGGTGGCCGGATCGATCTTGACGATGAATGGGCCGTACTCGTCCGACACCCACAGCACGTTGCGCTTCTTATCGAAGACGATGGCCTCACTATCGATGCCGTTGACGTCAAAGGTTGCTTTGCTGGCGGCGTCGTACTTCATCACGTCGCTCACCGGCAGTTCGGCCGAATTGCCGACCGCGCCTGGCGGCACCGGCAGGCCGGAAGTCTTCACCGCAGCCGAAGCCTTGATCGGCGTGGACGAGGTCAGCACAGCGCCGTTCTTGCCGACGGTGATAACCCCGAACGCCGGCGCGAAGCCCGGGGACGGGAAAATCTTGGCGCCGGTCGTGCCGCCGCCGCTCAGCGCCGGCAGGTTCGGGCCGTCGCCATTCGGACCGCGATCGGTCAGGCCGTAGAACTCCAGGTCGCCGTTGGCGTTGGCGCCCTTGAAAGCGATCGATGAACCGTAGGACGGCAGGAAGCCGAGCGGGAACTCTTCCTTCACCTTGGCGTTCGTGCCTTCGTAAGGAATGTAATAACTGCTGGCGGCCTGGATCTGGTAACGCGTGACGGTGACCGACACATTGCCCAGCGGCGTGGCCTGGCTGAAGGCTTCGTTGAACGGCGTGCCGACTTTGGACGCCAGCGTATCCTCGAAGTGCTCACGCACCAGCGCGCGGCGACTGTCGTCGATGCTGCGCGCCGCGTACCTGGCGCCGGCGGCGGCCGGGTTGGCGCTCATGGCGGTATTGAAGCTGGCGGCGGCCGCATTGAAATCGGCGCTCTTCGACGCCAGCGCGGTTTTAACGTCGGCGTTCAGCTTGATGCCATTCGATGGATCGCTGTCGTCATCCAGCAGCTGCAGGGCCAGCAGGCGATTGACCACCTTGGCGTCCTTGATGTCGGTAACGCCGGCCAGTTGCAGCGGCGTGATCGTGGCGGCGCAGGCCGCGCTGCCGAGCGCGATACCGCCGACACTGAAGCTGACGGTATCGCCAGCGTAGCAGGTGAATTCGCCCTTGGCGCTGGTGCTGGCCTTGGCGGCCGTGCCGGCCACATAGTCCAGGTTTTCCACGGCGCCGTCGAGGAAAACGCCGCTGACCGGCGTGCGCGACGCTTCGTTATCGCCGCCGCAGCCGGCCAGAACAGAAAACACGGCCAGCGACACCAAGGAGAATTTTTTCATGCTGCTTGTCCCTAATTATTTAGAAAAAGGGCAAGTCTAGCGGCAGCGCATTACACGTTCGTGACAAATGCAAAAAGGCCCGCACAGATAAACTGAGCGGGCCTCTTTGGCGAATAACTAGCTTGACGATAACCTACTTTCACACTGGTTGCAGCACTATCATCGGCGTAGAGTCGTTTCACGGTCCTGTTCGGGATGGGAAGGGGTGGGACCGACTTACTATGGTCATCAAGCTTTGACTGGGAACAATCGGGAAGAAGTAAAGTACCATGGGTCCCCGCCTTCGCGGGGACGACGATCGGTCGTCGCCAACAGGCGACGCTTCGCGTTGGCGATCTGTCGTCGTTCCCGCGCAGGCGGGAACCCAATTCGTTTTATCAGAGTAGCACTCACCATCATAGTAAATGCGTATAACCGTCAAGGTTATAGGGACAAGCCGTACGGGCAATTAGTATCAGTTAGCTTAATGCATTACTGCACTTCCACACCTGACCTATCAACGTCCTGGTCTCGAACGACCCTTCAAAGAGCTCAAGGCTCTGGGAAATCTCATCTTAAGGCAAGTTTCCCGCTTAGATGCTTTCAGCGGTTATCTCTTCCAGACTTAGCTACCCGGCAATGCCACTGGCGTGACAACCGGTACACCAGAGGTCTGTCCACTCCGGTCCTCTCGTACTAGGAGCAGCCCCCTTCAAATTTCCAACGCCCACGGCAGATAGGGACCAAACTGTCTCACGACGTTTTAAACCCAGCTCACGTACCACTTTAAATGGCGAACAGCCATACCCTTGGGACCGGCTACAGCCCCAGGATGTGATGAGCCGACATCGAGGTGCCAAACTCCCCCGTCGATATGAACTCTTGGGAGGAATCAGCCTGTTATCCCCAGAGTACCTTTTATCCGTTGAGCGATGGCCCTTCCATACAGAACCACCGGATCACTATGTCCTACTTTCGTACCTGCTCGACTTGTCGGTCTCGCAGTTAAGCACGCTTATGCCATTGCACTATTAGCACGATGTCCGACCGTACCTAGCGTACCTTCGAACTCCTCCGTTACACTTTAGGAGGAGACCGCCCCAGTCAAACTGCCTACCATGCACTGTCCCCGACCCGGATAACGGGCCAAGGTTAGAACCTCAAATGAACCAGGGTGGTATTTCAAGGATGGCTCCATAGAGACTGGCGTCCCTACTTCAAAGCCTCCCACCTATCCTACACAGATTGATTCAAAGTCCAATGCAAAGCTACAGTAAAGGTTCATGGGGTCTTTCCGTCTAGCCGCGGGTAGATTGCATCATCACAAACACTTCAACTTCGCTGAGTCTCGGGAGGAGACAGTGTGGCCATCGTTACGCCATTCGTGCAGGTCGGAACTTACCCGACAAGGAATTTCGCTACCTTAGGACCGTTATAGTTACGGCCGCCGTTTACTGGGACTTCAATCAAGAGCTTGCACCCCATCATTTAATCTTCCAGCACCGGGCAGGCGTCACACCCTATACGTCCACTTTCGTGTTTGCAGAGTGCTGTGTTTTTATTAAACAGTCGCAGCCACCATTTTATTGCAACCTTTTCGCCCTATCACAGTAAAGTGACCAAGCTACCGAGGCGTACCTTTTCCCGAAGTTACGGTACCAATTTGCCGAGTTCCTTCTCCCGAGTTCTCTCAAGCGCCTTAGAATACTCATCTCGCCCACCTGTGTCGGTTTGCGGTACGGTCTCGTATGACTGAAGCTTAGAGGCTTTTCTTGGAACCACTTCCGATTGCTACGTGAACAAGTTCACTCGTCCCACTCCCTTGAATTACGTGCCCGGATTTGCCTAAGCACCTTCTATGAAGCAGAAACTGACTATTCCAACAGTCAGACAACCTTCCGCGATCCGTCCCCCCATCGCATCATACGACGGTGCAGGAATATTAACCTGCTTCCCATCAGCTACGCATCTCTGCCTCGCCTTAGGGGCCGACTCACCCTGCTCCGATGAACGTTGAACAGGAAACCTTGGGCTTACGGCGTGGGGGCTTTTCACCCCCATTATCGCTACTCATGTCAGCATTCGCACTTCTGATACCTCCAGCATCCTTTACAAGACACCTTCGCAGGCTTACAGAACGCTCTCCTACCATATCCTTGCGGATATCCGCAGCTTCGGTGACTGGCTTAGCCCCGTTACATCTTCCGCGCAGGACGACTCGATCAGTGAGCTATTACGCTTTCTTTAAATGATGGCTGCTTCTAAGCCAACATCCTGACTGTTTTAGCCTTCCCACTTCGTTTTCCACTTAGCCAATCTTTGGGACCTTAGCTGGCGGTCTGGGTTGTTTCCCTCTTGACGCCGGACGTTAGCACCCGACGTCTGTCTCCCAAGCTCGCACTCATCGGTATTCGGAGTTTGCAATGGTTTGGTAAGTCGCGATGACCCCCTAGCCATAACAGTGCTCTACCCCCGATGGTGATACTTGAGGCACTACCTAAATAGTTTTCGGAGAGAACCAGCTATTTCCAAGTTTGTTTAGCCTTTCACCCCTACCCACAGCTCATCCCCTAATTTTTCAACATTAGTGGGTTCGGACCTCCAGTGCGTGTTACCGCACCTTCATCCTGGCCATGAGTAGATCACTTGGTTTCGGGTCTACACCCAGCGACTATCGCCCTGTTCGGACTCGATTTCTCTACGGCTTCCCTATCCGGTTAACCTTGCCACTGAATGTAAGTCGCTGACCCATTATACAAAAGGTACGCAGTCACCCCTTACGAGGCTCCTACTGTTTGTATGCACACGGTTTCAGGATCTATTTCACTCCCCTCCCGGGGTTCTTTTCGCCTTTCCCTCACGGTACTGGTTCACTATCGGTCGATTACGAGTATTTAGCCTTGGAGGATGGTCCCCCCATCTTCAGACAGGATTTCTCGTGTCCCGCCCTACTTGTCGTACGCTTAGTACCACCGGTCTGATTTCGTGTACGGGGCTATCACCCGCTATGGCTGCCATTTCCAGAGCATTCCACTATCAGTCCGACTATCACGTACAGGCTCTTCCCATTTCGCTCGCCACTACTTTGGGAATCTCGGTTGATTTATTTTCCTGCAGCTACTTAGATGTTTCAGTTCGCCGCGTTCGCTTCACACACCTATGTATTCAGTGGGTGATGACCTAAAAGGCCGGGTTTCCCCATTCGGAAATCTGCGGATCAAAGCTTGTTTGCTAGCTCCCCGCAGCTTATCGCAAGCTACTACGTCCTTCATCGCCTGTAATCGCCAAGGCATCCGCCATGTGCACTTATTCACTTGTCCCTATAACCTTGACGGCTATAGTTCTAAGCATTTACTACTATTGTGATGATGAGTTTTACTACCCTAAGTGTGTATTTCTACACGCTTAAATAAAACTTTACTTCTTCCAGATTGTTAAAGAACGTTACAGCAGATAAGTGTGAGCACTTGGAGCGTGCGACTCTAGAAAGGAGGTGATCCAGCCGCACCTTCCGATACGGCTACCTTGTTACGACTTCACCCCAGTCACGAATCCTACCGTGGTAAGCGCCCTCCTTGCGGTTAAGCTACCTACTTCTGGTAAAACCCGCTCCCATGGTGTGACGGGCGGTGTGTACAAGACCCGGGAACGTATTCACCGCGACATGCTGATCCGCGATTACTAGCGATTCCAACTTCATGCAGTCGAGTTGCAGACTACAATCCGGACTACGATACACTTTCTGGGATTAGCTCCCCCTCGCGGGTTGGCGGCCCTCTGTATGTACCATTGTATGACGTGTGAAGCCCTACCCATAAGGGCCATGAGGACTTGACGTCATCCCCACCTTCCTCCGGTTTGTCACCGGCAGTCTCATTAGAGTGCTCTTGCGTAGCAACTAATGACAAGGGTTGCGCTCGTTGCGGGACTTAACCCAACATCTCACGACACGAGCTGACGACAGCCATGCAGCACCTGTGTAATGGTTCCCTTTCGGGCACTCTCAAATCTCTCCGAGATTCCATCCATGTCAAGGGTAGGTAAGGTTTTTCGCGTTGCATCGAATTAATCCACATCATCCACCGCTTGTGCGGGTCCCCGTCAATTCCTTTGAGTTTTAATCTTGCGACCGTACTCCCCAGGCGGTCTACTTCACGCGTTAGCTGCGTTACCAAGTCAATTAAGACCCGACAACTAGTAGACATCGTTTAGGGCGTGGACTACCAGGGTATCTAATCCTGTTTGCTCCCCACGCTTTCGTGCATGAGCGTCAGTTTTGACCCAGGGGGCTGCCTTCGCCATCGGTGTTCCTCCACATATCTACGCATTTCACTGCTACACGTGGAATTCTACCCCCTCTGCCAAACTCTAGCCTTGCAGTCACCAATGCCATTCCCAGGTTGAGCCCGGGGATTTCACATCAGTCTTACAAAACCGCCTGCGCACGCTTTACGCCCAGTAATTCCGATTAACGCTTGCACCCTACGTATTACCGCGGCTGCTGGCACGTAGTTAGCCGGTGCTTATTCTTCAGGTACCGTCATGAGCCGCAGATATTAGCCGCAGCCTTTTCTTCCCTGACAAAAGAGCTTTACAACCCGAAGGCCTTCTTCACTCACGCGGCATTGCTGGATCAGGGTTGCCCCCATTGTCCAAAATTCCCCACTGCTGCCTCCCGTAGGAGTCTGGACCGTGTCTCAGTTCCAGTGTGGCTGGTCGTCCTCTCAGACCAGCTACTGATCGATGCCTTGGTGGGCCTTTACCCCACCAACTAGCTAATCAGATATCGGCCGCTCCACGAGCATGAGGTCTTGCGATCCCCCACTTTCTCCCTTAGGACGTATGCGGTATTAGCGTAACTTTCGCTACGTTATCCCCCACTCCTGGGTACGTTCCGATATATTACTCACCCGTTCGCCACTCGCCACCAGAGCAAGCTCCGTGCTGCCGTTCGACTTGCATGTGTAAGGCATGCCGCCAGCGTTCAATCTGAGCCAGGATCAAACTCTTTAGTTTAATCTCTGTTTGATGATCATTGCTGACCATGGTTCGCTCACTCAAAATACTGACAGTATTACTACTGTGTTATTTCTTGTTGAGCATTTAATGCTTTTTGTTGCAGCACCAAATGCCCACACTTATCGACTGTTAATTTTTAAAGATCGTTGTCTTGTGTTGCTTGCTGAGGAAGCGTTTTGTTCATCAGCGAAGAGGCAAGATTATGAAGCATTTCGCACATCTCGTCAAGCTCTTCTTTTTCTCGCTTAACTCAACATTTTCATGTGTTGTCTTGCGAGGGACAGAATCATATCAAGGGCAGCGCCGCCTGACAAGGGCTTTTGTTATATTTCGTTTTCATCGTTTTAAGGGAAGATATCTTGCTCATCATCGCCTTGCTTGCGGCCGCAGCGGCCGAGGCGCCTGTTGTGGTCATCAGCGGTACGCGCACCGAACGCTCATCATTCGACGTGCCCGCTTCTATCGATGCGGTAGCGCCAGACGACAGCCAACCGCGCGTCAATGTTTCCGAAGCATTGCTTGCGGTGCCGGGACTGGTGGTGCAGAACCGCCAGAATTATGCGCAGGATCTGCAGATCTCTTCTCGCGGCTTCGGCGCGCGCTCGGCGTTTGGCGTGCGCGGCGTGCACCTTGTTAGCGACGGTATTCCCGCGAGCATGCCGGATGGCCAGGGCCAGGCCGCAACCTTCAATCTGGATATGGCGGAACGTATCGAGGTGCTGCGCGGTCCCTACTCTGCAATCTATGGCAACCACTCCGGTGGCGTGATTCAGCTGCTCACCAGGGAAGGCGAAGGCGCTCCCACGGTTGAGCTGAATGTTAGCGGCGGCAGCTACGGCACACGCAAGTCCGACCTCAACGCGCAGGGCAAACAAGGCGGCGTCGGTTATGTGCTCGATGCGTCCCGGTTTGAGACAGATGGCTACCGCGCACATAGTGCGGCAACGCGCGACCAGGCTTATGCGAAGCTGACGCTGCAACCGATCGTCGGTGCGAAACTGAATATCGTCGCCAACGCCTTGCGCCAGGATGATACGCAGGATGCATTGGGCGTCACATGGGCAAGCTATCAACGCGATCCGCGCGCCGGCGAAATCGATACGACCGATACGCAGACGCCCAAGCGCACCCTGGCCGACCGCTACGATACGCGCAAGAGTATCGACCATAAGCAGGTCGGCGCGACATGGGAGCAGCGCTTCGGTGACGACCGTTTGCGCGTGGCCGCGTATGGCGGCAATCGTGAAGTGATTCAGTACCAGTCCTTCTCCAAAGGCTTCCAGGCGCCGGTCACGCATTCGGGCGGCGTGGTGGATTTCGACCGGGACTTCTATGGCGCGGAAATCAACTGGACCAATGTGCGCCAACTGGGCAACGGCAAGCTGACGACCACCGCCGGCGTCGAATATGGCCGCTCCAAAGATGCGCGCCAGGGCTTCGAGAATTTCATCGGCAACCAGTTTGGCGTGAAAGGCGCGCTGCGCCGTGATGAGGAAGATACTGTCAGTAATCTCGATCCGTATCTGCAAACCGAGTGGGACAGCGGCGCCTGGCAACTCAGTGCGGGCCTGCGTCATAGCCGCGTGAAGATTTCGGTCGACGACCACTTCCTCAGCAACGGCAACGACAGCGGCGCGCTCGATTACAGCCACACCACGCCGGTGGCTGGCGTGCTGTATCGCCTGTCGCCGCAACTGAATATCTATGCGAGCGCGGCGCGCGGCTTTGAAACGCCAACGCTGAATGAACTGTTCTACTCCGGTGCCGGCGGCGGCTTCAACTTCCGCCTGCAGCCTGCACATAGCAAGCATTTCGAAGCCGGCCTCAAGGCGCGGCTCGATGGCGGCATGCGCATCAACGCCGCCGTGTTTCAAGTCAAAACCGATGATGAGCTGGTGGTCGATGCGTCAAGCGGTGGCCGCACCAGTTATCGCAACGGCGGCAAGACTTTGCGCCAGGGCGCGGAGTTGTCATTCGAGTCCACCTGGCGTTACGGCCTGAGCACGCGCGTGGCGCTGACGACGTTGCGTGCGGTCTACGATCAGGACTTCAACAATGTGCTGAAAGGCAGCCGGCTGCCAGGCGTGCCGAACGCAAACGCTTACGGCGAGCTGGCGTGGCAGGAAAGCGCCGGACGTTTTGGCGCCGCGCTGGAAGCGGTGGCGGTGAGCGACATTTTCGTGGAAGACAGCAATGCCGATCAGGCCGCACCCGGTTATGGTCTGCTGAATGCGCGCGTGACGGCGCGCCAGCAATGGCGCGGCTGGCGTCTCAAGCAATATGCGCGCGTCAACAATCTGCTGGATAAAAACTACGTGGGATCGGTGATTGTCGGCGACGCCAACAAGCGTTATTACGAGGCCGCGCCGCAACGCAACTGGATGATCGGCGCAAGCGCGCAATATCAGTTCTAGGAACGCAAAAAGGCCCGTTCACTGAACGGGCCTTTTCACTTAATAACTAGCTTGACGATAACCTACTTTCACACTGGTTGCAGCACTATCATCGGCGTAGAGTCGTTTCACGGTCCTGTTCGGGATGGGAAGGGGTGGGACCGACTTACTATGGTCATCAAGCTTTGACTGGGAACAATCGGGAAGAAGTAAGGTGCGATGGGTCCCCGCCTTCGCGGGGACGACGATCGGTCGTCGCCAACAGGCGACGCTTCGCGTTGGCGATCCGTCGTCGTTCCCGCGCAGGCGGGAACCCAATTCGTTTTATCAGAGTAGCACTCACCATCATAGTAAATGCGTATAACCGTCAAGGTTATAGGGACAAGCCGTACGGGCAATTAGTATCAGTTAGCTTAATGCATTACTGCACTTCCACACCTGACCTATCAACGTCCTGGTCTCGAACGACCCTTCAAAGAGCTCAAGGCTCTGGGAAATCTCATCTTAAGGCAAGTTTCCCGCTTAGATGCTTTCAGCGGTTATCTCTTCCAGACTTAGCTACCCGGCAATGCCACTGGCGTGACAACCGGTACACCAGAGGTCTGTCCACTCCGGTCCTCTCGTACTAGGAGCAGCCCCCTTCAAATTTCCAACGCCCACGGCAGATAGGGACCAAACTGTCTCACGACGTTTTAAACCCAGCTCACGTACCACTTTAAATGGCGAACAGCCATACCCTTGGGACCGGCTACAGCCCCAGGATGTGATGAGCCGACATCGAGGTGCCAAACTCCCCGTCGATATGAACTCTTGGGAGGAATCAGCCTGTTATCCCCAGAGTACCTTTTATCCGTTGAGCGATGGCCCTTCCATACAGAACCACCGGATCACTATGTCCTACTTTCGTACCTGCTCGACTTGTCGGTCTCGCAGTTAAGCACGCTTATGCCATTGCACTATTAGCACGATGTCCGACCGTACCTAGCGTACCTTCGAACTCCTCCGTTACACTTTAGGAGGAGACCGCCCCAGTCAAACTGCCTACCATGCACTGTCCCCGATCCGGATAACGGACCAAGGTTAGAACCTCAAATGAACCAGGGTGGTATTTCAAGGATGGCTCCACAGCAGACTGGCGTCCACTGCTTCAAAGCCTCCCACCTATCCTACACAGATTGATTCAAAGTCCAATGCAAAGCTACAGTAAAGGTTCATGGGGTCTTTCCGTCTAGCCGCGGGTAGATTGCATCATCACAAACACTTCAACTTCGCTGAGTCTCGGGAGGAGACAGTGTGGCCATCGTTACGCCATTCGTGCAGGTCGGAACTTACCCGACAAGGAATTTCGCTACCTTAGGACCGTTATAGTTACGGCCGCCGTTTACTGGGACTTCAATCAAGAGCTTGCACCCCATCATTTAATCTTCCAGCACCGGGCAGGCGTCACACCCTATACGTCCACTTTCGTGTTTGCAGAGTGCTGTGTTTTTATTAAACAGTCGCAGCCACCATTTTATTGCAACCTTTTCGCCCTATCACAGTAAAGTGACCAAGCTACCGAGGCGTACCTTTTCCCGAAGTTACGGTACCAATTTGCCGAGTTCCTTCTCCCGAGTTCTCTCAAGCGCCTTAGAATACTCATCTCGCCCACCTGTGTCGGTTTGCGGTACGGTCTCGTATGACTGAAGCTTAGAGGCTTTTCTTGGAACCACTTCCGATTGCTACGTGAACAAGTTCACTCGTCCCACTCCCTTGAATTACGTGCCCGGATTTGCCTAAGCACCTTCTATGAAGCAGAAACTGACTATTCCAACAGTCAGACAACCTTCCGCGATCCGTCCCCCCATCGCATCATACGACGGTGCAGGAATATTAACCTGCTTCCCATCAGCTACGCATCTCTGCCTCGCCTTAGGGGCCGACTCACCCTGCTCCGATGAACGTTGAACAGGAAACCTTGGGCTTACGGCGTGGGGGCTTTTCACCCCCATTATCGCTACTCATGTCAGCATTCGCACTTCTGATACCTCCAGCATCCTTTACAAGACACCTTCGCAGGCTTACAGAACGCTCTCCTACCATATCCTTGCGGATATCCGCAGCTTCGGTGACTGGCTTAGCCCCGTTACATCTTCCGCGCAGGACGACTCGATCAGTGAGCTATTACGCTTTCTTTAAATGATGGCTGCTTCTAAGCCAACATCCTGACTGTTTTAGCCTTCCCACTTCGTTTTCCACTTAGCCAATCTTTGGGACCTTAGCTGGCGGTCTGGGTTGTTTCCCTCTTGACGCCGGACGTTAGCACCCGACGTCTGTCTCCCAAGCTCGCACTCATCGGTATTCGGAGTTTGCAATGGTTTGGTAAGTCGCGATGACCCCCTAGCCATAACAGTGCTCTACCCCCGATGGTGATACTTGAGGCACTACCTAAATAGTTTTCGGAGAGAACCAGCTATTTCCAAGTTTGTTTAGCCTTTCACCCCTACCCACAGCTCATCCCCTAATTTTTCAACATTAGTGGGTTCGGACCTCCAGTGCGTGTTACCGCACCTTCATCCTGGCCATGAGTAGATCACTTGGTTTCGGGTCTACACCCAGCGACTACCGCCCTGTTCGGACTCGATTTCTCTACGGCTTCCCTATCCGGTTAACCTTGCCACTGAATGTAAGTCGCTGACCCATTATACAAAAGGTACGCAGTCACCCCTTACGAGGCTCCTACTGTTTGTATGCACACGGTTTCAGGATCTATTTCACTCCCCTCCCGGGGTTCTTTTCGCCTTTCCCTCACGGTACTGGTTCACTATCGGTCGATTACGAGTATTTAGCCTTGGAGGATGGTCCCCCCATCTTCAGACAGGATTTCTCGTGTCCCGCCCTACTTGTCGTACGCTTAGTACCACCGGTCTGATTTCGTGTACGGGGCTATCACCCGCTATGGCTGCCATTTCCAGAGCATTCCACTATCAGTCCGACTATCACGTACAGGCTCTTCCCATTTCGCTCGCCACTACTTTGGGAATCTCGGTTGATTTATTTTCCTGCAGCTACTTAGATGTTTCAGTTCGCCGCGTTCGCTTCACACACCTATGTATTCAGTGGGTGATGACCCAGAGGGCCGGGTTTCCCCATTCGGAAATCTGCGGATCAAAGCTTGTTTGCTAGCTCCCCGCAGCTTATCGCAAGCTACTACGTCCTTCATCGCCTGTAATCGCCAAGGCATCCGCCATGTGCACTTATTCACTTGTCCCTATAACCTTGACGGCTATAGTTCAAGCATTTACTACTATTGTGATGATGAGTTTTACTACCCTAAGTGTGTATTTCTACACGCTTAAATAAAACTTTACTTCTTCCAGATTGTTAAAGAACGGTACTACTTTTACCTAAACACTGCTGCTTACGTAAAAACAGTAAGTGGTGGAGGATGACGGGATCGAACCGACGACCCCCTGCTTGCAAAGCAGGTGCTCTCCCAGCTGAGCTAATCCCCCAATGTCTTGGTGGGTCTGGTTGGGCTCGAACCAACGACCCCCGCGTTATCAACACGGTGCTCTAACCAGCTGAGCTACAGACCCTATGCTGTTCTCTAATCTCTTACAGTCGATAAGTGTGAGCGCTTAATGAAGCAAACTCTAGAAAGGAGGTGATCCAGCCGCACCTTCCGATACGGCTACCTTGTTACGACTTCACCCCAGTCACGAATCCTACCGTGGTAAGCGCCCTCCTTGCGGTTAAGCTACCTACTTCTGGTAAAACCCGCTCCCATGGTGTGACGGGCGGTGTGTACAAGACCCGGGAACGTATTCACCGCGACATGCTGATCCGCGATTACTAGCGATTCCAACTTCATGCAGTCGAGTTGCAGACTACAATCCGGACTACGATACACTTTCTGGGATTAGCTCCCCCTCGCGGGTTGGCGGCCCTCTGTATGTACCATTGTATGACGTGTGAAGCCCTACCCATAAGGGCCATGAGGACTTGACGTCATCCCCACCTTCCTCCGGTTTGTCACCGGCAGTCTCATTAGAGTGCTCTTGCGTAGCAACTAATGACAAGGGTTGCGCTCGTTGCGGGACTTAACCCAACATCTCACGACACGAGCTGACGACAGCCATGCAGCACCTGTGTAATGGTTCCCTTTCGGGCACTCTCAAATCTCTCCGAGATTCCATCCATGTCAAGGGTAGGTAAGGTTTTTCGCGTTGCATCGAATTAATCCACATCATCCACCGCTTGTGCGGGTCCCCGTCAATTCCTTTGAGTTTTAATCTTGCGACCGTACTCCCCAGGCGGTCTACTTCACGCGTTAGCTGCGTTACCAAGTCAATTAAGACCCGACAACTAGTAGACATCGTTTAGGGCGTGGACTACCAGGGTATCTAATCCTGTTTGCTCCCCACGCTTTCGTGCATGAGCGTCAGTTTTGACCCAGGGGGCTGCCTTCGCCATCGGTGTTCCTCCACATATCTACGCATTTCACTGCTACACGTGGAATTCTACCCCCTCTGCCAAACTCTAGCCTTGCAGTCACCAATGCCATTCCCAGGTTGAGCCCGGGGATTTCACATCAGTCTTACAAAACCGCCTGCGCACGCTTTACGCCCAGTAATTCCGATTAACGCTTGCACCCTACGTATTACCGCGGCTGCTGGCACGTAGTTAGCCGGTGCTTATTCTTCAGGTACCGTCATGAGCCGCAGATATTAGCCGCAGCCTTTTCTTCCCTGACAAAAGAGCTTTACAACCCGAAGGCCTTCTTCACTCACGCGGCATTGCTGGATCAGGGTTGCCCCCATTGTCCAAAATTCCCCACTGCTGCCTCCCGTAGGAGTCTGGACCGTGTCTCAGTTCCAGTGTGGCTGGTCGTCCTCTCAGACCAGCTACTGATCGATGCCTTGGTGGGCCTTTACCCCACCAACTAGCTAATCAGATATCGGCCGCTCCACGAGCATGAGGTCGCCAAGGCGGTCCCCCACTTTCTCCCTTAGGACGTATGCGGTATTAGCGTAACTTTCGCTACGTTATCCCCCACTCCTGGGTACGTTCCGATATATTACTCACCCGTTCGCCACTCGCCACCAGAGCAAGCTCCGTGCTGCCGTTCGACTTGCATGTGTAAGGCATGCCGCCAGCGTTCAATCTGAGCCAGGATCAAACTCTTTAGTTTAATCTCTGTTTGATGATCATTGCTGACCATGGTTCGCTCACTCAAAATACTGACAGTATTACTACTGTGTTATTTCTTGTTGAGCATTTAATGCTTTTTGTTGCAGCATCAAACGCCCACATTTATCGACTGTAAATTCTTAAAGATCCGTGTTGCTGCTGTTGAAGCGTTGTGTTCATCAGCACAGAAGCGAGATTATGAAGCACTTGATTTATCTCGTCAACCCCTCGTTTTTCTTCGCATTTTGTATGCGTCGTTTCGCGAGGGACCGAACTATATCAAAGCCCCTCGAAGTTTGGCAAGCGCTTTTCGAGGAAAGCTTTCATGCCTTCTTTTTGGGCAGGCGTACCGAACGCCGACTGGAACAGCTGGCGTTCATACGCCACGCCCTGCGATAGCGTGGTTTCGAAAGCGCGGTTCACCGCATCCTTGATCTGCATGGCCACCGAGGTCGGCATGGCGGCGATCTGCGTGGCGGCAGTCAGCACTTCCTCGATCAGCTTATCGGCCGGCACCACGCGCGACACCAGGCCGATGCGCTCGGCTTCAGCCGCGTCGATGGTGCGCGCGGTCAGCAGCAGGTCCATGGCCTTGGCCTTGCCGATCGCGCGCGGCAGGCGCTGCGTGCCGCCGGCGCCCGGCGTCACGCCGACCTTGATTTCCGGCTGGCCGAACTTGGCGCTGTCGGCCGCGATCAGGAAGTCGCACATCATCGCCAGCTCACAGCCGCCGCCCAGCGCATAGCCGGCCACGGCGCCGACCACCGGCTTGCGGATGCGCAGGATATGCTCCCAGTTGCGGCCAATATAGTTGTCGCGGTAGGTATCCGGGTAAGTGTATTCCGCCATGGCAGCGATGTCGGCGCCGGCCGCGAAGGCCTTCTCGCTGCCGGTCAGCACGATGCAGCCGATGGCCGGGTCGGCATCGAACTTGTATAAGGCATCGCCCAGTTCGTTCATCATGTTGTCGTTCAGCGCATTCAGCGCTTTCGGACGGTTCAGACGGATCAAGGCTACTTTATCGTGCACTTCAACGATCAGGTCTTCATACGACATGTGTTCCTCCAGGTGGAATATTTACCGGGCGATTGTAGCGCCTATCCCCGCCACTGGTATGATTGAAATTCGGCAATCAGCACCATGCGAGCCTCCTATTCTCAACGCCTTCCGTAACGACGAACTGCTGCGCAACGGCGATTTCCGCCGCTACTGGTCGAGCGCCGTCATCAACGGCTTCGGCAGCTATGTCAGCGCGCTGGCCATTCCGCTGTGCGCGGTACTGCTGCTGAAAGCCTCGCCGGCGCAGATGGGCATGATGGGCGCGGCCGCAGCCCTGCCCTTCGCGCTGCTTGGCCTGCCGGCCGGCGTTTTCCTCGACCGCAACCGCAAGCTGCCGATCCTGCTGGCCAGCAAGGCCGTGCAGGCGATGTCGCTGGCCAGCATCCCGCTGGCCTGGTGGCTGGGCGCGCTGACAGTCGAATGGCTGTATGCGGTTTCCTTCCTCTCCGGCGCCTGCAGCGTGGTCGGCGGCGGCGCCGAGGTGGTTTTCCTGACCAATATGATCGGCCGCGGCAAGCTGACCGACGCCCAGTCCAAATTCACTGCCACCGATTCGGCCGCCCGCCTGCTGGCGCCCGGCTTTGCCGGCGTGCTGATCCAGTGGCTGACCGCGCCCTACGCGGTGCTGCTCAACGCCATTGGCTTCCTGGTATCGATCGCGCTGCTGCGCAATGTGAAGGCCAGCGATCCCAAGCCGCCGCCGTCCAACAAGCATCCGCTGCGCGACATCCAGGACGGCATTTTGTTCATCTGGCACCATCCGCTGCTGCGCACATTGGCGCTGGCTTCGGGCTGCTGGCACATGCTGTTCTACGGCTTTGCGGCGCTGCACGTGATTTTCGCCACGCGCGAACTGGGCATGAGCGCCGGCATGCTGGGCGTGGCGCAAATGATCGGCGGCGTGGGCGTGCTGGCAAGTTCGCTGCTGCTGAAGCCACTGAACCGGCGCTTCGGCCCGACCGGCGCCATGGTCATCGGCATGAGCCTGTGTGCGTTTGCGTACACCGCGACGCCGCTAATCCCGGCCAACCTGTTCGGCTACCCGCTGGCCAGCGCGATCGCCTGCGCCGCCATGTCGTTTTTCCTCGACTGCGGCGTGATGCTATTCCTGATGCCCTACACCACCTTGCGCCAGCAGGTCACGCCGGACGCGTATCTGGGCCGCATGGTGTCCACCATGCGCTTCCTGACGGTGTCGGTGGCGCCGCTGGGCGCGCTGACGGCCGGCTATCTGGGTCAGCATTTCAGCGTACGCGCCGGCCTGGCCTGCGTGGCGGCCGGCGGCGTCGCCCTGATGCTGTGGCTGGCCGTGTCGCCATCCGTGCGCCAAAAAAGCTGAGTAGACAGTAGGCTGACTCCAATGCCCAACGACAGGAGTCAGTCATGTTCCAATCCATTCTTTTGCCCACCGACGGGTCCGACCTGTCCGACAAAGCCACTGCCACGGCGGTGGAATTCGCCAAGCTGCACCAGTCGCGCATCACGGCGATCTCGGTGATTCAGCCGCTGCTGATGCCCTCGCTCGGCGACAGCGGCGCCATGATCAGCATCGACCAATACGAAGCCGACATGAAAACCGCCGCGCGCGACCATATCAACAAGGTGGCGGCGGCGGCCAGCGCGGCCGGCATTCCGTTCGAGGGGATCATCGCCGCCTCGCCCAATCCCTACGAAGAGATTGTGGAAGCGGCCAAGAAGTACGGCTGCGACCTGATCATGATGGCCTCGCACGGACGCACGGGCCTGAGCAAGCTGCTGCTGGGCAGCGAAACGCAAAGCGTGCTGTCGCACACCACGCTGCCCGTGCTGGTCCTGCGTTAAAACTTCTTCGGCAGCAGCACCCAGACATTGCCGCGCTGCTTCATGCGGCCGGCATTCTCGGCCGCCTCGGCGCCGAAGCCGAAGAAGTAATCGACCCGGATCGCGCCGCGAATCGCGCCGCCCGTATCCTGCGCCATCACCAGCCGCTGCAGCGGAATATCGCTGTTCGGCATGGTGGTGGACAGGAACACCGGCGCGCCCTGCGGCAGCTGGGTGGCGTCGATGGCGATCGAGCGTTGCGGCGTCAACGGCACGCCAAGCGAACCTTTCGGCCCCACTTTCGGGTCCGGCAGCTTCTCTTCGCGGAAGAATACATAGCTCGGGTTGGCGTTGAACAGCTCCTGCATGCGGGTCGGATGGCCGGCGATCCACGACTTGATGCCCTGCGCCGACGCCTGCTCCACCGTCAGCTCGCCCTTCTCCACCAGATATTTGCCGATCGACTTGTACGGATGGCCGTTCTGGTCGGCGTATGCCACGCGCACGGTTTCGCCGGTTTCCGCCAGCTGCACGCGGCCCGAACCCTGCACTTGCAGGAAGAACGATTCGACCGCATCGTCCACCCACAGCAATTCCTTGCCGTTGAAGCTGGCCGAGTCGATTTCCGCGCGGGTCGGATATGGCACCACCTTCTTGCCGACCAGCTTGCCGCGCAGGCGCATGCCTTTCAGCTCGGGATAGACGCCGGCCAGGTCAATGGTGACCATATCGTCCGGTACTTTATAGAGCGGAGTCTGGTACACGCCGCCTTTTTTGCGCGAGCCGTGCAGCAGCGGCTCGTAGTAGCCGGTGACCAGGCCGTCGGTGGCGCCGTCGGGCGCGACCACCTGGTTCGGCTCCATAAAGGTCTCGAAGAAGGTGCGGATGGCTTTTTCGTCGCTGCCGTTGACGCTGCGGGCGATGGTGCACGCCTCCTTCCACGTGGCCTGCTTCACCAGCACACTGCACGAGGAAGTGAAGGCCGGCCAGGCGGCGCGCAGGTCGTCCTTGTCCCAGCCCGGCAGCGCGGCGAAGGTGGCCGGCACCATTTGCAGCTTGCCCGGCGGCGCCGGCTGGGCCGGCGGCGTGGTGGGCGCGGGCGCCGGCGCGGGCTGGGCCGGCGGCTGCTGGGGCTGCGGCGGCGCCTTCGACTGGTCGGGCGGCAGCGGCGTGGAGGTGCAGGCGGCCAGCGCAAGCGCGACGACGCCCATCGGAACGAGTAGACTACGACGTGGAGATAACATAAAGGATAACTATGTGGCTATTAATGGTTGAAGCGGGCGTGGCCTTCTTCCTGCTCGTCTTCATCGTCTGGTGGACCATGAAGGGCAAGAAGTAATCAGTGCAGCGTGCGCGGCAGCGACAGCACGAATTCCGGGATCTTGGCCTCGAACTGGTGGCCGTCCTCGGCCACGCAGAAGTATTCGCCCACCATCGAACCCTGCGGCGTTTGCAGCGCGGCGCCGCTGGTGTATTCGAACACCTCGCCCGGTTGCAGCAGCGGCTGATGGCCGACCACGCCCAGCCCGCGCACTTCCTCGATGTGGTTGTTGGCGTCCGTGATGATCCAGTGGCGCGAGATCAGCTGCGCCGCCACCGTGCCGGTGTTCTTGATCGTGATCGAGTAGGTAAACACGAAGTTCGTGCGCTCCGGGTCCGATTGATCCGGCAGATACTGGGTCCTGACCGACACGGTAAATTCATAAGTCGACATCAACATTCCTCTAAATAGCAAGCTTGGCGATCATATATCGCCAGGCATCCATTGCACCCCAAAACCGCCCCCGATGCAAGGACGGCGCGGCTGAAAACAGGCACAAGGACCGCGACCAGCGTAAAATAACGCATCTTTTTTATTGCAAGCCCAAGGGCAAGCCCAAAGCCATGACCACTTTCCGCATCGCTCCCAGCATTCTGTCCGCCGATTTCGCCCGCCTGGGCGAAGAGGTACGCAACGTCGTCTCCGCCGGCGCCGACATCATCCACTTTGACGTGATGGACAACCATTATGTTCCGAACCTGACCATCGGCCCGCTGGTGTGCCAGGCGATCCGTCCCCACGTGGATGTGCCTATCGATGTGCACCTGATGGTCAAGCCGGTGGACCGCATCATTCCGGACTTCGCCAAGGCCGGCGCCAACATCATCACCTTCCACCCGGAGGCGTCGGACCACATCGACCGCTCGCTGCAACTGATCCGCGACCACGGCTGCAAGGCCGGCCTGGTGTTCAACCCGGCCACGCCGCTGAGCTACCTGGAACACGTGATGGACAAGGTCGACATGATCCTGATTATGTCGGTCAACCCGGGCTTCGGCGGCCAGTCCTTCATTCCGCAGGCGCTGAAGAAGATCGCCGAGGCGCGCCGCCTGATCGACGAATCGGGCCGCGACATCCTGCTGGAAGTCGATGGCGGCATCAAGATCGACAACATCGCCGCTGCCGCCGCTGCCGGCGCCGACACCTTCGTCGCCGGCTCGGCCATCTTCGGCCAGCCGGACTACAAGGCCGTGATCGACGCCATGCGCGCCAACCTGGCCAAGGTCTGAGACGATGAGCGTGCTGGCAGGCGTGCGCGCCGCAATCATTGACCTCGACGGCACCATGCTGGACACGATCCCCGACTTCCACGTCGCGATCAACGCCATGCGCGGTGAGCTGGGCCTGGCGCCGATCACCCAGGCGCAGATCGCCCTGATGGTCGGCAAGGGCTCGGAGAACCTGATCCGCGCCGTCCTGGCGCTGGACTGGGACGCCGCCCGCGTCGAGTCGGCGTTTGCGCAAGCGATGGCGGCCTACCAGCGTCACTACCTGAGCATCAACGGCAACCACAGCACGCTGTTCCCGGACGTGATCGCAGGCCTGCGCGCGCTGCAGGCCAACGGCCTGCGCCTGGCCTGCGTGACCAACAAGCCGATCAGCTTCACCACGCCGCTGCTGGCGGCGAAAGGCCTGGCGCCATTTTTTGAAGTCGTCTACGGCGGCGACTCGCTGCCGCGCAAAAGCCGGACCCGCTGCCGCTGCAAACCGTGTGCGCCGACTTCGGCCTGCCACCGGCGCAGGTGGTGGCCATCGGCGACTCGTCGAACGACGCGCAAGCCGCACGGGCCGCGGGTTGCCCGGTGCTGACGGTGCCATATGGTTATAACCACGGAGAGTCTATACACGACACCGATTCCGATGGTATAGTAAGTACGCTGCTAGAAGCGGCTAGCCTGATCCGTTCGCATAATTAACCGTTAGCTGAACTAAACCTGACCGAAATGTCTCTCACCAAAAAACACATCGTCAACCAAACAGGCTCGATTGAGGCCTGGCTGTGGCGACGCTGGCAATCCTGGCAAAACTAAGCCGAATTGATTGCTGTCGTCCGCTTTCGCGCGTCCCGACGACAGGTTTTTTGCAACACACCACCGCCGCACCACCTCACGCCGGCGGCATGGAGAGAAGACATGACCGAACTCGAATTCAAATCGTTGGCCACCGACGGCTATAACCGCATCCCGCTGATCGCGGAAGCCTTCGCCGACCTCGAAACCCCGCTCACCCTCTACCTGAAGCTGGCGCAGAGCCAGAACGGCGGCAAGAACACCTTCCTGCTCGAATCGGTGGTGGGCGGCGAGCGTTTCGGCCGCTACTCCTTCATCGGCCTGCCGGCCACCACGCTGCTGCGCACCTTCGGCAACCGCACCGAGATCGTCAGGAACGGCGCGGTGATCGAGACGCACGAAGGCAATCCGCTGGATTTCATCGAGATCTATCAGCAGCGCTTTAAAGTGGCGATCCGCCCCGGCATGCCGCGCTTCTGCGGCGGCCTGGCCGGCTACTTCGGCTACGACACCGTGCGCCACATCGAGAAGACGCTGGCCAACACGCAGCCGAAAGATGACCTGGGCCTGCCCGACATCCAGCTGATGGTGACCGAGGAACTGGCCGTCATCGATAACCTGAGCGGCAAGCTGTATCTGATCGTCTACGCCGACACCACGCAGCCGGAATCCTACGCCAAAGCCAAACAGCGCCTGAAGGAACTGCGCGTGATGCTGCGCCGTGGCGTGGAAGTGCCGGTGGCCAGCGCCTCGGTCCGCACCGAGGCCGTGCGCGAATTCGCCAAGGAAGATTATCTGAAAGCCGTGGCCCGCGCCCATGAATACGTGCTGGCCGGCGACTTGATGCAAGTGCAGATCGGCCAGCGCATCCGCAAGCCGTACGTCGATTCGCCTTTGAGCCTGTACCGCGCGCTGCGTTCGCTGAATCCGTCGCCGTATATGTACTTCTACAATTTCGGCGACATGCAGATCGTCGGCGCCTCGCCGGAGATTTTGGTGCGCAACGAAACCGCCGCCGACGGCGAGAAAAAGTCACGCTGCGCCCGATCGCCGGCACCCGCCCGCGCGGCGCCACGCCGGAACGCGACGCCGAACTGGCCAGGGAACTGCTGGCCGACCAGAAGGAAATCGCCGAACACGTGATGCTGATCGACCTGGCGCGCAATGACCTCGGCCGCATTTCCGACATCGGCAGCGTCAAGGTGACCGACCGCCTGGTCATCGAAAAATACTCGCATGTGCAGCACATCGTCTCCAACGTCGAAGGCAAGCTGAAAGACGGCCTGTCCAACCTGGACGTGCTGCGCGCCACCTTCCCCGCCGGCACGCTGACCGGCGCGCCGAAGGTGCGGGCGATGGAAATCATCGACGAACTGGAAATCTCCAAGCGCGGCATCTATGGCGGCGCCTGCGGCTACCTGTCGTTTGGCGGCCAGATGGACGTGGCGATCGCGATCCGCACCGGCGTGATCAAGGACGGCAACCTGTACGTGCAGGCCGCCGCCGGCATCGTCGCCGACTCCATCGCCGAGATGGAATGGCAGGAAACCGAACACAAGGCGCGCGCTGTGCTGCGCGCCGCCGAGCAAGTGCAAGATGGCCTGGATGGGGAGTTCTAATATGCTGCTGATGATCGACAATTACGACTCCTTCACCTACAACATCGTGCAGTACTTCGGCGAACTGGGTGAGGATGTCCGCGTCTACCGCAACGACGAAATCACGATCGCGGAAATCGAGGCGCTGAATCCGGACCACATCTGCATTTCGCCGGGTCCGAAAGATCCGTCGCAGGCGGGCATCTCGATTGAAGTGCTGAAGCACTTCGCCGGCAAGAAGCCGATCCTGGGCGTGTGCCTCGGCCACCAGGCCATCGGCGAAGCGTTCGGCGGCAAGATCATCCGCGCCAAGCAGGTCATGCATGGCAAAACTTCTTTAATCGCGCATACGGGCGTGGGCGTCTTCAAGGACATCCCGTCTCCCTTCACGGTGATTCGCTATCACTCGCTGGCAATCGAGCGTAGCTCGCTGCCATCCTGCCTGGAAGTCACGGCATGGACCGACGATGGCGAAATCATGGGCGTGCGGCACAAGGAATACGACATCGAGGGTGTGCAGTTCCACCCCGAGTCCATCCTGTCCGAACACGGCCATCAACTGTTGAAGAACTTCCTCGTCCGCTGATTAAAGAAAGAACCGCCATGCCTATCACCTATCAAGAAGCGCTGGTGCGCTGCATCGAACACCGCGAGATTTTCCACGACGAGATGCTGCACCTGTTCCGCCAGATCATGTCCGGCGAAATGTCGCCGACCATGGTCGCGGCCCTGACCATGGGCCTGCGCGTGAAAAAAGAAACCATCGGCGAAATCGCCGCCGCCGCGCAAGTGATGCGCGAGTTCTCGACCAAGGTGCCGATGGCCGACACCTCCGGCCTGCTGGATATCGTCGGCACCGGCGGCGACGGCGCGCACACTTTCAATATCTCCACCACCTCGATGTTCGTCGCGGCGGCGGCAGGCGCGCGCGTGGCCAAGCACGGCGGCCGCAGCGTGTCGTCGTCGTCGGGCAGCGCGGACGTGATCGAGTCGCTGGGCGCGAATATCAACCTGAAGCCGGAGCAGATCGCGCAGTCGATCGCGCAGACCGGCATCGGCTTCATGTTCGCGCCCAACCACCACGCGGCCATGAAGCACGTGGCGCCGGTGCGCAAGGAACTGGGGGTGCGCTCGATCTTCAATATCCTCGGGCCGCTGACCAATCCCGCCGGCGCGCCAAATATCCTGATGGGCGTGTTCCACGCGGACCTGGTGGGTATTCAGGTGCGGGTGTTGCAGCGTTTGGGCGCGCAGCATGCCATCGTTGTCTACGGCAAGGACAATATGGACGAGGTGTCGCTGGGCGCGGCCACCATGGTTGGTGAGCTGATAAATGGCGAGATCCGCGAGTATGAGATTCATCCGGAGGATTTCGGCATGCAGATGATCGCCAGCCGCAACCTGAAGGTGGCCGATGCGGCCGAGTCGAAAGCGCGCATGATGGAAGCGCTGCGCGGCGAGCCGGGTCCGGCCTTCGATATCGTGGCGCTGAACGCCGGCACCGCGCTGTACGCGGCCGGCGTGGCCAGTTCGATCGAGGATGGACTGAAGCGCGCGCGCTTTGCTATCTCCTCCGGCGCGGCGCTGCGCAAGATCGATCAATTCGTCGAAGTCACCCAGAACCTCGGCCGCTAAGCCGTCGTCATTCCCGCGCAGGCGGGAATCCATGCTGAGTATGGGTTCCCGCCTGCGCGGGAACGACGGAGCGAAGGATAACGATATGTTTGGCATTCACGACCTCACCCTGTTCATCATCTCCGGCCTGCTGCTCAACATCATGCCCGGTCCGGACTCGCTGCTCATCATGACGCGCAGCGCCACGCAAGGCTGGCGCGCCGGATCGGCCGCCGCGCTGGGCATCGGCGCCGGCACCATGGTGCACGTGCTGGCGGCGGCGCTGGGCTTGTCGGCGCTGCTGTCGACATCCGCCGCCGCCTTCACGGTGGTGAAGTGGGTCGGCGCGGCGTACATCGTCTACATGGGCGTCGGCATGCTGCGCGCGAAGCTGCGCGAAGGCGGCGATAGCGGCGCGGCCAAGCCGGCAGACCCGGTGCGTCCGCAGGCCTGGCGCAAGATCTTCCTGCAAGGCTTCCTGACCAATGTGCTGAATCCCAAGGTGGCGCTGTTCTTCCTGGCCTTCGTGCCGCAGTTTATCAGCGCGGACTCCAGCAACAAGCCGCTGGCCTTCATCATCCTCGGCGCGATCTTTAATTTCAACGGCATGCTGTATTGCCACGGCCTTGCCTTGTTCACCGCCTTTGCCAGCGCGCGCCTGAAAATCAAGCCGCTGGTATCGCTGTGGCTCAACCGCACCATGGGTGGCCTGTTCCTGGCCCTCGGCGTGCGCCTCGCACTTTCGGAGCAACGTTAATCATGTCTGACATTCTGAACAAAATCCTCGCGGTCAAAGCCGACGAAGTGGCCGCCGCCAAGAAGTACCGCAGCTTCGCCAGCCTGCGCGACGAAGTGGAGTCCAACACCGAACTGCGCGCCGGCCTGCGCGGCTTTGAAGCCAGCCTGCGCGCCAAAATCGCCGCCGGCAAGCCGGGCGTCATCACCGAAATCAAGAAGGCATCGCCATCGAAAGGCGTGATCTGCGCCGACTTCCGCCCGGCCGACATCGCCGCCACCTACGAAGCGAATGGCTCCGCGTGCCTGTCGGTGCTGACCGACGAGCAGTTCTTCCAGGGGTCGGTGGCGTATTTGCAGCAGGCGCGCGGCGCGTGCTCGCTGCCGGTGCTGCGCAAGGACTTCATGATCGACATCTACCAGATCTACGAAGCGCGCGCGATGGGCGCCGATGCGATCCTGCTGATCGTCTCCGCGCTGGATCACGGCCTGATGGCGGAAATGGAAGCAGTCGCCCAGGAACTGGGCATGGACGTGCTGGTGGAAACCCACGACGGCGACGAACTGACCGCCGCGCTAAAGCTGAAAACCCGGCTGGTCGGCGTCAACAACCGCAATCTGCGCACGTTCGAGGTATCGCTGCAAAACACCCTCGGCCTGCTGGACCGCATGCCGGCCGATAAGCTGGTCATCACCGAATCCGGCATCCTGACGCCGGCCGACGTCAAAACCATGCGCGACGCGAACGTCCACGCCTTCCTGGTCGGCGAAGCCTTCATGCGCGCGCCGGATCCGGGCGCCGAGCTGGCCCGCCTGTTCAATTAAACCAGCGCGGCCTCGGGCTGCGACGCGGCCTGCTGCGCGACTTCGATACGGTCGCGCCCTCTTTCTTTCGCAAAATACAAGGCCTTATCGGCGCGGCTCAGAATGCTGTCCAGGCTTTCGTCCGCGCTGCTCTGGCACGCCACGCCGATGCTGACGGTGTACGGCGGCACATCCACGCGCGGCGCGCGCAGCGCGGCCTGGATGCGGCCGGCGATGTGGAGCGCCCGGTCCAGCCCGGTGGCCGGCAGCAGCACGACGAATTCTTCGCCGCCAAAACGCGCCACGTGGTCGGAGGCGCGCACCGCCTTGCCGATCATTTGCGCCATGTCGACCAGCACACAATCGCCGGTGGCGTGGCCAAACGAATCATTAATCCTTTTGAAGTAATCGATGTCGATATTCAGCATTGTCATGAATGTGCCTTCGCGGCGCATCAGCGCATGCTCTTTGGCATAAATATCGGCAAAGCCACGACGATTTAATGTCAGCGTTAATGGATCAAGCGTGGAGCGACGCTCCAGCGTAATTTGCAGCCGTCGTGTGCAGACAGTCATGAAGCCGACTGTCATCATCAGCGTCATGAAATGCGCGGTCGCCAGATATAAGGCCGCAAAAGTGCCTGTACCGAGCAGATTCACATCGCCGCCGCCAGTCAGCGCCATTATGCCGCGCGCACCGACAATAAAAGCCTCGATAATTACCAGGCTAACGAAAAACAGGGTCGAGAAATGACGATCACCGTGTTTGAACACGACAAATATAACCCGCGCATGCAATGTAAATACAAATACGGATGATATGACGACACGGGTTATAAAGTCCGGCCGTATCCAAAGGAAATAACCCAGCAATAATGCCGTCAATACCCATATGGCGTGGTAAAGCCTCCACGAGGGGCGCCGGTTATAAAAACGCTCCGTGCCGATGACGGTTAATCCGAGGCCGAGCACCATAATCACATTGGCTAATAACAGCAGCACCTGCGACTTGCCGTGCGCGGCGAACAGCAGCACACCTCCCACCAGAAGCACCAACGCTAGCGCCCATTCGCGCAAGCCTTGGATTTCTTTGGGGAAGTTCAAATGGGCTGAGTACAGGACTACGCTCATCGCGCCGGCCATCAGGGTGGCCATCAGCAGTATGGTGTTCGGGTCAGGCAAGATCATGTGCGGCGATTCTAAACCACAACGGCGGGCGGGTGCGGAATAATGCGGCCACGCGCCGGAAGTTGGCGGGTACGTGCCAAAAACTGGCATAAAATGGCCGAAAAAAGGCCGCATCGGTCTGATGCGGCCTTTGAAGCGTTGCTTTTTAGCGGCTTGCGCTCGGCCGCAGCGGACCGGAGGATTTCTTCGCGGCCTGATCCAACGTCAGCGCAATGCCAGGCACACGGTCGCCTTGCAGCGTCAGTTCGAAGGTCATCAGCTCGTCGCGGCGGAAGGCGTGCACCTGTACTGTGTCGCCGACCGCGTAGCGCGACAGCAGGTTGTCCAGGTTGGCGGCGGTGACGCGCAGGTCATCGAGGGCAATCAGAATATCGCCCGCCGATAATCCGGCGCGATGGGCGGCGCCATTTTCATGAACCGCAGACAATTTGCAATCGTTGCCATCCTTGCCGAGATTGGCGTCGAAACTCGGCTTGGCCGATTTACGCTCGTCATTATATTTAACGCCGAATGGCGCCAGCAGTTTCGCCAGCGGCAAATCCTCGGTGCCACGCACATATTTATCGAAGAACGGTTTGAAACGACCACCGCTGATTTCATCGAATAAAGCCTCGGCTTCTGGGGGCGTAACGCCACGGCCGCCGCCATGATAGAAATCGCGGCCATAACGCTGCCATAAGGTGCGCATCACGTCATCCAGCGATTTTTTACCGCCGGTTTTAGCGCGGATACTTAAATCCAGCGCCAGGCCGATTAAAGAGCCCTTCGTGTAATAACTGACGATGGCATTCGGCGCATTTTCATCCTGGCGATAATATTTACCCCAGGCGTCGAAACTCGAATCGGCCACGCTTTGCTTGGTGCGGCCGGCGCCGCGCAATACGCTGCCGACGGTTTTACCCAGCAATTTGAAATAAGCAGGTTCGGCGATAATGCCGGCGCGCACCAGCATCAAATCATCGTAATAACTGGTAAAGCCTTCAAACAGCCACAGCAGTGGCGAGTAATTTTCGACTTGCAGGTTATACGGCGCGAACGCCGCCGGCTTGATGCGCTTGACGTTCCAGGTGTGGAAGTATTCGTGGCTGCACAGGCCGAGGTATTGCAGGTAGCCGTCACTGATGTCCTTGCCCTTGGCCGAGGTGGTCGGCAGGTCGCCGCGATTGCAGATCAGCGCGGTCGAGGCGCGGTGCTCCAGGCCGCCGTAGCCGTCGCCCACCGCCATGGTCATGAATACATAGCGGTCCATCGGCGCCTTTTTGGTCTTTGGCTCGAAGAAGGCGATCTGCGTTTCGCAGATTTTTTCAGGTCGGCGCTCAGGCGCGCCAGGTCCAGCTTCGGCACGCGGCCGGTGATGACGATGTCGTGCGGGATACCGTGCGCCTTGAAAGTCGCCAGCGCGAAGTCGCCCTGCTCCACCGGATGGTCGATCAGCTCATCGTAATTGGCGGCGATGTAGGTGCCGAAACCATAACGTTTCGCTTTCAGCTCCGGCAGCGAGGTGGCCACGCGCCAGCTTTGCGCCGCTGCGTGCGACGGACGCTGGATGTCGACCACGTGCGGTTGCACCTCCTGCCCCAGCACGCGCAGGAACACGCTGGTGCCGTTGAAGAAGCCGTGGTTCTGGTCCAGGTGCGCGGCGCGCACCGACAGGTCCCACGCGTACACTTCGTAATGCACGGTCAGCGCGGCGGAACGGTCGGCCAGCGGGGCCGCTTGCCAGGAGTGCTTATCCAGCTTGGTCAGCTCGACCGGCTCGCCCTTCGATTCGGCGCGGATGCGCACAATGTTGCGGGAAAATTCACGGATCATGTAGCTGCCCGGTATCCAGGCCGGCAGCGCGAAAATCTGGCCGCCTTCATCCGGCGCGGCCACCGTGACCGATACGTGGAACAAGTGCGCCGCCAGATCATGGCCGACGATGGTATAGGCGATCGCCGGGAGTTTTTGCTCGGTTTTTTCATCTTAAATCCTGTCTCGTGTCGATGTCGCGCACGACGCCTTCATCATCGACCGCAATTTCGCTTACTGGATGGCTTTTTAAAATCGCGCGCGCGCCCTGGTCGCCCTCCAGCGCCAGCAGCAGCGGCAAGTGATACGCACTGAAGGCGACGGGATTGCCGCGCCTTCCCTCAAACACGGGCGCCGCGATGTGCGCGCCACGCGCTATTGTAGCGGCCAATGCGCGCATGGTCTGCGGCCGGACATAAGGCATGTCGCCCAGTCCTATCAGCCAGCCTTCGGCGGCCCTGGTGTGTTCGATGGCGGTGATGAGGGATTCGGCCATGCCCAGGTCGGCGTCGGCGCACACGCGCACCTCGCAACCGAGACGGCCCAGCAGCGCGGCGACCTGGTCGTCGCCTTCGCGCACCACGGCCAGCACGCGCGGCAGCGCGGCCAGCATGTTCTTCGCGCTGGCCGCGACGACGGTTTCGCCATCGTCGCCATTGTCTCTGGCGGCCAGCTTTTGCAGCAGTTTGTTTTGTACGCCGGACGGGTCGAAGCGTCGACCGCGTCCGGCTGCCAGCAGGATGCCGGTTATCGCCATCCCGTCAGGCGCTGGCCAGATCGAACGGCAGCTTGCGCAGGCGCTTGCCGGTCAGCTTGAACAGCGCGTTGGCGAAGGCCGGCGCCAGCGGCGGCAAGCCAGGTTCGCCCATGCCGGTTGGCGGGTCGTTGGACGGCACGATGTGGACGTCGATCTTCGGCATGTCGGTGATGCGCGCCACGGTGTAGTCGCTGAAGTTCTGCTGCTCGACCACGCCATCCTTCAGCGTGATGGCGGCGCCCGGCAGCGTCATGCCAAGGCCCATCAGCGCCGCGCCCTGAAGCTGCGCTTCGATGGACAGCGGATTGACCGCCGTGTTGCAGTGAACGCCGGCCGTCACCTTGTGCAGCTTCGGCTGGCCATCCTTGATCGATGCCACCACCACGTAAGCGATTACGGTGTTGAACGACTCGTGCACCGCCACGCCATACGCCTGCCCCTTCGGCAGCGCCTTCTTGCCGTAGCCGGATTTGGCCACCGCCAGGTCCAGCGCGGCGACGTGGCGCTTGCCCTTCTCGCCCATCAGCTTCTTGCGGTAAGCCACCGGGTCGGCCTTGGCCGCGTGGGCCGCTTCGTCGATCAGCGTCTCCATCACGAAAGCGGTGTGGGTGGAGCCGACCGAGCGCCACCACAGCACCGGCACATTGGCCTTGACCGAGTGCGCGCTCAGGTTCAGCGGCACTTCGTACGGTTCGCCCATGCCTTCCACCATGGTCGCGTCGACGCCGTTCTTCACCATCATCGGCTCGAACAGCGTGCCGGCGGTGATGGACTGGCCGACGATCACGTGGTCCCAGCCGACGATCTGGCCCTTGGCGTCGATGCCGATATTGGCGCGGTGGACGTGCGAAGGACGATAGTAGCCGCCCTTGATGTCATCCTCGCGGCTCCAGATCACCTTCACCGGCTCCTTGTGGCCGGCCGCGCGCCACACCTTGGCGACGTTGACCGCCTCCACCAGGTAGTCGGAAGTCGGCACGCCGCGACGGCCAAAGCCGCCGCCGGCCGTCATCGTGTGCAGCACCACCTGCTCCGGCTTCAGGCCGGCGGTGGTGGCGATCGCGCCCTGGTCGACGGTCTGGAATTGCGAGCCGGCCCACACGGTGCAGCCATCCTGGCGCAGGTCGACCACGCAGTTCAGCGGCTCCATCGGCGCATGCGCCAGGTACGGGAACTCATAGACGGCGGAGATTTTCTTCGCCGCGCCGGCCAGCCTGGAGGTGTCGGCGGTGCGCACCACGTTGCCCGGCTTTTGCGACAGCGCCTTGAACTCTTCCAGCTGCTTGTCGCTGCTGACTTTCTCCAGGCCGCTGGTGTCCCAGTCGATCGCCAGCGCCTCGCGGCCGGTCTTGGCCGGCCAGTAGCCGTCAGCGATGACCACCACGCCGCTGCCGCCGCGATCGGTCTTCACTTCCAGCACATCGATCACGCCCTTGATGGCCTTGGCCTTGCTGGCGTCAACCTTGGCGACCCTGGCGCCGAACACCGGCGGCCGCGCCACCAGGGCGACCTTGCTGTCCGGCGCCTTGAAGTCCATGCCGAACTGCTGCTTGCCGGTGGACTTGGCGCGCGCGTCGATACGCTTGACCGGCTGGCCGATCAGCGTGAAGTCCTTCGGATCTTTCAGCTTGACGGTGGCGGGCGCCGGCTGCTTCATGGCCGCATCGGCCATGGCGCCGTAGGTAGCCTTCTGGCCTGCGGGTCCGATCAGCGTGCCCTTGACGGTCTTGATTTGCTCGGCCGGCACCTTCCATTGTTCGGCGGCGGCGGCGATCAGCATCGCGCGCGCCTTGGCGCCGATTTCGCGGTACTGGATATACGAGTGGGCGATGCTGCCCGAGCCGCCGGTAATCTGGATGCCGAACGCCGGGTCTTTATATTGGTCGCCGGCCGGCGCCAGCGCGCCGTTCACCTGCGACCAATCCGCATCCAGCTCCTCGGCGATCAGCATCGGCAGCGAGGTTTGCACGCCCTGGCCGAATTCCAGGCGATTGACCTGCACCGTCACCGTGTTATCGGGCGCGATGTGCAGGAAAGCGTTCGGTTCATAGACCTTGGCCGGCGCCTGCTGCGCATTGGCCAGGCGGCCGGCGCCCGGCAGGAAGAAACCCAGCACCAGGCCGCCGCCGGCGACCGCGCCGGCTTTCATGAAACCGCGGCGCGACATGCCGGAAACGGAGGCACTGGCGATCGTGCCCTGATTAAGCCATTCGATACGCATGGTGGTGGTCTCCTCAGGCAATCGCTTTGGCAGCGTCTTTGATGGCGGCGCGGATGCGCTGATAGGTGCCGCAACGGCAGATATTGCCGGCCATGGCGTTGTCGATGTCGGAATCCGAAGGATTCTTGTTCGTCCGCAGCAGCGCGGTGGCGCTCATGATCTGGCCACTCTGACAGTAGCCGCATTGCGGCACGTCGATCTTGACCCACGCGTCCTGCACGGCCTTGCCAACTTTATCGGTTTCCATCGCCTCGATGGTGGTGATCTTCTGGCCCTCGGCCGCCGAAATCGGCGTCACGCACGAACGGATCGGCTGACCGCCCAGGTGCACGGTGCAGGCGCCGCACAGCGCCATGCCGCAACCGAACTTGGTGCCGGTCATATTCAGGTTATCGCGCAAGGCCCACAGGATGGGCGTCGACGGATCGGCGTCCACCTGCACATCTTTACCGTTGATGTTCAAAGTGATCATATTGTCTCCCTGGTTGGACTGCTGCTGTGATTACTTTTTAAGCTTGCTGAATTTGTCTTCCAGCGCTTTGCTGTCGATCGCGCCTGGAATGCGCGAGCCGTCGGCGAAGAAGATCGCCGGCGTGCCCTGGATGCCCAGCTTGCGGCCCAGCGCCAGGATTTCATCGTTGGGCGATTCGCACGAGGCGGCGGCGGTGGCCGGCACTTTGCCGTTCAACATCCAGTCATCCCAGGCCTTCTGGCGATCCGGCGCGCACCACACGTTCTTCGACTTGACGAAGGAGTCGTCCGACAGGATGTTGTACATGAAGGTGTAGATGGTGACGTTGTCGGTTTCCTTCAGCGTGGTCTGGCGCAGGCGCTTGCAGTAGCCGCAGTTCGGGTCTTCGAACACCGCGATCACGCGCGAGCCGTCGCCCTTGACCGACTTCAGCGCCTTATCCAGCGGCAGGTCGGAGAATTTGATCTTGGTGATTTCCTCGATGCGCTCGCGGGTCAGGTCGGCGCCGGTGGTCAGGTTGAAGATATGGCCGTTGACCAGGTAGGTCGCGGTCTTGTCGGTATACAGGATGTCGCTGCCGATGCGCACTTCATACAGGCCGCTGTACGGCGTGGCGGTCACCGAATCGACCTTGACGTTTTCGCCCAGGCGCGGCTCGATCAGCTTCTTGATCGCGTCGGTGCTCGGTGGCGTTTGCGCTTCCACGCAGGATGCCATCAACACTGACAGCGACAGTAAAGCGATCTTGGTCTTTCTCATAACTTCTCCGGTAAATACTGATTACTTGCCCATCGCATGCGAGATGAGGCGGCGCTTCAGCACAGGTAATTTATCCAACAAGTTTAATCCCAAATTGCGTACCACGCGCAGCGGCTCGATATCGGTCTCGAACAGGCGCGCCAGGCCATCGGTGGTGACCTGCATCAGCAGCACGTCCTCCTTGCGGGCGCGCGCATAGCGGGCCAGCACGCGGTCGTCGCCGGTGGAGCGCTGCGGCTCGCGCTCGGCCAGGGTCTTGATCAGCTGCGCCACGTCGCCGAAGCCAAGGTTCATGCCGTGGCCGGCCAGCGGATGGACCACGTGGGCGGCGTCGCCGATCAGCGCCACGCGCGGCGCGATCATCGCGTGCGGGCGGATCAGGCGCAAAGGGAAGTCGCGCACCAGTTCCGGCTGCAGCGGCGTCAGCGCGCCCAGCTTCTCGCGCGCGAAGACGGCCAGGCGGTCGGCGATCTGCTGCGCCGATTCGGCGCGCAGCGTATCGGCCAGTTGTTCAGGGGCCGACCACACCAGCGACACCTTGTTACCGGGCAGCGGCAGCAAGGCGACGATGCCCTCGGACCCGGTGAACCACTGATAGGCGGCGCCATGATGCGGCTGTTCGCATGCAAA
This sequence comes from Duganella sp. P38, assembly GCF_050859475.1. NCBI lineage: Bacteria > Pseudomonadati > Pseudomonadota > Betaproteobacteria > Burkholderiales > Oxalobacteraceae > Duganella > Duganella sp. P38. The sequence goes on along the minus strand of NZ_CP193936.1, from coordinate 1,073,334 downwards.
ATTGGACACCACGGCGCGCTGGTTGTAGCTGCGGTAATCGAGGCCGATGTCGCACTGGCCACGCACCCACGACTGGGCGCCGTCGGCGCCGACCACCAGCGCGGCCTTGATGCTGCCGCCATCGTCCAGCTGCACGGTGGCGCTGCCGGCGTCGCGCAGCAGGCCGATGGCGCGGCCACTGACGGTCTTCACGTTCTGGGCGAAGCGCAGCGCGGCGTCCAGCGCCTGGTTCAGGTTGCGGTCTTCCAGGATCCAGGTCAGCGTGTTGGCGTGGGCGCCGTAGGCGTCGAAGGCCAGGCCGCCGGGCTGCGGGCCGTCGCCGTGGACGATCATCGCGTCGACCGGCGCCACGCGGGCGTGGTCCAGCGCATCCCACACCTTCAGCGACGACAGCAGGTGATGCGCGGTGTGATTCAGCGCGTAGACGCGGGCGTCCCAGCCCGGATCGGCGGCCGCCGGCGCTGGCGCCGGAGCCGGCGGCCCGAGCAAGGTCACGCTCAGGCCGGCCTGGGCCAGGCCCAGCGCGGCGGTCTTGGCAATCGCGCCATTGCCAACGATACAGATATCACTTTCGATCACGCGCAGCGCCGCGGAAGAGGTGGGCTTATTCATCCGGCCATTATAGCGTTTGTGGGAAACAGAAATTGCCACTTGCAGTTTCGGATCGACGTGCTATAATTCTGCTCCTTGGCCTGGTAGCTCAGTTGGTAGAGCAGAGGATTGAAAATCCTTGTGTCGGTGGTTCGATTCCGCCCCGGGCCACCAAGAATTCACAAAACGTCACCTTCGGGTGGCGTTTTTGCGTTTACGGCGCGATTTCGATAGCGCGGTGAGCATCCCCAACCTGCTCCCATCTTAAAATAACAGCAAGCCGGGGTTTTACGGCCCGAGGTGTGCACGTCGGCGCATTGCCTGTGGGTGGGCGTCTGCAAACTCATTCATCTTCCGCGACACACTTATGCTACAGTGGCTCACAGGAAATATATTGATGGGGTAGACAAAAAATGAAAAATTTGCGACCGATAGCGTTTGTCTTAGCCAGCACCAACCACGGCACCATGCTGGTCAACCGCCACGATTACCGCATCGTGGAAAGCGGGATGGGCTACGGCGTTGGACATCAGCTGTTAAACACGTCGGCATTCGACCCGCAGGAAGTGGATTTTGCCGTTCAGTTGCTGGGGAGCCGGCGGCAGAATTTTGGCGATGGCGTGGTGGCCGTCGATTGTGGCGCCAATGTCGGCGTACACACGATTGAGTGGGCGCAGGCCATGCACAGCTGGGGCGAGGTGATCGCTTTCGAAGCTCAGGAGCGCATCTATTACGCGCTGGCCGGCAATATCGCCATCAACAATTGCTTTAACGCCCGCGCGATCTTTGCCGCGGTCGGCGCCAGCGAAGGGGAAATTTCCGTTCCCCGGCCGGATTACTTCTCGCCGTCCAGCTTTGGCAGCCTGGAAATCCGGAAAACCAGCACCACCGAATTCATCGGCCAGGTCATCGACTATACGGAAGCCAACGGCGTCCGCACCAAGATGACGTCCATTGACGCGTTGAATCTCAAGCGGCTCGATTTTATCAAGATCGACATCGAAGGCATGGAGATGGAAGCCCTGATTGGCGCAGAACAATCCATCAAGGCATACAAGCCGCAGCTGATGATCGAGAAGATCAAATCGAACGAAGACGAAATCCGCAAGTTCCTGGCACGATTTGATTATCAAATATTCCCGCTGGGGATTAACATACTGGCGATACACAAAGACGATCCTGTCTCCCAGCAAATCCAAACCAGCTAAAGGAATCCATGACCCGCTCTCTCCCGCTGTTGCTGGGCGCGCTGCTGTGCGCCGCCCTGCCCGCCTTCGCCCAAGCCCAAGCCCAAGTACCGGCCACGCCGGAAAAATGAACCAGCTGTACGCTGATTATTGGGAAGACTACCTGCGGGAGAACCCGATCGCGGCCACCTACAACGGCGACCAGCGCTACAACAACCGCTTCGGCGCCATCACCTCGGCGGAAAACCGCGCGCAAAGCCGCGCGCTGGCGGAAAAATACCGGCGCGCAGCGCCGAATTCGATCCGGCGCCGCTGCCGCCCGAAGACCGCATCAGTTATGACCTGCTGCGCTACCGCCTGCAGGAAGTGCTCGACGGCCTGCGCTTCCCGTCCGACCAGGTGCCGGTGGACCAGTTCTCCGGCCTGCACCTGACGCTGGCCCAGCTGGGTTCCGGCACCTCGGCCCAGCCGTTCCAGACGGTGCAGGACTACGACAACTGGCTGCAACGCGCGGCCGGCTACGCCCCGGCGGTCGACGCCGCCATCGCCGATATGCGCACCGGCATCGCGCAAGGCATCGTCATGCCGAAAGCGCTGATCCGCCGCGTGCTGCCGCAGCTGGAAAACGTCGGCACCGACGACCTGGCCAAGAGCACCTATATGCAGCCGGTGCGGAAGTTCCCGGCCTCCTTCAGCGCCGCCGACCAGGCGCGCCTCAGCGACGCCTACGCCAAACTGGTGCGCGAGCAGCTGGCGCCGGCCAACCGCAAGCTGCTGGCCTTCATGCGCGACACTTATCTGCCGGCCGGCCGCGACACCGCCGGCATCGGCGCCCTGCCGGGCGGCCAGCAGTGGTATGCCTTCCTCGCCCGCCGCTCGACCACCACCGCGCTGACGCCGGCCGAAATCCACGACATCGGCCTGCGCGAAGTGGCGCGCATCCGCGCCCAGTTCGAGCAAGCCAGGCAGCGCGTCGGCTTCAAGGGCAATCTGCGCGAATTCTTCGACTACATCAACACCGCGCCCGAGCTGCGCTTCAAGACGCGCGACGAAATCCAGGCCTCGTACGAGGCGCTGCGGCCGCGCGTGGAAGCCAAGGTCGGCCTGCTGTTCGCCAGCGTGCCGAAGGCGCCGTTTGAAATCCGCCCGGTCGAGTCCTACCGCGAGGTCAGCGCCGCGCCGGCGTCCTACCAGCGCGGCTCGGTCGACGGCACCCGGCCCGGCATCTTCTACTACAACGCCTACAAGCCGGAGACGCGCACCCGCTTCACCACCAACGCCTTCTTCCTGCACGAAGCGATTCCCGGCCACCACTTCGAGCGCAGCCTGGCGCAGGAAACCACCGGCCTGCCGGCCTTCCGCCGCTTCGGCAGCAGCATCGCTTTCTCCGAAGGCTGGGGCCTGTACAGCGAAATGCTGGGCCAGGAAATCGGCATGTACGACGATCCGTGGCAATGGGTCGGCCGGCTGACGGCGGAAGTGTGGCGCGGCGTGCGACTGGTGGTGGACACCGGCATCCACGCCAAGGGCTGGACGCGCGAGCAGGCGATCGCCTACTTCAAGGACAATGTGCCGCAGGACGAGGTGACGGCGGTGCAGGAAGTCGAGCGCTACATCGCCATCCCGGGCCAGGCGCTGAGCTACAAGATCGGCGAACTCAAGCTGCGCGAACTGCGCGCCCGCGCCGAGCAGGCGCTGGGCGAGCGGTTCGACCTGCGCGCCTTCCACAACGAAGTGCTGTCGCACGGCTCGGTTCCGCTCGACGTGCTCGACGCCGCCGTCAACCGCTGGATCGCGGCGCAGAAGAAGGCCTGATCAAGTCACATCAAGGCCAGCACCGCCATCAGGCTGACGGCCGACAGCATCGTCTGCAAGGTGATGATGCCGGCCATCAGGCGGCTGTCGCCACCCATCTGCCGCGCCAGCACGTAGGAGGTGGGCGCGGTCGGCAGCGCGAAGAACAGGATCAGGATCGCGCTTTCCAGTTGCGGCAAGCCCAGCAGCCGAGCGCACAGCATGGCCGCCAGCGGCGCGCCGAACAGGCGCAGCAGCGAGTTGGCGGTCAGCGCGCCCAGTTCGCCGCGCAGCTCGTGCAGCTTCAGTGCGGCGCCGACACTCAACAAGCCCAGCGGCAGGCTGGTGCCGGCCAGCAGCGCCAGCAGCTTGTCGGCGCCCCAGGCCAGTTCCAGGCCGCTCAGGTTGAACGCGGCGCCGGCCACGCAGGCCAGGATCAGCGGATTGCGCGCGATCGGCAGCAGCAGCCGTCCCGGGCTGGCGCCCTGCCCGGCGCTGAAAGCCAGCACCGACAGCACGTTCACCGTCGGCACGTACACCGCCATGATGACGGCAGCCAGCACCAGCCCCGGCTTGCCGTACAGGCTGCCCACCACCGCCAGTCCCAGATAGGTATTGAAGCGCAGCACGCCCTGCGCCAGCACGCCGAAGCGCGCGGCCGGCCAGTGCCGCCAGCGCCAGCCGACGATCAGCGCCGCGCTGCACACGCCCAGGCACAGCAACACCGCGCCCAGCACGCGCGGCAGCGCCGGGTTGTCCAGCGGCGCCGACGCCAGGCTGGCAAACAGCAGCGCCGCGAACAGGATGAAATAATTGATCTTTTCGGCGCCGGGCCAGAAGCCCTCGCCGGGAAAGCCTTTTTGCTGCATTACATAGCCGGCGATAATCAGCACAAATACCGGCCACAAGGTAGTGAACAACACCGCCATTGACGCGCACTCCACAAACTCGATCAGCTAGTGTAACAGCGCCGTGTCTGTCTGAGCGGCAACGCTGCGCGCGGTGCGCGGATTTTTGGCCATACTGGCTGCCTGTCCGACCAGCAGACCGCAGACCATGAGCACACCCGACGCGCCGCCGCAGCTGCAACTGTGGGGCGGACTGGAAGCCACCGTCAACCGCGTGCGCGACCGCTATTTCAGCCAGATGGAGCAAAACGGCCACGACCGGCGCCTATCCGACCTCGACCGGTTTGCCTCGCTTGGCATCACGGCGCTGCGCTACCCGGTCTTGTGGGAACTGGTCGCGCCGGACGGCCTTGACCGGGCAGACTGGTCGCTGCCCGACGAACGGCTGCCGGCGCTGCGCGAGCTCGGCATCACGCCCATCGCCGGGTTGGTGCACCACGGCAGCGGGCCGCGCCACACCAGCCTGACCGATCCGCGTTTCGCCGAGCAACTGGCCGCGTACGCGGGCGCGGTGGCGCGCCGCTACCCGTGGCTGGAATACTACACGCCGGTCAACGAACCCTGCACCACCGCACGCTTCGCCTGCCTGTATGGCCTGTGGTATCCGCACGGACAGAGCGACCGCAGCTTCGTGCGTGCGCTGCTGAATCAATGCCGCGGCGTGGCGCTGGCCATGCAGGCGATCCGCGCCGTCAACCCGGCCGCCAAACTGGTGCAGACGGACGACCTCGGCAGAACCTACAGCACGCCGCCGCTGGCCGCCAAGGCGCGCTTTTACAACCAGCGCCGCTGGCTGCCATGGGACCTGCTGTGCGGCATGGTCGGCCCCGATCACGCGCTGTGGCGCTACCTGACCGATAGCGGCGCCGGCTGCGAGGAGCTGGACTGGTTCCGCCGCCATCCGTGCCCGCCGGACATTATCGGCGTCAACTATTACATCACCAGCGAGCGCTGGCTCGACCATCGGCGCGAGCACTACCCGGCGCACGAGATGGGCGCGGAAGGCTACGCCGACGTGGTGGCCGCGCGCGCGCTGGCGACACCGTGCGTCGGCATCGGCCCGCTGCTGGAAGAGGCGTGGCGCCGCTACGGCCTGCCGCTGGCGGTGACCGAGGCCCATCTCGACGCCCGGCGCGAGGACCATCTGCGCTGGCTGGCGGAAATCTGGCACGCCGCCGGCCAGGCGCGGCGGCGCGGCATCGATGTGCGCGCCGTTACCGTCTGGTCGCTGCTCGGCGCCTACGACTGGAATTGCCTGGTCGCCGACCGCAAGGGCTATTACGAAACCGGCGCCTATGACCTGCGCAGCCCGCAGCCGCGCCCGACCGCGTTGGCCACGCTGATGCGCGAACTGGCCAGCGGCAGGCCACCGTCCAGCCCGGTGTTGCAAGGGCCAGGCTGGTGGCGCCGCCCGGAGCGCCTGCTGTACCCGCCCATCAACCACGCCCGGTCCGGTGCCGGTGCCGCCGCCACCGATGCCGATGCCAAGGCCGGTGCCAGTGCAAAGGCCGGTGCCGGAGCCAATGTCACGGCCGGTGCCAGTGCAAAGGCCGGTGTCGATGCCAATGCCACGGCCGGTGTCAGTGCAAAGGCCGGTGTCGGAGCCAATGTCACGGCCTTTGCGGCTGCGGCTGCGACTGCGGATGCCGGTGCGGATGGCGCGGGGGTGGCGACGGCGCAACCGTTGCTGATTACCGGCGCCACGGGCCGGCTTGGCAGCGCCTTTGCGCGCCTGTGCGCCGAGCGCCATCTGGCCTGCCATGTGCTGACGCGGGCCGAGATGGACATCGCCGATCCGCTGGCGGTGGAGGCCGCCATTTGCCGCTACCGGCCGTGGGCGGTCGTCAACGCTGCCGGCTACGCACCGCCCGACGCATCCCACGATGGCGCGCGCTGCCGGCGCGACAACCTGCTTGGCCCGGTGGTGCTGGCGGCGGCCTGCGCCCGCCACGCCATCGCGCTGCTGCGCTTTTCCACCGACCAGGTATTCGCCGGCGCCAGCGACGCGCCGTATCTGGAAAGCGACGCCCCGTGCCCGCGCAGCGACTACGGCCGCAACCAGGCCGCCGCCGAGCAGCGCGTACACGCCATCCACCCGGCGGCGCTGACGGTGCGCAGCGGGCCGCTGTTCAGCCCGTGGGACCCGCCGGCGCGCGCGGCCGCGCTCAGCCGCGCGGCGGCCGCGCCCACCTACGTCCCGGACCTGGTGCACAGCTGCCTCGACCTGCTGATCGATGGCGAGCACGGCATCTGGCACCTCGCCAATCCCGATCCGGCCGGCCGCGCGCCGCTGGCCAGCGCGCGCGGGCAGCTGATGCCGCCGCTGGACGACGCCCTGCGTCGCTACCGGCAACAAGTCGGCGTTTTTTGATCTGGCGCAAAGATTCAGCTGGACGTCGTGACTAGAATCCACGACTTTGCCCGCCGTTTATGCTCAAAGCCCCCGAACTCCTCCTCCCCGCCGGCTCGCTCGACAAGATGCACGCCGCCTTCGACTTCGGCGCCGACGCCGTCTATGCCGGCCAGCCGCGCTACAGCCTGCGCGTGCGCAACAACGACTTCTCCACCTTGCAGGCGCTGCAGGAGGGCATCGACGGCGCCCACGCGCGCGGCAAGCAGTTCTTCGTCGCCAGCAACATCTTCGCCCACAACGCCAAGCTCAAGACCTATCTGCGCGACATGGAACCGGTCATCGCCATGAAGCCGGATGCGCTGATCATGGCCGATCCCGGCCTGATCATGATGGTGCGCGACAAATGGCCGGAGGTGCCGGTGCACCTGTCGGTGCAGGCCAACGCCGTCAACTGGGCCGACGTCAAGTTCTGGCACCGCATGGGGCTGACGCGCGTGATCCTGTCGCGCGAACTGTCGCTCGATGAAATCGAGGAAATCCGCCAGCAGTGCCCGGAGATGGAGCTGGAAGTGTTCGTCCACGGCGCGCTGTGCATTGCCTACTCGGGCCGCTGCCTGCTGTCGGGCTACTTCAACCACCGCGACTCCAACCAGGGCACGTGCACCAACTCCTGCCGCTGGGACTACAAGGTGCAGCAGGCGCAGGAAGACGCCAGCGGCGATTTCGCCAAGGTGATTCCGCTGCAATTCAAGCAGGCCCTGCAGCAAGCCGAGCAGCAGCCGTTGTCGTCGCTGCACCAGCAGCCGCGCCACCCGCTGGCCGACCAGGCTTACCTGATCGAGGAAGCCGAACGCCCGGGCCAGCTGATGCCGATCATGGAAGACGAACACGGCACCTACATCATGAACTCCAAGGATTTGCGCGCCGTCGAGCACATCGGGCGGCTGGTCAGGATCGGCGTCGACTCGCTCAAGGTCGAGGGCCGCACCAAGTCGCTGTACTACGCGGCGCGCACGGCGCAGGTGTACCGCCAGGCGATCGACGACGCCGTGGCCGGCCGGCCGTTCGATATCGACCTGCTGGGCCAGCTGCAAGGACTGGCCAACCGCGGCTACACCGACGGCTTCTACCAGCGCCACCATACCCAGTCTTATCAGAACTATATGCGCGGCGCGTCCGAGGCCAACCGCAGCCAGTACGTCGGCGACGTGCTCAGCGTGGCCGACGGCTGGGCGCGGGTCGCGGTGAAGAACCGCTTCGCGGTCGGCGACCGCATCGAGGTCATCCACCCTGGCGGCAACCGCGACATCGAACTGACCCGCATGCTGTCGGACGACGGCGCCGAAATCAGCGTGGCGCCCGGCAGCGGCCACATCGTCCGCATCGCCCTCGACGCCGCGCTGGACCGCGCGCTGCTGGCGCGCTATTTGTAAGCGGCATTAAGCCACACGAAGCGACACGGCCGGGATTTCCCCGGCTACAACATTGCCAGTCCGGCAGCACCCGAAAGCCACAGGAACACCAAAATTATTGCGACACGGCAATAAACGTGAGATTATGCACAGGAACTTAAATTTCCATATGGAAAATTATCTTGCTGGCAAAATTCTTCATCGCTGCGCTGTTCCTGATCTCCGCTACTGCCTCCGCGCAGCCGGACGGCGACGCCTTGACCAGCATGATCAATGCCTACCGCAAGGCGCCGGGCGCCTGCCAGGACGGCGCCACGCAGGCGGTCGCCGAACTCAAGCCGAAAGCGGCGCTGGCCGCGCTGCGCATCCAGCCGGGCGCCTCGTTGTCGGCCACGCTGGCCAAGGCCGGCTATCCGAACGCCAAGGCCGACGCCATCTCGGTCAGCGGCGCCAGCACCTTGCAGGCCGCGTTCGCCATGCTGCGCCAGAGCTACTGCCGCGTGCTGCTCAACGGCAGCTACACCGACATCGGCGCCTCGCGCAACGGCGGCGAGTGGACGGTGGTGCTGGCGCGCGCCACCGCCCCGCTGCCGTCGGCCAGTTTCGCCTCGTGGCAGGACGCCGGCGCAGCCATCCTGGAAAGTGTCAACGCCGCCCGCGCCACGGGCCGCATGTGCGGCAACCGCGCCTTCCCGCCGGCGGCGCCGCTGCGCTGGAACGCCAGTCTCGGCCGCGCCGCCCTGGTGCACAGCGGCGACATGGCGGAAAAACGCTACTTCAGCCATGCCGACCAGGCCGGCCGCCGCGTCGGCGACCGCGCCAACGAGGCTGGCTACAGCTGGGCGCGCGTCGGCGAGAATCTGGCCTACGGCCTGAACACGCCGCAGGAAACCGTCAACGGCTGGCTGTCCAGCCCAAGCCATTGCGCCAACATCATGAACGGCGAATTCTCCGAAATGGGCGCCGCCTTCGTCGTCACCGCCGACCAGGGCGCCGGCGTGACCTACTGGACGCAAACGTTCGGCAAGCCACGCATCTAAGCTCTTACCACATCAGATCATCAGGGATCTTGAAGGCGGCGTATGGGTCGTCCTCTTCCACCTCGGCAGCAGCCTGTTTGACGCGCACCACGATGTCCGGATTGCGCTCGGCGATCTTGTCGGCGATCACGCGCGGCACCAGTTCATAGCCGGCGCCCGCGCCAACGATGACCAGGCGGCCAGCGACCAGATGCTCGCGCACCGCCGCGCTGACGTAGATGCGCTCGATCTTGGTGCCGTAGGTGAAGTTGTAGGCGATGTCGGCGCCCTTGCCCTTGTCCTGCTTATTCTGCTGCACCATCTGCGCGATCTGCGCGGCGATGGCTTTCTGCTGCGCGATGGCGTCGCGCTCGGCGTTGGCCAGGCGCGCCTTCTCGGCGGCCTGGCGCTGCTGCTCCTGCGCCGCCAGCCGGGTCTCGTCGACCGTCTCGATGCCGGCGCGGCGATTATCCTTTTCCTGCTTGCCCTTGGTCTGATTGGCGACTTTGACTTTCTTCTTGTCGACCAAACCGGCCTTTAATAACTGGTCCGCCAGTCCCATGATGTGCTACTCCTTATAAACGAAGGCAGTAGCATACCATCCCCGTCACTTCTCCCAGCCGCCGCCCAGCGCCAGGAACAGCGCCACCTGGTCGGCGGCCAGCGCCGCGTCGGAGGCCGCCCAGGCGGCGTCGGTTGCGGCCAGCGTGCGGTCGGCGTCCAGCACCGTCAGGAAATCGGTGCGGCCATACTGGTACAGCCGGTGCGACTGCGCGGAGGCCAGCGCGCTTTCGTCGCGCGCCACCTTCAGCGCGGCGTTGCGATCCAGTTCGCGGGCGTAGACGGTCATCGCGCTTTCCACTTCCTTCAGCGCGTTGAGCACCGTGCCGTCGAACTTCGCCAGCGCGCCATCGCCGCCGGCTTCCGCCTGGGCGATGCGGCTGCGGGCGGCGCCGGTGTCGGGCAGCGTCCACGAGATCAGCGGGCCAAGGCTCCAGCGGAAGGCGTTGCCGGCGCCGAAGTGGTCCAGCAGGCCGGTGCTGCCGATCGAGGCGCCCAGGCTGATGTTCGGATACAGGTCCGCCGTCGCCACGCCGATGCGCGCGGTGGCGGCGGCCAGGTTGCGCTCCGCCTGGCGGATGTCGGGCCGGCGGCGCAGCAGCGCGGCGCCGTCGCCGACCGGAATCTGCGTGGTCAGGCGCGGCGCGGCCTGGCATTGCAGCAGATGCATATTCATTTCGCCGGGCGTCTGGCCGGTCAGCGCGGCCAGGCGATAGTGCGCGGTGCGGTGCTGCGCGTCCAGCGGCGGCAAGGCCGCCTGCAACTGCGCCAGCTGGCTGCGGGCGCGGGCGACATCGATGGCGGTGCCTCGGCCGGCGCGTGTGCGCTGCTCGGTCAGCGCGACGAATTTTTGCTGCAAGTCCACCGATTGCTGCGCCACGCCGATCTGGCGCACGGCCGCACAGGCGTCGGCATAGGCGCGCGCGGTGTCGGCGGCCACCGTCACGCGTACCATGTCCAGCGCCGCTTGCGCGGCCTGGGTGTCGGCGTTGGCCGCTTCCACAGCGCGCGCGATCTTGCCGAACATGTCGGTCTGGTAGGAGACGTGGATGCCGGCGTCGTAGTTGAAACGGTCCGGCAGCGCGGTTTTGGAGCCGGCCGCCACGCCGGACGAACGGCCGACGCCCGGCGCGGCGCTGATGCTCGCTTCCGGCCTGCGTTCTTCTTCCGTCTGATCCAGCACGGCGCGGGTGCGCGCCAGGTTGGCCGAGGCCACGCGCAGGTCGGTGTTGGCGGCCAGCGCCTTCTGGATCAGCTGATCGAGCACCGGGTCGTCATATAAGCGCCACCAGTGCGCCGGCAGCGGTTGCTGCTTGTAGACCGCCTCCTGCGCGCCGAGGAAAGGCGCGGCCGCCTCGGCGCGCTTGGCCACCGCCTGCTGCGGCACGCTGTAATTCGGGCCGACGGTGCTGCACGCGGCGAGCGCCGCGGCCAGCGTTACGCCGCCCAGGATTTTCAATGTATTCATCGCATCCTCCGCTTACGAGTGTTTGGCCTGCACGTCCACCGTCACGGTCTGGCCGGCGACCAGGCGCGCGCCGGCCGGCAGCGCGTCCAGCTTGATGCGCACCGGGATGCGCTGCGCCAGGCGTACCCAGTTGAAGGACGGGTTGACGCTGGAGAGCAGGTTGGACGAGGTGGTGCGGTCGCGGTCCGCGATGCCGCCGGACAGGCTTTCAACATGGCCGGTCAGACGCAACGAGGCGCCCATCGGCAGCACATCCACTGCGTCGCCGACTTGAATCGCCGGCAGCTTGGTCTCTTCGAAGTAGCCTTCCACGTAGTAGGAATCGCTGTCGATCAGCGCCATCACCGCGTGGCCGGCCGTAACGTAGGACCCCATGCGCAGGTCCAGGTTGGAGATGGTGCCGTTGACGGGTGAGACGATGCGCGTGCGCTCCAGATTCAGCTTGGCCACATCGCGCGCCACCTCGGCTTGCGCCAGCGCCGCGCGCAGCTGGTCCACGCGCGACGAACCCTGCTCGCGCGTTTCGTCCGACACCAGGTCGCGCAGGTCGTTGTTGCGGCGCGCTTCCTTCTGCGCCTGCGCCAGCGTGGTGCGCTGCGCCTGCACGGCGGCTTCGGCCTGGCGCAGCGCCAGCTCGAAGCGCGCGCGGTCGACTTCAAACAGCACCTGCCCCGCTTTCACCTGCTGGTTGTCGCGCACCAGCACATTGGTGACCTGGCCGGTGACGTCCGGTGCTACTTGCACCACGTCCGCCTTGACGCGGCCGTCGCGGGTCCACGGTTCAACTTCATAGTGCTGCCACAGGCGCCATGCCAGCGCCGCCGCGATCACTACCGCCACCATGGTGACGGCGAAACGGCCAGTGGCCATCATTGTATTTTTGAGGTTCATGTTCAGCCCCGATTGAGTTAACAGTGTGGAGAAGCTGCCCAGCAAAATGAAGAACAGCGCAAATTCAAACAGCGCCGGATGCCACACCAGGCGGTAGAAGCCCACGCGCATCAGCAGCCGGCCCAGCACGCGCGTGCAGATCAGCGCCAGGATGGACAGCAGCAGCAAGGTGGGTACGTATAGTCCGTACAGACTCAGTTCAGCAGTCACGATGCAATCTCCGGTTGATAGGCGGCGGCGCGCGGGAACAGGTCGCGCCGCATGCTGGCCAGCACGGCGGCGGCTTGCGGGCGCGCTTCGCCGACGGCAGCGGCGGCGCAGACCGCGCGCAGCGTGCCGTCGATGCGGTCCAGCAGCGGCGCCGGCGCCTGGCCGTGGGTGTGGCCGCCGTTGCCGAAATAGCCGTTCAGTTTTTGCAGCAGCGGTTGCAGCGCCACGCCGGCCTGCTCCAGTTGCTGCCGCATGGCACACAGCTGCGCCACGTGCAGGCCGACGCGCAGCTCGCGCAGGCCGTCCACCGCCACCGCGCGCGCTTCCGGCGTCGGATGGGCGATGGCCAGGCGCGGCATCAGCAGGCCGATACGGTCCACCATGCGCGCCGAGATGCGCACCAGCGCATCGCGCGCTGCCGCTGGCGATGACGCTGCCGTAGCACGCGGCCTCCGCGCGGCCAGCGTCGGCGCCGGCCCGGCTGGCGCCATCCGCGTCATTTGCGCCACCTCGCGGCGCGCGGTGCGCAGCATGCGGCGCGCCATCCAGTCGCCGCCCACCGTGCGTATCAGGCTGGTGATGACGGCGGCGGCGATAAAGCCGAACAGCTGCGCCACCATGCTGTTCAGGAAGTTGGGGATATCCAGCGTGCCGGTATCCTGCAACGACAGCGTGCCGGCCACGCCGATCAGGAACGCCAGCGAGCTGCCCGCCGTGGCGGGGCGCGGCATGAACACGCCGCCGACCAGGAACACCGGCGCCAGCGTCAGCGCCAGCATTTCATAGCTGTGCACCGCCGGCAGCACGCACAGGATGTAGAACGCCGCCACCGGCATCGAGATCACCGTCCATTTGACGAACATGCGGATCAGCGGCACCGGGTTGTCCTGCGTGGCGAAGAAGCAGCAGGCCACGCCGGCCATCATCGGCGCGGCGGCGCCGGACGGCCAGCCGGTCACAATCCAGAAGGCGCAGCATACGAGGATGGTCAGCACCGTCGCCAGCGCCGAACGCAGCGCCATGCCATGGTCGCGGTGCAGCACCGTCGGCGACAGGTGCGGCGTATAGCCGGCCGCCCCGCCCTGCATCACGGTACTGACGTTGGTGCGCAGTTCCAGGCTGTCCTCGCACGCCTCGATCAGCGCGTCCAGCCGCTGCGCCAGATTCAGGCGCAGGATGTCGCTCCAGCTGGCGTTGGCCGCCAGCGCGGGCTGCAATTGCGCCAGTTCCGCGCGCAATTGCGCCGCGCGGGCCGGATCGGCGTCGCGGCCGGCCGCCACCCAGGCGGCGATGTCGTCGAGCACGCGGGTCCACGGCGCCAGGCTGTCCGGGTCCTCTGCGCGCAACGCCTCAAGGCGATCCTCCACCGCCAGCAGCAGCGGCACCATCACCGCCAGGCGGTCGTGCAGGCCATGCACCATGCTGGCGGTCCAGCGCAGCTGCGAGGTATCGAACGGCAAATGGGTCGACATCACCCGCAGCTCGCTGATTTCGCCGGCCAGCGCCAGCCGCGTGTGGGTGTTGGGCACACTGGCGGCGCCGGGCTTCAGCACATCGCTCATCCAGCGCTGCGCGTCGGCGACAGCGCGGTCCAGGCGGGCCAGCAGCACCGGGCCCACGCCCTGCGGGAACAGCAGCGAGTGCACCACGGTGGCCGACAGGATGCCGATGGTGATTTCCTCCACCCGCGCCAGGCCGGTGTCGAAGATGGCCGACGGATCGCTCACCGCCGGAAAACCGATCAGGCCCGCCGTGTAGCCGGCCAGCATGAAGATATACGAGCGCGGCGTGCGGTCCAGCAGCGAGATATACAGGCACAGGCCCACCCAGCAGGCCAGCGCCAGCGACAGCAGCTCGGGCGCATTGGCCATGCGCGGCACCATGACGATGGTGGCGGCGCTGCCGATCAGCGTGCCGCAGACGCGGAACAGCGCCTTCGAGCGCACCGCGCCGGAAAACGGGCTGGCGACAATGTAGGCGGTCATCATCGCCCAGAACGGGCGCGGCAGACCGGCGGCCAGCGAGACGTACAGCGCCAGCATCGAGGCGGCGAAGCACTTGGCCGAGAACAGCAGCTCGCTGGCGGTAGGCGACTTCATGATACCCCCGCCGCTTACGCCGCGTTGCGGCCGGCCAGCACCTGGTCCAGCCGCGTCAGCACGCGCACCGTGGCCTCCACGTCGGCCTGCGGCATGTCCTTGAACAGATCGCGGCGGAACGGCGCCAGCGCCTTTTCCAGCCGTTCGGCGATCTTCTTGCCGGCGGCCGTCAGCGACAAGGTCTTGGCGCGGCGGTCGCTCGGATCGTCCTGCCGCAGCACCAGCCCGGCCGCCACCAGTTGATCGATGATGCGCACCAGCGACGGCGGCTCGATGCCGACGGCGTCCGCCACCTGCCCCGGACGCACGCCGTCGCCGAGGCGCGAAATCATCAGCACCGGCCAGGCGCTGGCGTGCGACAGCTCGAAATCGGCCGTCAGCGCGTCCGCCGCACCCTTGTAGGAGCGCGCCACGTGGATCAGCGTGTGGGTCAGGGTCATCAGGGTTTTGTCGTAGCTGCTCATCGCGGACTCGCTCAAATATACTTAGGATGCTAAATATTAGCATCAAACGAAAATCTTTGCTGGGCACGGCGCCGGAATTGAGCTATCGTTGGTTTTTAAACATGGTTTCCAAACGATGAAACTGACTGCCACCCTGCTCGCCGGCCTGCTTGCCGCCGGCGCCACGTCCGCCGCCGAGGCGCCGATCGCGCTGGAAAAATTCTTCCAGAAGCCCGCCACGACCGGCGCCAGCATTTCGCCCGACGGCCGTCACGTCGCCGTGCGCAAGATGTCGCCTGCAGGCCGCAGCATGCTGCTGGTGGTGGACGTGGAAACCCGTGAGCAAAAACCGGTGGCCGCCTTCCGCAATGCCGATGTCAGGCATTTCTACTGGCTCAACGACAAGCGCCTGGCCTACACCGCGCACAACGTCGACGAGGGCGGCGACATCGGCAAGCCCGGCCTGTACGCGGTCGACCGCGACGGCGCCGGCGTCGCCGGCCTGTCATACACCGTCGACAAGCCGCGCGCGTTTGCCGACACCGACCGCGCCGGCGGTTATCTGGCGCAGGCCAGCATCAACGGTTTCCCGCTGCGTAAATCGGACGATATGTTCGTGGTGGTGGACAACGCTGGCGCGCAGGTGCTGGGCCGCATCGACACCCACAGCGGCAGGATCGCCGACATCAACGCCCCGCGCGGCACCTACCGGTGGCTGGTCGATCCGGGCGGCACGGTGCGCGTGGCAACAGCGCGCCGGCAGGGCAAGGACGTGGTGCTGCTGAAGGAAGGCAGCGGCTGGCGCGAGCTGGCCGCGTTCGACCCGGCGTCGCCGGACGCCTTCAAGCCGGTGCTGTTCCTCGACGACACGCTGTACGTGCGCGCCCATCGTGGCCGCGACGAGGCGGCCATCTTCCGCTACGACGTGCACAACAAGGCGCTGGCCGACACGCCGATGATCTCGGTCCCCGGCTTCGACGCCGACGGCTACTTCCTGCTCGACGATAACAAGATCCTCGGCTACCGCGTCAACACCGACAACGAAACCACCGTCTGGTTCGACGCCGGCATGAAAGCCTTGCAGCAGGAGGTGGACGCGCTGCTGCCCGGCACCCTCAACACACTGAGCACGGGCAGCCACAGCGAAACGGCCTATGTGCTGATCGACGCCCACCGCGACATCCAGGACCATATCTACTTCCTCTACCACCGCAGCACGAAGCAGCTGGTGCGCCTGGGCGCGTCGCGGCCGGACATGGACCCGGACCGCATGGGCATGATGGCGCTGGAGCGCTACCCGGCGCGCGACGGCATGCAGATTCCGGTGGCCGTGACCTTCCCCAACCCGTCCAGCAAGAAGCCGGCGCCCACCGTGGTGCTGGTCGGCGATCCGCAGTGGCAGCGCAGCGGCTTTTGGGAATGGAACGACGAGGTGCAGTTCCTCGCCTCGCGCGGCTATCTGGTGCTGCAACCGCAGCCGCGCGGCACCGAGGGCTTTGGCCGCGCCCACGCGGCGGCCGGCAGCAGGCAGTGGGGACGCGCGATCCAGGACGACATCGCCGATGCCGTCAAATGGGCGGCGCAGCACGGCTATGCCGATGCCAGCCGTGTCTGCATCGCCGGCGGCGGCTACGGCGGCTATGCGGCCATGATGGGACTGGCGCGCAATCCGGAACTGTTCAAATGCGGCGTCAGCTGGTCCGGCATCACCGACCTCAACGCCATGTTCGAGCGCAACTGGGTCGGCAGCGCCGACCAGCGCGCGCTGCCGCAGCTGCGCGCCGCCATCGGCGATCCCAAGCTGGACGCGGCGCAGCTGAAGGAAACGTCGCCGCTGTACAACGCCGCGCGCATCGGGCAGCCGGTGCTGCTGGCCTACGGCAAACAAGACGGCCGCGTGCCGTATGGCGATGGCCGCAAGTTCTACACGGCGCTGACCGGCGCCGGCAACCAGCGCGTGGAATGGCTGGAATACGCGCCGGATGTGGAAGACGCCAAAACCCAGAACAACCGCATCGACCTGTGGCGCCGCATCGAGGCCTTCCTGGCCCGGCATATCGGCCAATAAAAAACCGGCACGGCGCCGGGGCGGCGTGCCGGTTGGCGGTTAGCCGTTAGCGGCCGTGCGGCAGACGCTTACTGCAGCGGCTTGCCGTCGGCGTCGATCTTGCGCACCTCGCCCAAATTCAGCGAGCGCACGCCCGCCTCCACCTTGCTCAGGTCGCCCACCACCAGCCACACCAGGCGGTTCGGCGTGATGCTGCGCGCGGCCAGCGCGTTGGCCTGTTCCGGCGTCAGCGCCATCACCTTGCCGGTGTAGCGGTTGTAATAGTCCTGCGGCAGCTTGTAGCGGATGATGTTGGCGTAGCCGTTCGACAGCTGCGACGCCGTTTCAAAACTGCCCGGCAGGCGCAACGTCAGGTTGGTCTTGGCGTCGGCCAGCTCGGCGGCGCTGATCGGCTTGGCGCCGGCGATGTTGCCGTATTCCTTGACCAGCTCCTGCAACGCTTCCTTGGTCTTGTCGGTCTGCACCGGCGACATGCTGGTGTAGAGGCGCTGCCCCACCGACGGCTGCAGGAAGGCGCTGACGCCGTACGACCAGTGCTTGTCCTCGCGCAGATTCATATTGATGCGCGAACTGAAGTTGCCGCCGAAGACGTTGTTGACCACGCTCAGCTCGACCTCGTCCGGCGCGTTGCGCGGCGTCGCCAGCTGCGCGCCGTAGATCACGCTCTGCTGCGCGCCCGGCTTGTCCAGCAGGTAGACCAGCGGCTTCTCCTGCGGCGCCACGGTGGCGATGTTCTTCTGCGGCGCCGTGCCCGGCTTCCAGCCGGCGAAGGTTTTCTCCAGCAGCGGCGTGATCTCCGCCAGCGTGGTGTCGCCCACCACCAGCAGCGTGGCGTTGTTCGGCTTGAACCAGGCCTGGTGGTAGTTCACCAGGTCGTCGCGGCGCAGCTTGCTGACGGCAGCCTCGCTGCCGCTGCCGCTGACCGGCAAGGCGTAGGCGTGGCCGGCGCCGTACACCAGCTGCGGCAGCACGCGCAGGCCCATCTCGGTCGGCGAGGTTTTCTCGCGCGCGATGGCGGCCAGGCGGTTTTTCTTCAGGCGCTCCAGTTCGTTCTGCGCGAAAGCCGGATGCTGCACCACGTCGGCATACACTTCCAGCGCCTTCGGCATGGTGGCCTTCAGCGTGTTGAGGCTGACGGTGGCGCTGTCGAGCGAGGTGCTGACGCCGAACTCCGCGCCCAGCGCGGCAAAGGCCTCGCTGATGGCGGCCGCGCTGCGGCTGCTGGTGCCCTCTTCCAGCATGCTGCCGGTCAGGCTGGCCAGGCCCTCGGTCTGCGGCGTATCCGAGGCGAAGCCGGCGTCGACGATCAGCGCGAAGTTGACCAGCGGCGCCGCGCGGCGCTCGGCCAGCACCACTTTCAGGCCGTTCGACAGCGTGGCCTGCTGCATCGGCGGCAGGTTCAGCGCTTCCGGCTTGCCCAGCGCCGGCGGCTGGCTGCGGTCGAGCTTGGCCGTGGTGGTCAGGTTGGTCGGGTAAGGCTGCACTTCCAGCACGTAGTCGCCATCGCTCAGCCATGCCTGCAACGCTTGCCTGACCTGCGCCGGCGTGGCCGCCTTGACGGCTTTCAGGTAGTCCTTGTAGCAATCCGGGTTGCCGGTGTAGGTGGTGCAACTGGCCAGCAGGTCGCTCTTGCCGCCGAAGCCGCCGATGCGCTCGACGATGCGGGTGTACTGCGCCAGGATGGCGGTCTTGGCCACTTCCAGCTCGGCGGCGGTGGGGCCGGACTTGATCAGCGCCTGCAGTTCTTCATCGGCCGCCCGTTCCAGCGCGGCGACGTCGCCGCCCGGGCGCGCCGTCAGCACCGAGTAGAACTGGCCGGCGATTTCGGACGTGTAGTTGCCGGCGCTGGCGTCGGTGGCCAGCTGGTCCTTGTAGACCAGGCGCTTGTAGTAGCGCGAGGTCTTGCCGCCGCCCAGCACGTGCGCGGCCAGGTCCAGCAGCGGCTCGGTGGCGGTGGCGACGCCCGGCACGTTCCACACGCGGTAAACGCGCGCCTGCGGCACGCGGTCCTGCACCATGCCGCGGTGGGTGCCGGTGCGCTTGGCGATCCATGCCTGCTGCTTGGCCAACGGCGGGCCCGGCGGTATGTCGCCGTAGTATTTCTCCACCTTGGCGCGCGCCTCTTCCGGCGTGATGTCGCCGGCCAGCACCAGCGTCACGTTGTTGGGGCCGTAGTTGGTCTTGAACCATTCCTGCACGTCGGCCATCGAAGCGGCGTCAAGGTCGGCCATCGAGCCGATCGTGGTCCACGAATACGGGTGGCCGGCCGGCCGGTGTTCTCGGCCAGCAGCGTGCGGGTGATGCCATACGGGCGGTTCTCGCCCTGGCGCTTTCGTTCTGCACCACGCCGCGCTGCAGGTCCAGCTTCTTCTGGTCCAGCACGCCGAGCAGGTGGCCCATGCGGTCGCTTTCGGCGAACAGCGCGTAGTCCAGCATCGAGGTCGGCACGTTCTGGAAATAGTTGGTGCGGTCGGGATTGGTGGTGCCGTTCAGGTCGGTCGCGCCGATGCGTTCCAGCGCGTTCAGGTAAGTATGGTTGAAGTTCTCGCTGCCGCTGAACATCAGGTGTTCGAACAGGTGGGCGAAGCCGGTCTTGCCCGGCTTTTCATTCTTCGAGCCGACGTGATACCGGTGTTGATGGCCACCACCGGCGTCTTGTGGTCCTCGTGCACCAGCAAGGTCAGGCCGTTCTTCAGCACAAACCTGGTGTAGGGGATGTCGGGGATGGCGATGTCGGCCCTGGCGGCCGGCTTGGGGGCGTCGGCGGCGTGCAGCGCGCCGGCGGACAACATGGCGATGGCCAGCGCGATGGCGCTGCGACGGATAGCAAGGGTCATGCGGTATCTCCTGAAAAGACCTGCAAAAAAGGCGCCGGCATGGCAGCCGGCGCCTGACCATTCTATTGCGAATTAAGCAATCGTGCTATTTTTATTTCCGTTTGGCAGCAGTCGCGTCGCGCGCGGCGCGGAACTCGGCGTCCTTGGACCAGTTCGGCCAGGCTGTCGAGTCGGCCAGATCGCGGCCCAGCGCATACAGCATGCCTAGGTCGTGCGACATGCCGGCGAAGCTCCAGTCGGCGCTCCACTCGTCGGACGGCTGGTGGTAGTTGTTGGTCACATAGGATTCCTCGATCTTGTGGCCGGCCGCCAGGCCGCCGTCGACCAGGTCGTCGCCGGAACCATACGAGATGGCCGGCACGCCGCGCTTGGCGAACGGGAAGTGGTCCGAACGGAAGAAGTGGCCGGCTTCCGGTTTCGGGTCCGGCGCGTACACCAGGTTCCACTGCCTGGCCTTGGCCACCAGCTGGTCCAGCAGGTCCAGCCTGGCGCTGCCGGAAATGGTGAAGTTGCGCGCCACGCCGTGCGGGCTGAGCGCGTCCATATTGATGACGCCGACCGTGGTGGCCAGCGGATACAGCGGGTTGGCCGCGTAGTATTCCGAGCCGAGCAGGCCCTTCTCTTCGGCGGTCACCGCCAGGAACACCACGCTGCGCGCCGGCTTCGGCGCCTTGCCATAGGCGCGCGCCAGTTCCAGCAGCGCGGCGATGCCGGTGCCGTTGTCGACCGCGCCGTTGTAGATCTTGTCGCCCTTGGCGTCCGGCAGGCCGACGCCGAGGTGGTCCCAGTGGCCGCTGTAGATCACGGTTTCGTTCGGCGATTTGGCGCCGGCCACGCGCGCGGCCACGTTCTTCGACACGATCACCTGCGCGTCCACCGCGTACTTGGCCGACAGCGTGACGCCTTTCAGCTCGGCCGGCT
Source organism: Duganella sp. P38 (assembly GCF_050859475.1). Lineage (NCBI taxonomy): Bacteria > Pseudomonadati > Pseudomonadota > Betaproteobacteria > Burkholderiales > Oxalobacteraceae > Duganella > Duganella sp. P38. Next base: position 1,052,572 of record NZ_CP193936.1, on the reverse strand, counting down.
TGAAGTCGCGCGTTTGCGCCTGCTTCTTCAGCGCCTCGAAATCGAGGCCGCCGCGCTTGAACAGGTCGACCGCCAGGTCGCGCTGTATCCACGCTTCCATCGGCGCGTGCGCCTGCTGCGGCTGCTTGCGCACGATGTCGTACATGACGTTGGTGTTGGAATTCTTCACCGTGTTCCAGCCGTACGAGGCCGGCGCGGTTTCGTGGACGATGATGGTGCCCAGCGCGCCGCGGCGCGCCATCTCTTCATACTTGTAGGTCCAGCGGCCGTAGTAGGTCATGGCCTTGCCGCCGAAGTCGCCCTGGCCGGTCTCGAAGTCCGGGTCGTTGATCAGCACCACGGCCAGCTTGCCCTTCAGGTCCTGGCCCTTGAAGTCGTCCCACTGGCGCTCCGGCGCGGTGACGCCATAGCCGACGAACACCAGCGGCGCGTTCTTGAAGTCGACCAGCTTGGCGCCGTTCATGGCGGCGCGCACGGCCAGGTCGTCGCCCTGCTTCAGCGGCTGCACGGTCTTGCCGTCGCTCACGCTCAGCGTCACCGGCCCCTTGATTTCGAAACGGCCCAGCGGCACGTCCTGGGTCCAGCTGCGCTGGCCCTTGACGATGTCGCCGCCCGGTTGCAGGCCGGCGGCCTTGAATTGTTCGATCAGGTAGTTGACGGTCTTGGTTTCGCCGGCGGTGTTCGGGCCGCGGCCTTCGAATTCGTCGGACGACAGCACTTTGACGTCGTGCGACAGACGCTGGGCGTCAAACTCCGGGCCGGTGGCGGCGTGCGCGGCGAAAGCTGCCATCAGCGACAGCGCGAGCATGGTGTGTTTCAATCGGGACTCCCTGACGTTACGTGAAAAAACCATACTGCCACGATTCAACCTTGCCGACAATGCCATAAATAATTACCAAATGCGCAATAGTTTCCTGTAGGATATAGTCTTTATAGCAAGGAGTATTTATGCGCCGTCTGTTCACCGCCCTGCTCTGCCTGAGCCTGGCCATCTCGCTGCCTGCCGTTGCCGCCGATTCCGCGCCACAAATGACGGCCCAGCAGTTCCTCGCTTCGCTGACTTTCCGCGAAGGCAAAATCACCTTGCCGGGCGAGATCGCCACGCTCGACCTGCCGCCCAACTTCCGCTACCTCGATCCGGCCGACGCTGAAAAGCTGATTACCGACGGCTGGGGCAATCCGCCGGGCGCGAAGACGCTGGGCATGATCGTGCCGAGCGACGTCAACCCGCTGAGCCAGGCCGGCTGGGGCGTGGTGGTGACTTACGACAAGGACGGCCACGTCAAGGACGATGACGCCGACCACATCAACTATGCCGACCTGCTGAACGATATGAAGCAAGGCATGGAGGAACACAACAAGGAACGCAAGCAACAGGGCTATCCGGCGATGTCCCTGGTGGGCTGGGCCGAGCAGCCGAGCTACGACAAGGCACAGCACAAGCTGTACTGGGCCAAGGAACTGCACACCGAGGGCAGCAACGACAACGGCCTGAACTACAACATCCGCGTGCTGGGGCGCGAAGGCGTGCTGGTGCTGAACGCGGTGTCGGGCATGGTCCAGATCGCCGAGGTCAAGCAGGAGATGAAGAAGGTCACCGCTTTCACCGACTTCACGCCGGGCCACCGCTACAGCGACTTTAACGCCAACACCGACAAGGTCGCCGAATACGGCATCGCCGCGCTGGTGGCCGGCGGCGTCGCCGCCAAGCTGGGCTTCTTCGGCAAGATCTTTGCCGTGCTGCTGGCGTTCAAGAAATTCATCGTGCTGGGCGTGGCCGCGCTGGGCGGCTGGCTGTGGAAGCTGCTGGGCCGCAAGAAGGAAGCCGCCGCCTCGGGCGTCGACCTGAGCAAGCAGGAGTAAGCAGTGGGCAAGTTGATCATCTGGCTGCTGGCGGCCGGCAAAATGGGCAAGCTGCTGCTGACCTGCGGCACCATGCTGCTGTCGATTGTCGCCTATAGCTGGGTGTATGGATGGCGCTACGCGGTCGGTTTCGTCGCGCTGATCCTGGTGCACGAGATGGGCCACTATGTGGCGGCGCGCCAGCGCGGTTTGCAGGTGGGCGCGCCGACCTTCATCCCGTTCGTGGGCGCGTGGATCGAACTGAAGGAATTGCCGCATGACGTGGAAACCGAAGCCTACATCGGCTTCGCAGGGCCGCTGGCGGGCACGCTGGCCTCGCTGGCGTGCTACTACTTCGCGCGCAACAGCGACAGCGACCTGCTGCTGGCCGTAGCCTATTCCGGCTTCATGCTGAACCTGTTTAACCTGATCCCGATCTCGCCGCTCGACGGTGGCCGCATCACCGCCATCATCTCGCCCAAGGTGTGGCTGGCCGGCGTGCCGCTGCTGGCGGCGCTGTTCTTCTACCATCCGAGTCCGATGCTGATCCTGGTGGCGGTGCTGGCCTATCCGCAGATCAAGGAGGCGATCTGGGGCGGCTCCACGCGCGACGCCAGCTACTATGTCGTCACGCGCGACGCGCGCATCAACTACGGCGTAATGTACCTGGTGCTGGTGGCCTTCCTGGCCATGATGAGCTACAGCGTGCACGAGATGCTGCCGTCTCGGTGAACTAACGTACAGTCCGGCCTGCGCGGCGTGGCCACACTGGAGGCTTTCCAGCGGAGGCGCGTCATGCCGGAAGGACCATCAATCGTCATCATGCGCGAGGAAGCGGCCGGGTTTGCCGGGCGCACGATCAAGCATGCCAGCGGCAACACCAAGGCCGTCGATTTCGACGCGCTGGCCGGGCAACAGGTGCTGGCCGTGCGCAGCTGGGGCAAGCATTTCCTGATCCGGCTGCCGGACCTGGCGCTGCGCATCCACCTGCTGATGTTCGGCAGTTACCGCATCAACGAACGCAAGGACGGCGCCGAGCCGCGCCTGAGCCTGGGCTTTGACGACGGCCAGGAGTTCAATTTCTATACCTGTTCCGTCAAGACGCTGCCGCCCGATCTGGACACGCAGTACGACTGGTGCGCCGATGTGATGTCGGACGAATGGGACCCGAAGCTGGCGCTGAAAAAGCTGCGCGCGCAACCGGATATGCTGGTATGCGACGCCACGCTGGATCAGGAGATTTTTTCCGGCGCCGGCAATATCTTCAAGAACGAGGTGCTGTTCCGCATCCGCGTGCATCCGCTGTCGACGGTCGGCGCGCTGCCGGCCGCCAAGCTGCGCGAGCTGGTCGAGCAGATGCGCGTGTACGCCTTCGATTTCCTGCGCTGGAAAAAGGCGTTCGAGCTAAAGAAGCATTGGCTGGCGCACACCAAACGCATCTGCCCGCGCTGCGATATTCCTTTCCAAAAAGCCCATCTGGGCAAGACCCGGCGGCGCAGCTTCTTCTGCGCCAAGTGCCAGAAGCAGTATCCGCCGGCCCTCGTCAAACCAGCCCGGTCAGATAGTAAACTGCGATCACAAAGAACACCGCCAGCGTCTTGATGACGGTGATGCCGAAGATGTCGCGGTAAGACTGGCGGTGCGTCAGGCCGGTAACGGCCAGCAGCGTGATGACGGCGCCGTTGTGCGGCAGCGTGTCCATGCCGCCGCTGGCCATGGCAACCACGCGGTGCATCACTTCCAGCGGGATGTTGGCGGCTTCGGCCGCCTTGATGAACTGGTCGGACATGGCCGCCAGGGCGATGCTCATGCCGCCCGAGGCGGAGCCGGTAATGCCGGCCAGCGCGGTGACCGAGACGGCGGCGTTGACCAGCGGATCGGGCACGCTGCGCAGCGCATTGCTGACCGATAGAAAACCCGGCAGCGCGGCGATGACGCCGCCGAAGCCGTATTCGGAGGCGGTGTTCATCGCCGCCAGCAGCGCGCCGCCGACGGCGGCCTTGGTGCCTTCGGCGAAGGCGTCCTTGATACGGCCGAAGGCGGTGGCCACGGTCAGCAGGATGCCCAGCAACAGCGCGCCTTCCACCGCCCAGATGCCGATCACCGGCTTGATGGCCAGATTGACCGGCGCGTGCAGGCCGGGCAAGGCGTCGGCGGTCAGCGCGTAGCTGTCGCCATACCAGCCGGGAATCAGCTTGGTCAGCGCGAAATTCGCCACCCCAACCATCACCAGCGGCGCCAGCGACAGCAGCGGATGCGGCAGCCCGACGCCGCTCTTCGCCGCCGCGCCACCCGTTCCGGCCCGCGCGCCGGACCGGGCGCCGGTAGCGGCAGCTGTGCCGGCGACCGCTGCCGCACTTGCCGGCGTGCTGGCGGCGGGCGCCGGGACTGCGGTGGGCGCGCCGGTGGCGGACACCTTGCCGGCCGCTGGCGCAGCGCCGGCTGCCGCAGCATCGGCTGCCGCGCCGTCATAGCCCTCGCCCTTCGCCATCACGCTGCGGCGGCGCCATTCGAGGAACGCCAGGCCGGCGGCCAGCGTGGCGACCGAACCGATCACGCCCAGATACGGCGCCGCCCAGCCGGTCGTTTTGAAGAACGTCGTGGGAATGATGTTCTGGATCTGCGGCGTGCCCGGCAAGGTATCCATGGTGAACGAAAACGCGCCCAGCGCTATCGCCCCCGGCATCAGCCGCTTGGGAATATTGCTCTGCTTGTACAACTCCGCCGCGAACGGATACACGGCAAACACCACCACAAACAGCGACACGCCGCCATAGGTCAGCAAGGCACACACCAGCACGATCACCGCATTGGCGCGCGAGCGGCCGATGTACTTGATGGCAGCCACTACAATCGACTCGGAAAACCCGGACAACTCGATCAGTTTGCCAAACACCGCCCCCAGCAAAAACACCGGGAAGTACAGCTTGACGAAGCCCACCATCTTGTCCATGAAGATGCCGCTGAACACCGGCGCCACCGCGCCGGGATCGGTCAGCAGCACCGCGCCCAGCGCGGCTATCGGGGCAAACAGGATCACGCTGTAGCCGCGATACGCGGCCAGCATCAGGAATACCAGTGCAGCAAGAACGATCAGAAAGGACATGCAGGCTCCGCGAGGTGGTTATCTGCAGGATATTGTAGAACTTATTGCAACCCCGCGCAGCCGCGCCAGATCAAGCGGAACATGGCGATGGCGGCAGCGGCCGGCGGATCGCCAGCATGGTGCAGTCATCGTCGAGCAGCGGCCGGCCGGTGTGGGTGCTGACCGCCAGCCGCAGCAGGTCGAGCGCTTCCGGCAGCGGCCGCTGGCCCCACTGCGCCAGCAGCTGCAAGCAGCGCTGCTCGGAAAACTCGACGCCCGCGCCGTTGGCCGCCTCGGTCACGCCGTCCGTGTAGCACAGCAGCGTGGCGCCGGGCGCCAGCACGGTCTGCATGGCGCCAAACACCAGACCGGGAAAGGCGCCGACCAGCACGCCCCTGGGAATCGGCAGCAGGCTGGCGACGCCGTCCACCAGCAGCATCGGCGGACAATGGCCGCCATTCGAATAGCGCAGCAGGCCGGTATCGAGGTCGAGGAAGCCGCAGAACAGCGTGACGAACAGATTGGTATCGTTGCCGGCGCACAGCCGGTCATTGAGCGCGGCCAGCAACAGCGCCGGTTCGGTGATGCTCATCGCCAGCACGCGCAGCAGGCCGATCGCGCGCGCCATGAACAGCGCCGCCGCCACGCCATGGCCGGACACATCGCCGATGCAGATGAACAGCAGATGGTCGTCGATGAAAAAAGCGTCGAACAGGTCGCCGCCGACGTGCGAGGCCGGCTCCATCAGGCCGCACGCGTGCAGGTCGGCGCGCTCCGGAAACAGCGGCCGCTGCAACGGCAACATGCTGACCTGTAACTGGCGCGCGATGTCCAGCTCCTTGCGCAAATGCTGCAACTCCAGCGCCGTGCGCTGCGCCTGCAGGGCCGCCTCGTTGGAACGGCGCATGCGCCCGGTCAGCGTGGTCATCAGGTTGCTGGCGACGCCGGGCAGGGCCATCAGTTTTTGCCAGAACAGATCGCGCGACAGTTGCAGCACCTGCGATGGCTCGCGCGCCAGCACCTGCGCGGCCACCGGCTCGCCCTCGATGGCCGACAGTTCGCCGATCAGCTCGCCCGGCGCGACGGTAAGCACGCCGCCGCCCGCCGCGCCGTCAAGCCGCACTTCCAGCAAGCCCGACAGCAGAATGTAGACGCAGTGGTTGATCTCGCCATGCTGCAACAAGGGCGCGCCGGCCGGCAGGTCCAGCACCTCGGCCTCGGCCAGCGCGGCGTCCACCGCATCGGCGCTGGCCTGGCGGAACAGGCCGATCCAGTCCATGCCCTCGCGCCGGCGCTCGACCTGGCGGCTGTCGCGGTGATGGCCGCCCAGCAAATGGTCGAGGCCGTGGCGGCGCTGGCCGCTGCGGCGGAACGGCCTGCGCGTGATGCCGGAGCCGGTCACGCGCCGCCCCAGCGCACGGTGATGTGCAGGTGGTTGCAGCCGTCGCGGTGTTCGTAGTCCAGCTGGTCGGACTGGGCGCGCAGCATCAGCACGCCGAGGCCGCCGGGTTCGGTTTCAGCCAAGGTCAGCGGACGCGCCGGCACGGCCGCCCGCGTCAGGTCATAGGGCTGGCCGCCGTCGCTCACCGTCAGGGTGGCGCTGCGCTCGCGCAGCTGCAAACGCAGCCGCACCTCGGCGCCGGCCGGCAGGCCGCTATGGTCGAGAATATTGGCCAGCGCCTCGTGCAGGCACAGATCGAGGCGGGCGACGGCCTCGTCCGGCAGCGCGGGAGCCAAACTCGTCGTTCCCGCGCAGGCGGGAACCGATACCGAGCGCGCACACTCGGCGTGCAGCCAGGCCGCCGCGACGCGCAGCCCGGCCACTTGCGCCGGCAACGCCAGCGCGGCGCTGTGGACGGGCTGGCTCAAGCCAGCGCCGCCTCGTCGGCCTGCGCCAGGTCGCTGAACATCGGGATCACGGCATCGATGCCGGTGGTCGACAGCGTCCTGGCCACCGGGCCGTTGTCGCCGACGAACAGCACCATGCGCGAGCCGCGCTGCTGCATGGCGCGGGCGTTGGCAACAATCGCGCGGATACCGATCGAGGCCAGGAAATCGACGGCGCTCAGGTCGACCACGGCGCGCTGCCGGGCCGAGGCGGTCAGCGCCGCGAATTGCAGGGAGATAGCGTCGGTGCCGGCGATGTCGAGGCGGCCCGACAGGGCCACGCGGCGCAGGGAATCGTTGACGTCGGTATAGGCGATGGTCATGGAAGGTCCTAATACAGAGACGCGCACGCGGCGCGCACGCGGCCCAGCATACGCGCTGTTTATGACCGTTTCGTGACCCCGGCAAAGGCGGTATGATAGTTCTATACGCCAACAGGAGACCCTGGGCATGAGTGATTTGCACGCCTCGCTCAAGAGCGGCGACAAGCTGTCGTTGAACTGGACCTATCTGAACGCCATCGCCAACGGCGTCTCGGCCATCGACCTGGACGGGCTGGCCCTGCGCAACTTGCATGATGCGCGCCAGTTTGCGCGCGAGTACGGCTTCGACCTGGACCAGCCGGCCACGCCGGCGCTGCTGCGCCGCGCCCACGCGGAGGCGGTGGCCTTTATCCGCGACACGTTCCTGGCCCCCGCCGAAGCCGGACTGATCCCGCCCGAGGTGGCCGAGCCCGATGAAGTGCTGCAATTGCTGGTCTACGCCTCGCAGCGCGGGCAGCTGGCCGATGCGCGCCGCATGTGGGCCTGCGCGGTGCTGAAGGTCATGCACGGTATCTTTTACATCGACAACAACCTGAAGCTGCGCCACTTCCACGCCATCCGCGCGCAGGTGTTCGGTTCTCTGGACGAGGTGATCCGCCACGATGGCCAGCGCCACTTCCTGACCGACGGCGAGATCTGCCTGCCGCTGCTGCATTACGACCGCAAGGACAACAAGGGCCGCAACAGCATTCTGCTCAAGCTGCTGCAAAAGGCGGCCTACCTGGCGGCCGACATCTTCGACCATCTCGGCGTGCGGCTGGTGTTCGCCACCCGCTGCGAATGCCTGCTGGCCTTGCGCACCTTGCAGCGCGCCCACCTGCTGTCGGTGACCAATGTGGACGCCGGGCGCACACGCAACACCCTGCTCGACCTGGACGCGGCCAAGCAGGTGTTCTGCAAGCACCGCGCGCAGCTCGAACACAGCAAGACCTATCCGCTGGACCTGCTGCGGCAGATGGACGCCGAACTGGCCGAGATCGCCCAGCCGCAGACGCGCTGCGACAATCCGCACAGCGGCAGCGGCTTCAACAGCATGCAGGTGACGGTGCGCAAGATGATCCACGTGCAGCAGCTGGACGCGATGCCCGAGCAGGATTACGACGTGAGCTTTTTCTTCGAGTACGAAATCCAGCTGCTGGACGAGGCCAGCTACCAGCGCAGCCTGAGCGGCCCGGCCAGCCACGAGGCCTACAAGCAGCGCCAGGTCGACACCGCACGCACGCGCGTGTTCGGCCGCGAGCTGCTGCGCTGGATCGGGCAGCAGCAGCGCGCCTGAGCCAGCTGTGCGCCGCCAGAGGGCGTGATGATTTACGCTAGGCCATCATGGATAAACTGATCATCATCGCCGCCGCGCTGATGGCGGCCGCATTGCCGGCGACGGCCGCCGCGCAAAGCGCGCCCAGCGTCACCGTCGCTGCCACGCGCGACCCGGTCGACAAGTCCTACCGCAAGATGCTGGCGGGCATGGACATTTTCGAGCGCAATCACGCGCTGGCGCCGCAGGCCACCTTGCGCTTCCAGCTGCTGCCGCGCCTGCCGAGCACGCAGCTGGACGGCATCACGCTACGCGTGGCCGGCGACAGCGTCTCGCTGCCGGTGACGGTGGCGCCCGACCACACGTTCACGCTGGAGCGCAACCAGCAGGCGGCGCAGGAAGACGCCGCCCTGATCGCCAGCCGCAAGACCAGCACACTGACCTGGCGCGCGCAGGTGCGCAGTCCGAATGTGCCCGAGGGCATGCGCCGGCTCGGCGACCTGCGGCTCGAATGCATGGTCGGCGTCGCAGCCGGCCTGCTGTCCAACAACGCCCAGATGTTCGCCTGGCTGGGCGAGCTGTTCACCAGTCCTGAGCGCGTCTGCAACAATGCCGACGGCAACTACCTGTTCTTCGCCGAGCGCCCGGTGTACGCCATCACGCTGCGCGACGGCGAACGCCGGGCGCCATTGCCGTTCAACGCGCTGTACGCCGGCGGCACGCAAACGCCGTCCACCCTGCCCTTCTGCGACTGCCAGGTGCTGCTCGACCGCAGCTACTACGCGCCCATCTGGGACCGCAGCTGGTCCGACGACACGCTGCTGTCGTTCGAGGACATGGACAGCCCGCCCGGCCCGGACGACACCGCCATCGCGGCCGGCTACCATCGCACCGGCCTGATGCAAAAGCGCCTCGGCCCGGCAAAAGTAGTAAGCTTCGACAGCGGCTACCAGATGTGGCGCTACACTTACCCGGCGCGGCGCAGCGGCGATCCGCCGGCCGAATTCACCATCCTGTTCGGCCCGGACGGCGCGGCGCGCAAGGCCAGACTACAAGAACCAGTGACGACACCATGAAAAATATCTCCCGCTCCGTGCGGCTGGCGGCGGCCAGCCTGCTGATCCTCACCGGCTGCGCCGGCGCGCGCGCGCCGGCCCCGGCCGATGCGCCGCCGCCACCGCAGATTCAGCAAGACAACAGCAACGGCGCGCTGTGGCAGCGCATCGTCGACGCCAACGCCGACCTGGGCTGCGACAACGGCAGCCAGTGCCACAGCATCGGCGTCGGCTCGCGCGCCTGCGGCGGGCCGGAAAACTATCTGGCCTGGTCGAGCAGGAACAGCGATGGCGCGCAGCTCAAGGCGCTGGTGGCCGAGCATGCCGCCAGCCGCCGCGAGGAAGACCAGCGCCAGGGCATGGTGTCGGTGTGCAGCCTGATCAGCGATCCCGGCGCCAGCTGCCGTGCCGGCAAATGCGTGCTCAACGGCACTTCCTCCGCCAGCCCCGGCCAGCCGACCAGCAAATAAAAAAGCCAGCCGGGTGAGCGGCTGGCTGGCAAGGCTGAACGGCGCGCGGCTTAGTGCGCGGTCATCGCCTTCTTGATGGCGACGCAGCGCTCATCTTCCTGACGCGTCACCAGCAACGCGCGCTCGGTGCCGGTCGACAGGCCCTTGAGCCGGGCGATGGCGGCGTCGAGGCGCGCCACGCTGGCCGGCGTGCACGCCGCCGGAATGTGCGTGGCCGCGTAGGCGCGCATGTAGACCGGACCGGCGGCCTTGTCCACCTCGCCCAGCGTGGCCAGGCGTTGCGCGGCGCTCTGCTCGTTCAGCGCGCCTTGCTCGGCCGGGAACATGCTGCCCATGGCGGTGCGGATCTTCGAGAACGGCAGCTTGGTCTTCAGGTCGGCGATGGTTGCCGCCCACTCGGCCTTGACCTTGGCGTCCGGACGGATCACCGTGGCGGCGATCGCCGCTTGCTGGCCGCTGTCGGACTTGTCGCGTTCCTGCTCGGCCGCCAGCAGCTGGTCGCTGCCCGGATAGGCGTAGCGGTTCAGGCGGCGGATGATGTCCCAGCGCACGTCCTGGCCCACGTTCAGCCCCGGCACCACCAGCTTGCCGTCGAGGATGTCGGCCAGCTGCTTCAGCGCCGCCGGGCTGCGGGCGACGCTGATGTAGGTCGAGAACCAGCGGCGCTGGAAGTTCTTGTCGCTGGCCGCCCTGGACGCGTCAAACGCCATCTGCTCCAGTTGCGCGCCGACCTTGGTGCTGTAGGCCGACGGGCCCATCAGGTTCAGATAGCCCGACGAGGCCTGCACCTTCTCGACGATATCGCCCAGCAGCGTGTAGTCCTTCTCGGCCGGCGCGTTGGCCAGCACGGTCTTCAGGAAGTCGTTGAGCGGCAGCTTGGCCGAACGCACGCCATCCCACAGGCTTTGCCACAGCATCGCGCGCAGCAGCGGATCGTCGACCTTGCTCAGGCTCGATTGCGCGGTGGCGAAGGATTTTTTATCCAGCTGCACCTGCGCGAAGCCCCAGTCCTGATAGTTCGGATAGACCAGGTCCGGGCAGGCGGCGCCCTTCAGCTCCGGCACGGCGGTGGCCGCGCCCTTGTAGGTGACGGCGACGTTCTTGCTCAGCGCCAGCCCTTGCGCGCCCAGCTGGAACAGGCCGACCTGCACGCGCTGTTCGCGCAGCGTCGGCAGCTCCTTGCTCGGCGCGCTCTGGCGCAGCGTGAACGACGACACCTTGCCGCCGCTGCAGCTGAAGTCGGCGGCGATGGTGTTGACGCCGGCTTCGTACAACCACTCCTTGGTCCAGCCGCTCAGGTCGCGGCCGGCCGCCTCGCCGAGGCTGCCGATGAAGTTGTCCAGCGTGGCGTTCTGGTACTGGTACTTGACCAGGTAGTTGTGCACGCCCTTGCGGAACACGTCCTCGCCCAGCAGGTGGCGCAGCTGCTTCAGCGTCGACGCGCCCTTCGAGTAGGTGATGGCGTCGATGTTGTCGAAGGCATTGGCGGTCGACGGCACCGGCGTTTCGATCGCGTGCGTGGTCACGCGCTGGTCCTGCACATAGGCGGCCTGCTTGCCGCCCGAGTAGAAGCTCTGCCAGGCGTTGCTGAACTCGGTCGCCTCGGCGGTCGCCAGCGTGCCCATGAAGGAGGCGAAGCTTTCGTTGAGCCACAGGCCGTTCCACCATTTCATCGTCACCAGGTCGCCGAACCACTGGTGCGCCATCTCGTGCATGATGACGCCGGCCAGCGACTGCTTCTGCGCCTCGGTCATTTCTTCCTTGTGCAGGAAGCGGCCTTCGGCGAAGGTGATGGCGGCGGCATTTTCCATCGCACCGTACAGGAAGTCCGGCACCAGCAGCTGGTCGTACTTCTCGAACTGGTAAGGGATGCCGAAGTAGTCGTCGAAGAAGGCCAGGCCCTGCTTGGTGTAGCGGAACCAGTCCTGCGGCGACACCTGCGCCGCCACCGACTGGCGCGCGAACAGGCGCATCGGGTACTTGCCGCTGTTGTCTTCCCATACTTTATACGGGCCGGCGTGCATCGAGAAGTTGTACGGGCTGAGTTTCTTCGAGCGCGGGAAGGTCCATTTCTTGCCACCGTCGACGTCCTGCACGCCGCTTTCGCGCATGGTGGACGACACCACCCAGTCGGCCGGCGTGGTGACGGTGACCTGGTAGGTGCCCTTCAGGTCGGGCTGGTCGAACACCGGGAACATCTGGTGCGCGGCGGCCGGCTCGAAGTGCGAGTAGGTGTAGACGCGGCCGTCGACCGGGTCGACCATGCGGTGCAGGCCTTCGCCGTTGGTGCTGTGCAGGCGGCTGTAGGCGATGGTGACGGTGTTGCGGCCGGCCTTCAGGTCGGCGGCGGCCAGCGTGATGAACCAGTTGTTGTACTGCGGCGTGACGCTCTTGCCGTTGACGCTCAGGCTGGCGATGGTGGCCTTGTCGAGGTCGATGGTCAGCGGCTGCGCGGCGTCGCTCAGGTCGAAGCTCAGCGTGGTGGTGCCGCTGAAGCTTTCCTTGCCGGTCAGCGCGAATTCCAGCGTGTAGTCGACGTTGCTGACGCGCGCCGAACGGGCGGCGGCGTCGGCTTGCGACAGGTAGGCGTTGTCGGCGCGCGGCGCGACATCGGCAGCGTGCGCCATGCCGCCAAAGGCCAGCGCTACCGCACCGGCGATCAGGTATTTTTTCATTGTATCTCCGAAGTCGTCGTCATTCCCGCGCGGGCGGGAATCCATACTCAGCATGGGTCCCCGCCTGCGCGGGGACGACCGGTTATTTTTCTTGGTGTAGGTATCGAGCCAATCGATCACGGTGTGGTGCCACAGCACCGAGTTGGCCGGCTTCAGCACCCAGTGGTTCTCGTCCGGGAAGAACAGGAACTTGCTCGGAATGCCGCGACGCTGCAGCGCGGTGAAGGCGCTCAGGCCCTGGGCGGTCGGAATGCGGAAGTCGAGGTCGCCCTGCACCACCAGCATCGGCGTCTTCCAGTTCTTCACCTTCAGCGCCGGATTGAACTTCTCGTGGTTCTCCGGCACGTCGTAGTACGGGCCGCCGTTTTCCCACTCGGTGAACCAGATCTCTTCGGTCGAGTAGGCCATGCCGCGCGTGTCGAACACGCCGTCGTGGTTGACGATGCACTTGAAGCCGTCGGACCAGTTACCCTGAATCCAGTTCATCATGTAGCCGCCATACGAGGCGCCCAGCGCGCAGCTGTTCTCGCGGTCCAGCCACGGGAATTTCTGCACCGCCGCGGCCAGGCCTTTTTGCAGGTCTTCCAGCGGCTTGCCGCCCCAGTCGCCGCTGATCGAATCGGTGAACTTCTGGCCGTAGCCGGTCGAGCCGTGGAAATCGATGAACACGGTCGCGTAGCCGGCGCCGGCGTACACCTGCGGATTCCAGCGATAGCTCCACGAATTGCCGAAGCTGCCCTGCGGGCCGCCGTGCACCAGGAAGGCCACCGGATACTTCTGGCCCGGCTGGGCGTTCCATGGCTTCATCACGTGGCCGTAGACGGTTTCGCCGTTGGCGCCGGTAAACGAGAACTGCTCGTACTCGCCGAACTTGACGTCGGCCAGCGCCGCTGCGTTCAGCCTGGTCAGCTGCTCGGCCTTCTCGCCGGCGCCAGCGCCGCCCAGCTTGAACTTGTACAACTGCGCGCCCGACGACAGGCTGGCCTGCGCGATCACCACGGTGTCCCTGGCGACGTCGAAGCCGGCCACATAACCCTTGCCGGTCAGCCTGCTGACCTTGCCGCTGGCGGCGTCGATCGAGAACAGCGGATGCTGGCCGATATCGTCGGCGGTGGCCAGGATGGCCTTGCTGTCGGGCGTCCAGCGGTAGTCGGCGATCGAGCGGTCCCAGCTGTCAGCGACGGTGCGCTTCTTGCCGGTGGCCACATCGACCAGCACCAGGTGGAAGCGGTCGGCCTCGAAGGTCGGCTTGTCCATCGCCACATAGGCCAGCGTTTTGCCGTCCGGCGAATAGATCGCCTTGGCGTCCCAGGCCTGGTTGTCGGCGCTCAGGTTGCTGGGCGTGCCGCCGGTGGCCGGCACGGTGTAGACGTCGAAGTTGGTCGACCACGCCTCGGTGCGGCCGGCAATGCGCAGCGAGAACGCCACCGTCTTGCCGTCCGGGCTGAACTGGTACTCGCCGTTGTCGCCGAACGGCTTGGACGGCGCGTCGCCATCGAGCGAACCGCTCAGGCTGACCGGCTGCGCGCTGACCTTGCCGCTGCTATCGATCGGCGCCGAGTACAGCACGTTGTTGCGGCCGTCGTTCCAGGTATCCCAGTGGCGCACGAACAGCTTGTCGTACACCTTGCCGCTGGCCTTGACCTTGGCGTTGTCGTCGAGGCGCTGCTTGCTGCACGCGAGGTCGGCGCAATCGCGGTACACGGCCATGCTGAACAGCAGGCGGTCGCCCTGCGGCGACAGGCGGAAGCTGTCGACGTCGAGCGGCAGGTCGGTGACCCTGGCCGCCTCGCCGCCGCCCAGCGGCAGGCGCCACACCTGCGACGAGCCCGAGCGGCCGGACAGGAAGTAGATCGCATCGCCGTTCGGCGACCATGCCGGCTCGCTGCTGCTGGCGGCGGCCTGGGTCAGGCGCACCGGCGCGGCCTTCGGATGGCGCAGGTCCAGCAGGTACAGCTGGGTATTGCCACGGTTCTTGTCCAGGTCGGTGGTGCGCACGGTGTACACCACGCGGGTGGCGTCCGGCGACAGCACCGGATTGCCGACGCGCTCCATCTTGACCAGGTCTTCTACGGTAAAGCCGCGCGGCGCGGCCGTGGCGCTGGCCGCGATAGCGGTACCCAGCAGCAGCAGGGGGAATCTCATTCGATCTCTCCGATGTTATAAGAAAAATACCGGCTTGTGGCCGGGCATCGCAGATCATACCAAGAGCGCCGCCCGCAGCGGCATATCGGCAGGAAATTGTTACTTTACGCTACTTTAGGCTTGCATAATCCGGTCCATTAATGCAACATAGTTGCGTATGAAGACTTATTCCGCCCTGTTTTTTGCCGTGGTCAGCGCCAGTGCCGGCGCCTTCGACCTCCTGCCACCCGCCGCCGCCTGGCACGGCGCCAGCGAACAACTGATCGCCCCGGCCGACGCGCGCTGGATCACGCCGGCCGAGCAGTCCGGCTTCACCTCCTCGCCCGACTACGCCGCCACCGTGGCCTACCTGCGCGCGCTGGCCGCAGCCTCCGACAAGATCAGCGTGCAGCAGTTCGGCGCCTCCTACCAGGGGCGTCCGCTGCTGTACGCGCGCGCCAGCAAGCCGGGCGCCGCCGGCAAGCCGGTGGTGCTGGTGCAGGCCGGCATACACGCCGGTGAAATCGACGGCAAGGACGCCGGCCTGATGCTGCTGCGCGATATCGCCTTCCGCGGCCGCGACGATCTGCTCGACCAGGTCGACCTGGTGTTCATCCCCATCCTGAATGTCGACGCCCACGAAAACGCCAGCGAAATCGGACGGCCGGTGCAGCGCGGCCCGCTGCGCAAGGGCAGCCGCACCAACGGCCAGGGGCTGGACCTGAACCGCGACTACGCGCGCCTGCAATCGCCGGAGATCGCGGCGGTGGTCCGGCTGCTGCAGCAATTCGACCCGGCGCTGTACATCGACGTCCACGTCAGCGACGGCGCCGACTACCAATACGACATCACCTACACTTTTGCCGGCTGGGGCACATATGCGCGCTCGCCGGCCACCGCGCAATGGCTGATGACGGCCTACCATGACGACGTCGGCGGCGCGCTCGCCGGCCAAGGCCACCTGCCGCTGATCTATCCAAGCTGGATCGATCCGGACGCGCCGGCCCAGGGCCTGCGCATCAGCGCCGAGGGACCGCGCTACTCGACCGGCTATGGCGACTTCATCGGCATGCCGACGGTGCTGGTGGAAAACCACGTCCTGAAGCCCTACAAGCAGCGCGTGCTGGGCACCTACGTGCTGCTGGAGCAATCGCTGAAAACGGTCGGGCGCGACCACGCGCGCATCGCCGCCGCCAAGGCGCGCGACCGCGCCGCGCAGCCGGACAGCCTGATGGTGCGCTGGGAGCGAGAAACCGTACCGCTGCGCACCGTCAACTTCAAAGGCTACCGCTACGACAGCGTGGTGTCGCCGGTGTCCGGCGCGCACGAGCTGCGCTGGACCGGCGCGCCGCAGGACCAGCAACTGCCGATGTACGGCGTGCGTTCCACGCGCGAAGTGGCGCTGCCGCGGGCGTGGTGGATCAGCGCCGAGCACCAGGACCTGATCGCGGCGCTGCGCGCGCACGGCATCCGCATGGAAGCCAGCGACGCGCCGCGCACGCTGACGCTGGAAGCGACGCGGCTGGCGTCCGGCAAGGAGCGCAGCGGCGCCACGGCGTTCCAGCGCGTCACGCTGCCGCCCGGCTCGGTGCGCATTCCGGCGGCGCAGCCTACCACCTGCTGGCCGCCGCGCTGCTGGAAGCGGAAAGCGACGACGGCTTCCTCGCCAGCGGCCGCTTTGACCAGGCGCTGGCGCCGGAATGGCGGCTGCCGAAACACCTGCTGGCGCCGCTGGCCGAGCAAATGATGGCCAGCCAGCCCAAGTTGCGCGCCGAATTCCTCGACGCCCTGGCCAAAGACCCGGCGCTGGCGGCCAGCCGGCAGGCGCGCCTGCAATGGTGGGAAGCGCGTTCGCCCTACGCCGAGCGCGCCAGCTGGACCTACCCGGTGTACCGCGAGCCGCGCTGAACCGCGCGCGGGGCCGGCGGCGGGAGCGCGCCGGCCGCCGCGCAAATAAAGCTTGACTTATTTAAGACGACCGGTCATATTGGATACATGGCTAAAGCAAACGTCAAAGAGCAAATCCTCACCGCCAGCGTTCAGTTGCTGCACAGCAAAGGCTTCAACGCCACCAGCGTGCAGGACATCACCGACGCGGCCGGTGTACCGAAAGGCTCGTTCTACAACCACTTCACCAGCAAGGAAGCGCTGGGACTGGAAGTATTACAGCGTTACATCGACGGCGTGGGCGAACTGGCGGCCGTGCTGCGCGACCGCGCGCTGGCGCCGCGCCAGCGCCTGCAACAGTACTTCGAGCGCATGATCGCCGGCAACGCCGCCAACGACTACCAGTTCGGCTGCATGCTGGGCAACTTCAGCACCGAACTGTCGAACCAGATTCCAGCGATGCGCACGGCCATGCGCGCGGCCTTCGGCGGCTCCACCGCGCTGCTGGCGGCCGTCATCGCCGAAGGCCAGCAGGACGGCAGCATCGGCGCCGGGCTGGCGGCGGCCGACCTGGCCGGCTTCGTCGACGACGCCTGGCAAGGCGCGGTGCTGCGCGCCAAGGCCGAGCAGAGCCGCGCGCCGCTGGAACGTTTCGCCCGCGTGGTGCTGGATCGCCTGTTGCACTGATTTTTTTCGGCCGTTTTTAAGACGACCGGTCATATTGTAGTTTAACCTCACCCTTGAAAGGAAACATCATGAACTTCAAAGACTCCGTCGTCCTCGTCACCGGCGCCAACCGTGGTCTGGGCAAAGCGCTGGCCGAAGCGGCCGTCAAAGCCGGCGCGCGCACCGTCTACGCCGCCGCCCGCAAGCCTGAGACGGTCGATGTCGCCGGCGCCACGCCGATCAAGCTGGACGTCACCAACGCGGCCGACATCGCCGCCGTGGTGCAAGCCATTCCCGACTTGACGATCCTGATCAACAACGCCGGCATCCACGTGGTGGGCGGCGTCACCGGACCGGAGGCGCTGAGCGCCGCGCGGGCCGAATTCGAAACCAACTTCTTCGCGCCGCTGGCGCTGAGCCACGCGTTCGCGCCGGTACTGGGCCGCAACGGCGGCGGCGCCATCATCAACATCCTGTCGGCGCTGAGCTGGGCCAGCTTCCCCACGACCGGCACCTACAGCGCCTCGAAAGCGGCCGCATGGGCGCTGACCAACGGCCTGCGCGGTGAACTGTGGGTGCAAGGCACGCAAGTGCTGGGCGCGCACATGGGCTATATGGACACCGACATGACGGCTGGCGTCGACGCGCCCAAATCGTCGCCGGCGGTGATCGCCCAAGCCATCGTCAGCGCGCTCGAAGCGAACCAAGACGAAGTGCTGACCGACCAGGTCTCGCAGCAAGTGCGCGCCAGCTTCGCCGCCCCGCGCGCCGCCTACCTCGGCTAAACCCGGGGTCAGATACCGTCTTGAATGGCAAGCCCTTTTGAAAGGTAATTGGCGTCAAAGGGCTTGCCGGTACGAATGACACCGTAGATGAGATGCACGAGCTTATGCATCACGGCGCCGATCACGGCTTTTTTCGCCATGCCATTATTCGCCAGGCGCTGGGCAAACTGGTGTAGTAGCGGGTTGTGGCGGCTTGCCACCATGCCGGGCATATAAAGCGCGGCGCGCATTGAGGTGCTGCCCTTGCGGCTGATGGTGGTGCGCCCCCGAAGCGAGGTTCCTGAGCTGCGCTGGCGTGGCGTCACGCCGAGAAATGCCGCCAAGGCCTTCGCGTTGCCGAAGCGCCGAATGTCGCCCAACTGGCCTAAGATGCGAGCTGCGGTGGTGTTACCAATGCCTGGAATACTGGTGATGAGCTGCGCGTCGTGCTTGAGGCCGGGATGGCGGTCGATGTGGTCATCCACGTCGTCTTCCAGTTGCTTGATCTCGGTGTCAAACCAGGCAATAAGCAAGCGCGCGTGCTCAGCCACCTCGCCCATGCCGCTGGCCTCATAGCTTTCCAGCCGGTTGCGTTCCTGCTGGCGCATATCCTTCAGAGCCAGTATCCGCTGCGACCACGCACGCAACTGACGTTGCTCCAGCGGAGCGGGCGCCCACGTTGCCGGCGCCATCGCCGCGCAGTAACGTGCGATCAATGCTGCGTCCGCCTTGTCGGTTTTATTGCGCAGGTTCTCGCTCTGGCCAAAGCCCTTGATGCAGCCCGGATTGACTACGCTCACGGCAAGCCCGGCATCATAAAGCGTGGTCGCCACCTCCTCGAAATACACACCGGTCGCTTCCATGCAGACCCGTAATGCCGCCTTGGGTAACTTGGTCTTGTCCAGCCATTCCAAGAGCACCTGATGGCCTGCGGCAGAGTTATCTATGACCTTGCTCTTGATCTTGCCGTTCACTAGCAGGGCCACGTCGAGCTTTTTCTTGCCGACATCGATCCCCACGATTGCTGTTGAGCTATCCATTTTTGACCTCTCTCGTATGCGGGCTTACGCGCGAGGCGATGACCCAAGATACCGTTCGGACTTTTAAAATGAAACAGGCAGGGGCACCAATCTGACCCACGGGCTCAATGGCCCAAATTCTGATCGGCATCACCCTGCCTGACCACCTCCGTCACTTTATCCGATGATGGGGCGGTATGCTCAATATACGAGGTCTGACAAACGCACACGGGCTCGACTGCTGCGCAGTTGAGCCCGTGTGCGTTTGTCAGACCTGACCCCGATTGATGGCCTCGATAGAAAAATTTTTGTGTTGGCGGCGGCAGATTGCGGGCATAATCTTTTACTCAGCCAGGTGCAATAGCGCGGGTTCCTGCCGGCTTGACCCGCTTGCAATTCGTTTTCCCCGCCGGTAATGCTTCGCCTTGTATTGCCTCACAAGCAGTTGTGAACAATTGTAAATCGGCGTTGTATGAGCCCGTTTATCGCGCTAAGGTAGCGTTTCACCTCGGGCGCGGCGGCTCCTCTGCGACGACCTCCGCGCAGCCGAAGTCACGTGAAATACGGGAAACGCTATGCTTACTGCCACCTATGTCTTGTTGACCCTGTCTATCGAGCAAAAAAAGAACGCCACTTCATTTCGCGTCTGCTGCAATACGTGCAGTCGATCGCGCGCCGCCCGCAGGAAATCGATCCTGTGTTCATTGAATCGCAGTTGAAACAGCTGACCAGCTTTGCCGAGGCGCGCCACCAGCGCAAGGTCGAGGCCTGCCTGATGCCGGCCGTCCGCGCGGCCGAGCCCAATTGCACGCCGCTGATCAACGACCTGGAATCATTGAGCCAGCGCGGCAGTGCCATGCTCAACGCCGTCTACCGCTGTCTGCGCCGCGCCATGCGCCGCAGCGCTTCGCAAGGCAAGTTCCTGTGCAAGACCATCGATTTGTATTGCCAGAATCTGCTCAAGCGCCTCGATAAGGAGGAGCAGGAATTGCTGCCGCTGGCGCAGAAGGTGATCTCCAGCGAAGAGTGGTTTGAGATCGGCAGCAAGTTCCTGGCGCAGGATGATGATGATGCCGCCTCGCGCCCCGAGCTGCGCCCACGCCAGGGCCGCATGGGCAACGGTGTCGCGCCGCTCGGTTAGGCGATGTCGTTTCCGCGCCGGCGCTTGCCCTCGGATGGGCGCCATGGATCGCCGCCCGCGCGGGAATGGCGGCGGTTGTCCGCGTTGTTGTTTTGAGTTCTTGCCCACCGCGCAACGCTTGCCTAAGCAATATCGTCCAGCTAATATCGCCCTATGGGGACCACTTCCGCAAGGGCATTATGAGCCACGGCGCCAAGATCCTGCACCTGCGCGGCGCCGCCGGCATGGATGCCATCTACCGTAAGATCAGCTGGCGCCTGCTGCCGCTGCTGATGCTGTGCCATGCGGTCGCTTACCTCGATCGCGTCAACGTCCATTACGCCCGCCTGCAAATGGGCGCCGATCTCGATTTCAGCCGCCAGGTTTATCTGTGGGGCGTGAGCGCCTTCTTCATCGGCTACTGCCTGTGCGCCGTGCCTTGCAATCTGCTGCTGGAAAAACTCGGCGCGCGCAAAACGCTGCTACGCCTGATGCTGTGCTGGGGCGCGACCACCGCCGCCTGCGCCTTCGTGCGCGAACCGGCCGAGTTTTATGTGATCCGCTTCCTGCTCGGCGTCTTTGAGGCGGGCTTCTTTCCCGGCGCGATCCTGTACCTGACCTACTGGTTCCCGTCGGCGCGGCGCGCGCGCGTGTTTGCCCTCTTCGCCTGCGCCGCGTTGCTAGCCGCGGCCGCCGCCGGCCCGCTGTGCGAGCTGACCTTGCAGGCCATGCGCCAGCAGGGTTTCCTCAGCGGCTGGCAGTGGATGCTGGTGCTGCAAGGGCTGCCGGCGGCGCTGCTCGGCGTGGCCGCATACTTCTGCCTTGACGATAAACCGGCGCACGCGCGCTGGCTGTCTTCCTTTGAACAGCAGATGGTCGAACAGGATCTGGAGCGCGACGAGCAGGCGCTGAACGGCACCCGCGCCGAGGACGACGACGACAAGCCGTCGCTGCTGCAGACCCTCTGGTCGCTGCTGCGCGCGCCGTCGATCGCGCTGCTGGCGGTGGCCAACCTGCTGCTGGTCGGCGCCAGCTACGCGCTGCTGTACTGGGCCCCGGCGCTGATGCAGCGCTGGGGCGCCGGCGAGCTTGCGCAACCGGACCTGCTGGCCGCCATCCCCAGCCTGGCCGGCGCGCTGGGCATGGTCATCATCGGCCATGACTCCGACCGCCGGCGCGAACGGCGCGGCCACTTCATCGCCTGCATGGTGCTGGCCGCCGGCGGCCTTGGCCTGGCCATCGCCGCCGACCGCCATCTGGTGTGGTCGCTGGCCGGCCTGTCGCTGGCGACCATCGGCATCGCCGGCGCCGCGCCGCTGCTGCTGGCGATTCTTTCCTCGCTGCTGAACCAGCGCCGCGCCGCCGCCGGCATCGCACTGGTGAGCAGCGTCGGCCTGCTGGGCGGCGCCTTCGGCCCGTCGCTCAGCGAGCGAGTGCTGGCGTGGGGCGACAGCGCCGCCATGCTGGCCGCGCTGATCGTGCTGTACCTGGCCACCGGCGTGATTCTGCTGTGGGCTTTGCGCCTGGCGCCGCGCCACGGCGGCCCGAGCGCCGGCCATGGCCAAACCGACAAGATGGCCCGCAGCTAAAGCTTGGGCTAGAATCGAGGACGCGCCGCGATCCGGCGCTCCTGTTCACCCAACCTACAAGCGAAACTACCGATGCGTTTTGTATTGCCATTCCTGGCGACCGCCATTGCGGCCGCCACCAGTGTCACCAGCGCCACTGCCGCACCAACGCCCATCACCCTCGATCAGACCATGGCCGATCCGGACTGGATCGGCAACCCCGTGGAATCCGCATGGTGGGGCTGGGACAGCCGCCAGATCTACTACAAGCAAAAACGCACCGGCTCCGTGCTGCGCGACACCTACCGGATCGCCGGCGGCGCCGCCAAGGTGGTGGACGCCAAACAGCTGGCCAACCTCGATAGCGACAATCCGGTGTACAACCGCGAACGCACGCGCGCCATCCTGACACGCAACGGCGATCTGTTCGAGCGCGATCTGAAGACCGGCGCGCTGACGCAGATCGTCAAAGGCAGCACGGCGGCGGCCGATGCGCAGTACGCGGCCGACGGCAACCACGTGCAGTTCCGCATGGGCAGCGACTGGTTCAGCTGGAGCCGCAGCGAGCGCCTGGTGTCGCCGGTGGCGCTGCTGCGCACCGCGAAAGACCCGGACGCCGCGCCGGACGCCGACTTCCGCCGCGACATGCAACTGCGCCTGATGTCGACGCTGGCCCGCATCAAGCAGGAGAAGGATGAAACGCGCGAGCAGCGCAACGCCGACCGCGCCGCCGACGCCACCCGCGCGCCGCTGCCGGTCTACCTTGGCGACAAGGTCACCATCGAAACCAGCTCGCTGTCGCCGGACGGCCGCTATCTGCTGGTGGTCACGGCGGCCAAGGACGGCGACAAGCGCCGCGTCGGCAAGATGCCGAAGTACGTGACCGAATCGGGCTACGAGGAAACCGACGATGAGCGCAAGCGCGTCAGCGAAACCGGCCCGCTGAAGCATGAACTGAAACTGGTGGACGTGGCCACCCGCAAAATCACCGAGCTGTCGCTGGACGATCTGCCGGGCATCAAGGAAGACCCGCTGGCGGCGATGCGCGCGGCGCAGAAGCTCGATCCGCTGAAGGGCAACCGCGGCGTGCGTTTCGAAGCGCGCGAAGAGTCGATCCGCTGGAGCGCCAACGGCGCGCGCGTGGCGGTGATGGCGCAGGCGATCGATAACAAGGACCGCTGGATCGCCGGCGTCGACCTGGCCAACGCCAAACTGCAACCGCTGCACCGCCTGAGCGACACGGCATGGGTCAACAATCGCGGCAACGATTTCGGCTGGCAGCCGGACAACAGCACGCTGTGGTACGAGTCCGAGCAAAGCGGCTACGCGCACCTGTACCTGCAAACCCCGGACGGCAAGGCGCGCGCGCTCACCTCGGGCAAGTGGGAAGAATCCAATGTCAGCTGGTCGGCCGACGGCCAGACCGCCTACTTCATGTGCAACCCGAAACTGCCGGGTACTTATGAGGTCTGCTCGGCCAACACCAAAGATGGCGCGCTGAAGGAACTGACCTCGCTGGGCGGCGTCGAGAGCTTCTCGCTGTCGCCGGACGGCCGCAAGCTGCTGGTGCGCTATTCCAGCGCCTACATGCCGGCGCAGATCGGCACCGTCAGCAGCAGCGGCGGCGCCGTGACGCAGCTGACCGACACGCGCAGCGCGGAGTTCAAGGCGCGCGAGTGGGTGCAGCCGGAAATCGTCGCCGTGCCTTCGACCCATGGCGCCGATCCGGTGTGGGCCAAGCTGTATCGCCCGGCCACGCTGGAAGCGGGCAAAAAATACCCGGTGGTGATGTTCGTGCACGGCGCCGGCTACCTGCAGAACGTGACCAGGCGCTATCCGGTCTACTTCCGCGAACAGATGTTCCATAACCTGCTGGTGGAAAAAGGCTACATCGTGCTGGACATGGACTACCGCGCCTCGCTGGGTTATGGCCGCAACTGGCGCACGGCGATCTATCGCCAGATGGGCCATCCGGAACTGGAAGATTACATCGATGGCCTGAACTGGATGGTGGCCAAGCATCAGGGCGACGCCAACAACGTCGGCATCTACGGCGGCAGCTATGGCGGCTTCATGACCTTCATGGCGCTGCTGCGCGCACCGGACCAGTTCAAGGCCGGCGCCGCGCTGCGCCCCGTCACCGACTGGACCACGTATAACCACGAGTACACCTCCAACATCCTCAACTCGCCGGAGCTGGACCCGGAGGCGTACAAGGTGTCGTCGCCGATCGAGTATGCGGACAAGCTGAAAGGCCACATCCTGATCGCCCATGGCATGATCGACGATAACGTGTTCTATCAGGATTCGGTGCGCATGGCGCAGCGTTTCATCGAACTGAAAAAGGACAACTGGGAACTGGCCTCGTATCCGCTGGAGCGCCACGGCTTCGTGCATCCGGAAGCGTGGTACGACGAATACCGCCGCATCTACCAGCTGTTTGAACGCACCCTGAAACAATAAACGGGAGACTTATGAAGAAGCTTGCCGCCTCGCTGATCCTGGCGACGTTGTTCACCGCCGCCGCCCACGCCGAACCGAAACATCCGGCCTGGTCGCGCAGCTCGAATGTGTATGAAGTCAACCTGCGCCAGTACAGCCAGGAGGGCACGCTGAACGCGCTCACCGCCGACCTGCCGCGCCTGAAAAAACTCGGCGTCGACATCATCTGGCTGATGCCCTTGCATCCTATCGGCGAGCAAAACCGCAAGGGTGCGCTGGGCAGCTATTACGCGGTGAAGGACTACACCGCGGTGAATCCGGAATTCGGCTCGCTCGACGACGTGCGCAAGCTGGTGAAGCAGGCGCACGCGCTGGGCATGCATGTGATCCTGGACTGGGTAGGCAATCACACGGCGTGTGATCATCCATGGGCCGCGCAGCACCCGGACTGGTACAAGAAGAACGAGCAGGGCCAGATCGCCGCCGTTAGTTTTAAGAACGGCGCCGGCGAGACGGAGCAATGGGCGGACGTTATCGGCCTCGATTACGGCAACAAGGAGCTGTGGCCGGCGATGACGTCGGCAATGGCGTTCTGGGTCAGGGACGTGGGCGTGGACGGCTTCCGCGCCGATGCCGCGCATATGGTGCCGACCGAGTTCTGGGAACAGGCGCGCGCGCAGCTGGACAAAATCAAGCCGGTGTTCATGCTGGCCGAGGCGGACGAGCCGGCGCTGCACGCGAAGGCCTTCGACGCCAGCTACGACTGGTCGCTGAACGGCATCATGAAGAAGATCGGCAAGGGCCAGGCCGGCGCCGCCGAACTGCGGGCTTACGTCAGCAATCCGCCGAAGGCGTATGCGCGCGACTCGTTCCGTCTTCAGTTCACCAGCAATCACGATATCAATTCGTGGGAAGGAACGGACCAGGAGCTGTATGGCCCGGCGTGGGGGGCGATGCAGGTGTTGAGCTATACGCTGCCGGGTATTCCGCTGGTCTATAACGGCCAGGAGGCGCGGCTGGACAAGAAGCTGGCGTTCTTCGAGAAGGACGCCATCGACTGGAAGAACTATCCGCTGGAAGGCTTTATCGCCGGCTTGAACGCGTTGAAGAAGCAGAATCCGGCGCTGTGGAACGGCGCCTCGGGCGGTACGGTGCAACTGCTGGATGTCGGCAACGAGCAGCTGTTTGCCTTCAGGCGCCAGCAGGGCGCCAACCATGTACGGGTGATCGTCAACCCGACCGGCATGGCGCTGAAGTACAAGCTGTCTGGCGAGAGCGGCCCGGCCGTCATCAAGCCATGGCGCTGGCGTATCATCGTGCCGGACTAACCGTCACCGCCACTTTCGCGAAATCTGACCGTCGCTCCCGCGCAGGCGGGAGCCCATGCTGAGCAAGCGTTCCATGGACTCCCGCCTGTGCGGGAGTGACGGTTATTCGGTAGCCAGGCGCTTGGCCAGACGGTACAGGTACTCCTGGCCATCGTACAGCGACTTCACGCGAATGTGTTCATTCAAACCATGCGCGCCGCTGCCCTCCGGACCATGGAACATGCCGCTGATACCATAGGTCCAGATGCCGGCGTTGTTGAGGAAGCGGCCATCGGTGCCGCCGGTCGACATGGTCGGAACCACCGGCACGCCGGGCCACATATCGTTGCTGATCTCCTCCACCGCCTGCATCAGCGCCGGCGTCATGGGCGGCATGCTGCTCTCGATGCCCTCGCCGATGCGGCTGATCTTGATCTTCTCGTCCGCCACCACGCGCTGCAGCGTCGCCTGCACCTCGGCGATCGGCTCACCCGGCAGGATGCGGCAATTGACGGTGGCGCGGGCGCGCTGCGGCAGCGCGTTGTCGGCATGGCCGGCGTCCACGCGCGTGGCGACGCAGGTGGTGCGCACGGTGGAGTTGTGCACCGGGCTGGCCGCGTACAGGCGATCCAGCGCCGCCTGCTCCGGCGGGTCCTGCAGGATGGCCTGCATATCCTGCGCGATCTGCCCTTTTTCAATCTTCGACATGCGCTCGTAATAGGCGCGCGTCACCGGCGACAGCTTGAACGGGAACGAGAACTGGCCGATCCGCGCCAGCCCCTCGCTGAGGCGATAGATGGCATTCTCCTTCGGCGGCGCCGAGCTATGGCCGCCGGGATTGGTCACCTCCAGCTGGAAGCTCTGGTACGTCTTCTCGCCAGCCTGAATGCCGTGGCGTACCGGCTTGCCGTCCTTGTCCAGCAAGCCGCCGCCGCCCTCGTTCAGCACAATCTCGGCGTCGACCAGCGGGCGGTGATGCTTGACCAGGTATTCAACGCCGTCAAAGTCGGACGGCACCAGCTCCTCGTCGCAGGTCAGCGCCATGATGATGTCGCGCTTGAGCGGCAGCTTCTCTTTTTGTACAGCAGCATATTGTTGACGAAGGCCGAGGCCATGGCCTTGTCGTCCGAGGCGCCGCGCGCGTAGAACATGCCGTTTTCCTCGACCAGCTTGAACGGATCGCGCTCCCAGTCCTCGCGCCTGGCCTCGACCACGTCGATATGGGCCAGCAGCAGCAGCGGCTTCTTGCTGCCGTCGCCCTTCAGGCGCGCCACCAGATTGCCCTTTTTCGGGCCGCCGGGCGGGATGATGATTTGCAGCTCGCTGTCCTTGAAGCCGCCGGCCTTGAGGCGCCTGGCCATTTTTTGCGCGGCCACGGTGCAGGAGCCGACCGAATTGGTGGTATTGGTTTCCACCAGCTCCTGATAGATGGCGCGCATCTGCTTTTGCACCGGCGTGATTTCCGCGCCGTGCGCCGTCCCGGCCACCGCCAAACCTGCCAACCACCAAGCCGCCTGCTTCATGTTGCTCCCGTCGCGAAAGATTGTCTGATCGTCAAATTTATACGCGGTGGATGAGGCTGTCAATAAATGTGCATTCAGGCCCTTGCCAAACCCGGCAACCGGTCGCTATAATTGCGGCCCTTGGCCTGGTAGCTCAGTTGGTAGAGCAGAGGATTGAAAATCCTTGTGTCGGTGGTTCGATTCCGCCCCGGGCCACCAAGAATAAGCAAACGCCACCTTCGGGTGGCGTTTTTGTTTCTGGAGCCTGCGTTTGTTTTAGAATGGTTGCATTTTCATTCACGACATGGGCGGGCTATGAAACGGGTGATCTTCAATCAAAAAGGCGGGGTGGGTAAATCGACGATTGCGGTGAACCTGGCGGCCATCGCGGCCAGTCAGGGTAAGCGCACCTTGTTGATCGATATCGATCCGCAGTGCAATGCCAGCCGTTATGTGCTGGGGGCGGCCGCGCACGAGGCGCTGCCGACACTGGGCGCTTATTTCGAGCAGGTGCTCAGCTTTAGCATGTTTGCCCAGCCTCCCGGCCATTATGTGCATCCGACGCCGTTCGAGAACCTGTCCATTATCGTGTCCCACCCGGAGCTGGGCGACTTGCAGTCCAAGCTGGAGTCGCGCAACAAGATCTATAAGCTGCGCGATTTGCTGCGGGAGCTTGGCAAGGAGTATGACGAGATCTTTGTCGATACGCCGCCGGCGTACAACTTCTTTAGCCAGTCGGCGCTGATTGCGGCGGACCGCTGCCTGATTCCCTTCGATTGCGATGACTTTTCGCGTCAGGCTTTGTACAGCCTGATTAATAATATCAAGGAGATTAAGGCTGACCACAACGGCGCGCTGGATATCGAGGGTATCGTGGTCAATCAGTTTCAGCCGCGCGCGCTTTTGCCGCAACGGATGGTCGATCAGCTTATGGAGGAGGGCTTGCCGGTGTTGGGCAGTAAGCTGTCCCATTCCATCCGTATCCGCGAGTCGCACGAGCGTAACTTGCCGATGATTCACCTCGACCGTAATCACAAGCTGAGCCAGGAGTATTTGGCGTTGTATGGCGAGTTGAACGCTGCTTAGCCGTCATTCCCGCCTGCGCGGGAATGACGGGGAGTTATTTTCTGGCGAGGTCTTGTGAGCGGCGGTAGTGCTGCTCGGCCAAATCGTGTTCGCCTGCGGCCTGGTAGGCTTCAGCCAGGCTGTCGTAGGCGTTGGCGCTCTGGGGATAGAGACCTACCGCCAGGCTGAACACCGCGATCGCGGACGCTTTCTGCCCCGTGCCGAGCAGGCGGTAGCCCCAGGCGTTCAGGTCACCCTCCTCCGGCTGGGCGATGCCGGCCTGGGTTCTGAGCTGTGCCAGTTGCTGGTCCAGCTGTGCGAAACCAGCCGCTTGCGCCTGCGCGCGCAGCCAGGTGAATGGCGTAGCTGCCGCTGACTTGTTTCAGGCCGGGCAGGTAGTGGCTGGCGACGATGTCGAGCATTTGTTCGGGCGCGGCGCCGGCCAGGTTGGTGAGGATGATTACCGCCAGGTCGTGATCCGGGTAGAGGTAGAACGCGGACCGCGCGCCGCCGATGCCGGCCACGGTGCGGTACTCCCGCTCGCGGATAACCGGCCAGCCCAGCGCCCACGGCGCGGCGCGGCCGTCGGCCAGGCGCCCCGGCTGCCACAGCGTCCGCAGGCTCGCCGGCGATAGCAACCGCCCTTTTTGCAGCGCGATGATCCAGCGCGCCAGATTGTCCGCCGAGGTGTTGATGCCGGCGCCGGCGCGCAGGAATGGCGGGAAGTCATCCACCATCGCCTTGTAGGTTTTGCCGTCCGCATCGAGACGGTAGGACGGCGCCCTGCCGGGGATGACGTCCTGCATGTCGCCAAAGCCGGTGCGCCGCATGCCGGCGACGTCGAACTGCCGCTGCCGGATGAATTGCGTGAACGGCTGTCCGCTCAGCTGGTCGATGATTTTACCGAGCAGCAGGTAGTTGGTCTGGTTGTAGCGGAAACGCTCGCCCGGCGCGAAGTCCATCGGCATGGCCTGCACCTGCCGCCACGCGGCGTCCCAGTTGCCGGCCGGCGCCACCTGCCAGGTTTGCCGGGCGACGATGTCGGGCAGGCCGGAAGTATGGTTCAGCAGCTGGGCGACCGTCACCGCTTGCCACGCCGGCGGCAAGTCCTGGAGGTAGCGCGACACCGGCGCCGACAGGTCGACCTTGCCCTGCTCTACCAGCTGCATGATGGCGACGCCGGTGAACGATTTGGTGGCGGAGTTGATCGAGAACACGCTGTCCGGCGTGACCGGTATCGCATGCGGCAGCTCCGCCACGCCATACGACTTTGCCAGGACGATTTTGCCGCGCTGGATCACGGCCACCTGCAAACCCGGGATCTGCCGCGCGCGCATCTCGGCTTGCAGGTAGCGCTCCACCTGCCCCGCTGCGGACGGTGCGGCGGCGGCAGCGCCGGCCAGCACGGCGAACAGGAATACGGCGGCATTCAGGATGGCGTTCATTGTTCTGGCGCGGCGCGCTGTGGTGGGGGTGAGGCAAGTGTAGATGAAGTAGAAAATTTTTCTACATGTTTGTATCTCTGCTATGATGGCCTGATGACAACCTGACGGGGCCAGACCATGCGCAGCGCACTGTTTCTATCGTTACTGGCCGTGGCCATGCCGGCAAGCGCGGCCGAAGACTGGCTGTTGCAGCTGGACCGTTGGGGCAATCCGTCAGCGATGACGCTGCATTTGCAGGACGACGGCGGCAAGCTCTCCGGCACGCTCGGCGGCGATGCGCTGACCGGCACGCGCAAGCAGGGACGCCTGCTGCTCGACGTGGTCGATAAGGCCGGCAAGCGCTACCGCTACACCGGCAGCGCCAGCGCCGACCTCCTGCAAGGCAGCGCCGATTTCCCCGATACCAATGACGCTGCGGCGCGCGCCACGCATGCGTTCAGCGCGCGCCGCCTGCCGGAGCGGACTTCCGCCGGGCCGCAACGGCATGCGTACCAGCCCAAGGACTATGCCAACGCCTTCAGCCCGACACGGGCGCCGGTGCTGACCATCTGGCCGGGCGACACCGTCGATACCACCACCGTCGATTCCGGCGGCGTCGACGAGCGCGGCGTGACGCGCGCGCTGTATGGCAATCCGCAGACCGGCCCGTTTTTCGTCATGGGCGCCGAGGCCGGCGATACGCTGGTGATCCACCTGCTGAAGCTGACGCTGAACCGCGATTACGCCGACAGCCTGGACGCCATTGTCGGCCGCGCCCAGAGCACCGGCGTGGCGGCGCGCGCAACCGCGCTGGGCCAGCCGGTGCGCTGGCAGCTGGACCGCGCGCGCGGCGTGGCGCGTCCGGCGCAGGCCGGTCCCGCTTTGCGCCATCTGGCGGTGCCGCTGCGGCCGATGCTGGGCGGGCTGGCGGTGGCGCCGCCCGACGGGCCGGCGGTGTCGAGCGGCGACACCGGCCGCTTCGGCGGCAATATGGATTTCAACGAGGTGGTCGAGGGCAACAAGGTATACCTGCCGGTGCAGCAGCCCGGCGCCCTGCTCTACCTCGGCGACGCCCACGCGCTGCAGGGCGATGGCGAAACCGCGCAGTACGCGCTGGAGACGTCGATGGCGGTCAGCTTCCGCGTCGAACTCATCAAGGGCAAGGCGATCGGCCTGCCGCGCGTCGAGTCGCCGACGCGGATCATGACGCTGGGCCAGGCCGGCTCGCTGGACGAGGCGCTGCGCCAGGCCACCGCCGGCATGACGCAGTGGCTGCAACAGGATTACGGCCTGACGCTGGCCGAGAGCGCTATAGTGTTGGGCAGCGCGGTCGCATACACTGTCGCCAACCTGGCAGGACGCAGTGTCGGCGTCGCCGCAAAGATCAAGAAAGAGCTGTTACCATGAAATTACTGCCTGCGGCGGCCATGCTGCTGCCCGCGCTGGCCGGCGCCAATGACGGCATCGGCGGCGTCAGCGCCGGCGGCATCGTGTTCGGCAAGACCGACGCCATCGCCATGAAGAAGGAGGTGCTGACCGTCAGCCACCAGCTGATCAGCGTCGACTACGAGTTCGTCAACGAGTCGGCGCGCGCGCTGGAGGAAAGCATCGTCTTCCCGCTGCCGCCCTACGCCGCCACCAACCTGCCGAGCGATACCTATTACGGCCAGCCCGCCAATTTTTCGATCACGGTGGATGGCAAGCCGGTCGGCTTTCGCACCGTGGTGCGGGCGCTGCTCGGGGGGAGGATGTGACCGCGCAGCTGCACGGCGCCGGCATCAGCGATGCGCAGATCGCCAACCATGAGCGCTTCGCCACGCGGGCCGCGGTGGCGCCGCTGAGCGCCGCGCAGCGCCAGCGCCTGCTCGACCTGAAGCTGATCGGCCCGGGGCCGAGCGACGAGCAGGAGCCGCTGTGGGAGGTGCAGGTCAACTATGTGTGGCAGCAGCGCTTCCCGGCCGGGCAGACGGTGCGGGTGCACCACGCGTACCGGCCGTTCGTGTCGACCGGCCCGGCCCACTGGGGCATGGACGGCGACACCGCCAACCGCTATTGCGCCGACGCCGCTTTCCTGAACGGCTGGCGGCGGCTGGCGGCGCGCAACGCCGGCCCTGACGGGGCCTACCCTTATCTGCGCGCGGCCAAGGTGGCGTACATCCTCCAGACCGGCAACACGTGGAAGAACGGTATCGAGGATTTCACGCTGAACATCGTCAAGCAGTCGCCGGCGGAGCTGGTCAGCCTGTGCTTCCCCGGCACGTTCCAGAAGACCGATGCGCGCACTTTCCAGCTGCGCCTGCGTAACTTCCGGCCGAGCGCCGACCTCGAGGTCTACTTCGGCAATATCGACGCCGACGGCGAGCCCGGCGACGGCGTCATGCCGCGCGTGAACTAGGCGGCCAGCAGCGCCAGCGGGCGGCCCGGCGCATGCGCCGCCGGCGCCGATGGGCCGTCGAGCTTGAACACCGAGACGGCGCCGGACAGCGCCGCGGCCTGCTCCTGCATCGCCGCCGCCGCCGCCGAGGCCTGCTCGACCAGCGCCGCATTCTGCTGCGTGACATTGTCCATCTCGGCCACGGCGTGGTTGATCTGCTCGATGCCGGCGCTTTGCTCCTGCGAGGCGGCGCTGATTTCGCCCATGATGTCGGTGACGTGGCGGATGCTGTGCACGATGTCCTGCATGGTGGCGCCGGCCTGGTCGACCAGCTGCGTGCCGGCGCTGACCTGCGCCACCGAGCCGTCGATCAGCACCTTGATTTCCTTGGCGGCGGCGGCGCTGCGCTGGGCCAGTGTGCGCACTTCCTGCGCCACCACGGCAAAGCCGCGCCCGTGCTCGCCGGCGCGCGCCGCCTCGACCGCCGCGTTCAGCGCCAGGATGTTGGTCTGGAAGGCGATGCCGTCGATGACGCCGATGATCTCGGCGATCTGGCGCGACGAGGCGTTGATCGAGTCCATGGTGCGCACCACCTGCGCCACCACGTCGCCGCCCTTGCTGGCCACTGCCGAGGCGGTGGCGGCCAGGCCGTTGGCGCGCTGGGCGTTGTCGGCGTTCTGCCGCACGGTCGAGGTCAGTTCTTCCATCGAGGCGGCCGTCTGTTGCAGCGCGCTGGCTTGCTGCTCGGTGCGCGCCGACAGGTCGAGGTTGCCGGCGGCGATTTGCGACGAGGCGCTGCCGATCGAGACCGTGCCTTCGCGCACTTCGCCGACGATGCGCACCAGGCCGTCGTTCATGTGGCGCAGCGCGGCCAGCAGCTGGGCGGTTTCGTCGTTGCCGTGGATTTCGATATTGCTGCTCAGGTCGCCGGCGGCGACGGTGTTGGCCACCGTGACGGCCTGTTGCAGCGGGGTGGTGATCGAGCGCGCGATCCACCAGCCGAGGCCGGCGGCCAGCAGCAGCGCGCCGGCGCCCAGGCCCAGCATCAGCACGCGGCTGTCGGCGTAGGTCTCGGCGGCGGCGTCGCTGTAGCGGTTCATGCGCGCGACCTGGAAGGCGATCATTTCGTCCATGGTGGCCTGGTAGTTCTTGAAGATCGGCCGCAGCGTGCCGTTCAGGTAGGCTTTCTGCTCGGCCTCGCTGGCGTGGTCGATCAGGCCCAGCATGTGGGCAACGCCGGCCTTGTACTGGGCGTTGGCGTCCAGCGCCCGTTGCAGGATGGCTTTGCCCTGCGGCAGGTAGAGGTTGTGCTGCAGCCAGTCCAGCTTGGCCTGCAGTTGCTGTTGCGCCTGGGCGATGTTGGCGCGCTGCTGGCGGCGGTCGTCGGCGTTGTCGCTGAGCATGGTGTTGCGCAGGGCGATGGCAATGCTGTTGGCCTCGGTCAGCGACTGCGTGGCCTGGAACGATTTCGGCAGCGCGTCCTTGACGATGGCGCGGGTGCCGTCGTTGACCTTGCCGAGCACGCTGATGCCGATGCCGATGCAGGCCAGCAGGATGAGGATCATGGCGGCGGCGTTGGCGGCCAGCCGGGCGCCGATGTTGAAGCGGGAGATGTGCATGTGATTCACCTTTTCGTCTGGTTTCATTGCACAGCATAGCTTTTTGCCGCACGGCAAATCTTTGATCTAGATCAAGAAGTTATTTCCCGAATGAAATTTTCATTACTAGCCAGATACTAGCGACTGCGGCCGGGACGCAGCCACAGCTCGCGCTGCTGTAGTGGCGTGGCCGGCGACAGCAAGACGTTGCGCAATTCAAACACGCGGCGCTTGTCGAGCGCGGAGCGGGCCAGCATGGCGCCGTAGTAGTCGTGGAATACGCGGCTGAAGCTGCCGTCGGCCAGCATCGCCTCGAGGCCGCGCCGCAGCGCGCCGGCCAGCGCGGTGTTGGCCGGGTTGACGAAGAAGTAGAACGCGCTGGGGTAGTGCAGCGCCAGGCCGGGCGCCACCGCCAGGCCCTGGCCGGCGAAGGCGGCGGCTTCGTTCCAGACTTCGAACACGGCGCGCGGGAAGTAGTCGACCCGGCCCGATTGCAGCATTTTGAACATGCCGGCGTAGTCGGAGGCGGTTTGCACGCGGTAGTGGTTGGCGCGCAGGATGTCGGTGTCGGGCCAGTCGTGGCCTTGCAACGCGTCCAGCGCTTGCAGGTCGGCCGGCTGGCGGATCGCGGCGAAGCGGGCGGCGTCGCTGGCGCGGATCAGCAGCAGGCGCCAGCCGATCAGGCCCATGTCGAGCGGGATGCGGATCGGCAGCAGGTCGCGCTCGCGCTGCTGCGAGGCCATGGTCCAGGCGATGTCGATGACGCGGCCGTTTTTCAGCTCGGCCAGCGCGCGGTTCTGGCGCATCATGACGGGGTGGCCTGCAGCCGGTACGGCTGGCCGGCGCGCGCCAGCGCCAGGCGCAGCAGCCGCACCGGATAGTGTTCGGCGCCCCGGCCGTGGCCTTCGGCTTCCGACTGCGGATAGCGCACCAGCGGCGCGGCGGCGGTGGCGATTGCGGCGGCGCGGACAGCGACAGGACCGGGGCCGGTGGCGGCGGGAGCGGCGGCGGGGCCCGGCGAGGGGCCGGTGGCAGCGGGAGCGGCGGCGGTGGCGGCGGTGACGGCGGTAGCGGCGGTGGCAGAGGCGGCAGCGGCGGTGGCGGCGGCAGCGGCGACGCTGGCTCCGACCTGCGCGCCACCGAGCGCGAGCGCGCTGCCGAGCACGAACTGGCGGCGGTCCGGCATGCCGGCGGCTTAGCCTTGGCGGGCGGCCAGGCGGGCGCGCAGTTCCTTGATTTCGGCGGCGTAGTTGTCGCGCGCGGTGACGGCGCCAACCAGTTCCATCTCGGCCGCCAGGCGGGCGTCCGACAGTGCCGCCTGGGCGGCGACGTTGCGTTCCAGTTGCGCGCGCAAATCGGCCAGCTGGGCGTCCTTGCCTTCGATCGCCAGCTGATCCTTGGCCTTGCCGACCAAGGCGTCGGTGGCGATGGTGCGGGCGTTGCGCAGCTCGGCCATCAGTTGCTCGATTTCCTCGTCGCGCGCGGCCGCTCTAGCCTGGGCGGCGTCGCGCGCGGCGCCGACTTCGGCCAGCTCGGCGCGCGCCGCTTCCAGCTCGCCCTCGCTGCGCGCCAGATGCGCGCGCGGGCCGGCGCTGGCTTCCTCGGCCGCGCGCTGCACCCAGTCGCCCAGCGCGCTGACGATCGCTTCAGGAATTTCCAGTTTGGCGGCGGACATGGGCACTCCAATCAAAATAGAGTCCATACAATACCGCACGCATTGCCAACAGGCAAGAACTCAGGCGGCTTTGGCCGATGCCGGCGCCGGGCGCCGGCGCGCCATGCGGACGATGGTGCCGGCGTTGACGCAGGCCACCACCACTTCCAGCGCCGTGCCGCCGACCGAGCCGGCGATGACGTTGTTGGCGATCCACAGGCAGGTGCCGCACAACATCAGCAGCCGCATCGGGATGCCTTGCAGCAGGAACAAGGCCAGCGTGCCGAGGCACGATGCGCCCAGCGGCAGCCAGTCGGCCGGCTGCCGGGCCAGCGCCAGGCCGAGCGCGACGTTGGCCGCCACCACCAGCGCCGCCACCCACAGCGCGCGGGTGCGCAGCGCCAGCAGCGAGCGCAGCAGGGACATGCTGGCGCTGGCCACGGCGGTCGGGTTGCCGAGTAGGCCGAAGTGGACAACATAGGCCAGGCATTCGCCCGCCATCAGCAGTTTGAAGCGGCGGTCGTCCGTTTGCAGGAAGGAGCCGACCCCGAGCGCGAACGCCACGTAGCCGACGCACTGCGCCGGCGAGAACCAATCGATTATCATGGCCGGCATGATACGCGATCGCGCAGCCTGTGCCGGCCAAGCCGCCGTTGGTCGCGGCTGCGTGCACTCTGTCGCGCCGGCCGCCCGCGGCGATGCAAACTTGCTATGCTTGCCGTTCCACCACTGATGAAGAGGGAAACAATGATCCGCTCTGCCTTGCCTGCCCTGCTGCTTGCCAGCGTGTTGCCCGTGTACGCCCAGTCCCCTGCCGAGGTGCCGCTGATCGAGCGCGCCAAGATTTTCGGCAATCCCAGCAAGACCGGCGCCAAGCTCAGTCCGGACGGCAAGTGGCTGTCGTGGATCGCGCCGCGCGACGGCGTGCTCAATCTGTGGGTGGCGCCGACCAGCGATCTGACCCAGGCGCGGCCGCTGACCGACGAGCGCAAGCGGCCGCTGCGCAACAGCTTCTGGGCGCCCGATTCCAGCGCGGTGCTGTTCATCCAGGACAAGGGCGGCGACGAGAATTTCCTGCTGTACGGCGTCAATCTCGCCAGCGGCAAGCAGACCAATTACACGCCGTTCGACAAGACGCGGGCGTCGGTGCTGCATATCAGCAGCAAGGTCAAGGACCGCATCCTGGTCGGCATCAATAACCGCGATCCGAAGTGGCACGACGTCTACAGCCTGGAGCTGGCCACCGGCAAGCTGACGCTGGTGCGGCAGAACGACGGCTACGGCGGCTTCATCGCCGACGACCAGCTGCAGCTGCGCATCGCCGAGCAGCCGCGCGCCGACGGCGGCACCCGCTATTTCCGCATCAGCGGCGCTCAGGTCGAGCGCACGCCGCTACTCGAGGTGGGGCTGGACGATGCGCAGACCACCACGCCGTGGGGCTTTACCGCCGACGGCGCCACGCTGTACTGGACCGATGCGCGCCAGCGCAACACTGCCGCGTTGATCGCCCAGGATGTGGCCAGCGGCAAGACCCGCGTGGTGGCCGAGGACGCGCGCGCCGATATCAGCGGCGCCATCACCGACAAGCGCACCGGCCAGGTGCTGGCGTATAGCGTCGATTACCTGAAACAGGAGTATGTGCCGCTCAACGATGCGCTGCGCGCCGACCTGGCCTTCCTCCGGCAGCAGACCCAGGGCCAGTTCAGCATCGGCTCGCGCACCGAGGCCGACGACAAGTGGGTGGTGCAGGTCGATCCGGTCACCGCGCCGGCCTCGACCTGGCTGTACGACCGCCCCACCAAACAGCTGACCCGGCTCTACGTCAGCCGGCCGGAACTCGACGGGGCGCCGCTGGTGGCCATGCATCCGCACGAGATCAAGGCGCGCGACGGCCTGACGCTGGTGTCCTACCTGAGCTTGCCAAAGGCGGTTGATCCGGACGGCAGCGGCAAGGCCGGCCAGCCGGTGCCGCTGGTGCTGTTCGTGCACGGCGGGCCGTGGGCGCGCGACAGTTATGGCTACCATTCTTACCACCAGTGGCTGGCCAACCGCGGCTATGCGGTGCTGTCGGTCAATTACCGCGGCTCGACCGGCTTCGGCAAGAATTTCATCTCGGCCGCCGACCTGCAGTGGGGCCGCAAGATGCACGACGACCTGATCGACGCGGTGCAGTGGGCGGTCAGGCAGGGCGTGACCAGCGCGGACAAGGTGGCCATCATGGGCGGCTCCTACGGCGGCTACGCGACGCTGGCCGGGCTGACGTTTACGCCGACCACCTTTGCCTGCGGCGTCGATATCGTCGGGCCGTCCAATCTGTTCACGCTGCTGCAGACGATTCCGCCGTACTGGGAGGCCGGCAAGCAGCAGTTCTACAAGCGCATGGGCGATCCGACCACCGAGGCCGGCCGCGCGCTGCTGAAGGAGCGTTCGCCGCTGAACTATGCGGCCGATATTCAGCGGCCGTTGCTGATCGGCCAGGGCGCCAACGATCCGCGCGTGAATGTGCGCGAGTCAGAGCAGATTGTGCAGGCGATGGCGGCCCGGAAGATTCCGGTCACTTATGTCGAGTTCCCGGACGAGGGGCATGGCTTTGCGCGTCCGGTCAACAATATCGCTTTTGCCGCGGTGACCGAGAATTTCCTGGCCAAGTGCCTCGGCGGCCGCGCCGAGCCGATCGGCGGCGCCGTTAAGGCGTCGACCGCGCAGGTCAAGCATGGCGCCGAATTCGCGCCGGGCCTGGCCGAGGCGATCCGGTAGGCCGCCGCCCGTCGTTCCCGCGCAGGCGGGAACGACGGGAAGTGGCCAGTTGGCGGTTCAGGCTTTGGTTTGCTCAGGCGGGAGCGCGGGCGCAGGTTGCGCCTCTGCGTTTTCTTGAATTTCATTTTGATCTCCACCCGCCGATTGACTGCCAGGCATTCGGACAGCGTCGCCTTCACCGGCCAGTCCTTGCATAGCGTTTTGGGCTCGCGCGCCCCATGCCCCTCCGACAGTATGAAGTTGTCAGGGACGTCCGCTTTCACGTTTGATTTCGTTAATTGCAGCTTTATATATGCCTCAACCAGAGATGCAATCGCTTTGGCACGGTCTTTGGCGAGCTGATTGTTTTTTGCAGCCCCGCCCGGATACCCAAGCGGATCGGCATGCCCGACAATGCGAACTTCCTGAATGATGTCAAAGTTTTCAGCGATGACTTTCATCATATCGTCCAGGTCAGTGCCGGTCTCGGGAGGCTGAGCGCGCTCGTTCCGATCTGCCAACTGATCGGAACCTTGCAGGAAGATGACATCGCCGCTCAACTCAAAGCAGCGTTCGGATGGGCCGTATTTGCGCACAAAGGCAACCCCTTCCCGCTTAAGTTCCACTTCTACCCTATTCGTGGCGTCGATAGGTACGCCGACCAAGGTACGCTCGCCGATGCCGTGCCAAAGCAACGTTACCCCGTGCACCAATCGGTCGGCCGCTCCGCTCACGGTACTGCACCCAAGCACCGGCAGATGTCGTCCACCGACCGCGCTAACCAGCATATTGTAATTTTCCTCGCTGAGTTTAAGGGTGACATTTTCGTCTCTGAGGCCAAGATTTTCCATGACATAGCTTTGATTCAATTCCCTCACCACGGCCGGTGCCGCCAGAATTGGGAACACCGCTATGCCAATCAGCATCGCGTAAATGAACGCAGTTTGACGGCGGCGCCCTGACTCCACCCAGTCGATAAGCAGGTGAAGAAAAAGCCTGCCATCGTGAAGGCGCAGAAAGCTGTGGCCAACAGAATCAATTCAGAAAGCCAGACAAACACCGCAAACACGCCCAGCGCCAGGAAAACGAGGATGCCGGTGACCAAGCAGCGCCCCATGCATCCGCCACGCCAGGCCGACGCGAGCAGACGGACCAGCAGCCATCCAATGAGTACCAATACTGCGTACGCAAGGCCAAATGCTAACGCCACCGCAAAGAAGAAAATACTGTCGCCGAGGGTCAGTCCAGCAGGTACGTAATGGATAGAGAAAAACATGTAGGCCAGCGTGGCTGTGACGCCCAGGAACAACGCAAATTTGGCGAGAAAATCGCCAAATGATTTCAGATCATCAAGCATATATTTAATATAATGTTGCTAATATTAAAAATATTAACACCATTAAAAAATAAATGCAAAAAAGAAATATTTATTTCAAATTGCGCGGGTCAGCGAGGCGCGCAGCGTCATCGTTACCGGGTAGTTGCGGCTGACCGGACGCTGCAGGCCGTAACAGCGGTTGAGCAGGTGGCTGACGCCGTTCTGCGTCATTTCGCGCCACGGCAGGTGCACCGTGCTCAGGCGCGGCGCCGCGAATTCGGCGGTCGGCGTGTCGTCGTAGCCGATCACCGAGATTTCGTGCGGCACCCGCACGCCGGCTTCCTGGAAGTACGATAGCGCGCCGGCCGCCATTTCGTCGTTGGCGCAGAACATCGCCGTGCAGCGCCGCCCCGCCGTCTGCAATTCCTTGGCGGCCGACCAGCCGCCGGCCGGCGAGAAGTCCTTTTCCACCATCCACAGCTGCGCCGGGTCGACGCCGGCCGCCGCCAGCTCGGCCTGGAAGGCCCGCACCCGGGCGACGTTGTCCGGCAGGCTGGCCGGTCCGGCCACCAGCGCGATGGCGCGGTGGCCGTGGTCGAGCAAGGTGCGCGCGGCCAGCTTGCCGCCCAGCGCGTGGTCGACCGTGAAGCAGTGCTCGGCGATGCTGTCGACGCGGTGGTTCAGCAGCACCAGCGGCTTGGAGCGCGGCCCGGACGCCGCCACGTCCTCTTCCTGCAGCACATTGGTCATCAGGATCAGGCCGTCGCAGCCGCGTTCGAGCAGGAAGGCCATGCCTTCGATCGCCTGCTGGCGCGCGCCGCCGAGGCCGGCGCCGAAGGCCACCACCATGTGCAGCCCGGCCGCGCGCAGCTCGGTGTCGATGAGGTGCAGGATCGGCGTGTAGAAGGTGCCGCTGAGCACGGGGATATAGACGCCGATCATCTGGCTGTTGCCGGACAACAGCGTGCGCGCCGCGTGCGACGGCCGGAAGCCCAGTTCGTCGATGGCGGCGCGCACCTTGGCCAGCGTGGCCGGCGACACCGAGCCGCGCCCGCTGACCACGCGCGAGGCGGTGCCGAGGCCGACGCCGGCCAGGCGGGCCACGTCTTTAATCGTCGCCACGGTCTTGTTGCCTCACATAGGTCATGATGTTGAGCAAGGTGTCGGTCCAGTAGTGCTGCCGGTGCGCGGCCAGGTATTGCACCAGCTCGTCATGGGCGGCGCTGCTGGTGGCCAGGTGCTCGCCGCCGACGCCGTGGAAGGTGAACGTCACCAGGCGGCCGCGCGCGGCGGCCTTTTCCACCATGGCGATCAGCTGCTTGCCGCTGTGGCCGTTCGGCGCGTAGGCGTCGACCGGGATGGTGCGCAGCGCGCCGTTGGCGGCCGCCAGCAGCAGCGTGCCGCCGTGCTTGACGGCGACGAAGCTGCCCGCCACCGCCGGCAGGTAGTCGCCGTCGCCGGCCTGCGTGCTGCCGCAGGGGACGGTGAAAGTGCGCTCGCGCTGGCCGTCGATGGCGTACAGCATGGTGTTGGCCAGCGCCAGCTGGTCCTGCATCTGCGCGACGCTGGTGGTGTCGAGGTCGCGCTGCGGCCGCACCCACGCGGCCGCGCGTCCCGAGCACTGGTGGAACAGGCTGTGGTTGCCCAGCTCGTGGCCATTGCGCGCGGCCGCGCGCCACGCGTCCAGCCGCCGCTCCACGGCAGGGCTGGACAATTGCAGGTAGAAGCTGCCCTTCAGGCCGGCCCTGTCGAGCGCCGGGATGACGTGGTCGAGCTGCGTGTCGAGGGCGTCGTCGTAGCCCAGGCTGACGGCGGTCTTTTGCCCGTGCGGCCATTGGAAACCTAGGCCATCGGGCGCGGCGCCGACGGCGGGCGCCGTGCTCAGCAAGGCTGCGGCCAGCACCGCCAAAACTGTGGTTTGCATTAGAAGTGTCTCATTTTGGAAACGTTTCCCCGGCATCTTGCCCGGCTTGCCCCGCTCTGTCAACGGGGCCGGCTGCCTCATTTTACGGCAAACCAAATTGACTTGGATTTTCGATAGGTGCTATATTGACCACGGCAATTGGAAACCTTTCCAAGAAAAGGTCGTACAGGCGGTATCCAGCGTTGATAAAAACCACAGGAGATGACATGCATTATCTGAATTCACGACAAAAATTGATGACGCTGGCGGTGGCCGGCGCCTGCGCCGCAGCCGCCCTGCCGGCGGCGGCGCAACAGGCCGACGCGGCCGCGCCGCCACCGGCCGGCGCGCCGGCGCCGGCCGGCAGCGACAGCGGTAACGGCAGCGGCGCGGTGCCCAGCGTGGTGGTGACCGGCCTGCGCGCGGCGCTGCTGTCGTCGATGAACCTGAAGCGCAATTCCGACGGCATCGTCGACGGCATCGTCGCCGAGGATATCGGCAAGTTCCCCGACACCAATCTGGCCGAGTCGCTGCAACGCATTTCCGGCGTGTCG
The DNA here is from genome assembly GCF_050859475.1 of Duganella sp. P38. Taxonomy (NCBI): domain Bacteria; kingdom Pseudomonadati; phylum Pseudomonadota; class Betaproteobacteria; order Burkholderiales; family Oxalobacteraceae; genus Duganella; species Duganella sp. P38. The sequence goes on along the minus strand of NZ_CP193936.1, from coordinate 1,010,955 downwards.
ATCGACCGCTCGATCGGCGAGGGCTCGAAGATCACCGTGCGCGGCGTCGGCCCCGACTTCAATATGGTGCTGCTGAACGGGCGCCAGATGCCGACCTCGAATCTGGGCGACCTCAACGGCCGCGCCTTCGATTTCGCCAACCTGGCGTCGGAGGCGATCTCGCAGCTGCAAGTGTATAAGACCAGCCGCGCCGAGACCGCCACCGGCGGCATCGGCGCCACCGTCAACGTGATGACCGCGCGCCCGTTCGACCGCCCCGGCCTGCACGCCAGCGTCGGCGCCAAGGGCGTGTACGACCGCTCCAACGACAACCTGCCCGGCGACGTCAAGGCCAGCCGCTCGGCGACGCCCGAGGTCTCCGGCCTGTACAGCAATACCTTCGCCGACAACACCTTCGGCGTGGCGCTGACCGGCAGCTACCAGGAACGCAACCTGGGCTATAACACGGCCGCCGTGTCGAACGGCTGGAAAGGCCCGTATCTCGGTTCCAGCACGGCCGGCCCGCTGCCGCAGCCGGGCGCGCCGGGCTCGGAGCGCATCACCAACCGGCCCGGCCCGAACGATCTGTATTCGCTGCCGCAGAACCTGAATTACAATTTCAACGGCGTCAAGCGCCAGCGCACCAACGCCCAGCTGACCTTGCAGTACAAGCCGGCCGAGACGCTGACCACCACGCTCGACTACACCTATTCCGAGAACAAGATCCAGACCCGGCGCAACGACATTTCGGCCTGGTTCAATTTCGGCGATTCGACCAGCAGCTGGACCGGCGGCTCGCCGTCCAGCCCGCTGAGCTATACCGAGATCCTGCCGGCCGCCAACAGCGACATCGCCATGGGCGCGGCCGATTTCGCCACCAAGACGCAGAACAAGTCGCTCGGCTTCAACGCCGTGTGGAAGCCGTCCAGCGACCTGCGCTTCGAACTCGATACCCACCATTCGTCGGCCACCTCGGGCGCCGACAGCCCGTTCGGGTCGAGCAACACGCTGGCCACCGCCAGCTTTAGCCGCGGCAACACGACTGTCGACTTCAGCAAGGATTTCCCCGTGCTCAGCATCCAGGGCGCCGATTTCGTCAGCGACGCCAAGCGCCAGCAGGTGACCGGCTCGGTGTTTACCAACCAGTATATGCGCGGCGAGGTCGAGCAGCACCAGCTCAAGGGCGCGTGGAAGCTGCTGGAGGCGTCCGAGCTGAAGTTCGGCGTCAATTACGCCAAGGTCGACAACCGTTCGGCGTTCTCCAACAACCAGCGCGATACCTGGGGCGGCGCCACCAAGCCGTCCGATTATCCGAGCAGCGTGTGGCACCAGCAGAGCCTGCGCCAGTACTTCGACCAGATCGACGGCAGCGGCAACCCGGCGCTGTTCAACCAGTTCTACACGTTCAATTTCGACCAGGTGCGCAAGCTGGCGGCGGCCGCCTCGGGCCTGCCGGCCATGTACCTGCCGAAGACCACCTTCGACAACGACGCCCGCACCGGCGAGAAGTCCAAGGCCGCCTTCGTCCAGTTCAATACCGACTGGGACACGCCGATGCCGATCCGCACCGCCATCGGCGTGCGCTACGAGAAGACCGACGTGGTGTCGACCGCGCTGGTGCCGGCCGCCACCGGCATCGACTGGGGCTCGCAGAACGAGCTGCCGATCATCTTCGGCAATCCGACCTTCACCACGCTGAGCGGCTCCTACCACCACCTGCTGCCGAGCTTTGACTCGGACATCGAGCTGACGCCGAACCAGAAGCTGCGCTTCAGCCTGGGCGAGACCATCGGCCGCCCGCGCTACGACCAGATCCAGGGCGGCCAGACGCTGGACCGGCTGGTGCGCGTCGACGGCGGCACCGGCTCGCAGGGCAATCCGGCGCTGAAGCCGGTCAAGTCGAAGAACCTGGACCTGTCGTACGAGTGGTATTACGGCAAGCAGAACTTCTTCTCGCTCGGCTACTTCCGCAAGAACCTGGACAACTACGCCGGCCAGACGCAGTTCGACGCCACGCCGTTCAACCTGCACACGCCGGTCGGCGGCGCGTTCTGGAACGAGGCGCTGGCCAATGGCTGCGGCAAGGCCGACACCACCTGCATCCGCAACTTCATCCTGCGCAAGTACAACGGCCAGAGCGGCGTGACCATGACCGGCACCGACGCCTCCGGCAACGCCACCGGCTCGATCGTCGGCCAGCCCGGCGATCCGGTCGCGCATTTCCGCATCAATTCCTTCTCCAACCAGAAGAAGGCCAGCCTCGACGGGCTGGAGGTGAACCTGCAACATATGTTCGGCGACAGCGGCTTCGGCGTGTCGACCAACTACACCTATGTCAATTCGGGCCTGAAGTACGACGATAACAAGGTCGGCGAGCAGTTCGCGCTGGTCGGGCTGTCGAATTCGGCCAACGTGGTCGGCATCTACGAGGACAAGAAGTTCAACGCGCGGCTGGCCTACAACTGGCGCGGCAAGTTCCTGTCGTCGACCTTCGACGGCGCGGGGCCGAACCCGCAGTATGTCGAGGCGTATGGCCAGGTCGACATCAGCCTCGGCTACCAGTTCAACGAGCGCCTGAGCTTCCAGCTGGAGGGCATCAACATCACCAACGAGATCCAGCGCGTGCATAGCCGCACCAGGCAACAGCTGGAATCGGTGACCCAGGCCGGGCCGCGTTACATGATAGGCGCCCGTTATAAGTTCTGAGCAACGTTGTAGCGGCACCACGCGCTGCGCAAAGCCGCTGATACTCAGCGGCTTTTTGCGTATTCTGGGTTAAACTTTCTGCAACTCATTACGTAATATAAAAAGAGGAGACTATGCTGCGACGCATCGTAATCGTCGGCGGCGGATCGGCGGGCTGGCTGACGGCCGGGGTGCTGGCGGCGGCGCCGCGGGCGCCCGGGCACGCGCTGCGGATCACCGTGATCGAATCACCGGACGTGGCGCCGATCGGCGTCGGCGAAGGCACCTGGCCGAGCATGCGCGATACGCTGCGCCACATCGGCGTGGGCGAGACGGATTTTTCCGCGCGTGCGACGCCGCGTTCAAGCAGGGCTCGCGCTTCAACCGCTGGGTCGACGGCAGCGACGCCGATGTGTATTTCCATCCCTTCATGCTGCCGCACGGCCACGGCGAGGTCGATGTGCCGCTGCAGTGGCAGGCGCGCCACGCGCAGGTGCCGTTCGCCGACCTGGTGTGCCCGCAGCCGCACCTGTGCGTGCACGGGCGCGCGCCCAAGCAGGCCGCCACGCCGGAATTCGCGGCGGTGGCCAACTATGGCTATCACCTCGACGCCGGCAAGTTCGGCGCGTTCCTGCGCACCCATTGCCTGGAAAAACTTGGCGTCCATTACATACCGGACCATGTGACGGCGGTTAACGCGCAGCCGGACGGCGATATCGCCTCCTTGCAGACGCTGCAGCACGGCGCGGTCGAAGGCGAGCTGTTCGTCGATTGCAGCGGCATGCAGTCGCTGCTGCTGGGGCGCCACTACGGCGTGCCGCTGGTCGAGCAGGGCCACGTGCTGTACAACGACGCCGCGCTGGCGGTGCAACTGCCGTATGCCAGCGCGGACGCGCCGATCGCCGCGCAGACCTCGTCCACCGCGCAGAGCGCCGGCTGGATCTGGGACATCGGCCTGCCGACGCGGCGCGGCGTCGGCCACGTCTACGCCAGCCGCTATATCAGCGACGACCAGGCCGAGGCCGAGCTGCGCGCGTATGTGGCGGCCACCAGCGGCCCGGCCGAGATGCCGGCGCCGCGCCAGCTGCGCTTCACGCCCGGCTACCGCGCGCGCTTCTGGCAGCGCAACTGCGTGGCGATCGGGCTGTCGGCCGGCTTCATCGAGCCGCTCGAGGCGTCGGCGCTGGCCATCGTCGAGATGTCGGCCGCCATGCTGAGCGACGAGATGCCGGCCACGCGCGCGGCGATGGACATCGTGGCGGCGCGCTTCAACGACGCCTTCCGCTACCGCTGGGAACGGGTGATCGATTTCCTCAAGCTGCACTATGTGCTGAGCCGGCGGCGCGACAGCGCCTACTGGCGCGACAACACGGCCGAGGTGCCGCCGCGGCTGGCCGGGCTGCTGACCCTGTGGCGCCACCGGGCGCCGTCGCGCGGCGACTTTTACCGGCTCGACGAGGTGTTCCCGCCGGCCAGCTACCAGTACATCCTGTACGGCATGGGCTTTCGCGGCGAATTCAGCGGCGCATCGACGCCGCAGCAGGCGGCCCGCGCCGACGCTTATTTCCAGCAAGCGGCGGCGCTGGCGCACAAGATGCTGGGCGCGCTGCCGGACAACCGCGCGCTGATCGACCATATCAAGCTGCATGGCTTGCAAAAAATTTAGAGAGAAGAGAGAGAGACATTCATGGCCAAGCCGGTTTTATTGAACAATGTGCAGCACCACGACATGCGCATCATCACCCGCCGCAGCGCGCAGCTGGGCGACAACGTGATGACGGCGGCGACCTTCCCGGCCGAGTTCCGCGACGTCCAGGCCTGCTATCCGATCGTGTTCCGCAAGACCACCGACGGCCTCGGCTTCGAGCCGGTGGCGCTGTTCGGCTTCGAGGAGGGGCATAATCTGTTCCTCCACGGCGAGCGCTGGGAGGCGCCGTACATCCCGATGATGGTCGAGCGCCAGCCGTTCATGATCGGCGTCAGCGACGACGGCCTGATGGTCAACGTCGACCTCGACCACCCGCGCGTCAACCACAGCGAGGGCGAGGCGGTGTTCAAGCCGCATGGCGGCCATACCGAGTACCTGGAGCGCGTCAATTCGCTGCTGTTCGCGATCCACCAGGGCATGCAGGCCTTGCCGGGCTTTCTGGCGGCGCTGCTGGAACACGAGCTGCTGGAGAGCTTCGCGCTCGATGTCGAGCTGAACGACGGTTCGCAGAACCGCCTGATCGGCTTCTACACCATCAACGAGGACCGTTTGCAGGCGCTCGACGGCGCGGCCGTCGCCAGGCTGCACCAGGCCGGCTATCTGCAGCCGATCTACCTGGTGCTGGCCTCGCTGTCGAACTTCCGCCTGCTGATCGATCGCAAGAATGCCAGCCTGGCCTGAACCGATGCGCGAGATCGCCGGCCTCGGGCCGGCCGATCTGGGCGAGGACATCCTGAACGCGGCCGCGCCGCTGGTGCTGCGCGGGCTGGCGGCGGACTGGCCGATGGTGCGGGCGGCGCTGGTGTCGGACCGCGCCGGCAGCGACTACCTGCGCCGGCACTACCAGGGGGCGACGGTCGGCGCCATGCTGGGCGGCGCCGACGCCGGCGGCCGCTTCTTCTACAACGCGCAGATGGACGGCTTCAATTTCCAGCCGGTGCGCGTCAGGCTCGACGGCGTGCTGGACGAGATCGAGGCCAAGCGCGAGATGGACCCGGCGCCGACCATCTATGTCGGCTCGACCACGGTGGACACCTGCCTGCCCGGCTTCCGCGCCCACAACGATCTGGACCTGCGCGGGCGCGACGCGCTGGCCAGCATCTGGATCGGCAACCGCACGCGCATCGCCGCGCACTACGATGTGCCGGACAATGTGGCGGTGGTGGCGGCCGGGCGGCGGCGCTTTACGCTGTTCCCGCCCGAGCAGCTGAAGAATCTGTACATCGGCCCGCTGGATTTCACCCCGGCCGGCCAGGCCATCAGCCTGGTCGACTTCGCCCGGCCCGATTTCGCGCGCTTCCCGCGCTTTGCCGAGGCGCTGCGCCACGCCCAGGTGGCCGAGCTGGGGCCGGGCGACGCCATCTTCATCCCCAGCATGTGGTGGCACCACATCGAGGCGCTGGCGCCGTTCAATGTACTGCTGAATTACTGGTGGCGGTCCGTCCCGGACTACATGGACACGCCGACCGGCACGCTGATGGCGGCCCTGCTGACCTTGCGCGAGCTGCCGCCGGCGCAGCGCCGGGCGTGGCAGGAGATGTTCCGCCATTACGTGTTCGAGGCCGACGCAGAAACGGCCGCCCACATCCCGCCGCATGCGCGCGGCGTGCTGTCGCCGCTGACGGCCGACGGCGCGCGCGCGCTGCGCGGGCATTTACTGAAAAAACTGAACCGCTAAGGAGACTAGCACCATGCGTGACCCGAACCATCGCCAACCCGTGCGCCGCGTCGTCATCGTCGGCGGCGGCACCGCCGGCTGGATGGCCGCCGCCGGCATTTCCAAAGTGCTCGGCAAGCTGCTCGACATCAAGCTGATCGAGTCGGAGGAGATCGGCACCGTCGGCGTCGGCGAGGCCACCATTCCGACGCTGCTCAATTTCCACAATGTGCTGGAGATCAACGAGCAGGAATTCATGGCCGAGACCCAGGCCACCTTCAAGCTCGGCATCAGCTTCGAGAGCTGGCGCAACGTCAAGCAAGACTATATCCATTCGTTCGGCACCACCGGCGTCGACCACTGGACCGCCGGCTTCCAGCACTTCTGGCACAAGGGCGTGCAGCGCGGCCTGGCCGGCGACTATGGCGACTATTGCCTGGAGCTCAAGGCGTCGCTGGAGAACCGCTTCGCGCACCTGCCGAACAACGGCATGAACTACGCCTACCATCTGGACGCCGGGCGCTACGCCAAATATCTGCGCCGCCTGAGCGAGCCGCGCGGCGTGCGCCGCATCGAGGGCAAGATCGTCAGCTACCACAAGCATGCCAACGGCGATGTGCGCGCGGTGGTGCTGGCGTCGGGCGAGGAGATCGAGGGCGACCTGTTCATCGATTGCTCGGGCTTCCGCGCGCTGCTGATCGGCGAGGCGATGGACGAGCCGCTGACCGACTGGTCGCAATGGCTGTTCTGCGACCGCGCGATCGCGGTGCAGACCGAGGCGGTGGCCGACGCGGTGCCGCTGACGCGCTCGATGGCACACCAGGCCGGCTGGCAGTGGCGCATTCCGTTGCAGCACCGGGTCGGCAACGGCATCGTGTTTTCCAGCCGCTACCTCGACGAGGAACAGGCCGAGCAACAGCTGATGGCCAATGTGCAGGGGCGCGCGCTGATTGCGCCGCGCGTGATCAAGTTCAAGCCGTGCCAGCGCCACCAGACGTGGAAGGGCAATGTGGTGGCGATCGGCCTGTCGAGCGGTTTCCTGGAGCCGATCGAGTCGACCAGCATCCACCTGATCCAGCGCAGCGTGATCCGGCTGATGCAGATGTTCCCGTCGGACGGCATCCAGCAGGCCGATATCGACGAGTACAACAACCAGTGCAACAGCGAGATCGAACATATCCGCGATTTCATCATCCTGCACTACCACGCCAACCACCGCACCGACTCGCAGTTCTGGATCGATGCGCGCGAGATGCGGATTCCGGCCTCGCTGCAGCACCGCATCGATTTGTTCCGCGAGACCGGACGCGTGTTCCGCGTGCCGAACGAGCTGTTCGCGGAGAATTCGTGGATCCAGGTGATGCTGGGCCAGGGCATCATGCCGAAGTCGCACCACTCGACGGCGGACCTGATGGGCGACGAGGAGTTGCGCGCCTTCCTCGGCAACATCAAGGGCCGCATCGACCGCACGGTGGTGCAGCTGCCGACGCACCAGGCCTATGTGCAGCGCTACTGCGGCCGCCCGGACGAGGGCGTCAAGCCGAAGGCGGCCTAGTCGAAGGCGACGTCTTCCAGCCGGAAACGGTACTGGCGGCGCTCCGGCAAATCCCAGCCGGGGCCGCGCGGCAGCGGGCGCGGCGGGCCGGGCTGGGCGCCGCGCGGGATCGTCGCGGCCGGGGCCGATGCGGCAGGCGGCGCCGGTGGCAGTTGCGCTTGCAGCGCGGCCAGCAAGGGGCCGAGGTCGGCCGGCGCGGCGGCGCTGTCGCGGCGCGCCGGCGGCGCCTGCCCGGCTTGTTGCGCCAGCTCCTGCCGCAGGCGGTGGGCGAGCTGGAACTGCTGGTCTTGCGGGCGCCTGACTGACAGGTCCAGCCAGGCGTTGCGCATGCTGCGCGCACACGATTGGGCAAATTCGTTGGGCGTGACCGGTTTTCCTTTGTGGATGATGTCATCGCCGACCACGCGGGCGTAGTTGTGCTCGCCGTAACTCCATGAGCGGATCTCGGTGCCGTCCGGCAGGAACAGCGTTTTCCACTGGTAGCCACGCGGATTGGCCGGATCGCAGTCGAACGGCAGTTGCGATTGTTCGCGCAGCCACAGCGCGATGGCGCTGTCGATGGCTGCGGTCACGTCCTGCGCGCCGCCGCGTACTTTTAGGTGGGAAATTAGCCGGAGCATGGCGTCGGCGTCTACCTGCACAGACACTGTGGATTTCATTCTATTTCTCCCTCTGCTTTTCTCTGTTAGACCCTGAAATCCACTGCAAAGTTCAATGCAGAGGATTTCAGAGGAAAGCAGAAGAAAGCAGAGCAAAAAATAGTGGCTTTTCCACAGGGGGCGTGTACTAGCAACCCTGCCACAGATAGCGGCGCAGGTTGACCTCGGCCGCAGCTGCGTGGTCGATCACGCCCTCGGCGCGCAGGCGGATGGCCTGCTCGGGAATAAACGGCAGCAGCGCGCCGCGCGCGTTGACGATGCGGTGCAGCGGCAAGCCCAGCCCGACGCTGCGCCTGATGTAGCCCGGCAGCGCACGCACGAAGCTGGCGTCGGCGCCGATCGCCAGCGCCACATCGGCATAGCGCACCACCGTGCCCGGCGGTACGGACGGCAGGAAGTCGAGAAACTTCTGGTAGGCAGACTCGGCCAGCGGAGCGTAGCGGCCGGGCAGCAGTTCGATGGGATCATTCAGCCGCAAGGCGCCGCCGGCCTCGATCACGCCCAGGATGCCGCGCCGGTGCAGCAGCCGCGCGAGACGCGGTTCGATGTGGGCGATGCGCCGGCAGGGTTCGCAGTACATGGTCAGCCGGATCTCGACACCGGCCGGGCCGAGCAGCGCGGTTCCGGGCCGGAACAGTTGCGGGTGGTCGCAGCGGATGACGATGTTCTCGCCCAGCGCGCCGGCAGCGATGCCGAGCGCGGCCAGCTCGCTGTCGAGCGTTACCAGCACCTGGCGCGGGCTCAGGCGATGGGCGTGGACATCGCCATCGATGCCGAGGCCGGCCCGGCACTGCAGCGCGTCGGCCGCAGCCAGCGCCACGCCGGCCACACCGTGCGCCGGCCTGACGTACAGCGCCTGGATGCGTGCGGGTGCGGGTGCGGGTGCGGGTGCGGGTGCGGGCGCGTCTGCTAGCCTGCTGATCTGCAAGCCTGGCGCCGGCTTACTTGCCGGCCACCACGACGCCGCACGCCAGCCGCTTGCCGGCGTTGCCGGTCGGCTGCGTGACGAAGTCGTCCGGGTCGGCGTGCACGATCATGCCGCGTCCGACGATGTTGTTGGGCGCGCCCTCGTCGAGCGAAATCTGGCTGACCGGCACGCTCAGGTTGAGCGACGCCTTGCCGCTGGCGTCGGCGGTGATGTTGCCGAAATCGCCGCCGTGGTGGGCGCCCTGCCCCGGGCCGCCGTGCTGCTGGCTGGACGGATTGAAATGGCCGCCGGCGCTGGTCGCGTCCGGCGCGCTGCAATCGCCCTTCTCGTGCAGGTGGAAGCCATGCACGCCCGGCGCCAGGCCGGCGATGTCGGCGCTGATGCGCAGCTGGCCGTCCTGCTGCGTAAAGCGCACCGTGCCCTTGGTGGTGCTGCCGACGGTCGGTTTCAGCTCGACCTCGGCGGTCGCGGCGGCGTGGGCAACGCCGGCGGCGGCCAGCGCCAGCAGGCTGGCGGTCAGACATTTGCGCATCATGTAAGCTCTCCTGAATAGTTGACTGGATGCCCATTGTTACACCGCTTGTGTCCTGCGTGCCACACGCTATACAAGTTTTTCGCATTTCGATATAGTCGTTCCGAGGCCAGCACTCCGCCACGCCCGCCCCTTGCGAGGAACTCCGATGAAAGCACTGTTCATAGCCAGCCTGATCCTGTCCATCGGCGGCGCCGCCACCGCCGCCGAACCGACCGCGCAGCAGAACAAGATGAAAACCTGCAATGCGGAGGCGGCCGGCAAGAAGGGCGACGAACGCAAGGCCTTCATGAAGGAATGCCTGAGCGCCAAGCCGGCCGCCAAGCCAAGCCAGCAGGACAAGATGAAACAATGTAACGCCGACGCCAGCGGCAAGCAGGGCGACGAGCGCAAGGCCTTCATGAAGGCATGCCTGAGCAATAAGTAAGCGCCGCAACAGGCGGCCAACCGCCCCGGGCGCGGCGGCCGCCGCCTGATATTTCCTTGGCACATTAATTGCTTTAAGACTACTCTTTTTGCAACCAGGCCAAGCGTAATGACCATTTACACCCAAGCCAACCCGGGCGTCTTCCTACCCCACATGCCCGACGTTGCCCGCTGCGAACTATCGCTGCGGGAATTGAACCAGATGTGGCGGCTGATCGAGTCGTCCGCCAAGATGAATTGCCCGGCCGAGGCGCGCCTGCTGCTGCCGGCGATGGTGGCCACGCGCACCGGCTTCGCGCACCTCGAACAGGCGCTGGTGGCCAACCTGGTGCAGGAAAAAGTGCGCCATGTGCTCGACGAGCTGGGCACGCAGGCGCGCTACGCGATCGACATCCTGGTGCGCAACCTGTACGAGCGCACCGCCGATGTCGGCTTCCTGGCCGCCGACCCCGACCTGTGCCGCTTTGTCGCCGGCCTCGCGCAAGACGGGAACGGGAACGCGGACGCGGACGCGGCGCGCCAGCGCCTGCTCGACTACCGCGCCAAATACACGGTGTACGACGAAATCCTGCTGCTCGACCGCGCCGGCCGGGTGCTGGCGCAGGCCGACCCGGCGCTGCCGGTGGCCCACAGCCGCGACCCGCTGCTGCAGCAGACGCTCGACACGCCGGGCTACCTGGAAACCTTCCGCGCCAGCGACCTGCGCCCCGGCGCCGCGCGCGCGCTGATCTATTCGCAGCGCATGTTGCACCCGGACAGCGGCGCGCCCATCGGCGTGCTGTGCCTGTGCTTCAATTTCGACGACGAGATGGCAGCCATCTTCGCCGCCTACCGCGACCCGTCGCAGCGCGCCAACATGCTGCTGCTGGACGCGCACGACCGCGTCATCAGCAGCGCCGACCCGCTGTGGATCCCGGCCGGCGTGCGCGTGCCCACCAACCCCGCCGGCCAGCCGCAGCCGCTGATGTTCGGCGGCCGCGAATACCTGGTGCGCACCTTCCGCGCCAGCGCCTACCAGGGCTACGCGGGGCCGGCCGGCTGGCAGACGCAGCTGATGATCCCGGTCGAGCTGGCCTTTCGCGCCGGCCACGGCGGCGGCGCGGCGCTGGCGGCGGTGGCGCCGCCGCTGATGCAGGGCCTGCTGTCGCACGCGCGGGCGTTCAGCCCGGCGCTGCACGAGCTGATGGGATCGGTCACGCGCACCACCCGCACCATCGAGCGCATCGTCTGGAACGGCAAGGTCACCAGCGCCGCCAGCGCCCAGCCGGGCGCCGACGGCAGCCACAGCGGCGGCGTGCACAAGCTCAACACCGTGCTCGACCAGATCACCGAGACCGGCCAGCGCAGCGACGCGCTGTTCTCGCACTCGATCCAGGACCTGTACCAGACGGTGCTGGCGTCCAGCCTCAGCGAGGCCGGCCTGACCGCGCAGCTGCTGGTCGACCTGCTCGACCGCAACCTCTACGAGCGCGCCAACGACTGCCGCTGGTGGGCGCAGTCGGCGCAGCTGCGGCGCGGCCTGGCGGCGCCGTCGGCCGCCGAGACGGCCGCCATCGGCGCCGTGCTGGACCACATCAACCGCCTGTACACGGTCTACGCGCGGCTGTTCGTCTACGACCGCGGCGGGCGCATCGTGGCCGCCACCGGCGCCGACGCCGCGGCCGTGGTCGGCCAGCAGCTCGACGGCGAGACGCTGGGCCGGGTCGGCGCGCTGCGCGGCACGCTGGCGCACTACCCGCAGCCGTTCGGCGCCTCGCCGTTTTACGGCGGCGCCGCCACCTACGTCTACCATGCCGCCATCCGCCACCCGCAGCAGGACACGGTGGTGGGCGGCATCGGCGTGGTGTTCGACGCCGGCCCCGAGCTGCGCAACATGCTGCACAGCGGCGTTGCCGGCCGCGCCCACCTGCGCGCCTACTTCGTCGCGCCGGACGGCCGCGTGCTGGCCAGCACCGACGCCGGCTGCGCGCCGGGCGACCTGCTGCAGCTCGACGGCGGCCTGCTGGCGGCGGCCGGCGCCGGCGGCAGCGCCACCCGCATCCTGCAGCACGACGGCCAGTACGTGATCGCCGCCTGCGCGCGCGCCGCCGGCTACCGCGAATTCCGCGCCGCCGACGGCGTCGAGCAGCCGGTGCTGGCGGTGCTGCTGCAAGCCTTCGGCCCGGTGCGCGCGGCGCTGCCGGCGCCGGCGGCGCGCATCGCGCGGCTGCGCGACAGCGGCCCCGACTTCGCGATCTTCTACGCCGGCGGCGCCCTGATGGCGCTGCGCGCGGCCCACGTGCAGGAAGCGCTGCCGTTCGCCCGCGTGCAGCGCACCGCCGGCAGCGGCGGCGCCGGCGGCGGCGGCGGCGTGGGCGGCAGCAGCGCGGGCAGCGGCAGCGGGGGCGGCGGCAGCGCGGGCGGCGGCAGCGTGAGCAACAGCAGCGTGGGCAGCGGCAACGGCCACGGCGCCGCCGACGCCGGCGCGCGCAGCGGCGCCGGCCAGGGCGGCGTCGCCCGCCAGGCGCGCATCGGCATGCTGGACGTGGCGCCGGCCGGCGGCCGCGCGCACTGCGTCTGGGTGTTCGACCTGGCGCTGCTGGCCGGCGGCCGCGCGGCCGCCATCAGCGAGCACAGCCAGGTGATGCTGGTGCGCCACGGCACCACCCTGCTCGGCCTGCTGGTCGACGACCTGCACTCGGTGCAGCAGTTCGACGCGGCCGACCTGAGCGCCGCACCGCTGGCCGGCGGCGCGGCGGCGCTGGCGCCGCGGCTGATCAAGGCCAACGACGGCCAGCTGCTGATCCAGGAGCTCGACCTCGAGCGGCTGCTGGCGCGCCTGAAAACGTAGCCATAGCGCAACATCGGCGCCGATTTGCGCAGTTTGTCGCAAAATGGTCGGCGGCGGCCGGCAAGTTCAGTAGAATCAGCTGATCGATTTGCAACAACCTGCCGAGGAGCCCCCATGCGCCGTACCGCTGTCGCCGTCCTGATCCCCGTCCTGTGCGCGCTGAGCGCGGCCGTCCAGGCGGCCGACGCCACCCGCGTGCTGCCGTCGTTCATCGCCATCAACGCCAAGGGCGCGTTCGCGCTGACGGTGACGGTGGGCAAGGCGCAGTCGGTGCTGGTCAGCGGCGAGCCGCAATTCGTCAGCAAGCTGCAGACCACGGTGGTCGACAACGAGCTGCAGATCGTGCTGCCGGACAACGCCTACAAGGGCACGCTGAAAGACCCGCGCATCACCATCACGCTGCCGGCGCTGAGCCGGGTCAAGGTCGAAGGCGCCGGCGAGACGCGGCTGCAGCAGATCAACAGCGCGCGCCTCGACATCAGCTACCTCGGCGCCGGCCGGCTGGCGGCCGACGGCAAGGTCCAGTACCTGCGCCTGAACGCCAAAGGCGTCGGCGAGGTCGACGCCAGCCAGCTGGTGGCCGAGCGGGTCGACGTCAACTTCGAGGGCGTCGGCAACGTCAGCGTGCACGCCACCAGCCTGCTCAACGCGGTGGCCAGGGGCATCGGCGGCCTGACCTATTATGGCCACCCGCAAACCGTCAACAAGTCGGTCAGCGGCATCGGCAACGTCAAGGCCGGCGACTAGCCGGGCGCGCGCGGGACCGCATGGCCGACCTCGACGACCTGGCGCACTGGCGCGCGCACATCTTCGCCCGGCTGCTGCTGGTGGTCTTCGTGCTGGGCCTGCTCACGGCCGTGCCCAGCGCGCTGCTGGCCGCCAGCGAGGGCCTGTGGCCGATCGCCGTGGTCGACCTGGTGGCGCTGGCCTGGATCGGCCTGATCTGGCGCTGGCGCGCGCTGTCCTACCGCGCGCGCGTGGCCCACTTCATCACGGTGGCCTACCTGGTCGGGGTGGCGCTGCTGCTGCAGGTCGGCCCGGTCAGCCAGATCTACCTGATGGCGGTGCCGGTGCTGGCGGCGCTGCTGTGGGGCCTGCGCCCGGCGCTGCTGATGCTGGTGCTGGCCGGGCTGACGGTGATGCTGCTCGGCTACCGCGACAACGCCAGCGTGCAGCTGGCCGGCCTGCCCGACTACGCCTTCCTGCGCGCGGCCATCGTCGCGGTCAACTTCATGTTCATGACGGCCGTGCTGACGCTGTCGTGCGCGGTGCTGCTGCAGCACCTGGAGCGCTCGTTCGCGCGGCTGTCGGCGCTCAACGCCGAGCTGCGCCTGACCTCGGCGGCGGTGGCGCGCCTGAACGACATGGTGCTGATCGCCGACGCCGCGCAGCGCATCATCTTCGTCAACCACGCCTTCGAGCGCCGCAGCGGCTACCCGCGCGCGGCGGTGCTGGGCCAGCCGCTGCGGCTGCTGCGCGGCGCCGACACCGAGCCGGCCGCGCTGGCGCGCATCGCCGCGGCGGTGGCAGCGCGCCAGGCGGTGCGCGCCGAGCTGCTCAACTACGCGCGCGACGGCACACCGTACTGGGTCGAGCTGGAGCTGGTGCCGCTGGCCGACGCCGCCGGCGCCGTCACGCACTGGGTGGCGGTCGAGCGCGACATCAGCGAGCGCCGCCGGGCGCAGGACGAGATCCACCGGCTGGCGTTCTACGACGTGCTGACCGGGCTGCCGAACCGGCGCCTGCTGATGGACCGCCTCGCCACGCTGCTGGCCAGCTCGGTGCGCGGCGGCACCCACAGCGCCGTCATGTTCGTCGACCTCGACCGCTTCAAGACCATCAACGACGCGCGCGGCCACGCCATCGGCGACGCCCTGCTGTGCGGCGCGGCCGCGCGCCTGCAAGCGCTGATGCGCCAGGCCGACACGGTGGCGCGCATCGGCGGCGACGAGTTTGTCGTGCTGCTGGGCCACCTGGCGCCCGGCCTCGACAGCGCCAGCCACGCGGCGCTGACGGTGGCAGAAAAGATCCGCGCCGCGCTGGCCGAGGAGATGCTGCTGGACGGCCAGGCCTACCGCTGCACGGCCAGCATCGGCGTCACCATGCTGCCGCGCGCCGGCGCGCCGGCGCACAGCGCGCACGACCTGCTGCGCGAGGCCGACACCGCCATGTACCGGGCCAAGTCGCACGGGCGCAACGGCATCGCCTTCTACGAGGACGCCATGCAGGCGGCGCTGGAGCGGCGCCTGACGCTCGAGCGCGACCTGGCGGCCGCGCTGGCGGCCGGCGCGCTGCAGTTGCACGTGCAGGCCCAGGTCGACGGCGGCGGCCGCGCGGTCGGCGGCGAACTGCTGCTGCGCTGGCCGCAGGCCGACGGCAGCCAGGTGGCGCCGTCGGTGTTCATCCCGCTGGCCGAGGAATCAGGGCTGATCGTCGCGCTGGGCGCGTGGGCGCTGCGCCAGGCCTGCGCGGCCGTGCTGCAGTTGCAGGCGGCCGGGCTGGCGCTGCCGCTGTCGGTCAATGTCAGCCCGCGCCAATTCCGCCAGCCCGACTTCGTCGACCAGGTGCGCCAGGCGCTGGCCGACAGCGGCGCGCCGGCGCAGCTGCTGGTGCTGGAAGTGACCGAGGGCCTGCTGATCGACCGGCTCGACGACACCATCGCCCGCATGCACCAGCTGGCCGCGCTCGGGCTGCGCTTCTCGATCGACGACTTCGGCACCGGCTACGCCAGCCTGGCCTACCTGAAAAAAATGCCGCTCTACGAGCTCAAGATCGACCGCAGCTTCATCGTCGACGCGCCGGACGACGCCAGCAGCGGCGCGCTGGTGCAATCGATGCTGGCGATGGCCGCCCGGCTCGGGCTGCGGGTGGTGGCCGAGGGGGTGGAGACGCAGGCGCAGGCCGACTTCCTGATCGGCCACGGCTGCCCGTGCCTGCAAGGCTATCTGTACGCGCGGCCGCAGCCGCTGGCGGCGCTGATGGCGCAGCTGAAGGCCGGCGGCGGCGTGCTGCCGGCCGGCGGCGCGGCGGCCGTGCTACCATAGCCGCATGACCCGTCCCGACCTGCCCGACCTGCCCGATCTGCCCGATCAGCCCAATCTGCCCGATCAGCCCAACCGGCCCGACCGGCCCGGCCTGAGCGACCTGCACGACCTGCGCGCGCGCACGCGCCGGTTCGCCCGGGAGCGCGACTGGGCGCCGTTCCACACGCCGAAAAACCTGGCCATGGCGCTGTCGGTCGAAGTGGCCGAAGTGGTCGAGCACTTCCAGTGGCTGCCGAGCGACGCCGCGCTGGACGAGGCCGGCCGCGCGGCGGTGCGCCACGAGCTGGCCGACGTGCTGCTCTACCTGGTGCAGCTGGCCGACCGGCTTGACGTCGACCTGCATGCGGCGGCGCTCGACAAAATGGCGCTCAACGCCGTCAAGTACCCGGCCGGTCGCTGTCCGCCGCTGGCGCGCTGAGCGCCGGCACGTCACCGGCCTGATCGGCCGGCTCTGCGGCCGGCGCCGCGAATTTCTCATGGGTGAAACGCACGGCGCCGGGCCAGCTGGCGCGCCAGCGCGCGGTCGGCGCGGTCGGCAGCGCGGTCGATCGCCACGTACAGGTCCTCCTCCGTATTCTCGATCACCACGGTCTTGCCGTGATCGAGGCTGATCTGGATCTTGCAGCGCTTATCGCGGCCGCCGCGTGGGCCGTTGATATCGGACAGCCAGACCGCCAGCCGGCGCGTCAGCGCCCAGCCGACCGAGGTCCGCAGGCGGCGCCGCACGTAGGCGCGCAGGCCGTCGGTCAGAACCAGACCATGGGATTGAATCGCGATATGCATGACCAGCCTCCTGTTGTGGTGTATGACAACTACAAGATAGGGCCGGCCGGCGCGCAAACAATTCGAAAATCCCTGACTGACAGCTCGGATAAATCGATGTATGGACAGAAGCGCAAGCGCGGTCAGCGCGCGGGCAGGCCGAGCGCCTTGCGCACCTGCGCCTCGACGAGCGGCCACGACGGCGAGGTCGCCGCCACCTCGTCGTAATGGCCGCCGCCGGGCAGCAGCAGCACCTCGGCGCTGTCGCCGGCGGCGCGCGCGCGGCGCGCGTAATCGTGGCCGACGCGCGGCGGCGACACCGCATCATGCTCGCCATGAATCAGCACCGTATGCACGCCGGAAGGCAGCAGCTCGGCCGGCGAGGTATCACTGAAAATATCGGGCCGGGCGGCGCTGGCCACGCCGGCCAGCTGCGCCATATCGCGCTCGCAGCTGGACTTGATCAGCGCCTGCTCATGGCGCAGATCGGCCAGCCCGCCGAGGCTGATCACCACCGGCACCGGCAGCGGATCGGCCGCAAACAAAGGGCTGCTGCGCGGCAGGCGCGCGCGCGCGGCGGCCCACTGCGCCAGATGGCCGCCGGCCGAATGCCCGAGCAGCACCACGCGCGCCAGGTCCAGCCGGTGCTCGCCGGCCAGCGCGCGCAGGCGGTCGAGCGCGCTGGCGACATCGTGATACATGCCCGGATAGCCGCCGCCGTCCTCATCGTAGCGGCGATACTCGACGTTCCACACCGCCACGCCCTGCGCGGCCAGCGCGCCGGCCAGGTTGCGCATCTGCGTGATGCCGCCGAACTCGCTGGTCCAGCAGCCGCCGTGAATCACCACCGCCAGCGGGAACGGCCCGGCGCCGGCCGGCACGAACAGCTCGGCGAACTGCGACGGCGCCGCGCCGTAGGCCACATGGCGCGTCGGCGCCGGCCCGCTCAGCGCCAGATAATCCTGCAACGTCAGCGGCGCCGCCGCCGTCCCGCCCACCGCGCCGGCGGCGGCGGCCGCCAGCAAAGTCCCGCGCATTTTTCCCAGCATGCCATCCGCTCCCAAGTCGATTCCGCATGCTACACCAGGCGCGGCTGGCGCACGGCGGCCGCGCAAAAAAACCGTCCCCGCGGGGACGGCCACAAGCACTAAGCACCCCGCTTAGAATTTGTAGTTGGCGCGCGCATAGTAATAGCCGCCATTGATGCCGAACGGCGAAAACGTCGGCAGCACATGCACGGCCGCGTTATCGCCGGCCGCGCGCTGGTCGGCCAGCAGCGCCGGATTGACGCCGTTCGGATACACATTGAACAGATTATTGGCGCCGACCGCCAGCGACCACGCGCTGTTGATGCGGTAGCCGAGCTCCAGATCGGTGATGGCCTTGGGCTTGATCTCGGTCAGGTGGTACACCGAGCCGTCCTCGCTGCCCCACTCCGACGCCTTGCCGTAGATCGCCTCGCGCAGGTTGACGGTCCAGTTGCCGACCTTCCACAGCGCGCCGAGGTTGACGCGCATTTTCGGCGAGGCCGTCTCCAGGTCGGAGATCGCCGTCCGGTCGAGCAGCGTCTGCGGCAGCAGCTGGGCCGGCGCCTGGTTGATCTTGGTCACCTGCACCTTGTTATAGTTGGCGGCCACCGACCAATCGACCCTGCCGTAGGCGCCGTAGTTGGAGTTGATCGTGGTCACGAACTCCAGCCCGCGGCTGCGCGTATTGACCGCATTCGAAAAGATATTGATGCCGGTCTGGCTGACCGTGCTGTCGAGCACATTGCCGTTGGCGCGGATGGCCGCGATCACCGCCGGCGAATTGGTGCCGCCGCCCGAGCCGTACAGCGCGCCGGAACCGACGATGCGGTCGCGGATCTTGATCTGGTACAGGTCCAGCGTCATCTGCACATTGGCGGCCGGGTTCAGCACCATGCCCAGGCTCAGGTTGTTGGAGCGCTCCGGCTTCAAGCCATCGACGCCGACCAGCCGCGCGCCGGCCGAATTCGGCGCCAGCTGCACGAAGGCCGAGGTCGGGCCGACGTTGGTGGCGGAATAATAGGACTCGGCCAGCGTCGGCGCGCGGAAGCCGTTCGACACCGTGCCGCGCAGCGCGAACGCCGGCGAGAAATCATAGCGGCTGGTGAGCTTGCCGACCTTGGCGTTGCCGAAATCGCTGAAATGCTCATAGCGGCCGGCCAGGTCCACCGTCAGATCGCGCACCGGGTTGCCGGCGAAATCGAGATAGGCGGCGCGGTTGGTGCGCCGGTGGCTGCCGGCGTCGGTCAGCGAAAAGCCCGGATACGACTGCGAGCCCTCCTTGTAGCGCGAGGCGGCGTCGCCGGCGCCGATCTCGTACTTGTCGATGCGGTGCTCGACGCCGGCGGCGATGTTCAGCGGCCGGGCCCAGCCGATATCGACCTCCCGCGCCGCCTCCAGCGTCGTGGTCAGCTGGCTGGCGATGAAGGTGCCGGCATGGAACACCGTCGGCGTATAGCCGGTATCGTTGAACAGCGAGACGTTGCCGGAATCCTCGACGCCGATGCGCGACTTGTCGCGGCCATAGGTCGAACTCAGGTCGACGTGCCAGCCGGCCAGCTGATGCTTGACGCCGACCGTCAGCGCCAGATCCTCCTCGCGCATGGTCTCCTTGGGCGAAAAGCCGGTCGGGTACAGCAGCGGCAGGCGGCTCGGCAGGCGGTAATTCTCGAACGCGCGCGCCTCCTTGCGGCCGGCGGTGGCGATCGCATACAGCTGGCCGTCGGGCGCAAAATCCCAGCCGAAGTTGGCCGCCATCACATTCAGGTGGTACTGGGCGTCGCCGGCGATATGGTTGACATGCGGGTAGCCGGGCTCGCGGAACATGCCCGGCCACGCCGCCATATTGGCCGGATTGACCACGCGCGGGTCGATGCCGCCGCGGTCGCTGTAGCCGTGGTACTTGGACTCCGCCGTCAGGCTCAGGTAGGCGTCGGCGAACGGTTCCAGGCCGAGGTTGGCCGAGCCGTCCAGCGTGCGGCCGCCGCCGTCGACATAGCCGCCGCCGTTGACGCTGGCGCTGCCGCCATGGTTGTTGGTCTTGAGGATGATGTTGACCACGCCGGCGATCGCGTCCGAGCCGTACTGCGCGGCCGCGCCGTCCTGCAGCACCTCGATATGGTCGATGGCCGCCACCGGAATGAAGTTCAGGTCGGCCGCGGCGCCGCCCTGGTACGGCCCGCCCAGCACCGCCAGGTTGGAGGTGCCGTGGCGGCGCTTGCCGTTGATCAGCACCAGCGTGTTGTTCGGGCTCAGGCCGCGCAGCCGCGCCGACAAGGTCAGGTTGGCGGTGTCGCCGCCAAACGCCTGGGCGTTGAACGACGGCAGGTTCTGCGCCAGCGCCTGGATCAGGTCCGGCTGGCCGGTGCGCTGCAGTGAGGCCGCGTCGAGCACCTGGATCGGCGAGGCGCTGTTCTCGACTTTCAGCCCGCTGGTGCGCGTGCCCGTCACGATCACCGCTCCCGCGTTGGGCGTGACGGCGGCGTCGGCAAGCGCCGCCGGTTCGACCTCGTCCGCCCAGGCGCCCAGCGCCAGCGTGGACAGCACGGCGGCAACGCCGATCTTGAGTGTGGCCTTCTTATGCATATTGTTAATCCCCATTTTGAAATGAAAACACCAAGTAAGACCGCAACAACCACCAACTTATTTTTTCGCCGCCACCACCTCGATCTCGACCAGCCAGCCCGGGTTGCTCAGCGCCGCCACCTGCACCACCGCGCGCGCCGGCAGCTGGGGCTGGCCGGCGCCGGCGCCGAAGTACTGCGTGTACGCCTCCATGAAGCCCTTGGTATCGGCCTTGTTGCCCTTGGCCGGATCGCCGACCAGGAACACCTGCATCTTGACCACGTCCGCCATCTCCAGCTGCATGCCGCGCAGGATGTCCTGGATTTTCTTCAGCACCGTCTCCGACTGGGTTTTGGTATCGCCGAAGGCCTCCGGCGTATCGCCGGGCGCCTGCGGGTTGACCACGGCCGGCACCTGGCCGCTGATGAAATGGAGGGTGGCGCTGGCCGGCACCGTCACTGCCAGCGCGATCGGAAAATCGGAATTCGGGATCTTGTGGCGCACGATCTCGCCCTTGGGCGCGGCGACGGCGCCGAAGGCGGACGACATCAACAGGGCTGCAACGATTTTTTTCATGTTTGCTCTCTCAGTGTTTGTTGGACATCACGGCACTACCAAACGGCTCCACGCCCAGCGCGGCGCGCAGCGCGCCGACCTCGGCCTCGCTCAGGCCGGCGGCCCGGTTGCCGAAATTGGCGCGCACAAAGGTCAGCACGGCGGCGATCTCGCGGTCGCTCAGCGACTCGCTGAAATCGGGCATGCCGCCGCGCCCCTTCAGCAGCACGCCGGCCACCTCGCTGCCCTGGCCCTGCACGAAGCGGCTCTCGGCCAGCGCCGGAAAGGCGCCGGGAATGCCCTTGGCGCTGGGCTGGTGGCAGGCCGCGCAATTTTTCAGGAACAGCGACTTGCCGTCGCCGCCCTCCTGCGCCAGCGCCGTCGCGCAGGCGCTGGCGGCCAGCATCGCCGCCAGCGCGGCCTGGATCACAACGTGCTTCATGCGGCGGCCCTTTCATGGATTTTGGCGATCTGCTGCCACGCCGATTCGATGGCGCCGGCCTGCCAGCCGGTCAGGTAGCTCAGGTGCTCGCCGGCCAGCAGCACGCGGCCCTCGCCCTCGAGCAGCGTCGGATAGGCGGCGGCGCGGGTCTTGCCGGTCCACTCGGCCCAGCCGCCCAGGTTGTACTGCACGCGGTGCCAGGCCACCGAGAACGCCGTCTCGAAGTTGTCCGCGTACTGCGGAAAGATCTTCTGCCCGGCCGCCACCGCGAACTGCGCGCGCTCGCGCGGCGACAGCGCGCTGATCTCGACCGCCTGCGCCTGGTACTGGTAATAGCCGAGCAGCACGCCCTTGCGCTGCTGGAAGCCGTAGGACGGCATGGAAATGGTGTTGATGCCTTTCAGGTCGGTCATATTGTGGCCGCCGTAGATATGGTCGTCCTCCTCCCAGAAGCGGCGCTTCATCTGCAGTCCGATCTTGCCGACCGGCGCATAGGCGACGGTGGCGATGGCCTGCTTGAACTTGTCGGAGAAATCGGTATCGATCTGGCGCAGCACCGACAGCGGAATGGTGCACAGGCAGAAATCCGCGCTGGCCGAATTCAGCTTGCCGCTGGCGGTGTCCTTCCACGTCACGGTCACGCGCTGGTCGTCGTGGCGCAGCGTCTGCACCTCGGCCTGGTAGCGGATATGGCGGCCGACGCGCTGCGCGAACGCTTTGGCGATGGCGTCCATGCCGCCGACCGGCTGGAACATGGTGGCCTGCATCGGGAAGTCCTGCACCGCGCTGTAGACCGCGCCCAGCTTCGACGCCAGCAGGTCGCTGAAGCCCAGCGGGTCGGACGGCGTGCCCGGATTGAGGCCGGCGCCCGGATTGACCGCCCAGCCGCGGCCGCTGCGGCCCTTGTACTGCAGGTCGCCGGCCGACAGCGCGCCCTCGTGCTGCAAATAGTCCAGCAGCAGGCGCTGGTCGACGGCGCTCAGTTGCTGGTCGAGCTGGTGGTTCTTGACCGACTTGGCCAGCAGCTCGGCCACGTGGCCGCGCATATCGGCCTTGACCTCCTTGATGCGCACGCGCTTGCCGGCCAGCGGCCCGGCGTTTTCCGAATAGGCCCAGGCGTGGTCGTTCTCGTTGATCATCACCTCCAGCGGCACGCCGAACGCGCGGGTGTAGTGCAGCGTCGACTGGTGATGCAGCGGAATGCGCCACGGCCCGTGGTTGATGTAGTGGCCGTCGTCGAAGGCGCAGGTCTGCCGCTCGCCGCCCAACTCGGTCAGGCTGAAGCCCTTGCGCGCGGTCTGGCAGCGGCCGCCGGCAAACGGGCGCGCCTCCAGCACCTGCACCTTGTAGCCGAGCTTGGCCAGCTCGTAGGCGGCGGTCAGGCCGGCCAGGCCGGCGCCGAGGATCAGCACCGTCCTGCCCTTGCCGCTGCCTTGCAGCGCCGGCGGCGCCGAGGCGGTCGAGGCGATGCCCATGCCCCAGGCGTTCATGGTCGTCAACAGCAACCCGGTGCCGCCGACGGCGGCCGCCCGGTACAGAAAATCCCTTCTCGACAATGCGCTAAACGATGTAAACGGTTTTACTGTTTTACTAGCCATCTGTTTCCTCACCAGTCTGCTGAAAGATCCGTGGGCGACTTGCGATCCCATAGTTCCTCTTTAGCAAACGGCGTGCCACAGCGTGGTCAAAAAATAAACCTGTTTCGCACCGGCCGCGCCGGGCCAGAAAACGAGCTAAACGATATAAAACAATGTCCGGACTTTATTTGCGCGGCCGTCGCGGGCCGCGCACCAATCAGAGGCGCTGCACCGTGCCGGCCAGCTGGCAGGCGTAGAACGCCATCGGCGTGGCCGGGTCCAGCAGGTAGACGGTGTCCATGCTGGCCGGATCGTAGGCCACCTTGACGCTCCAGCTGCCGCGCAGGCGCGCGCGCTCGTGCCAGCGTTCATGCACGGCGCGCTCGCAGGTGTAGACGCTGCCGTTGAGGGCGATGCCGTCGACCGTCACGCTGGCCTGGGTCACCGGCATCAGGCTGCAGCGGATCAGCTGTTCCGGATACACCTTCAAGCCGCCGCCGCGATGCTGCACGCCCCAGTCCCACAGGCGGCGCGGCGTGGCGCCGCCGGCGTGGGCCAGCGCCTGGCGGTTGTTGTAATACAGGATGCAATCGATCACCAGCCGCGTGAACTGGCCGATATCGAGCACGCCGTCGAGCCGGCTCGGCTCGCCCACGGACGCCGGCGGCAGCAGCCGGCAGCGCTTTTCCAGCACGGCGCGCCAGTCGCCGGGGCCGTCGTCGACCGCCAGGCAGCGCAGGTTGAAATTATTCAGCAGCGTCTCGCCGCTCCAGCCCAGCGTCAGCGCGGTGTTGACGAACAGCGTCTCGGGCAGATGGCGGCAGGGCCACTGCTCGGCCTCGATGCGGCGGCCGTGGCGGTCGGCGTAGGCCTGCTTGTCGGCGCCGCAATGGGCCAGCGCCAGCAGCGCGTGCGGCCACTGCGGCTCGCCCATGCCCACGTACAGGCCGCACACCATGCGGCTGAAAGTGTCCATCACCACGTAGACCAGCGGCCGGCCGACCACCTGGGCGCGGTCGGCGCGCGACACCAGCCGCAGCTCGGCGCGCACGGCGTCCAGGTAAAAGCCGGAGCCGGGGCGGCCGGGCGGCAGCAGGGCCGGCGCCGCCTGCTGCGCGTGCAGCGGCGCCGCAGTGAAGAACGGCGGCTGCGAGGCCGTGGAGAATGGCGGCGGCGCTGGCGAGGCCGTGGAAAACGGCGGCGGCGCCGGCGCGACGCGGGCCGCCGGCGCGACATGGCCCGGCGACGCGGCATGGCCCGGCGACGTGGACGACGGCCGGCGCGCCACCTCCGGCGGGCGGTCGTCGTCGTGATCGAGCCAGTAATTGAACTGGCCGAAGCTCGGCACCGCCACCGCGCCGCCGGCCGCCACCGTCACGCGGCCGGCGGCGTCGATGCTGCGGGCGACAAAAAAATCGTCCAGCATCTGCTGGTAGGCGCCCAGCCGCGAAAACTTCCCATGCGCGGCCGCGTAGTTGCCGATGGCGACGCGGAACACACGGCGGATCTCCTCGTCCGCATTGACGCCGCCGTCCGCGTCGCCGTTCTTGCGCGGACGGCCGCGCTTGACGCCGGCCGAAGCCTGGCGCACCTTGCCGCGCCCGCCGGAATTGGCGTAGTCCGGCAGCAGCGCGTTGGGCGTCTGCCCGCGCTGCCAGTAGCGGCGCAGGTAGCGGTAAATGGTGGGGTGCGACACGCCGTGCCGGGCGGTGGCCTCGGCCACCATCTGGCCGCGCTGGCGCGCCTCGTAGATGGCCGGCTCCTGCGCCACCAGCGCCTCGATCACCGCCCACGCGCGGGCGCGCAGTTGCAGGTGCTTGGCCGGCAGCAGCGCCTGGCTGACCACCATCAGATAGGGATCGGCCGGCAGCACGCGGGCGCGGCCGGTCTGGAGGTCGGCGTGCAGCGCCGACAGCTGGAGCATCTCGACCTCCGCCGACAGCGCCGCCACGTCGAACACATAGGCGTAGCGCTGCTCGGGCGAGATCCAGAGGATGCGGACGGTGCGCGGCGACGGTTGCGTGTAGTGCAGCAGGTCGTTGCGCAGCAGCATCAGCGCTCCCGGCCCGGCAAGACGCGGGTGTTGAACGGTCGGCGGTCGACGTGGATCGAATGCAGCAATTGCGGCTTGATCAGATCGACAAAAGCCCCCCACAGTGTGCGCAATACGGTCATGGCATGCTCCCTCGCTAAACGATGATGCTGTCACATATGCAATAAGCGGGCCAGCCCGCCGCGCCCAGCGAAACGGGGCTGGCTGGCAGGTCGCAAGCCTTGTTTTGGTGCAGCGCAGCACCGGCGTGGGGAAACAAAACGGGGCCTTGCGGCCCCGTGGTGATCAAGCGACGATCAATACTTCTTCTTCGGCTTGGCGCCGGGCGCCGGCTTCTTCGGCGGCGTGTGCTTGGCCGACTCCGGCGGCATGCGGTCGATCTGGCTGATCTTCAGCTGGGCGCCGCCGACCCACACCTTGCCCAGGCTGCGGAACATGTCTTCCGGCATGCCGTCCGGCAGTTCCAGCATCGAATGGTCATCGAAAATCTCGATACGGCCGATGTACTTGGCTTCCAGCCCGGTCTCGTTGGCGATGGCGCCGACGATGTTGGCCGGGGTGATCTCGTTGGCGCGGCCGACCTCGACGCGGAAGGCGCTCATCGGCACCGCCAGCTTGCCGACCTTTTCCTTTTCTTCCTGGCCGGGGCCTCCTCGGCCTCTTCGGCGGCGGCGCGCACGGTGCGCTCCAGCGGCGAGCCGGCCGGTTTCTCGGCGCGGGCCGGCTTGGCGGCGGCCGGCGCCGGCGCGGGCGCGCCCTCGCCGTCGACGCTGATGCGCAGCGCCTGGCCGGCCACGCGGATGCCGGCCATCAGCTCCAGCGCCTCGCGGCTCAGCGTGTCAGGCATGTCGAGCACGGTGAAGTCGTCGAAAATCTCGATGCGGCCGATATTCTTCGAATCGATGCCGCCCTCGTTGGCGATGGCGCCGACGATATTGCCCGGCTTGACGCCGTGCTGGTAGCCGACCTCGATGCGGTAGGTGCGCATGCCCGGCTCGGACTCGCGCGGCACGCGCTCCTTCTTGCCAAAGCGCTCGCCGCGGTCCGGGCGCTCGGCGCGCTCGAAGCGCTCGCCGCGCTCCGGACGGTCGAAGCCGGCGCGCGCCGGACGCTCTTCCCACTGGGTCTGCTGTTTCTTGTCGAGCAGCAGCGGCACGTCGCCGCGCGCCAGCTTGGCCAGCGCGGCGGCGATTTCCAGCGCCGGCACATTGTGTTCCTGCTCGAAGTCCTCGATCAGCGACTGGAACTGTTCCAGCCCGCCCTCGGCCAGTGTATCGGTGATCTGCTGCTTGAAGCGGGCGATGCGCACATCGTTGACCGCCTGGATGGTTGGCAGCTCCAGCTGGCCGATCGGCTGGCGCGTGGCGCGCTCGATCATCTTCAGCAAGCCCTTTTCGCGCGGCGTGATGAACAGGATCGCCTCGCCGCTGCGGCCGGCGCGGCCGGTGCGGCCGATGCGGTGGGTATAGCTTTCCGGATCGTGCGGCACGTCGTAGTTGACCACGTGCGAGATGCGCTCGACGTCAAGGCCGCGGGCGGCGACGTCGGTGGCCACCAGGATGTCGATCTTGCCGTCCTTGAGCATCTGCACGGTGCGCTCGCGCTGCGCCTGCTGGATGTCGCCGTTGATGGCGGCGGCCGAGAAGCCGCGCGCCTGCAGCTTCTGCGCCAGCTCCTCGGTGCCCAGCTTGGTGCGCGAGAAGATGATCATGCCGTCGAAGTTCTCGGCCTCCAGGATGCGCGTCAGCGCGTCCAGCTTGTGCATGCCCGACACCAGCCAGTAGCGCTGACGGATGTTCTCGTTGGTGCCGGTCTTGGCCGCAACCGTCACCTCCTTCGGCTGGTGCAGATAGGTGTTGGCGATGCGGCGGATGGCCGACGGCATGGTGGCCGAGAACAGCGCGGTCTGGCGCGACTCCGGCGTCTCCTGCAGGATGCGCTCGACGTCGTCGATAAAGCCCATGCGCAGCATCTCGTCGGCCTCGTCCAGCACCAGCGTTTTCAGCTTCGACAGGTCGAGCGAGCCTTTATCGAGGTGATCGATGACGCGGCCCGGCGTGCCGACCACGACGTGCACGCCGCGACGCAGCGCCGACAGCTGCGGGCCGTAGCTCTGGCCGCCGTAGATCGGCAGCACGTGGAAGCCCGGAATGTGCTTGGCGTAGGTCTGGAACGCCTCGGCGACCTGGATCGCCAGCTCGCGCGTCGGCGCCAGCACCAGCGCCTGCGGCGCCGTCTGTTTGACATCGATGCGCGCCAGCACCGGCAGCGCGAAGGCGGCGGTCTTGCCGGTGCCGGTCTGGGCCTGGCCGAGCACGTCCTTGCCGTCGAGCAGCAATGGAATGGTGGCGGCCTGGATCGGCGACGGGGATTCGTAACCGACGTCGTCCAGCGCTTTCAGCAGCGGCGCGCCGAGATCGAGGTCAGCAAACAAGGTAATAGGGGAAGTTGGGGCAGACATGGCGTCACTCAAAAAAATTGTTCGTATCGCCGAATTGCGAAAGAAATTTGTGCGTAGTTTACTCTGTCTGGGCGGAACTAGCGCTTTTTTACGCGAAATCACGCAGAAATGGCGCGCTTTTCGCGGAAAGCCTATAGTAAGGGTTTTACTTATCAGGAGTTTTTCCCGATGCGCATCCCGCTCTCCGCCGTCCTGCTGGCCGCCGCCGGCGCCGCCTCGGCCGCCCCCTACGGCCCCCAGCTGGAAGGTTTCCCCTACCCGCACAAGGTGCACAAATACAGCTTCACCTCGCAGGGCCGGGCGCTGGAAATGGCCTATATGGACGTGGCGCCGGCCGGCGCGGCCAACGGCAAGACTGCCGTGCTGCTGCACGGCAAGAACTTCTGCGGCGCCACGTGGGAGCAGACCATCACCGAACTGAGCAAGGCCGGCTACCGCGTGGTGGCGCCGGACCAGATCGGCTTTTGCGCCTCGTCCAAGCCGGAGCACTACCAGTACACCTTCCAGCAGCTGGCCGCCAACACCCACGGCCTGCTGCAGCAGATCGGCGTGCGCCAGGCGGTGCTGGTCGGCCACTCGACCGGCGGCATGCTGGCCACGCGCTACGCGCTGATGTATCCGGACGCGGTGGCCAGGCTGGTGATGGTCAACCCGATCGGGCTGGAGGACTGGAAGGCGCTGGGCGTGCCGTCGCAAAGCGTCGACCAGTGGTATGCGCGCGAGCTGAAGCTGTCGGCCGACAGCGTGCGCGCCTACGAGCGCGCCACCTACTACGGCGGCACGTGGAAGCCGGAATACGAAAAGTGGGTCGACATGCTGGCCGGCCTGAACAACGGTCCCGGCAAGCAGGTGGTGGCGTGGAATTCGGCGCTGATCTACGACATGATCTTCACCCAGCCGGTGGTATATGAATTCCCGCTGCTGAAGGTGCCGACGCTGCTGCTGATCGGCGACGCCGACACCACCGCCATCGGCAAGGACGTGGCGCCGCCGGAAGTGAAGGCGAAGATCGGCAACTACGCGCTGCTGGGCAAGCAGGCGGCCAAACAGATACCGCAGGCGCGGCTGGTGGAATTCAAGGGCATGGGGCACGCGCCGCAGATGGAAGACCCGGCGGTCTTCCACCGCGCGCTGCTGGAGGAGCTGAATCGCTGATGGTGTAGCACGCAAGGCAGGGAAGACGGCGTTGGACACCGTCTTCCTCTTGCGCCGCCCAGGCCCTGAGGGTCCGGGGCGGCACGTCAGGCGCGAGGCTTGATTACTTGCTGGCGGCTGGCGCGGCGGCCGCCGGGGCCGGGGCCGGAGTCGAAGCCGCTTCCGCGGCGCCGGCTTTTTCCTTCTTGTGGTGTTTCACTTTCTTGGCCGGCGCGCTGGCGGCCGGCGCGGCGGCGGCAGGGGCCGAAGCGGCTGGTGCAGCGGCGGCGGCGGCCGGCGCCGGGGCGGCGGGAGCCTGGGCGAAGGCAGCGGAAGCGAACAGGCCGGCGGTCAGGGCAGCGATTACTTTTTTCATGATTCAGTCCTCTTTAAATTAATTTATACGGTTTATATCGTTGCTTACTTGGCCGCCGGCGCAGCGGCTGGGGCTGGAGCTGGAGCTGGAGCAGGCGCTGGAGCAGCGGCTTCAGCGGCTTTGGATTCCTTGGTTTCCTTGTGCGCCGCGTGATGCGTTTTCTTCTTCCCGGCGGCTGGTTTCGCTTCGGTTTTTTCAGCCACTGCAGGCTTGGTTTCAGGCGTGGCAGGGGCGGTCGCAGGCGTTTGAGCGAATGCTGCGGTTGCGAACAGGCCGGCGATCAGAGAAGCGATTACTTTGGTCATGGTGTTTTCCTTTTCGGGGTTTCGGCATCGGGACAATTCCCGTGTCGCATGGTCAAAAAACGCCAGCCGCCACAGCCGGGTTGACGGCCATTACAAATCCTTACAATCGGCGCGCGCGCGCCGCCGGCGCTGCCACCGCGGTTTGGATATGCAGTAAGATGACCGCCTTCTGTACCCACTATGGAGTAAACATGCGTCTTCCAGTTCTCGCCCTCGCCGCCGGCCTCGCGCTGCAGGCCCACGCCCAGCAACCGGTGGTGGCCGAAGCGCCGCTGCGCGCCCACCTGTCGCTGCTGGCCGACGACCTGTTCGAGGGCCGCGGCACCGGCCAGCGCGGCGGCGACCTGACCGTGCGCTACCTGGAAACGCAGGCGGCCGTGCTGGGCCTCAAGCCGCTGGCCGACGGCAGCTACCGCCAGTTGGTGAAGGCCGAGGGCACCAAGCTGCTGCCGGGCAGCTTCGCCCGCTTCACCACCGACAGCGGCAAGATCCTGACGCCGGCCACCGGCGCCGACATCCTGTTCGGCACCATGGGCGGCAAGGAGAACCTCACCATCGACGCGCCGCTGGTGTTTGTCGGCTACGGCGCCGTGGCGCCGGAAGAACAGTGGGACGACTACAAGGGCGTCGACGTCAAGGGCAAGATCCTGGTGATGATGGTCAACGACCCGCAGCCGACCGCCGAGGAGCCGAACCGCTTCGCCGGCAAGGCCTACACCTACTACGGCCGCTGGATGTACAAATACGAAGAGGCGCTGCGCCAGGGCGCGGCCGGCGCGCTGCTGATCCACACCACGCCGTCGGCCTCCTACGCCTGGAGCGTGCCGGCCACCAGCTTCTCGCACGAGCGCTTCCACCTGGCCGGCAGCGGCAACCCGATCGAGGGCTGGCTGCAGGAAGAAACCGCGCGCGCGCTGTTCGCCGCCAGCGGCTTCGACCTCGACAAGCTGCGCGCCGACGCCGAGCGCCGCGACTTCCGCCCGGTCGACCTGAAGCTGAAGATGCACGCCGAGGTGAAGAGCAAGATCCGCCAGATCGAGCAGTACAACGTGGCCGGCATCGTGCCCGGCACCGATCCCAAGCTGAAGTCGGAAGCGGTGATCTACTCGGCGCACTGGGACCACCTGGGCATCGACGACAACAAGCAGGGCGACAATATCTGGAACGGCGCCATCGACAACGGCTCCGGCGTGGCCGCGCTGCTGGCCATGGCGCAGGAGGCGGTCAAGCACCCGGCCAAACGGGCCCAGGTGTTCCTGTGGACCGCCGGCGAGGAAACCGGCTTCCTCGGCAGCACCGCCTACATCCGCAACCCGGCCTGGCCGCTGGACAAGACCACCGCCGACCTGAACCTCGACTCGATGAACTTCGTCGGCGCCACGCGCGACATCGGCGTCGCCGGCGCCGAGCGCAGCAGCCTGTACGAGGCGGCCGGCGCGGTGGCCGGGCAAATGGGCCTGAAGCTGGCGCCGGCCATCCCCGACCTGTCGGGCGCCTACTTCCGCGCCGACCACTTCCCGTTCGCCAAGGCCGGCGTGCCGGCCTTCAACGTCGGCTCGGCGGTGTTCTCCGGCGACGGCCACTTCGACTTCGTCAAGGACCAGGAGCGCAACCGCGCGCGCCTGGTGGCCTTCAAGCAGGACTACCACCAGCCCAGCGACGAATACCACGCCGACTGGGACCTGTCGGGCATGGTGCAGCAGGCGCAGTTCACGCTCAACCTCGGCTACGCGGTGGCCAACGCGCCAAAAATGCAGACCTGGAAGGCCGGCGACGCCTTTTCCAAGGTCAAACGTTGAAAAACTGCCACACGGCAACAGGGATTAACCGCCTATAATTCAGGCAGTTATCCCTGAGAGGAATTCCCGTGTGGCTTAATGTTTTGACCATGTTGCAACGCGGCGCCTGGGCCGCCGCCCTGCTGCTGGCCTGGGCCGGCAGCGCCGCCGCCGCCAGCCTCAGCTTCAATGGCGGCGCCGTCGCCAATTGCACGCGCAACAACAGCACCTACACCTGCTCCAGCATCGCGCTGGCCAACTACGACGACATCGCCGTCATCGCCAGCGGCTACACGGTGATCGTCAGCAGCAGCTTCGCGCCCGGCTACAACCAGGGGCTGACGATGAGCGGCAGCGCCGCGCTGCAGACCACCGGCAACGCCAATGTCGACCTGTCGGGCTCCAACAACATCAACATCAGCGGCGGCAGCTTCACTATCGGCGGCAACTTCAAGCTCGGCGCCGGCACGCAAAGCATCACCGCCAGCGTGACGGCCGCCAGCATCACCACCGCCGGCGCCGCGACCACCATCACCGGCGCCGTCAGCGCCAGCGGCGCGATCAGCTTCGGCTCCAACACCACCATCAACGGCGCGGTCAGCGCGGCCAGCATCAGCACCGGCTCTTCCACCACCATCAACGGCGCGCTGACCGTCAACGGCGTGGCCGACCTCGGGTCGTCGATCAAGATCAGCGGCAACCTCACGGCCGGCTCGGTCAAGACCGACTCGCCGGGCAGCATCGGCGGCAACATCACCGCCGGCACCACCATCGCGCTCGGCTCGGGGCTGACGGTCGGCGGCAGCATCAGCGGCACCACCATCACCTCGACCTCGCCGGTCACGCTGAACGGCCCGGTCACCGCCAGCGTCTCCTTCCAGCTGGCCTCGGGCAGCACGGTCAATGCCAACATCAATGCGCCCAAGGTGACGCTGGACGCCTCCAGCTCCACCGTCAAGGGCAACATCACCACCAGCGGCGCGCTCGATATCGGCAGCGGCAATACCGTCACCGGCACCGTCAACGCCGGCTCGCTGGTCATGCGCGCCTCGGGCGCGGTAATCAACGGCACCACCACCATCAACGGCGACGTCGAGCTGCAATCGGGCTCCACCATCAACGGCAACCTGAGCGCCAAAAACGTCACCACCCGCGCCAGCAACGCCGTCATCAACGGCAACGCGGCGGTCAACGCCATCTTCATCGACTGGGGCAACAGCGTCAGCCAGACCATCACCTGCACCGGCCCCGGCGCCGTGCTGTGCAGCTGCGTCACCAAGGCCGATCCCAACTACCAGCCGCGCTGCGGCGCCGCCGGCGGCCGGCGCCCACCACACCCAGATCACCCACAGCGGCCTGGCGCTGACCTGCCAGCCGCAGACGGTGCAGCTCAAGGCCTGCGCCGACGCCAGCTGCAGCAGCACCTACACCGGCGCCACCACCGTGACGCTGGCGCCGGGCGGCGCCAGCGTCACCTTCAACGGCACCGGCAGCGGCAGCGTCAGCCAGGCCGAGGCCACGCCGTCCGGCGGCGCCGGCACGCTGCTGTCGGCCGTCAGCGGCGCCATCGGCAACGCCAACGTCTGCATCAACGCCAACAACGCCAGCACGCCGTGCAATATGATCTTCCGCGACAACGGCCTGGTGCTGAGCGCGCCCGACCACGTGTCGATGAAGCCCGGCGTCAAGCTCAACATCCAGGCGCTGCAAACCTCGCCGCTGGGCAGCTGCGTGCCGCTGGTGAAAAACGCCAGCGCCAAGGTCCGGTTCAGCTGCGCCTACAAGAATCCGCTGCCGGCCAACGCCAGCAGCGAGCCGGTCAGGATTGGCGGCAGCGACGTCAGCTGCGGCGGCGCCGGCACCGACATCAACCTCGCTTTCGACAGCAACGGCCTGGCCACGCCATCGCTGCAATACGCCGAGGTCGGCCAGACCAGCATCAACGCCGCCTACACCAGCGGCAACCTCGGCGCCAGCGGCGCGGCGCAGTTCACCACCGCGCCGGCCACCATCAAGGTCGAGCCGGTCCGCCTGTCGGCGCTGCGCGCGGCGTTGCCGAACTTTTCCAGCACCGCCTTCGCGCGCGGCAGCGAGCCGTTCAAGATCAAGCTGACGGCGCTGAACGCCGCCGGCAATCCGACCAGGAACTTCGGCCGCGAATCGCCGGACGCGCAGACCTTCGCCGTGCCGACGCCGGTGCTGACCGACCCCACCGGCGGCAACAACCCGGTGGTGCAAGGCAGCTACAAGGGCATCGCCAACGGCGTGGCCGACGCCACCGACGACCAGTACGGCCCGTGGCGCTTCGACGAAACCGGCACGCTGGCGGTGACCGTCAAGCTGGCCAGCCGCAGCACCTATTATCTGGACAACAGCACCGAGGGCTTCAACCCGCAAACCAAGGTCGACCTGGTGTTCGCGCCCGACCATTTCGACGTCACGCTGGGCGACGCCTTGCCGATGAGCTGCGCGCTGGTCGGCGGCATGAACAACCCCTGCAACCCGTACAACAGCGGCGGCAAGTTCCTGTACGCGCGCCAGCCGTTCGCGCTGGTGCTGAACGCCTACATCGGCGCCAAGGACAGCAAGGGCAATTACATCGCGCCGAAAAACTATGTCGGCGCCGCCGCGCGCGCCATCACGCTGCAGCCGGTCGGCGCCGGCGGCGGCGATCCGGCCACGCTGGGCGCGTTCAGCTGGAGCAAGGAAAAACCGGGGTCCAGCCGCGCTTTGCCTTCACCTATGACGACATCGCCAAGAAGACCGTCGGCACGCTGCTGGCCTCGGCCAACCTGCCCAGCTACGATTTCGCCGCCTGGCCGGGCGCGCCGCTGACGCTGTCGGTGCGCGCGGTCGACAGCGACCAGGCCAGCTCGCAGGGCTACGCCGAGCCGCTGCTGACGCTGGTGAGCGGCCGGATGGACATCGCCAACGTCAGCGGCCCGCTCAACGCCCGCGTGCCGGTGGCCGTCAAGGCGCAGTACTGGAACGGCAGCGCCTATGTGTTCAACTCGCAATTCCAGCTGGGCAAGACGCCGATGTATGCCACCGTCAACAGCGTCAAGGACTATTACATCCAGTTCAGCAACTGCCGCAACGGCCTCGACGTCAGCAGCGACCAGACGCGCCGCTGCCCGGCCGGCTCGGTGCTGAAACTGGCTGCGCCGGAAGAGCTATATTTCAACTACGGCGCCGGCCTGTTCTACCTGGCGCCGCCGAACCCGGCGCCGGGCCGCAACGGCGCCGCCGACGTCGTGCTGCGCAACGCCGGCAAGGAAGACTTGCTGCGCTACCTGCCGAGCGGCACCGGCACGGTGGTGTTCGGCGTCTACCGTTCCGGCCCGGTAATTTATTCGCGCGAGGTGTATAACTGAGCAGCGCTGCAAGCGCCGGCAAAACAGGTTACGATGGCCGCTTTCTGACCACCGCACAAGGACAACCATGGAAACCAATTCCCAGTGGATCGAGATTGACAGCGCCGACGGCAAGTTCGGCGCCTACCTGTCGCCGCCGCGCGGCGGCAAGGGCCCCGGCATTGTGCTGCTGCAGGAAATCTTCGGCGTCAACCAGCACATCCGCAACGTCGCCGACCAGTACGCGGCCGACGGCTACGTGGTGCTGGCGCCGGACCTGTTCTGGCGCGACGGCGCCCGCATCGAGCTGGGTTACGACGAGGCCGGCTGGAAACGCGCCGTCGAACTGATGAACGCCACCGACTTCGCCAAGGCACAGCAGGACATCGCCGCCACGCTGAAGGTGCTGCGCGGGCTGGACGCGGTCGGTGGCGCCAGGGTGGCCGCGCTCGGCTACTGCTTCGGCGGCCGCCTGTCCTACCACACGGCCGCCAACGGCCTGGTCGACGCCGCCATCGCCTACTACGGCGGCGGCATCCAGAACGCGCTGCAGCGCGCGCCGGAAATCAAGGTGCCGGTGCTGATGCACTTCGGCGCCCAGGACGACCACATCCCGACCGAGGCCGTGACCAGCATCGCCGAAGCGTTCGACAGCAACGAGCAGGTGGAAATCCATGTCTACGCCGGCGCCGAACACGGCTTCAACTGCAACCACCGCGCGTCCTACCATCAGCGCGCCGCCGCCGAGGCGCACGGCAACTCGCTGGTATTCCTCAGCGAACAGTTGTAAGGAGGGTCCGATGGCGCGCCTGAAGCTGGATTTTGCCGACGAGCTGTTCATCTTTTCGACCCAGCTGACGGTGCGCGTGACCGACATCAACGGCGCCAACCACCTCGGCAACGATTCGATGATCTCGATGATTTCCGAGGCGCGCGCGCGCTTTCTGTTCGAGTATGGCTTGCAGGAAACCGGCCCGGAGGGGCTGGGCATCATCGTCACCGACCTGGCCACCACCTACAAGGCCGAGGCGCACGCGCGCGACCAGCTGGTGTTCGAGGTGGGGGTGACGGATTTCAACCAGTATGGCGGCGACATCGTGTTCCGCATCAGCCGCCCGCGCGACGGCAAGCTGGTGGCGCTGGCCAAGTATGGCTTTGTTTTCTTCAACTACAAGACCAGCCAGGTGACGCCGATGCCGCCGGAGTTCCTGGCCAAGTTTCCGAAGGTGAACCGGCTGGACTGACCGCCCGTCACCCGCGCCCCCTCCCGTCACCCGCGCCCTTCCCCGTCACCCGCGCCCCTCCCCGTCATTCCCGCGCAGGCGGGAATCCATGCCGAGCTGGCTGCACCAGCGCCCCATGGGTTCCCGCCTGCGCGGGAACGACGGTGCTATTTCTGGGCCAGTTGCGGCACGATGGTTTTCTTGAACCAGTCGTCCAGCATCTGCTTCTCATAGCGCATCGGATCGTTGTCGAAATAGCCGGTGCGGCTCCACTGGTAGTTCATATTCGACAGCTGCTCCTCGCCGCTGCGCAACACCTGGCCGTTTTCCTCCAGCGTGTAGCGCAGGTGCACGCGCGGCCAGTCGGCGCCGCCGGTCATGACGCGGATATCGTCGCCGCTGCGGCGCGGATACAGGCGACCGGCCAGGTCGATGTCCAGCACCTCGATCTTCAGCGTCTGCCCCGGCGGCAGCTTCTTGTCCAGCGTGGCGAAATAGTCGCTGAAATCCTTCAGCGTGCGCTCGCGGTCGTATTCGCCGCGCGGCACATCGGTGAATTCCTCCGGCTTGACGTAGGTGACGCTCACCTGCGCCAGCGCGGCGCTCGACGCCAGCAGCGCGGCCAGCGCCGCCAGCACGGTCTTGCTCATCGGGCCCATGGGCTTCTCCTTCAAATGTTCTATTCAAACAATATAGCCCGTTTTTCCGGCCGGCGCGCGCGCTGAATAAGTTTGTTACCAATCGACGGCCCGCTTGTCACAGTCCTGTCATACCAGATCGCTAAGATTGCCGCCGTCGAAGCCCAGCCACTGCTTCGCATGATGCCAGCCAGGCACATGGAACGGCCATAATCACCAACAGGGTAATCCACCATGACCGAGCAACTTGACTCCTCCCGTCGCAGCCTTCTCAAATTCCTGTCCGGCGCACCGCTGCTGCCACTGGCCGGCGGCAGCGCCGCCGCCGCCCTGCTGTCGGCCTGCGGTGGCGGCGACAGCGCCAACGCGCCGGCCCAGCTGATGTCGGTGAGCTTCTCCGGCATGGCGGCGCCGACGCTGGCCGACGCGCCGAAAATGGCCACCACCACGGTCGCCTCGGCCATGCAGGCGCTGTACTCGGACGGCAGGACCGTGCCGTACAACCTGGCCTACCAGACCTTCTTCATCACCGGCGCGCAAGTGCCCAACGGCAGCGGCGGCACCATCCTGGCCGGCGGCTACTGGGACATCAACAACCAGCCCATCCTCGACAAGACCGACGCCAACTCGCGCCAGTTCTTCTCCGACTCGCCGGACGGCACCTCGCTGCTGAAACTGGCTGCGCCGACCGTCAGCGGCATCAAGGGCAACGCCGTGTTCGCCGTGGTGCAGTTTGAATACACGACCCGCAACGCCAAGGGCGATTCGGTGTACGGCATGCTGCCGTCGCCGATCGCCGTGCTGACGCTGGACCAGGACAAGACCACCGGCGCGCTGACGCTGGTCAAATACCACAACGTCGACACCAGCGCCGCCAACGGCCTGTGGATTACCTGCGGCGCCAGCCGTTCGCCATGGAACACCCACCTGTCGAGCGAAGAATACGAGCCGGACGCCAGCACCATCGCCAAGAACACCCAGTTCGCCAACTTCAGCCTCAACCTGTACGGCGACGCCACCAAGGCCAACCCCTACCACTACGGCCACCTGCCGGAAATCACCGTCAACCCGGACGGCACCGGCTCGTGCAAGAAGCACTACTGCCTGGGCCGCATCTCGCACGAGCTGGTGCAGGTGATGCCGGACGAGCGCACCACGCTGATGGGCGACGACGCCACCAACGGCGGCCTGTTCATGTTCATCGCCGACAAGGCGCGCGACCTGTCGAGCGGCACGCTGTACGTGGCCAAGTGGAACCAGAAGACTACTGACAACGGCGGCTCGGCCACCCTGAGCTGGATCAAGCTGGGCAGCGCCACCTCGGCCGAAATCAAGGCCCTGGCCGACCAGCTGAAAAACGCCGACATCATGGATGTGAAAACCGCCGACCCGGCCGACGCCAGCTACACCAAGATCCCGTTCAACGGCACCTACAACTGGATCAAGATCAAGCCGGGCATGGAAAAGGCCGCCGCCTTCCTGGAAACCCACCGCTACGCCGCGCTCAAGGGCGGCAGCATGGGCTTCACCAAGATGGAAGGCACGACCGTCAACGCCAAGGACAAGATCGCCTACTCGGCGATCGCCGCGATCGGCTCGGCCATGACCAACGGCTCGGGCGGCATCGCCATCAAGGGCCCGAGCGCCGGCGCCGTCTATGCGCTGAACATGAAGGGCGGCCAGAGCGACACCGCGGGTGCGGCGATGAACAGCGAATGGGTGCCGGTCGACATGGCCGCCGTGCCGGCGCTGACCAGCGAAGACCTGGCCACGCCGGACGCGCTGGGCAACAAGGCCAACGCCGACAAGGTCGCCAACCCGGACAACATCAAGTTCTCGGAAAAGCTGCGCACCCTGTTCGTCGGCGAGGACAGCAGCACCCACGTCAACAACTTCCTGTGGGCCTACAACGTCGACACCAAGGCGCTGACGCGCATCCTGTCGACGCCGTCGGGCGCCGAATCGACCGGTCTGCACGCGGTGGACGACATCAACGGCTTCGCCTACATCATGAGCAACTTCCAGCACCCGGGCGACTGGGAATCGGTGCACAGCAAGGTGCAGGCGACGCTCGACCCGCTGATCCGCGCCAACTACCGCGACCGCTACGGCGCGGCGGTCGGCTACATCACCGGCTTCCCGGCGCTGACCTTCTAAGTCCGTCCCGCCCTGAAAGCCCGCACGCAGCAGCCGCTGCCTGCGGGTTTTTTTCGCTTGACTTGGAGTGCACTCGAAGCCTTAGCCTGCGCACCTGACTAACCGCGAAGGAGTGCAACCTTGGGATTGAAACGTATCTTGCTATCAACCGGCTGGCTGGCCGCCAGCATCGTAGCGGCGGCTCCGACCACGGCCGCTACCACAGAGACCAGCGAACGACGCACGCGCGGCATGGCCGGCGTCGTCGCCATCACCGGCGAAGCCGGACGCAAGGTGGTGGACGGACTGGCGGACATCGCTCCGGCACTGGGCGACTGGATCATCGAGTTTGCCTACGGCGACGTGTTTCCCCGCCCCGCCCTGCCGCCCTGCACGCGCGAGCTGACCACGATCTCCGCCCTCACCGCGCCGGGCAACGCCCAGCCGCAACTCAAGGTGCATATCGAGGGCGCGCTCAATGTCGGCTGCAAGCCGGAAGAAATTGTGGAGGTCATCCTGCAAATGGCAGTCTACGCCGGCTTTCCGAGCGCACTGGCCTCACGGCCCACACGCTGCGCTATTACGAACGTATCGGCCTGATCGCCCCGGTTGGCCGTGGCAGCGGCGGACAGCGGCGCTACGCCCCGTCCGATCTGGAATGGATCGGTTTTCTGCTGCGCCTGCGCACCACGCACATGCCGGTTAGCCTGATGCAGGCGTTCGCCAAACTGCGCGCGGCAGGCGATGCCACCGCGCCCGCCCGGCGCGAAATGCTCGAAGCCCACATTGAACCGCAATAGCCCATCAGCGTTCGGGCGGATGATCAGGAACGGTGCGCCGCAGCTTTTCCAATGCTTCGGCCGCGTGGCGGTTGGCCGGATCGAGCGCCAGCACTTGGGCATAGCCGGCACGCGCGCCGTCGATATCGCCGGCCGCCAGTAAGGCCTCGGCCAGGCTGTCGTGCACATTCGGGCTGGCCGGATACGCCTGCGCATTCCAGCGCAGCACCTGCACCGCCGCAGCCACCTGCTGCTTGCGCAACAGGCTGTAGCCGAAGGCGTTCAAGGCCGCTTCGCTGACATCATAATCATCGCCAGCGCGCAGCCGGGCATACGCGGCACCCATGGCGTCCAGACCGTGCTTGTAGAGGACCGGCGTCAACGCATCGCTCAGGCTACGTTTGGGCAGCGCCACCGGCTTGCCATGGAGCTGGTCGGCGATGTCGCGCGCCATTGCCACCACCACTTGCCCGCGCCATGCATTGTCGAGAATGATGATGGTGACAGCGTCGGACAGAGAGCGCACCAGCATGCTCTGATAGCCCGGCACGCTGCCGGTGTGCGATACCACCGGCCGCGCCGGGCCACCCGCCACCGACCAGTCATCGACGTTCCAGCCGTAGCCATAGTGGTTGCCAAGGTCGGTCAACATCTGGCGCTGCGCCGCCGGTCCGAGCAGGCGGCCGTCGGCCAGCGCCCGGTCGAAGCGCAGCAGGTCGAGCGCCGTCGAATACACCCCGGCGGCGGCGTAGGACACGGATGGATCAATATACTGCGGCAACTCGCGCGTGCCGTCATCGGCCTGCACCGTGCCTTGCGCCAGCTTCGGCAGGATCGTCCGACCGTCGAACACGCCGCTGTGGTCCATGTCCGCCGGTTGCAGAATGTGCTGCCGCAGGTTGTCGGCATAGCTGTTGCCGGTGCTCGCCTCGATAATCAGGCCAAGCAGGAAATAGCCGTTGTTATTGTAGCGCCAGACACCCGGCGCGCTGGCCAGCTTTCCGGGTATCCACTCGCGGGCGAACTCCGTCGGCGTGTAGCGGCGCCGGGCGGCGCTGGTCCAGAACGGGTCGGTATAGCGCGGCGCCACATCAGCCAGGCCGGAGGTGTGTGCCAACAACTGCCGCACCGTGATGCGGCCGGCCTCGGTGCCCTTATATAATTCGGGCAGATACGCGTCGACGCTCTGGTCCAGGTCTATGCGGCCCAGTTCCGCCAGCCGCATCACCAGCGTCGCGGTCATCGGCTTGCTGAGCGATCCTACGCGGAACACCGCGTCCGTACCCATCGGCGTATTCCATCCCGCTTGCGCCAAGCCAAACGCTGCGTGATATAGCAGCTTGCCGTCGCGCGCAACCAGCACCACGCCGCTGAATCCGCGCCGCTCGGCGTAGGCAGACACCAATTGGTCCAGCGTAGCTGTGGCGGCCTGCGCACCGGCGCGCAGGGTGATGAGGACCATCCCGATCCCGACCAATAGCCTGCGCATGGCTACTTTTTCGCCGGACGGATGGCGGTGTACTGCGCCGACACCAGCAGCCATTGTTGATCGATCAGGCGGGCGGCATAGCCCGCGCGTAATGCGAAGCCACGCGGTGCGCCATCCTGGTTGATGGTGTAGGACAGCCGCGCCGAAATCAATGCCGTGTCGCCGGACCGGCGCACCACGGTTTCATCCACCTGCAACTGCGGCGCAGGCCGTTTCTGCTCCGGCGTGTAGAACGACAGCATTTTGGCGCGGCTATCGACCTCGCCCACCGGTGAAATCTCGACATAGTCCTCTGCGGTGACAGCCTTGAGTGTCGCCTGATCAAACGTGCTTTGCGCCTGTGCGTGGCGCTGCACCAGGGTGACCAGTTGACTCTCGTCGGGCGTCGCCTGGGCGGTGACGCAGACCAGCATGGCGCTGGCGGACAATATGTGGGCTAAGCGTGTTTTCATGCGTTTCCATCCAAAAAGCTCAACAATAGGATGTTCACGCGCCAGCTGAGCCGGTTTGCGATAGACCGTTAAAAATCCGGCCCAGAATGCGTATTCGGAGGCATGGAAACGACCGCGGCGCGGCGACCACCACCACAACCTTCGTCGTTCCCGCGAAGGCGGGAACCCATACGGCGTCGCGCGGCAAGCGAAGCATGGATTCCCGCCTGCGCGGGAATGACGAGGAGGGGAAAGGCCAGTTTGCCGGCTACCGGTGGCGGCGCCCGATCAGACCGCCGCGTCAGCGCAACCGCGCGCCGACGTGCTAGCCGACACCACCACCAGCACCAGCGCCAGCACCGTCAGTCCGGCCCCGGCGTACATCACGGCCGCATAGCCAAGGTTAGCGTTGAGCACCAGCGCGCCGGCCGCCGCGCCGATGGCGTTGCCGAGGTTGAAAGCCCCGATATTCACCGACGACGCCAGCCCCGGCGCCTCGGTAGCAGCGCGCATCACGCGCATCTGCACCGGCGGCACCAGCGCAAAGGCGGCGATGCCCCACAGCAGCAGGCCGGCGGCGGCGCCCAATTGCGTCTGCGCCAGCCACGGGAAGGCGATCATGGTCGCCGCCTCCAGCACCAGGAAGCCGACCAGCGTCTTGTCGATCGACCAGTCGGCCAGCTTGCCGCCGACCGCGTTACCGATCGTGAAGCCGATGCCGATCAGCGCCAGCATGGCGGTGATGAAGCCCGGCGAAGCATGCGTAAAAGTCTTCAGCGCCGGATTGATATAGGTATACAACGCAAACGTCGCGCCCGAGGCCAGCACCGTGGTCAGCAAGCCTTGCAACACCACCGGGCGCAGCAGCACTTTCAATTCCCTGCGCACATCCGGCGCGGCGCCGGCGCTGCCCTGCGGCAGGAACATCGCCAGCGCCGTCATCGCCAGCAGGCCCAGCGCGCTGATGGCGCCGAACGATTCGCGCCAGCCCAGCGTGTCGCTGACCCAGGTGGCGGCCGGCACGCCGCCGATGTTGGCGATGGTCAGGCCGAGGAACATGGTGGCCACCGCGCTGGCCTGCTTGTCGCGCGGCACCAGGCTGGCCGCCACCACCGAGCCGATGCCGAAGAAGGCGCCGTGCGTCAGGCTGGTGACGACGCGCGCCACCATCAGGCTGGCGTAGCCCGGCGCCAGCGCCGACAGGATATTGCCGATGGTGAAAATCGCCATCAGCGCGATCAAGGCCTTGCGGCGCGGCCAGCGCGCCAGCAGCAGGGTCATGACCGGCGCGCCGATGGTGACGCCGATCGCATACGCCG
Organism: Duganella sp. P38; assembly: GCF_050859475.1. Classification (NCBI taxonomy): domain Bacteria; kingdom Pseudomonadati; phylum Pseudomonadota; class Betaproteobacteria; order Burkholderiales; family Oxalobacteraceae; genus Duganella; species Duganella sp. P38. The sequence continues at coordinate 968,551 of NZ_CP193936.1, read as the reverse complement.
ACACCAGCAGGCCAGCCGTCGGAATCGAGACGCTGACGCCCTGTGCAATCGTCAACAACATGCCCATCGGCCCGAATTCCGTGGTGCCGATACCGAATGCGCCTATCGCCAGTGCAAGCAGTGGCAGCGCGGAGGAGTGTGTGTGTTTATTCATAGTTGAAGCATTATGCCCCTGCCACTTTCCCGGATAAAGCGCATAATCCTCAAAATACTTTTGCACGAAACGGGAAAATGAAACTCGCACTGGATGAACTGACCGTGTTTCTGGCGGTCGTCGACAGCGGCTCGCTGACGGCCGCCGCCGAGCACCTGGGGCAGCCAGTCTCCACCGTCAGCCGCCTGCTGGCGCGGCTCGAAGACAAGCTGCATACCACGCTGCTGCGCCGCACCACGCGCCGCCTCGATCTCACCGAGGAAGGCCGCGACTTCGTGCAGGACGCGCGCACCGTCCTGGAGTCGGTGCGGGTGGCGGAAGACCGCGTGATGACGCGCCGCGGCCAGTTGTCCGGCCCGCTGCGGGTGGACGCGGTCACGCCCTTCATGCTGCACGTGCTGGTGCCGCTGATGCCGGGCTACCATGCGCTGCATCCGCAGGTGGAACTCACCCTCAGCAGCAACGAGGGCTATATCGACCTGCTGGAGCGGCGCGTCGACCTCGCCATCCGCATCGGCGAGCTGAAGGACTCGACACTGTACAGCCGCCTGCTCGGCCATTCGCGCGTGCGGCTGATGGCCAGCCCGGCCTACCTGAGCCGGCGCGGCGTGCCGCACCAGCTGGCCGACCTGGCGCGGCATGAACTGCTCGGCTTCAGCGAGCCGGAGATTCTCAACCTGTGGCCGCTGCGCCAGGCCGACGGCAAGCTGCTGCAAATCCGGCCAACGCTGCAGGCGTCCAGCGGCGAGACGCTGCGCCAGCTGGCGTTGCAGGGCATGGGCATCATCTGCACCTCCGACTTCATGTCCGCCGTCGATGTGGCGGAGGGCCGGCTGGTGCCGGTACTGCCGCAGCTGACCGAGGAACGGCTCAAGCCGGTGCACGCCGTGTACTACCAGCATTCGACCGTGTCGGCCAGGATCGCCTCGATGGTCGACTACCTGGCCGGGCTGATGCGCGCGCCGGAAACCGCCTGGCCGATGCTGGCCGCGCGCTGAAGCGCCGCCCCCTACCGTGCGGCGCGGCGCCGCCATGCGGCCGATAATGGGCTGACACAGCGTCAGGGAGAACTACCATGTTGAAAGAAATGTGCGCCGCGCTGGCGGCTTTCAGCATCGCCGGTTGCGGCGGCGGCTCGGGCGGCGGCGACGGCACGGCCACGCTGCCGCCGCCACCGACCACGCCGCCGCCAACCACGCCGGCGGGCCCGACCTCGCTGGCCACCGGCCTGCAGATTCCGTGGTCGGTGGCGTTTTACGGCGGCACGCCGCTGGTGAGCGAGCGCGGCACGGCGCGCATCCGCGCCGTCGGCAGCGACGGCGCGCTGACCACCATCGCCACCATTGCCGGCGTCAGCGGCAGCGGCGAAGGCGGCCTGCTCGGCATCGCCGTGCGCGACAACTTCCTGTACGCCTACTTCAGCGCCGGCGCCGAGAACCGCATCGAACGCTATCCGCTGACCGGCAGCGGCACGGCCACCCGCATCGGCGCGGCGCAGCGCCTGCTGGGCGGCATTCCGTCCGGCAGCAACCACAATGGCGGGCGCATCGCCTTCGGCCCCGACGGCATGCTGTACGCGGCCACCGGCGACGCCGGCGCCACCAGCCGCTCGCAAGACCTGGCCTCGCTCGGCGGCAAAATCCTGCGCCTGACGCCCGATGGCCGCGTGCCGGCCGACAATCCCTTCAGCGGCTCCTACGTCTACAGCTATGGCCACCGCAATGTGCAGGGCCTGGCCTGGGCGGCCGACGGCGCCATGTACGCGTCCGAGTTCGGCCAGAACACCTGGGACGAGCTGAACCAGATCAAGGCCGGCGCCAACTACGGCTGGCCCGACGTCGAGGGCAAGGCCGGCAACAGCAAATACACCGATCCGCTACAGCAATGGCCGACCTCGGACGCCAGCCCGAGCGCGATCGCCGTCAGCGGCGCCAATATCTACATCGCCAACCTGCGCGGCGAGCGGCTGCGCAAGGTGCCGCTGGTGGCCACCGGCACCTCAAGCGAGTTCTACGTGCGCGAATACGGCCGCCTGCGCGATGTCGTGGTCGCCCCCGACGGCCGGCTGTACCTGCTGACCAATAACACCGACGGCCGCGGCACACCGAAAACCGGCGACGACCGCCTCCTCAGCGTGGCGGCGCCGTGAGCAAATGAGCGCCGAGTTATTCGCCACGGCCGTCGCGAATTTACAAAAATCTTTGTTTTAAGATAGCAATATTGCCAAAAACGAAGTATTGTTGTGTGAGCATTTCACCGCGCGGCTTGCAAGTGTTGTGTAGGGCAACAGGAATTTTTATTGCCTGTTGTTAATGGCTGTGGGTAAGACTACAATCAGGTGTCATTCAGCTGAAATAACTGCGGAAATTGTTCATATGTCTTTTTTGTCTTCTGCCTCGCCCAAGTTAGCGCCGTGGAAAGTCCTGTTGGTCGACGACGAACCGGATATTCATGACATCACCAAACTGACGTTGAGCCGTTTCCGCCTCGACGGCCGCGCCCTCAGCTTCGTCCACGCCTACAGCGGCGCCGAAGCCAAGGAAGTGCTGGCGCGCGAGCAGGACATCGCGCTGGTGTTCCTCGACGTGGTGATGGAAAAGGAGGACAGCGGCCTGGAAGTGGCGCGCTGGATGCGCGAAGACCTGGACAACCAGTTCACCCGCATCGTGCTGCGCACCGGCCAGCCCGGCCAGGCGCCGGAAGAGCGCGTGATCGTCAACTACGACATCAACGATTACAAAGAGAAGACCGAACTCGACCGCACCAAGCTGTTCACCACCACCTTCGCCGCGCTGCGCGCCTACCGCGACATCATGAAGGTGGAGGAAGCGCACCGCGCCCAGATCAACTACCGCGAAGGCCTGGAGCGCGTGATTGCCGCCTCCTCGCACATTTTCCGCCAGCGCAACCTGAAGGACTTCGCCAACGGCCTGCTGCAACAGGTGGTGGCGCTGCTGCGCCTGGAACACAGCATGCTGCTGCGCCTGCGCGGCGCCACCGCCATCAGCGGCGAGAACGATTACGAAATCCTGGCCAAGATCGGCGACGAGGACGGCACGCTGCTGTCCACCGAGGTGCTGGCGCAGATCGACGCCGCCAAGAGCAACAAGATTTCGCGCGTCGAAGGCGATACCTACATCGGCTACTTCCCCAACGCCAGCGGCAAGGCGTCGCTGCTGGTGCTCAAGGGCGTCGAAGAAATTTCGGAAATCGACACCAAGCTGCTGGAGGTGTTCTGCTCCGGCGTCGCCATCGCCTTCGACAACATCCTGCTGAACCAGGAAATCACCGACACCCAGGCCGAGCTGATCATGCGCCTCGGCGACGTGGTCGAGTCGCGCTCGAACGAAGCCGGCAACCACGTGCGCCGCATGGCCGAGGTGTGCCATCTGCTGGCGCAGGAAGCCGGCCTGCCGGAAGACGAAGTGGCGGTGCTGCACCACGCGGCGCCGATGCATGACATCGGCAAGATCGCCACGCCGGACGCGGTGCTGCTCAAGCCGGGCAAGCTCGACGCGGCCGAGTGGGAAATCATGAAGCAGCACCCGGCGGTCGGCCTGTCGATCCTGGACGGCTCGCAACGCCCGATCCTGAAGGCGGCCGCCGTCATCGCCCACCAGCACCACGAGAAGTACGACGGCAGCGGCTATCCGCAGGGCCTGAAGGGCGAGAATATCCACCTGTACGCGCGCATCGTCGCCGTGGCCGATGTGTTCGACGCGCTGATGCACAAGCGCTGCTACAAGGAGGCGTGGCCGATCGAAAAGGTGATCGAACACCTGCGCGAGGTGTCCGGCCACCACCTCGATCCGCTGTATGTCGATCTGCTGATCAAGAATATTGATAAGGCGCTGGCGATCAACGAGCGTCTGCCAGACTAAGCCCCCCGCCCCCGCCGTCATTCCCGCGCAGGCGGGAATCCATGGAGCGCCGGCGGAGCCAATGCAGCATGGGTCCCCGCCTGCGCGGGGACGACGGGGTGCATAAGCATATTAGCAATTGTTCGTAGGAACTAGATTTCCTTGCTCGTAAGATCGTGGTCTGCCTCCTCAGACCACGCAAGGAAACCACGATGCACAAACACCTGCTCCCGCCCCTGCTGGCACTGGCCGCGCTGCCAGCCGCCCTCGCCCAGGCCCAAGACACGCCAACCAGCGGCGACGCGGCCGCCGCCATCGACCAGGTCACGGTGGTCGGCTCGCGCGCGCGCAACCGCACCGTATTCGACTCCGCCGTGCCGATCGACCGCTTCGGCGCGCGCGAGGTCGAGAACGCGCTGTCCAGCGGTGAAGTGGGCGCGGCCCTGCAAGCGCTGGCGCCGTCGATCAACTTCCCGCGCATCGAATCGAGCGGCGCCGCCGACTCCGTGCGCGGGGTGCAATTGCGCGGCCTGGCGCCGGACCAGGTGCTGGTGCTGATCAACGGCAAGCGCCGCCACGCCAGCGCCGTGCTCGACACCGAAAGCAGCTTCGCCGGCACGGTGCCGGTCGACGTCAACGCGATTCCGCCGGGCGCCATCGACCACATCGAAATCCTGCGCGACGGCGCCGGCGCGCAATACGGCAGCGACGCGGTGGCCGGCGTCATCAACATCGTGCTCAAGCAGCAGCGCACCGGCGGCTCGGCCTCGGTCAGCTATGGCGCCAACCACACCGACTTCAAGCCGACCAACGATAGCAAGACCGACGGCCAGACCAAGATCGTCAACGCCGACTACGGCGTGCCGCTGGGCGACGCCGGCTTCCTGCGCTTCGGCGCCGAAAGCCGCAGCCGCAACCCGACCCAGCGCGCCGGCTACAGCGACGCCGGCTGGACCTCGTGGAACTACACGCCGGCCGATCAGGCGCTGGACGGCAAGGTGGTGTTCAAATCCGGCGACTCGTCATCGCACAACAACTACGCCTTCTACAACGCGCTGCTGCCACTGGGCGACGGCATCGACGCCTACTCCTTCGCCACCGCCAACCAGCGCAAGTCGGACGGCAGCGCCTACTTCCGCTATCCGGGCGACCCGTCGAACGTGGAGTCGGTGTACCCGAACGGCTACCGCCCGGTCACGCACGGCGATTCCACCGACCTCAGCATCGTGGCCGGCGTGCGCGTCGCCAGCGGCGGCTGGCACTGGGACCTGAGCGCGCGCCACGGCGGCAACAAGTTCGACTACGATGTCAGCAACTCGCTGAACGCCTCGCTGGGCGCGCAAAGCCCGACCAGCTTCCACCTGGCCTCGTTCGACTACCGGCAGAACGCCGTCAATGCCGACCTCACGCGCGAGCTGAACCTCGGCGTGCCGGTCAACCTGGCGATCGGCGCCGAGTACGTGCGCGAGACCTACACCAGCTCGCCGGGCGACGCCGCCTCCTACGCCGCAGGCCCCATCACCGACGCGCCGCCGGGCGCGCAAGCCGGTCCCGGCCTGCGGCCGCAGGATGCGTTCGACGGCAGCCGCCATATCAAGTCGGTCTACGCCGACATCGAAAGCGACATCAGCCAGCAGCTGCTGGTCGGCGCCGCCGCGCGCTACTCGGACTACAGCGATTTCGGCAGCGCCAGCACCGGCAAGCTGTCGGCGCGCTACAAGTTCACCGAGCAGTTCCTGCTGCGCGGCTCGCTGTCGAACAGTTTCCGCGCGCCGGCGCTGGTGCAGACCGGCTTCCGCTTCTCCACGCTCAACTTCAACAGCGACGGCAGCGGCTTGCAGACCGCCTCGCTGCTGCCGGCCAGCGATGCGCTGGCGCGCGCGTTCGGCGCGCAGGACCTGAAGCCGGAAAAATCCACCAACCTGTCGCTGGGGCTGGCGTGGAAGCCGGCCCGCAACACCAGCGTCACGCTGGACGGCTACCGCATCAGGATCAAGGACCGCATCACCCGCACCAGCGACCTGCAAAGCGATGCCGCCACCGCCTACCTGGCCGGCATCGGCCGCAGCGACATCCAGTCGGTGGCCTACCTGGCCAACCTGCTCGACACCACCACCACCGGCCTCGACGCGGTGCTGAACCACGACCTGTCCGCCGCCGGCGGCAAGCTGAACCTGAGCGCCGCACTCAACCTGAACAAGACGCGCATCGACGCCGTGCACCAAAGCTCGGCCGCGCTGGCGCGGATCGACCCGGCGCTGACGGTGCTGACCGACACCAGCCTGTTCCGCATCCGCAACGCCTCGCCGAAGAACAAGCTGGTGCTCGGCGCCGACTGGCAGGCGGCGCAATGGGGCCTGCTGGCGCGCGCCACGCGCTTCGGCCCGCTGAAGGATTTCTCGTATGACGAGGATGCCGAAGTCATCGACGGCGTCCACGCCCAGCGTTTCGGCGCCGTGTGGACGCTGGACCTGGAGGCGCAGTACAAGCCGACCCGGCAGCTGACGCTGTCGCTGGGCGCCGACAACATCCTCGACCGCTACCCGCAGCGCGTGCGCGAAACCAACAACGCCACCTACGGCGGCGCCCTGCCCTACAACTTCATCAATCCCATCGGCGTGAACGGCGCATACTTCTATGCCCGCGCCCGCTACACCTTCTGAAGGACACCATGAAAAAACTGTTGATCGCCCTCAGCCTGAGCGCCGCCCTGGCCGCGCCGGCCTTCGCCGCTAAAAATGCGCTGGTGCTGCAAACCGACTTCGGCACCTCGGACGGCGCCGTCTCGGCCATGCGCGGCGTCGCCTACGGCGTGGACGCCGGCCTGACCGTGGCCGACCTGACCCACAACATTCCCGACTACGATATCTGGGTCGGCGGCTACCGCCTGTTCCAGACGGCGAACTACTGGCCGCAAGGCACGGTGTTTGTGTCGGTGATCGATCCGGGTGTGGGCACCACGCGCAAGTCGGTGGTGCTGAAGACCAAGGCCGGCCGCTACTTCGTCGGCCCGGACAACGGCCAGTTCACGCTGATCGCCGAACGCGACGGCGTGGCCGAGCTGCGCGAGATCGACGAGTCGCGCAACCGCCTGGCCGGCTCGGGCGAATCGTATACCTTCCATGGCCGCGATGTGTACGCTTATGTCGGCGCCCGCCTGGCTTCCGGCGCCATCACCTACGAGCAGGTGGGCCCGGTGTTGCCGAGCGAGTCGGTGATTAAGATTGATTACCAGAAGGCCGCGCTCGGCGACGGCAAGCTGCGTGGCATCATTCCTGTGCTGGACAGCAAATACGGCAACGTCTGGACCAATATTCCCAAGTCGCTGTTCGAGCAGCTGGGGGTGAAGGAGCACGACCTGGTGCAGGTGCGCTTTTTCCATAACAAGAAGCTGGTGAATACCGTGGTGGCGCCGTTTGAGCACACTTTTGGCGGCGTGGCCAAGGGTAAGCCGGTGGTGTATCTGAATAGTCTGCTGGATGTGGCGGTTGCGCTCAACCAGGGCAACTACGCGGCCAAAAACAAGATCGAATCGGGCGTGGATTGGGAGGTGGAAGTCAGCAAGGCCTGCAAGTGATCCGTCATTCCCGCGCAGGCGGGAATCCATAGACAGCGTGCAGCATACTCAGCATGGATTCCCGCCTACGCGGGAATGACGGGGGTGGTCAGCGGCGGGCTTCGACTTCCTGCTTTTTGACCATATGCTCAACCGTCGCACGCAGCGACTTGAGCGCGCGGGTGACCAGCTCCAGCTCTTTCTCGTCTTGCGCGCGCTGGGTGTCGACGCGCGGCACCGGCAGTTGCACACCGGCCGCCTCGGCATCCGCCGACGCCTGCTGCTCGGCATAGGCATTACGCCCTTCCGCATACTCGTCGGCCGTCTCGCTCTCGGCGGGCGGCGCCTCGGTCCCGGCCGGCACATCGGTGGCGGCGCTGGTGACATCCGGCAGCCCGGTTTCAGTCGACGCCTTCAGCACGCCGGCCGCCTGCTTCAGCTGGCTGGCAAGATGTTTTAATTGTTGCAACACCGCCTTGGCGTCCTTGCCGCCGAACAGCATCAGCATCTTGCGCAGCGCTTCGATTTCCTTCTTGATTTCCTCGACACGCTGGCGCGCCTGGGCTTTCTGATCCTGGTCGACGCGGGTCGACAGGCGGTCGATCACCTCGGCGTTTTTCCGGGCGGTTTCCATCTGCTTTTGCAACAGCTCCATGTAAGCATCGGTGCTGGCGGAGAAATTGGTCGATACGGAGAGCATGGTCTAGTCTCGCAAAAAAAGCTTCGTCTACCGATACAGGCGACGGATGCTGCTGTTTTGTTAAACAGCAGGCCGCCTCTGCCAAAAGTCGAGGCTGGCCTTAGGAGGGGTAAAAACCGCGGCCGCCATTGCTAGTATCGGCATTCTCTACCTGAAAGGATTTGCCATGAAAACCTCTGTTGCCCGTTTCAGCCTCAGCGCCGCCCTGCTCGCCGGCGCGCTGGCCGCCCCTGCCGCCTTCGCCGCCGCCAAGCCCACCGTGGTGCTGGTGCACGGCGCCTTCGCCGACTCGTCCAGCTGGGACGGCGTGATTGCCAAACTGGAAAAAGACGGCTACACCGTCATCGGCGCCGCCAATCCCCTGCGCAGCGTCAAGAGCGACGCCGCCTCGGTGGCCTCGGTGGTGAAAAGCGTCAGCGGGCCGGTGGTGCTGGTCGGCCACTCGTACGGCGGCTCGGTGATCAGCGCCGCCGCCACCGGCGCCGGCAACGTCAAGGCGCTGGTCTACGTGGCCGCGTTCGCGCCGGACAGCGGCGAAACGGCGGTTGGCCTGTCGGGCAAGTTCCCGGGCAGCACGCTGGGCCCGGCGCTGGCGCCACCGGTGGCGCTGGCCGACGGCGGCAAAGATCTTTACATCCAGCAGGGCAAATTTCACAATCAGTTCGCTGCCGACGTGCCGGAAGCCAAGGCGCGCCTGATGGCGGCCGGCCAGCGCCCGATCACCGACGCGGCGCTGAACGAAGCGTCGCCGGCGCCGGCGTGGAAAACCATCCCGTCGTGGTTCATCTATGGCAAGGCTGACAAGAATATCCCGGCCGCCTCGCAGGACTTCATGGCCAAGCGCGCCAATGCCAAGAAAACCGTGGTCATCGACGGCGCTTCGCACGTGGTGATGACCTCGCATCCGGCCGAGGTGGCGACGCTGATCGAAGAAGCGGCCGCCACCGTCAAATAAACCTATTTGCGCTTGATCTTGGGAAAGCGCAGTTTGTAGTGCAAGCCCATGCCCGGCGCGCTGACCACCTTGACGGTGCCGCCCAGCGCGCCCGTCACCAGGTTGTACAGGATGTGCGCGCCGAGGCCGCTGCCGCCGGAGCCGCGCTTGGTGGTGAAGAACGGGTCGAACAGCTGCGCCAGCGTGGCGCTGTCCATGCCGACGCCGTCGTCGCTGTAGTCGAACTCGACGTAGTCGCCCTCGACCTTGCCGGTGATCTTGATCTTGCCGTTCTGGCCTTCCTCGAAACCGTGCACCAGCGAATTGACCACCATATTGGTGACGATCTGCGAAATCGCGCCGGGGAAGCTGGCCATGTTGATATGCTCGTCGCAATCGATCTCGATCTGGATCGGCTTGCCCTTGAGCTTGGGCTGTAGCGACAGCAGCACCTCGTCCAGATACTTGCGCAGGTTGAAGCTGCGGATATCGTCGGACGACTGATCGACCGCCACCTGCTTGAAGCTGCGCACCAGCGCGGCCGCGCGCTGGGTGTTGGTGGTCATGATCTTGAGCGACTGGTCGATGATGTCGAAGAACTGGTTCAGGCCGTCCTCATCGAGGGCGCCGTTGGCCAGGTCTTCGCGGGTCAGCTTCAGCTCCTCCACCAGATGGCTGGTGGCGGTGACGCAAATGCCCAGCGGCGTGTTGATCTCGTGCGCCACGCCGGCCACCAGCCGCCCCAGCGAGGCCAGCTTCTCCTGCCGCACCAGCTCGCCCTGCGCATCTTTCAGCGAGGTCAGCGCGCTCTCCAGCGCGGCGTTCTGCTGCTCCAGCGTTTCCTTGGCCTGGCGGATCTGGCGGTCGGCCTGCATGCGGGCGATCGCCACCGCCACGTGGCTGGCCATGAAGGCCAGGATATCCAGGTCGGCCTGGGTGTAGTGCACCGTGTCGTCGTAGCTTTGCACGATGATGACGCCGTAGGCATGGTCGCCCAGCAGCATCGGCGCGCCCATCCAACTGCAAATCTCGACATTGCCCAGCGGGTGCGCCATCTCGCCGCTGTCGACCAGCGCCTGGAAGCCGGCGCGGTCCAGCAGCATCGCCTGCTTGCGTTGCAGGATGTACGAGGACATGCCGATGCCGTAGTCGAAACGCTTGACCGGCACCAGCTCGTCCTTCTCGTCGACGAAATACGGGATGCTGATTTCCTGCGTGTCCGGGTGGTACAGCGCCATCAGGAAATTCTTGGCCGGCACCAGCTCGCTGATGATCTGGTGCAGCCGCATATTCAGGCGGCTGCCGCCGGTGGCGGTGGCCGACAGGTTGGCCAGCTCGTACAGCGCGCGCTGGATGTTTTCCGCGCGCCGGCGCTCGGCCACCTCGTGCTGCAATTGCGCCGTGCGCTCGTGCACGGCGCGTTCCAGCCGGTCGACGCTCTGCAAGCCCTGCAAGGCGCTCGACACGTGGTTGGCGATCAGCTTGAACAGCGCCTGGTCTTCCTCGCTGAACGTGTGCTCCTTGTCGTAGCTCTGGATCACCACCGCGCCCAGCACCTGGTGGTTCTGGTCCAGCAGCGGGCAACCCATCCAGTGCTCGGCGATGGTGCCGATGCCGAAGCCGGCGTTGTCCTCGCGCTTGGAGACGTGCTCGGCGGCGGTCATGACGATCGCCTCGCGCGCCCGGATCACCGCCTCGGTCGGCGACTCGCCCGGCACCAGCTCGAACAGCTCCTCGCGGCTCGGCGGCTCGTCCACCTCATCGACGAAGTAGACGAAGCGCACCAGGTTGGCCGGGCCGTCCTGGTTGCTCAGCGCAACGAAGAAATTGGCCGCGTACATGATGCGGCCCAGCGCCGCATGCACGGCCTGCAGGAACTCGCTGATATCGGTACAGCTGCTGGATTTCTGCCCGATTTCGAGCAGCACGGTTTGAACGGCTTCCAGCCGGGAGAGACGACTTTCCATCGGTTTTCCTATGTTTTATTGCCACGAAACATGCGCACAGGAAATACTAGCACTCCGGCGGGAAACCGCCCATAGCATTTCACGGCTTTTTGTAGCCGTTGTCGATCCAGCTGGAGGCGCTGGTGACGCTCAGCTTGAACGTCGGGGCGACGCGGACGCTGGCCAGCTCCTCGCCGTACTGGTCGAACGCGGTCAGCGTGGCGTAGGGATCGTCCTCGTCGGGCGTGATGTCCAGGCAGACTTTGACCGGGCCGTCGTCGGTGCCGACGCTGACGTTCTTGTGCAGCTGGGCGTGCAGCTGCTGCTCGTGGCGGCGGATCACCTCGTTGGCGGTCTTGACCAGCGTGTTGAAGGCGTTGACGTCCAGCGGCTTGGGATTCTTCTTGTCGCGGCCCATGGTCCACGGCCCGACCAGCGCCGGCTCCGGCTCGCCGTCCTTGATCATCGCCACGGCCCAGCCGTCGTCGTCCTCGTTTTTGATCACGCGCGCGGTCCAGCCGTTGCCCTGCCACAGGCGATCCTCTTGCACCAATGCATCGCCGTCATCTGCATCGTGGTAGTCGTTACTCATACTTATGGTCGTGTCGAAAGAAAGATGGGGATGGAATAATAAGCGGCTCGCACCGTAACAACAATAGGAACCCGGCAACCATGCGCAAGATTCTCCCCGTCCTCCTCGCCGTCGCCTGCAGCGGCGCCTACGCCCAAAGCAATGTCCAGATCTACGGCCGCCTGAATGTGGGCCTGGAAAGCCTGCAAAACGACGGCGCCCGCGTCTCGCGGCTGAGCAATAATCGCTCGGTGCTGGGTTTTAACGGCAGCGAAGACCTGGGCGGCGGCACCCGGATCATTTTCCAGATCGAAGGCACGCTGTCGCCCGACACCGGCGCCGGCAGCCCTGCCGCGCGCGACACCCGCCTCGGCATCCAGGGCCAGGCCGGCACGCTGTTCGCCGGCAACTGGGTCACGCCGTACAACGGCGCCACCTCCGGCCTCGACCCTTACTACCCGACCACCGCCGGCTACATGAGCATCATGGGCAACGGCGCCGGCGCCACCGTCAACAACACCAGCGACACGGCGTCGTTCGACCGCCGCCAGCAAAACAGCGTGCACTACTGGACGCCGGTATGGAACGGCCTGCAACTGCGCGTGGCGCAGGGCCTGAGCGAGGAACGCCCGGCCGGCGGCGCCAAGCCGTCGCTGACCTCGGCCGCGCTGATCTACGAGCAAGGCCCGTGGTACGCCACCGCCGCTTACGAGCGTCACCATGCATACCAGGGCGCGGGGCTGAACGACAGCGCCGCCAAGCTGGGCGCCGGCTACCGCTTCGGCGACACGCGCGTGGCGCTGGTGGCAGAGAAGCTGCGCTACGAAACCGCCGCCGGCACGCTGGAGCGCAACGACACCTATGTCTCGGTCACGCACCAGGTCGGCCGGGGTGCATTCAAGCTGGGCATCGGCCACGCCGGCGACGGCAGCGGCAGCGCGCCGGCCGGCACCACCATCGGCCACGCCCGCAAAGGCGACGACACCGGCGCCACCCACATCACCGCCGGCTACGACTACAACCTGTCCAAGCGCAGCACGGTGTACGCCTACTACAGCTACCTCAACAACGAGCGCAACGGCGTGGCCGACTTCGCGATCAATAGCCTCGGCGCCGAGCCGGGCGCCACGCTCAAGGGCCTGGTGCTGGGCCTGCGCCACAACTTCTAACCCGCCGTCGTTCCGCATCGGCGGACCGCCGCGCAGGCGGGAACCCATGGAGCGCGTAAAATGCACGCTCAGCATGGATTCCCGCCTGCGCGGGAATGACGACGCGGGAGGCTACCAATGCCGCAATCTAGCAAGTCACGCAAGGCACCCGCTCGGTGATCGGCGGCTTCGGTGGCGTAATACGCGGATCAATGGCCGGTTCCGGCCGCTGGTAGCTGAATGGCGTGATGATGATAGGCGGTATCGCGGGCGGCGCCGACGGCGGACCTTTCTGGCCTCCGCCGGACAGCCGCCTGGCAGCTGCGCTGGCGCCTTGTACATTGACGTACCGAAGGAATCGATTGCCCTTCGCTCATTGCTAGCCAAGCCATGTTCATACCCTCCATGTGCAATGTTGGGAACTGAGATTATCAGTTTAGACCACCATATCTTTAAATCAAGGTCGAATCGGCCCCGCCCGACGGCTCGTCGCCGCTGACGTGCGTTCCATCCCGCAAATTTGCCGGTCTGTCGCAATCCGATGGCCGCTGCGCGCCGGCCTCGGTACAGTTCAACCATGCCAAACGGCATGCCAACATCAACAACCGGGGTAACGCCATGAACACCAAAGCCAAAAAACTGATCTTCGCCGCCTTGATTTTCCTGCTGGCGGTTGCCGCGTGCCAATCGATGTTTGGCGACGGCATGCACTTCAACATCGACGGCGATGACATCGATGGCCCGCTGGGCGCGCTGCTGGCAATGGTGTTCGGCGGCGCCGGCATGCTGCTGGCCGGCGTGATCATGGTCTGCGTGGCGCTCTTCCTGTGCGTGCTGTTCGCCAGCCTCGGCATCCTCGCCGTGTTCGGCGTGGCGCTGGCGGCGGTGGTCGCGGTGGCGGCGGTGTCGCCCCTGCTGCTGCCGTTGCTGATCCCAATCGGCCTGTACTGGTTGTTCGTCAGCCGCCCGCGCAAGCACCGCCGCGTCGCTACCATCGAACAAGCTGTGTAAGTTTCAACCGGAAGCGGCCGGGACCTGATGCCCCGGCCGATCCGCCTCTACCGGCGCGCCATCCAGTTCCACCCGGTTGCGCCCACCCCGCTTGGCGCGGTACAAGGCCTGATCGGCGCGGCTCAGCGCCGGATCGCCAGCGGCGCACTTGCCATCCATCGCCGCCACGCCTATGCTGACCGAGATGTGCAGCGTGACGCCACCTTCCAGCAGCATCGGCGCCTGCTCCACCCGCTGGCGCAGGCGTTCGGCGAACACCGCCGCCGCCGCCAGCGTGGTGCCAGGCAGCAGCAGCGCGAATTCCTCGCCGCCGATGCGGCCCGGCATATCGATCTTGCGCTGGCTGTCGCGCATCAGCTGCGCCAGCTGGCGCAGCACGGCGTCGCCGCCGGCGTGGCCGTGTTCATCGTTGATGCGCTTGAAGTGGTCGATGTCCAGCAGCAGCACCGCCGCATACGCGCTTATATCGCGCTGCAGGCGGCCCTCCTCTTCCTCCAGGCGGCCCATGAACTCGCGCCGGTTCGGCAGGCCGGTGAGGAAGTCGGTGGTGGCCAGCACGCGCAGCTCATCGTCCATGCGGCGCCGTTCGGTGATGTCGAGCGTGGAGACGATGACGAAGTCGAGGCTGTGCGTGTGGCCCGGCATCACCAGCAGCGTCAGCTGGTTCAGCCGCGCCACGCCGTCGAGTCGCTCGAAGCTGCCCTCGCCGGCGAAGAAATGTTCGCCGCGCGCCAGCGCGCTGAGCGCGCGCGCAAAATTCGGCATGGCGGCGGCGTCGAAGTTTTGCGCCAGCGTCAGCTGGCCGACATCCTTGTCGCCCGCAGGCGCCGCCACCTGTTTCAGCGCGGCGGCGTTAACGTCCACCACGCGCACCAGCGACGCCAGCCGCCGCAGCTGGCTCGGATTGGCTTCGAGATAGGCGGCCAGGTCGTCGATGCCGGACAGCTCCAGTTCCGCCAGCGCGCCGCGCACCGCCGACCAGTCCTGCTCCCACAACGCCACCGGCGCGTGGTCGTACAGGCTGCGGAAGCGCGCCTCGCCGGCGCGCAACGCCACGGCGGCCTGCGCCTGCTCGATGGCGATGCCGGCCAGCCGCGCGCCCTGTTCGATCAGCGCGATGTTCGCCAGCGTCGGCAGGCGCGCCTCGCGATGGTAGATGGCGAACGTGCCCAGCACCGCGCCGCTGGTGCTGATGATCGGGTCCGACCAGCACGAGCCGAGGCGCGCCTGCAAGGCCAGGTCGCGGAACTCGGCCCATGACGGCGCGCTGCGGATGTCCTCGACGATCACGCGGCTGCGCGTCAGCACCGCCTGGCCGCAGGCGCCGACGCCGGCGCCGACCGACATGCCGTTGACCGCCGCGTTGTAGAACGCCGGCAGGCTGGGCGCCGCGCCAAGCAGCAGGTGCTCGCCGCTGTCGTCCAGCAGCAGGATGCTGCACAACATGTCTTCGTGGTCGGCCTCCACGCCCAGCACCACGCTTTCCAGGATGGTTTGCAGCGGCGCGCCGGTGGCCAGCAGTTCCAGCACGTGGCGGCGCGTCTGCTCGCGCTGCTCGATCTGGCGCCGCTCGGTGATGTCGCGGAAGGACCAGATGCGCGCCGGCTCGCTGCCCAGCAGCAGGCCGCGCGTGTGCGTCTCGATCATGCGGCCGTCCTTCAGGTGCAGCACCTCCGCATGTTCCTCGGCGGCGCCGGCGCCGTCGAGCCGCAGGCCGCATTCGGGATGGCGCAGCTGCGCGCACATGTGGTTCATCAGCACCGCGCCGTCGCCTTGCCAGTCCAGCTGTTCCGGCACATTCCACAATTCGCGGAAGCGCCGGTTGGAGTTGAGCACCGCGCCCTCCAGGTTGTCGACCAGGATGCCGTCGAGCGTGGAGTCGAGAATGCTGCGCAACATGGCCTGGCTGCGCTGCGCGCTGTCGGCCAGCACCATCAGCGCCTGCTGGCCCTCCTTCAGCTCCGCCGCCAGCGCGCGGCTGTGCTGCAAGCCTTGGCGCGCCTGCAGGCGGCCGCGCGCCAGCAGCCAGGTAAGCCACGCCAGCATCACGCTGAACCCCGCGCCGGCAATGGCGATCTGCTGCGCTTTGTCGCCGCGCGCCGGCGCCGCGCCGGGCAGCATCGAGATGCGCAGCGTCCAGCGATGGTTGGCGATGCTGATCTGCTGGCGCGTGCTGCGCAGCCGCTCGCCGGCGTCCGGCACGCTGTCGTACATCAGCGCCTGCGGCTCGACCACGCCGTCGTCGTAGATCTCCACGTCCAGCGCGGCGGCGCGCGGGCCGCCCAGTCCCGCCATCAGGTCGCCGGTGCGGAACGGCGCGTACACCCAGCCGCGGATGGCGGCGCGGCGCTGCGCCAGCGTTGCCGTCGGCCAGCCATGGCGGTACAGCGGCAGCACCATCAGGAAGCCCGCCTGCGCCGGCTCGGTCACTTCCTGCGCCAGGCGGATTTTGGCGCTCATCGCCGGCTGGCCGGAGTCGCGCGCCTGCTCCAGCGCGGCGCGGCGGCGCGGCTCGGACGCCGTGTCGTAGCCGAAGGCGCGGCGGTTGTTGTCGTTGAACGGTTCGAGATAGACGATGGGCGCATACCATGCGCGCTCGCCGTCGGGCCGGATGTGGTAATCCGGATAGCCCTGGTGGCGCACCACGCCCTGGTGCACCGCGCGCTGCGACGGCGTCACCAGTTCGATGTAGCCGACGCCGTGCACGCCGGGGAAGTGGCGGTCCAGGTCCTGCCCGGTGAGATAGGTGCGGAACTCCTCGCGCTCGACCTGCTGCGAGCTGGCGAACAATCCCTGCACGCCGTACAGCACCTGTTCGTAGGTCTGCATGCGCTGATCGAGATTGTTCACCAGCTCGCGCACGCGGCCTTCGAAATCGGCCTGCGCATCGTGCTCGGCGTCGAGGCTGGCGCCGTGCCACAACACGGCGGTCACGCCCAGGCAGCCACTCAGCACCAGTAGCGGCAGGATGCCCGGCGAGAGCAGATCCTGCAGCAGGCGGCGCAGCCGTGGCCGGGCGTGGTCGGGCATTTACACCTCGGTACCCACGTACTGGTGGTAGCCGCGCGCGCGCAGGGCGCAGGCCGGGCAGGTGCCGCAGCCATAGCCCCAGTCGTGCAGCGCACCGCGCTCGCCCAGGTAGCAGGTGTGGGTGCCGCTGCGGATCAGGTCCACCAGCGCCTGGCCGCCCAGCTCCTCGGCCAGCTCCCAGGTCTGCTTTTTATCGCGCCACATCAGCGGCGTTTCCAGCTTCATGCGGGTGTCCATGCCGAGATTGAGCGCCACCTGCAGCGCCTTCATGGTGTCGTCGCGGCAGTCCGGGTAGCCGGAGAAGTCGGTTTCGCACATGCCGCCCACCAGCACCGTCAGGCCGCGGCGGTAGGCCACGGTGGCGGCCACCGTCATGAACAGCAGGTTGCGGCCGGGGACAAAGGTGTTCGGCAGGCCGTTGGCCTGGGTTTCAATCGCGATGTCATGGGTCATTGCCGTTTGCGAGATGGCCGAGATCAGCGACAGGTCGATCATGTGATCCTCGCCCAGCCGGGCGTTCCATTCGGCCGAATGGGCGCGCAGGCTGTGCAGCAGCTGCGGACGCACCGTCAGCTCGACCGCGTGGCGCTGGCCGTAGTCGAAACCAATGGTTTCAACGCGTGCATAATTTTTCAGCGCCCAGGCGAGGCAGGTGGTGGAGTCCTGGCCTCCGCTAAACAGGACCAGGGCGGTATCGGTAGGCAGCATAATTCTTTCCAGATGAAGCAATATTATTGGTACGCCATCTTTGCAGGCAATCCGGTAACATGCGGTTTAGCGTCAACCTATATGGAGTCTCATGTTACCGGCATCGCCAGCAAAAAAACTGACAGGATCACGAATTTTGGCACAAGTTGTGGCAAAAGGGTCCGCCGGTCTCATTACGGCCGCGCTGACCATGGCGGCGCAGGCGGCGGACGGCCTGAAATACGAGGTGCGCATCGACGCTCCCGGCGACGTGCGCGAGCTGTTGCAGGCAAACCTGGACCTGGTGCGCTATCGCGGCAACGACCGCATCGACCGCCAGCAGCTGTTCCGCATGGTGCGGGCGGCGCCGGAGCAGATCCGCACGCTGGTAGCGACTGATGGTTATTATTCGCCCGAGGTCAGCGCCACGCTGGACCGCGAGGCGGCCACGCCGGTGGTGCAGGTCAAGGTGGCGCCGGGCGAGCCGGTGCGCGTCGGCGAGCTGGATCTGGTTCTGCAAGGCTTCGCGCCCAATCCCGAACAGCCGGCCGACAAGCAGTTCGACGTCAACACGCTGAAAACCAGCTGGCCGCTGAAGCAGGGCGAGGTATTCCGCCAGAGCGAATGGGAGGCCGCCAAGCGTTCGATCCTGCGCTCGGTGGTGCAGACGCGCTACCCGCGCGCGCAACTGGTGGAGAGCCAGGCCACCGTCGATCCGGAACAGCACCTGGCCAACCTGAAGGTGGTGATCGATAGCGGCCCGGAGATGCGCTTCGGCGAATTGCGCATCGAGGGCCTGAAGCGCTACCCCGCCTCGGTGGTCAGCAACCTGAATCAGATCCATCCCGGCGACTACTACAGCGAGGCGGCCTTGCAGTCGTACCAGTCGCGCCTGCAGGACACCGGCTACTTCGCCAGCGTGGAAGTGAGCGCCGACACCAGCGCCATTCTCAGCGAGCAGCTGGACGCCGCCGCCATGACGCCCGAGCAAAACGCCGCCGCGACGATGGCGCCGCTGCCGCTGCTGGTGCGGGTGGTGGAGAACAAGCGCAAGAACGTCAGCGCCGGCGTCGGTTATTCCACCAATACCGGCAACCGCGCGTCGCTGACGTATGACGACCTGTCGGTGTTCGGCCTGCGCATGAAGAGCGCGCTGACGCTGGAGACCAAGAAGCAGACCGCCACCAGCAATTTCTACTTCCCGGTGACGCCGGAGGGCTACAACGACAGCATCGGCGCGTCGTTCGAGCGCAGCGACATTTCGGGCGAGGTGACCAGCGTGACCAGCGTGGCGGCCAAGCGCGCATGGGGCACGCCGCTACAGGAGCGCAACCTGACGCTGGAGCTGCTGACCGAGAGTAAAACCATCGGCGGCATCCCGTCGAGCCGCAGCACCAGCCTGCCGCTGACGTATGGCGTCACCTGGCGCAAGCTCGATAACCTGCTGTTCCCGACCAAGGGCTATGCGCTGAACGCGCAGGTCGGCGGCGCGCTGCTGCCGGTGCTGACCGATGAAAAATTCATCCGCGGCTATACGCGCGGCGTGGCCTACCTGCCGCTGGGCGTGAAGTCCAACGCCATCTTCCGCGCCGAACTTGGCGCGCTGGCGTCGGGCAGCAAGAACGGCGTGCCGGCGGTCTACCTGTTCCGCGCCGGCGGCGACCAGTCGGTGCGCGGCTACGGCTACCAGGAGCTGGGCGTGCCGCTGGACGGCGCCATCACCGGCGGCCGCTATGTGGCCACCGCCAGCGCCGAATACCAGTACTGGTTCAAGCCGCAGTATGGCGCGGCGGTGTTCTACGACGCCGGTAACGCCGGCGATACGATCAGCGCCTTGCATCCGAAGTCGGGTTATGGCGTCGGCGGGCGCTGGAAGAGTCCTGTGGGGCCGATCAATGTCGACGTGGCGTATGGCCACGCGGTGCGTAAATATCGTTTGCATTTCTCGCTGGGATTCACTTTCTGATGGCTGATCAACACGACACTCCTCCTCAAGACACCGCCGTTGTACCGCGCCGGCGCTGGCCGCGCCGCGTGGCGATCGGCTTCGGCGTGCTGGTGCTGCTGCTGGCCGCCGCTTTCTGGCTGCTGGGCCGGGAGTCGACCTTGCAGCAGCTGGTGGCGCGCCTGTCGGCCGCCAGCGGCGGGCAGATTACCGTGTCCGGCGTGAGCGGCTCGCTGTATCACCGCATGCATATCGATAAGCTGGTGTACCGCTCGAAGGGCAGCGTGGTGACAGCGGAGCAGATCGATATTAATTGGTCGCCGTTGCAGTATTTTTCTGAAGGGCTGACCATCAGCGAGCTGCATGCGCGCAGCCTGGTGGTGCAGAGTTTCGGGCCGTCGGAGCCGGCCACCATGCCGGCGTCGCTGGCTTCGCCGGTCAAGTTGAGTATTTCCGACGGGCGGCTCGATAAGCTGACTTTGACCAGCGAGGCTGGCAGCGACGTGATCGAGCGCCTGCGGTTCAAACTGGATGCGGACCGCAAGGAGTGGCGCTTGCAGGATGCGTCGGCGCATACCGCGTTCGGCGATATCAAGGCCGATGCCACCATCGCCGGCAGCAAGCCGTTCGCGCTGAACGGCAAGGCGACGCTGGCGTATGGCGGCCCCTCCGCCGCTGCCGGTGCGGCGCCGGGCACACCGGCCGACGCGCGCGGCGCTGTCGCGGCGCGCGCGCCTGGCGGCACGACGGCAGCCGGCGCGGGGACGGCGCGGGATGGCGGCACGCCAGGTGCTGCGAAGTCGGCGGCTGGCGCTACGGCGAGTGCTGCGAAGGCGGCGGCTGGCGTGACGCCGGGCGTGGCGGGCGGCGCGCGCCTGGCGGTGCAGGTTGGCGGCGATCTGTCGCTGCTGTCGCTGAAACTGCAAGGCGCGGCGAATGGCGCGAGTGGCGAGGCGGCGCTGTCGCTGGCGCCGTTCGACAAGATCATCCTGCGCGCCATCGACCTGACCGGCCGCGATCTCGATCCCGCCGGCTTCGACGCTACCCTGCCGGAAGCGAAATTCAGCCTCAAGCTCACCGCCGCCATCGCACCGGACCAGAAACTGTCCGGCCAGTTCGCCCTGCTCAACCAGGGCAAGGCCGCGCCGCTGGACCAGAACGGCCTGCCGCTGCAAGCCTTCAGCGGGCGCCTGGACGGCACCCTCACCTCCTCGGTGCTGGACAATGTGCTGCTGGACCTCGGCGGCGCCGGCAAGTTCACCGGCGGCGGCAAGGTAGACCGCAGCGGCCCGGAAGCCGGCATCGACGCCGCCCAGTTCAAGCTGCACACCGACCGCTTCGACCTCAAGGACATCCACACCAGCATCAACAAAACGGCGATCGCCGGCGACATCACCGCCACCAGCACCGCGACCAAACAAACCCTGGCCGCCGCGCTGGTGGACAAGGCCTTGCGCCTCGACCTGCAAGCCACGCTGGCGGACGCCCGCCTGCAACTGCACCAGCTGCGACTGCAAGCGAAGAAAGGCACCATCAGCGCCACCGGCCAGGCCAGCCTGAAAGACCAGCAGGAATTCAGCGCCAGGCTGACCGCGGACCATTTCGATCCTTCCGCGCTGAGCCCCGGCTATCCGATCGCCGACCTGAATGCGGACGTCAACGCCAAGGGCGCACTGGCGCCGGGCTGGCAAGTGGCGGCTGACTTCAACCTCAAAGCCAGCAAGTTGATGGGCCAGGCGCTGACTGGCAATGGCAAGCTGAATGCCGACGCCAGGCATATCAGCGGCGTGGACGCGCGCCTCTCGCTGGCGCAGAACACCGCTGACGTCAGCGGCAGTTTCGGCGCGCCGGGCGAGCAGCTGAAATGGAAGATCGATGCGCGCCAGCTGGCCGCCATCAACAGCGATTTGCTGGGCGCGATCGCCGCCAGCGGCGTGGTCACCGGCACCATGGAGGCGCCGCGCAGCAGCTTCCAGGCCGACGCGCGCGGCCTCGCCTTCGCCTCGGCCAAGCGTCCGGCCGATAGCCTGATCCACGCCAGCGGCGATGTCGCCATGGTCAAGGGCACGCCAGAGCTGAAAATGAACGGCAGTATCCAGCGTCTGAATCCGGCCAGCTTCGGCGCGGCGCAAGGCGGCTCGATCAACGCCGCCTTCAGCGGCGAGGCGCAACTGGCCGCGAACTGGCGCGCTGGCGTCAACCTTACTTTGCAGCCGTCGACGTTTGCCAATGCGCCGTTGTCGGGCCATGCGAAGCTGACGGCGTCCAGGGGCGCGATCAGCAATGCCGACATCGACTTGCATCTGGCCTCCAACAGCCTGCTGGCTAAAGGCAGCTTTGGCAGCGCGGCCGACAAGCTGGAATGGCGTCTCGACGCGCCGCAGCTTGGCGCGCTGGGACCGCAGTTCGGCGGTGCGCTGCGCGCCAGCGGCACGGCGTCAGGCACCAGCGCCCGTCCGGCCATCGCGCTCACGCTCGACGGCAGCAACCTGCGCGCTCCCGGCCAGCAGCAGGTCGGCACAATCCGCGGCAGCGCCACGTTCGGCAACACGATCGCCATGGCCAGCGGCTCGACGCTCGGCGCCGGGTCGGCGGCCAGCCCGCAGCCGGGCGCCGTCGGTGCGGCGGCGGGACAGCGCGGCAACGCCGCGCGCACTCTGGCGCGGGGCGGTGCGGCGGAGGCGATGGCCGACGTGCCGCTGGTGAGCGACATCGAGATCACGCGCTACGTGTCGCCCGCCATCACCATCGACAAGGTGCGGCTGCAAACCAGCGGTACGCGCTCGGCGCACGTGATCCAGCTGAGCGCCGCCAATCCCGACTTCGACGCCGCGCTGCGCGTTAAAGGCAGTTGGGCCAACGACACCTGGACCGGCGCCATCGACACCCTGCAAAACAAGGGCCGCTTCGCCCTCACGCTGGCCGCGCCGGCGCCGCTGAAACTGGCCGCGCCGGCCGACACCGGCGTCGCCGGGCTGCTCAAGCCCGAGCAGATCGCGCTCGGCAGCACCGTCATCAACCTGCGCGCCGGCAGCATCCGCATCGACAACCTCGAAAAGAATGGCGCCACCTGGCGCAGCAGCGGCCGCGCCGCCGGCGTGCCGGTCAACTACCTGGCGCAACTGTCCGACGCCTGGCGTGACAACGTACGCAGCAACATGACCATCGGCGCCGAATGGGGCATCAACCTGCAAGCGGCCACGCGCTCGCTGGCCGGCATGGTCCATGTCTACCGCGAACAGGGCGACCTGACCATCACCGGCGCCGACCTGCCGCAGCCGCTCGGCCTGCGCACGCTGGACGCCCGCGCCGACGTCAGTGACGGCACGCTGCGCGTCCAGCTCAACGTCGACGGCACCCGCGCCGGCCAGGCCAGGCTCGATGGCAGCGCGCAGCTACGCGACGGCCGCCTGGCCGACGACAGCCCGTTCACCCTCACCGGCAGCGCCAATATGGGTTCGCTGGCCTGGCTGGCGCCGCTGGCCGGCCAGCCAGGCCTGGAAATCGACGGCGCCTTCAAGATGGACGTGCAAGGCAGCGGCACCATCGCCGCACCGCAACTGAGCGGCGACATCACCGGCGACAAGCTGGTGGTCAACTGGGTCGACCAGGGCATCAGGTTGCGCAACGGCCAATTGCAGGCGCGCCTCAGCGGCGACCAGCTGCAACTGCAAAAACTGTCCTTCGACGGCAACCAGGGCCGCGCCCAGGCCGATGGCTGGATACGCTACGCCGCCAACGAGGCGACCATGCAGCTCAAGCTCACCGCCGACAAACTGGAAGTGCTGTCGCGTCCCGACCGCATCCTCACCATCAGCGGCACCACCAGCCTGGTACGCGACGCCAAGCATTTCCAGCTCGACGGCAAGGTGCGCGCCGACCGCGCCAGCATCGAACTGGCCGGCGCCGACACGCCGACGCTCAGCGACGACGTGGTCATCGTCGGCAAGTCCACGCCGCAGGCCAAGGCGCCGCAAGGCCTGCCGCTGAACATCGACCTCGAAGCGGACCTCGGCAACGACTTCACGCTGAAGGGCAAAGGGCTGGATGCGCAACTGGCAGGCTCGCTGCGCATCCGCGTGGCCGACCGCAGGCCGCCGCGCGTCAACGGCAGCATCCGCGTGGTCAGCGGCACCTATGCGGCATATGGCCAGAAGCTGGCGATCGATCGCGGCGTGATCAACTTCACCGGCGCCTACGACAATCCGGGCCTGAACATCTTGGCGGTGCGCCGCCGCCCGGAAGGCGAGGCGCTGAGCGAAACCAATGTGGAAGCCGGCGTCGAAGTACGCGGCACGGCGCTGGCGCCACAGGCCAAGCTGGTGTCCACGCCAACCGTGTCGGACAGCGACAAGCTGGCGTGGCTGGTGCTAGGCCACGGCATCGACAACACGCAGGGCAACGACATGGCCCTGCTCAGCACCGCGGCCGGCGCATTGTTCGGCGGCGGCGGTGGCCAGGGCAAGCTGGCCAGCGCGCTGGGCGTCGATGAACTGGGCGTCGGCCAGGCCGCCGGCACCTCGACCGCCGGCGCCGCCACGGGCCTGCAGAACACCGTGGTCACGGTCGGCAAGCGCATCTCGTCGCGCGCCTACCTGAGCTTTGAACAGGGCGCGAGCAGCGCGACCAGCCTGGTGAAGCTGAAGTACAAGCTGAACCCGCGCATCACGCTGCAGTTCCAGACCGGCACCAACAACGCGCTGGACGTGCTCTACACCTGGGCCTTCGACTAGCGCGGATTGTGGTCCGGGACCGGGTCATCCTGCGGCACAGGATGAGGCACGTTCGGCGGCACGGGATCATCGGCCGGAATCGGGTCTGGGGCGCGGTGGAACAATTTCATGGCGATCTCCTGGCAAAGCCCCAGCATCCCATGTTACGCGCTGGCGTGGCGCACGTATTTGTCCAGCCAGGCGTTGGTTTCGTACAGCATGTGCAGGATCGATTCGCGCGCGCGGTAGGCGTGCGATTCGTTGGGCAGCATCACCAGCCGCGCCGTGCCGCCCAGGCCCTTGATGGCCTGGAACATGCGCTCGCTCTGCAACGGGAAGGTGCCGGAGTTGCTGTCCTCGGCGCCGTGGATCAGCAGCATCGCGTCCTTGATCTTGTCGGCGTTATTAAACGGCGACATCGCCTGATACACCGCCGGCGCCTGCCAGTATGGCCGCTCCTCCGATTGAAAACCGAATGGCGTCAGCGTGCGGTTGTAGGCGCCGCTGCGCGCGATGCCGGCGCGGAACAGGCGCGTGTGCGCCAGCAGGTTGCCGGTCATGAAGGCGCCGTACGAGTGGCCGCCGATGGCGATGCGGTGGCGGTCCGCCACGCCGCGCCGCACCACCTCTTCCACCGCCGCTTCGGCCGATGCCACCAGCTGCGGCAGATAAGTGTCGTTGGGCTCCTCGTCGCCGCTGCCGACAATCGGGAACGACGGGTTGTCGAGCACCGCATAGCCCATCGCCAGGAAGGCGGCCGGCCCCCAGTAGCTGACGGCGTTGAAGCGATACGGCGAGCCGGTGGTCTGGCTGGCCGCGCCGGCCGATTTGAATTCCTGCGGATAGGCCCACATCAGCATCGGCAGCGGGCCGTCGCGCGCGGCGTCGTAGCCGGGCGGCAGCATCAGCGTGGCGGTCAGCTCGACGCCGTCCGCGCGCGCGTAGCGGATCTGCTGTTTCACCACGTCCTTCAGCTGCGGCGTCGGATGCGGATAGTGCGTCAGCGCCGTCAGCTGTTCGCCTTCCGGCTTGGTCAGGTCGCGCAGGTAGTAGTTCGGCCGTTCGGCCGGCGCCTCGCGCGTGGTGAGCAGCAGCGTGCCGTCGTCGTTGAGCACCGCAGCCACGTTCTCGAAATACGGCGCGGCGCTCTGGAACAGGCGCTCCTTCTGCTTGGTGGTCAGGCTCAGGCGGTCGATGAACGGCCGCTCGCCTTCCGGCGTGGCGCCGGCGCCGTCCAGCAGCACCGTGGTGCCGGGGCCGATCAGCAAACGCGGGAAGCCGTTGGCGTCGGCGCGCGTCACCGGCGAGCCGGGACTGTTGTAGCGGTCCTCGTAGGAACCGGCGTGGATCAGCTCCGGCGGCGTGGACAAGTGGCCGGGCGCGATCATCCATTGCTTGTAGGCGCGCGTCTTGTGCCAACGCTCGTTGATCAGGGCGACATCGTCGCGGCCCCACGCGATGCCGGCGTAGCGCATCGTCAGCCGCGCCAGTACCAGCGGCGGCTCGCGGAACGGCGCCGCCTGCAGCAGCACCAGATCGCGTACGCCGTCGATGACTTCGCGCGCCGGATCGCCGCCGTCCTGCGTTTCGGCCCACGCCAGGCTGGCCGGCGCGTCGGCGCGCCACGACACATGGCGCACGCCTTCGGACACCGCGTCATTCCCCGGCGGCAGGCCTTCCTCCAGCGGCAGGCTGGCAACCGTGTGCACCACGTCGCCGAACAGGTCGCGCACCTCGATGCGCTCGCCGAAGCTGGACACCGGCACGATGTAGGAATACGGCCGCGTGATGCTCTGCGTGAGGATGTACTGGCCGCCCGGCGCGATCGAGGTGCGCGAGAACTGCCCCGGCGCGCCGACCAGCCGCGCCTTGCCGTGCAGGTCCACAATCGCCATCTGCACGGTGATGTAATACTCGAACAGGCGCGCGTCGTCCTCGTTCTTCAGCAGGTCCTGGTAGGTGCGCAGCTGGCGCACATGGCCGTCGGAGGTCGAATCCTGCTCGATCGGCCCGGAAGGAATGCCGCTGCCCGCCGGCGCCTTGCCGATGCCGGCCGGGCGCCAGTGCACCAGCAGGCCGCTGCTGTCCGGCAGCCAGTTGAAGCCGCGCGTCAGCACCGCCGACAAAGGCTGCGGCGACAGCTTGCGCGCCTTGCGCTCGGCGATGTCGACCACCCACAGCTCGACCGCGCCGCGATCGCCATTCAGCGCCACGTGCGAGAACGCCAGGTAGCGCTGGTCCGGCGACCAGCTCAGGTCCGACAGCCGCAGGCCGCGCGGCAGGCCGCGGATGCGGCTCTCCTTGCGCGTGGCCACGTCGAGGAAGGACAGGTCGGTGCCAAATGAAAAACGGGACGAGGAACAGGTGCGCGGATTGATCCGCAGGCCGGCCAGTTTCAACTCCGGTTGCGCCACTTCGGCGATGCCCGGCAGCGACGGCGTCTGCACCACGGCGATGATGTTACGTTGCGGGCTGAGACTCAGCGCCGGCGCGCGCGCCGCGTCGACAATCGCCTGCAAGGGCGCGGGCGGCAGGCGATAGCCGCCCTCCTGCGCGCCGGCTTGCGGCGAGGCGGCCATCAGGCCCAGGTTCAACGGCAGCACGGATAAAGGTTGGTTCATGGATGTCCTCTCGGTCCAGTTTGCTTATGCTAGCCGTGATTGTCAATCCGTGCCGTACAATCACGGTTTTCAGATTTCGTATTTGGACAGATTATGGAAATGACCACACTCGTATTGCTGTTGCTGGTGCCGCTGGCGGTATGGCGCATCTATTCGCGCCTGAAGGTGGTGCTGGGCAGGACCAGGTCCGAGCTGTGGCGACACTACGCCACGCTGGCCGTGATGGTGGTGATGCTGCTGGCGGTGGCCATCCAGAACCTCGGCAACTGGGTCGCGCTGGCGGCGCTGCTGGCCGGCGCCGTGGTCGGCGGCCTGCTGGGACGACTCAGCATGAAGAAAAGCCGGCTGGAGAACCGCGCCGACGGCTTCTTCTACACCCAGGACCGCAAGCTTGGCCTGCTGGTCATCATGCTGTTCATCAGCCGCCTGATCTACCGCCTGTTCGAGGCCTACCTGCACATGCACAACGGCCTGGCGCTCGATCCGGATTTCCTCGGCCAGCCCATCACCGCATGGCTATTCGGCCTGCTGGGCGGCTTCTATGGCGTCTACGCCACACTGCTGGTGAAATGGCGCAAAACGCAAAAACCGGTGCCGCGCCCGATTGACATTTTCGACATCAAATAAGCGGCAAGTGCTATCTTTGAATCCGCAGCACGTCATTCGAATACGTTCTATGGATTCCGGCCTGCGCCGGAATGACGGTGGACTTCAAAGGTATTGTCATGAGCACTACGCAGCAACTTGCGGTTTACGACTTCTATACCAAAACCATTAAAAGCAATATCGGCCTACGCGGTTTCACCTTGCAACTCAGGGTGGAAAAGGCCGCCAGTCTGGAGGAACTGCGCCAGCTGCGCGATCCCTACGTGGAAGCCGTGCTGAAAGCAAAGGGCCGCGACAAGGCGGCCCTTCTGGCGCGGCAGCTCGATCAGCTGCTGCATCTTCCCGCTGCCGACTAAGCGGCTTTCGCCGCCTCCTTCTGCCGGCGCTGCAGCACGAAAATCGGCTGCGCCCACTGCGTATCCTTCTTCTTTTTGCTCGTGATGAGCGTCAGTTCGGAAGGATCGTAGACGTCCGTATTGTGCGTCAGCGGGGTGGTCATCAGGTACTGCGCGTCGGTGTTCTTCAGGAACTCGCCGACCAGCTGGATGTTGCGGATATCCAGGTGGGCAAACGGTTCGTCGATGAACACGAAGCCGCCGGAACCCTCTTCCGACTTCAGCAAGCCAATCAGCAGCACCAGCGATTTCATCACCTGCTGGCCGCCCGACGCCTCGCCGTCGTTCATGCCGATCACGCCCTTGCCGTCGAACTTGAAGCGCACGTGCAGGCCGGCCTGCGCCAGTTGCACGTCGTCGTTCTCCAGCCGCACCGGGTCGGCGCTCACCTCGATGCCGGCCAGCTGGCCCAGCTCCTTGATGTTGGCGGCGTAGGTCTTGATGGTGTAGCGCAGGCGCTCCATGTAGGCGCCGCGCGCGTTGCCGGTGGCCTCGATGGCGCGGTTGTTCTGGTAGCGGCGCTCCTCGGTTTCCGACTGACGCGAATTGAGCTGGTCGTTGAGGCGCTGGTACTGGTCGATCACGGTCGCATCGAGTTCCCAGTCGCTGCGCGACAGGCTCGCTTCCAGGCTGTGGATACGCAGGTTGACCTGGTGCGCGTTCTGGTGTTCCTTGACCAGCGCGGCGCGGCGCGCCGGACGGCGCCAGGCTTGCGGCAGGTGACGCCAGCTCTTGCGCAGCGCCAGCAGCGCCTTGGCGTGTTCGGCACGCTGTTCCAGCGCGCGCTTGTGGTTCAGGCGCATGCCGGCTTCCGCCTCGGACAGGGCGAAGCGCGCATTCTGCCAGGTGGTGTCGGCGCGGGTGCGCGTGACCACGGCGGTCTTGACCAGGTTCTGCAACTCGCCCAGGCGCGCGCCGACTTCGGTGCGCTCGGCGCGCAGCGGCACGGCGTTGCGCGAGGCTTCGTCGAATTCCTCCGCGCGCGCGGCCAGTTCCTTGGCGGCGTCAACGCCGGCCAGGCGGGTTTTCAGCGAGCTGATTTCGGTCGCCAGCTTGGACACTTGCAGCGTCAGCTGGTCTTCCTGCGCCTCCAGCGCCGGCAGCGAGCGCTGGATCGCCTCCATCCGCTGCGAACGGCCGGCGGAGCCGAAGCGGTAGCGCGAGGCTTCCACGAACAGCGAGCGACCGCCGCGACGTTCGCGGTGATAGGCTTCCGGCGTGATCCACTCTTCGTGGCTGCCCAACTTGGCGCCAACGTCCACGCTATCGACCTTGGTGATGCGCGACAGCTGTTCCACCAGCCAGGCCGGCACCTTGGCCGAGAAGTTCACGACCGACATCAGGGAGTTGTCCTTGATGGTCGGCGCGTGCACCAGGTCCGGCACGATGAAGTGGCGATAGCGCTCCTTCTCCGCCAGGCGGTAGGCGGCGGCGGCGTCGGACGATTTATCCAGCAGCACCACCGAGGCATAGCCCGACAGCACGCCTTCGACGGCGCCCTGCCATTTCGGATCGGTGACTTCAACGATATCCGACAGCATGGCGTGGCCGATGCCGGCGTCGTTCAGCACCTTGCGCATGGCGCGCTGCGCTTCCGGCTCCGGCATCGCGGTCTTGCCCTGCAAGGCGGAGATGGTCGACAGCTCGCCGGCGATCTTGGCGGCGATGGCGTCGCGCGCGGTGCGCTGGCGCGCCAGTTCGATTTCCTTTTCCTGCAAGGTCTTCGCCACTTCGGCCAGGTCCGAGCCGGAGTCCGAGGCCAGCTTTTCCAGGCGCAGCTTCTGTTCCAGCAGGCTTTCCAGCGGCTTCAGTTTGGTGTTGATCTGCGTCAGGCGCGATTGCAGCGCGGTCGATTCCTGCTCCAGCACCGTTTCATGCGCCTGCGCGTCCGACAGCGCCTTGGCCTGCGCGGCCAGCAGCGAGCGCTTGTCGGCCAGTTGCGCGTCGGCCTGCAACAGCGGCTTGCGCGCCTCGCGCAGCTGGCGGCTGATGTTGGCGTGCTTCTCGCGCGCTTCGTGATACTCCAGCGACGGCAGCACTTCCTCTTGCAGGTTGCGGCGCTCCTTGTTCAGGTCTTCCCACTGGTGGTAGTTGGCCACGCGCAGGCGCAGGCCTTCCAGGTTGGTCTTGGAAGATTCGAGTTCCGCCTCGAAGCGTTTCAGCTCCGTCTCGGTGTCGCGCTGGTGGCGCTTGGCTTCGTCGTAGGCGTCCAGCACCTCCTTGTCGCCGAACACCTGGAATACCAGGTCCAGCAACTGGCGCGGCGCGTATTCGCACAGCTTGTCGGTTTCGCCCTGCTCCAGCGCCAGCACTTTGGCCATCGCCGGCGACAGGCCGGCATTGGCCAGGCGCTTGCGATAGTTTTCCACGCCCAGCCACTCGTTGCCGACTTCGCCGATGTCCTCGATCTGCACGTTACCGGGACGCATAAGGTACTGGCGCTTCCAGTCGCCGCCGTTCTTCTGGATCTGGCAGAACAGCGTGACTTCGTCGTCGCTGAAGAAGCCGGAGCTGCGGAACGGACGGTTGGACAGCTGGCGGCCCATCGGCTTGTTGTCCACCACGGCGCGCAGCCAGGCGGTCTGCTGGCCGCTGTGGCGCGCATAGTGCTTGTAGGTGCGGCCCATCGAGCAATCGAGGCCGAACAGCGTGCGCAGCGCGTCCAGCAAGGTGGTCTTGCCGGAGCCGTTCTGGCCGGCGATGGTGATGATCTTGGCGTCCAGCGGGATATTCTTGATGCGTTGCCAGTAATCCCAGTGGACCAGTTCTAGCGATTTAATGTGAAACATGGCTTAGTCCTTGGCTGGAGTGTCGTCGATAGGAGCGGGCGGCGGCGCCTCGAAGGCGGGCAGGATGTCCTCCTCCACCGCGTGGTCGACCGCGATCGGCGGCTCGCTGCGCGGCACGGCGACGATGGTTGGCGGCGAGCGTTTGAAGACGTCGGCCAGCGCGCCGTTGACGATGCGCTCTTTCAGCAGGTCGGTGTCCATCAGCAGGTCGAGCAGCGGGCCTTCGACCACCACGTCGCCGCGGCGCTCGATGAAGCCCAGCTTGGACAGGATGCCGAGGTTCATGTCGAGGCGCGTCTTCTTGCCCAGCTTATCGCCGAAGTCGGCCAGCAGCGCCTTGTAGGCGATGCCGATCGAGGTGTCTTCAGCGCGCGGCAGCGGCTTGTCGGTGCCGAACATGTCGTTCTGGTTGTCCTCCGCGTGCTGGTGGGTTTCCTGGCGTTCGCGCTTGGGCAGGATGATCTGCGCCCACAGCACCACCAGCAGCGCCACGCCGTCGCGCGACAGGCCGAAGTTGTTGTTCTGCCAGACGTCCTTGGCGCCGAAAATCTTCGGCTCGATATTGCGGTGCAGGGCGACCGTCACGTGGTCGGCGTAGACGTTGTCGAGCAGCTTCAGGCCGACCGCCAGCAGGCGGGCGTCGACCTCGGTGCGGAACTGTTCATCGGACAGCACGCGCTTGACCAGTTTGTCGTCGCGGCGCAGCGTCTGGTGCGACAGCAGGCGCGCGATCAGGATTTGTGCATCATCATTCATCGGACTTTTTTCGCCTTCCGGATTCAAAGACAGTGTGAGGGAGGCAAGGGACATCGCCGCGACTTCGAGGTCGGGCAGCTGCACCATTTCATCTTGCGGCGAGAATTTCACCGGCAGGCGCGCCAGTTCGGCGGTGGCGCCTTGCAAGCGCGCCTCGTCGGCGTCGCCCAGCAGCGGCAGCAGCGAGGCGCGGTACGAGGCCACCGCGAAGCTGGCCGGCAGCAGCGATTCGTGCGCCTGGATGGCTTTCGGCGCCTCCTCGGCGACGCTCGGGAAGTTGCCCAGCGCGGCGAAGTCGGACAGGCGCGCCAGCCAGTCGTCGAGCTCCTGCTGCATCGCGGGGCCGTCGCTGACGGTGGTGGG
This sequence comes from Duganella sp. P38, assembly GCF_050859475.1. NCBI lineage: Bacteria > Pseudomonadati > Pseudomonadota > Betaproteobacteria > Burkholderiales > Oxalobacteraceae > Duganella > Duganella sp. P38. The sequence goes on along the minus strand of NZ_CP193936.1, from coordinate 936,767 downwards.
CGCGTCCTCGCCGGACGGCAGGCCATTGGATACGTTGGTGTTTGCGCGGTCTGCCATTAATTCAGTTTCTGCTACGTCTATCATTTCGGCGGGCGTCATGAACAGCGGGACTACCGGCTGGTCGATGGCGTCGGTGGCCAGCGAGGCCAGGTCTTCGTGTTCCAGCAGCCAGCGCTTGATGTCCGTGGTGGACAGGCCGGACTGGCCCAGGTGCACGCGCTGGCGCTCGATCTGGTTCAGCGCGCGCGAGAACATGCCCTGCATGTTCAGCAGCGACGACTGCGCGCGGCCGATGGCCTGCGCCGCCTTGTGGGTGGCGCTGTCGGCGTTTTCGTCGCTGGTGATGGCGCGCAGGATGTCGGAGCCCTTCTCCACCCAGTCGCAGGCCATATGCCACTTGGCCTGCGAGGCGCGCAGGCGGAACTCGGAACCGGAGGCGATGGCGTCCGAGAATTCCTCGGTCAGTTCCACCAGGCGGCCAAGCAGGTGATTCAGCTGGTCGACGGTGACGCCACCCATCACCTGGGCGCCGGCCACCTGCGACAGCAGGAAGCCCATGTCCGAGTTGTCTTCTTCCTTGCCCAGCGCCAGCAGCGCGTCGATCGCCGACAGCACGTTGCGCGCCATCGGCGTGACGCGGTACACGGCCTGCTGCGCGTCCCACGCCAGCAGCTGGTTGGAGCGCAAACGCATCAGCACTGTTTCCAGCGATTCCGGCAGCAGGTAGCCCAGGCGGGTGTTGATGTCGGCGCGGGTGTAGCTGGCGGAGGTGGTGTCGCCGGCCAGCTCGCGCAGCACCAGCAGGCGTACCAGCACGCCGTCGAAGCCGCCGTGGAACAGGGCCGTAAACACCTGTAGCAGCGGCTGCGCGCGCTTCAGGTGGTAGACCTGCTCGATCTCGTCGGCGGAAATGTGCGGCTGGAAGTGGGCCTGCAGGCTATCGGGTTCCTGCTGGTCCTGGGTGGCTTCACTAGTTATAGGTTCGATCATTCTTTGCCATTCTGTGGTCCCCGCTATTGTATTTTTACAAACAATTCTGGTTATCGCGGGGGCGTCAGTATAGCAGTACCCGCGCCGTCATTCCCGCGAAGGCGGGAATGACGGCGCGGGTGGCGCTTACTTTTTCACGACCTTGTCCAGCACCTGGTCGACAAAGTCGCCGTCCGGATCGTTGAAGCGCACCCGCACCGGGTACCAGTCCATCGATGGCGCCAGCCACAGGTCGACCTGCTGGCCGGGCGACTTGGCCGGCGGCTCCTTCACCAGGTGCACCGCGCTGACCTCACCGCCGCCGATCTGGATCGTCTCGACCTTGGCGACCTTGAAGCTCCACACCTCGGCGTCGCGGCGGCCGGCCACGAACAGATTCCATTCGCTGCCCGGCTTGAACTTGTCCGGCGTGGCGCGCGCCATCGCGGCCAGCTGCCACTGTGCGCTCAGGCGATCCTGCTCGCCCCCCAGGATCGGATAGGTGGTGTCGCTCTCGGTAAATGCAATGGTCTTGGCGTCGCGCTTGAAGCTGGTGGTGTACGGCTCCTTGCGGATGCGCTTCTCGTGGAAGGTCACCGGCGCCAGGCCGTAATCGTCGATCACGCCGTCGCTGTGGTTCTCCACCACCTTGCCGAAGATGGCGGCGCGGCTCTCGGCGGCGAGCGAATACTTGCCGTCGCCGGCGCGCCACTGCACCGTGGCCACGCCGTTGAGCGACAGGCCGCTCTGCTTGACCTTGAGGATGTAGCTCAGGTCCGCCGACGGCGGCGGGTTGGTCGCGTACTTGGCGCTCGGGTGGTCGGTGTCGGCGGCGTGGGCCGCGCAGGCCAGCAGCAATGCGGCGCTCAGGGTTGCAATGTTTTTCATTTGTCAGTCATCTTAATGTCGGAGACGGTCTGCGTGGTCAGCGCACCGCTCGCCTCCGTGTTACGTATCTGCACCGGGTACCAGTTCAGCCCCGGCGCCAGCCAGATATCCAGCCGCGACGAGTAGCTGCCGGGCTTGGGCGGGCGCGTCAGGTGCCAGGTTACCAGCTTGCCCATTTTGCTGTCGATCTCCTCTTCGCCGACCAGCTGGAAGCGGAACATGGTCGCCTCCTTGTCCTCGCCGACCTGGATGTCGACATCGGCGCCCAGCTGGTTGACGTCGGCGCGGCCGATGCCGCCCAGCTGGAACGGCACCGTGGCCTTGTCCTGCGCGCCGGCCAGCAGCGGGTAGCTGCGCTCGGTCGCCGAGAAAGTGATGGTGCCGGCGTCGCGATTGAAGTGGGTCGCGGTTTCGGCGCGGCGGCTGCGCTTTTCCGTCGCCTTGACCGGCGCGATGCCGGCGTCGTCGATCGTGCCTTCGCTGCGCAGCACCAACAGGTTGAGGCGCGTGACCAGCAGGCTGACGCCCGCCTCCACCGAAGCCTGATAGCTGCTGCCGTCAGTATGCCACGTCATCGTCGCGGCCCCCGTCCATTTGGTGCCGTCGGCGTCCACCCGGTCCACCGTCATGTCGAAAACGGCCGATGGCGGCAGCTTGACCTTGTAGCGGCGGCCGCCCTGGCGCTGGCCGGCGTCCGCCGCCGCCGCCGGCGTTGCGCCCGGCGCCACCTCGGGCGGCGACGTGCCGGTCTGCGCCTGCGCGGCGCCGCCTTGCGGAGCGGCGCCCGCCGCGCCGGCCGCCGCATCGGCGCCATGGTCCTTGCCGTCGGCCGCCACCGCGACATCGGACAGATCGGCCGCTGCCGCCAGCGCGTCGGCGCCGGACGCCGTCTCGCCGCCCGCCATCGGCGCCGGCGTAATCGGCGTCACGCCCGGCGCCGCCGCCGGCCGGGGCTTCGGCCTGGCCGGTGGCTTGCGCGGCGCCTCCGCCAGCGGCTTGATCTCCTGCACCGGCGCGCTCTCCACCCGCTTGGGCAGCGACAGCTTGAGCTGCGCCGTCATCAGCGACGGTTTCAGTTCCGCATCCCGATGCGTCTGCGCGCCCAGGCGCCCGCCCACCCAATCGATGGCGGCATAATGCAGCGCCAGCGTGGCCGCGCACAATACCCACACGCGGCGGTGTCGGGAAAAGAAGGAAGCAATCGTCATGGGCGCTAGTTTAAACGGGATCGGCAATCTCGGCTTCGGCGCAATGGAAATGTTGTCAAAACCTTTTGAATGCCAAACAAATATCTGCTACGCTAAATGCTCCACCCGACAGGAGCTTACTCATGGCCCATCCGCAAATGCCGCACATTCCCGGCGCAGGCGTAATGAACGACACGCTGGACTTCGTCAAAAACCTGTGGGGCAGCATGAGCGTCCCGGGCCTGACCGCGCCGACGCTGTCGGTCGAGGAGCTGGACAAGAAGATCAACGACCTGAAAGCCGTCGAGTCCTGGCTCAACCTGAACATGAGCATGCTGCGCGGGAGCATCCAGGCCCTGGAAGTCCAGCGCGGCACCATCGCCACCTTGAAGTCGGTGGGCGCCAGCCTGGCCTCGGGCGTCAGCGACAAGTCGATCTTCGACGCCAATCCCTACGCCTCGGCGTTCTTCCAGCACGCGCGCGACGCCAGTCCGGGCCAGCCCGGCGCAGCGGCGCCGACCCTGGCGCCGGCGGCCAGGCCCGATGCGGCGCAGCCGGAAGCTTCGGCGCCGGCCGGCCAGCCGAACGCCTGGTGGAATCTGCTGCAGGAACAGTTCAAGCAGGCCGTATCGACCGCGATGGCGTCCGAATCGATGATGACCGACGCCGCCGTCAAATTCGCGGCGGCGGCGGCGGGCGCGCAGGCCGCCGCCGGCAAGCCGGCCGAGGAGCCGCCGGCAGATGTCACCAGGCCGGCCGCCAAGAAGCCGGCGGCGAAAAGCCCGCCGTCAAGCCGGCGGCCAAGCCAGCCGGCGACAAGTAAGGATCGTTCTACGCCGTGACCTACGCCAGCCGCTGGATGCGGATGGCGTCGATCAGGCCATCGGCCTGGCGCTGCACTTTCTCGATATCGATCAGACCTTCCTGTTCCAGCGCCCTGGCGCTGTCGTGGGCCGCCTGGAAGCTGTCCAGCGTATCGCCCTTGGCTGCGATGGGCCGTATCCACGCCACGCTGCCGACCTTCATTTTTTTGTAAACTTCCTGTGCGATATCGCGCATATTTTTGTGCCCTTTAATTTGCCCTCAATATTGACAGCGATTCCAGCGCGGACAAGGCCGCGCCGAACCAGTGTAAACATTTGATGGGAGTGAAACAAGCGCGTTGTTGCGTGGCGCCTTCATTTACCGCCTTCAGTTGCTGGTAAACCGCGTGCTCTCCGGCACCGGCCCGTTGGCCGCTTCATACTCGCTAGCCGCGGCGGCGGCCACCACGCCGGACACCGGCGCCAGCATCGCCAGCTGCTCCATCAATTGCGCAAAGCGCTGCTGCCCGGGCGCGATGGCGTCGACATGCATCAACACGCCGATGGCTTCATCGGCCAGGCCGCGGTCATAGCCATTCTGCTGCAAGCACGAGACCAGGATCTGTGCGGAGTTGAACAGTATGCGCATATTGTGCGGCAGCGCGCGGCGCGCGGTGCGCATCCACTCGATCGCCTCCGGCAGCTTGCCGGTCTTCCACAGCAGTACGCCGCGGTTCATCATCTCCGCCGCCTCCAGCCGCGCGTTCTTGATCAGCTCCAGGCCCTCGTCGGTCATGCGCGCCTTGTCGAAGATCTTCTGCACGTCGTCTAGCAGCGCGGCGTTGTCGTGGTTGTTGCGGGTGACATAGCACAGCAGGTCCACCGGCGCTTCCTTGACGCCGACCGCGAACAGCAGCGTCGCCATATCGAGGCAGGTTTCGGTGTCGGGCCGCGGGCGATTCTCGGCCAGCATCGCCTCCAGCTCGTCGCCGGACTTGCGGGCGCGGCGGAAGTCGCCGGTCTCGTGGTACACCAGGCCCTCGGTGATCTTGGCGCGCAGCTCCACCTGCTCGCCGCCGAACTGGTGGACCGCCGCGTTGAGCAGCCGGATCGCTTCCTTGGTGTCGTTCTTCTGGCCGCACACGCGCGCCAGGCCCAGATAGGCGTCCACCGTTTTGCGCACCGAGAATTCGCCGATCTCGATGCACTTGCGGAAGGCCTTCTCCGCCACCGGGATGTTCCCCAGCTTGAACGCCGCCTGCCCCAGCGAACGCTGGCGCGGCACCGAATTGGGCGACAGCTTGGCGGCCTTTTGCAGCACGTCGAACGCCTCCTCGGTCTTGCCCTGCTGCTGGAACGATAGCGCCAGCTGGTCGAAGGCGTCGATGTAGAAGCGATTGTCGGTAATCACCGACTGGAACATCATGCGCGCCTCTTCCAGGTCGCCATTGGCCAGGCGGATTTTCCCCAGGCCGCAGCGCGCCCAGTTGTACTCGCGCTCCTGCAGCACCTGCTCGTAGACCGCGCCCGCGCGTTCGACCTCGCCCGCCTTCAGCAGCAGCGTGGCCTTCATGCGCAGCAGGTCGATGGCGTGCAGCGGATTGTGCGCCACCTGGTCGGCGCACAGCTTGGCCGCGCGCAGGTAGTCCTTGTCGGCGAAGGCCTGGTCGATCTCGTGGAAAATCTGCTTCTTGACCCATACGCGGTTCAGGCGCGTCAGCAGCACGCCCTCGGTGATCGGCTTGATGATGTAGGCGTCCGGCTGATGCTCGGCCGCGCCCATCACCGACTCCACGCTCTTTTCGGCGGAGACCATCAGCCACACGCTGGACGGCAGCATCAGGTTGCGGATGCGCGCCTCTTCCAGCACCTGCTGGCCGTTCTTGCCGTCGCCAAGGTTGTAGTCGCACAGCACCACGTCGTAGCGGGTTTTCGACAGCAGCACCATGGCCTCGCCGCCGCTCGACGCCTGGTCGATGTGGCGCGCGCCAAGGTTGCGCAGCGACTCGCGCAGCAGCTGGCGGATGCCGACAAAATCGTCGATGATCAGGTAGCGCTTTTCCGCCCAGTCGATATCGCCTTCGGCCGCGTTGGTGGTCATCACGCCCCTCCCTTACGGCAAGCGCAGCACGAAACAGCCGCCGCCCAGCGCGCCGCCGTTTTCCAGCGCGATGCTGCCGTCGCGCTGGCGGTGTCGGTGCATCTTCGCCACTTCGCTGGAGAAGTACAGTCCGAGGCCGCTGCTGTTGTTGAGGAAGTTGATCGCCGCCCTGGGACTGGCGCCGCTTTCCAGCATGGCGTCCGGGAAGCCCCTGCCGTTGTCCTCGACACGCAGTTCGAGGTAATCGCCGTCGATGGCGATCGACAGGCGGATGCGGTCGCGCGTGTAGCGCACGGCGTTGTTGATGGCGTGGACCAGCACCCCGATCACCAGGTCCTCGTCCAGCGTCCAGATGGCGTCTTGCGGGCACGCGGTTTCCAGCGTGATGCCGCGCGATTGCAGCAGCACGTGCGCCTGGCCCGACACCAGCTCCACCAGCCCGCGCAGGCTGTGCGGCGCCGGATCGAAGGGATAGCCAGGCTTGCCGACATCCTTGTACAGCGCTAGCAACTGGATCAGGTTGTCGTTGAGGCGCTTGGTCTGGTACAGCATCTGCGCCATCTGCCCGTATTCCGGGGCGGCGCTGGATGGGTGGGCGGACAGCAGGCTTTCCAGCGTGCCGCTGAGGACGCTGATCGAGTTTTTCATGTCATGCACGGTCGATGCGAGGAACATGAACAACTCCGGCGAGCCTGCCTGCTGCTGCACTTCTTGTTCATCCATTTGCAAGTGTCTCCATGGACGGCGATTCAGTGCGCAGATTATAGCCTGTCCCCGTCATTCCCGCGAAGGCGGGAATCCATGGAGCGCTGGCTTGGCCGGTTCAGCATGGGTTCCCGCCTGCGCGGGAACGACGGAGCTGGCGTTACCAGTTGGCCAGCACGCGCCGGCGCACCTCCTCCGGATAGCCCTGCTCAAAGGACGCGTGCAGGTGGCGCTGGGTTTGCAGCGTATCGAACACCACCTTCGGCCCCTTGCCGGCGACGTATTCCGCCTCGTCATAGCACTGCGGCAGGCGGATCACGCGCTGGTTGTCGAACACCGCGCGGCGGCCGGTCGGATGCACGCGGGTCGACAGCACCCACGCCACCTCGCGCAGATTGGTCGGGTCGAAGTCGTCATCCACCACGTACACCTTCGGAATGAACACCATCGAGTCGGTGGCAAACAGCACCTCGCCGACGCGCTGCGCCAGCGCCTCGCTGCTCATGCCCGGCAGCTGCTCGCGCCAGTTCTGCGGCATCACCACCAGCAGCCAGTGCACGGTGGAGTCCTCCGGAATCCAGGTGGTTTTAACCGGGATGCCGGCGTCGCGCAAATAGGTCAGCGCGTCCGCCGCCAGACCCATGGCCCACAGCGTGTGCGATTCGTCGGTCGGGCGGCCGGTGATCGACATCGGCCAGATCGGATCATCGCGGTGGGTGATGGTCTCGACGTGGAAGGTCGGCTGCGCCGACGAGCCGGAGCCGAGGTAGCCGCCATATTCGCCATACGGCCCTTCCTGGCAATCGCGCTCGATGGAGACGTGGCCTTCGATCACCAGTTCGGCGGTGGCCGGCACATCGAGGTCGATGCTGACCGCCTTCACCACCGGCACCGGCGCGCCGGCCAGCGTGCCGATGTAGTCCGCTTCGTCGGCGTGCGCCGGGATCGGAATGCCGGAGACGCAGGAAATGGCCGGCGCCGGGCCTTGCACCAGCGCGTATGGCATCGGCTGGCCGAGCTTGACCCATTCGGTCCAGATCTGCCCTATGTGCTGGCTCGGCACCATCAGGCCCACCATGCGCTTGCCGTCCACCTTCATCACGCGGGCGATCGACCAGTTGACCCATTTGCCGTCCGGCGTTTTGACAATCAGCGTGCCCCAGGTATTGGCATAGCGGCCGCCGTCCTTGTCGTGTGCGAACGGGATCGGGAAGCGATCGAGATTGGCGTCGTCGCCACGCAGGATGTTCTGGTGGCACAGCGCCGCCGACGACTCCACCCGCACCGGCGGAATACCCGGCTTGTGGCGCGCTGCGGACAAGGTCTCGATGATGTCAGGGCCGCTCGATTCCGGCGCCAGGCCGAGCGACATGGCGACGCGCGCATATGGCTTGTCCTTCAGCGACGACAGCGAGGCCGGTGCGCCGAACAGGCGAAAGCCCGGCGCCACGCCGGCGACCTTGTGGAACAGCGGCGCCGGCGACTGGATCTCGTAGCTGCGGCGGGTGATGGCGCTCGGCTCGAAGTCGCAATCGACCTCGCGCCGGACGTGCATGATGTCGCCCATCTCGTCCAGCGCGTCGATAAAGCCGCGCAAATCATCGTAATACTTCATCAGGTGCTCCTTAGGCTGTTGCGGAAGATGGTTGGATGCCCTGCCAGCGATGGGTGTAATCGTTATCGAGGCCGAACTGGTCGAGAATGCGCGAGACGGTGTGGTTGATGATGTCGTCCACGCTGGCGGGGTTGTTGTAGAAGGCCGGCATCGGCGGCAGCATCACTGCGCCGGCGCGCGCCAGCGCCAGCATGTTTTCGAGGTGGATGACGTTCAGCGGCGCTTCGCGCGGCACCATCACCAGCTTGCGCTGCTCCTTGAGCGTGACGTCGGCGGCGCGCGCGATCAGGCCTTCGCCGTAGCCGCAGCGGATGGCGGCCAGCGTCTTCATGCTGCACGGGACGACGATCATGCCGTCGACGCGGAACGAGCCGCTGGAAATCGCCGCGGCCTGGTCGCGTTCGCTGTAGGTCTTGAAAGCCAGCGCTTCCACGTCCTGTACACTGTATGTCGTTTCCATTTGTATGGTGGCGCGGGCCCATTTGGAGATCACCAGATGGGTTTCGACGCCGAGGTCTTTCAGCGCGGCGAGACCGCGGACCCCAATGGCGGCGCCGGTGGCGCCGGTCATGCCGTTCATGTCACAACATCCGCCTTTGATCCTGGCCGCGCCTTTGTGGCCGCACGGGGAGAGTTCCTTGATGCACATGGTGCGCCGCGCCGGGCAGCGCTCGACGGCGTGCTGGAACCAGTGCGTCGATACCGGTTTGTCGGCCGTGCAGTACGCGATTCTGGTGGTGCTGAAGGAGGAGCAAAGCTGCGACCAGCAGCGCTGGGCAGCCGCGCCGGTTTCGACAAGGCCACCGGTACGTATGTGATCGATCAGATGAGCAAGAGCGGCCTGGTAAGCGTGGTGACCGACGCGGCCAACCGCCGCCGCAAGCTGGTGTCGCTGACCGCCGACGGCGAGGCGATGCTGGCGCGCATGGTGGAGCAGGCCAAGGCGGCGGAGCGTTTGATTACCGAGGATCTGGATGCGCGCGATATCGCCGATTTAAAACGCCTGTTGAGCAAGCTGGGAGGCTTGCGCGAGGGCTGAGCGGCGCCGCTGGCGTTACTGTTCGCGGCGGCGCTGCTTGAGCAGGAAGCGGCCGGGATCGAGAGCGTCGACCAGCGCGGCTTCCAGTGGCGGCGGCGTGTGTTCGAGCTGGGCGACCAGCAGTTCGGCCATCAGCGGCGCCCAGATCAGGCCTCGGGAGGCGTAGCCGAGCAGGCAGTACAGGCCTTCGTGACGCGGCACGTCGGGCAGGAATTCAAGGCGGCCGGCGTTGGCGTAGTCGGGCAAGGCGCCAGCCAGCGGCAGGCGGTCCGGCGCGGCGCAGCGGAAGCCCACGCGGCCAGCCAGCGGGGCGCTGTGCGCCAGCGCGGCGACATCTTCGCCGGGGATGATTTCGGCGAGACGAGTGAGGTTTTCCAGCTGGCTGCTGGCGCGCAGCTGCGGATCGTCGTCATTGTCATACGTGGCGCCGGCGCAGACGACGCCGCCCGACGGTGGCGTCACATACGCCTCGCGGCACACCACCAGCGGCAACACCGGCGGCCGCGGCGCGCCCGGCACCGCCGCCGCCGCCCCGTGCAACGCGGCGCCACTGCGCACCGCGCCAGCGACCGATGGCACGGCATCTCGCGGCGAGAAATTCACCGGGCCGGTGGCCGATGGCGAGCCCTCTTGCGGCACGACGGCCACCGCGCCAGCGACCGATGGCGAGGCCTCTTGCGGCGCGCCGGCCACTGGGCCGGCGACCGATGACGCGGCGTCTCGCGGCGCGGCGGCGGGATCGACCGGGAGGTGGGTGACCTGGCCGCGCAGTTTGAATAGCGGCAGTTCCGCCGCTTGCCCGATGTTGCCTGCGCTGACGCCGCTGGCGAGGATCGCGGTTGGCGCTTGCGCGATCAGCGCGCCATCCGCGCCATGCACTTGCCATTCTCCATCCACACGCTGCAACGACAACGCTTCGGTGCAGAACACGCGATGCAGCCGCTCGCCACACGCCGCCAGCATCGCCTCGCACAACGACGATGGCCGCGCCCAGCCGCCTTGCGCGAACAGCCAGCCGCCATGCGGCGTATCAGCACCGATCAATGCGCTGGCTTCCTGGGCATCGGCCCAGCGCGCGTACTCCTGCGGGTAGTTCCAATGCGCCAGCACCTCGCGCTGCACCCTGGCGTGCTTCTCGTCGCGCGCCAGTTGCAACACGCCGCAATCGTCGCCCATGAAAGCCTTGCCCGCGCCGCCCATGCGTCGCCACTCGCGCAGCGCGAACAGATACGCGGCGCGGCTCAGGCGCGTGGGAATGTTGTCGTCCTTGGACAGCAGCGGCATGAAGATACCGGCCAGATTGCCGGACGCCTCCTGCGCTGGTTGCGCGTGACGCTCGATCAACGTCACCTGCCATCCGCGCGCGCACAAGCGATGCGCGGCGGCAGAGCCGGCAACGCCAGCGCCGACGATCACCGCGCGCCGCACCGGCGCCCCGCCGGACGCTGGCGAACGCCCCGCCAGCGCCGCCGGCTGCGCCTTGCGGCCGCGATAAACCGCCGCGATATCCGGCGCGATATCATGCGCAATACCAGGCGCCCCCGCCTCAAGCGCTGCGGCTTGCGCTGTGCTGCTGATAGCGATGCGGCACGCGAAGCCGGCCGCCGTCAGCGCCCACACCAGCGCCTCGTCGGGCGCGCGGGCATGCAGCGTGGCGCCTTGAACCGCCAGCCTGGCCAGCGTGCGCGCCAGCGCCGGCGTCACGCCGGAATCCAGATGGAATTCATCGACACGCGCAATCACTTGCGGCAGCACCGCATCCAGCGCGCCGACCAGCAGATCCAGCGTTGCGTCGTCATCGAGAATCACACGATGGAAGCCGGGAACGTTGAGCGGCCACGCGGCGCGCAGCGCCGCATCGGCAATGGTTCCAGCCGCGGGCAGCGCAGGCGCCGCCGCGATGAAATGCAAGCGCCCGCCCCGCCCGCGCGCCGCCGCAAAACGCTCTTCACAGAACGCCGTGTCGAGCACCACCCGCATCGTCACTTGCGGGCCTTTCGGCAGAAGCAATCCGGCGCATGGTCATCCACCATGCCGATGCCCTGCATGTACGCATAAATAATCGTCGACCCAACGAACTTGAATCCGAGCTTGCCCAGGTCCTTCGAAATGCGGTCCGACAGCTCGGTCCTGGTGGGACGCGGCCACTCGCCGCGCGGCAGCGGCTTGCCGCCCACATAGGACCACAACAGCTTATCCAGGCTGCTGCCGCTCTCCAGCAAGCGCAGGTAAGCCTGCGCATTGGTAATCGCCGCCGCCACCTTCAAGCGATTGCGCACGATGCCCGGATTGGCCAGCAACTCCGCCACCTTATCCGGGCCATACGCCGCGATCTTCTTCGCATCCCACTGGTCGAACGCCTTGCGATAATGCTCGCGCTTATTGAGGATAGTCTCCCAGCTCAGGCCCGCCTGCGCGCCTTCCAGATTCAGCATCTCGAACAGGCGGCGCTCGTCGTGACATGGCACGCCCCACTCCGTATCGTGATAGGCCAGATACAGCGGGTTGGCCGGATTGGCCCAGCTACAGCGTTGCTTGTCCATTAGTTCGTTTCCAGGTCACTCGACAAACCGACGCGGCGACGCTCGCCGCCCAGCACCAGCGGCCCGGTAAGATTGGACACCAGCCGCACCTCTCCCGCCGTCACCGCCTGGTCCAGCCGATGCATCAGACGCGGGAACACGCCCTCGGCGCGCGTGGCGGCGGTGCTGTACAGCGCCGCCCAGCCATTGCGGCCGGAACGCTTGGCGATATACAGGCCCTGGTCCGCCAGCTCCACCACCTGCGACCAGGACAGCAAGCGCGGTTGCGCCGGCAGGAACGGGAAGCACGCGAAACCGATCGAACAAGTCTTCGACAGGCGCACGCCATCGGGCAGCTCGAAGTCGCGCTCGGCCACCGCGCGGCGCATGCGCTCGGCCACGCCGGGCGCCTCGTCGCGGTGGGTGGCGCGCGCCAGCACCAGGAACTCCTCGCCGCCCCAGCGGATCACATAATCGGACTCGCGGAACACCTCGCGCAAGCGCTCCTGCATCTGCACCAGAATCGAATCGCCGGCGGCGTGGCCGTAACGGTCGTTGACTTCCTTGAAGTGGTCCAGGTCCACCATGAAGAACACCAGGTCCTTGGGCGATTGCAGATCGCACTCGGTCAGCGCGCGGTGCTGGCCGGCGTCGTAGCCGCGCAGGCTCATGGCGACGTCGGCGTCGACGTTCTGCAGGAAGAAGCGGCGGTTGCGCAGGCCGGTCAGCTGGTCGGTCAGGCTCACTTCCTCCAGCGCCTTGTAGGCCCGCTCCAGCTCCAGGTTCTTCTCCAGCAGCTGTTCCTGGGTTGCCGCCACCTGGCGGTAGGCGCTAGCGTTATCCAGCGCGATGGCGCCATAGGCGCACAGCGTGCGGAAGATCAGCCGTTCACGCTCGCCATACGAATGCGCCAGCAGCGACTGCACCGTCATCACGCCCAGCACACGCTCGCCCACGCGCAGCGGCGCAAACAGCAGGCTCAAAGTCGGCAGCGTGCCGGGGATCAGGTTGGGCGTAGTGCCCTGCTCGTCCAGCTGCACCAGAATCTCGCGGCGCTCGCGCAGGCAGCGCGCCGTGTTGGCGTTCGGATCGGCGGCATCGATGCGCACGCGCGGCAGCGCCTTGCCGGCCTCGATGCCGAATTCGCACACCAGCGATTCGCCGTCCGGCTGCAACAGGAAAATCGAGAAGTGGGTCGCATCCAGCAGGCCATGCACGTGGCGGTCCAGCGCGCGGAACACCGCCGCCGCGTCCAGGTGCGCGGTGATCTCCTGGCCGATGGCGCTCAGGTGTTCCAGCGTGGCGCTGGTCTGTTGCAGCACCTCGGCGCGCTGCGCTTCGGCCGCCGCCAGCTGGCGGTGATGCTCGCCCTCGGTTTGCGCGCGCTCGGTCTGATACTGCACCTGCATGGCGATGGCGCGGTTGGTGGCTTCCTTGCTATGCGTCTGGTCGCGCGCGGCGTTGGCGCGCAGCGCGATATTGTAGGCGCGCTGGTAGTCGCCGATGGCCGCGTACTCGCGCGCGGCCGCGTCCAGCAGCGCGCCCGGCACGGTGTAGCCCTCGATGGTGGCGGCGATCTCCAGCGCCAGCTGAAGGTAATGCAGCACGGCGTTGGGCGCCATCATCAGCGCCGGGCCGGGCAAGGCGTGGCGCGCATGGATATCGGCCAGCACATTCAGCGCGGCGATCTGGCCCGAAGCGTCGCCGTGCTCCTGCGCCAGCGCCAGCGCGGCCTGCGCCGCATCGAGCGCTTCCCGCGGCCGCGCCAGGTGCGACAGCGCGTGCGCCTGGCCGCGCCGCGCGCTGCTCTGGAAATCGATCTGGCACAAGGCGTCGCCGCGCGCGGCCAGGCGGCTGAAGCTGTCGAGCGCCGCCACGTGGTTGCCGAGGTCCAGCGCCAGGTCGCCCTGGTACTCCAGCGCCACCGCATAGGCGCGCGAGCCGGACAGCGGCGCCAGCGTGGTCAGCGCCTCGCGCAGCAGGCTTTGCGCCGCCTCGCGCTGACCCAGCTGGCGCAGCGTTTCGGCGGTCTGCATCAGGCACATGCCGATGCTCAGCGGCCAGCCGTTGGCGCGCGCCAGGTCAAGGCCGCGCTGCATCCATTCCAGCGCCGCGTCGTGCGCATTGAGGCTGGTGAAGCCGTTGCCGATATTGGTGGCGATGATGATGGCGCGGCGGATCTGGCCGGTGGTCAGCGCCGTTTCAAAACTCAGCATCAGGTGGCCGATGGCGCGGCCGTACTCGCTGCGCTGGAAGGCGCAGGTGCCGAAGAAGTCGCTGACCCAGCCGGCGGCGATCGGCGCCACGCCGTCCAACCCGGGCGCGAAGCGCTGGCCCCAGCGCTGCTGCGCGGCGCGGCCGTCGCTGAAGGCGGCGCAGATGCCGGCGGCGGCGTCGATGATGTCGGTGCGGACCGGATCGGCCGCGCTGCGGGCGGCGTCGCCGGCCTGGCGCAGCCAGCTGTCGCCGTCGGCGCTCAGGCCGCGGTCGTTGGCCACCCAGGCCATGATCCAGCAGGCGTCGGCGCGGCAGGCGGCAGCGGCGGCCGGCAAGGTGGCGGCCGCCTGCCGGCACAGCAGCAGGGCTTGCTCAGCGTGGTGGTGCGCGGTGTCGAGTTCGCCGTGCAGCCAGGCCGGCTCGGCGCAGATCAGGCGCTGGCGCGCACGCTGCACCAGTGCGGCGTCCGGCGCCAGCGATGCCAGCAGCGGGGCCAGCTCGGCGGACAACTGCTGGGCGCGCGCAGGGTCGCGCTGGCGCAAATGCCAGGCGAGCGTCATCAGCAGCTTCACGCGTTCCGAGCCTTGCACTTCAGGCAATGCCGCATCCCATCGCGCCAGCTCGTCGTCGAGCGCAAACATGTCCACCAAATGACTATCCTCTGCTGTGTAACCGCAGCGCGCCGTTGCGCTGCTACCGCATTATTCCACAGTTTGCAGACGGGCTTGCACAGCCGCTTTAAGTGCCTGATATCAAAGCATTTTTAATGCCGATTGGAAACTACCGGCATGCTAGCGAGGCGGGTCAGCGCTTGTCTGAAACTAAAGCTTGCACGGTTTGCAAATGGCGGTCGATCACCGGTTGCAGCCTGGCCGCCAGCGCCTTGACCTCGGGATCCTTGGCCTGCTGCTGCGCCGCCGTCACCTTGCCGTGGGCCTCCTGATGGTCCTTGACGCCGGCGTTGTCCAGGTAGGCCCGGTCGAAGGCTGCGCCGGACAGGCTGTTCAGGTGCGCGGCGGCCTGCTTGTGCCTGGCGTTGGGTTCGGTCGGCAGCGTGACATTTTTCGCCTGCGCGACCTGCTGCACCTCCTGCAAGCCCTTGCTGTGGTCGTCCACCATCTGCTGGGCAAATTTCTTCACCTCGGCCGACTGGCCCTTTTGCAGCGCGATCCGCGCGGTGGCCACCTCGGCAATATTGGCTTCGGCCAGGTCGGCCAGGATTTGCTGGTCGCCCTTGGCCAGCGATTGCGCGACGGCGGCGCCGGCCAGCAGCGCCAGCACGGCGCCATAGATGAGTTTGTTCATAAGATCCTCCCGGTTGGTGTGCCCCCATTCTCGGGCAGCAGCGCCGGCGGCCGCCGCACCATTCGACCAGGAAAAAAGCGGCGCCGCAGCGCCGCTGGCTTGCACCGTGCTAGCGCTAGGCGTTGGGCTGCTGGTTGATCTGGATCAGGCGCGAGCGCATGACCTCGGTGGCAGCCGGGCCGGGCGCGAACATATAGTCCTCGTCGTTGATGGCCAGGCCGCTGTTGGCGTCCACCAGCACCTGGTCGGCCGGCTTGCCGGTCTCGCGGCTGACCACCAGCAGGCTGGCGCCCTCCGGCGCCAGGTGATCGTTGCCCCAGGCCACGAAGGCCAGCAGCACCGGCTTGAAGTCCCGGCCCGCCTTGGTCAATACATATTCATAGCGCGGCGGACGGGTGCTGTACTGGCGACGCTCCATCAGGCCCCCTCGACCAGCCCGGCCAGGCGGCGGGTCAGCATATTCGGGGCAATCTTCAGGCTTTTTTCAAATTCGTCGAAGCGCGTCAGGCCGTAGAAAGCGTCGCGCAGGATCAGGATGCTCCACCATTCGCCCACCTTTCCCAGGCTGCGGGCGATCGGGCACGGCATGCTGCCAAAGTCGGTATGTTTCATTTTGCTACTCCTCTATGTCAGGTTATCAACAAAATGCGTCAGCGCGCGACGCCTTCAGACTGAGTGACTTGCATGTTGGACGCAAGAAAGTGTGACTTTTTTAGGTGATGGCACTGCTGTGACAATGTGTGTATTTTCAAGCTTCAATTTCGTCTCCTTTTCTACCCTTCGGTTTCACAACTTTCTCCTATGAAAAACCTTATTTTCCGGCCGGTTTTTTCCCTCCACCTTAGGCCAAAACGCCACACCAAAAACTCTCCAAAAATCACTAAATTTCCACACGTAAATTTCCGTGTAAAATGTGAACATTCGAGAGATTGTTTCTTCAGGATAAAATTCTTCCTGTAGATCAACTTCTCTTGATGGTTGGCTACCCGGATAACGTAGCCTCCCAACCAAAAAGCTACGCACCTCAACCACGTGTGAAGATGAAAACTTTTACCAAAGCCCTCGCCATCGTTCTGTTCAGCCTGCCACTGATCGCCAGCGCCGCCGGCAAAACCGCGTCCGCGTCGATGCAGGTCAGCTTTGAAGTGAAAGAGTCCTGCAACGTGCAAACCGCCACTGACGCCGCCAGCGACAGCAAGGCCGCCAAGCCGGCGCCAGCCGTCGCCTGCCAGCTGAAAACGCCTTACCAGCTGACCCGCAACGCCGACCAGGCCGCCGCATCGAACAGCCGCGACGCGCAAGCGACCGCGCAACGCCAGCAAGCCGCCAACGGCGAGTGGACCATCACCTTCTAATCCCCCCGCCCGGCGCGCCGTTCAGAACGACACGGTCGCCAATACCGAATCCTTGTAATCCCCCGGAGACGGCGTGGTCTGCGCCGGCACCAGCCCGTAAATCGTCCGCGTCTGCGTGCTGCCGGTGCCGGTGTCGGCAATGACCGCCGTGCCGCTGCTGCCATCGCCGAGACTGACGCCATCCAGGGTGTTGGAAATCCGATACGCCACCAGCTCATTGGTCGGCCCGCCCGTCATTTTCCGCGCGGCGACGGCGGCGCCGCTGGCCTTGCCCTTGTCAAACGTGACCTTGTACGGCGTGTTCAGGCTGCAGCGGGTGCTCAGCGAGGTGGTGCTGCGCACCGCGCTGGTCAGCAGCGACGAATCGGGGAACACCAGGTTGCCGACCGTGATCGTGCAATCGTTGATGACCTTGGCCTCGACGTTGAACGGCATCGCGACCGACGTGCCCAGCAGGCAGTTGCCGGTGCCGGTCAGGAAAAACATGAAACGCATCAGCACGCTGCCGCCGCCGAACGACGAGGAAAAGGTCAAGTCATCCGGCCCCACGTTCATCGACGACAGCGTGGCGTCGGCGTTGAGCTTGCCGTAGATGTTGACGTCGCGCGTCAGCGCGCCGACCACGTTGTCGCTCTTGGTCAGCGTAAACGAGATGACGTTGGCGGCGGTGTCGCTGCCGGCCCAGCCGCCCCACACCTTGGCCGCCGAGTAGCTGGTGTCGGTGTACAGGTTGTAATTGACACGCTTGCTGCCGCTGAGCAGCTGGCGCGGGATGGTCGCATTGGCGCTGCTGTTGCCGGAGCCGCCGCCGAGATACAGGCACACGGTGGCGTTGGGAAACAGCAGCCCGGCCAGGAAGCTGGTCCAGGTGCAGGTCACCTTGAAGTTGCCGTTGACGTAGACGTCGCTGGTACTGATCGAACTGACCGAGGGGAACACCAGATTGGTCTGGGCCACCGTGCAATCGTCGGCGCGCGCCGGCCGCAGGCCAGCGCCAGCAGCATTCCCAGCCATATGAGCCAGCGGCGCGGCGGCATCATTGCACTCCCTTGCAGGAAAACGGTCCCAGCGTCCCCAGCGGATGGGCCGGGTCGGCCACGTAGCTGAACTCGATCACGCACGGCACCTCGCCGACGGTGGCGTGCAGCACATTGCGCGGCTGCAGGTGGTCGATAAAGGCCACGCCGTCGAACCCCACCACGGTGCTGGCGCCGGTTTCCATGTGGCGCACCTCGGTGCCGGCCGCCAGCGGCTTGCCGGCGGCGTCGTGCAGGATCACGCTGGCAGCCTCGTACTTTTCCACCGGGAAGCGCACCAGCACGCCCGACAGGCGCGCCGGCACCACGCTCTGGCTGCGGCTGGCGATGCGCGCGTCCAGCGGCAGGCGGGTGATGTCGATGCCGACGGCGTTTTGCAGGTACGGCGTCAGGTTCGGCACCAGCAGGTAGCCGCTGCCGCTGGTCTGGCCGATGACCTGGTTTTCCTGCAGCACCGGGACGCCGCCGACGCCGTCGGTGGACACCAGGCCGAAGCCGGCGCCGACCTGGCGCGCCGGGTGGACGCTGCCGTCCATCAGCACCAGCGAGCCGGCCACGTCCACCGACGAGGTGCGCGCGCCGTCGCTGTCGAGCGTGTAGCCGGTGACCTGGCCATAGTTGCCCAGATAGGTCAGCTGCGCCTGGCGCACGCGCGCGCCGTCGCTCTGCGTCGCCTGCAGGCCCCAGCCGAAGCCGCCGCCATAATCGGCCGAGCGCGCCATTGTGTAGGTGGTCGAGCGCGCATTGCCCTGGCGGTTGCGGCTGGCGCTGGCCGAGATGCGGTCGCCGAAGCTGCCGCTGAGGCTGAAGTAGACGCCGCGCGCATTGTCGTCGCGCAGGTCGCGGAAGGCGCTCACGCTCAGGTACAAGCCGAGGCCGAGCGAGGCCGAATAGTTGAGCGCCACCACGCGCGCCGGCGGCAGCAGCGGCGCCCGCAGGCTGACCGCGCTGACGCTGAGGCCCTGGCCGCCCGGCAGCGCCATGCCGAGATTGATGCGGTCGCTGGCGCGCACCACCGGCGCGCCCTCGGCGGTGCCGAGGTCGCTGTAGCGGGCCGAGGCGCGCTGCGATTGCAGGTCGATGCTGTAGCCGGCGCTGATGTACTGATAGCCCAGCAACGCCTGCGCGCCCCTGGCCGGCGCGCCGTTGCTGCTGCCGCCGCTGGCCGCCAGCGCGGCGCTGACGACGCCGCGCTGGCCAAGCCGCCACAGCAGGCCGGCGCCGCCGTTGACCAGGCCGCGCCCGGCCTCGCCGTGCGCTTCCAGCGTGAAGCTGTTACTAAGGCCGCGCCGCAGCGAGCCGCTGACGACCGGCGCCCGCGCGTAGTCGAACGAGGCGGTGGCGTAGTTACGCCGCAGCATGCCCAGTTCCACCGAGTAATCGACCAGGCCCTCGGCCAGCATGCGGGTGTCGACGTACAGCGGCACATTGGTGGCCACCGCGCGGCCGGCGGCGTCGCGGGTGATCAGCGTGGCCTGGCCGGCGCCGTTGAGGCCGGCCACCTGGTTGATCACGAACGGCCCGGACGGCACCGCCGTCTCGACCTGGCGCACGCCGTTGATGTACAGGCTGACCGCGCTCGGCACCACCGCCGAGCCGCCCAGCGCGGCGGTCGGGAAGGTCAGCAGGTCCGGCCGCAGGTCGAAGCTGCGGCGCCACTGCACGCCGCCCATGCGCAGCGAGCGCGACCATGTGAGCGAGGACGAGATCAGGTCGCCCACCTGCCAGGTTTCCAGGGTGTCCGGGTCCGAGTGCACCCAGGCCGTGTCGAAGCGGGTGAACTGGCGCACCTGCGCGCTGTGGTTGTAGATGCCGGTGCTGGTCAGCACGCCGCTGGCGTTGAAATAGCGCAGCTCGTTGAACACCGAGGTGCTGCGGTTGCGGCCCATCTGGGTAAACACGTCGTAGTTGATCAGCGCGCCCGGCGTGACGCTGGCCGTGCCCGGCTTGCGCACGGTGCGCGCCGCCACTTCGATCGGCGCGCGCAGCGCATCGTCGACGCGCAGCGCGATCGCCTGGCGCGCCGCGTCATAGGTGTAGCTCAGGCCCTTGACCTGGTCGAGCTCGACCTCCTCGCGGCCGTCGACGCCAAACAGCCTGGGGTCGAGTTCGAGCTCGCGCAGGTTCTGCACGGTACTGCGCAGGCCCGCTTGCTGGCCGCGGGTGAAACGCAGTATCAGGCCGGTCGCTTCGCCGTTCAAGGTTACCTCCAGAAATAATTCTTCATCCTGCGGCGGCGGCGCCGGCGGCGTCTGCGCCAGCACGCCAGCCATGCACCACCATGTCAGCAAGCACCACCAGGCCAGCCGGCGCCGCATGCCGGCTAGTCCACCTTGGCCACGGTGCTGGCGGTCAGGGGACGGGTGTTGATGTTGGCCTTGACCGCCAACGTCCCGTTCAGATCGGCATCGCCAGGCGTGGGCAAGCGCCATTCACGCGTCCGGTCCGCCAACACGTAGCCAAACAGGCCCGGCGCGATATCGAACTCCTTGCCGGCCGCGTTGCTCAGCTTCAGCGCGCCGATCTGTGCACGCTGGTTGCCGCTGTTGTGGACTCGCAACATCCAGAAACCATCTTTCTTGTACACCGCCCACGCCAGCACCGGCGCCGCGCGCTGCTCGTCGGCCGGCAGCACGAACAGCGGCACCGAATAGCGCAGGCGGATGTCGACGCCGCTGGCGGGGCCGTCGTCCTTGGGGATCTCGTCGATCAGGATGCGGTAGGTCAGCTCGCCGGCCGGCAATTGCTCGCTGCGCCGTATCAACCGTATCATCTGGCTGCTCTTCGGCCCGATCTGGATGATCGGCGGGCTGGCCACCACATCGGCCGTCGGCGTCAGCACGTCGTCGCCCTCTTTTGCTCCCATTGGTAGATCCGCACCTGGCCGTACACCGGCGTCTCGCCCAGGTTCTGCATGGTGATGCCGCTGGCGCCCTGGCCGGCGCGCAGGTGCACCATCACCGGCGAAATCTGCAAATTGGCCGCCGCCGCCGGCAACGCCAGCGACGCGGTCATCAGCCCTGCGGTTATTCGTGTGCGCATCCCAGCCAATCCAGCCTCCGGTTGCCAAATATCAACACTCGATTCCATTATTAAGGATTTAAAAAAGCATGCTTTTGGAAGAAGAGACAACTGTTCTGCAAGCGTAGAAAACTATCAAAAATATTCAAAAGATAGGCATAATACGCAACAGGGAGTGATAAAATTTTATCAACCAAATTTCCGGGGCCACCATGCAAACCCCCTTGAAAGCAGCCGTTCCAAGATTCTCATCGTGGATGACTCCGCATTTGAGCAGCGCCTGCTGGCGGATTTGCTGAGCGAGCTGCCGTACAAGGTGTCGGTGGCCTTCAACGGCCTGCAGGGTTACCAGCTGGCGCTGGCGCAGCACCCGGACCTGATCCTGCTCGATGTGCGCATGCCGAACATGGACGGCTACACCGCCTGCCGCCTGCTCAAGGCCAACCCGGCAACACAGGACATTCCGGTGATTTTCCTCAGCGGCGCCGACGCCGACGACGACCGCATCCTCGGCCTGTCGATCGGCGGCGTCGACTACGTGTCCAAGCCGTTTTCGCCGGGCGAGCTGGCCGCGCGCATCCAGGTGCACCTGAACCTGGCCAAACGCCAGCACGCCGCGCCGCCCGCCGACGGCGACGCGGCGGCCGCGCCGGAGCCCGAAAGCGATCCGGACACGGTGCTGGTGAACGCCGTCCGGCGCCTGATCTCGGACAACCTGGCGGCGCTGCCCGGCCTGGCCGAGATCGCGCGCAGCGTCGGCACCTACCGCGAAAAGCTGTCGCAGGTGTTCCGCGAACAGACCGGCATGACGGTGTTCGGCTTCATCCGCGAGGAACGCATCCGGCGCGGCGAGGAGCTACTCAAGGACACCGATATCGACGTGCAGGACATCGCCCTGCTGATCGGCTTCAACAACGCCGGCAACTTCGCCACCGCCTTCCGCGAACGCATGGGCGTGACGCCGACCGCCTACCGCCAGGCGATCCAGAAGAAATCCTAGGCGGACTGCGCGCGCATCTGGCGGCGCCAGAACCACCACGAGGCCAGCGCGTTGATCCAGTAGCCGGCGTACAGCAGCGCCGTCAGGTACAGGCCGCGGCTGGCGTACAGCGGCACCGAGACCGTGTTCACCAGCAGCCAGAACGGCCAGGTGTCGAGCCGCCGCCCCATCAGCAGCAGCTGGGCGATGACGGAAAACATCAGCACGGCGGAATCGATGAACGGCGCATAGGCGTTGGTATAGGCCTGCAGCATCAGGCCGTAGGCGGCGCTGGCGGCCAGGCCGGTGGCGGCCATCCAGCCCAGCGCGCGCGCCGGCACGCTGGTGATCGGCAGCGGTGCGCCGCCGGCGCCACGCCGCCATTGCAGCCAGCCGATCACGCAGGTGACGATGAAGAACAGTTGCAGCGCGACGTCGGCATACAGGTTGACGCTGTAGAACAGCCAGGCGAACAGCACGCAGCCGATGACGCCCAGCGACCAGGAATGGATGTTGTTGCGTCCGGCCAGCACGATGGAAAGCGCCATGACGGCGTTGGCGGCGATTTCCAGCGGAGAGATCAAGGCAGTCCTTTCGCGGTGACGGGCCCCTATGATAGCGAAATCTGCAGGTCGGCGATATTGATCGGCTTGACAAGGTGGGCGGCGAAGCCGGCCTGGCGGCTGCGCGACTTGTCGTTTTCCTGGCCGTAGCCCGACAGCGCCACCAGCTTCAGCGCCTCGCCGCCCGGCAGTTTGCGCAGGTGGCCGGCCAGTTCGAAGCCGTCCATGCCGGGCAGGCCGATGTCGAGGATGGCCACCTCCGGCATGCTGCCGCCGGCCTGGGCGATGGCCTGCACCGGGTCGTAGGCCACGCTGGTGCGGTAGCCGAGCGCCGCCAGCAGTTCGCTGAGCGAGTCGGCGGCGTCCTGGTTGTCGTCCACCACCAGCACGCGGGCGCCGCTGCCCTGCGCCAGCGCCAGCGCCGGCGCGGCGTCGCTGGCGGCCGCCGCCGGCTCGTCGGCGCCGATCACCGAGTCCGGCAGCGTGATGGTGAAGGTGCTGCCGCGCCCGGCGCCGGCGCTGTAGGCGCTGACTTCGCCGCCATGCATCTGCACCAGGTTGCGCACCAGCGCCAGCCCGATGCCGAGGCCGCCCTTGGCGCGGTCCAGCTGACGGTTGCCCTGCACGAACAGGTCGAAGATGTGCGGCAGCAGCTGCGGCGCAATGCCGTTGCCGTCATCGGTCACCTGGATTTGCACCGTGGCGCCCTTGACGCGCGTGGCCAGCGTGACGTGGCCGCCGGCCGGCGTGTAGCGCGCCGCGTTGCTCAGCAGGTTGGACACCACCTGCGCCAGCCGCGCCGGGTCGCCGCGCCAGCGCACGGTCGGCACGTCCACCAGCAGCCGGTGCTGCTTCTGCTCGAGCAGCGGGCTGGCCATCTCGATCGCCCGGTTCAGCACGTCGGCCAGCGCCACCGTCTCCTTGCGCAACTCGACCTTGCCGCTGGCGATGCGCGAGACGTCGAGCAGGTCGTCGACCAGCCGCACCAGGTGGTCGACCTGGCGCTGTATCACCTCCTGCTCGTGCACGGTCTCGCTGTCCGGCTTGCGCAGCTTCATCAGCTTGAGCGCGGTGACGATCGGCGCCAGCGGATTGCGCAGTTCGTGGCCGAGCATGGCGAGGAATTCATCCTTGATGCGCGAACTGAGGTTGAGATCGGTGTTCAGCCGTTCGCTCTCGGCCATGGCCCGCGCCAGCGCGCGGTCGCTTTGCAGCCGGCTCAGCGTGGCGCACACGGTGGCGGTGAACTGTTCCAGGAACTGGCGGTAGACGCCGTCCAGCGGCAGCCGCGGCGACAACTCGAAGGCCAGCGCCAGCTCGGCGCACAGCTGCAGGTCGGCGCCGCGTATCACCAGCAGGTCGGCGCCGGGGCGGGCGGCGTCCTCGCCGCCGCTGAGCAGGGTCACGCCCACCAGGTCGCCCGGATTGTCGAGCACCGCGCGGGCGACGGCGGCGCGCACGTCGGCCTCGTCGCGGCAACCGAGCAGGCGCCGCGCCAGCAGGTCCAGCGTGTGGCGGCGGCGCTCGGCCAGCACCTGCGCCGTGGTTTCGCTGCACACCACCAGCACGCCGCCGACCTGGTCGTGCTCGTCGAACACCGGCGTGTAGGTATAGCTCCAGTACACATCTTCGATGCGGCCGTTGCGCCACATCGGCACCAGGTTGTCGGCGTACCAGCGCGGCTCGCGGCCCTGGCGCACCGCCTCGATCTGCGGGCCGATGATGGCCCAGGTCTCCGGCCAGCATTTTCGCCCGGCCTGCCCCAGCGCGGCCGGATGCTTGCCGACGCCGAAGCACGGCACGTAGGCGTCGTTGTAGATCTGCGTCAGCTCCTCGCCCCACCACAGGAACATCGGCTGCACGGCGTGCATGACGATGCTGACCGCCGCACGCAGCGCGGCCGGCCAGTGGGCGATGGCGCCCAGCGGCGTTTCCTCCCAGCGATGCGCCTGCACCAGCGCGCGCATCGGCGTGCCGGCGCCGATGAAACGCGGCGACTGCGGGGTGGGAAAAGGCGTGACGGACGGTGCCAGCATGATGGTTTCCAAATCAGAAAGCCAGATCTTAGCAACTGCAGCGTACGACGGCGCACAATAGAAAGGCCGCGCGGGCGCGGCCGTGGAGGCAACGGTCAGCCGTGTTCGCGCCACTGCGCCAGGTCGTGCGGCTCGGCCAGCGGCGCGCCGTTGCGCTCGGCGCGGAAGCGGGCCGAGGCCGCGTACACCGCGCGCCGCACGCGCATGACGGAACCGAGCGGCCGGTGGTCGGCGATGCAATGCCAGGGATTGAACTGCATGCCGTCATCGACCAGCACCGACAGCCCGTGGGTCCAGCCGGCCTGCGGCTCGGCGCGCAGGCGCGCCACCGGTATCCACGGCGCCTGCCACTCGACCGAGGCGTCCTCGATCGGCATGCTGGCCAGGTCGGTGCACAGCTGCACGCGCAGCTCCCACTCGGCGCCGTGCTCGGTCATGAAGTCGACCACCGCCGCGCGCAGCCCGTTCGGCTTGTGGTCCAGGTCGACCGGCTGGTCCTTCAGCGCCAGCAGTTCCGGCGACACCGGCGCCAGCGACAGCTTGGCCATGTAGCGGCCGTACAAAACCGGCGCCACGGTGAAGAAGGTCTCGCCGAGCGGATGGGTGGCCGGGTGGCCGCCCAGGCCTTTCAGCGTCGGGCTGTCGGCGCCGACCGCCTCCACCACTTTCTCGACGCCGCGCAGCGCGCCCGACAGCACCTTCTTCAGGCCGGGCGCCTTGTCGGTGGTGGCGGCCAGCAGCTTCAGGCTGCCGTGGAACTGCCGGGCGGTGGGCGCCAGAAAGGTCGGGCCGTTGACCATGACGAAGTCCTGCGTCACGTCGCCGACGCCGTCGGCCAGGCGCGCGCCCGGCACGCCGATGAGCTTGATGGCCATGCCGCGCGGCGTCGACACCTTGTCGTCCAGCATGTCGCCCGGCGTGGTCGACAGCCGCAGCACCGCCGGCCGGGCGCCGCCCGGGTGGCCGAACAGGCCTTGGGCGTAATCCGGCGGCAGGTTGGGCAACACGCGCAGCTCGCCGCGCAGCAGGCCGTGGCTCTTGGCGTGCACGCCGCGGCGGGCGTGGCCGGTGTCGTGGTCGACCGTGGCGGCGATCTCGTGGATAGACTCGATGAGTCCGGCAATGGTGTCGGCCTCGCCTTCCTCCGGCACTTCATAGGACGGGTCGTAAGGCAATGGCTGGGTCAGGTGTCTGGTAGGGAAATCCATGGTGCTCCTCGGCTGATGGCTAGCCGTATGCTGGCCCATGGCGCGCCGGCCGTCTGTGGCGTCGCGCACCAAGCATTGCCCGTCGATGAAACTTTGTTTATAATTGAATGAGAATTGTTCTCATTTAATCGATCCCATGCCGCCCGACAGCGCCCTGCAACGCGAAATCACTGTGCTCTACAGCGACCATCACGGTTGGCTGCGCGGCTGGCTGCGCAAGCGGCTGGGCGATATGCACCAGGCCGCCGATCTGGCGCACGACACGTTCATGCAGTTGCTGTCGCGCGCCGAGCCGGTGGCCGCGCGCGAACCACGCGCCTTCCTGACGACGGTGGCGCAACGCGTGCTGGCCAACCATTACCGCCGCCAGCAGCTGGAACAGGCTTACCTGGCAGCGCTGGCGGCGCTGCCGGAACCGCTTGCCTGCTCGCCGGAGGAGCGCGCCATCGTGCTGGAAACGCTGAGCGCCATCGACCGCATGCTGGGCGGCCTGCCGCTGCCGGTCAAGCGCGCCTTCCTGATGAGCCAGCTGGACGATCTGAGCCACGCCGAGATCGCCGCGGCGCTGGACATATCCATCACCACCGTCAAGCGCTACCTGGTCAAGGCCGGCCAGCAATGCTACTTCGGCGCCCACGGGGTGGAACTATGAACGCCATGGTGGTGCCGCCAGGCGTTGCCCAGCGCGCCGTCGCATGGATGGTCGAGCTGCAGGCGCAGCCGCTGCCGGACGAGGTGCGCCTGGCCTGGCAGCAATGGCGCGACAGCCACCCGGACCACGAACGCGCCCGGCAGCGCATCGAGGCGGTCAACGGCAGGCTGCGCACGCTGGGCGGCCCGCAGCATCCGGCCGCCGCCGCCGCGCTGCTGACGCCGCGCAGCCGCCAGCGCCGCCACGCGGTCAAGACCTTGACGGTATTGTTCTTCACCGGCGGCCTGGCCTGGACCGCGCAACAGCAACTGCCGTGGCGCACCTGGACTGCCGACCAGCGCAGCGGCGACGGCCGGCGCCGCAATGTCGCGCTGGCCGACGGCAGCGCGGTCGCCATGAACGTCGGCGCCGCCTTCGACGTCGATTACGACCAGCACGGCCGCCGCCTGCGCCTGCGCGCCGGCGAAATCGTCGTCACCACCGCCCACGACCCGGCGCAGCGCCCGTTCACCGTGCGCACCGCGCAGGGCACGCTGCAGGCGCTGGGCACGCGCTTTGCCGTGCGCCTGTATGAAGCGGCCACCCAGGTCAGCGTGTTCGACGGCGCGGTCGAACTGCGGCCGGCGCGCGGCACGCCGTCGCGCACCTTGCAGGCCGGCCAGCAGGCGCTGTTCGGCGCCGACGCCATCATGCCGTCGCTGGCGGCCGACGAGGACAGCATCGCCTGGACCGACGGCTTCCTGATCGCCAAGGGCATGCGCCTGGGCGATTTCCTGGCCGAGCTCAGCCGCTACAGCGAGGTCGCGCTGAGCTGCGCGCCGGAGGCGGCCGGGCTGCGCGTCTCGGGCAGCTACCGGCTCGACGACGTGCAGTTGGTGCTGGAAACCGTGTCGGCCACACTCGACCTGAACATCGAGACCCGCACCCGCTTCTGGGGCCGCTACCGCAGCGGCATCCGCCTGGCGCCAAAAATATTTCATAAAACCTGGTCTGTTTCGATATTTCGCGTGACATAGGAAGTAAGACAACACACTTCCTCTCCGCGAAAGGTTCCCATGCACGTCAAATTGCTCGCCCTGGCCGTCGCCGCCACCCTGCCCATCATCGTCCAGGCGGCCGACACCCGCAACTACAACATTGCCGCCGGCCCGCTGGAGGACGCGCTGAACCGCTTCGGCCGCGCCTCCGGCATCATGCTGTCGTTCGTGCCGGAGCTGACCGCCGGCCTGCGCAGCGACGGCCTGCAAGGGCAGCACACGGTGGACCAGGGGCTGGGCAAGCTGCTGGCCGGCAGCGGCCTGGAGGCGGCGCGCCAGCCCAACGGCAGCTACCTGCTGCGCCGCGCCGCCGCCAGCGCCGCGCCGGCCGACGCGAAACTGCAAGCGATTCAGGTGCGCGCCGCTACCGACGTGCCGGCGGCGCCGGGCGGCCAGGTGGCGCGCGCCGGCCGCCTTGGCTTGCTGGGCAATGTCGACGTGATGGACGCGCCATTCAACCAGACCAGCTACACCGCCAAGCTGATGCAGGACCAGCAGGTGCGCGGCCTGATGGACGTGCTGGAAAACGACCCGTCGGTGCGCAACAGCTCGCCCGTCGACGGCGAGGCCGACATCATCATGGTGCGCGGCTTTGAAATGTTCGGCCGCGAGATCATGATCAACGGCATCGCCGGCCTGGGCGATAATCGCGGCGCCATGATCGAGGCGGTCGACCGCGTCGAGGTGCTGAAAGGCCCCAGCGCCCTGCTGAACGGCGTCAGCCCATGGGGCTCGTCGGTCGGCGGCTCGATCAACTACGTGCTCAAGCGCGCCGAGGACACGCCCACCGCGCAGTTCACCGGCAGCTTCGCCTCCCAATCGCAACTGGGCGCGCACTTCGACCTGGGGCGCCGTTTCGGTGAGCACAAGCAGTTCGGCGCCCGTATCAACACCGTCTACAAGAACGGCGACGGCGCCATCGACCACACCGCCAACCGCCAGGCGTTCACCGCCGTGGCGCTCGACTATCGCGGCGACAAGCTGCGCCTGACAGCCGACGGCACCTACCAGGAAAAGGAATTGCATGGCGGCCTGGCCGCCACCCGCATCCGCGGCTCGCTGCCGATCCCGCGCGCACCGCACGCCTCGACCAACTTCAAGCAAGCGTGGGAAACCTTCGATTCGGATAACCGCTCGCTGCAACTGGGCCTGGAATACGAGCTCGCGCCCGACTGGACATTTTCCGCCAGCCACGGCCAGTCGCTGAGCAACGAGGTCTACCTGCAAGCGGTCAGCACCATCGACGACGCCAGCGGCAACCTGTCCGGCTCGGTGTTCTGGATACCGGGCCGCAGCACCAACAAGGGCACCAACGTCAGCCTGCGCGGCAAGTTCGTCACCGGCGCGGTGACGCACGCGGTGGTGTTCGGCGGCGGCGACGTCACGGCACGCCGTGGCCAGGCCACGCTGGCGGTGGGCAGCTCGGCCGCCTCCAACCTCTACCACCCGGTGGCCGAGCCTTACCGTGACGGCAGCGGCATCAGCCGCGATGTCGACATGCTGAACCGTTACAACACCAAGTCGACCGCCTTCTCCGACACCATGGGCTTCTTCGACGACCAGGTGCTGCTGATGGTGGGCGCGCGCAATCAGGCGATCGGCAGCATCTTCTACCGCCGCACCGCCGCCGGCGCGCTGGAAGTGACGCGCGACCGCAACTCCAACAAGGTCTCGCCGGCCCTGGGCCTGGTGGTCAAGGTCACGCCGCACTGGTCGGTGTACGGCAACTACATGGAATCGCTGATGCCGGGGCCGACGCCGTCGACCTACTACCAGAACTCGGCGCAGATCTTCGATCCGTATCCGAGCAAGCAGTACGAGGCGGGCCTCAAGTACGAACTGGGCAAGCTGACCGTCACCAGCAATATCTACCAGATCACGCTGCAGAACGGCATCGAGAAAGCCTCGGACAACGCCGACCCGCGCCCGATCTTCGCGCTCGACGGCGAGCAGCGCAACCGCGGCTTCGAACTGAACACCTTTGGCGAGGCGGCGCCGGGCCTGCGCCTGCTGGGCGGCTACTCGTTCATCGACGCGCGCCTGATCCGCACCCAGGATGGCCTGACCGACGGCCGCCGCGCCCGTGGCGTGCCGAAGAACAACCTCAACCTGGGCAGCGAATGGGATCTGCCGTTCCTGGCCGGCGCCACCGTCACCGGCCGCATGGTCTACACCGACCGCATGTTCATCGACACCGGCAACACCCGCGCGCGCAGCACGCCGTCGTGGACCCGCTTCGATATCGGCGCGCGCTACGCCACCAAAATCAACGGCCGCGACACCACGTTCCGCCTGAACATCGACAACGTGGCCAACCGCGATTACTGGTCGTCCGCCTCGCGCGGCGTGCTGGTGGTGGGCGCGCCGCGCAGCGTGCGGCTGTCGGTCAGCACGGACCTGTAATGACGGCGCCGGCCAGCGCTCCCCCAGCCGCCGCAAGGGGAGCCGCATGAACGGCGGCCTGCGCCAGTCGATGGCGTGGCTGCACACCTGGACCACGCTGCTGTCCGGATGGTTGCTGCTGGTGGTCTGCATCACCGGCACGGCGGCCTACTACCGCGACGAGATCAGCCTGTGGATGCAGCCCGAGTGGCACAGCGGCATTCCGGCCGCCGCCACGCCGGCCGCGCAGGCCGACGCCGCACGCATGGCGCTGGCGCGCCTGCAACAGATCGCGCCGCAGGCAGACAGCTGGATCATCGACCTGCCGCAGCAGCGCAAGCCTTACACCGGCATCAGCTGGACCAGCGCACGCGGCGAACGCCTGGCGCCGGGCGCCGGCCGCCCCGCCGGCACCTTCGAAAGCGCCACGCTGGACGGCCACGGCCACCTGCTGCAGCAAGCGCGCGACACGCGCGGCGGCGGCTTTTTTGCCGTGTTCCACTTCACGCTGCACTATATGCCGGTGCTGTGGGGGCGCTGGATCGTCAGCATCTGCACCATGGTGATGTTCGTCGCGCTGATCAGCGGCGTGATCACGCACCGGCGCTTCTTCGCCGACTTCTTCACCTTCCGGCCCGGCAAGGGCCAGCGCTCGTGGCTCGATGCGCACAACGCGCTCGGCGTGGTGGCGCTGCCGTTTCACACCATGATCTGCTACAGCGGCCTGGTGACGCTGATGCTGCTGACCATGCCGTGGGCGGTCAAGCAGCTGTATCCCGACGACCGCAACGCATTCGTCGGCGCGGTGTTCCCGCAGGCGCCGCGACTGGCGCCGGCGCTCGGCATGGCAGCGCCGCTGGCCGACGTCACGCACGTGCTGGCGCAATCGGCCCGCCAATGGGACGGCGCGCTGGCGGCGCGCCTGACCGTGCAGCGGCCGAACGACGCGGCGGCGCGCTACATCGTCCAGCGCGACGAGTCGGGGCGCCTGTCGAACCAGCGCCAAAGCCTGTTCTTCAGCGGCGTTGACGGCACGCTGGCCGAGCGCAGCGGCGACGCGCAGTCGGCCGCCGCCGCAACGCGCAACACCATGATCGGCCTGCACCTCGGGCACTTCGCCGAGCCCTCGCTGCGCGGGCTGCTGTTTATCTCCGGCCTGGCGTGCTGCGCGATGATGGGCACCGGCATGCTGCTGTGGACCGTCAAGGCGCGCCAGCGCAAGCAGCCGCCGCCCGGCCTGCGCCTGGCGGAAAGCCTGAACATCATCACCATCGCCGCGCTGCCGGCGGCCATCGGCGCCTACTTCTGGCTCAACCGCCTGCTGCCGGCAGAGCTGGCGCAGCGCGCGGTGGCCGAAATCAACGGCTTCTTCCTCTGCTGGGGCGTGCTGTCGGCTGCCGCGCTGTGCTGGCCGGCCCGACGCATGTGGATGGCGCAGCTGATGCTGGGCGGCGCCTTGTTTGCCGCGCTGCCGCTGCTCAACATCGCCACCGCGCCGGCCGACGCCCACGCCGGACTGCTGGCCGGCGGCAACGGCCTGATCGCCGCCACCGACGCCGGCCTGCTGCTGTGCGGCGTGCTGTTGGCATGGGCCGGCTGGCGGCTGCGTCCGGCCACGCCGTGGCGCTGGCACACCGGCGCGCGCGTACTGACCGCCATCTTCGGCGGCTATGCGCTGGCCGCGCTGGCGAGCGCGCGACTGGCGGCGCTGTGCGCGCTGTTCATGGCCCGCGCCGACGCCGCCCTCACCGGCATGCTGCTCAGCTTTGTGTTCTACGCCGCCGCCATCATCTGGACCTTCAGCGCCGGCACGCTGGCGCGCGCGTGGACGGCGCTGCTGCTGGCGGCCGGCTTGTTGCAACTGCTGCCTAGCTGATTACATTGCGCACAAAGCGCGCGGTCGCCGCTCCCGGATTGACGTAGGCATAACGCTGCGCGCTGCTGAAGATGGCAAACTCGCCAACGGCCAGCCGCCGGGTCTCGTGTTCAAACTCGATATGCAGCACGCCTTCGGTGACCAGGATCATCTCCGAAAAGCCCTGCATATCGGGCTGCGCGTCGTAACGGTCGCCGCCGTGCAAGGACCAGGTCCACAACTCCACCATGTGCGCGGCCGGCGCCGCGCCCAGCAACACCGCCTGGCTGTCGGCGCCAACGCCGCGCCACATCACGCTGCGGATATCGCGGTTGTCGGCCTGCGGCGGCCGCACCAGGTCGACAAAGCGCACGCCCAGCGCCAGCGCGATCGCATCCAGATTGGACAGGCTGATATTTGCGCTGCCGGCCTCCAGGCCGTTGATCATGCGCCGGCTCAGGCCGGCACGCGTGGCCAGCTGTTCCTGGCTCAGCCCCTGCTGCTGCCGGTAGCGGCGCACGTGTTCGGCCGCATGGGCGAGCGCGGGCGACGAAGTGTCTTGACTGTGCATTATATTGCGCATCATAATATGAGAAATATTTTGCGCATATTCTATCATGAACCTGACCTCCTCCCGCTGGGCGGAGCTGTCGCTGGTCGTCGTCACGATGATCTGGGGCGGCACCTTCCTCATCGTCCAGACCGCCGTGCACACAGCCGGCCCGCTGGCCTTCGTCGGCACCCGCTTCGCCATCGCCGCGCTGATCGCGGCCGCGCTGAGCCGCCGCCACCTGCGCGGCTTCACCGCGCTCGAGCTGGGCGCCGGCCTGGCGATCGGCGCCTGCATCTTTGCCGGCTACTCGCTGCAAACGCTGGGCCTGCAATACATCACCAGCAGCAAATCGGCCTTCATCACCGCTTTCTACGTGCCGACGGTGCCGCTGCTGCAATGGCTGTTCCAGCGCCAGCAGCCGCACGTGGCGGCACTGGTCGGTTCAGCGATGTCGTTCATCGGCCTGGCCTGCCTGGCGGGGCCGGAAGGCATGCGCGGCGGCTTCGGCCACGGTGAAATGCTGACCGCGCTGGGCGCGCTGGCGATATCGGCGGAAATCATCCTGATCGGCCGCTACGCCTCGCGCGTGAATGTGGCCAGGGTCACGGTGGTGCAATTGGCGGTGGCTGCGCTGCTGGCGTTCATCGCCATGCCGGTGGCCGGCGAAAGCCTGCCCGGCCTGGCGCCGCTGTTCTTCCTGTGCGCGCTGGCGCTGGGCATGGCCAGTGCCGCCATCCAGTACGTGATGAACTGGGCGCAGCGCCAGGTCAGCGCCACCAAGGCGACGCTGATCTATGCCGGCGAGCCGGTGTGGGCCGGCGTGTTCGGCCTGCTGGCCGGCGAGCACATCCCCGCGCTGGCGGTGCTCGGCGCTGCGATGATCATCGCCGCCAGCATCATCGGGGAATGGCGTAAAGCTTAGGCCTGCTTGCGGCCTTGGCGGCGGGCCGCGAAGCCCAGCAGCGCCAGGCCGGCGCCCAGCATGCCGTAGGTGGACGGCTCCGGCACCGCCGCCAGCGTGCCGATGGCCTGGAATTCAGCGACAGCAAACCGCGCGTCGCCGGTTGGCGTGCCGCTGATGCGGAAGGCCGACGCCACCACCGGCGCGCTCAGGTTGTAGGTGCTGGTGCTCAGGCCCCAGACGGCGGGCTGGCCCAGCACGCTCAGTTCTTGCCAGGACTGCGTGTTGTCGAGGTATTCGACCAGGTAGCGGTCGTTGTTGTCGGCTTGCAGCGTAATCTGCTTGACCGAGGCGGCCTGTTGCAGCGTGATGGTGATGGCGGCGTCGCGGCCGGTCCAGAACACCGAGTGCTGGTTCCAGGTCGTGCTGTCAGGCTGGAACACGCCGTCCACCAGGCTGGCCGGGGTGGCGGGAATCCCCTCGCCCGAGCCCGGGCTGTTCCAGAAGCCGCTGCCCGACAGGCTGACAGCGCTGTTCAGGGCCACATTGGTGTCGGCCAGCGCGCCGCCGGCCAGTCCGGTTAAGGCGAGTGCAAGTATCAGTTTCTTCATATCATCCCCTTCATCAAAACACAACAAAAGTTCAAATATATGATGAAATGCCTTGGGTGCGTCGCACGATAATACTTACTCCCCGGCACAGCCCGGCTGCGCCATCAGGGCGGCGCCGACGTCTTGCTCCGGCAGGCGCAGCGTCAGCGTGTTGCCGACCATGCGGTTCTGGTACAGCGCCACGTCCGGGCGCGTAATGGTCTTCGACCACGTGGCGCTGAAGGCCTTGCCATACCTGGCCCGTGCCTCGGCCTTGACGCGCTGCACCTCGGCTTCGCTCAGCTGCTTCGGCAAGAAGCTGCCGATTTCGCTCAACACCAGTTCGCCCTTGCCATTTTTCATCGCGGCGACGAACAGCAGCACGAGCTGCCGGTCGTCGCTGCCGGTCAGCCGCGCGGTGGCGCTGCCGAAGCTGCACACGGTCGCCACGCCGCTGCGGAACTGGCGGATCACCGCGGCGTCGAATTCGCCCGTTTCGGCGTAGTTGACGCGCTGGCCGCTGCTGTCGAGTCCATGGTGGTCGCCCTTGCCACCGAGCTTGAAGGCATAGCGCGCAGGCGCCAGTGGCAAGGCTTCGGCCTCGGCCAGCGTCATGCCGAGGCAGGCCTCGTCCACGCACAGCCGGCCCTGCTCCGCATGCGCGGGGGCGGCCAGGGCGAGCGTGGCGGCGGCCAGCAAAGTGCCCATGTATTTCATGCTAGCTCCTCTTGCAATGTTTCAGAATTGCAATAGTAACAGTTGGTTGGCGTCAGCGGCAAACCGCCAAACGTGCTATCGTTGACCCTTTTTCTTCGCAGTTTTGCCCCTTTCCGATGCACCACGAACCGATTTCTGACACTCCCTCATCACCGCGCCGCGCGGCGCCGGCATGGCCAGCCTGGCCCTGGCCATCGGCGGCCTGGCAATCGGCACCGGCGAATTCGCCTCGATGAGCATCCTGCCGGTGGTTGCCGGCGACCTCGGCGCCAGCCTGCCCGACATGGGCCACATGATCAGCGCCTATGCGCTGGGCGTGGTGGTCGGCGCGCCGCTGATCACCATCTTCCTGGCACGCATGCCGCGCCGCGCCATGCTGATTTTGCTGATGTCGCTGTACGCGGCCGGCAACCTGCTCAGCGCGGCCGCGCCCGGCTATGTCGGCCTGATCGTCGCCCGCTTCATCGCCGGCATTCCGCACGGCGCCTACTTCGGCGTGGCGGCGCTGGTGGCGGCCGCGATGGCCGAGCCGGCCAAGCGGGCGCAGGCGGTATCACGCGTGCTGCTGGGCCTGACCATCGCCAACATCGTCGGCGTGCCGCTGGCTACCTGGCTGAGCCAGGGCTTCGGCTGGCGCTCGACCTTCCTGGTGGTCGGCGTGCTGGGCGTGACCACAGCGCTGATGGTCGGCCGCTACGTGCCGTTCATGGCCGCCGGCGACGCCAGCCCGCGCCGCGAGCTGGGCGTGTTCCGCCGCCTGCAGGTATGGGTCACGCTGCTGATGGTGTCGATCGGCTTCGGCGGCCTGTTCGCCGTCTACACCTACGTTACGCCGACGCTGCTGGAAGTGACCAGGGTGGCGCCGGGCATGGTGCCGGTGCTGCTGGCGATGATGGGTGTCGGCATGACGGTGGGTAACCTGGTCGGCGGCTGGTTCGCCGACCGTTCGCGCCTGTGGACCATCTTCGGCGCGCTGGTGTGGAATGTGCTGGCGCTGACGGCGTTCTACTACACCAGCGGCAATGTCTGGACGGTGGCGCTGAACCTGTTCGCCATCGGCTGCGGCATCGCGGTCGCGCCGGCCGTACAGACGCGCCTGATGGACGTGGCCGGCGACGCGCAGACGGTGGCGGCGGCGCTGAATCACTCGGCCTTCAACTTCGCCAACGCGGCCGGCGCCTGGTGCGGCGGCCTGGCGATCGCCCACGGCATGAGCCTGCAATCGACCGGTCCGGTCGGCGCGCTGCTGGCGGTCGGCGGCATCGCGGTGCTGGGCCTGTCGGTGCTGCTGGAGCGGCGCAATGCCGCCCGGCCGTTGACGCCGGTAACCGCCTGAACTGATGCTCCCCGTCATTCCCGCGCAGGCGGGAATCCATAGAGCCGACGTGCTTCGAACTCAGCATGGGTTCCCGCCTGCGCGGGAACGACGGGGCAGGCTTGGTAGAAATCAGCATGACGGATGACTAAAGCGGCACAACCGCCATGTTTGGATTGTATAAAACATCCAAAGCTGGCTAAATGCTGCCCATCCCATTCACCCAGCCTGAAGGAACACCATGAGCGAGAATATTTTCACCGGCACCATCCCGGCCCTGATGACGCCTTGCAAAGCCGACCGCACGCCCGACTACGACGCGCTGGTCAGGAAAGGCCGCGAGCTGGTCGACGCCGGCATGAGCGCCGTGGTGTATTGCGGCTCGATGGGCGACTGGCCGCTGCTGACCGAAGCACAGCGCCAGGAAGGCGTGGCGCGGCTGGCGGCGGCCGGTGTGCCGGTGATCGTCGGCACCGGCGCGGTCAACTCGAAGGAGGCGGTGTCGCACGCCGCCCACGCAGCCAAGGTTGGCGCCAGCGGCCTGATGGTGATTCCGCGCGTGCTGTCGCGCGGCTCGTCGCCGTCGGCGCAAAAGGCGCACTTCTCGGCCATTCTGGAAGCGGCGCCGAAGCTGCCGGCGGTGATCTACAACAGCCCGTACTACGGCTTCGCCACGCGCGCCGACCTGTTCTTCGAACTGCGCGCCAGGCACCCCAACCTGATCGGCTTCAAGGAGTTCGGCGGCGCCGCCGACCTGCGTTACGCGGCCGAACACATCACCAGCCAGGACGACAACGTCACGCTGATGGTGGGCGTGGACACCCAAGTGTTCCATGGCTTCGTCAACTGCGGCGCAACCGGCGCCATCACCGGCATCGGCAACGCGCTGCCGCGCGAGGTGCTGCAACTGGTGTCGCTGTCGCGCAAGGCTGCCGCCGGCGACGCCGTGGCGCGCCGCCAGGCGCGCGAGCTGGAAGCCGCATTGCTGGTGCTGTCGTCGTTCGACGAGGGCGCCGACCTGGTGCTGTTCTATAAATACCTGATGGTGCTGAACGGCGACCACGAGTACACGCTGCACTTCAACGAAACCGACGAACTGAGCGCCAGCCAGCGCCGCTACGCCGAAACGCAGTACGCGCTGTTCCGCAGCTGGTACGCGAGCTGGTCGAAAGAAGTGGCCGCGTAAAAGCGTTGCGGTAAGCACTGTTGCAGCGCAGGCGGCAAGCGCCTTGCGCCGTAAGATCGTGGCGGCCGAATTGTCGGAAGGCGTTTCGCTGCCACAGAATGCGCTCGTGGCCGAGTTCGGCAAGCCGGATGCCGGCGCGCGAGGCGCTGGTGCCGCTGGAGAGCCAACGCCGTTAGACCAAGTCGCTTGTCGCAGGCACCAGCCGCTCGATTTTCGGTCGCTGCAATTTTCCAGCTTGATACAGATCGTACTCCAGCGGCATGCCAGCCCAAAATTCGGGACTGGTACCAAAAGCGTCGCCCAGTCGGTAAGCTATGTCGGCGGAAATATCCGCATCCCCATCAACAATACCCTGCAAGGCCAGGGCGCTCATACTGAGATGTGTAGCGACATCAGAAACTATCAGGCTACCAAGATATTCTCTGAGCACCTCACCTGGATGAGGTGGATTATGCATACGCGCCATCTCGCCTCCACATTTCAGTGATAGTCAGAATAATCGACCAGAATCACATCTTCGCCATCAAACGCGCAGCGTGCGCTGCCTGAATGCCGGCCAGGCTTCCTGTCTCAAAGAAGCGTTGCAGCCCTTTATGACGAAAGTTCCTAATCATGATCGTATCGCGCGCCGATACGCCATGCAAGCAGGCACTACCACTTTCCATCTCCTGTTCAGTAAGACGAAAAGCGATACTGCAACGACGTTCAGTCCCAGTTGTTGATACGGCTCATAACGCGTGCGTTGCAATCCACCGGGGTAGGGCCGTACTGATCAAATGAAATCAATCGAGTCTGTCGTTCCAGCACGAGGGCCGTGTTAGCGCCGCCCGTGACGATGAGTTGCCTGCATTTAATCGCATAACTGGAAGCGGCGCTGCTGGTGCTGTTCTATAAGTACTTGATGGTACTGAACGGCGAAAAGGAGTACACGCTGCACTTCAACGAAACCGACGAACTGAGCGCCAGCCAGCGCCGCTACGCCGAGATGCAGTACGCGCTGTTCCGCAGCTGGTACGCGAGCTGGTCGAAAGAAGTGGCCGCGTAAAGGTTTGCAGTAACCTTCGTCGCGAAGCAGGCGGAAACGTTGCAACGAACACGCCTGCATGACCCGCAACAATTCATCCTGTCTCAACGTGTCACTTCCTGATGCGTGTCAAATGTGCGGCCCTTGAAATTGCCCGGGCCAAGCGCATACTGCTCCGCATGAACGCCCTCGACATTCCTGGCTATTGCAAACGACTGGAGACCGTCGGCGTACCGCGCGGGCAAGCGGAGGTGCACGCGCAAATGCTGGCCGAGGTAATGGCCCAGGTCGCCACTAAGGATGATCTGGACGCGCTTGAAGCCCGACTAAAAGAATGGGTACAGCTGTATGTGAAGGAACAGATTCAATCGCTCAAGGCGGACATGCTGAAATGGCTCGTCACCATCTCCATCGCGCAGACCAGCTTGCTTTTCGCTGCCCTGCGCTACCTGCCACATTAAGCGAACTGGGTGAAGTCCGGTTTGCGTTTCTGGAAGAAGGCCATGAAGGCTTCCTTGGCTTCCGGCGAGGACAGCATCTTGCTGAAGTGGATGTTCTCGGCGGCGATGGTTTCGCTGGTCGGCGCCTTGCGAGCGGCTTTCATCAGCTCTTTCGTTACGCGGATCGCGCTGGCGGGCAGCGCAACCAGCTTGGCGGCCTGGCCTTCGGCGTAGGCGCGCAGTTCGTCCACCGGCAGCACTTTCGAGATCAGGCCCATGTCCAGCGCCTCTTGCGCGCCGAAGGCTTCGCCCAGCATCAGCTTTTCGGCCGCGCGCGGGTAGCCGGCGATTTGCGTCAGCAGCAAGCTGGACGCGAATTCCGGGCACAGGCCCAGCTGCACGAACGGCATCGAGAACTTGGCGTTGTCGGCGGCGTAGACCAGGTCGCAATGCATCAGCAGCGTGGTGCCGATGCCGACGGCGTTGCCGGCCACGGCGGCCACCACCGGCTTGGTGGCGCCGCTCAGCGCCATCATGAATTTGTAGACGGAACGGTCTTCAATCGCGCCGCCGGTCGGGGCGGTTTTCATGAAGTCTTCCAGGTCGTTGCCAGCGGTGAAAATCTCTGGCTTGCCGGCCAGCAGGATGGCGCGCACGGCGGTGTCGGTTTCGGCGGCGGTCAGCGCGTCGGCCATCGATTGGTACATGGCGGCGGTGATGGCGTTCTTGCGCTCCGGACGGTTGAACTCCAGCGTCAGGATGCCGTTTTCTATGCTGCTCAAAATTTCCATTTGTGTCTCCTGGCCTGACGTCGTTCCGGCGAAGGCCGGAACCCATAGAACGCATGACTGCAAGCGAAGTATGGGTTCCGGCGTTCGCCGGAATGACGGTTTTGCGGCTGTATTTGTATTACACGCGCTCGATGATGCCGGCTGCGCCCATGCCTGCACCTACGCACATGGTCACCATGCCGTATTTCAGGTTATTGCGGCGCAGGGCGTGCACCAAGGTCGCGGCACGGATCGCGCCGGTCGCGCCCAGCGGGTGACCCAGCGCGATCGCGCCGCCCATCGGGTTGACCTTGGCGGTGTCCAGGCCCAGATCGCGGATCACGGCCAGCGCCTGCGCGGCAAACGCCTCGTTCAGCTCGATCCAGTCCAGCTGGTCCTGGGTGATGCCGGCGGCCTTGCACGCCTCTGGAATCGCGAACTTCGGACCGATGCCCATGATTTCCGGCGGCACGCCCTTGACAGCGAACGACGAGAACTTGGCCAGCGGGGTCAGGTTGTGTTCCTTCAGGATTTTCTCCGACACCACCAGCAGCGCGCCGGCGCCGTCGGACATCTGCGAGCTGTTACCGGCAGTGACCGAACCTTTGGCCGCGAAGACAGGCTTGAGCTTGCCCAGGGTTTCCAGGCTGGTATCCGGACGCGCGCCTTCGTCGGTATCGACGGTGCGGGTCTTGACCTTGATCTCGCCGGTAGCCAGGTCCGGCGTGCGGGTGATGATCTCGACCGGGGTGGTTTCGTCCTTGAAGAAGCCGGCCTGCTGCGCGGCGATGGCGCGGCGGTGCGATTCGACCGAGAACGCGTCCTGGTCTTCGCGCGACACCTTCCACTGCGCCGCCACCTTCTCGGCGGTCAGGCCCATGCCGTATGCCATGCCGACGTTTTCGTCGGTGAACATATTCAGGTTCATCGAAGGATGGTGGCCCATCATCGGCACCATCGACATCGACTCCACGCCGCCGGCCAGCATGACGTCGGCTTCGCCCACGCGGATGCGGTCGGCCGCCATGGCCAGCGCGGTGATGCCGGAAGCGCAGTAACGGTTGATGGTGACGCCGCCGACGGTCTTCGGCAGGCCGGCCAGCAGCACCGATTGACGGGCGATGTTAAAGCCCTGCTCCGCTTCCGGGAACGAGCAACCGATGATGGCGTCGGTAATCAGCGCCGGGTCCAGGCCGGGCGCCTGTGCCAGCGCCGACTGGATCACGCGCACCAGCAGGTCGTCCGGGCGGGTTTTGTTGAACATGCCGCGCGGCGCCTTGCCGATCGGGGTGCGGGTCGCTGCGACGATGTATGCGTCTTGAACTTGTTTGCTCATTGTCTTATTCCTTAGTTGCGGACTGGCTTACCGGTTTGCAGCATGCCCATGATGCGCTCTTGGGTTTTCGGATGGTTCAGCAGCTCCAGGAACGCTTTACGCTCCATGTCCAGCAGCCACTGTTCGCTCACGAAGGAACCCTGGTCGATATCGCCACCGCTGACGATTTCGGCAATCATGTCGCCCAGCTTGAAGTCGTGCGCGGAGATGAAGCCGCCGTCACGCATATTGACCAGTTGCGCCTTGATGGTGCCCCAGCCGTAGCGGCCGGTCACCTGGATCGGCGCCTTCAGCGGCGCGCGGTAGCCCTTGTCGAACATGGCGCGCGCTTCGGTCTTGGCCACGTACAGCAGTTCGTACGGGTTGAACACGATCACGTCGTCTTCTTTCAGGTAGCCCATCGCCTGCGCTTCCAGCGCCGATTTCGACACGTTCGCGGTGGCCGCGTTGGTGAAGCCGTTTTTCAGGAATTGCAGGATGTCGGTGCCCTTGGCTTCCTTGTAGGCGCGCTGCGCCGCTTCCTTCAGGCCGCCGCCGGCCGGAATCAGGCCCACGCCCACTTCCACCAGGCCGATGTACGATTCGATCGAGGCCACGCGCTTCGACGCGTGCAACGCCATTTCGCAGCCGCCGCCCAGTGCCAGGC
Source organism: Duganella sp. P38 (assembly GCF_050859475.1). Taxonomy (NCBI): domain Bacteria; kingdom Pseudomonadati; phylum Pseudomonadota; class Betaproteobacteria; order Burkholderiales; family Oxalobacteraceae; genus Duganella; species Duganella sp. P38. Next base: position 895,813 of record NZ_CP193936.1, on the reverse strand, counting down.
CAGCCACCGCGGCCACCACCGGCACGTTCGAATATTTCATCGCCATGAAGGTGTCTTGCAGTTCCTTGATGATCGGATCGACTGCCTTGGCGCCGCCGCTCATGAAGGCTGGCAGCGCCGATTGCAGGTCGGCGCCGGCCGAGAAGGCGCCGCCGTCGGCCGCGTCAGCCGCCCAGATCACCAGGCCCTTGAAGTTTTTCTCGGCTTCGGCCAGGGCTTTCTTGAAGCCGGCGATCACGCCCGGGCTGATCACGTGCAGCTTGGTTTTCATCGAAATGACCAGCACCTCGTCGCCCGAGTGCCAGATGCGCACATCGTCGTCTTCATGCACGGTGGTGCCGGCTTTACGGCCGTCGATTTCGCCCGAACCCAGCACCGGCGCGCGGAATTCCTGGCGCTTGTACACGGCCAGGTCCGAACGCGGAATGTAGGCGTTGGCTTTCGGCGACCACGAACCTTCCGGCGTATGCACGCCCTTCTCGGCCACCGGGCCTTCGAACACCCAGGCCGGCAGCGGCGCGCTGCTCAGCGCGTGGCCGGCGTCGATGTCTTCCTTGACCCACTGGGCCACCTGGGTCCAGCCGGAGGCCTGCCAGGTTTCGAACGGGCCGACGGTCCAGCCGAAGCCCCAGCGCATGGCGAAGTCGATGTCGCGCGCGTTGTCGGCGATGTCTTCCAGGTGCACGGCGATGTAATGGAAGGCGTCGCGGAAGATCGCCCACAGGAACTGCGCCTGCGGGTTGGTCGATTCGCGCATCGCTTTCATTTTCTTGACCGGATCTTTTTCCTTCAGGATGCGGGCCACGATATCGGCTGCCTTCGCGCCGCCCGGCACGTATTCACCGGTGGCGAAGTCCAGGCGCAGGATATCCTTGCCGACCTTCTTGTAGAAGCCGGCGCCGGATTTCTGGCCCAGCGCGCCCTTCTCGACCAGCTTGGCCAGCACTTCCGGGGTTTTGTAGACAGCGGCGAACGGATCGTTCGGCAGGTAGTCCTGCATGGTCTTGATCACGTGACCCATGGTGTCCAGGCCGACCACGTCGGCGGTGCGGAAGGTGCCCGACTTGGCGCGGCCCAGCTTGGCGCCGGTCAGGTCATCGACCACGTCCACCGACAGGCCGAACTTCTCGGCTTCGTGGACGATGGCCAGGATGCCGAACACGCCCACGCGGTTGGCGATGAAGTTAGGCGTATCCTTGGCGCGCACCACGCCCTTGCCCAGCGTCGAGGTCAGGAAGCCTTCCAGCTGGTCGGCGATCTCCGGCTTGGTGTCCGGGGTCGGGATGATTTCCACCAGGTGCATATAGCGCGGCGGGTTGAAGAAGTGCACGCCGCAGAAGCGCGCCTTCAGGTCCGCGTCGAAGCCTTCGGCCAGCTTGCCGATCGACAGGCCCGAGGTGTTCGAGGCGAAGATGGCGTTAGCCGAAATATGCGGCGCGACTTTCTTGTACAGGTCGTGTTTCCAGTCCAGGCGCTCGGCGATCGCTTCGATGATCAGGTCGCACTCTTCCAGCTTGGCCAGGTCGTCTTCGTAGTTGGCGACTTCGATCAGCGCCGCGTGTTCCTTGTTGCCCAGCGGCGCAGGCGACAGCTTTTTCAGGCCTTCGATGGCTTTCAGCACGATGCCGTTCTTCGGCGTGCCTTCCTTGCCCGGCAGGTCGAACAGCACCACAGGCACCTTGGCGTTGACACAATGGGCGGCGATCTGCGCGCCCATCACGCCGGCGCCCAGCACGGCTACTTTTTTAACGATGAAATTGGTCATTGTCGTTTCCTCTTAGAACAGGTCGGCGTCGAGGGCCATCAGGTTGGCGGAGCCCGAGCGTGCCTGGCGGATCAGGGTGGCGGTTTCCGGTTGCAGGCGGGCGAAGTAGAAGCGCGCGGTCGCCAGCTTGGTTTTGTAGAAGGTGTCGCTGCTGTCCTGTTTTTCCAGCGCGATCTTGGCCATTTGCGCGAAGAAGTAGCTGTACACCAGGTGGCCGACGACGCGCAGGTAAGGCACGGCGGCGGCGCCCACTTCGTCGGCGTTCTGGAAGGCCTTCATGCCGATTTCCATGGTCAGCTTGGTGACTTTGTCGCCCAGGTCGCCCAGCGGGGTGATGAATTCGCTCAGGTTTTCATCGAGGCCGTTTTCTTCAACGAAGGCTTTGATCTTCTCGCCGAACTTGCGCAGCTTGGCGCCGTTGTCGCCGAGAATCTTGCGGCCCAGCAGGTCCAGCGACTGCACGGTGTTGGTGCCTTCGTAGATCAGGTTGATGCGGGCGTCGCGCACGTACTGCTCCATGCCCCACTCGCTGATGTAGCCGTGGCCGCCGTACACCTGCATCGCTTCAGAGGTGGCGATCCAGGCGTTGTCGGTGATGAAGGCCTTGACGATCGGGGTCAGCAGCGCGACTTCGTCGGCCGCTTCCTTGCGCACATCCTCGTCCGGGTGGTGCAGTTCGCGGTCGATCTGCAGCGCGACGTACGAGGTGAAGGCGCGCGCGCCTTCGGCGTAGGCGCGGCCGGTCAGCAGCATGCGGCGCACGTCGGCGTGGACGATGATCGGGTCGGCCGGCTTTTCCGGATTCTTGGGACCGGTCAGCGAGCGCATCTGGATGCGGTCCTTGGCGTACACCACGGCGTTCTGGTAAGCCACTTCGGTCAGGCCCAGCGACTGCATGCCGACGCCCAGGCGGGCGGCGTTCATGAACACGAACATCGCTTGCAGGCCCTTGTTCGGCTGGCCGATGATCCAGCCCTTGGCGCCGTCCAGGTTCATCTGGCAGGTCGAGTTGCCGTGGATGCCCATTTTTTCTTCGATGGCGCCGCAGAAGATCGGGTTGCGCTCGCCGATGCCGCCGTCAGCGTTCGGCAGGAACTTCGGCACCAGGAACAGCGAAATGCCTTTCGAGCCTTCCGGCGCGTCGGGCACGCGGGCCAGCACCAGGTGCAGGATGTTTTCCGACATGTCGTGCTCGCCGGCCGAGATGAAGATCTTGTTGCCGGTAATCAGCCACGAGCCGTCTTCCTGCGGCAGCGCTTTCGAGCGCAGCATGCCGAGGTCGGTGCCGCAGTGCGGCTCGGTCAGGCACATGGTGCCGGTCCATTCGCCCGACACCAGTTTCGGCAGGTAGGTTTTCTTTTGTTCTTCGGTGCCGTGTTCTTTCAGGCACTCGTAGGCGCCGTGCGACAGGCCCGGGTACATGGTCCAGGCCTGGTTGGCCGAGTTCAGCATCTCGTAGAACGAGTTATTCATCACCACCGGCAGGCCCTGGCCGCCGTATTCCGGATCGCAGGCCAGCGCGGCCCAGCCGCCGTCGACGTATTGTTTGTAGGCTTGCTTGAAGCCTTTAGGAGTGGTCACCGACTTGGTCGCGCCGTCGTAGTGGCAGCCTTCGCGGTCGCCGCTGTGGTTCAGCGGGAACAGCACTTCGGAGGTGAACTTGCCGCCCTCTTCCAGCACCTGGTTGATGATGTCGGCATCGATTTCCGAGTAGTTCGGCAGCGTTTTCAGTTCATCTTCGACCTTCAGCAGCTCGTGCAGAACGAATTGCATATCCCGGATTGGCGCGACGTATTGACCCATGGTTTTCTCCTGATGACTACTGTAGTTTGATTTGATTAATTCGACTTCACTGCGTTGCGGTACGTTTCGAGCACGCGCTCAAAGCCCCGTTCAGCCCGCTCCTGGCTGCCGGGGATGCGCATGAAGCGGCCGTCGTGATGCAGGGCCAGGATCAGGCCATACATCTCGTAGACCAGCTGCTGCGGGTCGGTGCCCGCCTTCAGGTCGCCGCAGTCGACGCACTGCTTCACGCAGCGCAGCAGCGCGCCCTGCCAGGCGCCGACCATGGCCATCAGCTCTTCGCGGATCGGCCCCGGACGGTCGTCATACTCGACCGCGCCGCTGATGTAGATGCAGCCCGAGGCCACTTCCACGCTGACCCGCTTGACCCAGCGCGCAAACATCGCCTGCAGGCGATGAATGCCGCGCGCTTCCTTCACGCTGGGGAAGAACACTTCCTGCTCGAAACGGTGGTGGTACAGCTTCAGCACTTCCAACTGCAAATCTTCACGCGATCCGAAGTGTGCGAACACGCCGGATTTGCTCATGTTCATCTTATCCGCAAGCAATCCGATGGTCAGGCCTTCCAGGCCGTCACGGCTGGCCAGATCCAGCGCCATGTCCAGGATCGCTGCGCGGGTTAACTCGCCTTTGCGCATAAATTTAGTTGAGGTATTAATAAGATGCCATCCCAGAGTAAGTTTTTGTAATTTCGTGGAGAAGGATTATTCTCCACCAGATAAATTTACTCTGTGTGAAAAGAATTGCGAACGCTCGTACTATTATCCACTTGCGGGGAATGTCAAACAGTACCTTTAGAGGTGCGGTTCTATTGCTGCGACGCAGCATGCGGAAGAGAAACTAAGTTAGAGCTTGTCCAATTCGCGGCGGTCGCGTTTGGTCGGACGGCCCTTGATGGTGGTGCCGGGTTCGCGGTACAGGCGGCGGTTTTCCGCCACGGCGGCGCGGCGCGCCACGCTGACGTCGGTTTCCTCATAGAGGTTGCGGGCGACCGGCGCCGGGCCGCGCACGTCGGACAGGCCCATGACATCAACCTCCCACCGGTCGGCGCCGTTGTCGATCTCCAGCACGTCGCCCAGCCTGACGTTGCGCGCCGGCTTGGCGCGGTCGCCGTTGACGATCACCCGGCCCAGCGAGATGGCGTCGGTGGCCAGCGAACGGGTCTTGAAGAAGCGCGCTGCCCACAGCCATTTATCCAGTCGTACACCGTCGCTCACGCGTATTTCCCCACTGCGAACACCCGCATTAGTAATTTGTAGAACACAAACGCAATTTCGTAGCCGACCCGGCGCACATGGCCGACGTGCTCGAAATCATCATAGGTGATGATCTTGCCGTCGGCAATAGCCGCCTCGATGTGCTGGCGCAGGCTCTGCGCGAAGCGCGCGTCCTTGATCACCACATTGGCTTCCTGGTTCAGGAACAGGCTCAGCCCGTCCACATTGCTGGAGCCGACCGTGGCCCAGTCGTCGTCGATGACGGCCACCTTGGCGTGCAGCTGCGTCTTATGATATTCCACCACTTTGACGCCGGCCGCAAGCAGCTTCGGGTAGAACGAGTGCGCCACCGCGTCCTGCAGCCAGATTTCGCCGACGCCGATCAGCAGCACCACCTCGACGCCGCGCTCGGCGGCCAAGGTCAGCGCGCGGCGGAACTTGCGGCTGGGGGCGAAATACGGATTGGCCAGCAGCACGCTCTTGCGGGCCCGGCCCAGCGCCTGCAAATAGGCGCGCTGGATGGTGCGGCGGTTGCGCAGGTTGTCGCGCACCACGAAGCCGGCCTGCACCGCGTGGGCGGCGGCGATCTTCTCGACCTTGCGCATGTCGCGGTACAGGCCGATCCGCTTGATCAGGCTCAGCTTGCCGAGCCGGCGCCACTGGGTCACCGCCTCCAGCTGGATCTCGGCCACCAGCGGGCCGCGCACCTGCACCGCGAAATCCCAGCGCGGCGCCGACAGCGGCTTGCTGTGGTCGTAATCGCAGAACATATCGTCGTTGATATTGATGCCGCCGACATAGGCCAGCGCGCGGTCGACCACGCAGATCTTGCGGTGGGTGCGGGTGACGCCGCGCCTGAACCACGGATTGAACATGCGGTGCTCGACGCCACCGGCGCTGAACACCTCGTGCATGCTGTTGATCTGGCGGCGGCCGGTGCCCCACCAGTCGGTAATCACGCGCACCTGCACGCCGCGCCGGGCGGCGCGGATCAGGGCGGCGATGACGCGCTGGCCGGTGTCGTCGCCGGCGAAAATATAGGTCTCGAAGTACACCTCGTACTGCGCGGCGTCGATGGCGCCGATGAGGGCCGGGAAATAATCGGTGCCGGTGTGGAGCAGGGTGACTTCGTTATCAGCAAGAAAATTAACTGGTCGCATAGTTGGCGCTACGCCAGCGTCAGCGAGGCGACGATGGGCGCATGATCGGATAGCTTGGCCCAGAGACTACCATGCATTACCTCTGCCGCGTCAACCTTGAAGCCGCGCACGTAGATGCGGTCGAGGCGGAAGAACGGCAGCGCGGCCGGGAAGGTGCGCGCCGGGGTGATGCTGCTCTTGCGGCGCAGCTTGCGCATGATCTCGCCGAGCGCGGTGTTCGCGCCCTCGATCTCGTCGAAGGCCTCGACCACGCCGAGCGCGTTGTACAGTTCGGCGCTGAGGGTATTGCGCCAGTCGTTGAAATCGCCGGCGATGACCACCGGCTCGCCGTGGGGCGCGGTTTCCCTGACGGCGTTGATCAGCGCCTGGGTCTGCCGGCGGCGGCTGCCCTCGAACAGGCCGAGGTGGACGACGTAGCAATGCACCGGCCCGTTCGGCGTATCGAGCACACAATGCAGGATGCCGCGCTGTTCGTAGGCGTGGTCGGAGACATCGCGGTTCAGGTGGCTGGCGATGGGAAAGGCGCTCAGCAGCGCGTTGCCGTGGTGGCCATGGTCATAGATCGCGTTCATGCCATAGGCGGCATGCAAATGGCGCGATTCGCCGGCGAAATATTCATGCTGCGCCGCAGCGGGCCAATGCTTATGGCCCAGATGTTCGGCGCCATATTTGGCGGCCTTCAGATCATGCTTGCCCTGCACCTCTTGCAAAAAACCACATCGGCATCAAACATGCCGATGGCCTGTTTCAGCGCCAGCACGCGCGGTTCCGCACGGATGCTGGAAACGCCCTTATGGATGTTATAAGTAGCAACACGGATCTTCATGCGGCCTATTTTACTCCCCGCAGCAAACTCGACGTGCGCCGCCGCACACTCCGGGGTCAGGTCTGACATTCGCACACGGTCTCAACTGCTTCGCAGTTGAGACCGTGTGCGAATGTCAGACCTGACCCCGGGTTTGGCGGGGCAGCTGGAGGATGGCTTCGGCGTTGGAGGAGGAGAAGCATTTGTCGGCGGCCGCCAGGTGCGGCAGCCAGATGTGGTCGACGTGCTCGCGCGGGCTGAGCGTGACGACGATGTCGCGCGGGACTTCGACGCTGAAGACGTGCTCGGTATTGTGGGTGACGCCAGGCGCGTAGCGGTGCCGCCAGACCGGGTAGATTTCGTAGACGTTGGATAGATGCCAGTCGCGCAGCACGATGCGCTGGCCGTCGGCGACGATGCCGGTTTCTTCGACGAGTTCGCGCGCGGCAGTCGCCAGCAGCGGCTCGTCCGGCGCGTCCAGCGAACCGGTGACCGATTGCCAGTAGCCCCGGTTGGCGGCGCGCTCGATCAGCAGCACTTGCAGGTCGGCGGTGTGGATCACCACCAGCACCGATACGGGGATTTTGTATGGCTTGTTCATGGGGAAATGACTCCGCCGGCCACGTCATTCCCGCGCAGGCGGGAATCCATGCTGAGCCAGCGGAGCCGGGCGCCGCATGGGTTCCCGCCTGCGCGGGAACGACGGCCCATGTCGATGATTAGCCGGCCACTTTCGGCTCGGCGGCGCGCAGACGGATGTGCAGTTCTTTCAGCTGCTTCTCGTCCACTTCCGACGGCGCGTGGGTCAGCAGATCCTGCGCGCGCTGGGTTTTCGGGAAGGCGATGACGTCGCGGATCGAGTCCGACTTGGTCATCAGCGTGACGATACGGTCCAGGCCGAACGCCAGGCCGCCATGCGGCGGCGCGCCATATTGCAGCGCGTCCAGCAGGAAGCCGAACTTCAGGCGCGCTTCGTCGGCGTCGATCTTCAGCGCGCGGAACACTTTCGACTGCACTTCCTCGCGGTGGATACGGATCGAACCGCCGCCCAGTTCCCAGCCGTTCAGCACCATGTCGTAGGCCTTGGCGATGCAGGCGCCCGGATTGGTTTCCAGCATGTCCTCGTGGCCGTCCTTCGGCGCGGTGAACGGGTGGTGGGTCGCGGTCCAGCGGTCGGCTTCCTCGTCGTATTCGAACATCGGGAAGTCCACCACCCACAGCGGCGACCAGACGTCGTCGAACAGGCCGGCGCTCTTGCCGAATTCCGAGTGGCCGATCTTCACGCGCAGCGCGCCGATGGCGTCGTTGACCACCTTGGCCTTGTCGGCGCCAAAGAAGATCAGGTCGCCGTCTTCGGCGCCGGTCAGTTCCAGCACCTTGGCCAGCGCGGCGTCGTGCAGGTTTTTCACGATCGGCGACTGCAGGCCGTCACGGCCCTTGGCCTTCTCGTTGACCTTGATGTAGGCCAGGCCCTTGGCGCCGTAGATGGCGACGAACTGGGTGTAGGCGTCGATCTCCGAACGCGGCATGTCGGCGCCCTTCGGCACGCGCAGGCCGACCACGCGACCGTTCGGCATGTTGGCGGCGCCCGAGAACACCTTGAAGTCGACGTCTTTCATCACCTCGGTCAGTTCGGTGAACTGCAGCTTGACGCGCATGTCCGGCTTGTCCGAACCGTAGCTGCCCATCGCTTCGGCGAAGTCCATCACCGGGAACGGGTTAGGCAGGTCGACGTCCATGGTGTTCTTGAACACTTTGCGGATCATGTCCTCGAACAGGTCGCGGATTTCCTGCTCGGTCAGGAACGAGGTTTCGCAGTCGATCTGGGTGAATTCCGGCTGGCGGTCGGCGCGCAGGTCTTCGTCGCGGAAGCACTTGGTGATCTGGTAGTAGCGGTCGAAGTTGGCCACCATCAGCAGCTGCTTGAACAGCTGCGGCGATTGCGGCAGCGCGAAGAAGTTGCCGGCGTTGACGCGCGACGGCACCAGGTAGTCGCGCGCGCCTTCCGGGGTCGACTTGGTCAGCATCGGCGTTTCGACGTCGATGAAGCCCAGCTCGTCCAGGTATTTACGCACTTCCATCGTCACCTTGTAGCGCAGGCGCAGGTTGTTCTGCATCTGCGGACGGCGCAGGTCCAGCACGCGGTGGGTCAGGCGGGTGGTTTCCGACAGGTTGTCGTCGTCCAGCTGGAACGGCACGGCCACCGAGGCGTTCAGCACTTCCAGTTCCGAGCAGATCACTTCGATCTTGCCCGATTTCAGGTTGGCGTTGACGGTGCCGGCCAGGCGGTCCTTGACCACGCCGGTGACGCGCAGGCAGAACTCGTTACGCACGGCTTCGGCGGCCTTGAATACTTCAGCCTGTTCCGGATTGCATACGATCTGCACCAGGCCCTCGCGGTCGCGCAGGTCGATGAAGATCACGCCGCCGTGGTCGCGGCGACGGTGTACCCAGCCGCACAGGCTGACAGTTTGGCCGAGCAGCGCTTCGGTGGTGAGGCCGCAGTAGTGAGTACGCATTGAGGACATGTTTATTTCTCGGTTCAGGTTAGGTTACTCAGTTAATCTTGGTGTCGTTCAGGACGATGGTTTTCGGCGCGGCGTCTTCCGGCGCCACCACCCCCATCGACACGATGTACTTCAGGGCCGCATCAACGGACATGTCGAGTTCGACCACGTCCTTCCTGGCCATCATCAGGAAGAAGCCCGAGGTCGGGTTCGGCGTGGTCGGCACGTACACGCTGACGTAGTCGCCGGCCAGGTGGTTCTTCACGTCCCCGCCCGGCGCGCCGGTCAGGAAGGCGATGGTCCACGAGTTCTGATGCGGATACGGCACCAGCACCGCCTTGCGGAAGGCGTTGCCGGACGACGAGAACAGCGTGTCCGACACTTGCTTGACGCTCGAATACAGCGAACTGACCACCGGAATCCGGGTCAGCAGCTTTTCCCACAGGCGCACCACGTAGTTGCCGACCAGGTTGTTGGTCAGCAGGCCGGTCAGGAACACGATGATGACGGTCAGCAGCGTGCCCAGGCCGGGGATATCGAAGCCGATCAGGGTACGCGGCTGCCAGCGCTCCGGCACGAACAGCAGGGACTGGTCCATGGTGCTGATCACCAGATTCAGCACCCAGGCGGTGATCGCCAGCGGCACCAGAATCAGCAAGCCGGTAATGAAATATTTACGCATCGATGTCCTTGGTGGTGGATGAAGGGCTTCAGGTGTCGCTGGAGCCGCCCGATGGCGCGGGCGCGGGGGCCGGCGCCGGCGCAGCTTCGCTCTTGGCCGGCGCGGTGCCGGTCGCCGGCGGCGTGCCGCCACGGAAATCGGTCACATACCAGCCCGAACCCTTCAACTGGAACCCAGCCGCGGTCACTTGTTTCTTAAACGAGTCCTTGCCGCAGGACGGGCACACCGTCAACTGCGGATCGGAAATCTTCTGCAACACGTCCTTGGCAAAACCGCATGCCTCGCAGCGGTACGCGTAGATCGGCATCTATTACTCCGCAAAAATCATCAAAACCCTGAATTATAAAGCCTTTTGCCGGGCATCTGACTGTTTCCTCTTGTTAAGCCGCTGGCGCCAATGGTTTTCATAGCAAAAATCTATTCGCCTATTGATTGGCGGCATGATTAAATACCATCCGATAAGCGCTGATTTCCCAAAACCTGAATCGCCGCCTCGTTTGCCGTCCTCGACCGACGACGCTCCAACTCTTTGATTCTTTGGGAAATTACATGAAAAAATACCTCTATGCAGGTGTGCTGACCGCATGCCTGGCCGCTCCAGCCTTCGCCACCCCGACCAAATTTGCCGCGCAGTCGCCCGACGAACCGTTGCATCGCCGCACCATCGTGCTGGGCGTCCTCATCGTGCTTGGCCTGCAAGCCCTGCGCCACGCGCCGCGCCTGCCCGCGCGCAGCACCCACCAGCAGCGTCAATGACCGGCCCCGCGCCCGGACTGCCCATGCGACGGCTCGCCCTGCTGGGCTTGTGCGGCTCGCTGGCCGCCAGCCCGGCCTCGGCCATGCGCGCCCGCCAATACATCGATGCCGACCAGCGCGCGCCGGTCGCGCTGGCGCAGGACCAGCGCGCGCCGCTGATCGCCATCGCGCAGCAGCCGCCAGGGGCGGATCTGGCCCAGGCCCTCCGTTTGCCGCCGCCCGAGGAAACGCCGCTGGCCACCGCGCCGCTGGCGGCCAGCCCGGTGCCCGAGCCGTCCGGCTATGTGATGCTGGGTTGGGGTTTGCTACTGCTGTTGCTGCGGCCGCATGGCCGCGAGGGCGCCGCCATCGCGGCGAAGCGGGAGAAGCCGGCGCGGCTATAAACGGCGCCACACCATCCAGCGCTCCTTGCCGGCAAACACCGGGATGGAGGCGCTGACGGCGTCGTCGGCGATACAGGCGAAGTCCGCGCCCAGCAGCGCATCGAGCTGGGCGCGGGCGATGCCGAACGGCGGCCCCTTGGGCGCATCGTCAAAGAAGAAAAACCGGCCAGCAGCGCGCCCGGCGCCAGCAGTTGCGCCCAGCGCGCCGCCACCCGCGGCCACATGGCGCGCGGCATGGCGCACAGGAAGGCGCGCTCATAAATCAGTTGCAGCGGCCGCGCCGGCTGCCATTGGAAGAAGTCCGCCGCGACCACGCGCGCCGCATATTGCGGTCCGACCGCTGCCCGGCCCTGCGCCACGGCGGCCGGCGCAAAGTCGATGGCAGTGGCGTCCCAGCCCTGCTGCGCCAGGAAAGCCAGCTCGTAGGCCGAGCCGCAGCCGGGAATCAGCGTGACCAGCGGCGGCTGGGCGGCGGCGAAATCGCGCAGGGCTGGCGGCACGCCGCCCTGGTCCCACGGCGTGAAGTTGCGCTCGAAACGTTCGTCCCAGAACGCCGGCGAGCCTGGATCACGCTGGACGAAATCCGCCATCGCCGTCAGACCAGGTGGTGGAAACGCAGGTACAGCTCGTAGGCGGCGACGCCCAGCGCGATGCCGACCGCGCTGTAGATCACCACGCCCAGCAGGCGGTTGGTGCGCTGCTGTTCGATCACCAGCGCGCGCAGCAGCTCGGCGTTGTCGTTCGGCTTCTCGGCGTGGCGCTCCAGCGCCTGGTGCATCAGGCGCGGCAGCTGCGGGAAGATGTGGGCGTAGCGCGGCGCCTCGGCCTTCAGGCGCTGCATGAAGCCCTTGATGCCGACCTGATCGGCCATCCAGTTTTCCAGGTAGGGCTTGGCGGTCTTCCACAGGTCGAGGTCGGGATCGAGCTGGCGCCCCAGGCCTTCGATATTGAGCAGCGTTTTTTGCAGCAGCACCAGCTGCGGCTGTACTTCGACGTTGAAGCGGCGCGAGGTCTGGAACAGGCGCAGCAAGATCTGGCCGAACGAGATGTCCTTCAGCGGCCGGTCGAAGATCGGCTCGCAGCAGGCGCGCACCGCCGATTCCAGCTCGTCGACCCGGGTTTCCTTCGGCGCCCAGCCGGACTCGATGTGGGCCTCGGCCACGCGCTTGTAGTCGCGGCGGAAGAAGGCCAGGAAGTTCTGCGACAGGTAGTCCTTGTCGAAGTCGGTCAGGGTGCCGACGATGCCGAAGTCCAGCGCGATGTAGCGGCCGAAGGTTTCCGGCTCGACCGACACCAGGATGTTCCCGGGGTGCATGTCGGCGTGGAAGAAGCCGTCGCGGAACACCTGCGTGAAGAAGATTTCCACGCCGTCGCTCGACAGCTTTTTCAGGTCGACGCCGGCCGCCTCCAGGCGGTCGATCTGCGATACCGGGATGCCGTGCATGCGCTCCATGACGATGACGTTGGACGAGCAGTAATCCCAGTGCATCTCCGGCACCAGCAGCAGCTGCGAGTCGGCAAAGTTGCGGCGCAGCTGGCTGGCGTTGGCCGCCTCGCGCATCAGGTCCAGTTCGTCGTGCAGGTATTTGTCGAACTCGGCCACCACTTCGCGCGGTTTCAGGCGCTTGCTGTCAGCCCAGACGTTGCTGATCCACTCGGCCGCCACGTGCATCAGCGCGACGTCGTCGTCGATGGTTTTCTTCATGCCGGGGCGCAGCACCTTGACCGCCACCTGGCGGCCGTCCTTCAGCGTGGCGAAGTGCACCTGGGCGATCGAGGCCGAGGCCACCGGGTTGCGCTCGAAGGTGGCGAACAGCTGGTCCGGATGGGCGCCCAGCGATTTGCGGATCTGCGCGATGGCCAGGTCCGGATCGAACGGCGGCACGCGGTCCTGCAGCCGCGCCAGCTCGATTTGCAGGTCGGGCGGTATCAGGTCGCTGCGGGTGGACAGCACCTGGCCGAACTTGACGAAGATCGGCCCCAGTTCCTCCAGCGCCAGGCGCAGGCGCACGCCGCGCGGCGTCGACAGGTCGCGCCAGAAAAACACGGTGTCGATCAGGTTGGAGATGCGCGGCTTTTTCAGGCCGGAGATGGCGATCTCGTCCAGGCCATAGCGCACCGCTACCCGCAGAATTTTCAGCAGGCGCAAGAATTTCAGCATCATTGGATTCCCAGTTTCTGTTCCAGCCTGGCCAGGCGTTTGGCGGCGCGTTCGACGTCGTCGCGCAGGCGCGTCACGTCGGCCGAGTAGGCTTCCACCGTTTGCGGGCGCACCAGCACCTGCTTCTCGTCGAGCAGGAATTCGGCGACGTTTTCAGCCAGTTTCTGATGGCCGTTCGCGACCGCCGCCATTGCCGCCCTGGCGCCCGAGACGGCGCGCACGGCCAGCACCGGGCCGACCACTTTTTCCAGGTCGTGCTCCGCTTCCCAGCGCAGCGACTGGCTCAGGCTGGAGATGGCGTTGGCGAACTCGGCGTCGCCCTCGATTTGCACATAGGAAAAGGCGCGCTCGCGGTTTTGCGCGATCAACGGCAGGTCCGACAGCTTGACGCGGATCGTCACGCGGGCGGCCTCGTCGGCCGGGGCCGGCTCCAGATAGCCGTCGGCCGTCACGCGCAGGCGCAGCGCCACCGAGCCGGCGTCGATGGCGGCGATCTTGCCGGCGTGACGCTGCAACTGCTGGCGCGCCCACGGCTCCTGCGCCAGCAAATGGTTGATGGCGGCGCTGGCCGGCGCCGCGGAAAAACTGCCTGGATTGAATGAAATCATGTTCGAGCCGTAGAAAAACAAAACCGCCCGAGAACGGGCGGCCTTGATCTTACCAGTTTTGCCAGCAGAAGCTGTTTTGCTTACGCCAGCTGTTGAATACCGCCCAGCAGCCAGCCGCTCGAACCGTTGACCGGCTTGACCAGGTTCCACACTTCGTGGAACGGCTCGGCCAGGGCATCGGCCGCCGGCTTGATCATGCCGGTGAACTTGACGCTGGCCAGGTATTCGGTGTCGGTGGTTTCGATGCCCAGCAGCTCGGCGTCGATGCTGACCACGTCGGTGTAGTCGGCCACGGTGCGCTCGCTGATCTGCATGCGCATCTCGGCAAACACTTCCGGCGTGGTGAATTCGCGGATATCGGCCACATCGCCCTTATCCCACGCCGCCTGCAGGCGGATGAAGTTGCTCTTGGCAACGCGCAGGAAGGTAGCCTGGTCGAAATCGGCCGGCACGCCCCACTGGGTGTAGGTCTGCTGCGCCGGCGCTGCGGCGGCCGGTTGCAGACGCGAACCGATTTCCGGCGTCGCCGACGCACCCGATGGCGGCTGCTGCGGCGGCATCGAGTAGACGTTCTGGTTGCCATTGCCGGCAAACGCGGCCGGACGCTGCTGCGCCGGCTGCGACTTGTTGCGGATCATGCGGATGATGAAGAACACCACGCCGGCCAGCAGCGCGATCATCAGGATCGAGCCGATGGCGCTACCGAGCGCGCCGCTCAGGCCGAGGTGCGAGAACAGTGCGCCCAGGCCCAGGCCCAGCAGCGCACCGCCGAGGATGCCTTTCCATGGGCTAGGCTTCGGCGCGGCCGCCGGCGGCGTGTTCGGCGCCTGGTTAGGCTGCGCCTGTCGTGGCGCCTGCTGCGGCGCTGGCTGGGCCGGCATGCGGTTGACGTTTTGCGACTGGCGGCCTATCGATTTGCCGCCGCCGGCCGGGCGCGCTTCGACCAGGGTCGAGACGGCCATGGTGGCGATCAGTGCGCCTACCAGAATTTTTTTCAGTTTCATTGTGTTATCTCTCTCTTTTCCGTGATTACATTTTGATACCGGTGTGCAAAGCGGCCACACCTGCCGTCAGGTTGTAATACGTCACCCGTTCCAGGCCTGCGTCTTCCAGCATGGTCTTCAGCGTTTCCTGGTCCGGGTGCATGCGGATGGACTCGGCCAGGTAACGGTAGCTCTCTGCATCGTTGGCGATTTTCTCGCCCATCCAAGGCAACACCTTGAAGGAATACAGATCGTAAGGTTTTTGCAACGGTGCAGCGACTTTGGAGAATTCCAGCACCAGCAGCTTGCCGCCGGGTTTCAGCACGCGCTGCATTTCTTTCAGCGCCTGATCCTTGTGCGTCATGTTGCGCAGGCCGAAAGCGACGCTGACCCGGTCAAAATAGTTATCGGGGAACGGCAGTTTTTCTGCGTCACACAACAATGTTGGGGTCAACAGGCCGCGATTCAAGAGGCGGTCGCGGCCCACGCGCAACATCGACTCGTTGATGTCGGTCAGCCACACCTCGCCGGTCGCGCCGGCCTGCTTGGCAAATACCTTGGCCAGGTCGCCGGTACCGCCGGCGATGTCCAGGCACTTGAAGCCCGGCCGCACGGCCGCGTTGGCGATGGTGAACATTTTCCACACGCGGTGCAGGCCAGCCGACATGACGTCGTTCATGATGTCGTACTTGGCGGCGACAGAATGGAAAACCTTGGCAACTTCGCGGACTTTTTCGTCTTCCGCGACGGTTTTGTAACCGAAATGAGTGGTATTGGTCATGTTATGCAGGCCTGTTAGTTTGTGCGCATTATACAAGGTGCCGCCCTGGAGGACTGCGTTTAAACATGGCCAACTTTGCAACTTTAATGCTGATTAAAGGATCAGGATGCATAAATGGCCGGCTGCCGCGCGGTTTTGCGCGGCCAGCGCCAGCCAGTCGGGCTGCTTACTGCGGCGTCAGGTGACGCCATTCCAGCCCCAGCGCGGCGCGCTTGGGGAAGCCCTTCCACAGGCCGGCGTCCGGCCTGATGGTGCCGTCGGCTTGCAGCGGCGGCAGTTCGAGGTAGCTGTGCAGCGGCTGTTGTTTCAGCTGGATGGCGAGGAAGGCGGTAACGAAGTGCTGGTTGATGTTGTTGATGCGGCGGCTGTCCCACACCGGCTCGGCATAGGACTGGAAGTCGTCGAAGTTGCTCCAGTGCGCGGGCGACGGCGGATTCGGCGCGGAGTCGTGGCGGCCGCCGATGTAGGTCAGCAGGTAGCGGTCGGCGTGGATGGTTTTCTGGAACAGTTGCAGCACGCCGTCCTGGTAGCCGGCCACGTCGTCCTGATCGCCGCTGATGAACAGCATCGGCGTGCGCACGGCGGCCAGGCCCGTGTCGTCCCACACCTTGTGCGCGCCGCCCCACGGCGCGAATGCCACCAGCGCCTTGATGCGCTTGTCGCGCGCCGCCTCGTATTGTTGATTGCCGTGCTGGTTGACGGCCAGCTTGCCGCCGGGGACGTAGGCGGCCGCCGTGGCGCTGACGCCGGCGCCGACGGTATTCAGCGCGCCATAGCCGCCCATCGAATAGCCGATCAGCGCGGTGTTGTCGGCATCGACCAGGCCAGCCAGGAAGCTGCCGCTGCCCGGCTGGCCCCAGGCGGCCACGGTGTTCAGCACGAACAGGTCGTCCAGGCGGCGGTTCAGCAGCGTGCTGGCGAACCCCGCCTTGTCGGCGCGCGTGGACTCCGGATGGTCGATGGCGACGACCACATAACCTTTCGACGCCAGGTTCTCGGTCAGATAGCTCATCTGCAAGCGCGAGCCGGGATAGCCGTGCGAAACGATCACCAGCGGGTAGCGTGCACCAGGCGCCGGCGCCGCGTCGCGCGCGGCGCGGCCATTGAACTGGAATGGCGTGTTGGGACGTTTCGGGTCATTCGGGCCGGAGCCCAGGACGTCCGTGTAGACGGTGTGCTCTGCCTGGCCCGCCGCCAGGCGCGCCGGATACCACACCTCCAGCGTCAGCTTGCGCGTGTAGCGCGGATCCGGCTGCCCGGCGCTGTAGCGCAAGACATCGGGTTGGTCCTTGTTCTCCGCCACCAGCGTGCGCACGCCCACTTGCAGCGCGCCGCGCGCCGCCAGCTCCGGCGCATCCGGCCGCAAGTCGCCGTAGTACTCCTGAGCGCCCACGCCACCGCAGACCAGCGCCGCAACCAACATCAACATCCTGCCCAACATACGCTCTCCTATAGACCCAAGTGCGAACGCAAGGTACTCCCCGCGTAAGCCGTGCGGAACAAGCCGCGCCGCTGCAACTCGGGTATCACCAGCGTCAGAAAATCATCCAGCCCGCCGGGCAGCGCCGGCGACATGAAGTTAAAGCCGTCCGCCCCGCCCTGCTCGAACCACGCCTGCATCTGATCCGCCACCACCTCCGCCGTGCCGACCACGGTGAAGTGACCGCGCCCGCCGGCGATGCGCTCATACAGCTGGCGTATCGACAAATTCTCGCCCTGCGCCAGCGCCGTCAGCAACTGCTGGCGGCTGCGCTGACCGTCCTGCGTCTCCGGCAGCTCCGGCAGCGGGCCATCCAGCGGATAGCCGGACAAATCGAAGTTACCGATCATACGCCCCAGCAGCGCCAGTCCGGCCTTCGGCTCGATCAGCGACTGCAACTGCGCAAACTTCTGATCCGCCTCCGCCTGCGTGCGGCCAACCACCGCAAACAATCCGGGCAAAATCTTCAGCGACTCCGGCTTGCGGCCCTTGTCCACCACGCGCTGCTTGATGTCACGGTAAAAATCCTGCGCCTTGGCCAGCGAAGGCTGCGCGGTGAACACCACCTCCGCCGTCGCCGCCGCCAGGTCGCGGCCCGTCTCGGAACTGCCGGCCTGCACCACCACCGGCCGCCCCTGCGGACTGCGCACCACGTTCAGCGGCCCTTTGACCGCGAAGTGATCGCCGCGATGATTCAGCGTATGCAGCCTGGCCGGATCGTACGGCAGCTCGCCGCTTTTATCGTCCAGCAGCGCATCGGGGTCCCAACTATTCCACAGTCCTGTGACAACCTGATGAAATTCCCGCGCCCGCGCATAGCGGTCGGCGTGCGCCACGTGCTGCTCGCGGCCGAAGTTGGCCGCTTCCGCCGCGTTGTCCGACGTGACCAGGTTCCATCCCGCGCGCCCTTCCGACAACAGGTCCAGCGACGCAAACTGGCGCGCCACCGTGTACGGCTCGTTGTAGGTGGTGGTGGCGGTGCCGATCAGGCCAATCTTCCCGGTCGACGCGGCCAGCGCCGACAGCAGCGTCAAAGGCTCCAGCGACGGCGCGCCGGTGAGCGCCACGCTGTCGGCAAAGAACACCGCGTCCAGGCAGGCGCGTTCCGCCGCCTGCACCTGATCGCGGAATACCTTGAAGGGATTCGACAGCAGGTCGGTGTCCGGGTGCCGCCACGCCGCGACGTGGTGGCCATAGCGCATCATGAATGCGCCGATGCTCATTTGACGCGACATCAGAACTCCTTGCGCGCGGTGATGCCGAAGTAACGCTCATCGTCACGCGGCACGGCGCGGGTGACGTAGCCGGTCGAGGTCACGAGGTTGGTGGCGTACGACTTGTTGGCCAGGTTCTTGCCGACCAGCGCCACGCGCCAGCCGCCAACCGGCGACGACAGCGCGATGCCCGCATTGACCACGCCATACGCGCCCTGGATCGCATCCGGCGACTGGAACAAATCGTACTGCGTCTTCGCCTGCCAGCTATAGTCGGCCGACAGATCGACGATCAGGCCATTCTCCAGCGGCAGCGCGTAGTTGGCGCGGGTGAAGGACTTCCACTTCGGCGAGAACGGCAGCGGCTTGCCATTCAGGTTGCACGAGGCGGCGGCAGCCGGCGGGCAGTTGAAGCTGTCGATGGTGGCGTCGGTGTAGGCCAGCGACGCGGTCAGGGTCAGCGCGCGGGTCGGGCGCGCGTTGATGTCCAGCTCAACGCCCTTGGTCGAGACATCGCCGGCGTTGATCAGGCGCGTGACCACGGCGCCGGCAACGGTGTCGTAGAAGTTGGCCTGATAATTATCGTACTTGGTGCTGAACACGGCAAGGTTGGCGGTCAGCTTGCGGTCGAAGGCGCTGGCTTTCAGGCCCAGCTCAAACGAATCCGACGTTTCCGGCTTCAGCGCCAGCGTATCGCGGCTCAACATGTTGAAGAACACGTTGTAGGCCGGCCCCTTGTAGCCGCGCGAGTAAGTGGCGTAGGTGTTCACGTCGCGCGAGATATCGTATTGCAGGCCCACGCGGCCCGAGTAGCCGTCCTCATTGGTGGAGCCGGAGTTCCGCACGGCCGGTTGCACACCGGCGAAAGCCACCGCCTGGGTCGAGGTGCGCGCGTGATCGTAGGACAGCTCATCCTTGGTCCAGCGGGCGCCCGCGATGGCGCGCCACACCGGCGAGAAATTCAGCGTGCTTTCGCCGAACAGCGAGTAGCTGTCGCTCTTCACGCCGTAGTCCGCGCGGCCGGAATTGACCGCCGTGCCGTTGTTGACGATGCGCTGGTAAGTCTCGCGGTCCTTGCCATGCAGGTAGTAGGCGCCGACCACGTAATCGGCGAAATCACCCTTCGGCGAAGCGAGGCGCAGCTCTTGCGACGCCTGGCTGAATTCCACCGTGCCGATATCGCGCGTGGCCGGGAAAGCGGCCGTGATGCGCGACGCCTCGGCGGCGTTGCCGATGGCCGAGGTGCTGGTGTACTGGGTGTTGTCCCAGTCGCGCACGGCGGTGATGGAGGTTAGCGTGTAGCCGTTGAAGCGGTAATCGACCTGTGCCGACAGGCCCTTGTTCTTGTCGCGGATATCGCTCGGGATGTCGGCGTTGACCTGGCGGTTCTCCGTGCCAGCCACCACCGGCGCAATGCCGGCGTTGAAAGCCGCCGCCGTCGATTTGTAGGCCGTGAAGGTTGGCGAGGAGTTCGAGCGCAGGTAATCGGCGATCAGCGCGATATCCAGATCCTTGTTCGGCGTGATGTCGACGCGGCCACGCACGCCTTTGCGGTCGTAGCCATTCAAATCGCCGCCGGCGTGGACGTTCTTCACATTGCCGTCGTAGTCGGCGTAGAGCGCGGTGACGGAAGCGGCCACCACGCCCGGATTGATCGCGCCGGAGACGCCGGCGCGCACGCGCTTCTCATTGCCCTCGTACCAGGAGGCGTCGACAAAGCCGGTGCTTTCCTGCGTCGATTTACGACCGATCACATTCAGCACGCCGGACGAGGCGTTCTTGCCGAACAGCGTTCCTTGCGGGCCGCGCAGGATTTCAATGTGTTCGATATCGAGCAGGTCCAGCGTGGCCTGGCCGGGACGCGCATACACCACGCCATCCACCACGGTCGATACGGTCGGTTCGACGCCCGGCGAGGTAGAGATGGTACCGATACCGCGCACGAAGATGGTGGAATCCTTGTTCCCGCCCTGCTGGCGGAACGTCACGCTCGGTACCTCCTGCACTATGGTGTCGATGCTAGTGCGGTTGGCGTTGTTCAGCGCATCGCCGTCCAGCACCGACACGGCCACCGGCACCGATTGCAGCGAAGCGTTGCGGCGCGTGGCGTTGACCGTCACGCTGGGCACGGACGCGCTTTCGTCGCGGTTGGCGATCGGCGTCGGGTCGGCTTCCGCAGCGCCGGCGTATGCGCTTGCAACCAGCAAAGCGCCGGTGCTCAGCGCGCCCAAAATCTTCTTGTTGCTCTTCATGTTCTGATCCCTTGATTTGAAAGCGCCCTTTGCGCCATATGCGGAAAACCTGCTTTGATCGTCGAAGAACCAGCTTAGTGAGCGCCAGCTGCTTCGCTACAATTTAGTGGTACCGGTACCCTTTTTTTAGTTTCATGGCGGCCCGGATTGAAGTCAAAGAATTAAAAAAATCATCGATATGCCTTTTCAGAATATGCGTCCATGAGTGCGTCCATGAGCAAACCAGCAGCACCACGAAAGCGCCGCGGATCGGGGCGCGCGACCATTCACGATGTGGCGCGCCTGGCGCAGGTGGGATCGATTACAGCGTCGCGTTATTTCAGCGAGCCGGGACGCGTGGGCGCGGAACGCAGCGCGCGCATCGCCGCGGCGGCCAAGGAACTGGGCTATGTGCCGAACCTCGCCGCCAGCGGCCTGGCGTCGGCGCACGGCCGCGTGGTCGGCATGGTGATACCGAATATCTCCGGGCCGATCTTCGCCAGCACCATCCAGAGTTTCAGCGACACGCTGAACCGCCATGGCTACCAGCTGCTGCTGGCGTCAAGCTACTTCTCCACCGCGAAGGAGGAAAGCGCGGTGCGCGCCTTCCTCGGCTGGAAGCCGGCGGCGCTGGCGGTGGTGGGCCGCTTCCACAATCGCGCCACCGAGAAGCTGCTGTCGACCGCCGGCATACCGGTGGTCGAGACGTGGGACTACCAGCCCAAGCGCAAGCCGATACAGGTCGGCTATTCAAACAACGCGGTTGGCGAGCAGGCGGCGCGCTATTTGTACGCCAAGGGCTACCGGCGCATCGCCTTTGTGCAGAACAGCCTGGCCGGCGACTTGAGCGCGGTGGATCGCAGCGACGGCTATGAGGCCGTGATGCGCGAGCATGGCCTGGAGCCGATCATCTACGTGCCGACCGCCGAGGCGCCGTTCGAGGCCGGCAAGCAGGCCATTGACGCCCTGGCGCTGGCGCCGCCACGCCGCGCAAGGGCGGCCGAGGCGATCATCTTCGCCAACGACAATCTGGCGGCTGGCGCGCTGCTGGCCGGCCATCGCGCGGGCCTGAAGATACCGCGGCAATGCGCGATTGTCGGCTTTGGCGACTACGCCTTCTCGCAACTGCTGCTACCCAGCCTGACGACGATACGCCCGCCCGGCCGCGAGATCGGCGAAATCGCCGCGCTGCGCATTCTTGAACAACTGGGCGTGCTGCCCTCCTCTGGCCACGATACGCATCTGAACCTGCTGGCCTGCGAATTGATAGAGCGCGAGAGCGCATAAGGACTGACGATGAAAAAATGGTTTTGCTTACTGTTGGCCGTGCCGCTGCTGTCGTCGGCGGCCGAGATACGAATCGGCTTTCAAAAGGGTTCCGGCTTGCTCAGCATGATGAAGACGCAGGGCGTGACGCTGCCGGGCCATCAGCTCAAGTGGATAGAATTCCCGGCCGGTCCGCAAATGCTGGAGGCGCTGAACGCCGGCAGCATCGATTTCGGCAGCACCGGCGCGCCACCGCCGATATTCGCGCAGGCCGGCGGCGTCGATCTGCTGTACGTGGGCGCGGAGCCGGCGCCGGTCAACAGCGAGGCGATCATCGTGCCCAAGGATTCGAAGATACGGGCGGTGGCCGATTTGAAAGGCAAGCGCGTGGCGTTTCAGAAGGGTTCGGGCTCGCACTTCCTGCTGGCTTCCGCCTTGCAGAAGGCTGGCTTGAAGATCGGCGATATTACGCCGATCTTCCTGTCGCCATCGGACGCGCGGGCGGCGTTTGTCAGCGGAGGCATCGATGCGTGGGTGGTGTGGGACCCGTATCTGGCGTCAGCGCAGAAGGCGTATCAGGCGCGTTTGCTGGCGGATTACACCGGCCTGCCGCTGGCGAATGGCTTCTATCTGGCGTCGAGCAAATTTGCGAAGGAGTCGCCGCAGCTGGTGGCGGCGCTGCTGGAGCAGGTGCGCCAGGGCGGCAAGTGGGCGAGCGAGCATCCGAAGGAAGTCAGCGCGCTGCTCACGCAGCAGACCGGCGTGCCGGCCGATATCGTGGCCACGTGGATGGGCCGCTCGCGCTTCGGCGCGACGCCGGTGACGCCGGAGATCGCCGCCAACCAGCAGCGCGTGGCGGACCTGTTCTACCAGCAGAAGCTGATCCCGAGGCAGGTCAATATCGCCAGCCGCGTGTGGACCTGGCAACCGAAGTAAGTTTGATCCATCTAAAGCTCCCGTTGGCTGAGCCGCCTACGCTGGCAGCTCAGCCAGCGAGGGCATCATGCACACCATCTACCTTGAAACATCGGTCATCTGTCACCTGACCGACCCGCCCAGCGCCAATCCCATCACCCGCGCGTGCCAGCAACGCACTCAACTCTGATGGCACACCCGCTGCGATCCCCAGTACCTGTTCGTTTCCGACTATGTTCATGATGAAATACACGCAGGCGATCCGCTGCGCGTGGCGCAGAGAATTGGCGCCATTCAGCATATTGCACGGCATCGATCTGGCGCAAGAATGGAAAGCGTCAGGGAACTTCTCATTAGCGGTGGTGGTCTAAACGCTAAAGCGCGAAGAGCAGCTGAGCATATTGCCTGCGCGACCCTTAGCAACTGCGACATATTACTGACTTGGGACTGCGCAAACATTGCAAACGCGAATAAGCTCAGGCTGATGCGCATATTGTTTAACGATGGCATGCATATGCTTCCTGAGCCGGTGACGCCCTTTCAACTAATGGAGAATAGCCATGAAACTTTGTGGCGTGGAAATTCCCTCTGATATCGATATTCCGGAAATTGATCCTGAGAGCAAGGCGGAGCTCGATGAATTTCGGGCTGCGACTATGGTCGAGCGAGAAGAGAGAAAACGGCGTCTTGCAGAATCGCCTGTGGCCGACATATTGGCGAAAATCAAAACTGCGCCGATCCCGCCTCACTTCGACAAGCCGCTGACTTTCAGTGTTGAAAAGTTGCGGCTGTTGTCACCGTGGGCGCGGGCGCGGGTGTTGTATGTGATGCGGGATCAGCTGACGGATTAGCTTTTGCAGCCGCAGCTGCCGCTGCCGCAACCACCGCCACCGCCCTGCTGGGCCACCGGCGCGAACGACAGTGCCGTTCCGGTTTCCCGGCCGGTGTCGCCTTCGAAGCCGGCTTCGTGCAGGCGGCGCATATAGCCATCCCACAGCACATCTTTTTCGCTGCCCAGCTTGTACAGATAGTCCCAGGTGAAGATGCCGGTGTTATGGCCATCCGAGAACGTCGGCTGCACCGCGTAGTTGCCTACCGGCTCAATGCCAGCGATGCCCACTTCGCGCTTGCCCACTTGCAGCACCTCCTGGCCCGGACCATGTCCCATCACCTCCGCCGACGGCGAATACACGCGCAGCAGCTCGAACGGAATCGAAAACGACTTGCCGTCGTCAAACTCAATATCGAGTACGCGGGACTTGTTGTGGACCGTCAGGCCGGTAGGGACAGGTTTGCTCATAATGCTTTCACTTTCTCGACGATGGCCGCGTGCAATGCCGGCAGCAGCGCGCGACGCGCCGCCAGTACCTCCGCCGACGATGCCCTCTGCGCCACAGCCCAGGTCGGGTTGGGGAAGTGCGCATCATCGCGGTAACGCGGGATAACGTGCCAATGCACGTGCGGCGTCATATTACCAAAACTGGCCAAATTGATTTTTTCGGGGGCAAAAACCTCGCGCTGGGCGGACTCCACCGCCCACACCACGTCCATCACGCGCGTGCGGTCGGCGGCCGGCAGATCGGTCATCTCCTTGACGTGGGCATGCCACACCACGCGCGTGAAGCCCGGATACTCGGCCTCATCCACGGCCACCACGGACAAACGGTCATCGCCCCAGATCAGGGCGGCGCCCGGCGCCGCCAGCAAATTGCACAGATCGCACGTCATCGTTACACCAATACCCGTTCAATGCCGCCATCATTGGCGCGCTTCACATACTCCGGCATCCAGTTCTCGCCCAGCAGATGCTTGGCGATCTCCACCACGATGTAATCGGCGGTGGTGCCGGCATCCTCGCTGTAGCGCGAGACGCCGCCCAGGCAGGCCGGGCAGCTGGTCAGAATCTTGACCTCGCCATCGAAGCCATCGGCGCGCAGCTTGTCGGCGCCCTTGATGACTTCCTCTTCCTTGCGGAAGCGCACCTGCGTCGAAATGTCCGGACGCGCCACCATCAGCGTGCCCGAGTCGCCGCAGCAGCGGTCGTTCTTCTCGATCTTGACGTTGTCGTGGGTGGCAATCAGGCCGTTGACGGTCTTGGTGGCCTCCTGCAGCTTCATCGGCGTGTGGCACGGCTCGTGATACATATAGCGGGTGCCGGTCACGCCTTCCAGCTTGACGCCCTTCTCCAGCAGATACTCGTGGATGTCCATGATGCGACAGCCGGGGAAGATCTTGTCGAACTCGTAGGTGGCCAGCTGGTCGTAGCAGGTACCGCACGACACCAGCACCGTCTTGATGTCCAGATAGTTGAGCGTGTTGGCCATGCGGTGGAACAGCACGCGGTTGTCCGTCATCATCTTGTCGGCCTTGTCGTACTGGCCCGAGCCGCGTTGCGGGTAGCCGCAGCACAGATAGCCCGGCGGCAGCACGGTCTGCACACCGACTTCCCACAGCATCGCCTGCGTGGCCAGGCCCACCTGCGAGAACAGGCGCTCCGAACCGCAGCCCGGGAAGTAGAACACCGCTTCCGTATCGGCATTGGTGGCCTTCGGATTGCGGATGATCGGGATAACCTTGTCGTCCTCGATATCGAGCAGCGCGCGCGCGGTTTTCTTCGGCAGGTTGCCCGGCATTTTCTTGTTGATGAAGTGAATCACCTGCTCGCGCACCGGCGGCTTGCCGACGGTTGGCGGCAGCGCCTTGGTCTGCTTCTTGGCGAATTTCTTCAGGATGTCATTGCCCAGGCGCTGCGCCTTGTAGCCGAGGCCGACCATCGCCGCGCGGGTGGCGTTGATGGTGGCCGGGTCGGTGGCGTTCAGATAGAACATCGCCGCCGCCTTGCCCGGATTGAAGGACTTCTTGTCCATCTTGCGCAGCAGGTTGCGCATATTCATCGACACGTCGCCGAAGTCGATGTTGACCGGACAGGGCGTCACGCATTTATGGCAGATGGTGCAGTGATCGGCCACGTCCTCGAACTCTTCCCAGTGCTTGATCGAGATGCCGCGGCGGGTTTGCTCTTCGTACAGGAAGGCTTCGATCAGCGACGAGGTGGCCAGGATCTTGTCGCGCGGCGAGTACAGCAGGTTGGCGCGCGGCACGTGGGTCGAGCACACCGGCTTGCACTTGCCGCAGCGCAGGCAGTCCTTGACGCTGTTGGCGATGGCGCCGATATCGCTTTGCTGCATGATCAGCGATTCGTGCCCCATCAGGCCGAACGACGGCGTGTAGGCGTTGCGCAGGTCGGCTTCCATGCCTTCCAGATTCAGCAGCTTGCCCTTGTTGAAGCGGCCTTCCGGGTCGACGCGCAGCTTGTACTCGCGGAACGGGCCGATCTCGTCCTCCTGCAGGAATTCCAGCTTGGTGATGCCGATGCCGTGCTCGCCCGAGATGACGCCGTTCAGCGAACGCGCCAGCGTCATGATGCGCGCGACGGCCTGGTGCGCCAGTTGCAGCATCTCGTAGTGGTCGGAGTTAACCGGCAGATTGGTGTGGACGTTGCCGTCGCCGGCGTGCATGTGCAACGCGACAAACACGCGGCCGCGCAGCACGCGCTTGTGAATGGCGGTGGCTTCATCGAGGATCAGCTTGTAGGCGGCGCCGTTGAAGATCTGGCGCAATTGCGCGCGGATTTCCTGCTTCCACGTGACGCGGATGGTGCGGTCCTGCACCACATCGAACAGCGTGGCGTCCGGCTGCGCCTTCAGGCGCTCTTCGAAGACCGGCAGCAGGCGGTCGAGGCCGTGGGCGGACAGTTCGCCGGTAATGGCGGCCAGCGGCTTGTCCAGTTCGGCCAGCAGATAGGTCCAGCGCGCGTGCACTTGCGCCAGCAGCGCTTCGGCTTGCTGTTGGCGGTCGCCCAGCATTTCGGCGTCGCCGACGCTGTCGTCGGCATCATCGCTCTTGCCGATCGGCAGATTGCCGGCGGCGAAGAAGTCCTGCAACGCTTCGACCAGCTGCAGCTTGTTCCTGATCGACAGTTCGACGTTGATGCGCTCGATGCCGTCGGTGTACTCGCCCATGCGGTTGAGCGGAATCACCACGTCCTCGTTGATCTTGAAGGCGTTGGTGTGCTTGGCGATGGCGGCGGTGCGGGCGCGGTCCAGCCAGAATTTCTTGCGGGTTTCCGGGGTGACGGCGACAAAGCCCTCGCCAACACGGGTGTTGGCCAGGCGCACCACTTCCGACGCGGCCAGCGCCACGGCGTTTTCATCATCGCCAACGATATCGCCAAACAGCGCCATCTTCGGCAGCACGCCGCGTTTCGATTTGGTGGCGTAGCCGACCGCGCGCAGGTAGCGCTCGTCCAGGTGCTCCAGGCCGGCGAGGCGCAGCGTGGCGAACTCGGCGCCCTTGGCCGGCAGGCCGTCGAGGTAATCCTTGATTTCCACGATCGATGGAATCGCATCGCGCGCCTGGCCGAAGAACTCCAGGCAGACGGTGCGGGTGAACTTCGGCATCTTGTGCAGAATCCAGCGCGCCGACGTGATCAGGCCGTCCGTGCCCTCTTTCTGGATGCCCGGCAGGCCGGCCAGGAATTTATCGGTGACGTCCTTGCCCAGGCCTTCCTTGCGGAACACGCGGCCGGCGATTTCCAGCACCTCGGTCTTGAACGGCGCGCCCTTGGCCTCGCCTTTGGCGGTCGGATGGGTCCACTCCAGCTGGAAACGGGCCAGCGGCGTATCGTGGATCTTCGACAGGTTGTGGTCGAGGCGGGTGACTTCCAGCCAGTCGCCGTTCGGATCGACCATGCGCCACGAGGCGAGGTTGTCCAGCGCCGTGCCCCACAGCACCGCCTTCTTGCCGCCGGCGTTCATGGCGATATTGCCGCCGATGCAGGAAGCGTGGGCCGAGGTCGGATCGACCGCGAACACGAAGCCGGCCTTCTCGGCGGCCTCGGAGACTTTATTGGTGATGACGCCGGCGCCGGTGTAGATGGTGGCGTATTCCTTGTCCAGGCCGGGCAGCACCTTCATCTCGACCGCGCCCATGTTGAGCAGCTTCTCGGTGTTGATGACGGCCGACATCGGCGTCAGCGGAATCGCGCCGCCGGTGTAGCCGGTGCCGCCGCCGCGCGGGATGATGGTCAGGCCGAGTTCGATACAGCCTTTGACCAGGCCGGCCATTTCCTCTTCGCTATCGGGCGTCAGCACCACGAATGGATACTCGACGCGCCAGTCGGTGGCGTCGGTCACGTGGCTGATGCGCTTCATGCCGTCGAAGCAGATATTGTGCTTGTCGGTGTAGCGGCCCAGCACCTTGGTGGTGCGCTTGCGCAAATCGTAGACCTGCTTGAATTCCTCGCCGAAGTCGGCCACGGCCTTGCTGGCTGCGCGCAGCAGCCTGACCACGTTGGCGCTGCGCTGGCCGGCCGCCTCATCCTGCTCGGCCTCGTCGACGCTGAGGCGGCGCTTGTCCACCTCGGCCAGGCGGTGATGCAGCGCGTTGATCAGTTCCTGGCGGCGCTTCGGGTTATCCAGCAGGTCATCCTGCAAATACGGGTTGCGGCGCACCGCCCAGATATCGCCCAGCACCTCGTACAGCATGCGCGCCGAACGGCCGGTCTGGCGCGCGCCGCGCAGCGCGTCCAGCAGCGACCACGACTCCTCACCCAGCAGGCGAATCACGATCTCGCGATCGGAAAACGACGTGTAGTTGTAAGGAATTTCCCGCAGGCGCTGGGCCTCCGGACCGTGGGGCGTTTCCGCCAGCAAAGCTTGAATTTGTGCAGGGGCGTTCATTATGCAGACACTATAGACAGACACCGGGAGGGTCATTCTAGCCTATTGCGGCGCACCACGCGGGAACAGCCTTAGGTGGCCGAGGGGCTCTGAAGCGGCACGGAAACCGCTAAAAATTCGAAAACACCCCCATGGCCGAGCAATAACATGCCAAATACAAGGCGCACACGGAATGAAATTCACGCATAAGCTTATGCGGCAATATGATAAGTTGCACCAAATTAGCCCATCATTTGTCCGATGCGGTGCCACACACCGTCCGGCACGTACAACAGCACGGTGGTCATGGTCAGGTAGCGCAGGAATTTGCCGACCGCCATATAGGCCAGGCTGGGCCAGAACGGCAAGCGCAGCCAGCCGCCCAGCGTGCACAGCGGATCGCCGATGCCGGGCAGCCAGGCCAGCAGCATGGTCTTGGCGCCATAGCGCTCCAGCCAATGGAACCAGCGGCTCTTGCGCTCCTTGGCAAACGTCTGCTTGGCCTGCCAGCCCATGTAGTAATCGATGGCGCCGCCGATGGTATTGCCGACGGTGGCCACCAGGATCGCGCTCCAGAACATGGCCGGATTGGCCTTAATCACCGCAAACACCGCCGGTTCCGAGCCCAGCGGCACCAGCGTGGCCGACACCAGGCTAATGACAAACACCGACGTCAGCCCCACCTCGGGCGCGGCGAGCACGTGCAGCAGCCAGGCAATGGCGGATTCGATCATGGCATTATTGGGCGGAAAAGAAAGCAGCCATTATAATGAGTCCACACCGCACGATTGAACAGTCCGATGCCGGCCCATCCCGCCGGCATCAGCGCCCCTGCTCCCCCCGGTCACCCGCCGGATAGTTAGCATCGCAGCCCACCGACATCCCAGGTTTTAACTTGTTTGCAGACTATGACTACCGACTATCTGAAGAAAGTACTGACCGCCCGCGTCTATGACGTGGCTGATGAAACCCCGCTGGAGCTCGCGCCGACCCTGTCGCAGCGCTTCGAGAACCGCATTTATTTCAAGCGCGAGGACATGCAGAGCGTGTTCAGCTTCAAGATTCGCGGCGCCTATAACAAGATGGCCCACTTGAGCGACGCGCAACGCAAGCGCGGCGTGATTTGCGCCTCGGCCGGCAACCATGCCCAGGGCGTGGCCCTGTCCGCCGCCCGCATGGGCTGCCGCGCCGTCATCGTGATGCCCACCACCACGCCGCAGGTGAAGGTCGACGCGGTCAAGGCGCGCGGCGGCGCCGATGTCGAGGTGGTGCTGCACGGCGAGTCCTATACCGATGCCTATAACCATGCGCTGACGCTGGAGCAGCAACAGAAGCTGACCTTCGTCCATCCGTTCGATGATCCGGATGTGATCGCCGGCCAGGGCACCATCGGCATGGAGATCCTGCGCCAGCATTCCGGCCCGATCCACGCGATCTTCGTGCCGATCGGCGGCGGCGGCCTGATCGCCGGCATCGCCGCGTACGTCAAGCAGATCCGCCCGGACATCCGGATCATCGGCGTGCAGTCGCTCGATTCCGACGCCATGGCGCGCAGCCTCAAGGCCGGCGAGCGCGTCACGCTGTCCGATGTCGGCCTGTTCGCCGACGGCACCGCCGTGCGCCTGGCCGGCGAGGAGACTTTCCGCCTGGCCCAGTTGTACGTCGATGATGTGATCCTGGTCGATACCGACGCCGTCTCGGCCGCCATCAAGGATGTGTTCACCGATACGCGCTCGATCCTGGAGCCGTCCGGCGCGCTGGCCATCGCCGGCGCCAAGGCCTATGTCGAGCGCGCCGCGCTGACCCGGGACCCGATCCGGAACGAAACGCTGATCACCATCGCCAGCGGCGCCAGTATGAATTTCGATCGCCTGCGCTTCGTGGCCGAACGCGCCGAGCTGGGCGAGGCGCGCGAGGCGCTGTTTGCCGTCACGCTGCCCGAGCAGCGCGGCGGCTTCAAGCGCTTCTGCCAGCTGGTCGGCGGACGCAACGTCACCGAGTTCACCTACCGCATCTCCGACAAGGACGACGCCCACGTGTTCTGCGGCGTGCAGATCGCCGACCGCAACGAGTCCGGCGCGCTGGCGCGCCGCTTCGAGGAACACGGCTTCAAGGCGCTGGACCTGACCCACGACGAGCTGGCCAAGACCCACTTGCGCCACCTGGTCGGCGGCAAGAGTCCGCTGGCCAGCAACGAGCTGCTGTACCGCTTCGAGTTCCCCGAACGGCCGGGCGCGCTGATGCGCTTCCTCGACTCGATGGCGCCGAACTGGAATATCTCGCTGTGCCATTACCGCAGCCAGGGCGGCGACGTCGGCCGCATCGTTATCGGCCTGCAAGTGCCGCCGGAGGAGATGAGCGACTTCGCCCGGTTCCTGGCGACGCTGGGCTACCGCTACTGGGACGAGAGCAGCAACCCGGTCTATCAGCTGTTCCTCGGCTGAGGCCGGCGCGGGCACGGGCGCCGACAGGCCCGGCCCGCCCGCGTTACAATGCGGCTTACTTCATCTCCGTCCCGCGCACCATGACCAATACCGCCGACCAGTCCCCGTTGGGGAAAACTTCCGCCTACCGCACCGATTACGCGCCGGAACTGCTGTTCCCGATTCCGCGCCAGGGCAAGCGCGACGAGCTGGGCTTGTCGGGCACGCTGCCGTTCTTCGGCGTCGATATCTGGAACGCCTATGAAATCTCGTGGCTGAACCAGCGCGGCAAGCCGCAGGTGGCGATCGCCCGCATCACCTTCCCGTCCGACTCGCCCAACATCATCGAATCGAAGTCGTTCAAGCTGTACCTGAACTCGTTCAACCAGACCCGGCTGGACAACGTGGTGGCGCTGAAGACCTTGCTGCAACAGGACCTGTCGGACGCGGCCGGCGCCAACGTCCACGTGCTGCTGACCCAGCCGGAAGAATTCGGCATGGTCGAGATGGGCGAACTGGACGGCCTGCTGCTGGACCGCCTCGACATCGAGGTCGACCACTACAGCCCGTCGCCGGACCTGCTCAAGGCCGCGCACGACGAGGAACCAGTCGAGGAAAAGCTGGTGTCGCACCTGCTGAAATCGAACTGCCTGGTCACCGGCCAGCCGGACTGGGCCAGCGTGCAGATCCACTACAGCGGTCCGCAGATCGACCAGGAAAGCCTGCTGAAGTACCTGATCGGCTTCCGCGAGCACAACGAGTTCCACGAGCAGTGCGTCGAGCGCATCTTCGTCGACATCCTGCGCCAGTGCCAGCCGGCGCAGCTGGCGGTGTACGCGCGCTACACCCGGCGCGGCGGGCTGGACATCAATCCCTGGCGCAGCAACTTCAGCACAGCACAGAAACCGCCCAACCTGCGTGGCGCACGTCAATAAACGTGTTTATTTTTTCAATCAAAGATCAGCAAACCGGCGTATGATGTGTTCAGCGTGGTGAACACGTCATACGACCCCGCAGGTCGAACAACACGTAAAAAAACGGAAAAACCGCCCCGGCTCCAAGCAAACGTCGGGTGTTTTCAGGCTTTCCTGTTCAGAAATAGCGATTCTTTCTGGAATGCATTTTTACCACCGTGGCTTGCCACCGCGGCACGAGCGATTTCATGTTACACGGCGCAGAAACAAGCCTATAATTCTGCTCGCATGCCACCCTTGTGCGTTGCAACATCAGACGTCGTACTATGAACAACCTTAGCAAAATACTCTCTCTCGAAAACGTGTTGCTCGACCTGGAAGTGTCCAGTAAAAAACGCGCCTTCGAGCAAGCTGGCCTGATCTTCGAAAACAACTGCGGCATCGCCCGCTCCACCGTCTCGGACAATCTGTTCGCGCGCGAGCGCCTCGGTTCGACCGGCCTGGGCCATGGCGTCGCCGTGCCGCACGGCCGTATCAAGGGCATGAAGAGCCTGAAGACGCCGCTGGCCGCGTTTGTCCGCCTGGCCGAGCCGATTCCGTTCGAGTCGCCCGACGGCAAGCCGGTCAACCTGCTGTTCTTCCTGCTGATCCCGGACCACGTGACCCAGCAGCACCTGGAGATCCTGTCCGAGATCGCCGAGATGTTCTCGGACGACGCCTTCCGTACCGCGCTGAGCACCGACACCGATCCGCACTCGGTGCACTCGCGCATCATCAACTGGCTGCCGAGCCTGCAAGCTGCCGGTTAAGCACTTTTTATACAGACGCCCATGCTGCAAACTCCGCTGACGATCCAACGGCTCTACGATGACAATCGCGAAAGTTCTACAGCTCGGCTGGTTTGCCGGCTTCCCCGGCGGCGAGCGCCTGATCTCCGGCGACGTCGCCTCGGCCGCCGACCAGGTGGGCCACCTGAACACCATCCACCCGGGCCGCATCCAGGTCTTCGGCCACCAGGAAATCAATTACTACCAGCGCCTGAAGTCGCTGACGCGCGCCCACGTCATCGGCGAGCTGATCGCCGGCAGCCCGCCGGCGCTGATCGTCGCCCAGGGCCTGGAGACGCCGCCCGACATCCTCGCCATCTGCGACGAGAAAAACATCCCGCTGTTCTCGACGCCGCTGCCGGCGGCGCAGGTGATCGACTTCCTGCGCGTCTACCTGTCGAAAAAGCTGGCCCAGCGCATCATCATGCACGGCGTGTTCATGGACGTGCTGGGCGTGGGCGTGCTGATCACCGGCGATTCCGGCCTCGGCAAGAGCGAGCTGGGCCTGGAGCTGATCTCGCGCTCGCACGGCCTGGTGGCCGACGACGCGGTCGAATTCTCGCGCATCGCGCCCAATATGATCGAGGGCCGCTGCCCGGCGCTGCTGCAAAACCTGCTGGAAGTGCGCGGCCTGGGGTTGCTGGACATCAAGGCCATCTTTGGCGAAACCGCCGTGCGCCGCAAGATGCGGCTCAAGCTGATCGTGCACCTGGTGCGCCGCGGTGCGGCCGATGAAGAGGTCGAACGCCTGCCGTTCCAGTTCCCGACCGAGGACGTGCTGGGCCTGCCGATCCGCAAGGTGGTGATTCCGGTCGCGGCGGGCCGCAACATCGCGGTGCTGCTCGAGGCCGCCGTGCGCAACACCATCCTGCAACTGCGCGGTATCGATACGCTGCAAGAATTTATGGAACGCCAGCGGCAAGCGATGAGCGGCGACTAATCGGCGATGGTATCATCGCCAATTATGCGCATCGTACTCATTACCGGCATCTCCGGCTCCGGCAAATCCGTCGCCCTCAACGTCCTCGAAGACACGGGACACTATTGCGTCGACAACCTGCCGCCCGCCCTGCTCGCCCATCTGGTCAACACCCTGTCTGACGAAGGGCTGCAGGCGCTGGCCGTCGCGGTCGACGCCCGCAGCGCCGAATCGCTGGCCTCGCTGCCGGGCGATGTGCAACGGCTGCGCGAGGCCGGCCACGACGTCAAGGTGATGTTCCTGACGGCCAACACCCATTCGCTGGTGGCGCGCTTCTCGGAAACGCGCCGCAGCCACCCGCTGTCGCACGAGCTGCGGCCGGGCCAGAACCCGGCCGGGCGCCGCACGCTGATCGAATGCATCATGGAGGAGCGCGAGCGGCTGTCGGCCATCGAACAGCTGGGCCATGTGCTCGACACGTCCGAACTCAGCGCCAACAAGCTGCGCGCCTGGATCAAGGACCTGGTGCTGACCGAACACGCGCCGCTGACGCTGTTCTTCGAATCGTTCGCCTTCAAGCTCGGCGTGCCGATGGACGCCGATTTCGTGTTCGACGTGCGGGCGCTGCCCAATCCGTATTACGACCTGGCGTTGCGCCCGCTGACGGGCCGCGACGCGCCGGTGATCGACTTCCTCGACGCCCAGCCGAGCGCCGGCGAAATGCTCAACGACATCCGCGCCTTCGTGGAAAAATGGCTGCCGTCGTTCAAGACCGACAACCGCAGCTACCTGACGGTGGCGCTCGGCTGCACCGGCGGCCAGCACCGCTCGGTCTACATGGCGGAAAAACTGGCCGCCTACTTCAACGCCACCGAACGCGTGGTCCTGCGCCACCGCGAACAGTAATCACAGGTGCCGCAGCGGGTGGGCGTAGTCGGGCCAGACGGGCTCGAACAACGCCTGCACCATTGCTACACTGACTTCTTCCAGCCTTGGCGGCTGCCATTGCGGCGCGTTGTCCTTGTCGATGACGAGCGCGCGCACGCCTTCGATGACTTCGCCGTTTTCGAAGTTGCGGCGCACCAGCGCGCGCTCCATGCGCAGGCAGCCGGCCAGGTCCAGTTCGGCGCCGCGCCGGATCAGCTCGTGCGTGGCGCACATCATCAGCGGCGAGCGGGTGGCGATCACGCCCAGCGTCTTTTGCGCAAAATCGCCGCCGTCGGCCTGTAGCGAGGCGACGATGGCCGGCACCGAGCCGGCGCTGAAATGGCGGTCGATGGCGTCGCGGTGCGCGGCCAGCGTGCTGTCGCCGGCGCTGTAGCTGGCGTAGGCGGCCAGCGCGGCCGCCAGGCCGGCGCCGGGCGTCGCGGCCAGCAGCGCGTCCAGCGCGGCGCGGTCGGCCAGCGGCGCGTAGTGGTCGGCCAGGCCGGCGTAGAGCGCGTCGGCGGCGCCGATGGTCACGCCGGTGACGCCGAGGTAATAGCCCAGCGCCCCCGGCGCGCGCGGCAGGAAATAGCTGCCGCCGACGTCCGGGAACAGGCCGATATTTACTTCCGGCATCGCCATCCTGGTCTTGTCGGTGACGATGCGGATGCCGCCCTGCGCCACGCCCATGCCGCCGCCCATCACCACGCCATCCATCAGCGCGATATACGGTTTGGGATAGCGGTGGATCAGGTGGTTCAGCGCGTATTCCTCGGTGAAGAAATCCTCCACCAGCGCGCTGCCGCGCTGCGGCGTACTGCGCCCCGCCTCGTAGAAGAAGCGGATGTCGCCGCCGGCGCAGAAGGCCTTGTCACTGCTGCTGCGGATCACCACGGCGGCCACCGCCGCATCGTCGCGCCACGCCAGCAGCGCTTGCGTAATCGCGCGCACCATGTCGAGGGACAGGGAGTTCAGGGCCTTGGGCCGGTCCAGCACGATCAAGCCAGTGCCGTTGCTAACGCTGGTATGGATATATACGCTCATGCGAATATTCTACTTCAGATGCTCCAGCGGATTCGGCACGCCTAGCGCGCCGCCGAGGCGCGGCTGCCACAGCGCCTTGCCGGCCGGCGGCGGCGGCCGGCCGACGTGGCGGTTGTAGATGGTCAGCACCTCGCGGCTGCCCACCGGCTCCTGCTCGAAGCCGGTGCGCCTGGCGATGCCGGACGGGTCGGCCGAGCCGGCCGCCGTGAACGCCACCAGCGTGTCCAGGCGCGCGTCGCGCACGTCCAGGATCGAGGCGATCATCACCAGCGGCGTGGCGGCGTAGACCTGATAGTGCAGCGCCTTGACCGCGCGCGCCATCTCGGCCGGCAGCGCGCCATCCGGCTCCATCTGCGCCAGCGCATGCTGCAACACCTTGCGCCCCCAGTCCAGGTAGCGCGTCTCGCCGGTGACGCCGCCCACCGCCGTCACCGCCAGGCCTTCCCAGTAGTAGTGGTTGTTGCGCGTGCCCCTTTTTGCGTCGGAATGCGCGATGGTGGCGTCGGCCAGCGCCTTGAACCAGCCTTCGATCACGCCGCGCTGCGCCGGTGTGGCCTGCTGCCGCACGCGCGCGTAGTTCAGCGCCATGCCGCTCAGCGTCCACTTGCGCACGTAGTATGCCTGCTCGCTCGACAGCTTGCCCAGCATGGCGTTCTGCCCGCCCCAGCTGGCCAGCCAGGTCAGCGCGCAGCCGGCGTCGCGGCCGTTGGCGTCCTGCGCCACGTGCGCCAGGAAATCCTCGATCGGCCGGGTGTTGGCGATGTTCTGCGCGCGCCTGACCGGATCGATCACTGAATGATTGCTGTCCGAGTAGTAGCTGTTGGCCTCGATGTCGCTGCGCGCCGGCGGCGGCGCTTCGCAAGCCTGCGCCAGCGGAATGGCCAGCAGTAACGGTATCAATAATTTCATGGTGCTCCTGTCAGAAAGTCGTGCTCAGTTTGACCTGATAAGTGCGGCCGTCGACATCCAGGCGGCGCGGCTTCAGGTACGACGCCTCGTATTCCTCGCGCATCGAGTTGGTCATGTTGAACGCGTCGAACGACAGCTTGAGGTTGTTCTCGAACGTGTAGCTGGCCGACATGTCCAGCTGGCCGCGCGCCTTGACCGAGCGCGCCGCGCCGTTGAAGGTGCCGCCGGCCGCCAGGTCGTAGTCGTCGCGGTAGTTGTACACCGCGCGCACGCCCCAGGCCTTGGTCTCGTAATAAGCGATGAGGTTGTAATTATTGCGGGAAACGCCGGGCAGCGTCGCCGCCGAGCCATCGTCGTTCTTGCCCTTGATGGTGGTGTAGGCGTAGTTGAAGGCGCCGCCGAGGTTGTTCCATGGCGCCGGCAGCCAGTCCAGGTTCTGCTGGATGTTCAGTTCCAGGCCCTGCACCTTGATCTTCTGCTGATTGGTCTGGCCGGTGATGACCACGCGCGCCGGCTGCAGTGACGGCGCCTCCGCCGTGCCGACGTTGACCAGGATATCGCTCAGGCAGTTGTTGCCGACGATGCTCAGGTGGCCCAGGCCCAGCGCGGTCGCGTCGGCCGGGCACAGGCGATTGACGTCGCGCACCGGGCCGACCAGGCCCTTGACGTCCTTCTGGAACGCCGTCAGCGCCACCAGGCCGTTCGGGCGGTTATACCATTCCAGCGCCAGGTCGAAGGAATTGGCGGTGTACGGCTTCAGGTCGGCGCTGCCGAGCACCACGTTGTAGGTCGGCGTGGCGCTGCCGGTGGCCGGTTCGGTCACCACCGTGGACGGCGTGATGTCGCGCGGCTGCGGCCGCACAAAGCTGCGGTAGGCGGCGCCGCGCAGCGCGATCCTGTCGCTCAGGTCGGCCTTGGCCACCAGCGACGGCAGGAAGTTGTGATAGCGCTGCGCGAAGGTGCGCGGCGTCCTGGTCGTCACCACCTTGGTGCCGCCGGGAATGGCGACAGTGACGTTGCTGGTGTCGAGCGAGTCGACCGTTTCGCGCGTGGTTTCATAACGCGCGCCGAGATTGCCTTTGAGCGGCACGCCCCACACGCTGGCGCCCCAGATGCTCGACACATAGGCCGAAGCGATCTTGTTGCGCACCGAGAAGTTGTACGAGGAGAAGCCCGGATCGGCGTCGTTGTTGACCAGGCCGTATGGCGTCAGCGTCTGGCCCGGCAGCACCGTGACCGGCTTGACGGCGTTCAGCACGGCCGGGATGTCGACCGCCACCCAATTCTTGGTATAGCCCGGGATATAGCCGCCGCCGAAGGTCGACAGATACGGATTGGCGATCGCCAGCGAGGGCTGGATCGCGGCGAAGTTGATGCCCTGCGCCGTGTTGCGCGTGCCGCTGGAGATGAAATCGTTTTTCTCGGCGCGCAGGCCGGCCTTCACCGACTTGAAGAAGCCATCCTCGAAGCTGCGCTCGGCGAAGGCCTGCACCGCGTCCACCGAGGTCAGCGCGCGGCCGTTGGTGCCGGTGACGCCAAAGCGGTCGTTGCCGTTGTTGCGCGCCTGCGTGACCGAGGTGCCGGGGCGCTGGTCATACGGGCCGGGATTGATGTGGCCGGCCGTCGGCGTGAACAGCGTCAGCACCGAGTTGCGCAAATCGTCGCCGCCCGAGTAGTAGTGGCCATAAGTGCCGTTGGATCCGGGCAGCGTGCGCGCCGACTGCACGATGTCGATCGACAGCTGGTCCTGGCGGTTTTCCGCGCGCGAGCTGTGCACCGCGCCGTTGACGTGCCACTCGTCGTTTTCCCAGTCGACATCGGCGCTCAGGCCGTGGGTGCGCTGGCGTTGCGGCGCCGAGCGCAGCGAATCGGTGATGC
The DNA here is from genome assembly GCF_050859475.1 of Duganella sp. P38. Classification (NCBI taxonomy): domain Bacteria; kingdom Pseudomonadati; phylum Pseudomonadota; class Betaproteobacteria; order Burkholderiales; family Oxalobacteraceae; genus Duganella; species Duganella sp. P38. The sequence goes on along the minus strand of NZ_CP193936.1, from coordinate 857,538 downwards.
TGGCGTTGGCGTAGTCGTAGGAGTTGATCATCGCCTGCTTGCCGGTCGGCGTGTCGATGAAGAAGACCGGCCCCAGGTTGGTGATCGGCGAGTTGACGGTCGGGTCGATATAGTTCAGGTACTGGTTGGACGAGCCCAGCTTGCGGTCGCTGACATAGCCGGTCAGGTTGAGGCGGGCCTCGCTGTTCATGCGCCAGCCGACGCCGGCCGCGCCGCTGTGCGTGTCGCCGGTGTTGGCGGTGACGGTCTGGCGGATTTGCCCGGGGAACAGGATGCCTTTGGCGTATTCGGCTTTCGGATAGCGGGCGTCGAACTGCGCCTGCGTGATGCCGAGGTTGGCCGCGGTCAGCTGGTCGTAATCCTGTACCTGCGTCGAGTCGCGGCGGAAATCCTCCTTCTTGTACGCGTAGACGCCAAACACCGCCAGGTCCTTGCCGAAGTGCCGATTCCACGCGGCGCTGGCGTTGGGCGTGCTCAGGTGGCCCAGTTCGTTATACTCGTCGCCGATCGACAGGCTGCCACCATCCTTGCGCGCCAGCGCCGAGGTGATGCGCAAGTCGATATTGCCGCTCAAGCCGCCCGGCTGCTCGGCGGCGGTCGGGCTTTTCAGCACCGTCACCGCGCTGAAGATGTCCGAGTTGAACGCGCCCAGCGGCGTCGAACCGTTCAGCACCGGCTGCGCGAACGACATGCCGTTAATCGTCGTCAGCGCGAACGTGCCCGGCAGGCCGCGCAGGTTGATGGTGGCGTTGCGCGAGCCGGCCTCGCGGTTCAGCTGCACGCCGGGGATGCGCTGGATGGCCTCGCCGACGTTGAGGTCCGGAAAGCGGCCGAGGCCGTCGGAGGAAATGCTGTCGGTGATTTCCAGCGTGTCGCGCTTCATGTTGACGGCGTCGGCGTAGGATTTGCGGATGCCGGACACCACCACGGTGTTGGCGTCGGCCGCCGGTGCCTGCTGCGCCCAGGCGTTGGACAGGCACAGCAAGGCAATGGCCGCGCTCAGCGGCCGGATCGTCAGCTTGTTCATCGGGCAGTCTCTCTTTATAGTTATTGGTAAAACGTTTTACCTGATTCATTAAAACATTTTCACCAACAGAACTCTATAAGGATTTACCACACGTTGCGTTTACACCAACGCAGCTTGCACGTTATTAGGAAATCGTTTATCAGGATTGGCGCAAAAAAGGGCGCCGTGCAGACGCCCTTTCGTCAGGTGCCGGCAGCGTCAGTCAGACGGCGGCGGCGGGTTCGTAGCTTTCCGGGATGTGCTTGATCGCATCGCGGGCGTGGCCCTGGACTTTGGCTTTGTATTTCATGACCTGGCGGTCGAGCTTATCGATCAGTGTATCGATGGCGGCGTACAGGTCTTGCGACAGGCTCTCCACGTAGACGGTTTTACCGGACAGACGCAGGTTGATTTCAGCCTTCTGGCGTTTCTCTTTCTCTTTAAGGTTATCTACGGTCAGGATGACGGCAATATCAATCACTTGATCAAAGTGGCGGGTGACGCGTTCCAGTTTATTCTGCACGTATTCGCGAATAGCTGCGGTCACTTCGAGATGATGTCCACTGATGGTGAGATTCATACACACTCCTAAAGATAAGTCGCTTCTGACGGTTCGTGCGTTGCCCATTGCGGCCGGGCGTGCAGGAACCAGGTAACTACAAAGACTTGCGGAGGCTGACTGGAGGGATTTTGAGAGCTTCGCGATATTTGGCCACAGTGCGTCGCGCAATCACCATGCCCTGTTCTCCCAGCATGTCCGCAATCTTACTGTCGGATAAAGGATTTTTCGGGTCTTCAGCTCCTGTCAATTGCACTATCAACGCACGTATCGCCGTCGAACTTGCTTCCCCGCCAGCTTCGGTGGCGACGTGGCTACCAAAGAAGTATTTCAACTCAAACATGCCGTGCGGGGTCAGCATATATTTTTGAGTTGTTACCCGAGAAATTGTGCTCTCGTGTAAAACCAGTGTATCAGCAATTTCGCGAAGCACAAGGGGACGCATGGCAACGGCGCCGTGCGAGAAAAAGTTCTTTTGTCTTTCTACTATCGCTTGCGCCACGCGCAGGATGGTGTCGAAGCGCTGGCGCATATTCTTGATCAGCCACTTGGCCTCCTGCAACTGCGCGCCCATCGCGCCCTCGCCCTTGCCCTGCTTGAGCAGGTTGGCGTACATGGCGTTGACGCGCAGGCGCGGCATGACGTCGTTGTTCAGGCTGACCTGCCAGCCGTTGCGCGATTTCTTGACGATCACATCCGGCACCACGTAATCGGACACGTCCGACGCGAAGGCCGCGCCCGGATGCGGATTGCACTGGCGGATCACGGCCTGGGCTTCGCGCAGGTCCTCGTCATCGCACAGCAGCGCTTTTTTCAGCTTGTTGAAGTCGCGCTGGGCGAACCAGGCCAGGTGGTTTTCCACGATGGCCAGCGCCATGCGCCGCGTCACCAGCGGCACGCCGGGCAAGCGCCGGATCTGGATCGCCAGGCATTCGGCGGCGCTGCGCGCACCGACGCCAGCCGGATCGAAGCTTTGCAGCAGCTTCAGCGCGGTCTGCAATTCCGCGCCCTCCACTTCCAGCTCTTCCGGCAGGCGCGCGTGGATGTCGTCCAGCGACTCCTCCAGATAGCCGTTCTCGTCGAGGCCGTCGATGATCAGTTCGACCAGCGCGCGGTCGCGCGTTGCCAGCACCGTCACGCGCATCTGTTCCATCAGGTGTTCGCGCAGCGTGCGGTGGTGCGCCTCCAGTTGCGGGCGCGCGTCCTCGTCGTCGCTGTTCTTGCTGCGGCCGGAATCGCCCCAGTCCATGTCGGCCTCGGGCGTGGTGCTTTCGGTGTCGGCGGCCGGGCCGTCGTAGGCGTCGGCCTCGGCGGCCGGGGCGTCGCCCTGCGGCGGGCCCTCGGCCGGCGCCTCGGCCGCCGGCGCCTGCGGGCTGATGGCGCCGTCGGCCAGCAGCCGCAGCGAGTGGTCGAGCGGATCGTCGAGGCGCTCCAGCAGCGGGTTATCGGTCAGCAGCTGTTCCAGTTCCTGGTGCAGCTCCAGCGTCGACAGTTGCAGCAGCCGGATCGACTGCTGCAGCTGGGGCGTCAACGCGAGGTGCTGCGACGTGCGCAGTTGCAGAGACTGTTTCATGTAAGGCTTACATACGGAAATGTTCACCCAGGTAGACGCGCCGCACCGACTCGTTGGCGATGATGTCGTCCGGCCGGCCCGATGCCAGCACCGAGCCCTGGTTGATGATGTAGGCGCGGTCGCAGATGCCCAGCGTCTCGCGCACATTGTGATCGGTAATGAGGACGCCGATATTGCGCTCCTTGAGGAAGCGCACGATGCGCTGGATCTCAATCACGGCAATCGGGTCGACCCCGGCGAATGGTTCGTCGAGCAGCACGAAGCGCGGATTGGTGGCCAGCGCGCGCGCGATCTCGACGCGGCGGCGCTCGCCGCCGGACAGCGACAGCGCCTGGTTCTCGCGCAGCTTTTCGATTTGCAAATCGGCCAGCAGGGTATTCAGCCGTTCATCGATCTCCGCCTTGGATAAAGGCTTGCCGTCCACCTTCTGGATTTCCAGCACGGCACGGATATTTTCTTCCACCGTCAGCTTGCGGAACACCGACGCCTCCTGCGGCAGATAGGACAGGCCCATCGTCGCGCGGCGGTGGATCGGCAGCGCGGAAATGTCGGTGCCGCTGATGTCGATGCTGCCGGCGTCCGACGGCACCAGGCCGACGATCATGTAGAACGAGGTGGTCTTGCCGGCGCCGTTCGGCCCCAGCAGGCCGACCACTTCGCCGCATTCGACTTGCAGCGAGACGTCATGCACGACCTGGCGCTTGCCGTAGGTTTTTTGCAGGCCTTTGACGATCAGGGTACTGCCGCAGCTTGGCTCCATCTTATCTCCCCGCTGCAGGCTGGGTGGCGGCCGGCGCCGGCGCGGCCTGCTTGCTCGACGGCTGGATCACCATCGTGCTGCGGCCGCCGCCGGGCTGGGTTTCGCCGCTCGGCGTGTTCTTGACCGCGAAGAATTCCTTGCGGCTGTCATACGAAATGAATTCGCCGTCGACCTGGCTGGCGGTCTTCGGGCCTTCGAGCTTTTTGATCTGGGCCTTGGCGAACAGCTTCACCAGCTCGGTCTTGTTGTCGTACTCGATGCGGTCGGCCTTGCCCTCGACCCACTGGTCGCCCGGGCCGTCCATCTTCTGGCGGAACGTGGCCTGCACGCCGGGGCCGCTGTGCAGCACGACGAACTGGTAGCCTTCCGGGTCTTCGGTGACCACCGCCTTCGGCGACTTCATCAGCAGCGTGCCGCGCGTCAGCACGACGTTGCCGGTGAAGGTCTTGATCTGCTTGACGTCATCGGCGTCGAGCTGGTCAAAGGTGATCTGGGTCGGCTTGCCGGAATCGGCCTTTTCCGCCTGCGCCACGCAGGCCGCCAGCGCCAGCGCGGCCGAGAGTAACAGTTTATTCATCTTCATCATTGCTTCCTTCAGTGCGCCGCGCGCGGCGGCATCGTAATGGTTCCGCGTCCGCCCAGTTCGATCTGGCGGCTGGCGTTGTTGGCCTTCATGCCGGTGCCGCTGGCGGTCGACGTGCCTGCCAGCATCTGTACCGGGGCCGTGGTTTCCATGCGTTCCTCGTCCGGGTAGACGGTCAGCGTGCTGGTCTTCAGGCGCAGTTCCTGGGCCTGCCTGGTGGCGGGCCGCACCACGTCGACATTGCCGTCGAGCCGCACGCGCGTGTTGTTCTGGTCCACATACGCGGTCTGCGCGTGGATATTCATCGGCGGCTGCTCGGACGACAGGCTGTGCACGAACGGCTTGTCGATCACCGAGACGTCGCCGATCGGGTGATGGGTCAGCTTGTCGCCGGAGACGATGTAGGCCGGCTGGCCGTTCTTGTTCATGCGTACCGTGCTGAAGCGCTCGATGATGTAATCCGGCTCCTCGCGGAACTTGTCGGCGCCGGCGCCCTGGCCGGCCTGGTTGACCACCTGCACCAGCCAGAAGCTGCCGACGGCGACGAACACGCCGGTCATCATGATCAGCGTCAGCTGCCAGCGGTGTGCTGTTCTTTTACGCATGATTAGTCCTTGTTCAAACCAGGAATTGTGCCATGACGCGCACGTAGCTGCCTTGGGCATGCATCAAGAGTTCGCACACTTCGCGCACCGCGCCCTTGCCGCCGTGGGCGACGGTGGTGTGGTGCGCCAGTTCCAGCACTTCCTGGCGGCCGTTCGGCACGGCGACGGCAAAGCCGGCCCGCTTGAGGATCGGCAAGTCCACCACATCGTCGCCGATGAAGCCGACCTGCTCGGCCGTCAGGCCGGTCTTTTGCAGCAGCGCGTGGAACGGCGTCAGCTTGTCGTGGCCGCCCTGGTGCAGATGGCTGATGCCGAGATCGGCCGCGCGGCGGATCACCTGCGGCGAGGTGCGCGCGCTGATGATGGCGGTCTGGATGCCGGCTTCCTGGATCAGCTTGATGCCAAGGCCGTCCTGCACGTTGAAGGTCTTCAGCGCCTCGCCGTCGGCGCCGTAGTGCAGGCTGCCGTCGGTCAGCACGCCGTCGACGTCGAAGATCATCAGCTTGACGCGCGCGGCCCGTTCGAGATAGGTCATGCTCATCAGATCACCTTGGCGCGGGTCAGGTCGTGGATGTGCAATGCGCCGACCAGCTTGCCGTTGGCGTCGGTCACCAGCATCTGGTTGATGCGGTACTGTTCCATGATGGCCACCGCGTCCACCGCCATTTTCTCGGGCGAAATGGTGCGCGGGTTGGCGTGCATCACGTCGCCGATGATGACCTTGCTGAAGTCCTGCACTTTGTCGATCATGCGGCGCAGGTCGCCGTCGGTGAACACGCCGACCGGCTGGTTGTCGGCGTCGACGATGGCGGTCATGCCCATGCCCTTCTGCGTGATTTCCAGCAGCGCGTCGGTCAGCCTGACGTCGGCGGTCACGCGCGGCACGGCGTCGCCGCTGCGCATCACGTCCTTGACGTGGGTCAGCAGGCGGCGGCCCAGCGCGCCGCCCGGGTGCGAGCGGGCGAAATCCTCTTCCTTGAAGCCGCGCAGGTCCAGCAGCGCCACGGCCAGCGCGTCGCCCAGCGCCAGCGTGACGGTGGTGGAGGTGGTCGGCGCCAGGTTCATCGGGCAGGCTTCCTTCTCGACCGCCACGTTCAGGTGGACGTCGGCGATGGTCGCCAGGCTGGAGCCCGGCTTGCCGGTGATGGCGATGACCTTGCTGCCCATGCGCTTGACCACCGGCAGGATGGTCATCAGCTCGGCGCTTTCGCCGGAGTAGGAAATGGCGATAAAGGCATCATCGGCAGTCACCATGCCGAGGTCGCCGTGGGCGGCTTCGGCCGGGTGCACGAACAGCGCCGGCGTGCCGGTGGAGGCCAGCGTGGCGGCGATCTTGCGGCCGATGTGGCCGGACTTGCCGATGCCGGACACGACCACGCGGCCGCGGCAATTGAGCAGCAGCGAGATGGCCTGGACCACGCTGTCGTCGTTCTCCAGGCGGGCGTTCAGCGCATTGATGGCGTCCGCTTCGTTTTGCAGCGTGTCGCGGGCAAGGCGCAGTGCCGTTTTTGCATCAAAAACTTTCAGCATTGTTTTTTCATGGGTTACACTCATGCCCAAGTATAGCCGAATTGAGAAAGCAAAAAACTTGCCAGTCACAACATAACGCGCTTGGCGCACCGCAAACAACGAACTTTTTTTACTGGCGATGTTGAAATGACGTTTTCACCCCTGGAATTGACCCTGTTGTTGCTGGGAAGCGCCGTCCTCGGCGTGGTGGCTTTCCGCATGATGCACCTGCCGCCGATGCTCGGCTACCTGACGGTCGGCATCCTGATCGGCCCCCACGCGCTGGGCCTGGCCGAGCAAAGCGAAACCACGCATGGCCTGGCCGAGTTCGGCGTGGTGTTCCTGATGTTCTCGATCGGCCTCGAATTCTCGCTGCCCAAGCTCAAGGCGATGCGCGCCATCGTGTTCGGGTTGGGGTTGGCGCAGGTAGTGCTCACTATCGTCGCAACGATGATTTTTGGCTGGACCCTGGCCACCCAGCTGCCGCCGCACCTGCACATTTCGTGGCAGGCCGCGTTCGCGCTGGGCGGCGCGCTGGCCATGTCGTCGACCGCCATCGTGGTCAAGATGCTGACCGAGCGGCTCGAACTCGAATCCGAGCACGGCCGCAAGATCATCGGCATCCTGCTGTTCCAGGACCTGGCGGTGGTGCCGCTGCTGATTTTGATCCCGTCACTGGGCGAGCGCCCCGAGGCGCTGGCCGAGACGCTGGGCTGGGCCAGCCTGAAGGCGGTGGTGGTGCTGGCCCTGCTGTTCGTGGTCGGTCACAAGGTCACGCGCGGCTGGTTCACCATCGTGGTCAAGCGCCGCTCGCAGGAACTGTTCATGCTGAACCTGCTGCTGGTGGTGATGGCGGCGGCCTGGATCACCGAGCGCGCCGGCCTGTCGCTGGCGCTCGGTGCGTTCGTGGCCGGCATGCTGATTTCCGAGACCGAGTTCCGCCACCAGGTGGAGGAAGACATCAAGCCATTCCGCGACGTGCTGCTGGGGCTGTTCTTCATCACCATCGGCATGCTGCTGAACCTGCGCCTGGTGCTGGAAAACTGGTGGCTGGTGCTGTTGCTGCTGTTGCTGCCGGTGGCGATGAAATTCGCGCTGATCGCCGGCCTGGCCAAGCTGTTCGGCTCGTCGGACGGGGTGTCGATGCGCACCGGCCTGGCGCTGGCGCAGGCCGGCGAGTTCGGCTTCGTGCTGCTCAACCTGGCGGCCGACCACCAGCTGATGGCGCCCTATGTGGTGCAGGTGGTGCTGGCGTCGATGGTGCTGTCGATGCTGCTGGCGCCGTTCATCATCGCGCAGTCGGACCGCATCGTCATGAAGTTCTCCAGCAATGAATGGATGATGCAGTCGCTGGCGCTGACCAAGATCGCCAGCCGCACCATGAAGGCCAACAAGCACGTGCTGCTGTGCGGCTTCGGCCGCAGCGGCCAGAGCCTGGCGACCTTGCTGTCCGAAGAGAAAATCGACTACCACGCGCTGGACCTCGATCCGGAGCGGGTGCAGGTGGCGCAGACCGCCGGCGCCCACGTCTCGTACGGCGACGCGGCGCGCCGCGAAAGCCTGGTGGCGGCCGGCATCTACCGCGCCAGCGCGGTCATCATCACCTATGCCGACACGCGCTCGGCGCTGAAGGTGCTGCATCAGGTGCACCAGCTGACGCCGACCTTGCCGGTAATCGTCCGCTCGCACGACGACACCGATCTCGACAAGCTGAAGGAAGCTGGCGCCACCGAGGTGGTGCCGGAGCTGATGGAAGGCAGCCTGATGCTGGCCTCGCACGCGCTGGTGATGCTGGGCGTGCCGCTGCGGCGCGTGGTGCACCGCGTGCAGGCGGCGCGCGAGGAACGCTACGCCTCGCTGCGCGGCTACTTCCACGGCATGAGCGATGTCGAAGAGGAGGCCGACCTGGAACGGCTGCACACGGTCACGCTGACCGGCGGCGCCGGCAGCGTCGGCCGCTCGCTGGGCTCGCTCGACGTGGCCAGCTCGGGCGCCGAGGTGGCCAGCATCCGCCGCGGCATGAGCGGCGTCGCGGTGACGCCGGAGACGGTGCTGCAAGCGGGCGACGTGGTGGTGCTGCGCGGCGTGGCCGAGGCGGTCAGCCGCGGCGAGCAGCGCCTGCTGCGCTAACCCGTCGTTCCCGCGCAGGCGGGAACCCATGCCGCGCTGATGCGCACTCGGTCCATGGATTCCCGCCTGCGCGGGAATGACGGGGCAGCCTTAGGCGGCCTGGCTCCGGTAACTGGCCACGCGGTTGCGGCCGTTCTCCTTGGCGTCGTACAGCAGCTCGTCGGCGCGTTCAATCAGCGCACGAGCGATGGCGCCGCCCTCGCCTTCGGCGCTGCCGGGCTCCAGGCAGGCCACGCCGATCGACACCGTCACCGACAATTGCAGCGACGGCGACAGCACGATCATGGCGCCGGCCACGCTGGCGCGGATGCGCTCGGCCACGAAGGCGGCGCTTTCGAGGTTGGCGTCGATCAGCAGCACGACGAACTCCTCGCCGCCAAAGCGCGCCAGCGCATCCGAGGCGCGCAGCTCGTTCTTGATGCGCGCCGCCACTTCGCGCAGCACCTCGTCGCCGCCGCCGTGGCCAACGGTGTCGTTGACGCGTTTGAAATGGTCGACGTCGATGTACATAAAGGAAATCGGATACTGCTGGCGGCGCGCGCGGGCGATTTCCTCCAGCAGGCGGCGGTCGATATAGCGGCGGTTATAAACGCCGGTCAGCGAATCGGTCAGCCCGATGTATTTGAGCATCTCGTTGCTGATCACGTTCTCCAGGCAGATGGCGATGATGGACGCCATGTGCTCCAGGAAATCGGTGCCGAGGCTGGGCGTGAAGCGCGTCGGATCGTTGCTGCCCAGGTTCAGGCTGCCGATGACGCGCTTGTTGCGCAGCAGCGGTACCAGCGCCACGCTTTGCAGCCCCGGCCGCGCGTCGGGGAACGACGGCGCATGGCGCAGCTTGTCGTACATGCCGAGGATGGGCTTGGGCGTCGGCGAGGCGGCGCTGCGGCGCCCCGGGTCCAGGTCAAGCTGGTCGAGCGATTCGACAAAGATCAGGCCAGGAAAATCGGCAAAGACTACATCCAGCTTGAGCATGACGGTGCGGATGTCGGCATCCTCGTCCACCAGGGTCAGCGTCACGCTATCGAGTTCGGAAATGACCGGCAGCACGCGGAAGATGGTGCCGACCAGTTCAGGGAAATTGCTGGCGCCAACGATTTCCAGGTCGAACGCCTGGTGGCGCGTCATGATGGCGTGGTTGCGTTCGGCCTGTTCCAGCAGGTAGGCCATGCGCGCGCGCAATGCCCGGTTTTCGGCCGCCAGATCATGGGCTTGCCCGGCATGATCGGTATGGGGCGGAAATTTTCCGGTGGCGGTGTGCGTCATAATGGGCCTTTCTTGCAGACCCCCTCACATTACGCCAAGTTGAGGCGCTTGTGAATGCTCCGGGGTATCAAAAAGCCAAGGTAACTTCAATTTCTTGTCCAACGCGCACATGTTGGTCCTCCCCGGCAAGCAAAATGGCGTTCATGCCGAAGCACAGGGCGCCGTCCACTTCCGGTTTGGCGCGGTAGCTTTGCATGATGTCCATCGGGTCGGGACCGAACTGGCCGGTGTCCTGGTCGATGGACGGCATCGGGCAGCGCGGGCACGGTTTGACCGGCTTCAGCAGCACGTCGCCGATCAGGTAGCTTTCCGCGTAGTCTTCCTCGAAAGCCTCGATACCGTCGATGACCAGATTCGGGCGGAAACGGTTCATCGGCAGCGCCTGGCGGCCGGCGGCCAGCAGTTTCTGGTTCAGGTCCTGCAACGAGGCCTCACCGGCCACCAGGATCGGGTAGCCGTCGGAGAACATCGTGGTGGCCTGCACGCCGCCGGTCCACTTGGTGCTGACCGGGCGCGCGGCGTTGGCGTGGAAGCGCGCCAGCCGGCACGGCACGCCGATGGCCTGGCTGAACCACTCGGCGGTCAGCGCGTCGCAGTCATAGGCCAGCACGGTGTCCTCCCACAGGTGCGTGGTCAGCGTCGGCGCGGTGGCCGGGTCCGGCAAGCCGAGCGGAACCTCCAGCCGCAGCATGCCGGGCGCGCGCAGTTCCAGCGTGGCGCCCTTGAGCGTCGGCTTGATCAGCGCCATGCGCGGATGCTCGCGTTGCGTGAGGCACATGCCGTTGTGGTCCACCACCATCCATTCACGATCGTAGATCTGCGCGCTCATCACGCCCAGCGAAGTCAGCGTGGCCTCCTGCAGCGACAGGCCGGCGCAGGACTTGATCGGGTACAGCGTGATGGCGGACAAAACGGGCATGTTATTCCTCGACTGGCGCGGCGGCCTTCGGCGGACGCGGCGTGCGCGCGGCAGGCTTGCGGGCCGGCCTGGCGCTGGACTTGGCGGCTGGCTTGGCGCTGGCCGCCGCTGCGTCGCCGCTTGGCTGGGCCGGGGCCTCGCCCGCTTGTTGGCCGCCGTCGCGCTGGGCCGGGGCCGCTGCGTTGGCCGCAGGTTTGCCCGCAGCCGGCTGAACCGGCTCGGCCGGCTTGGCGGCTTGCCTGCCGCCGGCCTTGGCGTTCGGTTTCGCATTCGTCCGGGCGTTCTGGCGGCCCTTGGCTGGCTTGGCCTCCGCCGCCACGGCCGGCGCAGCTTCGACAGGCGCTGGCGCAACCGCCGCCACGCCAGCCTCGGGCGCGGTCTCGACTGGCGCAGCCACGGCACGCTCGGACGGTGCCGCGACTTCCACGGCAACCGCGACCGCGCCGGGCTCGGCGGCAGTCAGGCCCTTCCTGGCCTCGCTCTTCAGCTTGCGGGCTGGCGGCTTGGTGCCATTCTTTTTCTTGGCCGGCGCGGCGGCGGCCGGCAATTCAAGCGCCGGCTCCAGCACCACCGGGACGGGCGCGGCCTGATCGGCCGCCGGCGCGACGGCAGGCGGCGCCGCGTCCGCGACGACCGGGTCCGCAGCGTCTGCCTCGACCGGCGCGGCGTCAGCTTGGGCGGCAGCGCTGCGCTGCTGCTGCGTCAGGCGCTGCGCCTGGCGTTCGGCAAAGCGCTCGGCGGCAGTACGGCCGCGGTTGCGGCTACGGCGCGATTCCTGCTGCGCGCTATCGGCCGTCGGCGTGGCGCCATCGGCCGCCGCTGGCGTCTCGCTCACCGGCTGCGCCACACCGCTGCCACGGTACACATACGCGCCCGACTTCTCATCGCGGCCGAACTCCAGATGGCCGCGCGCCTTGCACTCCTCGATCAGATTGCCGAAAGTGCGGAAACCATAGTACGACTCGCTGAAGTCCGGCTTGCGGCGCTTGATCGCCTCCTTCAGCACGGACGCCCAGATCTTGCCGCTGTCGCCACGCTCCAGCACCAGTGCCTCGAAGGTATTGACGGCGATCTCCACCGCCTGATTGCGGCGCTTCTCCATCTCCTCGCGGCGCGCGCGCTCCTCTTCCGGCGTGCGCTTGACCTGCGGCTTGCTGTCGGCATTGGCCTCGCGCTTGGCGCGGCGGCTCTCGCGCACCAGGTCGTCGTAGAAAATGAACTCATCGCAGTTGGCCACCAGCAGGTCCGACGTCGACTGCTTGACGCCGACGCCGATCACCTTCTTGGCATTCTCGCGCAGCTTGGACACCAGCGGCGAAAAGTCGGAGTCGCCGGAAATGATGACGAAGGTATCGACGTGCGACTTGGTGTAGCACAGGTCCAGCGCATCGACCACCATGCGGATATCGGCGGAATTCTTGCCGGACTGGCGCACGTGCGGAATCTCGATCAGCTCGAAGTTCGCCTCGTGCATCGAGGCCTTGAACGACTTGTAGCGGTCCCAGTCGCAATACGCTTTCTTGACCACGATGCTGCCCTTGAGCAGCAGGCGTTCCAGGACCGGCTTGATGTCGAACTTGTCGTAGTTAGCGTCGCGCACGCCGAGCGCCACGTTCTCAAAATCGCAGAACAGCGCCATGCTGACGTTTTCGTTGGAGGATGCCATGGGAGTATAGGTAGAGAGTGTCAGTAGCGGCCGGGCGACAGCGCGCCCGGCCGCGGCGGAAGGGACAGCTTAGACGTTGAACAGGAAGTTCAGCACGTCGCCATCCTTGACTACGTACTCCTTGCCTTCGGCGCGCATCTTGCCGGCTTCCTTCGCGCCGGCCTCGCCCTTGTACTGGATGTAGTCGTCGTAGGCGATGGTCTGCGCGCGGATGAAGCCGCGCTCGAAGTCGGTGTGGATCACGCCGGCCGCCTGCGGCGCGGTGTCGCCGATCTTGATGGTCCAGGCGCGCACTTCCTTGACGCCGGCGGTGAAATAGGTTTGCAGGCCCAGCAGCTTGTAGCCGGCGCGGATCAGGCGGTCCAGGCCCGGCTCTTCCATGCCCATGTCGGCCAGGAAGGCGGCCTTGTCGGCGTCGTCCAGATCGGCGATCTCGGCCTCGATGGCGGCGCAGATGGCAACGATCGGCGCGTTCTGCGTGGCGGCGTAGGCGGTCAGCTGGTCCAGCAGCGGGTTATTGGTGAAGCCGGTGTCGGACACATTGGCCACGTACATGGCCGGCTTGGCGGTGATCAGGCACAGCGGCTTGATCAGCAGCATTTCAGCCGCGTCCAGGCCCAGCGAGCGCACCGGCTTGGCGTCGTTCAGGTGCGGCACCAGGCGCTCCATCAGCGCCACCAGCTTGATCGCATCCTTGTCGCCGGAGCGGGCTTTCTTCTGCTCGCGGTGGATGGCTTTCTCGACGGTGCCGAGGTCGGCCAGCGCCAGCTCGGTCTGGATCACCTCGATATCGTCCAGCGGGCTGACCTTGCCGGCCACGTGGATCACGTTGTCGTCCTCGAAGCAGCGCACCACGTTGACGATGGCGTCGGTTTCGCGGATGTGCGACAGGAACTGGTTGCCCAGGCCCTCGCCCTGCGACGCGCCAGCCACCAGGCCGGCGATATCGACGAATTCGACGATGGCGTTGACCATGCGTTCCGGCTTGACGATCTCGGCCAGCGCGGCCATGCGCGGATCCGGCACCTCGACCACGCCGACGTTAGGCTCGATGGTGCAGAACGGATAGTTTTCAGCCGGAATACCGGCCTTGGTCAGGGCGTTGAACAGGGTGGACTTGCCGACGTTAGGCAGGCCGACGATGCCGCATTGGAGACTCATGTGAACCTTTAAATTATCAATATTGCCGGCAAGCGGCTGATGAAAACCGCCCGTCAGGGGCGTTTTTGGATATTCTTGCTAATTCGCTGATGACAGCGTTCAAGGGTCCATTGTACCGCCCTTGCCCACACTCTTCAAAAAACAGGAGACTCCATGACGATGCGCGACGCCGGCCGCGACCAGTTCCGCCACTTTCTGACCATTCCGACGCGGTGGATGGACAATGACATCTATGGTCATGTGAATAAGGCCACATGTCCAGCTTGACACCACTCGGCTACGCCGCCCCTTCCTGACTACTAATAGAGGTACACCATGCGTGATGCTGCCCGGACCCAATTCCCCCATTTTCTTGAAATTCCTACTCGCTGGATGGACAACGATGCATACCAGCATATGAACAATGTGGTCTATTACAGCTTCTTCGACACTGCCGTGAATCGATTCCTCATCGATAGAGGTGTCCTCGACATTCACTCGGATGAAGTCGTTGGTATGGTGGTCGATACTGGATGCTCATACTTCAATTCGATTTCGTTCCCGGACACAGTGCATGCGGGAGTGCGCGTCGCGAAGATTGGAAACTCCAGCGTCCGTTATGAGTTAGCGCTCTATCGGAATGGCGATGAACAACCGGCTGCGGCTGGGCATTTCGTTCACGTCTACGTAGATCGTAAGAGCAATCGCTCTGTCCCAATCCCAGAGAATGTCCGCGCGGTGCTTGAAACGATAACTTCACCTCTATGAAGGATGATTGAACAGCCCAGTGGTCCGGGACAACTGAAGAGTTCTACCACTTAGAGATTTTAAAATTGAGTTGTCCCGGTGCTCTGCGCTCATCGAAGGAAATTTGTTGAAATAAAGCAATAATTTCAATGTACGTTTTGAAAAAGGCTGGATAAAATTCTCTTGTCGATTTGACAAATTCACAGGAGATTTACGATGAACGCCACCACAGATAAAAAGCCGACCCTGACGCTGGACAAGAAGAACGCCGACACCAACGCTGGCACCCTGTTGCCAGAAAACGCCCAGTCCAATGCCGCCGCCAAGCCGGCAGCGAAAGACAATGCCGAACAACTGCGCGAAGCAATCAAAGCTCTCGACTCGCAGCGTAATGATCTCGTCAAGAACACCATCGAAAACATCAAGCCTGGTAAGCCTCTCGACCTGGCCGCAGTTCGTGAGATCAACAAGATCGAAACGAAGAAGAACCGTTTGATCGTCGCACGTTTCGCATCGCTGCTGAAGAAAAATCCCGGTGAGGTACAGGCCATCGTTCATCAGATCATCGAGATCTGATCCATCACGATGCCATGGTGGCGGCGTGATCAATACGCCGCCGACGTCTACTCACAATCGGAGAACAGCGATGAAAGCCACCAAACAAGTCCAGCGTGTACGTACACCACTTCACCAGCAACTGCTCGTGTTGATACCGATGATCAAGGCGCTGGAAGATCAGAGCGAAGCACAAACCGAAACAATGCCGCCGTTGGTGGTAAATGTTGAATACCATCGATGCGGAACGCTGACGCTCGAACTGAACAAAGCGGCAGCTAACGATGGTGGTCGTGTCGTGCCAGATCTGACGCTCTCGCTCTACACCACCAACAACAGCCGGAAGCCGTTGACCCACGACCTTACCTTCATCACTGCGTGGTCGTACTTATCGCAGAACTTGCCGATGAACTCGCTCGAATATCAGGCGATGTATAAGGCCTTCTTCGTGTCCTGGCATGTGCATATGTTCCGTCATCAAGACGACGTCAAGGAACTGGGTTTGGCATGAGCAGCCGATACTCCAGTGAGAACCTATACAGCCAGATCTTCAATCGTTTGCTGGACGTGATACCTGATCTGCAAAGCATCGATGATGTGGGCCTGTCCGAAGTCGATGGAAACTGGCCGTTGCACTTCGATGTGGTGACGCGAAGCCCTACCAAGCTCATCATCATGCTCGGTCATAGTCGCGCTGAAGGTGGTGGCGTGGTGATCAATCCAGAGATGACGATAGCGGTGTACCTTGATCGCGGCATGGCTGAAGCGTTGACGTACCGCGATGCGTATATGTCGAACTCGGTGTATTCGCCAGACCGAAGCCATATCGACATTCTGGCAAAGCGTGTGCTGAACGATTACCTGCATACCTGGCTCGGCAATCTGATCGTGGCCGGTCACTCGATCAAGGTGACGGCAGACCATGAGTGACAATCTCGAAAAGGGAACACCATTGTTCGCGCTTGGTCAGGTCGTCGCGACACCTGCGGCGCTGAACGCGATAGCCGAACTCGGTCTATCGCCGCTAGCACTGATTCATCGACACGTCACTGGCGACTGGGGCGATTTGGGCGCTGATGATCAGCACCAAAATCATATCGCAGTTCGTTCAGGCCTGCGCGTATTTTCCAGCTACAAACTCAGTGCGGCAACGAAAATCTGGATCATCACCGAAGCCGACCGTTCGTCAACAACGCTTCTTCTTCCGAATGAATATTAAGATAGCTCGCCGCATGGCAGTCTTTCTCTGATAGCGAATCATTGCTCTGAACTAGAGCCGCTCTCCAACAACGCGATCACGGCCGCCTGTCGAAGTAAGCCCTCTCGGCGCACAGAACTGACTCATCTGCAACTCGTAGTCTTCGAATTACCTCTCCCCAGACGCTCACCGTCAACTTTTTCCTTGTGACTATTGGATTTAAATGTATCTGCCATCATGGCAACCAAGTTACATTGATTTCCCAACATCAAGAAAGCCGCTACTATTCGTATCAATTGACACCTCAGTCGTTCATGGATCGAAATTGGCAGCGGCAGAGGTGAGCGTTGATAATTCTGTTCAGAGAATAATATGGCCATAAAAGATGTTCGACATGAGTTTGATGATGAATGAATCGCCACGACCATTGTAGACACTCCTGAGCCATAATTTACGCAAAGGAGAAATCATGAGTGGGAAGCGTTACACGGAAGAATTTAAGGTCGCTGCGGTCAAGCAGGTTCTTGAGCGCGGACACCCTGCAGCCGAGGTCGCTGAGCGACTTGGCGTCAGTATCCACAGCATCTATGCGTGGACAAAGCGGTATGGCGTGCCCGAAGTCGCACGCAAAGCCCAGGACGCCCAGTCTGACGAGATGCGGCGACTGAAGGCCGAGTTGAAGCGCGTTACCGAGGAGCGCGACATCTTGAAAAAGGCCGCGGTGTACTTTGCCAAGACGTCCGGGTAAGGTACGCCTTCATTCAAGAAGTACAGGACGAATTTCCGGTGCGGCGCTTGTGCAAGATGATGGGAGTTCATCCCAGCGGCTTCTATGCGTGGTGCGCTCAGCCAGAAAGCAAGCGGGCCAAGGAAGACAAGCGCCTGCTGGGCCACATTAAGCAGTCATGGCTGGAAAGCGGCGCGGTCTACAGCTACCGCAAGGTATCCGACGACCTGCGCGACTTGGGCGAGCGATGCGGCGTCAATCGCGTTCACCGCATCATGCGCTCGGCGGGGCTGCGCTCGCAGACCGGATACGGCAAGCGCAAATGGAAAGGCGGCGGCGTGCCGTCGGTGGTGGCACCGAATCATCTGCAGCGGCAATTTGACGTGCTTGAGCCAAACCGGGTCTGGGTGACGGACATAACCTACATTCGAACCCATGAAGGCTGGCTATACCTGGCAGTTGTACTCGACTTGTTTTCACGCCAGGTTGTCGGGGTAATCCCCCCATTTTTAGAGCGCGCCAAAAGTAGGGGTTAAGCGGCCAAAGCAAGCTTCTGTTTCGGTGTGATGCCGCCAAGTGCCATGTTGGGCCGGTCGTGATTGTAAGTCCACAACCAGCGGGTTGCAAAATCCTGAATCTCATCGAGCGTGTCGAACAGGTGATGAGCCAGCCAATCGTAGCGCACTGTGCGGTTATAGCGCTCGACGTAGGCGTTTTGCTGCGGCTGTCCGGGCTGAATGAAGTCAATGCGGATGCCGCGCTTAGCGGCCCATGCCAAGGTTACAGCGCTGATGTACTCAGGGCCGTTATCGCAACGAATGACCAGTGGCTTACCTCGCCATTCGATGATCCTGTCGAGCGATCGGATGACCCGTTCCGAGGGCAGCGAGAAGTCGACCTCGATACCGAGTCCTTCGCGGTTGTAGTCGTCGATTACATTGAACAAACGGATACTGCGGCCATCGGACAGTTGGTCATGCATGAAATCCATCGACCAAGTCTGGTTGATCTGTGTGGGCACGGCCAACGGCAGCGGTTTTTCGCGCACCAGGCGATGGCGCGGCTTGATCCGCAGGTTCAGTTCCAACTCGCGGTAAATCCGGTAGACCCGTTTGTGGTTCCAGCCGAACGACTTCACGTTGCGCAGGTACAGAAAGCACAGACCGAAGCCCCAGTTACGCTGATTGCTTGTCAGTCGCACCAGCCAGTCGGCGATGACTTCGTTCTCCGCATTTAGCTTGGCTTCGTAGCGGTAGCAAGTTTGGCTGATGCCAAAGGCCAGGCACGCGACCTTGATGCTCAATCGGCCTGCGGCCACGTAGTGCTGCGCCATCTCACGTCGACGAGATGGCTTCACCACTTTTTTGCCAGTGCCTCCGCGACGATCTCGGCCTTCAGGCGCTCCTCGGCATACATCTTTTTCAGGCGACGGTTTTCGTCTTCCAGCTCTTTCATGCGGGCCATGAGCGAGGCATCCATGCCGCCGAACTTGGAACGCCACTTGTAGAACGTGGCGTTGCTGATGCCGTGCTCGCGGCACAACTCAGGGACTGGCGATCCGCCCTCGGCTTGCTTGAGGATGGCGATGATCTGGCTATCGGTAAAACGGGACGTCTTCATGCAGAACTTTCAAAAATCTGAGTTTGGAAAATTCTACTTTTAAACGCGATCATTTGCTGGGGGGATTACCTCGGGTGGTCAATGAGTTCGCGGATTGATACAGAGCTGGCGATGAATGCGCTGCTGATGGCGGTTTGGCGACGCAAACCGGCCGATCCTGTGATGGTTCATTCGGATCAGGGCTCGCAGTTCACCAGCAAGGACTGGCGCGATTTTTTGACGGCGCATCGGCTGGAACCCAGCATGAGCCGGCGCGGAAACTGTTACGTCAATGCGGTCGCTGAAAGCTTCTTCCAGCTTCTGAAGCGCGAGCGTATCAAGCGCAAGAACTATGCAACCAGAGATGATGCAAGGCAGGATATCTTCGACTATATCGAGATGTTCTACAATCCCAAGCGCCGTCACGGATTTAATGACAGGCTTTCGCCAGTAGAGTATGAGCGAAGGCATTTTGAACGGCTCGCGGGTGTCTAGCAGACTCGTGGCGATTCAATTCATGCACGGCCCCTTCTATCACTAAAGCGATCAGTCTAATGAATGCCTCACCTTCACGATTAGCTTTCAAATACCGAACTGGTGATGCAACAACTTTGGATCGAGATCTCCAAGGGTTACGTGAATCTACCTTTTATGCAGCACAGCGGAGTACTTTAAACGATCCGTTCGAAGGACGATTCGATAGGTCTTCGCTCGACTCGCAACTTGACGGTATTCGTACCGCTCTTCCGAGCATTTCCGCCGCAGCAGCGCAGTCGTTTGATAAGGTGTTAATGGCTCTCGATCAAATTCTTGGTTTTGTCGACAAATATGGGGTTTTCTCTCTTAGCTACACCCCATTAAGTGAACTAATCTGGTCCCATTACGGTGGTTCACATCATGGATTCTGCGTTGGCTACGACATCCAGAAACTGACTGAATTTGAACCCAACCTACACACCTATATTGACGTTAAATACAGCGATAGTGCGCCGAGCTTTCAGACGGGTTACTTCTTCGAATCTCCATCCACGGCTGAAACACTACAGAGAATTTTGGGTATCAAATCGACGGCATGGTCATATGAACAGGAGGTACGTGTCATCACGACACCTCCGGGCCTCCATGAATATGACTTCCGAGCAGTGAGAAAGGTGTACTTTGGCCTTCGCTGCCCTGAAACGACGCGATTCGCTGTTATGGAAGCACTTGCAGGGAGAGGCGTCGCTTACGAACAAATTGAAAGCCCAGGTTCCTCATATTTACTTCGGTCTGCACCTATTAAGGATCTTTTTGCGGATGTATCGAGCTACAAAGAAAATCTAGCACCGATAATCGATGGGGCAATCTCCTTGGACCATCTAAAACCAGAATACAAGCAGTATCACACTCACCTTCAGAAGGCTGCGGAAATTGTACGGCGGGAGCCCTACTGCATGGAGATACAGCAAGTAGATATTAGCGCGTCAAAAAGCACTCCTGGCAATCCAATTATCTTCGTCCAGTACCTTCGCTCAAAAAACAAATGGGTTAACCACTACCTTAGTCTTCTGGAAGTCGAAACACAGTATGATGCGCTCCCACTCAAAAGTGTTCTTGCATGACTTACCTATGCAACAGTTTTTAGCCCAAACGCGGCCACGCAGGTCTCGTTCTGCTCTCGACCGGATACAACTGGCCGTTAGTACTCTATAGTGTTAATGGCCACTTATTGGCCTGTCCCTTGAAAGCATGCTGTACACATGAAAAATGGTAAGTATTAGAGGATATTACTTTTTCTTACCTAATCCAACAGCTCCTCCTGGAACAATTGTGAACCACTTTGCGGAGCCGCGTACATCCTTGCTAAACGCAGACTTCCCCGCCAACTTGGTTTCCGTCACAAGTTTTTTCGTATCGAATACGTTTTCACCACGTTCTAGCGCCCCCTTGATCTCAGCGATAAATTTATCCGCTTCAACGTCAGGATGCTTCTTTTTTGTGCTTAAGTGCTCGGCTCACAGAAAACTTTACACCGCAGAGTGGACAGTTAATTTCTAATTGCCATGCTTGCATTAGGGGTACTCCTGAAGTTGATTCAGCACTTGTTGCGCATGTCTATGGTGACTTGCTGCAATATATCGATTAATCTCCTCAGTTTCCATCTAAGCCGATATATCGCAAAAGTATCCTGCCTAACCGGGTCGTCTGAGCACTCTGAGTTTTCCAGTTCTTTGTGGTTTTGTCGAACAACGGATATCCGGTTTTAGAGTCAACTTGGAGAGGGCGTGTTAGCAAACCAAGCGAAACCAAATGTTCTGTGTAATTTTCTTGCAATGCACTCTGGTCAATAGTTTCTTGATCACTACCGAGTGTTGCCATTATCGGTTTCAGAATTGATGCATGCTTACTACGAAACTCCTCGTCACCACTCATATACGGATAGTGATAGAAGCGCAACCAAATCACTTCAATGTCATTTATTTGGCTTAGCAACCGAAGAAGATGCTTGCGTTCGACAAAGGACATGCGAGTTTCTGACATGCCGGAGGCCAGTAGAGAAGCTAAATATTGGCGCCTCTCTTCCGTTACTGCTTGCGCGGCTTGTCGTGCTGACTCTTCCAGCAAATCAGTGAAGTTCTCGTCAGATAGCTTTGCTCTAATGGTTGTTTCATCGAGTTCACCAATTTTATCTTCAAGCTTACGAGTGAAATCAACAAGGCGGTCAACTCGCTGTTTTGGAATTATGGTCCCAGCAAGTTCTGCCAATAGAGAACCGGCAAAAGGGACCATGCCAAGCGAAGCCTTCGCGGCTGAAACCACATAATCTGTTACATTCTGATTTAGTGAATCTGACATTTAATCACTTCCCTACCGATTTATGAATGCATAGCTCCTTGAGTAGTACTAGCTAAGAGCTAAGCCCCAGATTTTCAATTTTTGTTTCCAACTGCTTCTCTGCTACTTGAAATAAATTCACGAACTCTTTAGCCCAAACATAATTTCCTGTTTTTTCACTCTCTTCCTCCGCTTTCGCCATCAGAGCGCGCTGTGCACTACTCTTGTTTCCGTCTCGTATAGAAAATCCAAGGATATTCCCATGAATATCGGCATTAAATTTCCTAAACCAACTTGGATGTTTATCATTCAAATCTTTAATAAATTCTTGCGGAAACAATCCTTCAATTGCAAAGCCTTTAGGGAGCACAGCGTAATCTTTGTTCGCATTAAATGGTATGGACTTGTTGGTAAAAAATCCATTTAAAGCATCAGTTGCTTCCACTCCAGCATCATCACCATCAAAAACAACAAATATTGCTACTTCGTTCCTTATGAAATCATACGAATGTTTCAAGAAGTCCTTTAAAGAAGAAACCCCTGTGAAGTCCATGATTGTCGCAGATCTCAACAACGGAAATTGGTTTTTCCCTTTATTTGGCTTAACCTTATTAAGCGCCCATGTTAGTATTTCCCTATCAGAAACTCCTTCTACAAAAATATTAGCGCTGCCTAACTGGAAGAAATCACTATAACGCAAACCGATAGCTTTACGAATAGACGAAGTGGCCTCGGAATAAGTACGACACTGCTTCAAGAGAGTGCCGTTTGGACCTACTGCAGTCTCGTAAATATGCGCAGGATCTTGACCAATGAAGGAGATAGAGTGAGTAGTGATTACAACGCAATTCTGCTTGCTTAAATCATCAATAATTTCATGGCAAGATTTTGCTAAATTTGGATGCAAATATGACTCTGGTTCTTCTAGAAGCCAAATTGTCTGGCGGCCAGCTTTTTCTCTTCTGCTCCAATCCACTTAAGTGATGCCAATATAGCTGCCGCTTGCAGACCGGAGCCTTTGGATTTTGCAGACATTCGTAAACCATCATCGATCTGAAAATCGAAATTAGATAGCGTATTTTCGATAGTCTCGCTAATATCAAAAGCAGTTTTTATATTAGGAAGTTTTCTTGCGCTAAGAACAGAATTTACACCATTAGAGATCTCATCTAATTGGCTTTTGATCTTAGGAAGATGGGGCTCCAAAACTAATGCCACCGATTTTTTAATAAAAGGAAGCAATATTGTGGAAAATAGCGCACTAGGATCTTTTACAGAAGGTATACTTTTACAACAGAAAGATGCCAATACAAGCCTCAATGCCCGTTGATGCAATGTTTTGAAGCTATGAGCCAGTTTATTTTTTATTTTTACGTTAGGGAAGAACTGATAAACAGGCTTACCTGTGCTGGAATAATAAAGGTATATTTGAAATATGTCATCCTGCCGATTTTCGGCCTCCAGACAATTCTGCATTTCGGCATACAATTTCAAAAAAACTGCGTCTTTGCCTTTATCCGCTGAAAAAGATGCAATTATGCTTGTCTGTTTTCCGCCAAAATTGACAGGTAAATCCCTTTTAATTTGGTATGAATTCTCCTCTATACCAGAAAAGAATGCTTGTATAGCATTTACGATATTGGTTTTCCCGCTGTTATTAGGTCCAATCAGCGTTACTTTCTTACCAAAACCAAGACTAATTTCATCCACGATACTTCGATAATTTTTGATCCGAATCTGAAAAAAATCCATATACTCAGCATTCCACGCTACAAATAAGATTGCTTTTAGTGTAGCATGGTTTTGTTTTTCACAACATATGCAATGCCACGTCTACGCGTAGAGGTGATGTAGCGCATTGCTTTTTTGCTACCGCTGATTTTTGCAGGCTGCATTTCAAACAGCGTAAAAGTGAGTTCTAGCCCATGCCCTACTTTGTCAAGCTGGACATGTCACCAATGTTGTCTACTACTCCTACTTCGACACGGCAGTCAATCAGTTCCTGATCGAGGCTGGCGTGCTGGATATCCACAAGGGCGAGGTGGTCGGGTTCGTGGTCGACAGCGGCTGCGCCTACTTTGCGCCGGTCGCCTTTCCGGACGTGGTGCACGCCGGCATCCGCGTGGCCAAGCTGGGCAACGCCAGCGTGCGCTACGAAATCGCGCTGTACCGCAACGACGACCCGCTGCCGGCGGCGGCCGGCCATTTCGTCCACGTCTACGTCGAACGCGCCAGCAACCGCTCGGTGCCGATCCCGGACGCGGTACGCACGCTGCTGCAATCCATCGCTTAGCCGCCTGGCTCGCTTGCGAACATAGCAAAC
The DNA here is from genome assembly GCF_050859475.1 of Duganella sp. P38. Taxonomy (NCBI): domain Bacteria; kingdom Pseudomonadati; phylum Pseudomonadota; class Betaproteobacteria; order Burkholderiales; family Oxalobacteraceae; genus Duganella; species Duganella sp. P38. The sequence goes on along the minus strand of NZ_CP193936.1, from coordinate 833,859 downwards.
GCCAGAGCCGCCCACCCAGGCTTTTGAGCGAAACTTTTTTGATGCTAGACTCTTTCGCCATCCCACCTTTCAGGAAAACTTATGTTCCGTCTGCGTACTTCCGTTCTGGTTGCCAGCCTGATGCTGGCGGGTGCTTACACGCTGCCGGCGCAGGCGGCGCCGGTGACGGCAGCGAAGACGAGCGCGGCGCAAAAGCAGCTGGCCAGGCTGGCTGCGGCGTTCCACGCGGCGCGCTGCAAATTCGATCCGCTGCTGTTCGCCACCGCCAACGGCGACAGCCGCTATAACGATCAGCTGGGGCTGGCGATTTCGCCCAAGGTGCGCGCCGAGCAGTTCACGCTGTATCGCGCGCTGCAAAAGCAGTTGATGAATGTGCGCCGCGACCAGCTGGGCGCGCAGGACCAGCTGACCTACGATCTGCTGACCTACGAATTGAACAACGCGATGCAGCTGGAGTCCTTCCCCGAGCATCTGCTGCCGTTGAACCAGTTCGACAACGTGCCGAGCACCTTGGCCAACTACGCCGACGGCACCGGCTCGCAGCCGCTCGGCACCGTCAAGCAATACCAGGATTACCTGAGCCGCCTGAACCAGCTGCCGCGCTGGATCGACCAGGCCATCGCCAACATGAAGGAAGGCATGCGCAGCGGCGTGGTGCAGCCGAAGGCGATCACCGTGGCGATGCTGCCGCAGTTCCAGAACCTGCGCGCGGCCACGCCCGAAACCAGCGTCTACTACTCGCCGGCGACGCGCTTCCCGGCCTCGTTCTCCGACGCCGACAAGAAGAAGCTCAGCGCGGCCTACCTGAAGGTGGTGGACACCGGCATCGCGCCAGCACTGACGCGTCTGGTCAACTTCCTGCAAAACGAGTACCTGCCCGCCAGCCGCAGCAGCACCGGCTGGAGCGCGCTGCCGAACGGCACGGCCTGGTACGCGGCACGCATCAAGGACAGCACCAACTTGCCGCTCTCACCCGACGAGGTGCACGCGCTAGGCCTGAAAGAAGTCGCGCGGATTCAACAACAACTGGCCGCGCTCGGCCCGAAGCTCGGCTACGACGGTGCTGAGAAGCAGCTGCCGCAATGGATAGGCGCGCAAACCCGGTTCAACATCTTCGCCAGCGACGAACAGGTGCTGGACGCCTACCGCGCCATCTACGCGCAAGTGCAGGCCAGGCTGCCGGCCTACTTCAGCCTGGTTCCGAAAGCGAAGCTGGAACTGCATCTGGAACCCGAGCTGACGCGCGCCACCGCCTCCGACCACTACACGCCGCCGGCGGCCGACGGTTCGCACCCCGGCGTGTTCTGGCCGGTGGTCAACGATCCGAAGAAATACAGCCGCGTCGACATGGTCAGCCTGTTCCTGCACGAAGGCATTCCCGGCCACCACCTGCACGCGGCGCTGCTCAAAGAGTTGGACCTGCCGGACTTCCGCAAGTTCAGCACCGAGAATCCGAACAGCGCGGCCTACACCGAAGGCTGGGCGCTGTACTCGGAAACGCTGGGCAAGGAGCTGGGCCTGTACGACGATCCGGTCGCCCACTACGGCCATTTGAACGCCGAGATGCTGCGCGCGGCGCGGCTGGTGGTCGACACCGGCATGCACGCCAAGGGCTGGACGCGCGAACAAGCGATCGCCTATCTGGCCGACACGCTGGGCTGGCCGGAAGCGCGCGCCCGCAACCAGATCGAGCGCTACATGGTGTGGCCGGCGCAGGCGCTGAGCTACAAGATCGGCTCGCTCAAAATCCTGGAGCTGCGCGCGCGGGCGCAGCAGGCGCTGGGCGACAAGTTCAGCTACCAGAAATTCCACGAAGTAGTAATCGGCGACGGCACGCTGCCGCTGCCGCTCCTGGAGCAGCGCGTCGACCGCTGGATTGCCAGCGCAAAATGACAATCCGGGGTCAGGTCTGACATTCGCACACGGGCTCAACTGCTTCGCAGTTGAGCCCGTGTGCGAATGTCAGACCTGACCCGGGGTTTATTTGGGCATCACGTTCATCACCGCCAGCGTCATCGCCTGGGCGGCGGTTTTGATCGACGGTTCGGGCACCGGCGCGTATTGCGGCGAGTGGTTGAAGGCGACCGGCTGGCCGCCCTTTCCGCCGCCGCCACCACTTTCGGGTCGTAGACGCCGGTGAAGAAGAAGACGCCCGGCACGCCCTGCTTGATGTACTGCGAGAAGTCTTCGCTGGCGGTCATCGCCGGCGCGCGCATGACGTTGGCCTCGCCAAAGGCTTTTTCCACACAGCTTCGGTGCGCGTGACCAGCGCCTGGTCGTTGTCGATGGCGGCGCCGCCCGGAATCAGCTCGACATCGGGCGCCGGCGCGTCGGCCATCGCGGCCGAGGCGTTGGCGATGCGGCGCACGCCGGCCAGGATTTTTCCCGCACCGCCGGCGTGTAGCTGCGGATCGTGCCGCGCACCTTGACCGTGTCCGGGATGATGTTGCCGACCGTGCCGCCGTTGATGGCGCCAATAGTCACAACGCCGAATTCCTTCGGGTCTTTTTCGCGGCTGATCACCGTCTGCACATCGACCACGAAGCGCGCGGCAATCGTGATCGGGTCCAGCGCCTTGTCCGGCGCCGAGCCGTGCCCGCCGCGCCCCTTGAAGGTGATTTCGATCGCGTCCGAATTCGACGACACCGCGCCGCTGTTGTAGCCGATGGTGCCGTAGGCCAGCGGCCACGAGTGCAGCGCGAAGGCGTAGTCGGGCTTGCCGAAGCGCGTGAACAGGCCGTCGTCCAGCATGGCCCTGGCGCCGGCGACGGTTTCCTCGGCCGGCTGGCCGATGAACATCAGCGTGCCCTTCCACTGCGATTTGAGCGTGACCAGCGCGCGCGCCGCGCCCAGCCAGGCCGTCATGTGGATGTCGTGGCCGCAGCTGTGGGCGGCGCCGTTCTTGCTGGCGTACGGCAGGCCCGATTTTTCCTCCATCGGCAAGCCGTCCAGCTCGGTGCGCACCAGCACCAGCGGGCCGGGACCGTTCTTGTAGATGGCCACCACGCCGGTCTTGCCGACTTTTTCCGTGACGTCAAAACCGATCTTGCGCATTTCGCCGGCCAGCCTGGCGGCCGTGCGGGTTTCCTGGAAGGCGATTTCCGGGTTGGCGTGCAGGTCCTTGTAGACCGCGTCCAGCTGCGGGTAGATGCCGTTGATGACGGCGCCGGCGTCCTGCGCCTGCGCCTGCGCAACGGCGCTGGCGGCGCTGGCGGCGGCCAGGAAGGCTATGATCGGTATGCGTTTCATCGGTTTCCTTTCAGTCGGTGTGCAACTTGGTGGTGGCGGCGGCAAATTCGCCCTTGATGATTTGCGGCAGGATCAGCAGCGATTTTTCGATCGCGCGCTCGATCAGGTCCTGGTCTTCGCGGCGCGGGCGGTGCAGCACGAAGTCGGCCACCTGCTGCGCCAGGTTCAGCGTGCGCGGGTGGCCGATGCCGAGGCGCAGCCGCCAGTAGTCTTGCGTGCCGAGCGCGGCGGTGATGTCCTTCAGGCCGTTGTGCCCGCCCGAGGAGCCGCCTTTTTCAGGCGGGCGATGCCGGGCATCAGGTCCAGCTCGTCATGGACCACCAGCACTTCGTCGGCGCCGATCTTGAAGAAGCGGCACAGCGCGCCGACCGACTGGCCGGAGCGGTTCATATAGGTCAGCGGCTGCAGCAGGTAGACGTCGTGGCCACCGATGCTGGCCTTGGCGTACATGGCGTTGTATTTGGCGTCGCGCTGCAGGCGCGCGCCGCTGTCGTTGGCGAGGTTGTCGACCAGCCAGAAGCCGGCGTTGTGGCGGGTTTGTTCGTATTCTGGGCCGGGGTTGCCGAGGCCAACGATAAGACGGATAGGCATGGAAAGCGCGTGAAATAAAATAATTATGGCAAAAAAACCCGCCAGCGGCGGGTTTCTTCATCCGGGGAGCAATTCCCTGAATTATTCAGCAGCGGCGTCAGCCGAAACTTGGCCAGCTGGTACCGAAGCGGTAGCGATGGTCAGGTTGTTGCCGTGGGTAACAGCGGTCACGCCTTTTGGCAGCGACAGGTCGGCAACGTGCACCGAGTGGCCAACGTCCACGTTGGTCAGGTCAACGGTGATGAACTCTGGCAGGTCGCCTGGCAGGCATTCGATTTCCAGTTCGTTGGCAACGTGGCTGATGGTCGCGCCGTGCAGTTTGACTGCTGGCGAGATTTCGGCGTTCACGAAGTGCAGCGCGACTTTGGCGTGCAGTTTTTTGTTGGCGTCAACGCGCTGGAAGTCAGCGTGCAGAACCAGTTGCTTGAATGCGTGCATCTGGAAGTCGCGCAGCAGAACTTTCTCTGCCTTGCCGTCGATTTCCAGGTCCAGGATCGACGAGTGGAACGCTTCTTTTTCAGAGCGTGGAACAGGGCGTTGTGGTCCAGGGCGATCGCTACTGGGGCTTCGGTGCCGCCGTAGATGATGCCAGGGGTTTGGCCCGAGTTACGCAGGCGGCGGCTCGCTCCGGAACCCTGCAGTTCGCGTTTGAAGGCTACTACTTTCATGTGATACTCCAATAAATAACAGGACTTGCGCCCCGTGTTATGAAGCGCCCCGCGACCAGGCGCGCTTCGGGAAAAACGGCGCGCCCGGCAAATACCGGGCGCGCCGTCTGAAAAATGTGGTCGCCGGCTGTTTAGTCGACGAACAGGGAGATCACGGAATCGCCCTTGATGATGCGTTTGAACGTTTCCGCCAGCAGCGGTGCGCAGGTCAGCTGACGGATCTTGCCGCATTGCTTGGCGGCGTCGGACAGCGGAATCGTGTCGGTCACCACCAGTTCGTCCAGCGACGAGCTGTTGATGCGGTCGATTGCCGGGCCGGACAGCACCGGGTGGGTGCAATACGCGATGACTTTCTTGGCGCCTCGCTCTTTCAGCACTTCGGCGGCCTTGACCAGCGTGCCGGCGGTGTCGACCATGTCGTCCATGATCACGCAGTTGCGGCCTTCGACGTCGCCGATGATGTTCATCACTTCGGAAACGTTGGCTTTCGGACGGCGCTTGTCGATGATGGCCAGGTCGCAGCCGAGGCGTTTGGCCAGCGCGCGCGCGCGCACCACGCCGCCGACGTCTGGCGACACGACCAGCAGGTCTTCGTTGTGCTTTTTCTGCAGATCGCTCAGCAGGATGGGCGAAGCGTAAATATTGTCGACCGGGATGTCGAAGAAGCCCTGGATCTGGTCCGCGTGCAGATCCATGATCAGGACGCGCTCGACGCCGGCTTCTTCCAGCATGTTGGCGACCACTTTGGCCGAGATCGCAACGCGCGCCGAACGTGGGCGGCGGTCTTGACGGGCGTAACCAAAGTAAGGAATCGCAGCGGTGATACGACCGGCCGATGCACGTTTCAGGGCGTCCACCATCAGGATCAGTTCCATCAGGTTGTCGTTGGTGGGCGCGCAGGTCGATTGCAGCACGAACACGTCTTTACCGCGGACGTTTTCGTTGATTTCAACCATGACTTCGCCGTCCGAGAATTTCGAAACGTTCGCTTTGCCGAGGGGGATGCCGAGATTTTTTGCGACTCCCTCTGCCAACGCAGGATTAGCGTTGCCGGTAAAAACCATCAGGTTTTCGTAAGCCATTGGGATTCCAGAGAAGTTGTAGAAGATTCTTTGACGTGCCAGCGCAAGCAACGCGGCACCGAACTAAATGGAATGAGGCGCATCGTGCGCCTCACTTTTTGCTCTATCTGGCCGGAGACTAGTGCCTCGACGGTTCCAGATACAAACGAATGGCAGGGGAACAAGGATTCGAACCTTGGTATGCCGGAATCAAAATCCGGTGCCTTAACCAGCTTGGCGATTCCCCTACGCAACTGACTGCTCGTCGTTACAGGCCGATATTATACAGCCATTTTCACGCTTCGCAAAATCTTTTTTGCCGCCTCACAACTTCTCAGTGATCGGATGCCGTTTCAGCGCCTTGGCTTTCCAGGCTTTCCACCGCGCCGGCACTTTTGCAAGTACCGCATCGGCGTCCGCCTCGGTTGCTACCGCACTGAACACACATGCACCGGAGCCAGTCATCCTGGCGTCACCGTAAGCACCGAGCCATTCTACCGCTTCTGCCACCGGCGGGAATAACTTCGTTGCTACCTGTTGCAAGTCGTTCTTTCCAAACCCCAACGTGATGGAGTGGCTGGAAAAGTCCGTTATATTAACGAGCGGCGTGCTTCTTGTCAAATGTTCTGAACCAAAAATTGCAGCGGTCGGCACCATGACGCCCGGCTCGATGACGACATACCAACATTCCGGCGCGCTCACCGGTTGCAGCGCCTCGCCCACGCCCTCGGCAAACGCGGTTTCGCCGAAGATGAAGAACGGGATGTCGGCGCCCAGCGGCAGGCCCAGGTCCATCAGTTCCTGCTTGCTCAGGCCGGCGTTCCACAGCTGGTTCAGCGCCATCAGCGTGGTGGCGGCGTCGGACGAGCCGCCGCCGACGCCGCCGCCCATCGGCAGCACTTTCTCGATCGCGATGTCGACGCCGCGCGGCAAGGCGCCGCTGCGGCGCAGCACCTCGGCCTGCAACAGCCGGCGGCGCGGATGATCAGGTCGCTCTCCTCCGGGACGCCCGGCAGCTCGGTCACGCGCCGCAAGGCGGTGTCGTCGCGCAGCGTGAAATGCAGCGTGTCGCCGTGGTCGATCATCTGGAACACGGTTTGCAGCAGGTGGTAGCCGTCGGCGCGGCGGCCGTTGACGTGCAGGAACAGATTGAGCTTGGCCGGGGCCGGGCAGTTTTTGAGTGCGTTCATGCCGGCATTTTACTGTTGCTGCGGACGGATGACGATGCGGATCTGCATGTCATCGACGGCCTCGCCCAGCACGATGCGGGTGGCGTCGATGCGCTTGGGCTGCGGCACGGCGGCCTGGTCGTCCTGCCAGCTCACGTATTCCAGCTTCCAGCCGTCGCGCGTGATGACGTTGTCGTTGGACGGCGAGGCCACGAAGCGCTTGCCGTCGCGGCCGGTGGCATAGCCCTGCAGCCAGTCGCGCAGGCCGGACACCGGCAGCGTCCAGCCCAGCGTCTGCGCGGTCAGCGTGTCGAGGTTGGGCGCGCTCTTCGGCGGCTTGCCGCTTTCGGTCAGCGTGGCCGAGGTCGGCGTGACCTTGATCACGGCCACCGTCTGCCCGGTCGGCGAGATCAGGCTGACGTCGGTACTGGCGCTGGTTTGCTTCCAGGTGAAGCTGCCGTTCAGCGGCTCCTTCCTGCCGTCGCGGGTGTAGCTGATGAAGATGCCGCCGGCCAGCTCGATATTGTCCTGGTAGGCCGCCACGGCGGCGCCGGAGCGCGGCGCGGAAGCGGTGGTGGCGCAGCCGGCCAGGGCGGCCAGCGTGGCGAGGGAGGCGGCGAGGATCAGTGGTCGTATCATTTAAAGGCTTTGGTTCAGGCGCGCCAGGGTGGTCTTCAGCGCATCGTTTTTCGGATCTTTGGCGTGGGCTTCCTTCCACAGCGCTTGCGCGCCGGCGAGGTCGCCCTTGGCGAACAGCACTTCGCCCAGGTGCACGGCGATTTCCGGATCGGCGCGCACGGCGTAGGCGCGGCGCAGGTAGGATTCGGCCTCGGCCAGATTACCCATGCGGTACAGCACCCAGCCCATGCTGTCCATGATGAACGGGTCGCCCGGCGCCATCTGCAAGGCCTTGTCGATCAGCGCATAGGCTTCCGGCAGGCGCTCGTTGCGCTCGGCCAGCGAATAGCCCAGCGCGTTGTAGGCGTGCTGGTTGTCCGGCGCGGCGATCATCACCTGGCGCAGCGCTTTTTCCATCAGCGCGACGTCGCCGAGCTTTTCCGCCACCAGCGCGAAATCGTACAGCAGGTCCGGGTTGCCCGGATAGCGCTTGGTGGCGTTTTCCAGCACCACGAAGGCGGTGCGGTGGTCGCCGGCGTCGCGCAGCAGCTGGGCATCGGTCTGGAACACCTGCGCCTGATCGTCGGGGTTCGACGGCCGGAGTTCCTCCAGCTGCTTGCGGGCTGCGTCGAGATTGCCCTTGCGGGCGGTCAGCACCGCCATTTTCAGGCGCGCGGCCAGGTAGACTTTTTCATCGCCCGAGTCGATCTTGGCCAGCCAGCCGATGGCGGCGTCGACGTCGCCGCGCTGCTCGGCAATTTGCGACAGGGCGTGCAGCACCTTGGCCGGATCGCGCTCGTCGTCCGGGTGGTCCTGCAGCACGCTGATAAAGCGGGTGAAGTGTTTCTCCGCCGCCGGCAGGTCGTCGGCGCTGACCGCGATCACGCCCAGCGCGTACAAGGTGGCCAGGTTGTCGGGCTGGTCCTTGAGCAACAGCTCGAATTGCTTGCGGGCCTCGCCGATCTGCTTGTTGTCGGCCAAGATGCGGCCGTAGGCGGCGCGCACCTCGTGGGCCTTCGGGTACTTTTGCAGGAAACGGTCCAACTGCTTGATGGCGGCGTCGATGTCGCCGGACACCTGCGCGCTGGTCAGCGCGGCCAGTTCGGAATCGGGCTTGATGGCCAGCGCCTTGGCGGCCTCTGCGCGCGCGCGGGCCTGGTCGTTGAGGGCGAACGCGCCTTGCGCCAGGATCAGGTGAGCCTCCACCGTGTCCTCATACGGCATCAGCACGCGCTCCTCCAGCTTGAAGGCGGCCGCCTTGTCCTTGGCGCGCAGCAGCATCTGCTGCATCTGGAACATCACCATCGGCCGCGCCGACGGCGGCGCCTTCTTCAGGCGCTGCTCGAACACGGCTTCCGCTTCGCCGAGGTCGTCGGCGGTGACGGCGAAGCCGAGGAACAGCTGCGCCGCCTCGTCCGACTCCGGCGCCAGGCTGCGCCACAGGCGGATCGCCGCCATGCCCTCGTCCGGCTGCTTGGCGGTCAGCGCCATTTCGGCGGCGCGCCGCGCCAGGCGCGGATCGCGGGTTTGCTGCGCCAGCGCCATCATGGTGATGTACGGGCCCTGCCAGTTGCCGTTCTTGAATTCCAGTTCGGCCTTGGTGATGCGGAACAGCAGGTCGCCGGTCAGCTCGGTGTTCGGCAGCGGGTCCGACGCCACCGCAGCCGCGGCCGGATTCTGCCCGGCGGCCGGCTCGGCGGCGGACCCGGCCGGCTTGTGCGGCGCGATAGCGCACGCCGACAGCATGGCTGAGAGGGTTACAATGGCGAAAGCGTTTTTCAAAGGTGATCCTGACTGGTCTGCAAAGGTCGTCAAATTTTACGCCGAACCCACGGCGGGCGGAGTTTGACTAGTGTAACCAAATATTCTGCGCCGGCCAGATTCGCCCCTCTTTCCTCTCTCTTCAGCCAGACAGATGCCAGAATTACCAGAAGTCGAAGTTACCCGGCGCGGCGTCGCGCCCCATGTCGAAGGCCGCATCGTGCGCAACGTGGTGCTGCGCCGCGCCGGCCTGCGCTGGCCCTTCCCCGCCGCGCTGCCGCAGTTGCTGGCCGGACGCAAGGTGCTGGGCACGGGCCGGCGCGGCAAGTACCTGCTGGTGCATTTCGAGCACGGCACGCTGATCATCCATCTCGGCATGTCCGGCCACCTGCGGGTGATGGGCGCCGGCCTGGCGCCGGAGAAACACGACCATTTCGATCTGGAAGTCGAAGCGGCCGACGGCCAGGGGCCGCAGGTGCTGCGCATGAAAGACCCGCGCCGCTTCGGCGCGGTGCTGTGGCATGACGCCGGCGACGGCGAGCTGGAACACCACATTCTGTTGCGTGAACTGGGCGTTGAACCGCTGGAAGCTGGCTTCAGCGGCAAATTGCTGTACGATCAGACTCGGCAGCGCAGCGCGCCCGTCAAGCAGGTGCTGTTGGCCGGCGATATCGTCGTTGGCGTCGGCAATATTTACGCGTCAGAAAGTTTATTTCGCGCAGGAATTAACCCGAAGACGCCGGCCAGGCGCATCAGCCTGGCGCGCTACGAGAAGCTGGCCCAGGCCATCCGCGAGATCCTGGCCGAAGCCATCGTGCAAGGCGGCAGCACGCTGCGCGACTTTATTAGCGTCAACGGGCAGTCCGGGTATTTCCAGCAGACATATTTCGTCTATGATCGGGCTGGTGTGCCGTGCCGCGTGTGCGCAGCGCCGATACGCCAGATCAAGCAGGGACAGCGATCCACTTTTTATTGCGTGAATTGCCAAAAATAAGGGCCGGCAGATGATGGTCAGGGATTTCGAACAGTACAGCGCCTGGCGGCAGGGCGTGGTCACCGCGCTGAAAAATTATCAGGCGTGGATGGCGGACGCGTCCCTGAGCGATGCCGCCACCGAGCAGCGCATCGTGCGCAACCTGGCGCGGCTGGAGGACGATAAGCTGTCGGTGGCCTTCGTGGCTGAATTCTCGCGCGGCAAATCCGAGCTGATCAACGCGATCTTCTTTGCCGAGTACGGCCAGCGCATCCTGCCGTCGGCGGCCGGCCGCACCACCATGTGCCCGACCGAGCTGCAATGGGACGCCAACCTGGCGCCGTCGATCCGCCTGCTGCCGATCGAGACGCGCGCCGACAACCTGTCCACCAGCGATTACCGCGAGCAGCCGGGCGCCTGGACCGTGCTGCCGCTGAACCTGGACGCCGGCGGCGAGATGCAGGAGGCCTTCAAGCAGGTCAGCAAGACCCGCTACGTGCCGGTGGACGAAGCCAGGCGCTACGGCCTGTACGACGCGGACGACCCCGACATGCCGGTCACGCTGGACGAGCACGGCAACGTCGAGATTTCGCTGTGGCGGCACGCCATCATCAACTTCCCGCATCCGCTGCTCAAGCAGGGGCTGGTGATCCTCGACACGCCCGGCCTGAACGCCATCGGCACCGAGCCGGAGCTGACGCTGAATCTGATTCCGAACGCGCACGCCGTGCTGTTCATCCTGGCCGCCGACACCGGCGTGACCAAGAGCGATATCGAAGTCTGGCGCAACCACATCGGCGCCGGCGCCGGCCGGCTGGTGGTGCTGAACAAGATCGACAGCATGTGGGACGAGCTGCGCAGCGAGGACGACATCAACGCCGAGATCGAGCGGCAGCAGGCCCATGTGGCGCACACGCTGTCGCTGGAGCCGCGCGCGGTGTTTCCGGTGTCGGCGCAGAAGGCGCTGGTGGGCAAGATCAACCACGACGTCGCCTTGCTGGCGCGCAGCCGCCTGCATGCGCTGGAGGGGGCGCTGTTCAACCAGCTGATTCCGGCCAAGAAGGAAATCGTGCGCAAGCAGCTGGCCGAGGAATTGCAGGCGCTGAACGCGGCGCAGACGGGCATGCTCAACACGCGGGCGCGCGGCATCGTCGAGCAGCTGCACGAGCTGCGCAGCCTGCGCGGCAAGAACCAGAGCGTGATCGCGCACATGATGCGCCGCATCGATGTGGAGAAGCGCGAATTCGACGCCAGCCTGTTCAAGCTGCAGGCCACGCGCGCGGTGTTCACGCGGCTGTCGACCGAGCTGTACACCTGCATGGGCATGGACATCGTGCGCGACGATATCGAGCTGGTGCGCGAGGAAATGCAGCGCAGCCGCTTCTTCATCGGCGTGCGCGACGCCGTGCGCGGTTACTTCGAGCGCACCCACGCCAACCTCGACGCGGCCGAGCGCAAGACCATCGAGATCACCGAGATGATGGGCGTGATGTACCGCCGCTTTTCTGCCGAACACGGCTTGACTTTGGCGCTGCCGATGCCATTTTCGCTGGAGCGCTACCGCGCCGAGCTGGCCTCGATCGAGGCGATTTATTCGAAGACCTTCGGCACTGCCACCCTGATCACCACCAGCCGCGTCACGCTGATGGAAAAATTTTTCGACACCATCGCCTCGCGCGTGCGCGGCTGCTTCAAGTCGGCCAACAACGACGCCGAAGCGTGGCTGAAGGTCATCATGGGGCCGCTGGAGGCGCAGATCCGCCAGCACAAGGATCAGCTGAAGCACCGGCTGGCGTCGATCCAGCGCATCCATGACGCCACCGATAGCCTGGAACAGAAGATCGAGGCTTTCGAGCGCAACCAGCGCGAGCTGGAGGAGCAGAAAGCGCGTTTGAATGAGTTGGCCGGCGCCATCGGCGCCGCCATTGGCGCGGAGTTTGTGGCGCTGGACGCCGCCGCCTAACGTTAGGAACAGCATGAAAGTTGTAGCAGTAGAAAATTTTGCAGATCCGAGTTTCTCGGCCGACCTGATCGGCTGGCAGAAAATCCATGGCCGCCATGCGCTGCCGTGGCAAAACACCCGCGATGCGTATCTGATCTGGCTGTCGGAGATCATGTTGCAGCAGACGCAGGTGTCGGCCGTGCTCGGTTACTACGCGCGCTTCCTGGCGCGCTTCCCGACGCTGCGCGACCTGGCCGCGGCGCCGGTGGAAGAGGTAATGGCGCAGTGGAGCGGCCTGGGCTACTACACGCGCGCGCGCAATCTGCACAAGTGCGCGCAGCAGGTGGTGGCCGAGTATGACGGCGTGTTCCCGTCCGATCCGCTGTTGCTGGCCGAGTTGCCGGGCATCGGCCGGTCGACGGCGGCGGCGATCGCGGCGTTTTCCAGCGGCCGGCGCGCGGCCATCATGGACGGCAACGTCAAGCGCGTGTTCGCGCGCGTGTTCGGCATCGACAGTTATCCGGGCGAGAAGAAAACCGAGGAAGCCATGTGGCGGCGCGCCGAGGCGCTGTTGCCGGAGCAAGGCATCGAGGCCTACACGCAGGGGCTGATGGACATGGGCGCGACGCTGTGCACGCGCAGCAGCCCGTCGTGCGAGCGCTGCCCGATGCAGCCGCGCTGCGTGGCCTTTGCCACCGGCCGCACCAGGGAGCTGCCGGTGCGCAAGCCGAAGAAGGCGACGCCGGAAAAGCATGCGGTGATGCTGGCGATGGTCGATGGCGGACAGGTGCTGCTGGAACAGCGTCCGCCGACCGGCATCTGGGGCGGCCTGCTGTCGCTGCCGGAGCTCGACGGCCATGTGGCGGCCGCGGACGACGGGGCGCCGGCCGCCGACCACGACGCGCTGGCGCTGGCGGCGAGCCGCTTTGGCGAGATGGAATCCTACGAACGGCTGAGCACGGTGACGCATGTGTTCACGCACTACAAGCTGCACATCGCGCCGTATCGGGTGACGCTGGCGCGGCGGCAGGCGCTGGCGGCGCCGAGCGGCCACGTCTGGCTCGACGCCGCCGCCGTCCCCGGCGCCGCCCTGCCCGCGCCGGTGAAAAAACTGCTGCTGGAGCTGATGGGCGACCGCCGCGAGGCGCAGCAGCGCATGTTCTAAAGGTATTTGATGGCGGCGACCGCCATCGCGGCCACGCTGAGTTGCGAGGCGAACATCCATTTCAGCATGGTGGCGGTCAAGCGGTCGATCCTGGCGGTCATTTCCTTGCGCAGAACATCGATCCTGGCGGTCATTTCCTCGCGTAAAACATCGATCCTGGCGTTCATGTCCTGGCGCACGACATCGATCTTGGCCTCGGTTCTGGCGAAGCCGACCCGCACTTCGGCGCGCAGGTCCGCAAACTCGTCCCGCCGCACGTAGTTGGACTGGATGACGGCGACATCCGTTTCCAGTGCGCCAACCCGCTCGCTGACATGCTGATCCATGATCTGCCTCCTCGGACAACCAGCCGCGGTGCTTTTCGTCCCGCGATGACGTGGTGTCATCATCGGCCGCGCATGGAGGCAGGTCAAGCTGAACGCGTGGGAAAGTTGAGCAAGCTCAGAGTTCGTCCAGCGAGAACAGGCGGCGGTGTTCGCGGATCGCGTAACGGTCGGTCATGCCGGCGATGTAGTCGGCGATCTTGCGCGCCTGCTTGTTGATGTCGCCCGACTTGTCCTGGTAATCCGGCGGCAACAGCACCGGCTCGGCCATGAAGGAATCGAACAGCTCGCGCACGATGCGGCTGGCCTTCACGCGCATGCGGTTGACCTTGTAGTGACGGTAGAGATTGGCATGGAGGAAGCGCTTCAGCTCGGTCGCATCCTTGCGCATGCCGTCCGAGAAGCGGATCAAAGGCGGCGCCGCCCGCACCTCGTCGATCGACGCCGGCGCCGCATCGGCAATGCGGGCGCTGGAGGTGACGATCAGATCGTCCGCCAGCGCCGTGATCAGCCGGCGCAAGGTCTCGTAAATCGCGCGCCGCCCCGACAGGCCCGGATACGCCTGCTGCACGTCGCGCCACAGCCGCGCGAAGAAATCCACCTGCTCCAGCTGGCCGATCGTAATCAGGCCGGAACGCAGGCCGTCATCGATATCGTGGCTGTTGTAGGCGATCTCATCGGCCAGATTGGTCAGCTGCGCCTCCAGCGACGGCTGGGTGCGGTCGATGAAGCGCTGCGCCACCGGTCCCAGCAACCTGGCGTTGTTCAGCGAGCAGTGCTTGAGTATGCCCTCGCGCGTCTCGAACATCAGGTTCAGGCCGTTCCAGGCGCCGTAGTGCTCCTCCAGCTCGTCGACCACGCGCAGGCTTTGCAGGTTGTGCTCGAAGCCGCCGTAGTCGTGCATGCACTCGTTGAGCACGTCCTGGCCGACGTGGCCGAACGGCGTGTGCCCGAGGTCGTGCGCCAGCGAAATCGCCTCGACCAGATCCTCGTTCAGCCGCAGGTTGCGCGCCATCGAACGGCCAATCTGCGCCACCTCCAGGCTGTGCGTCAGGCGGGTGCGGAACAGGTCGCCCTCGTGGTTGAGGAACACCTGCGTCTTGTACTCCAGCCGGCGGAAGGCCGACGAGTGGATGATGCGGTCGCGGTCGCGCTGGAACTGGCTGCGCGAGGCGTGCGCCGTCTCCGCGTGACGGCGGCCGACGCCGCCCTCGGAATGGGCGGCGTACGGGGCCAGGTAGTCTTCCGGCGCCATGCTTATACGCAGGCGGCCAGCGTGGCCAGCAGCAGTTCCGGCGGCGCGTTGGTGATCTTCGGCGCGCCCAGCGGATTCATCAGAATGAACTTGATGGCGCCGCCCTCGTTCTTCTTGTCGACCTCCATCGCCTCCAGCCACTTGTCGACGCCGAGGTCCGGCGCCCTGACCGGCAGGCCGGCGGCGGCGATCAGCGCCCGCACGCGCGCCACGGTCGCCGCGTCGACCAGGCCCATGCGCTGCGACAGATCGGCCGCCATCACCATGCCGCAGCCGACCGCCTCGCCGTGCAGCCGGGCGCCGTAGCCCATGCCGGCTTCGATCGCGTGGCCGAAGGTGTGGCCGAAGTTGAGGATGGCGCGCAGGCCGCCCTCGCGCTCGTCCTGGCGCACCACGTCGGCCTTGATTTCGCACGAACGGGCGATGGCGTAGGCCAGCGCGCCCTTGTCGCGCGCCATCAGCTTGTCCATATTCGCCTCGATCCACTCGAAGAACGGCAGGTCGATCACCGCGCCGTACTTGATGATCTCGGCCAGGCCGGCCGACAATTCGCGCGCCGGCAGCGTTTCCAGCGTCGCCGTGTCGGCGATCACCGCCCGCGGCTGGTAGAAGGCGCCGATCATATTCTTGCCCAGCGGGTGGTTGATGCCGGTCTTGCCGCCCACCGAAGAATCGACCTGCGACAGCAGCGTGGTCGGCACCTGGATGAAGTCGACGCCGCGCATATAGCTGGCGGCCGCGTAGCCGGTCAGGTCGCCGATGACGCCGCCGCCGAGCGCGATCAGCGTGGTCTTGCGGTCGGCCTTGTTTTGCAGCAAGGCGTCGAAGATCTGCATCAGGCTGGTCCAGTTCTTGAACTCCTCGCCGTCCGGCAGGATCACCGTGATTACTTGCTTTCCAGCACTACGCAAGCCGGCCTCGATCCGCTCCAGGTACAGCGGCGCCACGGTGGTGTTGCTGACGATGGCGACCTTGGCGCCGTGGACGTGGCGCGCCAGCGCGGCGCTGTCGTCCAGCAGTGCCGGGCCGATGGCAATCGGGTAGCTGCGCTCGCCCAGGTCTACGTTTAACAGGATGTTGGATTGTTCGTTCATCGATGGTTCGGCGTGGGTGGAACAGTTGGGCGCGGCCTCGCAGGCCATGCTTTCCAGCTGGTTCAAAATGGTCTGAACCATCGATTGTACGTTAGGACGGCCGGTGTCGATAACCAGGTCGGCAATTTCCATGTACAGCGGGTCGCGCACTTCCATCAACTCCTCCAGCTTGGCGCGCGGATCGGCCGTTTGCAGCAGCGGCCGGTTCTTGTCGTGCGCGGTGCGCTGCAGGATGCTGTTGACCGAGGCGCGCAGGTAGATGACGGTGCCGCGCGCCTTGAGGAAGGCGCGGTTGTCGGCGTTGAGGATGGCGCCGCCGCCGGTGGCCAGCACCAGGCCCTGCTGCGCGCTCAGTTCGCGGATGACGTCGGCCTCGCGGCGGCGGAAGCTGGCCTCGCCCTCGATTTCAAAGATCCACGGGATCGAGGCGCCGGTGCGGGCTTCGATCTCGTGGTCCGAATCTATAAACGTCAGCCCCAGCTTGCGCGCCAGGATGCGGCCGATGGTGGTTTTCCCTGCCCCCATCAGGCCGACTAGAAACACATTTTGCATGCACGATCCAACTTATAACGGGTTACTGCACTGAGTCGACACCCCGTAAGGACTGTTCTCGCCGGGCGGGCGGACGTTCTGGGTAGAGTAATCGGTGCTTAATCCCATCAAGTGTACCAGAGAGGTGTAGCGCGACTCCGTGCCGCTGGCCTGGCCGCGTATCGTCAGGTTCACATCGAGCCAGTAGACGCGGTCGCGCGGGTACACCAGCGACACCGTGGCGCGGCCGCTGGCGTCGGTGGTGACCGCCGGCGTGACGCTGACCGGGATGCCGGGATCGAGCGCGCCGTTGCCGTTGACGTCCTCGCCGCTGTCGAGGATGCCGTTGTTGTTGAGGTCCTCGTTGGCGCAGGCGCTGCGCGCCGCCGGCGCCCACGGGCCGGGCGCCACATAGGTCAGGTAGCCCTTGTAGTAGGTGACCGGCAGCACCGAGGCGGTCAGGTTGACGCCGGGCACCGCATTGCCGGCGGCGTCGGTGACGAACACCGCGTAATCGGTCTGGTAGGTGGCCGGCGTCGGCGTGCCGACCGTGTTGCCGGTGCCGGCGCTGATGAACAGCGATCTCTGCGCCACCGTCAGCCGCGTCACCGCCGTGGCGCCGGAGCCACCCAGCAGGCGCGCCTCGATCTGCACGCCGTCGGTCGGCGTGACCGAGGCGCCGGCGATGAAGCTGGTGGTGGCGGCGCCGTCGGCGCCGCTGATCACCTGCGCCGGCTGGGTCAGCGCGCCGCCGCTCGGGTCGGCGAGGATGGAGAAGGCCACGCTGGCGCCCTTGACCAGGTTGTTCTGCGCCGTGCCGTCGCGCACCACGGCGCGCAGCGTGGCCTGCTGGCTGCTGCTGCCGGCGGTGTTGGCCGCCACCACGGCCGGGTCGGCCTGCACACTGATGGTCGACTGCGCGGTCAGCGGCGCATAGAATTCCAGCACCGCCTGGGTGGTCTGGCCGCCGCCGCTGGCGGTCAGCGTCGCCACGCCGGGCCCGGACGCGTCGACATGGGCGCTGGCGGCGCCGCCGCTCAGCGCCAGCGCGCCGCTCAGCGGCGTGCTGCAGCCGGCGTCGCTGTAGACGGTGCCGCGCGAGGTGCTGAGCGTGACGCTGGCGCCCGGCGCGTTGCTGACGGCCACCTGCAGGCACGCGCCGATGGCGGCCGAGGCGACCGGGTTGCCGCCGCCGTCGAGCACGCGCACGGCGAAGGTGGACGTATTGATGGCGACCCCGGCCGAGGCGATCTCGCCCATCGAGCGCACGGTGATGACGTCGGCGCTGCCGCCGCTGGCCAGGTAGCTCAGCACCAGCTGGCCGGCAGCGTTGGTGAGCGCCGCGCCGCCGCCCTTGACGCCCAGCGCGTTCGCATTGGAACTGTAGCTGACCGGCTTGCCGGCCAGCGCATTGCCGGCCGAGTCCACCAGCTTGACCGTGACATCGGTGGCGGCGCCGACATTGACGGTCGGCGCCGCGTTGACCGTCAGCGTGTTGCCGGCCACGTTGACCACGGTGCTGGCCGGCGTGGCGCCGGGCACGCTGGCGGTCACCTTGATGGCGCGCGAAGTCGCATCGCCGCCGACGCCCAGTTTCTCGGTGACGATGCCGCTGGCGTTGGTGACGCGGTTGGTCAGCGTCAGGCTGCCGGAATCGGCGCTGAGGTTCACGGTCACGCCCGGCATGACGGTGTTATTGGCGTCGCGCACCAGCGCGCTGACCGTCACCTCGGTGCCGGCCACGCCGGCCGACGCCAGCGACCCTTTATCGGTGGTCAGCGTCAGCGTCGGCGTGCGCGCCGGCGTGGCGTCGACCACCTTGACCGTGATGACGCTGGAACGGGCATTGCCGGCGCTGGCGGTGATGCTGATGTCGCGGAGCGTCGCGTCGCCCTTGACGCTGAGCTTTTCCACCACCTCGCCGGCGCTGTTGGTCAGCCGGTTGCTGCTGCTGACGGTGCCCGAGCTGGCGCTGAAGCTGACCGTCTCGTTGACCAGCGCGTTGCCGCCGGCGTCCTTGACGATGGCCGTCAGCGTCACCTCGGTGCCGTCCAGGCCGGACGAGGCGATGGTGGCAGCGCTGGCCGCCAGCGTCACGCTGGCGGCCCTGGATGGCGCCACCCCGTTGCTGTTGCTGCCCGGCGAGCCGCCGCCGCCGCCGCAGGCCGCGAGCAAGCCTGCGCAGGCCAGCGTCGCCAGCCAGTGTGTGTAGTTTTTCATCGAACGCGTCTCCTGCTAGCGTGGTTCAAGGTCAGCGCGCCGCCTGCGCGCGCTCGGTCACTATCTTCGGCGTGATAAACACCAGCAACTCCGTCTTGTCGTTGGTGCGGCTGTTGCTGCGGAACAAATAGCCGAGCACGGGCACGTCGCCCAGCAGCGGCACCTTGTCGGTGGTGCTGCGCTCGGTCTGCTGATAGATGCCGCCCAGCACCACGGTGCCGCCGTTGTCGACCATCACCTGGGTCTTCACGTGCTTGGTGTCGATGGCGAAGCCGGAGCGGGTTTCCTGGCCGACGCTGTCCTTGTTGACGTCGACATCGATGACGACATTGCCGTCCGGCGTGATCTGCGGCGTCACCTCCAGCCGCAAATTGGCCTTGCGGAACTGGATCGACGTGGCGCCGCTGCTGGTGGCCACCTGGTACGGCAGCTCGATGCCCTGCTCGATCAGCGCCACCGACTTGTCGGCGGTGATCACGCGCGGGCTGGAAATGATCTTGCCGGTGCCATCCTCCTCCAGCGCCGACAGCTCCAGGTTGAGGAAGCGGTTGGCGGCCGACGAGAACAGGCTGATCGCCAGGCTGCCGACCTGCGCGCCGTTGATATTGCCGGCAGGCAGATTGACGAACTGGGTGTTGCCGAAGCTGGCATCGCTGGCCGCCACCTGGCCGGTGGTCTGGCCGACGCCGGCCAGGTTGCCGCCGATGGCGACCCGGTTGTTGCCGTTGCCGATCTGGTAGCCGGCGTCGCCGCCGCGGATGGTGCGCAGGTCGGAAAAGCCCAGCTTGGCGCCGAGGTTGCGGGTGAAGGTGTCGCTGGCCTCGACGATGCGCGCCTCGATCAGCACCTGGCGGGTGGCGATGTCGGTCTTGGCGATCAGCCGGCGCACGTCCTCCAGCCTGGCAGCGATGTCGGTGACGAACAGCTGGTTGGTGCGCGGCTCGATGATGGCGCTGCCGCGCTTGGACAGGATGCGGTTCCTGGCGTCGCCGCCTTCGAGGCCGAACACGGTCCTGAAGGCCTCGGCCTTCTGGTAGTTCAGCTGGAAGATTTCCGACTTCAGCGGTTCAAGGTCGGCGATTTGCGCGCGCTGCTCCAGCTCCAGCTTTTCCTTGGTCAGCAGCTCTTCCTTGGGGGCGATCCAGATCACGCTGCCGTTCTTGCGCATGTCCAGCCCCTTCGCTTGCAGGATGACATCGAGCGCCTGGTCCCACGGCACGTCGCGCAGGCGCAGCGTCAGGTTGCCGGCCACGCTGTCGCTGGTGATGATGTTGAGGCCGGAGATATCGGCGATCGCCTGCAAGGCGGCGCGCACCTCGACGTTCTGGAAATTGAACGACAGCTTTTCGCCGCGATAGCCCTGCGAGCCCTGCGTCAGCCGGTGCGGGTCTTCCCTGACCGGCTTGACGTCGACCACCAGCTGCGTGTCGCTCTGGTAGACGGTCTGTTCCCACAGGCCGCGCGCCTCGATGCTCAGGCGCGCGTGCTCGCCGTGCGCCGTGGTCGTCACCAGCGCGACCGGCGTGCCGAAATCGCCCACGTCGAGCCTGCGGCGCAGCGCTTCCGGCACGCCGGTCTTGAGGAAATCGACCACCACGCCGGTGGGCGTCTGCCGCACGTCGGCCGCGACCTGGTTGCCGGGCAGGTCGACCACCACCCTGCCCTCGCCGTTGCCGCCACGGCGGAAGTCGATGGCGCGCAGCATCGGCCGGGTGTCGGCGGCGGGCGCGGCGCTGGCGGCGGGCAGGCCGCGGCTGTCGAGCGCCGTGGCGACGCCGCCGGAACCGTCGATGGTCAGGATCACCGCCTTGCCATCGATGGCGGTGGCGTGGCTGAGCGGGCGCTTCAGGTTGAACACCAGCCGCGCGCGCTCGCCGGCCTGCACCAGATTGACGCCGCGCAGGTCGCCCAGGTTGAATTCCAGCAGGTTCTTGCCGGTGGCGTTGGCGGTGGCGCCGAAGTCCAGCGCGATGCGCGCCGGATTGCTGATGGCAAAGCTGATCGGCAGCGCGGCCGGCGCCTGCCGCAGCGCGATCCTGACGATGACGCTGGCGCCCTGCTGGCTGGCGGTGATCGCTTCGATGGCGTTGGCGGCGGGCGGCGGCGTCTGCGCGCGCGCGGCGCCGGCCAGCTGCAAGGCCAACGTCAACGCGACGGCCCACGCCAGCGCAGGGGCCCAGGTGGCGGCGGTCCGGGCCCGCCTGGCCAGGGGATGAGCGGTCATTTGGTGGTCTCCTTGCTTTCCTGCAGCTCCAACCTGGACCTGCGCTCGACCCAGTCGCCGCTGGCGTCCTGGACGATTTCCTTGAGGTGGACGCTGTTCTCGTCAATGCTGGTGATCAGGCCATCGTTCTGCCCCAGGCGCTGCCCCTTGACCACCTGGTGCACGGCACGGTCGACCTGCAACACGGCATGCATCACGCCGCGCCGCTCGATGGTGCCGACCATCCTGATGGTGTCCAGCGGATAGCTCTCGAGCAGCTCCTTGCGGCGCCGCGGGTCCGGCTGGACGCCGTTGGCGCCGCCCTGCACGGCCTGCCGCTCCAGTTCGCTCATCAGCTTGCCGGGATTGAACGGGTCCGGCGCCTCCTTGTTGGCGTAGGCGAACGGCACAAAGGTCTTGGGTTCGGCCAGCGGCTTGACCCGCACCTTGGTCTGCGCATCGACCTCCTTCATCCAGGCGCGCACTTCCTGCACGTCGCTGTCGCCGCAGCCGGCCAGCAGGCACACCAGCAACAGGGCGGCGCGGGTGCTCATGATTTTTTCGCCGCCTTTTTCCTGTCGGCGGCGGCCTTGCGCTGTGCGGCCACCTCGTCCGGATCGAGGTAGCGGAAGGTCTTGGCCACCGCCTCCAGGGTCAGCGTGCCGTCCTTGCCGGCGGACAGCGCCAGGTTGTTGAGCGTGACAATGCGCGGCAGGTTGGCGATGTCGCCAGTGAAGGCGCCGATGTCGTGGTAGCTGCCGTTGATCTTGATATCGATCGGCAGCTCGGCGTAGTAGTCGCGGATCACCACCTGCTGCGGCTTGAACAGGTCGAACTGCAAGCCGCGGCCGGCGCCGGCCTGGTTGATGTCGGTCAGCAGCGCGGCCATCTCGGCCTTGCTCGGCAGCTGCTTTTGCAGGCGCTCGACGTAGCGGTCGACCTGGGCCTTCTGTGCGCGCAGCGCGTCCAGATTGATCGCCTGCTCGCTCTTGATCCGGTACGCGTCGCGCAGCCGGGTTTCCAGCAGCGCGCCGGCCTCCTGTTGCTCGAACTGCGAACTCCAGTAGCCGAAATAGCCGGCCGCGCACACGGCCGCCGTCACGCCGGCCGCGCACAGCAGGCGCGGCGCCAGCGGCCACTGGCCCGGATGCAGGCCGTTGAGGTCGCGGAACTGCGCGGCCAGCGCGGCGAACAGCGCGTTGAGTTCGATGTTGGCGCGCGCTGCCATCAGCTGCGCCCCCGCGGCTTGCCGCTGGCGCCGTCTTCCGGCCGCTCCTGCTCGCGCGGCCGCCTGATCAGCACGTTGAGGTTGAACTCCACCACCTTCTTCGCCGTCTTGCCCTGGCCGAGGCCGGTGGACTTGACCTCGATCAGGTCCGGCTTTTCCAGCCACGGCGAGGCCCCGGCCAGGTTGCGCAGCAGCTCGGACACGCGCTCCTGCGACTGCGCGTAGCCATTCACGGCCACCTTCTGCCCCTCCTGGCGGAAGGCTTTCAGATACACGCCGGGCGGGGTCTGCCTGACCAGCTCGTCCAGCAGGTAGACCGGCTGGTTGCGGTCGCCCTGCAAATCCTCCACCGCCTGCTGGCGCGCCTTCAGCGCCTCGATCTCCTGCTTCAACGTGGCGATCTCGACAATCTTTTTGTCGAGGCCGGCGATGGCGGTCTGCAATTCCTGGTTGCGCGCGTCCTGGATGCCGATGGCGCGCGCGTTGTAGCCGCCCACCAGCAGCACCACGCCGACGCCGACGATGGCGCCCAGCGCCAGCAGCGTGTAGAACGCTTGCTTCTTCTGGCGGCGCTTTTCCTCGCGGTGCGGGAGCAGGTTGATGCGTATCATCAGCCGAACCTCCGCAGCGCCAGGCCGCAGGCCACCAGATAGGCCGGCGCGTCCAGCCGCAGCTGCGCCGCGCGCACCGAGGAGGCCAGCTGCATGCCCTGGAACGGCGCGGCAACGGCGCCGGCGATGCGGGTGCGGCTGGCCACCAGGTCCAGCAGGCCGGGCATCAGCGCGCAGCCGCCGGCCAGGTACAGCTGGTCGACCCGGGTATAGGGCGTGGAGGTGTAGAAGAACTGGATGGCGCGCGTGACTTCCAGCGCGGCGCTTTCGAGGAAGGGCGTCAGCAGCTCGGCGTGGTAGTCGCCCGGCAGGTCGCCGGTTTTCTTGCGCGCCTCGGCCTCGTCGAACGACAGGCCGTAGCTGCGCACGATGTCCTGGGTCAGCGTGTTGCCGCCGAAAGGCTGCTCGCGCTCGTAGACGGTGGCGCCGTCGAGCATGACGGAAAGATGGGTGACGTGGGCGCCGATCTGGAACAGCGCGATCACCTGGCCGGCGCCGGCGTGCGGCATCTGGCCGATCACGCGCTCGAGCGCGGCGCGGGCGGCGTAGGACTCGATATCCATCACGGTGGCCTTGAGGCCGGACGCCTCGGCGATCGCCACCCGGTCCTCGACCTTCTCGCGGCGCGCGGCGGCCAGCATCACCTCGATATCATCGGCAGCGTTGGCGGCCGGGCCGATGACGTCGAAGTCGAGGCTGACCTCGTCCAGCGCGAACGGCAGGTACTGGCTCGCTTCGGACTCGACCTGGATTTCCAGCTGGTCTTCCGACATGCCGGCCGGCAGGATGATTTTCTTGGTGATCACCGACGCCGGCGGCATGCCGAGCGCGGCCAGGCGGGCGCGGGTGCCGCTTTTCTTCCACACGCGGCGGACCGCTTCGACCACTTGGTCGATGTTTTCGATATTGCCGTCGGTGACGGCGTTGCGCGGCAGCGGCTCGGCGGCGTAGCGTTCCAGCCGGTAGCCGGCGCCGGGCTTGCCCAGCGGCGCCAGCTCCACCAGCCGCACGCTGGAGGTGGAAATGTCGATGCCCACCAGCGGCGGGCTGCCCTGCCCCAGCAGCGCCTTGAGATCGATCATGCGCGTCCTCCGGCGCCATGGTGGCCACCCATCCTGCAACCCATCCGAAACGGAACTGTTTGCATAAAGGAAACTCGCTAGCAAGCTGCATCAGGAGGTCGACATCTGCCTGTACATTAAATCGCGCCAAATTAAGTGTAAAGGTATTTCTATTGTGCATATTTGTTCCAGTGTGCGGGTTTCGCCACACTTAGGCGCGGTGCGCGGCTCGCTTATAATGGCCGCGATAATTCACCGAAAGATCGAACTGCATGACCTCTACCAATTCGGAAAACCCACCAAGCAAGCCACGCGGCAAAGCCTCGCGCTTCCTGCTGCTGGCCGGCGTCTCCATCGCCGGGCTCGGCGTCACCGGCGTGCTGCTGGTGGTCTTCGGCCTGGCCATCGCCTACCCCAACCTGCCCGAGATCGACACGCTGACCGACTACCGGCCGAAAATGCCGCTGCGCATCTTCTCGGCCGACAATGTGCTGATCGGCGAGTTCGGCGAGGAGCGCCGCAACCTGGTGCGCATCAAGGACATCCCGGACGTGATGAAAAAAGCCGTGCTGGCGATCGAGGACGACCGCTTCTACGAGCACGGCGGCGTCGACTACACCGGCATCCTGCGCGCCACGCTGCACAACGCGGTCGGCAGCGGCGGCAGGCAGGGCGCGTCGACCATCACGCAACAGGTGGCGCGCAACTTCTTCCTGTCGAGCGAACAGACGATCAAGCGCAAAGTCTACGAGATGTTGCTGGCCTGGAAGATCGAAAAGAATCTGACCAAGGACCAGATTCTCGAGGTGTATATGAACCAGATCTACCTGGGCCAGCGCGCCTACGGTTTCTCGTCGGCCGCGCAAATCTACTTCGGCAAGAACCTGCGCGACATCAGCATCGCCGAAGCCGCCATGCTGGCCGGCCTGCCGAAAGCGCCGTCGGCCTACAACCCGGTGGTCAACCCGAAACGCGCGCGCACCCGCCAACAGTACATTCTGCAGCGCATGCACGACTTGGGCTACATCAGCGACAAGCAATATGAGACGGCCAAGGCCGAGGATCTGAAGGTCAAGACCGACAGCAGCGAGTTCGGCGTGCACGCCGAGTACGTGGCCGAGCTGGCGCGCCAGCTGGTCTACGAGCAGTTCAAGGAAGACACCTACACGCGCGGCCTGAACGTGTTTACCACCATCACCAAGGCCGACCAGGACGCCGCCTACCTGGCGCTGCGCAAGGGCGTGATGGACTACGAGCGGCGCCACGCCTATCGCGGCCCGGAAGCCTATATCGACATCCCGGCCAAGAAGGAAGAGGCCGACGACGCGATCGAGACCGTGCTGGCCGAACACCCGGACAACGACGACCTGATGGCGGCCGTGGTGCTGTCGGCCTCGCCGCAGCTGATCACCGCGGTCACCGCCTCGGGCGAGGAAATCAAGATCAGCGGCGCCGGCCTGGAGCAGGGCCGCTCATGGCTGTCGGACAAGAACCCGCCGAACAAGCGCATCCGTCGCGGCGCGGTGATCCGCGTGCTGCAGGACGGCAAGGACTGGCTGGTGGCGCAGATGCCGGAAATCGAATCGGCGTTTGTTGCGGCCAGCACCACCGACGGCGCGATCAAGGCCATGGTGGGCGGCTTCGACTACAACCGCAACAAGTTCAACCACGTGACCCAGGCCTGGCGCCAGCCGGGCTCGTCGTTCAAGCCGTTCATCTACTCGGCCTCGCTGGAGCGCGGCCTGTCGCCGGCCACCATCATCAACGACGCGCCGATCTCGTTCGACGCCGGCCAGACCGGCGGCCAGGCGTGGGAGCCGAAGAACTACGACGGCAAGTACGACGGGCCGATGACGATGCGCAAGGGCCTGACCAAATCGAAGAACATGATCTCGATCCGCATCCTGCACCGCATCGGCGCCAAGTACGGCCAGGAATACGCCACCCGCTTCGGCTTCGACGCCGACAAGAACCCGCCGTACCTGACGCTGGCGCTGGGCGCGGGCAACGTCACGCCGCTGCAGATGGCCGGCGCCTACGCGGTGTTCGCCAACGGCGGCTACAAGATCAGCCCCTACCTGATCTCCAAGGTGACCGATGCCGACGGCAAGATCCTGTCGCAGGCGCGCCCGGACCTGGCCGGCGACGAGAAGAACCGCGTCATCGACGAGCGCAACGCCTTCCTGATGGACTCGATGCTGAAGGACGTGGTGCGCTTCGGTACGGCCGCCAAGGCCAATGTGCTGGGGCGGCGCGACATCGCCGGCAAGACCGGCACCACCAACGATTCGATCGACGCCTGGTTCGCCGGCTACCAGGCCAAGCTGGTGGGCATCGCCTGGATCGGCTACGACCAGCCGAAAAACCTGGGCAACCGCGAAACCGGCGGCGGCCTGGCGTTGCCGATCTGGATCAACTACATGCAAAAGGCGCTGAAGAATATTCCGATCGAGGAACGCGCGGTGCCCGATGGCGTGACGCTGATCGGCGATGACTACTACTATGCGGAAAATCCGCCGGGCACCGGGGTTGGCAACCTCGATGCGCCGGGGCACGGCACGCCGGCCGAGGAAAAGGCCAGGGACGCCGTGAAGAACGAGCTGTTTTAAGCGTCGGGCGCGACCACCACCGGCGCGCCGCCCTGCTTCGTGACTTCCTCGGACAGGGTGGCGAACAGCTCGGAGCCGTCGCGGGTGTTGCGCCACTGGCCGTCCTGCTGGCGGTAGTGGTAGCCGCCCGAGCGCGAGGCCAGCCACAGCTCCTGCATCGCCGCCTGGCTGTTGACGATGATCTTGGAACCATTGTTGATGAACTCGATTTCGAGCACATTGCCGCTGCGGCTGCACTCGACGTCGGTCATGTCGGCGTCGTTCAAACGGTCGAGGGCCGCCTCGATGGCGTCCAAGGTGGCTTCGGCTTGCGCCAGGAATTCTGATTCGCCCATGCTACACTCCAGTATCTGCACTTAATTCGTGATTCTATCGTGAAGTCCACTTTCCGTTTGATTATTGGCGCGGCGACCCTGTGCCTGACCGTATTGCTGAGCGGCTGCGGCCAACCCGGCCCGCTGTACCTGCCCAAGCCTCCAGCAGCCAAGCCAGCCGCCAACAGCGGCGCTCCTGCTCCGACCGCCATTCCGGTGCCCACCGCCCCCCAACAATAATTTCTATGTCGCAATTTTCGTATAAAGACGGCGTGCTGCACGCCGAAGGCGTTTCGCTGAGCGCCATCGCCGAGCAGTTCGGCACGCCGGCGTACGTGTACTCCAAGGCCGCGCTGCTGGCCAATTTCGCCTCCTACGCCGACGCCTGCCAGGGCCGCGACGCGCTGGTGTGCTACGCCATGAAGGCCAACTCGAATCTGGCGATCCTCGACCTGCTGGCGCGCCAGGGCGCCGGCTTCGACATCGTCTCCGGCGGCGAGCTGCAGCGCGTGCTGGCGGCCGGCGGCGACCCGCGCAAGGTGATCTTCTCCGGCGTCGGCAAGAGCGTGGCAGAAATGCGGCTGGCGCTGACGCACGACATCCTGTGCTTCAACGTCGAATCGATCCCCGAGCTGCACCGCCTGAACGAGGTGGCCGGCGCGATGGGCAAGAAGGCCCGCATCTCGCTGCGCGTCAACCCGAACGTCGACGCCAAGACCCACCCCTACATCGCCACCGGCCTGAAGGCCAGCAAATTCGGCGTCGCGTTCGACGACGCGCTGGCCACCTACCGCGCGGCCGCGCAGTTGCCGCACCTGGAAATGTCGGGCATCGACTGCCACATCGGCTCGCAGCTGCTGGACGACGCGCCGCTGCTGGAAGCGCTGGACCGCCTGATCGAGCTGATCGACCAGCTCGGCGCCGAAGGGATCGAACTGCACCACCTGGACATCGGCGGCGGCATCGGCATCGACTACCGTGAAGAGGGCGAAGCGGCGCCGGTGCCGGTGGGCGACTACCTGGGCCGTTTGTTCGCCAGGATCGACGCCCGGCGCGCGGCGCGCCACAACGGCAAGCCGATCAAGGTGATCTTCGAGCCGGGCCGTTCGATCGTCGGCGACACCGGCGTGCTGCTGACGCGGGTGGAATTCATCAAGCACGGCGAAGAAAAGAACTTCTGCATTGTCGACGCCGCCATGAACGACATGGCGCGGCCGGCGCTATACCAGGCCTGGATGGACATGCAGCCGGTCGTGCAAGGCGGCGCCGAGGCGGCGCTCTACGACGTGGTCGGCCCGATCTGCGAATCGGGCGACTGGCTGGCGCGCGACCGCGCGCTGGCGGTGGCGGCCGGCGACCTGCTGGTAATGCACACGGCCGGCGCCTACGGCATGACGATGGCGTCCAACTACAACACGCGCGGCCGCGCGGCCGAGATCATCGTCGACGGCGCGGTGCCGCACCTGGTGCGCCAACGCGAAAAACCGGCCGACCTCTACGCGCTGGAATCGCTGATCAAATAACCTCCGGGGTCAGGTCTGACATTCGCACACGAGCTCAACTGCGATGCAGTTGAGCTCGTGTGCGAATGTCAGACCTGACCCGAATTATTTGCGGGCGGACCAGAGGCGCGTCAGCAGCAGCGCGCCGAGGATGGCGCCGAAGATGATCGGCTGCGTGAAGTTGTGCTTGCCCGCTTTCATCCACCAGAAGTGCAGCACCGCCAGCGGCGCGATGACGTAGATCAGCCGGTGCAGCCATTGCCAGCGCTTGCCGCCCAGCCGCTTGATCATGCCGTTGGTGCTGGTCGCCGCCAACGGGATCAGCAGCACGAAGGCGATGAAGCCGACCGTGATGAACGGCCGCTTCAGCACATCCCGCCACATTTCCGCCAGGTCGAAAAAGTGATCGAACCACAGGAAGGTGATGAAGTGCAGCAGCCCGTAGAAGAAGGTGTACAGCCCCAGCATGCGCCGCATGCGCACCAGCCAGTTCCAGCCGCTCAGGCGCCGCAACGGCGTTAGCGCCAGCGTGAAGCACAGAAAGTACAAGGTCCAGTCGCCAGTGCCGCGCGTGATGAATTCCAGCGGGTCCACCAACTGGTCGGTCAGCGTTAAGTACGCCATGCGCAGCAGCGGCGCCAGCGCCGCGATGAATACGGCGCCCTTGAGCCAGCTGACTTGTTTGGTTGTCAGCATCAGTAGAATTTCTTCAGGTCCATGCCGGCGTACAGCGAAGCGACGTCGTTATAGCCGTTGAACATCAGCGTCTTGCGCTTGCGCGACAGGAAGCCGTCCTCGCCGATGCGGCGCTCCGACGCCTGCGACCAGCGCGGGTGGTCAACCTCCGGATTCACATTCGAATAGAAGCCGTATTCGCTCGGCGCCGACAGGTTCCACGAGGTGCGCGGCTGGTCTTTGACGAAACGGATCTTGACGATCGACTTGGCCGACTTGAAGCCGTATTTCCACGGCAGCACCATGCGCACCGGCGCGCCGTTCTGGTTCGGCAGCACGTCGCCGTACATGCCCAAGGTCAGCAGCGCCAGCGGGTGGTTGGCTTCGTCGATGCGCAGGCCTTCGGTGTACGGCCATTGCAGCACGCGGCTGCCGATGCCCGGCATCTGTTTCTTGTCGGCCAGCGTGACGAATTCCACATACTTGGCGTTGCCGGTCGGCTCGACCTTTTTGATGATTTCCGCGAACGAGTAGCCGATCCACGGGATCACCATCGACCAGCCCTCCACGCAGCGCAAGCGGTAGACGCGCTCCTCCAGCGGCGCCAGCTTGAGCAGCGCGTCGATGTCCAGCGTCATCGGCTTTTTCACTTCGCCTTCGATGGCCACCGTCCACGGCCGCGTTTTGAGCGTGCCGGCGTAGCGCGCCGGCTCGCTCTTGTCGGTGCCGAATTCGTAGAAGTTGTTGTAGCTGCTGGCGTCCTTGAACGGCGTCTGCTTGTCGAGCGCCGAATAGGCCTGGTTGAGTTTGGCCGGAAGTTTTGCGCCCGTGCCTTGCGCGAAGGCTTCGCGCTGCGCCATCTCCAGCAGCGCTGCGCCGCCGACCGCGCCCAGGGCGATCTGCTTGATGAAGCTGCGGCGCGATTCGTACAGCGCGCGCGGCGTGATTTCCGAGGGGAACGGCAAGTCGATGCCGTTGGGGCTGCGCTTGATCAGCATATGGGCTCCGGTAGATGGGTGTCAGGGCTAAACCTTACACCAATCTACCCGAGCCAGTTTTAAACTTCTGTTTACAATTTACCGTAGGAGTGCAGGCCGGACAGGAACATATTGACGCCCAGGAAAGCGAACGTCGTCACCAGCAGGCCCACCAGCGCCCACCAGGCCGCCGGACGGCCGCGCAGGCCGGTCATCAGGCGCATGTGCAGCCAGGCCGCGTAGTTGAGCCAGACGATCAGCGCCCAGGTTTCCTTCGGGTCCCACGACCAGTAGCCGCCCCACGCTTCGGCCGCCCACAGCGCGCCGAGGATGGTGGCGATGGTGAAGAAGGCGAAGCCGGCCGAGATGGCCTTGTACATGACGTCGTCCAGCACCTCTTCCGACGGCAGCCGGTCCTTCAGGTAGCCCGAGGTCTTCAGCAGGTAGGCCGAGGCCACCATGGCCGCCAGCGCGAAGTTGCCGTAGCCGATGAAGTTGGCCGGCACGTGGATTTTCATCCACCAGCTTTGCAGCGCCGGCAGCAGCGGCTGGATGTCGGCAGCGTTGCGCGAGGTGGTGTACCAGAACAGGAAGCCGATCGCCGCCGAGATCACCAGCAGCACGAACGGCCCCATCTGCCGGGTGGCGTAGCGCTGCTCGAAGTACAGGTAGAACATGGCGGTGATCAGCGAGAACAGGATGAACACTTCGTACAGGTTCGAGACCGGGATGTGGCCGACGTCGGCGCCGATCAGGTAGGACTCGTACCAGCGCACCATCATGCCGGTCCAGCCCAGCACCACGGCCGCCCAGCTGAGCTTGGTGCCGAGGCTGGACGCGGCTTCCGAGCGGCCGATGAAGCCGATCCAGTAGAACACGGTGGAGATGACGAACATCACGCTCATCCACAGCACCGCCGACTGGCTCGACAGCATCATGCGCAGCCAGAATTTCTGCGTGCCGTTGTCCAGCTGGCCGTTGTACATGGCGATCGCCGCCAGCGACAGCAGCGCGATCAGCGGCATCAGCCAGCGCACCGGCTTCCAGTGCCAGCCGAGCGCGGCGAAGGTCGGCGCGGTCAGCAGCAGGATGCCCTGTTCGTAGATGTCCATATAGTGGCCGTAGCGGTTCAGGCCGAAGATGGCGCCGGCCAGCAGCGCCAGCGCGAACAGCCAGTCGACCGCCGTCAGGCGCTTGAAGTAACCGGGCGCCTGCTGGTAAGTTTGCGCGGCTTGCTGGGATTGGGTGAGTTCCATAATTTCTCCTGCTTACGCTGCCGGCTGCGGCAGCTTTTCCTTCAGTGTTTCAAATTCTTTCTCGAAGTCCAGCGTTTTGCGCTGGGTGCTCATGGCCATCAGCGCGGCGGCGCCCTGCGGCTCGTCCTTCAGCCAGATCCACAGGCGGCGCTCGCGGATGTAGAACATGGCAAACACGCCCAGCACCAGGAACAAGCAGCCAAGATACACCACATTCTTGCCCGGCGAGCGGGTAATCTGGAACACCGAGGCCTTGATCTCGGTAAATTCATCAAGTTGCAGGAACACCGGTGCGCCGTACAGCGACACGTCCGACAGCGCGTTGGTGGCCAGTTGCAGGAAGCGGGCGTGGGCTTCGTCCTCGCTGACCGGCGCCAGGCCATCCTTGGCGCGGGCCACCTGCCACAGGTCCCACAGGCTGCCGTTGAGGATCTTCATGAAGGCGTCGACGGTCTTTTCCTGCGCCTCGGCCGGCACCTTGGACAGGAATTGCGACACGGCCATGAAGCCGCCCGCCTGCTGGTTGCCGGCAAAGATGCTCAGGCTCTTGTCGGCCGACGCCTGCAGCGTGTCGCGCATGGCGCTGTTGGGCGAGTTGACCGTGGCGCGCGCGGCGTAGCGCCGGGCGGCCGCCGCGCGCAGGTCTGGATTTTGCAGCGCGGCGCGCAGGCGCATCCATTCGTTCAGGCCGTGGGCGTCGTCGGCCGGAATGCGCAGGTAGCTGAAGTTGTCGGCCGGATTGGTGCGCATGCCGGCCAGGAATACGGTGGCGCCGTCGATCGTGACCGGCTGCATGTAATTGTTGAACTCGCGCGCCTGGCCGGTCTTGTCGCGCAGCTTGTAGCTGACGCTCGGGCCGATGTTCTTCAGGTCCTTGTTGACGGCGTTCTTGCCGGCCGAGCCGGTGTGCTGGTCCAGGCTCTGCGCCAGTTCTTCCTGCAGGCTGCGGCCCTGCTTGACCGAGCGCGGATCGTTGCCGGCGCCGATGTTCTCGACGTTGAACGGCCGGAAGCCCGACCATTCGACGGTGTAGTCGTCGTTCAGCGTGGTGGCGCCGCCAACCTCGCCGTCCATGTCGAAGCGCCGGTCGTCGCCGCCCAGCATGGCGTAGCCCTTGAGCTTGAGCTTGCTGCCGCCGTCTTCAAAGCTGGACTGGTAGATCGCCAGGCCGTTGACGATCAGCGGCTTGTTGACCTCGATGGTGCCCTTGACGATCTTGCCGCTGGCGTTGTCGCGCACTTCGACGTCGCTGGCGTACAACTTGGGCATGCCGGTGCTGTAGAAATCGATGGTGAATTTCTTCAGGTCGATGGTGATCGGCAGTTCCTGGATCAGCACGCCATCGGGGCGGGTCAGGATGGCGGTGTTGCTGTTCTGCCCTTCCGGAATCATGGTATTGCCGCGGAAGGTGGGATTGTTGACGCTGAGGCGGTGCTGCGGCGGCACTTGCGAGATCAGGCCGCTGCCCTTGAACGGCGTCTTGCCGAGGAACCACTCCTGCAGCCGGATCGGCACGTCCGAATCGAGCAGGCCGCCGATGCAGATCACCACGATCGAGGCGTGGGCGAAGATATAGCCGAACTTGTTGGCGGCGCCGCGCTTGGCGGCCACCAGCGTGCCGTTGTCCTTGTCGACGATCCTGACCTGGTAGCCGGCGTCCTTCAGCCGGTCGGCGCTCTGCTGCGCCAGCGCGGCGCGCGGCAGCGACGAGCGCCACTGCGTCTTGTGATGAAAATTGAGCAAGGATTGCTCGCGCACGTTCTCGCGCCAGCTGCGCATGTCCTTCAGCATCTTCGGCGCGTTGCGGACGATGCACAATGTGGTCGAAATGACCAGCACCGCCATCAGCAGCAGGAACCACCAGGCCGAGTAGACGGTGTACAGGCCGACCTTGCGGAACACCTCGTACCAGAACGGGCCGAACTGGTTCAGATAATTGGACGAGGCCTCGCCCTGCTTCATCACCGTGCCGATGACGGCGGCGATGGCGATCATCGCCAGCAGGGCGATGGCGAAGCGCATCGAGGAAATCAGTTCGACGATTTCAGCGACGACGGGGCGGCGGGTTTTCAGCTGGATGCCGGTGGTGCTGGGGCTGCTGGGGCTGCTCATGCGGATTCTTTAAATAACGAGGTTGGGCGGCAGGATACCAAGAAAAAGGGCAGCCTGCTCGCGCAGCCGCCCCCTCTTTTGACCTGCTCCGCATGCGGATGATGCGGTTTCATTAACTTTACTTCAGGCCGGCGACGTAATCGGCGACCGCCTTCATTTCCTCATCGGACATGCGCTTGGCGATCGGCGCCATCTCGACGCTCTTGCGGGCGCCGGTTTTGAACAGGCCGAGCTGCGCGATCGTGTAGTCCTGGTGCTGGCCCGAGATGCGCGGATATTGCACCGGAATGCCGGCGCCGTTGGCGCCGTGACAGCTGGCACAGGCCGGCACGCTCTTGTCGGCGATGCCGCCGCGGTAAATCCGCTTGCCCAACTCGACCGTGTCCTTGTTCTTGGCCGCGCCCGGCGTCTGCTTCTGCGTCACCAGCCAGGCGGCGACGTTGCGCTTGTCCTCGTCGCTGAGCATGGTGGCGAAGGTGGTCATCACCGGGTTGTTGCGCTCGGGCGTGGTGAAGTTCACCAGCTGCTTGTACAGATAGCCCTCGTGCTGGCCGGCCAGCTTGGGATTGACGGAGATGGTCGAATTGCCGCCAGCGCCGTGGCAGGACACGCAGGCCGGCAGGCCGCGCGCGGCGTCGCCGTCGGTGTACAGCGTGGCGCCTTTGGCGGCGTCGATTTTCGGGGCGGGTTGGGCGGGCTTCTTGTCGGCGGCGTGGGCGGTGGCCGTGACGGCCAGCAAGGCGACGAGCAAGGATTTTACAAGCGGTGAAAACATACTATTCACACTATTCATTCAAGCACCCTTGGAGGAGTCTAAAAGTTTTGAACCGTGTGTGGCAACGCAGCACGAAAATGTGCTAGGAGGCACGAGGTAACTACTCATTGTACAATAGCTTAAAAAAATACCTGCCTTAACGTGTTGCATTTTCCCCCACTCCCCCATGTCTAAACTCTGGCAAGCCCGCTTCTTTACTACTGTTAACCAATTACGCGACCTGCCCGACACCCAGGTGCCGGAGATCGCTTTTGCGGGCCGTTCGAATGCCGGTAAATCGACCGCCATTAACATTTTGTGCAACCAGAAAGGCCTGGCGTTCGCCTCCAAGACCCCTGGCCGCACCCAGCACATCAATTTCTTCTCGATCGGCGGCGCGCATGTGGCGCAGCACCGTAAGGACCCGACCATTGTCGACGAAATCGAAGCGCTGCTGGTCGACCTGCCAGGCTACGGCTACGCCGAGGTGTCCGGCTCGGCCAAGCTGCACTGGCAGCGCCTGCTGGGCGACTACGTGCAGCGCCGCGACCAGCTGGCCGCGCTGGTGCTGATCATGGATTCGCGCCGCCCGTTCACCGAGCTGGACGTGCAAATGCTCGAATGGTTCGCCCCCACCGGCAAGCCTATTCATTGCATTTTGACGAAAGTTGATAAACTGAACCGCAATGAATCCGTCAACGTGCTGCGCCAGGCCAAGGCCCGGCTCGACAGCTACGTCGACGAGGACGGCGAAGGCTTCCCCTTCACCGTGCAACTGTTCTCCGCGCTCAAGCGCATCGGTATCGACGAAGCCAACGACAAGATTCTCGAATTGTTCGGCCTGGCCGACAGCGACGCCGGCGCCGATGCGGCGGAGGCGCCCACCCCAGCATTAGGAAGTGAAAGCAATGACTAAAGCAGTGTCCCCATTCCCCGCCATCCGCATGCGCCGCATGCGCCGCGACCCGTTCTCGCGCGCGCTGATGCGCGAAAACGTCATCACGGCGGCGGACCTGATCTACCCGGTATTCATCCTCGAAGGCACGCACCAGCGCGAGGCGGTGGCCTCGATGCCGGGCGTCGAGCGCGTCTCGGTCGACCTGTTGCTGAAGGTGGCAGAGGAATGCGTGGCGCTCGGCATCCCGGTGCTGGCGCTGTTCCCGGTGATCGACGGCGCGAAGAAAACCGAGGACGGCATCGAAGCCACCAATCCCGAAGGCCTGGTGCCGCGCGCCGTGCGCGCGCTGAAGCAAGCCTTCCCCGAGCTGGGCATCCTGACCGACGTCGCGCTCGACCCGTACACCAGCCACGGCCAGGACGGCCTGATCGATGAAAACGGCTACGTCATCAACGACATCACCACCGACATGCTGGTGCGCCAGGCGCTGTGCCACGCCGACGCCGGCGCCGACGTGGTGGCGCCGTCGGACATGATGGACGGCCGCATCGGCGCCATCCGCGCAGCGCTGGAGGCGGCCGGCCACATCCACACCCGCATCATGGCTTATTCGGCCAAGTACGCGTCGGCGTTCTACGGCCCGTTCCGCGACGCGGTCGGCTCGGCGGCCAATCTCGGCAAGGGCGACAAGAACCAGTACCAGATGGACCCGGCCAACAGCGACGAAGCGCTGCGCGAAGTGGGCCTGGACCTGGCCGAGGGCGCGGACATGGTGATGGTCAAGCCGGGCATGCCGTACCTCGACATCGTGCGCCGGGTCAAGGATGAGTTCAAGGTGCCGACCTTCGCCTACCAGGTCAGCGGCGAATACGCGATGATCAAGGCGGCCGCGCAAAACGGCTGGCTGAACCATGACAAGGTGATGATGGAATCGATGCTGGCCTTCAAGCGCGCCGGCGCCGATGGCGTGCTGACCTACTTCGCGCTGGACATCGCCCGCAAGCTCAAATAAACCTGCGTCGTTCCCGCGCAGGCGGGAACGACGGGCGGCTACCTGCGGCCGAGGTTGAAGTAGTCGGGGAACACCTCGCGCATCAGGAAGTCGAACAGCTGCTTCTCGTCTTCCTTGCGCGCGCTGAGCGGCACGGTGCGGCCCAGGCGGCGCGATTCGAAGTCGAAGTCGCCGGTCTTCTCGCTGCGGATGATCTTGATCATTTCCTTGATCGCCGCCGTTTCGATGTCCGGCTCGGCGCCGCGCTCGACGTTCACCTGCTTCAGCCAGTTGCGCTTGAAGTTGGTGTTAAAGCCGCGGAATTTGATCTCGGCGCTGTTGAAGCTGATCTTCCTGACCGTGAACAGGCCGCCGCTCTCATCGGCCGTGGCGGCGTTGTTGGCGCGCGCGATGTTGGCCATGGCCACCCGCTTGGCGCGGTCGCCTTCGCTCTCGACCGGCGGCGACGGCGGCGCCGGCGGATTCTGCGCCTCGCGCGCGGCGCGCCGCTTGGCGATCATTTCCGACATATCCTGTTCCGGTGGTGGCGGCGTCATCCTGGCCTGCACCGGCGGCACGAAGGTTTCCAGTTTTTCACGCGGCGCCACCGGCGCCTGTTTCGATTCGGCCGGCTTGCGCGACGGCTGCGTCTTCGGCTTGGCCTTCGGCGTTTCCGGCTTGGTGATCGGCTTCGGTTTCGGCTTGCTGGCCTGCTTTTCCAGCGGCGCGATATAGACCATCTGCCCGCCCTTGACCGCAGGCGGCTTCATCGGCGGCGTGTGCGACGGCGCGAACAGGTAGTACAGCACGCCCAGCACGTGCAGACCGATCGAGATGCCGATGCCGATGCGGTTATTCTTGGATTTGCGTTCCCACGTGGCGTAGCTGTCCTGCGTGCCCGGCAGGCGCTGGCCGCAAGTCTCGCAGTAGTCCGAGTGTGCGGAGAGGATGTGGGAGTCGTGGTGCAAGATACCAACCTTGTGGAACGCGAGTCGTCAAAATGGGGCCATAGTGCCAGAGTCCCGCTCTTTTGGGAACCGCTCCAAATGCCATGCCACGGCACCAGACTGCCTACTTTACAAGTTTCATCCCTTGACGGGTGTTACTGTATGTATCAATTGCTTTGTAAAGTGGCAATATTATAGCGGACTGAGCCCCATTCTAACGGGCATGGCTGCGTTGCTGTGTTCGCTAACCAACACCTGCCGCGCCGCCGCCGTTTAACAGATTACCGATGCGTAAGGATGTGGCTCAGCCGCCCCTTACGCCCTCGCTCAGTGCTTGTTGACCGCTTTCAGCGGCACAGCGTGCACCTGGTCGCGCGCCGGCGGCGCGATGGCGGCGTCGGCGGCGATTTCGGCGTCGCTCATCGGGCCGGTGCCGCTGTACTTGTCGAGGAACAGGTAGATCACCGGCGTGATGTAGAGCGTGATCACCTGCGAGAAGATCAGGCCGCCCACCACCGCCAGGCCCAGCGGCTGGCGCAGCTCGGCGCCGGCGCCCAGGCCCAGCGCGATCGGCAAGGCGCCCATCAGCGCCGCCATGGTGGTCATCATGATCGGGCGGAAGCGCAGAATGCAGGCCTGGCGGATCGCCACCTCCGGCGTCAGCCCTTCCTGGCGCTGCGCGTGCAGCGCGAAGTCGATCATCATGATGGCGTTCTTCTTGACGATACCGATCAGCATCAGGATACCGATGATGGCAATCATCGTCAGGTCCATATTGAACAGGCGCAGCGTGATCAGCGCGCCGACCGCCGCCGACGGCAGGCCGGCCAGAATCGTCAGCGGGTGGATGTAGCTCTCGTACAGCACGCCCAGCAGCACGTAGATCACGCCCAGCGCGGCGATGATCAGGATCAGCTGGCTGCCCTGCGAACTCTGGAACACCGCCGCGTCGCCGCCGTAGTTGGTGATGATCGACGGCGGCAGGCGCATGTCGGCGCCCCAGCTGTCGATCTTGGCGGTGGCCGTGCCCAGCGGCACGTCCGGCGCCAGGTTGAACGACAGCGTGATCGCCTGCAACTGGCCCTGGTGGTTGACGGCCGTCGGGCCGATGGTGCGCTCGACCGACGCAAAGCTCGACAGCTGCACCAGCTGGCCGCTCTTGTTGCGCACCGAGATCTTGGTCAGCGCGCTGTCGAACTGGCGGTCGGCGTCGGCCGCCTCCAGGATCACGTAGTAGCTGGCCGCCGGCGAGTAGATGGTCGATACCTGACGCTCGCCGAAGGCGAGGTACAGCGCGGTGCGGATGTCGCCGATCGCCACGCCGAGGTTGTTGGCCTTGTCGCGGTCGATCTTCAGCGACGCTTGCAGGCCGCGGTTTTGCGAATCGCTGGTGACGTCGCGGAAGTCCGGGTCGGCGCGCATGCGCTCCATGTATTTGTCGGCCCACTCGTTCAGCGCACCCGGACTGACCGATTGCAGCGTGTACTGGTAGCGCGATTTCGACTGCCGTCCGCCCAGCTGCAAGTTCTGCACCGGACTCAGGTAGACGGCGATGCCGGGCACCTGCCTGGTGGCCTTGCGCAGGCTGTCTAGCACCTGCGGCATCTTCTCGCGCTCGCCGCGCGGCTTGAGCACCAGGAACATGCGGCCGGTGTTGCCGCCGCCGACGAAGGAGGTGACGTCCTGCACGTTCGGGTCGTTGCGGATGACGGTGGCCACGCGCTCCTGCAGTTCCAGCAGCGAGGCCGACGAGATGTCTTCCGCCGCCTCGGTGTTGACGCGGATCTGCCCCAGGTCCTCCTCCGGGAAGAAGCCTTTCGGCGTGGTCATGTACAGCACCGCCGTCAGCGCAAAGGTGCCCAGCGCCAGCAGCAGCACGACGTAGCGGTGGCGCAGCGCGGTGTCGAGCGTGCGCGCGTAGAAGTCGCGCAGCGCGCCGAAGCCGGCCTCGAACCAGCGGCCGAGGAAGTTGCCCTTGTCGTGCTCGGGATCGACGGCGTCGGCCGGCAGCATGCGGCTGGCCAGCATCGGCACCAGCATCAGCGACACCGCCGCCGACGCCAGCACCGACAGCGCCACCACCACGGCGAATTCGTGGAACATCAGGCCGATCACGCCCGGCATGAAGAAGATCGGGATGAACACCGCCACCAGCGAGACGGAAATCGAAATGATGGTGAAGCCCATTTCCTTGGCGCCCACCAGCGACGCCTCCAGCGGCCGCTTGCCCATCTCGATGTGGCGCACGATGTTTTCCAGCACCACGATGGCGTCGTCGACCACCAGGCCGACCGCCAGCGTGATGCCGAGCAGCGAGACGTTGTCCAGCGAGTAGCCGAAGGCGTACAGCAGCGCCAGCGCGCCCAGCAGCGAGATCGGCATGGTGATGGCCGGGATGAAGGTGGCGGCCGCGCGGCGCAGGAACAGGAAAATCACCATCACCACCAGGAAGATGGTCAGCAGCAGCGTCAGGTTGACGTCGTGGATCGCTTCGCGGATCGACACCGAACGGTCGTTGACCAGGTTGATGTTGATCGACGCCGGCAGCTGCGCCTTGAACTGCGGCAGCAGGCGGCGCACGCCGTCCACCACCTGCACCGTGTTGGCGTCCGGCTGGCGCTGCACCAGCAGCACGATCGAGCGCTCGCCGTTGTAGCTGCCGGCCGCCTTGGTCGACTGGTAGCTGTCCTGCACCTCGGCCACGTCCTTCAGGCGCACCGGCTCGCCGTTGCGCTGGGCGACGATCAGGTCGGCGTAGTCGGCCGCCTTCATCAGCTGGGCGTTGCCCTGGATGGTCAGCGTCTGCTTGGGGCCGTCGAGAATGCCCAGCGGCGTGTTGGCGTTGGCCGACTTGATCGCTTGCTGCAACTCATCGAGCGTCAGGTTGCGCGCGTTCATCAGGTCCGACTTGGCGCGGATGCGCACGGCGAACCGCTTCTGGCCGTTGACGGTCACCTGCGCCACGCCGGGCAGCGTGGACAGGCTAGGCGCGACCAGGTTCTCGGCGTAGTCGTTCAGCTCGGACAGGCTCAGCGACGGCGAGTTCATGGTCATGAACAGCACCGGCGCGTCGGCCGGGTTGACCTTGCGGTACGACGGTAGGTCGGTCATCTCGATCGGCAACTGGCGCTGCGCGCGCAGCAGCGCCGCCTGCACGTCGACCGCCGCCTCGTTGACGTTGATGCTGGGGTCGAACTCCAGCGTCAGCGAGGAGTTGCCCAGGGTGTTGGTCGAGGTGATCAGGGTCAGGCCGGCGATCGTGGAGAACTGCTTCTCCAGCGGCAAGGCCACCGACGAGGCCATGGTTTCCGGCGAGGCGCCCGGCAGGTCGGCCGAGACGTTGATCACCGGCGTGTTGTAGCTCGGCAGCGCCGCCACCGGGATGTAGAAGTACGACAGCACGCCGGCCAGGATCAGGGTGGCCGACAGCAGCACCACCATCACCGGGCGGCGGATGCATAACTCGGAAAGGTTCATCGCTTAGCCTTTCTGCTTAGTACCATCAACCTTCGCATCGGCCGGCTTGTCGGCCGCGGCGATGCGCACCTTGCCGCCCGGCCGCAGGTTCTGCTTGCCGTCGACGATGACCTGCTCGTCCCCCTTGAGGCCGGACACGGCGGCATGCTCGCCAAACGCGTACAAGCGCTTGATGTGGACCACCTGGGCCGATTGCTGCTTGTCCACCGCGTACACAAACGTGCCGCGGGTATTGCTAATGATAGCGTTTTGCGGAATCACCGTCGCGTCTTTCAGCACCTGCGCGATCAGCTTGGTGTTGACGTACTGGCCCGGCCACAGGCTGGTGTCCTTGTTGTCGAACTGCGCCTTGACGCGGATCACGCCGGCCACCGGATCGACCGTGTTGTCGATGAAGCTGAGCTTGCCGTTGACGGCCAGCGAGGAATTGTCCAGCGTCACCTGCACCGGCACGGCGCCGGCGCGCTGCGCCGCCATCAGGCCGGCCAGCGCGGTTTCCGGCAGCGTGAAGGCGACCGTGATCGGGTCCAGCTGCGTGACCGAGGTCAGCAGCGTGGTCATCTGCACCAGGCTGCCGGGATAGACGTTGATGGCGCCGACCCGGCCGCTCATCGGCGCGCGGATCGCGGTGTAGCTGGCGTCGACGCTGGCGGCGCGCACGGCGGCGATGTCGGCCTGCAGCAAGGCGCGCGCCGAATCCACCTGGCTCTTCAGCGTGTCCACCGCGCCCTGGGCGATGAATTTTTCTCCAGCAGTTCCAGCGCGCGCTGGTACTGGCGCTCGTAGTCGGCCAGCGCGGCGCGGTCGCGCTCGACCTGGGCCTGCGCCTTGTCGACGTTGGCGCGCTCGCTGCGGTCGTCGAGCGTGAACATCAGCTCGCCCGCCTTGACGAACTGCCCTTCCCGGATGTGCACCTTGGCGATGGTGCTGGTGGTTTGCGGATGCAGGTCCACCGTGCTGATCGGCGTGACCGTGCCGTTCGCCTGCAAGGTGACCGGCACGTCCTGGCGCTGCGGCGCGACGATGCTGACGGTGGTCGGTCCCTGCGGGCCGTTGTTCATGCGGCTGCCGGTGGTCGGATGGTCGCCGCCGTGCATGGCGTACCAGATGCCGCCGCCCACTACCACGATGGCGCCGATCAGGGATGCTAGGGAAGATTTTTTCATTTTAATAATAATTTTGTCGTCGAAAAATATTGCCACCATGCATGGGCGGAATATTGTCGCATAGTATCTCCGAGAAAAACTGCACCAGTATTACGCCCGCACAGTTTTTCGCCGTTGTGTGGTTCAGTTGCCCGCGTAGTATTCCGGCAGCACCAGCGTCACTTCCAGGCCGCCATCCTTGTGGTTGGCCAGCGTCAGGTTGGCGCCGTGCTGCTCGGCGATGTTGCGGGCGATGGTCAGGCCCAGCCCGGTGCCGCCGGATTCGCGCGAGCGCGAGGTTTCGATGCGATAGAACGGTTCAAACACCCGTGCCATCTGGTCCGGCGCAATGCCGGGGCCGCCGTCGCGGATACGAATGCGCGCCGCGCCCGCCAGGCGCTCGACCGTCACGTTGGCGTAGCGGCCATACTTGACGGCGTTGTCGATCAGGTTGACCAGGCAGCGGCGGATCGCCAGCGGCCGGCCCATCAGCGCCATGCCGGCGCGGCCGCGCAGCTCGACCTGCTGGCCGACGTCGGTGGCGTCGCTGCACACGCTGTCGAGCAGCGAGTCGAGGTCGAGCGCCTGCATGGTTTCGGTCGAGTCCATGCTGCGCGCCAGGTCCAGTCCTTCCCTGACCATTTGCTGCATGGCCGACAGGTCGTCGATCAGGCGCTGCTTGAGTTCGTCGTCGCCGACTTTTTCCAGCCGCAACCGCAGGCGCGTCAGCGGCGTCTGCAAATCGTGGGTGATGGCGGCCAGCATCTGCGTGCGCTGCGTGATGTGCTGGCGGATGCGCGCCTGCATGGCGTTGAAGGCGGCGCTGGCCTGGCGGATTTCAGCGGCGCCGCTGAGCACCACCGGCGGGTGGTTGATGTCGTTGCCGAGGTCCTTGGCGGCCTGCGCCAGGCGCTTCAGCGGCCGCATCGACATGCGCGCCACCCAGTAGGCGAGAAAGGCGATCGACAGCAGGAACGGCAGCAGCGACAGCAGCTCGCTGTTGGGCGAGGCCGGCGCCTGGCGCGGCGGCAGCACCGACAGCTTGAGCAGCTGGCCGTCGTACAGGCGCACGTTCATGGTTTCGCACGTGCCCTTCCACTGGCTGGAAGCGAACAGCGTGGTGGTCTGGCGCGGCTGGTCGCAGGCGGCCGGATGCTCGTCGAGCGGCAGCAGCTGGTAGCGCTCGCCGAGGCGCTGTTGCAGCGCGGTCGAAAATTCGGTCGGCGGCAGCGCCGGCGCCTGCGGCTGGCCGCCCATCTCCAGCTTGACGGTGCCGCGCGGCCGCCACCAGAAAGGTCGGGCGCGCGCTCTCCGGCATGACGTCGGCGGTGGTGATCAGTTGCTCGGCTCGTTCAAGCGCGTGGAAGTCGCGGTAGCGCTCCAGCGCGCGGGTGCGCTCGTTGACGGCCAGCCACTGGGTCAGCGCGGCCGAAGCCACGATGCCCAGCAGCAGGACCAGGAACACGCGCCCGGTCATCGAGCCGATGAAGGCTTTCACGCTGGCGGCTCCACGCTGACCTGGCCGGCCAGCACATAGCCGCCGTTACGCACGGTCTTGATGATTTGCGGCATGCGCGCATCCTCGCCGAGCTTCTGCCGCAGGCGGCTGATCTGGATGTCGATCGAACGGT
Source organism: Duganella sp. P38 (assembly GCF_050859475.1). NCBI lineage: Bacteria > Pseudomonadati > Pseudomonadota > Betaproteobacteria > Burkholderiales > Oxalobacteraceae > Duganella > Duganella sp. P38. The sequence continues at coordinate 790,848 of NZ_CP193936.1, read as the reverse complement.
CGAACGGGTCGGCGTCGCGGCCTTGCGTCAGGTTCAGCAGCTGGTCGCGGTTGAGCACGCGGTTCGGGTGTTCGAGGAAGACCTTGAGCAGCCGGAACTCGGCGCCCGACAGCATGATGACGATGCCGTCCGGATTGAGCAGGTGGCGCGCGGTCAGGTCCAGCGTCCAGCCGGAGAATTTCATCTGCTGCGCCTTGTCGGCGCCGGCGCCGGTCGGCATGGCGTTGCTGCGACGCAGGACGCTGCGGATGCGCGCCAGCAGCTCGCGCGGCTCGAACGGCTTCGGCAGGTAGTCGTCGGCGCCCATTTCCAGGCCGAGGATGCGGTCCAGCGGCTCGTTGCGCGCGGTCAGCATGATGACCGGCAGCGTCGAGTGCGCGCGCAGCTTGCGGCACAGGGTCAGGCCGTCGTCGCCGGGCAGGTTGAGATCGAGCACCACCAGCTCCGGGCGGCCTTCGTCCAGCAGCTTCCACATGGCGGCGCCGTCCGGCGCGCACAGCGCGCGGTAGCCGTTCGACTCCAGGTAATCCGCCAGCAGGGTGCGGATGTCGCGGTCGTCGTCGACAATTAAGATAGTAGATGTTGGTTCCATAACCGTCATTATCCATGCAAGACCAAGCGCCAATTGTATCGTCTTGTATATGGCAGCCGGGGCTTAACATCTGGATACAAAAACCGGGATGCGAGCAACGTAAGAGCAACCTTCGGCCGCCAATATGGTTACCAACGCGGCACGCCTGGTGCCGCGATTGATGAACCCTCAACAATGAAGGAACGACCATGAACATCTTACGTAAAAGCATACTGATCGGTTTCACCGTGCTGGGCATGGCCGCGGCGCACGCCCAGGAAAGCGCCCCGGCGCAGCGCCCGCACGGCGCGCACCAGCAGCCGACCAAGGAACAGGTGCAGGCCCGCATGGCCGAGATGTACGCCAAGCGCCAGGCGCGCCTGCATGACCTGCTGAAGCTGACCGCGCAGCAGGAATCGGCCTGGGCCAGCTATCAGGCGGCGATCAAGCCGGCCGCCCCCGACGGCCAGCGCCCGCAGCGCAAGCGGATGGACAAGCTGACCGCGCCCGAGCGCCTGAACCTGGCGCTGGACATGACCAAAAAACGCGAAGCGTTCCTGGAGAACCGCGTCAAGGCGGTGACGGCCTTCTACGCCCAGCTGAATCCGGCGCAGCAGACGCTGTTTGACGAGCACGGCCTGCGCGGCCCGCGCGGCGAACACGGTCGTCGCGGCCATGGCCACCACGGCCATCGCGGCGGCTGGGGCCACGGCCAGCATGAAGGCTGGGGCGGCCCGGCGCCGCGCCAGGGCTGATCAGTTCAGTACGGACAGGGAGGCGGCGAACTTCGCCGCGTTCTGAAAGCCGATCACGCGCGAGTTCGGGATTTCCTTGCCGTGCCGGTCGAACAGGATGATGCCCGGCGGCCCGAACAGGCCGAAGCGTTTCAGCATGGCCTTGTCCTCGTCATCGTTGGCGGTGACGTCGACTTGCAGCAGCAGCGTATTGGCCAGCCGGGCACGCACGGCCGGATCGACGAAGGTGAATTTTTCCATTTCCTTGCAGGACACGCACCAGTCGGCATAAAAGTCCAGCATCACGGTTTTGCCGTTGGTTTGCGCGAGGATGGCGTCAAGCTGCTGCACGGTCTTGACGCGCTGGAAGGCCAGCGGCGTTTCGTGGCCCTTGCCGGTCAGGTGCGCCAGCGGCGCCAGCGGATCGCGGCCGCCGCTGGCCACGCCAACCAGCTGCATCAGGCCCAGCACGGCGACGATCACGCCCAGCGATTTTGCGACCCATTTACCGTTGTTTAGCAGCAGATACATGCCATAGCCGATAAACAGCAGGGCCCAGCCGCCCATCTGCACAGCGCCCGGCAGCACCGGCGACACCAGCCACCAGCCGACCGCCAGCATCAGCACGCCAAAGAAGCGCTTGACGCTGTCCATCCACGCACCAGCCTTCGGCAGCAGCGCGCCGGCCGACACGCCGACCAGGATCAGCGGCACGCTCATGCCCAGCGCCATCGCATACAGCGCCCAGCCGCCCATGACCGGGTCGTGCGCCTGGCCAATGTAGATCAGCACGGCCACCAGCGCCGGGCCGACGCAGGGACCGACGATCAACGCGGAAATCATGCCCATCACAAACACGCCGGCCAGCTTGCCGGCGGACTGCTGGTTCGATACCGTGCTCAGGCGGGATTGCAGCGCGGCCGGCACTTGCAACTCGTAGAAGCCGAACATCGACAGCGACAGCAGGGCCATCAACAAGGCAAAAGCGCCCAGCACCCATGGATTTTGCAACTCCGCCGCCAGGCCCTCGCCCAGTATGCCGGCCACCACGCCGAGCGCGGTGTAGACGATCGCCATGCCTTGCGAGTACGTCACCGACAGCAGCAGGCCGCGGCCGCGGCTGGTCTTTTCGCCTTCGCCCACGATGATCGAGGACAGGATGGGCACCATCGGCAGCACGCACGGCGTGAACGACAGCCCCAGGCCGAGCAGGATAAACATGGGTACGATGACCAGCAGGTCGCCGCTCTTCAGCGCGGCGATCCAGCGGTTGACGTCATCGCTTTGCGACGGCGCAGCGGCGGCCGGCGCGGCCGGCGGCGCGGCCGGAACGATATCGGTCGCGGTCGGGTTGGGAATGGTGTAGATCTTCACGCCCGGCGTCAGCGCGGCGGCCTTGCCGCCATCGACGCCCTCATTCACCGCGCCCTGCCCCGCCGCGCCTGGCGGGAAGGCGTTGGCCGCGGCCGGCCTGGCGGCAGCGGCGTCGCTTGCAGCGCTCGCGGCCCGGGTCACGCCGCTCGCGCCAGCAGTCGCGGCATTCGGCGCCGCGCCCGCCGTACCGGCTTGCGCGGCCGGGGTGGCGGCTTGGGCCGCCGGAATCGGCACCGAGCCGGCGGCCGTCAACGAAGCCTTGTAATCCTGCGGCGCATAGCACAGCCCTTTCTCGGAGCAGCCCTGTCCGCCAGCCAGCAGCGTGAACGGCCCGTTGCCGTCCACCGCCACGGTAATGGTCACGCTCTTGCGGTACGTCTCCACATCCTTGGCAAAAGTCTCGTCATAATGCACCTTGCCTGGCGGGATCTGCGGCACGCCCAGCCTGGCGCCCTGCGCGCTGAACTTGAAACGCTCACGGTACATATAGTAACCGTCGGCAATCTGGAACGTCACCGCCATCGTATGTCCATCCACCATGCGCGCGGAAAACTTGAACGCCTCCGACGGATCGAGGAATTCCTCGGCACGGGCAGGCTGCAACAGCAGCGCGATCAGCGCCAACAGCGGTGCAAGCAATCGGGTGAAGCGGGCAAAACGGGACATGACGGCGTTCTCTCAGAGGGTCTGTTCATTGGAGCAACAGCATAGTACACCGATGCCGTTTTTCCCGCCTGAGCGCGGCCTTAAAACCTTGATATATGCGAAACTAAATTTTTTCACCGTCTGGAGCATCGCCCTATGTCCCCTCCCCGTCCCCTGCTGCTGTCAATTTTGGTGCTGAGCACCCTGCCGGCCCTGGCGCTGGCCCAGGCGCCCGCCAAGGCGCTGAACGCCATTTCCGCGCAAGACCTGAGCGCCCACATCAAAGTCCTGGCTTCCGACGCCTTTGAAGGCAGAGCGCCCGGCACCGCCGGCGAAGCGCAAACCGTGGCCTATCTTCAGCAGGAATTCCAGAAGCTCGGCCTCAAGCCCGGCAACCCGGACGGCAGCTGGGTGCAGGCGGTGCCGATGCGCGGCCAGAAGCCGACGCCTGCCTTCAGCTACACCATCGGCGGCCGGAAGACGACGTTGAACTTCGCCGATGACTTTGTTGCACATTCGACCAGCCAGCCAACGACGGTCGCCGTCAACAACTCGGAAATCGTGTTTGTCGGCTACGGCGTGCAGGCGCCGGAATACGGCTGGGATGACTACAAGGGCGTCGATGTGCGCGGCAAAACCATTCTCATGCTGATCAATGACCCGGCCATTCCTGACCCGAGCAACCCGGAGCAGCTCGATCCGAACATGTTCAAGGGCAAAGCCATGACCTACTATGGCCGCTGGACCTATAAATACGAGATCGCCGCCAAGCTGGGCGCGGCCGCCGCCATCATCATTCATGAAACCAAGCCAGCCGCCTATCCATGGGACGTGGTACGCAGCGGCGGCAATAGCGAGCAATTCAGCCTGCTACGCGAAGGCGATGATCCAGACGCGCCAGCCGTACCTGGCTGGATTCAGCTCGACAAGGCCAAAGCCATGATGGCAGCCGCCGGCTACGATTTCGACACGCTGAAAAAACAGGCGCTGACCAAGGAGTTCCGCCCGGTCAGCCTGAAAGGCACGGCCGACTTCAAGATCGACAATATCGCGCGCACGGTCAATTCGAATAACGTCGTCGCGAAAATCGAAGGCAGCGATCCGAAGCTGAAAAACGAATATGTGATTTATAGCGCCCACTGGGACCATTTGGGCGTCGACGAGAAAACCGGCAAGATTTATTACGGCGCGCTGGATAATGCGTCCGGCGTTTCCGCGCTGCTGGAATTGGCCAAAGCCTATAAAGCCCTGCCTAAAGCACCCAAACGCTCCATTCTGTTTATCGCCACTACGGCGGAAGAGCGCGGACTGCTGGGCGCAAAATATTACGCCGCCCATCCGCTTTATCCTCTCAAAAGCACGGTCGCCAATATTAATATCGACGGCATTAACGCCTGGGGCAAAACCCGGCAAATTGAAAACGTCACATCCGGCCATTCCAGCATCGATGGATTGCTGGAGAAATATGCCCGGGCCCAGGGCCGCGTCATGGAAAAAGATTCGCGCCCCGAGCTGGGGAGTTTCTATCGCGCGGACCACCTGGAATTGGCGCGCGCTGGCGTGCCGGTTTTATATACCAAGGCGCGCAGCGGCTATTTGAACAAGCCGGATAACTACGCCACCGATGTCGTGAATAATTATTTCACGCACGATTACCACCAGGTGACCGACAGCTTCCGCACCGACTGGGACTTCAGCGGCGGCGTGCAGGATATCCAGCTGCTGTTCCAGGTCGGCCTCGATATTGCCCAGGGCGACACGCCGACGTGGAACGCCGGCTCCGAGTTCAAGGCAGCCGGAGAGCGTCGCTTAAAGTAAGTCACGCTCGAACTTAGCGGGTACGTGCTAATTTTTAGCACGTACCCGGCATTACGCTTCGACCAGGTCGCCGGCGCGACGCTCGGCGGTGACCACGCGGGACGCGCGTTTGCGCCACCAGATGATCACGCCAGTCACACTCAGCATGGCGACCACCACGCCCATGATCGAAATCAGGATGCGCCCCGGCAGGCCGAGGATGCGGCCGGAGTGCAGCGGGAACTGGGCCTGCACGAAGATGTCCGCCGCCGTACCTTTCCATGGCAGACGCTCGCCCAGCAGCTTGCCGTCGGCGCCGTCGTAGTACAGGTACGCAGGACCAACGCCACCGGAACCGTGATCGTCGCCCGGTTTATAGAAACTCACGCCATAAACATTGAACGCGTTGGTATAAAACACCGCGCCAACCGGCTCTTCCCATTGACGTTTTGCCGCTTCCTGGGTCGCGGTTTCCACCACGCCGGCATATTGCACTTTCGGCGTATGTGGCTTGTGCAATTCCGCCATAGGAATGGTATCGAATGGCGTTGGCGTGACTTTCGATATTTTGCTCATTACCGGATAAAATATTTCGCTGTAAAGATTCAGCGAGAATGCGGTAAACGACAAAATAAGCAGCAAAGCCCCAGGTCCATAAGCTGAATGCACGGTGCAAATCGAAATTGAGTTTATTACTGCCGCCATTCCAGCGTATTTTCCACGCCGGTTTCCAGCGTTGCATCCATGGTTTGCTGGCCTCTTTGCGGCGCAATGGCAGCGTCAAATAGAAACCCACAAAACTATCCACCACCCAGATCATGGCAATACCGCCCATCAGCCATAAACCCCAACGGTCGATGCCCCACATTTCCGGAATATGCAGCGTGTAATGCAAACGATACAGGAACGAGACAAACGTTTCCTTGGTAATCGGCCACACCGCGCCCCATTCACGCTTGCCCAATTCGGCGCCGCTGACCGGATCGACAAATACCTGGTTAAAACCCGGCTCAAACAGCTTGCCGGTGGCCGGATCGACACGCGGCGACACGCCGAATGCAATCGCCTCGCCCTTTTCGATCTGGATCGGGATGAAGGACACCAGCACCTGCGGGTAGCGCGCCTCCACCTGCCTGGCCAGTTCCAGCGATGGCTGCGGCGTGCCGGGCGTGTGGGCCTCCATCAGGTGCGGGTTGAGCAGGTCGTCCAGCTCGTGGTCCCACGAAATAATGGCGCCGGTGACGCCGCTAATAAACAAAAAGCCCGCAGTCAGCAGGCCGAGATATCGGTGTACCAAGGTCCAGAAGGCGCGCATGGGTTCTCCTCAGAAAAAAAGGCCGGAACCCTGAGGCTCCGGCCGATTACGTTAGCGTCAGAACTTGTATTTCAGCGTCAGCGACGTGGTGCGCGGCGCCGCGTAAGTGATCGCGCCATAGGCGGCGAACATGCCGAAGTGCTTCTTGTCGGTGACATTGTTGACGTTCAGCTGGGCCGACAGGTTTTTGCTGATGTCATACCGCGCCATCAGGTTCACCAGCGCGAAACTGTCCTGATTGATCACGCCCTGATTGCTCGCGAAGTTCGGCGCGGACGAGTCGATCGTGTAGGTACGGCCTTCCCAGTTGACGCCGCCGCCCACGGTCAGCCCGCTCAGCTGGCCTGGCAGCGCGTAGGTGGTGAAGACGCGGAACAGCTTGCGCGGGTAGAGGCTGTTGAAATCGGCGCCGGTGGCGTCCTTGGCGCGGAAGATGCTGTAGCCGGCGCTGGCGTTCCAGCCGCGCGCCAGTTCACCGTTCAGCTCCAGCTCGATACCGCGGCTGGTGGCGCCGTCGACGCCCACATAGTACGCCTCCGGCAAGCCGCCGTTGCGCGACACCGTGCCGGCGTCCTGCGCCAGGTTGTCCTGCTTGATGTGGAACACCGCCAGCGAGGCATTGACGCGGCCGTCCAGATACTCGCCCTTGATGCCGGCCTCCGCCGCTTTGCCGCGCACCGGGTCCAGTGTCTTGCCGCCGAAGTCCTTATAGTTCTGCGGCTGGAAGATGCTGGTGTAGCTGGCATAGGCCGAGTAGGTGTTGTTGATGTCGTAGACCAAGCCGGCATACGGGGTGATCTCGTTATCGTTCTTCACCTCGTAGGCGCTGCTGCCGACCACCTGGCCGGTTTTCTTGTAGTTGGTGACGCGGGCGCCAACGATCAGTTTCAGCGGATCGGTGATCGAGAAGCGTGCCACGCCATACACAGCGTCCTGCCTGGTCACACTTTGCTCGTAGAAGGTCGCGGCCCCCCAGGTCGGCTCCGGATAGGCGGCGCCGTTCCAGTTATTATAGTTGCCGGTGTCGGCCAGCGCGCCTTCCGGACGACGGTCCGAAGTGAAGTCCGCCTTCGAGTACATATAGCCGAACGCCGCCTCGTGCTTGCGGCCACCCAGCTGGAATGGACCGGACAGCTCCAGGTTGGCGTTGTCCTGCTTGGTGCGGGTCAGGTAGGCGCCGGCGAACGGGAACATGCCGGTGCCGGTGGCCGCGTCGGGATAGCCGAACAGGTACAGCAGTTGCGAATCGCCGCGACGGTCGCCACGGGCCACGCTGGCGGTCAGCTTCCAGCCGTTGTCGAAGGTGTGCGCCAGATTGGCGAAGGCGCTGTTGAACGAGGTATTCCAGCGGGTCCAGCCGGCGGCCGAGGTCTTCGAGACGTCCCAGTTGGTCAGGTTGCCGTTGGTGTACCAGTACGACAGGCCGCCCCAGTTCGGGCCCTTGACGTCGTTTTCCTGGCGGCTGAAGCCCACGTCCAGCACGGTCGATGGCGTCAGGTCGGCTTCCACGGTGGCGTAGATGGTCTTGCTCTTGTTGCTCAGCAGGTCGACCCAGCTGTCGGCGTCGGTGTATTCGCCGACCACGCGGCCACGCACCGAACCGTCCTGGCTCAGCGGCGTCGAGACGTCGACCTGGGCGCGGCGCGCGCTCCAGTTGCCGACGCCGATCTCGGCCGAGCCGGTCAGCTCCTTGCTGGTGGCGCGCTTGCGCACCAGGTTGATCGACGCCGACGGGTTGCCGGCGCCGGTCATCAGGCCGGTGGCGCCGCGCACCACTTCCACGCGGTCGTACAGCGCCAGGGTGCTGGCCACTTCGCCCGACGACCACGATTGCGCCCAGGTGGTCGGCACGCCGTCGATCTGCAAGTTGTCGATGTCGAAGCCGCGCGCGGTGAAGCCGGCGCGGTTGGTTTCATACTGGTTGACGGAAATGCCGACCACGTTGTTGACCACGTCGGTGACAGTCTGCAGCCCCTGGTCTTCGATGCGCTGCTGCGTCACCACGCTGACCGACTGCGGCGTATCGCGCAGCGACAGGTCGAGCGGCGTGGCGCCCTTGGCCTTGGCGGCCGTGTAGCTGGTATCGCCGAGCTTTTGCGACGTCACCTGCACCGTCGGCAGCACCGCGCTGTCATCGTCCGCCTGCGCCAGCAGCGGCAGCGCCAGGCCGATCAGCACGGCCAGGTGTTTCATCTTCAACTGCTTGTCCATCATTTCCCCGTGTAGGTTGCTTTCATCGAAACAGGAATGATAACGATTCTCATTTTTAAGTCAATGAAATACAGGTAATTAACCTGGATTTACCAAGCTACGGACGAAAAAAAGCCAGGCTAGGCCTGGCTTTCAGTGCGACGGGACGACCGGCTGATTACTCAGCGGTTGGTGCGTCTTCGATGGCGGTGACTTCTGGACGGTCCAGCAGCTCAACGTAAGCCATTGGAGCGTTGTCGCCAACGCGGAAACCCATTTTCAGGATGCGCAGGTAGCCGCCGTTGCGGTTGGCAAAACGTGGGCCCAGTTCCGAGAACAGTTTGCCTACGATTTCGCGGTCGCGCAGACGGGCGAATGCCAGACGCTTGTTAGCCAGGGTGTCGGTCTTGCCCAGGGTCAGGATCGGCTCAACGACGCGGCGCAGTTCTTTAGCTTTTGGCAGCGTGGTTTTGATGGCTTCATGACGCAGCAGCGAGACGGTCATGTTGCGCAGCATAGCCAGACGGTGGGACGAGGTACGGTTCAGTTTACGGAGGCCGTGACGGTGACGCATGGTACTTCCTTTCGATGATGTTTAAATCCGAGTTCTTCGATCGCTCACTATGAGCGCGGACCGGTTTTAGTGAAACGCCCCGGCAACATGCCAAGGCGATACTGCAGAACCGTCGTCCCGGCGTCGGCCGGGACCCATGCCGAGCATGCTCAGCATGGACTCCCGCCTGCGCGGGAGCGACGGATCGTATTACTTCTCCAGACCAGCAGGCGGCCAGTTTTCCAGCTTCATGCCCAGCGTCAGGCCGCGGGAAGCCAGCACTTCCTTGATCTCGTTCAGCGACTTGCGACCCAGGTTCGGGGTCTTCAGCAGTTCGTTTTCCGAGCGCTGGATCAGGTCGCCGATGTAGTAGATGTTTTCTGCTTTCAGGCAGTTGGCCGAACGCACGGTCAGTTCCAGGTCGTCGACTGGACGCAGCAGGATCGGATCGACCAGCGGTGCGCGCGATGGCGCTTCCGCGGCAGCTTCGGTGCCTTCCAGCGCAGCGAACACATTCAGCTGATCGACCAGCACGCGCGCCGATTGACGGATCGCCTCTTCCGGCGAGATCACGCCGTTGGTTTCGATGTTGATGATCAGCTTGTCCAGGTCGGTACGCTGTTCGACACGGGCCGACTCAACGAAGTACGACACGCGGCGCACTGGCGAGAACGAGGCGTCCAGGATGATGCGGCCGATGGTTTTGTTGGTGTCTTCCGACAGGCGACGGACGTTGCCTGGCACATAGCCGCGGCCTTTTTCGACCTTGATCTGCATGTCCAGTTTGCCGCCGGCGGTCAGGTGGGCGATCACGTGGTCCGGGTTGATCAGTTCCACGTCGTGCGGCAGATCGATGTCCGAGGCCAGCACGGCGCCTTCGCCTTCTTTCTTCAGGGTCAGCGTGACGGAGTCGCGGTTGTGCACTTTGAACACCACGCCCTTCAGGTTCAGCAGCAGGTCCACCACGTCTTCTTGCACGCCGTCCAGCGACGAGTACTCGTGCACCACACCGGCGATGGTCACTTCGGTCGGCGCGTAGCCGATCATCGACGACAGCAGCACGCGACGCAGCGCGTTGCCCAGGGTGTGACCGTAGCCACGTTCAAACGGTTCCATCACGACTTTAGCGTGGCCGGCACCCAGGGTTTCTACATCGATAATACGTGGTTTCAACAAACTGTTTTGCATGAAATGTCCTTTTCAATACCCTCGGCGCGTTAAGCCGATAAGGCTGATGGCATTAGTGAAAACGCCCACTCGAATGAGCGGGCGGGCTTACGATAAATTGGGCCCCCGCCTGCGCGGGGGTGACGGTTATACCGTCAATTAACGCGAGTACAGCTCGACGATCAGCGATTCGTTGACGTCGTTAGCGATTTCGTTACGCTCTGGCAGGGACTTGAAAGTGCCTTCCATTTTCTTGGCATCCACCGACACCCAGGCTGGCATGCCGACTTGTTCCGCCAGCGACAGCGCTTCCACGATACGCACTTGTTTCTTGGCTTTTTCGCGCACGGCGATGACGTCGCCGACTTTGACCGAGTACGAAGCGATGTTGACCACGTTGCCGTTCACGGTGAAGGCTTTGTGCGATACCAGCTGACGCGCTTCAGCGCGGGTCGAGCCGAAGCCCATGCGGTAGGCGACGTTGTCCAGGCGGGCTTCCAGCAGCTTCAGCAGGGTTTCGCCGGTGTTGCCTTTGCGACGATCAGCTTCTGCGAAGTAGCGACGGAACTGACGTTCCAGCACGCCGTACATACGTTTAACTTTTTGTTTTTCACGCAGCTGGTTGCCGTAGTCCGAGGTACGGGCGCCCGACTTGACGCCGTGCTGACCTGGTTTTACGTCCAGTTTGCATTTGCTGTCCAGCGAGCGACGGGCGCTTTTCAGGAACAGATCAGTGCCTTCACGGCGGGAGAGTTTTGCTTTTGGTCCGATATAACGTGCCACGGTGCTTTCCTTTTAAAATAATGACGTTCCGACCCACGCGGGTGAACGCTAGTCTGGTCTGCAATGAGCCAGACGGTGGCGAAGCCTGCCATGATGACAGACGACAATAGCCGGGCAGTATAGCCGTCTCCGGCTTCCTGCACCAGCTTTATTGTGTAACAGCGAGGCCGGCGCAGCCGGCCCGGCCATTAGATACGGCGACGCTTTGGAGGGCGGCAGCCGTTGTGCGGCACTGGCGTAACGTCCTGGATCTCGGTGATCTTGATGCCCAGGTTGTTCAGCGCGCGCACAGCCGATTCACGGCCTGGGCCTGGGCCCTTGATGCGCACTTCCAGGTTCTTCACGCCGCATTCGATCGCGACTTTACCAGCGGCTTCAGCAGCAACCTGCGCTGCGAACGGGGTCGATTTACGCGAACCCTTGAAGCCAGCACCACCGGAGGTCGCCCACGACAGCGCATTGCCCTGACGGTCGGTGATGGTGATGATGGTGTTGTTGAAGGAAGCGTGAACGTGTGCGATACCTTCGGCAACGTTCTTCTTGACCTTCTTGCGTACGCGAGCTGCTGCTGCGCTGCTTTGTTGCTTAGCCATGTGATTTCCCTAGATTATTTCTTGAGCGATTGAGCGGCTTTGCGCGGGCCCTTGCGGGTACGTGCATTGGTGCGGGTGCGCTGACCGCGGACCGGCAGGCCCTTGCGGTGACGCATACCACGGTAGCAACCCAGATCCATCAAACGCTTGATGTTCATGGACAGTTCGCGGCGCAGGTCGCCTTCGACGATGAATTTACCGACTTCATCGCGCAGCTTTTCCAGTTCGCTGTCGTCCAGATCTTTGACCTTTTTATTGGTCGCGATGCCCGTTTGCGCGCAGATGAACTTCGCGCGTGGGCGGCCTACACCGTAGATGGCCGTCAGGCCGATAACGGTGTGCTGGTGATTTGGGATATTAACCCCTGCAATACGTGCCATTCGTTATTCCTCGATAAATAACGGTTATTAACCTTGACGCTGTTTATGACGTGGTTCGACGCAGATTACGCGAACAACGCCTTTGCGCTTGATGATCTTGCAGTTGCGGCAGATCCGCTTGACTGAGGCGTTAACTTTCATTATGAACTCTCTTCTAAGGTTCGATTATCTAAATTTACTTGGTCCGGAACACGATGCGGGCGCGGGACAGGTCGTAAGGTGTCAGTTCGACCGTCACCTTATCGCCAGGCAGGATGCGGATATAGTTCATCCGCATTTTACCTGAAATATGCCCGAGCACCACGTGCCCGTTTTCCAGCTTTACTCGAAATGTTGCATTAGGGAGATTTTCCAGGATCTCGCCCTGCATCTGTATGACGTCGTCTTTTGCCATTCGGTGTATTGAAACCGCGCTTATCGCGTCGGAATTCCGCCTTTGAAGTTTGCTTTGCGCAGCAGCGATTCATATTGCTGCGACATCACGTAGTTTTGTACTTGGGCCATGAAGTCCATGGTCACAACCACAATAATCAACAGAGAAGTACCACCAAAATAGAACGGTACCTTCCACTCGGCTTGCATGAATTCCGGCAACAAACACACCAGAGTGATGTAGATGGCGCCAGCCAGTGTCAATCGGGTCAGAATCTTGTCGATGTAACGGGCAGTCTGCTCACCGGGACGAATCCCTGGCACAAAGGCCCCGCTCTTCTTCAAGTTATCCGCTGTTTCCTTGCTGTTGAAGACCAGCGCTGTATAGAAGAAACAGAAAAACACGATCGCAATGGCGTACAACAGTGCGTGGATGGGCTCGCCTGGCCCCATCGATGCAGCCAAATCTTTCAGGAACCGGACGACCGGGTTGGCCGTGTCGGCGCCCGTCGTGAACCAGCCCACGATCGTTGCCGGGAACAAGATAATCGACGAAGCGAAGATCGGTGGGATCACGCCGGCCATGTTCAACTTCAATGGCAGGTGCGACGTTTGTCCACCGTAAATCTTGTTACCCACCTGGCGTTTCGCATAGTTGACCAGAATCTTGCGTTGGCCACGTTCCACGAATACCACCAGGAACGTTACCGCCACCACCAGGATCATGATGATGATCGCCGACAGCGCGCCCATCTGACCGGTCGACACCGACTGGCCGAGGCCACCCAGCGCGCCCGGCAAGCCGGCCACGATACCTGCGAAGATGATGATCGAGATGCCGTTACCGAGACCGCGCTCGGTAATCTGCTCGCCCAACCACATCACGAACATGGTGCCGGTCAACAGCGTAACGACCGTCACGAAACGGAAGGCAATGCCTGGATCCAGCACCAGACCTTGCTGCGACTCCAGCGCGACGGCAATGCCGAACGCCTGGAACAGCGCCAGCACCACCGTGAAATAACGGGTGTACTGGGTGATCTTGCGGCGGCCTGCTTCGCCCTCTTTTTTCAGCGCTTCCATCTGCGGCGAGACGATCGACACCAGTTGCATGATGATCGAGGCCGAGATGTAAGGCGTGATGCCGAGCGCAAAGACCGTAAAGCGCGAGAGCGCGCCACCGCTGAACATGTTCAACATGCCCAGGATGCCGCCCTCTTGCGACTTGAACAGCTCTGCCAATCGTACCGGATCGATCCCGGGAACCGGGATGTGAGCGCCGATACGATAAACCACCAATGCGCCAAGCAGGAACCAGAGCCGGCCCCAGGGGAAACCAGCTGCTGCACTTTTTGCCAATTGTGGATTAGTCGCCAATTTTCGCTCCGATCAGCTGTGTGCGGGGGCTCAGGCTACCGAGCCGCCGGCTGCTTCGATGGCGGCTTTCGCGCCAGCGGTCACTTTCAGGCCTTTGAGGTTCACCGCTTTGGTGATCTCGCCGGACAGAATGACGCGCACGTCGCGTGCCAGCACGCTCAGTACGCCAGCTTGTTTCAGCACCAGGATGTCGACTTCGCCCACAGCCAGGTTGTTCAGGTCGGACAGACGCACTTCAGCTTTGAAGGTGGCGTTGAGCGACTTGAAACCGCGCTTAGGCAGACGACGTTGCAGAGGCATCTGACCGCCTTCGAAGCCGACTTTGTGGAAGCCGCCCGAACGCGATTTTTGACCCTTGTGGCCGCGGCCCGCGGTTTTACCCAGGCCGGAGCCGATACCGCGGCCGACGCGACGCTTGTAGTGCTTGGCGCCTTCGGCTGGTTGAATGGTATTCAGTTCCATGATTTCTCCGTGAGTAAGCCGGGGCTTACGCAACTACTTTAACGAGATACGACACTTTGTTGATCATGCCGCGTACCGATGGGGTGTCCTGCAGCTCGGCAACCGAGTTGACACGACGCAGGCCCAGGCCGCGCACGGTGGCGCGGTGGTCTTGACGGGTGCCGATCAGGCCCTTCACCAGTTGTACTTTGACGGTTTTCGTAGTCATGTCGTTCACCTTAACCCAGGATCTCTTCGACCGACTTGCCGCGCTTGGCAGCGATGTCAGCCGGAGTGTGCAGTTTGGCCAGGCCGTCCAGCGTGGCGCGAACCAGGTTGTACGGGTTGCTCGAACCGGTCGATTTGGCGACCACGTCGGTCACGCCCATCACTTCGAAGATCGCGCGCATCGCGCCGCCAGCGATGACGCCGGTACCTGGTTTAGCAGGCGACATCATCACTTTCGAGGCGCCGTGGCGACCCATCACGGTGTGGTGCAGGGTGCCGTTTTTCAGCGGTACCTTGATCAGGTTGCGGCGGGCTTCTTCCATTGCCTTCTGCACACCAACCGGTACCTCTTTCGACTTGCCCTTGCCCATGCCGATGCGGCCATCGCCGTCACCAACCACGGTCAGCGCCGCGAAGCCCATGATACGACCACCCTTGACCACTTTGGTCACGCGGTTGATCGCGATCATTTTTTCGCGCATGCCGTCGTCCGGCTTGTCGCTTGCCATTTTTGCTTGCATTTTTGCCATGATCGTTCCTTAGAACTTCAGACCGGCTTCACGCGCGGCTTCTGCCAGCGCCTTCACACGGCCGTGATAACGGAAACCGGAACGGTCGAAGGCGACTTCGGTGATACCGGCTTTGAGTGCTTTTTCTGCTACGCGCTTGCCGACCAGTGCGGCGGCAGCGGCGTTGCCACCCTTGCCCGATTTGCCTGCCAGTTCAGCGCGTACTTCCGCTTCCAGGGTCGAGGCCGAAACCAGTACTTTGGCTTCCGGGCTGATCAGGTTCGCGTAGATGTGCAGGTTAGTGCGGTGCACCGACAGGCGGTTCACTTTCAGTTGCGCGATCTTGATACGGGTTTGACGTCCGCGGCGCAGACGAGATTCTTTTTATCCATCGTCAGCCCCTAATTACTTCTTCTTGGTTTCTTTGATCTTAACCACTTCGTCCGAATAACGGACGCCCTTGCCTTTGTAAGGCTCCGGAGCGCGGTAAGCACGAACTTCTGCAGCAACCTGACCCACCTTTTGACGATCGATGCCTTTGATGACGATCTCGGTCGGGGTGGCGGTGGTCACGGTCACGCCTTCTGGCATGGCGTGCACGACCGGGTGCGAGAAACCCAGCGACAGGTTCAGCTTGTCGCCCTGGGCCTGGGCTTTGTAGCCCACGCCAACCAGGTTCAGCTTTTTCTCGAAGCCCTTGGTCACACCGTTCACCATGTTGTTGACCAGCGCGCGCAGCGTGCCGGACATGGCGTTGGCTTCGCGGCTGTCGTTGGACGGCTCAAAGCTCAGGGTACCAGCGTTGTTTTCTACTTTAACCAGGCCGTTCAGGCTCTGGGTCAGGACGCCCAGCGGGCCCTTGACGGTGATCGCTTGTGCGGAGATGGCGACATCAGCGCCAGCTGGCACAGCGATAGGCATTTTAGCTACTCGGGACATGTCTTACTCCTTAGGCCACGTAGCAAATCACTTCGCCGCCGACACCGGTAGCGCGTGCTTTGCGGTCGGTCATCACGCCTTGTGGGGTCGATACAATCGCCACACCCAGACCATTCATGACCGAAGGGATTTCGTCTTTGCCTTTGTACACGCGCAGACCTGGACGCGACACGCGCTCCAGACGCTCGATGACAGGACGGCCTACGTAGTACTTCAAACCGATTTTCAGTTCCGACTTGCCGCCATCTTCAGCGACTGCGAAATCTTCAATGTAACCCTCGTCCTTGAGGACGTTGGCAATCGCTACTTTAACTTTCGACGATGGCATGGCCACGGTCGCTTTTTGCACGCCTTGGGCGTTGCGAATGCGGGTCAGCATATCGGCGATAGGATCGCTCATACTCATGCTTGTTCTCCTATTACCAGCTAGCTTTAGTCATACCCGGGATTTCACCACGCATGGCGAATTCACGGAGCTTGATACGGCCCAGACCGAATTTACGGAAGGTGCCGCGTGGACGACCGGTGACGGCGCAGCGGTTGCGCTGGCGGGTCGGCGCCGAGTTACGTGGCAGCGCTTGCAGTTTCAGGCGCGCTTCGTAACGTTCTTCTTCCGACTTCGACTGGTCATCAATGATGGCCTTCAGCGAGGCGCGTTTGGCGGCGAATTTATTCGCCAGGGCCACGCGCTTCAGCTCACGGTTAATCAGTGCGAGTTTTGCCATGATCTCTTAGTTCCTGAACGGGAATTTAAAGGCGGCGAGCAGAGCTTTCGCTTCGTCGTCGGTCTTAGCGGTGGTGGTGATCGAAATATTCATACCACGCAGCGCATCGATCTTGTCGTACTCGATCTCAGGGAAGATGATCTGCTCTTTCACACCGATGTTGTAGTTGCCACGGCCGTCGAAGGCCTTGCCGTTCACACCACGGAAGTCACGCACGCGCGGCAGGGCCACGGTGATGAAACGGTCGAGGAACTCGTACATGCGCGCGCCGCGCAGGGTCACCATGGTGCCGATCGGATAGCCTTCGCGGATCTTGAAACCGGCGATTGCTTTACGGGCCTTGGTGGTCACTGGCTTCTGGCCGGCGATCTTGGTCAGGTCGCCAACAGCGTGCTCGAGCACTTTCTTGTCGGCGATGGCCTCACCCACACCCATGTTCAGGGTGATCTTGGTCAGACGCGGAACTTCCATCACCGACTTGTAGCCGAATTTCTCGGTCAGGTCAGCAACGACTTTTTCTTTATAGAATTCTTGGAGACGTGCCATGATTTCTTAAGCCTTCACTACTTCGCCGGACGATTTGAAGACGCGGACTTTTTTGCCATCCACTTCTTTGAAACCAACACGGTCTGCCTTGCCAGTCGCAGCGTTGAACAACGCCACGTTGGACACGTGAATCGGCATAGTCTTGTCGACGATACCACCTTGAACGCCAGTCATTGGGTTCGGCTTGGTCGCTTTTTTCGCGACGTTGACGCCTTCAACCACAACGTGTTCTGCGTCTACGCGACGCGAAACGACACCGCGTTTGCCCTTGTCTTTACCGGCCAGAACGATGACTTCGTCGTTTTTACGAATCTTATCCATTGCTGACTCCTTACAGTACTTCAGGTGCCAGGGACACGATCTTCATGAACTTCTCAGTGCGCAGCTCGCGCGTCACTGGTCCAAAGATACGCGTACCGATCGGTTCCAGCTTGGCGTTCAGCAGCACGGCGGCGTTGCCGTCGAACTTCACCAGGGAACCGTCTTGGCGGCGAACACCTTTAGCGGTGCGCACTACCACGGCGTTATAAATTTCACCTTTTTTGACACGGCCACGTGGCTGAGCAACCTTGACGGTTACTTTGATCACATCGCCAATGCCAGCATAACGGCGCTTGGAACCGCCCAACACCTTGATGCACATGACTTCCTTGGCACCGGTGTTGTCGGCTACTTCGAGCCGGCTTTCAGTTTGAATCATAATATTCTCTTTCCCAACTTAAGCCGAAGAATCCACACAATGCGGACCTAACGGTCAGTCTTGGTCCCGCCAGAAGAGCCTGCTGGCCCCGCTGCTTGGGTGCTTGACCTTCGAACTGCTACTGACCGCACGGTTCAGCGTCTGTGGCCAGACACTTTGCGGCGTTACATGAACGAAGCCCACGAGTATTACATACAACTCGCGGGCTTGCAAGAACTAATTGAAAAACGCCGCCCGGCGCCACACTTGCGTGCGGCCCCAGGCGGACATCGCTTCAATTAAACGATTTGTGCGGCTTGCACCACACGGGTCACGGTCCATGCCTTCGTTTTGGAGATCGGGCGACCTTCGGCGATTTCCACCGTATCACCGGCTTTCACCTGGTTGGTCTCGTCGTGGGCGTGGTACTTGGCCGAACGAACGATGATCTTGCCATACAGAGGGTGCTTCACGTGACGTTCGATCAGAACGGTAACGGTTTTGTCCATCTTGTCGGACACAACTTTACCGATCAGCGTGCGCTTCAGCTTTACTTGCTCGGTCATTTTGCTTCCTTCGTGTTCAATACCGTTTTTACGCGTGCGATATCGCGACGTACCTTCTTGAGCTGCGAGGTGTTGCTCAGCTGTTGCGTAGCGATTTGCATACGCAGGCCGAATTGTGCCTTCAGCAGGTCATTCAGCTCTTTCTGCAGAGCTACCTGGTCTTTGCCGCGGAGTTCAGATGCTTTCATAATTCACTCCTGTTATTGACCAACTTGACGGACCACGAAGGTGGTCGCCAGTGGCAGTTTGGCAGCGGCCAGGCGGAATGCTTCGCGCGCCAGTTCTTCGCCTACGCCGTCCATCTCGTACAGGACTTTGCCTGGGCGGATTTCAGCGACGTAGTATTCCGGATTACCCTTACCGTTACCCATACGGACTTCGGCAGGCTTGTTCGAAATCGGCTTGTCCGGGAAGACGCGGATCCAGATACGGCCGCCACGTTTGATGTGACGGGTCATGGCGCGACGTGCTGCCTCGATTTGGCGTGCCGTGATACGACCACGGGCAACTGCCTTCAGACCGAATTCGCCGAACGACACGTTGGTGCCGGCGGTGTGCGAAATGCCGGTGTTACGGCCTTTCTGCTCTTTACGATACTTTCTGCGTGCTGGTTGCAGCATGATTATTCTCCTGCTTTCTCGGCTGGCTTAGCAGCGCGGCGGGCGCCACCGGCACCAGCCGGGCGTGGACGGCCAGCTGGCTTGCCGTCTTCACGACGTGGGCCACGTGGCTTTTTCTCGTCTGGCGGGGTATCGATCACCGGGGCTTCGCCGGTCGGCGAGCGGTCACCCTTGTAGACCCACACCTTGACGCCGATGATGCCGTAGGTGGTCGAAGCTTCCGAGGTGCCGTAGTCGATGTCAGCGCGCAGCGTGTGCAGTGGCACACGGCCTTCGCGATACCATTCGGTACGGGCGATCTCGATGCCGTTCAGACGACCGGACGACATGATCTTGATGCCCAGGGCGCCCAGACGCATGGCGTTCTGCATCGCGCGTTTCATGGCGCGGCGGAACATGATGCGCTTTTCCAGCTGTTGCGCGATCGAGTCGGCGATCAGCTGCGAATCGATCTCTGGCTTGCGGATCTCTTCGATGTTGACGTGCACCGGCACACCCATGATCTTGGTCAGCGCCGACTTCAGTACTTCGATGTCTTCGCCTTTTTTACCAATGACCACGCCTGGACGCGAGCTGTAGATGGTGAAACGCGCGTTCTTGGCTGGACGCTCGATGACGATGCGGCCGACCGAAGCGTTCTTCAGCTTAGCTTTCAGGAAGGTACGTGCTTTCAGGTCTTCGTTCAGCATGGTGGCAAAGTTACCATTGCCAGCGTACCAACGCGAAGCCCAGTTACGGGTTACCGCCAGGCGGAAACCAGTTGGATGAATTTTCTGACCCATCGTGGCTCCTTAGTTGCCGACGGTCACATAAATGTGACACGATTGTTTCGAGATACGATCGCCGCGACCTTTTGCACGCGCGGTGAAGCGCTTCAGGATCGGGCCCTTTTCGACGTAGATCGTTTTCACGAACAGTTCGTCGATATCGGCGCCATCGTTGTGCTCGGCGTTGGCGATGGCCGACTCCAGCACTTTCTTGATGATGGTGGCGCCTTTTTTCGGGCTGAACTGCAGAATGTTGAGTGCAGCGTCAACTTTCTTGCCACGGATCAGGTCAGCAACCAGGCGGCCCTTTTGGTCCGACAGGCGCACGCCTTTGAGGATAGCTTTGGTTTCCATTATTTCTTCGCCTTCTTGTCAGCGGCATGGCCTTTGAACGTGCGGGTCAGCGCGAATTCGCCGAGCTTGTGACCTACCATGTTCTCGGAAACGTACACAGGCACGTGCAGCTTGCCGTTGTGAACAGCGATCGTCAGGCCGATGAAGTCAGGCATGATGGTCGAGCGACGGGACCAGGTTTTGATTGGCTTTTTGTCTTTGGACGCTTGTGCGGCTTCGACTTTTTTCACCAGGTGGGCGTCACAGAACGGCCCTTTTTTCAATGAACGAGTCATGATTTATCCTTATTTCTTGCCGCGGCGCGAGACGATCATCGAAGAAGTGCGCTTGTTGCTGCGCGTCTTCTTACCCTTGGTCTGCTGGCCCCATGGCGACACTGGGTGACGACCAGCGGCGGTACGGCCCTCACCACCACCGTGCGGGTGGTCGATCGGGTTCATGACCACACCGCGCACGGTAGGACGGACACCGCGCCAGCGCATGGCACCGGCTTTACCGATCTTGCGCAGGCTGTGTTCGGCGTTGCCGACTTCACCGACGGTGGCGCGGCACTCGATGTGCACGCGGCGCACTTCACCGGAGCGCAGGCGAACCTGGGCGTAGGTGCCTTCACGGGCCATCAGCACCACGCCGGCGCCGGCGGTACGGGCCATCTGGGCACCCTTACCGGCAGCATTTCGACGCAGTTCATGATGGTGCCGACCGGGATGTTGCGGATCGGCAGGCAGTTGCCCGACTTGATCGGCGCTTCCGAACCGGTCAGGATGGTGTCGCCCACAGCCATGCCCTTGGTGGCGATGATGTAGGTACGGGCGCCATCGGCGTAGCACAGCAGCGCGATGTGCGCGGTGCGGTTAGGATCGTATTCGATACGTTCCACTTTCGCCGGGATGCCGTCCTTGCTGTTACGCTTGAAGTCGATCACGCGGTAGTGCTGCTTGTGACCACCACCGATGTGGCGGGTGGTGATGTGGCCGTTGTTGTTACGGCCAGCAGTTTTCGATTTTTCTCAACCAGGGCGGCGAACGGACGGCCTTTGAACAGGTCCGAGTTCACCACCTTCACCATGCCGCGACGGCCTGGGGAGGTTGGCTTCATCTTAACGAGTGCCATTATTTAGCCTCCTCGGTGAAATTGATTTCCTGGCCTGGCTTCAGGCACACGAAAGCACGCTTGGTGTGGTTGCGGCGGCCGATGTGGGCGCCCGAACGCTTTTGCTTGCCTTCGCGGTTGACGGTTTGCACCGATTCCACTTGGACTTTGAACAGCAGTTCAACGGCAGCCTTGATTTCCGGCTTGGTCGCGTCGGTGGTAACACGGAACACGATCTGCTCGTTCTTTTCCGCGACCAGGGTGGCCTTCTCGGAAATCACTGGCGCTACCAGCACTTTCAGCAGGCGTTCTTCGCTAAATTTCAATGCGCTCATGCCAGCATCTCCTCAATCTTCGCCAGCGCAGCCTTGGTCACCAGGATCTTCTTGTAGAAGACCAGCGACATTGGATCGGCGTGACGTGGCTCGACAACCAGCACGTTCGGCAGGTTGCGGGAAGCCAGTTCCAGGTTTTCGTTGGCGGTATCGGTGATGATCAGGACCGAGTCAAAGCCCATGCCGGTCAGCTTTTGCGACAGCAGCTTGGTTTTTGGTGCTTCGATCGACAGATCTTCGATGACGACCAGACGGTCTTCGCGGGCCAGCTGCGACAGGATCGAGCAAACGCCAGCGCGGTACATCTTCTTGTTCACTTTGTGGGTGAAGTTCTCGTCAGGCGAGTTCGGGAAGATGCGACCACCGCCGCGCCACAGTGGCGACGACGACATACCAGCACGGGCGCGGCCGGTGCCTTTTTGGCGCCATGGCTTCTTGGTCGTGTGGTGGACTTCTTCACGGTCTTTTTGCTTGCGGTTGCCGCTGCGTGCATTGGCTTGGTAAGCAACGACGATCTGGTGGATCAGCGCTTCGTTGTAGTCACGGCCGAAGACGGTATCGGCGGCGGCAACGTTAGAGGCGGCTTGACCTTGAGCGTTCAAGAGCTTGAGTTCCATCGTTTAAGCTCCCTTCTTTGCTTTAACTTTGACAGCCGGCGAAACCACTACCTGGCCATTTTTGGCGCCAGGGATCGCACCCTTGACCAGCAGCAGCTGGCGTTCGGCGTCGATACGGGCGATTTCGAGGTTCTGCACGGTCGTGGTGACGTCACCCATGTGACCGGTCATGCGCTTACCAGGGAACACGCGGCCTGGATCTTGCGCCATACCGATCGAACCTGGCACGTTGTGCGAACGCGAGTTACCGTGGGTCTGGCGACCCGAAGCAAAGTTGTGACGCTTGATGGTACCGGCGTAGCCTTTACCGATCGACACGCCTTGCACGTCGACTTTCTGACCTACTTCGAACAGCGAAACGGCGACAACTTCGCCAGCTTTCAGTTCGGCGGCTTTAGCAGCGTCAACGCGGAACTCTTTCAGCAGAGTACCAGCTTCAACACCGGCTTTAGCGTGGTGACCAGCAACGGCTTTGGTCACGCGGGAAGCGCGACGTTGACCGAATGCGACCTGAACTGCGGTGTAGCCGTCAGTTTCAGGAGTTTTGATTTGCGCAACACGGTTGTTCGATACGTCAACAACGGTGACCGGGATCGAATCCCCGTCATCGGTGAAGATGCGCATCATGCCAACCTTGCGACCGAGGAGGCCAAGGCTCATTTTTTCTCCAATTCCCACCTACGATTGGGCGGGGATATGTTGAACTACAAAAATAGTACGGACCATAAAAAGACGGAATCCATACCGAAGCCGGCTAGTGTATCTTGATTTAGGGGTTGACGCAACAACTTAGTACGAGGTATGTCAGTTTTTTGGCGCCCCTGTCGGGCGGGCTGGCCGAACTACGCGCAAAGCCAGGCGCCATGCGCCTTGCGCGGCCATCGCCGCCTGCCGGATCGACGCGCTACCGCCGCCCCGCGCGGGCAAAAAAGACCAGGCACGCGGCCTGGTCTTTCAGTCGGCTGACTACGCGATCAGAAGAACGAGTAGGAAGCGGTCAGGCCGATACGGCGGAACTGGTAGCCGCTGTCGGTGTAGCCCTGGCGCCATTGCACCGGCGCGTCCTGTTCGAACAGATTGTCGATGAACAGGCTCAGCTTGGTATTTTTGATACCGCTGTAGGTCAGGTTGTAGTCGACCGTGGTATTGCTGCCAACGTGGCCGCAGGTGTCCATATAGGCCGCCGCAACTTTGTTGGTAACGCAGTAGGTCGGCGCAGCTTCGTTATTGTTGCTGTAGCCGCTAGCGTAGTTCACCGTCATGCCGTGGTCAAAATTGCCATTCTTCAGGCTGGCGCGCAGCTTGGTTTTCAGGCGCGAACCCATGTCGTAGTTGCCGGCCATGTTGTCGCCGTAGGCGTTCTTGGTCAGGCTGTACTCCTGGTACTTCCACAGGTAGTTACCTTCCAGTTTCAGACGAACCTGGCCCAGATCGGTGTTGAAGCGGCCCGATGCGTCGAAGTCGAAGCCGGAAGCGCGGGTCTTGCCGGTATTGACGTAGGGGTTGTACAACAGGCCGATCGCGCCGACGCCGCCGAAGTTGACGGTGTTGCCCGGTGCGTACTTGTTGACCAGCGCCAGGAACTGGTTGTCCGAGATGGTGTTGTCGATACGAATCAGGCGGCCTTCGGGCAGGCTGTCTTCACCGGCCAGCACATCCGCGATGTTGCGGGTGGTGATTTCGTTCTTGCGCTCGATGTGGAAGTAGTCCAGCGCCATGGTCCAGTTCTTGACTGGCTCGAACACGAAACCGGCGGTGATCGAACGCGAGGTTTCCGGCTTCAGGTCCTTGTTCGAGGCAACGAAGGTGGTCAGGCTGAAGTTGCAATCGGCGTTACGCAGCGTGTTGGCCTGGGTCTTGTCGACCGTCGTGGCGCCCGGGGCGTTCTGCACCAGGTTGTTCAGCGTGCTGGCGGTCGCGCAGCGGCGTGGATCGACGGTGTTGGAGGCGAACGAACCGCGGCCCAGACCGTTACCGGTTTCGACGATGTTCGGCGCGCGGAAGCCGCCCGACACGGTGGCGCGCAGCAGCAGACTGTCGCTGGCGTTGATGCGCAGGCCGGCTTTCGGGGAGTAGTGCACCTCGCTGTTGCTCGACTTGTCGGCGCGCAGCGCGGCGCTCAGCTCGACCCGCTTAACCACCGGAATGGTGGCTTCGGTGAACAGCGCGTAGTGGTCCATCTTGTCGTCAACCTGCAGGCCGGCAACGCCGACCAGCTCGCCGCGCAGCACATTGTCCGAGGCCGCCATCTGGTAGTGCTCACGACGGATATCGGTGCCGACCGCAACGCTCAGCGGGCCGGCCGGCAGTTGCATCACTTCGCCCGACACCACGGCGTTGAAGAAGGCGGTCTTCGATTCACCGACGGTGGCGCGGGTCGGGTACATCGATTCCAGCAGGGCCACGTCGTTTTGCTGGCCGAACTTGTAGGTGCCGTTGACGATGGCGTTGGTGTAACCGGCAGCGCTGGTGCCGCGGGTCGACTTGGTCGCCTTCGAGGTCATGTAGCCGCTCGACGATTTCCAGTCCCAGCCGGCGACGTCGCCTGCCAGGGTCA
The DNA here is from genome assembly GCF_050859475.1 of Duganella sp. P38. Taxonomy (NCBI): domain Bacteria; kingdom Pseudomonadati; phylum Pseudomonadota; class Betaproteobacteria; order Burkholderiales; family Oxalobacteraceae; genus Duganella; species Duganella sp. P38. The sequence goes on along the minus strand of NZ_CP193936.1, from coordinate 766,022 downwards.
GCATCACCCGGGTCTGTTCGGACTCGGCGCGGTTGAAGTTGAAGCCGTTGCCGGTGTCCATCAAGCGGGCGCGGTACTCGACCGGCACGGAGAACGGGTTGTTCGGGTGGCCCACCGGCAGCTTCGGATAGTAGAACGGACCGACCATGTTGCCGTTGACCGCGTCGTACCACGTGTAGGGCGTGGTGGTCGAACCCAGCGCGAATGGCGACACGATGTAGTCGTTGCTGGCGCCCGAGTTGGTAATCTCGAAGTTGGCGTCGATCGCTTTGCCGATGCGGAAGTGGGTGTTGCTGGCGATGGCGTAACGCTTGGCGTCGGTCTGCAGGCCGGTGGTCGGCAGCAGGTCGTACTTGCACAGCTTGTCGCTAGGATCGATGGCGCCGGCCGGGCAGCCTGGTGCGGCGGTGATGTTGGTCGCGCTCTGGTAGTAGTTGCCGGTCGGCGAGTACGAGCTCAGCGCATCCCAGGTCGAACGGCCCGGGGTCAGGCGGTGCCAGTCCGGCACGTTGCTGCGCAGGTCGCCGGTCGAGAAACCGTCGGCCTTGTAGCCTTCGTAGGTCAGGTAGGTGTTGAAGCCGTTGGTGTCGATGTCACCCCAGCCGATGATGCCGGAGACGTTGCGGTTGCGCTGGTCCTTGAAGTTTTCCGACTCCTTGTAGTTAGCGCTGATCTTGGCGCCCACGAAGTCCTTCATCAGGATGATGTTGATCACGCCGGCGATCGCGTCCGAGCCGTAGATGGCCGAAGCGCCGTCTTTCAGGATTTCGATGCGCTCCACCGCTGCCGACGGAATCGCGTCGAGGTTGGTGAACGCCTGGCGGCCATTGTCCGACAGGCCGTATTGCGCCACGCGCTGGCCGTTGACCAGCACCAGCGTAGCAACCTTGCCCAGGCCGCGCATGCCGACGCTGGACGAACCGGTGGCGAAGCCGCCCGAACTGGCGGTCGCGGAGTTGCTGGAAATGCCGACCGCAGCCGACGAATTCAGAATGCCCAGCACGGTGGTCTCGCCGGTACGCGCGATATCGTCGCGGGTCAGTACCTGGACCGAGCCGGCCGCTTCAGTTTCGGTCCGCTTGATGCTGGAACCGGTGATTTCAACACGTTGGATCTTTGCTTCCGCAGCCGCTTCCTGGGCTACCGAATGTTGCGAAAATGCCAAACCCAGCGCCATAGCGATGGCGCTTTTCTTAATGGTGTGATTCAAAAGTGCTCCCTGAAGTGATTTCTCTTTGCGCTTCTTAGTGCAGCGGTTTCTTAACAACTGTCACTTTCTACGTCTAGGCCGCAATTTCGCACAATATTGCCAGCCTCACAAAGTAAAAATATGGATTTTTTATGGTCTTGGTAACTATCTGCCATATTTTTGTTGTTTTAATGTGAAAACGTGAACCGGGTTTTACACGACGACATTAGCAAAAGACCAAATATCATCAGGATCAGTGCACAGCACCGGCGCATAAAAAACCGCGCCTGCTGGCGCGGTTGCAGCGGGCCGGCAAGGCGGCTAACGGTTCAGACGGTTCAGCACCTGGGCGCGCAGCGCGCGGGCGCCGGCCGCGTCCAGCGGCGCCAGCACGCCGCGCGCGGCCGGCGGAATATGCGCAGCCTCGCTGCCGTCGCTGTCGAACACGTAGTGGCGGAACATTTCCTGCCACGCCGCGCGCTGCGCCGGCGGCAGCTCGCGCAGCGTCAGCAGCGCCTGCAGCAAGGTGTTGAACGGCGTGTCCATCCACGCCGGCGACTGCCGCCACCAGTAGTTGATCAGGATATTGAACGGTTCCAGCCCCTCCACCTGATGCCACCACATGCTGGGGATGAACAGCGCGTCGCCCGGCTCCAGCAGCGCCGTCTGCGCCTGCGCCAGCGCCTCGGCATAGCGCGGGAAGCGCGCCAGGTCCGGCGCCTGCGGATCGACCAGGCTGACCGACTGCCCGGCCGGCGTGAAGTCCAGCGGCCCGATATACAGGTTTTTCAGCTGCTCCGGCGGGAACAGCGTGAAACGGCGGCGGCCGGCCGCCACGCAGGCCAGATTGTCCGGCAGGTCGTAATGGGCCGGCACGCAGGTGCGGTTGCCGATCCAGATGCTGGCCAGCGGATCGCGCGCGCCGAAGTTGAGATCGTTTTCGCCGCGCATGCCGGGCAGGCAGGTGTCGACGGTGGTCGAGCCGACGTACAGCGTCGGCGGTTGCGGATGGTCGAGATGGGCGCGCAGCGCGTCGAGCACCTGGTCGAACCGCACCATTTGCGCGCTGAAGTTGAAGCCGCTGAGGTCGTCGTTATAGAAAATCCTGCCGCCAGTCGCGGGCGGCGCCGACGTGGCCAGCACGGTGGCGTCGCGGTAGAAGCGGCGCAGGTAGGCGTCGGCCGCGTGCGCCGACTGGCGCGCCGCGCGCACCAGCGGCCAGTCGGCCACCAGGCCGCGCAACACCAGCGGCGTGGTCGCGGCCAGGATGTCGTCGGGCAGCGCCCGGCTGCCGTCGCCGCGCAGTTGCAGGCTGCGTTCGCAATCGATTTCGGCTATCTGTTGCACACTCGGCTTTCATGAAAAAGGCCGTCGCTCGCGCGACGGCCTGTGGTTACCTCCGTCGTTCCGGCCAGGCCGGAACCCATGGAACGCCGGAACAACTGCCCGGCATGGATTCCGGCCGGCGCCGGAAAAACCGCTTAGAACTTGTAGCGCGCGCCCAGCATATAACGCGGACCGCCCTGCGTCACATTCATGGTCGCCGCCTCGGTGCGGCCAAACTGACGCTGGGTGGAATTGGTCAGGTTGATCACCTCGGCTTGCAGGCTCAGGTTCTGGTTGACGTTGTAACCGATGCTGACGTCGGTTTGTCCATAGCTGTCAGTGTACACCGGCGAAGCGCGGCTGCCGCCGTCCACGGTCGAGGCCAGGAACTTGTCGCGCCAGTTGTAGGCCACGCGCACCGACCATTTGGCATCCTCGTAGATACCCACCAGGTTGGCCGAATTGCTCAGGCCCAGAATGGCGAACTGGTCGTTGGTGTTGGCGTTGTCATACTTGGTCGGCGAGCTGACCCAGGTGTAGTTGGCCTGGACGCCGAAGCCGCTGCGGCCGAACATGTGCTGCACGTTCAGCTCGGCGCCCTTGACGGTGGCCGACTTCTGGTTGGCGTACGAGGTCACCAGGAAGTTCATCAGCGGGTCGGTCGGCAGGCCGGTGATCTTGCCATCGAGGTTGCCGTCCGACTTGACGCCGAGGTACTCCACGCCCGGGCTGTTCCTGAAGTTGGTCAGGATGTAATTGCGCAGGCAGTTGGTATCGGCTGCCGAGCAGCCCGAGGCGATGGCGGCGTTGTAGTAGGCGCCGCCAATCGGGGTGTGCAAGCCGTACAGCGACTGCGGGGTGACCGTCTGGCCGGCGTAATTGTCCATCTTCTTGTGGAAGGCGGCCAACGACAACACGCTTTGCTGGTCGTAATACCATTCCCATGACAGGTCCAGGTTTTTCGATTTGACCGGCTTCAGTTCCGGATTGCCGATCGACGCCGTGCCGCCGGTGAACACATTGGCGATGGTGCCCAGCGTCAGACCGCCTTGCAGCTGGTCGTAACGCGGACGGCCGATGGTGACGCCGGCGCTGGCGCGTACCTTCATGTCCTTGCGCACGTCGACGTCCAGGTTCAGGCTAGGCAGCACGTTGTTGTAGCTGGACTCCTTGGTGGAGTATTCCTTGCCCGCGAAGACCAGCGGCAATTCGTTCTGCGACTCCCATTTCACCGCCGTGCCCGGCAGGATCTGCGCCACCGACGTGACCTTGGTACGCTCGAAGCGCAGGCCAACAGTCGAGCGGAACGGAATCGCCGTGTCCCAGTCCGTGCCGAACGACACGTAGGCCGAGGTCGACTTCTCCTGCAGCAGGCGGTCGGTGTCGGCGCTGGCGAAGTTCGGCAGGTAGCCGGCGGCGTTGCCGGTGGCCTTGGCGGTGATCTCGCGCAGCTTGGCGAAGTCGAAGCTGTACAGGTAAGGGTACAGTGCCGCCGAGTTATGGCCGCCGAATTCCTCGAAGTAGGAGCTCAGCGGGCTGGCCACAAAGATGCTAGCCGGGTAGTCCGACGGCTTGGTGGCGCCGCCCCAGGTGTTGTTCTGCACGTTGGAGTAGGTCGAACGGTTCTTCGAGTCGGTGTAGCTGACGCCGAAGTTCAGGTCGGACGCCTCCAGCAGCTTCAGGCTACCCTTGGCCTGCGCCTGGTTGACGGTGGCCTTCTGCCAGCTGTTGTGGAACCAAGAACCGGCAGCCTGGATCGGCTGGTTGACCAGGTCGGCCAGCGGCATGCTGACCACCGGCAGTTCGGTGCTGTAGTCCACCTTGGTGGTGCCGCGGCTGAAGCTGGCGTTGGACAGGTTGTTCTCGGTGCCGAACGGGCTGTCTGCGCCGGACTCGGCGGTCGAGTGGTGGGCGTCGAACTCCAGGCGCAGGTCCGGCGTGGCTTTCCACACGGTGTTGAAGCCGATCGACTGGTTCTTGGTCTTGGTGGCATAGTCGCCCCCCACTACCGAGATGTCCTGCGGGGTTTTGTAGACTTCCTGGTAGGTGATCGGCGACACCACGTGGCCGCTCGGCCAGCTGCTGGTCGAGGTCGGCGTCTGGCCGAACCACACGCTCAGCTCGTTACGCTTGGTCTGCACCTTGTTTTCCGAGTAAGTCACATCCAGCGTCGAGGTCAGCTCCTTGACCGGGCGGAACTGCAGCACCAGCTGGCCGTTGGTGCGCTGACGCTGGATGGCGTTGACGCCGTAGCCGAAGTTCTGCGGGATCTGGTAGAGGTCGTTCTGGCCCGGACGGTTGGTGATGTTCTGCGCGCCCGGCTGGCCAGGCTGCGGCAGCGTCGTGCCTTCGGTGGTGTCGGAGCCGCGGAACGGTCCCTGGTAGCCGTTAGCGCTACCAGCCTTGCTGAAGCCGGAATCGCGTTCCTGGTAGCTGGCGCTGATGGCGACACCGAAGCGGCCATCGGCGCTGGTGTTGCTGTAAATGCCGGAGATTTCAGGCGTGACCTTGCTGCCCTTGTGCATGTCCGGCACATTGTTGTTGGAGGTGTCGTGCACCGCCTTGGCGCCGATGCTGGCGCGCATGCCCGGGTTGTCCAGCGGACGCGCGGTCATGACGTTGATGGTGGCGCCAATGCCGCCGGTCGGGCTGTCGGCGCGGCCGGTCTTGTAGACCTGCAACTGCGAGATCGATTCCGACGCCAGGTTGGAGAAGTCGAACGAGCGGCCGGACAGGTCGCTCAGGTCGGTGGTCGGCATCTGGCGGCCGTTCAACAGCACCAGGTTGAAGTCCGGGCCGAGGCCGCGCACGGTGACCTTCTGCCCTTCGCCGTTGCTGCGGTCGATGGAAACGCCTGAAATCCTTTGCAACGATTCTGCCAGGTTGGTGTCGGGGAATTTACCGATATCGTCCGCCACAATGCCGTCGACGATGCCGTCGGCGTTGCGCTTCATGTTCATGGTCGACTGCAGGCTGGCGCGGATGCCGGTCACCACCACCGAAGGGCCGCTGGTCATGCTGTCGGTCGAATTGTTGCTGGTGGCGTCCTGCGCGTGGACGCTGCCGAACGTGGCGCAGGCACCCGCCACCGCCAGACTGATCAGGCGGCGCTGGCGCGGCGGCTTTGAAAACGTTTTCATAAAAGTACGCACTTCATCTCCTTATTTTGATTTATACCGGCGCTGCTCTGCCGGGCGTGATCCTACACAAACAACGGGCTGGTAGTTCTTGTTTTTTACCGGGGTGCCGCAGAAAACAGGGCGGGGTGATGCCCGCCGGGTGCGATGTCGAATTTACTTCATTAATATGACAAATTAGACAATATCAGTATCGGAGAAACGCTTCCATTCGTCAATCGATCGAACGAATTCCCGTAGCGAATCGCACTGCAAGCTGTTGTATCGGCGCACCAACCGGGCTGGAACTATGCCTTCCGGCGGTTTCATAGTTATTATGACAAGCTTCGTGTATGATCGCCGCCACACCCTCTTCCGGAACCCGCCCATGATCGTCGCCGGCGACCAACAGTTACTAAAACAAGTCAACCGCATGGCCCTGGTGCGCCAGCTGGCCAGCACCCCCGGCATGTCGCGCGCCGCGCTGGCCGAAACCGTCGGCCTGACCAAATCCACCATCAGCCTGCTGGTGCGCGAACTGATGGAGGAAGGCTGGCTCAGCGAAAGCGCCTCGCTCACCACCGGTGCGCTGGGCCGGCGCGCCACGCCGCTGCACATCGACGGCAGCCGCCTGGCCCTGCTGGGCGCCGACCTCAGCATCAGCGCCGCGCGGCTGGTCGCCACCAACCTGCTGGGCGAGGTGCTGGCCGAGCAGGTGCTGCCCTATGCCGCCCCGGACGACGCCGCCAGCTGCATCGCACTGATGGCGGCCGGGCTGGCCGCACTGACCGCCAGCCCGGCGCTGGCGCGGCGCACCGTGCTGGGCATCGGCGTCGGCCTGCACGGCGTGGTCGACGACGCCACCGGCATGCTGCGCTACGCGCCGCACCAGGGCTGGCGCAACGTCGACGTGGCCGGCCAGCTGCACGCGCACTTCGCCGGCACGCCGCTGGCCGGACTACCGCTGTACATCCAGAACGAGGCCAATGTGGCGGCGCTGGGCGAGCTGGAATTCGCCGGCGAGAGCAGTGCCGATCCGCTGATTTATTTGAGTATTGGTTACGGCGTGGGCGCCGGCATCATCGTCGACGGCCGCCTGCTGACCGGCCTGTACGGCTTCGCCGGCGAGGTGGGCCACACCATTTTGCAGCAGGGCGGACCGCGCTGCTCCTGCGGCCGGCACGGCTGCGCCGACGCCCTGATCGGCCTGCGCGCGCTGATGGACACGGTCTATGGCAAGCAGCAGCCGGCTACGCAGGAGCAGCTGGAGCGTCTGTTCACGCAGGCCGAGTCCGGCGACGAGGCGGCGGCGCGCGCGGTCGAGGCGGCCGGGCGCAATATGGGGGTGCTGCTCAACAACCTGTGGGTGGCGTTCGACCCGATGTGCATCGTCATCGGCGGCGCCGCGCTGCGCCTGGGCGAGCGGCTGATCGCGCCGGGCCGGCGCGTGCTCGACGAGTGCGCCGCGGCCACCCAGCTGACGGCGCCGACGGTACGCACGCCGCACTTCGGCAACAACGGCATCGCCATCGGCGGCGCCGCCATGGCGCGCCACTACCTGATGCGCCCCTTCGACGGCCAGGGGCCGGCGCGCCGCAACCGCGCCCGGCTGGACGAGCTGCCCCCTGCCCTCGCCGCCAGCCTGCAAGTCTGGGGCTGAGGCCGTCAGTCCATGCCGGCCTTGCCGGGTGCCCAGTAGGCCTTGGTCTGGCGGCGCTTGGCGGCCGTGCCGTGCTGGTGCACCAGCCGGCCCATCTGCTGGATGGCGGCGGCCCGGCCGCTCAGCACGATGTCGGCGTCCGGATGGGTGCGCAGCAGCGCGGCCATCTGCGCCGCCAGCGCATGCGAGCCGGTGCTTTCCACGCCGGCGTTGTGCAGTTGCAGGCGCGCGATGACGGCCTGCGTCGCCGCGCGGTCGGCCGCCTCAAACAGCATATAGGTGGTGGCTTGCTGCGCCAAGGCGGCAGCCAGGCCGAGCGAGGTTTCATCGCCGAACAGGATCACCGGCGACGCCTGCGGCGCCAGGCGGATCGATTTTCGCGGGCCGAACAAGGCGCAGCTGTCGCCGCGCTGCAATGCGCCGGCCCAGCGGGCGCCGGGCGCGTCGCCGTGCAGATACACCAGGATGCGCGTGCGGCCATGGTCGGCGTCCCAGTCGATCGGCGTGTAGGTGCGCTGCACCCAGCCGCCCAGCATGACTTGCAGCTTGTCGCCCGGCGTCCAGCCGGCATTGCGCAGCCCTGCGCCGCCCAGCGTGATCAGGCGGAAGCGCGCGCCGACGGGTTCGACATCCAGCACCTGGGCGTTGCGCGCGAAGATTTTCTGCAGCGCCGACTCGAAGCGGCCGGCGCGTTGGGGAGAGTTGGTCGTGTCCATGCCCTGAAGACGGGCAGCACGCGCGAATATTTTATTCCGGCACGTGGATGCGCGCCTTGATGTGCTTGAGGTGGGCGACGATGGTAAAGGTCATCACCACCAGCAGTGACCACGAGCTCCATTTGCTGACATGCACCACCGACCACGCGCCCAGCTGGTTCGGGTAGCGCCAGATGCCCCAGAAGGTGCTGATGTTTTCCGCCAGCCAGATGAAGAAGCCGATCAGCACGAACGCCAGCAGCAGCGGCATCTGGCGGTCGCGGTCGAGCGGGCGGAACACCACGGTGGTGCGCGCGTACAGGCCCAGCGCGGCGGCCGCCAGATACCAGCGGTAGTCGCCGATGTAATGGTGGGTGAAGAAGTTAGCGTAGATCATCAGCGCGATCAGCACCGCCATCCAGTACGGCGGATGGTGGCGGATGCGCAGGTCGAACAGCCGCCAGGCCTGCACGATATAGCTGCCGACCGCCGCGTACATAAAGCCGGAGAACAGTGGCACGCCCAGCACCTTGGTGTAGGCAAAGTCGGGATAGCTCCACGACTGGATGCTGCCCGACACCTTAAACGCCTCCAGCGCGAAGCCGACCATGTGGAACAGGCACACGGCCTTCAGTTCGTCCCAGGTTTCCAGTTTGGCCCACACCATCCACGCCTGGATGCCGACCGCCGCCAGCAGCAGCACGTCGTAGCGCGGCACGCCGAACAGGCCGGCGCGCGGCACCAGCAGCACGCTGGCGAAGAACAGCGCCACGAACAGGCAGGCGCGCGCCTCCTTGATGCCGAAGTAGAGGAATTCGAGGATGAAGCGGCGCCAGCCGGGCAGGTCGTCGCGGGCGGTGGCGCTGAGCAGATGGGTGTCTAAAGTGGCAAGCATAGTCCCGGACTCTAGCGGTATCGGCCGCAAAAACAATGGGCCCGGACGCTTGCGCGTACGGGCCCATCATCAGCCGGCAGCCGGGGCTGCCAACTTAAAAACGATTACTGCAGTTTGATTTCGACATCAACGCCAGCTGGCAGGTCCAGCTTCATCAGGGCGTCAACGGTCTTGTCGGTTGGGTCGACGATGTCCATCAGGCGCTGGTGGGTGCGGATTTCGAACTGGTCGCGCGAGGTTTTGTTGACGTGCGGCGAACGCAGAACGTCGAAACGCTGGATGCGGGTTGGCAGTGGGACTGGGCCTTTGACAACGGCGCCGGTGCGCTTCGCGGTGTCAACGATTTCCAGGGCCGACTGGTCGATCAGCTTGTAGTCGAAAGCCTTCAGGCGGATACGGATTTTTTGATTGGTAACGGTCATGATAATTCCCTCAAAGAGCGAACTGGCAACTGTGTAGCGCCAGCAATTTTAAAAAGAACGATTTTGGTACAACAGGGCCGATATGGTAGCACACCATATCGGCCCTGTATCAATCAGCGCTTAAAAATTAGGCGATGATTTTAGCAACAACGCCGGCGCCCACGGTACGGCCGCCTTCGCGGATAGCGAAACGCAGACCTTCTTCCATCGCGATCGGGTTGATCAGCTTGACGGTGATCGACACGTTGTCGCCTGGCATAACCATTTCTTTATCGGCTGGCAGCTCGATCGAACCGGTCACGTCGGTGGTACGGAAGTAGAACTGTGGACGGTAGTTGTTGAAGAACGGGGTGTGACGGCCGCCTTCGTCTTTCGACAGAACATAGATCTCGCCGGTGAAGTGGTTGTGCGGCTTGATCGAGCCTGGTTTTGCCAGAACTTGACCACGTTGCACGTCTTCACGCTTGGTGCCGCGCAGCAGCAGACCAACGTTGTCGCCCGCCTGACCTTGGTCCAGCAGCTTGCGGAACATTTCCACGCCGGTGCAGGTGGTTTTCACGGTGTCGGTGATACCAACGATTTCGATCTCTTCGCCGACCTTGATGATGCCGCGCTCAACACGACCGGTCACCACGGTGCCGCGGCCCGAGATCGAGAACACGTCTTCCACTGGCATCAGGAAGGCGCCGTCAACTGCGCGCTCTGGGGTTGGGATGTAGCTGTCCAGCGCTTCGGCCAGTTGCATGATCGCCTGTTCGCCCAGTGGGCCGGTGTCGCCGTCCAGTGCCAGACGTGCCGAACCTTTGATGATAGGCAGGTCGTCGCCTGGGAACTCGTATTTCGACAGCAGCTCGCGCACTTCCATTTCGACCAGTTCCAGCAGTTCTGCGTCGTCGACCAGGTCGCACTTGTTCAGGAACACGATGATGTATGGAACGCCAACCTGGCGGGCCAGCAGGATGTGTTCGCGGGTCTGTGGCATTGGGCCGTCAGCTGCGGAGCACACCAGGATCGCGCCGTCCATCTGCGCTGCGCCGGTGATCATGTTTTTGATGTAGTCGGCGTGGCCTGGGCAGTCAACGTGAGCGTAGTGACGGCCGGCGGTTTCGTACTCGACGTGGGCGGTGTTGATGGTGATGCCGCGTGCTTTTTCTTCTGGAGCAGCGTCGATCTGGTCGTAAGCTTTCGCTTCGCCGCCGAATTTCTTCGACAGAACGGTTGCGATCGCAGCGGTCAGGGTGGTTTTGCCGTGGTCGACGTGACCGATGGTGCCTACGTTGACGTGCGGTTTAGTCCGCTCGAACTTTTCTTTTGCCATTTTAATTCTTCCTTAGAACAATGTTTTAAATATGCAGCCGGATGATCTACCCGGCTGCAAAAATACCAGATTACTTGGCTTTCGCGGTAACGATAGCGTCGATCACGTGCTTAGGCGCCTCGGAGTAGTGCTTGAACTCCATGGTGTAGGTTGCACGACCTTGCGTTGCGGAACGCAGGGTGGTCGAGTAACCAAACATTTCCGACAGTGGCACTTCGGCTTTGATGATCTTGCCGCCGCCGCCTGGGATTTCGTCCATGCCCTGCACCATACCGCGGCGGGACGACAGGTCGCCCATCACGGTACCGGCGTAGTCTTCCGGCGTTTCCACTTCCACAGCCATCATTGGTTCCAGGATGACTGGGTTGGCGCGTTTGCACGCTTCCTTGAATGCCATCGAACCGGCCATGCGGAATGCATTTTCGTTCGAGTCAACATCGTGGTACGAACCGAAGGTCAGGGTCACTTTGACGTCCACCACTGGGTAGCCAGCCAGAACACCGGTGTTCAGGGTTTCGCGCACGCCTTTTTCAACCGCAGGGATGAATTCACGTGGAATCACACCGCCCTTGATCGCGTCGACGAACTCGAAGCCTTTACCTTGTTCCTGTGGTTCCAGGGTCACGACAGCGTGACCGTACTGACCACGACCACCCGACTGCTTGACGAACTTGCCTTCCACATCAGCAACCGATTTGCGGACGGTTTCGCGGTATGCAACCTGTGGTTTGCCCACGGTGGCTTCCACGCCGAATTCGCGCTTCATGCGGTCCACGATAATTTCCAGGTGCAGCTCGCCCATACCACCGATGATGGTCTGGCCCGATTCTTCGTCGGTACGCACGCGGAACGACGGATCTTCCTGTGCCAGGCGGTTCAGCGCCAGGCCCATTTTTTCCTGGTCGGCCTTGGTTTTTGGTTCCACGGCCTGTTGAATCACCGGCTCAGGGAAGACCATTTTTTCCAGGGTGATGATCGACGCTGGATCGCACAGGGTTTCGCCGGTGGTCACGTCTTTCAGACCAACCGCGGCGGCGATGTCGCCGGCGCGCACTTCTTTGATCTCTTCACGCTGGTTGGCGTGCATCTGCAGAATACGGCCCAGACGCTCTTTACGACCTTTGACCGAGTTGTACACGGTATCGCCGGCGTTGATCACGCCCGAGTACACGCGGAAGAAGGCCAGTTGGCCGACGAACGGGTCGGTCATGATCTTGAAGGCCAGCGCCGAGAATTTCTCGTCGTCAGCTGCTTTACGGGTCGCTGGTTGCTCGTCTTCATCGGTGCCTTTAACGGAATCGATGTCGATCGGCGACGGCAGGTACTCGATGACCGCGTCCAGCATGGCCTGCACGCCCTTGTTCTTGAAGGCGGTGCCGCACATCATCGGAACGATTTCCGAAGCGATGGTACGCTCGCGGATGGCTTTCTTGATCTCGGCTTCCGACAGATCGCCTTCTTCCAGGTACTTGTTCATCAGGTCTTCGTTCGCTTCAGCAGCGGCTTCGACCATCTTCTCGCGCCACTCGGCGGCTTGATCAGCCAGCTCTGCAGGGATGTCGACGTAGTCGAACTTCATGCCTTGCGAGGCGTCGTCCCAGATGATGGCTTTCATCTTGACCAGGTCGATCACGCCCTTGAAGTTGTCTTCGGCGCCGATCGGGATCTGGATCAGAACCGGGTTGGCCTTCAGGCGTGCGCGCATCTGCTCGTACACTTTGAAGAAGTTGGCGCCGGTACGGTCCATCTTGTTGACGAAGGCCAGACGTGGCACTTTGTACTTGTTAGCCTGACGCCATACGGTTTCCGACTGTGGCTGAACACCGCCCACTGCGCAGTAAACCATGCAAGCACCGTCCAGCACGCGCATCGAACGTTCCACCTCGATGGTGAAGTCGACGTGGCCTGGGGTGTCGATGATGTTGATGTGGTGCTCTGGGAAGTTGTTCGCCATGCCTTTCCAGAAGCAGGTGGTCGCAGCCGAGGTGATGGTGATACCACGCTCTTGTTCCTGCTCCATCCAGTCCATGGTGGCGGCGCCATCGTGAACTTCACCGATTTTGTGGTTCACGCCCGTGTAGAACAGAACGCGCTCGGTAGTGGTGGTCTTACCTGCATCGATGTGAGCGGAGATACCGATATTGCGGTAGCGCTCGATGGGGGTCTTGCGGGCCATAATTAATCCTAAATCGTTTAATGGACAAAACCGAGCGCCATTTTTGGTACCAAAAATGAGCCCGGCCTCGAACAACGGATAACAGCCAGCCGCAGCTGGCCGATTTTATTAGAAGCGGAAGTGCGAGAACGCTTTGTTCGCTTCAGCCATGCGGTGAACTTCGTCACGACGCTTCATCGCGCCGCCACGACCTTCAGCCGCTTCCAGCAGTTCGCCTGCCAGACGTTGTGGCATCGATTTTTCGCTGCGCTTGTTAGCGGCTTCACGCAGCCAACGCATCGACAGCGCCATGCGGCGCACTGGGCGGACTTCAACCGGCACCTGGTAGTTTGCACCACCGACGCGACGGGATTTCACTTCAACCAGCGGCTTGGCGTTGTTCAGCGCGGTGGCGAACACTTCCAGCGGGTCTTTACCGGATTTCTGCGAGATGTGCTCGAAGGCACCGTAGATGATGTTTTCTGCGACCGATTTTTTACCGGACAGCATCAGAACGTTCACGAATTTGGCGACATCGGTGTTGCCGAATTTTGGATCCGGCAGGATCTCGCGCTTGGGTACTTCACGACGACGTGGCATGTCATTTCCTTTTATCTTCAGTTGAGTGCCTTGCGGTCACTCGCGGCGGCCATCATAGCCAACCACTTACTCGGCCTCGCGACCGGCTCAACTCAATTAATGTAGATTACTTCTTAGCTTGCTTGGCGCGCTTGGCACCGTATTTCGAGCGAGCTTGTTTACGGTCTTTAACGCCCTGGGTATCCAGTGCACCGCGAACCATGTGGTAACGCACACCTGGCAAGTCTTTTACACGACCGCCGCGCAGCAGCACAACGCTGTGTTCCTGCAGGTTGTGGCCTTCACCGCCGATGTACGAAATCACTTCGAAACCGTTGGTCAGACGCACTTTGGCAACTTTACGCAGTGCCGAGTTAGGCTTCTTAGGAGTGGTGGTGTACACACGGGTGCACACGCCACGTTTTTGCGGGCTGTTTTCCAGCGCCGGCGATTTGCTCTTCACGACCAGTTTGGTGCGTGGATTGCGAATCAGTTGATTGATGGTTGGCATCGTTCTAAACCCAACTAAATAACAACGTTAACAACCCGGTCACAATGCCGGGGACAAAAAACCTTCTCTCGATCTATTGGGCCGTCGGAGGCGCAACCAGCCACCCTCATGGAGCAGCCAGATTCAACGTATACGATGTGCAGAATAAATTGAGAACTCGCGAGTATAGACTTGAAGCACGGCCCAGTCAACCAATTTCACGGCCCGCCGCGGGGTGCGGCCGGGAGCAGACACTAGCAGAAAGCCAGTGAAACGCTAGATAATAGCGGGCACTACCACTGCCGCCGTTGCCATGCGATCCCTGTTGCGCCCCGCTCCCCTGTTTGTGCTCGCCAGCTACCTGCTGCTGTCGCTGGCGCCGTGCCTGCCGCTATTGCTTGGAAAACAAGTGCCGGAACTGGGCCACGTGCTGGCGGTCGAGGCGCTGGCGTGGCTGGCGGTGTGGAGCGTGTTCGGCCGCCCGGCCCGGTTCCACTGGCTGCTGCTGCCGGCCTTCCTGGCGCTGCCGACCGAGATTTACCTGTTCGTCTACTACGGCCAGGGCATTTCCACCCACCACCTGGGCATCATCGCCGAAACCAGCCCGAAGGAGGCGATGGAATTCCTCGGCAACAAGGTCTGGCTGATGGCGGCGGTGCTGCTGGGCGTGATCGCCTGGTGGATCGCGGTGCAGCTGGCGGCCCTGCGCAGCCCGGCGCTGAGCTGGCGCGGCACGCCGCGCCGGGCCACGCTGGCCATCGTGCTGGGCGGCGCCGGCCTGCTGGCCTACGGCTGGGAGTTTGGCGTGCATGCGCGGCCGGCGCCACCGGCCAGCGCGACGCCGCATCCTGCCTTGCGCCATGCCGCCCTCACCCCGGCAGACGCCGCCACGGCCAGTGCCAGCGCCAGCGACGGGGCCGGGCAGGAGGCGGCCGAAGCCAGCGCCCCGGCCATCCCGGCCATTGCCGGCGCCGGCCGCACCGGCTGGGCGCTGGCGCCGCTGCCCTGGCCGCTGCGCTCGCCGCTCAGCCTGGGCGAATTCGCCGCGTCGTGGCCGTTCGGCCTGACCGCGCGCGGCATCGACTTCTACAAGGAGCGCGCCTACCGGCCGACCTCGGCCGCCGCAGCAGCAGCTTCAGCTTCAAGGCCCACCAGCCGGTGCAGAACGACACGCCGGAAATCGTCATCCTGGTCATCGGCGAATCGTCGCGCTACGACCGCTGGGGCATCAACGGCTACACGCGCGACACCACGCCGCTGCTGAGCCAGGAAAGCAACCTGGTCACGCTGCCGGACGTCATCACCGCCGTCTCGGCGACACGGCTGTCGGTGCCGGTGATTATCTCGCGCAAGCCGGCGATGCAGTCGCTGAAGGATGGCTTCTACGAAAAATCCTTCCTCACCGCCTACAAGGAAGCCGGCTTCAAGACCTTCTGGCTGTCCAACCAGATCTCGTTCGGCCGTTTCGACACGCCGGTGTCGGTGTTTGCCAGGGAAGCCAACGTGGTGCAGTTCATGAACCTGGGCGGCTTCACCAACCACTCCAATTTCGACCAGATCCTGCTGGAGCCGCTGCAACGGGCGGTGGCCGATCCGGCGCCGAAAAAGCTGATCGTGCTGCACACGCTGGGCAACCACTGGAACTACAGCCAGCGCTACCCGAAGGAGTTCGACAAGTGGCAGCCGTCGCTGTTCGGCGTCGCCCAGCCGGCCTACACCGACCTCAAGCTCAAGCCCGAGATCAACAACAGCTACGACAACTCGATCCTGTACACGGACTGGTTCCTGGCCCAGGTGATCGGCCAGCTCAAGGAAACGCAGCAGCTGGCGTCGATGCTGTATGTGGCCGACCATGGCCAGACGCTGTACGACGGCAGCTGCAACCTCGCCTTCCACGGCCACAACACGCAGTTCGAATTCCACGTGCCGGCGGTGGTATGGTACTCGGATCAATTCCAAGCGCACTATCCGGACAAGGTCAGGCAGCTGCAACGCCACCGCAAGGCGCGGCTGGCCACGGAGAACATCTTCCACACGCTGCTCGACATGGGCAATATCGCCTACCCCGACGAAAAGCTGGAATGGAGTTTTGTCAGCCAGCAGTTCAAGCAGCACAAGCGCTACGTCGACAGCTATGGCTGGTCCAACTACGACAACGCCACCTTCAAGGGCGACTGCGGCGAAGTGATGGACAAGGGCAAGCCACTCAAACAGGAGAAGTAATGGGCATCCGCATCGCGGCGGCGCAAGCGCCATCGGTGGCCGGCGATCTCGCCGCCAATCTGCGCACGCATCTGCGCTTCATCGCCGCCGCACAGGCGCAAGGCGTGCACCTGCTGGTGTTCCCGGAACTGTCGCTGTGCGGCTATGAACCGCCGCTGCTGCGCGGTTGCGCGCTGACGGCGGACGATGCGCGCCTGGCGCCGCTGCGCGCGGCGGCGGTGGCGGCCGGCATGACGGTGATCGTCGGCGCGCCGCTGACCGACGCCGGCGCGCCGCTGCCATGCATCGCCAGCCTCACGCTGGCGGCGGACGGCGGCGCCCGCGTCTACCGCAAGCAATACCTGCATGGCGGCGAACAGGTGTATGCCCGGCCGGGGCCGATCGGCGCCTGCGCCCACGCGCTGCACGGCCAGCGCTATGTCGAAGCCATCTGCGCCGACACCACGCGCGCCGAACACGCGCAAGCCGCCGCCGACGCCGGCGCATCGCTGTACGTGGCGGGCGTGCTGATCTCCGATGGCGGTTACGCGGCCGACGCCGCGCTGCTGCAAGGCTATGCGGCGCGACACCACATGGGCGTGCTGATGGCCAACCACGCCGCGCCGTCGGGCGGCTACGCGGTGGCCGGCAAAAGCGCCTTCTGGGCGCCCGGCGGCGAGCTGCTGGCGCAGGCGCCGGGGCCGGGCGACTACCTGGTCATCGGGGAAGAAAACGGCGGCTGGCGCGGTCGCGTGCTGCCGCTGGCGGCGCCAGCCTGAGGAACGAAGACGCCGGCCTTGGCGACCGGCGCCGCGCGCTGCGGAATTAACGCAGCGCCAGCTGATGGCCCGCGCCGCGGGCCGCCGGTACGGCGCTGTCGTTGATCTTGAAAATGCTGACGGTCTGCTGCAACTCGGCCGCCTGATCCTGCAGCGACTGGGTGGCGGCAGCCGCCTCCTCCACCAGCGCCGCATTCTGCTGCGTCACCTCATCCATCTGCGCCACCGCCTGGTTGACCTGATCGATGCCATCGCTCTGCTCGCGGCTGGCGACGGCGATTTCGCCCACGATCTGCGTCACCTGATGCACATTGCCCACCAGCGTGGTCATGGTGGTGCCGGCCTGCTCGACCAGATTGGTGCCCAACTGGATCTTCTGCACCGAATCATCGATCAGCACCTTGATTTCCTTGGCCGCCGCCGCCGAACGCTGCGCCAGGTTGCGCACCTCGGTGGCCACCACCGCGAAGCCGCGGCCCTGCTCGCCGGCACGGGCCGCCTCGACCGCCGCGTTCAGCGCCAGGATATTGGTCTGGAAGGCGATGCCGTCGATCACGCCGGTGATATCGACAATCTTGCGCGAAGCGTCGTTGATATCGTTCATGGTGCTGACCACCTGCTGCATCACCTCGCCGCCCTGCGCCGCCGTGACCGACGCGCCCTCCACCAGCGTGCGCGCATGCTGCGCGTTCTCGGAGTTCTGCTTGACGGTGCTGGTCAGCTCCTCGATCGACGCCGCGGTTTCCTCCAGCGAACTGGCTTGCGTTTCAGTGCGCGACGACAGCTCCATATTGCCGGACGCCAGCTCCTGCGAGCCGGTATTGATCACATCGGCGCCGTTGCGCACGCGCGACACGGTGGACAGCAAGTCACGCTGCATGCGCTGGATCGCCGACAGCAGGCGCTGGATTTCGTTATCGCCGGAGGCCTCGATATGCGCCGTCAGGTCGCCGCTGGCCACGCGGTCCAGCTGCTCGACCGCGCCTTCCAACGGACGCAGCACGGTGGACCGCAGCATCAGGTGCGCGCCCAGCACCACGGCCAGCGCGATCAGCAGGCCCAGCGCCACCAGCCCCATGACGATGCTGTATTCCTTGGCGCGGGTATCGGTCAGCTCCTGGATTTGCGCGTCGCCGAGCTTCTGGAACTTTTCCAGCGAGGCCGAGAACGCCGCTCCCACCGGCGTCAGCTCATTGGAATTGATCGCCGAATAAGCGGCGGTGTCGTCCTTGGCCAGCGCGCCCGAAGCCCGTTCCAGCACGGCCGACAGCTTGCGGCCCGAGTCCACCAGGTCTTTCTTCAGCTGCGTGTCCTGGCCGGGGAACGCCGGCGCCTTTTCAAACTTGTCGAGGAAGTCCAGCGTGCGCTGGTAGGATTTATTGGCGGAGGCCAGCGCCGAATCGCGGGTGGCCTTGTCGTCGCCCTCTTTCAGCGCGGCATAGCCGCGCGTCAGCGCGGAACGGGTACGGGTGGTGTCCTTGTAGGCATCGTTGATGGTGATGATTTGCGAGGAAATCGTGTGCACCTCGGCAATCGAGCGGTTCGACTGCTGCAAGGCAAAAATGCCCAGGCCTGCACCGGCAAGCAACATTATCGTAAACAAAACAAGCACACCCAGCAAGCTTGCCCGCACCGTAACCTTATTCATCCCGCCTCCGCAAATTGGTATTTCCGACTAGAAAGACTATACCAAATTTTGAAGTTTCATGAGCTAGCAATTAACTTTTGTGAAGGCATTGCTACAACAGGTCGTGCAGGGCGCCGCGCAGCTGCGGATGGGCAAACACGAAGCCGCTGTCGAGCAAGCGCGCCGGCACCACGCGCTGCCCCTCCAGCAGCAGATCGGCCTGCTCGCCCAACAGCAGGCGCATCGGCCAGCCCGGCGTCGGCAAGCCATACGGGCGCCGCAGCACCGACGCCGCCGTGCGGTTGAACTCACCCTGCGGCAGGCATTCGGGCGCGGTGAAGTTATACGCGCCGCTGCCGCCCGTGCGGCACAGGTGGGCAATGCCGGCGATCAGGTCATCGACGTGTATCCACGGCAGCCACTGCCGGCCGCCCGCCAGCGGACCGCCAAGGCCCAGCTTCACCGGCAACAGCATCATCGGCAACGCGCCCTGCCGTCCCAGCACCAGGCCGAAGCGCATGCAGGCGACCTTGACGCCATGCGCCTCGGCGCCGCGCGCGGCCGCCTCCCATTCGCGGCACAGGTCGGACATGAAGACAGGCTGCGGACCGTGCCGTTCGGTCAGTTCGGTGTCGTCGCCGCGCGGCTGCACGCCGTAATAGCCGATGGCCGACGCCGACAGCAGCTGCGCCGGCTTGTGTTCGGCGCGGGCGATCCACGCCACCAGTTGCGCCGTCAGGCCGATGCGGCTGTGCCGCAGCACCGCGCGCCGCGCCGCGGTCCAGCGCCAGCCCAGGATGCGCGCGCCGGCGAGATTGACGATGACGTCGATGCGGCGCGACGGCGGCAACTGCGCCATGTTGGCGATGCATTCGACGCGGCCATCGAACAGCTGCGCGGCCTGGCGCGGCTGCCGCGTCAGCACCGTCACCTGGTGGCCGTCGCGCAGCAAGGCATGCACCAGGCGCTGGCCGATAAAACCGGTGGCGCCGGTGACCAGGAAGCTGCGCTCGCCGTCGGCGAAACGCAGTGGCGCCGGCGCAGCCTCGGTTCGGGCCAGCCGCCGCGCTGCCCAGGCATCGCGCATGCGGGACAGGCAGACGCCGATGCGGATGCCGAACTGCTTGCTACTGTTGTTGCGGTGGCAGAGGAAGGTCTTGCCTGGCAGCGGATTCTTGTCGACGCGTGCCGGGATGTCCGGACGCAGCGCGCGCCACGGAGCACCGGGGATTTTCTCGAACAGCTCGCCTTCGGAAGAGATCATCATGGTTCAGGCACCTCACGGTTGACGGTGTTTGCGGTCAAAAATTTCTGTAAAAACAGAAATGATTGGGCGGTTTTTAATCGGTTCCCAGCATGCGGGCCACCTTGCCGCCCATTTTCAGGAAGCGTTGCATGGTGGCTGGCGGCAGATGCTTGTAATCGTCGTAGGTGGAGGTCAGCATTTCGAGGAAATCCAGTACCTGGTCCATTTTGACCTTGGTGGCCTGTTCCAGTTGCGGATCGTGTTCCGCCTCAGCGGCGCAGGCGCGCAGCACGGTCAGCGTCGGATCTATCTCGCGCTTCTTGCGCTCCTCGACGATGACGCGGAAGATTTCCCACACGTCCTGCAAGGCCAGGAAGTGGTCACGCCGGTCGCCCGCCATGTGGGTGATGCGCACCAGGCCCCAGCTTTGCAGTTCTTTCAGGCTGTTGCTGACGTTCGAGCGCGCCACATTCAGCGTCTCGGCGATCTGCTCGGCGTTGAGCGGCTGGTTGACCAGGAATAGCAACGCATGGATCTGCGCCACAGTGCGGTTCACGCCCCAGCGCGCGCCCATTTCACCCCAGTGCAGGATGTATTTTTGAATCGTCGGCGAGAGGTCCATGATTTCTCTTATTTCTGTCATTACAGAAATCATAGAATGCAATTGCACAGAAGTCAATGCGCATGTCTGCGATACCTCAACAGTCAGCGTTAGCGATTCGATACGATGGAGAATGGCTGCTGCCGCGGGCTTTCTGCTACGATCAAATGGGGAGGTATCATGACTATGCCGATCAAATTCGATACCCTTGAATACACGCGCAACCTGATGGAAGCCGGGGTTCCGGCAGCTGATGCGGAGGCACACGCCAACGCGCTCAGCACGGCGATGGCGGAAGCCAGCGTCTCTCCGAGCGAGCTAGTGCTGCTCAGAACCGACGTACTGGCCCGCATAGAAATGCTGCGCGCAGCCATGGACGCAAAGATCGAGGCGCTACGAACGGCCATGGACGCGAAAATAGAATTGCTTCAAACATCGATGGATGCAAAGATCGATGCATTGCGCGCCTCTATGGACGCGAAGATAGAAAAGCTGTCGATATCCATGGATGCAAAGATAGACGCGCTACGCGCAGACATGGATACAAAGTTTGCATTCTTGAACGCGAAGATTGATGGGCTACGCGCGGACATGGATACGAAGATTGCATCTTTGAACGCGAGAATCGACGCGCTACGGACCAAGTTCACGCCGATCTACGTCATGCTAGGCTTATCCCTGGCACTGCACGCCATCAACCTGGTAAAGCTGTTCTCCTGACGGATGCGCCATGTAATTGCTTAGCCACGCGTGGATGCGGTTCGCCCGCTCGGTAATCGCCGGTGCGAAACCACGTTCGGCCAACAGCGCGATGCCATTGGTATCCACCAGCAGTCCAGGCGCCACGTGCCAGCGTCCATCAACGCGGCTCACGCACCAGGGCTGCAAACGCTCCGACAACAATGACGCCAGCACCAGATGATGCGAGGCCACCAGCACCCGCCCGCGCGCCGCCAGCGCATCCAGCACCGCCCCCGCAGCCGCCACCGACTCCACATAATTCGTACCGCGGAAAATCTCATCGATGATGAAAATCGCCGGCCGCTGCGCCGCCAGCGCCAGCAGCTCCTGCCCGCGCCGCAGTTCGGCCATGTAAAAACTCTCGCCGCTCGACAGCGCATCCTCGTTCTGCATGCTGCTGTACACCGGCAGCAGCAGGGTCACCGCGCGCGCCGCGTAACAGAAGCCGAAAGCCCGCGCCGTCATCAAATTCAGCCCCACGGTGCGCAACAAGGTACTCTTGCCGATGCCGTTCTGGCCGGAGATGAACACGCCCTGCCGCGCCATGCCCAAGCTCAGCGCCGCCGCGCCGTCCAGCAGCGGATGCACCACCTCGTCGAGCTGCACGGCATCGCCCTGCTCCGCCCAGCAATACGACGCCGACGACGACAAATGCCGCGCCAGCGCCAGATCCGCATCCAGCGCCGCCACGCGCTCAAAGCTGGCGCGCAGAAAGCCGAGGTGCTCGCGCACCACGTCGCGGCTGCGGAAATAGTGGCGCACATTGTGCAGGAACAGCCAGTCACTATATTCGCGCGCGCCCGGCATGTCCGCCACCAGCGAACGGCTGAGGCGACGATTCAGCCTGGCCGCCTGCGCCGCATCCTCGCGCAGCATAGCCGTCGTCACATCGTCCACCTGCCCAAGCAAGGTATGCGCGCGCAACATCATCTGCGTCGTATGCAGCCCCCGCCCCCACTCCTGCACCGCTTCGTAATAACGCGCCTGGATCGCGCATAACAGCAGCGCCAGCACCACGGCAGCGCCCCACAACGGCAGCCAGCCGGAGAACAGGGCGCCCACCACAACCCCGATGCAGGCCAGCGGCAGCCAGGCCAGCGCCGGCAGCCAGCGCGGCGACGATGGCAACGCCGCGCCAAACAAAGTCCCGCTGATCTCGCGATCGGCGCCGCGCAGATCGGCGACAGCGGTTTGCAAACGCTGACGCAGCGGCGGGTCGGCCAGCAAGGCGCGCACGCGCGCCACGGAATCCGCTCCGCCGCCCTGCGCGACGTGCAGTCGCCGGTGCAGCTCCTGCTGGCCAAGAATGCTGGTTTCGTGAGCCAGCCGCGCGCTGTACGCAGGCAGCAGCAAATCATTCCAGGTGTGGGCATCCACCACGCTGTCCGTGCCGGACACGGTGCGGTGGTACAAGGCGACGTCGCTGGGGACGAAAGGATAGTCGGTCATGGCGCCGCATATGCATCCGCTTGCCAAATTTTCAAGTCCGGGCCGGACGACGCGGACAAAACGGACGCTCGCGGACAACGGACAGCCGCAGGCAAAGCCATACAAATCAACAACTTAGAAGATGGCACATTTTCTGCATAACGTTGTCCGTCCACTCACAACCGAACCACCATGATACGCGACACCTCCAATCAAGACGCCGTGATCACGCCCGCCAAAGGCCACAACAACAGGCGCCGCATCATCCTCGCCGCCGGCGCCGTGGCGCTGCTGGCCGCCGGCTGGTACTTGTTCAGCACCTGGCGCGGCAGCGACCACTCGGTCAACATCTCGCGCCTGCGCATCGCCGAAGTCGGCCGCGGCACCCTGATCCGCGACGCCGCCGTCAATGGCCGCATCGTCGCCGCCGTCAGCCCGACGCTATATGCGCCGTCGCTGGCCACCGTCACGCTCAAGGTCAACGCCGGCGACACGGTCAAGAAAGGCGACGTGCTGGCCGTGCTGGAATCGCCCGACCTGTCCGACGCGCTGAAGAAGGAGCAAGCGGCCTACGCGCAGATCGAAGCGGACGTCGCGCGCCAGCGCATCCTGGCGCGCAAGCAGAAACTGCTGGCGCAGCGCGACGCCGACACCGCCGAAATCGACCGCCTGTCGGCGCAGCGCACGCTGGAGCGCTACGACGCCGTCTCCAACGAAGGCATCATCGCCAAGATCGAATACCAGAAGGCCAAGGACGCACTGAACTCCGCCGCCATCCGTGCCAGGCACGCGGAACAGGCCTCGACGCTGGAAAACGACAACGTCGCGCTGGAGCTGGAATCCAAGGTCAAGCAGCTGGACCAGCAACGCAGCACGCTGTCCAACGCCCAGCGCCGCGTCGACGAGCTGACCGTGCGGGCGCCGGTCGACGGCTTTATCGGCACGCTGTCGGTGGCCAACCGCAGCGTGGTGCCGGCCAACACGCCGCTGATGACGCTGGTGGATCTGTCGCGCCTCGAGGTGGAGCTGGAAGTGCCCGAAACCTACGTCGCCGACATCGGCCTTGGCATGACGGCGGAAGTCAACTACGGCACCGGCACCGCCAACGGCAAGCTGTCGGCGCTGTCGCCGGAAGTGGTGAAGAACCAAGTGCTGGCGCGCGTGCGCTTCAACGGCGAGCAGCCGGCCGCGCTACGCCAGAACCAGCGCGTCACCGCGCGCCTGCTGATCGACGAAAAGCCGAATGTGCTGATGGTGCAGCGCGGCCCGTTCGTCGAATCCGAAGGCGGCCGCTTCGTCTACCTGGTGCGCGACGGCCTGGCCATCCGCACGCCGGTCAAGCTGGGCGCCACCAGCGTCTCCGCCGTGGAAATCCTCGGCGGCCTGAAACAGGGCGACAAGATCGTCATCGCCGGCACCGAAACCTTCGAGAACGCCGAACGCGTCTCGATCAACCAATAACTTTCCTGAAGAGGACCGCCATGCTGCGCATGAAAAACCTGAGCAAAGTGTACCGCACCCACATGATCGAAACGCACGCGCTGCGCGGCTTCGAGATCGACGTCAAACAGGGCGAATTCGTCACCGTCACCGGGCCCTCCGGCTCCGGCAAGACCAGCTTCCTCAACATCGCCGGCCTGCTGGAGGAATTCACCGACGGCGAATACATCCTCGACGGCGTCAACGTCAAGGGCATGGACGACAACGCCCGCTCGCGCCTGCGCAACGAAAAGCTGGGCTTTATCTTCCAGGGCTTCAACCTGATTCCCGACCTGTCGCTGTTCGATAACGTCGACGTGCCGCTGCGCTATCGCGGCTTCAACGCCGCCGAGCGCAAGGAACGCATCGAGGACGCGCTGGCCAAGGTCGGCCTGGCCTCGCGCATGAAGCACTATCCGGCCGAACTGTCCGGCGGCCAGCAGCAGCGCGTGGCCATCGCCCGCGCGCTGGCCGGTTCGCCCAAGCTGCTGCTGGCCGACGAACCGACCGGCAACCTCGACACGCAGATGGCGCGCGGCGTGATGGAGCTGCTGGAGGAAATCAACGCCGCCGGCACCACCATCCTGATGGTGACCCACGATCCGGAGCTGGCCGTGCGCACCCAGCGCAATGTCCACATCATCGACGGTCAGGTGTCGGACCTGGTGCACAAAACGCCGTCGCTGAGCACCGTCGGCCACGCCCACGCCGCCCAAGCCTGAGGATAACCATGTTCCAATACTACTTCCTGCTGGGCGTGCGCAGCCTGCGCCGCAACCCGGCGCTGACCGCACTGATGGTGCTGACGCTGGCCGTCGGCGTGGCCGCCAGCATCGCCACGCTGACCATCCTGCACGTGATGTCGGGCGACCCGATTCCGCAAAAGAGCAACCGGCTGTTCGTGCCGCTGATCGACAACGGCCCCACCGAGGGCTACGCGCCGGGCGATAAGCCCAACGATAACCAGATGAGCTATCCGGACGCCGTCAACCTGTTGAACAGCCAGGCCGGCGAGCGCCGCACCGCCATCTACGGCATCGCGCTGGCGATCGAACCGGAACGCAAGGACATCGGCGCCTTCACCGCGCAGGGCCTGGCGCCGACCAGTGATTTCTTCAATATGTTCGACGTGCCGTTCCTGCACGGCCAGGGCTGGAGTCCGGCCGACGACAGGAACGCCGCCGACGTCATTGTCCTGAGCCGCAAGCTGGCGGCCAAGCTGTATGGCGACGCCGACCCGGTCGGCAAGCGCGTGACGGCCGGCGGCTTCCAGTTCCAGATCGTCGGTGTGCTCGACACGTGGAACGTGGTGCCGCGCTTCCACCGCATCATCGGCAACGACGAAGGCGCGTTCGACGACGAGGATGAAATGTACATTCCCTTCGCCACCGCCATCCGCCACGAGTTCCAGCGCAACGGCAGCACCAGCTGCACCGGCGACACCGCGCCGGGCTTCCAGGGCTTCCTCAAGTCCGAATGCACGTGGATCCAGTTCTGGTTCGAGACGCGCAGCGCCGGCGACCGCGCCGAGCTGCAAAGCTTCCTCGACAGCTACGCCACCGAGCAGCGCAAGCTGGGACGCCTGAAGCGCGCCGCGCCGAACGCGCTGTACGACGTGCGCGAATGGCTGGACCACCTGAAGGTGGTCGGCAACGACAGCAAGCTGTCGGCCTGGCTGGCGTTCGGCTTCCTGGTCCTGTGCCTGGTCAACACCATCGGCCTGCTGCTGGCCAAGTTCTCGGTGCGGGCGCCGGAAGTGGGCGTGCGCCGCGCGCTGGGCGCCTCGCGCCGCGAAATCTTCACCCAGTTCCTGATCGAGACCACGGTGGTCGGCCTGGTCGGCGGCGCGCTTGGGCTGCTGCTGGCCTTCGGCGCGCTGGCGCTGATCGCCATGCAGTCGAAGGCGCTGACCCTGGTGGCGCACATGGACTGGATCATGATGCTGACCACCTTTGCGATGGCGGTCGCCTCGGCGGTGCTGGCCGGCCTGCTACCGACCTGGCGCGCCTGCCAGGTGACGCCGGCGCTGCAACTCAAATCCCAATAAGCGAGCCACATCATGGAAATTCGTCCCATCCTTTCCGCCCTGCTGCGCAACAAGACCGGCCCGGTGCTGGTGGCGGTGCAGGTCGCACTGAGCCTGGCCATCCTCGCCAACGCGCTGCACATCGTGCAGGTGCGGCAGGCGGTATCGGCGCGCGAGAGCGGCCTGCAAAACGAGCGCGATGTCTTCGCGCTGCAAATCCGCCAGTTGCAGGCCGGCCCGCACGAGGAGCAACTGGCCAAGCAGCTGCGCGCCGCCGAGGTGCTGCGCGCGGTGCCCGGCGTGACGTCGGTGGCCACCTCGTGGCAGATGCCGCTGTCACGCTCGGGCAACTACACCAGCCTGGCGGTGGACCGCAAGCAGACCACGCCGACCGCCAACGCCAGCATCTACCGCAGCGCCGATTCGCTGATCAAGACCTGGGGCCTGCAACTGGTCGAGGGGCGCGACTTCCTGCCGGGCGAGGCGCCGGTGATCGACCAGAACGTCACCGACGACAACGGCAAGGTGGCCATCGTCACCCGCAAGCTGGCCGAGAAGATGTGGCCCGGCAGTAGCAGCTACGTCGGCAAGACCATGTACTTCGGCATGGGCGACGGCGCGCGCGAGGTGCGGATCGTCGGCGTCATCGAGAAACTGCAGACGCCGGGCGCACAGATTTCCGAGCAGGGCGAGTTTTCGGCGCTGATCCCGCTGCGCGCCACCGGCGGCAGAACCTTCAACTTCACGCTGCGCGCCGAGCCGGGGCAACTGGACCGCGTGATGAAGGAAGCGGAAGCGGCCGCCCGCGCCAGTTCGGCGCAGCCGATCATCGTGCGCCTGCGCACCATGGACGAGCTGCGCGCCACCCGCTACCGCGCCGACAAGGCGCTGGCGTGGATGCTGCTCACCGTCAGCGTGCTGCTGTTGCTGATCACTGCCAGCGGCATCGTCGGCATGGCCAGCCTGTGGGTGACGCAGCGGCGCAAGCAGATCGGCGTGCGCCGCGCGCTGGGGGCGCGCCGGGCCGACATCCTGCGCTACTTCCTGACCGAGAACTTCATGATCACCAGCGCCGGCATCGGCGCCGGGGTGCTGCTGGCGCTCGGCCTGAACCAGCTGCTGGTGAGCCAGCTGGAACTGGCGCGGCTGCCGCCCGCCTACCTGGTTGGCGGCGCCGTCATCTTCTGGGCGCTGGGGGCGGTCGCGGTGTACGGGCCGGCGTGGCGCGCCGCCAGCATCTCGCCGGCCACCGCCACGCGTACCGCTTGAGGATCAGGAATGTTATGCTTGCAGCATGCCTACCGTACTGATAATCGACGATAACGCCGCCATCGCCGTGGCCCTCGAAGTGCTGTTCTCGCTGCACGACATCGCGGCGCTGCGCGCAGCCTCGCCCGAAGAAGGCCTGGCGCTGCTGGAGCGGCACAGCGTGGACCTGGTGATCCAGGACATGAACTTCAGCGCCGACACCACCTCCGGCGCGGAGGGCAAGGCCCTGTTCGGCGCCATCCGCGCGCGCCACCCCGACCTGCCGGTGATACTGCTAACGGCGTGGACCCACCTGAACGCGGCGGTGGACCTGATCAAGGCCGGCGCCGCCGACTATCTGGCCAAGCCGTGGGACGACCACAAGCTGATCGCCACCGTCAACAACCTGATCGAACTGGGACAGGCCAGGCGCGCCTTGCAGCAGCGCGTGCAGGTCGAACTGCGCCAGCGCCGCGAGCTGGAACGCGGCCACGATTTGCGCGGCATGGTGTTCCGCGACCCGGCCACCGAGCGCGTGGTCCATCTGGCCTGCCAGGTGGCGCGCGCCGACGTGCCGGTGCTGATCTCCGGTCCCAATGGCACCGGCAAGGAAGGCATCGCGGAAATCATCCAGGCCAATTCCTCGGTGCGCAGCGGCCCGTTCGTGGTGCTCAACTGCGGCGCCATTCCGTCGGAGCTGATCGAGGCGGAACTGTTCGGCGCCGAAGCCGGCGCCTACACCGGCGCCGCCAGGGCGCGCGAGGGCAAGTTCGAGGCGGCCGACGGCGGCACGCTGTTCCTCGACGAAATCGGCAACCTGCCGCTGGCCGGGCAAATGAAGCTGCTGCGGGTGCTGGAAACCGGGCGCTTCGAGCGGCTCGGCTCCAACCGCGAGCGCCAGGTCAAGGTGCGCGTGGTCAGCGCCACCAATGCCGACCTGCCGGCCATGATCAAGGCCGGCACCTTCCGCGAAGACCTGTTCTATCGCCTGAACGTGATCGAGCTGCGGCTGCCGCCACTGGCGGCGCGGCCGCTCGACATCCTGCCGCTGGCCATGCACTTCCTCGGCCCCGACAAGCAATTGCACGCGGACGCGCAGGCGGCGCTGCTGGCGCACCAGTGGCCGGGCAATGTGCGCGAACTGAAAAACGTCATGCTGCGCGCCGGCCTGCTGGCCAGCGGCGATGTGATCCAGGTGGCCGACCTCGGCCTGCCGGCGCCGGCGGCCAGCGACGCGAACGGCGGCGGCGACGACTTCGCCGCGCGCGAACCGGACCGCGACGCCATCAGCCTGGCGCTGAGCCGCGCCGGCGGTGTGGTGGCGCAGGCGGCGGCGGAACTCGGCCTGTCGCGCCAGGCGCTGTACCGCCGCATGGAGCGGCTCGGCATCGTCCGGCCATAATGGGCCACGACGACGCACCGCCGGCCGTTCCGCCGCCAGGCGCCGGATCGCGCCGCCCGCGCGGCCTGCGCCTCTCGCTGCTGACCCGCTGGACGGCGCTGATCGGCACCCTGCTCACGGTCGGCATCCTGATCGCGCTCGCGCTGGAGCACTTCTTCCCCGCCAATCCCGGCCTGGTCATCGGCATCTGTTTGCTGTGCGTGCTGCCGATCTCCATCATCACCATCCGCGCGGAGCTGGAGCGCATGCTGTCGCTGTTCCGCGCCCTGACCGGCACCGTCACCAGCTACCAGGACGGCGACTTCTCTTTCAGCCTGCACTGGCCGCAAAACGATGAACTGAGCGACCTGGTAGGCGCCCACAACGCGCTGGGCGACGTGCTGCGCCAGCAGCGGCTCGACCTGGTGCAGCGCGAGCTGCTGCTCGACACCATGGTGCAAAACACGCCGGTGGCGATGCTGCTGATCAGCGAGTCCGGCCCCATCGTCTACGCCAACATCGCCGCGCGCCAGCTGCTGAACCAAGGCCGCAAGCTCGAAGGCCACAAGCTGGGCGACATCCTCACCCACGTCGCGCCGGAGCTGCTGGACGCGCTGGCGCGCGGCGGCGACGGCCTGTTCACCGTCAAGGGCGGCGAACAGGAAGAGGTCTACCACCTGGCCCGCCGCAGTTTCAACCTGAATGGCCGCAAGCACGAGCTGCTGCTGCTGCGCCAGCTGACGATGGAGCTGCGCCGGCAGGAAGTGCAAACGTGGAAGAAAGTCATCCGCGTCATCAGCCACGAACTGAATAACTCGCTGGCGCCACTGACCTCGCTGGCCCACTCCGGCGCGGAGCTGGTGCGGCGCGGGCAGACCGAAAAACTGCCGCAAATCCTCGCCACCATCGAAGAACGCACGCGCCACCTGGAAAGCTTCATCCTCGGCTACGCGCGCTTCGCCAAACTGCCGGCGCCGCGCATGGAGGCGCAGCACTGGCAGCCGTTCCTCAACCAGCTGGGCGAGCAGGTGGTGTTCACGCTGGCCGGCACGGCGCCGGCCGAACCGAGCGCCTTCGATCCCGCCCAGCTGGAACAGGCCCTCATCAACCTGCTGAAGAACGCCCACGAATCGGGCTCCCCGCCAGCGAAGTGACGCTCGAAGTGCGCCGCCTGCACGACGGCGTGCGCATCGACGTCCAGGACCGCGGCCCCGGCATGAGCGACGCCGTGCTGACCAACGCGCTGGTGCCGTTCTACTCCACCAAACGCAGCGGCACCGGCCTCGGACTGGCGCTGGCGCGGGAAATCGCCGAAGCCCACGGTGGCCGCATCACCCTGAGCAACCGCGAAGGCGGCGGCCTGGCCGTCACCATCATTTTGCCGCTGGCCTGATAAACTAGCGGGATGTCCAAGTCTTCATCCCCCGCCGTCCGTTTCGACCAGCCCGGCCATCCGCCGGCCACCATCACCGAATTCCAGGGCGTGCGCAGCCTGCATCTCGGCACCTCATGGGTGCAGGGCGCGATGCGCATCGCCAAGCCGGACAACATCGAGCTTGAATACGTGCAGATGATGATGATGTGGCTCCTGTTCATCGAGCAGCCGCGCCACATCGTGCAACTGGGGCTGGGCAGCGCCGCGCTGACCAAGTTCTGCTACCGCCGCCTGCCGCAGGCGCGCGTTACCGCCATCGAGCTCAATCCCAACGTCATCGCCATGTGCCAGGCGCAGTTTGGCCTGCCGTCCAACGACGAGCGCCTCGACGTGCGCGAAATGAACGCCATGGATTTCGTGCTTGACCCGGCCAACCGCAACACGGTCGACGTGCTGCAGGTGGACCTGTACGACGAGGAGGCGCGCGGCCCGGTGCTGGACTCGCAGGAGTTCTACCAGGGCTGCGCCGACGTGCTGCGCGACGGCGGCGTCATGACCACCAACGTCTTCGGCGACGACTTCACCAACTACGACAAGAATTTGCAGACCATGGAACTGGTGTTCGACGCCGTGGTGTGGCTGCCGGAAGTGCACGACGCGAACATCGTCGTCATCGCCTTCAAGCAGTCGCCGTCGCTGGACTTCAGCGTGCTGTATGAGCGCGCGGCCGAAATCAGGAAGACCCTTAACCTGCCGGCGAAAACCTGGGTCAACGGCTTGAAAGGCTGGATGCTGGACCAGCAATAAACCGTCTATCGATATGCTAGCGCCGCATACCGATGCGCGCGCGCCACACTTTTGCGCCGACGGTTGAATAGCGCGTGCCGGGGTCGCCGGCCAGCTTACGATACATTGCGTTACAAAGCACGTACTATCGGCAGATGTGCATAATTCACAACGTTGCCATGCAAGTCGCGTTGTATCGACTGGAATCGCTCCCTTAGTATTTTTCCAC
The DNA here is from genome assembly GCF_050859475.1 of Duganella sp. P38. NCBI lineage: Bacteria > Pseudomonadati > Pseudomonadota > Betaproteobacteria > Burkholderiales > Oxalobacteraceae > Duganella > Duganella sp. P38. Next base: position 735,029 of record NZ_CP193936.1, on the reverse strand, counting down.
CGGCCCTACCCCGCCTGGCCGGCTTCCAAATACAAGAGAGAGAACAATGACCAGAGCACCGCAATTCAAACGCACCATGCTGGCCAGCGCTATCCTGCTGCTTGCCGCGCAAGCCGCCGCCGCGCAAACGTCTACCGACAGCAGCGCCAGAGCAGATGAGCAAACCGTGGTGGTGCTGGGCTCGCGCTCAGTCGCCAAGACCGCGCTGGACACATCCTCGCCGGTAGGCCTCATCAGCCAGAAAGACCTGCAAACGGCCGGCCCGCTGGAACTGGGCAAGCTGCTGCAAACGCTGGACCCGTCGTTCAACTTCTCCACCACCTTCATCAGCGACGGCACCGACTCGATCCGCCCGGCCACGCTGCGCTCGCTGGGTCCGGACCAGGTGCTGGTGCTGATCAACGGTAAGCGCCGCCACCAGCAGGCGCTGGTCAACGTGCAGCAGACCATCGGCCGCGGCTCGGCCGGCACCGACATCAACGCCATTCCGCTGGCGGCTATCCACCACATCGAAGTGCTGCGCGACGGCGCCGCCGCCCAATACGGCTCGGACGCGATTGCCGGCGTGATCAACATCGTGCTGAAGTCGAACGTCGGCGAAACCGCCGTCAGCGGCCAGCTGGGCACCACCTCCGAAGGCGACGGCGACCTGTACTCCGCCAGCGCCAATCGCGGCTTCGCGCTGGGCGAGAACGGCGGCTTCCTCAACCTGACGCTGGAAGCGCGCAAGCGCGGCGAAACCAACCGCGCCGGCCCCGACTCGCTGCGCGTCAACCCGCCGCGCGTGACGCAGCACATCGGCGACAGCAACACCAAGGACTATTACCTGTGGTGGAACGGCGCGCTGCCGATCGACAAGCACAGCGAGTTCTACGCCTTCGGCGGCGTCTCCAAGCGCAAGAGCGACTCGTATGGCTTCTTCCGCTCCGCCGGCGACGACCGCACCGTGGCGTCGGTATACCCGAACGGCTTCCTGCCGGCGATCAGCACCGACATCAAGGATGCCTCGTGGGCCTTCGGCTACCGCCGCGACCTGCCGAACGACTGGAAGGCCGATGTCAGCATCAACTACGGCCAGAGCGAACTGGCGTTCCACGAGTCGAACAGCTTGAACGTCAGCTACTGGTACGAACCGAAACCGGGCGGCGGCATCTACGCCGAATCGCCGCGCGAGGCCGATACCGGCACGCTGCGCTTCTCGCAGCTGACCTTCAATGCGGACGTCAAGGGCCCGGTCAAGTTCGGCGACACCACCGTGTCGCTGGCCACCGGCTTCGAGTACCGCAAGGACAACTACGAAATCGTCGCCGGCGATCCGGTGTCCTACCAGTATGGCCGCAGCAACAACCCGGCCATCAACATCGTCACGCCAAGCGGCGCCACGGCGGCCGCCGGCATCCAGGGCTTCCCCGGCTACACGCCCGGCACGGCGGTCGATTCGGGACGCCACAACATCGCCCTGTTCCTCGACGCCGAGACCAAGCCGGTCGACACGCTGACGCTGGGCGGCGCCGTGCGTTACGAGGACTACTCGGACTTCGGCAACACCGTCACCGGCAAATTGAGCGCACGCTTCGACCCGACCAGGGAGCTGGGCTTCCGCGCCAGCGCCTCCACCGGCTTCCGCGCGCCGAGCGTGCAGCAGGAGTTCTACAGCTCCGTGTCCACCAACCTGAATAACGGCGTGCTGACCGAGACGCTGACCGCGCGCCAGGGCAGCGCCGTAACCCAGGCCTTCGGCATCAAGCCGCTGAAGGAGGAAACCTCGACCAGCGGCAGCGTCGGCGTGGTGTTCCGTCCATCGCAGAACTTCTCGCTGACGGCGGACGCCTACCAGATCAAGATCAAGGACCGCATCGTGTTCTCCAGCGAGATCGCACCGGAAGCCGGCGGCGGGCCGATCGCCAACATCCTGCGTCCGCTGGGCGTGGGCCAGGCGCAGTTCTTCACCAATGCGGTGGACACCCGCACGCGCGGCCTGGACATCGTCGGCGTGCACACGACGAAGTTCGACGCCTCGACGCTGGTGCTGTCGGGCCAACTTGGGTTCAACAAAACGGAAGTCACCAAGCGCCACTCGACCTCCAGTGTGCTGAGCGGCGAAAAGCTGTTCGACAAATCGCAGGTGACGCTGATCGAACACGGCCAGCCGCGCAAGCACCATGTGGTGGCGGCCGACTATACTGCCGGCGCATGGAACGTGACCACGCGCGCCAACTACTACGGCGAGGTGTATGCGGAAAACTTCAGCCCCCTGCAAAAGTGGGACGCTCGCTGGCTGGTCGATGCAACGGTGCGTTACGCCTTCAGCAAGCGCACCTTCCTCAGCCTGGGCGTGAACAACGCGTTCAACCAGCTACCGAACGAGTGGACCAACGGCGGCGACTTCCCGAAACTTGGCTTCACCCGCTGCTGGGAAACCTGTCCTATCGGCGTGAACGGCCGTTCGTTCTACGTGCGGGCTGACACGGCGTTCTAAGCTGCGTCGCCACCGCCAGCGCAGCCGCGCGATTGGCGGCATATGCCGCAAGGTGCACCACTGCCGCCAATCGCTTCACCAGATCGTCCATCTGCTCGGACGGCACTTGCGCGTAGCCGAGCATCAGTCCCTTCCAATCCGAGCTGGCCTGCGTGTCATGCGCGCTTAGGGCATTGACGGCGATGCCCTGCCGCGCCGCCTGCGCCGCCACCTTCACATCGTCGATGCGCTCATCGTTGAAGCGCAGCGACAGGTGCATGCCGGCCGAACCTCCGTGCACCGTCGCCACCGAGCCAAGATGCCGCGCCAACGCCGCCACCAGCGCGTCGCGGCGCTGACGATACAGGCGCCGCATGCGGCGCAGATGCAGCGCGAACTGGCCGCTGCGCAGGAACTCGGCCAACGCCAGCTGCTCTGCCGGCCGGCCGCGCGCCGACGACTGTGCGCGCATCTGCGCAAAGTCTTCGGCCAGCGCCGCCGGCACCACGATGAAGCCGATGCGCAGCGCCGGGAACATGGTCTTGCTGAAGGTGCCCAGATAGACCACCGGCGCGTCCGGCGCCAGGCCCTGCATGGCGTGCAGCGGCGCGCCGTCGTGCCGGAACTCGCTGTCGTAATCGTCTTCGATGATGAGCGCACCGGCGCAGCGCGCCGCATCAATCAGCGCGTGACGACGGCGCAGGCTGAGGACACTGCCAACGGGATACTGGTGCGACGGCGTGGTGTAGATCAGCCGCGGAGGCCGCAGCAGCCAGTCGTCCGCCGCTGGCGCGATGCCCTCGTCGTCGACATCAATCCCGGCCACCGACAGCCCGGCGCCACGGGCCGCCGCCAGTGCCCCGCCGTAACCGGGATTCTCGATCCATACCATGTCGCCCTGGTCCGCCAGCGCGCGCATGCACAGGTCAAGGCCACTCTGCGTGCCGTCCGTGATGAATACCTGGTGCGCACCGCACACCACGCCGCGCGCGGCGCGCATATGGTCGGCAATCGCCTCGCGCAGCAGCGGCTCGCCAGCCGGGTCGCCGTAATTCAGCTGCGCCGGTGTCAAGCCACGCAACGCGCGCTCCAGCAAGCGCCGCCACAGTGCCAGCGGAAACTGGTCCAGCGCAGGCACGCCCGGCACAAAGGCGCCCATGCGCGATGCATCGCCCGGCACCGAGCGCAAATTGCGCGCGCGCTGCGACAAGCCGGCCTGCGGCGCCGCGTCCTCATGTCCGTGCCTGCCGGGCTTCGGCGCAGCTTTCGCATCTGCCGTCACCGCCGCGACCACCGTGCCGCGCCGATCGGTGGTGACGAATCCCTCGCTGGCCAGTTGTTCATACGCATACAGCACCGTATTCCGCGCCACGCCCAGTTCCTCCGCCAATGCGCGCGAGGCGGAGAGCCTGCTGCCGGCGGCCAGCGTGCCGTCGCGGATGGCCGCGCGCAGGCACTCGTGCAGCAGCCGCTGGCGCGGCCAGCCATGGTGGCGATGCCGCTCCGCATAAGCATTGATCAGGAGTGACAGGTCCATTCGTGGCTCCATAAAAATCATCGACCATGGCTCTACTTTTAGAGCCAGCATTTCATTATATTGGGATTTTTACGAGGAGAGCCATGAACCAGGCACCAACCGACCGCACGCGCATTCGCCGCGTCGCCACCAACGCGCATTACGACAGTGCCACGCTGCACGCCATCATCGATGACGCCTATCTTTGCCACGTCGCCTTCAGCGACGACAAGGGTACGCATTGCATCCCGACGGCCTGCTGGCGTGAGAAAGCCCATCTGTACATCCACGGCTCGAATGGCAGCCGCATGGTGAAGCGCCTGTTGGAAAGCGCGTGCTGCGTGACCATCACGCATCTGGATGGCCTGGTACTGGCGCGGTCGGCATTCAGCCACTCGATGAACTATCGCTCCGCCATGATCTATGGCCGATTCGAAAAGGTGGCAGGCGCCGACGCGCGGCATGCGATGGAAGCATTCATGGAAAAAATCGTGCCCGGCCGCCAGGCCGATGTACGTCCCGGCTCGGACAAGGAATACGCGGCCACCACCGTGCTTCGCATCACATTGGAGGAAGCGGCCTGCAAGGTACGCAGCGGCGGCCCAAACGACGACGAGGAAGACCGGGACTGGCCTGCCTGGGCTGGCGTGCTGCCGTTCGAGCGCGCAAGAGCCGCGCCGGTCGTCGATCCCGCATGCGGACTCGCGGCGCCGGGCTACGTGCTGCGCTGGCCACAAGGCTGATATCAACCAGACATTATCGCCGCGCTAGTCAATCCGGCGTGGCGCGCTCAAATCTCTGCTCGCGCCACCACAACAGCAGCATGGCCAGCGCGAACAGCACCGCGGTGATGCGGGCGCCGCGCCAGTGGCTGGCGTCGCGCATGCCATTGCCGGCGGCTGAGTCCTGAGCGGCATCGGCGGCAGCACGCGCCGCATATTGCGCGGTGGCTTCCCGTCGTAGCGCGCGCTGCCACTGGGGCCAGTCGCCTTGCGCGTACACATACGTCGATACGGGTTCCGCCATGCCTCCTGCATCAAATTTCACCCAGCCCGCCTTCTGCGGCCAGAACGCCGCGCAAGCGCCGTCCGCCTTGTCCGCGCGCTGCTGCAACGTCATCGCGGCGTAACCCTCCGCCATCAGTGACGTCCCTGGCTTGATCCCTTGCGCGCACACTTCGCTGCGCAATCCCGCCAAAGGCATGGGATCAGTCAACCGCCAGCCTGTCTTTTGCACACTGGGCAGAGCAATCCGGTCCATGGCCGACTGCCACCACAAAGCCAGCGCCTGCGGCGCGCTGATCGCATACTTATGCCAGTCCGCCACACCAAGCCACACCACGCGCCCCTGCCCCACCGCGCGCTGCCAGAGCCACGGCAGCTGCCTGCTATCGCGCGCAAGCACAGACCACGGCGCCGCATCGCTATCCGCAGGATTCAGCGTGGCGGGCGGCATGGACAGCGATGGACTGAACTGGCGCATGTCCTCCTTCTCGGTCGCCGGCGACTGCCGCTGCAACCGCAGGCCAAAGTCGCGCTGCCATACGCCGGCATCCGAAGCACTCCCGCCCAACACCACCAGCGGAACGCCCTTCGCCGTCTGCGCCAGCAAGGCCGCACGTGCGGCAGGGCTCAGATGTTCAACATACGCCGCATCCACGAACAGCGCGTTCGGTGCGGCCAGCTCGGCGCGCGGCGTCTCCGTCCGCGTCATCGCCTTGCCCAGTGTGACATTCCAGTCCAGGATCGCGCCGCCGTCGGACAGCAGTTGATTCAGTACCCGCGCGTCAAACGACGGCGCGTCAAACCGCCCTTGAACCTGCAGGGGAACCGGGTCGTTTACCCGTAAAGGTATCGGGCCTTGGGAGATCGTCCGGCCATTCGCATCCAGCAGGCGCGCTTGCAGCACCATCGTTTCCGCCACTGGCGGCAGCCACTGTACCGATAACTGCGCCGACGATGATGGTCCCGAATCCGCCAGCACCTGCTTGTTCTCGGCCAGCAGTTGCAAGCGCCAGACAGTATCCGCGTCCGGCCGCCGGACGGATAGTGTAAAGATACGCCCCAGCGACATCGAGCGCGGGAAATCAAGCCACAACAGATCCGCCGCCGCTGGCTTCCATTCCAGCGGGCGGGCGGGCAGATCGCGCCATTCCGCTTCGCGGACACCGTCGCCACTTAGCATGATGCTTGAGGCGGCGGGCATCACCATGCGGTCCGCATCACTGATGCGGCCACTCGCGGTGGCAACCTGCAACGGCTGTGCGGTGGCTGCGGGCGCACGCACGTCCATCAGCGTGACCGCCAGTGCGGCGCCGGCGAAGCCGGCCAGCAGTGCATCCGCCCAGCGGCGCTTGCGTGCGTAGAATGCGGCGCTCACCGCGCCAGCGGCAACGGCGGCCAGAGGCGGCGCCAAAGAGGCCAGATCGGCATTTATCATCATTTCGCCTGCTCCTTGCCCTGCCATGTCTGGCGGAACGGCGTTTGCGCCACGGGCCGCGCCTGCAACAGCACCGGCGCCTCCGTCAGCGTGCCGCGCAGCCAGGCGCGCAGCTCCGCGCGGCATGGCACGCAGCCGTCCTGCACGTCCTGCACCGCGCGCTGCGCGTTGAGTTTCTGTTCCTGATCGGTGATGCGTGCGGCGATGGTGTCGAGCGCCGCCTTGCTCCACAGCGCGGGCAGCGCGCCATCCTGCGAGAAAGCCTGTACCAGTTCGCGCACCTCCGCTGGCACCGTGTCGTTCGGTGCGCCTTGCGCGCGCTTGTAGCTCATGGCGCCGACCATGTCACCGGTCATGCGTTTTTCCTCTTTCAGCGCAGGCGGAACAAAAGCCGTACGGTGCAGATAAACGCGTTCCGCGGCTTGCAGTTCCTTGATCGCTGCCAAGGCCTTGTATTCGGGCGGCAGCGCGTTCGGGGGCGCGATGGCGCGCAGCGATTTTTCCGCATCCCACATGGCAGCCAGGGCGCGTTTGAGGACGGCCTTGGTTTGCGGATCGAAGATAGTGGCGTTGTCTTCCTGGTCGTGGGCGTGGCCGAATTCCTTCATCACGCCGATCTCGCCGCCGGCCTTCTCTTGCTCGCCGCCGTGATCGTGGTGTTCGTGGTGATCATGCTCTTCGTTGCCGAACAGTGTGGACTCCTCGCCAAGGAACTGGCCGTAACGCAGGCGTAGCGTGGCCTGGTCCGCAGCGATGCCTTCGCTGCGGCTGCGCAGCGTTGCGGCGGGCATGCCAGGATTGGCCTTCAGGTCGGCCACCAGCTGTTCGGTGTCGATGATGATCTGGCGCTGACTGCGCAGGTTCTCCGGTTTGGTCATCGATGGCAATGCGGTGGCATCGATGCTTTCCGCGTCGGGCCCCGGCAGGCGCAGCGTGTAAGTCGCGGATTGTGCGGTGTGTGGATTGTCTGGCGCATTGTCGGTGGCCCGCACGAAGAAGTAGAGTTCATCGCCCGGCTCCATGCCCAGCTCCGCCAGCGTCCATTGCTTTTTCCATAGGCGCGATTTCGGATCGCTTGATTGTGGCAGCGGCACTTCCCTGTCGCTGAAACGGATGTTTTCGCCGCTGCCGCGCGCGAGCGTCATGTGCAGGCTGGCGCGGACGATGGCGTAATCATCCTTGGCGCTGATGGCGATAGTGACTGCCTTTGCATCTTTCGCCAGCAGGTGGATCAGCTCTGTCGGCTCGGCGACAACCACCTGCGGCGCCTGGTCCAGTGTTACGCGGATGTTGTAGCGGGTGGTGCTTTTGCCGCGCGCGCGCCAGAACAGCGAGTCTTCAACGCGGAGCTTTGCGCAGTCTTTGGTGACTGGCAGCGTCTGGCCGTCCGCCAGCTCTACCACCGGCGCGGCGCCGGTGGCGTTGCGTACGCACCAGCGTACTTCCGAATATTGGGGTATCTGAATATCGCGCGCGGCTGTCTCGAACGCCGCCACGCCGGTATATTTGGGCGGAGTGACGTTCAGATAGATTTCGCCATCGACGATAGGCTTGTTGGTTTGAGCGGCCGCCGGAGACGTATCCGCTTCCGGCGCATGGCCGTGATACGTCCATGCGGCGCCGGCAGCCAACAGGCTAAGGATCAGCGGCAGGATGGAGAATTTTGCGCGCATGCGGGCGATAGCTTTGCATTCTTCCGCTGTGAGCACGTCGTCCAGGCGGGCTTGCAGGCGCTGTTGCTGGAGTCTGGCAATGGGTGTCTGCGCCTCCGCGGTCAGCAAGGCGCTGCTGTCTTCCAATTGCGGGATTGCGGCGTTTAGCCAGGAGGTCCATTGGAGGGCGACCCGCCGGCGCCAGAGCATGATGTCTGCGGCTAGCCAGATGGCCCAGATGGCGACAACGGCCAATACGTACAGGCGGATCGCCGGCAGGGCAATAGCTGCAAGTAGCAATGGCGTGAGCGTCAGCAGCCATTGCGGTCCTCGACGGAGCAGGATGGCAGTCCAAAGGCGCTTGCGCAGTTGGTCAGTTGCGCCGGGCATGGGTCAGTATCCGTTCTAGCGTGAAGAGGGCCAGCAGGGCGATGCCCAGCCAGGTTTCCGCGCGTGCGTTGGCGATGGCGGGAAGTGGACTGCGGGCCGCAGCGAAGGTGTGTGATGGCGTGGCGTAGGCTGGCGCCGGCGCGGCTGCCAGCATTTGCCAGGCTTCGTATAGCGCGTGAGCAGTGTCCGCGTCGCGCGGCGGGAAGACTTCAGAGGTCCACAGGCGACCGCGCGGCGAGTCGGCGTATCTGAGCGTGATGCCGTTGATCGTTAGGGTGGAAGCGCTGGCCAGTTCGGGGAACGCGGCGGACGGCGATGCGGCTTCGTGCCTGGACGGTGCGCGGCCGCTGCCCGTGGTGTGCTTTGAGGCATCTGGCGTGGCGATCCACCAGTGCGGTGCGCGCCAGCCTTCGGGTGGTGCGGCATCCGGCATGTCCCATACGATCAGCGTTGTGCCGGCGCTTGGCTCGGCAGCGAGCACGTAGCGATTGGCATGGCTGCCGACGCTGTCGAATGCGGCGAAGAGCGAGCGCCATGCGGGTTCGCGTGCCGCCTGCGCAGCCAACGCAATGCCGCGGGTCGCCGGCTCAGTCGACACGGCGGCATGCGGCGGTTCAGGCGCAGCGGAAGGCGATGCGTTGGTGCGCAGTTCTACTTGGTGGCTGAATTGCGGCGGACGCGCGGGCATGGCGATCTGGCTGGCGCGGGAGACGACCAGTAGCCTGGCGTCGGCACGCCAGTCTCGTTCATGCTGGCGCAGCCATGTCAGCACGTCTGGCGGCAGCGGCATGCGCGTGGCGGTGCTGAAGCCGGCGGCGGCAATCTGCTGTTCGGTCCAGGCGCGCTCCGCGCCGGCGTCGACCAGAACGGTGTCGCCGCGCCATGGGAAAATAGCGGCGGCCAGCCAGGCCATCAAGGCGATCAGCATCAGGCAGCGCAACAGCAGCAGGATCTTGTCGCGCCACTGCCAGACGCGCAGCTGCTCCGGCGGCGCCGATGGCAGGAAACGCGCCGTAGCCAGCGGCTCGGCCTTCAGGCGCTGACGCTTCTGGCGGTGCCACCAGACGGGCAGCAACAGCACCGGCAACGCCAGCCACCACCAAGGATAAGAGCTCACCATCATTTCGCCCGCGCCCCCGCCAACTGGAGCCAGCCGCGCAACACGCTGTTCAGCGGCTGCTCGATGCACGCTTCGTAATGGACGATGTTACGCTGCCGGCAGCTGGCCGCCACGCTGTCGAAGTGCGCGCGGCTTTGCAGCCTGTAGCGATCGCGGTCGGCCTTGCTCATGCGATGCAAGCCATCGTCGCGCTCCGGGTCGCGGTAGCTGGCGCCAGCACGGAAGCTGGCGTCCACCTCCGCTTGCGTGCGCAAGGTTAGCAGCCGCACATCGTGACGCATGTTGCGCAGGCGGAGTAAAGCCTCGCTCAACGGTGATGGCCAATCGAGAAAATCGCTGGCGGCAAAGATCGCACTTGGAGCGCGGGCAAAGTGCAGGCTGGCGCGCAGCGTTTCTGCGGAGGGCAGCTCACCTTGCGCTGTCGCCTTGTCCAGAACAGCCAGCACGCGCTGGAGCTGCCGGGGCCCGCGCGCGGCGGGAGTAAATGCGACTTTGCCGCCGGTGCAGACGATCAGGCCAAAGGCGTCGCCCTGCCGCTGCGCGATAGCGGCAACGCAGGCCAGCACGGTACGTGCGAACCACAGTTTGTCGACGCCATTGATTTCGCGGCTAGGCTCCGCCATGGACGCGGTGGCGTCCAGCCAGAGCCAGACGGCGACATGGCTGTCGCGCTCCGCCTCGCGCACGAAGTAGCGATCGGCGCGCGCCAGCAGCTTCCAGTCCACGCGGCGCCACTCGTCACCCGGCGCATAGGCGCGGTACTCGGAAAACTCGACACCCGCGCCACGCTCGCGGCCCGCGTGGATGCCGTGACCCAGGCCAGCCAGCACGTGGCGGATCACAAGGTCCAGATCCCTGGTCCGGGCCATCACGGCAGTCATCGTCCCGGCGGCAGCGCCGCCTCGACGGCGCGCGTCCCGCATCGGGCGGCGAGATAGCATCGGTGGCGGGTTTGGAAAACGGGAACATCGGCAATCTAGTCCGGACGGATATGTTCGCGCAGCGCATGCAGGATGTCGGCGATGGCCACGCCATCCGCTTCCGCCTCGAAGTTGCGCAGCACACGGTGCGCCAGAACCGGCAGCAGCATCGCGGCGATATCGTCGCGCGTGACCGCCAGGCGGCCCTGCATCAGGGCGCGCGCCTTGGACGCCAGCACCAGCGCCTGGCCGGCGCGCGGCCCTGCCCCCACCCGATATGCTTCTGCACCGCCGGCACGGTCGTCAAGGAAGGACGCGTTGCCCGCACCAGCCGCGTAGCGTAGGCCACCAGATGATCGCCAATCTCGATATCGCGCACCAGTTGCTGAAGGCGCAGCAGCGTGGCGACATCCATCACCGGCTCGGCGTCTTTCAGGCCGGCGTGCGTAGTGGCTGCCACCATGGCGATTTCCTCGGCCTCGGTCGGGTACACCACATCAATGCGCAACAGGAAGCGGTCCAGTTGCGCCTCCGGCAGCGGATAGGTGCCCGCCTGCTCGATCGGGTTCTGCGTCGCCAGCACGAAGAAAGGCCTGGGCAGCTTGTGCGTCTGGCCGGCGAAAGTCACCGAGCGTTCCTGCATCGCTTCCAGCAGCGCCGATTGCGTCTTCGGCGGTGCGCGGTTGATTTCGTCCGCCAGCAGCACCTGCGTGAATACCGGCCCTTGCTGGAAGCGGAACTCGCGCTTGCGGGTCGCATGGTCCTCTTCCAGAATCTCGGTGCCGACGATATCCGACGGCATCAGGTCCGGCGTGAACTGCACGCGGTGGAAGTCCAGCTCCGTCGCCTGCGACAGCGATTTCACCAGCAGCGTCTTGCCCAGTCCCGGCACGCCTTCCACCAATGCATGGCCGCCCGCCAGCAGGCAGATGATCAGCGAATCGATCACATTCTCCTGGCCGATGATCACGCGCGACATGCTCGCTTTCAGCGCCTTCACCTTGGCGGTCAGTTCGCCGATTTCATTTTCGCTCCAGGCGATAGCACCATCAGCCATTACTAAGCTCCCAACGCATATTGAATGATATTGACCGCAAAGCGGGTATTGTCGACCGCGAGGAAACGCTTGTTGCGGAAGTCGTAATCCCACTCGCAGCCATAGTCCTTGTTGCTGTACAAAAGCCGCACGCGCCCGCCCACCTCGATCGCCTTCAGGTAGTCGTGCACCAAGTCGTCCCCCCAGCCGTTCAGCTCCACGCCGGTATTCGGCGGACCGTCCTCGAACTCGAAGAAGCACGAGTAGATCGGATGCTGATTGGGGATTTTGTGCAGCGCCTTCGGTCCGAAGATACGGGCGATTTCGGCCTCGAACGATTTCGCGAACAATCCGTCGATATCGTGGTTGCAGTCATCCACGAACAAGAAACCGCCGCCCTTGATGTAGCGCTCCAGGTTCTTGCGTTCGGCGGCCGTGAACTGCACCAGCTTATGGCCAGCGAAATAGCAGAATGGCGCCTCCAGCATCTTCGGATCTGAGAGCGCGACGATGCGTTCAACGGGATCGACGCGCAAGGTGGTGTATTCCACCAGCGAATTGAGCACGTTGCTGGGCATGCGGACATCCACGTCCCAGTCGCCCGATTCGTAAGTCAGGCGCGTGAAATAGAAATCGTAGGCTGCCACCCGTTGTTCCTTCTTTCCGTCATTCCCGCGCAGGCGGGAATCCATGCGGTGCTTGGCGGCACACATTCCATGGATTCCCGCCTACGCGGGAATGACGTATGTTTATACAGCGTCCGACAGGGACGTGAAATTAAAGTCGCGCACCTTCATCGCCGGAATCAGCATCTGGTAACGCACCTCGTCGCCGCCGATCACCACCGGCTTGCCCAACTCATCGATATTGTTCAACATCGTCACCGGGCTCTCATTGAAGCGGAAGTTCTTGACCGGATGCTTGATCTTGCCATTCTCGATGTAGAACGTACCATCGCGCGTCAAGCCGGTGAGCAGCAGCGACTGCGGATCGACCATGCGGATATACCAGGTACGCGTGACCAGTATGCCCTTCTTCGTATTGGCGATCAGCTCCTCGGTCGACTTGCCGCCGCCGGCCATGATCATGTTGCCGTGACGGCCAACCGCGCGCTGCCCCTGCTTTCCGGCCCAGAAACGCGTATAGTCCAGCGAAGCCACCTTGCCGTTCTTGATGACATCCGCCCGCTCGCGCGCCAGCATCGCCTGGCTGTCCCAAGGCAGCACCGGCACCTCTGGATTCCACGGGTCGGCATAAATGTTGACCTGCTCATCGAACAGCTTCTCGCCGAGCCGATTGCCGCCGCCCTTCTTCGACAGGAAGCTGCGGCCCTCATCGGCCTGGCGCGCATCGAAAGCGCCGAACATGCGGCCGATGATTTCCGACGTCGCCGCCGGCTCCAGGATCACCGTATAGCGGCCAGGCTCCAATGCCTTGGCCTCCACCGATTTCAGCGCCTTCTCGATGGCGATGGCGGAGGCCTCGCGCGCGTCAAAGTTGCGCGCATCAGTGGCGGACCGCGTCACCCAGCCGGAGCCACGGCCATCCTCGGTGCGCGCGGTTACGGTAAAACCGAGATTGCTCAAGGTCTGGTAACCGAACACACCGTTCGAGTTGGCCACCGTTTCAAAGCCGGTGGTGTCGCTGAAAAATCCCGCCGCGATCAAGCCCTGCTTGCGCGCCGCGTTGATGCTGGCCGCAGCCACTTCCGCGCGATACTCCGGATCGATGGCGGCCGTCGCCTCGTTGAAGGTGACCGATGGCTTGTACTCCTGCTTTTCAATCGCTGGCAGGAACTCCGGATTCTCCGGCGCCAGGCGCGCCACGTCTTCCGCGCGGCGCACCACTTTTTCCAGCGACTTATCGTCGAACTCATTGATCGACGCCGTGCCCTGCTTCTTGCCGAAGGCGACACTCACGGTCATCTGCGTGTTCGAATTCAGGCCCGCCGTCGATACTGCATTGCGCGCATAGCGGATATTGCCGTTGCGGGTGCCATTGATCTGCACGCGGCACTCGTCGGCTTTGGACAGCGACATCACCTTGTCGCAGATACGCTTCGCTTCTTCCTGGTTCAGCATCTTCATCGTTTGCTTATCCTATCTTGCGTGCGGTGTTGATCACGTTGACGCCATTGAAGCGCGTGGTCGGCGAACCATGCGACACGGCGCTCACCTGGCTAGGCTGGCCCTTGCCGTCGAAGAAGGAGCCGCCCATGCGCCAGTCGCGGTCGTCGCACAGCGCCGAACAGGCGTTCCAGAACTCCTGCGTGTTCGACTGGTAGGCCACATCTTCGAGCTGGTTGACGATCTTGCCGTTCCTGATTTCGAAATACAGCTGGCCGCCAAACTGGAAGTTGTAGCGCTGCTGGTCGATCGAGAACGAACCACGACCAAGGATGTAGATGCCCTTCTTGACGTCCTTGATCATCTCGTCCGGCGTCAGCTTTTTCTTGCCCGCCTCCAGCGACACGTTAGGCATGCGCTGGAACTGCACGCTGCTCCAGCTGTCCGCATACGAGCAGCCGTGAGATTCCTTTTCGCCGATCACGGCCGCCTGGTCGCGCGTGGCCTGGTAATTCACCAGGATGCCGTTGCGGATCAGGTCCCAGCGCTTGGACGGCACGCCCTCGTCGTCGTAGCCGACGAGGCCCAGCGATCCCGGCGTGGTCTTGTCGGCTACGAAGTTGACCATGTCCGAACCGTACTTGAAGTTCTTCGACTTCCACTTGTCCAGCGTGGCGAAACTGGTGCCGGCGTAATTGGCCTCGTAGCCCAGCACGCGATCCAGCTCGGTGGCGTGACCCACCGATTCGTGGATGGTCAGGAACAGGTGTTCCGGCGACAGCACCAGATCGTACTTGCCCGGTTCGACCGTTTTCGCGGTCAGCTTCTCGCGTGCCTGGCGGCCTGCCGCGCGCGCGTCCTCGATCAGGTCATACGCGCCCTTGTACAGCGTGGTCACATTGCCTGCTGCCTTGATGCGGTTCTCCGGCTGGCAGTCGAAGAATTCGTAGCCCATGCTGGCCGGCGACGACAGGCCGTCGCGGGTGCGGAACTTGCCGCTGGCCTTATCGACGGCGGTAGCGGTGAACGGCGACCAGAGACGGTGCACGTCCTGGTCGATATACGAGCCGTCGGTCGAGGCGAAATACTTCTGCTGGTTCACCTGGAACAGGTTGGCCGCCATGAAGTTGGCGCCCGCATCCAGGCCAGCCTTGTTGGCCGCCAGTAGCAGCTCCGCTTTCTCCTTGATCGGCACCGCACGCCAGTCCTTCTTGAACGGCGTGGCCCAGGACACTTCGCCTACGCCCTTCACCGGCGCCAGCACTACCGGCTCGGTTTGCAGCCTGGCGTTGGCCCGTGCGATGGCCACCGCCTGCCGCGCCGCCTCCGCCACCGAGTCCAGCGTCATGACATTGGTGGAGCAGAAGCCGTATGCGCCGTTGGCGATCACACGCACGCCGACGCCGGAAGATTCGGTGTTGACGATGTTTTCCACGTTCAGGTCACGCGTGGTGATGAACTGGTTGAGGTAGCGGCCGATGCGCACGTCGCAGTACGAGGCGCCAGCCTTGGTGGCCGCGTTCATTGCGGCGTCGGCCAGCGACTTTTTGAACTGCACCGCCATCGGGTTGAGCAGCTCTTCGGCGGCGATGGCGTTGCCGAAAACCGGCACCAGCAGGCTGCCGCCAGCGGCGGCGCCCACTTTTAAGAATGTACGACGTTCCACAAAATTCTCCAACGACCTGCTACGTCGTCCCCGCGAAGGCGGGGACCCATGCGCCGCCGGCCAGGAAGCGCGGCATGGATTCCCGCCTGCGCGGGAATGACGAGGGGTGAGTGCTTAAACCGCGTCCGACAGCGACGTGAAGTTGAAATCACGTACCTTCATGGCCGGGATCAGCAGCTGGAATTGCGACTCGTCGCCCGACAGGATTTCCGGCTTGCCGATTTCGTCGATATTGTTCAACATCGCCACCGGGCTTTCGTTAAAGCGGAAGTTCTTGATCGGATGCTTGATCTTGCCGTTCTCGACGTAGAACGTACCGTCGCGCGTCAGGCCGGTCAACAGCACTGACTGCGGGTCCACCATGCGGATATACCAGGTGCGCGTGACCAGAATGCCCTTCTTGGTATTGGCAATCAGCTCCTCGGTCGACTTGTTGGTGCCGGCCATGATGATATTGCCCGGTGTGCCAATAGCGCGCTTGCCCTGCTTCTTGGCCCAATACTGCGAGTAATCCAGGTTGGCGATGCGGCCGTTCTTGATGATGTCCTGGCGCTCACGCGCCAGCATGCTGTCGCTGTCCCACGGCAGCACGGCGACATCCTTGTCCCACGGGTCAGCCCACACATTGACCTGCTCATCGAACAGCTTCTCACCCAGACGGTTGCCGCCACCCTTCTTCGACAGGAAGCTGCGCCCCTCGTCGGCCGAACGCGCGTCGAAGGCATTGAACATATACGCCAGCACGTCAGAGGTTGCAGCAGGCTCCAGAATCACCGTATAGCGGCCCGGCTCCAGCGCCTTGGCATCGACCGAGCGCAAGGCCTTCTCGATAGCGATGTCGGACGCGGCACGCGCATCGAATTTGTTCACATCGCCGACGCTGCGCTTGACCCAGCCGGAGCCGCGGCCATCCTCGGTACGCACGGTCAGCGTGAAGTCGAGGCCCGTATCCTGCTGGTAGCCGGACACGCCGTTGGAATTGGCAATCGATACAAAACGCGTGCTGTCGCTGAAAAATCCCGCCGCCACCAGCTTGTTCTTGCGCGAATTCTCGATGCTGTAAGCGGCAACCTGCGCGCGGAACTCGGGGTCGATGTCGGCGGTCTTCTTGAAGAAGGTCTCAGTCGGCTTGTATTCCTGCTTGCCCGGCGCCGGCATGAATTCCGGATTTTCCGGCGCCAGCCGCGCCAGGTCTTCCGCGCGGCGCACGGCTTTCTCCAGCGATTTGTCATCGAATTCATTGATGGTTGCCGTGCCCTGCTTCTTGCCAAAGGCGACCGACACCACCAGCTGCGTGTCCTCGATCAGGCCAGCCGTGGAAACGGCGTTGCGCGCGTAGCGGATATTGCCCCGGCGGCTGCCGGTGATGGTCACCTCGCACTGATCGGCCTTGGTCAACGACAGCAGTTTATCGCTGATACGCTTGGTCTCTTCTTGGTTCAAAAATTTCATCTGTCTCTCTCCAGGACTTAGCCGATTTTGCGGGCGGTATTGATAACGTTGATGCCGTTGAAGCGCGTGGTCGACGCGCCATGCGACACGATCGACACTTGCGATGGCTGGCCCTTGCCGTCGAAGAAGGAGCCGCCCATGCGCCAGTCGCGCTCATCGCAGATGGCCACGCAGGCGTTCCAGAATTCCTGGGTATTGGACTGGTAGGCCACGTCCTCCAGCTGCTGGCCGATCTTGCCGTTCTTGATTTCGTAGAACAGCTGGCCGCCGAACTGGAAGTTGTAGCGCTGCTGGTCGATCGAGAACGAACCGTCGCCGACGATGTAGATGCCCTTCTTGACATCCTTGATCATCTCGTCCGGCGTCAGGCGCTTCTTGCCGGCCTTGAGCGAGACGTTGGGCATGCGCTGGAACTGCACATTGGCCCAGTTGTCCGCGTAAGAGCAGCCGTGCGATTCCTTCTCGCCGATGATGTGCGCCTGGTCGCGCGTGGCCTGGTAGTTGACCAGGATGCCGTCCTTGATGATGTCCCAGTTCTTGCACTTGACGCCCTCGTCGTCGTAGGCCACCGCGCCCAGCGAGCCGGGAGTGGTCTTGTCGGCTTCGATGTTGACGATGTCCGAACCGTACTTGAACTTCCTGGTCTGCCATTTATCCAGCGTAGCGAAACTGGTGCCGGCGTAATTGGCCTCGTAGCCCAGTACGCGATCGAGCTCGGTCGGGTGGCCGACGGATTCGTGGATGGTCAGCCACAGGTGCTCCGGCGTCAGCACCAGGTCGTACTTACCCGGCTCCACCGACTTGGCTTTCAGCTTGGCCTTGGCCTGCTTGCCGGCCAGGCGCGCGTCCTCGATCAGGTCATACGATTTGGTGTACAGCGTGGTCACGCCGCCGGCCGCCTGCAGCTTGTGCTCAGGGCGCGCGTCCAGGTACTCGTAGCCCATGCCCACTGGAGCCGACAGGCCCTGGCGGGTGCGGAACTTGTTCTCTTTCTGGTCCACTGCGGTGGCGAAGAACGGCATCCAAAGGCGATGCACGTCCTGGTCGATGTAGGAACCATCGGTGGAGGCAAAGTACTTCTGCTGGTTCACCTGGAACAGCAAGGACTGCATGAAGCTTGCGCCGCTGTCCATGCCGGCCTTGTTGGCGGCGATCAGCAGGTCGGCCTTGTCCTTGATGGCGACGGTGCGCCAGTCCTTGACGATGGGCGTGGCCCACGCCACTTCGCCCACGCCTTTTACCGGCGCCAGGATCAGCGGCTCGGTTTGCAGCCTGGCGTTGGCCTTGGCGATGGCCACCGCCTGGCGCGCGGCGGCAGCCACGCCATCGGGCGTCATGTCGTTGGTGGCGGCGAAGCCGTAAGCGCCGCCGGCGATCACGCGCACGCCGACGCCGGCAGATTCGGTGTTGGTGACGTTTTCCACGTTCAGGTCACGGGTGGTGATGAACTGATTCAGGTAGCGGCCCACGCGCACGTCGCAATACGAGGCGCCGGCCTGGGTGGCGGCCGTCATCGCAGTGTCGGCGAGGGCTTTTTTACCTTCACATCCACCGGCTTGAGTAACTCTTCGGCGGCGATGGCGCGGCCAAAGGCGGGCAGCAACATGGTGCCCAAAGCCAGACTACTGATATTGAGGAATGCACGTCGTTCCATATTATCTCCAACATTGTTGTGGGCCAGCCGCCCATATGGCAGAACATCCGTCGCCTGTTCTAAGGTTTTTACAATATTAGCGCCGGGTTAAGAACAGCAATTGCAAAATGTATGCCATCAGCTAAGGTTCTGCAAGCGGCAATTTGCGGTGTCCGAAGTGTCCGGGCGGGTGTCCGCGGAGTGTCCGCCGGGTGTCCGCGCACCGCGGCGGTGCGCATAGTGTGCCGCCGTGGTTTCGCTTGACCTGCGCGCGCCCTTGGCCGATCATCGCGCACACCACCACACTTCAGGAGATTGTGCATGAAACGATTTGTATTGGCGGCCATGGCCACCACCATGCTGATGGGCGCGAACCATGCCGCATTGGCGGACGATGCGCTGAAAGCGGCCATCGCCGCCCCAAGCCGCACGCCGGACAACGTTAAGCGCGACGTCTATCGCCATCCATACGAGACGCTGACCTTCTTCGGCATCAAGCCGAACATGACGGTGGTGGAGCTGGCGCCAGGCGCCGGCTGGTACACCGAGATCCTGGCGCCCTACCTGCGCGACAAGGGCAAGCTGATCACCGGCGGTAACGACCTGGCCTCGCCCAACGAGAATGAGCGCAAGGGCGCGGAGCGCTTCATGGCGCGCCTGAACGCCAAGCCGGATGTCTACAACAAGGTGGCAGTGGGCGTGTTCTCGCCGGGCCGCAAGTACGAACTGGCGCCGCCGAACAGCGTCGACATGGTGCTCACCTTCCGCAACATCCACAACTGGATTCCACTGGGCCCGGAGAAGATGAAGGACTTGTTCGGCAACCTGTACACCGTGCTGAAACCGGGCGGCGTGCTGGGTATCGAGGAACACCGCCTGCCGGCGTCGAAGACGCAGGACGAGAAGGCCAGCAGCGGCTATATGCACGAGGCCTATGTGATCAAGCTGGCGGAGGATGCGGGCTTCAAGCTGGCCGGCAAATCGGAGGTGAACGCCAATCCGAAGGACACGGCCGACCACAAGAACGGCGTGTGGGCGCTGCCGCCGACCCTCACCAACAAGGACGAGGACCGCGCCCGGTATCAGGCCATCGGCGAGAGCGACCGCATGACGCTCAAGTTCGTGAAGCCGGCCAAGTAATCAGAAGCGCGTGAACTTGGTTTCGTCCGGCGCAACGTCGGACGTCAGGCTGACCGCGCGCACCGGGCGGGCGCCGGCGGGCTTCAACGGCGCCGCGCGCCCGGCGCGCGCCGGCACATACGGCGCGTCATCCACGGCGTACTGCTTGAACACCGCCATCAGGCGCCGCAGCTGATCGGCCTGCGCGCTCATCTCCTCCGAGGTCGCCGCCAGTTCTTCCGAGCTGGCCGCGTTCAGCTGCGTGGTCTCGCTCAGCTGGATCACCGCGCTGTTAATCTGCCTCACGCCGGAGCTCTGCTCCTCGGAGGCGGCGGAAATCTCCTGCACCAGTTCCGAGGTCTTGCGGATATTCGGCGCCAGCTCGTCGAACATGGCGCCGGCCTGCTCCGCCAGCTTCACGCTGTCCGCCGCCACCTCGCCGATTTCCTGCGCCGCCACCTGGCTGCGTTCGGCCAGCTTGCGCACCTCGGCCGCCACCACGGCGAAGCCCTTGCCATGCTCGCCGGCGCGCGCCGCCTCGATGGCCGCGTTCAGCGCCAGCAGATTGGTCTGGTAGGCGATATCGTCGATGATGCCGATCTTGCCGGCGATCTGCTTCATTGCCGACGCCGTGGCCTTCACCACCTCGCCGCCGCGCGCCGCTTCCACCGCCGCCTGCGTGGCGATGCCGTCGGTGATCTTGGCGTTCTCGGTATTCTGCGCGATGGACGCCGTCATCTGCTCGATCGAGGCGCTGGTCTGCTCCACGCCGGCCGCCTGTTCGCTCGACGCCTGCGACAGAGACTGCGCCGTGGCGCTGACCTCCTGCGCGGCGCCGGACAGGCTGCCCACCACCGTCTGCACTTCGCGCACAATCGACGACAGGCTACGTCCCAGCCACACCGCCAGCACGCATCCCAGCACCGCGATCACCACGTCCACCGCCAGGATGATCTGCTTGGCCGAATCGGCCACCCGCGTCATCGACTCCGACTCCTTGCGCGTCTCGACATCGTTCACCTTCAGCAGCTTGCGGAAGGCGTTGGCGATCGCCTCGTCCGCGCCCTTGATGTTCTTGTCCATCTCCAGCGCCGTCATGCCCTTCTCGCGCATCGCCTCCAGCTGCGCCATGCTGTGGTCATAAGCTTTGACGCTGGACAGCACCTCGGCCAGCAGCGCCTGTTCCTCCGCCGTCAGGGGGCCGAGCGTGCGGTACACGTCGATCTGTTTTTCCACGTTGGCCAGCTCGGAGCGGAACTGCGCATTGCTGTCCGGTCCACGGAGAATATAATTCTTGAAGTGGCGCACCGCGCGGCCATGCGCCGTCACGCCTTCCAGCACGGCGTTCTTGCGCGCCAGCGTGATGTTCTCGAAGTCGGTCCACTGATCGTGCAGGGCGCTCAGCTTGGTGAAGGCGACCAGCCCCATGATGATCACCAGCAGCACAATCAGGCCAAAACCGGCATGCAGCCGGGTCTCCATTTTCATTTGCTTGAACATGGGCGATTACTCCTCGTGACGCGGAATGTCGATGCATTGTGAACCAATATTCCAGCGAAAATCTCTCCAAAAATAACTGTGCGCTAAAGCTGTTGCAGGATCTCCCGGTAGATCGCGTTCAGCGGCACCGACTTCTCGACGCCGCCGCGTTTCACCGCCTCCTTCGGCATGCCGTACACCACGCAGCTGGCTTCGTCCTGCGCCACGGTGCGCGCCCCGGCCTTGTGCATCTCCAGCATGCCGGCGGCGCCGTCGTCGCCCATGCCGGTCATGATGACGCCCAGCGCGTTGACGCCGGCCGCCCGCGCGGCCGAGCGAAACAGCACATCCACCGACGGCCGGTGGCGGTTGACCAGCGGCCCATCGACCACCTCGACAAAATACTGCGTGCCGCTGCGCCGTAACAGCATGTGTTTCCCGCCGGGCGCGATCAGCACCTGGCCCTGCTGCACCCGGTCGTTGTTTTCGGCCTCCTTGACGCGCACCGCGCACACGCTGTCGAGCCGCGCCGCGAAGGCGGCGGTGAACTTCTCCGGCATATGCTGCACCACAACGATGCCCGGCGCGCCGCGCGGCAGCGACGTCAATACCTCTTCCAGCGCCTGGGTGCCGCCGGTCGAGGTGCCGATGGCCACCACGCGCTCGGTGGCGGCGGTCATCGGCCGCGCATCCATCGGCGGCAGGATGGCGTCGGCGTTCAGCTTCACCGTCACCGGCGGCAACGGCGCCGGTGACGGGGGCGGTGACGGTGACGGCGATGGACGGCCGGCCAGGCGCCCCACGCGCGCGCCGGCCGCCGCGCGCACCGCGCCCACCAGCTCATCGGCGCTGTCATGCAGGAACTGCTTGAGGTCCAGGCGCGGCTTGGTGATGATGGCGACGGCGCCGGCGGTCAGCGCCTCGACCGAGGTTTGCGCGCCCCTGTCGGTCAGCGAGGAACAAATCACCACCGGCGTCGGATGCTCGACCATCAGCTTGCGCAGGAAGGTGATGCCATCCATTTTCGGCATTTCCACGTCAAGCACGATCACGTCGGGCCACTGCACCTTCATGCGTTCCATCGCCAGCAGCGGATTGGCCACCGCGTGGGTAACGGTGATGCCCGGCGCCGCGTTCAGCAGCCCGCTGATCACCTGCCGTACCACGGCGGAATCGTCCACGATCATGACCTTGATATCGCTCATTCCCAGTCCTGCTCCTGTTCCGCCGTTATGGCTTGCGGTAGATCGATGGCGCCACCAGCGCCAGCGTGTCGTTAATGTCGTTCAGGGTTTCCGAATGGCCGACCAGGAAATGCCCGCCCGGCCGCAATTGCGCCAGCAGCCGCGCCACCACCTGGCGCCGCGTCTCCAGGCTGAAATAAATCATCACATTGCGCAGGAAGATCACGTCGAAGCTGCCCAGGCCAGGCAGCGGCGCGTTCAGGTTCAGATGCTGGAACTGCACCCGCTGGCGCAGCGCGCGATCGATCAGCATCGTGCCTTCCTCGGACCCCTGGCCCTTGAGGCAAAAGCGCTTCAGGTAGTGCGGCGGCATCCGCGTGGCGCGCTCCAGCGGGTAATGGCCGCTGCGCGCGCGTTGCAGCACGCGGGTGCTGATGTCGGTGCCCAGCACGTCCCACGGCGCGTCGCCCAGCACGTCGGCCAGCACCATGGCGATGCTGTACGCCTCCTCGCCGCTGGAGCTGGCGGCGCTCCAGGCGCGCAAGGCGCGGTGCCTGCGGGCCGCCTCCAGCGCCAGCTCGCGCAGCAGCGCAAAGTGCTTCGGCTCGCGGAAGAAGTAGGTCTCGTTGGTGGTCAGCAGGTCCACCGCCACCTGCAGCTCGGCCGGCTGCGCGCGGCTTTCCAGCAGCCGCAGATAAGCGCCATAGCTATCCAGCTGGTAGTGGTCCAGCCGCCGCGCCAGCCGTCCGCTGACCAGCGCCTGCTTGCCGTCCGCCATGGTGATGCCGGCCGCATCGTAGATGAGACGCTGGAACTGCATGAATTCACGGTCGGTGATGGTGGCGGCGCTCATGATGCACGCGCCATCTCGACGATCTCCTCGCTCGACAGCACGCGCTCGATGTCCAGCAGCGTGACAAAGCGGCCGTTGTGCTTGCCCATGCCGGCGATGAAGTCGGGGCGGATGCGGGTGCCAAACGACGGCGCCGGCTCGATTTCACCGGCATCGATTTCCACCGCCGCGTTGACCGCGTCCACCAGCATGCCCAGCACCTGCTTGCCCTCGCCGCCGGCGTCGCCCGCTTCGACGATGACGATACAGCTGCGCCGGCCGACGGCGCCCGGTCCATGCCCGAAGCGCGCCGACAGGTCCATCACCGGCACCACCGCGCCGCGCAGGTTGATCACGCCGCGTACGCAGTCCGGCATCATGGGCACGGTGGCGATGGCGCCGTATTCGATGATTTCCTTGATGTGCAGAATGCCCACCGCGTACTGCTCGCCGCCCAGCATGAAGGTCAGGTACTGGCTGGGCAGCGCGACGCCATCGGTGAGCGCGCTGGAAGATTCG
This sequence comes from Duganella sp. P38, assembly GCF_050859475.1. Classification (NCBI taxonomy): domain Bacteria; kingdom Pseudomonadati; phylum Pseudomonadota; class Betaproteobacteria; order Burkholderiales; family Oxalobacteraceae; genus Duganella; species Duganella sp. P38. The sequence goes on along the minus strand of NZ_CP193936.1, from coordinate 711,548 downwards.
ATCACGTTCATACGCTGCACTCCTATGCCGCCAGCACCGGCGCGGCGCGCGTGCCGCCCACGCCCTGCATCAGCGCCGCCACGTCCAGTATCAGCGCCACCTCGCCGCTGCCCAGGATGGTCGAGCCGCTGATGCATTTGACTTCGCTGAACATCGGGCTCAAAGGCTTGATCACGGTCTGGAACTCGCCCAGCAGCGTATCGACCACCAGGCCGGCGCGCTGGTTGCCGAAGCGGATCACCACGATGCTCTCGCGCCGCGCGGCCGCGCCGCCGATGCGGAACTGCGCCCGCAGCCGCACCAGCGGCAGCACCTGGCCGCGCAGGTTGGTGTAGTCCTGTCCCGGTTCGGTGGCGTACTCGATGCATTCCTCGATCATGTCCAGCGGGATGACGAACATCGACGCCGCCACCTGCACCAGGAAGCCGTCGATGATGGCCAGCGTCAGCGGCAGGCGCACGGTGACGGTGGTGCCCTGCCCCTCCCGGCTGCCGATATCCACGCTGCCGCGCAGCGCCTGGATATTGCGCTTCACCACGTCCATGCCGACACCGCGCCCCGACAGGTTGGTGATCTTCTCCGCCGTCGAAAAGCCGGCCTCGAAAATCAGCTGGTAGATTTCGCTGTCGGCCAGCTTGCGCTCCGGGTCCACCAGCCCGCGCTCGATGGCCTTGGCCAAGATTTTCTCCTTGCGCAGGCCGCCGCCATCGTCGCTTACCTCGATGACGATGCTGCCCGATTCATGGAAGGCGTTCAGCCTGATCATGCCCCTGGCCGGCTTGCCGGCGGCCACGCGCACCTCGGCCGGCTCGATGCCGTGGTCCATGGCGTTGCGCACCAGGTGCATCAGCGGGTCGCCGATCTTCTCCACCACGGTTTTATCCAGCTCGGCGTCCTCGCCATCGACGGCCAGGCCGATGTCCTTGCCCAGCTCGCGCGCCACATCGTGCACCACGCGCTGGAAGCGGCTGAAGGTGGCGCCGATCTTCACCATGCGCAGATCTAGCGCTGCATCGCGCACGCCCTCCACCAGCCCGGTCAGCGTCGAGGTGCATTCCAGCAGCTCGGCGTTCTGCGTGCGCTGGCCGATCATATTGGCGCGCGCGCCGGCGATAATCAGCTCGCCCACCAGATCGATCAGCCGATCCAGCTTGTCGGAGTCGACGCGGATCGAACGTCCTTCCTGCGCCTTTTGTTCGCTCACCTGTTTCTGCTTGGCCAGCGCCGCCTCCACCACCACCGGCGGCACATTGCCGGCGCCGACCAGGATGCTGCCCAGCGGCTGCTGCGGCGCGTCTTCCTGCTTGCCGGCCTGCTGGCGCAGCGCCTGCTCCAGCTCATACGCGGTGACGCTGCCGCAGTGGACCAGGATCTCGCCCAGCCGCGCCGCGCGCTCCGGCAAGGCGCGTATCAGGTCGACGTATTCCGACACCTTGCCGGCCGGCGGAATGATGCGGATGTCGCAGTCGTCCTGCACAAACTCGAACACGCCGGCGATGGCCTCGCGGTCGGCCGTGCTGTCGAAGGAGATTTCGAAGCCGAGGTAGCACAGCTCCGCGTCCATCTCGTCGGCTGGCGGCAGCGCGTCCGGCAGCGTGACGATGGCGGCGATGCGTCCCAGCTTGCCGAGGTAGCGCAGAAAGGCGATAGGGTCCATGCCGTTCTGCAGCACCTCGCGGCCGAAGCGCAGCGAGATGTGCCAGTAGTCGCTGTCGCCGCGCGGCTGGCCGGCCGCTCCGGCGGGCGCCGAGGGCGCCACCGCCGGCGGCGCCCCGCCGCCCATGTGGCGGCGCAGCTGCTCCTGCAGCATCACGCCTTCCGGCGCGGTATCGGCATCCTGCTCGTGGCGGCCGGCGGCCAGCGCGTCCATCATGCCGCCGAGGTAATCGCAGCACGACAGCAGCAGCACCACCATTTCATCATTCAGCGTCACGCTGCCGTCGCGCACCTTGTCCAGCAGGCTTTCCACCACATGGGTGAAAGCGACGATGTGGTCAAGGCCGAACAGCCCTGCCGAGCCCTTGATGGTGTGCGCCGCGCGGAAGATGGCGTTGATCGCCTCGCCCTGGTCGCCCGCCAGATCGATGTTGAGCAGCGCGCTCTCCATGTCCTCCAGCAGCTCGCGGCTTTCGGCGATAAAGGTCTGCAGCGCGTCATCCAGATTCATGGCTCTTCCCCCAGGCGTGTATCGGCACGGCGTCACCGAAGAAGGCGGCGAGGTCCAGCATCTCGAAGATCTCCGCCACGGCCGGGCTATGCCGCACCAGGCGCAGCGCGCGCTGGTCGGCGGCGGCGCTCTGCCGGGCCAGTATCAGCACCTGCAGGCCGGCCGTATCCAGTTCGGTCACGCCGGACAAATCGATTTCCAGCGCGCGCGCAGCGCGCAGCGCTTCCAGCACGGTGACTTTCAATTCGGCGGCGCGGTAAATCGTCAGTTCACCGTCGAGGGCAATCCGCGTGACATCGTCGGCCATGGCAGCGTCCCCGGATTATGGCAGCACCAGCTTGGCCACGGCGCCCAGCAGCACCTCCGGCTTGAAGGGCTTGACCACCCACGCCTTGGCGCCGGCTGCCTTGCCCTCCTCCTTCTTGCTCTCCTGCGATTCGGTGGTGAGCATGATCACCGGCGTGAATTTATAGCTGGGCAGCTGCTTGAACTGCTTGACGAAAGTGATGCCGTCCATGTTCGGCATGTTCACGTCGCACACCACCAGATGGATTTTCTGGCCGGTGCACTTGGACAGCGCATCGGCGCCGTCGCGGCCTTCGATCACATCGTAACCGGCGCCCTTGAGCGCAATGCCGACAACCTGGCGCAGCGAGGCCGAATCGTCGACCACCATGATGGTTTTTCCCATGTCTCATCCACCTTCAGAAAAAGTGATTTCGTCGGCCTCGGAGGCCGCCGGCGCCGCGATCCTGGCGCCGCTATGGACCGCGTGCTCTTCCGCCATCGCATAGGTCTTTTGCAGATCGTTCATCAGCCGCTCCGCTTCCAGCGGTTCCAGCACGCCGGTATCGATGTAGCGCTGGCGGTTCTCGCGCAGCAGCGGCAGCAGCTGCTCCATGTTGGCGCGCACGTGCGACATCACCTGGCTGACGCGATCCTGGAACTGCAGCTGCACCAGCGCCTCGCCCACCTCGCCCTGAATGCCTATGCTCTGCTGCTTGAGCAGCGCCGACGACTGCACCAGTTCATCCATCATCTGGCGGAACTCGCTCAGCACCGCTTCGATCAGGCCCTGGGCCGACTGCATCGATTTATCTTCCGCCTCGCTGGACTGCTCGGCGGCCTGGCTGGCGGCGAGAATGGCGCTGCTGATCAGGCCCACGCGGTTGGTGATTTCCTTGCCGGTTTCGGCGGAGCGCATCGACAGCATGCGCACTTCGGTCGCCACCACCGCGAAGCCGGCGCCCGCGGGGCCGGCGCGCGCGGCCTCGATGGCGGCGTTCAGCGCCAGCAGATTGGTTTGCGCGGCGATGCTGGCCACGCCTTCGGCCATGCCGCGCAGTTCGCGCGTGAAGCGCTCCAGGTCCCTGATCTGCGTCAGCATGGCGTGCTTCGAGGCCATCGCCGATTTCATCGACGCCACCACCGAGCCAAGCCGCTGCTCGCTGTGCGCGAACACCTCGGTCATGGCGTGGTCGCCCTGCTCGCTGCCGCTGGAGACATGCAAGGCGCTATCGAGCTTGTCGACGATGTTGGAGAAGCGCGCGGCCAGGTCGGAAACGGCCTCCTCCATCTGCGCGCGCGAGTTTTCGATATGGCGGCACCACACCGGCAGCACGGCGTCGGCGAAACGTTCGCGGCCCGCGAGGTAGTGGTCGATCATGGCATTGTCGCCGCCGGCGGAGGCCGGGCTGAAGCTGGCATCGCGCGTCAGCCACGCGGCGGCGGCCAGCAACAGCGCCGCCCAGATCAGCGTATACCATCCCCAGGCGCTCCAGCCCGCAACGATGGTGCCAACTGCGCCCGCCGCGGCCAGGCCGAACGGGACTAGTGCTTTGCTACTCAAGCCGCTTTGATGGATCACTGGACGCCACCTCACTATCGTAGCCGGGCGCCGCGAAAGCCGGCGCCGTCGGGAGGTCCACTGTAGCGCAGAAATACACACGCGCGCCACCACGCACGCGTGAATGCCGGCGCTGTTGCAGCGATACAACCGTAGCGCCGGCCGCGCGGCGCCAGGGTGCGCGCGCGGCCGTGCGCGCCGTCAGACCAGCAGCTGCCGTGCCGCGCCGCGCAACACCGTCCGCGCGCCGGCGCCGTGTTCCAGCTTGAAGATGCTGACCGCCTCGGCCAGCTGCGCCGCCTGTTCCTGCATGGCGCCGGCCGCAGCGGCGGCCTGCTCCACCAGCGCCGCGTTCTGCTGCGTCACGTGGTCCATCTGCGCAATCGCTTCATTGATCTGCTCGATGCCAACCGTCTGCTCGACGCTGGCGTTGCTGATCTCGCCGACGATATCGGTCACGCGCTGGATGCTAGTGACCACTTCGTTCATGGTGCTGCCGGCCTCGCCCACCAGCCGCGTGCCGGCCTCCACCTTGTCGACCGAATCGTCGATCAGCGACTTGATCTCCTTGGCCGCGCCGGCCGAGCGCTGCGCCAGGTTGCGCACCTCGGACGCCACGACGGCGAAGCCGCGCCCTGCTCGCCGGCGCGGGCCGCCTCCACCGCCGCGTTCAGCGCCAGGATATTGGTCTGAAAGGCGATGCCATCGATCACGCCGATGATGTCGACGATCTTCTTCGACGAAGCATCGATCGAGGCCATGGTCTGCACCACGTCCGACACCACCGCGCCGCCGCGCTGCGCGACCTCGGCGGCGCTGGCGGCCAGCTGGTTGGCCTGGCGCGCGTTGTCGGCGTTCTGCTTGACGGTGCTGGTCAGCTCCTCCATCGACGAAGCGGTTTCCTCCAGCGAGCTGGCCTGCTCCTCGGTGCGCGACGACAGGTCCAGGTTGCCGGCGGCGATTTCGGTCGAAGCGGTGGAGATCGTGTCCGTACCGTTGCGCACCTCGCCGACGATACGCACCAGGTTGCCCGACATGCGGTTCAGCGCGAACAGCAACTGGCCCGGCTCGTCCTTGCTGAAGTCGCCCGCGCCGCGGCTGCCGTTGCCGGCCAGGTCGCCCTCGGCCACGCGCTCGGCCAGCACCACCGCTTCATTGATCGGGCCGGTAATGCCCTTGGTCAGCCACCAGGCGAACGCCACGCTGAAGCCCACCACCAGCACCGCCAGCAGGATCAGCTGGTTGCGGCTCTGCTCGGCCACCTGGTCGATGCGCTCGGCGGCCAGGTCGATCTGCTTGCGCTGGTGGTCGAGAATGCGTTGCAGATTGGCTTCATACACCTTGGTGGCGGGAATGAACACCTGCTCCAGCAGGCGCGCCGCCTCGTCCGCGTCGCCGGCCGTCTTGGCCTTGGTCAGCGCGTCGCGCGACGACAGGTAGGCCTGCCGGGCGGCGTTCAGCTCCACCATCAACGGCTTGTCGTCGTCGTTGACCAATGCCTCGATCTGCTTGATCAGCTTCTGCGAATGGTCGGTGGCGCTCTTGGTCTCGGCGGCAAAGAAGGCGGCCAGCGACGGGTCCGAACTCTTGGCGATGGCGGTGGCGCGGCGGATGCCGGTGGACACATTGCGCGCCCAGTCGGAGGCCATGCGCTCCTTGGCCAGCGGCTGCGCCATCATTTCACGCGTCGCCTCGGCCACGCCGTGCAGGCGGTGGATGCCGAGCGCCGTGTTCAGCACCAGGATGGCAAGGATGATGGTGAAGCCCAACGCCATGCGGCGGCCGATGCTGAGATCGGTAATTTTCATGCTGTCTCCTGTGATTACGAGTAGTTGCATAATAGTAACTCATAATAAAGTCCTGACGGCAACTTCTTCAACTTATTGAAGTTTGAAATATTTTTAGAAATTTCGTTCTTTTTTGCAACAAATATTGTGTCAGAGACTTGGAAAGCGTTTACACTTTGCAGTTAGTCTTGAACCGCCGTCCCTTCAGCACGGCTGTTCCTCCCCCACGCCACTCCTAAAAAACTGAGATGAGCAACGCATTCCTAGAACACCGCGCGAAATACCGCGAAGTCGTTTCACGCCGTTACGGCGTCACCCCCGAACTCTACGACGAGGCCTCGCGCCTGCTGGCGCCGCTGGCCGTGCCTTTCGCCATGCGCAAGGGAGAGTATCTGCAGCGCATCGGCACGCCGGCGCAGTACATCCACTGGCTGCACGCCGGCGTGGCGCGCACCGGCTTCATCACCGAGGCCGGCAACGAGGTCACGCTGCACTTCCAGAGCGACGGCGAGGCGGTCGGCGCGCACGACGACCTGCTGCGCCTGCGCGACGGCGAGCCGGCGTTGAATTTCGTGGTGGCGGAAACGGCGGTCCAGGGCTATCGCCTGGACTGGCAGGAAGTCAGTGCGCTGTATGAAAGCAACAGTCGGCTGCGCGACTACTATCTGGGCGCGGCGCAGCGCAGCATTATCGAGCAGAGCCGCCGGCTGTACCTGAACGCCTCGCCGGCGCAGGGCCGGCTGAACGCCTTCCGACGCGAATATCCTGGCCTGGAGCAGCGCATCTCGCAGAAGGTGGTGGCGTCCTTCCTCGGCATTACGCCGCAGTATATGTCGCAGCTGCTGCGGCAGGATGGCAGCAAGGCATGAAAAAAGGCACTCCGCGGAGTGCCTTTTTTATTCAGCCCGTCATGCCCGCGCAGGGGGAATCCATGGATCGCCCGGGGGGCATGCAGCGCATGGGTTCCCGCCTGCGCGGGAACGACGGGGTTTGGTTATTTCTTGATGCTTTTGATTTTGTTGTTTTCGTCGACGAAGACCAGCTTCGGCACGTGGGTCTCGATTTCCGCGTCGGTCATCGGGCCGTAGGTGCAGATGATCAGCAGGTCGCCCAGCTGCGCCTTGCGGGCGGCGGCGCCGTTCAGCGAAATCTCGCCGCTGCCGCGCTTGCCTGGGATGGCGTAGGTGGCGAAACGCTCGCCGTTGTTGACGTTATACAGTTCGATCTGCTCGTTGACTTTGATATCGGCGGCTTCCAGCAGGTCGACGTCGATACCGCAGGAACCTTCGTAGTTCAGGTCGGCCTGGGTCACCGTTACGCGGTGCAGCTTGGAGCGCAGCATAATACGTTGCATAGAATCTTTCCTTCGATAGTAATCGTTCAAACTTGGCATCCTGTCCAGGCAGCGGCAGCGACGCGAGGGCGGCATTGTACCATCTGCTGCGCTGCAACGCCGCATCCCCCGACCGGCCGCCGACGCCGGCCGACGGCCGCGCCTGCGGGCCAGCGGTCTAACGATTAGCGCCTGCGCCGGCCGGACGTAGTGGCGTAAACAGCAGGTCGCGGAAGTCATAGCTGAAGTCCGTCTCGGTGGAAATCGGCGCCATCTTCATGCGCTCGATGCTGCCGTCCGGATTCAGCGCAAACGTCACATAGGCGTCGGCGTTGAAGTTGCGCTCCTTCCAGCGCACGATAAAAGTATCGTGCTGAAAGTGCTCCAGCTCCCCGGTCAGATCCGGCGTGCGCTCGAAGCGCATGATGCGCTTGCCGCCCTCCTCGCGGATGCTGGCCTTGCCGTACCACGCATCCTCATATTCGCCATCATAGGACGCCAGCGGCAGCGACGGTTTCGACTCCGCCGCGCGCGCCGTGTGCTCCTTGCCCAGGCGTTCCTGCTCCTCCCGCTGCGACGCCGCCTGCTGGTCGGCATACAGCTTGATCCAGTCGCTCGGCGGCACCTTCAGGTACCGGTCCAGGATGCGGTAGTACAGCGAGGCCATGGCCGGGCTGTTCTCGGCATTGGTCAGGATGGCGATGCCCAGCTTCTCTTCCGGCACCATCAGCACCGTCGAATAAAAGCCCTGCAACGCGCCGCCGTGCATGGCGATCTTGCGGCCCTTGTAGTCGCGCAGCTGGAAACCGAGGCCGTAGGCGTAGAAGTTGGGCTTGGTGGCAGCCAGCGCCGGCTTGGGCTCGCGGATGCGCATCGGCGTCTGCTCGCTCCACATCTCGGCGGCCTGCCGGGCGCTGAACAGCTGCTGGCCGTTCTCCATCTTGCCGCTGTTAAGCAGCACCGTCATCCAGCGCGCGATGTCCTCGGCGTTGGTGTTGATGCCGACCGCGCCCACCGCGTTGGGCACCGGCATCGGCTTGACCACGGCGATCCTGTCATTGATCCTGCTGTGCGGCGCCGAGTGGTTACTGGTGGCCAGCATCTCGGCCACGCTGGTCTTGGTGCCGCTCATGCCCAGCGGCGCCAGGATGCGCTCCCGGATCGCCTCGCCCCACGGCTTGCCGGCTTTGTCGGCGATGATCTTGCCGGCCACGATGTACAGCAGGTTGTCGTAGGCGTAGCTGGAGCGGAAGCTGGTGGCCGGCTTGATGTAGCGCAGCCTGGCGATGATTTCGTCGGTGCTGAACCCGGTGCTCGGCCACCACAGCAAATCGCCGGCGCCCAGGCCCAGGCCACTGCGGTGCACCAGCAGGTCGCGGATGGTCATCTCGCCGGTGACATACGAGTCGTACATCTGGAAGCCCGGCAGGTGCTTGGTGACGGGATCGTCCCAGGCGATCTTGCCCTCGTCGACCAGCATCGCCAGCCCGGCGGCGGTGAATGCCTTGGAGTTGGAGGCGATTTCGAACAGCGTCTTGCCGTCCACCGGCGCCGGCTCGCCGAGCTTGCGCACGCCGTAGCCCTTGGCCGCGACCACCTTGCCGTCCTTGACGATGGCGATCGCCATGCCCGGCACGTCGAAGGTTGTCAGCGCGCGGTTGACGTCCGCGTCGAGATTGAAGGCGGGGACGGACGCCGCCGCCGGCGCCGCCACCGCTGGCGCGCCGCCGGCCGCGCCCCAGACCGCCAGCGTCAGGGCGGCTGCTGCGAAGGTACGTTGCATCATCATTTTTGTTTGAATGCCTTATCGACCGAAGCCTGGGTCATTGGGTGGTAATGCGTGCGCGCCCTGGCGTACACCGTGCGCGCCCACTCCTTCTCGTTCGGGTTCTTCAGCAGCGCGGCGTACAGCGGCACCACGAACTTCTGGCGGCCCACGCTCATCAGGAATTTGTTGAGCGGCTCGCGCACGTTGTAGCCGGCCTTCACCGACGACAGCAGGAAGCGGTAGGCGATTTCGTTGTTGCCGGTCTTACCGAGGCCGAAGGCCTGGTCCAGCTGCTGCATCTGCAGCGCACTGGCCTTGCCGTCGATGTCGTTCAGGAAGTGCATCCACTCCAGCGCGATCCAGTTCTTGGCCGGCAGCTCGGCGGTCGGCAGCTCGCCCTTCAGCCAGGCGTCGCGCTGCGCGTCCAGCGCGGCCAGGCGCGGCGAGCCCGCGTGCTTGGCGGTGGCCGGAATGCCAGGGCCGTACAGCCACTCATCGAGCTCGGACTGCGACATGATTTCCGGGTGCGCGTCCAGCAGGTTCTTTTTCAGGTAGTCGACAAATTCGTCGGTGGTGGCCGACTTGAACGCGTGCTGGTCGAACCAGCCGCGCAGGAACAGGTCGAACACGTCGCGGCCGGCGCGCTGCTCCAGCGTGCGCAGCAGCCACGCCCCTTTCGGGTACACCAGATTGCTGTCGGTGTAGCTGGCGGCGCTGGTGTCCGGGTCGCGCGTGAGCAACGCCTGTTTGGCGGCCGGGATTTTCGCCAGCGAGGCCATGGCTTCTTCCTGTTCCACCTGCAGGTTCATCTCCGCCACTTCGTCGCCGTAAAGCTTTTCGACGATGCGGGTGGTGACGTAGGTGGTGAAGCCCTCGTTGAGCCAGAAGTGCTTCCACGAGGCGTTGGTCACCAGGTTGCCGGACCACGAGTGCGCCAGTTCGTGCGCGATCAGGTCGACCAGGCTCTTGTCGCCGGCGATCATGGTCGGCGTCAGGAAGGTCATGCGCGGGTTTTCCATGCCGCCGATCGGGAACGATGGCGGCAGCACGATCATGTCGTAACGCTCCCAGCGATACGGGCCGTACAGGCCTTCGGCGGCGGCGATCATTTTCTCGGTGTCCACCAGCTCGTTGGCGGCGGCCTCGATGCGCTGCGGCTCGGCGTACACCGCCGAGCGCGGGCCGACGTTGCGCACGTCGATCTCGCCGATGGCGATGGCCAGCAGGTAGGACGGAATCGGCTGCGTCATCCTGAACTTCCAGCCGCCCTGGCCGGTGGCCTTCTGGTCGTTCTCGGCGCTCATCACCACGCGCATGCCGGCCGGCGCCTCGATGCGGGCGCTGTAGGTGAAGCGCACCGCCGGCGTGTCCTGCACTGGCGCCCACGAGCGGGCGTTGATTTCCTGCGACTGGCTGAACATGAACGGCCGCTTGCCGGACAGGGTCTGCTCGGGATTCATCCATTGCAGCGCGCTGGCCGACGGCGCGGTGCGGTAGTAGACACGCACTTTCTGCGGCTGGAACGGCAGGGCGATGCGCAGCGCGCGGCCCTTGTCCGCGTCCAGCTTGTCGAGCATGAAGGAGACGGCGCTCCAGCGGCCGGCGGCGTTTTGCACCTGCACCTTGGCGATGTTCAGCTCACTGGTGTCGAGCACCAGCGTGCGGGCGTTCTTGTCGATCCAGTTCAGCGTCAGCTCGGCGTAGCCGGCCAGGATCTTGTGGCTGAAGTCAGCCTTCAGGTCGAGATACAAATCGGTCGTGCGCACCTGGTCGTAGCGGGCGTAGCTCAGCGGATCGGCGTGGGCGGCCAGCGACATGCATGCGGATAGCACGAGTGCGGAGATGGTCTTCTTGATCATATGGTGATACTTTCAATGTTGGCTTCAGCGCGAAGCAGAATACCATAGGGATGTTTCTGGCATGTGTTAAACTAGCGGTCTTTAGTGGGGAGTAGTCGGCTTGCGCCGCCCCGGCGCAAGAACCTGTGTCAACATAATCGGTCCGCAGACCGTGGCGCAGGTGGCCAGGCAGCACAGGCTTGACGAGACCATGACGGGGGTGCGGCCATGATGGGCCGGAGTCGCGCCTGCGTCATTGGTTAATCGTTCCGGCCCGCGTACTCTCTGATCATGGAAGCATTCTTCGTCTCTACCGGCATTGTCGCCCTCGCGGAAATCGGCGACAAAACCCAGCTCCTCGCGTTCGTCCTCGCTGCCAGGTTCCGCCGTCCATTACCGATCGTCGCCGCCATTCTCGTCGCCACCGTCGCCAACCACGCATTCGCCGCCGCCATCGGCACCTGGATCACCAGCCTGATGGGACCGGAGCTGCTGCGCTGGGTGCTGGGGGCGTCGTTCCTGGCGATGGCCGCGTGGACGCTGGTGCCGGACAAGCTCGATGACGAAGACACGCCGGTGGCCGGCTACGGCGTGTTCCTCACCACGCTGATCGCCTTCTTCCTGGCCGAGATGGGCGACAAGACGCAGGTGGTCACCGTCGCGCTGGCGGCGCGCTACCACAGCATGCTGGCCGTGGTGTGCGGCACCACGCTGGGCATGATGCTGGCGAACGTGCCGGCCGTGTACTTCGGCGACAAGATCGCCAACCGCATCTCGCTCAAGCTGGTGCACGGCGTCGCCGCGCTGATCTTCGCGGCGCTGGGTGCGGCCACGCTGCTAGGCGCCGGCGCCAGCCTGGGGGTGTAGCGCCGCCGGCGCCGCAGGCAGCAGCAGCTCCACGCGGTGCGTGCGGCCGCTGTCGCGCAGCGCGATCTTGCCGTCGGCCTGCGGCACGCCGTCCACCGTCATCACCGGCGCCGGCGTATCGCCCTTGCTGACGCGGATCTCGTAGGTGGCGCCGCCGTGGCGGTAGCTCAGCGCGAAGGTGTTCCACTCGGGCGGCATGCGCGGCTCGATCCTGAGGTGATCGGCCGCGCGCGTCAGGCCCAGCAGCGACTCCAGAATCAGCCGGTACATCCAGCCCGACGAGCCGGTGTACCAGCTCCAGCCGCCGCGCCCCACGTGCGGCGCCACCGCGTAGACGTCTGCCGTCACCACATATGGCTCCACCTTGTACACCGCCGCGCCCTCGGCGCTGCGCCCGTGCATGACCGGATTGATCATGCGCGTCAGCTCCCAGGCGCGCTGGTTCTCGCCCAGGCGGGCGAAGGCCATCGCGGTCCAGATGGCGGCATGGGTGTACTGGCCGCCGTTCTCGCGCACGCCCGGCACATAGCCGCGGATGTAGCCCGGATTCGGCCCGGCCTTGTCGAACGGCGGATCGAGCAGCTGGATGATGCCCGAGTCGCGCCGCACCAGGCGCTGGTTGACCTGCTCCATCGCGCCGCGCACGCGCACCGGATCGGCGGCGCCGGACAGCACGCCCCAGCTTTGCGAGATCGAATCGATCTGGCATTCCTCGTTGGTGTGGGAGCCGAGCGGCGTGCCGTCGTCGAAATAGGCGCGGCGATACCACTCGCCGTCCCACGCGTTCTGCTCGACGTTGGCGGCGATGCGGCGCGCCTGCTCGCGGCACTCGGCGGCGAATTCGGCGTCGCTGCGCATGTCGGCCACTTCGGCGAAGCGCTTCAGCACCTCGCACAGGAAGAAGGCCAGCCACACGCTCTCGCCCTTGCCATGCTCGCCCACCTTGTCCATGCCGTCGTTCCAGTCGCAGGAGCCGATCAGCGGCAGGCCGTGCGCGCCGAAGCGCAGGCCGTTGCGGATGGCGCGCTGGCAGTGGTCGTACAGGGTGCCGCGCTCGACGGAGCGGGCCGGCATGTCGTAATACGAATCCTCCTCCGGCTTGACCGGGCGGCCCTCCAGATATGGCGCGGTTTCGTCGAGGATGGCCAGGTCGCCGGTGGCCGAAACGTAGCGCCAGGCGCCCAGCGGCAGCCACAGATAATCGTCCGAGCAGTGGGTGCGCACGCCGCGGTCCGACGGCGGATGCCACCAGTGCTGCACATCGCCCTCCAGGAACTGGTGGGCGGCGCACAGCAGCAGCTGGTCGCGCAGCAGCTGCGGTTGCGCGTGGATGGTGGCCATCGCGTCCTGCAACTGGTCGCGGAAGCCGAAGGCGCCGCCGGACTGGTAATAGCCGCTGCGCGCCCAGATGCGGCAGGCGATGGTCTGGTACATCAGCCAGCCGTTGGCGATGACGTCCAGCTCCGGCTCCGGCGTTTCGATGCGCACCGCGCCCAGGGTTTTCTCCCAGTGCGCGTGCACGGCGGCCAGCGCCTCGCGCGCGGCGTCGGCGCTGCGGTGCTTCTGTACCAGGCTGCTGGCGTCGGCGTTGCGGCGGCCGGCCACGCCCAGCACGAAGACGATCTCGCGCTCCTGGCCCGGCAGCAGTTCGAACGGCGCCTGGATCGCCGCGCAGGCATCCAGGCCGGCGCCGATCTTGCCGGACAGGCGCGAACGGCGCAGCGCCGCCGGCGCCGCCAGCGTGCCGTTGCGGCCCATGAACTCGGTGCGGTCGGCGCTGATGGTGCGCAGCGTGGCGTCGCAGTTGAAGAAGGCCACGCGGCCGCTGAACTCCGTGTTGTACGGGTTCCTGGCGAACAGCGCGCCGCTGACCGGGTCGGCCTCGGTGACGATGTGCATGCCGGACTTGGAGCGCATGTCGCCCAGCACCCACTCGACATAGCCGAAGGCCGACAGGCGGCGCTGCACCAGCGAATCGTTGCGCACTTTCAGCACCGTGTACTTGATCGGCGCGTCGACCGCGACGAAGGTGGTCATCTCGCTGTGGATGCCGGCCTCGATATGCTCGAACACACTGTAGCCGAAGCCGTGGCGCGTGATGTAGTTGCCGTTGCCGCGCGCCGGCAGGGCCGTCGGCGACCAGAACTGGCCGCTCTGCTCATCGCGCAGATAGAAGGCTTCGCCGCTGGCGTCGCTGACCGGATCGTTGTGCCATGGCGTGATGCGGTATTCGTGCGCGTTCTCGTGCCAGGTGTAGGCCTGGCCGCTTTCCGAGATCACGGTGCCGAACTGCGGATTGGCCAGCACGTTGGACCACGGCGCCGGCGTGCGTTGCTTGTCGCTGGTGGTGATCACGTATTCGCGGCCATCCGCGCTAAAGCCGCCGATGCCGTTTTCCAGCACCAGGCCGCGCGCCGGATGCGTGACCGGGCCGGCGTCCGCATACTCGCCGCGGCCGTCCGCCAGCAACGGCGGCATGCGCAGCGTCGGCGGCGCCGGGCGCTTGATCTGCTCGGCCAGCGTGCCGCGCGCATCGCTGATGATGACGCGCGCCACCGACTGCATCAGCACCCGGTCCTCGTTCGGGATCTGGTCCATCAGGCGCACGAAGATGCCGCCCGGGCGGTCGATCGCCTGGGCATCGATGCCGGAGGCGATCAGGCCGATGATCTGGTCGTGCAGCGCCTGGCGGTAGCCGGAATTGTCCTCGTACCAGATCACCAGGTCCACCACCAGCCCTTTCAGGCGCCAGTAGGCGTGCGCCTGCACCATCTGGCGCGCCAGCTCGATGTTGGCCGGGTCTTTGATTTGCAGCAGCACGATCGGCAGGTCGCCGGAAATCGCGTATGCCCACAGGCCGGACTGGCCGCGCTGGTTCTTGATCAGCGTTGCCGCCTCGGCGCGCAGGCCGGCGTTCGGGTAAATCACCGAGTTGGCCAGGCGGCCGTACAACTGGCCGTCCGCCTCGCTGGCGTTCAGCTGGCGCAGCACCACCTGGCTGTGGGTCCACGCCAGCTCGAACACGCGGTCGGCCAGGTGGCGGTCGTGGTACTTGTCGATCAGGTGCAGCGCGGTGTCGCGCTGCTCGGCCATGCCGGTGACGATATCGACCGTCGCATACTGGTCGGGCTTGAGCGTGATGGTATAGCGGATCGCCACCACCGGATCGAGCACCGAGCCTTCGGCGCCGCTCAGGGCGCCCTGGTCCAGCATCGCGCTTGGCGCGGCGGCCGTGTTGCCGCGGCCGATGAAGCGCGAACGGTCGGTTTCGAACGACACGCCGCCGACCGGCACGTCGTGCACCATCATCGAATGCATCATCCACGGCGGCGACTCGTGCGCGCCGCGCGGGCGGCGCGTGCACAGGATGGCGTTCTCGGACTTGAGGATTTCGGTCTGCACAAACAGCTTGCTGAAGGCCGGATGGGCGTTGTCGGCGGCGGCCGGCGCCATCACCACCTCGGCGTAGCTGGTCACCTCGATGGTGCGCACGCGGTCGGACTTGTTGGTGATGCGCGTGCGGCGCAGTTCGATATCGTCCTCCGGCGACACCACGATTTCGGTGTACAGGTCGATATTGTGGTCGGAGCGGCGGAACTCGGCGCGGCCCTCGGAGAAGATCACCTCATATTTTTTCGGCTCGACCAGCGACGGCTGGTAGGTGGTGGACCAGAACTCGCCGTCCTCCACATCGCGCACGTAGCAGAAGTTGCCCCAGTTGTCGCGCGTGCTGTCCTCGCGCCAGCGCGTCACCGCCAGGTCCTTCCAGCGGCTGTAGCTGCCGCCGGAGTTGGTGACCATGACGTGATAGCGGCCGTTCGACAGCAGCTGCGTTTCCGGCACCGGCGTCGAATGCTGCGTCAGCACGCGCAGCGGGTTGGCCTGCTCCGGCGCGGCGGCGCGGATGGCCGCCATCTCGGTGGTGTTGGAATAGAAGGCGCCGGCCTGCGGGCTGCGCTCCTGCAGCACCAGCAACGTCGATTGCAGCAGCGGATCGGCCTCGAAGCGGCGCTGCATCGGCCGGTCATGCAGCAGATAGCTCAGCGCCAGCAATCCCATGCCCTGGTGGTGGACCATGAAGGAGCGGATCACCGCGAAGCTCTGGCCGCGCGGCAGGCGCGAAGGGGTGTAGTCGACCGCCTCGAAGAAACCGTAGCGGCCCATGAAGCCCAGGTCCGCCATCTTCTGCAGATTGGCGCACGAGGCTTCCGGCTGCACCATGAGGCTCATCATGGTGGCGTAAGGGGCGATCACCAGATCGTCGGCCAGGCCGCGCTTCAGGCCCAGGCCTGGCACGCCGAAGGCGCGGTACTGGTAATTCAGGCTGGCGTCGACCGTGTTGTAGCCGGATTCGGAAATCCCCCACGGCACGTTGCGGCGCTTGCCGTAATCGATCTGCGCGTCGATCACCGAGTTGTAGGTCTGATCCAGCAGCGTGCTCGGATAGTTCGGCATCACCAGCAGCGGCATCAGGTACTCGAACATCGAGCCGCTCCAGGACAGCAGCACCGGCTTGCCCGAAACGATGCACAGCTGGCGCCCCAGCGCGAACCAGTGGTCCTGCGGCAGCTGGCCCTGGGCGATGGCGACAAAGCTGGCCAGGCGCGATTCCGACGCCAGCAGGTCATAATAGCTGGCGTCCAGGCGGCGGTCGGTGACGTTGTAGCCGATGGCCAGCAGATTGGTGGTCGGATTGAACAGGAAGCCATACTCCATCTGCGCGAAGGCGCCGCAGCGCTGCGCCATCTCGGCCAGCGCGCGCATGCGCTCATGCGCGTTGCCGCTGCCCTGCTCGAACAGCGCGGCCAGGCGCTGCTGGCGATCGCGTTCGTCCGGCGCCAGGTCGTTGATGGCGATGGACGAGGAAGCGCGCGCCAGCGCCGCCAGTTCGCGCAGCGTCGGCATGCGCGTGATGCTGGTGTCGAAGATGGCGTCGGCCGGCAGCGCCGACCATGGCGTCAGCGCCGCCAGCTCGTCCAGCGCCGCGTGGCATTGCTGCGCCAGCGAGGCTGCCCACATGGCGGCGTCCTCGCTGTGGGCGGCGGCGTGCGGCTGGAACTCGTCCACCGCCGCCGTCACGCGCGTCAGCCAGGCGTGCAGCTGCTGCAGGTCGGACGCATCCGGCGCCGGCGACAGCGCCGCCAGCACGGCGGCGCCATCGATCAGCGGCGTGGCCGGATCGCCCGCCTGCGCGGCCGCGGCCAGCGTCTCCTGCAGCACGCCGGCGGTGGTGACGATGCCCTCGATGATCTGCGGACCGAGTACCGGCTCGTCGAACAGGCCGGTGAGGCCGGACTGCAATGTCAGCAGGTGGCCACCGAGATTGCCGCTATCCACCGACGAGATATAAACCGGGTGCAGCGGCTTGAGGGTCTGGGTGTCGTACCAGTTGTAGAAGTGGCCGTGGTAGCGCTCCAGCTGGTCCATGCTGTCGAGCGTGTGATTGGTGCGCGCCATCATCTGGCCGACGGTGACGTAGCCGAAATCGACGGCGCTCAGGTTGGCCAGCAAGGCCATGCCGATATTGGTCGGCGACGTGCGATGGGCCACCACCTGCACCGGATGCTCCTGCATGTTATCGGGCGGAAGCCAGTTGTCCTCGGGGCCGACGAAGCGGTCGAAATAGGCCCAGGTGCGGCGCGCCAGCCTGTTGAGGAACTGGTGCTGCTCGGGCGACAGCTGCGCGCTCTTGCGTTCGATCGGGCGGCTGATCCAGTCGGCGATGGCCGGCGCCACCAGCCACGCCAGCAGGAACAGCGCGGCGGCCGGCAAGCTGGCCGGCTTCCAGCCGAGCAGCCAGCCGCCGATGAACAGCGCCAGCACCGGCGCGATCCACATCGTGCGCCAGGTGCTGAAGGTGCCGTCGGCCTGGCGCGCCAATGCCGACGCGCGCCACTCGAGCTGGCGGCGGTGCGACACGAAGGAGCGCCACAGGCTGCGCAGGATGGCGTCCATGCTGAAGTAAGCCTCATACGGCAGGAAGGCCAGCATCAGGACCGCGTGCGAGAACTGCATGCCGGCGCGCCGCAGCGAGGCGCGGATATGCTGGCTCCACAAGGTGTCCTGCGGGCGGCGGCACAAGTCGTACAGCATGCTGACCAGCGGCGGCAGGAAGATCACCGTCAGCACGGCGCCGGTCCACAGCCATGGGTCGGGCAGCCAGCGCCACGCGGTAATCAGCGACAGCACCAGCGCCGGCGCGGTCAGGCTGCGGCGCAGGTTGTCGAACAGCTTCCAGCGCGACAGCAGCGACAGCGGATTGCGTTCGCGCCGGCCGCGCCCCGGCACGCGGCCGGCCAGCCAGGAAATCAGCTGCCAGTCGCCGCGTATCCAGCGCTGGCGGCGCGTCACGTCGTCGCTGTAGCGGGTTGGATAGGCTTCGTAGAGTTGCGCGTCGCTCAGCAGGCCGGCGCGCAGGTAGCAGCCCTCCAGCAGGTCGTGGCTGAGGATTTTGTTTTCCGGCAGGCGGCCGCCCAGCACTTGCTCGAAGACGTCGACATCGTAGATGCCCTTGCCGATAAAGGAGCCTTCGAAGAACACGTCCTGATAGACGTCGGAGACGGTGCGGGTGTAGGGATCGATGCCCGGCTCGCCGCCGCACAGCTTCTCGTAGCGCGAGGCGTTCTCGCTCGGCAGCGCCACCGCCACGCGCGGTTGCAGAATGCCGTAGCCCTCCACCACCAGGCGGCGCTGGCTATCGACCACCGGCCGGTTCAGCGGGTGCTGCATGGTGGCGATGAACTGCCTGGCGGCGCTCGCGCGGCAGCTGGGTATCGGTATCGAGCGTGATGACGTAGCGGATGCTTTCCAGCTCCGAGGTGTCGCCCACCACCACCGAGAACTTGTCGCGCGCGCCGCCGCGCAGGAAGCGGTTCAGGTCTTCCAGCTTGCCGCGCTTGCGTTCATAGCCCATCCACACGCCTTCGCGCGGATTCCACAGGCGCGGGCGGTGCAGCAGCAGGAACGGCGTGTGCGGCGTGCCGTCATCGTACTTGTGATTCAGGTGCGCGATGTTGTGCTTCATATGCTCGACCAGCGCGTCGTCGTTGGGCAGGTGTTCCGCGCGCGCGTCGGCGAAATCGGTCAGCAGGCAGAATTTCAGGTTCGGATCGCGGTTGGCCAGAAAGCGCACTTCCATCTGCTCGAACAAATCGTCGATATTCTCCTTGCTGTAGACCAGCGTCGGCACCACCACGATGGCGCGCGCGTCGGCCGGTATGCCCTCCTTGAAATCCATGCGCGGCAGCGGATTCGGCCGGGTGACCAGGGTCGCGACCCAATTGACAAGGCTCAGCGCCAGCTGGCTGCTGCCCAGCAGCGCCAGCACGCCCAGCGCCAGCAGCACGCCGCCACGCACGCCGTGGAAGGCGGCGCGCTCCATCAGCAGCGCGGTGGCGACAAAGGCGATGGCGGCGATGGCGCCAAGGTAGGACGTCAGCGGCGAAGCGCGCGAGGTTTGCTGGAACGCCTCGATCCACGGGCGGCGCATCCGGGCCTGCTTTTCCAGCGCGGCCAGGCCGCCGCCGATCAGGTAAAAGCCCACGTGGCCATGGCGCGGATCGCCGCTGCCGTGGTGCGCCTGCGCCAGCGCCAGCGCCTGCTGCGCCACCTCCGCTTCGGAGAAGCGCGAGCGCTTGGCGATTTTCTCGATGATGTGGCGATACTGGTCGCGCGTGGCGAACTCCATTTTGCCGTAGATATCGGCCGGGTCCTGGCGCAGCGTTTGTTCAACCACGCTCATGGTCTCGACGAACTCCTGCCAGTCCATCGTGCCGAGGAAGCGCAGGCTGCCGATGCTGTTGGCGATGGACACCTGCTCCGCCGCCTGCTGCTGGATCTCGGCCTGGATCTGCTGCTCGATGGTCTGGCCGGATTCGGCCAGGCGGTGCGTGATCCACGTCAGCGCCAGCGTCAGGGCCGGGCTTTGGCCTTGCAGGCGGCGCGCCAGTTCGGCCACAAAGGCGCTGGTGATCGGCGGATTGGAGCGGGCCATGTCGGCCACCATCAGAATCAGGCCGCTCGGATTCCTCTCGGCGATCTCGGTCATCTGGTCGGCCCAGGCATTGGCCAGGTCGCGCTGGATGCGGTTCTCGGCCACGCGGGCGGCGACGCGGCGCAGGTTCTCGATCAGCGCCAGGCGCAGCATGATCGGAATCGCCCACAGCTCGCCGAGCTTGAGGGTGGCGACTTCCTGATAGGCGTCGACGAAGCGGCACAGCGATTCCGGATCGACGCGGCCGTCGCCGTGCGAAATAATTTCCAGCGCGATCTTGTAGACGCGCGGGCAGCCATCGGGCGCGCCCTTGCCCAGGCGCGGCAATTCCTTGCTGTAGTCCTTCGGCAGGTGACGCCGGGCAATGCGAATCTGTTCTTCGATTAAATAGAAATTGTCCAGCAGCCACTCCGAGGCCGGCGTGATCTGGCGCCCGGCCTTGACGGCGGCGGTCAGCTCGTCGCAGGTGGAATCGATGACGGCGGCGTTCTCGGCCAGACGTGACAAGAGGCGGTCGCGGCCGCCTCGTTTGCTCAGTTCATGATGTTGCGCCAGGGTCTTGCCATGTGCGGCCATTTGCGCGGCGCTAAACAGTTCCGCGCGTAGCGGTAAATCTTCGTCGTCCTCATCGGATACCAGAGCGCCGGTTTGGGATTCGCGGAAGCCCATGGTCATCTCGGGCAGCAGGGGATTGGACTTATTCAACTTGGACCTCGCTTGGAATTCTGCGAATGAGAAATTATGTGCCAGAGCATCGTACGAGAGCGCACGGAAGGCGACTGTACGGTCACGAACATAACGAGGTCAGCATTCGGGGTCAGATACCGTCTTGAATGGCAAGCCCTTTTGAAAGGTAATTGGCGTCAAAGGGCTTGCCGGTACGAATGACACCGTAGATGAGATGCACGAGCTTATGCATCACGGCGCCGATCACGGCTTTTTTCGCCATGCCATTATTCGCCAGGCGCTGGGCAAACTGGTGTAGTAGCGGGTTGTGGCGGCTTGCCACCATGCCGGGCATATAAAGCGCGGCGCGCATTGAGGTGTTGCCCTTGCGGCTGATGGTGGTGCGCCCCCGAAGCGAGGTTCCTGAGCTGCGCTGGCGTGGCGTCACGCCGAGAAATGCCGCCAAGGCCTTCGCGTTGCCGAAGCGCCGAATGTCGCCCAACTGGCCCAAGATGCGAGCTGCGGTGGTGTTACCAATGCCTGGAATACTGGTGATGAGCTGCGCGTCGTGCTTGAGGCCGGGATGGCGGTCGATGTGGTCATCCACGTCGTCTTCCAGTTGCTTGATCTCGGTGTCAAACCAGGCAATGAGCAAGCGCGCGTGCTCAGCCACCTCGCCCATGCCGCTGGCCTCATAGCTTTCCAGCCGGTTGCGTTCCTGCTGGCGCATATCCTTCAGAGCCAGTATCCGCTGCGACCACGCACGCAACTGACGTTGCTCCAGCGGAGCGGGCGCCCACGTTGCCGGCGCCATCGCCGCGCAGTAACGTGCGATCAATGCTGCGTCCGCCTTGTCGGTTTTATTGCGCAGGTTCTCGCTCTGGCCAAAGCCCTTGATGCAGCCCGGATTGACTACGCTCACGGCGAGCCCGGCATCATAAAGTGTGGTCGCCACCTCCTCGAAATACACGCCGGTCGCTTCCATGCAGACCCGTAATGCCGCCTTGGGTAACTTGGTCTTGTCCAGCCATTCCAAGAGCACCTGATGGCCTGCGGCAGAGTTATCTATGACCTTGCTCTTGATCTTGCCGTTCACTAGCAGGGCCACGTCGAGCTTTTTCTTGCCGACATCAATCCCCACGATTGCTGTTGAGCTATCCATTTTTGACCTCTCTCGTATGCGGGCTTACGCGCGAGGCGATGACCCAAGATACCGTTCGGACTTTTAAAATGAAACAGGCAGGGGCACCAATCTGACCCACGGGCTCAATGGCCCAAATTCTGATCGGCATCACCCTGCCTGACCACCTCCGTCACTTTATCCGATGATGGGGCGGTATGCTCAATATACGAGGTCTGACATTAGCACACGAGCTCAGCTGCTGCGCAGCTGAGCTCGTGTGCTAATGTCAGACCTGACCCTGGATTTAGGCGAGGGCGAGGCCGCCGTGGAGGCTGTAGGCTTGCGGGTGGCCGAGGCGGCGCAGGCATTGCGCGGCCTTCATGCTGCGGTTGCCGCTGCGGCAGTAGAACACCAGCGGCGCAGGTTCCTCGTGCAGCCAGGTGCTGGCGTATTCGGCCAACCGGCTCAACGGCACGCTTAGCGCTGGACGGCCGGCAGGAGCCGGCGCCACGGCGGCGGCAAATTCATATGGCTCGCGCACGTCGATCAGGCGCGCGTCCGGATGGGCTTGCAGGAAGCTGGCCAGCGCGGCGCTGTCGAGTTGCGCGTCGGCAGTAGTGATTGCCTGGGTGGCAGAAGTTGTGCCGCTACACAGCTGGTTGCCGTCATCGCGCGTCGGGCATAACACGGTGCGCTCGGTGCTGACGTCGCGCAGCGCTTGCGTGATCTGCGCGCTGAAGGCGAAGCGTACCGCGGCGGCCGGCAAGCGCGCACCGTCCGCCACACCCAGCAGATAGGCGCGCTGCGCCTGGCCCGGCACGCAGGCCAGCACTTGCGTGCCCACTGTGATGGCGCTGGCGGCCGCGCCGCTGGCCACTGCGATGACGGCGGCATTCGCCGGCCAGCCGTACTCGTCGGCATCCGCGGCGCGGTTGTAGTGGCGGCCCAGCGCTGCGATCAGTTGCGCGCGGCCGGCGTTCGGCTGCGTGCAGACCACCGCCTGCACTTGATAGTTTTGGCAGCGCACGTAGGCTTCGATGCGCGTCGTGTGTTCCGGCAACGGGTCGATGACGATGCAGCTGCGGCTGGCGGCGTCCAGCACCATCCAGCTGCACGCGCCCTCCACGCCCAGTTGCAGCAGTCCGTCGTGCGGCACCGCCGTGCGCTCCGACGGGATCAGGCAGCTGGCGCGCAGCGCGGCGCCGCAGCGCTCGATACGGGCACAGGCGGCGGCGATGGTGGCCTCATCGGCCAGCGGGCCGAACGTTAGCCGGATGGCGCCGGCGCTGCGCCATAGCGGCAGGCCCATCGCGTCCAGCACGTAGCTCGGCGCGGCCTTGGATGAGGAACAGGCGCTGCCGGCGCTGACGCGCACTTCGGCCGCGTCAAAGACGTCCATCAGTTCGCGGCTCGACAGGCCCGGCACGGCGAAGTTGATGGTGGTTGGCAATGCCTTGTCGAACGGATTGTTGAATACCACGCCCGGCAGCGCGGCGCGCAGGCTGTCGGCGATGCGCGCGCGGAAGCTGCACAGCTCGGCATGGGTGCGGAAGGTGTCGCCACGCTCCAGCGCCGCCAGCACCGCGCCCAGCGCGGCGATGCCAGCCATGTTTTCGGTGCCGGAACGTTGGCCGCTTTCCTGGCCGCCGCCCATGATCAGCGGCGTGAAGGGCGTACCGGCGCGCACGTACAGCATGCCGATGCCTTTTGGCGCATGGAGTTTATGCCCGGAGAACGGGGCGTAATCGATGCGGGTTGACGACAGATCGAGCTTGAGCTTGCCCAGTGCCTGGACGCAGTCGACCATCCAGCAGGCGTTGCAGTTTGTCTCGTTCAGCACGGCTTCGATGGCGGTCAGGTCGCTGATGACGCCGGTTTCGTTGTTGGCGGCCATGGTGCAGATCATGGCGGCTTGATCGGCGACGGCGCGCAGCGCGGCCAGGTCGTGGGCGCCGTTGCCGTCGACCGGCAACTTGTGCAGCGTCAGATTCAGGCCCAGCAGGCGGTTCCAGTGCGCCAGGCTTTCCGGCACCGCCTTGTGTTCGGTGGCGCCGTAGACCAGCAGCGCGCCGATGGCCCGGCCGGCGTCGCGGCGCTCGCGCAGCGCGACCAGCGCCGACAGCACGGCGGTCTGGATGCCTTCGGTGGCGCCGCTGTTGAAGATCAGGCGGCCTGGTCCGACGCCGAGCAGACGTGCGGCAGAGGCGCGCGCCTGGTCGAGTATCGCTTTGGCCTTCAGGCCGGTGCCGTGGGTGCTGCTGGGATTGCCATAGCGCTGGCCCATGGCGTCGGTGGCGGCGGCGATGGCGGCTGGCAGGACAACGCTGGTGGCGTTGCTGTCGAGATAAATTTCTGTAGTCATGCATATAGCTTACTGAGTTATGCGGAAATAGTCGTACCAAAATCCTGCCTCTCTCGGTAAGATGTAGAGAATTTATCCTATCTTTGGAAGAATATTGGAATGAACTCACTTGACCGCTACGACTATGCCATCCTCGACGCCCTGCAACGCGACGGCACGCTGTCTGTCGCCCAGTTGAGCGAGCAGGTTGGACTGTCCTCGACGCCGTGCTGGAAACGCCTGCGCCGGCTGGAAGAGGATGGCTTTATCGAGAACCGCGTAGCCATCGTCAACCGTCGCAAGGTCGGCTTGCCGGTCACAGTGTTCGTCAGCATCCGCACTACCCAGCATGACGAGAAGTGGTACTCCCGCTTTGCAGCAGCCGTGGCGGCATTGCCGGAAGTGCAGGAATTTCACCGCATGAGTGGCGACGTCGACTACCTGTTGAAGGTGGTTACGAGCGATATCGAAGGATATGACCGCTTTTACAAGAAGCTGACCAAGTCCGTCCAGCTCACCGGGGTGTCGTCCGCCTTTTCGATGGAACAGATCAAAATTACAACGTCCTTGCCGCTGGGGTTGGTCTCGCACCAATAGAGTGCAATCGTGAGATAATGCTCCATTTCAAATACTTGATTTGGATCAATGCGCGCCTTCCTTGAAAGCTGGCTGCCCAGCGCCCCCACCGCCAATTCCCGCGAACAATTGCGCGCCTCCGCCGGCGCCCTGCTTGGCATTCTGCTGACCGCCCTGCTCAGCCACGTTCTGCTGCAAAACACCCATGCGTCAATTTTCCTGGTAGCGCCAATCGGCGCGTCGTCGGTGCTGCTGTTCGCGCTGCCGGCCAGTCCGCTGGCGCAGCCGTGGTCGGTGATCGGTGGTAACGTCATCAGCGGCTCTGGTGGGCGCGGCCTGTGTCCGCTGGTTCGGCGACAGCCTGCCGCTGCCGGTGTTGGCCGGCATGGCGTGCGGCGGCGCCATCGCCGCCATGTTTGTCATGCGCTGCCTGCACCCGCCCGGCGGCGCGGTGGCGCTGACCACGGTGATCGGCGGCCCGGCCGTGCACGCGGCCGGTTTCGAGTTCGTGCTGATGACTGTCATGGCCGATTCCATCCTGCTGGTGTTAATGGCCATCACGTATAACAATCTGACCGGCCGCAGCTATCCGCACGTGCAGCAGAACGCGCACCTCAATCCGCACGCCACCAAGGACGCGGTGCCGACCGTGCGCCTCGGCTTCAAGCCGGAAGATTTGGACGCTGTGCTGCAACAGCATAACCAGGTGCTGGACATCAGCCGCGACGATCTGGAGTCGCTGTTCATGCAAACCGAGCAGCGCGCCTACCAGCGCCGCTTCGGCATCATCAATTGCGCCGACATCATGTCGCGCGACATCGTCAGCGCCGAGTTCGGCACTGGCCTGGAAGAAGCTTGGCAGGAGATGCGCAAGCATCGTGTGGTATGCCTGCCGGTGCTGAACCGTGCGCGGCGCATCATCGGCATCGTGACGCAAACCGACTTCCTGAATCACGGCGGACTCGACAGCTATGGCAGCATTCGCCAGCAACTGCAACGATTCCTGCGCAAAACCGGCGTAACCCACACGGAAAAGGCCGAAGTAGTCGGCCAGATCATGACCCACCATCCCACCACCGCGCGGGTCGACACGCCGATCGTCGACCTGGTGCCGTTGATGGCGGACTCGGGCTTCCATCACATCCCTATCGTCGACGAAGAAGAGCGCTTCGTCGGCTTAGTCACGCAATCGGACCTGGTGGCGGCACTGTATGAAAGCCGTTTCGCGGAAGCGGCGGCCTGATACAAAATTTGTCCCGCGCCGGCTGCGCGATGGCTTATGCTAGCGGCCAACTTAGTTACGTCAGGGACAAACATGACCGCACGCCGCAATCTCATCGCTCCGCTCGCCGCCGCCATCGCGCTGGCTTTCTCTCCCATCAGCCACGCCGCAGCACCGGCCGGCAAGGTCAGCGCCGAGGTGGCCGCCTCGGCTAACCAGGCCTTGCTGGCCATCGCCGATGACTACTACGACGCCGTGGCCCGCTTCGAGCCGATCGGCGCGACCGAAAACGGCGACAACCGCTTCGACGATCAACTGGGCCTGAGCATTTCGCCGGCCAAACGCGCCGCGCAGTTCAAGCTCTACCGCCAGTTTGCCAAGCGCCTGCAAGCGATCAGCCCGCATCAGCTGGACCAGAAAGGCCGCATCAACTACGACATCCTGCAATACGAGCTGAAGGGCCTGATTGTGATGGAGCGCTTCCCCGAGCACCTGTTGCCACTCAGCCAGATGGATAGCGTGCCGGTCACGCTGGCCAATTATGCCGGCGGCGAGGCGTCGCAGCCGATCGGCACGGTCAAGGAATACGATGCCTACCTGAGCCGCCTGTCGCAAATGCCGGCGTGGATCGACCAGGCCATCGCCAATATGCGTCTCGGTATCAAGAAAGGCGTGACGCAGCCGAAGGCCATCATGATTTCCGCCCTGCCGCAGTTCCAGAAGCTGGTGAGCGCGACGCCGGAAGCCAGCATCTACTACACGCCGATCACCAGGCTGCCGGCGACGTTCCCCGACGCCGACAAGCAGCGCCTGACAGCCGCCTACCGCAGCACCATCAACGACAAGGTGATGCCGGCCATCGCCCGCCTGGCCACCTTCCTGGAAAAGGAATACGTGCCGGCCTGCCGTACCACCACCGGCCTCAGCGCGGTGCCGGACGGCGCTGCCTGGTATCAGGCGCGTGTCGCCAACGCCACCACTACTACGCTTAAACCGGACGAAATTCATGCCATCGGCCTCAAGGAAGTCGCGCGCATCCAGTCGCAGTTTGCAGTCCTGGGGCCGAAGCTGGGCTACACCGGCCCGGCCGCCGGCCTGCCGGTGTGGGTGGCGGCGCAGCCGAAGTTCTTCCCGTTCAAGACCGAAGACGAGGTGCAAGCCGTGTTCCACAAGCTGAACGACGTGCTCGACACCAAGCTGCCGGCCATGTTCACGCTGCTGCCGAAAGCCAAGTTGGATCTGCGCCTGGAACCAGAACTGAGCCGCGCCACCGCCTCCGACCATTACACCGCGCCGGCCGCCGACGGTTCGCGTCCAGGCGTATTCTGGTCTGTGGTCAACGATCCGGCCAAGTACGGCAGCACCGGCATGACCACGCTGTTCCTGCATGAAGGCAAGCCGGGCCATCACTTCCACATCGCGCTGATGCAGGAACTGAACCTGCCGAACTTCCGCAAATTCGGCGGCAACAATGCGTTCACCGAGGGCTGGGCGCTGTATTCGGAAACGCTAGGCAAGGAAATGGGGCTGTTTGAAGATCCGGCGCAATACTTCGGCCACCTGAACGACGAGCTGCTGCGCGCCACGCGCCTGGTGGTCGATACGGGCATGCATGCCAAGGGCTGGACCCGCGAGCAGAGCATCAAGTATATGCAGGACACGCTGGGCTATACCGACTATGCCAAGAGCGAAACCGAGCGCTACATGGCCTGGCCGGGCCAGGCGCTGGGCTACAAGGTGGGTTCGCTGAAGATTCAAGAGCTGCGTGCCCGTGCCGAGAAGGCGCTGGGCGACAAGTTCAGCTTGCCGGCGTTCCATGCGGTGGTGCTGGGCGACGGTACGGTGCCGTTGGCGCTGCTGGAGGAGAAGGTCGATCACTGGATCGCCTCGCAGCAGTGACCCGTCATTCCCGCGTAGGGGGACGGTCCGCCGCTGCGGTCCATGGGACGCGTCAGAAACAGGCGCAGCATGGGTTCCCGCCTGCGCGGGAACGACGGCGCTTTACTTCACATAGCGCCGGACCAGTTCGATCACGGCCGCAGGCAGCGCCTTGATCTTGCGGTCATGGCCGGCAAACACGATCTGCTGCCGTCCCACCGAAACCGGCCTGCCATCGGCATAAAACCGGAACTCCAGCCAAAACGAACACTTCTTCACGTCATAAGCATTCAATTCGCAAAAAATGTCTTGAAACGGGAAAGTCTCCTGCAAATAATCCTGCTCCGCGTGCTTGGTGATAAACACGCCCTCCTTCTGCAGCATATCGCGCGATATGCACTCAAAGAACCACTTTTCACGGCAGATACCCTGCCATTCGAAGTAGCGCGCGAAATAGGTGTTGCCGTAGGCGTTAGAGTCCTTCAGGTACACCGTCAGCGAATGGGTGAAAGTTGGGGCGGTAACGTGCATCAACATGATAAAACTCCTTAGGTATGGTTACCCGGCAGCCGGGCAACATCACTAGGAAGGAGTTGGCATGGAGGAAGTTTGATCTGTCGCAAACGCTGTTGCGATAATCAAGCGGGCCGCTACGTCCCGCGCAATACTTGGCGCTCCGTTCATTCTTTCGGATCAGCGCCATGCATTCTCTTCTGCCCGCCGTGGTTTCCATGCTCTTCCTCTGCTATGGCGGCTATGTGCTGCACTCGCGCGGCGTGAGCCGCATTAGCCTGACCTTCTTCCTGCTGTGCGTGACCACGTTTTGCTGGCAATTCACCTGGGCCATCCTGTTTCAGATGGACGACGCGCGCGCGGCCCATTCGCTGGCCAAGCTCGGCTATCTGCTGATCCTGTTCCTGCCGACCACGCTCTACCACTTCATCGCCGAGCTGACTGCACAGCATGGCGAGCGGCGCTGGGTGGCGCTGTCGTATACCGCCGCCGGCCTGCTGGGCGTGCTGCTGCTGACCACCAACTGGCTGGTTGACGGCCTCCATCCCTATTTTTTCGGCTTCTATCCCAAGGCCGGGCCGCTGCATCCGTTGCACCTGCTGCAAACCGCGCTGGTGGTCGGGCGCGGGCTTTGGCTGCTGTACCGGCGCCAGCGGCAGGCCATGTCGACCGAAAAGACCCGGCTGCGTTATTGCCTGGTCAGCTTGCTGATCTACTTCTTTGCCTCGGTCGATTATCTGTGCAATTACGGCGTGCAGTTTTACCCGCCGGGCGTGCTGTTCGTCGCCGCCAGCCTGGGACTGATCGCGCAGGCGATGGTGCGGCACAACCTGCTTGCTGATCCACTGGAGGTGGCCGCCACCATCGCCCACGAGATGCGCACGCCGCTGGCGACGATCCGCAACCAGTCGCGCATGCTGTCGCGTTCGCTTCCCGAGCTGCTGGCCGGCTATCAGCGCGCGCTGGCCCATGGTTTGATACCGGCCCGCCTGTCGGCGCCGCAGCTTGAATATCTCGCGGGGCTGGGCCAGCACATCGAAAAGGAGATCAGCCGGTCGAATTTCATCGTCGACATGATGCTGGCCTCGGCGCGCGCCGGCTCGCTCAACCGCGGCGATTTTGCGAATCATTCGGCGAAGAAGTGCGTCGACGAGGCGCTGGCCAGCTATCCGTTCGAGCGCGCGATGCGCGACAAGGTGCGGGTGCGCGGCGATAACGACTTCACCTTTTTCGGCTCCGACGTGCTGCTGGTCTATGTGCTATACAACCTGTTCAAGAACGCGCTGCACGCGATCAAGGCGGCCGGGCGTGGCGAGGTGGAGATTCTGCTGGCGGACCGGAAGTTGATGGTGACCGACACCGGCGCGGGCATTCCGGACGACGTCCTGCCGCACGTGTTCGAACCGTTCTACAGCACCGGCGGCACCGGCATGGGACTGGCGTTTTGCCACAAGGTGATTACGGCCTTCGGCGGCAATATCCGCTGCGAATCGCAGGCGGGAAGATACACCTGTTTTTTAATCAGCTTGCCATCTGATTGAACTCGTCGCTGCTGACCTTTTCCAGATCGCTTTCATCACCCAGTACATAAATCTTTTGGCCGCGTAACACATCGAGGATAAACGGCTGCTGTTCCCGCAGGCGGCGTTTAAAGTCGGGGATGGAATACAGGTTGGGGTTGATCTTACGGCGCAGCAAGCGCTCGGCCACAGGCAGGCGCGATAATAATTCGCCGTAGCTGGTGTTGTCGCCGATCAGCAGCAGCTCCACCGGCGTGTCCATATTCTCCTGTTCCTTGGCGGTGGCGCCGTACACAAACGCCACGTTCAGCACGTGTTGCAGCGGCGCCAGCGCCGAGTTCAGCACGCTGACCAGGCCGAAGGTTTTCTTCACCAGGCCGCTGAGTTCGCCGAAGACGATGCAATCCTTGTTCGGCTTGAACCGGCGCACATTGCCGATCCGCTCGGAGACGATCACCCCGGACTCGTGCAGGCGCTTCAGCTCGCGCTGCGCCGAGGCGCTGCCCAACCCGGTCAGCCGCATGATCTCATTCAGGTGAAATCCTTGGTTGACACGTACAAACAGCAAGCCCAGCAACTTCTGCTGGGCGGGAGTGAAGAGGGCTTGAGCGATCATAGCTAAATCTTAGCATGAACGAACTATTTGCTGGCCTGCAGTTCAGCGATCTGTCCACGAAAAAAACGGCACCCGAAGGTGCCGTTTTGGTGGTGCTCAGCAGATTACGCTTCGCCGTCGTGCGGGGCAACCGTTTCGGTCACTTCCACATCGGCGCCGGACATGGCGGCTTTTTCAGCTGCCAGCAGCGCTTGACGCTCTTCGACTTCCCACTGCTCTTTCTCTTTGCGAGCGCGGTGGAAGGCCAGACCGGTACCGCCTGGGATCAGGCGGCCAACGATGACGTTTTCTTTCAGGCCACGCAGACCATCGCGTTTGCCCATGATCGCCGCTTCGGTCAGCACGCGGGTGGTTTCCTGGAACGATGCGGCCGAGATGAACGAGTCAGTCGACAGCGACGCTTTGGTAATACCCAGCAGCACGTTCTCGTACGTCGCAGGAATCTTGTTCTCTGCGGTGACGCGATCGTTCTCTTCCAGCAGTTCCGAACGCTCAACCTGCTCGCCAACGATGTAGTTGGTGTCGCCGGCATTGACGATCTGAACACGACGCAGCATCTGACGCACGATCACTTCGATGTGCTTGTCGTTAATCTTCACGCCCTGCAGACGGTACACGTCCTGCACTTCGTCAACGATGTAACGCGCCAGCGCTTCGATACCCAGCAGGCGCAGGATGTCTTGCGGATCGGCCGGGCCGTCCACGATCATCTCGCCCTTGTTCACCACTTGGCCGTCGTGCACCAGCACTTGCTTGTCCTTGGTAATCAGGAACTCGTGCTTGTTGCCGTCCATGTCGGTGATTTCCAGACGCTGCTTGCCCTTGGTTTCTTTACCGAAGGCCACGGTACCGGTGACTTCCGCCAGCATGCCCGCGTCTTTCGGCGAACGTGCTTCGAACAGCTCGGCAACGCGTGGCAGACCACCGGTAATGTCACGGGTTTTCTGCGATTCGGTCGGGATACGCGCCAGAACCTCACCCACGGACACTTGCTGGCCGTCTTTCACCATGATCAGCGCGCCAACCTGGAAGCCGATCGCCACTGCGTGTTCGGTGCCGGCGATCTTCACTTCGTTGCCGTCTTCGTTCAGCAGCTTGACCTGCGGACGCATGGTCTTGGTCAGCGAACCACGACGCTTCGCATCGATCACCACCAGTGTGGCTAGGCCGGTCACTTCGTCCACCTGACGGGCCACGGTCACGCCTTCTTCGACGTTCTCGAAACGCACCGTACCGGCGTACTCGGTGATGATCGGACGGGTCAGCGGGTCCCAGGTCGCCAGCGCGGTGCCGGCTTTGACAGCCAGGCCATCCTTGACGATCAGGGTCGCGCCGTACGGCACTTTGTGGCGCTCGCGCTCACGGCCGTGGTCGTCGGTGATCAGCACTTCGCCCGAACGGGAAATGACGATTTGCGCGCCCTTGCCGTTGGTCACATAACGCATGGTCGAGGTGAAGCGGATGGTGCCGTTCGACTTGGCTTCCACCGACGACGCCACTGCCGCACGCGATGCCGCACCACCGATGTGGAAGGTACGCATGGTCAGCTGGGTACCCGGCTCACCGATCGACTGCGCCGCCACCACACCCACCGCTTCGCCGGCGTTGACCAGCAGGCCGCGGCCCAGGTCGCGGCCGTAGCACTTGGCGCACAGGCCGTAGCGGGTGTCGCAGGTCAGCGGGGTGCGGACTTTGACTTCGTCGATGCCCACGCGTTCGATCTCTTCGACCATGTCTTCGTCCAGCAGCGTGCCGGCTTCGTACAGGGTTTCCTGGGTTTCAGGATTGACCACGTCGGTGCCCGCCACGCGGCCCAGAATACGGTCGCGCAGCGCTTCGATCACTTCACCGCCTTCGACCATCGCCTTCATGACGGTGCCGTTCGAGGTGCCGCAATCGTCTTCGATCACAACCAGATCCTGGGTCACGTCGACCAGACGACGGGTCAGGTAACCCGAGTTCGCGGTCTTCAGTGCCGTATCCGCCAGACCTTTACGAGCGCCGTGGGTCGAGATGAAGTACTGCAGAACGTTCAGGCCTTCGCGGAAGTTCGCGGTAATCGGCGTTTCGATAATCGAACCGTCCGGTTTCGCCATCAGACCACGCATACCGGCCAGCTGGCGGATCTGTGCGGCCGAACCACGTGCGCCCGAGTCGGCCATCATGTAAATCGCGTTGAACGATTCCTGGGTCGACTTGGTGCCGTCACGCTTGATGACGTCTTCCACTTTCAGCTGGTCCATCATGGCCTTGCCGACTTCGTCGGAAGTCTTGCCCCAGATGTCGACCACTTTGTTGTAGCGCTCGCCAGCGGTCACCAGACCCGAAGCGTACTGCTGCTCGATCTGTTTGACTTCCGACTCGGCGGTCGAAATCAGCGTGACTTTTTGTGGCGGTACCAGCATGTCGTCCACGCAGATCGAAATACCGGCGCGGGTCGCCAGGCGGAAGCCCGACTGCATCAGCTGGTCGGCAAACACCACGGTAGCGCGCAGGCCGCACTTACGGAACGAGGTGTTGATCAGCTTGGAAATCTCTTTCTTCTTCAGCGCGCGGTTCAGCACCGAGAAAGGCAGGCCTTTCGGCAGGATTTCCGACAGGATGGCGCGGCCAACCGTGGTTTCGTAACGGGTCACGGTGCGCACGAATTCGCCCGTCGCTGGATCTTTTGGATGCTCAACGATACGCACGGTGATACGGGTGGTCAGCTCAACCTGCTTGTTGTCGTAGGCACGGATGACTTCCGACACGTCAGGGAACAGCATGCCCTCGTTTTTCGCGTTGATCGCCTCGCGGGTCGCGTAGTACAGACCCAGCACGATATCCTGCGAAGGAACGATCGATGGTTCGCCGTTCGACGGGAACAGGATGTTGTTCGACGCCAGCATCAGCGTGCGCGCTTCCATCTGTGCTTCGATCGACAGCGGCACGTGGACTGCCATCTGGTCACCGTCGAAGTCAGCATTGAATGCCGCGCAAACCAGCGGGTGCAGCTGGATCGCCTTGCCTTCGATCAGCACCGGCTCGAAAGCCTGGATGCCCAGACGGTGCAGCGTAGGCGCACGGTTCAGCATGATCGGGTGTTCGCGGATCACGTCTTCCAGGATGTCCCAGACCACAGGCTCTTGGATTTCGACCAGTTTCTTCGCTGCCTTGATGGTCGTAGCCAGACCCATCAGTTCCAGCTTGTTGAAGATGAATGGCTTGAACAGTTCCAGCGCCATCAGCTTCGGCAGACCGCACTGGTGCAGTTTCAGCTGTGGACCCACCACGATGACCGAACGGCCCGAGTAGTCGACGCGCTTACCCAGCAAGTTCTGACGGAAGCGGCCGCCCTTACCCTTGATCATCTCAGCCAGCGATTTCAGCGGACGCTTGTTGGCGCCGGTCATCGCTTTGCCGCGACGGCCGTTGTCCAGCAGCGAGTCGACCGCTTCTTGCAGCATGCGCTTTTCGTTGCGCGTGATGATCTCTGGAGCGCGCAGCTCCATCAGGCGTTTCAGACGGTTGTTACGGTTGATGACGCGGCGATACAGGTCATTCAGGTCCGAGGTCGCGAAACGGCCGCCATCCAGTGGCACCAGTGGGCGCAGTTCCGGCGGCAGCACCGGCAGCACTTCCATGATCATCCACTCAGGCTTGATGCCCGAACGCTGGAACGCTTCCAGCACTTTCAGACGCTTGGCGTATTTCTTGATCTTGGCTTCGGACTTCGATTCCTTCAGTTCCACGCGCAGCGTTTCGGCATCGCGGTGGATGTCGATCGAGCGCAGCAGTTCGCGGATACCTTCGGCGCCCATGAAGGCGGTGAAGTCGTCGCCGTACTCTTCGTACTTGGCGGCGTAATCGTCTTCCGACATGATCTGGCACTTCTTCAGCGGGGTCATGCCAGGGTCGGTCACGACGTATGCTTCGAAGTACAGCACGCGTTCGATATCGCGCAGCGTCATGTCGAGCACCATGCCCAGACGCGACGGCAGCGATTTCAGGAACCAGATGTGGGCGGTCGGCGAAGCCAGTTCGATGTGGCCCATGCGCTCGCGGCGCACCTTGGCCAGCGTGACTTCGACGCCGCATTTCTCGCAGATCACGCCGCGGTGTTTCAGGCGCTTGTACTTGCCGCACAGGCACTCGTAGTCCTTGATCGGGCCAAAGATCTTGGCGCAGAACAGGCCGTCGCGCTCTGGCTTGAAGGTACGGTAGTTGATGGTTTCCGGCTTTTTGACTTCGCCGTAGGACCACGAACGGATTTTTTCAGGCGAGGCGAGACCGATCTTGATCGCGTCAAAGGTCTCGTTCGTCTGTACTTGCTTGAATAGATCGAGCAGTGCTTTCATGTATCACTCCAGGTAGTGATTAAATTCTTTTCTATGTCGTTCCCGCGCAGGCGGGAACCCATACTCAGCATGGATTCCCGCCTACGCGGGAATGACGGCTGCCGATGTCTTAGTTGCGTTCCAGGTCGATATCGATACCCAGGGAACGGATCTCTTTCACCAGCACGTTGAACGATTCCGGCATGCCGGCGTCGATCACGTGATCGCCCTTGACGAGGTTTTCGTACACTTTGGTACGGCCGTTCACGTCGTCGGACTTCACGGTCAGCATTTCTTGCAGCACATACGATGCGCCGTATGCTTCCAGTGCCCACACCTCCATCTCACCGAAGCGCTGGCCACCGAACTGGGCTTTACCGCCCAGCGGCTGCTGCGTCACCAGCGAGTACGGACCGGTCGAACGCGCGTGCATCTTGTCGTCGACCAAGTGGTGCAGCTTCAGCATGTGCATCACGCCGACGGTGACCTTGCGCTCGAACGCTTCGCCGGTGCGGCCGTCGTACATCGTGACCTGATTCTTCGACGGCGTCATGCCCAGGTGGGTGGCGATGTCGTCAGGGTAGGCCAGGTCCAGCATGCGGCGGATTTCCGACTCGTGCGCGCCGTCAAACACCGGCGTTGCGAACGGCACACCGCGTTTCAGGTTGTGCGCCAGCTTCATGATCTCTTCGTCGTCGAAGTTGTCCAGATCTTCCGGACGGCCGGTTTCGTTGTAGACCGTGGTCAGATACTTGCGCATCTCTTCCACTTTGATCTGCTGCGCCAGCATTTCGCCGATACGGATGCCCAGGCCTTTTGCTGCCCAGCCCAGGTGGGTTTCGAGGATCTGACCGACGTTCATACGCGATGGCACGCCCAGCGGGTTCAGCACCACGTCGGCCGGCGTACCGTCGGCCATGTATGGCATGTCTTCCACCGGCACGATACGCGAGACCACACCCTTGTTACCGTGGCGGCCCGCCATCTTGTCGCCCGACTGCAGGCGGCGCTTGACGGCCAGGTAGACCTTGACCATCTTCTGCACGCCAGGTTGCAGCTCGTCGCCCTGGGTCAGCTTCTTGCGCTTCTCTTCGAAGGCCAGGTCGAACTGGTGGCGCTTCTCGTTGATCGATTCCTTGATCGCTTCCAGCGCGGTGGCCGAGGCGTCTTCCGCCGGGCGGATGTCGAACCAGTGGTACTTGTCCAGATCGTCCAGGTATTCCTTGGTGATCTTGGCGCCCTTGGCCAGCTTCTTCGGACCGCCGTTGACCACTTGGCCGATCAGCATTTTTTCCAGACGCTGGAAGGCGTCGCCCTCGACGATACGCATCTGGTCGTTCAGGTCCAGGCGGAAACGCTTCAGTTCATCGTCGATGATCTGTTGCGCGCGCTTGTCGCGGACGATGCCTTCGCGGGTGAACACCTGCACGTCGATGACGGTGCCGACCATGCCCGACGGCACGCGCAGCGAGGTGTCTTTGACGTCGGACGCTTTTTCGCCGAAGATCGCGCGCAGCAGCTTCTCTTCCGGGGTCAGCTGGGTTTCGCCCTTCGGCGTTACCTTACCGACCAGCGTGTCGCCGGCTTGCACTTCGGCGCCGATGTAGACGATGCCCGATTCATCCAGACGCGCCAGCTGGTTCTCAGCCAGGTTCGAGATGTCGCGGGTGATTTCTTCCGCGCCCAGCTTGGTGTCACGGGCAACCACCGACAGTTCTTCGATGTGGATCGAAGTGTAGCGGTCGTCCTTGACCACGTTTTCCGAGATCAGGATCGAGTCTTCGAAGTTCAGACCATTCCATGGCATGAAGGCCACGGTCATGTTCTGGCCCAGCGCCAGCTCGCCCAGGTCGGTCGAGGCGCCGTCGGCGATGACGTCGCCCTTGGCCACGCGGTCGCCGCGCTGCACGATCGGACGCTGGTTGATGTTGGTGTTCTGGTTGGAACGGGTGTACTTGATCAGGTTGTAGATGTCCACGCCGACTTCGCCAGCTTGCGCTTCGTCGTCGTTAACCCGGATCACCACGCGGCCTGCATCGATGTAATCGACGATACCGCCGCGCACCGCCTGCACGGTGGTGCCGGAGTCGACTGCCACGGTACGTTCGATGCCGGTGCCGACCAGCGCCTTTTCAGGACGCAGGCAAGGCACAGCCTGACGCTGCATGTTGGCGCCCATCAGTGCACGGTTCGCGTCATCGTGTTCCAGGAATGGAATCAGCGAGGCGGCGACCGAAACGATCTGGCCTGGGGCCACGTCCATGTACTGCACGCGCTCTGGCGACACCAGGATGGTTTCACCGGCTTCGCGCGACGACACCAGCTCGTCGACCAGCTTGCCTTCTTCATTCACCTTGGCATTCGCCTGGGCGATGATGTAGCGGCCTTCTTCGATCGCCGACAGGTAGTCGATCTGGTCGGTGATCTTGGAGTCCACCACCTTGCGGTACGGGGTTTCCAGGAAGCCGTATTCGTTCAGGCGGGCATACAGTGCCAGCGAGTTGATCAGACCGATGTTCGGGCCTTCAGGCGTTTCGATCGGGCACACGCGGCCGTAGTGGGTCGGGTGCACGTCGCGCACCTCGAAGCCGGCGCGCTCGCGGGTCAGACCGCCAGGGCCCAGGGCGGAAACGCGGCGTTTGTGCGTGATTTCCGACAGCGGGTTGGTCTGGTCCATGAACTGCGACAGCTGCGACGAACCGAAGAATTCGCGGATCGCGGCCGAGATCGGCTTGCTGTTGATCAGGTCGTGCGGCATCAGGTTGTCGGCTTCGGCCTGGCCCAGGCGTTCCTTGACGGCGCGCTCAACGCGCACCAGGCCGGCGCGGAACTGGTTCTCGGCCAGTTCGCCGACGCAACGCACGCGGCGGTTGCCCAGGTGATCGATATCGTCGACTTCGCCGCGGCCATTGCGCAGCTCGACCAGGATCTTGATCACGGCCAGCACGTCTTCGTTCGACAGCGTCATGGCGCCGGTCAGTTCATCGCGGCCGATGCGGCGGTTGAACTTCATGCGGCCCACGGCGGACAGGTCGTAACGGTCGGCGCTGTAGAACAGGCCGTTGAACAGCGCTTCGACCGAATCTTCGGTTGGCGGTTCGCCAGGACGCATCATGCGGTAGATGGCGATACGGGCAGCGGTCTGGTCGGCGGTGTCGTCGATGCGCAGCGTCTGCGAGATGTAGCCACCCTGGTCCAGGTCGTTGGTGTACAGGGTCTGGATGTCGGTCACGCTGGCGTCGCGCAGGCGGGCCAGCACTTCTTCGGTCAGCTCGTCGTTGGCGTTGGCG
Organism: Duganella sp. P38; assembly: GCF_050859475.1. NCBI lineage: Bacteria > Pseudomonadati > Pseudomonadota > Betaproteobacteria > Burkholderiales > Oxalobacteraceae > Duganella > Duganella sp. P38. The sequence goes on along the minus strand of NZ_CP193936.1, from coordinate 673,888 downwards.
ATCACTTCGCCGGTGTCGGCGTCCACGATGTTCTTGGCCAGCACGCGGCCGACCAGGTAGTCTTCCGGTACCGAGATATGCTTCAGGCCGGCGGCGTCGATGTCGCGTACATGCTTGGCATTGATACGCTTGTCTTTCATGACGATGGTCTTGCCGCTCTTCGGATCGACGATGTCGAAGCGCGCGACTTCGCCGCGCAGGCGTTCGGCGACGAATTCCATCTCCGCGCCTTCCGAGCGCAGGTGGAAGTTGTCGAATACGAAGAAGTTGGCCAGGATCTGCTCCGGCGTCATGCCGATCGCCTTCAGCAGGATCGATACCGGCATCTTGCGGCGGCGGTCGACGCGGAAGTACAGGATGTCTTTCGGGTCGAACTCGAAGTCCAGCCACGAGCCGCGGTAAGGAATGATGCGGGCCGAGAACAGCAGTTTGCCGGACGAGTGGGTCTTGCCACGGTCGTGCTCGAAGAACACGCCCGGGGAGCGGTGCAGCTGCGAAACGATAACGCGCTCAGTACCATTGATCACGAACGAACCGGTCGAGGTCATCAGGGGCAGTTCGCCCATGTAGACTTCCTGTTCCTTCATCTCTTTGACGACCGGCTTGGTCGGCGATTCCTTGTCCAGGATCACCAGACGCACCTTGGCGCGCAGCGGCGACGCGAACGTCAGGCCACGCAGTTGGCATTCCTTGACGTCAAAGGCAGGATCGCCCAGCACGTACGACAGGAATTCGAGACGCGCAAAGCCATTGTGCGAAACGATAGGGAAAATCGAGGTAAAGGCCGACTGCAGGCCATCGTTCTTGCGCGTCGACGGTGCGATGTCTTCTTGCAGGAAGCTATGATAGGACTCGAGCTGGGTAGCCAGCAGGAACGGAACGTTGTGAACGTTGGCGCGCTTCGCGAATGATTTGCGAATGCGTTTCTTCTCAGTAAATGAGTAGTGCATGGACACTCCGTGAGTGACAGAAAGGGAAAAATTTCAGGTTTAGCCTGTATGGCTACGGGCAGTCTGTCACACAGACGAAACCTGAAACTTCTACCATTTCCAGCTGATTCAATTGGAACTGTAGCGGGGAAAACGCTACAAATACGACACAGACGACAAAGGAGCCAAAGCCGGATATTTCCCCTTTTTCAAGGGGAACCATCCGCTGCTTTGGCTCATGGCGCTAACTGTAAGCTGTTAGCTGCCGGTACAACTGATTACTTCAGGTCGGCCTTGGCGCCAGCTTCTTCCAGCTTTTTCTTAGCGGCTTCAGCGTCAGCTTTCGACAGGGCTTCTTTTACAGTCTTCGGTGCGCCGTCAACCAGATCTTTGGCTTCTTTCAGGCCCAGACCGGTGATTTCGCGAACTGCTTTAATCACGCCAACTTTGTTCGCGCCAACTTCCGACAGAACCAGGTTGAACTCGGTTTGCTCTTCAGCAGCAGCAGCGGCGCCGCCACCAGCAGCAGCAGGAGCAGCCATTGCTGCAGCCGATACGCCGAATTTTTCTTCGAAGGCTTTGACCAGTTCGTTCAGGTCCATTACGGACATTTCGCTAACTGCGTTCAGGATGTCGTCTTTGCTAATTGCCATTTGAAACTCCAATAATTTTTTGATTCGTTAATTCAGAATGCTACTTGAGGGAAAAACCCGCGCCAGTTAAGCGGCTGGAGCTTCTTCTGCTGCAACTTCAGCAGCAGGCGCGCCTTCGGATTTTTTCGCTGCCAGAGCAGCCAGACCACGTGCAAAGCCCGATACCGGAGCCAGCATAACGCCCAACAGCTGCGAGATGAGGACTTCACGGCTAGGAATGCTCGCCAACGCTGCAACAGCTGCTTTATCCAGCTGCTTGCCTGCGTAGTTACCGGCAGTGATAACCAGTTTGTCGTTGGTTTTAGCGAAGTCAGCGATGACTTTAGCTGCTGCAACGGCATCGTCCGAGATCGAGTAGATCAGCGGACCGGTCATGCTGTCTGCCAGGGCGGCAAATTGCGTGCCTTCAACGGAGCGACGAGCGAGGGTGTTTTTCAACACACGCAGGTACACGCCTTGAGCGCGCGCTTTGGCACGGAGTTGCGTCAAGTGAGCAACCTGGATGCCACGATACTCGGCCACGACGATAGTTTGCGCAGTTGCTACTTTTGCGGAAACTTCGGCGACAACGGCCTTTTTGTCATTCAGATTGAGACCCACGGTCAATCTCCTTAAATGATCGCCAGCTGAATTGCCGGCAATCGGTTCGAACCACGGCGTCCGAGGTTAGGAGTCCAATGGACTGCAAAACTTGATCGGGAACACCATCTGCGTTGGGTGAGACATTCAATTAACCGGATGCCTGCCTGATGCATCCAGCCCAACGGTCTTTGATTGCGGCTGCCGCTTGCGCGGCAACCATCCCAAAGAACTGCCCGGCGTTTGCACACCGGGACTTAATACTTTAATCAACGATGCCAGGGGCCGGCACGCTATGCGCAGCGGCGCCTGGAACACCGGTATTAGGCAACCAGCGAAGCCTGGTCAACACGGACGCCAGCGCCCATGGTCGACGAGATCGACACTTTGCGCAGGTAGAACACCTTTCGACGAAGCTGGTTTAGCTTTGTTCAGGGCGTCGATCAGCGCGTTCAGGTTCGACTTCAGGTCGGCGTCGGCGAACGACTTGCGGCCGATGGTGGCGTGGATGATACCTGCCTTGTCGGTACGGTACTGCACCTGGCCGGCTTTCGCGTTTTTCACGGCGGTAGCGACGTCAGGGGTAACGGTGCCGACTTTCGGGTTAGGCATCAGGCCGCGTGGGCCCAGGATCTGACCCAGGGTACCAACGATACGCATGGTGTCTGGCGAAGCGATGACGATATCGAAAGGCATGTCGCCGGCTTTGACGCGCTCGGCCAGGTCTTCCATACCAACCACGTCGGCGCCAGCTGCTTTAGCGGCTTCAGCCTTGTCGCCCGAGGCGAACACGGCGACGCGAACGGTCTTGCCGGTGCCGGCTGGCAGAACCACCGAACCACGAACAACCTGGTCCGACTTCTTCGGGTCCACGCCCAGTTGTACCGACACGTCGATCGATTCATTGAACTTGGCGGTGGCCAGTTCTTTGATCAGAGCAACAGCGTTGTCGAACGGGTAAGCTTTGGTGCGATCTACTTTAGCTTTGATCGCTTGTGCGCGTTTGGACAGTTTTGCCATGATTACAGACCTTCCACGGTGATGCCCATCGAACGAGCCGAACCAGCGATGGTGCGCACAGCGGCTTCCAGATCGGCGGCGGTCAGGTCAGGGGTCTTCAGTTTAGCGATTTCTTCAGCTTGCGCGCGGGTCAGCTTGCCAACCTTGTCGGTATGCGGCTTGGCCGAACCTTTTTGCACGCCCGAGTGCTTCTTGATCAGGAAGGTCGCTGGCGGGGTCTTCATCACGAAGGTGAACGACTTGTCGGCGAACGCGGTGATCACGACCGGGATCGGCATGCCTGGTTCCATACCTTGGGTCTGCGCGTTGAACGCTTTGCAGAATTCCATGATGTTCAGACCGCGCTGACCCAGCGCCGGGCCGATCGGTGGGGATGGGTTTGCCTTACCAGCTGGCACTTGCAGCTTGATAAAACCAATGATTTTCTTTGCCATGATGGCTCCTATCTTGGATATGAGTAGTAGCGCCCCGTGATGCGATCAGTTGCACGACGGGGCTCCTCTTTTGCCGGATTTGCAGAACTGCAGGCGCCGGCAGGCCTTTGCCATCATTCCCGCGCCGGCGGGAACGACAGGCGTTAAACTTTTTCGACCTGGCCGAATTCGAGTTCGACCGGCGTGGCGCGGCCGAAGATCGTGACCGAGACGCGCACCTTCGATTTCTCGTAGTTGACTTCCTCGACATTGCCGTTGAAGTCGGTGAACGGGCCGTCCTTGATGCGCACTTGCTCGCCCACCTCGTACAGCACTTTCGGCCGTGGCTTCTCGACGCCTTCCTGCATCTGCTGCATGATCTTGTCGATCTCGCGCGCCGGGATCGGCGTCGGCTTGTTCGATTTGCCGCCGATGAAGCCGGTGACCTTGGCGGTGTTCTTCACCAGGTGCCAGGTTTCGTCGGTCATTTCCATCTCGACCAGCACGTAGCCGGGGAAGAAACGGCGCTCGGTGACCGATTTCTGGCCGTTGCGCACTTCCACTACTTCTTCGGTCGGCACCAGGATCTGGCCAAACTGCTCTTGCATGCCGGCGCGCTCGACACGCTCGGTCAGCGCGCGCTGCACGCTTTTTCCATGCCGGAATACGCATGTACAACGTACCAGCGCTTGTTGCTCACCGGTACGCTGATTGGCGCTGCGCCAGCATCTTGCTCAGGAGCCTGGTCCTGGGCGTCGTCTTGCACATTTTCGCTCATTATTTTCGTATGCCCAGAATGATGTCGTACAACAGGAATTCCAAGGTCTTATCCGTGCCCCACAGGAAGATCGCCATCACCAGCACGAAGGCAAACACGATGCCGGTGATCTGGGTTGCCTCGCGGCGGGTCGGCCACACGACCTTTTTCGTCTCGCGAACGGATTCTTTGGCGAAATTCAGGAAATCACGGCCAGTCGACGAAGTCCACAAGATCAAAACGGCAAAAGCCAAACCAGCCACAAGTGCGCCTGCGCGTACCAGAGCTGGTTTGTCCGACAGGTAGTAAAACCCTATCACGCCTGCGATCGCGATGGCGATCGCCACCACAACCTTAATCTTGTCATTCGACGTGCTGACGGTCTGCACGGATTGATTAGACATTTATATTTACTTTCGGTGCCCTGCACCAGATTCGGTGGCAGGGGCGGAGGGCCTCGAACCCCCAACCTTCGGTTTTGGAGACCGACGCTCTGCCAATTGAGCTACGCCCCTACATAAACCACAAAACTACAAAGGAGTCGGATTATACCACCCGGACACCCGGGTGGCAATCTTACTTCCTATTAGGCGATGATCTTAGCGACCACGCCGGCGCCCACGGTACGGCCACCTTCACGGATAGCGAAACGCAGACCTTCTTCCATCGCGATCGGGTTGATCAGCTTGACGGTGATCGACACGTTGTCGCCTGGCATAACCATTTCTTTGTCCGCTGGCAGTTCGATCGAACCGGTCACGTCAGTCGTACGGAAGTAGAACTGTGGACGATAGTTGTTGAAGAACGGGGTGTGACGGCCGCCTTCGTCTTTCGACAGAACATAGATCTCGCCGGTGAAGTGGTTGTGCGGCTTGATCGAGCCTGGTTTTGCCAGAACTTGACCACGTTGCACGTCTTCACGCTTGGTGCCGCGCAGCAGCAGACCAACGTTGTCGCCCGCCTGACCTTGGTCCAGCAGCTTGCGGAACATTTCCACGCCGGTGCAGGTGGTTTTCACGGTGTCGGTGATACCAACGATTTCGATCTCTTCGCCGACTTTGATGATGCCGCGCTCAACACGACCGGTCACCACGGTGCCGCGGCCCGAGATCGAGAACACGTCTTCCACTGGCATCAGGAAGGCGCCGTCAACCGCGCGCTCTGGGGTTGGGATGTAGCTATCCAGCGCTTCGGCCAGTTGCATGATCGCCTGTTCGCCCAGTGGGCCGGTGTCGCCGTCCAGTGCCAGACGTGCCGAACCTTTTACGATAGGCAAGTCGTCGCCTGGGAATTCGTATTTCGACAGCAGCTCGCGCACTTCCATTTCGACCAGTTCCAGCAGTTCTGCGTCGTCGACCAGGTCGCACTTGTTCAGGAACACGATGATGTATGGAACGCCAACCTGGCGGGCCAGCAGGATGTGTTCGCGGGTCTGTGGCATTGGGCCGTCAGCTGCGGAGCACACCAGGATCGCGCCGTCCATCTGCGCTGCGCCGGTGATCATGTTTTTGATGTAGTCGGCGTGGCCTGGGCAGTCAACGTGAGCGTAGTGACGGCCGGCGGTTTCGTACTCGACGTGGGCGGTGTTGATGGTGATGCCGCGTGCTTTTTCTTCTGGAGCAGCGTCGATCTGGTCGTAAGCTTTAGCTTCGCCGCCGAATTTTTTCGACAGAACGGTTGCGATCGCAGCGGTCAGGGTGGTCTTGCCGTGGTCGACGTGGCCGATGGTGCCGACGTTAACGTGCGGCTTGGTCCGCTCGAATTTCTCTTTTGCCATTTTAGACTCCTAACGATTTGGTGTGATTGGCAGGGAACCCTGCCCAACTGTCTTGATAGTGCTACCGTACTGCCGTATTGCGTATTCTGGTGCCCTTGACGTGGATTGAACACGTGGCCTCTCCCTTACCAAGGGAGTGCTCTACCACTGAGCTACAAGGGCTTTTGGGTACTGCGCTTTACAACCGGTCGATGCTTGCACATCTGCATTGCAACAACACTGGAGCGGGTGAAGGGAATCGAACCCTCGTCATAAGCTTGGAAGGCTTCAGCTCTACCATTGAGCTACACCCGCGAGGTATTGGTTCAATTCAATTCATTTACTGCGCCACTCAGTCTTCTTGCAAAAACTTGGTGGAGGGGACTGGATTCGAACCAGTGTACTCTGAGAGAACGGATTTACAGTCCGTCGCCTTTAACCACTCGGCCACCCCTCCGCGAGGAACCGCAGAGTATGAAGCAATTTTTCTGACCCGTCAACTCTTTATTCCATCTTGTCGATGTCGCGTTGACAGTTCGTCTGCTTCGGGGCGAGATTTTATACGCACCAACTGCGAAAGTGCAAGTGTTGTTTTTACGTTGCATGTTTTCCTATACAATCGGCCGCACTCAACGAGAATCCTGGAGCCCTGCGTTTGAAGAATCGAAGCGGTCGCTGGCACACCCTGCTGCTCGCCAATCTGGCCCTGTGGGCTGTGTATTTCGCCATCGGCCGCCTCGGTCTGCTGCTGGCCCTGCCACCAAGCTATGCCGCCCCCATCTTCCTGCCCGCCGGCCTGGCGCTGGCCGCCTGCGTGGTCGGCGGCGCGCGCCTGCTGCCGGCCGTGGCGCTCGGTTCGCTGGCGGTCAACCTCGTCTACCCATGGCACAGCCCGGCAGGCATCACCACGCACGCGCTGCTGGGCGCCAGCGCGCCGGCCGTCGGCGCCGCGCTGCAGGCCTGGGTCGGCGCCACGCTGTTCCGCCGCTATGTCGACCAGGCCATCGGCTCGGGCCGCGACGTGGTGCGCTTCGTGCTGCTGGCCGTGTGCGTGACCGTGGTGTCGAGCACCGTCTCGCTGTCGGGCATGATGGCGCTGGGCGTGCTGCAGCAAGCCAGCGTGGCCAGCGACTGGCTGACCTGGTGGATGGGCGACACCATCGGCATCCTGCTGGCGGCGCCGCTGACCTGGATCGTCATCGGCCGCCCGCGCGCGCTGTGGGCGCGCCGCCGCACGCTGGTCGGCCTGCCGCTGCTGCTGTCGGCCGGCGCCTTCATCGCCATCTACCTGCAGGCCGACCGCTGGGAGAGCAGCCAGCAGCTGCAAACCTTCCGCCTCAAGGCGCAGCAGACCGGCGACCTGCTGCAGGCGCAGTTCAGCGAGCACGAGCGCTTCATCTACGCCATGGCCAAGGCGCTCAACGCGCCGCGCCGCGCGATCACCGCCGACGACTTCGGCACGCTGGCGCACGGCTACCTCGACCAGCGCCCGGAACTGATGTCGATGGCCTGGCTGACGCCCGTGGCCCACGGCCAGCGCGCCGGCTTCGAGGCCTGGGCCGGCCAGCACAGCGCGCCCGGTTTCGCCATCCGCGAGCGCACCGCCGACGGCCGCTTCGTCGTCAGCGCCGCGCGCGAGCGCTACTTCGCCGTCACCTTCGCCGAACCGGCGCGCAACCGCGACTATCTCGGCCTCGACTACCTGCACGACCCGCAACGCCGCGCCGCGCTGGAGCGCGCCATCCAGTCCGGCCAGCCGACCGCCACGCCGCCGCTGCAACTGCTGCCGGGCGCGGCCAGCCCCGGCCTGGTGCTGCTGCAAACGGTCTACCCGCAGAGCAGCCACCGCCAGGCGGTCGGCTCGCTGATGATCTCGATGCAGTTCGACGCCTACCTCAGCCAGGCGCTGAAGCGCTCCGAGTTCCCGCACTTCCTGCTGCGCTTCGAGGACACCGACGCCGACGGCCCGCGCCGCGTGGTGCAGGACACGCTGGGGCGGGCGCCGGCCGACGGCGACTTCCAGCGCCAGCTGCACTTCGGCGGCCGCATCTACGAGCTGACGCTGGCGCCGACGCCGGCCTACCTGCAACAGCAGCGCGGCTGGCAGAGCTGGACCGTGCTGACCTGCGGCCTGCTGCTGACCGGCCTGCTGGGCACGCTGATGATGCTGATCAGCGGCGAGCGCGCCCGCATCCAGGCCGAGGTCAAGGATTCCACCTCGCGCCTGCGCCAGCGCGAGGCGCGCCTGCAAGCCATCCTCAACAAGGCGGCCGACGCCATCCTCACCATCGATAGCAACGGCGTGCTGATGTCGGCCAACGCCGCCGCCGGCCGCCTGTTCGGCTACGCGCCGGAAAAGATGGTGACGCTGCCGCTGGAGCGCCTGATTCCGGTCGGCGTCGGCGAAGCGGCCGGGCTGGACGCGGCCGGCCTGCTGCGCATGATCGCCTGCGGCGTCACCCACGAGTACGAGCTGCCCGGCTGGCGCAGCGACGGCAGCGAATTCCCGCTGGCGATGTCGGTGTCGGAAGTGGAGCTGCCCGACGAGCACCTGTTCGTCGCCATCCTGCACGACCTGACCGAGCAGCACGTGGCGCAGCAGCGCATCCACCGCCTGGCCCACCACGACACGCTGACCGGGCTGGCCAACCGCCTGTCGCTGAACCTGCGGCTGGAGCAGCTGCTGGCGCAGACGCGCCGCAACGGCGGCATGGCGGCGGTGCTGTTCATCGACCTCGACCACTTCAAGAAAATCAACGACACCCACGGCCACGAAACCGGCGACCAGCTGCTGGTGGCGGTGTCGCAGCGCCTGCAGGAACTGCTGCGCGAGGTCGACACCATCGCCCGCCTCGGCGGCGACGAGTTCATCGTCGTCACCGACGGCGCCATCACGCCGGACGACGCCTCCAACATCGCCGTGCGCATCGTCGATGCACTGAGCGCGCCGTACCACCTGAACGGCAAGACCGTGCACAGCGGCGCCAGCGTCGGCGTCGCCATGTTCCCCGGCGACGGCGAGGACGCCGGCACGCTGATGCGCCACGCCGACACCGCCATGTATGCGGCCAAGAGCCAGGGCCGCGGCAACTTCCAGTTCTTCTCGGAGGAAATGAACAGCGCCACCCACGAACGGCTGCTGCTGGAGAGCCGCCTGTGGCAGGCGCTGGAGCAGAACGAATTCGAGCTGTACCTGCAACCGCAGGTGGAGCTGGCGACGCAGCGCATCATCGGCGCCGAGGCGCTGCTGCGCTGGCACCATCCGGAACTGGGCATGGTGGGGCCGGACCGCTTCATCCCGATCGCCGAGGAATCGGGCCTGATCCTGCCGCTCGGCGACTGGGTGCTGCAACGCGCCTGCGCGCTGCTGCACGCGTGGCGCGCGCCGGGACTGGCGCACCTGCGGCTGGCGGTCAACCTGTCGGCGCGCCAGTGCCACGGCGCCGGCCTGCTGCCGCACCTGGACCGCATGCTGCACAGCCATGGCATCGACCCGGCGCTGCTGGAACTGGAAATCACCGAGTCGGCCGCGATGCAGGACCCGGAACGCAGCCGCGCGCTGATGGTGGAGCTGCGCTCGCGCGGCATCAAGGTGGCGATCGACGACTTCGGCACCGGCTACTCGTCGCTCAGCTATCTCAAGCTGTTCGAGCTGGACCGGATCAAGATCGACCGCGGCTTCGTCAAGGATATCGAGAGCGATCCGAACGATGCGGTAATCGTTGCCGCCACCATCGCGCTGGCGCATTCGCTGGGGCTGGAGGTGATCGCCGAGGGCGTGGAGACGCAGGCGCAGCGCGACTTCCTGCGCGCCAAGCACTGCGACGAGGCGCAAGGCTATCTGTTCGCGCGGCCGCTGCCGGTGGCGCAGTTCGAGGCGATGGTGCGGGCCAGCGCCACGCCGGCCGCCGCCTGATCCGTCACGCCGCCCGGTCCGTCATTCCCGCGCAGGCGGGAATCCATACTACGCCAGCGCTCCATGGATTCCCGCCTGCGCGGGAATGACGTCAGGCCGGGGTGTGGCCGATGGCCGGATCGCGCTCGATCATCTCCAGCAGGGCCGCCACCACCTCCGGATCGAACTGCTTGCCGGCGCGGTCCTTGATATACGCCACCGCCTGCGCATGCGGCCACGGCTCCTTGTACGGCCGTTCGTGCAGCAGCGAGTCGAACACATCGACCACCGCCACGATGCGCGCCGCCAGCGGAATCGCCTTCCCCGCCAGCTGGTTCGGATAGCCGTTGCCATCCCAGTGCTCGTGATGGCCGCCGGCGATCTGCGCGCCATAGGTCAGATAGCTGACGCCGTCGACCATATTCGCGGCCCGCTCCAGTATGGTCTTGCCGACCGCCGCGTGCCGCTGCATCTCGCCGCGCTCCTCGGGCGTGTGCAGGCCCGGCTTGAGCAGGATATGGTCGGGCGTCGCCACCTTGCCGACATCATGCAGAATCGACGCCAGGCCGATCATCTCCAGCAACTGCGGCGTCACCTCGTCCGGATAGGCGCCGCGCGCGTGCAGCCGCTGCGCCAGCGTCGACGACAGCTGCTGCACCCGCCGCACATGGCCGCCGGTGCCGCTGTCGCGGAACTCGGCCAGGTCGGCCAGCGCCACCACGGTGGCCTCCTGCGCCTTGCGCAGCTGGCCGAACATATACAGATTGTCGAACGCCGCCGCGATGCGCTGGCAGAACACCTCCAGCAGGTCGCGCTGGATCTGCGCCAGCGGCCACGGCGGCGTGACCGAAATCGCCACCTCGCGGTTTTCCTGCGTGTGGATGAACAGCACATTGGCCGGATGCTCGAACTGCGATTTTTTCTCGGCAAAGGCCTTGGCGATGGTCGGCCACAGCGGGTGCGTGGCCGGCATCAGCTCGGCGTCGTTGAGCGTCGCGTAGCCGCCCGTCGCCGCCACCACGGTGGTGACGCCGGTGTCGCCCTGCATCAGGCACAGCACGCCGTCGGAGCCGACGTCGAGGATCGCGCTTACCTGGTTCAGCACGCCCGAGGCGAACTCGCGCAGCGAATGGATCTGGTACAGATTGGTGGCGCCGGCCAGGATCTTGCCGAGGCCGACGCGGCTGCGCTCAAGCATGTTCAGGCTCTCGTACGCGCGCAGCGCCGAGATCACCGTGGTGAACAGCTTCTGCGTGGTCAGCTCGGTCTTGGCCTTGTAGTCGTTGATATCGTATTCGATGATGACGCGCTGCTCGGGCGCCTGGCCGGGCTGGCCGGTGCGCAGCACCACCCGCACGATCGCATTGTGGAGTTCTTCGCGGATGCGGCGCGCCAGGATCAGGCCGGCGTCGTCGGTTTCCATCACCACGTCCAGCAGCACCAGCGCGATGTCGGGCGTGTCGCGCAGGATCTCGAACGCCTCGCGGCCGCTGTAGGCGGAAAACAGTTCCAGCTCGCGGCCCTTGAAGCTGACATTGCGCAGCGCCAGCCGGGTTACCGCATGCACATCGACATCGTCGTCGACGATCAGCACCCGCCACAAACGCTGGTCCGGTGCGCCCTGACCGCCGGCGGGGACTTCCTCTTCGTCTTCGTCAAGCAGCCAGTCGTCGTCACCGGCGGTGGAATCGGTCATACACATCTCCTGTCATGACCTTCAGGATAATCAGATTCCCCCTGTGACAACTCTTATCAGCGATGCCCGCAGGCACTAGTTGTTGATGGGTGACGGCCCGCTTTGCATGCTGGCGGTGGTGGTGCGGTTGGCCCCGGCGCAGGCGCCCGGATTGGCGGCAACGTCGAGATTCTGGTAGCGGATTTCGTACTTGCCGTTGGTCAGCTTATCCACCAGCAGCTTGTCGTGCGGCAGCACGTAGGCATAGCGCACATTCGAGCGGCGGTCCATGTCATAGACCTTGATGAACACGGCCGAATCGTTGCCGCTGTTGTCGAGCGTCAGCTGCATCTCGTCGCCGCGGTTGCCGATCGGGAAACCTTCCATATAGCCGGACCGGCTCGGCCACGGCTCGCCGTTGGGCGCCACCAGCGTCTGCGTCTGGGTTTCGCTGTCGCACTCGGCGCCGGCGCCGGGCAGCACCACCTGCGCCATCGCCGCCACCTTGATCGGCGCCGGCCGCGCCTGGTGCGATTCGGACAGCCGCACCGTGGCCCAGCTGTCGCGCGCTTCGGCGTGGCTGCCGGCGGCGTCGGACAAGGCATGCGGCGCGGCGCCCACGCTGTCGGTGGTGGCGGCGTTGGCGTTGATGCCACTCTTGCCGTTCCAGGCGCCGCTCAGCATATTGCTGACCGCCTGCGGCTCGGCCACCATGGTGGCGCCGCCCACCCAGCCCAGCGTCAGGCACGCGGCCAGGCCGGCCCACAGGCGCCAGTCGCGGCGGCCGCGGCGGCGGCGCCGCGCGGCGTCCTGCGCGCCGTGCTCGGCCTGCCGGGCGCTGTCGCCGCGCGCCCGTTCGCCGCGATGCGCTTCCTCGTGGCGGGTGCTTTCCAGCCACTCGATTTCCCACTCCTCGGAGGCGATCCACTCGTCATGCTCCTTGCGGCGCTGCGGGTCGGACAGCGTCTCGTAGGCGCCGTTGAGGATGGCCATGATGCGCGCAGCTTTCTCGTCGCCCGGATTCTTGTCCGGGTGATATTTTTGGCTGAGCGCCTTGTAGGCGGCACGTATGACCTCCTGTGGCGCCATACGCGACACCTTCAGGTTGTCATAGTGGGTGTGGATCTTGGCCATAAACGGAAATCGACGCAGAATCAGTCATCATAGCCCATCTTAACGCATGCAACTCAGAGATCAGACAACGATTTCGGCCGCTTTTCGGCCCAACGTGCTTTTCTGTCTACAATCTGTGCGTGCGGTCCTGCAGGACGATGGCCGGCGGCAGCTCGACGCCCTTGCCCACCGCCAGCACCTTGAACAACTCGCCCATTTCGGCCGGCGACACCAGCTTTTGCAGCGCGCGCGCCTGCGGCAGATAGGCCGCCGCGTCCGCGGGATCGGTGCGCAGCAGCAGCTCGCCAATGCCGGCGCCGAGCAGGAAGCCGGACTGGTTCAGATAACCCAGCACCTCGATGCCGGCGTCCTGCGCCGCCAGCGCCATCGCCGTGAAATCGACGTGGGCGGTGATGTCCTGCAAGCCCGGGTAATAGAACGGGTCCGGGTGCGCATGGTGGCGGTAGTGGCACATCAGCGTGCCGGTGACGCGCTGGTCGAAATAAAACTCGTGCGCCGGGAAGCCGTAGTCGAACAGGAAGGCGGCGTTGGCCCGCCCCTGGCCCAGCATGCGCGCCAGCGTCGCCATGAAGCCGCAGGCGACGCCGTGCAGCTCGGTCACATAGCCGTCCGGCAGCAGTTCGTGCGCGGGAATCTGGCGGGCGATCTGCGCCTGCAACCCGGCGCTGGCCGGCGTTTCCAGATACTGGAAGCCGCCGTCACGGACCGTCACCTGCAATTCCTGCCAGCCGTCGGGATGCTTGATGACCAGCTGCACCGGCATCGCATCGAGCACCTCGTTGCCGAACACCACGCCGTCAAACGACGCCGGCAGCGTGTCCAGCCACTCGACCTGCGGGAACGCGCGCAGCTTTTCCTGCTGGCGGCCGCGCAGTTCGCCGGACAGCTCGACGATGTAATACTTGTCCACTGCAACGCCGGCGGCGCGCAGTTCGCTCAGGATGTCGAACGCCAGCTTGCCGGTGCCGGCGCCGAATTCGAGGATGTTCGGCGCGCTTTGGGCGATAATAGCGGCTGCAACCCGGGCCAGCGCCGCGCCGAACAAGGGCGACAGCTCGGGCGCGGTTGTAAAATCGCCATCTTTGCCCAGCTTGGCGGAGCCGCCGCTGTAGTAGCCCAGTCCGGGCGCGTACAGCGCCAGCTCCATGTAGCGGGCGAAGGGAATGGCGCCTGCGTTGCGTTCGATCTCGGCGGCAATCAGATGCTGCAGGGCGTGGGACGCGGCCAGCGCGTCGCTAGAAGGTGCGGGTAGGGACATCCCGGCATTGTAGCGAATCCGCGCCGGCGCCGACAAATAACCCGCGTCGTTGCCGCGCAGGCGGGAATCCATGCTGAGTATGGGTTCCCGCCTGCGCGGCAACGACGGTTGACTTTAAACCAAGTATGACAGCATCTCACAACACATCGCAGGTCGCGCTGGTCACCGGCGCCGGGCGCCGCATCGGCCGCGCCATCGCGCTCGGCCTGGCGCGCGCCGGCTGGGACGTGGCGGTGCACTACCGCAACTCGGCCACCGAAGCGGGCGAAGTGGCCAGCGCCATCATCGCGCTGGGCCGGCGCGCCGTCGCGCTGCAATGCGACCTGGCCGACGAGGCGGCGGTGCGCGCGCTGCTGCCGCGCGCGGCGGCGGCGCTGGGCGCCGTCCATTGCGTGGTCAACAACGCCTCGCTGTTCGACTACGACAGCGCCAGCGAATTCAGCCCGGCGCTGCTGGACGCCCACATGCGCGCCAACGTCGCCGCCCCGCTGCTGCTGGCGCAGGCGCTGCACGCGGCCACGCCGGACGGCGCCCAGGCCGCCGTCATCAATCTGCTGGACCAGAAGCTGTACAATCTGAATCCGGATTTTTTGTCGTACACCCTGTCCAAGGCCGCGCTGCACACCGCCACCACCATGCTGGCGCAGCAGCTGGCGCCGAAGCTGCGCGTGGTCGGCGTGGCGCCGGGCATCACCATGGTGTCGGGCGACCAGACCGAGGCCGGTTTCGCCAACGCGCACCAGCAAACGCCGCTGGGCCGTTCCAGCACCCCCGACGATATCGCCGACGCCGTGGTGTACGCCGCCACGGCGCGCGCGCTGACCGGCGCCACGCTGCTGGTCGATGGCGGCCAGCACCTGCTGCCGCTGCCGCGCGACGTGATGTTTTTGGCCAAATAATTTATTCACTAGAAGGTATTCCATGCTGTCCGCCCTGATACACCCGCAACTGAACGACTGCCGCCGCCTGTTCCTGCGCAACTATGAAGTCATGATCAACATCGGCGTCTATGAGTTCGAGAAAAGGGCGAGCAGCGTTTGCTGATCAACGTGGACCTGTACATTCCGCTGTCGGCCTCGTCGCCGCAGCACGACCAGCTGGAAGAAGTGGTCGACTACGACTTCATGCGCAACACCATCGCCCAGCGCATGGCGCGCGGCCACGTGCAGTTGCAGGAAACCCTGTGCGACGACATCGTGCGCGAAATGCTGGCCCACCCGAGCGTGCGCGCGGCGCGCGTCTCCACCATGAAGCCTGACGTGTATCCCGATTGCGAGGGCGTCGGCGTTGAAGTATTCAAAATCAAGGAACAAGCATGAACGCCGTCATCGACGCCAGCATCAGCGCCAAGGCCGCTGAAAAAACCGCCCACGAGAACAACAAGCTGCACAAGCGCCTGTGCCGCCTGGTCGGCCAGGCCATCGGCGACTTCAACATGATCGAGGACGGCGACAAGGTCATGGTCTGCCTGTCCGGCGGCAAGGACTCGTACGCGCTGCTCGACATCCTGATGACGCTGCGCGAGCGCGCGCCGATCAACTTCGAGCTGGTCGCCGTCAACCTCGACCAGAAGCAGCCGAACTTCCCGGCCGACATCCTGCCGGCCTACCTGGACAAGCTGGCCATCCCCTACCACATTGAAAACCAGGACACCTACAGCATCGTCAAGCGCCTGATCCCGGAAGGCAAGACCACCTGCTCGCTGTGCTCGCGCCTGCGCCGCGGCATCCTGTACCGCGTCGCCGACGAGCTGGGCTGCAACAAGATCGCGCTGGGCCACCACCGCGACGACATCCTGGAAACCTTCTTCCTGAATATGTTCTTCGGCGGCAAAATCAAGGGCATGCCGGCCAAGCTGGTGTCGGACGACGGCAAGCACATGGTGATACGCCCGCTGGCCTATGTGAAGGAAGAGGACACCGAGCGCTACGCCGAAGTGAAGCACTTCCCGATCATCCCGTGCGACCTGTGCGGCTCGCAGGAAAACCTGCAGCGCAAGCAGATCAAGAACATGCTGCGCGAATGGGAGAAAAAGCATCCGGGCCGGGTCGAGAACATTTTCTCGTCGCTGTCGACGGTGGTGCCGTCGCACCTGATGGACCGCGACCTGTTCGGCTTCAAGGACATCAAGGCCGACGGCGTGGCCAACCCGCTCGGCGACATCGCGTTCGACGAGGAACCGTGCGCGACGCCGGCGCCGGCGCCGGGCATCATCTCGCTCCAGCGCCAGGACTGAGCGCGCTTCGCCCTGCCCTCCGCTAGGTTGAGATATGATCAACTCTCGATAAGGAGACTACCATGAGCCTGAAGATCGAAACGAAGGCGCTGGGCGATGCCACGCTGGCGAATTTTTCGCCGAACAAGAACGGCGACGGCGGCGCCGATTTCGGCGCGCTGCTCAAGCATGCTGAAACCAGGCAGTCCGACGCCGCGGCGGAACTGGAAAAATACCTGAAGATGACGCCCGCCGAACGCATGACGGCGGCGATGATGAAGAAGCTGGGCATTACCCAGGACGAGTTCAACGCCATGTCGCCCACCGAGCAGGCCGCCGTCACCGCCAGGATCACCGAGATGATCCGGCAGGAGATGGATCAGCAAATGGCGCAGAAGAACCACGCCAGTTCCGCCATATAGTTGCCCCCGTCGTTCCCGCGCAGGCGGGAACCCATGCTGAGCATCGCGCAAGCGCCCTATGGATTCCCGCCTGCGCGGGAATGACGGCTGGTTTAGTACCTCTGCGCGGTGCGCATCACCGGATACAGGTTAAAGCGCTCATCCCACGAAGCGTGCCGCCTGGCGAAGAACTCCAGCCGCTTGGCCGGGCTCTTGTTGAACTCCGCGTCGCTATCGAGTTTTTCTGGAACTCGGCGCGCAGCGCCGGATCGGCCTCCAGCTGTTCGCGCGCCACCTCCTCCGCCACATAATCCTCCATATACTCCTTGCGCTCGAAGGCGGCGTTGAATTCGCCCCAGGCCAGCAGGCTGTCGGCGCCGCGCGGCTCCAGCATCGTCATCACCAGCCGCGCCTTCGGCTGCGCGATCGGCACGAACAGCGCGCCCTTGCCGACGGCGCGACGCTCGCGGCCCCAGTCGCCGTCCACCGACAGCATCTGATGGCTCTCGACCGACTGCGCGCCGAACCTGGTGCGGGTGGCGCGGAAGGTCTCCACCTCGGCCGACATCTGGTCGGCGCCGATCACCTTGAATTCCACGCCATGCTGTTTCAGCTTGGCGCCCACCCACGCCGCCTGCGCCGCCGGCACGATGTAACCGCCCAGCGGCGCCGCCACCTTCAGGTCCGGCACGATCTCGTCGCGCAGCGGCACGCTCCAGATCTGCGGCTTGCTCTCGTCATAGCGCGTCCACAGCGCGCCGGAAATTTCCGAATGCTCGCGCGTGTAGGCGTAGCCGGGGAACTCGATGGTCTTGCTGTTGAACGTGGTGCGATAGCTGAGCGGCACCTCGCTGCCGGCCAGCGCCAGCGCGCGCGCATCGGCCTCCTTCGCCAGCTTCTGCCAGTCCTTGCCGTGCCGCGCCACCTGCGACAGCAGCGACACGATGGTGTTGTAGGTAATGCGCACGCGGGTCGGATAATCCTTCCACGAGTGGGTTTCCACCAGCATGGCGAAGCGGTTACGCAGCAGGAAGTAGCCGGTCGAGAAGCGCGGCGTCGACAGGCTGTCGACAAAGCCGGACATCGGATCGTCCTCCTTGGCGAACGAGATGTAGAACGGCTTCGGGTCCGAACCCTTGGCCTTGAGGTCGGCCATCACATTGGTTTGCAGCGCGGCGCCGGCCACCTTCAGCGCCTCGTCGCCGGCGTGCACCGGCTCGACCTGGATCGAGATATCGGGCTGGAATTTGGCGCCGTCGGTCACGTGCAGGTCGACATAGGCCAGCGGGTCCCAGGCGTTGACCAGCGCCAGCATGGCCTGCATCTCCGGCGCGTCGGCCTTGACGTAATCGCGGTTCAGGTTGTAGTTCTGCGCCGTGGTGCGCCAGCCCATCTCCACCGGGCCGCGCTGGTTCGGGCGGTTGTTCTTGCCGAAGCGCTCGTGGCCGTCAACGTTAAACACCGGCACGAACAGCAGCACCTGCTTGTCCAACGCGCCTTGCGCCGCCTTGCCTTCGAGCGCGTCGCGCAGCGCCAGGAAGCCGGCGTCCTTGCCGTCGATCTCGCCGGCGTGGATGCCGCCCTGGATCAGCAGCACCGGCACGCCCTTCTTTTTCGCCTGCTCGGCGCTCAGCGCGCCAGTGCGCGAGACGGCCAGCGCCAGCATCGGCCGGCCCTCGGGCGTGCGGCCGAATTCAAAGCAGCGCACCTGCTTCGGATAGGCTTTCTGGAACTGGGCGCACAGCGCCACCACTTCGTCATAGCGGCCGGTGGACTGAAAACCGGAACGCTCGGAAATGGTGGTCAGCGGCGCGGCGGCCGGGGCGGCGGCAGCCAGCGGCGCGGCGGCGGCAAGGGCAAGCAGGATGGCGGAACGGATCATGTAGCGGGCTTCCAGCAAAAAGAGGAAAACCAGTATAGACGCGTTTGCCGCTCAACGGTGGAGAATGCCGACCTCCCTCGCGGCCGGCCGCACCAGCCGGACCGGCGCCGCGCTGTCCGCAGTGCGGGCCGCCATGCTGCGCGCGCTGCGCGGCGCCGGGCACGTGCCGTTGGCGCGGTAGTTGAGCGCAGCCGACAGCAGCCGCTCATCGGCGTCGCCAAGCGCGTGCTCGAAGTCATCCTCGAGCGCGCAGGTGGCGCCGAAACCGTCGGCGTAGTCGCCCTGGCCCTTGTGATTGACCAGTTGCAGCTGGATCGCAAAATACGTGTTGCCGCAGTTATCCTCCGGGTAGAAACCATAGGGCTTGCCGCAGGTGGCGCCGCCGATCAGGTTGACCTCGACGTCGATGCCGAGCAAGCCGTTGATCAGCGCCTCGCTGGCGGAGCAGGTGGCGGCGCTGGTCAGTATCGTCACCCGTTTCAGGTTCAGGGCCGGCAGCGCCAGCCCGCGCCCAGCAGCGACGGCGACAGGCCGATCGAGCTGGACTGGAACAGGTCCGGCGCCTGCGCCGGCCGCTTGTCGTTGACCATCACGCGGTCGAACGCCTTGCCGCTGGTGGCGGCGGGACCGGCGATCATGTAGGCCAGCTGGCTGGCGACGGCCAGATAGCCGCCGCCGTTGTAGCGCATGTCCAGCACCAGGTCGCCGACATTGGCTTCCTTCAGCGCCGTGAACGACCGCAGCAGCGCGCTTTCGGCGACGTCGTTATGGTCATTGAACTGCAGGTAGCCGACGGCGCCGGTCGGCGTCTCGAATACCTTGGTGTTGCGCACCGGCGCCTCGACGACGTTGCCGGCGCCGAGCAGGACCGTCTGCAGCGCACCGGCGCGCCGCAGGACAAACTGGTGGCGCTCGCCGGCGGTGTCCGGGAACAGCCCGGCGTTCAGCCGGTCGGTGCCGGCGGCGCTCATGTCGTTGATGCTGACGCCGTCCACGCTGTCGAGCAGGTCGCCGCGCCGCACGCCGGCCGCCTCCGCCGGCGAACCCGGCTCCACCAGCGCCACGCCCCACAGGCGCGAATTGGCGGTGTCGCGGTTATACCAGCTGATGCCATAGCCCAGCCGCACGCCGGCCTGGTTCATCTGCCATTCCGTGGTCGGATACGTGAAGTGGTAAGCGTCCTTCGGGCGGCCGGACGCGGTGACGGCCGGCGTTTTCAGCGCGGCGAAGTAATCCAGCGGATTGCTGTAGCCGGTCATGGCGATCCCTGCCGGCACCTCCTTGTACCACAGGTAGGTTTCGTCGATGAACGAGCGCACCCAGCGCAATTCTTCGTTGAGGCTGCCCTGCTTGTCGGTGTAGGCCTTGCCGTTCCAGTCGGCGCCGCGGCGCGGTGCGACACAGCGGTTGGCCAGCGCCAGGTATTCCGGCGCCGCCGTGGACGTGGCCGGCGGCGTGGAGGTGGTGGGCGTGGGTGTGGCCGGGGCGCCGCCACCGCCGCCGCCGCAGGCGGCCAGCAGCGCCAGCACGGCGGTCGTGATGGTCGAGGAGATATGTTTCATTCAAGAATTATAGCGCCGCGCGGGCCTGCAAGATGCCAGGCTGGCTATTATTTTTGCAACTCAGGCTTGCAGGTCCGGATCGTGCCGCAGCAACCCGCCCACCCACTCGGCGAACACGCGCAGCCGTGGCGACGACATCCGGCCCTGCGGGTACAGCAGCGATACCGGCATCGGTGTCGGCGGCGTGGCCGCCAGCACCTCGATCAGGGCGCCGCTGGCCGGTGCGGCCGCACCGGTAGCGCGCCAGCTGCGCCAGTCCCAAGCCCTGCAAGGCACAGCTGACGCTGGCCTCGGCGTCGTTGACGGTGATGGCGCTGCGCACCTCGGTGGACACCACGCTGCCGTCGACCATGAAGTCCCAGTCGAACGGGCGGCCGGTGCGGCCGGAAAAGTGCGACACGCAGCGGTGCGCGGCCAGCTCGGTCCACGCCTGCGGCACGCCATGCCGCTGCAAATACGCCGGCGCGGCGCAGGTGACGAAGCGCATGCTGCCCAGCGGCCGGCCGATCATCGCCGAATCCTGCAGGGCGCCGACGCGCAGCGCGCAATCGGCGCCCTCCTCGATCAGGTCGCGCACCCGGTCGCTCAGGCTGATCACCAGGTCCAGCTCCGGATAGCGCGCGCAAAAGGCGCCGATGTGCGGCATCACCACATTGCGGCCGAAGGTGCCGGGCAGCTCCACCCGCAGCTTGCCGCGCGGCTGGACCGCGCCCTGGCCGCCGCCCTGATCGCGATAGGTGCTTTCCGCATCCTCGACCGCCTGCAGGATCTGCTGGCACTTGCGGTAGTAGTCGGCGCCGTCCGGCGTCAGCGACAGCCGGCGCGTGGTCCGTTGCAGCAGCTGCGTGCCGAGGAAGGCTTCCAGTTTCTTGATGGTGGCCGTCAGCGCGGCGCGCGGCAGGTCCAGCGTCTCGGCGGCCTTGGTGAAGCTATTGGCCTCGACGATGCGGACGAAGGCCTGCATGGCTTTCAGTCTGTCCATTGTTCACATTATGTGAAAAGTATAGCCGCATTATGCCCTAATTATCTTTGGCCGGCTTTTGCCTAGAATCTGCTCATCACCCTCTCACTGGAGCACTATCATGAGCAACAAAGACATCAGCCCCGGCATGGTCACGCTGTTGGCCACCGCCAGCGGCCTCATCGTCGCCAGCCTGTATTACGCGCAAACCCTGGTCGGCCCGATCAGCGCCGCCACCGGCCTCTCGCCCGAAGCGGCCGGCCTCATCGTCACGCTGACGCAGATCGGCTACACCCTCGGCCTGCTGTTCATCGTGCCGCTGGGCGACCTGCTGGAAAACCGCCGCCTGATCTTCACCGGCCTGCTGTTCACCTCGGCCATGCTGGTGCTGGCCGCCATCAGCAGCAGCGCCTGGATGTTCCTGACCGCTGCGCTCGGCATTGGCCTCGGCTCGGTGGCCGCGCAGATCATCGTGCCGTTCGCCGCCCACCTGTCGCAGGAAGCCACGCGCGGCGCCACCGTCGGCAAGGTGGTCAGCGGCCTGCTGCTGGGCATCATGCTGTCGCGCCCGGCCGCCAGCCTGGTGGCCGACGCCACCAGCTGGCACGTGGTATTCGCCGGCGCCGCCGTGCTGGTGCTGATCGTCGCCTTCGTGCTGCGCGCCGGGCTGCCGCAGCGCGTGCCCAACCATCACATCGGCTATCCAAAACTGATGGCTTCGCTGTGGCATCTGTTCCTGCAAACGCCGGTGCTGCGCCGCCGCGCCGCCTACCATGCCGGCCTGTTCGGTTCGTTCAGCCTGTTCTGGACCGTCACGCCGCTGATGCTGGCCGGTCCGCAGTTCCACCTGTCGCAGACCGGCATCGCCATCTTCGCGCTGGTCGGCATGGCCGGCGCCATCGCCTCGCCGATCGCCGGCAAGCTGGCCGACAAGGGCCACACGCTGATGGCTACGGCCGCCGCGCTGGTGCTGGGTGTGTTGGGATTTGCGTTGCCGCTGGTGGCGCCGGGTTCGCGTGACATCGCGCTGGCGGTGCTGGTGATCGCGTCGATCGTGCTGGACATGGGCGTGGCGGCCAATCTGGTGCTGGGCCAGCGCGCCATCTTCTCGCTTGGCGCGGAAGTGCGCAGCCGCCTGAACGGCGTCTACTTCGCGCTGTTCTTCGCCGGCGGCGCCGCCGGTTCAGCCCTGGGTGGCTGGGTGTTCGCCACCCACGGCTGGCGCGGCGCGCTGCTGGCCGGCATGGCCTTCAACGCCGCCGCGCTGCTGTACTGGGTGACCGAATATCTCGGCCACGCCAGCCAGCGCAAGGCCGCTTAACCGCCGAAGTGGTAATTCAGCTCGACCCAGGCCTGGCGGCCTACCGGGCTGTAATTACCGACCGGGTAGTAAGGCCAGCCGCCGCTGGTATCGACCTTGACCTTGTTGAACAGGTTGTTCACCGCCACCGACAAGGTGGCGCGTTCGTTCAGGCGGTACACCACGCTGCCGTTGACCAGCGTGGTCGGCGTCAGGAAGGCGGTGCCGGCCGCGTTAGGCGCTTTGCCGTAGCGCTGCAGGAACAGCGTGTTCGACCATTTGCCGTAGTTCCACGTCAGGCTGGCGTTGAGCTTGTCGCGCCAGTCGTAGACGTTCAGGTCTTTCAGTTCGTCGATCAGCTCGTCGCCGTCGAACTGGCGCGAATGCTTGTTCAAGGTCTTGGAATAGTTGCCCTTGGCGATGAAGCTGCCGAAGTCCCTGGTACGGAACACGTACTTGGTGGCGAGGTCGATGCCGTCCACGCTGGTCGAGGCGGCGTTGATCGGGTTGACCAGGATCTGCTTGATCTCGCCCGGACGGAACAGCGCATCGTCGGCATAGCGCACGATGCGCGAGATGGCGTCGGCGCAGGTCGGCGAGGTCAGGTCGCCGGCCATGCGGCAGGTGGCTTCGTCGCGCAGCAGCTTGTTCTCGTTCAGGTTGGTGACCAGGTCGCTGATCTTGATGTTCCAGTAGTCGAGCGACACATCGAAGTCCGCGCTCGGCGACCAGACGATGCCCAGGCCGGTCGAGCGGCCCTGCTCCGACCGCAGATCCTTGCTGCCGGTCTGCACGTAGTCGGCGCCCGGCGAGTAGTTGGCGAACTCGCAGCCGGCGATCGGCTGGCCGGACTTGGCGCAGCGGTAGTAGTCGGTGGTCGAGGCATAGTAACCGGTGCCGCGCGCCTTGTAGATGTAGTTCATGTCCGGCGCGCGGAAGCTGGTGCCGTAGGTGCCGCGCACCAGCAGTTGCTTGGCCGGACGCCACTCGATGCCGCCGTTGTAGGTGAACTTGCCGTCCTCGCGGCCGGCAAAGCTGTAGCGGTCATAACGGCCGGCCAGCGTCGCATCCACGGTCTTGACCACCGGGATGTTGAACTCGGCGCCCACCGCGTAGCGCTTGCGGGTGCCGGCGGTCACATCGGCGCCGGTGGCGATGTTGAAGTAGCCCTCGTTGATGCGGCTGTCCGGACGGTTGGAGAAGCCCTGCTTGCCGTATTCGACCACGGTCGCCATCTTGACCGGGCCGGCCGGCAGATCGAAGGCTTCGCCGCTGGCGCTCAGGCTGACGGTGTTGGTCCACGACTTGTCGTCGCTGACCGAGGCGCCGCTGATGCTGGCGAACTCGTCCGGCGTCAACCGGGTGCTCAGGCGCGCCGGATCGGGCGCGTAGATCGCCACGCCTTTCGCGTCCACGCCCAGTTGCTGGCCGAGGAAGAAGCTGTCGGCGTTGGCCAGAATGCGCGGGCGGTGGTCCTGGCTCTTGTACAGCGAGGCGGTGTAGCCGGCTTCATAGCTCCAGGTGGTGCCCGGAATCAGGCCCCTGGCGCCGAACGACAGCGAGCTGGCCTGGTCATCCCAGTAGCGGTTGTACTGGCCGACGCCGCCCATCTCTTCCGGCGAGATGTAGCGGTTCCAGGTTTCGTAGGCGCCGGTGTTCTGGTTCAGGAAATAGCTGTCGCTCAACTGGCGCGACGTCCACGACGGGCCGCGCGTATTGTTGGTGCTGCGGTTCTGGCCGAACAGCGCTTCCGCGTACAGCGTGGTGCTCGGCGACAGCTCGTAGTTCAGGCTGCCGAAGGCGTTCTGGCTGCTGTTCTTGGTCATCGTGGTCCAATAGGTCGGACCGACTTTCGGGCTGGCGCAGTAAGGGCCGGTTTTCGACGTGTAATTGACCGTGCTGCCGCCGAACAGATCGCTGTTGCTGGCGCAGGCCGAACCCAGGTCGACATACTTGCCGGCGGTGACATTCTTGCGGCCCATGATCGAGGTCGGCGCGACGTCGGTTTTCGACGCCATGAAGTCGCGGTCCGCGCTCCACAGCGGATTGCGCTCGGACAGTTCCAGGCTGAACAGCGCGTTCAGCTTGTCCCAGCTCTTGCCGCCGGTCAGTTGCAGGCGCTTGTCGGCGGCGCCGCCGCGCGAGGTGCCGCCGGCCTTGACGTTGAGGTCGAAGCCTTCGTACTGTTTTTTCAGGATGATGTTGACCACGCCGGCCACCGCGTCCGAGCCGTAAATGGCCGACGCGCCGCCGCTCAGGATCTCGATGCGCTCCACCACGCTCGACGGGATATTCGCCAGGTTGGTGAAGTTGACCGTGCCGTCATAGGCGGTCGGGAAGTCGGCCATGCGGCGGCCGTTCAGCAGCACCAGCGTGTGGTTCGGGCCGAGGCCGCGCAGGCTGATGGCGTTGGCCGACGGCGTGAAGGTGTTGCCGTAGTCGGCGCCCTGCGTGAAGCCGCTGTTCTGCGTCTGGTTGCTCAGCGCGTCGAAGACGTTGCGGTAGCCCTGCTTTTCGATATCGGCGGCGGTCAGCACCGTCACGGCCGACGGGCCTTCGGTGCCGGCGCGGGCGATGCGCGAACCGGTGATGACAACGGCTTGCGGCGCGCTCGCCGCTGCGCTGTCCTGCGCCAGCGCCACGGTAGGGGCGGCAACGCCAGCCAGCAGCGCGATAACGCCAGCCGCCAGCGGGGTCAAGTTACACTTTGTTTGCATTGTAAATACTTCACAAATGAAAAGGCGACACCTTATCAATTGTCAGGCAATTACTGAACGACTGTTTCGTCACATGCTTATGCGAAATATGAATAAAGTTATTTCAACTGGTGCAGCAGGAAGCTGTGGGTGGCGGCCCACCACTGCACTTCCTGCTCGATGGACGCTGCGGCCGAGTGGCCACCCTCGGTGTTTTCCCAGTAGAGCGCGTCATGGCCTTGCTGCTGCATCTGTGCGGCCATTTTGCGCGCATGGCCGGGGTGTACCCTGTCGTCGCTGGTGGACGTAGTGAACAGCACGCGCGGATAATGTTTTTCTTTTAACACATGGTGGTAGGGAGAATACTTACCAATGTAAGCCCATTGCGCCGGATCGTCCGGGTCGCCGTATTCCGCCACCCACGAGGCGCCGGCCAGCAGCTTGTTGTAGCGCCGCATATCCAGCAGCGGCGCGCCGCACACCACCGCGTTGAACAGCTCCGGACGCTGGGTGAAGGCGACGCCGACCAGCAAGCCGCCATTGCTGCGGCCGGAAATCCCGAGGTGGCGCGGACTGGTGATCTTACGCCGGACCAGATCTTCGGCCACCGCGAGGAAGTCGTCGAAGGCGCGCTGGCGGTTCTGCTTGACGGCCGCCTGATGCCACGCCGGGCCGAACTCGCCGCCGCCGCGGATATTCGCCAGCACGTAGACGCCGCCATGCTTGAGCCAGGCATCGCCCATCGGGCCGAGGTAATACGGCTTCATCGGAAACTGGAAACCGCCGTAGGCGTTCAGCACGGTCGGATTGCTGCCGTCCAGCCGCGCCTGCTTGCTCATGACGACGAAATACGGCACGCGCGTGCCATCCTTCGACACTGCGTGATGCTGCCGCACTTCGTAGGCTGCCGCGTCGAAATAAGCCGGCATGGCCTTCAGCGGCGTGCGCGTGTCGCTGCCGACGCGCGCAAGATAGATGGTGGACGGGTGGATAAAATCAGTCGCCTTCAGCATGTAATCGTCCGACGCCACCGGGTCGAGCGCGGTCACGGCCAACTGGCCGAACGCCGGCGCGTCGACGCGGCGCTGCCGCCATTGCTGCCGCACGCGTCTGACCTCGACCAGCCGGTTGCGCACGTTATCGAGTATGTTCAGCAGCAGCGCATTGCGCGTGACGGTGATGCCGTCGAGCGAACTGGTCGGCGTCGGCGAGAACAGCACCGCCAGTTGGCGCTCGCCGCGCACGAAGCGGCGCAGATTGGTCGCCAGCAGCGCTCCCTGCGGATAGCGCTTGCCGTTGACGCGCCAGTCCGAGTTGAGCTGAATGGCGAGCTGGCCGCCGAGGATGAAGGTTTGCGCATCGTCCGGCACCGGCACCTTGCGCAGCCGGTCCTGATCGCGCCAGAACAACTCGCTGCGGTAAAAATCGATGGTGCGCGTAATGAAGTGGTAAGCGCCTTGCGCGGAGAGGTGCTGTTGCGGTGTGACGCGCATATCGGTGGCCTGTCCCTCGTACAGCGTACGCGCGGCGGATAGCGGCGTGCCGCGCCGCCACTCCTTGACAATGCGCGCATAACCCGATGCCGTCAGCGTGTCCTCGCCAAAATCGCTGGCGACCAACAGCGTGTCGCGGTCTATCCAGGCCACCTCGCTCTTCGCTTCGGCCAGCGTAAAGCCATCCTGCACGAAGCTGCGCGTGACCGTATCGAATTCACGCACCACGTGCGCGTCGCCGCCGCCGCGCGACAGCAGGATCAGACAGCGATCCGCTGCCGGATACCAGCACTGGGCGTCGTGCCACACCCATTTTTCGTTTTCCTGCGCCGCCAGTTGATCGACATCGAGCACGGTTTCCCATGCCGGCTCCGGCAGCCGATATTGCGCCATCGTGGTACGCCGCCACACACCGCGCTGATGACCGGCATCGACCCAGAAGTTATACAGGTAACCGCCGTGCAGCGTCACTTCGGGCAGCCGCGCGCCGGTGTTTAACGTGGCGCGCACGCTGTCCTGAATCTGCCGGTATTCCGGGGCTGACTGCAATGCGCGCAAGGTCGCATCGTTCTGTTGCGCCACCCACCGCATCGGCTGCTCGCCGCGCACATCCTCCAGCCATTGATACGGGTCGCTGTCCTGCCCTCGCGCGAGGCCTGTCAGCGCAAGCAACAGCAGCGCCAGCGCGGCGATTTTCTGATACACGTTCATGCCTTCTTCTCCAGTAAAACAAACGAATCGCGCAGCATGCGCGCCGCCGTCATAGTCAATACCGGGCCGTCCGGCGGGGTCAAGGCCGCTTGCAAATCTCCCGCAGCGTGCCGACGCCGAAGATTGCGGGACAATCCGGATTCAATATTTCAGCAAAAGCTACGCCATCTGCCTAGCCACAAATGGGGGGTGTTTTACAGCTTTGGTGACCAGCCGTCGTCCACGACCCGATACCCTCTGAACAAAAAAACGGCCCCGAAGGGCCGCCAAGGTACTACCATGGAAATGAATCAGGCTGCGTGCGAGGCTGCGCTGACCTCCACACCAGATGCGGGTTTGCCAAAGTCGGCCAGTAGCTTGGCCTCTTTCTGCTTGGCCGCCAGCAGATGCCGCTCCTTGACGTGGCCATAGCCGCGGATATCCTCCGGAATGCTGGCGATGGCCACCGCCTGCGCCAGGTTCTCAGCCGTCAGCTTCGGCAGCAGGGCAGCGACGGTATCGCGGTACTCGGCGATCAGCGCGCGTTCCATCTTGCGTTCCGCCGTGCGGCCGAACGGGTCCAGCGCGGTGCCGCGCAAGCCCTTGAACCGGGCCAGCACGCCGAAAGCCTTCATCATCCAAGGACCAAATTCCTTCTTGACCAGATGGCCATTGGCGTCGGTCCTGGCGAAAATCGGCGGCGCCAGGTGGAATTTCAGCTTGATGTCGCCGTCGAACATGCCGGCCACTTTCTGCTGGAAGGCGCCGTCGGTGTACAGGCGGGCGACTTCGTATTCGTCCTTGTAGGCCATCAACTTGTAGTAGTAGCGCGCCACCGCCTCGGTCAGGCGCGTGGACTTGCCCAGCTTCGCTTCCTCGGCGCGCACCTGCTCGACGAAGGCCTGGTAGCGGCGGGCGTAGCTGGCGTCCTGGTAGGCCGTCAGCAGCTCGACGCGCCGGGCGATGATGTCGTCGAGCGTCTGGATGCGTTTGAACTCGATCACCTTGGCCGGCGTGGTCAGTCGGGTCACCGACGCCAGATCGTGGGCGGCGGTGCGGCCCCAGTGGAAGGCGGCCTTGTTGAAGGCCACCGACACGCCGTTCAGCTCAATCGCCTTGATCAGCGCCGCCTCGCTCAGCGGCACATGGCCCTTCTGGAAGGCGTAGCCCAGCATGAACATATTGGTGGCGATGGAGTCGCCCATCAGCGCGGTGGCGATCTGGCCGGCGTCGACGAAATCGACGTTGTCGTTGCCGCAGGCGCGAATGATCTCGCCGCGCGAGCCGGCGTCCGGGAATTGCCAGTCCGGGTTCTTCACAAACGCGGCGGTCGAGGAGCCGGTGGAGTTGATCATCGCATGCGTGCGCCCTTCGCCCATGCGCGACAAGGCGTCGCGCGAAGCGGTGACGATCAGGTCGCAGCCGATCACCAGATCGGCGCTGCCGGTGCCGACGCGCGTCGAGTGCAGATCGCTCTGGTGATCCGCCAGCCGCACGTGCGACATCACCGGGCCGCCCTTCTGCGCCAGGCCGCTCATGTCCAGCACGATCGCGCCCTTGTTCTCCACGTGGGCCGCCATGGCGAGGATCTGCCCGACCGTTACCACGCCGGTGCCGCCGATGCCGGTGATCAGGATGCCGAACGGCGTCGCGGTCGACGGCAGCACAGGCGTCGGCAGCACGGCTTGCGGCGCTTCGCCGGTGGCGGCCTTCTTCGGTTTCTTCAGCGCGCCGCCTTCCACCGTGACAAAGCTCGGGCAGAAGCCGGTGGTGCAGGAGAAGTCCTTGTTGCATGAAGACTGGTTGATCTGGCGCTTGCGGCCCAACTCCGTCTCCAGCGGCTCCACCGACAGGCAGTTGGACTGCACCGAACAGTCGCCGCAGCCTTCGCACACCGCTTCGTTGATCACCGCGCGCTTGGCCGGATCGGGATATTCATTGCGTTTGCGGCGGCGGCGTTTTTCGGACGCGCAGGTCTGGTCGTAGATCATGGCCGACACGCCGGGCTTGTCGCGCAGTTCGCGCTGCACGTCCATCAATTCGCTGCGGTGGCGCACGGTGACGCCGGGCGCCCAGTTGTAATCGGACGGGTATTTTTCCGGCTCGTCGGTGACGACGATAATCGGCGTCACGCCTTCCGCCGCAATCTGGCGCGAGATCATGCCGGGATCGAGCGGGCCGTCGAACTGCTGGCCGCCGGTCATCGCCACCGCGTCGTTGAACAGGATCTTGTAGGTGATATTCACCTTGGCCGCGACGGCCGCGCGGATCGCCAATATGCCGGAGTGGAAGTAGGTGCCGTCACCGAGATTGGTGAACACGTGCTTTTCGTTGGTGAACGGCGCCTGCCCGACCCACGTTACGCCCTCCGCGCCCATGTGGGTGAAGGTCGAGGTTTCGCGGTCCATCCACAGCACCATGTAATGGCAGCCGATGCCGGCCAGCGCGCGCGAGCCCTCCGGCACCTTGGTCGACGAATTGTGCGGGCAGCCGGAGCAGAAGAACGGCGTGCGGTCGGTTTGCGGATTGGCCTTGGTCGGCAGCGATTTCAGCGCCAGCTCTTTCGCCTCCAGGTAGGCCACGCGTTCCTGCACGCGCCTGGCCACCGGATGGTCCTTGCAATAGTGGGCGATGCGCGAGGCGATGGCGCGCGCGATCTGCGCCGGGTTCAGTTCATAGGTCGCCGGCAGCAGCCAGTCGCCGTGGCCGGTCTTGCCGTGGTTGCTCCACTCGCCGGTGTCGTCGAACTTGCCGACCACGCGCGGGCGCTGGCCGTCCGGCAGGTTGTACAGCTCCTCCTTCAGCGCGTATTCGAGGATCTGGCGCTTCTCTTCCACCACCAGGATTTCATCGAGGCCCTTGGCAAATTCCTGCACGCCTTCCGCTTCCAGCGGCCAGGTCATGCCGATCTTGTACAGGCGGATGCCGATATCGGCGGCGGCCTGCTCGTCGATGCCCAGGTCGGCCAGCGCCTGGCGCGTGTCGAGATACGATTTGCCGGCGGTAATGATGCCGATCTTCGGCGTCGGCGAATCCCAGATGATTTTATTCAGTTTGTTCGCGCGGCAGTAGGCCAGCGCGGCGTACCACTTGTAGCTGTTCATGCGCACTTCCATGTCCAGCACGGTGTCGGGCCAGCGGATATTCAGGCCGCCTTCCGGCAGGTCGAAGTCGGTCGGCAGCGCGATCTGCACGCGGTCCGGGTCGAAGTCCACCACGGCGCCGGATTCGATGATGTCGGTGACGCACTTCATCGACACCCACAGGCCGGTGTAGCGGCTCATCGCCCATGCGTGCAGGCCGTAGTCGATGTACTCCTGCACCGACGACGGATACAGCACCGGAATGCCGCAGGCGTTCAGAATATGGTCCGACTGGTGCGCGGTGGAGGACGACTTGGCCGCGTGGTCGTCGCCGGCCAGCACCAGCACGCCGCCATGCCGCGCCGAGCCGGCATTGTTGGCGTGCTTGAAGACGTCGCCGCAGCGGTCCACGCCGGGGCCTTTGCCGTACCACATGGCGAACACGCCGTCGTACTTGGCGTCTTTAAACAAATTGGTTTGCTGGGTGCCCCAGACGGCGGTGGCCGCGAGGTCTTCGTTCATACCGGGATGGAATTTGACGTGGTGCTCGTCGAGGTACTTCCTGGCCTTCATCGCCGTCATGTCGACGCTGGTGACCGGGGAGCCGCGGTAGCCGGTGATATAGCCTGCGGTGTTCAGGCCCGCCTTGAGATCGCGCTCGCGCTGCATCATCGGCAGGCGGATCAGCGCTTGCGTGCCGGTCATGAAAGCGCGGCCGCGCTCCAGCGTCCATTTATCGTCCAGCGTGATGTCGGACGTATCGACGGACGGATTCAACAGCAAACCCTTTTGAGGTGCATTCATTGTTTTGTCTCCAAATTTTCAGATACGCAGCGCGGCGAGTGCCGGGTAGGCTCTGCCGCGTGGCGCCGGTGCTCCGTCTATGTGCTTCGCTACCGGCCTGGCACTACTCTACTCCTTATGCGGGAGCCTTGCAGGTGTCCTGCAACACGCCGCGCTTGATCTGATCCAGCTCGATCGACTCGAACAGCGCACGGAAGTTGCCTTCGCCGAAGCCCTGGTCGCCCTTGCGCTGGATGATCTCGAAGAAAATCGGGCCGATCACGTTCTGCGTGAAGATTTGCAGCAGCAGCTCGCGTTCGTGCTCGTTGCTCTGGCCATCGATCAGGATGCGCAGGCGGCGCAGGTCGTCCAGGCGCTCGCCGTGGTTCGGCAGGCGGCGGTTCACCAGTTCGTAGTAGGTTTCGATGGTGTCCTGGAAGGCGATGCCCTCTTGCTTCATGCCCTCGATCGACGAGTAGATATCGTCGGTGCCGAGCGCGATGTGCTGGATGCCTTCGCCGTGGTACTCGTCCAGGTACTCGGCGATCTGCGACTTGTCGTCGGACGATTCGTTGATCGGAATGCGCACCTTGCCGCACGGCGAAGTCATGGCCTTCGACTTCAGGCCGGTCAGCTTGCCCTCGATGTCGAAGTAGCGCACCTCGCGGAAGTTGAACATCTTCTCGTAGAAGTCCGCCCACTCCTTCATGCGGCCGCGATGGACGTTGTTGGTCAGGTGGTCGATATAAGTCAGGCCATGGCCGACCGGGTGCGGGTCCGCGCCCGGAATCGCCACGAAGTCGACGTCATAGATGCTGATGTCGCCGATGCCGCCCGGCTGGTTGCCGTTCTTGCCGCGCCAGCGGTCCACCAGATAGATCAACGAATCGCCGACGCCCTTGATGGCAGGGATGTTCAGCTCCATCGGGCCGGTCTTGTTGTCAAAGCCCCAGGCGCCCTTTTCCAGCATTGAGCGGTAGGCCAACGCCGCGTCCTGCACGCGGATGCCGATCGCGCACACGGACGGGCCGTGCTGGCGCGCGAAGCGCTGCGCGAAGGAGTCCTGCTCGGCGTTGATGATGAAGTTGATGTCGCCCTGTCGGTACAGGGTCACATCCTTGTGGCGGTGGCGGGCGATGGCGGTAAAGCCCATGCTCTCGAACAGCGCGCCGAGGGCTTTGGGATCGGGCGCCGCGTACTCGACAAATTCGAACCCGTCGGTGCCCATCGGGTTGTCCCATGGCTGGAATTGCATGCGTGTCTCCTGGTTATATTAGCGCACAGTATAGATCCGGTTTAGCGGCAGTAAATTGCAAACAATTCCCACGACTGCCGATTTTGAGCAATAATATTGCCTCAATTCCGAATTTCCGAGGTATTTATGACTAAGATCGCGCTGGACAAAACCGACCGTAAGATTCTTTCCATATTGCAATCCGATGGCCGGCTGTCGAACCAGGATGTGGCGGAGCTGGTGGCCTTGTCGCCGTCGCCGTGCCTGCGCCGCATCAAGCGCCTGGAAGAAGCGGGCGTGATCCGTCAATACGTGGCGCTGCTGGACCCGGACAAGATCGGCCTCGGTCTGCTGGCCTATGTCAACGTGCGGCTGGAGAAGCACAGCGACGCGGCCGCGCACAGCAACGCGCGCGCGCTGGGCGCGGCCAACGCGCCGCCGTCGCCGCGCGCCGACTTCGCCGAATCGGTGGCGCAATGGCCGGAAGTGGTGGCCTGCTACGCCATGACCGGTGAAATGGACTACCTGCTGCGCGTGCACGTGGAAGACATGGACCACTTCTCGCGCTTCATGATGGCGACGCTGCTGCGCCACCCGGCGGTGCTGGACGTGAAGTCCTCGTTCGCCCTGCAACGCATCAAGGACACCACCGCCCTGCCGCTGGCGGATTGAGTTATTTGCGGCCGATCAGGCGCCCCAGCCACTTGGCGGCGATGCGCTTGTTGGCCTTGTAGGTGTAGTCGAGCACCGCGAACTGTTCATGCAGCGCTTCCTGCAGCACGCTCGACGGATCGGCCGGCAGCAGCTTGAGGTAGGCGTCGGCCTCGCCGTAGTCGCGGTGGATTTCCATGCCGGCCTTTTTGGCGATGTGCATCATCGTCTTGTTGGACGACAGGCAGTGCATGTAGAGCGTGTCGACGTCGTTGTTGCGGCAATGGATGGCGGCGCGCTCGAACAGCCTTGCGCCGACGCCCATGCCGCGCGCCGTGCGGCTGACCGAGAGGCCGAATTCCGCCACCCGTTCCTTGTCCGTGACCGTGCTCGACAGCTCGCGCGGCGCGAACGCCAGGTGGCCCACGGCCACCAGCCGGAACACGCGGTTGTAGACGCCAAAGACCATGTCGCGCGCGAAGTCGATGCCGTTGACGTAGCTGCTTACCTGCTCGTCCGGCAGCACGGAGCCGAAGCGCAGCAGGCGGTCGCTGTCCTCCAGTTCCAGAAAATGCCGCAGCATGCGGCGGCGGTCGCGCTCGCGCAGTTCCTTCACCAGCACCGTGGGACGCTTGCCGTCCCGGTTCCGCAAGCGGCGCAGCGGATTCTGGAACAGGTCCGCGCTCATTCCGCGTCTTCTTCCTTCAGCGCGTCCTTGACGGCGCGCACCCGCGCCGCGTGCACCCGCTCAGGGATGCGTTGCGGATTGTCGGCGCTGCCTTGCGCGATTTCGCCGGCATTGACGGCGCGCGCGGCCGCCAGCGCGGTTTCCAGATGCGCCAGTTGCGGGAACGGCGCCTCGGCATAGCTGGCGTCCGGCCCGATGCGGCCGCGCGCATCGCATTCGGTCGCCAGCAGCATCTGCGAGAAGCGCGCCGGCTTGCGGAAGGCGTCGCAGCGCTCGAACAGCGTGACGATGGTGTTGGCGCGCAGTTGCAGCGCGCGGCCGACGTTGCCATGCTCGCGCGCGGTCATCACCGCCAGGTCGCGGCTTTCGCTAGGCACGCGCAGGCGCTTGCACACCTGCTCCACCAGTTTCACGCCCAGGCCTTCGTGGCCGTGGTGCGCCGGCCAGTTGTCGGCTGGCGTCACGCCCTTGCCCAGATCGTGCATCAGGCAGGCGAAGCGCACCGGCAGTTCGCGTCCCAGCCTGGCGGCGCAGTCGATCACCTGCATCACGTGGACGCCGGTGTCGATCTCCGGATGCCACTTCTCCGGTTGCGGCACGCCCCACAGCGCGTCGAGTTCAGGCAGGATGCGCGCCAGCGCGCCGCAGTCGCGCAGCACCTCGAACATGCGCGAGGGTTTCTCTTCCATCACGCCGCGCGCCAGTTCCTGCCACACGCGTTCGGCCACCAGCGCATCGACTTCGCCGTCGGCCACCATCTGCTTCATCAGCGCGTTGGTTTCCGGCGCCACGGTGAATTCGCTGAAGCGCGCGGCGAAGCGCGCCAGCCGCAGGATGCGCACCGGGTCTTCGGCAAACGCGCCGGACACGTGGCGGAAGATGCGCTGTTCGATATCGCGCTGGCCGCCGTATGGATCGGTGATGCTGCCGTCGTCGGCGCGCGCCATGGCGTTGATGGTCAGGTCGCGCCGCACCAGGTCCTCTTCCAGCGTGACATCGGCCGAGGTGTGGAACACGAAGCCCTTGTAACCGGGGGCGGTCTTGCGCTCGGTGCGCGCCAGCGCGTATTCCTCCTGCGTTTGCGGATGCAGGAACACCGGGAAGTCCTTGCCGACCGGGCGGTAGCCCAAGGCGATCATCTGGTCCGGCGTGGCGCCCACCACCACATGGTCATGGTCCTTGACCGGCAGGCCTAGCAGCGCATCCCGTACCGCGCCGCCTACTACATAGGTTTGCATATTCTTAGTCCGGCATCTCGGCGTCGTGCCTGGGCGCCGTTTCGGTTTCGGCCAGCGCTTCGCTGACCCAGCGCGCCACGGCCGGATGGGCCAGCACGCGCTGGCAGTAGGCGTCCAGCGCCGGCGCCAGCGACACGCCATAGGTGCGGAAGCGCAGCACCACCGGCGCGTAGTAGGCGTCGGCAATCGAGAAGTCGCCGAACAGGAACTGGTGATGGCCGAAGCGCGCCAGGCACTCTTCCCAGATTTCGCCGATGCGGCCGATGTCGGCCTGCGTGCCCGGCGTGCGGCCCTTGCCCGGATAGCTGGCGCGGATGTTCATCGACATCGCGTTGCGCAGGTCGCTGAAGCCGGCGTGCATTTCGGCGCAGACCGAGCGCGCCATGGCGCGCGCCGCCACGTCCCGCGGCCACAAATGCAGTTCGGGGAACTGCTCGGCCAGATATTCGCAGATGGCCATGCTGTCCCAGATGGTCATCTCTTCGCCGGCCAGCAGCACCGGCACCCGGCCGGAGGCCGAATAGCTGCACAGGCGCGTGGCGGTATCCTCCTGGTCCAGCAGCACGCGCACTTCCTGGAACGGAATGCCGAAGGCGGTCATCACCACCCATGGCCGCATGGACCAGGACGAGTAATTCTTATTGCCGATGACCAGCGTGAGGCCAGGCTCGCGCGCGGCGGCCAGGGTTTGCGACAGGCCTGGGTCGAGTTGGGTAGTCTGCATGGTGTTCCTGTATGAAGTAAATCAGCGCGGCCCGAAACTGGTTTCCTGTTCCTCGGCCTGGGTATAGCCTTTCGGGCCGACCGTGACCAGGCGCGCCTTCAGCGATTGCGGCCGTCCTTCAAACAGCGCCGCGTAGTAGGTGGCGTTCGACATCACGTTCTTGACGTAGGTGCGCGTCTCGTAAAACGGAATCGATTCGATGAACACCGTGGCGTCCATCGGCTTGGTCAGCGTGGCGCGCCACGAGCGCAGGCGCCCCGGCCCGGCGTTGTAGGCGGCGGTGGCCAGCACCTCGTTGCCATCCATATTCCCCAGCACCATGTTCAGGTAGTTCGTGCCCAGCATGATGTTGTAGCGCACATCGCTCAGCATCTCCTGCGCGAAGTCGGTCAGGCCCAGCTTCTTGGCGACCCAGCGGCCGGTGGACGGCATCACCTGCATCAGGCCCGAGGCGCCGACGTGCGATTGCGCGTCCATGATGAAGCGCGACTCTTGCCGGATCAGGCCATACACCCAGGCCTTGTCCAGGCCCAGCGTCTGCGTGGCCGGATGCATCACATCGTTGTGCGGCGACGGGAAGCGCTGCGAATAGTCGACCTGGATGCGGGTGCGCTCCGAGGTATTGACCATGCGGTCAAGGATATTGTTCTGGCGCGCGTATTCAGCGGCGGCCAGGTGTTCGCGCTCGTTCATGCTGCGCAGCGCCCAGTTCCATTCGCGTGTGCCCTCGAAGCGCAGACGCATGCCGAAGAACTTCAGCGCGCGCTGGATGTTCGGGTTGGCGGCGATCGGCGCGATCTCGGCCTGCGAGATCGGCGCGCCCGGCGTGGGAATGGTAATCAGCTTGCCGGTTTCCTCCAGCGCCAGCTGGCCGTAGTAGTTGGACTGGTCGGAGATGCTGCGGAACAGCTGCAAGGCCTCGCCGGTCGGCTGGCTGGTGACGCCGTCGCGCGCCATCAGCGCGCGGCCCAGCCAGTACACCCAGGCCGGATCGCTGCGCAGCGCCGGCGGCATGGCGCGGATATTGTTCTCGATCTGGCGCCAGTCGCCATTGCGCAGCGCGATGCGGGTCTTCCACTGGAGCTGGTCGTTCGACAGCTGCGCGCCGTTGGCGCGGCGCCAGTAGTCGGTAGTTTCCGGCGACAGCGAGTACGAGGTTTGCAGCGCGATCGCCGCCCACGCCTGCTGCTGCTCCTGCGCCGACATCTTCGGCATCGCCTTGTTCAGTCCCAGCACCGCCAGCTTGCTGCTGGTCTTGGCCAGGCGGCCGAGGGCGACGATGAAGATCTGGTGCTCCACCTTGCTTGGCCCCATGCCCTTGGCCACCGCCACCGTCGGCAGGTCGACCGCCTGCACGGCTTTCTTTCCGGGCCGTCGAGCAGCGCGACGATGCGGCGCGCCTGGCCGGTGGCGTTGAACTCACCGGCCAAGCGCAATTGCGCGTACAGGTCTTCGGTGCTGAACTGGCCGGCCTGGTACAGCGTGGCGATCAGGTCCGCGCACGGCTGGCCGTAGACCGACGGTGAGGTCAACAGAGCGCGCGCCTCGTCGGCCACTTTCTGGCCTTTGAGCGCGCGCGAAATCAGCGCGTAGCATTTGACCTGGGTGTCGTCGTTGAGCACAAACAGCGGATACTGTTCGTCGAAGGTGGCCCAGTCGCGCTTGCGGCCCAGTTCCAGCAGCCAGTCGTTGCGCAGCCGGTCGACGATGGCCTGGCCCTGATAGCGCTTGAAGAAATCGCGAATGTCGGCCTGCGTGGCGTCCTTCAGGCGCGATTTCAGCCGATAATAATCGACGTAGGACGGAATGGAGTAGCTGCTCAGGCGCGCCGCGTAGAAATCCACCTTGGTGGCGTCGTCCTGGCGCACGGCGTCGCGCAACAGCAGGAAGGCATCGTCGTCCCTGCGGCTATCCGCGCTGATGTCGTCGGCGTGGGCAAGCGAGGCAAAGGCAACGACGAAGGCGCCGGCAATCCATTTCGAAGCAGAAATCACTGTGCAACTCTCTAAAGTCTTGAACCAAATATGACCAGCGACCCTAGAATACCACGCAGCGCGTCCGTATCACCAGTAGCGAAGACCGAATTGCGCAAGCAGCTGCTCACCGCGCGGCGCGCGCTCGATCCGGCCACGCGCGCGACCTGGGACTGCGCCATCGGCGACCACGTTATCGCATGGTGGAAGGCGGCGCGGCCGGCGGCGTTGGGCGTGTATTGGCCGCTGCGCGACGAGCCGGATCTGCATCCCGCCTACGTCGAGCTGGCGCGCCTGGGCGCGCGGCTGCTGCTGCCGGTGGTGGTGCAAAAGGATGCGGCGCTGGAGTTTGCCGAATGGCGCATCGGCGAGGAGATGGTGAAGGACAAGATGGGAGTGGCGGTGCCGGCCGACCTGCGCTTGCAGGCCGGCTATCCGCCGGCGTTGCTGGTGCCCTGTCTGGGATTCAATCCGCAAGGTTATCGATTGGGCTACGGCGGCGGTTTTTACGACCGCACGCTGGCGCGCCACGCGCCGCGCCCGCAGGCATTGGGCATTGCCTACCAGTGCCTGCAAGTGCAGTTTGCCGGCGATGCCCATGATGTGGCGCTGGACCGCATCATCACCGAAGCCCTCCCCGTCGCTCCCGCGTAGGCGGGACGGTACGCCGCCGCGTCCCATGCCGCCTATGGATTCCCGCCTACGCGGGAATGACGGCGGCGGCGGGGGCCAGGCGCTGCCACAGCGCAGTAGTCGCCGCGGCCTGGTTCATGCTGTAGAAGTGCAGGCCGGGCGCGCCGCCCTTGAGCAGGCGCTCGCCCAGCGCCGACACCACATCCAGGCCGAAGGCCTTGATCGACGCGGTATCGTCGCCGAAGCTGGCCAGCTTCAGTCGCACCCAGCGCGGAATCTCGGCGCCGCACATGTCCGAGAAGCGCATCAGCTGCGTGTAGTTCAGGATCGGCATGATGCCCGGCACAATGGGCGCGTCGATGCCCAGCTTCTGCGCCTGCTCGACGAACTGGAAGTAAGCGTCGGCATTGTAGAAATACTGGGTGATGGCCGAATTGGCGCCGGCCTTGATCTTGCGCTCGAAGGCCAGCAGGTCGTCCTGCGGCGAACGGGCCTGCGGGTGCACTTCCGGGTAGGCCGCCACTTCGATGTGGAAGTGGTCGCCCGTCTCCTGGCGGATGAACTCCACCAGCTCATTGGCGTAACGGAATTCGCCGCCGGCGCCGTAGCCGCTCGGCAGGTCGCCGCGCAGTGCGACCACGCGCTGGATATTGTGCGACTTGTATTCGGCCAGGATGGCGCGGATCGACTCGCGCGTGCCGCCGACGCAGGACAGGTGCGGCGCGGCGTCTTCGCCGGCCGCCATGATCTCGACCACCGTGTCCAGCGTGCCCTGCTGCGTGGTGCCGCCGGCGCCGAAGGTCACCGAGAAATATTTGGGTTTCAGCTCGGACAGCTTGGCGCGCGTGGCGCGCAGCTTGTCCGCGCCTTCCGCCGTTTTCGGCGGAAAGAATTCGATACTGAAGTTTGGGTTAGCCATCTGAGTTCTTCAAAAGTAAGGTAGACAGAGCCCAGGAAATAATGCTGTACAACACAGCGCCACCGACCGCCGCAAGATAACTGTCGACACGGAAACCATCGACCCATTGCGCCACCAGCCAGAACATGAAGCCGTTGACCAGGAAGATGAACAGGCCCAGCGACAGCAGGGTCACGGGCAGGGTCAGCAACAACAGCACGGGGCGTATCAGCGTATTTACCAGGCCCAGTACAAGAGCGGCGACGAGGGCTGCGCCTATGCTTGTGACATCGACGGAATGCATGAGGTAAGGCACTGCCAGCAGGGCAACTGCATTGATTAACCAGGTAAGGACCAAACGCATAGTGAAAGTTCTCGCTGCAAGAGACGTCGCTCCCGCGCAGGCGGGAGCCCATCGAGCGCCGGGTATGGGCGCCCAGCATGGATTCCCGCCTGCGCGGGAATGACGTGCGGGGGATTAGTAACGGTAGTGATCCGGCTTGTACGGACCTTCCTGCGTCACGCCGATGTAAGCGGCTTGCTCAGGAGTCAGCACGGTCAGTTGCGCGTTCAGCTTCTTCAGTTGCAGGCGCGCGACCTTCTCGTCCAGGTGCTTCGGCAGCACGTACACGCCGACCGGGTACTTGTCGGTGTTGGCGAACAGCTCGATCTGGGCGATGGTCTGGTTGGCGAACGACGACGACATCACGTACGACGGGTGGCCGGTGCCGCAACCGAGGTTGACCAGGCGGCCTTCGGCCAGCAGGATGATGCGCTTGCCCGACGGGAAGATCACGTGATCGACCTGCGGCTTGATGTTTTCCCAGGTGTACTTCTTCAGCGACGCGACGTCGATCTCGTTGTCGAAGTGGCCGATGTTGCAGACGATGGCCTGGTCCTTCATCTTGAGCATGTGCTCTTCGGTCAGGATGTGGTAGTTGCCGGTGCAGGTGACGAAGATGTCGCCGTGTTCGGCGGCGTAGTCCATGGTCACCACGCGGTAGCCTTCCATCGCCGCCTGCAGCGCGCAGATCGGATCGATCTCGGTGACCCACACTTGCGCCGACAGCGCGCGCATCGCCTGGGCCGAGCCCTTGCCGACGTCACCATAACCGGCGATGACGGCGATCTTGCCGGCGACCATCACGTCGGTGGCGCGCTTGATGCCGTCCACCAGCGATTCGCGGCAGCCGTACAGGTTGTCGAACTTGGACTTGGTGACCGAGTCGTTGACGTTGATGGCCGGGAAGGCCAGCTTGCCCTCCTTGTGCATCTGGTACAGGCGGTGCACGCCGGTGGTGGTCTCTTCGGTCACGCCCAGGATGTGCGGCAGGCGCTTCGAATACCAGGCCGGGTCCTTGGCCAGGTGGTTCTTGATGGCGTTGAACAGGCAGATTTCCTCTTCCGAGCCAGGCGCGGCCAGTACCGAGATATCTTTTTCAGCGCGCGCGCCCAGGTGCAGCAGCAGCGTGGCGTCGCCGCCGTCGTCCAGGATCATGTTGGAGTAGACCGGCGCGCCCGAGGCGTCGGCTGGCCACTCGAAGATGCGGTGGGTGTAGTCCCAGTATTCGTCCAGGGTTTCGCCCTTGATGGCGAACACCGGCGTGCCGTTGGCGGCGATG
This sequence comes from Duganella sp. P38, assembly GCF_050859475.1. Taxonomy (NCBI): domain Bacteria; kingdom Pseudomonadati; phylum Pseudomonadota; class Betaproteobacteria; order Burkholderiales; family Oxalobacteraceae; genus Duganella; species Duganella sp. P38. The sequence goes on along the minus strand of NZ_CP193936.1, from coordinate 633,092 downwards.
GCGGCGGCGGCGTGGTCCTGGGTCGAGTAGATATTGCACGAGGCCCAGCGTACTTGCGCGCCCAGCGCTTCCAGCGTCTGGATCAGCACGGCGGTCTGGATGGTCATGTGCAGCGAACCGGTGATGCGGGCGCCCTTCAGCGGCTGGGCGGCGGCGAATTCTTCGCGGATCGCCATCAGGCCAGGCATTTCGGTTTCAGCGATCTTGATTTCTTTGTTGCCCCATGGCGCCAGCGAGATATCGGCAACCAGGTAGTCTTGAGCGGATTTGAGTACGGCGTTCATCACGCCCTCCTTTCATGTGTTGAAAAAAGTAACGTGAGCGCGGTTGGGGATCTCCGAGCCTGGCGAATCAAGTCCGTCGCAGCGCTCCTCGGAACGTGCATTCTAGCATCGTTAACCGGCGATGGCGACAACAATCCGCCCGTTTGCGCTGGCTCAACATCCTCCGTGCAAACACGATGTACGTGTAGCTCCTTTATGCGGAGCTGACCATGGCTATCGGCCCGCGCGACGTCATCTGGGATGAATCTCAGGAACTGCAGTACCACGTTAGCTACGCTGAAGTGCTGGTAACCGCGTTATTGGCACGCTGGGTTTGGCTTGACACTAGGTTCTTTGATCGTTCGCATGAAGATCAACGACAATTTTCCAGTGAACAGTGTTGAGGATAGCTTACTGGAACTGCGAAGAAAATACGCCGTGGGAACCAGCAAATTTTCGCACGACCTGCTATTAACCCGACGTTTGCGTAACGATGCGCAAGTAATTACCAACCAGACTCTGGATATATCATGATCCCGACAGAGGACCCTCCGTAAGTATCTTCCACCCAATCCCATACCGCCGCTACCCAAGCGCCCCAAATGACAACGCCCCGGAAACGGGGCGTTGGTGTTTTTAGGTACGACAGACGCTGATTATTTCAGGCCGGCGGCTTCGCGCAGGATGGCGGCCTTGTCGGTGCGCTCCCACGAGAATTCCGGCTCTTCGCGGCCGAAGTGGCCATACGCCGCCGACTTGGTGTAGATCGGGCGCAGCAGGTCCAGCATCTGCACGATGCCTTTCGGACGCAGGTCGAAGTGCTCCTGCACCAGCTGGGCGATTTTCTCGTCAGGAATGACGCCGGTGCCTTCGGTGTAGACGGTGATATTGATCGGACGCGCCACGCCGATCGCGTACGACACCTGTACCTGGCACTGGCGCGCCAGGCCGGCGGCCACCACGTTCTTGGCCACGTAACGGGCGGCGTAAGCGGCCGAACGGTCGACCTTGGACGGGTCCTTGCCGGAGAACGCGCCGCCGCCGTGCGGCGAAGCGCCGCCGTAGGTGTCGACGATGATCTTGCGGCCGGTCAGGCCGCAGTCGCCCTGCGGGCCGCCGATGACGAAACGGCCGGTCGGGTTGACCAGGTATTTGGTGTCCTGCAGCCATTCCTTCGGCAGCACCGGCTTGATGATCTCCTCGATAACCGCCTCTTCGATCTGCTTGTGCAGCATTTCCGGCGCGTGCTGGGTCGACAGCACCACGGTGTCCACCGCAACCGGGCGGCCGTTCACATAACGCAGCGTGACTTGCGATTTGGCGTCCGGACGCAGCCACGGCAGGCGGCCATCCTTGCGCAGCTGCGACTGGCGCTCGACCAGGCGGTGCGCGTAGTGAATCGCGGCCGGCATCAGCTCGGCGGTCTCGTCACAGGCGTAGCCGAACATCAGGCCCTGGTCGCCGGCGCCCTGGTCCAGGTCCAGGCCGGCGCCCTCGTCCACGCCCTGGGCGATGTCCGGCGATTGCTTGTCGTAAGCCACCAGCACGGCGCAACCCTTGTAGTCGATGCCGTAGTCGGTGTTGTCGTAGCCGATGCGCTTGATGGTTTCCCGCGCCACTTGAATATAATCAACGTTGGCGTGGGTGGTGATTTCACCTGCCAGCACCACCAGGCCGGTATTGCACAGCGTTTCGGCGGCAACACGGGCTTTCGGGTCCTGGGTCAGAATCGCGTCGAGGATGGCGTCGGAAATCTGGTCAGCAACCTTGTCTGGGTGACCTTCCGAAACGGATTCCGAGGTGAAAAGATAATCATTAGACATCGCAAGCTCCTGAGATGGTGTGAATATAATACTGTCGCATACCAACCCGGCTTGCGACGCTTTAGCGAGATTTATATACCGCATCGCAAGTTGTCATTAACTCAGCGGTTACTACTTAACGTGGTATTTTACGCTTTTTTAAAAAAGCTTGCTCTCAACACAGGCCAAAATCTTTCATGCTGGTTCCACTTTTTCGTTTTTTATCGATTCTTCCCTTGTCCGTGCTGCACGCGGCCGGCGCCGCGCTGGGCTGGCTGGTGTATGCCGCCTCGCCCTCCTACCGCCGCCGCATGCGCGACAATATGCGCCAGGCCGGCTATAGCCAGTACCTGAACGCCGCCATCGGCGAGGCCGGCAAGAGCATGTTCGAGCTGCCCTTCATCTGGTGCGCCGACCCGGCCCGCGTGTCGCGCCACGCCACGCTGGAGAACTGGGAACTGGTGCAGACCGAACTCGACGCCGGTCGCGGCATTGTGTTCATGACGCCACACCTGGGCTGTTTCGAGATCGTCGCCCAGGAAATCGCGCTGCGCAACGAGCTGATGGTGATGTACCGGCCGCCTAAAAGAGGCGCTCAAGCCGCTGATCGAGGGCGCCCGCGCGCGCCACAACCTGCTGCTGGCCCCGGCCAATATGTCGGGCGTGCGCATGCTGGCCAAGTTCCTCAAGAAGGGCCAGCCGGTCGGCGTGCTGCCCGACCAGGTGCCACAGGAGGGCGAAGGCGTGTGGGCCAGGTTCTTCGGCCGCGACGCCTACACCATGACGCTGCCAGCCAAGCTGGCCCTGCTGGGCGACGCCACCGTCATCATCACCTACGCCGAGCGCCTGCCCGGCGGCAAGGGCTATGTGGTACGCTTCGTGCCCTTTGACGGGTCGCTGGACGGCGACAGCGCCGCCCAGGCGCAGGCCATCAACGACGCCATGGAGCGCCTGATCGCCCGCAACCCGTCGCAATATTACTGGAGCTACAACCGCTACAAGGTGCCGAACGGTATCGAGGCGCCAGCTGCCAAGGCGGGAGAAAACGCATGAAATTGTTATTAGGACTGATGTGGCTGCTGCACTGGCTGCCCTTGCCGCTGCTGGGCCGCTTTGGCGACGCCGTCGGCAGCCTGCTGTTCGCCACGCTGCGCTCGCGCCGCCATATCGCGCTGACCAACCTGCGCCTGACCATGCCGGAACTGACCGAAGCCGAGCGCGTGGCCATCGCGCGCCGCCACTTCCAGGCCTACTCGCGCAGCGTGTGGGAACGCTCCATCCTGTGGTGGGCGCCGGAGGCGCGCTTGAAACGCCTGATCCAGATCGAGCCGGGCGGCGAAATCCCGGTGGCCGAGATGACCGCCAGGCCGACCATCCTGCTGTGCCCGCACTTCGTCTGCCTCGACGTGGCCGGCGCCGCCATCGCCATGGAGGCGTCCGCCTCGTCGATGTATGTGACGCAAAAGAACGCCGCCTTCGACAAGGTGCTGCGCGCCGGCCGCGCCCGCTTCCGCCCGGTCAAGCTGTTCACGCGCCAGGACGGCATCAAGCCCATCCTGCGCGCGCTGCGCGACAAGTTGCCGTATTTCATGCTGCCGGACATGGATTTCGGCGAGAAGGACGCCGAGTTCGTGCCCTTCTTCGGCATACAGGCCGCCACGCTGACCGCCACCGCGCGCATCGCCGCCACCACCGGCGCGCAGGTGATGCCGGTGATCGCCACCTTCCTGCCGAATTACCAGGGATACCGTGTGAAATTCTATCCGGTGTGGGACAATTATCCGGGCGACGATATGGTGGCCGCCACCCGCCGCATGAACGAGTTCATCGAGGAACGCGTGCGCGAGGCGCCGGCCGAATATTTCTGGACCCATAAACGCTTCAAGACGCGCCCGGATGGCGAGCCTTCGCTGTACAGCAAACACTAAACTGCCCATGAAACTGAAATTCACCAAAATGCACGGCGCTGGCAACGACTTCGTCGTCATCGATGGCGTCAACCAGCACATCGATTTCACGCCCGCGCAATGGCAGCGGCTGGGCGACCGCCGCTTCGGCGTCGGCGCCGACCAGATCCTGCTGGTGGAAAAGCCGACCGCGGCCGGCTGCGATTTCCGCTATCGCATCTTCAACGCCGACGGTGGCGAGGTAGAACAGTGCGGCAACGGCTCGCGCGCCTTCGTTAAATTCGTTTCGGAAAAAGGCCTGACCGACAAGCAATCGATCACCGTGCAGACCAAGGCCGGCGTCATCGTGCCGCGGCTGGAAGCCAACGGCAGCATCACGGTCGACATGGGCGCGCCGATCCTGGAACCGGGCCGCGTGCCGTTCGATGCGGAAGGCCTGGACGGCGAACCGCAGGGCCGCGATACGCTGTGGCCGCTGCTGCTGGAACTGGGCGGCGCGCGCGAGAGCGTGCTGATTTCGGCGGTATCGATGGGCAACCCGCACGCGGTGCAGGTGGTCGAGGACGTGGAGACGGCGCCGGTGGAGCTGACCGGGCCGCTGATCGAGCACCATGTGCGCTTCCCGAACCGCGTCAACGCCGGCTTCATGCAAGTGATTGATCGCCAGCACGTCAAGCTGCGCGTGTTCGAGCGCGGCGTCGGCGAGACGCTGGCGTGCGGCACTGGCGCCTGCGCTGCGGCCGTGGCCGGCATTCGTCGCGGCCTGCTGGACAGCCCGGTGCGGGTGGACGCGCGCGGCGGCCAGCTGTCGATCGCCTGGGCTGGCGAAGGCCAGCCGGTATTCCTGACCGGTCCGGCCGTGACCGTGTTTGAAGGCGAAATCGACATCTGAACGTCGTTCCCGCGCAGGCGGGAACCCATGCGGCACGTCCCAGCCAGCGGCCCATGGATTCCGGCCTGCGCCGGAATGACGGAGGCTAGGCAACCAACAAATCCGACGGCAACCAGGTCTTCAGCCGGTACAAGCGCTGGCGATAGTTCCCCTCCCACCCGTCCGGCCCGCTGTCGATCGCCTCGAACAGCCGCACGATGCGGTCCAGCGCCTGCCGTTCGCGACCGGTGCGCAGCAGCACCAGGCGGCGCTTGCTGCGGCCGTAGCTGGCGCGGATGTCGATCACCAGGCAGTGCCCGTGATCGGCCCGCTTGACGTCCAGCAGCAACGCTTCCGCCCGGCTCAGGCCGAACAGCGCGGCCAGTTCCAGCCGTGCCGCCAGCAGCGGCTGGCTTTCCAACAATTCCCGCGTCAGACAGGTGACCAGGTCGCTCAGCCAGCCCGCCTCGGCGGGTTCCGCCGCCACCCGCGCCAACGCCGCCTCGGCCTCGGCGCAGCCTTGCGCGGCGGCTTTTGCAGCCAGTAGGCGGCGCGCACATCGCTGTCCTCGTCGGTGCGGCGGTTGCGCCACGCGTACATGCCGCACTCCAGCTGCGCGGCGACGTGGCCCATCTCTGCCGCGCGTTCCAGATAGCTTTGCGCTTCGGCCACGCAGCGTTGCGAAAATTCCGGTTTCAGATAGATGCGCGACAGCGCATACCAGGCTTCGGCCAGGCCCTGCTCGCCGGCCTGCGTCAGCCAGCGGATCGCTTTCTTGAAATTGACGGCGGCGATGCCATGCCGCTGACGCTTGCCGGCGCCGTCCATGCGCGCGAACCACAGGCCTAGCGCCAGCTGCGCCTGGCGGTCGCCGCCTTGCGCGGCCAGCTCGCGGCATTGTGCAAGATCGGGATCGGGCGCATCCGGCGCCAGGCGCAGCAGCGCGCGCGCTTGCCGCGCGAAGGCCGCGTGGTCGTGCTGCCAGAGTTGAGCCAATTCCGCATAGCGGCCAGCGATCAGGCCGGGATCGCAGGGCGCCCGCACGGCGGCGGACGATGGCGCACGCGGCGCCGCTGCGGTCCGGCCAGCGCGGGCCGCGACAGCGGCGGCAGCGCCGCCCGGACCGGGCGTGGTGGCCGTGCCAGGCGCGGTGATCTTGCCGGGTGCGGTGATCGTGCCGGGCGCGGCGCGGGTGGCGTGCTGGCTGGCCGGCGGCGGTGATGCGGCTTGCTGTTGCGTGAGCTGCGCCAGCACCTGCGCGGCGGCGGCGATGCCGGCGGCGCTGGCAAGCTGATACCAGCACAGCGCATCGGGCATGGCATGGCGCGCGACGTCAAACGGAATATGGCTGCCGATCAGTTGCCACGCCTCGGCGCACTGCTGGCGCGCGGCGCGGTCCAGCCAGTGCAGCGCGGTCGGCACGTTCAGCGGCAGGCTGGCGCCGCCGAACAAATACAACTTGCCCAGCGCCAGTTGGCAGTCCGCGTCTCCGGCGCGGGCGCCCCTGATGATCCCTAACTCTTCTCGATTGGCCATTGTCTCTGTGTGCATGTCATCGAAGCGGGGTGGGCCACTGTGCGGTCTGCGGCGCCATTTGTATCCTAGTGTAACGTGCGATCGGCACCACACACCAACCATATATGCGCGCGGGCTTGATCTGTCACAAGCGGCGCCCCCTGCCCTGCTTGTACGCTAGAGCTGTTTTGATGCCCGAATGAAAGCAAAAAGGCCTCAATAGCGCGGCTGACAAGCGTTTCAAAAATACAACAAGATGCCGGGGTTCTGCGGCTTTCGACCAAAACAAGCCGTCATACACGACCATTCCAGCGCCATGGCCGCAAGCACCCAGTAAGGTAATGGCGGCGGGGATGCGAATTACACTGATAAAGGAAAAACAAATGAAAAAAACTTTGGTGGCTCTGGCCCTCACGGGTGTTTTTTCCGGCGCGTATGCGCAATCGTCCGTCACCATCTACGGCACGCTGGACGCCGGCATGTCGCGGCGCACCGACACCGACCTCACCGCCGTCGGCAAGCGCGATAACAACAAGCTGGGCTTTCGCGGCGTCGAGGACCTGGGCAGCGGCCTGAAAGCGCTGTTCCAGCTGGAGATCCGCTACGAGCCGGACACCGGCGTCATCGAAAGCACCGTGCGTCCGCTATTCCAGGGCCAGAGCCGGGTCGGCCTGCAGGGCGACTTCGGCACGCTGCGCATCGGCCGCGGCCTGACCGCCTTCCAGGAAACCAGCACCGCCTACGAGCCATGGTCCGGCATGCCGGCCGTGGCCGGCTACCAGACCGATTTGCAAGTGGCCGGCTACACCAGCGACCCGATGAGCGTGGCAGGCAACTCGCTGAACCGCTTCTCCAACGCGGTGTTCTACAACACGCCGGTGATCGGCGGCATCTTCCAGCTCAACGTCACGGTGGCCACGCGCGAGGCCAACAACAACCCGGTCATCATCGGCCGCGGCACGGCGGCCGCGCCGCAGTTCCCGGCCAATACGCGGGCGGCGGTGTACCCGTACTCGGTCAGCGCCACCGCCACCAAGGGGCCGTTCTCGGCCTACGCGGCGGTCGAGCGCAACGCGGTCGACACCAAGCTGTGGTCGGTCGGCGCCTCGTTCAAGCCGGTCAACGACCTGAAGCTGATGGCCACCTACCAGCGCCAGGACCAGGACTTCAGCGTGCCGGTCAACCCGATCACCAAGGCCTGGATGGTCGGCGCCAACTACACCATCGGCCCCGGCCTGGTGCGCGCCGGCATCGGCCGCAAAACGCCGGACAACGCGTTCAACGTGCCGACCATCGCTACCACCAAGCAATTCTCGCTCGGCTACGACTACAACCTGTCGCCGCGCACCTACCTGTACGTGGACGGCACGCGGCGCAAGGCGACCGCCGCCACCACCTTCAATTTCTACAGCATCGGCGTGCATCACAACTTTTAAGCGAGCAGTCGACAGAACTGCCGCGTGAGTTGGGGAATCACGGACATGGGCAACCCCCATGTCCGTTTTTTTTCGTTTAAAATTGCACACCAACCTTGCCAACAAAGTACCTCATGACCGCCCCTCTGGATTCCACACTCGTCGCCCAATACCTGACCGAGCACCCGCAGTTCTTCGAAGAACATGCCGACTTGCTGGGTGAAATCAAACTGGCCAGCCCGCTGACAGGCCGCGCTGTCTCGCTGCAGGAACGCCAGATGGAAGTGTTGCGCGACAAATACAAGGCGCTGGAACTGCGCATGAGCAACTTGATGCGCCTGGCGTCGGAAAACGAAGCCATCGCCAACAAGTTCCACCGCTGGACCCAGATCCTGCTGCAATCGGAAGACGTCGGCTCGATGCCGCACGCCGTCACCAGCGGCCTGAAAACCGCCTTCGCGGTACCGCAGGTGACGGTGCGCATCTGGGGCGCCGCGCCGGACTACGCCGACGAATGGTTCGTCAAGGGCGTGTCGGAAGACGCGCGCATCTTCGCCAACAGCCTGCTGGCCCCGTACTGCGGCGCCAACAAGGACTTCGAGGCGGTGCGCTGGCTGGACGATCCGTCGCAGGTGGTATCGACCGTCATCATTCCGCTGCGCAATCCGGGCGACAAGCAAGCCTTCGGCCTGCTGATCATGGGCTCGCAGGACGCCAACCGCTTCACGTCGCTGATGGCCACCGACTTCCTGGTCCACATCGGCGAAACCGCCAGCACCGCGCTGTCCTGGCTGCTGGCCTGAGCGTGTGACATGAGCGACGCTCCAGACAGCAAGCTGGCCTGGATCGACGCCTACCTCGCCCACGTGGCGGGCGTGCGCCAGCTGTCGCCGCACACCACGGCCGCCTACGCGCGCGATCTGCACGAGCTGGCGGCGCTGTCGGCCGGCCAGCCATGGACCGCGCTCGACCACCACGCCGTGCGCCGCCTGACCGCCAGGCTGCACGCGCAGCAACTCGATCCCCGTTCCATCGCCCGCAAGCTGTCGAGCTGGCGCGGCTTTTTCAACTGGCTGGGCGACCAGATCCCGCTGGCCGCCAATCCGGTGCAGGGCGTGCGTGCGCCCAAGCAGGCCAGGACGCTGCCGAAGGCGCTGTCGGTTGATGACGCCGTGCAACTGGTCGCGCCGACGCGGCCGGCCGCCGGCAACGGCGGCGAGCCGGCCGACTTGTGCAACCGCGCCATGTTCGAGCTGCTGTATTCGAGCGGCCTGCGCGTCTCCGAGCTGGCCGGGCTGGACCTGACACCCGGCAAGAGCAGCCTGGGCTGGATCGAGCTCGGCAACCGCGAAGTCATCGTCACCGGCAAGGGCAACAAGCGGCGCGTGGTGCCGGTCGGCACGGCCGCGATGGACGCGCTGCAGGCCTGGCTGACGGTGCGCCCGGCGCCCAGCGACGGCAGCGACGCGCTGTTCGTCAGCACGCGCGGCAGCCGCGTCTCGCCGCGCGTGATCCAGCAGCGGCTGCAGCAGCATGGCCTCGCCCACGGCGCGCCGGTGCACGTGCACCCGCACATGCTGCGCCATTCGTTCGCCTCGCATGTACTGCAATCGTCGGGCGATTTGCGGGCGGTGCAGGAAATGCTGGGCCACGCCAGCATCAGCTCGACCCAGGTGTACACCGCGCTCGATTTCCAGCACCTGGCCGAAGTCTATGACAAGGCCCACCCACGGGCTAAAGTGAAGTAACGCACGCGTGCTGATATTGCTCAATTGGACGAATTGCTAGCGTTTCAAAAATTCCGGCATAATCAGCCGATTGCATTCACGCATTTGATCCCCATATGGTGATCCCCCACAACTGAACGGCAGACGCAACATGGCTATGATTCCCACCACCATCCTCACCGGCTTTCTTGGCGCCGGCAAGACCACCCTGCTCAACCGGATCCTGCAGGAACAGCATGGGATGAAGATCGCCGTCATCGAAAACGAGTTCGGCCAGGAAAACATCGACAATGAAATCCTGGTGCAGGACAGCGGCGAACAGATTGTGGAAATGAATAACGGCTGTATCTGCTGCACCGTGCGCGGCGACCTGATCATCGCGCTCGGCAATCTGGCGCAGAAGCGCGAGGCCGGCGAAATCCAGTTCGACCGCGTGGTCATCGAAACCACCGGCCTGGCCAATCCCGGCCCGGTGGCGCAGACCTTCTTCGTCGACGACGAAGTGGGCGCCAACTACATGCTCGACGCGGTGGTCACCGTGGTGGACGCCCGCCACGCCATGGACCAGCTCGACCAGCACGAGGAAGCGCAGCGCCAGGTCGGTTTCGCCGACAAGATCCTGCTGTCCAAGACCGACCTGGTCAGCGAGGAACAGGTGGCGGCGCTGACCGCGCGGCTGCACCGCATCAACCCGCGCGCGGCGGTCAGCAAGTCCGACTTCGGCCGCGCGCCGATCGCCGAGGTGCTGGACCTGAAAGGCTTCAACCTGAACGACAAGCTGGAACTCGACCCCGACTTCCTGCTGACCGAACAGACCCACGAAGAAGGCCATGTGCACGACGAGCACTGCGGCCACCATCACCATCACGGCCATGACCACGCGCATGGCGAACACTGTGACCACGACCACCACCACAGCCACCACACGGACGATATCGCCGCCTTCGTGTTCAAGAGCAACCGTCCATTCGATACCGCGAAGCTGGACGAGTTCCTCGGCGGCCTGATCAATGTGTACGGCCCTCGCATGCTGCGCTACAAAGGCGTATTGTTCATGCAGGACGCCGACCGCAAGGTGGTGTTCCAGGGCGTGCACCAGATCATGGGCAGCGATCTGGGCGCGAAATGGGGAGAAAACGACGTTCGTGGCAGCAAAATGGTGTTTATTGGTAAAAATCTGCCCAAAGACATCTTTATTAGCGGTTTGGAACAATGTCTGGTATAAACTATCCCGGTTTTGTGGGGATGGCTTAAAAGCCACAAAATCCGGGCTGATTAATTTGAAAACTCTGTCGTATCGAAGGTAAGCGAAGTTATGACCAAAACTAATAAATCGACCCCCGCAGCCGCCGAGCGCATCCTGACCGAAGAAGAAATTCTGAAGATGGATGACAAGGACTACATGAATCCAGCGCAAATGGCTTTCTTCAAGGCCAAGCTGCAAGCCCTGGAAAAAGAGCTGCTGAAAAACGCCGGCGAAACCACCGAACACCTGCGCGAAACCGTGCTGGTACCGGACCCGGCCGACCGCGCCACCATCGAAGAAGAGCACGCGCTGGAGCTGCGTACCCGCGACCGCGAGCGCAAGCTGCTGAAAAAAGTGCAGCAATCGATCGTTGCGATCGACAACAACGACTATGGCTGGTGCGAGGAAACCGGCGAGCCGATCGGCATTCCGCGCCTGATCGCCCGCCCGACCGCCACGCTGTCGCTGGAAGCCCAGCAACGCCGCGAGCTGAAGCAAAAACTGTACGGCGACTAAGCCGCCGGCACCCCACTGAAAAAGCACGCCTGACACCGCGTGCTTTTTTACGTAAATTTGCGTTTCCCGTCCGACAGGCCGCGCGGCAAGCCCGGCGCTTGGCGCTACACTATGCGGATGGGATGGTTCTCACTTTTCAGCAAGGCCGGAGCGCTGCCGCCGCCGACCGACGACGGGCAGGCGCGGCTGGCCGCCGACAGCGAACTGGTGCGCCAGCAGCAGGCCGCGCGCCTGCGCGAACTCGCCCGCGCCACGGCGCTGAAGATCGACGCCATCGAATCGGCCATGACGGCCGACATGTTCGGCGACACGGAGCCGGCCTGGGGCAGCCAGCGGCCGCCGGGCCCGTCCGCGCCGGCTGCGGACAGCGCCCCGTTCGACAGCCAGCTCGGGGCGCTTCCGTCCGGCGCGCCGGCGCCGCTGCCCGCCGCCGGCGCCGGCCCGGCGCTCACCGAGGAAATCGTCATCTTGTACGCCAACGGCGACATCGCCGCCGCGCAGCAATTGCTGGAGGCGGCCGTGGCCGAGGCCAACACGCTCGGCAGCGAGCGCGGCGCCTGGTGGATGTTGTTCGACCTGTACCAGGCCAGCGGCCAGCAGGACGCCTTCGACAGCCTGTCGATCGACTACGCCAGCACCTTCGAGACCTCGCCGCCGCAGTGGCGGGCGGTGGCCGCCGCCGCCCCGGACTGGGCCGGCCTAGCGCCGACCGTCGCCCTGTCCGGCGTGCTGGACCGGCAGAGCGCGCCGCAGCTGGAGCGGCTGCGCCAGGCCGGCGACCATCCGGTGCTGCGGCTGGAATTCAGCCGCGTCGCGGCGGTGGCTGCCGACGGCTGCGCGCTGCTGCTCGACGCCCTGCGCCAGCTGCAAGCGCGCCATTGCGAGCTGATCGTGGTGGGCGCGCCGGCGCTGGCGGCGCGGCTGCGCGCCGGGCTGGCGGTCGGCCGCCGCGCCGGCGGCGAGGCGCCGTGGCTGCTGTTGCTCGAACTGCTGCGGCTGCAAAACCTCGACAAGGACTTCGACCAGACCGCCATGGACTATTGCGTGACATTCGAGGTGTCGCCGCCGCCGTTCACGCCGCCGCACCGGGTGGCGTTGGCGCCGGCGCAACAGCTGACGGCCTCGCCCGACCGTTTTATGTTGCCGTCCATCATAGAACGGCAACTTGGTCCTTTACTGCCGGCGATACAGCAGTATGCTGAACAGTATCCGGCGCTGGTGTTCGACTGTTCGCGCCTGGCGCGCATCGATTACGCCAGCGCCATGGCGCTGCGCGGCGCGCTGGCGGGGTTCGGGCCGGCGCGGAAAATCGCCTTGCGCGACGTCAACCACCTGGTGGCCGGCTTGTTGCAATTGCTCGGCTACGCCAGCGTGGCGCGCCTCCATACGCTCAAGTATTAACTTGCAATTCCCGTTTCCAGCCCCACTTTTCGGTCTTGAGGCAGTTCGCATCATTACTTTGAGGTCACTATGGAACAATTTCACGGCACCACCATCCTGTGCGTGCGCCGCGGCAAGCAGGTCGCGCTGGGCGGCGACGGCCAGGTTACGCTGGGCAATATCGTCATGAAGGGCACGGCCCGCAAGGTGCGCAAGGTCTACCAGGGCAAGGTGCTGGTCGGTTTCGCCGGCGGCACCGCCGACGCCTTCACGCTGCTCGACCGCTTCGAAGGCAAGCTGGAAAAACACCAGGGCAACCTGCTGCGCGCCTCGGTCGAGCTGGCCAAGGACTGGCGCACCGACCGCGTGCTGCGCCGGCTGGAGGCGATGTTGCTGGTGGCCGACAGCGAATCGACGCTGGTGATCACCGGCAATGGCGACGTGCTGGAACCCGAGGACGGCGTCGGCGCCATCGGCTCGGGCGGCACTTATGCGCAGTCGGCCGCCAAGGCGCTGGTCGAGAACACGGAACTGTCGCCGGCGGACGTGGTCAAAAAGTCGCTGACGATCGCCGGTGAGCTGTGCATCTACACCAATCTGAACCACATCATTGAAACACTGGACCCAGCATGAACATGACTCCGCAGGAAATCGTCGGCGAACTCGACAAACACGTGGTGGGCCAGGCCAAGGCCAAGAAAGCGGTGGCGATCGCGCTGCGCAACCGCTGGCGCCGGCAGCAGGTGGAAGAGCCGCTGCGCCATGAAATCACGCCGAAAAACATCCTGATGATCGGTCCGACCGGCGTCGGCAAGACCGAGATCGCGCGCCGCCTGGCCAAGCTGGCCGACGCGCCGTTCATCAAGATCGAAGCCACCAAGTTCACCGAGGTCGGCTATGTCGGCCGCGACGTCGACACCATCATCCGCGATCTGGTCGACATCGGCGTCAAACAGACCCGCCTGGCCGAAATGGCCAAGGTGCGCACCCGCGCCGAGGACGCCGCCGAGGACCGCGTGCTCGACATCCTGCTGCCGCCGGCGCGCGACTTCGGCTTCACGCCGTCCGGCTCGGCCGAGCCGGCCAAGGACGACGCCACCCGCCAGACCTTCCGCAAGCGCCTGCGCCAGGGCGAGCTGGACGATAAGGAAATCGAGATCGAGCTGGCCGAGGCCGGGCCGCAGATGGAAATCATGGCGCCGCCCGGCATGGAAGAGATGACCGAGCAGATCAAGTCGATGTTCTCCGGCATCGGCGCGCAGCGCAAGAAGGCGCGCAAGGTCAAGATCAAGGAAGCGATGAAGTTCCTGATCGACGAGGAAGCCGCCAAGCTGGTCAACGAAGACGAGATGAAGCAGAAGGCCATCCAGAACGTCGAGCAGAACGGCATCGTGTTCCTGGACGAGATCGACAAGATCGCCTCGCGTTCGGAAGTGGGCGGCGCCGACGTCTCGCGCGCCGGCGTGCAGCGCGACCTGCTGCCGCTGGTGGAGGGCACGACCGTCAACACCAAGTACGGCATGATCAAGACCGACCACATCCTGTTCATCGCCTCGGGCGCCTTCCACCTGGCCAAGCCGTCGGACCTGATACCCGAGCTGCAGGGGCGCTTCCCGATCCGGGTCGAGCTGGAATCGCTGTCGATCGCCGACTTCGAGCGCATCCTGACCAGCACCGACGCCTGCCTGACCAAGCAGTACGAAGCGCTGCTGGCCACCGAGGACGTCAAGCTGGCCTTCGCGCCGGACGGCATCAACCGCCTGGCGGAAATCGCCTACTCGGTGAACGAGCGCACCGAAAACATCGGCGCGCGCCGGCTGTACACGGTCATGGAAAAGCTTCTGGAAGAGCTGTCGTTCACGGCCAGCGAGGATAGCGGCAAGACCATCGTGGTCGATGCGGCGTATGTGAACCAACGGCTCGATGCGCTGGCGGTCAACGAAGACCTGTCGCGCTACGTGCTGTAAAGTAAGGCGGTAACCGTCAGCGGGCGCCGGTCATGGCGCCCGCTCTCGGGTTATTCTCAGAAACCGTAGCGCAGGCCGATCGTCAGGGTCGGCGCCTTGGCGCGTTCGTTCGGATTGAGCTGCAGCGGCATATAAGTCAGGTCGGTGCGCAGCACGAGCTTCGGGGTCAGCGTGTACGCCAGGCCGACGCCGGCCAGCACGCCCGGCCGGTCGACGGTCTGGCGCCAGCCGTCGCCATCGCGGCTGGTGGTCCACGCATAGTGGGCGCCGAGGCGGCCGCTGAGCGACACCTTGTCGCTCACCTTCAGCAGCGTGGCCCAGTTGATGGCCACGCCCTCGGCGCGCGCCTCGGTGCCGTGGTTGTCCAGCCCGAGCGAAAACACCGCCAGTTCCACCGCGTGGGTCTGTGCCGGGCGCAGCGCCAGGCCGCTGCCCAGCTCATAGCCGGCGTAGGCGCGGCCGCTGACGCCGTCGCTCCTGCCGGTCTGGGCGCCGACGTCGGCCCCGACGTACCAGGGCGACTGGCCGGCGGCACTGGCGGCGCCGGCAACGGCGATCAGGCTGAACAGGGCTGCACGTACTGCTGTCATATTTCGCTCCACGCAAGTGATCCATCTCAAGTGTGCGTCACTTCAGCCCCGATGTACTAACTGAATATTCCAGGACCAGCTTTTCACGCCGCCGGGTATCGTGATACGATACCTTGTTCTTTAAGCAAGGCGAAAAAATGAGCTCACCGGAATTGCTGCTGCAAGTGCTGCGGACCCAGATGCGGGCCGCCGGCGTCACCTACAAAATGCTGGCCGAGCGCATCGCGATGAGCGAATCGAGCGTCAAGCGCATGTTCGGGCAGCAAGACATGTCGCTGACGCGGCTGGCGCAGATCTGCAAGGCGGCCGGCGTGCCGATGGAAGACGTGTTGCGCGGCGCCGCCGACGCCACGCCGCAGGCCGACTGTCTCACGCTAACCCAGGAAAAATCGCTGCTGGCCAACCCGCACCTGCTGCTGATGGCGATCTGCTGCCTGGGCCACTGGACGCTGGAACAGGTGCTGGAAACCTACGACCTCACCGAGCCGGAATGCATCGTCCTGCTGGCCGAGCTGGACCGGCTGGGGCTGATCGAGCTCAAGCCGCTGAACCGCTACCGGCTGCGCGTCTCGAACGCCTTCCGCTGGCTGCCGGACGGCCCAGTGCAGCAATTTTTCCGCGAGCACGCGGTGGACGACTACTTCAGCGGCAGTTTCAACGGCGCCGGCGAAACGCTGCTCTGTCTGCCGGCGCGGCTATCGCAGCCGAGCGCGCAGGAACTGGCCGGCCGCATCCAGCAGCTGGCCGGCGAGCTGGCGCGGCTGCACCAAAGCGACCGCCGGCTGGCGCCGCACGAGCGCGACGGCTTCACGCTGCTGGTCGGCTTCCGCTCGTGGGAATTCGCCGCCTTCACCGCCCTGCGCCGCAAATAATCGGGGTCAGGTCTGACATTCGCACACGGGCTCAACTGCTGCGCAGTTGAGCCCGTGTGCGAATGTCAGACCTGACCCCGGATTTACCAGATCGGGCCGAGGAATAGGTAGCCGCTGCCCTTGCCTTCCTTGGTGGCGCCGGCGCCGAAGTACAACGGGCCGAAACGCGTGTCGACCGCGATGAAGGCGCTGCCGGCTTGCTTGAGCTTGCCCCAGCGCAGCGGGTCGCTCGGGCTGTAGGCGCCGCCCGCCTCCAGCGAGAAGCCGAGCCGCACGTCGCCGCCCAGCGCGGCCGGCATGGCGCCGATGCTGCGCGCCACCACCACCCGCCCCAGCACCGTGCGGCTGCCCACCACCGAGTTCGGCTCGGTGCCCGACAGCCGCAGGAAGCCGCCCAGGTTGTTGTCGTTGGCGCCGCCCAGGCTGCGCGCCCATTCGCCATACACGTGGCCGGCCCAGCGGCCGACGCGGAACGCTTCCATGCCCTTGACTTCCTGCCGCGCCGGCACCGGCTCGCTGTTGTCGGTGCGGCTGCGCTTGAGCGCGCGCTGCCAGTTCAGGCTGAACAGCGTGCCGCGCGTCGGGAAGGCGATGCTGTCCAGCGTGTCGACATTGAAGCTGAGCTGCTGCACCGTCTGGTAAGTGCGGTAGTTGGCCGGGTCCTCGGGGATCGACTGGTGGCGGTTGCTGATCTGCCGCCCGACCATGTAGCGCAGGTCGCCCCAGCGCCCGAGCTGGCGCCCGAGCGACATCGTGGCAGCGCTGTAGTCGTAGGCGTAGCGCGCCTGGCGGAAGCCGGTGGCGTTGAAGATGTCGCTGGCGCCGGCGCCGTATTCCAGCGCCGGCGCCACGTACCACGGCGAGCCGACGCCCAGCGGTTGCCAGAACTGCGTGCCGACCACGCGGTCGGTGCCGATGCTGGCGATGGTGCGCAACTCCGCGCCCCAGTCGTTGAGCGACGACAGCACGTGCATCGCCTTCAGCTGGAAGGCGCTGTTGTCGCTGAAGTCGCTATTGAGCTCGATGCCGACGCGCAGCCGGCTGTGCGCCCAGTCGGCCTCGGTCGGCTTGATCAGCACGCTGCGGCCGTTCTCGTCGTCGCGCACCTCGGTTTCCACGCGCGCCAGGTCGCCGCGGCCGAACAGCCGGTTGCCGGCGCTGGCCGCCTGCTCGCTGGTGACCGCCTGGCCGACCTGCAGGCCGGTTTGCACTTCGAGTTCCTTCGGGTTGATGCGACCGCTCGGCGCCACCTCCAGCTTGGCCAGCCGCACCGGCTGGTCGATCGCCACCGGCGCCGCCAGCCGCTTGACTTCATACGCCGCGTACTGCGCTTCCGGCAGCGCCAGCTTGACCAGCTTCTCGCTCATCGCCCGCACCGCCGCCTCGCCTTCCTTCATGGCGCGGTCGTGCCGCGCGAAATCGAGGAAGCCGATGCCGCCCAGGTTCGGCTGCAACAACACGTCGTCCGCGCGCAGCTCCTTCAATGAGCGCTGCACATTCTGCTCGGTGAGGATTTGCAGCATCTGCTGCGCCACGCTGACCGCGCTGACCAGTTCCTTCTCCTGCGCCAGCGGCGTGCCGACGTTGACGGCGATGATGATGTCGGCGCCCATCTCGCGCGCCACATCCACCGGCAGGTTGCGCACCAGGCCACCGTCCACCAGCAGCCGCTGATTGACGCGCACCGGCGCGAACACCCCCGGCACCGCCAGCGACGCGCGCATGGCGAGGAACAGCGGCGTGTCGTTCAGTTCCACCAGCTCGCCCGTCACCAGGTCGGAGGCGATCGAGCGGAACGGCAGTTGCAGCAGATTGGCCGGCTTGTCGCGCGCGCCGGGCGGCAGCACGCGCGTCAGCGCCAGCTCCAGCGCCTCGTTGCCGGCGGCGGCCGGCGGCAGCGAGACGCCGTCGGTGTGCGCGCCAAACTCGATCCGCGACGGCAGCAGCAGGTCTTCCTCGCGGCGGCGGTAGAACAGTTCATCGCGCGGCGGCCGGTCGGCCACCACCGCGTTCCAGTCGGTGCGGCGCACCAGCTGCTCCAGCTGGTCGACCGAGCTGCCGGCGGCATAGGCGCCGCCCACCACGCTGCCCATGCTGGTGCCGACCACGAAATCGACCGGAATGCGCAGTTCCTGCAAGGCGCGCAGCACGCCGATGTGGGCGAAGCCGCGCGCGCCACCGCCGGACAGCACCAGCGCCACCTTGGGGCGCGGCTTGAGCGTCGTATCCGGCGCCACCGGGGTGGCGTCCGGCCGGGCCGGCGCAGCCTGCGCGATGGATAAGAAAAAGCCGCAGCATAAAGCTGCGGCCAGGGCACGGAGAGAAGCCATGGAGTAGCCTACTGTTTGTTTTGCTGGGTGTTGGCGGGAATCGGCGCGACGCCCATGGGCGCGATCGGCTGCTGGCCCGGCTGCTGCTGCGCGGGCTGCGCTGGCACCGGCTGCGGCGCCACCGGCGCCGGCATCACGGCCGGCGGCTGCGGCTGCGTTGCCGGCGCCGCCGGCGAGACGGCAGGCAGGCTGCTGGACACGCCGGCGTCGCTCGGCAGGTCGAGGCGCTTGATCACGCCGCCCTCGGACAGCAGCACGTGGCGCGCGTGCACTTCCTTCACCGTCACGCCGGGCGCCACTTCCTTGCCGACGGCGTAGGCGTCGGCCGGCTTGCCGTCGACCGAGATGATGGCGGCGCTGTCGTTGCCGCGCGCGGCCACCACGCCTTTCAGCTGGTAGTTGCTGACCGTCGCCACCGCCACCTGGCCGCCGAACAGGCCCTTGGCCGCGTCGAGGTTGACGCCCATCGGCGGCGGTGGCGGCGGCGCGGCGATCGCGCGCTGCTGCGGCTTGAACAGCTGTAGTCCCCAGTAGGCCAGCGATGCCGACAGCAGCACCACGGCGAGAACGGTAACGATTAAGGGCAAGCGCTTCATGGTGTCCTTGTTGTATTCCTGACGGTCAGCGTACCAGCTGATTGATTTCGATAATAGGCATCAGCACCGCCAGCACGATCAGCAGCACCACCACGCCCATGGCCAGGATCAGCGCCGGCTCCAGCAGGCCGGCGATGGTCAGCGTGCGGCGTTCCAGGTCGGCCTCCTGCGCGGCGGCGGCGCGGTCCAGCATGGCCGGCAGCTCGCCGGTGATTTCGCCGGCGCGGATCATGTGGATCAGCATCGGCGGGAAGTGCTTCTGCGCCGACAAGGCGCGCGCCAGGCTGACGCCTTCGCGCACGCCGTCGCTGGCCTCTTCCACCAGTTCCTGCATGGCGACGTTGTTGAGCGTATCGCGGCTGGTTTCCAGCGCGCGCAGTATCGGCACGCCGGAGCCGGTGGTAATCGCCAGCGTGCTGGCGAAACGCGCGGTATTCAGGCTGCGCTCGAATTTGCCGTACAGCGGAGCGGTCAGCAGCCACGTGTGCCAGCGCCGCTTCAGCGCCGGATTCTGTAGGGCGCGCCGCCAGGCGACCCAGGCGCCGGCCAGCGCGATCGCCACCACGATGCCATAGTGCCGCACGAAGTCCGACACCGCCAGCATGACGATGGTGAGGAACGGCAGCTTCTGCTTGGTGTTGGCGAACACCGAGACGATCTGCGGCACCACATACGTGAGCAGGAAAATCACGATCGCGAACGCCACCACCGTGACGATCGCCGGGTAGGTGAACGCCAGCTTCACCTTCTGCATCAGCGCATTGCGGCGCTCGATGTAGTCGGCAAGGCGCGACAGCACGCGCGACAACTGGCCGATCTGCTCACCGGAGGCCACCAGCGCGCGATAGATTTCAGCGAAGTCGCGCGGATGGCGCCCCAGCACGGCGGACAGCGAATCGCCGCCGATCACCTCCGAGCGCACCGACGCGATCAGGTCGCGCAGATACGGGCGCTCGGCCTGTTCCAGCAAGGCGGTGAAGGCCTGCTCCAGCGGCAGCCCCGCTTCCAGCAGGCTGGCCAGCTGGCGCGTGAACAGCGCCAGCTCGGTCGAGGTCAGGCGCTCGCCGAAGCCGCGGCTCCTGGCGACGCCGGCGGCATCGACCTGCGCGGCGATGGTGTCGACCTTGAGCGGCACCAGTCCTTGCGCGCGCAGCTCGGCGCGCGCCGAACGCGCGCTGTCCGAATTGAGCACGCCTTTTTGGTGGCGCCGCCGGCATCGACGGCTTCATAACGAAATGCGGGCATGGTTGTTCGCCTAGTCCTTGGTCACGCGCATCAACTCGGCCTGCGTGGTGATGCCTTGCGCCAGCCAACGCTCGCCGTCGTCGCGCATGGTCTGCATGCCGTCCTTGATGGCGGCGGCCTTGATCTCGGCTTCGGACGCGCGGTTGTGGATCTGCGCGCGGATCTGTTCCGTGGTCTCCAAAAATTCGTAGACGCCGACGCGGCCCTGGTAGCCGGTATGGCCGCAATGCTCGCAGCCGACCGCGTGCCACAAGGTGCCATCGAAGGTCTTGCAGCTCGGGCACAGCTTGCGCACCAGGCGCTGCGCCAGCACGCCTAGCAGCGTGGACGACAGCAGGAACGGCTCGATGCCCATGTCCAGCAGGCGGGTGACGGCGGCGGCGGCGTCGTTGGTGTGCAGCGTGGCCAGCACCAGGTGGCCGGTCAGCGATGCCTGCACCGCGATCTGCGCGGTTTCCAGGTCGCGGATCTCGCCGATCATGATGACGTCCGGGTCCTGCCGCAGGATGGCGCGCAAGGCCTTGGCGAAGGTCATGTCGATGCGCGGATTGACCTGCGTCTGGCCGACGCCGGCCAGATCGTACTCGATCGGGTCTTCCACCGTCATGATGTTGGTGGTGGAGGCGTTCAGCAGCGACAGCGCGGCATATAGCGTGGTGGTTTTACCGGAGCCGGTAGGTCCGGTCACCAGCACGATGCCGTGCGGCTGGTTGATCATGGCGTCGAACTTCGGCATCATGCTTTCGCTCATGCCGAGGTGGTTCAGGTCGAGGCGGTTGGCTTCCTTATCCAGCAGGCGCAGCACCGCGCGCTCGCCGTGGCCGGTCGGCAGCGTCGATACCCGCACATCCACCGGCTTGCCGCCGATGCGCAGCGTGATGCGACCGTCCTGCGGCAAACGCTTCTCGGCGATGTCCAGCTGCGCCATGATCTTGATACGCGAAATCAGCGAACCGTGGATCGCCTTGCGCGGACGGACGATGTCGCGCAGCGTGCCGTCGACACGGAAGCGCACCACCGAGGTTTGCTCGAACGGCTCGATGTGGATATCGGAGGCGCCGTCGCGCAGCGCCTGCGTCAGCAGCGCATTGATCATGCGGATCACCGGCGCGTCGTCGGACGATTCCAGCAGGTCCTCGATGGCCGGCACGTCCTGCAGCAGCTTGGTCAGATCGAGGTCGGCGTCGAATTCCTCCGCCACCATCGAGGCGTTGCCGCCGGAGCTGGCGTAGGCCGAGGCGATCGCGGTTTCAAGGTCGGCGCGCGTCATGTTCTTCAGCTGGATGCGGCCGAAGCGGCGCGACACCTCGGCGATGGCGGCCGGCGCGGTGGCGCCGCACACCAGCACATCGACGGTGTTTTCCGCATCGTCGCTGTACTGGGCCAGCACCACGAAATCGCGGGCGAAGGCGTAGGGGAGCAGGTTACTCATATCACTGCTGCACTGGCTGAGGCGCGGCCGGCTGGATGTTCGAGGCGCCGCCCGGCAGGCGTGCCGGCAGCGGCGCCGGCGGCACCGGCGCGGCCACAGGGCCGCCGCTGATCGGCGCGCCGTTCTGCAGCTGCGGCAGAACCGGCTGCCCCAGGTCCTTCACCAGCGCGCTGTCCGGCGGCAGGATCGCCTGCTGCTGGCTGCGCATGTAATCGTAACGGTCGGTTGCCAGGCTGGTGCTCTGCTCCTTGTTGCGGATGACGACCGGGCGCAGGAACACCATCAGGTTGGTCTTCTTGCGGGTGCGCGACTGCGACTTGAACAGATTGCCCAGCACCGGAATGCTGCCCAGGCCCGGCACGCGGTCGACACCATCGCCCTCGGTGTCTTCGATCAGGCCGCCCAGCACGACGATCTGGCCGTCGTCGGCGATCACGTTATTCTCGATCACCCGGTTGTTCAGCGTGATGCCCGAAGCGGCGGTCAGCGTCGACTTGTCCACGCTGGAAGTCTCGTGATAGATCGCCAGCTTGATGGTGCCGCCCTCGGAAATCTGCGGACGCACTTTCAGCGTCAGGCCGACGTCCTTGCGGTCGATGGTCTGGAACGGGTTGCTGTTGGTGCCCGAGGTGGTGGTGAACTGGCCGGTCAGGATCGGCACGTTCTGGCCGACGCGGATGGTGGCCAGCTCGTTGTCCAGCGTGACCATGTTCGGCGTCGACAGGATGTTGGCGTTGCCGTCCGATTCCAGCGCGTGCGCCACCGCGCCCAGGCCCAGCGCGCCGCCGACCTGCTTGAACAGGCCGACCGTCAGGCCGTTGCTCGGCAGGGTCTTGTTGGCGTAGATCGAGGTCAGCGCGCCATCGGTGCCGCTGGTGGTGAACGATTGCAGGCCGCCCAGGCGGTACTTGCTGCTGTCGCTGCCGGTCGCGCCAACCCATTGCACGCCGAATTCGGACGCCTTGTCGGAGGTGACTTCGACGATCAGCGATTCGATGTAGACCTGCGCGCGGCGCACGTCCAGCTGGTCGATCACGGCGCGCAGGTTGCGGTATACCGATTCCGGCGCGGTGATGATCAGCGTGTTGGTGGTGGCGTCGGCCTGGATAAAGCCGGCCTGGCTGCTGTTGCCGCCCTGCTGCTGCGAATTGCTGGAACCACTCAGCAGCGGATTGCTCGGTCCCGTGCTGCTGCCGGTGCCGCTGCTGCCGGAGCTGGAGCTGCTGCTGTTATTGAAGCTGTTCGAGCCGCTGCTGTTCTGCGTGTTGGTGCCGGTGCTGTTGCCGGTGTTCTGCTGCGACGTTTCGCCCGAGACCACGGAGCGCAGCGTTTGCGCCAGCTTGGTCGCCTCGGCGTTCTTCAGGTAGACCACGTGCACATTGCCCAGTTCCTGGGTCGGCTGATCGAGCTTGGCGATCAGCGACTTGGCCAGGTTGGCGCGCGCCGCCGATGGCGCGCGCAGCACCAGCGAATTGGTGCGCGGATCGGCCAGCACATTGACCTTGCCCGCATCGCCGCCGGCGGCGGCGCCGCCGCCGGAGTCCATCAGCTTATTGATCATGGTCGCCAGGTCGCTGGCGATGGCGTAGCGCACCGGGATCACATCCAGGTCGGTGACGGCCGGCGCGTCCAGCGCGGCGACGATCTTGGCCAGGCGCTTGACGTTGTCGGCGTAGTCGGTCACCACCACGCTGTTGTTGCCGGGGTTGGCGTTGATGGTGTTGTTCGGCGAGATCAGCGGGCGCAGCACCGTCACCACGTTGTTGGCCGACTCGTAGTTGAGGTGGAAGATCTGGCTGACGATCTGGTCGCCCTTGGCCGCCGCCTGCGACGCGCCCACCTGCGTCGGGCTGGCCTGCAGCTTGGCGTCCGCTTCCGGCACCACCTTGGCGAAGCCGTCGCCGCTGACCACCGCGTAGCCTTGCAGGCGCAGCGCGGAAGTCAACAGGCTGAAAGCCTGCGACTTGGTGACCGGTTTTTCCGACACCACGGTCAGCGTGCCCTTGACGCGCGGATCGATGACGAAGGTGATGTTGGTGTAGTGGCCGACGGCCTTGATGACCGATTCGATATCGGCGCCGACAAAGTTCAGCGCAGCGTCGTCGGCGGCGGCATGCGCCAGCGCTGGCAGCAGCAGCGCGGCGGTGGGCGCGGCGCTGATCGCGCAGCACAGCATCGCACCCGCGCTCAGGCGGCGCAGCGCGGGAAGAGTGGATTTGCTTACGGACTGGTTTTTCATAGTCTGAACTTTATCTTAATGGAACTCTAGTGCGATGACGTTGCGGTCACTACCCGGTTTGCGCTGGCCCAGCAAATTCAACAGATTGGCCAGCGTCTCTTCGTATCCTTTTGCTGCCTCGGCCTGGCCGGAGAACTGCAGGCGGCCGTTATGCAAGCCGCCCTTCCCGCTCAGCAGCAGCGGCCCCTTGACGGAGCTGAGCGTCAACTGCGCCTGCTGTCCATGCCAGTCCAGCGCCAGCGCATAACTGCCCAGCGGCCGGATCGACGACAGGCGCGAGGCCATGTCGCTCATCTCCAGCGTGGTGCGGCCGTTGACGCTGACCTGGCGGTTCGCCAGCGCCAGCTCCAGGTTGGTCCACGCCAGGCGCATGCTGCCGCTTGGCGCCAGCGTGTTGAGCGGCGCGCCCAGGCCGGACAGGCCTTCGGCCGGCAGCAGCAGCGCCGATGGGCTGAGCTGCCACTGCGACCAGCCGCCGCGGAAAGTCACCGGCTGCGCCAGCGCCTCCGGGTTCTCCAGCTGCAGTTCGACCATGCCGACCAGCGCCAGCGGCGAGATCTTCCAGCTGAAGCGGCCCGGCAGCAGCGGCGTGACCGGGCTGTTGTTGCCGGCCGCGCCGCCAATGAACGCGGAGCCCCGCCACAGCGTACCTTGCGCGTCTCCCAGCGTCAAACGGCCGCCGCTGCGCTGCTCGACGATGGAACCGAGCCACGCCGCCGGAAAGCATACCAGCAGCGTGACGAGCACCGTCAGCGCGATCGTCAGCAGCCATAGCAAGGCGCGTTTCATCGCGCGCCCTGGCGCAGCGTCAGCGTGCCATTGACCACGCCCGCCTCACTCTGCGCGGTAAAGCTGGCGTCCACCACGTTGATGCGGCTTTCGGTGCGGATCGCGTCCAACCACGCCACCACGCCGGCGTATTGCGCGCCGCTGAAGGCCAGCTTGGCGTATTCGCCGGTGACATTGACCGACTGCGGCGCGAGGCCGCGCGCGGCCAGGCCGGCGTTCAGGTTCTCGCGCGTCATCGGCGTCGGCGCGATGTTGTTCTGGCCCTTCAGCGCCTGCGCCTCGCGCGCCATCAGCTGCATCTCGGCCGCCTGCTGGTGCAGCTGCGGCAGTTGCTGGTGCAGCTGTTCGCGGCCGCTCAGCGCCGGATCGACCAGCAGGCTGTAAAACAGCGCCGCGCCGACGACCATGCCGCCGATGCCCAGCAGCTTGCGTTCCTGCGCGGTGCGCACCTGCCAGAAGGCGTCGGCGCGCGCGCGCAGCGTTTGAATCGGATTCGGCTTGCTCATGATTTTCCTCCCGGCGCGGCAGGCTGGATTTTCCACGTGCCCGCCGTCGGTTCCTGCATTTCCAGCTTGCGGCCGGCCAGCGCGCCGCGCAGCTGCTGCATCGCCGCCGCGTCCACCGTGTTCGGCTTGACCTTGACCAGCAGCGCGTGGTCCTTGTATTCCAGCGCGGCGATGACGTCGCGGCGCGGCAGCGCATTCAGCGCTTCGCCGAAGGCGGCGCTCAGCGTGACGAATTCGTCGCCGCCCGCCTCGCCGCTATTCGACTTCGCCAGGCGGATATTGCGCCGCATCTGGTCCTGCGGCGACGCCACCAGCGGCTCGTTCGGATAAACCGACTTGAACGTCTGCACCATCGACTGGCTGACCGCCCTGGCCTCGCCCTTGAGGCGGAACCATTCGACATTCATGCCGACCACGTTGACCAGCAGCGCCAGCGCGCCGATGCGCAGCGGCCAGCGCCAGCGCTGCCACAGCTGCGCCGAGGCGCCGCTGGCGCCCAGCCCCGGCGCCAGGTCGACGCCGGCGCCGCGCGCGGCGGCGATCCAGTGCGCCCAGTGGTCGTCTTCCAGCGTCAGGTGGGCGATGCCGGCCGCCGCCGGCGCCAGCTGCGCCTTCTGCGCGGCCGATACATACAAGGTGACCGGCTGTTCGCCGGCCAGCACGCGCAGCGTCTGCAACGCGGCCTGCGGCTGCGCCGGCAGCGTCATGCCCAGGCCTTCGAACTGCGACTGGCGCATCACCAGGTCGTAGCCGGCGTCGCCCGGCACCAGTGCGGCCGACACGGCGCCCGGCTGGAACGGCAGGCTCAGTTGCGACGGCACCGCCGCTACCGACTGCGCGCCCTGCGCCACCAGCGCCTTGACCAGCACTTCCAGCCACGCGCGCTGCACCACGGCGACGGTGCGCATGCCTTGCGCGTCGGCGGCGCCGGCGGCCAGCACGCAATCGGCCGGATCGCCCAGCACATGCTCCTCCACCAGCGCCGGCAGCGCGGCCTTCAGCTTGGCGGACGACAGCGGCGGCGTTTTCACCCGCAGCAGCGTGACGTCCGACGCCGCCAGCAGCAGCGTGACGCGGCGCGCCGAGGCCACCATGTCGGTCAGGTTGCCCAGCGGTGCAACGCCCTGCTGCAGCAGGTTGCCCCCGTCACCCACCAGCGCGAACGGACAGCTCTGCGCCGCGCCGCTGTCGACGCTGGCCCTGGCCGGATAGCGGATAAATAGTGTAGTCAAAGGATCTCGCTTTCGTTCATCGCTGTTCTAGTATTCCCGTATCCATGCCACCGACGTGATGGGTTGCCTGGCGCGGCGCGCCAGCAAGGACTGCGTCTCCAGCGAGGCGCGGTCCAGCTTTACCCGGCTGTAGGCCAGGAAGTAGTCGCTGCGCACATCCCACGCCGCCGTAATCGTCTTGCCGGCCACCTGGTACAGCGCCTGGAACTCGGCCTTGCTGCGGTAGTACACCGTCTTGCGCGCGCTGACCATCGCTGCCGCATCCGACAGCGACAGTCCCGGCACCAGCGCCGACAACACCTCGGCCGGCGCCGTGTTCACATTCACCGACACCGGGCTGGCCGGCAGCACGATCACATAATCGCGCAGCTGCTCGATGGCCTGCGGCGTGAAGCCGCTGACCGCCAGCAGGTCTTCCACCCGCACCATGCCCATCGGCTCATTGCTGCCGGCCTGCTCTTGCTGCGGCACCGCCACGGTATTCGATTGCGCCACCATGCTGGCCACATTCTGCGCCAGGCCGCTGTCGAGCCGCAGGTTGCTCAGCAGCCGCGCAAACACTTCCACCTCGGCCGTCTGGATTTGCTTGCCCTGCGCCAGATTGCCTAGATTGTAGCGCGCCTGCGCATCCGTCATGCGGCCGGACAGCGTGGCGTTGAAATTCTCGCCCTGCAGGCGCTCGCGCTCGACGTAATCGTCCAGCCGGGTTTCTTCCAGCGGCGTGGCCCACACGCCATCGAGCCGGGTGATGGTTTGCGAATCGATGAAGTCCTGGTTGAGGATCAGGCGGCTCAGGTCCAGCGCCCCGCGCAGTATCCAGCGCGTCTGCAATTGCAGGCGCTGGTTCTCCATCGAGCGCACCTGCACCTGCTGTAGCCAGAACAGGCTGGTGACGATGGTGACGGCCAGCGTGCTGAGTAGCAGCGCCGTGATGATGGCAACGCCTTTTTGCCGTTTCAGCTTCACAGTGCCCCCAGCAGGAAAGCCTTCACCATCGGCACCGCCTGGCGCTTGCAGCGACAGCGACACTTCCAGGCCGGTCGGCACGGCGGCGGCCCCCGCGGCGACCGTCGCCGTGCTGCGGGCGGTGCTGACGCCAGCCGCCTGGCGCCAGTTGCCGGCATTGGCGGCGCTCTGAATCTGGCCGGCGCTGGCGTCCGGCACCCACAGCCGCATCGCCATGCCGTGCACATTGTGCTGCAAGGCCACCGAGCCGGCGGTATCGGCGTCGCTGAGCGCCGCCTGCCACAGGTTGTCCAGCTGCGCCAGCTCGCGCGTGGCGTTCGATTCGCGCCGCGTCAGCACGCCATCGGCGTTGACGCGGTAGGACACCACCTGCAAGCGCGTCGGCTGGTTCTCGGCCAGTACCATGCGCACCAGCGTGATGCGATTGTCTTCCGCCTGCACGAAGGCGCGGCCGTGCAGCAGGTCGCTGCCGGCCAGGTTGGCGCAGTCGCTCTGCATCTGCGCGAAAGCCAGTTGCAGGCCGCGCGTCTGGTCCATGTCCGAGGTCAGCGTGCTGCGCGAACGGACGATGCTATCCAGTCCGCGCCAGCCCAGCACCGCCATCATCGCCAGGATGAAGATGGCCAGCAGCAGTTCGATCAGCGTAAAGCCGCGCGCGCGTGAGGTCATGGCGAATTCAATACCAGTTGGACCAGCTTGATGATGCGGCGCTCCGGATTGCTGGCCTCATACACGCTGACCTCGACGCGGCGGAAGCGCGGATTCGGGCTGGCGATGACTTCTTCCTCGCACATCAGTTGCAGATCGCCCTGCGGGCATTCGGAGGTGGTCTTGCCGATCGGCGGGAACACGCGCGACAGGCGCATTTGCACCAGCCGGTTCTCGGCCGACCAGGTGGCCATCATATTGGCGCGCAGGCCGTCGCTGTTGGCGGTCAGGCTGCCGACCGCACGCAGCGACGCGATCAGCGCGGTGGCCACGATCATCAGCGCGACCAGCACTTCCAGCATGGTGAATCCTCGGGAGGAGCGGCGCCGCATATCAGTCCACCGTGAAATGGCCGATGCCGTCGGCGCGGATGGCGACGCTGTTGCCGTCGTCGGCGGCCATGGTCAGCACAAAGGGTTTGTCGACCGGTTCGCGGCCGAAGATGATGCGCAGCGTGGGCTCCGGCAGCGCCGGCGCCGGATCGAGCAGCAGCGTCACCGGCGCGCGCTTGAATTCGCGCTCGCGCAGCAGGTCGTCCTGCGTCACCTGTTCCCACTGCTTGTTATCGTTGCGGATCATGAAGCGGTAATTGTCGCTGCTGGCCTCAAAGGCGATCTGGCGGTTGCGCACGATCGCCTCGTCGCGCGCCAGTTGCAGCAGCAGGGCGATGCGCTTGGCGTCCTGCTGCAAGGACTGCTTCTGGCTGGGCGAGGCGCTGAGCGTGACCACCCCCAGCGTGACGCCCAGGATGACCATCACCACCAGCAGTTCAATCAGCGTGAAGCCACGCTGGCCCGCGCCCATGATGCCTCGTCCCGTCAGTGATCAGTTGTCCCAGGAACCGATGTCGGCGTCGTCGCCGCTGCCGCCCGGCTGGCCGTCGGCGCCGTAGGAGAACACGTCGACCTCGCCCTTTACGCCTGGCGACAGGTACTGGTACGGATTGCCCCACGGGTCTTTCGGCATTTTCTCGACATAGCCGCCGGCCTTCCAGCCGTTGGCGGCCGGGCCACCGGTCGGCTTCTCGATCAGCGCCTGCAAGCCCTGCTCGGTGGTCGGGTAGCGCTGGTTATCCAGCTTGTACAGCTTCAGCGCCTGCATGATGGTGGCGATATCGACCTTGGCGGCGGCGATCTTCGATTCGCCGGCGCGGTTCAGCAGCTTGGGCACCACCAGCGCGGCCAGCACGCCCATGATGACCACGACCACCATGATTTCAATCAGCGTAAAGCCGCGTTGAACACGTTGCGCGGCGCGGCTGCGAAGGGAAAGCTTTTTCATAATCTGATAACAAATTTAAAGAGTGCAGAGTATAAGGCGGAATCACGGCGATGGCGACATTTCGCCGTGATTTATCCTCTTTGGCGCTTAATGAGCGCTTAATATGACAGTTTCTTTACAAGACCTTACGCTTCAGTCGTAGTTTACGAGCGCTCGCCTCGATGCGGGCGCGCGCGCCATCGTTGCTGCCGCCGTAAGCGGCGACCGGCATTGCGGCCTTGATCACTTTCGGCGCCTCGGCGACAAACGGCGCGATGCCCAGTGCCGCGTCGATCTCGCTCGGGTAGATGACGAAACCGCGCGTGATCACCGCCGACACCTTGCGCACGTCCTCGATGTTTTTGGTCGGATCGCCGTCCACCAGCACGATGTCCGCCAGCTTGCCGGGCGTAATGCTGCCGCGGTCATTGCTGGTGCGGGTGTAGCGCGCGCCGTTGCGCGTGGCCACCTGCAAGGCCTGCGCCGGCGTCAGGCCGGCCTTGACCAGCAGCGCCAGCTCCGAATGCAGCGTAAAACCGGGAATATCGTCGGTGCCGGCCACGATCGGCACGCCGGCCTTGTACATGATGCCGACGAACTGCACCATCTTGGCGTAGGACTTCTCGTAGCGCTTCAGCTGCGCGTCGCCGTCGATCTTCATGGTGCCGACCTTGAAGCCGCGCGCCACGTCGGGCGGCATGTGCGCCGCCACCGCCGCATACGGCTCGTTCATGTCGCCGTCGCGCTGCTTGAGGAAGGCGAAGGTGGCCAGCGTCGGGTCGATCGAAATCTGCTTCTTCGCCAGGTAGGCGACGAAGTCCTTCACCGGCTTGGCGTTGAAGTCGAGATCCGCCACCTTCTCGGCCGGCAGCACGAAGCGGTTCAGGTTGCGGGTTTCGGTGTCCGGTTTGACCAGGAAATTCAGCAGCACCTGGTTGATGTGCTGGATCTCGTCGTAGCCGGCGTCCAGCGCCTCCTGTGCGCGCAGCCCGGCCGGAATGTGGCCGGACACGCGCATGCCGCAGCTGTGCGCATACGCCACCGTGTCCTTCAGGATGGCTTTCGGGAAGGAGTTATAAATCTTCAGCTGCGGGTAGCCGCGTTCCGCGTACCAGTCGATGGCGTCCCGGGCTTCCTTCAAATCCTTGATGACGAAACCGTTATTGGCGCTGAACGGGCTTTCACCTTCGAGGAAGCCGGCCGGGACCACCTGCGGCGCCAGCAGCTTGCCGGCGGCGGTTTCGTCCAGCATCGCCTGCAGCTGCTTGTTGTCGTTGCCCATGTCGCGCACGCTGGTGACGCCGGTCGACATATTCAGCGCGCCGGACCAGCGGTCGACGTGGCCGTGCAGGTCGAACAGGCCTGGCAGCACGATACGGCCGGCGGCGTCGATCACGTTATCGGCCTCGCGCACCGGCGAGCCGGCCGGCTGCACGGCGGTGATGCGGCCGCGCAGCACATAGATATCGGACGGCTGGCCGACGCTGGCCTTGTCGCTGTCGAAGATGCGGGCGTTGCGCACCACGGTCAGGCCGGTGAGCGGATGCTGCAATTTGGCGGCGGCGTCGGTCAGCATCTGCTGCTCGGCGGCCTTCTGGCGCGCGGCCAGCGCCGGCGCGGCGCCCTGCCAACCCTCTTCCAGCATGCTGGCGAAGCCGGGGATGATGACGCCGAACAGGCGCGGTTGCGCGCCGCTGGTGGCCCAGTAGAACGACGGCGACAGGCCGACGCCGGTTTGCGCCAGCAGGCGCACCGTCTGTTTCTGGCCGGTGGCGCTGCTCACTTCCACCTGTTCCAGCTCGCGCTGCGACAGCGTGCCCGATGGCAGCAGCGGCAGCTTGCCATCCGGCGCCTTGGCCAGCGCGGCGATCGCCACCGAGGCCACTTCGAAAGAACTGTTCAGCGGCAGGTAGGCGGCGGCGCCGCTGACGGTCTTCTGCCCTTGTTCGCTGGTGGACTTCCACTCGGCGCGGTCGCCCTTGCGGCTGAACCGCTCATCGACCACGGCGCCGAAGGTGGAGTTGCCCTGGACCGCGTATTCGGTCATGGTGCCGTCCGCGCCGAGGCGGAATTGCTCGCTCAGTTCCGGGCCGCGGCCATTGTCCTTGTAAATGAAGCGCACCTTGGTCAGGCCATCGTCCTGGTGTTCGACGACCTGCTCGCCGATCTGCTTCTGGTTTTCCGAAATGATCAGGTACCTGGTGGTGGTGGCGGCCTGGGCGCCAAAGGCGGCGGCCAGCGCCAGTGGAATTACGGCGAGTCGTTTCATCAGCAAGATCGTTCCCCTTTATTTTTTATCCGCGCAGACCGGGCAGGCGCCATTGCGGCCGACGCCTATGCTGGTCCATTCCATGTATAAACCGTCCAACATCAGCAGGCGCCCGGCCAGCGACTGGCCGATGCCCATCAACAGCTTGAGCGCTTCGGCCGCCTGCATGGCGCCGACCACGCCCACCAGCGGCGCGAACACGCCCATGGTGGAACAGGCCACATCTTCAAACTTCTGATCCTGCGGGAACAGGCAGGAATAGCAGGGCTGCCCGCCGCCGCGCGGATCGAACACGCTGACCTGGCCGTCGAAGCGGATCACCGCGCCGGACACCAGCGGCTTGCCGGCCGCCACGCAGGCGCGGTTGACGGCGTGGCGCGTGGCGAAGTTGTCGGTGCAGTCGAGCACCACGTCGGCCCGCGCCACCAGTTCGGCCAGGCGGGCGTCGTCGACGCGCTCCTGCAAGGCGGTGACGGTGATGTCGGGATTGATCTGCGCCAGCGTGACGCGCGCCGACGCCGCCTTGGGCTGGCCGACCCGCTGCGTGGTGTGGGCGATCTGGCGTTGCAGGTTGGTCAGGTCGACCGTGTCGTCGTCGACCAGCGTGATGTGGCCGACGCCGGCCGAGGCCAGGTACATGGCGGCCGGCGAACCGAGGCCGCCGGCGCCGATCACCAGCGCGTGCGCGTCGAGCAGCTTTTGCTGGCCCTCGATGCCGATTTGGTCCAGCAGGATGTGGCGCGAATAGCGCAGCAGTTGTGAGTCGTCCATCTTCTCTACGCGGCGTCGCGCACCGGGTTATTTGGCTTTGGTATCGGGCTTCGGCGTGGTATCGGGCTTGGTTTCGCCGACGTCGCTGGCCGGCCTGGCCTCGGCTTTCGACAGTTGGACCGGCAAGCCCTTGAAGTGGTTCAGCGCCTGTTTCAGCTGGAAGTCATCCTTGGAGCCGAATTCCACCGGCTTGTACTTCTTCGCCAGCGCGGCGATGCGCTGCTCATCTTCCAGCACATCGCGTTTGGCCTCGCCTTCCGGCTCCTTGTCGTTGCCAAGGTGTTTTTGCAGGTCCGCCTCGCGCACGCGCAGGCGGTTCAGGCCATCGCCTTCGGCGGTTTCGTCGACCAGCAGGTCGGGCGTGATGCCGCGCGCCTGGATGGCGCGGTTCTTCGGCGTGTAGTAGCGGGCGGTGGTCAGCTTGACGGCGGTATCGGCGGTGAGCTGGCGCAGCGTCTGCACCGAGCCCTTGCCGAAGGTCTGCTGGCCCATGATGGTGGCGCGCTTGTAGTCCTGCAGCGCGCCGGCGACGATTTCCGAGGCCGAGGCGGAACCGGCGTTGACCAGCACCACCATCGGCACGTCCTTCAACGCGGCCGGCAGCCTGGCCAATGGATCGCTCTTGGCGCGCGGCGCGTAGAATTCCTGGCGGCCGTAGAAGGTTTCCTTGGACGTCGGCAGCTGGCCGTTGGTGGAGACGATCACCGAGTCCTTCGGCAGGAAGGCGGCCGAGACGCCGATCGCGCCCGGCACCACGCCGCCCGGATCGTTGCGCAGGTCCAGCACCAGGCCCTTGATGTGCGGGTTCTGCTGGTACAGCGCGGCGACCTTCCTGGCCATGTCGTCGAGGGTCGGTTCCTGGAACTGCGAGATGCGCACCCACGCATAGCCCGGCTCGACGATCTTGGCCTTGACGCTCTGCACGCGGATTTCCTCGCGCGTGATGTTGAACACCAGCGGCTTGTCCTCGTCCTTGCGGCTGATGGTGACGCTGACCTTCGAGTGCGGCTCGCCGCGCATCTTCTTCACCGATTCGTCCAGCGACGAGCCTTTGATCAGCGTGCCGTCGATGCGGGTAATCAGGTCGCCGGCCTTGATGCCGGCCTTGAACGCCGGCGTGTCCTCGATCGGCGACACCACCTTGATATAGCCGTCCTCCAGCCCGACCTCGACGCCGATGCCGACGAATTTGCCGGCCACCGTCTCGCGCATTTCGCGGAAGGCTTTCTTGTCGAGGTAGACCGAGTGCGGGTCGAGCGAGGACACCATGCCGGAAATGGCTTCCGTCAGCAGCTTCTTGTCGTCGACGGTTTCAACGTAGTCGGTCTTGATCAGGCCGAACACGTCGGACAGCTGGCGCAATTCCTCCAGCGGCAGCGGCGCGGCCGTGATCTTTTGCGCGATGGCGGAAAACTGGAACGAGGCGGCAACACCAGCCACCATACCGAGGCCGATCAGGCCGATGCTCTTGACTTTGTTGCCCATGTTTTTCCGCGAACCTTAAAACTTGACCCAGCCAGCCGGATCGAATGCTGCGCCCTGATGGCGAAGTTCAAAGTATAGCCCCGATTCCTCGTTGCCGCCGCTGTTACCTGCGCTGGCGATGGCGTCGCCGGCCTTGACGATGTCGCCGGCGCGTTTCAGCAGCGACTGGTTATTGCCGTAGATACTCATGTATTGGCCGCCGTGGTCCACAATGATCAGGTTGCCGAAGCCGCGCAGCCGGTCGGCAAACACCACCCGGCCGCCGGCCACGGCGTGCACGTCGGCGCCCTCGCTGGTGCGGATGAACACGCCCTTCCAGCTGGGGCCGTCGCCGCGCTTGGCGCCGAAGCGGGCGGCGATCTTGCCGCTGACCGGCGCGCGCAGCTGGCCCTTGAGCGCGGCGAAGGCGCCGGCCGGCGCGGCCGGGGCCAGCGCGATGTCGGCCGCCCTGGCCGGCGGCGGCGTGTCCTCCACCGGCGCCGGCTTGACGGCCGCGACCTTGGCAGGCGGCTCGTCGTTGTCGATGGCGTCGGCCGGGTTCGGCGCCGGCGGCTGGGCCGGCTTGATGGCACCCGACTTGTTCTGGTTTGCCGCCAGGCGCCTGCGCTCGGCCTCGGCCCTGGCCCTGGCCAGCGCGCGCGCTTCGGCGTCGGCCTTGGCCTTGGCGGCCTTGGCGGCGGCGATCTGTTCTTGGCGCTTCTTCTCGGCCGCCGCGGCGGCGGCCTGCTCGGCGATCAGCTTGTTGAGCTTGTCGACCAGGCCGGCCATGCGCTGCTCGTCCTTCTCCAGGCTGCCGGCTTCCTTGCGCTGCGACACCAGCTTTTTCGACAAGGTGGCCAGCAAGGCGGCGCGCCGGCCTTTTTCCTGTTCCAGCCGGGCTTTTTGTTGCAACTGCTCCTGGGCAATTTCTTCCAGTTCATCCTTGGCGTTCTGCGCCTCCTCCTGGTTGACCTCGACGGCCTTGAGGTTGCTGCGCAGCGACTCCAGCAGCCGCGCCTGTGCCTGCGAGACGTAGGCCAGCATTTGCAGCTCGCGGTTGATGCGGTTGGGATTGTCGCCGGACAGCAGCAGCTTGATGCGGTCCTCGTTGCCGGCCACGTATTGCTCGCGCAGCAGCGTGGACAGCTGATGCTTCTGCTGGTCGACCGTGGCCGCCAGCCGGTCGTGCTCGGCCGACAGCTCCTTCAGCCTGACGTTGGTCTCGCCCTGCTCCTGCTGCAGGTCGCGCAGCGCGCGGTTGGCGTCCGAGATCGCCTGTTCCGACTCGGCCAGCGTGTCGGCGGCGTCGTCCTTGGCGCTCTCGGTCTTGCTGATGTCCTTCTTCAGCGCGGACAACTTCTGCTGCAAGCCGGCGCGCTCGGCCTCGGCCGCCGCTTTCTGCTTGCTGCGGTTGGTGGTCTTGCCGAACGGCGCGGCGGAGGCGAGCCCCGCGGCGCCGAGCGACAGCATCAGCAGCAACGCTGCTACGTGGCGGAACTTGGATGACAAATTACTTGGCCTTGCCCTGGTTGGCGACAGCCGCCTGGGCGGCGGCGATGGCGTCGGCGTCACCGAGGTAGTAGTGACGGATCGGCTTCAGGTTCTCGTCGAGCTCGTAGACCAGCGGCGTGCCGTTAGGAATGTTCAGGCCGACGATATCGCTGTCGCTGATGCCGTCCAGCATCTTGATCAGCGCGCGCAGGCTGTTGCCGTGGGCCGAGATGATGATCTTCTTGCCAGCCTTGATGGCCGGGGCGATTTCCTCGTCCCACACCGGCACCACGCGCGCCACGGTGTCCTTCAGGCATTCGGTCAGCGGGATCTGCTCTTTGCTCAGGCCGGCGTAGCGCGGGTCGTTGAACGAGGCGCGCTCGTCGCTGGCTTCCAGCGCCGGCGGCGGCGTGTCGTAGCTGCGGCGCCAGACCAGCACCTGCTCGTCGCCGTACTTGGCGGCGGTCTCGCCCTTGTCCAGGCCCTGCAGCGCGCCGTAGTGGCGTTCGTTCAGGCGCCAGTCGTTCTTGATCGGCAGATACATCATGTCCATCTCGTCCAGCGCCAGCCACAGCGTGCGCACCGCGCGCTTCAGCACCGAGGTGTAGGCCAGGTCGAAGGTGTAGCCGCCGTCCTTGAGCAGCTTGCCGGCCTGCCTGGCCTCGTTGATGCCTTTCTCGGTCAGGTCGACATCGGTCCAGCCGGTGAAGCGGTTCGACAGGTTCCAGGTGGATTCGCCGTGGCGCATGAAAACGATTTTGTACATATCTATCTTTTCAGAAAAGTTGGAAAACCGGTGCATTGAGAATACTTACAGCTTCTATTTTATAATGCGCGCATTCAGTTCAACCATTGGATTCCTGTGAAATTCTTCATTGATAACATTTTTCTGATCGCCATCGTGCTGGTTTCGGCTGGCGCCCTGCTGTGGCCCTCGCTGACGGTGCGCGGCAAGCGCGGCAGCCCGCAAGACATCACCATGTTGATAAATCGCGGCAAAGCCACCATAGTGGATGTACGCGACGCCAAGGACTATGCCGAGGGCCACTTGCCTGACGCCAAGAACATCCCGCTGGCCGAACTCGACACGCGCATCGGCGAACTGGCCAAGTTCAAAAGCCGCAGCCTGATCGTGGTCGGCAAGACCGACGCGCGCGCCTCGTCCGCCGCCGCCAAACTGGGCAAGGCGGGCTTCGCCGATGTGGTCAACCTGGAAGGTGGCGTTGCCGCGTGGCAAAAGCCGGCCTGCCGCTGGCCAAATAACACAGGAGGTCGCCATGACTGCCGAAGTAATTATGTACACCACCGCCGTCTGCCCGTACTGCATCCGCGCCGAGCGCCTGCTGGAGTCCAAGGGTGTGACCGGCCTGAAGAAGATCCGCGTCGACCTCGACCCGGAGCAACGCGTGACCATGATGCAGAAGACCGGCCGCCGCACCGTGCCGCAAATCTACATCGGCGACACCCATGTCGGCGGTTTCGACGACTTGTATGCGCTGGATCAAGCCGGGGGCTGGCCCCTTGTTAAATGGCTAACGCACCTCATAATACAACGCGGGGCGGTAAAACCTTTAAATCCATAATGGTTTTGATACAATTGCCTTCGCGTTTGATTTGCGCTGTCTTCTAGCCATACCAAGCAAACATCATCGAAACTACAACGAAAGCGTTCCATGTCTGAAGAAAATCTGCAACCAGTATTCCAAATCCAACGCGTCTACCTGAAAGATCTGTCGCTGGAGCAACCAAACTCGCCGGCGATCTTCCTGGAACAGGAAGCCCCGACCATCGAAGTCGCGCTGGACGTTGGCGCCGAGCCACTGGCTGACGGTATCTTCGAATCGACCGTCACCATCACCGTGACCGCCAAAGTCAAAGACAAGGTGGCTTTCCTGGTAGAAGGCAAGCAAGCCGGCATCTTCGAAGCCCGCAACATTCCAGCCGACCAGCTGGACCCGCTGCTGGGCATCGGCTGCCCGAACATCGTCTACCCGTACCTGCGCTCGAACATCGCCGACGTCATCACCCGCGCCGGCTTCCCGCCGGTGCACCTGGCGGAAATCAACTTCGAAGTGTTCTACCAGCAGCGTCAACAGGCGATCGCCGAAGCTGCCGCCCAGGCGCCAGCCGCTGACGCGACCCACTAAGCTGTAAAGCAATATCGTGCCGCCGGGCAAGCAGTCCGGCGGCAGTTTCATTTTCAAGGTAAGCCATGACATTTCCCCGTTTGATCGCTGCTCTGACCATGACGCTGGCCGCTGCCGGCAGCCAGGCATACGATTTCAAATCGGTCGGCGCCGCACCGGTCATCCTGTACGACGCGCCATCGACCAAGGGGGCAAGCTGTTCGTTGTGCCGCGCGGCGCCCCGCTGGAAGTGGTGCTGGCCTATGGCGAATGGCTGAAAGTACGCGACGTCAACGGCGAGCTGGCGTGGACCGAGGCCAAGGGCCTGAGCGCCAAGCGCACCGTCATCGTCAAGACCGCCAATCTGAAAATCCGCGCCACGCCGGACGACGCCGCCGCAGCGGTGTTTACCGCCGACAAGGGCGTGCTGCTGGAACTGAGCGAATCGGTGGCCGGCGGCTGGGTCAAGGTCCGTCACCGCGACGGCCTGGTCGGTTTCGTCAAACAAACCGAGGTCTGGGGCATATAATTGCCGTAGCGGCGCACTCCCGCGCGCCGGATGAGATCCCATGCAAGAAAACACTAGCAAACAGGCGGGCGCGGTCCGCCAGGTGAGCGTGCTCGGCGCAGGCGCCTGGGGCACGGCCGTGGCCATGGCGCTGGCCCAGCGCCACGACGTGCTGCTGTGGGGCCGCGACGCCGCCGCGCTGCGCGAAATGGGCCGCGCCCGCGTCAACGCCGGCTACCTGCCCGGCTATGCCTTCCCGGAACGGCTGCAGGTGGCGACCGACTTCGACGCCGCCCTGGCCCACGTGGCCGCGCCCGGCAGCCTGCTGATCGCCGCCTGCCCGGTGGCCGGCCTGCGCCCGCTGCTGGGCCAGCTCAAAGGACGGCCGATCCCGAACGTGGTCTGGCTGTGCAAGGGCTTTGAATACGACACCGGCCTGCTGCCGCACCAGATCGTGCGCGCAGTGCTGGGCGAGGCGGTGGCCGGCGGCGCGCTGTCCGGGCCGTCGTTCGCGCAGGAGGTGGCCAAGGGCCTGCCGTGCGCGCTGACCATCGCCTCCGACTCGGCCGCGCTGCGCGCCTGCGTGGTGGAAACCGCGCACGGCGGCAATATGCGCGTCTATTCGAGCGAAGACCTGGTTGGCGTCGAAGTCGGCGGCGCGGTGAAAAACGTGCTGGCCATCGCCACCGGCGCCGCCGACGGCCTCGGCCTCGGCCTCAACGCGCGCGCCGCGCTGATCACGCGCGGACTGGCGGAAATCACCCGCCTCGGCGTGGCGCTGGGCGGCAAGAACGACACCTTCATGGGCCTGACCGGCATGGGCGACCTGATCCTGACCTGCACCGGCGACCTGTCGCGCAACCGCCGCGTCGGCCTCGGGCTGGCGCAAGGCAAGCCGCTGGACGTCATCGTGCAGGAGCTGGGCCATGTGGCGGAAGGCGTGCCGTGCGCCAAGGCCGTGCGCGAGCTGGCGGCCAGGCTGGGCGTCGAGATGCCGATCACCAACGCCGTGGCCGGCGTGCTGTTCGACGGCGACCAGCCGCAAGCGATGGTCGCGCGCCTGCTGTCGCGCGACCCGCGCGGCGAATAACCCCGTCATTCCCGCGCAGGCGGGAATGACGGCGGCGGCGCGGCTACGCCTCGGCCGGCTCTTCCGACTTGGCCTCGCGCATCCACTGCACCAGCGGATAGGCGTCCTTGAGGCCGGCGGCCAGCATCGGCACCAGCTTGTCCGGCTGGTTCAGCGGCAGCGCGATCTCGGTCCAGATGAAGAAACTTTTGAGCTTGATGTACTCGATGTGCTCATGCTCCGGGTCGAATCCCTTCGGCGGACGCATCAGCTTGCCCTCGTTCTGGATGTCGCCATACGTGGCCACCAGCTTCTTGTTCTTGAGCACCTTGCGGAAGCCGGCCGCGTCGTCGACCATGTGCTGGCGCAGCGCCTTCAGCCGGTGCGGCGGCGGCATGTACTCGCCGGCGCCGAACAGCATGCGGCCGCTGCCGTCGATCTGCATGTAATAGGTCGGGCCGCCGGCCTTGCTCGGGCGCCGCATATCGTTCGGCGCCACGGCGGCCGAGAAGCGCGTCTTGTACGGCCGCTTGTCGTGCGCGAAGCGGACGTCGCGGTTGATGCGGAACATCGCCTTCTTCGGATTGCTGAACTTGACCTGCGCGTCGAACTTGCCGAGTTCGGCAATCATCTGCGTCACCACCTGCAGGAATTCCTCGCGCAAGATATCGTAGCGCGGCTTGTTCATGATGAACCACGGACGGTTGTTGTTGTCTTCCAGCTCACGCAGGTATTGGGTCAGGTCGCGCAGATGCATTGTGTTCCTTATTTCGGGTTGGCCGGCCGCTTGCCGACCGTGACGTCCAGCGTGGTTTCCTTGTTTTTACGCAGGACCGTCATTTTAGCTTTTTCACCCGGCGTCAGCTGGGCGATCAGGTTCAGCATATTGTTGGTGTCGGTCACCGGCTTGCCGTCCACCGTCAGCAGGATGTCGCCGGGCTTGATGCCGCCCTTGTCGGCCGGGCCATGGCGCACCACGCCGGCGATGATGGCGCCACTCTGGCGCTGCAGGCCGAAGCTGTCCGCCAGCTCGGGCGTGATCTCCTGGCTTTCCACGCCGATCCAGCCGCGCACCACGTGGCCGGTCTTGATGATGGCTTCCATCACGTTCTTGGCGGTCGACACCGGAATCGCGAAGCCGATGCCGACCGAACCGCCGCTCTGCGAGTAAATCGCCGAGTTGATGCCCAGCAGGTTGCCGCTGGTGTCGACCAGCGCCCCGCCCGAGTTGCCGAAGTTGATGGCGGCGTCGGTCTGGATGAAGTTCTCGAAATGGTTGATGTGCAGGTTGTTGCGCCCCAGCGCAGAGATGATGCCCATGGTGACCGTCTGGCCGACGCCGAACGGGTTGCCGATGGCCAGCACCACGTCGCCGACCTGGGCTTGCTCGGCCTGGCCGAGCACGATCACCGGCAGCTTGTCGAGCGTGATCTTGATCACCGCCAGGTCGGTTTCCGGATCGGTGCCGACCAGCCTGGCGGCGGCCTTGCGGCCGTCGGCCAGCACCACCTCGATTTCGTCGGCCGCCTCGACCACGTGGTTATTGGTCAGGATATAGCCCTGGCCGGACACGATGACACCCGAGCCGAGGCTGGAATCCTCGTCGTCGCTGTCCTCGCGCTCGCCGAAGAATTTTTTAAAGAAGGGATCGCGCAGCAGCGGATGCTTGCCGCGCTTGGGCTTTTTGCTGGTGATGATGTTGACCACCGCCGGCATGGCGCGCGCGGCCGCCGCGCGGTAGGAGCCGCCGGCCGTCAGCGGTGGCTTGGACGGCCCGGCCTCCAGCATCGCCGCCGGATGGTCGGTACTGCCCATTTGCTGCACGCGCACCGGCGCCGGGCGCTCCATGCCCGTTGCCTTGTAGACGAAATACAGTGCCAATACGACAGTCACCGTTTGCGCAAACAATAACCAGAGTCGTCGCATCGCAGTCCAGCCTGCCGCCTCGGAGGGCGGCTCTATCAGTTATTTTTTCAGGGAATCGCGGATTTCCCGCAGCAGCACGATATCTTCCGGCGGCGGCGGCGGCGGCGCGGCCGCGGCGGCCGCCTCGTCCTGCTTGTGGCCCAAGGTGCGCGCCTTGTTCATCAGCCGCACCATCTGGAAGATCACAAACGCCAGGATGATAAAGTTCAGCAGGATAGTAGCAAAATTCCCGTAGGCGAACACGGCGCCGAGCTTTTTCGCCTCCGCCAGGCTCAGGTTGGCCGCCTGGCCGTTGAGCGGCAGGTAGTAGTTGGCGAAGTCCAGCCCGCCGAACAGCTTGCCGATCGGCGGCATGATGATGTCGGCCACCAGCGAGTCGACGATCTTGCCGAAGGCGCCGCCGATGATCACGCCGACCGCCAGGTCGACCACATTGCCCTTCATCGCGAATTCTTTAAATTCCTTCATCATTGCCATATTCTTATCCTCGCCGGTGTGGTCAATTGTGAACAAAACTGCGCTTGGATCATACTATTTTTTCAATTGGAATCCAAACACCCTTGCTGTTTTACGCATTTACAAGCCGAATTACGCTATAAATTGACCTACATCAATTTCGGCTCACTACCCTAGCCCCTATCATCGCAGCGGGAACGGTGTAGAACCTGGACAAACTTGGGAATCGGGCAACGTTGGTGTAAAGAGTTGCATCGCGCATACCTTCTAAGGTAAGGTTGCTCGATTTCGTGCTTTATCAAGTTTTCAGCATTCAGGTTGGTACACAGTTCGCAAGATTTTGTTCGCACTTTGACTGATTGGGGTTTGTATGAGTAACGAAAAGCAGGTCGATTCGGGCCGTCGCGGCATATTGGTCGCGACCGGCGCGGCAGGCGGCGTGGTAGGCTTGGCCACCGCCGGCGCATTGGTAAGTACCTTCCAGCCGTCGGAGCGCGCCAAGGCGGCCGGCGCACCGGTCGAAGTGGACATCTCCACGCTCAACGCCGGCGAAATGACCACCGTCGAGTGGCGCGGCAAGCCGGTCTGGATCATCAAGCGCACGCCGGAAATGATCGCGTCGCTGAAAAAGACCGACGGCAAGGTGGCCGACGCCGAATCGAAACGCAACCCCGAAGAATTCACCCCCGAATACGCCCGCAACGAATGGCGCTCGCGCAAGCCGGAAATCCTGGTCGCGGTCGGCATCTGTACGCACCTCGGCTGTTCGCCCTCGTCGAAGTTCGCCCCCGGTCCGCAGCCGTCGCTGCCGGACGACTGGGAAGGCGGCTTCCTCTGCCCTTGCCATGGCTCGACTTTCGACATGGCTGGCCGTGTATTTAAGAACAAGCCGGCGCCGGACAACCTGCAGGTGCCGCGCTATATGTTTTTGAGCGACACCAAGCTGGTCATCGGTAAAGACGAGAAAGGCGAGGCATAACATGGCGGCATTCAAGGAGACCAAATTCCCGGCCGACGCGCCGGCCGCACAAAAAGCCCTGGGCTGGGTCGACGACCGCTTCCCCTGAGCAAGCTGTGGAACGACCAGTGGGGCAAGTACTACGCGCCGAAAAACTTCAACTTCTGGTACATCTTCGGCTCGCTGGCGATGCTGGTGCTGGTGCTGCAGATCGTCACCGGCATCTTCCTGACCATGCACTACAAGCCGGACGCCAACCTGGCGTTCGCCTCGGTCGAATACATCATGCGCGAAGTGCCGTGGGGCTGGCTGGTGCGCTATATGCACTCGACCGGCGCCTCGGCCTTCTTCATCATCGTCTACCTGCACATGACCCGCGGCCTGCTGTACGGCTCCTACCGCAAGCCGCGCGAGCTGATCTGGCTGTTCGGCTTCGCCATCTTCCTGTGCCTGATGGCCGAGGCCTTCTTCGGCTACCTGCTGCCATGGGGCCAGATGTCGTACTGGGGCGCGCAGGTCATCGTCAACCTGTTTGGCGCGATTCCGCTGATCGGCCCCGACCTGTCGTTGTGGATACGCGGCGACTACGTGGTGTCGGACGCCACGCTGAACCGCTTCTTCGCGTTCCACGTGATCGCCATCCCGCTGGTGCTGCTGGGTCTGGTGGCGGCGCACCTGATCGCGCTGCACGAAGTCGGTTCGAGCAATCCGGACGGCATCGAGGTCAAGGAAAACCTCGGCCCGGACGGCCACCCGCTCGACTCGATCCCGTCGCACCCGTACTACACGGTGCACGACCTGTTCGGCGTCTCGATCTTCCTGCTGATCTTCAGCACGGTGGTGTTCTTCGCGCCGGAAATGGGCGGCTACTTCCTGGAGTACAACAACTTCCTGCCGGGCGACTCGCTGAAGACCCCGCTGCACATCGCGCCCACCTGGTACTTCACCGCGTTCTACTCGGTGCTGCGCGCCACCACCGCCGACTTCATGTGGGTGCTGATGTTCTTCGTTGCCGCCTACGTGGTGTTCGTCTGGCTCAAGTCGCGCCTGGCGCGCCCGGTCAAGATCGCCATCGCGGCGATCGCGCTGGTGGCCATCATCGGCATGCTGCCGCAGATCCTCGACGCCAAGTTCTGGGGCGTGGTGTTCTTCGGCGGCTCGGTGGTGATCCTGGCCTTCCTGCCGTGGCTGGACAAATCGCCGGTCAAGTCGATCCGCTACCGGCCGACCTGGCACAAATACGTGTACGCCGTGTTCTTCCTGTCGTTCCTGACGCTGGGCTACCTCGGCACGCTGGCGCCGACCGACGGCCGCACCATCGTCTCGCAAGTGTGCACCCTGCTGTACTTTAGTTTCTTCCTGTTCATGCCGTGGTGGAGCGCCGCCGGCACGTTCAAGAAGGTTCCGGACCGCGTGGTCTACAAAGGCCACTGATCGCTAAAGTACATAAAGGACAACACATGAAATTCCCGAAACACGTGCTTGCCATTTTGGCACTCTTGCCCGGTCTGGCCTTCGCAAGCGAGGGCGGCATCGCCCTCGACAAGGCGCCGGACCGCTCCAACAACATGGCGGCGCTGCAGCACGGCGCCAAACTGTTCGTAAATTACTGTTTAAACTGTCATAATGCGTCTTCCATGCGCTACAACCGCCTGAAAGACCTGGGCTTGAGCGAGGAGCAGATCAAGGCCAATCTGTTGTTTACCGGGGAAAAGGTCGGCGAAATGATGACCACCACCATGAAGCCGAGCGATGCGAAAGCATGGTTTGGCGTGGTGCCGCCCGACCTGTCGGTGATCCAGCGCGCGAAAGCGTCTGGCGCCGGCACCGGCAGCGACTACCTGTACACCTATCTGCGCACCTTCTACAAGGACGACACCCGCCCGACCGGCTGGAACAATATGGTCGTTAACAATGTGGCAATGCCGCATGTGCTGTGGGAGTTGCAGGGCGTACAGAAAGCTGTCATGAAAGAAGTACCCGATCCGCATGAACATGGCAAAATGATTCACCAGTTCACTGGATTTGAACAGGTCACTAAGGGTAAAACTCGATAAATTGGAGTTTGATACTGCCGTGGCCGACCTGGTCGGCTACATGGAGTGGATGGCGGAACCTGCTGCGCAGACCCGCAAAAAACTGGGCGCCATAGTCGTGTTGTTCATGGCTGTGTTCGCCTTCCTGGCATGGCGCTTGAACGCGTCGTTCTGGAAAGATGTGAAATAGACGAGAGCGCCGGCTAGTACGGCGCTTGTTTTGCGAAGCCCGCATTGACGGGCCGATATGGGGTGATCCGTTCGCGGCCCACCCCCTTTTGTTCTTCTAAGGAACGATAAACATGATGGTTCTCTACTCGGGCACGACCTGCCCATTCTCGCAACGCTGCCGCCTGGTCCTGTTTGAAAAAGGCATGGACTTCGAAGTGCGCGATGTCGACCTGTTCAACAAGCCAGAAGATATCTCGACCATGAATCCCTATGGTCAGGTGCCGATTCTGGTCGAGCGCGAATTGATCCTGTACGAATCGAACATCATCAACGAGTACATCGACGAGCGCTTCCCGCA
This sequence comes from Duganella sp. P38, assembly GCF_050859475.1. Taxonomy (NCBI): domain Bacteria; kingdom Pseudomonadati; phylum Pseudomonadota; class Betaproteobacteria; order Burkholderiales; family Oxalobacteraceae; genus Duganella; species Duganella sp. P38. The sequence goes on along the minus strand of NZ_CP193936.1, from coordinate 588,115 downwards.
CCCGCAACTGATGCCGGCCGACCCGCTGATGCGCGCGCGGGCCCGCCTGATGCTGTTCAACTTCGAAAAAGAACTGTTCGTCCACGTGCACACGCTGGAAAGCGAGCGCGCCAAGGGCAACGACAAGAGCCACGACAAGGCGCGCGCGGAAATCCGCGACCGCCTGACCACGCTGGCGCCGCTGTTCCTGAAAAACAAATACATGCTCGGTGACGAGTTCTCGATGCTGGACGTGGCGGTGGCGCCGCTGCTGTGGCGTCTGGACCACTACGGCATCGAACTGTCGAAGACCGCCGCGCCGCTGATGAAGTACGCCGAGCGCATCTTCTCGCGTCCGGCCTACATCGAAGCGCTGACGCCGTCGGAAAAGGTCATGCGCCGTTAATCGGACGCTGGCTGTTTAGTCGAAGTACTGCGGCGCGTTGGCCGGCCCCGGCCGGCGGCGCGCCGTGTTTCACCGCAGTCTGGAATCCCATGCCTGAAATCTCAACCAAGCCCTACCTGCTGCGCGCCATCTACGAATGGTGCACCGACAGCGGCTACACGCCTTACCTGGCCGTCAAGGTCGACGCCGGCACCACGGTGCCGATGGAATACGTCAAGAACGGCGAAATCGTGCTCAACATCAGCTTCGGCGCCACCTCGGGCCTGAAGATGGACAACGACAGCATCCGCTTCCACGCGCGCTTCGGCGGCGTCTCGCGCGAAATCTACATCCCGGTCGGCAACGTGATGGCCATCTACGCCAACGAAAACGGCCAGGGCATGGCGTTCGAGCCGGAGCTGGGCCAGTCCCCGGCGGCGGCCCCTGCCGTCGACGACGCCCCGGCCGCACCGGTCCTGGCAGCCGTGCCGCCATCGTCCTCGGAGGCCAAACCGGCCGCGCCGGAGATGCCGGGCGACGATACCGACCCACCCAAAAAGGGCGGCCGCCCCACCCTTACGCGTATCAAATAGCGTATAATTCGCCCCGTAAAAGTCACGCCGGCTTAGCTCATTTGGTAGAGCAGTTGATTTGTAATCATCAGGTGGCCAGTTCGAAACCGGCAGCCGGCACCAGTAATACCAGCATTTAGCCCAGCCCTCACCGGCTGGGCTTTTTGTTATCTGAACCGATGAGTCGCGCTTGATAGGTGCTCTGGATGCCGGATGCTCAAACGCTCCACGCCATTGGCGCAAGTAAGCAAGGTGCGGTGTATAGCAGCTGCTTTTGCTATCCAGATCATTCTTATGATTGAAATGATAAATTGTGCAGCTCCCAAAACTTGCTATAGTCACTTCTCCTGACGTAGTCACTGGCGCCTAGCCATCGCGCCCTGCTGTGACTTCTGATTCTCACCCAGTCCCGTGAGCGTTTTTCGATCCCGAGGTGAGAATCATGCAACCAAGACTTAACCATCAATTTGCCCAAGTGGTAGAGCAAGCCATCGTTATCGAGGCACTCAGCGGCGCCGCGACCGCCTGGGCCTACCTGGCCGCTTACGGTGTGCCGCGCGACACGATCCTGCGTGTATTGTCCACCGCATCCGTCCGCCGCAAGACGGATAACCCGTCCTCCAACGCCATCGAGAACTGCCGCTGACCTGGACGTCGACAGAACCTGCTCCCGGCGCATATGCGCCACATGATCCCGCGAATATCGCGGATGATGGGCTACACTTGCCTGATCTTTACTTTTAAAGGAGAGGCAAGATGACCCGCAAGAGCGCCGCCGATTTCGATCCGGAAGTTCTGAAACTGTTCGACCAGTATGTCCACGGCGGCATCAGCCGGCGCGATTTCCTGGCGTCGGCCACGCGTTACGCGGTGGGCGGCGTGACGGCCGCCGGTCTGCTGACTGCGCTGAGCCCGAGCTTTGCCGCGCCGCTGGTGACACCGGATGATAAACGGCTCAACGCCCGCTATGTCGAGCTGCCGTCGCCGCAAGGCAATGGCACAGTGCGCGGGTATCTTGTCTCGCCGGCGAGCGCCAAGGGCAAGCTGCCAGTGGTGCTGGTCGTGCACGAAAACCGCGGCCTGAATCCGCATATCGAGGATATCGCGCGTCGTGTTGCGCTGGATGGCTTTGTCGCCTTTGCGCCGGATGCGCTGCATACGCTGGGCGGCTATCCGGGCGATGAAGACAAGGCACGCGCACTGTTCGGCAAACTGGACCAGACCAGGACGCGCGCCGATTTCGTCGCCGCCGCTCAGTGGCTGAAGCAGCAGCCGGAGGGCAACGGCAAGCTGGGCGTGGTGGGCTTTTGCTATGGCGGCGCGATCGCCAATTATCTTGCGACGCAGATGCCGGATCTGCTGGCGGCCGTACCGTTCTACGGCTCGCAACCGAAAGCGGAAGATGTGCCACGCATCAAGGCACAGTTGCTGATTCATGATGCCAGCAAGGATGAGCGTATTCTCGCTGGCTGGCCAGCTTATGAGACGGCGTTGAAGGCCGCCGGTGTGAAGTACGAGCATTACGTCTACCAGGGCGAGCACGGTTTCAACAACGACACCACGCCACGTTACGACGAGGCTGCCGCCAACCTAGCCTGGCAGCGGACCATCGACTTCTTCCGCGCCCGTCTGGCATAGAAAAGCCCCGCTTGCGAGCGGGGCTTTGTTCTTTACGATTTGGCGAAGGCCAGGAAGTCGTTGTTGAACTTGTCTTTGTGCGTATCGGTCAGGCCGTGCGGCGCGCCTGGGTACACGATCAGTTTCGAACCTTTGACGATCTTGGCCGAAGCGATGCCGGCGGCCTTGATCGGCACGATCTGGTCGTCGTCACCGTGGATGATCAGCGTTGGCTTGTCGAACTTTTTCAGGTCGTCGCGGAAGTCGGTTTCCGAGAAGGCTTTGATCGAGTCGTAGGTGTTTTTGAAGCCACCCTGCATGCCTTGCGAATACCACGCCTGGATAATACCTTGCGATGGTTTGGCGCCCGGACGGTTGTAGTTGTAGAACGGGCCCGAGGCGATGTCCAGATACAGCTGGCCGCGATCCTTGACCTGGCCGGCGCGGATGCCGTCGAACACTTCCAGCGGCAGGCCGTCCGGATTGTCAGCCGTTTTCAGCATCAGCGGTGGCACGGCCGAGATCAGGCCCAGCTTGGCGATGCGCTTGGTGCCGTAGCGGCCGACGTAGCGCGCCACTTCGCCGCCGCCGGTCGAGAAACCGGCCAGGATGATGTTTTTCAGGTCCAGTGCTTCGATCAGTTGCGCCAGGTCGTCGGCGTAGTGGTCCATGTCGTTGCCGTCCCAAGGCTGGCTCGAACGGCCGTGGCCGCGACGGTCATGGGTGATCACGCGGAAGCCGTTATTGGCCAGGAAGAACGCCGCCGATTCCCAGCTGTCCGAGCTCAGCGGCCAGCCGTGGCTCAGGATCACCGGTTGGCCGTTGCGCGGGCCCCAGTCCTTGTAGTAGATCTCAACGCCATCGCGGGTAGTAATGGTGCTGGCGGTTTTGCTCACAGGACCTTTGCCTGCTGCAACTGGTGCTGCTTCAGCGCTGCCGCTTGCCAGCGCGGCCAGAGGCACGGCGACGGCCGCCGCTGCGGCGCCAGCGCCACTAAACATGGCGGAACGACGGGACAGGCTGACTTGTTCTTGGGTATTTTTGCTCATGATGGGCTCCGAATTAGTTAGTTAACGATTTAGTTGCGAACGACATGTGCACAATATATATCGCACGCAATTCAATAGCAAGCTATTTTTAAAAGATTTTTTTGGGCCACCCGAAGGCGGCCCATCCAGTTACGATTTGGCGAAGGCCAGGAAGTCGTTGTTGAACTTGTCTTTGTGCGTATCGGTCAGGCCGTGCGGCGCGCCTGGATACACGATCAGTTTCGAACCTTTGACGATCTTGGCCGAAGCGATGCCGGCGGCTTTGATCGGCACGATCTGGTCGTCATCGCCGTGGATGATCAGCGTTGGCTTGTCGAACTTTTTCAGGTCTTCACGGAAGTCGGTTTCCGAGAAGGCCTTGATCGAATCGTAGGTGTTTTTGAAGCCACCTTGCATGCCTTGCGAGTACCACGCCTGGATAATGCCTTGCGATGGTTTGGCGCCCGGACGGTTGTAGTTGTAAAACGGACCCGAGGCGATGTCCAGATAGAGCTGCGCACGGTCTTTAACCGAGGCGGCGCGGATGCCGTCGAACACTTCCAGCGGCAGGCCGTCCGGATTCTCAGCCGTTTTCAGCATCAGCGGCGGCACCGCCGAGATCAGGCCCAGCTTGGCGATGCGCTTGGTGCCGTAGCGGCCGACGTAGCGCGCCACTTCGCCGCCGCCGGTCGAGAAACCGGCCAGGATGATGTTTTTCAGGTCCAGTGCTTCGATCAGTTGCGCCAGGTCGTCGGCGTAGTGGTCCATGTCGTTGCCGTCCCAAGGCTGGCTCGAACGGCCGTGGCCGCGTCGGTCATGGGTAATCACGCGGAAGCCGTTATTGGCCAGGAAGAACGCCGCCGATTCCCAGCTGTCCGAGCTCAGCGGCCAGCCGTGGCTCAGGATCACCGGTTGGCCGTTGCGCGGGCCCCAGTCCTTGTAGTAGATCTCAACGCCGTCGCGGGTGGTGATGGTGCTGGCGGTTTTGGTGACCGGGCCGGTGGCGGCGGTAGCGGCCTGCGCTTCGGACGCGGTGCCCAGCGCGGCCAGCGGCAGGGCCACAGCGGCGGCTGCAGCGCCCACAGAGCTGAAGAATGCGTTGCGACGGGACAGGTTGACGGTTGCGTTCATGATCTTCTTCCTTTTAGTCTATGTATGGATATGCAGTAGTTGTGCTACAGTCATTTCGTTCTGCAGCTGCGATGGAGTGAATCTTAGACGTCGCCCAACGTTTGCGGAACAGACAACGCTGCAAGCCCACTTTGCAAAAATGCAGACCCCCATGCCAACTAGCACTGACTTCGACTGGAACGACATCCCGCTGATTCTTGCGCTTGCCCGTAGCGGCAGCATGAGCGCCGCTGGCCGCCAGTTGGGCGTGGACGCGTCGACCATCAGCCGCCGCATCGCCGCCGCCGAGAAGGCACTGAAGCTGCGCCTGTTTATCCGCGATAACACCGGCTACCAGCTGACCGACGCCGGCCAGGTGTTCGTCCAGCATGGCGAGGCGGTGTTCGGCAATGTGCAAAGCATGCTGCAAGCGTCGTCCCAGGAGGCCGATGCTACCGCCGGGCCGGTCAACATCACTTCCATCGACTTCCTGTTCGATTATTGGCTGCTGGAGCACGTGCCGGCGCTGCACGCCCAGCATCCCCACCTGCAACTGACCTTGCAGGCGGAAAACCAGAACCTGTCCTTTACCCGCCGCGAGGCCGACTTCGCCCTGCGCCTGGGCAAGCCGAGCGAGGACGCGGCGCTGGTCATGCGCAAGCTCGGCGACATGGGCTTCGCCGTCTACGGCCACGAGAAGTTCGCCGATACGCCGCGCGCCTGCTGGGGCACGCAGCCGTGGATCGCCTACGACGACGCACTGTCCGGCACCGGCGAAATGCAATGGCTGGCGGCGATGGAGCCGGCGCCGCGCCGCGTACTCAAGGTGAACAGCCTGAGCACGATGGTGCGCGCGGCCCGCGCCGGCGTCGGCATGGCGCTGCTGCCGTGCATCATGGGCCAGCAGGAGGGCTTGCATCGCATCGGCGCCAATGTCGAGGTGCAGCGCGATATCTGGCTGCTCAGTCACCGCGACGCCGGCGGCATCGCGCGCTTTAAAACCGTCTCCGCCTGGCTGTCGCAGGTGTACGCCGCCAACGAACACCTGCTGTGCGGCGCTGCTTTACACCCGTAAAACGCATTCTGCCCCCCGTTTTTTGCAGTTCGTCACATCCCGGTGGATGGACGGATAGCCCTTGTCTATAGTTCACTCAACGCAACGAACTAACCACCCACAAGGAGCTCAAAATGAACATCGCAAAAAACATGGAAGTCATCTTCGCCGCTGCTGTTGTTGTCGTCAGCGCCACCTCGTTCGCTACCGCCGCCGTCAACCCGCCGGTCATCTCGGTCAAGGCCGATTCGGTCAGCATCCCGACCGTCACCGTGACCGCCAAGCGCCTGACCGCCGCTGAAAAAGCTGCCCTGTAATTCACACGACGACGACGGAGCGCATGATGAAAAAATATCTGAAGGCCGCGATGCTGGCGGCGGCACTGGGCAGCGGCGCACATGCCGCACTGGCCGCCGAGGTAATCAGCGAAAGCCGCAGCGTCGATGCGCGCGCCGTGAAGATCGAACTCGATGGCGTCATCAGCCTCAAGGTAAAGCAAGGCGCGACTGCCTCGCTGACCATCTACGGCGAGCCGGAGGCGATCCGAAAAGTGGTGGTCGAGCAGAGCGGCGACACGCTGCACATCGGCACCGCCAAGATGAACAACATCCACTTCGGTAACAAGCGCGAACTGCGCGCCGAGTTGACGCTGCCAAACCTGCGCACGCTGACCTCCGGCGGAGTGGGCGCGACAGAAATCAGCGGCTTCAATGGCGACAACCTGCGCCTGGCGCTGGACGGTGCCGGCTCGGTGAAAGTGGATTCGCAATACCGCAACATCGATGCGCGCCTCGGCGGCGTCGGCGGCATGACCATCAACGGCGGCAAGAGCGACAACGTCGAGCTGCAACTGAATGGCGCCGGCCGCATCGAGATGATCGGCCAGACCAGGCAACTGAACGCCAGCCTTGGCGGCGTCGGCAGCCTGGATGCGGAACAACTGCATGCCGACGCGATCGACGTCCGCATGAGCGGCCTGGGTAGCGCGGCGCTGTACGCCAAGACCAGCGCCAGCCTGAAATTAACGGGCCTGGGTTCGGCCAAGGTGTATGGCAACCCGACCAATCGTAACGCCAGCGCGCGCGGCATGGGTAGCGTGAGCTGGCAGTAAGGAACGCTCCGGCCTGAGTGGCCGGGCTATCGGAAACACATGGGTGTGTTTTTACCGTCCCGAGGAGGCAACTCCTTCGGACGGTTTTTTTATTTGAGTGAGCGGGTGTCGTGACCGAGCACGATGCGCATGTCGGCATACGCCGTGCCGCCGCTGCGCTGCTGTAGCGGGATGCGCAGGCGCTGCGCCAAGGCGCGCGCCATCTGCCGCTGCCCGAGCGCATATTCAATCCGGCTTTGCGGCACCACGAAGGGCCGCACATTTGACAGCCGCACGGTTTGAAGCCCCTCCACATCCAGCGAACGCGCCAGCCGCGCGGCGGCGCCGGTGACGCCGTTGCCGTTGCTGATCTCCAGCCGCACCGTGGCTGGCAGCGCTGACGCTTGATCGGCGCCGATGCGCAGCACCTCAACCAGCGCCGGCCCGAGACGGCGCACCTGGGTGCGCGGCATATCGGCGACGGCTTCGTCGCGCGCCTGTACCAGCGTTGCGTAATCCTGCTGTACATCGTGCTTGCGCAGCGATGCCGCCTGCATATACATGCTGGCCGCGCGCTCGCGCTGGCCGGCGATCGCCAGCGCCGCCGCAAGGCGCTCCCAGTGTTCCGGATCGAGCGGCTCGCGCATGCAGGCCTGTTCCAGTGGCGTGATGTTGTCCTCCAACGGCGCTTCCATTTGTACGCCGCTGCATGCCGCCAGCAGCACGCAGCTTGTGATCAGCGATTTCTTCATCATGGTCTCCTAGTGAGCGTGCATCATGCGGTAGATCTGTATGCCGGCGGGGCCAATCAGCACCAGCATCAGCGTCGGGAAAATACAGAAAATCAGCGGGAACAGCAGCTTGAGCGCGATCTTTGCGGCCGCCTCCTCCGCCAGTACGCTGCGCTTGCTGCGCAAGTTGTCGGAATGGATGCGCAGCGAATCGCCCATGCTGGTGCCGAAGCGTTCCGACTGGATCAGCATCGCCACCAGGGTGTCCACGTCTTCCACGCCGCTGCGCAAGGCAAGGTTGCGCAGCGCGCGCTCCTTGCTGAAGCCAGCGCGCATTTCCATCAGCGCCAGTTGCAGCTCCTGCGCCAGCGCCATGCTCTTGATGTGGATTTCGCCAGCCACCTTGGCCAGCGCGCGTTCCAGGCTCAGGCCCGCCTCGACGCAGACGGTCAGCAAATCCAGCGCGTCCGGAAAATTCTCGAAGATCTCGCGGCAACGGCCGTTCGCCCTGCGCGCCAGCACCGCGTTGGGGATGTAGTAGCCGATGCCGGCCATCATCAGCAACAGGTACATAAAGCCTTTCTGCGGCGCGTTCAGCGCGAAGGCGCCGAATAGCGCGACGATGGCGGGCAGGCCAAGCGCCAGCAGCGTCTTGGCGGCGAAGTACAGCGACGGCGCCGAAGCGCTGCGCCAGCCGGCGTTCATGAAGCGCGTGCGCAGCGGCGACCTTTCCCAGCCCTCTTCCGGCAGCGAAAGGCGTGAAAACGGCTGCGCCGCATGCGCCACTTTTTCCACCCATCCGCTGCTGACGGGATCGGGCTCCGCTTCGCTTGGCTCCACCACCTCGTTCAGGCGCTCGCGCAGCGCCACCGGCGAGAACACCAGCAATGCCGCCACGGCGACGCCCGCCGCCACCAGAAACACGATGGCCAGGAAGATGATCTGCGATGTGCCCATATCGTCCCCCGTTCAGACGCGAATCCGTATCAGCCTGCGCATCCACAGCACGCCTCCCAGCGCCACGGCCAGCGCATACCACATCAGCCGGATGCCGATGGGGTCCGTCCACAGCACGCGCACGTAATCCGGATTGGCCAGCGAAATCAGCGCCAGCACGCCGAGCGGCAGCAGACAAAGCACCCAGGCGGACATGCGCCCTTCGGCCGACATCACCCGCACCTGCGACAGCAACTTCAAACGCGCGCGTATCAGGCGGCTGATATTGCCGAACACCTCGGCCAGGTTTCCGCCGGATTCGCGCTGTATCAGTACTGCGATAACCAGGTAGCGCAAGTCCGTCAACGGCACACGCAGCGCAAGGTTGTGCAAGGCTTCGTTCATCGGCACGCCGTAGTTGATCTCTTCGTAGGCGAACTTGAATTCGCCGGCGATGGGTTCGGGCATTTCCTCGCCCACCATCTGCATGACGTTGGCGAAGGAGTGGCCGGCACGCAGCGCGCGGCCGAGAAAATCGGCAGCTTCCGGCAGCTGTTCTTCCAGCTTGCGCAGGCGTGCGCCGCGTATCCGCATCAACAGCAGCCATGGCGAGGCCGCCGCCAGCGCCAGCAGGCCCAAGGCCGGCAGCGCAGGCATATTCGCCATTTGCGGCAATGCCAGCCCGGCGCCCAGCGCCGCCAGCGAGGCGCCGAGGAAGCGCGCCACCGACCAGCGCACGCCGGCCTGCAGCAACAGGCCGTCCAGCGCCGCCAACTGGGCGAAGCGGCGCAAGAGCCTGTCGAGCGCCGGATGGCTGCTGTAGCTGCGGCGCTTCAGAATGTCCACCCGTTCCGCGCCATCCGCGCCGCTGGCGGCCATCATGCGCAGGCGTCGCGAGATGCGCCGCGCCGCGCCGCCGTGCGCGCCGGACCACCACAGCCAGGCGCCTTCTATCATCAGGATCACGGCCGCGAACAGAAACACGGCAAAGGCGGTAAAGATGCCGTCCATGCTGCTTACTCGTAGATCTTGTCCGGGTCGAACACTGAGTCCGGCACCGCCACGCCGAACATGCGCAAGCGATCGGCAAAGCGCGGGCGCACGCCGGTGGCGTAGAACTGTCCCTGCACCTTGCCCTGCGGATCGACGCCTTTCTGCTCGAAGCGGAAAATCTCGTGCATGGCAATGACGTCGCCTTCCATGCCGGTGACTTCCTGCAGGCTGACCAGCTTGCGCGTGCCATCGGTCAGCCGCGACACCTGCATCACCACCGTGACGGCAGAACAGATCTGCTGCCGCGTGGCGCGCGGCGTCAGGTTCACGCCCGCCATGCCGACCATGTTCTCCAGCCGCGACAAGGCATCGCGCGGCGTGTTGGAATGGATGGTGGCCAGCGAGCCTTCGTGGCCGGTGTTCATCGCTTGCAGCATGTCCAGCGCCTCCGGCCCGCGCACCTCGCCAAGGATAATGCGGTCCGGCCGCATGCGCAGCGCATTGCGCACCAGCGAGCGCTGATTGACCTCGCCCTTGCCTTCGATATTCGGCGGCCGCGTCTCCAGCCGCACCACATGCGGCTGGCGCAGCGCCAGCTCGGCCGCATCCTCGATGGTGACGATGCGTTCATGCGAAGGGATAAAGCCGGACAGCACGTTCAGCATGGTGGTCTTGCCGGAACCGGTGCCGCCGGAGATCAGGATATTGACCTTGGCCTGGCCCAGCGCCTTCAGCACCTCCACCATCGGCGGCGTCAGGCTGCGGTAGGACAGCAGGTTGTCGATACTGAGCGGGTTGACCGCGAAGCGGCGGATCGACAGGATCGGCCCATCGATCGCCAGCGGCGGGATGATGGCGTTGACGCGCGAGCCGTCCGGCAGGCGCGCATCGACCATCGGGCTGGACTCGTCCACGCGCCGGCCAACGCGCGACACGATCTTCTCGATGATCTTCATCAGGTGCGCGTTGTCGTTGAACGTGGTGTCGGTCAGTTCCAGCCTGCCCGCGCGCTCGACGTAGACCATGGAGGCGGTGTTGACCAGTATGTCCGAGACGCCGGGATCGGCCAGCAGCGGCTCCAGCGGACCGAAGCCCAGCATTTCGTGCTGGATGTCCAGCACCAGATTGTGCCGCTCATGCTGATTGAGCACGATGCGTTCGTCCTCGATGATGCGCTGGACCAGCAGCGCCAGCTCGTGCTTGAACTGCTCCGGCGTCAGGCGCTTGAGGCGCTCAAGGTCGATGCGGTCGAGGATGGTCTGGTGCATGCTCTTTTTCAGTTCCAGATAGGCCGCCGCCGCCAGTCCCGGCGGACCGCTGGCGCCACGTCCATCCCCGGCATGCGACAGGCGTTCGCGTAAGCTCATCATCATCCTCCCTCATTGCGGCCAAAGATACGGTCGAACAGTCCCTTGCTCTCGGCGACGCGGCGCGCCGCCACCAGTTCCACCAGCTCCGCCAGGCTGCGCGCGACCGCACTGCTGCGCGACAGCTGCAACACCGGTATGCCCTGGTTGACCGAATCGGTGGCCGACAGATAATCGTTGGGCACCGTGTGCAACACATCCGCCCCCAGCGCCTGCTCCAGGTCCGTCAGCCGCAGCTTGCCGCCCTTTTCGTAACGGTTGACGATCAGACACGTGCGCTCGTTCGGATAGCCGAGCGAACGGAAGATGTCCAGCAGGCGGCGGCCGTCGCGGATATCGGGCAGCGCCAGTTGCAGCACCGGGTAGATGGTGTCCGCCTGGTCCAGCGCGCGCAGCGAAATGGCGTCAATCTGGCGGCCGACGTCGAGCACCACAAAGTCGTAGTGCTGGCGGGCGACGCGCAGGATGGCGTCCATATGCTCCGGCTTCATGTCGACCGTGCGATTGGGATCGTCCGCCGCCGCCAGCACGCCGAAGTTGGAGGCCACGTGCACCAGGCAGGAAGCGAGGAAGGCGCCATCCATGCGGCTGATCTGCGCGCAGATGTCGGACAGCGTCATCGCCGGCTTCTGGTCGGACACGTACAGCGTGGCGTCGCCGAACTGGCCATGCAGGTCGATCAGCAGCACCTTCTTGTCCGCCAGCGCGGCCAGCGCGTAGCCGAAGTTGGTCGACAGGAAGGTGGCGCCGCTGCCGCCCTTGCAGGAGATGAAGGCCAACACCTTGCCTTCGCGGACCGGACTCAATCCGGCCGCCACCTCGATCCGGTCCATCGCCTCGTGGAAGGCGCGGTGCACCAGTGGCAGCGGCAGCACTTCACGCATGCCGGCGCGCATGGCGCGGATCAGCAAGTCCTGCTGGGGATCACGCGTCAGCAGCATGAAGGTCGCGGATGGATATTGCTTGCTCAGGCGCTCAAGCAGCTCGCCCTCTTCAGCGGCGACGCCGCTGGCGTCCAGCACCACCAGTTCCGGCATTTCCGGCAATGGGCGTTCGACCGCGTCGCGCAGGCCGTCGCGCGAGGCCACCAGCTGCACCGCCGGCATGCGCGCCGATCCCTGCGCGGCGATCTCCGCGTGCAGCAGGCTGTCCTTGCTGATCATGAGCGACCTCATTTGGCATCGCCTTTCATCAGGGACGGCGCTTGCTGCGTTTCGCCGGCCGCTTTCTGATAGCGTTGGTAGGCCGCGTGCGCGCTGCGGCCATCCATGCCGGCCACCGGGTCAGGGTTGCGGCGCGCGCCGGGATTGGCGATCTGCTGCGCCAGCGCCATGCGCGTATCGAGGCCAAAGCGGCTGTCGAGCATCGGCGTGGTGGCGGCGCAGGCGGATACGATGGCGGCCAGCGGAATCAATAGGTAACGCATCATCACTCCTTGATAGGCGGTTCCGGCGCACCTTCCATGCGGCCGCCGAGGAATAGCCTGGCGCGGCCTGGCGTGGTGACGCTGTCGGTGGGCAGCTTGTAGTTGGCCGGTAGCGGCTGCACCAGATGCGGCGTGACGACAAACAGCAGTTCGGTGCGGTCCTGCTGGAAGTCCGTGCTGCGGAACAGTGCACCCAGCACCGGCACCTCGCCGAGAATGGGCAGGCCGTGGATGTTGGTGGTCTGGCTGTTCTTGATCAGGCCTCCGATGGCGAAGCTTTGGCCGTCATATAGTTCTACCGTGGTGCTGGCGCGGCGCGTGGTGAACAGCGGCAGCACCGAGGCGCCGGACACGCCGGCGGCAGAGATGCCGATGCCTTCGCGCGATATCTCCGAGACTTCCGGCGCCACGCGCAGGTTGATGCGGCCGCCGGCCAGCACGGTCGGCGTGAAGCGCAGGCCGACGCCAAACTCCTTTTCGTCCAGCGTGATCTTGTTGTTGTCCTGCGCGACCGGCACCAGGATGCGGCCGCCGGCGAGGAAGCTGCCTTCCTGGCCGCTGATCGCCATGACCGTGGGTTCGGCCAGCATGCGCACCAGTGCATCCTTCTTGTCGGCGGAGATAGCGCCGCGCGTGCCGATTTTCAACAGGCCTTTCAGCGTTTCGCTGACAAAGCTGGTGTTCAATGCCGTGGCCCAGCTGCCGCCGCCGAAGTTGAGCGAGACATTGGCTTCCAGCTTGTCCAGCAGCGACTTCGACACCTCGGCGATTTTCACTTCCAGCATGACCTGCTGCGGCGCGCCGATATTGAGGAAGTTGACGATGCGGGGACCGGCTTGCGCCGCCGATGAACTCGCGGTGTTTTCGCGCTTGTCGTCGTCCGTGGCCAGCGCCTTGGCCGGACGCCGCACGAAGGCGGTGGCCAGTTCCAGCACGCGCGCGGCGGTGGGCACGTCGTCAACGACTCCGCTGATGACCAGCGTGTCGGCGGCGGCGCTGACGTGGATGTTTTTCTGCTCCGGCATCAGTTTGGCCAGCGCTTGCTGCAGCGCGCCGGGGTCGATGCCCACCACCACCTCCACCACGTTGCACAAGCCGCTGCGGCCTTGCACGATCATGTTGCTGGTGCCGATGTCGGCGCCCACCAGATACAGCGTGTCTGGCGCCACCAGCATGGCTTGCAGCACGGCGGGATTGCCGACGCTGCGCGCCTGCACCGCTTCCGGCATGCGCATCAGCGTCGATTTACCGAGTTGCAGCTGCAAGCTGCCCGGCTGCGCCGCCTGGCCGGTGCATCGCAACATGCCGCCGCCCGCTTCCCCTGCGGCCGGTGCGCCAGCGTGCAGCGGTGCGGCCAGCGTCAGCGCGGCGCAGAGCGCCCATGCGTGGAGGCGGGTGGCCATGGCGCGCTCACAGGCATTCCTGCGAGCGCTGCACGCCCGCGATAACGCCGATACAGGAACGGGCGCGCGGCGCGGAGGTAGCCACCTGCACCCGATGGCGCGCGGCGACCGGCGCGGCACTGGCCGCGGGCGGCATGGCCGGCGGCGGCGCGACGGGCGCCTCATGCGCGCCTAGCAGCGTTCCCTTGGTGGCGCCGTCGGTGGTGCCGGGACGCGGATCGACCTGGTTGCGCAACACCAGCGACAGCGTGCCGACGCTGCGCGCCAGGTCCAGATTCTCGGCCTGCCCCGGCGTCACCTCCAGCGTCACCGCATTGACCACGCGTGGCTTGGTTTCATCGCGCCCGACTTCCTGCGCCACCGCCAGCACCAGTATCCGTTCCAGCACAATCTTGGAAATCGCGCGATCATTGGCCTGCGTATTGACGATGATGTCGACGAAATTACCCGGCAGCGCGAACCCCGCCACGCCCACCACATCGTTGACGCGCACGGTGATGGCGCGCTTGCCCTCGGCGATCAGCGCCGACAATCCGCCCAGCGTGCCGGCCGGCGCCAGCTTTGCCTCGCTCAGCGGCTCGTCGCGCAACACGCTGTTTTTCAGCACGCGTCCAACCAGCTTGCCGCTGTCTTTCAGCGCCCCGCGCGGCAGGCTGTCTGCCGGCCAGTCGAGCTGCTTGAGCATCTCCGGCGTCAGGCGCTGGCCCAGGCTCACGTCAGTCGCCGCCACCACGATCTTGTTCGACGCGCCCGGCGTCTGCCGCAGCAGCCAGCGCGAGGCCAGCGCCACCGCCGTCAGCCCGAATACGATGGCCAGCGCCATCATCAGCAGTGCGCGCCGGTTCTTCATGCTAGCCGCGGCTCCACGCAATCGCCGGGCGTGGCCCCGCCGGCACCGGCGAACATGCTGATCCAGGCCTGATCCAGCGTCGCCGCCGACAGGCGCGCCGGCTCGCCCATGTAGCCGGCAAAATCGGCCACCCGGCCAAGAATTTCGCGCGGATAGCAGGCCAGCAGCGGCAATCCGCTGCCGGCGTGCAGCTCATCCAGCAAATAGCGCAGCGCCGCGTCGTCGAACGCCACGCCCATGCTCAGGCACTGCTGGCGGAACAGCGTGCGGTAGCTGGCCGCGCTCAAGGCGCCGACTGGAATCTTGTAGCCGACGCGGCGCAACGCCGCCTCGTCCAGCAGCGCCGCCGGCGCCAGGCTGGTAACGAACACCAGCCGCAGACGGCATGGCACGTGGAAGTGATAGCTGCCGCCCAGCGACAGCACGCTGCGCCCGGCCTCCTGCGACTGCGCGAAACGGTTCAGCAGCTCGGTGGCCGGCATCCGCTGGCGGCCCAGGTCATCGATGATTAGCAGGCCATTGTTGGCCTTCAGCTGCGGCGGCGCGCGGTAACAGCCGCTGGCCGCGTCGTGCTGCAAGTCCAGCATTGCCGCATCCAGCGCGCCATCCAGCGCCACCACGGGACGCTGGCACAGCACCCAGCGCGGATCGCCGCTGCGCCGTTCCGGTGACGGCTGCACCAGGCGCGCCTGGCGCGGCGACGGCGCGCGATGCAGCGCCGCGTCGTATACCTGCACAATGTCCTGCCCCACCACCAGCGCATGCGGCACCGCCACCAGCCCTGGCAGCAGCGCGCCCAGGCGCCGCGCCAGCTGCGACTTGCCGCTGCCGGATGGCCCGTACAGCAGCATGCTGCGGCCCGCGTGCATGGCCGCGCCCAGCAGGCGCTGCACCTGCGGCGCCAGAAAGTCGTCGCAAAACTCGGCCGCCAGTTCATCGGCGCCCGGCTGCGGCGCCTGCGCGGCCTGGCGCTCGACCATCGCGCGCCAGGCTTCCAGCGTCACCGGCGCCGGCCCGGCATAAGGGCAGCGTTCCAGCCAGGCGCTGGCGCGCTGCTTGCCTGCGCCGGTCAGCTGATACTGGACGTCGATGTCGGAATCGCCGCGCCACGCCACCTCCGCCACCTGTTCCGCCACCATGAAGTCGAGCACCTCGCGCAGCACGTTGATCGACAGATGCAGCTTGCTGGTCAGCACCGGCAGGTGGCTCTTGCCGCCCAGGTACAGCGCCTTGGCGATCAGCTCGACGATCAACTGCTGCGCCAGGCCGGTGTCGCGCACCGATTTCGGCTGCGGCGGCAATAGCGACTCCGGCTCGGCGTCCAGCAGCTGGGTGTAGGGGGATGGCGGTTCCAGGGCAAGCATCGTAATCTCCGCTAGGCAATTAATTTCGGCGTGGAATCAAGTCTAGCCAGCCCCGCGCTGCTGACCTTGACGTGCAGCAAGCTCCGTTCAGTGATGCATCCAGGCGACATAAGCGATGGTGCCGAGCGCCACCGCCACGCCATAAGGCATGCCGCCGGCACTGGCCGAGGGCGGCAACGGCACCGGCAGCAGCGGCACGCCAAGCAGGCGCAGCAGCAAAGGCTTGCACAGCAGCGCCAGGTTGCGCGCGCCCTGCCGCCAGCGGCCGCTGAGCAGCAACATCGCCAGCCCCATGAGGCCGCCGATCAGGTAGGACAGCACGGCGATCTTCAGCGCCGCGCCGGCGCCGGTAAAACCGCCGACCATCGCCATCAATTTGACGTCGCCGGCAGCCATGCCGCGCAGCGAGATACAGCGGCAGGAACAACAAAAAACCGGCCACGGCGCCGGCCAGCCACTGCGTCAGCGGCGCCCACGCCGGTCCGGCCAGCAGATGCAGCAGCAGCGCCAGCAACAGGCCGCTCAGTATCAGGACATTGGGAATCTTGCGCATGGCCAGGTCGGTCAGCGCCGCCTGTGCAACCAGGCAAATCAGGATCACCTCGATGGCGTTCAGCATCAGCACGCTCCGCGAAAAGGCTTTCCAGCCTGGCTGCGACCGGAAAGCCCTGGGTGCTTACGGATTGGCCATGCGGGCAACGATTTCCTGGAAGGCATCACGCAGCGCCGGCGTCAGCAGGCCGAAGGCGGCCACCACGGCGGTTACCATGGTGGCGGCGATCAGGCCGTACTCGATGGCCGTGATACCGTCTTCGTCACGCGCAAACTCCTTGGCAAGTGCAATCAGCGAGTTCATGTCGTACTCCTTGGGTTAGTCCATAAAAAGCCTCTGGCGCACAGCGCCGCGCCATTGCGTTCCACTATACGGACTGCAAATAAACCGGAGTTGACGATACGCAAGTTTTCCTTGCGGAATCTTTTTTAGTCTATGATGAAGACGAATGTCGGAAAAAGGTCGCATTCTCAGGCAATGTAAGTTTTTTTAATCCACATGAATTGCCTCAATTGCAAAAAGCTATTATGCTGACCAGCTGTTTTTTGGAAAGGCAAATGGATTCCCTACTGAAACACATGGTGGACATGACCGGTCACCGCGATCACACGATGCTCGACATCTCGGTGATTTCTGCGGTGCAGGAGCTTGCCCGCGCCAGCCAGGTCCGTGTGTTGACGCTGGCCACCGTCAGGGGGAAGGTCTTTGTGCGTCCGCGCGCCATCATCCGCGCCGGCGAGCCCGCGCAAATGGTCGACACGTCCGACCAGCAGCATCCGGGCGATCCGATCGAGCGTTTCCCGGCGCTGGCGCAGTGCATCGCCCGCCACGAGTCAAGCGCCGATATCGCCAACGAAGCCGACGAGCACACGCTCTGGCTGCCCATCTGGCTGGGCGACAAGGCCGACACCTGCCTGGAAATCGTCCATCCGACGCCGTACACCAAGGAAACCATCCACGTCATCGGCGGCATCGTCAGCGTCTACCGCAATTTCCAGAATCTGCTGGACTACAGCGAGCGCGATTCGCTGACCGGCTTGCTCAACCGCAAGACTTTCGACGACCAGCTGTCCAAGATGCTGGCCGCCAGCACCGAGCAGGACGCCATCACGCTGCCGGGCGAGTCTGAGCGCCGGGCCCACGGCGACGAGGAAAAGCAATGGCTGGCCGTGGTAGATGTCGACCATTTCAAGCATGTTAACGACAGGTTCGGCCATTTATACGGCGATGAGGTGCTGATCCTGATCGCCAACCTGCTCACCTCGTCGTTCCGCGCGCAGGACCGCGTGTTCCGTTTCGGCGGCGAGGAATTCGTCGTCCTGCTGCGCTCGGCAACGCTGGACAACGCCAAGAAAATCATCGAACGCTTCCGCATGAACGTGGCCGCGCATGATTTCCCGCAAGTGGGCAAGGTGACGGTGAGCGTGGGTTTTGTCAGCATCAGCGCGCTCGAAGCGCCGGTGATCATCCTCGGCCACGCCGACCAGGCGCTGTATTACGCCAAGAGCCATGGCCGCAACCTGGTCTGCCACTACGACGAGCTGGTCAGCGGCGGCCTGCTGCAAACCATCGAATCCAACGATACCGCCGAATTCTTCTAGGCTAGGCTGAGGAAGCGCATCGGGTCGACGTTCCACTTGGCCGGCGATTCATGGCCGACGATCTTGTCGCCGCCGCCAAACCCCAGCCCGCGCGACAAATCCACCGTTTCCGGCTTGATGTAGACGTTGTTCTTGGTATGGAAGAACACGTTGACCTTGGGCGCCAGCAAATTGGTTTCGTGCGGCTCCACCACCACGCCCAGCCGGCCGGACTCCAGCAACACCATGGTGCCTACCGGATAAATGCCTACGCAGCGCATGAATTCCTGCGCGTACTGGGGATTGAAGTGGAATTTGCTCCACTCATAGATCTTGCGCAGTGCGGCCGCCGCCGACATCCCCTTGTGGTAGCAGCGATCGGCCGTAATCGCGTCGTAGACGTCCACAATGGCCGCCATCTGCGCCATTTCGCTGATATCTTCATTGGCCAGCTTGCCGGGATAACCGCTACCGTCGCGGCGTTCGTGGTGGTGCAGCGTGATGTCCAGCGGAATAGCGCCGATCTCCGGGGATTGCTTCAGGATCTTGTAGCCATCTTCCGGGTGCTTGCGCACAATGGCGAATTCCTCGTCGGTCAGCGGACCGGGTTTGTTGAGGATGTGATCGGGCACCAGCGCCTTGCCGGTATCGTGCAGCAAACCGCCCAGGCCGGCTTGATGGGTGATGTCGGCGGCCATGCCGCGCGAGCGGCAGAACGCCACCAGCAGCGTGCAGACGCTCACCGAGTGCAAAAAGGTGTAATCATCCTTGTTCTTGATGCGCAGCAGGCCGACCAGCGCGCCCGGATTGCGCAGGATCGACTCGGTAATGTTCTGCACCACCGGCTGCACCTGATCGAGTTCGATCGCCTTGCCGAGGCGCGCGTCCTGCATCACACTGCGCACCAGCGTCGACGCCTGGTGGCGGATCTGCACCGCGCGCTGCATTTCCTCGCCCAGCGAAACACGGGTCTGCACCGGCGCCTTGGCGGCGATTTCGACGATTTCGCGCTCGGTGGCCTCTTGCGCCTCGGCCAGCGTCGGCGCATCCTCGATATCGAGTCCGCGCGCGCTGTCTATGACAACGTCGTGAATGCCGGCGTTGATGATCTTGCGGATCTCGTCCTGGCTGGACAGCAGGAAACGATTGCGGATAAACGGGTGCGTCATCCAGTCGCAGCTGAGGTCATGGATGTACATGCCTACTTTAAGCTGGGAAGAATCGACTTTCTTTAACATACGAATACCCATCAAAATAGAAGCGGGACGCTATTCCGTCGTGCATCCAGTATAACAAAACGTTTCCCACCGGGATTTAAATTTACATGGAACTACGCCAGTTACGTTATTTTGTTGCTATCGTCGACCACGGCTCGCTGTCGCGCGCAGCCTTGATCCTGCATGTCGCCCAACCGGCGCTAACCCAGCAATTACGCCAGCTGGAGGACGATCTGGGCGTCCAGCTATTGCACCGGACGGCGCAGGGCGTGCTCAGCACGGACGCCGGCAAGGTCTTCTACGAGCACGCGCAAGCCATCCTCAAGCAGGTGGCGGACGCGCGCTCGGCGGTGGCGCAATCGGCCGAACGGCCCAGCGGCAGCGTGACGCTGGGATTGCCTCACAGCATCTCCGGCGCGCTGGCGCTGCCGTTGCTGAAGGCCAGCCGCGCACAGTATCCGGAGATCATTTTGCAGCTGACCGAGGAACTCACCGGCAATCTGGCAGACCAGCTCAAGTCCGGGCGGGTCAACCTTGCCGTGCTGTTCGACGACGGCCAGTTGAGCCAGTTCGACACGGTGCCACTGGCCGAGGAAGAGCTGCATTTCATCTCGCACGCGGACGCCGATTACGCAAAAGGTGAGCATTCACTCACGCTACAGGATGCTCTACGGGCCACACTGATTCTGCCAGGGCTGCAACACGGCGTGCGCCCGCGCATCGAAAGCGTGGCGCGCGCGGCCGGTCTGGGCGTCAGCAATGTGATCGAAATCAACTCCATCGCCATCCTTAAGTCCGCCTTGCTGGCGGACATGGGCGCCACCATCCTGCCAACTGCGCCTGTCCTGGACGAATTGCATCGGGGTAGCCTGCGCGCCCAGCCCATCCACAGCCCGTCGATCACGCGCACGGTGGTGCTGTGCTCGTCCCGCAACATTCCGCCCACCAATGCCGCCGCCGCCATCAGCAAGCTGGTGCGGCAGGTAAGTCACCGCCTGTGCGCCGACGGCGCGTGGCCGGGCGCCACCACGCTATAAGTTTCTCTTATACCCCCATCGGGAATCGGTATTTCCGTACTACGTCAACTCGCGCCCATACTGAGAGCAAGCCGCGCACCACGCGGCATGACGGCTTGAGCCTGGTCCGCCCACCCGGCATCCTCCAGTTCGAGCGCGATCCAATGACAAAAACGGAGACACCACCATGCCAGACGGCACCAGCGCGCTCACGTCCGTGAGCCTTGACGATAAGTACACTTGCACCAACGGCAAAATTTTCCTGTCCGGCATACAGGCGCTGGTGCGCCTGCCGATGATGCAGCACGTGCGCGACAAGACCGCCGGTCTGAACACCGCCGGCTTCATCTCCGGCTATCGCGGTTCGCCGCTCGGCGGCCTCGATGAAAACCTGTGGAAGGCCAAGCCGCACCTGGAAGCGCACAATGTGCAGTTCGTGCCGGGCGTGAACGAGGACCTGGCGGCGACGGCGGTGTGGGGATCGCAGCAGGTAGACCTGATCGGCGAATCGAAGTACGACGGCGTGTTCGCCATGTGGTACGGCAAAGGCCCCGGCGTCGACCGCTGCGGCGACGTCTTCAAACACATGAACCACGCCGGCACGTCGCAGCACGGCGGCGTGTTGCTGGTGGCCGGCGACGACCACGGCGCCTATTCTTCCACGCTGCCGCACCAGTCGGACCACATCTTCTCGGCCTGCATGGTGCCGGTGCTCTACCCATGCAATGTGCAGGAATACCTGGACCTCGGCATCCATGGCTGGGCCATGTCGCGCTTCTCCGGCTGCGCGGTGGCCTTCAAGGCGCTGGCCGACACGGTGGAATCGTCGGCCTCCATCGACGCCGATCCGTTCCGCGTCGAGACCAGGATACCGAAGGACTTCGTCATGCCGCCCGGCGGCCTGAATGCCCGCCTGTCGTCGGTGCCGCTGGGCCAGCAGGCGCGCAATCAGGAAGCGCTGATGCAGGACTATAAAATCTACGCGGCGCTGGCCTACGCGCGCGAAAACAAGCTCAATCACACCACCATCGATGCGCCCGACGCCAGGCTGGGCATCATCGCCTCCGGCAAATCCTACCTGGACGTGCTGGAAGCGCTGGAAGAACTGGGCATCGATGAGGCGATGGCAGCCAAGGTCGGCCTGCGCCTGTTCAAGGTGGCGATGCCATGGCCGCTGGAACCGGACAGCGTGCGCGAGTTCGCGCAAGGCCTCGACGAAATCCTGGTGGTGGAAGAGAAGCGCCAGTTCGTCGAATATCAGTTGAAGGAGCAGCTGTACAACTGGCGCGACGACGTGCGCCCGCGCGTGATCGGCAAATTCGACGACAAGGGTGAATGGGTGGCCCCGCGCGGCGAATGGCTGCTGCCGCCGAAGGCCGACTTCTCGGTGTCGCAAGTGGCGCGCGTGATCGCCAGCCGCGTGGCGCGCTACATCAGCGACGCCCGTATCCAGGACGAGATCAAGGCGCGCCTGACCTTCCTCGACGCCAAGGACGCGGTGCTGAAGAAGGCCATCAACACGCCCTTCCGCCCGGCCTTCTACTGCTCCGGATGCCCGCACAACACCTCGACCAAGGTGCCGGACGGCTCGTTCGCGCTGGCCGGCATCGGCTGCCACGTCATGGCCACCTCGATCTACCCGGAGTACAACAAGCTGACTACGCACATGGGCGGCGAAGGCGCGCCGTGGATCGGCCAGGCCGCATTCTCGAAAGTGCCGCACGTGTTCCAGAATCTGGGCGACGGCACCTACTTCCACTCCGGCTACCTGGCGATACGCGCGGCGGTGGCGGCGCGCGTCAACATCACCTACAAGATTCTCTACAACGACGCGGTGGCCATGACCGGCGGCCAGCCGGTGGACGGCCAGACCTCGGTGCCGATGATTGCGCAGCAGATGGCGGCGGAAGGCGTCGGGCGCATCGCGCTGGTGACAGAGGACCTGTCGCGCTACAGCGACCGCAGCGCGCTGCCCGCCAGCGTCACGCTGCACGACCGCAAGGACATGGACGCGGTGCAGCGCGAGCTGCGCGACATCGCCGGCGTATCGGTGCTGATCTACGACCAGACCTGCGCCGCCGAAAAACGACGCCGCCGCAAGACCGGCGCCTATCCGGACATCGCCAGGCGCATGGTCATCAACGAAGCCGTATGCGAAGGCTGCGGCGACTGCGGCATCCAGTCGAACTGCGTCTCGATCCTGCCCAAGGAAACGGAGTTCGGCCGCAAGCGCACCATCGATCAATCGTCCTGCAACAAGGACTACTCGTGCGTGAAAGGCTTCTGCCCAAGCTTCGTCACGGTGGAAGGCGGCGCGCTGAAAAAATCCAAGGCAGGCGCCACGCAGAGCGATGACGGATGGGACGCGCTGCCGTCGCCGGTGCTGCCGGCGTGCGATCAGCCTTACAACATCCTGATCAACGGCATTGGCGGCACCGGCGTCATCACCGTCGGCGCGCTGATGGGCATGGCCGCGCACATCGAAGGCAAAGGCGCATCGGTGCTGGACATGACCGGCATGTCGCAGAAGAACGGTTCGGTCACTTCGCACGTGAAAATCGCGCGCTCGCCGTCGCACCTGCGCGCGCAGCGCATCGCCACCGGCGAGGCGGACGTCATCCTCGGCTGCGACATGCTGACCGCCGGCGCCGCCGATGCGGTGTCGAAGATGCGTCCCGGCCGCACGCTGGCCATCGTCAACCTGCACGAGCAGCCGCCCGGCACTTTTGCGCAAAACGCCGACTGGCAGTACCCGGCCGCCGACGTGCGCGCGCTGATCGAAGAATCGGTCGGCGCCGGCGCGGCCGACTTCATCGACGCCACCAGGCTGGCCACCGCACTGATGGGCGACTCGATCGCCGCCAACCTGTTCATGCTGGGCTACGCCTGGCAGCGCGGCCGCATTCCGCTGGCAGAGGAATCGCTGCTGCGCGCCATCGAACTGAATGGGGTGGCCGTGGGCGCCAACAAGAAGAGCTTCCTGTGGGGCCGCCGCGCGGCCGTCGACCTGAAACGCGTGGAGCGCACCGCCACGCCGGCGCAGCCGATAGTGCTGCAAATGCCGCAAAGCCTGGACAGCATCGTCGCCCGGCGCATGGAGTTCCTCACCGCCTACCAGAACGCCGCCTACGCCAGCACCTATTCGGAACTGGTGGCCCAGGTGCGCGCACGCGAGACGGCACTGGGCCTGAACAACAAGCTCTCCACCGCAGTCGCCAGGTACTACTTCAAGCTAATGGCCTACAAGGATGAATACGAAGTGGCGCGCCTGTACACCGACGGCCGCTTCGTCGAACAGCTCAAGCAGCAGTTCGAGGGTGACTTCAGCGTGAAGTTCAATCTGGCGCCGCCGCTGTTTGCCAGGAAGGACGCCAGCGGCCACCTGGTGAAAGCGGAATTCGGTTCGTGGATGTGGGGCGCTTTCAAGCTGCTGGCGAAATTCAAGGGGCTGCGCGGCGGCATGTTCGACGTTTTCGGCCACACCGCGGAGCGCAAGATGGAGCGCGCGCTGATTGCCGAATACCGCGAGCTGGTGACGGCGCTGGTCGACAAGCTGAACGCGGATAACCACGCGGTTGCGGTGGAACTGGCTTCGTTGCCGGAGCAGGTGCGTGGCTTCGGCCACGTCAAGGAAGCTGCCGTTGCCGCCTTCCGCACCAATAAAGCGCGACTTCTGGCGCAATTCGAACAGAAACGCGCGGCCTGACCCGTCGCGCAGGCGGGGGCCGATGCTGAGCATGTGCTCCATGGGTCCCCGCCTGCGCGGGGACGACGAATGAATTAGCGTTAAAATTAATCAAAAAATATTAGGGACACCAATGAACGATCTCTCGACGCCGAAAGTCGCGGCCATCGCTGACCAGCCGCCGCGCATGGCGAACAAAATCCGCTTCGTCACCGCCGCCTCTTTGTTCGACGGCCACGACGCCTCGATCAACATCATGCGCCGCATCCTCCAATCGAACGGCGTGGAAGTCATCCACCTCGGCCACAACCGCTCGGTGGACGAAGTGGTCACCGCCGCGCTGGCGGAAGACGTGCAAGGCATCGCCATCTCCAGCTACCAGGGCGGCCACGTTGAATACTTCAAATACATGATCGACCTGCTGCGCCAGCGCGGCGGCGCCCACATCAAGGTGTTTGGCGGCGGCGGCGGCGTCATCGTCCCGCACGAAATCGACGAGCTGCACGCTTACGGCGTCACCAAAATCTTCAGCCCCGAGGACGGCCAGCGCATGGGCCTGGTCGGCATGATCCAGTGGATGGTGCAGCAATGCGACATCGACCTGTCGCAATACTCGCCTGCTTCGCTGGCGCCGCTGCGCGAAGGCGCGGACGTCGCCGCGCGCCACCGGCCGCTGGCGCAACTGATCACCGCACTGGAAAACGAAAAGGCCGCACCAGCGCTGCGCGCCGAACTGCTGGCCGCCGCCGCAGACCTGCCGGCGCCGACGCTCGGCATCACCGGCACCGGCGGCGCAGGCAAATCCTCGCTGACCGATGAGCTGATACGCCGCATCCGCCTCGACCAGGCCGACGCATTGAACATCGCGGTCATCTCGATCGACCCATCGCGCCGCAAATCCGGCGGCGCCCTGCTGGGCGACCGTATCCGCATGAATGCCATCAACCCGTGGGCCGGGCAGTCGCGCGTGTTCATGCGCTCACTGGCCACCCGCGAAGCCGGCTCAGAGATTTCGCAGGCGCTGCCCGACGTTATCGCCGCCTGCAAGGTGGCCGGCTTCGACCTGGTGATTGTCGAAACCTCGGGCATCGGCCAGGGCGACGCCGCCATCGTGCCGCATGTCGACGTATCGATGTACGTGATGACGCCGGAATTCGGCGCCGCCTCGCAGCTGGAAAAAATCGACATGCTCGATTTCGCCGACTTCATCGCCATCAACAAGTTTGACCGCAAGGGCGCGCTGGACGCGCTGCGCGACGTCGCCAAGCAGTACCAGCGCAACCGCGAACTGTGGAGCAAACGTCCGGAAGAAATGCCGGTCTACGGCACCCAGGCCTCGCGCTTCAACGACGACGGCGTGACCGCGCTGTATCAGGGGCTGCTGCCCAAGCTGGCCGAATTCGGCCTGCGCGCGCAGCCATCCAGGCTGGCGGCGACCGATATCCGCCACTCCAGCGGCAAGCACGTCATTGTGCCGCCGGCCCGCGCGCGCTATCTCGCGGAGATCGCCGACACCGTGCGCGGCTACCACCGCCACACGCGCAAGCAGGTCACGCTGGCGCGCGAACGCCAGCAATTGAGTGAGGCCAAACGCATGCTGGCCGTCGCCAACAAAGCCGCCGACTTCGACGACCTGATCGCCGAGCGCGACGCCGGGATGGACGCGGACGCAAAAAACTGCTGGCGCAATGGCCCGAGATGCAAGCCGCCTATTCGGGCGACGACTACGTGGTTAAAATCCGCGACAAGGAAATCCGCACGCGCCTGGTGCAGCACACGCTGTCCGGCACGCGCATCCGCAATGTGGCGCTGCCCCGCTACGAAGACCACGGCGAAATCCTGCGCTTCCTGATGCTGGAAAACGTGCCCGGCGCCTTCCCCTTCACCGCCGGCGTGTTCCCGTTCAAGCGCGAGGGCGAAGACCCGACCCGCATGTTCGCCGGCGAAGGCGACGCCTTCCGCACCAACCGCCGCTTCAAGCTCGTCTCCACCGGCATGGACGCCAAGCGCCTGTCCACCGCGTTCGACTCGGTCACGCTGTACGGCGCCGATCCGGCGCTGCGCCCGGACATCTACGGCAAGGTTGGCAACTCGGGCGTCTCCATCGCCACGCTGGACGACATGAAGGTGCTGTACGACGGTTTCAACCTGTGCAGCCCAAGCACCTCGGTGTCGATGACCATCAACGGCCCGGCGCCGACGATTCTGGCAATGTTCATGAACACCGCCATCGACCAGCAGGTCGACAAATTCGCCGAAGAGAACCAGCGCCAGCCCAATGCCGCGGAAGCGGCCCAGATCAAGGCCTGGGTGCTGCAAAACGTGCGCGGCACCGTGCAGGCGGACATTCTGAAGGAAGACCAGGGCCAGAACACCTGCATCTTCTCGACCGAGTTCTCGCTGAAGGTGATGGGCGACATCCAGGAATACTTCGTGCGCCATCAGGTGCGCAACTTCTACTCGGTATCGATCTCCGGCTACCACATCGCCGAAGCGGGCGCGAACCCGATCTCGCAGCTGGCCTTCACGCTGTCGAACGGCTTCACGTTCGTGGAAGCCTACCTGGCGCGCGGCATGCACATCGACGACTTCGCGCCCAACCTGTCGTTCTTCTTCTCCAACGGCATGGACCCGGAATACACGGTGCTGGGCCGCGTGGCCCGCCGCATCTGGGCCGTGGCGATGCGCGACAAATACGGCGCCAACGACCGTTCGCAAAAGTTGAAGTACCACGTGCAGACATCGGGCCGCTCGCTGCATGCGCAGGAAATCGACTTCAACGACATCCGCACCACCTTGCAGGCCTTGATCGCCATCTACGACAACTGCAACTCGCTGCACACCAACGCCTACGATGAAGCCATCACCACGCCGACCGACGAATCGGTGCGGCGCGCGCTGGCGATCCAGCTGATCATCAACCGCGAATGGGGCCTGGCCAAGAACGAGAATCCGAACCAGGGCTCGTTCATCATGGACGAGCTGACGGACCTGGTGGAAGAGGCGGTACTGCAGGAATTCGAGCGCATCGCCGAGCGTGGCGGCGTGCTGGGCGCGATGGAAACCGGCTACCAGCGCGGCAAGATCCAGGAAGAGTCGATGCTGTACGAGCACCAGAAGCACGACGGCACCTTGCCCATCATCGGCGTCAACACCTTCCGCAATCCGAAGGGCGTGGCGGCGCCGGCGCAAATCGAACTGGCTCGCTCCACCGACGACGAGAAGCAATCGCAGCTCACGCGGCTGGAGGACTTCCACCAGCGCCACGCCGCCGAGGCGCCGCAGGCGCTGGCGGCCTTGCAGCAGGCCGCCATCGACAACGCCAACGTATTTGAAAAGCTGATGGACGCCGTCCGCGTCTGCTCCCTCGGCCAGATCACCACCGCGCTGTTCGAGGTCGGCGGACAGTACCGGCGCAATATGTAGCAGCCGCCAGCCACCGTCATTCCCGCGCAGGCGGGAATCCATGGACGGCACGCAGCACGCTCGGCATGGGTTCCCGCCTGCGCGGGAACGACGGACTTTATCAGATCGCTCAAGAATCCTGGCCCAAGGACTTGAAATGCGGCCCTGCGCCTTGCTGCGCCATTTCGTCGCCGGAATTACGCAGCGGGCAGGCTTTCAAAGACAGGCATCCACAACCGATGCAACCGTCGAGTTGATCGCGCAACTGGATCAGCGTCTTGATCCGTTCTTCCAGTTCCCGCTTCCACGCTGCCGACAGGCGGCGCCAGTCGGCGACCGTGGGCGTGCGCCCGGACGGCAGCGCATCCAGCGCCTTGGCGATTTCCGCCAGCGGCAGTCCGACGCGTTGCGCGACCTTGATCACGGCCAGGCGCCGCAGCACCGAGCGTGCATAGCGGCGCTGGTTGCCTCCAGTGCGCACTGAATGAATCAGGCCCTTGGCCTCGTAAAAATGCAGCGCGGAGACGGCAACGCCGGAGCGCTCCGCCAGCTCGCCGACGCCGAGTTCTTTGGCAATCATAAATCCTTGACCTCAAGTTAAGTTGAAATTTTATAGTGTCCGCACACTTACTGCACAAAGGACACCATGAAATTCATCAACCCTACTGGTCTGTACGACCCGCGTCCCAACGGCTACACCCACGTGGTGGTGGCGCAGACGCCGGCGCGCATCATCTACATCGCCGGGCAAGGCGGCGAGAACGCGGCCGGCGAGTTATCCGACAATTTTGAGGAGCAAGTGGCACAGGCGCTGCGCAATCTGCAAACCGCGCTCGATGCCGCCGCTGTGCGGCATACCGACATCGCCAGGATAACCGCGCTGATCGTCGATCACAGCGAGCAGCGTCTGGCCACGTTCAGCAAGGCCCTGCGCGCCATGTGGGGAGATCACCCGGCGCCGGCCTGCACGCTGATTCCCGTGCCGCGACTGGCGCTGGACGGCATGCTGTTTGAAATCGAAGCCACGGCCGTGCGCCAGGCCGCGGACGAGATTTATTGAGCCTGGCAGGCGTTCACGCGATAGAAGTAGAAGCCGGCGAAATCGATGGCCTGCGCCGACGGCCCGAAGCGGTAGGTGAGCTCGCGCCGGCTGGCGTCCGAACGCACCAGGCCGGCCGCAACCGGCCCTTCCGGGAACGGCTTGCTGCCGCCGACCGTGATGGTCAGCAGCTCGCCGTCGCCGGCGTCGCGGCGCCACGCGCTCGGGTTGTAGAACAAAAAGCCGCCCTTGAACAGCAGCGAGCCATCCGACTGCAGCAGCATGCACATGGCCGGGAACTCGGTGCCGGAATTCTCCAGCACCTGCACCGTGCGCACCGGCGGCTGCGTGGCACAGCCGCCCAGCAACACCAATATCAATCCACAGGCCAGGTAAGGTTTCATGCGACCGACTATACCACGCTGTCCCACGGCACCGACAGCCGCATGGCGCAGTTAATCAGCCCCACCATCGAATAGGTCTGCGGGAAGTTGCCCCACATTTCCCCGGTCACCGGATGGGTGTCTTCAGACAGCAGGCCCAGATGGTTGCGGGCTTTCAGCATGGTTTCGAAGATGGCGCGCGCCTCATCCTTGCGGCCGATGCGCGCCAGCGCGTCGATGCGCCAGAAGGTGCAGATATTGAAGGCAGTCTCCGGCTTGCCGAAGTCGTCCGGCGCCTCGTAGCGGCGCATATAGGGGCCGTCGCACAGGGTTTCCTCCAGCGCCTTGACGGTGGAGATAAAGCGCGGGTCTTTCGGGTCGATGATGTTGACCTCGGCCATCAGCAACACGCTGGCGTCGAGGTCGCGTCCGCCCAAGCTTTCGGCAAACGCCTGCCGTTCCTCGCTCCACGCGTCGCGCAGCAGCGGCTCGCGGATCTGTTCCGCGCGCTGCTGCCAGTAATCGTGGCGGTCGGGCAGGCCCAGCGTCAGCGCGATCTTGGCGAGGCGGTCGCATGCGGCCCAGCTCATCAGCATCGACGAGGTATGGACGCGCGCGCGCGTGCGCAGTTCCCACATGCCGGCGTCCGGCTGGTCGTGCACGCGGAACGCCTGTTCGCCCACCGCTTCCAGATGGCGGAATTCGGCGATGCCGGCGCGGTTCAGCAGGCGGTGGTCGAGGAAGGCCTGCGCCGCGCCCAGCACCACATTGCCGTACACATCGTGCTGGAAGTGTTCCTGCGCCTGGTTGCCGACCCGCACCGGGCGGTGGCCGCGATAGCCGGGCAGGTTGTCGACCGTCGATTCCGGCAGCAGTTCCTCCAGGCCGATGCCGTACAGCGGCTGGATATGGCCGCCCTTGGAACGCGCCACGATGTTGCTCAGCCAGCGCAGGTATTCCTCCATGGTGCCGACCTCGGACAGGCTGTTGAGCGCACGCACCACGAAGAAGGCGTCGCGCAGCCAGCAGTAGCGGTAGTCCCAGTTGCGCGCGCTGCCGGGCGCCTCCGGCACGCTGGTGGTCATGGCGGCGATGATGGCGCCGGTGTCCTCGTACAGCGACATCTTGAGGGTGATGGCGGCGCGTATCACCACGTCCTGCCATTCATACGGCAGCGCCAGGCGGCGGCTCCAGTTGCGCCAGTAGTTGATGGTTTCCTTCTCGAAGCGGCGGCAGACATCCTCGATGCCGTCGTTCAGCGTTTCATCGGGGCCGAGGGTGAAGTTCAGGCCGCCGTTGACCAGGAACCACGATTCGGACAGCAGGTGGCTGAGCGAGGCGTCGGTGTTCAGGCGCAGCGTCTGTTCCTGGCCGACGTAGCGGATGTGATGGCTGCCGCGCGTGACCACCGGCGCCTCGCTGCCCCAGTTGAAGCGCGGGCGCAGCTTGACGCGGATGCGCACCGCGCTGTTGAGCAGGCGGATGCGGCGGATCAGCATCAGCGGCCGGAACATGCGGTCGCGGCTGGTGAAGCGCGGCGCGAAGTCGCTGATCTCGATGCCGGCGCCGCGCGCGTCGGTCAGGCGGGTGCGCAGCACGGCGGTGTTGGGATCGTAGAACTGCTCGGTCTTGACGCAGTCTTCCAGCTCGATGCTCCAGACACCGCCTTTTTCCGTATCGTCGAGCAGCGCGTTGAACACCGGGTCGCCGTCGAAGCGCGGCAGGCAGCACCAGACGATGCTGCCGCTCTGGTCGACCAGCGCGTTGTACGAGCAGTTGCCGATGACGCCACAGTTGAGCGAGGCTTCGGACGGCAGGGCGGTGGCGGAATTGGCGGTCATGAAAGATCTCCTTGCAGAATGGCGGCTTGCGCCAGCAGCGCATGCAGCGCCTGCGGCTCGGCCACGCGGTGATGGGCGGCGCTGGCGCCGGCGCCGACCTTGACGCCGATGCCGCCGACTTGCTGGGCGTAGATGATGGCCGCTTCATCGGTGGTGTCGTCGCCGAAGAACAGCGGCCGGTGGCCCTTGAATGGCGGCTCTTGCAGGAACGCGGCCAGCACCGCCCCCTTGTCGATGCCGGCCGGCTTCAGCTCCAGCACCATTTTCCCGTGCAGCAGCACGGTGCCGGGACAGGCCGCCTGCGCCGCGCGCATCGCCTGCATGCAGGCCGCCTCCAGCGCGGGCGCCAGCCGGTAGTGCAGCGCCAGCGCGCCGCGTTTTTCTTCCAGCAGCAAGCCGTCGTGGGACGCCACCAGCGGCCGCAGATGCAGCAGGGCCGGGTCCAGCGACGGCGCGCTGGCGTAGTGCCAGACGCCGTTGGCGTCGCGCCGTTCGGCGCCGTGGACGCCGGCCGCCGCCAGCGTCAGCGGCGCCAGCATGGCGTCGATCTGCGCCACCGGGCGGCCGCTGACGATGGCCAGCCGGCCGTCCAGCTGCGCGGCCACCGCCGCCAGCAGCTGCGTCAGGCCGAGGGCGACCACCACCGCTTCCGGGCTCGGCGCCAGATCGACCAGGGTGCCGTCGAAGTCGAGGAACAGCGCGCAGTCGCGCCAGTCGTCCGGCAGCGTGAACGCGCTGGAAGGGCTGGCGTCGGGCTGGCTGGCGCGGGACGGGAAAGCGCTCATGGTCAGCCCACCCGCCGCAGGCCGCCGCGGCTATGGGCGCGGATCTTCTGCATGACTTTTTCCCGCTTGCGCAGCCGCGCCGCGTCCAGCAGCATGTGGCCCGCCCAGCGGTAGACGTTGAAGCGGCGCACGCGGTCGCGCATGGCGCGCATGCGTTCGCGCTGTTCGCTGACCGGCATGGTGAGGCCGCGGTACAGCGCTTCGGCGCCCTGTTCGATGTGGTAAGGATTGATGATCAGCGCCTCGTGCAGTTCGCGCGCGGCGCCGGTGAACTGGCTCAGCACCAGCGCGCCGCCCTCGTCGTCGCGGGCGGCAAGGTATTCCTTGGCCACCAGGTTCATGCCGTCGTGCAGGCTGGTCACCATGCACACTTCGCTGGCGCGGAAATAGCGCTGCAGGTCTTCCTGTTCGTGATGCTCGATCTTGAGGATGATCGGCGGCGCGCCGGCGCCGGCGTAGCGCTCGTTGATGGCGGCCGCCAGCTGGCGCACGCGCTGTTCAAAGCTCATGTACTCCTCCAGGTCGGAGCGGCTAGGCGCGGCGATCTGCACCAGGCTGAAATGGCCGACCATGCCTGGGTGCAGTTGCAGCATCCGTTCTACCGCCTGGAAGCGCTCCAGGATGCCCTTGGTGTAGTCGAGGCGGTCGACGCCAAAGGCCAGCAGGTGGTCCGGCGGCACGCCGAGGTAGTCGCGGATCTCGCGGTGGCACTGTTCCACCGGGGCGATGTCCGGGTAGTCCGGCCAGGCGATCGAAATCGGATAGTCCTCCACCTGCGTCAGCTCGCCGCCGTAGGAAATGGTCGAGGCTTCCTGCTCGATGCGCGTCTCCAGGTAGCGGTCCACGGTGTCGAGGAAGTTCTTGCGGTGGAACGGCGTATGGAAGCCGAGGATGGTGCTGCCCAGCATGCCGTCGAGAATCTCTTCGCGCCATGGGCAAATGCCGAACGATTCCGAGTTCGGCCACGGAATGTGCCAGAAGGTGATGATGGTGGCCTTCGGCAGCGCCTCGCGCACCATGCGCGGCAGCAGCGCGAAGTGATAGTCCTGCACCAGCACCACCGGGTTGTCGCTGCGCGCCTCGGCGATCACGGCGTCGGCGAAGCGGCGGTTGACCTTGACGTATTCGGCCCAGTCGGAGCTGCGGAACACCGGCCGCACGTGGGCGATGTGGCACAGCGGCCACAGGCCTTCGTTGGCGAAGCCGTAGTAGTAGCCCTGCTCTTCCTGCTTGGTCAGCCAGACGCGGCGCAGCGTGTAGCGCGGATTGTCCGGCGGTACCGGCACGTGGTCGTTGCGGTCGACGGTTTCCTTGTCGGCGCTGCCGGCGCCGTGGGCGATCCAGGTGCCGGAGCAGGCCCGCATCACCGCCTCGACGGCGGTCACCAGGCCGCTGGCCGGCCGGCGCACGCGGACGGTGCCGTCGGCCGCGGCGTCGTGAATATACGGTTCGCGGTTGGACACCACCAGCACCTCATCGCCGGCCAGGTCCTGTTGCAGCAGCGACTTGAGTTTTTCCGGCGCCCAGTCGGCCGCGCCGGACTCGCCGCTGCTGCGCTGGCGTTCCTCGTGGTATTCCTCCAGCAGGCCGCGCAGTTCGCCGATCAGCGGGTCCATTTCGGGCGACGCGGCGGCGCTCGGCGCACGGGCGCTGCGGCCCAGTTGGCCGCGCAGCACATCTTTCACGCCGGCCAGCCAGCCGCGCCAGCTCAGGTGCGACACCACCAGCGTCAGCGCCGAGATGGCGACGGCCAGCAGGGCGAAGAAGCCCAGCACGTACTTGGTGGTCTCGGCGCTGCGGCGCTCGATGAAGCTCATGTCATGCACCAGGATCAGGCGGCCAAGCACGTTGGCGTCGTCCTGGATCAGCGTTTCAGCCACATGCACCGGGCCGCGCGGCAGGCGCACCAGCGAGCGGCGCTTGCTGCCGTCGGCCGGTTCGTTCCAGCAGCCCAGCGAGGCCGGGTAGCTGGCGGTCTGGTAACGCAACTGGCCGTTGCTGTCGCAGTAGCCCAGCGCAAACAGGCGCTCGTCCTGCACCGCGCTGTCGAACAGGCGCTTGATGCGTACCCGGTCGTTGGCCTGCACGTATTCGCGCAGCGGCAGTTGCAGCGTCGACGCCAGCAGCTGCGAGCGGTTGTCGAGGTCGCGCACCGACCAGCGCAGGGTCAGGTTGTCCATCAGCGGGACGACGATGTAAGCGAACAGGCTGAGCAGGATGGCCAGCGGCAGGATGAAGCGGAGCGATAATTTGAATGAGCGTGACAGCATGACGGGCTTCCGTAACCTCGAAGCCTTTATTGTTTCATTGCATGCACTTGTTGCAATGTTCGCCAGCGCACGGTGGATGGCAATTTGCTGCATTGCAGCTAACTTTGTCCGGTCCGGCGCGGCGGACCTTGCGTTTTTCGTTTTTCGGGCCTACTCTACAATAAATGAGTGTGCACATCCTGCCTGAAGGAATGCCATGGTGACTTTGTCTGTCAACGCGCTGCAAGCATCGGTTGCACAAGCTGAACGGCAGGTGCAGCAAGACCGCGTGCGCGTCAATCAGGATACGAGCCGGCTGGACGCCAGCCGCGATCAGCTGGCCCAGGACAAGCAGAAGCTGGCGGACAGCCAGCGCGAGAGCGATCAGGCCACGCAGGCGGCTGAAAAACCGCCGCAGACAGTCGACCTCACGCGCGCTATCGAAAGCCCGCCGCGCGCGCAGCAAGTGCTGCCGGCCGAGCTGGCGGCGCCCAAGCCCCAGGTCAACAGCCTGGGACAGACCATCGGCAAGTTCATCAACGTAACCGCCTAGCCTCCCCGTCCTTCCCGCCGCCTCCCCGTCATTCCCGCGCAGGCGGGAATCCATGGACCGCGTGATCACCAGCTCAGCATGGGTTCCCGCCTACGCGGGAACGACGGGGGTGACCAGCGGCTCCCACCAATGCACCTCGGCCTTTGGCTGGCGGATATCCAGCGCCTGGCCGATCGCCGGCGTGGCAATCGGCAGGCGGCGCTCGGCCGCCAGCTGCGTAATCCGGTCAAACGGATCATGCCAGGCGTGCAGCGACAGGTCGAAAGTCCCGTTATGAATCGGCAGCAGCACCTTGCCGCGCAGGTCGATGTGCGCCTGCAAGGATTCCTCCGGCTGCATATGCACGTCCGGCCACTGCGGATCGTAGGCGCCAGTCTCGACCAGGGTAAGGTCGAACGGCCCATAACGCCGGCCGATGTCCTTAAAGCCATCGAAATAGCCGCTATCGCCACTGAAAAACACCCGAACATCGCGGTCCTCGATCACAAACGAAGCCCACAGCGTCTTGTTGCGGTCATGCAGGCCACGGCCGGAAAAGTGCTGGGCCGGCGTCGCCACCAGCTTCACGCCGGCCACATAGGTGGCTTGCCACCAGCTCAGCTGCTGCACCTTCTGCGCCGCTATACCCCAGGCAATCAAGCGGTCGCCGACGCCCAGCGGCGTGATGAAATGCTCGGTCTTGCCGGCCAGCTGCATCACGGCCGCATGGTCGAGATGGTCGTAATGGTCGTGCGACAGGATCACACCCTTGATCGGCGGCAGCTCCTCGATACTGATCGGCGGCTGGTGAAAGCGCTGCGGGCCGGCCCACTGCACCGGCGAGGCGCGCTCGGAAAACACCGGATCGGTCAGCCAGAAATGGCCGTTGAGCTTGAGCAGCACCGTCGAGTGTCCCAAGCGAAACAGGCTGCGATCCGGAGCATCCAGTAACTGCTGCTGCGTGATCGCGTGAACGGGAATCGGAAGCGCCGGCACCGTGTCCTTCGGCTTGTCGAAAGCGAAGCGCAGCATGATGCCCAGCGACTTGAACAAGCCCATCTTCTGCATCCGCACCGGATTGCGGAAACGGCCATTGCGCGCGCGCGGCGCGCTGGGGACCGACAACTCGTCCAGTCGGTCGATGGCGGACTCTGCAATAACGGATGGATGCATGATGGGCTCCCGGATTTAAAATGTACACTACACAGTGTAGTTCTAATTTTTGAAAAAGTAAACCAGGCGGTGTAAAATAAAGCGATGAACGCGCCCCTCAAACTGACCGACCGCAAGCGGCAAGCCATTGTCGACGCCGCCATCGCCGAATTCCGCTCCAGCGGTTTCGACACCACCAGCATGGACAAGATCGCTGCCACGGCCGGCGTTTCCAAGCGCACCGTCTACAACCACTTCCCCAGTAAAGACGAACTGTTCGCGCAAATATTGCATGAGCTGTGGTGCAGCGTCGGCGCCATGCAGCCGCCGCCCTACGACGCGGCGCGGCCGCTGCGCCAGCAATTGCTGGACCTGCTGAACAAGAAGATGGAAATGTTGCAGGACGGGTATTTCCTCGACCTGGCGCGCGTCGCCATCGCCGAGGGCATCCACTCGCCCGAGCGGGCGCAGGAAATGGTGGCCCGCCTCAGCGACAAGGAAGAAGCTGTCACCGCCTGGCTGCGCGCGGCGCAGGCCGACGGCAAGCTGCTCAAGGCCGGCGATCCCGAGATCGCCTCGCAGCTGCTGCAAGGCCAGCTGAAGACCTTTGCGTTCTGGCCGCAAGTGACGATGAACCAGCCGCCGCTCAGCACGGCGATGCAGCGCGCCGTGGTGGACACGGCGATCGATATGTTCCTGGCTTACGCCGGCTAGGCGAAGGCCACCGCGTAAATCGGCGGCAAGGTGGTGGAGATGGTCTGCCACTGGCCGCCGCCGTCCTCGGACAGCCAGGCGCCGCCGGTGGTCGATCCCATCAGCAGCACCTGGCCGTCATCGCTGACCGCCAGCCCGTGCCGGTACACCAGGTCGTAACAATGCTCGTGCGGCAGGCCGCCGCGCCAGGCGACAAAATGCTTGCCGCCGTCGGTGGTGCGCGTGACCGCCAGCGAAGCGTGCGGCGGAATCCGCTTGCTGTCGGCCTCGGCCGGCACGAACCAGGCCGTCTCGCCATCGCGCGGGTGGACCGCCGTGGCGAAGCCGAAACCGGACAGCGGCGCCGGCGGCCGCACCTCGGTCCACAGCGCGCCGTTGTCGACGCTGCGCCAGATGCCGTTGTGATGCTGGCACCACAGCTTGTCCGGCTCGCCGGGACAGCGCACGATGCGGTGCGGGTCCTGCACCGTTTCCGTGCCGGCCAGTTCGGGCGGCATATAGCTTGCCACCATGCTCCTGGCGCGCAGCGACCAGCTGGCGCCGCCGTCGGTGGTCAGCCAGGCGCCGCCGCAGGAAATGCCGACCAGCACGGAATCGCTGTCGCGCGGATCGACACAGATGCTGTGGATGCCCGGCACATCGTAGCCGCCGCCCATCCACTGCGCGCGCTCGGGCACATTCCACAGCGCGTCCACCAGCTGCCAGCTGTCGCCGCGGTCGTTGGAACGGAACAGGCCGCCCGGCAAGGTGCCGGCCCACAGCACGCCCGGCTGCTCCGGCCCGCCGGCCGCCAGCGACCAGATCTGCCGCACCGTCCAGTCGAGCGGATCGCTGCTGCCGGCCGGCTTCAGCGGAAACGCCGGCGCCGCCACTTCGGTCCAGGTCTCGCTGCCCGGGTCGCGGCGGTGCAGCTTGGCGCCGAAATGGCCGAGATTGAGCGCCGCGTACAGCGTGCCGTCGCGCCGGTCCGGCAAGATCATCGACACCGGATCGCCGAGGAAATGCCGCCGGTCCAGCAGCCACGCCTCGTGCGTGCGGTAGATTTCAAACAAACCTTTGCGCGTGGCGAGATAGGCGCGGTCGGACATGGTCAACCTCCTGACAGGGCTTGCAGTATGTACACCTGGGAATCTGGAGCGAGCGCATCGTCAAGCAGCCGGCGATCGCGGCTGCGCTGGCCGTCGATGAAGATGACCACGTTCTCGCGCAGCTGCCCCTGCTCGTCGAGCACGTAGCCGCGCAGCCGGGGATAGTCGGCAAAGCAGGCGTCCAGGGCGCCGCGCAGATCGGTCGCGTCGGTCTCCACGCGCGGCACGGTCATGAAGCGCCCTAGTTGTTGTGTAAAGTTGAGATGCGCCATGCGTCCCGATTCTATGCCGATTGCGGCTAAAATGAAATCGCCGCAACCAATGGAGCAACGCATGTCGATTACGCCGCAAGAGCTGGAACTGTTGATGCAGGAGGTGGAAAAGGAAGACCCGATCGACTTCGCCGACCTGCCGTTTGACGAACACGATCTGCGCGGGCTGATCTCCAACCATCTGTGCGAGATGGCCGATGCGATGGAAAACTTCAGCGACGAGGACAAGCACCTGACCCTGCTGGCCGTGGCCGCCAAGCTGGTGCTGGAAAACATGGTGCTCAACATCCAGCTGCTGCGCCGCCACGGCGTGCCGCTGAGCGACAGCACGGAGGCGCTGTTGCAGCGCCTCCGCAGGAAGGACTAAGCGGCGCGCGGGAAGTCGATCTCGGTCGCGTTGACCCGGTTGAACAGGTTGGTAAAGGTGATGGCGGTGACCGCCAGCAGCGTATCGACAATCTGCGCGTCGCTGTAGCCGGCCGCCTTGACCGCCGCCACCACCTCGGCCGGCACGTCGCCGCTGGTGGTCACCACGCCATGCACGAAGCGCGCCAGCGCATCGAGACGGGCGTCGCCGGACGGCTGGCCGTGGCGCACGCCGAGCATGGCCTCGCCGCTGAGGCCGGCCTTGCCGCCGAGCAGCGTGTGCGCGGCCAGGCAGTAGTCACAGCCGGCGTCCTGGCTGACGGCCAGCTTGACCACCTCGATTTCCTTGGCGCCCAGGCTGCTTTTACGCAGCGCGCCGTCAAGATTCAGCGCGGCTTCCAGCGCCAGCGGGCTGTTGCTGCCGATGCCGAGATAGGCGTTCGGCACCTTGCCGAGCGCGCCCTGGATGGCGCTGAACAGTTGGGCGGCGTGGCCGCTGGCTGCCGAGGCGGGTTGGGTGAACAGGCGGGACATGATGTGTTTCCTTTCAAGTGCGTTGGTATGGAAACAGTGTAGGCGCGCCGGCTGCGATGATGAATAGCCCAGATGCTCTATAATTTGCTCTATCGTCTCATCCGCAAGTTATGGACCCGCTCAGTCATCTGCTCTCGCTGTACCCGGTGCAAACCGCGCTGGACGTGCGCTGCCGCTTTGCCGCGCCGTGGGTACTCGACCACCAAGGCACGCCGCGCGGCGTCGCTCCCTACCATTTGATCGTGCGCGGCGAGGCGCAGGCCGGCGCGCAGATGCTGCAAACCGGCGACATCATCGTCTTCCCGCATGGCGGCGCGCACCGCTTGCATATCGGCGATCCGTCGCTGGCTGCGGCGCCGCGCAGCGCGCCCGGCCTGCTGCGCCTGGCCAGCAACGACGGCGACGGCCCGCAGACCGACATCCTGTGCGGCGAATTCCGCTTCGACGCGGACGGCAGCGCCGGCCTGCTGGCGGCCTTGCCGGAAATGCTGGTGGTGCGCACCTCGGGCCGGCCCGACGCGCAAAGCCTGCGCTACCTGCTGCGCATGTTGCAGGAAGAGGCGGAAGCGCCGCGCGGCGGCTCGGAAGCCATCATCCGCCAGCTGGCCTCGGCGCTGTTCGCGCTGCTGATCCGCACCTGGCTGGAACAGGCGCTGGTGGTGCCCGGCCTGTTCGGCGTGCTGGCCGAGCGGCGCCTGCAAGCGGCCATCCACGGCATGCTGGCCGCGCCGGAAAAACCGTGGACGCTGGAAGAGCTGGCCGACACCAGCCACATGTCGCGCGCCACCTTCGCGCGCCTGTTCAAGCAGGCTGCCAACGCCACGCCGGCCGAAGTGCTGACGCAGCTGCGCATGGCGCGCGCCGCCCGCCTGCTGGACGCCGGCCAGGCGGCCGGCCAGGTCGGCGAAGCGGTCGGTTATCAGTCGGAAGCCGCGTTCAACCGCGCCTTCAAGCGTCAGTACGGCGTGGGTCCGGGCGCTTACCGGCGGCGGGCGCCTGCAGGATGAGGTCGCTCTCGGCGATGGCCACGCACGGCAGGATGTAGCCGTCGCGCTTTTCGTCCGGGCTCAGGCCCGGCCACTCGATCGTGTGGCGCACGATGCCGCTCACGGCCAGGCAAAGGCAGCTGCGGCAGGTGCCGTTGCGGCACGAGCTGGGCAGGCGGATGCCGGCCTTGTCGGCCGCGCGCAGCACCGTGTCCGGCGCCTCGGCCTCGAAACTCCATCCCTGCCCTGCCAGCGTTACCTTCATGCCTGCCGTCCATATCGCCTGTCCAAGGCGATATGCTATCAATGCAGCTGCAACTGCTGCTTGCTGCTCACGGGCGGCCGCGACGGCTGGCCGCCGACCGGCCGCGCGCGCTGGGCGCTGTGGCTCTGCTGCAACTTGAACACGGCAATCGCCTGGCACACCCAGCGCGCCTGCTGCGCCAGGTTGCCGGCCGCCGCAGCCGCCTCCTCGACCAGCGCGGCGTTCTGCTGCGTGATGTCGTCGATCTTGATCACCGCCTCGTTGACCTGGCCGATGCCGGTGCTCTGCTCGCGGGTGGAATCGGAAATCTCGCCCATCACCCTGGACACCCGCGAGACCGATTCGATCACCTCGTTCATGGTGACGCCGGCGCTGTTGGTCAGCGTGGTGCCGGCCTGCACTTTCTGGATCGAGGTGTCGATCAGCTCCTTGATTTCCTTGGCGGCCGTGGCCGAGCGCTGCGCCAGCCCGCGCACCTCGGATGCCACCACCGCGAAGCCGCGCCCCTGCTCGCCGGCGCGCGCCGCTTCCACCGCCGCGTTCAGGGCCAGGATATTGGTCTGGAAGGCGATGCCGTCGATCAGGCCGATGATGTCGAGAATCTTGGCCGACGAGGCGCTGATGTCGCCCATCGTCGTCACCACCTGCGAGACGATGGTGCCGCCCTGCGCCGCCACTTCGCGCGCCCGTTCGGCCAGCTGGTTGGCGCTGGCCACATTGGTGGCGCTCTGCTGCACGGTGGCGGTCAGCTGCTCCATGCTGGACGCCGTCTGTTGCAGGCTGGACGCCTGCGACTCGGTGCGGCCCGACAAATCCATATTGCCGTCGGCGATTTCATCGGTGGCGACCGAGATCTGGTCGAAGTTGGCGCGCACGTCGCCGATGATGCTGTGCAGGTTGATATTGGTCTGGCGTAGCGCCGCCAGCAGCTGGCCGACCTCGTCGTCGCGCTGGATCTCGATGGTGGCGGTGAGGTCGCCGCCGGCCATCATGCGCGCCGCCCTGGTGGCCTGCCGCAGCGGCAGCGCCACGTTCACGTACAGGTTGCGGCCGAAGGCCAGCATGCCCAGCATGGCGACGATGGCGGCGCCGCCCAGCCAGCCGTGCGCGCGGGCGGCGCTGGCGTCGTCCATCAGCAGCAGGGCGACCGCCAGCGCCGCCAGCACCACGGTCAGCAGCGTGGTGGCTGCCGCGATCTGGGTCGGCAGCGAGGTGCTGGTGAGCGCCTTCAGCCGCGCCAGCGGGCCGGTCGACACGGCCCGGCCCTTGACGATGCGCAGGCCGCGCGGATTGCCGTTCTTGATTTCGCGGTACAGCGCGTCGGTTTCGCGCACCTGCTCGCGCGACGGCTTGGTGCGCACCGACAGGTAGCCGACCGGCTTGCCGTTCTCGATCACCGGCGTGACGTTGGCCAGCACCCAGTAGTAGTCGCCGTTCTTGCAGCGGTTCTTCACCAGGCCGGTCCACGGCATGCCATCCTTGATGGTGCGCCACAGGTCGGCGAAGGCTTCCACCGGCATGTCCGGATGGCGCACGATGTTCTGCGGCGCCCCCATCAGCTCTTCCTCGGTGAAGCCGCTGACCTCGATGAAATACGGGTTGGCGTAATTGATATTGCCCTGCAGATCGGTGCTGGAAACGATGGTCTTGCCATCTTCCATGATGTACTCGTTTTGCGTGACCGGGCTGTTTTACTCGCATGACGGCTCCTTGACCAGCTTATTGTAGTTTGTAGGAGGCGAACCGGGGCTTGGGGGCGCCACAGGCGCGCAATGGCCTGTGTACGCAGAATAGAGGCATTTGCCGTGGAAGAAAATCTCCAATTGTCGCAATGCCGCAAATTTAGTGAATGGATACAACAGCTGTCTAGTCAGGTTTAAAATGCCACAAAGGAGACAGCCCATGCCACGCCTGATCCGCCGCAGCGCCATCCTCGCCGCCGCCCTTGCTTGCACCGCACAAGCCGCGGACTGGAGCGACACCGCCCTTAGCTACCGTTATGGCACCCGCTACGCCGAGCCATTCAACCCGCGCGACATCACCAAGCATATCTTCAACTTCAGCCATGTCGCCGGCCACCAGTACGGCAAGAATTTCCTCAGCGTCGACTGCTTGCTGTCGTCGCGCGACGACCCGGCCTCGGCCGACGGCGGCCGCGCGCGCGAGGTCTACCTGGTCTACCGCCACACGCTGGACCTGGGCAAACTGAGCGGCAAGAAACTGGCCTTCGGCAAGGTGCGCGGCGTCGGCGCCAGCGCCGGCCTCGACCTCAACCGCAAGAACGACGCCGGCTACAACTCGCGCAAGCGCATGCTGGTGGCCGGCCCGACGCTGATGCTCGACGTGCCCGGCTTTCTGGACATCAGCCTGCTGGCGATGTGGGAATCGAACGCGCCCAGCAACGACTACAGCGGCCGGGCGACGCCGCGCTACCGCTACCGCACGCACCCGATGCTGAACGCCGCGTGGAATATCCCGTTCCACGCCGGCGTGCCGCTGGAGTTCAGCGGCTACGCCAACCTCATCGGCGCCAAGGGCCGCAACGAGTTCGGCGGCGGCACGGCGCCGGAAACCAATATCGACGCGCAGCTCATGTACGACCTCGGCGCCGCCGCCGGCGCCGGCAAAAACACCTTCAAGGTCGGCGTCGCCTACCAGTACTGGCGCAACAAGTTTGGCAATCCGGGCAAACACCATCCCGGCGCCACGGCGCGCACGCCGATGCTGCGCGCCGAATACCACTTCTGACGTTTCTGTGCGACAGCGAACGCAGGCCGGGCCAAAGCCATTTGCCAAATTCGCGCATTAGGATCAAAGTATCTGTCCACGCCATGCATCCCGTGATGCGGGGAGATAATAATGAAGCTTTTGCAATTAGCGACCATCGCTGCCTGCGCCAGCCTCGCCGGCCCGGCGCTCGCGCAGGCGCCGGACCCGGGCGTATCGCCCGCCGTGCGCGGCGCGCCCGTCTACGAACCGTATATCCCGCCGGCGCTGCGCAAGCCGCTGCGCGACGCCGGTTCGAGCGCGGTGCTGCTGCGCTACCAGCCGATGCAAAAACTGAGAAAACGCTTTGACGCCGCCGACTTCGACGGCAATGGCATGCTGAGCCGCGATGAGGCGCGCAAGGCCGGCCTCACCGTGGTCGACAAGAACTTC
Source organism: Duganella sp. P38 (assembly GCF_050859475.1). Classification (NCBI taxonomy): domain Bacteria; kingdom Pseudomonadati; phylum Pseudomonadota; class Betaproteobacteria; order Burkholderiales; family Oxalobacteraceae; genus Duganella; species Duganella sp. P38. Next base: position 545,389 of record NZ_CP193936.1, on the reverse strand, counting down.
GACCACATCGACACCAGCCAGCGCGGCAACGTCAGCTTCGACGACCTGCAAACCTACCTGATGCAGCGCCGCGAGGAGGCGCACTCGCGCTAAGCGCGGTCAAGCCGAGGCCGTCTGCGGCGGGGCGTCGCGGCGCGGCAAGGTCAGGCTGAACACCGATCCCTCGCCGGGCTGGCTGCGCAGCGTCAGGCTGCCCTCGTGCACCTCGGCCAGCTGGCGCGAGATGTATAGGCCCAGCCCCAGGCCGGCCGGCGCATCGCTGCCGACGCCGCGTTCATACGGTTCGAAAATCTTGGCCTGGTTTTCCGGCGCGATGCCGGGGCCGCAGTCGCGCACATCGACGCGCGCCCAGTCCTGCTCCACCGTCAGGGTCACGCTGACCGGCTGCTGGCAGCCGTAGCGCATGGCGTTGGTCAGCAGGTTGACCACGATCTGCTCGATGCGGAACTCGTCCCACCAGCCGCTGACCGGCGTGCCGGCGTCCAGCGTGATGCTGGTGCCGGCGGTGCTGGCCTGCGGCGTCAGGTCGTGCACCACGCGCCGCAGCAGGCCCGACAGCTCGACCCAGCCCGGCCGCAGCGACAGCTTGCCGCTGCGGATGCGCGACACGTCCAGCATGTCGTCGATCAGGCGGATGATGCTCTGGATCTGGCGGTCGTCGCGCGCCACCATGCGCTGCAGCTGCTCGGCGCCGAAGGCGGCCATGTTGCCGCGTTCGAGCTGCATCTTGCGCAACTGGGTTTCGAGATACAAGGTATTGAGCGGCGTGCGCATCTCGTGCGACACCATCGACATGAATTCGTCGCGCATCGACAGCGCCCGTTCCAGCTGCGCCTGCATGGCGGCCTGCTTTTGCTGCGCCGCCTCCAGCGCCTCGACCTGGCGCCGCATCGCCTCGCGCGCCTCGTACAGCGCCACGAACACCTGCACCTTGCCCTTCACCGCGCGCGGGTCGAGCGGCTTGTACAGCACGTCCACCGCGCCCGCCTCGTAGCCCTTGAACGAGTAGTTCAGCTCCTTGCCGGCGGCGGTGACGAAGACGATCGGGATCTGCCGCGTCTTCTCGGTGCCGCGCATCAGCTCGGCCAGTTCAAAGCCGTCCATGCCCGGCATCTGCACATCGAGGAAGGCCATGGCGAAGTCGTGCTGCAACAGCAGCGCCAGCGCCTCGTCGCCGGAGCCGGCCTGGAACACTTCGCGCCCGTCGCCGCGAATCAGCGCGTTCAGCGCTTGCAGGTTCTCCGGCAGATCGTCGACGATCAGCAGCTTGGTGGGGGATGCGTCTTGCATTAATTATTCTCCAGCATCATCAACAGAGTGTGTATCTCATCCAGCGGCAGCACCAGGTCCGGCGCCCGCAGGCGGATCGCCTCCTGCGGCATGGTCGGCACCTCGGCCTCGCGCGGGTCTTGCACCACGGTCAGGCCGCCGGCCGCGCCGATGGCCGCCAGGCCGGCCGCGCCGTCGTGGTTGGCGCCGGTCAGCAGGATGCCGGCCAGCGCCGGGCCGTAGGCGTCGGCCGCCGATTCCATCAAAAAATCGATCGCCGGCCGGGCAAAATGCAGCGGCGCCTCGCAGCTCAACGAGAAGCTGCGATCGCGCTCTACCGAGAGATGGTAGCCCGAACCGGCAAAATACAGCGTCCCGGACGCCACATCTTCCTTGTCGCGCGCCTCGCGTACAGGCAGCTTCATGCGCTGCTGGAACACCCCGGCCAGATGGCTCTGGCGCCCGTCCGGAATGTGCAGCACCGCCACCATCGCGCAATGGTAGCCGGCCGGCAGCCCCGGCAACAGGCGCAGCAGCGCGCCGACGCCGCCGGCCGAGGCGCCGATGACCACCGCCTCGATCGCGCGGCCAGCCAGCGCCGCCTGGATGTGGGAGCTGTCCATGCTCAACGCTTGCGGAACAGGCGCTCGCGCTTGAGCACCGGCTCAAAGCGCGGCCCGTAGGCGGAAAAGTCGATGCTCTCCTTGCTGCCCAGGCCGAGGAAGCCGCGATGGCACAGCGACTCGTGGAACAGGCCGAAGGCGCGCTCCTGCAGCTTCTTCTTGAAGTAGATCATCACGTTGCGGCAGCTGATCAGGTGCGTCTCGGCAAACACGGCGTCGGTCGCCAGGCTGTGGTCGGCGAAGGTGACGTTCTCGCACAGCGACTTGTCGAACAGCGCGGCGTTGTAGGCGGCCGTGTAGTAGTCGGAGAAGCTGCGCAGGCCGCCGGCCTGCTGGTAGTTCTGCGTGTACTCGCGCATCGCCTCCAGCGGGAACAGGCCCTGGCGCGCCTTGTCCAGCGACTGCGGGTTGATGTCGGTGGCGTAGATCATGCTGCGTTCCAGCAAGCCCTCCTCCTTGAGCAGGATGGCCATCGAATACACTTCCTCGCCGGTGCTGCAGCCGGCGATCCAGATCTTCAGCGACGGATAGGTGCGCAGCACCGGCACCACGTGCTCGCGCAGCGCGGCGTAGTAGCTCGGGTCGCGGAACATCGAGGTCACCGGTATCGTCAGGTATTGCAGCAGCTGGCTGAAGGCGGCGGGCTCGTGGATGATGCGGGCCTGCAGCGCCGAAATGCTGTCGCACTCCATCTCGCGCATCGCGTGCAGCACGCGGCGCTTTTGCGAGGCGCCGGTGTAGTCGCGGAAATCGTAGCTGTACTTCATGTAGATCGCCTCGATCAGCATCCTCAGCTCGATATCGGTGTCGCTGTGCTGCATGGTCAGCTCCGTTCGCTGTTCGGCATCCACACGCGCAGCAGCGAGTACAGGCGCGACAGGTCGATCGGCTTGGCCAGGTAATCGCTGGCGCCGGCCGCCAGGCACTGCTCCTGGTCGTCCTTCATGGCCTTGGCGGTGATGGCGATCACCGGCAGGCGCGCGAAGCGCGGGTCTGCACGCAGGCGGCGCGTGGCTTCCAGCCCGTCCATGCCCGGCATCATCACGTCCATCAGCACCAGGTCGATGTCGGCCACGGTGTCGAGTTTTTCCAGCGCCTCGTAGCCGTTGCGGCCCACTTCCACCAGCGCGCCCTTCTGCTCCAGCGCGCTGGTCAGCGCGAAGATGTTGCGCACGTCGTCATCGACCAGCAGGATGCGGCGGCCTTCGAACACGCGGTCGCGCGAGCGCACCGTCTTCAGCATGCGCTGGCGTTCGCTCGACAGGTCGGCCTCGACCTTGTGCAGGAACAGCGTCACCTCGTCCAGCAGGCGCTCCGGCGAGCGCGCGCCCTTGATGATGATCGAGCGCGAGTACTTGTGCAGGTCGGCCTCCTCGGCGCGCGACAGGTTGCGGCCGGTGTAGACGATCACCGGCGGGAACGCCGCCAGCGACTCGCCAGCCATCCGTTGCAGCAGCTCGTTGCCCTGCATGTCAGGCAGCTTGAGGTCGATGATCATGCAGTCGTAGATGGTGGTGCGCAGCAGCGCCAGCGCTTCCTCGCCGCTGCCGACCGCGACGATTTCGACGTCGTCGTCCGAGATCAGCTGCACCACGCTGTCGCGCTGGCGGTCGTCGTCCTCGACCAGCAGCACGCGCTTGATCTTCTGCGTCAGCTTGGCCTCGATGCGGCGGAACACGTCCATCAGCTGCTCGCGCGTGGTCGGTTTCAGCGCATAGCCGATGGCGCCCAGGTGCAGCGCGGCCTCGCCGTTTTCCGAGCCGGACACCACGTGCACCGGGATGTGGCGGGTTTGCGCGTCGTCCTTCAGCAATTGCAGCACCGACAGGCCGGAGCGGTCCGGCAGGCGGATGTCGAGCAGCACCGCGTCCGGCTTGAACTCGCGCGCCAGCGCCAACCCCTCGTCGGCGTCGAACGCCACCAGGCACTGGTACTGCTTCTCGTGCGCCAGGTCGTACAGGATGCGGGCGAACGGCGCGTCGTCCTCGACCACCAGCACCAGGCGGCCGCGCGGCGTCGCACCGTCCTGCAACTGCGCGCGGTCGTCGTCGAAGGCGCGCGGCGCCGGCACGGTCGGCGCCGGCGCCGGCGCCGCCACTTCGGGCAGCGGCGCCTTGAGGATTTCCACGGCGGCGGTAGTGTCGCCGCTGGTCGAGCTGCCGGCGCGCGGCCCCGGCTCCGGCGCGGTCCACGCCAGCGGCAGCGTCAGCGTGAAGCAGCTGCCCTTGCCCGGCTCGCTGACCAGGCTGATGGTGCCGCCCAGCAGCTGCGCCAGGTCGCGCGAGATCGACAAGCCGAGGCCGGTGCCGCCGTACTTGCGGCTGGTGGTGCCGTCGGCTTGCTGGAAGGCGTTGAAGATGCCCTGCTGGTCCTCGGCGCGGATGCCGATGCCGGTGTCCTGCACCGCGAACGCCACCTGGCCGGGGCCGCCCGGCTGGGCCGTCAGCGTGATCTGGCCGGCGCTGGTGAACTTGAGCGCGTTCGACAGCAGGTTTTTCAGGATCTGCTCCAGGCGCTGGCGGTCGCTGACCATGTGCTCGGCCAGGCCGTCGGCCACCTGCAACTGGAACGCCAGCTTCTTCTGCTGCGCCAGCGGCTGGAACACCATGGCCATGCCTTCGACCACGTGGCGCACCGACAGGTTTTCCGGCACCAGGTCCAGCTTGCCTGCCTCGACCTTGGAAATGTCGAGGATGTCGTTGATCAGGTTAAGCAGGTCGTTGCCGGCCGAGTAGATGGTGTTGGCGAAGCGCACCTGTTCATCGTTGAGGTTGCCGTTGCCGTTCTCGGCCAGCAGCTTGGCCAGGATCAGCGAGCTGTTCAGCGGCGTGCGCAGCTCGTGCGACATATTCGCCAGGAACTGCGATTTGTACTGGCTGGCGCGCTCCAGGTCGCGCGCGCGCTCTTCCAGGTCCAGCTGCGCCTTGGTCAGCTCGGCGTTTTTCTGGTCCAGCGCCAGGCCCTGCTCGGCCAGCTGCTCGTTGGTCTGCTCCAGCTCGGCCTTCTGGTTCTCCAGGCTGGCCTGCGACTCTTCCAGCACGCGCGACTGTTCTTCCAGTTCCTCGTTGGCGGTGCGCAGTTCCTCCTGCTGCACCTGCAGTTCCTCGTTCAGCTGCTGGGTCTCGGCCAGCACTTCCTGCAGGCGCTGGCGCGAGTTGCTGGCTTCGATGGCGCTGCCGATATTGCTCTTCACCAGCGTCAGCAGATCGATATCGCGCTCGGCGATCGGGCGCAGCAGGCCCAGCTCGATGACGCCGTTGACGTCGCCGTCGCTGTCGACCGGCGCCAGCAGCACGCTGGCCGGCGCGCCACCGCCGAGGCCGGAGGCGACGCGGATGTAATCGGCCGGCAGCGGCTCCAGGCGGATCACGCGGCGCTCCAGCGCCGCCTGCGCCACCAGGCTCTCGGCCGGCTTGAACTGCTGGTCGCGCTGCTCCCACTCGTCGCTGAAGCCGTAGGAGGCGACGCGGCGGAAGCTGCCATCCGGCGCGCGCAGGTACAGCGCGCCGACCACCACGCCCATGTAGCGCGCCAGGAATTGCAGCAGCGCCTGCGACAGCTGCGGCAGCGCCATCTGGCCGATGCCCTGCTGCGCCAGCTCGCTCTGGCCGGTGCGCAGCCAGGCCTGCTGCTGCAGCAGCCTGGCGTGCTCGGCGTGGTCGTCCAGCGCGCGGGTGTACACGCGCGACAGGCCGGTCAGCTCGCGGCGGCCGAACCAGGCCAGCACGCCGCCGACGCCCAGCGTCAGGATCAGGTACACCACCGCCACCCAGGTGGTGACGGTGCGCGATTCATCGTTGCGCTCCTGGCGCATGCGGATTTCGGTGTTGACGAACAGTTCCAGCTGGCGCCGGATCTCGTCGAACTGCGCCTTGCCGCGCGCGGTCTTGATCGGGCCGGTGACGTCGCCGTTGGCGGTGCGCAGGCGTATCATTTCCTGCGCATACAGGTCCCACTGCTGCTGCTGGTACTTGATGGTGCGCAGCCGGTCCACCTGGGTCGGGTTATCCTTGACCAGCAGCATCAGGCCGTCGATATTGGCGGCCACGCGCGGCTTGGCGGCGATGTAGGGCTGCAAAAACGACTCGTCGCCGGCCAGCAGGTAGCCGCGCATGCCGGTTTCCATGTCGACCATTTCCTTGCCGATCTGGTTGGCGTTGCCGATCACCCGTTCGCTGTGTTCGACCCAGTTCATCGTCGTGATCAAATAAGCAAGCAAAATCACGAACACGCCGGCGCTGACGACGCCGGCAGCCAACGGCAAAGTGACGTTACGAACCAGGATGCGACGGAAGCCGCGGTCGTCCAGCATGGTGGAATTTGGCATGGTCTGGGCCAGATCAACTTGAGAAGCGAGAAGTTTATCTCAAACACAAGCTTTACAAGACCTCATTTCAATCGTGCGTGGGAGAAATAACATATCCCCGGGTGCAAACCTGCCCGTCATTCCCGCGCAGGCGGGAATCCATGCTGAGTTGGCCTTGACGCGTTCTATGGATTCCCGCCTGCGCGGGAATGACGGCGGTGGGTCGCTATGCTGCTTTCAGCCCGGCGTCGTGCCAGATGACGCCATCGGCGCGGACAGTGGTGCGGTTCAGCACGCGGCGAGTCTGCGGCGTGATCGGCGTCGCCTTATGGCCCACGCGCAGGTTATCGGCCACCACCACGTCACCGGGCAGCCAGTGGTGGCGATAAGTAGCGCCGTCACGCGAGTAATGACGGTCGACCGCATCCATCAGCGCGCGCGAATGCTCGGGGCTGTGGCCCAGCACGCCGGCGGTGAGGCCGATGTTCAGGTACAGCGCCGGCACGCCGGTCTGTGGATGCCTGAGCACCAGCGGGTGTACCACGCCGTTGCGGTGCGCCGTGTTCAGGCCGTCAAATTCCCGCTGTATCTCCGGCTGCAACTGCGCATACGCCTGTTGCAGGTCGGTGAACAGCGTATCGCCGCCCTCCGCCGACTGCACTTCGGAATACCAGATGCTGATCGGCGTCGGGTCGGCGCGGAACGAGCCGTCCGAGTGCCAGTAGCGGCCGACCTCGACATGGCCATCCTCCGGCCGGCTGGCAACCCGGAAAATCTCCGGCCACGCTTCCAGCTGCCCGCGCATGGTCGGAAAAGTCTCCAGGCTGCCGAACAGCTGGCTGGCGCTCACCTGATCGCGCGGCGAAAACGACTGGCCGCGGATCACCAGCATGCCATATTGCAGTAGCGCGGCGCGCAGCTGTTCTGCCATGCTGTCGTCTGCCTGGCGCAAGTCGGCGCCGGTGACTTCAGCGCCAAAGCCAAGTGAAAGTGGGGTGATGTTCATACTAAGCTCCTAAGCATTTGAGTATGAATTCACTATAATCCCGGCATCATGTGCTGATAATATAGGCAAATTTGCATACACCTTTGCGCAGGACGCAACGCAGGACGCAACTCATGGACCGTTTCGCCGAACTCAAAGCCTTTTGCCTGGTGGCCAGCAATGGCGGCTTTTCCGCCGCCGCGCGTCAGCTCGGCGTGGCCACCTCGTCGGTGACGCGGCTGGTGGACGCGCTGGAGCAGCGCCTCGGCGCGCCGCTGCTGAACCGCTCGACCCGCAGCACCACGCTGACCGACAGCGGCCGCGCCTATTTCGAGCACGCCACGCAAATCCTGGCCGCGCTGGACCAGGCCGATGATGCGGCCGCCGGACGCGACGCCGAACCGGCCGGCGTGCTGCGCATCGCCGCGCCGGTCACGCTGGCCATCCGCTACATCGCGCCGCTGCTGCCCGAGCTGGCGCGGCGTCATCCGCGGCTGGAACTGGATATGCGGCTCAGCGACGCGATCACGCACATGGTCGACGAGGCGATCGATGTCGCCATCCGCATCGGCACGCCGGAGCGGCAGCCCAACCTGATCGCCCGCAAGCTAGCCGGACACAAGCGGCACATCGTCGCCAGCCCGGCGTACCTGGCAGCGCACGGCACGCCGCAAACGCCGGATGAGCTGCGGCGGCACAACTGCCTGGCGTTCGCCTATGGCGCCGGCCGTCCCACATGGCGGCTGCGCCGGGCGGACCTCGCCACCGAGATCGACATCGGCGGCAGCCTGCACGTCAACAATTCGGAAATGCTGCGGCAGGCGGCGCTGGGCGGCGTCGGCCTCGCGCTGCTGGCGGAATGGCTGATCCAGGACGACCTGGCTGCAGGGCGCTTGCTGCCCGTGCTGGGCGAATACCAGGCCAATCCGGGCGAAATGGATGTCGGCATCTACGCCGTCTATCCGGCCAGCCGGCGCGGCGCTTCCAAGATTCGCGTGTTCACCGACATGCTGGCAGCGGCGCTCGAATAAGTTCCGCCCATCCGCAGCGCCGTTGAGCGGCATCACGCACCGCGCACACCGCCGCCCCGCGCCGCACGCCGCGTCCTAAAATGCCGCTCGACGTCTCGCCCGCCGCAGGGCGGGCGGCGGCGCGACGATCGGGGGCATCATGAATAAGCTGCTGGCAATCACCCTGCTCCTCGTGTCGGCGTGGACGCACGCTGGCGTCATCGTCGGCGGCTCGCAGTTGCTGGACGCCGGCCATCTCGGCAAGCTGGAAAGCTGGCTTGGCCACGGCGGCCTGACGCTCACCAACATCTGCACCCGCGCTGCCGGCGACACCGGCATCGACTTCCACGCGGCGGCCGACCACCAGGGCGCAAGCTTCGCCATCATGAGCGCGCGCGCCGGCGACGGCAGCTGGAAAACCATCGGCGGCTACAACCCGCAAAGCTGGGACAGCAGCAACAGCGCCCACTACAGCGCCGATCCCGGCGACTGGACCGCCTTCATCTTCAACCTCAGCGACACCGTGCTGTGGCGCCAGAGCGGTCCGGTGCAAACCTACAACCGCTATTTCGACGGCCCCACTTTCGGCGCGCCGCCATTGGGTCCGGACCTCGGCGTCAATGCCGACCTGTCGCAGGTGTTTTCATTGGGGGGATGGTCGTACGGCGGCATCGGCAACCGCCAGCGTTCCATCGTGGACGGCACGCTCAACGCGGCCAATATGGAACTGGCCGCGCTGGAAGTGTTCACCGTCAGCGCGACCGCCGTGCCCGAGCCGCCGCCAGCGTTGCTGCTGCTGGCGGGGCTGGGCACGATGCTACTGCTTACTGCTTCACGACATGCCTGGCTTCAGCATCGATCTGCTTGCGGATCTTCGCCACCTGGCCGGCATCGGCCGCCGGCGCCTGGTTGCCCCAGCTCTGACGCACAAAGGTCACCAGCTGCGCGGTTTCCTCATCCGACAAGCGCCATGCGAAGCCCGGCATGCCCAGGTCCGACGGCGCGCCCTTGGTCGACGGCAGCTTGCTGCCCGCCAGAATCAGGCGGATCAGCGAGGTCGGGTCGTCCGACAGCACCGACGGATTGCCCGCCAGCGCCGGGAACACCTTGCCGTTGGACACCGCATCGGTGCGGTGGCAGGCCGCGCAGTTGTCGAGATACAGCTGCGCGCCGCGGTTCTCCTCGCGGCCGGCGCGCAGCGCCTGCGCGGTCGCATCGCTGGCCGCATAGCGCGCCTTCTCGTCCGGTCCCGGCGTCAGCGACTTCAGATAGACCGCCATCGCCTTCAGATCCTCCGGCGTCATCTCCTGCGTGCTGTGGGACACCACGTCGGCCATCGGCGAGCCGACCACCGCCGAATGGGCGTTACGCGCCTTGCTCAGCGTATCGACGATGTCCTGCTCGGTCCAGCGGCCCAGGCCACCGGCCGGATTGCTGCGCAGGTTGACCGCCAGCCAGCCGTCGATCACCGGACCGCCGGACAGGTACAGCGGATCGGACTCGTCCTGCGCCAGTTCCTGCATGGTGGCCGCGCGCGGCGTATGGCAGGCGCCGCAGTGGCCCAGCGACTGCACCAGGTAGGCGCCGCGCGCCAGCGCCTCGCCCTGGTACTTGCTGAGCACCAGTGGCTCGACCGGCGGCGCGTAGGTCTTGCGCCAGATCGCCAGCGGCCAGTTGATCGACAGCGGCCAGCTGATCTCGTGCCCCTTGTTCGGCGCCGCCACCGGCTGCACGCCGTGCATGAAGTAGGCGTACAGCGCGCGCAGGTCGTCGTCCGTCACCTTGGCGTAGGACGGATACGGCATGGCCGGATACAGCGTGTTGCCCGACGGCGCAATGCCGTGGCGAACGGCGCGGTCGAAGTCGTTCAGGCTGTAGTTGCCGATGCCGCTCTGCTTGTCCGGCGTGATGTTGGAACTGTAGATGGCGCCGATCGGCGTGGCCATCGACAAGCCGCCGGCAAACTGCTTGCCGCCCGGCGCCGTGTGGCATGCCACGCAGTCCGCCGCCACCGCCAGGTAGCGGCCCTTCTCGATCAGTTGCGCATCCGGCGCCGCCAGGTTGAGCGCGCCGGGACCGATATCCCTGGTCGCGCTCGCCTGCGAACCATAGACAAACGCCCCCGCCACAGCCACTGCCACCACACCGGCGACGACCAGCAAACCTTTTTTCACATTGTTCATGTCGTCGTCTCCTTACGCCTGCACCAGCGGGCCTGGGTTCTTCAGATACAGCTCGCGCACCGCCGTCGCGCACCAGTAGGTCAGCGCGCCGACCATGCCGGTCGGGTTGTAGCCATTGTTCTGCGGGAAGGCGTTGGCGCCCGGCGCGAACACGTTCGACACATCCCACGATTGCAGGTAGCGGTTCAGCGCCGAGGTTTTCGGATCGTTGCCCATGATGGCGCCGCCGCAGGTATGGGTCGACTGGTACTGGGTGATGTTGTAGTGCGAACCGTCCTTCTTGGCGTCGCCCTTCATCGCCTTCGGACCGAGCACCTTGCACATGTCGGTGGCTTTCTCGACCAGGTACTGCGAAGCCTTGATTTCGTTGTCGTGCCAGTCGAAGGTCATGCGCAGCAGCGGGCGGCCGAACGCATCCTTGTAGGTCGGATCGAGATCGAGATAGGCGTCGTCATACGACATGCACGAGCCCTGCACCTCGTAATAGAACGAATGCAGGAACGAGTCCTTGACGCCCTTCTTCCACGCGCTGCCCCAGTTCGGCACACCAGGCTCGGTCTGGATGCCGCGCACCGGACCGGCGCCCGGCTGGCGCGCCCAGATGATGCCGCCGCCGATGTAGCCGGTCTTGGCGCTGTCGTTGCGGGTGCCGTTCAAGTCGTCGAAGGTGGCGCCGCCGCCGCCGATGCCGATGAAGCCGTTGGCATGCACGTCCTTGTTGAAGAACATCACCACGCGGTTCAGGTTCTGGTACGAGTAGTTGCGGCCGACGGTGCCGGTCTTGCTGACCGGATCGTATGGCTTGCCGATGCCAGACACCAGCATCATGTGCACATTGAACAGCGAGAACGCACACAGCAGCACCAGGTCGGCCGGCTGTTCGGTTTCGCGGCCCTGCGCGTCGAGGTAGGTGACGCCGGTGGCCTTCTTCTTGTCGGCGGTCAGGTTGACCTTCAGCACCTGCGCCAGCGTGCGCATCTCGAAATTCTTGCGGCCGCGCAGCACCGGGAAGATGCAGGCGTTCGGGCTGGCTTTCGAGTAGTTCAGGCAGCCGTAGTCCGAACAGAAGCCGCAGGCATTGCACGGACCCATCTGGCAGCCATACGGGTTGGTGTACACGCCCGACGCGTTCGACGCCGGAATCGGGAACGGGTGGTAGCCGACTTCCTTGGCGGCCTTGTAGAACCATTCCGCGCCGAGGTAGTTCGGGTTCGGTCCCAGCGGGTACTCCTTCTTGCGCGAACCCTCGAACGGATTGCCGCCGGCCGACAGTTGGCCGTTCAGCACGCCGGCCTTGCCGGAGGTGCCGCACACGTATTCGAAGTGCTCGAAGTGCGGTTCCAGTTCCTCGTAGCTGACTGGGAAATCCTGCACCGTCATATTGGCCGGGATGAATTTCTTGCCGTAGCGCTGCTCCAGGTTGCTACGCACCTTGAAGTCTTCCGGCAGCGCGCGGAAGTGCGCGCCCGACCAGTGCGAGCCGGCGCCGCCGACGCCGGTGCCCGGCTTGAACGAACCCATCTGGCGATACGGCACGGCCACGTCATTGACGCTGTGGCGCGCGGTCACGGTTTCCTTCGACAGCGATTGCAAATACTTGCGGTGCACCGAACCTTCCAGCTCGTCGACCACGCGCGGGTACGAGAAGTCCGGCTGCGTGTCGCGGTCCGGGCCGCGTTCGAGGATCACCACGTTCAGACCGGCGTCGGTCAGTTCTTTCGCCATGATGGCGCCGGTCCAGCCGGCGCCGACGATGACAGCGTCTACTTTGTTTTTTACGATAGCCATTGCTTAACCCCTACGTCCTGCCAGATCGACCGGGCCGATCGGATACGGTTTGTCACGGACTTCCACCCAGTCCAGATAATCGGCGCGCATGCCCGGATAACCGATCATCTTCCACGCGCCCATGTCCTTGTTGCCGCCATGCTTGGGATCGGCGAAGTAGCCGTTGCGCACCTCGGTCAACAGGTTGCTGAAGAACAGCTTGGCCGAAATGTCTTCCAGCTTCAGCTCGCCCTTCTCGGCGGCCTTCAGCAGGTCTTCCTGCTTTTTCTTGTCCAGGTCGGCGAACACCTTGCCCGGATTCTGGCTGCCGACATAGCCGTCCAGCGCCTTGATGCCCACGCGCAGAATGTCGCGCAGCGGCAGCTTGCCCTGGTAGCCGAACTCCGGCGCGGCCTTCAGGTACGGCCCCTGCATGTACCAGATATCGCCGGCCGCGTATGGCGTCTGCATGTGGCGGTCCAGGAATTCCAGCACGCCCAGCTCGATGGCGCCGGGGCCGTGCTCGTCGTGCGGGATCAGGCGGTCGACGGCGGCGTTCAGGAATTTCCACTCGGCCTGATTGAAGAAGGTGGGCGTGTACGCGTTCGGCTTGCCTTCGGGCGCGCTGCCGTCGGCGGCGTTGGCGGGCTGCAATGCACGCACCACACCGGTGGCCGCAGCCGCGCCAATCGGCACGAACATCATGGTTTTGATCAAGCTCCGCCGCGACGGCGACTGTGTGTCGTCAGACATGTCTTTCTCCTCGATGTGTAAGACTTCAGGGTTGCTGCGCGCTGCGCGCTTCCCATCGATAACCGACCCCGTAGACGGCCGAAATGGCTTCGGCCAGGCCGGCTTCTTCCAGTTTCCGGCGCAGGTTTTTCACATGCGTGTCGATCGTGCGGTCGTGCACGATGCGCCGGTCCTCATACACCCAGCTGCGCAAGTCATCGCGTGACAAGGCCTTGCCGGGCGCTTCGCGCAATCGCTTCAGCAGGCGCAACTCCACCGGCGTCAGCGCCAGCTCCCTGCCGTGCACGAAGGCGCGCATGCCCTGCTCGTCGATCTGCAAGCCCGGCTGCGGCGTGCCCGCCGGGCGGCGGCGCAGCACCGCGCGCACGCGCGCCACCACCTCGCGCGGGCTGAAGGGCTTGCAGACGTAATCGTCGGCGCCGCTGTCGAGGCCGTCGAGGCGGTCCTCTTCCTGCGCGCGCGCGGTCATCATGATGATCGGAATATCGCTGCTGGCGCGCAGCGCGCGGCACAGGCTCAGGCCGTCCATGCCCGGCAGCATCCAGTCCAGCAGGATCAGGTCGACATCGCCGGCCGCCACCGTGGCCTGCACCGACAGGCCGTCGTGCTGGGCGCTGGCGCGGTAGCCGGCCGCCTGCAAATAGCTGACCAGCAGGCGCGCCAGCCGCTGTTCATCCTCCACCACCAGCACGTGCGGCATGTTCATGCGCTCTCTCCGGCCAGCGGCAAGGTGATGCGGATCGACAGGCCGCGCGGCACGGCGGTGTGGGTGTGCGAGGCGGCGATGCTGCCGCCGTGCGCCTCGACGATGCTGCGGCAGATCGACAGGCCGAGGCCGCTGCCGCCGGTGGCGCGGCTGCGCGCGCGGTCGCCGCGCCAGAAGCGCTCGAACAGCATCGGCAGGCCGGCGTCGCTGACGCCGACGCCATTGTCGGACAGGGTCAGCACCGCCTGGCCGCGCAAGGTGTGCAGGCTGACGCCCAGCTGCGTGGCGCCGTCGGCGTGGCGCAGCGTGTTGTTGAACAGGTTGCGCAGCAGCTGGCGCAGGCGGATGGTGTCGCCGTCGACGATCATCACCGGCGCGCTGTCGACGATGATCTCCATGCCCGCTTGCGCCAGCGGCTCGCCCCAGCGCTGGATTTCCGTGCGCAGCAGCGCGGCCAGGTCCAGCGGCTCGCGGCGGTAGTCGAAGGCGCCGACTTCGGACAGCGTGATCTGGCGCATGTCCTCCACCAGCCGGCTCAGCGTGGCCACCTCGTCCATCAACGCCTTCAGGCTGTCGTTGTCGATCGGCTCGATGCCGTCCTCCATCGCCTCCAGCTGCGCCTGCAGCACCGACAGCGGCGTGCGCAGCTCGTGCGAGATATCGGCCATGAAGTGGCGGCGCAGCGCCTCGTTGCTCTCCAGCGTGGCCACCATCAGGTTGAAGTTGCGCGCCAGCGTGCCCAGCTCGTCGCGCTGCGCGTGCGGCACGCGCACGCCGTAATCGCCCTCGGCCACCTTGGACGCGGCCGCGATCAGGCGCCGCGTCGGCGCGACGAAGTGGCGCGCCAGCAGGATCGCCGCCAGCGCGGCCAGCACCAAGGTGAACAACACAATGAACAGGCTATCGCGCTGCTGCTGCACCTGGAAGGTTTGCTCGGCCTCCTCCTGCAGGCCGCGCAGCGGCGCGCCGGCCAGCGTGCCGACCGCGACGCCGCCGACCAGCACCGGCTGGTAGCGCAGGTCGTCGCCGGTTTGCAGGTTGCCGGCCAGGTGATTGCCGGCGCTGTCGTACAGGCCGAGGCGGCGCGGCGCCTTGTCGGGCACGGCGTAGTAGATCGAATCGCCGCCGGGGCGCGGCGAGGTGGCCCGTTCGCGGCCGATGGCGCCGGTATAGCGCTCCCACGCGGCGCGGTTGTTGCGGATGAAGTCCCAGTTGCCGTGCTGCTGGTAGGCCTGGGCGAACTCGTAGGCCATGGCCTCCATGCGGCGCGCCTCGACCTCGTTCAGATAGCCCTGGAAGCCGCGCTTGAAGCTCCAGCGCGTGCCGACGCCGACGCCCACCGCCGTCAGCACACTGACGATCAGCAGCGACAGAAACAGCCGGGCAGTAATACCGATCTTGACCATCGGGCCATTTAGCCACGATGCCGGGTGGGCTTCAAGCGTGCGGCGGCAAACTGCGGTGATTCTTCACAGAAACTCCACATTGTTGTGGAAGTGTACAGCCTCACGCGCGCGGCAACGTTACAGCGAAGACAACTTGCGGCGCCTGGTAGCGGTAGACGAGCTCGCCGCCGTGCTGCTGGACGATCTCTTGCGCAATATGCAAGCCGAGGCCGAGGCCGCCGCGATTGCGCACATTGCCGACCGACGCATGCTTGAGCGGGCTGTACAGCGTGGACAGCAGCTCGGGCGGGATCGCCGGCGCCACATTGCGCACCTCCAGCAGGACGCCGCCGTCGTGTTCGGCCAGCGATACCTCGATCGGCTCGCCATGATCGCCGTGGTGGCGGGCGTTGCTGACCAGGTTGCTCACGACCTGCATCATGCGGTCGCCGTCGATATCGGTCCGCAGCGAGGCCGGCATGCTGGCGTCGATGCGCAGCCCGGCGTGGGCGGTGCGCACCTCGTCCAGCAAATCCTGCAACAGCGGCACCAGGTCGACCTCGCTGCGCGTCAGGCCCAGCCCGAGGCCGCCGTTGATGCGGCTCATGTCCAGCACCTGGCTGATCAGGCGCTCCATGCGCCCGCTCGAGGCCTGGATGCGCGTGCTCATGGTGCTGGCGGCGCCGCCGTGTTGCAGCACGGTGGCCGCCATATTGATCGAATGCAGCGGGCCGCGCAGGTCGTGCCCCAGCATCGCCAGCAGCTGCGCGCGGGCGCGGTCGATTTCCACGTGCTTGGCGACGCTGGCGCGGTGCATCTCGCCCAGCAGCTGGCTGGCCGCCAGCCGTTCGGCCGCCTGCCACGGCACGGCGCGCTCGCGCACCATCTCGCGCCACTCGTCGAACGAGCCGCGCGGCGTCAGGCGCGGCCCCGTCGGACCGATGCGCACCACCTTGTCCGGCCGGCCGGCCCAGCGGATGGTGTGGATCTGTTCGCGGCGCAGCGCCAGCAGGCCGGCCCACGGCGCCAGCGCCGGCCGCAGCGCCGCCGGCCAGCCGGCGACGGCGCTGCGTTCGACCAGGTCGTGGCCATCGGCCGGCAGCGAGGCCACGATCCGCGCGGCCAGCTCGGCGTCGATATCGCCGTGCACCATGACCTTGCCGTACTGGGTCACGATCAGGGCCTCGGCCTGCAGCGACTGGCACAGGGCGGGCGCGTGTTCGAGCAGCGCGCGGGCCGGCTCGTCATGGTGCAGCAGCGTTTCCATCACGCGCGTGCGCACCTCGGCCGACTGCTCGACCAGCGCGGCGTTGGCGCGCGCCTCCATCGACTGCACCAGCGAGGCGATCACCTGCGCCATCACGTCGGCTGCCATGCGCACCGAATACGGCACCTGCAACGGCGCCATGTGGTGACAGGCCAGCAAGCCCCACAGCCGCCCGGCCACCACGATCGACACGCTCATCGACGCGCCCACGCCCATGTTCTGCAAATACTCGATGTGGATCGGCGACACGCTGCGCAGCACGCTGTGGCTCAGGTCCAGCGGCGCATCGCCCCCGCGCCCGACCAGCGCCGACGGCGTGTAGTTGACGTCGGCGATCAGCCGCAGCGTGTTGATGATGTACAGCCGGCGCGCCTGCGCCGGAATATCGCTGGCCGGGTAACGGCGCCCCAGGTACGGCGCCAGGTCGGCGCGGCGCGACTCGGCGGTGACGTCGCCGCTGTCGTCCTGGTGGAAGCGGTAGGCCATCACGCGGTCGAAGCCGGTGATGGCGCGCACCTGCTCGGTGGCCAGTTGCAGCAGCGCGTCGATGGACTTCTGCCGCTTCAGGCGGTCGATGGCGGCGTGCGCCTTCAGCGCGAAGGCGGCCACGGTGTCGCTCGGCGTGTCGCGGCGCTCGAACTCGATCAGCAGGCGGGTGTGATAGACGTGCGCGATGCAGTCGAACTGCACCGCGCCGATGGTCACCTCCAGCGCGGTGGCAGGGGCCTCGCCATCTTCCACGCTGTCCAGGCACTCGCTGGCGGCGGCGTGCACCTCAGCCGGCAGCGGCAGCGCGGCCAGCGGTGTGTTCAGCACGAGTTTCAGATCGAGCAACCGCGCCGCATTGTCGCTCCAGCCCAACAAAATGCCTTCGGCATCGAAAGCCAGCAGCGCCCCGTGCGGCTGTATGCTGCCGGGGATGTGGATGGGTTCATCCGCACAATTGTCCAGCGTGACGGGCTCCTGCATTGTGCGGCTTCACTTTATAGAGGGGGAGCGACGATTCTATCACTCCGCAGCCGGCATCAACAGCACAACGCGCAGCCTATGTTCGTTAGCGTACTTATGAAAGCCGGGGCTGGCTACCACGTTACGGTGGCCGCGCCATCTGCAGAAGACGTGGACGCGCGGATACCGATATAAGCGTGCACGGCTTACTGTTAGCATCTTTTTTTGCAACGATGCACTCCGACAACAGCCATCATCATGACCGTCATCCCAACCATGCTTTTAACCGGCACCGCGCGCTCCCTGGGCGCAGCCATCGCCGCCGGTGAGATCACCTCGCTGCAAGCTACACAGTGGTATTTGGACCGTATCGCGCAATTCAACGGCGGCGACAGCGGCCTCAATTGCGTGCGCAGCATCGCGCCGTTGGCGCTCGGACAAGCGGCCCGCGCGGACGCGGATATGGCCGCCGGCAACAGACGCGGACCGCTGCACGGCGTGCCCTACCTGCTCAAGGATAATGTCTTCACCGCCGACGGCATGCCGACCTCGGCCGGCTGCAAGGCGCTGGAACAATTCGTCGCGCCCTACGAGGCCACCGTGGTACGGCGGCTGCGCGAAGCCGGCGCGGTACTGCTCGGCAAAACCAACCTGACCGAATTTGCGGATTTCGTCGCCGACACCATGCCGTCCGAATTCAGTGGCGTCGGCGGCGTGGTGCGCAGCCCGCTGGGTTTCGCCTATGGCCGCGGACTTGGCTCCAGCGTCGGCGCCGCCGCGGCAGTCGCCGCCGGCTTCTGCGCCTTCGCCATTGGCACCGAAACGCAGAACTCCATCCAGGCGCCGGCCCTCCACACGTCGGTGGTCGGCTTCAAGCCCAGCGTGGGGCGCGTCAGCCGCCACGGCATCATTCCGCTGGTGCCCAGCCAGGATACGCCCGGCCCCATCACGCTCACGGTCGATGACGCCGCGCTGGTCTACGCCGCCATTGCCGGGCCCGATCCGCAGGACGCGGCGACCTTAACGGTTTTCGCGCAACGCCCGGCCTTCCCCGAATCGCTGCAGCGCCTGCGGATCGGCATTCCGCGCAAATGGATCGCCGATAATGTGCTCACCGTGCCGCGCCAGCGCGCATTCGATCAGGCGCTCGCCGCGCTCGCCAGCGCCGGCGCCACGATAGTCGATCCCTGCGACCTGCCGGGCGCGGAGCAATTGCATGAAGTGCGCTCCAGCGTTTTCCGCAGCGAATTCAAGGACAGCCTCAACCAGCTGCTGTCGGCGCTGCAGCCATGCGGCATCGGCTCGATGGCCGATCTCATCGAATGGAACCGCGCGCATCCGCAAGCAATCCCCTACGGTCAATCGCTGCTGGAAGCGGCCGATGCCAGCGGCGGCATGTCGGCGGACGGCTACGCGGCCGACCGCCGGCGCGATATCGTACTGAGCCTCAACGCCGGCATCATCGGCGCGCTGCAAGCGGGGGATGTCGACATCTTGTTGTCGCCCATGGCGGCCGCAGCCAAATGTACCGGCAAGGCCGGCGCGCCGGTGGTGGCGCTGCCTGTCGGCGCCGATGCCGAGGGACAGCCGTTCGGCGTGACGCTGTACGCCGCCCCCGGCAGCGACGCGGCGCTGCTGCGCGCCGCCGCCGCGATCGAAGCCGTTATCGCGCAGCGCCTGATCCCGGCCGCGCTAGCGTGACAGCGTCGTGTTGTACGTCTTGCCGGCGATGCGCACGTCGCTCAGCTTCAGCCCCGCGACATTGTGGATGAACCACGGCTGCCGCGTGTTGGACGGCGCGCCGAAATCGCTGTCGCTGATGCTGACATTGGTGATCGGCATGATCGCCTTGCCGCCGTCGCCGTTGTAGCTGGTCGCCAGCGGCCCCAGCAGCACGAACGCCTGGTAGCACGAGTGTTGCCCGGCGCCGAATTGCACATTGCCGGCGCGGATGCCGCTGATGTGCACGTCCGACACCTGCGGCGGACGGATGCGCATGACGTCATCGGCCGGCGCGTAATCGCAATCGAACACGATCACCGCGCCGCCGCCGGCCGACGCGGTGTCCGGCCCGACCTCGGAATCCGGCAGGCGCTTGCTGAACATCGGCTGCGTCTTCACGCCGTTCGGCAGCGTCAGCTTGCGCGCGTACAGGTGGCGCAGGTAGCCGCCGCGGTTCATATTGGTCTTCAGCCGGATCGCCGACCACAGCGGATTGCTGGCCCAGTGCACATTGCGGAACTCGATGTTCTGCACATACACGTTCTCGATGCCGGCCGCCATCTCGCTGCCCAGCGTCACGCCGCCGTGGCCGCTGTTCATCACGCAATCCTGGATCACGATGTTGCGGCTCGGGCCGAACCTGGTATCGAGGTTCTTGCCGGACTTGATGGCGATGCAGTCGTCGCCGGTGTTGAAGGTACAGCCTTCGACCAGCACATGGTCGCAGCCGTCGGGATCGAAGCCATCGCTGTTGGGCCCCATGCTGTCCATCTGCACATTGCGGAACCAGACGTTGCGGCAATTGACCGGGTGATGCAGCCAGAACGGCGCGCCTTCGACGCGGTAGCCCTGCAACAGCACATTGGTGCAGCCGATGAACTGCACCATGCACGGCCGCAGGAAGTGGCCGATGCCGAACACGCGCCGCGCCACCGGCACACCGGCTTCCGACAAGGCCGGCAGGAAGTAATGGTCGGAACGCCACGTCGCGCGGCCGCCCTCGATCTGCCGGCGCAGCGCCGGGTCCAGCGATGGCGCCAGCACGTCCAGCGTCTCCGGGTTGCGCGGATTGATCGCGCTTTGCACGTCACCGGCCGGGGCGCCGGGCAGCTTGCGGCCGGCCCAGCCCCACCAGCAATCCTTGCTGTCCTTGAACGGCACGCCGCCCATGCCATCGATCACGCTGCCCTCGTCGCCGGTCAGCGCGATGTTCTCCTGGCCGTAGGCGTAGACCAGCGGCGAGTAGTTCAGGCAATCGTTGCTCTGCCAGCGCGAGATGACCAGTTTGCCGTTCGGGCCGCAATCGATGTCGCCGTCGCGCGCGTAGTCGAGCGGGTTGTTGTTGAAGTACAGGTGCGCGCCGGCGGCCAGGTGCACGTGGACGTTGGAGCGCAGCACCAGCGGGCCGCAGCTGAGCCAGTTCCCGGCCGGGATCACCACCCTGCCGCCGCCGGCCGCATGGCAGGCGTCGATGGCGGCCCTGATGGCGCCATAGCTGTCGGGTGCGCCGGCCTTGGGCGCGTTGACCTTGCCTTCCTTGCGGTATTCGACCAGCCCATCGACCTGGCCGACCTCGCATGGCCTGGCGCCGTAGGCGGTGATGACGAAATCCTGCTGGCGGAAAGCGATCGGCTGTTTGCAGCGGGCGCTGATCGCCTCCGCTTCGGCCCACGGATCGCGCGCGGCGGCGACGGCGGCGCGCGCCACGCCCAGCGGCAGGCCCATGCCGGCCATCACGCCAGCGCCGCTACGCACCAGCCGGCGGCGGCGCGGATTGAAAACTGGTTCACGCAAAATAGCTCCTCATGGCAATGGTTGAAAACCTTCCGCCCGCACCGTCCAGCCCTGCTGCGGAAAGCCCGGCGCGGGCCGCGCCGGCGCGCCATCCCAGCCGCCCGCCATCAGCGCGACGGCAGCCAGCAGCGCGCCGTTGCCGGGCAGGTAGACCGGCAGCCCGGTGTTCGGGTTGTGTCCTGCGGCAGTGTAGCTGTTGTTGGGGCCGTCTGTCTTCAACAATACATCGACCGCCTGTTGCGTGGCATCGAGACGGGCCGCCGTCATGGCGATCATCGGATAATCCCAGCCCCAGATTTTGGTGTGGAAGTCCCAGTCGCGCAGCACGGCGTCCAGCGTGCGGCGCATGACGACGCGGTCGACACCGGCGCCGGGCAGCTGGCCGAGCGCCATCAGGAACGAGGGATGATCGTGGCGGCTGGCGACGTTGTCCCAGGTGTCCGGCGTGGATTCGAGGGCGACATACTTGCCGTCCTTGTGCGGCAGCGCGGACAGCCTGGCCAGTTGCTGGTCCCACGCGGCGTTCGGCGCCAGGCCGAGCCGCTTGCGCCATTGCTGCGCCAGCGTCAGGCCGGTGGCCCAATAACTCAGTTCGTAGCTGGGATTCATGCTGGTGGACTGATCGTAGATTTCCTGCGCAATCCACAGCGGCGGCCCCAGCACGTAGCGCTGGCCGTCCCGGTGCAACATCGACGACATGGCGTCGGCGGTGGCGAACACCAGTTCGCTGTAGCGGTCCAGCGTGGCGCGGGTCGGCGCGCCACGGTACAGCAGCTCGGCCAGATGGATCATGTGCGGCTGGTTCCAGACGATCAGCGGATTGCCGCCGGGGCTTTCGCGGCCCCAAGGCCCGGTCATCTTCGGCCAGCGCGCGCCTTGCAGGCCGCGCGACGCGGCGATCTCGCGCGCCACAGGCAGCGTCTTCTGATACCAGCGCAAGGCATTTTCCAGATAGCGCGGACGGCCCCACAGCGCGAAGTGCGCGGTGTGCCACCACAGCATTTCCGTGTGGTGCTTGCCGAACCAGGTGGTGGTGGTCAATCCGCTTTCCTGCGGCGGGAAGTCGCCGCCGAACTGGATCGCGGTCAGGTACTGCGACAGCACCACGCGGCGTTCCAGCTCGGCTGCGCGCGGATCGCTGCTGCCAGTGAAATCCAGCGCCGCGCCGCTGCGCCAGAACGCTTGCCAGTGCGCCTCGCTCTGCGCGATGACCCCGGCGCTCGCCGCGCGGGCGGCCGCGCTTGCCGCTTGCAACGCGCCGGCGTCAGGCGCATAGCTCAAGGTGAAGTCGAGCGTCTCGCCGCTGGCCGGTGCAAGGTGGAAAGTGTGGGGCGCTGTGTGCGCCACGCGCAGCGGTGTGGCGGCCTGCACAGCCATCGCATAGCGCGCCTTGTCGCGCGTATGCTCCAGCACCAGCGCACGCTGATCCTGCGCGACGATGCGGGTGCGGTGCGACGCCGGCTGCGACCAGTCCAGCGGCGGATTGTGCTTCACGCTCAAATCGTAGCCGCGTGGCAGCGCCAGCCGCACCGCCAGCTTGCCGCTAGCCAGCAACGGCGACTGGATGCGCACCGCCAGCGCATCCCGCGCCGGGCTCACCGCCGTGACCACGCTGACCGGCTCACCGTCCACCGTGTAGCGGCTGGTCAGCACACCCCGCCACATATCGAGCTTCTGATCGACATTGCGGATATCGGCCAGCGCCAGCGCCGAACCATCGCCGCGCCGCAGGCCAACTGCCCCAGCGGCCACGCATGTGGGTTCGCACGCAGCCACAGGCCGGCAGGACTGGTCGCCTGCGTCGGATAGCCGACCGTCCTGCCATGCGCCGTATAGTCGCGGTTGGCGTCGGACAGCTTGTAATTATCCGGATTGGGGTCTTCGTGCCACGACCAGCGCGCCTGTGTCTCCAGCGCAATGCCCCTGGCGCGGTAATGCTCGGGGAAGGTCTGCAAGCCGGTGACATCGGCCGTAAAGCAGAACTGGCCATTGCCAACGCTCAACGGCGCCCACGGGTCGATCGCTGCCAGTTGCGGATTATGGCGCACCACCAACGCCTGCCGGTCGATCGGCGCCGCCAGCGGCGCGCCGCCTGCCAATGCCAGCACCAGCGCCCAGGCGCATTTCGCAGAGATATTCATGCGCATTAGTAGACCACGGCCACGAATCGGCTAGCAATCAACATGCTGATCAAAGGCCGACAGCAGTATCTCCGGCTTTTTTGATGCAAGTCAAAAATGTTGTAGAAAAATTCGGCACAGTTTTGGCACAACGCAAAACGCGCGGCAAAAGCCGCATTGCGCTGCAATGCAGCATGCAAAATCAGCTAAGCGATTGATTTGATGAAGAAACTTGGTGCGGCTGACTGGGATCGAACCAGTGACCCTTGGCTTCGGAGGCCAATACTCTATCCACTGAGCTACAGCCGCGACAGGGGGATACGCGAAGGCGTGCCGTAGGATACCGTTTTTATCGCGCGCCGTCCATGGGGAGTGTCGTTTTCAACAAGTTTGCGTTTCCCTCGCGGATTTATTGTGTCTATAATCAGCCGTTTGGTGAAGGTTTTTACAAGGCAGCTGCTATCAACTCTTCGCGCCACCCGGCTTGAAATCAGTCTCTTAAGGAAATCATGAGCGACGCACACAACGAACACGAATCCGCAATCCGCACGCCCAAACAACTCGTCGTCGCCGTCATCGGCTTCTTCGTCGTGGTTATCTTCGGCATCGTCCTGCTAGTCAAATTTGTCACCACCGACAAGCTCACCGGCGCCGGTTCCGGCAGCCAGGAGCCGGAGGCCATCGCCGCCCGCATCGCGCCGGTCGCCGACGAAGGCTACACGCTGAAAGACGCCAGCGGCCCGAAAGTGCTGCAAACCGGCGAAGCCATCTACAACGTCACCTGCGCGGCCTGCCATGGCACCGGCGCGGCGGGCGCACCGAAGTTCGGCGACGCCGGCTCGTGGAGCGGCCGCCTGGCGCAAGGCTACGACACCGTGCTCAAGCACGCCATCGAAGGCCTGCGCGCGATGCCTGCCAAGGGCGGCAACCCGGACCTGGACGATGTCGAAGTGGCGCGCGCCGTGGTCTATATGGCCAACGCCTCGGGCGGCAAGTTCAAGGAGCCGGAAGTGCCGGCGCCGGCTGCCGCGGCGGCGGCCGCCTCGGAGCCGCAAAAGTAAGCGCGCGGCGCGCAATGAAAAACCGGCCTGTCATGGCCGGTTTTTTATTAGCTGCACAGACCGTAGGCTTTGCGGTCCGGGAAATAGCGGTAGGTGAAAGTGCGCACCGGATATTTGTTCAGCGCGATCTCGAAGGCCGGCGGCACCACATCGAAGCGGTCCGGCAGTTTCTGCGTTACGCGCAGGCGCACGCGCCAGATGGTTTCGGCGCCGGTGGCGCCGGCGATCAGCATATCGGGCACTTTCGGAATCGCCTCGACGATTTCGGCGGGCGAATTGGTGGTGCGCTGATAGAACGTCACCAGCTCGGCCTTGGCGATGACCGGGCCTTTCGGCGCGGTCACGTTGTAATCGCGGGTCAGGAACATGGCCCGTTCGCCGCGCGGCACCAGGTAGACAAACGTAAACTCGGCGCCGCCATCGGGCAGCGTCACCGGCGGCGTGGTTGAAATGCTCATCCCGCGCGGCAGCTCGAAGCGCGAGCCCTCCTGCCACTCCCTGCACTCCGGCGTCTTCGCCATATACACATCGACAGGCGTATAAGAATCGCCGCAAGCACTCAGCAGCAGCGCGAAAGGAATGGTGTAACGCAAACGCATGGCAGGCAAACTTCAAAAATCGGAAGCCATAGTATAACCGGGGTCAGGTCTGACATTCGCACACGAGCTCAACTGCATAGCAGTTGAGCTCGTGTGCGAATGTCAGACCTGACCCCGAATTGGCTACAGGTTACCGCGTTACCACATGATTACGCGGTCCTTGGGCGGCAGGTACATCTTGTCGCCTGGCTTGACACCGAAGGCGTCGTAGAAGCCGGGCTGGTTGCGCATCGGGCCGTTGGCGCGGTATTGGCCCGGCGAGTGCGGGTCGGTTTTGATCTGCTGGATCTGCGCCGCTTCCCGCATCTTCATACGCCAGACCTGCGCAAAGCCCATGTAGAAGCGCTGGTCGCCCGTCAGGCCGTCGATTACCGGTGCTTTCTTGCCTTTGAGCGATAGCTTGTAGGCCTTGTAGGCGATCGCTACGCCACTGTTGTCGGCGATGTTCTCGCCCAGCGTCAGTTCGCCGTTGACGTGGTAGCCTGGCAGCGGGCTGAACTGGTTGTACTGCTCGACCAGCATCTTGGTCTTGGCCGAGAAGGCTTTGTGGTCGGCCGCCGTCCACCAGTCACGCAGGTTGCCGTCGCCGTCGTACTGCGCGCCCTGGTCGTCGAAGCCGTGGCTGATTTCGTGGCCGATCACGCCGCCGATGGCGCCGTAGTTGACCGCGTCGTCGGCGTCGGCGTCAAAGAACGGCGCCTGCAGGATCGCTGCCGGGAAGACGATTTCGTTCATCTCCGGGTTGTAGTAGGCGTTGACGGTCTGCGGCGTCATGCCCCATTCGTCGCGGTCGATCGGTTTGCCCAGCTTGTTCAGCTCCTTGTTGTAGTCGAACTGGCGCGAACGGATGACGTTGCCAACCAGGTCTTCCTTGCTGATCTGCAGCGCGCTGTAGTCGCGCCATTTGTTCGGGTAGCCGATCTTGTAGGTGAACTTGGCCAGCTTGGCCTGCGCCTGCTTCTTGGTCACCGGCGTCATCCAGTCCAGCTTGTCGATGCTGGTTTTGTACGCGGCCAGCAGGTTCTTCACCAGTTCTTCCATGCGCGCCTTGCGCTCGGCCGGGAAGTGCTCCGCCACGTACAGCTTGCCGACGGCTTCGCCCAGCGCGCCTTCGGTCACCGAGACGCCGCGCTTCCAGCGTGGACGCTGTTCGGTCACGCCACTCAGCACGGTGCCGTAGAAGGCGAAGTTTTCGTCGACGAAGGCTTTGCTCAGGTACGGTGCGTGCGCGCGCACCACCTGCCATTGGAAGTAGGCCTTGAGCGTCGCCAGCGGCGTGCTGTCGAGCAGCGCGGTCATGCCCTTCAGGTAGCTCGGCTGGCTGACGATGACGTAGCTGACCTTGCCTGCAACGCCGGCGTCTTTCAGGTAGGCGTTCCAGTCGTAGCCTGGCGCCACTTCGCCCAGCTTGGCGATGTCGACCTTGTTGTAGGCCTTGATCGGGTCGCGCAGCTCGACCTTCGTCCATTGCAGCTTGGCCAGTTCTTTTTCGAACGCGACCACGGTCTGCGCGGTGGCGGCGCCCTGCTTGTCGCCGGCCAGGGTCAGCATTTTGCCGACGTGCTGCTCGTACTTGGCCAGCGTTTCGGCCAGCTTCTTGTCGTCCGCTTTCAGGTAGTAGTCGCGGTCCGGCAGGCCCAGGCCGTCCTGGTAGATGTCGGCCACGTATTTGGTCGAATCCTTGTTGTCCTGGTGGACGCCGTAGTTGTACGGCGCCGTCACGCCGATCTGGTTGAAGTGCGAAATCAGCGCCGGCAGCTGTTTCTTGTCGCTCAGCGCGGCAACCTTGTCCAGCTCGGCCTTGAGCGGCGCGATGCCCAGTTGCTCCAGCCTGGCTTCATCCATGAAGCTGGCGTAGAAGTCGCCGATGCGCTGCGCTTCCGCACCGCCGGCCTTGTTGGCGGCGGCGCCCTCGATGATGGCGCGCAGTTGCGGCTGGATGTCGTCGCGCAGCTTGGCGAACGAGCCCCAGCTCGATTTGTCGGCCGGGATCTCGGTCGTGGCCAGCCACTTGCCGTTCATGTGGGTGAACAGGTCGTCCTGCACGCGCACCGCCGGGTCGATGTATTCGACGGCGATGCCGGAGGTCGGCTTGCTTGCTACTTTGGCGCTGGCGGGTGCGGCGCTTTTGGCGCTGTCCGCTGCGCCGGCCAGGCCTGCGATCAGGCTCAGCATCAATGCACTTACGAGATGACGTTTCACGAGGATTTCCTTCTAGGTTTAAGAGAAGGCCCACTGCTCACATGGGCCGCACCGCTTTTATAACATACCTCATCACCACATGATGACGCGGTCCTTGGGCGCCAGATACATCTTGTCGCCCGGCTTGACGCCGAAAGCTTCATAGAAGCCCGGCTGGTTGCGCACCGTGCCATTGGCGCGGAACTGATCCGGCGAGTGCGGATCGGTTTTCAGATAGACGATTTGCTGGGCGTCGCGGATCTTGCTGCGCCACACCTGGCCAAAGCCCATGTAGAAGCGCTGCTGGCCGGTCAGGCCGTCGATCACCGGCGCCGGCTTGCCGTTCAGCGAAATCAGGTAGGCCTTGTAGGCGATCGCCGCGCCGCTGTTGTCGGCGATGTTCTCGCCCAGCGTCAGCTCGCCGTTGACGAAGTAGCCCTTGACCGGGCTGTAGCCGCTGTATTGCTTGACCAGCTGCCGGGTCTTGGCGGCGAAGTTCTTGTGGTCGGCCTTGGTCCACCAGTCGCGCAGGTTGCCGTCGCCGTCGTACTGCGCGCCCTGGTCGTCGAAGCCGTGGCTGATCTCGTGGCCGATCACCGCGCCGATGGCGCCGTAGTTGACGGCGTCGTCGGCGTCGGCGTCGAAGAACGGCGGCTGCAATATCACCGCCGGGAACACGATCTCGTTCAGCTCCGGGTTGTAGTAGGCGTTGACGGTTTGCGGCGTCATGCCCCACTCGTCGCGGTCGATCGGCTTGCCAAGCTTGTTGACTTCCTTCTCGTACTCGAAGGCGTGCGAGCGCAGCACGTTGCCGACCAGGTCATCCTTGCTTACCGTCAGCTTCGCATAGTCGCGCCATTTGTTCGGATAGCCGATCTTGGTGGTGAACTTGGCCAGCTTGGCTTGCGCCTGCTGCTTGGTCGCCGGACTCATCCAGTCCAGCGTATCGATGCTTTCCTTGAACGCTGCCAGCAGATTCTTCACCAGCGCTTCCATGCGCGCCTTGCGCTCAGCCGGGAAGTGCTGCTCGACGTACAGCTTGCCGAGCGCCTCGCCCAGCGCGCCGTCGGTGGCGTTGACGCCGCGTTTCCAGCGCGGCTGCTGCTCGTCGGCGCCGCTCAGCACCTTGCCGTAGAAGGCAAAGTTTTCCTGCACGAAGTCCCTGGACAGGTAAGGCGCGTTGGCATGCAGCACCTGCCACTGGAAGTACGCCTTCCACGTCGCCAGCGGCGTCTTGTTCAGCAGCTGGTTGAAGCCGGTGATGTAGCTCGGCTGGCTGACGATGACGTAGTCGGTCTTGCCGCCGATGCCGGTGTCGTTGAGCCAGGTTTTCCAGTCATAGCCGGGCGCCAGTTTGGACAGCTTGTTCAGCGGCACCTTGTTGTAGGCCTTGACCGGATCGCGCAACTGCACCTTGGTCCAATGCAGCCTGGCGATCTGCGTTTCCAGCGCGACGATGGCCCTGGCGTCGGCTGCCGCATTGGCGTTGCCGGCCAGCGTCAGCATCTTCGCCACGTGCTGCTCGTATTTGGCCAGCGTGTCGGCCAGCTTTTTATCGGACTTGTTCAGGTAGTAGTCGCGGTCCGGCAGGCTCAGGCCGTCCTGGTAGATGTCGGCTACGTACCTGGTCGAGTCCTTGTTGTCCTGGTGGATGGCGAAGCCGTACGGCGCGGTGTAGCCGTAGCGGTTGAAGTGGGCGATCAGGCCGGGGATCAGCTTTTTGTCGTTGAGCGCGGCCACGCGGTCGAAGTCGGGTTTCAGCGGCAGCAGGCGCAGCTCCTCCAGCCGCGCCTCGTCCATGTAGCTGGCGTAGAAGTCGCCGATGCGCTGCGCCTCGGCGCCGCCGGCCTGGTTGGCGGCCGCGCCTTCGATCAGCGCGCGCAGCTGCGGCTTGGTGTCGTCGTCGAGCTTCTCGAACGATCCCCAGCTGGATTTGTCGGCCGGGATCTCGGTCCTGGCCAGCCACTTGCCGTTCAGGTTGAGGAAGAAATCGTCCTGCGGCCGCACCGCAGGATCGATGTTGGCGAGGTCCACGCCCGAGGTCTTTTGCTGTGCCTGTACGCAGCTTGACGCCAGCAGCGCTGCCATCAGGGCGCTGAGCAGATGTGCTTTCATTGTGTGGTTTCTCCCATGATTCAAGAACAATAGCAAAAAAACCACGATTAGTTAAGCAACGTCGTTCCCGCGAAGGCGGGAACCCATGCGCCGCATGTGTCGTCCGCCAACGGCAAGAGCGAAGGCGCTATGGATTCCCGCCTTCGCGGGAATGACGGCGGCTTACCAGATGATGATGCGCTGTTCCGGCGCAACATACAGCTTGTCGCCCGGCTTCACGCCGAAGGCGTCGTAGAAGCCCGGCTGGTTGACCACCGGGCCGTTGGTGCGGTACTGGCCGGGCGAGTGCGGGTCGGTCTTGATTTGCAGGATCTGCTGGTCCTCGCGCATCTTCACGCGCCAGATCTGGCCGAAGCCCATGAAGAAGCGCTGGTCGCCGGTAAAGCCGTCGATCACCGGCGCCGGCTTGCCGCCCAGCGACAGCTGGTAGGCCTTGTAGGCGATCGCCACGCCGCTGTTGTCGGCGATGTTCTCGCCCAGCGTCAGCGCGCCGTTGACGTGGTAGCCCGGCAGCGGGCTGTAGCCGTCGTACTGCTTGACCAGCGCATCGGCCTTGGCCTTGAAGTTGGCGCGGTCTTGCTTGCTCCACCAGTCGCGCAGGTTGCCGTCGCCGTCGGACTGGCTGCCGCCGTCGTCGAAGCCGTGGCTGATCTCGTGGCCGATGACGGCGCCGATGGCGCCATAGTTGACCGCGTCGTCGGCGCGCGCGTCAAAGAACGGCGGTTGCAGGATGGCGGCCGGGAAGACGATCTCGTTCATCGTCGAGCTGTAGTAGGCGTTGATGGTTTGCGGCGTCATGCCCCATTCCTCGCGGTCGATCGGCTTGCCGAGCTTGGCGATCATGCGCGCATGGCGGTAGTTGGCGGCGCGCAGCACGTTGCCGATCAGGTCGCCCTTGACGATGGCCAGCGACGCGTAGTCGCGCCATTTGTTCGGGTAGCCGATCTTGGGCGTGAATTTGGCCAGCTTGGCTTGCGCCTCGACCTTGGTGGCCGGGCTCATCCAGTCGAGATTGTCGATGCTGGTCTTGTAGGCGGCCAGCAGGTTCTTTACCAGCTGGTCCATGCGCTGCTTGCGCTCGGGCGGGAAGTATTCCGCCACGTACAGCTTGCCGAGCGCCTCGCCCAGGCTGGCTTCGACCAGCGCCACGCCGGTCTTCCAGCGCGGCGGCTTGACGGCCACGCCGGTCAGCACGGTGCTGTAGAAATCGAAGTGGGCGTCGGCGAAATCCTGCGACAGGAACGGCGCCGCTTCACGCAGCAACTGCCATTCCAGGTAGGACTTCCAGGTGGCCAGGTCGGTCTTTTCCAGCACCGCGGCAAAGCCGGTCAGGTAGCTCGGCTGGTTGACGATCACATAGTCCACCTTGTTGGCAACGCCGGCCGCCGCCAGCGCGTGGCCCCAGTCGAAGCCCGGCGCCAGTTCGGCCAGCTGCTTGATCGGCATCTTGTTGTAGCGCTTGACCGGGTCGCGGTTCTGCACCTTGGTCCATTGCGCCTCGGCCAGCGCGGTTTCCAGCGCGACGATTTTCCTGGCATTGGCGCTGGCCTGCTGGTCGCCGGCCAGGCCGAGGATCCTGGCCACCAGCAGCTCATATTTGGCCAGCGCGTTGGCCATCTTGGCGTCGTCTTTTTTCAGGTAGTAGTCGCGGTCCGGCAAGCCCAGGCCGCTTTGCGCGATGTACACCGCGTACCTGGTCGACTCGCGCGCGTCCTGGCGCACGCTGAGGCCGTAGGGACCGTTGACGCCGATCTGCGCCAGGTGCGCCATCATCATCGGCAGGCCGTTTTTGTCCTTGATCGCGCGGATGCGGTTCAGCTCGCCGGTCAGCGGGCGGATGCCAACCTGGTTCAGCCTGGCTTCATCCATGTAGCTGGCGTACAGGTCGGCGATCTTCTGCGCCTCGCTGCCCTGCTTGCGGGTCTTGTCGGCTTCGGCTTTTTCGATCAGGCCGCGCAGCTGCGGCAGCGTGTCGTCGCGCAGCTTGGCGAAGGTGCCCCAGCTGGATTTATCCGACGGAATCTCGGTGGTCTTCAGCCAGCTGCCGTTCAGGTAGGTGAAGAAGTCATCTTGCGGACGCACGCTGGTGTCCATATTGGGCAGGTCGATGCCGGAGATCGGGGTGGTTTGCGCCGCGGCGAAGGCCGTCAGCAGGCTCAGAGTCAGAGTGGTCAGCACGAGCGATTTTTTCACAGCTTGTCCTTATGGTTAGAACTTGGGTTGCTCAATTCTAACGTCCGCACCGGCCGCAAGGACAGCCGCCAGCCGCTTGTTACTTTACGATACAAGCCCCCGTCGTTCCCGCGCAGGCGGGAACCCATGGCACCGCTGCGCACAGTCAGCATGGATTCCCACCTGCGTGGGAATGACGGCGGTTTAGCCGCCCGGCAGATTCACGTTAAGACCACCCGCGCCAACGCCCACCCCCATGCCACCACGTCCACCCTTGCCGCCGCGATGCTCACCGCCCTCCTCACGCCGCTCCGGCCGGGCGCCGCCGCCGCTTTCCTGCGCGCGCTGCAACTGCTCCACCAGCAACTGCGCCACCGTCGCACGCTGGCTTTCCGATAAGGCATCATTAACGGTCAACCACCATTCGCGCAGCAGTTTCTCTTCGGCGCCGCTGGTTGCAGCTTCCTCATCAACCGCCCTGGCCAGGTCGCGCAGCTCGACATTCGCACCCTGCGCACCAGCCACGGTGGCGGCCTGCAGGCGCTCGCGGCGCTCCTTGCGCGCGCGCAGCAGATTGCGCGTCTTGCTCTCGGTCTGCGCCCACAGCGTCTGCTGGTTGGCGTTGAGGTTGAGCGATTTCTTCAGCTCGCCGGCCATCGGCAGATAATCGTCGGCCTTCATCTCCATCAACGGCAGCGCGAACGCCGGCGACAGCAGGGCCGAAAGCGCCAGCGCAGCGCCGAAACGACGCAGAACGGACGAGGTGGGGCGGGACAGGAAGCACATGAAATCTCCGTAGATAAAAAAGCCAGCGCTTGGGGCGCTGGCGAAAACCACTTCAGGGTAGAGAGAAATACGAGCCCAGTGTAGGCCGCGAATCGGCGCACGGCTGGGCTTCTTACAATTATTTACTGTCGTGAACGTAAGGGATACACCCAATACAAACCAGCAAAATTAACCTTTCACCAAGCGGGCATTGGTGCGCTTTAATAGTCAACGGATCGCGTTGTAAATCGACGTAAAGGTATAAATCATTTCGTGAGGGCTACTACGTTTGCCGCAAATCAGGTTTATACTGAATTCACGCCGCTGCATATCCGCCGCGGCCCGCTTTGACAGGTGAAACATGGGCAAGAAGTTAAAGAATTCCGGTCTGGTTGGACTGGGCGTGGTGGCCGGCGTCGCCATCTCCCTGCAATTTTCGGCGATGGCGCAAAAGCCGGCCGACCCGCCGTTGCCGCTGGAAGAGCTGCGCCAGCTGGCCGATGTGTTCGGCCTGATCAAATCCGACTACGTCGAGCCGGTCGAGGACAAGAAGCTGCTGACCGAGGCCATCTCCGGCATGGTCGCCTCGCTCGACCCGCATTCCGCCTACCTGGACAAGAAAGCCTATGCCGAACTGCGCGAGGGCTCGCAGGGCAAGTTCGTCGGCCTCGGCATCGAGATCGGCCAGAGCGAGGACGGCTATATCAAGATCGTCGCGCCGATCGAGGACTCGCCGGCCTGGCGCGCCGGCATCAAGCCGGGCGACCTGATCAGCCGTCTCGACAGCACGCCGGTCAAGGGCATGACGCTGGACGACTCGATCAAGAAAATGCGCGGCGAACCCAACAGCAAGGTCAGCCTGACCATTTTGCGCAAGGGCGAACCGGAGCCGCTGGTGTTCAACATCACGCGCGAGGAAATCCACCAGAAAAGCGTGAAGGGCAAGATTGTCGAGCCTGGCTACGCCTGGTTGCGCATCTCGCAATTCCAGGAACCGACCGTGGATGACATGGCGGCCAAGATTATCGAACTGTACCAGCAAGACCCGAACATCAAGGGCCTGGTGCTGGACCTGCGCAACGATCCGGGGGGCGTGCTGCAAGGCGCCATCGGCGTGGCTGCCGCCTTCCTGCCGAAGGACGCGCCCATCGTCTCGACCAACGGCCAGCTGTCGGACCAGAAGCAAATCTTCTACGGCCGTCCGGAATACTATGAGCTGCGCGGCGAGAACGACGCGCTGGCCAAGCTGCCGGCCGCCATCAAGAAGGTGCCGATGGCGGTGCTGGTCAACACCGGTTCGGCTTCGGCCTCCGAAATCGTCGCTGGCGCGTTGCAGGATTACAAGCGCGCCGACATCATCGGCACCCAGACCTTCGGCAAGGGCTCGGTGCAGACCATCCGCCAGTTGACGGCCGACACCGCCGTCAAGCTGACCACGGCGCGCTACTACACGCCCAACGGCCGCTCGATCCAGGCCAAGGGCATCACGCCCGACCTGGCGGTGGACGAAAACGCCGACGGCGACGGCCTGAACGCGCTGCGCACCCGCGAAGCCGACCTCAGCAAGCACCTGTCCAACGACCGCGAGGCCGAAGGCGACAAGAGCAAGCGCGACGAGCTGGAAGAACAGCTGCGCATCCTGGCGCTGGAGAAAAACCGCAAGCCGCTGGAATACGGCAGCGGCGAGGATTTCCAGCTGCAGCAGGCGCTGAACCACCTGAAGGGCCTGCCGGTGCAGCTGGCCAAACCGGGCACCACGGTAGTCACCACCGAGACCGGCCTGAAGAAAGATCTGGCGAAAAAATAAGCGGTTCAGCTGCGGCAGACCTGGCGGCGCCTCAAGGGCGCCGCTTTTATTTTCCAGTAACGTGTAGGCATTGTGTAGAATTTGCCCCATTATTGGCATCTGCCATTGCTTAATTTGAAAGTTTATCCATGAAACAAGCAGTCATCAGCGGTACCGGCCTCTTCACGCCTGCGCAGTCGATCACCAATGAAGAGCTGGTTGAGTGTTTCAACACCTACGTCGAACAGTTCAACGCCGACAACGCCGCCGCCATTGCGGCCGGCGCCGTCACGGCGCTGGAGCCGTCCAGCGTGGCGTTCATTGAAAAAGCGTCCGGCATCAAGTCGCGCTATGTGATGGAGAAGGAAGGCATCCTCGACCCGCGCCGCATGGTGTCGCACATCGCCGAGCGCGCCGACGAGGAGCTGTCGCTGCAGGCGGAAATCGCCGTGGCCGCCGCCCGGCAGGCGCTGGACCGCGCGCGCAAGACCGCCGCCGACATCGACATGGTGCTGGTGGCCTGCTCCAACATGCAGCGCGCCTACCCGGCCATGGCGGTCGAGGTGCAGGGTGCGCTCGGCATCGACGGCTACGGCTTCGACATGAACGTGGCCTGCTCATCGGCCACCTTCGGCATCCAGCAGGCGGTGGCGGCGGTGCAAAGCGGCCAGGCGCGCGCGGTGCTGGTGCTGAATCCGGAAATCACCTCGGGCCACCTGAACTGGCGCGACCGCGACAGCCACTTCATCTTCGGCGACGCCTGCACCGCGATCGTCATCGAAGCAAAGGACACGGCCACCAGCCCGCACCAGTGGGAAATCCTCGACAGCAAGCTGAAGACCAGCTTCTCGAACAACATCCGCAACAACTTCGGCTTCCTCAACCGCTTCGACGAGGACGGCGTCGGCCAGGCCGACAAGCTGTTCCGCCAGCAGGGCCGCAAGGTGTTCAAGGACGTCTGCCCGATGGCCGCCGAGATGATCAAGGACACCATCGCCCACGCCGGCCTGGAAGTGCCGCAGGTCAAGCGCTACTGGCTGCACCAGGCCAACCTGAACATGAACCTGCTGATCAGCCGCCTGGTGCTGGGCCGCGACGCCGAGCCGGGCGAGGCGCCAGTGATCCTGGACGAATACGCCAACACCTCGTCGGCCGGCTCGGTGATCGCCTTCCACAAGCACTCGGCCGACATGGCCAAGGGCGAGCTCGGCGTGATCTGCTCGTTCGGCGCCGGCTACTCGATCGGCTGCGTGGTGGTCAAGCGCATCTAAACGGCGAAGTGCCGCGCCAGTTCCAGCTCGACGGCCGCCTGCGCGGCCGTTGTTGCGTCTGAACCGGCGGCCAGCGCTTGCAGCGAGAAGAAGTGCAGGTCCTTCAGGCCGATGGTCGGCAGGATGGCGCGCAGATAGGGTTCGAGGAAGTCCGGCTGGCGGGCGCGCTCGCCGCTGCGCCAGCCGCCGGAGCTGACGGCGATGTAGACCGGGCGGTCGCGCAGCGTGCCGACCTTGCCCTCGGGCGTGGCGTTGAAAGTGACGCCGATGCGCACCACATGGTCCAGCCAGGCCTTCAGCACCGAGGGCACGGTGAAATTGTGCATCGGCGTGGCGATGACGACCGCGTCCGCCGCGCGCAGTTCTTCGATCAGCAGATCCGACCAGTCCAGCGACGACAGGCCGCGCGCATGCGGCGCTCCGCCTTCGCGGCGCGACAAGGCGTTTGCGTATTGAAAATCCACATGCGGCAGCGGTTCCGACCACAAATCACGCGACACTAGCTGTACAGACGGGTACGCCTTGCGTAATTGCGCGATGATTTGCTGCGACAGGCGGTAGCTGTCCGATTCCTCGGCGCGCGCACTGGCGCTGATGTGCAAAATGTTCTTCATGCGAGATCCTTGCCGAAACGTAGCGCGCCGGGCAGCAGCCCTTCGCGGAAATAGAAGCGCTGCGCCTGCACATTGGTCAGCGCCGTATCGAGCACCAGCCGCGCGCACTGCGCTTCCTCGGCAAACACCGTCAGCTTCGCCAGCAGCAGCGCACCCCAGCGGCGGCTGCGGTGCCGTTCCGCCGTCACCAGATCGTCCACGTACAGGAAGCGGCCATACACCGTGTTCTCCTGATAGCGATAGCCGGCCAGCGCCACCACCTCGTCGCCCTCCCACACCGCGAGGATATGATAGTCCTGCCCGCGCTGGCGGGTAATCTGCGCCACAAACGCCTCCGGCGACGCCAGATGCGGACGCAGCTCTTTCATCACAGGATAACAGGCGCGCAGCTCCTGCTCCGTCTCTACGATTTTCATGGCATGTCCTTTCAAAGAGGCCATCGTAGTCCGCCAATGGCATAATCCCCAGAGCCATAAACCGACATTTGGAGTAGGCCATGGATTTCCTCCAGCTGGACACCAGCGCCGCCGAGCCGCTATACCGGCAAATCTACACGCGCTTGCGCAGCGCCATCGCCGAAGGCATGTTGCAGCCGGGCGACCGCATTCCGGCCGCCCGCGCGCTGGCGCTGGAGCTGGGACTGGCGCGCGGCACGGTGGAATCGGCCTATGCGCTGCTGACGGCGGAAGGCTACGTGGAAGCGCGCGGCCAGGCCAGCACCGTGGTCACGCCCGCGCTGGCGCGCCACGCGCCGGTGTCGCCGACGCCGCGTCCCGCCGCCGCGCATAACAATCTGGACGACGCTGCCTCGTCCACCAGGCCGTTCCAGATGGGCATACCGGCGCTGGACGCTTTCCCTCGCAAGGTGTGGGCGCGGCTCGCCGCGCGCGCCGTCCGGGCCACGCAGCCGGACGACATGATTTATCCGCCATGGGCCGGCCTGCCCGGGCTGCGCATCGCCATCGCGGCGTACTTGCAGCTGGCGCGCGGCATCGACTGCACGCCATCGCAGGTGTTCATCACCAACGGCTACCGCAATTCGCTGGAACTGATCACGCGCGCGCTGCTGCAACCGGGCGACGGCGTGTGGGTTGAAGATCCCGGCTATCCGCCCACCAGCGCCCTGCTGCGCGACGCCGGCATGCGGGTCGCGCCGGTGCAGGTGGACGCCGAGGGGCTGATGGTGTCGCACGGCGTGGCCAGCGCGCCCAAGGCCAAGGCGGCCATCGTCACGCCGGCGCACCAAAGCCCGCTGTGCGTCTCGCTGTCGCTGCCGCGCCGCCTGGCGTTGCTGGACTGGGCTTCGCGGGCCGGCGCCTGGATTGTCGAGGACGACTACGACGGCGAGTACCGCTACGTCAGCCGCCCCCTGCCCGCGCTGAAAAGCCTGGACCGCGATGGCCGCGTGCTGTACTCCGGCACCTTCAGCAAGGTGCTGTTCCCGGCGATACGGCTGGCCTACCTGGTGGTGCCGCCGGCGCAGGTGGAGCGTTTTGAACACATCAGCCGCACCTTCGCCACCGGCGGGCCGGCACTGATGCAGAGCGTAGTGACCGATTTCATGAACGAAGGCCATTTTGCGCGGCACATCCAGCGGATGCGCCGGCTGTATGCCGAACGCCGCGAGCTTGCGGCCGATGGCTTGTCGTCGGTGCTGGGCAAGCATATGCAGGTGGAGCCGCAGCCGGGCGGCATGCATCTGGTGCTGCGCATGAAGGGCTATCACACCGACCGCGCGCTGGCGGCGCGCATGCGCGAGAAGGGGATGGCGGCGCTGGCGCTGTCCGAGCGCGGCGTGCTGCCGCATATCCCGTCGGCGCTGCTGCTGGCCTTCACCAATATCGAGACGCGGGCGCGGGCGCAGGAACTGGGCAGGCGTATCCTGAAAATCATGGACTAGTCCAAAGCACTATTCTTGGCCCTTTTAACATGGTCCATGTGCGCGCACAATGATTCCATCGTAACCAACCGGAGGACATCATCATGAGCAAGCGTCTGGAAATCTTCAAGTTCGCCCCTGCGGCCTACAAGGGCCTCATCGCCGCCAAGGAATATGTGCACTCGGCGCTGCCGGCCGAGCTGCTGGAACTGGTCAACCTGCGCATCTCGCTGATCAACGGCTGCGCCTACTGC
Organism: Duganella sp. P38; assembly: GCF_050859475.1. Taxonomy (NCBI): domain Bacteria; kingdom Pseudomonadati; phylum Pseudomonadota; class Betaproteobacteria; order Burkholderiales; family Oxalobacteraceae; genus Duganella; species Duganella sp. P38. The sequence goes on along the minus strand of NZ_CP193936.1, from coordinate 507,854 downwards.
ATCGACATGCACACCCGCGACCTGCTGAAGCAAGGCGTGCGCGCCGACAAGATCGCGCTGGTGCCGGTGTGGGATGAAGCCGCCGCGCTGTTCAGCGAAAAGGAGCAGGCCGCGCTGGCGTGGGCCGAAGTGGTCACCCGCGTCGAACAGACCAAGGTGCCGGACGCCGACTACCAGGCCGCGCTGGAAGTGTTGAGCGAGCAGGAACTGGCCGACATCACCATCGCCGTCGCGCTGATGAACACCTTCAACCGCTTCGGCGTCAGCATGCGCATGCAGCCGGCGGCGTTAGCCTGACACCTAAGACCTAAGCCTATGCGGCCGGCCTGGCGATCCAGGTGCGATTGCTCTGCTTCGCGCGTCCCTTGCCGTGCTTGAACGGCACCAGCGTTTCCAGCACGTAGTCGAGCGTGTGGGGCAGCGGGTTGCCTTCGGGCCCGGCGCTGTAGCGGACGGTGACGGTGGCATCCAGCACGAACGGCGCGCGCATGGCCACCACCATCTGGCGCAGCGTGCCGGAGCCGGCATCCACCCACAGCTTCACCGTGCCCTTTTGCAGCGCGCCATCCTGCCGGACTTCAAACAGTGCGCAGGGCATGCCATCGAGCGATTGACCATCTGTTCGTACCGGCCGGCTCTCCGACAGCTTCTCCGCCACATCCAGCAAGCCAGCGACGCTATCGAAATCATGGGCGCTGGCGTTCTTGTCTTCCGGCTCGCGGCGGACCAGTTCATACACCGGTCGGCCCTTCTCCCAGCCGCGCAGGCGCATGGTGGTCACCACATGCTGCCGTGCGCCGCCTTTTTCGATATCGCTGACTATCTCCACCTCGGCAGCCGCCCACTTGCGCGCCGCGTCCAGTTGCGCCAGCGCGCTTTTCCACAAGGCGTCGTTGTCCTGCGCGTGCAGGGGCGTCAGGGTGCAGCATAGAGCGAGGATGACGAGCAGGTTTTTCATTGCTCAAGCTTAATATTGTCAAAAAATTTTGGCAATTCTTTAATGCAACCATGCTGTTTTGGCAGCGCGGGCGGCGGCTTATGCTACTCTCAGGGTTTCCCTTATCTTTTTCCTGAAGGAGCCCCCAACGCATGCCCCATAACATCAGCCTGATTACCACGATCGCCGCCGCACTCGGAGCTGGCCTCCTGTTCGGCTATATAGCAACGCGCCTCAAGCTGCCGGCGCTGGTGGGTTATCTCGCTGCGGGCATTATCATTGGACCGGCCACACCCGGCTACGTGGCAGACGCCGCGCTGGCCGGCCAGCTGGCCGAAATCGGCGTGATGCTGATGATGTTCGGCGTCGGCCTGCACTTCTCGCTGGAAGACCTGTGGGACGTGCGCAAGGTGGCGCTGCCCGGCGCCATCCTGCAAATCGCCGTCGCCACCGCGCTCGGCATGGCGCTCGCCCACTTCTGGGGCTGGAGCATCGGCGGCGGGCTGGTGTTCGGCCTGGCGCTGTCGGTCGCCAGCACCGTGGTGCTGCTGCGCGCGCTGGAGGAACGCGGCATACTCGATTCCTTCAACGGCCGCATCGCGGTCGGCTGGCTGGTGGTCGAAGACCTGGTGACGGTGCTGATGCTGGTGCTGCTGCCGGCGCTGGCCAGCTCCCTCGGCGGCGAAGCGCTGGACGCCGCGCATGGCGGCCATGGCGGCGGCGAGGACAATATCTGGGTCACGCTGGCGCTGACGCTGGGCCAGGTCGGCGCCTTCATCGTGCTGATGCTGGTCGGCGGCCGCAAGCTGTTCCCGTGGATCCTGTGGCAGGTGGCGCGCACCGGCTCGCGCGAGCTGTTCACGCTGTGCGTGATCGCCGCCGCCGTCGGCATCGCCTACGCCTCCACCCACTACTTCGGCGTGTCGTTCGCGCTGGGTTCCTTCTTCGCCGGCATGGTGCTGCGCGAATCGGCGCTGGCGCACCGCGCGGCCGAGGAATCGCTGCCGCTGCGCGACGCCTTCGCGGTGCTGTTCTTCGTCTCGGTCGGCATGCTGTTCGAGCCGTCGGTGCTGACCGAGCAGCCACTCAAGCTGCTGGCGGTGGTGGCCATCATCGTCATCGGCAAATCGGTGGCGGCCTTCCTGCTGGTGCTGCTGCTGCGCTACCCGGCCAAGACGGCGCTGATGGTTTCCGCCAGCCTGGCGCAGATCGGCGAATTCTCCTTCATCCTCGCCGCGCTCGGCCTGTCGCTGAAACTGATGCCGGCCGAAGGCCAGACCCTGATCCTGGCCGGCGCCATCATCTCCATCGCCCTGAATCCGGTGGTGTTCAGCATCACCAAGCCGCTGGAACGCTGGCTGGGCAAGAACCTCGACCTGGCGGCAAAGTTCGACCGCTCGCCCGACCCGCTGGCCGAACTGCCGATGACCACTCCGCACGAACACCTGCGCGGCCAGGTGGTGCTGGTCGGCTACGGCCGCGTGGGCCGCAAGATCGCCGCCACGCTGAAGGAAAAAGGCATTTCCTACGTGGTGGCGGAACAGAACCGCGAGATCGTCGACCAGCTGCGCAAGGAAGGCATCCCGGCCGTGGCGGGCAACGCCGGCGAGCCGGCGGTGCTGATCCAGGCGCATATCGCGCACGCCGCCATCCTGGTCATCGCCACGCCGGACACCTTCCACGTGCGCGCCATGATCGAGACGGCGCGCGCGCTGAACCCGGGCATCAAGTCCGTGGTGCGCACCCACAACGACGCCGAAGCGGACCTGCTGCGCAGCGAACGCGCCGGCGAAATCTTCATGGGCGAACAGGAGCTGGCCAAGGGCATGACGGCGTATGTGCTCTCCAGCCTGGAGAAGGACAAGCACGGCCACGCCCACTAAGCGGAATGAAAAATCGCCTGCGCTACCTGGCCGGCATTGCCGCTGCCCTCGCCCTGCTGTGCGGTTCCACGCCGCGCGCGCTTGCCGCGCAGGCGGCGTCCGGGATTGCGGTGCTGGTGGCCGACCAGAGCGCCCCCGGCGCCATGCCGTCCTCTGGGCAGATCACCCTCAACGGCGTGGTCGGCCTGCTGGCGGCCGAATCGGGACTCAACCTGACGGTGCATGCCTATCCCTGGCGCCGCGCGCAGCTGATGGCGAAGAACGGCGAGGGCCTGCTGTACGGCGCCGCCGAAACGCCGGAGCGCGCGGCCGCTTTCACCTTCACCAAGCCGCTATACATGGTCAACCAATGGCTGGTGACGCCGGCGCAGCACCACATCGATTTCCGGCGCTGGGAAGACTTGCGCGGCAAGGTGATCTCCATCGGCGCCGGCGGCCATTTCGGGCCGGAGTTCGAGGAACACCGCGACAAGACCTTTACGGTGCAGGACAATACCGCCACCATCTCGGGCCGCTTCAAGATGCTCAACATGGGCCGCGTCGATGCGCTGCTGATCGACAGCTTCCGCAGCGCGCCCCAGCTGGAGCAGCGCCTCAATTGCCTGTACGGCGACATCGGCGCCTGGGCCGTGATGGCGAAGCCGGTCAGCGCCGAGGCGGTAACGATCTCGGTGGCGAAGACCTCGCCGCTGCATGCGCTGGTGCCGCAGCTTAACGACGCCATCGATCGGCTGAATAAAACGCGCGGCTTCCACAAATACCTGGACCGGCGCGCCGCCGCACCCGGCTGCTGATTACAGGCGCGCCGCCAGTTCCGCGCCTTCCCTGATGGCGCGCTTGGCGTCCAGCTCCGCCGCCAGCGCCGCACCGCCGATCTTGTGGAAGCGCGGCGCGCCCGCCAGCCTGGCCTCCGCTTCGGACGGCATCAACTCCGCCAGGCTATCCTGTCCGGCGCAGATCACCACGTTATCGACCGACAGCAGGCGCTGCTCGCCGCCAACGGTGATGTGCAGGCCCTGATCGTCGATGCGGTGGTACTGCACGCCGGCCAGCATCACCACGCCATTGCGCGCCAGCACCGCCCGGTGCACCCAGCCCGAGGTCTTGCCCAGGCCGGCGCCGGGGCGCGAAGTCTTGCGCTGCAACAGATACAGCTGGCGCACCGGCTCGTGCTGCACCGGCGGCACCAGGCCGCCCGGCGTCTCGACCTTCAGGCTCACGCCCCATTCGCTGGCCCAGACGTCCAGCGCCAGCGGCAGCGGATGGCGGGTGTCGTGCAGCAGGAACTCGCCGATGTCGAAACCGATGCCGCCGGCGCCGATGATGGCCACGCGCCTGCCCACCGGCGCCTTGTCGCGCAACACGTCGACATACGACAGCACCTTGGGGTGATCGATGCCCTCGATCGGCGGCTTGCGCACCTTGATGCCGGTGGCGACGATCACGTCGTCATAAGCGCCGGCCAGCAACTGCTCGCGCGTGACGCGCACATTCAGTTGCAGCTGCACGCCGGTCAGCGCGATCTTGCGCGCGAAGTAGCGGATGGTCTCGGCGAATTCCTCCTTGCCCGGCACCTGCATGGCGATCTTGAACTGGCCGCCGATGCTGTCGGCGGCATCGAACAACGTGACATCGTGCCCGCATTCCGCCGCCACCGTCGCCGCCGACAAGCCGGCCGGCCCGGCGCCCACCACCGCCACGCGGCGCTTGCGCACGGCCGGCGCGTACACCAGCTCCGTCTCGTGGCAGGCGCGCGGATTCACCAGGCAGCTGGCGCGCTTGTTGGAGAAGGTGTGATCGAGGCAGGCCTGGTTGCAGCCGATGCAGGTGTTGATTTCATCGGCGCGGCCGGCCGCCGCCTTGGCGACGAAATGCGCATCGGCGAGGAAGGGACGCGCCATCGAAATCATGTCCGCCTCGCCGCGCTGCAGAATGCCCTCCGCCTCGGCCGGCATGTTGATGCGGTTGGACGCCACCACCGGTATCGTCACCTCCAGCCGCAGGCGCCCGGCCAGCGAGGCGAAGGCGGCGCGCGGCACCGAGGTGACGATGGTCGGCACGCGCGCCTCGTGCCAGCCGTAGCCGGTATTCAGGATGCTGACGCCGGCCTGCTGCAATGCCCTGGCAACTGTCACCACATCATCCCAGGTATTGCCGCCATCAACCAGATCGAGCAGCGAGTGGCGGTACATGATGATGAAGTCCTTGCCGACGGCCGCGCGAATGCGCTTCACAATCTCCACCGCCAGCCGCATGCGGTTGTCGATGCTGCCGCCCCACTGGTCGGTGCGCAGATTGGTGCGCGCGCACAGGAACTGGTTGAGCAGGTAGCCCTCGCTGCCCATCACCTCGACGCCGTCATAGCCCGCCTCGCGCGCCAGTTTGGCGCAGCGGGCGTAGTCGCGGATGGTCTGTTCGATGCCGGCCGCGGTCAGCGCGCGCGGCTTGAACGGCGAGATCGGCGACTTCCTGGCGGAGGCCGACACCACCAGCGGCTGATAGCCATAGCGGCCGGCGTGCAGGATCTGCATCAGTATCTTGCCGCCCTCCTCGTGCACCGCCTGCGTCACGCGCCGGTGGTTGTGCACATCGCCCCTGAAGTTGAGCGTACCTCCAAAGGGTAGCAGCCACCCGGAGCGGTTAGGAGAGATGCCGCCTGTAACGATCAAACCTACGCCACCGCGCGCGCGTTCACGATAGAATGCGGCGAGCTTGCCGTAATTGTAGAAGCGGTCTTCGAGGCCGGTGTGCATCGAACCCATGATGACGCGATTGCGCAAGGTCGTGTAACCGAGATCGAGGGGCGCCAGCAAGTGTGGGTATGGTGTCGTTTTCATAATGCCCGCATTTAATCCCAAATCTCTAGACCTGGGCTTCTAAAGTCCCCGCGTGCTGCTCTTGTATTCTGCCACCCTTTACCGTACGCTGGACAAATGATGCGATTCCTTGTGTTTTTGTTGTTGGGCGTAAGCGCCCCGCTGGCGACCGCGCAAGCCGCCAGGCCTGAACTGCCGAAGCTGGAGGTATCCGTCAACCGCGTGGACCAGGACAACCAGCATATGTACGAGGTCGACGCCACCGGCACGGTGCAGGCGTCGCTGCCGCGCGTGTGGCGCATCCTCACCAACTACGAACGCATGACGGAATTCGTGCCGGACATGGAGTCGTGCAAGGTGCTGTCGCGCAATGGCAATGAGGTCATCATCGAGCAGTTCGGCGTGGCCCGCTTCCTGTTCATGAACCGCACCATCCATCTGATCGTGCGCGCCACCGAGCAGCCGATGTCGTCGATCGACATCGCGCTGATCTCCGGCGATATGAAGCATTATGAATCGCGCTGGGAGCTGATTCCGGTGCCTGAGACGGGCGGCACGCGCATTGTCTATCACGGCAAGCTGCTGCCGAATTTTTATGTGCCGGGACTGATTGGTTCCAAGATGATACGCAGCGACATCGAGCGCATGATGGGCGCGGTGCTGGCGCGCCTCGACCGCCGCGACGACGCCCGCGTCGAGGCCATCCCCAAATAACCCCGCCCGTCGTTCCCGCGCAGGCGAGAATCCATGCTGAGTCTGGGAAGACGTTCCATGGATTCCCGCCTGCGCGGGAATGACGAAGGGCGGATCAGGCCGGTAGGCGTCCTGCGAGCGCAGCTCGGCGAAGTTTTCCAGGCTGCCGATCTTGATCAGCACCGGGTTCAAGCTCAGTTGCGCCTGCATGGCGCGCCAGGCGAACTGCCATTCCTGCTCCTGCGCCTCGGCGGCCGTCTTGGTGAAGGCCGCGCCCAGCGCCGCCCGCGTGCCGTATTCGACCGCGCCATCGATGCCCGCCCAGCTCGGCAACGCGCGCTGCACGGCGCGGTGCACGCGCTCGCCGAATTCCTCGGTGTTGTGGATGATCAGGCAGGCGTCGGCGGCAAACAGCTCGAACAGCTTGCGGTCCCAGGCCTGGGAAAAGCTCAGCGTCAGGCAGTTGGAGGCCGGACGCAGGATGAACTGGCCCTGGCTCAGCGCCAGTTCCAGGTCTTCGCGCACGCCGTAGCGGTACAGGGTGGGCGGGCGTTGGTAGTCGTGCATGATGTTTCTCACATAAAAAGTTTAACGCTTGCGGCGGACGTGGCGCTGCGAACGCATCCACGCCGACGCAATGAAGATTTCGCGCAGCAGCGAGACAAAGCTGCCGACCAGCGCGATGACGGCCACCACGAACATGCCGGCGATATACTTGTCCAGGCCGAGATTGGTGATGTCGCCGAGGAACAGCATCGCCACGATGACGCACACGAACAGGCCGCAGGCGGTCGACAGGAAGATCGACATATTGATCAGGTGCGAGCGGCGGTACAGCACGTCCAGCTCGTTCAGATAGGGATCGCTGTAGGCCACGTCCAGCCGGTCCTCCAGCACGCGCGAGCGGTCGATGATGCGCGCCAGCCGGTTGGTCAGCACGATCAGGTTGGTGCACACGCCCGAGAGCAGGAATACCGGCGCGATCGCCAGCTGGATGATGTGACCGATATCCGCGGTCTGCAAAGTCATGAGTGCCATTACGATTTATTCTTATCGGTTAGTCCACAGTGTAGCAGCCCGCGTCCCCGGCCGGCGGTTTTTCAGGCGAAGGCGCGCGCCCGCTTGAACTGCTCGGTGGCGGCCACCAGCGCGCGGGCGATGCCTTTTTCCATGGCGCCATGGCCGGCGTCCGGTATCATGTGCAGCACCGCGCCCGGCCACGCCTGCTGCAGGCGCCGAGGCCGACACCGGCGGGCAGATGACGTCGTAGCGGCCCTGCACGATCACCGCCGGCAGGTGGGCGATGCGGCCGACGTTGCGCAGCAGCTGCCCGTCGCTGAAGAAGCCGAGGTTGGCCATGTAGTGCGACTCCAGCCGGCCGACGCCGAGGTCCAGCGTGTCCGACGGCGGATCGTCGGCCTGCGGCAGCAGGAACACGCGGCGCCCCTCGAAGCGGCTCCAGGCGCGCACCGCCGGCCAGTGCACGGCCGGGTCGTCGCTCATGATGCGCTTGACGTAGGCTTGCAGCAGGTCGCCGCGCTCGGCCTCGGGGATCGGCGCGATGAATTCGGCGTGCACCTCGGGATGGAACCATTGCGCGCCGTCGAGGAACCAGTCGATCTCCTGTTGCGTGCAGAGGAAGACGCCGCGCAGCACGAAGCCGAGGCAGCGCTCCGGGTGCGCCTGGCCGTAGGCCAGCGCCAGGGTCGAGCCCCACGAACCGCCGAATACCAGCCACTGCTCGATGCCGGCCATCACGCGCAGGCGTTCGATGTCCTCGATCAGCAGTTGGGTCGTATTGTTGCGGCACTCGCCCAGCGGCGTCGACTTGCCGGCGCCGCGCTGGTCGAACAGGATCACGCGGTACTGTTCCGGATCGAAAAAGCGGCGGTGCTGCGGCGACAGGCCGGCGCCCGGGCCGCCGTGCAGGAAGACCACCGGGATGCCGTTCGGGTTGCCCACTTCCTCCCAGTAAATGGTGTGCAGGTCGTCGACCGCCAGCATGCCGTGGCGCGCTGGCGTAATCGGTGGAAACAGGGGGAGGCGGGGTCGAACATGGCTATCCTTTGGGCATCGATAGCAGATTGTACGAAAAAAGCCGGGATCGCGAACGAACCCGGCTCGTGCGTGGCGCGGACGCCGTGCGCTCAGGACATGTGCTGGCCGCCGTTGATGGCGATGTTGGCGCCGGTGACGAAGGCCGCCTCGTCGGACGCCGGGTAGGCCACCAGGCCGGCCACTTCGTCCGGCTTGCCGAGGCGGCCCATCGGGATTTGCGGGATGATTTTGCTATCGAGCACGTCTTGCGGGATTTCCATCACCATCTTGGTGCCGATATAGCCCGGCGAGATGGTGTTGACGGTCACGCCCTTCTTGGCCACTTCCAGCGCCAGCGCCTTGGTGAAGCCGTGCATGCCGGCCTTGGCGGCCGAGTAGTTGGTCTGGCCGAAGGCGCCTTTCTGGCCGTTGACCGACGAGATGTTGATGATGCGGCCCCAGCCGCGCTCGATCATGCCGTCGCACACCGGCTTGGTCATATTGAACACCGAGTCAAGGTTGGTCTTCATGACCGCGTCCCAGTTGACCTTGTCCATTTTCTTGAACGTCATGTCGCGCGTGATGCCGGCGTTGTTGACCAGCACGTCCACCGGGCCGATCTCCTTTTCGATCGCCGCGATGCAGGCCTGCGCCGACTCGTAGTCCGAGACGTCGCACGGGTAGGCGCGGAAGTTATAGCCCTGGTCACGGGTCGTGGCCAGCCATTGTTCTACCTTGGGATTGCCTGGGGAATACGTGGTGACCACGCAATAGCCCAGCGCGGACAGCTTGTAGCTGATCGCTTCGCCCAGACCACCCATGCCACCGGTTACCAATGCCACTCTTGCCATTTTTGTGTCCCCTTCCAGTTGATGCCTGACTTCGGAAGACCCGGCCTGGGGCCGGGCCGAGAATTGTGATGGTTATGCGCGCTCGATCGCCAGCGCCACGCCCATGCCGCCGCCGATGCACAGCGAGGCCAGGCCTTTCTTGGCGTCGCGGCGTATCATTTCGTGGATCAGCGTCACCAGGATGCGCGCGCCGGAGGCGCCGATCAGGTGGCCGATGGCGATCGCGCCGCCATTGACGTTGATCTTGCTGGTATCCCAACCCATCTCCTTGTTGACGGCCACCGCCTGCGCGGCAAACGCCTCGTTCACTTCCAGCAGGTCGAGGTCGTCCGGGGTCCAGCCGGCTTTCTTCAGCGCCAGCCTGGTGGCCGACACCGGCCCCATGCCCATGTAGGCCGGGTCCAGGCCGGACGAGGCGTAGGCCTTGATCCTGGCCAGCACCGGCAGGCCCAGTTCCTTGGCCTTGGTGGCGGTGGTCATGATGACGGCGGCGGCGCCGTCGTTCAGGCCGGAGGCGTTGCCGGCGGTGACGGTGCCGTCCTTGGCGAAGGCCGGGCGCAGGCCGGCCAGGCCCTCGATGGTCGAACCCGGCTTGATGTATTCGTCGCTGTCGAACACCACGCTGCCTTTTTCTGGACGATTTCCAGCGGCAGGATTTCATCCTTGAACTTGCCTTCCTTCTGCGCCGCCTCGGCTTTCAGCTGCGATTGCAGCGCGAACTCGTCCTGCTCGGCGCGCGAAATCTCGTATTTCTTCGCGACGTTCTCGGCGGTGGTGCCCATGTGGTACTGGTTGTAGACGTCCCACAGGCCGTCGACGATCATCGAGTCGACCGCCTTGAAGTCGCCCATGCGGAAGCCGTCGCGCGAGCCGTTGATGACGTGCGGCGAGGCGCTCATGTTTTCCTGGCCGCCGGCGATGACGATCTGGGCGTCGCCGGCCTTCAGCGCCTGCGCCGCCAGGTGGGTGGCTTTCAGGCCGGAACCGCACACGTGGTTGATGGTGAAGCCGGGAATGGTGTTCGGCAGGCCGGCCTTGATGACGGCCTGGCGCGCCGGATTCTGGCCGACGCCGGCGGTCAGCACCTGGCCGAGGATGGCTTCGCTGATCAGTTCAGGATCGATCTGGGCCTTGGCGATCAGGCCCTTGATCACGTGCGCGCCCAGCTCCGAGGCCGGCACCTTGGCCAGGCTGCCGCCGAATTTCCCCACACCAGTACGACCAGCTGCAACGATAACGACATCATCCATTTGATTCTCCAATGCGCCGGCCGCAGCCGGCTGAGTTGAGCGAAAACTTGATCGAAAACGCAAACTTTCATCATACGCCGTCCACTGGCAAGCCGTGGCAGGTTTCAATGCTGCGCCGCCGCGAGAACAGGCGGCGGCACGGCATCGGGCACTCATCGTATGCGCCGGTTTCCGCGCGCACATTGATGTGCATCAAACCCGATGACTTGTATTTTGAATAAACAATGATCTTTTTTCAAGATAATAATTTGATACCGTCGAGCGACGCCGCGCAGTGCGCGCGTATCACGTGGACGAAGTCCAGCACATAGGCCTTGTGCTGCTGCGCCTCGGGCATGGAGACGAACAGCTCGCTCCACAGGCCGTGCTCGCCGACCGGGCGGGCGATCACGTACTCGTCGTCGACATAGTGCTTGATCGCCCAGTGGGGCAAGGCGCCGATGCCGCGGCGGCTGGCCACCAGCTGCAGCACGGCCGCCGTCAGCTCGGCGGTGCGGCGCTGGACGTGGACGCCGGCCGGTTGCAGCACTTCGCGGATCAGGTCGACGCGCTGCGCCGGCATCGGGTAAGTGATCAGCGTTTCACCCTCGAAATCGGCGGCCTGCAGGCGGCGCCGGGCGGCCAGCCGGTGCTTGTGCGCCAGCACCGCCAGCGTTTCGTAGCGGAACAGCGGCAACGTGGCGAAACCGGCGCCGCAGGGGCGCCGATCACCAGGTCGGCCGCGCCGCCGCGCAGCACCTCGGCCGGCGCGCTGGGCAGGCCCGACAGCAGGTCGATCTCCACCTCGGGCCAGCGCTTGCGGAACTGGTCCAGCACCGGCATCAGCCAGTCGAAGCAGCCAGGGCATTCGAGCGCCACGCGCAGCTGGCCGGTGTCGCCCTGCGTCAGACGCGCCACCTCGCGTTCGGCGCTTTCGATTTCCGGCAACAGCAGATCGGCCAGCTTGAGCAGCCGCGCGCCGGTGGCGGTAAATCCGATCGGCACCGATTTGCGCTCAAACAGCGGCCCGCCGTAGCGATCCTCCAGCAATTTGATCTGGTGCGACAAGGCCGATTGCGTCAGGTTGAGCAGCTGGGCGGCGCGCACCAGGCTGCCGGCCGAGCGCAGCGCGCTTAAAGTGCGGAGGTGGCGGATCTCAAGCATGCCAATGAATTCTTTTCAAGTGAACGCAAAAAGTCTTTCATTTTAATGATAGACCGGTTGCCGCACACTTTAGCGCAGCAATATGAAATGCGGATGACAGCCGGCCCGCCCCCGAGGCCGCATATTTACGGGCGCGCACGCTTGCCGGCCCTCCCCAGTTGCCGTTTTCCACAGTAGAATGCTGGTGCCTGCGCATGCGCGCGTGGCTAACCCTGATACTGTCGCCCATGTCCAAGAGCCTGTTTCAAAAGCCCATAGAAATCAAGATTTCCACTGTTGTCGCCGTCTCCGCCATCCTGGCCACGGCCGACCGCATCGCTCTCGACGCCGCGCTGGCCGAAATGACCGGCGGCACCGCCGACTTCTTTGAAGACGACCTGACCGTGATCGACGTCGCCGCGCTGCCGGCCGGCGGCGAGCCGGTCGACTGGGCCGGTCTGATCGCCCTGCTGAAAAAATACCGTCTGAACCCGGTCGCCGTGCGCAATGCGCCGCCGGAGATGGCAGCCGACATCGCCCGCCACGGCCTGAGCCTGGAAACCGCCAGCGCCCGCAAGGAAGAGGCGCCGGCCAGGCCGGCTGCGGCCGCGCCGGCCGCCGCGCCGACGCCGGTGGCGGTGGCCGCCGCCCAGGCGCAGCCGCCGGCCGCCGCCAGCAACGGCACCGACGTCATGATCATCGACACGCCGGTGCGCGCCGGCCAGCGCATCTACGCGCGCGGCTGCGACCTGGTGGTCACCGCCGTGGTCAACAACGGCGCCGAGATCATCGCCGACGGCAGCATCCACGTGTACAACACGCTCAACGGCCGGGCGCTGGCCGGCGCCTCGGGCAATGCCCAGGCGCGCATCTTCGCATTGAATATGTCGCCGGAGCTGGTCTCCATCGCCGGCGTCTACAGCACGTTTGAAGACGGTTTCCCGACAGAATATGCGCGCTCGCCCACGCAAATTCGCCTGCTTGGTGACAGAATCGATATATCATCTGTCAATACGGCTAACCGCGCTTGAACACCCCTCTCTGAAAAGGATTATTCGTGGCAAGAATTATTGTTGTAACGTCCGGCAAGGGCGGTGTAGGCAAAACCACCTCCAGCGCCAGCTTCTCGACCGGCCTGGCCATGCGCGGCCACAAGACCGCAGTCATCGACTTCGACGTCGGCCTGCGCAACCTCGACCTGATCATGGGCTGCGAACGGCGCGTGGTCTACGACCTGATCAACGTGATCAACAAGGAAGCAACGCTGACCCAGGCGCTGATCAAGGACAAGCACTGCGACAACCTGTTCATCCTGCCGGCGTCGCAGACGCGCGACAAGGATGCGCTGTCGGAGGACGGCGTCGAGCAGGTGCTGCACGAGCTGATCAACATGGGCTTCGAGTTCATCATCTGCGACTCGCCGGCCGGCATCGAGCACGGCGCGCTGATGGCGCTGACCTTCGCCGACGAGGCCATCATCGTCACCAACCCGGAAGTGTCGTCGGTGCGCGATTCGGACCGCATCCTCGGCATCCTGCAGGCCAAGTCGCGCCGCGCCCAGACCGGCGGCGAGCCGGTCAAGGAGCACCTGCTGATCACCCGCTACTCGCCGAAACGCGTCGAGCAGGACGAAATGCTGTCGTATGAAGACGTCAAAGAGATTTTGCGCATTCCACTGATCGGCATCATTCCGGAATCGGAATCGGTGCTGCATGCTTCCAACCAGGGTAACCCGGCGATTCACTTCAAAGGCACCGACGTGGCGGAAGCCTATGAAGACGTGGTCTCGCGCTTCCTCGGCCAGGAACTGCCGCTGCGCTTTACCAATTATGAAAAGCCTGGCCTGTTGCAGCGTATCTTCGGGAGCAAGTAACCATGGCCCTGCTTTCCTTCCTGTTTCCGCCCAAACCGAAAACCGCCACCGCGGCCAAGGAACGGCTGCAGATCATCATCGCCCGCGAGCGCAGCGGCCGCGCCGGCCCGGACTTCCTGCCGGCGCTGCACAAGGAGCTGATCGACGTGATCTCCAAGTACACCAAGGTCAACGCCGACGACATCAAGATCTCGCTGGACCGCCAGGGCAACCTGGAGGTGCTTGACGTCAACGTCGTCCTGCCGGACGCCTAAGCCGGCGCCTGGCCGGCCGGCGCGCTGTCATGTACGCCGGCCGCCAGCAAGGTCTGCGCCACACGGGCGCAGGCTTCCACATGCTGATAGCCGATCTGGCGGAAGGCGTAAAAGCCGATGCCGGCCGAGGCCAGCTGCCCGGCCAGCGGCACCAGCTTGCCGGCCTGCCGCGCCACCGTCTTGAAACCGGTCTTGCGCAACACCTGCATCACCACCCCGCGCGTCACCAGCTTGCCGATCAACATGCCGCCGACGCCGACCGCCGCCTCGTAAGCGATCATCCGGAACTTCGGCTGCAGGCGCTCGATTTGCCGCTCGGACAGACCGAATTCCTGATTGATATCGTCAATTAACAACGCGAACAGGCGCAGGTCGGACACGATGTCGAGGCCCGGCAGCGGCACCGCCGCCATGCCGGCCGCGACCATCGCGCGGCGCCGCACCAGCTGCCGGCAGCGCTCGCGCACGGCGGCGAGGTCGCGCGGCGAGGCCGGCACCACGGTCGAATGTGTGTCTTTTTTGCTGTCCATGCGCCCTCCCCGGCGTCGCTGTCATTTCTTGCTATTTTTCAACTTCTGCATTGAATTCAGCGTTTTTCCAGTGTACCGTGTAATGAATATGGGGCACGCCACAGTGGATCCAAGCATTGTTCAATATTCACAGATAGTGTCGTAGAAAAATATTTTTAGCCTTTTTGCTAAGTCATTTGTAAATCTCTGTTATATTTGACGTGACTTCTCCTTAACATTTCCTTGCAGGCAAGCGCATGAGAATTGCCATACTTGACAACGACCGCAGCCAGGCCGAACTGATCTGCCAGGTGCTGACCTCGGCAGGCCATATCTGCCACAGTTTCCAGACCGCCAAGGATGTGCTGGCGCAATTGCGCAAGGACAGCTACGACATGCTGATCCTCGACTGGCAGGTGGTCGACCTCGGCGGCGCCGAAGTGCTGCGCCGGGCGCGCGAGAAGCTGCCCGACAACGCGCCGGTGCTGTTCCTCACCACCAGCTCGGGCGAGGACGACATCGTGGCCGGCATCAGCGCCGGCGCCGACGATTACATGATCAAGCCGCTGCGCCGCAGCGAGATGGTGGCGCGCGTGCAGGCGCTGCTGCGGCTGGCCTACCCGGCGCAGAATGGCGCCGAATCGCTGCAATTCGGCCAGTATGTGTTTGAAACCCGGCCCGGCCGGCTGCTGATGGACGGCATCGTGCTGGACGTGACGCACAAGGAGTTCTACCTGGCGCTGCTGTTTTTCCGCAACATCGGCCGCCCGCTGTCGCGCGCCTACATCCACGAGGCGGTGTGGATACGCGAAACCATCGTTCCCTCGCGCACCATGGACACCCACGTCTCGCGCGTGCGCAACAAATTGCAGTTGAAGCCAGAAAACGGCTTCCGCCTGGTGCCGGTCTACAGCTACGGTTACCGCCTGGAAAAACTCGGCGCTTGATCTTCAGCAGGGCAACTGCTCAACCTTTGGGCAGTCCTCCGGGCAACATGCTGGCAGTAGGGGTATAATGTCCGCATATTCATCTGTCTGGACCCGAAATGCAGCTGCTTGCCGTCGGCCTCAACCACACCACCGCACCGGTCTCGCTCCGCGAGCAGCTGGCGTTCGCCCCTGACCAGCTGGGGCAGGCGGTGATGGCGGCGCGCTCGTGGTTCGAGCGCATCGACCACCGCGGTTCCGACGAGGCGGCCATCCTGTCGACCTGCAACCGCACCGAGTTGTACGCGGCCAGCCACGTGCCCGACCCGCTCGACGCCGGCGCGCATTTCCTCGCCGATTTCCACCAGCTCAACTACAGCGAGCTGCGCCCGCACCTGTACATGCTGCCGCAGCACGACGCCGTGCGCCACACCTTCCGCGTCGCCTCCGGGCTGGACTCGATGGTGCTGGGCGAAACCCAGATCCTCGGCCAGATCAAGGACGCCATCCGCACCGCCGACGAGGCGGGCGGCCTCGGCACCTATCTGCACCAGCTGTTCCAGCGCTCGTTCTCGGTGGCCAAGGAGGTGCGCAGCACCACCGAAATCGGCGCCCACAGCGTGTCGATGGCGGCCGCCGCCGTGCGCCTGTCGCAGCGCATCTTCGACAAGATCTCCGAGCAGAACGTGCTGTTCATCGGCGCCGGCGAGATGATCGAGCTGTGCGCCACGCACTTCGCCGCGCAGAACCCGAAAACCATCACCATCGCCAACCGCACGCTGGAACGCGGCGAAGTGCTGGCGCACCGCTTCGGCGGCCGCGCGATCCGCCTGGCCGACCTGCAAGACCGGCTGCACCACTACGACATCGTGATTTCCTGCACCGCCTCGTCGCTGCCGCTGATCGGCCTCGGCATGGTGGAGCGCGCCATCAAGGCGCGCCGCCACAAGCCGATGTTCATGGTCGACCTGGCCGTGCCGCGCGATATCGAGCCGGAAGTGGCGCGGCTGAACGACGCCTTCCTGTACACCGTCGACGACCTCGGCAAGGTGGTCCAGACCGGCCTGGAAAACCGCCAGGCCGCCGTGGCGCAGGCCGAGGCCATCATCGAAACCCGCGTGCAGTCGTTCATGCACTGGGTCGACGACCGCGCGGTGGTGCCGGTGATCCAGAGCCTGCAGGAAAACAGCGAGGCGCTGCGCCTGCTGGAACTGGAGCGCGCGCGCAAGATGCTGGCCAAGGGCGAAGACATCGACACCGTGCTGGAGGCGCTGTCGAAAGGCCTGACCGCCAAGTTCATGCACGGCCCGCAGCAGGCGCTGCGCCACGCCCACGGCGACGAGCGCGCGCAACTGGCCGAAATCCTGCCGCAAATGTTCCGCGGCCGCCGTTAGCGGCTGTCGCCCGCGGCGCCTGCCGGCGCATGACGCCGGCGGCCCCCTCCCCGCTGTCCCGCTACGTCGCCCAGCGCGGCCCCTGTCACACTCTCTACCGAATACGCTAATGAAACCATCCATGCTGGCCAAGCTCGATCAACTGGCAAACCGCCTGGTCGAACTCGATGAATTGCTGATGTCCGAAGGCGCCACCGACAATATGGACGCCTACCGCAAGATGACCCGCGAGCACGCCGAAATCGGCCCGCTGGTGGCGGTCTACAAGTCCTACCAGGAAGCGCTGGGCGACATCGCCGCCGCCGGGGACATGCTGGCCGATCCGGACATGAAGGACTTCGCGCAGGAGGAAATCGACGCCGCCAGGGCGCGCACCGCCGAACTCGACCTGGAGCTGCAAAAAATGCTGCTGCCGAAGGACGCCAACGACGAGCGCAACATCTTCCTGGAAATCCGCGCCGGCACCGGCGGCGACGAGTCGGCGCTGTTCGCCGGCGACCTGCTGCGCATGTACACCCGCTACGCCGAACGCAACCGCTGGCAGGTGGAGATGGTGTCGGAATCGGCGTCCGACCTCGGCGGCTACCGCGAGGTCATCGTGCGCCTGGTCGGCAACGGCGTCTATTCGAAACTGAAATTCGAATCCGGCGGCCACCGCGTGCAGCGCGTGCCGGCCACCGAGACCCAGGGCCGCATCCACACCTCGGCCTGCACGGTGGCGGTGATGCCGGAGGCCGACGAGGTCGAGGACGTCAACATCAACCCGTCCGAGCTGCGCATCGACACCTACCGCGCCTCGGGCGCCGGCGGCCAGCACATCAACAAGACCGACTCGGCCGTGCGCATCACCCACCTGCCGACCGGCATCGTGGTCGAGTGCCAGGACGACCGCTCGCAGCACAAGAACAAGGCGCAGGCGATGAAGGTGCTGGCCACCCGCATCAAGGACGTGCAGCTGCGCGAGGCGCAGGCCAAGGAGGCGGCCACCCGCAAGAGCCTGATCGGCTCGGGCGACCGCAGCGAGCGCATCCGCACCTACAACTACCCGCAGGGGCGCATGACCGACCACCGCATCAACCTCACGCTGTACAAGCTGGACTTCATCATGGACGGCGACCTCAACGAGCTGGTCAACGCGCTGGTGGCCGAGCACCAGGCCGAGCTGCTGGCCGCGCTCGGCGACTGAGTCCCGTCGTCCCCGCGCAGGCGGGGACCCATAGAACGGCTGATCTGAGTCAGCCTGGACTCCCGCCCGCGCGGCAGCGACGGGGCCACGGCTTTAATCGACCGCTAAGGCTGAATTAGCAACTTTATGCGAGAATGCCCCGATTCTCCCAAGGACACATCCATGATACACACCCGCTCCCTGCTGCTGTCCATCGCCATCGCCGCCTTCGGCCTGATCGGCGTCGCCCTCTACCTGCAGCACGGGCTCGACATGCTGCCCTGCCCGCTGTGCGTGATCCAACGCTACCTGTTCATCGCCATCGGCGTGCTGGCCCTGATCGGCGCCTACAGCGGCAAGCCCAAGGCCTTCGCCGGCCTCGGCCTGCTGGCCGCGCTGGGCGGCCTCGGCACCGCCGGCAAGCACCTGTGGGTGCTGGCCCATCCGGGCCTGTCGTGCGGCATCGACCCGATGGAAACCTTCCTCAACAAAATCCCCACCGCGCAATACCTGCCCTTCCTGTTCCAGGCCGACGGCCTGTGCGAGGACGCGCTGGCGCCGTGGTTCGGCCTGTCGATTCCGCAATGGTCGTTCCTGTGGTTCGGCCTGTTCACGCTGGCGCTGGGCTGGCTGCTGGTGCGCCGCGTCAAATGAGCCGGACCATCGCCGCCCTGCAGCGCCAGCCGGCGCTGGACCCGCTCGATAACCGCGTGCTGCTGTGCCACGCGCTGGGCGTGAACCGCATCGCCCTGATCACCGAGTCCGAGCGGGTGCTGAGCGACGACGAAATGCAGCGCTACAACGGGCTGGTGCAGCGCCGCCTGGCCGGCGAGCCAATCGCCTACATTGTCGGCCAGCGCGAATTCTTCGGCCTGCCGTTCGAGGTCGGCAGCGCGGTGCTGATCCCGCGCCCGGACACCGAACTGCTGGTCGAGCTGACGCTGGACCGCCTGCCGCGCGACGGCCGCGTGCTGGACATGGGCACCGGCAGCGGCGCCATCGCCGTCGCGCTGGCGCACACCCGCAAGGACGCCGATGTCAGCGCGCTCGACGTCAGCGCCGCGGCGCTGGCGGTGGCGCGCCGCAACGCCGAAGCCAATGGCGCCCGCGTCACCTTCCTGCACAGCGACTGGTACGCGGCGCTGGCGGACGCCGCGCCGTTCGACGTGATCGCCTCCAACCCGCCCTACATCGCCAGCGGCGACCGTCACCTGGCCGAGGGCGACCTGCGCTTCGAGCCGGTCGGCGCGCTGACCGACCACGCCGACGGCCTGTCGGCGCTGCGCACCCTCATCGCCGGCGCCCCGGCGCACCTGAAGCCGCAAGGCTGGCTGCTGATGGAACACGGCTACGACCAGGCCGCGCAGGTGCGCGCGCTGCTCGTAGCGGCCGGCTATACCGAGGTGCAGAGCTGGCGCGACCTGGCCGACATCGAACGCGTCAGCGGCGGCCGCCGCCCAGCCTGATCTGCAGGCGCCGGCGCAGGGCCGACAGCAGCATCGCCGGCGGCGCCGGCTTGTACAGCACCTCGATGAAATCCCCGGGCCGCGCCGGCGGCAGCGCCGTGTGCAGCAGCACCGGCGGCGCCTCCTCGCGCGGCCAGATGTCCCACACGCTCTCGTCGGCGCACAGGATCAGCGCCGGCGTGCGGTCCTCGGGTTCGTACTGCACGTCGAACTCGGCGCTTTCGAGGATCTCGCTCAGGTAATCCTGCATGGGCTGATGCGGTTCCAGCAACAGGATGGCATGGCCGGCGCCGAACGGCTCCGGCCAGTCGAAGTGCGGCGTTGGCGGCATGGCGTCCTGCTCGTCGGCCAGCGGCGCGCCCAGCCCGAAGCGCAGGGCGTCGCCGCTTTGTTCCAGCCGGCCGCCCATGGCGGCCACCAGGTGCGCCGCCACCATCAGCCCGGGCAGGATGCGCTCGTCGGCCAGTGAAGCGCTGACCGCGCTCCACGGACCGTCCGGCTGGCCGGCGGTGAACTGCAAATGCACCGCGTCCCCGGCGCTGTGCGCCTGCACCGCCAGCGGGCCGCCGCTATGCTCGCGCAGCCGCGCCAGCACCTGCGTCAGGCGGCGCGCGTCCAGCAGCGCCAGCGCCGGCAGCGCGCCGTCCAGCCGCACATGGCGCAGCAGCGCATGCAGATAGGCCGGCGCCAGCGCCAGCTCGGGCGGCTGCAACTCGAAGCGCGCGCACTCCTGCAGGTCGGACAGCCACTCCAGCTGGCGGCGCGCCTCGTTTTCCAGCATCGCCAGGTCGGCCCAGCCGGTGCCGACCTGGGTGGCGATGCGCGCCAGCGGCGCCCGCAAGTCGTGGTTCAGCGCAGCCAGCAGGCGCGCGCGGATGCGGGCGGCGTCGCGCGTGACGCTCACGACGGCAGGCCCCGGCGCATCGCCCGACGGCAGACGGCGGCCACGCCGTCCGGCAATGGACGACACAGCGCCTCCCGCGCGTCGGCGACGCGCAGGATACCCGGCCGTGCTGGTTCAGTTGTGGACAGGGCGAGGATGACGTACTCCGGCAACAACACCGGTCCATTATGCCGACGTTTTGACCGTCGTAGTGGAGTCCGGCGCCGGGCAAAAGCGTTTTCGCTTTTGCCAAAGGTTGCCGATCGCAATTGCCAAGGCCGGTTTGCGCACAGAGGAAAAGCCGGGGTATTTGTTAAAATGCTCTTCTTGCCGCCTTTCGGCGAGTTCCGCCAATTTCGGTTACTCTCTGCACCAATAATTTATTTGCTGCACCAGAAAGGATTTCAAATTGCCAACTCTTTTGACACGACGCCTGGCCTTGCTGGCCGAAGAAAAACACCGCGCCGTGCTAGCTGGCGGGCTGCGGGGCATCGAGCGGGAGACCTTGCGCGTGGACCGCGCCGGCCATCTGGCGCGCACGCCCCACCCTGCCGCCATGGGGTCGGCCCTGACGCATCCGCAAATCACCACCGATTACGCTGAGACGCTGCTGGAGTTCATCACCCCGGCCGAGCAGGACATCGCCACCACCATCGCCAGGCTGGACGGCATCCACCGCTACGCCTACAGCAAGCTGGGCGACGAGCTGCTGTGGAGCCAGTCGATGCCGTGCACCCTGCCGGCCGAGGAGGACATCGAGATCGCCTGGTACGGAACGTCCAATCTGGGCACGCTCAAGCATGTCTACCGGCGCGGCCTGGCGCTGCGCTACGGCAAGGCCATGCAATGCATCGCCGGCATCCACTACAACTACTCGCTGGACGAGCGCCTGTGGCGCGTGCTGGCCGAGCACGAGGCGGCCGGACAGCCGGGCGCCAAGCGCCTGACCGCGCGCGCCTTCCAGTCCGAGGCCTACCTGGCCACGATCCGCAATTTCCGCCGCTACAGCTGGCTGCTGATGTACCTGTTCGGCGCTTCGCCGGTGCTGGCGGCCGGCTTCCTGCGCGGCCGCCAGCACAAGCTGGAGCAGTTGTCGGACGACACGCTCTACCTGCCCTACGCCACCAGCCTGCGCATGAGCGACCTCGGCTACCAGAACGACGCGCAGTCGGGCCTGAGTCCGCACGAGAACTGTCTCGACAGCTATGTTGCCGCGCTGACCAAGGCGGTCAACCAGCCCTATGCGCCGTACGCCGAACTCGGCACTAAGCGCGACGGCGAATGGATACAGCTGAGCACAAACGTGCTGCAGATCGAAAACGAGTATTACTCGACCATCCGGCCGAAACGCGTGATCCAGACCGGCGAGCGGCCGATCCAGGCCCTGTGCGCGCGCGGCGTGCAGTACATCGAGGTGCGCTGCATGGACGTCGACCCGTTCGAGCCGGTCGGCATCAGCGAGCAGGCCGGCCGCTTCCTCGACGCCTTCCTGCTGTTCTGCGCGCTGGAAGAGAGCGCGCACATCACGCCCGAGCAAAGCGCCCGCTACACGGAAAACTTCGCCCGCACCGTCAAGGAAGGCCGCCGTCCGGGCCTGACGCTGCACAACGGCGCGGCCGAGGTGCCGCTGCCGGTGTGGGGCGCCGAGCTGCTGGAGCGCATCCGCCCGGTGGCGGCGCTGCTCGACACGCTGCGCGGCGACAACGTCCACAGCGACGCGCTGGCCGCGCAGTCGCTCAAGCTGAACGACGCCGCGCTGACGCCGTCGGCCCAGGTGCTGCGCGCGCTGGCGGCGCACGGCAACTCGTTCAACGCCTTCGCGCTGGCGCAGAGCGAACGCCATGCGGCCTATTTCCGCAGCCATCCGCCGACGGCCGACGAAGCGGCCTACTTCGATGAGCTGGCGGCCGTCTCGCTGGCCGAGCAGGCCGAAATGGAAGCGGCGCCGCAAGCCAACTTCGACGACTACGTCGCCGCCTACCGCAACAGCAACCTGTGCCAGTCGCGCCAGGACTGCGACTGAGCCGATGCTCACCTTCTACAACGAACTGCACGCGCAGCACCAGGGCCGCCACGAATTCTTTCGCGGCGAACTGGTGCCCTGCTTTGAAAAGCCGGAGCGTGCGGATTCGGTGCTGGCGGAGCTGGGCCGGCGCGGCCTGGGGCGCATCGTCACGCCGCATGGCGTGCCGCTGATGTCGCTGGAGCGCGTGCATACGCCGCGCTACCTGCACTTCCTGCGCAACGCCTGGAACGAATGGGTGGCGCTGGACCCGGCCAACGCCAAAAAGGACGCCATCCCCTCGGTGTGGCCGGTGCGTACGCTGCGCAGCGACATCGAGCCGGACAACTTCGCCGCCCGCATGGGACTGTACTCGATGGACAGCGGCACGCCGCTGACGGCCGGCACCTGGACCGCCGCCAAGACCGGCGCCGACTGCGCGGTCAACGCCGCCCACGCGCTGCGCCTGGGCGAGCGCGGCGCCTTCGTGCTGAGCCGCCCGCCCGGTCACCATGCCGGCGCCGATTTCTTCGGCGGCTACTGCTTCCTCAACAACGCCGCGCTGGCAGCGCAGCATCTGCTGGACGATGGCGCGCGCAAGGTCGCCATCATCGACATCGACTACCACCACGGCAACGGCACGCAGAGCATCTTCTACCAGCGCAGCGATGTGCTGTTCATCTCCATCCACGCCGACCCGCGCGGCGAATATCCGTTCTACCTCGGCCATGCCGACGAGCGCGGCGAAGGCGCCGGCCACGGTTTCAATCTGAACCTGCCGCTGGCGGCCGGCAGCAGCACGCAGGCCTGGTTCTCGGCGCTGGAAACGGCCTGCATCCGCATCGGCAGCTTCGCGCCAGACGCGCTGGTGGTGTCGCTGGGTGTGGACACCTTTGCCGGCGACCCGCTGTCGCGCTTTTCACTGCAAAGCGCCGACTACCTGAAGATCGGCGAGCGCCTGGCATGGCTTAACCTGCCGACCGCCTTCATCTTCGAAGGCGGCTACGCGATCAAGGAACTGGGCGTCAACGTGGTGAATGTGCTGGAAGGCTACGAGACCGCGCTCTAACAGGCTGCTGAACCGCGAAGCCCACACACCGTCGTTCCCGCGCAGGCGGGAACCCATGCTCCGCCCGCCGTGACGAGGTGTATGGATTCCCCGCCTGCGCGGGAATGACGGCATGTGGAGGCGCGCGCTTTCAGCACCCTGCTAGTACACGTCGCGGCGGTAACGACCCTCGTCCGCCAGCTGATCGCGCCGCGCGCGGCCGATGATGTCGGCCAGCGCCGCGTCGACGCCGCCGGCCATGCCTTGCAGGCTGCCGCAGACGAAGATCACCGCGCCGGCGTCGATCCACGCGCGCAGCTCCGCCGCCCGTTCGCGCATCACGTCCTGCACATAGCCGCCGCCGGTAACGTCGCGCGAATACACCAGGTCCAGCTCCGGCAGGAAGCCTTTGGCGCGCAGGTCTTGTATCTCGCCGGCGCAGATGGCGTCATGCTCGCGCTGGCGTTCGCCGAAGATCAGCCAGTTGCGCTGCGCGCCTTCCAGCACGCGGTCGCGCAGGTGCGAGCGCAGGCCGGCCAGGCCGGAGCCGTTGCCGATATAAATGGCCGGCGCCGGGAACTGGTAGGCGTCGAACGACGGATTGGCGATCAGGCGCACGCGCACCTCGTCGCCGATCGCCGCCTGGTCGGTCAGCCAGCCGGAGGCCAGGCCAAGGCCCTCCTCGCAGCGCACCTGGCGCACGATCAGCTGCATGCTGCCGTCCTGCGGCACCGACGCCAGCGAATAGCGGCGCGGCGCGGCCTCCACGCCATAGTGGCCCGGCCAGATATCCACCAGCGCGCCCGGCCGCCAGCCGGCGCCGATGTCGCCGCCGAGCGTGATCTCATACAGCGGCAAACCGATGCTGCCGGGATTGAGCAGCACGCGTTTCTCCAGGCGCCAGCTGGCGTAGTCGGCGTCGCCGGCGGCGGCGGTCAGCGCCACGTCGGCGGCAGCCGCAGCGCCTTCGCCCATCAGGCCGCGCAGCGCGTGGCCCCAGCGGGCCAGCGCGCCGGCGTCGCCGTTGTCCACTTCAATCAGCGGATGCAGCGGCTGCGCGCCCATAAAGGCGAGGCGCTGATCCAGCGTGCGGCCGAAGCCGCAGAACTGCGCGTAATTGCGGTCGCCCAGCGCCAGCACCGCGTATTGCACATGCTTGAGTTCCTCCCTGGCCGCTTGCAGCAGGCGCGCGAAGCGGCGCGCGCTATCGGGCGGCTCGCCCTCGCCGAAGCTGCTGGCGACGAACAGCGCGCGGCGGTATTTGCCCAGCTGCGGCGGCGTCAGTTTTTCCAGCGAATGCACGTGCACCGCCACGCCGGCCTTTTGCAGCGCGGCCGCGCTTTGCAGCGCCAGCCGCTCGGCCTGGCCGGTCTGGCTGGCGTAGGCCATCAGCACCGGATCGTCTTCCGCGCCGGCCGGCAGTGCGCCGGCGGCGAACTGCGCGCGCTCGGCGCGGGCGATGCGCTTCTGCTTGCGGCGGTCGAGGTACAACATCCAGCCGGTGATGCCGAAGCCCGGCAGCGCCAACGCAGCGATGAAGACGATGATCTGGCCAACCACGCCGAAGTAGGTGCCGATGTGCAGCGGGTAGATGGTCGACTGCAGGCGCGCACCCACCGGGCGCAGGGCATACAGGTCATTCTTCACCAGCTCACCGCTCTGCTGGTCGATGGTCATGCTGCTGCGCGCGCGCACGTGCGGCGCGTCCTTGGCCACCCAAAGAATTTGCAACGGCGCGCTGGCGCGCTCCGGCGGACGCAGGAACACCATCTGCCAATTGGGCGCGTTCTTCTGGAAGGTTTCCCAGCTGGCGGTCAGGTCGGCCGGCTCGATTTTCTTCGGCTTGTCGCCCTTGGGTTTCGGCGCGGCCGCTTCGCGCGGCGGGCGCAGGGTGCCCATCCAGCCGTCGGCCATATTGCGGATCGGATCGAAGGCCCAGTACACGCCGGACAGCGTGAACATCACAAACACCACCAGCACCCACGTACCCGCCACCGAGTGCAGCCCCCACAGGAAGGAGCGGCCCTTCATGCGCGTGTCGAAGGTAAGCCAGGTCCGCCAGTCCCACACGCGGCGCGGCCAGCGCAGATACAGGCCGCTCAGCGTCAGGCCGAGCAGCATGAAGGCCAGCGTGCCGCTGAACATTTTGCCGGTGTCGCGCTCCATCAGCAGGAAGCGGTGCATGCGCTCGTTCCACTCGAAGAAGCCTTCGTACTGCAACTCGGGCAGCAGCGCACCGATGTAAGGATTGAGATAAATCGTTTCGCCGCGTCGCTCGCCCGGCGGCGGCGCCAGGCCGATGCGCGCGCTGGAACCCGGCGTGTCGTACAGGATGATGCTGGTGACGCGTTCATGCGGCCTGGCCAGCCGCGCCGCCTGTGCGAACTGCTGCGGCGACAGCACCGGCGCGTTCTGCACGGCGACGTTGCGCACGCCCGGATTCAGCGCATCGAGGATTTGCTCGCGGAAGGCGAGAATGGCGCCGGTCAGGCCGATCACCATCAGGACGGTGCCGGCGGTGATGCCGACGAACCAATGCAGCTGGAACCAGAGCTTTTTCACAGGTCTACCTTCACGCTCAGTTTAATCAGTCGCGGTGCGCCGGATGCCAGGCGGGTGCCGGCGCCGGCCCAGTACTGCTTGTCGGCCGCGTTGTCGATATTGGCCTGCCACACGGTGTTCTTGCCCATGATGGCGGTGGCGTAGCGCGCGCCGGCGCTGAACAGCGTCACGCCGCCGAGGAAGGCCTGATTCAGGTCGTTGACCGGGCGGCGGCCGGTGTAATACGCGCCGCCGTTGATCGACAGGCCCGGCACGCCGGCCAGTTCATACGACAGGAAGGCGCTGGCGGTCTGCTTCGATGCGTTCTCCGGCAGCTTGCCGTTGTACTGCGCATTGATGCGGCGGAATTCCGGATCGAGCCACTGGGCCGACGATTGCCACGACAGCTGGCGCGTCAGCCGGCCCTGCGCCGACAGTTCCAGGCCGCGATAGCGCTGCTCGCCGTCGGCGGTGTAGACGTTGGCGGTGTTGGTGTACGAGCCGGGACGCTTGATGTCGAACAGCGCCGCCTGCAACAGCGTGCCGCCGGCCACCCGCCAGCGCGCGCCCAGTTCCTTCTGGCGGCTCACGCCCGGCGCCATGCGCTCGCCCATATTGACGGTGCCGGTCGGCGCGGTATCGCCCTCTTCCAGCCCCTGCGACGACGAGGCGTAGAACGACAGGTCGCCATCCACCTTGTAGATCAGCGCCGTCATCGGCGTGGTCTTGCTGACGTCATAATGGTTCACGCCCTGGTCGCTGCGGTACTTCACGCTGCGCACGCCGGCCACCGCCTGCCAGTGCGGCGAGAAGCTCAGGCGGTCGATCGCGTACAGGCCCTCGTCGCGCGTCGACAGCGCGGCCGTGCTTGGCGTGGTCGGATAGGCGCCGATGGTGTAGCTGGTGATCGGCGTCGGGTTGTACAGGTTCTGCGCGGCGATGGTGTAGTTGGCCGTGTAGATCGGGTCCTGTCCCTTGTTGGTGCGCGTGGCGCCGAAGGTGACGTCGTGCCTGACGAAGCCGGTGTTGAACGCGCCCGCCAGTTCGGCGCGCAGCATGTTGGAGTCGACCACGCTGTGTTGCAGGTTGCCGGTGATGCGGCCGGCGCCAGTAACCAGCGACGCCGCATTGGTCAGGCGGAAGATGGCCAGCGAGCGGTCGCGCGCCGTTTCGGAGTGGCCCGCCTCCACCGTCAGCGCCCAGTCGTCGGCCAGCGCATAGTCGGCGCGCAGCAGCACGTTTTTAGTCTCGGCCTCGAAGCGCGCCCAGTCCGGGCCGATCAGGCGTTTCGGATCGACCGCCGGCGGCAGCGCGATCACGCCGGCTACGGCGGTCGGCAACTGGATGCCAGCCTGCTCGGTGACACGGCGTTTGTCGTATTCGAGGTCGGCCTTCAGCAGCAGGCGCGAATTGACGCGCCAGTCCAGCGCCGCCGAGGCGAACTTGCGGTTGCCGTTGCCCACATCGTCCATGTACGAGGCCAGCGTGCCGCCGGCCAGGTTGACGCGCACGCCCACCTGCTGCGCTTCGCCGAAACGGCGCGCCACATCGGCGGTGGCGACGGCGCTGCCGTTCTGGTCGACCGTCATGCCCACCGTGCTGACCGGCGTGGCGCCGGCGCGCTTGGTGACAAAGTTGACCACGCCGGCCGGCGAGGTGAAGCCGTAGTACAGCGCGGTCGCGCCCTTCAGCACCTCCACGCGCTCCTTGTCCTCCATCGGCACCTGCGAGAAGTTCATGATCGGCAGCGAGCCGTTGAGGCGGTAGTTGGTGCGGTTCTCGACCGCGATGCCGCGTATCACCAGCTGGTCCCACGTCTCGCCGCCGTTCTGCTGGCGCGTAACGCCGGCGGTGTTGCGCACCGCGTCGTACAAGCCGCCGGCGGCCTGCAATTCCAGCACCTCGCGCGTGATGACGTTGACAGTGGACGGCACCTCCATGATGTCGCTGCCACGGAAGCTGCCCGCCTCCACCGTCGTAGGCGCGAAACCGTCGGCGCGGGCGGCGGTGACTTTGACCGCTTGCAGAACCTGGTCATCCGCCTGCTGGGCATGGGCGGGAAATACAGCGACGAGGGCGAGATAAACAGGAAGGAGACGCATAGCTAAGGCCAGTATAAAGAATGCGGACATTCTATAGATAATGCGAATCATTATCAATTACGGATAACCGCAATCTGCACCGACTATGCGTAAAACATATAAGCATAAGGCGAATGATTCGTTCCAGTTACTAACTTGCACCGTTATAGTGCAGGCCGTCTTTACACCTTTTTACAATGCATATGAAACAACTGTCCCTGGTCCTGGCCATCGCCGCCGCCTTTCCCGCTTACGCCGTCGCGCAGGACACCGCCGCGCCTGAACTGGAGCGCGTCGTCATCACCGGCTCCAACATCCGCGTAACGCAAAAAGAAGGCGCCAGCGCGGTGCAGGTGATTACCGCCAAGGATCTGGAGGCGACCGGCAAGACCGCCGTGGCCGACGTGCTGCGGGCGATTTCCGCCAACAGCGGCAACAGCTACAACGAACAGTTCACCGGCAGCTTCTCGGCCGGCACCGCCGGCCTGTCGCTGCGCGGCCTGGGCCAGAAGAACACGCTGATCCTGGTCAACGGCAAGCGCGTGTCCAGCTTCGCCACCGCGCAAAACCTGCAGGAAACCTTTGTCGACCTGAACAGCCTGCCGATGGAAGCGGTGCAGCGCATCGAGGTGCTGAAGGACGGCGCCTCGTCGGTGTACGGCTCGGACGCGGTGGCTGGCGTGGTCAACATCATCCTGTACCAGGAATACAGCGGCACCGAGATCAAGGCGCAGGCGGGCAGCTCGACCGAGGGCACCGGCCAGACCGAAAAGAGCGTGGCGCTGAAAACCGGCTTCGGCAAGCTGGACACCGACGGCTACAGCGTGGTGTTCTCGGCCGACGCCATGGAGCGCGACAAGCTGCAACAAAGCGACGTGGCCTGGCTGGCTGGCAGCGACTTCCGCGGCTACAGGAACGGCACGCTGGCGTGGGTGCCGACCAACTACTACGGCACCGATCCGACCCGGCTGCTGGGCGGCGCGCAAGGCCCGCTGCAACTGCTGCCTTACGGCGACATCACGCCGGGCAAGACCGGCACCGTGCTGGCCTACAACCCGGCGCAGTACAAAACCCTGATTCCCGGTGTAAAGCGCGTGCACACCGCGCTGCGCGGCACCTTGCGCCTGAATGCAGACACCGACGTTTACGCCGACCTGATGTACGGCTACTCCAGCGCCGCGCAAACCTTCAGCGCGCCGCTGTCGGTCGGCACCGGCCTGCGCGCGTGGAACAACGCCACGCAGTCGCTGGACAATATCGCCGTCACGCTGCCGGTAGGCCACCCGAACAATCCGGGCAGCACCCCGGTCGACATCAACGCCACGCTGTTCGATCTGGGCCCGCGCATGAAGGTCGGCCGCGTCGACTTTTACCGTGCGCTGACCGGCATCAAGGGCAACGCCGCCGGCTGGACCTATGACGCCTCGGTCGGCCGCTCGGGCAGCAAGCTGAAAGAGACGGTGGACAACTTCGTCAACCGCTACGCCTTCCAGGACGTGCTGGCCAACGGCAGCTACAACTTCGCCGACCAGTCGCAGAACAGCGAGGCGGTGCGCAGCGCGCTGCGCCTGGCGACGCTGCGCCCGGCCGAATCGACGCTGACCACGGTGGACTTCTCGGCCTCGAAAGATTTGTTCGCGCTGCCGGCCGGCGACGTCGGCTTCGCCTTCGGCGCGCAATGGCGCCGCGAGGAAATGGACTCCAACACCTCGACCGCCGTGCTGAGCGGCACCGAGCTGCGCCCGGCGATCAACATCATCAAGGGCCAGCGCGACGTGACCGCGCTGTTCGCCGAATTCAATGTGCCGCTGCGCAAGGACCTGAGCCTGAACGTGGCCGGCCGCGGCGACCACTACGACGACTTCGGCAGCGCCTTCT
This sequence comes from Duganella sp. P38, assembly GCF_050859475.1. NCBI lineage: Bacteria > Pseudomonadati > Pseudomonadota > Betaproteobacteria > Burkholderiales > Oxalobacteraceae > Duganella > Duganella sp. P38. Next base: position 478,245 of record NZ_CP193936.1, on the reverse strand, counting down.
CGCCGAAGGCCAGCCTGCGCTACGAACCGTACCAGTGGCTGCTGCTGCGCGGCACCGCCTCGCGCGGCTTCCGCGCGCCGTCGCTGCCGGAGATCACCAACAGTACCGCCGTCAGCTACGCCAACGTGCTCGACCCGCGCGACCCGATCTCGCCGACGCAGGCGCGCGGCATCACCAACATCACGCGCGCCAATGGCGACCTGAAGCCGGAGCGTTCCAACAACATCGACCTGGGCTTTGTGATTGCGCCGAGCAAGAACAGCAGCATCGGCGTCGACTACTACCGCATCCGCCAGAAGGGCGTGATCGGCACCGAGAGCGCCGACACCATCATCGCCAACGAAGCCACCGCGCCGCAGAACATCGTGCGCGGCGCCGACGGCCGCATCCTCACCTTGTACCGCCAGTACGCCAACCAGGGCGAGCGCCACGTGTCGGGCGTGGACGTCGACCTGCGCCAGCGCTTTGTCGGCAACGCCTGGGGCAATGTCACCATCAACGGCCAGCTGAGCCGCGTGCTGAAGTTTGAAGCGCCGCTGTCGACCGGCGCGGCGCTGACCAATGGCGCCGGCACCAATTACTTCGGTTCGATTCCGAAGTGGCGCGGCGTGACGGCGGCCACCTGGGATATCGGCCACTGGGCCACCACGCTGACCTGGACCTATGTGGACGGCTACGAGCAGACCACCCGCAAGGGCGATACCGTGGCGCCGTTCGCCACCGTGGACCTGAACGTGGCGTGGCAGGTGACGCCGAAAACGTCGCTTGGGCTGACCGTGCTCAACCTGGGCAATACCCGTCCGTCGTGGGATTCGTCGCAGTCCTTCTTCGACTACACCCAGGCCGATCCGCGCGGCCGCTTCGCTTCGCTGAAGCTGACCCACAAGTTCTGATCCCGCCCGTCATTCCCGCGCAGGCGGGAATCCATGCTGCGTTTGCGCTCCAACCGGCGTATGGATTCCCGTCCGCGCGGTAATGACGCGTTAATGCAACACCAGGGCGCGGCGCGCGCCGGCATCGAGCTTGAACGCCGCCACCGCTTGCGACAGTGTATTCGCCTGCTCCTCCAGCGAGGCCGAAGCCGCCGCCGCCTGCTCAACCAGCGCGGCATTCTGCTGCGTGGTCGCATCCAGCGTCGATACCGCCTGATTGATCTGGCTGAGGCCGGCCTCCTGCTCCTGCCCCGCCGCGCTGATCTCAACAATAATGCCGGCCACGCGCTCGATGCTGGCGACGATCTCGCCCATCGTCGCCCCGGCCTCGCGCACCTGCGCGACACCGCCATCCACCTGCGCCACCGAATCGCCGATCAGCGCCTTGATATCCTTGGCCGCTTCCGAACTGCGATGCGCCAGGCTGCGCACTTCCGACGCCACCACCGCAAAGCCGCGGCCCTGCTCGCCTGCGCGCGCCGCCTCGACGGCCGCGTTCAGCGCCAGGATATTGGTCTGGAAAGCGATGCCATCGATCACGCCGATAATGTCGGCGATGCGGTTGGACGCCGCGCGGATCGACTCCATGGTGTCCACCACATTCGCCACCGTCGCGCCGCCGCGCGCCGCCACCCGCGAGGCTTCCTGCGCCAGCTGGTTCGACTGGCGCGCGTTCTCGGCATTCTGCCGCACGGTAGCGGTCAGCTCTTCCAGCGAGGAAGCAGTCTCTTCCAGGCTAGCCGCCTGCTGCTCGGTGCGCCCCGACAGGTCGAGATTGCCGGTGGCGATTTCGGACGTGGCGGTTGCAATGCTGGCGGCGCCGTCGCGCACCGTCAGCACGGTGGTGGCCAGCTTGGCCTGCATCGCAGCAAGCGCGCGCATCAGCTCGGACATCTCATCATTGCCGCGCACCTCGATGTGATTGGCAAGGTCGCCGTCGGCCATGCGCTCGAAATGCGCCACCGAGGCCTTGATCGGCACCAGAATCGAGCGCAGCAGCGACACCGCCGCCACCACCATCAGCAGCAAGCCGCCGGCGATCACGCCGACCGTCAGCCAGCGCTGGCTGGCGTAACGCGACTGGCTCTCGTCGTACTGGCGGGCGTTGGACGCCGACTGGAACTCGCCCAGCTTCTCGGCGCTTTCCGACAGCTTGGAAAACAGCGGCTGCATCACCTTCATGGTCAGCTTGTCGGCCTGCGCCGCGTCCTGCGCGCGCAAGGCGGCCAGCAGCGGCTGCACGGCCTGCTCGTTGAACGCCTTGCGGTTCTGATCCATCTCGTCGGACAGGCGCTTTTCATCGGCATTCTGCGGCAGCGCCAGATAGCGCGCCCAGGCCTTGTCGGAGGCGGCGATAAAGCTTTCCGCACGGGCCATGGTCTTGCCCGAATCCGGCAGTTCCGGATGCATGGTGACGCGGTCCAGCGCCAGGCGGGCGCGCGCCAGCGCCAGTTGCGACTCGCCGATGGCAACCGCCGACGGCATGGTGTTTTGATTGGCGTCCTGCAGGCTCGTGTTGACCTTCTGCATGCCGTACAAGCCGCTGACGCCAGCCACCACAATCAGCAGCCCCAGCAGGGCCATGGTTGCGACAAGGCGGAATTTGATCGTTACCTTCATGATGAAGCACTCCATCTACATTGCGAGGAATTACCGCATCTGGTCGTGGAGTGAGCGCGTGCTCGGACTCGGGCGGCTAAGTCGGCAGCGTAGCGGCTGCGTTAAGGAAGGGAAACGAGGGTGGGGTTTCGACTGCGGGAAATTTCCCGACGGAATCAATTCTACGCTTATTCCGTGACAATTGGAAAGATTTTAATGGCTTGCAAATTGCATGAAACTTAAATACCACAAGGCGAGCGTGGACGCCGGGGCGCGTCCCACGCTCGCCGCCGGGGCAGTCCTACAGGCTGCCGCGCAAGGCGCCGGCTGCTGCCTTGACCGTGCCCTTGGCGCCGCCGGCGCCAACCTTGACCAGTACGCTGGCAATGCCGCCTTCGGCCGGCACAGTGGCAGGGCCGACGATTTCGTAGCCGGCGCCGGCCTCGAACTTCACCGGCAGGCCGCTGCCTTCCACCAGGTTGCCCTTGGCGTCGACTACCGTGGCGCGCACGAACAACAGGTCGCCCGCCACCGGCTTCACGCCCATGTCATCCACCGTCACCGCCAGGCGGGCCGGCTCGCCGGCCGTGCGCACCACATGCTCGGCCACCTTCTTGCCGCCCAGGTAAGCTACCGCCTTCAGCTCGCCGGCAGCGAACTGGCCGGCATTGAACTCCAGCGGCGGATGCTGCAAGTTCGGATGCGTGGCCGACGGAGCGCTCTTCTGGCGCCCGAGGCTTTTGCCGTTGAGGAACAGCTCAACCTCGTCGGTGTTGGCGAACACGCGCACCTGCGGCGACGAGTCGCGCGTCCAGTGGCTGGCGATGAACACCATCGGACCGCCGCCCCAGTTGGCCGACTCCAGCGCGCTGCGCTGCGAACGGAAGAACTCGTAGGAGAACTTCGGCAGGCGGTCGATGCTCATGATGCCGGACGACTCCAGGTCGGGCGCATAGCCGCGGCCGTAATCGAACATCACCCAGTAGCCATCGGCGATGGCGCCGGTGTTGAAATTGTCATCGTGCGACTCGGCCAGGTTTTTCGCTTGCTGCAGCAAACGGGTTTCGCCATCGGTCAGCAACTGGCGGCTGCTGCGGTCGGCTTCTTTGAGGTCGCCCCACGCCGTCTGGTTGAAGCCGGCGTTCATCGCATAGTATTCCCAGTCGCCGTACTCGGAGACGATCAGCGGCTTGTCAGGCTGTGGACGCTTGTCTTGCAGGCGATGCTGGCGCGCCTGCAGGTACACATCGTAGGTCTCCGGCACCCAGCCGGCGGAGAAAGCCTGGTCGCCCGGGAATTCCGCGTGCACGGTCCGGTGCAGCTTGCTCACCAGCTCGGCGGGCATGTCCGTCTCGTTGAGCGAGCACTCCCAAGCCAGCACGCTGGCGTGGTTGCGGTCGCGGCGCACCATGTCGGTACAGGTCTTGACGACCTGGGTGGTGAAAGCCGGATCAGGATTGAAATACTGCCAGCCCGGAATGCCCGGCAAGACCATGATGCCCAGCTCGTCGGCGGCAGCCATGAACGCCGGCGAATGCGGGTAGTGCGACAGGCGGATGTAATCGAAGCCGGCGCGCTTGATCAGCAGCGCGTCGCGGTACTCCGCCTGCGGCGACAGCGCGTAGCCGACATACGGATATTCCTGGTGGCGGTTGACGCCGCGCAGATGGGTAGGCTCGCCGTTGATCAGCAGCTTGCCCTTGGCCATCTCGATGCGGCGGATGCCGATGCGGGTAGTGACCTTCTCGGTCGCACCCTTGCTGGTGACGCTGGTTTCCAGCGCATACAGGTGCGGCGCCTTCGGCGACCACAATTGCGGGCGCTCAACCTTGAGATCGCGCGTGACATGGCGGCACTCGCCGGCGGCCAGGCGCACGCTTTCGGCGCCGTCCGCCACGCGGGCAGTCTTGTCCAGCAGGCGGTGGCGCAGTTCGGCCGTGCGTGGCTCGGCGGCCGTGTTGCAGACCTCGGCTTTCACGCGCACCGTGGCGGACGACCGCTCCACCTGAGGATAGGTGACGAAAATGCCGCCGCCGGCCTCGGTGTTGGACAGCATCTCATCGCTGATGTGCACCGCCGGCTTGATGGTGAGCGTGACGTCGCGGTAGATGCCGCCGTACTGGATGTAATCGAGATCCTTCAACGGCTTGGGACCGGTGATGGCGTTGTCTTCATTATTGATGCGCACGACCAGCTCGTTGCCGCCGCCGGCCTTCAGGTGCGGCGTTACGTCATACGAGAACGGCAGGTAGCCGCCCAGATGCTGGCCCAGGTGCTTGCCGTTGACCCACACGTCGGCCACGTTCATCGCGCCCTCGAAGCGCAGCACGGCCTGTTCGCCGGGCGCCACCCTGGCGTCGAAGGTCTTCTTGTAATACGCCGTGCCCTGCCACGAATCGACCGGCACCTTGGCCTCCAGGCGCGCCGTGTGCGGCAGGTTGACACGGGTCCAGCCGTTGGCCGGCACCTGCGCCACGGTGGCGGCGGCCTTGCCGTCATCGCGATGGAAGTCCCAGGACTGGTTAAGACTGGTAACGCCGGCCGCGCTGGAGGACGATGCCGCCGCCAGCGCGAGTACGCCGATAGTCGGCAACAGCTTCGTGAACCGCAAGATAGAACTGGTCATGGTGCCTGGAACTCCGCAAAGAAAACTTGGCGCAGTATATTTTGGAAGGCAAGGGAACGGGGCGCGTATATAAATTATTCATGGGTGGCAGTAACTTTGATATACGGCGCCAAGTTAAACTGTCGACTCCTTCACTGATCGGCCGTGATCGGCCTACCCTGCCATGTTCGTCCGCCTGGTCCTCCTTGCCGCCACCTTGACGCTCGGCTTCGCCGAGCCGGCCGTTGCCGACAGCACCGTCCTCGACACACTCAAAGCCAACCGGCTCCCGATCGCGCTTGACAAGGGCACGCTGTCTGGCCCCGGTGCGGCGCCGCTGCTGCAAGCTTCGCGCGAGGCGCAATATGTGCTCCTCGGCGAGGATCATGGCATCGCCGACATTGCCCAGTTCTCTGCCGCCTACTTTAACGCCCTGGTCCCTGCCGGCTTCACAACCCTGGTCACGGAAACCGGTCCGGTCGCGGCAAACGCGCTTGAAGGAATGCTCAAGCGGCCCGACGCGGTCGCCGCCATCGGCAGGTTCGACGCCAGCTATCCGGACTCCATCGCTTTCTACACCATGCGCCAGGAAGCGGAGATGCTCGCCAGCTTCGCCCAGGCCGCGGGACCGCGTTTCGCGCACTGGGGCGTCGACCAGGAATTCGTCGGTGCGGCCAAATACCTGATCGCCCAGATGCTGGCCCAGCCGGTCAACCCGGCCGCCCGCGCGAAGCTGGACGCCTTGCGTCAAATGGAAGCTACCGCGTATCAAAAGGCGCTGGCGACCGGCAATCCGATGGAGTACCTGATGCTATCGGCCGCCGACGCCGACCTGGCGTCGCTGCGGCCGCTGCTGGCCGCCCCGGAAGAAAAGACCGCGCTAGGGCTGCTGGACGCACTGCTCGAGAGCCGCGCCATCTATCTGAAAAGCGCCTCGCGGGCGCCCGGCGATCGCGCGCTGTCCAACCAGATGCGCTTGTCGCTGTTAAAGCGGAGCGTGGCTGACCGGCTCGGCTTGAAAGAGCAAAAGCTGGTGGTCAAGCTCGGCGCCAATCACGCATACAAGGGGATTAACCCGCTCAACAATCGTGACATTGGCAACTTTCTGGCTGAACGCGCCGAAGGCCAGGGCCGTACCTCGCTGCACCTGATCGTGCTGGCGGCGAAGGGGCGGCAACTGCGATTCGCTGGAGCGGGAAAGCCGCATCAGACGGCGCCCATCGAACTGGGCAGCTCTGCCTTCAAACTGCTGGCCAGCGCGGGCGCCGCCGACGGCAGTTGGTCGCTGTTTGATCTGCGGTCATTGCGGCCCGGCGCGCGCAAACTGGCGGCCGGCGATGCCGACCTACTGAATCTGCTCAACGGCTACGACTTTGCGCTGCTCATCCCTGAAGGCAGCGCTTCGGCGCAGCTCGCGGCACCGTAAAAGGGAGACGCAAGCCCAACGATCGTCGTCGACCATTGCCTGCGCCCTGCCGGCGTGCACCGGCAAGTTGCACGCGTTGGCGCAGGCGCGCCACTTGAGCAGCTTTTTCTGAATCACCCCGGAAATTTAGGAGGCCGATTGGTGTGAGTCAGGCGAAATAACCTGCTCGGAAAGTTGTCGGTAGTAGTTTGCCTCAGCTTCGGCCGGCGGTATATAGCCAAGCGGTTTGAGCAACCGATGATGATTGAACCAGGTCACCCACTCTAGCGTCGCCAGCTCGACGGCCGCGCGCGTCTTCCAGGGAGCACGGCGATGTATCAGTTCTGCCTTGTACAGCCCGTTAATGGTCTCGGCCAACGCATTATCATAACTGTCGCCCTTACTTCCCACAGAAGGCTCAACTCCAGCTTCTGCCAGGCGCTCACTGTAGCGAATGGAGACGTATTGCGAGCCCCTGTCGCTATGATGAATCAAGGCGTCATCACGTTCTGGTTGGCGTGCGTACAGCGCCTGTTCCAAGGCATCCAGAACGAAGTCGGTGCGCATGGAGCTGCTGACGCGCCAGCCCACGATACGCCGGGCAAAGACATCAATCACAAAGGCCACATAGACAAAGCCTTGCCAAGTCGAGACGTAGGTGAAGTCGGACACCCACAGTTGATTGGGTCGTTGTGCCTTGAACTGGCGGTTGACCCGGTCCAGCGGGCAAGGTGCGGCCGCATTGCCGATCGTGGTCTTCACGACCTTGCCCCGCATCACACCGCGCAGGCCGGCGCGGCGCATCAAGCGCTCAACGGTGCAGCGGGCAACTTCGGTGCCTTCGCGCCGCAGTTGGCGCCAGACCTTTTCGGCACCATAGACCTGCATGTTGGCTTGCCAGACGCGTTCAATTTGAGAGGCCAGCACCTCGTCACTCTTCGCACGATTGCTGCGCAAAGCGGGATTGCACCGCTGCGCGGCGTAACGCCAGTAGCCGGACGGGGCGACTTGCAGGACTTTGCAAATCGACTCGACCCCATACGCTTGGCGGTGCTGGTCGATGAACTGTCTCACGATTTGAAGCGACGGTCGAGCTCCGCCTGGGCGAAAAACGCGCTCGCCAGACGCAGGATTTCATTCGCCTTGCGTAGCTCCTTGTTCTCGCGCTCCAGCGCCTTGAGGCGCTCGCTTTCGGCCGTTGTGGTGCCTTCACGCTGGCCCGTGTCACGCTCACGCTGGCGCACCCAACGGCGCAGAGTTTCGGAGGTACAGCCTATCTTGGCTGCGATGGACGTGATGGCCGCCCACTGCGACTCGTACTCGCTGCCGCCCTCTTGGACCATGCGCACGGCGCGCTCCATCACTTCGGGGGAATATCGGACTGATTTTTTCATGGTGGCTCCATTTTCTCAAATGTTGGAGCCTCCTTCAAACCCGGGGCGATTCACTGTGCCTGCAGTCGCTTTACCATCAGTAGGCCATAAAACAAAATTCCAAAGGCCGGAGGTTAGTCAGAGGGACCGTTATTGACAAAGGCGTTTCTCTAGCTGCACAACCCTAACAAGTGCCTCATGTGCCTCATCGAGTACGTCTTCTGGCGTGACATCGAATAGCAATTCCATTCGATCAGCCGCCTCTAGACGGTCTATATCCGCAATGATAATGCCAGCATCTTTCCGCCCGATCTTCAAGGCTCCCAAGCTGATGGAGCCTGGTGTAGTCGATTTGGCGGAATCAACGGATGACGAAATGAGCTGGAAAAACTTGGGGATGTCACTTGTCGCAAAGCTTGAGCTCGACGCAGCCCGTGCACGTAAAGTTATGAATCTTCTCTGCAACACTACTGTCAGAATTCCGCGATAAAAATCATCATAGATCAGATGGGGCGGGTTACTCCAGCCGGTGCGTCTTTTGATATACAGAACGTAGTTCAGCGATTGATGTCGCTCGCTGGCCAACACAGCGAGCGAAGCCGCCTCCGCCTGCGCCTCTTCGAGATTGAGTGCCACAACGCGTTTGTCTATGTCATCCGCACAAACCGGTTGACGCGTGCGACGCAAGGCATGCATCAGCTCATGAATCTCAACGCTGTTTTGCAGATACTGACGCCATTTTTCACCTAGCCGTCGGGTGCGATGACGAATGTTATCTTCGTAGAGGAATATCCTGTCTTGACCATCGAGCAAATCAATCATCCCATACGTATCGTAGTTCCCCTCTGCTCCATTGAGCGTGTATGCCGCTGACTTGCCCAGTCGCACTATCTGAAATTTCTGTATGCTTAGGTCGTAGAGCGTTGGAACGACATCTTCAAAAGCGGGATTTTCCAGGAAGCGACTTAGATCATCCGGCATGCCTGCAAGTTCTTCTTTTCCAGATCGGCTAATGTAGTAAGCAGGAAAATTTACGATAAAACTATTTCCGATCACCCGCTTGTCGGGTTTGATATCGATGTAGACGTCAGCGCGTCGTGAGAAGCCGGCGAAGAAGTACAGCAGCGGCAATGGTTGCGGCATGATGACTTCCGCGCGCGTATCCTTGTTGGTATCGGGATACTCCTTTCTTATCGACAGCTTGGTCTCTGTGCTGAAGTAGTAAAAAGTCGGCAGCAATTGCGACAACTCGGCCTCCGAAAGCCCCACCGGCTTCAACGCTGTTTGAGTGGCGGTAATAATCCGCGCACCCGCTAGCCGCAGGCTGGTGGTCAGCATAGCGCTCTCCGCATCGGTGAGTACTGTTTTTTCTCCAACGGTGAAACAACACTACCTAGTTGCGAGTAAATTTCGCTCAGATCTCGCTCGAACGTATTAAGCAAAGTTCCGATTTCCTGAGCGGAAAGTTTGGTGTTTAGACCAAGCTGCAAAAAATGACGAGACTTTGCGGGCATCATAGCCAGCGACGGATATTGCAGTTTTTCTTTTTCGGCAGGGGTAACAGGTTGTGTGTCAATTGCCAGTGCGGATGAACATGAGGCCGTCACACAAACTGCAATAAAGAACATGCGAGTATAAAGACGTTGAAACATAGAAAATGGCAATTCTAGAATATTGGTGGAAGAGTCAATCAGATGCTGCGACAACTGGCTTATGCAATTTTCTGGTAGAGAGTTCACCGCTGACATCCACCAAGATACCGTTATCGAGCCGCAGGACACGATCCGCAATCGCAATGGTTTGCGGGCGGTGCGCAATCATGATGCGCGTGATATTCAAACTGGCGATCGCTTGCGCAATTTTTGCTTCATTGTTGAGATCCAGATGGCTGGTCGCCTCATCTAATGCAAGGATATTAGGTCGTCGATATAACGCGCGTGCCAAGAGAATTCGCTGCTTTTGCCCACCTGACAGCACGCTCCCCATATCGCCCACCAAGGTGTAGTAGCCCATCGGCATGGCACGAATCTCATCGTGTATGCATGCAGCCTCGGCGCATTGCTGTGCCCATTCGCGATCGGGTTTTGGGTCAAGAAAAGCGATGTTATCGAATATCGTTCCGGCAAATAGCTGATCGTCTTGCATGACCGTCGCGATCACACTCCGAAAATTTCGCAAACCCAGCTGTTCAATCGATAGCCCACCTAAGGTAATTTTCCCTTTTGCCGGCCGGAGTATGCCCAGCAAAATCTTCAAACAGGTCGTTTTGCCGCATCCCGATGGGCCAATCACAGCGATGCATTCGCCGGGTCGCACAGTCAGACGCATCTCGCGCAGGATATAGCGGTCGTCTTGGGAGTAGCGAAAGTCGACATTCTCAAAACGCAAAGTCAGGTCGTCCGGTATCTCAGGACGCTGCTGTAAAGCCATTTCTTCTGGCGCAGTAAGGACAATATCCGCCAAACGCTCGACTGACACTCCCAGCATGCGGAAATCAACTACCCGTCCTATCAGTGTATTGACACGCGACGAGAACTGCTCTTTGTAGCTAATAAACGCGAAAAGCATGCCTAACGACATCTGTCCGTTCATAACCGCTTTACCGCCTAGCCAGAATACCAATGCACGCTCAATCGTTTCAATAAAGGAGCGGCTGGTTCCGAATACCAAAGCCAGACGCTGGGTGACGAGACGCGCGTTGACCGAATCCACGCTTAAATTAATCCATGCCGCACGCCGCTCGTTCTCTCGGTTGCACATTTTAATGCTGCGTGCCCCTCTAACGGTCTCCAGAAAGTAGGTCTGTTCTTTCGCTTCTTTGGCAATCGTACCGATAGTCGCAACGCGCTCAGCACCATAGCGCCACCACCGCAGCAAGCCATAGATCGTGACAGCGGACAACGTTACGCCTGCGAGCGACGGACTATAAAGAAGCATCATCGCCAATGTTCCGATCGCCAGCATGCCGTCAAGCAAGGCCTCAATCGTAGCGCTGGTTATTCCATGTTCAATCGTTCTAACGGCGCCGAATCGGGACACAATGTCACCGACGTGCCGCCGCTCAAAATACTCTACGGGCAACTTCAATAAGCGCCCCATAATATTGGACATCCATTGCAAATTGAAATTCGTACTGATGTAGATGCCAATCCAACTGCGCACTGCCCCGATCACAGCACTGGAGATACCCAGACCGACGAGTCCGAAAGCAAGTAGGCTCAGAAGATTTGTGTTTCTGCCCAGGATCGCCTCATCAGTAATCAGTTGCGACACTAAAGGCATTCCCAAAGCAATAGCTTCAAGGACCACCGCCAGCCCGAGCAACTGAATCAGTCCCCTTTTCAAGCCCACAACACGCCCGATCAATGTCCGAAGCTCGATGGGAGGCTTGGCCGCCTGACGTTTGAATTGAAGATTGGGGGCTAGCTCAAGCGCAACACCCGTGAAACGCTGCGAGACCTCTGTGACGGACAGTTTCAACGCCCCATATGCCGGATCATGAATATGTACCGATTTACCGTGAACGCCTTTCAAGACGACAAAATGATTCAGATCCCAATGCAAAATAGCTGGAGTTTGCAAGTGTCCCAACTCTTCCAAGTCCAGCCTCAGTGAGCGTGACGTCATACCTGCACGTGCGACGAACTCACTCATGCTGGCCAATGTTGCGCCCGTGAGCGATACCAAGAATTGCTTGCGTAGCTCGGCAATATCAATACCGTTGCCGTGATAATTCATGATCATCACAATGCAAGCTAATGCGCATTCCGAAGACTCTGACTGCAATACCACCGGTAGATGCTTACCGAACCCAAATTTTATCTGTCTAAGAAAACTCATTTAAAAACCTGTCAGCGATGTTTCACGCACGACGCAAGCTATACAGCGGCTCAAGTATCCACTCAAAGATCCGTCGAGTATCAAGTTGAATATCAGCTTCCAGTTGAAAGCCCGGCCGTAGCTTTTGTTGTTCCCCATAGGCGAAGATCCATTGTTGACCCAGCTCAACCTGCACCGTATAGACCGGCTCGTTGGCATTGATGCTGGTCGCCAGTCGTGTGCCAGCCTGACGTTCTTGAGCAGTCAGTGGCGTTTCAGCGATGGCCAATACACGTCCGGCCACTGCACCAAATTTTTGGTAAGGAAATGCATCCAGGCGAATTTCCACTGCCTGCCCATATTGTAAAAAACCAATGGAGCGGCTCGGTGCATACAGTGTCGCTTGTAGCTTGCTGTCGCTGGGAACGATACTGATCAGCGGATTGCCTGATGTAGCGTGCTGATCTAATGAAATGGCCAGCGCCGTGACCACGCCATCGCATGGGGCAACAACGCTCCACACCCGATTGATCTGCTGCTTTGTCAGATCTGCCTCCACGTTTGAGATCGCACGATCGATCTGATCCCTGGCGACCTGGCCTTTTAACGGTCCGCTACTTAGCTCAATACGAAGGCGATCAATATCTGCGCTCGTATTGGCGATATTCGTTTGCATGGATTGCAAACGCAAACGCTGATCGAGCACTTCATTCTGCTTCTGTTGAACCTGTATTTGCGACATAAAGCCAGCGGTATGCAGTTGCTGATACCGTGCCAATGCCGTCTCCTCTGAATGCACGCGCTGCTCTTGAGTTTTGAACTCTGCCTGAAGCGAACGTATGCCATCCTCCAGCGCAGTCAAATTGAGCCTGGATTTAGCTATATCAATTTCATTGAGCTGCGCTGTGCCATTTCGCTCTCTGTGCAATGCTTCCAGCTGCTTAACAAGGGTGCGATCAATATCAGCTTCCGCGACATGACCGTTTGCATCCACATGTTCAAGTTCGAAATCGAGCAGTATATCCCCTTTATGTACTACCTGCCCTTCGCGTACCCGCAACCTCTTGAGGACACCGTTTTGGTTTGCCTGCAACTTGACCACACCCACAGCAGGTTCGAGAACGCCGCTGATACTGACATGACGCGTATATTCTCCGACTGAGATAAAGGCAACTATTGCGAGAAGCAAGATAAAAGCACCGACCATCATCATGTAATTTGATATCGGGTACACCAATACCACATCACCGTGCTCGTATTTCTCTGACTGAAATACCTCTTTCCTGAAGAGTTCGGAGTCTTTGGGCACTTATATTCCTTTTAAAAACAAAGAGGTCTGGCCAGATGGCAGGACCTCTTTCCCATCAGCGGCCATAGCTGCATGATCGGGTCACACAGTGATTGCTTGGTCAGGCCCAGGAAGAGTAAGAATCTTCCGCTACTTCACGACCACCCCCACCACCGCCACTGCCCCCCAAAAGTCACCGAAGTCAATATCAACGTCCGGACCGCCGGCATAGCTGTCGAAGTCGGAATAGAACTCTTCCGAACGCTTGTTTTGCAGCTCCTGCAACCGGCGTTCGTACCACTCATCGTCCAGTCGCTCTTGTTCCCTTCGCGCCGCGTCTTCTTGTAAGCGCTTGGCTTCCGCCGCAGCAGCAGCCTGAGCCGCCTTTTCTTGCGCAGCCTTTTCGGCGGCGTTGCTGCTATTAACGTACTCAATGGCAGCCTTCGCGACCTCAGCGGCGACGATAGCCCCTTCGACTACCTTGATAACGACCTGCTCCTTGCCACCGCCGGAAACCGCTTCTTGCTGTTGAACACTTAACTCAAACATTTCTTTCTCCTAAGATTCAAATAACCTCTGCCATTGAAAATCTCATAACGCGAGTCAAAATTCGAAATAAATATCATAATGAATTTACTAAATGGCATTAAACACACTTTCGCACCGGAAACTATTTTTGTCAATATTTCTTTTATAAAAACATATTCATAAGTGAAAATTCTGTTTGTGATGAAATTTTTCTTTGAAATGAGGGCGTGCATCACCTCGTCAGACACCATGCATGGATAACTTGGACAACATCGACACTCATATTCAAGCAAGACATTTCAGGTAGTCACCACCTACGGCGTTGGGAATATTACTTTGAGGGGCTTAGCGTAATTGCTGAGTAGAGACTTCCGCATCGCCTCTCTGTGACATTCCGCGTAATTTTCATCAAGATAAAAATGTTATCTTGGCGACATTTTTAAAGTTCTACAGGAAATGCTTTGGCTCCCACCGAGCCTATCTTAGGCCTGGGGGATCGATGATGCCTCGATAGCAGGCCATACAGCGTCTCTCCAGGCATCCAATCGAAAAGATGTCCGTGGAAAGAACTAAGTTGCGAATTTTTCTCTGATTGGATTGCTGTGTTTTTTGTTGGCATTATGTTGTTAGCGACTATATTTGATTGTTAGCGCGTTTTATTGCGTGTCAGGGACTATTTTTGTGAGGAATAGCGCGATAACTTGCTCGGTGCGCCTGTCACATTTTCTTACAAATATAGCTTGCTATTAAATCGCGTGCTATGTATAGTGTGTACATGGGCGCTGCAAACAGCGCAAACTGTAGTAGATTAGACAAGCTAGTCAACCACTCACTGAAAGGATTTATCATGTCGCTCGAAAAAGTACTGTACACCGCACAAGCTAAAACCACCGGCGGCCGCGAAGGCCAATCCGCTTCGACGGACGGCAAACTGAGCGTGAAACTGAGCACCCCGAAAGAACTGGGCGGCGCCGGCGGCGACGGCACCAACCCTGAACAACTGTTCGCTTCGGGCTACGCAGCCTGCTTCATCGGCGCGATGAAATTCGTTGGCGGCCGTGACAAGATCGCCGTGCCGGCCGATCTGTCGGTGGAAACCTCGGTGGGCATCGGTCCTATCCCGACCGGCTTCGGCATCCAGGTTGAGCACAAAATCTCGCTGCCAGGCCTGGATCGCGAAACCGCGCAGAAACTGGTCGACGCAGCGCACATCGTGTGCCCTTACTCGAACGCCACCCGTGGCAATATCGACGTGACCCTGACCATCGTTTAATCGCGTCAGCACCGTCACAGGCCGGCCCCTCTCGGAGGCGCCGGCCTTTTTCACATACAATCAGCGTTTTGATGCCGAACGAGACGAACCATGATTGACTGGCAATGGCTGGCCTTTGACGATATTCCGCGCACGGACTGGTATGAGGTGCTGCGCCAGCGGCAGGCGGTCTTCATTCTGGAGCAGACTTGCTTGTATCCGGACATCGACGGCTGCGATCCGCTCTGCCATCACCTGATGGGCTGGCGCGACATCGACGGCGTGCGCACGCTGGTGGCCTATTTGCGCTGTGTGCCGCCGGGCGTGAAGTTCGACGAGATGTCGCTGGGCCGCGTGCTGACCACGCAGGCGGGCCGCGGCACGGGCGTCGGCCGGGAGCTGGTGGCCAAGGCGATTCCGCTGGCCGAACGGCTGCATCCGGGCCAGCGCTTCCGCATCGGCGCACAGGCGCACCTCGAAAAATTCTACGCCAGCTTCGGCTTCCAGACCGTGACCGCGCCTTACGATGAAGACGGCATCATGCACGTCGATATGGTGCGTTAAAAGGTGAGGATGAAACGCGCGCCGGCGCCGACCGGCCGCGCGTAGCGCACCGTGCCGCCGTTGGCGTGCACCAGGTGGCGCACCATCGCCAGGCCGATGCCCCTGCCCTGTTTTTTGGTCGAGAAGAATGGCGTGAAGATGTGCGCCGCCAGCGCTTCCGGCACACCGGGGCCATTATCCGATACCTCGATGCGCAGGCGCCCTCCCCGGCTCAGGCGCGCGCTCACTTGCGCCTGCGTGGCCGCTTCGGCGGCGTTCTTCAACAGATTGATGAGCGCCTGTTCCAGCTGGCCCGGGTCGATCATCACTTCCAGTGACGCCGGTTCGACCGAAAAGGCCAGCCTGCCGCGCCACTGCGGCTCCAGCAGCGCCTTCAGGCGTTCAAACATCTGTTCCAGCAGCACCCGCTGCGGCTGCGCCTGCGGCACGGTGGACAGGCTGCGGTAGCTGCCGACAAAGTCGACCAGGCTGGCGGCGCGGCGGGCGATGGCGTCGAGCGCGGTGTCGAGGTCCGCGTGGATGTCGGCCGGCAGGTCGTTCTGCGCTTCTTCCAGCAGGCCGCAGGCAGTGCGCGACAGCGAGGCCACCGGCGTCAGGGAGTTCATGATCTCGTGCGTCAGCACTTGCACCAGTTCGCGCCAGGCGTTGAGGGCTTCGGCTTCCAACTGGCTTTCCACCGGCATCAGCGCGGCGAGACGCTGGGCGCTGCCCCGCACGGTGAGCACGGAGACGGCGACCAGCGCGCGTTCGGCGCCACGTTCGGTGTCGAAGCTGACCAGCTGGCGTTGTCCCGCCGCTTGCGCCGACAGCAGTTGGTTCAGCTCTTGCGGGGCGATGGCGCGACCGGGCGCCAGCAGCCGGCGCGCGCTGGCGTTGAGCGGGACGACGGCGCCGGCGCCTGTCGCGTGCTCGATGCGAAACAGCGCGATCGGTGCATGTTCGAGCCGGGCCTCCAGTGCGAGGATGGTGTCGGACAGTGCGCGCGGCGTGTCTGAGGTGTCGCCATTCGCTCCTGTCGGTGGTGTCGTGGCAGCGGGATAAGCTGCGCAGTGCATCAGGCTTTCCATGCGCGGGGCGCGCGGGGCGAGACGGCGCAGGCATTGCCACACCAGGCTTGCCGGCGCGAGGGCGAGCAGGCCACACAGAACGATGCGGCGCGGCTCGGGCGTTGGCGCGAGCAGGTCGGCGGCGATGGCGAGCGCCATCAGACCGGCGACACCGGCGGCCACGCCCAGCTTGAGCGCACGCTCAGATGCCATGCTTGCCTAGCTTGCGGTACAGCGCCGCGCGGCTGATGCCCAGCGTTTTCGCGGCGTGGCTGATGTTGCCGTTGAATTGTGCCAGCGTCGATGCAATCGCCGCGCGCTCGATGGCGTCGAGCGAGGTCGCGCCGGGAGGTGCGCCGGCATGCATGGCGGCACCGGCGAAAGTCGCGGCGGCGGCGGCACCAGCTGCGACCGTGACGGCGGCAGGAGAGGCCGCGTTGGCGGCGGCGCCAGCTGCGACCGTGACGGCGGCAGGAGAGGCCGCGTTGGCGGCGGCGTCAGCTGCGACCGTGGCGGCGGCAGGGGCGGCCGGCCGGGCAATCGGCAGGGCGGTGGGAAGACCAAAATCGGCGCTGACGTATTCGCTCCCCTGGCCGAGGATCACAGCGCGCTCGCAAGCATGGCGCAAGGCGCGCACGTTGCCGGGCCACTCGTGCCGCGTCAACACATCCATCGCGCTGGCGGCGACGTTGCGTGCAGGCCGCTGGTACTGCGCCTCGTAGATTTGCAGATAATGCCGCAACAGCAGCGGCACATCCTCACGCCGCTCGCGCAGCGGCGGCACGCGCAGCACGATGGTATTCAGGCGAAACAGCAAATCCGCGCGGAACACCGACGGATCGAACAACCGCGCCTCTTCCAGATTGGTCGCGCTGATGATGCGCACATCAATCGCCTCCGGCTTGTCAGCGCCTATCGGCGTCACCTCGCGCCGCTCCAGCGCCGTCAACAGCTTGGCCTGCGCCGCCAGCGGCATATTGCCTATCTCGTCGAGGAACAGCGATCCGCCGCGCGCCGCCTGGAAGCGCCCCGCGCGATCCGCCTTCGCATCGGTGAAAGACCCTTTACGATGGCCGAACAACTCGCTCTCGAAAGTCGATTCCGGCAGCGCGCCCATATCCACCGCCAGCAGGGTGCCGGCGGCCCGGCGCGACGCCGCATGAATCGCGCGCGCCACCAGTTCCTTGCCGACGCCATTCTCGCCCAGCACCATCACATTCGCCTCGGTCGGGGCCACGCTGGCGATCAAGGCCTTCAGCTCGCGCATGGCCTGCGACTCGCCCATCAGCTCCGGCGAGCCGGCGCCGCCACCGCGCGCGGCCTCACGCCGCGCCAGCGCCTGAGCCACCGCAGCGATCAGCCGCGCGTTATCCCACGGCTTGGTGATGAAATCGCCGGCGCCGCGCTTTAGCGCTTCCACCGCCAGCGGCACGTCGGCATATGCGGTCATGGCGATCACCGCCGGCGGGCGCGCCTGCGCGCGCAGCATGTCCATCAGCGCCAGGCCTTCGGCGCCGTTGATGCGCCCCGGCGTGAAGTTCAGATCCAGCAGCACCACGTCCGGCACGCCGCGCGCCAGCAGCGCAGGCAAGCCAGCCGGATCGTTCAGGGTGGCTACCTGCCCATAGCGCCGGCGCAGCAGCAACTGCGCGGCGGTGGCGACATCGGCATCATCATCGAGAATCAAAATATAGGCGGACATGCAAACATTCTAACAGCCGTTCCCGCGCTGTAAACGCCCACTTCCGGCTGCTGTCCGCTAGCGAACAGCAGCCACTGTCCGGAAATGAACACTTGGACGAGGGGCGCACCCAATACCGCCGTTTTCAGCATGGCACAGCGTTTGCAGTAAGGCCCTCATGCACATCGAAAAAAATTTTGAGGCCGCGCCGCCGCACCTTCCTGCCAGCGGCGCCGACATGGACACGGTGGTGCCGCGCCAGCGCGGCAGGCGCATCTCGCTCATCGCCGCCGCGCTGGCGCTGACGGCGGCTGTCGCCTATGCCTTGTGGGCGTGGATGCCGCGCGGCCTCCAAATCGACGGCGCCGACCTGCGCATCGGCCAGGTCGCGCGCGGCGTGTTCGTCGACGAGGTGATCGTGCGCGCCAACGCCGAGCCGCTGAACTCCATCATTCTCGACGCGGTGGAATCGGGCCGCGTGGAAGAGGTATTCGCCGCCGATGGCGCGCTGGTGAAAAAGGCCAGCTGCTGTTCCGCATCTCCAACCCGCAACGCAACCTGGAACTGCTGGCGCGCCAGTACGAACATTCGGTCAGCATCTTCAATCTCTCCAACCTGCGCGTGGCGCAGCAGGCCAGCGCCAGCGACCACCAGCGCCGTCTGGACGACCTGCAATTCGCGCTCGATCAGGCGCACAAGCAGCACGCGCGCAACGTCAAGCTGGCCGCACAGGGCTTTATCTCCACCGTGGCGCTGGAAGAATCGGAAGACCGCCTGGCGCAGCAGGCGCGCGCCTACAGCCAGGAGCAGCGCGCCAACGCCGCTGAAACCACGGTGCGGCAAAGCGCCGAGCAGCAGCTGGAAAGCTCGATACAGGGCTTGAATTCGGGCCTCAAGCTGGTTTCCGCCACGGTCGACGCGCTGGCCGTGCGGGCGCCGGCGGACGGCCGCCTGACCAATTTCCGCCTGCAGATCGGCGAGTCGATCGCCACCGGTAAAAACATTGGCCGCATCGACGATCCTGCGCGCTTCAAGCTCACCGCCAGCGTGGACGAGTACTACCTGAACCGCATGGCGGTCGGCCGCCACGGCAGCGTGAAACAGGGGGACCGCAGCTACGCCGCCGACATCAGCACCATCTACCCGCAGATCAAGGACGGCCGCTTCACTGTCGAAATGGTGTTCACCGAAGGCCAGCCGCCGGTGCTCAATCCCGGCCAGAGCCTGGACGCGCGCATCACGCTGGGCGAGCCGGCGAGCGCGCTGCTGCTGCCGAACGGCGCCTTCATCAACGACAGTGGAGGCGCCTGGGTGTATGCGCTGGACGAAGACGGACGCGGAGCGCAGCGGCGCGCGGTGCGTACCGGCCGCCGCAGCAACAGCCAGATCGAAGTGCTGGACGGCCTGAAAGCCGGCGACAGGGTGATCCTGTCCAGCTATGCCGCTTACGGAAATTCACCACGTTTGCAGATTACGCAGTAACCTCTTATCCATTCACCAAAAGGCACACGCATATGCTCAAACTCGTCGGCATCAGCAAAGTTCACCAGGCAGGGGAAATCCAGACCACGGCGCTCGACCGCATCGACCTGGAAATCGAAGCGGGCGAATACGTCGCCATCACCGGCCCTTCCGGCTGCGGCAAGTCGACCATGCTCGGCATCCTCGGCCTGCTGGACGTGCCGACGCGCGGCGAATACTGGTTCGAGGGGCAGAACATCGCCGGCTGGAGCGAGGCGCAACTGAACAAGCTGCGGCGCGGCCGCATCGGCTTCATTTTCCAGAGCTTTAACCTGATCGAAGAGCTGACGGTATTTGAAAACGTCGAACTGGCGCTAGAATACAACGGCACGCCGGTGCGCCAGCGGCGCGAGCGTGTGACGGCGATGCTTGACAAGCTTGGTGTCGGCCACCGCGCCAGCCATCGGCCTTCGCAGCTGTCGGGGGCCAGCAGCAGCGGGTGGCGATCGCGCGCGCGCTGGTGTCCGGCCCCGCCGTGCTGCTGGCCGACGAGCCGACCGGTAATCTCGACAGCGCCCACGGCGATGAAGTCATGCGCCTGCTGCGCGACATCAACGCCGAAGGCACGACGGTGGTGATGGTCACCCACTCGCCAGACCACGCGGCGCAAGCCTCGCGCACGTTGAACCTGCTGGATGGCCGCATCATGGTCGACGCGCTGCGGGCGGCATGATGCGCGACTTCCGCATCGGCTGGCGGCTGCTGTTGCAGCAGCCGGCCTACTCGCTGGTGGTGGTGGGCGGACTGGCGGTGGGCTTCGCCGCCTGCTTCCTGCTGTTCGGCTACGTGGCATACTGCCTCAACTACAACAGCAGCATCCCTGACAATGACCGCGTGGTAGCGGTCAAGCAGCGCATCAACGTCTTCCCACGGCCGGACTGGCAACTGATGTCTTTGCTGTCGCTGCGCGACGTGGCGCGCGACAGTGGCATGGTCGAGGAATCGATCATGATGAAGGACGTTGATGTGCGCCTGCGCGCCGGCGCCGAGCTGCGTGCACTGGACTTGCGCGTCACCGATCCAGCCTTCCGCACCCTGTTCAACGTGCGCGCCATCGAAGGCGATTTGCAGGCGGCGCTGACGCAGCCCGACGGCCTGGCGCTGACGCGCAGCGGCGCCGCCAGGCTGTTCGGCGCACAGGCGGCGCTGGGCAAAAGCGTGCAGGCCGGCGACGTGACCTTGCAGGTGCGCGCCGTGCTGCCCGATCCGGCGGCCAATAGCAGCCTGCGATACGAGGCGCTGGTCGGCACCGCCAGCAGCGCGTGGCCGGAGCGCGGGACCGCGTTCACCAAGCCGACCCGCGCCATGCTGTTCATGAAGCTGAAGTCCAGCGGCTCGCTTGATGCGCTGACGACGCTGTTGCAGGAAGCCGGCGAGCGCGATCCTTTCAACCAGCGCATGAAAAGCGGCTCGATGGGCAAGCGCCTGAACGGCCGCAATGTCGCCGATATACGCCTGCTGCCGCTGCGCGACGCCTACTTCGACGAAGACCTGGCTGCCAGCCGCGCCGGCGACAGCTACGGCCGGCGCGGCAGCGTATTCGGACTGGCGGCCGGGGGCCTGCTGATCCTGCTGCTGGCATCGATCAACTACGTCAACCTGGCCACCGTGCGCACGCTGCGCCGCCAGCGCGAGATCGGCCTGCGCAAGCTGCTCGGCGCCGGCACCGGCCAGCTGATACGCCAGTTCCTCAGCGAGGCGGTATTGACCGCCGCGCTGGCGGCCGGCATTGGCCTGATGCTGGCGTGGCTGCTGCTGCCGACCTTCGCCGACATGGTGAACCGCCGCTTGGACGGTATCTTCACGCCGCTGCATTGCCTGGCCGCGCTGGGCTTCAGCATCGTCATCGGCGTTTGCGCCGGGGCTTATCCGGCATGGCTGGCGCTCCGTGCACGTCCCGCCGCCGCGCTGGCGGGACGCGGCAACAGCGAGACAGTGGCCGGCCTATGGCTGCGCCGCGTTCTGACCGTGCTGCAGTTCGGCAGCGCCATGGCGCTCAGCGCCGGCACGCTGGCGGTGGCGTGGCAAACCTGGTACGCCACCCATGCTTCGCCGGGCATCGATACCAGTCGCCTGCTGGTGCTGGACCTGCCGTTCGATGCGGGCGACAAGCCGCAAGGCCAGGCCTTCATCGATCAGTTGCGCCGGCTGCCCGGCATCGACAGCGTCTCCACCATATCCGAAGCGGTGGGGCGCGACGGCATCAAGCTGACCAACGTCGTCGCCGGCAGGGATGGCGGCGAGATGCCGATGGAGGCGAAGTTCGTCAGCGCCAACTGGTTCGAGGCCAACGGCCTGCGCGCGCTACACGGCAAAACCTTCAACCCGCGCCTCGATCCACTCGACAACAAGGATGTCGGCGGCGTGATGCTGAACGCGGAAGCGGCGACGGCGCTGGGCTACGCCACGCCGCAGCAAGCCGTAGGCCAGGCATTGCCGCCGGGCGGTGCGCAGATCATCGGCATCGCGCCGGAGGTGCGCTTCCAGGGCCTGCATTCCGCGCCGAAGGCGCTGATCTACCGCGCCCGGCCTGGCAGCGTGGTGATGCTGCGCACCGCCGTCGGCGTGGATGCGGCGTACAGCTTGATCGAACCGGCATGGCGGCGCAGCTTCCCCAACGACATCCTGGAAATCAAGACGCAGCAAGCGATACTGGCGGAACGCTACGCGGCGGATACGCGATTGATGCGCATCCTTGCCATCACCAGCGTTACCGCGATCGCGCTGGCGGCGTTCGGCATTTACGTGCTGTCTGCCTACAGCGTGCAGCGCAGCCGGCGCGAGATCGTGCTGCGCAAGCTGCACGGCGCGGGACGCAAAGACATCGCGCTGCGACTGGCGCGCGAGTTCTCGCTGCTGGTGGGCGCCGGTGCGGCGATCGGCCTGCCGTTGGCGGCCGTCGCCACCCAGCGCTACCTTGCCGGCTACACCGAACACGCGCCGGTCGGCGGCTGGACGCTGGCCGCCGCGCTGCTGCTGGCGATGCTGGTGGCGCTGATCGCCACCACGCGCCATACGCTGACCGCCGTTCGCATGCCGCCGATACTCGCGCTGAAGGATTGAGCCATGCTGAATTTTCGCTTTGCATGGCGCCTGCTATGGCGCCATCCCTTGGGTTCCGCGGTGGAGCTGCTCGGCCTCGCGGTCGGCTTTGCGGTTTGCTTTTTGCTGATGGGCTTTGTGCACTACTCGTTCAGCTACGACAGCGATGTGCCGCAGCGCGAGCAGGTGTACATCATCAAGCACCGGCTCAACTTTATTCCGCAGCCGCAGTGGATGGAGTACACGCCGTTTGCGCTGCGCGACGTGGCCTTGCAGAGCGGCCTGCCGTTGCAGGCCAGCGTCTGGTGGCCCAACCAGGCGAGCCTGAATCAGCAGGGCGTGGTGCGCATGGTGGAGTTTACCGCCGTCGATCCGGCTTTCGAGCAGATCGCCGGATTGCGTGCCTTGCAGGGCAATCTGCAACAGGCGCTGACGCTGCCTGACGGCGTCGCCGTGACACAGCAGGCAGCGCGCCAGCTGTTCGGCACCAGTGAGGCGCTAGGCCGCGTCATCATGCTCAATACGCAAACGCTGCAAGTGCGGGCCGTGCTGCCGGACCGGCCGTCCAACAGCACCATGCAGTTCGGCATATTGGTCGGCACCGGCACGGCATTGTGGTCGGAACGCGAGCGGCGCGAGGCGCTATCCAACTGGATGGGCATTGCCGGCCGCATTTACGTCAAGACCAGCGCCAGCCCGGAAGCGCTGCAGCGGATGCTGCAAGGCGTGATCGACAAGGCGCCGTGGGACAGCCTGGCCACGCCGGAGATGAAGGCCGCGCTAGCCAAGCGCAAGATGGTCGATGTCGCGCTTGGCCCGCTGGCCGACGCCTACTTCGACCGCAGCGTGGCCAATACCATGGGCACCGGCCCGCGCGGCGACATGCGCATGGTACTGGCGCTCGGCGCGGCAGGCTTGCTGATCCTGCTGCTGGCGGTGGTCAACTACGTCAACCTGGCCACGGTGCGCGCCATGCGCCGCCAGCGCGAGATCGCTGTACGCCGTGTGATGGGCGCCGGCACCCGGCAGTTACTGATGCAGTTCATGAGCGAGGCGCTGCTGCTGTCCACCGCCGCCGCCGGCGTCGGAGTGCTACTGGCATGGCTGCTGTTGCCAGTGACCGCCGAACTGCTGCAACGGCAGCTCGACGACCTGTTCACACCGCAGTCGGTGGCGGCCTGTCTGGGGTTCGGCGCGCTGGTGGGCGCGTTGGCTGGCGCCTATCCGGGCTGGCTGGCGCGCGGCGTCGATATGCGCGCCACGCTGGCCCAGCGCAGCGGCGATACGCCTGGCGGCGCATGGCTGCGCCGCGTGCTGACGGCGGTTCAGTTCAGCGCCGCCATCGGCATGGGCAGCGTGGCGCTGGCGATCCTGTGGCAGACGCAATTTGCCGCAGCCGCGTCGCCTGGCTTCGATCCGACGCCATTGCTGGCGGTCGACATGCTGGCGCCGGCCAGCGGACCGCAGGCCGACGCGCTGCGCGAAGCAGTGGCGCAGGTGCCCGGTGTCGTTGCCGTCAGCTGGAGCGGCAACATTCCCGGCCGTGACGACCACACCGGCACGCGCGGCAGCACCACCGTGCTGCGCAACGACGGCAGCAATCTGGCACTGTCGTTGCAGATGGTCGGGGCGGACTTCTTCAAGGTGTATGGCGTGCCGGCGCTGGCCGGCCGCGTGTTCGACGCGCGCGAGCGGCAAGCGGCGGAAGGTGAGCAAAACGTGCTGCTGAACCAGGCGGCGGTGACGGCGCTCGGCTGGGCCTCGCCGCAGCAGGCGCTGGGCCAGCGCATCAACGGCAGCGCGCTGCGCGTGGTCGGCGTGGTCCCGGAAATACGCTGGGAAACCTTGCGCGACCCGGTGCGGCCGCTGATGTACACGGTATTGCGCGACAATGGCCTGCTGACGGTGCGCCTGAACGGCGCGCGCGCCGCTGTGGAGCCGGCCATCACCGCCATCTGGCAGCGTCATTATCCGGCACAGCCGGTGTCGATCCGCCCGGTGGCCAGCTACCACGCGCAAGCATATGCCGACGACGTGCGGCTGGCGCACCTGCTGGCCTGCGCCACCATGGTGGTGCTGGTGCTGGCGGCATTCGGCATTTACGTGCTGGCGGCGCACAGCGTGCAGCGGCGCGCACGCGAGATTGTGCTACGCAAGCTGCATGGCGCCGGCCCTTCTGCGATTGCGCGACTGGTCGGGCGCGAATTCGTGCTGCTGACCGGCGCGGCGGCGCTGCTGGCGTTGCCGGCGGCCTGGCTGGCGATCGCGCGCTACCTGGCGCCGTTTGCCGCGCGTGCGCCGCTGGCCGGCTGGGCGCCGCCGGCGGCGGTGGCGCTGGCCGTGCTGGTAGTAGTCATCGCCACCGCGCGCCACACCTGGACCGCCTTGCGCATCGCCCCGGCGCGCGCGCTGCGCGAATAAAAAAGGCAGCCGAAGCTGCCTTTCTTTGCGCCGCGCCGCTTACTGCACGGTCAACAGCTCGATGTCAAACACCATCGCCGTATTGGCCGGCACCGCGCCGGACGAGCTGCCCGCCGTGCCATAGCCTTCCGAGGCTGGAATGATAACGGTGCGCTTGCCGCCCGCTTGCATGCCCGTCACGCCGGTGCTGAAGCCTGCGACCACGCCGGTGCCGACGGTGAACCCGAAGCTGGTATTGGTATCAAATTGCGTGCCCTTGAAGTTGGAGCGTGTGCCGTCGTACAACCAGCCGGTGTAGCGCACGGTGACAGCCTTGCCGGCAGTGGCGGTGGCGCCGGTGCCGACAGTCACCTCGGTGATGGTGGTGACAGTTGGCGGCGGCGTGGTCGGGATATACACGGCCTTGGAGATGCTCACCATTTCAAAGTCGAACACCATCGGCGAGTTGGCCGTGATCGCAGGGTAGGTGATGCCATTGACCGTTACCGCGTCGCGCGTGTTGGCGCCATAGGCCAGGTTGGCCGGCAGGATGGCGGTGCGGTTGCCGCCGGCGCGCATGCCGATCAGCGACTGGTCCCAGCCGGCGCCGACGCCGACGCCGAACGCGCCGGCGCCGGTGCTCGGCGTGAACGAGCCGGCGCCCACGCCGACCGTGTAGGTGAAGGTCAGGTTGCTGTCGTAGGTGCTGATGACTTTGGCACCGCGGTTGCCGTTGGCGGTGGCGGCGGCGTCATACAGGTAGCCGTTGTACTTGATGGTCACGGTGTCGCCGGCCGCCGCCACCAGGTCGCCGGTGCCGACCTTGGTCTCGGTCAGCTTGTAGGCCGGCTGCGCCACGACCACTTCGACCGGGGTTTTATCGCCGCCGCCGCAGGCGACCAGGGTTGCTGCGCAAGCCGCAGCAACGATAAGTTGCAACATCGCTTTCATATTTACCTTTGATGAGTATTCGTATTCGGTAGTCCCGGCGCAGAAGTTTAGCAGACGTCAACGCTTCCGCTCCCGGCACTACATTCAGTTACATATTTTTGTCTTCAAATTTCCACTTGCGTGCCAAGTTCGATCACGCGGTTGGGCGGAATCTGGTAGTAGTCGGCGGCGCCGCGCGCGTTGCGCGACATGGCCACGAACAGGTGCTCGCGCCAGGTCGCCATGCCCTGCCCCGGCGCCGAAATCACCGTCTGGCGGGCGATGAAGAACGAGGTCTCCATCATCTCGAACGGCAGGCCGATGCACTCGCACTGCTGCAGCGCGCGCGGAATGTCCGGTTCATCCTTGAAGCCGTAGTAGATGTTGAGCTGGTAGCACTGGTGGCCGAGGTCGGTGATCCTGACCTGCTCGGCCTCCGGCACATACGGCTCCTCGACGATGTGCACGGTGACAAACACCACGCGCTCGTGCAGCACCTTGTTGTGCGACAGGTTGTGCAGCAGCGCGTGCGGCACGCCGTCGCTCTCGCCGCGCATGAAGATGGCGGTGCCGTAGACGCGCGTCGGCGGCGCCACGAACAGCGAGGACAGGAATTCCTCCAGCGGAATCGCGTGCTTTTGCAGGTTCTCGAACACCAGCTGGCGGCCGCGCTTCCAGGTCAGCATGACGGTAAACAGCACCACCCCCAGCAGCAGCGGGAACCAGCCGCCGTGGAACAGCTTCAGCGTGCTGGCCGAGAACAGCGCGATGTCCAGCGTCAGGAACATGCCGGTGGCGCCGATGCACAGCGCCAGCGGCAGGTGCCAGCGGTAGCGGATGACGAAGAAGGTCAGCACGGTGGTGGCCAGCATGGTGGCGGTGACGGCGATGCCGTAGGCGCCGGCCAGCTTGTCGGACGAGCCGAAGCCGATCACCGCCAGCAGCACCACGATCAGCTGCAGCCAGTTGACGGCCGGGATGTAGATCTGGCCGATCTCGCTGGCCGAGGTGTGCAAGATGCGCATGCGCGGCAGCAGGCCCAGCGCGATGGCCTGCTTGGTCATCGAGAAGGTGCCGGAAATGGTGGCCTGCGAGGCGATCACCGCGGCCGCCGTCGACAGCACCACCAGCGGGTAGACCGCCCAGTCGCCCAGCTGGTGGAAGAACGGGTTGTCGACGGTGTCCGGGTGCATCAGCAGCAGCGCGCCCTGGCCCAGGTAGTTCAGCGCCAGCGCCGGGAACACGATCATGAACCAGGCGGCGCGGATCGGCTTCTTGCCGAAGTGGCCCATGTCGGCGTACAGCGCCTCGGCGCCGGTCAGCGCCAGCACCACGGCGCCGATGGCGACGAAGGCGATCATGCGGTTTTCATACATGAAGCGCAGCGCGTGGAAGGGATTGAGCGCGGCCAGGATCTGCGGCGCCTCGACGATGTTGATCACGCCCATGACGGCCAGCGCGGCGAACCACAGCACCATGACCGGGCCGAAGAAGCGGCCGATGCCGGCGGTGCCGTGGCGCTGCATGGCGTACAGCGAGATCAGCACGATGATGGTCAGCGGCACGATGTACTGTTCCAGGCCCGGCGCGGCCACCTCCAGGCCCTCGATCGCGCCCAGCACAGAGATGGCCGGGGTGATCACGCTGTCGCCGTAGAACATGGTGGCGCCGAACACGCCCAGCAGCATCAGCGGGAAGTGCCAGCGCGGCGCCGCCTTCGACACCGAATTCAGCGCCAGCGCCATCAGCGCCATGATGCCGCCCTCGCCGCGGTTGTCGGCGCGCAGCACCAGCGTCACGTACTTGAGCGAGACGATGATGGTCAGGCCCCAGAAGATCAGCGAAATGATGCCCAGCAGGTTGGCTTCGCTCAGCGCCAGGCCGTGCTCGGGATCGAAGATGGTTTTCAGGGTATAGAGGGGACTGGTACCGATGTCGCCGTAGACGATACCGATCGCGGCCAGCGTCAGCGCCGCCAGACTGCTTTTCTTGTGTTGCTCGGTCAAGATTGCACCTGTTGTTGTTTTGGTGCATTGCACAATAGGTGATGTATA
Organism: Duganella sp. P38; assembly: GCF_050859475.1. NCBI lineage: Bacteria > Pseudomonadati > Pseudomonadota > Betaproteobacteria > Burkholderiales > Oxalobacteraceae > Duganella > Duganella sp. P38. The sequence continues at coordinate 450,206 of NZ_CP193936.1, read as the reverse complement.
TGCAAAAGGCAAGGATATTTTGGCATTATGAAAACGGTCCGGGCGGTTGATACCGAGAGTGTACGCCGCCAGCCCGGTCAGCGCGAGCATGGCCGCCAGCGGAGTGTGCACGGATGAGCGATAATGTCAGACCGACCATCCCTTTTAGCCCTGTCCCCGATGAATCCCGGTATTTTGTACGCCACCCTGGCCTTCCTGTGCTGGGGCATGTTCCCGTTGTATTTCCACGCCATCAAGGAAGTGCCGCCGCAGGAAATCCTCGCCCACCGCATGCTGTGGTCGCTGCTCTTCCTGGTGGTGGTGCTGACCGTGCGCCAGCAGTGGAAATGGCTGCCCAGGGTGCTGCGCGAGCCGCGCGTGCTGGCCAGCTTCGTCGCCAGCGCCCTGCTGCTGACGGCTAACTGGGGCGTGTACATCTGGGCGGTCAACAACGGCCACGTGCTCGACGGCAGCTTGGGCTACTTCATCAATCCGCTGGTCAACGTGCTGCTCGGCGTGCTGGTGCTGCACGAGCGGCTGCGGCGCGGCCAGTGGATCGCCATCGGCGTGGCCGCCGGCGGCGTCGCCTGGCTGACCTGGCAGGCCGGCCATCTGCCGTGGATTGCCTTAATTTTAGGCATCACCTTCGGCAGCTACGGCCTGCTGCGCAAGACCGCCGCACTGGCGGCGCTGGAAGGCCTGTCGCTGGAAACCATGATCCTGTTCCCGCTGGCGCTGGCGTATGTGGCGTGGCTGACCTGGCACGGCCAGAACACCTTCCTCAACACGCCGTACGATAGCACCCGCTGGCTGCTGGCGGCGGCCGGGCCGATCACCGCCATTCCGCTGCTGCTGTTCGCCGCCGGCGCGCGCAAGATTCCGATGGCCGCGCTGGGGCTGATCCAGTACCTGTCGCCGACCATGCAGGCGATCCTCGGCGTGTGGTTCTTCCACGAGGCGTTCCCGCCGGAACGGCTGGTCGGCTTCCTGATCATCTGGGCGGCGCTGGCGCTGTACGTGGCCGAGGGGCTGTGGGCCGGCCGGCGCGCTAAATAGTGGGAGAATGACAGGATTTATCGTATCCTGTCGTCCTTCCTTGTACCTTCACTGAGATTCTCAATGGCAAATTACGTCTATACCATGAACCGCGTGGGCAAAATCGTCCCGCCCAAGCGCCAGATCCTGAAAGATATTTCGCTGTCCTTCTTCCCGGGCGCAAAGATCGGCGTGCTGGGCCTGAACGGCTCCGGTAAGTCGACCTTGCTGAAAATTATGGCAGGCATCGATACCGACATCCAGGGCGAAGCGCGCCCGATGCCGGGCCTGAACATCGGCTACCTGCCGCAGGAACCGCAGCTGGACCCGGAAAAAACCGTGCGCCAGGAAGTGGAATCGGGCCTGGGCGAAGCATTCGAGGCGCAAGCCAAGCTGGACGCCGTGTACGCCGCCTACGCCGAGGAAGACGCCGACTTCGACGCGCTGGCCGCCGAGCAGGCGCGGCTGGAAGCGATTATCTCGTCGTCCGACGGCGGCAACCTGAACCTGCAACTGGAAATGGCCGCCGACGCGCTGCGCCTGCCGCCGTGGGACGCCAAGATCGGCGTGCTGTCGGGCGGCGAGAAGCGCCGCGTGGCGCTGTGCAAGCTGCTGCTGTCGAAGCCGGACATGCTGCTGCTCGACGAACCGACCAACCACCTGGACGCCGAGTCGGTCGAGTGGCTGGAGCAATTCCTGCTGCGCTTCCCTGGCACCGTGGTCGGCATCACCCACGATCGCTACTTCCTCGACAACGCCGCCGAGTGGATTCTGGAACTGGACCGCGGCCATGGCATCCCATGGAAAGGCAACTACTCGTCGTGGCTGGACCAGAAGCAGGACCGCCTGAAGCAGGAAGAGGCCACCGAGTCGGCGCGCCAGCGCGCGCTGCAGAAAGAACTGGAATGGTCGCGCCAGAATCCGAAGGCGCGCCAGGCCAAGTCGAAAGCCCGCCTGGCCCGCTTCAACGAGCTGAGCGAGTACGAATACCAGAAGCGCAACGAGACGCAGGAGATCTTCATCCCGGTGGCCGAGCGCCTGGGCAACGAAGTGATCGAATTCAAGAACGTCTCGAAAGGCTTCGGCGACCGCCTGCTGCTCGACAATGTGTCGTTCACGATTCCGCCCGGCGCCATCGTCGGCATCATCGGCCCGAACGGCGCCGGCAAGTCGACGCTGTTCAAGATGATCGCCGGCATCGACCAGCCGGACAGCGGCGAAGTGGTGATCGGCAAGACCGCGAAGATTTCGCTGGTCGACCAGAGCCGCGACAAGCTGTCCGACGCCAAGACGGTGTTTGAAGACGTCTCGGGCGGCGCCGACGTGCTGAGCGTGGGCCGCTTCGAAATGCCGTCGCGCGCCTACCTGGGCCGCTTCAACTTCAAGGGCGGCGACCAGCAAAAGATCGTCGGCAACCTGTCCGGCGGCGAGCGCGGCCGTCTGCACCTGGCCAAGACGCTGCTCAAGGGCGGCAACGTGCTGCTGCTGGATGAACCGTCGAACGATCTGGACGTGGAAACCCTGCGCGCGCTGGAAGACGCGCTGCTGGAATTCGCCGGCTCGGTGATGGTGATCTCGCACGATCGCTGGTTCCTGGACCGTATCGCCACCCACATCCTGGCGTTTGAAGGCAACTCGCAAGTGACTTTCTTCGACGGCAACTACCAGGAATACGAAGCCGACAAGAAGAAGCGCCTCGGTGAAGAAGGCGCCAAGCCCAAGCGCATCCGCTACAAGCCGCTGACCAACTAAGCGCAACCAGGCGTAACCAAGCGCGCAGCGGCCGCCCGGCCGCAACGGACAAAGAGCCGGCCTGCAATGCAGGCCGGCCCTTTACTTGAAGAAGGCTACGCGGCGCGCTTAGAAGTTGTAGCGCAGGCCGGCGGTGACGGCGCCGGCTTTGCGGCCGGTGTCGATGTCGGACTTGCCGTAGTTTTCATACTCCAGCGACACCTTCACGTTCTTGTTGATGGCGTACTCGCCGCCGACCGACGCGTACAGCGCGGTTTTGTTTTCGCTGCCGAAAGCGTTGGCGATGCCGGTGGTGTTGACCTCGTTGTGGTTGCGGGCCACGCCCAGTTTGCCGAACACGGCGAAGTCGCGGGCGACTGGCCAGGTGCCTTTGCCGGCCACATAGTACGAGTGCGCGTCGGTGTTGTAGCCGCCGGCAGCACCGCCCTGGGTGTAGTTGTAGCTGCGCTTGCCGAAGTCGGTGTAGCCGGCCTCTACCGCCCAGGTGCTGTCGATGTTGTAACCACCGTAGATCTTGCCTGCGGCCTTGGTGCCGCTCTTGTTGTCGCCGCTCAGCGCGCCGGCGCCAGCGTTGTCGAAGTCATAGCGGCTGCCCACCACGCCCGCACCGATGTAACCGGTGCCGGCGGCGTCCTGCGTGTTCGACTGGGCGTAGGCGGCGGTACCGCTCAGGGCGGCTGCGGAGGCGACTAAGGCAAAGATAATTTTTTTCATGATTTTGATCTTTCAGCAAAAAGTTTAAAAGTGGTCTTGCTTGGGATCGCAGTTACTATTGAATTGCGATGGTTCCAAGATAGCACTCCAACCCATCCACGTCACGACCGAATTAGTAATAAGTGTGACGAGATGTAAGCCAAACGATCATTGGCGAATTTCAAGATGCGCCAAACTTAAGCCAAGCTTAAAATTCCTCCCAATCCGTTGTCGATTCCTTAACGGCAGTCTTGCGCGGCGCCGGCCGGGGCAGTTTCGGCACTGTCTTGGCCGCCGGTTTGGCGACCGCGCGCGCCATGGCCGGCTTGGGCGCCGGCGCGGCAGCGGCGGCGGCGACCGCGCCGGCGCCGTGCGCCACGCGGAACACGCTGACCAGTTCGGCCAGCTTGCGCGCCTGCTCCTGCATCGCCTCCGAGGCCGCCGCCGACTGTTCCACCAGCGCGGCGTTCTGCTGGGTCACCTGGTCCATCTGCACGATGGCCTGGTTGATCTGCTCGATGCCGGTGCTCTGTTCGCTGTTGGCGGCCTGGATGTCCGCCATGATGTCGGTCACGCGCTGGATGCTGGCGACGATCTCGCGCATCGTCAGCCCGGCCTCGTCGACCTGGCGGGCGCCGTCGCCGACCTTGCTGACCGACTCGTCGATTAGCTGCTTGATTTCCTTGGCCGCCGTGGCCGAGCGCTGCGCCAGCGTCCGCACCTCGGACGCCACCACGGCGAAGCCGCGGCCCTGCTCGCCGGCGCGCGCCGCCTCCACCGCCGCGTTCAAGGCCAGGATATTGGTCTGGAAAGCGATGCCGTCGATGACGCCGATGATGTCGGCGATCTTCGACGACGAGGCGTTGATCGCGCCCATGGTGCCGATCACCTCGTCCACCACGGCGCCGCCCTTCTGCGCCACCGTCGACGCGCTGCGCGCCAGCTCATTGGCCTGGCGGGCGTGGTCGGCGTTGGCGCGGACGGTGGAGGTCAGCTCCTCCATCGACGAGGCCGTCTCCTCCAGCGCGCCGGCCTGCTGCTCGGTGCGGGCCGACAAATCCTGCGTGCCGCTGGCGATCTGCGCCGAGGCGGTGGCGATCATGTCCGTGCCGGTGCGCACCTGGCCGACGATGCCGCCCAGGCTGTCGCGCATGGCCTTCATCGCCGACAGCACGCTGCGGCTGTCGTTGTGGCGCACGTCGATGTCGACGGTGAGGTCGCCGCCGGCGATCTTGCCGGCCACCTTGGCCACCTCGGTCGGCTCGCCGCCCAGCTGGCGCGTCAGCGCGCGCGTGATCAGCGCGCCCAGCGCCAGGCCGGCCGCCAGGCTGCCCAGCACCAGCACCACCATCAGCGTCAGGCTGAAGCGGTACAGCCGCGCCGTGTCCTGCGCCGTGCCGGCGGCGCGTTCCTCCTTCAGCGCGGTGAGGGCGTCGAGCCGCTTGTCGAGATCGTCCGCCTGCGTGCGCGCCGCCAGGTGGGCGCGGCTGGTCGCCTCGGAGCGCTGCACCAGCGGCTCCTTGTCGGCCGCGTCGAGCGCGGCGGCGATGGCGCGCCGGTACTCCTGCGCCGGCGCGACGTAATCGGCCAGCAGTTGCTGGCCGCGCTCGGTGACGAACAGCGGCCTGGCCTTGGCCAGGTAGTCGTCCATGGCATCCAGGTATTTGACGACCTCGCCTTTGATGCGGGCCCGCTCCTCGGCCGAGGTGGCGGCAAGGAAGGTGGTGCGCGAGCGGCCCGCGTAGATCAGGTTGATGTTGGCTTCCTTGATGTACGAGACGCCCAGCAGGTCCTGCTGGTACATCAGGTCCGCCGCCTTGTTGAGCTGCCCCATGCTGACGATGCCGATGCAGGCGACGATGGCCCCCACGACCGCCACGAAAATGAATCCACTGATGAGTTTGGTACCGACTTTCATGTTGCTAAACATAGGTCCTCCCATGGTGAGGAAGATACGATAGCAGCACATGGCGCCTTATGGCGTGGCGTAATTCACACAATCAGGCGGAAGGTGAGGTTGATGCGCGGTCCGCGCGGCGTGCGCTCCTTGTTGATGCCGTGCAGCCAGTGCTGCTGCAGGGCGCCGGCCATCAGCAGCAGGCAGCCGTCGCCCAGCGCCAGCTTGACCGTGCGCGGCAGCGTGCGGTGCTTGAGTGTGAAGGTGCGCGGCGCGCCGAAGCTGACCGAGGCGATGGCAGGCTCGCGGCCCAGCTCGCGCTCGTCGTCGGCGTGGAAGCCCATGCTGTCGCGCTCGTCCCGATAGTAGTTGAGCAGCACGCTGTTGAACTGGCGCCCGGTGGCGCGCTCGACCGCCTGCTTGATGTGCAGCTGCAAGGCGGTGAAGGGCGCGGGGTGAAACGTCTTGCCCGAGTAGCGATAGCTGGCTTCGCCATGCCACGCCGACAGCCTCGGCTGCCTGTGCAATTTGCCCCAGACCTGGATTTCCTCGTGGCGCCAGGCGGTTTCCTGTAGCAGGCGGCGCATCACTTCGTCCGGCGGCAGGTCGAGCGCCAGCCGCTGCTGGAACCACAGCTCGCCGTCCGCGATCGGGATCGGCGCCAGGGCGGTGTCGTCGGCAAATAAGTCCATGCGCGGTATGATACCGGCACTACGCATTCGAGGAGTTCCCCGCATGAACAAACGCGATTTCCTGGGCACGGCCGCCGTGGCCGGGCTGGCTGCCGCGCTGCCGGCGCGGGCCGCCGCCAGCGCGCCGGCGCCGGCGCTGCTGACCGTCACCGGCGCCATCGGCAAGCCCAACCGCGGCGAGTTCGATCCGGCGCGCGATGTGATGATGGCCAAGCACAATATCCGCTTCGGGCCGGCGCACGCCTTCGACTACGCCGCGCTGGCGGCGCTGCCGGCGGTGACCATCCGGCCGACGCTGGAATACGACGCGCAGCCGCACACGCTGCGCGGCCCGCTGCTGCTGGACGTGATGGCCGCGGCCGGCGCGCAGCTGCGCGCTGACACGCAGCTGATCTTGCGGGCGGTGGATGGTTATGCTGCCGCGGTCACGGTGGCGCAAGCGCGCGCGCAGCGCTGGATCGTGGCCACCACGCTGGATGGCGCGCCGATGGCGCTGGGCGGACTCGGCCCGTTATGGGCGTTGTGCGATGCGGACCAGGTGCCCGAGCTGGCCGCCCTGCCGCTGGCGGGCAGGTTTGGCGGCGCGCCGTGGGCGCTGTATCACATCGAGGTCAGGCTGGCTTAAGCACAGGCCTGAGCGCAGGCTTAAGCGTAGGCTTCGGCCAGGCTCATCACGCGGGGCGTGATGGTGATGCCGATGCCGCCGAACAGCGCGGTGATGGCAGCCATATTGGCTTCCTGCTCTTCGGCCTTCCAGCCTTCGAACAGGTCGGTGCCGGCTTTCTGGAAGTGCAGGTCGAGCACCTTGCCGCGGTCCTTGTGGGTGTAGCCGCCGCTATAGGTTTGCTTGAAGCCGAGCGCGGCCAGCTGCGCCAGCACCTCGGTCGGCGGATTGTCCGGATCGGTCGCCAGGAACACGCCGAAAGTCTTGCCTGGCGGCTTGGCGGCGATGTCCACGTCGTAAATGCCCGGCGCTTTCGTGACGGTCGTACTCTTCAGAAATAACATGTTCTTACCCCTACTCTATCCAAATTTGGCGCCGATTAGCTTGCAGATTGATTCTTTAAGAAAACATTCTAGGAAACAAGCTTATTGCTAAATACGGGGTTTGTCGACTAATCCCGCACTTATTTTATGATTCCGTGGCATTACAACTTCAGATTGTTGTCCCGGACAAGGTCCGGGCGCAGGCTACAAGTACTTAAAATATAGTTGTAAAGTAGTAATTTGCAAGGAGATAAGCGCTGAAGCGCTATTTCTGCTGTTTGCGCCGCGCCAGCGCTGTGGTCGGCGCGACAAGAGACTGATACAACGCTCCGGTGGCGTCATCCCAGCCGGCGACGGCCTGCTGCTGGCGCGCCACGGTGGCCAGGTCGCCGCGCGCAATCGGGCCGGTCAGGGCGGCCGCCGCGCCCAGGCGGAACACATTGGCCATCGATTCGCTCGCCAGCGGCTGCGCCAGCTGGCGCGCCACCGCTTCCGGAATGCCGGCCGCCTGATAGGCGCGCAGCGCAGCGTCCAGCACGGTCACCAGGTAGTTGCTGGCAAACACCGCCGCCGCGTGATACACGGTCTTGGCCTCGGCGCGGATCGGCACCGGCTGCGCGCCGATGGCCTGCAAGGCCGGCGTCAGCACGGCCAGCGCGCCAGCGTCGCCCTCGACGCCGCAGAAGGTGCCTGAAAACTGGGCGGCCACGCCGGCCGGATCGGCAAAGCTGCGGATCGGGTGCACGCTGGCCACCAGCGCGCCGGCGGCGCGCGCGGCCGCCAGCCGGTCCGAGGCCAGCGCGCCGCTGCAATGGAAGACGATGCTGCCGGCCAGCGGCACGGCGCGCGCCAGCGCCTCGCAGGCGGGCACGATCTGGTCGTCGCCGACAGCCAGCATGTGCACGGCGGCCGGCCGCAGCTGCGCGTAATCCGCGGCCACGGCGCCGGCGCCGATGAAATCGGCCGCAGCGTGCGCCGAGGCGGCCGAGCGCGTCAGCACCTGGCCCAGGTCGAACACGCCGGCCTGCGCCCACAGGCGGCCGAAGACGCGGCCGACGTGGCCGGCGCCGACCAGATTCAGCGTAGCGGCCATCAGAATTTCGATCCCGGCTGGGCAAGGAATGCCTGCTCGGCCGCCGTTGAGGCGCGCCGCAGGATGTCGTTGCGATGCGGGAAGCGGCCGAAGCGCTGGATCACGTCGCGATGGCGCCGCGCATAATCGAGCATGCCGGCCAACCCTTGATTGCCGGGCTCCCCGGCGGCCAGGGCGGTGAACAGCGCCACCGCCTGCTCCTGCAGCGCCAGGTCCTCCGCGTGCTCCAGCGGCAGGTAGACGAAGGCGCGCTGGAACGGCGCCAGCGACTTGTCCTCGCCGGCGTCGATCATGTCCAGCGCCGCCGCCAGCGCCTGGTGGTCGCCGGCAAACGCCAGCGGCGTGTCGCGGTAGACGTTGCGGCAGAACTGGTCGAGCACCAGGATGCGCGCCAGCGCCGACTGCGGGCCTTCGGCGTCCCACGCATGCAGGCCGCCTGCCAGCGCCTGCTCTATCTGCGCGCCGAAGCGCTGACCGATGGCGCGGTCGAAGTCCGCGCTTTTCTGGAACCACTCCTTGCGCGGCAATGGCGCGTCGCCGAACCAGAAATCGAGTACCGCCTGTGCTTGTGCATTCATATCAGTTGCGTGCGTGTGTCAGTTGGAAGCTGTGGATGCCGTCGAATTCGGCCAGTTCGGCCGACAGCACCGACATCGGCGCGCCGCTGCGCTTGCTGAAGGCCATGGCGACGAAGCGCCATTCCTGCATGCCGCCCTCGCTGCCGATCATCAGCGAGCCGCCGGCGATCTCATAGCCGCGCTGCGCCGCCATCGCCCGCAGCGCCGGTTCCTGCGGCTTGTAGCCGGCCTTGAAGCGCATGGTGATGGCGATCGCGTGGCGCGACGGCAGCCACGCCTCCACCTTGGTCAGGAAAATCATCGAGGTGGCGCACAGCAGCGCCAGCCCCATGGCGCCGAGATAGAAGCCGACGCCCACCATCACGCCGATCACCGACGAGGCCCAGATCGACGCCGCCGTGGTCAGGCCGCTGATGTTGAAGCCTTCGCGCATGATGACGCCGGCGCCGAGGAAGCCGATGCCGGTGACGATGCCCTGCACGATGCGGGTCGGGTCGGAGTTCACCAGGTAGGTCGACACATGGCCGCCGAACCAGTGGCCCGGATAGCCGCCGATCACGGTCAGCGCGGCCGAGGCCATGCACACCAGGCCATAGGTGCGCATGCCGGCGGCGCGGCCGTGGTAGGACCGCTCGTAGCCGACCAGCAGCCCGAGCAGCAGCGCCCCCAGTAAATTCAGCAAAATCACCGCGTTGGTGGCGAGTTCGGAGTGCGACCAGTAAGCCTGCAGGAATTCAATGGCGGGCATGGCGAGCCTTATTTTTTGGTGAGCTGCTTTTCGAAGGCGACATCGAGTTTGCTGACGCGCCGGGGCGCGGGCGGCGCGATGGCGTTGACGAAGGCGACGAATTCGTCCAGCTCCATCGGCGCGTTCAGCGGCGCGTTGCCGGCGCCCTCGGACAGCAGGAAGTGGCCGCTGCCGGTCACCGTCATCGAGTATTTGTCGTTGCCGGTGCGGCGCTTCAGGCGGTCGATGGCGCCGGTGGCCCGGTGGCGCGGCCGCTCATATGGCCTCCGTGCGGGCGTGCAGCCAGGCCAGCGCGTCGCCGGCCAGCAGCGGCGCCAGGCGCTTGCGCACCGTCGCGTGGTAGTCGTTGAGCCAGCGCTTCTCATCGTCGCGCAGCAGCGCGGTTTCGATGCAGCGGGTATCGATCGGGCACATGGTCAGGGTTTCAAAGTTGAGGAATTCGCCGAACTCGGTCTGGCCGGCGGCGCGGTTGAGCACCAGGTTTTCGATGCGGATGCCCCAGCGCCCGGTGCGGTACAGCCCCGGTTCGATGGAGGTGATCATGCCCGGCTCCATCGCCGTCTGCGGCTCCGGCATGGCCGACGGCGAAATCGATTGCGGGCCTTCGTGCACGTTGAGGAAGTAGCCGACGCCATGGCCGGTGCCGTGGCCGAAGTCCATGCCCTGCGCCCACAGCGGCGCGCGGGCGATGGCGTCCAGCATCGGCGACCTGGCGCCGCGCGGGAAGCGGGCGGCGGACAAGGCGATCACCCCCTTCAGCACCAGCGTGAAGTCGCGCCGGTGCTCCTCGGTGATGCGGCCGACCGCCACCACCCGCGTGATGTCGGTGGTGCCGCCCAGGTACTGGCCGCCGGAGTCGATCAGCAGCAGGCCGTTGCCTTCGATGGTGGCGTGGCGCGCCTCGGTGGCGCGGTAATGCATGATGGCGCCGTTGGCGCCGAAGCCGGCGATGGTGGCGAAACTCGGGCTGATGAAGCCGGGCGGCGCGCGCGGGCGGCGGTGAGCTGTGTGTCGATGTCGATTTCGGTCAGCGGCGTGCGCTCGGCGTTGGCCAGCGTTTGCTCCAGCCAGGTGAAGAATTCGCACAGCGCGGCGCCGTCCTGGTCCATCGTGGCGCGCACGTGGGCGGCGTCCTGCTCGCTCTTGCGCGACTTGGCCAGCGTGGTCGGGTTGATCGCTTCGATCACCTTGACCTTGGCCGGTATCCACTGCCGCGTGCCGTAGGTGATGCGGCGCGGGTCCAGCAGCAGGGTGGCGTCGGCCGGCAGCGCGCCGAGGGCGGCGGCCGCGCTTTCATACGGCGCCACGTCGATGCCCTCGTCGGCCAGCGCGGTGCGCAGTTCGGGCGCGACCTTGCCGTCGGCGACGTAGAGCGTGGCGCGGGTCGGCGTGATCAGCGCGTGCGCCAGGAAAATCGGGTTGAAGCTGACGTCGGCGCCGCGCAGGTTGAACAGGTAGGCGATATCGTCCAGCGTCGAGATCAGGTGGCGGTTGGCGCCGGCCTGCTGCATGGCCGAGCGCAGGTCGGCCAGCTTGCCGCTGCGGCTTTTCGACGCATACGGCGGCAGGTGTTCGTAGACCGGGGCGGCCGGCAGCGCCGGCCGCCCCGGCCATACCTGTTGCAGCAGGTCGAGGTCGGTTTTCAGCGTGACGTCTTTGGCGTCCAGCGCGGTTTGCAGCAGGCGGGCGATGGCCAGGCCCAGCACGGCGCCGTCGACGGCCAGCGTCTGGCCGGCTTTCAGGTGGCTGGCCAGCCAGTCCACATACTGCACGCTGGCGCCCGAGGTCAGCTTCATCAGCTGGATGCCGGTTTCGGCCAGTTGCTGCTCGGCCTGGGTCCAGTAGCGGGCGTCGGTCCACAGGCCGGCAAATTCCGGCGTGATGATGAAGGTGCCGACCGAGCCGGTGAATCCCGACACCCATTCGCGGCCCTGCCAGCGGGCGGGCAGGTATTCGGACAGGTGCGGGTCGGCCGACGGAATCATCAGCGCATCGATGTGGTGCTGACGCATCGCCGCCCGCAGCAAGGCCATGCGCTCGGCGACTTCGGATGGGGTTGGAGTATCCATGGGAAATATTCTAACTAGCTTGCGCCTATGATACCGCGATTGGCTGTTGCGCCGCCAACCGGCAGCGGCGGCGAAACGCCGGCCGGCAGCAACGGTTTTTGCAATGCAGCATAGAAAAGCAGGCCGATTGGCATCGAAAAGCCCACCTGCGGACGCAGGTCACGCTAATATCGTCTTATAAAAAACAAAACAGCAACAGGAGACACTGGTGCAGACAGAACACGAGACCTTTCCGCGCCGCCTGCTCGCGCACGGCCGGGTCAGGCCGGGGAAACCCGCGTTTCGCGAAAAGTATCTGGGCATCTGGCAAAGCTGGACCTGGGCCCAGGTCAACGGCGAAGTGCGCGCCCTCGCCTGCGGCCTGGCCGCGCTCGGCTTCCAGCGCGGCATGCACCTTGCCATCATCGGCGACAACCGGCCGCGCCTGTACTGGGCCATGCTGGCCGCGCAATGCCTCGGCGGCGTGCCGGTGCCGCTGTACCAGGACGCCCCCGCCGCCGACATGGCCTACGTGCTGGAAGACGCCGACATCCGCTACGCCATCGTCGAAGACCAGGAACAGGTCGACAAGCTGCTGGAGCTTCACGCGCTGTACCCGCACCTGCGCCACATCGCCTACGACGACCAGCGCGGCATGCGCCACTACCGCCAGCAGCAGCTGCTGTCCGTCGCCAGACTGCAGGAACTCGGCCGCGCCTGGGACCTGGCCCATCCCGGCTTTTACGACGCCAACGTCGCCGGGGCCGCGGCGGCGACACCGCCGTCATCCTCTACACCTCCGGCACCACCGGCAGGCCGAAAGGCGTATGCCAGTCGCACGCGGCGCTGCTGGCGGCCGGCGACGGCGGCGCCGGCTTCGAACATCTCAGCGACGCCGAAGACATCCTCTCCTACCTGCCGATGGCCTGGGTCGGCGACTGCCTGTTCTCGTTCGCGCAGGCGATGAGCGCCGGCTTCACCGTCAACTGCCCGGAGTCCGGCGAGACGGTGATGAACGACATGCGCGAAATCGGTCCCACCTATTACTTCGCGCCGCCGCGCGTGTTCGAGAACATGCTGACCACCGTGATGATACGGATGGAGGACGCCGGCACCCTCAAGCAGCGCCTGTTCCACTACTTCATGGACGTGGCGCGCCGCTGCGGTGCGCAAATCCTGGACCGCAAGCCGGTGCCGCTGCCCGACCGCCTGCGCTACGCGCTCGGCCAGGTGATGGTCTACGGGCCGCTGAAGAATGTGCTGGGCATGTCGCGCATCCGCGTCGCCTACACCGCCGGCGCCGCGATCGGGCCGGATTTGTTCCGCTTCTATCGCTCCATCGGCGTGAACCTCAAGCAGTTCTACGGCTCCACGGAAACCTGCGCCTACATCTGCCTGCAACCGGACGGCCACATCAAATTCGACAGCGTCGGCCTGCCGGCGCCCGGCGTCGAGGTCAGGCTGGCCGACAACGGCGAAGTGCTGGTCAAGTCGCCGACCCTGATGGACGGCTATTACAAGCGCGCCGACGCCACCAGCGAAGCGATCGACGCACAGGGCTATTTCCACACCGGCGATGCCGGCCTGTTCGACGCCGACGGCCATTTGAAAATCATCGACCGCGCGGCCGATGTCGGGCGCATGAACAGCGGCGCCATCTTCGCGCCCAACTACGTCGAGAACAAGCTGAAGTTCTTCCCCTACATCAAGGAGGCAGTGGTGTTCGGCCACCAGCGCGATCAGGTATGCGCGTTCATCAACATCGACATGGAAGCGGTGGGCAACTGGGCCGAACGGCGCGGCATCGCTTACTCCGGCTACACCGACCTGGCCGCGCATGCCGCCGTGTATGGGCTGGTGCGCGACTGCATCGAACAGGTCAACGCCGACCTGGCGGCCGAGCCGTCGATGCGCGACACGCAAATCCAGCGCTACCTGGTGCTGCACAAGGAACTCGACCCGGACGACGATGAGCTGACCCGCACCCGCAAGGTGCGGCGCAAATTCATCGCTGAAAAATATGCGGTGCTGATCGAGGCGCTTTACCAAGGCAAGGCCTCGCAATACATCGAGACGCAGGTGAAATTCGAGGATGGCCGCAGCGGCGTGGTGGCGGCCGACCTGAAGATCGCCGCCGCGCAGGCGGTGGCATGACGGAGGACACGCAGATGCGGATGAACGAGCCGCAAGACCATTTCGGCGCGGCGCCCCGCAGCACAGGGCCGGTGATCCTCGACCTGAAGAACATCTCGCTGTCGTTCGGCGGCGTGCGCGCGCTGACCGACATCTCGTTCGATGTGCGCCAGCACGAGATCCGCGCCATCATCGGCCCGAACGGCGCCGGCAAAAGCTCCATGCTCAATGTGATCAACGGCGTATATCGCCCGCAGCAGGGGCAGATTGTCTATCGCGGCGAGGTGCGCAAGAACATGGACTGCCACACCGCCGCCAAATCCGGCATCGCCCGCACGTTCCAGAATATCGCGCTGTTCAAGGGCATGACGGTGCTGGACAATATCATGACCGGCCGCAATCTCAAGATAAAGTCCAGCTTCCTGATGCAGGCGCTGTACTGGGGGCCGGCGCGGCGCGAAGAAATCGCCCACCGCATCAAGGCCGAGGAAATCATCGACTTCCTGGAGATACAGGCGATCCGCAAGACGCCGGTGGGCCGCCTGCCCTACGGCCTGCAAAAGCGCGTGGAGCTGGGCCGGGCGCTGGCCGCCGAGCCGGAAATCCTGCTGCTGGACGAACCGATGGCCGGCATGAATGTCGAGGAAAAGCAGGACATGTGCCGTTTCATCCTCGACGTCAACGACCAATTCGGCACCACCATCGTGCTGATCGAGCATGACATGGGCGTGGTGATGGACATCTCCGACCGCGTGGTGGTGCTGGACTACGGCAAAAAGATCGGCGACGGCACACCGGACCAGGTGCGCCGCAACCAGGATGTCGTCAACGCTTATCTCGGAGTATCCTGCTGATGAACTTCTTCTTCGAGGTACTGATAGGCGGCCTGCTGTCGGGCGTGATGTACGCGCTGGTGGCGATCGGCTTTGTGCTGATCTACAAGGCGTCCGGCGTGTTCAATTTCGCCCAGGGCGCGATGGTGTACTTCGCCGCGCTGACCTGCGTCGGCGTCATGGACAAGCTGGGCGTGTCGCTGTGGATCGCGCTGCCGATCACCGTGGCGGTGATGATCGTGCTCGGGCTGGCGATTGAGCGCGTGGTGCTGCGGCCGCTGGTCAACCAGCCGGAGATCACGCTGTTCATGGCCACCATCGGACTGGCGTTCTTCATCGAGGGACTGGCGCAGCTGGCCTTCGGCGCACAGGTGCGCAAGCTGGAGCTGCCGATAGAAGACGTGCCGTCGCAGTACCTGATGGACAACTACAACATTCTCGTCTCGCGGTTCGACATCATGGCCGCCGCCGTCTGCGGCCTGCTGGTGACCACGCTCGCGCTGCTGTTCTCGAAAACCAAAGTGGGCCGCGCGCTGCGCGCCGTCGCCGACGACCACCAGGCCGCGCTGGCGGTCGGCATACCGCTGCAGCGCATCTGGGCCGTGTTGTGGGCGGTGGCCGGCATCGTCGCGCTGGTGGCCGGGCTGCTGTGGGGCGCGCGCAATGGCGTGCAGTTCGCGCTGACGTTTGTGGCGCTGAAGGCGCTGCCGGTGCTGATACTCGGCGGCTTCACCTCGATGCCGGGCGCGATCGTCGGCGGCCTGATTATCGGCGCCTCGGAAAAACTGGCCGAGGTGTATATCGGCCCGCTGGTCGGCGGCGGCATCGAGGGCTGGTTCCCTTACGTGCTGGCGCTGTTGTTCCTGCTGGTGCGGCCCGAAGGGCTGTTCGGTGAAAAAATCATCCGGAGAATCTGATGCTCTACCGCGAGGCGGGACAATTCAAAACCAGCTATCAGGCCGATGGCCAGATCTTCCCCATCGTGCAGGACCGCTTCGCGCTGCTGGCGTTGCTGGCGTTCGCCGTCGTGCTGGTGCCGTTGCTGGCCTCGCCGTACGTGCTGTCGGCGATCCTGATACCGTTTTTGATTTTTTCGCTGGCGGCGCTGGGCCTGAACATCCTGACCGGCTACGCCGGCCAGCTGTCGCTCGGCACCGCCGCCTTCATGGCGGTGGGCGCTTTCGCCTCGTACAACTTCCTGCTGCGCATACCGGGCCTGCCGGTGCTGCTGGCCTTTGCGCTGGGCGGCCTCAGTGCGGCATTGGTCGGCATCGCATTCGGCCTGCCGTCGTTGCGGATACGCGGCTTCTACCTCGCCGCCGCCACGCTGGCCACGCAGTTCTTCGTGGTCTGGTGCCTGACCAAGATTCCCTACCTGACCAACTACAGCGCCTCCGGCGTCATCACCGCGCAAGCGATCGTCATCCTCGGCTACGCCTTCGACTCGCCGCAGCGCAAATACCTGCTGGTGTTGGGCGTGGTGGCGCTGATGGCGCTGATGGCCAAGAACATGGTCCGCTCAAACGTCGGCCGCTCGTGGATGGCGGTGCGCGACATGGATGTGGCGGCCGAGGTCATCGGCTTCCGCCTGATGCGCACCAAGCTGCTGGCGTTCGCGGTCAGCTCCTTCTACTGCGGCGTGGCCGGCGCGCTGTACGCCTACGCCTATCTCGGCACGGTGGAGCCGGAGGCCTACAACCTCGATCTGTCGTTCCGCATCCTGTTCATGATTATCATCGGCGGCGTTGGTTCGGTGCTGGGCTCCTTCCTCGGCGCGGCCTTCATTGTGCTGCTGCCGGTGCTGTTGAACGTGATCGCGCACAGCCTCGCGCTGCCGACCAGCGTGGCCTCCAACCTGGAGCTGATGGTGTTTGGCGCGCTGATTATATTTTTCCTGATCGTCGAGCCTCACGGCCTGGCGCGTCTATGGCAAATTGGTAAAGAGAAGTTGCGTCTGTGGCCGTTCCCCCATTAAAAAATCAGAGGAGACACACCATGAAACGTCTTGCATCGATCATCGCCGGCATCACACTGGCGACCAGCGGCAGCGCCTACGCGCAGCCTGCGGAACAATACATCGCCCTGCCCTCGTACCGCGTGGGCCCTTATGCGGCGGGCGGTTCAGGCTTTTACGGCGGCATTATCGACTACTTCAACCTGGTGAACCTGTCCGGCGGCGTCAATGGCGTCAAGATCGCGTGGGAAGAGTGCGAAACCGAGTACAACCCGTCGCGCGGCGTGGAATGCTACGAGCGCCTGAAAACGCGCAACGGCGGCGCCACGCTGGTCGAGCCGCTGTCCACCGGCGTCGCCTACGGCATCCTCGACCGCCTCGCGGTGGACAAGATTCCGATGACGATGATCGGCTATGGCCGCTCCGACGCCGCCAACGGCAAGGTCTTCCCCTATGTTTTCCCGCTGATTACCAGCTACTGGAACCAGGCCGCCGCCATGATCAAGTACCTCGGCGACAAGGAAGGCGGCATGGCCAAGCTGAAGGGCAAGAAGATCGTTCACCTGTACCACGACTCGGCGTTCGGCAAGGAGCCCTTGCCGGTGCTGGAAGCGCTGGCCAGGCAGCACGGCTTTGAGCTGATCAAGATTCCGGTGACGCCGCCCGGCAGCGAGCAGCAGTCGCAATGGCTGCAAATACGCCAGGCGCGCCCGGACCATGTGATTTTGTGGGGATGGGGTTCGATGAATGCGGTCGCCATCAAGACGGCGCAGCGCAACGGCTTCCCGCGCGAGAAGATTCTCGGCGTGTGGTGGGCCGGCTCGGAAGAGGATACCGTGCCGACCGGCGATGCCGCCAAGGGCTATAGCGCGATGACCTTCAACACGCCCGGCAACTACCCGGTGCTCGACGAGATACGCAAGAAACTGTACGACGCCGGCAAGGGTAATCTCGCCGATCCGGCGCGCATCGGCAGCGTGTACCACATGCGCGGCGTCAGCGCCGGCATCCTGTGGGTGGAGGCGATCCGCACCGCGCAGGAGAAGTTCGGCAAGGGCAAGCGCATCACCGGCGAGCAAATGCGCTGGGGCCTGGAGAACCTGAATGTCGACGAGGCGCGGCAAAAAGCCATCGGCGCGCTCGGCATGCTGCCGGTGGTGAAGACCAGTTGCGACGACCATGAGGGTTCCGGCGCGGTGAAGGTGCAGCAGTGGGATGGCAAGAAGTGGAACGCCATCACGCCGAACTGGATCGTCGGCGATAAGGCGCTGACGCGCAAGCTGCTGGAGGAAAGCTCGGCGGCTTATGCGGCCGAGAAGAAGATTACGCCGGCGTGCGTTCGCTAGCATTGTTCTTTGCCCGGCGTGTGCGGGCGTTCCATGGATTCCCGCCTGCGCGGGAATGACGAGATGATGACTCCTTATCTGTCTGTGAATAACGTCGAAGTTATCTACGACCACGTGATCCTGGTGCTGAAGGGCGTTTCGCTGCACGTCCCGCAAGGGAAGATCGTCGCCCTGCTGGGCGCCAACGGCGCCGGCAAGTCGACCACGCTGAAGACGATCTCCACGCTGCTGCGCGGCGAACGCGGCGACGTCACCAAGGGCGAAGTGCGGTTCAAGGGCGAACGCATCGACCAGCTGACGCCCAATGAACTGGTGCGGCGCGGCCTGTCGCAGGTGATGGAGGGGCGCCACTGCTTCGGCCACCTCACCATCGAAGAAAACCTGCTGACCGGCGCCTACACGCGCAGCGCCTCGCGTTCGGAACTGAAGGCGTCGCTGGACAAGGTTTATCATTACTTCCCGCGCCTGAAGGAGCGCCGCGGCAGCCAGGCCGGCTACACCTCCGGCGGCGAACAGCAGATGTGCGCCATCGGCCGCGCGCTGATGGCGCGGCCGTCGATGATACTGCTGGACGAGCCGTCGATGGGCATCGCGCCGCAGATCGTCGAAGAGATCTTCGGCATCGTCAAGGACTTGAACAGCCGCGAGAACGTCTCCTTCCTGCTGGCCGAGCAAAACACCAGCATCGCCTTGCGCTACGCGGACTTTGGCTACATCCTGGAAAACGGCCGGGTGGTGATGGAAGGATCGGCACAGGAACTGTCCTGCAACGAGGACGTCAAGGAGTTCTACCTCGGCGTCTCCGGTGCCGGCCGCAAGAGCTTCCGCGACATGAAATTCTACCGGCGCCGCAAGCGCTGGCTGGCATAAGGAACAGCATGGATATCAACAAGGCCAAGGCCTATTGCCGCGCACTGCCCGGCGCCACGGAAGACATCAAATGGGAAAACAACCTGGTGTTCTCGGTCGGCGAAAAAATGTTCGCCGTGATGGGTGCGGACGGCCACCAGCGCGGCATCAGCCTCAAGGTCGACGACGACCGTTTTCTGGAGCTGACCGACCGCCCCGGCATCATTCCCGCGCCTTACCTGGCGCGCGCAAAATGGGTCCGCATCGAAGACGCCAAGGCCGTCAGCGATGCGGAAGCGGCCGGACTGCTGCAACGCTCCTATGAACTGGTATTCGCCAAACTGACCAGGAAGCTGCAACGCCAACTGCAAGGATCATCAACATGACCGATACACTCGACAGCCTGGCAGCCCGGCCGCCGGAACAGCGCGAGCGCGAACTGATGGCGCGCCTGCCGCAGCTGGTGGCGCGCGCCAAGGCGGCGGCCGGATGGTCGCGCATCCTTGCCGACGTCAACGCGGCCGACATCAACAGCCGCGCCGCGCTGGCGACGCTGCCGCTGACGCGCAAGTCCGACCTGCAGCAGCTGCAGGCGCGGCACGCGCCGTTCGGCGGCTTGAACACCACGCCGGCGCGCCAGCTGGCGCGCGTGTACATGTCGCCCGGCCCGATCTTCGATCCAGAAGGCCGCAGCCAGGATTGGTGGCGCTTCGCGCGGCCGCTGCACGCGGCAGGCGTGCGCGCCGGCGGGCTGCTGCAAAACTGCTTCTCCTACCACTTCACGCCGGCCGCCTTCATGGTGGAAGGCGGCGCCGCGCGCCTCGGCTGCGCGGTGATCCCGGCCGGCATCGGCCAGACCGAAATGCAGGTGCAGGCCATCCAGGCGCTGCGGCCGGACACCTACGTCGGCACGCCGTCCTTTTTGAAGCTCATCATCGAGAAGGCGCAGGAAACCGGCATGGACATCGGCAGCATCGAGCGCGCGCTGGTCAGCGCCGAGGCGCTGCCGGAATCGCTGCGCGCCTGGTTCGGCGAGCATGGCGTGCCGTGCGTGCTGCAGGTGTACGCCTCCGCCGACATCGGCAGCATCGCCTACGAAACGCGCAGCGGCGGCGTGCGCGATCCCGGCATGGTGCTGGACGAGGAGGTGATACTGGAAATCGTCCGTCCCGGCAGCGGCGAGCCGGTGCCGCCCGGAGAAGTGGGCGAAGTGGTGCTCACCGTCTTCAACCCGGACTATCCGCTGATCCGCTTCGCCACCGGCGACCTGTCGGCCATTCTGGCCGATGCGCCGGCCGCGCCCGGCGGCCATACCAACACCCGCATCAAGGGCTGGCTGGGCCGCGCCGACCAGACCACCAAGATACGCGGCATGTTCGTCCACCCGTCGCAGGTGCAGGACATCGCGCGCCGCCATCCGCAGATCGTGAAGGCGCGGCTGGTGGTTTCCGGTCGCATCGCCGACGAAACCATGACGCTGCACTGCGAGGTTGCCGATCCGGCCGGCGCCAGCGATGCCGGCATCGTCGAATCGATCCGCATGCTGACCAAGCTGCGCGGCGAGGTGCGGTTTGTTGCCATCGGCAGCCTGCCGAACGACGGCGTGGTGATCGCGGATGTGCGCGATTATGCGTAATTGAGGGATAATACCGGCCTTCACTTTAGTTTCCGACAAAAATATCATGCAAGACTTTCACCACAACCGCGCCCGTGCCCTGATGGAGAACGCCGAAGAGCTGTACTCCAAGCAGGACGTCGACACCGCCGTCAGCGCCATGGCAGACACGCTCAACGCCCGCTTCAACCACCCGGACAGCGAGGAATTCCCGCTGGTGCTGGGCGTGATGGGCGGCGCGGTGGTCTTCACCGGCAACCTGCTGCCGCAACTGAGCTTCCCGCTGGAATTCGACTACATCCACGTCAGCCGCTACGGCGACGAGGACCGCGGCGGCGAAGTGGTGTGGAAAGTGGTGCCGCGCTCCAATGTCAGCGGCCGCACCGTGATCGTGCTCGACGATATTCTGGACGAAGGCGAAACGCTGGCCCACGTCAAGCAGCGCCTGCTGGACATGGGCGCGAAGGAAGTGATCCTGGCCGTGTTCTGCGACAAGGCCATCGGCAAGGCCAAGCCGGTGCAGGCGGACATCGTCGGCATCACCATCCCGAACCGCTTCGTGGTCGGCTTCGGCATGGACGCGTATGGCTACTGGCGCAACCTGCCGGGACTGTGGGCGATCAAGACCGAGAACTGATCCCGGCGCCGCCGCCGTGATTGCCACGGGCGGCGGATGATGGCAGGATGGCATGATGGTTAATACGATCATCTCCTGGCTGTTCCTTGCCGCCATCGCGCAGGCGGTGTTTCTCAGCATCGCCCTGTGCAACCCGCGCCAGCCGGAAATGCGCACGGCCAACCGTCTGCTGTCCGCGCTGCTGCTCATTTTTCAGCAATCATCGGCCATGCGTGGCTGGGGCTGAATCATCTGTACCGCGTCTATCCGCACAGCGCGCTGGCCATCGTCACGCTCGGGCTGGCGGTCGGGCCGCTGCTATACCTCTATTTGCACGCCATGCTGTCCGACCAGCCGCTCGGCCGGCGCGCGCTGCTGCATTTTGTCCCGTTTACGCTCGCCACGCTCGCGATGCTGCCTTTCTACTTGCGGTCGGCTGACGAAAAACTGGCCTGGATGCGCGCACTGAACGGCTGGCCATGGTATCTGGCGCTGTTTGCGGTGGTCAAAATGGCGATCCTGCTGGCTTACCTGCGCGCCGCCCACGGCCTGGTGCAACGCGTGCCGCCGGACTCGGCGCTGGTGAACGACCTGCGGCGTCTGATGCGCGTCTGGCTTTTCAGTGCCGGCCTCAGCGTGCTGGCGGTGGCCATGGCGGCGGTCGATGCCGAGCTGCCGCTGTCGGTGGAAGCGGTGGATGGCGGCGCGCTGATGCTGTTCGTCTTCGCCACCGCCTACACGGCGATGCGGCTGCCGCTGGGCTATCGTCCACAGCCGCTGCCACCGGCCCGGCCGCGCTATGCCGACAGACCACTTGCCGCCGCTGAACGCGATGCGTTTCTGGCACGCCTGAGCGCGTGCATGGAGCGCGAGCAGCCCTACCGCAACGGCGAGCTGAAACTGGACGAGCTGGCGGCGCAGCTGGCCATGACGCCGCACGAGCTATCGCAGCTGATCAATGCGCATTGCGGCACCAATTTCGCCGATTTCCTGAATCGCTACCGAGTGGAAGCACTGAAAGCGGCGCTGGAAGACCCAGCGCAAGCCAGCGCCAGCATCCTGGACCTATCGCTGATCGCGGGATTTAACAGTAAAAGCGCGATGAACCGTGCATTTAAAAAATACGCAGGCGTCACGCCGGGAGAATTCCGGGAGCACGCAAAAACCGTCGTTCCCGCGCAGGCGGGAACCCATAGAACGCCCGACTGGCAGATTCAGCATGGATTCCCGCCTGCGCGGGAATGACGGAGAGGTGCCAAATCATGATCCGCGACGCCAATAGCGTCCGCAAAACCGACACTGGAGGCCTCACAACACGGAGCCCACCATGAAGTTTGCACAAATTTTAATCAGCCTGCTGATCAGCGCCCCGGCCTGTGCCGGTCAGACCTGGATCACCAACGTCAAGCTGGTATCGCCGGAAAAGCTGGACCGCATCGAAAGCGGCAGCGTCCTGATCGAGAACGAACGCATCGTCCGCGTCGAACGCGGCGCCAGCGGCAAGACGCCGGCCGGCGCCACCCGCGTCGACGGCAAAGGCTACTACCTGACGCCCGGCCTGATCGACTCCCACGTCCACCTGTACGCCGTGCCCGGCATGAGCTTCGAGCAATCGGAGCACATGAAATCCATGGCCGACGCCTACTTCGCGCAAATGCCGCGATCTTACCTCTACTACGGCTACACCACCGTGATCGACCTGGCCGCCGGCAGCCGCGAGTTCATCGACCGCGTCAAGGCCATGCCGCTGCACCCGGACATTTACGACTGCGGCGCGCCGCTGGTGATCGCCAACGGCTACCCGTCCGCCTTCATCGCGCCGCAGAAGCGCTACCAGATGTTCACCAATTTCATCTATGACCCGGCGCAGAAGGACAACATCCCGCCCGAATACCAGCCGCAAGACTACACCCCGGCCAAAGGCGTGGCGAGGGTCAAGGCCGACCACGCGATCTGCCTGAAAACCCACTACGAGCGCGGCTTCGGCAGCCAGCGCAACCTGCCGGTGATGAGCCCGGAAATGTATGGCGAAGTGCGCCGGCTGGCCAGGCAGGCGGGCCTGGTCATGGTCACCCATGGCAACTCGCTGGAATCGCAGACCTTTGCCGTCAACGGCGGCGTGGAGGTGCTGGCGCACGGCATGTGGCATTGGGGAGCGCGCAACAATTCGAAGGAATTGCCGGAAGAAGTGCGCCAGTTGCTGGATAAAGTCGTCGAAAAGAACATCGGCTACCAGCCCACCATGCAGGTGCTGTATGGCTTGCGCGCCTATGTCGATCCGGACTACCTGAACTCGCCGGCGCTGCCCAAGCTGCTGCCGCCCGCCATGCTGGCGTGGCTGAAGACGCCCGAAGGCAATTGGTTCAAGCAGGAAGTGGCGGAAGAAGGCGAAACCGACGAGGCGGTCCGCCAG
Source organism: Duganella sp. P38 (assembly GCF_050859475.1). Classification (NCBI taxonomy): domain Bacteria; kingdom Pseudomonadati; phylum Pseudomonadota; class Betaproteobacteria; order Burkholderiales; family Oxalobacteraceae; genus Duganella; species Duganella sp. P38. Next base: position 426,945 of record NZ_CP193936.1, on the reverse strand, counting down.
GGCATGGAAGCGCCGCTGCGCCGCCAGCGCCAGGTGGTTGCGTATTTAGCCAGCAAAAATGCGAACTTCCTGTTCGCGACCGACACGCCGTCCTCGCCGACTTATGGCAACATCCCCGGCCTGAACGGCTATCTCGAAATGCAAAACCTGCGCAACGCCGGCCTGTCGCTGGAACAGATTTTCAAGGCGGCCACCATCAACAATGCCCGCAGCTTCCATCTGGACCAGGACCTCGGCACCATCGAGGCCGGCAAAGTGGCCAACCTGGTGCTGATGAAGGAATCGCCGCTGGCCGACGTGCGCGCCTATGACACGGTGGACACCGTCTGGGTGCGCGGCAAGCCGGCGGCGCGCGCCAGCCTGGCCGCCAGCCGCGACCGCTGAATCGCTAAATCACAGCGCCAGGCGGGCGCGGGCGGCGTCGTACTCGCGCTTCAGGCGCTCGACCATCTCGGCGGTGGTCGGGATGTCGTTCATCAGGCCGACACCCTGGCCGGCGCCCCAGATGTCGCGCCAGGCCTTGGCGCTGCCGGAGCCGAAATTCATCGCGCTCTTGTCGGCGGTCGGCAGGGCGTCCGGGTCCAACCCGGCCGCAACGATGGACTTCTTCAGGTAATTACCGTGAACTCCGGTGAACAGGTTGGTGTAGACGATATCGGCCGCGGTCGATTCAACGATGGCCTCGCGGTAGCCGTCGCTGACGTTGGATTCCTCGGTCGCCAGCCAGCGCGAGCCGATGTAAGCGAAGTCGGCGCCCATGGCCTGCGCCGCCAGAATCGCGTCGCCGGTGGCGATCGAGCCGGACAGCGCGATCGGTCCCTTGAAGAACTTGCGCACCTCGCCCACCAGCGCGAACGGCGACAGGCCGCCGGCATGGCCGCCAGCGCCGGCTGCCACCAGAATCAGGCCGTCGACGCCGGCTTCCAGCGCCTTTTCCGCGTGACGGATGGAAATCACGTCATGCAGCACGATGCCGCCGTAGCTGTGGATCGCGTCCAGCATCTCTTTGGGCGGCGCGCGCAGCGAGGAAATGATGATCGGAATCTGGTGCTTCACGCACACTTCCACGTCATGCGCCAGGCGGTCGTTGGACTGGTGCACGATCTGGTTGACGGCGATCGGGCCGACCCGCTTGCCGGGATTGGCGGCCTGGAACTCGGCCAGCTCTTTTTGCAGATCGGTCAGCCACACATCGAGCAATTCGGCCGGGCGCGCGTTCAGCGCCGGGAAGGAGCCGACGATGCCGGCCTTGCACTGGGCCGCCACCAGCTTGGGTCCGCTGGCGATAAACATCGGGGAAGCGATGACGGGAAGGGTGAGATTTTGCAGGACTGCAGGCAAGGTCATGGCATGCTCGCTGACGTGAGTTGATCGGGTCGACCGATTATAGATCGAAAATAGTACGACCGTGCCAGAAATAGACCTTGCCCTCTACATTTCGTCTATCGCAAGCCTTGCGCCGCACGCAGGATGACGTCGGCCACGCGCCGCGGCTGCGACACCAGCGACATGTGGCTGGTCTTCAGCACAACCGTCCCGGCCCCGATCTGCGCGGCCAGCTTGCGCTGGACGGCAAACGGCAGCGCCTGATCGTCCTCCGTCATTACATACCAGCTGGGCTTGTCGCGCCACGCCGCATGCGAGATTTTTCCACGAAGGCGCTGGCGGCGATCGGCTGTTGCGTTGCCGCCAGCACCGCCACCGTGGCGGCCGGCACATCCGCCGCCATGAGCTTGCGGTACGCCACCGGGTCATCCAGCCAGATACGGCCGTTGGCGTCCGGCGCCAGGCCCTGCATCGGCGCGTCGAGGCGGGCGAGCAGGTCCGCCACCGACTCTTCGCTGTCGGGCGCCAGCGCCGACAGGTACACCAGCCCGCGCACCTGCGGCAGGTTGCCGGCCTCGGTCACCACCGCCCCGCCCCACGAATGCCCGACCAGCAGCACCTTGCCCGGCTGGCGCTCGACCACCGCGCGGGTGGCGGCGACATCGTCGGCCAGCGAGGTCAGCGGATTCTGCACGGCGGCGACGCGACATCCGCGCGCCTGCAGCGCTTCGATCACCGGCGACCAGCTGGAACCATCGGCAAAGGCGCCGTGCACCAGCACGATGCTGACCGCCGCGCACATCGCCGCGACCGTCATGCCGCCACCGGCGCCGTCAGCGCCGTTACCGCGTCCGGCACGCCGTCCAGCGCGGCGCGGATCGACTGGCTGCGCAGTTCCGGTCCCTTGGACAGCAACTCGGCGCGCAGGATGTGGAACTGCCGGATGCCGAGGAAGCCGAAATACGCGCGCGTGTAAGTCTCATGGAAATCCATGGCCGCCGCCGGTCCCGACGCGTAGCCGCCGCCGCGCGTCGACGCCATGATGTCTTTTTTATCGCCAGCAATCCCGACCGGGCCGGCCGACGTGTACTGAAACGTCCGCCCCGGCTGCGCGACGCGGTCGAACCAGGCTTTCAGCTGGCTCGGCACCGAGAAGTTCAACATCGGCACGCCCAGCACCACGATATCGGCGGCCAGCAATTCCGTGACCAGCGTTTCCGACAACGCGTGCTCGGCCTTGTCCGCCGCGCTGAACTGCGCGATGGCGCTGGGGCGGAAGCCGGCCGCGATCGCCTCGTCCAGATGCGCGGGCGCTTGCGCCGCCAGATCGCGGTAGACGTAGGCGGCGCCCGGATAACGCAGGCGCAGCTCGGCGGCGATCGCCGCGCTCAGGCTGCGGGAGACGGAGGCGTCGCCAAAAATGCTGGTATCGATGTGGAGGATGTGCATGTTGTTTTTCCTGGATAGAAAGTAGCTCCAGCATATGCCGGGCACATTGTGCGCACCAGCCGCTAAAATAGATCAGTTTGTTCTACTGATGAGACAATGACCGGACTATCATGGAAGACTTCAACGACCTGGCCTTTTTCGCCGCCGTGGTAACGCACGGCAGCTTTTCCGGCGCCGCCCGCGCGCTGGGCATTCCAAAGTCGCGCGTCAGCCGCCGCATTGCCGAGTTGGAGCAGCGACTCGGCGTGCGACTGCTGCAACGCTCGACGCGGACGATGCGCGTCACCGATGTCGGCGCGGCATTTTTTACCCATTGCGAAACGATGACCGAGGCTGCCCGCGCCGCGCTGGAGGTGGCCGAACAGGCCGGCGAGCGGCCGGCCGGACGGGTACGCATCAGCTCGCCGGCCGGGGTGGCCCATCTGTTCCTGGCGCCGTTGCTGCCGCGCTTCCTGCGCGCGCACCCGGGGTGCGGCTGGAACTGGAGCTGACCAACCGCCGCGTGGACGTCATCGGCGAGGGCTTCGACGTCGCCATGCGCATCCGCACCACGCTCGACGATTCCGACCTGGTGGTGCGCACCTTCGGCGTCAGCGACCAGGTGCTGGTGGCCAGCCCGGCCTTCATCGCCGCGCGCGGCCCGTTTGCCGACATCGGCGCGCTGCGCGGCATGCCCGGCCTCGGCAAGGGCGGCCAGGACGGCGAGGCGCCGCGCTGGCGCCTGACCGGTCCCGGCGCGGAGGTGGTGGAAATCGATTACACGCCGGCGCTGGTGGTCGACGATGTCGAGCTGCTGACCATCGCCGCGGCAGGCGGCGCCGGTATCGCGCTGGTGCCGTTCAATGCCTGCGCCAGCGCCATCGCGGCCGGCGAGTTGAGTACGCTGTTCCCCGGTTATCGCGCCGCCTCGCACCAGTTGCACGCGGTGTACGCGTCGCGCCGGGGGCTGCTGCCGGCGGTGCGCGCCTTCATCGAATTCCTCGCGGCCGAGCTGCCGGAAACCATGCAGCGCCAGCGTGCCTCATTCGTTGAGTAAGTACTCACCCTCGACGCGGGCGGCAGCCGCCCGCAGCAGCTGGCTGACGGCCCAGCGCGCCAATTCATCGGGCGCCTGCCGCAGATAACGGTGGTTGGCGGCGGCGAACACCGGCATCGAGGTCAGCAGCACGGGAATCTCGGCCAGCGCGATGCGCTGCCGTTCCAGCAGCAGGAACTTGAGCAGCACCTTCAGCGCGTTCTGCGCGTTGCGCAGCGGATCGGCGGCCAGGTAGTCCAGCCGCGAGCGGGCGCGCGCCAGCGCGGCGGCCACGTCGGTGAACGGCGCGCCGTGGCCGGGGATGACTACCGCCACGTCCAGCCCGGCGATCAGGTCCAATGTGGCGCGTTCCTCGGCGAAACCGGACTGGCCGTCCAGTTCGGGGAAAATCACGCCGAAGCCGTTTTGCCACAGCGCGTCGGCGGAAATCAGCACCTTCTCCTGCGGGCAATAAAAAATCAGCGCGTGCGGATCGTGGCCGGGGCGCCCAGCGCCTGCCACTCCATGTCGGCCAGCCGCAGCACGTCGCCCGGCGCGATGGTGGCGTCGAAGGTGAAGCGGTCGCAACGCTGGCCGGTGGCCTTGAAGCTAAGCGCGTCCACGTCCCAGTGCCGCACCTTGTCGGCCTCTGCCGCAGGGATCGAGGTCTGGCAGCCGAAGTGCGCTTGCAGCGTGGCGTTGCCGCCGCAGTGGTCCGAATGCAGGTGCGTGTTGATGATCTGGTCCAGGTGGCGGCCATGCAACACATTGCGCACCAGCGCCAGCGTCTGCGGCGCGTGGCTGACGTAGCCGGTGTCGATGATGGCCGTGTCGTGCCGGCCCAGCAGCAAGATGTTGTTGGACGACAGCCAGCCGCGTTCCAGCACCTGTATCGCATCCGGCAACACGCTCATCGCTCCTCGTCGTCGAAGTGGATGGTGGCGCGCCGGCGCGGCAGCTCGGCCCAGACGGCGCGCTTGTAGTCGTCGTCGGCCTTGCCCCAGGCGACGATCTCCTCGATGGTGCGCAGGCAGCCCATGCAGTAGCGCCGCTCCAGGTCCATCTTGCACAGGCTGACACAAGGAGACGGCACCGGCGACACGCTTATGTTGTTTACTTCACTCATGACTGCATTATGCCGCGAAGCCGCTTGACCGGGGGCCGCATCGGCGTAGACTCACCATCCATATAGATGGCAAATGGATGGAGACACCGTGGCCAGGCAAGAAATCAAGCTGAAGACTGCCGATTCAGAAAAAATCACCATCAACCTCGGCCCGGTCGACCTGGGCCAGATTGACCTGCTGGTACAGGAAGGGTTTTATTCCAACCGTACCGATCTGATACGCACGGCAATCCGCAACCAGCTGAACCAGCACGCCGAGGTGGTCAGGCAGACCGTGGCGCGCAAGAGCCTGGTATTGGGCATGCAGCATTATTCGCGCGCCGACCTGGAAGCGATCCAGGCGGCCGGCGAGCGGCTGCAAATCCAGGTACTGGGCCTGGCCAGCATCGCCAGCGACGTCTCGGTCGAACTGGCGCTGGCCACCATCGAATCAATCTTTGTACTCGGCTCGCTGCACGCCAGCGCCGTCCTCAAGACCGCGCTGGCGCAACGCATCCATTAAGGAGTGCCATGAAACTCAATTTTCTCCACCACATGCGCACGGCTGCGCAACAGATGCTGAACAAGGCCGTCCCGCAACCACGCCCGCCGATGCGCGATATTAACCCGCCACCTGCAGGCGCGGCGCCCGCTGCCGGGCAGCAGCAGGAAACGGAGACGGCCGCGCGGCAGCACATCAATCCGGCCACCCATCCGGCCGACTATGCGCAGGACATGTTGAACCGCATGGGCATCAAGCTGGACCTGCACGCCAACCTGGAGCGGGCGATCGATATCGGCTCGGTGCTGCATCCGGCGCCGGCGCATCCGCTGCCGCCGGGCGCGCAGTTCGTGAGCGGCAGCTATAGCAACCATGCGGGAACGCGCAATTACAAGCTGTACATTCCGGCCAGCTACCACGGCCAGGCGGCGCCGCTGCTGGTGATGCTGCACGGCTGCACGCAGAATCCGGACGACTTCGCCGCCGGCACGCAGATGAACCAGCTGGCGGAGGAGATGGGCTGGCTGGTGGTGTATCCGGAACAGACCGCGCAGGCCAACCATTCGAAGTGCTGGAACTGGTTCAACGCCATCGACCAGCAGCGCGGCCAGGGCGAGCCATCGATCATTGCCGGCATTGCGCGGCAGGTGATCGAAGCGTATCCGGTGATCGAGCGCCAGGTGTACGTGGCGGGCTTGTCGGCCGGGGGCGCGATGGCGGTGATTGTCGGCACGCTGTACCCGGAACTGTTCGCGGCGGTGGGAGTGCACTCGGGCCTGCCTTTCGCGTCGGCCCAGGATTTGCCGTCGGCACTGTCGGCCATGAAGCGCGGCGTCAACACGGCGGCCAAGGCAGGCAATGGCGCGCAGCCGATCATCGTGTTCCATGGCGATAGCGACACGACGGTCAATCCGCGCAATGGCGAACAGGTGATGGCGCAACGGCTGCACCACCACCACGGCGCGCGGCCGCGGGTGCGGTCGGGCGCGGTGCCGAACGGCTATCGCTACACGCAGACCACGCACACCACCGCCGATGGCTTACCGGTCGGCGAGCACTGGGTGGTGCATGGCGCCGGCCACGCCTGGTCCGGCGGCAGCGCGCTCGGCACCTACACCGACGCCAGGGGTCCCGACGCCAGCCGCGAAATGCTGCGCTTCTTCCGCACCATCAGCTGATCAGAAAGCGCCGGCGGCGCGCAGGATCAGGCCGACCATCGTGCCCAGGTTGGCGATCGTCAGGCCGGCCATCCAGTACACCAGCCGGTCGATACGCCGGTCCAGGCGCTCGATAGCACGGTCCTGCCGGTCGATCAGGTAGCGCTGGACGTCATCGATCTTGTCACGCAGGGATTCGAATCCGGCCAGCATGGCCTGATGATGCAACTCCTGCGTGCGCTGCAAATTCTCCTGCGCGCGCTGCAGGGAGGTCAGCGCACTGGTGACGTTGTCCATTTGAGTCTCCAGCCGCACGATGCGGACGATGTGGCCATCGTCCGCCGCGCCGTTTTGCTTGTCAAGCGAGGTCGGGTTCATGCTGAGCGCTCCCATGCGGGGTTATGCGCTATTGTCGGATCGCGTACTGGCGGCTGTTTGAGGATGATCAATGATGTGCTGCCGGAGGCATGCCGGACACCAGCAGCTGGCGCCGGGCGCGGCCGGCACGGGCAGCGACGGCGGCAAAAACGTGCACCAGCACGGCTGGGCCGGCGCCGCCGGATCGGCATCCTTCATTGCGCAGGAGAACTGCGTGCCGCAGCGGGAACAAGTACTCATCGCCCCAGCGTAGCGGAGCTGGCGGGAAATTACAACCGGATGGCCCTATAATGCGTGCTTGAGTGCAGCCGCAGGCTGTAAAATTGCGCCCAAAATCTTTCTACCGGAATCGCCATGACCCAACTGACCAATCTGAACCTAGGCAATGACGCCGACGACCTGACCGCCGTTGAACCACGGATCAAGGCGCAAATTCTGGCGGAAGCGCTCCCCTACATCCGCAATTACCACGGCAAAACCATCGTCATCAAATACGGCGGCAACGCCATGACCGACGAACGCCTGAAACACGGCTTCGCGCGCGATGTCATTTTGCTCAAATTGGTCGGCATGAACCCGGTAGTCGTGCACGGCGGCGGTCCGCAAATCGACAACGCGCTGAAGAAAATCGGCAAGCAAGGCACCTTCGTCCAGGGCATGCGCATCACCGACGAGGAAACCATGGAAGTGGTGGAGTGGGTGCTGGGCGGCGAAGTGCAGCAGGACATCGTGATGTTGATTAATCACTACGGTGGCCAGGCGGTCGGCCTGACCGGCAAGGACGGCGGCCTGATCCGCGCGCGCAAGATGGCCATGCCGGACAAGGACAACCCGGGCCAGACGCTGGACATCGGCTTCGTCGGCGAAATCGACGCCATCAACCCGGCCGTGGTCAAGGCGCTGCAGGACGACGCCTTCATCCCGATCATCTCGCCGATCGGCTTCGGCCAGGACGGCCAGGCCTACAACATCAACGCCGACGTGGTCGCCGGCAAGATCGCCGAGATCCTGAAAGCCGAAAAACTGATCATGATGACCAACATCGCCGGCGTGCAGGACAAGCAGGGCAACCTGGTCACCGACCTGTCGGCGCGCGAAATCGATGAAATGTTCGCCGACGGCACGATTTCCGGCGGCATGCTGCCTAAAATTTCATCAGCCCTGGATGCTGCCAAGTCCGGCGTCAACACCGTCCACATCATCGACGGCCGCATTGAGCACTCTTTGTTGCTGGAAGTCTTGACCGAGCAAGCTTTTGGCACTATGATCCGGTCTCACTGAAAAAAGGCGGTTGCGCCGGAAATCGGTGAAACCGCCACATTTGTATGCCCTTGTAGCTCAGTGGTAGAGCACTCCCTTGGTAAGGGAGAGGCCACGTGTTCAATCCACGTCAAGGGCACCACTTCCGCAGCACCCTCCCCGCTTAGTAAATCCGTTCGACGCTCAGGCCGCGCTTGCGCAGCAGTTCCGGCACGCTCGTTTTGCCCACCAGGTGCAGCACGCCGATCGCCGCCACACTGTTGTTTTCGCGCCCCATCAGCTTGACGATGCCGTCGGCCAGCGCCGGGTTGCGGCCTTCGAGCAGCACCTTCTGCACGAAACGGCCGGAGAAGGTCGCGTCCTGCTCCGCCTTCAGCGCCAGCGCGTCCAGCGCGGCGGCGTCGGCGCTGCGCCAGGCCTGGGCGATCTGGCGCGCCTGGTCGGCCTGTTCCTGGTCCTCGATGCCGCTGATCGCCTCCTGCAGGAAGGTCAGCTGCTCGGCCGGCGTCATCTTGTCGAACAGCGCCATCTGGCCGTCGGCCGATTCCAGCTCGACCACCTTCTGGCCGGCCGCGTGCGCCTGTTTCGCCAGGTGGGCGTCCACCGCCAGCGCGGCGTCGTAGCCCTGCGCGGCGAACTCGCTCACCGTCAGCATGGTCGCCAGCAGCCAGGGCTTCATCGACGCGACCGCCTGCGGGTCGATGTTGTACTGCCTGAGCAGGCGCTCCAGCCGCTGGCGCCACGCCGGCGCCAGGCCAGACCAGCCCTTGGCGCTGAGGCCATGCTGCTGCACCGCGCGCGCCAGTTTTTGCGGATCGCCCAGCGGATCGATTTCCAGCGCCAGCACCGGCGCCTGCTTCAGCAGGTCGGCCAGGCGCGGCTCCAGCGGGTAGAAGTCCTTGGCGCCGACGTGGATGGTGCCGAACAAATACAGCGTCTGCCCGTGCTGCTGCACGTTGAACAGCGCGCCGCGGCTGGGCGCCGGGCCCGGCTCCGCCGCCCATGCGGAACCGAAGGCAAACAGGAACAAACTGCAGAACATCACTATAATCTGGCGCTGCATGATTTCCTTTGTTGGTAGAGATGACGTGAATATTACCCGCTCCTCGCCCGTGTGGCTGTTTGATCTCGATAACACCCTGCACAACGCTTCGCACGCCATCTTCCCCGCGATCATGGCCGGCATGAACAGCTATCTCGCGCGTCTGCTGGGAGATGGCGTGACGCCCGCCAGCGATGAACTGGTGAACGCCACGCGCACCCTGTACTGGCGGCGCTACGGCGCCACCACGCTGGGCGTGGTCAAGCACCACGGCGTCAAGGCCGCGCACTTTCTCGATGAAACCCACCGCTTCGACGACCTCCACGCCATGATCCGCGCCGAGCGCGGACTGCGCCAGCTGCTGCGCCGCCTGCCGGGCCGCAAAATTTTGCTGACCAACGCGCCGCACCGTTATTCGTCGCAGGTGCTCAGGCATCTGGGCCTGCAGCGGCACTTCAATCATCACATCGCGGTGGAGGCGATGACGGTGCACCGGCACATGCGCCCCAAGCCGTCGAAGCTGATGCTGCGCAAGCTGCTGCGCCGCCACCAGCTGACCGCGCGCCGCTGCGTGCTGGTGGAGGACACGCTGGCCAACCTGCGCAGCGCGCGCCAGCTCGGCATGCGCACCGCATGGGTCACGCAGTACCTCACCATCGGCGACACGGCCGGCCTGGCGCATCCGCAAAAACGGCTGATTCGCCCCGCTTATGTCGATGTCAAAGTAAAATCTGTCCGGAACCTGCCGTCACGCCTGCACCAGCTGCGCTGACCAACCCATTTAACCGCGAGATCATATGGCAAGCACACCGCCAGGCCAGCGCCGTTTGCAGATACTGCAGGCGCTGGCGGAGATGCTGGAACAACCCAAGGGCGAGAAGATCACCACCGCTGCGCTGGCGCGCAAGCTGGAGTTTTCCGAGGCGGCGCTGTACCGCCACTTCGCCAGCAAGGCGCAGATGTTCGAGGGCCTGATCGAGTTTATCGAATCGAGCGTGTTCGGCCTGATTAACCAGATCGCCGAGCGCCAGAGCGACGGCCTGGCGCAGGCGCGCGACATCACCGCCATGCTGCTCAATTTCGCCAGCCAGAATCCGGGCATGGCGCGGGTGCTGATCGGCGACGCCCTGGTCAACGAGGACGAGCGCCTGCAACTGCGCATGAACCAGTTCTACGACCGCGTCGAGTTGGCGCTGAAGCAGGCCTTGCGCCTGGCCGCCAGCGAAGGCCAGGCGCACGAGGCCGACACCGCCGCGCGCGCGGCGATGCTGACCAGCTTTGTCATCGGCCGCTGGCACCGTTACGCCAAGAGCGGCTTCAAAAACAATCCGTCGCAGGATGCGGCGCTGCATATCACCCTGCTGTTATCGCCGGCATGAACCCCGAAGTATTCGCGCTGCTGGACGACGCCAGCCCGGAAGCCACCGAGGCCGGCAGCCGCTCGCGCCTGTACACCGGCCACACCGCCACGCTGCGCTGCGACGACATCGCGCAATGGCCGTCGCTGCTGGCGCAGATGCAGGCGGCGCTGGCGCGCGGCGAATACGCCGTCAGCGTGTGCAGCTACGAGCTGGGCGCAGCGCTGCTGGGGCTGGCCCCGCGGGGCGCGCCCGCAGCTGCTGCCCCCATGCCGGCGGCGCGGCAAACCGGCGCGCCGCTGGCGCAGATCCTGCTGTTCAAGGAATGCGCGCGGCTGACCGCCGCCGAAGTTGGCGACTGGCTGGCCGCCCGCTCCTTCCCGATCGAACGGCCGGCCGGCGTGGCCAACCTCCGTCCCAACATCGATCAGCAAGCGTTCAGCGCGGCGCTGGCGCGCATTCACGACTACATCGCGGCCGGCGACACCTACCAGGTCAATTACACCTTCAGGCTGCGTTTTGACGCGTTTGGCGGCATCCACGCGCTGTATGCGCGCCTGCGCGGCCGCCAGCCGGTCCCCTACGGCGCGCTGATCGCGCTGGACGACGGCAGCGCCGTGCTGTCGCTGTCGCCCGAGCTGTTCGTGCGCCACGCCGGCGGCAAGCTGACGGCGCGGCCGATGAAGGGCACGGCGCCGGCGGCGCCGCCGGCGCGGCAGGCCGACAACAGCCAGCGCGCCGCCAGCCTCGCCGCCGATCCGAAAAACCGCGCCGAGAACCTGATGATCGTCGACCTGCTGCGCAACGACATCGCCCGCGTCGCCGTCACCGGCAGCGTGCAGGTGCCGGCATTGTTCGAGGTGCAGCGCTACGCCAGCGTGCTGCAAATGACCTCCACCATCACCGCGCAACTGCGCGACGACGCCACGCTGGCCGACATCTTCGACGCGCTCTACCCCTGCGGCTCGATCACCGGCGCGCCCAAGCGCCGCACCATGGAAATCATCGGCGAGCTGGAAGCGGACGCGCGCGGCGTCTACACCGGCGCCATCGGCTGGTTCGATCCGCGCGACGATGGCAGGGTCGGCGACTTCTGCATGTCGGTCCCGATCCGCACGCTGGCCTTGCAGCCGCCCGGCGCGGACGGCGTACGGCGCGGCGAAATGGGCGTCGGCGCCGGCATCGTCTTCGACAGCGACGCCGCCGGCGAATACGCCGAATGCAGCCTCAAGGCGCGCTTCCTCACCGGCCTGCAAAACGACTTCGAACTTTTCGAAACGATGCACGCCACGCCGGCCGCCGGCGTGCGTCACCGCGCGCGCCACCTGGCGCGCCTGGCCGCGTCGGCCGCCTACTTCGGCTTCCCCTGGGACCAGAAGGCGGCGCACGCCTATCTGGACGCTGCCTGCGCGATGCTGGCGCCGCTCCACGCGGCCTACCGCCTGCGACTTGCGCTCGCGCCCTCTGGCGCCTTCTCGGTGCAGCACGCGCCGCTGACGCCGCTGGCCGAACCGGTGCGCGTGCTGCTGGCCGGCGATAGCACCAGCAGCGCCGACCTGTTCCTGCGCCACAAAACCAGCGTCCGCCAGCGCTACGACGCCGCCTGGCGCGACGCCGAAGCCCAGGGCGCGTTCGACACGCTGTTCTTCAACGAGCGCGGCGAACTGACCGAAGGCGGCCGCAGCAACGTCTTCGTCCGCATCGGCGGCCAATGGCTGACGCCGCCGCTTAGCGCCGGCATCCTGCCCGGCGTGATGCGCGGCGTGCTGCTGGACGATCCGGACTGGCAGGCGCGCGAAGCCACCATCACCCGCGCCATGCTGCAGGCGGCCGACGAGATCATCGTCTGCAACGCCCTGCGCGGCGCGCTTCAGGCCACGCTGGCCTGACTGGCCGAGCGCAAGCGCCCGGCATCCCTGGCCGGCGGCACGCCAAACAGGCGCGCATAATCGCGGCTGAACTGTGACGGGCTGTCGTAGCCGACCAGGTAGCCGGCGTTGGCCGCGTCCAGCCCATCGCTCACCATCAGGCGCCGGGCTTCCTGCATCCGCAACTGGGTTCTGAATTCGAGTGGGCTCATGGCGGTCATGGCCTTGAAATGCTGGTGGAACGCCGAGCGGCTCATGCCGGCGACGCCGGCCAGATCATCGATCCGCCAGCCGTCCTTGAAATGCGCGCGCAGCCGCAGGATCGCGCGGGCGATCTGGCTCTGCCGGCTATCCGATTGCGTCATCGCGCAGATGGCGCCGCCACTGGGGCCGGTCAGCAGGCGGTACAGAATTTCGCGCAGGGCCAGCGGCGCCAGCGCGGCGATATCGTCCGGCGTATCGAGCAAGGCGACCAGCCGCGTGGCCGCGTCCAGCAAGCCGGGCGTCATCTGATTGAGCGTCAGGCCGGTCGTCGGCGCGCTGGCGGCCGGGCGCGGATAGCTCAGCGCCAGTTCGCCCAGTTGCGCCGGGTCCAGATCGAGCTGAACGCTCATGTAGGGCTGCGCTTGGCTCGCCTCGATGACCGTGCCCATCACCGCCAACCCGACCGACGCCACCAGATAGCTGCTCGGGTCGTAGTGGAACACGCTGGCGCCCAGCGTGGCGCGCTTGCGGCCCTGCGCGACAAAGCAGGCGGTCGGCTCGTACACCACCGGCATCGGCATCGTCGGCGCGGCGCACCGGATCAGCTTCAGGCCCGGAATGGCGCAGGCAAACGTGCCATCTTCTGGCGCGTGACGGGCAATTGCATCGCGGAATGATTCAAGATGGGCCATAAGCCATTATGTGCACATCCGGACGATCGTGCAAGCATGACGGGAAATCATGCTACCGCGGCAGGGGCCGGAATGCCGACAATCGTTGTCATCGCAACCCTTCGAGGAGATTTCAGCATGACGACCCAACTTGACCACTACCGCCTGCTCGGCCGTTCCGGCCTGCGCGTCGCGCCGCTGTCGCTGGGCACGATGACCTTCGGTTCCGACTGGGGCTGGGGCGCCGACGATGCCGAAGCGCGGCGCATCTTCGACGCTTATGTCGACCGCGGCGGCAACTTCATCGACACCTCGGTCAACTACACCAATGGCGCCTCCGAGCGCATCCTCGGCGGCTTCGCCAGGGACAAGCGCGAGCGCCTGGTGCTGGCCACCAAGTTCACCATGGCGCGCGATGCGGCCAACATCAACTCCGGCGGCAATCACCGCTATAACCTGGTGCGCTCGGTCGAAACCAGCCTGCGCCAGCTCGACACCGACCGCATCGACCTGCTGTACCTGCACGCCTGGGACTTTACCACCCGCCCGGACGAGGTGATGCGCGCCCTGGACGATCTGGTGCGCGCGGGCAAGGTGCTGTATCTGGGCATCTGCAACACGCCGGCCTGGCGGGTGGCCGAGTTGCAGACGCTGGCCGACCTGCGCGGCTGGTCGCCGCTGGTGGCGCTGCAAATCGAATACAGCCTGGTGGAGCGCACCGTCGAGCACGAACTGCTGCCGATGGCGCAAGCGATGGGACTGGGCGTGCTGCCATGGTCGCCGCTGGGCGGCGGCATCCTGACCGGCAAGTACAGCCGCAAAGACCTGTCCGATGACAACGGCGCCGATGTCGCCAGCGACCGCAAGGGTGTGATCGCCTCCACCGGCCATCTGAACCAGCGCTCGCTCGATATCGCCGGGGTGGTGGGGCAGGTCGCCGCCGAGCTGGGCGTATCGCGCTCGCAAGTGGCCATCGCCTGGACGCTGGCGCAGCCGGCCGTCGTCTCGCCGATCCTCGGCGCGCGCACGGCGGCCCAGGCCGAAGACAACCTGGGGGCGCTGGACGTGGTGCTCAGCGACGACCAGCTGGCGCGCCTGAACGCCGCCAGCGCGCCGGCGCCGATCTTCCCGGAACGCTTCATCGGCCGGCCGATGGCGCAGCAGCTGATCTTCGGCGCCGCACAGGTGACCCAGCGCCGCTGAGGGCCTTACAGGTCGACGATCATCTCGAACCCGCCGTACACCAGGCGCTTGCCGTCGAACGGCATGCCGGCGGGGTCCATGAAGGCGGCCAGGCGCGGGTCTTTCATGACCTTGTCGTTGATCTCGTCGCGCTTCGCGCGCGATTCGTAGACGATCCACGAAAACACCACCACTTCATCGTCCTGCAAGTTCACGCTTTGCGGGAAGGAGGTCAGCTTGCCGGGCTTGACGTCGTCGGCCACCGTTTCCCGGAACTCCAGCGCGCCGTGTTCCTTCCACACGGCGCCGCACGCCAGCGCCATCTTCTTGTACGCCTCAAGATTGTTCCTGGGCACGGGTGTCACAAAACCGTCAACGTATGCCATAGCAGCCTCCCTGATGGTGAGGCGTTTAGCGTAGCACGAAGCGTTTGCGGTAAGCGCCCGGTGTGGTGGCGGTGAGACGGCGGAAATGGTGGCGCAAGCTTTCCTCGGAACCGAAGCCGGCGCGCTCGGCAATCTGCGCCAGCGGCACCTCCGGCTCCTCCAGCATGTCCTTGACGATGGCGACCCGTTCGCGGATCAGCCATTCCACCGGGCCGAGTCCGGTGGCTTGCTGGAACTGGCGCTGCAAGGTGCGCGGACTCATGGCCGCGCGCCCGGCCATGCTGGCCACCGTGTGCGGCTGCGCCGGATGGCTGCGCAGCCAGTCCATCAGCCGCGACAGCCGGCCCTGCTCGCCCTGCGCCATCGGACGCGGCAGGAACTGCGCCTGCCCGCCCTCGCGATGCGGCGCCACCACCAGCCGCTGCGCCACCCGGTTGCCGACCTTGGCGCCATGATCGCGCCGCACCAGGTGCAGCAGCATGTCCAGCCCGGCAGCCGAGCCGGCGGCGGTGATAACTTGCCCGTTATCCACATACAAGTGATCGGGCTGCACCTCGATGCGCGGATAGCGTTGCGCCAGGCGGTCGGCGTAGCGCCAGTGCGTGGTGGCGCGCTGGCCGTCCAGCACGCCGGCGGCGGCCAGCACGAAGACGCCCGAGCAGATCGAGCACAGGCGCGCGCCGCGCGCGTGGGCCGCGCGTATCCACGCCAGCAGTTGCGGCGGCGGCGGTTCGTCGGCATCGCGCCAGCCGGGGATGACGATGGTGTCGGCGCGCGCCAGCAGTTCCGGCGCATACGGCGCCTGCAGCGTGACGCCGCCAGCCGCGCGGATCGGCCCCTGCTCCACCGCGCAGACGGCGAAGTCGTACCAGTCGACGCCCAGCTCGGGGCGTTCCAGCGCGAACAGTTCGACCGTACAGCCGAACTCGAACGTGCACAGGCGGTCGTAGGCCAGCGCCACAACGAGGTGTTTTTTCATGGCGCAATCTTACCGTAGATTGGCATACGCGCCACTTCTGGCGCCGACGGCGCGGCCGCACAATGAGCGCTCCACCTCACAGGAGAAACCGATGTCCGTCGTTACCGCCGTTCCCGCCGCCGACAGCGCTGCCGCGCTGGCCCACTTTGAAGCCGCCTTCCGCTACGAAACCGACTGCTGGGACGTGCACGACGCCCTCGCCGGCGGCCGGCAGGACTTCGTGCTGCTCGACGTGCGCGGCACGGAAAAATACGCAGCCGGCCACGTGCCCGGCGCGCTCGACCTGGCGCACCGCAAGATCATCGCCTCGAAGCTCGCCGGCTTCCCGGCCGACACGCTGTTCGTGGTGTATTGCGCCGGCCCGCACTGCAACGGCGCGGCGCGCGCCGCCGTGCGGCTGGCGCAACTGGGCCGGCCGGTCAAGCTGATGACCGGCGGCATCACCGGCTGGCGCGATGAAGGCTTTGCCCTGACCAGCGCCGCAAACGTACGCGACAATCCGCCGGCGACGCTATAGACTGCGGCTGTCTGTCACGGAAGGGAAGGATGAGCAATGCACAACACATGCAAACGATGGGCGGCATTCGCCATGCTGATGGCGGCCGCCGGCATGGCGGCCGCGGCCAGCCCGAAATCCGGCGGCGTGTATCGTTTGAAGCATGGCATCTATGTTGCGGAAGGCTCGGAGTGCCGCGCGCCGGCCAACGCCGCCATCCGCAGCTATGACGGCAAGGGCATTTCCACCGCCCACACCCGCGCCTGCAAGGCCAAGGTCGGCAAGCGCCGCGGCAGCGTCTACACGGTGGCGCAGTCGTGCATCGACG
The DNA here is from genome assembly GCF_050859475.1 of Duganella sp. P38. Taxonomy (NCBI): domain Bacteria; kingdom Pseudomonadati; phylum Pseudomonadota; class Betaproteobacteria; order Burkholderiales; family Oxalobacteraceae; genus Duganella; species Duganella sp. P38. The sequence goes on along the minus strand of NZ_CP193936.1, from coordinate 410,239 downwards.
CCGGCGCCGGCATCGCGCCGCGCCGGATTCAGCACCAGCAGGTGACGGTGAAAAATTCGTCGACCTTCACGCAGGATATCGCCGGCAACGTCACCACCTACCACTATTGCCCGGTCAGGCAGTTGCCGCCCGAGCTGCGCCAGGCCGCGCGCTAAGCTCAGGAGCCCAGCGCCTTTTCGATGGCGCCGACCAGTTGCTTGTCACCCGGCGTGACCTTGCTGCCGAAGTTGTTCACCACATTGCCGTGGCGGTCGATCAGGTACTTGTGGAAGTTCCACGCCGGCGCCTTGCCGGTCGCCTTGATCAGGCTGGCGAACAGCGGGTTGGGCTCCTTGCCCGACACCACGGACTTGGCGAACATCGGGAATTTCACGCCGTAGGTGTTGTAGCAGAAATCGGCGATTTCCTTGCTGCTGCCCGGCTCCTGCTGGCCGAAGTCGTTCGACGGGAAGCCCAGCACCACCAGGCCTTTGCTGCCGTATTTGGCGTACAGGCCTTCCAGGCCTTCGTACTGGTTGGTGAAGCCGCAGTAGCTGGCGGTGTTGACCACCAGGATCACCTTGCCGGCGTACTGGCACAGGTCCTGCGGCGCGTCGTCCTGCAGGCGCTTGAAGGATTGCTTGAGGATGGCCGGGCAACTGACCGGCGCCGACGCCACGGCGGCGGCTGGCGCGGCAGCAGCTGGCGCTTGCGCAAACGCGGAGGCGCTGGCCAGCACGGTCAGCGAGGAGACGAGGCACAGGGCGAAGGTTTTGGACATGGTGTCGGGCTGGAAAGAATGGAAAAAAATCCATTCTAGTCCAATTTAGTTCCCATCGCACGATTGGCCTGGATTAAGCAAAATGCGCCCCGCCGGCATATCGTCATTCCCGCGCAGGCGGGAATCCATGGACCGCGTAAAGGCCGTCTCAGCATGGGTTCCCGCCTGCGCGCGAACGACGGGGAGGCGGTCATGCGAAAACTATGGCTATGTATATTGTTGTGGACCGGCGCCGCGCAGGCGCAAGTGGTGCCGCTGCCGGCGCTGCGCGCGCAGCAGGTCAGCGTGTCCGGCCTCTCGTCCGGCGCCTACATGGCGGTGCAGTTCGAGGTGGCCTTCTCGCGCACGGTGATCGGCGCCGGCATCATCGCCGGCGGTCCGTATTTCTGCGCGCAGGGCAGCGTGTTCACCGCCACCACCACCTGTAGCTGCAACGAAGAATTATTCTCCTGCCGCGTGCGTCCCGGCGGCACCCGCGTACAGAACCTGATCGCCATCACCGACTGGTTCGCCGCCATGCAGACCATCGACCCGACCAGCGCGCTGGCCGGCCACCGCATCTGGATGTTCTCCGGCACGCTGGACAGCGTGGTGCCGCAGGCGGTCAGCAACGACCTGCTGACTTACTACCGCCATTACATCGACGCCAACCGCATCGCCTACAAGCGCAACCTCGCGGCCGAACACGCGATGCCCACCGACAGCTATGGCAACGCCTGCTCGGTGCTGGGCTCACCCTACATCAACAACTGCAACTACGACGCCGCCGGCGAATTGCTGAACTGGATCTACGGCCCACTGGCCGCGCGCAGCGCCAGCCTGGCCGGCCGCTTCATCGCCTTCGACCAATCGGAGTTCATCGCGCTGCCGACTTGGCACGGCATGGCGGACGTGGGCTATCTGTACATTCCGCCGTCGTGCGAAAGCGGCGGCGGCTGCCGGCTGCACGTGGCCTTCCACGGCTGCCAGCAAAGCCCGGACCACATCGGCGCCCAGTTTGTGCGCCGCGCCGGCTACAACGCCTGGGCCGACAACAACCGATTGCTGATCCTGTATCCGCAAACCTCGGCCACCCTGGCCAATCCGAAGGCGTGCTGGGACTGGTGGGCGCACGACGACACGCGCTACGCGCAAAAACAGGCCGCCAGATGGCGGCCGTCAAGCGCATGGTGGACCGCCTGAGCGGCGGCGCCGCCATCGCCCTTATATGCCGCCGAGGCAGATGTATTTGACCACCAGGTAATCCTCGATGCCGAGGTGCGAGCCCTCGCGCCCCAGGCCGGACTGCTTGACGCCGCCGAACGGCGCCACCTCGGTGGAAATCAGGCCGGTGTTGACGCCGACCATGCCGCTTTCCAGCCCCTCGGCCACGCGCCAGATGCGGCCGACGTCGCGCGAATAGAAGTAGCTGGCCAGGCCGAATTCGGTGTTGTTGGCCAGCGCGACCGCTTCCTCGTCGGTGGTGAAGCGGAACAGCGGCGCCAGCGGGCCGAAGGTTTCCTCCCTGGCCACCAGCATGTCGTCGCTGACATCGGCGATCACGGTCGGCTGGAAGAAGCTGTGGCCCAGCGCGTGACGCTTGCCGCCCAACAGCAGGCGGCCGCCTTTGGCCAGCGCATCGGCCACGTGCTGCTCGACTTTTTCCACCGCCTTGGCGTCGATCAGCGGCCCTTGCGTCACGCCCTCCTCGACGCCGTTGCCGACCTTGAGCTTTTCCACCGCCGCCACCAGCTTGTGCGCGAACGCCTCGTACACGCCATCCTGCACGTAGATGCGGTTGGCGCACACGCAGGTCTGGCCGGCGTTGCGGTACTTGGAGGCGATGGCGCCTTCGACCGCCGCATCCAGATCGGCATCGTCGAACACGATGAACGGCGCGTTGCCGCCCAGTTCCAGCGACAGCTTCTTGATGGTCGGCGCGCTCTGCTCCATCAGCAGGCGGCCCACTTCGGTGGAACCGGTGAAGGTCAGCTTGCGCACCACCGGATTGGCGGTCATCTCGCCGCCGATATCCTTCGACTTGCCGGTCAACACGCTGAACACGCCGGGCGGCACGCCGGCCCGTTCGGCCAATACCGCCAGCGCCAGCGCGCTGTACGGCGTGGCCTCGGCCGGCTTGAGCACCATCGGGCAACCGGCCGCCAGCGCCGGCCCGGCCTTGCGGGTGATCATCGCGATCGGGAAGTTCCATGGCGTGATGGCGGCGCACACGCCGATCGGTTCCTTGGTCACCAGGATGCGGCGGTCCGGCCATGGCGACGCCAGCGTGTCGCCGGCCACGCGCTTGGCCTGCTCGCCAAACCACTCGATGAACGAGGCCCCATACGCCACCTCGCCGCGCGACTCGGTCAGCGGCTTGCCCTGCTCGGCCGTCATCAGCAGCGCCAGGTCGTCGGTGTTTTCAAGGATCAGGTCATTCCACTTGCGCAGGATGCGCGCGCGCTCGACGGCCGGCTTCTTGCGCCACGCCGGCCAGGCGGCGTTGGCGGCGTCGATGGCGCGCCTGGTTTCGGCGGCGCCCATCACCGGCACGGTGCCGATTTGTTCGCCGGTGGCGGGATTGGTGACAGGCAGCGTCTTGCCGCTGTCGGCGTCAGTCCATTCGCCGTTGATATAGGCCTGCTGGCGCAGCAGGCTCGCGTCTTTCAATTGCAGCATCAGGCATTCTCCTTACTCCACGGTGAAGGACGACAGGTCCGGATGCGGCGGCGGGTAACTCAGCTCCATGCCTTCCAGCGTCTCCAGCAGCAGGCTGGCGATCACCAGGTTGCGATGGACCTTGGAGTTGGCCGGCACCACATACCACGGCGCGTGCGGCGCGTCCGTCTCGCGGATCGCCTTTTCATAGGCGCGCTGGTAGTCGTCCCACTTTTCGCGTTGCTTGATATCTTCCGGATTGAATTTCCACTGCTTGTCCGGGTCGTCCAGTCGTTCCTGCAGGCGCTCGCGCTGTTCCTCCTTCGAGATATGCAGGAACACCTTGATGATGACTGTACCGGTTTCCGCCAGCATGCGCTCGAAATCGCGGATCTGTGCGTAACGTCGCGCACATTCGTCGTCATCGATCCAGCCCTGCACCCTGGTGATCAGCACATCCTCGTAGTGGCTGCGGTTGAAGATGGCGATCTCGCCGTCAACCGGAACGTGCTGGTGGATGCGCCACAGGTAATCGTGCGCCAGGTCATTGGAGGTGGGCGCCTTGAAGGCCACCGCGCGCAAGCCCATCGGGTTGATGCCCTTGAACAGCGCGCGCACGGCGCCGTCCTTGCCGGCGGTGTCCGTACCTTGCAGCACCAGCAGCACCTTCTGCTTGTGCTGCGCGTACAGCTTGTCCTGCAAGGCCGAGATGCGCTCGATCAGCGCGGCGGTGCGTTCCAGGTCCAGCGTCTTGGCGCGCGATTTGCCGAGCTTGGGGTTGGCGGCGCGGGTCGAGAACGCGGTGTCGTCGGCGTCCTTGTCTCGCAGCTTGAGTTTGTGGGTGGCGCGAAAGCGCTCGCGGGCATTATGGGTCATGGATTCAGCATAGCACTTTGACGCCGACCGTGCCGCCACCCACCCGTCGTTCCCGCGCAGGCGGGAACCCATGCTGAGATGGCAGGCACGCGGCCTATGGGTTCCCGCCTGCGCGGGAACGACGGGCTACCGGGCCGCCAGGCCGCCGGCGCGAATGCCCCACCAAGCCGCCTCCTCAAACACCGAAAACCCCGACAAGTCAGCGTGCGCAAACAGAATCGGCCCGTCCACCTCGCGCAGCGCCTTCATGCCGGCGTTGCTGCGGAAGTTAGGCCACGGCACCGCCATCGCATGGCCGCGCAGCGTGATATCGACCCGCTCGACGCAAGAGGCGAACTGTCCGCCGTAGGCAGTTTTCAAATCGGCGCTGGCCAGCGCCAGCAGCTCCTCCGGCCTGGCGGACGCCATCCAGTGACGCGCGCTGCTGGCCTTGCGGTCGGACAGCGCCACATAAGCGCTGAACACCGTCTTCGGCGGCGGCTGCACACGGATATCCTGATGCGTCGAAACCACGTAGCCCAGTCCCGGCTCGCTATACACCACGTTGTCCCAGGACAGCGGCTGGCTCGGCAACTCTTCGGGGAAGCGCTTGAGCAGGAAGTTCGCCACCATCCACGGCGCGTACTCCGGCGCGTGCCTGGCCGCGTCGAAACCATATGCGCCGATGTTATCCACAACCCGCGCGGCCACATAGGTCGGCATGGCGCAAATGGCTTTACGGGCGCGCACCAGATAGCTGGCCGGCTTACCGTTTTCCAGCTTGAAGCACAGCGCCTCGACACCCTCCGCCGTTTTCTTCAGCGACACGGCAGTGCCGGCCATGCGCCTGACCGCCGCCAGCTTCTCGATGCCGGCAACCAGCGGCTGCAAGCCGCCCGGCCATGTCAGCCAGGCGCCGTCGCCGGCGTTGGCCGCCTGTCCCCAGCGGCTGCAATAGTAGTGCAGGCCCGCCCAGGCGGACACCTTGTCGTAGCGGGTGCCGTAGTCGTCGCGGCAGCAGTAGTTCAGATACCAGTGCAGTGTCGGCGACTTGTAGCCGTTTTGCTCCATCCACTGCTTGAGCGTGATGCGGTCCAGTGCCAGCCACTCCGGATCTTCCGACGACATCACGGTCGGGAAGACGAACACGCGGCGGCCATCCCGGCCATGCATCTGGCGCAAGCGGTGCACCTCATCGAAGAAGCGCTTGTGCTCATCGAGCTCCCACTGCGCCACGCCTTCCGTGGGAATAAAGCCTTCCTGCCAATGGCCGTTGTGCAGCAGGCGCTCTTCCGGCGCGTGCAGGATGAAGCGCTCGTCGTAGCGAGGCTTTTCGCCGTAGGGATCTTGCTGGATGATGCCAAGGTCCGCGAGGATTTCGCGCACGTGCACGGATTCCGGCGACGGCAGCGGCAGATAGTGCGCGCCGGTCGGGTACTCGTATTCGCCGAAGGCGCCGCCGGCCGCGTTGCCGTAGGGCTGCGGGCCGTCAATCATCAGCACATCGTGCTTGCCGAGCTTTTTCAGCTTCCACGCGGCGGTAAGCCCGGAAACGCCGGAACCGAGTATCGCCACATCGGTGTGGATAACTTGCGATGGCGCTGGCAGCGCGCGCTGGTCGCGCAGGAAGTGGCCCTCGTCGCGGCCGACGTAGTGCAGCGTGGGCGTGACCTCCTGCCAGCGCTGGAACGCCAGCCCGCTGCCGGCCACCGTGGCGCCGGTGGCGCCGGCCCAGACCAGGAAAGAACGGCGCAACATCAGCGGATCACCTGGCGCCAGTCCTGCTCGAATTCGTGCACGAGCGACTGGGTGTTGAGACGATTGGGCGCCATCGGCAGCGGCTTCATGTCCGGCGGGAAGATGAACATCTCGCGCGTAGTGTCGGCGTTCAGGTAGCGCATCGGCAGGCGGTAGCTGGCCGGTGGCGTGTACGCCGCCTGCGGCGAAGCCAGGATGAAGCCCCATTCGCCGAACGACGGCACATAGGCGTGATAAGGCCAGGTCTTCATGCCGACATCGCGCAGCGTGGCGTCGATGGTCCAGTAGGCGTGCGGCGCGAAGAACGGCGAGGTCGATTGCACCGTCATCAAGCCATTGGCCGCCAGGTGCTTGCGCACCATGCCGTAGAACGGCACCGAATACAGCTTGCCCAGCGCGAAACTGGACGGATCGGGGAAGTCGACGATGACCGCGTCGAACATATCGTCGTTGTGCTGAAGCCAGATGGCCGCGTCGGCGTTGATCACGCGCACGCGCTTGTCGCTGAAGGAGCCGTGATTGAGCTTGACCAGTTCCGCGCGCTGGGTGAAGGCGGCCGTCATGGCCGGATCCAGATCAACCAGCGTGACGTGTTCGATATTCTTGTAGCGCAGGATCTCGCGCAGCGCCAGGCCGTCGCCGCCGCCCAGCACCAGCACGCGCCTGGCCCACGGCAGCGCCTCCAACACCGGATGCACCAGCGCCTCGTGATAACGGTACTCGTCGCGCGACGAGAATTGCAGGTTGCCGTTGATGTACAAGCGCGTATCGTCCTTCCAGCGCGTGATGACCAGCCGTTGATACGGCGTGGTGGTGGCGTAGACGATTTCGTCGCCGAACAGGCCATGCTCGCCCCAGTGCGTCAGCTTGTCGGCAAAGGCGAAGCCGAACACCAGCACGCACAGCACCGCGCTGGCGCGCAGCATGCGGCCGGTGACGTTTTTCAGCTCTGCGCGAAACACGCTGATGGTCCACAGGGCCACGCCGACATTCAGCATGCCGAACATGAAGCCGGTGCGCACCAGCCCCAGATACGGCGCCAGCACCAGCGGGAACAGCACCGACACCGCCAGCGCGCCCAGATAGTCGAAGGTCAGCACCTTGCTGACCAGCTCATTGAATTCGGTCTGGCGCGCGTTCAGCGCGCGCATCACCAGCGGCACCTCCATGCCGACAAACGCGCCGACCAGGAACACCATCGTGTACAGCATGGTGCGGAACGGCGCCGTCATCCACGAGAAGGTGAGGAACAGCACCGCCGCCGACAGCCCACCCACCAGGCCCACCGCCAGCTCGATATCGACGAAGCGCGCCAGCACGTCTTCATCCTTCACATACTTGGAGAAGTGCGCGCCGACACCCATCGCAAACAGGTAGCATCCGATAATCGTGGAAAATTGCAGCACCGAATCGCCCAGCAAATAACTGGAGAGCGCGCCGGCGATCAGTTCATATGCCAGTCCGCAGGAGGCCACCACGAAAACCGACAGAATCAGAATTTTTTTGTTCATTTCTATCTGTTTGCATTAATATTAAACTAAACATTTTATTATCCGTCATTCCCGCGCAGGCGGGAATCCATACCGAGCGGCCAGGCACGCCGTCCATGGATTCCCGCCCGCGCGGGAATGACGCTACCGGAGTGCGCCGTGCCCGCCGTCCTGAATTATCTGATCCACCTGCTACTGGCCGCCCTGCTGCTGGCCGTGTTCTTCAAAGCCTACACGTGGATGACGCCTTACGACGAGGTGAAGCTGATCCGCGAGGGCAATCACGCGGCCGCGCTATCGCTGGGCGGGGCGCTGATAGGTTTTTCCATCACCATCGGCTCGGCGCTGATGCATACGCTGGACTACCAGCAGTTCTTCGCCTGGGCCTTCGGCGCCATGGTGATCCAGGGCCTGGCCTACGCCATCACCACGCGCGTGCTGAACATGGCCAAAGACCAGATTGAAGCGAACAACGGCGCCTTCGGCGGCCTGCTGGGCGCGATTTCCATTTCCATCGGCGTCATCAACGGCGCCTGCATTTCCTAAGCGAGGACCATCATGGGTATCGGCAGCTTTATCAAGAAGCAGTTTATCGATGTACTGCAATGGAACGAGGACACCGAGGGCGTGCTGGCCTGGCGCTATCCGATGGCCGACCAGGAAATCCAGAACGGCGGCCAGCTGGTGGTGCGCGAGTCGCAGGTGGCGGTGTTCGTCAACGAGGGCCAGATCGCCGACGTGTTCGGCCCCGGCACCCACACGCTGACCACGCAAACCCTGCCGCTGCTGACCAACCTGAAAAACTGGGACAAGCTGTTCGATTCGCCGTTCAAGTCGGACGTGTACTTCTTCAGCACCCGCGTGCAGACCGGCCGCAAATGGGGCACGCCGCAGCCGATCACCATCCGCGACAAGGATTTCGACATGGTGCGCGTGCGCGCCTTCGGCATGTATTCGTACCGCGTGACCAATGCGCGCGCCTTCTTCACCGAAATCAGCGGCACGCGCGAAATCTACACCCGCGACGAGGTGGAAGACCAGCTGCGCGGCATCCTGATGGCGACCATGGCCAGCTCGCTGGGCGCGTCGCAAGTGCCGTTCCTCGACATGGCGGCCAACCAGGCGCTGATGGCGCAGCAGGTCAAGGGCGACCTGACCACCGCCTTCGCCCGTTACGGCATCGCACTCGATGAATTCAACGTGACCAGCGTGAGCCTGCCGGAAGAACTGCAGGCGGCGCTGGACGAGCGCATCTCGGCCGGCATGAAGGGCGGCATGAGCGCCGACAAGATGGCCGGCTTCACCAAATACCAGGTGGCCAGCGCGATTCCGCTGGCGGCCGGCAACGAGGGCGGCCTGGCCGGCATCGGCGCCGGCCTCGGTGCGGGGATGACGGTGGGCCAGGTGATCGGCCAGACGCTGGGCAGCACGCTGGCGCCGCAAGCCGGCGCACCGGCCGGGGCGCCGGCCGCGCCAGCGGAAGACTCGATCGAAGCGCGGCTGGAAAAGCTCAAAGGCCTGCTGGACAAAGGCCTGATCTCGGCCGCCGACTACGACAGCAGCAAAGCCGAACTACTGAAAAAACTGATCGGCTAAGGCTAGCACTGCATGCAAATAGTTTCCTGCCCCAGCTGCGGCGCGGAAGTCAGATTCCGCTCGCACGCCTCGGTCATGGCGGTCTGCGAGTATTGCAGCACGCGCGTTCTGAAGGACGAAGGCGCGGTCAAGGACCTGGGCAAGATGTCGTCCGTGCTGGAGGACTATTCGCCGATCCAGATCGGCACCGCCGGCGTGCTGGGCGGGCGCGCGTTCACCGTGGTCGGCCGCATCCAGCTGCGCTATTCGGCGGGGATGTGGAACGAGTGGTTCCTGTTCTTTGACGACGGCAAAACTTCGTGGCTGGGCGATTCGTCCGGCATGTACACCATCACCGCCGAATACCAGGGCGAAACCCAGACCCAGGCCTTCGAGGACCTGGCGCCCGGCCGCAGCTACAAGATCGGCGGCGGCTTGTACATTGCGGCCGAGGTGCGCGTGGCCGATTGCGTCGGCGGCCAGGGCGAGCTGCCGTTCAAGGTCGGCGACGGCTACCAGGCGCGCGTGGCGGACTTCCGCCGTGGCGGCGAATTCATCACGCTCGATTATTCCGACGGCCCCGATCCAGTCGTCTACACCGGCCTGTCGGTCACGCTGGACAGCCTGCAATGCCAGCTGCTGCGCGACGACGACACCATCCAGCGCGCCGCCGGCCGCTATCGCGGCAAGCTCGATGCGCTGGACTGCCCGGCCTGCGGCAGCCCGATCAAATACCTGCCGGGCGTGACGGCCAACCTGGTGTGCCCGGCGTGCGCCACGCAAATCGACGCCGCCAGCCCGAAGGCGCAGGTGGTGGCGGCCGGCGAGCGCGTGGCCAAGGTGCCGCTGACCATCGAACTGGGCGCGACCGCAAAAATCAACAACCAGGACTTCACCATCATCGGCATGATGCGCCGCGCCGACGACGAAGGTACGCAGTGGAACGAATACCTGATGTACGGCCCGCGCGCCGGCTTCTCGTGGCTGGTGGAAACCGATGAAGGCTGGTCGGGCGCCAATGTGCTGTCCGATTGGCCGCTGGCGTACACGCCAGGCGCCGGCAAGGTGGTTGTGGATAAAGTGACTTTTTCCCGCCTGTACGACTACAACGCGGTGGTGACGTACGCGGTGGGCGCCTTCAACTGGCGCGTCAGCGTCGGCGACAGGATGCAGGTGGAAGAGTTCCAGGCCGGCCAGCTGCGGCTGGCCGCCGAGATCACGCCGCAGGAAATGACGTGGTCGCGCTCGTCGCCGGCGTCGGCCGACCAGCTGGCGCTGTGGTTCGGCCCAGCCTTCAAGGGCAAGCTCAAGGCGCCGTCCAGATCCAGGCCGTTTGGCAACAACCGCCACCGGACGACAGCCAAGTACATCATCTGGTTCATGCTGGCGGTGAACGCGATACCGCTGCTGTTCAATTTTGGCGACACCTGGTTCCTCAGCGCGATCGCCGCGCTGGCGATCTACCTGCCGGCGACCTTCCTCGATAATAATGACCAAGCATGACTAGATTTTTCATCTACGCGATTATCGTGGTGCTGTTCAGCGCCGGCAGCAGCTGGAGCCGGATGGGCGGCGGCGCGGGCAGCGGCTCCTCGCGCGGCAGCGCCTGGAGCTCGCACACCGGCGGTGGCGGCGGCAGCTGGGGCGGCGGTTCGGGCGGCGGAGGCCACAAGTGAAGCGCGAATCGCTGCCGCCGGCAGCCTCAACCGACCGCGGGCATGCGTCGGCACCGGCGCCGGCGCAACATCCGGCCGCCGCGCAGTTGCCCACCCACGCGCCGACGGGCCACCACATGCTGGCCGACCTGAACGGCATCTCTGCCGAAAAATTAAGCAATTGCGCGACGCTGGAAAGCCTGCTGCGCGACGCCGCCGAAGCGGCCGGCGCACGCGTGCTGTTCAGTCACTTCCACGGATTTGGCGTAGGGCTGGGCGTCACCGGCGTGGTGCTGCTGGCCGAATCGCACATCACCATCCACACCTGGCCGGAGTGCGGCTTTGCCGCCGCCGACATCTTCATGTGCGGCAGCGCGCAGCCGGAGTTAGCGCTCGCTCTCATCAAGAAGGCTTTACAGCCGAGCTCTGCTCACGTGCACACCGCGCGTCGCGGGCCGCCAGTTTCCTGAGCAGCGCCGGCAGGAAGATAAGCAGCGAGTCGATCAGCACGTGGGCGATCATGCAGGCGATCAGGTCGCGCTGCCATAAATACAGCCCGGTCAGCAAGCTGCCGCCGAACAGCACGCCAATCAGATGGCCCCACGACCAGCCGCCCAGGTGCGCCAGCGTAAACACCGTCAGCGGCACCAGCGCGGCGATCCACAGATTGCCGGTCAGCGCATGCAGGCGCTCGACCGGATAGCCGCGAAACATGATTTCCTCGGTAACGCCAGCGGTGATGACCACCGCCCAGCGGAACCACGCCGGCGTGCCGGCCAGCCGGTTCAAGCCCTCGGCGGAATCTTCCGGCAGCGCCGGCTTGCCGCCCTTGCTGGCCTGAAGAATGGATATCACCGACGTGGCCAGGATCGTCAGCCCGAGCGCGGCGCCGATCAGCCAGGCCAGATAATTGCCCCAGGCGATGCCGATGCTGGCCAGCGGCCGCCGTTCCCACAGCAGTACCAGCGCCAGCAAGGCCAGGCAGCTGCCCCACGCCTTGATCAGGTGCGGCCATTGCTCGATAGCGCCCTTGCCGCGCTTGAGGAAAGCAAACAGCGAGGGCAAGCCCATCGCCAGCAGCAGGCCTGCCAGCGTTGCGGTCATGCGGCGGCCTGTTCGGCGGCCAGCGCCGCGTCCTTCTCGCGGGCGGCGATGGCGGCCGGACGGCTGTTCACGCGCTCCACATATTGTTCGATCACCGGCAGCTTCGGCACCAAGCCGAACATCATCATCCAGCCGAAAGCCGTGCCCCACAATACATCGAGCGCGCTGAACTGCTCGCCCAGCAGGTATGGGCCTTTACCCAGCTGCTCGACCAGCGTGCTGAACATGGTATCGAAATCGCCGTAGTGGCAGGCCTGCTTGTCGGCTGGCTTGTTCTTCATCCACTGGTCGACGATGGCCGGCTCGAAGCAGCTGCCGTAGAACGCCATCCAGCGCAGATAGGGGCCGCGCAGCGGATCGCCCAGCGGCGGCGCCAGCTTCGCTTGCGGGAACAGGTCGGCCAGGTAGAGATAGATGGCTACCTGTTCGGTGACAATGGCGTCGCCATGGCGGATCGCCGGCACCTTGCCCATCGGGTTGACGGCCAGGTAAGGGGCGGCGCGGTTCTCGCCCTTCTTCATGTTCATCACATGCAGCTCGTACGGCGCGCGCAACTCCTCCAGCAAGGTCAGCACGCCGGTCGAGCGCGAGTGCGGGCAGTGATACAACGTAATTTGCTGATTCATGTGTTTCTCCGAAGTGGTAGTGGAAAAGCCACGATAACGCTTGCTAAGATGATGGTCTTGTAAAAACGCGAAAACCTCGCCCCGTCATTCCCGCGCAGGCGGGAATCTATAGAACGTCTCAGCGCAAGCTCAGCATGGATTCCCGCCTGCGCGGGAATGACGCGGCTGGCCCCTGACAGTCCAAATCTATGACAACGCTGCAAAGTGTACCGCGTCCAACACGCGGCGTGGTGAACCCCGCGGCCGGGGAAAAAGTCTTTCGGCTGGAACGCTACCTGCCCGACGCCGACCTCGCCCCATTTATCGAGCACTTCTGGCTGGTGGCGTGGACGCTGCCGGACGGCGTGGTACACGTGCAACGCACCCTGCCCTCGCCGTGCATCCATGTCGTATTCGACGCCGGCCGCACAGCGGTGTTCGGCGTGATGACCGGCGCCTTTGAATACACGCTACGCGGCAGCGGCCGCGTGCTGGGCCTGCGCTTCCGGCCGGGCGCGTTTCGCGGCTTCCTGCGCCAGCCGGTGCAGAGCGCCACCAACCGCGAGCTGCCGCTGTCGGCCGTGTTCGATTGCGACGACGCCGGGGCCGAGCAACGCGTGCTCGGCGCGGCCGACGACGCCGGCATGGTGGCCGCCGCCAGCGCCATCATCCGCAGCGCCCTGCCCTCTATCGATCCGGTGACCGAACGCATCGCCGAAATTCTGCGCACCATCGAACACCACGCCGACATCACGCAAGTGCAGCAGCTGGCGGACCACGTCGGCATCAGCGTGCGCAAGCTGCAAATGCTGTTCAAGGACTATGTCGGCGCCACGCCGAAATGGGTGATCCGCCGCAACCGCCTGCTGGACGCCTCCGACCTGCTGGCCAAAGGCAGCGATATCGACCTGGCCGCGCTGGCGCAGCAGCTCGGCTACTACGACCAGTCCCACTTCACCACCGATTTCGAAAAACTGGTCGGCAAGCCGCCCGCCGATTACCGCCGCAGCTGCCAGGATTGACGCCAGCGCCGCGCGGTGCGACACTGGCTGCTCCACTCAAGCACAGGAGACCACAAAATGCGCCACGTAGACATTGCCCTCCTGTCGGCTGCCTGATACGCCCATCCGCTTGTTGATCCGCGCGTTATCGCGCAGCTGACTTCCCGTACTCGTCGCCCGTCGCCTCGCCGCGAAGGGTATCGCTCGTCCTACTGGAATCAACATCATGATCGACATCGATTTCGCATCACTGCGCCGTATCGGATTTACCCAAACTCTCGCCAGCCAGCTTCACCTTTTGCCGGAGACACCGGCGGACGCGCGGCTGGCCCGCATCACTGAAATCCAGCGCGACTGGCTGACCATGCACGACGGCCACGACGAATTCCGCGCCCGCGTGCTGCGCTCGGTTCACGACGCTACGCCAGCCGTTGGCGACTGGGCGCTCAGCACCACGCTCGGCCACGAGCACTGGCTTTGCGCGGTGGTGCCGCCGGTGACCCACATCGCCCGGCGCGGCCACGATGGCCGTCATCACAGCCTGGTCAGCAATGTCGACACGGCATTGCTGGTGATGGGGCTGGACAAGGACTTCAATCCGCGCCGGCTGGAACGCTACCTGGCCATCGTCAAGACGGCCAACGTGGAACCGGTGGTGGTGTTGAGCAAAGCGGATGTCGCCACGGACACGCAACAGCGCATGGCGCTATTGCGCGACCGGCTTCCCCGCAACATTGCGCTGCTGGCGGTCAATACGCTGAGCGACAGCGTCGTCACGCAACTGGCGCCGTGGCTGGGCGCCGGGCAAACGCTGGTATTGCTGGGATCATCGGGCGCCGGCAAATCCTCGCTGACCAATACGCTGGCGCAAGCCGGCCAGCACACCGGCAGCGTGCGCGACAGCGACCACCGGGGCCGGCACACGACTACATCACGTTCGCTGCATCGGTGCGCGAGCGGCGCCTGCATCATCGACACGCCGGGCCTGCGCAGCTGGCAGCCGGACGCCGACCAGGCCAGCATCGCAGCAAGCTTCGACGACATCGAGGCGCTGGCCTCGCAATGCCAGTTCCGCGACTGCCGCCACGCCACCGAGCCCGGCTGCGCGGTGCGCGGCGTGGTGGACGCCGACCGTCTGCACAACTACCACAAGCTGCTCCGCGAAGCCCGGCGCAGCGAACAAACGCCGCTCGACCGCGTCGCCGAAGTGGCGAAGTGGAAAGTGCTGCACCGGGCCGCCCAGGCCCGCGTGAGGGAAAAGAAAGGCGAAGTGTAAAAACAGCGTGGGCACGACGGCGCCATCCGGCCCAGCATGGAAGCCCATCTTTTATCTGGATGTGCCAGATCAAAATCGACGATGGTTCGACGCGCTAGAGTCCATCGATGCATACCATCGTCGAACTTGCCGATTTCACTCGCCTCTGGCCGCGCTATTGGCTGGAAGAGGACTACAATGAATTCATCGGCTACCTCGCGGCAAATCCTTTTGCTGGCGTTGTAATACCAAATACCGGCGGCGTCAGAAAAGTCCGCTGGGGGAAAAAGGGTTCAGGAAAGTCAGGCGGCGTAAGAGTCATCTATTTCACCCGCAACGCGTTGGGGGAGATCATTCTGATCACCATCTACGCAAAATCGGTGACCGCCAATCTGACGCCAGCAAATCTGAAGGATTTACGCCATGACTACGAAAAAATCTCTGCCGTTAAGCGATGAAGAACTTGAAACGTACGAAGCGACACGTGACCTTTATGCAGAGCTGAAACAAGCTGCAAAAGAGATCGAGGCCGGACTAGGCCGCGTTGTCTACTCCCCCATCATCGCTGCGAGAAAAAATACAGGATTGTCAAAGGCAGAGTTTGCCGAATGTCTCGGTGTGAGTACTTCCACACTGGAAGATTGGGAACAACGACGAACCACGCCAGATACTGCCGCCCTGCCCTTGATTGCTATCGCGCGCGACGAGCCCGCAGTCTTCCTGACCCTCACACGCGCCCGGCCAAAGGAGGCCACGCAAAAGTAAAAAAGCTATCGATAAAAAAGGCAGCCGAGGCTGCCTTTTTTGTTGATGCTGCTGTTGCGTTGCCCTAGCGCTTTTCGCGCAGCTTGGCGATCGCTGCCAGCTGGCCG
This sequence comes from Duganella sp. P38, assembly GCF_050859475.1. Taxonomy (NCBI): domain Bacteria; kingdom Pseudomonadati; phylum Pseudomonadota; class Betaproteobacteria; order Burkholderiales; family Oxalobacteraceae; genus Duganella; species Duganella sp. P38. The sequence continues at coordinate 394,672 of NZ_CP193936.1, read as the reverse complement.
ATGGCCGCTGCCAGTTCGGCTTGCGCTTTCGCGTAGTCGATGCCCGAGCTGTTGTTGGCCAGCGTTTCCTCGGCGCGCTTCTTGGCCGCGGCCGCTTTGGCCTCGTCCAGGTCGGCGCCGCGGATCGCGGTGTCGGCCAGCACCGTCACCGTGCCCGGCTGCACTTCCAGCAGGCCGCCGGCGACGAAGACGAACTCTTCTTCCGACTTGCCTGGGATCTGGATGCGCACCGCGCCCGGACGGATACGGGTAATCAGCGGCGTGTGCTTCGGGTAGATACCCAGCTCGCCCTGCTCACCCGGCAACGCGACGAATTCGGCTTCGCCAGAGTAGATCAACTCCTCGGCGGAAACCACGTCAACGTGAATAGTGTTTGCCATGTCTGTCCTATCGGGTGGATCGCCGCGGCCTTGCGGCCGCGGCGAACAACTCAACTATTAGTTGAGTTTCTTGGCTTTTTCGATGGCTTCTTCGATCGTGCCGACCATGTAGAACGCTTGCTCTGGCAGGTGATCCAGTTCGCCCGAGGCGATCATCTTGAAGCCCTTGATGGTGTCCTTCAGCGACACGTACTTACCAGGCGCGCCGGTGAACACTTCAGCAACGTGGAACGGCTGCGACAGGAAACGCTGCATCTTACGTGCGCGCGCCACCAGCAGCTTGTCTTCCGGCGCCAGCTCGTCCATGCCCAGAATCGCGATGATGTCACGCAGTTCCTTGTAGCGCTGCAGCGTGCCCTGAACGGCGCGCGCGGTGTCGTAGTGGTCTTGGCCGACGACCAGCGGGTCCAGCTGGCGCGAGGTCGAGTCCAGCGGGTCGACCGCAGGGTAGATACCCAGCGAGGCGATGTCACGCGACAGAACGACGGTCGAGTCCAAGTGGCCGAAGGTGGTCGCTGGCGACGGGTCGGTCAAGTCATCCGCTGGCACGTACACGGCCTGGATCGAGGTGATCGAACCGGTCTTGGTCGAGGTGATGCGCTCTTGCAGACGGCCCATTTCTTCGGCCAGCGTCGGCTGGTAGCCCACTGCCGACGGCATACGGCCCAGCAGTGCCGACACTTCGGTACCGGCCAGCGTGAAGCGGTAGATGTTGTCGACGAAGAACAGCACGTCCTTGCCTTCATCACGGAACGCTTCCGCCATGGTCAGGCCGGTCAGCGCCACGCGCAGACGGTTGCCTGGTGGTTCGTTCATCTGACCGTAGACCATCGCCACTTTCGAGTTGGCCGGGTTTTCCAGGTCAACCACTTTGGCGTCAGCCATTTCGTGGTAGAAGTCGTTACCTTCACGGGTACGCTCGCCAACACCGGCAAACACGGACAGACCCGAGTGTGCTTTAGCGATGTTGTTGATCAGTTCCATCATGTTCACGGTCTTGCCGACGCCGGCGCCACCGAACAGGCCAACCTTACCGCCTTTGGCGAACGGGCAGACCAGGTCAATAACTTTAATGCCGGTTTCCAGCAGGTCTTGCGATGGCGACAGCTCATCGTAAGCTGGTGGAGCGCGGTGGATCGAGGCGATCTGGTCGTGAGCGACCGGGCCGCATTCGTCGATCGGGTTGCCCAGCACGTCCATGATACGACCCAGGGTCGCTTTGCCCACTGGCACCATGATTGGCTTGCCGGTGTTCTGGATTTGCATGCCGCGACGCAGACCGTCCGACGAACCCAGAGCGATGGTACGCACGATACCGTCACCCAGTTGTTGTTGTACTTCCAGCGTCAGCTCGGAGCCTTCCATCTTCAAGGCATCAAATACCTTGGGCATTGCGTTGCGTGGAAACTCAACGTCAACCACCGCGCCGATACACTGAACGATTTTGCCATCAGCCATGTTCGTTCCTTCAAATATAGTTAAATTCGTTTAAACCGCTGCCGCACCGGCGACGATTTCGGAGAGTTCTTTGGTAATCGCGGCCTGGCGGGTCTTGTTGTAGATCAGTTTCAATTCACCGATCACACTACCTGCGTTGTCGCTGGCCGCCTTCATCGCCACCATCCGCGCCGATTGCTCGGACGCCAGGTTTTCCGCCACCGACTGGTACACCAGCGCTTCTACATAGCGCTCCAGCAGTTCATCGATGACAGTCGCTGCATCCGGCTCGTAGATGTAATCCCAGTTGTGATTACCTGCGTCCGCCTGTTTGGTGGCAGCTGGCAGCGGCAGCAGTTGCTGCACTACCGGTTCCTGTTTCATCGTGTTGATGAACTTGGTGTAGCAGAGGTAAACCGCATCCACCTCGCCGCTCTGGAATTTTTCCAGCATGACTTTGACGGGGCCGATCAGTTTTTCCAGGTGCGGGGTGTCGCCGATCTGGGTCACTTGCGCAACCACCGGCACGCCGACGCGGTTCAGGAAACCCAAACCTTTATTACCAATCGCTACCGCGGCAATCTTGTTGCCCGCAGCTTCCAGCTCACGCGATTTGTTCGTCACCAGACGCAGGATGTTGGTGTTCATGCCGCCGCACAGACCCTTGTCGGTCGTGACCACGATGAAACCAACCGCCTTGGCCGTTTCCTTGGCTTCATCGGCCAGGAACGGGTGCGTGTACTCTGGGTTTGCGTTGGCCAGATTAGCAGCGATATTACGAATCTTCTCACTGTAGGGACGGGCGGCGCGCATGCGATCCTGCGCTTTGCGCATTTTCGATGCGGCGACCATTTCCATCGCCTTGGTGATCTTCTTCGTATTTTCTACGCTTTTGATCTTGCCACGTATCTCTTTGCCTACTGCCATGAGTCCTTACTCCTTCTGCGCTGAAGGCGCTCCGGGTTCAGCCGGAGCGCCAAGCTAACTTAAAATGCGCCGGATTTCTTGAAGTCGGCGATGGCAGCGGACAGAGCGGCTTCGCCGTCTTTGTCCAGTTGCTTCGACGATTCAATCTTCGACAGCAGGTCAGCTTGTTTGGTCTTCAGGTAAGCATGCAGGCCGGCTTCGAACGACAGTACTTTCTTGACTTCGACGTCGTCCAGGTAGCCCTTGTTCACGGCGAACAGCGAAGCGGCCATCAGCGAGATCGACAGTGGCGAGTACTGCTTCTGTTTCAGCAGTTCGGTCACGCGCGCGCCACGGTCGAGCTGCTTGCGGGTCGATTCGTCCAGGTCCGAGGCGAACTGCGCGAACGCAGCCAGTTCACGGTACTGTGCCAGGTCGGTACGGATACCGCCGGACAGGTTTTTGATGACCTTGGTCTGGGCGGCGCCACCAACGCGCGACACCGAGATACCGGCGTTGATCGCAGGACGGATACCGGCGTTGAACAGCGAGGTTTCCAGGAAGATCTGGCCGTCGGTAATCGAAATCACGTTGGTTGGCACGAACGCCGAAACGTCGCCAGCCTGGGTTTCGATGATCGGCAGTGCGGTCAGCGAACCGGTCTTGCCGGTGACGGCGCCGTTGGTGAAGGCCGACACGTAGTCGGCGTTCACGCGCGCTGCGCGTTCCAGCAGACGGCTGTGCAGGTAGAACACGTCGCCTGGGTAAGCTTCGCGGCCTGGTGGACGGCGCAGCAGCAGCGAGATCTGACGGTAAGCAACAGCTTGCTTCGACAGGTCATCGTAGACGATCAGCGCATCTTCACCGCGGTCGCGGAAGTATTCGCCCATGGTGCAGCCGGAGTAGGCCGAAATGTACTGCATCGCAGCCGATTCCGACGCCGAGGCGGCCACAACAATGGTGTACTCCAGCGCGCCGTGCTCTTCCAGCGAGCGCACGATGTTCTTGATGGTCGACGCTTTCTGGCCGATGGCGACGTAGATGCACGTCATGCCCTGGCCTTTTTGGTTGATGATCGCATCAACCGCAACTGCCGACTTACCGGTCTGACGGTCGCCGATGATCAGCTCACGCTGGCCACGGCCGATTGGCACCATCGCGTCGATCGACTTCAGGCCGGTCTGCATCGGTTGCGACACGGACTCGCGGGCGATCACGCCCGGGGCGATTTTTTCGATAGGCGAGGTCAGCTTGGCATCGACCGGACCTTTGCCGTCGATCGGCTGGCCCAGCGCGTTGACCACGCGGCCACGCAGTTCCGGACCGACCGGCACTTCCAGGATGCGGCCGGTGGTCTTGACGGTGTCGCCTTCCGAGATGTGCTCATAAGCACCCAGAATAACGGCGCCGACCGAGTCGCGCTCCAGGTTCATTGCCAGGCCGAAGGTGTTGCCCGGGAATTCCAGCATCTCGCCCTGCATCACGTCCGACAGGCCGTGGATACGGACGATACCGTCGGCCACGGAGATCACCGTGCCTTGGTTACGTACTTCAGCGCCACCATCAAGGCCTTGAATACGGCTCTTGATCAGCTCGCTGATTTCAGATGGGTTGAGTTGCATACTAACTAACTCCTAAATAGGGTTTCTCTCAGCTTGCGCGAGATGAAGAATCTGTTCTAAGCCGGTCGCCGAGCGTGAACTCAGGCGACCAGTGCAACACGCATTTGCTCAAGCTTGGCGCGCACCGAAGTGTCCAGCACTTCGTCGCCGACCACCACGCGTACACCACCGATCAGGGCTGGATCCACGGTCACTACCGGGTTCAGCTTGCGGCTGAATTTCTTTTCCAGCGTCGCGACCAGCGTGCTCACTTGCGCGGCGTCGAGTTCGAAGGCGCTGGTGATGTCGGCGTCTGCGGCGCCTTCCTCGGCGTTTTTCAACGCCTGGAATTGCGCGCCGATTTCCGGCAGCAGACTGATACGGCCGTTTTCCACCAGCATCGCCAGGAAGTTATTGGCTTCCGTGTTCAGCGGGGATTTCACCAGGGCCTTGAAGGCGGCGACGATATCGCTGGCCGACGCTTTCGGGTTGCGGGCGAATGCTTGCACCTCGGGGTGGGCACCGATCTGGGCCAGTTCGGCGACCAGCTCGGACCACGCCGCGAGGGTGAACGATTCCTTACCTGCTTGGGCTACGCGGAACAAAGCTTCCGCGTAGGGACGGGCGACGGTTGCGTTTTCTGCCATGATTACAGCTCGACAGACAGGCGCGACAACAGATCGGCGTGGGCCGAGGCGTTGACTTCGCGCTTGAGGATTTGCTCGGCGCCCTTCACAGCCAGGTCAGCCACCTGAGCGCGCAGCGCTTCGCGCGCCGTCGCCAGTTGCTGCTCGGCTTCAGCCTTAGCTTGCGCAATGATGCGGTCGGCTTCTGCTTGTGCATTCGCTTTGATTTCTTCCGCCACCAGTTGCGCGCGCTTTTCAGCGTCGGCAACGCGTTGCGAAGCTTCTTCGCGTGCACCGGACAGCGCTTCGGCGGCGCGCTTCTCAGCGGCTACCATGGCTTGCTGGCCCTGGTCGGCAGCGGCCAGACCATCGGCGATGCGCTTGGCACGCTCATCCAGCGCTGCGTTCAGCGATGGAAATACGAACTTCATCGAGACCCAGACCAACACCGCGAAGGTGATCATCTGGCCGAGAAGAGACATATTGATGTCCATACCTATGCTCCTAACTAAAAGTTTCTCCTAGGGTGGAGCAGATTACTGAGCGACGGTTTGCAGAGCGGCCAGGAATGGGTTGCTGAAGGTGTACAGCAGAGCGATACCAACGCCGATCATCGAGATCGCGTCCAGCAGACCGGCGATCACGAACAGTTTGGTTTGCAGTTGTGGCATCAGTTCTGGTTGACGAGCCGAAGCTTCCAGGAATTTACCGCCCAGAATGGCGAAACCCAGAGCGGTACCGATAGCGGCCAGGCCGATGATGATAGCGGCTGCCAGAACGGTCATGCTTTGTACTTGTGCGATCAGAGCTTGCATTGAAATTTCTCCTAAGATTTAAAAAAGACTACAGATACTAAAAAGTTAAAACGAAAATTTAGTGCTTCTCAACCGCAATGGCCAGATACACAACCGTCAGCGCCATGAATACAAACGCTTGCAGGGTCACCACCAGGATGTGGAAGATCACCCACGGACCACCGAGCAGCCACTGTGCCCACCATGGCAGCAGAGCGATCAGGATGAACAGCAGTTCGCCGGCATACATATTGCCGAACAAACGCAGCGACAGCGACAGTGGCTTGGCCAGCAACTCGATCAATTGGAAGACCAGGTTGACCGGCGCCAGGATGATGGCCATGAAGCCATGCGCGTGGAACGGCGCGGTCAGCAGCTCTTTACCCCAGCCGCCGAGACCTTTGGCTTTGATCGAGAAACCAATAATGCACAGCATGACGCCGAACGACATGCCGAAAGTGTGGTTGACGTCGGCGGTCGGCACGACGCGCAGCTTGTGGACGCCAAAGAAGCTCAGGATTTTCGGCAGCAGGTCGACCGGCAGGAAGTCCATCGCGTTCAGCAGCCAGACCCAGCAGAAAATCGTGATCGCCAGCGGCGCGATGACCTTGCTCTTGGCGTGGAACGCCGAGTTGACCACGTCGTTGACCAGTTCCATCACGGCTTCGACGAAGTTTTGCAGCTTGCCAGGGACGCCGGCGGTGGCGCGGCGCGAGGCCATGTAGAACACACCGAGGAAAACCAGGCCCAGAATGGCCGAAACCCAGAACGTGTCCAGGTTAAACATGCCGTCGGCCGATTTCAGGTGGCTTAAGTGGTGCTGAATGTACTCGATATTAGTGGGCGCTTCGTGCCCGACGTTTTCAGTGGTCATAAAAATATAAGATTTTGGTGATTAAATTGCGAGCAGTGAAAACCAGTAAGCCAAGGTTGCCACCGCGAAACCCAAGATCAGCCATAACCATGAGGCCGACTGAAACACCACGAGTGCCGCCACAAACAGCACCACCGTGATAAAAATCTTTGTCACTTCGGCGCGCACATGCGCGCGCAAAGCAATTTTGGCGTCGTTGGAACCGCGCGCAACAATCATCGCGTACATCAGACTCCCGATGACTGCGATGGCTCCGCCATAGGCGGCCGACCAAGCTTTGTGTACTCCGCCGAGATTCCAGGCGAGCAAGGCGAATCCAGTGGCGATGGCGAACTGGAGGGCAACAATGCGGAACACCGGTTTCGAAATGCTCGTCGAACTACTCACTGCCGAGACTCCTTAAAAACCGATTAAACCCCAAAAGACGCGTGATTATATGTGTCTTTCATGTATCACGTCAAACATGCTGCACCGCAGCAGAGCATATTGTGCACGAATGAGACGCTTTTAGAAACATTTCCGCAGTCTTTGCACCAAGTTGGAATCAAATCGAAATCCGTCGTTCCCGCGCAGGCGGGAACCCATGGACAGCGTGTTCATTAGCGCAGCATGGATTCCCGCCTGCGCGGGAATGACGGGTTACGCGCACAGACGGGTTGCGCGCACAGGCGGGTGATGTGCGCAGACGGCTCAGGCGCGCAGACGAGCGAGCACGCCGTCAAGAATATCCAGATCGGCGAAGTCAATAATCATCTGACCGCGGCCCTTGGCGCCCATCTTGAACACCACCGGCGTCGCCAACCGATCAGACAATTCTTCTTCCAGACGCGTGATGTCACCGGACTTTTCCTTGACACGCGCCTCCTTCGGCGACGCCTTCAATTCCTCCAGCGTTTTTGCCACCAGCTTCTCGGTTTCCCGCACCGATAATCTTTTGGCAATCACCGTATTGGCCAGGTTGATCTGGGTAGCCGCATCGACCGCCAGCAGCGCGCGGGCGTGGCCCATATCGATATCGCCGGCCATCAGCATGGTCTGCACCGGACTTGCCAGATTCATCAGACGCAGCAGATTCGACACCGCGCTGCGCGAGCGGCCGACCGCGTTGGCCGCCTGCTCGTGCGTGAAAGCGAAGTCGGTGATCAGGCGATGGATGCCCTGCGCCTCTTCCAGCGGGTTCAGGTCCTCGCGCTGCATGTTCTCGATCAGCGCCATCGCGGCGGCGGCCTGGTCGTCGACATCGCGCACCAGCACCGGCAGCACTTCCAGCCCCGCCAGCTGCGCGGCGCGGAAGCGGCGTTCGCCGGCGATGATCTCGTACTTGTCCTTGCCGACCGGCCGCACCAGGATAGGCTGCATGATGCCCTGGGTTTTGATCGAGGCGGCCAGCTCCTGCAGGCCGCCCTCGTCCATGCGGGTACGCGGCTGGTATTTGCCGGCCTGCATCTGCGTGACCTTCAGTTCGGATGGCGTGTTGGCGTCCGCCGTGTTGATGTCGCCATTGCCGCCCAGCAGCGCGTCGAGGCCGCGACCGAGGCCTTTGAGTTTTTTGGTTGCCATGTGATTGCCTTACATTTTCTTGATGCGCTTGACCATCTCGGCGCCGAAGGCGATATACGCCTGCGCGCCCTTGGACGACGGATCGAAGGTGACGCCCGGCACGCCGTACGACGGCGCTTCGGCCAGGCGCACGTTGCGCGGGATGATGGTCTTGAAGACTTTGTCGCCGAAGTGCTGCTCCAGCTGCGCCGACACCTGCTGCGACAGCGTCATGCGCGGATCGAACATCACGCGCAGCAGGCCGATGATCTTCAGGTCCGGGTTCAGGTTGGCGTGCACCTTCTTGATGGTGTTGACCAGATCCGACAGGCCTTCCAGCGCGTAGTACTCGCACTGCATCGGGATGATGACGCCGTGCGCGGCGCACAGGCCGTTCAGCGTCAGCATCGACAGCGCCGGCGGGCAATCGATCAGGATGAAGTCGTACTCCTTGTCCACCAGCGCCAGCGCTTCCTTCAGGCGGCGTTCGCGGTTGTCGAGTTCCACCATCTCCACTTCGGCGCCGGCCAGCTCGCGGTTCGACGGCAGCACGTCGAAGTGGCCAGGCTCGAGCGCTGGCGCGCCGCCGCCACGTCGGCCGTGCCCAGCATCACCTCGTAGGTCGATGCCTTCAACCCGGCCTTGTTGATGCCGGCGCCCATGGTGGCGTTGCCCTGCGGGTCGAGGTCCACCAGCAGCACGCGCTGGTTCAGTTTTGCCAGGCCGGCCGCCAGATTAACCGTGGTGGTGGTCTTGCCTACGCCGCCCTTTTGATTTGCTACGCAAAAATTTTTGCCATGTAATTCTTATGTGTGTTGATGCTTTTGATTTATACTGTATAAACGATATAAACGATTTATACTATTTATATGATATAAACCATTTATACCGTATAAACCGTTTATACTGTTTCTGGCTTGATGAACACCAGGTGGCGTTCCGCGTCCAGCCCCGGCACTGCCAAAGGCTCCAGTTTCTGCACTTTCCATGGTGCCGGCAGTCGCTCCCGCTCCTCTGCCGGCGCCGTGCCTTTCAGGGCGATGTATTGCCCCCCTCCGCCAGCAGGTGCCCGGACCAGTTGACGAAATCCGACAGATCCGCGAACGCCCGGGAAGTGATGACGTCGAACTTGGTCTTCACTTCCAGCTCCTGCACCTTCTTCGTACTACACGGTCACATTGCCCAGTTCCAGCTCGGCCTTTACCTGGTTAAGGAAGGCGGTCTTCTTGTGTACCGTGTCGATCATCGACACCCTCATGTCCGGCCGGCTGATCGCCAGTACCATGCCCGGCAGCCCGCCCCCTGCCCCGACGTCCAGCACGTTTGCGGCGCCGGCAAAGGCCGGCACTGCCGCCAGCGAATCGAGCAAATGCAGCTTCACCATTTCCAGTGGATCGCGCACCGAGGTCAGGTTGTAGACTGCATTCCACTTGTTCAGCAGGGCCAGATAATCCAGCAGCTTCTCTACCTGCGCCGCGTCCAGCGCCAGCGGCAGTTGATCGATGCCTTGTTTCAAAACATCCGCGATTACGCCACGGTCAAACACCTTCATGCCGCCTCATCTTTCTGCACAAAACCACCAAACCCAGCCTTCTTCAGGTGCACCAGCAGCAGCGAAATCGCCGCGGGCGTCACGCCCGAAATACGCGATGCCTGGCCCAGCGTTTCCGGGCGCTGCGCGTGCAACTTCTGGCGTACTTCCACCGACAACGCGGTGATGTCCAGGTAGTTGTAATTCTCCGGCAGCTTCAGGTTTTCGTAGTGTTCGTGACGCTCGACTTCACGCGTCTGACGGTCGATATAGCCCGAATATTTGAGCTGGATTTCGATCTGTTCCTTGACCGCCTCGTCGCTTTCGCCAGGTCCCGCCAGCGCGCGGCCGTCGGCGCCTTTCAGCGTCATCAGCGTGTCGTAGGCCACGCCCGGACGGCGCAGCAGATCGGCCAGCGAATACTCGCGCTCGATGGCCTGGCCGATCACGCGCTCCGATTCAGCCGCTTCCAGAATGCGTGGATTCACCCACGTGGAACGCAGGCGTTCCAGCTCCTTGGCCACCGCTTCGCGCTTGCGGTCGAAGGCTTCCCACTGCGCATCGCCGATCACGCCGAGCTTGCGGCCGATCTCGGTCAGGCGCATGTCGGCGTTGTCTTCGCGCAGGCTCAGGCGGTACTCGGCGCGGCTGGTGAACATGCGGTACGGCTCCATTACGCCCTGCGTGACGAGGTCATCCACCATCACGCCGAGGTAGGCTTCCGAGCGCGCCGGCGTCCAGGCTTCCTTGCCCTGGGTTTGCAGCGCGGCGTTGACGCCGGCCAGCAAGCCTTGTGCGGCGGCTTCTTCGTAGCCGGTGGTGCCGTTGATCTGGCCGGCGAAGAACAGGCCATTGATGGCCTTGGTTTCCAGCGACGCTTTCAGGCCGCGCGGGTCGAAATAATCGTATTCAATGGCGTAGCCGGGACGCAGGATGTGGGCGTTTTCCAGGCCTTTCATCGAGCGCACCAGCTCGATTTGGACGTCGAACGGCAGGCTGGTGGAGATGCCGTTTGGATAGAATTCGTGGGTCGTCAGACCTTCCGGTTCAAGGAAAATCTGGTGCGATTCCTTGGACGAGAAGCGGTGAATCTTGTCCTCGATCGACGGGCAATAGCGCGGACCAACGCCTTCGATGACGCCGGTGTACATCGGGCTGCGGTCCAGACCGCCACGGATGATGTCGTGGGTTTTGCTGTTGGTGTGCGTCACCCAGCATGGCATCTGCTCGGGGTGCATGGATGCGTTGCCCATTACCGAGAACACTGGCACAGGATCCAGATCGCCCGGCTGTTCAGTCATCTGGGTGAAATCGATGCTGCGGCCGTCGATACGCGGCGGCGTGCCGGTCTTCAGGCGGCCCTGCGGCAGCTTCAGCTCTTTCAGTCGCGCGGACAGCGACACGGCTGGCGGATCGCCGGCGCGGCCGCCCGAGTAGTTGTTCAGGCCGACGTGGATTTTACCGTCGAGGAAGGTGCCGGCGGTCAGCACCACGGCTGGCGCCAGGAACTTCAGGCCGATCTGGGTGACGGCGCCGACCACGCGGTCGCCCTCCACCATCAGATCGTCGACAGCCTGCTGGAACAGCCACAGATTCGGCTGGTTTTCCAGGCGCGAACGGATCGCTGCCTTGTACAGGATACGGTCGGCCTGGGCGCGGGTAGCGCGCACGGCTGGGCCTTTGGAGGAGTTCAGGATGCGGAACTGGATGCCCGATTCATCGGTGGCGATCGCCATGGCGCCGCCCAGTGCATCGACTTCCTTGACCAGATGGCCTTTGCCGATACCGCCGATGGATGGGTTGCACGACATCTGACCCAGCGTCTCAATGTTGTGGGTAAGCAGCAGCGTCTTCTGGCCCATGCGGGCGGAAGCAAGCGCTGCTTCGGTGCCGGCGTGACCACCGCCGACAACGATGACGTCGAATTTGGTAGGGAATAACATAGTGTGGAAAAAGTGAAGCGAAGGGATCAAGGTCAAATTATAGAGTTTTTTTGATGCTGCGACTTTTTTAGGCAAAAATATTCTTCTCTGTGTTCCACGTGAAACAATGAAAAAGGGCACCGAAGTGCCCTATACCATCCAACTATCGCCGTCGTTCCCGCGAAGGCGGGAACCCATACTGAGCTTGGGATCATGCGACCGCTCTATGGATTCCCGCCTACGCGGGAATGACGGGTGGTTAATGTTTCACGTGGAACAGTGTTACCAACGTAGCCACGCATCGTAGCCAGTCTTGACGATCAGCACTGACACCACAACCAGGAACAACTTGCGCACGAAGCCGCTGCCATGCTTCATCGCCATCCGCGAGCCGATCAGGGAACCGGCAATCTGACACACCGCCATCGTCAGGCCCAGCTGCCAGATCAGGTGGCCGGCGTAGCCAAACCACACCAGCCCGGCGAAGTTGCACGCCACATTCACCACCTTGGCCACCGCCGAGGCACCGAGGAAGTCGAAACCAAACACCCGCACAAACAGGAACACCAGGAAGCTGCCGGTGCCGGGGCCGAAGAAGCCATCATAAAAACCGATGGCCGCGCCGACCACCAGCGCCAGCGACTGCTCCTTGGCGCCGGTGTGGATAGGCGCGTGGACGCTGCCGAAGTCCTTCTTGGCAAAGGTATAGATCGCCACCAGCACCAGCACCACCGGCAGCGCGGTGCGCATGAAGTCGGCCGAGACATGGGTAACGGTGTAGGCGCCAAGGAAGGCGAAGATCAGCGCCGCCAACGCCGCCGGCGTCGCCACCGACCAGGCGATCGCTACCCGCCGCGCGTAACTCACCGCCGCAACGCTGGTGCCGAAGATGCTGGCCAGCTTGTTGGTGCCGATCAGCGTGGCCGGCGCCATGTTGGGAAACACCGTGAACATGGTCGGCAGCTGGATCAGCCCTCCTCCGCCCACCACCGCATCGACCAGACCTGCGCCGAACGCAGCAATACCCAACACCCAGAAGTCCACCATGATCCCGTCATCCCCAACGTGCAAAGGCTCTATTGTACGGAAGAAATGTGCGCCAGCTTATGCGCATCCGGCATGGCTTGGGGTAAGCTTGTCGCAGAATTCACTACTGAACGGATGCCACGTCATGACTGATTTCCCCGCTTTTGCTTTCAGCACCGTCGCCCATATCGTCTCCGAACTGGGCGGCGCCGGACGGCTCGGCGAGCACATCGCCCAACGTTTTCCCGCAGCCAAACGCGCCCTGCTCGTCACCGATCCGGGCTTCCTCAGAACTGGCCTGGTCGAGGCCCCGGCAGCCAGCCTGCGCGCCGCCGGCCTGGCCGTCGAGGTGTATTCCAAGGTGGTGGCCGATCCGCCGGAGGCCGTGGTGCTGGAGGCGGTGGATGCTGCCCGCAGGTTCCAGACCGATATTGTGATCGGCCTCGGCGGCGGCAGTTCGATGGATGTGGCCAAGCTGATCGCCGTGCTGGCGGCCAGCGTGCAGCCGATCAGCGCCATCTACGGCATCGGCAATGTGCAGGGCACGCGGCTGCCGCTGGTGCAGATTCCCACCACCGCCGGCACCGGCTCGGAAGTAACCAATATCGCCATCGTCACCACCGGCGCTACCACAAAAATGGGCGTGGTCGCGCCGCAGCTCTATGCCGATTTGGCATTGCTGGACGCGGAGCTGACCATGGGCTTGCCGCCGCAAGTGACTGCAGCCACCGGCATCGACGCCATGGTGCATGCGATCGAGGCTTACACCAGCAAGCACAAGAAGAATCCGCTATCCGACATCCTGGCGCGCAAGGCGCTGCAACTGCTGTCGGCCAATCTGATTGCCGCCTGCGAAAACGGCAGCAACCTGGCCGCGCGCCAGGCCATGCTGCTCGGTGCGATGCTGGCCGGGCAGGCTTTCTCGAACGCGCCGGTGGCGGCGGTGCATGCGCTGGCCTACCCTATCGGCGGGATTTTTCACGTGCCACATGGACTGTCGAATTCGCTGGTGCTGCCGCACGTGCTGCGATTCAATGCGCCCGAGGCGGCCAGCCTGTACGCCGAACTGGCGGAGATAGTCGTGCCGGCCGCCAGCGGTTCGACCGAGGCGCGCGCGGAGGCATTGGCTATCGCCATGCAACAAATCGCCACTGTCACCGGCATCGAGCGCACGCTGCAGCAGGTCGGCATCAAGGAGGCGGACCTGGACCGGCTGGCGGATGACGCCATGCTCCAGACCCGCTTGCTGGGCAACAACCCTCGCACCGTCACGCGCGACGATGCGATGGCGATCTACGCCGCCGCGCTTTAGTCAGGCACCGTGACCGTCGTGCCGCTGACCGCAATCGCGTTGGCGGCCGCCGGCGCAGCGGCAAACGCCGGCAGGTTGGCGGCGGTTAGCGGCGTGGTGTTATCCAGCCGCGCCACCGTGCGTACCACCTGCGACGGCGGCAAGGGCGTGGCGCTGTTGCGCAGATGGGCCAGCAACGCATCGAGCGCGCGGAACAAATAGGGATGTAGCGGCACCACGCTTTGCGGCAGCGCATTGGTGAACGAGTCGAAGTGATTGGCATTGGTCACCTCGATATAGCGCAGCCTGCTTGCGGCGCCCTCGGCCGCCGCGTTCAGGCCGACATAAGCGCGCGAAGCGAAGTTCACCGGAATCAGCGTATCCCTGCGGCCATGCACGATGATGGCCGGCTTGCCTTTCAGGTTGCCCCCGGCCTGCACCTCGGCGATACCGGCGCGGATGCGCGCACTCTGCGTCGCCAGCGTGCCGGCCAGCGGGGCGCCGCTGACCGCGTCGACGCCAACCGCCAGCGAGCGCAGGCAGAGGAAGGCGTCCAGCGACTGGTCGGCAACGCCGCTGCCGGGCGAAACGCCGATCTGGTAAGCCTGCGCCCCGCCCACCGCGTCCTCATACACCACGCTGCCGATGATGCCGCTCTGCGCGGCGAAGCTGGCCGCCTTTTGCTCGGCCGTGAACGGCACCGGCGCGCCAGACGCGTTGACCGGCGCAAATGTCAACCCGCACACTTTGTCTGTAACAGAAAACTTGCCGTAGGCGTAGGCATAGGTGACGGCCACCAGCACGTTGGTGCCGGCGTGTGCGGCCTGAAGCGGATCGGAATCTTCCAGCCAGCCGTAGGCTCGCAGCCGGGCCCTGGCGTCATTCTGCTGCGCCGTGGCATCGGCGCCATTTAACAGCCCTTTCGCCGCCAGCGCAGAGCAACGTCCCGGCGCGGCGGGTCCGGCGATGCACGGCTGGTACAGCGCCGCATAGGTCGCGTAGTCGAACAGCGCCTTGCCCTGCCCCGGCGCCGCCAGCGCGCCCTGCCGCACCGTATAGCCGCTGCTGGTTTTGGGCTGGATCTGCGGCTCGCCAACAGCCACACCGGTGATCAGGCCCTTGGTGTCCTGCTCGGCCGCCAGCAGGGCCGCGCCGCCGCCGTTGGAAATGCTGGAGGCGATGGTGATGGTGTTCCTCGGCGTCAGCGTGACGATGTGGCTTTTGTTGTCGCGCGCCAGCGTGCCGTACTTTTCGTTCAGCACGTAGAAGGCAAACTCCACCGCCTGCAAGGTGTACTTGCCCCAGTCCTTTTCCGGGTTCTGCTGCGAGTGCGCGTGCTTGAAGGCGATGCGGCCCGGATAGGCGGCGGTGAAAGCGGCGCGCTCGGCGTCGCCCAGCGGCGGCGCGAAAGTGGCGCTCTTGCCGGCCGCCGCGCGCGTGGCCCGCACGCCATTCTGCAAGTTCACGCTATCGTCGTCGAAAGTGTAGAGGCCGGTGCCGCCGCCCTTGTCGCTGTAGGCCACGGCGCAGTTGTTCTTCAGCGCCCATTCGCCCGAAGTGCTGATGGCGCCGTAGATGCCGCGCGAGCCGCTCGACGTGCCGGTGACAATGCAGGGCTGCTTCACGTCGAAACCGGCCGGAACCTGCACCATCAGCGTGACGTTATCGTCGGTGTAGGCAATATGCTCGCTGCCGGCGATCTTGCCCTCGCCCGTGCCGGCCACGCCTTTGGCGTCGACATTGGGCCCGTACAGCGTGCCGTAGCCGCTGTTGGCGGCAATGTCCAGCACGGCGCGGTAATTGCTGTGGATGGCGTTGCGGCGCAGCTCGGCGGGCGTGGGATGGGCGGGATCGGCGTAGGCCGGCGGCGCGGCCGCCAGTCCTGTCTTGCCGAGGCCGGCGGTCAGCAAGTCGTCGCTGGCGCCGTCGTAGGATGTACTGCTGATGTCGCCGAGGTAGGCCGGCTTGCTGTTCAGGTCTTCCGGATGGTCGTGCTCGTGCCGCGAGCCGCAGGCGGCGAGTGTGATGCCGGCCAGCGCCAGCACAATGGTTTTGATTTGCATAGCGTCCTCATACAGGTTTCTTCTTTCCTGCGAGGGCGATGACTTCACCGATGATCCCGCGCCGGAACAACAGCACACAAATAATGAAGATCAGGCCAACCACCATGTTGACCGCTTCCCCGATGGTGTTAAACCACTCGATGCCGGTGACGCGGGCGAGCAGCGTGCCCCAGTCGCCCAGCTTGTTTTCCAGCGCGATGATGATGATGGCGCCAATCATAGGTCCGGCCAGCGTGCCCATGCCGCCAACCAGTGTCATCAGAATAACCAGGCCGGACATCGTCCAATGGACATCGGTCAAGGTTTCAAAGCCCAGCACGACGGTCTTGGTGGCGCCGGCCAGCGCCGCCAGCGCGGCCGACAGCACGAAGGCCAGCAGCTTGTATTTGTCGACGTCATAGCCGAGCGAGATCGCGCGCGGCTCGTTTTCCTTGATCGCCTTCAGCACCTGGCCGAACGGCGAATGCACGGTGCGCACGATCAGCGCGAACGCCAGCACGCAGATGCCGAGCACGACGAAGTACAGCGTGGTGTCGTTGCTGAGGTCGACCACGCCAAGCAGCCGGCCCCGTGGAACGCCTTGCAAGCCATCCTCGCCGCCGGTGAACTCCCCTGCCCGCAGCGCGCCGAAGTAGACCATCTGCGCCAGCGCCAGCGTGATCATCGAGAAGTAGATGCCCTGGCGGCGAATCGCCAGCGCGCCCATCACCAGCCCGATCAGGGCGCCGGCGGCGACCCCGCTGAGCACGCCCAGCTCGAACGGCAGGCCCCAGTGCTTCAGCGCGTTGCCGGCCACATAGCCGGCCATGCCGAAGAAGGCCGCGTGGCCGAACGACAGCAAACCGGTAAAGCCGATCAGCAGGTTGAAGGCGCAGGCAAACAGCGCGAAGCACAACAGCTTGGACAGAAACACCGGGTAGCCGACGAACGGCGCCGCCACGGCAATCGCCAACGCAATCAGGTAGCCAATTTTCTTGTTCATCATCGTTCCTTACCGAACAGCCCTGCCGGACGCAGCAGCAGCACCACCACCATCACCAGAAACACCACGGTCGACGAAAACTCCGGATAAAACACCTTGGTCAGCCCCTCGATGACGCCCAGCGCCAGGCCGGTCAGGATCGAACCCATGATCGACCCCATGCCGCCGATCACCACAACGGCGAATACGACGATAATCAGGTTCTGCCCCATCAGGGGCTGCACCTGGATGATCGGCGCCGCCAGAACGCCTGCAAAGCCCGCCAAAGCGACGCCGAAGCCATAGGTCAGCGTCACCATCAGCGGCACGTTGATGCCGAACGCTTCCACCAGCTTGGGATTCTCGGTGCCGGCGCGCAGGTAGGCGCCCAGCTTGGTCTTCTCGATGACGAACCAGGTGGACAGGCACACCACCAGCGAGGCCAGCACCACCCAGCCGCGGTAGTTCGGCATCACCATGAAGCCGAGGTCGGTGGCGCCGGCCAGCGCCTCGGGCACCTGGAACGGCTGGCCGGAGACGCCGTAGAACGAGCGGAACACGCCTTCCACCAGCAGCGTGATGCCGAAGGTCAGCAGCAGGCCGTACAGGTGGTCCAGCCGGTACAGGTGGCGCAGCATGGTCTTCTCGATGATGACGCCGAACACGCCGACCATCAGCGGCGCCAGCACCAGCATGACCCAGTAGTTAAGGCCCCAGTATTCGATGCCCATCCACGCCAGGAACGCGCCCATCATGTACAGCGCGCCGTGGGAAAAGTTAATCACATTGAGCAGGCCGAAGATTACCGCCAGGCCCAGCGACAGCATCGCGTAGAACGAGCCGTTGACCAGGCCCAGCAGTAGCTGGCTCATGATCATGGGCAAGGGATAGCCGAAGATTTCCATGGGAATCCAGATAGAAAGATCATATGAACCGTCATTCCCGCGCAGGCGGGAATCCATGCTGAGCCAGCGTTCCATGGATTCCCGCCTACGCGGGAATGACGTTATTTCGCGATGCCGTTATTTCGCGGGCATAACGCTATTTCCACAAGCTGCACTTGGTCTCCGCCTTGGTGGCGTAAGCCTGCTCGCCCGGAATGGTGGCCACCACCTTGTAGTAATCCCACGGATACTTCGACTCCGACGGCTTCTTCACCTCCATCAGATACATATCGTGCACCATGCGGCCGTCCGGCCGGATCACGCCGTTCTTGGTGAACACATCGTTGATCTTGTTCGCCTTGAGGTAAGCCATCACCTTGTCGGAGTCATCGGTGCCGACCGCCTTCACCGCCTTCAGGTAGTTGCCGGCGGCCGAATAGTCGGCGGCCTGCAGCATCGACGGCGACTTCTTCATCTTGTCGAAATAGCGCTTGGACCATGCGCGCGTCTCGGCGCTTTGGTCCCAGTACCAGCCGTCGGTCAGGTACATGCCCTGGGTCAGGTTCAGGCCCAGCGAATGCACATCGTTAATGAAGATCAGCAGCCCGGCCAGCTTCATCTTCTTGGTGATGCCGAATTCGTTGGCGGCCTTGATCGAGTTGATCGCGTCGCCGCCGGCGTTGGCCAGGCCGAGAATCTGCGCGCCCGACGACTGCGCCTGCAACAGGAAGGACGAGAAGTCCGACGCCGACAACGGATGCTTGACCGAGCCCAGCACCTTGCCGCCGGCCGCCTTCACCAGGTCGGACGTATCCTTTTCCAGCGACTGGCCGAACGCATAGTCGGCGGTCATGAAATACCAGTTCTTGCCGCCCTGCTTGACGATGGCGCCGCCGGTGCCGCGCGCCAGCGCGATGGTGTCGTAGGCGTAATGCACCGTGTACGGCGTGCACTCCTCGTTGGTCAGGCGCGCCGAGCCGGCGCCGATCGAGATGAAGATTTTTTCTTCTCGGCCGCCACCTTGGCCATGGCCAGGTTGGCGCCGGAGTTGGTGCCGCCGATCAGCATGTCCACGCCCTGCTGGTCGAACCATTCGCGCGCCTTGGAGGCGGCGATGTCGGCCTTGTTCTGGTGGTCGGCGGAAATGAACTCGATCTTCTTGCCGTTGATGTTGCCGCCCGCATCGGCGATCGCCATCTTGATGGCCTCGGCGCCGCCGGCGCCATCGATGTCGGTGTACAGGCCGGACATGTCGGTGATGAAACCGATCTTCACGGTGTCATTGGAAATCTGCGCCTGCGCGGACAACGATGCGCAAGCGGCGGCTGCCAGTGTGATGGCTTTGATTTTCATTGTCTGTCTCCTACCAAGGTTTTACACACCCAATAGCTCGGTCAACACCGGCATCTTGGCGCTCAACTCCGATGCAACAAAGGTCTCCACAATCTGCCCGTGTTCCATCACATAAAACCGGTCCGCCAGTGGCGCGGCGAAGCGGAAATTCTGTTCCACCATGACGATGGTGTAGCCCTTCGCTTTCAGCGTGGTGATCATGCGCGCCAGCCCCTGCACGATGACCGGCGCCAGGCCCTCGGAAATTTCATCGAGTAGCAGCAGGCGCGCGCCGGTGCGCAGGATGCGCGCCACCGCCAGCATCTGCTGCTCGCCGCCGGACAGCCGCGTGCCCTGGCTGTGCCTGCGCTCTTGCAGATTGGGGAACATGCCGTAGATTTCCGCGATCTGCATGCCCTTGCCGGCGCCGTTCAGCTGCGGCGGCAGCAGCAGGTTTTCCTCGGCCGACAGCGACGAAAAAATGCCGCGCTCTTCGGGGCAATAGCCGATGCCGAGGTGGGCGATCTTGTGCGTCGGCAAGCCGATCGCTTCAGCGCCGTTGACCTTGATCGAGCCTTTGCGCGCACCGGTCAGCCCCATGATGGCGCGCAGCGTGGTGGTGCGGCCGGCGCCGTTGCGGCCGAGCAGCGTCACCACTTCGCCCGGCTGCACCGTCATGTTGACGTTGTGCAGAATGTGCGATTCGCCATACCACGCTTGCAGGTTCGAAATTTCCAGGGCGGCCGTCATCAGTGCGCTCCTTCCAGCACCGCCGCTTCGGTGCCCATGTACGCCTCCATCACCTGCGCGTTGGTCGACACCTCGGCATACGTGCCCTCGGCCAGCATGGCGCCGCGCTGCAGCACCGAGATCTTGTCGCAGATCCCGGCCACCACTTTCATATTGTGTTCGACCATCAGAATCGTGCGCCCGGCCGACACTTTTTTGATCAGCTCGGTTACGCGGTGCACATCCTCGTGGCCCATGCCCTGGGTCGGCTCATCGAGCAGCATCAGCTCCGGCTCCATCGCCAGCGTGGTGGCGATTTCCAATGCGCGCTTGCGGCCGTAAGGCATATCGACGGTGATGGTGTCGGCGAAGTCGCTCAGATCGACTTCCGCCAGCAACTGCATGGCACGCTCGTTGAGCTGGTTCAGCGCGCGCTCGCTCTGCCAGAAAAAAGCTGGTGCCGAGCTGGCGCTGCAAGCCGATGCGCACATTCTGCAACACCGTCAGGTGCGGAAAGACTGCGGAAATCTGGAAGGAACGGATCACGCCCATGCGGGCGATCTGCGCCGGCCTGGCGGCCGTGATGTCGGCGCCGTTGAACAGGATCTGACCGGAACTCGGGACGAGAAACTTGGTCAGCAAATTGAAGCATGTGGTTTTGCCTGCCCCGTTGGGGCCGATCAGCGCATGGATGTGGCCGCGCTGTACTTTGAGATTCACATCATTGACCGCGGTGAAACCCTTGAATTCCTTGGTCAAGTGCTTTGTTTCCAAGATAACGTCGGACATCCTGTCTCCCTGTTATTCTTTTCAAAGTACCAATTTTCTAGATCATACACAGTAACAAATTCGCTAACAATACAGTATAAATACGATGAATTTTTGATCTACATTTAAGCGGCGCGGATTAGTTGAGCGGCTTTTTCAGCGATCATGATGGTCGGCGAGTTGGTGTTGCCGGAGGTGATGAAGGGCATGACGGACGCATCCACAACACGCAGTTTTTCCACGCCTTTCACCCGTAGCTGGCTGTCGACCACCGCGGCGGGATCGTCGGCGCGGCCCATTTTGCAGGTGCCGACCGGATGAAAAATCGTCGTGCCGATGGCGCCCGCGGCCTCGGCCAATTCTTCCTCGGTACGGTAATGGAAACCCGGTCTATATTCTTCCGGCGCGTATTTTTTCATGGCCGGCGCGGCGACGATGTTGCGCGTCAGCGTCAAAGCGGCGGCGGCGACCTGGCGGTCTTCAGGCGTGCTCAAGTACATTGGCGCAATTTTCGGCGGTGCGTACGGATCGCCGCTGGCAAGCCGCACATGGCCGCGCGAGGTCGGCCGCAGATTGCAGACGCTGGCTGTAAAGGCCGGAAAAACATGCAGCGGATCGCCGAATTTTTCCAGCGACAGCGGCTGCACGTGGTACTGCAGATTCGGCGTCGGCTCGCTGGCGCTGGAGCGCGCGAACGCGCCCAGCTGCGATGGCGCCATCGACATCGGCCCGCTCTGGAACATCGCATATTCGAGGCCGATGCGCATCTTGCCGAACCAGCTGGACGTCATCGTATTCAGCGTGCGGGCATTTTTTCCCAGCTTGTAGATCATGCGCAGTTGCAGATGGTCTTGCAGGTTTTCGCCCACGCCCGGCAGGTCGGCAACCGGCTTGATGCCGAGCTCATGCAAACGTTGCGCGGGACCGATGCCGGAGCATTGCAAAATCTGCGGACTGCCAACGGCGCCAGCGGCCAGCAGGGTTTCCTTGTGCGCGGTAGCGGTGAATTGCGTGCCGCCGCCGGTAAAAATCACGCCGGTGCAGACGCCGTTTTCGATCTGCAAACGTTCCACGTGACAGCCGGTCATGACGGTCAGGTTTGGCCGGCGCGCGGCCGGTTTTAAAAACGCTTTCGCGGTGTTCCAGCGGATGCCGCGTTTTTGATTGACGTCGAAATAACCGCAGCCGGCGTTGTCGCCGCGATTGAAATCGTCGACTTTCGGAATGCCGGCCTGCTCCGCCGCGTCGCGGAACGCGTCCAGTATCTGCCACGACAAACGCTGTTTTTCCACGCGCCACAAACCGCCGGCGCCGTGAAATTCCGACGCGCCGCCGTGGTAGTCCTCGCTTTTTTAAACAGCGGCAGCACCGACTCCCAGCGCCAGCTGTCGTCGCCGGTCAGTGCGGCCCAGCGGTCGTAGTCGCCGGCCTGGCCGCGCATGTAGATCATGCCGTTGATCGAGGAGCTGCCGCCGAGCACCTTGCCGCGCGGGTAGAGCAGGCTGCGGCCGCCGAGGCCGGCATCGGCTTCGGTGCGGAACTTCCAGTCGGTGCGGGGATTGTCGATGCAGTGCAGGTAGCCGACCGGGATGTGTATCCACACATAATCGTCGCGGCCGCCCGCTTCGATCAGCAGGACTTCGGTGTCTTTGTCGGCGCTGAGCCGGTTGGCCAGTACACAGCCAGCCGAGCCGGCGCCAATGATGATGTAGTCGTAGCCGCCTGCTGATTCCAAAAACAGTCTCCCGTCATTCCCGCGCAGGCGGGAATCCATAGAACGCATGCCCGGCATGGACCACGGAAACGCCATGCCCGCTGTTTTCAGCTGTGGATAAGCGTAGGGATATCCACAGGTCCGAAATGTGAGTAAACAAAGAATTTTGGGGACGACTTTTTTATCCCAAAACAGTTCTCCGCTCATACACGGTTTTACGCGCCGGCTTATGCAGCCCGTAAACGCCTGATTCTAATTCAAATTGGTGACTTATCCACAGAAAAGTGCAGTTGTTAACAACTATCACTATTTTTATATCTACATCCTTAGTGTAAACCTTAGAACCTCCGATATACTGGACTTGTCAAATAAACAGCTACAACCGGAGAAGTTTTTGTCCTCACCGCACAAAAAACCCCGGTCGCCTGCATATCTGCGGTTTCGGCGACGTTTGATCACCGGCCTGTCGTCAATGGCCATCCTTGCCATTGCTGTCGTCATCAGCCAGTTCCGCACTTCCTACCTGGAACGCGAGCGTTTCATCCAGAAGCAAACCGAGCATTACGTCAAAGCGATGGAAGCCCATGTCAGCTACTCGATCCAGTCGGTCGACCTGTCGCTGATCGGCTTCGCCAATGCCATCAAGGTTCTGCCTGCCAAACAAAGCACCTCGCCGGCAACGATGACCGCCCTGCTGTCTTCGCGCGGTTCCAGTTTCAACAGCGATTACTGGATCACGTTTATCGATCCGAACGGTAACGCGATCGCCACTTCCATCGGCGACAGCGTCATCGGCGCCTCGTATGCCGACCGCGACTACTTCAAAGTCCACGTCAACAACAGCGCCCAAGGCCAACTTTTCATTGGCGAACCATCTGTCGGCAAAGTCAGCAAGAAAAAGCTGTTTTTCCTGAGCCGCAGGGTGGAAACTGCCAAGGGCGAGTTCCTCGGCGTGATCGCCGCCCCCTTGAATGTGGAACGCTACGCGCAGGTATTCGAAAACTCGCGCTTCAATTCGGACATCTCAATCGGCCTGGTCCACGGCAGCGGCAAAGTCATCGCCCGCGTGCCGAATTTTGAAAATGCCTTCGGCCTGGATCTGAAGGCTTCGCCCTTGTTTGCGCACGCGCAACAGGCACCGTCCGGCACGTATAAAAACGTCAGCGTGATCGACAATCTGAGCCGGATTTTCAGCTACCGCGTGGTGGATGGACTGCCGCTGATCGTCGTCGTCGGCAGCAACGACACCGAAACCGCGCGCCTGCAGCAGCAAAACTACCTGATCGCCGGCGGCGGACTGGCGATATTGTTGTTGTTGATGCTCAGCGCCGGCCATTTCTCGCTGCGCACATACGCGCGGCAGGAAGAACGCGAACTGCGCTACCGCAAGTTGTACAGTGCTAGCCGGGAAATGGCGCTGCTGTTCCAGAACAGCGGCGAAGGCATGATGGTGACGGACGCAAAAGGCCTGATCCTCACCGTGAATCCGGCATTTTCCGTGGTCAGCGGCTATACCGAGAAAGAGCTGGTCGGCCAGCGCGCCTACGACCTGGCATCCGGCCGCAATGAACAGGAATTTTTCGACCACATTTTCAAATGCGTGACCGAAAGCGGCCACTGGAAAGGCGAACTCTGGCACCGCCGCAAGGACGATGAAGACTACCTGGTGTCGATCCTGATCAACACCGTCTACGACGAACAGGGCAAGCCCTTCCGCTACGTCGCTTTGCTCAGCGATATCACCCAGAAAAAGCCTCGGAAGAACTGATCTGGCGCCAGGCCAACTTCGACACGCTGACCGGCTTGCCGAACCGGCGCATGTTCCACGAGCATCTGCGCAAGGAAATGAAGAAAACCGACCGCTCGCACCTGCCGATGGCGCTGGTTTTCGTCGATCTGGACTACTTCAAGGAAATCAACGACACGCTGGGCCACGACAAGGGCGATCTGCTGCTCAAAGAAGTGGCAACCCGCCTGCTCAGCTGCGTGCGCAGCACCGATACCGTGGCCAGGCTGGGCGGCGACGAATTCACCGTCATCCTCAGCGAACTGCGCAATTCGGGCGATGTGGCCCGCACGGCGCATGCAATCCTGGCGAAAATGAGCACACCGTTCCAGCTGGGCGACGAAGTTGCTGAAATTTCGAGCAGCATCGGCATCACCCTCTACCCGGAAGACGCAGCCGACGCTGAAAAATTACTCAAAAACGCCGACCAGGCCATGTACGCTGCCAAGCAGCAGGGCCGCAACCGCTTCCATTATTTCGCGCCGTCGATGCAGGAAGCGTCGCGCGCGCGCATCAGCCTGGTGGACGAATTGCGCCAGGCCGTGGCCGACGAGCAACTGCGCGTCTTGTACCAGCCGATCGTCGACCTGGCCAGCGGCGCCATCGTCAAGGCGGAAGCGCTGGTGCGCTGGGAACATCCTGTGCGCGGACTGCTCAACCCGGCGGAATTCCTCGCCGTCGCGGAAAGCAGCGGCATGATCGCCGGCATCGACGACTGGGTTTTCCAGCAAGCCGCGCGCCAGGCGCTGCGCTTGCAAGCCATGACCTCGCCGGCCTTCCAGGTGTGTGTGAATAAATCGGCCTCGCAGTTCCGCGATGACGGCAGCAACTACCGGCAATGGCTGGATTGTCTGCACGAATTGCAACTCAATCCGAAAAGCATCGTCATCGAAGTCACCGACAAGCTGCTGCTGGACGCCGCCAACAACAATCTCAGACTCGAACACGAGCATATGGAGATTTGCCTGGATGATTTTGGCGCCGGCTGCGCGCTGACCTTCCTCAAACGCTTTGAAGTGGACTACATCAAGATCAATCCGGCCGACGGATTGCTGATTTGTGAGGCAATTATCGTCATGGCGCACAAGCTCGGCATCAAAGTGATCGCCGAAGGCATAGAAAACCAGCAACAACTGAGCGCATTGACGGCCGCCGGCTGCGATTTCGGGCAGGGATTTGTGCTTTCCGAGCCGGTTTTAGGTGAAGAATTGGAAAAACAACTACAAAAACAGGTCGAGCCTGTGAATAAGTGACTGGATATCCACAGGATGAGATGTGGCTAAGCATGGACTTTGACCACAGGCCGATATTTTATCCAAAAATTGTTCCTGAACTGATACAGCGCTTATTCAGCTGGTTGTTTACGCTGTAAACAAATGATTTGTAAACAGTATACACGAGTTATCCACAGCTACTTACACGTTTACTACTACCACTATGTTTATATAAACCTTTTGTAAACAACTAAAACCGCGAACTACGCGCCTGCTTCACCTCCAACTGCCCACCAAACACGTAAAAACGCCTTAAAATTCACTTTTTTCGCTACGCGTTGTGGAAAAAGCGCTGGAACTCCACAGGTAAAACCAAAAATCTGAAGGAAAAGTATGCGGTTAGGGATCATCAGCGCGTTGGCTGAAGAACAGCATGGGCTCATAGAAGCCCTTTACAGCCCCGCTAAGCAGATTCACGGCATGAGGGAGTACACCTCCGGGAAACTGTGGGAAATCGACGCTGTGTGCGTTTTATCGCGTATAGGCAAGGTTGCAGCGGCAATGACAGCCGCAATCCTTGTGGAGAAGTTCGGAGTTACCCACATCATCTTTACCGGCGTAGCCGGCAGCGGGGATAAAAACGTTAAAGTCGGCGATATCGTGGTGGCTGATACGCTGGTCCAGCACGATTTCGATGCCAGCCCGCTGTTTCCCCGATTTGAAATTCCGCTGACGGGCTTGTCCAGCTTTGCCACTGACGTTGCTTTGACCGAAAAACTGGCTGGCGCTGCTGCGCCAGTTGCGCGCGTTCATCGCGGATTGATCGCCAGCGGTGATCAATTCATAGGCAAATCGACGCAGATTCAGGCGTTGAAGGCGGCTTTGCCGGATGTGCTGGCGGTGGAGATGGAAGGCGCGGCGGTCGCGCAGGTGTGTTTTGAACTGGGAATTCCGTTTGCCGTGATCAGAACGATCTCGGACAACGCCAACGATGATGCTGCCGTTGACTTTATGCATTTCATCAAAACCGTGGCCTCGCGCTACGCCTTTGATGTGATTCGTAACTTTTGTCGTTGTGGCGCAGGCGGGAATCCTTGGAGCCTTTGAAGCATTAGCTCAGCATGGATTCCCGCCTTCGCGGGAATGACGGGGGAGGTTAGGCGGTTTCCAGCGTCATCAGGCTGGCATTGCCGCCCGCTGCGGTCGTATTCACGCATAGAGCGCGCTCAGCGAGCAAACGCCACAGCGGTATGCTCCCCTCCTCGGTCGTGCCGATCAGGCCCACCAGCGCCCCGTTACGGGCCGCCAGCGTGCCGTACTGGCTCTTGGCCAGCATGTCTTCGACCAGCGCAATCTGGAACTCGCAGTTGTCCAGGCTCGAAACAGCCTGGATGCGGTCCTTCACCGCCGCCGGCAGGTCGGCCGGCAGCAAGCCGATGCCGGGGCCCGACACCAGCGCCACGTTGCCGGTCGCCAGCACGGCGGCGATCTGGTTCAGCAGGCCGTCCAGCGTGCCGGCTACGCAGGCGACCGCGCCACGGGCCACCAGCGCCAGCGTGTTGCGTTCGCCGGTCGGGCCAGGCAGCGTGGTCTGGCTGCCCAGCATGGTCGAACGGCTGTATTGCTCGCCCAGGCTGGCTGCGCGGTCGTGGCCGTGCGCTTTGGCCCAGCCGATCAGCGCGTCCAGCGACGGCGTGGCGTGACGGTCGTGCACCGGCGCGGTGATGGCGCCGCGTTGCAGGCGTTTCAGGTACAGCGGTCCGCCGGCTTTCGGGCCGGTGCCGGATTTGCCTTCGCCGCCGAACGGTTGCACACCCACCACCGCGCCGACGATGTTGCGGTTGATGTAAATATTGCCGACGTGCGCGCGGCTGGCGATGTAGTCGATGGTTTCATCGATGCGCGAGTGCACGCCCAGCGTCAGGCCGAAGCCGCTGGCGTTGATCTGCTCCACCACTTTCGGCAGGTCGGCGCGCTTGTAGCGGATCACGTGCATGACCGGGCCGAACACTTCCTGCGTCAGTTCGGCCAGCGAGCGGATTTCCAGCACGGTCGGCGGCACGAAGGTGCCAGCCGCGCTAACTTCCGACGGCAGGTCCAGCGAGTAGTAATCCACCGCCGTCGCCTTCAGCTTGTTGATGTGGGCCAGCAGGTTTTGCTGCGCCTCGGCGTCGATCACCGGGCCGATATCGGTCACCAGACGGTCCGGCGAGCCGACTTTCAGCTCCTGCATCGCGCCTTTGAGCATTTTGATGGTCTTGTCGGCGATGTCTTCCTGCAGGAACAGCACGCGCAGCGCCGAGCAGCGCTGGCCGGCGCTGTCGAAGGCCGACGAAATCGCATCCTGCACCACCTGTTCCGGCAGCGCCGACGAGTCGACGATCATGGCGTTCTGCCCGCCGGTTTCAGCGATCAGCGGAATGTCGGCGTTTTCGGCAATGGCGCGCTTGGCCAGCGTGCGGTTGATCAGCTGCGCCACTTCGGTCGAGCCGGTGAAGATCACGCCCTTGACGCGGCTGTCGGCGGTCAGCGCGGCGCCGACCACTTCGCCGCGGCCCGGCAGGAATTGCAGCGCGGCGCGCGGAATGCCGGCTTCGTGCAGCAGCTGCACCGCGCGGTGCGCGATCAGCGGCGTTTGCTCGGCCGGCTTGGCCAGCACTACGTTGCCGGCCGCCAGCGACGCCGCCACCTGGCCGGTGAAGATCGCCAGCGGGAAGTTCCACGGGCTGATGCAGGTGACCGGACCGAGCGCCAAGGTGTTGCTGGCGCCGCCGACCTCGGCCGCGTAGTAGCGCAGGAAGTCGACCGCCTCGCGCAGTTCGGCGATGGCGTTCGGTAGCGATTTGCCTGCTTCGCGGATGGCCAGCGTCATCAGTTCCATGGCGTTGGCTTCGAACAGGTCGGCGGCCCGGGTCAGCGCGGCGGCGCGGACCGACGGTTCGGTGGTCTGCCAGTCCATGGCGTAATTGCTGGCGCTGGTCAGCGCGACTTCGACGTCGGTGGCGCTGGCTTCGACCAGTTGGCCGACGATGTCGCCGCGTTGCGCCGGGTTGGTGACGTTTTGCACCGGCTGGCCGACGCTCAGTTCGCCCGCCAGCAGCGGCGCGGCGTGCCAGCTGCGCGGCGTCGCCAGCGCTTCCGAAACCTCGCGCAGCACATTTTCATTGGCCAGGTCGAAGCCGGCCGAATTGCGGCGCCCGGCGCCGAACATGTCCAGCGGCAGCGCGATGCCCGGGTGCGGCAGGCCGCCCTGCTCGCGCGCGGTGGCGACCGGATCGCGCAGCAGCGATTCGATCGGGATCGCCTCGTCGACGATCTGGTTGACGAAGGACGAGTTGGCGCCGTTTTCCAGCAGGCGGCGCACCAGGTAGGCCAGCAGCGTCTCGTGGGTACCGACCGGTGCGTAAATACGGCATGGCTTGTCCAGGTTGTCCTTGCCGACCACCTGGTCGTACAGCGACTCGCCCATGCCGTGCAGGCACTGGAATTCGTAGTCGGTGATGCCGTCGCGCTTGGCCCAGGTGTAAATGGTCGACAGCGTCTGCGCGTTGTGGGTGGCGAACTGCGGGTAGATCAGGCCGTTGGCGCCCAACAGCTTCTGCGCGCACACCAGGTACGAGACGTCGGTGTAGACCTTGCGCGTGTAGACCGGATAGCCGCTCATGCCGTCCACCTGGGCGCGCTTGATTTCGGCGTCCCAGTAGGCGCCCTTGACCAGGCGCACCATGAACTTGCGGCCGCTGCGCCTGGCCAGGTCGATCAGGTAGTCGATGACGAACGGGCAGCGCTTCTGGTACGCCTGCACCACGAAGCCGATGCCCTCGAAGCCGGCCAGCGCCGGATCGTGCGCCAGCGCTTCCATCAGGTCCAGCGACAGCTCCAGGCGGTCGGCCTCTTCGGCGTCGATGTTCAGGCCGATGTTGTAGTGCTTGGCCAGCAGCACCAGTTCGCGCACGCGCGGCAGCAATTCTTCCATGACGCGGGCGCGCTGGGCGCGGCTGTAGCGCGGGTGCAGCGCCGACAGTTTCACCGAAATGCCGGGGCCGTTGCGGATGCCGCGCCCGTTCGAGGCCTTGCCGATCGCGTGGATCGCGGTTTCATACGAGGCGTAGTAGTTGCGCGCGTCCGCTTCGGTCAGCGCCGCCTCGCCCAGCATGTCGTAGGAATAGCGGTAGCCGCGCGCCTCGTTGGCCTGGCCGTTCTTGATCGCCTCGTCGATGGTCTGGCCGGTGACGAACTGGTTGCCCAGCATGCGCATCGCCAGGTCCACGCCCTTGCGGATCAGCGGTTCGCCGCCCTTGGAAATCAGCTTGGTCAGCGCCGAGCCCAGTCCCGCCTCGCTCGAGGTCGACACCAGCTTGCCGGTGATCAGCAGGCCCCAGGTGGCGGCGTTGACGAACAGCGACGGCGACTCGCCGAGGTGCTTGCGCCAGTCGCCCTTGCTGATTTTGTCGGCGATCAGGCGGTCGGCGGTGGCGTTGTCGGGAATACGCAACAGTGCTTCGGCCAGGCACATCAGCGCCACGCCCTCTTCTGAGGACAGCGAAAACTCGTGCATCAGCGCGTCCACGCCGGAGGCGCGGGTGCGCTGCGCGCGCACCTGGCTGACCAGTTTGTGCGCCAGTTGCTGCGCCTGCTGGAGGCTGACATCGTCGTGATTTTGCAACTGGCCGAGCAGCCATTGAACGGCGCTGACTTCGTCCTTGCGATAGGCCGCCGTGACTGCCGCGCGCAGCGGCAGCGGGTCGCGCAGGATCTCGGCCTGCAAGGCGGCGAACGGGGTGAAACCGGAAGTGTTTTACTGCTTGCATGGGAACTTTCAGAAAGAATTTTTTGAGCCGGTCCACGTACAAAAACACGCCCGTCAGCGGGGCTGGCGAGCGTGATTTTCTGGGGACTGCTAATGATTCGATTGTAGAGCGTATTCTTTCGGATTAATTCTGGTAATGCAGGGGGCTAGCAATAGATAGTTTTTAGTGAGACAATTTAACCAAATAATATTTATTTGGGAGTTCCCGGAAATGTTAGACAAGATCAGCAAGAAAATCTTGATGGAGTTGCAGAGCGATGGCCGTATCTCCAACGTGGAGCTGGCCGCGCGGGTGAATCTGTCGCCCGCCGCTTGCCTGGAACGCGTGCGCAAGCTGCACGAGTCCGGGTATATCATGGGTTACACCGCGCAGCTCAATCCGCAGTTGCTGGATGTGTCCCTGCTGGTCTTTATCGAGGTGGTGCTGGACCGCACCACGCCCGAAGTGTTCGACGCCTTCAAGCACAGCGTGCAGGTGATCCCGGAAGTGCTGGAATGCCACATGGTTGCCGGCGGCTTCGACTACCTGGTCAAAGCCCGCGTCAAGGACATGGCGGCCTACCGCGAGTTCCTGGGTAAAACCCTGCTTCAGAAAGGTGTCCGTGAAACACACACCTATGCTGTGATGGAAGAAGTTAAGAATACCACCAAGTTGCCCATAAAATAGCATCACAGAAATAAAATTTGGAGACGCCCAAGGCGCCTGTTGTTAAACGGGGGACAGATGAAGCTTTTGCAGCATAAGTTGGTGCAACGTGGATTGTGGATTTTGGGTGCGACGGCAGGTGGAACCTGCCTCGCTTACTTGTTCAACCTGGCCGGGGCGGGGCCGGTGGCGGCGGCCATACCGGCCGCGCTGGGCGGCGCCGGCATCGCCTGGTGGGCGTCGCGCCAGAGCAACGACGAGGGCGGCGTGCGGCATTTCGCCCATACCGTCGGCGACGAGATCGACGCCATCATGATCGGCGCGGCGGAAACCTCGTACTTCGTCGATTCCGTCAAAAAGAAAATCGAGCTCGATGTCAGCACCGCCGGCGGCATCGTCCACAGCTCCGCGCAGAATGCCGATACCACCGAGCGCATCGCCGCCAACGCCGAGCGCGCCGCGAAGATCGCCGCCCAGGTGCGCGGCGAAACAGTGGCCGGGCGCGCCGAGGCCGACAACGGCCTGCAACGCATCCGCACCGCGCGCGAGGATGCGCAGACGGCCGCCGCCGTGATGACCGCGCTGCAAACCAACTCCCGCAAAATCTACGGCTTCACCGAGGCCATCAGCGAGATTTCCGCGCGCACTAATCTGCTGGCGCTGAATGCCGCCATCGAGGCCGCGCGCGCCGGCGAACAGGGCCGCGGTTTCGCCGTGGTGGCCAGCGAGGTGCGCCAGCTGGCGCTGCGCACCAAGGAGGCGACCGACGAGATCAGCGCCATGGTGCGCGAGATTAACCAGCAGGCCGAGAAGGCCGCCACCGGCATGAATTCGCTGGCGGTCAAGGTCAGCGAGGCGGCCGGCAATGTGGAAACCGTGCACGGGCTGTTGGGCAATATCGAGCAATCGTCGGGGGTGTCGGAGGACGAGATCGGCCAGATCGCGCGCGCCTCGCGCGAGCACGTCGCCACCACCGAGGAAATCGCCCACGCCATCGCCAGCATCCGCGACAGCTTGTTGTCCACCGAGAAGGAATTGCCGCGCGCGGCCAGCTCGGCGATGGCGCTGGCGGAACGGGCGGAAATCATCACCGGCGCGCTGGGCGAGTCGTCGATCGCGACTTCGCATGACGATATCCGCGTGGCGGCGCAGCGGGCGGCGGCGGAGGTCGGCAGGATTTTCGAGCGCGCCATCGCCAGCGGGCAGATTTCGGCGGAAGCGTTGTGGGACCGCAAGTACACGCCGATTCCGGATACCGATCCGCCCAAGCACAAGACCCGCTTTGACGATTTCACCGACCGCGTGCTGCCGCCGTTGCAGGAAGGCTTGCTGCAGGCGATGCCGCAGCTGGCGTATGCCGGCGCGGTCGATAACAACGGCTATTTCCCCACGCATAATAAGAAGTTTTCGCAGCCGTTGACGGGGAATTACGATGTCGATATCGTCAATAACCGTACCAAGCGGATTTTCAGCGACCGCACGGGCAAGCGCTGCGGCTCGAATACCAAGCCGTTCCTGCTACAGACGTATAAGCGGGATACCGGCGAGGTGATGCACGACCTGTCCGCGCCGATTTATGTGGATGGCAAGCATTGGGGCGGTTTCCGCATTGGCTACCGCTCCAGCCACTAACTCGTCATTCCCGCGGAGGCGGGAATCCATAGAACGCGTGCTCAGCATGGATTCCCGCCTGCGCGGCGGTCCGCCGATGCGGAATGACGGTTAGCGGGTTGAGGCTGGCGCCTGGGTCGGCGCCGGCGCGGTGTTCACCGCGCGCTGCGTCTGCGTATTCATCTTTTCCAGATGGGTGCGCAGCCACTTGTGCGCCGGGCTGCGCGCATCGCGCTCGTGCCACAGCATGTCGAGGTGGACCGCCGGCAGCTGGAACGGCAATTCCTTGTGCACCAGCGCGTCGGTCATACCGGTTGCCGCGATCAGGTGGCGCGGCAGCACCGTCACCAGGTCGGAGTTGGCCACGACGCGGCCGGCGGTGAAGAACTGGTTGACCGTCAGCAGAATGCGGCGTTCGCGCTGCAACTGCGCCAACGCCTCGTCCACCAGGCCGTGCGCACGGCCGGAGAAACTCACCAGCAGGTGATTCGCTGCGCAATAGTTATCCAGATTCAGCTCGACCTTGGCCAGCGGGTGATCGCGGCGCATCACGCACACGTACTTGCCCGAGTACAAACGCTCGTGACGGATCGGCGAACCGGTTTCATACGACAGCTGCGCCGCCACGCCCGGGAAGAAGCCGACCGCCAGATCGATATCGCCGCGCAGCAGCATCGGCCGCGGCTCGCGCGTGGTCAGCGGCACCATGCGCACATTGATGCCCGGCGCCTCGCTCTCGATCGAACGCATCAGCGACGGCAGCCACATGGCGGCGGTGGCGTCGGCCATCGCCATCCGGAAGGTGGCGTGCGCGGCGGACACATCGAAGGTTTCTGGCGCCACCGCCGCTTCCAGGCTGGCCAGCGCGCTGCGCACGGACGGCCACAGCGATTCGGCGCGTGGCGTCGGCTTCACGCCGTAGGCGGTGCGGATCAGCAGCTCATCGCCCAGGCTCTCGCGCAGGCGCTTGATGGCGTTGGAAACGGCAGGCTGCGTCATGGCCAGGTGGCCGGCGGCACGTGTCAGATTTTGCTCTGTCATCACGGCGTCGAAAACGCGCAGCAAGTTCAGGTCCAGCGTCAGAAAGCTCATGGCGGCTCAGGGAAAGATGTTGGAGAAATGACGATAGCACAGTGCATTCACGAAACGCATAATTGTTATCGGGAATCGCAATTGGATAGTTATGTTGCGGCGCACTATAGTTATAGCAGATTCTAAGGCTACAACTAAACTGTGTCCATCATGATTTCCGCATTACAAGATTTTTCTGTGTTCGCCGCCATCAAGCTGGCGCTGCTGATCGCTGTGAGCGGCGGTTTGATTGTGCTGTTCAGGCCGCTGCTGCTGGGCCTGGCCCGTGCCGCCGTGCTGGTGGTCAAGCCGAAAATGAGCCGCGAACAGCGCCGCCAGCTGGCGACGCGGGCCTGATACTGCGACGCAGCATTACTTTTCGCCGAGCAGCGCCGGCTTGAGCGAACTGTCGGCCGGCTTATCACCGAGCCAGATGCGCAGGACGGCGTTGTAGAACGCCACATCCGGCATCAATTCCCCGATTTTCTTTCCATTCAGGTAGCACTGGGTGCCCTCGTTCGGCGTCCAGTCCAGCGACAACTGGTCGCCCTTCTTCAGCACCGGCGTCTGCGCGAACACTTCGCCGAACTTCATAATCTGCGGCAGGATCTTGTTGCGGTCTTCCTTGCTGGTGTTGGCATTGATGCCGTCGGTGAAGGCCTTGCCGAAATCGTCCGAGCTGACTTCGCGCAGCATGGTGATGGCCACCCGGCGCGGGCCTGGCGCCGCCAGCACCTCGGGCACGGTGGTTTTCTTTTCCGTCAGGTACAGACCGGCGGCGTAGACCTTGAAGATGACCTTGGTGCGCACGCCGGCGCCGTTCAGCTTCAACGGCTGGCCGGCGACTGTGATGGTGTCGTCGAATTTGACCCCGGCCACGTCGACCGCGGCAAAGGCGAAGGAAGGCATGGCTGCAAACAGCGCGGCCGCGGCCAGGGCGTGCAGGGTGGTTCTACGGTTCATGAGGGTCTCCGGTATGGATGTGACCCGACTATACCACCGTGCACGTCATTCCCGCGCAGGCGGGAATCCATAGGACGCGTGCCAGCTCACTCAGCATGGATTCCCGCCTGCGCGGGAACGACGCTCAGGCCTTGGCGGCCTGCAACAGCTCGAACTTGGCGAACAGCTGGTCCTTGGTCTCGCGGAACTCCGGATTGAACGGGATGCAGCTGACCGGGCAGACCTGCTGGCACTGCGGCTCGTCGAAGTGGCCGACGCACTCGGTGCACTTGTCCGGATTGATTTCGTAAATTTCCGCGCCCATGTAGATCGCGTCGTTCGGGCACTCCGGCTCGCACACGTCGCAATTAATACAATCGTCGGTAATCATTAAGGCCATGATTCAGCTCGCTTACTTTGGCTGGTCGGCGTTCTTGTTGGCGGCGATTTTCTTCTGCAGCCAACGGTCCACCGATGGGAATACAAACTTGGACACATCCCCGCCCAGCATGGCGATTTCGCGCACGATGGTGCCGGAGATGAATTGATACTGGTCGGACGGCGTCAGGAACATGGTTTCGACGTCCGGCAGCAAATAGCGGTTCATGCCCGCCATCTGGAACTCGTACTCGAAGTCGGAGACGGCGCGCAGGCCGCGCACGATGACGCGCGCGTCGTGGTCGCGCACGAAATCCTTCAGCAGGCCGGAGAAGCTCTCCACCTTGACGTTCGGATAATGGCCGAGGACTTCGTTGGCAATCTCCAGGCGCTCATCCAGCGAGAAGAACGGTTTCTTGTTCTGGCTGTCAGCGACACCGACCACGAGCGTGTCGAACAGACCCGATGCGCGACGCACCAGATCCTCGTGACCACGGGTCAGCGGATCGAAAGTTCCTGGATAAACAGCTACTACCATTGCGGCTCCCTGCAGATGCACCAATATAGAACGCGCATTATGCCTGAAAAAGCGGTTTTACTTAAAATTGCCTTAACTTGAGGCGATTTTAGGCGCTAATACGGTTGACTTAGCCTACCCGTCATTCCCGCGCAGGCGGGAATCCATGGAACGCCACATCGGCACACGGAGTATGGATTCCCGCCTTCGCGGGAATGACGTGGCTAAGGCTGCGTATTTTAACGTGGCTTAGGCTGTATATTTTAATAAGTGGAAGAACACCATCCCGGCCTTGTCGGCGCGGACGATCTCCCAGCCAGCCATCCACTCTGGCGCCTCGCCGTCGGCGAACTCCAGCGCCAGCCCGGATTCGGCGTACACCAGCCCGCCCTCTTTCAGCAGCCTGGCGGCCAGCGGCAGCGATTTTTCCAGGAAGTTCTGCTGGTACGGCGGGTCGAGGAAGATCAGGTCGTATGTCTGGCCGCGCGCTGCGGCCGATTGCGCCACCGACAGGGCGTCGCCGCGCATGATCTGCACATTGTCGGCCTTGAGCCTGGTCTTGATCTCGTCCAGCTGGCGCGTCACTTGCGCGTTGCTGTCGATCATGGTCACAGCTTGCGCGCCACGGCTGGCCGCCTCGAAGCCCAGCGCGCCGCTGCCGGCGAACAGGTCCAGCACTTGCGCGTTGGCCCAATAGCCGTCGCGCTGGTGATTGATCCAGTTGAACACCGTCTCGCGCACACGGTCCGGCGTCGGCCGCAGGCCAAGCGCGCTCAGCACCGGCAGCGGCGTGCGCTTCCACTGGCCGCCGATGATGCGGACCTGGTTGGCGTGCTGCGGACCGTGGACCGGGACCTTGGCGGGTTTGGCTGGCTTGCTGAGCGGCTTTCTTGGCATGAGGCTGTGTTCTAAGTCATTGATTCAACAGGCCATCATACCATAGAGCCACCTATCGCTGGTCCGCCGCCAGGCTGCGGAAGTCGTCGATCCAGCCCTGCATGCGTTTCTGCGCATGGGCTTTTTGCACTGGCGTCGACAGATTGATGACCGTTAGCACCAGCTTGATATTGGCTTCCTCGGCGGCGTCGAAGAAAGCCTTGCGCTCGGAATTGTCGAGGCGGCGGAAACCGTCCTTGATCAGCTTCTGAATTTCCGCCTGGGTCGCTTCCTTGCTCAGCTTCTCGCTTTGCACGCGGCGCACCAGCGCCAGGATACTGTTTTGCCGGCGGGTGCGCTCGTCGAGCCAGATTTCATTGTCCAGCGGGCGGGCGTCCGAGGCCTTGCGGATCTGGGCCTCCTGCTCGTCGCTGAAGTTGCCGAACCACAGCTCGAACTGCTCCATTGACTTCTTGAAACGGTAGCGCTGCTGCGCTTCCTTGTCGCCGCGCATGTTCTTCTTGCGGAACTCGGCGTTGTTGGCGGCGAACTTGCGCTCCAGCGTCGCGATCTGCTCCGGTTGCAGCGAGCGCGCCAGCTCGGCCAGTTCCGGCGTCGCCTTCAACAGCAGCGACTCGGTGCGCTTCTTGATTTCGTCATAGTCGTTTTGCAGGTCCGCCTGGCTCGGACCGGCGCTCAGCTGGCGCTGCGCGGTCTGCAGGATCTGGATGTAGTCTTGCAGCTGCGTCTGGCGGTGCCAGTGGATGAGCTTGTCGATATCTTCCTTGACCCAGCCCTTCTGGTCCGAGTTCAGGTCGACATAGCCGTTCAGCCACCAGTACAGCAGCGTATCGCCGTTGTTGTAGGCCAGGCGCAGCGAACTGCAGGCGGCCAGCACGGACATGAGAACGATCAGCAACAGGCCGTAAAGCGTCCGGCGGCCTGGCAGGGGCATGTTAGACTTTTGCATTTACACTCACTCTCTTTTGGCACCTCTATGAACGTCGTTATCCTCGCTGCCGGCATGGGCAAGCGCATGCAGTCCGCGCTGCCGAAAGTGTTACACCCATTGGCGGGCAAGCCGCTGTTGCAGCATGTGCTGGACACCGCGCGTAGCCTGTCCGCCAGCCGATTATGCGTGATTTACGGGCATGGCGCCGCAGCGGTACAGGCCTTGCTCGCCAGGCAGCCGGAGCCGGTCGCCGCCGCCTTGCAGCAGCAGCAGCTGGGCACCGGCCACGCCGTCATGCAGGGCCTGCCTGAGCTGGACGACAACGTCCCGACGCTGATCCTGTACGGCGATGTGCCGCTGACCAGCGCCGCCTCGCTGCGGGCGCTGATCGACGCCGCCGGCACCGACAAGCTGGGCATTTTGACTGTCGAACAAGACGATCCTACCGGTTTGGGCAGAATCGTCCGTGAGAACGGCCACATTGTGCGCATCGTCGAGCAAAAAGACGCCAGCGAGGCCGAACGCGCCATCAAGGAAATCAACAGCGGCATCATGGTCGCGCCGACCAGGCGCCTCAAACAATGGCTGGGCGCGATCAAGAACGAGAACGCCCAGGGCGAGTACTACCTGACCGATATCGTCGCGCTGGCCGTGGCCGATGGCGTGCCGGTGGTGTCGGCGCAGCCGGCGGCGCAGTGGGAAGTCGCCGGCGTCAACAGCAAGGTGCAGCTGGCCGAGCTGGAGCGCATCCACCAGCGCAACATCGCCAACCGCTTGCTGGAACAGGGCGTCACGCTGCTGGACCCGGCGCGCATCGATGTCCGTGGCGAACTGGTCTGCGGCCGCGACGTCACCATCGACGTCGGTTGCGTGTTTGAAGGCAAGGTGGAAATCGGCGACGGCGTGCACATCGCCGCCCACAACGTCATCGTCAACGCCCGCATCCTGGCCGGCGCGCAGATCAAGCCGTTCTGCCATATCGAGGAAGCGGTGGTCGGCGAGGCATCGCTGATCGGCCCGTATGCGCGCTTGCGCCCGGGCACGGTGCTGGCGGAAGACGTCCATGTGGGTAACTTCGTGGAAATCAAAAACGGCCAGGTGGCTGCGCACAGCAAGGCCAACCACCTCGCCTACATCGGCGACGCCACCATCGGCTCGCGCGTCAACATCGGCGCCGGCACCATCACCTGCAATTACGACGGCGCCAACAAGTTCCGCACCGTCATCGAGGACGACGCCTTCATCGGCAGCGACAGCCAGCTGGTGGCGCCGGTCACCGTCGGCAAGGGCGCCACGCTGGGCGCCGGCACCACGCTGACCAAGGATGCGCCGGCCGGAAAGTTGACGGTTTCGCGTCCGCGCCAGATCACCATCGAAAACTGGACCCGTCCGGTCAAGATCAAAAAATAAGCGGGACCTCTCCCGGCTTGCTCCACGGCGCCTGCGGGCGCCGTTTTATTTGTGGATAAATATGTGAGTAAGCCCTGCATAGCAACGGGAAAACAGGTGCGTAAGTAAGCCATTTACTTGCAAGCGAGGTATACCGCGTCTGCCTGTCGCCCTGCGCGTTGCCCGTAAGCCTGCTTTTTCAGCAAATGTGCATAACTCTGTGCGTAAGCCCTTGAGCAAGTGCTGGATAAGCGCCGGATAACTGGCGGATAACTTTTCTGCCGAGAAAACCGCTGTGCATAAGGCTGGGGAAAACCGCTTGGATAGTGGGAGGATAACTGGGGGATAAACAACAGAATTGGCCAGCCAGTGCCAAAAATGCTACGATGAGAATAATTCTCATTCAATAAATGGCAAGTTGTGCATCAGAACGCGCCCCGCTCCGACGTCAGCACCCTGTACGCCGCCCACCATAGCTGGCTGGTCGGCTGGCTGCGCCGCAAGGTCAACGGCGCCGACCATGCGGCCGACCTGGCGCAGGAAACCTTCGTCCGTATCCTGTGCCAGCCCGAGCACTGCTGCCGGCAGATGCGCGAGCCGCGCGCCTACCTGGCCACGGTGGCCCACCGCCTGCTGATCAACTATGCCGAACGGCAATCGCTGGAGCGCGCCTACCTCGAAGTGCTGGCCCAGCTGCCGCCCTGCCATACGCCGTCGCCGGAAGAACGGGCGCTGATCCTCGAATCGCTGCACGACATCGACCGCATGCTGGACGGCCTGCCGCCCAAGGCGCGCGAAGCGTTTTTGCTGTCGCAGCTGGAGGGCCTCGGCTACAGCGACATCGGCGTCCGCCTCGGCGTCACCGTGCGCACCGTCAAGCGCTACATGGCTGCCGCCTTCATGCAGTGTCTGATGGCGAGCGCATAAAGCCTGTCCCCTTTTGTGATCTCGCCGGTCTTACTGGTTACCAATCACAACAAAAGGGAATGCAAGATGCATCACAAGCTGCACATCACCGCACTGGCGCTGGCGCTGGGCGCCGCCTTTCCGGCCTTTGCCGCCGATGACGAAGAACAGATCACCAAGGTCGAAGTGAAAGGCCAGAACACCGGAGACGATTCCTATTCGGCCGGTTCAGCCCGCACCTCGACCCGCATGGAAATGTCGGTCCGCGACACGCCGCAATCGGTCAGCGTGGTCACGCGCGCCTTCATGGACGACCTCGGCCTGACCCGCATCGACGAAGCGCTGGGCCTGACCACCGGCGTCATGATCGGCCAGGCCGATACCGAGCGCACCAACTTCTACGCGCGCGGCTTCTCCATCAACAACTTCCAGATTGACGGCATGCCGCAGGGTAGCAACGCGCCGCTGTCGGACACGGTGCTGTACGACCGCGTAGAAGTGGTGCGCGGCGCCACCGGCCTGATGGGCGGCACCGGCGACCCGTCGGCCGCCGTCAACATGGTGCGCAAGCGTCCCGGCAAAACGCTGGCCGGCAGCGCCAGCATCGCCCTGCGCCGCTGGGACGACCGCCGCGCCGAGGTCGACCTGACCGTGCCGCTGACGGCCGACGGCGCGGTGCGCAGCCGGGTGGCGGTCGCCCACCAGGACCGCGATTCCTACATGGACATGTACCACGAGCGCAAAACCGTCGGCCTGGCCATTGTCGAGGCCGACCTGACGCCCGGCACGCTGCTGACCGCCGGCATCGACTTCCAGCGCAACAAGCCGACCGGCGCCACCTGGGGGCAGTGCCCTACTGGAACTTCGACGGCACGGTGGCCAGCCTGCCGCGCAACTTCACGCTGACCACGCCGTGGAGCACCTGGGCCAACAAGCAGCACACGGCCTTCGCCTCGATCGACCAGCGCTTCGGCAACGGCTGGAAGCTGCACGTAGGCTACGCCCGCACCGACAGCCGCAACAACACCACCGTGGCCAATGGCGGCGCCGGCTATCCGAATCCGGCCACCGGCGCCGGCATGCGCTTGTGGACCGGCGTCTGGGGCGAAGGCAAAGCCATCTACGACAACTACGACCTCTATGCGACCGGCCCGTTCGCGCTGCTCGGCCGCCAGCACACGCTGATCGTCGGCTGGAACGGCGGCAAACAGGTCAACAGCAGCCAGGGCGGCACCTCGACCGTGCTGTATCCGGCCGCGATTCCCGACTACCGCAACTGGACCGGCAATATTCCCAAGCCAAGCTTCACGCCGGACGGCACGCATACTGAAACCGAAGTCAGGCAGGGAGGCGCCTATGTGGCCGGCCGCTTCAGCCTGAGCGAGCCGCTGACCGTGATTACCGGCGCGCGCATCAGCAACTACCGCACCGAGGATTCCGCCTTCGACGCCAGCGGCAAATTCACCGGCAGCAGCAACCTGCAAAAAACCAGCGATGAAATCACGCCGTATGTCGGCCTGGTCTACGACCTCAACCAGCAGATGTCGCTGTACGCCAGCTACACCTCGCTGTTCAATCCGCAAACCTCGAAGGACAAGAACAACCGCCTGCTGGACCCGGAAACCGGCACCAACAGCGAACTCGGCATCAAAGGCGAATTCTTCGACAAGAAGCTGAACGCCTCGGCCGCCGTGTTCCGCACGCTGAAGAAAAACCTCGCCGTGCTGGACCGTTCGGTGCCGGCCGGCTTCCTGTTGCCCGATGGCGGCAACGCCTACGTGGCCGACGGCGACGGCCTGACCGCCAAGGGCGTCGAATTCGACGTTTCGGGCCGGATTACGCCGAACTGGAACGTCGCCGGCGGCTACACCTATCTGCACGTGGCCACTGCCGAAGGCGAGCGCGGCGAGCCAACGCAGCCGCGTCATCTGGTCCGCCTGACCAGTTCGTACAAGCTGGACAGCGTGCTGCCCGGGCTGAAGGTCGGTGGCAGCGTGCAGGCGCAAAGCTCGACCTGGAGCGAATCCTGGTACGGCCGTCCCACCGCCCCGGCAGGCGAAGTATCGAAGATCCGGCAAGGCGGCTATTCTTTGCTGAGTGTATTTGCCGGGTACGAGATCAACCGCAAGCTGCGTGCCCAATTAAACATCAGCAACCTGACCGACAAGCACTACTACCGCAACATCGGCTTCTACGACGGCGTATTCTGGGGCGAGCCGCGCAATGTCAGCCTGACCCTGACCGTCAGCTTCTGATCCCGCTTGTGGATAAAGTTGTGATTAACCGTGTGTAAAATACGTGGAGAAGCGGGTGTATAAGCTGAGGAAAACCGCTGTATAAGCCATGTATAAGCATGCGGATAAGCTGTTTTTATCGCTTGGATAAGCGTGTATAACTTTGTTCACACAGCAATGCGGGTTTCGAATTTGCTGCGGAAAGTGGAGAAGTAAGCCTTCACATTCCGCACATTCGCATGGCTGGCGAACAGGCGGTGCGCCAGCGCGTGATAGGCCGGCATGTCCGCCACCTGCACCACCAGCACGAAATCCGGACCCGGCGCCACGCGGTAGCATTGCAGCACGACCGCCTCATCGGCCACCAGCACCTCAAACGCCGTCATGCGCTCGGCGGCCTGGACATCCAGCGAGATTTCCACCAGCGCCGTCAGGCTGGCGCCGACCTTCTCCGGCGCCACGATGGCCACCTCGCGCTGGATCACCCCGCTTTCGCGCAAATGCTTGACCCGCCGCAGGCAGGTCGGCGGCGACACGTGCACGGCAGCAGCCAGTTCCGCATTCGTTTGCGAGGCATCAATCTGAAGAGCGTTCAGAATGCGACGATCTATTTCATCCATAGAGTTTTCGTGAAATATTATTTCATTGGTTCCGTATGTTGAAATTTTATGCCAAATATCAATCTAATTGGAAAGCATATTTCATCGCTCCTGCTCTACGATGACTTCTAAACTTAAATTCACGAGGTAACTTATGTGCGGCATCGTCGGCGCGGTAGCGCAACGCAACATCACTCCCATCTTGGTTGAGGGCCTCAAACGCCTGGAATACCGCGGCTACGACTCCTGCGGCGTCGCCCTGCACGTGAACGGCCAGTTGCAACGCTCGCGCAGCACCTCGCGCGTGGCCGACCTGGAAGCGCAAATCCACGACGCCCACCTGCAAGGCTTCACCGGCATCGCCCACACCCGCTGGGCCACGCACGGCGCGCCGGCCTCGCACAACGCCCACCCGCACTTCTCGCCGTCGGCGGACGCCGCGCGCATCGCGCTGGTGCACAACGGCATCATTGAAAACCACGATGAGCTGCGCGCCGAACTGAGCGCGCTCGGCTATGTCTTCCAGAGCCAGACCGACACCGAAGTCATCGCCCACCTGGTCGACCACATGTACAACGGCGACCTGTTCGACACCGTGCAGCAGGCCGTCAAGCGCCTCACCGGCGCCTACGCCATCGCCGTGTTCTGCCGCGAAGAGCCGCACCGCGTGGTGGCTGCGCGCCAGGGGTCGCCGCTGATTGTCGGCATCGGCAATGGCGAAAACTTCGTTGCCTCCGACGCCATGGCGCTGGCCGGCACCACCGACCAGATCATCTACCTCGAAGAAGGCGACGTGGTCGACCTGCAACTGGGGCGCGTGTGGATCGTCGACAGCCACGGCAAGCCGGCGCAGCGCGACGTCAAAACCGTGCAGGCACACACCGGCGCGGCCGAGCTGGGCCCGTACCGCCACTACATGCAGAAGGAAATCTTCGAGCAGCCGCGCGTCATCGGCGACACGCTGGAAGGCGTCACCGGCGTCATGCCCGAGCTGTTTGGCGACGGCGCCTACAACGTCTTCAAGCAGATCGACCGCGTGCTGATCCTCGCCTGCGGCACCAGCTACTACTCGGGCCTGACCGCCAAATACTGGATCGAATCGGTGGCCAGGATTCCGGTCAACGTCGAGATCGCCTCCGAATACCGCTACCGCGACAGCGTGCCGCACCCGAACACGCTGGTGGTCACCATCTCGCAAAGCGGCGAAACGGCCGACACGCTGGCCGCGCTCAAGCACGCGCGCGCGCTGGGCATGGAACACACGCTGACCATCTGCAACGTCGCCACCAGCGCCATGGTGCGCGAATGCAAGCTGGCCTACATCACCCGCGCCGGCGTCGAAGTCGGCGTGGCCTCGACCAAGGCCTTCACCACGCAGCTGGCCGCGCTGTTCCTGCTGACTTTGTCGCTGGCGCAAGTCAACGGTCGCCTGACGGACGAGGAGGAAGCCAGGCACCTGAAAGCCATGCGCCACCTGCCGGTGGCGATCGCCTCGGTGCTGGCGCTGGAGCCGCAGATCATCGCCTGGGCCGAAGATTTCGCGCGCAAGGAAAACGCGCTGTTCCTCGGCCGCGGCATGCACTACCCGATCGCGCTCGAAGGCGCGCTCAAGCTCAAGGAGATTTCCTACATCCACGCCGAAGCCTATCCGGCCGGCGAACTGAAGCACGGCCCGCTGGCGCTGGTGACGGAAGAGA
The DNA here is from genome assembly GCF_050859475.1 of Duganella sp. P38. NCBI lineage: Bacteria > Pseudomonadati > Pseudomonadota > Betaproteobacteria > Burkholderiales > Oxalobacteraceae > Duganella > Duganella sp. P38. The sequence goes on along the minus strand of NZ_CP193936.1, from coordinate 350,666 downwards.
TGCCGGTGGTCACGGTGGCGCCGAACGACGCGCTGATTGAAAAGCTGAAATCGAATATGCAGGAAGTGCGCGCGCGCGGCGGCCAGCTGTACGTCTTTGCCGACGTCGACTCGCGCATCACCTCGGGCGAAGGCGTGCACGTGATCCGCCTGCCGGAACACTACGGCCTGCTGTCGCCGATCCTGCACGTGGTCTCGCTGCAACTGCTGGCCTACCACGCCGCCGTTGCGCGCGGCACCGATGTCGACAAGCCGCGCAACCTGGCCAAGTCGGTGACGGTAGAGTAAAACACTCCTGGTAGATGGTAAGTATTAATGAAAACAATCGTATTTTGTACCAGCTTCATGAAGGACAGCAAGGCGTGGGAATGCCGTTATCAGCGCTGGCTCGATTACTACCGCGACCTGCCGCTGGACGCGTTTAAAAAGATAATGATCGACGACGGCTCGCCGTTCCTGCCGCCGGCTGACGTCATCAAGACAGTGTCGGCAGCCGCGCCGTTGGCGGCCGAGCGCGACGAGCATTTGATTATCCGCTTCGATAACAATTTGGGCCGGCAGAACATCAAGGACTACCCAGGCTGGTGGCGCAGCTTCATGCATTCACTTGCGGTGGCCAAGGAGCTGGGTGCGGACAAGATCGTGCACATCGAGTCGGACGCATTCCTGCTGAGCCAGCGGCTGGTCGATTTCATTAATCAGGCGCAGAGCGGATGGCATGTCCTGTGGACAGAGCACAATAACTTTCCTGAAACGGCGATCCAGGTCATTTGCCGCGATCAGTTCGATAGCTTCCAAAAATTCAAGGACGACAATCCCTCGCTGCACTTCCCCGACTTCGCCGAGCACCTGTTGCCGTTCACCCAGGTGCACCGCGAATTCAAGGGCGACCGTTACAGTGAGCTCAAGCGGAATCGCTGGATATTCCGCTCGAAGAAATTCAACTTCCTGCCGATTTTTGAGTGGGACTTTTTTGTCACGCCAATTCCGGACGATGCCGACTTTGTCACCCAGGGTGTGAGTCGCCAGCGCATCGCCTTCCGCGGCAAGCGCTAAGCCGGCAGCGCGGTTTCGCCCGGACGCAGCGTCAGCACGCGCACGCCGCTGCCGGTGACCGCCACCGTATGCTCGAACTGCGCCGACAGCTTGCCGTCGGCGGTCACCACGGTCCAGCCATCGTCCTCGGTGCGGCAGGCGTGGCGGCCTTCGTTGATCATCGGCTCGATGGTGAACACCATGCCTTCACGCAGGATCAGGCCGGTCTTGGGGCGGCCCCAGTGCAGCACCTGCGGCGGCTCGTGCATTTCGCGGCCGATGCCGTGGCCGCAGTACTCGCGCACCACGGAATAGCCGTGGCGCTGGGCGTAGCGCTGGATCGCATAGCCGATATCGCCGAGCTGCGCGCCCGGGCGCACCGCCTGGATGCCCTTCCACATCGCCTCGTAGGTGATTTGCACCAGCCGCTGCGCCGCCGGCGCGACGGCGCCAACCAGATAGGTCTTGCTGGAGTCGGCGATATAGCCGTTTTTCTCCAGCGTGATGTCGAAGTTGACGATATCGCCGTCTTGCAGGATATCGCTGTCGGCCGGCACGCCATGGCACACTACGTGGTTGCGCGACGCGTTCAGCGCGTAGGCGTAGCCGTACTGCCCTTTGCTGGCCGGCCGCGCCTGCAGTTGATTGACGATGAAGCTGTCGACCAGCTCGTTGACCTGCATGGTCGACATGCCGATCAGGTCCAGCTGGTCGAGCCGGCTGAAGACGCTGGCCAGCAGGCGGCCCGACTCGGCCATCAGCGCGATTTCCGCCGGCCGCTTGGTCACGTCGCCACCGCTTTCAGGTGGCGCGCATCGACCCCGGCCGCGTGCAGCTCGCGCGCGATGATGTCGTTGAATGACAGCGTCGGATTGGTCTCGGCCAGCATGCCGACCTTGATCCAGAACGCCGCCTGCGCGTTGATCGAACGGCACGAGACCGCGCTGGCCTTGCGGATCTGGTCGTGCAGGTCCTCGTCGATGTTCACAATACCCATGGCTACCTCTATATACGAAACGTATACGAAGTATATATTCAGCCTGGCCGCGTCCGCAAGTTATTCCGGAATCGGCCTGGTCACCAGGAACAGGTAGGACATCGCGCCCAGGAAGGCGATGCCGGCGCCGGTCAGCAGCGCCGGCACGAAGGACCAGGTCTGGGCGATATAGCCGGTGAGGATGGGCGCCAGCGCACCGCCGAGGAAGCCGCCGAAGTTCTGCAACGCGCCCAGCGAGGCGACGCGCGACGGCGGCGCCGCCACCGTCGCCAGCGACCAGGCGCAGGCCGACGACGCGTTGGCCAGGAAGATGACGAGCGAAATGCACGCCACCGCCACCACGTTGCTGTCGACCAGCGCCGCAGGAATGGTAAAGGCCACCATGCCCAGCGTCGACACCACGACCGCGTTGCGGCGGCCGCTGACCGGCGAAGCGGCAGCGCGCGCCACGCGGTCGGACGCCCAGCCGGCGATCAGCGCGCCGGCAAAGCCGCACATGAACGGCACCGACGCGGCGATGCCGGCATACGCCAGGTCCATATGGCGCTCGGCGCGCAGATAGCCCGGCAGCCAGGTCAGGTACACCCAGTTCAGGTACACCGAGCCGAAGAAGCCGAGCATCATGCCCCACGTTACGCGGTAGCGGAACAGGGCCAGCCACGACGCGAAGCCGGCCTTGGGCGCCGCCGCGCTGACGGCGTCCACCTCAAGGTAGGCGCGCTCCTCGGCCGTCAATTCGGCGCGCACCGGATCGCGGTACAGGCCGACCCACACCAGCGCGGCGACGATGCCCATGGCGCCGGTGACGAAGAAGGCCCAGTGCCAGCTGGTGGAAGCGATCAGCGGTGCCAGCAGCAGCGGCGCCAGCGCCACGCCCAGCGGCGAGGCCGAGTTATAGATGCCGGTCGGCGTGCCGCGCGCGCGGATCGGGAACCAGTTGCTGACCACGCGCGCGGCCGCCGGGAACTGCGGCGCCTCGCCGATGCCGAGCGCGATGCGGGCGATGACGAAATAGCCGAACGTGGCGGCAAAGCCGCCGGCCGCCTGCGCCAGCGACCACACCACCAGGCCGGCGCCGAGCAGCCAGCGCGGGCCGATCTTGTCGACCAGCGCGCCCACTGGCAGCTGGCACAGCGCATAGCTCCACGAGAACGCCGACAGCAGCAGGCCCATCTGCCCAAGCGAAAGGCCAAGATCGGCGCGGATGTATTCATTGGCCACCGCCAGCGTGGCGCGGTCCAGGTAGTTGATGATGCCGCAGACCACCAGCAGCACCAGGGCCAGGGTCTGGCGGCGACGAATACGGGCTGGCGCTGCGAGGTTAGCGGAGAGGAAGGTCATGTCGCGTCAGTATCGGCAGAAAATGACGGCGAGTATAGTGCATGTCAGCCGCTACGCTGCCGGAACAGCTGGCGCTGTTTTTACGCCAGCATCGTTGCACGCCTGGTCAGGCCTCGCTCCACTGCCGCAGCAGATTGTGGTAGTGGCCGGTGAGGCCGACCAGTTCCGGGCAGTCGCCGAGGCGCGCGCGCAGGCTTTGGATGTTCTGGTCCAGCTCCAGCAGCATGCCGCGCCGCATGTCGTCGCGCACCATGCTTTGCGACCACAGGAACGAGCACACGCGGGCCCCGCGCGTGACCGGCTCGACGCGGTGGATGCTGGTCGACGGGTAGAGGATGGCGTCGCCGGCCGGCAGCTTGACCTCGTGCTCGCCATAGGCGTCGGTGACGATCAGCTCGCCGCCGTCGTATTCGTCCGGCTCGCACAGGAACACCGTGGTCGAGACGTCGGTGCGCACCCACTGGCCGCTGCCGGGGATGCGGCGCATGGCGCCGTCGACGTGCGCGCCGTAATGCTGGCCGCCGGCGTAGCTGTTGAACAGCGGCGGAATGGTGCGCAGCGGCAGCGCCGCCGCGAAGTACAGCGGGTGGTGGTTGAGCGCGTCGAGGATGACCTGGCCCAGTTCCAGCGCCAGCGGCGACGTTTCCGGCAGCTGGCGGTTTTGCTTGACCTTGGCGCCCTGCGCGCCGACGGTGGCGCGGCCGTCGATCCAGTCCGAGGCGTCGAGGCGGCGGCGCATGTCGGCCACCTGCTCGGGCGTCAGCACGCCGGGGATGTGCAACATCATGATGAAACTCCTACAAAGCAAAAAACCTCGCCGCTACGCGGCAAGCGTAGCGGCGAGGCCAGCAACACGGAATCGGGTACCGCTGCTTAGAACTTGAAGTTCGCGGTCAGGCTGGCCGAGCGCGGGGTGCCCGGGGTGTAACGATAACCCGATTTGTTGATCGCTTGCACGTACTCTTTGTCACCCAGGTTGTAGACATTCAGGCGCAGGTCGACGTGCTTGTTGATCGTGTACGCGGCCATGGCGTCGAAGACCCAGTACGAATCGGCGTATTTCGGGGTGCCGATGGCGCCGTCGGTGCCGCGCGCCAGCTTGTCGCTGAAGCGGGCGCCGCCGCCTACCTGCAGGCCGAACGGCAGCGTGTAGGTGGTCCAGGCGGTGAACGCCTGCTTAGGCGTGTAGGTCAGCTGGTTCTCGCCGCTGGCGGTGATGGTGCGGCCCACTTCGACGCTGGTCGACTGGCGGGTGTAGCCGGCGGTGACCAGCCATTCCCTGGTGATGGCGCCAACCACGCCCAGTTCAATACCCTGCACGCGCTTCTTGCCGTTCTGGTAGGCCACGGCGGTGTTGGTCGGATCGACTTCGACCTCGTTCTTGACCACGGTGCGGAACACGGCGCCGGTCAGCGACAGTTTCTGGTCCAGCAGGTCCCATTTGGTGCCCAGCTCGTAGTTTTTGGTTTCCTGCGGCTCGAACTTCGGATTGGCGGCGCTGGTGGCGCTGGTGCTCAGCGTGAAGTTGCCGGCGCCAGGCGGCAGTTTCGAGCTGCCCACCAGGGCGTACACGCTGCTGTCGGCGGTCGGCTTGTACAGCGCCGATAGCTTGCCGGTCCACAGATTGTCGCCCACGCTCATCGCGGTCACGGTGTTGGTGGCGGTGATGGCGCTGAAGTCCAGGTTGAAGTGGTCCATGCGGGCGCCGGCGTTGAAGATCCAGTCGCCGTACTTGATGGTGTCGAACACATAGGCGCTCTGGGTGCTGATCTCGCCCTGGTTGCGGGCGCCGGTGCGGGCATAGCTGACGTTGGCGACGTCGTTGACGTTCGGGTGGTAGAAGTTGGCGACCGGCAGGGCCTGGCCGGTGGCCAGCGCCAGCGTGTAGTTGGTCTGCTTCTCGTTGGTGAACTCGATGCCGCCGACCACGGTGTGCTTGACGGCGCCGGTGTCGAAGCTGGCGGTCAGCGTGGTCTGGTTGGTCAGGATTTCGTTCTGCTGATCCTTGAAGGTCGGATTGCTGCGACGCATGGTCCAGCTGTCGTAGTTGGTGGTCGTGGTGCCACCCATGTTGGCAGCGGTCATCATGAACGCGGTCAGCATGTAGTCCTGCTTGTTACGGCCGTAGCGGCTGGTGTTGGCCAGCTTGGCGCCGCCGGCGAAGTCGTGCTCGACCTTGACGGTGGCCATGTCGGCGGTGACGTTGTCGTGATCGAGGCGGGTGCCGTAGAAGTTCTCCGGATCGACCATCGGCGCGGTGGTCATGTTGGCCACGGCGGCGGTGGTGGCTGGCGCGGTGTAGCCCGGCAGACCGATGGTCGGCACGCCGCCGTCAGGGATGTTGTCCTGCTTGACGTGGTAGTAGTTCAGGTAGACGCGGGTAGGACCGTTCAGGCCGAAGGCGACCGATGGCGCCACGCCCCAGCGCTTGTTCTTGACCACGTCGCGGCCGGCGTTTTCGCTGTCCTGGTCCAGCAGGTTGATGCGGAAGGCGGTGCCGGTGTCGGCGTTGATAACCTGGTTGATGTCGGCGGTGCCGCGGCGTTGCTTGCCGCTGCCCAGCGTCAGCGAGCCCTGGTAAGCATTTTCCAGCGTCGGCTGTTTGCTGACCAGGTTGATCGAACCGGTCGGGGTCGAGCGGCCGTTGTCGGTGCCGGCCGGGCCTTTCAGCACGTCGATCTGTTCGATGTTGAAGGTGTCGCGCGAGATCGAACCGACATCGCGTACGCCATCGACGAAGATCGAAGCCGAGGCGTCGAAGCCGCGCATGTAGATGGTGTCGCCGGTGTTGGTGTTGCCGTTTTCACCGAGGAAGAAGGCGCCGACGCCCGGGGTGTTGCGCAGCGCTTCGGTCAGCGTGGTGGCGCCCTGCTGTTCGATCAGCTCTTTTTTGATGACGGTCAGGGTCTGGGCGGTGTCGACCAGTTTCTCGGTGTACTTGGCGGACGAGGCGCGCTCGGCCTTGAAGTCGTTTTCGCGGCTGGCGTTGACTTGCACTTCTTTCAGGGTTTGCGGCTTGGCCTGGTCGGCTTCCGGGGCCGCGGCCGCTTCAGCGGCGTGGGCTGCGACCGGCAGCAGCATCGCGGCCAGCGCCGCGCTCATGTGTTGGTTGAAGCGCGTTTGCGCGTGTTTACGGCTCTTGATCATTGCCATGGTTCTTTCTGTTTTGGAAAGTTGTAAGTGTAAAAATCAGTAAGATTGTAGCAATTCGGCGCGTAAAAGCAAATGCGAATTATTATCAATATGATTTACAGAAGTGGTGATTTGCGCAAAGTGTGGCGAAAAAGCTGCGGATGCGGGTCAGGATTGTTGCTGGGTTAGCCAGGCGCGGGCCTGGGCCAGCGTTTGCGCCAGTTCGTCGCGCACGGCCTGGTAGCGCGCGTCGATGTCGTCGTCGCGCTGGTCGTGGATGGCTTCTTCGGCGGCCAGCGTGGCCTGGATCAGGCGTTTGGCGCCGAGCACGCCGACGGCGCCGCGCAGGCCGTGGAACAGCCGGGCGGCGTCGCGCAGCCGGCCTTCCTGCAACGCCTCGCCGGCCTGTTCAACGGGCGTCATGCCGGTGTCCAGCACGCCCTGCACCATCTTGTACATGGCGGCGCGGCCTTTGGCGTCCTTGCCCATGACGCGCATCAGGCTGTCCATGCTGAAGACGGTGGCTTCGCCGGGCGTGGCGGGGGCCACCAGCCGGGTGACGGGCGGCTGCGGCGCCGGGGCGGCGGCGGTGAACGGCACTGCCGACGGCACGGCAAATACCGGCGCCGGCGGCACGGCTGGGACCGACGGCATGGCTGGCGCTGGCGGCATGGCCGGCACCGTTGGCATGGCTGGAACCGGCGACATAGCCGGCGCCGCTGGCATGGCTGGTGCCGGTGGCATCGCTGGCACCGGTGGCATGGCAGACGCCGGTGGCATGGCCGGCACCGGGCCTGGGATGGAGGCGGGGATGGTCGGCGCCTCGGCGCCCGGCCCCGGCCTCGATGCCGATGCTGTGGCCGAGGTTGCGACCGCGACCGGCGGCGGTGCGGCGGGCGGCGCGGCGGCGGCCATGGCCGCCAGCAGTTCGTCTTCCGGCGGCACGGCGGCCGCGACTGGCGCGGCCAGCGCCACCGGCGCCGGCGATGGGACTGGCGGGCGGGCGCGCGCCGGCAGGTGGCGTTGCAGCACGCCCAGCATTTCCTCGACCTCGATCGGCTTGGGAATGAAGTCGGTGATGCCGGCGTCGCGGCTGCGCTCGCGCTCGGATTCAAGCACGCCGGCTGTCATGGCGATGATCGGCAGCGTCAGCTTGAGTTCCTGGCGCAGCAGGCGGGTGGCCGTGAAGCCGTCCATCACCGGCATCTGCATGTCCATCAGCACCAGGTCGTAGTCGGCGGCGCGGGCGCGCATCAGGTCCACCGCCTGGCGGCCGTCGCCGGCGATGTCCAGCGTGGCGCCGGCGTGTTCCAGGATGCCGCGCGCCACCGCCTGGTTCAGCAAATTGTCCTCGACCAGCAGGAAGTGCACGCCGGCCAGGCTGCCGGCGACATGGTTGTCGCCGGCGCCCTGCTGTTCGCCCTCGCCCTGCGTCACCAGCGCCTGGTGCAGCGCGTCGAACAGGTTGGAGCTGGTGATCGGCTTGACCAGCACCACGTCCGCCTCCGGCGCGTGCGAGATTTCCTCGATGCGGTCGCGGGCGAAGGCGTTCAACATCACCACGATCGACTGCGGCCTGCCGTTGGCGGCGGCGCGGATTTCCTTGGCCATGGCCAGCCCGTCCATGCCGGGCATGTGCCAGTCGGCCAGCACCACGTCGTACGGCTGGCGGTTGTCGATGCTTTGCCGGTAGCGCCGCAGCGCCGCCTCGCCCGAATCGACCTCGTCCGCCTGCCAGCCCCAGGCGCGGATCAGCCGCGCCACCAGTTCGCGGCTGGTGCGGTTGTCGTCTGCCACCAGCAGGCGCAACTGGCCGAGCGCCGGCTTGCGCCGCTCGTCGGTCTGGTCGGCCTGAATCTCGAAAGGCAGGCTGAACCAGAAGGCCGATCCCTGCCCCGGCCGGCTGTTGACGGCGATCTGTCCGCCCATCAGCTCGATCAGGCGGCGCGTGATGGCCAGTCCCAGGCCGGTGCCGCCGAAGCGCCGGGTGATGCTCTGGTCGCCCTGCGAGAAGGCGTTGAACAGCTGGCCCAGCTGGGCCTCGGTCATGCCCATGCCGGTGTCGCGCACCTCGAAGCGCAGCAGCGCGTTGCCGTTGTCGCGCGCGCTCAGCTGCACGCTGACCACCACCTCGCCCTGCTCGGTGAACTTGATGGCGTTGCCGGCCAGGTTGACCAGGATTTGCTGCAACCGCATCGAATCGCCGCGCAGCCGGTTGGGGATGCCGGCGTCGACGCTGATGGCCAGTTCCAGCTCTTTGTCGCCGGCGTTCATGGTCATCATCGTTGCCAGCGAATCCATCACGTCGTTCAGGGCGAAATCGACCGGCGACAGCTCCAGCTTGCGCGCCTCGATTTTGGAAAAGTCCAGCACGTCGTTAAGGATGCCCAGCAGCGACTGGCCGGACACACGCACCATGTTCAGGTATTTGCGCTGCTGCGGCGTCAGCTGCGTGTTGCCGAGCAAATACACCATGCCCAGCACCGCGTTCATCGGCGTGCGGATTTCGTGGCTCATGTTGGCGACGAAATCGCTCTTGGCGCGGTTGGCGGCCTGCGCGCGGTCGCGCTCGCGCTCCAGCTCCAGCGCGCGCGTCTCCACCTCGTGCTGCAGGCGCTGGCGCTCGGTGATGTCGGAAATCACCGCCAGCACCTTGGTGCCCTGGTCGGTGCGCACCGCGCTCAGGTTGACCTCGACCGGGAACTCGCTGCCGTCGCGGCGGCGGCCGTAGGTGGCCATGCCGGCGCCCATGCGCACCGGCTCGGCGCTGAGGCGGTCGGCGAAGAAACGGTTGCGGTGCGTCACGTGCTGCTGGCGCAGCCGCTCCGGCACCAGCACTTCCAGCGGCTGGCCCAGCACCTCGTCGCGCTCGTAGCCGAAGCAGCGCTCGCCTTCGCGGTTGAAGGTTTCGATGCGGCCGTCGACGCCGACCACGATGATGGTGTTGGGCGCGAACTCCACCAGGCTTTGCAGGCGGGCGTCGGCCGCCAGCCGTTCGTGCATCAGGTCGTTGAAGGCCGAGGTCAGCTGGCCGACCTCGTCGTGCGCGTGCACCGGCAGCGGCGTGAAGCGGGCCGGGTCGGCGCGCAGCGCGACGATGGCGTTGCGCAGCCGCATCAGCGGCGTCATCAGCCGCAGGGTCAGCACGCTGATCAGCAGCGCGGTCAGCACGGCAGCGATGCCGCTCCAGATCAGCACGCGCTTGACGACGCCGTCGAACGGCTCGAACGCCTCCTCGGCCGGCAGCGAGGTGGCCAGCAGCCAGTCGACCGACTTCAGCATCTTGTAACTGTTGAGCGTGGGCCGGCCTTCGCCCATGCCCATGGCCGTGCCCTCGAAGCCCTCGTACAGCGCGCGGTTGGTGGCCGGGTTGGCGTTGACCGCGCGCGGCTTGAGCAGGCGCGTGATGTCCGGATGCAGCACGTACACCGGGTCGTCGCTGCGCGTGAGCGCGAAGTAATAGCCGTTGTTGCCGATTTTCGCGGTGCGCAGGTGGCCCAGCAGGTTGTCCTTGTACAGGCGCAGCACGCCCATCAGCACGCACACAACTTCGCCCTTGTCGTTGAGCACCGGCGCGATCATCTGCACCACCGGCTGCTTGTTGGAGCGGCCGATCACCGGCTCGGTGATCATCGGCTTGCGGGTCCGCATCACGGTCTTGAAGTAGGCGCGGTCGGCAACGTCGATGCCGACCCGGCCCGGCACCAGCGGCAGGTCGGAGATGACCTTGCCGTCGGTGCCCAGCACCAGCAGGTCATCGAACAGCGCCAGCACGGCGCGGTTCTGGTAATACTCGCGCAGCTTGTCGCCCGAGGCGGCCAGCGCCGGCGGCTGGTGGCGCGCCGACAGCGCGATAATGTCCAGCAACATGGCCAGCTTGTCGTCGAGTTCCTGCGCGGTGCGGTTGACCAGCGCGGTCTGCTGCGTGAACAGCACCCGCGTGTAGTCTTCCTGCATGCGCTGGGTCTGCACCAGCGTCACCAGGCCGATCATCAGGACCGAGGTGATGCTGGTGGCGAGCGCGACTTTGGCCTTGATGCCGAGAGGCTTCATATCGTCCTTGATGGAGCAGGTGGGACGATTCTCCTATCAAAGCGACAAGTTGGCAAGGAACAAAGCCGAGCGGTGTGCTGATCCGTTGAGACGCGTGCACAATCCCCCGTCATTCCCGCGCAGGCGGGAATCCATAGAACGCCTGAACGCACACTCAGCATGGATTCCCGCCTGCGCGGGAATGACGTTTAGCGCTGGGCGGCGGCGATGATCACCTCGGCCACCTTGGCCGGCTGCGACACCATCGGCACGTGGCCGGTCGGCAGCGTGGTGGTGACGGCGTTGATCTTCCTGGCGAACGCGCGCTCCAGGTCCGGCGCGATCATGCGGTCCTGGCTGGCCACGATGTAGTAGTTGGCCTTGTTCTTCCACGCGGCCACGCTGGTGGTGTCGCCAAAGGCCTTGGCGGCGATCGGGCCCTGGGTGGCGGCGATCAGCCTGGCCTTGGCGGCCGGCACGTCCTGGGCGAAGTTCTTTGCCACCGAGTCATCCGGCAGCCACAGGTAGCCGCCGGCGTCCTGGCGCAGCGTGGCGATACCTGGCGGCACGGCGTAGTCCTTGCCGAGGTTGGCGGTGGCCTCGCCTTCGGACGGCGCGAACGCGGCCACATAGACCAGCGCCTTGATCTTGTCGCTGGTGCCGGCCTCGGTAATCACGGTGCCGCCCCACGAGTGGCCGACCAGCACCACTTTGCCGGTTTGCGCGTCAACCACGCGCTGGGTGGCGGCAACGTCGTCAGCCAGGGAGCTCAGCGGGTTCTGCACGGCCACGACTTTATAGCCCTTGGCTTGCAGCAGCGGAATCACCTGGTCCCAGCTGGAGCCGTCGGCGAAGGCGCCGTGGACCAGCACGATGGTGGTGTCGCTGGCCGGGGCGGCTTGGGCGAAGGTGGCGGCGGCGAACAGGGCGGAGGCGATGATAGTGCGTTTCATAATCTGTTTCCTTTCAGTAGTTAGCTATTAAGTCGTGCTCGATGTATGAATAATAGTGCACAACTAAATTGTGTGCAACAGAAAAGTATTAAATATTTCGTGAAACCTGCGGATCGAATACTTGATTGGAAGACTGCGGAATAGGCGGCAAAAGCGATGCCGATGGGCTACACTAGCCGCATGATACGAGAACTTCCTTCGCTGGTTATCCCCGGCGCGACGATTGAGGTCCTGAAGGCGAGCTGCGCATCCTGCAGCATGCACCAACTGTGCCTGCCGATGGGGCTGGATAATAACGATATGGAACGGCTGGACCAGATCATCGGCCGCCGCAAAAGGTGGCGCGCGGCGCCACCTTGTTCCGCATCGGCGACCCGTTCCAGAACCTGTACGCGATCCGCCTCGGACATTTCAAGACTTATCAGGTCAACCGCGAGGGCGCCGAGCAGATCACCGGCTTCCAGATGGCCGGCGAGCTGCTGGGCATGGACGCGATCAGCGCCGACCAGCACCATTGCACCGCCATCGCGCTCGAGGATAGCGAGGTGTGCGAGATTCCGTTCGGCACGCTGCAGTCGCTGCTGGCCGAGATGCCGACCCTGCTGCGCCACTTCCACCGCATGATGAGCCAGGAGATTACCCGCGAGCAGAGTGTGATGCTGTTGCTGGGGAATATGCAGGCGACGCAGCGCTTTGCCGCGTTTTTGGTGAACCTGTCGTCGCGCTATGAGGCGCGCGGGTATTCGCCGAATACCTTCCAGCTGCGCATGTCGCGCGAGGAGATTGGTAATTACCTGGGGCTGACGATCGAGAGTATTTCGCGGCTGTTGTCGAAGTTTAAGAAGGAAGGCTTGCTGCGCGTGAGTAATCGTGAGATTGAGTTGCTCGATCCGCGCATGCTCAAAGCCATTACCGCCGGCACCGAGACCTGCGGCTAAAAACCTCGTCATTCCCGCGCAGGCGGGAATCCATGCTGAGCTTGCGTTCTATGGATTCCCGCCTGCGCGGGAATGACGGCGGCGGCGGACTTAGTCGGGCAGCAGCGTGATGTCGCGCTGCTTCGGCCAGATCCAGGCGCCGGCCAGACGCCACTCGCGCTTCTCCCCTTCCACCAGCACCACCCAGCGGCTGCGTTCCAGCATCGGCAAACGCGTGCTGAAGCTGCCGTCGGCGGCCGGCACCACCACCAGCTTCAAATCCTTCCCAGGCTGCGTCGCGTGCGACAGGCTGATCATCAACGGCCCGGTGTCGGCGCGGTTGACGCGGCCGGTCAGCAGGCCGTTGGCCGCGTCGTAGCCCAGCGCCACCGACAATCCCATCTGCGCCGCCACGCGGTCGCGCCGCAGGTCCTGGTTGATCGCCTTGCCCTGCTTGTAGTAATCGCCGACCACCACCGCGTCCGGCGTCTGGATCGCCAGATAGGCGGCGTAGCCGGTGGCGGCCATGATGATCGCCGGGCCGGCCATCAGCAGCCAGGGCCAGCGGTGTTTCCACCAGGGGGCGACGGGGGCGGCAAGTGTACTCATGGTTTCTCCTTAGCGCGGCACGATGAAGACCGCAGATTCTTTCACATGCAGCGACGGATCCCCAACTGCGGTCAGCGTCACCTCGATCTTGTTTGAGCCGGGTTGCCCGGCGCCATGCTGCGCACGCAGGCGGATCGGGTGCGCCTTGGTTTCGGTGGCGCCCACGCGCACCGTGTCGGCGGCGGCCACGGCCAGTGTCGGCAGGCCGCTGACGGTGATCTTGTACACCTGCTCCTGCTCCGAGGTGTTCATGATCTGCAGCCGGTAGACGTTCTCGATCATGCCATCCTCGACCTCGCGGCCCATCGAGCCGCGGTCGCGGATCACGTCCAGCTTCAGCGGCGAGCGCAAATACAGCGAGGTACAGGCGGCGATCACGATCAGGCCCAGCACGGCGGTGTAGATCTTCACCCGCGTGCGCATGGCGCGGCGGCGGATGTCGGTCGGCGTCAGGTGCTCGTCCAGCGCGCGCTCGGTGCTGTAGCGGATCAGGCCGCGCGGCTGGCCGGTCTTGTCCATCACGATGTTGCAGGCGTCGACGCAGGCGGCGCAGCCGATGCACTCGTATTGCAGGCCGTTGCGGATGTCGATGCCGGTCGGGCAGACCTGCACGCACAGCGAGCAGTCGATGCACGAGCCGCCGTTGCCGTTCTTGTTCTTGGCCAGCGGGCCGCGCGGTTCGCCGCGTTCGGTGTCGTAGGTGATGATCAGCGTATCGCGGTCGAACATCGAGCTCTGGAAGCGGGCATACGGGCACATGTACTTGCACACCTGCTCGCGCAGCCAGCCGGCGTTGCCGTAAGTTGCGAAGCTGTAGAACAGTACCCAGAACCATTCCCACGGGCCGAAGTTCAGCGTCCACACCTCGTTCATCAGGTGCTTGATCGGCGTGAAGTAGCCAACGAAGGTAAAGCCGGTCCACAGCGCCACGGCCAGCCAGGCCAGGTGCTTGGCGGTTTTCTTGCCGGCCTTTTTGGCCGACAGCGGCTGGCGGTCGAGCGCGATGCGGGCGCTGCGCGGGCCTTCGATCTTGCGTTCGATCCACAGGAAGATTTCGGTGTAGACCGTTTGCGGGCAGGTGAAGCCGCACCATACCCGCCCGGCGATCGCGGTCGCCAGGAACAGCAGGTAGGCGCTGATGATCAGCAGCACCGCCAGGTAAATGAAGTCCTGCGGCCACAGGACCAAGCCAAAGATGTAGAACTTGCGCGTGCCCAGGTCGAACAGCAGCGCCTGCCTGTCGTTCCACTGCAGCCACGGCGTACAGTAGAAGGCGATCTGCGTCAGCCAGACAAACAGCCAGCGCAACCGGGCGTACTTGCCGTCGACCTCGCGGGGATAGATCTCCTCGCGCTTTGCATACATCTTGATGACTTGTTCCTGTGGCTCGTTCATTTTGTTTTTGCTGGTGGATCAGCGACGGCCGCGGCTGGCGTTACGGCTGGCGCTGGTTGTTTAGGATCGTTCGACAAGCTCCATACATAGGCTGCCAGCACGTGTACCTTGGCTTCGCCGAGGAAGTCGGCAAACGCCGGCATGGTGGCGGTACGGCCCTTGTTGATGGTTTCCTTGATGGTTTCGACGCTGCCGCCGAACAGCCAGATCTTGTCGGTCAGGTTAGGTGCGCCGAGTGCCTGGTTGCCCTTGGCGTCGGCGCCGTGGCAGGCCATGCAGGCGGCGAACTTCTCTTTGCCGAACACCGCCTTGATCGGGTCGTGGGTCGAGTTCGACAGGCTCAGCACGTAGTGCGCCACCGCTTCCACTTCCTTGTCGCCGCCGACCGCCGCGCCCATCGGCGGCATCAGGCCGGCGCGGCCGTGCAAGATGGTTTCCTTGATGGTTTCCGGCGCGCCGCCGAACAGCCAGTCCTTGTCGGTCAGGTTGGGGAAGCCCTTGTTGCCGCGCGCGTCGGAGCCGTGGCACTGCGCGCAGTAGGTCAGGAACAGGCGTTCGCCGATGGCGTGCGCCTGCGGATCGGCCGCCACCGCCTTCAGGTCCTGCTTCTGGAACTGGGCGAACAGCGGGCCGTATTCGGCGTCGGCCTTTTTCAGCTCTTCCTGGTACTCGCCGCTGGATTTCCAGCCCAGCTTGCCGGCGTAGGAACCCAGGCCCGGATACAGGAACAGGTAGGCCAGCGAGAAGATGATGGTGATGTAGAACAGCCACATCCACCAGCGCGGCATCGGCGTGTTCAGCTCGGTCAAGTCCTCGTCCCAGACGTGGCCGGTGGTGTCGGTCTTGCCCTCGGCGGTCTTGGCCACCTTGACCTTGGACTGCGAGTACAGCAGGATGCCGCAGCCGATGATGCCCAGCAGCGTGAACGCGGCGATGTAGATGTCCCAGAAGCCATTGGTGAAATCAGCCATGGTGGGTCTCCTCGTCGTCGGCGAACGGCAGCGCGGCTGCCGTGGCGAAATCGGCGTCCTTGTGGTGGACGTAGGTCCACCACAGGATGCCGGCGAAGGTGATGAACGAGACTACCGTCATCACGCTGCTGGCGTTGTCAAACAGGATATCGATGGCCATGCTAGTTCCTCGTTTTGATCAGGGTGCCCAGGCCTTGCAGGTAAGCGACCAGGGCGTCTTCTTCAGTCTTATCCTTGAGCTCTTCCGGCGCGGCGGCGATCTCGGCGTCGGTGTACGGCACGCCGATGCGGCGCAGCGCGCGCATCTTCGGCTGCACCTCGGCCGGTACCAGCGCGGTCTTGGCCAGCCACGGGTAGTTCGGCATATTCGATTCCGGCACCACGTCGCGCGGATTGTTCAGGTGGGTGCGGTGCCATTCGTCGGAATAGC
The DNA here is from genome assembly GCF_050859475.1 of Duganella sp. P38. Lineage (NCBI taxonomy): Bacteria > Pseudomonadati > Pseudomonadota > Betaproteobacteria > Burkholderiales > Oxalobacteraceae > Duganella > Duganella sp. P38. The sequence goes on along the minus strand of NZ_CP193936.1, from coordinate 334,855 downwards.
GGCCGCCGACACGCGCCAGGTCGGGACCGGTACGCTTGGAACCCCACTGGAACGGGTGGTCATAGACGAACTCGCCAGCGACCGAATAGTGGCCATAGCGCTCGGTCTCGGCGCGCAGCGGCCGCACCATCTGCGAGTGGCAGTTGTAGCAGCCTTCGCGGATGTAGATGTCGCGGCCGGTCAGGCGTAGCGGCGAGTACGGTTTCAGGCCGGCCACCGGTTCGGTGGTCGATTTCTGGAAGAACAGCGGCACGATCTCGACGGCGCCGCCGACGCTGACCACCAGCGTCACCAGCGCGATCAGCAGCCAGGGATTTTTCTCGATCCATTCATGTGAAAATTTCATTCTGTGCTCCGATTTCAGGCGTGGGCCGGGTTGACAGCCGGGATAGGCGCGACCGCGGTCTTGGTGTTACGCAAGGTCATCCAGGTGTTGTAAGCCATCACGCACATGCCGGTCAGGTACAGCGCGCCGCCGGCCACGCGTACCACGTAGTACGGATAGGTGGCTTTGACGCTCTCGGCGAAGGTGAAGGTCAGCGTGCCGTCCGGATTGACTGCGCGCCACATCAGGCCCTGCATCACGCCGGCGATCCACATGGCGGCGATGTACAGCACCACGCCGATGGTGGCGACCCAGAAGTGCAGGTCGATCAGCTTGGTCGAGTGCATTTTCTGCTGGCCGGCCAGGCGCGGGATGATGTAGTAGATCGAACCCATGGTGATGAAGCCGACCCAGCCCAGCGCGCCGCCGTGCACGTGTGCCACGGTCCAGTCGGTGTAGTGCGACAGCGAGTTGATGGTTTTGATCGACATCATCGGACCTTCGAAGGTGGCGATGCCGTAGAACGACAGCGAAACGATCATGAACTTCAGGATCGGGTCGGTGCGCAGCTTGTGCCAGGCGCCCGACAAGGTCATCATGCCGTTGATCATGCCGCCCCAGCTTGGCGCCAGCAGCACCAGCGAGAACACCATGCCGACCGATTGCGTCCAGTCCGGCAACGCGGTGTAGTGCAGGTGGTGCGGACCGGCCCACATGTAGGTGAAGATCAGCGCCCAGAAGTGGACGATCGACAGCCGGTACGAGTACACCGGGCGCTCGGCCTGCTTCGGAATGAAGTAGTAGACCATGCCCAGGTAGCCGGCGGTCAGGATGAAGCCCACCGCGTTGTGGCCGTACCACCACTGGATCATCGCGTCCTGCACGCCCGAGTAGAACGAATAGGATTTGAACAGCGAGGCCGGCATCGACATGCCCTGCACCACGTGCAGGATGGTCACGGCGATGATGTAGGCGCCGAAGAACCAGTTGGCGACGTAGATGTGCTTGACCTTGCGCTTGATGATGGTGCCGAAGAACACCACCGCGTAGGACACCCACACCAGCGCGATCAGGATGGCGATCGGCCATTCCAGCTCGGCGTATTCCTTGCCGCGCGTGAAGCCCATCGGCAGCGTGATGACCGCGCTCAGGATGACCGCCTGCCAGCCCCAGAAGGTGAAGGCGGCCAGCTTGTCAGAAAACAGCCGCACCTGGCAGGTGCGTTGTACCACGTAGTACGAGGTAGCGAACAGGCCGCAGATGCCGAACGCGAAAATCACGGCGTTGGTATGCAGCGGACGCAGACGGCCATAAGTCAGCCATGGAATGTCCAGATTCAGTGCCGGCCATGCAAGCTGCGCGGCAATGATGACGCCGACCAGCATGCCGACGACGCCCCAGACTACGGTCGCAATCGTGAATTGCTTGACGACCTTGTAGTTGTAATGTTGATCCAATTTTGTTCTCCCCAGAACACTTTGATGATGTGCGTCAAAGGTTACTTAGGAGAGACTTAAAAAACCTTGATTTAAGTCAAAATCACCGTCATTCCCGCGTAGGGGGGACGGTCCGCCGCTGCGGTCCATGCTGAGGCTGATCAGACGTTCCATGGATTCCCGCCTGCGCGGGAATGACGACGGGTGGCGGGCGGTCGTCGTCTTGCAGGATGCGCAGGCCGGGGCCGACCAGGTCGTCGAACTGGCCGTCGTCGGAGGCGCGGAAGAACAGCCACAGCGCCACGAACACCAGGATCACGCTAAGCGGAATAAGCAGGTACAGCGATTCCATCACACCTTCCTTCGCAGCCGCAGCGCGTTGAGCACCACCACCGCCGAACTGGCCGCCATGCCCACGCCGGACAGCCAGGGATTCAGCAGGCCGAGCGCCGCCGCCGGAATGGCCGTCACGTTATACAGCATGGCCCAGCCGAGGTTCTGGCGGATGATACGCATGGTGCGCCCGGCGGTGCGCGCGCTGTCGGCCACCGCGCCGAGGCGGCCGTTGAGCAGCACCGCATCGGCATGCGCCTGCGCCAGCGCGGCGCCGCCGCCCATGGCGAACGAGACGTCGGCCGCGCCCAGCACGGCGGCGTCGTTGATGCCGTCGCCGATCATCGCCACCACGCAGCCGCGCCGTTGCAGCTGCTGCACGAAATTGAGCTTGTCGGCCGGCAGGTAGCCGCCGACCGTGGTTTCGATGCCCAGCTGGTCGCCGACACGGCGCGCCAGCACATCGTCGTCGCCGCTGACCAGCACCACCGTCTTGCCGGCCTTGCGGAAGTAATCGACCGTCTGCTGCGCGTCCGGCCGCAGGCCGTCCTGCAGGTGGAAGCAGGCCAGCCACTGGCCTTCCGCGCCGAGGTAGACCGGCGTCACGCCTTCGCCATGCTCGCGCTGCGGCGCCAGGCCGGCGATGCCGGACACGAACTGCGCGCTGCCCAGCCGATAGCGGCGGTTGTGCAGCGTGCCTTCCAGGCCGCAGCCGGCCGTTTCGGTCAGCGCAACGGCGCTCCAGTCCTCGCGCCCGGCCTCGTCGGCGGCGTTGACGATGGCGCGCGCCAGCGGGTGGGCGCTGCCGGCTTCCAGCGCGGCCGCCACTTGCAGGCAAAAGTCGGCGCGCATCGCACCGAGCGGCTGCGTCGCCTGCAGCACCGGCCGGCCCCAGGTCAGCGTACCGGTTTTATCGAGCACGATATGGGTGGCGCGGTGCAGGGTCTCCAGCGTTTGCGGGCCGGTCACCAGCACGCCGTGGCGCAGCAGATTGTCGGTGGCGGCGGCCAGCGCCGTCGGCGTGGCCAGCGATAGCGCGCACGGACACGACACCACCAGCACCGCGATGGCGATCGGCCAGGCGCGCAGTGCGTTCCCATCGAGCCAGAACCAGAAGCCGAAGGCCGACAGCGCGAACAGCAGCAGGCCGGCGACGAAATACGCGGCCACGCGGTCGGCCCACAGGGAGATGCGCGGCTTTTCGCCGCCGGCGCGGTTGATGAGTTTAATCAGGTCGGACAAGGTGCTGTCCTGCGCCTTGCGCGTGACGCGGGCGACGATCACGCTGCCGGCGTTGATGGCGCCGCCGGGAATGGCGTCGCCGATATTCTTCGGCACCGGCGCGCTTTCGCCGGACAGCAGCGACAGGTCGAGCGAGGTGCGGCCCTCGATGATGACGCTGTCGGCGGCCACCGCTTCGCCGGGCTTGATAACAATGACGTTGTCCACAGCCAGCGCGGCCGCGCGGACAATGGTGGCGGCGCGGCTGGCTGGGTAGTTTTCCAGCAGCGAGGCCGATGCCGGCAGCGCGTGCTGCAAGCGTTCCAGCGCGGCCCCGGCCTTGCGCCGCGCGCGCAGTTCGAGGAAGCGGCTGCACAGCAGCAGGAAGATGAACATGGTCACCGAGTCGAACCACACCTCGCCCTGGCCGGTCACGGTGGCGATGACGCTGGCGCCGAAGGCGGCGGCGATGCCCAGCGCCACCGGCACGTCCATGCCCAAGGTGCGCGCGCGCAGGCCGGCCCAGGCGCCGCGCCAGAACGGCAGCGCCGAATACAGCACGGCCGGCAGCGTCAGCAGCAGGCTGGCCCAGCGCAGCAGCGCGGCCATGTCGTGATCGAGCGTGCCGTCTTCGGCCGCCAGGTAGGATGGGGCGACGTACATCATCACCTGCATCATCGACAGCCCGGCGACGAACAGCTGGCGGCCCAGCGTGCGCGCGGCGCGGCGCTGCTGGTCGGCGTGGCGGTCGGTGTCGTACGGGTAGGCGGCGTAGCCGATGGTGTGCAGCGCGCCGAGGATGTCGCCCGGCTGGCAGCTGTCCTGGCGCCAGCGCACGTACAGGCGCTCGGTGGCGACGTTCATCTGCGCGCTGTCGACGCCGGGCAGGCGCGCGAGGCGCTGCTCGATCAGCCACACGCAGGCGGCGCAACGGATGCCTTCCACCGTGAAGGTGGATTCGCGGCTGTCTGCATCGAGCGCGAAGCGCGGGTCGGCGTTGTCGTACAGTTGCAGTTCCGGCGGCAGCTGCTGCGCGCCCTCGGCGCTGGCGGCGTAGGCGGTGCGGTCGCGGTAGTAGCTTTCCTGGCCGAGATCGACGATGGTTTGCGCGACGGCCGCGCAGCCGGGGCAGCACATGCTGTGGGCGACGCCGGCGATGTTGACGGTCCATGCCGCGTCGATGGTATCGGGCAGCGGCTGGCCGCAGTGGTAGCACGGCGCGGCTTCGTGGTCGGCGTCGCTCAGTGGTTTGGTGTGAGGCATAACATTTCCATCCATTCGGGCGTGACGCCACCCGCTGCGCGGGCAAGCCCGATCACGCCGAACGCCAGCACCAGCAGGCCGCAGGCGATGCGCACCGGGCGGCGCTGCATCGCTTGCTGCACCCGGGCGCCAAGCAGGCCAAGGCCGGTCAGCATCGGCAGCGTGCCGAGGCCGAAGGCCAGCATCGTGGCGGCGCCGTCGGCGGCGGAGCCGCTCAGCATGGCGGTGGTCAGCGCGCTGTAGACCATGCCGCATGGCAGCCAGCCCCACAGTGCGCCGAGCGCGTAGGATTTGGCGGCGGTGTCGGCTGGCATCAGGGTTTTCATGGCGGGGCTGATGAGGGGCTGGGCGCGCTGCCACAGTACGCGGCCGCCTGTTTCCAGCATGGCCAGGCCGCGCCAGGCGTTCATCAGGTAGAGGCCGAGGGCGACCAGCATCAGGTTGGCCAGCCAGTAGAAGCTCATTTGCACGCCGGCGATGGCGGTCATGTTGCGGGCGCCGCCCGCGAGGCCACCGGCCAGCGCGCCGGCCAGCATGTAGCTGGAAATCCGTCCGGCGTTATAAGCCAACACCCGCCCCCGTCGTTCCCGCGCAGGCGGGAACCCATAGAGCGCGTGAGTGGATACTCAGCATAGGCTCCCGCCTGCGCGGGAGCGACGCTGTTGCGTGCGACGCTGTTATGTGCAACGGCGACCCGCACGGCGCCGTCACGTCCAGTAGCGCCACGCCCAACAGTCGACATCGCGGTAACAATCCCGCCGCACATCCCGGCGCAGTGAACGCTGCCGGCCAGGCCGACCACAAACACTGGCAATAGCTGTGCGGCGTTCATCGCATCCTCAGATCGTCTTCGAATAGCGCAGCGGTTGCGGCGCGACGTCTTGCGCCACGCCCAGATAGCGGTCGAACACCATGCAGATATTGCGGATCAGCAGACGGCCCTTCGGCGTCACCGAAATCCATTCATCATCAATGGTCAGCAAGCCATCATCCTCGAAGGCCTCCAGCTTGCCCAGCTCCGTCTCGAAATACTGGCGGAACTTGATCGGAAAGCCCTGCTCGATCGACGACATCGACAACTCGAAATTGCACATCAACTTGGCGATCACAATCCGCCGCAGCAAATCATCGTTATCGAGCCTGATGCCGCGCGTGATCGGCAGCACGCCGCCGTCGAGCTTCTCGTAATACGCCTCCAGCGTCTTCTCGTTCTGGCTATACGTCGCGCCGACCGCGCTGATGGCCGACACGCCGCACGAAATCAGCTCGGACTCGGCGCGCGTGGAATAGCCCTGGAAGTTGCGCTGCAAACGTCCCTGGCGTTGCGCCACCGCCAGCTCGTCGTCCGGCTTGGCGAAATGGTCCATGCCGATGTAGATGTAGCCGGCGTCGCACAAACGCTGGATACTCATCTTCAGCAACTCCAGCTTGACCGCCGGCGATGGCATGTCGGCATCGGCGATGCGCCGCTGCGGCTTGAAGATGTGCGGCAGGTGCGCGTAGTTGTACAGTGCGATACGGTCGGGTGAGGCATCGATCACCTTGTCCAGCGTTTGCGTCATGCTGTCGATGGACTGCTTCGGCAGGCCGTAAATCAGGTCGATGCTGATCGAGCGATAGCCGGCGGCGCGCGCGGCGTTCATCACGGCGCGCGTTTCAGCCTCCGGCTGGATGCGGTTGACCGCCTTCTGCACGTCCGGATCGAAATCCTGCACGCCCAGGCTGATGCGGTTGAAGCCCTGCTTGCGCAGGCTGTGCACGCGCTCCACGCTGACCGTGCGCGGATCGATCTCGATCGAATATTCGCCGTGCGCATCATCGGCGAAATCGAAGTTGGCGTGCAGGTGCGCCATCAGGTCGCCCATCTGCCTGTCGCTCAGATAGGTCGGCGTGCCGCCGCCGAAGTGCAGCTGCTCGATCTGTCCCATGCCGTCGAACAAACGCCCCTGCATATCGATTTCCTGCTTCAGGTAGCCGAGGTAGACGGCCGCCTTGCTGTGATCCTTGGTGACGATTTTGTTGCAGCCGCAGTAGTAGCAGATCGTGTCGCAGAACGGGATATGCACGTACAGCGACAGCGGGCGGCGGCTGCGGCGCATGCGCAGGCCGGCCACCGCTTCCAGGAACTGGCCGTAGCCAAAGTCGTTCTGGAAGCGGTCCGCGGTCGGATACGAGGTGTAGCGAGGTCCCGACTGACTCAGCTTGCCGATGATCTCGGCGTCGAATTCGACGGGTGGGAAGGGCGTAATCATAATTATGCTGCGAGGCGTTTCACTGAGGTTGAAGACGGCTGGGACGCCGCCCGCGCTGCGCGCGAGCTGCGGGCCGGGCCAAATTTGAACAGGCTGACCGCTTGCGTCAGGCCGCCCGCTTCCAGCGCCAGGCTGGCGGTGGCCGCCGCCGCCTCTTCAACCAGCTGGGCGTTCTGCTGCGTCACCTGGTCCATGTGGGCGATGGCGGAATTGACCTGGTCGACGCCGATGCTCTGTTCGTGCGAGGCGACCGAGATTTCACGCATGATGGCGGTCACCTGCTGCACCGAGGCCACCACTTCCTTCATGGTGGCGCCGGCGCGGTCGACCTGCTGCATGCCGGCGCTGACCTTGCCGACCGAGACGTCGATCAGGTTCTTGATGTCCTTGGCGGCGGTGGCGCTGCGTTGCGCCAGGTTGCGCACCTCGCCGGCCACCACGGCAAAGCCGCGGCCCTGTTCACCGGCGCGCGCCGCTTCGACGGCGGCGTTCAGCGCCAGGATGTTGGTCTGGAAGGCGATGCCTTCGATCAGGCCGATGATGTCGACGATTTTGCGCGAGGAGTTGTTGATCTCGTCCATGGTAGCGATGACGTCGGCCACGATCACGCCGCCCTGCACCGCCACGTCGGAGGCGTTCTGCGCCAGCTTGTTGGCCTGCTCGGAGTTGTCGGCGTTTTGCTTGACGGTCGACGAGAACTGTTCGACGCTGGACGCGGTTTCCTCCAGGCTGGCCGCCTGCGCCTCGGTGCGGCCGGACAGGTCGGCGTTGCCGGCGGCGATCTGGCGCGTGGCCACGGCCATCGTCTCGACGTTGACGCGGACGTCGCGGATGGTGGCGATCAGGTTGCTGTTCATCTGTTCCAGCGCGCGCAGCAACTGGCCGACTTCGTCGGTGGCTTCGGTTTCAAACTTGCCCGACAGGTCGCCGGCGGCGATGGCGCGGGCGCCCTGCAGCGCGCGGTCCAGCGGTTGCAGCACCGACACGCGCAGCGTGTACCACAGGAAGACGTTGATGATCAGGCCGAGGAAGGTGGCGGCAAAGATGCCGTAGTTGTTGGCGCTGGTGCCATTCAGCAGCGCGGCGGCGCAGACGATCACCTGCAGCACGTTGACCAGGCTGGTGGCGGCCCAGATGCGGAAGCCGAGCGAGGTATGGCTCAGGCGCGACAGCAGCGTGCCGAGGCCCGGCTCGATGACCTGGCCGTTCTTGATGCGGATGCCGTGGTTGCTGTCGGTGCGGATGGTGCGGTAGACCTGCTCGGCGCGGGCGATCTGGTTGCGCTCGGCCTTGGTGCGGACCGACATGTAGCCGATGGTTTTGCCGTGTTCGCGGATCGGCGTGATGTTGGCGCGCACCCAGTAGAAGTCGCCGTTCTTGCAGCGGTTCTTGACGATGCCGGTCCAGGGCGTGCCGTCCTTGAGCGAGGTCCACAGGTCGGCGAACGCTTCGGCCGGCATGTCCGGATGGCGGACGATGTTTTGCGGCTGGCCCAGCAGTTCTTCTTCGGTGAAGCCGCTGACCTGGGTGAAGTACGGATTTACATAGGTGATATTGCCGTTCAGATCAGTCTTCGACACGATGGCCTGGTCGTCCAGGACTTCTACTTCGCGATTGGTGACTGGTTGATTGTTGCGCATTATCGTCTCTCCGGGCGGTATTATTGCTTTATCGCAATAGGTATAGTTCAGTTTACGTAGTCCACCTGTCGAATTTATTGATTTAGATCAAAAATCACCGGAATGAGACGGTTATGTCCCCTCCGGCGAAAAGTCGACAGGGCAGGCGGTTGGACGGAGCGCTGGGCATTCCGTAGAGCAATTAATAACAGTAAAACTGATGGGAGTACAGACATCCAGCATAGACCATGCGGCCAGATGAAACTGGTAGATGTTTGGCGTGCGCCGGGGTGGGATTTGTGTCGCTAAATGGGAAAACTTGTCATAAACGGAAAACCCCATGAACGCAAAAACCGTCATTCCCGCGCAGGGGGGACGGTCCGCCGCTGCGGTCCATGCTGACCAGGCACATGTTCTATGGGTTCCCGCCTACGCGGGAACGACGGGGTTCAGGCGGATTTTTGACCAGGCGCAGCAGCTTGCCGCCGATGCCGACCACCAGCAGCGCCAGGGCGCCGGCAATCACGCCGGCCACCGCGTCCAGCAGGCTCGGGACCATCACGTTCAGCGCCGGGCCGACCGTCGGCACGGTGGCGACCGCCTCGCTGGCGTGGTGGATGAGGTCGTGCGCGAACGGCAGGCCGTGGGTCAGGATGCCGCCGCCGACCATGAACATGGCCAGCGTGCCGACGATGCCCAGCAGCTTCATCAGCACCGGCGCCGCCGACAGCAGCAGCCGGCCCAGCGCCTTGACCGCCGCGCCGCCGCGCTGGCTCAGGTAGAGGCCGGCGTCGTCCATCTTGACGATGGCGGCCACCAGGCCGTACACGCCCACCGTCATCGCCAGCGCGATGCCGACCACCACCGTGACCTGCTGCGCGAACGCCGCCGTCGCCACCGTGCCCAGCGCGATGACGATGATTTCGGCCGACAGGATGAAGTCGGTGCGCACCGCGCCCTTGATTTTTCCTTCTCCAGCGCCACCAGGTCCACCTCGTCATTGGCCAGCGCCGCGTGCAGCTGCTGCTTGTGGTCGTCGTCCTCCCCGGAGGGGAACAGGCTGTGGGCGATCTTTTCAAAGCCCTCGAAGCACAGGTACAGGCCGCCGATCATCAGCAGCGGCGTGATCGCCCACGGCGCAAAGGCGCTGATCGCCAGCGCCGCCGGCACCAGGATCGCCTTGTTCTTCAGCGAGCCGACCGCCACCGCCCACACCACCGGCAGCTCGCGCTCGGCGCGCACGCCGGCCACTTGTTGCGCGTTCAGCGCCAGATCGTCGCCGAGCACGCCGGCGGTCTTCTTGGCCGCCACCTTGCTCATCGCGGCGACGTCGTCGAGGATGGTGGCGATATCGTCGATTAGCATTAACAGGCTGGAACCGGCCATCTGGTGTAACTCCTATGTGGTTTGTTAAGCAATATTAACCCAAGCAGGCGGTGTCACGATACCGCTACAATGATGATTGCCACACATCACACGGAACCACCATGACGTTCGCCACCTGGATTACCTTTTTCGTCGCCGCCTGCATCATTGCCGTCTCGCCGGGTTCGGGCGCGGTGTTGTCGATGTCGCATGGCTTGTCGTATGGCGTGCGGCGCGCCAGCGCCACCATTCTCGGCCTGCAAACGGGGCTGCTGCTGGTGTTCTTCATCGCCGGCGCCGGCGTCGGCTCGCTGCTGATGGCGTCCGAGGTGGCGTTCAACATCGTCAAGACGGTCGGCGCACTGTACCTGATTTACCTTGGCCTGAGCCAGTGGCGCGCCAAGGTCAGCATCGGCCAGCAGCAGCGCGCCGAAGTGGTGGTGCCGAGCGTCAGGCGGCGCTTCCTGACCGGTTTCCTGACCAACGCCACCAATCCGAAAGGCATCATCTTCATGGTGGCGGTGCTGCCGCAGTTCATCACCAGCAGCGCCCCGCTGCTGCCGCAGCTGCTGATCCTGGCCGTGACCATGTGCTGCATCGACCTGGTGGTGATGCACAGCTACGCCTTCCTGGCCTCGTCGATGCAGCGCTTCTTCCGCGACGCCGGCGCCGTCAAGAAGCAGAACCGCGTGTTCGGCGGCCTGCTGATGGCGGTCGGCGCGGCGCTGTTCTTTGTAAAGCGTGGCAGCGCTGCTGCATAAAGTGCAATTATTTGTAACCGCGGTAGTCGAAGCAGCAGGTGCGGCGTTAAATCAGGTATCAACACAGGAGACGCAGCCATGAGCCGCAAGATCATCCCCGCCCTCGTGCTGGCCGCTTTGGCCGGCTATAGTGCTTTGGCCTACGCCGAAGATCCGCCCGCCATCGTCGGCCGGATTTCCAGCGTGCAGGGCCAGGTGACGCTGGTGGGCGATGGCGAGCCGGTCGGCGCGTCGCTGAACTGGCCGGTGACGGCCGACAACCATATCACTACCGCCAGCGGCGCCCGCACGGAATTCCGCGTTGGCGCGACGGCGGTGCGGCTCGATAGCGATTCCGATCTGGAAATCGTCGGCATGGACGACGATTTGCTGCGCTTGCGCCTGAACTACGGCAGCGTCAGCATCCGGGTGCGCAGTCCTGAACTGCTGCGCGACTTCGAGCTGACCACGCCGCAGGCGCGCATCACCATGCTGGAGCCGGGCATTTTGCGGGTCGATGCTGAGCGTCAGCCGGACACCAGTCAGGTCACGGTGCTGGCCGGCGCGGCGCGGGTGGAAGGCGCCGGCTCGTCGGTGGTGGTCAACAACGGCCGCCATGTCGATATCACGCCCGAGGACGTGCGCACCAGCGTCGCCCGGCGCGACGGTTTCGATGTCTGGGCCGAGGACCGCGACCGGCTCGACAGCGCCACCAGCACCACCCGATTTGTGTCCAGCGGCATCACCGGCTACGAGGAGCTGGACCGCAACGGCAGCTGGACCGAAAGCGTCGAATACGGCCCGCTGTGGACGCCGCGCAATGTGGCGCTGGACTGGGCGCCCTACCGCGACGGCCGCTGGATCTGGCTGGCGCCTTGGGGCTGGACCTGGGTTGACAACGCGCCGTGGGGCTACGCGCCGTCGCACTATGGCCGCTGGGTGCTGGTCGAGCGCCGCTGGCGCTGGGCGCCCGGCCGTCCCGCCGGGCGGCCGGTGTGGGCGCCGGCGCTGGTCGGCTGGGTCGGCGGCAATGGCGGCCCGCATCGGCCGGGGCCGGGGCTGGGCTGGTATCCGCTGTCGCCGCGCGACCGCTTTGTGCCGAACTACCGCGTGTCGTCCGATTACGAGCGGCGCGTGACGTGGATGCACAACGGGAAACCGTTCACGCCGCGTCCGAATGGGCAGCCGCGCCGCGACGGCCTGACGGTGCTGCCGCGCGAGCAGTTCGAGGGGCGCCGCAATGTGAACGTGGGGCGCGGTTCGCAGGTGCTGCCGCCGCCGAGTTTTGTGAAGAACGTGACGCCGGTGGCGCCGCCGCAGCCGCAGGGACCGCATCGCCCGCTGAGCACCGACCGTGGCGGCCGGGGCGACCGCGACCGCGATGGCATTCCGGACCGTTTCGACCGCGATGACGGCCGGCCGGGGCGCGGCAATGAGCGTCCGGGGCCGGGGCGGGTGATCACCGCGCCGTCGCAGCCGCAGCAGGTGCCGGCGCAGCAGCCGCCGGGCCGCATCAGCACGCTGGCGCCGAATCAGTTTGGGCAGCCGGATGCGCCGACCCAGCACATCAATCCGAATGATATGCGGCTGGAGTTGCGGCCGCGTCCGAACTGGCAGCCGGGCCAGCCGCGTCCGCAGCAGCAGTCGCCGCAGATGCCGCAGCCGGTGATGCAGGTGTCGCCGCCAGCCGGCCAGCGCGACGACGATAACCGCGGCTCCCGTGCGCAGGAAGAGCGCCGCCATCAGGAGCGGCAGCAATGGCAGCAGCGAGTGCAGCAACAGCAGGCGCAGCAACAGCAAGCACAGCAGCAGCAAGCACAGCAGCAGCAAGCACAGCAGCAGCAAGCACAGCAGCAGCAAGCACAGCAGCAGCGCCCGCAACCGCAGCGGGACGATAGGCCGCCGCGCCAGTTCATGCCGCCGCCTGTACAGCAGGCGCAGCCGCAGCGGGAGGCGCCACCGCGACAGTTCACGCCGCCTCCCGCCCCCGCGCCGCAAGCGCAGCCGCCGGTGCAGCGCAGCGAGCCGCGTCACGAGCCGCGCAATGAGCCGCGCCGCGAACCGGAACGCCGCCGCGACGACAACAACAATAACAACCGCGACCGCCGCGCCAACCTGCAATAAACCCTACTGCTGCGCCTTCAAGCGCAGCCGGGCGCGCCATTCGCCGAGCGCGGACAGCGCGCCCTGAAATTCTTTCTCGATCAGATCCGCCTCGGCGGTGGTCACCTTGCCGTCCATCAGCGCGCTGGAGACGGCCTCCGCCACCGCGCCCACCTGACTCATCACCCTGCACACCGTCTGCGACAGCTCATCCTCGCTAACGCTCTCCGGTGCCGGCACCACGAACGCCGCCATGCCGTGCCGCACCAGCAGCGCGTGCAGCGGCAAATGCGCCTCGGCCACGCCTGCCTTGTGGCACAGGTCCACCACGGTGGACACCTCCTCAAACGACGGATAGTGCGACGCAATCGTCGGCGCCAGCTTGTTGCGCAGCACATTGGCCGAGATGCCCATCGTCTGCGCCAGCGCTTCAATGCCGCCGGGATAGTTGCGCGCCACCTTGTAGAGCGCGTCGTGCTGATTCATGTCCAGGTATTTACGAGTCATGGTGAAGCGAGCCTTTTATTACCGATGCGGTGCTGCTGTTGATGGTGTGCCTTGCGCTGGCCGGTAATGTGCCGGCGCAAGCGCGGCCGGGTTCTCATTCTGGCACATCGTCGTCGTGCAAAAGTGGATTTTCTTCACAAAAGAACAAGCCCGTCAACCGCCAGACGCGGCCGAGCTGACGCTTGCAAAGTCCTGATACGGCTACAATATGGGGTAGTGCCTCCATGTTGGAGGCGCTAACTTACTAGATTGGAAAGAATATGCGCGCCATCCCACCATCAGAGTCCCTCATCGAATACCCGAGCGACTTCCCGATCAAGGTCATGGGGCCAACGCACGACGATTTCGCCCTGACCATCATCCAGGTCGTGCAAAAGCATGACGCCGAGTTCCACGAAGGCCGGCTGGAAGCGCGCCCTTCGGCCAAAGGCAATTACACCGGCCTGACCTGCACCGTGCGCGCCACCAGCCGTGAGCAGCTGGACGCGCTGTACACCGAGCTGTCGGCGCACCCGATGGTCAAAATCGTCATGTAATCATCGCTGCTGGCGCTGGAAGGCTTCGACCTCTTCCAGCAGCCAGCGGCGGAACGCCAGCACCTGCGGCAGCGTGGCGGCGCCTGGCGGTGTCGCCAGGTAGTAGTCGTCCGCAGCGGGCGGCGCCGCCATCAGCCGCAACAACTCCAGGCCGCGCTCATTGCCGCGGCCCAGGCGGAGTCCGACCGCCACCGCATCCCGCGCCAGTTCCTGCCGCGCGCTGGACTGCAACACCACCTCTATCTCCGGATGCAACTCGATAAACCGGCCCAGCCTTGGCGTTAGCCAATGCGCGGCAAATGACGGCAGCGACACGATCGTCAGCCGCTGGCTGATGCTGGCCGCGCGCATGGCGTCGGTGGCGGCGGCGATGTCGGCAAAGGCCTTGCCGAGGAACTGGGCGAATTGCAGCCCGTCGTGAGTTATTTTCACTTGCCGGCCGTGGCGCACGAACAGTTGCCGCCCCAACTCCTCTTCCAATCCCCGCACCTGGTGGCTGATGGCGCCGTGCGTCAGCTGCAACTCCGCCGCCGCGCGCGAGAAATTCTCGTGGCGCGCCGCCGCCTCGAAGGCGCGCAGTGCGGAAAAATTAGGCAGTCGGCGTGTCATCCTGTGGATAACTTTGTGAGTAAAACTAACAAGAATGGGCGAAATATACCTTTATACAGGCACTTACACAAGGTTTTGCATGTGAATAAATATCACTAATAAAGCGAGCCGCGCCGGCGCCGGCCGGGCCGAAGCCGACGCCCGGGGGTATAATGCCGGGATGACGTCTCCAACCTTCCCTGAGATCAAGCATCTCGGCCAAGCCGATTACGACAGCACCTTCGCCGCCATGCGCGCCTTCACCGACGCCCGCACGCCGGACACGCGCGACGAACTATGGATCGTCGAGCATCCGCCGGTGTACACGCTGGGCCTGGGCGCCGATCGCGGCCACCTGCTGGCGGGGGCGGCGGAGATTCCCGTGGTGCAGACCGACCGCGGCGGCGAAGTCACCTACCACGGCCCCGGCCAAGTGGTGATCTACCTGCTGATGGACCTGCGCCGCAACAAGCCCGGCGGCAAGCTGTACGCGCGCCAGTTCGTGCATAAAATCGAGCAGGCGATCATCAATGTCTTGCAGGCGTATAATCTCGTCGGTGAGCGCGTTGCGGGCGCGCCGGGCATCTACATGGCCGGCGGCGACCACAAGGGCGCCAAAATCGCCGCGCTGGGCTTGAAGGTACGCGGCAATGGCTGCACCTACCACGGGCTGTCGCTGAATGTGGCGATGGACCTGGCCCCGTTTTCCTGGATTAACCCTTGCGGCTACGCCGGGCTGGAAACAGTCGATATGCGCACTGTCGGTGCGCAGGCGGTGCTGTCTGATGTGCAACAGCAGCTGGCCGAGGAATTAGTCCGCGTCCTGGCGGCAAACGAATGAACTGATTATGACCACTGAAACCACTGTAGCTTACAACCCGAGCGAAAAGCAAAAAGGCGCCAGCAAAACCTCGCGCATCCCGATCAAGATCGTGCCGGTCGAGCAGGTCGAGCGCTTGAAGAAGCCGGACTGGATTCGGGTCAAAGCCGGTTCGCCGAACACCCGCTTCTACGAAATCAAGGAAACGCTGCGCGAGAACAAGCTGGTCACGGTGTGCGAGGAAGCGAGCTGCCCGAACATCGGCGAATGCTTCGGCAAGGGCACGGCCACCTTCATGATCATGGGCGACAAGTGCACCCGCCGCTGCCCGTTCTGCGACGTCGGCCACGGCCGCCCGGACCCGCTGGACAAGGACGAGCCGACCAATCTGTCGCACACCATCGCCAAGCTGCGCCTGAGCTACGTGGTGATCACCTCGGTGGACCGCGACGACCTGCGTGACGGCGGCGCCGCCCACTTTGTCGAGTGCATCTCCAACACCCGCGCGCTGTCGCCGAAGACGCAGATCGAAGTGCTGGTGCCGGACTTCCGCGGCCGCCTGGAAAAGGCGCTGGCGATCTTCGCCGACGGCCTGCCGGACGTGATGAACCACAACCTGGAAACCGTGCCGCGCCTGTACAAGGAAGCGCGTCCGGGTTCGGACTATATGCACTCGCTGAAGCTGCTGAAGGACTTCAAGGCCATGTACCCGAACGTGAAAACCAAGTCGGGCATCATGGTCGGCCTGGGCGAGACCGACGAGGAAATCCTGCAGGTGATGCGCGACATGCGCGAGCACGACATCGACATGCTGACCATCGGCCAGTATCTGGCGCCGTCCAACAGCCACCTGCCGGTGCGCCGATACGTGCACCCGGACGTGTTCAAGATGTTCGAGGAAGAGGCCTACAAGATGGGCTTCAAGCACGCCGCCGTGGGCGCCATGGTGCGCTCCTCGTACCACGCGGACGAGCAGGCGCATAACGTGCTGGCCGCGGGCTGATCCAGCGCGAACCGTCATTCCCGCGCAGGCGGGAATCCATAGAGCGCTTGCTCAGCATGGATTCCCGCCTACGCGGCGGTCCGCCGATGCGGAATGACGTGGCGGCTCAATTCGGGAACGCAGATGAGTGTACGCATAGAGGAGTCGTGGAAGCAGCGGCTGCAGGGGGAGTTCGAGCAGCCTTATTGGGCATCGCTGACCGCCTTTGTGCGCGCCGAGTATGCGGCCACCCAGTGCTGCCCGGCCGGTAAACATATCTTCCGCGCGTTCGACCTGACGCCGTTCGACCAGGTCAAGGTGGTCATTCTCGGCCAGGACCCGTATCACACGCCCGGCGCGGCGATGGGCTTCTGCTTCTCGGTCCCCGAGGGCAACCGCCCGCAGCCCAGCTTGCAGAATATCTTCCAGGAGCTGCATAGCGACCTTGACCTGGAGCGTCGACAGACCGATCTCAGCGACTGGGCGCGGCAGGGCGTGTTCCTGCTGAACAGCGTGCTGACCGTGCGCGCGCGCGAAGCCGGCTCGCACGCCAACCAGGGCTGGGAAACCTTCACCGACAGCGCCATCAAAACGCTATCGCAGCAGCGTGAAAACCTCGTCTTCATTTTGTGGGGCAGCTACGCCATCGCCAAGCGCGCGCTGATCGACAGCCGCAAGCATCTGGTGATTACCTCGCCTCATCCATCGCCGTTCTCCGCGCACAAGGGCTTCTTCGGCAGCCGCCCGTTTTCGCGCGCGAACGATTACCTCACCGCCAACGGCCACGCGCCGATTCAATGGGCTTGAACATGGACGCCAGCAAATTCAATCCGGACTACTTCAACACCTTCGGCAAGGGCACGCTGCCGCATCATCTGGGCATCGTCATCACGTCGGTGAAGGAAGGCGAAATCGTCGCGGAGTTCGATGTCACCAAAAACCATCTGGCGCCGAACGGCTTTCTGCACGCCGGCAGCGTGGTCACACTGGCCGATACCGCCTGCGGCTACGCATGCTTCGCGCATCTGCCGCAGGACGCGCAGAACTTCACCACGATCGAACTGAAATCGAACCACCTCGGCACCGCGCGCGAGGGCACGGTGGTCGCCACCGCCACGGCGGTGCACCTGGGCCGCACCACGCAGGTGTGGGACGCCACCGTCATCAACAAGGCGACTGGCAAAACGATAGCGTTGTTCCGCTGCACACAAATGGTTTTGTACCCAAAATAGCTGATAAATTGGGATCAGGCATGAACCACTCATGAGGAATCCCGATGATCAGATTCACCCGGATGGCCGCCATCGGCCTGCTGCTTGCCTCCTCGCTGGCGACGGCGCAAACCCCTACACCGACGACTCGACCTACCAGGGCCTGGGCGGCAAGGAAGGTATCAAGAAGATCGTCGATACTTTCATCACGCTGGTGCTGGCGGACCCGCGCATCAAGGACAATTTCACCGACTTCGATATTCCGCAGCTGAACGTGCGCCTGCAAGAGCAGTTCTGCGAATTCGCCGGCGGTCCATGCAAGTACACCGGCAAATACCGCGACAAGACGATGGACGGCGTGGGCACCGTTGCGCGATATGAAGACCGTGCATCAGGATCTGAAGATCACCAACGCCATGTTCAATGCGCTGACCGAGGATTTGCAGATCGCGATGGAACAGCACAATGTGCCCAGCAGCGTTGCGTTGAAGCTGGTCGCCAAGCTGGCGCCGATGCAGCGCGATATCGTCACCCAATAACCGCCAGGAGCCGAGCATGAAAAAACTCATCCCAGCTTTGATGGCCGCATGCGCATGCGCCAGCGTTGGCGCGCAGGACATGGGCAAGCTGCTCGCCACCGGTGGCGTGTCGCAACTGGAGGGTGCCGGCGGCGGCGGCCTCACGCCGTGGGCGCTGATCACCGGCTATGGCACGCGCGATTCGTGGGGCGCCAACGCGCACCTCACTTACGTCAGCACGCAGGATTATCAGCTCAATACCTACGGTGTGGCGGTGGGGCTGGCCGACCGGGTGGAACTGTCGCTGGCCAGGCAGGAATTCCAGGGAAGCCTGGCGCCGCTCGATAAGCTCAACATCAAGCAGGACATCGCCGGCGTCAAGGTCAAGCTGTTCGGCGACGCGGTGTACGAGCAGGATAGCTGGGTGCCGCAGGTGGCGGCTGGCGTCATGTACAAGAAGAACAAGGGCATCGATGGCCTGGGCGCGCTGGGCGTCACCAACGTCAAGCAGCTGGGCGCGAAGGACGATAGCGATTACGACTACTACATCTCCGCCACCAAGCTCTATCTGGAATACAGCCTGCTGTTGAACGCCACGTTGCGCGCCACGCGCGCCAACCAGATGGGCATACTCGGCTTCGGCGGCGACCGCAATGAGGACCGGCGCCTGAAGCCGGAGTTCTCGGCCGCGTACCTGATCAACCGCAAGCTGGCGCTGGGCGCCGAGTACCGCCGCAAGCCGCATAATCTCGGCGTCGATAACGAGAAGGCGTATTACGACGTCTTCCTCGCCATCTTCCCGAACCGCCATGTCTCGGCGACGGTGGCGTATGCCAACCTGGGCGACATCACCATCTTCAATCCGAAAAAGCAGAAGGGACTGTATTTGTCCCTTCAGGCGGGCTTTTAATAGGATTTGTACGGCAGGAATTTGCCGCTCAGGAGCACCTGTACGCGGTCGCCCTTGGGATCGGCCTCGCGCTGGATGTCCATCGAGAAGTCGATGGCGCTCATGATGCCGTCGCCGAATTCCTCGTGGATCAGTTCCTTGATGGTGGTGCCGTAGACGCTGACGATTTCATACCAGCGGTAGATCAGCGGATCGGTCGGCACCGCGGTCGGCAGCGAGCCTTTGTAGGGCACGATTTGCAGCCAGGCGGCTTCCTCGTCGGTGAGGCCGAACAGTTCCTGCGCCTTGTCGGCCTGCGCGCGGCTGAAGGTCATCTGGCCCAGCAGCGCGGCGGTGGTCCACTCCTTGCTCTGGCCGAAGTGCCCGGCCAGGTCGGCCCAGCGCAGGCCCTTGGCGACTTTGACCGAGATGATTTTTTGCGTGACTTGATTGCGGTCCATGGGGTTTCTCCTTTAGTTGGAACGGTGGACCAGGAAGTCCACCAGGTGATTGCGTAGCGGGTAAAACTGCGGATCGTGGTGCATGCCGGCGCGCGTGCGGTCCTTGGGCAGCGGGTTGGCGACGACTTCGGCGATGTGCGCACGCGGTCCGTTCGACATCAGCATGATCTTGTCCGACAGCAGAATCGCCTCGTCGACGTCGTGCGTAATCATGAAAACGGTCTGGCGGGTGGCGGCGCAGATCTTCAGCAGCTCGTCCTGGATCACGCCGCGCGTCAGCGCATCCAGCGCGCCAAAGGGTTCGTCCAGCAGCAGCATCTTCGGCTCGATGGAAAACGCGCGAGCGATGCCGACACGCTGCTTCATGCCGCCCGAGAGTTCGGATGGTTTCTTGTGCTCCGCATGCGACAGCCCGACCATGGCGATGAAGCGTCGCGCATGTTCGGTCATCTCCGCCTTGCGCCAATCCGGATAGCGCGACTGCACGGCGAACAGCACGTTTTCCAGTACCGTCAGCCACGGCATCAGCGCGTGGCCCTGGAACACCACGCCGCGTTCCAGGCCGGGGCCGTTGATCTCGCGGTTGTTCATGAAAGCGTGGCCTGCGGATGCCGATTCGAGGCCGGCCAGCACATTCAGGATGGTCGACTTGCCGCAGCCGGAGTGGCCGATCACGCAGACGAATTCGCCCTGCTCGATGTCGAAGGAGACGTTTTCAAATACCGGCGGCGCCGACGGCACGTAGCGCTTGGCCAGGTCCTGCACGCGCAGGAAGGGGATGTTATTCGACATAGGTCACCAGTTTTTGCAGTCGTCCCAGCGCCAGGTCCAGCAGCATGCCCACCACGCCGATCAAGACGATGGCGAACAGCACGCTGGTCAGCGACAGGTTGTTCCATTCATTCCAGACGAAATAGCCGATGCCGGTGCCGCCCACCAGCATTTCGGCGGCGACGATCACCAGCCAGGCGATGCCCATCGAGATGCGCATGCCGGTCAGGATGGTCGGCGCGGCGGCCGGCAGGATCACGCGGCGCGCGGTGCGCAGCGCACCGACTTCCAGCGTGCGGGCGACGTTGAGCCAGTCGCGCCGCACCGAGGCGACGCCGAAGGCGGTGTTCATCAGCATCGGCCACAGCGCGCAGATGAAGATCACGAACATGCCCGACAGCGAGGAGTCCTTGATGGTGTACAGCGCCAGCGGCATCCACGCCAGCGGCGAGATCGGCTTGAGGATCTGCACGTAGGGATTGAGCGCGCGCTGCATCAGCGGCGACATGCCGAGCACAAAGCCGACCGGGATCGCCACGACGGCCGCCAGCAGGAAGCCGATGCCGACCCGCGCCAGCGAGTAGCCAAGCTGGATGCCGATGCCCTTGTCATTCGGGCCGTTGTCGTAGAACGGATGGGCGAGATGGCCGCCGGCGGCGCGGGCGAATTCCAGCGGCGTGGGGAAGCCGCCGCTTTTTGGCGTCGCGGCGGTTTGACCCATCAGCGCGGCGTATTCGGCAGCGGCGGCGTCAGCATCGGCGCCGCCAGCCGCGCCGGCGGCCGCTGCCCCGGCGTCGACACCAGCGCCGAGGCCCGGCGCCGCGCTCGTCGGCAGCGTGGCGAGGTGCCAGGCGCCGACGATCACCAGCAACAGCAGCAGCGACACCAGCGCAGAGCGTAGAGCAAGCGATGGGCGCATCAACGGCTGCTCCGCTTGATGGCAAAGCTGTCGGCATATGCCGCAGGCCTGGCCGGATCGAACACCTTGCCCATCACCGTAATCGGCTTGTTGACGCCTTGCGGCACCGGCTGGCCCAGTTCCTTCATATGCTTTTTGGCGTCGGTCAGCAGCAGCACTTTTTGGGTGATGGCCTGGTAATCGATGTCCTCCTTGATATAGCCCCAGCGTTTCATCTGCGTCAGTATCCACACGCCCATCGAGTGCCACGGCACCGGATCGAAACCGGCGCGGCCCGGCACGTTGCGCACATTGCCCAGGCCATCGGCGAACTTGCCGGTCAGGACTTGCGTAACCACCGTCTCCGGCTGGTTCAGGTAGGCGGCCGGCGAAATCACTTTCGCCACCAGCGCGCGGTGCTGCGGATCGTTGGCCATGGCGGCGGCGGTCAGCACGGCGCGGAACAGCGCGGCGAAGGTGTTCGGATTCTGGCGCACGAATTCGTCCGGCGCGCCGAATGCGCAGCATGGATGGCCGTCCCAGATTTCCTTCGACAGAATGTGGATGAAGCCCACTTCGTCATACACCGCGCGCTGGTTGAACGGATCGGGGCCGAGGAAGCCGTCGATATTCCCGGCGCGCAGATTGGCCACCATCTCCGGCGGCGGCGTCACGCGCAGTTGCACGTCGCGGTCCGGATCGAGGCCATGTTCGGCCAGGTAGTAGCGCAGCAGGTAGTTGTGCATCGAATACTCGAACGGAATGGCCAGCTTGAAGCCCTTCCACTGCTTCGGATCGCGCTTGTCCTTGTGCTTGACGTGCAGCGTGATGGCCTGGCCGTTGACGTTCTGGATGGTGGCGATGCGCATCGGCTGCGGCGCCGCCCCGCCCAGGCCAAGCGACATCGCCAGCGGCATCGGCGACAGGAAGTGCGAAGCGTCGTGTTCCTTGTTGATGATCTTGTCGCGGATCAGCGCCCAGCCGGCGGTCTTGTTCAGCGTGACGTTGAGGCCCTGCTTGCGGTAGAAGCCCAGCGGGTCGGCCATGATCAGCGGCGCCGCGCAGGTGATGGCGATGAAGCCGACCTTCAGGTCCTTCTTTTCCAGCGTACCATTGGCGCCCTTGCTTTCCTGCGCCATGGCCTGCATCGCGCCCAGCGGCAGCACGCTGGCGATGGCCGCGCGCGCGGTGTTGGCGCCGACCGCGCGCAGGAAGTCGCGGCGTTGACGCGCCTGCGGGAACATGGCGCGCAGCAGCGATTCCTCGACGACGTCGTTGCTCAGTTGCTCCAGCGAGGCGGCTTCCTCGGCCGCATGTTCGGCGGCGCTGGCGTGGCGCCCGCAGCCGCAGGCCAGCGCCGGGCGGTCGGCGTCATAAGAACGGAAGATCGACATGGACTACTCCTTGAGTGGTGATGTCGATCACTGCTCGCAAGCGCCGGGCCAGCCGCCTGCCGCTTGTAGTGCTGGCCCTACATCAGAGTTGAATCAGCTTGTGCTGCACGGCGTACAGGGCGATGCCGACGTCGTTGCTGGTGCCGGTCTTCTCCAGGATGCGTGCACGATAAGTGCTCACGGTGTTGGAGCTGACGCCCAATTCCAGTGCAATCTGGCCGACGCTGCGGCCGGCGGCGATGGCTTCAAACACCTGGTACTCGCGCTGCGACAGCGTTTCATGCGGCAGCTTGGGCGTGCTGCCGGGAGCGAGCGACCCGCCGTTGGCGATCAGGCGGATAGCGGCCAGCAGTTCGTCGGCGTCCACGCTTTTATTCAGGTAGCCGGCCGCGCCCAGCTTGTGGCAGCGAAGCGCGTACTGCTTTTCCGGATAGGTGGACAGCATCAGCACCGGCAGGCGCGGCGCGCGGCGCCGCAGTTCGGCCAGCACTTCAAGGCCGTCCTGCAACGGCAGCGCGACGTCCAGCAGCACCATGTCGATGGCCTGGATGGCGGCCTGGCGCAGCGCTTCCGGGCCGTCGGCGCATTCGGCCGCCACTTCGATGTCGCCGGCGTCGGCGAGGATCTGTTTCAGGCCTTCGCGCACCACGCGGTGGTCGTCGCACAGCAGTACGCGGATCATGCGGCGGCCCTGCGCGGCATCGGCATGGTCAGGCGCACGCGCGTGCCGGCGCCATCGTCGCCACGGTCGATATCGAGCGCGCCGCCAAAGTGCAGCGCGCGCTCGCGCATGCCCATCACGCCATACGCGCTTTGGTCGCTCAGGCGCGCGGCCGGCGCGCCCACGCCGTTGTCCGCCACCTCCATTCGCAATTCGTGCGCCAGCAGGTGGATGCGGATGCGCACCGCGCTGGCGTCGGCGTGGCGCGCGACGTTGCTCAGCATCTCCTGGAAGATGCGGAATACGGCGGTGGCCTGCTGCGCCTCGGGCGCCGGTGCATCGGGTGCGGCCACAATGTCGGCATCGCAGGCGATTTCGGTGGCGTCGGCAAACTCCTGCAACTGCCATTCCAGCGCCGCCACCAGGCCCTGATGGTCAAGAATGCTGGGGCGCAGGTCGGTGATGATGCGGCCCACATCCTCCACCGCCGTTTCGATCAGCCGGTTCATGGTCCGGCACTTGTCGGCCACCGGTTCGCGGTCGCTGACGCGGCGGGCGATCCAGTTCACATCGAATTTCAGCGCCACCAGCAGGCTGCCCAGTTCATCGTGGATCTCGCGGGCGATGCGCTTGCGTTCCTGTTCGCGCACCGCTTCGGTGTGGGCCGACAGCTGGCGCAGTTGCAGCAGCGCCTGCGACAGTTCGGCGGTACGCTCGGCAACGCGCTGTTCCAGCTCCTGGCGCGCGCGCGCCAGCGCTTCCTCGGTCTGTTTGCGCTGCGTGATGTCGGTGAAGGTGATGACCGCGCCGCATACCTGGCCGTGGTCGATCACCGGGTGCGACGAATATTCGGCGTTGAAGCGGCTGCCGTCGGCGCGCCAGAACACTTCCTGGTCGTTGCGGCACGGGCGCCCGGTGCGGAAGGCCAGGAAGATCGGGCATTGCTGCTCTTCGTAGTGGCTGCCGTCGGGATGGGAATGGTGGATCAGGTCATGCATGTTCCGGCCCAGCACCTGCGCGGTGCTGTAGCCGAGGATCTCGGCGCCGGCGCGGTTGATGAAGGTGCAGCGGCCGTCGAGATCGACGCCGAACATGCCGTCGCCGGTCGATTCCAGCAACAGCGTCAGCTTGTCATGCCATGCGGCCTGCATGGCCGATCAGCTCTTCAGCGATGCTTCCAGCAGCTTGTGCAGCGCCGGGAAGTCCGGCTCGCCGAGGTAGCGCTTGAGGATTTTGCCATCCTTGCCGATGACGAAGGTGGTCGGCGTCATCGACACATTGCCGTAGGCCCTGGCGGCCGAGCCGTCGACGTCCAGCGCCACCTTGAACGGCAGCTGGCGCGTTTCGGTGTAGTTGATCACGTAGTCCGGGCGGTCGTAGCTCATCGCCACGGCGACAAACTCCAGGCCCTGCGGCTTGAACTTGTTGTAGGTGGCGACCATGTCCGGCATCTCCTTGATGCAGGTGGCGCAGTCGGTGGCCCAGAAGTTCACCATCACCACCTTGCCCTTCAGGCTCTCCGGCGTGATCTTGTCGCCCTTGATGCTGAGGAAGGTCAGCTCGGGCGCCACCTCGCGCTTGGAAACGGTGGCGTAGGCGCCGAAGCCGATGGCGGCGACCGCCACGGCGGCGATCACCGGCTTGATCCAGCCGCGCGAGGTGCTGCTCATTGATTGCCCGTGCTGTTGGCGGTGTTGGCGGGCTGCGGCTGGTAGGTCTTCCACTCTTCGTCCGAGATGTATTCGAACACCTTGACCACCTTGGTCACGCCGCTGACGCCACGGGCGATGTCGGCGCCGATCTGGCCTTCGCGCTGGGTCACGCGGCCCTGCAGGTAGACCACGCCGCGCTCGGTCACCACCTGGTAGGAGTTGGCCGAAATGTCCTTGGCGTCGACCAGGCTGGCCTTGACCTTGCCGGTGATGATGGTGTCGCTGGAGCGCGAGGTGTAGCTCGACGGGCCGGCGATTTCCAGCTCGTTGATGACGTCGATCACGCCTTCGATGCCGCGGATTTCGCGTTCGATCCGCGCTTTCATTTCCTCGTCGCGCACCTCGCCGGTCAGCAGCGCGCGGCGGTTGAAGCTGTTGATGTTGACGTGGGCGGCGCTGCCGCCACATTGTTGACCTTGATGCCGGCCTTGACTTCAATCGCCTTGTCTTCGGTTTGCGCGCCGAAGGTGCGGCGGTCGGAGGCGGCCAGCGTGCCGGAAATCGCCCCGCCCGCGACCAGCGCGACGCAGCCCGACAGGGATGCCAGCATGGCGCCGCACAGCACGCTCAGGGCCAGCGGACGTTGCACTTTTTCCAGATCGCGCTGGCATTACTCATTCACATCTCCTCCGAACAGGGCGACGTCGATGCCGTCGCAAATAGCATGGATGGTGACCAGGTGGACTTCCTGGATGCGGGCGGTGCGGTCGTGCGGCACGCAGATATGGACGTCGGCGTCGGTCAGCATCTTGCCGATGGCGCCGCCGCCCTTGCCGGTCAGCGCCACCACGCGCATCTCGCGTTCCAGCGCCGCCTCGATGGCCGCCATCACGTTGCCCGAGTTGCCCGAGGTCGAAAACGCCATCAGGATGTCGCCGGCCTGGCCGAAGGCCTGCACCTGCTTCGAGAAAATCTCGCGGTAGCTGTAGTCGTTGGCCACCGCCGTCAGGATCGAGGTGTCGGTGGTCAGCGCGATGGCTGGCAGCGGGAAGCGCTCGCGTTCGAAGCGCCCCACCAGTTCGGCAGCGAAGTGCTGCGAGTCGGCAGCCGAACCGCCGTTGCCGCAGACCAGAATCTTGTTGCCGTTGGACAGTGCCGTGAACATCATCTCGATCGCTTGCGCGATATGCGGCGCGAGGACGGTGGCGGACTGGATTTTAGTTTCGGCACTTTCGTGGAAGTGCGCCAGGATGCGTTGATTAGTCATAGTGTGCTGATTATAGTGCAGTCACCCGGCGGACCGGACAAGCGCTGTTAAAAATGCTTACATCTCCAGCGCATTTTGTATCCACGACAACTTTTCCGCGTCGATGGCGACCAGGTCGAAGCGGCACGGCGGCGGCAATGCATGGCGCAACAGATAATATTGCGCCGCGCGAAACAGGCGCTGCTGCTTGGCCGGCGTCACGCTGTGGACGGCGCCGCCGAAGCGCGCGCTGGCGCGCCGGCGCACTTCGACAAACACCAGCACCGGTCCTTCCTGCATGATCAGGTCGATTTCCCCGGACTTGCACAGGAAATTACGCTCGAGCAGCGTCAGGCCGTGGGCTTGCAGGTGGGCCAGGGCGCGGTCCTCGCCCTGCCGGCCCAGCCGCTGCTGTGGCGTGCGCCGCATCGCCTGCTCATGGGTTGAGCGGCTCGGGCGTGCCGTTTTTGTAGATCGCGGCCGGCTCGACCCGCTCGAAGCGCGCCGGGCCCTGGCCGAAATCCACGCTCAGGCGGCCGGTGACGCCGTCCAGCTGGAAGCGGCCGACCGGATGGCGGCCGATCTCGCGCGCCACGCGGAAGGCGTCGATGCCCAGCGCGTACAGGCGCGACAGGTCGGCGCTGCCGGCGCCGGCCTGCAGCGGACGCGGGTAGACCATCACCGCCGGGTGGTCGCGCTGGACCTGCCACGGCAGGTCCAGCAGGCGCACGCCTTCCAGGTCCTGGGTCGGGAAGCCGGCCTCGCGGCCCGGATTCAGCGCCGAGGTGCCGTAGAACGGCAGGCTGCTGAACTGTTCGCCGGGCGCGGCCGGCGGCGTCGGCGGCAGCGCGTCGGCGGTGCTGAAGGTCGGGTTGTCCGGCGCGCTGCTGACGGTGCTGCCGAGGGCGATGCGCAGCTGGCGCGTCTGGTCGGCGCCCATGGCCGAGAACAGCAGCGCCGGCAGGTTCTGGCGCAGGCCGGCGCGCAGCTGCACCAGTTCCGGATCGCTGAGATAGCTGTCGGGCGCGCTCAGCTCGACGGTACGGACCGGCCGGCCCAGGCGTTGCCATTCGGCCGCGAAGGCGTTGGCCACGCGGCGCTGCCACGGCGAGCTGGTGGTGATGACCACGGCGGCGCCGTCCGGCTGCTCGCTGGCGGCCCACTGCGCCGCCTGGCGCGCCTCTTCCTCGATCGACAGGCCGATGGCCACCATCGGCTGCGGCAGCGGCGGCGTGCCCGGCTGGCCGTAGCCTTCCGGATAGTTGAGCGCGATGGTCGGCTTGCTCAGCAGCGGGCTGGCCGCCACCGTCGCCACGGCCGAGCGCGACAGCGGGCCGACCACGATGTCCTCACTTTGCAGCGCGCGCGCGTAGACCGCCAGGATGTCCTGCGGCACGTCGCCGGTTTCCAGCACGGTGACGGTGATGTTGCTGCGGTCGCGCTCCCAGGCGGCCATGAAGCCGGCGCGCACCGCGTCGGCGGCGCCGCCCAGCGTTTCCGACTGCAGCGGCAGCAGCAGGCCGATGCGGATCGGCGCGCTGGACGGCTGGCCGTAGTCGCCGCCGGCGCGGGTGATGGCGGGCGGCTCGGCGCGCGCGTCTGGCTGGCCGCGGCTGTCGTCGACATCGCCGCTGGCGCCGGGCAGCGCGATGGCGAAGGTTTCCGCCGCCGGCAGCGGCGGCTCAGGCGGCGGCTTGGGCAGCGGTGGTGGCGGCGGCTGCACCGGCGGCGGTGGCGGGCTTGTGTTTGCCGCCTGGGGCGAGCACAATCCCCCGGCGCGTTGCAAAACGGCGTGCTGCACGCACTTAAAACTGCGGCGGCCACGCACAGCAGCGTCAACTTCACACTTTTCATCCTACCCCCAATGAGCGATCTTGAATCCAGTTCCATAGCCAGTTTGCCCGTGCTGGGCGAAATGGCGCATCAGACCTATCCTAGCGCAACCTTGTACGTCGTGGCGACCCCCATAGGCAATGTCACCGATATTAGCCTGCGCGCGCTGCATGTTTTGAGCTTGGTCAATGCTGTGGCATGCGAGGACACGCGCAACACGGCGACGCTGATGGGACGCTTCGGCCTGCACAAGCCGCTGATTGCCGCGCATCAGCACAATGAGCGCGAGGCCGCTGAAATGTTGATTTCCCGTCTACAGGCGGGCGAGCGCATCGCGCTGGTGTCGGACGCCGGCACGCCGGCCGTGTCGGACCCGGGCGCGCGGATTGTCGACGCGGTGCGGGCCGCCGGCCTGCGCGTGCTGCCGCTGCCGGGGGCGTCGGCGGCAGTGACAGCCTTGTCGGCCAGCGGACTGGTGAACGATCAGTTTTACTTTGTGGGTTTTCTGCCGGCCAAGGCCAAGCAGCGCGAGAACTTCCTCGGCACCTTGCGCGCGGTGACCGCCACCATGGTGTTCTACGAGGCGCCGCACCGGATCCTCGACTGCGCCGGTGCGCTGGCGGCCGCTTTCGAGCCGACCCGGCAGGTGGTGTTCGCGCGCGAACTGACCAAGATGTTCGAAGAAATCCACCGCTGCCCGCTGTCCGAGGCGGCAGCGTGGATCAAGGCCGACGGCCACCGCGAAAAAGGCGAGTTCGTCGTGCTGCTGGAGGGCGCCGCCGCGGCCGACGATGAAAACGACGCCGAGGCCGACCGCATTTTGCAGATTCTGCTGGCCGAACTGCCCGTCAAACAGGCAGCCGGCCTGGCCGCGCAGATCACCGGCCGCAAGAAAAACGCGCTGTACGAGCGCGCGCTGGCGCTGAAAGGCTGATTTTGCGCATTAATTGCAGCGCAACGCAGGTTGCACTTGACGAGCTACCGGCTTCCCGGTATTATCTTGCTTCTTCGGAGTGTAGCGCAGCCCGGTAGCGCATCTGGTTTGGGACCAGAGGGTCCAAGGTTCGAATCCTTGTACTCCGACCAAAATCTAAAAACCCTGTCTGATGGCAACGTCAGACAGGGTTTTTTCCTATTCGCGCCCGATTTTGCCGCGTTCGTCGCACGCGCCGTTGCCGCGCTGCGCCGCCGGTAGATGGCTGTTATGCATGCGGCGCCTTTCTACCTCCAGTCCGCCCCTGTCGGGCACGACCGCAGGCCATGGGTCCCCGCCTTCGCGGGGACGACTAGCTGTGGAGTTGCAAGAGGTTCTTGCGTGAAGACTTGAGTCTGGACATTGGCGCCACCCCACCGATTCCTTGATGAGGGCGGTGCCAGTTGTAGTGGTGTTGCCATTCATTGAGCATGGCAGCGCGCTCAGTCGAATGGTGATAAGCAAAGCCGTAGGCCCACTCGCGTAAGGCAGATTGTATGAAACGCTCGGCTTTGCCGTTTGTTTGCGGACGATAGGGCCGGGTGCGGCGATGTTTGATACCAAGTGCCAAGCATCCATCGCGAAAAGCCCTGGCCACGAACGGCGAGCCATTGTCGGTTAGCACGGCGCGAGACGTAATTCCCAAGCTTCTGAAATATGCGATAGCGTTGCGCAAAAAATTCGCAGAACTTCGCCCTGTCTCATCAGGATGGATTTCGGTAAAGGCCACCCGTGCATGGTCGTCAATGGCGACGTAAAGTACCTCCCATCCCGCATTTGTAGCACCGCTACGATCCCCTGTGACCCGATGGCCCATTTTCTCAATACGCCCGAGCTTCTTGGTGTCGAAGTGCAGCAAGTCGCCAGGATTGGCGTGTTCATAGCGTTGTACAGGCTCGACCGGATCGATATCGCTTAGAAGCGACAAACCTGCACGTTTGCGAACACGGCTGACGGTCGCTTTCGAGACTAGTACATATGTGGCGATCCGCGCCTGGGTCATGCGCTTCTTGCGCAATTCCACGATGGTCAGCGCTTTGTTCGCATCAATGGATCTCGGACTTACCTGCGGCCGAGAAGATCGATCTAACAATCCGCCATCTCCTTCAGCCAAAAACCGCCTCACCCATTTGCGCACAGTCTGCGCACTCACTCCATAGTGAGCCGCCGCTTGCTCAGCTGGAATTCTGCTCTGTAACACGTTTTGCACCATTTCGACTCGACGTACGAAGGTCAATCGGGCATTCTTATGGATGTTCATTCGGCTGGTCTCCTTGAGAACTGGGGGTTTGGCGATTTCCAGTGTCTCAAATCCAGTCCGAATGAACCACAATAACCTATTGAAGCATCACAACTAGCCGGCGCGCTTGGCGGCGATGGCGTTGCCGGCGCGGCTGGCGCCTTTGCGGCCGAGGAATTGCGAAATGAACTGCCCCGCATCGACCACGATGTCGAGATCGATGCCGGTGTCGATGCCGAGTCCCTGCATCAGGTACAGCACGTCCTCAGTGGCGACGTTGCCGGTCGCGCCCTTCGCATACGGGCAGCCGCCCAGGCCCGACACCGACGAGTGGTAAATCGAAATGCCCAGTTCCAGGCTGGCGTAGATGTTCGCCAGCGCCTGGCCATACGTATCGTGGAAGTGGCCCGACAGACCATCGACGCGGAAGGCGCCGATGGCGCGCTCCATCACCGCCTGCGTCTTGCGCGGCGTGGCCACGCCGATGGTGTCGGCGATGTCGATTTCATCGCAACCGAGGTCGCGCATGCGGCCCACCACGTCGGCCACCGCGTCCAGCGGCACCTCGCCCTGGTATGGGCAGCCGAAGGCGCAGCTGATGCTGCCGCGCAGGCGGATGCCGTGTTCCTTGGCCGCCCTGGCCACGCCCTCGAAGCGGGCGATCGATTCGGCGATCGAGCAGTTGATGTTCTTTTGCGAGAAGGCCTCCGAGGCGGAACCGAAGATCACCACTTCGTCCGCGCGCGCCGCCAGCGCCGCTTCAAAACCCTGCATGTTCGGCGTCAGCGCGGAGTAGAGCACGCCCGGCTTGCGCTCGATGGCGGCCATCACCTCGGCGCTGGTGGCCATCTGCGGCACCCATTTCGGCGAGACGAAGGCGGCGGCCTCAATGTTCCGGAAGCCGGCCGCCGTCAGGCGGTTCACCAGTTCGACCTTGATCCCCGCCGGGACGTTTTCCTTTTCGTTCTGCAGGCCGTCGCGCGGGCCGACTTCGACGATCTTGACTTGTTTCGGCAAGCTGCTCATTTCAATATCCCAGTGTGCGGTTGACGATGCCGGCGACCTGCTCGCCCGCTTCGGTGCGGCGCAGTTTGTCGGCGATCTGCTGCACGCTCTCGCGGCGCAAGGTCAGCGCGGAGATGTGCGGCGTGATGGTGATGCGCGGCTCCTGCCAGAACGGATGCTGCGCCGGCAAGGGTTCGTTGCGGAACACGTCCAGCGTGGCGGCGGCGATGTGGCCGGACTTGATCAGCGCGAGCAGGTCCGGCTCCGCGATGTGCGCGCCGCGCGCGACATTGACGACGTAGGCGCCGGCCGGCAGCTTGCACATATTGGTGCGGTCCATGATGTTGCTGGTTTCGGCCGTCAATGGCAGCATGCAGACCAGCACGCGGCTGCCGCGCAGGAAGGTGTCCAGCCCGTCGGCGCCGGTGAAGGTCTGCACCCCTGGCACGCTCTTTTCGGTGCGGCTCCACGCGCGCAGCGGGAAGCCGAACGGCGCCAGCGCCTCCAGCACGCGCGTGCCCAGCACGCCCATGCCGAGTATGCCGACCGCGAAATCCTCCTTGTTATATTGCGGCAGCGGCGCCCACTTGCCGGCCCGTGCCTGCGCTTCGTATTCGTCGAAGCGGCGGAAGTAGCGCAGCACCGCGTGCGTGACGTATTCGGCCATCTGCACCGCCATGCCGGCATCTTCCAGGCGGATGATGGGGGTGTGGGCCGGCAGCGCGTCGCCGAACTTGAGCAACGCGTCGACGCCGGCGCCGGTGACGAAGATGGCCTTGACGGTGGCCAGCTCCGGCAGCATCGCCTCCGGCGGCGACCAGACGACCGCGTAATCGCAGGCCTGGCACTTTTCACCGGCGTGCCAGATTTCGATTTCCGCTGCGGGCAGGAACTTGGCGAAGTCCTTGATCCATGGCTCGGTTTTGCCGTCCGCGCGGTGGAGCAGTATGCGCATGTGGTTCTCCTGGTTCTGCTATGCCGCCGCCCTGAAGGCCAGCAGCGGGGCGCCATCCGCAACCTGGTCGCCGACGTTGTAGAGGATGTCGTCAACGGTGCCGTCGTGCGGGGCGGCGATGGTGTGTTCCATTTTCATGGCTTCCATGATCACCAGCGCCGCGCCCTTCTTCACCTCCTGGCCTTTGCTGGCGAGGACGGCGACGACCTTGCCCGGCATCGGCGCGGTGAGGCGGCCGCCTTCCGCTTCGGCGTCGCCAGCGTGGGCCATCGGGTCGTTCCAGGCCAGCTGGTAGTGCGCGCCGTTGGTGAAGACGTGGAAGGTATCGCCGTCGCGCAGCACGGCGCCGCGGCTGGCCTGGCCGCCAAGCGGCAGGCTGTCGCCGCCCACGCTGAAGCGGCGCCCCCGGGCCCGTAGGTGACGCTGGCGTCGTAGGTGGTGTGCTCGTCGGCGAAGGCGAGCTCGCGGGTATAGGTTTGGTTCATGCGCCAGCCGCTCGTTTGCGCCCACGGATCGGCGGCCGCGGTGCGCTCGCCGCCAAGCAGCGCGTCCGCTGCCAGCGCGAGGGCGGCTGCGGGCGCGGGTTGCGCGGGCGGGAACAGCGTGTCGTGATGGCGCTCGATCAGGCCCGTATCCAGATCGGCGCTGGCGAAGGGCCGCCCCTCGACGAGACGCTTGAGGAAGGCGATGTTGGTGCTCAGGCCAACGATGTGGTACTGCTCCAGCGCCTGCGCCATGCGGGCCAGCGCCTGCTCGCGGTCCGCGCCCCAGACGATCAGCTTGGCGATCATCGGATCGTAGAACGGTGAAATCGCGTCGCCAGCGCGCACGCCCGAGTCGATCCGCACCGCCGCCGGCGCGCCCGCGACTCCACCCAGCTCGAACGAGACGGCGGCCGGCGTGTCGAGATGGCGCAGCGTGCCGATCGACGGCAGGAAGCCCTTTTCCGGATTCTCGGCGTAGATGCGCGCCTCGATCGCGTGGCCGTTGATCGCCAGTTCATGCTGCTGCTTCGGCAGCGGCTCGCCGGCCGCCACGCGCAGCTGCCACTCCACCAGATCGGTCCCGGTAATCATCTCCGTGACCGGATGCTCGACCTGCAGGCGGGTGTTCATCTCCATGAAATAGAAGGTGCCATCCTGATTGGCGATGAACTCCACCGTGCCGGCGCCGACATAGCCGACGGCGCGCGCGGCGGCGACGGCGGCTTCACCCATGGCGGCGCGGCGCTGGTCCGTCATGCCCGGCGCCGGCGCTTCCTCCAGCACCTTCTGGTGGCGCCGCTGCACCGAGCAGTCCCGCTCGAACAGATAGATGCAGTTGCCGAAGGTGTCGGCAAACACCTGGATTTCA
Organism: Duganella sp. P38; assembly: GCF_050859475.1. NCBI lineage: Bacteria > Pseudomonadati > Pseudomonadota > Betaproteobacteria > Burkholderiales > Oxalobacteraceae > Duganella > Duganella sp. P38. The sequence continues at coordinate 301,705 of NZ_CP193936.1, read as the reverse complement.
ATGTGGCGCGGCCGCTGGAGGTATTTCTCCGCCAGCACCTTGTCGTCGCCAAAGGAACTGATCGCCTCGCGCTTGCACGACGCCAGCGCGTCCTTGAACTGCGCCGCGCTCTCCACCACGCGCATGCCCTTGCCGCCGCCGCCGGCCGAAGCCTTCAGCAGCACCGGGTAGCCGATGCGGTCCGCCTCGCCGTTGAGGAAGTCGGCGTCCTGCCGCTCGCCGTGATAGCCCGGCACCAGCGGCACGTTGGCCTTCTCCATCAGCTGCTTGGCGGCCGACTTGGAGCCCATGGCGCGCATGGCCGATGCCGGCGGGCCAATGAATACAAGGCCCGCTGCCGCGCAGGCGTCGGCGAAATCGGCGTTTTCCGACAGGAAGCCATAGCCGGGATGGATGGCTTGCGCGCCGCTGGCCTTGGCGGCGGCGATGATCTTGTCGCCGCAAAGGTAGCTTTCCTTGGCGGCGGCAGGGCCGATGGCCACCGCCTCGTCGCAGACGGCGACATGCCTGGCGTTGGCGTCGGCGTCGGAATACACGGCGACAGTCTTGATGCCCATGCGGCGCGCGGTGGCGGCCACACGGCAGGCAATTTCACCACGATTGGCGATCAGAATTTTGGTAAACATCGTCTCTCTCTTTGCGGCTTGATTTTGTAATTTGCCGGAAGTTTTTTGTCATCGCGATGCGTCGTTCCCGCGCAGGCGCGCGGGAGTGACGGTGTGGTCAGCTCAACAGCCGCAGCTCTCCTTCTGTACCGACTCCAGCACCGCGCCGCGGGTGCGCAGGCCCAGCTTCTCCAGCAGCGCGCGGTCGTCGTTGGCTTCCGGGTTATCGGTGGTCAGCAGCTTGTCGCCGTAGAAGATCGAATTGGCGCCGGCCATGAAGCACATCGCCTGAATCGCCTCGCCCAGCTCGCGGCGGCCGGCCGACAAGCGCACGCGCGCCTTCGGCATGGTGATGCGCGCCACGGCGATGGTGCGCACGAATTCAAACGGGTCGAGCGGATCGAGGCCGTGCAGCGGCGTGCCTTCCACCTGCACCAGGTGGTTGATCGGCACCGATTCCGGATACGGATTCAGATTGGCCAGCTGCGCGATCAGGCCGGCGCGCTGGTCGCGCGTCTCACCCATGCCGACGATGCCGCCGCAGCAGATTTTCAAACCGGCTTCGCGCACGTGGCCCAGCGTGTCCAGGCGATCCTGGTACTGGCGGGTCGAAATCACGTTGTCATAGAACTCCGGCGCCGTGTCCAGATTATGGTTGTAGTAGTCCAGGCCCGCGTCCTTCAGGCGCTGCGCCTGGTGCTCTTCCAGCATGCCCAGCGTGGCGCAGGTTTCCAGGCCCAGCGCCTTCACCGAGCGCACCATCTGTTCAACCTTGTCCATGTCGCGGTCTTTCGGGCTGCGCCAGGCGGCGCCCATGCAGAAGCGGGTGGCGCCGTTGTCCTTGGCCTGCCTGGCCGCGTCCAGCACGGTGTCGATGTCGAGGATCTTCTTGGCTTCGACGCCGGTGTCGTAGCGCGCCGCTTGCGGGCAGTAGCCGCAATCCTCCTCGCAGCCGCCGGTTTTAATCGACAGCAGCGTCGCCAGTTCGACGTCGCCGTCCGGGAAGTTGGCGCGGTGGACCTGCTGCGCCTGGTACATCAGGTCATTGAACGGCAGCGCGAACAGCGCCAGCACTTCTTCGCGCGGCCAGGTGGCGGCGGCCGGCTGGATCGGCGCGGTCGGGCGGTGCAGGGAAACGACTTTCGGTTCCTGGAGGGTAGTTTCAGACATCTGTTTTCCTTTTAAATTGCATTCGGCAGCGGCCAGTTCGGCAGCTGCGTAAAATCGATATATGCCGCCGCCGCTGCGGCGGTCGGCTGTGCCAGGCGCGGCACGCGGCCGAGCAACGGCGCCGGGATGCGCTGCGCCAGCGCCGCCACGTTGTCATCGGCGAAGGCCATGTCGGCCTGGGTTTCATTGGCAACCCAGCCCACCAGCTTCAGGCCGCGCGAGCGGATCGCCTCCACCGTCAGCAGCGCGTGGCTGATGCAGCCGAGGCGCAGGCCGACCACCAGCACCACCGGCAGCGCCAGCTGCTCGGCCAGGTCGGCGGTGTCGAATTCGTCGTTCAGCGGCACCATGAAGCCGCCCACGCCCTCCACCACCACCGCGTCCGACGCGGCGTTGATTTCCACGTAGGCCGCCAGGATCGGCACCGGCGAAATGGTGACCCCTTCCAGCGCGGCGGCGATGTGCGGCGCCGCCGGTTCCTTCAGCAGGAACGGCGTGGTGATCGACGGCAGCAGGTGCACATTGCCGGCGGCGGCCAGCCGGTCGCAATCGTCGTTGTGCCATTTGCCGTCTTCCCCGAGTTCGGTGCCGGCGGCCACCGGCTTCATGCCGCAGGCGCGCACGCCGGTTTCCACCAGCGCGTGCAGCATGGCGGCGGAAATCAGCGTTTTGCCGATTTCGGTGTCGGTGCCGGTGACGAAGCAGTTAAAGCGCGGCGGCATGCCGCTGGCCGCCGCCGTCGGTTCGGTTTGTGGCGCGACTGCCAACACGGGATCGTCCAAGCTCATCTCAAGTCCTTTCCAATGCATTGAGCGCTGCGGTTAAAGTTGCTACTTCCGCGCTGGTGTGGCCGGCCGACAGCGTGACGCGCAGCCGCGCGGTGCCCGGCGCCACGGTCGGCGGACGGATGGCGCCGACCCACAGCCCCTGCTGGTAGAGGGCGGCGCCGGCGCGCATGGTTTCGCCATTATCGCCGATCAGGATGGGCTGGATCGCCGTCTTCGACGGCAGGCGCCGCCAGCGCTCCAGGCGCAGGCCATCGTCTAATTGTGCCACCAATGCCTGCAAGTGTGCGCGCCGTGTGGCGCCTTCGCCGCCTTCCAGCAGGTCGAGGCTGGCCAGCAGCGCATGCGCCAGCGCCGGCGGCGCGGCGGTGGTGAAAATATACGGGCGCGATTTCTGGATCAGCGTTTCGATCACCGTCTCATGCGCGGCGACGAAAGCGCCGCCCACGCCGGCCGCCTTGCCGAAGGTGCCCATATAGACCAGATAAGGAGAGCGCAGCTTGAAGTGTTGCAGCGCCCCGTGGCCCTGATCGCCCAGCGTGCCGAAGCCGTGGGCGTCGTCCACCACCAGCCAGGCATTGTGCTGCTCGCACAGCGCCAGCAGTTGCGGCAGCGGCGCCAGGTTGCCATCCATGCTGAACACGCTGTCGGTGACTACCACCTTGGTAGCGGCGTTGCTGGCCTTGAGCAGCGCTGCCAGCGCCGGCAGGTCGGCATGCGGGTAGACATGGGCCCTGGCGCGCGACAGGCGCACGCCGTCGATCAGCGAGGCGTGGTTGAGCGCCTCGGAAAAATCTCGGCGTCGCGGTCATGCGCGGTCAGGCCGGTGATGACGGCCAGGTTGGCCATGTAGCCGGTGCAGAAACTGATGGCGCGCGGCGCCTCCAGGTGGTCGCCGACGAATTGCGCCAGCCGCTCCTCCAGCCGGGCGTGGGCGCGGCCATGGCCGCTGATCAGGTGCGAGGCGCCGCTGCCAGCGCCGTAGATCGCCGCGCCCTCTTGCAGCGCCAGCTTGATCTTGCCGTGGTTGGCCAGGCCGAGGTAGTCGTTGCTGCAGAAGGCCAGCAGTTCGCGGCCGTCGACGGTGACGCGCGGCCCGCACGGCGTCTCCACCGTGCGGCGCTTGCGGATCAGCTGCCGCTCGTCCAGCGCTTGCAGCTGCTGGCGGAGTTGGTTCAGCAGTTCCATCGTCAGCCCGCCATGACCTGGTTGAACACGGCCAGCGTGTTGGCGGCCAGGCCGTCGATTTCCTCATCGCTGAGGATATACGGCGGCATCATGTAGACGGTGGCGCCGATGGGGCGCATCAGCAGTTCGTGCTCGGTGGCGGTGGCAAAGAAGCGGCGCGCGAAGTCCTTCGGCGCCCCGACGGCGTCGAAGGCCCAGATCATGCCGCGCTGGCGGAAGTGGCGCACTTGTTCGTGCTGCGCCAGCGGTTGCAGGGCCCGGGTCAGGCGTTCGGCTTTGGCGCGGTTGGCGTTGAGCACATCGTCTTCCTCGAAGATTTGCAGCGTCGCCAGGGCGGCGCGGCAGGCCAGCGGGTTGCCGGTGTACGAGTGCGAATGCAGGAAGCCGCGCGTAACGTCGCTGCTGTAAAAGGCCTGGTAGATGTCGTCGCGCGTCATCACCAGCGACAGCGGCAGATAGCCGCCGCTGATGCCTTTCGACAGGCACAGGAAGTCCGGCCACACGCCGGCCTGCTCGCAGGCGAAGAAGGTGCCGGTGCGGCCGCAGCCGACGGCGATTTCGTCGAGGATCAGGTGCACCTTGTGCTGGTCGCACAGCGCGCGCACCAGTTGCAGGTACAGCGGATCGTGCATCGCCATGCCGGTGGCGCATTGCACCAGCGGTTCGATGATGATGGCGGCGATCTGGTCGCCGCGCTGGATGAACAGGCGCTCGACATCGGCGGCGGCGCGGCGCGCCACGTCCTGCGCCGTTTCGCCTTGCGCGGCGGCGCGCGCGTCGGGCGACATCACGGTCTGCGAGGCGCGCAGCAGCGGGCCGTAGGCGTCCTTGAACAGGGCGACGTCGGTGACGGCCAGCGCGCCGATGGTTTCGCCGTGGTAGCTGCCTTTGAGGCAGACGAATTCCTGCTTGCCGGCGTGGCCGTTGTTGCGCCACGAGTGGAAGCTCATTTTCAGTGCGATTTCAACGGCCGATGCGCCGTCGCTGGCGTAGAAGCTGTGGCCCAGCACATGGCCGGTGAGCGCCGACAGCTTCTCCGACAGTTCGATCACCGGCTCGTGCGTGAAGCCGGCCAGCATGGCGTGTTCCAGCGTGTCCAGCTGGTCTTTCAGCGCGGCGTTGATGCGCGGGTTGGCGTGGCCGAACAGGTTCACCCACCAGGAGCTGATCGCGTCCAGGTAGCGGCGGCCTTCATGGTCGTACAGCCATGCGCCCTTGCCCCGGCTGACGGGGATCAGGGGAATGGTTTCGTGATGCTGCATCTGGGTGCAGGGATGCCATACGCTGCGCAGGCTGCGTGCTACCCAGTCGCTTTGTTTATTCAATTCCAAAATTGCTCCTATGTCGTCGTCCCCGCGCAGGCGGGGATCCATGCTGAGTATGCGCTGACACTCGGCATGGGTCCCCGCCTGCGCGGGGCGACGGTTAACTATTCAGCCACGCGGGCTTGCGCTTCTCAAGGAAGGAAGCCACGCCTTCGCGCCCCTCGCCGGAGGCGCGGATTTGCGCGATGCGTTCGGCCGTATCGGCCAGCAGCGCATCGCTCACCGCCTGCCCGCTCACCTCGCGCACCAGCACCTTGGCCTGCTGCACGGCGTACGGGCTGTTGTTGACCAGCGCCTTCACTATCTCCGCCACTTTGGCATCGAGTGCATCGGCGCCGACCACTTCATGCGCGAAGCCGATGCGCAGCGCTTCCCGCGCGCCGAAGCGCTCGGCGCTCAGGAAGTAGCGGCGCGCGGCCTGCTCGCCCATGGCCTTGATCACGTACGGCGAAATCGTCGCCGGAATCAGGCCGAGTTTCACCTCGCTCAGGCAAAAGCTGGCCTCCTCCACCGCGACGACGATGTCGCACGCTGCCACCAGGCCCATGCCGCCGGCGTAGCAATCGCCCTGCACCCTGGCCACCACCGGCTTGGGGCAGAGGTAAATCGCGCGCAGCATCCCGGCCAGCTGCAGCGCGTCGGCGTGGTTTTCGGCGTGCGTGTAGCCCGCCATTTTCTTCATCCAGTTCAGGTCCGCGCCGGCGCAGAAGGCCGGGCCGTTGGCCGCCAGCACAATCGCGCGCAGGGCGGCATCATCGCCGAGTTCACTGAAGGCGCGCTTAATTTCGGCGATGGCGGTTTCGTTGAAGGCGTTGCGCACGTCCGGGCGGTTCAGCGTGACGGTGGCGACATGCGCTTCGCGCGTGATGGTCAGCGTGGTATAGCTCATCTGATCGCTCCTTACATGCGGAAGACGCCGAACCTGGTGTCTTCGATTTCCGCATTCAGCGCGGCCGACAGGCCCAGGCCGAGCACCATGCGGGTATCGGCCGGATCGATGACGCCGTCGTCCCACAGGCGCGCGGTGGCGTAGTACGGGTGGCCCTGGTGCTCGTACTGCTCCTTGATCGGCTGCTTGAACGCGGCCTCCTCGTCGGCCGACCAGGCGCCGCCCCTGGCCTCGATGCCGTCGCGCTTGACGGTCGCCAGCACCGACGCCGCCTGGTCGCCGCCCATCACCGAAATGCGCGCGTTGGGCCACATCCACATGAAGCGCGGCGAGAACGCGCGGCCGCACATGCCGTAGTTGCCGGCGCCGAAGCTGCCGCCGATGATGACGGTGAACTTGGGCACCCTGGCCGTGGCCACCGCCGTCACCATCTTGGCGCCGTTGCGGGCGATGCCTTCGTTCTCGTACTTGCGGCCGACCATGAAGCCGGTGATATTCTGCAGGAACACCAGCGGGATCTTGCGCTGCGCGCACAGCTCGATGAAGTGCGCGCCTTTCAGCGCCGACTCGGAGAACAGGATGCCGTTGTTGGCGATGATGCCGACCTTGATGCCGAAGATATGCGCGAAGCCGCACACCAGCGTGGTGCCGTAGCGCGCCTTGAACTCATCGAACTCGCTGCCGTCGACGATGCGGGCGATCACCTCGCGCACATCGAAGGGCTTGCGGGTATCGACCGGGATCACGCCATACAGCTCGGCGGCCGCATGCAGCGGCTCCACCGGCTCGCGCAACGCGCCCTGCCGCGGCTTGGTGCGGTTCAGATTCGAGACGATGGTGCGGGCCAGCGACAGCGCGTGCAGGTCGTTCTGCGCCAGATGGTCGGCCACGCCGGACAGGCGGGTGTGCACATCGCCGCCGCCGAGGTCCTCGGCCGTCACCACCTCGCCGGTGGCGGCCTTCACCAGCGGCGGGCCGCCGAGGAAGATGGTGCCCTGCTCCTTGACGATGATCGACTCGTCGCTCATCGCCGGCACATAGGCGCCGCCGGCGGTGCAGGAACCCATCACCACCGCGATCTGCGGGATGCCCTTGGCCGACAGGTTGGCCTGGTTGTAGAAGATGCGGCCGAAGTGGTCGCGGTCCGGGAACACCTCATCCTGGTTCGGCAGGTTGGCGCCGCCCGAATCGACCAGGTAAATGCACGGCAGCCTGTTCTGGTCGGCGATTTCCTGCGCGCGCAGGTGTTTTTTCACCGTCATCGGATAATAAGTGCCGCCCTTGACGGTGGCGTCATTGCAGACGATCACGCACTCCTGCCCGGCCACGCGGCCGATGCCGGTGATGATGCCGGCGGCCGGCGCCGCATCGTCGTACATGCCGTAGGCCGCCATCTGCGACAGTTCGAGGAAGGGCGTGCCGGGATCGAGCAGCATCTGCACGCGGTCGCGCGGCAGCAGCTTGCCGCGCGCCACGTGCCTGGCCGACGCCGCCTCGCCGCCGCCCTCGGCGATCCGGGCGATCTTGTCGCGCAAGTCGTCGACGACGGCCTGCATGGCGGCGGCGTTGGCCTTGAACTCCTCGCTGCGAGGATTGAGCTTGCTTTCGATGTGCGGCATGGTGTTTCCTTTGTCGGTCTATTCTGGAAAACTACCGTCAACGTAAAACCAGCGCAGGTCTCCTGTTTCTGCCGGTTCGCGGACAAAGTTGCTGATCTCGTGCAGGCGCTGGGCCCGGCCATTGATCTTGAACCGGGCGACGAATTCCACCGTGTCCCTGGCCGGGTCGGCTTCATCCGCTTTACGTTGACGTAAACGTAAAGCGGATTTTACCTCAAGTCCCAGCCATTGCACCTTTTCCTCGTCGCTCATGATCGGCTCGGCGGGGCGGGTGCTGGCGTGCCAGGTGGCCAGCAGGTAAGGCTCGTTGCGCTGGCCGTAGGCGGTATAGCGCGAGCGCATCAGCGCCTCGGCGGTCGGCGCGATGGCGGAACCGTCGATGTACGGGCCGCAGCAGGTGGCAAGCGCGGGGCCGCCGCAGGGGCAGCCGGCGGGCGCGGTGGACTTCTTGGACATGGTCTGGAACAGTCTGGGCTGGTGGTGCAAACCCCGCATTATCCGCCAAACCGGCGGTTTCGCCGCGTCCGGCGTTACGCTAGATGTAGAAATATTGTTGATTCCCATCGCATCCGGCGCACACCGTTTTCCGCATCGCTATTACACTAGAGGCGTGAGGAGAATCGAATGAGCCAGACCAGTTTTGAATTCAAGGCGGATGCCAACGACAGTTCGCCGTTGTACATGCAAATTGCCCGCAAGTTGAGCGATGATGTGCTCAATGGCCGCTATCAGGTGGATCAGGCGCTGCCGTCCGAACGGACCCTGTCGGAGCTGTTAAACGTTTCCCGGGTGACCGCGCGCAAGGCCATCGACCAGCTGGTGGACCAGGGGCTGGTGGTGCGCCGGCGCGGTTCGGGCAACTATATCGCGCCGCGCATCGAGCAGCCGCTGTCCAACCTCACCAGTTTCTCGGAGCAATTACAGCAGCGCGGCCACATTCCCGGCTCGCGCTGGCTGAAGCGGGCGATCGTCACGCCGACGCCGGAAGAACAGCTGAGCCTGGGCCTGTCGCCGTACTCCAAGGTGGCGCGGCTGGAGCGGCTGCGCCCGGCCGACGACGTGGTGATGGCGTATGAGGTGTCGGTGTTGCCGCAGACGGTGCTGAACGACCCTAACGCGGTCGGCAACTCGCTGTACCAGTACCTGGAAGGCATCAACAAGGCGCCGGCGCGGGCCTTGCAGCACATCCGCGCGATGAACGCCTCGGCCGATCTGGCCGCGCAGCTGGGCGTGCCCGAGGGGCAGGCGCTGCTGTACATCACGCGCATCGCCTACCTCGACACCGGCGAGGCGATGGAGCTGACGCACTCGTATTGCCATAGTGACCACTACGACTTTGTCGCGGAGATGCGCCGCGCCACCTGACCGCCATGCTCAAGACCGAGACGCCGAGTACGCAGCATCCGCAGCTGGACCTCTACCCGGTGGAGGACCTGGTCGCGGCATTGCTTGACGACCAGGCGCAGGCGGCGCAGGCCGTCAAGGCGGCCTCGGCAGCCATGGCGGCGGCGGTGGACGCGATGACCGCGCGCATCGCCGCCGGCGGACGGCTGATCTACGTCGGCGCCGGCACCTCGGGCAGGCTGGGCGCGCTCGACAGCGCCGAACTGCCGCCGACGTTTTCGTGGCCGTCGGCGCGCGCGCTGGCGCTGCTGGCTGGCGGCCGGGGCGCGATGTTCGCGGCGGTCGAAGGCGCCGAGGACGACCGCGACCGCGGCGCCGCCGATCTGCGGCTGCTGTGTCCGGGCCACAACGACGTGCTCCTGCTCATTGCCGCGTCCGGCTCCACGCCCTACGTGCTGGGCGCCTTGCAGGCGGGGCGGGCGGTCGGCGCGCTCACGATCGGCATCGCCAACAATGGCGGCACGCCGCTGCTGGGCGGCGCCGACATCGGCATCTGCCTCGACACCGGGCCGGAAGTGATCTCCGGCAGCACGCGGCTGAAAGCCGGCACCGCGCAGAAAATCGCGCTCAACACGTTATCGAGCGCGCTGATGGTGCGGCTGCACAAAGTCTACGGCAACCTGATGGTCGACCTGCGCGCCAGCAACGCCAAGCTGGCGGAGCGCGCCATCCGGCTCACGATGCACGCCACCGGCGCCGACGCCGGCGCGGCCCGCGGCGCGCTCGAAGCCTGCCAGTACCAGGTCAAAACCGCCATCCTCATGCTACTGAACCAGCAAACCGCCAGCGCCGCCCAAGCCCTGCTCGACCGCCACACCGGCAACCTCCGCACCGCAATCCGGGGTCAGGTCTGACATTCGCACACGGGCTCAACTGCGCAGCAGTTGAGCCCGTGTGCGAATGTCAGACCTGACCCCGGGGCGGTTGCGTTATGGGAGAGGTGTGGGTATGGTGGCTGCCTTGAGCTTTTATGCAGAAAGGTTGTATGGTGCAGCAGCGTAATCCCTGGGCGTGGGTGCCGAGCGTGTCTTTCAGCCAGGGCGTGCCGTATGTGGCGGTGATGATGCTGTCCACCGTGATGTATAAGAACCTCGGCATTTCCAACGCCGATCTGGCGTTCTATACCGCGTGGCTGTACCTGCCGTGGGTGGTGAAGCCGCTGTGGTCGCCCATCGTGGAGATGTTCGGCACCAAGCGCCGCTGGACCGTGCTGATGCAGCTGGTCGGCGGCGCCGGCCTGGCGGCCGTGGCGCTGACCCTGCACGTGCCCGATTTCTTCCGCTGGACGCTGGTGATTTTCTGGCTGATGGCGTTCAGCTCGGCCACCCATGATATCGCTTCCGATGGTTTCTATATGCTGGGCCTGCCCACGCAGCGGCAGCAGGCCGCCTTTGTCGGCGTCCGCAGCGCGTTTTATAAGCTGGCCATGATCGGCGGCCAGGGCGGCCTGGTTTATCTTGCCGGCGAATTGATCCAGTCCACCGGCGACCCGGCCCAGGCCTGGTCGCTGGTGTTCGCGCTGATGGCGGCCGGCTTCCTGGCGCTGTGCGCGTGGCATCAGCTGATGTTGCCGCGCCCTTCGCAGGATCATGCCCATAGCGCCGGCGGCGCGCTGTGGCAGGATTTTGTGCAGACCTTTGCCAGTTTTTTCCGCAAGAAAGATATCGTCGCCACGCTGGCCTTTTTGCTGCTGTATCGCCTCGGCGAGGCGCAGCTGCTGAAGATGGCGGCGCCGTTCCTGCTCGATCCGCGCGCTAAAGGCGGACTGGGCTTGAGTACCTCGGATTTCGGCCTGGTCTACGGCACCATCGGCGTGTGCGCGCTGGTGGTCGGCGGCATCGCCGGCGGCGTGGTGGTGTCGCGCTTCGGCCTCAAGCGCGCGCTGATGCCGATGGTGGTCATCATGCACGTGCCGGACCTGGTGTTTGTCTACCTGGCAACGGCGCTGCCGGACGACCTGGTGCTGATCGCGGCCTGCCTTGCCGTCGAGCAGTTCGGCTACGGTTTCGGCTTTGCCGCCTTTATGCTGTACATGGTGATGGTGGCCGACGGCGCGCATAAAACCGCCCACTACGCGCTGTGCACCGGCTTCATGGCGCTGGGCATGATGCTGCCGGGAATGGTCAGCGGCTGGGTGCAGCAGCAGCTTGGTTATCAGCACTTTTTCATCTGGGCATGTATTTCCACGCTGCCGGCGTTTTATATGGCCGCCAGGGTGCGGATTCCTGCTGAATTTGGTCAGAAATAGCCATTACAATACGTCCTCTACTGATTCGGAGAGTGGTTTTGGTTTTTAATGCGAAGAAGCGGCTGACCTTGTCGGCTGGCGTGGCGGCTGGTGTGGCGGCGCTGCTTGAGGGATGTTCCAGTACGCCGACCGCGCCCGGTCCGGAAGCCGGCCCGACGCCGCCATCGCCGCGGCCGCCGGAGCCGTCGGCGCGGCCAGCGCCGGGCGGCCCGGTCACGGCCACGTTCGATCCGCGCATGCCGCCGCCGGCGCCGCGCGAATTCCGCGCGGCCTGGGTGTCGACCGTGGCCAACATCGATTGGCCGAGCCGCAGCAACCTGTCCACCGCCAGGCAGCAGGCCGAAGCCCTCGCCATTCTCGACCGCGCCAAGGCGCTCAACCTGAACGCCATCGTGCTGCAGGTGCGCCCGAGCGCCGATGCGATTTATCCGTCGGCGCTGGAGCCGTGGTCGGAATTCCTCACCGGCCAGCAGGGCCGCGCGCCGGCGCAGCCGTGGGACCCGCTGCAATTCTGGATCGAGCAGGCGCACGCGCGCGGCATGGAGCTGCACGCGTGGTTCAATCCCTATCGCGCGCGCCATGCGACGGCCAAGACGCCGCTGGCCGCCAACCATATCGGCCGCCGGCAGCCGGACCTGGTCAAGTCCTACGGCCGCTACCTGTGGATGGACCCGGGCGAGGCCGCCGCCTCGCGGCATACGCTGGAGGTGGTGCTGGACGTGGTGCGCCGCTATGACATCGATGGCGTGCATATCGACGATTACTTCTATCCGTATCCGATCGATACGCCGAACGCGGCCGGCCCGGAGGGCGTGGCGCTGGACGGCGGCGTCGGCGGCGCGCGGCAGGAGCTGGAGTTCCCGGACCAGCCGTCGTGGCAGCGCTACCTGCTGGAAGGCGGCACGCTGGACCGTCCGCACTGGCGCCGCCAGAACGTCAATGCGCTGATCGAGGCGATGTACAAGGGCATCCGCAAGGAGAAGTCGTGGGTGCGCTTCGGCATCAGCCCGTTCGGCATCGGCCGCCCGGATCGCCGCCCGGCCGGCATCATCGGCTTCAGCCAGTACGACAAGCTGTATGCGGACGCCGAACTATGGCTGCAAAACGGCTGGCTCGATTACCTGGCGCCGCAGTTGTATTGGCCGGTGGCGCAGGCGCCGCAGGCCTTCGATGTGCTGCTCGATTACTGGCTGGCGCAGAACACGCGCGCGCGCCATGTGTGGCCCGGCCTGTACACCAGCCGCATCGACAACAGCGCCAAGGCTTTCGGGCCGGAGGAAATCGTCAAGCAGATCGCCGTGACGCGCAGCCGCGGCGGCGTACGCGGCCACCTGCACTTCTCGATCGCGCCGCTGATGCAGAACCGCAAAGGCGTCACCGATCAATTGAAAGCGCAGTCTTATCAGACCGCCGCGCTGACGCCAGCCACGCCGTGGCTCGGTTCCGACGCGCCGGCGGCGCCGCAAGCGTCCGCGCGGCGCGAGAGCAACGGCGTGGCGCTGAAGCTGTCCGCCAGCGCCGGCAAGGCGCCGTCGCATTACGCCATCTGGTCGCGCTACGGTAACGAGTGGCGCTTTGCCGTGGCGCCGGCCTCGCGCCCGGTGCTGCTGCTGGCCGACGACGCGGCCGGCGGCGCGTCGCAGGCGGTGGTGGTCAGCGCGGTCGACCGGCTGGGCAACGAGAGTGAGCGCATTCACGTCTACAACGGCAACGCGCGGAGCTGATGATGGGCGATCTCGGTCTGGGCATCGATGCCGGCGGTACGCAGACCCGCTGGGCGCTGGCCGACGCCACCGGCGCTATCGTGGCCGAGGGCAGCGTGGGCGGCATGTCGGCCACGCAGATGCACAGCGCCGCCGGGCGCGACGCGGTGCGCGGCATCTTTGCCATGCTGGCGACGCAGGTGCTGGCCGCCGGCCGGCCGGTGCGCGTTTGCGCCGGCCTGACCGGCTTTGACGGCGCCAGTACGCAGGCCGCGCATTTGCTGGCGGAGGCGCTGAACATCGCGCCGGCCGCCATCGGCATGCGCAACGACGTCGAAATCGCCTACCTAGACAGCTTTGCGCCGGGCCAGGGTTATCTGGTGTACGCCGGCACCGGCTCCATCGCCGCGTGGATCGACGCCAGCCACCAGTTTCACCGCGCCGGCGGCCGCGGCGTGACGCTGGACGACGGCGGCGGCGGATTCTGGATCGCGCGCGAAGCCATGCGCCACATCTGGCGGCAGGAGGACGAGCAGCCGGGCGCGTGGCGGCAATCGGCCATGGCGCGCGCGGTGTTCGACCGCATCGGCGGCAGCGACTGGGCCGTGTCGCGCCAGTTCATCTACGGCCAGGATCGCGGCGCCATCGGCGCCCTGGCGCTGGCCGTCGCTTCCAGCGCGGATGCCGATCCGGTGGCGCGCGATATTCTCGAACGCGCCGGCGCCGAACTGGCGCGCATCGCGCTGGCGCTGGTGCGCCGTTATGGCGCCCGCCCGGTGGTGCTGGGCGGCCGCGCGGCGCAACTGCACCCGCTGATCGCGCACAGCATGCGCGCGGCGCTGCCGCCGGAAGTGCCGCTGACGCAGCGGCACACGCTTGCGCACCACGCGGCGGCGCGGATTGCTCTACACTCCAACCATTGACCCGATGCCGACACGCTTATGAAAATTGTTCCGCTCCTCGCTTTGACCGCCCTGCTGGCCGGTTGCGCCACGGCGCCGCCCGAAGGACCGCGCCTCGATCATTCGCTGACCGCGCGCGCGCAGAGCGATCGCATCAAGTACGTGATCCTGCACTACACGGTGAGCGACCTGCCGCGCTCCATCAATACGCTGGCCCATGGCAGCACGGTCAGCGCGCACTATCTGCTGACCGATACCAATCCGCCGTTCTTCTACACGCTGGTGGACGAGTCGCGCCAGTCGAACCACGCGGGCTACAGCAGCTGGAAGATCTACAACCAGCTCAACTCCGCGTCGATCGGCATCGAGATCGTCAATCCCGGTTTCAAGGAGACGCCGCAGGGCCGCGTCTACGCGCCGTTCCAGCAGGCGCAGATCGACCAGCTGATTTTGCTGTTGAAGGATATCGTCCGGCGTCACAATATCGCGCCGGGGAATATCCTCGGCCATAACGACATCGCGCCGCAGCGCAAGCAGGACCCGGGCCCCGCGTTCCCATGGAAGCAGCTGGCCGATGCCGGCCTGATTCCGTGGCCGGAACCGAGCCGCGTGGCCGCGCGCCTGCCGGGCTATCAGGAGCAGCTGCCGGAGGTGCTCTGGTTCCAGCGCAAGCTGGCGGAGATAGGCTACGCGGTGCCGCAGACCGGCGAACTGGATCAGGCGACGCGCAATGTGATCTCGGTGTTCCAGACCAAGTATCGGCCGTCGCTGTTCGACGGCACGCCGGACGCGGAGACGGCCGCCCAGCTGGACGTGCTGACCACGCCCCTGCCGGCGCTGCCATCGCCAGCGCCTGCGCCCGACGGCAATTAATTCTGTAGCGACGACAGAATGGTGTGCGCCGCCTTCAGGCGATCCGCGATCGGATAGTTGCGGTTTGCCAGAATGACGATGCCGATTTTCTTTTCCGGCACAAAGGCTACGTAGGAGCTGAAGCCGCCGGTGGCGCCGGTCTTGTTATACCAGGTGGCCGCCGGTGCCGGCTTCGGTGGCGACAGCGGCGTGACGGCATTCGGCTCGCGGCTCATTTTGCTGGAGTTCCCGGCCTGCAGCGTCTCCAGCGACACCGGATACGCGTACTGTTCCCAGCCCAGTCCCTGCACCATGCCGCCGATCTGGAAATAGCCCACATGGGTGGCTTCGATCGCGCGGCGCAGCGTGGCGTCCAGCTGGCCCGGATCGATATTCGCCTGCACGTAGCGGATCAGGTCCGCGCTGCTGGAACGCACGCCGTAGGTCTGCACTGAGAACAGCTGCGCGCCCATGCGCACCGGTTTGTTTTGGTAGTTGTAGCCCCAGGCGTAACGCGACATTTCGCTGGAAGGCACGCGCACATAGGTGCTGGTGAGGCCCAGTCCTGGCAGGATCTGCTTTTCCAGCACGTCCGCCTGATCGGCTTTCAGCGCCACGCTGGCCAGATGGCCAAACATGCCCAGACTCGGATTCGAATACTCACGCACCACGCCCGGCGCGGCCTTAGGCTTGATGCCGCCGAAGTAGTCCAGCATGCCCTGCTCGCTGTCCGCCACGTCATCCGGAAACTGCTGCGGCAGGCCGCCGGTGGTGTAGGTGCCGAAATGGAGCACCGTGGCCTGATCGAGCGCGCTGCCTTTCAGCTTGGGCACATAGCGGCTCGGATGGTCGTCCAGCGACAGCTTGCCCTGCACCAGCGCATACGCGGCCACGGTGGCGGTAAAGGTCTTGCTGACCGATCCCAGTTCGAACAGCGTGTTCTCGCTGACCGGCGTGCCGTCCTGCTTCGAGGCCACGCCGTAGCTGAAGTAGGCGGGCTTGCCATCGTTGATGACGGCGACCGCGATGCCCGGCACGTCGTGCTCTTTCATGATCGGCTTGATGGCCTGATCGACCACGGTTTGCAGGTCGGCGGCGCCGGCGATGGGCGTGCAGCAGCACGCTGCGATGGCAAATGCCATGCGGCTCAGTGTAGACAAGGGAAGCTCCTTTGGTTGGGGATTAAAGCGTATCGAGTTGCGTGGCCACTTCGCTGAGGAAGGCGCGCTTGGTGCGCGCACCGGCATAGGTTTCCTGCCGCTCGTCGAGCATCATGCGGGCGAACACGATGGTGCGTTGGCCCTTGGTGGCCCAGCCGACGTACCAGCCGTACTGGTGCCGGTTGTCGTCGCTGCCATCGGGCAGCACCGGCGACGCGGTGCCGGTCTTGCCGCGGATGGTCCAGCCGTTGGCCAGCGTTTGCGGTTGCAGCACGCGGGCCGTCATGTCGTAGGCCTTGGCCGATACCGGCAGCTGGCGGTTGACGATCTTGCGCAGGAAGTCGAGCTGCTCATCCGGCGAAATCTGCAGCGATGAGGCGAGCCACGACATCGTCAGGCCGTTGTTTTTGCCGGCGTCGCCGGCGACATCGCGGTTGCCGTAACCGAAGTCGTTGATATAGCGCTGGAAGCGCGCCGCGCCGAGGTGCGTGGTGACCTTCTGCGCGTACCAGACGTTCGAGTTGATGATCCAGCTGGTCGGATCGGTATCGGTGCGCCAGTTGTCGACCCAGTCGGCGTAGCCGGGCTGGTACTTCAGCAGCGGTGTATGTTGGTCGACCAGGAAGCCGCTGTCATAGCCCATCAGACTGACCACGATGTTGAACGTGGAGGCGGGCGTGACACGCGTGTCGCACTGGCCGTCGTGGCGTAGGCGCTGGCCGGTGGCGGCGTCCATCAGCGTGGTGCACGACAGCGGCATGAAGCGTTGCGATGCCAGCGACGGTTGCAGCGTCAGGCTCACCGCCAGCACGCCGGCCAGCGCGGCGACGGCGGCGATGCGCGCCCAGCGGCTTTGCATGGCGCCGCGCGGGTCGCGTATCAGGGCGATGCGGCTGGCGACCGTATCGGGCGTGGCGTTGCCGAAGGCGAGCGCGGCGCCGATGGTGGTCTGCTGCAGCTTGAGCTGCGCGACCAGCGCCGTGGCGTAGGCCTTGCGCTGCGCTGGCGGACGGCCTTGCAGCACGTCGCGGTCGCAGCCCAGTTCCTGCGCCCACGACAGCTGGCGGCGCAGCAGGCGCATAAAGGGATTAAACCAGAGCAGCGTTTGCAGCAGCATGCCGGCGCTGGCCCAATGCAGGTCGCGGCGGCGCCAGTGGGTCAGTTCATGTTCGAGGATCAGCTGGCGCTGGTCGGCGTCGAAGCCGCGCAGGTGGCGCGGCAGCAGCAGCCGGGGGCGGAACAGGCCGAATAGCATCGGCGAAATGGGAGCGTCGACTTCGAAGGTGTCCATCGGCTGGGCGCTGGTTTTGTCGCCGGCGGTGGCCAGCGCGTTCAGCGCGCGGCGGGTGTGCAGCAGCCGGAGCAGCGTCCAGGCCAGGCCGGCGAGGTACAGCAGCAGCCAGGCTTGCGCGGCGTAGCCCAGGTAGGTGCGCGGAGTGGCGCTGGTTACGGCGGCCGGCGCGGCTGCGGTGGCGACGGCGTTGTCGTTGCTGGCGGTGACCGGCGGCCGCGGCGCGGCGAATTCTTCGATATCGATCGGCGGCAGCAGGCGCAGGCGTTCGCTCTGCGGCGCCAGGATCAGCAGGAAGGCGGCGATGATGGTGCATTGGCCCAGCAACCACACCGAGCGCTGCGCGGCGATGCCGGGCAGCCAGCGGCGGCACAGCGTCATCACGGCCCATACGCCGAGGCCGGCGGCCACGCAGCCGGCGCTGGCCAGCAGGAACTGGAACGCCAGCAAGTCGATGCCGGTGAAGAGCTTGGATAGGGCCATGGAATACTCCGTGTGCGACTGTTGCCATCATTATGCGACAAATGTCGCAATACAGTCAACACCCGTCGTTCCCGCGCAGGCGGGAACCCATGGAGCGCCGGCGAAGCCAGCTCAGCATGGATTCCCGCCTGCGCGGCAATGACGGGGAGAGGGAAACTAACGGTCGACGGTGGCCATGCGCTCCTCGTTGTAGCGCGGGCCGGCGATGGTTTTCAGCGCGCTGCCCAGCGTGGCCAGCTCCTCCGGCGTGAGCACGATGTCAGCGGCGGCGGCGTTCTGTTCGAGGTTGCCGCGGCGGCGCGTGCCCGGAATCGGCACAATATCCTCGCCCTGCTGCATCACCCACGCCAGCGCCACCTGTCCGGCGGCCAGGCCGCGTGCGGCGGCCAGGTCGCGCACCGTCTGCGCGGCGGCCATGTTGACGTCGAAGTTGGCTCCCTGCATGCGCGGGTCCTGGTGACGGAAATCGCTCGGCGGATATTCTTCCGCCCGCCTGGCGGTGCCGGCCAGGAAGCCCCGACCAAGCGGGCTGAAAGGCACCAGGCCGATGCCCAGCTCGCGCAGCACCGGAATGATGTCGTCTTCCAGGTTGCGCTCCCACAGCGAGTATTCGCTTTGCAGCGCGCTGATTGGATGCACGGCATGGGCGCGGCGGATATTGGCCACGCCCGCTTCGGACAGGCCGAGGTAGCGCACCTTGCCTTCTTTTACCAGCTCGCCCATGACGCCAACCACGTCCTCGATCGGCACTTTCGGGTCGATGCGGTGCTGGTACAGCAGGTCGATATAGTCGGTGCCGAGGCGGCGCAGCGAGCCTTCGACGGCGACCCGGATGTGGGCCGGGTCGCTGGTGACGGCATTGCGCACGCCGTCGCGGATGTCGAAGCCGAACTTGGTCGCCAGCACCACCTCGCTGCGGCGCCCCTTGAAGGCGCGGCCCAGCAGCGCTTCATTGTGATATGGCCCGTACACCTCGGCGGTGTCGAAAAAGTTGATGCCCAGTTCGATGGCCCGGTGCAGCGTGGCGATCGACTCGCTCTCGTCCGCCTCACCGTAGACATTGCTCATGCCCATGCACCCCAGGCCTTGGGCGGAGACGGCCAGGCCTTGCATCCCTAATGCGCGTTGTTTCATCTTGGCTCCTGTTCAGTTGCGCGCCACCCAGTCGACCAGCGTGTCCAGCACGGCGCGGCCGGCGCCGTTGGCGACGTGTTCGTCGTTGAGGATGGCGACCACGATGCAGGGCTGGTTGTTGGCGTCGGGCACATACCCGGCGATGGCGATCACGCCTTTCAGGCTACCAGTTTTCAGCCGCGCGCGCTGGGCGGCGGGACTTTCCTTCAGGCGCCGGCGCATGGTGCCGTCGGTGGCCGCGATCGGCAGGCTGGCCAGGAACTCCGGCATCCACAGGCTTTTCAGGCCGGCCTGCAGCACGCCGGCCAGTTGCGCCGGCGTGGCGCGTTCGGTGCGCGACAGGCCGGAGCCGTTGTCCAGCACCAGGCCGTTGCCGTCGATATTGTGCTGCTGGAGCCAGCTGCGGATGGCGGTTTCGGCGCGCATCGGCGTGCTGGCGCCGCTGGCGTCGGGCGGCAGCGGTTTGCTGCCCAGCATGGGATCGGCTTCGAGGCTGCCCAGGCTGAGGAAGATGGTGCGCGCCAGCGTGTTGTCGGATTGCTTGTTGGTGTCGCGCAGGATTTCCGGCAGCGAGCGCGAGACGTGTTCGGCCAGCAGCCGGTCTGGCCTGGCGGGCAGCGCTGCGGCAAGCGTTTCTTCGGCCGCCGGGGCCGGCAACGCGGCCGGCGCTTGCGCCTCGCGCACTTCGCCGCTGAGGCTGCCGCCGAGCTTGCGCCATTCGGCCAGCAGCAGGCGCGCCAGGTAGTCCTGGCTGTCCAGCACGTTGATGCTGGCGGCCCTGGTGCAGTCTTTCGGGAAGGCGCCGTGCAGCACGACTTCCACCCGGTCGCCCTTGCGCTCGTAGCTGGGCGTGCGCCAGCCGCTTTCCCAGGCGGCGCAAGCGGAATTGGTCAGCTGCATTTCCGAGCGGATGCTGACCTTGTCCATCTCCGGCAGCATCAGCAGCTCGACCTTGTCGGCGCTGGAGCGCATTTCCACCTTCAGCAGATTGGTGTTGATCAGCGCGGCGTTCGGGATGACGTTGTAGTACGCCCACGGATATTCGTCGAACGGCGGCTGCCCCAGCTCGGGCCGCGACGGCGTGAACAGCAGCCGGTCGACCACGATATCGCCCTTGATGCGGCGTATGCCCTGATTGCGCAGCGCCTGCAACATATGCGCCAGCGCATCCTCGTTGAAATCCGCATCGGCGCCGCCGCGCAGGATCAGGTCGCCTTGGAGCACGCCGTTGACCACCTCGGCGCTGCTGCGGAACTCGGTGCGGCCGCGAAACACCGGCCCCAGCTGCTCCAGCGCCACCATCGTGGTGAACAGCTTCATGGTGGACGCCGGCGACATGCTCTGCGCCGCGTTGTGCGACACCAGCACCTGCTCGCCGCGCAGCACCAGCACGCCGGCCGCCTGCTGCGGAATATGCGAAGACTGCAGCAGTTGCGCCACCGGCTCCGGCAGGGCGGCGCGGGCCGCGCTGGCGGCAAGAAAGGCGGCGGCCAGCGCGCCGCGCAACAGCTTAGTAGAAGAAGACATAGGAAATCGCAATCGCAGCAATCACGCCGGCCAGATCGGCGATCAGCCCGCACGAAATCGCATAGCGCGTCTTGCGGATGCCGACCGAGCCGAAGTACAGCGCGACAATGTAGAAAGTGGTATCGGCCGAACCCTGGAACACGCAGGCGAGGCGGCCGACGAAGGAATCGACGCCATAGGTTTGCATGGTGTCGATCATCATGGCCTTGGCGGCGCTGCCGCTCAGCGGCTTCATCAGCGCGGTCGGCAGCGCCGGCACGAAATCGGTATTGAAGCCGAGCGAGCTGAACAGCCAGCTGAAGCCCTGCACGATAAAGCCCAGCAGGCCGGCGTTGCGGATCACGCTGATCGCCACCAGCATGCCGACCAGGTAGGGGATCACCGTAATCGAGGTCTGGATGCCGCCCTTGGCGCCTTCTATAAAGGCCTCGTAGACATTGACCTTCTTGCGCAGCGCGCCGATGATGAAGCCGCCGATCACCGCGATCAGCACAAAGTTGCTGAACACCTTGGACACCACCTCGATCTCCGGCTTGGTGAGGAAGTTGGTGAAATACCAGACCACGCCGACGATGAAGGCGGTGATGCCGCCCAGCCAGCCCACCACCACGCGGTTGAACAGGTTGATGCGCTGGCGGATGGCGACGGCGATGATGCCGGTCATGGTCGCCACATAGGTCGCCACCATGCACGGAATGAAAATGTCGGACGGGTCGGCCGCGCCGAGGATGGAGCGCTGCGCCATGATGGCCAGCGGAATCAGCGTCAGGCCCGAGGTGTGCAGCACCAGAAACATGATCTGCGCGTCGGTCGGCTCGTCCTTGTTGGGGTTGAGCGTTTGCAGGCTCTCCATGGCCTTCAGGCCGAACGGCGTGGCGGCGTTGTCCAGGCCCAGCAGGTTGGCCGAGAAATTCATCACCATGTGGCCGGTGGCCGGGTGGTTGGACGGCACGCCGGGGAAGATGCGCGAGAAGAACGGCGCGATCAGCCTGGCCAGCAGGTCGATGGCGCCGGCCTTCTCGCCGATGTTCATGATGCCGAGCCATAAGGTCATGACGCCGGCCAGCGGCAGGGCGATGTCCATCACGCCGGTGCGCGCCGAGTCGAAGGTGCCGTCGATGATGCGCTTGAAGATTTCCGTGTCGCCCAGAAAGATGAACTGTGCCAATGCGGCCAGAAAGCCCACCAGGAAGAATCCGGACCAGATGTAATTGAGCGACATATTTCTTCAGTGCAGTAAGGGATCCGCAAAGTATAAGCGCTATCTGGACGTAGGCGCACATACCGCGTGCTGGGCTGTGCCTAGAATGGACGCCATGAACCTACTCAACCGCAGGGCGCTGGCCTATGTGGCCGGTCATCCCATGGATTTCGCGGTGCAATGCCTGAAGGGCTTTCGCGCCAATCAAGGCCTGCTGCTGGCGGGCGCGGTGGCGTATTACTCGCTGCTGTCGATCGTGCCGCTGCTGATGCTGGTGGTGGTGGCCTTGTCGCACGTGATCGACCAGGCCGAGCTGCTGTCGGCCGTCGGCCGCTACCTGAACTATCTGGTGCCGCCCGGCCAGTCCAAGCCCATCGTGGCGGAGGTGGCGCATTTCCTGGAGCACCGCGACCTGGTCGGCGGCGTGCTGGTGGTCACCATGCTGTTCTTCAGTTCGCTAGCCTTCACGGTGCTGGAGAATGCCATGTGCGTGATCTTCAAGCACCGGGTGGCGATACGGCGGCGGCACTTCATGATCTCGGCGGTCATGCCCTACTGCTACATCCTGTCGCTGGGCGCCGGCATGCTGCTGGTGACGCTGGTGGCGGGCAGCCTGCAGGTGATGGGCGAGGAAAGCGTGCGCCTGTTCGGCTACGACTGGTCGCTCAACGGCGTATCGGGCGTGCTGCTGTACCTGCTGGGCTTTGCCGGCGAGGTGCTGGTGCTGTCGTCGATTTACCTGGTGATGCCGGTCGGGCGGCTGTCGCCGTCGCACGCGCTGATCGGCGGCGTGACGGCGGCGGTGCTGTGGGAAATCGCGCGGCACATCCTGGTCTGGTATTTCTCGACGCTGTCGCAGGTGAATGTGGTGTACGGTTCGATGACGACCGCCATCATCGTCATGTTCAGCCTGGAGATCGCCGCCACGCTGCTGCTGTTCGGCGCGCAGGTGATTTCCGAATTCGAGCGCGCCGGCCGCGAACGGCGGCAACGCGCGCCCCGGCCGCTGACCACGGAAGCGGCGGCAAAATAAATTTGTGCGCCGCACAAAAAGTGTGATACACTGCGTTCGTGGTTGAGGTTTGCATGCAAACAGTCCCACGTCCGGCCGATGCGCCGCGCCCAGAGTTGTGTAAGTTCGATGGCGCAGGTGACGCAGACGCCGGGGTTGTAATCCCGAAAACGTTAGTCGATTTACACGTCAGGGGCACCACGCAGATAGCATGGGCGCCTGAGACGCCGCCTCACCTGGCAGATAGCCTTGGAGTCCGGTACGATTGAAGCATAGGTAATACATTGGAACGAAGCCTGCAGCGATGCGGGCTTTTTTCGTCCGCAGCTTGCGTTCGGCCAAATGGCGCGAACAGCGTCAGCCTATTCTGAGGTGCTGATGGAGGTGCATGATGGAATTTGCTTTTACGCTCAGATACCGGCTGGCCGCCGCCAGCCGCGACTACGACGCCCTGGCCGGCCAGCTGGCCGCCAGCGGCTGCGACGACGCGCTCGTGAGCGTCAACCGGGCCGGCTACCTGGTGCTGGAGTTTGTGCGGCCGGCCGACAATGCCGGCGCCGCGCTGTCGGGCGCCATCGCCGACGTGCAGCGCGCCCTGCCTTCCGCCGAACTGATCGATATCCGCTCCATGCCGGGCTGATTTGCCCTATGTTTCAATATTATTTGAAATATAGAATTAACTGCGTTAGCATGGCGGCATGGATACCAAACAAAGCCTGAGCGCGCTGGCCGCGCTGGCGCAGGAGAGCCGCCTGGCCGTGTTCCGCCTGCTGGTGCAGACGGGGCCGGAAGGACTCGCCGCCAGTAAAATCGGCGAACGGCTCGACATCGCGCCGTCTTCCCTGTCATTTCACCTGAAGGAACTGGCGCATGCGGGCCTGGTGGTGTCGCGTCAGGCGGGCCGTTTCGTCATCTATTCGGCGGACACGCGGGCGATGAACGGATTGATCGATTTTTTAACTGAAAACTGCTGCGGCGGCGTCTCGTGCAAATGATGAATATTCTGTTTCTGTGTACCGGCAACTCCTGCCGCTCGATTCTGAGCGAGGCCACGTTCAACCATCTGGCGCCGCCGCAGTGGCGCGCGCTCAGTGCCGGCAGCCAGCCGGCCGGCCGGCTGCATCCGCGCGCGCTGGCGCTGCTGGCGCGCAAGGGCATTTCCACAGAGGGCTACTACAGCAAGTCGTGGGACGCGTTGCCGGCGACGCCGGATATCGTCATCACCGTCTGCGGCAGCGCGGCCGGCGAAACCTGTCCGGCCTACCTGGCGCCGGTGCTGCGCGCGCACTGGGGCGTGGATGATCCGAGCCATGTGGTGGGCACGGAGGAAGAAATCGAGGCTGCGTTCGAGGAGGCTTATCGCATCATCCGCGCGCGCATCGAGGCCTTCCTGGCGCTGCCGGAGATTACCAAGCCAGCGCTGGACCGCATCGGATGCTGAACGCGCTGCTGATTTTTATCGCCACGCTGGTGCTGGTGATCTGGCAGCCGCGCGGGCTGGGCATAGGCTGGAGTGCGTCGCTGGGCGCGGCGGTGGCGCTGCTGGCGGGCGTGATTCACGTCGGCGATATTCCGGTGGTGTGGCACATCATCTGGAACGCGACGGCGACCTTTGTGGCGATCATCGTCACCAGCCTGCTGCTGGACAAAGCCGGCTTCTTCGAGTGGGCGGCGCTGCATGTGGCGCGCTGGGGCGGCGGCAGCGGCAAGCGGCTGTTCGTGCTGCTGGTGCTGCTGGGGGCGGCCGTCTCCGGCCTGTTCGCCAATGACGGCGCGGCGCTGATCCTGACGCCGATCGTCATCGCCATCCTGCACGAGCTGCGCTTCACGGCGCGCGCCACGCTGGCGTTCGTGATGGCGGCCGGCTTTATCGCCGACACGGCCAGCTTGCCGCTGGTGGTGTCGAACCTGGTCAACATCGTCTCGGCGGACTACTTCGGCATCAGCTTTGCGCGCTATGCGTCGGTGATGGTGCCGGTGAACTTTGTCGCCGTCGCGGCGACGCTGGCGGTACTGCTGTGGTTCTTCCGCCGCGACATCCCGGCCGACTACGACGTCGCGCAAATCAAGGACCCGGCGTCGGCGATTCACGACCGCGCCACCTTCATCGCCGGCTGGTGGGTACTGGGGTTGCTGCTGGTGGGCTTCTTCGTCATCGAGCCGATGGGCGTGCCGATCAGCGTGGTGGCGGCGGTCGGCTCGCTGGTTCTGCTGGTGGTGGCGTCGCGCGGACACCGCATCTCGACGCGCGAAGTGCTGCTGCATGCGCCGTGGCAGATCGTGATCTTCTCGCTGGGGATGTACCTGGTGGTGTACGGCCTGCGCAATGCCGGCTTGACGGCGTATCTGACCGAGGCGCTGAACTGGTGCGCACAATATGGCGTGTGGGGCGCGGCCATGGGGACCGGCTTGCTGACCGCCATCCTGTCGTCAATCATGAACAACCTGCCGACGGTGCTGATTGGTGCGCTGTCGGTGGACGCGTCGTCGGCCCATGGCGCGGTGCGCGAGGCCATGGTGTATGCGAACGTGATCGGCAGCGATCTCGGTCCGAAGATCACGCCGATCGGCAGCCTCGCCACGCTGCTATGGCTGCACGTTCTGGCCAACAAGGGCACGCGCATCTCGTGGGGCTATTACTTCCGCGTCGGCGTGTGCCTGACTTTGCCGGTATTATTGGTGACCCTGGCGGCGCTGGCCGCGCGTTTGAGCATGTAAGGATTAAAAGTGGATCATCATATCGTTCCGGTGGAATTGCAGAAGGCATATCGCTTGTTGAATCATGGGCCGACGGTGCTGGTATCGGCCAGTCATGGAGGCGTGGAGAATGTGATGTCGGCGGCGTGGTCGTGCGCGCTGGATTTCGCGCCGCCGAAGGTGACGGTGGTGCTGGACAAGGCCACCGCCACGCGGCCGCTGGTGGAGAAGAGCGGCTACTTTGTGCTGCAGGTGCCGAACATGGCGCAGCTTCAGCTGACCTATGACGTTGGCCACACCAGCGCCAACGACACGCCGGACAAGCTGGCCAAGGCCGGCGTTGAACTGTTCCGCGTCGATGGTTACGATGTGCCGCTGGTGGCGGGATCGTCGGCGTGGCTGATCTGCAAAGTGCTGCCGGAGCCGCGCAACGAGCAGGTTTATGACCTGTTCATCGGCGAAGTAGTGGCGGCATATGCGGACGACCGCGTATTCCAGAACGGCCATTGGGCCTTTGAGAAGGCCGACCCACAGTGGCGCAGCCTGCACTACATCGCCGGCGGCAATTTCTACGCCATCGGCGAAGCGGTCACCGCAACCACCTGACCCGTCGTTCCCGCGAAGGCGGGAACCCAAACAACGCATGCGCCGCGTCAAGGCGAGGAACACCCAACCGCGCCACCATTTTTCTCTCAACCTCGGGAGAAAAAAATGGGCAAAGTCAGCTACGTCTACATCATGGCCAGCCGCAGATACGGCACTTTGTACACCGGCGTTACCTCAGACCTGATCCGGCGGGTGTGGCAACATCGCGAGGGTCTGGTCGAAGGGTTCACCAGAGAATACAACGTGAAGCAGCTGGTGTGGTTTGAACAGCATGCGGATATATACTCCGCCATCACCCGCGAGAAGCAGATCAAGAAGTGGGAACGCGAGTGGAAGATCAGGTTGATTCAGAAGACAAATCCTTTGTGGCGGGATTTGTTTTCTGATATCTGTGCTTGATGCGCTCCATGGGTTCCCGCCTTCGCGGGAACGACGGTTAGAGGGCGCGGGCGATGAGGATTTTCTGGATGTCGCTGGTGCCCTCGTAGATTTGACATACGCGGGCGTCGCGGTAGATGCGTTCTACCGGGAAGTCGCTGACATAGCCATAGCCGCCGTGGATCTGGATGGCGTCCGAACACACCTTCTCCGCCATCTCGGAGGCGAACAGCTTGGCCATCGCGGCTTCTTTCAGGCACGGCACGCCGGCGTCCTTCATCGCCGCGGCGTGCAGGATCAACTGGCGCGCGGCTTCGATCTGCATTGCCATTTCCGCCAGCTTGAATTGCACCGATTGATGTTCGAAAATCGGCTTGCCGAAGCTCTCCCTTTCGCGTGCATAACTCAGCGCCGCTTCATACGCGGAGCGCGCCATGCCCACCGATTGCGAGGCGATGCCGATGCGGCCTCCCTCCAGTCCGGACAAGGCGATCTTGTAGCCCTGGCCTTCCTCGCCGATCAGGTTCTCGGCCGGAACGCGGCAGTTTTCAAACACGATCTGCGCGGTGTCGGACGAGTGCTGCCCCATCTTCTGCTCGATGCCGGCGACGATGTAGCCGGGCGTCGATGTCGGCACCCAGAAGGCGCTGATGCCCTTCTTGCCGGCCGCCTTGTCAGTCACCGCCATGACGATCGCCACGTCGGCGTGCTTGCCGCTGGTGATGAACTGCTTGACGCCGTTCAGCACATAATGGTCGCCATCGCGCGTGGCGCTGGTGCGCAGCGCGGCGGCGTCGCTGCCGGTGTGCGGCTCGGTGAGGCAGAAGGCGCCCAGCATTTCGCCTTGCGCCAGTGGCCGCAGCCATTGCTGCTGCTGCCGCGCGTTCGCATACATCATGCCGATGCTGCACACCGGGCAGTTGTTGACGGAGATGATGGTGGAGGTGCCGCCGTCGCCCGCCGCGATCTCCTCCAGCACCAGCGCCAGCGACACGTAATCCAGGCCGGCGCCACCCAACTCCTCCGGCACGGCCACGCCGAAGGCGCCCAGCGCCGCCAGCTCTTTCAATTCCTCTTTCGGGAAGTGATGCTCCTTGTCCCAGCGCGCGGCATTGGGAGCGAGACGTTCCTGCGCAAAGGCGCGCAGGGCGTCGCGTATCATTTCATGTTCCTGGTTCAGTATCATGATGTCACCAGCCGATGGCGCTGCCGTCGTAGGCGCGGTACACCGCCTGCTCGGACGCCGGCAACGCCGCCAGCGTGGCGCGGATGCCGCTGGCGCTTTGCTCGACCGTGATGTCGGCGCCGGCGCCGCCCATGTCGGTCTGCACCCAGCCCGGATGGAAGGCGACGCAGGTGACGCCCTGCTTGCCGTGCACCAGCGCCGTATCGATCAGCACCGAATTCAGCGCCGCCTTGCTGGCGCGGTACAGCGAACCGACCGGCGAATTGCGCTCGCTCAGTGATCCCATGCGCGACGACAGCACCGCCAGCTTGCCTTGCGCCGCGCCGACCAGCGGCGCGAGCACCGGCAGCAGGCGCATTGCCGCCAGCACGTTGGTGTGCATCACCGTGTCGAAGTCAACCTCGGTCGGAAAGCCGTCGTGGCGCGGGCCGTACACGCCGGCGTTGAGGATGGCGACATCCAGCTCTTCGCCATCGAGCTTCCAGCCGATGCCGGCCACCGCTTCGACATTGTTCACATCCAGCTTGTGCGGCTCGGCGCCCAGCGCCGCCAGCGCGTCGCAGTCTTCCTGCTTGCGCGCGGTGGCGATGACGCGCCAGCCGTCCTTGCGATATTGCTTGACCAGTTCAAGGCCGATGCCGCGCGATGCGCCGATTACCAGTGCAGTCGCCATTACACCAGCTCCACTGCCATCGCGGTCGCTTCGCCGCCGCCGATGCACAGCGCCGCCACGCCCTTCTTGCCGCCGGTGCGTTTCAATGCGCCCAGCAGGGTGACGATGATGCGCGCGCCGGAGGCGCCGATCGGGTGGCCCAGCGCGCAGGCGCCGCCGTGGATGTTGACCTTGTCGTGCGGGATGTCGAGGTCGCGCATGGCGGCCATCGGCACGGCGGCGAAGGCCTCGTTAATCTCGAACAGGTCGACGTCCGTGGTGCTCCAGCCGATCTTCTTGTACAGCTTTTCGATGGCGCCGATAGGCGCGGTGGTGAACCAGTCCGGCTCCTGCGCGAAGGTGGCGTGGCCGTGGATGCGGGCAATCGGCGTCAGGCCCAGTTCTTTCGCTTTCGATGCGCGCATCATCACCAGCGCGGCTGCGCCGTCGTTGATCGACGACGACGAGGCGGCGGTGATGGTGCCGTCTTTCTTGAAGGCGGCGCGCAGCGTCGGGATTTTTTCGACCTTGGCTTTCAGCGGACCTTCATCCTTGTCGATGACGGTGTCGCCGGCGCGCGAGCTCACGGTGACCGGCGCGGTCTCCCACTTGAACCAGCCTTCATTGGTGGCGGCTTGTGCGCGCTTCACCGATTCGATGGCGAAGTTGTCCTGCGCCTCGCGGCTGAATTCGTACTTGGCCGAGCACTCTTCGGCGAAGGTGCCCATCGAGCGGCCCTCGCCGGTTTTCTCGTTGCGCGAGTAAGCGTCTTCCAGGCCGTCGTACATCATGTGGTCGAACATCACGCCGTGGCCGATGCGGTAGCCGCCGCGCGCCTTCGGAATCAGGTAGGGCGCGTTGGTCATCGACTCCATGCCGCCGGCGATTACCACGTCGGCGCTGCCCGCCACCAACTGATCGTGGGCGAAGATGGCGGCCTGCATCGCCGAGCCGCACATCTTGGACAGCGTGACGGCGCCGGTGGATGTCGGCAAACCGGCCTTCAACAGGGCCTGGCGCGCCGGCGCCTGGCCCTGGCCCGCCATCAGGCAGTTGCCGAAGTAGACGTGTTCGACCAGCTTGCCATCGATGCCGGCACGCTTCACCGCGGCTTCGATGGCGACGGCCCCCAGGTCGTGCGCGGCCTTGCCGGAAAAGTCGCCCTGGAAGGCGCCCATGGGGGTGCGCGCGGCACCGACGATGACGATAGGATCGTTCATGTTCAATTCTCCAGATTAAAGCGTTTCCGCGAACAGTTCGCGGCCGATCAGCATGCGGCGGATTTCGCTGGTGCCGGCGCCGATTTCATACAGCTTGGCGTCGCGCCACAGGCGGCCGACCGGATATTCGTTGATGTAGCCGTTGCCGCCCAGTGTCTGTATCGCCTCGCCGGCCATCCAGGTCGCCTTTTCGGCGCTGTAGAGGATGGCGCCGGCGGCGTCCTTGCGCAGGTTGCGCACCTGCTCCGGCGTGGCGGCGCGGTCGCAGGCCTGGCCGACCGCGTAGACGTAGGCCTTGGAGGCCATCATGGTCGAGTACATGTCGGCGATCTTGCCCTGCATCAGCTGGAACTCGCCGATGGCCTGGCCGAACTGCTTGCGGTCGTGGATGTAAGGCACGACCACATCCATGCATGCCTGCATGATGCCCAGCGGCCCGCCGGACAGCACGGTGCGCTCGAAGTCGAGGCCGGACATCAGCACGTTGACGCCCTTGCCGACGCCACCCAGCACGTTTTCCACCGGCACCTCGCAATCCTCAAACACCAGCTCGCCGGTGTGCGAGCCGCGCATGCCCAGCTTGTCCAGCTTTTGCGCGATCGAGAAGCCCTGGTAGCCCTTTTCGATCAGGAAGGCGGTCATGCCGCGCGGACCGGCGTCGAGGTCGGTCTTGGCGTAGACCACCAGCGTGTCGGCGTCGGGGCCGTTGGTGATCCACATCTTCGTACCGTTGAGAACATAGCGGTCGCCCTTGAGGTCGGCGCGCAACTTCATGCTGACCACGTCGGAGCCGGCGTTCGGCTCGGACATCGCCAGCGCACCGATGTGCTCGCCCGAGATCAGCTTCGGCAGGTATCGGCGTTTCTGTTCCTCGCTGCCGTTGCGCTTGATCTGGTTGACGCACAGATTCGAGTGCGCGCCGTACGACAGGCCGACCGAGGCCGAGGCGCGCGAGATTTCCTCCATCGCCACGATGTGGGCCAGATAGCCCATGTTGGCGCCGCCGTATTCCTCGGGCGCGGTGATGCCGAGCACGCCCAGCTCGCCGAGCTTGCGCCACAGGTCCATCGGGAACTGGTCGCTACGGTCGATCTCGGCCGCGCGCGGGGCGATTTCGGCGGCGGCGAATTGCTGCACGGCCTCGCGCAGCGCGGCGATATCCTCGCCATGGTCAAAGGTCAGGCCTGGGAGATGGAGCATGTCTTCCTCTATTCTGTTTGAAGTCCGGAGCGGCCATCATACGCCGGTGTGACGTTAACGTGAAACGTCAAGTCGCGGCTTGCTGCGCCAGCAGCTGTTTGCACTCGTCCTCGTGGGCCTGGATTTCGGCCAGCGACATTTCGATGTCTTCGCGCTGCTGCTCCAGCGTTTCGCGGTGCTGCGCCAGCACGTTGAGGAAACGGTGCATCTGCGCCACCGAATCCTTGGGCGTCTCGTACATGTCGACCAGGCTCTTGATTTCGGCCAGCGACAGGCCGAGGCGCTTGCCGCGCAGGGTCAGCTTGAGGCGGGTGCGGTCGCGCGGCGTGTAGACACGGTTGCGGCCGCCGGCGCCCTCGCGCGATGGGCTCAGCAGGCCCTGGTCTTCATAAAAGCGGATGGCGCGGGCGGTGATGTCGAATTCGCGCGCCAGTTCGGTAATGGTGTAGGTGGACATGGTTCTCAGTGAATTTCCGTTTACGTCAACGTCAAGCCATTGTAGCGCGAAATACACCGTTGAAACGGAGACTTGGTGGCGCCGCGTGACCTGCGAGATGCGCAATGGTATCGTGCGACGTGAAAGGCCGGGCCGCCGCATGATAGCCAACCTCCGGCCCCGGGCCGAATAAAATTCGCCGTAAGATTTCCGTGGCGTTCGCCACTGTAGAAGATGAAATGTTAATTATAATAACGAATAATGTCACAATTGCCGCGCCCAGCGCAGAGACTGACTTTCATGACGCAACGTGAAATAGTGCAACTATGAATTCTTCTAATGAACGCGAAAGCTTTAGCCAGCGACTCCAACAGGCTCTCAAGAACGCCCACTATTCGCCCGACAGCCCGACCCGGCTGGCGCGCGAGTTCAACATCCGTTTCGATGGCCGGCCGATTACCGTGCATGCGGCCCGAAAATGGCTGGTCGGCGAGGCGATTCCGACCCAGGAGAAGCTGCGCATGATTGCGCAATGGCTGGGCGTGCCGGCGGAATGGCTGCGCTTTGGCGGTCCGGAGGAAGGCGCGCCTGCGGGCGACAACAACGGCTCGCTGTCGCGCTTCGAATCGGCCGACGTCAAGCTGATCGCGGATTTGCAGCGCCTGGACGAGCATCACCGCCAGATTGCGCGTGAATTTATCCGCATGCTGGTACGCGTCAACTACCAAAAGTAGTCATTTTTAAGTAGTACTACCGAGAGAGGTTGACTGCCGCCATGACGGCAGCCCGCCCATGGTAGTGAAACAAGTTTCAGCTTTTGCCGGTTTTTGTTCGGGTGCGGCGTGGCCGTTTTGCCCGGCGCCGTCATTCCCGCGCAGGCGGGAATCCATGCCGAGTTTGCCATTAGGACGCGCATCGGGCAATTTATGCCGTGTATGGATTCCCGCCTGCGCGAGAATGACGGCGAGGGCTTTTTAATCGCACCTTTGCGAATTGTCATAGTTTCGAAACGGATTTCAGGCACAATAGGAAGAGCCTATTTTTCGGGGAGTCACGCTTTGAGCCGTCTGATTAAAAGCAACTACAGCAATGCCGCGCAGCTGAAAGACCTGATGACCGCCCCTCCCATGAGCGCCGCCCAGCACGCTGAAGTGATGCGCAAGCGCATCGCCCAGCGCCGCATGGTGGAAGAAGCCCGGGAACTCAAGCGCGCCAGCAGTTCGTACTACGACAAGCGCTAAGCGCCCGGCTTAGCCGGCGTCGCTGTTCATGCCGTTCCAGCGCGGCGCCAGCGCATGCTCGATGCCGAACAGGTCGATCACGCGTGCCACCGTGTGGTCGATCATTTCGTCGATGCTTTGCGGATTGTGATAAAAGCTCGGCAGCGGCGGGAAGATAATCCCGCCCATTTCCGTCACCGCCGTCATATTGCGCAGGTGCGCGAGATTGAACGGCGTTTCCCTCACCATCAAGACCAGCCGGCGGCGCTCCTTGAGCACCACGTCCGCCGCGCGCGCGATCAGATTATCGGACAGGCCATGGGCCACCGAGGCCAGGGTTTTCATCGAGCAGGGCGCGATGACCATGCCGTCGCTCTGGAACGAGCCGCTGGCGATCGAGGCGCCGATGTCGCGCACCTTGTGCACCACATGGGCCAGCGCTTCCACTTCGCGCCGCTGCAAGCCGGTTTCCTGGTGCAGGGTGAGGATGGCGGCGTCGGAAACCAGCAGATGGGTTTCGACGCCCGCCAGGTGTTGCAGATGTTGCAGCAGACGCACGCCATACACCGCGCCGGTGGCGCCGGTGATGGCGATGATGATCCGCCGCGGGCGATCAGCCATTGTTGTCCAGCAGCGCCTTCAGTTCGCCCGACTCGTACATCTCGGTCATGATGTCCGAGCCGCCGACGAATTCACCACGCACGTACAGCTGCGGAATGGTCGGCCATTGCGAGTAGTCCTTGATGCCCTGGCGCACT
Source organism: Duganella sp. P38 (assembly GCF_050859475.1). Taxonomy (NCBI): domain Bacteria; kingdom Pseudomonadati; phylum Pseudomonadota; class Betaproteobacteria; order Burkholderiales; family Oxalobacteraceae; genus Duganella; species Duganella sp. P38. The sequence continues at coordinate 268,854 of NZ_CP193936.1, read as the reverse complement.
TCCGGATCTTCCAGCACGTTCACGGTAGCGATGTTTTCCACGCCGCACGCTTTCAGGATCTGGATGGCCCGGCCGGAGAAGCCGCATTGTGGGAACTGGGCAGTGCCCTTCATGAACAGCACCACCGGGGTGTTGGTCACGGTTTCTTTGATCCAGGTTTGTACGTCGCTCATAGCTGCCTCGGTTGAATGAATATTAGATGCCGACATTTTATAAGAAATGCGTCGACGATGTATTTGACGCCGGAAAAAATGCGTGTATTATGTATATCGGGACCCGATATAGCGAAGGGCGATACAATGACTGAAATCACTTACACCAAATACCTGCCACTGTCGGAGGCAACGTTCTACGTGATGCTGTCGCTGACCCAGCCCATGCATGGCTACGCCATCATGCAAAAGGTGGAGGCGATGAGCGAAGGCCAGGTCACGCTGGGGCCGGGCACGCTGTACGGGGTGTTCGGCGCGCTGGAAAAGCAGGCGTTGATCGTCAAGGTGGCCGAGGAGGAGCGGCGCAAGGTCTACGCGCTGACGGAGCTGGGCAGCAAGGTGCTGGCGGAGCAGGTGCGCCGGCTGGAAATCATGTTGGGCAATGCGCGGGCGCTGAAGCACGCATCTTGATTAAGGAGCGGTTATGAGCAAGCTGGTACGGAAATTCAAGCTGTGGTTCGTGTGGCAGGACGAGCAACACCAGCAGTGGTTGCAGGACATGGCGGCGCAAGGCCTGCATCTGCGCAGCACCAACACTTTCTGCATCCACACCTTCGAGCGCGGCGCGCCGGCCGATGTGGCATACCGCTGGGATGTGCGCTATCTGCGACCGAATGCAGAATACAAGCAGCTGTTCCGCGACGCCGGCTGGGAGCTGGTGACGTCCACGGTCGGCTGGCAATGCTGGCGCAAGCCGCGCGCGGCCGGCGCCAGCACCGAGATCTTCACGCAGCGCGCCGACAACGCCGCCAAATACCTGCGCGTGATCCGCCTGTTCGCGCTGATCCTGGCGGCCGAAGCGGCGTTCTACTGGCTGACTCCCGCTCGGCTGGAATACATGGAAGGCCTGGCCTGGGGCATGTTCACCGGCACCGCTGCGGTCGGCCTGCTGGCGCTGGCCAAGCTGTCCAGGCGCATCAGGGAAGTCCAGGGCGTCTGAACGGCCCCGGCTTCCCGGTCAGCCGCGCAGCTTGGCGAAGGCGGCGGCCATGCTGCCGCCCATTGCCGGCTCGCGCGCGGTCTGCTTCTGCTGCTGGCCCATGGCGCGGCGGTCGTTGCGGTCGCCGCGCTGCTGCGGCTGCGAACCGGCTTGCGGCGCGCTGTCGGCGAGGCGCATGGTCAGGGCGATGCGCTTGCGCTTCTCGTCCACTTCCAGCACCTTCACCTTGACCACCTGGCCGGCCTTGACCACCGTGTGCGGGTCCTTGACGAAGGTGTTCGACAGCGCCGAGATGTGCACCAGGCCGTCCTGGTGCACGCCGATGTCGACAAACGCGCCGAAGGCGGCCACGTTGGTCACCACGCCTTCCAGTATCATGTCCGGACGCAAGTCCCTGATTTCCTCCACGCCTTCCTTGAAGGTGGCGGTGGTGAATTCCGGACGCGGATCGCGGCCCGGCTTTTCCAGTTCCTTCAGGATGTCGGTCACGGTCGGTACGCCGAACTTGTCGTCGGCGTATTTGGCCGGCTGCAAACGCTTGATCAGCGCGCTGTCGCCGATGACGCCCTTGATGTCCTTCTGGATGTCGGCCAGGATTTTTTCCACCACCGGATAGGACTCCGGGTGCACCGCCGAGGCGTCCAGCGGATTGTCGCCGCCGATCACGCGCAGGAAGCCGGCCGCCTGCTCGAAGGTCTTGTCGCCGAGGCGCGGCACCGCCTTCAGCGCGGCGCGCGAGGTGAACGCGCCCTTGACGTCGCGGTAGGACACGATCGCCTGCGCCACCGACGACGACAGGCCGGACACGCGCGCCAGCAGCGGCGCCGAGGCGGTGTTGACGTCGACGCCGACCGCGTTGACGCAATCCTCGACCACGGCGTCCAGCGTGCGCGCCAGCTGGGTTTGCGAGACATCGTGCTGGTACTGGCCGACGCCGATCGATTTCGGGTCGATCTTCACCAGCTCGGCCAGCGGGTCTTGCAGGCGGCGCGCGATCGACACCGCGCCGCGCAGCGAGACGTCCATGTCCGGCAGCTCTTTCGATGCGTATTCGGAGGCCGAATATACCGACGCGCCGGCCTCGGAGACAACGATCTTGTGCATTTTTTGCTCGGGGAAGCGCTTGAGCAGGTCCTGCGCCAGCTTGTCGGTCTCGCGCGAGGCGGTGCCGTTGCCGATCGAAATCAGGGACACATTGTGCTTGGCGGCCAGCTTGCCCAGCGTGTGCAGCGCGCCTTCCCAGTCGTTTTTCGGCTGGTGCGGGTAGATCACGGCGGTATCGACCACCTTGCCGGTGGCGTCCACCACCGCCACCTTGACGCCGGTGCGCAGGCCGGGGTCGAGGCCCATGGTGGCGCGCTGGCCGGCCGGGGCCGCCAGCAGCAGGGCTTTCAGATTGGTAGCGAAGACGGTGATGGCGTCGGCTTCGGATTTCTCGCGCAGCGCGCCCATCAGTTCGGTTTCAAGATGCATGAAACTCTTCACGCGCCAGGTCCAGCGGGCCGTGTCGGCTAGCCATTTGTCGGCCGCGCGGCCGCTGTGCCTGATGCCGAAACGGGCGGCGATGCGGCTTTCGCACGGATTGTGCGGCGCGTCCCATTTTGGCTTTTCCGGCTCGGAGTCGAGGCGCAGCGTGACGTCCAGCACGCCTTCGCGGCGGCCGCGCATCAACGCCAGCGCGCGGTGCGACGGCACTTTGGCCAGGTTTTCCGAATAATCGAAGTAATCGGCGAATTTTTCGCCTTCTTCTTGCTTGCCTTCAATAACTTTAGATTCAACGATGCCATGCTCTTGCACATATTCGCGCAGCGATTGCAGCAGCGTGGCGTCCTCGGCAAAGCGCTCCATCAGGATCTGGCGCGCGCCGTCGAGCGCGGCCTTGGTGTCGGCCACGCCCGGGTTGTTGCCGTCGGCGCTGGTGAACGCCTCGCGCAGGTACTTGGCGGCCTCGGTTTCCGGATTGAGGTCGGGGTTGGCCAGCAGGCCGTCGGCCAGCGGCGCCAGCCCGGCTTCGATGGCGATCTGGGCTTTGGTGCGGCGTTTTTGCTTGTACGGCAGGTATAAGTCTTCCAGGCGGGTCTTGTCTTCGGCGTGCGTGACAGCATCTAACAATTCGGGCGTCATTTTGTTTTGCTCGGTGATCGAGGCGATGATGCTGGCCCGGCGGTCTTCCAGCTCGCGCAGGTAGCGCAGGCGCTCTTCGAGCAGGCGCAGCTGGGTGTCATCCAGGCCGCCGGTCGCTTCCTTGCGGTAACGGGCGATGAAGGGAACGGTGGCGCCTTCGTCCAGCAGGGCGATGGCGGCGGCAACCTGGACCGGCTTGGCCGACAGTTCCAGGGCGAGGCGTTGTTCGATGGAAGGCAACATGGTGGTGATTCCTAGACAGACAAGCCCGGAATAATACGGCATCGCGGCGAAGTTGCAATTCTTTTGCCAGTCGTGCCACAAACGGATGGCGAACGTGTGCAAGCCCACTTTTATGGACAGGTTTTTAAATAATACGTAAAACACGAACGCTTCAATGGCGGATAATATTGCCTGTTGCCGTTTTTGAACCATCTTTGACTAACAATGCGACCTATGGATTTTACCCGCGACGACGCCACTGATGCTCCAGCTGCTCCAGCACCGGCTGCCCCACGCCCTGCGCCGCCCGCGAACCAACTGTCCTACGCCGTGGCCACCTGGCTGCAGCGGGTGGATGCGGCAGCGCATCCCAAGGCCAAGCTGACCCCGCCGCCGGTCGAGAACGATCCCAAACAGACCCAGTACAAGCTGATCTATGTGCTGGCGCCCACCAGCGGCGGCCGCCATGTGGCGCTGTGCCTGTACAAGGCGCGCCTGCGCCCGAACGGCGACGTGGCGGCGGCGACGCCGGTCAGCGAGGTGTTTTCGCTGCTGTCGGCGCCACCGACTTTCATGACGCCAGCCGACGAAGACCTGATCCGCTTCTTCGTCGCCATGCGCAGCGGCCAGAATTCCCAGACCGGCTCGGCGACCGAACCGCGCGGCAAGATCGGCGCGGCGCTGCTGGACATGCTGGCCGAGCAGGACAAGCTGCTGTGGGCCAATTCCTGGTCCGACGTCGGCAACGGCCTGGTCTATCCGCTCAAGGGCGGCGTGCTGCGCGAGGCCAACCTGGCGTGGCGCGAAGAGGGCAAGGGCCTGCGCCTGGGCTGGCAGGTGGCGCCGCCGCCAGGCGCCAAGCACGTCGGCGCCGACCAGGTCGACTACATGCTGCCGACCGACCCGCCGTGGTACATCGACAACCTGTCGTGCGGCGTGCTGCAACTGAACCAGGGCGGCACGCAGATCCCGCTGGCCGACCTGCAGGCGCTGGTCGCGCAGGCGCCGCTGCTGACCAATAACGACAAGATGCGCGTGTCGCAATTGCTGCTGGCGCACGGCCTGCAGGGGCTGATGCCGCTGCCGCAGGCCCTGCCGCAGCGGATGCGCGACGACGTCAAGCCGCGTCCGGTGCTGACGCTGGACGCCGCCATGCTGGCCGACGGCTCGGTGCAGCGCTGGCACGACTTCGCCGTGCTGTCCTACGATTACGACGGCGAGCGGGTGTCGTTCGATCCGTCGCAGCGCGTGGTCCGCCAGAAGGGGAAGTGACCGAGATCATCCAGCGCGACGAGGACGCCGAAGCGGCCGCGCTGGCGTTGCTGACCGAGCGCCACTTCGTGCCGCCGACCACGCTGCCGCTGAGCAGCGTCAAGGGCGGCCTGTTGCTGCCGAGCCAGGCCGAATGGCTGCGCTTCGCCCGCGACGGCATCGCCGCGCTGAAGCTGGCGGGCTGGAAAATCGAAAAAACCGTCAAATACCGCTACGACACGGTGGAAGTCGGCGACTGGTATGCCGACGTGGTGGAAGACGAGGCCGATGGCGGCCGCGCCTGGTTCGACCTGGAACTCGGCATCATGGTCAACCAGGAGCGCGTGCCGCTGCTGCCGGTGCTGGTGCAGCTGATCCGCAACGCGCCACTCGATTTCAATCCGAAAGTCATCGCCAACCACGGCGAGGAAGACCAGATGCTGGCCACGCTGGCCGACGGCACCCGTGTCGCCCTGCCGTGGGGCCGCGTGCGGCCCATCCTCAGCACGCTCGGCGAGTTGTATTTCAGCGACAAGATCAAAACCTCGCTGCGCATGGCCTCGCTGGACGCGGCCCGTCTCGACGAGCTGGCCCGCAATGTCGACATGGCGTGGACCGGCGGCGAGGAGCTGCGCGAAATGGGCGCCCGCCTGAACCAGTTTGGCGCCGTCAAGCGCGTCGCCACGCCGGCCGGCCTGCAAGCCACGCTGCGCGACTATCAAACCGATGGCCTGTCGTGGATGCAGTTCCTGCGCGAATACGGCTTCGCCGGCATCCTGGCCGATGACATGGGCCTGGGCAAGACCGTGCAGACGCTGGCCCACATCCTGATCGAGAAGGAGGCCGGCCGCCTGACCGCGCCGGCGCTGGTCATCGCCCCCACCAGCCTGATGGGCAACTGGCAGGAGGAAGCGGCCCGTTTCGCGCCCGGCCTCAAGGTGCTGCTGTTGCAGGGCAAGGACCGCATGGCCCAGTTCGACCAGATCGACGAGGCCGACCTGGTGCTGACCACTTACGCGCTGCTGCCGCGCGACGAGGAAAAACTGCGCGAGCACGATTTCCACCTGGTCATCCTGGATGAATCGCACTACATCAAGAACACCCGCTCGAAGGCGGCGCAAAGCGCCGGCCTGTTGCGCGCGCGCCACCGCCTGTGCCTGTCCGGCACGCCGCTGGAAAACCACCTCGGCGAGCTGTGGTCGCAATTCCACTTCCTGCTGCCCGGCCTGCTGGGCGACGAGAAGGGCTTCAACACCGTGTTCCGCCACCCGATCGAGCGCCAGGACGACCCGCTGCGGCGGGCGCTGCTGAACCGCCGCATCAAGCCGTTCCTGCTGCGCCGCACCAAGGACAGCGTGGCCAAGGAACTGCCGCCGAAAACCGAGATGGTGCGCAAGGTCGAGCTGACCGGCGCCCAGCGCGACCTGTACGAAACCGTGCGCCTGGCCATGGACCAGAAAGTGCGCGAGGAAATCGACCGCAAGGGCGTGGCGCGCAGCCAGATCGTGATTCTGGAAGCGCTGCTCAAGCTGCGCCAGGTGTGCTGCGATCCGCGCCTGGTCAAGTCGACCACCAAGAAACAGCAGCAGGCCGGCTCGGCCAAGCTGCTTGACCTGATGCAGATGGTCGAAGACCTGCTGGAAGAGAAGCGCAAGATCCTGGTGTTCTCGCAGTTCACCAGCATGCTGGAGCTGATCGAGGAGGAACTGGAAGCGCGCGACATCCCGTATGCGCTGCTGACCGGCGACACCAAGGACCGCAGCGCGCAGGTGGCGGCGTTCCAGCAGGGCGCCGTGCCTATCTTCCTGATATCGCTGAAAGCCGGTGGCGTCGGCCTCAACCTGACCGCCGCCGACACCGTGATCCACTATGATCCGTGGTGGAATCCGGCGGCGGAAAACCAGGCCACCGACCGCGCCTGGCGTATCGGGCAGGACAAGCCGGTGTTTGTGTATAAACTGATCGCCAAGGGCACGCTGGAAGAAAAGATTCAAATCTTGCAGCAGAAAAAGTCCGATCTTGCGCAGTCCATCCTGGCCGAAGGCGAATCGCAGAAAATGGCGCTGACCCAGGAAGACCTGCAGCAAATCTTCGCACCCTTGGTGGAGTAATGAATGAGCCAGACGATAGCGGAACTCCAGGCAGCGTTACAGCAATCCCAAGCCAACGAAGCCCGCTATCGGCTGCTGTTGGACCACAGCAGCGAAATCAGCTGGATGGCCGACTGCGCGACGCTGCGCCTGACCTGGCTCAGCCCGGCGGCCGAGCGCCAGTTCGGCTATACGCTGGAAACCGCGCAAAACCTGGCGCATGGCCTGCTGAAGGACTTGCAGGCGCGCCTGACGCGCTACGCCGATGGCGATCTGAGCCGTCGTCGCCTGCTGCGTGAAACCGAGCTGGCCCATGCCGACGGCCGCCAGGTGCCGGTGGAAATCGAATCCACGCTGATCCTCGACGCCGCCGGCGTGCCGGCCACCGTGGTGGGCGTGGTGCGCGACCTCACGGCCCGGCGCGAGCTGGCCGTGCAGCAAAAAGTTCGCCTCGATGCTATCGCACGAATTCCGCACGCCGCTGTCGACCATCGACGGCGCCGTGCAGCGGCTGGAAATGACCGGCGCCCATCATGACGAGGGCACCCGCAAGCGCTACCGCAAGATCCAGACGGCGGTCGACCGCATGCTGGCCATGCTGGACGAATACCTGTCGCCCGAGCGCATGGCCAGCATCGGCCGCGAGCGCCAGCCCAACGAAATCAATCCGGCCACGCTGCTGGAGGGCGCCGCCGAGCAGGCGCGGCCGCGCCGCCAGCAGATCAGCGTGCAAACCCAGGGCCTGCCGCAGTGGATGCGCTGCGACCCGGCCGGCATGCGCTTGTGCCTGGAAATGTTGCTCGACAATGCAATAAAGTACACAAGCGATAATATTCCGATAGAATTGGTAGGGAGAATTGCAACAGAAGGCGGCGTCGAGTTCCTGGTGCGCGATCATGGCGCCGGGATCGCGGCGGAGGAATTGCCGCGTGTATTCGATAAAGCCTTCCGTGGCAGCAATACCGCTGGCGTGGCGGGATCGGGCCTGGGCCTGTATATGGCGCGTTCCATAGTCGATGTGCACGGCGGTACTGTGACGGCTCAAAATGTTTCTGAAAGCGGCACGGAATTTCGGATTTGGTTGCCGGTGGCGGCCAATGCCGGGAAAAACCTTGCGCGGGCCGATGCCAGCAGTGATAATTCCCTGGACGCAAGCTAGGAGTGTTCCCAGGTCTGGGCGCAGCTTTGCTCAACAATTGAACGAATGGCGCATCAATGACGCAAATACTCATCGTGGAAGACAATCTGGACTATGCCGAAGAAATGGCGGAGTTTCTGACTGAGCTTGATCACGAAGTACACATCACCAATAACGCCAGCGATATGTGGTCCGCCCTGAGCCACGGCAATGTCGGTGTGGTCGTGCTCGACCTCGGCCTGCCGGATGAGGATGGCTTCAACGTCATTCCGCGCATGCGTCAGCTCTATCCGCAAATCGGCCTGCTGGTGCTGACCGGCCGTGTGGCTTTCGACAACCGCATTCTGGGCCTGCGCCTCGGCGCCGATCACTACCTGACCAAGCCTATCAAATTCCCGGAACTGGCGGCGCACGTTGAGGCGCTCGACCGCCGCGTCGGGCCGCAGGAAGTGGTGCCGCTGCCGAGCAAGTGGACGCTGAAAGTGAGCGCTCGCCAACTGGAACTGCAAGGCATGGCCATTACGCTGACGGAAAAGGAATGCAACTTCCTGCATCTGCTGACCATCAATACCCGCCCTGTGCCGCGCCAGGTGATCGTGGCCGGTATCGGCGGCGACGACCCTGATGCGGGCCGGCGCGTGGACATGCTGGTGTATCGCCTGCGCAAGAAGGCGCGTACCGGCCTGGGCCAGGATCTGCCGCTGCGCAGCGCCTACGGCGAGGGCTACAGCCTGTCGGCCAGCTTCAATATCTCCTAGCCCCGTCGTTCCCGCCGCGCGGGAACGATAAATAGGGACAGAGTAGAGCATGAAGGGTAGAATCGGCTTTCCGATCTACCCTTTTTCGTTTCCAGCATGGCCCGCCTGCCCCGTTTAATCGTTCCCCACCAGCCGCACCACGTCATCCAGACCGGCGCCAACAACCAGGATGTGTTCCTGGACAGCGACGACTACCAAACCTTCCTCGGTTGGCTGCGCAGCGCCGCCAAGACCTACAAAGTTGCCATCCACGCCTACTGTTTGATGCCGAACCACCTGCATTTGCTGGTCACGCCGTCCGATGACACGGGCCTGGGCCAGATGATGCAGTGGGTCGGGCGCTATTACGTGCCTTATTTCAACCAAAAGTATGTCCGTAGTGGAACTTTGTGGAACGGACGCTACAAAACTTCGCTGATCGATGCGGACGAATATTTTATGTTGTGCAGTCGTTATATCGAATTTAACCCTGTTCGCAACGGTTTGGTCAGCCGTGCCGAGGATTATCCCTGGTCCAGCTATTGCCACCATGCCGGCATTCGTCCGGACGGACTGGTGACCGACCACGCCAAGGTCTGGGAGCTGGGCAATACGCCGTTCCAGCGCGAGGCGGCCTATAGCGCGCTGTCTGAACCGGCTTTGACGCCGGATGAGCTGACCGTGATCAGCAAGGCGCTGCTGAAGGGATGGCCGCTGGGTTCGCAGCAGTTTCAGACCGCGCTGGAGAAGCGCGTAAAGCGCCAGGTATTGCCGGCCAAGCGCGGAAGGCCGTTCAAGGTCAAACCGGTTCCCGACGCTTGAACACCCCCGTCATTCCCGCGCAGGCGGGAATCCATAGGCCGTTTCCATGCACAGTCAGCATGGATTCCCGCCTGCGCGGGAATGACGGGGACTCTGTCCCCAATTAAAAATATAAGCTTCTGCGGAAAATTTAATTCGACTCCGACCCTAATTGTTATGCTTGAGGTTTACGCTGCGTTGCACTAACCTTGTTTCTCAAGCCAATCAGTTTTGGAGTTTAGCCATGGAAGCACAAGGTCTGTACGATCCGTCCAATGAACACGACGCCTGCGGCGTTGGTTTCGTCGCCCACATCAAGGGCAATAAGAGTCACTCGATTGTGGAACAGGGTCTGCTGATCTTGAAGAATCTGGACCACCGGGGTGCGGTGGGCGCCGACCCGCTGATGGGAGACGGCGCCGGCATCCTGATCCAGATTCCGGACCAGTACTACCGTGATGAAATGGCCAAGCAAGGCGTCGAACTGCCGCCGCCAGGCGAGTACGGCGTCGGCATGGTGTTCCTGCCGAAGGAAAACGCCTCGCGTATCGCGTGCGAACAGGAAATCGAACGCGCGGTGCGCGCCGAAGGCCAGGTCGTGCTGGGCTGGCGCAATGTGCCGATCGACGCCGACATGCCGATGTCGCCGACCGTGCGCGCCAAGGAGCCGGTGATCCGCCAGATCTTCATCGGCCGCGGCGCCGACATCATGGTGACCGACGCGCTGGAGCGCAAGCTGTACGTGATCCGCAAATCGTCGGGCCACGCCATCCAGGCGCTGAACCTGATCCACGGCAAAGAATTTTTCGTGGCCTCGATGTCGGCCCGCACCATCGTCTACAAAGGCCTGCTGCTGGCCGATCAGGTGGGCGTCTACTACAAAGACTTGCAAGACGCGCGCTGCATCTCGGCGCTGGCGCTGGTCCACCAGCGTTTCTCGACCAACACCTTCCCGGAATGGCCGCTGGCCCACCCGTACCGCCTGATCGCCCACAACGGCGAGATCAACACCGTCAAAGGCAACTTCAACTGGATGCGCGCCCGCGAAGGCGTGATGAAGTCGGCTGTGCTGGGCGACGACCTGCGCAAGCTGTTCCCGCTGATCTACGAAGGCCAGTCGGACACCGCCTGCTTCGACAACGCGCTGGAACTGCTGCTGATGGCGGGCTACCCGCTGGCCCAGGCGATGATGATGATGATTCCGGAAGCCTGGGAAAATCACGGCACGATGGACGACAATCGCCGCGCGTTCTACGAATATCACGCCGCCATGATGGAACCATGGGACGGTCCGGCCGCCATGGCCTTCACCGACGGCCGCTACATCGGCGGCACGCTGGACCGTAACGGCCTGCGCCCTGCCCGCTACATCGTCACCGACGACGACCTGGTGGTGATGGCCTCCGAATCCGGCGTGCTGCCGATTCCCGAGTCGAAAATCATCCAGAAATGGCGTCTGCAACCAGGCAAGATGTTCCTGATCGACCTCGAAGCCGGCCGCATCATCGACGACAAAGAGCTGAAAGACACCTATGCCAACGCCAAGCCGTACAAGGCATGGATCAACGCGGTGCGCATCAAGCTCAACGAAATCAAGCTGAGCGAAAGCCAGCTGGCGCACAACCGCGCCAAGGACAAGCCGGCCGCCGGCGAAAAAGCCGTGCCGTCGCTGCTGGATCGCCAGCAAGCCTTCGGCTACACCCAGGAAGACCTGAAGTTCCTGATGGCGCCGATGGCCGCCGCCGGCGAGGAAGCCACCGGCTCGATGGGCAACGACTCGCCGCTGGCCGTCATGTCCAACAAGCTCAAGCCGCTGTATTCGTACTTCAAGCAGCTGTTCGCCCAGGTGACCAACCCGCCGATCGACCCGATCCGCGAAGCGATGGTGATGTCGCTGGTGTCGTTCATCGGCCCGAAACCGAACCTGCTGGACACCAACAACGTCAACCCGCCGATGCGGCTCGAAGTGTCGCAGCCTATCCTCGGCTTCGACGACATGGAGCGCCTGCGCAACATCGGCCAGCACACCGGCGGCAAGTTCAAGTCGTATGAACTGAGCATCTGCTACCCGCTGGCCTGGGGCAAGGAAGGCGTGGAAGCCTGCCTGGCCTCGCTGTGCGCGGAAGCGGTCGATGCGGTCAAGTCCGGCCACAACATCCTGGTCGTTTCGGACCGCACCATCGGCCCGGACCGTGTGGCGATTCCGGCGCTGCTGGCCACCTCGACCATCCACCAGCACCTGGTCAGCAAAGGCCTGCGCGCCTCGACCGGCCTGGTCGTTGAAACCGGCTCGGCCCGCGAAACCCACCACTTCGCCCTGCTGGCCGGCTACGGCGCCGAAGCCATCCACCCTTACCTGGCGATGGAAACCCTGGCCGACATGGCGCAAGGCATGCCGGGCGATATGTCGGCCGAGAAAGCCATTTACAACTTCACCAAGGCGGTCGGTAAGGGCCTGATGAAGGTGATGTCGAAGATGGGCATCTCGACCTATATGTCGTACTGCGGCGCGCAGATTTTCGAGGCAGTCGGCCTGAACAAGTCGCTGGTCAACAAATACTTCCGTGGCACCGCGTCCAACGTGGAAGGCATCGGCGTGTTTGAAGTGGCGGAAGAAGCGCTGCGCCTGCACAACCTGGCCTTCGGCGACGATCCGGTGCTGGCCAACCACCTGGACGCCGGCGGCGAATACGCCTTCCGCGTGCGCGGCGAAGACCACCTGTGGACGCCGGACGCCATCGCCAAGCTGCAGCACTCGACCCGCGCCAACAACTACGCCAGCTATAAAGAGTATGCGCAGATCATCAACGACCAGAGCAAGCGCCACCTGACGCTGCGCGGCCTGTTCGAGTTCAAGATCGATCCGAGCAAGGCGATTCCGCTGGATGAAGTCGAGCCGGCCAAGGAAATCGTCAAGCGCTTCGCTACCGGCGCGATGTCGATGGGTTCGATTTCGACCGAGGCCCACGCCACGCTGGCCGTGGCCATGAACCGCATCGGCGGCAAGTCCAACACCGGTGAGGGCGGCGAAGATCCATCGCGCTACACGATGGAGCTGAAAGGCATCAAGATCAAGCAGGGCGAAACCATGGCTTCGGTCATGGGCAAGGAACAGATGGTGGTCGACATTCCTCTGCAAGAGGGCGACTCGCTGCGTTCGCGCATCAAGCAGGTGGCGTCGGGCCGTTTCGGCGTGACCGCTGCTTACCTGAACTCGGCCGACCAGATCCAGATCAAGATGGCGCAGGGCGCCAAGCCGGGCGAAGGCGGCCAGCTGCCGGGCCACAAGGTATCGGAATACATCGCCACGCTGCGCTTCTCGGTGCCGGGCGTGGGCCTGATTTCGCCGCCGCCGCACCACGACATCTACTCGATTGAAGATCTGGCGCAGCTGATCCACGATCTGAAGAACGCCAACCCGCGCGCTTCGATCTCGGTCAAGCTGGTGTCGGAAGTGGGTATCGGCACCGTGGCCGCTGGCGTCACCAAGGCGAAAGCCGACCACGTGGTGGTGGCCGGCCATGACGGCGGCACCGGCGCATCGCCGCTGTCTTCGGTCAAGCACGCCGGCACGCCATGGGAGCTGGGCCTGGCTGAAACCCAGCAGACGCTGGTGCTGAACGGCCTGCGCAGCCGTATCCGCGTCCAGGCCGACGGTCAGATGCGCACCGGCCGCGACGTCGTCATCGCCGCCATGCTGGGCGCCGACGAAATCGGCTTCGCCACCGCGCCGCTGGTGGTGGAAGGCTGCATCATGATGCGCAAATGCCACCTGAACACCTGCCCGGTCGGTGTTGCGACCCAGGACCCGGTGCTGCGCGCCAAGTTCTCGGGCAAGCCTGAATACGTGGTGAACTACTTCTTCTTCGTTGCCGAAGAAGCGCGCCAGCTGATGGCCCAGCTGGGCATCCGTACCTATGACGAACTGATCGGCCGCGTCGACCTGCTGGACAAGTCGAAAGCCATCTCGCACTGGAAAGCGCAGGGCCTGGACTTCAGCAACATCTTCTACTCGCCGGAAGTGCCGAATGGCGACGCGATCTACCACACGCTGGAACAGGATCACGGCCTCGATAAGGCGCTCGACCACAAGCTGATCGCGCAAGCCAAAGCGGCGCTGGAAAAAGGCGAGCGCGTGTCCTTCATCTCGCCGGTGAAGAACTTGAACCGCACCGTCGGCACCATGCTGTCGGGCGAAGTGGCCAAGCGCTACGGTCACGCCGGCCTGCCGGACGACACCATCCACATCCAGCTGCAAGGCACGGCCGGCCAGTCGGCTTGCGCCTTCCTGGCGCACGGCATCACCATTGATCTGGTGGGCGAAGGCAACGACTACGTCGGCAAGGGCCTGTCGGGCGGCCGCATCATCGTGCGTCCGAACACCGAGTTCCGCGGCTGGGCGGTCAACAACATCATCATCGGCAACACCGTGCTGTACGGCGCGATTTCCGGTGAAGCCTTCTTCAACGGCGTGGCCGGCGAGCGTTTCGCCGTGCGTAACTCGGGCGCCACCGCCATCGTCGAAGGCACCGGCGACCACGGTTGCGAATACATGACCGGCGGCACCGTTGTGGTGCTGGGTAACACCGGCCGCAACTTCGCGGCGGGCATGTCGGGTGGTATCGCGTATGTCTACGATCCGGACGGCGACTTCGAATCGCGCTGCAACACCTCGATGGTGACGCTGGAGCGTGTGCTGTCGGCCAAGGAGCAGCAGAAGGACAGCGCCACCTTCCACGTGCAGCACAAAGACCACGGCCGCGAGGCCGACGAAGTGATCCTGAAGCGTTTGATTGAGCGTCACTTCAAGCACACCGGCAGCACGCGCGCGCGCCTGTTGCTGGATAACTGGGCTGACAGCCGCGGCAAGTTCGTCAAGGTATTCCCAAGCGAATACAAGCGCGCGCTGGCCGAGATGGCCGAAGACGTGGCGAACGAAGCCGCTGTTGTGCAACCAGTTGCTGCCTAAATAAAACGCACGTCGTCCCCGCGCAGGCGGGGACCCATAGAACGGCTGATCCGAGTCAGCATGGGTCCCGCCTGCGCGGGAGCGACGGGAAAGATCACTAAAGGAAAAATATCGTGGGTAAAATCACCGGCTTCATGGAATTCCAGCGTCAGGAAGAGGGCTACTTGCCGCCAGCGACGCGCCTGAAAAACTACGCGGAATTCGTCATTCCGCTGACCAACGAGCAAGCCAAGATCCAGGGCGCGCGCTGCATGGACTGCGGCATCCCGTTCTGCAACAACGGCTGCCCGGTCAACAACATCATCCCGGACTGGAACGACCTGGTCTATCGCGGCAACTACCGCGAGGCGCTGGACACGCTGCACTCGACCAACAACTTCCCGGAATTCACCGGCCGCATCTGCCCGGCGCCGTGCGAGGCCGCCTGTACCCTGGGCATCAGTGAAGACCCGGTCGGCATCAAGTCGATCGAACACAAGATCATCGACGAAGGCTGGGCACACGGCTGGGTCGTGCCCCAGCCGCCAAGCAAGCAGACCGGCAAGAAAGTCGCCGTGGTCGGTTCCGGCCCCGCCGGCCTGGCCGCCGCCCAGCAGCTGGCGCGCGCCGGCCACGCCGTCACCGTGTTTGAAAAATCCGACCGCGTCGGCGGCCTGCTGCGCTACGGCATTCCAGACTTCAAGATGGAAAAGTCGCACATCGACCGCCGCGTCAAGCAGATGGAAGCCGAAGGCGTGACTTTCCGCACCTCGGTCCTGATCGGCAAGGACTTCCCGGCCAACGTCAACAACTGGGCCAAGGAAACCATCTTCCCTGAAGACCTGCAAAAAGACTTCGACGCCGTGGTGCTGGCCGGCGGCGCCGAGGCGCCGCGCGACCTGCCGGTGCCGGGCCGCGAGCTCAAGGGCGTGCACTTCGCCATGGACTTCCTGCCGCAGCAAAACAAAATCAACGCCGGCGACAAGCTGAAAGACCAGATCAAGGCCACCGGCAAGCACGTGGTGGTGATCGGCGGCGGCGATACCGGTTCCGACTGCGTTGGCACCTCGAACCGCCAGGGCGCCGCCTCGGTGACCCAGTTCGAGCTGATGCCGATGCCGCCGGAGCAGGAGAACAAGCCGCTGGTGTGGCCATACTGGCCGACCAAGCTGCGCACCTCGTCGTCGCACGAGGAAGGCTGCGAGCGCGACTGGGCGGTGGCCACCAAGCGCCTGGAGGGCAAGGGCGGCAAGGTCGAGAAACTGGTCGCTTGCCGCGTCGAATGGAAAGACGGCAAGATGACCGAAGTGCCGAACTCGGAATTCGAGATGAAGGCCGATCTGGTGTTCCTGGCCATGGGCTTTGTGTCGCCGGTCGCCAACATTCTGGATGCGTTTGCTGTTGACAAAGATGCACGTGGCAACGCCAAGGCCACTACCGATGGCGACGGCTGCTACAAGACTTCCGTACCGAAGGTATTTGCCGCCGGCGATATGCGCCGCGGCCAGTCGCTGGTGGTGTGGGCGATCCGCGAAGGCCGCCAGTGCGCGCGCGCGGTCGACGAGTTCCTGATGGGCAGTTCCGAGTTGCCGCGCTAAGCTCAAGCACGGCATCAGGCTCGGCCTGACTCCCTGCCGGATGTGGATGGGCGATCCCCGACTGCATCCGGTTTTTTTCGTCATTCCCGCGCAGGTCCATATGTCATTCACGCGCAGGCGGGAATCCATGCTGAGCCTCCCGACCAGCGCCCCATGGGTTCCCGCCTGCGCGGGAACGACGGCGTGATGTAACATTTAGTGCCCGGTGTAAATTGCTGACTTTGGATTCAGTAGTGTTGTATTATCTGCTACCCAATGTTGGCTCTTCATGGGCCTCTCAGCAGAGATTGACCTTTCTGCACTACAATACGGCATTCCAAAAAATGAGTTCAGTCGTGCCAAATCTAGTCGAAATCCGTGATCTACACTTTTCCTATGGCAAGCGCGCGATCCTGTCCGGCTTGAACATGGACTTCCCGCGCGGGAAGGTGATCGCGGTCATGGGCGGTTCCGGCAGCGGCAAGACCACCGTGCTGCGCCTGATCGGCGGCCAGCTGCGTCCGCAGAAAGGCCACGTCAAGGTGCAGGGCCAGGTGGTGCACAAGCTCAATACGTCCGGCCTGTACCTGCTGCGCCGCAAGATGGGCATGCTGTTCCAGCACGGCGCGCTGTTTACCGACCTGTCGGTGTTCGAGAACGTCGCCTTCCCGCTGCGCGAGCACACCGACCTGCCGGAAGAGCTGATCCGCAACCTGGTGCTGATGAAGTTGCAGGCCGTGGGCCTGCGCAACGCCGCCAAGCTGAAGCCGGGCGAAATCTCCGGCGGCATGGCGCGCCGCGTGGCGCTGGCGCGCTCGATCGCGCTGGACCCGGAACTGATTATGTATGACGAGCCGTTTGCCGGCCTCGATCCGATCTCGATGGGCGTCACCGCCAACCTGATCCGCAACCTGAACACGGCGCTGGGCTCGACCACGATCCTGGTGTCGCACGACGTCAAGGAAAGTTTCGCCATCGCCGACTATGTTTATTTCCTGTCGCAGGGCAAGATTGTTGCGCACGGCACGCCGGCTGACATGATGGTCTCGACCGACCCGTATGTGAAGCAGTTTGTCCACGCGGAAGCGGACGGCCCGGTGCCGTTCCATTATCCAGGCAAGTCCCTGGCCGACGATCTGGGCCTGGGAGTGCAAGTATGAGTGTAAAGAACTGGTTGTCCAACCTGGGCGCACCGCTGCGCGACTATATCGAGAGCATCGGCTATGGCGCGCGCGCCTTCGCCAACCTGCTGAGCGTGTCGCCCGGCCTGCTGAAACGGCCGCGCCTGGTGGTCGAGCAGCTGCATTTCATCGGCAATTATTCGATGCTGATCATCACCCTGTCCGGCCTGTTCGTCGGCATGGTGCTGGGCCTGCAGGGTTACACCACGCTGAATAAATACGGCGCCGAGCAGTCGCTGGGCGTGCTGGTGGCGCTGGGCCTGACGCGCGAACTGGGGCCGGTGATCACCGCCCTGCTGTTCGCCGGCCGCGCCGGCACCTCGCTGACCGCCGAAATCGGCCTGATGAAGGCTGGCGAGCAGCTGTCCGCCATGGAAATGATGGCCGTCAACCCGATCCAGCGCGTGCTGGCGCCGCGCTTCTGGGCCGGCGCGCTGGCGGTGCCGCTGCTGGCGTCGGTGTTCAGCGCCGTCGGCGTGCTCGGCGGCTGGCTGGTCGGCGTGCAGCTGATCGGCGTCGACGACGGCGCGTTCTGGTCGCAGATGCAGGCCAGCGTCGACATCTGGAACGATATTTATAACGGCTTCATCAAGAGCGTGGTGTTTGGCATCGCCATCACCTTCATCGCCCTGTACCAGGGCTACGAGGCGCAGCCGACGCCGGAAGACGTGGCGCGCGCCACCACCCGCACCGTTGTGATTTCATCGCTGACGATCTGGTGGCTGGACTTCATGATGACGGCGCTGATGTTCAGCAAGTAATAAGAAAACAAGGAAGAAAACAAATGCAACGCAAATCTCTGGATGTCTGGGTCGGACTGTTTATCGTTATCGGTGTGTGCGCGCTCATGTTCCTGGCGCTGAAAGTCGGTAGCATGAACTCGATTTCGTTCGGCAAGACCTATGCGATCACCGCCAAGTTCGACAACATCGGCAGCCTGCGCCCGCAAGCGGCGGTCAAGGCGGCCGGCGTGGTGGTCGGCCGTGTGGGAGAGATCAAGTTTGATGACAAGACTTATCAGGCGCTGGTAACCTTGAACATGGAAACCAGCTATGTATTCCCGAAAGACAGCTCGGCCAAGATTCTGACCGCCGGCCTGCTGGGCGAACAATACGTCGGCATCGAAGCCGGCGGCGACACCAACAACCTGGCGGCAGGCGACAAAATCGCCCGCACCCAATCGGCAGCCGTGCTGGAGGACCTGATCAATCAGTTCATCTACAGCAAGGCCGCAGAAGGAAAGGACGATAAATGATCCGCAGCACTCAAGCATTCCGCCGCGCCGCGCTGGCGCTGGGCGTTACCGTGATGCTGGCCGGCTGTGCCGGCCCGAACCCGCGCGACCCGTACGAGAGCTACAACCGCGCCATGTTCAACTTCAACGACACGGTCGACACCTATGCGCTGAAGCCGGTGGCCACCGGCTATAAGAATGTCACGCCGAGCTTTGTGCAGACCGGCGTCAGCAACTTCTTCGGCAACCTGGGCGACGCCTGGACCGCGATCAACCAGTTGTTGCAGGGTAACGGCGAAGCCGGCATGTCGGACGTCAGCCGCTTCGCGCTGAACTCGACGCTGGGCGTGCTGGGCCTGTTCGACATCGCTTCCGAAGCCGGCCTGCCGAAGCACAAGGAAGACTTCGGCCAGACGCTGGGCGTGTGGGGCGTGCAGTCCGGCCCTTACCTGGTGCTGCCGCTGCTGGGTCCGTCCACGGTGCGCGACACCGTGGCGCTGCCGGCCGACATCGCCGGCAACATCTGGCGCTACAAGGACCCGACCAATGTGCGTAACATCGGCACCGCGCTGAACATCGTCGACACCCGCGCCGGCCTGCTGGACGCCTCGACCTTGCTGGAAGACGCCGCGCTGGACCGCTACGAGTTCCTGCGCGACGGCTACCTGCAACGCCGCGAGAGCCAGGTGCACCCGGATGGCGACGGTGCGCCACGCAAGCCGCAAAACGATGATACTGACGAAACTTCTGCGCCCGTGTCATCCGAACCGGCCGCAAAAGAGTTAAACTCCGGCACACCACCGGCTGCCAACGACGCCAGCCAGTGACCCGAAGAACCACTCATAAGGCATAGACAAGATGAACTTCATTCAAAAATTTATCGCTCTGGCAACTGTTTCGGTGGCGTTCACCGGCATCGCTTCCGCCCAGGAGGCGCCTGACGCGCTGGTCAAGCGCATCAGCGAAGACGTGATCAACACCGCCAAGAACGACAAGGCGATCCAGGCCGGCGACACCAAGAAGGTGATCGACCTGGTGGAAAGCAAGATCCTGCCGCACGTCGACTTCCAGCGCATGACCTCGCTGGCGGCCGGTCGCTTCTGGCGCCAGGCCACGCCGGAGCAGCAGCAACAGCTGACCGCCGAGTTCCGCAAGCTGCTGGTGTTCACCTACTCCGGCGCGCTGTCGCAGGTGAAGGACCAGACCATCGAGTTCAAGCCGCTGCGCGCCGATCCGGCCGACACCGAAGTGGAAGTGCGCTCGCAGGTCAACCAGGCCCGCGGCGAGCCGATTCCGCTGAACTACCGCGTCGCCAAGGGCCCGCAAGGCTGGAAGATCTACGACATCAACGTGCTGGGCGCGTGGCTGGTGGAAACCTACAAGGGCACCTTCGCTTCCGAGATCAACAAGGGCGGCATCGACGGCCTGATCAAGGCGCTGGCCGACAAGAACCAGAAGCTGGCCAGCAAACCGCTGAACACCAACGCACCTAAGAAGTAATCCGACATCATGTCCATCGTTGTTACCGAAGCTGCCGACAACCTGCAGTCGCTCACGTCCCTGACCGTGCTCAACGCCTCGGCGGCGCTGGAGCGCGGCTATGCCGCCCTCAAGGCCGGCCAGACCGTGTTCGACCTGCGCCATGTGTTGACGGTGGATTCGGTGGCGGTGTCGGTCATGCTGGCGTGGCAGCGCGCCGCGCAGGACGCCGGCATCCAGCTGGAACTGAAAAACCTGCCGCCGGCGCTGCAAAGCCTGACCAAGCTGTATGGCGTGTGCTCGCTGCTGTTCCCGACCGACGTCAAGCTCGACCAGGATTGCGGCGCCGCCGCCAGCAATCCGGCGCACGAAGAATTTGCCCCGGTGAGCGCACCGGAATCGGTCTTCAGCGAGAAGACCGCGGTGGCCGGCGACGCCGCCAGCCACCATCACCATTGACCCCCGCCCCACCCCGCCGCCTGTAATTCCCCCGGTCCGGCTCGGACCGCTCGAAATTCCAATATAATTGAACGTTGCCGCCACCGCAGTGTCGCGGCCTCCGCAGGACCTTCGCGTGCGCCGTCCCGGCCGCCGCAACTTATAGATAAGTCAAGCATGACAGCAATCCAAATTAGCAATGTCGAAAAGCGCTACAAGTCGTTGCAGGCGCTGGGCGGCGTGTCCCTGAACATCGAGGAAGGCGAGTTTTTCGGCCTGCTCGGCCCGAATGGCGCCGGCAAGACCACGCTGATCTCCATCATCGCCGGCCTGATCCGCCCGGACGCCGGGTCGGTCAAGATCCACGGCCATGACGTGGTCAGCGATTTCCGCGCGGCGCGCAAGAAGCTGGGCGTGGTGCCGCAGGAACTGGTGTTCGACCCGTTCTTCACCGTGCGCGAAACGCTGCGCTTGCAATCGGGTTATTTTGGCCTGAAAAACAACGACGCCTGGATCGACGAGGTGATGCACAACCTCAACCTGACCAACAAGGCCGACACCAATATGCGCGCGCTGTCGGGCGGCATGAAGCGCCGCGTGCTGGTGGCGCAGGCGCTGGTGCACAAGCCGCCGGTGATCGTGCTCGACGAGCCGACCGCCGGCGTCGACGTCGAGCTGCGCCAGACGCTGTGGCAGTTCATCACGCGCCTCAACCGCGAAGGCCACACCGTGGTGCTGACCACCCACTACCTCGAAGAGGCGCAGGCCATGTGCAAGCGCGTGGCCATGCTCAAGCTGGGCCAGGTGGTGACGCTGGACACGATGGCGTCGCTGATCCGCCGCATCTCCGGCTCGCAGCTGATCGTCAACATGACCCACGGCGACCTGCCGGACGACCTGCGCCACCTGATTACGCATCCGGAAAGCTCGGACCATGGCAGGAAGTACAGCCTGCGCATCAACGAATACGCCGAGGTCGAACAGATTCTGAAGCGCCTGCGCGAATCGGGCGTCATCATCGACGAAATGCAATTGCAACAAGCGGATCTGGAAGATATCTTCTTGCAGATCATGGATAAGGGTACCGTATGATGTTCACCTCCGCCGGATTCCGCACGCTGGTCTACAAGGAAACGCTGCGCTTCTGGAAAGTCGCCACGCAGACCATCGCCGCGCCGATTCTCACCGCCATGCTGTACCTGCTGATCTTCGGCCACGTGCTCGAAGGCCGGGTCACGGTGTACCAGGACGTCAACTACACGTCGTTCCTGATTCCGGGCCTGGTGATGATGAGCGTGTTGCAGAATTCCTTTGCCAACTCGTCGTCGTCGCTGATCCAGTCCAAGATCACCGGCAACCTGGTGTTCGTGCTGCTGACGCCCTTGTCGCACTGGGAGATTTTCTCGGCCTACGTGATCGCCGCCATGGTGCGCGGCATCGTGGTCGGCCTGGGCGTATTCCTGGTGACGACCTGGTTCGCCCACTTGTCGTTTGCCGCGCCGCTGTGGATCATCGTGTTCGCGCTGCTGGGTGCAGCCATCCTCGGCACCATGGGCCTGATCGCCGGCGTCTGGGCCGAGAAGTTCGACCAGCTGGCCGCGTTCCAGAATTTCCTGATCGTGCCGCTGACCTTCCTGGCCGGCGTGTTCTACTCGATCCACTCGCTGCCGCCGGTATGGCAGGCGGTATCGCATCTGAATCCGTTCTTCTACATGATCGACGGCTTCCGTTACGGCTTCTTCGGCCAGTCCGACGTCAACCCGCTGGTGAGCCTGGCCATTGTGGCGGCCTTCCTGGCGGTGCTGTCGTTCCTGGCGATTCGTTTGCTGCGCTCGGGCTACCGCCTGCGTCACTAATTTAAGGATTTATCATGGCCACCACTCCAGAACTCATCCACGGCTACATCAAGGCCGGTCTCGAATGCACCCACCTCGAAGTGCAGGGCGATGGCCAGCACTTCGAAGCCATCATCGTCTCGCCGGCGTTCGCCGGCAAGCGTTTGATTCAACGCCACCAGCTGGTGTACGCTGCACTGGGCGACCGCATGCGCGAGGAAATCCACGCGCTGTCGATGAAAACCCTCACCCCTGAAGAATATCAAGGATAAGCATGGACAAGCTTCTGATTCAAGGCGGTAACCGCCTGCAAGGCGACATCACCATCTCCGGCGCCAAGAACGCGGCCCTGCCTATCCTGTGCGCCGGCCTGCTGACCGCCGGCGACGTCGAGCTGTCCAATGTGCCGCACCTGCACGACGTTTCGACCATCCTCAAGCTGCTGGGCGAAACCGGCCTGAAAGTCACGCAGGACAACGACAAGGTCACCTTGAACGGCAGCGCCATCACCAAGCTGGAAGCGCCGTACGAGCTGGTGAAAACCATGCGCGCCTCGATCCTGGTACTGGGCCCGCTGCTGGCGCGCTTCGGCGAAGCCAAGGTATCGCTGCCGGGCGGCTGCGCCATCGGCTCGCGCCCGGTCGACCAGCACATCAAGGGCCTGCAGGCGCTGGGCGCCGACATCACCGTCGAAGGCGGCTATATCTACGCCAAGTGCGCCAAGCTGAAAGGCGCGCGCATCGTCACCGACATGATCACCGTGACCGGCACCGAGAACCTGCTGATGGCCGCCACGCTGGCCGAAGGTGAAACCATCCTGGAAAACGCCGCCTGCGAACCGGAAGTGACCGACCTGGCGCA
The DNA here is from genome assembly GCF_050859475.1 of Duganella sp. P38. NCBI lineage: Bacteria > Pseudomonadati > Pseudomonadota > Betaproteobacteria > Burkholderiales > Oxalobacteraceae > Duganella > Duganella sp. P38. The sequence continues at coordinate 245,786 of NZ_CP193936.1, read as the reverse complement.
CCTGCTGGTGGCCATGGGCGCGAAGATCGACGGCATCGGCACCAACCGCCTGGTGATTCAGGGCGTGAGCGAACTGCATGGCGCCAGGCACGCGGTGATTTCGGACCGCATCGAGGCCGCGACTTTCCTGTGCGCGGTGGCGGCCACCGGTGGCGACATCACCATCCGCAACACCCGCGTCGACATCATGGATGCGGCGCTCGACAAGCTGCGCGAGATCGGCCTGCAACTGACCATCGGCGACAACTGGATTCGCGCGCAGATGGACAAGCGCCCGCGCGCCGTGACCTTCCGCACTACCGAATATCCGGGCTTCCCGACCGACATGCAGGCGCAGTTCATGGCGGTGAACACCATCGCCGACGGCGCCAGCCGCGTGACGGAAACTATTTTTGAAAACCGCTTCATGCACGTGCAGGAGATGAACCGCCTGGGCGCGCAAATTGAAACCGATGGCAACACCGCCTTTATCAAAGGCGTGGAACAGCTGGTCGGCGCGCCTGTGATGGCGACCGACCTGCGTGCATCCGCTTCGCTGGTGATCGCCGGCCTGGCTGCGCGCGGTGAAACGCTGATCGACCGCATCTATCACCTGGACCGCGGCTACGATCAGATGGAAGTCAAACTTTCCGCCGTAGGCGCCAACATCAAGCGTATCAAGTAACGTCGTTCCCGCGCAGGCGGGAACCCATGGAACGTAGGCGTCGACACAAAGCACGCTTTCCATGGATTCCCGCCTGCGCGGGAATGACGAAGCTAACTTAGGAAATATTTATGAGTGCATTCCAAGCCGACCAGCAGCTGATTCTCGCGCTGTCGAAGGGCCGCATTTTCGAGGACACGCTGCCGCTGCTGGAAGCGGCAGGCATCACCGTCACCGAGAATCCGGAGACTTCGCGCAAGCTGATCCTGCCGACCAACGACCCCAACGTGCGCGTGCTGATCGTGCGCGCCACCGACGTGCCGACCTATGTGCAGCATGGCGCGGCGGACTTCGGCGTGGCCGGCAAGGATGTGCTGCTGGAGCACGGCGGCGAAGGACTGTACCAGCCGATCGACCTGCATATCGCCGAGTGCCGCATGTCGGTCGCGGTGCGCAACGGTTTCGATTACGAGACCGCCGTGCGCCAGGGCGCGCGCCTGCGCGTGGCCACCAAGTTCGTCGAGACAGCGCGCACCCACTTTGCCAAGAAGGGCGTGCACGTCGACCTGATCAAGCTGTATGGCTCGATGGAGCTGGCGCCGCTGGTCGGCCTGTCGGACGCCATCGTCGACGTGGTCAGCACCGGCAACACGCTGCGCGCCAACGACCTGAAAGAGGTGGAGGCCATCATGGATATTTCCTCGCGCCTGATCGTCAATCAGGCCGCGCTGAAGATGAAACGCGAGCGCCTGCAACCGATTATCGAAGCATTTGAACGCGCATCCAAAAAATGATTACCAAGCTCGATTCCAGCCAGGCCGATTTCAAGCAGCGCCTGGACACCCTGCTGGCCTTTGAAGCCAGTACCGATGACGCCATCGAATCCGCCGTCGGCAAGATCCTCGCCGACGTCAAGGCGCGCGGCGATGCAGCCGTCCTCGAATACACCAACAAGTTCGACCGCCTGCCGAACGGCGGCGCCACCAGTATGGCGGCGCTGGACGTCTCGCAGGAAGAGCTGCAAGCCGCGCTGGCGGCGATTCCTGAAGCGCAGCGCAAGGCGCTGGAAGTGGCTGCGCACCGCGTGCGCGTGTTCCACGAGCGCCAGAAGCAGGAACTGAACGGCTTCACCTACACCGAGCCGGATGGCACGGTGCTGGGTCAGCGCGTCACGCCGCTGGACCGCGTCGGCATCTACGTCCCTGGCGGCAAAGCCGCCTATCCGTCGTCGGTGCTGATGAACGCGATTCCGGCGCACGTCGCCGGCGTGGAAGAAATCATCATGGTGGTGCCAACGCCGGACGGCGTGAAGAACCAGATGGTGCTGGCCGCCGCCGCGATTGCCGGCGTCACCCGCGTCATCACCATCGGCGGCGCGCAGGCGGTGGGCGCGCTGGCCTACGGCACCGAAACGATACAGGCAGTCGACAAGATCGTCGGCCCGGGCAACGCCTACGTGGCGTCGGCCAAGCGCCGCGTGTTCGGCACGGTCGGCATCGACATGATCGCCGGCCCGTCGGAAATCCTGATCGTTGCCGACGGCACCACAGATCCGGACTGGATCGCCATGGACCTGTTCTCGCAGGCGGAACACGACGAGCTGGCGCAAGCGATCCTGCTGTGCCCTGACGCCGATTACATCGCCAAGGTCGAAGCCAGCATCGCCAGGCTGCTGCCGACGATGCCGCGCGCGGAAGTCATCAAGACCTCGCTGGGCGACCGCGGCGCGCTGGTGAAAGTGCGCGACATGGACGAAGCCTGCGCCATCGCCAACAGCATCGCCGCCGAGCACCTGGAAATTTCCGCCGTCGAGCCGCAGCAATGGGCCGACAAGATCCGCCACGCCGGCGCCATGTTCCTCGGCCGCTTCTCGTCCGAATCGCTGGGCGACTACTGCTGCGGCCCGAACCACGTGTTGCCGACGTCGCGCACCGCGCGCTTCTCGTCGCCGCTGGGCGTCTACGATTTCCAGAAACGCTCGTCGGTCATACACGTCAGCGAAGCCGGCGCGCAAACGCTGGGCAAGGTCGCGGCCGAACTGGCCTACGGCGAAGGTCTGCAGGCGCACGCCCGCAGCGCGGAGCTGCGCCTGAAATGACCAAAAAGTGGCTCAATCAGGTCTTCTGCGAGGATGCGCTGGCCGGCCTGGCGCGCATCCCCGACGGTTCCATCGATCTGATTCTGACCGACCCGCCGTATAACCTCGGCAAGGACTACGGCAACGCCTCGGACCAGCAAACGGTAGACGACTACCTGCTGTGGACCGAGCAATGGATAGACGCGGCCCTGCCGAAGCTCAAGCCCAACGGCAGCTTGTACATTTTCCTGACCTGGCGGTTTTCGCCGGAGATTTTCGTCATGCTGAAAAAGCGCATGACGATGATGAACGAGATTATCTGGGACCGCCGCGTGCCGTCGATGGGCGGCAGCGTGCGCAGCTTCTCGTCGGTGCACGACACGATCGGCTTTTTCGTGCGCCGCAAGGACTACTATTTCGACCTCGACGCGGTGCGCATTCCGTACGACGCCGAAACCAAGAAGGCCCGCTCGCGCTCCATCTTCATCGGCGCGAAATGGCTGGAAGTGGGCTACAACCCGAAAGATTTGTGGAGCGTGTCGCGCCTGCACCGGGAGCATCCCGAACGCGCCGACCATCCGACGCAGAAGCCGCTGGAGATCATCGAGCGCATGGTCAAGGCCTCCTGCCCGCCGGACGGCGTGGTGCTGGACCTGTTCATGGGCAGCGGCACCACCGCCATCGCGGCCAGGCGCAATGGCCGCAACTACGTCGGCTTCGAGCTGAATCCGGAATACTGCGCGATCATCAACGAACGACTGGCGATGCCTGAAGTGCCGGCGCCGCCGCCGAAGAAACCCAAGAAACCCCGAAGTTCAGTCAACTCATAGGAGCCCAAGTAAGATGTCCCCCATCGACACGCTGGTCAACAGCACCATCCGTCCCGACGTCAGAGCTGTAGCCAGCTACCACGTCGCCGACGCGAGTGGTTTCATTAAACTGGATGCGATGGAGAACCCTTACCACCTGCCGCATCATCTGCGCGAGGATCTCGCCCAGCGGCTGGCCGACGTCGCGCTGAACCGCTACCCGGTGGCTTCCTACGCCAGCATCAAGCAGCGCATCAACGACAGGCTGGGCGTGCCGGCTGGCTACGACGTCATTCTCGGCAACGGCTCGGATGAACTGATTTCCATCCTGTGCATGGCCTGCGCCATGCAGGACCGCCGCGCCGTGGTGGTGGCGCCGACGCCGTCCTTCGTCATGTACCAGCGCTCGGCGCAATTCGCCGGCATGGATTACGTTGGCGTGCCGCTGAAGGCCGATATGACGCTGGACCTGCCGGCGATGCTGGCGGCAATTAAGCAACACAAGCCGGCGCTGGTGTTCCTGTCCTACCCGAACAACCCGACCGGCAACCTGTTCGCCGCAGACGACATCGTCGCCATCATCCGCGCGCTGGACGGTTTCGGCCTGGCCGTGGTTGACGAGGCCTACGAGCCGTTCGCGCAGCAGACCTTTATGCACCGCCTGCCGGAATTTACCAATCTGGTGGTGATGCGCACCGTGTCCAAGCTCGGCCTGGCCGGCATCCGCCTCGGCTATATGTCGGCGGCGCCGCAATTGCTGGCGGAATTCGACAAAGTGCGGCCTCCTTACAACATCAACGTACTGACGCAGGTGGCGGCCGAATTCGCGCTCGACCACTTGGAGGTGCTGAACCAACAGGCGGCCGCTTTGCGCGCCGCACGCGCCGATCTGACGGCTGCATTGGCCCGTATCCCGGGCGTGGAAGTTTTTCCGTCAGCGGCGAATTTTATCTTGATTCGCGTGCCGAATTCCGACGATGCCCACGCGAAACTGCTAGCCCACAAGGTTTTAATTAAAAATGTGAGTAAAATGCACAGTGTGCTGGCCAATTGCCTGCGCATTACTGTCAGTACTCCGGAAGAAAATTCCGCCTTCCTCGATGCGTTCACCGCATCGCTGGCAGCCTGAGACCATCGCGAGCTTTTCATGAACCGCACCGCAGAAATCATCCGTAACACCAACGAGACGCAAGTCCGCGTTTCCATCAACCTGGACGGCACCGGCAAGCAGAAGCTGAACACCGGCGTCCCCTTCCTCGACCATATGCTGGACCAGATCGCCCGCCACGGCCTGTTCGACCTCGAAGTCGAAGCCACCGGCGACATCCACATCGACAACCACCACACGGTGGAAGACGTCGGCATCACGCTGGGCATGGCGGTGGCCAAGGCCATCGGCGACCGCAAGGGCATCGTCCGCTACGGCCATTCCTATGTGCCGCTGGACGAGGCGCTGTCGCGCGTGGTGCTGGACTTCTCGGGCCGTCCCGGCATCGAGTACCACATCCCGTTCACCCGCGCGCTGATCGGCACCTTCGACGTCGACCTGACGCTGGAATTTTTCCGCGGCTTCGTCAACCACGCGCTGGTGACGCTGCACATCGATAACCTGCGCGGCACCAACGCCCACCACCAGTGCGAAACCGTGTTCAAGGCCTTCGGCCGCGCGCTGCGCATGGCGTCGGAGCTCGATCCGCGCGCCGCCGGCACCATCCCGTCGACCAAAGGCACCCTGTAAAAACACCATGAAAAAATCGTAGTAGTTGATTACGGCATGGGTAATCTGCGCTCGGTCGCGCAGGCGCTGCGTGCTGTGGCGCCGGACGCCAATGTGCTGATCTCGGGTGCAGTGGCCGATATCGAATCGGCCGACCGCATCGTGCTGCCCGGCCAGGGCGCCATGCCGGACTGCATGCGCAGCCTGCGCGAGTCCGGCGTGCAGGAGGCCCTGCTGGCGGCCTCCCGCAACAAACCTCTTATGGGAGTGTGCATCGGCGAGCAAATGCTGTTTGATGTCAGCGAGGAAGGCAACGCCGCCGGCCTGGGCCTGTTGCCCGGCAAGGTGGTGCGCTTCCAGCTCGACGGCCAGCTGCAGGACGACGGCTCGCGCTTCAAGGTGCCGCAAATGGGCTGGAACCAAGTGCGGCAAACGGCGTCTCATCCGATGTGGCAGGATATTTCCGACAACGCGTACTTCTACTTCGTGCACAGCTATTTTGCCCAGCCGGAGCAGGCCGCGCACACCGTCGGCCAAACTGTCTACGGTGCGCCGTTCAGTTGCGCCGTCGCGCGTGATAATATTTTTGCGACCCAGTTCCACCCGGAGAAAAGCGCCGCGGCCGGACTGCAGCTGTACAAGAATTTTGTTCACTGGAACCCTTGATTTCTTATCTCCTAACATACTGACACCATCATGCTGCTCATTCCTGCCATCGACCTCAAAGACGGTCACTGCGTTCGCTTGAAACAAGGCGATATGGAACTCGCCACCGTATTCTCCGAAGATCCGGCCGAGATGGCCCTGCATTGGCTCAAGCAAGGCGCGCGCCGCCTGCACCTGGTCGACCTGAACGGCGCTTTCGCCGGCAAGCCGAAGAACGAAGGCGCGGTCAAGGCCATCCTGAAAGTGGTGCAGGAGTATGCGGAAGAAAACGACCTGGATGAAATTCCGGTGCAGCTGGGCGGCGGCATCCGCGACCTCGACACCATCGAGCGCTACCTGGACGCCGGCATCACCTACGTCATCATCGGCACCGCCGCCGTGAAAGAGCCGGGCTTCCTGCACGACGCCTGCGGCGCCTTCCCCGGCCACATCATCGTCGGCCTGGACGCCAAGGACGGCAAGGTCGCCACCGACGGCTGGAGCAAGATGTCCGGCCACGAAGTCATCGACCTGGCCAAGAAATTCGAAGCCTATGGCGTGGAATCGATCATCTACACCGACATCGGCCGCGACGGCATGATGGGCGGCGTCAACATCGAGGCCACCGTCAAGCTGGCGCAGGCGGTGAAGATTCCGGTGATCGCCTCGGGCGGCCTGCATAACCTGGCGGACGTGGAAGCGCTGTGCGCGGTGCAGGACGAAGGCATCGAGGGCGTGATCTGCGGCCGTTCGATCTACGAGGGCACCATCGACCTGGCCTCGGCGCAGGAACGCGCCGATGAGCTCAGCGGCGACCTCATTGAGGAAGAAGACGAATAATATGCTGGCCAAACGCATCATCCCCTGCCTCGACGTGACCGATGGCCGCGTCGTCAAAGGCGTCAACTTCACCGAGCTGCGCGACGCCGGCGACCCGGTGGAAATCGCCCGCCGCTACGACGAGCAGGGCGCCGATGAGCTGACCTTCCTCGACATCACCGCCACCAGCGACAACCGCGGCCTGATCCTCGACATCATCGAGGCGGTGGCGTCGCAGGTCTTCATTCCGCTGACCGTCGGCGGCGGCGTGCGCGAGGTGGCCGATGTGCGCCGCCTGCTGAACGCCGGCGCCGACAAGGTCAGCATGAACTCGTCGGCGGTGTCGAATCCGCAGCTGGTGTACGAAGCGTCGCAGAAGCACGGTTCGCAGTGCATCGTGGTGGCGATCGACGCCAAGCAGACCGCGCCCGGCAAGTGGGAAGTAGTTTACCCACGGCGGCCGCAAGGCCACCGGCATCGACGCCATCGAGTGGGCGAAGAAAATGGAACAGCTGGGCGCCGGCGAAATCCTGCTGACCAGCATGGACAAGGACGGCACCCGGTCCGGCTTCGACCTCGGCCTGACGCGCGGCGTGTCCGACGCCGTCAGCATTCCGGTGATCGCCTCCGGCGGCGTCGGCGGCCTGCAGGACCTGGCCGACGGCGTCAAGCTGGGCAAGGCCGACGCGGTGCTGGCCGCCAGCATCTTCCACTTCGGCCAGTATTCGGTGCAGGAAGCCAAGCGCTTCATGGCGCAGCAGGGCATTCCGATGCGCCTGGATGGAGTGGCGGCATGAACGCACCGGTCCAACCGAAAGCCGCCTGGCTGAAAAAAGTGAAGTGGGACGAGCACGGCCTGGTGCCGGTGATCGCCCAGGAAGCCGGCACCAACGACGTGCTGATGTTCGCCTGGATGAACCGCGAGGCGCTGGCCAAAACGGTCGAGCTGGGCGAGGCCGTCTACTGGAGCCGCTCGCGCAAGAAGCTGTGGCACAAGGGCGAGGAGTCCGGCCACGTGCAGAAGGTGCTGGAAGTGCGCCTCGATTGCGACGAGGATGTGGTGCTGCTGAAGATCGAGCAGGCCGGCGGCATCGCCTGCCATACCGGCCGCCATTCGTGCTTCTTCCAGAAGTTCGAGGGCGACGCGCAGGAAGGCGACTGGCAGAACACCGAACCGGTCCTGAAAGACCCAAGCGATATTTACAAGGCTGGAAAATGAGCACCATACTCGACCGGCTGGCGGACGTGATCGAATCGCGCAAGCCGGCCAACGGCGGCGATGCCGCCACCTCCTACACCGCCAAGCTGTTCACCAAGGGCGACGACGCCATCCTCAAGAAAATCGGCGAGGAGGCCACCGAGACCGTGATGGCCGCCAAGGATGCGCGCGCCGGTGGCGACAGCGGCAAGGTGCTGTACGAAGTGGCCGACTTGTGGTTCCATACGCTGGTGCTGCTGGCCCAGTTCGACCTGAAGCCGCAGCAGGTGCTCGATGAACTGGCGCGCCGCGAGGGCGTGTCGGGCATCGAGGAAAAAGCGTCCCGCAAAGAATAAACGGAGTCCCCAGTGGAAAACTGCATCTTTTGCAAAATAGCCGAAAAGAAAATCCCTTCGACCACTGTGTACGAGGACGACGAGCTGCTGGCGTTCAAGGATATCAACCCGCACGCGCCGGTGCACCTGCTGGTGATTCCAAAAAACACTATTCTACGCTGCAGGATGCGGCGGTCGCGCCTGAATTGCTGGGCAAGATGCTGGCGCTGGCACCCCGTCTGGCAGAAGAATTTGGCTGCTCGGTCAGCTATGATGCGGACGGCAATCCGACGCGCGGCTACAAGGCGCTGATTAACAGTGGGCCGGACGGCGGGCAGGAGGTGTACCATCTACACCTGCACGTGGTCGGCGGCCCGCAACCATGGCGCGGCAAGCGTTGAACGGACGCCGAACGGCCTTATTTAGCTGAGTAACTGCGCCGAGTAACTGCGCTTCGCGTATACTATTGCTGCGGTTCTAGGAATCAACGAATTTAATCCAGGCGCAATGCGTCTCGTAAGGGGAATATGATGGGCTCTACTAGCTGGGTACACTGGGCAATTTTGCTGGTCGTCGTGATCTTGATCTTCGGCACCAAAAAACTGGGCAATATGGGTTCGGACATCGGCAAGGCCGTGAAAGGCTTCAAGGATGGCGTGAAAGGTGGCGAGGAAGACAAGCCAGCCGCGCCGGCCGCTCCGGGCACGATCGACGTCGACACCAAAGAGAAGAAGTAATCTCCGGCGCTTATGATCGATCTCGGTCTCACCAAACTGGCTGTCATCGGCGTGGTTGCGCTGATCGTCATCGGTCCTGAAAAGCTGCCCAAAGTGGCGCGCATGGCCGGGACGCTGTACGGCCGCGCCCAGCGTTACCTCAACGACGTGAAGTCCGAGGTCACACGCGAAATCGAGATGGAAGAATTGCGCAACCTGCAGAAGGAAGTGCGGGAAGCCGCCGAGAACGTCAAGTCCGAGGTGGAAAACTCGATCTCGCAGAACGTGGCGGACGTGGAGAACAGCTGGAGCGACAGCGCGTCCACGACCGATAGCGCGGCCTCGGCCGGGTATGCGTCGTACAGCCACGTCACCACCGACGACCTGGCGCGCAAGGCGCGCGAGTTCCGCCGCAAGAAGCTGGTGCGCAACTCCGCCATTCCCAATTGGTACAAGCAGCGCAACGGCGGCAAGTTGCACGTGACGTCCGGCGCGGCGCGCGTGGCGCGTTTCCGCCCGCGCGGCCCGACCAACAGTTCTTTCTACTAAATGAGTACACCTAACCAGGGCGAAGAGACCTTTATCTCTCACCTGATCGAATTGCGTGACCGCCTGGTCAAGGCAACGATCGGGATTGCGGTGATGTGCATCGGCCTGATGTTGTGGCCGGGGCCTTCGCGCATCTACGACATCATCGCCGAGCCGATGATCGCCTCGCTGCCGGCCGGCTCGAAGATGATCGCCACCGGCGTGGTGTCGCCGTTCCTGGTGCCGATGAAGGTGACGCTGGTGATCGCCATCATCCTGGCCTTGCCGTGGGTGCTGTACCAGCTGTGGGCGTTCGTGGCGCCGGGCCTGTACGCGCACGAGAAGCGCTTGATCGCGCCGCTGGTGATTTCCTCGTCGGGTCTGTTTATTGCCGGCGTGGCGTTCTGTTATTTCCTGGTGTTCGGCCGGGTGTTTCATTTCATCGCCGAGTTTTCGCCGCAGTCGATCGCGGTGACGCCGGATATCGAGAACTACCTGGACTTCGTGATGTCGATGTGCCTGGCGTTTGGCGCGGCGTTCGAGGTGCCGGTGGTGGTGGTGATCCTGGTGCGCATGGGCCTGGTGAGTGTGGCCAAGCTGAAGGAGATTCGTCCTTACGCCATCGTTGGCGCGTTTGTGATCGCGGCGATCGTGACGCCGCCGGATGCGGTGTCGATGTTCTCGCTGGCGATTCCGATGTGCCTGCTGTTTGAGCTGGGCCTGCTGGTGGCGCCGCTGTTCGTCCGCATCTCAACCGCCCCCGAAGAAAAAGCTTAAGCTAGGGCAGGCGTTCCAGTATCTTCAGCAGCATGCCGATCGTCACCGCATGCAGCGTCAATGAGATTCCCACCATCCAATATACGGTAGTCAGCTTGCCATGGAAGCGCTCTTCGAGTGCCTCCAGCTTGGCATTGAGGCGCTCTTCGAGTGCTTCCAGCTTGGCATTGAGGCGCTCTTCGAGTGCTTCCAGCTTGGCATTGACGCGTTCTTCGAGGGCTTCCAGCTTGGCATTGAAATCCTTCTCAAGCGCTTCAAGTCTGGCGTAGATGTCGGCGCGCAGCATTTCGATGCGCGCGGTCATGTCGGTGCGCAGTAGTACCACCTCGCTGGGCGCGACGGTGGCCTCGGCCAACGCTTGCGTCAGCGCCAGCGCCTGTGCCTCAGCCTGTTGCGCCGGGATGCCGGCTTCAATCAGGCTTCTGGTGTACTCAAGGGTGTCGAATTTGATGGGCATATTCATGATACCTCCCCGATTTGATCGTAGCAGAAAACGGCCAAGCCACAGCCGTTCTCCATCGTATCGAATCACCTGCCCATCGGTTTGAGCGAGCGCAGGACTACTGCGCCATCAAGCCCTTGATCACGCGCACCGGCGCGCTGCCATAGCTGAGGAATTGCTCGTGGAATTCCTTCAGGTTGAAGCGCGCACCCAACTGCTGCTTGCGCTGCTCGCGCAATTCCATGATCTCGCTGTAGCCGCTGAAGTAGCTGGTCAGCTGCACCGACGACACCTGCACCCGATGCCACTTCTCCACCGCCTCGCTGCGCGTCTGGAATGCCTGGCGCGTCAGCAAATCGATCGCCTGCTCCTCGGTCATGCCCAGCACATGCACGCTGTAATCCAGTATCGTGTTGGTCACGCTGCGCAGATTCCACTTGGAATACATCAGCCACATCTCCGGCGCGTTATCGCCATAGCCCGACTCCAGCATCATGCGCTCGCCATACACGGCCCAGCCCTCCACCATCGCGCCATTGCCGAAGATCGACTTGACGATCGACGGCGAGCGGTTGGCATATACCAGCTGCGCGTAGTGGCCCGGAATCGCCTCGTGGATATTCAGGATCTGCAAGATCCAGTGGTTGTATTCGCGCAAGCTGCTCTCGGCCGCTTCAGGCGTGGCGCCATCGAGCGGCGTCACGTTGTAGTAGGTGCGGTCCTGCGGACGGTACGGTCCCGGCGCATCGATGCTCGCACCCGCCACACCGGCCGCATAGGCCGGTGTCGCACGCACTTCCAGCGGCTTGTTCGGGTCCAGGGTCAGCAGGTTCTTGCTGATCACCCAATCTTGCAGCACCGGAATCTGGCGCTTGATCTCGTTGACGAAATCCTCGCGCGCCACATGGCGCTCGGACAGCTTGTCGATCACCATGCCGATCTTGGCGAAACGGTCGGCCGGCCTGGCGGTGGCGCCCATGGTCTTGTCCCACAGCTCATCGGACAGCTTGTCCATATTCGCCAGCAGTTCCTCGCGTGCCGCCAGCGCCTTCTGATAGGTCTGCTCGGCGGTGCTGGCCGACTGGATGTCATACGCAAACTTTTGCTCGTACAGCTCTTTGCCCAGGCGGAAGCTGCGGCGACCGCGCGTGTCCATCTGCTTGTCCATCTCGGTCAGGAAGGCAACATAGCTGTCCACCGCCGTCAGCGCCTCGTTGATGCGCCTGGTGTACAGCTGCTTCTCCACCGGCGTCAGGATCGACGCCTGGGCCGCCTTGTCGACCTCGATCAGCAGGTTCTGCACGCCCGGCGCCTGCCTGATCGCCAGGCGCGTATGTTCGCGCGTCGGGTTGACGATGTTGGCGCGCGCCGCCGCGTAGTAGGCCGGAATGCTGCTGATGCGCTTGAGCAGCGTGCGCAGGCGCTGCGGCTGCGCCGCGTATTCGGTATGCAGGATCAGGTCGATCGGGCCGGCCACGTTGTAGCTGGCCGGATTCCACTCCCATTCGCGCAGCGTGGTCAGGCGGAAGCGGTCGGCCTCCAGCTTGTTGATCAGCAGGCCGAGGTCGGTGCGCTGCCGCGACGCCGAGCCGCCGGCCTTGATGGCGCCAAAGCGCTCCAGCCACTCGTTGATGAAAGCCAGCTCCTTGACCTGCTCCTCGCGGTTGGGCACGGTCAGCGTGGCGGCGGTATCGTACTTGCCGGCGTAGATCGCGCTTTCCGAATCGATGCGCCACAGCGCGTTGAGGAATTGATTGCTGAGGTTGTCGAACTGGCGGTCCTGCCAGCGTTCCGATGCCACCTTCAGCGCCGGCACTGTCGCGGCGGCGGCGGCGCGGCCCTTGCCGGCGGCCTTGGCCGGCGCCTTGCCTTTGTTCCTGGTCGATTTGGCGGATTTGCCCGACTTGGTGTTCTTGGCCTTGCTGGCGCCGGCCTTGCCGCTGCTCTTCTTGGTCGGCGCGGCCTTGTTGTGGGTAGTGGCGGCATCTGCCGGCGCGGCGGCCAGCGCCGCCATCAGCGCAGCCAATGCGAATTTCGTCTTGATCATCATGTGCAGCCTTGTGTCTGAAGCGGGCAAGATTATCACTAATCCGGCCGCTTGAGAGCGCCCGATACAAGACAAAACATGGAGTAAAAAGAAACTTAGTTTCCTGATAATGCCTTTACAACGTGGTCGGCGCCTGTCCCACCGGCACCTGCGAGGAGATTTCCAGCAGCGTCTGCGCGGTCTTGCTGTCGTCCATTTCAGTCTCGGCAATATCGGCCAGGGCGACGATGCCGATCAGCGTGTGCTGGTCGCGGCTGACCACCGGCACGCGGCGGATCTGGATGTCGCGCATGTCCTGCATGACGTCGTCGGTGCTCTGGTCCTCGTAGCAGTGGCAGATGTCCTCGGTCATCACATCGGCCACCTGCGTGTCTTCCGGGCCGAGGCCGGCGGCGGTGGCGCGGATCGTGATGTCGCGGTCGGTGATCATGCCGACCAGGCGCTGGCCCTCGGTGACCGGCAGCGCGCCGACGTCGAGGTCATCCATCAATTCGGCGGCGCGGCGGATCGGATCGTCAGGCGATACGCTGGTGACGTCGCGGCTCATTACATCGGCAATGGTCTTCATATGGGTCCTCCCGGTTGAACGGCGCCGGCTGGCGCCTCTGGTTAAGACCGTACACACCAGCCGAAGTTCCGCCTACTTCTTCAGGCCCTCCTGCAGCATGGACAACATCTCCGCGGCCGACATGCGGCCGCTGACGTCGCTGCCTTCGAGCAGGCTGTCGGCCAGGTCGCGCTTGTGCTGGTGCAGGTCGACGATGCCTTCCTCGATGGTGTGGCGCGCCACCAGGCGGTAGATGGTCACCGGGCGCAACTGGCCCATGCGGTGCGCGCGGTCCGAGGCCTGGTCCTCCACCGCCGGGTTCCACCACGGGTCCATGTGGATCACGTAATCGGCCGCGGTCAGGTTGATGCCGACGCCGCCCGCCTTCAGCGAGATCAGGAACACATCGCCGTCGCCGGCCTGGAAGGCGTCGACGCGCTTCTTGCGGTCGGCCATCGCGGTCGAGCCGTCGAGGTACTGGTAGCTGACGCCCTGCTCGTCGAGGTGCGCGCGGATCAGCGCCAGGTGGTCGACGAACTGGCTGAACACCAGCACCTTGTGCTTGTTCTCCAGCAGGCCTTCCAGCAGGTGCGCGAAGGCCGCCAGCTTGCTGCTGGCCAGTTGCAACTCCGGCGCGATCAGGTTCGGATTGCAGCAGGCGCGGCGCAGCTTCATGATCTCGGCCAGGATCTGGATCGACTTCTTCTCGGCCGGCCCTTCGACCTTCTCCAGGTTTTCCAGCGCGGCGCGGCGCAGCGACTCGTACAGCGCCGTTTCGTCGGCCGACAGGTCGACTTCCAGCGTGATCTCGGTGCGCGACGGCAGTTCGGTCAGCACCTGCGACTTGGTGCGGCGCAGGATGAAGGGCTGGATCAGGCGGCGCAATCGCTTGCGCGCGCCCAGTTCCGCGCGGTGGTCCTGCGGTTTCTCGATCGGCGCGGCGAAGCGCAGGTTGAACTGCTCGATGCTGCCCAGCAGGCCCGGATTGATGAAGCGGAACAGGTTCCACAGCTCGCCGAGGTGATTCTCCAGCGGCGTGCCGGTGACCGCCATGCGGAAGTCGCCCTTCAGCGCCATCACCGCCGCCGAGCGCTTGGTGGCGGCGTTCTTGATCGCCTGCGCCTCGTCCAGCACGATGGTGTTCCAGTGGACTTTGGCGAACAGCGCGGCCTCCAGTTGCAGCAGGCCGTAGCTGGTCACCACCACGTCATAGCCGTGCAGATTGCTCAGTTGCTGCGCGCGGTCGCCGGGGCCGAACAGCTGCATGTTCAGCGTCGGCGCGAAACGCGCCGCTTCGCTCATCCAGTTCATGCACACCGAGGTTGGCGCGATCACCAGCGTCGGGCCTTTGGGTGCGCGCGACAGCATCAGCGCCAGTGCCTGCAGGGTCTTGCCCAGGCCCATGTCGTCGGCCAGGCAGGCGCCCACGCCCCAGTGCGCGAGGCGCGCCAGCCAGTTATAGCCTTCCAGCTGGTAGTCGCGCAGCTCCGCCTGCAGCGTGCTTGGCAGCTGCGGCTCGAACACGGTCTGCTCCTGCATGCGCGCCAGATGCTCTTTCCACAGCTTGTCGGATTTGAGGCCGCCGACATCGTCGGCCAGTTCCTCCAGCGCGAACGACGCCAGCGGATGCAGGCGCACGCCGTCGGCGGTGATTTCGCCATACGCAGTCACTTCCTGCAGGCGGCGATACAGTTCCTCGGTCAGCGCCATGTAGCGGTTTTCGCCCAGTTCGACGAAGCGGCCGTGGCTCTTTTCCATCATCTCCAGCAGCGTGCGCAGGTCGATGACCTTGCCCTCGTCGACCTGCAGCCCGCCGCTGGCGGCAAACCAGTCCTTGTTGCTCTTGATGGCAAGGCGCAGCTGCTTGGTTTCCACCTTGCTGGTCACGCGGAAGCTCTCGCCCTCCGGCCAGGCGATGACGATGCTGGCCGGGTCCAGCTCCTGCAACTCCACCAGCAGTTGCAGGCACAGCGCCGGTTGGCCCAGCAGCCACTCGCCGTGTTCCTGTTCGGCCGATTCCAGCACCGGGCATCTGGCGATCAGGTCGCGCTCCGCATCGCGCTCGTCGATCAGCTTGCGGCGCGCCTGCACCGGCTTGCCGCCGATGTCGGCGATCACGCTGTCGGCGCCGTCGCCCGGCTTGTAGTAGGCGCCGTTGACCAGCGGGCGCACCAGGATCTGCATCTTCAGGCCATGCTGGTAGGGCAGCAGGTGCAGGTGCAGGCGCGTGTCGGCCGCCATCTGTTCCATGTCCGGCGCGGCGCCGCCGATGTCCGACTGCACCGTCACCAGCGACGAGATGGCGCTGATCGCCGACAGCACCTGTTCCTCGGCATGCGCCGGCACATTGAGCGCATCGCCGACGATGGCGGCGATCTTGCGGTGTTCTTCGAGGATGTTCACCACGCGCAGGCGGGTCGGCGTCTCCTTGCTGATGACCACCGCCGAGTTATCGTCCGGGATCGCCGGTTGCAGGCGCAGTTCCAGGTTGCCGGGACTACGCTTGACCAGCAGTTCCGGCTCGCCGGCCAGCATTTCCACGCGCATGTCCGGCAGGTCGGACCAGAACAGCAGCGGGTGGCCAACCAGCACCGGCGCGGCGCGCTGCGGATCGATTTCGTAGGCCAGGCCGGAGGACTGGTAGCCGCGATGCGCGACGGAGATCGCCTCCGACGCCCGGATGTCCTGCGGCGTCAGGAAGTTGAACTGCTCCGACTCGAAGCGCAGCCGCTTCAGGCCCACGGCGCGGCCCTTGCTCCACAGGCCGCGCCCATCGCGCTTCTGTTCCACCGGCGTGATGTCGGTCAGGCCGTGGCGCGGATCGTAGGTCAGCAGCCACACCAGGCGCGAGCTGCCGGCCGCTTCGGCGGCCGATGGCTGGTGCAGGTTGATCAGCGCGGTCAGCTGGCGCTGCCAGCCTTCCTGCCGCTCGAACCAGGTGCTCAGGTCGGGGAAGCCGTAGCGCGAGCGCAGCGCCTGGGCGTGCGTCTGCATTTGCGCATCGCCCATCTGGCCGAGCAGCGCGGCGGCCTGGCCGGCGATGAACATATAGCCATGGCGCTCGGCCTGTTGTACCAGTTCCTGCAGCTGCTCCTTGCGCTGCTGCAGTTCCGGCAGCGACAGCCAGAAGTACAGCAGGTACTGGAACATCTGCGTGAGCAGCGCCGGTTCCCACGGCAGTTTCGACACCGCCTCCACCGGCATGATGCCGGCGCGGATCTGGCGCAGCATGTCGATCTGCTGGTGCACCGGGCTGTCGTGGTTCTTCGGCAGCCTGACGGCGATTTCCAGGTAGCTGTCGGCGGCCTTCAGGTGGCGCGTGTCGCCGCTGCGCAGCGCCGCCAGCAGGTACAGGTGCTGGCCCATACCGGTGAACAGCTGCTTGCGCTTGCCGCTGTCGCGGCGCAGCGTCTTCAGCGCGGCGTCGAAGCCGGTGATGGCGGCGCTGGCGGCGCCGCGCAGCAGCACGATCACGCTGGCCAGGTACTGGCTTTGCGCGCCGGCCGTGCGTTCGAGGTAGCGCTTGGCGTCGTCGAGGCGGCCGCACAGCAGCGCGTCTTCGGCCATCGCCACGCGCAGTTCGGCGTTGACGTCGCCGTGGCGGCGCTGCAGGTGCATCTCGCAGTATTCGCGGATGGCCGGCGCGCTGGCCGGTTCGTGCTGCGCGTGCTGCTGCAGCACCGCCAGCACGTCGTCCTGCAGCAGCGGGTTGACCAGCATGATCATGCCCGGCTCGAACGGGCGGCCGAAGATGTCGACGATAGGATGCAGCTGCGCCGCCTCGTAGCTGCCCAGGCAGAACGCCAGCACCTGCTGGATCTGTTGCGGACCATGGCCGCGCAGAAGGCCCATGCGCAGGCGCGCCATGCCGGCGCGGTAGCTGCGCGGCTCCATGCTGTTCCAGGTCTGGCGCAGCGGCACCAGTTCGGCGTAAGCCGCGCACAGGTCTTCCATCGCGTGGGTGCCGATGGCGGAACGGATCGCCGGCCAGCGCAGTTTCGGATTGCAGATAAAGCCGCGCCCCGTCACCACGCTGATGAAGGCCAGCCGTTCCAGCCTGGACATCGAGTCGTCCAGCGTGGCGACGGTGTACAGGTTGCCGTCGTTATCCCTCTCGATGCGCGCATGTTTCAGGTGATCGAGAATCTGCGTGCGCCCGGTCGGCTCGCCGATCAGGGCAAGCAGCGCGAGGATCATTTTTTCATTGAACGGCAGCGCGTCGAATTCCGCGAGCAGCTTGGGATCGGTCATGCGTGGTTCAGCTTAAAGATGTTTTGGTAGAAGTGCAGTTCCGCTTCCAGCGTGCGGATGATGTTTTCGGCCTTGCGGAAGCCGTGGCCCTCGCCTTCCAGCTCGACGTATTCGACCGGGATGCCGCGCTTTTTCAGCGCGTCGACCATCATCTGCGATTGCTGCGGCGGCACCACCTTGTCGTCCAGGCCCTGGAAGAAGATCATCGGCCGCGACAGCTTGTCGGTGTGGTTGATCGGCGAGCGCTGGGCGTAGATGGCGTCCGCCTGGGCTTTCGGCGCGATCAGGTATTCGTTGTAGTGCGACTCGAACTTGTGCGAGTCCTGGTCCAGGCCTTTCAGGTCGGAGACACCGTAGTAGCTGGCGCCGGCCTTGAAGACGTCGTGGAAGGTCAGCGCGCACAGCGTGGTCAGGCCGCCGGCGCTGCCGCCACGGATGATCAGGCGCTCGCCGTCGGCCAGGCCGCGCGCCACCAGCGCCTGGGCGCCGGCCACGCAGTCTTCAACGTCGACCACGCCCCATTGGCCCTTGAGCAGGTCGCGGTAGGCGCGGCCGAAACCGGTGCTGCCGCCGTAGTTCACATCGAGCACGCCGAAGCCGCGGCTGGTCCAGTACTGGATCTTCAGGTTCAGCGTGTTGACCGTCATGCCGGTCGGGCCGCCGTGGCTGATGGTGATGACCGGCGGCTTGCTGCCTGCGGGCGCCTGCACGTCCTTGTTGCGCGGCGGGTAGTAGAAGGCGTGCGCGGTGCGGCCGTTGGCGCTCGGGTAGCTGATGCTGGCCGGGATGGACAGGTCGGCTTCGTCCGGCAGGTCTTCGATCGACTGGGCGAGGATTTCGACGCCCTCCTCGGTAAAGTCGATGCGCGCCAGTTCCAGCGGGATCGCCGGCCCGCCGGCCAGCATGGCGATGTAGCCATGACCGACGCGCAGCTCGCGGATTTCTTCATAGGGATTGGCGATCGCTTCCAGCTTGCCGCTGGCGGGCAGCAGGCGCGCCAGGCGGCTGACGCCCTTGTCGATGTAGGTGCAGATGATTTCGCTGGCCGAGCGGAAGCCGTACATGCTGTTGCCGAAGGTCCAGTGCGGGGAGGCGAATTCGGCTTCCATCGGGCACAGGCCTTCGATGCGCTGGCGGTCTGCGCACAGACGGTAGAGGTTCCACCAGCCGCTGCGGTCGGAGACGAAGTGCAGCAGGTTGTCGGGCGACCATTCGGGCTGGCAGATCGATTCCTCGTCGCCGCCGGCGATGCGTGTTGGCGTTGACAGCGAGCCATCGTCGTTGAAATCGGCCAGCCAGAGCGTGGTGCCTTGCCATGGCATGCGCGGATGGTCCCAGCTCAGCCAGGTCAGCGAACGGCCGTCCGGCGATACGCGCGGCGACGAATAAAAGTCCGCGCCCTGCACCAGCACCGTCTCCCTGCCCGCGCCGTCCGCCTCGCCGTCCGCTGCCGCGCCGCCGCGGGCATCCGCCGTCGCGCCGAGGCTGATCGCGCAGATGGTGTTGCTTGCTTGTGCGTGCTCGTCATCACCGTGCAGCTCGCGCACGGCGATCAGGCGGTTGCGCCTGCGGTCGACGGCAAAATCGGCGAAGCGCTGCTTGCCGGCCTGCGTGATTGCCACCGGCGCGCCGCCCGGCGCCAGGCGGTAGACGAGATTGTCCTTGAAATGCGTGAAATACACCGTCTCGCCATCCACCGCATACGCCCCACCGCCGTATTCATGCACGCGCGAGCGCACATTGAACGGCGCCGCCGTCAGCTCGCCGGTGGCCGCGCCGTGATAGCGCAGCAGCGTGTTGCGCCCCGCCTCCGCCGCCCGCCCGGCCAGCCAGAAGATATCGCTGTCATCGGCCCCGCCCAGCAGCAGCGACGACAGCGGCGTCGCCCCCGCCGCCACGCGCGCGGCGCTGATGGTCGACGGCCAGGCGCCATAGGGCGCGATGGTGACAGGTACGGAAGAGGTCATAAGGCAGCTCCAGAAAGGTCCATGCGCAGCATTGTACCGGGGAGCCCCCGCTGCGGACATTGCTTAAAAGCGGAAAAGCGACGTGGGATGCGATAATAGCCGCTTTGAACGTCCCTACATTGCCTTCCATGCCACAATTTGCTCCGCTCAAGAACGACACCTTCCTGCGCGCGTTGCTGCGCCAGCCCACCGACTACACGCCCGTGTGGCTGATGCGCCAGGCCGGAAGATATCTGCCGGAATACCGCGCCACGCGCGCCCAAGCCGGTTCCTTCATGGGCCTGGCCACCAATCCGGACTACGCCACCGAAGTCACGATCCAGCCGCTGGAGCGCTTCCCGCTGGACGCCGCCATCCTGTTCTCCGACATCCTGACGGTGCCGGACGCGATGGGCCTGGGGCTGCACTTCGTCGAAGGCGAAGGCCCGAAATTCGAGCGTCCGCTGAAAACCGAAGCCGACGTGCTGGCGCTGCGCCAGCCGGAGCCAGGCTCGCTGGACTATGTGTTCAAGGCCGTGACCCAGATCCGCACCGAGCTCAATGGCCGCGTGCCGCTGATCGGCTTCTCCGGCAGCCCGTGGACGCTGGCCTGCTACATGGTGGAAGGCGAAGGCTCGCGCGAGTTCCACACCATCAAGAAGATGCTGTACAACCGCCCGGACCTGATGCACCGCATACTGGAAGTCAACGCCCAGTCGGTGGCCGAGTACCTGAACGCCCAGATCGACGCCGGCGCGCAAGCGGTGATGATCTTCGACTCGTGGGGCGGCGCGCTGGCCGATGGCGCCTACCAGGAGTTTTCGCTCAAATACATGCGCCAGGTGGTGTCGCTGCTGAAGCGCGAAAAAGACGGCGTGAAAATCCCGGCCATCGTCTTCACCAAGGGCGGCGGCCACTGGATCGAGCAGATCGCCGACAGCGGCGCCGATGCCGTGGGCCTGGACTGGACCGCCAACCTGGCCAAGGCGCGCGCGCTGGTCGGCCACAAGGTTGCGCTGCAGGGCAACCTCGACCCGGCCATCCTGTTCGCCAGCCCGCAACAGATCACCGCCGAAGTCCACAAGGTGCTGGACGCGTTCGGCAAGCCGGACGCCGATGGCAGCGGCCACGTGTTCAACCTGGGCCACGGCATTTCGCAGTTCACGCCGCCGGAGAATGTGGCGGCCATGGTGGAAGCGGTGCACAGCTATAGCAAGGCGCAGCGCGCGTCCTGAGTACGGTGTTGAACAAGGGGCACGTCTCCTCGGGGACGTGCCCTTTTTCATTGGTGCTAACGGACCATTCAACCCGACTTATGCACAATTTTTTCTGCTGCGGAAATAATAGGCAGCGGCTTTTGGCTAGCCCTTGGGCGTATTGCAAGCCATTGATTTTTAATGTAAATTTTGTCGGCTCAGAGGGGCGTGCCGGGGCAGTCGTAAACCCCGCGGTCAGGCGTGATCGGCTTTATTTCTTCATTTTCCACAAAGTTATCCACAAAAACTGTGGACAAGAAATAAAATGACTTAGTAAACCGTGACTTAGCCTTAATGTTGCTGTTTTGCATTAGGATTATGCTGCGTTGCACGATTTTTAGGCAAAAATGTCAGGCTTGCCAACGATGTTATCAAGTCGCAAAGCTTGGTGTGAGCATAAGCATAAAATTTGGTACGCTTGTGCTGCGCAACATCGTCAAATCCGGCAAAAAAACGCTTGATTTGCAGGCAAAAAGCCGCCTAAATACTTCACTTATGCACAGCCGGAGCCGAGCGACGTGGAATTTCGGCCCTCTAGGAAGAGTTTTCCAAGTAACTGATTTTAAAGAGAAAAAATTTTGAATTTTCGGCCGGTTTTCGACGATACCAACTTGGATGTCACAGCTTTCCGGGGATTAAGATTCCATTGTCCACAAAGTTATCCACAGAAACTGTGGATACATACAGCATCGATAAATTTGCAGGTTGCAGCATGAATAATCCACGCCCGTGCTACCTGCAAATCGCCATTGATACGCCGCTCAACGCGGTTTTTGATTACCGCTGGCAATGTGAGGAGGCCGAACGGCCGCACATCGGCCAGCTGGCGCTGGTGCCGTTTGCGCGGCGCGAGGTGGTGGGCCTGATCGTCGGCGTGGCCGATGACACCGCGGTGCCGGCGGATAAGTTGAAAGACGCGCTGGCGGTGCGCAGCCAGCTGTCCCCGCTGTCGCAGAAGTGGCTGGCGCTGGCCGGCTTTGCCGCCGATTACTATCAGCGTCCGCTGGGCGAGGTGGCGCTGCCGGGCCTGCCGAAGAACCTGCGCGTGCTGACCACGGTGGCGCTCGACCGGGCGCTGAAAAAGCTGGCCAAGCTGGAAGACCGGCACGACGCCACGCCGGCCAATATGCCGGCGCTGAACCCGCAGCAGCAGCAGGCGGCGGACTTTATCGGCGGCGCCCAGGGCTTCACGCCGGCGCTGCTGTACGGCGTGACCGGCAGCGGCAAGACCGAAGTCTACCTGCAAGCCTGTGCGCAAGTGCTGGCGCGCGAGCCGCAAGGGCAGATCCTGATCCTGGTGCCCGAGATTAACCTCACGCCCCAGCTCGAAGGCAATATCCGCGCGCGCTTCCCCGGGGTGATGCTGGCGACCTTGCACAGCAGCCTGTCCGAGGGCGAGCGCATGCTGCACTGGCTGGCCGCGCACCAGGGCAAGGCGCGCATCGTGCTGGGGACGCGGCTGGCGATCCTGTCGTCGCTGCCGCAGCTGAAGCTGATCGTCATCGACGAGGAGCACGATCCGTCGTACAAGCAGCAGGAAGGCTTGCGCTACTCGGCGCGCGACCTGGCCGTGTGGCGCGCCTGGCAATTGCAGATTCCGATCGTGCTGGGCTCGGCCACGCCGTCGCTGGAAACCTGGCACCACGCGCAGTCGGGCCGCTACCGCAAGCTGGAACTGCGCGAACGCGCGGTGCAGAACGCCGTGCTGCCGCAGGTGAAGCTGATCGACATGGAGCGCGACAAGCCGAAGGACGGCCTGACCGCGCAGCTGGTGGCGGCGATCCGCCAGCGCATCGAGCGCGGCGAGCAGTCGCTGCTGTTCCTCAACCGGCGTGGCTATGCGCCGGTGATCAGCTGCGAGTCGTGCGGCTGGGTCAGCGAGTGCACGCGCTGCACCTCGTTCATGGTGCTGCATCGTCCCGAACACCGGCTGCGCTGTCACCATTGCAGCCTGGAGATGCGCATCCCGCGCCACTGCCCGACCTGTGGCGACGTCGACCTGCAGCCGCTGGGACGCGGCACGCAGCGCGTGGAGGAAGGCTTGCAGGCCATGTTCCCGGAGGCGCGCGTGCTGCGCATCGACGCCGATTCGACGCGCAGGAAGGGCAGCGCGCAGCAGGCTTTCGATACCGTGCACCGGGGCGAGGTGGATATCCTGGTCGGCACGCAGATGGTCGCCAAGGGGCACGACTTCAAGCGGCTGACGCTGGTGGGCATCATGAACCCCGATACGGCGCTGTTTTCGCAGGACTACCGCGCCAGCGAACGGCTGTTTGCGCAGCTGATGCAGGTGGCCGGCCGCGCCGGACGGGCCGGCATTCCGAGCGAGGTGCTGATCCAGACGCGCTACCCGCAGCACCCGTTGTACGGGGCGGTGGTGCACCACGATTACGATCACTTCGCGTCGGCCTTGCTGGAGGAGCGCGAGCAGGCGGCGTTGCCGCCGTATCTGTTCCAGGCGCTGCTGCGGGCGGAGGCGCGCGAGCTGGCGACGGCGATCGAGTTCCTGAGCATGGCGCGCGACTGCATGCAACATCCGGGCATCACGATTAACGATCCGATTCCGATGACCATGACGCGCGTGCATAACGTCGACCGCGCGCAGTTGCTGGTGGAGTCGCCGTCACGGCCGGCGTTGCAGGCTTTCCTCAAGGCGTGGATGCAGGTGCTGCGCGAGATGAAAAGCCGCGTCAAATGGTCGCTGGAAGTCGATCCGCTCGACATCTGAGGCCGGGCGCCGAACGGCGCGACGTCAGGGCAGCAGGTGGCGCCTGGCGGTGGCGATGATGTGCTCGGACAGCGCGCGGGTGAACGGCGTGTCCAGGTTCCACGCATGCCAGTTCAGCGGCACGTCGACAAACTGCCCCGGCGCCAGATCGACCAGGCGCTCATCGTTGAGCGCCGCCGACACCAGCGGCCACGGCAGCAAGCCATAGGCCAGGCCGCCGAACACGCACTCGCTGGCCGCCGCCGACAGCGGCAGCGTGTGCTGCGGATACGGGCCGCGCAACGCCAGCGCCGCCTGCAGGAAGCCGGACATCATGTCGCGGTCGCAGACCACGGCCGGCGCCAGCCGCGCCGCCTCGGGCGAAAAGCCGTCGCCGAACCAATGCCCGGCAAACGCCCTGGTGGCCACGCACACGTAGCGCATGCGGCCCAGCGGCGTCACCTGCGGCCCGTTGGCCTGCGCCTCGGACGGCCCGGCCGCCACGCAAGCGAACACGCTGCCCTCGCGCACCAGGTGCAAGGCCATCTCGGTCGTTGCCTGCTGCACGTTCAGCTGGCAGCGCGGCGGCGACAGCAGCGGTTGCAGGCTCAGCGGGAACCAGGTCGCCATGCTGGCCGCGTCCACCGCCAGCGCGATTTCCGGCATGCTGACCTGGTTGCCCAGGTCGATATCGAGCGCCGCCTCCATCAGCTTGACGTTGCGGTGATGGGACACCAGCCGCTGCCCCAGCCCGGTCGGCACGGCCGGCTGGCCGCGCACGATCAGCAGCCGGCCGGCCGCATCCTCCAGCGCCTTGATGCGCTGGGATACGGCGGACTGGCTGATGCCCAGCGCCATGGCGGCCTTTTCGAAGCTGCCCTGGCTGACCACGGCATCGAGCACGGCCAGCGCGCGGTAATCCAGATTATCCATAAGTCAAGCTTATAAAATTTGAAAACGATAAGCAATACTAATACTGATTGGCGCCGAAGTAAAACACGAAATCCGGGGTAAACTTATTCCCATGAAAACCATACGCACTGAAGTCGCCGTCATCGGCGCAGGCACCGCCGGCATGACCGGCTATCGCGCCGCCAAGGCCGGCGGCAAGCAAACGCTGCTTATCGAAAGCAATGTCTACGGCACCACGTGCGCGCGCGTCGGCTGCATGCCGAGCAAGCTGCTCATTTCGGCCGCCGACGCCGCGCACATGCTGCACATCGCGCCCGGCTTCGGCGTGCACCCGGGCGGCGCGCGCATCGACGGCAAGGCGGTGATGGCGCGCGTGCGCAGCGAGCGCGACCGCTTTGTCGGCTTCGTGGTCGAGGGCGTCGACAGCTACCCGGCCGAGGACAAGCTGCACGGCCACGCGCGCTTCCTCAGCCCGACCCGCTTGCAGATCGGCGAGCACACGCTGGTGGAGGCGGAACGCTTCGTCATCGCCACCGGCTCCACGCCCATCGTGCCGGACGAGTGGCGCGCCGCCGGCGAGCGCGTCATCACCAGCGACCAGGTGTTTGACTGGGACGACCTGCCGCAGTCGGTGGCGGTGGCCGGCACCGGCGTCATCGGCCTGGAGCTGGGCCAGGCATTGCACCGGCTGGGCGTGCGCGTGACCATCTTCGGCCGCGGCGGCAGCGTGGCGCAGCTGAGCGACCCGGAGGTGCTGGACGTGGCGCGCGGCGTGTTGCTGGAGGAACTAGACGTGCGCTTCAAAACCAAGGTGGCGAAAGTGGCAAAGCAGGGCGACGGCCTGGCGATTACCAGCGAGGACGCCAACGGCGACCAGCACACCGAGCACTTCGATTACCTGCTGTCGGCCGTCGGCCGGCGGCCGAATGTGCACAAGCTGGGGTTGGAAAACACCGGCCTCCAGCGCGACCATCACGGCGTTCCTGTCTATGACAAGCAAACCATGCAGTGCGGCGACAGCGCCATCTTCATCGCCGGCGACGCCAACGACGAACGCCCGCAACTGGCGGAAGCGGCCGACCATGGCCGCATCGCCGGCGAGAACGCCGCGCGCCATCCGGACGTCAGGCCGGGCCTGCGCCGCACGCCGCTCGGCATCAGCTTTTCCGAGCCGCAGATCGCCACCATGGGCAGCAGCTATGGCGAGTTGTGCGTCACGCACGCCGGCCGCTTCGCGGTGGGCAAGGTGTCGTTCCACAACCAGGGCCGCAGCCGCGTGATGCTGCAAAACAAGGGCATGCTGCGCGTCTACGCCGAATACAAGAGCGGGCGCTTCCTCGGCGCCGAGATGATCGGGCCGCGCGCGGAAAACATCGGCCACCTGTTGTCCTGGGCAGTGCAGGCCGGGCTGACGGTGGACGCCATGCTGGACATGCCGTTCTACCATCCGGTGGTGGAAGAGGGCGTGCGCACGGCGCTGCGCGACCTGGCGCACCACCTGGAAAACGAGCCTGCGCACGACTGTCCTTGCGTCGATTGCACGCCGGCGCCATAGATTGTTATTGTAGGATCACAGATACAAAAAGATCCACGGCGCCGCGCCAAACGCCGTATGCTTCGCCCCCATGAACATACGTAAAGTGACTGCGGCCGATTTGAAGCTGGGCATGCTGCTGCCGTGGGATGTCTACGGTGAAAATGGCGCTTTGCTGGTTCGCAAGGGACACATGATCGCCAGCGCCAACCAGATCGCCTATCTGGTCGAGCGCGGCGTGTTTGCAGACGGCGCGCCGCCGGACACCGCGCCGCAGCCGCCGTCGGTGCTGCGCAAGCTGAACGCCGCCTATCTGGAACTGCATACGCTGCTGCAGGTGCTGGCGCAGGGCCATGTGCCGCCCGACTTCCTGCGCAAGCTGGAGGACATCGCGCTGATGGTGCACGCCGCCATCGAGATCGACGCCGACATCGCCACCGCCAGCGTGCTGCACAACCAGCAGGCGGCGCCGCATGCGGCGCGGCACAGCGTCAACACGGCGGTGATCGCGGTGCTGCTGGCGCGCGCCCGCCAGCGTTCGCGCAACGACATCATGACGGCCACGCTGGCCGCGCTGACGATGAACGCCGGCATGCTGCCCCATCACCAGCGCTGGCACGACAGCGCCGCCCCGCTCGACCGCGACGACCGCGCGCGCCTGCTGGCGCATCCGGAACGCAGCGTCCATCTGCTGCGCCAGGCCGGCGTCAACGACGACGCCTGGCTGCAATGCGTGCTGCACCATCACGAGAGCGAGGATGGCAGCGGCTATCCCGCCGCCAGGGTCGGCGCGCAGATTCCGTTGCTGTCCAAGCTGGTGGCGCTGGCCGACCGCTATTGCGCGCGCGTGTCCGAGCGCAGCTACCGGCCGGTGATGACGCCCAACGGCGCGCTGCGCGACATGCTGCTGGAGGCCCGTACCACGCTGGACACCAACCTGGTGTCGCTGGTGATTCGCGAGCTGGGGATCTATCCGATCGGCACCTGGGTGCGCATGATCAACGGCGAGGTGGGCGTGGTGTCGCGGCGCGGCCTGCAATCGACCACGCCGCATGTGGAATCGGTGATCGGGCCGCGCGGCGCGCCGCTGGACGTGTTCCTGCAACGCGACACCCGCAACGCGCTGCACGCGATCCGCGAGGCGCTGACCAACGCCCAGGTGGCCGCGCTGCACGCCCCGCCGCTGCGCATGGCGCAGGTGTGGGCCGCGCGGCGCTGGCCTAGTTCAGCATGGCGTCGAGGCGGCCCTGCTGGGCCAGCTCGCGCAGCATGCCGATGGTGTCGATGTCGGACTCGACGTAGGCCGAGCGGCGGAACTCGTCGTACATGGCGTTGGCCTGGTCGGTGGCGGCGTCGTGGCTGTCCTCGTACTGGAAGCGCACGAACAGCGTGTCCTCGGTCGGCTGCTCGATGGTCATGGTCAGGCTGGACTCGGCGATGTCCTGCTGCGCGGCCACGCGGTAGCGCACCTGGCGCATCGGCTCCAGCTCGACCCGGTCCTCCACCACCAGCTCGCCGTAGCGCAGGCGGCGGCGGAAGCCGTTGTCGCTGCGCTCGTCGATGATGGCCTCGTCCAGGTGCGGCACGAACAGCTTGGGCGACTCGGCGCGCAGCACCAGGCCGGCCCAGACTTGCTTGACGCTGAGCGCATCGATCAGCGGGTTGAGTGGATCGTTGACTTCGATTAAGTGTTCAAATTTCATGATTGCAACCAGTATAAGGTGAGGCGGGAAGCCACGATCTCCGCATGTTAGCGTATTGTCAGCACCGCTACCTGCGGCATATCAGTGCCGGCCGCTGTGACTGGTACAATGTGGGGCTGTTTGTCCGTTTTACTAGCCCTCGCCCGATGTCCACCAAAGTTCCCGTTTTCGGCCTTAATTTGCCCCAGAGCCAGGCTGTCACCTACCTGGATGGTCCATGCCTGGTCCTGGCAGGGGCCGGCTCGGGCAAAACGCGCGTCATCACGCAGAAGATCGCCCACCTGATCGAGGACCGCGGCTACGATCCGCGCACCATCGCGGCGCTGACCTTCACCAACAAGGCGGCGCTGGAGATGCAGGAACGCATCGCCAAGCTGCTCAAGCAGCCCAAGCAGGCCAAGCAGCTGACGGTGTCGACCTTTCACTCGCTGGGCGTGAAAATCCTGCGCCAGGAGGCCAACGGCGTCGGCCTCAAGGACCGCTTTTCCATCATGGACAGCGACGATTGCGGCTCGCTGATCCAGGACCTGGCCATTACCACCGATAAACAGATCGTGCGGCGCATCCAGACCGACATCTCGCTGTGGAAGAACGGCCTGGTCGACCCGGTGGTCGCGCTGAACCAGGCCAAGGACGAGGACGAGGCGCAGTCGGCGCGCGTCTACGCCAGCTACGTGGCCACGCTGTCGGCCTACCAGGCGGTCGATTTCGACGATCTGATCCGCCTGCCGGTGGAGCTGTTCCGCAACAACGATCCGGTGCGCGACAAGTGGCAGCGGCGCCTGCGCTACCTGCTGATGGACGAGTACCAGGACACCAACACCTGCCAGTACGAGCTGGTCAAGCTGATGGTCACCGGCGTCGGCAAGAAGCCGATGTTCTACCGCCGTCGGCGACGACGACCAGGCCATCTACGCGTGGCGCGGCGCGTCGGTGGAAAACCTGAAGACCTTGCAGACCGACTTCCCGGACCTGGAAGTGATCAAGCTGGAACAGAACTACCGCTCGACCACGCGCATCCTGCAGGCCGCCAACGCGGTGATCGGCAACAATCCCAAGCTGTTCGAGAAATCGCTGTGGTCCGAACACGGCCTGGGCGAGCCGATCCAGGTGACCTCGATGCCGACCGACGACGCCGAGGCCGACCAGGTGGCGATGCTGATTTCGGTCGACCATTTCACGCGCAAGAACAAGTGGTCGGACTACGCCATCCTGTACCGCGGCAACCACCAGGCGCGCATCATCGAGCAGGCCCTGCGCAAGGAACGGATTCCGTACACGATTTCCGGCGGCCAGTCGTTCTTCGACAAGGCCGAGATCAAGGACATCATCAGCTACCTGCGGCTGCTGGCCAACACCGACGACGACCCGGCCTTCATCCGCGCCGTGACCACGCCGCGCCGCGGCGTCGGCCAGTCGACCATGGAAACGCTGGGCACCTTCTCGGGCCAGTGGCAATGCTCGCTGTTCGAGGCGGTGTTCAAGGGCGGCATCGAGGGCCTGCTGACCGACCGCCAACTGAATCCGCTGCGCGACTTCTGCAACTTCATCAACAACCTGGAGTCGCGCGCCAGCCGCCCCGGCCCGTCGGGCAGCGGCGACAACGCCGCCCAGGTGCTGGACGATTTGCTGGAGGCGATCAATTATGAAAACTATTTATACGATATGTTCGACGAGCGCGCGGCCCAGAGCAAGTGGCAGAACGTGCTGGAATTCGTCAACTGGCTGAAGGACCGCGGGCGCGGCGGCAAGGACCGCGACGGCGAGGAAAAGAACGTGCTGGAGCTGACGCAGATGGTGGCGCTGATGTCGATGCTGGAAGGCCAGGACGAGGACCCGGACGCGGTGCGCATGTCGACCCTGCACGCGTCCAAGGGGCTGGAGTATCCGCACGTGTTCCTGGTCGGCTGCGAGGAAGGCATCCTGCCGCACAAGGGCGACGCCGACGCGCCGGCCGAATCGATCGCCGCGCGGGTGCAGGAGGAACGGCGGCTGATGTACGTCGGCATCACGCGCGCGCAGCGCACGCTGCACATCACCTGGTGCAAGAAACGCAAGCGCGCCGGCGAGCAGGTGCACTGCGACCCGTCGCGCTTTATCAAGGAAATGAAGCTCGACGAGGGCACGGCCGTGCCGATGGAGTCCGAGGTGCTGACGCCGAAGGAGCGCCTGGCGCGCATGAAGGAACTGCTGGCCACGCCCAAGCCGGCTGCCTAGCACCTTGCTACTGTTGCGCGGAAGAGCCGTCCGCCACCGTGCGCACGTGCATCCTCGTTTCTGTCGGGATACTATAAACGCGACACCCTCATCAGAACGGAGAGAGACATGAAGACCCGTGCCCTGTTTGCCGCCGCCGCGTTCGCCTGCAGCCTGTCCTCGCATGCCGCCGATGGCGGCGCCAGCCGCGCCGACGCCGAGGCGATGGTCAGGAAGGCGGTCGCCCACATCAAGGGCGCCGGCGACGCCAAGGCCTATGCCGACTTCACCGGCAAGGCCGCGCAGTTCGTCGACCGCGACCTGTACATCGTGGTGTACAAGCTGGACGGCAACGGTGCTGGCGCACGGCAGCAATCCCAAGATGGTGGGCAAGAACCTGATCGAGCTCAAGGACATCGACGGCAAGGCCTTCGTCAAGGAGCGCATGGACATGGCCAAGGCCAAGCCCAGCTTCTGGCAGGACTATAAATTCACCAATCCCGAAACCAAGAAAATCGAACCCAAGCAGATGTATTGCGAGAAGCTCAGCGATACCGTGGTGTGCGGCGGCATCTACCTGTAACCGGGGCGGGGCGCAGCGTGAAGATCGCGCATAAACTGCTGATCGTTCCGGCCGCCGCGCTGGCTTGCCTGCTGTGCCTGGGCGGCCTGTCGTATTTCTCGATGCACGCCAACGAGCGGCGCCTGCAGGACCTGAAGGACGTCACGTTCGCGGCGCTGCAACTGGCCAGCCAGCAGAGCATCGCGCTGGGCCAGTTGCATGCGGCCACCTATGCGCGCATCGCCATCGCCGGCAGCCTGAGCGAGGAAGAGCTGAAAAAATACGGCGCCCAGGCCAACTCCGGCCTGAGCGCCATCGGCGCCGAACTGGACAAGTTGAAGGCGCTGCCCGGCGCGGCCGAGGCGGCGCAGGCGCTGCCGCTGGTGCAGCAATATCGCGGCAGCGTGGCGCAGGCGCTGGACCTGGCGTCGATGGACCCGAACACCGGCGTGGCCGCGATGCAGGACGCCGACGCCCGCTACCAGCAGGTGCGCGCGCTGCTGGCCCGCGTGGTGGACAACCTGAACCGCCAGACCGATGCCGCGCTACAGGAAGGCAAGGGCGCCGGCCAACGCGCCAACTGGATCACGCTGGTCACCATGGTCGGCGGTTTCGCCGCCCTGCTGGCGCTGACCAGCTGGCTGACGCGTTCGGTGCTGGGGCCGATCGCCGCCACCTGCACCGCCGCCGAACGGCTGGCCGCCGGCGACCTGGTCACCCGGGTGCAGGTCGATTGCGACGACGAGATCGGCGTGCTGGCGCGCCGGCTCGACACCGTGGTCGACAACTGGACCACGCTGCTGGGCGACATCCGCCGCGCCGGCAGCACCATCACCGAGGAGGCCGGCGAGATCGCGCAGGGCAATATGGCCCTGTCGCAGCGCACCGAGTCGCAAGCCCACTCGCTGCAGCAGACCGCCGCCTCGATGCAGACGCTGACCGGCGCCGTGCGCGAGAACGCCGGCCACGCGCTGCAGGCCAACCAGCTGGTGGTGTCGGCCTCCGACGTCGCCTTGCAGGGCGGCCAGGTGGTGGGGCAGGTGGTGCAGACCATGGCCTCGATCAAGGCCAGCTCCAGCCGCGTGGTGGACATCATCGGCGTGATCGATGCGATCGCGTTCCAGACCAATATCCTGGCCCTGAACGCGGCGGTGGAGGCGGCGCGCGCCGGCGAGCAGGGGCGCGGCTTCGCGGTGGTGGCGACCGAGGTGCGCGGGCTGGCGCAGCGCTCGGCGCAGGCGGCGCGCGAGATCAAGGAACTGATCGAGGATGCGGTCGCCAAGGTGGAGGACGGCAGCCGCCTGGTCGACACCGCCGGCCAGACCATGGACAACATCGTCGCCTCGGTGCGCCACGTGACCGAGATCATGAACGACATCACCATGGCCAGCCAGCGCCAGACCAGCGGCATCGAAGGCATCAATACCGCCATCACCGAGATGGACGACCTGACCCAGCGCAACGCCGCGCTGGTGGAGCAGTCGGCGGCGGCCGCGCAAAGCATGCGCGACCAGGCGCTCGATCTGTTGCAGGTGGTGGGGCGCTTCCAGCTGCCGGGCGTGGCGGCGGCGGCCGCGCCGGCGTTGCGGCCGCCGGCCGGATAAGGCGTTACAATGCCCGCTTTCTGACCGGGAGCATGCCGTGGGCGAGACCGAAGACCGCTTCATCAACATCGAAATCAAACTGGCCTACGCCGAAGACATGGTGGACTCGCTGAGCCAGCGCATTCACGAGCAACAGCGGCAGATCGACAAGCTGGAACAGCTGTGCGCGTCGCTGGCCCAGCACGTGCGCAACGCCGCCCAGAACAACGGCGGCGCCCAGCTGCCCCACGAACGCCCGCCGCACTACTAAACCAGCAGCGCGCGCAGCGCTTCGACGGCCAGCGCGTGGTCTTCGGCCTGGCGCAGGCCGGAGACGGTGACGGTGCCGATGATGCCGCTGTGCCGGATGGCGATCGGGAAGGCGCCGCCGTTGGCCGCGTAGTCTCGCCGGCGGCAGGTACTTGATGTCCTCGAACACCACGCCACGGTGCTTGTGGTCGATGCCGACGTAGAACGAGCAGCGGCCAAAGCGCGCCACCACATTGTTCTTGCGGCGTATCCATTCGGCCTGGTCGGCCGACGCGCCCTGCATGGCGTGGTGGAACAGCACCTTGCCGTTGATCGTGATGTTGACCGTGATGCTTTTGTCCCGCGCCTTGGCCAGCTCGACAATCTTCAGCCCCAGCGCCAGCGCGGTGTCGCTGCCGAAGGCGGTGAACTGCAATTCTTTCTCCTGCTGCGTCAGCGTTTCCAGCAACTCGGCGTAGTTTTCCATGCGGGCTTCCAATCGTTAAACAAGGTAAGTTCAGAGTGTAGCCGAGTCGAGCTTGCTATACTGCATCCCTTCCCCCTTTTTCGCCCGCCCCTATGCATCTCGATGTTGCTTCTTTGCTCATAGCCATGACGCTCAACCTGCTGGCGATCGCCGCCGCGCTGTTGGCGGTGATGGGCAAGATCAACCGCGCCGCCCGCATGGCGCAGATCGGCATCCTGCTGCAAACGCTGGGCTGGGTGTTGCTGATGGCGTCCGGCCTGGTCACGCCCGGTTCCACCCTCGACCGCGTGCTGTCGACGCTGGCCATGGGCGGCATCGCCGGCGGCCTGACCTACAGCGCCATCGCCTTCGACCTGTGGTGCGGCCGCGCGGCGGTGGCGCGCGCGCCGGCCGTGATCGCGGTGCTGATGACGGCCGGCTACTGCATCGGCTTCGGCAGCTACCCGTTCCGCGTCGGCTGGGCCAATGGGCTGCTGACCTTGCAGGTGGCGATCGTGGTGGTGGCGCTGTGCCGCCCGACCGCGATCGCGGTCGGCCGCTGGCGCTGGCTGCTGGTGGCCTCGCTGCTGGTGCAGATGGCGGTGACCGCCGCGCGCGGCGTGCTGGGCGCTTTTTACACCGAGCTCTTCCCGACCTTCTTCACGCCGCATCCGGCCAATGTGCTGTTCGCGCTGGCCACCAATGTGACGGTGGTGATGTCGCTGGTCGGCATCCTGCTGGCGCACCGCGACGAGGCCGAGCGCGAACTGGCGCGCCAGGCCTGCACCGACGGCATCACCGGCGCCCTCAACCGCCGCGCCTGGATGGAGCGCGCTACGGCGGTGGTGGCCGAGAGCCAGCGCGGCCGGCAGCCGCTGTGCACCATGCTGCTCGACCTCGACCACTTCAAGGAAATCAACGACACCTACGGCCACGAGGCCGGCGACCGCGCGCTCAAGCTGTTCGTCGACGGCATGGCGGCCGTCGGCGGCAAGCGCAACCTGGTATGCCGCTACGGCGGCGAGGAGTTCAGCGTGCTCAAGCGCGACGCCGACCTGGCCGCCATCCGCGCCTACGACCAGCGCCTGCGCGCCTGGCTGGCCGAAGCCGGCCCGCGCGAGCTGGGCGTGCCGCTGACCTACAGCGCCGGCATCGCCGTGCTGCTGGACCAGCGCGACACAGTCGAAGCCATGCTGCGCCGCGCCGACTCGCTGCTGTACAGCGCCAAAATGCTCGGCCGCAACCGCACGCTGGATGACCAGGCGCTGGAGGCCAGCCTGGCCTAAGGTTGAAAACGAACAATGTCCCCTGGCTGCGCGGGGGAGCCCAATCGCTCCGCCTTGTCCAGCCAGAGCTTGCCCTGTTGGGTGTCGGCCGCGGTGCGCAGGCCTTGTGACAGCATCAGCCCCAGTTGCCGCATTGCTGGCGCATCGCCGGCGTTCGCGGCACGGTACAGGTATTTCAGCCCCTGCTCATCACTTTGCGGCACGCCCGCGCCGGTGAAATATAGATTTGCTAACGCGGCCTCAGCCTGCCCAACCCGGTCTTTCGCTGCGACAGTAAACCACAGCACCGCATGGCTGGTGTCGTTGGCTTGCAAATACAGCCTGGCCAGGCGATAAGCTGCTTCGGTGTTGCCCGCGTCGGCCGCTTTGCGATACCACACGCCGGCCTGCTCGGCACTGCGCTCCACCACTTGACCGGTTTCGTGCAACCGCCCCATCGCTAATTCAGCGGCAGGCTCGCCTTGCTCCGCAGCCAAGCGATACCATGACGCCGCCTGTGCCAGATCTTGCCGCACGCTGGTGCCGGACTCGTAGTAGTCGCCCAGGCGATATTGCGCCGAAGGATGACCATGATCGGCGGCTCGCTGGTACCAAGCCAGGGCCTGGCTTGGGTCTTTCCCCAGTATCACCCCGGAGTTGTAGTTGGCGCCCAACTCATACTCGGCCTCGGGGTGGGAGCGGTCGGCGGACATGCGCAACAGCTGCATGTACTTTTCATTGTCAAACGGGAAGACTATCCTGTTCCGGAATAGCTGCGCCAGTTGATACAGCGCTGCAGCGTCTCCTTCTATCGCCGCTGCGCGATATTTGACCGCTTCCTCTTTTGTCTTGCGCACCAGTTCATCGGTTTCCAGCGACCAGACATACTGCATTTTCTGCCATCCCCTGACCGCTACGCCGTTGAGGGTGGCCGGCGTGAACGCACAGCTCCGAATGCCGTTTATTGCCGCGTCATCCAGCAAGCTTGAGCCGCTCGATGTCTGGACCAAGCTGTCGAGGACCTTGCCCTCTTCGTCGATGAGGAATTTCATGTGAACCGTCCCGCTTTCTTCCTCGCGCAGTGCTTCCTTTGGCCATTCCGGCTTGGCACAGGTATTGAAATTGACCAGGGCCGCTGTTCTAACCTCGGCAGCATCAGCTGTAATGAAGGCAAATAGGGGAAGCAGGATTAACAAGCAACGCATGGTAGATGGACGCAGGTGAAAGACCGTTGATCATATTAAGAAAAAGATAATTTGTCCACCTTGCCAGCGAAGCTGTATTTGGCTACCCTCGTCGTTCCTGCGGGGCGACATTTTTAGGAGGGGGAATCGACCATGACGACCAATACCGTGCAACTGCAACGCGTGCTCAAGTCCAGCGCCGAGCGCGTCTACCGTGCTTTTCTCGATCCGGACGCGCTGGCCAAATGGCTGCCGCCGCACGGCTTCACCGGCAAAGTGCATCAGCTGGAGGCGCGCGTGGGCGGCGCCTACCGCATGTCGTTCACCAACTTCAGCACCGGCGCCAGCCATGCCTTCGGCGGCGAATATCTGGAACTGGCGCCGGGCGAGAAGCTGCGCTACACGGCCCAGTTCGACGATCCCAATCTGCCGGGCCGGATGCAAACCACCGTCACGCTGCGCACCGTGTTCTGCGGCGTCGAAATGCACGTGGTGCAGGAGGGTATTCCCGCCGTCATCCCGGCCGAGGCGTGCTACCTCGGCTGGCAGGAATCGCTGGTTCTGCTGGCGCAGCTGGTGGAGGCGGAAATCCGCGACGAATAGCCGTGTCAGATCTTGAACGGGTTGTTCTGCCGGGCGCTGCGCTCGGCGGCCCGCTGCTGCCATTGCTGCGCCCTGGCGGCGTCCGCTTCCAGGCCCAGCTCGCCGTTCTGGTAGGCCTTGGCCAGGCGCCGCATCGCGCCCGCGTGGTCGAGGCCGGCGGCGCGTTCGTACAGCGCGCGCGCTTCGGCCTGGTTCTGCTCGACCCCCTGGCCGGACTCCTGCAGGCGGGCCATGCGCGCCATGCCGTCCGCATTGTTGTGGCGGATGGCGGACTGGTACAGCGTCACTGCCCGGCCGATATCGGGTTCGCCGCCCCGGCCCTGTTCCAACAGGCCGCCCAGCGCCGCCTCGGCGTTGCCGTTTTCCTTGGCGGCCGCTTGCAGGTACAGGCCGCGCGCGGTGGCGTAGTTCTGCTCGACGCCGCGACCGGTCTCGTAGGCGTGGCCCAGGTTGCTCAGGCCGGCCCCATTGCCGCTGTCGGCCGCCTTGCGCAGCCAGCCGACGGCCTCGGCCAGGTTGACCGGCATGTGCACGCCGTAGGTCAGCGCGCCGGCCAGCCGCACCTGGGCGTTGGCGTCGCCGCCGGCCGCCGCGCGGCGCAGGAAGCGGATCGCGGTGGCGTCGTCGGCATCGACGCCGAGACCGTTGAAGTACATCAGCGCCAGGTCCAGCTCGGCGGCATGATTGTTTTTGTCGGCGGCCAGGTGCAGCAGGCGCAGCGCCTCCGCCGGGTTTTTCTCGACGCCCTGGCCGCGCATGTAGAGCCGGCCCAGGTTGGCCTGGCCCCAGGTGTTGTTGCCGGCGACCGCCTTGGCGTACCACTCGGCGGCCTTGGCGTAGTCGCGCTGGCCGGTGCGGGCGTTGTGGTAGATCACGCCGATGGCGTTTTCCGCCGCGTGCTCGTTTTGCGCGGCCGCCTTCAGGTACCAGTCCAGCGCGGCCTTGCTGTCGCGCTGCATGCCCATGGTGCCGTAATCGAGAAAGGCGCCGATGCGCTCCTGCGCCGGCGCGAAGCCGGCGTCGGCGGACTGGCGATAAAACGACAGCGCTTCCGAACGGCTCAGCGGGGCGCCGCGTCCCTGATACAGGCGGCTGGCCATCTCGAACTGGGCGGCGGCGGTGCTGACCGCCAGCGCTTGCAGCATGCGGTTGACGTCGGCGATCTCGTCGGCCGTGCCCTTGCCGTAGTCCTGCGCCAGCGTGAACAGCGCGTCGCGGTCGCCGGCCAGCGCGGCCGCCAGGTGCGGGCTGGGCGCACGCGGGGCGGGCGGGATGCCTGGCGCGGCCGGCGACAGCGTCCATACATACTGCATCATCTGCCAGCCTTCCTGCGGCACGCCGTTGACGGTGGCAGGCTTGAACTTGCACTTGCGGATGCCGTCCCGCGCGGCCTCGTCCAGCAGCGGATAGCCGCTGGAGCCGACCACCCTGGCGTCGTTGACGCCGCCGTCGACGCCGATCAGGAAACTCAGCGTGACCTTGCCGCTCTGCTCCTTGCGCAGCGCCTCTTTCGGCCATTCCGGCTTGGCGCAGCTGGAAAATCGGCCACCGCCGCGACGCGGCCGGTGTCGGCGGCGGCGAGCGATGGCGCCAGGACGGCGAGGAGCAAAGGAGCAGCAAGATGGCGCAACATGATTTCCCGATATTCCGTTAAAAAAACCAGAATATGGCGGAATTTGCAATTTGTCCAATGCAAAAATGCAAGCTATCGAACTGGTAATGTTGGCGCCCGGTCGTGCCGTTTCGGCGGGCCGCGCTGGGCAGGCCGGACCGATGGGCGCACGCCTAGTGGTCCCGGTCGATGCGCGTCTGAATGCGCTGCGCACGGTCCGGCGACGACGGATGCGAGCTGAACATGCTGTGCCCCGGCCCTTCCAGCGTGGCCAGTTTCTGGAACAGCGTCACCAGCCCGGTGCGCGACAGTTTTTGCTTGTACAGCAGGTTGTACGACTGGTCGTCGGCGTCGGTTTCCTGCGACTGCGAGAACTGCGCCTCGATGAATTTCTGCCCCAGGTTGCCCAGCTCGGACTGGCTCAGCGTGGCGGCCGTGGCGCTGACGGTGCCCACCGCGCTGCGCGCCGCTTGCAGGCTGTAGGCCGTTTGCAGCGATTTCTTCGAGTGGCCCAGCGCCACGTGGCCGATTTCGTGGCCGACCACGGCGCGCAGTTCGTCGTCGTTCATGATGTCCATCAGGCCGGAGAAGACGCGGATGCAGCCGTTGTCCATGGCGAAGGCGTTGACGTCGCTGACCAGATAGACCTTGGCGTCCAGCGGACGGCCATTGAACTTGCTCATTTTCAGCGGTTTCAACGCGGTGGCCAGGCGTTTCGCATACTTGCTGCCCGGCGCGGCGACCTTGTTGCTCTGGTCCAGCGCGGCGCAGGATTTGCGGGCCAGGTCGACCACTTCGCCGTCGCTCAGCGTGGCGGCCTTGATCGCCAGGCCGGCCGAATTGGCCAGCACGCCGAGATCGGCCGCGCCGGCGACTGAGCAGCTCAGCGCCGCGCTGACCAGCAGGGATTTGGACAGGGATATCATGAATGTCGCTCCTCAATGGTAGGGTTTTTCGGTGGCGGAACACGGACAGTTCCGTGAGGAAATCATAGTGACGTTCTTTTCCGGCAACTTTAAGAAAAGTCAACCGGGCCCCAGTCTCCCTAATGAATCAGGCGCGGATGACGTGAATCGCTTACAGTGCTGCGCACAGGAGGAATAAACAGATGGGCAAAAACCGGTTGGAAGCGTTTAGCGATGGCGTCATCGCGATCATCATTACCATCATGGTGCTGGAGCTGAAGGCGCCGCACGGGGCCGACCTGGCGGCGCTGGAATCGGTGCTGCCGGTGTTGTGCGGCTATGTGCTGAGCTTTGTGTATGTCGGCATCTTCTGGAATAACCACCACCACATGCTGACCGCTTCGTCGGTGGTCGATGGCCGCGTGCTGTGGGCCAATCTGCATCTGCTGTTCTGGCTGTCGCTGGTGCCGTTTACTACCGGCTGGATGGGCGAAAACGACTTCGCGCCGCTGACGGTGGCGCTGTACGGCGGCGTGCTGTTCATGTCGGCCATCGCCTACACCTTGCTGGAGAAGGCGCTGATCGTCTGCAATCCGAGCGACGCCGTCATCACCGTGGCGCTGGCCAAGGAGCGCAAGGGGTATGCGTCCGTGGCCCTGTACCTGCTGGCCATTTTCACCGCCTTCGTGCACGTCTGGATTTCGTTCAGCCTGTACGTGCTGGTGGCCTTCCTGTGGTTTCTGCCGGAGCGCCGCATCGAAGCGCTGTTCAAGCGCTGACACGAGGATTTGACGGAAATCGCTGCTGTCGCAAAGTATTCTTCGGAAAACACCTGCTGATTCCAAGAATGTGCAGTGCAGCATTTTTTGCCAGTGACGGTCGCCGTGTCGCGCTGCTATGATCTGACGCTTCATGCTGAACCATAGAGAAAGAGCGCTTCATGACCCGTCCTCATCTGCTTGTTGTTGCCGCCGCCCTGGGCGTGGCATTTTCGCAAACCGTCCTGGCCGCGCCGGCCGCCCCGCTGGCCGGCAATCCGCTGGCCACCGTCAGCACGCTGCCGTTCCACTATCCGGCATTCGACAAGATCAAGGACGAGCACTTCATCCCGGCCTTCAACGAAGGCATGCGCCAGCAGCTGAAGGAAATCGACGCCATCGCCAATAACCAGGCCGCGCCGAGCTTCGACAACACCATCGTGGCGATGGAAAAATCCGGCGCGCTGCTGATCCGCGTGCAAACCATCTTCGGCAACCTGCAAGGCGCCAACACCAACGACAAGCTGGACGCCGTCGACAGCGAAATGTCGCCGAAGCTGGCCGCGCATGCCGACGCCATCTACCTCAATCCAAAACTGTGGGCGCGCGTCAAGTCGCTGTACGACAAGCGCGACGCGCTGAAGCTGGACGCCGAATCCAGGCACCTGCTGGAACGCTACCATACCGACTTTGTGCGCGCCGGCGCCAATCTGTCGGCCGCCGACAAGACCAAACTGAAAGCGCTGAACGGCGACATCGCCAAGCTGCAAACCGCCTTCACCCAGAACGTGCTGAAGGAAACCAACGCCTCCGGCCTGGTGGTCGACAACCGCGCCGACCTGGCCGGCATGAGCGACGCCGCCATCGACGCCGCTGCCGCAGCGGCCAAGGCCAAAGGCCTGGACGGCAAATTCTTCGTTGCCGTGGTCAACACCTCGGGCCAGCCGCCGCTGGCGGAACTGACCAACCGCGCCGTGCGCGAAAAGCTGATGGCGCTGTCGCTGGCGCGCGGCAGCCATGGCGGCGAATACGACAACCGCGAGCTGGTGCTGAAGATCGCCAAGGCGCGCGCCGAGAAGGCCACGCTGCTGGGCTACGCCAACTTCGCCGCCTATTCGCTGGAAGACCAGACCGCGCACGACACCGCGGCGGTCAACAAGCTGCTGGGCGAGCTGGCCAAGCCGGCCGTCAACAACGCGAAGAAGGAAGCGGCCGACCTGCAGGCGGTGGTGGATGCTGAAAAAGGCGGTTTCCAGATCGGCGCCGCCGACTGGGCCTACTACACCGACAAGGTGCGCGCCCAGCGCTTCGCCTTCGACGAGAACCAGCTGAAGCCCTACTTCGAGCTGGATAATGTGCTGATCAACGGCGTCTTCTACGCGGCCAACAAGCTGTATGGCATCTCGTTCAAGGAGCGCAAGGACCTGCCGGTGTACAACCCGGACGTGCGCGTGTTCGACGTGTTCGACGCCGACGGCAAACAGCTGGCCATCTTCCTGGCCGATATGTACGCGCGCTCCAACAAGCAGGGCGGCGCTTGGATGAACGAATACGTGTCGCAATCTTCGTTGCTGGGCACCCACTCGGTGGTGGCCAATCACCTGAATATTCCGAAGCCGCCGGCCGGCGAGCCGACGCTGCTGACTTACGACGAAGTGAAGACCGCCTTCCACGAATTCGGCCACGCGCTGCACGGCATGTTCTCCAATGTGAAGTACCCGCGCTTCTCCGGCACCAGCGTGCCGCGCGACTTCGTCGAGTATCCGTCGCAGGTCAACGAAATGTGGGCGGTGTGGCCTGAAGTGCTGGCCAACTACGCCAAGCATTACAAGACCGGCGCGCCGATGCCGAAGGAACTGCTGGACAAGGTGATCGCGTCGAAGAAATTCAACCAGGGTTTCATGACCACCGAATACCTGGCCGCCTCGCTGCTGGACCAGCGCTGGCACCAGCTGACGCCAGCGCAGATCCCGACCGACGTGTTGGGCTTTGAGGCCAAGTCGCTGAAGGACATGGGCGTCGACTTCGCGCCGGTGCCGCCGCGCTACCGCACCACCTACTTCTCGCACAGCTTCTCGGGCGGCTACTCGGCCGGCTACTACGCCTACCTGTGGTCGGAAAAGCTGGACGCCGACACCGTCGAATGGTTCAAGGAAAACGGCGGCCTGCAACGCAAGAACGGCGACTGGTTCCGCGCCAAGCTGCTGTCGCGCGGCGGCACCGATGACGCCATGAACCTGTTCCGCAACTTCCGTGGCCGCGATCCTGTGATCGAACCGCTGCTGGAACGCCGTGGCCTGAATTAATATAAACAGTTTATAAGGATAATCGAATGAACCACACCAACATCATCCTGGCCGCCAGCGTAGCGGCGGTATTCAGCGTCGCCCACGCGGAGCCGGCCTCGATGCTGCCCGCATCGAACCCGTTCGCCAAAGTCAGCAGCCTGCCGTTCAACTATCCGCCGTTCGACAAGATCAAGAACGAGGACTACGCGCCGGCCTTCGAGGAAGGCATGCGCCAGCAGGCGGCGGAAATCGAAGCCATCGCCAACAACAAGAAGCCGGCCACCTTCGACAACACCATCGTCGCGATGGAGAAGTCGGGCCAGCTGCTGTCGCGTGTATCGAGCGTGTTCGGCAACCTGTCGGGCGCCAACACCAACGACACCTTCAAGGCGCTGGAGCGCGAACTGTCGCCGAAGCTGGCGGCACACAGCGACGCCATCCGCCTGAACGGCAAACTGTACGCCCGCATCAAATCACTGTACGACAAGCGCGACAAGCTGCACCTGGACGCCGAGTCCAAGTACCTGCTGGAGCGCTACCACACCGACTTCGTGCGCGCCGGCGCGCAGCTGTCGGACGCCGACAAGGCCAAGCTGAAATCGATGAACGCCGAACTGGCGAAGCTGCAAACCACCTTCGCGCAGAACGTGCTGGAAGAAGCCAACGCCTCGGCGCTGGTGGTCGACACCCGCGAAGAACTGGCCGGCATGTCGGACAAGGCGATCGACGCCGCCGCCAAGGCCGCCGCCGCCAAAGGCCTGCAAGGCAAATTCCTGATCCCGGTGGTGAACACCACCGGCCAGGCCAGCCTGTCGGTGCTGACCAACCGCGCGGTGCGCGAAAAGCTGATGGCGCTGTCGCTGGCGCGCGGCAGCCATGGCGGCAAATTCGACAACACCCAGGTGGTGCTGGACACCGTCAAGCTACGCGCCGAGAAGGCCGCGCTGATGGGCTACCCGAACTTCGCCGCCTACTCGCTGGAAGACCAGACCGCGCACGACACCACCGCCGTCAACAAGCTGCTGGGCGAACTGGCCAAGCCGGCCGTCAGCAACGCCAAAAAAGAAGGCGCGGAAATCCAGCAGGCCATCGACAAGGCCAACGGAGGCTTCCAGCTGGCCGCGCACGACTGGGCCTTCTACAGCGACAAGGTCAAGGCCGAGCGCTTCAACTTCGACCAGAACGAACTGCGTCCATACTTTGAGCTCAACAGCGTGCTGACCAACGGCGTGTTCTTCGCCGCCAACCAGGTGTACGGCCTGTCGTTCAAGGAGCGCAAGGACCTGCCGGTGTATAACCCGGACGTGCGCGTGTTCGACGTCTTCGACGCCGACGGCAAGCAGCTGGCCATCTTCATCGCCGACTTCTACGCCCGTTCCAACAAGCGTGGCGGCGCGTGGATGAACGCCTACGTATCGCAATCGTCGCTGATGGGCACCCACCCGGTGGTGGCGAATCACCTCAACATTCCAAAGCCGGCCGACGGCGAGCCGACGCTGCTGACCTTCGACGAACTGCGCACGCTGTTCCACGAATTCGGCCACGCACTGCACGGCATGTTCTCCAACGTGAAATACCCGCGCTTCGCCGGCACCCGCGTGCCGCGCGACTACGTCGAATTCCCGTCGCAGGTCAACGAAATGTGGTCGGTCAATCCGGCGGTGCTGGCCAACTACGCTAAGCACTATCAAACCGGCGCACCGATTCCGAAAGAGCTGCTGGACAAAGTGGTCGCTTCGAAGAAGTTCAACGAAGGCTTCCGCACCACCGAGTACCTGGCGGCATCGATCCTGGACCAGAAATGGCACCAGCTGGGCGTATCGCAGATCCCGACCGACGTATTGGGCTTTGAGGCGGCCGCGTTGAAGGAAGCGGGCGTCGATTACGCGCCGGTGCCGCCGCGCTACCGCACCACCTATTTCTCGCACACCTTCGCCGGCGGCTACTCGGCCGGTTACTATGGCTACCTGTGGGCCGAGAAGCTGGACGCCGACGCGGTGGAATGGTTCAACGAAAACGGCGGCATGACGCGCAAGAACGGCGACTATTTCCGCAAGATGCTGCTGTCGAAAGGCGGCACCATGGACGCGATGGAAATGTACCGCAACTTCCGCGGCCGCGACGCCAAGATCGAACCGCTGCTGGAACGCCGCGGCCTGACTGAGAAGTAATCGCTCAGTCTTCGGTTTCCGTGTTGGGATACTCCGGCTGTATGGCCGGAGCAACCGGCACCGGGAAGCCATGCTTGCGCGTCCACGCACGGATGTCCGGA
Source organism: Duganella sp. P38 (assembly GCF_050859475.1). Lineage (NCBI taxonomy): Bacteria > Pseudomonadati > Pseudomonadota > Betaproteobacteria > Burkholderiales > Oxalobacteraceae > Duganella > Duganella sp. P38. The sequence continues at coordinate 202,234 of NZ_CP193936.1, read as the reverse complement.
ATGATGCCCGGCTTTTCGCCAGCGGGGCAGTCGTGCAGGCATAGCCATGTCTTGCCACTGCTCCCGATCACCGGTTTCGGTGCATCCTCAAATCTTGCCCAGCCTATAAATTTACCGATAAAATTACGACGATTGCCATATGTCGTTACATCGATATAGGGACGTTCCTTCCGATAAAGCTGGGCTGTCCATTCGCGGCAGCCAAAGCCGCCGTCGGCTGATTCGTAGTTCCATGGACGAGTGTAACGCCAGTAGTCGCGCTGGGTGCATAGCGCCGGCATAAAGTGACTTGGTTCCGGCTCGACGTACCAGTCTGCAAAGTAGTAGGGTTTGTCCTTGAACAAGACGAGTGTAGTGTAAGCACCGTGCCTTCCGCTGAAACCGGCCAGCGCGTCGTGGCCAATAACGTGGCCATTACGATCAAATTCAATCAGAGCTACGGCTACCCTTTTGTTGAATACGGCAGTAGGTTTGAACAGCACTGCAGCGTTAAGGGGTGGTGAACCGTTATGCAGTTGCAGAGCTTCGCGATTTTCTGCGCTCGCAAGCGAAGCGCTTTGCTGAAAGCCGCGCACAGAATCCGTAATCAGAACATACCGTACCTCCCATGCATTCACGCTCTCCGATGGTGAGCTAGCATAGGCAGCCAGAGGTATAAATAGCGGCACGAAAATGAGCGAAGTTTTATTCATACATTATGGCGTGTGTCATTAGCTGCGGTATCTCCTGACTACTTTCGCAGTAGGTTTCGTCGTCGTAGTTCTTATCGGGATACTCTGGTTGAAATGCGGGAGGAACGGGGATCGCGTAGCCGTGCTTGCTGGTCCATGTCTTGATGTTTTTAATCACCCCTGGTGTCTCGCCAGCTGGACATTCATGGAGACACATCCAGGTATTGTCCTGCATGCCGATGATGGGCTTGGGAGCATCGACTATTCTTGCCCAGCCCATGAATTGACCGATGAAGTTTCCTGTCGCAGTGTAGGTTGTTACGTCTATATAAGGCCGGCTGCTGTCGTATAGCTGTCGGCCCCATTCTTTGCAGCCGAAATTACCTTTCTTCGTGAAGTCTTTGTCTTGCTCATAGCGTCTTGAATCAAGCAGTGTGCACAAAGAGGGGCCAAGGTGAGTTTCAGTCCAGTCAGCTACATGGTAGAGCTGGCGCGGCGGGGGGCTTGATGTATCTAATAGAATCATGCGGTCGAATTTGGTACGCCGTCCTGTGAACCGGGACAGGCGGCTTACGTTCAGCACATGACCTTGGTTATCGAAGTGGATGGGGGCTGTAGCGACTGAACCAATCGTACTGGACTGAGCGATTAAGGCCTGTGCGCTCAGGTAAAGCAATTCAGGATTTTTTGAGATCTGTGCGTTGAGACGCCGTGCCACGGTTCTTCTGCTCACGCATTATTTTGGTCGGTGCCACGAATAACACGTACCGGATTTCCCAAGGTTCTTTGCTCGGTTCGCGCGCAGCTGCAACTACGTCAGGAGAAGGCTGTGCACCAATCGGAATGGTTGTTGCCACCGCCATCATCAGGGCATGCAAACTATTCATAAATATTTGGCTCACGAATTGTCAGATGGAGATGATTGTCATGGGTAGTTTCATTTTGGCTCGCTTGTTTGTTGACCACCGGGTCGCGCTGCCGAGCCGTATCTGATTCCATATACCAGGGGTCGAAGATTTGGCTGACTGACTGATGATTGGCGAGTCTTTTTCGAAGTTCGCGCATAAGTCTTGGCTGATTGCTATCGACTTCTTTTTCCCATTTTTTTCTCCTTCGTTTGCATTTTCCCGCTTTCTCCTGTCCCTTGGTGCGCTTTGTGCCGCTCGATCTAATACTTTGTATTCTTCATATAACGCCTTCTCGCGATCAGTGATGTTAGGGTTGTGTGAACGGCCTGGCTCGATAAGTCCTTCGCGATTAATCTTAATTTCGCCATCGGAATTGCGTATGCTCGCAATGTCCAAACTTAAGCCTGCCCTATGTAAAATCGAACCGAACATCGGGCGCCAGGTCGAAGTAACCAGCATTTCGGTCACGCCGACTGCGCGCGCTTCACTGAAAAGTGCAGCAAAAGCGCAGGGATGTGTTCTCGGCAATACATCAGTGAGCAAAGAAACACGAACGATATTTTCCTCCGCATTCCGCGCCCTCTGAAAATGAACCACCAACATGCCGGTGCTGGAGGCCGTTTCACTTCCAAGAGGTATCCGCAGGCGTTCTACCCTGAGACCGCGATAGATACTGCAGACCGCTTCACGAACCACCTCACTAGTGCCCTCTGGCAGTAGTGCGTTCGCCTCCGATTCCGAATAGCGATGAGATACGCTCATCCATATGTCGCCCGTCAACCTCGCCTGATAGTGAGCAACCGGGGGTTTATCCGGCCCGTTTGATACGCGCATTGTGGCGACACCTACCACTGCGGTGATGTGATTGATCCGTCCCATCACTTCGGTAATTTTTATGAGTGCATCGTGTTCGCTCGCGGTAACTTCATACACCGGATTTTTTCTGTGGTCTGGATGGACATCGCTGTTCAAATAAAGAGCAACCTTGCTTCCGGCATCGACTACCAAGTTGATCTTCCGACTGTTGCCGAGTGTGCGTATCCGGCGTGGGTTTTGTACTTCGCCATTTACGATAACAAGGTAAGGTATTTGTAGATTTCTTTGCCCAGACGCTGATGTGTTGAATTCATAGCAGATGTTTCGCCGTGCACAAATGCGTACAACGGTGACGTCAGGCCTGGACGCCAGGGTGCAGGTGGCTGCTTCACTCATCGTTGGCCTCCGCTTCCCAGTACAGCTTTGCGGTTGCCGGATCGTTACTGCTGACGCGCTCGGTGTTGCCGTCGCTATCCGTCACGCCGCGCAGGGTGCTTCCGTCGGACAGTTCGATGCGATAGGGCAGGCCGCCGACCGGCTGGCCGGTTTGCTCGTCGACGGCGCGGAAGGCGCCGCTGTATTGGCTGGCTGCGGTAGTGGCAGCAACACCGGCCGCAGTTGCTTCCGGGGCGACAGCTGCGCCGCTGCTGCCGCCGCCATCGTCGATCAGCATCTGCTGCTGTGTGGCGATCAGCCTGGCGCCGCAGGCGGTTTTCATGCCGTCCACGGCCGTGTTGACGCCGGCGTAGCTGTGGTTGCCCACGCCTTCGATGATCGGATAGCTGCCTTTGCATTGCGGGCACAGCGTCATGTGGCCTTGCTGCGCCACGGCGCGGCCGTTGGTGGTGACCAGTTCGTTGCCTTCCAGGACTTTTCCGCCGTGCGAGGTCGGGTCGCCCTTGCAGATCACTGCGCGCAGCATGGCTTTCTCCGTGCGAATAAAAGAGGCCAATGTACTGCCGGGGCGGCGGCGCGGCGCTGATTTTGCTCAAATCATAAGCTTGCGTTAAGCATCACACTGGTTTCTGGCTTGATGTGTGTAGAATGGTTCCTGCGGCGCCAACCGGCCCGCCGATTTCACCGAGTAAGCTTATGAACAACCAACTGCACGGCGTGACGCTGGAAGCGATTGTGACCCGTCTGCACGCGTATTACGGCTGGGAGCAACTGGCCCGGCGGATCGATATCAACTGTTTCCGTAGCGATCCGAGCATCAAGTCCAGCCTGAAGTTCCTGCGCAAGACGCCGTGGGCCCGGACGCAGGTCGAAGAACTGTACCTGGCCACCAAATTTTAGAACTGGGAAATACTATGGACACCCAACTGAAAGCCTCGCTCAAGAACCTGCACGCCAACCTGGCCGATGCCGGTCCGATCGATGAGGAATTGCAGGACCTGCTGCGGCAGCTGAACGGCGATATCAACGCGCTGCTCGAACGCGGCCAGGAGCCGGCGCCCGGCGAGTCCACCACCTATGGCCTGGCCGAGCGCAGCCAGGAACTGTCGGCCAAGTTCGCCGTCAAGCACCCGAAGCTGGAATCCGGGCTGCGCGAGCTGGGCACCATCCTGTCAAACATGGGAATTTGACATTGTTTCTCCAAGTGTTTGAAAAGTAAAAGAATTTTTTCAAACACCCATGAGCGGAGCAGGGGCGATTCCGGTACAATACCGCCCCATGAATCCCCCAACTAATTTATTTGCGGCCGTCCCGAAACGGTCTGCCCGCGCTGCGACTGCGCCTTTCCTGCCGATGTCCCGTCAAGAGATGGATGTGCTCGGCTGGGACGAGTGCGACGTCATCCTGGTGACCGGCGACGCCTATATCGACCATCCGAGCTTCGGCATGGCGCTGGTCGGCCGCCTGCTGGAGGCGCAAGGCTACCGCGTCGGCATCATCGCCCAGCCGGACTGGCAGTCGGCCGACGCCTTCCGCGCGCTGGGCAAGCCGCGCCTGTACTACGGCGTGACCGCCGGCAATATGGACTCGATGGTCAACCGCTACACGGCCGACCGCAAGCCGCGTTCGGACGACGCCTACACGCCCAACGGCGAGCCGAACAAGCGTCCCGACCGCGCCGTCACCGTCTACGCCCAGCGCTGCCGTGAAGCCTATCCCGGCATTCCGGTGGTGATCGGTTCGATCGAGGCCTCGCTGCGCCGCATCGCCCACTACGATTACTGGTCGGACAAGGTGCGCCGCTCGGTGCTGTTCGAGTCCAAGGCCGACATGCTGATCTTCGGCAACGCCGAGCGCGCGCTGGTCGACCTGACCCGGCGCATGGCCGATGGCGAGAACATCAAGAATATCCGCGACCTGCGCGGCACCGCCTTCCTGGTGCCGTCCGGCTGGATGCCGGGCGAGGAATGGGGCGTGCACAACAGCACCCGCGTCGACACGCCGGGCAAGATCGACAAGCATATCGACCCGTACCTGATGGTCGAGCCGAACTCGCCGACCTGCGCCACCGGCAGCGACAAGCCGGCCGCCGAAGTCAATCCGGCCATGGTCGAGCCGACCAAGGCCGCCGCCGCCGCCGCGCCGGCCGCGCCGCCGCCGCCAGCCGAGGTGGTCAAGCCGATCCGCATCATGAGCCGCGAAGAGCGGCGCGCGATGGAACTGGAAAAGCACCACAAGACCGTGGTGCGCCTGCCGTCGTTCGAGACCGTGGCCAATGACCCGATCATGTACGCGCACGCCTCGCGCGTGTTCCACCTGGAGTCCAATCCCGGCAACGCGCGCGCGCTGGTGCAGGGCCATGGCGACCGCGATGTGTGGATGAACCCGCCGCCGCTGCCGCTGCAGATGGACGAGATGGACAACGTCTACGACATGAACTACGCCCGCGGCCCGCACCCGAGCTACGGCGACGCCAACATCCCGGCCTGGGAAATGATACGCTTCTCGGTCAACATCATGCGCGGCTGCTTCGGCGGCTGCACCTTCTGCTCGATCACCGAGCACGAGGGCCGCATCATCCAGAGCCGTTCGGAGCCGTCGATCCTGCGCGAGATCGAGCACATCCGCGACAAGACCAAGGGCTTCACCGGCATCATTTCCGACCTCGGCGGCCCGACCGCGAATATGTACCGGCTGTCGTGCAAGGACAAGGAAATCGAGCAGACCTGCCGCCGCCTGTCGTGCGTGTATCCGTCGATCTGCGTCAACCTCGGCACCAACCACAATCCGCTGATCAAGCTGTATCGCCGCGCGCGCGAGATCCCCGGCATCAAGAAAATCCTGATCCAGTCCGGCCTGCGCTACGACCTGGCGGTGCGCTCGCCCGAGTACGTCAAGGAGCTGGTGACCCACCACGTCGGCGGCCTGCTGAAGATCGCGCCCGAGCACACCGAAACCAATGTGCTGAGCAAGATGATGAAGCCGGGCATCGGCGCCTACGACGAGTTCAAGGCGCTGTTCGAGAAGTATTCGCTGGAGGCCGGCAAGAAGCAGTACCTGATTCCGTACTTCATTGCCGCCCACCCGGGCGCCACCGACGAGGACATGCTGAGCCTGGCCCTGTGGCTGAAGAAGAACAACTTCCGCCTCGACCAGGTGCAGACCTTCATGCCGACGCCGATGGCCATGGCCAGCGCCATGTACCATTCGCGCCGCAACCCGCTGCACAAGGTCACCGAGGATTCGGAGGAAGTGTTCACGCCGCGCAGCCTCAAGCAGCGCCAGGCGCAGAAGGCTTTCCTGCGCTACTACGATCCGAAGAACTGGCCGATCCTGCGCGACGCGCTGCGCCGCATGGGCCGCGCCGACCTGATCGGCACCGGCGAGCGCCACCTGATCCCGCCATACGTGGTGGGCGAGGAAAACTTCAAGGCCTCGCAGGGCAAGCGGGCGATGCCGATGATGGCGCCGGGCGAAAGCAAGCGCGGCGCCGGCCGTGGCATGCCGGTGGCCGGCAGCCGCGGCAAGCCGAACGCGCTGACCGGCTCGCTGACGGCGCGCCAGACGGTCGAAACCAAGGCCAAGCCGTCTATCCTCGACACCATCAAGGTGAAAAAGGCGCCGGCGCCGGTCAAAGGCGGCAACCCGGGCCGCCCCGCCGCCAGCGCGCCGCGCGGCAGAAAGTAAGCTTGGCGGAAAAGCCAGAGAGCACCCTGCGGGGTGCTTTTTTCGTCCGCTGCCCGGAGAAATGTTGTCAAATAGGTGTATCGACTTGATAAGATGGGATAATCCAGTCCTGCTCATGTGATGTACAGCCGAATGGCGGGGCTACACTGTTTGCTCCGCAGACCTTTTCTGTGAACAGGACGCTTATGAAAAACTTCAAATTTTCTTCCCTGTTGCTGGCGCCGCTGTTCGCCGCATTGGCCGCCTGTGGCGGCGGTGGCGGTGGCGACAGTGGTGGTGGTGGCACGCCGGCCGCCGTGACGCTGAAAAGCATCGCCATTACCAGTGATAAAAGCACCATCAACGTCAACACTACCCAGCAGCTCACCGCCACCGGCACCTATTCGGACGGCAGCACCAAGGCCGTGCCCGGCCTGACCTGGGCCACCAAGTCCGGCGCCGCCACCGTGGCGAGCGTGGCCGCCAGCGGCACTGGTGAGCGCCAAGGGCGTGGGCAAGGAAACCATTACCGCCACCCTCGCCGCCGACAATGTGTCCGGCAGCTTTGACCTGACCGTCATCGCGCCGTGGACCCAGATCGGCGCCGGCGGCAACCAGACCATCGGCCTCAAGGCCGACGGCAAGCTTTACAGCTGGGGTTCCAACATCCAGGGCCAGCTGGGCGACAGCAGCAGCGTGTCGAGCAACGCGCCGGTGACCGTGTCCGGCAACAGTACGCTGTGGAAGCAGGTGGCGGTGGGCGACCAGTTTGTGGTAGCGGTCCGCACCGACGGCACGCTGTGGGCCTGGGGCTACAACGCCAACGGCCAGCTGGGCGACGGCTCCCAGACCAATAGCGCGGCGCCGAAGCAGGTCGGCACGCTGAAGACCTGGACCGCGGTGGCGGCCGGCAAGGCGCACGTGCTGGCGCTGCAGACCTCGGCCTCCAGCGGCGCCACTGCCGGCACCACGTCGCTGTGGGCCTGGGGCGCCAACTACGCCGGCCAGCTGGGCGACGGCACGCTGATCGACAAGCGCGTGCCGACCCGCATCGGCACGCTGGGCTGGAACGCGGTGGCCGCCGCCGGCGACCATAGCCTGGGCATCCAGTCGACCGGCCAGACGCTGTGGAGCTGGGGCGCCAACGACGCCGGCCAGGTCGGCAACGGCACCGTCACCACCGCCGGCGTCAGCACGCCGGTGCAGGTCGGCGGCAGCACCAGCACCTGGCTGTGGGTGGCCGGCGGCGCCGCGCACTCGCTGGCGATCCGCACCGACGGCACGCTGTATGCGTGGGGCGCCAATGACGTCGGCCAGCTCGGCAACGGCAGCATGGCGGCGCAAGCCGCGCCGGTGCAGATCGGCACGTCGGGCGACTGGGCCCAGGTCGCCGCCGGCGCCAGCCACACCATCGGCGTGCAAAAAACGGTACGCTGTGGTCGTGGGGTTCCAACGCCGAGGGCCAGCTGGGCAATGGCGGCACCGAGAGCGCGCTGCCGGTCCAGGTGGGCAGTTTGCAGATCTGGCGCGCGGTCAGCGCCGGCGCCGCCCATAGCGCCGCGCTGCGCAATGACGGCTCACTGTGGACCTGGGGCCGCAATGCCGACGGCCAGCTGGGCAACGGCAGCAATACCTTGTCGTCGGCGCCGGTGAGCATCGCCTACTAAGCGGCCACGCCAGCAGGCTGTCACGGATGGCGGGCGCAAGCCGGGCCGTCCGTTGCTTTTTGTACGCCACGCTAAGCGTAAAGCACGGCTGCAGGGAGGGAAGCGGCTACACTAGAGCCAGTGCAGACCGTCCCAGGAAAACCGTGACTTTCCGTTTCCACGCCCTTGTCCCACTGTGCCTCGCCGCCCTGCTGTGGGTTGCGGCGCCGGCCATGGCGCTGGAGAAAGTCACGCTGCAACTCAAGCATGTCCACCAGTTCCAGTTTGCCGGCTACTACGCGGCGCAGCAGCTGGGTTACTACAAGGAAGCCGGTCTGGAGGTGCGCATCCTCGAAGGCGCGGATGGCAATGCGCCCGAGCGCGACGTCATTGCCGGCAAGGCCGAATACGGCACCGGCAGCAGCAGTCTGCTGCTGGCGCGCATGGCCGGCAAGCCGGTGGTGGTGCTGGGCGTGATCTTCCAGCATTCGCCGTATGCGCTGGCGATGCGCCAGACCGGCGGCGACGCCGACCTCCGCCGCCTGATCGGCAAGCGGGCGATGATCGGCACCCTCAACGATGAACTCGGCAACGCCGATGAACTGCTGGCCTTCCTGACCAAGGAGGGCGTACCGCCCAGCAGCTTCCAGCGCGTCGAGCACAGCTTCAATCCGGACGACCTGATCAACGGCAAGGTCGACGCCATGGCGGTCTACACCACCAACGAGCCGGACACCTTCGACCGGCTCGGTTTCCCCTACGATATCTACAGCCCGCGCTCGGTCGGCATCGATTTCTACGGCGACAACCTGTTCACCAGCGAGCAGGAAATCCGCGACCATCCGGAGCGGGTGCGCGCCTTCCGCACCGCCAGCATGCGCGGCTGGCAATGGGCGATGAGCCACCAGGAGCAGATGGCCGACATCATCCTGAGCAAGTACTCGCGCCGCAGCGACCGCCAGCACCTGCTGTACGAGGCGCGCCAGATGGTGCCGCTGGTGCAGCCGGTGCTGGTGGAAATCGGCTATATGAACCCGGACCGCTGGCGCCACATTGCCGAGGTTTACGCCGGCCTCGGCATGATGCCGGGCAACGCCGTCTTCGACGGCTTTATGTACCGCCTCGACAGCACGCCCGGCAGCCTGGCCTGGCTGTACCGCGCGCTGGGCGGTGTGGCGGTGCTGCTGGTGCTGGGCGCGGCCATCCATTTCAGCCGGCTGGCGCGCGAGCGCAAGCGGGCGCTGGAAGCGATCCGCACCGGCGAGCAGCGCTTTCGCACGATGTTCGAGGCGTCCCCGCTGGGGATCGCGCTGATCGATTCGGTCACGTATGAATACCGCGACATCAATGCACGTTACCAGGAGATACTGGGGCGTTCGCAGCACGAGCTGCGGGCGCTGCACTGGCTCGACGTCGGTCACCCGGACGATATCGTGCAGATCAAGGCGCAGATGGCGCTGCTGAGCACGCAGCAGATCAGCAGCTTCAAGACCGTCAGCCGCCTGTTCAAGCCGGACGGCAGCGTGGCGTGGATCGACGTGTCGGTCAACGCCATCGAGGCCGAGGCCGGCAGCCATCCGCACCATTTGTGCATGATCGAGGACGTCACCGCCAAGAAGCAGAACGAGCAGCTGATCTGGCAGCAGGCCAATTTCGACACGCTGACCCAGCTGCCCAACCGCCGCATGTTCCTCGACCGGCTGGCGCACGACATGCTCAAGAGTCGGCGCGACAAGTCGCGCCTGGCGATCCTGTTCATCGACCTCGACCATTTCAAGGAAGTCAACGACACGCTCGGCCACCACCAGGGCGACATACTGCTGATCGACGCCGCGCGCCGCATCGGCGCCTGCGTGCGCAAGTCGGACACGGTGGCGCGGCTGGGCGGCGACGAGTTTACCGTCATCCTCACCGAGCTGGACACGCCGGACCACGTCGAGCGCATCGCCCAGGCCATCCTCGACCGCCTGCGCCAGCCGTTCGACCTCGGCCAGGAGCAGGCCTTTGTCTCGGCAAGCATCGGCATCACGCTGTTCCCCGATGACGCGCTCGACATCGACGACCTGCTCAAGCACGCCGACCAGGCGATGTACGCCGCCAAGGGCGCCGGCCGCAACCGCTACAGCTATTTCACGCCGACCTTGCAGGTGGCGGCGATCAACCGCATGCGCCTGACCAACGACCTGCGCGGCGCGCTCAAGGGCCAGCAGTTCGAGCTGTACTTCCAGCCCATCGTCCACCTGGCCAGCGGCGCCATCCACAAGGCCGAGGCGCTGATCCGCTGGAACCATCCGCAGCGCGGCCTGGTCAGCCCGCTGGAATTCATTCCGCTGGCCGAGGCGAGCGGGCTGATCATCGATATCGGCGAATGGGTGTTCCGCGAATCGGCGCGCTGGGTGGCGTGCTGGCGGCGCCAGCATTACCCGGACTTCCAGATCAGCCTGAACCAGTCGCCGCTGGAATTCCAGCGCGAGGGCGGCTCCTACCAGTGCTGGCTGGAGCATCTGCAATCGCTGGCGCTGCCGGGCCAGTCGCTGGTGGTGGAGATCACCGAGGGCCTGCTGCTGGACGCCAGCAGCGCGGTCAGCAACCGCCTGCTGCAATTGCGCGACGCCGGCATCCAGGTCGCGCTGGACGATTTCGGCACCGGCTATTCGTCGCTGTCCTACCTGAAGAAGTTCGACATCGATTACCTGAAAATCGACCGTTCCTTCACCCGCAACCTGGCGCCCGACTCCAGCGACATGGCCTTGTCCGAGGCCATCATCGTCATGGCCCACAAGCTCGACCTGAAGGTGATCGCCGAGGGCGTCGAAACGCCCGAACAGCGCGACCTGCTGGCCGCCGCCGGCTGCGACTACGGCCAGGGTTATCTGTTTGCCAAGCCGATGCCGGCCGCCGAGTTCGACGTCTTCCTGCGCGATAATGCTATGCCGTCCGCATCATCGATAGTCAAATCCAATTGAAACTATTGGAACAATCAATTTTGCAAATGAGCTAAAAACGCTTACACTGGCGTCTCAATGATTCACAACCCAACGAGGAAACCACAATGTCCCTGATCAATACCCAAATCAAACCATTCAAGGCCACCGCATACCACGCAGGTAAATTCATCGACGTGAGCGACGAGACCCTGAAAGGCAAGTGGTCCGTTCTGATGTTCTACCCAGCCGACTTCACCTTCGTGTGCCCAACCGAACTGGAAGACCTGGCCGAGCAGCAACCTGAATTCGCCAAGCTGGGCGTGGAAGTGTACGGCGTGTCGACCGACACCCACTTCGCGCACAAAGCATGGCACGACACCTCGGACGCGATCAAGAAAGTGAACTACCCGCTGATCGGCGACCCAACCGGCACCCTGTCGCGTAACTTCGAAGTGATGATCGAAGAAGAAGGCCTGGCACTGCGCGGCACCTTCGTCATCAATCCGGAAGGCCAGATCAAAGTGCTGGAAGTGCATGACAACGGCATCGGCCGCGACGCCACCGAACTGCTGCGCAAAGTCAAAGCAGCGAAATACGTGGCCGAGCACCCAGGCCAGGTGTGCCCAGCGAAATGGACCGAGGGTGCAGCTACCCTGACCCCATCGCTGGACCTGGTTGGCAAGATCTAATCTTGTTCGACAAAGCAGCAAACAAGTAGTTACCGCGATGCCGGACCGGGCGTCCGGCCCGGCATACGCCTAAATATTTGTAAAGGAATCAAATCATGTTGGACGCAACCCTCAAAACCCAGTTGAAAGCCTACCTGGAAAAAGTGGTCCACCCACTGGAGCTGGTCGCTTCTCTCGATGACAGCGCCAAAGCCCGTGAGATGAAAGAACTGCTCCTCGAAATTGCCGAGTTGAGCGACAAGATCTCGCTGGTCGAGCGCACCGAGGCGGGCGTGCGTACGCCATCGTTCAGCATCAACCGTGCCGGTTCCGCGATTGGCGTGCGTTTCGCCGCCATTCCGATGGGCCACGAATTTACCTCGCTGGTGCTGGCGCTGCTGCAAGTGGGCGGCCACACCATCAAATTCGACGAAGCCGTGATCGAGCAAATCCGCAACCTGGATGGCGATTACGAATTCGAAACCTTCATGTCGCTGACCTGCCATAACTGCCCGGACGTGGTGCAGGCGCTCAACGCCATGTCGGTGATTAACCCACGCATCAAGGTCACCACCATCGACGGCGGCCTGTTCGCCAAGGAAGTCGAAGAGCGCCAGATAATGGCCGTGCCGATGATGTTCCTGAACGGCCAGCACTTCGGCCAGGGCCGCACCTCGGTCGAGGAAATCCTCGCCAAGCTGGACACCAACGCCAGCGTGCGCGCCGCCGCCGAGCTGAGCAAGAAAGAAGTGTTCGACGTGCTGATCGTCGGCGGTGGCCCTGCCGGCGCCGCGGCGGCCGTGTACGCCGCCCGCAAAGGCATCCGCACCGGTGTGCTGGCCGAGCGTTTCGGCGGCCAGGTGCTCGATACGCTGGCGATCGAGAACTTCATCTCGGTCAAGGAAACCGACGGTCCGAAGTTTGCCGTGGCGCTGGAGCAGCACGTCAAGGCCTACGAGGTCGACATCATGAACACCCAGCGCGCCAGCAAGCTGGTGCAGGTTGGCAAGCAGATCGAAGTGCAGACCGCCTCGGGCGCGGTGCTGAAAGCCAAGTCGGTGATCCTGGCGACCGGCGCCCGCTGGCGCGAGATCAACGTGCCGGGCGAGAAGGAATACCGCAACCATGGCGTGGCTTACTGCCCGCACTGCGACGGCCCGCTGTTCAAGGGCAAGCGCGTGTCGGTGATCGGCGGCGGCAACTCGGGTGTCGAGGCGGCGATTGACCTGGCCGGCATCGTCAGCCATGTCACGCTGATCGAGTTCGGCGCCGAGCTGCGGGCCGACGCGGTGTTGCAGCGCAAGCTGCGCAGCCTGCCGAACGTGAAGGTGATCACGTCGGCGCAAACCACCGAGATCCATGGCGACGGCAAGAAAGTGACCGCGCTGAGCTACACCGACCGCAACACCAACGAGTCGCACAAGGTGGAGCTGGAAGGCGTGTTCGTGCAGATCGGCCTGGTGCCGAACACCGAGTGGCTGAAGGGTACGGTGGCGCTGTCGCGTCACGGCGAGATCGAAGTCGATGCGCGCGGCCAGACCTCGGTGCCGGGCGTGTTCGCCGCCGGCGACGTGACGACGGTGCCGTACAAGCAGATCATCATCGCCACCGGCGAAGGCGCCAAGGCCGCGCTGTCGGCCTTCGATCACCTGATCCGCTCGGACGACTCCGAAGTGGTGGAAGAAGCGGCAGAGAAACACGCGCTGACCGCGTAACAAAAAGATGGTGGGGCCTGCGTGTACCGGCGGCCCCCCCGTCATTCCCGCGCAGGCGGGAATCCATACTGCGTGTGCAAGCTCAGCATGGGTTCCCGCCTGCGCGGGAACGACGGGGGCGGAGACTCCCCCTCGTCAATCGGCCCTTGCTTATCCGTCAGATAAACAAGACAGCAGCGCCGCGATCCCCAGACGCATCAAACTCTACACGAAGCAACGGCAGAGAAACACGCACTGACCGCGTAACAAAACGGTGAGGCGTTTGTATTGGCTCAGCGAGATCCAGCACGCGCTGTCAGGTGAGTTAGCGTTCGAAGCCACCCCCGTCATTCCCGCGCAGGCGGGAATCCATACTGCGTGTGCAAGCTCAGCATGGGTTCCCGCCTGCGCGGGAAAGACGTGGAGCGGAGATTCCCCCTCGTTAAGCGGCCCTTGCTGTTCGTCCGGTAGACACGACAGCAGCGCGCCGATCATCGGAAGCGTCACACACTTGACCTGCGCCGCCTGGTCATACCCCTGAAACACTGCATCAGTAAGCTACTGCTCGCCACTTCCACAACCACCAGAGTAGCGAATATGAAACGTAGCCAAATTGCCAGCGCGGCAGCGCTGTTGTGCGCCTGCCAGGCGCTGAGTAGCGCCCACGCCCAGAATACCTCCGCAGCAGCAGCCGTCAGCGCCGACGCGCAGCAGTCGGTCATCGTCACCGGCACCCGCGCCAGCAACCGCACCCAGTTCGATACGCTGGCGCCGGTCGATGTGTTCACCCGCGAGGAAATCGGCGCGGTGGAATCGTCCGACCTGAACGATGTGCTGGCGCAGCTGGTGCCGTCGTATGTGGTGCAGCGCCTGCCGATGGCCGACGGCCAGGTGTTCGTCCGCCCCGCCACCCTGCGCGGCCTGTCGCCGGATCAGACGCTGGTGCTGGTCAACGGCCGCCGCTTCCATCGCAGCGCCCTGCTCGGCGCGCGCGGCGCGCAGGCGCCGGACCTGGCGCAGATTCCGACCAGCGCCATCAAGCGCATCGAGGTGCTGCGCGATGGCGCCTCGGCGCAGTATGGCTCGGATGCGATTGCCGGCGTCATCAACATCATTCTCGACGATAGCCTGGGCGGCGAAATCAGCGCCCAGCACGGCCAGTACAGCGAGGGAGACGGCAAGTCCAACGAGCTGCGCGCCAGGTACGGCTTCATGCTCGGCGAGAACGCGCGCGTGACGCTGTTTGCGGAGGCCGCGCAATCCGATCCGACCTCGCGCACGCGCCAGCGTCCGGACGCCATCGCCTTCCAGGCCGCGCATCCGGAATTGAAGGTGCCGAACCCGGTGCAGCGCTGGGGCCAGCCGGAGCTGGAAAGCCAGCGCGCCGGCTTCAACGCCAGCTGGGACCTGGGCGGCGACATGACGGCCTACAGCTACGGCCTGTTCGCGCACAGCGACGGCACGTCGGACTTCAACTGGCGCAATCCGGATACCAGCACCTCGGTCTACAAGCAGACCGCCGTGTTTCCCGGCTGGGATGTGCGCAGCATTTTCCCGCTGGGCTTCAGTCCGCAGTACACCAACAAGCAGAACGACATGCAGCTGCTGGCCGGCCTGCGCGGCCAGTTCAACGCCGCACTGGGCTGGGACGTCAGCGCCTCGTACGGCCGCAACGCCATCGATTATGGCCTGCACAACTCGATCAACGCCTCGCTCGGCCCGAACAGCCCGACCTCGTTCAATCTTGGCCGCCTGACGCAGGAAGAAAAACTGGTCAACGCCAACTTCACTTATGAGTGGAATGTGGCCGGCCTGTCGCAGCCGGTCAATGTGGCCTTCGGCGCGGAATACCGCAACGAGAGTTACGCGGTGAGGGCGGGCGATCCGGCATCGTATGCGGTGGGGCCGGGCGCTTCGGCGGGCCTGGACGCCAATTCCAACGGTGCGCCCGGCTTCAGCGATATCCAGGCCGGCAAATGGGATCAGGACAGCTATGCGGCCTATGCCGATATCGAGGTCCCGCTGAGCAAGCGGGCGTCGATAGGCGCGGCGCTGCGTTACGAGGATTTCTCGGAGTTCGGCAATACCGTCAATGGCAAGCTGTCCGCGCGCTTCGAGGTGACGCCGGACTTCGCGTTGCGCGGCTCGTACTCGACCGGCTTCCGCGCGCCAACGCCGGGCCAGCTCAACACCAACAGCACCAGCCAGGGCCTGGACACCAAGACGCTGCTGGTATTCACCACCGGCCGTCTGGCGAACAAGGACCCGCTGGCGGTGGCGCTGGGCGCCAAGCCGCTGCAACCGGAAAAGTCGAAGAATCTGTCGCTGGGGCTGACATGGAAAAACAGCGCCGGTTTGTCCGGGTCGGTGGATGCCTATCGCATCAAGCTGAGCGACCGCTTCAGCACCTCTGCGTCGTTCGCGGTGCCGGCCGGTGTGCCTAATCCGCTGCGCTATACGTCGGTCACCTACTTTACCAATGACTTCGATACCACCACCAAGGGTATCGATGTGGTGGGCAGCTCGCTGAGCCGCGTCGGCGCCGGCAAGCTGAATCTGACGGCGGCCTACAACTACAACAAAACCAGCATCGATGGCGGCAGGTCCACCATCGTCACCAACGAGAGCCAGCGTGTGGTATTTGAAGAGCGTCTGCCAAAGCAGAAGGCGACCTTCAGCGCGGCCTACGATCAGGGCGGGTGGAGTGCACTGGCGCGCGTGCGCTATTACGGCGCGTGGACGGACAGCACTGGCAACGCCACTGGCGATATCTTCCAGCGCTTTGGTGCGATGCGTTTCCTGGACCTGGCCGCCAGCGTCAAGCTGGGCGAGAAGCAGTCGTTGCGCTTTGGCGTCGACAATGTGCTGAACAAGTATCCGGACGAAGCGGTGTTTCAAGCCAGCCGTGGCCTGATCTATTCGCGCAATGCGCCGTATGATACCGACGGCCGCAACCTGTTCCTCGAATACACGGTGAAGTTTTGAGCGCAGCGGATCCGCAACGCCGCGCGTGGCTGAAGGCCGGCGCCCTGCTGCCGCTGGTCCCCGCCACGCTGGCGTCGCCGGCAGCGCGCGCCGCAGCGGCGCCCGCACCGGGACCGGCACCTGCTTCCTCGGTCGCTGCCATCGCCTCGCTGCCGGCGCGCCCGGCGGGCACGCCGCAGCAGGTGGCGGCGGATGAGGCATACTGGCGCCAGATCGCCGCGCAGTACGACATCACCAACGAAGTCACCATGCTGGACAACGCCTTCTGGGGATCGATGTCGCGCCCGGTGCTGGCGGCGTATGAACGGCACGTGGAGGAAGTCAATCGCGGCAACTCGTTCTACGGCCGCACGCAGTTTCCGCCGGCCTTCGGCGCGTTGCGGCGCCGCGCGGCGCAGGCGCTGGGTGTGGCGCAGGATGAAATTGTGTTCACGCGCGGCGCCACCGAGGCATTGCAGATCCTGATCAGCGGTTACAACCGGCTGCGGCCGGGCGATGCGGTGCTGTGCGCCGATATCGACTACGACAATATGCTCACCGTCATGCACTGGCTGAAACAGCGGCGTGGCGTGGAAGTGGTGCGCATCGCCATGCCGGAGCCTGTCACCTACCAGTCGGTGATCGACAGCTATGCGCAGGCCATGGCGCGCTACCCGAAGCTGAAAATGATGCTGCTCACCCACGTCAACCACCGCAACGGCATGGTGCTGCCGGTGGCGGAGATCAGCCGCATGGCGCGCGAGCGCGGCATCGACGCCATCGTCGACACGGCGCACGGCTTCGGACAGCTCGATATGCGGATTCCCGATCTGCAGGCGGACTTTGTCGGCATCAACCTGCACAAGTGGATCGGCGCGCCGATCGGCGTCGGTGCGGTCTACATCCGCAAGGGGCGGGTGCGCGATATCGATCCATACCTGGGCGAGCAGGAGGGCGACGATATCCGCACGCGGGTACATACAGGAACCTTCAATTTTGCCGCATATCTGACCCTGCCGCTGGCGCTCGACCTGCATGAACAGGTAGGCGTCGCGTACAAACAGGCGCGCCTGGCAAGATTGCGCGCTCGCTGGCTGGACGCGGTGCGCGACGTGCCGGGTCTGCAGCTGCTGGCGTCGGATGATCCACGGCTGTGCAGCGCGATCGCGTCGTTCCGTCTGCGTGGCCGCACGTCGATAGCCGACAACGTGGCGCTGGCGCGCCGGCTGCTGAAGGAACACGGTATCTTCACCGTCGAACGTGACGGCCTGGCGGCTGGCGCTTGCGTGCGCGCGACGCCGTCGATCTTCACCTCGGAGGCCGAGGTGGACCGCCTGGGCGCCGCGCTGCGCAAGATCGCCGCTTAAAGCTGCACCGTTTGCGCTAGCGGCAGTTGCGGGTCGAGGTGGCTGGTCAGCAGGATGGCCTGGCTGGCCAGCCGTTCCGGCGCGGCGAGCTGCTGGCGCAGGTAGGCTACCGCATCTGCATCGAGTCCGTTGAAGGGTTCGTCCATCAGCAGCAGGCTCACCGGCAGTGACAGGGCCAGCGCCAGTTGCATCTTCTTGTGCTGGCCCAGCGACAGCGTGGTGACCGGTTGGTCCAGCGTCGGCAGCAGATGGAAGGCTTGCAGTTGCGCGTTGAGCTGTCCGGCGTTGGTGCCGGGGTAGAGGCCGACGTGCAGGTCGAGGATTTCGCGCACGCTCAGCCATGGCAGTTGTGGCGTGTCGCCGCCGCAGTAGTAGCAGCGCAGGCGGTAGGCCAGCGGCTGCACCTGCAATTCGAGGTCGTCCAGCCAGATGTGGCCGCCGTGCGGCGCAAGCGCGCCGCCGGCCAGTTTCAGCAGCGTGGTCTTGCCGGCGCCGTTTTCGCCGCGCAGCCAGGTGACGCCGGCGCCCAGCATCAGGCTGAATTGGCGGAACAGCGGATGGGTGGCGTATTCGAAGGTCAGCTGTTCGATTCTTAATTCCATAGTTCGCTTCCGATTGCGGTCAGGATGAGGATGGCGCCGATGACCAGGCCCACGCGCCCGCGCGTGCTGAGGCCGCGCAGCGCCACCACGGCCACTTGCGCAATGGCGGCGCAGCAGAGCCAGACGGTGGCGACGGTTTGGCTATAGCCGCCGGCATCGCGGCCCAGTGTGAGGGCGGCGAACCAGGCTAGCACGCAGGCGGCCGGCAGCAGTGTGAACAGGATGGCCAGGCGGTACAGCTGCGCGGTGTCGAGCGGCCAGCAGGCGGTGGTCGGGCGCAGCAAGGCGATTTGTTCGGCAACGGCTTTATCGCCACGGTCGGTCAGCAACATCGTGGTTAGCGCGGCGCAGGCGCCCCATAGTGCCGGCGGGACGAGGGGCGGATGCCATAGCCATACGCCGATGCTGGCGATGGCGCCTGCCAGTAGCAGGGTCTGCTGGATGCCGACCACGTTTTCCGCGCGCCAGAAAGGGAGCCAGAATAGCTGCCTCCAGAAATACCCAAGCGTGGCCAAGCCTGCCGCGCTGGCATCTGCCGCAGCGGCGGGCGTGGCCAGCGCGGCATTTTGCGCAGCGGTAAGGTCGGCCCGGGTGCCGGAGGCGTTGCGGGCGGCTGCGCGCGCCGGGCGCGAGGGGCGATAGATGGTTGGCGCCGGGCGGCGACGGCGGGGCGGGCGGGCGGCGGGCATGCGCGCGCGGTGGGCCAGCGTGAGTGTCGACAGCAGCCACGCCAGCAGCAGCGAGGCCGCCGTCAGCAGCAACGCCTGCGGCGCGACGGGACTTAGCCAGTCCGGCCACTGGTAGAGCCAGATACCGGTGGAGATCGCGTAGGCCAGACCCAGCGGCCCGACGATCATTGCCGCCACCGCCGCATCGGCCAGCCAGCGCGCGCGCGGCGGCACAGGCAAGGGCCCGCTCCACATCAGCACGGCCGCCGGATGCAGGCGCTTGCGCAGCAGCCACACCGGCGCGCTGGCCAGCAGCGTCTGGCCGCCAAACAGTCCCAGCGCCTGCGGCCATGGCAGCGTGGCCGCGAACAGCCCGGGCAGGGCGATGCAGGCCAGCAAGCCAAACAGCACCGGCGCGAAGCCAAGCAGGATGTATTCAAGCGAACTGCCAAGACTGACCGAAAACTGCAACAGCGCATGCCGCGCCAGCCGGAGCCGAAAGCGAAGGTAGGAGGTTTTCATTGCCAGTCAGCATACATCGGAATACTGAGGCGGAAATGAAAAAGGCCCGATGCGAACATCGGGCCTCTTTCGGAATATTGGCGGAGCGGACGGGGCTCGAACCCGCGACCCCCGGCGTGACAGGCCGGTATTCTAACCAACTGAACTACCGCTCCAATTCGTTTTTAAGTTATCTGGTGGGTGCTGAGAGGGTCGAACTCCCGACCTACGCCTTGTAAGGGCGCCGCTCTACCAACTGAGCTAAGCACCCAGAAAACTTATCAGCGTTTGTCACAACTGCTGAACGAGGCCGTATTCTATAGGAGCCAGATTCACTTCCGCAAGGGTTTTTGAAAATTATTTAGAAAATTGTTTTTCCCTGCTATGTTCTGCTGATGAACGATAACCTCGACAAACTGTACCAGCGGGTCAGCTGGCGGCTGATGCCTTTCCTGTTCCTGTGCTTCGTGGCCGCCTACCTGGACCGGGTCAACGTCGGCTTCGCCAAATTGCAGATGCAGGCCGACCTGCAATTCAGCGACGCCGTGTATGGCGTCGGCGCCGGCATCTTCTTCATCGGCTACTTCATTTTCGAGGTGCCCTCGAATCTGTTGATGACGCGTACCGGCGCGCGCGTCTGGATCGCCCGCATCATGATCAGCTGGGGGCTGATCTCGTCGGCGCTGATGTTCACCGACAGCGTCGCCACCTTCTACGTGCTGCGCTTCCTGCTGGGCGCGGCGGAGGCCGGCTTCTTCCCCGGCATCATCCTGTACCTGACCTACTGGTTCCCGGCACAGCGGCGCGCGCGCATGGTGGCGGTGTTCATGAGCGGCGTGGCGGTGGCCGGCGTGGTCGGCGGGCCGCTGTCGGGCTGGATCATGAAAAGCTTCGCCGGCGTCAATGGCTGGAACGGCTGGCAGTGGCTGTTCCTGCTCGAAGGGCTGCCATCGGTGGCGATCGGCATCTGGACCCTGTTCTACCTCGACGACGGCATCCGCGCCGCGCGCTGGCTCAACGACGAAGAGAAGCTGGCGCTGGAAGGCGCCATCGCTGCCGACCGCGCGCAGCAGCGGCACATGCCGCTGGCGCAGGTCTTCCGCAGCGGCACGGTGTGGCTGCTGGCGCTGGTCTACTTTTTGTGCGTGATGGGCTTGTACGGCGTCAGCTTCTGGCTGCCGCAGCTGATCAGGAACAGCGGCGTCACCGATGTGTTCGATATCGGCCTGCTGTCGGCCGTGCCCTATTGCGTGGCAGCGGTGGCGATGGTGCTGGCGGCGCGGCATTCGGACCGCAGCGGCGAACGGCGCTGGCATACGGCGTGCGCCGCGCTGGCCGGCGCATCGGGCCTGGTGGTGGCGACGCTTTACAGCGGCAACACGGCCATCGCGCTGGCGGCGCTGAGCGTGGCCACGGCCGGCATCCTCAGCACCTTCCCGATCTTCTGGAGCCTGCCGACGGCGCTGCTGGGCGGCGCTGCGGCGGCAGCCGGCATCGCCATGATCAACTCGATCGGCAACCTGGCCGGCTTTGTCGCGCCCTACCTGGTGGGCGCCATCGGCGACGCCACCCACAGTACCGCCGCCGGCATGTACCTGATTGCCGCCAGCCTGCTGGCCGGCGCGGTGCTGGTGGTGGCGTCGGTCAAAGCGCGCTAGCGCGGCGGCGGCAGCGCATCGAGGATGTCGCGGGTGCCGTCGTGGAACAGGCGGCGCGCGGTGTCCACGCCCAGGTAGCGTTCGTACAGCTTCTGCATGGTGCCGTCGGCCACGATGGTGCGCAGCGCGTCGGCATAGCGTTGCAGCGCGGCCGCCGGCACCTTGTGCGACACATACAGCCCCACCATCGCGCGCGGCGATTCGGCCACGGTCAGCGCGCTCAGCTTGTCGCCCATGCCGAACTGGCGCTGCATCAGCATGTGGATGGTGGGCGGCGCGAACGTGCCGTCGGCGCGGCCGGCCTGGATCTTGCGGAACACCACGCTGTAATCGTTGACGTATTCCAGCCGGCCCAGTTGCTGCAGGCGGTCCAGCTGCACCTGCACCTGCGGCGCATAGGAAATGCCGCGCGTGATGTTCAGCCGTGCGTTGCTGCGCTCGACAAATTCGGCCAGGCTGCGGAACTTGCCGGCGTGCTGGTTCAGCAGCACCAGTTCGAAGTGAGTGTAGGTGTAGGGCAGCCAGGTGCCGTAGCGGTCGCGTTCGGGCGTGCGCAGCGCAGCGCCGGTCATCTGCAACTCGTGGTTGAAGAAAAGCGCGTACAGGCGGCTGCGCGGCAGCCAGCGCACCTCGAGCTTGCAGCCGCTGCGTTTCTGCACCTCGTCCAGCACATCGATATTGCTGCCGCGGATGGCGCCGCCGTCCAGATACGAGGAATAGCCCAGGTCGCTGACGCCCACGACCGCCGGCGGACAATCGGCCTCGCGCTGCGCCGCCTGGGCGGCGGCAAGCGTCAGCCATGAAGCGAACAAAACAGTGGTCAGGCGCGGGCTCATGGATTGAGTGTAACACTGACAACTTGCGCGCTGGCCGCTTTCCGGGGATACTGTGTTTATTTACAGTAATTTCGCCGCGCCATGGCTGCAACCGACCGCCGCATCGCCCATATCGACATGGACGCGTTCTTCGCGTCGGTCGAGCTGTTGCGCTATCCGCAGCTGCGCGGGCAGCCGGTGGTGATCGGCGGGCGCGGCTACGATCCCGAGCGGCGCGCGGACGGCTCCTACGCCTTCAAGCGCTTGCGCGACTATGTCGGCCGTGGCGTGATTACCACAGCGACCTATGAGGCGCGCGCCTTCGGCGTCGGTTCGGCGATGGGCATGATGAAGGCGGCCAAGCTGGCGCCGGACGCGATCCTGCTGCCGGCCAACTTTGACGCCTACCGCCATTATTCGCGGCTGTTCAAGGACGCCGTGGCCGGCATTGCGCCGGACATCGAGGACCGCGGCATCGACGAAATCTTCGTCGACCTGACCCATGTGGATGGCGAAACGCGCGCGCTGGGGCAGCGCATCAAGCAGGCGGTGCACGACGCCACCGGCCTGACCTGCTCGATCGGCGTCACGCCCAACAAGCTGCTGTCGAAAATCTGCTCCGACCTGGAAAAGCCGGACGGCCTGACGGTGCTGGGCTTCGACGACATCCCGGCGCGCATCTGGCCGCTGAATGTGCGCAAGGTCAACGGCATCGGCCCCAAGGCCACGGCCAAGCTGGCCGCGCTGGGCATCGAGACGGTCGGCCAGCTGGCGCGGGCCGATCAAGGCTTGCTGCAGGATTACTTCGGCGCGCATTACGCCGGGTGGCTGGCGCGGGTGGCGCAGGGCATCGACGAGCGCGGCATCTCGACCAGCCGCGAAAGCAAGTCGATCTCGCGCGAAACCACCTTCGAGCGCGACCTGCACGCGCGCCAGGACCGCGAGGCGCTGTCGGCCATCCTGGTCAAGCTGTGCGAACGGCTGGAGGACGACCTCAAGCGCAAGGGCTACGTCAGCCGCACCATCAGCATCAAGCTGCGCTATGACGATTTCCAGATCGTCAGCCGCAATGTGACGCTGCCGCAGCCGGTGGCGGACGCCGCCGCCATTCTGCAGGCGGCGCGGGAATGTTTGAAACGGGTGCCGCTGCAACGCAAGCTGCGCCTGCTGGGCGTGCGCGCCAGCACGCTCGAACCGCCGGGCGCCATGGCGCGCGCGCGACAACCGGTGCAAGGCGATCTGTTTGCCTGAGACCGGCGGTCCGCCAGCGTGTAAAATGGCGCTCTTTTTGCAATTATCGAAACAAGGCCTGTCAACTTTATGTGGTTCAAGAATCTACAGATTTACCGTCTGCCGGCCCCTTGGGCCTACACCCCCGAACAACTCGAAGAAGCGCTGAGCTCGAACGCCTTCACGCCGGCCAGCAGCAACGAACTGCTGCGCCAGGGCTGGGACAAGCCGCGTCCCAACGGCGGCCTGGTCCACGTGGTCAACAAGCAAATGCTGATCGTGCTCGGCACCGAGAAAAAACTGCTGCCGAATTCGGTCATCAACCAGGTGGCCAAGGCGCGCGCGGCCGAGATGGAAGAAGCCCAGGGCTTCGCGCCCGGCAAGAAAGCCATGAAAGAACTGAAGGAACGCGTGGCCGACGAGCTGCTGCCGCGCGCCTTCTCGATCCGCGGCAACGTCTGGACCTGGATCGACCCGGTCAACGGCTGGCTGGTGGTGGACGCCGCCTCGCCGGCCAAGGCGGACGAAGTCATCAAGCTGCTGCTGAAGGCGGTCGACCGCATGCCGCTGGAAAGCCTGCGCGTGCAGCGCTCGCCGGTGGGCGTGATGACCGAATGGCTGCAAACGGACGAGGCGCCGGCCGGCTTCACGGTCGACATGGACACCGAGCTGCGCGCCACGGGCGAAAGCAAGGCGGCGGTACGTTACGTCAAGCACTCGCTGGACCCGGAGGAAATCCGCCGCCACATCGCGGCCGGCAAGCAATGCACGCGTCTGGCGATGACGTGGGACAGCAAAATCTCCTTCGTGCTGACCGAATCGCTGGCGATCAAGGGCGTCAAGCCGCTCGACGTGCTCGATGAAAAAGACGCCGGCGTGCGCAACGACGACGAGCGCTTCGACGGCGACTTCATGCTGATGACCGGCGAACTGTCCAAGCTGATGGCCGACGTGGTCGAAGCCCTGGGCGGCGAGGCCAAAGCCTAAGCCGGCCGCGCCCGGTAGTGCTTACAGCGGCTGGAATACTCCAGCCGCTTTGTTTTCTGGACGTTGTCCCAGGCGAAGATTTTGCCGTTCATGGCGACGTAGACGCCGGCCGGCAGGGTTTGCGCCACGCCGGCCGCGAAGCCGAGGTTGAACAGGGCGTCCGAGTTGGCGATTTCGTAAGGGATCATGGCGCCGGTCAGCACGATGGTCTTGCCGAGGTTGGCCGGGCCCAGCACCTGCGCCGTCTGCGGCATGGTGTCGGTGCCGTGGATGATGACGATGGCTTTTTCCGCCGCCGCGGCGCACGCGGCCAGGATGCGTGCGCGGTCGGCGTCCACCATGTCCAGCGAATCCATCAGCGGCAGCTGTTCCAGCGCCACGTCGATGGTCAGGCGGCAACGCTTGAGCAGGTCCGGCACGTGGCTGTCGGCAAAGCCCAGGGTGCCGTTCAGTTCGTTGTAGTGTTTGTCGAAGGTGCCGCCGGTGGCGAGGATGCGCAGGGTCATGATAAAAGCTTAAGCGATTGAAATGATGTGCATCATAACCTAAACGCCGGCACTGGAAACTTGGGCGTACTATGTCTACACTGGTTTCTTTGTCCGCTGTCCGTCCATGAAAGCCCTCGCTCCCGGCACCGTTATTTTCCACCGCCACCGCGGCTACGGCGTGATTACCACGGTTAATCTGTTGACCGGCTGGATCTCCGCCCGCTTCGGCAACGAGTCGCGCACGCTCGACCTGAACCTGTCGTCCGACGAGGTGCAGTTCGCCGATGGCGAGGCCATCCTGTTCCGCCGCGCGCCGCCCGACCGCATGCCGCACGCGCGCCTGATGGCGGTGGTGCGCGAGCTGCACCAGGCCGGCTATCAGAAGCTGTACCTGTACTCGTGGCCCAAGCCGTCCGGCCTGCACTGGCGCTGGCATCTGTTTACCGGCCAGCGCGACTGGATGCAGCGCCCGTGGCGCGAGGGCTGGTATGGCTCGGGCGCCGACTACAACAGCAATCCGGTCATGGGTTGGGGCGATACGCCCGGCGCCACCACCGAGGAGCTGATCCACGCGCTGGCCAGGTTCGATCCGCAAGGCCTGGCGCAGGCGCTGGGCCGCGACGAGGATCACAGCGCCTGGTTCGCCAGCGTCTGCGACGCCCTGCTGCCCGGCTATATGTACAGCCTGGACATGCAGCGCCCCGACGGCGCCCCGCTGACCGAGATGCCGCCGGTGCCGGTGATCCCGGTGCGCGCCGCGCTGCCGCCGTACGCCGGGCCGGTCATCACGTGGCCGCCCGGCTGGGCCGGCCTGTGGAGCAAGGTGCACGCGATGCCGGCGCCGCGCGTCAATCTGACCGGCGTGCCTGACGAACGTAGTCTGGATTATTGATGTTGGCCGGCGCGCCATGGGCGAAGTCCACCACGTTCTGGAACGCGTGGCGGAAGTACAGCTCGTAGCTGTCCTGCTCGACGTAGCCCAGGTGCGGCGTCGCCAGCACGGTCGGGATGCGCAGCAGCGGTGAATCTGCCGCCAGCGGTTCCGAGGTGTACACGTCGAGCGCCGCCTGGCCGGGACGGCCCTGCTGCAAGGCCTGCTCCAGCGCCTCCGGCTGCACCAGTTCGGCCCGGCTGGTGTTGACGAACAGCGCATCCGGCCGCATGCGCGCCAGGTCGCCGGCGGTGACGATGCCGCGGGTGGCGTCGTTCAGCCGCAGATGCAGGCTCAGCACATGGGCCTGCTCGAAGAAAGCCGCGCGCGACGCCGCCGCCTGGTAGCCGTCGGCCAGCGCCCGTTCGCGGCTGGCCTGGCTGCCCCACACCAGCACGTCCATGCCGAAGGCGCGGCCATAGCCGGCCACCAGCTGGCCGATCTTGCCATAGCCCCAGATGCCCAAGGTGCGGCCCCTGAGCACGAAGCCCAGGCCGTTCAGCGCCGGATTGATGGACGCCGTCTGCCACAGGCCATCCTTCAGATTGTTCGCATACGGCACGATCTTGCGCGCCGCCGCCAGGATCAGCGCCCACGTCAGCTCGGCCGGCGCGGCCGGCGCGCCGACGCCTTCGGCCACCGCGATCCCCAGCGCGGTGGCGGCGGCCACGTCGACATGGCCGGCCAGCCTGCCGGTCTGCGAGATCAGCTTCAGGTTCGGCAGTTTCGACAGCAGCGCCTGGCTGAAGGCCGTGCGTTCGCGGATCAGCACCAGCGCGTCATACGGCTGCAGCCGGATGGCCAGCTGGCCGAGTCCGCGCGTTGTACTGTTGAAAACTTTTACGTCGTGGCCAGCCAACAACTCGAAGCATTTCAGACCGGGAGTTGCGTTTTGGTAATCGTCAAGTATTGCGATTTTCATGGAAGATGAACGATTTTTTAAGAAATTTCGTAGGGAAATAACGCCCTGCGGGATTAGCTGAATAGCTTACTACTTTACTCAACTAATTCTCCTACATTTTTGTATGGAACACCTTTTGACGGGTGTACAATCGGCCGAAAAACAGAGCCCGACGACCAGAACCGGGCCGCGCCACGACCGCCGTTATGACCGCCGACCCATTTCGAATGGGCCTCTGAGCGACCAGCCACAAGCTGCCGACGATCTGCCGCCACAGAATTCTTTTATCATTGGAGGTACCATGAATCAGCCCTTGATGGGTGGCGTTGCACCATTGAACGCCCCAGCTTACATCAAACAGCAAAAGCTCATCAATTGGGTGGCGGAGATCGCCGCCCTGACCAAGCCGGACCGCATCTACTGGTGCGACGGCTCGCAGGAAGAGTATGACCGCCTGTGCGCGGAAATGGTTGCCGCCGGCACCATGAAAAAGCTGAATCAGGAAAAGCGCCCGAATTCCTACCTGGCCTGCTCCGACCCGACCGACGTCGCCCGCGTCGAAGACCGCACCTTCATCTGCTCCTCCACCAGGGAACAGGCCGGCCCGACCAACAACTGGATGGACCCGGCCGAAATGCGCGCCACCTTGCATCCGCTGTTCGACGGCTGCATGGCCGGCCGCACCATGTACGTGGTGCCGTTCTCGATGGGTCCGCTGGGCTCGCCGATCGCCCACATCGGCGTCGAGCTGTCGGACTCGCCCTACGTGGCGGTCAATATGCGCACCATGACGCGCATGGGCAAGGCCGTCTACGACGTGCTGGGCGAGGACGGCGAGTTCGTGCCATGCGTGCACACCGTCGGCGCGCCGCTGAAGGCCGGCCAGAAGGACGTGGCCTGGCCGTGCAACGCCACCAAGTACATCGTGCACTACCCTGAAACCCGCGAAATCTGGTCCTACGGCTCCGGCTACGGCGGCAACGCGCTGCTGGGCAAGAAGTGCTTCGCGCTGCGCATCGCCTCCAACATGGGCCATCAGGATGCGCAGAACGGCGGCGCCGGCTGGCTGGCCGAACACATGCTGATCCTCGGCGTGGAATCGCCCGAAGGCAAAAAGCACTACGTGGCGGCGGCCTTCCCTTCGGCCTGCGGCAAGACCAACTTCGCCATGCTGATCCCGCCGGAAAGCTTCAACGGCTGGAAGATCACCACCATCGGCGACGACATCGCCTGGATCAAGCCGGGCGCCGACGGCAAGCTGTACGCCATCAACCCGGAAGCCGGTTACTTCGGCGTTGCCCCTGGCACCAACGAAAAGACCAACTACAACTGCATGGCCTCGCTGCGCGAGAACGCCATCTTCACCAACGTGGCGCTGACCGATGACGGCGACGTCTGGTGGGAGGGCCTGAGCAAGCCGGCGCCGCAGCACCTGATCGACTGGCAGGGCAATGACTGGACGCCGGAGTCGACCTGCAAGGCCGCGCATCCGAACGCCCGCTTCACCGTGCCGGCCACGCAGAACCCGGTGATCGACCCGGCCTGGGACGATCCGGCCGGCGTGCCGATCTCGGCCTTCATCTTCGGCGGCCGCCGCTCGACCACCGTGCCGCTGGTGACCGAGGCGCGCAACTGGGTGGAAGGCGTGTACATGGCCGCGACCATGGGTTCGGAAACCACCGCCGCCGCCGCCGGCCAGATGGGCGTGGTGCGCCGCGACCCGTTCGCCATGCTGCCGTTCATCGGCTACAACATGAGCGACTACTTCCAGCACTGGCTGAACCTGGGCGAGAAAGTGGCCAGGATCGACGGCGCCGTGCTGCCGAAAATCTTCTGCGTCAACTGGTTCCGCACCGACGAGCAGGGCCACTTCGTCTGGCCTGGCTTCGGCGACAATATGCGCGTGCTGAAGTGGATGCTCGAGCGCATCGAGGGCGAAGCGGGCGGCGTTGAAAACATCTTCGGCACGACGCCGCGCTTCGGCGACCTGAAGTGGGACGGCATTCCGTTCTCGCCGGAGGAATTCGAAACCATCACCTCGATCGACAAGGATGCATGGCGCGAGGAACTGAAGCTGCACGAGGAACTGTTCACCAAGCTGGCCTACCACCTGCCAGAAGAACTCAAGGCGGTGAAAGCCGACCTGGAGAAACGTTTGGCACGATAAAAACATCGCCAGACCTGAGCAGCGAAAACGGCGCGTAGCGATACGCGCCGTTTTTTTGCTTGTGGTTTCGCACAGGTGTGCTAAAGTTCAGTCCATGGATACCCTGACCGCCAAGAGCGAAGCCACCTACGCCGCCATTCTCGACGCCGCCCTCGACATGGCGGCCACCGACGGCATCGGCAAGCTGTCGCTTGGCGAACTGGCCAAGCGCACCGGCATCAGCAAGAGCGGCGTGTTTTCGCGCGTCGGCTCGCTGGAGGCCTTGCAGGCGGCGGTGCTGGACGAGTACGACCGCCGCTTTGCCGAGGCAATCTTCTTGCCGTCGCTGCAACAGTCCAAGGGCCTGCCGCGCCTGATCGCCCAGGTCCACGCCTGGTCGCGCCGGGTGGCCGACGAGGGCCTGCGCAACTCCTGCCTGTACAGCGCCGGCGCCTTCGAGTTCGACGACCAGCAAGGCCCGCTGCGCGACCGGCTGCAACAAGGCACCGACGCACTGGCGCGCCTCGCTGCGCAAGACCATAGCGCAGGCGGTGGCGCTGGGCCAGCTGCGGCCCGATACCGACGCCGGCCAGCTGGTCTACGAAATCTACAGCCTGATTTTCGGCCTGATCCACGACACCCGCTTCCTGCGCGACGCCCAGGCGCACCGCCACATGCAGCGCGCCTTCAGCCGCCTGATCTCGACCTACAAGAGTTTCAACGACCTGGAATAAGTTCGCCCTTTTATTTACACTAATTTCGCACACATGTGCGAAAAGGACCGGCCATGAAAACCATCACCTTCCTGCTGCTCGTGCTGTTGTACCTGTTGTGCCGCCCGTTCAGCCGCACCTTGCGTTCGCTGCCGAATAACAACGACGATTTCATGCTGTTTTAGTTTACACTCGGCGCCATGGAAAACAGCGCCCACGACAACGACCGCCTGCTGGCACGCATCGCCCGGACCACGCGGCCCGACCTGGTGGTCGCCATCGGCTACGGCGACGAGTTGCCGGTGTTCCGCCACGCGCGGGCGCTGTGGCAGTTTTACATCAGCCACTTTCCCGGCATCGAAGTGATCTTCGTGCGCTGGTCGGAGCGGCTGAAGCGCGGCGAGGTCATGTCCGACGGCCACGACCTGCTGGTCGGCATCGGCGCCGGCTTCGCGGGCGAGGCCGGCTACAGCAACAGCGGCGTGTGGTCGCAATCGGAAAACGCGCGCTGGATATATCGCCAGGTGCTGGTGCAGGACTACCTGCTGCGCACGCGCGACGGGCCGTTCTTCCTGTACCAGACAACGATTACCTCGGTGGTGGATTTTCGCGGCCTGTGCACGGTGCTGGACCAGCTCGCGCCGGTCGATTGTTTCGCCGGCCCGCTGGGCCGCCTGAACGCGCCGGAAGCCTTCGCCGGCCTCACCTTCGTCAGCGGCGCCAGCGCGCTGATGTCGCGCGATGTGCTGGTGCGCATGCGCGAGCGCTACGATCCGCACCATCCCTACGCCATGGCGCCCAACGATATCTGGCAGGCGGCCGTGCTGCATGACGTGCCGCGCCAGGCGCTGCCGACCTTCAATTTCATCAAGCCGCGCGCGCGCGCGCCGATGCCCAGTACCTGTACCAGGTGGCGCGGCGGCTGGTGCTGGACGGCCATTACCACTTCCGCGTGAAGACGGTGGCGCCGGAAGACGCCGCCGCGCGCCGCGAGGATATCGATCCGTGGATCATGCTGCGCATCATGGAGGCCATCCTCGATAGCGAGCATGCGCCAGCGGCCACGCTGCACATGGTGGACAAGGTGCGCCGCCTGGCCGACGGCGGCGCCGGCCTGCCGGTCGCTCCGCTGCGCGCGGAGCCGCTGCACACCGGCTTG
This sequence comes from Duganella sp. P38, assembly GCF_050859475.1. Classification (NCBI taxonomy): domain Bacteria; kingdom Pseudomonadati; phylum Pseudomonadota; class Betaproteobacteria; order Burkholderiales; family Oxalobacteraceae; genus Duganella; species Duganella sp. P38. Next base: position 171,712 of record NZ_CP193936.1, on the reverse strand, counting down.
CGCGACTTTGCCACCACCGATAACGAGATCGCCTGACGTCTAACGGTACTGCGCCGCCGCGCCGAGGATGGCCTTCGGTTCGAGATAGGCTTCCAGCCCGTAGGGACCGAACTCGCGGCCGATGCCCGATTGCTTGAAGCCGCCGAACGGCGCGATCAGGTCATCGTGGATGCCGTTGATGTGCACCCGGCCCGCCACCAGCTGGTCCGCCACGCGGTTGGCGCGCGCCAGGTCGGTGGAACTGACGTAGGCCTGCAAGCCATACGGCGTGTCGTTGGCGATGGCGATCGCTTCCTGTTCCGTCTCGTAGCTGAGGATGGACAGCACCGGGCCGAAGATTTCCTCTCTGGCGATGGTCATCGCCGGCGTGACACCGGCAAACACGGTCGGCCTGACGAAGTAGCCGGCTTCCAGTCCCGCCGGGCGGCCCAGGCCTCCGGTGAGCAGTTCCGCGCCTTCCTCGATGCCGATGGCGATGTAGCGCTGCACGCGTTCATACTGCTTCTGCGTGACGATCGGCCCGAGCGACACCGCCGCCTCGCGCGGGTCGCCCACCACCACCGCTTCCGCCGCCGCCTTGGCCAGCGCCTTGGCTTCCTCCAGACGGTGCGCCGGCACCAGCAGGCGGGCGCCGGCGATGCACGCCTGGCCGTTGTTCATGTAGCAGGCCGCCACCGCGGTCGGAATCGCCCTGGCGAAATCGGCGTCGTCGAGGATCACGTTGGCGCTTTTGCCGCCCAGTTCCAGCGTCACGCGCTTCATGGTGTCGACGCCGAGGCGGGCAATCTGCTTGCCCACCGGCGTCGAGCCGGTGAAGGAAATCTTGGTGATGTCCGGATGCGTGCTCAGTTCCGCGCCCACCACGTCGCCACGGCCGTTGACGATGTTGACCACGCCCGGCGGCAGCCCGGCCGCGTGGAAGGATTCGATCAGGATCTGGTTCTGCCGCGCGCTCAATTCGCTCGGCTTGACCACCACCGTGCAGCCGGCGGCGATCGCCGTCGCCACCTTGTTGGCGATGAACCAGGCGCTCGAATTCCATGGCGTGATGATGCCGACCACGCCCACCGGTTCCAGCTTGACCGTGGCGGTGTTGACGGTTTTCTCGAAGGCGTGATCCTCCATCACCTGCTTCACATCGAGGAACATCCGGGCGGTGTAGCGCGAGCGGGCCACGCTGGTGTTGAGCGGGCCGCCGTATTCCTCCACCAGCGCGGCGGCGGCATCGTCGGCGCGCGCCAGCACCGCCGCGTGCAGGCGTTCCAGCATGGCGCCGCGCTCCGCCTTGCTGGTGCGCGAGAAGGCCGGGAAGGCCGCCTTGGCGGCGGCGATGGCGCGCCGCGCATCCTCGGCGTCGCCCAGGCGCACCTGGCCCGCCAGCTGGCCGGTGGTCGGGTTGACAAGGTCGAACAGCTCCTCGCCGTGCGGCGTGACGAACTGGCCGTTGATGTAGACTTGATCGATGCTGTACATGGCTGCTCCTGAATGAGAAGGGGATGCAGCCATTCTAGGAAGCCGCGCGCTGCGGCGTCAGTGGGATTGCTGCAGCAAGCTTGCCTGATTCTGCATTACATTACTGTTTTTAATGTTTCAACCTGGGCAGACATGACAACACTCGCCAACATCCGCGCCGGCCTGCTTGCCGCAGCCCTGCTGCTGGCCGCAGCGCCGGCGGCAGCCACCTACTCCATCGCCGCCTGCGACCGCGACGGCAATTGCGGCGTCGCGGTGGCCACCAACAACCTGGCGGTCGGCGCCACGGTGCCCTATGCGCAGGCGCGCGTGGGCGCGCTGGTGACGCAGTTTGAAACCAATCCGTCCTATGGGCCGAAAGGGCTGGCGCTGCTGGCCTCGGGCGTGGCGCCGGCGCAGGCGGTGCAGAAGCTGCTGGACGGCGACGGCAATTTCGATGGCGGCAGCATCGCCGAACGGCAGGTCGGCATGGTGTCCGCCGGTGGCCTGAGCGCCACCTACACCGGCGCCAACGCGCAAGCCGCCAGCTGGGCCGGTGCGCTGCATGGCGAAGGCTACGCGGTGCAGGGCAATGGCCTGGCGGGCGAGCGCGTGCTGGCGGAGATGCGGCGCGCGTATGGCGCCGCCAAAGGCAGCCTGGGAGAGCGGCTGATGGCCGCGCTGGAAGCGGGCGAACGCGCCGGCGGTCAACGCAGCGGCAAGATGTCCGCCGCGCTGCTGGTGCGCACGGTGGACGGCGACTTTCAGGATATCGATTTGCGCGTGGACGCGGCCCGCGAGCCGGTGAAGGACCTGCGCGCGCTGGTGGAGCGCCACTACGCGCTGCAAGCGGTGGTGCGCGCCGAGCATCTGGTGCGCAAAGGACTGAAGGCGGAGGCGCAGGCCTCGCTGGCGGAAGCGCGATGCCGCAGCCAGGGCTGGGAGCGTATCCTGATCCGCGCCAAGGGGCTGGCTAGCGCCGCAGGTCTATCCTGGTCACCCACCACGCGCGGTTGCGGAAAGTGAAGTCCAGCGCGCCGATCGCCACCACCTTGCCATCGGCCGGCTCGATCTGGTTTGCCCTGGGCAGTATGGCCAGGTCGGTTTTGCGGTCGGCCAGCACGTCGAGCGCCTGCAACAGGCGCGGATCGTCGCGCTTCATGGCGGCGCAGATGCCGTATTGGTCGCACACCTGCACCGGGAAGTCGATGAAGCGCACGGCGCGGTCCAGCATGTCGGCGTTGCTCAGGTAGTTGTAGACCCAGCCGGCGCTGTCGTTGAGGTCACGCGCGCGGGCCAGCACGGCCTCGTTCTCTTGCTGGAGTTCCTCGCGCATCGAGCGGCCCTGCGCGAAGTGCATATCGTTCACGCGCCAGCCCTTGTTTTCCTCCTGGACCAGGGTGTAGCGGATCTGCCGTTCATACGCGCTGCCCATGTCTGGATAGACGTTGAAGCTGGCCTCGACCACGTTGTCGGCCACGCGCTCCACCTTGAAGCCGGCGCGCTCGAAGTCGAGGCTGGGCGACACTTCCTGCGTATCGAGGAAAACGTCGCCGTCGGCGCCGTAGCCGCAGATATCGTCGCCGCGCGACAGCGCGTAGCACAACTGGCTGTTGGCATCGACCAGCGCCTCCAGTTCCGCCGAATAGAAGGTCCCCGGCGGCACCTGGCTGGCCTGCCGCTGGTCCGGCCGCGACAGGTGGTCCTTGTAGAAATCGGTGATCAGGTCGAGCTGCTGCTGCTTTTCGGACCACTGCCGGTCCGCCATCAGCGCCACCATGGCGAAGGCAAATATACACACGCCCAATGGCAGCAGGCGTTTCTTATTGAAGTTCATGGTGCGTTCCGGAGTTTCTTGATGTCTTGCATAGGTGGTGCGCCGAACAGGCGGCGGTATTCGCGGCTGAATTGCGATGCGCTTTCGTAACCGACTTGATAGGCGGCGGTGGTGGCGTCGACATCGCCGTTCAGCAGCAATGCGCGCGCCTGTTGCAGCCGCAGTTGTTTTTGGTACTGCATCGGCCCCATCGTGGTCACCGCCTTGAAGCGGTGGTGCAGGCTGGAGACGCTCATATTGGTGGCCTGCGCCAGGTCTTCGACGCGCACCGGCTGATCGTAGCGCTGCTTGAGCCAGGCGATGGCCTTGCTGATGCCGCGGTCCTGCTGGTCCAGCACCACGTTCTGATACAGCTGGCGGCCGTAAGGGCCGTTCAGCATGCGGTAGATGATTTCGCGCTTCAGGCCCACCGCCAGGAAGGCCGCTTCCGCCGCCGGCGCTTGCAGCAGGCGCACCAGCTGGTACAAGGTTTCCTGCAAGGCGTCGTCGGTTTTGCCGACGAAGGCGCCGCGCACCGGCTGCGCCGAGTCGATGGCGACTTGCGCTTCCAGCACGATGGCGGCGATTTCCGCCGGATCGAGTTCGATGTTTAGCAGCAGATAGGGCTTGTCCGGCGTGGCGTTGACGATGTGGCCGGAGGCCGGCATGTCGACCGATACCACCAGGTATTCGCCGGGACCGTAATCGAGCACGTCGCCGGCCAGGTGCACGCGCTTCTGGCCCTGCAAGATCACGCAGCACGACGGCTTGAGCACGCCCTTCGTCACCGCTGTCGGATGCGAAGAGCGCAGCAGCGATAAGAACGGAATCGCCGTCGCCACCCGCTGCTCGTCCAGCGCATGCTGCCGGACGATGTCGATCATGTGATCGAGCCGCGTGGGGGCGAGGTCGCGCTTCATGACCTTACTTCAGCAGCGGCACCAGGTATTTGCCGGTGACGCTGGCAGGGTTCTTCGCCACGTCTTCCGGCGAGCCGCTGGCGATGATCTGGCCGCCGCCGGCGCCGCCTTCCGGACCCAGGTCGGCGATCCAGTCGGCGGTTTTGATCACATCGAGATTGTGCTCGATGATGACCAGCGTGTTGCCCTGGTCGCGCAGGCGGTGGATCACCTTCAGCAGCAGGTCGATATCGTGGAAGTGCAGGCCGGTGGTCGGCTCGTCCAGGATGTACAGCGTGCGGCCGGTGTCGCGCTTGGACAGCTCCAGCGACAGCTTGACGCGCTGCGCCTCGCCGCCCGACAGCGTGGTCGCGCTCTGACCGAGCTTGATGTAGCCCAGGCCCACGTCCAGCAGCGTATGCAGCTTGCGCGCGATCAGCGGCACCGGCTTGAAGAACTCGTGCGCGTCTTCCACCGTCATGTCGAGGATTTCGGTGATGTTCTTGCCCTTGTACTGCACTTCCAGCGTTTCGCGGTTATAGCGCTTGCCGTGGCAGACGTCGCACGGCACGTAGACGTCCGGCAGGAAGTGCATTTCCACTTTCAGCACGCCGTCGCCCTGGCATGCCTCGCAGCGGCCGCCCTTGACGTTGAACGAGAATCGGCCGGCACTGTAGCCGCGCTCTTTCGCGGTCGGCACGGTGGAGAACAGTTCGCGGATCGGCGTGAACAGGCCGGTGTAGGTGGCAGGATTCGAGCGCGGCGTGCGGCCGATCGGCGCCTGGTCGACCGAGATCACCTTGTCGAAGTGCTCCAGGCCGGAGATCGAATCGTGCGGCGCCGGTTCGGTCTGCGAGCCATACAGGTGGCGCGACAGGGCAGGGAACAGCGTGTCGTTGATCAGCGTCGACTTGCCGGAGCCGGAAACGCCGGTCACGCAGGTCATCAGGCCGACCGGCAGCTTCAGCGTGACTTTTTTCAGGTTGTTGCCGGTGGCGCCGCTGATCACCAGCTGCTTGTCAGGATCGGCGACGTGGCGCTTCTTCGGCACTTCGATCTTGCGCGTGCCGCTCAGGTACTGGGCGGTCAGCGATTTCTTGTTCTTCAGGATGTCCTTCAGCGAACCGGCCGCGATGACATCGCCGCCATGCACGCCGGCGCCCGGCCCCATGTCGACGATGTAGTCGGCGGTGCGGATCGCGTCTTCGTCGTGCTCCACCACCAGCACGCTGTTGCCGATGTCGCGCAGGTGCTTCAGCGTGTCGATCAGGCGGTCGTTGTCGCGCTGGTGCAGGCCGATCGACGGTTCATCGAGCACGTACATCACGCCGGTCAGGCCGGAGCCGATCTGCGACGCCAGGCGAATACGCTGCGCCTCGCCGCCCGACAGCGTATCGGCGCTGCGGTCCAGCGACAGGTAATCCAGGCCGACGTTGTTGAGGAATTGCAGGCGCGAGATGATCTCTTTCACCACGCGGTCGGCGATCTCCTTCTTCGCGCCGCGCAGCTTGAGCTGCTCGAAGAACGACAGCGTTTCGCGCAGCGGCTTCTCGGCGATCTCGTAGATCGCGCGTTCCTGCTTGCCGCTGCCGACCTTGACGTAGCGTGCTTCCACGCGCAGGCGCGCGCCTTCGCACGACGGGCATTTTTCTCGTTGATGAACTTCGCCAGTTCCTCTTTCACCGCCATCGAATCGGTTTCGCGGTAGCGGCGCGCCAGGTTGTTGACCACACCTTCGAAAGTGTGTTCCTTGACCACGGTGCGGCCGCGCTCATTGATGTAGGTGAACGGGATCGACGTTTTGCCGGAGCCGTGCAGCACCGCTTCCTGTGCGGCCTTCGGCAGTTTTTCAAACGGCACATCCAGGTCGAATTCGTAGAACGCCGCCAGGTTGGACAGCATCGAGAAGTAGAACTGGTTGCGGCGGTCCCACCCTTTCACCGCGCCGGAGGCCAGCGACAGATTCGGGAAGGCGACGATGCGCTTCGGATCGAAGAATTCGATGTGACCGAGGCCGTCGCATTCCGGGCAGGCGCCCATCGGGTTATTGAAGGAGAACAGGCGCGGCTCCAGCTCCTGCAGCGAGTAGCCGCAGGTGTTGCAGGCGAACTTGTTGGAGTAGACGTGTTCCGTTCCACTATCCATTTCCAGCGCGACCGCGCGGCCGTCGGCCAGGCGCAGCCCGGTCTCGAAGCTTTCGGCCAGGCGCTGCTTGATGTCGGCGCTGACCTTGACGCGGTCGATCACCACGTCGATGGTGTGCTTCTCGGTTTTCTTCAGCTTCGGCAGGTCGTCGACTTCATAGATTTTTGCGTCATGCGTGCCGCTTTGTACACGGAAGCGCACGAAGCCCTGCGCCTGCATCGCCTCGAACAGGTCGGCGTGTTCGCCCTTGCGGTTGGCCACCACCGGCGCCAGGATCATCAGCTTGGTGTCGGCCGGCAGGGCCAGCACCGCATCCACCATCTGCGACACGGTTTGCGCGGCCAGCGCCTGGTCCGGGTGGTTGATGCAGTAGGGCGTGCCGACGCGCGCGTACAGCAGGCGCAGATAGTCGTGAATCTCGGTCACGGTGCCGACCGTCGAACGCGGGTTGTGCGAGGTGGCTTTCTGCTCGATCGAGATGGCCGGCGACAGGCCTTCGATCAGGTCCACGTCCGGCTTTTCCATCAGTTGCAGGAACTGGCGGGCGTAGGCCGACAGCGATTCCACATAGCGGCGCTGGCCTTCCGCGTACAGCGTGTCGAACGCCAGCGACGATTTGCCGGAGCCGGACAGGCCGGTGATGACAATCAGCTTGTTGCGTGGCAGGTCAAGATTGATGTTTTTCAGGTTGTGCGTGCGTGCGCCGCGAATGCGGATCTGTTCCATGGGATTTTTGGCCTTTAGAGTCAACCCGTCACTATAGCCGGGTTTGAATTCTCGCGCCGGACGCTGGAATGGATCGTGCAGGCGGCGCGCTACACTGTATATAATACCAGTATTTTCTTGCGCCGTTTCAACTCGGCTGCTGCGGGCGTTGCTGCAATGCTTCACCGATCATCACCAGCACCGGGCCTTGCGCGTCATCCAGGCCGTTGGCCAGGCCGGTCAGTGTCAGACGCACAATGCGCTGGTCGGCGCGGCTGCAGTTTTCCACCACCACCACCGGCAGGTCCGGCCGGCGGCCCTCGGCCAGCAGGCGCGCGGCGGTGGCGGCGGCCTCGCGCCCGCCCATGTACTGCACCAGCGTGTCGGTTGCCGGCAGCGCCGGATGATCCGGTTCGCCGGGCGCGGTGCTGGATGTGAAAAAGGCAACGCTGCGCGCAATGCCGCGCCGCGTGAGCGGCTGCCTGGTGGCCGCCGCCGCCGCCAGCGCGGTGGTGATGCCGGGGACGATTTCGACCTCGATGCCTTCCGCCTCCAGCGCGCGCAGCTCCTCGTCGGCGCGGCCGAACAGCATCGGGTCGCCGCCCTTGAGGCGCACCACGCGCTGATAGCGCTGCGCGCATTCGACCAGCTGCTGGTTGATGACGGTTTGCGCGGTCGAGCGCTGGCCGGAGCGCTTGCCGACCGAAATCAGCTCGGCCTGCGCGCACAGGGCCAGCATCTCCGGCGTGACCAGCGCGTCATACAGCACCACTTCGGCCTCGCCCAGCAGACGCGCACCGCGCACGGTGATCAGGTCCACCGCCCCCGGTCCTGCTCCGATCAAATACACTTTCCCCAGCGCCGTCATACCCGTCCTTTTTTACGTTACAGGACGCATGATACCGGCTTGGCACGCATTTGGGGCTAGTGTAAGATGCGATCCTTGGGTGCGCCGTATCCTTCAGGGATGGCGTTAAACGGGAAACCGGTTCAAATCCGGTGCAGCCCCCGCTGCTGTAAGCCAGACAACTCCGTCATCATGTCACTGCGAAAAATCGCGGGAAGACGCGGAGAAGGACGAAGGCGAGCCAGAATACCGGCCCAAAAAGTCAGCATCATTCCCGGGGTGGGGAAGCCGCTGTCGACCGGCTCTCTGCATCCTTCTTCCCGTCGACCGTCCTTCCGCTCTCCCGCCTGGTGTCCGTATAGACCATTCGACGGGAGGTTTCGAATGCACATCATGGAAGGCTTTTTGCCGCCCGTGCACGCAATGGGGTGGGCAGCCGCTTCCTTGCCTTTTCTGGCCTGGGGCTTGCGCTCCATCGGCCGCGACCTGCGAGTCCATCCTGAACGGCGCATGCTGCTGGGCGTGGCGGCGGCGTTCGCGTTTCTGCTCTCCGCATTAAAGCTGCCGTCGGTGACGGGCAGTTGTTCGCATCCCACCGGGGTTGGCCTCGGTGCGGCCCTGTTCGGCCCCGCCGCCATGGTGCCGGTGGGCTTTGTGGTGCTGCTGTTCCAGGCGCTGTTGCTGGCGCACGGCGGCCTGACCACCTTGGGCGCGAATGTGTTTTCGATGGCGATCGTCGGGCCATTCGTGTCCTACGGCGTGCTGCGCGCGGCCGGCGGCATGGGCTTGTCGCGTTCCGTGTCGGTGTTCCTGGCTGCGGCGCTGGGCGATCTGGCGACGTATGTGACCACCTCCGTGCAACTGGCGCTGGCGTTTCCGGCGGCGGTGGGCGGCTTTGGCGTGTCGTTCGCCAAGTTCGCCGGCATTTTCGCCTTGACGCAGGTGCCGATCGCGATCAGTGAAGGTCTGCTGACGGTGCTGGTGGTGAATGCCATGGTGCGTTTCAATGCGCACGAACTGCGCGCGCTGCCGGTAATGGCGATCGGCGCACGCAAGGAGGCCGCATGAAGGTGCGTAACTGGATGCTGGCCATCGGTGTGGTGCTGATCACCGTGCTACCGCTGTTGTACGTCAGCGCGCCGCCTGCCGCGCCGGGCGCGGAGGCGCCTTCGATCTTTGGCGGTGCGGACGAGCGCGCGCAGCAAGCCATCGGCGACATCGCACCGGGCTACGAGCCGTGGTTCGCGCCGGTGTTCGAGCCGGCCAGCGGCGAAATCGCCTCGCTGCTGTTCGCGTTGCAGGCGGCCATTGGCGCCGGCGTCATCGGCTTCTGGCTCGGCCTGTCCGTCGCCCGCGACCGCGCCTCCGCGCGCGGCGCCAGCGCTGCCGGCCCGGCCGTCGCGTCCGGCGCGGCTGGCGTCGCGTCCACGTTGGCGGCAGCGCCGGACACATTGCACGACGCCCGCGCCGCAGCTGGCGTCGCGTCCGCGTCCGTGTTGGCGGTAGCACCGGACACGTTGCACGACGTCGGCGCCGCAGCGCTTCCACAGGACCGCCGTGCTGATTGAAGCGACGGCTTATGCGAGCCGGTGGCGCGATGTCGCACCGTCGGCGAAGGCGCTGTTCGCAGCCGCCGGCATCGTCGCGTCCTGGCTCGCCCAAAGCCCGGCGGCGCTGGCCACGCTGGCCGCCATCCTGATGCTGACCGCGCTGCTGGCCGCCCGCGTGCCGCTGCGCAGCTACCTCGCCGTGGCTCTGCCGCCGCTGGGCTTCCTGCTGCTCTCCTGCCTGACCATGCTGGTCGGCCCCGACGAAAACGGCCGCTGGCACTGGACCGCAGCCATGCTGCCGACCATCCAGCACACCGCCCTGCGCTCGCTGGCCATGCTGGCCGCGCTGCTGGGCCTCATCCTCACCACGCCGCTGCCGCACCTGCTCGCGCTGTTGCGCCGACTGCATACGCCCGAACTGCTGCTCGACCTGATGGTCCTTTGCTACCGCATGCTGTTCGTGCTGCGCCAGGCGTGGGATGAAAGCGTCACCGCGCAAGCCTCGCGCCTGGGCTACCGCAGCTGGAAACACGCCTGGCGCTCCACCGGCCTGCTGGCCGGCCAGATGGCAGTCCAGGTCTGGCAGCGCGCCGCCGCGCTGCAAAGCGCCGCCGACGCCCGCGCCTACCAGGGCACGCTGCGCTTCCTGCCTGCCGCCTACCCGCAAGCGCCACGCCAGCAAGCCATCGCCGCGCTGGCCGGCTGCATCATGTTCGCCATCGCGGCAGGAGATCGCCTGTGAGCGCGCTGCTAGAACTGCGCGCCGTCAGCCACACCTACCCTGACGGCAGCATCGGCCTGCAAGAGTGCGGCCTCACGCTGCAACGCGGCCGCCGCTACGCCCTGCTGGGCGCCAACGGCGCCGGCAAGACCACGGTACTCCAGCACCTCAACGGCCTGCTGCGCCCCCACGCCGGCACGCTGCACTATGATGGCCAGCCATTCGACTACAGCCGCAACGGCCTGACCACGCTGCGCAGCCGCGTAGGCCTGGTGTTCCAGAACCCGGACCGGCAACTGTTCTCCGCACTGGTCGAAGAAGACGTTTCCTTCGGCCCGCTGAACCTCGGCCTGCCCGACGAAGAGGTGCGCCAGCGCGTTGCTACCGCACTGGATGCGGTAGGCTTGCGCGCCCATGCCCGCCGTGCGGTGCACCAACTAAGCTTCGGCCAGAAAAAGCGCGTCTGCATTGCCGGCGTCCTGGCCATGGAACCGGAGGTGCTGCTGCTGGACGAACCCATGGCAGGCCTCGACGCGCCAATGCAGGAAGAACTCGCCGTACTGCTCGACCGGCTCGCGGCGCGCGGCGTGACGGTGCTGCTGTCCACGCACGACATCGACTTCGCATTGCGCTGGGCCGACGATATTCACATCATGTCCGCCGGCCGCTGCATCGCCTCGGGCCCTGCGCAGCAACTGGCCGCGCAAGCAGGAACATTGCGCGCCGCCGGCCAGCGCCCGCCGGCCGCGTTCGCGCTGCACGCGGAACTGGTGGCCCTCGGCGTGCTGCCAGGCGGCCCGGCGCCGCGCAGCATCGACGCGCTGCTCGAACAACTGCGCGCACTCAAACAATCAGGAGTAACCACCGCATGACCACCCTCGGAAAAATCTGGTTCGTCGGCGCCGGCCCCGGCGACCCGGAACTCATCACTGTCAAAGGTCAGAAGCTGCTGTCGCAGGCTGGCGCCGTGCTGTTCGCCGGTTCCCTGGTCGACCGCGCCGTCACGCTGTACGCGCCGCCCGGCTGCGCCATCCGCGACTCCAAGGACATGACGCTGGAAGACATGACCGCCTGGTTGATCGACCAGGCCAGCCGCCACGCCACCGTGGTGCGCCTGCAAACCGGCGACCCGGCACTGTATGGCGCGCTGATCGAGCTGGCGCGCCCGCTGACCGACGCCGGCATCGAATGGGCCGTGGTGCCGGGCGTATCGTCCGCCATGGCCTCGATGGCCGCCGCCGGCGAATCCATGACGCTGCCGGAAGTGACGCAAACCGTCATCCTCACGCGCGTTGAAGGCCGTACGCCGATGCCGGAAGGCGAAGACCTGGCCAGCCTGGCCGCGCACCGCACCACCATCTGCATCTTCCTGTCGATCACGCTGATGCACAAGGTGGAAACCGCCCTGCGCGCCGCCGGCTGGCCGGAAGACGCGCCAATGATGGTGGTGCACAAGGCCAGTTGGCCGGGCGAGCAGAAAATCGTTCGCGGCACGCTGGCGGACATCAAACAGAAATGCCGGGAGGCCGGCATTGCGAGCCAGGCGATGATCGTCGCCAGCCCCACACTGGGCGCGCTGCATTGGGAAACCCTGGCGCGCTCCAAATTGTATGACCCAACATTTACCCATCGTTTCAGAAAGGCGACCGCATGAACCCAGCTAACTTCGACACCATCCTGATTGTCGGCCATGGTTCCCGCGAGGATTCCGGCAATCAGGAGATCCGCGAATTCACCGAGCAGTGGCGCGCGCGTCGCCCGGACTGGCGCATTGAGTTATGCTTCATCGAATTCGCACCGCCGGAGATGAACGCCGCGTTGCTGAAGGCCGCGCAGACGTCCAGCCGCGTGCTGGTGGTGCCGCTGATCCTGAACGCGGCCGGCCACGTGAAGATGGAGATTCCTGAAGCGATCGAGCAGGCGCGCGCCGCTTGCCCGCAGACTGAGATCCTGCTGGCGCCGCATCTGACGGCCTGCGATCCTATCCTGGCTATCCTGAAGCGCCGCCTGCGCAAGTTGATGAATTCACTGGACATGCCTGATCCAACCACCACCGGCGTGGTGGTGCTGGGCCGCGGCTCGTCGGACCGCGGCGCCAATGGCGAAATGGCCAAGATGGCGCGCTGGCTGATGGAGGAGGGCGATCATGAGCTGGTGGACCTGGCGTTCACCGGCATTACCTGGCCGCGCCTGGAGAAGGTTGTGCAGCGCCATGTGCTGCTGGGCATGCGCCAGGTTGTGGTGCTGCCGTATTATCTCTACACTGGTACGCTGATGCAGCGTATTCACCGCCAGGTGGAGCATCTGCGCGTGCAGTATCCGCAGATGCGCTTTGCCTGCGGCGAGCATTTCGGCTTTGAGAAGGAAATCTTCGAGCTGATGGACCAGCGCGTGGAAGACCTGCGCGCCGGCGTGCCGGATAGCCGCCTGCCGTGCGACGGTTGCAGTTATCGCGAAATCGCCCACGATCTTGGCCACGGCCACTCGCACGCCCACACGCACGATCACGGCCACGCCCATGGCGATGCCGCGCAAGCGCACGACCACGCGCAAGCGCACGACCACGCGCACGGGCACGACCACGCGCACGTACACGACCATGCACACGGCCACGCCCATGACCACGCGCACGGGCACGACCACGCCCATGACCACGCACACGGCCACGATCATGCCCATGGTCACGCGCATGGCCACGACCACGACCACGCGCATCACCATGACCACGACCACGCGAAAGGCCAGCCAGCATGAGCACCGTGAACACCGTTACCGAGCAACTCACCCGCGCCGGTCAGGTCATCGAGCATGACAGCTTCGCCATCATCGACGCCGAAGTCGGCCCGCACGCCTATACCGAAGGCCAATGGCCCATCGTGCGCCGCATGATCCACGCCAACGCCGACTTCGACTTCAATGGCCTGACCGACTTCCATGCAGACGCAGTGGAAGCCGGCATCAGCGCGATGCTCAAAGGCGGCACCCCAGTGGTAGCCGACGTGGAGATGATCTGCTCCGGCCTCTCGCAACCACGCCTCGGCCACTTCGGCATGAAAACGCACCAGTTTATCAGCGACGCCGACGTCATCGAAACCGCCAAAGCCGAAGACACCACGCGTGCCGTACAGGCGATGCGCAAAGCCCACCGCAAAGGCCTGCTGAACGGCGCCATCGTCGGCATCGGCAATGCCCCCACCGCATTGATCGAGCTGGTACGCCTGATTCGCGAAGAAGGCGTCAAGCCGGCACTGGTGGTTGGCATGCCGGTGGGCTTCGTCTCCGCCGCCGAATCCAAAGACCTGATGGCCGAACTCACCGAAGTGCCATGGATCGTCATCCGTGGCCGCAAAGGCGGCTCCACGCTGGTGGTCGCCGCATTGCACGCGCTGCTGTCGCTGGCCGAAGCCCGTCAGAAGGCCCAGCCATGAAGGAAAAAACGGCTGCCGAAAAAGGCACCCGTACCGGTTTCACCACCGGCGCCTGTGCCGCCGCTGCCGCGCGTGCGGCGGTGCTGGGCCTCGCCCATGGCCGCGTGCCGGAAGAAATCGAAAGCCTGCTGCCCAACGGCAGCCGGGTGACGTTCGCCATCCACGACGGACAATGCGACCAGCACCACGCACACGCCATGGTCATCAAATTCGCCGGCGATGACCCTGACTGCACCGACGGCGCCCACATGACCGTCGACCTGCGCCTGCTGCCAGGCCAGGCCGGCGAGGTCACTTACGTGGCAGGCGACGGCGTTGGCACGGTCACCATGAAAGGCCTGGGCCTCGAAGTCGGCGGTCCGGCCATCAATCCTGTCCCGCGCAAGAACATCGCCGACAACCTGCGCGAAGCCGCGCCCGAGCTGCTGGCGCAACACGGCGTCGAAGTCACTGTCAGCGTGCCGGATGGGCAGGTGATGGCAAAGAAGACCACCAACGCGCGACTCGGCATCCTGGGCGGCATCAGCATCCTTGGCACCACGGGCATCGTCAAACCGTATTCCACGGCCGCATGGCGCGCCAGCGTCGTGCAGGGCATCCAGGTGGCGGCCACCTCCGGCCATAACCTGGTGGCGCTGACCACCGGAGGACGCACCGAAACCTTCGCCATGACCACGCTGCGCGCCGAGCGCCCGGAACTGCCGGCCGCCTGCTTCGTGCAGATGGGCGACTTCCTGCGCTATGCGCTGGATGAAGTGGTGGCGCAGGGCATACAGCTGGTGGTGATGGCCGTCATGGTCGGCAAGCTGACCAAGATCGCGCAAGGCGAAACCATCACCCACGCCAACCGCAGCGAAGTCGATACCGACCTGGTGGCCGAAATCGGCCGCCGCATTGGCGCCAGCGAAGAGGATTGCGCCGCCATGGCCGCCGCCGAAACCGCGCGCTTCGGCGCGGAGCTGATGGTGGAACGCGGCCTCGGCGACGCCTTCCACCACGCGCTGGCGCAAGCCGCCATCGACACGCTCACCGCGCCGGACCGCTACGGCCGCAAGTTCCAGCTACGTGTGCTGGTGTGCGATTTCAGCGGCGTACAGGTGGCCGATGTCTGGTCCGCACCCGCCGACCCGCAAGAACGTCCCGCCAGCGCTGGCCGCGTCGGCATAGATCATCTCCCAGAGGCCTGAATGAATATCAAAGACCCCAACCCCTGCCGCGTGATCGGCGTGCTCGATGACGGCATCGCCAGCTTGAGCGGCACCGCGCTGGCGCTGCTGCGCAACGCGGACGTCATCATCGGCGGCGCGCGCACGCTGGCGCTGCTGGAACGCGAGTTCAAGGAAGGCGCCGTGCGCCATGACCTCACCGGCAAGCTGAAAGAAGTACCGGAATGGGTGCGCGCCGCGCGCACCGACAATCTGTCCTGCGTGGTGCTGGCCACCGGCGACCCGCTATGCCATGGCATAGCCCCCTATCTGGCGCAGCACCTGTGCGTGGACGCGCTGGACATCCTGCCCAACCTCTCGACGTTGCAGCTGGCCTGCGCGCGCATCGGCCTCGCATGGCAGGATGCGCGCATCGTCTCCGTCCACGCCAAGGACGCCGGCGAATGGCAGCGCGGCGCGACGCCGGCGCACGGCATGTACGCACTGGCGCAGGCCGCGCGCCAGCATGCGCGCCTGTTGATACTGACCAGTCCTGACAATTCGCCAGATCGCATCGCGCGCCTGCTGCTGGCTGAAGGCCTGGGCGACGAGTTCCTGATGGCGGTGGCGGAAAACCTGCTGCAACCGGAAGAGCGCGTGCTGGCCGAACTGACGCCGCAACACGCGGCCGGAATGAAGTTCGCCGCGCTGAACGTGGTACTGCTGTGGCGCGTTACGCCCGCCACGCGCCCGGTGCGTTTTGGCCTGGCCGACGCCGAGTTCGCGCAACGCCAGCCCGAGAAAGGCCTGATCACTAAACAGGAAGTGCGCGCCGTTAGCCTGGCGCGCATGCAGCTGCGCGCGGACAGCGTGGTGTGGGACATCGGCGCCGGTTCCGGCTCCGTGGGCCTGGAGGCGGCGCGACTGTGCCCGCAAGGCCACGTCTATGCCACCGAAAAGAACGAAGCCGATTACACCATCGCCGGCCAGAATCATGCCGCCTTCGGCGTCAGCAACTATAGCCTGTTCCTCGGCAAGGCGCCGGAAGGGCTGGACGCGTGGCCCGATCCTGACGCGGTGTTCATCGGCGGTTCCGGCGGCGAGCTGGCGGGGCTTATCGACGGCATCATCCAGCGCCTGCGCCCGAACGGCACGCTGGTAATGAATTTCGTCACGCTGGAAAATCTGGCCACCGCTACCGCCACGCTGCAAGCGATGGAAGGCGTCAGCTGGGACGTGCTGCAACTGCAAGCGGCGCGCAGCAAGCCGATACTGCATATGCACCGCATGGCCGCCGAAAATCCGGTATGGATCGTCTGCGCGCGCAGGGAGGCCGGCGATGAATAAGCCCGGAACACTTTGGGGCATCTCGCTCGGCCCCGGCGACCCTGGCCTGATCACGCGCGCAGCGTGGGAAGCGCTGCAACGCCGCGACACCATCTGGGTCTACCCGGCGCGCAGCGGCAAGACGCCAAGCTACGCTTTCGACATCGTGCAGCGCGCCGGCGTTGCGCCGCCGGAGCATCATACGCAGCTGCTGTTCCCGATGACGCACGACGGCGAGAAGCTGGGCCGCGCATGGCTGAAGGCCGCCGAAACCGTTCTGCCATGGCTGAACGAGGGCCGGGACGTGCTGTTCCTCGTTGAAGGGGACGCCAGCACCTACGCCACCTTCGGCCACCTGGCGCGCACCGTCAACGCCATCGACGCGCAAGTGCCGACCAGGATCATCGCCGGCGTCAATTCGTTCACGGCGGCTTGCGCGCAGGTGCCGGTACCGTTCTCCGAACAGGACGACACGGTCGCCATCGTGCCCGCCGCCTATGGCGTCAGCGCGGTGGACCGCCTGCTGCCGGACTTCGACACGCTGGTGCTGATGAAAGTGAAGCCCATCCTCGATGACCTGATCGGCTGGATGGAGCGCCGCGACCTGCTGGCCGGCGCCCACTTCATCGAACGTGTCGGCGCGCCGGACGAACGCCGCTACAGCGGCAACGACATTCTTGAACTGCGCGGCACCAAGGTGAGCTACCTGTCGCTGCTGATTATCAAACACCCGCACCGCATTCGCGGTGAACGCATCAAGGGCTGCCTGCGCAAGGACAGCCCGCAACCTTTACCTCTGGAGACCGCATGAGCACCATCACCCATCAGCCGGCACCGCGCGTATGCCTGGTCGCCATCACCAAGCACGGCGCCGCGCAGGCGGCGCGCCTGGCCGCCGACCTGCCGGAAGCGGACATCTGCACGTCGGCCAAATTCGCCGCCACCTTCGCGCAGGCCAGCAACACCGTGCGCGCCTACGACGGCGCGCTGCGCGACGAAATCGCGCCGCTGTTTGAAGGCTATGACCAGATCATCTTCTTCGTCTCGCTGGGCGCCGTGGTGCGCCTGATCGCGCCGCACCTGCGCAGCAAGGACGAAGACCCGGGCATCATCGTCGTCGATGACGCCGGCCAGTACGTGATTCCCGTGCTGTCCGGTCACGTCGGCGGCGCCAACGAATGGAGCGAGCGCGTGGCCGACCTGCTTGGCGCGGCGCCGGTGCTGACCACCGCGTCGGACGTTGGCCGCACGATTCCGGTCGATATCCTGGGACGCCACCTCGGCTGGAAGGTGGAGGCGCCGAAGATCAACATCACGCGCGTGTCCGCGCACGTGGTCAACGGCGAAGCAATCGCCTTCGTGCAGGAAGCCGGCAGCCCGGATTGGTGGACGCGCCCGACGCCGCTGCCGGAAAACATCCACCGCTTCACGCGTTTCGATGAAGTGCCGCTGGACCGCTACGCCGCGCTGCTGTGGGTGACGCACGCCGACGTGCCGGCCGAGCGCTGGGACGCGTTGAAAGAGCGCCTGGTGGTGTATCGCCCGCCAGTGGAAGCATGAGCGCACAGTTCACCGTAGGCCTGGGCTGCGACCGCGGCGTGCTGCTGGAAACCGTGCGCGAGGCGCTGCAAGCGGCATTGACCGCAGCCGGCGCGCGCGCCGACCAGGTGGTGGCCGCCGCCAGCATCACGCTAAAGAAGGACGAAGTGGCGCTGCTGGCGCTGGCCGAGGAAAACGGCTGGCCGCTGCACTTCTACGAAGCGCACGAACTGGCGGCGGTGGACGTGCCGCATCCGTCGGAGACGGTGCGCAAATACACCGGCACGCCGTCGGTGAGTGAAGCGGCGGCGCTGCTGGCCGCAGGACCGGATACGCCGATGACCGCGTTGGTCGTCGAAAAACATAAACTCAAAGGAGCCGATGGCCGCAACGCCACCATCTCCATCGCAAGGAAAACACCATGAGCGAAGCAGGAAAAATCATGCTGGTCGGGATCGGCCCGGGCGCGGTTGAACACATGACCCAACGCGCGCGCGACGCCATCGCGGAATCGGACGTCGTCATCGGTTACGTCACTTACATCAAGCTGGTGGCGGACCTCATCGAAGGCAAGGAGATCATCCGCAAATCGATGACCGAAGAACTGGACCGCGCCGTCAGCGCGCTGGAAGCGGCGCGCGCCGGCAAGAAGGTGGCGCTGATTTCGTCGGGCGACGCCGGCGTGTACGGCATGGCCGGACCGACCTACGAGGTGCTGTTCCAGGCCGGCTGGACGCCGGACGACGCGGTGCAGGTTGAAATCATCCCCGGCGCGTCGGCGCTGAACAGCTGCGCCGCGCTGGTCGGCGCGCCGCTGACGCACGACTTCTGCGCCATCTCGCTGTCCGACTTGCTGACGCCATGGCCGACCATCGCGCGCCGCCTGGACGCGGTGGCCATGGCCGATTTCGTCGTCGCGCTGTACAACCCGAAAAGCGGCCGCCGCACGCGCCAGATCGTCGAGGCGCAGCGTTTGTTCCTGCGCCACCGCCGTCCGGACACGCCGGTGGCCATCGTCAAGAGCGGCTATCGGCGTCGCCAGAACATCGTCTTCACCACGCTCGATGCGATGGCTGAATCCGACATCGGTATGCTCAGCACCGTCCTGATCGGCAACAGCAACACCTTCGTGCGCCACGGCCTGATGGTGACGCCGCGCGGCTACGCCAACAAGTACGACATGGAAGAGGGCGGCGCCACGCGCGAAGGCGAGAAGGCGGGCCGCTCGCTGTCGACCGGCCTGCTGGGCTGGCTGGAAACGCTGCAAGCCGAGCACGCGGCCGGCGACAGCATCGACACGCTGGCGGCGCGGCATCGCCTGCCGGCCGACTACATCCGCGACACCTTGGCGGAACCGGTGGAAGCCGAGGCTGTCGCCAGCGAGGAGGGCGAAGCATGAGCGAACCGGTCGTCAAGCCGAAAATCGGCAACTATTACCGCCACATCCTGATCTGCACCGGCCCGCGTTGCAGCCAGGACGGCGCTTCGCAGGCGCTGTTCGACAGCCTGGGCGACAAGTTCAAGGCCGCCGGCCTGAACGAAGGGCCGTTGCGGGTCAAGCGCAGCCGTGTCAGCTGCTTTGCCGCCTGCAAGGGCGGGCCGGTGATGTGCGTGCAGCCGGACGGCACGTGGTACTACAACGTCACGCCGGAGAATATGGACCGCATCATCGACAGCCACCTGTGCAACGGCAAGAAGGTCGAGGATCTGGTGTTCCACCAGGCTGGCGAGGCGGACGTTTGAGCTTTCGCAAGACGGCGCGCACGAAATCCGGGGGTATCAGGGCAAAAGTGAGCTAAACTTCTACTTTCGCCGAACACATTGGAGTTTTAATAAAATGGCATCAGTTAACAAAGTCATCATCGTCGGCAACCTGGGTCGCGATCCGGAAATTCGCTACATGCCTAGCGGTGATGCGATCGCCAACATCGCGGTGGCGACCTCGTACAAATCGAAAGACCGCAACACCGGCGAGCAGAAAGAGCAGACCGAGTGGCACCGTATTTCGTTCTTCGGCCGCTTGGCGGAAATCGTCGGCCAGTACCTGAAGAAAGGTTCGTCGGTCTACGTTGAAGGCCGCCTGCAGACCCGTAAGTACACCGACAAGGACGGCGTAGAGAAATACGCAACCGACATCATCGCGGAAAACATGCAGATGCTGGGCGGCCGTTCCGGCATGGGCGGCGGCGACAACATGGACGATGGCGGCGGCTACGGCGGCGGTGGCTACGAAGCCCCACCACAGCGCCAGGCCCCGGCCCCGCGTCCGCAAATGGCGCCACCGGCCCCGGCACCACGCCCGGCCCCACGTCCAGCGCCGAACTTCTCGGATATGGATGACGATATTCCGTTCTAATATCGAATAGACCACGCCGCGCAAGAAACTAAAGCGGAGCTATTGAGTTAGCTCCGCTTTTTTTACGTTCTCATGTCATCAAACTGCAGCTGGCTCGATGAGAGTTTGCTGTTCCGGCGCAATTACTGCCCATAGTCGTTCGACTGCCTGTAGAAATTGTCCCAACTGCTTATCTGCGCGCAGCTGTTCTGCGGAAGCCTGGCTGACGGCCTGTTCCAGCGCTTGAATCTTCTTATGCTTGGATGCTGCAATTTCTATCTGCATAGCTTCAGCAACAACGTGATCGAGATCAGGTGAGAAAGCGAAGGCATCAACAAGATTTGGTGGCAAAAGCATCGACAGCGCTTCGAGTTGATCGTTTCTAAAGCGCTGAGCCTCGACTTGGTCGGGGGAGTCTGTATCGCCCACCACCATGATTGGACTACCGAGTTCTGCTGCAATATTGCGCGCTACCGAGGCTAGCATCATCTTGCCTTGCGCTGCAAAGAAGCGGGATGATAGGCCAGGTATGCACAGTTGCAATACTTTACGGAGCAACATGGCATCATTTGCACCCTCAACCACAAATATCAGGGCAGTTTCGGTCTGCATCTCATACCTCCAAATCACGCCAGTGAGACGAACCATCGATCAATCCATATCGACAGAGCTTACGATATTTTTGCTGTAACGCAGCCCGGAAATTTTTTGCCTTTATTGCGGCTTCAATGTCCTGTGTCTGCCAGAGCAGAATGCGATGAGGCGGGGTAATTGAAGTCAGTTCGATAGCTGGCATTGTCAGAGGGCCTGTCAGAAAAATCATACCGAAGACTGTTGCTGGGCGACGATCCAATTGCATTTTTAACTTGGCAATCGCGGAGATGTCTTCACTCTTCGTGTCTTTGCTTTCAACGAGAAAGACCAGTCCCTCAAAGTAAATGACGCCATCAATTTGCTCAAGCGGTTTGCCGCCGGGGGGACATCGTAGGGGTACTCCGCATCCAGCTTGGAAAGCCTGAAAGCACGTACGATTAGATGTTCCAAAGCCTTCCCAGGATCCCAGCCGGGTGTATTGCCATCTTTAATCTTTATCCAAAGTGCACGAAGTTCAGGCCATTTCATTTCTTCAATGGCGTCGACGTAATCAAGGGATCGGGAGGATGAATTCGCCATGTGCTTACATCACTAGGGCTTCGCTGGCAGGATCTCTTTACGGAACCACGTGTCGAGCATCTGCTTTTCATAGGCGTATAGATCCTGGTTGTACATATTGATGCCCTGCTGGTAATTCGGATCGGCCAGTTTTTTCTCGCCGCTGCGGATCACCTTGCCATCCTGCTCGATGCTGTAGCGCAGATGGATGCGCGGCCAGTCGGCCTGGCCTTTGGTGACGCGGATGTCGCGTACCGGCACGCGTGGGAAAACGTCGCCCGCCAGGTCGATGTCCAGGAATTCCACCTTCAGCACCTGGCCGGCTGGCAGTTGCCCGGACAGCTGTTTCAGCAGTTCGGTGAAGGTGAATTCCATCGTCTCCAGATCCTTGTAATGCCGCGGCACGTCGGTCATCTCGGCCGTGTTGATATAGGTGACGTTGGCCTCGGCGCTGGCGCCGGCTGCGGCGAGCGCCAGCATGGTAGCGGCGGCAACTTTCAGTGCGGGCGTTTTCATGGCTGCTCTCTCTCGTGCGTAGGATATTCTGCATGACTATACGCTATCTGTCCGGCGCCGCGCCACGGCGGGCCATATGCCGCCATCCCGCTTTGGCATGAGTCCACGCCTATCCCTACGTAAGTAGTCGGCACACTGTCATTCTCGCTACATTCTGGTATAGTCTCGGCCGAAATTGGTCAGGCCAATTGTTGCGTGGTCAGGCCGTCTATTTATCAATGAATAGTTTGACGATGTAATAAAACTGCTTTAAACTGTTTTCAGTTTTTGCGCTAGATCAAGTTTTACCGCCCGCTGCAGCCTCTTGCTTACGGGTGTCTCCCTCCCCAAAACTCAAAATTCGCTACCTATGTCCTCAGGCAAATTCAGTCCCTCGCGACGGACTATTCTCATGGCCACCGCAGCGGCCGTTCCCATCGCATCCATCCCTCTGGTCCGTCAGGCGCATGCCGACGGCCTGGAAAACGTCCAGCTCAACCAGTACCAGCCGGTGTTTTTCTCGGCGCCCGAATGGCAGTTCATTCTGGCCGCCTGCGACCGCCTGATCCCGGCCGAAGGCCGCGGTCCCGGCGCGCTGGAAACCAATGTGCCGGTGTTTATCGACCAGCAGTTGCACAACGGCCTCGGCGATGACGTCTATATGGACGGCCCGCACCCGGAAAATCCGGCGCCGACGCTGGGCTTCCAAGGCACGATGACGCCGCAGCAGAACTACCGGGCCGGCATCAAGCTGGCCCAGCAGTACGCCAAGCAAAAGCACGGCAAGCAGTTCGAGCAACTGTCGGACGCCGACAAGGATGGCCTGCTGACCGCGCTGCAAAAGAACGAGATCAGCTTTGCCGACCTGGGCGAGCCGGCGCTGAAGGCGTCGTCGTTCTTCAACCAGCTGCTGGGCGACGCCAAGAACGGCTACCTGGCCGACCCTATGTACGGCGGCAACAAGGACATGAAGGCATGGGTGGCGATCGGCTTCCCGGGCGCCCGCGCTGCCTTCACCGAATGGGTGGACACGCACAACGTGAAGTATCCGTTGGGTCCCGTCAGCGTCAGCGGCAAACGCGCTTAACAGCGGCGCTTAAAAACAGAAAGAACATCATGGCAAACATTACTAACGACGAAGTCGACGTCGTCATCGTCGGCCTCGGTTGGGCCGGCTCGATCATGGCCATCGAACTGGCCAAGGAAGGTCTGAAAGTGCGCGCGCTGGAACGCGGCCCGGACCGTCCGCCGGAAGATTTCGCCTACCCGAAACCAGCCGACCAGTACGCCTACGCGATCAAGAACAAAGTCTTCGCCACCCCGCGCGAAGCGGCGCTGACGGTGCGCTACAACGACAGCGAAACCGCGCTGCCGACCCGCAAGTGGGGCGCGTTTGCGCCCGGCACCGGCGTCGGCGGCTCCGGCCTGCACTGGACCGGCGTGCTGATCCGTCCGACCACCACCGACATCAAGCTCAAGACCTACGCCGACCACGCCTACAAGCGCGGCACGCTCGATCCGGACATGCGCATCAAGGACTTCCCGTTCACCTGGGACGAGATCGAACCGTATTTCGACAAGTTCGACAAGATCTGCGGCCTGTCCGGCAACACCGGCAACCTGAAAGGCGTGATCCAGCCGGGCGGCGATCCGTTCGAAGGCCCGCGCTCCAGCCCGTACCCGCTGCCGGCGCTGCACGACACCTACAACAGCTCGCTGTTTGCCGAGACCGCCAAGAAGATGGGTTACCACCCGTTCCCTAACCCGTCGGCCAACGTCTCGCAGGCCTGGACCAACCCGTACGGCGCGCAGCTGGCGCCGTGCAACTACTGCGGCTACTGCTCCAAGTACCCATGCCTGAACTACTCCAAGGCCTCGCCGCAGACGACGATTCTGGACGTGGTCAAGCGCATGCCGAACTTCAGCATGCGCACCAACGCCAACGTCATCCGCGTCGACCTGCACGCCGACAAGAAGACCGCCAAGGGCGTCACCTACGTCGACGAGAACAAGAATGAAGTGTTCCAGCCGGCCAAGATCGTCATCCTGTCGAGCTTCCAGTTCGCCAACGTGCGCCTGATGATGTTGTCGGGCATCGGCCAGATCTACAACCCGCTGACCGAGACCGGCACCATCGGCCGCAACTACGCCTTCCTCAGCAACGGCGACGCCACCTTGTTCTTCAAGGACAAGCACTTCAACCCGTTCGCTACCGCCGGCGCCACCGGCGAAATGTTCAACGACATCTCGCCAGGCAACTTTGAAGACGGCATCAAGCTCGGCTTCATCGGCGGCGCCAAGATCCACAGCTCGCAGGCGACCGGCGCGCCGATCGGCACCGCGCTGCCGAAGGGCACGCCGGGCTGGGGCAAGGGGCTGGAAAGAAGGCATGGTCGACTGGTATGGCCGTTCGATGAAGATCGGCATCACCACCACCTGCATGTCCTACCGCGGCCACCACCTGGATCTGGACCCGAACTACAAGGACCCATGGGGTCAGCCGCTGCTGCGCATGACCTTCGACTGGCGCCAGAACGAGCTGAAGCTGCAACGCTACCTGCGCGACATCGTGCTCGGCATCGCCAAGGAACTGGGCCCGGACCATATCAACGAAAACTTCCTGTCGCTCGATTCGCACTGGGACATCACCAAGTACGTGTCGACCCACAACGTGGGCGGCGCCATCATGGGCGATTCGCCGCGCGACTCGGCGCTGAACCGCTACCTGCAATCGTGGGACGTGCACAATGTGTTCGTACCGGGCGGCAACGCGTTCCCGCAGAACTTCCAGGCCAATCCGACCGCGACCATCGGCGCCATCACGCTGTTCGCCGCCGAAGCGATCAAGAAGCAATACCTGAAAAACCCTGGCCCGCTGGTGCAAGCATGATGAACAAACTGACGCAATTCCTGACCACCACGGTGCTGGCGCTGGCCGGCGCGGCCGTCAACGTGGCCCACGCGGCGCCGGACCCGGCGCTGATCCAGCGCGGCGAATACCTGGCGCGCGCCGGCGACTGTATCGCCTGCCACAGCGCGCAGGGCAAGCCGGCGTTTGCCGGCGGCCTGGCCATCGATAGCGGTCACGGCATCATCTACTCGACCAACATCACGCCGGACAAGCAGAAAGGCATCGGCGCCTACACCGAGCAGCAATTCGCCGACGCCGTGCGCAAGGGCGTCAAGCCCGATGGCACGCACCTGTACCCGGCCATGCCGTACACCAGCTACGCCAAGGTCAGCGACGCCGACATGAAGGCGCTGTACGCCTTCTTCCAGGCGGGCGTCAAAGCGTCCGACTACACGCCGCCGCCGACCAAGATGAGCTTCCCGTTCAATATGCGCTGGGGCATGGGCGTGTGGAACTACTTCTTCGCCGACACCAAGCCGTTCGTCGCGCAAGCCGGCTGGAGCGACAAGGTCAAGCAGGGCGCCTACCTGGTCGAAGGGCTGGGGCACTGCTCCAGCTGCCACACGCCGCGTGGCTTCGCGATGAACGAGAAGGCCAGCAACAGCGGCCAGTCGGCCTTCCTCGCCGGTGGCGAGCTGAACGACTGGCCGGTGCCCTCGCTGCGCGGCATGCCGCGCTGGAGCGAGGCGCAGATCGTCGACTACCTGCAGACGGGCCGCAACCACGGTTCGGCGGTAGCCGGTGAAATGACGGCCGTGGTCGAGCACAGCACCTCGCACCTGCGAGAAGACGACCTGAGCGCGATTGCCGCCTACCTCAAGGCCTTGCCGCCGGCGCCGCCGCGCAGTCCGGCCGTCAAGCCGCAGGGCAAGGATGAGACCGCGCGCAAGCTGACCGCCGCCGTCAACCTGTCGCTGGGTGAGCGCCTGTACCTCGACAACTGCTCGGCCTGTCACTTCGTGAACGGCAAAGGAGCGTCGCGCGTCTTCCCTGAGCTGGACGGCGCCACGGTCATCAACGCCGACAATCCGACGGCGCTGGTCAACGTCATCCTGCACGGTGCGCGCACGCCGTCGACCGAGAAAGCGCCGTCGATCCTGGTCATGCCAGGCTTCGCGCGCCGCCTCAGCGACGCCGAAGTCGCCACGCTGGCCACGTTCCTGCGTCAAGGCTGGACCAACAGCGCCGGCAGCGTCTCGGAACGCGACGTCGCCAAAATCCGCGCCAAAGCCGCCCACTAAGCTCGCAATCCGGGGTCAGGTCTGACATTCGCACACGGGCTCAACTCCGTAGCAGTTGAGCCCGTGTGCGAATGTCAGACCTCGTATATTGAGCATACCGCCCCATCATCGGATAAAGTGACGGAGGTGGTCAGGCAGGGTGATGCCGATCAGAATTTGGGCCATTGAGCCCGTGGGTCACCCATTAGCCGTCCACAGTCAAGAGCGCGAATGCTTTCCTCGCATACCTCGCGATCAACTTCAATAACTTAGCCATCACCTTTGCCGACATCTCTAACACCGCACCCTGTGCTTCGTTAGCTGGTTGCGTGAATCGCACCAGTCACCCATATGGATCAAGCAGCAGATAGCGAAGCGGCTGCTGCCCTGGCAGTTTTTACCGCCCCAGAAGCATCTCGGTACCGTCTTGCGTCCAATTGATTAGGACAGTTTCATGGCTACCGCTAAGCGGCTCCAGACCTTTGTGGCTCACAATCCGGGCGACTCATTTCCTACTCAAAGGTGATGGCAGACAGCGCGGCATCCAATCAGATTCCTGGCTTCATATCCAACCCACGTTATGGCTTGCCGGCCGTTGCCAATCTACGTAAAACAGCGTTCGATGGAAAATCTCTCTCCGGTTTTTAACATGTGAAAGCAGGCGCGGGCCAGCTTATGCGCCACCGCTTTGATGGCGACAACGTTGTTCCGCTTCGCTTTTTTCCGCTGATGGAATTTACGGGCGGGCTCGCAATAGCGGATGGCAAAATTAGCTGCCTCGACGTAGGCCCATGCCAAGTAACGGTTACCGTTCTTGGTGTTGCCTTCTCCTTTCTTTTTCCATTCGAGATATGCGCACTGCTGACGCACCGGCAGTACGATGCATAGTTGCCAGCATCAGCAAAACGCTCGATCTCTCCGGTCTCAAGAAGAATGATCGTTGCGAGGATGGGGCCAATTCCTGCCACGCTGGTTAGCAATTTGTATTCTGGATTGCCGTGACAGTATGCAGCCAAAACTTCTTCAACTATATCGATCTGCTTTTGAAGCGCCTGAAGTACGAAAAGATTCGCTTTGATACCGAGTGTCGTGCCCGGATCTAATGACATGTCATCGACAATGGCGCAGGTCAGTCGCTTGATATCCTTGCCGGCGACTGCGCTACCTGTTTGCTGCATCAAACAGGTTTGTATGGACACGAGCTGGGTTGTGCGTTGCTGGACTAACTGCATACGCTTACGAGCTAAGTCCCGAACGGCGCGAACAGGTTGAGGCATGATGTAGCCTTCGGGCAGTAGCCCGAGACGGAGGATGTGAGCCAGATGACGGGCATCGGATTCATCACCGCGATGCTTGAGACCATCATATTGTTTTATCGCAGTGGTGTTCGCTAGGTGGAGCGAGTATCCAGCTGCCACTAAGCCGTCAACCAACCAGTACCAGTTGTACGTGGACTCCACGACCACACCGAATAACTCCTGCTGATACGGACTGAGCGCTGCGCAGATGGTTGCCAGATCGTTGGGTAAGCGCTTGGAGTACACGACCTTGTCGTTGTCGTCGGAGACGACGACAAGGCAGTTGTTGGAATGAAGATCAATGCCACAAAATAACATGACGTCCTCCTTGATAAAGTTCGGATTCGTACCGTGACTTTATTCCTCGGCTTGGCCGGAGGGAGGACGGCTAGATGATTATCAGATTGGTGCCCCTGCCTGTTTCATTTTAAAAGTCCGAACGGTATCTTGGGTCATCGCCTCGCGCGTAAGCCCGCATACGAGAGAGGTCAAAAATGGATAGCTCAACAGCAATCGTGGGGATCGATGTCGGCAAGAAAAAGCTCGACGTGGCCCTGCTAGTGAACGGCAAGATCAAGAGCAAGGTCATAGATAACTCTGCCGCAGGCCATCAGCTGCTCTTGGAATGGCTGGACAAGACCAAGTTACCCAAGGCGGCATTACGGGTCTGCATGGAAGCGACCGGTGTGTATTTCGAGGAGGTGGCGACCACGCTTTATGATGCCGGGCTTGCCGTGAGCGTAGTCAATCCGGGCTGCATCAAGGGCTTTGGCCAGAGCGAGAACCTGCGCAATAAAACCGACAAGGCGGACGCAGCATTGATCGCACGTTACTGCGCGGCGATGGCGCCGGCAACGTGGGCGCCCGCTCCGCTGGAGCAACGTCAGTTGCGTGCGTGGTCGCAGCGGATACTGGCTCTGAAGGATATGCGCCAGCAGGAACGCAACCGGCTGGAAAGCTATGAGGCCAGCGGCATGGGCGAGGTGGCTGAGCACGCGCGCTTGCTCATTGCCTGGTTTGACACCGAGATCAAGCAACTGGAAGACGACGTGGATGACCACATCGACCGCCATCCCGGCCTCAAGCACGACGCGCAGCTCATCACCAGTATTCCAGGCATTGGTAACACCACCGCAGCTCGCATCTTGGGCCAGTTGGGCGACATTCGGCGCTTCGGCAACGCGAAGGCCTTGGCGGCATTTCTCGGCGTGACGCCACGCCAGCGCAGCTCAGGAACCTCGCTTCGGGGGCGCACCACCATCAGCCGCAAGGGCAGCACCTCAATGCGCGCCGCGCTTTATATGCCCGGCATGGTGGCAAGCCGCCACAACCCGCTACTACACCAGTTTGCCCAGCGCCTGGCGAATAATGGCATGGCGAAAAAAGCCGTGATCGGCGCCGTGATGCATAAGCTCGTGCATCTCATCTACGGTGTCATTCGTACCGGCAAGCCCTTTGACGCCAATTACCTTTCAAAAGGGCTTGCTATTCAAGACGGTATCTGACCCCGGATTTGTTTTAGAGGCGCGGCGGCGCAACGATTACATTTATTTGTCCTGATCCTTTTTCGGCGGACGGTTGCGGATGGCGGTGATCTGCTTCAGTTCACGATCGCTGGCGTTGGCCAGCAGCGCTTCGTGCGCCTTGCCCAGTTCGACATAGTGCGCTTGTTCCGGCGTCAGCGCGTTGCCGCGCAGCGCCCAGCTGGTGAGCGCGCCGGTGGCCAGGCAGCATAGCAGGACCAGCACCGTGTAGACGGCGATCCAGCCGCCGGTCTTGAATTGCAGGATGTTCAGCGACAGGCTGGTCTTGCGCGCCGCCTCGGTGGCGTCCTGCAGCTGCGCGACCATGGCGCCGACGGCCGCCTGGGTGGCGGTGGTGGCCGCCGCGCTGGCCTGCGCGCCAGCTTCGTCGGCAATCGCGCGCGCTTCGGCGCTGACCCGCACCGCTTCGGCGATCTTGTGGTCGATCTGGCTCAGGCCGGTATTTGCCAGCCGCACCAGCTTGTCGCAGTTGGCGATCTGCCGCGTGACGTTGGCCACCTCGCCGTGAAAGCGCTCCACTTCCTTGGCGTGGGCGTCGAGCTTGTCGTTGAAGAGATCGAGTTCAGCTTGGTTCATGGCGCGATCGGCAGATGGACGATGTTGCCATCATACATCGCCGACGCGCCGCTGTGCCGCTGTGCCGCTTAGCCCAGCGTCAGCGTCAGCCCGTTGGCGCTGTAGTTGGCGGTGACGTTGCTGAAGCCGTCCACGGTGATGGTGCTGAACTTGCCCTTGAGGCTACCGGCGCTGATCACGTTCAGCACGTCGCCCGCCTTCGGCTTGTAGCCGTTGGCGAACTTGATGCGCAGCGTGCCGCCGGCGATGGTGGCGGTGCCGTTCACGGCCAGCGTGCCCTGGCTGCCGGCCGCCGCGGCGCCGATGTCGAGCTCCAGCGTGGTGCTGCCGGCCAGCTGCGTGTACTTGCCGGCCAGCTTGAGCGCAGCCGGGGCGTTGGCCACCAGCGTGCCGCCGCTGTTGTAGACGTCGCCGGCGCCGAAGGCCGCCACCGAGTCGCCCTGCAAGGTGCCCGCGCTCAGCTCGGTGCCGCCGGTCCAGCTGTTGGCGCCGACCAGCTTCAGCGTGCCCGTGCCTTGCTTGACCAGCTTGCCGGAGCCGCTGATGTCGTTGCGCCAGCGATCCACCGCATTGAAGCCGCCCTTGGCTGCATCCATGACGATGGTGACGTTGCCGCTGAACGCGGCGTAGCCGTCGGCGGCCGCGAACAGGTTCAGGCGGCCCCAGCCTTCAGCATCGTCCATCACCGGGTAGCCCGACGGCAGCGCGGTGGTTTTCAGCACCACGCGGCGCTGGGCGTCGGTCAGGTAGGGCTGGCGGGTTTCCAGCAGCACCTCGGCGCCCTTCGGCACCACGGCCGGCGCGTTGGCGGCGGCGATCTGCGGGAAGCCGTAGGTGCTGCGGCGCAGGTAGTTGGCCTTGTTGGTGGCGTAGTCCGAGAAGCGGTCGTTGGCCTTGGTGCCGGATTGCGCGTAGCTGGCAAAGGTGTCGGCGGTGGTGTTGGTGGCGGCCATCAGCGTGGTGTGCGCCTGGGCGACGGCGGCGGCTTTCTTGGCGGCGTTGGCCGGATCGGCCAGGTTGGCGGCGGCGCTGGCCTGGCCCAGGATGCGGCCGCTCAGCACGTCCAGCGGCGAGTGCATGCCGGCGATGATGCGCATCTCGCCCAGCTCCAGGCCGCGGCTCAGCATTTCCTGATAGCGCTCCGGCACGGCGTAGGCCATGGCCACCGCGACGCGGGTCGCCTCGGCCGAGTGGCCGCTGGTGAAGCCGCCGTCGGTGGCCGGGGTCGCGCTCTTGGCCGGCACCAGCGCCGGCAGCAGCTGCACGCTGGTGCTCCAGCGGTACGGACGGGCGTATTTGTAGAAGCGCTTGGCCGGCTCGGTCGAGGCGTTGTTGCCGATCAGGTTGGTCAGGTCGACCACGTTGCCGAAGCTGGCGTTGGCGCTGCCGGCCACGCCGGTGTTGTTGCCGCCGTCGTTGTAGGCCTTGGTGGTGGCGTCGGCCGCCACCTCGGTGATGGTGGTGGTCTGCTGGGTCGCTGCGCGCCAGGCGGTGGTCAGCGGGCCCATGCCGTCGCTGATGCTGTAGGCCTTGCCACGGCGGTCGTCGAGGTAGGCTTGCACGGCCTGCTCGGCGCTGCGGTTGCTGGTGGCCTTGACCACGTAGTCGATATTGGCCTGGTGGATGGCCGCGTTGAGCACGGTGCCGTCCGGCGTGCCGTCGTTTGGCACGCCGGTCCAGGTCGATGCAGTCACGGCCGGGAAGCCGTCCACCGCCGGGGCGGTGACGCCGGCGTCGACGATTTCGGTCAGCGGCTTCCAGATGGCAAGCATGCCGCCCAGCACGCGCACGCCGGCGTTGGTGGCCAGCGTGGCGTAGCGGGCGTCGCCGCGCACGTTGGTGGCGGCGGTGTCGACGAAGGCGGTGGCCGCTGGCACGGCCACCACTTCCGCCGCGCCCTGGTCGGCCGGCGCGGCGGGGATGACCAGCGCTTCTTCATGGTCGGAGCCACCGCAGGCGCTCAGCGCGGCGGCGATGCTCAGGGCCAGGATCAGGGGGCGGGCGGGGAGGAGGTGCATGTCGTTATCCGTTGGTCAGTTGGAAAAAGGCCATAGAGTAATTAGTGGATATGACAAGCTTGTTACGCACCGCCGCTGGCAGCGCTTCCAGCCCAAAATATTATGGCTGACGTCAAAAAGCTGATGGCTGCTACAATAGCCGGGTGAAAAAAATCATGCTCATCCTGCTGCTGACGATTTTGCCGATCCAGTATTCCTGGTCGATGGCGGCCGTCTATTGCCAGCATGAGGCGAGCAAGGTCGCGCATTTCGGCCACCACGGCCATGAACACCAGGCGCAAGCCGGTGACGAGGACGGCGGCAAGCTGTCCAAGCATGGCGATTGCGAGGTGTGCCACCACGCGGTGCAGGCCTCGGCGCCTTTTGCCGAGGCGGTGCTCACGGCGGCGCCGGCCGTCGATCCGCGCCGCCGGGCGCGCTGCATTACCACTCCTACATTGCCGACGGGCCGCCGCGGCCCGACTGGTTCTTCGTTGCCTGAGCGCGGCGAGGCCTGATCCTTTTCCTTTCATGTCTCGTCGAATTCCTGTCCTGATAACCGGAGAATTCGATGTATAAATTGTTATTGCCGCTATGGCTGGCGGCGGTGCCTGCGTGCGCGCAGGCCGTGGTCGAGCCGTCCGTGCCTTTGACGCTGGCGGCGGCGCTGGCGCTGGCGGACGGCGCCCATCCCGAACTGGCGGCGGCGCGCCATGATCTGCTGGCCGAGGACGGCATGGTGCGGCAAGCCGGCCTGCTGCCCAATCCTGCGCTGTCCATGGAGCGCGTCGATACGCGGCGCGATACGCGTGAAACCACCATTCAATTGAGTCAGCCGCTGGAACTGGGCGGCAAGCGCGCGGCGCGCGTGCAGGCTGCGCAGCGTGGCCGCGATGGCGTGGCGGCGTTGTTGACGCAACGCCGCGCCGAGGTGCGCGCGGAGACGGCGGCGGCGTGGTTCGCGGTGCTGGCGGCGCAGGAGCAGTTGCGCCTGGCCCAGCAGGCGTCCGCGCTGGCCTTGCGCGCGGCCAGCGCCACCGGGCGACGGGTGGTGGCGGGCAAGGTGTCGCCGGTGGAGGAGACGCGCGCGCAGGTGGCCGCGTCCACGGTGAAGCTGGACCTGATCCGGGCGCATGCCACGCTGGTGACGGCGCGCGCCAGGCTGGCGTCGTTGTGGGGCAATCCGGCGCCGCGCTTCGAGTCGGTGTCCGGCGAGATAGCCGCGCTGCCGGAGCTGCCGCCGCTGGCGTCGCAGCGCGCGTTGCTGGAACAGGCGCCGGCGCTACAGGTGGCGCGCGCGGAGCTGGAGCACCGGCAGGCGCTGGCCAAGGTGGAGCTGTCGCGTCGCTCGCCGGACGTGGCGCTGAACATCGGCAGCAAGCGTTCGGAGGAGCTGGGGCGCACGCAGGCGGTGTTTGGCGTGTCGCTGCCGTTGCCACTGTTCGATCGCAATCAGGGGGCGGTGCTGGCGACGGCGCGGCAGGTGGACAAGGCGCGCGACGGCGTGGCGGCGGCGGCGGCCCGGCTGGAGGCGGAGCTGGTGCAGGCGCGCGAGGAGTACACGGCGGCGCGCGCGCAGGCGTTGGCTTTGCAGGAGGAGATTCTGCCGGGCGCGCAGAGCGCTTACGAGGCGGCCAGCACCGGTTTCGAGTATGGCAAGTTCGGTTTCCTCGATGTGCTGGATGCGCAGCGCACGCTGTTGCAGGCGCAGTCGCACTACCTCACCACGTTGGCCGATGCGCATCGCGCGCAAGCCGCCATCTCGCGCATCCTGGGAGCGGAACATGAGTAAGAAGCAGAAAATCACCATCGCCGTCATGGCGCTAGTTGCGTTGCTGCTGGCGGCGCTCATCCTCAAGCCGCGCGGCGGCGACGCGCATGGCGATGATGGCCATGGCCACGGCGCGGACAATCGCGGGATCGGCAGCGCCGGCCGCCATGCCGGGGTGGCGGCGGATGGCGCCGCGGATGGCGTGGCGGGACGTGCGTCAGGCGAGGGTAAAGCGCAGGCAGGCGCCGCGCATGCAGACGGCGCACTGGACGCCGTGCTGCTGAACGAGGCGCAGATTGCGGCGGCGGGAATCACGCTGGCGAAGGCCGGGCCGGCGGACATCAGCACCATCCTCACGCTGCCGGGCGAAATCCGCTTCAATGAAGACCGTACCGCGCACGTCGTGCCCAAGCTGGCCGGCGTGGTGATCGCGGTGCATGCGGAGCTGGGCGAAACCGTCAAGCGCGGGCAGCTGCTGGCGGTGCTGGCCAGCAGCGCGCTGTCCGAACAGCGCAGCGAACTGCTGTCCGCGCAACGTCGGCTGGCGCTGGCCAGCACCACGCTGGAACGCGAACGCAAACTGTGGCAAGACAAAATCTCCGCCGAACAGGACTACCTGCAAGCCAAACAGGCGATGAACGAAGCCGAGATCGCCGTGCAGAACGCCAAACAGAAGCTCAGCGTTCTGGGCGCGGGGGCGGCGGCGGGCGCAAAGCTCAATCAGCTGGAACTGCGCGCCCCGTTCGACGGCGTGGTGATGGAAAAGCACCTCGCCCTCGGCGAAGCGATCAAGGAGGACGCCAACGTCTTCACCATCTCCGACCTGTCCACCGTGCTGGCCGATTTCGCCGTGCCGCCGCAAGACCTGAACCGCGTGCGCGTCGGCGAAACCGTCATCGTGCGCGCCAGCGCCTTCGACGCGCAGGCCAGCGGCAAGATCACCTACGTCGGCGCGCTGCTGGGCGAACAGACCCGCACCGCCAACGCTCGCGTGGCCTTGTCCAATCCGGAACGGGCATGGCGTCCGGGCCTGTTCGTCAACGTCGACGTGCAATCGGGCCTCAGTGCGGCCGCCGTCACGGTGGCCGCCGGCGCGGTGCAGACGGTGGACGGCCAACCAGCCATCTTCGTGCGCAACGCCAAGGGCTTTGTCGTGCAGCCGGTCACGCTCGGCCGCAGCGACGGCAAGCTGACCGAAATCCTGCAAGGCGTGCCGGCTGGCGCCACCTACGCTTCCGCCAACAGCTTCGTGCTGAAGGCGGAACTGGGCAAGGGTAGTGCCGAGCATGCGCACTAACGCGGGAGGCGATCATGTTTGAACGTATCATCCGCTACGCCATCGATCAGCGCTGGCTGGTCCTGCTGATGGTCGCCGCGATGGCGGCGCTGGGCATCTACAGCTACAACAAGCTGCCCATCGACGCCGTGCCGGACATCACCAACGTGCAGGTGCAGATCAACACCTCGGCGCCCGGCTACTCGCCGCTGGAGACCGAGCAGCGCGTGACGTTCCCGCTGGAGACGGTGCTGGCCGGTCTGCCGCGCCTTGAGCAAACGCGCTCCCTGTCGCGCTATGGCCTGTCGCAGATCACCGTCGTCTTCAAGGACGGCACCGACATCTACTTCGCGCGGCAGATGGTCAGTGAGCGATTGCAGGAGGCGCGCGGCCAGCTGCCGGCTGGCGTAACGCCGTCCATGGGGCCGATTTCCACCGGCCTCGGAGAAATCTACCTGTGGACCGTGGAGGCCAGGCCGGATGCGAAGAAAGCCGACGGCGCCCCTACACGCCGACCGACCTGCGCGAAATCCAGGACTGGATCGTCAAGCCGCAGCTGCGCAACGTACCGGGCGTCACCGAGATCAACTCCATCGGCGGCTACGCCAAGGAATACCAGGTGGCGCCGCAACCGCAACGCCTGGCCTCATATGGCCTGACCTTGCAGGACGTGGTGACGGCGCTGGACCGCAACAACGGCAACGCCGGCGCAGGCTACATCGAAAAGCGCGGCGAACAGCTGCTGGTACGCGCGCCGGGCCAGGTGCGCTCGCTGGAAGATATCCGCAACATCGTGCTGCGCACCGCCGACGGCGTGCCGGTGCGCGTGCGCGATGTGGCTGATGTCGATATCGGCCGCGAACTGCGCACCGGCGCCGCCACCGAGAACGGGCGCGAGGTGGTGCTCGGCACCGTCTTCATGCTGATAGGGCAGAACAGCCGCGCCGTCTCGCAGGCGGTGGACAAGCAGATGGCCGTCATCAACCGCAGCCTGCCGCCGGGCGTGGTGGCGATCACCGTCTACGACCGCACGGCGCTGGTGGACAAGGCCATCGGCACGGTCAAGCGCAACCTGCTGGAAGGGGCGGTGCTGGTGATCGCCGTGCTGTTCATCTTCCTTGGCAACCTGCGCGCGGCGGTCATCACCGCCATGGTGATACCGCTGTCGATGCTGTTCACGTTCAGCGGCATGGTGGCGTACCAGGTCAGCGCCAATCTGCTGAGTCTTGGCGCGCTGGATTTCGGCATCATCGTCGATGGCGCTGTGGTCATCGTCGAAAGCTGCGTGCGGCGGCTGGCGCATGCCCAGGCCGCGCTGGGACGTCCGCTGACGCGCGCGGAGAAGTTCGAGGAAGTCTTCGCGGCGGCAAAAGAGTCGCGCAGGCCGCTGCTGTTCGGGCAGTTGATCATCATGGTGGTGTACCTGCCGATCTTCGCGCTGACCGGCGTGGAAGGCCGCATGTTCCATCCGATGGCGCTGACGGTGGTGATGGCGCTGGCGGGGGCGATGATCCTGTCGATCACCTTCATTCCGGCGGCGGTGGCGCTGTTCATCGGCGATAACGTGGTGGAAAAGGAGACGCGCCGCATCCACGGCTGGTATGGGGCGCTGCTGGAACGCGCGCTGGCCAACGCGCCGGTGGTGCTGAGCTTTGCCGGCATCACGGTCGCGCTGTCGCTGCTGCTGGCGACGCGCATGGGCAGCGAATTCATACCGTCGCTGAACGAGGGGGACATCGCCATGCAGACCTTGCGCATTCCCGGCACCAGCCTGACGCAATCGGTGGAGATGCAGAAGCAGATCGAGCTGACGCTGATGCGCAAGTTCCCCGAGATAGAGCGCGTGTTCGCGCGCACCGGCACAGCGGAAATCGCCTCCGACCCGATGCCGCCGAATATCTCGGACGGCTACATCATGCTCAAGCCGGAAGCGCAGTGGCCCAGGCCGCGCCGCACGCGCGCGGAACTGCTGGCGGCGATACAGCACACGGTCGATCAGTTACCCGGCAACGCGTATGAATTCTCGCAGCCGATCCAGCTGCGCTTCAATGAGCTGATCTCGGGTGTGCGCAGCGATGTCGCGGTCAAGCTGTTTGGCGATGACGACGAGGTGCTCAACGCCACGGCCGCGCGTATCGCGGCGATGCTGGGCAAGGTGGCGGGCGCGCAGGAAGTGAAGGTCGAGCAGACCAGCGGCCTGCCGGTGCTGACCGTCGATATCGACCGCGCCAGGACAGCGCGCTATGGCCTCAACGTCATCGACGTGCAGGACGTGGTGGCGACGGCGGTGGGTGGCAAGGAAGCCGGCACCATGTTCGAGGGCGACCGCCGCTTCGACATCGTGGTGCGGCTGCCGGAAGCGCTGCGCGGCGATCTGGAGGCGATGCGGCGCTTGCCGCTGCCGTTGCCCGGCGGCGGCAAGGAAGGCGGCACGCATTTCATCCCGCTGGGGGAGGTGGCGACGTTCAACGTGGCGCCGGGACCGAACCAGATCAGCCGCGAGAACGGCAAGCGCCGCATCGTCATCAGCGCCAATGTGCGCGGGCGCGATATCGGCTCCTTCGTTGCCGAGGCGGAGCAGAAGCTGCGGGACGTGAAGATCCCGGCTGGCTACTGGACCGCCTGGGGCGGGCAGTTCGAGCAGCTGCAATCGGCATCGCAGCGGCTGAAGATCGTGGTGCCGGCGGCGCTGGCGCTGGTGATGCTGCTGCTGTTCGCCATGTTCGGCAATCTGAAGGACGGGCTACTGGTGTTCAGCGGCATTCCGTTTGCGCTGACCGGCGGGCTGGCGGCATTGGCGCTGCGCGGCATACCGCTGTCGATATCGGCGGCGGTGGGCTTTATCGCGCTGTCCGGCGTGGCGGTGCTGAACGGGCTGGTGCTGATCTCCGCCATCCGCAAGCTGCGCGAGGAGGGCCGCAGCGTCGAGCAGGCCATCCGCGAGGGCGCCCTGTCGCGTTTGCGGCCGGTGCTGATGACGGCGCTGGTGGCCTCGCTCGGCTTTATCCCGATGGCGATCGCCACCGGCACCGGCGCCGAAGTGCAGCGGCCGCTGGCCACGGTGGTCATCGGCGGCATCCTGTCATCGACCGCGCTGACGTTGCTGGTGCTGCCGCTGCTGTATCGCCTGGTACGGCGTTAGCAAATCTGTCATAGAATGCGGATTCCATTGCTTTAAAGAATTGCTGATGAAATCCAAGTTGATGATTGCGGCCGTGGTGGCCGCACTGGCCGCCGGCGGCGCTTATGTGGTGCTGCGCGGCACGCCAGCCGCAGCGCCGGCGGCGGCCCAGAGCGCCGCCAACGCTGCCACGGCGCCCGCCATCGTGCCCGAATTGCAGGCGCTGCTGGCCAATTACCGCAAGGTCATCGTGCTGCTGGCCGATGAAAAGAGCCTGAGCGACACCGAGCGCAAGGCCGCCAACCAGGTCGGCCAGTCGCTATTCCACGAGAATCTGGAGCGGCTGGCGCGCATCCAGCCGCTGCTGGCGCAGACGCAGGCGCTGCCGCCGGCCCAGCGCGACGCGGCCGCCGATGCGCTGCTGTCGTACATCGAATCGGCGGAGGGCTTGTTCGACGCCGACCGGCTGGCGTTCCGCGAAGTGCTGCTGGAGCTGCAAAAGCTGGCGGCGGCCGACCAGACGCTGCCGGCCATCAAGCTGCACAAGCGCGTCAGCGAAGACCTGGCGGCGCTGGAAGATATCGAAAAGCAGTACGACAAAGAAATCAGCGACATCTTCTCGCGCTTCGACGCGCGCGCCATCACGCCCAAGCGTGAAAAGTGGGAAGACTACATCGCCCATCTGCGCAAGCTGTACAGCCGCGAGCAGATCATGAAGGACTACGGCGTGATCGTGCCGTATCCG
The DNA here is from genome assembly GCF_050859475.1 of Duganella sp. P38. Taxonomy (NCBI): domain Bacteria; kingdom Pseudomonadati; phylum Pseudomonadota; class Betaproteobacteria; order Burkholderiales; family Oxalobacteraceae; genus Duganella; species Duganella sp. P38. The sequence continues at coordinate 133,698 of NZ_CP193936.1, read as the reverse complement.
GAACCGCCGGCCGCCGCGCCGGCCAAGGAAATCTTCGGCACCGGGTTGCCGCCGAAAACCGTGGTGCTGACCTTCGACGACGGTCCGCATGGCAGCTACACCGAGGAAATCGCCGCCATCCTCAAGCAGTACAACGTGCCGGGCGTATTCTTCGAGGTCGGCCAGAACGTCAGCCGCTACAAGGGCGAAAGCAAGCGGCTGATCGACGCCGGCCACGCGGTCGGCAACCACAGCTACAGCCACGCGCTGCTGTCGAAGCAGACCGGCGACAAGCTGTACGGCGAAATCGCCAACGCAGACAACGCGCTGAAGGCGGCCGATGAGCGCCGCTCGCCGCTGTTCCGCTTCCCGTACGGCGCGCGCAACGCCGAGGGCATGGCGGTGCTGTCCAAGCTGGGGCTGCGCTCGGTGATGTGGAATGTCGACTCGATGGACTGGGCCGATCCGGTGCCGAGCTCGATCGCCAACCGCGTGCTGACCACGCTCAACAAGGAGCAGCGCGGCATCATCCTGTTCCACGACATCCACGACCGCAGCGTCAAGGCGCTGCCGATGGTGCTGGACAAGCTGATCGCCGACGGCTACAGCTTCGCCGGCTGGGACGGCACGGACTTCAGGGTGGCCAAGGGCTCCAAGCAGCCGGAGCCGGAAAAGCTCGCCGTCAGCACCGGCTACGCCAACAGCTACGCGGTGGTAATCGGCATCAACGATTATCAGAAATGGCCGAAACTGCAATACGCGGTGCAGGACGCCAAGGCGATCCGCGAAACGCTGGTCGGCAAATTCGGCTTCGACAGCGAGCGCGTATTCACGCTGACCAACGGCGAGGCCACCCGCAACAACATCCTGGCGGTCTTCCACGACAAGCTGGCCGAGGCCAGGCTCAAAAAGGATGACCGCATCTTCGTGTTCTTTGCCGGCCATGGCGCCACGCGCCAGCTATCGTCGGGGCGCAATCTTGGCTACATCATCCCGGCCGATTCCGATCCGCAGCAAGTCGGCGTCGACGCCATCCCGATGACCGACCTGCAAAACATCGCCGAAAGCCTCAACGCCAAGCACGTCTTCTTCGTCATGGACGCCTGCTACAGCGGCCTCGGCCTCACGCGCGGCGGCGGCAGCAACGCCTTCCTGCGCGACAATGCGCGCCGCATCGGCCGGCAAATGCTGACGGCCGGCGGCGCCGACCAGATGGTGGCCGACGGCGGCCCGGGCGGGCACTCGGTATTCACCTGGACCTTGTTACAGGCGCTCAACGGCAAGGCCGACCTCAACGGCGACGGCCTGATCACCGCCACCGAACTGGCCGCGTATGTGGCGCCGGCGGTTTCCAGCGTCTCGCAGCAGACGCCGGCGTTCGGCAGCCTGCCGGGTTCGGAGGGCGGCGAATTCGTCTTCCAGTTGCCGGTGGAGGCGGAATTCCTCAGCGCGCAATCGGCGCAGCTGCCGGCCGACGCCATCGCCCTCAACAGCAAGCTCGACACGGGCCGCAGCCAGCAGGCCGACGGCAACACGGTGGTCATCAAAAACCTGCAAGGCGGCGAGCAAAAAATCGCCGCGCCGAAGCCGGTGGACGCCTCGGCGCGCCAGCTGGCGCAGCGGGCCAACGACAGGGGTTTGCAGCTCTACAAAGAGAAGCAATACGCGCAAGCGGAAGCGGCGTTCACCGAAGCGTTGAAATACCGTCCCGACTTCGGCCTGGCCGCCAACAACCTCGGCTTCGTCTATTACAAGCAGGAAAAATACGCCGAAGCGGCGCGCTGGTTTGAAAACACGGTGCAGATCGACGCCTCGCGCGCGATCGCCTATCTCAATCTGGGCGACGCGCGGATGAAGCAGGCGGACGCCGACAAGGCGCGCAAAGCCTACGCCAGCTTCCTCGAACTGGCGCCCAACCACCCAAGCGCCGCCTACGCCCGCGAACAGCTGAAAAAGCTGTAACCCCAATCCGGGTCAGGTCTGACATTGCACACGGCTCAACTGCTGCGCAGTTGAGCCCGTGTGCGAATGTCAGACCTCGTATATTGAGCATACCGCCCCATCATCGGATAAAGTGACGGAGGTGGTCAGGCAGGGTGATGCCGATCAGAATTTGGGCCATTGAGCCCGTGGGTCAGATTGGTGCCCCTGCCTGTTTCATTTTAAAAGTCCGAACGGTATCTTGGGTCATCGCCTCGCGCGTAAGCCCGCATACGAGAGAGGTCAAAAATGGATAGCTCAACAGCAATCGTGGGGATCGATGTCGGCAAGAAAAAGCTCGACGTGGCCCTGCTAGTGAACGGCAAGATCAAGAGCAAGGTCATAGATAACTCTGCCGCAGGCCATCAGGTGCTCTTGGAATGGCTGGACAAGACCAAGTTACCCAAGGCGGCATTACGGGTCTGCATGGAAGCGACCGGTGTGTATTTCGAGGAGGTGGCGACCACGCTTTATGATGCCGGGCTTGCCGTGAGCGTAGTCAATCCGGGCTGCATCAAGGGCTTTGGCCAGAGCGAGAACCTGCGCAATAAAACCGACAAGGCGGACGCAGCATTGATCGCACGTTACTGCGCGGCGATGGCGCCGGCAACGTGGGCGCCCGCTCCGCTGGAGCAACGTCAGTTGCGTGCGTGGTCGCAGCGGATACTGGCTCTGAAGGATATGCGCCAGCAGGAACGCAACCGGCTGGAAAGCTATGAGGCCAGCGGCATGGGCGAGGTGGCTGAGCACGCGCGCTTGCTCATTGCCTGGTTTGACACCGAGATCAAGCAACTGGAAGACGACGTGGATGACCACATCGACCGCCATCCCGGCCTCAAGCACGACGCGCAGCTCATCACCAGTATTCCAGGCATTGGTAACACCACCGCAGCTCGCATCTTGGGCCAGTTGGGCGACATTCGGCGCTTCGGCAACGCGAAGGCCTTGGCGGCATTTCTCGGCGTGACGCCACGCCAGCGCAGCTCAGGAACCTCGCTTCGGGGGCGCACCACCATCAGCCGCAAGGGCAGCACCTCAATGCGCGCCGCGCTTTATATGCCCGGCATGGTGGCAAGCCGCCACAACCCGCTACTACACCAGTTTGCCCAGCGCCTGGCGAATAATGGCATGGCGAAAAAAGCCGTGATCGGCGCCGTGATGCATAAGCTCGTGCATCTCATCTACGGTGTCATTCGTACCGGCAAGCCCTTTGACGCCAATTACCTTTCAAAAGGGCTTGCTATTCAAGACGGTATCTGACCCCGGATTGCCAGTCGTGCGATATGTCCGCACTTGCGGGCACATGCCGGCGCTTACTTTGTCACTTGCCTTGCGGTTACAATCAGCGGCGCGCGCTGGCCGCGCCGCCGGGCGCCGTCTGACGGCCGCCGGCGCCATTTAAACGTGCGGTGACGAGCGATGATGCAGGCAGTGGATAAATGGGCCGCCAGGGTCCTTTTGTTAAATAGCGGACTGGCGCTGGCCGTCAGCCTCGGCCTGCTCGGCGAGCCGCTCGACGGGCAAACCGCCACCGTGGCGTTCGGCACGGCGATGCTGGGCTTTGTCGCCGCCGTGCTGTCGCTGCGCCGCCACCCGGCCGGGCTGTGGGCCGCACTGCCGTATTACGCTGTCCAGTCGGTCAGCTATTTCCCCTTCGCCGGCACCGGCTTTAGCGTCAAGGCTGGCGTCAGCATTGGCTTGGTGTTGCAATTTAAGCAGGCAGTGGTGGTGCTGAATGTGCTGGCGCTGTTGCTGTTGGGCGTCACCATCGCGCTGCTGGTCTGGCGCCGCCGCCTCGCTTCCAGATAACTAGTTGCCCTGCGTCATTCCCTTGTCATACGCGTGGTGCACAGTGAAGCGTGCCGTTCTACTACGATAATTTACATTTTCTTATTACTAACCTGAATGAATTTTCAGATTTAGTGTGCTGAAAATATTGACTATGGAAATGGTTGCAAGCATGAGACAGGCGCCGAAATAAATTCTTAAGGGCAATTAGCTGAGCTATACTGAGCGACCGTAGACCCCATATTTATTGCTGTGCGGCATGCTTGGCTTAAGTGAATATCAAGTTAATTCAGTCACTTAGCACGCGCAACCGAGGCCGCAGATAAACTTCACTCACGGGAATATGTTTGCTTAGTGGAAGATTTGCTTTGGTCGCCTTCTACGTAAACAGGTTTCATGCGCACCCAAAAAACGCTGCGTCACAATACTGTGTAACTGTTAATTTTAACTAGTTGTAAAAAAGAAATAAGGCTGAACGCAGTTTACTAAAGTCCGCAACTTTGTTGACGTTAAGAATGATATGCGTCGACTCGGCAACACCAGTAACGCAGCAGCACTTCAGGACGGCCGTCAGGCCGCTTAATAGAGAATTCGGAAGCGACGTATCAAGGTGTCGCCGCCGCTTTTTGCACAAAAAATCGATATCAGCGCCTTTCAGGAGAAATACAAATGGCTGTCCCTCCGTCAAACTTTACTACGGACCAGATTGCTGGTCTGACTACACAACAAATCGGTGCGTTGACGACGGCCGATATGGCGTCGCTGAGCTCGGACCAGATCGGTGCGTTCACCACGCAGCAAGCAGCTGTGTTCAGCTCGCTCCAGATCGGCGCCATCACCACCACCTCCCTGAAAGGCTTGAGCACCCGTGACATCGGCGCGCTGAGCACCAATGCCATCGGTGGCCTGAACACCAACCAGATCCGTGTGCTGAGCAGCGACCAGATCGTTTCGCTGAGCACTAACCAGGCCGCCGCGCTGGCGACCCAGCAAGTCGCCGCGCTGACCACCGATGGCCTGGTGGCACTGGAAACCGCTGATTTCGCCGCGCTGAAAACCGCCGCCATCGCCGCCCTGTCGACCAGCCAGGTCAAGGCGCTGACCACCAACCAGGTCGTGGCCCTGACCACCGCCAGTGCCGCCGCGCTGACCAGCGCGCAACTGTCGTCGCTGAGCACGAACCAGATCGTCGCGCTGGAAACCGCCGACCTGAACGCCCTGAAAACCGCCTCCGTGGCTGGCCTGACCTCGACCCAGGTTTCCGCGCTGACCACCAACCAAGTGCAGTCGCTGGCGTCAAGCCAGTTGGTGGCGCTGAGCACCGCGAATATCGCCAACGGCTTGACCACCAACCAGGTTGTCGCGCTGAGCTCGCAGCAATTCTCCGCGCTGACCACCGCGCAAGTGGGCGCCCTTTCGAGCGCCAGCGTGGCCGCCATCCAGACCGCCGACATCGGCGGCATTACTACTGCCGGCATCGCCGCGCTGAAATCGGGTCAGGTCGCCGCGCTGACCACCGGCCAGGTCGCCACGCTGTCGTCCAACCAGGTGGTGGCGCTGGCCACCGCCTCGCTGGCCGGCCTGAGCACCGACGGCGTCGTTGCGCTGACCACCAGCCAGGCTGCCGCGCTGACCACGCAGCAAGTTGCCGCGCTGTCGACCAACGCCATCGCCGCGCTGGAGACCGCCGACTTTGCCGCACTGAAGACCGCCGCCATCGCCGCCCTGTCGACCAATCAGGTCAAGGCCCTGACCACCAACCAGGTCGTCGCCCTGACCACCGCCGAAGCCACCGCGCTGACCAGCGCGCAAGTGGCCGCGCTGACCACCGACGCCGTTGGCGCGCTGGAAACCGCCGACATCGCCGCCATCAAGACCGCCTCGTTCTCGGCACTGACCTCGAACCAGCTGGGCGCGCTGAAGACCGCGCAAGTCAACGGCCTGGCCACCGCGCAACTGGCTTCGCTGAGCACCGCCGCCATCGCTACCGGCCTGACCACCAACCAGGTGGTGGCGCTGACGTCCCAACAATTCGCCGCGCTGACCACCGCGCAACTGGGCGCCTTCGCCACCGCCAGCATCGCTGCCATTGAAACCGCCGACATCGGCGGCATCACCACGGCGGGCATCGCCGCGCTGAAATCGGCCCAGCTGGGCGCGCTGACGACCGGCCAGGTCGCTTCGCTGACCACCAACCAGGTCGTCGCCCTGACCACCGCTTCGGCCGCTGTCCTGAGCACCGACGCTGTCGTTGCGCTGACCACCAACCAGGCCGCCGCACTGACCACGCAACAAGTTGCCGCGCTGTCGACCAACGCGATTGCCGCGATGGAAACCGCCGATTTTGCCGCGCTGAAGACCGCCGCCATCGCCGGCCTGACCACCAATCAGATCAAGGCCCTGACCACCAACCAGGTGGTCGCCCTGACCACCGCCGAAGCGACCGCGCTGACCAGCGCCCAGGTTGCCGCGCTGAGCACCAATTCGGTGGCCGCGCTGGAAACCGCTGACATCGCCGCGATCAAGACCGCTTCGTTCGCCGCACTGACGTCGAGCCAGGTTGCCGCCCTGAAGACCGCGCAAGTCAACGGTCTGGCCACCGCACAACTGGCGTCGCTGAGCACCTCGGCCATCGCCAACGGCCTGAGCACCGACCAGGTTGTCGCGCTGACCTCGCAACAACTCGCTGCCCTGACCACCGCGCAAATCAGCGCCTTCTCGAACGCCAGCATCGCTGCCATCGAGACGGCCGACATCGGCGGCATCACCACCGCCGGCATCGCCGCGCTGAAATCGGCGCAGCTGGCCGCGCTGAAAACCGGCCAGGTCGCCACGCTGTCGACCAACCAGATCGTTGCGCTGACCACCGCCGGCATCGCCGGCCTGGGCACCGATTCGGTTGTCGCGCTGACCACCAACCAGGCTGCCGCGCTGACCACGCAACAAGTGGCCGCGCTGTCGACCAACGCGATTGCTGCGATGGAAACCGCTGATTTTGCCGCGCTGAAGACTGCCGCCATCGCCGGCCTGTCGACCGGCCAGATCAAGGCGCTGACCACCAACCAGGTCGTCGCCCTGACCACCGCTGAAGCCAATGCGCTGACCAGCGCGCAAGTAGCAGCGCTGGCCACCGACGCTGTTGGCGCGCTGGAAACCGCCGACATCGCCGCGATCAAGACCGCTTCGTTCTCGGCCCTGACCGCCGCACAAGTGGGCGCGCTGAAGACCGCACAAGTCAACGGCCTGGCCACCGCACAGCTGTCCGTGCTGAGCACCGCCGCCATCGCCAACGGCCTGACCACCGACCAGGTTGTCGCACTGACCTCGCAGCAGTTCGCTTCGCTGACCACCGCGCAGATCGGCGCTATCTCGACCAACGGCATCGCCGCCATCGAGACGGCCGACATCGGCGGCATCAGCACCGCCGGCATCGCCGCGCTGAAATCGGCGCAGCTGGCCGCGCTGAAAACCGGTCAGGTTGCTTCGCTGACCACCAACCAGGTCGTCGCCCTGACCACCGCTTCGGTGTCCGGCCTAAGCACCGACGCGGTTGTCGCACTGACTACCAACCAGGCTGCCGCGCTGACCACGCAACAAGTGGCCGCGCTGTCGACCAACGCGATTGCCGCGATGGAAACCGCCGACTTTGCCGCGCTGAAAACCGCCGCCATTGCCGGCCTGACCACCAATCAGATCAAGGCGCTGACCACCAACCAGGTCGTCGCCCTGACCACCGCCGAAGCCAATGCGCTGACCAGCGCGCAAGTCGCTGCGCTGAGCACGAATTCGGTGGGCGCGCTGGAAACCGCTGACATCGCCGCGATCAAGACCGCTTCGTTCTCGGCCCTGACCGCCGCGCAAGTGGGCGCGCTGAAGACTGCACAGGTCAACGGCCTGGCCACCGCACAGCTGTCCGTTCTGAGCACCGCCGCCATCGCCAACGGCCTGACCACCGACCAGGTTGTCGCGCTGACCTCGCAGCAGTTCGCTTCGCTGACCACCGCGCAGATCGGCGCTATCTCGACCAGCGGCATCGCCGCCATCGAGACGGCCGACATCGGCGGCATCACCACCGCCGGCATCGCCGCGCTGAAATCGGCCCAGCTGGCCGCGCTGAAAACCGGCCAGGTTGCTTCGCTGTCGACCAACCAGATCGTTGCCCTGACCACCGCTTCGGTGTCCGGCCTGAGCACCGACGCGGTTGTCGCGCTGACCACCAACCAGGCTGCCGCGCTGACCACGCAACAAGTGGCCGCGCTGTCGACCAACGCCATCGCTGCGATGGAAACCGCCGACTTTGCCGCGCTGAAGACTGCCGCCATCGCCGGCCTGTCGACCGGCCAGATCAAGGCGCTGACCACCAACCAGGTCGTCGCCCTGACCACCGCTGAAGCCAATGCGCTGACCAGCGCGCAAGTAGCAGCGCTGGCCACCGACGCTGTTGGCGCGCTGGAAACCGCCGACATCGCCGCGATCAAGACCGCTTCGTTCTCGGCCCTGACCGCCGCACAAGTGGGCGCGCTGAAGACCGCACAAGTCAACGGCCTGGCCACCGCACAGCTGTCCGTGCTGAGCACCGCCGCCATCGCCAACGGCCTGACCACCGACCAGGTTGTCGCACTGACCTCGCAGCAGTTCGCCTCGCTGACCACCGCGCAGATCGGCGCTATCTCGACCAACGGCATCGCCGCCATCGAGACGGCCGACATCGGCGGCATCACCACCGCCGGCATCGCCGCGCTGAAATCGGCGCAGCTGGCCGCGCTGAAAACCGGCCAGGTTGCTACGCTGACCACCAACCAGATCGTTGCCCTGACCACCGCTTCGGCGGCTGTCCTCAGCACCGACGCGGTGGTCGCGCTGACCACCAACCAGGCTGCCGCGCTGACCACGCAACAAGTGGCCGCGCTGTCGACCAACGCGATTGCCGCGATGGAAACCGCCGACTTTGCCGCGCTGAAAACCGCTGCCATCGCCGGCCTGACCACCAATCAGATCAAGGCCCTGACCACCAACCAGGTCGTCGCCCTGACCACCGCCGAAGCCAATGCGCTGACCAGCGCGCAAGTCGCTGCGCTGAGCACGAATTCGGTGGGCGCGCTGGAAACCGCTGACATCGCCTCGATCAAGACCAGCTCGTTCTCGGCGCTGACCTCGACCCAGCTGGGCGCGCTGAAAACCGCGCAAGTCAACGGCCTGGCCACCGCGCAGCTGTCCGTGCTGAGCACCGCCGCCATTGCCAACGGCCTGACCACCGACCAGGTTGTCGCGCTGACCTCGCAGCAATTCGGCGCGCTGACCACCGCGCAGATCAGCTCCTTCTCGACCGCCAGCGTTGGCGCCATCGAGACCGCTGACATCGGTGGCATCAGCACCGCCGGCATCGTTGGCCTGAAAACCGCCCAGATCGCCGCGCTGAAGACCGCGCAAGTGGCGGCGCTGACCACCAACCAGGCCGTTGCGCTGAGCACCGCGTCCTTCGCCGCCCTCAACAGCGACCAGGTGGCCGCCTTCACCACCACGCAAGCTGCCGCGTTGAACTCGCAGCAAATCGCGGCGCTGTCGACCACCGCCGTCGCCAACCTGGAAACGGCCGACCTGAACGTGTTGAAGACCGCCGCCATCGCCGCGCTGAGCACCAACCAGCTGAAGGCGCTGACGACCAACCAGGTGAACAACCTGTCGACCAACAACATCGCCGCGCTGACCACCTCGCAAGTGGCCAACGGCCTGACCACCGCGCAGATCGTCGCCCTGAGCTCCAACCAGGTCGGCACGCTGAGCAGCGCGCAAGTGAGCGCCCTGAGCAACGCCTCGGTGACCGCGATTGAAACGGCCGACCTCGGCGCGCTGAAAACCTCGTCGGTGGCTGCCCTGCGCACCACCCAGGTGGCCGCGCTGACGACCGACCAGATCGTGGCGCTGAGCACCAGCCAGGTGGCCGCACTGAGCACCGCGGCCATCGCCGCCGGCCTGACCACCAATCAGGTCGTGGCGCTGTCGAGCAACCAGTTGAACGCACTGAGCAGCAACCAGCTGCGTGCCCTGTCCACCGCCAGCATCGTGGCACTGGAAACGTCCGACCTGCAAGCGCTGGCCACCGCCTCGTTCAAGGCGCTGAGCACGCAGCAACTGGTGCAACTGACCACCAAGCAGATCGTGGCGCTGACCACCGGCCAGATCAAGAACCTGAGCTCGGCACAAGGCAATGCGCTGACGTCGACCCAGGTTCAGGCGATGAGCACCGACCAGGCCAATGCCCTGTTCAACGCGACCCACGGCATCTCGCCGATCGTGCTGGACCTGAAAGGCGACGGCATCACCACCGTGGCCGCCAATAACGGCGTCAGCTTCGACCTCGATGCCGACGGCACCAAGGAACAAGCCGGCTGGATCGGCGGCGGCGATGGCCTGCTGGTACTGGATCGCAACGGCGACGGCAGCATCAACGACGGTAGCGAACTGTTCGGCACCGGCACCACGCTGGCCAACGGCTCGAAAGCGTCGAACGGCTACGAGGCCCTGGCCGAACTGGACGCCAACGGCGACGGCGTGATCGACGCCAACGACGGCGCCTTCAGCAAACTGCAAGTGTGGGTTGACGGCAACGGCGACGGCATCAGCAGCGCGGACGAACTGAAGTCGCTCAGCGACCTCGGCATCACCAAGCTGAACCTGAACAACGTCGCGGTCGATGGCACCAAGAACAATGGCAACACCATTGGCCTGACCTCGACCTTCGAGACGGCCGATGGCGCGACCCACGCGGCAGCCGACGTCTGGTTCGCGGTGAACAGCACCTCGACTTCGCTGACCAGCTCGGTTAGCAGCCTGTCGGGTGCCTTGTCGAGCTTCAACGCAGCAGCGTCGGCGCCGGCCGCCGCCAAGCTGGAAGTGCCGGGCGCAACCAACGCCTCGGTGGCTGCCCTGGCCAGCGCCATCGGCAACTACGACAACCAGCTGACCGCCGCGTCCAACCAGGCGTCGACCGAAGACACCCAGCGCCTGAAAGCGCTGCTCGGTGGCAACCACGGTCAAGGCTTCCTGGCTGCCAAGTAAGCCGCGCGCGCACTAGCGTCAACAACGGCAAGGCCTGCGGGCCTTGCCGTTTTTTTTGAGCTGTCGAACAGCAGGGTGAAAGCACTTGTTTTTCTACAACAGAAAAGGCGCAGCGAACGGTGGTGCTGGGTTAGAATCCCAACGCTGGCACCATAGTGCGCGAATGCAAGCTTTCACCTTTACAGGCTTATGCAAGATAAATTCCCCCATACCGCGATTCAGTGTCTGACTGCCATCGCGCAGCATCATGGCCTGCAAATCAACCCTGAGCGGATCATCGATGAAAACGCCTTGCGGGCGGAGGAACCGAGCACCGGCGCGCTGCTGCGCATCGCCTCGGATATCGGTTTGAAAGCCAAGGCCGACAAGCTGACCTGGTCGCGCCTGATGGCGCAGGGCGGCGTGTTCCCGATCATGGCGCGCCTGATCGACGGCAATATGATCATCATCGTCGGCGTCAAGCCGGGCGCGGACGGCGCCGAAGACCAGGTGGCGGTGCTCAATCCGGCCGGCGCCCACGCGCAGGTGGTGATGGTGCCGCGCAGCGCGTTCGAGAAGCGCTGGCCCGGCGACGTCATCTTCGTCAAACGCCAGCACAGGCTGACCGATCCCAACCAGCCGTTCGGCCTGCGCTGGTTCATTCCGGAAATTCTGAAGCAGAAGGCGGCGTTCCGCGACATCTTCATCGCCGCCATCGCCATGCAGTTGCTGGCGCTGGCCTCGCCGATCTTTTTCCAGCTGGTGATCGACAAGGTGCTGACGCACCAGAGCGTGACCACCTTGCAGGTGCTGGGCGTGGGCATCGTCGCCGCGCTGGTGTTCGACTCCACCTTCGGTTTCCTGCGCCAGACGCTGACGCTGGCCGCCTCCAACAAGATCGACATGCGGCCGACGCGCCGCGTGTTCGCCCACCTGCTGTCGCTGCCGATCGACTTTTTCGAAACCACCAGCGCTGGCGTGGTCACGCGCCACATGCAGCAGCTGGAAAAGATCCGCAACTTCCTCACCGGCCGCCTGTTCATGACCGGCCTCGACCTGATCGCGCTGGTGGTGTTCATTCCCATCCTGTTCAGCTACTCGTTCAAGCTGACCATGATCGTGCTGCTGTTTGCCGCCATGATCGGCGGCATCGTGCTGGCCATGGTGCCGACCTTCCAGCGCCGCCTGAACGCGCTGTACACGGCCGAAGGCCAGCGCCAGGGCATGCTGGTGGAAACCATCCACGGCATGCGCACGGTCAAGGCGCTGGCGATCGAGCCGTCGCAGCGGCGCATCTGGGACCAGCGCTCGGCCGAGGCGATCACCATGCACTTCCGCGTCGGCCAGATTTCCATCGCCGGCAATTCGCTGACCGATTTCCTCGGCAAGCTGATGCCGGTGACGCTGATCATCGTCGGCGCCGCCGACGTGTTCGACAGCACGCTGACGGTCGGCGCGCTGATCGCCTTCCAGATGCTGTCCGGCCGCGTGACGCAGCCCTTGATTTCCATCGTCGGCCTGGTCAACGAATACCAGGAGACCGCGCTGTCGGTGCGCATGCTGGGCGAGGTGATGAACCGCGCGCCGGAAGGCCGCCCGGGCGCCAACGGCCTGCGGCCGGTGCTGCAGGGCGAGATCAAGTTCGACAACGTGGTGTTCCGCTATCCGGGCGCGCAGAACCTGGCGCTGAACAAGGCCTCGTTCACGATCCAGCAGGGGATGGTGGTGGGCATCGTCGGCCGTTCCGGCTCCGGCAAGACCACGCTGACCAAGCTGATCCAGGGCCTGTATCCGCTGCAGGAGGGCTTGGTGCGCTTTGACGGCATCGACGCCCGCGAGATCGAGCTGCCGCACCTGCGGCGCCAGATCGGCGTGGTGCTGCAGGAGAACTTCCTGTTCCGCGGCACGGTGCGCGAGAACCTCTCCGTCACCAAGCCCGACGCCACGTTCGAGGAACTGGTGGCGGCCGCGCAGGCCGCCGGCGCCGACGAGTTCATCGAGCGCTTGCCGCAGGGCTACGATACTGTGCTGGAGGAAAACGCCACCAACCTCTCGGGCGGGCAGAAGCAGCGCCTGTCTATCGCGCGCACGCTGGTGGCGCGGCCGCGTATCCTGATCCTCGACGAGGCCGCCTCGGCGCTGGACCCGGAATCCGAAGCCATCTTCATCAGCAACCTGTCGAAGATCGCGGTGGGCCGCACGGTGGTGATGATTTCGCACCGCCTGTCGACGCTGGTCAATGCCGACCGCATCATGGTCATGCACCAGGGCACGCTGGTCGATTCCGGCCGTCACGAAGAACTGCTTACCCGTAGCGAAACATACCAGCACTTATGGAACCAGCAAACAAGTCACCTTTAAACTTCAAGCGCGGCAAGAAGGACGAGACCGAAATCGACTTCCTGCCGGATGCGGACGCCATCGAGCGCAATCCGCTGCCGAAGTCCGTGCGGCTGACGCTGCACTTGCTGCTGGCCGCCTTCGTATTCTTCATCGTCTGGGCCTCGGTGTCGCCGGTGGACAAGATCATCATCGCCCATGGCAAGCTGGTCAATCCGCTGCCGAACATCGTGGTGCAGCCGCTCGACACCTCGATCATCCAGAGCATCGACGTGCGCGTCGGCCAGATCGTCAAGAAGGGCCAGCTGCTGGCCACGCTGGACCCGACCTTCACCGCAGCCGATGAAAGCCAGCTGCGCCAGCGGCTGGAGTCGCTGGACACGCAGGCCTCGGGCCTGCGTTCCGAAATCAGCGGCAAGCCGGGCACCGAACCGGGCGCCGGCTCCAGCGACGACGCCCAGTTGCAGGCGCAGCTGTCGAGCGAGCGCAAGGCCAACTACCAGGCGCAGAAGAGCAAGATGGAGCAGAACATCGCGCGCCTGCGCGCCAGCCTGGAAACCAACAAGCACGACCAGGGCATCCTGGCGCAGCGCGTGAAGTCGCTGCGCGAGGTGGAAGCGATGCAGGAGCAGCTGATGGCCGAGCAGTTTGGCGCCAAGATGCACTTGCTGGAAGCGCGCGACCGCCGCCTCGAAGTCGAGCGCGACATGGACCTGCAAAAAAACAAGGCGATCGAGATGACGCGCGAGCTGGCCTCGCTCGAAGCCGAGCGCGCCGCCTTCGAGCGCAGCTGGCGGCAAAAGTCGATGGAAGACCTGCTGAGCGCCAGCCGCGAACGCGACAGCATCAGCGAGCAGCTGGCCAAGGCCGACAAGCGCGCCAAGGCGGTGCAGATGGTGGCGCCGGCCGATGCGGTGGTGCTGGAGATCGGCAAGCTGTCGGTCGGCTCCATCGTGCGCGAGGCCGAGCCGCTGTTCACGCTGGTGCCGCTGGGCGCCGAGCTGGAGGCGGAAGTGCAGATCGATTCGCTCGACATCGGCCGCATCAAGCCGGGCCTGAACGCGCATATCAAGGTCGATGCGTTTTCGTTCCAGGAACATGGCATGTTGGAAGGCAAGGTACGCTTCATCAGCCAGGATTCGTTCAAGCGCGAGAACAGCGAGAAAAGCGGCGGCGGCACCGACGCCTACTACCTGAGCCGGATTCCGTACACCGGCCAGCTGCGCAAGGTGCCGGCCGGCGCCCGCCTGCTGCCGGGCATGACGGTGACGGCCGAGATCGTCGTTGGCCACCGCACGGTGATGTCCTACCTGCTGTTCCCGCTGACACGGGCGCTGGACGAATCGATACGCGAACCTTGATTACGGGAGTCGTACTGTTGTTTACCATTATCATCCCTACCCATGACCGGCCGCTGCTGCTGACGCGCACGCTGGAGTCGCTGATCGCGCAGACCTGCCAGGATTTCAAGGTGGTGGTGGTGTCCGACACGCCGGGCTATCTGCCGCCGTACCAGCAGCTGACCCAGCTCGACAAGCGCTTCGACTATGTGCTGCGCGGCACCGGCGTGCCGGGGCCGGCGGCCAGCCGCAACCTGGGGCTGGCGATTGCCGATGGCGAATACATCCTGTTCCTCGACGACGACGATACCTATCGCCCGGACCATCTGGCCCTGCTGAAGGCGCGGCTGCTGGTCGATAAGCCGGCGCTGCTGTTTCACGATTTCCATGTGCAGAACGAGGACCGCACGGTGTTTCCGCCGGCGCCGCTGCCGGGTGGGCAGAAGGTGTCGATTGCCGATGTGACGTTCGATAGCGTGTACGTGCGCAACCGCATTCCGAATAGCTGCATCGCTTATCGCAGCGATGTGCTGCGCGGCGTGCGCAACGAGGCCGGCCTGATTATTTATGAAGATTGGGACTTCCTGCTGGCGGCGATGCATGGCCGGCAGTTGGTGCATTTCGATACTGACGGCGTGGTGATCCACAAGAGTGCGGCGACGGCGCCGGAGAATATGCGTCGTGGTAATTCGCGCGATGACAAGATTGTTGAGGTGATGCTGCAACTGTACCGCAAGCATCCCGCGCCGAACGAGCAGACGCGCCGCGCGCGGCAGGCGCTGATGGCGAGCGCCGGCGTGGTGGTGGACCTGGCCCACTGCTGATCCCCGCCCCCCCCCGTCATTCCCGCGCAGGCGGGAATCCATGGAGCGCGTGCATGATACTCAGCATGGGTTCCCGCCTGCGCGGGAACGACGAGGGTCAGGTGTTGTGGAATAGGGCCAGGCCTTCGGCCAGCGCCACTTTCGGCTGCCACCCCGGCACGCTGCGATAGCTGTGCCACGGCACCATCACCTCGCGCTCGCGGTACGGGCGGCCGCCCCATTCGATATTCAACGGCTTGCCGCTGACCCGCGCATACAGCGCGGCGATATCCTTCAGCGGCAGCGGCTTGCCGCTGGACACGCCGTATTCCTCGATGGCGTTGGCCTGCGTGTCCAGCTGCCCGGCGGCCAGCACGAAGGCGTCCAGCACATCATCGATATACACCAGGTCCACCAGCTGCCCGCCGGGCGACATGCCGAGCGAGGTGCCCTCGTTGGCCACCCGCTTGAGCAGATTGAGCACCTTGGGCCGCGTGTCGCCGGCGCCATAGGTGTCAAACAGCTTGAGCGTGACCACGCGCAGCTGGTGCACCTCGGTGTAAAAGTGCAGCAGCGCGGTGAAGGCAGCCTTGGTGGCAGCGTACAAACAGACCGGATTGTAGGGATGGTCCTCGTAGTGTTCCCAGGACGTGCCAGTGTTGACCAGTTTTTTCACCCCGCAGGCAGCCATGGCTTCCACCAGCTGGGTGCCGAACAGCAGGTTGGCGTTGACCAGGCGCTCGACGTCTTCCGGCTTGTGGGCCGCCAGGAACAGCGAGGCCAGATGGAACACCACGTCCGGCGCGGCGGCGCGCATGATGTCGAGCAGTTGCAGCGTGCTGCCGTCGAGGCGGTGGACGTGGGCTTGCGGCGGCAGGGCGTCGGCGGCCGAGCTTGCGCGCAGCAGCAGGTGCACCTCCCAACCGTCGGCCAGCAGCCTGCGCGTCAGCGCGGCGCCGACGAAGCCGGAGGCGCCAGTGACCAGCGCGCGGCGCGGTTTAGCATTGGCGGCCGCGCCTGGCGGCGCGCCGGCAGTTGCCTCGGCCTGCGCGCCGCTCATGCGCCGGCTCCGGCGTCCGCAGCGGCAGGCGTCGTCGCCGCATCGAACACGAACGGCGAGTCGAACTCCGCCAGCGTGGGGAAGGTGCGGTCGCGCGGCGACATGACCGGCTCCTGCACCGGCCAGGCGATGCCGGCCGAATTCCACAGCACGCCGCCGTCGTTGTGCGGCGCGTAGGTGGTGGTGACCTTGTACGTCATCAGCGATAGCTCGGTCAGCGAGCAGAAACCGTGCGCCAGGCCGGCCGGCAGGTACAGCATGTGGCCGTTCTCGGCGCTCAGTTCGAGCGTGATGTGCTGGCCGTAGGCCGGCGAGCCGCGCCGCAGATCGAGCGCAGCGTCCAGCACCGCGCCTTGCGTGCAGTACACCAGCTTGGCGTGGTCATGCGGCGGCGTCTGGAAGTGCAGGCCACGGATCACGCCGCGCTGCGAGGTTGAATAGTATTCCTCGGCAAAGTCGGTCGCCAGGCCATGCTCGCGGAAAATGTCCTGGTGGAAGACCTTGACGAAGCTGCCGCGATCGTCGCGGCGGATGTCGGTGATGATCTGGAAACAGCCGGGTATGGCGGTGGCAACGATCTTCATGATGGCTCAGGTCCGCGCGTAGGATTCGTCCAGTCGCACCAGCGCGCGGGCGATGACCTTGTCCGGGCCCCACGCGGCGATGCGCTTGGCCAGCAGGAAAGCTTGCAGGCGCTCGCAGCTGAAGGCCATGCTGCGGTCGGCATAGCCGGGGCGGTGCACATAGTGATGGCGGAAGTAGCGCGACATCACCAGTTCCAGGTCGTGCACGATTTCCACAAACCACTGTACCGGGATGTAGGCCACGGTCGGCGCCGTGATGAACGACGGGTTGCTGAGGAACTCGGCCGCTTCGCGGTTGGTGATGACGCCGCAGTCGATTGCGTCGCCGAAAAACATCAGCAGGTCGCGCGTAAAGGCATGCGCATCGTACTGACGCAGCACGCTGCCTGCGAACGATACCGAAATCGGCACGATCGGCGTTTTGCCGTCGCCATAGAAATGCTCCGGCTTGACTTGCGCCAGCATGTCCGGATGGGCGTGATAGTTGAAGCCGGTCAGCACGCCGATCGGCTCGGTCAGCGCGAAGCGGCGGTAGTGGCAAAAGCCGACGAAGCCCTCGGCCTTGCTGGCGATCAGCTGGCGGCGGATTTCGAACATCGCCAGGTACTCGCCCAGGTAGCGGTTGCGCGCCGCCTCTTCCGGCGACAGCAGCTTGCTCATCGCCAGCCCGTTTTCCGGCACGTAATCGCCGGAACCGAGCATGGTCATGAAGTCGGGCATCTGCCAGTTGAACGGCGCGTGGGCGATGCAGTAAAAGAGCGGTTTCTCGTTCATCACGCGGGGACGGCCTTGATCAGGTAATGGGATGGCTGGGCGGCGTCCAGCAGCGTTTCCGGCGCCACGCCGCTGGCGGCGGCCTGCTGGCGCAGGCCGGCCTCGATGGCGGGCGGCAGCGCCGCCGGGTTCAGCAGCACGCCGCTGACGACACGGAAGCCGGCGTACTGGAACACCGCCAGCATCTCGTCGAGCGACCAGGCATGGCGCGCCGGCGTGGCCGGTGCCTCCCAGTAGTTGCGGTTGGCGACGCGGGCGACAATGCTGGCGTCGACCTGGATCACCTTGCGCACCTGCTGCAATACGTGCAGCGGGTTGGCGTACTGTTCCAGCGTGGCGTCGAAGTACCAGCCGTCGGCCCATTCCAGCTGCTTGTAGAAGGCCGCGCCCGCGGTGTCGAGGTCGGCCAGGTAGACGCGCTCGGCGTAGTCGCGCGCCTGCTGCGCGCGCGCCGGGTCGGCCTCCACCACCAGCGTACAGGAGGCCGGATACAGCGCGCGGTAGTCGCGCACCAGCGCGCCGTCGTTGGCGCCGGCCTGTACCAGCAGGCGCGCGTTCGGCGGCAGGACCGAGCGGAAGGGTTCGACGTAAGAATGCATGGTGTTAGAAATTGACGCCGAAGAAGGCTTCCAGCTTGTCGACCACGAAGTCCAGCATTGCGCGGTCCAGGCCCGGATAGACGCCGACCCAGAAGGTGTCGTTCATCACGCGGTCGGTGTTGGTCAGCTCGCCGGAGACGCGGAAATTACGGCCTTGCATGTACGGCTGGCGCACCAGGTTGCCGGCGAACAGCAAACGGGTGCCGATCTTGTGCTGGTCCAGATAGGTCAGCAGGTCGACGCGGGCGATATTGGCTTCCGGCTTCAGCGTCATCGGGAAACCGAACCACGACGGGTCCGAGTGCTCGGTGGCTTCCGGCAGGATCAGGAATTCCTCGCACGATTTCAGGCGGTCCCTCAGGTAGGCGAAGTTGTCCTTGCGCGACTGGATGAACCCGGCCGCGCGGTCGATCTGCGCCAGGCCGCAGGCGGCTTGCATGTCGGTGATCTTCAGGTTGTAGCCGAGGTGGCTGTAGGTGTACTTGTGGTCGTAGCCGGGCGGCAGCGTGCCGAAGCACTGGCAGAAGCGCTTGCCGCAGGTGTTGTCCTTGCCGGGCGGGCAGTAGCAGTCGCGGCCCCAGTCGCGGAACGATTCGGCAATGGCTTTCAGCTCCGCGTTGTTGGTGAACACCGCGCCGCCTTCGCCCATGGTGATGTGGTGCGCCGGGTAGAACGACATGGTGCCGATGTCGCCGAAGGTGCCGACCATCTTGCCGTGGTAGGTCGAGCCGAGCGCGTCGCAGCAGTCCTCGATCAGCCACAGATTGTATTTCTTGCAGATGGCGGTGATCGCGTCCAGGTTGTACGGGTTGCCCAGCGTGTGGGCCAGCATGATGGCCTTGGTCTTGGGCGAGATCGCCGCTTCCAGCTTGCTGACGTCGATGTTGTAGGTGCCCAGCTCGACGTCGACAAACACCGGCACCGCGCCGAACTGGATGATCGGGTTGACGGTGGTGGGGAAGCCGGCCGCCACGCCGATCACCTCGTCGCCCTGCTGGATCGCGCGCGCGCCCAGCTTGGGCGAGGTCAGCGCGCTGAAGGCGACCAGGTTGGCCGACGAGCCGGAGTTGACCGTGATCAGGAAGTCGACGCCGATCAGCTTGGCCAGTTTGGCCTCGAACTGGTCGTTGAAGCGGCCGGTGGTCAGCCAGGGCGTCCAGCGAGGCCTCGACCATCAGTGCCATTTCCGGTGCGCCGACCACCTTGCCGGCCGGCGGAATCACGGTCACGCCGGGCTCAAAGGCTTGGGCACGCTGGCCAGCGCGCCGTATTCGGCCACCAGCTTGAGGATCTGTTCGCGGAGTTGTTCTTTGGTTTGACTCATGATTGCTGCCTTAGGTGGTGCCGAGGGGGCGGTGTTTTGATAGGTGTCGATTTGTGCCAGCGTCAGCGCGCGCATGTCGGCGCCGCGCATTTGCGCCTGGTGCCAGCCGACGATCTGGTCGATGGTGTGGCCGAGGTGCCAGCGCGGCTGCCATTGCAGGCGCGCGCGCGCCTTGGAGCAGTCCAGCTTGAGGTAGTGCGCTTCGTGCGGCTGTGGCGCATTGTCCAGTTCCCAGGCGGCGCCGTCGCCCCAGCTCTGGCACAGGCGTTCGATGATCCAGTCGACCGGGCGGGCGTCGATATCGTGCGGACCGAAGTTGAAGCCTTCGGCGAAGGCCGCGCCGTGCTCGTACAAATGCTCGGCCAGCGCCAGGTAGCCCGACAGCGGCTCCAGCACGTGCTGCCACGGGCGGATCGCGTGCGGGCTGCGGATGCGCACCGGCTTGCCGGCGGCAATGGCGCGCACCATGTCGGGGATCAGGCGGTCTTCGGCCCAGTCGCCGCCGCCGATGACGTTGCCGGCGCGGCCCGAGGCCAGCGCCACGCCGTGTTCGGCGTATTTTTCCGGGTTGAAGAACGATGAACGGTAGCCGGCCGTGACCAGTTCGGCGCAGGCCTTGCTGTTGCTGTACGGGTCGTAGCCGCCGAAGGCTTCGTTTTCACGGTAGCCCCAGGCCCATTCCTTGTTCTCGTAGCACTTGTCGCTGGTGACGTTGACCACCGCCTTGATGCCGGGCGTGGTGCGCACCGCTTCAAAGAAGTTGACCAGGCCCATGACATTGGTGGCGTAGGTTTCGACCGGATTGGCGTACGAGTAGCGCACCAGCGCCTGCGCCGCCATGTGGATGACGATCTCCGGCCGGGCCTCGTGCAGCGCCTGTTGCAGCGCCGCGCCATCGCGGATGTCGCCGATGATCGAGGTCATGCCGGCGCCGACCCGGGCCACGTCGAACAGCGACGGCTGGCTGGGCGCCGGCAGCGCATAGCCGGTGACGTGCGCGCCCAGCTGTTGCAGCCACAGGCTGAGCCAGCTGCCCTTGAAACCCGTGTGGCCGGTCAGGAAAACGCGCTTGCCTTGCCAGAACGCCGGCTTCATGGCCACTTCTTCCACGGCGCCTTGCCGCTTTCCCACAGGTCTTCCAGGTGGATTTTGTCGCGCAGCGTGTCCATCGGTTGCCAGAAGCCGTGGTGGAACCAGGCGTCCATCTGGTTGTCGCGCGCCAGGCCTTCCATCGGCTCCTTTTCCCAGATGGTGCTGTCGGCGTCGATATAGTCGATCACCTTCGGCGACAGCACGAAGTAGCCGCCGTTGATCCAGGCGCCGTCGCCCTGCGGTTTTTCCTTGAAGCTGACGATGCGCTGGCCTTCGTAGTCGATGGCGCCGAAGCGGCCCGGCGGCTGCACGGCCGACATGGTGGCCAGCTTGCCGTGCGCCTTGTGGAAGGCGATCGAGGCGCTGATGTCGATGTCGGCCACGCCGTCGCCGTAGGTGAAGCAGAACGCTTCCTCGTGCTTCAGGTGCTCGCGCACGCGCTTCAGGCGGCCGCCGGTCATGCTGTCGGCGCCGGTGTCGATCAGCGTCACGCGCCATGGTTCGGCGTGGCGCTCGTGCACTTCCATGCTGTTCGCCTGCAGGTCGAACGTCACGTCCGAGGTGTGCAGGAAGTAGTTGGCGAAGAATTCCTTGATGATGTAGCCGCGGTAGCCGCAGCAGATGACGAAATCGTTGATGCCGTGAGCAGAGTAGCTCTTCATGATGTGCCACAGGATCGGCTTGCCGCCGATCTCGACCATCGGTTTCGGCTTGACGGTGGTTTCTTCGCTGAGTCTCGTGCCCAGGCCGCCTGCCAAAATCACTGCTTTCATGCTGTCTCCGGATTGATGGTGAGTGCGCTCGCAGACTGCATTGTCAGCCATTGCCGTTGTATTCTAAACGAAAAGAACAGGGCTTTTGGGGCCTGAAATTGTTCAGGAACCAGCAAGTAGCATGTGATAACCCTGTCGCAGCGCTTGCTCGACGATTTCGGCCTGTTGCGGATCGCCCGCCGCCAGTTGCGGGTAGTGTTGCTGCACCAGCGCGCCCAGCGCCGACAGGCGCGCCGCCAACAGTCCCTTGAATTGATGGGCGTCGGTGAGGAAGTATTGCCGGGTGTGGGCCTCATACAACAGGTTTAACCTTTCCAGCGCCACCGCCAGCTGTTCGGCCAGCCGCGCCGCGCCGCTCGACGGCGCCGGCGGCGCCAGCTGGAAGGTCGACAGCGGGGCCGGCAGATAGGCGCATTCGCGCCCGGCCAACGCCGCCAGCGCGGTGGCGACGCCGGCCAGATGGCGGTAGCGCCGGCCCTGGTAGTGGCCGAAGGACGCGCCCAACTGTTCGCGCCGCAGCAACAGGCTGGCCGGCTGGCACAGCGCGTCGCCGGCGCCGCGCTCATTGGTCAATAGCACCGCCGCCAGCGAAGCGCCGCTGACCGCCGTTTCGGCCGGCAGCAGCGGCGCGCCGGGCAGCGGCCGGCCCTGGTCGTCCACCGGCTGGCGCCAGCACGCCACCAGGCCGATGCCGGGATAGGCCTGGTAGTAATGCAGCATCTTGCCGATTTTGTCGGCGTGCAGCAGGTCGCCGGCCGGGGCGACGGCGATGAACTCGCCCAGCGCCAAGGTCAGGCAATGGTCGAGGTTGTCCTCGGCGCCCAGCGTGGGGGCGCGGTTGTAGCGCAAGTTCGGAGAGGCCGAGAGCAGCCGGGCCAGCTTGCGGCGGCGGACGTCGTTGCCGCCGCTGTCGCTGACGATGACTTCGCAGCGGCCATAGTGCTGGCCGAGCGCGCTGCGGACGGTATGCTCCAGCAGGTCGGCGTCATCGTGGTCGCCGGTCGGGATCAGGATGCTGACCAGCGGCAGGCTGACGTCCGGCGTGGTGGCGGCGTGGTGTTGCTGGAGCGCGCCGCGCGCCACTTGCAGGTACAGCTGCTCCAGCTCGCGTACCAGGCGCGGCGTATCGAACAGCGGCTTGCGGTCGCGGTTTTTCGCCAGCCGGCGGCGCAGGCGCGCCAGTTCCTCCGGCTTGCCGGCCAGCCGCACCGCCTTGTCCTCGTACGCCTTGGCGCTGCGCGTCACCAGTTCCGGCAGGCCGATGGCGTGCAGCAGGCTGCCGCCCAGCCGCGCCGCGTAGCTGCTGCCAGCCCGCGTCAGCAATGGCACGCCGGCCCACAGCGCGTCGGCGCCGGCCGCGCCGCCGCTGAACGGCAGCGTGTCCAGGCACAGGTCGGCCAGTTGCAGGCGCGCCAGGTAATCGGCCTGCGGCACGCGCGGCGCGAACACCAGCCGCTCGCTGGCGACGCCGTGGCGCAGCGCCGCCACGCGCAGGTTGTCGCGCACCGGTTCGCTGTCGGCGGCCAGCCACAGCACGCTGTCCGGCGCGCGCCTGAGAATGCGCATCCAGCCGGCGAACTGCGCCGGCGCCAGCTTGCGGCTGCTGTTGAAGCAGCAAAACACGAAGGCTTCGTCCGGCAGGCCGCAGCTGGCGCGCGTGGGCGCGGGGCCGACGGCGCGGCGGCGGTCGTGGATCTGCACGCAATCGGGCAGGTACAGCGGGCGTTCGCTGACGCTGGCGGCCAGTTCCGGCGGCAGCACGAAGGCGTCGGCCAGCACGTAGTCGAGCGCCGCCATGGCGCTGCTGCCGGGATGGCCGAGCCAGCCAATCTGCACCGGCGCGGCGCGGTGCGCCAGGATGCCGGGCCGGCCCCCGGCGCCAAGGCCGTGCAGGTCGACCAGGATGTCGATCTCGTGGGCGCGGATGGTTTGCGCCGCCTGCAGGTCGCTCATCACCGTCAGGCGGATATGGTGGTCCATCTGCGGCGCGATGCGGGCGCGCAGCCCGCTGCGGTCTTCCTCGTTCCAGCTGAAGCCGTAGATTTCAAACTGCGCGCGCTGGTGCAGCCCGTAAAGCTCGGCCGTCAGGCGGGCGGCGTGGCTGCTGAAGTCGGACGACAGGTAGCCGATGCGCAGCTTGCGGTGCGCATAGCCGAGCTCGTCCGCCAGCGGCGCCGGCGGCGCGGCCTGGTTGACCGGATGGCGGCGGGCGGCGGCCAGTTGCTGGTCCGGGTCGTCGCTGATGCAGAGCGCCGAGGCGGCCGACGCGTTCTGGCTCAGGTCGGCCTCGGCCAGGCCGGGCAGCGGCGCGCACACCGGCCACGCGCACTGCTGCTGGCGCAGGCTGATCCACTGGGCGGCGATCTCCGGCTGTTGCGGGTCCAGCAGCAGGCTGCGGGCGCAAGCGTCCTCGGCCTCGGGATAATGCTTGCGCAGCGCCGCCACGCGCGCCACGCTGTTGAGCGCCTTGATCTGTTGCGGCCGGCTTGCTGGATGGTCGGGATCGATCTGCGCCAGCGCCAGGCGCCAGGTGGCCAGCGCGGCCTCGTGCTGGCGCAGGCGCTCCTGCAAGGTGCCCAGCATCATGCGGGCGTCGATGAAATCGGGCTTGATGGCCAGCGCGGCGCGCAGCGACTGCTCGGCCTCCTGCTGTTCGTCGGCCTGGATTTGCAGCACGCCCAGGTTATACCAGGCGGCAAACAGCAGCGGCGACTCGGTGCAGCGCAGCCACAGGTGATACAGCTCGGCGGCGCGGGCGGCCTGGCCGGCGTGGCCCATCAGCCCGGCCAGCCCGATCAGTTGCATGATCGGCAGCGCGCCGCGTTTGGCCAGCACAAACGCCACCTTGGCCGCCTGGGTCAACTCATTGGCGGCCAGGGCCCGGTTCAGTTCCTGCAGGTGCGATTCATCGCTGGGATGGCTGGAGCTCATGCTGGTATTGTCGGCCGAATCCGTCTAGGATTCAATCTTCCGACAATAAAGCTCAAAATATTATGCTGGTTAAGAACATCATGAGCCGCAACGTGGTCACCGTGGGCTTGGATGACACGCTTGCGCTGGTCAAAGAAATCTTTGATCACAGCAAGTTCCACCACCTGCTGGCGCTGGAGAACGGCGAGTTGCTGGGCGTGGTATCGGACCGCGACCTGTTCAAGGCGCTGAGCCCGAATATCGGCACCAGCACCGAGTCGTACAAGGACACGGCCACGCTGAACAAGCGGGTGCACCAGATCATGTCGCGCAAGCCGAAGTTTTTGCGCGAGGACGCGACGGTGGACGCGGCGATCGAGTTGTTCACCGAGCATCCGATCTCGTGCATCCCTATCCTCAGCGATGACGACCGCCTGGTGGGCATCCTTAGCTGGCGCGATATCCTGCGCAGCCTCCATAGCCGCCATTCCGACGAAGAGTCGTGATGCCTTACGTCGTTCCCGCGCAGGCGGGAACCCATGGAACGCCTGTCAAGCCAGGTCAGCATGGGTTCCCGCCTGCGCGGGAACGACGGGGGTGCTTAGTGGCCTTCGGAGGCGTTGAACATGGTCTTGGCGTAGATCAGGCCCAGGCCATAGCCGCCGCCGTTAGCGATCGCGGTGGCCACCGTTTCGTCGTAGGTTTCGCCACGGGCCCAGTCGCGTTGCAGTTCCAGCAGGTATTGCAGCGAGGTCATCGGGCGGGCGCCAGCCTGGATCATGCGCTCGACGGCGCGCTCGTGCGCTTCGTCCGAGATGTCGCCGCTGGCGTCGGTGATGACGTACACTTCAAAGCCCTGGTCGAGGGCCGACAGCGCCGGGCCAACGATGCAGACCGAGGTCCACAGACCGGCCAGCACGATTTTGTCCTTGCCGATGGCGTTGACGCGCTCGGCGATGCGCGGATCTTCCCAAGTGTTCATGCTGGTGCGGTCGATCGCCGCTTCGTTCGGGAACACTTGCTTGATTTCGTTGAACATCGGGCCCGAGAACGATTTTTCCGCCACCGTGGTCAGAATCGTCGGCACCTTGAATTCCTTGGCCGCTTTCGATACCAGCGCGACGTTGTTGCGCAGCTGGACCGGATCGATCGACTTGGTGGCAAACGCCATCTGCGATTGGTGGTCGATCATGATCAGCGTGTGGTTGGCTGGGTTCAGCAGGGTTTTACCTGGTTGGGCGATGGCGGTCGGCATAATATATTCTCCTGAGATTCAAAAATTTCGATTTAGTGTTTAGCGCTGTTTGCTGTGTGCGTCGCGCTGATGGAATGCATTATGCGGGAGCACAATGCATTCAAAAAGCGGAAAAATTTCCGCTTTATCATCGAAATTTTCGAATATGGGAAACCGGCCTAGAATTCGACCTGAATGCCGTCCGGCAGGAACTTGCGGTATTGCGCCAGCGCGCCGTGGATGGCGGCGTTGCTCATCTCGTAGTGGAATTCGACATCATTCTCAGCCGTCTCCACCGCGCCGAAGCGCTGGTGGAAGCTGATGACGCCGTCATTGCCCTTGCTGACCTGGAAGTGCGCGCGCTGGAAGCCCAGTTGCAGCGCGTAGGCGTAGATGATCAGCGCCGATTCAATGCCGAAGCCGCCCGGCGCGTCATCGCTCTTGATCCACGAGCCCCAGCAGAACGAGTCGCCCTGCTGGTCGTACAGCCGCACGGTGCCGACCGGGCGGCCGTCCAGCGCGCAGATGATGAAGTAGATCTGGTTGTCATCGGCCGCGTAGCGCGCCAGCCAGTCGCGCTGCTGCTGCACGTCCGACGAGGTGGCCGACAGGTAGCGGTTCTTGCTGGCGTCGGTGCGCAGCGAGAGGATGAACTCGGCGTCGTCGACGGTGGCGTCGCGGAACACCAGCTTGTTGCCGCGCACCGCTTTGGGTTTGACGTAGCGCGGCGCGCTCATGCGGATTCCAGCGCGGCCACGGCGGCGCGCACCGCCGCCACCACCTGCTGCGCCTGGTCGACCGTGACGGTCGGCCCCATCGGCAGGCTCAGCACTTCGCGGTGGATGGCTTCCGAGATCGGCAACGCGCCTTCGGCAATGCCCAGCCCGGCATACGCCGGTTGCAGATGCGGCGGCAGCGGGTAGTGCACCAGCGTGCCGACGCCGGCCTCGGCCAGTTTAGCCGCCAGCTTGTCGCGCTGCGCGTGACGCACCACGTACAGATGCCATACCGGTACTGCCCAGGACGGCACTTCGGGCAGGCGCAGCGCGGGAATGCCGGCCAGGCCTTCGTTGTAGATGGCCGCGACTGCCGCGCGGGCGCGGTTCTGGCCGTCCAGCGCCGGCAGCTTGGCCGACAGCACGGCCGCCTGCAATTCATCGAGGCGCGAGTTGAAACCGGCCACTTCGTTGTGATACTTCTTCTGCGAGCCGTAGTTGCGCAGCGTGCGCAGCTTGAGCGCCAGCGCGTCGTCGTCGGTGGTGATGCCGCCGGCGTCGCCGAGCGCGCCCAGGTTCTTGCCCGGATAGAAGCTGAACGCGGCCGCGTGGCCCAGCGCACCGACCTTGCGGCCGTGGTACAGCGCGCCATGCGCCTGCGCGCCGTCCTCGATCACCTTGAGGTCGTGCTCGCGCGCCAGCGCCATCAGCGGGTCCATGTCGGCCGCCTGGCCGTACAGGTGCACCGGGATGATGGCGCGCGTGCGCGGCGTGATGGCGGCCGCCACCCGCGCCGGGTCGAGGTTGTAGGTGCCCTCGACCGGCTCCACCGGCACCGGCGTGGCGCCGCAGTGCGAGGCGGCCAGCCAGGTGGCGATGTAGGTGTTGCTCGGCACGATGACTTCGTCGCCGGGGCCGATGTCGTAGGCCTTCAGCAGCAGAAAGATGGCGTCCAGGCCGTTGGCCACGCCGATCGCGTGCCTGGTGCCGCAATACGCGGCGAACGCTTGTTCGAAGGTTTCCACCTCCTTGCCCAGCACGTACCAGCCGGCATGCAGCACGCGCAGCAGCGCCCGTTCGATGTCGTCCTGTTGCGTCAGGTTGATGGCCTTCAGGTCCAGAAAGGGAATGCTCATGCTTGCTCCTGCGAGGCGCCGCGCTTCTCGGCGACAAACTCGTCGTAGTCGCGGATGTAGTCGTCGGCCGCGTAGTAATGGGAAGCGAATACCATCAACACGGCATCGCTGGAATATTTGTACTGGATGCCCCAGGTCATCGGCGGCAGGTAGACGCCGACGTCGGGCGAGTCGAGCTGCACTTCGCAGCGTTGCTCCAGGTCGTCCACCACCACCACCGCGCAACTGCCTTTGACGCAGATCAGGAACTGATGGCATTCGCGGTGCGCGTGCTCGCCGCGGGTCTTGTCGCTGGGCACGTTCATGACCAGGAAGTAGCGCTTCGGCAGGAACGGGATTTCCTTTTCGAATTCGCCGACCGACAGGTCGCCGCGCGGGTCCTGCAGGAACTTGAAGCGGTGCAGCGTGACGCCGCCCACGCCCAGCGGCACCACCGACGGCTGGTCGGGGAAGGTGGCGCGCTGGTGCCAGTCCAGCACCGGGGCGCCGCTGACGTTCTGCACATAGTCGGTGATGCGCGCCGGCGAGCCGCTGACGATGGCGTAGGGCGGCACGTTCTGCGCCACCACGGCGCCGGCCGCCACCACGGCGCCCTGGCCGAGGCGCACGCCGCAGCAGATCAGCGCGCCGGCGCCGACGCGCGCGTCCGGGCCGATGACGATGCCGGCCGCGGCGCCGTCATCGGGCGCCTCCAGCGTGACGTTGGGGCCGAGCTCGGCGCCGGCTTCCAGCTTCACGCCCGGCCACAGCTGGGTGTAGCCGCGCACGCGGCAGTGTTCGCCGACCTCGGCGCCGGCGTAGGCGACCACGAAGTCGCCGAGGACGGCGCTGTGCGCCACCACGGCGCCGGCGTGCAATTGGGCGGTCTGGGCATGCGCCATGGCGGTCCTCACAGCAGTTGTGCGCGGTAGGCGGTGTAGCGCGCGAACGCCTCGCCCATCTGCGGGAACACGCCGCCCAGGCGCTGGTTGACCGACACCAGCGTCTCGTGCAGCCCGATCAGCTCTTCGGTGGTGATGGCCTGGGTTTCGTGGGCCGAGACCGCCAGGTCGATGTAGTCGGAGAAGTTGTTGCCGAAGAAGGGGTTCGAGTGGGCGTTGGAATTCGATTGCAGCCGCTGGTCGTGGCGGAAATAGCTCAGTTCTTCATCGACATAGAACACCGAGCCGTTCTCGGTGAAGTTGATGTAGCTGGCGATGTCGGCCAGGCCCTTGGTGAAGTCGTGGCTGCCGCGCACGAACAGCTTGTGCCAGCCCAGTTCCCACAGGCGGGCGCGGCGGAACATCACCGTGGTCAGCTCGCCGATGTGGTTGCGCAGGTTGAGCACCATGTAGCGGTGCATGTCGATGCCGGACATGACGCCGCTGGCCTCGAACGCGCGGCGCGACTCGACCCGCATATTGGCGATGTCGATCACCTGCGAGGCCGAGAACGCCAGCTGCACGTCGGGCGAGGCCTGGAACGCCGCCACCATGCGCTCGATGCAGAACGGGTGCAGCAGGTCGTCGTCGTACAGCGGCTTGATGAATTCGCCCTTGCCGGAATAGAAGGCCGAAATCACGTTCTGCTCGCGCAGCACGCTGGAGCGCTGGTAGATGACGCCGGGGAAGCGCTGGCAGATGGCCTTGATTTCCTCGGTCGGGCAATTGTCGCTGACCAGGATCTCGGTGTTCGGGTAGGTCTGGCCGATGGCCGAGCGCAAGCACATCTCGAAATGCGCCGGCTTGTACGACGGGATGACGATGCTGACTAAGGGAAGATTCATGGGCGGGTAAGCTCCTGAAGGTTAGGCCGCAACCGCGGTCACGATGTATTGCCACGGCAGCGCGTCCTCGACCGCCACCACCGGATCGATGCCGCTGGCGCCGGCCATCATGCGGATCGCCGGCAGGTATTTCTCGCGTGCCGGCTCGTCGATGATGCGGGCGCTGCCGCCGCTGATCTGGAAGCCGGCCAGCTGGAACATCTCCAGCATGGCGCCGCGCGTAAACACGCGCTTGCGCGCCAGGTCCATGCCCTGGGTGCCGTAGCGCAGGTCGCCGGCGTTGAGGCGCGCCTGCAGGCTCCAGTGCTGGAAGTTGCGGATGGTGGCCACCAGCTTGCCGCCGGGCGCGATATTGGTGCGGATTTTTTGCAGCAGGCGCCACGGATCGTCGAGCTGCTCGAGCGCCTCGTCCAGCACCCAGGTGTCGGCGTTGCGCACGTGGTCCCAGAAGTCCGGGCCGGCCTGTTCCAGCGTGCTGTTGAAAACGAAGTCGCAATGCGGCCGCGCCGCCTGCACCAGCGCCGGGTCGGCCTCGATGCCGGTGTAGTTGCAGATCGGGTTGCGCTGCCGGTAGGCCTTGGCGAAGGCGCCGTCGCGGCAGCCGACTTCGACGATCTTGCGCGCCTCGGGCGGCATGAAGTGCAGCAGGTCGGTGTTGACGGCGGTGCTGTTGGGCAGGTCGTAATGGTAGCCGCCGGTGCGGCGCACCGTGCCCTGCCACGGGTGCTTGATGTAGTGCGGCGTCTTGTCGCCCTCGAAATCGCTGCGCACCCAGGCGATGTGCTTGAACAGATGGGTGTTGTTGCTGTGGTTCAGGGCCAGCATGGTGTGGATCATCGGCGCGCCGTGCTTGATCGGCAGCGGCCACTGGCGCATCACCTCGATGTTGACCAGCATGCAGGCCGGGTGCAGGTAGTTGATGTTGCCGTCCGGGCGGTCGTAGCCCTGTTCGTTGACCGGCTGGGTGCTGCCGACGCCGTACATGCCCGGCTGCAGCTCCGCATGCAGCGCCTCCAGGAAGCCGGGGTTGACGATCTCGACGTCCGAATCGAGGAACAGCACCTCGCCCGACAGGCCGAGGTGGTTGATGGCCCAGGCCAGGCCGGGGCCGTGGTGGATGTTGTAGCCGAACGGGATGAACTCGACGTTGTCGAAGCTGTCGGTGATGGCGCGGATGTTTTCCGCCACGTCCGGGTTGGAGCCGTCGATGATGTACACGCGGTTGCTGTAGAACTGGCGCAGGGTGCGCAGCAGCGCCTCGATCAGGTCGGGCGCGTTGTAGGACACGGTGACGATCGGAATCTGGTCGATGCGCACCGCCTGCGGCGCCTGCTCGGACGGCTCTGGCGGGCGCACCGCGTGCGCCGGCGCGGCCAGGCGCGGCGCCGCCGGCCTGGCCACTTTCTGCAACGCCGCCTCCATATTGCGCACGAAGCGCGGGCTGTCGAACAGCGCGCAAGTCAGGCGGTTGGCCACCAGCTGGCGCTTCATGGCGGCGATGCGCTGCGGGTGGTTGGCCAGCTCGACCGCCTTTTCCTCGTAGTCGGCGAAGTTGTAGGTGATCAGCTGCGGCAGGTCGACCGCGCGCAGCAGGCTGCCGGCCATGCGCGACGAGAAGGTCTGGCCGGCGCAGGTCAGCAGCGGCAGGCCGGCCCACAGCGCGTCGCTGGCGGTGGTGCCGGCGTTGAACGGGAAGGTGTCGAGGAACAGGTCGGCCAGCTGGTAGCGCGCCAGGTACTCGGCCGGCACGGCGCGGCTGTTGAAGATCAGGCGCTTGCGGTCGATGCCGGCCTGTTCGGCGTGGCGGTACAGGTTCTCGCGCACCTCCGGATAGTCGGCCACCAGCCACAGCACCGAGTCCGGCACGCGGCGCAGGATGTTCATCCAGACGGCAAACAGGTCTGGCGTGAACTTGAAGTTGTTGTTGAACGAGCAGAACACGAAGGCCTCGTCCGGCAGGTTGACCGAGGCGCGCGTTGGCGTCGGCGCGATGGCGCGCTGGCGGTCGTTGATCTGGAAGCAGTCCGGCAGGCGCAGCGGCTTCTCGGTGAAGAACGGTTCCATTTCCGGCGTGATCAGGAACTCGTCGGCGATGACGTAATCGATGCCGGGCAGCGCGGTGCTGCCGGGGAAGCCGAGGTAGGTCAGCTGCACCGGCGCCGGGCGGTAGGCGATGATCTGCGGCCGCGCGCCCAGCGTCAGGCCGTGCAGGTCGACCAGGATGTCGATTTCGTGGGCGCGGATGGTGCGGGCGGCCTGCTCGTCGCTCATCTTGTCGATGCGGATGTAGTGGTCCATGGCCTTGACCACGCGGGCGCGGATCGGCGAGCCGTCCTCGCGGCTCCAGCTGAAGGCGTAGACCTCGAACTTGCTGCGGTCGTGCAGCTCGTACAGTTCGGCGGTGAGGATGGACACCGCGTGCGAGCAGAAGTCTGACGACAGGTAGCCGATGCGCAGGCGCTGGTGGCCGTAGCCGTGCTGGCCGGTCAGCGGCGCCACGGCGGCGTTGATCTTTTCGTTGACGAAGCGGCGGGCGGCGGCCAGCTGCTGGGCCGGGTCGGCCGAGGCGCTCAGCATGGCCAGCGCCGAGGTGCCTTCCATCATGGTGGCCAGCGAGATGTTCTCCAGGCCGCTGTACACCGGCCACTCGCACTGCTTCTGGCGCAGGTGCACCCAGTGCGTCATCACATTGGCCTGTTGCGGATCGACGCGCAGGCTGGTGGCCAGCATGGCCTCGGCCTCCGGGTAGCGCTTCTGGATTTCCAGCAGGCGGCCGAGGTTGTTCAGCGTCTGCACGTGCAGGGTCTGGTTGGACTTGACGTCCGGCTCGATCGGATCGTTGAGGATGCTGTGCCACATGGCCAGCGCCTCGTCCGGGCGGCCGGTGCGTTCCAGCAGCGTGCCGAGGTTCAGGCGCGCCTCGATGAAGTTCGGATTCTGCGCCATCGCCTTGCGCAGCGCCGCCTCGGCGCCAACGTCGTCGCCGGCGTTCGACAGCACCACGGCCAGGTTGAAGCAGGCCGCGTACAACAGCGGCGACGGCGTGTGCTCGATCCAGGCGCGGTACAGCGCGACGGCGGCGGGCAGCTGGCCACTCTCCTGCAGCACGGCGGCCGCGCCGAACAGGTCGGCGATCGACAGCTGGCCCTTGACGGCCAGGCCCATGACGGTGCCCAGCGGGCTGTTATCGTTGGGGACGGGTGCTGCGGGAACTTGAGCGGTCATAGCAAGCGTAAAAGTGGTTTCAGTCCGGTCCCTATGATACCTTTTTGTCGCCAGCCGAGGGCAACAAAACCGGGGGCAGATCTGCCAAACGTACCCGAACCCGTGCACGGTTGGCGGAACCGGGCCCGGATTGAACGCCGGCCGGGGAAAGGCGGTAAGATTCCGCATCGCATTTCTTCTTGCTTGTCACGCCATGCTGCAAACGCCCGCTACCTTTATCCCGTCGATCCGGCCGCAGGCTGAGGCCGATCCGCTGACCTTTGTTTTTCATCGCGGCCAGTTGCTTTTGCGCAACGACGGGCTGGCCTTGCCGCAGGCGGCGGCGCTCGCCGTGCTGCGCATTCCGCCGCAGCACATCCATCCGCTCGGCCATTGGGACGGGCGGTATTACCAGGCGGCGTGGCTGGAGGCGCCGGCGCTGCCGGGACCCGAATTCGGCTACCACGGCCTGCGTTCGCTGTTCGGCGCGCTGGACGACGGCTTGCTCGGCCTGGCCGGGCGTGCCGCGCAGCTGGTGGAATGGGCGCGCACGCACCGCTACTGCGGCGTCTGCGCCACCGCGCTGCAACTGCTTGAGGGCGAGCGCTGCTACCAGTGCCCGAATTGCGGGCACAGCGCCTACCCGCGCATCTCGCCGGCGATGATGGTGCTGGTGCGCAAGGGCGAGCAGGTGCTGCTGGCCATGCACACCAACTCGCCGTACAAGCGCTACACGGCGCTGGCCGGCTTCCTGGAGGCCGGCGAATCGATCGAGGAAGCCATCCACCGCGAAGTGTACGAGGAGGTCGGCTTGAAAGTGCACAACCTGCAGTACTTTGCCAGCCAGTCGTGGCCGTTCCCGCATTCGCTGATGATCGCCTTCACGGCCGACTACCTGGCCGGCGAAATCCGCGTGCAGCCGGAGGAAATCGCCGACGCCCGCTGGTTCGGCCCGGACGACGACTGGCCGGAGCCGCCGGTGCCGGTGTCGGTGGCGGCCAGGCTGATCGCGGCCCACCGGCCCAAGCGGTAGGCGGCCAGGTCCGATATACTGTCGGGCAATTTTTAAAAAGGTTTTATCATGTCTCAAGAATTTACGGAAAACGACTGGCGCCGCCTGATCGCCAGCATCGGCGAAGACCCGGACCGTCCGGGCCTGCTGGAAACGCCGGCGCGCGTGGCCAAGGCGTGGCAGCACTGGACCTCGGGCTACGGGCAAGACCCGGCGACGCTGCTGAAAGCGTTCGAGGATGGCGCGGAGCAATACAACGAGTTCATTATCGTGCGCAATATTCCGGTGTACAGCCATTGTGAACACCACCTGGCGCCGTTCTTCGGCAAGGCCACCATCGGCTATATTCCGAACGGCAAGATTGTCGGCCTGTCCAAGCTGACCCGGCTGGTCGACTGCTTCGCCAAGCGCCTGCAGGTGCAGGAGCGCATGACCATGCAGATCGCCAACGCGCTGATGGAAGTGCTGGAACCGAAGGCGGTCGGCGTCATCGTCAAATGCCGTCACTTGTGCATGGAAAGCCGCGGCATCCGCACGCCGGGCGAGGAAACGGTCACCTCGGCCATGCTGGGCGAGCTGCAGCCGAACCTGGCCATGCGCACCGAATTCCTGGCGCTGGCCAGGGACTGAGGCGATGGCGGCGATCGCGTGGCTGAGCGGCGGCCTTGACGCCGCCTTCGCACAGGCCCGGGCGCAGCAGCGCCCGCTATTCCTGTACTGGGGCGCGGCCTGGTGCCCGCCGTGCAACCGCGTCAAGGCGGAGATTTTCGCGCGCGACGAATTCGTCGCCAGGTCGGCCGCGGTGCTGTGCTACCAGCTCGACGGCGACAGCGCCGGCGCCCAGGCGCTGGCCGCGCGATACCGGCTGCGCAGCTACCCGACGCTAGTGCTGTACGCGCCGGACGGCGGCGAAATCACGCGCCTGCCGTGCGAGCTCGATGGCGAACTGTTCGTGGCCGCCTTCGCCACCGCGCTGGCGGTGCACGCGGCCGGCTCCTCGGCGTCGGCCGCCCTCGACGCCGCGCTGAGCGCATCGCGGCCGCTGAGCGGCGACGAATGGTCGCTGCTGGCGCACTACGCATGGGACACCGACGAAGGCAAGCTGCTGGGCACGCGCCCGCTGGCCCTGACGCTGGCGGCGCTGGCAACCGCCGCCGGCGGCGCCCATGCGGACGCCGCCGCGCGGCTCGGCCTGCACGCGCAGCTGGCGGCCGGCACGGCTGACGCGGCCATGTTGCTGGCGGTGCTGGCCGACGCCCGGCTGGCGCGCGCCAATATGGACCTCTTCAACAACAGCGGCCTGAACCTGATCAAAATCGCCAGCCGGCGCGAAGAACTGGCGGCCGCGCTGGGCGGCGTGGCGGCGCAATGGGCCGACGACTTCTGGCTCGGCGCAGCGGACCGGCTGATGGCGGTGCGGCTGCAAATGCGGCTGGCGCGCCTGCTGGCGCCGGCGCACGGCCTGCAGGCGCAGGTGCGCGACCAGGTGGAGCAGGCGCTGGCCGGGTCCACCGACCCGTACGAACGGCACACGCTGGTCAATACCGCCGTCAGCGCGCTGAACGACGCCGGCCTGCCGGCGCAGGCCGAGCAAGTGCTGCTGGCCGAACTGCCGCGTTCGCATTCGCCGTACTACTTCATGCTCAGCCTGGCGGCGGCCGCCAGGCGGCGTGGCGACACCTCTGCCGTGCTGGACTGGTACGGCAAAGCATGGGCGGCGTCGGTCGGCCCGGCGACGCGGCTGCAATGGGGCGTCACCTACCTGGGCAGCCTGATCGAGCTGGCGCCGCAGGACAGCGAGCGCATCGAGCAAGCCGCGCAAGGGTTGCTGGCCGACGTGCGCGCGGCGGGCGCCGACGCCCGCCAGCAGCGCAACCTCGGCCAGCTGCAAAAGCTGGCCCCGAAGCTGGCCACGCTGGCCGGCCCCCACACCGCCGCCCTCGCCGCCGCCATCTAACCTCCGGGGTCAGGTCTGACATTCGCACACGGGCTCAACTGCTTCGCAGTTGAGCCCGTGTGCGAATGTCAGACCTGACCCCGGATTAGTGCCGCTGGAACTCGGCGCCTTGTTTCCACTTCGGCGCTTCCCTGGCTTGCGCGGCCTGGTAGCCGGCCTGGAATAACAGGCTGATGTCTTCCAGCGCGCCGGCCGTGTTCCACGTCGGCTGCACGATGTCGTGCACCGTGTGGAAGTGGTGCGCCGTGTAGTACAGCTGCTTGTTGGAGCTGCTGCGCAGGTAGATCGTCGGGACGCCGGCGCGCGCAAATTCCAGCTGGTCGCCACGGTAGTAGCTGCCGTAGCTGATGTTGCTGTCCGGCTTGAGCACGCGCCCTGCGCGGCGGCCGCCGCCTTGACCAGCTCGTCCGCAGTGGATTTGCCCATGCCGCTGAGCTCGACATCGCGCGTGCGGCCCCACAGGTTCATGCCGTCGATGTTGATGTTGAGGACCGTCTTGCTGATCGGATAGAGCGGATGGCGCACATAGTATTGCGCGCCCAGCAGCCCGCGCTCCTGCGCCGTGGTGGCGACAAACACGATGCTGCGCTTGGGCGGCGCCGGCAGCGCCTTATAGGCCTTGGCGATCTGCAAGAGCGCGGCGACGCCGCTGGCGTTGTCCACCGCGCCGTGGAAGATTTGCTGGGTGCGCGGGCCGGGCAGCGTTTCGTCGATGCCGAAGTGGTCCCAGTGCGCCGTGTAGACCACCACCTCGTCCTTCAGCAGCGGGTCGGCGCCGGGGATGCGCGCCACCACGTTGTGCGACGGCAGCTCGCGCACGGCGTTGACCATGGCCACGTGCAGCTTCAGGCCCAGCGGCAGCGGCCTGAAGTCGCGCGACAGCGCCTGCTGCTTCAGCTGCGCGAAGTCCAGCCCGGCCGCCTTGAACAGCGCGCCGGCGCGCTCCTGTTGCAGCCAGCCGGCCACCGGCGGCTGGTACGGCGGCGGGTTGTCGCGCAGCGCGAAGTTTTCGCGGCCCCAGCTGTTGACCACCATCTCGTACGGGTAGCCGGCCGCCCGGGTTTCGTGGACGATCAGCACGCCGGCCGCGCCGCGCCGGGCGGCGATCTCGAGCTTGTAGTTCCAGCGCCCGTACCAGCTGACGGCGTTGCCGCCGAAGACCTTGGCGTCGAGCTGCTTCGGGCGCTTCGGGTCGGGCAGCGGCGGGTCGTTGATCAGCATGACCAGCGTTTTACCCTTGAGGTCGGCGCCCTTGTAGTCGTCCCACTGGAATTCCGGCGCCTGCACACCGTAGCCGACAAACACCAGCTCGGAGTCGGCCACCTCCAGTTGCTGCTCGGCGCGCGCGGTCCAGGCGATGTAGTCGTCGCCGAACTTCAGCGGCGTCGCCACGCCGTCCTTGCTGTAGCTCAGCGTCGGGTGGCTGGAGATGCCGACCAGCGGCACCGCCTGCAAATACGTGCCGTCCGGATTGCCCGGTTCCAGCCCGAGTTGCTTGAATTGCTGTTGCAGGTAGTCCAGGGTCAGCGCTTCGCCGCGGGTGCCGGGCGCGCGGCCTTCGAACGCGTCCGACGCCAGCGTGCCGATCTGTTCCAGCAGCGCCGCGCCGTCGAGCTTGGGCTGGGCCGCCAGCGCCGTCGCGGCCCAGCTTGCCAAGATGACACCTGACCATAGCGATTTCATATGGGTGAACGTTTGTTAATATTTAAACTACCATTGTGACACAATTTTGTTGCCTGTGGACACATTTTCACGGCGCTCGGCGCGCATTGTTGCTGTAGAGATCGCTTTGTTTTGGTAGATAAACCACAGCTCTGAAATTTCTTTCAGCGTGCAAGGGCCTTTGCGCGTATGCTGGTTTCCACAAGACAAGTACGGAGACTGGCACCATGAACAAGTTGTCGTTTCAGCAAAAGCTGTGGATACCCCTGATCTGCAGCCTGCTGTGTATTACCGCGATTTTCCTGTTTGAAACCATCCAGACCCGCAATGTGCGGCTCGAGGAACGGCAAAATGACTTGCGCCATGTGGACGACATGGCGCTCAACATCGTCAAGCAATTCGGCGAGCGCGCCGCCGCCGGCAAGCTGAGCAAGGAAGAGGCGCAGCGCCAGGCGATCGAGATCATCAAGCTGCTGCGCTATGGCAAGGACGGCTACTTCACGATCAGCAGCGGCACGCTGTCGATCATGCATCCGATCAAGCCGGAAAACAACAACAAGGACCTGGTCGATCTGAAGGACCCGAAAGGCACTTACGTCTACCGCGCCATCGCCGCCACCGGCGGCCTGCCCGAGGGCGGCGGCTTCGTCAGCTATTACTGGTCGCGGCCGGGATCGACCGAGCCCGTGCCCAAGCTCAGCCGCGTGGTCCGCTACGCGCCGTGGAACTGGGACCTGACCACCGGCGTCTACACCGACGACATCGACATCGCCTTCCGCGACTCGCTGCTGAAGTCGGCCGGCTGGCTGGCGCTGGTGTGCGCGCTGCTGTGGGTGATCGTCAGCCTGGTCAACAAGAGCCTGCGCCATACCATCGGCGGCGCGCCGGAATACGTGAGCGAGATCACGCAGAAGATCGCCGATGGCGACCTCAGCGTTCAGGTGCACACCCACGCGGCCGACCAGGGCAGCATCCTGCACTCGGTCAAGGTGATGCAGCAGCGGCTGGCCGACACCATCGGCGAGATCCGCCGCAGCGCCGACACCATCGCCACCGCCTCGGGCGAAATCGCCACCGGCAACCTGGACCTGTCGGCGCGCACCGAATCGCAGGCCAGCTCGCTGGAAGAGACGGCCGCGTCGATGGAAGAGCTGACCTCGACCGTCAACCAGAACGCCGCCAACGCGGTGCAGGCCAACCAGCTGGTGCAGTCGGCCTCGGAAGTGGCGGCGCGCGGCGGCAAGGTGGTGTCGCAGGTGGTGCAGACGATGGACACCATCAACGCCTCGGCCACGCGCATTGTCGACATCATCAGCGTGATCGACGGCATCGCCTTCCAGACCAACATCCTGGCCTTGAACGCGGCGGTGGAAGCGGCGCGCGCCGGCGAGCAGGGGCGCGGCTTCGCGGTGGTGGCGTCGGAAGTGCGCAACCTGGCGCAGCGCTCGGCGGCGGCGGCCAAGGAAATCAAGGAGCTGATCAACGCCTCGGTCGACAGCATCAGCAACGGCAGCGCCCTGGTGGCCGAGGCCGGCACGACGATGGACCAGGTGGTGGCCAGCGTCTCGCGCGTCACGCAGATCATGCAGGCGATCACCGACGCCTCGGGCGAGCAAAGCACGGGCATCGGCCACGTCAACATGGCGATCACGGAAATGGACTCGGTGACGCAGCAGAACGCCGCGCTGGTAGAGCAAGCCGCCGCTGCGGCCGGCAGCATGCAGGAGCAAGCCGCCATGCTGGCCACGCTGGTAGCCCGCTTCCGCACGTAAATCCGGGGTCAGGTCTGACAAACGCACACGGGCTCAACTGCGCAGCAGTTGAGCCCGTGTGCGTTTGTCAGACCTGACCCCGGATTATTGCGCCGGGACGGTTTCGTAGACGGCGGCTTCGTAGACGAATTTGTTGCCGTCGGGACGGAACACGCCCATCAGCTCGCCACCGTCGCCCTTGACGTCGGGGTACATGGTGCAGGTTTGCGTTTCCACTTGCCACAGCTCGTCGCCCGCGCGCAGCGTCCAGACGTTGTCGCCGCCGGACAGCAGTTCGATTTCCACCTCGTCGGCCGGCATTTCGCTGAGCTCGACACGGCGCAGGCAGTCCGGCAGCCGCTGCATGATCAGCTCGACCCGGCTTTCCTTGCTCCAGAAATGTTTTTGCACGCGGTGGATGGTCAGCGCGTGGTTGCCCACCGGCCCGTCGGCGTAGTACGACGCAGTGTCGTCCACGCAGGCGGCCAGCAGCAAAGGCATCAGGACGATCAGGATCTTGCGCATGGGATTCCCGTGGGTGGCTATCTGTTTGCGAACATTATAGCTGCCCCGCGGGAATCGTCATCTCAGAAGCGGTAGCCCACGCCCACGCCCAGCAGTACCGGGTCGACCTTGACGCGGCTGGCCTTGGCGCCGCCGATCAGCACGTCGCTGCGGATCTGCACCTTTTTCACGTCCAGGTTGATCGACCAGTTCTTGTCGATGGCGAAGTCGACGCCCGCCTGCAACGCCAGGCCGACGCTGTCGTGTTCGAGGCTGGCCGCGCCGTCGAGCAGCTTGACTTTGGAGAAGGTGGTGTAGTTGACGCCGGCGCCGACATACGGACGGATGGTGGCGTCCGGCGCGAAGTGGTACTGCACCGTCAGCGTCGGCGGCAGGTGCTTGATCGAGCCGATCTTGGCGCCGTCCAGCGTGACGTCGTGCTTCTGCGGGTAGGTCAGGATCAGCTCGGTGGCGATGTTCTTGGTGAAGAAGTAGCTGATGTCCACTTCCGGAATGGTTTTGTCCTTGACGTGGATGCGGTCGGATGCGCCGACGCCGCCCACCGGATCGGATTTGTCGGCCGGATCGATATGCACGGCACGCACGCGCACCAGCCATGGGCTTTCTTGCGCCAGCACGTTACCGCTCATCAGGGTCAGGGCTGCTAATACTGCTGCTACGGACTTGCTCATTTTTACTTCCCCTCTTTGTCGTCGTTAAGTAACACGGGAAAGTCTATTGATGCAGCGCAGTAAAAACATTGATCCAGGTCAAAACTTTCAAACTGTAAAAGCGCGCGGTGGTCGTGTGGCCCGCGTCGACGTCCTCAACGCCGGTGCACGCCGGCGCGCCGGAAGGGGAATAGGTGATCAACAGGGCCCGCAACATCTGGCCGACACGCCGGGCTAGCGGTAGCGCGCCAGGATCTGGTCGATGCTGCCGTCCTTGAGCAACGTGTCGATGGCGCGGCTCACCTCGTCGAAAGGAATTTTGGATTTCTGCGAAAACGCGCACTGCGCCTTATAGGCCGAGAACACCAGGTCCGGCCGCACCTTCATTGCCGGCGTGGTGCGGTGCAGGTAATTGAGCGTGGCCTCGCTGATCATCGTGTACGGCACCTTGCCGCTCGCCATCTGCTGGATGTTGGCCTCCATATTGACCGCGTCCACGCGCCGGAAGCGCTTGCCCAGCACCAGCTCCACGCGCTGGTACTTGTAGCCGGCCACCGTGCCGATGGGCTGATCGCGCAAATCCTTCAGCGAGCGCAGGTGCGGCATGTCCTTGCGGGCGGCGATCATCTCGGCGTCCGGAAACAGCGGCGGACTCCAGTTGTAGTCGCCATCGATCCAGAACGGCATCACATAGCACATGGCGTCGGCGCGGCCGCTGCCCAGCGCCGGCCTCACGTCCGGCGTGTCCGCATTCAGGTACACCGGACGGCGGCCCAGGCGCTGCGCCAGCACGTCGCCGAAATCCTTGACGATGCCGCCGCTGATGGCGCCATTCTGGATGCGCGCGATCGGCATTGCCTGGTCGAGCGGGGCCAGCATCACCAGCTCGCCGGGACCGGCGAGCGCGGAGGCGGACAACGCCCACACGGCGGCGCTAAGAAGGCAGGATCGGGAGTGCATGCCGCATTATAGCCGCTGTATGTTGGGCCCCGCACATGCAGGCCCGGGCGCATATGGCACCCTGTCACTCCTGGATTACTAGCATGGAGAGTGACGATGACGAAGGAGTTGCAACAGAAGCACATCGCAGTATTGATGACCGACGGCGTGGAACAGGTGGAGTACACCGGGCCGCGCGCCTTCCTCGAACAGCAGGGCGCCAAGGTCACGCTGGTGTCGGTCAAGGCCAAGGGCGAACAAGTGCAGGGCTTCAACCACCTGGACCCGGCCGACCAGTTCACCGTGGAGCTGGACGTGCGCGACGCCCGCCCGGGCGACTTCGACGCGCTGGTGCTGCCCGGCGGCGTGGCCAACCCGGACACGCTGCGCCTGCACAGCGCAGCCATCGGCTTCATCCGCGAATTCGGCCGCGAGAACAAGCCGATCGCCGCCATCTGCCATGGCCCGTGGACGCTGATCGACGCCGGCCTGGTCAAGGGCAAGCAGATCACCAGCTGGCCGTCGCTGCAGCAGGACCTGCACAACGCCGGCGCCGCCTGGCGCGACCAGGAAGTGGTGGCTGATGGTAAGCTGATCACCAGCCGCAAGCCGGATGACATCCCGGCCTTCAACCAGGCCCTGAAGCAAGCGCTGCAAGCGGCTTGAATTTCCCAGTAGCAAGCGAGCGCTGGACTGTACAGGCCTTATGTAGACTCAAACCAGCACCGACCTCATGCGTCTAAAACACAGGAGATCACCATGACCCATACCCTTGCCGCCGTATTTGAAACCCGTGCCGAAGCCACCCACGCCAAGAACGAGCTGCTGCAGAATGGCTTCGACAATGCAAGTATCGAGATCCATGAT
This sequence comes from Duganella sp. P38, assembly GCF_050859475.1. Taxonomy (NCBI): domain Bacteria; kingdom Pseudomonadati; phylum Pseudomonadota; class Betaproteobacteria; order Burkholderiales; family Oxalobacteraceae; genus Duganella; species Duganella sp. P38. The sequence goes on along the minus strand of NZ_CP193936.1, from coordinate 91,896 downwards.
TCCGGCAGCGTGGCCGGCACCGCCCGCATCAACGACGACGCCTCCATCCTCGGCAACGTCAAGCAGATGTTCAGCGAGCTGGTCGGCCGCGACCACGCCGACCAGCACGTCTACGCCGAAGCGCTGAACCGCGGCCACACGGTGCTGTCGCTGCACACCGCCACGCTGGAGGAGGCCGAGCGCGCGGCCGACATCATCGACGACTTCAACCCGATCGACATCGACGAGCACGAATCGATGTGGCGCGCCAGCGGCTGGGGCGCGGACGTGCTGCGCAGCGGCACCGGCCTGCTGCAAACCAGCGTCGGCGCGCAGCAGGCCGCGCCGGAGCAGCACGGCATCCGCCCGCGCGAGGACGCGGTGGTGTTCGCGCGTTCCGAACAGGTGGTGCTGGCGCCGGGATCGCTGCAACGCGGCAGCGTCGCGGCCGGCACCGTCGCGCCGGCCGCCGAGGCGGTGGCCGACATCCAGAACACCGTGCAGCGCAGCGGCATGCGCATCTACCCGCGCGATGCCGGCATCAACCAGGACAGCATCGACATCCTGACCGGCAACGAGCAGGCCGACGACGACTACTTCCGCTCGCACTGGGAGAAAACCTACACCGGCGGCACCTACCAGGAATTCGACCCGGCCTACCGCTACGGCGAATCGATGAAGGGCAACCCCGGCTACCGCGACAAGGAATGGAACGACGTTGAACCGGAACTGCGCGCCGGCTGGGAAAGCAAGCAGCCGCAATCGAGCTGGGACAAGTTCAAGGACGCCGTGAAGCACGGCTGGGAACGCCTCACCAACTGATTGCGCAAGCGCAATAAGCAGCCCGACCATCGTGACATCATCGGGGACTTGCGCGGCCCGTTTCGCGGGCCGTCGTTCCCCGGGGGATGTCGTCGATGGAAAAACTGCTGCCCTATTATGAGCGCGAGCTCAGCATGCTGCGGCGCGCCGGCGCCGAGTTTGCGGAGCGCTATCCCAAGCTGGCCGGCAGCCTGCAAATGCGCGGCGAAAGCTGCGCCGACCCCCACGTCGAACGGCTGATCCAATCCGCTGCCTTCCTCAACGCGCGCGTGGCGCGGCTGCTGGACGACGGCTACACCCACTTCACCGAAGCCCTGCTGTGCATGTTGTACCCGCACTTCCTGCGGCCGATTCCTTCCTGCTCGATCGCCCGCATCGACACCAGCGGCGCGCGCGCCACTGAAATCAGCAGCGTCAGCGTGCTGCCGCGCGGCGCCATGCTGAAGGCGCTGGGGCAGGGGCGGTGGTGTGCCGCTTCCGCACCGTGTACGACACGGTGGTGGCGCCGGTGAGCATCGGCGCGGCCGGCTTTGAGCCGTATCCACAAACGCCGCCGACACTGTCGTTGCCGGCGGACGCCGGTTCCGCCATCAGCATCCGCATCGCCTGCACCGGCGCCACGCGCAGCCTGGCCGCACTGGCGTTGCCCACGCTGCGCGTCTACATCGACGGCGAAGCCTCGCTGCGGGCCGCCCTGCGCGACGCCATCTTCCTGCACACCGCCTGCGCCTGTGTTGAGGCGGACGGCCAGTGGCGGATGCTGGAACGCCTGCCGCTGCAAGCCGCCGGCCTCACCGCGGAAGAAGCGCTGCTGCCGGCCGCGCCGTCCGAACATGGCGCCTACCGCCTGCTGAGCGAATACTTCGCCTTCCCGGAGAAATTCGACTTCGTCGACATCGACCTCGCCGCGCTGACCGCTGCCGCACCGGAAGGCTGCGCCCAGCTCACCCTGCGCCTGCTGCTGCGCGACGTGCGTCCGGACACCCCGGCCGCGCGCATTCTGCGCACGCTCGACGCAGACAACCTGCTGCTGGGCTGCACACCGATCGTCAATCTGTTCCCGCAGCCGGCCACGCCGATCCGCGTCACCCACACGCGCAGCAGCTACCCGCTGATGGCAGACGAAATGCCTGGCCACGCCTGCGACATCTACAGCATCGACAGCGTGCAGATGGTGCGCAAGACGCAGGATGGCAGCGCGGTGACGGACTTCTTCCCCTGGTACTCGCTGCGCCACAGTGAAACGGAAAGCCGCAAAAGCCATTACTGGCTGGCGCAGCGCGAAGACCTGATGAGCGCCGGTCACGAACACACGCTATCGCTGGTGGACCGCGACTTCTCGCCGCTGCGCAGCGACGACGGTACGGCCTCGGTACGCCTCACCTGCACCAATCGCAATCTGCCGCGCAGTCTGCAATACGGGCGCGCCGGCGGCGACCTCAGCACGGAAAGTCCGATCGGCAATTACCCGATCCGCATGCTGCAGCGGCCGACGCTATCGCATCGTCTGTCCAGCGAAGGTGGACGGCAGTGGGGCTTGATCGCCCATCTGGCCCTCAACCACCGCTCGTTGACGCAGGAAGGGCTGCCGGCGTTGACTACCATGCTGCGGCTCTACGCGCAGCAGGACAGCATGGTTGCGCAACGGATGATCGACGGCGTGAAGGCGCTCGGTTATCGTTCCGCCACCGCATGGATACGCCAGGCGCAAGGCAACGCCTACCTGCGCGGCATCGAAGTGCAGGTATCGCTGGACGAAGAAGCCTACGCCGGCACCGGCATCCACGCGTTCGCGCAGATACTGGATCATCTGTTCGCATTGCACGTGCACCTGAACAGCTTTACGCAACTGGTGGTGCTGTCCCACGTTAGCGGAAAGGAGTTGCTGCGATGCCCACCACGCAACGGCGCGCTGACGTTGGCGTAATCGGCCAACTGCAAGCCGACCCGCAGCGCTTCGAATTCTTCCAGGCGGTGCGGCTGGTGGCGCAATGGCGACCGGACCTCACGCGTTTCCGCAACCGTCTGGCGCTGAGCTATGCCTCGCACCAGATCGAAAATCTCAGCGCCGACAGCCACACCGTACGCGTGACGCCGGCCTTCATCGGCCTGCTGGGCAGCCAGGGCGTGCTGCCGCTGCACTACTCGGAGCGCATCGGCCGTCACGAAAAGGAGCGCCACGACGGCGGCCCGCGCGCCTTTCTCGACGTAATCTCACACCGGCCGGTGGAAATGTTCTATCAGGCCTGGGCGCGCAACCGGCCCGCATGCGCGGAGACGGCATACCTGGAGATGCTGACTGCACTGGCCGGCATGCCAGCGAACGACGGCGCCATCGACCGCGAAACGCTGGCCCGTTACGCCATGCAAATACGAAGCCGCACCGTCAGCGCACCGCAGATCGCCGGCATGTATAGCGAATATTTTGGCGTGCCGGTGCGGGTGGAACAGCTGGTGGGCGAATGGACCTCGTTGCCGCCCGAAGACCAGGCGCGGCTGGGCCAGGCCAATGTCGACCTGGATGGCGGCGTCATGCTCGGCAGCCGCATCTACAGCTACGACGCGCGGGTACGCCTGCGTATCGGTCCACTGGACAGGGCGTGCTACCAATGCTTCCTGCCCGGCCAGTCGGCCGCAGTGCGGCTGGAGGCCATGCTCAAGCTGCACTGCGGTATCGGCATGACATGGGAAGTGCATCTGACGCAGCGAGCGCAAGACACGCAAGACGCGCAACTGGGCGCTGACATTCGCTTGGGCGTGAACACACGCCTGCAAAGCGGGACGGCCACGCGCGACCATGACGAATTGATGTACCTGCTGCACAGCTAAGATAGGCCCATGCAGGCGCCGTCAGTTTTTGCACGTGGCGAGCCCGGTAGTTGTGCAAACTCAAAAAATAATCATCGCATAGTGACACCATGTGAAGCTCACCTCATCTGTTACGTAGCAAGGAGCGAATGTGGAAAGCGACAGCGACTTTTTCAGCTTCATGACCCTGGCCAAGGAACTGGTAACCGACAATCGGCCACTGCGTCTGCGTCTCGACCTGCCGGGTGGCGCCAATGACGACATGCTGCTACCGCAGCGCGTGTACGGCACCGAGAGCATCTGCGGCGGCATCGAATACTGCGTGCTGTGCGTCTCGGCCAACGCCCAGCTGCCGCTGAAGCAGCTGATCGCCGTGCCGGCGGTACTGGAGTTCGTCACCGACCGTGGTGGCGTGCGCGCTGTGTGCGGCATCGTCACCGAAGCCAGTTCCGGCGACAGCGATGGCGGCCTGGCCAGCTACCAACTGGTGCTGCGCGACGCTCTGGCTATTCTGGAAAAGCGCACCAACATGCGCGTGTTCCGCAATATGGACGAGGTGGAAATCGTCCAGCGCATCCTCAACGAGTGGCGGCAGAAAAGCCCGGTGCTCGGCACCTGCTTCAAGCACGAAACCGACGATACCTTCAACCAGCGTACGTATCCCAAGCGCGAGTTCACCATGCAGTACAACGAGTCGGACGCCGCCTTCATCCGCCGTCTGCTGAAACGGCGCGGCATTGGTTGGTACATCCGCGCCGACGGCGGTAGCCACACGCTGGTGCTGTTCAATAACGCCGACAGTCTGCGCCAGAACGCCGCCGGCACCATTCGCTACCACCGCGACAGCGCCACCGAGGAACGCGACACCATCACCGCCTGGAGCGCGGTGCGCAGCCTGCAACCGGGCACGGTTACGCGTCACAGCTGGGACTACATGAATACGCAGGGACGGGACTTTATGAGGGTGGAAGCCAGCAGCGGCATCGACCAAGGCATCAGCGGCAACGAACTGGCCGCCAGCCTGGACGACTATCAGATCCTATCGCCGCACGCCGGCGACGATAATGAGGATCTGTTCCGCCTCGGCCAGCTGCGCATGAGCCGGCACGACTACGAATCGAAATGCTTCCATGGCGAAGGCAGCGTGCGTGACCTGTGCGCCGGCGAATACTTTACGCTGAGCGAACACCCGGAAGTGGACGACCATTCTCCCGAGGATCGCGACTTCGTCGTCACTGCTTTGCAAGTGACGGCGCAGAGCAACTTGACGAAAGACCTGGCTGCGCGCGTGGAACGCCTGTTCATCCGCAGCCGCTGGATGGTTAGCGCGCAAGAACTGCTGATGCAGAGGGACATGATCGACAAAGTTGCGAGCGGCCCGATTCGCATGCACATCCAATTCAGCGCCGTACGGCGCGGGGTAACCATCGTGCCGACTTACGACGCGCGCACCGACCTGCCGCAAACTCAGATGCAAAGCGCTGTTGTAGTTGGCCCGGAAGGCGAGGAGGTGCACTGCGACCAGCTGGGACGCGTCAAAATCCGCTTCCCCGGCACGCGCGTGGAAGACCATGAAGAAGCGGCCGGCGCCGGCGCATCGGACACGCAAACCGATTCCGCGTGGGTGCGCGTCGCCTCCAACTGGGCCGGCAACGGCCCCGGGTCCTTCAAGCAGTGCGGCGCCATCGGCCTGCCGCGCATCGGTACAGAAGTGCTGGTCGCCTTTCTCGGCGGCGACCCCGACAAACCCGTCATCGTCGGCCAGCTCTACAACCAGGAAGGGATGCCAGCGGCTCTCAGCAGCGCCGGTGACCTGCCCGGCAACCGCTACCTCTCCGGCATCAAAAGCCGCGAAATCAACGGCGGCCGTGCGAACCAGTTGCGGCTGGATGATACGGAAGGTCAGATCAGCGCACAGCTGGCAAGCGATCACGCACAAGCCCAGCTCAATTTAGGATTTCTCACGTCTTCAAGAGCAGATGGGACCGGAAAAAAGCGTGGCGAGGGGGCTGAACTAACTAGCACGGAGTCGATAGCTATTCGAGCTAGTAACGGAATACTTTTATCGACGCATGCAACACGAGATGAGCATTTAGAGCGGGATGATCTGATTGGGGTCGCAGATCTACTTAACAGCATAGCCAGCCAGCTGGCTACGGTAGCTCAAACCCACTCTTCCGATGATGCAGAGATACCGCATCTTTCCGAACTAATAGATAAGCTAAAGAACTGGAAGGCTGGTTCCCAGCAAGCGATTCTCGGTGCGCATGCGGCACAAGGAATGCTTCTCATAAGCGAGAACAATATCCTGATAGGCGCCCAGTCGAAAGTAGACATTCTTGGCTCGGGCGATACGAATCTCTCATCGGGGAAGAATATATTTATTCGAGCCGTTAAGGGGGTAAGCGTCTTTGCTCATGCGCTTGGCATGAAGCTGATTGCCGCCAGCGGAAACGTACTGCTTCAGGCACACCGTGGCGACATCAATATCACTGCTACCGGAAAGATTTGCATCACCGCAGGTCAGGGCTTAGAACTCCAGTCCCCGGAGATCAAATTGGTAAGTAAAGGCGCTCAGGTGAACTACGGTGGCGGCGCCATTACGCAGCAGAGTAAAGGCACCCACACCATCAAATCTTCCAAGTTCTTGCATACGAGCGGCGGCGACGGGAGTCCCAGTGAGATTAGATTCCCAAGCACTTCCATTGAAACCGACGAAAGGATTGTGCTCTATCACGCCCAAACTGGCGAGCCTGCAAAAGGGCGTCGTTACAAACTGACGCTACCCGATGGGCGAAATATTGAGGGAACGACAGACAGCCAAGGGCGAACAGAAATCGCGACCGCTCAGGAATTTGGTGAGATTGAAGTACTGATCTATCCCGAAGAAGCGTAGTCAGGAAGGAAACCCATTATGGCCACATCACCAAACCGCAGTGAGCCGACGCGGCCAGTTCCCTCGTATGAGGACCACGAAGGCAATCTACGTGCAGTATCTCAGCTTTCACCGAAGGCAAACAACACGAGAGGTGCTGTTGGCATACCTCCAACGAAAGTAATGCCGGTAATTGTTATCGCCGGAATTATGGGTAGTAACTTGCGGGCGAACACGAATCCTGCTGATAAGAAAAACAAAGAACTGAATCCGGGAGAGGAGGCATGGCGCCCTCCTAATGGAGTGGGTGAGGGCCTCGGTGAAGCAAAAAAATGGAAAGCGCGAAGCCCAACTGTTCGGCAAAAGATACTTGATGGAGACACGCTAGAGGTTGATCCTAATGGCGCGATCCCGCTTGGTGTATCGACTGACGGTTCTGTGTGGGACGAAAATATAGCCAGGCAACGGGGCTGGGGAGAAATCCATCTTTCGAGCTATGGATTGCTGCTTGTGACATTGCAAAAGAGTTTGAACAGAACTTATCGATTCGTCGGCAGCAATACCTTTCTAGATGGTGACTGGGTTCGTGTGAATGGCTACGACAGGGCGAAATGGGGTGTAAGTTCTGAAGGGACAGGGGCGCCTTTAACGGACGAAGAACTAAAGAAATTTTCGCAATTCCATTATCCCGTGTACGGCTTCGGCTACAACTGGCTGAAATCGAATGAGGTATCGGCCAAATCACTGCAGAGCAGAATCGAAACGATCATCGCATACTGGAAAAGTAAGAAGAGGGAGTGCGATGCTGTTCTTCTGGTGACGCACTCGATGGGGGGCTTGGTAGCACGAGCATGCGCGCAAAAGATTCCGCAGTTGATCGCTGGAGTCGTGCACGGTGTTATGCCGGCACTCGGCGCTCCCGTATGCTTTCGACGTCTCGCCTGCGGGACCGAAACCAGCAGCCCTAGCAACTCCATGTTGGCGAATATCGGCACTGAAAAATTTGCAGAAATTGCCGGGCTAACTATTGCGGAGACGATGCCAGTACTTGCTACCGCTGCGGGTCCTCTCGAATTACTACCCAATCATCTCTATCCTAAACCTTGGTTGTTTGCTCAATCAGTAGACGATCAAAAAAACCGGCTTTTATAAATCTTTCTTGTGCGGATCCGTATGAGCTGTATATGAACTTCGATTCCTGGTATCGCTTAATCGATCTGGCATTTGCTGATCCTGCGAAGACATATCGAGGAAACGTCCAAGAAAGAGTTATAGAAGCAGTTCGTCAAGCAAGGAAATTTCACTGTGAAATTTTGAAAGACAATTACCATCCCAAGACCTATGTCTTTTATGGAGCGGATCACACTCAGCTTTCCTATGGTAGCTTTCGATGGAAACTGACCACAAGATTTTCTAACCTTACCGAGTCAATGATAAAGAAGGCGCGGTTGGCCGGCTATCTCGTGGGCGGTGGCAGACGAATTCAGTTACAAAACGGTATCTTTGTCGAGGTAACTCCTTCAGTGCAGGACGTTCATGGGGACGGAACTGTTCCTTATCAGTCAGGCATCGCTCCAGCCGGGAAGGTAAAGCAAGTATTTGCTACCCAAGGTTATTCCCACCAAGGTAGTTACAGCAACTCAGACATGCTTGCTTTAACTCGACACCTTATTGTCAAGCTGATGCAAGATGTATGAAAAACCTCCTTAATCGTCGGCTGTTTGTTTTGGTATGCACATTTATTTGCTGTGCATTTGTATTTAATTGCGCATGGCGCGATGAAAAGCGGAAAGAAACGGAGCACCTCATGAAAATCATGCAAATGAAGACGATGTGTGTTGGCCGGTTCTTGATTGATGTTCCTGAGAACGCGATAGTTTCGTATCGAGGAGCCTCGTTATCAGGATGGGATATTTCATCCTGGATCGAAGCGGATGAGGAATTCTTTGCTCGACTCGCGGAAGAAGAAGCCAAACACAAAACCGGAAAAAATGAGAGAGGGCACGTATCTCTGGAGCAGGTGCGGGAGATAAAGAATCAGAATGTTCAAGCACGTATATTTGTGTATGACAGGATGTGGCTTGAGATGTTTCCTGGAGGTGTTAGGAAAGAGAGCCAGGTTGTTGCTATCCGTGCTTTCGCGCGTTCACACGATGTCACCTACAGTTTCTACTCTAAGATTCGCTACGATACTGACGTCCAAGAGCTAGAGAGAATAATCGGGCAGCTTCGTTGGAGAAAGAAAGATGAAATTCCGATGCAGTCCGGTTTCTGCCTGGAGAACGCATTCTTAACCGAGCCGTTGGCCCCCGATGACTCTGAATACACATCAATGTTTGTCGGGCTGAAGGAACATCCTGATCTCGCTATCGCGCTCAGCACCCTTGCGGGCGTTGCTCCTCAAACGCCATATTTACAGCGCGACGCGGAAAACACGGTCAAGAATGAATACAGAAGCCGGTTTCATACATTGCGAGAAGGTCCGAGAACGCTCGCTGGCGTTCCGGGTGGAGAAGTCATGGACCGCGTAGATGAGCCCAACGGCAGTGTGCTGCATGACTTCATGTGGGAATCCTTGAATACAACGGATAACGTATATCGCCCACTACTCACGCTTGAATTAAGTACGGGACACGGTCAACCTGGAAGACCCGTAAACTCCAGCTTGTCCGATGTAGAGGTCCTCGCGCTTTGGGAAAAGACGTCGGCTAGTCTGCGCGTCCGACCTATATCCGAATCAGGTACCACAGCATCCTCGAAAAACCAGTGAAAGCACGAACCGACGACAAATTTAAAAAACTGGAGCGAGGGATGGCAAACATAATCCGAGTAGGTGACACTACATCACACGGCGGTAAAGTTATCGAAAGCGGTGCTCCCCAATTTGTCGTTAGTGAATCGCCCCGGGTTTGAAGGAGGCTCCAACATTTGAGAAAATGGAGTCACCATGAAAAAATCAGTCCGATATTCCCCCGAAGTGATGGAGCGCGCCGTGCGCATGGTCCAAGAGGCCGGCAGCGAGTACGAGTCGCAGTGGGCGGCCATCACGTCCATCGCAGCCAAGATAGGCTGTACCTCCGAAACTCTGCGCCGTTGGGTGCGCCAGCGTGAGCGTGACACGGGCCAGCGTGAAGGCACCACAACGGCCGAAAGCGAGCGCCTCAAGGCGCTGGAGCGCGAGAACAAGGAGCTACGCAAGGCGAATGAAATCCTGCGTCTGGCGAGCGCGTTTTTCGCCCAGGCGGAGCTCGACCGTCGCTTCAAATCGTGAGACAGTTCATCGACCAGCACCGCCAAGCGTATGGGGTCGAGTCGATTTGCAAAGTCCTGCAAGTCGCCCCGTCCGGCTACTGGCGTTACGCCGCGCAGCGGTGCAATCCCGCTTTTCGCAGCAATCGTGCGAAGAGTGACGAGGTGCTGGCCTCTCAAATTGAACGCGTCTGGCAAGCCAACATGCAGGTCTATGGTGCCGAAAAGGTCTGGCGCCAACTGCGGCGCGAAGGCACCGAAGTTGCCCGCTGCACCGTTGAGCGCTTGATGCGCCGCGCCGGCCTGCGCGGCGTGATGCGGGGCAAGGTCGTGAAGACCACGATCGGCAATGCGGCCGCACCTTGCCCGCTGGACCGGGTCAACCGCCAGTTCAAGGCACAACGACCCAATCAACTGTGGGTGTCCGACTTCACCTACGTCTCGACTTGGCAAGGCTTTGTCTATGTGGCCTTTGTGATTGATGTCTTTGCCCGGCGTATCGTGGGCTGGCGCGTCAGCAGCTCCATGCGCACCGACTTCGTTCTGGATGCCTTGGAACAGGCGCTGTACGCACGCCAACCAGAACGTGATGACGCCTTGATTCATCATAGCGACAGGGGCTCGCAATACGTCTCCATTCGCTACAGTGAGCGCCTGGCAGAAGCTGGAGTTGAGCCTTCTGTGGGAAGTAAGGGCGACAGTTATGATAATGCGTTGGCCGAGACCATTAACGGGCTGTACAAGGCAGAACTGATACATCGCCGTGCTCCCTGGAAGACGCGCGCGGCCGTCGAGCTGGCGACGCTAGAGTGGGTGACCTGGTTCAATCATCATCGGTTGCTCAAACCGCTTGGCTATATACCGCCGGCCGAAGCTGAGGCAAACTACTACCGACAACTTTCCGAGCAGGTTATTTCGCCTGACTCACACCAATCGGCCTCCTAAATTTCCGGGGTGATTCATTGCGAGAAGAGGGGGGCAATGCCGTGTATAGAGGTATAAACGGACAAGTACCCGCTGCGGATCAGCGGGTATCGTCGGGATACAGGAAGGTATTTTGCATTCCAGGACGTGCGTTACGTGCTGGAAAATGACGCGATGTGGGGGTGTTGTTTTTACGAGACGCAGTTGTTCAGTTACACAGATCCCATTGCATCGGCGAAGCCCATATTGTTGTATAGGAATTTCCCAGCCGGCCGACCGGCCAATGGCCTGGACCTGGCGTACCACGTCGGCCTCGGTGAGTTTGATAAAAGTGGTGTGGTCGATGGTGGCGGTGGGCATGGTGATCTCCGCGGTATTGCGCTGCAGGCGATCAGGGCATGATACGCGCCCAATAAAACGGTGCAAGTGGGTGATTGATTGGGTGCGCCTTTAATTGGACATAACGCCTGTTCTACGAACTCTGTGTAGTTAGCTGATTAAATTCTATAAATGATTTCGGGAAGTTCGAGATCAATTGGCAAATCTGAAGGCGATACTGGACGGCCTGGAAAATGACGAAGCCACGCCAATCCGCGAACTTAGTAGACTGGAAGGTCTAAAACTAAGGAATAATTTACTTAATGTTTTGCTATTATAATTTGGCTCACCAGTCTTTTTGATGATACAGTACGCCCTTTGCGATTCTTTCCGACTTTATGCCACTGATCCTTGAGATGTTTGGAATTATTCTATGAGTGAATCGTGGATTTCTGTGGAACAGATCGCCGAACACTTGGGCGTCACAAGAGACTCGATCTATCGCTGGATCGACCGTAAAGGCTTGCCGGCGCACCGCGTCGGACGTTTGTGGAAATTTCAACGCGCCGAAGTCGATGAATGGGTGCGTGCCGGCGGAGCCGATGAAAACGTCGAACGCCGGCACGAGGAAAAGTGAATGCAAACAAAAAAAGCGCATGTGCTTGACCTGCGCGCGCCTTTTTGCGCCTTGGGGAATAATAACCGATGACCAAATCTGAGGCACAAACTAGATCTGAATTAATCGACAGGCAGCTGTACCAAGCGGGTTGGAATGTCAAAGACCCTACTCAAGTTGTCGAGGAATTTGACATTCTCTCGCCTCTTCCAGAAGGTGTAGCTAAACCACGTACACCCTATGAGGGGCACCAGTTCAGCGACTATGTGCTGCTTGGCAAAGACCGTAAACCTTTGGCAGTAATCGAAGCAAAGAAAACCAGCCGCGATGCGGCCATCGGCCGCGAGCAGGCAAAACAGTATTGTTACAACCTTAAGAAGCAACTAGGTGGTGAGCTACCTTTTTGCTTTTATACCAATGGACATGATCTCTATTTTTGGGACCTAGAGAACGCACCGCCGCGAAAGGTTATCGGCTATCCCACGCTCGATGATTTGCAGCGCTTTGCTTACATCCGTCGCAACCGGAAGCCACTGACTCAAGAGTTCATCAACACCTCCATCGCCGGACGCGACTACCAGATCCGTGCCATCCGTTCGGTGCTCGAGGGTATAGAACAGAAGAAGCGCGACTTCTTGCTTGTAATGGCTACTGGCACAGGAAAGACCCGGACTTGTATAGCGATGGTCGATGCTCTAATGCGCGCTGGCCACGCAGAAAGAGTTCTGTTTCTTGTCGACCGCATTGCTCTACGTGAGCAGGCGCTGGCCGCATTTAAAGAGCACATGCCGAATGAGCCGCGCTGGCCCAATGTTGGTGAAAAATTGCTCGCCACAGACCGCCGCATTTACGTTGCCACATATCCCACGATGCTCAACATCATCCGTGATGATGCGCAGAACCTATCGCCTCACTTCTTCGACTTCATCGTTGTTGACGAGAGCCATCGGTCGATCTACAACACCTTCGGTGAGGTCCTGGACTACTTCAAGACCATCACACTCGGTCTGACAGCCACGCCGACGAACATCATCGATCACAACACCTTCCAGCTTTTTCATTGCGAAGACGGGCTGCCGACCTTTGCCTACACATTTGAAGAAGCGGTGAACAATGTACCTCCTTACCTTTGCAACTTCCAGGTCATGAAAATTCAGACCAAGTTCCAGATGGAAGGCATTAGTAAGCGGACCATCTCGCTAGAAGATCAGAAGAAGTTGATCTTGCAAGGCAAAGAGGTCGAAGAAATTAATTTTGAAGGTTCACAGCTCGAAAAGCAGGTGATAAATAAAGGCACCAACACCCTGATCGTCCGCGAATTCATGGAGGAAGCAATCAAGGACGCCAATGGCGTGTTGCCGGGCAAGACTATCTTCTTCTGCGCCACAAAGGCTCACGCTCGGCGCGTTGAAGAAGTTTTCGATAAACTTTATCCGCAATACCATGGCGAACTGGCCAAGGTCCTCGTGTCGGACGACCCGCGCGTCTATGGCAAGGGCGGCTTGCTCGATCAGTTCACGAATAACGACATGCCACGTATCGCTATCAGCGTTGACATGCTGGATACCGGCATTGACGTCCGCGAGATCGTCAATCTCGTGTTCGCTAAACCGGTCTATTCCTACACCAAATTCTGGCAGATGGTTGGGCGCGGAACTCGTTTATTGGAAACCAGCAAGCCTAAGCCATGGTGCCTTGAGAAAGACGTGTTTCTGATTCTTGATTGTTGGGATAACTTCGAGTACTTCAAGCTAAACCCGAAGGGGAAGGAGCTCAAACACCAACTGCCGCTGCCAGTGCGGTTGGTCGGCTTGCGGCTCGACAAGATCGAAAAGGCCCAAGACAGCGGCCATGACGAGATTGCCAACCGTGAAATCGATAAGCTCCGCCTGCAAATAGCTACATTACCCAAAGAATCAGTGGTAATCAGAGAAGCCGCCGCCGCGCTAGCACGGCTGCAAGACGAAAACTTCTGGGGCAGCCTCAGCCAGGACAGGTTAGAATTCTTACGCGCCGAAATTAAACCCTTATTCCGCACCGTATCAGACGCCGACTTCAAAGCAATGCGCTTCGAGCGTGACTTGCTGGAATACTCGCTTACCGTCCTGCTCGAAGACAAGGAAAAAGCTGATGCCCTCAAGGCGGGCATCATCGAGCAGATCAGCGAGTTACCGCTTTCGGTAAGTTTCGTGAAGCATGAGGAGGTATTGATTCGTGCCGCGCAAACTAGCCACTATTGGACTAGGGCCGACGAAGATTCATACGATGATATGGTAGTCAAGCTCGGCCCATTGATGAAATTCCGCGAGCAAAAAACCGGCCAAGAGCAAACTCATCTCGACCTGGCCGATGAAGTGCATAACAAAGAGTGGGTTGAATTCGGCCCGCAACATGAAGCGGTCAGCATCACGCGCTATCGTGAGATGGTTGAGTCCTTGATTACCGCATTGACAGAGCACAACCCGGTGTTGCAAAGGATTAAGAACGGTGAACTAGTTAGCGCGACGGAGGCCGACGAACTGGCCGAACTCTTGCACGAAGAACACCCGCACATCACTGAAGGCCTGCTCCGCCAAGTCTATAAAAATCGAAAGGCGCACCTCATCCAGTTCATTCGGCACATCTTGGGCATTGAACTGCTAAAGAGTTTTCCTGACGAAGTTAGCGCCGCCTTCGATCGATTTATCCGCGTCCACACCACGCTTAGCAGCCGACAGATGGATTTTCTCAACCTGTTGAAGAACTTCATCATCGAACGTGAAAAGGTGGAGAAAAAGGACTTAATCAACGCTCCCTTTACGGTCATCCACCCGCAAGGAATCCGCGGTGTGTTCAGTCCGACCGAAATCAACGAAATCCTGCAGCTGACCGAACGGTTGGCCGCCTAAGAAATATCGCATCCCATGCTGCAAAATAACCCCGAACTTAAAAGCAAAATTGACCAACTCTGGAATAAATTCTGGAGTGGCGGCATCAGCAACCCACTCACTGCCATCGAGCAGATCACTTATCTGCTGTTCTTGAAACGGCTCGATGCGCTGGACCAAAAACGCCAGGCCGATGCCGAATGGACGGGAGACAAGTACACTTCCAAATTCGAAGGCAGCTGGATTCCGCCCGAGTACCGCAGCCAGCAGGCGCCCGAAAAATTCGCCATCGACAAGCGCACCCTGCGTTGGAGCGAATTCAAACGAATGCAGGCCGAAGAGATGCTGCAGCATGTGCAGAGCAAGGTGTTCCCCTTCCTCAAGGACCTGAACGGTACGGAGTCCAACTTCACCCACCACATGAAGAACGCCGTGTTTATCATCCCCAAACCGGCGCTGCTGGTGGAGGCGGTGAAGACTATCGACGAGATCTTCGAGGTGATGGAGCGCGACTCCCGCGAGAATGGGCAGGCCTTTCAGGACATCCAGGGCGACGTCTATGAAATGCTGCTGTCGGAGATAGCCACCGCCGGAAAAAATGGCCAGTTCCGCACGCCGCGCCACATCATCAAGCTGATGGCCGATCTAGTGCAGCCGCAACTGGGCAACAAAATCGCTGACCCGGCCTGTGGCTCAGGCGGCTTCCTGCTCGGTGCCTATCAGTACATCGTCACTCAACTCGCTATCAAGGCGGGCACCAAAGACCTCACGCCCGATGAAGACGGCTTCGTGCGCACCTCGGTCGCCGCCGCGCTCACCGAAAAGGCGCAAGCCATTCTGACCAGCTCCCTGTTTGGCTACGATATCGACGCTACCATGGTGCGTCTGGGGCTGATGAATTTGATGATGCACGGCATCGACGACCCGCACATCGACTACAAAGACACGCTCAGCAAGAGTTACTCCGAGGAATCCGAATACGACATCGTAATGGCAAACCCGCCCTTCACCGGCAGCATCGACAAGGGCGACATCAACGAAAATCTGCAACTGGGAACCACCAAAACCGAGCTGCTGTTTATCGAGAACATCTACCGCTTACTTAAGAAAGGCGGCACTGCCGGCGTGATCGTGCCACAAGGGGTGCTGTTCGGCTCCAGTGGTGCTTTCAGAACCCTACGCCAACTGCTGGTGGAACGCTGCGATCTTAAGGCAGTGATCACCATGCCAAGCGGCGTGTTCAAACCCTATGCGGGGGTCAGCACCGCCATCTTGCTATTCACCAAAGTCTGGGGCCCGAAGGATAAGGTCGCCCAGCCCGCCACCGACCATGTCTGGTTCTACGAAATGTCCGCCGACGGCTATTCGCTGGACGACAAGCGCACGAAGCAGGATGGCAACGGCGATCTTCAAGACGTTGTCGTCAAATACCACGCCCGTAATCCGGGCGCCTGCACCGATCGCACGGCGAAATGTTTCATGGTGCCGCGCGCTGAGATCGCGGACGAGAAAAACAACTTCGACCTCTCACTCTCCCGCTACAAAACTGATGTGTTTAATGAGGTGCACTACGACGCGCCAAGTGTGATCCTGGATCGGCTGATTCAGGCAGAGGTGGGCGATGTGGATGAGTCGGAACTCGCCAAGGTGCAAAGCGGCATCGTGCGTGAATTGCTTGAGTTAAAGGGGATGGTGGGATGAATTGGGCTCACAGACCTCTTAGTGAAATCTTGGAACAGTCAGGCCGCGACCGAGCTGGTGATCAAAACTTGCCTGTGCTTTCAATCACTATGAAGCATGGATTGGTCGACCAAGCAGACAAATTCAAGAAGCGCATTGCCAGTTCGGACGCCTCGAACTATCGCATCGCATACAAGAATGAATTGGTTGTCGGCTTCCCGATCGATGAAGGTGTTCTCGGCTTTCAGACGAAATATCCAGCAGGAATCGTCAGTCCAGCTTATGACATCTGGAAACTGCAAAGAAAAGCAGATTGCCATATCCCCTACCTTGAGCGCTATTTGCGGTCGTCGCAGGCAAGGAGTTCGTACGCCACCCGCATGCAGGGCGCCGTTGCGCGACGGCGCCGTCTAACAAAGACGGATTTTCTCAACCTGGAAATCCCGTTTCCGCCCCTCGATGACCAAATCCGCATTGCCCATCTGCTCGGCAAAGTGGAAGGGTTAATCGTCCAACGAAAACAACACCTGCAACAACTCGACGACCTGCTCAAGAGCGTGTTTCTGGAGATGTTTGGCGACCCGGTGCAGAACGAAAAGGGATGGGAGAGGCCTGAATTTTTGGCGATCATTTCGAGCATGCGGAATGGATTGTCGCCATCAAACACAGGAACTCATAAAGGCCGCGTTTATACGTTGTCAGCGATCACAGGGGACTCCTTCAAAGAGATTTACAAGGAAGACGCTTTTTCACAAATTCATCCAAAATACTTCCCGACGCCGAATGATTTTCTTTTGTGTCGGGGGAACGGAAATCTCAGCTTGGTAGGAAAAGGATGCTTTTTCCCGTCGATATCAACTGACGTAATTTTCCCTGACACCATAATCGCGGTTTCAATTCAGCCCGATACCATAGATAGATCGTTTCTTGAAGCGCTCTGGAAAACCAAGTTTATACGGCAACAAATTGAGAATAATGCCAGAACTACCAATGGAGCGTATAAAATCAATCAAGGTGTCATTGAGAAGCTAATAATTATTCGCCCACCCATTGATCTCCAAAATCAGTTTTCGGCTGTTGTCGAAAAAGTAGAAGGCATTAAATCCCGTTACCAGCAAAGCCTCACCGATCTGGAATCTCTCTATGGCGCGCTGAGCCAACGGGCATTCAAAGGCGAACTGGACTTGTCACGTGTACCAATTCCGGACAGCCCAGCTGCGGAAGTGGAGGCAGCGGCTAGCGTCGCGGTTCCCTTGCCAGCTGCAGCATTGGCAATAAACCTGCCTGAGACGAACTTGTTGCTGCGCGCGCTCCAAGACCGAGAGCAACTCAAACCGCTTCTCGAACATTGGCTAGAGGCCTACCTTGGTCAATTGCGTGGTGTCGTACTTTCCGTAGAGCAGTTTGTCGCTGCTGTACAAATACGCATCGCCGAATTGCACCCGGATGGCGATTTTTCGCTGAACGCCAAAGACTATGATCACATCAAGGACTGGGTTTTCAAGGCGCTGCAGTCTGGACGCTTTCAGCAATCCAGAAATATTTCGGGGCAAGACGATAACGGAGAGCCCGTTTTTGGTAACGTCATTGAGTTGAGGGTTGCGAAAGCATGAAACTCGTCCGTCTAAAGATTACTGATCCGGCAGGCTTTCGCAGCCTGCCCTGTGGTTTTGAGCACCACTTTCGCACGGAGTGGTCTTTTCAGGAGGAGATGACGAAACCAGAAGGATTTGCACCTTTCGTTTGCGTAGGTCCCAACGGTAGCGGTAAGTCCAATTTGCTTGAAGTGCTGGCGGCGATTTTTTTCAGCTTGAAGTACTACGTGTGCGTCGTAGTTTTTTGCCTGAGGCCTTGCAAAGCGAGAAGCTGGATCTATCTCCGGTGGCGTTTGAATTGGATTACATGATCCAGGTACCTCCGGAATATAGAGGCTCGGACAGCCCGCTTTGGGCGGGTGTGTACGTCTGGAAAAAGCCCGGTGAATCTGTACGTCTTCAATGGGCAAACCAAAATGAATTTGAAACCGACCCCTATCAAGCATTCGATGGCGGCTATGCCGATATCCTCTTACCGCAGTATGTGCTTGGCTATTCGTCGGGCGAGAACGAAATTCTGAGTCTGCCTTTCTTCAAGATGCGTTTCGTGCAGTTCGACGAATACTGGAGCGCACTCGCCAAGCAGTTGCCTTATCCGGGCTACCCGGAAACCCGGTTGGCCTACCTAGACAGTGGCTTTAGCCAGGCCATCCTACTGTGCAATTTACTATTTCAGGACGAGGCTACCTTGCAGCCCTTCCGCGAGGACATGGGCATTGATGAGCTGAAGGAATTTCGCATTATCTTGCGGCGGAGTATTCCCGTTACGCGTCACCAAGTGACTGCGTTCACGTCGGGCGACTACATCTTGCCCACGGAGCTAGAGGATGGGCGCTTTGAGGATACCGATTCGATCTATCTTGACACGGCCACCGGAGACTATCGGCTCAAGCTACTGCAAGGCTTAGAGGCGAATGAGCGTACAAAAAGTACTTCCATCATCGAGAAGCTCAAGCGTTGCGCCACGCTGCATTTTCAAGATGAAGCATCAGATACCCTCACCCTTGATTACTGGGTCAACGACCACACCAAGCAAGCCTTCCGTGCCAACTTCGATGATTCGCCTCTAGCCTTGTTCCAGGCGTTGCAAGTTCTGTTGGCGCTGAATTTGTATCCGGTCAGCGAGGCCCTGAAATCGGATCTCTACACCTCGACCAGTCACTACGTCAGCGAGACAGTGCCGACCCTCGCATCCGACGAGCGTGTCATGCGCATTAAGCATTTCTATTTCACCAAGCAAGGCGTTGAGAAGCCTATGCTTCTCAAAGCGCTGTCGGATGGCGAGCACCAGTTGTTGCACAGTCTTGGCCTGTGCTTGCTGTTCCGCAATACCAACAGCCTGTTACTGCTTGACGAACCCGAAACACACTTCAACCCCGACTGGCGCGCCAACTTCATCAGTCGCCTACGTCAATGCCTGCCCGGCGACGGCGAGTTCGCGCAGGAGATGCTGATCACCACCCACACGCCCTTCCTGATCTCGGACAGCAAGCCGGACAAGGTGCTGGTGTTCGCGAAGGACAAGGAGAATGGCGCGGTCAGCATCAGCCGACCGGACTACAACACGCTCGGCGCCTCGATCAACAAGATCACCATGAGTACCTTCGGCAAACGCGAAACCATGGGCGGCTATGCACAGGGCTTGTTGGAGGCGTTACGAGCGCGTTTTGAACAAGGCACCACAGACAAAGAATCGTTGATCACGGAGATTCACCACCAGCTCGGCGACTCGGTGGAGAAAGTGCTGCTGATCAAGGCCATCCTCGACCGTGATCTGCCAGGCAATAAGGAGGAACAGGTCTAATGCTGTTTCCCTACACCTATGTGCCGCACCAGATGGAAAAAATGCAAGCATTCATCGACTTCATATTTCATGAGGTTTGGTGCAAAGCTCCGATTGGTTTAGTTTTCCACCCGGATCTGTTTAAGGGTAATCAGGATCTGCAGGAGGTCATGGTCGAATTCGGATTTTCTGCACAAGCGGCAGAGCGCGGGAAGGCCTTTTACAAAGACGTGAAGGTAATCTACGACCTCTTTGCATCACTCTCACCTCAAGAAATTAATCAATTCAAACAGTGGTACCAGGGCAATAACGATCTGGAAAAGGTGTGCGCTAATGACCAGGCAATCCATCTTGCCCGGTACACCGACATTGCTGTTAATCACATGAACCTCGCCAACCAGCTCGGCACATTCTTCAAGGACTTGTACTCGCAATCTCTTCTAGGG
The DNA here is from genome assembly GCF_050859475.1 of Duganella sp. P38. Taxonomy (NCBI): domain Bacteria; kingdom Pseudomonadati; phylum Pseudomonadota; class Betaproteobacteria; order Burkholderiales; family Oxalobacteraceae; genus Duganella; species Duganella sp. P38. The sequence continues at coordinate 71,934 of NZ_CP193936.1, read as the reverse complement.
CTCGCCGCGTTGCGCGCCAAGATCGGTGATATCGACGACCACTACCAGACCTTCGTGCAAACCAATAAGGCTGGGAAATGCCCGTTTTGTGGCATCAACGATCTACTAGGCGAATACAACAGCAAGCGCGAGGCTTACGACCACTATTTGCCCAAGGCACTGTATCCGTTTAACTCTATTAACTTTCGCAACCTTGTCCCGGCCTGTCATCACTGCAACAGCAGCTACAAGACCAGCAAGGATCCTGCCTACATGCCAAAAGATCCCGCTGGAGCTGTTTATCGCCGTGCGGTTTTCTACCCGTACGCAAAAGCACCACATGTCATTGAGTTGCAAGTCACATTGCATCAAGCAGATATCGCGAAGCTCACACCGGAAGAAATCACCCTGCAGTTTGGCCCAGCGGCCGTCACCGAACAAATCGATACGTGGAAGGATATATATGGCATTGAAGAGCGCTACAAGGCGAAGCTGTGTGGAGAAAATGATGGCAAGTACTGGCTAACGCAGGTGCTGGACGAATGGAAAGAAGATGGCCGAGACACTGCTGAGTTTCTAACAACATTGGCACGGCAGGCGCAGAACCGTCCGTACGCTGAGTGCAATTTTCTTAAAAAATCTTTTCTCGACGCTTGCAAAAAGGTTGGTGCTCTATAAAGGCCTTCCACTAACTGCGGCATCTGAATCGAGCAGATTGAATCGCCGGGCTGCATTTCTGACAGGAGTGGCAATTATCCTGACCACAGCGTCAGGATTGCCCGCCCTGTTTGCAATTTGAACCATCGGCAAGGAGCAGTTGATTCCGCTGTAAATCTATCCAATGATTCAAGGGGCGCGCCATGAACCCCCGTGACCGCGAAGCACTTATGTTGGATCGATGTGTGCTAGCAGCGCGATCTGTCGATGTGCCTATTGATGCCGAAAATGGTAGAGAGGCCAATATCTTTCGTGTCGCCGCGATGGTGATGCAGTCGAGCTTTCCCTTCGAGTCAAAAACCTTGATGGCGTGTGCTGACCGATACTTCGCTGCCCACCCCGATGAGCTGGCTCCTGTAGTGAATGTTATACATCAGGGAGATGTCATCAGCCTGCCAAGGTTACGGGACTCACTCACACGAAAGCTTAATGCAGCAGCCCGTTAGTTCACTTCATGGACACGCGTCACGGAGCGCCGTGAAAGACGAATTCGTACTTCTATACGGAGGATGACCAGCTTGCAGAACTCGTGGTGGCGTACCAAATAGCTGGGGTTCGAAGGAGATCGGCTATCCTGATGGCCGCCAGTTCATGATATGAATGCGGCAGTTGCACTTGATTCTAAAGAACTACAAATATGGTGCGTTATGAAATGGTTTGATCTTGCTGTGTGCCCTAAATTTTCTTGGCCAAATAGTCTTATCGAAATTCCTTTCGAAGGCCATACACTAGTGCTCCAGCCTCGTCGAGGCGGAGTACCAGAAGAAATGGAACTGGCAGCTACCGTATCTGTATTTGATCCGAACGGCGTTTCATTCGAGGTGGGTGGCACAGTCGCGAGTAGGTTCCTTAGCCGCCTTGCATGGTCTAATAACGGAGGCGCGGTCGAGTTATTTTCCAGCGGGTCCAATTTTCCCGACAGGCCTGGGCGACTCGGTCAAGGCTATTTCCCTAGTTCAGGATGGGCACAAGTTCGGCCTTGGGATTTAATCTACCTGCCTGCAGCGCAAGGCCGTGACGCCGACTTGGCCCTCGGTTTATTCCGCGAAGGTCTATCGGTAAATTCCTTGCCGTTTGCTTTTCTCAGCTACTTCAAGGTTTTGAATATAGTTCATGGCGGCGGTAAGGCACAGACGGCTTGGATCAATTCGCACCTTCATGCCATCCAATATCCGCCTGCTCTCGAACGGTTGAGGGACTTACAAAAGCGCGAGCCGGATGTTGGAAAGTACTTGTACGAAGCGGGGCGTTGTGCGGTTGCACACGCGCACGGCACGCCATTGGTAAATCCTGACAGTTATGTAGACAGACGTCGGATGGAAGACGATCTCAGACTAGTGAAAGAACTTGCTGCATTGTTTATTGAGAAAGAGCTGGGCGTTCTTTCTGATAGCTCTTACTGGGAGCGATTAGGTAGCGATAAATCCCTTGAGTCTGATTTGTTGCAAAAGGTAGTTCAAGAAGACGGCCGCATCGTCTACAAACCGTACGAGAGCAGATAGAAACTACCGTTAAAGCTAAGTGCAGGCCAACGCTGTTCAAAAATTAGGGAATATTCTATGACGCCTTCCGTGGCGCAGGCGCCCAACGAGCGTTGGTCAACGGACATGTGCCGGATCTGGGCGGGCAAGGATGGCTGGGCGACCTTGGCCTTGGTGATCGACTGCCACACCCGAGAACTGCTGGGCTGGCATCTGTCGCGCAGCGGCAAGGCCTGCACCGCCTCCAGCGCGCTGGAACATGCTCTGATTGCCCGCTTTGGCACGCTGGGCCGTGTGCCGGCGCCGTTCCTGCTGCGCAGCGACAACGGCCTGGTTTTCACCAGCCGCAGCTTCACGGCCTTGGTGCGTGGCTATGGCCTCAAGCAGGAGTTCATCACGCCGCACTGCCCGCAGCAAAATGGGATGGTGGAGCGGGTAATCCGAACTTTGAAGGAACAATGCACGCACCGGCATCGTTTCGAGACTTTGCAGCACGCCAGCCGGGTGATCGGCGACTGGATTCAGTTTTACAACCACAAGCGTCCACACCAGGCACTGCGGATGCAAACCCCGGCGGCTACTTTTGCATTAGCCGCGTAAGTTGAGCAGATTTCGCTGGGTCATTACAGCATGTCCCAGAAGGCGCTTGGCATAGCAGCAGGATTGGATCGATTTGTTGCCAGCACACGTATCAACCGATATGAATTGGGCGTCCATAAGGCGGATTTTCTCATTGCTATACGGCTGGCCGAAGTGTTAAACGTGCCCGCTGCGTATTTTTATGCAGAAGACGATCAGCTTGCTGAGCTGATCATCGCTTTTCACCGGACGGGAATTCGTAAACGTGCGGCAATAGTGAAGCTTGCCAAGGGGTAGCACAAGTACTTTCAATACATTTGTGATAATTGGTGATATTTCCTAGTGTCACGTCACGTATAGTTTAGACACTATAACTGCCGCTGACACTTATATGCCCTGACGATCGACACTTAAGGCAGTGTACTAAGTGGAGCTGGCGCATACTTGATAAGTTGCAACGCGGCAATTTCCAAGGCTAGGAAGATCAAAATGGTAAGAGATGTGGACCGGAGCTCGATCGACGAAATATTACAAACGGCAAGGCCATCAAGTGTCGCAGAAGCACTTGGTATCGCAGTCGTCCGCCGAGGGGCAAATTTTCGATGCCTATGTCCTTTTCACGATGATAGTGATCCATCACTAGTACTCTACGATAATTGGGACTCTCGTCCTCCACATCATCACTGTTTTGTATGCGGTGCTGATGGTGATGTTTTCGACATGGTACGTCATGTCCGAAATTGTTCATTTGGAGATGCCGCTGAATGGCTAAGAAGTGCGTTTGGTCTTCCACAAAGCAAACGGCCGCGCCGTAGCAACGGGCGCGCAACATGGGACGGCTCCAAACAGTCAGCTTTCGAATTCGCAAGTGCGCTGTATCTCAAAAATAATGATGCTGATCAACTTGCGACTTGGCTTCGGTCACGAAATTTGTCATCGGAAATTGCGGCCCAAGCTGGACTTTCTTATGCAATTGCCCAGACCTTAACGAACGCTGTACACCCTTCCAATGCAGAAGCAGGACAGATGCGTATCGAAACTGCGATGCTCGAGGAAATTGGCCTAGTTAGGCGGGTCAAGAGTGCATCAAGACCTGATCAACTCTTCTCTTCTGATCAACCTCGCCTTAGAGATTTCTTCTTTGATTCGCGCATTATTTTTCCTATTCATTCCTTGGAGGGAAAGGTTATTGGTTTCGCGGGCCGAGCGGCAAGTGAGGTTAAGAAAGACGTCCCGAAGTATCTTTACAGTCCAGGCTTTGCAAAGGGAGCGGTACTATATCGAGGTAACATTGCACTAGCACTACTTCAGGAGCGGAAGCGTAAAGAAATTTTTGTTTGTGAGGGGCTCGTAGATGCGTTGAGGCTGGAGTCCTTGGGATATCCAGCAGTTTCTATTTTGGGCGCACAGGCGTCTAAAGAACAAATAGAGCAATTACGACGCATAGCAGATGCCGCTGCACCTGTTGGTGACTTGATTATTCATATCTTCCTCGATCGAGATAAGGCTGGCCTCAAAGGAAGTTCAAAACTTGCTATTGCGCTAGCAGAAGAAGGCTTTGATGCTGATTTTATATGGCCAAACAAACTGAAATTGGATGCGCTTGGCGTCACTACCGGTGAAGATAAAGATCCTGATTCGTTAATTTCTGCGCTCGATACAGCTTGGAACGAAGAATTTATTCGTGACTCCTCTCATCCAACAGCACTGCCCGTAGTTGCAGTAAAAATTGGCAATCAACATTCTGTTGATGATATTTTATCCGACGATTATTGGAAAAATATATCGTTAGGAGTTCGATATCGTTCGGCAATGGGCCTTGCTCGAAGCGCGTCCGAAGCCAATTTCCTGTTAAATGCTGGTCAGCAATTTGGCAAGGCCTACGAATCTGGCTGGTATCTTGATATCCTGTCATTGCGCAATTCAAATGCTAAGCTTCCTGATGCACTTAAAGAGGTCTATGGGGAAGAGTTCATTGCCGATGAGGCTTCACGCCTGAACGTCGCGCGTATTCTTGCTAAGTCGGGCGCTGATCGCGGGGAAGTTCCTACGGATGAAGCTGCATGGCGAAGACTTGAGGCAGGAGCGACTGCATTTAACGTGGGACTGCGGGAACGACTTCAAGAACCCACATTTGAACCGTTGGAGCCATTTGATGCAGTCTTTGTTGCGCGTGACTTTGAGAAGCAAAATCCGCGACTTAAAGCTATGCCGTGTCCCGAGGATTTAGTTCTTCAACAGTATATGCTGTCTGAAACGCTAACTGAGCGATTTGATGTTTTAAACGAAGAAGACTGCTACAGCCTTAGTATTCCAGCCGTTCGATTTTATCGTGGGAAAGGAGTGACACGCACTACGGCAGAAAATGGAAAGGCCGGTGTAACTTCACAAACACTTAGTTTTGCATATCAGATTGATATGGATGTCCTAGAAGGAAGATCAACTGCTTCTAATCAAGGTATGTTCAGACCTTATATTGAATGCTGGCGCGATTTCATTACGAATCTGCGAAGGACAGCCAATGGATTCGAAGAAGTTTATGCAATCCGTCTGGACCTAAAGCGATACTATGATCGGCTGTACCAATCAGTCGTAAAATCTGCATTGCAGTCACCTTTAAACGAGGCTATAGATCGCTTGACGCGAATTGAACGCATTGATGAGTTCGCGCCATCATTTAGTAAAAATCGTCACAATCTTGCGGGTGCCGTAGTTGACTGGTTTTGCGAACAGAGCTTTGGATTCCAATATTACCATCCTGACACCGGGCGAATTACGAAATCGGAGGAGCAAATTGGAATTCCACAAGGTCCGATATTATCCGCATGGCTAGCGACAGTTGCATTATTCCCTCTGGACTCTGAGTTACGCAAAGTTTTGAGTAAAATCAATTCAGAGGATGGTTTGACGCGAGCTGGCTACGCACGCTACGTGGATGATATTTTTCTAATTGCCGACTCCCCTCAAATCCTTGAAGAGTTGCGTACTGCTGTTGAGGATGCTTGCACGCGACTTCGGCTTGAAGCGATCCCCAAAGGAGAGCTCGCACCTAAGATGACTCCAGAAGAGTTCAACGCCCTTCTTACCGAAGGAAAAGCGTTGATTGGCTCGGGGCCGACGCCGGAAATTGGATTGCTATCATTGGGCGATGGTGAAGCAGGATTTGAGACTTGGTCCGATCCAGTTCAAAGGACTAGTGCGTTAGTCTTACTAAGTGATCGTCGTTTATACGAAGCTGATGTCGAGGATATTAAAGCGCAGATCTTTACAGCTCTTAATGCACATGACTTGCGGCCGGCTGAGATCTCTAAGGCCGCCCGATGGATCTGGTATGCGGCCGCGAAGCTAGAGCCTTTGGCTGTACAAGAGGTTTGGGCATCATATTGGACGATGTGGCGGGAGGTGACGGAACGGCTGGCACCAAAGATGAAGGTAGATTTATGCCCTTGGCTCGATCCTAGTTTGTACGCGTTGGACGGTCTCGAGCAACTTCTCCGTAGTGCTTATGTTTATGATCGTAACCTGTCCTTGGCAGCCGAGACCTCTCGAAAAACCATCATCGGTGCGCTTTCTAAGCTAACGATGCTTAGCGGATTTTTCACTGAGTTTGTTACCCCACATGTAGAGGCCCCTGCAGATGCGGGTAAAGGTATTAGACAGCTGCGCCGAATGTTTGTGCAGAGGGCTGTCTGCGTTCGTTGGATTGCTCGGCAAATGCATCGAGGCGTGGCTATATCCGCGCTGTCAGAAGAGCTTTATTCTCAGCTAGGCTTAACTTCAAACGAATTATCGGCATCTCTCACTCGGGCATGGCTTACTGATGCCGATGGCGCAACTTCCACGCTAGAGATATCGGCCAATGTCGGAAACCGCTTGGATTACAGCTCTCCTCTGCGTCCTCTTTTCCTTTGGCTCCATGAAGCGATTGTGCTTCTTGGGAGGGAGTGGAACGATGAACAGGACCCTCTGGAAAACATCAGAGGGAAATTGATTGCACCTTTAACGGCTTCGGCAGTTGCAGGAAACTCTCATTTTTTCCGCCTCTTAAATCTCTGGAAACCAGAGCTTTCCGAACATGAAATAGTGATGCTGGAACTTCGACTCGACGCACTCGCTGCTCTGGTCGCGGTTTGTCGCGTCGACGCCCTGATACATTGCTTGAAGCGTCGTCTTCATTTGCTCGGTGACTTGGGAGTTCCGTTGCCAGCACTGCCCGGGATTCCCCTTTCCCATCTTGTTTTGAAAAATCCGGATGGGATTGATGAAGTACATTTGAAGTCAATTAGCCAAATATTCATTAAAAGCCAACTTCCTCCGGACATCGATTATCGAGTAGCTACCCGAGAAATCTGTGAACCTGTGCCTGCGAATTGGAATGAGTTATCGGTTCCGATCGCAAACACAGGATTAGCCGGTCGAAAATCTGCTTGGGAAAGCGTCGCCCGAAAGGTTCGAAACCGTCAACCTACTAAAACAACATCATTTGGACATAAGGAGCTTCGCTGGGCTGCTGACTGCTTTGATGGACTGGCAAGGATAAATTATGACCTTGAACATGAGGTCGATGGATCGGACAAAATTGCGCCTATGGAATTTGTTCCGGCATGGCCTTACATTTGCGCGTCAGATTGGGCTGAGGACAGCTCAAATGTCGATCCGACTTTTGGCTTATTCGGTCCTGTTGTTCCTCGAGCACATTTGGCGAAGTTCGCATTTGCACGCGATGGGAAAGGTCGATTACGCGCGCATGAGGTTCCGTTAGCGGACGCGCGACTCTGGCGAATCGGATACGCGGTTACAGACGCCTTAGGGATGATAGATGAACTAGAGAGATTCCAAGCACTTGAACAACAAGGGCAATCTCTCAACATTAATACTGCCCAATATGTCCTTTCGCGTCTTCTTGGTCGCTTACGAGGGGAAGGTCAGCCAGCAGCACCAGGACTGCCGCACCCAGAGCGGCCGCATCTTACAGGGTCAACTAATCGAGCCATCTTGTTACTTCGCAGTTTTCCGTCCACTGGCAACTGTGCTGAAGAAGTGCAATTCTTGCTGTCGGTAGAGGCCGAAACGGTGGCAATGCGCTTGCAGAATGATGGCTATAGCGATGGATCACGTTCCGGTGTTTCGGGAGCAATGCTAAGTAAGCTTGCTCCTGCAGTCTTTGCTCGCCTTAATGCTAGGCAGTTAGAGGCCCTACCAGAGCTAGCGCCGACAGAATCCGTTTATGGGGTGGAGCGGAGAGTCGTCGCAGCATGGCGGCTTTTCGACAAGAGACTTGCTTTGCTAGAGTCAGTCTTGCCACAGGAAGTTCCACCTGCCTCCAAGTATGCTTGGAGCGCATTGCGTCGCTCTGTGCGAATAACCGCTCTATCCGCTTGGATTCGAGCCCTTGTTTTTGAGATTTACCTCGCTGGAGATGCTTCTCCCGCTGCTGAGGTCGAAGTGCCAATTGAGTGGCAAATTGATGATCCCGTGTTGGTAATCGAAAACGAAGACGTCAACATCGGAGCCCTGTTCAGGGAAGCACTCACGCCAAAAGGCCGACTTGCGAGCACAGCAAAAATCACGCCGTTAGGATGGCTAGTGTTGTTTAATAGTCAGCTAAATTTATATGGGGCGAGCGATGCTATGCCGATGGTGGCAGTTCAGGATTCCGAACGTTTCAAAGCATCCATGACCGAGCTAGCCCAGCAACTTGGTAAAGCATGTCCAGATAGCGAGCTGGACGACGACAAATGGCCATTCGATGCTCACCTATGCATAGAAACCATCGTCGATGAGGCTACGTTCGAATCCGCGATGACGCTACTAGCCAACATTCAAAATATTCTGGGATACAGGGTCCGCAATTGCAAATCTCATACATGGGGCCTTCCGCCTCAAGCGAAGTGGTTCACTGACGAAGGCGGAAGGCAATGGTCCCTGTCTCGCGGACTAATTGACCAAGTGGGAAGAGACCGTCATGTGGAGATTGATGAGGCCGATGCTAATAAACGTGTCTGGACGGAGACTACGAATCGAGACGGCAAGTTAATAGGGGTCTCTGTTTTGGGGGAGACTTTTGCTAAAACGGCGGGGATGCAAGGTGGGGTATCTGCTTTTCCATTGGTGCCACCTACAGTTGTTCAAGAACCTGTTGACGCTGTCAAGCCCATTAGTGCTGGAGAGCCAAATGAAGTTCCAGAGATGGTTAATCCGGGCGAGGTCTCACCCCGTGAAGATGACTTGGCTGGATTGACCAAATCTGCGAAGTCACATACCGATACAAATAAATCGGGCGAGGATGCGACTCGATCCGCAGGGGAAACAAACAGAAAAGAAAGCGAGGATGATCCCGTTACGGAGGAGGATACTCCTGAGGAAAGTTTCAGAAAATTCCGCAACTTGCAAGAGCAGGAGTGGCGCGGGCGCCGCAGGGAAAAAATCCTGGACATGTGAGGTTTGCGATATTTCAGTTCCGGGTGGATGACTCCTACTATCACCCCATCGTTGATGCAGGATTCCCTGATGCGATTGACGGATTGTTCTGCAATCAAATTGATATTGATTCGGTATGTGGAACTACCATAGCGAGCATGGTCTCTGCACGAAAAAGAAAAGAGGCGTCGCCTAGTACCTTCTCTTTAGCACAGCAGGCAAAGGCGAGCTTGTGTAAGGATGGATTGGAGAATCAATGGGACCGATCCGAGTTAGTTCCAAGCTGGAATGAGCACAGGCGTCGAAGACTAATCGAGGCGGCAATTAAGTCTTGTCACGATTTCGATGTTGATGTCTTAGTCCTACCGGAATACAGCGTTAGGCCCGATACAGTTGAATGGTTGAGAGATAGGCTAACGAGCCTACCCGAGGCGAGGTTATCAGTTGTCGCAGGAACTTATCGCTTACACGGCACTCCCCGAGACCTGCATTTTATGCAGCAATTTGACAAGATATTTGGTGAGGCAGATGCGCAGAGGGTATTTGGCCCTAATGGCCGGTCAATGGAGAAATCGGCATTCATTACGTTGCTTCAACCTATTCCAAATGTTCAAGGTGCAGTAGGTGTGTTCAGTCGACGGAAAAAATTCCACTCAATGGCCATGAGCGAATTCATAAATCCGTCTGGCGAAGATTGGGCTCCACTAGCGAGCCTCGAGGGCTTCGTGTCGGCCGTTGAAAAAGCAAGAAAAGCCGTTGGTGCTACGCCACTAGATGTACGGCAGGTAGTCTCGATCGCTCAAACTATTAGACCAGTTGACCGGATGGCTGAATTAATCTGTTCTGAACTTTTTGCGTCTACCCATCCGGTTAATCACGAGACAATCAGAAGCGAATACAAATCGCTTCGCCAACGCTTTGGCTACGGGACGACAGGAGACCCTGTTGTATCGGATATTCAGAAATTGACCAGTGCGCTTAAACTTGATGATCGAGTTGATCGCCGGAGCATATTAGTCGTCCCGGCTTGCACCACCCGATCTGCCGACTATTGGATTTACGGACAATCTGGACTGCTTGCAGCTGGATTGACTACTGTATTCTGCGCTGCTGTATTAGGCAGTGTGAAAGCTGGGCTATCTGGTGGTGGAAGTTGCATAATTGCCAAAAGCAGCTGGTCTGCGACCCGAGATAAGCCCGGGCATCTTTTAAGTGCGACTCCGTACTCTGGATGGTCAAGGGGAATATATTACAACCGTCCCGAGGATGCGTTAACTAAGCGAGAACAAGCAATAGTTATTGCAGATATCGACCCAATCTATATGAATGAGGGTAAGCCAAGGCCTCAAGCATTACCTATTCCTGTGCAATTAGTAGCGCATCTTCCAGTGGTAGAAATGGTCGATTTAAAGAAACTTAAAGACTCCTATTCAAGCGGAAATGGTGGTTTTCCATCTTTTAAATCCGTTAGTTCAGGAGCACTAAAAAAAGCCACGGGCATAGTTGAAATAAAGGAGGTTGCAGATTCGTTTGCAAAAATTAGAAGCCACTTGGGTCAGGTCACCTCTGCAGACTTAGTTGATCCTAACCAGATGCTGATTGATCAGAAAAAACTAATCGATGAGGCAAATACGATGGCCGGTTTTTTCTCCGAGCCTTCAGCGTGGGGCAGCAGGCTTGAGTGCTGGAATAGAAACTGGAGAGCTATGCCATTTTTTGGCAGCCCCCTACGCTTATCGATTGGCTGCCTGTGGATCTTAGTCCAACTGACAATAAACTTCCAAATATATTAATTCCACCGTGGGCACAAACCTCTGAGTCCTGATTTAGGATTTTTCCGCCAGCGCCAATACATTTGCAAGAATTGGGGGGCGGACGTCCAATCACACGAAACTTTTACCTTGACCGATGATAACCGGCCACGAGTAGTAGCTGCCTTATGATCCCAATTGAATATGCCGACCTACGTTAAACGATACTGGAACGAACCTCGCGGCGATGAGCATGATGCTTGGGGCGTTTCATGGTGGTATTTCGAGGTTGATGATAACAGTGGTGTACTTCGTCAAATTGAGCAATACGATTCTGGCATGCTCCTGTGCTATGGTAAGCAGCATGTGCAGGACGAATACGGCGGACTGAGCGATAAACCCATCGATTTATCAGAGGCAGGTTACACCACAATTTCGTCGCAAGAATTTGAGGCTATTTGGCGGCCTGCATAGCTCCGGCCATCGACCGGAGCTGCCATTCGCCGATAACCGCAGTCTGCTAAATATGGCGAATCGAAGGGTACTATCAGCACATGGAAAAAAACTCAAAGCATCGCTGTCCGCGTCCTCTGTCGTAGGCGTCAAGAACTTGAAGGACGGTGAAGACATAAGCCATTTGTGTTAATTTCATAAAGGAAATTTTCACAATAAAGGATTGGAATTGTAGTATTTTTAAGAATATTTTTGCGATTTCTTTGCAATCAGATCTAAACGCACCAGAACATGAAGAAGATTAGAAAAAAACATGAGCAATCAATAATCGACGGTTTTTCAAATCGATTTAAGGTGAATGCACTTGCAAGAGGTAGATCGGTGACCAAATGTTCATTGGACGGACAGGACGTAGAGCTCGGGTCAGACTATCTTTTTACTGACAGCAGCCGGTTTATGCTAGTGGAATTTAAGTTTGAGGTGGACGGACTTAAAACCGAGGGGACTAAGCATCGCCGTAAGAAGATGTGTCTAAAACTAGACGCGGATTCAGAAATACGTGCAAGAAGCCTTAGATGTCACTATATCGCCTGGACCGTTAAGAATGGTGCCCGAACCATGTCTTTTAATCAGTATTATCCAGAGATTTGCAATAAGGATATATTCGGACCTGATGTTAACCTGCTCAAAAACTCTGCCAATAAGACATCTCGATTGAGCGCTGATAGCATCATGAATGATTTTCTTGACCAATCACTTGGCGATAATTTTTACTCTTTTAAGAGTTATGTTCAATGGCTTAAAATGATTGAAGAAGATAACGATCCTATTGAACTTCTTTTGGATAATCCCGACTCACATCAACTGGAGTTCTTAGAATTCAACTCTCTCGTTGACCTCAAAACATGGTTGGAACGTCAAAACTTCAAGCCCAAGCCTCCACGGCTGACCTTCTAATTATGCGCGTAATTTATCAATAAGAATGTTTCGCTACGCTGATTGACTCTCGAAGATGCTAGCTTGGTCGAAAAAGTGCTTGATGGACTTCAACGCTATTCCATGCTTGTCAAAGGTGTTCCAAAACGGAATAGTGTGGCGAACCAATTTTAATAGCACTACCGCTGGGATCTAACCATTGAGTAGGAAGCTGGCATGGACGTTTGGACGATTTGGTCGGTTAGGCGGTATTGCGGGAAGCGAACTGGTAATAGACCGGACACGAGGACTGCGAAGTCCAATAAGAAAAACGCCGGTCTGCATGGATCGGCGTTTCGTCAAGGATGTTCTTGGTGGCCGGGCGGAATCGAACCAGCGACACAAGGATTTTCAATCTTCATGTCGCCAGTTACTCAGTAACTCCGCGTGGTTTTCATGCCCCACTTCAGCGAAAATAAGAGGCCAGTCGCACTAACTAGAGGTTTCTAGTCGCAGAATTGTGGCGCCAGTTGCAAATACTTTGGCGCCCTACGATTGCATCTAGACGCTTTAAACGTCGATATTTCCGGCACGCAGCGCATTGGTCTCAATGAACGCCCGGCGCGGTTCCACATCATCCCCCATCAGTGTGGTAAAGATCTGGTCCGCAGCAATCGCGTCCTCGATCTGCACCTTCAGCAAACGGCGCACGGTCGGGTCCATGGTGGTTTCCCACAGCTGTTCCGGGTTCATCTCGCCCAGACCTTTGTAGCGCTGTTTCGATACCACGCGTTCCGATTCGTCCCGCAACCATTGCATCGCCTGGTGGAAGTCGGTCACGGCCGATTCCTTGGTGCGCTCGCCTTCGCCGCGGCGCACGAAGGCGCCGGGGCCGATCAGGCCGCTGAAGGTGGCGGCCGCTTCGGCCAGCACGCGGTAGTCGGCGCTTTGCACGAAGTCGGCGTCGATCGAGCTGACTTTGACGTTACCGTGGTGCATGCGCTCGATCCACAGCAGGTGCTGTTCGTTCAGTTCGTCCGAACGCACGCTGACCTTGACGCTGATGTCGTTGATGTTGTCGGCCAGCGCGCGGGCCGAGGCTTCGGCCGCGTCCTGCGTGCTCAGGTCGAGCTGTACGCCGGTCATGATGGCGGTCAGCGCGGCGCGGTCGATCACGCGCGTCAAACGCGTCATGATGACGTTGGACAGGTTGAACTGGCGCACCAGCTCGCTCAGCGCTTCGCCCTGGATGACGTCGGCGCCTTCGCGCGGCGTCAGCGCGGCGGTGTTGAGCGCCACGTTCATCATGTAGGTGGCTTCCTCGGCGTCGTCCTTCAGGTAGCGCTCGTCGCGGCCGGCCTTGACCTTGTACAGCGGCGGCTGGGCGATGTAGACGTGGCCGCGCTCGACCAGCTCCGGCATCTGGCGGTAGAACAGCGTCAGCAGCAGGGTGCGGATGTGGGCGCCGTCGACGTCCGCATCGGTCATGATGATGATGCGGTGGTAGCGCAGCTTTTCGACGTTGAATTCGTCCGGGCCGATCGAGGTGCCGAGCGTGGCGATCAGCGTGGTGATCTGTTCCGACGACAGCATCTTTTCAAAGCGCGCCTTTTCCACGTTCAGCACTTTACCGCGCAGCGGCAGGATGGCCTGGAATTTGCGGTCGCGGCCTTGCTTGGCCGAGCCGCCGGCGGAGTCACCCTCGACGATGTACAGTTCGCACAGCGCCGGGTCGCGTTCCTGGCAGTCGGCCAGCTTCGACGACAGGCCGAGGCCGTCCATGACGCCCTTGCGGCGGGTCAGGTCGCGCGCCTTGCGGGCCGCTTCGCGCGCGCGCGCCGCTTCGACGATCTTGCCGCAGATGATTTTGGCGTCGTTCGGTTTTTCCTGCAGGTAGTCGGCCAGCGTCTTGGCGACGATTTCCTCGACCGGGCCACGCACTTCGGACGACACCAGCTTGTCCTTGGTCTGCGACGAGAACTTCGGCTCCGGCACTTTCACCGACAGCACGCAGGTCAGGCCCTCGCGCATGTCGTCGCCGGAGACTTCGACCTTGGCTTTCTTGGCGAAGTCGTTCTCTTCGATGTATTTGTTGATGACGCGGGTCATCGCCGCGCGCAGGCCGGTCAGGTGGGTGCCGCCGTCGCGCTGCGGGATGTTGTTGGTGAAGCACAGCACCTGTTCGTTGTAGGCGTCGTTCCACTGCATCGAGACGTCGACCGAGATATTGGTGCCCTGGTCCGACTGGCGCTCGCCGGTGGCCTGGAACACGGTCGGGTGCAGCACGGTCTTGGCCTTGTTGATGTATTCGACGAAGCCGCGGGTGCCGCCCTCGAAGGCGAAGATTTCTTCCTTGCCGGTGCGCTGGTCGGTCAGCTTGATGTTGACGCCGTTATTCAGGAACGACAGCTCGCGGATGCGCTTGGCCAGGATCTCGTAGTGGAATTCGACGTGGGTGAAGATTTCCTCGTCGGCCCAGAAGTGGACGTCGGTGCCGCGCTTGTCGGTTTCGCCGATGACCTTGATCGGCGAGACGGCCACGCCGTCGCGCATTTCGATTTCGCGGTTCTGCGCGACGCCGCGCGCAAATTCCATCTGGTGCACCTTGCCGTCGCGGCGGATGGTCACGCGCAGCAGCTTGGACAGCGCGTTGACGCACGAGACGCCGACGCCGTGCAGGCCGCCCGAGACCTTGTACGAGTTCTGGTCGAACTTGCCGCCGGCGTGCAGCTCGGTCAGCACGATTTCAGCCGCCGAGCGCTTCGGCTCGTGCTTGTCGTCCATCTTCAGGCCGACCGGGATGCCGCGGCCGTTGTCGGTGATCGAGATCGAGTTGTCCGAGTGGATGGTGACGTGGATTTCCGAGCAGTAGCCGGCCAGCGCCTCGTCGATCGAGTTGTCCAGCACCTCGAACACCAGGTGGTGCAGGCCGGTGCCGTCGGAGGTGTCGCCGATGTACATGCCGGGACGTTTGCGGACCGCTTCCAGACCCTCCAGGATCTGGATCGAGGAGGCGCCGTATTCTTCGTTCTTTGCTACTGGTGCTGCGTTCTCTTCGGACATGTGCTGCTTTCTGAATATATCGATTGTCTACTACGTCATGCCGGCGGAGGCGGACGGTCCGCCGCCGCGGGCCATGCTGAGCATGCGTTCTATGGGTTCCGGCCTGCGCCGGAACGACGACGGCGGGGCTTAAATGCGCATCGGCATGACGACGTACTTGAAGTCGGCATTGTCCGGGATCGAGATCAGCGCCGACGAGTTGGAGTCGCCCAGCGCGACGTTGACCTGCTCGCATTTCAGGTTGTTGAGCACGTCCAGCAGGTAGGTGACGTTGAAGCCGATGTCGACGCTGTCGCCGCCGTAGTCGATTTCCAGTTCCTCGACCGCCTCTTCCTGGTCGGCGTTGGTCGAGCTGATCTTCATGACGCCCGGCGTGATGATGCAGCGCACGCCCTTGAATTTGTCGCTGGTCATGATGGCCGCGCGCTGCAGCGAGCGCAGCAGCTCATCGCGACCGATGATGAATTCGTTCTTGTAGCCCTTCGGGATCACCCGCGTGTAGTCGGGGAACTTGCCTTCCACCAGCTTCGAGATCAGCTCGATGTCGGCAAAGGTCAGCTTGACCTGGTTGGCGGCGATGTCCAGCTGCACCGGCTCGTCGTTTTCTTCCAGCAGGCGCTGCAGTTCGATGATGGTCTTGCGCGGGATGATGACTTCCTGGCGCGCGAACGACTGCTCGGTCTCTACCTGGCAGAACGCCAGGCGGTGGCCGTCGGTGGCCACGGCGATGACGTTGTTGCCGTCCAGGACCAGCAGCAGGCCGTTCAGGTAGTAGCGGATGTCCTGCTGCGCCATCGAGAAGTGCACCATGTTGAACAGGTGCTTCAGGGTTTTCTGCGGCAGCGTGACCGAGGCGCTGTAGCTGTCGGCCTGCTGCACGGTCGGGAATTCCTCGGCCGCCAGCGTTTGCAGCGCGAAGCGCGATTTGCCCGATTGCACCGCCAGGCGCTTGTTTTGCAGCGTGATCGTGACGTCGCCCGATTCCGGCAGCGCGCGCAGGATGTCGAGCAGCTTGCGCGCGGCCACCGTGGTGCCGGCCACTTCCGCGCCGGAGCCGATCTCGGCGTTGGTGGTGATCTGGACCTCGGTGTCGGTCGACAGGAAGGATACGCTCTCGCCCTCTTTGCGGATGAGGATATTGGCCAGAATCGGCATAGTGTGCCGACGCTCGACAATACCGCTCACGATCTGCAGTGGCCGGAGTAGCGTATCTCGGGTGGTTTTGACCAATTGCATAGATTATCCTCAGTAAAAATTTAACGTTGTTTCAATACTTTTTGCCTTGTGAGCAGGCGGACAGGTTTGACTAAATGATAAAGCCAAACCACGCCCGCCGCCAGCCTTCCGCAGCGTCGTTCCCGCGCCGGCGGGAACCCATGGACCCTGCGCATGGCCTGCCGCCCGCGTGGCAGTGACGGGCGGCGCTCAACCCTTCAAGGTTTGTTCCAGCACGTGCAGCTCGTGGTTGCATTCCGGGTTCTTGGTGCGGTCGAGCGCGATCTTGCGCACCGCGTGCAGCACGGTGGTGTGGTCGCGTCCGCCGAACAGCTCGCCGATTTCCGGCAGCGATTTCTGCGTCAGTTCCTTGGCCAGGTACATGGCGATCTGGCGCGGGCGGGCGATGTTGGCCGGCCGCCGCTTCGAATACATGTCCGCCACCTTGATGTTGAAGAAATCGGCCACGGTCTTCTGGATGTTTTCCACCGAAATCTGGCGGTTCTGCACCGACAGCAAATCCTTCAGCGCTTCCTTGACGATGTCGATCGTGATGTCCTTGCCGTGGAAGCGCGAATAGGCCAGGATCTTGCGCAGCGCGCCTTCCAGCTCGCGCACGTTGGAGCGCAGGTGCTTGGCCACGAAGAAGGCGACGTCGTCGGAGAAGGTCACGCCTTCCTGCTTGGCTTTCTTGAGCAGAATCGCCACCCGCATTTCCAGCTCCGGCGGCTCGATGGCCACCGTCAGGCCGGAGTCGAAGCGCGAGATCAGGCGGTCGTCCATGCCGGTGATTTCCTTCGGATAGGTGTCCGAGGTGATGATGATCTGCTTCTTGGCGGCGATCAGCGCTTCAAACGCGTAGAAAAACTCCTCCTGCGTGCGGCTCTTGCCGCCGAAGAATTGAATATCGTCGATCAGCAGCATGTCCAGCGAGTGGTAGTAATGCTTGAAGTCGTCGAAGCCCTTGCGCTGGTAGGCCGTCACCACGTCGCGCACATATTGCTCGGCGTGGATGTAGCGGATGCGCGCGCCCGGCTGGTCGGCCATCACCTGGTTGCCGATGGCGTGGATCAAGTGGGTCTTGCCGAGGCCGACGCCGCCGTAGAAGAACAGCGGGTTGTACGACACGCCCGGGTTGTTGGCCACCTGGATCGCGGCCGCGCGCGCCAGCTGGTTGGCCTTACCAGTGACGAAGCTGTCGAAGGTGAGGTCGGTGTTGATGCGGCTCTGCTCGCGGCGCGGCTGGGCCGAGGCCGGCATTTCCGGCACCGACGGCGGTTGCTGGTCCGCCAGGCGCGCGTTGTTGCTGGGCGCGCCGCCATTGATGTCCGGCACCGGCGCCACCGTGGCCACCGGCTTCTTCGGCGCGTTCAGGCGCGGGTCGAGCACGAACTGCACTTCGGTCGGCTGCTCCCAGTACTGGCAGGCCAGCGCCGTGATGCGGCTGGCGAACTGGGTCTTGACCCAATCGAGCTTGAAGCGGTTGGGCGCGGCCACGCGCAGCTTGCCCGCCTCGTAATCGAGGGGGATAAGCGGCTTGATCCAAGCGCTGAATTGTTGCGGCGTCAGCTCCAGCTCCAGCTGGGCGGAGCAGGTCTGCCAGAAATTTTCCATGAATCGACTGTCTGTGTTCTTGCTGTATAAGGGTGTGGGCAACTTGGAAGTTTTTCACACGTAACGCGCTATTCTACTCTCGTCCGCCTAAGTTATCCACAGGCGCGCCAGGATTTTTTCGCGTGGGCGACGTGGCGGGGGCGCCGGGGCGGGGCAGTTGGTTGTTGACAAGCAGGGCCGAAATGCTGATAATTCAGGGTTCCCCGCCCGTATTCCTTGTTTATTCACATAGACGTTAATATGGAGTAGCAGGGATTTAGCGGGCGATGAGATGGACCCAGCTTGTGCCGGATAGCGTTGGCATGGGTGCGCGAAGTGTCATTGGCACCAAAAACTGACGGGCCGTCTGACCCGATTTTGCATTTTTTTCTGCTTTAAGCGAGACCAACATGAAACGTACTTACCAACCTTCCGTTGTACGCCGTAAGCGTACCCACGGCTTCCGCGCACGCATGGCTACCCGTGGTGGCCGCCAGGTGCTGAACGCACGCCGCGCCAAAGGCCGCAAGCGTCTGGCCGTATAAGCCAAACTCTTGTTAGCTGATCGCGTGGACAGCTGCATTGCAAGCGGCTCGACAGGCGAGGGTTCACACGACTTCGCGCGCGCTCGGCGTATCGTTAAAACGGATGAATTTTCATCCGTTTTTCGTTTGCGCCCCAGCCAGAAAAGCGCGCACTTCGTGCTTTACACCCGTCTGAACCAACTGCCGCATGCGCGGCTGGGCGTCGTGGTGGCCAAGCGCTTTGCGCCGCGCGCCGTCACCCGCAACACCATCAAGCGCGTTACCCGCGAGCTGTTCCGGACCACCGGCCTGCCGCCCATCGATTGCGTGGTGCGCCTGGCGCGGCCGGTCAACAGCAAGGACGGCCCCGCCACCACCTCGAAGCTGAAAGCGGCTTTGCGGGTGGAATTGGCACGCCTGTTCGCCGCGCAGGCCAAATTCTCCGGCAAGCCGGGCTTGCCTCCGGCGGCGCCGTCGCCATCTGGGGCGCCATGAAAACCGTGCTCCGCTTCCTGCTGCGCTTTTATCAGCTGGCCATCAGGCCGATGATGACGCCGAGCTGCCGCTTTTATCCGAGCTGCTCGGACTATGCGCTGGAAGCGCTGCAAGCCCATGGCGCCGCCAGGGGCAGCTGGCTGACGGCCAGGCGCTTGTGCCGTTGCCATCCGTGGCATCCGGGCGGCTACGATCCGGTGCCCGGCGCGGCGCCGCCGGCCGACGGCAAAACGAATTCCTCATCGACCGCTTGCGGTTGCAACCACTCCTGAAAATACCTAATGGATATCAATAAACGTACTATCCTGTGGATCGTGTTTGCGGTGTCGCTGTTTGTTCTGTGGAACAACTGGCAAGTCTCGAACGGCCATCCATCGATGTTCGCGCCGCCGCCGCCGGCGGCCAAGGCGCCCGAGGCGAAGAAATCCGATGTGCCGGCCCCAGCCGCCGCCAGCGCGGCTGCCGCCGTGCCGGGAGCGGTTGCCGCCGGCGGTGCGCCGGAAGCGGCGCCGTTCAAGGCCGAGCGCATCACCATCACCACCGACGTGATCCGCGCCGACATCGACACCCAGGGCGGCGTGATCCGTCGCCTGGAACTGCTGAAGTACAAGGAAAACGGCCATCCGGGCTGGTTCGGCGGCTGCTTCGGCCTGTTCGACTGGTGCAAGCCGGGCGACAACAGCAAGAACATCGTGCTGTTCGACGTTGACGCCGGCACCGGCAAGACCTATCTGGGCCGCACCGGCCTGATCGGCGAGCCGAACAACCTGCCCAACCACACCAGCGGCTTCGTGGCCAAGCCCGGTCCGCGCATGCTGAACGACGCCAACCAGGTGCAACTGGTGCTGGAATCGGAATCGGGCGGCGTCAAGCTGACCAAGACCTTCACCTTCAAGCGCGGCGACTACGTGGTGGACGTGCGCCACGACGTCACCAACACCGGCAGCGCGCCGGTGTCGCCGCAGCTGTACCTGCAACTGGCGCACGACGGCAACAAGCCGGCCGGCGACTCGTTCTTCAACAGCAGCTACACCGGCCCGACCATGTACACGGACGAGAAGCGCTACGAGAAGCTGCAGTTCGAGAAGATCGAGAAGGCCGCGCAGGAAGCCGACAAGACCGGCAAGCCGATGCTGCAGGACCACGCCACCAAGGCCGACAACGGCTGGATCGCGATTTCGCAGCACTTCTTCGTCTCGGCCTTCATTCCGCAGCCTAAGCTGATGCATGACATCACCACCGAGAAGATCAGCACCAACGTCTACGGCATCAGCATCAAGCAGCCGCTGGGCACCATTGCGCCGGGCGCCACCGTGACGAACGACGCCAAGCTGTTCTCCGGTCCGCAGGAAGCGCAGCTGCTGGAAAAAGTCTCGCCGGGCCTGGAGCTGGTGCGCGACTACGGCTGGCTGGCGATGATCGCCAAGCCGATGTTCTGGGTCATCGAGCACATCCATGGCGTGCTGGGCAACTGGGGCTGGACGATTATCGCCTTCACCATCCTGATCAAGCTGCTGTTCTTCCCGCTGTCGGCGGCTGGCTACCGCAGCATGGCCAAGGTCAAGCTGGTGACGCCGAAGATGCAGGAAATCCGCGAGCGTTACAAGGGCGACCCGGCCAAGATGAACCAGGCCACGATGGAGCTGTACAAGAAAGAGAAGATCAACCCGCTGGGCGGCTGCCTGCCGATCCTGGTGCAGATGCCGGTGTTCATCGCGCTGTACTACGTGCTGCAATCGGCGGTGGAAATCCGCGGCGCGCCGTGGATCGGCTGGATCACCGACCTGGCCCAGCATGATCCGTACGCGATTCTGCCGGTGCTGTACGCGATCTCGATGTACATCACCACCAAGCTCAATCCGGCGCCGGCCGACCCGATGCAGGCCAAGATGATGCTGTTCATGCCGCTGGCGTTCTCGGTGATGTTCTTCTTCTTCCCGTCCGGCCTGGTGCTGTACTGGGTGGTCAACAACATCCTGTCGATCGGTCAACAGTATGTGATTACCAAGAAATTCGGCACGCCCGCCGAGCCGGCCAAGGCTTAACGGCCTCAGGCTGTGGCTAAAAAGCCCGCGTTGATCGCGGGCTTTTTTTATCTAATACAATGTCCCCATGAATATTGATTCCTCTCCTATCGCCGCCATCGCCACCGCGCCCGGACGCGGCGGCATCGGCGTGGTGCGCGCCTCCGGCAAAAACCTGCAAGCGCTGATCGCCGCGCTGTTCGGCGCCGAGGCGCTGAAGCCGCGCCACGCCACCTACATCCCGTTCAAGCAGGCCGACGGCGCCATCATCGACCAGGGCATCGCCATCTGGTTCAAGGGGCCGCACTCGTACACCGGCGAAGACGTACTGGAACTGCAAGGCCACGGCGGCCCGATCGTGCTGCAAATGCTGTTGCAGCGCGTGCTCGAAGCGGGCGAGGCGCTGGGGTTGCGGTTGGCCGAGCCGGGCGAATTCACGCGCCGCGCCTACCTCAACGACAAGCTCGACCTGGCGCAAGCCGAGGCCGTGGCTGACCTGATCGACGCCTCGACCGAGGCGGCCGCCAGATCGGCGTCGCAATCGTTGTCGGGCGCGTTCTCGAAGACGGTCAACACGCTGGTGGGCAGCGTCACCAACCTGCGCATGCTGGTCGAGGCGACGCTGGATTTCCCGGAAGAAGAAATCGACTTCCTGGAAAAATCCGACGCGCGTGGGCAACTGAAGGGCATCGTGGACGCGCTGGAGCAGGTATTCAGGCAGGCGGCGCAGGGTGCGCTGCTGCGCGAAGGGCTGAACGTGGTGCTGGTCGGCCAGCCGAACGTCGGCAAGTCCTCGCTGCTGAACGCGCTGGCGGGCAATGACGTCGCCATCGTCACGCCGATCGCCGGCACCACGCGCGACAAGGTCACCGAAACCATCCAGATCGAAGGCATCCCGCTCAACATCATCGACACGGCCGGCATCCGCGCGCCGGAAGAAGCGGTGGACGTGGTGGAGCGCATCGGCATCGAGCGCACCTGGGGCGAGGTCGGCAAGGCGGACGTCATCCTGCACCTGCTGGACGCCGACCACGGTCCGTCGCGCGCCGACGAAAACATCACTGCCGCCTTCCCGCAAGGCGTGCCGGTGCTGCGCATCTGGAACAAAATCGACCTGTCGGGCCACAAGCCGGCGGTGGACGCGATGGCGGACGCCACCCACATCTACCTGTCGGCGCACGACCATGTCGGCATCGACCTGTTGCGCCAGGAACTGCTGCGCATCGCCGGCTGGCAGCAGACGGGCGAATCGTTATACCTGGCGCGCGAGCGCCACCTGATCGCGCTGAAGAACGCCGGCGCGCACCTGGCGCGGGCTGGCGAGCACGCCGCGCAAAGCGACCAGTCGCTCGACCTGTTTGCCGAAGAACTGCGGCTGGCGCAAGTGCAGCTCTCCAGCATCACCGGCGCCTTCTCCTCCGACGACCTGCTCGGCGTCATCTTCAGCCGCTTCTGCATCGGCAAATAAAATCCGGGGTCAGGTCTGACATTCGCACACGGGCTCAACTGCGTAGCAGTTGAGCCCGTGTGCGAATGTCAGACCTGACCCCGGGTTTAGTACGGGGCGCCGGTGACGTCGAGCTTGATTTGCCAGAGGGCGCCGGCGCCGGTGATGTAGAGCGTCTTGCCGTCGGCGCCACCGAAGGCGGCGTTGGTGACGTTGGCGTCGACCTTGATCGTGGCGATCTGCTTGCCCGCCGGCGTGAAGACCCGCAGCCGCTTGTCCGTGTGCTCGGTGACGTAGATGTTGCCCTGGCAGTCGATCGCCATGCCGTCGGGAACACCCAGCTTCTCTACCAGGTCCTTGCCTTGCTGCGGCACGCCGTTGACGATCGGGTAGGCGCGCAACACGCCGTGCTCGCCCACCATGCCGTTGACGTACAGCACATCGTCCTTCGGCGACAGCGATACGCCGTTCGGATTCTTCAGCGTGTCGTCCACCACCGTGATCTTGCCGTCGCCGCCGACGCGGTAGACGCGCGTCTTGTCCTGCCCGCCCGGCGCGGCCGCGCGCTGGAAGTCCGGGTCGCTGAAGTACAGCGTGCCGTCGGCCGCCAGCGCCATGTCGTTCGGCGAGTTGAAGACCTTGCCCTCGAACTTGCCGACCACGTCGCTGCGCTTGCCGTCCAGCGTGTACAGCGACACCGATTTGAATTTGTGC
Organism: Duganella sp. P38; assembly: GCF_050859475.1. NCBI lineage: Bacteria > Pseudomonadati > Pseudomonadota > Betaproteobacteria > Burkholderiales > Oxalobacteraceae > Duganella > Duganella sp. P38. The sequence continues at coordinate 48,564 of NZ_CP193936.1, read as the reverse complement.
GTGGCCGCCAGGATGTTGCCGGCGCCATCGGTCGCCAGGCCGTTGCTGCCGCTGTCGTCGATCGCCACGCTGACCTTGCCGCTGGCGTCCAGCTTGAGGATGCGCGACGGGAAGCCCGGCCCGAAGCTGAAGTCCGAGAAGTACAGCGTGTCCTTGATCCATACCGGCCCTTCGTACAGGCCCGGCTCGGCGCGGGTGCTGTTGGCGGCGGCGATGCGGCTGGCCGTCAGCTCGCCCGACGGCGCCTGGCCGCTGCAGGCGGCGGTGGCGGAGAAGGCCTGCGGCGCGGCCAGCACGGCCGCCAGAGTCAAGGCGTGACGGAACTTCATGCTGCATTCTCCTGGTGGGGTGGTCGATGGATGATGACGCAGTCGCGCCCGGCCTTCTTGGCCGCATACAAACAGCTGTCGGCGGCCGCCAGCATGGCGGCGGCGTCGGCCAGGTGGTCTTTGTCGAAGCTGGCCACGCCGATGCTCATGGTGACGTGCGGCCGGGTGGCCGCCGGCGCGTGCTTGAGCTTGAGCCCGGCGATGCGGGCGCGGATCGCTTCCGCCACCAGCGCCGCCTGTTCGGTGCTGGTGTCCGGCAGCACCGCCGCGAATTCCTCGCCGCCGTAGCGCGCGGCCAGGTCGGCCGGCCGCTGCAAGCCGGCGGCAAAGGCTTCCGCCACCAGCGTCAGGCAGGCGTCGCCCTGCTGGTGGCCGAAGTGGTCGTTGTAGGCCTTGAACGAGTCGATGTCCATCAGCAGCAGCGACAACTGGCCGTCCTGGCGCGCCGCGCGCCGCAGCTCGCGGTCCAGCGCGACGTCGAAGTGGCGGCGGTTGGCGATGCCGGTCAGGCCGTCGACATACGATTGCGCCCGAAGCTGCTCGGCCTGGCTGCGCAGCTGGCGCTCGCGGCCGACGATGCTGCTGATGTCGCTCACTTCGATCAGGCAGTAGCGTTCCTTGCCCTCGTTGAACGGCGTCACCGAGACCTGCTGCTCGACGCGCTCGCCGCCCCAGCTGCCGGCCGGATACAGCGGGAACGGCGACGGGTTCAGCGCCGGCGACAGCTGCTGCGGCAGGTTGCTCTGCATCGCGCTCAGCACCGCCTGCTCCAGCCGCTGCCCGCGCAGCTCGCCGTACAGGTCGAACAGGTCCTGGCCCAGCACGCGCTGCGAGGAGCGGCCGGAGCGGCTGGCCATCCATTGGTTCCACATGACGATGTGGTGGTGGGCGTCGATGACGATCAATCCCAGTTGCGCCAGTCCGAGCACGCGCGCGGACAGCGGGGAGGTGGACGGGGAGGTGCCGGGTTCAGACATGCGTGCGTTCCTGATGGGAAGGTGTAATCATGATTATAAGGCGTGCCACGCAGCTTGCATCAACTATCGTTTCCCCCTTTTTCATTGAAAAATATATCGCCTCAAACAGCCTCGGCGGTGGATGTGGTGGCCACGTTTCTCCTGCTATTATTGATTGTCGCAAACGGATGCGCGGTGTCATGCAACCGTTGAGAAATCTCATGTTCGCGGCAATTCCGCTGAAGTAACCTTGCAACTTAGCTCAGCTTTGCCTGGAAGGAGAGGATCGTGGACCCGATACAAGAGAGCATTCCGGAGGACGGCGCCGGCAGGCCGCCCTCGGCCGTCGCGACACCCGCGCCGCCAGTGCGCGCGCGCCATATGCTGCCGCCCAAGGGCGCCTGCTGGTATTGCGAAAAGCCGCTGGACAATGTGCGGCGCTTTTGCGACAAGGAATGCGCCGACGCCTTTGACGAAGAGAAGGAATACACGCGCTAGCCGGCCGTCACTCCCTTGCCGCCTGCAGCGCCGCCAGCGCCGTCTCGAAGTCGAACTGGTGCGCCGCTTCCGTCACTTCCTGAAACACTTCCATCCCCAGGCTTTGCGCCAGCACCGTGGCCGATTGCTCCAGCACGTCGATCGCCGCGCCGTCCCCTTCATCGAGCAGCCGCGCCGTGTGCTGCAACAGCATCCGCGTTTCCGGCACGATGGCCGCCGCCGGCTGCGGACTGGTCGCCAGGGCTTGCAGCGGATCGCCGTCGAGCAGCGCGTCGATGGCCGCGATCAGGCCGCGCAGGGCCAGCTCCAGCTGCGCCAGCGGCGCCGACCAGGCCGACGCCGGCCCGGCGCACAGCGGTTCCAGCTGCGCCGCCAGCAGGTAGACCTGTTGCGCGCCGATCATGCCGGCCGCGCCCTTGAGCGTGTGGACGATGCGCTGCGCCTGGCCCGCCTCGCCGTTGTCGAAGGCCGCCCGCGCCCGGCAGCCGCTGTCCGGATAGCGCTGGCGGAAGCGGCGCAGGATCTGCAGGTACAGCGCGCGGTCGCCCATCAGCTGCTGCAGGCCGGTTTCCACTTGCAGAATGTGGCCCCCGGCGGGAGCCGCCGGAACGGACGAACTGGTGGAGGTCATCGTGCGCGGGGACGAATGGATGGAGCCGCTACCATACCAGACCTGGCCCTTATTTGGTGGTGAACGACCAATCGCGCGTGACCGCCGTACCGGCCACAGTGCCGCTGAAGCTGACGTCGTAGGTGGTGTTGGCCGCCAGCGGCGCCAGCGGGATGATGGCGGCGGCGTTGCGCACATTGTTGTTGGTGCCGGCCGCATAGCTGAGCAGGCGCGTGGTCAGCGCCGCGCCGCCGCGCGGCTTCACGGTGAAGTTCTGCACCGCCACCGTGTCGTTGCCGCTGCTGTCGGCGTGCACGCTGATCGGGTAGCCGACCTGGTTCTGGTTCGGCACCGGGTCGGGCGCTTCGGTGTCGCTGAAAAAGTTGACCGGTACGCCAGTCTGGTTGCCGATCGGATAAGTGACGATGCGGCCGCGCCCCAGCGTGTTGTAGCCGCCGCTGGCGCCGAAGTCGGCGGTGAAATAGGTGTAGCCGCCGCTGACGGTGGCCGAGCCGGCGCCGATTTCACGGAAAATCGGGTCGAAAATCACGTAGCGGTGGAAAATCGCGGTGATCAGTTCCTCGGCCTGGTAAAAGCCCGAGGTATTGGTGGTGGCCGAGATGACCTCGCCGGCCGCATAGGGCGCGTTCAGCGCGTAGCTGGCGGCGGTCAGGCGGTCGACCAGGTGGACGCCGGTGAATCCGGGATTGCCCTGCGTCTGTTCATGGGAGATCACATTATTCAGGCGCTGGTAGTCCGAATGGCCCTGCGCCGCCGCGTCGATGCGGCTGTTGCGCGCGAGCACCGCCACGCCGACCTGGGCGCGCCGGTAGTTGATCCAGTTGAAGCCGTCGGTGGCGTTGTTGCCGGTCAGCGTGGGGGCGCCGGCTTCCTGCGTCGGCGCCGGCGTGGTGGTGGTCGGGCCGGTGACGCCGCTGCTGTCGTTACTGCCACCGCCGCCGCCGCAAGCGGTCAGCAAGGCCGCAGCCGCCAGGCCGGCCAGGGATAAGCGCCATTTTTCCATCTTGACCTCCTCGGGAATGTTGCTGATTGTAAGCCTTTTTCAAACGCGCAGCACGCGTTAGGAGCGTGCTAAAAATGGTAAGCTTGCCGTTTCTTTGGGATTGCACCAGTTTTGAAGCCATTACACCGCCAGCGCATGCAGCGCGCCAAATTCGCCTTGCCCAGCATCGTCACCCTGATGTCGATTGCGTGCGGCTTCGGCAGCATCGTCATTTCGGTCGACAATGCCACCGAGGGCGTGGCCGTCGACTATCGCCTGGCTGCCATGCTGCTGGTGCTGGCCGGCGTGTTCGACGCGCTGGACGGCTTTGTTGCGCGCGCCACCAATACCCAGTCCGAATTCGGCATGCAGCTCGATTCGATCGCCGACGTGATGAACTTCGGCTGCGCGCCGGGCCTGCTGTTGTACTGCTGGGGCTTCCAGAAGCTGGGCCTGGACCAGCCGACGCTGCTGCGCCTGGGCGGCATGGCCAGCTTCTTCTTTGTGGCCTGCGGCGCGCTGCGGCTGGCGCGCTTCAATGTGAATGTCGGGCGCACCGACCCGCGCTATTTCGTCGGCATGCCGATCACGGCCGGCGCGGCCTGCGTGGCGTCGGTGGTGGTGGCGTGGCCGGAGCCGGCGACGTCGGTGCTCAACGGCAGCCTGATCGTGCTGCTGCTGTTCGTGGTCGGCACGCTGATGGTGTCCACCGTGCGCTTCCCGAGCTCCAAGCAGAAAAAGAGCTGGGGCGCGCTGGTGGTGCTGCTGATTAACCTGGGCCTGCTGGCCTGGTTGCAGGTGGTGTACTTTGTGCTGTTCTTCCTGGTCTACATCGCCGGCACGCTGGCGCTGAACGCGGCGTGGAAGGCCGGCTGGAAGGGCATCGCGCCGCCGGTCGTTTACGGCGACGACGACTAAGCGGCGTCAGGCGACTTCGTGGCCGCGCGCCGCGCGCAGGATCTCGAACCACTGGCTGCGGCTCAGGCTGAACTGGGTCGCCTCCACCGCTTCCTTCACCGCCGCGATGCGGCCCGAGCCGGTCAGCGGCGCCGGGCGGCATGGCAGTTGCATGATCCACGCGAACACCACGGCGCCGAACGGGCGCTGCAACTCGTCGGCCACCTGCTGGATCGCCGCGCGCACGCGCACGCCGGCGGCGTCATCGCTGCTGAACAGGCGGCCGCCGGCCAGCGGTGACCAGATCATCGGCGCCACGCCCAGGTCCTGCAGGCCGTCGAAGGTTTCGTCGAACATCGGCGCCACGTGCAGCGGCGAAAATTCCACCTGGTTGGTGGCCAGCGCGATGCGGCGGTTCAGGCTTTCGAACTGGTGGCGGCTGAAGTTGGACACGCCGAAGTGCTTGACCTTGCCCTCCTGGCGCAGGCGCGCGAAGGCGCCGGCGATTTCATCGACATTCATCAGCGGGTCCGGGCGGTGGATCAGCAGCAGGTCGAGGTGGTCGGTGCCCAGCTGGCGCAGCGAGTTCTCGGCCGAGGCGATGATGTGGCTGGCGCTGGTGTCATAGTGCTGGATGGTGTGCTCCGGGCGTGCCGCCGAGATCAGCTTGATGCCGCATTTGCTGACGATCTGCATCTGGTCACGCAGCGAAGGCTGCAAGGCCAGCGCCGCGCCGAAGGTGGCTTCGACGCCGTAGCCGCCGTAGATGTCGGCGTGGTCGAAGCTGGTGACGCCCATGGCCAGCGCCTGCTCGATCCACTCGACGCGCTGCTGCGGCGTCAGGTTCCACTCGTTCATCCGCCACATGCCGGCGACGATGCGCGACAGCTTCAGGCCGCCTTGGTAAGTGACGAGGGAAGGGCAGGACAGGTCGGTCATGAGCATACTTTCCAAGCGTAAATGTAAGGCAAGAATTATAGTATGATCGTCACGTCTGCCAGACCGAACGGAGAGATCAACGTGGGATTTTTGTCGTTTCTGAAGTCGAAGCCAGAACCTGGCGCCACGCCGGCCGGCGACGCCAGCCGGACCGCTGCGGCCGCGCCCGACCAGTCCGCCGCCCTCATCACCCGTGCCGAAATCATCGATAAACGCCAGCGCCTGGCGGGCTACCGCTTTGCCGCCGTCGCGCCCGAGTCGCTGTTGCTCGAAGCGCTGGCCGTGGCGCAGGTGCCGGAGCTGGCGCAGGAGCGCATCGCGCTGGTGCCGGTCAGCGCCGCCGCCGTGGCCGCTGGCCTGCACCTGCCGCTGCTGGCGCCGCACACCGTTTTCCTGCTGGACCATGATGCCGCCGATGCCGCCGATGCCGCCGCCGCACTGCGCGCGGCCGGCAGCCAGATCGCCGTGCGCGGTGCGCCGCTCAACGGCGATGCCGCGTTGCTGGCCTCGGCCCATCTGGCGCTGCTATCGCTGAGCGACCACCCGCTGACCGAATTCCAGGCGCTGTGCAAGCAGCTGCACCTGCACCATCCGAACCTGAAGCTGGTGGTGGACGGCGTCGACACCTGGGACGAGCAGCGCATGCTGCTGTCGTGGGGCGCCAGCTACTTCATGGGACCGTTCCTGACCACGACCGACCATGTCGATCCGGACGCGCGCATCGATCAAAGCCGCATGACCTCGATTGAACTGCTCAACTTGCTGCGCACCGATGCGGAGTTGCCGGCCATGATCGAGGTGGCCAAGCGCGATCCGGGCATGACTTTCCAGGTGCTGCAATGGGCGAACGCGCCGGCCAACGGCCAGGCCACCAAGGTGACCAGCCTGCAGCAGGCCTTCATGGTGCTTGGGCGGAATCAGCTGTATCGCGGGCTGACGGTATCGATGTTCCGTCTCGGCGGCGGCGCCAACAAGGAGCGTGACGAGTCGCTGCTGGAAATCGCCCTGACGCGCGCGCGTTTCCTGGAAACGTGCAGCACGCTGCCGCAGGCGCGGCGCGATGAGCTGTTCCTGGTGGGCCTGCTGTCGCTGTTTGATGTGTTGCTGGGCGTGCCGATGGATAAGCTGGTCGGCAAGATGCATCTGTCGGATGATATCCGCGATGTGTTGCTGGGCAGGGAGGGCGTCTACAGCCCGTATCTGACGATGGTGCTGCTGTTGCAGCGGGATAAGGTCGCGCCGGCATTGGAGATTGCGGCGCAGCAGGGGATTGATGTCGACTGCCTGCCGCAGGTGGGGCAGGCGGCCTTTGAGTGGGCGCAGGGGGCGTTGCGGCATACCGGCGCCGAGTGAGTGTTATAGCGGTCGTGCTTGTCAGCACTGCAACGGCTGTCATCGCCGTTACCACCTTACTGCCGTACCGCCGTCACCACCGTCACCCCGTCACCCCGTCACCCCGTCACCGCCGTCCCCCCGTCATTCCCGCGTAGGCGGGAATCCATGCTTAGCATGCGTTCTATGGATTCCCGCCTGCGCGGGAATGACGGGGCGGGAGGGAGAATTATTTCAGCCAGAGACGAATCGAATCCCACGCGCGGCCGAAGATCGACGCCTGCTCCACCGTCTCCAGCGCCACCACCGGCAACTCCAGCATCGGCTTGCCATCGACCACCATCTTCAGCGTGCCCACGCGGCTGTTCTCGGCCAGCGGAGCCACCAGCGGGTCCTTGCGCTCCAGCGCAGGCTTCATCTTGCCGGCCACACCCTTCGGCACGGTCACCATCACGTCCTGCGCGAAGCCGATCTTGACCGCGTTCTTCGAGCCCTTCCAGATTTCCGGCGTCGCGATCGGCTGGCCTTTCGAGTACAGCTTGACGGTGTCGAAGTTCTGGAAGCCCCAGTTCAGCAGCTTCTGGCTTTCCTGCGTGCGCACCTGGTCCGAGGCCGTGCCCAGCACCACCGAAATCAGGCGGCGCTCGCCGGCGCCGTTGGGCCGCTTGGCCGAGGCGATCATGCAGTAGCCGGCCGCTTCGGTGTGGCCGGTCTTCATGCCGTCCACGGTCGGGTCCAGCCACAGCAGGCGGTTGCGGTTCTGCTGGGTGATCTTGTTGTAGGTGAAGCTCTTCACCGAGTCGATCTTGTAGAACTCGGGGAAGTCGCGGATCACGTGCTGCGCCAGTTGCGACAGGTCCTGCGCGGTCGAATAGTTTTCCGGCGACGGCAGGCCGTGCGGATTGGCGAAGTGGGTCGAGGTCAGGCCCAGGCGCTGGGCTTCCTTGTTCATTAGCACCACGAAGGCCGATTCGTCGCCCGCCACCGCCTCGGCCAGCGCCACGGCGGCGTCGTTACCCGACTGCACCATCAGGCCGTACAGCAGGTCGTTGATGCTGACCGGCGTGGCCGGGTCGATGAACATCTTCGAGCTGGAGGCGTCCACCTTCCAGGCCTTGGTCGACACGTTGACCATCTGGTTCAGCGTGATCTTCTTGTCGCGCAGCGCGCCGAAGGTCACGTAGGCGGTCATGATCTTGGTCAGCGACGCCGGCTCGATGCGGGCGTTCGGGTCCTGCGAAGCGATAATCTGGCCGCTGGTCGCGTCCAGCAGCAGCCAGGACTTGGCGGCGATGTTCGGGGCCGGCAGCGTTTGCGCTACGGCCGAGGTCATCAACATCACACTGGTGGCCAAAGCCGCGATAATTTTCTTCATGGGATCTGGGGTGTAAAAGTTAAAAGCCGGATGATTATAGTTGCTTAGTCGGCACTTGCGGTGTCCGTTTCAGCCTCGATTAAGCCAGCGCCGCCCCACAGCTGCGTGACCCAGCTCTTGATGTGGCCGAGCTTGCGGTGGAAAAAGTGGTCGGCGCCGGGGATCACCACCACCGGAATGTCCTGCGGGCGCAGCCAGTCCAGCACGTCGGTCAGCGGGATGGTTTCGTCCTGCTCGCCGTGGATCAGGATGGTGTCGGCCGGGACATCGGCCATCTGCCATTTCTTGGCGGCCGCGCCGACCAGCACCAGGCGCTCGGCCGGCTTGCCGGCCGCTGCCAGGCGCTGCGCCAGCTGCGATTGCACATAGGTGCCGAACGAGAAGCCCGACAGCGCCACCGGCAGGCCGGGGAATTTTTCCGTCATCCACTGGTGCAGCACGGCCATGTCGTCGGTTTCGCCCTGGCCGTGGTCGTGCACGCCCTCGGACTGGCCGACGCCGCGGAAGTTGATGCGCGCCACCACGTAGCCGAGGCCGACGAAGGTGCGCATCAGCGTCACCGCCACCTTATTGTCCATGGTGCCGCCGTACAGCGGGTGCGGGTGGGCCACCAGCGCAATGCCGCGCGGCGCGGCGTCATCCTTCGGATAATCGAGGATGCCTTCCATGTGGCCGGCGCCGCCGGCCAGGGTAAATTTTTCGCTTTTGTTCATAGGTTCAGATTTTCAGACGTTCCACAATTTCGCCCTTGGCCAGGTGGCGGTCGATGATTTCATCGATGTCGGTCGTGTCGACGTAGGTGTACCAGGTGCCTTCCGGGTAGATCACCAGCAGCGGGCCTTCCTCGCAGCGGTTCAGGCAGCCGGCCTGGTTGATGCGCACCTCGCCCTTGCCGTACATGTCGAGTTCCTTGCAGCGCTTCTTGGCGTGCTTTTGCGCGATTTCCGCGCCATGGTCGCCGCAGCTGTTGCGGCCGTCGTCACGCTTGTTCATGCAGAAAAAGACGTGGTGTTTATAGTAGGGTTGGTCGCTCATGGCTGATCCTCCTGGAAATCGTAGCCGCTATGATACCTTGGCGGCGTTCAGCTTGTGGGACGGCAGCCACAGGAACCAGACCGCGAAGAACGGCCACAGCAGCGAGAGGAACTGCGCTGCGCCGTTGAAATTCAGGAACTTGCCCTGCACCCATGTTTGCAAAGTGGCCACGAAATACGGGTTGGCCGGCGTGGTGTTGATGATCGCCAGGCCCAGCAGCAGGGTGGTGATGGCCAGGCGCCGCTGCGCCACGTGGGGCGCGTAGGCCAGACCGGCCAGCATGATGGCGCCGATCAAGAAGCCGCCCTGGGCGCCGGGCGTGACCCAGACGAAGGCGTTTTCCGGCGAGAACAGTAGCGCCGTGGCCAGGCCCTTGACCAGCACCGAGGCGGCGATCATGGCGGCCACCAGCAGGCCGCGCGGCGACGGCTTGCGCAGCAGGCACAGCAGGGTGAGGCCGGCGCCGACCATGCCGCAGGCGGTGATGATGGTTTCCGACAGCCAGTATTGTTCGACGGTCAGTTCGACGTCGGGGCGGATCAGGTTGCCGAGGTCGACGTCCATGTCCAGCAGTTGCGACAGCCAGTCCGACAGGATGGGCAGCAGCTGGCCCAGGCCGTAGAGGAAGTTTTGCGGGTAGATCTGCGCCAGTGGCCACAGCGCCAGCAGCACCAGGCCCTGGCTGGCGTGCGGCGCGAACCAGGCCTGGCGCAGGCGTTGCAGCTGGCTTTGGTCGAGCAGGCGGCGCACGGTCAGTACGCCGATCAGGCCGCCGAGGGCGCAGCCGGCGGCATTGGTGTAGAAGTCGAGGTTGGAGGAGACGCGGGTGGGCAGGAAGGTTTGCACCGCTTCCATGGTGCCGGACACCAGCGCGCCGCCGGCGATGGCCAGCAGCAGCGCCCAGAAGTTTTTGACGCGCGGGTAGAGCGCGTAGACGATCAGCGTGCCAAGCGGGATGTAGCCGATGACGTTGGTGATGGCGTCGAACAGCGTCCAGTAGCGCGGCATCTTCGTGGTTTCCAGGAAGATGAATGGCGACAGGCCCTGGTTGTGCCAGCCCGAGAACGGGAACCAGCTGGCGTAGATGATCAGGAACAGATAGGCCAGCAGCGCCGCCAGCGTGATCGGCGAGGTGCGGGTCATCGGCGCGATCGGCACCCTGCCGGGCTTGCCGCCCTTGCGCCTGGCTGTTGCCGGCGCCGCGGTTGGCATCGACGACGGGGCGGCCGGGCCAGGCACGGCGGTGGACGCCGGCGCTGGATCGGACGGGCTGGGCGCCGGCGAAGGCGCCGGCGTGTTTTCCGTCATGCCGACGGCGGCAGGGCCGCCAGCCAGGTGAGCAGGCCGGCCGCTACCGCGTCGCTGGCGTCGGCCAGGGCACGGGCGCCGCCGGCGGCATCCGCGCTTGGCGCTGCTGCGCTACTGCTAAACGTCTTCTGATCGACCAGCTTGTGATTGCGGAACACCGAGGCCCGCACCCGCACCACGCCCTGGCTGCTGGTGGCGGTATCGAAGTTCTGCGCGAACTCCTCCACCTCCACGCGCAGCACGGTAGCGCTGGCGGCGGCGTCGGTGGTCGACAGCACCTGCACGCCGGCCTGCGACAGCCGCGTCTTGAAGCGCTGGGTCAGCAGCTGCAACGGCGTGCTGGTCCACTGGTTGTAAGCATACGGCCGCTGCTGGCGCGCATCGGCGTACAGCAGCCGGTAGTGCATGCGTTCCGAATCCAGCGCCGCCGGCCCGGTCACGTCCGCAACGATCACCGGGCCGACGCCGCTGGCGCTGCCCGCCGGCGCGGCGGCCGGTAGCGGACCGAAGTCGTAGTGCGAGGTCGGCGTGCCCTTGCTGGCGCAGCCGGCCAGTGCCAGCGCGGCGGCGGCGATCATGATTCCATGACGGATGGTGTGGCTCATCATCTCGTAGTCCTCTTATTTGGTCGGAGCGGCAAAACCTTCTTCGCCGGGGCCGGGCGGAATGCCAGTGCGCGCCGAAGATCAGGCTCTGCGGACGGTCGTTAATCTTGTTCATGGTACGGCGCAGCGCGCGCATCGATGCGCGCGTGTCGTCCGACAGCGAATTGACCTGCGGCAGCGTATCGAGCTCCAGCCCGCCGGCCACGGCGTCGACCGAACCGCCGATGCGCTCCACCTGCGTGGTGATGCGGTCGATCGGCCCGCCCGGCGCCTGCAGGCCGGTGGTCAGGCGGTTGACGTCGGTGGCCAGGGCATTGACCGAATTGAGCGTCTTTTGCGCCTCGCTGGCCAGCGCCGGCAGCTTGTCGATGGTCGGTTGCAGCTGCTCCGGGATGTCGCGGTACTTCTGCGCCGTCTCGCTGACATCCTCGAACGCGCCGAGGATGGTCTTGCGGTTCTCGTCGCTGAGCAGGTCGTTCAGGCGGCGCGTCACTTCCTCGGTCTGCGACAGGATTTCCTTGCCGCGTTTTTCCAGCTGGTCGAAGAAGCCCTGGCGCAGCGGAATGCGGGCCGGCTGCCCGGCCGACGAGCGCAGCAGCGGCGAGCCGACCTTGTCGTCGTCCAGCGCGATGAAGGCGATGCCGGTCACGCCCTGGTAGCCGAGCGAGGCGAAGGTGGTGGTGGTGATCGGCGCATCGGTATTGATGTTCAGCGTCACCAGAATCTGCCCGGCCACCTGTTTGTCGAAAGCGATGCTGCCGACGCGCCCCACCTCCAGCCCGCGATAGCGGATCGGCGCCTGCGGATTGAGGCCGGGGATCGACTGCGCGGTGGCGATCACATACGGGATGCGCTCCTCGCGGTCGCGGTTGAACCAAAGGCCGTACAGAATGGCCGCGACCAGCAGTGTGATCGTAAAGAAGCCGGTGGTAAGGGCGTGGGAACGGTTTTCCATCATTTCTCCGTTGACGTTTTTTCTTCAAGCGCTTCCAGCGCGCGGCGGCCGCGGTCGCCGAGAAAGAATTCCTTGATGAACGGGTGATCGACTTTCAGCAGGTCTTGCAACGGGCCGAGCGCGATCACGTGTTTTTCCGCCAGCACCGCGATGCGGGTCGACAGCGCGAACAGCGTATCGAGGTCGTGCGTGACCATCACCACGGTCAGCCCCAGCTCGCGGTGCAGCGATTTGATCAGCGTGACGAAGGCCTCCGACAGGTCGGGATCGAGGCCGGCGGTCGGCTCGTCGAGGAACAGCAGCTTCGGCTCCAGCGCCAGCGCGCGCGCCAGCGCCACGCGCTTGACCATGCCGCCGGACAGGTCGGACGGCATCTTGTTGGCGTGCTCCGGCCCCAGGCCGACCATATTCATTTTTAGCAGCACGGCGTCGCGGATCAGCTCTTCCGGCAGCGCCTGCAGCTCGCGCATCGGCTGGGCGATGTTCTCGAACACGGTCAGCGCCGAATACAGCGCGCCCTGCTGGAACAGCATGCCCCAGTGATTGCGCAGCTGCTGCAGCTGGTCGGAATCGATCTCGCTGATGTCCTCGCCGAACACCCGCACGCAGCCGCGCGCCGGGCGCTCCAGGCCGAGCATCTGCCGCACCAGCGTGGTCTTGCCGGTGCCGGAGCCGCCGACGATGGACATGATCTCGCCCTGTTCGATTTCCATGTTCAGGTCCTGGTGGACGACGGTGCGGCCGTATTTGGTCCACAGGCCGGTGATCTCGACCACCGGTACGCTGCCGTCCAGCGTCAGTTCGCCGGTGCCGGGGCCGCAGGTGCTGATTTGTTCGCTCATGTCAGAACCCCACGCCGCTGAAGACGATGGCGAACACCGCGTCGGCCAGGATCACGGCGGTAATCGCCGTCACCACCGAGGTGGTGGTGCCGCGCCCCAGGCTCTCGGTGTTGGGCTTGATGCGCAGGCCGAAATGGCAGGACACCAGCGCGATCAGCATGCCGAACACCACGCCCTTGCCGATGCCGATCATGTAGTTTGCCAGCGGCACCGCCTCCGGCAGCTTGAGCAGGAAGTATTGCGGCGACAGGTTCAGCTCCAGCTGCGCCGACAGCATGCCGCCCAGCAGCGCGATGGTATCGGTCCAGATCACCAGCAATGGCATGGCGATGGCCAGGGCCAGCACCTTGGGCATGATCAGGCGGAAGCCGTGCGAGATGCCCATCACCAGCATGGCGTCGAGTTCCTCGGTCACGCGCATCACGCCCAGCTGCGCGGTGATCGAGGAGCCCGAGCGGCCGGCCACCAGGATCGCCGCCAGCAGCGGCCCCAGTTCGCGGATGATGCTCATGCCGAGCAGGTTGACCAAAAAGATGTCGCCGCCGAAGTTGCGCAGCTGCTGCGCCGACAGGAACGAGAACACCACGCCGATCAGAAAGCCGACCAGCGCCGTGATGCCCAGCGCCTGGAAGCCGGCGTGGTAGATATTGGCGGAGATTTCCTTCCACGGCCCGCGCATCGGGTTGCGGATGAAGCGGCCCACGTCCAGCACCAGCTGGCCGATCAGGCGCAGCAGGCCGGTCATGTGTTCGAAGAACAGCAGCACCGCGAAGCCCAGCTTCATCACCAGCGTCAGGCGGTGCTGGCGCGCGCGCGGCAGTTCCAGCGTGCCGGTGCTTTCCAGGCGGTTGAAGAATTCTTCCAGTTCCGGCGGCAGTTGCAGGCTGGCGGGGCGTTTCTTGCCCCAGGCGTTCCAGAACAATTGCGCGCCGATGTGGTCCATGCTGTCGATGGCCGTCAAATCCCATTTGACGTTGCCATCTTTCAGACCCTTGAGGAAAGTGGTGATGGTGGCCATCGCCTTGCCTTGCGCCAGCGCGTGGACCCGCCATGTGCCGGTCGCGGCGACGGCGCCGGCATTCAGGGTCAGGGTAGGCTCTTGAGCAGTAGGCATAACCTCCAGTTTAAGGGAGATTGGCCCGGCCCGCTACCAGAGCCTGTGTCTGGAGTGTGCTGTCTCGCTCTTAAGGCAGATGCCGTCAGGCGGCCAGGCGGCGCGCCTGGCGCTTCGGCGCCGGCGTGGCCTCGGCCGCCGGCCTGGCTTTGGCGCCGCCGCTGTAGTCGGAGGCCAGCAGCGCGTCGGCGTCGGCCTGGCCCATGCCCAGCGTTTGCAGGTAGCGCGACACCATCGCCACCAGCCGTTCCAGCGCGATCCGGTGGGTGGCGTCGGTGTTGGCGTACAGCCAATCGGCAAACGCCATGAAACGCTGGAATGGCTGTTCGCCCAGCAGCACCGGCAGCGTATGGCCGAAGCGGCCCGAGTTGGCTACCAGGTCCCAGTAGCGGGCAAAGCGCACCAGTCGCTGCATGGTTGCAAAGTCGATATCGCGGTTGGCCAGGATGGTGTACGGCGCGTACGGGTCGTACACCATGCCGTATTCCTGCGTGTGGCGGATGATCGGCGTGCCGCGCAGGCGCTTGAGGATGCCGAACTGGATCTCGTGCGGCGCCAGCGCCCACAGCTTGTTGAAGCCTTCGGCGAAGCTTTCCACCGTTTCGCCGGGCAGGCCGGCGATCAGGTCGACGTGCATGTGGGCGTGCGACTGCGTGGTCAGCCAGCGGATGTTGTCGGCGGCCTTCTGGTTGTCCTGGCGGCGGCTCACCAGGGTCTGCACCTCCGGGTTGAAGCTCTGGATGCCGATCTCGAATTGCAGCGCGCCCGGCGGGAACTTGCTAATGCCCTCTTTCAGTGCATCCGGCAGGTGGTCCGGCACCAGCTCGAAGTGGGCGTAGACCGGGTCGTCCGGGTTGGCTTCCAGCTTGTCGAGGAAGAACTGCATGATCTTCAGGCTGGTCTTGATGTTCAGGTTAAAGGTGCGGTCGACAAACTTGAACAGGCGGGCGCCGCGCTGGTACAGCGATTCCATCTCCGCCAGGAAGCTGTCCAGCGCGAACGGCCAGGCGGTCTTGTCCAGCGCGGACAGGCAGAACTCGCACTTGAACGGGCACCCGCGCGAGGCCTCCACGTACAAGGTGCGGTTCTTGATGTCGTCGTCGGTGTACAGCGAATAGGGCAGCTTGATTTCGGCCATCGGCGGCTGCACGCCGGCGTGCACCTTCATCAGCGGCTTGGGGCCGTGCAGGATTTCGCCGCACAGCTTCGGGAAGGTAACGTCGCCCCAGCCGGTAATCACATAATCGGCCAGCTTGACCACTTCCTGCTCGTTGGTCTCGTGCGACACCTCGGGGCCGCCCAGCACCACCACCACCTGCGGCGCCACGCGCTTGAGCATGGCGATGACCTTGGTGGTTTCCTCGACGTTCCAGATATAGATGCCGAAACCGACGATCGTCGGCGCGTACGACAGGATGCGCTCGACAATCTCGGTGGCCTTGGCGCCGATGACGAATTCCTGAATGCGCGTCTGCTCCTGCAACTCGCCCATGTTGGCGAGCAGATAACGCAAGCCCAGCGAAGCGTGGGTGTAGCGGGCGTTGAGCGTGGTCAGCAGGATGGACATGAAAGACACTTAGTATGGCGAAACCGCTATTTTACGCTGTCCCTGGGCGGCCCCATTCGTAGCGCGCCGGCTGCCATGTTACTATTTGACAACCAATTACTAACTTTGCAACCATCCATGAATAAAAAAGTGCTGGTCAGATCGCTCGCCGGTATCGGGCTGGTGGCCGCGCTGGTGATCGCTTACCGCGCCTTCGGCTGGGGCCACATGGGCCCGGTCAACAGCCTCAAGCTGGATTTGTCCAAACCCGATGCGCTGATCCGGACGCCCAGCCTGTCCACCCTGCCGCGCGACCTCTTGACCGTGCCGCTGGCGCGCGACGTGCTGCGCGAGGAATTCCTGTTCTACTACGAGCAAAGCGAGGACCGGCTGGGCCTGAACGGCAGCTTGCGCCGCATCGCGTATGAACATGAGCTTAACTGGGGCGACCAGCTGCTGCGCATGGTGCTGGACCAGCCGGCCGAGGTGGCGTTGTGGCGCGACGCCGACGGTTCGCTCAAGCACTACGCCATCGCCGTCTCGCGCAACCAGCTGACGCGCTTGCTGGAGGAAGCCGGCAAGATCGCGCTGAAGGACACGCAGATGACCGTCGCAGGCAGCCTGCGCGTGGATGGCGACAAGGTGCCGGTGTACGCGCTGAACTACGCCTACCAGCGCACGCTGCTGTTCGCTGCGCACGGCCAGCGGCTGGTGGTCCTGTCGCATCCGGGCATGCTGTACGGCGGCAAGGAGGGCAGGGACGGCGACGACACGGCCGAGAAAACCGTCGCCAGCCTGCTCGCCGGCGACGCTGGCAAGCAGCAGCCGTTCCACCCGCAGTTCCACCTCGACCCGAAGGCGCCGGACGGCCACAGCATCGCCGTCAAGGCGGACTTCCTCTCCTTCGGCTACCAGCCGTTCTTTGGCGCGCTGGAGGCGCTGCGCTTCGATTTCAGCAAGGGGGCGTGGCAATCCGGCGTGCTGCTGAACGCCGACAAGCTGCCCAAGGGCGGCTACGACAACAGCGCGCTGTGGCCGTCGCTGCCGAACGCGCCGGCCGCCTGCTTCGCCGTGCCGGTGGACTGGGCCGCGTTGCAGCCGGTGCTCAAGCTCATGAGCGGAAAGACCCCGGAATCGGTAACGCCGCTGGGCGAGCAGTTGCAAGGGCCGGCGGCGGCCTGCTGGTATGGCCAGTCGCGCCTGCATACGCCGGTGTTCATCGCCACGCGCCAGCCGCAAGCCGGCGGCGACGCCTTGTACGGCAGCCTGTTCGGCTCGGCCATCGGCGGCAAGGATGCTGTGCGCCAGACCAGCGTGCAGGGCGGCGGCGCCCGCTGGGAGCGCACCGTGGCAACAGGGCTGGGCGAGGCCAAGCCGGCGCTGGCGGTGGCTGGCAACGCGGTGATCTTCTCTGCCGACAGCAAGCTGGTCGACCAGGTGCTGGCGGTGCGCCGCAAGCAGGCGCCGGCCGCCGGCGACCTGTTGCCGGACGCCGCCCATACGGTTGGCCTGATCGCCCCGGCAGCGCTGGCGCAACTGATCCAGCGCGAGGCGTTCGCCACGCTGCCGGCCAGCAGCGAGCCGGTGCTGCGCGGCGCCGCCGACGCGCATTTAATACCGCGCCTGGACGCGCTGAAAAAATATCCTCCTTATCGCATGGTGCTGAAGCGCCTGCCGGCCAAGGGCACCGGCTGGGAAGAATTGGAATGGCAGGCGGTGCAGCGATGACAGCACGCCGCACCTGCCTGCGGCTACTGGCGGCGGGCGCCGCCATCAGCGCCGCCCCGTACGCCTGGGCCCTGCGCAATGCCGCCGAAGCCGCGAATGCTGCGAATGCTGCGAATGCTGCGAATGGCGCAAGGCCCGCCCCGCCGGCAGGCGCGGGCGGCGGCGTGGCGTCCGCTGGCGGCCCGGTACGGCTGTCGCAGCAGCAGAGCCGCGCTTTCCAGGCTTGGATGCTGCGCATCATCAACGCGCAGATCGAGCGCGGCCCGTCGCCGCGCTGGACACACCGCGATTGCGCCGGCCTGGTGCGCTTCGCCGTCAACGAAGCGCTGGCCACGCACGACGCCCGCTGGCTGCGCGCCAACGGCATCGGCACCGACCGCCGCCTGCCGCCCGAGCTGGACCTGAGCGCGCAACAAGCCGCCCTGCGCAACCGCTGGGTACAAACCGGCGGCACGGTAGGCGCCTTCGTCACCGCGCTGGCGCTGGTACAGCACAACAGCCGCTTCATCTCGCGCGAAATCAGCCAGGCCCTGCCCGGCGACCTGCTGTTCTACGACCAAGGCGACGAGCAACACCTGATGGTCTGGATGGGCGCCCGCATCGCTTACCACACCGGCAGCGTGACGCCGCAAGACAACGGCCTGCGCACCGTCGATATCAAACAACTTACGACCTGGAAGGACACGCGGTGGCAACCTGCGTCCCACAACCCCAATTTCGCCGGCGTGTTCCGGCTGTCATTTCTGTCATGAAGATCGTGCTGACCTGCCTGATGGCGCTGGCGCTGGCCGGCCAGGCCGCCGCGCAAGAGCGCGAGCCCAGCAATTACACCCCATTCAAGGGCGAACCGTTTTTCCTGCTGTCGGACGCCAGCTACGGCAGCGCCGACGAAGCCCGCGTGCGGCTGGAGGTGCCGGGACGCGACATGGCCCGGGCCAACCTGGAAGCATATTCCGGCGCCGACATCGTGGTCTACCGCGTGCCCGAGCCGATGGATTTCCTGAAAAAGCAGCGCAACCTGCACCGCATTCAGGTGGAAGGCAATTATCAGGGCGAAGGCCTGGCCAATACCCTGAGCTACCTGTGGGACAGTTGGTGGAAGCAATCGCGCCTGGCCTGGCGCAAGCTGTTCTCGGCCGATGCGCGCCGCACCGTGACCAAGGAGCAGCCGCAACTGGCCACCAACGCGGCGATCCGCAAGCCGACGGTGTTTGCCAACCATCCGCAGTACAAGCCGATCAAGGGCATGGAAATGGTAGACAGCTTCCGCTACCCGATCTGGCAGGCGCGCGCGATCGCGCCGCCCAAGGGCGTCAAGCTGGAGGGTTCCAGCAGCGAATTCATCGGGCAGGGCGCCGGCAATATCATGATCCCGATTGGCAAGCGCAAGCCGGGCCTGTACCTGGTCGAAGCCATCATCGGCGAACACCGCGCCACCACGCTGGTGTTCGTCGCGGACACGATCGCCGTGACCAAGGTCTCGCCCGGCCAGATGCTGGTGTGGGCGGCGCGCCGCGACAACAGCGCCGCCGTGGCCGGCGCCAGCGTCGTGTGGACCGACGGCATCGGTGTGCTGCAATCGGCCACCACCGGCGCCGACGGCGTCGCCACGCTGGAGCGCGGCAGCCCGGAACACACTTATGTGCTGGGCGAGGACCGCAACGGCGGCGTATTCGTCTCGGAAAACTTCTACTACGACAGCGAAATCTACAACACCAAGATCTACGCGGTCACCGACCGTCCGCTGTACCGGCCCGGCGACGAGGTCAACATCAAGTTCCTGGGCCGCGAGTTCCGCTCGGCGCGCGAATCGCAGCCGGCCGTCGTGGCGCCGGTCGTCCTGACCGTGCTCGACCCCAACGGCACGCCGCTGCTGTCGCAGACGCTGCAATTGTCCGCCGAAACCGGCGCCGACGCCCGCTTCCGCCTGCCGCAGAACGCCACCGGCGGCGGCTACGAGCTGCGCTTCACTTACAAGGATGGCGTCTACGGCGCCGCCTTCCGCGTGGCCGAGTACGTGAAGCCGCACTTCGAGATCAATGTCCAACCGTCCAAGCCGGAATTCAAGACCGGCGAGGCGGTCAGCGGCAGCATCGCGCTGCGTTATCCCGATGGCAAGCCGGTCAGGAATGCGCGCATGACGCTGTCGCTGCGCAGCCAGCAGAACACCATGGTGGACGGCGAACTGCGCTACAGCGGCCTGTTCCCGGTGGCGCTGAAGACCGAGGAAGTGCTCAGCGACGGCAGCGGCAACGCCACATTCACGCTGCCGGCCGCCGCCGACCCGGCGCGCTACATCCTGACCGTGCTGGCGACCGACGGCGCCGCCTACCGCGTCAAAACCACGCGCGAGCTGATGATCGAGCGTTCCAGCACCATGTACCAGCTGAAGGCGGCGCGCCAGTTCTCCGATCCGGGCCAGCAGGTGCACTTCGACCTGGTGGCCGAGGGCGCCGGGACAGTGCGGCCGGTGCGCTGGGAAATGGTGCAACTGGAGAAGCAGACCAGGACCGGCGGCGCCTTCGATCCTGCCGCCAAGGGCTGGGACGTCAGCTTTCCGGCGTCCGGCTCGTACCAGCTGTCGCTGCGCGACGAGCGCGGCAACCTGCTGGCCGCCGCCAGCCACTGGGTCAGCGGCGACGGCGTGGCCACCACGCCGGGCAGCATCGAAATCGTGCTGGACCGCGCGCGCTATCGTCCGGGCGACACCGCCGAGGCGCTGATCACCTTCTCCGAGAAGATCGACCAGGCGCTGTTCACGCTGGAGCGCGACAAGGTGGAGCAGTACGGGCTGATGGCCGGCGGCGCCGGCTGGTATCAGGCCCAGCGCGTGGCGCCGCGCCAGTGGCGGGTGCGCATTCCGGTCAGGGCAGAGCATGGGCCGAACATGACGTTCTCGGTGGCCTATACCCGCAATGGTGACTTCGTGTTTGAAAACGCCGGCATCCAGGTGATCGAGCCGCGCATCGCGCTGCAATTCAAGACCGACAAGGAGGTCTACCAGCCGGGCGAGAAGGTGACGCTGGACGTCAAGGCCACGCTGGACGGCAAGCCGGTCAGCACGCTGGTGGCGCTGGGCGTGGTCGATGAAATGATTTATGTGTTGCAGCCGGAGATCGCGCCGGAGATCGGCGAGTTCTTCTACCATCCGCGCCGTAATAATGTGCGCACCACGGCCAGCCTGTCCTTCATCAGCTACGACATGGCGCAGGGCCGCGGCGGCAGCGCGCCGGCGCGCCACAACTACAACGAGCGCGGCGTCAAGGTGTTGGAGCGGCCGCGTCGCGACAATATCGACACCGCGTTCTGGGCGCCGTCGCTGAAAACCGACGCCGACGGCAACGCCCGCGTCAGCTTCACCATGCCGGACGCG
The DNA here is from genome assembly GCF_050859475.1 of Duganella sp. P38. Lineage (NCBI taxonomy): Bacteria > Pseudomonadati > Pseudomonadota > Betaproteobacteria > Burkholderiales > Oxalobacteraceae > Duganella > Duganella sp. P38. The sequence goes on along the minus strand of NZ_CP193936.1, from coordinate 28,119 downwards.
CTGACCCGCTGGCGCATCACCGGCCGCGCCATGGATGGGCAGGGGCGGGTGGGCCAGCGCACCGGTTATCTGCGCTCGGACAAGCGCTTCTACGCCAAATGGACGGCGCCAGACTGGCTGCGCGCCGGCGATGCGCCGCGCGCGTCGGTGGCTGTATTCAACCAGACCGACGCCACGCAGGCGCTGGAGGTGACGCTGTCCGGCGGCGCGCAGCCGAAGACCGAGAAGCTGACGGCCAAGCCGGGCGTCAACTATGTCGAGTTCCCGCTGACGGCCGGCGGCGGCGCGCTGCGGCTGGAGCTGAAGCAGAACGGCAAGCTGGTCGACGCGCTCGACACCGGCGTGCAAACCCTGCCGGCAGCATGGAACAGCCCGCGCTCGCAGACGCTGGCGCTGGGCGGCGCCGAGACGCCGCTCACGCTGCCGGCCGATGCGCGCAATATCCGCGTCGCGTTTGCGCAGGGCGCGTCCAGCCAGTTCGCGCGCATTGCCGACGATCTGATCGATTACCCGTATGGCTGCGTCGAGCAGACCGCCAGCCGCCTGATTCCGCTGACGCTGGCGCTGCAAAGCGTGGCGCCGGATGCCGGCCAGGTGCTCGAACGCATCCAGACGATGCTGAGCGCGCAGCGCCTGCGGTTGGTCAACATGGCTGGTCCGGACGCGGTGTTCGGCTGGTGGGGCAACGCCACGCAGGGCAACGCGCTGATGACGGCCTACGCCTACTACGCCGACTGGTACGCCGCGCGTGCGCTGCACATTGAACTGCCGCCGGAACACTGGCAGCGGCTGCTTGGCGTGTACAGCGAGCATGGCCTCAAGGATTCTGCCATCGAGCGCGCACTGGTGCTGTGGATGGCGCGCGACCTGGGCTTGCCGACGCAGACACTGGCCGCCGGCCTGGTCGAGGATATTGCCGGCCTGACGCTGGGCGGCAAGCCGCGCGCGGCCAACGATACCAGCAGCCTGCTGCTGGGCGGCGCCGAAGATCAGGAATCGCAGGCGCTCACCCTCGGCCTGGCCGCCGTGGTGGCGGGCCAGAACGGCGTCGCGCTGACGGCGGCCTTGCAGCAGCAGGTGGCGGCGGCGTGGCAAGTGCTGCGCGCGTCGAAAGCGCCGGTGGCGCAGGCCTTGCTGATGCTGAACGGCGACGTGCCGGCCGCGCAAGCCGACGCGGTGCTGGCTGCGGTGAGCGCCGAACAGCCGACGCTGGACCGGGCGATGACGCTGCTGTGGGTGCAGAAGAAGCTCGGTGGCGGCGCGTTCGGCAAGGCGCCGTCGCTGGCGCTGGAGGGCGGCTGGCAAAAGCAGGAAAGCCGCAGCGGCCAGCCGCTATGGCGCTGGGCCGATGCCAAATCGCTGCCTAAGCAGTTGCGCCTGAGCGGCGCGGCGCCGGCCGGCACGGTGGCGGTGGTGCAATACGAAAGCCGCGTGGCCGAGGCGCCATCGCTGCCGGTCGGCATCGAACGCCGCATCCTGCGCATGAAACAGGGCAAGGGCGGCTACACGACCGAGCTGGTCAAGCCAGGCGAGGCGCTGCGCACCGACGAGCTATACCTCGATGAAATCACGCTCAAGCCGGCGGCCGGCGCGCGCCATCGCTTCGGTTTGCTTGAGGTGGCGCTGCCGCCGGGCGCGGCGGTCGAGTCCAGCACCTGGGGCATGAAGCTGGCGGGCGACAAGCCGCTGGCGCTGGAACGCGCGCGCCACGCGGAGCGCCGCGACGGCTACGCGGTGCCGATCGACCCGCTTGGCGGCGAGCTGGTGGTGCGCCACCTGCTGCGCTTTTCGCAGAAAGGCAGCTACGTGCTGCCGCCCACCCGCTACCACCGCATGTACCAGCCGGAGCAGAAAGCCTTCGAAGGCGGCGGCAAAGCCAACCGGACGCTGAAGGTAGAGTAATGCGCCGCCCATCGCCCAGCGCCCCGCATCAGCCGATCGAGTCCCGCCCTGCGCCGCCGGCCGAGGCCCGCTCGGCTCATCAGGCCGAAGCCTGCCCGGCGCTTCCAGCCGAAGCCTTCCCGGCGCCCTCGTCCGGTCCCGGCCAAATGCGCCCCGGGCCGGATGTGCCGCGGCCCCGCCAGTCGTGCCGCCCGTCCGTCCGCGCCCTGATGCTGGCCGCCGGGGCGCTCGGCCTGTCGCTGACGGCGCCATCCCGTGCCGCCTCGCTGGATGTGGCCTGGCTGCGCGACGGTCACGTCACCGTCACCCAGTTGCGCCAGGGCGGCCCCGCACCGCAACCATTCGACACCAGCCGCCAGGTGCCGCTGGCCAGCCTGTGGAAACTATTCGTCTACATCTACGCCACCGATACCCAGACCGCCATGCCCGACTACCGTTGCGGCGGCCGCGACCCGGAGGAGGTCTACTGCTGCGACCCCGGCCAAACAATCAGCCGCGACATCGCCCTGGCCCAATCCTGCGGCCCCTTCTTCTCGCCGCAGCGCCTGATGATCGCCCCGGCCTCATGGCGCGACTACTGGACCCGCCGCCTCGGCGCCACGCCCGCGGGCGACTTCGCGTGGCTGGCCCACCCCAACCAAATGGCGCCCGAGCGCATGGTCCGCCTCGACAGCCTGCTGCAAGCGCTAGCCAGCATCCCCGCCGCCAGCCGCGCCGACGCCGAAGCAGCCCTGCTGCGGGTCGTCCTGGACGGACGCGGCGCCGGCGCCGCCCGCTGGTTCGGTAGCCAGCTACGCATCAAAACCTACTCCTGGCACCAAACCATCAAGAACCGCCGCGAACGGCTGGGCGGCGGCGCCGGCTGGCTGGCCGACGGCACGCCAGTCTGGTTCGGCGGCTTGGGCAGCAGCAGCAAGGTCCTGCAACAGTGGGCGCCACGCCTGGCCGCCAGCCTGCCGCCCGCGCAAGCCAGCGACAACGGCTGCGTCATGGTCGACTACTTCAAGCGCTACCCGATCCGCAGCGTGCGCGGCGCCAACGGCCCGGCCACACCGGGATCGCTGAACGGCCGCTACGCCGTCCGGTTCGAAAACGGCCAAAGCCTCGCCCTGCGCAGCAACGGCGAGCTGCAACTGCTGGCCGGCGCCGACGGCCGTCCGCAACTGCGCGGTCGCCTCGCCGACAATGAATACGTGGCGCGCGTACTCGACCGCGAAGCCGGCACCAGCGAACCGGAAGCCGCCAAAGCGCTGGCGGTGGCCGCGCGCACCTATCTGCACCAGCAGGCCGCCAGCGTCGCCGGCTGCCAGCAGATCAGCGACAGCAGCGCCACCCAGCGCGTCAGCCCCAGCCCGGCGACACCGGCCGCGCTGGCCATCGCCCGCTGGACCGATCAGCTGATCGTCGATGGCGTCCCGGTGCGCTATCACCGCGATCAGCCGGCCCCCGGCGTGCTGGCCTGGACGCAAGCGATGGCGGCCGCTCGCCAGGGCAAGCGCTACGACGAACTGCTGGCCGACGCCTACCCCGGCGGCGCTCTCAGCACGGCCGGCAACAGCGGCGTGCGCTGCCAGCGCCTGACGCAAAACGAAGCCTGGCTGGCCGCCGCCGTGCCGCGCTGGCAGCGGGTACTGCTGCGTGAAGATGGCTATGAAGCCCCGGCCCAGCCACCGCTGGTCTGCGCGCTGGCCAGCGGCGCGCCGTATTCCGAGCAGGCGCGCAACCGCATCTTCATGCGGCCGCTGGCCACGCGCGAGGACCGCATCACGCTGGCCCATGAATATTTACACCTCGGCCTGCGGCGCCATCCGCGCGGTCAGGACGAAGACTACGTCGAGCGCCTGGCGCGCCGGCTGATCGATATTAATCTGGAAAGACTCTCACCATGAAGCTGCGCTGGACTCCATTTATATTTGTGGTATCGGCATGGGCGCAGGCCCAGGTCAGCATCGACGCGCCCAAGGGCGGCTGGCGCAACTCGGCCGGCGCGCAGGAGCAGTATTCACAGCCGGTCAACTACCCGGCCGCCTCGGTCAACCTGCAGCCGGGGCAGAGCGAAACGGCGCAGATTCGCGGCCGCATCGCCGGCAGCCCGAAGGACAAGCCAGCCACCCTGGTAGTGAACGGCGTTGCCATGCCGCTGGAAGTCGGGGCGGACGGGCAGTTTGCCCGGCCCTATGGATTTGGCAGCGGCTCCAACAGCGTCGAAGTACGCGCGCCGGATGGTAAAAGCCGCGCCCGCACGCAATTCGTCGACAGTTACCAGGGCAAGACCCAGGCGCGGCTGCGCGTGGTGCTGTCATGGGACAGTGCCGGCACCGACCTCGACCTCCACGTGGTCACGCCCGAGGGCGGTCACGCCTGGTACGGCAACCGTGTATTGAAGGATGGCTCGGCGCTGGATGTCGACGTCACCACTGGCTACGGACCGGAGATTTACTCGAGCGCGGCGCCGCCGAAGGGCAATTACCACGTCTACGTCAATTACTTCGGCAGCGGCGCGGACAGTTCGGCGCTGACCGTGGCGCGGATCTCGATCATCACCAATGAAGGCACGCCGCGCGAGAAAGTGCAGAGCTTCCCGGTGCCGATGCGCGCTGCCGGCGAACTGACGCTGGTGAAGTCTTTCGTCTTTCCGTAAGAAAGAACAACACGAGGGCTTGACGGGATGCGCAGCGTCCCCCATAATCTCGTTCCTCTGCTGCTGAACACAACGCTTCGCAGCAGTTAAGCAAGGCCCGATCTTTAAGAATTTACAGTCGATAAATGTGGGCGTTTGATGCTGCAACAAAAAGCATTAAATGCTCAACAAGAAATAACACAGTAGTAATACTGTCAGTATTTTGAGTGAGCGAACCATGGTCAGCAATGGCCATCAAACAGAGATTAAACTAAAGAGTTTGATCCTGGCTCAGATTGAACGCTGGCGGCATGCCTTACACATGCAAGTCGAACGGCAGCACGGAGCTTGCTCTGGTGGCGAGTGGCGAACGGGTGAGTAATATATCGGAACGTACCCAGGAGTGGGGGATAACGTAGCGAAAGTTACGCTAATACCGCATACGTCCTAAGGGAGAAAGTGGGGGATCGCAAGACCTCATGCTCATGGAGCGGCCGATATCTGATTAGCTAGTTGGTGGGGTAAAGGCCCACCAAGGCATCGATCAGTAGCTGGTCTGAGAGGACGACCAGCCACACTGGAACTGAGACACGGTCCAGACTCCTACGGGAGGCAGCAGTGGGGAATTTTGGACAATGGGGGCAACCCTGATCCAGCAATGCCGCGTGAGTGAAGAAGGCCTTCGGGTTGTAAAGCTCTTTTGTCAGGGAAGAAAAGGCTGCGGCTAATATCTGCGGCTCATGACGGTACCTGAAGAATAAGCACCGGCTAACTACGTGCCAGCAGCCGCGGTAATACGTAGGGTGCAAGCGTTAATCGGAATTACTGGGCGTAAAGCGTGCGCAGGCGGTTTTGTAAGACTGATGTGAAATCCCCGGGCTCAACCTGGGAATGGCATTGGTGACTGCAAGGCTAGAGTTTGGCAGAGGGGGTAGAATTCCACGTGTAGCAGTGAAATGCGTAGATATGTGGAGGAACACCGATGGCGAAGGCAGCCCCTGGGTCAAAACTGACGCTCATGCACGAAAGCGTGGGGAGCAAACAGGATTAGATACCCTGGTAGTCCACGCCCTAAACGATGTCTACTAGTTGTCGGGTCTTAATTGACTTGGTAACGCAGCTAACGCGTGAAGTAGACCGCCTGGGGAGTACGGTCGCAAGATTAAAACTCAAAGGAATTGACGGGGACCCGCACAAGCGGTGGATGATGTGGATTAATTCGATGCAACGCGAAAAACCTTACCTACCCTTGACATGGATGGAATCTCGGAGAGATTTGAGAGTGCCCGAAAGGGAACCATTACACAGGTGCTGCATGGCTGTCGTCAGCTCGTGTCGTGAGATGTTGGGTTAAGTCCCGCAACGAGCGCAACCCTTGTCATTAGTTGCTACGCAAGAGCACTCTAATGAGACTGCCGGTGACAAACCGGAGGAAGGTGGGGATGACGTCAAGTCCTCATGGCCCTTATGGGTAGGGCTTCACACGTCATACAATGGTACATACAGAGGGCCGCCAACCCGCGAGGGGGAGCTAATCCCAGAAAGTGTATCGTAGTCCGGATTGTAGTCTGCAACTCGACTGCATGAAGTTGGAATCGCTAGTAATCGCGGATCAGCATGTCGCGGTGAATACGTTCCCGGGTCTTGTACACACCGCCCGTCACACCATGGGAGCGGGTTTTACCAGAAGTAGGTAGCTTAACCGTAAGGAGGGCGCTTACCACGGTAGGATTCGTGACTGGGGTGAAGTCGTAACAAGGTAGCCGTATCGGAAGGTGCGGCTGGATCACCTCCTTTCTAGAGTTTGCTTCATTAAGCGCTCACACTTATCGACTGTAAGAGATTAGAGAACAGCAATTGGGTCTGTAGCTCAGCTGGTTAGAGCACCGTGTTGATAACGCGGGGGTCGTTGGTTCGAGCCCAACCAGACCCACCAAGACATCGGGGGATTAGCTCAGCTGGGAGAGCACCTGCTTTGCAAGCAGGGGGTCGTCGGTTCGATCCCGTCATCCTCCACCAACTGCCTTTACGAATGGCGCAGTTATTCGTAAGTGTAGTTCTCGTTCTTTAAAAATCTGGAAGAAGTAAAGTAATTGTTATGATCCAAATGTAGAAATACGCATTTGGATGGGTAATGATTGTAAATCAACAAACAAGCAATAATGCTTAACCTATAAACGCTTTCTCGTTAGTCGCGAGAAGCTAACGTTATAGGGACAAGTGAATAAGTGCACATGGCGGATGCCTTGGCGATTACAGGCGATGAAGGACGTAGTAGCTTGCGATAAGCTGCGGGGAGCTAGCAAACAAGCTTTGATCCGCAGATTTCCGAATGGGGAAACCCGGCCTTTTAGGTCATCACTCACTGAATACATAGGTGTGTGAAGCGAACGCGGCGAACTGAAACATCTAAGTAGCTGCAGGAAAATAAATCAACCGAGATTCCCAAAGTAGTGGCGAGCGAAATGGGAAGAGCCTGTACGTGATAGTCGGACTGATAGTGGAATGCTCTGGAAATGGCAGCCATAGCGGGTGATAGCCCCGTACACGAAATCAGACCGGTGGTACTAAGCGTACGACAAGTAGGGCGGGACACGAGAAATCCTGTCTGAAGATGGGGGGACCATCCTCCAAGGCTAAATACTCGTAATCGACCGATAGTGAACCAGTACCGTGAGGGAAAGGCGAAAAGAACCCCGGGAGGGGAGTGAAATAGATCCTGAAACCGTGTGCATACAAACAGTAGGAGCCTCGTAAGGGGTGACTGCGTACCTTTTGTATAATGGGTCAGCGACTTACATTCAGTGGCAAGGTTAACCGGATAGGGAAGCCGTAGAGAAATCGAGTCCGAACAGGGCGATAGTCGCTGGGTGTAGACCCGAAACCAAGTGATCTACTCATGGCCAGGATGAAGGTGCGGTAACACGCACTGGAGGTCCGAACCCACTAATGTTGAAAAATTAGGGGATGAGCTGTGGGTAGGGGTGAAAGGCTAAACAAACTTGGAAATAGCTGGTTCTCTCCGAAAACTATTTAGGTAGTGCCTCAAGTATCACCATCGGGGGTAGAGCACTGTTATGGCTAGGGGGTCATCGCGACTTACCAAACCATTGCAAACTCCGAATACCGATGAGTGCGAGCTTGGGAGACAGACGTCGGGTGCTAACGTCCGGCGTCAAGAGGGAAACAACCCAGACCGCCAGCTAAGGTCCCAAAGATTGGCTAAGTGGAAAACGAAGTGGGAAGGCTAAAACAGTCAGGATGTTGGCTTAGAAGCAGCCATCATTTAAAGAAAGCGTAATAGCTCACTGATCGAGTCGTCCTGCGCGGAAGATGTAACGGGGCTAAGCCAGTCACCGAAGCTGCGGATATCCGCAAGGATATGGTAGGAGAGCGTTCTGTAAGCCTGCGAAGGTGTCTTGTAAAGGATGCTGGAGGTATCAGAAGTGCGAATGCTGACATGAGTAGCGATAATGGGGGTGAAAAGCCCCCACGCCGTAAGCCCAAGGTTTCCTGTTCAACGTTCATCGGAGCAGGGTGAGTCGGCCCCTAAGGCGAGGCAGAGATGCGTAGCTGATGGGAAGCAGGTTAATATTCCTGCACCGTCGTATGATGCGATGGGGGGACGGATCGCGGAAGGTTGTCTGACTGTTGGAATAGTCAGTTTCTGCTTCATAGAAGGTGCTTAGGCAAATCCGGGCACGTAATTCAAGGGAGTGGGACGAGTGAACTTGTTCACGTAGCAATCGGAAGTGGTTCCAAGAAAAGCCTCTAAGCTTCAGTCATACGAGACCGTACCGCAAACCGACACAGGTGGGCGAGATGAGTATTCTAAGGCGCTTGAGAGAACTCGGGAGAAGGAACTCGGCAAATTGGTACCGTAACTTCGGGAAAAGGTACGCCTCGGTAGCTTGGTCACTTTACTGTGATAGGGCGAAAAGGTTGCAATAAAATGGTGGCTGCGACTGTTTAATAAAAACACAGCACTCTGCAAACACGAAAGTGGACGTATAGGGTGTGACGCCTGCCCGGTGCTGGAAGATTAAATGATGGGGTGCAAGCTCTTGATTGAAGTCCCAGTAAACGGCGGCCGTAACTATAACGGTCCTAAGGTAGCGAAATTCCTTGTCGGGTAAGTTCCGACCTGCACGAATGGCGTAACGATGGCCACACTGTCTCCTCCCGAGACTCAGCGAAGTTGAAGTGTTTGTGATGATGCAATCTACCCGCGGCTAGACGGAAAGACCCCATGAACCTTTACTGTAGCTTTGCATTGGACTTTGAATCAATCTGTGTAGGATAGGTGGGAGGCTTTGAAGCGTGGACGCCAGTCTGCGTGGAGCCATCCTTGAAATACCACCCTGGTTCATTTGAGGTTCTAACCTTGGTCCGTTATCCGGATCGGGGACAGTGCATGGTAGGCAGTTTGACTGGGGCGGTCTCCTCCTAAAGTGTAACGGAGGAGTTCGAAGGTACGCTAGGTACGGTCGGACATCGTGCTAATAGTGCAATGGCATAAGCGTGCTTAACTGCGAGACCGACAAGTCGAGCAGGTACGAAAGTAGGACATAGTGATCCGGTGGTTCTGTATGGAAGGGCCATCGCTCAACGGATAAAAGGTACTCTGGGGATAACAGGCTGATTCCTCCCAAGAGTTCATATCGACGGGGGAGTTTGGCACCTCGATGTCGGCTCATCACATCCTGGGGCTGTAGCCGGTCCCAAGGGTATGGCTGTTCGCCATTTAAAGTGGTACGTGAGCTGGGTTTAAAACGTCGTGAGACAGTTTGGTCCCTATCTGCCGTGGGCGTTGGAAATTTGAAGGGGGCTGCTCCTAGTACGAGAGGACCGGAGTGGACAGACCTCTGGTGTACCGGTTGTCACGCCAGTGGCATTGCCGGGTAGCTAAGTCTGGAAGAGATAACCGCTGAAAGCATCTAAGCGGGAAACTTGCCTTAAGATGAGATTTCCCAGAGCCTTGAGCTCTTTGAAGGGTCGTTCGAGACCAGGACGTTGATAGGTCAGGTGTGGAAGTGCAGTAATGCATTAAGCTAACTGATACTAATTGCCCGTACGGCTTGTCCCTATAACCTTAGCAGGTTATAGCTTTAGAATTGTTGCGTTGATTACGCTCATTACCTAAACAATTACTTGATAAACGGTATAAATCGTTTATAATGCTGTCTTCCAGATTTCATGGCTTCACGGAGAAAGACGTGAATGCTAGTACAAGTTAAAGCTTGATGACCATAGTAAGTCGGTCCCACCCCTTCCCATCCCGAACAGGACCGTGAAACGACTCTACGCCGATGATAGTGCTGCAACCAGTGTGAAAGTAGGTTATCGTTAAGCTAGTTATTAGAAAAACCCCGCTCAGCGTACTGTGCGGGGTTTTTTGCATTTGAGCGATTCATCGCCACGCGTATGAGTGCGTTGGCCACGCCATTGGATGCGACGACGCTCGGCGCGCTGCGGCAGGCTCGCTGGCATGGGCCCTTACCGCGTACTTCCAGGTTTGTGCGAATCGGGGTGGCTTACGCGCCCCCTTGAGGCTTGCATCAGGAGGCCGCCCGCCACAGCGGAATGCCAGGCCGTACACGTGCGCGTTAGGGTGCGCGGCGCCAGCGATTGCCAGCGCCGCCGGTCGCGCATCAGAACAAGCCCAATCCTTTCAGCATCACGACCAGGATCAGCAGCGGCGACACGTAGCGCAGCAGGAAAAACACCACGCCCGTGACTGCTGCATTATGCAGCGCGCCCTGATTGGATAAGGCGCGCTGGAAATTCTCGCGCCCCCACACCCAGCCCACGAACAGGGCCACGGCGATCCCGCCCAGCGGCAGCAGCACGTTGGACGAAGCGAAATCGAACAGATCGAATATATTCATGCCGAACAGCTTGAAGTCGGCCAGTACATTGTTGGTCAGCGCGCAGCTGGAACCCATCACCACCAGCACCGCGATAGTCAGCACGGTCGCCTTGGTGCGGCTCATGCCGAAGCGCTCGTGCAGGATCACCACTGGCACCTCCATCATTGACAGCATGGCGCCGGTCGCGGCCACCGACGCCAGCGCAAAGAAGGCAATCATCAGCAGCTGGCCGCCCGGAATTTGCGAGAACACCGCTGGAATGGTGATGAACACCAGCGATGGCCCGGCTGACGGCGCGAAGCCAAAACTGAACACGGCAGGGAAGATGGCAATGCCGGCCAGCATGGAGACAAACAGATCGGCCAGCATCACTCGCACGGTCGTTGCTGGGATGTTCTGATCATCGCGGAAGTAGGAGCCATAGGTCATCATCGTTCCCATGCCCAGAGACAGCTTGAAGAACGCCAGGCCCATGGCGGTCAGGATCACGCCAGCAGTAATCTTGCTAAAGTCCGGCTTGAACAGGAAAGCGATGCCTTCCGCCACCTTGGGCAGCGTCAGGCTGACCGCGCACAGCAGCAGTAGCAACAGGAACAGCACCGGCATCAGCTTCTTGGTGATGCCTTCAATGCCCTTGGTCACGCCCATCAGCAAAATGCCGCCGATCAGCACCAGCACGCCCCACTGCCACAACAGCGATTGCAGCGGGTCGCCGATCAGCGCGCCAAAGGCGGCTTCCGTCACCTGGCGATCGCTGCTGAGGATGCTGCCCCCTATCGCCTTGAATACATAGGCAAATACCCAGGCCACCACCTCCGAATAGAAGGACAGAATCAGGAAGGCCGCCAGCATGCCGCCGGCGCCGACCAGCCACCACGGCAAGCTCTTCCTGGGTGACAGGGTTTGCAGCGTGGTGATCGGGTTGGCCTTGGCGGCGCGGCCCAGGGTGATTTCGGCAATCATGACCGGCAGGCCGATCGCCAGCGTGGCCAGTAGATACACCAGCAGGAAACCGGCGCCGCCATTGGCGCCGGTGAGAGAAGGGAACTTCCATATATTACCGAGCCCCACCGCGGAACCAAGTGTGGCGGCCAATACGCCGAAGCTGGAACTGAAGCCGCTGCGGCCTGTCGTCTTATTATTCATAGCATTTTGCTGAGGTTTTTGGAGGACGCGATTGTAGCAGTTGAAAAAAGAGGGTTGACGGAATGAATGCCGTGCAGCATAATCTCATCTCTTCGCTGACGGACACAACGATTCGCAGCAAGCAAGCCACACAGTGGCGAGCGCAACGATCTTTAAGAATTTACAGTCGATAAATGTGGGCGTTTGATGCTGCAACAAAAAGCATTAAATGCTCAACAAGAAATAACACAGTAGTAATACTGTCAGTATTTTGAGTGAGCGAACCATGGTCAGCAATGGCCATCAAACAGAGATTAAACTAAAGAGTTTGATCCTGGCTCAGATTGAACGCTGGCGGCATGCCTTACACATGCAAGTCGAACGGCAGCACGGAGCTTGCTCTGGTGGCGAGTGGCGAACGGGTGAGTAATATATCGGAACGTACCCAGGAGTGGGGGATAACGTAGCGAAAGTTACGCTAATACCGCATACGTCCTAAGGGAGAAAGTGGGGGACCGCCTTGGCGGCCTCATGCTCATGGAGCGGCCGATATCTGATTAGCTAGTTGGTGGGGTAAAGGCCCACCAAGGCATCGATCAGTAGCTGGTCTGAGAGGACGACCAGCCACACTGGAACTGAGACACGGTCCAGACTCCTACGGGAGGCAGCAGTGGGGAATTTTGGACAATGGGGGCAACCCTGATCCAGCAATGCCGCGTGAGTGAAGAAGGCCTTCGGGTTGTAAAGCTCTTTTGTCAGGGAAGAAAAGGCTGCGGCTAATATCTGCGGCTCATGACGGTACCTGAAGAATAAGCACCGGCTAACTACGTGCCAGCAGCCGCGGTAATACGTAGGGTGCAAGCGTTAATCGGAATTACTGGGCGTAAAGCGTGCGCAGGCGGTTTTGTAAGACTGATGTGAAATCCCCGGGCTCAACCTGGGAATGGCATTGGTGACTGCAAGGCTAGAGTTTGGCAGAGGGGGTAGAATTCCACGTGTAGCAGTGAAATGCGTAGATATGTGGAGGAACACCGATGGCGAAGGCAGCCCCCTGGGTCAAAACTGACGCTCATGCACGAAAGCGTGGGGAGCAAACAGGATTAGATACCCTGGTAGTCCACGCCCTAAACGATGTCTACTAGTTGTCGGGTCTTAATTGACTTGGTAACGCAGCTAACGCGTGAAGTAGACCGCCTGGGGAGTACGGTCGCAAGATTAAAACTCAAAGGAATTGACGGGGACCCGCACAAGCGGTGGATGATGTGGATTAATTCGATGCAACGCGAAAAACCTTACCTACCCTTGACATGGATGGAATCCTTGAGAGATTGAGGAGTGCCCGAAAGGGAACCATTACACAGGTGCTGCATGGCTGTCGTCAGCTCGTGTCGTGAGATGTTGGGTTAAGTCCCGCAACGAGCGCAACCCTTGTCATTAGTTGCTACGCAAGAGCACTCTAATGAGACTGCCGGTGACAAACCGGAGGAAGGTGGGGATGACGTCAAGTCCTCATGGCCCTTATGGGTAGGGCTTCACACGTCATACAATGGTACATACAGAGGGCCGCCAACCCGCGAGGGGGAGCTAATCCCAGAAAGTGTATCGTAGTCCGGATTGTAGTCTGCAACTCGACTGCATGAAGTTGGAATCGCTAGTAATCGCGGATCAGCATGTCGCGGTGAATACGTTCCCGGGTCTTGTACACACCGCCCGTCACACCATGGGAGCGGGTTTTACCAGAAGTAGGTAGCTTAACCGCAAGGAGGGCGCTTACCACGGTAGGATTCGTGACTGGGGTGAAGTCGTAACAAGGTAGCCGTATCGGAAGGTGCGGCTGGATCACCTCCTTTCTAGAGTTTGCTTCATTAAGCGCTCACACTTATCGACTGTAAGAGATTAGAGAACAGCATAGGGTCTGTAGCTCAGCTGGTTAGAGCACCGTGTTGATAACGCGGGGGTCGTTGGTTCGAGCCCAACCAGACCCACCAAGACATTGGGGGATTAGCTCAGCTGGGAGAGCACCTGCTTTGCAAGCAGGGGGTCGTCGGTTCGATCCCGTCATCCTCCACCACTTACTGTTTTTACGTAAGCAGCAGTGTTTAGGTAAAAGTAGTACCGTTCTTTAACAATCTGGAAGAAGTAAAGTTTTATTTAAGCGTGTAGAAATACACACTTAGGGTAGTAAAACTCATCATCACAATAGTAGTAAATGCTTAGAACTATAGCCGTCAAGGTTATAGGGACAAGTGAATAAGTGCACATGGCGGATGCCTTGGCGATTACAGGCGATGAAGGACGTAGTAGCTTGCGATAAGCTGCGGGGAGCTAGCAAACAAGCTTTGATCCGCAGATTTCCGAATGGGGAAACCCGGCCTTTTAGGTCATCACCCACTGAATACATAGGTGTGTGAAGCGAACGCGGCGAACTGAAACATCTAAGTAGCTGCAGGAAAATAAATCAACCGAGATTCCCAAAGTAGTGGCGAGCGAAATGGGAAGAGCCTGTACGTGATAGTCGGACTGATAGTGGAACGCTCTGGAAATGGCGGCCATAGCGGGTGATAGCCCCGTACACGAAATCAGACCGGTGGTACTAAGCGTACGACAAGTAGGGCGGGACACGAGAAATCCTGTCTGAAGATGGGGGGACCATCCTCCAAGGCTAAATACTCGTAATCGACCGATAGTGAACCAGTACCGTGAGGGAAAGGCGAAAAGAACCCCGGGAGGGGAGTGAAATAGATCCTGAAACCGTGTGCATACAAACAGTAGGAGCCTCGCAAGGGGTGACTGCGTACCTTTTGTATAATGGGTCAGCGACTTACATTCAGTGGCAAGGTTAACCGGATAGGGAAGCCGTAGAGAAATCGAGTCCGAACAGGGCGATAGTCGCTGGGTGTAGACCCGAAACCAAGTGATCTACTCATGGCCAGGATGAAGGTGCGGTAACACGCACTGGAGGTCCGAACCCACTAATGTTGAAAAATTAGGGGATGAGCTGTGGGTAGGGGTGAAAGGCTAAACAAACTTGGAAATAGCTGGTTCTCTCCGAAAACTATTTAGGTAGTGCCTCAAGTATCACCATCGGGGGTAGAGCACTGTTATGGCTAGGGGGTCATCGCGACTTACCAAACCATTGCAAACTCCGAATACCGATGAGTGCGAGCTTGGGAGACAGACGTCGGGTGCTAACGTCCGGCGTCAAGAGGGAAACAACCCAGACCGCCAGCTAAGGTCCCAAAGATTGGCTAAGTGGAAAACGAAGTGGGAAGGCTAAAACAGTCAGGATGTTGGCTTAGAAGCAGCCATCATTTAAAGAAAGCGTAATAGCTCACTGATCGAGTCGTCCTGCGCGGAAGATGTAACGGGGCTAAGCCAGTCACCGAAGCTGCGGATATCCGCAAGGATATGGTAGGAGAGCGTTCTGTAAGCCTGCGAAGGTGTCTTGTAAAGGATGCTGGAGGTATCAGAAGTGCGAATGCTGACATGAGTAGCGATAATGGGGGTGAAAAGCCCCACGCCGTAAGCCCAAGGTTTCCTGTTCAACGTTCATCGGAGCAGGGTGAGTCGGCCCCTAAGGCGAGGCAGAGATGCGTAGCTGATGGGAAGCAGGTTAATATTCCTGCACCGTCGTATGATGCGATGGGGGGACGGATCGCGGAAGGTTGTCTGACTGTTGGAATAGTCAGTTTCTGCTTCATAGAAGGTGCTTAGGCAAATCCGGGCACATAATTCAAGGGAGTGGGACGAGTGAACTTGTTCACGTAGCAATCGGAAGTGGTTCCAAGAAAAGCCTCTAAGCTTCAGTCATACGAGACCGTACCGCAAACCGACACAGGTGGGCGAGATGAGTATTCTAAGGCGCTTGAGAGAACTCGGGAGAAGGAACTCGGCAAATTGGTACCGTAACTTCGGGAAAAGGTACGCCTCGGTAGCTTGGTCACTTTACTGTGATAGGGCGAAAAGGTTGCAATAAAATGGTGGCTGCGACTGTTTAATAAAAACACAGCACTCTGCAAACACGAAAGTGGACGTATAGGGTGTGACGCCTGCCCGGTGCTGGAAGATTAAATGATGGGGTGCAAGCTCTTGATTGAAGTCCCAGTAAACGGCGGCCGTAACTATAACGGTCCTAAGGTAGCGAAATTCCTTGTCGGGTAAGTTCCGACCTGCACGAATGGCGTAACGATGGCCACACTGTCTCCTCCCGAGACTCAGCGAAGTTGAAGTGTTTGTGATGATGCAATCTACCCGCGGCTAGACGGAAAGACCCCATGAACCTTTACTGTAGCTTTGCATTGGACTTTGAATCAATCTGTGTAGGATAGGTGGGAGGCTTTGAAGTAGGGACGCCAGTTCCTATGGAGCCATCCTTGAAATACCACCCTGGTTCATTTGAGGTTCTAACCTTGGTCCGTTATCCGGATCGGGGACAGTGCATGGTAGGCAGTTTGACTGGGGCGGTCTCCTCCTAAAGTGTAACGGAGGAGTTCGAAGGTACGCTAGGTACGGTCGGACATCGTGCTAATAGTGCAATGGCATAAGCGTGCTTAACTGCGAGACCGACAAGTCGAGCAGGTACGAAAGTAGGACATAGTGATCCGGTGGTTCTGTATGGAAGGGCCATCGCTCAACGGATAAAAGGTACTCTGGGGATAACAGGCTGATTCCTCCCAAGAGTTCATATCGACGGGGAGTTTGGCACCTCGATGTCGGCTCATCACATCCTGGGGCTGTAGCCGGTCCCAAGGGTATGGCTGTTCGCCATTTAAAGTGGTACGTGAGCTGGGTTTAAAACGTCGTGAGACAGTTTGGTCCCTATCTGCCGTGGGCGTTGGAAATTTGAAGGGGGCTGCTCCTAGTACGAGAGGACCGGAGTGGACAGACCTCTGGTGTACCGGTTGTCACGCCAGTGGCATTGCCGGGTAGCTAAGTCTGGAAGAGATAACCGCTGAAAGCATCTAAGCGGGAAACTTGCCTTAAGATGAGATTTCCCAGAGCCTTGAGCTCTTTGAAGGGTCGTTCGAGACCAGGACGTTGATAGGTCAGGTGTGGAAGTGCAGTAATGCATTAAGCTAACTGATACTAATTGCCCGTACGGCTTGTCCCTATAACCTTGACGGTTATACGCATTTACTATGATGGTGAGTGCTACTCTGATAAAACAAATTGGGTTCCCGCCTGCGCGGGAACGACGACGGATCGTCGTCCCCGCGAAGGCGGGGATCCATCGCACCTTACTTCTTCCCGATTGTTCCCAGTCAAAGCTTGATGACCATAGTAAGTCGGTCCCACCCCTTCCCATCCCGAACAGGACCGTGAAACGACTCTACGCCGATGATAGTGCTGCAACCAGTGTGAAAGTAGGTTATCGTCAAGCTAGTTATTAAGTGAGAAGGCCCGGTCTGTGACCGGGCCTTTTTGCGTTTACAATCGTTCGCATGAACGAACACACCGCAAGAGACGTCGTGCTGGTCCGCGCGATCGAGACCGCCGATCACAACAAGGAAATCCTCAGCGACGACGATCGCACTTATGCCAGCCGCAGCGCGCGCGAGCTGGCCCAGTGGCGCGCCGCCGACCGCAAGGCTGAAGCCACCGGCGACGATTTCCTTCAGCAGCGTGCCGAACAAATCCTCAAGCGCCTGGCCGAGCGCCATGCCACGTTTGCCGGCTTCCTCAAGCAACGCAGTCCATTGCAGCCGCTGGCCTGGGCCTTGCCGCTGATTGGCCTGCTGCTTGGCGCCGGCCTCGACCGCATCACCGATCCGCACCGCGTCGATTTGCTGTCGGCGCCCTTGTTGTTGATTATCGGCTGGAACCTGCTGGTGTACGCGGGCCTGGTGATCTGGCTGTTTGTTCCGTCGCGCCCGCGCGTGCCGCACCGTTTGAAGGCGCCGCGCAAACTGCCGCCCGCGCTGTCGACGGCGGTGATGGACTTCCTGCGCGAGTGGTCGCAGCTTAGTGCGAAGCTGAACGCCGCGCGCCTGAGCCGCAGCGTGCATCTGAGTGCGGCCGCGTTTGCCGCCGGCGCGCTCGCTTCGCTGTACGCGCGCGGCCTGCTGTCGCAATACGCGGCCGGCTGGGAAAGCACGTTCCTCGATGCCAGCCAGGTGCACAGTCTGCTGTCGACACTGTTCGCGCCGGCCACGGCGCTGCTGCACCTGCAAGACTTCACACTGGCGGAGATCGAAGCGCTGCGCTTCCCGCAAACCACGGCGGCGGCGGGCGGCGCGCGCTGGGTGCACCTGTATGCGGCCACGATTGTGCTGCTGGTGATCGCGCCGCGCCTGCTGCTGGCGGCCATCTCGCAATGGCGAGCGGCCCGACTGATGCGCCATTTCCCGCTCGATCTGGAACAGCCGTATTTCCGTAAGCTCAGGGATGCGATGGGCATGCCGCAAGGCGGTACGCTGCGCGTGCTGCCATACAGCTTCACGATCGACGAGCAGCGGCATCGCGGACTGCAACAGCTTGCGGTAGAGATGTTGGGCGAGCAGGGCAGACTGATGCTGCGGCCGTCCACCGCCTACGGCGAAGCGCCGCAGGTCAGCGACGACGCCGAGGTGACGAGCACCGCTGCGCTGTTCAACCTGACCGCGACGCCGGAGCAGGAAAACCACGGCGCCTTCCTCGATGCGCTGTCGAAGGCGCTGCCGCGCGGCGTGACCGTGTTGCTGGATGAGTCGGCGTATCTGGAGCGCATGGGACCCGAGCGCCTGGCCGAGCGCGTCGCGCTGTGGCAGGAGTTCTGCCGCTTCCACCGCACCACCGCCAGCGTCGTCAACCTGCAGGTGCCGGCATGAGTGCGACGATTCAACTGGCGCTGATTTCCCACACTAACAACGGCAAGACTACGCTGGCGCGTACGCTGATGGGCGTCGATGTTGGCGAGGTGCGCGACGCCGCCCACGTCACCATCCTCTCTGAACCGCACACTTTGCTGACCACGCCGGAAGGCGATGTTTTGCAGCTGTGGGATACGCCGGGCTTTGGCGATTCGGTGCGCTTGCAAAAGCGCCTGGCGCAGTCGGGCAACCCGATCGGCTGGTTTCTGCGCGAGGTGCTGGACCGCTACCGGGATCGGCCGTTCTGGCTGAGCCAACAGGCGTTGCGCGCGGCGCGCGACAGCGCCGACATCGTGCTCTATCTGGTGAATTCGGCGGAAGATCCGCAGGACGCCGGCTATGTGCCGGCCGAGATGAAGATTCTCGAATGGCTGGGCAAGCCGGTGGTGGTGATCCTGAACCAGACCGGCCGCCCGCGCCCGCAGGCCGAAGAGCAGGCCGACCAGGCGCGCTGGCGCGATTACCTGCGCCAGTACCCTGCCGTGCGCGAGGTGCTTGCGCTGGATGCGTTCGCCCGCAGCTGGGTTCACGAGCGGGTGTTTTATCACGCCCTGTCCGAATTGCTCGACGCGCAACAGCAGCCGGCCTATGCGCGCCTGCTCGCCGCCTGGCAGGCGCGCAACGCGCAGCGCTACGCGCAATCGCTGCAACTGCTGTCGGCGCACTTGCTGGCAGCGGCGCGCGATAGCGAGGCGTTGCCGGACGAGGGCAAGAGCTTGATCAAGTCGGCGCTGAAAGTGGTTGGCATCGGCAAAAACGCCGAACAGCAACGGCAGGATCAGGCCATGGGCGAGCTGATCGCGCGGCTCAACCTGCGCACCGGCGAGATGACGCGTGAGCTGCTGGTCCTGCACCAGCTCGATCCGGCCGGCGTCGCCGAGATCAACGCGCAGGTGCGCGAGCATTTCTCGGTCCGCGCGCCGATCGACAAGGCACAGGCGGGCCTGCTGGGCGCAATGATTTCCGGCGCCGCTACCGGCCTCTCAGCCGACCTGATGGCCGGCGGCCTGACGCTCGGCGGCGGCGTCATCCTGGGCAGCCTGGCCGGCGCGCTGACGTTTGCCGGCGCAGCGTGGGGCTTCAATTCCGGCACCGACCGCAACCAGGCCACCATGCAGTTCTCCGACGCCTTTATGCATACGCTGGTGGCGGCCGGCTTGTTGCGCTATCTGGCGGTGGCGCACTTCGGGCGTGGTCGCGGCAGCTTTGTCGACGGCGAGGCGCCGGCGTTCTGGCAAAGCGCGGTGGAGCAGGTGGTGGCGCGGCATGAAGGCGCGCTGGCCGCATTGTGGAAGCAGGCGCGCCTGCAGGAGGCGCCGCCGTTGCAGCCGCTGGTCCGGCAGATGATGTCGGCGGTGCTGGAACAGCTGTATCCTGGCTCACACCAGTCTTGAGGCCTCGGCCGGCTTGACCAGCAGGAAGCGGCGCATGGCGTTGGCTTCCTCGCTCGGGCTGCGGCCGAAGTAGCGCTTGAACTCGCGGCTGAATTGCGACGGGCTTTCGTAACCGACCTGCGCGCACGCGGCCTGCGCGGTCATGTCGTTGCGCGCCATAAGCAGCCGCGCCTGGTGCAGGCGCGCCGACTTCAGATACTGAATCGGCGAGCAGTGCGTGACCGACTTGAAGTGCACATGAAAGGCCGGCACGCTCATATTGGCTTCCTCGGCCAGCATGCCGACATCGATGCTGGCCGCGTAGTCGGCATGGATGCGGCGCAGCGCCTTGGCGATGCGGCCGAACTGGCCCTGACTGGTCAGCGCCGCGCGCATCGCCGCGCCCTGTTCGCCCATCAGCACGCGGTAGCAGATTTCGCGTACGATGCCCGGCCCCAGCACTTTCGCTTCCAGTGGCGAGTTCAACGCCTCCAGCAGGCGCAGCACGGTTTCGCGCAGGCGTTCGTCCATGCGCGTGGTCATCATGCCCTTGGGCATGGCGGACACTTCGTTGTCGGTCTGGTCGATGGTGAACATCAGGTCGGCCAGCGTGGTGCGGTCGATGCGCACCGAGATGCCGAGGAAGGGATGTTCCTCCGACGCCTCGGTGGTGGCGGTGAACGGCATCGGCACGGCCACCACCAGGTAGTGGTCGGCGTCGAACTGCAGGATGTCGTTGCCGAAGTAGGTGCGCTTGCGTCCCTGCAGCGCGATGGCGATGCACGGATCGTACATCGCCGGCGACTTGGTCACGCTCTGGTTGGCGCGCGTCAGGCGCACGTCGTCCACCAGGGTTTCGGTATAGCCTTCGGTGCGCGCCAGCTGCATATGCAGGGCAATCATGCGGTCCACACTGCACTCCTTATTGTCGGTGATGAATAGGAATGATCCATGATTCACGCGCGGATCGCTACCATTGCCGATGCGATCCATAGGATTAGGCAAGAACTACATAGGCATGTGCATTCGCAGCATGACGATTCGTCCGTAAGATGCAGCCTGTGTTAATGGCCAGGAAAGGACTGCATCATGACTCAAGCTCATCGCAAAGTAATTCTGATTGCCGGCGCCAGCCGGGGATGCGGACCCGCGACAGCCCGTCAGCTGGCAGGCGAGGGCCATCACGTGGTGCTGGGCGCGCGCCGCTCCAGCAAGCTGCATGCGCTGGTGACGGAAATCCGCCAGGCCGGCGGCTCGGCCGAATGGTTTGCGCTGGATGTGAATCAGCCGGACGAGATGCGCGAGTTCCTGGCCTTCGCCGAGGATGTGCACAAGCGCGTCGACGTCATCATCAATGCTTGAACAGCAGTGCGATCATATGGTCGGCCGTCGCCTCTAATTGCTCGGTGCCCTGGTAAATACGCTCCATCACCACATTGCCGCGTGTGAAGGTCATCAGCAGGCGCGCGGCGTCCTTTGGCGCCAGCCGCAGGCGGTCCCTGGCGTCCGGCTGCGACAGGCGCTCCTCCAGCGCATCGGCCAATCCTTCCAGCATGCCGCGCAGCGCCACGCGCACCGGCTCGTCCATCGCGGTTTCATCGGTGGCGATCTTGGTGGTCAGGCAGCCGCGCGTGCGCGCTGAGGGCGTGCCGTCCAGCTGCGGCACCGGCTCCGACATCGAGCGGATCACATACGCGAAGTAGGCACGCAGCGCGGCCACCGGGTCGTCCAGCTGCATGTGCTTGCGCACCATGTCCAGATAGTGCCGTTGATAGCGGGCGAACGCCAGCAGGAAAATGTTCTGCTTGTCGCCATAGGCGTGATACAGCGAGCCGCGCTGCACGCCGGTGGCTTTCGCCAGATCCGGCATGGAGGTTGCGCCATAGCCCTGGCGCCAGAACACGTGCATCGCCCGTTCCAGCGTATCGTCTTCGTTGAATTGTTTTATGCCTGCCATGGCAAGAATTATCGTCATGTTTGACACGTCTGTCAAGTTTGACTATGCTGTCAAACATGATGACAGTTTTGAGGAGTTGCCATGGCCAGCGCCGATGATCGCGGCATGACCGCCCGTGCTATTTTTGCCGGCCTATGCGCCAGCCTGGTCGGCATTGGCCTGGCGCGCTTTGCCTATACGCCGCTGATCCCGCCGATGATCGGCGCCCACTGGTTTGCCGCCAGCGATGTGATTTATCTCGGCGCCGCCAACCTGGTCGGCTATCTGATCGGTGCGCTGGCGGGGCGGCCGGCGGCGCGCCGCTATGGCGCCCGCCCGACGCTGCGCGCCATGATGCTGCTGACCTCGGCCGCATTCTTTGCCTGTGCTTTCCCGCTGTCGGTCGGCTGGTTCTTCGGCTGGCGCCTGCTGTCGGGCGTTTCAGGCGGCATCATCATGGTGCTGGCGGCGATGACGGTGTTGCCGCACGTGCCGGCGCAGCGCAAGGGCATGGCCAGCGGCGCCATCTTCCTTGGCGTTGGCCTGGGCATTGCCGCCTCGGGCACGGTGGTGCCGCTGCTGCTGGACATGGGCATGCGGGCGACCTGGCTGGGGTTGGGCGTGCTGTCGCTGTTGCTGAGCGTGGCTAGCTGGCGGTGCTGGCCGCATGCGCTGCATACGCATGTGCCGCAGGGGGAGCCGGGCGCGGCGGCGCGGGCATCGATGCGCGCCGAGCTCAATCTGCTGTACCTGCAATACGCGCTGATGGCGCTGGGGCTGGTGCCGATGATGGTGTTTCTGGTCGACTACGTGGCGCGCGGCCTGGGTTGGGGCGCGCATACCGCTTCGCTGTTCTGGATCGTGTATGGCGTCGGCGCGAGCATCGGGCCGATGGCGTATGGCGCGCTGTCCGACCGTGCCGGGCCGGCGCTGACCAGTCATCTGACGATGTGGTTGCAGGTGGTAGTGATCGCGCTGATGATGTTCTCGACCAATCATATGCTGCTGTTGACGGCGACGCTGGTAATCGGCTCCTTCCCGCCGGGCATCGTGCCGATCACGCTGGGCCGCGTGCAGCGCATATTGCCGGGGGATGTGCATGCGCAGAATGTGGTGTGGAGCAAGGCGACTACGGTGTTTGCCATGTTCCAGGCGCTGGCCGGCTATGTCTATTCCTATGTGTTCACGCAAAGCGGCGGCAACTATCGCCTGCTGATGGGCATGGGCGCCGGCGCGCTGCTGATCGCCTTGCTGGCCGATGGCGTGAAAAAAGCCCTTGTCAAACCAGCCGGTGGCTTGGTATGATTCTGCCCCTCGCGAAACACAGCATCACTAACAAAGCGATGCAGAAAAAAACGAGGGGTTGACGAGATAAACGAAATGCTTCATAATCTCGCTTCTGTGCTGATGAACAAAACGCTTCTTCAGCAAGCAACACAAGACAACGATCTTTAAAAATTAACAGTCGATAAGTGTGGGCATTTGGTGCTGCAACAAAAAGCATTAAATGCTCAACAAGAAATAACACAGTAGTAATACTGTCAGTATTTTGAGTGAGCGAACCATGGTCAGCAATGATCATCAAACAGAGATTAAACTAAAGAGTTTGATCCTGGCTCAGATTGAACGCTGGCGGCATGCCTTACACATGCAAGTCGAACGGCAGCACGGAGCTTGCTCTGGTGGCGAGTGGCGAACGGGTGAGTAATATATCGGAACGTACCCAGGAGTGGGGGATAACGTAGCGAAAGTTACGCTAATACCGCATACGTCCTAAGGGAGAAAGTGGGGGACCGCCTTGGCGGCCTCATGCTCATGGAGCGGCCGATATCTGATTAGCTAGTTGGTGGGGTAAAGGCCCACCAAGGCATCGATCAGTAGCTGGTCTGAGAGGACGACCAGCCACACTGGAACTGAGACACGGTCCAGACTCCTACGGGAGGCAGCAGTGGGGAATTTTGGACAATGGGGGCAACCCTGATCCAGCAATGCCGCGTGAGTGAAGAAGGCCTTCGGGTTGTAAAGCTCTTTTGTCAGGGAAGAAAAGGCTGCGGCTAATATCTGCGGCTCATGACGGTACCTGAAGAATAAGCACCGGCTAACTACGTGCCAGCAGCCGCGGTAATACGTAGGGTGCAAGCGTTAATCGGAATTACTGGGCGTAAAGCGTGCGCAGGCGGTTTTGTAAGACTGATGTGAAATCCCCGGGCTCAACCTGGGAATGGCATTGGTGACTGCAAGGCTAGAGTTTGGCAGAGGGGGTAGAATTCCACGTGTAGCAGTGAAATGCGTAGATATGTGGAGGAACACCGATGGCGAAGGCAGCCCCCTGGGTCAAAACTGACGCTCATGCACGAAAGCGTGGGGAGCAAACAGGATTAGATACCCTGGTAGTCCACGCCCTAAACGATGTCTACTAGTTGTCGGGTCTTAATTGACTTGGTAACGCAGCTAACGCGTGAAGTAGACCGCCTGGGGAGTACGGTCGCAAGATTAAAACTCAAAGGAATTGACGGGGACCCGCACAAGCGGTGGATGATGTGGATTAATTCGATGCAACGCGAAAAACCTTACCTACCCTTGACATGGATGGAATCCTTGAGAGATTGAGGAGTGCCCGAAAGGGAACCATTACACAGGTGCTGCATGGCTGTCGTCAGCTCGTGTCGTGAGATGTTGGGTTAAGTCCCGCAACGAGCGCAACCCTTGTCATTAGTTGCTACGCAAGAGCACTCTAATGAGACTGCCGGTGACAAACCGGAGGAAGGTGGGGATGACGTCAAGTCCTCATGGCCCTTATGGGTAGGGCTTCACACGTCATACAATGGTACATACAGAGGGCCGCCAACCCGCGAGGGGGAGCTAATCCCAGAAAGTGTATCGTAGTCCGGATTGTAGTCTGCAACTCGACTGCATGAAGTTGGAATCGCTAGTAATCGCGGATCAGCATGTCGCGGTGAATACGTTCCCGGGTCTTGTACACACCGCCCGTCACACCATGGGAGCGGGTTTTACCAGAAGTAGGTAGCTTAACCGTAAGGAGGGCGCTTACCACGGTAGGATTCGTGACTGGGGTGAAGTCGTAACAAGGTAGCCGTATCGGAAGGTGCGGCTGGATCACCTCCTTTCTAGAGTCGCACGCTCCAAGTGCTCACACTTATCTGCTGTACCGTTCTTTAACAATCTGGAAGAAGTAAAGTTTTATTTAAGCGTGTAGAAATACACACTTAGGGTAGTAAAACTCATCATCACAATAGTAGTAAATGCTTAGAACTATAGCCGTCAAGGTTATAGGGACAAGTGAATAAGTGCACATGGCGGATGCCTTGGCGATTACAGGCGATGAAGGACGTAGTAGCTTGCGATAAGCTGCGGGGAGCTAGCAAACAAGCTTTGA
The DNA here is from genome assembly GCF_050859475.1 of Duganella sp. P38. Classification (NCBI taxonomy): domain Bacteria; kingdom Pseudomonadati; phylum Pseudomonadota; class Betaproteobacteria; order Burkholderiales; family Oxalobacteraceae; genus Duganella; species Duganella sp. P38. Next base: position 3,048 of record NZ_CP193936.1, on the reverse strand, counting down.
TCCGCAGATTTCCGAATGGGGAAACCCGGCCCTCTGGGTCATCACCCACTGAATACATAGGTGTGTGAAGCGAACGCGGCGAACTGAAACATCTAAGTAGCTGCAGGAAAATAAATCAACCGAGATTCCCAAAGTAGTGGCGAGCGAAATGGGAAGAGCCTGTACGTGATAGTCGGACTGATAGTGGAATGCTCTGGAAATGGCAGCCATAGCGGGTGATAGCCCCGTACACGAAATCAGACCGGTGGTACTAAGCGTACGACAAGTAGGGCGGGACACGAGAAATCCTGTCTGAAGATGGGGGGACCATCCTCCAAGGCTAAATACTCGTAATCGACCGATAGTGAACCAGTACCGTGAGGGAAAGGCGAAAAGAACCCCGGGAGGGGAGTGAAATAGATCCTGAAACCGTGTGCATACAAACAGTAGGAGCCTCGCAAGGGGTGACTGCGTACCTTTTGTATAATGGGTCAGCGACTTACATTCAGTGGCAAGGTTAACCGGATAGGGAAGCCGTAGAGAAATCGAGTCCGAACAGGGCGATAGTCGCTGGGTGTAGACCCGAAACCAAGTGATCTACTCATGGCCAGGATGAAGGTGCGGTAACACGCACTGGAGGTCCGAACCCACTAATGTTGAAAAATTAGGGGATGAGCTGTGGGTAGGGGTGAAAGGCTAAACAAACTTGGAAATAGCTGGTTCTCTCCGAAAACTATTTAGGTAGTGCCTCAAGTATCACCATCGGGGGTAGAGCACTGTTATGGCTAGGGGGTCATCGCGACTTACCAAACCATTGCAAACTCCGAATACCGATGAGTGCGAGCTTGGGAGACAGACGTCGGGTGCTAACGTCCGGCGTCAAGAGGGAAACAACCCAGACCGCCAGCTAAGGTCCCAAAGATTGGCTAAGTGGAAAACGAAGTGGGAAGGCTAAAACAGTCAGGATGTTGGCTTAGAAGCAGCCATCATTTAAAGAAAGCGTAATAGCTCACTGATCGAGTCGTCCTGCGCGGAAGATGTAACGGGGCTAAGCCAGTCACCGAAGCTGCGGATATCCGCAAGGATATGGTAGGAGAGCGTTCTGTAAGCCTGCGAAGGTGTCTTGTAAAGGATGCTGGAGGTATCAGAAGTGCGAATGCTGACATGAGTAGCGATAATGGGGGTGAAAAGCCCCCACGCCGTAAGCCCAAGGTTTCCTGTTCAACGTTCATCGGAGCAGGGTGAGTCGGCCCCTAAGGCGAGGCAGAGATGCGTAGCTGATGGGAAGCAGGTTAATATTCCTGCACCGTCGTATGATGCGATGGGGGGACGGATCGCGGAAGGTTGTCTGACTGTTGGAATAGTCAGTTTCTGCTTCATAGAAGGTGCTTAGGCAAATCCGGGCACGTAATTCAAGGGAGTGGGACGAGTGAACTTGTTCACGTAGCAATCGGAAGTGGTTCCAAGAAAAGCCTCTAAGCTTCAGTCATACGAGACCGTACCGCAAACCGACACAGGTGGGCGAGATGAGTATTCTAAGGCGCTTGAGAGAACTCGGGAGAAGGAACTCGGCAAATTGGTACCGTAACTTCGGGAAAAGGTACGCCTCGGTAGCTTGGTCACTTTACTGTGATAGGGCGAAAAGGTTGCAATAAAATGGTGGCTGCGACTGTTTAATAAAAACACAGCACTCTGCAAACACGAAAGTGGACGTATAGGGTGTGACGCCTGCCCGGTGCTGGAAGATTAAATGATGGGGTGCAAGCTCTTGATTGAAGTCCCAGTAAACGGCGGCCGTAACTATAACGGTCCTAAGGTAGCGAAATTCCTTGTCGGGTAAGTTCCGACCTGCACGAATGGCGTAACGATGGCCACACTGTCTCCTCCCGAGACTCAGCGAAGTTGAAGTGTTTGTGATGATGCAATCTACCCGCGGCTAGACGGAAAGACCCCATGAACCTTTACTGTAGCTTTGCATTGGACTTTGAATCAATCTGTGTAGGATAGGTGGGAGGCTTTGAAGTAGGGACGCCAGTTCCTATGGAGCCATCCTTGAAATACCACCCTGGTTCATTTGAGGTTCTAACCTTGGTCCGTTATCCGGATCGGGGACAGTGCATGGTAGGCAGTTTGACTGGGGCGGTCTCCTCCTAAAGTGTAACGGAGGAGTTCGAAGGTACGCTAGGTACGGTCGGACATCGTGCTAATAGTGCAATGGCATAAGCGTGCTTAACTGCGAGACCGACAAGTCGAGCAGGTACGAAAGTAGGACATAGTGATCCGGTGGTTCTGTATGGAAGGGCCATCGCTCAACGGATAAAAGGTACTCTGGGGATAACAGGCTGATTCCTCCCAAGAGTTCATATCGACGGGGAGTTTGGCACCTCGATGTCGGCTCATCACATCCTGGGGCTGTAGCCGGTCCCAAGGGTATGGCTGTTCGCCATTTAAAGTGGTACGTGAGCTGGGTTTAAAACGTCGTGAGACAGTTTGGTCCCTATCTGCCGTGGGCGTTGGAAATTTGAAGGGGGCTGCTCCTAGTACGAGAGGACCGGAGTGGACAGACCTCTGGTGTACCGGTTGTCACGCCAGTGGCATTGCCGGGTAGCTAAGTCTGGAAGAGATAACCGCTGAAAGCATCTAAGCGGGAAACTTGCCTTAAGATGAGATTTCCCAGAGCCTTGAGCTCTTTGAAGGGTCGTTCGAGACCAGGACGTTGATAGGTCAGGTGTGGAAGTGCAGTAATGCATTAAGCTAACTGATACTAATTGCCCGTACGGCTTGTCCCTATAACCTTGACGGTTATACGCATTTACTATGATGGTGAGTGCTACTCTGATAAAACGAAATTGGGTTCCCGCCTGCGCGGGAACGACGACGCATCGTCGTCCCCGCGAAGGCGGGGACCCATCACACCTTACTTCTTCCCGATTGTTCCCAGTCAAAGCTTGATGACCATAGTAAGTCGGTCCCACCCCTTCCCATCCCGAACAGGACCGTGAAACGACTCTACGCCGATGATAGTGCTGCAACCAGTGTGAAAGTAGGTTATCGTCAAGCTAGTTATTA